>CABDWT010000001.1 GCA_901456055.1 Phytobacter ursingii
TAAACCATAAATAATTATTGAAACATATACCGATGCTTTGACCTGTTCCCTGTTGGTTAACACATCGCGATGTCAGAGATGTCCGCTCTTGGCACACAGCGGACAAGCTAACGGGACTGAAGGTCAGCTGTGAGCGAGGAGCGGACATAACGCAATATCTGAAACTACATCCACCTCTGCAAAGTACAGATTGGGGCGCATCACTCTGGTAAGTAAATATCAGAGTTGTTAATGCTTTGATACCACTTCATGGCTTTAGCATAATCTTGTGGCACTCCTTTTCCGTAGTAATAAAGATTTCCAATATTTTTTTTAGCATTGGCATTACCGTTACTGGCGGCTTTAAGGTACCACTCCATAGCCTTAGAATAATCTTGTGGTATACCTTCTGCTTTTTCATACATGACGCCAATGTTATTTTGAGCTTCAGCATGGTTTTGTTGTGCTGCTTTTAAATACCACTCCATAGCTTTTGAATAATCTTTTTTAACCCCTTGCCCAGAAACATAACAAAATGCCACATTATTTTGGGCTTGAGCATAATTTTGAGTGGCTGATTTCATATAAAGATCAAAAGCTTTATGATAATCCCTCTCAACACCTAACCCTTTTGCGTACATAACCCCCATTTTATTTTGCAATTCAGGCCTCATATCACTTAGGTTATTTTGTTTGATAGCACAAGAGCTTAATGTCAGAATAATAAGAATCATGTGAGTTATTTTTTTCATTCCGCTTAGGTTTTAATTAGTTTATTCATTCGCTAATAATTATTTATATCCTTATATCTTTTAATCAAAATCACCTTACCATCTAAATTACGCCAGAAATTATTTCGTCCGAATTTAAGTTGAATTATATACTCCAACTAAACGGTTGTTGGGGCGGAAATGATTTTAATCAACCACTAAATATTTTACCATATTGTCAATGTAAGTCTATATTATACTGCTGTTTTGGTTCTAAAAGTTTGTCTGTATTTTTGGCGTGATTAATGCGCAATAATATTTATGATGTCCGCTCCTGGCACGAAGCGGACTAATTGTCCAAGCCGAAGGTCTGCTGCGAGCGAACAGCGGAAGTTTTTCCACCTCTATTTCCATTACTGCGGTGTAGAGCTCCGGTTATGGGGTGATGAGTCTCCCAGCTAACTCATCCTTGTCATTAACCATTTCGCCATAAATCATTTACAATACATCACCAGTTGGGGGGATACATGTCCGGGCACTATTTTCATCGCATTTATCGTAAACAGATCGCGGCATGGCTCGCACTGTTTGCTATTGCACTGATTATTGTTGCCCCGCTGATCTCTGTATCCCTGCAAAAAGACACGATGCAGATGATGCATGGTGTGATGCATCATCATATGCCGATGATGGATGAGCATCGTGTTAGCCATAAACCGCTACAAATGCCGGAAGATCACGCAGAAGCCTGTGGCTATTGTGTGTTGCTGGTTCATGTTCCGGGGGTGCTGTCAGCTCTGGCTGTACTGATTTGTGCACAGATGTTGCACCTGCGTCTTCAAACTCCCAGGCCTCTTATTCAGGAAAAGTTTTTCTTCCCCTGGCTTTATCCTCATACCCGTGCACCACCGCAGAAAACAACTTTTACCTACTGAAAACACGAAAATGGGCGTTTCAACGCCAGTAGTTCCCTTTGCTGTTTATAAGGAAAAGTATGACAACCTGCCACCCCCGCGCAGCCTGGATAAACCTGTTGCGCCGCCTTCATTTTGCTGTTGGCCTGTTTGTCGGCCCCTTTATTTTTGTGGCTGCGCTTACAGGTACACTTTATGTGGCCACGCCACAACTGGAAAACTTTATTTATCACGATGCATTAACGGCAGAAATCAGCACTCAACCCCACTCGCTTGCAGAGCAAATTGCTGTTGCTGAGCAGGTTGCGGGAAAACATATGCCATTATTCGCAGTACGTCCCGCGTTGATGCCGGGTACCACGACGCGGGTGATGTTCAGAGATCCGAGTCTTGGCGAATCTGAAAGCCGGGCGATTTTCATCGATCCAGCTACGCTCGCAGTAAAAGGGGATATGACGGTCTACGGAACCAGCGGTATTTTGCCGCTACGCCAGTGGATTGATTATGCTCACCGGTCGCTACTTTTGGGGAATACAGGTAGACTCTACAGCGAACTGGCTGCATCCTGGATGTGGTTCGCCGCCTGCGGAGGGATTGTGCTCTGGTTTTATACCCGTCCCAAACGCCGTATTAACAACCGGGTGCAGAATACGCGTCGCTGGCACGTATCGCTTGGCTGGTTGTTATTGGTGGGGATGCTTCTTTTTTCCGCGACTGGTCTGACCTGGTCGCAATGGGCGGGCGGAAATGTGGATAAGTTGCGGGCTGCTTTCAATTGGCTGACGCCCCAGGTAAACACACAGCTCAGTGGTGCAGAAATGGTCCTCGATCCCCATGCTGAACATCATGCAGGGATGAGCATGCCAATGGCTATGGAGATGCACATGGAACTGGGGCAATTTGATGACGTCCTCCACCTGGCGCAGCGATCCGGTATTGATGCCAACAAACTCGAAATCAGGCCAGCAAAGGGCGCCTATAAAGCCTGGACGGTGACTGAGATTGATCGTGGATGGCCTACTCAGGTGGATGCTATGGCAATCGATGCAGCAAACATGCGGGTTGTGGATCACACCCGATTTGCCGATTTTCCTCTTATGGCAAAACTGACTCGGTGGGGCGTCGATTTTCATATGGGATTATTGTTTGGACTGGTTAACCAGATCCTGCTGATTATTTTTGGTTTGGGACTATGCCTGATGATCTTAATGGGTTATCGCCTGTGGTGGATCCGTCGACCAGCTCCTGCGAGATACAATCCGTTGCTGACGCTCACCCAGAGCTGGTGTGATTTGTCGTATACTGGCCGGGTTATCATACTGGTTATTGCAGTGTTGCTGGGAATTGCCATGCCGGTACTTGGTGTAAGCCTGCTGTTGTTCGTAGTGGTTGATATACTGCGCTGGCGTATGGCAAACGTAGCCATCTCAACCCACCCGGCCGAGTAACTAAGTACTATGTAACTCTTTTTAGGAGAACCAGAAGCGGACTAATTGTCCAAGCCGAAGGTCTGCTGCGAGCGAGAAGCGGATCTTTAGTTTTCGAATTGAACGTATGTGGTGAGTATTATATGCTCATCCACATACACTACAAAAAGAGACTGTTGATGACGACGTTCGGTGCTATTTTAAAGGCCCAACACATTGACTATAAGCCTACTAACCGTTCATCTTTGGATGAGTGGTTTTATTCTATTTTGGATATACCAATCGATGAACTCAGTATTTTTGACATATCCCGATCAATCAGACAGGATGTCTTTTTGGAGTATGTTTTACCAAGGGCTGAGGTTTTTTTAAACGAAGATCCTTTAGCTGGAGATTATGACGGACAACTTCTTTACGATATTTCGATGCTGGCTGAAGCACAGTCCCCTTCGATAATGGCGATTTTGAAGCGGATTAGCGCCTATTTGAGTCAGTTGGATAAGCATAATCTTGACAGCCAATCAATTAAATCTATTGAAAAAATATCAGCGCTTGCTCGCAATTGATATTTTTAAGAATTGAGAAAAATTCATCCAAAATTAAGATATTACAATGTTAGCAAAATCTACTTCTGGCAATTACTGTGGGGGTAATTACTTCTTCAAATCAGGATACCCGTTTTAAGGTCGAGCTTAAAAGGTTCCCAGCCTCCCGGCGGGTCCCACTCTCCCTGTCCAAGCACTGTATCATTCTCTATTGATGTTATGATTACACCATCTATGGCACACTGCCTGGATTTCCAGATAACGCCCGCTGCAATATCCATTAGAAAAACGTGGCAGTAAGTGGCGACCAGAACCCGGTCATGTAGCTTGTCTGCATAGATGTCAGGAACTGAATAAATATGTCCAACGTAATCATCTAGTGGATGGCTTATGAACATGTGTGTGGCCATGTCAAAAACATGAAAATGGTCGCCACAAATAATAGCCATGTGAGATTCATTCAGGAGAAACTCAGAAAAGGCGCTGGAAATAAGCCAGCCATACTCATCTGCACGTATATATAACTGTAAAATCAGAAGGGGCTCACCGTCGTTACTAATTAGCAATCGCCGATCTTTTTCTCCCTTAGAGCCAAAAGGATTGACGTCTATGATCGGAACACCTTCCGTTTCATCGCCGGGCGTGGCCTGTTCAAGATAGGTCGCTTGTAATGTCATTGAGTATTCCGAGTGTATAATGCAGAAGTATACATACTACTTTACAAGCTGAGGTCATGACAGCAACATATGTTGTCATATTGCACTTACCAGCACCGCAGATTAGTCATTCCGAAGTTAGCAACGTCCGCTTCTGGCACAGGGCTGCTGTTGCAGCCCTGACAACCTTAGACTTCAATCGATTCAGAGATCTCTAACGCATCATCGACTTCAATGCCCAGATAACGGACTGTGCTTTCCAGTTTCCTATGGCCCAACAGAAGTTGGATCACCCGAAGATTCTTGGTTTTCTTGTAGATCAGGTAAGGTTTTGTTCTTCTCATAGAGTGTGTGCTGTAAAGCGAAGCTTCGAGACCAAGCTTTTCTACCCACCCATGAAAAATTCGGCTGTATTGCCGGGTTGATATGTGCCGGTTAGTTCCGATCCGAGACCGAAACAAGAAGTCTTTACTGTGCAAATTGCCAAGCTTTATCAATGCAGCAACAGCTTCTCTTGTCCCTTTGGTTATCTCAAATTGCACAGGGCTACCGGTTTTCTGTTGCAGCACCGTTGCTCTGCTTGAAACCGAGCTACCATATGCAACATCAGATACTTTGAGGTTCACCAGATCACAGCCTCGTAGCTTACTGTCTAAGGCCATGTTGAACAGAGCTAAATCACGCGTTTTACCTTCCAGTTCAAGCCGGATTCGGATCCCCCAGATATGAGATATCTGAAGTGGTCTTTTTTGGCCTATGATACGGTCTTTGTTCCACGGTGACATGTTCATACTCAAATCTCCTGCAATGTTGGAGATTTGAGTATGGTTGTCCCTTATGAGCGACGAACGGACATTCAGCATCCTGCCAAAAATGGGAAGGCTGGCGTGTAAATCAGTGACAACAGATTACTGATGCATTCAAAGACATTACTCCGGACTCTCCAACTTCCTGCAAGATAAACCAGCAGGAACAGCTAGCTTCCTGCCGACAGAGATATACTGGTTCAGGCGTCAGCACGCAGACGCTAAAAGCTGATCGGCATTTTCCCAGCTGATTCTTAATACCGGAGCGTTTTCTGACGAAGGCATATCAGATACAGCCCTCTCCACAATAACGCCTCCCAGCCGCTGATAAAAATTTATTGCTCTGGCGTTATCCTCAAATACCCACAAATAAAGCGGCGACTCAGCATCCACACTGCGGATCCATTCTGCTGCATGCTTGAGCAACTTTTTTCCTTCACCCTGTCCCCTCAATACAGAACTGACATGAAGGCTGTCGATATAATTTCCCCATTGATCGTCAATTTGAAGTTTTATATATATGAATCCCTCAACCTTTCCTTCTTTTTCTGCGACAAATATACCTTCACCATCGTTGTACTGACTTAATACAGAATGCCAGTGTGAGAGACGGTCTTCTTGCACATGATTTTCAAGGAAGTCTGAAGACATTACCTTACCATATGTATCTCTCCATCCGGCGGCATGGAGATATGCAATCGCATCGGCATCACTGCGCTGGGCCTGTCTTAACTGAACCACTTTTCCTCTCCTAAAATCATTTTCTGGATTTCTGTTTACTGTATCAGCACTCAGGTGAATATGAAGAGTTCTGAGGGTAAAGTTATCATGGCTTGCCTGGCGGATAAAATAGTCACAGTAAAAACAGATGAAAGATGGGCAGAGCCCGCGACAACATACTGAAATATTTGCTGACGCCGACAGTGAATCGCCCTTATTAAATATATAAAAAAGCCTGTCGAACGACTCAGGGCATCAAACAGACATTAACAGCGCGAGATTGAAATTTTATATAATACTGGCGATCCAGTCCGCAAACGCGCGCACGGCGGGGGAAAGAAAGCGCTGATGCGGATAAAGCAACGTGACCGGAACTGACGGCGGTTGCCAGTCTGCCAGAATCTCGATTAACCTTCCTTCCTGCAGATGCTCCAAAACAATTCGCTCGGCAAGTTGCGCCAGCCCGAAACCGCCAAGGCACATTTTAATATACAGACCCGTTTCATTCACGGCGGCTTCTCCGCTTACGGGAACGGAAAGTGTTTCCGTGCCTCGAACAAATCGCAATTCGTTCGCATGCCTCGTCTGGCTGGAAAAGTAGTGGATCGCCCGATGCCGGGACAACTCTGTGGGCGACTGTGGGATGCCGTATTCCCTGAGATAGTCCGGCGAGGCACAGGTTACCCAGCGCAACCTGCCCAGCGGGCGGGCAACCAGCGTCGAGTTAGTCAGTTCCCCCGTTCTGATCACACAGTCCACACCCTCCTGAACAAGATCGACCTGCCGATCGCTCACCCCTATCATCAGATAGATGTCCGGGTAATGCTTGTAAAAGTCCTGCAGATTTGGCATGACGATGAAATGAGCGATCCCTGCGGGCATATCAACCCGAATGCGCCCCTGTGGTCGCCTGACAGCGTCCGTCAGGCTGGATTCAGCATGCTCAATTAACGAGAGTATTTCCCGGCACTGCATAAGATACTGTAAACCTTCCGGAGTGAGGCTCACCCGCCGCGTTGTCCTGTTAAGCAGTCGTACCTGCAGGTATTTCTCAAGGTTTTTAATGGTACTGGTGACGGTTGATGACGGCAGCGAAAGCGTCTGTGCCGCGCGCACGAAGCTTCCGGCTTCGGCAACCCGCGTAAAAATCTGCATAGCCTGAATACGATCCATAGTCCTTTCCTCCTGAGCCGCTAATCCTGCCGACAGTGAGTTTCATTATTCGCAGATTATGAATAATGAAAACGAGTTACGCACCTTTTTCACCCTAATTGAGTGACGTATCGTTTTCCTGTTGACCAGGAAAGAGGCTATTTAAATGACCGATTACACCAGAAATATTGTTAGTAACCAGGCTGTAAACCCACCGATGACACTGATCCGTGGTGCGACGATACTGAGCATGGATGAAAACGTGGGGAATATTGAGCGCGGTGACATCCTTGTCACCGGATCAACCATTACTGCAGTGGGTCAGAACCTGGACGCTCAGGGAGCCCATGTCATAGATGCCACCAATATGATTGCCATGCCGGGGATGGTGGACTCTCATCGCCACTCATGGGAAGGGCAACTGCGCCGCATCAATCCGAATGCCACCTGTCTTGACGACTACAGCAACGCCACACACTTCTCTTTTGCCAGATACTATCGTCCTTCCGATATTTATGTGGGTAACCTGCTGACAGCCCTCGGTGCTATTGATGCGGGCATCACGACTATCATTGATAATTCCCACAACAGCCGCACTGCGGCGCATTCAGACGCCGCCGTAGAGGCTCTGCTTGATTCAGGCATTCGCGCTATCCACGCTTCCGGTGCGCCGGTGTCAGGCGAATGGGACAGAGCGCACTGGCCGGGTAACTGGCAGCGCCTGCAGGATAAGTATTTCAAAAACAATCCTGAAAGCCTTGTTTCTCTGGGTGTCATGGCCCAACTGGAGCCGGAATTGTGGGCCGAGGCCCGCAGGCTTGGACTGCCCATTGTCACCGAATTCTTTGGCGCTGAGATGGGCTCTGAACTTGAATCGCTGCATCAGCAGGGCCTTCTGGGCCCGGACAATATTTTCAATCACTGCACGGCGCTACCAGACGAGGGGTGGAAGATCCTTCGTGAAGCCGGGGTCAGGGTGAACGTCTGCCCACGCTCCGATGCGCACTATGGTATCGAAGACGGCATGTTTGCCATTGAGGCAGCCCTTCGTCACGGTATCACCCCTGGCCTGAGCGTGGATAACGAAACGTCCTACAGTACCGATATGTTTATGGAAATGCGGGTGGCATTTTACCTGCAACGTGTCATGGGGATGTACAAACAGCAGCACTGCTGCGACTCGGGGCATTCGCTTAAAACGCTTCCGGCAGCGCAGCTTCTCAAGGCAGCGACCGTCGATGGCGCTTACTGTGCAGGGCTGCAGGACAAAGTCGGCAGCCTGACGCCAGGAAAGCAGGCCGATCTGATCCTGATTAATGCCGGCGACATTAACCTCTACCCGACCGGAAATGCCTTTGGCACGGTGGTACATGCGACAGAACGCAGCAACATTGATACGGTCATGATCGGCGGTCGTATCGTCAAGCAGGGCGGCAAAGTCCTGGGCGTCGACAGTGCACGCCTTCATGCAGTAATTGATGAGTCGCGCCAGCATCTGTTTGCTGCAGCCGGCTATGAACCGGACATTTTTGCAGATACCTTCCTTCCGCTGGCGCAGGCACACTGACAGAGGTGAAGCGCATGAACATGATTTATTACATCATTGCGTTTACCGCAGGTCTCGGGATCACTCTCCAGACGACCCTGAACAGCCAGTTAGCACGAGGGCTCGGCGGCGACCCGGTGACTGCCGCGTTATTTTCCTTCGCGGCCGGGGCGTTCAGCCTCGGAATTTACTCGCTGCTGCGGGGAGGATTATTCACCTCGCTTGCGGCCATTCCCTCTCAGCCCGTGTGGAGTCTGGCGGGGGGGCTGATCGGGGCGTGTGCCCTGTTCAGCTATGTGGTGCTCGCACCGAAAATCGGTTTTTCAGCGCTGCTCGGGCTGGCGATTGTCGGACAGTTACTTTCTTCGCAGGCGATCGACCATTTTGGCCTGCTGGGTGCCATCCGGCGGCCGGTTTCGTTGCTGAAATTGGGAGGAATGCTGGTCATGCTGGCCGGGCTTGCCATTATGCTTTTTGGCGACAGGCTTTCTGCGCGCTTTCTGCATTAACAGAGTGAAATACTGATCCTTCCTTATTCCGGACGTTTGCCCTTGTGCAGACGTCCATGTGCATTTATTTAAGCGAATGCGTACGTTTATCCCCCCGGAGAACTAACATGTTTTCAGTAGCAAGTGATGTCAGAAATTTGCTGGGAGAATGTCCCCTCTGGTGCGAAAGAACACGCCGGCTGTTCTGGACGGACATTGAAGGAAGTGAACTGCTCGTCATGGAAGAAGACAGTAACGTCGTGATGCGAAGGTCTCTGCCTGAACGCCTTGGATCGTTTGCCTTTACCGAAAAGACGGATGTCCTGCTGACAGGGCTGGCATCCGGATTAGGCTTTTATGAACTCAGTACCGGTATTTATACCGCAATTGCAGCGTCCCCGGGGGAAGGGGGTACCCGTATCGGAGATGGACGTTGCGACCGTTCTGGTAACTTTGTTTTTGGAACCATGGACGACAGTTATCCTCCCAGATCTATCGGCAAATTTCACAGACTCAATGCGGCCACACTGGACATCGAGACGCTTCCGCTGCCCGAGGTTGCGATCCCGAACAGCATCTGTTTCAGCCCGGATGGTGGCACGATGTATTACTGTGACTCGATGCAGGGCCGCATATGCTGCTGTGATTACCCCTCTCTGACAAACCAGCGCGTGTTTACCGAACCTGAAGGGAAAGGGGCTCCGGACGGTTCATGCGTGGATGCAATGGGTTATTTGTGGAATGCTGAATGGGGAGGAAGTCGTATTGTCCGTTACCGTCCTGACGGGATGGCAGACTGTATCCTGCCCTCTCCCGGTATTCAGAGCACCTGTCCGGCGCTGGCGGGTGAGGCATTCACTACACTGTACTGTACCAGTGCCAGTGTCGGCCTCTCTGTACAATCAGGTTATGATGGTGCCTTGTTAAAAGCGGAAACTGCCGTTTTCCCCGGTTTACCAGAAAGCCGCTTCGCCGCCACAACATGCTGATCCGTTTCTGAGAACAGGGAATGAATGTCGCCGGAAGTGATAATTTAACGATGAGTCGATAATTCATCTCTCATCAGGTTAATGCTGAATGCTGACAAATTCCGCAACATCAGGTCATCTATAGTGAATAAATAAGGAGCAGTTAACGAAGGAAAGACAAGGAATGTGATATACAAGGTGTGTACCTGGAGCACCTGTTCAGGAATGCTTAAGTTTAGAAAGGCCACCGCTTCAGGAAAACCTCCGGTTTCTTGCTGTGAGGACCGGGAAGTTAAAAGTGGCCTAGTCTTTTCCCGGGCCATGATTAAATTTGGTACCTTTACCGATAGCATAGAACTGACCACCGGCGACATAATGGATGGTCCGTAATTCATCAGGCGCTTCGTCGAAAATCCAGTGACCATTTCGAAATACACGATCATCACTCCAGGCACCCACGATTTCCCCCATAAAGAGATTATGTTGCTGCTCATACGCAGTATTTGGTATCACCTTACACACTAACCAGCCAGCACAACCTTCCACTAACGGTATATCAAAATCTTCCTGATAAAATGTTGGTATTTTATTATTTTTGTCAGGATGGTCTTTGTAGCTATGTTCGCCAGCGTATAAAACGACTTCCATCTGACTTACAACAGGAATTTGAATGACAAAAAAACCACTTCTTTCCACTAACTCACGTGTGTAAGCCTGCGGGCATATAAATGCCATCACTTTATTAATTCCCACCAGACTAACCCAGGCCGCGGTCATGATATTACCTTTGCCATTATGTTTGGCGGAAATCATGGTAGTGGGGCCTGGCTGTAACAAACGATAGGCTTTTCCCAGCTCTACAGACTGTATTGACATATGAATTCCTCCTGCCCATAAAAAAATATGCCGTTATCAGGAACGGCACATTACATATGGTTTTATATACCCAGGGGATTATCCGTTGATAATCAGGCTAGCACAGCGCTGTAACGTTCAGCTTGTGTCATAATTTCTTCGTCGCTGATAGTCGCACTTCCACCTGTAATAAACGGCATAAGATATTGCATACCCAAGTACCCGGAGATAGTTTCAAAGGTCACAAGATATTCTCCCACAGTATGTCCGGCAGCGCCATCAGGCTGGTAAGCCGATTCCGCACCACCGAGAGAAACCGCCAGCATGAGTTTCTTGTTAAGCAGCGCCTGCGTTTCGCCGCCGTGGGACCAGCCGAACGTTAACACATCATCAAGCCATTGCTTAAGCAGTGGTGGAGTACTGTACCATTGCATCGGGAACTGAAGCACAATGCGATCAGCCTTTTCCAGCTCCGCGTGTTCAGCTGCCACATCAATTTTGCCCTCCGGATATAAGTCATACAGATAGCGGAGATTAACATCTGGCAGTGATTCTGCACTTTTAGCGAGTGCTGAATTAACACGGGATTGGTTAATGTTAGGGTGAAAAACTAATACGGTGGTTTTCATTTTAGTCTCTGTTTCTGTTAAAAAAAGGTTTCATCAATATCAAGTCTGGATAATGCTGCATTGATATCGTTTAATTCATGTTCACTGAGTTGTGTATGGGTGGCATGGAAGTTCTCTTCCAGTCGATGTAATTTTGTTGTCCCCGGGATAGGGACGATAAATGGCTTTTGAGCCAGTTCCCAGGCGAGCACAACCTGTGCTGAGGTGGCATTTTTGCTTTCGGCAATTTCAGCGATTAAATTTAAAAGTGCCTGATTATTTTCAATAACCTCAGGTTTAAAACGCCCCATCATCCCCCGGTAGTCGCCTTCCGCATATTTTGTGTTTTTTGTCAGCCGGCCACTTAAGAATCCGTTACCTAACGGACTGTATGCCATAAAGCCAATATCCAGTTCCTCACAAACCGTAAACAAATCTTGTTCAGGTTTACGCCACATCATTGAATATTGATCTTCAATAGCCGTAACAGGGCAGACGGCATGGGCTCGTCGTATGTAAGATGCCGGCGCGTTTGATAATCCCCAGTATTTAATTTTACCTTCTGATATCAAGTCCTTCATTAAACCAGCCACCACTTCCGGCTCGACATCAGGATCAATACGGTGTTGATAGAACAGGTCTATACAGTCAGTCTGCAATCGTTTCAGAGAGCCTTCTAATTGCTCCCTGACAGAATCCGGGCGGCTGTCTGATACCGGAACTAACAGGCCATCAATATTTTTCATTCCGGTCACGCCAAATTTCGTCGCGATGACGACGTTCTCCCGGTATTTTTTTAGCGCAATACCTAACAATTCTTCGTTTTCAAACCCATAAATAGGGGCAGTGTCAAAAAGGTTACAGCCCAGTTCGATAGCCTTATCTACCAGCTTCATCCTTTCCTTCATTTCAACCGAGTGGCCATAGCCATGATCCATGCCCATGCACCCCAGCCCCATTTCAGATACCTGAAGCCCCTGACTACCTAACCGTCTCATTTTCATGATCAATTCTTACCCTTCTTTAAGCATTGATGAGTTTGACTGGTCAAGTTTACGGGTGGATTTGTTGCGGAAAAATTGCTAAATTAACAAATTAGAATTGCAGAAAACACAACTATCATGAACAGACTCGACGCGCTCAAATTTTTTATTACCGCTGCGGAAACCCTGAATTTTCGTGAAACCGCCGTCAAACTGGCAATTTCTCCCTCTGTGGTTACACGGACCATTGCGGAACTGGAAAATCAGCTCGGAGAACCGCTGTTCACACGAAATACCCGCTCGATTTTACTCACCAGTTTCGGGGAACTCTTTTTACCCAGGGCAAGGCGCCTGCTGGAAGATTCAGACGCTCTGTTTCAGACAGCCAAAGATAACAATGAAATGAAAGGGATAGTGAGGATTACGTTGTTTCGCTTTCCTGGCCATGAACAGGTTTTGTATGAATTACTGACAGCCCTCCATCCGTATCCTGAGCTGTTTATTGACTGGCGCTTAGATATGATGAAGCTGGATACTGTTCAGCACCGTATTGACATAGGCATTCGTATCGAACGTGAACCCAACCCTAACTTTATTGTCAGGCCCATCACAGAAGTGAAGCATGCTCTGCTCACTTCCCCCGATCTGGTGGATAAATTAGGTGCCCCAACAGACTTTGAAGATCTACGCCAGCGCTACCCGTTCAGCGGTCTGCTTAATCCTGAAACTGGCAAGGTATTTGAATTTATGCTCGACAGCGTGAATACATTCGTTCCTCGTCATTTAGAATTCTTTACCACTGACTCACAGGCTGAAATTCAGGCCGCATTAGCTGGTAAAGCGGTAATACAGTCAAGTTATTTAGCCTGCAGAGAATATCTGGAAAATGGCAGGCTGGTAAATGTCCTGCCTGAATTAAAACTTGAGACCTGGCAGCTTTATCTTTATCGGCCGTATCAGTCAATTATCCCGAAACGTGTAAAGAAGATATTCGATATTTTAGAGGAAATATTACTCAGGCATTTTAATAGAAAATAAAAACCATTAATTTTTGAAACCAATCAATAACTGAATCTATTTCATATGGATGTTCTTGGCAATGTGGTGGTTATTTTACATATAATCACAGGGTTCATTAAGCAGATGCGAATGCCTGGTATATTCCTGTGTTTGATCACTCCATGAACATCAGCCCTTCCGGACAACGAGACAGTCAGGATTTCCCGGAGCTACAGGCGGAAAGCCCACACTGTCGCCCTTGCTCTGGCGATCCATCGGCGCTTTTTATGAAAGCCTGTAATTTTGCTGTTGGTAACCATATCTGCATTTGTCTTTATTTTAGGCGGTTTAAGGTTTTAGAATAAAGGACGTATGAATAGTTTTTTAATCTGTCATCAACTCAGTCAACGCATCACAGGTACGTCCAATGACTATCATTCTCCCGGATTCATTTCCTGCCCGCCGGTTACGCCGTTCCCGTACCCACGCTTTCAGTCGCCGCCTGGTTGCCGAAAACCACCTGACCGTGGATGACCTGATCCTGCCGGTTTTCATTGTTGAAGGGAAAAACCAGCGTCAGGAAATCGCTTCGATGCCGGGCGTTTTCCGGTTGTCTCTGGATAATCTGCTTCTGGAGGCTGAGTTGCTTGTCAAAGCAGGCATTCCTGCGGTTGCGCTATTCCCTTCTATTGAACCCTCTGATAAGTCACTCCTGGCCGAAGCTTCATGGGATCCGACAGGTCTGGTCTCCCGTGCGGTTCGGGCACTTAAGGCTGCTTTTCCCGTACTGGGGGTCATCACTGATGTTGCTCTTGATGCCTACACCTCACATGGACAGGACGGCATCATTGATGAAAACGGGTATGTTCTGAACGATAAGACGAATGAAATACTGGTAAAGCAGGCAATGGCGCATGCCTTTGCGGGAGCGGATATTGTTGCGCCAAGTGACATGATGGACGGGCGTATTGGTCAAATCAGACGTGCGTTTGAATCACAAATGTTACATAACGTCCAGATAATGGCTTACTCGGCAAAATATGCTTCAAATTATTATGGACCTTTCCGTGAAGCCACAAAATCTGCAACTGCGCTGGGTAAAGCAAACAAGAAAAACTACCAGATGGATCCGGCGAATGCGATGGAAGCAATGCATGAGATTGCGCAGGATTTACAGGAAGGCGCCGATATGGTGATGGTGAAACCCGGACTACCCTATCTGGATATCATCAGGGAAGCAAAACGAAATTTTGCCGTACCAGTCTTCGCTTACCAGGTTTCCGGCGAGTATGCCATGCATATGGCCGCATTTCAGAACGGCTGGCTGGAAGAAGAAAAAACGCTCATTGAATCTCTGGTTTGTTTCAAACGCGCTGGGGCAGACGGCATTCTTACGTATTTTGCAGCACGTGTGGCCGCATTGCTCAATCTTGGGCGGGGGGAGTACTGATCTGGCCTACTCAGATAAACTGACATTGCTGGATTAAAGCAATGTCAGTTTCAGGCACGGAGCGGACAGAAACCTAGATCACAAGGCCCGCTGAGAGCGAAGTGCGGACATACGATGAGATGAGATAACTTTAAAAATTACTGGTAAATACTGGCTTCCAAAGGAGGACCATCGATCGTTACCCTGCTGATATTATCGGTTCGGTCAAAAATATCTCCTCCAAATATCAGTTCAAACTCTGACTTAACATCTTCTAAGTACTCTAAAATTGTAATCAATAACTCACGAAATGTGTCGCAATGCCATTGGATATGAGGAGTTATTTGAGAAAGCACAGTAGCCTTAAAGTCATCCAGGGTCTTTGGAACGTCCAGCAAAGTACCGGTGTTTAGCCCTCTCGATATCGACATGTAGTTGAACATCGACAAAATCATTATCGAGCCACCTTCCTGTTGCCTTAACTTATCAAACTTCTCTTTATTATGAGGGGTGAGATTGTCATAAGCTTGATCTCTCTGATGGTTGAACTCTTCGGTGTACAAAAGCACCTTGTCCGCAGCATCACCAATAAGTGGGCAAAAGTACCTTTTCCACCAAGCCTCAAAATATCTCTGCTGAAACTCTAGATATGTCATGCCGGTAATATTTGTGTTTTGCGTATACTGCTTCGCCCCATACTGAAGCCCATACTTTGAAATAATAAAGCCAATGTTAGCCCCGGTCTCATGCATTACCGTAGTGAAAGAATGGACTACGGTCTGTGGTACAGGACTAGCCCAGTTTTTGCATTCCACTATGTATCTGATCTTATCCACGCTTCGGGGATCTATTGCGAGAACATCTACATTCACCGAACCACGCGGGGTCTCTACTTTGGCCTCAACTTCCGCATACAAGCCGACATTTCGAAAGATACGTTGGACACCGGTCTGGAGATCTTGCCAATTCATTGGTAATGGGTCATCGATCACTTCTAATTTCCTATGCACTGTCCGCATGCCCCGCTAAGGCTACTGCATAATACAAAAGCCGTCACCCCGAATTGGTACAGATTTTGGAACTAAGGTCGGCCCCTGGCACACAGGAAACGGCAGATTCAGCAAACGAGGAGACAGAACCTGCCTGATCTTGACGTGTCGTCAATAAAGTGAATGATGGATATTTGAAGAAAACGCATGTTACTGCATTTCTCAGATGAATTGTTTTTCGTACCTATCTAAATGATGTTTAAAAAATTTTTCATAATCTTCTGCGGCACTAACCAATATGGTGACTGTTATAGCAGGTTCATCTAGCTCTTGTGACAAATCTTCGATAGCGATAAAACCACAGATTATTTCTTCATCAGTTTCACTAATGAATAGTTTACATCCCGTTGTATCGGCATTTGGAAAGTAAAACTGAGTTGGTATTAAATCCCCATGAACGATTCCCATTGGGGGATCACCAAATTCTAATTCAGAGACACCAATAGTTTTGCCTTCTTTTCTAATTTCAAATATCACTTCATTCCCCTTGAGCCACTGATGTTTTTGGCGATAACCTCGTTGATAACTAATGTAACAATGCCTCGAAAAATGAGAAATTACTTTATCAGTAATGCCCGCCCCTGGCACCCAGCAGACGTTCGTAGAGCTTACATGCTGTACACAGAAAGATTTTTTGTAGGGCATTAAATGGGAAGGGGGTTCTTATAGGGCTTGTAAGTATCTGGCGATGCGCCATGAATAAAGATCCCGAAAACTATGGGAATCTCGTATGCACTGTTTGCATATACTATAGGTTGAATTGTAGGTTTTAATTAAATTTCAATAAATATCTATGTTAATCAATAATAAAACACCAATGCATCATTGGGGTGTGGGCGTCGAAATTCTCTAGTGTACTCATCAGTTTATGATGTCCATTTTCTTAAATTTTAATGAGTTAGTGATGTTTATTGTTCTCATTGAGTTTCACGTCTCATTGATTTTCATGAATGCCGGGGCATTTCATAAATGCGCAGGTTGCATGATAACGGAGTCTGTGAGGGAGGAAAACCAGAGGGAAGGCCGCTGTTGTTTAAAACGAGAGAAATGATGAAGCCGGGTGACAACGATAAAGCCGATATTGGCAAAAATCGTGGTTTACGCGTCCTCCAGTGGAGTCATCGGGGTTACGCCTTTTTTCTATCGATATGCGAGTCCTCTGACTGGAAAACTTGCTCAGGTCAAAATTGGCAACTTCCCGCAGACTTCTCTCGCCGTTGCACGTCTTAAACTTCACGAATTAAAGCTTCTCTGACAGGAAGGTAGGTGTCCTGCGTCAGAGCTTAAGCAAGATAAGCTCCAGCGTGCGATTGAAGCTGAACAGGCTAAGATCCCTGAATTGACCGTACTGGGATTAATTGAACTGTATCTTACCGAACGTATTGAGGATCGTAAAACGAAGGACGGGAAGGTCATTCCCGGTGCCAGAAAGCCGAAAGGGCAGGCTGAGGTTCGTCGTACTCTCTATTTTAAACTCTTCGGGATAACGCTTACCGTTCATGGGCACCTCTCTTTAAACCATCTTAATGGACTGCCCCCTCTATGGAGGAAGAAAATCAGCGCCTTAATTCCTCTGCGAAAGAGTGCAGGATACTGGCCGGTGGAGTATGCAGACTGGAACCGTGCGGTTACAAATCAGCGACTGAGTGGGAGCAAGGCCCGGTGGAAATGGACAACAGATTATAACCGTCGGTCGATAGCGGAAACGGCGATGTACAGAGTAAAGCACTATTCGGGGAGGCGCTGATACTGCGTGATTACGATGGTCAGGTCGCAGAGGCTCTGGCTATGGTACGTGCGCTGAACAAAATGACGAAGGCAGGTATGCCAGAAAGCGTATGTATCGCCTGAAAACCTGACCGCTACGGAGATGCTTACCCAAAATCTGATTTATTCAACTAAGTCCTTATAGGAATAATCCTAACTACTCATTTTGTTTGCGCCGGGATAATAAAATAAGGATCTCTTTCATATGATAAGTACAAGTGAAAGAGCAATAAAAATAAGATGGAATAAATCATTATGTCTTACACTATTTTCATCAAACGTTTATGGCAGAGCGAAAATTCAACAATAAGTGAATTCTCGATATCCGGCACTGAAATTTCCGGTTATTTTCTGGAACGCCCCGGGCCGGATACGACGGAAGCAAATTTACGAAAAAGAATCCCTGACGGCTCCTATAGCTTGAAATGGCATGCCAGCGGCAGACTGCGGAAATTTAGCCCATTACCTAATTTGTTCAATGCGAGTGTACCCTCAAGTCGCGCTGTACTGATCCATCCAGGCAACGTTCCTGCCGACACGGATGGTTGTTTATTGCCCGGGAAGTCAAAAGGAGATGACCGAATAGGGCAAAGTCTGGGGTTATATGAAGAGATTAAGCAATTGATGGTTGATAAAGGGATAGAAAATTTTAATGTATTAATCACCTCATGCTACGTGGATTGTAAAAAATGAAAAAATACGCCAGCTTGATGTTCCTTCTTTTTATTTCTGTGTTCTCTCTTCGCGCAATGGCGATGGTGGAAATAAAGAACGGTGTACTCCAGGCTTACTGGCAACCGAACTGGAATGCTGATGCAACGGTCAATACGCCAGAGTTAGAGTTTCGCTATTTTGCCCTGGGTAATAAAAAGAAAGATAACAAAGTGATTGATATTACTGCTAAAGGCAGTGAAGCGCAGAAGATCGCATTTATCAAAAAGAACTTTAAGAACATCCCGGATAACTTCTTTACCTTTAAAGAGTGGTACGTTAACCAACCCGGTACGATTAAGGTACCTGCGGTGGTTAACTATATGGAGTGCAACACAGATAACTATAAAGCCGATCTGCAGTCATTTCAGCCGGATAATGCTGCGCAAAACGCTGACGATATGATGACCCAGGATTTTGGCGGCTGTGGATCAGATACGCCTTATCTCGTGTTGTATCAGTTGAAAGAGGGTGAAAAAACGTTATCCCTGAAAAGCGAGGCCAGTGAAACAGCGTCAGATTTGGCCTCAGTCAACAGTAATGAAACGCTGGCTAAAATCAGAACCGTCGATAAAGCGTGGATCTATGTTGCAGTTTACGACGAAGCGGAAAAAGGGCATCTGAGCAACAAACGTGGGTTTGTTAAACTGAGCTCTCTGACACCGCTGAACTGATAACGTGTATTAGCTCAAAATTTTTCTGAAAAAGGACATCATCTTCAGTGGGGATGTTTCATGAACTAAATGAGTGGTGGACTAAATTTAACATAAGATAGATTATGCACATCATCTATGTAGTAGCAAAGTTGTAATGTCCGTTCTGGGCTAAGTAGATGTCCGTCACCTAGATTTACCCTCAAGGGATTCTGATGACGGCTCATGCAGCGGAGTTTTTTACTTTGGATGAAGTTAACCGACTCAAAATCATTCAGGATGTCGTCGACCGGCGTCTGACCACGCAGATCGCCGCGCAGCGCCTGGGTATCTCCTGTCAGCTATATCAAGCCAGGGCATGTGAAAATTTCGGCGGCTTGATAGTGACGCTTAATTGAGGTTAATCAACATCTGTTATTCATGCTCTACTGACCTGCTCCCCATTGATTAAAACAGTGTGATGTTTGCACTGTCCGCTCCTGGCGCTCAGCAGGCGTTCGCCAGGTTTATATTAAAAATCACTCAATATCTGGATTAATCAACAATAAAGCACCCATGCATCATTCGGGGGCGTCGAAACCCTCTGGTGTACCCCTCAGTTTAGGATACCTGTTTTCTTAAATTTTAATGAGTGAGTGATATTTGTTGTTCTCATTGAGTTCCGCATTTTTAGTTTAAATTCAGTATGTTATTTATCCACAAGA
Source organism: Phytobacter ursingii (assembly GCA_901456055.1). Taxonomy (GTDB): domain Bacteria; phylum Pseudomonadota; class Gammaproteobacteria; order Enterobacterales; family Enterobacteriaceae; genus Phytobacter; species Phytobacter ursingii. Next base: position 19,670 of record CABDWT010000001.1, read on the forward strand.
TTTAATCACTCATAAACGCTATTCTGTTTTTTATCGCTGAGGCCTCATCCGTTAGGCCCCTGGCAGGCCAAGATTCCATCCTTAAATCTATGGTGTGGTTGATTCAGACGTTGTCTGAATATTTATCTCCAGCGAATGAATGCGCTTCATGGACATTAACTGCACCCGAAGAACAAAGAGGTAGTTATCAATCTGTTCATCGGTTAACTGGAAACAGGGCGAAATATTGTGTAGCGCAACACATCTTTTTATAACCTGTTCTGTCCTGGGTAAAATATTGTGATTATTAAATGACGGCATGACTTCTAATAAAAGAACCAACTGTGTTTGCTGATACTCAATATTTTCTGACCTGCTTCTCTCATGTGATATAAGAACAATATCGGCTTCATCCACGACAGACTGCCCGTTGTCCTGAATCCAGCAAGGAAACTTTCTTGCCAGTAGATTGGCGCGTTCGTTATCTTCAGCTGAAAGAAAAACATGAGCGTGTGGATCACGGTGGAACAATTCGACCAGAAAGGTTTCAGTCAGATCATTTATTCCAAGGATGCCTATTCGCGTCATATCGCTACCTTTTTGCCGTAATGCTCATTTGAATAAACACATTTTTGCTCTATTTAAAAAGTCAGCGAGTCCATTTATCCGGGTTTATTTGCCATTTCGCCAGGTAATGAAGAGTGCCAGCCACCGCCCAGCGCCGTGAATGCCGCCACAGCTGCCTGGGCCGATTCTGTCTGCGCCTGCGCTCTGGCATCGGACGCCTGGAGAAGCGTTTCATCGTTGTGCAGCACGTCAATCAGGCTGGCGGTACCTTGCTGAAAAGCAATAAAAGTAGATTGTCGGGCGCTGGCCAGGGCGGTTTCACCGCCGGTCAATGTGGCTGTTTGCGCCTGGCGATTGACCAGTGCCGAGAAGGCATTCTCAACATCTTCCGTTGCGCGCAAGACTGACAGACGATAAGCGGCAAGCGCTTCTGCTTCCTGGCCTTTTGCCTGCTCTATTTGCGCGTTAATACGGCCAAAGTCAAAGAGCCGCCAGCGTAACCCCAGCACACCCGCCGACTGGCTGGCGCCGGCAGTGAAAAGATGGTCGCCTGACACTGCCGTTGCGCTGCCGAGCAGCGCGTTAAGGGAAAACTTTGGATAATACTCGCTGACAGCCACGCCGATACGGGCGTTCGCTGCAGCCAGATGGCGCTCGGCCACAATAATATCGGGTCTGCGGCGAAGCAGGTCAGCCGGGGTGCCCATTGCGGTAATTTCGGGGGGATGAGGAATAGCTCCCGGTGAAGCCAGTTTCGCGCGATGCGTCCCTGGCGGCGTACCGAGCATAACGTCCAGCGCATTCATGGCGGCATCAAGCCCGTTGTTCAGAACCGGTACCGTTGCCTTTACCTGTGCCAGTGCGCCTTCTGTCTGACGGATCTGATATTCTGGTGCCAGCCCTCTACTGTGCAACAGTTGAACCCTTTCCAGCAGTTGTTGCTGTGTGATGACCTGTTTATTCGCAATATCCAGACGGGTCTGTAATCCACGCAGGGTGATATAGATATCCGCAGTTTGCGCGGCGACAGCAAGACGTGTCGCCGCGACACCGGCCTCAGAAGCCTGATAATCGGCCAGAGCAGCCTGATGGCCTCGTCTCAGGCCGCCAAACAGGTCTATCTCCCAGCCAGCATTGAGATCGGTTTCATATGAATTGCCGTAGCGATTATAATCCGGCGTTGAACTGACCACCTGACCCAACGGCGTTTCCACCGACTGATAAGCGCGGGCAGCTTGTCCGCTGATATTTCCCGAGGGAAGCAGGGCCGCCGTGGCAGCACCCAGCCCGGCTCTTGCCTGCGTCATCCTGGCGGAAGCCTGGGCCAGGTCGAGATTTTGCGTGAGCGCGTCTGAAACGAACTGACTTAACAAAGGATCGCCGAAGCTCTCCCACCAGAGGCGGGAACTGTCGGGTTCGGGTGTTTTACGCTGCTGTGAGGCCGGTTGAGCCTGATAACGTTCCGCAAGTGGGGCCGCAGGACGATGGTAGTCTGGCCCAACGGTACAGCCTGTAAGGGTGCAGGCACCCACAATCAGTGCAAGTGCAGTTCGGGAAAACATGAAGAACCCTTGAGTCGAATTTGAATTGTGACTACATTACCAAATGGTCACTCGTTGTCAATCAGGCTTCATTGAGCTAAGCTGGAAAAATGACTAAACAGATGAATGAAAACCCTTTCAGGGGACCTTCCGACCACAGCGTCCGTGATCAGGTTGTTGAAGCGGCTACAGAGCATTTCGGCCACTTTGGCTACGAAAAAACCACTGTGTCCGACCTTGCCAAAGCAATCGGTTTTTCAAAAGCGTATATCTATAAGTTTTTCGACTCCAAACAGGCCATCGGTGAAGTGATCTGCGCTAACCGGCTGGCGATCATCAGGGACATTGTCAACGCAGCGATTGCGGATGCGCCCACAGCCGCAGAGAAAATAAGGCGGTTATTCAGGGCATTGTCAGAATCTGGCAGCGATTTGTTTTTCTGTGACCGGAAGTTGTATGACATTGCGGCGGTGGCTGTGCGTGACAAATGGCCGTCAGCGCAAGCTCATGAGCAGCACCTGCGGCAACTCATTGAGCAGATTATTGTTGAAGGGCGCCAGGCGGGTGAATTCGAGAGAAAAACGCCCCTGGACGAGGCGGCAGATGCCATTTTTATGGTGATGAGGCCTTATATCAGCCCGGTGCAACTGCAATATAATCTGGAAACTGCCCAGGCAGCGGCGGTGTTATTGTCATCACTCATCCTGCGAAGTTTGTCTCCCTGATATTGTGACTATTGACAAAAATGGTCACTAGTTTGAATATGGGTTCCTGTCCTCTTTTATTAATTAAGGGAACCCATGCTCGGGCTTAAACCTGTCACCTTTGCTGCTTGCCTGTTGCCGTTTGCCCTTGTGGCCTGCGGTGACGCTTCCGATAACAGCGATCCACGTAGCCTGCCACCTCTGGTCAGGTCTGCTATTGCAATCAACGCAACCGACGTTTCCCGCGCCTTCACAGGGGTCGTTGTTGCGCGAGTACAAAGTGATCTTGCTTTCAGGGTTCAAGGCAAAATCCTGGAACGCCTTGTTGATACCGGTCAGACGGTGAAACGTGGCCAGCCGTTAATGCGTCTTGACCCCGTGGATCTGAGCCTGCAGGCTCAGGCTCAGCAGCAGGCTGTCGCCGCAGCAAAAGCACGCGCCCGACAGACAGGGGATGACGAATCGCGATATCGCGGTCTGGTCACCACAGGTGCTGTATCGGCATCTGCTTACGATCAGATTAAGGCCGCCGCAGATACGGCCAGGGCCGACCTCAGCGCCGCCCAGGCGCAGGCGAATGTGGCGCAAAACGCCATGAGCTACGCAGTCCTGGTGGCCGACTCTGAGGGTGTGGTGATGGATACGCTGGCCGAACCAGGTCAGGTCGTCAGTGCCGGACAGCCGGTTATCAGGCTTGCAAGAGCAGGGCAACGCGAAGCGGTCGTCCAGTTGCCTGAAACGCTGCGCCCGGTTGTTGGAAGCGCGGCACAGGCTTCTCTGTACGGCAGCGATACACAGTCTGTTTCTGCAACACTGCGGTTACTCTCTGATGCAGCCGACCCGCTGACCCGCACGTTTGAGGCGCGGTACGTGCTCGATGGTCCATTGTCTGGCGCCCCCCTCGGATCCACTGTCACCATACATATTGCGCAGAACAGAGCATCGCAGCCGTTGCTGCAGGTGCCTTTAGCCGCCGTTTTTGATGCGGGTAAAGGCCCGGGTGTCTGGAGCATTTCTGGCAATCCCGCCAGAGTGGCATGGCGTCCAGTACAGGTCGTCAGCCTCGGGGATGATGCGGCAAGCGTGACCGGCAGCCTTAAGCCTGGCGAACAGGTCGTGGCGCTGGGGGCTCATCTGCTGCATGACGGTGAGACAGTCCGGCTGGCGAAGCAGAGCGATGTCAGTGTCGCCGGGAGCCAGCCATGAGTCGCGGGCGTTTCAATCTTTCCGCGCTTGCTGTGCGTGAGCGTTCCGTTACGCTGTTTCTTATCCTGTTAATCACCGTTGCCGGTATTCTCGCATTCCTTGGTTTGGGCCGTGCAGAAGACCCGCCTTTTACGGTCAAACAGATGACCATCATTTCAGCGTGGCCCGGCGCGACGGCTCAGGAAATGCAGGATCAGGTGGCCGAACCGCTGGAAAAACGCCTTCAGGAGCTCAGGTGGTATGACCGCACCGAGACCTACACGCGCCCCGGCCTGGCTTTTACCATGCTCTCGTTGCAGGACAGTACTCCACCTTCAGAGGTCCAGGAAGAGTTCTATCAGGCACGCAAAAAACTCAGCGATGAAGCCAAAAACCTGCCGGCAGGGGTGGCTGGACCCATGGTCAACGATGAGTTCTCGGATGTCACATTTGCGCTCTTTGCGCTGAAAGCCAAAGGTGAGCCACAGCGGTTACTGGTGCGCGATGCCGAGTCCTTACGCCAGCGCTTGTTGCATGTTCCCGGGGTGAAAAAGGTCAATATTATCGGTGAGCAGGCCGAGCGGATATTTGTCTCATTCTCCCATGATCGTCTGGCAACGCTGGGTATCGCACCGCAGGATATCTTTGCTGCCCTGAACAACCAGAACGTGCTGACGCCAGCCGGTTCAATAGACAGTCGTGGGCCGCAGGTTTTTATCCGTCTGGATGGGGCATTTGACAAACTTGAGAAAATTCGTGAGACGCCGATTGTGGCGCAGGGAAGGACGCTCAAGCTTTCTGATGTCGCGACCGTTGAGCGCGGCTACGAAGATCCCGCGACCTTTATGGTCCGTAACCAGGGGGAACCTGCACTTCTGCTGGGGATCGTGATGCGTGAGGGCTGGAATGGTCTGGCGCTGGGTAAAGCGCTGGATAAGGAGGCCGCCAGCATTAATGCGAACATGCCTCTTGGCATGACATTCGCGAAAGTCACCGATCAGTCCGTTAACATCAGCTCCGCCGTTGACGAGTTCATGATCAAATTTTTCGTCGCATTGCTGGTCGTGATGGTGGTCTGCTTTCTCAGTATGGGCTGGCGTGTGGGCGTGGTGGTTGCTGCGGCTGTGCCTCTGACACTGGCTGTCGTCTTTGTGGTCATGGAAGCGACAGGTAAAAACTTCGACCGTATTACCCTGGGCTCGCTTATCCTGGCGCTGGGGTTGCTGGTGGATGACGCCATTATTGCCATTGAAATGATGGTAGTGAAAATGGAGGAGGGCTACGACCGTATCAAAGCCTCAGCTTACGCCTGGAGCCACACCGCGGCACCAATGCTGGCCGGTACGCTGGTCACGGCCGTCGGCTTTATGCCCAACGGGTTTGCGCAATCCACGGCGGGTGAATATACCAGCAATATGTTCTGGATTGTGGGGATTGCACTCATTGCTTCCTGGGTGGTGGCGGTGGTGTTTACCCCTTATCTCGGGGTGAAAATGCTACCAGAGATCAAAACGGTTGAAGGGGGGCATGATGCTATCTACAACACCCGACGCTATAACCGTTTTCGTCAGTTGCTGACGCGGGTCATCGCGCGAAAATGGCTGGTTGCGGGTTCTGTCGTCGCGGTATTCACCGTTGCTATTCTCGGCATGGCGCTGGTGAAAAAACAGTTTTTTCCGACGTCTGATCGGCCTGAGGTTCTCGTGGAAGTGCAGATGCCGTACGGCACGTCCATTGAACAAACCAGCGCCGCCGTGACGAAAATTGAAGACTGGCTAAAGCGCCAGAAAGAAGCAAAAATCGTCACGGCTTATATCGGGCAAGGATCACCCCGCTTTTATCTCGCCATGGCGCCGGAACTGCCCGATCCTTCCTTTGCGAAAATTGTTGTCCTGACCGACAGCCAGGAAGCCCGTGAGGCGCTCAAGTTCCGTCTTCGCCAGGCTGCGGCTGACGGGCTGGCACCGGAGGCGCGGGTTCGCGTGACCCAGCTGGTCTTTGGCCCGTATTCACCTTATCCGGTTGCCTTTCGTGTGACAGGGCCGGATCCGGATGTATTACGAGACATTGCGGATAAGGTGAAAACGCTGATGCAGGCCAGCCCGCTGATGAGAACGGTCAACACGGACTGGGGCTCACGCGTACCGACACTGCATTTCACCCTGAATCAGGATCGTCTACAGGCGGTGGGGCTGACGTCAAACGCAGTGGCTCAGCAGCTTCAGTTCCTGCTTTCGGGCGTTCCGGTCACCGCTGTGCGCGAAGATATCCGCTCGGTGCAGGTCGTGGGGCGCGCAGCGGGTGATATCAGGCTGGATCCGGCGAAAATAGCGGGTTTCACCCTGGTCGGCACTGCAGGGCAGCGTGTGCCTTTATCGCAGGTTGGCGAGGTGGAAGTGCGCATGGAAGACCCGGTTCTGCGCCGTCGCGACCGTATGCCAACCATTACCGTACGAGGCGATATCGCCGAATCTCTTCAGCCGCCGGATGTCTCCAATGCGATGATGAAGCAGTTGCAGCCCATCATCACCACCCTTCCGGATGGATACCGGATTGAAGAGGCTGGCTCGATTGAGGAATCAGGGAAAGCCACCAAAGCGATGGCACCTTTATTCCCAATCATGATAGCCATGACACTGCTGATCATTATCCTTCAGGTGCGCTCGATGTCGGCGATGGTGATGGTCTTTATGACCGCGCCACTGGGACTGGTGGGGGTGGTGCCAACCTTGCTGCTCTTCAACCAGCCTTTTGGCATCAATGCGCTGGTTGGTCTGATTGCCCTGTCAGGGATTTTGATGCGTAACACGCTGATCCTCATCGGCCAGATTCATCACAACGAGCAGGAAGGGCTTGCACCCTTTCATGCGGTCATTGAGGCAACGGTACAGCGCTCCAGGCCTGTATTGCTTACGGCGATGGCGGCCATTCTGGCCTTTATCCCGTTAACCCATTCGGTCTTCTGGGGAACCCTGGCTTACACCCTGATAGGCGGGACACTGGGGGGCACCATTATTACGCTGGTGTTCCTGCCTGCTATGTATGCCATCTGGTTTCGGATCAAGCGTCCGGATTCAACCTCGTTGACTGAAAACCATTCCACTTCTGAGGGATTAAACAATGTCTGAACATAAAGTCGTTCTGATTACCGGCGTTTCATCAGGCATTGGCAGGGCGGCAGCCCTGGCCTTTAAAGCCAGAGGGTGTCAGGTATTTGGAACGGTCAGGGATATCGATGCCGCCTCGCCTTTGCATGGTGTCGGACTAACGCAAATGGATGTCCGCGATGAACATTCGGTGCAACAGGCAATTGAAAGGGTGATAGCCAAAGCCGGACGTATTGATGTCCTGGTTAACAGCGCGGGGGTGTCCCTGGTTGGGGCGGTTGAGGAAACCTCAATAGAGGAGGCCATCCGACTGTTTGATACCAACTTTTTCGGGGCACTACGCACGACAAGAGCGGTATTGCCACACATGCGAAACCAGAAAAGCGGGCGCATCGTGAATGTGAGTTCCGTGCTGGGTTTTCTGCCTGCGCCCTTTATGGGCATCTACGCTGCGTCCAAACATGCTCTGGAAGGGATGTCGGAAACCCTGGATCACGAACTACGTGAAAGCGGCGTTCGCATTACGCTGGTTGAGCCGACTTTTACAAGAACAAAACTTGATGTGAACTCTGCTGAAACGGCAGAAAAGATAGCCTTTTATGAAGAGGCGCGGGGCCAGACCCTGGAGGCCATATTGAAAAAAGTCGGTACGGCATCCTTACCCGAGGTTGCGGCAGGAACCATTGTGACCGCTGCACTGGGCCCATGGAAAATGCGAAGTACGCCTGGCGGTGAAGCCACGCTGCTTGCCAGGTTACGCCGCTTTGCGCCAGCAAGTATGGTAAGTAAAGGACTACGAAAAACCTTTGGAATGAAAGAGTAAGCCCTCAGGCATCGCGTCCTGACGGATATGCCCGTTGCTCCGCATCAGCAACGGGCATCACTTTTCGTGTCAACGTCTTCTTATCAGTACCCCCTCAGGTGGGCCCTCTCGCGTCGAGATATCTAATCCAGTAAGCCGCAATGTTAGCGCGAAATCGATTTATGGCAGGAAGCGAAAAAGCGACAGGGGAGTGAATGCTATTTTGAAGAGTATCGATGTTGCATTGGTAATAGGATTATCCTTGATTAAATAAGCGGCATGTTAATGCTATTTGCGATAGTAACTATTTCAATGTCAGCAGCATTCGTTTCGGGTACAAGGTAGACAAGTTTGCCTCGCTGAACGCCTGCTGTGAGCGAGGAGTGGAAGTTGCCCATTAGCTGTCAAATTAAAAGATGATCGCCGAAGCCGCACCGTTTGAGATTTACGGGTATCTGACCAGTCCACCTATTACGCAAAATAGAATAGACATTATTGGTATCATGAATTGTTAAATGATACTGAGATTGTCTTCTGACGAGCCAGTCGGTATATCCACATACATCACATTCGCAGGCGGACGCTGCATCTGGATTTGCTCAGCCATATACCGCATATACGGGTCAATATGACTGAATATCGCCTTATAACCTGCACACAGGTGGTTATGCCAGCGATCACCCATTTTATGGATACGGTGTTTGGGACAGCCGCCATGGCAGGCAAATCGCCACTCACAACGCATGCACTCTGCACTCACTTCTGTTTTGGCAAGCCCAAATTTACGTTGCTGCTTACTGGCGGCCATTTTCGCCAGACTGTCACGACGCAGATTTCCCAGTCGGTGCTCCGGAAATACATAATGGTCGCAGCTGTAAACATCACCATTTTGTTCCACTACCAGGCCATGGCCACAGGAGGACTGCATCACACACAATGATGGTTTTTCACCCAGCCAGGCCGCCAGCGCACTGTCAAACATCTGAACGTACACACGGCCAACATCCCTGCGTACCCAGAGGTCAAATACCCCTTTCATGAATTGCCCCCATTGCTCCCCGGATACTGACCACTCAGTAACGGAACCGGTGAGTGTCTGTGGATAGAGTAATTCACCGTACTTTTCATTCGCCGGACGTTGCTCGACTGCCGGGATAAACTGAACAAATTCAGCCCTCAGGTCCTGTGTCAGATACTCGTAAATCTCCCGTGGATGTTCAGCAGTAACATTGTTAACGACAGTGAGAACATTCACATCAACACGATGTTTCTTCAGCAATTCCATAGCCCGCAATACTTTGTGGAAAACAGACTGTTCACTTCTGGTTTTCCGGTAACGGTCATGCAGCCAGGCCGGGCCATCAATCGAAAGGCCGACAAGGAACTGATTTTTGGCGAGAAATACAGCCCACCCTTCATCAATCAGCACACCGTTGGTCTGAATACTGTTACGGATATGCTTCTTATCCGAATATTTGCTTTGCAACTGCAGCGCCTTTTCATAAAACGGAATGCCGGCAAGCGTTGGCTCGCCTCCCTGCCAGGTAAATTCCACTTCCGGGCCAGGGTTCGCTTCAATGTACTGCCGGACATAGGCTTCAAGCGTGGCATCATCCATATGGCGTGCGGCCTTACGGGGTTTCAGCGTGCCCTGTTCTTTTTCCAGATAGAAGCAGTAGTCGCAGGCGATGTTGCACTGATAGCTGACGGGTTTGGCCATCAGATGGAAAGGTTTGTTCATGGTCGCTCCTGAATGAATCACACATGAAGTTTAGTGATATTGCTCACCCTTTTATCAATGTGTTTTGACTTTGGCCGAAAAGGATCGAAATATAGTTTTCATTGATATCAATATAACATGAAATATAAACTTCACAGCACCAACATCAGGGGTCTTTATGAGCAAACTGTTTGCCGGAGCACAAAATCTTGGTAAATCGTTTATGCTGCCGATTGCCGTCCTGCCTGCTGCAGGCCTGCTTCTGGGATTCGGCGGCGTTTTCACCAATCCGGTTACCATCTCCACCTATCCAGTCCTCAGCAGTGAATTGATTCAGTCGATTTTTACCATAATGAAACTGTGCGGCAGCGTGGTCTTCGATAATCTCTCCCTGCTGTTTGCCGTGGGGATTGCCGTCGGTATGGCCCGCAGCGACAAAGGAACGGCAGGTCTTGCGGCAGTTCTTTGCTTTATCGTCATGAACAAGGCGATCAACGCATCGTTGTTACTGTCCGGAACACTGGCGACAGAGAACCTGGCCGCAGCCGGGCAGGCGAGCGTGATGGGGATGACCACTCTGCAAACGGGTGTGATGGGAGGAATACTGAGTGGCCTGTTAGCCTTCTGGGTCCAGAAACGGTTCGGGAAAACAGAGCTGCCAAGCCTGCTGGCTTTTTTCAGCGGCTCCCGTTTCGTGCCTATTGTCAGTTCTTTTTTCGCCATTTTTCTTGGCGTCGCTCTGTTCTGGGTCTGGCCACATATCCAGACAGGTATTACCCATCTGGGCTGGCTGGTTGAGAAAACCGGTTATATTGGCACCCTGTTCTACGGCATGATCCTCAAATGCCTCATTCCCCTCGGTCTACATCACTTGTTCTATTTGCCTTTCTGGCTGACCAGTGTGGGCGGTGAGCAGATGGTGAACGGACAACTGGTACAGGGCACGCAGAAAATCTTCTTTGCCCAGTTGGCAGACCCTTCGGTGACACAGTACTACATTGGGGTATCCCGTTTCATGGCCGGGCGCTTTGCGGACTTCATGTTTGGTCTACCGGGTGCAGCACTGGCCATTTACCATTCAGCCCGCCCTGAGAACAAGAAAAAAGTCGCCAGTCTGATGCTGTCCGCGGCACTGACGGCCTTTGTCACCGGTATCACAGAGCCGCTGGAATTTGCCTTCATGTTCTGCGCACCACTCTTGTATGGCGTACACATTGTGCTGACCGGTGTGGCATTTATGTTCACACACATCCTGCAAATCACGGTCGGACAGACGTTTTCCGGCGGGCTTATCGACTTCCTGTTGTTTGGTGTCCTTCAGGGCAATGCCAAAACTAACTGGCTGCTGATGCTGCCACTCGGTGCCGTGATGTTCTGCCTGTACTACTTCTCCTTCCGCTTCCTTATCAAATGGCGTCAGTTGAAAACACCTGGCCGTGAAGATGAAGCCGACGACGAAACCCCGGTTGCATCGGTCAGTGGCAATGAGCGAGCTGCGAGGATCGTGCAGGCGCTGGGAGGCCGGGACAACATTGTGGATGTGGACTGCTGCGCCACCCGTCTTCGTATCACGGTCAAAAACCCGCAAAGCGTTCTGGTTGATGCCTTTAAACAACTCGGCAGCCGTGGAGCGTTTATCCGTGGAGAAGGGGTGCAGGTGGTCTACGGACCGCATGTGACCCTGATTAAAAACGAAGTTGAAGAATTTATCGGTTCATAAAGAAGAGACGTCTTATGAAAGCTGTAATGCTGATGTTTGATACGCTGACGCGTAACCACCTCGCCCCTTATGGGGGCGATGCCATCACCCCCAACTTTACCCGGCTGGCCCGTGAATCTGCGCAGTTTGATAACTTCTATGTCGGCAGCATGCCCTGCATGCCGGCCCGGCGCGAACTGCATACCGGGCGTTACAATTTTCTGCACCGCAGTTGGGGGCCACTGGAGCCGTTCGATTTCTCCACGTTTGAGGCGATGAAGCAGGCTGGCGTACATACCCATATGGTGACCGACCATAAACACTACTGGCGTGATGGCGGAGCAACCTACCATACCCGTTATTCCACGTTTGAGTTTATCCGCGGCCAGGAAGGGGATTGCTGGAAAGGACAGGTAGAAAAACCGGCTATCAACTGGCAGGGAATGGAAGACGACGAAACCCTGCGACGCCGTACAGGACGTATGACTCAGGATCTGATAAACCGTGCGGCGATGCCCACCCAGGAAGAGCATTTCACTCACCGTACCATCAGGGCGGGTATGGATTTCCTGGAAACTAACAAAGATCAGGATAACTGGTTCCTGCAGATTGAGTGTTTCGATCCCCATGAACCTTTCTTTGTCCCGGAAAAATACCTTGCTCAGTATGGCTGCACGCCTGATGAATTTGACGGGTGGGTACCTTACTACTGTGGCGCACCAGGCGGCATGGATGAAGATAAAGTCCGGAAATTCTACCAGGCGCTTATCACCATGTGTGATGACTACCTTGGTCAGGTTATGGACAAGCTGAAAGCACTGGATCTGTGGGAAGACACAATGTTTATCGTCTGTACTGACCATGGGTTCCTGCTCGGTGAGCATCAGTGGTGGGGCAAGAACATCATGCCGGTATACAACGAGATCGCTAACACACCGTTCTTTATCCGCGATCCTCGTTGTAAAGCCGAAGGCGTTCGTCGCTGCGCGCTGGCTCAGACTGTCGATATTCCGGCGACTCTGCTGGAGTATTTCGATATACCACGTCCGCCATCCATGACTGGTAAACCGCTGCGTCGGGCGGTGGAAAATGACACTTCGGTACGTGATTATGCGATGTTTGGCTATTTTGGCGGCCACATCAATATTACCGACGGCGATTATGTCTATATGCGTTGTCCGCGAGAGGAAAAGAAGGAGAATCTGTATGAATACACCCTGATGCCAGCCAGGATAGACAGTATGTTCAAAGTAAGTGAACTGCAGAATATCAGCATCCATCCCGGTTTTGATTTCACACAGGGTGCGCAGGTCATGCAAATCCCTGCAACCTTCGGGTATCTGAATCCATGGCGGTTCGGAGATAAACTCTTCGATTTGAAAGCCGATCCGCAGCAAATTAATGCTCTTCACGACAGCGAACGTGTGTTTCAGTATGCACAAGCAATTAACACGATGATGCAGTTACATGATGCACCAGCGGAACTCTACGCCCGTTTCGAACTGGACACGCTGTCACTTGAGCGGGAACAGGCCTTTGCGCAGCGCTGGGCAAGACAGACTCTGTGGACGGAAAAAGAGTATCGCTGTAAGCATCATGGCGTGGAAGAGGCGTTACGCTTTGTCATCAGTGCAGCCGGGGAACAGGGCTTATCTTCGGAAGCGCTTCTGAATCATTTCCCCGTCGGACATTTACTGACAGAAACGGACATCTTCACTCTGATTGATGCCTGCTTTACCGGAGACCGGCATAAAGCACTGGTTTATCAGACCCGATTGTTACTGAGGACAGCGTAACCATGAGTGTCTGGCCGCTTGAAAACGATCGCTTTCTGGTTGCAGTGCACGCGACAGGCGCTGAGCTATCCAGTATCCGCGATAAACTCACTGGTCGTGAGTGGCTGTGGCAACCGCGGCCAGGCGTCTGGAATAACTCGGCCACCATGCTGTTTCCGGTGGTCGGAGCGCTTGTCCATGAAGGCATCCGCGTTGACGGACAGTTCCTGCCACTATCGGCACATGGCTTTTTGCGAGGTCAGACATTTACCTGCATTGAGCAGAGTGTTAATCACCTGGTGCTGGAAGCCCGGGCCACACCTGAAACTCTGGGCCAGTGGCCATGGTGCTGGCGGGTTCAGCTACACATCGCGTTGCATGAAGACGGGCTCAGTGTGACACAACATGTCTTTAATGATGACCTTCAGTCTTTCTGGTATTCCATTGGCTGGCACCCGGGATTCGCACTGCCAGTGGCCAGCAAAACGGGCTGGCATGTTAAGTTTGGTGAAAAGGCTGTCAGGGGACCCTTTACGACTCGTAACAGAATGCTGGTAACGGAAGGTCAGAATCAGAAAGTTACGTCCTTTCCGCTGACAGAGGCATCCTTCCGTGATGGCGCCATTTACTTCGGCGACTGCCAGCAGCAACAGGTCCGGATTTGCTCACCTGACGGAACAATTGTCATGACGCTTGAAACAGCTGAACACGACTGGTTGGCACTCTGGAGCGTCCCTGGTGCTGACCTGCTCTGTATTGAGCCACTTGCCGGTACGACCGATGCGCCTGATTTTGACGGAAATGCAGAGAATAAACGCGGAATACGACATCTTGCGCCGGGTCAGAGTCAGGTATTTAGCGTCAGAATGCGCTTTGCGGTGGACGCACATGCAGGGGATTGACAGAATACCTGTTATTTTTCATGCAAAAGGGTCAGGTGCTGCAATGAGCGTAAATCGCGAAAATGTGCGGGTGTATATCAGTAATGTACTGGGTGGGCTCGGTGAAACGGACCAGCATATTGCCCGGTTTATTCTGGAGCAACCTGCGGCAGTGGCGCAGATGCCGGTGCGTAAACTGGCTGAAGCCATGTCGGTCAGCGAAGCAACTATCGTGCGCTTTTGCAAAAAAATTGGTTATACCGGACTGCTTGAACTGAAAGCGGCCCTTAAACGCGAGTTGCTGGACGATCGCGAACAACTGTTACCCTCTTCCCCGGATATTTTCCTGGATGATACCCGCAACGATGTGGCGCAGAAGATTGCCATGACGGTGGAAACTACCCTGAATGAGACCATCGGTCTGCTGGATATGAAAGTGGTCAACCCGGTGGTCGAAAGGTTTCTGACAGCTAACCGTGTTCTGTTCGTAGGTTTTGGAGCTTCTGGTCTTTCTGCAATGGAATCTCGTGACAAAATGAACCGTCAGGGCATTGATTCGGAAGCCTATACCGACCGTTTCACCATGACTCTGAAACTCGCCAACCTCAAACCCGAAGACCTGGTGGTCGCGTTTTCTCATTCTGGCGAAACGCCGGAAGTGGTGAATGCTTTCCGGCTGGCCAAAAAAGCTGGGGCACAGTGTCTGGCCATAACGCACAGCCCACAGTCACCGCTGACTGAACTGGCGGATACCTGGTTGCTGACCAGTGGCAGCGCTGGCCCCTACCAGGGCGACTCGATCGCCACCCGTATGTCACAGCTGTTCATAATTGAGTTTTTGTGCACAGAAATCACCCGCCACAACCTGCGCGACAGCGCATCAACCGGACTGTCGATTAAAGAATTACTGATAAAAGAAAGGATTAAACGTGAGTCTACAGGATAACAGTCAGTCAACACGCCCAAAGGGTCAGTGGTGGCTTGCCGGCAAAACCCCCGATTACCGTTTTACGCTCGCCAATGAACGTACTTTTCTTGCCTGGATCCGTACTGCTCTGGCGCTGATGGCGGGCGCTGTCGGCGTCGAGCAGTTCGCTCCCCAAATATCTTCTGCTGAACTGCGTATCGGCATCTCAATGCTACTCTTGGTAGCTGCGTCAGCCATGGGGTTTATGGCATGGCGACGCTGGCGCCGGAATGAGTATGCAATGCGTCTTGAAAACAATTTACCCTACACTCGCGCGCTGGTCATTCTGTCGGCGCTTATGGTCTTTCTGGCAATATTACTGGGAGTGTTACTGTGGCAGGGAAGACCATAGAGAGAAGAGATCCGGGTCTGCAACCGGAGCGTACGCACCTGTCCTGGCACAGGAGCGGCTGGTCGATGGTTGTGCCGGGATTGCTGTGCCTGCGGGGCTGGAGTCATACCGGAAATGTGTTATATGTGCTGTCTGGGATATTGTTGCTAAGTGGCGCTATTGCGATGTTTTGTGGTATCGCTAAACAGCGGCATAATCTTGTATCACTGATTATTGTTATTACCGGCGTGTTGCTCGTATTGATGTTGCTATCTCAAGTAAATATTGGGAGACCCTGACCGCTTTCCCTACATTTAAAATGCATGATGTCTGGTGCTGATATACTGGCGGGTCTGCTATGAGCGAAAAGCGGAAGTTCGTAATTTATCCCATAGTTGATGACGAGTGTTAATAAATGGGGAGCTGGTCAATTGGGAGCAATAAAAAAGGCCGCCTAAGCGACCTATTTATTTTACATAAGCTTTATTTTTACTTTATACCCCTCAAGACCTGACATGGTTTCACTCGGTATAAACTCGATTTCAGAAACTTCTTTGCCTGTTTTTTTCCGTAGCTCAGCGATTTTTTTAGTAATAAGAGCAGAAATTTCTTGCTCAGCTTTACGCTCCAGTTCTTCAGGTTTCATATATGTACTCCTTTTTCATACCCAACCATTTATAAATCATAGGTTATCTTCCATGAGTGCGCTCAGGAATCCTCCCTCACGCCACCGGTAAATCGGGAGTTGGTTGCACTACCCACGCCGCCGATGCCGATCGCCTCGTTCGCAGGACATCTGGTGTCGAGCCACAGTCGACGCTTGACAGATTTTTTCCTGGCATTATCGCAGACACACAGTGAATGCCTGCTGTAATGCCGTAATAGTCATTTCTCTGCCCTTAATAAAACTTTTTTGAATTAATTCTTCCGCTTACGCTTGTTGTAAATGGTTTGTAGACCACACCTGGAGAGGCTCTTAAAGGATGCGCCCCCGACCCAGGGAATGACTTATGGATGAGTCCACACCTTCAGCGGGAGCTGAGGGAACTGAAAATAAGAACCGATGCTGTACCTCAAGATTGCCTTCGCTTAGAAGGCTTTTTTTAATTCCAGAAATTAACCTGTCAAGCTATTTCAAAAGTTTGTTTGCAGCTTCGACGATTTCATGTGATGTAACCTCTCTGTCTGAGGCAACACAAAACTCAGTATGATCGCCAGTTAGCGAATGAACTCCCGCATACATAATCTTAAGGTGAGCTTCCTCACCATTCGGGTATTCACGGAGTATTGTGGTAGTACCATCCACAACCCTGACAATCACCACCGGCTGCCGATTGAAGAACACCAGAACATTTTTCATAGGCATCCCTAATTTTGAGAAAAGGCAACAATAAGTGGCCTTTGATTAGTATCAGCTTGAAGTCAGAATAGTGACTCGCAGGAGCCACCCAAGCGATCCATATATCCAGATCCACCAATAACCGCTGCCTTTCTGGTGTAGGCAAGGTGGCGATGAATGGAGTCTACAGAGTTTTCACGTTTTCACATGACAAAGGGCAAGATGATGGTAGTTATGCTGCTACCTTTGATTTTCATCTCCGATTAAACTGTTTCAGCAGTTTTAACCACTGCAAGTCGTGCATGTTTGCCCCCTTTGACCTGCTCCCCATAAGCTAACGTATCTCAATGTCATAAATGTCCGCTGTTGGCACGAAACGGACAGAAATCAAGGTCATAAATTCCGCTGCGAGCCAGAACCCGACCCAGGACATGTTTGTTCTAAATAAGCTAGCCCGATAATCAGCGGGCTTAAAGCCATTATTTTTTTAACATGTATATGTAGGAATTGACGGTTTCCCCATAATCGGTAGTAACTGTGACGGGGACGCGCTCATATTGACTGCCTTCAAATTCGTCAAGTACATCCCAGTGATGCTGCAAATTTTCTGACGTAAAAAGAAACCCTTGCACGCGATTGCCTGAGTTATCCAAAATAATTCCAGGATAACCCATTTCGGCTCCCCACCCTTCATTGAGAAGAGAGCCTGCAACATGCCCTTCGCGCCATGTACCACCTATCTTTTCGAGAATATGAGCGTTAGGACG
Source organism: Phytobacter ursingii (assembly GCA_901456055.1). Taxonomy (GTDB): domain Bacteria; phylum Pseudomonadota; class Gammaproteobacteria; order Enterobacterales; family Enterobacteriaceae; genus Phytobacter; species Phytobacter ursingii. Next base: position 37,034 of record CABDWT010000001.1, read on the forward strand.
GCCTGGTCCCAGCGTTCCGTAAACAAACAGACTTTCCATGCATCCTCCTGTAAAAGTAGTAATCAGGATATCTCACTATCAACTTTTTCTTCCAGAGTAGATGAAAGGCAAATCCATCAACGTCTGCTAATGGCACTCAGCAGCCGGTCAGGAAGCTGGCTCGTGCGTTAAGCGCGAATAGCTGAAGACAGTTATCGTTATCCAGCCCGTTGGATCAAGGCTTGTCGGACACATGTTCTATCTCCCGTTTCTGTTTCGGCCAGCAAATGGCTTCAGTCACTGCCGTAATCATGCCTCTGGCTTATCCCTCGTCTGGTTCGCGTGCGTCGTCGAAGCGTTTATGTGCTTCGGCAATGGTGAATCGGTTGTCGTTTGCCCAGTTCACGAGCGCCATCACAGGCACTAACAGCGTCCGGCCGAGTTCGGTGAGTTCGTATTCGACGCGTGGCGGAATCGTCGGATAAACCGTCCGGGTAACAATACCGTCGCGCTCCATTCCTCGCAAAGTCAGCGTCAGCATCCGTTGGGAGATGCCTTCTATAGTGCGCCTTAACTCATTGAACCGCCGCTTCCCGTTGGCTAGCGAGGCAATGATGTAGAGACTCCATTTGTCGCCGATACGATCCAGTATCTCGCGGGTAGCCTGACAGCCTCCCGAATCAGGGGTTGGCAGTTCTTCGGGCAAGTTTTTGTGACTCAGTGACATGGATGTGCCTTCTTGTTAAATGCAGACAGGAATCTTAGTATCCTCTGTATCGATAGATAACCAGGGATTAAAATGTTACCTGGTATCTATTTTATACCACATGAGGAGTCACCATGAGCAAAATCCTGCTGATCACGTCCAGTCCGCGCGGGGCTGAAAGTCTTTCCACACGCTTCGCCACGAAAATTGCCAATGGTATCAGGATGCAGTCCGGGGGCTCGCTGACCGTTCGCGACCTGATTGCTAACCCGTCGCCGCACATTACACAAGACTATATCAAGGGCCGCGTGATGGCGCCTGATACCCGTACAGCAGAAGAGACTCAGGCTGTCGAAGATGCCATGGAACTGGTTGATGAGTTGCGTGCCGCGGACGTGATTGTGCTTGGATCGGGCATGATGAATTTCGGTCCATCTTCGCAACTCAAAGCCTGGATTGATAATGTTACCTGGCCGGGAATCACCTTCAGTTACGGGTCAGGCGTACCCCAGGGCCTGCTTACTGGCAAGAAGGTTTATCTGGTCACTGCTGCCGGAGGGGTTTTCTCGGAGGGAATCTATGCACCGTTCGATTTCCAGACCAACTATCTTCTGCATATGCTCGGCTTCATCGGGTTGACTGACGTCGAGCTCCTCCGCATCGAGGGCACGGTGCAAGGCCCGGACGCGGCACAAGCTGCCATCGCCAGTACCGAGGCGGCTGTGCAAGCCCTCTTGGCGAAGGTGGCATGACCATAACCCGAGCGCGAGCAGAATGACGTTGCGGCCGCCTGTGGATTCAGCAGGGATGAGGCCCCCACCCTCGCACTCGACCCCACCTGTCGCAAACAGATTGAGCAAGACGCGGCGAACGCCACTGCGGCAGGCGTTCGTTCGGTTCCACACTTCGTTTTTGACAACCGCTTTGCAATCAATGGCGGGCGCAGTGAAGACGAAATAGCCGCCGCTATTAATCATGTCCTGCGCCTCTCTGTTCATGGGGACTGAGGGTATGTATTAATCCGCAGGGAACAGGGCAGCCTGAACATCAGAGCCCATCCGAATTGATAACAGCATAGAATTTAACGATCCCGAAGCAATTCAGATAAGACAACTTTCCATCAAATGATAAGGTTGGGTTTCCCTAAACCTTATAAGCAGGAACGAACGTGAGTATTTCGCAGCAACGTGAATGGCATAAGGATAACTACCTGATCAGTACCGACAGAGAAAAACTGGACGTGCAGGCAATCCATCGCTACCTGACAAGATCCACCTGGGCTAAAGGTATTCCCCTGGCTATTGTCGGCGCATCAATTGAAAATAGCCTTTGCTTTGGCGTTTATCATGATGGCGCTCAGATAGGTTTCGCCCGTCTGATAACAGATTACGCTACGTTCGCTTACCTTTGTGATGTCTATGTTCTGGAAGAATATCAGGGCGAGGGGCTTGGCAGATGGGTGATGGAATGCATCCATGATCATCCTGTGTTTGAGCAGCTACGCAGGATCATGTTGTTCACAACAACCGCGCCCTGGCTTTATAAAAAATTTGGCTACGAGCCCGTAAACCAGCAAAACTATGCATGGACCATCACGCGGCCTGATATTTATACCCATGGGGAAAAGTCTGGCTGACTTACGCTCATGTTCAGTTCTATGCAGGCCTATTTACGCCTGAGTTCCCAATCCGCTTCTGCCACGGAGCGAACGTTGAGGGATTCCCCGCTGTGCGTCGTCGTGTCGTGGTTCAATAGCAGACTGGGAAAACGATAGATTCCACCCGCAGTGGAATCTATCACTGAGCCATTAAATCGACTGTCCGCCGGACACTTCAATGCGCTGACCAGTGACCCATCGGTTGTCCTCACCCAACAGGCTTGCAATCATCGGACCGATGTCGTCTGGTACGCCCACGCGACCAAGCGCAGTCATCCCTGCAAAGGCTTTGTTGTAATCGGGAATGTCACGTACAGCGCCTCCCAGGAAATCCGTTTCGATAGCGCCTGGAGCAATGGTATTAACTGTAATACCGCGACTGCCCAGCTCTTTAGCCATATAAACGGTGAGCACTTCCACTGCGCCTTTGGCAGCCGAGTAGGCCGAGAACCCAGGGAAAGACACTCGGGTCAGGCCCGATGAGAAATTGATGATCCGTCCGCCATCGGCGAGGATCGGCAGAAGTGACTGGGTCAGGAAAAATACGCCTTTCACGTGGACATCAAAGAGGGCGTCAAACTGCGCTTCTGTGGTGTGCACGAAGTCGGCCATTTCACCATGCCCGGCGTTATTAATCAGATGGTCGAACGTATCGCGCCCCCAGGTGTCTTTCAACGCTGCGCGTACGGCGGCCACGAAATCGGGAAAGGAGAACATATTGCTCATGTCCAATTGAAGTGCGATTGCCTTACGACCAAGGGACTGGATCTCAGCCACCACTGCGTCTGCCGCTTCTTTCCCATTACGATAGGTAATGATCACATCGCCACCATGGCGGGCAATGCTTAGCGCAGTATTTCGACCAAGGCCCCGACTGGCACCGGTCACAAGAGTAATGTTTGTCATGGAATATCTCCTGATGAAGGGAGATAAAATACTAACCATCACGACACATTTTAGGTTGCCCGATAATACCGAAGGCTTGCCTGATAATGTTGAAATTTCTGTTCAACCAAAATCGTACTACGATTAGCGTATACTCAAATCACATTTACTAGCCTAAAAATATGATGGCGATGCCCCGATTATCTGAAAAATATGTCTCAGGCACCGATGAGTCTGAAGGCGCAAGGACGACTGCGGCACTACTACGGTTGGCGCGGAAATATGCTGACGCGCACCTCACTAAAGACGGTGTGGCAACGACCCCGATTCCAGGGGTATTCATTTTAAGCGAGGCCGCACCTTCCCTATTGCAGTTCGCCATTACTAAACCGTTGCTCGCACTTGTGCTGCAAGGCCGCAAACGTGTGACGATGGGCAATCATACTTTTGAGTTTGGTGCGGGGGAATCGTTGCTGGTTACTGTGGATGTGCCGACAGTAAGCCAGGTTATCACCGCCAGCGCCGCTACCCCCTATTATTCACTGGTTGTGGAACTTGACGCCGCTGTGATTACCGAACTGGTTAGCGATATGGGAAAACTGGAGACCACACCGGATTTGCCAGTGAGGGTTGATCAGATTGAACAGGACGTTGCAGAAGCCGCGTTGCACCTGCTGAAATTGCTCGACAGACCCCATGCGTTGAAGATGCTGGGGCGCCAGATGGTGCGTGAGTTACATTACTGGTTGCTCTCCGGACGATATGGCAAATCTATGCGCGCCCTCGGAAACATTGATAGCCATGCCCGCCGGATCGCCCGGGCTGTCGAGATTATTCGGACAAAGTATGATCAGCCGTTGCGAGTCAAAACACTGGCCGACGCGGCGGGTATGAGTCTTTCGGTATTCCATACGCATTTTCGCAATGTCACGACACTTACACCGCTGCAATTTCAGAAACAGCTGCGCCTGGTAGAAGCTCGCAGGCGTATGCTTGCAGAAGGTGCGGCAATCAGCACCGCTGCCCATGGTGTAGGCTATGAGAGCGTGACGCAGTTTACCCGTGAATATTCGCGCATGTTTGGCCACCCACCGGCCCGCAGTATCCGTGAGGCGCGTAAAAGTGAGGAGTCGGCGAAGCCCAATCTACGTTCGCCGTCAGGGGAGGGTAGGCCCAGGTGAATATGGCGTCCGCAATGCGCCAGGCGTTCAATGGAGGGATACTACGCCATTCTTAAGCGAGACATCTCTTCTGGCGAAGAGTAATGAAAAGCGTCAATAACGACGCCACATAAAACAAAAAGGGTAATAAGATGATCTTGAAGGATTTTTATTATGCATATATAGACTGCCTGAATCGGCGCGCGTGGGATGAGCTTGGGCTGTATGTTGCTGAGAATGCCAGGCACAATGGCCGGCCGTTTGGCTTGTCAGGTTATCGTTCAATGCTGATTCAGGATGTTGAGAATATCCCCAATCTCACGTTCGTTGTCGATCGTCTGGTATGTGAACCTCCTCTTATTGCAGCCCGACTGATGTTTAATTGTTCACCAAAAGGCGAATTTCTCGGGTTACAAATTAATGGGCGGCATATTTCCTTTGCTGAAAATGTTTTCTATGAAGTGAATGACGGGAAAATTACCCATGTGCTTTCCGTCATTGATAAAGCGGCAATCGAAGCACAGATTGCTGAGTAACTATTTATCCCTTCCGGGACGGCAAAATTTTGCAAGAGGTAATTCGTCGACCTGCGCAAGAGCCGGGCATAGCAACAACTCAGCCTTCCAGCCACACGTCGCAACTTCTGATCCTGCCACGAAGCGGCAAATGATTTCTGTACCTACCCCCATACTCCTCAACTCTGGTGGAATGTTGCAAAGATCTATAAAAAGTAGACCTAACGAAGAACGTCCGTGCATTTCCCCTGGTACTTCACCATTTTTAGCTGATTTTTTAATACAGATAATGGCTGGCGTGAAAGGTGAAGCGAAGGGCAGCTTGCAAAGCTTCGGATAAGGGACTGGCTCACTTCGTTTCATATGGTAGTAGCTAACCACCATGTACCTATTACATACAAGGATGAGGGGGTTAATAACGATCATCTATCAGGAAGACAGCTTCGCCGGATGCTCCGGCAGATAGTGGTTCAATACCACATTCAGTCTGATTCCCGCCGGTATGTGCCTGCGGCACATTCAGGGGGACGTGCTGCGCACTGCTCGCGCTCCGCTGAACGTCATGCGAACGCAGGGGCAGGGAGCGTTTGAACGGATACTCGACATGGTAGAGAGTGAATTACATGCCACAACAAAATGAGCCACCTAAGCTGAGCACAGGGCGACGAATATTCCATTCGCTGCTTGAAACCGGAACCGCAATCCTGGGGGGATTGCTTTTCTTCTTATGCTGCTACTGGTTCTTTCATTACGAAACCTGGCATGAACGCATTATCGCAATTAGCCTGTCGGTGCTGGTTGTTGCAATCATCATCAAAATCCTGCCGGAAAGACCTGGCCAGTAAAAAAGGGCCGCACGATGCGGTCTTTTGGCCATGTTATTGATTGTCCATAGTAGTATGATTTACTGGACAAAAAGTTACTTAACGCGTGAAACCGCTCCGTTAAGCGTCTGCTCCTTTTACGTCCGGTTCTCTGCAGCGTACCGCCTGACCTGGCTATCATTCCGGTCCCCATGAAATGGTTCAGCAATAACGTCTGATTGAATAAGTTGCCGGATTAGGATCGGCCACTATATAGCTGCAGCGATGCATGACCGTCTCCTGTTTATGCGCTGTATGCCCGGTATCGCTGAACAGCGTAAACAGAGCTGTATAAAAAACAGCGTCCTCAGGCAATCCAGAGACATCGGCATTATCCAGACCTTCATCCTGACGGCACCCGATGGCCCGTAGGATCAAACGGTCCAGGTCATCGTAGCCACTGTTATCGAGCGGCAGGGACATAAAGCATTCTTTTTCAGAAGCGTTAAGCGCCACATATCAGTCGGATTGCATAATGGCGTGTTTACGGGGTTTTCCGGAAACACGTTTGTTGGCTGTATTTGTTCGGGCGCTGATGGTCTGGCCTGACCTGGTGCTCATGAGAAAACCTCCGTAGAGTGCTGGCTGAATATCGGGGTTGCAGGTCGGTGCCTCAGCTGAGATAACGGAAAAGGCCAGGCACCAGAAGATGACCCGCGTATGCAAGGTAAAAGAAACGACGAGGCATAAACCGCAGCGTATGGCCGGGTTGCAGTTTTTTTGTTGCGTGCAGGATTACGGCCGGAAGGAGCCAGAAAAGGACATTATCGTGGGTTTTTCAGCACTAAAGTGATTGCATTCAAAAATTGTTTTCCCTCTTTTACTGGACGAGATCCCCCTGTGATTGTCCTACCGTTTTACTCATTTTTTGCCTCTTTTATCTACGACATTAATGGCTAATATGACAATGTCCGAGCAGACGTACTAATTTAAATTCAGTCGTAGCGGTTCTGTGAGACATCTTAATGATTAACAAAGAATTACTTAAACATCTCAAAAAGGAAATATAAGGATGAAGCGTCCAAACTGGTTTCAAGTTTCCGCAGAAGGAGGCAAGGCTATAGGAGCGCTCCATCATTACGCCATTACCGGGACAAGTTTGCCAACTGTTCTGATCCATTTAATTTTTTTAAGAGTTTCACAGATCAATGGTTGTGCACACTGTATAGATATACACACTCGCGATCTTATAAAGAGTGGCATGTCCGTCGAGAAGATTGTATTGGTGCCTGTCTGGCGAGAAGCTACCTATTTATTCTCGGATATAGAGCAAGCTGCGCTCTCATGGGCGGAGGAAGTTACCCGTGTAAGTGAAACGCATGCTTCTGATGAAGCATATTCCGCAGCGCTTTCTGTATTCGGTGAAAAAAATTTGGTTGAACTTACCATTGTTATTGCCACCATGAATGCCATTAATCGTATGGGTATTAGTTTTCGAATGAAGCCGCTAGCTAAAGCCTGACAGATGTAAGCTGCTCCCCAAATAGACTCTGGAGCTGTATTAAAGTCCGCTCCTGGAACTTTCCAACCGTTTAGCCAACCGCTGGTCACGCTCTCGCGTCGACAGTTGCTCGCTGGCATTGCCGGCGCTGGTGTCCTCCAGGTCGCGAGTCGCTCCGCTCCCCATTTCTTGGGGGGCCCACCACGGGGCATTAAATACCTATTGCCTGAATACTTGATGTGTATGCAAAATAAACCCAACAGATACTCTAACATGGATCTAAAGAGAGGCTTCTAATGGCATGGGATAAAAATGCAGCCGTAAAGTGGGCAAAAGAACATGCGCTAAATCACTCAATAAGAAAGTGTGCACATTATGTGTCCAATGCAATACGCCAGGGTGGAGTAAATATCCCCAACACACATTACGCAAAAGATATGGGAATAACACTGATTTACGCTGGATTCCATGAGGTCGACGTAAACCAGGAGCCAATGCCTGGTGATATTGCGGTAATTCAGGCTGAAAATGCCGAGCATTTTGAAGGCCACGTATGTATTTATGGCGGTAACGGAATCTGGTACTCAGATTTTGTCCAGCGCCACGGAATGTACCCTGGTCCCGGTTACAGAAGACTTCGCCCTTCATTCAAAATTTATAGGCACTGAATATGAAACACATAACCCTTTTGCTGCTGGCTATTTCATCAGCTTCGATTGCTGCCCCTAAACTACCTGACGCTGAGCAAGCTGCGCTCACGTTTAACAAATGGTACATGCAGCAGATAAACCAAGAAAAGGAACCCATTGAAGGGACTATCATCGACAAATACGTAACCCGTGACACACTCAAAAAGTTAAGAATGGCGAACAAGCCACAGCACGCAGATGATATGTATTACGACAGCGATTTCTTCATAAAAACCCAGGATTGGGATAAAGACTGGGTGACTGATGTTACGGTGTTATTTGGTGATTACGATCCTGTTTGCACAACCGCTTATATTGCGTTCGGCAAAAATAAGAAACACATAATTGCAGACTGTATGGTGCAGGAAGACGGCGAATGGAAGATTCAATCTGTTAGCATAGGGAGTGCTTCTGAAGTTATCACGCCGATGAATTAACTATATTTACCATAAGAACCGTGTCAGGAACCATTCAGTGAGACCCTTCTCATGAGGAACTCATCATGAAATACCCCATCAGCGCATAGTGCAGCACTGTCAGCCCATTCGGTGCAACCGAAGGAGCAACAAAGCGCATACGCAGCCGGTTAGTGGTAACCACTGAGAGTTTCACTGTTTTGGCTGAACTGGCGGCTTCTGGCGCCGCCTCCATGAGGAGAAATGACAGGCCATTACCTCTCATCTTGGTACGAAAATACACCCCCGATATTTAATTCTCTTAAGTCGCCAGGATCGCTTTTGGTAATACGTCGTACAGTAAACCTTTCTCCTGCTGGCTCCTTGCTTTCACTGATTTAAATTATCATAGCCCACTCAATTTACCATAACACCACTAGACCGCCCCCTCGAAGGTGCTCAGCCCGATTTTATGGCCTCCAGCCTGTTTTTGACCCCCTCTGTCCATATCGTGAAAAAACGCACCTAATAATTCGGGCACGCTTGCATGGCGATGCACTTAGATTTGCTATCCACAAATTAATGATTACAGATTTTGAAATGTCCGGTTTTGGCACAAAGTTGCCTGTCGACTGGATGGGAAAGACGGCATTTCTGTCCAACGGTATCCACGCTTCATCAGATTTTATAAACAGAAATACAAGATGTCAGGAGGGATGACCTCCGGATGCGGACAGAAAATGTCAGCAAGAAATCCGGCCCGTACAGGTGGGTAAGGGCCGGAACTTATCTGAACGTGGCAAACTGCATTACACCATGCGTGTCTATGTTCAGATTTACTTCGCTGTTTTGGCCTGCTCAACTTTCAGGCGCTCGCTGGCACCGAGACGGAGCTGGTCGAGTTGTTTGATAATCCCTGCGGCATCGTCCATGGGATGAGGCTGGCCAGGCTGACGCTCTTTAAGGCGGGCAACCGTTTCAATCATGCCATTGCTGAAAGGGTGTGCAGTGAGATGTACCCTGATCGGATGGCGGGGATCGTTCACCATTTTTTTGATGCGATCAATACTGCTGATGTAAGCCTCAACCTGCTTTGGTCCGTCTATTGCGTTTAAGCCAAGACCACCCACGGTAATGGCTTTATAGGTTTGTTTACCATCCTTAACATCATACACATAGGATGCCGTGCCCCAGGTGTGTCCGGGCGTTGCAAACGCCTGAATGCGTGTATCGCCTACGGTCAGTATTTCGCCATCCTTGATCTCAAGGTCGGCGGCAGGCGGCATCGTCCATGCACCTGGCTTACCCTGCGATTTTTGGGCATCCTCGCGTGCTTCGATCCAGCCTTCACGGGTCATGGCGATCTTCGCTTTGGTCAGTGCTTTGAGGCGGGATATGCCTCCGGCGTGGTCAAAATGGCCGTGCGTCACCAGAATCAGTTTGATATCAGCAGGGTCAAAACCGAGTTTTTTGATATTCTCAAGCAGCCTGTCGGTGTATGGCTCATACAACGTATCGATTAATACCAGGCCATCACTTGTTTTCAGCAGCCACGCCGATACCCAGCATATGCCGACATAGTAAACATTATCAAAAACCTTAAAGGGGGGAATTGACTGGATTTCACTGTTATTCAGCCACTTACCTAACTCCTCTGGCATTTTTCCGGTTCGTCCAAACTCTGTGAACAAAGCATTAATGGTTGATGACGGACCACAGCCTGCCATAGGCGTTACCTCTGCTGCGGCGGTTTGGGATATCTGCGCGTTCGCAGTCCCTCCGGCCATCAGCAGGATTAAGGCAAGTAAAAGAGAGCGGGTATTCAGCATGTTGCATTCCGTTGTGGGTTGACCAGGCTTTGTACTATAGTTGCTTCATTCGAACGAATATACGGCTAAAAAAGCAATGAAACGTTGCATAAAACGGACATCAGGGTGAAGAAATGGACCGACTGACCGCCATGAAAGTCTTCATCAATGTGGTCGAACTGGGGAGTCTGACTGCTGCTGCAAACAGGATGGAGATTTCCCGTGCTATGGCGACCCGCTACATTGCTTCGCTTGAAAGCGAGCTTCGGGTAAGGTTGTTACACAGAACCAGCCGCTGCCTCGGCCCAACCAGTGACGGTTGCAATATTCTTTCTTTTTGCCGACAAATCATCGCGTTGAATGAAGATATTGAGTTAGCCACAGCGGGCAGACACACGGAACCTCAGGGGCTCATTCGCGTGGCCAGCAGTATATCGTTCGGGCAGTCTTATCTGGCGGGAGCGATCGCGCGCTATGCTGAGCGGTTTCCCAAAACGTCAGTTGAAATGGTGCTGGGAGATCACGCGGTAAACCTGAATGAGGGATCTGTCGATCTGGCAATCATTGTGGGGAGTGAACCGGCACAGGGTATGATTTCACGTTTACTGACTCGCTGCCCGTCTGTCGTTTGCGCGGCTCCGGCGTATCTCGACCGTTGCGGAGTGCCGGAACATCCTGATGACTTGCGCCAGCACAACTGCCTGAATCACACCCGTTTTGGAAACACGTGGCGCTTCTGTCCTTCATCGGAAGAGCCGGACATGCCTGTTATTGAAGTGGAAGTCTCAGGCAGCATCGCTGCTAATGATTCTATGGTACTGCTCTCTGCAGCGCTGAGCGGGAAAGGGATCGTGCATTTACCGGCTTTCACATGTTCAGCGGATATTCAATCCGGAGCACTGGTAGCGTTGTTTCCTGCCTACCAGTTACCTCAACTGGATGTGTATGCTGCGTATGCCTCGCGTAAGTATTTACCCGCAACCACCCGGTCGCTGCTTGATTTCCTGTTAACCGATATCACCCGTTCTTAGGGCGACTTTTGTAATCACAGTCAGCGGGCCCACGATCTGGCGACGGCTGGCTTAAATACAGCGCGTATATCATTATTTTTGATGGCCACACTCCATTGCTGAATGAATACTGTCCGGAGCTTATTTTTCGCACGGCAGGCGGTATATGCATCTCATGGTGTTACTGTTAGTGACCTGTATCGATGAAGTCATTCAGCCTTACTGATACGTGATTATATCGAATGGTCTCTGTTTACCACCTGACAACTTAATGACATTTTTATTCCTGAAAATCAGTGCTGACTTATCGGGTTTACACTCTTCACTCCGGGTACGGATAATATGAAGCGTGTCGAATGAGCATCGGATTCCACATGAACTTTTCCGTGATGTGCGGCCACGATTGATTTCACAATGGCAAGGCCTATACCGCTGCCTTCGCCTTTTCGTTGTCTGGAAGGATCCACCCGATAAAAGCGGTCAAACAGCCTTGATAAATGTTCTTCAGGGATAGGTTTTCCTGGATTTTCAACGATGAGGTCAAAATAGTTTTCCTGTTCTCTAATCGAGACGGTTACCGTTTGTCCCTCTGGCGTATAGCGTAAGGCATTGGATAACAGGTTATTGATCGCTCTTCTGAACATCTGTGGATCCCCTTCTATCAGACAGGGTATACCGTTGAGTTTCAGCATGATGTTGCGTTCTTCCGCCCAGGCTTCGAAGAAATCAAAGACTTTAATGACCTCCGAACTCAAATCAAAGATTACCCGGTCAGAGATCAACTGATTATTGTCAGCCTGGGCAAGGAAAAGCATATCGCTGACCATCTTTGTCATCCGGTTATACTCTTCAAGGCTGGAGTACAGGACATCTTCGAGCTCTTTCTGCGTCCGGTCCTGACTCAGCGCAATTTCCGTTTGCGTCACCAGATTGGTGATAGGGGTTCTGATTTCGTGCGCGATATCTGCTGAAAAATTGGCCTGGCGGGTAAAAACATCCTCAATTTTTTCAATCATATGATTGAAGGAGATGACCAGTTGTTCCAGCTCAATGGGAACCCGTGACGGTTCAAGCCGGGCATCAAGATTCTCCGAGGTGATATTTTTAATGGCATTGCTGACGTTGCGCAGGGGGAGATGCCCCTGACGAACGGCAATCCGAATAATAAGAATAATGAGCAGGCTGATGACAGCGGCAATGGCAACCAGATTCTTTTTAAGCGCATCAAGATAGTGAAGATGAAAATTAATGGAGAGTCCGATCAGCATGACGTAGTTCTGGTTTTTCCCCTGAAATGCCGTTACCCCTGATGAGGCGATTATCCTGTACGTTTCCATTGTCATATCAGGGGAGGAGGGCATCGATCGGACCGGAGTCTCCACAGTCCAGAGAAAAACATCCCGCGCGCGGCTGTGCTCGTTAAAGTCTGCCCTATTCACGGCCGGGCGTAATGCTGCGCCTTGTGCCGAACTGAACAAGACCTCTCCCTGGGAATTAAGAAGCAGAACGGCAACGTTGCGGTAACTGGCTATCGATTCCTTGATTTTACTTATCTTTTTCTCATCGCTATCCGCCGGGGATTGCAATAAACGCTGCATCGTGGTGCTAATTTGTTGCAGATCGCTGACATCCTGCTCGGCAAAATGATTTTCAACGGAATGCAACATAAACCAGGTAAACGCGATAAACGCCATTATCGTGGACAGGCTGATAAAAAAAGTCAGCCTCAGGGCAAGGGAGAACGGGCGTCTGGCGGGCGTGTTACGCATCCGGGATCTCCAGCATATAACCCACGCCGCGGACTGTCTGGATCAGTTTCGGCTCGTAATCATTGTCTATTTTAGCCCGCAGCCGCTTTACGGCGACGTCAATCGCGTTAGTGTCGCTATCAAAATTCATGTCCCAGACCTGGGAGGCTATCAGGGAGCGGGGCAACACTTCTCCCTGATGACGAATGAAAAACTCCAGTAAACTGAACTCTTTACTGGTCAACAGAATACGGTTTCCTGCCCTGTTAACCTTTCTCGATACCAGATCCAGCGTCAGATCGGCAACCTTAAACTGGCTTTCCGATATGACGGTATTGCCACGACGCAGGAGGGTTCTGACACGAGCGAGAAGTTCGGCAAAGGCAAAGGGTTTAACCAGATAATCATCTGCACCAAGCTCAAGCCCCTTGACCCGATGCTCGATCGTTCCGAGGGCAGAGAGCAATAAGACCGGCATACCCTTACCCGCTGTACGAAGCATACGGATAATATCCCAGCCATTCACATCGGGGAGCATGATATCCAGAATCAGCAAATCATATTCTGCCGTCATGGCGAGATGATATCCGGTCAGACCGTTGTCGGCATGATCAACCACGAACCCGGCCTCAGTAAGCCCCTTGCTGAGATACTCACCTGTTTTGATTTCATCTTCAACGATCAGTATTTTCATCTTCCCCCCTATAGGTCTTCCCCTGCCATTCTAGTGAGCGTAAGTCCGTTATCAACGACTTAAAGTAAAAATGACAACATTGTCATTATCTTGTCACCGGCCAAACAGAGTGCCTTCGTTAAAGTGGCCTTATCTTTTTTACGGATAAAATTCGAACCCTTTATCAGGGCTGCCTGGATGAGAAACGACATGTTCAAATTAAAACGGCTCAGTATCAGCACGATATTCATTCTGGCAGGGTGCGTTTCACTGGCACCAGAGTATCAGCGCCCGGCAGCACCGATACCACAGCAGTTTTCCCTTTCCCGCAACAGCATGACGCCAGCGGTCAATGGCTATCAGGACACCGGATGGCGTAACTTTTTTGTCGATCCCCAGGTGACCCGCTTGATCACTGAGGCCCTGGATAATAACCGTGATGTAAGAATGGCCGCCCTGAAGGTTGAAGAGGCCCGGGCTCAGTTCAACGTGACGAATGCGGAGCGTTATCCCCAACTGAATGCATCGTCAGCTATCACTTACAGTGGTGGTCTTAAAGGTGACAAGCCGACAAGCCGACAGTACGAAGCTGGAGGGGATCTCAGCTATGAGCTCGATTTTTTCGGCAAGCTCAGGAATATGAGCGAATCGGACAGACAGAACTATTTTGCCAGCGAAGAAGCCCGTCGTGCCGTACATATCCTGCTCGTCTCTAACGTTTCACAAAGCTATTTCAGCCAGCAACTGGCTTATGAGCAACTCCGTATCGCGCAGGAAACGCTGAAAAATTACCAACAGTCCCTGGCTTTCGTCGAGCAACAACTGGTCACCGGGAGTACGAATGTTCTGGCGCTTGAACAGGCTCGTGGACAAATTGAAAGCACCCGCGCAGAGATTGCAAAAAGAGAAGGCGATCTGGCACAGGCAAATAATGCGTTGCAGCTTGTTCTGGGAACCTACCGTGCGCTGCCGTCAGAAAAAGGGATGAATGACAGCGATATCAAGCCAGTAAATCTGCCGCCCAATCTTTCATCACAAATTCTGCTTCAGCGCCCTGATATTATGGCGGCGGAATATCAACTGAAAGCAGCTGATGCCAATATTGGCGCTGCGCGTGCGGCCTTTTTTCCGTCCATTACCCTGACCAGCGGTCTTTCAGCAAGCAGTACGGAGTTATCCAGCCTCTTCACGTCTGCTGGTGGAATGTGGAATTTTATTCCTAAAATTGAAATCCCCATATTTAATGGCGGCAGGAACAAAGCCAATCTGAAACTGGCTGAAATTCGCCAGCAACAGTCGGTTGTTAATTACGAACAAAAAATTCAGTCAGCATTTAAGGAGGTTGCCGACACGCTCGCGCTGCGAGATAGCATCAGTCGGCAACTTGCCTCTCAACAGCGTTATCTTGACTCGCTACAGATAACCCTTCAGCGGGCCAGAGGATTATATTCCAGCGGTGCCGTTAGTTATATTGAAGTGCTTGATGCGGAACGCTCACTGTTCGCAACACAGCAAGCCATTCTCGATCTTATTTATTCCCGACAGGTCAATGAAATTAATCTGTTCACCGCTTTGGGTGGTGGTTGGGTAGAGTGAATTTATTTAATCAAACAGGAGATTTAAAAATGCGTCATTCACTTAAAGCGATTTTATTTGCTGCTCTTTCCGTGATCTTCGCCGCTGGACTCCAGGCTGAGGAACATCAGCACGGTGAAATGAATATGGCGGGTGATACCTCGTCACAGCAACTTATCAAAGGGACGGGGGTTGTAAAAGACATTGATCTTAACAGTAAAAAAATCACCATTTCCCATGAAGCTATCCCTGCGATCGGCTGGCCTGCAATGACCATGCGTTTCACCTTTATTAATGCTGACGAAAGTATTACTGCTCTGAAAACTGGCAGCCATGTTGATTTTTCTTTTATTCAGCAAGGAAGTATCTCTTTGCTCAAAAGCATTAAAGATACGCAGTCCTGATGACAGTCTGGAGCAAATACATCCTGTGTGTCTGAATATTCATAAATGCTTCTCAATGGATTAATCATCAGGTGCATATGCCAGGGGTTTTGATTTTTTAGCGGGAAATTGTATGGCTTCTTTAAAGATAAAATATGCTGCAATGATTATCAGCAGCCTCATCGCAGGAGGGCTGATATCGGTTACTGCTTATCATTATGTAAACGCATCTGAAAAAATAGTGAAAACAGAAAAAACAGAAAAGACGCCCCCGGAACGAAAGGTGCTTTTCTGGTATGACCCTATGAAACCAGATACCAAATTTGATAAACCCGGTAAATCACCCTTTATGGATATGGATCTGATTCCAAAATATGCTGATGAAAACGGTGAGAAAAACAGTGACGGTATTCGTATCGATCCGACGCAGGTCCAGAACCTTGGATTAAAAACGCAAAAAGTTACACGCGGAACGCTGAATTATTCCCAGATGATCCCGGCCAACGTGAGTTATAACGAATATCAATTTGTCATTGTACAGGCACGTTCTGACGGCTTCGTTGAAAAAGTGTATCCGCTGACGATTGGCGATCATGTGAAAAAAGGTACCCCGCTTATCGATATCACCATTCCGGAATGGGTGGAGGCACAAAGTGAGTATCTTCTGTTATCAGGTACCGGAGGGACGTCCACGCAAATTAAAGGGGTACTGGAACGGCTTCGTCTGGCGGGCATGCCGGAAGAGGATATTCAGAGGCTGCGTTCAACCCGGAGTATCCAGACCCGCTTTACCATTAAGGCACCTATAGATGGCGTCATTACCGCGTTTGACCTGCGTAGCGGAATGAATATTTCGAAAGATAAAGTGGTGGCGCAGATACAGGGGATGGATCCGGTCTGGATAAGCGCGGCAGTCCCTGAATCCATCGCATACCTGCTAAAAGACACGTCACAGTTTGAAATTTCGGTACCGGCTTATCCGGATAAAACCTTCCAGGTCGAGAAATGGAACATTCTGCCCAGCGTGGACCAGACAACCCGTACGCTGCAGGTACGTCTGCAAGTCACTAACAAAGACGAGCTTCTTAAGCCAGGTATGAATGCCTGGCTGAAACTGAATACTCAGAGCCAGGAAATGCTGCTGATACCGAGCCAGGCCGTGATTGATACCGGTAAAGAACAGCGCGTGATTACGGTCAATGATGAAGGCCGGTTTGTGCCAAAAATGATCCAGGTTCTGCATGAATCACAGCAACAGTCTGGTATCGGCGCTGGGCTGAATGAAGGGGATACCGTGGTAGTCAGTGGTCTGTTCCTGATTGACTCCGAAGCCAATATTACCGGTGCACTGGAGCGTATGCGCCATCCTGAAACGATGCCGGATATGACTGCCCAGCCTGCAAACGCACATTCCGGTCATTGAGGAGACGACGATGATTGAATGGATTATCCGGCGGTCAGTCGCCAATCGTTTCCTGGTGATGATGGGAGCCCTGTTTCTGAGCATCTGGGGAACCTGGACTATTATCAATACCCCTGTGGATGCGTTGCCCGATCTGTCTGATGTGCAGGTGATTATTAAAACCAGCTATCCGGGGCAGGCCCCGCAGATTGTTGAAAACCAGGTCACGTATCCGCTCACCACCACCATGCTGTCGGTACCGGGCGCGAAGACCGTGCGCGGTTTTTCCCAGTTTGGTGATTCCTATGTGTATGTCATTTTTGAAGACGGAACCGATCTCTACTGGGCCCGCTCCCGCGTGCTGGAATACCTTAATCAAGTACAGGGGAAACTGCCTGCCGGCGTGAGTTCTGAAATTGGCCCTGATGCCACTGGCGTGGGCTGGATATTTGAATATGCCCTGGTCGATCACAGCGGGAAACACGACCTGTCGGAACTGCGCTCGCTACAGGACTGGTTCCTGAAATTTGAACTGAAAACCATTCCGAACGTCGCAGAAGTTGCGTCGGTTGGCGGCGTGGTGAAGCAGTATCAGATCCAGGTGAATCCGGTAAAACTGGCCCAGTATGGTATCAGTCTGCCTGAGGTGAAACAGGCGCTTGAATCTTCCAACCAGGAAGCCGGTGGCTCATCCGTAGAAATCGCGGAAGCCGAGTACATGGTTCGCGCCAGCGGTTATCTCCAGAGCATCGACGATTTCAATAATATCGTCCTGAAAACCGGAGAAAACGGCATACCCGTTTACCTGCGTGATGTTGCCCGCGTGCAAACGGGGCCGGAAATGCGACGCGGTATTGCAGAGCTTAACGGCCAGGGTGAAGTTGCCGGTGGGGTTGTGATCCTGAGATCGGGCAAAAATGCGCGGGAGGTTATCACGGCCGTAAAAGATAAACTGGAGACGCTAAAGGCCAGCCTGCCTGAAGGTGTAGAGGTGGTGACCACCTCTGATCGCAGCCAGTTAATCGATCGCGCCATTGATAATCTGAGTCATAAGCTTCTTGAAGAATTTGTTGTGGTTGCCATCGTCTGTGCGTTTTTCCTCTGGCATGTGCGTTCTGCGCTGGTGGCGATTATTTCTCTGCCACTTGGTCTTTGTATCGCTTTTATTGTCATGCACTTCCAGGGCCTGAACGCCAATATTATGTCGCTGGGAGGGATAGCCATTGCTGTAGGGGCGATGGTGGATGCCGCCATTGTCATGATTGAAAATGCGCATAAACGGCTGGAAGAGTGGGACCATCAGCATCCGGGTGAGCAGATTGACAACGCCAGCCGCTGGAAAGTCATTACCAACGCCTCTGTAGAAGTTGGCCCCGCGCTGTTCATCAGTCTGCTGATCATCACCTTATCCTTCATTCCAATCTTTACCCTGGAAGGACAGGAAGGGCGTCTTTTTGGCCCGCTGGCGTTCACGAAAACGTATTCCATGGCGGGAGCGGCCGCGCTGGCAATCATCGTCATTCCGATCCTGATGGGATTCTGGATCCGGGGGAAAATTCCTGCGGAGACCAGCAACCCCCTGAACCGACTGTTGATTAAAGCCTATCATCCATTGCTGCTGCGGGTACTCCACTGGCCAAAAACAACCCTGCTGGTTGCGGCCTTATCCATCTCCACGGTTATCTGGCCACTGAGTCAGGTTGGCGGCGAGTTTCTGCCGAAGATCAATGAAGGTGACCTGCTTTACATGCCATCGACGTTGCCAGGCGTCTCTCCGGCAGAGGCTGCAGCGCTCCTGCAGACCACGGATAAATTAATCAAAACTGTTCCGGAAGTGGCTTCTGTTTTTGGCAAGACCGGTAAAGCAGAGACAGCAACAGATTCCGCACCGCTCGAAATGGTGGAAACCACGATCCAGCTTAAACCTGAAGATCAGTGGCGACCCGGTATGACGATTGACAAAATTATTGACGAACTCGACAAGACAGTCCGTTTACCCGGTCTGGCTAATCTCTGGGTGCCGCCAATTCGTAACCGTATTGATATGCTCTCTACGGGGATCAAAAGCCCGATAGGCATTAAGGTGTCAGGGACCGTTCTGTCGGATATTGATGTGACAGCGCAGAGTATCGAAGCGGCAGCCAAAACCGTGCCAGGTGTGGTGTCTGTTCTGGCTGAACGTCTGGAGGGTGGGCGCTATATTGATGTGGATATCAACCGTGAAAAGGCGTCCCGGTATGGGATGACCGTGGGCGATGTCCAGCTGTTCGTCACCTCAGCCATCGGCGGCGCAACAGTCGGCGAAACGGTTGAGGGCGTGGCCCGATACCCGATCAATATCCGTTATCCGCAGGATTACCGAAATAGCCCAAATGCGTTGAAACAGATGCCAATACTGACGCCGATGAAGCAACAAATTACACTGGGTGATGTGGCCGACGTTAAAGTGGTTTCCGGGCCAACCATGCTGAAAACGGAAAATGCCCGGCCAGCCAGCTGGATTTACATTGATGCCCGCGGCAGGGACATGGTGTCGGTGGTAAACGACATTAAGTTGGCTATCAGTCAGAAAGTCAAACTGAGACCGGGGACGAGTGTGTCATTCTCCGGGCAGTTTGAATTACTTGAGCACGCCAACAAGAAGCTCAAACTGATGGTGCCGATGACTGTGATGATCATTTTCATTCTGTTGTACCTGGCGTTCCGCCGTGTTGATGAGGCCTTACTCATTCTGATGAGTCTACCGTTCGCACTGGTGGGTGGAATATGGTTCCTGTACTGGCAGGGCTTTCATATGTCTGTAGCGACCGGAACCGGATTTATCGCCCTGGCGGGGGTGGCGGCAGAGTTTGGCGTGGTCATGCTGATGTACTTGCGTCATGCCATAGAAGCGCATCCGGAGTTGTCCCGCAAAGAGGCGTTCACACCCGAAAGACTTGATGAAGCTCTCTATCACGGCGCCGTGTTGCGTGTCCGACCAAAAGCCATGACCGTGGCGGTCATTATTGCGGGTCTGTTGCCCATACTTTGGGGAACCGGCGCAGGCTCAGAAGTCATGAGCCGTATTGCGGCGCCTATGATTGGTGGGATGATCACGGCTCCGTTGCTCTCCCTGTTCATTATTCCCGCTGCCTACAAATTAATCTGGCTGCGCAGACATAAAAAAAGCGTGTCATAAGACGGTAAGGACACCCCGAGCGGGTGTCCTTCTGCATACATTCGCCCGAACATCAGGATTTGTCGCGAAATACACTTCTTATGCAGTATGTCCATATTGTCGGAAAAGAGATCCCGCTCTTCTTTCCCATGGTCGTGGAGGTCATCAATATAATGGAGAGCAGGGTGTTAAAAATTACACCTCGTAAACGGAGCCGCAAAGCGGCCCTGTTATTCGTCCTGATATTGCTCCCAGGCTCTGGCATGAGTAAAAGCGTGTTGTTCGAGATTATTATCCGTTGGGGCTGAGGCTCTGAACGCCAACGAATTCACAGGCGTATTATTAACGACCAACTCATAATGTAGGTGAGGGCCAGAAGCGCGACCGCTGTTGACGGACAGCGCCATCGCCGTTCCCCGGGAAACCTGAGCGCCGTTTTTGATCAGTATTTATTCAGGTGCAGATAGCATGTTTTAATCCCCGCGTTACTTCAACAAAGTAACCCATCGTGTTGTTATATTCGTGCCTGCATCTAATAAGTTTCAGCGCCTGAGTTATTGGCATGCTTATTGATAAAAGGGGCATCGCTTGCACATTCCGTTCGTTATTGCAGGTGACAGAAATGTCATCATTCAGTCATGCATTAAACAGAGCTTATTTTTTATAATTCATCATAAGTCAGGAACACAGTGAGAAAACGTTTCACTTGAGCTCTTGAATATATCAAACAGTCCTTATTATTCATGTTAACGCATCGATTATATGTGTTAATTATTTTGCCGGAGATCAAATCATGAAAAAAAATCTATTATCACTTGCTGCTGTTATGGTTTTTGCTTCTTCTTCCTGGGCCGTTGAAACAACTAACATACATGAACAGGTCAATAATGCCCAGGCTCCAGCCCATCAGATGCAATCGTCCTCTGAGAAAAGCGACATTCAGGGGGACAGTATGAAAATGATGAACATGGACGAACATGAGCAAGCTGCCGCGTCGCATGAAATGATGAAAAATAATAAATCAGCCGCGCATCAGAGCATGGCGGAAATGCATAGGAAAATGAAGAAAACCAAACCAGCCGCGACCACTGATACAACTAAGCCATTCTCTGAGATGAATGAACATGAAAAAGCGGCTGTTGTGCATGAGGGTACAAATAATGGCAAGGCAAATGCACATCAACAACAAGCTGAAGAGCATAATAGCAAGATACCTCAGAATTAACCCGCAGCTCCACTTCTCAGCCTTCACCAGGCGTCACTTTGACTGGCTTACGCTCCTCAAAAGGGAGCGTTTTTTCAATAATTCGTCGTAACTGTCCATCATGGCAATCTCCCTTTGTAGAAAAATAAACGTTAGTCTTGACGAAAATTTGCTTGTCAACATAAGACTGAACGACAACATAACGAGTTTATATGATTAAAATCATATAGTTAAATCCTTAACCTGCGTTTCCGTTCCATTGGACGTCAAACCCAAAGGCTAACACAAGCTGATGTTAGCAACGTCTGCTCCTGGCACAAAGCGGACTTTACTGACCGGACACGATGTCAAAGGGCAGGAAGGATGTTCAGGATGAAAATGATGCGTGCCGCTTCGCCGCTGATTCGCCGTCATAATGACTTGTCCACTATGAGCAATCATAAGCACCTTTTTCTTACTGAAAGACAATAATCCAGATTCCGCAACAATCCTCCTCAATTAGTGCCTGTCCTGCATAAGTCCCTCTCATCTTCTCCGAAGATCCGAAAACCCCAAAAGTTGGAAGTGCAGGATATTGTAACGCCCTTAATTAAGGGCGTCAGAGGAAGGGGTTACTTACTCAGCAAGCTTAGTGCTGATTGAATTGCAGCAGGGAGCGCGGGTAATGCACCGGCAACGGTCACGACATTGGCGACATCGCCAAGCAAGGAGGAAATTCTGTCGCCAAACTTGCTTCCTGAACCGGCTTTTATTTCTTGCTTATACTCAGGATCAATAACGGCAAGTCCCAGAGTGGACTGGACGGCATCCATGACGGGCTCGATCCCTGAAATACTGTATGTTTCCAGCGCTTCCTGCAGTTGTGATAGTTGTCTCAATAGCAAAGTTTTGATCGTTGCAGATAAACCAGAACTGCGGATGTCATTACGGAGTTCCGTGATTTTCTCCAGCAACGATTGTATTTCTTCCTCGTCGATACTGGCATGCGCTCCGCGAGTTTCAAAGATCATTGACAGCAGCCCCAATTCTGACAGCGTCTGATCATTAATATGGCTAATAAATTTATCCCATTGCCCGTTCATCTCTTGTGCGAGAAAAGCAGCTTCAATACGTCGTCTCCAGTGCACTGACTGCCAGCGCGGATCTGGGAAATGGTCCTGCATGACCAGACTGATACGGGCAGGTAATCCCATAACTTTTCCAAGACGGGTGATCAGCTCTTGTTCGTTATTCTCCGGAACCGCCAGGATTCTCTGCCATACTTGGCGACAATTATAATGGCTGGCATTAGCTTTACCGGCGGTTAAAATATCCAGCAGACGTTGCGCCGGATTATCAATTTTTAGTTCACTCATTCTTAAAATATTCCGCAATTAAAGGCTGTATTTATTTTACCCAGTCTTCCAGCACAAGACCCGGCACCCGCTCAAACTCCTTCACATTATTTGTCACCAGTACGGCGCCAGCCGCAATGGCATGCCCGGCAATCGCCGTGTCGTTCGGGCCGATCGGCGTCCCGGCGAGGCGCAGCGCCACCTTAATCTCCGTGGTGGCGTCCACCGCGACCCGGTCCCAGGGCAGGATGGCATCGAGGCGGGCGCAGAACGCGTCAACCAGCTCGATGTGGCGCGGTGAGGCCTTGGGGCCGGTGGCACCGAAGCGCATCTCCGAATAGGTAATGGCCGAGATCACAATGCGCTGGTTGCGAAGCACCGCCTGCTCCAGACGCTTCAGGACGGCTTCCGGCTGCTCGCGCATGATGAAGGAGCAGATACAGGTGTCCAGCATATAGGTTTTGTTCACAGGTCGAATCGTCCTTCGTCGGTGACAACGTCCTCACGCTCTGCCATAAAGTCCGGGTCTGCTTTCTCGAGCTGTGCGAACGAGCCCCAGGTCGGGCGGACGGGGCGCAGGATGATGCTGTCCCCTTCCCTGACGATCTCGAGCTCGCTCACTCCCTCAAAATCCAGATCGCGGGGCAGGCGAATGGCGCGGTTATTGCCGTTTTTAAAAATAGAAACTGTGCGCATGGTTTTTCCTCATATGCTGAGTGTGCCAGGGAGTATTCCCGCATAGGTGGAGTATATGCCTCCCGAACTGGTTTGTATAGGTAACACATATGCAGATGGCAGGTATATGCGTATGTATGACCTATGCAGATGTCCAGCATATGGATATGCCTCACCTATATATGCTTCTCTCTTTTTCCGTACAGATCCGATTTCCGGTAAAGTCGGATCTGGGCTGGCTAATCGTATGGAATGGTGAAAGAGATACGGCAGGAAGGAGTTCAGGGCAAAACGCAGGTGGGAACGGAAGGTCCGCACTGAGCGAACAGCAGAAGTTCGCATTTGTCATAACCGCCGAATGCTGAACTAACATTGTCGTGTGTTAATCCTCCGGTGTCAGGTCAACGCAAATACAAATGCGCTTTGCCCGTACCAGCCCGTCGGTTGACGATGGTGACAACGCTTGATGTGTTTAGCCCTGCCTGGAGACTCGGTTAGGGCGATAGCAGTGCTGACAATCGTTTCACCGCTGCTTGTGCTTCTTCTGCACGGGTAAAATTGGTAAATCCCATCAATAGTCCGTTTTGCGGCGGGGTGCCTGCATCCCATTCACTGAGCGCCTTGACACCCAGCCCTGCCGCCTGAGCCGCCGTTGCCAGTGCTTTATCGGACTGGTGTTCATTCAGGTAAACCAGAACCTGTATTCCCCCGGCCTGTGGCTGGATGTGCAGAGATGAGCCGAAAACACGTTCAAGTGCATCCACAAGGTAACCGCGCCTGACGGCGTACAACTGGCGCATTTTGCGCAAATGGCGGGCAAAATGCCCCTCTTGCATAAACGCTGCCACCATCGCTTGCGGCAGAATCGATCCCGGCCCCGGCCAGCGGTTAACCGCCTCGTGAAAGGTCGATTGCAGAGAGGGGGGGACCACCAGATAGGCCAGACGTAAGCCGGGAAAAAGGACTTTACTGAAAGTACCGGTATAAAGCACACGTTGCTCATGGTCGAGGCTTTTCAGGGCCGGAAGTGGGTGGCCGTGGTAGCGGAACTCACTGTCGTAGTCATCTTCTATGATCCAGGCGTCTTTTTGGTTCGCCCACGCCAGCAACGCCAGACGTCGGGGTAAGGACAGCGCGACGCCTGTGGGGCTTTGGTGGGAAGGGGTGACGACGGCAAAGCGTGCGTTCGGTGCCCGTTGCTCCCCGATCGCAACCTGTAGCCCTTCGTTATCCACCGGAACGGGTGTAAACGTCATTCCCATCTGCTGCAAAAAGTATCTGCCAGGAAAGTAACCGGGGTTTTCATACCAGCCACCGTCGCCTGCCTGTAAAACGGTGCGGCACAACAGCTCAAGCGCCCCCTGATAGCCGATGGTAATAAACACCTGCTCCGGCGTGCAGGCGATACCACGAGAAATCCCCAGATAGGTGGCGATGGCTTCCCGAAGCGGCGCATATCCGGCCGGGTCGGGTTGATTCATCACCGTGGTTTCAATCATGCGCAGCGTTTGCCCCGCCAGGCGAGACCATATTTTCCGGGGGAACGCGTCCAGCGCCGGTACGCCTGGCTGAAACGGTAAAATAGTCCCCGTCAGGCGCGCCTGATAAGGCTGCGTAGCGGCGGTTTTGCGTCGTTGTGACGGATTACCGACATTCGGTAACCTCGCCAGTTGAGGGGAAACTCGGGTACCTGCCGCCCCCTTCGTCACAAGATAGCCTTCACTGACCAGCATCTGGTAAGCCATTTCCACCGTTCCCCGTGCGACGTGAAGCTCGCTGGCGAGATTGCGTATTGACGGGACACGTTCCCCCGGGCGTAACCGACCGGAGGTAATGGCCTCGCGATATCGCTGATACAGCTGCAAATAGAGCGGCGTGTCGGGCTGCCAGTCAGGTTTTGGCATGAGTGCTTTCACGTTCTTGTCCTGGTCATTCAGGTAATTCTTGTCACTGTAGCATAGGTCATTGCGGCGATATATTGCCGCTATCAGACAGGAGAAACGTATGGCGACATGTGAAGTACACAAAATTGATAGTGAACAGGCACTCCATGCTGCTTACCAGGTCATGCGGGAGTTGCGACCACACCTGACCGATGCAGAGAATTTTATAGCCCGTGTTCACCGTCAGGCTGAACAGGGTTATTGCCTGCAGGGTGTCTGGCAGGATCAAGCGCTACTGGCACTGGCGGGCTACCGAATTTCGGAAAATCTCATCTACGGGCGCTTTCTGTATGTTGATGATCTTGTGACTGCTCCCCATGCCCGCAGCCACGGTCTGGGCGCGAAATTAATCGATGCTCTGCGCGAAGAGGCACGCAGTCAGAAGTGTACTCACCTGGTGCTTGATACCGGTTTAGGTAATGCGCTGGGCCAACGTTTCTACTATCGACAAGGCTTGCTGGCGGCAGGCATGCACTTTCGCCAGTGCTTAGTATGACGTTTTTTAATAACCGGAGATAACCTGATGACCACCCCACAACGTTTACCCTATTACACCCTTTCCCCGGAAGCCTATAACGGGTTTGCTGCGACCAAAAAGGCGCTGAGTAAGAGCAGTCTCGGGAAAGCGCTGATTGAATTAGTCTGGCTGCGGATCTCCCAGATTAACGGCTGTGCATTTTGCCTTGAGATGCACGCCAAAGCTCTGCGTGCCGACGGTGAAAGCGCTGCGCGACTGGATAGCCTGGCGGGCTGGCGCGTCAGCGAATTATTCAGCGAACGTGAACGCGCCGCCCTCGCGTGGGCAGAGTCTTTGACGCACGTAGATAAAACGCATGCGCCGGATGAAGATTATACCCCTCTGGAGGCCCATTTCAGCGACGTTGAAATTTCCGACCTGACCTTTGCGATTGCCCTGATGAGCGCATTTAACCGCCTGGCGATCGGCATGCGTCAGTAATCCCCTTTATCCGGCTCATGGACGTGCCGGAATATAAGTATCCTGCATATCAATTATCTATCGGAGAACAGCATGCTGTGACCTTTGCTGCGGGCCTTGCGGCTGAAAGCCTTAAGCCGATTGTCGCTATCTATTCAACTTTCCTTCAGCGCGCATACGACCCGCTTATCCATGCTGTTGCGTTACAGAATCTGCTTGTTGTCTTTGCTATCGATCGGGCAGGGATTGTGGGTGCCGATGGCGTACCACACCTGGGTTGCGATGGCTACGCGTTGCCGCGTTGTATTCCCGGCATGATCGTGATGGCAGCGTCGAATGAAAACGAGTGCCGTCAAATGCTTTACACCGCCCAGCAACCAACATCACTCACCGTGGTGCGCTATCCCCATCGGCAAAGGGGAAGCACTCTGACATGCATTCAAGACGTCAAAGATACGCATCGCGATTCGTGTAATAGCGCTTGACAGGATTTCAGTAATCGGTAATCTCGTTTGTGGGAATAAATTCTCACATATGAGATTTGCCATGAATAATGAAGATTACAGAGTACGATTAGCAGCACGTCTGGCGGCACTACGCTTACAACAGAACTGGTCGCTTGATGAGCTTTCCGTTGCATCAGGCATCAGCAGGGCCTCCTTATCACGGATTGAACGCAGTGAAGTCAGCCCGACAGCAGAGGTTCTTAACCAACTCTGTATTGTATACGGAATGACGATGTCCCGGCTTCTTAGCGAGGTTGAACAGACCGCAGATAATCTGTTCAGGGCCGATCAACAATCCCTGTGGCAGGATGAGCTTAATGGATTTGAGCGACGCATGTTAATACCACCTTCTCATCAGTTCAGATGCGAGATGGTAGAGGGAAAATTGCGCCCGGGTGCTTTCATTGAATATTCAAATCCTCCCGTCCAGGGGCTTGAACAATATATATGGTTATATTCCGGTGAATTAACCATTACGATGAACAGTGAAAAATGGACCTTGAAAGAAGGTGACAGTTTGCGTTTTCATTTATCCGGCTCTTCATCTTTTAGCGCGCATGAAAGCCTCGGTGCACATTATATTTTGGTGGTATGTAAATCATGATTGAATATGAGCTTCTCAGTGCGACACAGGCGCATCAGTGCTTACCCGAATTAGGTGACGTGTTACAGTCTTGTGTAAAGGATGGGGCAAGCGTAGGCTTTACCGATCCCAATGATCGTCGGGCAATTGATAGTTTCTGGAAAGATAAAATTTATAGCCTTGCCAGTCACGATTGTGAGTTATTAATCGCCCGTGATAATGGTTTTTTGGCTGCAACCGTCATCATAAACTATTGCAGAACGCCTAATGGTCGCCATCGCGCTGAAATCTCTAAACTGCTCGTTCATCCGCAGGCGCGTCGTCAGGGGATTGCCAGAGCGTTAATGAATCGGGCAGAGGAAATGGCCTGGGAAAAAGGGATCTCCTTGCTTGTGCTTGATACCCGCAGTGGCGATGTGGCCAGCGAGTTATATCTTTCCCGGGGCTGGCAGATAGCCGGGAAAATTCCCTGTTATGCCAGCTCGATAGATAATACTCTTCATGCCACTACATTTATGTACAAAATTAATAATCCAGGTAGCTAATTTTATATTGCCTGGCACGATTGGCATTATTATCGCTCGCCATTAGACAGACTATGTTTGTGTGCGTAAAAATAAGGGGCGCAGGTCTGCTTCGGGTGAGGATCGTCTGGCGCTGGCGAGCTATTTACTGTTTAACCTGAAAACGAACGTAACATGCGGACGAGTAACATCGTGCCCTGATTAAGCACGCGTAGCCCGAAAAATGTGCCTGCACCGCCATCCGGGAATACCTTGATGGCGGTATCTTTAACGACGACCGTCTGCACGTGCCGGAGCAGGGCTGGCGGTAATTTTAATGTAATGCCTCAATGCCAGAGGGCGCGAAACGCCGCGTGG
This sequence comes from Phytobacter ursingii, assembly GCA_901456055.1. Lineage (GTDB taxonomy): Bacteria > Pseudomonadota > Gammaproteobacteria > Enterobacterales > Enterobacteriaceae > Phytobacter > Phytobacter ursingii. The sequence goes on from CABDWT010000001.1 coordinate 65,143, forward strand.
ATCGCCGACAAAAGGCAGACTCATAAAGGGCGCCGCAGGTATTTCAACTCGCCATGTGGTATCACCGATAAAGCGAAATTCAACGGCATTCGCCAGGATATGCAAATCTGCAAACGACCCGGTGAGATATGCGCCACCCAGCGTCAGTATCTCCTTCACTCCAACATTCAGTTCAATCAATGCAATATTCAGCATTTCCTCATAGGGAGTATCATCAGTAAGAAATAACAACAGCCGGATGTCATCTACCTGAACAGCCGCTTCCAGCACCTGAACCGGAACGGTAATACCGGTCTCTTTTGCTGCCAACAGAACTTCGTATTTTCCCATCGCAGTCGCTGTTGGTTCTTCTCTGATTTGAAGCGTAACGTTATCGAGCTGCCTGAACATAGTTAATCCGGGTATCCGCTTATTTGCCGTACTGCTATTGCACTGCCAGCATATGCGCCTGTCGCATCAATATGCAAACCCAAAGCGGCATTGACCTCATTGTGCGTCGGGGGATTCTCAGCGCGTAGCAATGACGCGGCGAGTCAGGAATAAAACGACAACATTTCACCGGCTCCCTTTTCCCGGCAGCTCAACATAAGGAGGTGAGGTCATGTATTTCTCGTTGCAGGTCGACGGTAATATCGCAAGCATGGCGTTGGTATGAACCGGACCGCGTGAGAATAAATAAAGCGATTGCCGCATACATCCTGTATTCTCCTGAACGGTAGTTCAATTACGTTATTTCACTCGAAGGGTAAGAGAATGCTTAAATGTGAGCAGTATCGCAAAAATAATACGTTAATGTATTCAGAGCGCAGATAACAATCTGGCGCAGTCGCTTTTACAAGCGAGTTCACTGGAATAAATGCCGGATTGGTCGGGGACGTTCATCTGTTGCAGGTATTCGTTGTGAATTGCCAGTCAGCATCGGCCTTGTGCGGCTTGTATAAGTCCTTTGCTCTAATGATCACAGTAGTAAAAAAACATAATTACTTAATCCAAAAACGTAATGGATTTTGCGGGCTTACCTGTGTCAGAAAGTATTCCTCATTTATAAAACAAACCGGAGATGTGATTAAAATGAGTGAAAACTTAATACAAAATCGGCATGATGAGTATCATAAGTTAACTCGTGTGGAACGCATTGGTTATGGGATGGGCGACTTTGCTCAAAACCTTGTTTTTGGTACGATAGGTGGTTTCCTTGCTCTTCACATGTTAACTGTGAATACAATCAGTACAGCAACCGCAGGGTTTATATTTCTTTTTGTCCGTATTATCAATGTCCTTTGGGACCCGATGGTAGGAACATACGTTGACAAACGAAGTTCAAAAGCTGGCAAATATCGTCCCTGGCTTTTAAGAGCAGGTATTCCTCTCGTTATTCTTTCTGCTTTGCTCTTTGCTCCAATTCCTGGGGTGAGAGGTTCAGTTCCATTTGCATTTATTATTTACCTTGCCCTGGATTTGGTCTATTCCGTGGTGAATATTCCTTATGGTTCTCTTAATGCTTCATTAACAAGAGATCCTGAGTCCATTGATAAACTTACAAGCACACGCATGATGCTGGCCAATAGCGCCAATCTGCTTGTTTACACGCTTTTCCCCATGTTCGTACAAATGGCTGCGCCAGCAGATCGAAGCCTCAAGGATACGGGTTTTTTCGGACTTAAGCTCAATATGGGGAATTATACCGATCCCTCAGCTAACTACGCCTGGTTTGGTGTTTATTCCATTTATATGGTTATTGGGGCTGTTGCTCTTTTCGTCTGCTACAAATTAACCAAAGAGCGCGTGGTCGCCACTGAAGAACAAACAGCAAACGTAAAAACGACAGACCTCTTCCTGGAACTCAAAAATAACCGGCCGCTTGTTATTCTTGGATTATTTTTCATGCTGGCCTTTACGTTCATGTTTGTCATGAACACGGCTAATGGCTTTTTTAATCAGTTTGTTGTCGGTCACTCAGAATGGATGGGGGCGGTTGGTCTTGTAGCCTCAATTCCGGGCATTTTATTTCCTGTGTTTTGGCCAAAACTTAAGAAAATTTTTGGTAAAAAAGGATTTTTCCATCTATTCCTCGGCATGTTTATTGTTGGCGAATTTCTGACATATATTTGGTCGCTTGAGGGAATGCATGATGCCCTCTGGCTTGCCTACATCGCAACCTTTATTAAACAATGGGGATTAACATCGGCTACTGGCTTTATGTGGGCGCTTGTTCCGGAAGTCATTGCCTATGGCGAATTAAAATCAGGTAAGCGAAATGCCGCAATCATTAACGCAATTATGGGGATTTTCTTCAAGATCGGCTTCACGATTGGTGGTGCGCTTCCGTTGTGGTTGCTGGCCGGTTATGGCTTTAATGAAACGAGTGTATATCAGCACGCCAATGCTATCGCTGGAATAAACATGACGGCTATCTGGATCCCGGTGGTGTTAGCCATTATGTCGATGGTTGCCATTCACTTCTATCCAATATCTGATGACAATGTCAATGATATCAACCGTCAACTTGATGAGATTCGCGTATAGTTCAATAAATTAAAAATGATAATAAATACAATATGGACAATTTAAAAAGGTAAACGATATGTCAATTATTCAAAATCCTATTTTGCCTGGTTTTAACCCAGACCCGAGTATTATCCGCGTAGACGACACGTACTATATCGCAAATTCCACCTTTGAGTGGTTTCCAGGCGTTCGTTTACATGAATCAAAAGACCTGGCACACTGGAATCTTCTGCCGGCGCCACTGTCAACAACCGCGCTGTTAGATATGAAAGGGAATCCTTCCTCCGGTGGGATTTGGGCGCCGGATCTCTCGTATGCTGACGGCAAATTCTGGTTAGTGTATACGGATGTCAAAGTCACAGAAGGCGCCTTTAAAGACATGACAAACTACCTGACCACGGCAACCGATATTCGTGGCCCCTGGTCTGATCCCATTAAACTGAATGGCGTCGGTTTTGACGCGTCACTTTTCCATGACGAAGATGGTCGTAAATATTTAGTTCAACAAACCTGGGACCATCGGGAATACCATCACCCCTTTGATGGCATTACCTTGACGGAGTTTGATACCCGCACTTTAAAATTAAAACCAGAAACCGCGCGTACGCTTTATCGGGGCACTGCCGTTGCACTTGTTGAGGGGCCGCACCTCTACAAAATAAACGGATATTATTATCTTTTCGCCGCGCAAGGTGGCACCGTTTTTACCCACCAGGAGGTGGTTGCGCGTTCGAAAACCTTAGAAGCCAATAGTTTTGAAACAGAGCCAGGCGACGTTTTCTTAACGAACGTCGATACGCCGGACAGCTATATGCAAAAACAGGGTCATGGCGCGTTGGTTTCAACGCCCAAAGGCGAATGGTATTACGCCTCGCTCTGCGCTCGTCCATGGAATCGTGCCGGTGAGTCCGTCTATGATCCTCGCGGTTGGTCAACCCTGGGCAGGGAAACGTCTATTCAGAAAGTGTTTTGGGATGAAGATGGCTGGCCACGTATTGCAGGTGGCCACGGGGGCAAAACGTTTGTTGAAGGCCCCGTCGATGCTATTTACACCGAAAGCGCCAAAGACCACAGCCAGTATGATGAATTTAAAACCGCAACGCTCGATCCTAACTGGAACACACTGCGTGTCCCGTTCAGCGAAAAAATGGGAACAACGGGTGAGGGGAAATTAACGTTAGTCGGGCAAGGTTCTTTAGCAAATACGCACGATCTCTCGCTGATTGCGCGGCGCTGGCAGGCTTTTTATTTTGATGCCCAGGTTAAAATAAAATTTAATCCGTTTAATTATCAACAAATGGCTGGGTTGACGAATTACTATAATGATCGCCACTGGAGCTTTGTTTTCATCACCTGGAATGAAATTAATGGGGCAGTCATCGAAATAGGCGAGAATAATCGTGGGAAATATACCTCGTATCTGAAAGATGAGGCCATCAAGATCCCGCAAGATGTTGAATACGTCTGGTTCCGCACCAAAGTTCGCAAAGAAAGTTATACCTATGAATACAGTTTTGATGGGGTGAAATTCACTGAAATCCCGGTCAAACTGGATGCCGCCATTCTCTCTGATGATTATGTACTGCAAAGTTATGGCGGGTTCTTTACCGGCGCGTTCGTGGGGCTGGCGGTCGTCGACTACTCTGGCTATGGTGCCAGCGCAGAGTTTTACCAGTTCGCTTATCAGGAACGGGGGGATTCGTTAGTCGCAAACGACACGTATAGCTGGAAAGCCAGTGAATCACGCTTTGGTTAAGGGCTAATCACCGATTCAGTTAAATTTCGACCATATTTATGCGAAACGAAAAAAGTGAGCGATGACCCTGAAAGGATTACTGGACAGTGGGGTGCCAGTAATCCTTTTTTATTTATCTCGCCAGGTAGATGCGCCGTTTGGCTTTAATACAACAGGGTATGGATAATGCTGCGCACCGCGATCCCAACGATCACGCCGGGGATGACATAGCGAAAAAGCCTGACAAATCGGCTGGCGATCCCAAGATAAATCCCGATACCTGGCAGATCGAAGGTCTGGATCAGAAAGCCCGCCGAAGCGTTCATCTGTTCTGGCGTCACCAGCCCTTTTCGCAGAAGCTCTGACATCACCCCGAAGTAGGCTGTTCCTCCCGCCAGACATTTGGTCAGGGTTGGCAACACATACACATCGGGAAGGCTGAAATAAGCCATGATTGGCGAGAGAAGCCGGGTCAGAACATCTATCGCTCCCGCTTCTTTTAGTATGCCGACGATGGTTAGCGAGAGCAGCAACATAGGGAGCGAGCCCAGCGCCAGGCGTATCGCATCGGCACCCGCACCGTTAATGATGCCGATCAGGCTGGATGACGATTTATCGTTAAACGCATCGGCAGGTGCGGCGTTCTGGACGGCGTTGGAAAGCTTTTTGCCGAACAGGTGATAAGTGACCGCCGCTGCGACCAGCCCACCTAAAATGGAAATGATGATGGCGTTTCCCCAGTGCAGCCCGTAAGGGATCAAAGGGTAAAAGACATTGCCCTGGCCCATCGCAAATAACATCGCCAGCGCTGCGGCCAGCTGACGCTCTGAGGTGCCTCTTTTTTCCATAATGGCCAGCGCGGCAATAGGCGCGGCAAAGCTGACGAAATTGAGTTGTATCAGGGCGAAGATGGCAATCCCGGAAATACCGAACGGTTTGAGTACTGGCGCGGTCAGCCGAACAACGGCATCGACAACGCCTTTTGCTTCCAGGTATTTCATCACGATGAGCATGACAACCATGACGGGAATAAGCGTGTAAAGCGCAACATCAACAGACGTCTTTCCTGCTGACATAATGACATCAATAATATTCATTAAGCTATCCAGTGAAGATCCACGCAAGGCAATCTACACCTCCTGGACAGTAAGTAAAATCCATGTCGTGCTTTTATAATTTAGTCAGATGGAAGCGACGCTTTGTCGGTTAACGGCCATAAGAATAACGTCTGACACACTGGGAAATATCATGCCTGGTGAGGTGAGTGGGTGGTTTTTTATTTTTATTATGCAGCTTTAATTGAAGTTTTAATCGTTAAATCTCCTTTAGTGCCCTACGTTCAATAATGTCACTTTGGTGAGGATAGCGGGTGAAACGACGATCTCTTTTAACGTTAACAAGCCTGGCGTTAGCGAGATCAAGCGCGTCAATCCTGTCGCGACCCCGGTCAGGTCGCGATATCTGGCTTTAAATCAGGTTGAAACGCTTGTCCGGTACAGGCAATGCAGGCAGCGGGCTTTGCCCGGTAATGTCCATCAGATTGCGTTCGATCGAGGTACATATAGCGTTGAGCGCCAGGTTATTGGGGTGTGTGCCAAACGGATGCTCCATCTCTTCGGCAATAGAATCCCATGACAGGAAAGCGTAAGAGATAAATGCTGAAACAAACGGAGTCATCAGGTGAAGGTCGGACACCAGCGCCAGCGGTAAAAGTGTGCAGAACAGGTAGACCGTGCGCTGCAAAATCAATGAGTAAGCAAAGGGAACCGGCGTGTTAGCGATACGCTCACAGCCACCCAGGCAACGTGACAGTTCATTAAGATTTTCGTCAATGTTCTGCCAGACAAAATCATTGATTTTGCTTTCCCGGCGTAAGTTTGCGTATTCCTTGCCAATAAAAATCAGGATGCGATTACAGGCTGAGGTACTTTTCATTACCTCAGCCGCCGCGTCAGCAGGCAGCAAACGTTGCATATCCTGCGTTGCATCTTGTTGGCGAAGCTGGTGGTTCAGGCACCAGCTAAACGCGGTCAGGTAATGGGAAAGCTTTTGCTGGGTCGCTGTATCTTCCGGCAAGGCGCTAATGGTCTGTCGCATCAGGCTACGCGAGGTGATGGTCACCGAACCCCAGAGCATTCTTGCTTCGGTGTAACGGCTGTAGCTGGCGTTATTGCGAAAACCAAGAAAGATAGCGATGGCGATACCCAGCAGGCTAAACGGGGCAACGGTCAGGTGAATGTTCAGGTTTTCGTAGTACGGCCAGGCAATGATCGCCACGATAGACATGAACAGGTTCAATCCCAGCCGGAAGATAATCATGGAAAGAACGGAGCCATGCCAGTTAAAGAGCCGGACAAACCAGTTCTGGGGTGGACGTATGATCATACGGATTCCTTTACGGTCTTTTGTTTTATTGTGTGCAGGTGGGCCGGAGTATATCCGGCGCGGGAATTGTAGCCTGATCGGATTTTCCCGCAAGCGGTGTTGCCCCCATACAGCAGGGCTGATGCGAAGAGAAGGGGGATAAAAAGAGGGCTCCGGCGCGGCCTAAACAAAACATCATGCACCCGCAGACCGGGTGCGATAACCGACATCCTCAGACGTTAGGGCTGGCGGAACCTGTAACCTACGCCACGCACGTTCAACAGTACCTCTGTGATCCCAGCGGATTCGAGTTTCTTACGCAGATTATAAATATGAGTATCCACGACGCGCTCAAGGGCATCGCTTTCCGGAAGGCACTGTTCAAGTAATGAAAGGCGCGACCAGGCGCGAACGGGTGAGCGCATAAGTAACGTTAACAATGAAAATTCGGTGGGCGTCAGCTCAAGCAAAACCGGTTTTTGCTGGTCAATCGTTACTCTGGCGGTCATTGCAGTGGTATCGACTTCCAGACCTTGCCAGCGCAGGATCTCTTGCGATTCAGCCTGAGGCTGGCAGCGTCTCAATACAGCCTGGACCCGTACAACCACCTCTTTGGGATCGTAGGGTTTGACGATGTAATCATCCGCACCGTAGCGCAGGGCGCCAATTTTATCGGGAAGATCGCCCATGGCCGAAATCATAATGACAGGCGTAAGCCCGTCCCGGCGCACCGCTGCCAACACCTCGCTTCCGTTCATTGACGGCAGCATGATATCAAGCAGAATAAGGTCCGGTTTCCACTGCCGCGCCATCTCCAGCCCGATGCGTCCGTCGCCGGAAATGGCAATGTCGAAATTTTCCCGCTTAAGATATGCCTCAAGAACGCTCGCCGCATCGGCATCATCTTCAATAATCAGCACCCGACGTTGACCCATCACCTCTTCCTGTTGCACAGAACGTATTAAGCAGGATGATACCCTGGGCAACGGCTTTGTGATATCAGATGCGGCAGTGATTGACTCAGCGGAAATCCTTAAGTTTTTTCAATTGTCGGCCCAGACCGTCGAAATTATTCTCATTCAGCCAGGCTTTAATTGGGATCTCTAAATTCTGCCATTCACTGGCGGTGATGGAGAACAGCGCGAGGTCTTCCGAATGGCCTTTGGTCACTTTTTTATCGCGCAATACTCCTTCTTTGCGAAAGCCGATACGTTCGGCGGCTTTGATCGCCCCGTCATTAAAAATATTTGTGCGCCATTCGCATCGACGGTAGTGGAGCGCATCAATAAAATAAGCCAATACTAAATAGATGGCTTCGGTGCTGATCCGTGTTTTTTTTAATGCCGGTGTCCAGTTGATATCCGTAAGCTCGAACGTACCGTGTACTGGATTAATCCTTGTGATGCAGAAAATGCCTTTCACGGTGTCGTCATTTTTATCAATCACCGACATGTGCATGCCATTTTTGGCAGCGATAAGCGCGCGAAAATAGTTATAACACTCTTCTTTCGTGGCAGGGCGTTGTCCCGGCAAATAGGTCCAGTCCCGGTCATCGTCAATACTTTGCCAGGCATGAAATAAATCTTCTGCATGATCGACCGACAGTGGCGTAACCATGCAATAATTTCCGCTAAGGGAGAATTTATCAGGGGTGCTTCTGGGTGCCCAGTCTTGCATTTCCTGCCCCAGACACTGGCCGTAGCTGTTTCTGTATTGCATAACATTCTCCCTTAAATGAATGTAATTCATACTTAATCAAAGACCGTTCATCTCAATATCCATTATATCGGCGTTTGGTATTGATAATATGATCACGATCGTATTTCCTGGCGTTGTTTGTTTCCGTATTTATTGCGCGGGGAATAGCGCAATGTAATTGTTAGAGTTGTTGCTGTGATGGTGCTTTTTTTCCGGCAATGTTATTCTTGCCAAATATATCTTTCATAAGGCCGAATGCATTGTGAATATCAAGCAGCTCAAATATTTCTGCAAGGTTGTTGAGGCTGGCGGGATCAGCCAGGCGGCGAAGGAGTTTTCGTTGGCACCGGCAGCCATCAGCCTGCAAATAACGGCGCTGGAAAAAGAACTGAATGGCGAATTATTTAACCGAGGTTCACGCCCGATAACCCTCACGCGCTTAGGTGAATTCTTATTTAAAAAAGCACATGAAGTGATATTCAACTTTGAAAAACTGGAAAAAGATGCGCATCAGTACGCCAGTGCCAAGTCAACGGAGCTGAATCTGGGGTTTGTGCGTTCGGTGATGTTTAACCTGATTCCAGAGACCATCAAGCTGTTCTCGGAAAAATATGGCCATATTAATATCACGCTGAAAGAAGTGCTGTCTGAGTATCAGCCTGAACTGCTGAGCGAAGGGGCGATTGATATTGGCTTTACCCGTGAAATGCACCTCCATGAGAATAGCTCCGAACAGACGCTATTCCGTGAGCTTATTTTTATTGATCCACTGGTGGCTGCGATCCCGATAAATCATTATCTGAGCCGCAAGAATTTTATTACCCTGCGCGATTTCTGTAACTCTCCCTTTATTATTTTCCCGAGCGATCCGAAAAGTCGCTATTCGCTGCATATTCTTGATAAGTTCAGCGAGTGCGGGGTGCAGCCTGCGGTATCGCACCGTGCGGTTGAAATCCATACCGCGCTGGCGCTGGTGGGGGCCGGGTTAGGCGTGACGCTGGTCGGCAAATCGACGATCCCTAATAACCGCCAGGATATTATCTTTTTGCCCATCGAAGACTTTACCTGCCTGAGCTATATCTACGCGGTCTATAACGCGAAAAACAGCAACCCGAATATCGGCAACTTTATTGAGATGATGAAAAGGGTTGCCGAATGACAACCCTTTGCCGTGTATATCCGTCACATCAGGCGGATTTTGCGCCCAGCTGTTTTTCCGTCAGCGGTTCGGTGATGGTAAACAGCACCAGCAGGCACAGGAAGGAGCCGAGGGCCATAAAGCCGAACACGTGGCCCCATGTGTAGTGATCCAACAAGAAGCCTGCAACCAGCGGACACACCGCACCACCCAACTGACCGCCGGTATTGATCAGTGCCCCGGCAACCGGGAAGACCTCTTTGGTCGTCAGCGCCATCGGGTAGACCATATAGGCCGAGAAGCCCAGGTTGAACAGAATGCCGGTGAGCAGCAGCAATGGCCCCAGAATCATCGCGTTATCCGGCGCGTTAATCAGGATCACCATCATAATCACCGTGGCAATGGCCGAGAGCATCATCAACGGTTTGCGGCGTTTGTCGAGAATACGGTCTGAGCACCAGCCGCCGATAATGTTGCCAATCACGGCACCTACCCACGGCGCGGATGCCAGCATCCCCATTTTGACGATGGAAAAGCCTTTTTCATTCATCAGGTAGGTGGGGATCCAGGCCAGCAGAACGTTCACGATCCCCATCATAAAGAAGTAGCCGAGGGTGCTGCCAAGGATATTCCACGAGCGGAAGATACCTTTAGGCGTATCGATCAGTTTCACTTTGCGCGCCCGGATCACTTTATCCAGCGAGGCGAAGCTGCGGGCAGGCGCGGCGGGTTTTGCGCTGCTTGCCTGCGTCTCGTTTGTTGCAGCAACAGGCTCTTTTTCTTCAATCAGGGCTAACTCTTTTTCCGAGCAGAAGCGGCTTTCGCGCGGGGTGTTCGGCACCAGCAAGTACCAGATTACGCTCAGGAAAATACCGGGGATGGCGAAGAAATAGAACACATAGTGCCAGCTGTAGTAGTAGAGAATCAGCGCGCAAATCGGCGGTACCAGCACCGGGCCAAACTTGGCGGCGGATAAGAAAATGGCGGTGACGATGCCCTTTTCACGTGACGGGAACCAGCGGTTAATGGTCGAGGTGATACCAATCGGCAGCGGGCCTTCGGCCAGGCCGAGGATAAAACGCGAGACTTTCAAACCCAGAATGGAGGTGGAAAAACCCACCAGCCCGGTCGCCAGCGACGTCAGGATCATCGATAGTGAGAAGATTTTGCGCACGCCAAACTTCGAGTAGAGAAATCCGCTGGGGATCTGCGCGATGGCGTAGGCTAGCAGAAATAGGCTCGCCAACGCCCCGGCTTCGGTATTGGACATGTGGAAATCGTTACGGATAAAAGGTAAGACAACGCCAATATTGGCGCGATCCGCCGCGGCTATCGTATACACCAGGAAAATCAGTGTGGTGATAACCCAGCGGAATTTGCTGTTAGTTTTTATAGTATTCATAGTTGTTATGCTCATAAATTGAGGGCGTTATTATGTGGCCTGGTATGAGTTCATAAAATATCGGCAAAAAAAGGGCGTAGTGTGTTTATTTTTAGTTTGTGTTTTTTAATCCCAGGCGATTGAACACGTCGGTTAATCCCATTAATTCTGACGTGGATGCGCCGTCCATTATTTTCGTTTTGAAAATACTTTCTTTCTCTTCACGTATTTCCGACAAACGAATGACCTCATCCAGACGCGACTGCTCGATGACCACCAGCCCGTCAGCGTCCCCGACTATAATGTCTCCGGGATGGATAATACAGTCATTGATGAGTAAGGTGGTGTTTAATGTGCCTGGCTGTTTTTTCTCGGTCCCGCGAATGCAAATCCCTTTTGCGAAAACCGGAAAACCGGCGTCGATCATGGCATCGCTGTCGCGTACTGCGCCGTTCACCACCAGACCTGCAAGACCGATTTTCTGAGCCTGTGCGGTAAGCACATCGCCCCAGATACCCGCGCCGGTAAAGCCATCGCAGTTGATCACCAGCACCTGACCCGGTTTTGCATGGAGCAGCGCGTAGTGAATCATTAAATTATCGCCGGGGCGCATCTGTAACGTCAGCGCCGGGCCGGCCATTTTCATTCCCCGTGCCAGTGGCTTAATAGCGGAATCTATTGCGCCCATCGCACCCTGTGCTTCATATATTGTTGCAGTACCCAGTTTCCCCAGTTTTGAAATATTTTCACGACTCAGTGTCTCGTTATTGTGCGCCATTTTATGACCTCTTTTGGGTATTGTTTTATAGCGATAAGACAAACGGCCGCAATAGAATAGAGAGAATTAACGGTGAGTGAATATTCCCGGTTAAATAGGTTGTGTTGCTATTATTGCGTCAGTTTATCGCTCGTTAACCATGATAGGGGTTATAAATTCGGGCACAATATGGCTTTATTTAAGGCAGTTTAAGAAAAACTTAATGTGTCTTTTTTCTGCGACTGAAAAGCGCATAACAGAGAGAAAATGGCTTCAAATACAGTGAATTAAAAATAATTTTATAAAATTAACTTTATTTGACTCACTAACTGGTAAGTGAATATGTGATACCGCAGGATATTTTTATGCGAATAAAGCAGCGCTGGTAGGGGAAACGGAAAGGGGGCAGGCGTGCGATCTCAGCGGCTTTCACCGCTGGGATCGAAGAGATGTATTACTGGCTGGTTAAATTCAGGCACTCTGCGGAGGCATACTGCGCGGCACTCAGCGGCACATTATCCAGCGCTTTTTTGATAGCAGAAGAGGAGGAAAACTGGTTTACCGCATCCCTTTGCATGATCTCGAAACTTTTTTGAATATTCGCGGTGATATCGTCGCAATTTGCCCCCTGGTTGAGGCCGCCAATCACAACGTTATTGAGGCGTTGGGACATTTCAGCCCCCATTTTTTGGCCCATTTTGGCCGGGTCTACTTTGCCTTCTTCCGGCATGGCGCCGGTAAGCAGCGCAGATTTATACAGCGCCTGGCCCAGGGTGACTTTCGCTGCCGCGACCGTCTCTTCGTTCGATGTTGATGCCAGCGCGGATGTTGACGCTGTAAGCAAAAATAGGGTGCTAATGACTGCCAGTCTCATTGAGGCGCTCTTCGTTTATTACAGGTATCGGCCAACTTAGCCCTGTGCCGGAAAAGGCGGCAACTGGCGGAATGTGTTAACCAGACCTTCCGACCAGGCTTTGCGGATACCGGTAAAATAGGGATCGTTTTCCGTGATGCGCCGCTGTTCGCTGGCATCATAGGTATTCGCGCGATATATCATGACATCCAGCGGCATACCGACGGACAGATTACTGCGTAACGTCGAATCGATGGAGATCAAGGCGCAGCACATAGCGTGCTCCAGAGGGGTATCGACCGTCAACACCCGATCGATAATCGGCTTGCCGTATTTACTCTCGCCAATCTGAAAGTAGGGGGTATCATTTGTCGCTTCAATGAAATTGCCCTCGGGATAGATATGAAACAGGCGCGGAACCTCGCTGCCAATCTGCCCACCGAGCAGCATATTGCAGCCAAAAATGGTGCTGCTGTTTTGCTGTGCCGCACTGTCGCGGTGAATCACTTCGCGTACCGTCTCCCCGACCAGCGTGGCGGCGTCATACATTGTCCCCATCTGCATCAGGTTCGGCGTATGTTGCCCCTGTATCCGTTCGTTAAGCAGGCTGACAATGCTCTGTGTTGTGGCCAGGTTCCCCGCCGACTGGATCACCAGCACCCGTTCCCCCTCCTTGCTGAATACATGGAGTTTTTTAAAGGTTGCGATGTGGTCGACACCCGCATTGGTGCGGGAGTCAGAAGCAAAAACCAGTCCGTCGGAAAGACGCATGGCCACACAGTAAGTCATTAAAATACCTTTATTAATTCATTGTTGCTGCTGTGTCTGTTGTTGTCGCTCAAACAGGCTTACCTCAGCAGCGGAAAACATTTCTTCACAGCCGCCGCCAAGGCGGCTACCCCGCACCGGGCAAGCATCCAGATAATCCATTCCGACCGCCAGGCGAAGATGTTGGTTCAGGTCGCGCGTGTTATTGGTGATATCGAAACTCTGCCAGCGGCCATCAAGCCAGGTCTCTGCCCAGGCATGCATTGCCACATGATCGGTATCCCGGCTATAAACATAGCCGCTCACGTAACGCGCCGGAATGCGCAGGCTACGGCAGCAGGCCAGGAACACGTGGGTATGATCCTGGCATACCCCTTTCCCTTTGGCAAAAGCAACGGCGGCAGTGTCATGTACCTGCGTGGCGCCAGGCGTATACGGCATTTTCAGGCGTAATTCCGCCATCAATTCCCCCAGGCTGCCAACCGCATCTTCTTCCCGGTAATAGCGTCGGGCAAATTCGCGAATCGGCGCGTCCGGGTCGGTTAACGGGGTCGTACGCAGGAACACCAGCGGAGAGAGCGATTCGCTGGCCTCTTCCTCTTCTTGTGCATTATCGGCGATCTCAACCACACCTTGAGCATGAATGATGATCTCTTGATGAGGGTGATCCAGGGTTAGGACATGCATCAGATTACCGTACGCATCGGTCGTGGCTACCGCCGAGGCGGGCAGCAGTAGATTCCATTCCTTAATATACTGGCGGCCGGAGGTTTGCGGCGTCAGACGCAGATACTGCGTACTGAACTTCACCTCTTCATCGTAGTGATAATGCGTCAGGTGATTAATGGTCAGTTTCATAACGCCTCCAGATAGGTCTGGCGGATACTGTCAGCCAGCTCGTTGATTTTGGTAAGAAAACGGTTTAACCACTCCTGAAGGTCGTCGGCCAGAGCATCATCAAGCGAGCCGAAACGCAGCTCCACATGCAACTGATGGGCAAGACGCAGCGGAACGCGCGCCCGCTCGCTGCCAATCATCTCCAGCTGTTGGACCAGGTCGCCGACGCAGGCATGCAGTGAACGCGGTACGTCATTGCGAAACACCAGCAATTCGGTGACGGTTTCCCGACTGATCGGCTGGCGATAAATGCTGTGGTAGGCTTCACGGGCGCTCACCGCACGCAACAGTGTGTCGAGGCGGTAATATTCGCGTACCGGATCTGGATCGTTGCTGAGTTGCTGATCTTTGAGCGCCAGCAATTGCGCGGTGGCGAACGCACGTTCAATCAGGGTGCCGATACGGATAAAGCATTGGGCGTCGTTACGCAGCAGGGTACCGAACATGGCGCCGCGGAACAGATGCGCTCGCTCTTTCACCCAGTCAAAAAAGGCGTCGATACCAATCTTATCCACTCCGGTCTGGCGCAGGTTGCGGATATCGATACGGGTGGTATTGATGCACTCCCACACTTCCGACGAAAGACTACCGCGCACGGCATGGGCGTTATTCCAGGCCATTTCAATACAGCTATAGATACTGCTCGGGTTCTGCCCATCAAGGGCAAAGAAATTCAGCAGATTATTCATACTGAACCGGGCATAACGCTCCTGAAACAGCTCATGCCCGAATGTGAGATTGAGCGGCAGGGCTAAATCATGCTGTTGCTGGCTGTGGCGCGGCATCATTGATAATTTGTAGGTCACGTCAAGGACGCGGGCAAAGCTCTCTGCCCGTTCCAGATAACGGGCCATCCAGTACAGTTCGCTGGCGGTGCGGCTTAACATTATTCATCCTCCTCCATCACCCAGGTGTCTTTCGTGCCACCCCCTTGCGAGGAGTTCACCACCAGCGAGCCTTCGGTCAGCGCCACGCGGGTCAGCCCGCCTGGCACCAGCCTTATCTCTTCGCCGTACAGCGCAAACGGGCGCAGGTCAATGTGGCGTGGGGCCAGCCCTTCCTCGACAAAGGTCGGGCAGGTAGAGAGCGCCAGCGTGTTTTGCGCAATGTAATTACCGGGGTTCGCCAGCAGACGCTGACGGAATGCATCGATTTGCGCCCGGGTTGAGCGGGGGCCGACCAGCATGCCGTAGCCGCCCGCGCCGTGGACCTCTTTCACCACCATCTCATCCAGATGGCCCAGTACGTAACTCAAATCTTCGGCTTTACGGCACTGCCAGGTGGGAATGTTGCCGAGGATGGGTTCCTCAGAAAGGTAAAAGCGAATCATGTCCGGCACGTACGGATAGATGGATTTGTCATCCGCCACGCCGGTGCCAATCGCATTGGCCAGCACCACGCCGCCCGCACGATAGACCGACAGCAAACCCGGTACCCCCAGCATTGAATCGGAACGAAATGCCAGTGGGTCGAGGAAGGCATCGTCAATACGGCGATAGATAACATCGACCCGACACGGACCTTCGGTGGTGCGCATATAAACGCCGCCTTCTTTGACGAACAGGTCAGCGCTTTCAACCAACTCCACCCCCATCTGCTGGGCAAGAAAACTGTGTTCAAAGTAGGCGCTGTTAAAACGTCCGGGTGTGAGTACCACCACACAGGGGTCATCAACGTAAGTGCTTTCACGCAGGGTTTGTAGCAGGTAACTGGGATAGCGCTCAACCGGCGCGATATGCGAACTGGCGAACAGATCCGGGTACAGACGCATCATCATCTTGCGGTTTTCCAGCATGTAAGAGACGCCGGATGGGGTGCGCAGATTATCTTCCAGCACGTAGTAGCCGCCATCACTGTCGCGGACCATATCGATGCCAGTGATATGGGCATAAATATTGTTGTGCAGATCGACGCCCTGCATACAGGGTTGATATTGCTCGTTGGCGAGCACCTGCTCACGGGGGACTATACCGGCATTGAGAATATGCTGGTGGTGGTAGATATCATACAAGAACGCGTTGAGAGCTTTTACCCGCTGGCGTATTCCTGCATCAAGCATCCGCCATTCATGGGCCGGAATGATGCGTGGCACGCTGTCGAATGGAATTAAACGCTCCGTTCCTCCTTCTTCACCGTAAACATTAAACGTAATGCCGACGCGGTGAAACAGCAGTTCCGCCTGCTCTTTCTTCTGGTGAATGGCATGCTGGTCAGTTTGCTGTAACCACTGCCACCAGGCGTCATAATGCTGGCGTTGCCGACCTTCTGCGGTGAGCATTTCATCGTAGTAAGGCGCGCTCGGAAGCGTCATTTTTATCATTGTCATCCCCTGCATTCCGCTTGATGAAGATAGAGTTAAAATGCAGAAAACATGCCAGCGCATCAAAAGCGCGGCTTATCACGCCATCGCGATGTGGAGTGCACCGTTATGAGGAGCCGCGTGCGTAAAAACGCACCAGAATGACTTAAAGGCGGCAGAAAAAGAGGAAAGTTGGTGCAAGTGTAAAGATGGCTGCACCAGGTGGAAAAGGGCTGAGGGATTCCCGGTCATATTATGTTTTCAGCGATGACACCGTGTAATGAGAATACAACCGTGACAGCGATGACAGGGGCTGGCTGAAAATCGATGAGGCGTTGACGGCTGACCGGGGCCGCCCGCAGGGACGCTGTACCGCGCCAGCGGCGATTTTCCTGGCCGGGAGCCCGGGTTGCCAGGGTGAGGGGACCGATCGTGCTCGCATTTTTGTGGGGATTCCTCTCGGAAAAGGGGGAATAAAGAGTTCGCCTGACTTGCTTAAAGATGTAAAATAAATACCTCTTTAAGGGGGCCACCATGACGGCAAAACGCATTAACCGCGAAAAACTGACCATTCGCAAGATGATTGCGCTTTACCAGCAACACTGTCCGCAGGCTGTGGCGGATGATGCGCACTATCAGGCGTTGAATGATTTCGCCGATAAACGGCTGGATAAATGTTTTTTTGGCGAAGAAAAACCAGCCTGCAAACAATGCCCTGTGCACTGTTACCCGCCTGCTAAACGTGAAGAGATGAAACAGATTATGCGCTGGGCAGGGCCGCGGATGCTGTGGCGACACCCTGTTTTGACCATCCGTCATCTGATTGATGACAAACGTCCTGTTCCCGAACTGCCGGAAAAATACCGCCCTAAAAAATAACGCCGTGGCGGGCACGACGTTATGACCTTTCAGGCGCGTGTGGCAATAAGAATGGAGGAGGCTTTAATGAGAGCAATCACCCGTTTGCCGGGAGACAGCTCCAATGCTTCACAACTTTCATTGGTCACCACCGCCACCAGTTCAAAACCGGCGTCTGTTTTCACCTGCACCGTCGCGTTTACTGCACCTTCGGTCACCGCGCTAACCGCGCCAGCGAACTGATTGCGGGCGGAAAATTTCAGGCCGCACTCTTCGGTCGCCAGTGTGACCCACGGCGCTTTTATCAGCGCGATGGCTTCTTTCCCGGGATTCAGGCCCAACGCTTCTTTACTGCTGGATGTGACGATAGCGACAAGTTTTGCACCCCCGTCCAGTATTAACTCCACCTCATCGTTCACCGCGCCGTGTGCGGTTACGCTGACTTTACCGACGAGCTGATTACGTGCTGAAACAGCCATATTGCCTCCAGAAGAGTGAGAAAGAGTCAGTTATCTCAGGTCAGGGCGGGTTTATCCATAACCATTTTCTTATCATGGGTATTATCGTGGCGCCGAAGGCTTTCCGTTTCTCCGGCGCGGACACGACATTAACAAATCCGGGGCAGGGGCTCGGCGTGCGGTAAGTCGAGAATTCGTTTCACCCCATACAAGCCTGCCAGCCGCACACCTTTTCGTTCGACCACTTCGCCGATGATCGCGGCATCCTGGCCGAGGGGATGCGCCCGTAACCGGGCAAGAACCTGCTGTGCCGCCTGGCGCTGTACGGCAATCACCAGCTTGCCTTCATTGGCAAAGTTCAGCGCGTCCAGCCCCAATAACTCGCAGACGCCGCGCACCGCCGTTTTCACCGGCAGGTCACGCTCATTGAGTTCGATACCATAACCGCTGGCGGCGGCGAATTCATGCACCACGGCGTTGACGCCGCCGCGCGTGGCATCACGCAACGCCTTCACGCCGGGAATATCGCGCAACTGCTGAATCAACGGGGTTAACACCGCGCAATCGCTGGTCAGTTCTCCGTCCAGCCCCAGTTGTTCGCGCAAATTGAGAATGGTCGCTCCGTGATCGCCGAGTGTACCGCTAACCAGCAGCACATCACCGGCCTCAAGGGTGCTGGCGCCCCAGCGAATATTGGCTGGAATGGCGCCAATGCCTGCCGTATTGATAAACAGTTTATCCGCCGCCCCGCGCTGCACGACCTTAGTATCGCCGGTAACAATGGCGATATCCGCACGACGCGCCGTTGCCGCCATGCTGGTGACCACGGCTTTCAGGGTCTCCATCGACAGGCCTTCTTCAAGAATAAAGCCGCAGGAGAGATAGCGGGGAATGGCGCCGCTTACCGCCACATCGTTCGCCGTGCCGCAAACCGAGAGCTTGCCGATGTCGCCGCCGGGGAAGAACAGCGGGTCAATAACGTAGCTGTCGGTGGAAAAAGCCAGTCGATCGCCGCTGGCGGCGAGGGCCGCAAGGTCAAGACGCGCCTGATCTTCCTGTTCACTGAGCCATGGATTTGCGAAGGCGTCGATAAAAAGTTGACTGATAAGCTGTTGCATCGCCTGACCGCCGCTGCCATGCGCCAGTTGGACTTCATTCATACTTCGCACTCCTGAGCACGATATTGATACCAGGCGGCGCAGGCGCCCTCGGAGGAGACCATCAGTGCGCCAAACGCGGTTTGTGGATTACAGGTATTACCGAAAAGCGGGCACTGGTGCGGTTTGCATTTACCGGTCAGCACTTCGCCGCAACGTGCGCGCGGGTCATCACAGGTTTGCTGAGGCGCTGGGTTAAAGTGGGCTTCGGCGTCAAAGCGCTGGTACGGCGCGGTTAAGCGCACCCCGGAATCGCCAATCAGCCCCAGCCCGCGCCATTCGCTGTCGCCCTGGACTGCAAATACCTCGCTGATGGCCTGCTGCGCCAGGCGGTTGCCTTCGTCCGGCACCACGCGGCGGTACTGGTTTTCTACCTGATGACGGGCGCTGATTTTCTGCTCCACCAGCATTAATACGCCTTGCAACAGATCGAGTGGTTCAAAACCGGCCACCACCAGAGGACGCTGGAATTCCCCGGCGATAAAACCATAGGCATCGGTGCCGATGACCATGCTGACGTGGCCCGGGGCAAGAAACGCATCGATACCATTATCCGGCTCCTCCAGCAGGCTACGCAGGGTGGGGATAATGGTGATGTGCTGGCAGAAAAAGAAAAAGTTACTGACATCCTGCCGCTTTGCCTGTTGCAGCGTGATGGCGGTGGCAGGCATGGTGGTTTCGAAGCCGAGGCCAAAAAAGACCACTTTACGCTGTGGGTTCTGTTTTGCCAGGGCCAGCGCATCCAGCGGGGAATAGACGATACGCACGTCCGCCCCGCGCGCTTTCGCCTGTAACAGGGAGCCGTTTTTTCCCGGTACCCGCATCGCGTCGCCAAAGGTGCAGAAGATCACCTCCGGATGGCTGGCGATCTCCACGCACGTATCAATGCGTCCCATTGGCAGGACACATACCGGGCAGCCCGGACCGTGGATAAATTCGATGTTTTCCGGCAATAACTGGTCGAGTCCGAACTTAAAGATGGCATGGGTGTGCCCGCCACAGACCTCCATCACGCGTAGCGGGCGCTTCGCGGTATAACTGAGCAGTGCGGCCCGCTCACGCAGGTGCGCGATAAGCTGCATGACCTGTTCCGGCGCGCGGTATTCATCCACAAAACGCATTATCTCTCCTCACCAAACAGCAGCGCGCCCACATCCGACTCGACATCGTACATATTTTGCAGTGCCGCCAGCGTTTCGCGGGCCTCGTCTTCGTTTATCACGCTCATGGCGAAGCCCACGTGCACCAGCACCCACTGCCCAAGACGAGAATGCCCCGCTTCATCCGTGCTGCCCACCAGCGTTAAGTCGACATCGCGCTGTATGCCGCAGACATCGACTTTTGCCTGATTACCTTCAATGGCGCTAATTTGTCCCGGAACGCCTATGCACATCGTTGGGTCTCCAGCCAGTCCAGCCATCTGTCCATCCCTTCGCCGCTGGTGGCGGAAACCAGGAATACCTCAATCGACGGATTCACTTCGCGGGCATACGCGAGGCATTTTTCGACATCAAATTTGAGGTAAGGCAGCAGGTCGATTTTATTGAGAAGCATGATGGAGGCCGCAGCAAACATATGCGGGTATTTCAGCGGCTTGTCTTCGCCTTCGGTCACCGACAGCACGGCGACTTTGTGACGTTCGCCGAGATCAAAACTGGCCGGGCAAACCAGGTTGCCGACGTTTTCGATAAACAGAATGCCATTGTCCGCCAGCGGCAGGCGTGGTGCGGCGTCGGCAATCATTTGTGCATCCAGATGACACCCCTTGCCGGTATTCACCTGAATCGCCGGCGTGCCAGTCTCGCGGATACGCGCGGCATCGTTAACGGTTTGCTGATCCCCTTCGATAACCGCACAGGGCACACGGGCGTTCAGACGGGTCAGGGTTTCGGTCAGCAGGGTGGTTTTACCGGAACCGGGGCTGGAGACCAGATTCAACACTAGCTGGTGTCTGGCGGTGAAGCGGGCGCGGTTATGCGCGGCGATGCGATTGTTTTTATCTAACACATCGATTTCCACTTCCAGCATCCGCCGCTGGCTCATGCCTGGCGCGTGGGTTCCGGCTGCGCCGTGACCGTAATGTAAATCACCATTTTCTGCCGCCGTCGGGCTGAAATTGTCGGTCTTGACGCCTGTGATTTTCATTGTCGGACGAGCCGCAGGAGCAAAAGGCGCGCTGCGAAACGCGGAATGGGGATTATGCTCGTCGCCCTCGATGTAGAGGTTACCTTCCTGACAACCACATGTCGTACACATTGCTCACTCCTCGATTTCCAGCCGCTGGATCTGCATGCCGTCGTCGGCGACGATGTGCAAATTATCGCTGCTGCATTGTGGGCAGCGACGCACGTGCTGGCTTAGTAAGGTCACGTATTGCTGGCAGCTTTCGCACCAGCATTCCGCCTGTTGTTCTTCGATGTGCAGTGTACAGCCCTCTGCCAGGGTGCCACGGCAGACCAGATCAAAACAAAACGTCAATGCAGCAGGTTCCACACAGGAAAATGCGCCAACTTTGATCCAGACCTCAGTTACGCGTCGGGCGGCGTGCTGTTTTGCCTGTTGTTCAATAATTTCCAGCGCGCGCTGGCACAGGGTAATTTCATGCATACTGCCTCCTCATTAATCAGGCGCGTGTTGCAATAACAATGCCAGGGTTCTTCGCTTTATTACGGCGAGGATCAAGGCGTTAATACCTTGTTTTCCGGCAAAATGGCCGCCGCTGATGGTTCCGGATATTTCATTGATGACGAAAATGACGATCGCGAATTTCCCGGACGTCAAAAATGACCAGGCGACAATTTATTTACCGGGTAAATACCACCAGTGGGTGGCGAGGAGAGAAGGTGACAGACGTATTGCTCTGTGTAGGTAACAGCATGATGGGTGACGATGGCGCAGGCCCGTTACTGGCGGAGATGTGCACGGCGAACCCAGCTGGAAACTGGCAGGTGATTGATGGGGGAAGCGCGCCCGAAAACGACGTGGTGGCGATCCGCGAGCTTCGTCCCGACAGGCTGTTGATTGTCGATGCGACAGACATGGGGCTGAACCCCGGTGAGATTCGTATTGTCGATCCGGACGATATTGCCGAGATGTTCCTGATGACCACCCATAATATGCCGCTCAATTATCTGATCGATCAGGTAAAAGAGGATGTAGGCGAGGTGATTTTCCTGGGCATTCAGCCGGATATCGTCGGTTTTTATTACCCGATGACGCCTCCGGTAAAAGAGGCGGTGGAAACTGTCTATGCGCGCCTTGCCACCTGGCAGGGTAATGGCGGGTTTGCGCAGCTGGAAGCTGAAGACGAGGAGTAGGCGTCGTTTGTACCCTCACCCCGACCCTCTGCCTGAAAGGGAGAGGGAGGAGAAAACCGCCACCCCAGCCTGCTCGATCGGTCCCCTCTCCACGGGTCTGAGGGATTCCCAGTAATATTACGTTTTACAGCGATAACACCGCGTAATGAGAATAAAACAGTGACAGCGATGACAGGGTCCGGCTGAAAATCGATGAGGCGTTGACGGCTGACCGGGGCCGCCCGCAGGGAAGCGGGCGGAGGGGATAGCCTGCAAGGACGCAGGCTGGTCCCCGACCCGAAAGTCAGACGGCATAAGGCGACAAAATTGCCGGGAGCAATTTTGAATAGCGCTTGCGCTAGCCCCGTAGGGGTGAGCCCCAGGGATGGGGCGAATAATGGACCGCGCCAGCGGCGATTTTCCTGGCCGGGAGCCCGGGTCGCCAGGGTGGTGGCGGTGAGCCACCCTGGCACGTTCACGGGTTCTGTCGCGATAGAAAAGCAAAGAACATTAGGTGAACGGAATGACCACCAGAGCCGCATTTTACCCCTCACCCCGGCCCTCTCCCTGAAAGGGAGAGGGAGAAAACCGCCACTTCCGGCCTGCTCGAACGATCCCCTCGCCCCTTCGGGGAGAGGATTAGGGGGAGGGGATACCCTGGCACTTAATCCAAATCGGCCCCGTTGCTGGCAATCACCTTCTTATACCACCAGAACGATTTTTTGCGTTTGCGCGCCAGCGTACCGTTACCCGCGTCATCACGGTCGACATAGATAAACCCGTAGCGCTTGCTCATCTCACCGGTGGAGGCCGCCACCAGGTCGATACATCCCCAGGTGGTATAACCCATCACCGGAATACCGTCTGCAATGGCATCTCCCATGGCGCGGATATGCTCGCGCAGGTAGCTGATACGGTAATCGTCTTCGATTTCACCTTCGGCATTAAATTCATCTTTTGCACCCAGCCCGTTTTCCACCAGAAACAGCGGCTTCTGATAACGGTCATACATCATATTCATGGTGATACGCAGGCCCAGCGGGTCTATCCCCCATCCCCATTCGCTTACCTGAATATGCGGGTTACGCAGGGATTTGACGATGTTGGCCGCCGAGGTATTTTGCGCATTCATTTCGGCGGAGGCACAGCGCGAGGCGTAATAGCTGAACGACACAAAATCGACGGTATTTTTCAGGATCTCGTCGTCACCCGCTTCTTTCTCAATGGTGACGCCTTTTTCGCGGAACACTCGGGCCGCGTAGGCCGGATAAGTACCGCGCGCCTGTACATCAATAAAGAAGAGGTTTTCCCGGTCTTTTTCCAGCGCCGTCCACACATCTTCCGGCTTACAGGAGTAGGGATAGAAATTGCCGCCTGCCAGCATGCAGCCCACCTGATTTTCCGGGTTCACCTCATGGGCGATTTTGGTCGCCAGCGCGCTGGCAATCAGTTCGTGGTGCGCCGCCTGGTATTTCACCTGGTCCTGATTTTCACCCTCTTCAAACACCAGACCGGCACCAGAATACGGGCTATGCAGCATGATGTTGATTTCATTAAAGGTCAGCCAGTATTTCACCAGACCGTCAAACGCTTCAAAACAGGTGCGGGCGTAGCGGGTAAAAAATTCCACCATTTTGCGGTTACGCCAGGAGCCATATTCGGTAACCAGATGCATCGGCACATCAAAGTGGCACAGGGTGACCAGCGGCTCAATGCCATATTTTTTGCACTCGGCAAACATGTCGCGGTAAAACGCGATGCCCTCAGCGTTCGGTATCAGCTCATCGCCGTGCGGGTAGAGGCGACTCCATGCGATAGAGGTGCGAAAGACGGTGAAGCCCATTTCCGCCATCAGCGCAATATCGTCCTTGTAACGATGGTAGAAATCGATCGCCTGATGGCTGGGGTAGTATTCGTCTTCACGCAACGTGAAGCGTTTTTCCAGACCGAGTTTCACCGGCAGACGGTTCACGCCGTGGGGAATGGTATCGACGGTGGTTAACCCTTTACCGCCTTCCAGATACGCCCCTTCGGCCTGGTTGGCGGCAATGGCGCCGCCCCATAAAAATCCTTTCGGAAATACAGACATGCGTTACCTCGCTTATTGAGCCCGGGCTTCATGAACAACGGCGGTGTTTGCCGCCAGCGGTTTCTGTGCCTCTGCTTCTACCGGGATATCTTCAAAACCGAGAAGCAGCGTAAGAATAAAGGAGAGCACCACCGCCAGCGCCATGACGCCGAACACCTAGACAATGGTCATTGGATTTGCCGGATCGAAGAACTGTACGCTGGTGAACAGACCCGGTGCTGCCATTGAGTGGCTGGCAAGCCCGGCAATCCCCGCGACGGCCCCACAGATAAAGCCGCTGATAAGACTCGCAATCAGCGGGCGTTTCAGGCGAACGGCCACGCCGTACAGCGCCGGTTCGGAGATACCGGCCAGGATAGCCGAAGCCGCCGCCGCAAGGGCCGTCTGACGCAGTTCCGGGTTTTTGGTTTTCCACGCCACCGCCAGTGACGAGCCGCCCAGCGACAGATTGGCACCAATTTCTGAAGGCATTACCATGCCTTCTTTGCCGGTCTCGGCAATGGTTTGAATGATAGTGGGGGTAAATACGCGATGCATCCCGGTCATCACCAGCAGCGGCCACAGAGCGCCCATAATGGCAACGGACAGCCAGCCCAGGTAGCCATGAATGGTGTAGACCAGCGCGGAGATAGCGCTACCGATCCAGATACCCAGCGGACCAATCAGCACGATGGCCAGCGGCGCGGCAATCAGCACAATCAGCATCGGTTTAAGGAAGTTTTTCGTCACCGCCGGGGTAATTTTGTCCACCCAACGTTCGATATACGACAGACACCAGGTCATCACCAGCGCCGGGATCACGGTGTAGGTGTATTTCACCGCCGTCACTGGCACCAGTGCGAATTCTACATGTTCTCCCTGCGCGGCTTTTGCCATCAGGTCGATAAAGCTTGGATGCACCAGCACCCCCGCAATGGCAATTGCCAGCGACATATTGGTTTTAAACTTCACGGCGGCAGAGGCGGCAACCATCAGCGGCAGGAAGAAGAACGCGCCGTCGCCAATCACCGTCAGAATCGTCAGCGTTGAAGAACCTTTTGGCAGCAGTCCGGACATTTCCAGCACCATCGCCAGCAGTTTGACCATCGAACCGCCGATGATCGCCGGGATCAGCGGTGACATGGTGCCGATCAGCGCATCGAGAATACCTGCGCCAATGCGCTTAAGCGTCAGCGTCTGTTTCCCGACTGGTTGAGCAGGCTGCATATCGCCGGGCAGCAACGCCACCACTTCACGATAGGCATGCGACACCGTATTGCCGATGATCACCTGGCACTGGCTGTCGTTACGTACCACGCCCATAACGCCGCTAATGCCTTTCAGCGTTGCACTGTCAATTTTGGCGTCGTCTTTCACCACGAAGCGCAGACGCGTCATGCAATGGGTGACGGCGGCGATGTTATCAACACCGCCCAACGCGTTCACCACCGAGCCGGCAAGCGCCGCATAATTCTTCGACATCGGGTTATATCCTGTTTTATCAATAGAGTACGGCTTCATTACCCGCTTTCAGGCGGCTAATGAAACATCACATAGGAAACCGGTTCCACAAAATGATGATGAGTTTCATGCATTCAAACAAGATCAAAAATTCATCTTTATTTATTTTTGTGATGACGATCGCTTAATATTTTTTGACCCGTTTTATCCCGTTGCGACATTCTTAAATGGGTGAAGTACACTGCATGGCATCGAAATCAAACGGATAAGTAACATGACCACAATGCTTGAGGTGGCTAAGCGGGCAGGGGTGTCAAAGGCGACAGTCTCCCGCGTGCTATCGGGCAACGGCTACGTCAGCCAGGAGACCAAAGACCGGGTGTTTCAGGCGATCGAAGAGAGCGGATATCGCCCAAACTTGCTGGCGCGCAGTCTGGCGACGAACAAAACGCAAACGCTGGGGCTGGTGGTTACCAACACGTTGTATCACGGCGTCTATTTTAGCGAGCTGTTGTTTCATGCCGCACGGATGACCGAAGATCAGGGGCGGCGTTTAATTCTGGCAGACGGTAAACACAGTGCGGAAGAAGAGCGGGAAGCGATTCAATATCTGCTCGACTTAAAATGTGATGCGATCATTATTTATCCGCGTTTCTTAAGCGTCGATGAAATGGATACCCTCGTCAAAAGCCACAGCCAGCCAATTATGGTGCTTAATCGTCGTTTGCGTAAAAACAGCAGCCACTGTGTCTGGTGCGACCAAAAAACATCAAGCTTTAACGCGGTGGCGACATTAATTGCGATGGGCCACCGGGATATTGCGTTTATTACCGGTTCGCTGGATTCTCCGACCGGCATTGAACGGCTTTCTGGCTATAAAGATGCCCTGGCGCAGCATGATATTCCGTTACGTAATGATCTGATTGTACAAGGAAAGTGGTCGCCAGAAAGCGGGGCGGCAGGTGTTGAGACACTACTGTCGAACGGCGTCAATTTTAGCGCACTGGTGGCGAGCAACGATGATATGGCCATTGGCGCCATGAAGAGACTGGATGAGCGGGGAATCACCGTACCCACTCAGGTTTCGGTTATTGGTTTTGATGACATTGCTATTGCCCCGTATGTGATCCCTGCTCTTTCCAGCGTAAAAATTCCGGTCACGGAGATGATTAAAGAAACCATCGAACGGTTAATCTTTATGCTTGATGGCGGTGAGTTTAATTACCATCAGCCCTTCCTTGGCGAATTAATGTTACGTGATTCACTTATTTCCGGCCCCGCACGCTAACCTCGTCAACTGTCATCGTCACTTCTGTCGATGACAGTGTTTTGCTTAATAAAAATTCATAAATAACAAACACATAATAACTGGCATGAAACGTGTATATCCGGCGTGATGAAACTCATTGCTGGAGAAGACGATGAACCGTTTTATTATGGCGGATGCCAGTAAATGTATTGGCTGTCGCACCTGTGAAGTCGCCTGTGTAGTCTCACATCAGGAACAACAGGACTGTGCGGCCCTTACCCCTGAAACCTTTTTACCCCGTATCCACGTTATCAAAGGCGTCAACGTATCGACGGCAACACTCTGCCGCCAGTGTGAAGACGCACCCTGCGCCAATGTCTGTCCGAATGGCGCCATCAGCCGCGACAAAGGATTTGTCCATGTCATGCAGGAACGTTGCATTGGTTGCAAAACCTGCGTGGTGGCCTGTCCTTATGGTGCCATGGAGGTTGTGGTCCGCCCGGTGGTTCGCCATAACGGCATCGGCCTGAACATGTCAGGGCAGAAGGCCGAAGCCAACAAATGCGATTTATGCTACCAACGCGAAAGTGGCCCGGCCTGTATTTCGGTATGTCCGACCAAGGCGCTGGTCTGCGTTGACCGGGAAGTGCTGGAACACATGAGCGAAGAGAAACGTCGTCGCACTGCGCTGGAAAGTGCCGTGTCGCTGGGTTTTTAAAAGATACCCGTCATTCTTCACGTTGCATGTGTGTTGGCGACTTTGCCCATGTGCCGCCTTCCTGCAACGCGAATTATTCAGGGTATAACTTTCACTTTTAACAGGTCTGTTACTGATGAAAAAAATTACGAGCGTATGTCCCTATTGCGGCGCTGGCTGCAAACTGAAACTGGTCGTGGATAATGGCAAAATTATCCGCGCCGAAGCGGCGGACGGGGAAACCAACCAGAACGAACTTTGCCTGAAAGGCTATTACGGCTGGGATTTTCTTAACGATACCAAACTGCTGACGCCTCGCCTGACGCAACCCATGATCCGCTATGAGCGCGGCGGTAAACTCACTCCGGTAAGCTGGCAAGAGGCCATTCGCTATACGGCGAAACGGCTCAGTGAAATCAAAGCCAAGTTCGGCCCCCGCTCAATTATGACCACCGGTTCATCTCGCGGTACCGGCAATGAGACCAACTACGTGATGCAGAAATTTGCCCGTGGGGTCTTACATACCAATAACGTCGACTGCTGCGCGCGCGTCTGCCACGGTCCTTCTGTTGCCGGGTTACAGCAAACCCTCGGCAACGGCGCAATGAGTAACTCCATCGGCGATATCGAAAACTCTAAATGTCTGCTTGTCTTCGGCTATAACTGCGCCGATTCGCATCCGATCGTGGCGAGAAGGGTCATTAAAGCGAAGCAGAACGGTGCGAAAATTATCGTCTGCGACCCGCGCCGTATCGAAACCGCGCGCATTGCCGACCAGCATTTGCAGCTCAAAAATGGCTGCAACATGGCGCTGGTAAATGCCTTTGGTTATGTCCTGCTGGAAGAAAAACTCTACGACCAGCGCTATGTTGCGAACTTCACCACCGGGCTGGATGCCTATCGTGAAATCGTCAAAGACTATGCGCCGGAAGCGGTTGAACATCTGACGGGCGTTCCTGCACATCAGGTGCGCGAAGCAATGCGTACCTACGCCGCCGCGCCGACCGCCACCATCATGTGGGGGATGGGCGTTACACAATTTGGTCAGGCGGTGGATGTGGTGAAAGGGCTCTCAAGCCTGGCGCTGCTGACCGGTAACCTCGGGCGTGAAAACGTCGGCGTGGGCCCGGTTCGTGGGCAGAACAACGTGCAGGGCGCCTGCGACATGGGGGTGATCCCGAACCAGTTCCCGGGCTACCAGGATGTGGTTGATCCGAATGTTCGCGCCAAATTCGCCAAAGCCTGGGGTATCGATCCGGCGGTGATGGATGACAAAGTCGGCGTGCGTATCACCGAGGTGCCGCATCTGGCGCTGGAAGGCAAGGTCAAAGCCTATTACATCATGGGTGAAGATCCATTGCAGACCGAAGCCGATCTCAGTCTGGTGCGCAAAGGTTTTGAGGCGCTGGATTTTGTGGTCGTGCAGGACATCTTTATGACCAAAACCGCTGAACAGGCGGATGTCCTGCTGCCAGCCACCTCCTGGGGCGAGCACGGCGGCGTCTTTACCTGCGCGGATCGCGGATTCCAGCGTTTCGAAAAAGCGATCGAACCGCAATACGACGTCAAGCGTGACTGGGAAATCATCAGCCTTATCGCCACCGAAATGGGCTACCCGATGCATTACGACAACAACCAGCAAATCTGGGACGAAATGCGCGAACTTTGCCCGCTGTTCTACGGCGTAACGTACGAAAAAATGGGCGATATGGGACACGTTCAGTGGCCATGCCCGACGCTGGATCATCCGGGAACGCGTTATCTGTATAAAGATAACAAGTTCGATACGCCGGACGGGAAAGGCCTGCTGTTTGCAGCGCCATGGCGTGCCCCTGCCGAAGTGCCGGATGCGGATTTCCCGCTGGTACTCAGTACCGTGCGCGAAGTTGGTCATTACTCCTGTCGCTCAATGACCGGTAACTGTGCGGCGTTGCAAACGCTCGCGGATGAACCGGGTTTTGTGCAGATAAATCCGCATGATGCCGCGCAGTTAGGGATTAAAAACCGGCAACTGGTGTGGGTGGAATCACGCAGGGGGAAAGTCATCAGCCGTGCCGACGTGAATGAACGTGTTAATACCGGCTGCGTGTACATGACTTATCAATGGTGGATTGGTGCGTGTAATGAACTGACGCAGGATAATCTCGATCCCATCTCTAAAACACCGGAAACGAAATATTGCGCGGTGCGGGTGAGTGCGATCAACGATCAGGCCTGGGCCGAGGAGTACACTCAGTCAACCTACCAGCAGATGAAGACACGCTTGCGGCATGCAGCGTTGCAATAAATAAACGATGATCCACAACGGCGTTTGTATTCGCGTCTATGGAAAAGTACAAGGGGTGGGCTTCCGCCCCTTTGTCTGGCAACTGGCGCAACAGCTCAATCTTACCGGTGATGTCTGTAATGATGCCCAGGGCGTTGAAGTACGCTTGTGGGGCGATGAACGCCGTTTTCTCCCGTTGTTATATCAGCAGTGTCCGCCGCTGGCACGTATCGACGATACGCAGGTTACGCCGTATCAGTGGCTGCAAGCACCGGTCAGTTTTACCATCCGCGAGAGCGCGGGGGGCACGATGAAGACGCAAATTGTGCCCGATGCCGCCACCTGTTCCGCCTGTCTGGCGGAGATGAATGACCCGGCAGAGCGCCGCTATCGCTATCCATTTATTAATTGTACCCACTGCGGCCCGCGTTTCACCATTATTCACGCCATGCCTTATGACCGCCCTTACACCGTGATGGCTGCGTTTCCGCTGTGTCCTGCCTGCGAGGCGGAGTATCGCCATCCAGCCGATCGCCGTTTTCACGCCCAGCCCGTTGCCTGCCCGGAGTGTGGCCCACAGCTTGAGTGGCGGAGTGGGAAACAGCAGTTGACCGGAGAAGAAGCCCTGCAGGCAGCTATTGCGCTGCTCAAATCCGGCGGGATCGTCGCGGTAAAAGGTATTGGCGGTTTTCATCTGGCGTGTGACGCGCACCGGCAGACGGCGGTACAGCATCTGCGCGCCCGTAAGCATCGCCCGGCGAAGCCGTTGGCGGTGATGCTCCCATCCGCAGACGGCCTGAACGAGGCGGCCATCCGTTTGTTAACCACGCCCGCCGCGCCGATCGTGCTGGTGGCGAAAACGTTGCTGCCAGAACTGTGTCCGGCCATCGCTCCGGGGCTCGATGAGGTGGGGGTGATGCTGCCCGCGAATCCGTTACAACATCTGTTAGCCCAGGCGTTGCAGCGTCCACTGGTGATGACATCCGGCAACCTGAGCGGCAAGCCACCAGCGCTGACAAATGTCCAGGCCCTGGATGACCTGGCGGAGATAGCGGACGGGTTTCTGCTGCACAACCGCGATATCGTGCAGCGTATGGACGATTCGGTGGTGCGCGAGAGCGGCGAAATGTTACGCCGCTCGCGTGGCTATGTGCCGGATGCCGTGCAACTGCCGCCCGGATTTCGCGCTGTCCCGCCCACACTATGCCTGGGAGCGGATATGAAAAACACCTTCTGCCTGGTGCGGGATGACAGCGCCGTGTTAAGCCAGCATTTCGGGGATTTAACGGATGAAGGCGTCGAGACGCAGTGGCGTAACGCATTACGTCTGATGCAGGCGATCTATGACTTTACCCCCGAGCAGGTGGTCGCCGACGCGCATACGGGCTATCGCGCCAGCCAGTGGGCGCAGGAGACGGGGCTTGCCCGGCAAACGGTGTTGCACCACCACGCACATATCGCGGCTACGCTCGCAGAGCATGGCTGGCCGCGCGATGGAGGGGATGTGATTGCCCTGGCGCTGGACGGCATCGGCATGGGGGAAAAAGGGGCGCTGTGGGGGGGCGAATGCCTGCGCGTCAATTATCGCGAGGTTGAGCATCTGGGCGGTTTGCCCGCCGTGGCGCTCCCCGGCGGCGATCTGGCGGCAACTCAGCCGTGGCGCAACCTGCTGGCACAGATGCTGGCATTTGTCCCCGACTGGCAATATTTCCCGGAAACCGCTGTGCTGCAACGGCAGAACTGGCCGGTGCTGGCGCGGGCTATCGCGCGCAATATCAATGCGCCGCTGGCGTCGTCTGCCGGGCGACTGTTTGATGCCGTCGCCTGTGCGCTGGACTGTGCGCCGTTGCAGTTAAGTTATGAAGGGGAGGCGGCCTGTCGGCTGGAAGTGCTGGCCATGGGGGGCGAGGATGTCACGCATCCGGTTACGCTGCCGTTGAATGGCAACACGCTTGATTTAGCCACCTTCTGGCAGCAATGGCTGGCGTGGCAGGCGCCAGCTGCACAGCGTGCCTGGGCCTTTCACGATGCGCTGGCTCGCGGGCTGGCGCAGCTTGCCAGCCAGGAGGCAGATGCGCGGCAGATTACCACGCTCGCCTTTGGCGGCGGCGTGCTGCATAACCGACTGCTGAAAGCCCGTTTGTCGCGTTATCTGGCAGATTATACGTTGCTCTTCCCGCAGCGTTTTCCCGCAGGCGATGGCGCAATTGCGTTGGGGCAGGGCGTTATCGCCGCCGCGCGGAGTCTGGCGGGAGACTGAGACGACGTCCCCGGTGGCGCTGCGCTTACCGGGGCTACAAAACCAATCGGTGCCAGGAAACACCTTGCGGTCTGTTCCCCCTCACCCCAACCCTCTCCCTCAGGCAGAGGAATCCCCAGAAATATTACGTTTTACAGCGATAACACCGCGTCATGAGAATAAAACCGTGACAGCGATGACAGGGTCCGGCTGAAAATCGATGAGGCGTTGACGGCTGGCCGGGAGCCCGGGTCGCCAGGGTGGTGGCGGCGAGCCACCCTGGCACGTTCACGGGTTCTGTCGCGATAGAAAAGCACAGAACATAAGGTGAACGGAATGACCACCAGAGCCGCATTTTCCCCTCACCTGGCCCTCTCCCCAGGGAGAGGGAGAAAACCGTTCTGTGTTCACAAGCCGGATAAGGCGTTTTGCGCCGCATCCGGGAAGGGCCACAGGCTCTCAAACGGGCAACGCTTTCAACAGCGCGAACGCCTCCTTCATCCGATCTTCGCTTACCACAAAGGCACGCAGCTGGCCTTCATCGTTCAGGCCGCGGGCGACCATACCCTGTGCTTCGGTGGTGATATGCCAGTTCAAATCCCGGCGTGCGGTCTCGCCTGCCAGATGCAACGGCATCTCCGGCGTTTTGACTTTGATCAGCATGGCAGGCAGCTTAAGCGGTACCGTTACCCCGGATAGATTTTTCGCCAGATACATGGCGCTAAGCTGAATTGGCTGCAGGAACGGCAGCAGCTTACCGTCGATCGCCGCACAGTCGCCGAGCGCATAAATATCCGGATTGCTGGTTTGCAGGTAACTGTTCACGAAAACACCACCATTAACTGCCAGCCCGGCGCTGCGGGCCAGTTCGGTTTCTGCGCGCAGCCCGGTGGCGGCAATCACCGCATCCACTGCAATACTGCGCTGCCTGTCCAGCGTGGCGCAGATGCCGTTCTCTGTTTTCTCAAGTGCCATAAGCTGTGATTTCAACAGAAGATGCACGCCCATCCCGGTCAGTCGATGTTGCAGGCGGCTACTCACTTCTGGCGGCATCAGCGAAGAGAGAATACTGGCTTCGCTGTCCACCAGCGTCACCGCTTTCCCCGCGCGACAAAAATCCATTGCCAGCTCGCTGCCAATCAGTCCGCCGCCGATAATCAGCACCCGCTGCGCGTCACGCAGTTGCGCTTCGCAGGCCTGATACTCCTGCTGACTGTTAAGGGTAAGCATCAGTTCGCTGCCTGCGACGGGGGGGATAAATGCACGGGCGCCGGTTGCCAGCACCAGCTTGTCGTACCGCCACTGGTCATCGGCGCTTTTGATGACTTTCGCCTCAGCATCCAGTGCCGTCACCCGTGTATGCGGGAACAGGCGCAGGTTGAACTGCTCGGCGAAATCCCCTGCCGACTGGCGGGTAAGATCTCTGGCACGCTGTCCAAGGCTGATGACATGGCTCAGATCCGGCTTGTTGTACTCATCCATATTGTCACTGGCGATAAGCGTCAGCGGCGTGGTGGTATCTGTCTTACGGATGTTTTTGACCAGTTGTCTGGCGGCAAATCCCGAGCCAATAATCACGATACCTGCGCTCATACCGCCTCCGTTGCCAGCACATCGAAGACTTCTTTGCCCAGTGAACATTCCGGGCAAAGAAAAGTATCCGGCACATCGCACCAGGCGGTTCCTGGCGCCACATCCTGCAGTGGCTCGCCTTTTGCCGGATCGTAAACCCACTGGCAAACGCTGCATTGCATAGACGGACCTAAATCAGCGGCGGCTTTTGCGGCACAGGCACAGGCGGACTCCTCAACCGGGGTGGTTTTAAGCGGTGTTGGCAGCGGAGCGAGCGCCCACTGGCGGGCAATTTCCCGACCGTGTTGACGGCAGAGTTCCAGCGCGTCGATATCCGGACGCCATTTGGCTTTCAGGCTCAACGACATCTCAAATCCCGCATCCTGTAAACGGGTGGACAGACGATCCACCGCGCCGCCGCTCCAGCCGTGCGAGCCGAAGGCGCTGGCACGTTTGTTACGAAAACGCAGACCGGTTATCTCTTCGACCAGACCGGCGATTTTCGGCATCATCACGTTGTTCATGGTGGAGGTGCCAACCAGCACGCCTTTGGAGCGGAAGACGTTGGTCAGGATGTCGTTTTTGTCGCTGCGGGAGACGTTGAAAATTTTCACCGCCACGTTCGGGTCAACTTCGTTAATGCCCTGGGCAATCGCGTCCGCCATCATGCGGGTGTTATTCGACATGGTGTCGTAGAAGAGGGTGATACGGTCTTCCTGATAATCCGCTGCCCATTTCAGGTACAGCTCCACGATCTGCGTTGGGTTCTCACGCCATACCACGCCGTGCGAGGTGGCAATAATATCCACCGGCAGGTTGAAGCCGAGGATCTCGGTGATTTTCGGCGTCACCAGGCGGCTGAACGGCGTGAGGATATTGGCGTAGTAACGCTGGCACTGCTCGAACAGTTCGGTCTGGTCCACTTCGTCGTTGAACAGGCGTTCATCGCAGTAGTGCTGGCCGAAGGCATCGTTACTGAACAGCACCGCATCGCCGGTCATATAGGTCATCATGCTGTCCGGCCAGTGCAGCATCGGGGTTTCGACGAAGATCAGTTGCTTGCCATTGCCGATGTCCAGGCTGTCACCCGTTTTTACGGTGTGGAAATTCCACTCCGGATGGTGGTGGTGACCGTTGATGGAGTCGATGGCATTGGTGGTGCAATAAATCGGGGTGTTCGGAATGTAAGACATCAGCTCGGTGAGCGCGCCCGCATGGTCTTCTTCTGCGTGGTTGATAATGATGTAGTCAATGGCGTTGAGGTCGATCTCCGCGCGCAGGTTCTGCACAAATTCGCGGCTGAATTTATGATCGACAGTATCAATCAGCACGTTTTTGCCTTCACGGACGAGATAGCTGTTGTAGCTGCTGCCGCGCAGCGTTTTGTATTCGGTCCCGTGGAAGTCACGCACTTCCCAGTCACGTTGCCCAACCCAATGAATGTTATTTTTTACGTGAATAGCCATTTTTGTTTACCTGTTCTGTATTAAAAAGATGTGATAGCTATTTCAAGATGCGTGCCAATTTTTATTTGATTGATTTATATGTATTTATTTTTATTTAACCCCTGATGGGTAGTCGAAATGACTATGAAAAAGACTGTCATTATGACAACCTGCATTGTCAAAATGACTGCGAGGCGATGATGAGTTTTTCGGTAAATGTGCTGGCGGGTATCGCCATTGAATTACAGAGCGGCATTGGCCATGCCGACCGTTTTCAGCGTCTGATTACCACGCTGCGCCAGGTGCTGGAATGTGACGCTTCGGCACTGCTGCGCTATGACGCGCGACAGTTTATCCCGCTGGCAATTGATGGCCTTGCGCAGGATGTGCTGGGACGGCGCTTTACGCTGGAAGGGCACCCGAGGCTGGAGGCGATTGCCCGTGCCGGGGATGTTGTGCGTTTCCCGGCAGACAGCACGTTGCCGGACCCGTATGACGGGCTGATCCCCGGCCAGGAGAGCCTGAAAGTGCACGCCTGTGTGGGGCTGCCCCTGTTTGCCGGACAGAGCCTGATTGGCGCGCTCACCCTTGATGGCATGGCGCCGGATCAGTTCGATAGCTTTAGCGATGAAGAACTGCGTCTGATTGCGGCGCTGGCGGCAGGGGCGCTCAACAATGCGCTGCTCATTGAAAAACTCGAAAGCCAGAATATGGCGCCCGGCCTGCCGACCACCTTTGAACAGGTCGCGCACACCGAAATGATCGGTCTTTCACAGGGCATGGCGCAGCTTAAAAAAGAGATAGAGATTGTCGCCGGTTCCGATTTGAACGTGCTGATAAGCGGCGAGACCGGCACCGGCAAAGAGTTGGTAGCAAAAGCCATCCATGAAAACTCGCCCCGTGCGGCAGACGCGCTGGTCTATCTTAATTGTGCCGCGCTGCCGGAAAGCGTGGCGGAAAGCGAGCTGTTTGGCCATGTCAAAGGGGCGTTTACCGGGGCCATCAGCAACCGTAGCGGTAAATTTGAAATGGCCGATAAAGGCACGCTGTTTCTGGATGAGATCGGCGAGCTGTCGCTGGCGCTGCAGGCAAAGCTACTGCGGGTGCTGCAATACGGCGATATTCAGCGTGTCGGGGACGATCGCAGCCTGCGGGTGGATGTACGCGTGCTGGCCGCCACCAACCGTGATCTGCGTGAAGAGGTGCTGGCCGGGCGTTTTCGCGCCGATCTTTTTCACCGCCTGAGCGTGTTTCCGCTGGTTGTTCCACCGCTGCGTGAACGCGGTGAGGATGTGGTGTTACTGGCGGGGTATTTCTGCGAGCAGTGCCGTCTGCGCCTTGGCCTGGAGCGCGTGGTGCTCAGCCCCGGCGCGCGGGCGCATCTGCTGGCCTACCGTTGGCCTGGAAATGTACGGGAGCTGGAACATGCTATTCACCGTGCGATTGTGCTGGCGCGCGGTACGCGAAGCGGCGATGACATCGTACTGGAAACGCGCCATTTTGCACTGAACGATGAGCCGGAACAGAGTATGGTGACTCGCCAGGCATTCTCCATGGAGAGACAAAATTTGCGGGAAGCGACCGATAATTTTCAGCGTACCGCCATTCGTCAGGCGCTGGAACAAAGCCAGCATAACTGGGCCGCCAGCGCGCGGATGCTGGAGATGGACGTCGCCAACCTGCATCGGCTGGCGAAACGTCTGGGGTTGAAGGATTAAATAATTCCGGCCTGATAGAAGGCCTGCAGGTTAATCGCGCCCACCAGCTTGCCGCTGTCATCCACTACCGGGGCAGCGGAGATCTTGCGTTTCATCAGCACCTCTTTGGCATCAATAGCGCGGCTGTCGGCATTAAGGGTGATGCCGCCTTTCGTCATCGCTTCACTGATGTTCGCATCCAGCGCGCCGCCGGCAACCAGCCAGCGTCGCAGGTCGCCATCGGAGAAAATGCCCAGAATCTCCTGTGCGTCACCGCAGACGGCCACCATCCCCATTCCCGTATGGCTAAGTTCCAGCATCGCGTCCATCACCGTGGCGTCTATGCGCACATGAGGGATATCTTCTTTACGCATCAGATGATGCACTTTATTCAGCAGGCGTGCGCCGAGCGCCCCTGCCGGATGCGAGCGGGCAAAATCTTCCTCGTTAAAACCGCGCGCCTGCATCACGGCCATCGCCAGCGCGTCACCGAGCATCAGTGTATTGACGGTGCTGGAGGTAGGGGCCAGTAACATTGGACAGGCTTCGCGTTCAACGGAAATGTCCAGCACCGCGTCCGCCGCCAGCGCCAGCGGCGACAGGGATTTACCGGTCATTGCCAGCACGGTCACTGACCGTTCCTGTAACTGCGGCAGGATCAGATCCAGTTCTTTGGCCGAGCCGGAATAGGAGATAAAGAGCAGCACATCACGGCTTTCGATCATCCCTAAATCGCCGTGCAGGGCTTCTGCCGCATGGACAAAAAAGGCAGGCGTGCCGGTGCTGGCGAGGGTGGCGGCAATCTTTTTGCCAATATGACCGGACTTGCCAATACCCGAGACAATCACTTTGCCCCGGCAATGAATAATGGCATTCGCGGCGCGTAAAAACGCCTCGCCCAGACGCTCCGGCAGGCGGCTTGCTTCCTGCAGCTCCAGCAGTAGCGTCTGACGCGCGGTATTCAGTAAAAGCTCACTCATGTTTTTCTCCGGCTACGATCACTTCTATCCCTTTCTCTTCCAGTGCGGCACGAAAATCAGCCGGGATCCCGGCATCGGTGATTAATTTATCGACGCTTTCCAGGCTGCACACAATGTTCGGACTTTTGCGGCCAAACTTGGACGAATCCGCCATCAGGATCACTTCCCGCGCCGCGTTGCACATGGCTTTACTGACGGTAAAAACTTCATTAAAAGTGGTGACCCCCGCATTCAAATCGATGCCATCAGTACCCATAAACAGTTTGTCGAAGCTGAAATGTTCGAAGGCATTTTCTGCCAGTTGCCCATGGAAAGAGGCGGATTTTTTACGAAAGGTTCCCCCCGGCATCAGGATGGTTTGCTCATTATCGAGTTCCGAAAGCGCATTGACGATATGCAGGCTATTGGTCATTACGGTGATGTTATTGAAATGGCTCAATAAAGGGACCATCTGCAGCACGGTGCTGCCCGCGTCGAGAATGATGGAATCACCATCCTGAATAAAGCCCACGGCGGTTTCGGCAATCAGCCCTTTTTGCAGGGTGTTGATGAGGGTTTTATGGTCGATCGGTGGGTCGGCTTCGTCTTTATTGAGCACGACGCCGCCATAGGTGCGGATGACCGCGCCGGAGTGTTCCAGCACCACTAAATCTTTCCGTATGGTGGTGCCCGTGGTGTCGAAGTGTGCTGACAGCTCTTCAACAGAACATTTTCCCTGCTTTTGCAGATGCTCAAGGATGGCTGCCTGCCGCTGACGTGGTTTCATGGGCGCTTTTATCCTGCGTTAAGTTGCAAAATGATAATTTCGCAAGCTCATTGCGTTCACAACGAAATTATCCATGTTTCAATTTAAGCGCTAATAATAGAGCATTCTGACAGCCTGGATCATGGGGAAAGATCACATCAGGCTCTAATTCCTCCCGTTTGAGGCCGATTAAGGTATCGATTTTCGCGGGCCTGGCGAAAACAGTGAGTCCGCGCATCAGCAAGGTATCCACGACGCGGTCCTGTTTATCGAAGGCAACCGCAAGGACAACGCGCGGTTTGAAACGTCCGCCGGAGCGCCCGACGCCAACGCGTCCTTGCTGGCAGAGGAGATCAAATGCGCGGTTAAACTGGCGGATCTGCCAGCCGCCCAGCGCCAGTTGGCTAAGCCAGGCGATGACAGCAACAGTAATCAGTGCGGAAACCATTATTTCTCCTTTTCCCCGGATGTCGGCGCAAGCGCCTCGTCCGGGCTACGATCTGGTAGCCCCGGTAAGCGCCGCGCCACCGGGGAATCTCCCGGATGTCGGCGCAAGCGCCTCGTCCGGGCTACGATCTGGTAGCCCCGGTAAGCGCCGCGCCACCGGGGAATCTCCCGGATGGCGGAGTAAACGCCTTGTCCGGGCTACGATCTGGTTACCCCGGTAAGCGTAGCGTCAGCGGGGGATCTCCCGGATGTCGGCGCAAGCGCCTCGTCCGGGCTACGATCTGGTAGTCCCGGTAAGCGCAGCGCCGCCGGGGAATCTCCCGGATGTCGGCGCAAGCGCCTCGTCCGGGCTACGATCTGGTAGCCCCGGTAAGCGCCGCGCCACCGGGGAATCTCCCGGATGGCGGAGTAAACGCCTTGTCCGGGCTACGATCTGGTAGCCCCGGTAAGCGCCGCGCCGCCGGGGAATCTCCCGGATGTCGGCGCAAGCGCCTCGTCCGGGCTACGATCTGGTAGCCCCGGTAAGCGCAGCGCCACCGGGGAGCCTTCTGTCAGAACATCACCTGCCCGCCGGTAATATTGATCGACTGCCCGGTACAGTAAGAGGCTCTTGCGCTTGCGTAAAACAGCAGCACATCCAGCACATCCTGATAATCGCAACCGCGTTTTAGCGGGACCTTATCGATGTAATGCTGCTCAACCCGATCGGCAGCAATCCCCAGTTTGCTGGCATATTGCGGAATCAGAGACTGGAACATCGGTGATTTCAATAGGTTACCCAGCATTAACGAGTGAACGGTAATCCCGTATTCCGCGAGATCCAATGCCAGCGACTGTGTCAGGCCCACGCCACCAAATTTTGCCGCGCTGTAGCCGGAGTTGTGCTTGCTGCCCACCTTACCGGACTTCGAGTTGATCTGGATAATGCGTCCCTTAATGCCGTCGCGGATCATCAGGCGTGAGAATTCGCGGGCACAGAGGAAATATCCCACCAGATTAACCTGCAATGAGCGGTCAAAATCCCCGAGCTGCACATCGCTGATAAACGCCGCTTTGGCAATGCCCGCGCTATAAACCAGTAAATCCGTGCGGCCAAAGATCTCATCCACGCCGCGGGCGAGCGCCAGCACGCTCTGCTCGCTGGTGGCATCAGCGCCAAAACCGTAGGCCGCACCTTCGCCGAACTCTGCGTTAATCTCGTGCGCCACGGTTGCAGCCTTATCACTTTGAATATCCACTACCGCCACGCGATAGCCCTCTGCGGCCAGCCCACGGCTGAGGAACGCCCCGAGCGTTTGCCCCCCGCCAATGACAACGGCAACCTGTTTCATACTTTTCTCCTTACGACTTAAGCGACAAATTTCAGTGTGCAACCAGGATTAATGCTCTCCGGCACGTCACCTGCGACGTGTACCGTGCCGGGGTATTCGGCCTGCGTCTGTCCATCGAAGCGCAGGGTAATATGGCCAAGCTCACGCAGATTCAGCTCCGCCACCTCACCGACGGCTGTGACCGGATACTGCTTATC
This sequence comes from Phytobacter ursingii, assembly GCA_901456055.1. GTDB lineage: Bacteria > Pseudomonadota > Gammaproteobacteria > Enterobacterales > Enterobacteriaceae > Phytobacter > Phytobacter ursingii. The sequence goes on from CABDWT010000001.1 coordinate 105,704, forward strand.
GCCCAGCTCGAAGCGGGCGCCAGGCTTAAGCTGTCCGCAAAAGTCGCCATGACAGTGGATAAAACAAAACTCAGCCACATCGGCGGGCGCGCCTTCCCGGAAGGTAATCAACATCCGGTCGCTAAGCGCATCGCGCGCGCACTCGCCAATCTGCGTAATCGTGGTTTGGTAAATGACACTCATGAGCAACCTCTTATTGATAAATAAAGCCTGAGACAAACCAGGCGATAAGCACCGTTGGCGCACCGGTCAAGAAGCGGCTAACCAGTACGGACGGCACACCGACGCGCACGGTGTCCTGGCGTGCTTCTGCCAGTGACAGCCCAACGGGGATAAAATCACATGCCGCCTGGGCGTTAATGGCGAACAGGGCAGGCAGGGCAAGGTGTGGCGGGATATTTCCCTGGCCAATTTGCACGCCAATCAATACGCCGATCACCTGGGCAATGACGGCCCCTGGGCCGAGGAACGGCGACAGCAGAGGGAAAGAACAAATCAGCGCCAGCGTCACCAGCCCTAACGGATGGCTGGCAAGGGGGGCCAGGCCGTGGGCTATCCAGTCCCCCAAACCGGACGCCATAATGATCCCGATAAGCGCCGAGACGAACGCCATGAACGGCAGGATGGTTTTCAGCACCGTATCGATGGTGTCGCGTCCGGCCTGGAAGAGTACGGCGACGGCAGAGCCCATGCCCATGCCGACTTTGGCCAGCAGGCCATCGCTCTGTTCGGTTATTTTTTTGCTACTGTCGTAATGGCGGGCGCTTGTTTCGCGTTGCGCCGGTTTCCCGGTGAGTTCGCCGTCCTGCCAGTAGATATTTTCTTCTCTTACGCCAGAGACATAGATATCTTCCAGGATGTACTGCGCCAGCGGTCCGGACTTGCCGGTGGCATGGATATTGATGGTGGGAATGCGCCGTTTCGGGTAAATGCCGCAGCGTAACGTACCGCCGCAGTCGATGACGGCCACGCCGATTTCTGCTTCGGCAGGTTCCCCTTCTTTAAAACCATCAACCGCTTCCCAGCCGGTCATTTGTGCCAGTTTGTCGACGATCGCCGGACGCGTCCCAGCCGTGATATAGACAATTTTTTTGTTCATGGAGGGATCGAGTGCCAGTGGGCCACCCCAGCCGCCGGTCCCTTTTTCAATCACAATGCGGCTCATGATGTCGCTCCTGCCAGTTGTACTTTCTGTTCAAGCTCAATGCCCATTTTTTTCTCGAAAATCGCGGTCGTCAGATCGGTAATCCAGCCACGGAAGAAGTTGGTGATCAGGCCTACCAGCAGGTAACTGACGGCAAGCGGCCCCAGCGGCAGGCCGAGGGTGGTCAGGCCATTGGCAATGCCTAAATAGACGAACAACTCGCCGGGGTTAATGTGGGGGAAGAGGCCATTCATTGAGTGGCAACTGTAAGACGCGGCCGCGTAATAACTGGGTTTGTATCGTTCCGGCATAAAACGTCCAAGACTCAGGGTCATGGGGTTACAGAAAACAAATGTGCCCACGCACGGCAGTAACAGATAACGGGTTACCGGGTTGCCGGCACAGCGCTGCGCCAGCCGCTCAATACGATGCTGACCAATGAAATTGATCAGTGCGTTCATGATAACCAGCAGGCTTATCAGCAGCGGCAGAATACCGGTCACCATCCCGGTAAACACAACCCCGCCTTTCTGAAACAGCCCGATGAACCATTCGGCACCATGAGTAATGGTTTCGATCATTGTTCTCTCCTGTAGGGTTTTCTCGTTGTTGCAAAACTGAGACTTATAATAATCACTATGAAAGGTTAAAAAGTGTTATTTAGATCTCAATATGAAAGATAAAATGATCATTGTGAAAGTTTTTGGCAGGTAAAAGATGAGAAGTGAAGAAAAACGCGGCATTTCAGATAAGAGGAGAGAGAAGAAACATGGAAGCCGCTTCCTTGTGGAAGCCTGCATGCTTTACCATAATTCCTCCTGGTTGAATGAATCGTTAAATGGATGTCCCATGTTTAAGCGTCGTTACGCAGCGCTCCTCCCTGCGCTCGTTTTACTTGCCGCCTGCAGCAGCAAACCTCATCAAACCGCAGCATCTACCGAAGGTGTGATAACCGGTCAGCCCGCGGAACCCTCTGGCGGTTTCCTGCTCAAACCGCAACACAATGTGATGGCGATGGGCGGTGACTTCGCCAATAACCCGGCGGCGGAGCAGTTCATCAATGAGATGGTGAGCAAGCACGGCTTTGACCGTCAGCAGTTACACGAAATTCTTTCTCAGGCGAAGCGACTCGATTACGTGCTGCGCCTGATGGACAGGCAGGCGCCTACCGGCCCGGCACCGGTTGGACCGAATGGCGCATGGCTGCGCTATCGCAGCCAGTTCATCACCCCGGATAACGTGCAAAACGGCGTGGCGTTCTGGAACCAATATGAAGACGCGCTGAATCGCGCATGGATGGTGTACGGTGTACCGCCGGAAATTATCGTAGGCATTATCGGCGTCGAAACCCGATGGGGCCGCGTGATGGGCAAAACGCGTATCCTTGATGCGCTGGCGACGCTTTCCTTCGACTATCCACGCCGCGCCGCGTATTTCTCCAGCGAACTAGAAACGTTCCTGCTGATGGCGCGAGATGAAAGTGATGATCCGCTCGATTTGAAAGGTTCGTTCGCCGGTGCGATGGGCTACGGCCAGTTTATGCCGTCGTCTTACAAACAGTATGCCGTTGATTTTAATGGCGACGGACATATCAATCTGTGGGACCCGGTCGATGCCATCGGCAGCGTGGCAAACTACTTCAAAGAACATGGCTGGGTGAAAGGCGATCTGGTGGCGGTGCCAGCGAATGGCCAGGCGCCGGGGCTGGCGAATGGCTTTAAAACCAACTACAGCGTGGCGCAACTGGCGTCAGCGGGCTTAACGCCGCAACAACCGTTGGGGAACCATCAACAGGCCAGCCTGTTGCGTCTGGATGTTGGCACCAGTTATGAGTACTGGTACGGCTTACCCAACTTCTACACCATCACCCGTTACAACAGCAGCACGCACTACGCGATGGCGGTCTGGCAGCTTGGTCAGGCGGTTGCGCTGGCACGCGTTCGCTAATCATCTGCCCTTCCTGCGGGAGGGGCAGAAACATTTCGACGCACTCCCCCCTTAAATTCCCGTTTACTTCATTGCTGCTTCTGATTATTGTTATGTTATAACATATTAAAGGTTCGGTAATGATGGATTTAACCCTTTTTGCCTGCTCCAGCGTGGTGCGACTTGGACTGGCTACCGCGCTGTTGGTTGCGCTTTGGTTGCTAACCGCATGGTCGGTGGCACTGGCATGATTACGCTTGATCATCTGGTGGCGGGCTACGGCTCGCAGGCCATTACCCCGTCTCTGTGTGGCGTGATTGAAGCTGGAAGCATGACCGCGATTGTCGGCGCCAATGGCTGCGGTAAATCGACGTTACTCAAAACGCTGGCAGGCATACTGCCGCCGGTCAGCGGCACGCTGCGCTGGTCTCCTTCGCGCCCGGTGATTGGCTGGCTGGCACAGCGGCAGACGCTGGACCCGCATTTCCCGATTACGGTTCAGGATGTGGTCAGCATGGGGGACTGGCCGCGTATCTCGCTGTTTCGCGGTCTCAATCGCCAGGCCAGAGCGCATGTCTGCGAAGCGCTGGAGCGAGTCGGGATGTTGAATATGGCTAAAACTACCGTTGAAGCCCTCTCCGGCGGCCAGTTTCAGCGCATGCTCTTTGCCCGCATGTGGCTGCAGCAGGCACCGCTCGTCATGCTCGATGAACCCTTTACCGGCATTGATGAGATCACAAGCCAGGTGCTTATGGAGCAGATTGTCGATATGCATCAGCAGGGGCAAACCATTCTCGCCGTGTTGCACGACAGCGAACGCGTCAAACGCTACTTCCCCCAGACGCTACGCCTGGACACGGAAAGCGCCCATTGGGGAGCAACCGCATTGACCTCAATGCAGAACAACGGGGCGTGCCTGGCATGATATGGCATCTCTTTTTCCAGCCGTTTATTGAGTTTGGTTTTATGCGTCGCGCGCTGGTGGTGTGCCTGGCGTTATCCGTCAGCACCACGGCGCTTGGCGTATTTCTGCAACTGCGGCGAATGAGCCTGATGGGGGATGCGCTCTCACACGCGATATTACCCGGCGTGGCGGCAGGTTATCTCCTCAACGGCATGTCATTACTGGCCATGAGTCTGGGTGGTTTTTTCGCCGGGATTATCGTGGCGCTGGTGGCCGGGATTATCAGCCGACGTACGCCATTGAAAGAAGATGCCAGCTTTGCCGGTTTGTATCTCGCGTCGCTGGCGCTGGGCGTAACGCTGGTGTCGCTGCGCGGCTCAAGCGTTGATCTGCTGCATTTACTGTTTGGCTCGGTGCTGGCGGTCGATCGGGACGCGGCACTGTTTGTCGCGGGCGTCGCCAGCTTGACGCTGCTCTGTCTGGCGCTGTTTTATCGTGGGCTGGTGAGCGAGGCCTTCGACAGCCGTTTTTTGCAGATAAACGCACCGCGGCTTCCCGCCCTGTTCCACAGCCTGTTTTTGGCATTACTGGTGCTAAACCTCGTCGCCGGGTTTCAGGTGCTGGGCACATTAATGGCGGTGGGGGTGATGATTTTACCGGCGGTAGCGGCACGCTGCTGGGCGAGGACATTACCTGGCCTGCTGTTATTTGCAGGCGTTAGCGGTGCGCTATGCGCATGGTTTGGACTGAGTCTTTCGTGGATGGCAGGGTTGCCGGCGGGGCCGTCTATCGTCCTTACCGCGAGCATCGTTTTTATTTTTTCCATCTTATTCGGCGTGCGCAGCACGTTACGCGCACAAAAACCAGGCAAGGAGACATGATGAAAAAGGCAGGTGTGGTTCTGGCATTAGCGCTTGGGCTGATGACGCAAAATGTAATGGCGAAAACATTGAACGTGGTCGCCAGTTTCTCCGTATTGGGGGATATCGCCGCCAAAACGGGGGGCGATCACGTGAAAGTCACCACGCTGGTCGGGCCGGATGGCGACCCGCATACTTTCGAGCCGAGCGCCAAAGACAGCGCGCTGCTCAATAAGGCCGATGTGGTGGTGGTCAATGGTCTGGGGCTGGAAGGCTGGCTGGATCGACTGGTCAAAGCGTCAGGTTTCAAAGGCGTGGTCGTTGTCGCTTCTGAGGGCGTTTCAACGCACACGCTCGAAGAAGATGGCAAAACCGTGACCGACCCGCATGCCTGGAACAGTGCGGCCAACGGCGCGCGCTATGCGAAAAATATCCTGGCGGCCTATGTAAAAGCTGACCCGCAGGATGAAGCGGCGCTGAAAGCCACCGGACAGCGTTATATTGACCAGGTTCAACAACTGGATAGCTGGGCGAAAACCCAGTTTGACGCGGTACCGCAAGAGAAACGCAAAGTGCTGACCAGCCATGACGCCTTTGGTTACTTTGGCCGCGCATACGGCGTGACCTTCCTGGCGCCGCAGGGTATCTCTTCGGAAAGTGAAGCCAGTGCGCAGCAGGTGGCTGAGTTGATTAAGCAGATCAAAGCCGACGGCGTACATACCTGGTTTATGGAAAACCAGCTTGATCCGCGCCTGGTCAAACAAATTGCCAGCGCGACCGGCGCACAGCCTGGCGGGGAGCTCTATCCTGAGGCTCTGAGCAAAAAAGGCGGCGTGGCGGACTCCTACGTCAAAGCGTTTCGCCATAACGTTGAAACTATCGCCAACAGCATGAAATAACCGCGCTAAGCCAGCGTACGCTGGCTTTTTTCTGAAGCCTCCTCGTAAATTCGTCACCGCATCCCCACCTTTATCCTGAAAGTGGTATCTTTTCCGCCACGGTTTTTGCACGACAGGGGTCACTATGACTGACAGCGAATTAATGGAACTGAGTGAGCGTGTGGGGCTGGCGCTCAAGGCACGCGGCGCGACCGTCACCACGGCGGAGTCCTGTACGGGCGGTTGGGTGGCAAAAGCCATTACCGATATCGCCGGGAGTTCCGCCTGGTTTGAGCGTGGCTTTGTCACCTACAGTAATGAGGCCAAGTCGCAGATGATTGGCGTTAAGGCAGAAACGCTCGCAGCACAGGGTGCAGTGAGTGAACCTGTAGTGGTGGAGATGGCAATTGGCGCGCTAAAAGCCGCACGGGCGGATTTCGCCATTTCAATCAGCGGCATTGCCGGGCCTGACGGGGGCAGTGACAGCAAGCCTGTCGGCACCGTGTGGTTTGGTTTTGCCAGCGTAAGCGGGCAGGGCATTACCCGTCGCGAGCGCTTCGATGGCGACCGCGAAGCGGTGCGTCGTCAGGCGACGGTGTATGCGTTGCAAACACTGTGGCAACATTTTCTACAAAATACTTGATACTGTATGACTATACAGTATAATTGCGACAACAGAACAGAAATTCACGGCGGAGCATAGTCGCTTCACCTTGCATGACAGGAGTAATAATGGCTATCGACGAAAACAAACAAAAGGCGCTTGCGGCAGCACTGGGTCAGATCGAAAAGCAATTCGGTAAAGGCTCCATCATGCGTCTGGGTGAAGACCGTTCTATGGATGTCGAAACGATCTCCACCGGTTCACTTTCGCTGGATATCGCACTGGGTGCGGGCGGCCTGCCAATGGGCCGTATTGTTGAAATTTATGGGCCAGAATCCTCCGGTAAAACGACGCTGACCCTGCAGGTTATCGCCGCAGCGCAGCGTGAAGGCAAAACCTGTGCATTTATCGACGCCGAGCATGCGTTGGACCCTGTATATGCACGCAAGCTGGGTGTGGATATCGATAACCTGCTGTGTTCTCAGCCGGATACCGGTGAGCAGGCGCTGGAAATCTGTGATGCGCTGGCCCGCTCTGGTGCCGTTGACGTTATCGTTGTCGACTCCGTTGCGGCGCTGACACCGAAAGCAGAAATCGAAGGCGAAATCGGCGACTCTCACATGGGCCTCGCGGCACGTATGATGAGCCAGGCGATGCGTAAACTGGCGGGTAACCTTAAACAGTCCAACACGCTGCTGATCTTTATCAACCAGATCCGTATGAAAATTGGTGTGATGTTCGGTAACCCGGAAACCACCACCGGTGGTAACGCGCTGAAATTCTACGCTTCTGTTCGTCTGGACATTCGTCGCGTTGGTGCGGTGAAAGAGGGCGACAACGTGGTGGGTAGCGAAACCCGAGTGAAAGTGGTGAAAAACAAAATCGCTGCACCGTTCAAACAGGCTGAGTTCCAGATCCTCTACGGCGAAGGTATCAACTTCTACGGCGAGCTGGTTGACCTGGGCGTGAAAGAGAAGCTGATTGAAAAGGCGGGCGCCTGGTACAGCTACAACGGCGAGAAAATCGGTCAGGGTAAAGCGAATGCGACAAACTGGCTGAAAGAAAACCCGGCAACGGCGAAAGAAATCGAGAAGAAAGTGCGTGAGATCCTGCTCAGCAATCCTTCTTCTGGCGCCGATTTCTCGGTGGACGACAGCGGTGAAGGTGTCGAAGAAACCAACGAAGATTTCTGATAATCTGAATGACAATCAAGGGCTGCGGATGCAGCCCTTTTGTTTTTCAGAGTCTGCCAGGATTTAACCATGTCTGACAACACGCCCCGACGCTCTGCCAGTGCCCGCTTGCTTGACCGTGCCTTACGCATTTTGGCTATGCGTGATCATGCGGAACAGGAACTTCGCAGAAAACTTACTGCCCCTGTCATGGGCAAAAATGGTCTGGAAAAAACGGACGCCACGCCGGAAGATGTCGACAAAGTTATTGCCTGGTGCATGGAAAATAACTACCTCGACGATGCGCGATTTGCCCGTCAGTTCATTGCCAGCCGCAGTCGCAAAGGCTATGGCCCTGCACGTATCCGCCAGGAGATGGGCCAGAAAGGGCTGACGCGGGATGTCAGCGAAAGCGCGATGCGAGAATGCGATATCGACTGGTGCGAACTTGCCCGGGAACAGGCGCAGCGTAAATTCGGCGAGCCGCTACCCGTGGCCTTTGCGGAAAAAGTAAAAGTGCAACGCTTTTTACTCTATCGCGGTTATTTACTGGAAGATATTCAGGAAATCTGGCGAAATTTTGCCGGTTGACCGCATACGGGATTTTACTTCGCAGTAAAGAAAACTTATCTTATTCCCACTTTTTCCAGTAGCGGGTTGCTGTCTGTCAAAGGGCAGTAATCCGTTACGACATTTCGTTAGCTTGATTTCAGGATAATTATGAGCAAGAGCACCGCTGAGATCCGTCAGGCGTTTCTCGATTTTTTCCATAGCAAGGGCCATCAGGTAGTTGCGAGCAGCTCCCTTGTGCCGAATAACGACCCGACTCTGCTGTTTACTAACGCCGGGATGAACCAGTTCAAGGATGTCTTCCTTGGGCTCGACAAGCGTAATTATTCCCGTGCAACTACCGCGCAGCGCTGCGTGCGTGCGGGTGGTAAACACAACGACCTGGAAAACGTCGGTTACACCGCGCGTCACCATACCTTCTTCGAAATGCTGGGCAACTTCAGCTTCGGCGACTACTTCAAACACGATGCTATTCAGTACGCATGGGAGCTGTTGACCGGTGATAACTGGTTCAAACTGCCGAAAGAACGTCTGTGGGTGACGGTATACGAGACCGACGACGAAGCCTACGAAATCTGGGAAAAAGAAGTCGGAATTCCGCGCGAGCGTATTATCCGTATCGGAGACAACAAAGGCGCGCCTTATGCTTCCGATAACTTCTGGCAGATGGGTGATACCGGTCCGTGCGGTCCTTGCACCGAGATTTTCTACGACCACGGCGACCACATCTGGGGTGGCCCTCCGGGAAGCCCGGAAGAAGACGGTGACCGTTACATTGAGATCTGGAACATCGTCTTTATGCAGTTCAACCGTCAGGCTGACGGTACCATGGAGCCGCTGCCGAAACCGTCCGTTGATACGGGCATGGGTCTCGAACGTATCACCGCTGTGCTGCAACATGTGAATTCCAACTACGAAATCGATCTGTTCAGCAAACTTATCAAAGCGGTAGCCGCGGTGACCGGCGCAACCGATTTGAGTAACAAATCTCTGCGTGTGATCGCGGATCATATTCGTTCCTGTGCCTTCCTGATTGCTGACGGCGTAATCCCGTCGAATGAAAACCGTGGCTATGTGCTGCGTCGTATCATTCGTCGTGCAATCCGTCACGGCAACATGCTGGGCGCGAAGGATACGTTCTTCTACAAACTGGTTGGTCCGCTGCTCGACGTAATGGGATCTGCCGGTGAAGAACTGAAACGCCAGCAAACGCAGGTTGAGCAAGTTCTGAAAACCGAAGAAGAACAGTTTGCCCGTACGCTGGAGCGCGGTCTGGCGCTGCTGGACGAAGAACTGGCGAAACTCAAAGGCGACACGCTGGACGGCGAAACCGCTTTCCGCCTGTACGATACCTATGGTTTCCCGGTGGACCTGACGGCCGACGTATGCCGCGAGCGTAATCTGAAAGTGGACGAAAAAGGCTTTGAAGCCGCAATGGAAGAACAGCGTCGTCGTGCGCGTGAATCCAGCGGTTTTGGCGCTGACTATAATGCGATGATCCGCGTCGACGGCAGCTCAGAATTTAAAGGCTATGACCATCTGGAACTGACCGGCAAAGTGACCGCGCTGTTTGTTGATGGTAAAGCCGTTGATGCGGTTAACGCCGGTCAGGAAGCCGTCGTGATTCTGGATCAGACCCCATTCTATGCCGAATCCGGTGGTCAGGTGGGGGACAAAGGCGAGCTGAAAGGCAATGGCTTTACCTTCACCGTCAACGACACGCAGAAATATGGCCAGGCCATTGGTCATCTGGGTAGCGTTACCGCAGGTTCGCTGAAAGTGGGCGACGGCGTTAAAGCTGAGGTGGATGAGGCGCGTCGTTTGCGTATTCGTCTGAACCACTCTGCGACGCATCTGATGCATGCCGCGTTGCGCGAAGTGTTGGGTACGCATGTAGCGCAGAAAGGTTCACTGGTTAACGATAAGGCGCTGCGTTTCGACTTCTCACATTTTGAAGCGATGAAGCCGTCTGAAATCCGTGCGGTAGAAGATCTGGTGAACGCGCAAATTCGTCGTAACCTGCCTGTCGAAACCAACATCATGGATATTGACGCGGCAAAAGCATCTGGCGCAATGGCGCTGTTTGGTGAGAAATATGATGACCGCGTGCGTGTTCTGCGCATGGGTGATTTCTCCACTGAACTGTGTGGCGGCACTCACGCGTCACGTACGGGCGATATCGGCTTGTTCCGTATTGTGTCTGAGTCAGGCACTGCTGCGGGCGTCCGTCGTATTGAAGCCGTGACCGGCGAAGGCGCAATTGCGGCTTTGCATGCGCAAAGCGACCAGTTGCATGATATTGCACAATTGCTGAAAGGCGATAGTGCCAATCTCGGTGACAAAGTGCGTTCCGCGCTGGAGCGTACCCGTCAGCTCGAAAAAGAGATACAACAGCTTAAAGAACAACAGGCCGCTCAGGAAAGCGCAAGCTTGATTGGGAAGGCTGAGGATATCAACGGCGTTAAACTCCTTGTCAGCGTGCTGGAGGGTGTTGAACCGAAGATGCTGCGTACCATGGTCGACGATCTCAAGAACCAATTAGGTTCTGCCGTAATCGTTCTGGCCACAGTGGCAGAAGGTAAGGTTTCTCTGATTGCGGGTGTGTCTAAGGATGTGACCGAACGCGTCAAAGCAGGGGAACTGGTTGGAATGGTTGCCCAGCAAGTGGGCGGTAAAGGCGGCGGGCGTCCGGATATGGCGCAAGCTGGCGGCACGGACGTGGCAGCGCTTCCTGCAGCAATGTCCAGCGTTAAAGGCTGGGTAGGCGCGAAACTGTAAAAATTACAAAGCGAATAGCAGTCGCCATGGCCTTGTCGCCATGGCGTTCTTGCCACTACGCTATTGAAAACGATAAAGTCAGGTTGAAGTTGTGTATATCGGCTAAACTTACGTCTAACAGAATGTGATGCCGTGACTGCTTACACTTTACGTGTTTGTCATCGCTTACTTTTTGGCGTTATATGATGGAGAATGCCGGGATACAGAGAGACCCGACTCTTTTAATCTTTCAAGGAGCAAAGAATGCTGATTCTGACTCGTCGAGTTGGTGAGACCCTCATGATTGGGGATGAGGTCACTGTGACTGTTTTAGGGGTTAAAGGTAACCAGGTACGTATTGGCGTTAACGCTCCTAAAGAAGTATCTGTTCATCGTGAAGAAATCTACCAGCGTATCCAGGCTGAAAAATCACAGCAGTCCAGTTATTGATATTACCGCGTCTCGCCTCCCCGGCGAGACGCAACATCTCTCCCCGATTCTCTCCTGTTCGCGTTACCTTTTTATTTCACTCCCTCTCTTGTCGCTCCTCTTTCTCAGGTTTTTGTCTCCGCTGACATCAGGTGCGTAACGTCTAATTTCTGCTGATAAAACATCCTTTTTGCGTTTTTATCCGGCTAATTGTCTGCGAAGTGTGCAAACGATTCAGGGGCTGGAAAAATTGTTTGACTTATAAGTCTCAGAAAGTAATATGTGCGCCACGCAGCGACGATGAGCAGAAACAAGTTCTTCGAAGCACTCGTAAGAGGCGTGTGGTGAGGTGGCCGAGAGGCTGAAGGCGCTCCCCTGCTAAGGGAGTATGCGGTCAAAAGCTGCATCCGGGGTTCGAATCCCCGCCTCACCGCCATTTGCATCCATAGCTCAGCTGGATAGAGTACTCGGCTACGAACCGAGCGGTCGGAGGTTCGAATCCTCCTGGATGCACCATCTTTCTCAGTGTTGCGGCGTGTTGAGCAACATTGAATCGGTAGTAAAGCAGTAAATTCTGATGCATCCATAGCTCAGCTGGATAGAGTACTCGGCTACGAACCGAGCGGTCGGAGGTTCGAATCCTCCTGGATGCACCATCTTAATCAGTGTTGCGGCCTGTTAAGCAGCACCGAATTAGCAGTAAATCTCAATGCATCCATAGCTCAGCTGGATAGAGTACTCGGCTACGAACCGAGCGGTCGGAGGTTCGAATCCTCCTGGATGCACCATCTTCTCCGAAATAACATCAGCATCGTTGTTTCATGGTCTGCGAAATAATCGGCAGCACCAGGGAGGATAACGTTGCGTCAGCAACGGCCCGCAGGGCGAGCAAAGTGAGTCATCCTCCCGGATGCACAATTTTAATCAGTGTTGCGACCTGTTAAGCAGCACCGAATTAGCAGTAAATCTCAATGCATCCATAGCTCAGCTGGATAGAGTACTCGGCTACGAACCGAGCGGTCGGAGGTTCGAATCCTCCTGGATGCACCATCTTCTCCGAAATAACATCAGCATCGTTGTTTCATGGTCTGCGAAATAATCGCCAGCACCAGGGAGGATAACGTTGCGTCAGCAACGGCCCGCAGGGCGAGCAAAGTGAGTCATCCTCCCGGATGCGCTATCTTCTCCAGAACAGCACTCTCTTCATTGTCTCCTTATTTTTCGTATCCCCATTTCTCTGCAGATCCCTTTTCCTTCCGTAATGGATTTTTATTGGCAGTCTGTTCTTTCCTCTATAATTTATCTACTTATCACGATGTGAATTGAGTAAGGCAAAGGCAAGGAGAGAAATCATGAAAGGGTTCAACGCTATTTCTGCGTTTTGCGCAATGTTACTTGTCGCACTGACCCTGAGCGGTTGTGCGGGCTCATCTAAAAAGGAAAGCACTGGCGGCTATATAGACGACACCGTTGTGACGACCAAAGTCAAAACCGCGCTATTCAATGATAAAAACATAAAATCGTCGGAAATCAGCGTTGAAACCTTTAAAGGGCGTGTGCAATTGAGTGGTTTTGTCTCATCTGCTGAAAGCGCGAAGCGCGCCGTGGAGGTCGCTCGCCGGGTTCCTGGGGTGCGCGTGGTTGAAAATGATTTGAGGATCAAATAATCCTTCGCAAAACACAAAGGCGCCACAGGGCGTCTTTGTTGTCTCTGCGTCTGACAGCGACAAAAATCTTTGTTTACGATAAAGTAACGTTTTGTTATCCGCTCTATGAGAACACGATGTACGAACGTTACGATGGTCTGATTTTCGATATGGATGGCACCATCCTGGATACCGAACCGACTCACCGTAAAGCCTGGCATGACGTGCTGGGGCATTATGGTCTGCGCTACGATATCCAGGCGATGATCGCGCTGAACGGTTCTCCTACCTGGCGTATCGCCCAGTCGGTGATTGAGCTGAATCAGGCCGACCTGGACCCCTATGCGCTTGCACGTGAAAAAACAGAAGCGGTGAAAGCGATGCTGCTTGATACCGTCCGTCCGCTACCGCTGATTGATGTTGTCAAAGCGTGGTATGGTCGCCGTCCGTTATCGGTCGGGACGGGGAGCGAAAGCGCAATCGCCGAAGCACTGTTATCTCATCTTGGTTTGCGTCACTATTTCGCTGCCGTGGTCGCCGCCGATCATGTAAAAAATCACAAACCTGCGCCTGACACCTTTTTGCTTTGTGCGGAAAAAATGGGTGTCGCGCCGCAAAAATGCGTGGTTTTTGAGGATGCGGATTTTGGCCTGCAGGCAGCACGCTCCGCCGGGATGGATGCCGTGGATGTGCGCCTGTTGTGAGTGAAACGCTTTCTCTTGTTTCATTGTTTGCCAGCAGTTTTCTTAGCGCTACCTTGCTTCCAGGCAACTCTGAGGTGGTGTTGGTTGCTATGCTGCTGTCAGGCCTTAGTCAGCCGTGGCTACTCGTGTTAATAGCAACAATGGGTAATAGCCTTGGAGGGTTGACTAACGTTATTCTTGGGCGTTTCTTTCCATTGCGTGAAAAATCGCGCTGGCAGGAAAAAGCAGCAGGTTGGCTAAGACGCTATGGCGCAGCCACACTGTTATTGAGCTGGATGCCTGTAATCGGCGATTTGCTGTGCCTGCTGGCGGGATGGATGCGCATCTCCTGGGGGCCAGTGGTGTTTTTTTTGTGCCTTGGGAAGGCGATACGCTATGTGCTCCTGGCCATCGTAACGCTTCAGGGTATGACGTGGTGGCACTAATTGGACTGAGTGAGTGACCTTTAATCGTCAACCATTACAATTATGCTTAATAAAATGAATTTTACAGGCGGGAGGTCAATTTGATCCCGGACGTATCACAGGCATTGTCCTGGCTGGAAAAAAATCCTCAGGCTCTTAAGGGCATTCAACGTGGTCTTGAGCGCGAAACGTTGCGCGTCAATGCAGATGGCACGCTGGCAACCACCGGTCATCCGCACGCCCTTGGTTCCGCGTTGACCCATAAATGGATTACGACAGATTTTGCCGAAGCGTTGCTGGAGTTTATCACTCCGGTAGACGGTGATATTCAGCATATGCTGACCATCATGCGTGATATCCACCGTTTTACTGCGCGTGAAATTGGTGACGAGCGCATGTGGCCGCTGAGCATGCCGTGCTATATCGAAAACGGTCAGGAAATCGAACTGGCGCAGTACGGCTCGTCGAACATTGGCCGCCTGAAAACGCTCTACCGTGAAGGGTTGAAAAACCGCTACGGCGCGTTGATGCAGACCATTTCAGGCGTGCATTACAACTTTTCTCTGCCGATGGCTTTCTGGGAAGCCAAATGCGGGGAAACCGACAAAGAATCCGTTTCAGACGGTTATTTCCGTCTGATTCGTAACTATTACCGCTTTGGTTGGGTCATTCCTTACCTGTTTGGCGCGTCCCCGGCGATTTGCCCCTCTTTTCTCCAGGGTAAACCGTCGACGCTGCCTTTCGAGAAGACGCCTGGCGGCATGTATTATCTGCCGTATGCCACTTCGCTGCGTTTGAGTGACCTGGGGTATACCAACAAATCGCAAAGCAATCTTGGCATTACCTTTAACAATCTGTCTGATTACGTCGTGGCCCTGAAACGCGCGATTAAAACGCCATCTGAGGAATACGCGAAGATTGGCCTGAAAAAAGACGGTAAGTATCTGCAGATCAATACCAATATTCTGCAGATTGAAAACGAACTTTATGCCCCGATACGCCCGAAACGCGTAACGCGTAGCGGTGAATCACCGTCAGATGCGCTGTTGCGCGGCGGAATTGAATATATTGAAGTGCGTTCGCTGGACATCAACCCGTTCACCCCGATTGGCGTGGATGAGCAGCAGGTTCGTTTCCTCGATCTGTTTATGGTCTGGTGTGTACTGGCGGACGCGCCGGAAATGAGCAGCGATGAGCTGCTCTGTACGCGTAAAAACTGGAATCGTGTCATTCTGGAAGGTCGTAAACCGGGCCTGACGCTGGGAATGGGCTGCGAAGCGGCACAGTTCCCGCTGCCGCAGGTTGGCAAAGATCTGTTCCGTGACCTTAAACGTGTCGCGCAGACACTTGATGGGCTGTACGGCGGCAACGGATATGAACAGGTTTGCGATGAGCTGCTGGCTTGTTTTGATAACCCGGAACTGACATTCTCAGCGCGTATTTTGCGTTCTATGCTTGATAAAGGCATTGGCGGTACGGGCAAAGCGCTCTCTGAAGAGTATCGTTCGATGTTGCGCGAAGAACCGCTGGAAATTTTGCGCGAAGAGGATTTCAGCAAAGAGTGCGATGTTTCCTGGGCACGCCAGAAAGAGGTTGAGGCGTCGGATACGGAAACATTCGAGGCGCTTGTCGCAAGACATGCCTGACAGAAAAGAAAAAGGCCACATTACTGTGGCCGAAATATTCATCTCTGAAAACAGGGATGATGATAACAAATGCGCGTCTTTCATATACTCAGACTCGCATCTAAATGAAGAGTTCATTTTATTTTTAAAAAAATCACTGCGGAGGTGACTAAATGCCATTGTTGGATAGCTTCACTGTCGATCATACCCGTATGGAAGCGCCTGCGGTCCGTGTTGCAAAGAGCATGAACACTCCTCATGGCGACGCCATTACCGTTTTCGACCTGCGTTTCTGCGTGCCTAACAAAGAAGTCATGCCGGAAAAAGGCATCCATACGCTGGAACACCTGTTCGCGGGTTTCATGCGTGATCATCTCAATGGGAATGGTGTGGAGATTATCGACATCTCCCCGATGGGTTGCCGTACTGGCTTTTATATGAGCCTGATCGGTACGCCTGACGAGCAACGAGTGGCCGATGCCTGGAAAGCGGCAATGGCAGACGTTCTGAAAGTACAGAACCAGAACCAGATTCCGGAACTTAACGTCTATCAGTGCGGTACCTATCAGATGCACTCGCTGAGCGAAGCGCAGGACATCGCGCGCCATATTCTCGAAAAAGACGTGCGTGTTAACAGCAACGAAGAGCTGGCGCTGCCGAAAGAGAAACTGCAGGAACTGCACATCTAGTGCGTATGCGCCCTCTCCCTCAGGGAGAGGGGTGGGCAAAGGAGGTTAAGAGATGTCGACTACTTTAACCTTCTCCTTTGCCCATCGTCCTCTGGTCCCCTTTGCGCATGATTATGAACACGGAGAAAGTGAGCCGTGGCACCAGCATGATTGCGCGCAATTGCTGCATATCTTAAGTGGCGTCGTCCGGGTGGACACTGCATCAGGTTGCTGGGTCGTCCCGCCAGGGCGCGGCGTCTGGTTACCTGCCGGTACCCAACATGCGATTCGCATTACGGGCAAAGTTGCTGCACGAACGCTGTTTATTGACCCGCTTGCCCGCGCGGATTTACCCGCCTCCTGCCAGATTGTGCAAATCACACCGTTGCTGCGTGAATTGATTGTCGCCTCGTTTTCCCTTGCCGAAAAATATGCGCCTGCCAGTCGCGATGAGCATGTTTATGAGCTGATTCTGGATGAGATCCGCGGCATGCGTGTGTTGCCTTTTTTCTTGCCGGAACCGGAGAGCGAGGGGCTGAAAAATTTGTGTCGGTATATTCGCGAGTCGATAGCCGAGCCCTGGAGCAGCGCGCAGGCGGCGGCTTTGATGAGCATGAGTGAAAAGACCCTCAACCGTCATTTTCAACGGCAAACGGCGTTAACCTATGGCGAGTGGGTTCGGCGGGCAAAGCTGATGGAAGCGCTGGTCAGGCTGGCGCAAGGTCACTCGGTGCTACGTGTCGCGCTGGATCTGGGATACGGCAGCCACAGCGCATTTACGGCGATGTTTCGCCGGGTGATGGGGATATCACCCAGCGATTATTTCCGCGCTCAGGAAAACGAGTAGTGTTAGCTCAGCGCGTTCAGCAACGCCTGTAAAGAAGCCCTCGCCACGTCATTATCGATACCGACCCCCCAGCTTCCGCTGCCGTCCGGGTACAGGCAGTGAATGTAGGCCACAGAACGGCTGTCGCTACGTTCTCCGAGCGTATGCTCGTGATAATCCTTAATGCTGAAAGGCTTTTTAAGCAGG
Source organism: Phytobacter ursingii (assembly GCA_901456055.1). Taxonomy (GTDB): domain Bacteria; phylum Pseudomonadota; class Gammaproteobacteria; order Enterobacterales; family Enterobacteriaceae; genus Phytobacter; species Phytobacter ursingii. The sequence continues at coordinate 123,028 of CABDWT010000001.1, forward strand.
TGGCTTAAGGCACCGGCTGCCGCAGACAATAAGCCATTTCCCAGCGCTTCGATTTTCCGCTGGGTTCCTTCTTGCAGCAATGTGGCCTGTAAATGTAACTGACCATCCTGGCGGCTTTCGCTTTTGTAATCCACCAGGGCCAGCGCAGGCTGCGCAACCAGACCGTAGCGCTGACGAAAGAGCTGCCAGAGCGCATTTTGCGTCATCTCTTTGCCGTGGCTGTCTGTTTCACGCTGTACATGCTGGCTAAAATCCTGCTGTAACGCGCGGGGCAATTTCAATCCATGATTTTGCTCTATCAGCCACGCGCTGCCACTCTTACCGGACTGGCTGTTTACGCGAATTACTGCTTCGTAGGTACAACCAATGTCCTGCGGATCGACGGGCAGATAAGGCATCTCCCAACGCTCGTCAGCCTTGCGGGCATCGAAGCCTTTTTTAATCGCATCCTGATGCGATCCGGAAAAAGCGGTATAGGCCAGGCGTCCGGCCCACGGGTGACGAGGGTGAACAGGCAATTGATTACAATTTTCCACGGTTTCGACCACGTACTGCATATTGCTGAAATCGAGTTGCGGTGAGATACCCTGGCTATAAAGGTTCATCGCCAGCGTGACCAGACAAACGTTGCCGGTACGTTCGCCATTGCCAAAAAGACAACCTTCAACGCGATCGGCTCCCGCCAGCAGGGCCAGCTCGGCACTTGCCACGCCAGTGCCGCGATCGTTGTGCGGATGGACGCTGATGCTCACCGCCTTGCGACGGGTAAAGTGGCGGCAGAAATATTCAATCTGATCGGCGTAAACGTTAGGTGTGTTCACCTCCACCGTCGCAGGCAGATTAACGATCATGGGGCGTTCGGCGCAGGGCTCCCATACATCGGCCACGGCTTCACAGATTTCCAGCGCGAATTCCGGCTCGGTAAAACAGAAGGTTTCCGGGGAATATTCGTACTGCCACCGGGTTTGTGGGTGCTGTTCACAGAGCTGGCGAATGAGCCGTGTAGAACGTACGGCAAGGGCGATCACGTCTGCCTTTTCCATGCCAAATACCAGTTTGCGAAAAAGTGGTGCCGTTGCATTGTAGAGGTGAACGGTGGCGCTGCGTGCCCCCAGCAGCGATGCGAAGGTACGGTGAATCAGATCCTCGCGCGCCTGGGTCAATACCTGAATAGTCACATCCTGCGGAATACGGTTTTCTTCAATCAACTGACGTACAAAGTTAAAGTCGGTTTGCGATGCAGATGGGAAAGCCACTTCGATCTCTTTAAAACCGCAGGCGAGGAGCAATTCCCAGAACTGCAGTTTGCGTTCACTGTCCATCGGTTCTGCTAACGCCTGGTTGCCATCGCGCAGGTCTGTAGACAACCAGCGCGGCGCACGGGTCTGTTGCTTTTCAGGCCAGCCACGGTCGGGTAAGGAAATCGGTGTATAGGGGCGGTATTTTTCTGCCGGGTTTTTGAGCATGGTCTTCTCCTTTTGTCTGTGTATTATCCTGGTGGCAGAAGGGAAGCTATGCTTTAGCGCCGTGGACAGATACTAGTGAGAAAGGGACAATCTTGTCGCGATGTCCGATGTAAAAGTTAGGGAACCTGTACGCATATTTTGTTTATTACACTATTCATTAATTATATTGAGAGCTTTCTTTATTTTTATGATAAATAGCACTCTACTTTAAATGTCTTTTTTGAATAAGTTGTCTGCTGGTGTTCTAGTGACTAATCAACTGTTTCATCTCTTTTTATTGTTATTCCTTTTCTGTCGTGGTAGTTTTTATTTTTATTATTTTTTGGTTGGTAATTAATCGGGAATGAATGTATTCGTATTACGGATGCATTCACAGGGAATGTTATGCTCAGGTATGAGGCTATTATGCGGTTATCGCACGTAGGACTAATAATGACACTCTCACTGCTGCTGGTAGGGTGTTCAGGAACAAAAACACCGGCCCCCTTGCCTCTGACATTGGGGAAACAGAAAGAGAATCAATGTTATCAAATGTTTACGGCTTTAAAATCACTTGATAACGCATCCTTTAAAAAGTTTCAGCATCAGTTTAGCGTTATCAATAATAACTACGCAATATATAAAAAGAATCAGGCTCTTATAGAAGGTGATTCTGCGGAAATCATTAAGCTTGAGCTTAATGATAAAGTCGATATTGTTTGCGCTCGTGTACGCAGTGCCGTATTTGCCAACATGTCCAAACGTGCAAATGAATTGAATAAATTATGAGAAAGTTATTATCTGTTGTTGTAATAATAGTGGGGGCGACTTTCCCGGTCATGACCAAAGCTGACTCAACATTATTAATTGAACAACTACAACGAGAAGGGATGTTGGCACCCGAAGCAAATATATTATTTAACAATGCTGGTGATAAATCGGACAGCGTTATACCTGCCGTTCCCCTGTTGACGCGCCCTGAATCTGTTACGCAGGCAAAAAGCGCCGTCGTAGTCAAAAAGAGTACTCTGCAACAAACAGAACTCAGTCAACTTAAACGTAAACTCCGTACCTCACAGCGCGAACTTCAGGCACTTCGTAAGCAGAATGAGGCACTCAAAAATCGGCAACCAGACGTTGGGGCGGAACAGGCCGAAGCATTCAGAGATGAAAACAAACAATTGCACCAGCAACTGTTGGCCAGCGAGAAACAGCTGGCTGAAAATGCGCGTCGCTATGAGAAACAGGTCGGCGTACTGACAGCGCGGACAGAAGAATTACAGACCCAAATGACCCGCTTGCAGTTGGCTGCCAATGAGGCCGTCAGTCAGAAAGCGTTGCTGGAGCAACAACTGGCGAAACAGCCTGACAGTGGTAAAACAGTGGCGATGCAACGGGTGGAAGCCGAAAAACTGCGCACCCAGCTTGCGGCGGCGAATCAGAAAACCACAGCACTGAGTGAGAATATCGCAGCACTTGAGAAAACGGCGCAGGCGAATACCGCACGCACCGTCGCGCTCGAGCAGAGTCTGAATGAGGCCGTCAGTCAGAAAACGCTTCTGGAGCAACAACTGGCGACGCAGGCCGGGAGTGAGAAAGCACTCGCCACACAACTTGCACAATCCAGTCAACAAAACAGCGAACAGTTGGAACAACTGAATAGTGCTAACAACAAGATCGCAGAACAACTCGCGCGTCTTGGCGAACTTGAGCAACAGGCCAAAAAAGACGATGAAGAGAAAAAGCAGGCTCTGGCCAGTCTGGCCACGTTACAAAAGGAGCATGATGCCGCTCCCTCTGAACTGGTTAAAGCAAAACAGTCTGCCTATTCGCTGAAAACACACAAGTCTGAAGAGTCAAAAATAAACTACGCCTACGGTGCGTATTATGCAGTAAAAGTTCCACACGAATTTAAGGTGCTGGAGTTCGCAGGGCACAAATTCTTACCTCTGGCCTTCCTGCAGGGATTTAAAGATAAGCTCGCCAATACGATGCAACTGAGCGAAGACGAAGTTGGCCGCATCCTTACCCGTTTTGATCAGCAGGTGGCCGAAGTGCAAGGGCGTGAGCGGGAGCGCAATAAAAAACAGAGCATCCAGTTTGTTGAACGCGCTGCCAAAGCCAAAGGAGCTGAGCAGGCCCCAAATGGGGTGGTTTATCTCGTTGTCAAAAAAGGCAAAACACCACTGTTAACGGTAAACGATACGATTCGTTTCCGCCTTGATGAAAAAATCAGTACCGGAAAGAAAATGTCTGGTGGGGAGATCCGAGTGGGTAGGGTAAGCAAGCTTCCGGAAGTAATGCAGCAAGGCGTGCTGCGCGTCGGCAGCGGTGGGAAGGTCAGGATCACTGTTCCTATTGAACTTGCCTATGGTGAGCAGGGGATACCCGGCACCGTGCCGCCAGGGGTGGCCTCGGAGATAACCATGGAAATTCTTGGTATTGTGAAATAACCCAAAAAAGCGCCTCCTGACTGGAGGCGCTTACAGGTCAGGCATCTGCTACCCGATATTCAACGCAATGTGCTTCATCGGGCTGAGGAACTTCCAGCCTTGATGCCATGCGCAGAATCACCTCTTCCGGTACGGCATGCTGACGACTGGCATTTTGTACTTTCCATTGTGGCCAGGGCACTTCCAGATAAACGATTTTTACCTTCGCCCCATAGGCCGTGAACAGGCTGATAAGCTGAGTTCGGAGTTGTCGGCTGATGTTCGTGGCATTCCACACGAAGGGGATTTTTTGCCGCAATAACACGCGGGCTTCCTCTTTCGCCTGTTGAACGACTTGCCCGGTTGCCGTGCGATCGGCGGGACTTACACCCAGCTGTCTGCGAATATCATCCAGGCTGATGACGGCCATCCCCTGGCAATGTTCGCTGATATAGCGATCTTTTCCCATACCCGGCAGCGCACTAAGCAACGTCACTTCGAAACCCCCGGTGTTCCAGGGGACAAAATCTGCCGGACTGTTCTCATGCGTCAGGTAGTGCCAGCGGGCAATATCGGATACAAAGGGGCGCGCTTGCCCCCAGCAGTGCTGCTCCTGACAAAAGAGTTCAAACAAAGCAATGCGGTCGAGCATCTCCTGTTTGTCCTCGCAATGACGTCCTTCCATATCGGCACGCGCGAGTAATGCCAGCAGGCGAGTGTCAATTCGCATCGCAGCACTCAGCAGTAAGCGCTCAGGCGACGGGCGTTCCAGCAGCCATAAGGGGAGGCCGTGCAGACGCACGAGTGCCGCAATCTGTTCGCGCAGGGCAAAGGGCATCGGGATATCTCGCCACAAAATGTGCCGTGCAGTGAGTTCACCTTTGCGGGCATGGCCTGGTGAGTGGATACGCCCCTCATCGTCCTGATGCGTGGTACTGCGCTTTTCGACATCATGCAGTAGCGCCGCGGCCCATACAATTTCCTGCTGCTGGTGGGGGAGTTGCTGGTATGCGTCCATTTTCGTCAATGCATTAAGGACCATTTCGGTGTGGATCCCGACATTGCCTTCCGCATGGTGAATGGGATCCTGCGGGACCTGATGCATCTCCTCCACCCAGTTAAAGCGCTGACGCAGAGTAGGCCAACGTTTGTCTTCGCTTAGCTGCCAGATCATCGTGTGCCTCCTGCTGCAAACTCATACGCCATACGGGCGCGCTGCCAGTTGCGTTTCCAGTGTTCGGTGGTTTTCACATGATTTTTGCGTACAAACTTGAAGACATTATGCGCAAATTCATCAACTGGAAATTCCTCACTGTTACGGCTGACCACGCCTTCCAGCGTACAGGGCTTGCCAGTCTGGGTATCCCAGGGCGCAAATGCGCCACTGCCGGTTGTTAGCGCCAGAAACTCACGCTGCCAGGCCTTTTCATCGTTTCCTGGCTGCGGGCCATTCATCTCTGGAACGCAGGGAAAATCAAAGAGTGCGGCATAAAATTTGACCTCTTCCCAACTGAGCCACATGTCCTGACAGCGGACGGCGAACAGAAAAAAGTCCTGTTCGAGGGCGTGATATTCGATGGAGTGAACCGCGTAAAGGTTCTCGCCAAAGAGTTCGAGATCGCCGAGATCGTTTTTCAGCAATTGCCAGCGCTGGCGAATTTTATGCGTCCATGCGGACTGGGTAGGCGTGGCGTGAGAGCGCGCAAAAACGCCGTAGCGGTTCAGGCAGTTATTCTCACCGTCCAGCTTTTCCGTATGGATCAGCGACGCGATCGACTGCATATCACGCCAGTAACTGGCATTGATGCGGTCATCGCTGGTGGTGCCAGGGGAGAAAGGATAGTGCCAGGTTCTCCCGTATTTTCGTTGTGAATTCATGATAATCCATTATTTTTTGTGTAATTATTGTTCGCCCGCGCGGCGTGCGAATGCCAGGTTGAGTGGGTTAAAAATGTGAGGATAAAAATCACCCGCAAAAGGGGTGGACGACGTCAGAGGGAAAAACAACCTGAGCGCGTTGCTCAGAACCGGTTAGGGTGAATGGAAGATTTCGGGGCGGGCATAAAGATACACGCGTTATGATGATAAAACAACCACCTGCGCGTAGGGGGATAAGAAAGGGATCCGAAGATCCCTTATCAGGCAGGCCATTTTGGCTGTCAGAACAGACGGCGCTTAGTGCGCACCGCCGCCGCCGCCGCCCGCGCCAAATGGCGGTCTGGCAAACCACACCAGGCCCAGCAAGACCAGAAATACCCCAGCCGACATCCAGAAAATCTCATTGGCGGATATAATCAGCCCCTGATTGGTGATTTGCTGGGCTATCCAGCCGGATGCCTGCTGTTGTGACATCCCTAACCCCTGCAGCTGGTTATACATCTCCTGCGCGTTCGGGTTGTAGGGGGTGACAGATTCGGTCAGTTGCGCGTGGTGCATCGATTCCCGGTTAGTCCACATGGTGGTGGTGATCGATGTGCCGATGGAGCCCGCCAGCGTTCGGGTAAAGTTCGACAGGCTCGACGCCGCAGCCAGGCGCTCTGGCGGCAGGCCGGATAGCGTAATCGTCGTCAGCGGCATAAAGAAGCAGGCCACGGCGAAGCCCTGAATAAATTGCGGCCATGCGGAAGCGCCAAAATCCATTCCCGGCTCAAACGTATATGCGCGCCAGTAGAAGCAGACGGCGTACATAATAAAGCTGAATGTGACCAGCCTGCGCATATCGAGCTTATGAGCAAAACGACCAATGATCGGCGATAAAAGAACCGGGATTACCCCAACTGGCGCAGAGGCCAGCCCCGCCCAGGTTGCGGTGTAGCCATAAACCTCCTGCAACAGTTGTGGCAGCAGCACGATCGCGCCGAAATAGAGCATATAGGCGAGACTGATACACAAACAACCGATGGTAAAGTTCCGCGACTTAAAGAGCGACAGGTCGACTATCGGGTTCTCATCCGTCAACTCCCACACCACCAGAAAGCTTATCGATACCACGGCGACAATCGTCAGGATGATGATTTCGCGGGAATTGAACCAGTCCAGCTCTTTCCCCTGGTCGAGCATCACCTGCAGGCTACCGATACCCACGATTAATAGCGCCAGCCCCACACCGTCGATGCGGCGTTGTTCGGTACGCGTTTCACGACCACGCAGCGATTGCAGGGTTAGCAGCACCACCAGGGCACCGATAGGGACGTTGATAAAGAAGATCCAGCCCCAGTGGTAGTTATCACTGATATAACCGCCGAGGATCGGGCCGCAAATGGGGGCGACGATCACCGTCATTGACCACAACGCCAGCGCAATCGAACGTTTAGCGGGCGGGTAGTTACTCAGCAACAGGCTCTGTGAGAGTGGAATCAACGGCCCGGCGACAATCCCCTGAATGACGCGGAAGAAGATCAGCATGCTCAGGCTACTGGAAACACCGCACGCCCAGGAGGCGATAGCAAAAGCAACGGTGGACCAGAGGAACAGTTTGACCTCGCCCACACGCTTCGCCAGCCAACCGGTTATCGGAATCGAGATGGCGTTTGCTACCCCAAAAGAGGTGATAACCCACGTCCCCTGGCTCAGGGAGGAGCCAAGGTTACCGGCAATCGTGGGGATCGCGACGTTAGCGATGGTGGAATCCAGCACCTGCATGAAGGTCGCCAGCGACAGCGCAATAGTCATAATGACCAGTTGCGCCCCTTCCAGCGGTTTTCTCTGTTGCATTACGCGTACCTCGGATTAACCCGCGTTGGCCTTCACGATATTTTCAATCAGGGTGTTGACCGGTTGCAGGTCAAGCTCACGTGCGCTGCTCTCATACGCCGGGCTGGTGCGAACCTGGCTTGACAGTACCTGACCGTCACGGTTGGTAGTATCAACATTTACCAACGTGGAGAGGCCGATACGCAGCGGGTGATCGCTCAACTGCTTTGCATCGAGTTCTATACGTACCGGCAGACGCTGAACCACCTTGATCCAGTTACCGGTGGCATTTTGTGCCGGAAGCAGTGAGAAGGCGCTGCCAGTACCCATATCCAGACCCACCACTTTGCCTGTGTATTTCACTTCGTCACCGTAAAGATCGCTGACGACAGTCGCAGTCTGGCCGATACGCATATGTGCAAGCTGGGTTTCTTTGAAGTTTGCGTCCACCCACAAACCGGTAGCCGGAACCACGGCCATCAGTGATGTCGTCGGGCTTATTTGCGCGCCAGGCTGGACGGCACGGCGAGAAACATAACCGGTGATCGGGCTGACAATTTTGGTTCGTTGCAGCGCGAGCCAGGCGTTACGCAGTTCTGCAGCGGCCTGTTTTACCGCGGGTTGATCCTCCAGACGGGTATCCAGAATCATCGCCTGGTTGGCATTATATTGCTGAATAGCAACATCCAACTGCGCCTGCGCAGTGGCGACGGCGTCACGGGCATGTTGCAGCTCTTCGCGACCAATCAAATTAGCATTACCCAGCGGCACACGGCGATTTAAATCCGTTTGCGCCTGAGCCAGAGCGGTACGTTGTAATTCGATACTTGCCTGTAGTTGTTTGCCGTTGATCATCAACTGACGAGTCTGGCGAACGCTTGAGGCCAGCGCGGTCTGTGCCTTTTCGAATGCCTGTTGGGCATCGGTGGCATCGAGGGTCACCAGCACATCCCCTTGCTTGACGTAGTCGGTATTGTCAGCCCAGACTTTCGTCACGCTGCCGGATACCTGCGCCATGATTTGAACCTGGTTCCCTGCCACGTATGCGTCATCGGTTTCCTCAAAATGACGCAGTACTAAAAACCAATAAATCCCATATGCCACGGCAATAACAATAAAGAGCAAGGTCAACAGCAGAAGGGCGCCTTTGCGTTTGCCTTTCTTTTTGACCGGTTGCTGCGGGGTTTGACTCTCCGCATTTGCGCTCATGCTTTTCTCCACGATCTTATTATTTCATATCGGCAAGGCCGACCTGTTTTGTCAGAAAGGCCAGCAGTGTGACGTGCCGGCCTGACGGAATTCTTATTCAATCTGGATGTTCGAGCGGATCTCAGCGTTAGCGCAGCGCCTCAAGGATGGTGCCGTCTTCGTCCATTTGATCCAGGCGAGTGAGCAACTTGCGTGTGATGTGCTCGAGTTGGTCTTTTTCAGCGGTTGTCAGCGAAGACCAGAGTTGGTGCAGACAGTTGTGCTGCGGTGGCAGAACCTGACGCAGGAATTCATGCCCTTTATCGGTCAACTGCAGATGCAGGCAGCGACGGTCATTGTCGCTTTCACGGCGTTCAATCCAGCCGCGTTTTTCCAGCTCATCGGCGATACGGGTCGCATTGGTGCGAGAAGAGCCCAGCGCGCTGCTCAGTTCGGATGGCTGAATACTGTGATTTTCCTGAGACTCCAGGGTGATTAACGCCATAAATAATGTTTCGTTAATCCCTTGAGCTTTCAGCATTTTATTGCGATTTTCCAGCAGCTTACCCTGCATGTGCATACACAGACGGGTGAGCAGAATTTCCTGGAACGGGAAATCTTCATAGCGGCTGGCGCGGAATTTAAGCATTTGTTCAATGGGCGTAAACGAACTATCCATTTGGGCATAACCTCATTAATTGCAGTCGATATAGTAACGACAGTGACAAATAAAGTAAATGTATTATTTTCTCTAATAAATTTGCTTTAGTGATGGGACTGTCAGTAATTTCCAGACGATTCCGTAAGCGAGCGCGCGCAATAATCCCGCAATACTCAGGCTGTACGTTTTCCAGAAACGCAGCCCCGGAGAGATAAATAAAACGTTAACGCAGCCCGTAAGGGGCGCGGCAGGGATGAAGAACAGAGTGATGCGGGAGAAGAAATTGCCGGATGGCGAAAAACCTGGCTCTGTGGCATGCAGGTCGAATGGGAATGCCACAGGAACGTAACTTAGTACGTCAGGAAGAGGGTCTTTGATCCCTTTCCAAAATGTTGCAGGTGCAACGGGGAAAGGGTCGGTTGTCGTATCTGTACTATCCATAGTATGTGTTAAATATCACCCACGTTAAAATCACCGGGATAAATAAGTCGCATAACCATATCAGACTCAGGGGCACCTTAACACCCCGGTTTTTTGGTGTTTCGACGTAACGTGGGCGTGATTTTATTCTGCTTTTTGCGGGTGTTGATAGCCTCGCCACCAGACCAACAGGTTAAGGGCAGCGAAACTGGCGCCTGCAATACTTACCCCGGTCCAGCCTGCGTGCTGCCATGCTGATGCTGAGATAAGCGATCCGGCCGCGCCACCGACAAAATAACTGGTCATATAACCGGCAGTCAGACGGTTACGGGCTTCAGGTTTGAGGCGATAAATGACGGTCTGGTTAGTAATGTGTACCCCCTGGACGGTCAAGTCCAGGAGCAGAATCCCGATGAACAGCGCCAGTACCGAACTTTGTCCCCAGGCGATAGCCAGCCAGGAGAGAAGCAGCAACCCCAGCGAGACGGTAGTGGTCAGGTGAGCTTTGCCTTTGTCCGCCAGGCTGCCAAAAGGACGCGCGCCCAGTGCACCTGCAGCTCCCACCAGCCCGAACAGGCCTATCACCCCTTCGGAGAAGTTAAAGGGGGGTGACGCAAGCAGGAAGGCCATGGAAGTCCAGAGGATGCTAAAGTTGGCGAAGGAGAGGCAGCCCAGCAGGGCGCGGGTGCGCAACACTTTCTCTTTAGCAAACAGTGAGAAGATCGACCCCAGAAGCTGCGGGTAATTCAGGTGAGTGTCCTGTTTGACCTTTGGCAGACCACGCCACAACGCAATTGCCATGATGACCATCAGCACGCTGGCTACCCAGTAGACCGTGCGCCAGCCGCCAAGGCTTGCCAGCAAGCCGGCAACGGTTCGCGCCAGCAGAATGCCCAGCAACAAGCCACTCATAATCGTGCCGATGACCTTGCCACGTTTTTCCGGTGCGGCAAGGGTAGCGGCCAGCGGGACGAGGATTTGCGCCACTACCGAGAAAAGCCCTGTCAGCGCGGTGCCAAGAACCATCATCCCCAGCGTGGAACTGCTGGCCGTGATCAACATTCCCCCCGCAGCCAGCAGGGTCATACAGACGATGAGCCGCCTGCGCTCAAACATATCGCCCAGGGGCACCAGGAACAACAAGCCTGCGGCATAGCCGAGTTGGGCTGCGGTAACAATAAAGCCAGCCTGATCGGGGGAGAGTGAGAAGGCGCGAGCTATCGCATCGAGCAACGGCTGCGCGTAATAGTTGCTGGCGACGGAAAGACCGGTGGCGATGGACATAAGCGCTATCAGTGCCGGGCTAAGCCCATGATGGTGTTTGTTCATTTTGCTGGAATGATTCATTAGCTGATTATTTTCGTGAATACCAATAATAACGAATGAGGATAAAAAGAGGGGCGGGATCGCGTGTCGGTTAGTGCGGTCAGGTGGGTGTGATGCGTTCTGATGCATTCATACTGAGGGAGAGGTAGCCCGGATAAGGCGCTTGCGCCGCATCCGGGATGTGTCCCCGGTAACACGTCGCTTACCGGGGCTATGGCGAAACCAGGATGCCGGGTAAACGGCGATTAAAAAACCTATTTCTTCATTTACTTCTGCGCGGCCAGCGCCTCTTTCACCCAGCCGTCAAACTGCTGCTGGTGGGCTTTGATCCAGCCATCAACATGCCCCTGAATATCTGCTTCGGAAGCGTGACCGGCATGCATCATCGCATTCTGCGCATTAATATCGGCAATCGGCAGCTTCATCACGGAGAACAATTTCGCTGCCGCCGGGTTTTTCTCGGCCCAGGCTTTATTGGCGACAATGTGCATGGTGTTGACCGGGAAACCGTAGTTCATGCCGTTAGGTAGTTTGGTGTCGATATTTTTCTGCTCGCCCGGCAGAGAAGAGAAGGGCACCTGCAGCCAGACCACATCTTTCCCCGGTTTCAGCACATCACTGACCCAGTACGGCGTCCAGGTGTAATAGAGCACGGGTTTGCCTTCTTTGAAGCGAGTGATGGTATCGGCCATCATCGCCGCATAATTGCCCTGGTTATGCACCACGGTATTGCTCAGCCCAAAGGCGTCAATCTGGTGGTTGATCACCGCTTCACAGCCCCAGCCCGGCGTACAGCCAGTCAGGTCAGCTTTGCCGTCACCGTTGGTATCAAACAGTCTGGCGATTTTGGGATCTTTAAGCTGGTCGATACTTTTGATTTTGTACTGCTCGGCGGTTTTCTTATCGATCAAGTACCCCTGTGCGGCGCCGGTAACGAAATCCCCCTCGCGGTAGAACTTTTTATCCCCGCCTGCTGCCGCGTACATATCATCATGCAGCGGTTGCCAGTTCACGGCGGTAAACGTCACGTCGCCCGCCGCCAGTGAGGTGTAGCCAACGTTGTAATCAACTTCGCTGGGCTTATTGACGGTGTAGCCGAGTTTTTCCAGCCCGCGGCTGACTAATAAGGTCTGGAACGCTTCTTCGGAGATGGTGCTCTGAAACGGCTGCACGGTGATGCCCTTGCCTGGCAGATCGGCCGCGAATGCGCTGGTGGAGACAAGGGTGGCAAACGCTGTGGCGAGAATGATGTTCTGTCGCATCGTTGTTATTCCTTAATTTGACGCCCTTCATACTTCACGTCGCAGATGTATTGACGTTCTCGTTCACCCCGGTCACCGACTTCTGTAAGTTCCCGGGGTTCACTGCAGCGTCGCTTTCCTGCAACGTGAATGATTGTGGGCAAAAATGTGAGCGTTAGCTCGCCCGGAAAGCCTGTGTTTCCGGGCGGCTGCATCGTTACTTAATGAACGGGCGAGTAATTAACCCAAGCGGGCCGGTGCTGTACCAGCGACGATTACCCCGGCTGCGGGCATCGCGGCCCATCGCCTGTGTCAGGCGGTCGAGGATGATGGCGAGGATAACAATCCCCACGCCACCGACGGTTGCCAGCCCCATATCGAGACGGCCGATACCGCGAAGTACCATCTGGCCAAGCCCGCCGACGGCGATCATCGATGCGATCACTACCATGGAGAGGGCAAGCATAAGCGTCTGGTTGATCCCCGCCATAATGGTGGGCATGGCCAGTGGTAACTGTACTTTGAACAGCATCTGACGCGGACTGGCGCCAAATGAACGTGATGCTTCAATCAAATCTTCCGGTACCTGGTTAATCCCCAGGATCGTCAACCGCACCACCGGGGGAAGAGCAAAGATAATGGTCACGACCACACCCGGTACGTTGCCGATACCAAACAGCATGACAATTGGCACCAGATAGACAAACGCGGGCGTCGTCTGCATGGCATCGAGCAGGGGACGGATTATCTTCGCCGCACGTTCGCTGCGCGCCAGCCAGATACCAAGCGGTAAGCCGATAATGATGCAAAACAGCAGGGCGGTCAGTACCAGTGCCAGCGTGACCATCGCCTGCGACCAGGCGCCGATTGCGCCGATTAAAATCAGTGACACCAGCGCTGCGATGCCCATTCCGGCACTGCTGATTTGCCAGGCGATCAATGAAAAGACGATGATCGCCACCGGCGCTGGCATGCCCAGCAGTAATTGCTGAAAGGCACTTAAAATGTAATCTACCGGTACGCGGATGCCCTGGAACACCGGACGGAAGTGGGTGACGACCCAGTCGATCCCCTGCGTGACCCAGTTGTCCAGCGGGATCAGCGTCTTATGGAACGGATCCATAATATTGAAATGCTCTGGTGCAGGCGTCGGGGCGTTGGCGAGCCAGTCGGCTCCGCTGCCGTCCGTCGGTGCCGGGGATGATCCCCATGCATCAGTCGATTGTGCCGCGCTGTCGGTTGCTGGTGCGCTCTCCCACGGGTTATTTTGATCAGCCATTGTTTGCCCCCTCGCGATCTAAAGCCTGTAGCAGCATCCGTTTGGAGATGATGCCGACGTACTGTTGTTCTTCACCGACCACGGGTACCGCGCAGGGTGCCTGGCCAACATGAGAGAGCAATTCGCTGAGCGGCGTTTCCGCTTCCACGGCAAGCGGGGAATCGATTAACGCCGCATCGATACCCTGGTTCTGGCTCAGCGCCGTTTTCAGAGAATCGATGGAGACAATGCCGACAAATTTATTTCCGCGTTCAATGACATAACCGTATTCACGGTCTTCATCCTGCAACATTTTCAGTGCTGAGCGTGGGCCAAAACCTGGCGTTCTGCGGATAAGGCCAACCGGTGTGCGACGGGCAATATCTTTTGCGCTAAATACCTGGCTAATATCCACGCCACGGAAGAAGGTTCGCACATAATCATTTGCCGGATTATTTAATATTTCATCCGGTGTTCCGACCTGAACGACTTCGCCGTTTTGCATAATTGCAATCCGATCGCCAATACGCATTGCTTCATCCAGATCGTGGGAAATAAATACCACGGTACGTTGATGGCGCGACTGTAATTTCACCAGCTCATCCTGCATCTCGGTACGAATTAATGGATCGAGTGCTGAGAAGGCTTCATCCATTAATAGAATATCGGGATTGATGGCTAATGCGCGGGCCAGACCCACACGCTGGCGCATACCGCCAGAGAGTTCATCAGGATAGGCATGGGCATAATTTTCCAGCCCGACCTGACGTAATGCGTCTAATGCTTTTTCCTGACGTTCGCTGGCGCTGACGCCTGCTAATTCCATGCCAAACGCAGTGTTATTTAACACTGTCATATGCGGCATCAGGGCGAATGACTGGAAGACCATCGCAATCTTTTTCCTGCGCACCTCACGGAGTTCAGCATCAGATATTTTGGCGATATCCACGCCATCAATCAGTACCTGCCCGCGGGTGGGTTCAATCAGGCGATTGAGAAGGCGTACCATTGTGGACTTACCCGAACCGGATAATCCCATGATGACAAATATCTCGCCTTCTTCAATGGCCAGACTGGCGTCTTTAACGCCAAGCGATAGCCCTGTTTTTTCCAGAATTTGTTCTTTCGAAAGTCCTTTTTCGATATATTTGAAAGCTCGCTGCGGATGCTCACCAAATACTTTGTAAAGGTTTTTAACTTCTAATTTAATTGCCATGCAATAGAACGGTTCCTGTTATTTATTTATGTCGATATGTTACCTGATGCGAATAATTGACCGCGTATACCCTAACATACTGAGATTCTGTGACAACCCTCTGTTCCCGTATTCGCGGAATTTGACAAGTGCGAAATCGCCTGAATTTCCCGTGAAATAAGGGCTGAGCGGTGGTTGAATTTTTATGAGATTTTTCTCGTTTTGGCGTTGAATGTTGATATTGCACACGTTGTTTCAGCAGAATATGACGGGAGAATGACGCCGGAAATAAGGATGAATATTCGCAGATAGGGTGGGGGAATTTTATTTGCCAGGTAACAGTCCCGGATAGCGGCGTAAACGCCTTATCCGGGCTACAAAACCGTAGCCCCGGTAAGCGCAGCGCCACCGGGGATATTTCAGCTTACTGGAACATTAAAAATCCCAGTCCTCGTCCTCGGTTTCCACCGCTTTGCCCATCACATAAGACGAGCCGGAACCCGAAAAGAAGTCGTGATTTTCGTCGGCTCCAGGCGAGAGCGCCGCCAGAATCGCCGGATTGACTTCCGCCATGTCCGCCGGGAATAAGGGCTCATAGCCAAGATTCATTAGCGCCTTGTTGGCGTTGTAGCACAGGAAGGCTTTAACATCCTCCACCCAGCCGGAATTGGCGTATAAATCTTCGGTATAGGTCACTTCGTTCTCGTAGAGATCCATCATCAGATCCAGCGCGAAATTCTTGAGTTCTTCACGCTGTTCAGGGCTGACGGTTTCCAGTCCTCTCTGATATTTATATCCAATGTAATAGCCATGGACCGCCTCGTCGCGAATGATCAGACGAATCAGATCCGCCGTGTTGGTCAGCTTGCCGCGACTGGACCAGTACATCGGCAGCCAGAAGCCGGAATAGAACAGAAATGACTCCAGGAACACGCTGGCAATTTTCTTCTTCAAGGGATCATCGGCACGGTAATACTCCAGAATCAGCTGAGCTTTACGCTGTAGCGCCGTGTTTTCTTCACTCCAGGCATAGGCCGCATCCACATCTTTTGTCTGACATAGCGTGGAGAAAATCGAGCTGTAAGAGCGCGCATGCACCGCTTCCATAAAGCTGATATTTGACAAGACCGCCTCTTCATGTGGCGTCAGGGCATCAGCCATTAATGTCGGCGCGCCCACGGTATTCTGGATGGTATCAAGCAACGTCAACCCGGTAAAAACACGGATCGTCAGCTGCTGCTCCGCGTGGCTCAACGTTTGCCAGGCGGGAATGTCGTTCGACAGTGGTACCTTTTCCGGTAGCCAGAAGTTACTGGTCAGGCGGTTCCAGACCTCAAGATCTTTATCATCCTGAATTTTATTCCAGTTAACTGCGCTAACGCGTGACAGTGGTTTCATCCTTTTCTCCTTACAGCGCGCAGGACACGCAGCCCTCGATTTCAGTGCCTTCCAGCGCTAACTGGCGCAGACGGATGTAATAAAGCGTTTTAATGCCTTTCTTCCACGCGTAAATCTGTGCTTTGTTGATGTCGCGCGTGGTGGCGGTATCCGGGAAGAACAGCGTCAGCGACAGCCCCTGATCCACATGCTTTGTGGCTTCGGCATATGTGTCGATGATCTTCTCCGGCCCGATTTCGTAGGCATCCTGATAGAACGCCAGGTTTTCGTTGGTCATAAACGGGGCCGGGTAATAAACGCGCCCGGTTTTGCCTTCCTTGCGAATCTCAATTTTCGACACGATCGGGTGAATACTCGAAGTGGCGTGATTGATGTAGGAGATGGACCCGGTAGGCGGTACCGCCTGCAGGTTTTGGTTATAGATGCCGTGGCGCATCACATTCTCGCGCAACTGCTCCCACATATTGCGATCAGGGATTGTGATGCCGCTTCGGGCAAAGAGCGCACGGACTTTCTCTGTTTTCGGCTGCCAGTGACCTTCAAGGTACTGGTTAAAATATTCACCGCTGGCATAACGCGACTGCTCGAAGCCGGCAAAACGCTGATTGCGTTCGCGAGCCATCATCATCGAGGTGTTCAGCGCATGCCAGGTGATGGTGTAGAAATAGAAGTTGGTGAAATCCAGCCCTTCTTCGCTGCCGTAAGCAATGCCTTCACGCGCCAGATAGCCGTGCAGGTTCATCTGCCCGAGGCCAATGGCGTGAGACGCGGCGTTGCCCGCTTCCACCGAAGGGACTGAACGGATATGACTCATGTTCGAGACCGCACTCAGGCCACGCACGGCGGTTTCCACTGTCTGACCAAAATTCGGCGAATCCATGGTATGGGCGATATTCAGCGAGCCGAGGTTACAGGAGATATCATGGCCAATATCCACGTAATCGAGGTTCTCATCCAGCGTGGACGGGCTGTTCACCTGCAAAATCTCGGAGCACAGGTTGCTCATATTAATGCGCCCGGCAATCGGGTTGGCGCGGTTCACCGTATCTTCAAACATGATGTACGGATAGCCCGATTCGAACTGGATTTCGGCCAGCGTCTGGAAGAAATCGCGAGCATTAATGTATTTTTTGCGCACCCGATCGTCGGCTACCAGTTGCTCATACATCTCGCTCACGGCGATATCGCCAAACGGCTTACCGTACAGACGTTCCACGTCATAGGGCGAGAACAGCGCCATCTCGGCATTCTCTTTCGCCAGACGGAAAGTGATATCCGGGATCACTACGCCCAGTGAGAGCGTTTTAATACGGATTTTTTCGTCGGCGTTCTCCCGTTTGGTGTCGAGGAAACGCAGAATATCCGGGTGGTGCGCGTTGAGGTAAACGGCACCGGCACCCTGACGCGCACCGAGCTGGTTGGCGTAAGAGAAGGCGTCTTCCAGCATCTTCATCACCGGAATGACGCCTGACGACTGGTTTTCAATGCGCTTAATCGGCGCACCGGCTTCACGCAGATTAGAGAGCAAAAAAGCGACGCCGCCGCCGCGTTTGGACAACTGCAGCGCTGAGTTCACCGCGCGACCTATCGACTCCATATTGTCTTCAATACGCAGCAGGAAGCAGGAGACCAGTTCGCCTCGCTGTTTCTTGCCGCAGTTGAGGAAGGTGGGCGTCGCGGGCTGGAAACGCCCTGTCAGGATCTCATCGGTGAGTTGCTGCGCCAGGGCTTTATCACCTTGTGCAAGGGTTAGCGCCACCATGCACACCCGGTCTTCGAAATGCTCGAGATAGCGTTTACCATCGAAAGTTTTCAGGGTGTAGCTGGTGTAGTACTTCCACGCACCGAGGAAAGTCTGGAAGCGAAAACCGCTGGCGTGTGCACGGGCAAACAGTTCGACCACGAAAGTGCGATCGTAACGCGTTAGCACGCTTTCGTCGTAATACGCTTCCTGCACCAGATAGTTCAGGCGTTCATCCTGACTGGCGAAGGTGACCGTGTTGGGTAGCACATGGTTTTGGTAGAACGCATCAACGGCCTGATGATCTTTATCGAATTGAATGCGGCCCGCTTTATCGTACAGATTCAGCATGGCGTTCAGCGCATGGTAATCCGGTGCGGTTTGCATCACGCGCTCTGCGGTTGTCGTTGCCAAAATTCGCTCACTCCTTTACGCACGTTTTCAATATCCTGTTGTGTTCCCATCAGCTCAAAACGATAGAGAAACGGCACGTCGCATTTCTGCGAGACCACATCGCCCGCTCGCCCGTAGGCCTCACCAAAGTTTCGGTTGCCGGACGCAATCACCCCGCGAATTAACGCGCGGTTTTGCGGATCGTTGAGAAAACGGATGACCTGTCGGGGGACGGCGCCTGCCGTTCCTCCCCCGCCGTAGCTGGGAACAATCAGAATGTAAGGTTCGTCTACCCGAACACGCTCGCGCTCGTTCAGTGGAATGCGTATTGCGGGTAACCCCAATCGCTCAATAAACCGCAATGTGTTTTCCGAGCTGCTGGAGAAGTAGACGAGGATGCTCACGCGCTGGCCACACGCGGCGCGGTATGCAGACGGTTAATCATATCCGGGCGGAAACCAGACCACCGCGTTTCACCTGCAACCACGACCGGTAACTGACGAAAACCCATTGCGCGCAGTTCATCCGCAGCCTCCGGAACCAGATCGACGTTCACCATTTCGAATTCAAGGCCACGGCTCTCCATCGCCCGTTTTGTGGCGTGGCACTGTACACAGTCATTTCGAGTGTAAATAGTAATGCGCATGATTCGTGTTTCCATTTAAAATAAGAAAACGGCGCGAAGGTTCGCGTCAGTCGTGTGTTTGTTGCTAACAGGAATACTAGATGTAGTTAATAAAACTTTCAACCACACAACATATAGGAAATTAAGATAAGTTTTTCCGGGTTGATGAGCGCAACGAGGAGGGCGTGGTGTATGCGTAAAACATGCCTGCTGGCAATAAAAAACCCCGCACGTGCATCACGTCCGGGGTTGAGGAGGGGAGAGTAAACGGGATTAACGGCGGTTACAAATCAGCGCGCCCAGGAAAATCCCGACGGCGGCGACGGCTCCCAGTGCATAGACCGGATTCTCTTTAACATAGGAACTTGCACAGCTTACCGCGTCACGGGCTGCCTGATGTGCAGGTGTCCGACCATGCAGACGCGCCCGGGTCTCTCTTAACAGCGCCTGCGCTTTACGACGCGCGGTGTCCGCTTCGTCTTTTGCATCGCTACCCAGAGACTTCAGCACATCTTCCAGGCTATCAGCCAGTTTGTGAACATCATTCTGGATATCCTGAACGCCATCATCTACATCACTGCGATTAGGTCTGTTAAACATCGGATCCTCCTTTGTTTTCGATGTGAATTTCAGTTTAGACCATAATTTTGTGCAGCTAATCACCGAAACGGCATTTGCCCTCGTTTATGGACTTTTCTGAAAGCGTTGCTAATGCTGAGTAATGTAAGGTTGCGATGCAGTAAAAAGATGACGAGGAAAAAATATGTATTTACGACCCGATGAGGTGGCACGCGTTCTTGAGAAAGTGGGATTTAAAATGGATGTCGCTACACCGAAGACCTATGGTTATCGCCGTGGGGATAATTACGTGTATGTTAACCGAGAGGCGCGGATGGGACGTACAGCGCTAATCATTCACCCCACGCTAAAAGAACGAAGTCTGTCCCTTGCGGAACCTGCCTCGGAAATCAAGACGTGCGATCACTATCAAAACTTCCCGTTATATTTAGGCGGGGACGCGCAGGAACATTACGGTATTCCCCATGGTTTCAGTTCCCGACTGGCGCTTGAGCGTTTTTTATCGGGCCTGTTCGGCGAGTTTCAATAAACAGTGACAGGCACAGGCCTGTCGCTCTACCCTCAAGCTTTCGCCTGCTGAAAGCTCACACCAAACAGACGGCGGCAGTAATCCAGGAAGTAGCCATATAGCGCGCCCATCAGCATTGACAGTACCGCATTTGAACTCACCGCTGCGACAATTTGATGCCAGTCGGCGCCGACAGTCAGCAAAATAGCGACATATACCGGTGACTGGAAGGTGACATAGGCTACAACATCGGCCAGCGTCCGCATCCCGCTTTTCGGGCTAATACGGCGGGCATAACGCATGATCGCATCACGATACAGACCATAAGGCCAGGCAATAATAATGTTGACCGGAATAGCAACCAGACGTGATGAAAGTGACTGCTCGAAGGTCATTCCAGAGAGGAATATTTCAATGAGCATGTTCACTACCGAACAATAGACAACCATTGCAAAGGTGTCTGCCACGGCATGACGCAGGCGGGACTGCGAAGAGAACATGGTACTGCTCCTTGAAAAGATAAAATAAGCTGATACCGGACGGTAACTAGCAGTTTGCGGTAGTTCATTTTGTGGTGCTAGATTATCTGTCTGGATATAAACTAACAACTAGCTAATAATTTTTATTTATTTTGTTTTTCTGGATAAATCGCTCTGCTTTTGTCTGTTTTTTGCGCATTTCATTATTTTTGTTGGGGTGGCAAATAAAAGTATTTAATATCATTAGCTTATGGATGACTTGTGAAGTTATTCACAAAACCACGCATCGTGGCAATAACCACTTTCAGCAAACAATCCTTTCGCTGTGTTCGCAATTCAAGTAGTAGCATTTTTTATGCTAAACAAACGCTTTTGCCAGTGTTAAATGCTGTTTATCTGACTGGGTAAGTATGCGGATTCTTTGCATAAAGAAAGGTGATGGAGTGTGGGGAACAGAGAGTAAGTTGCGGTGAGGGGCTCACCGCAAAAAGGGGGTTAGCAGACGCCGAAATCGCCCTCTTCTTTATAAAGAGAGACGTCAGCCGTTTTGAGCGTAATTTTTTCTGCCGCGTCATTGTGCACCGGTACGGCGACAATTTGGTCCTCATGCACTTCAATGACTTTTAGCTTCGGCCCGCCGATACGCGGCTGCACAACATCACCAACACTAATCATATTGTCCTCCTTAATTCCTTGTCATTAAACCTTAGCGCGAACTGCCCACAAGGTACAGTTGGGCCTGATTATGGTTGCTATTGATGAAATGTTGTTTTGCGTAAAAGAGGGTAAAAGCACAAGGCATCGCTGGCGGCGCTATATAAAAAGACTAACCTTTAAAATTAAATGCTTTTTTTACAATCACCTGCATGTGTATCGCAATGGAGTAGTTATGGGTTTTTGGCGTATTATTTTTACAATTATTCTTCCCCCGCTGGGCGTACTCATTGGCAAAGGCTTTGGCTGGGCTTTTATTCTCAATGTTATTCTGACGCTGCTTGGCTATTTCCCCGGTTTGATTCACGCTTTCTGGGTCCAGTTACGTGACTAACAGGCGAAGGGCGAGGTCATTCGCCCTTATGTTTTCATAACTCATTGTTAAATCCGTATTTCCTCCTGTTTTTTGTGCAAATCCGTAAAGTTCTTCGCCGTTGAGACGATAAAAAATACGTTTGGCATTAATTCTAAGGAGAAGAGATGAGCATTAAGGATGTCAGTTCGATGGCCAGTTTGAGGGCTATGCCTGCTACCCGCCAGGAAACGATACATGCCATGACGGGAAAAAACGTTGATCCTGTGGATTCCTTTGAGGTTAGCCTGTCGCCGGAAGCGATGGCGCAAGCGAGGGATAATTCAACGCCGCCGACTCAGGAGGAGAGGGACGCGAGCGCCCGTGAGGTACTCAACCTGCGTAATCAGGCGATAGCGCGTATGCCAACGGGGCCGAGTCTTGCGAGTGATTTCTATACCGATCCCGCCACCGCCAATGACGCGGTCAGTTTTCAGGCCTTTTTCCAGAACGCCACGGTTAGCGCCGATGAGATGGCTGACGCACTGCATAAAGCCCTGAGCTCCCCAACCCAAAGTGGGGATTACACCACCAATGCGATGGATCTGGCCTTAACCCAGGCCAAATTGAATCTGGTGGTGCAGAAGTATGTGACGACGGATTATCAGAATGAGGCCAGCGCATTTGTTGCCCGGTTTATTGGTGAGAAGTCGTCACAGGCCGATCAGATGACCAAAGTGGTCCTCACTCAGGCGAACAGATTGTCAGAAAGCCTTGGGGATCGCGACCAGGCTCAGCATCATCAGGATGCCATCGCGCAACTGACGGAAGGCACGCATCCTTCTCAGAAGATCCGCAACGAAATGCTGAGCCTCACCGCCAGCACGACAGACAGTGAGGCCTGGTTTTCATCAATTAATAACTGGGTTGAGCAAAACCGTTCGTTGCCGTACATCCTTGAAATCGAGAAAGGCCATATCAGCGCACTACATGAACAGTGGCAGAGTTTTGTCGCGGACCTGAAAACGGATGTCTAATCCACCGTCCCTCATTGACGGATGAGGGGCGATTAATATCCCACGGTATAGACGCGCCCTGTCTGCACGCCTTCAATGCTGCGGCGATAAGCCAGCGCCACCCGTGCGGCCGGCACACTCTCAAATCCAGGAAAGAACGGGCCGTAGGCTTCTTGCGATTCGCTCAGCATGGTTGGGCTGACCACATTTATACGCTGTCCGCGTTTCAGTTCGCATGCCGCGGCTTTCACAAAACCTTCCAGCGCCGCGTTAACCGTAGTGGCATTCCCCCCTTGTGCGATGGGCTCCTGGCCGACAATACCGCTGGTGAGCGTAATCGAGCCTCCATCCCGTAGATAATGTTGCCCCGTCAGCGTCAGACGAACCTGGCCGAGTAATTTATCCTGCAGGCCAATCGCAAAATCTCGGGTGGTCATTTTCTCCAGCGGACCAAAGAAGAGGTTGCCGGTGGTGGCGACGATGGCATCGACCCTTCCCACATTTTCAAACAGTGCTGCCACGCTTTCATCGGACGTGATATCGACATGGACATCTCCGCTGGTGCGCCCCGCGCGGATAATTTCATGCTCACCCTGGCTCAGCTCGTACTCAACTGCCCGACCTACGGTGCCACTTGCGCCAATCAGTAAAATTTTCATCGTTATGCTCCTCGGTTGCTGGAGTGGCTATTCTTTCGCTAATTATTTATAAGATAAATGCGCTAAACGTTAATTGATTACTAAGTGTGGGTTAGTAATATGGATAAGTTGCGCAGTATGGAAGTGTTCGTTACCGTTGCGGATTGCGGCAGTTTCACCCAGGCGGCAGGCCAATTGACCCTGTCGGCGGTGATGGTGGGGAAATACATTAGTGCGCTGGAGGAGCAACTTGGCACAAGGCTGGTGGAGCGGAATACCCGGCGGCAAAGTCTGACCGACGCCGGTCGAGTCTATTATGAAGAGGCGCGTCGGGTGCTTGAGCAGGTGCACATGGCGGATACCTCCATTGAACGACTGCGTGATACACCCGCCGGTACGTTGCGGGTCAGTGCCTCCACCACGTTTGGCTCCTGTGTGGTAGCTCCGCTGACGGCCACTTTTCTGAATGCGTATCCACAGGTGCGCGTCGAACTGGACCTGAGCAACCGACGGGTTGATCTGGTTGATGAAGGTTTCGAGCTGGCGATCCGCATTGGCGGGTTACACAACGATGATGTGGTTGCAAAGCCACTTTGCCTTTATCGCATGGTCATTTGTGCCTCGCCCGACTATCTGGCGCGGCACGGTGAGCCACATACGCCGGATGATTTACAGCATCATCGTTGCCTGTCGCACATGGTCTGGAATGCGAATAATGAATGGAAACTACCGGGAACGGACGGCGACCTGTCCTGGCGGCGTGACCCGGTATTTCGCTGTAATGATGGTCAGGCATTACGTCTGGCCGCCGTTGCGGGAGCGGGGTTGTTACTCCAGCCGGAGATCTTACTCACCGATGAACTGGCAAACGGCAAACTGGTTCGCGTGTTAACGGACTTTGCGCCTCAGCCGCGCCAGGTATGGCTGCTTTATCGCCATCAGCGCCGTCCGTTACCGAAACTCACCCGCTATATTGCTCATTTACTCGAAAACATTAACGCGTGGGTCGAGCCTTCCTGAGGGTAACGGCCCGCAAGATATAAGGCTCAAGCAGCCGGGCGACAGCGGCAAAGACTGGCACCACCACGGAGTTACCAAACTGGCGATACGCCTGAGTGTCCGATACCGGAATACGAAATGGCTTTTCGCCTGGTTTTTCAAACCCCATCAGGCGCGCGCATTCGCGCGGTGTTAGCCTGCGCGGACGACGCTGCTGGTTGGCGGCGTCGCTAAAATTGCTTTCACCCAGCGCTTTATCCCAGCCGCGATCGACCAGAATTTCTGAGCCATCTTTGTGGTAGCGGGCCGATAAGGTTCGCGCCACGCTGCCGGCATGGGTGGGATCAACCAGCCCAAATCCAAAACCGTTGCCTTTCGCTGCGTGTTTCTTCGCGTAATGGAAAAGGTAATCCCACAGCTTGAGCGACAGAACATATTTCGCATCGACGGTGGGTTCAAGGAGCTCACCAAAAGTCGGCCTGCTACGCGGATAGTAGCGGTCAATATGACGCAGGGTAAAATCTTGCTTTAGCTGTAAATCGCGACGAAAACCCACCAGCACTATCCGTTCACGGTGCTGAGGCAGAAAGTGTTTGCCATCCACAATCTTCGGATCGTCTTTACCGGTCGCTTCGGCGTCGGCCACGTCGTACCCCAGCTCATCAAGGGTATTCATGATCACCGTAAAAGTTTTCCCCTGATCGTGGCTTTTCAGGTTTTTGACATTTTCCAGTACAAAGATGGCCGGACGCTTGGCTTTGATAATTCGCGCGACATCGAAAAAGAGCGTGCCCTGCGCTTCGCATTCAAAACCGTGGGCGCGACCGAGGGCATTCTTTTTGCTCACCCCGGCTAAGCTGAATGGCTGGCACGGGAAACCTGCCAGCAGGACGTCATGATCGGGGATCTGTTCGTCGATATGCGCGTAGGCTTGCGCATCGGTGACATCCGCTTTGCCGCTCAGCGTGACTTCGCGAATATCCTGGTTAAAACGATGACTTTGTTCGTCGTTATACCAGTTGGCTTTGTACGTACGCACCGCATTTTTGTTCCATTCGCTGGTAAACACACACTGCCCGCCAATCGCTTCAAAACCGTTACGGATGCCGCCAATACCGGCGAACAGGTCGATAAAGCGGAATTGATAATGCGGATGGTGCGCAGGCGGCGAGGGAAGCATTTTACGCAGCAAAGCTTCCTCAACGGCGGTAAAGGGCGCCGGGGTGCCTTTCCCATTGACCCGCCGGTTTAATTTTTCACGACTCCATTCGTTTTGACCCAGTTTGCGTAACTGTTCCGCCACATACTTTTGTCCGTAGATTTCCAGTACCCGGTCCAGCAATGCGTTGTCGTCTTCCCGTTGCCGTTTCTCTTCTGCTTCGGCCTGGCGCTGAAGCTCCTGCGCGATTGAATCAAATTCCGACATGACGTCTCCTTGGGTTAATGCGTGAAAATATATCACTCATTTGACCCAGAGGTGAGCATTACTGTTGATATCCATAAACGCCGGAACAGGACTCAAAACCGCTCTGCGCACGAATGTCATGCAACCGGAAGGATGACAGGCGTTTAAGGGTGGGGCAGCGACACCCACTTATAACCCACCGCCATGGTGCCCAGTACGATAGTGGCCGTGGCGCTGATATGCATCAGAAAATCCAGCGCACTGACATGGGTTGGGTGACAAAGTGCGAGCAACGTCAGCGCCATGCAGGCGACGCCAGCCCCGGCGGCGGCCAGGCTACGGGCGGGGAATAAGGTACGGGTGCGGCGCAGATACCCAATCACGATCGCCATCATCGGCACGCTTACTACAACCATAAAGAGATAGCAGTTTGTCCCCACTTCATTGCCTTGTACCGGGGGAAGGTGATGCAACCGCATATTGGTAAATGTAATAACAAGCCAGAGGCTGACCAGGGGCGCAAACCATTTCCAGCTCAGGGATTGCTGCCCCGCAATGCTCAGCAGAAAGGCGTTACGGATAGCCAGCGTGCCGGTAAGAAAGGTCAGAAATAGCTGGAAGATAACCCACGCAGCCCCTGTCTGTGACCAGTCGGTGAAGGTTCTGTGTACCAATAAACTGGCCAGCGCCCCGCAGGGCAATGCCATAACGATCCACGCCACCACCCGCCATCCCGGCTGCCAGGGACGTTTTACGGGTTCGATGGTACGACTTAACTGCTCAATAAAAAGATCATGATCGGCCATGATGTGCTCCTAACCGACGAAGGTTATTTAAGGCGCGATGCAGCAGAGACTTAACGGCCGCTACCGTCAGGTTGTTGCGTGTCGCGGTTTCCGAAAGGGTCATTTCATGCAGATGAACATGTTCAATGACCTGCCGCTGGCGTGCCGGAAGCTGGTTTAACAGCACGGCGAGTTCTTCCCGGGACTGGTGTTGCTCAACACTGGTGGCCCGATAACGATCCTCACTTACATACTCTGGCGCGTCGCTGTCGTCTTGTTCACGCTGGCGATAGCGGCCACGACGGCGAAGCGCATCAACCGAACGGGCATGGGCAATTGCCATCAGCCACGGCAAAAAAGGTGAGGCGGGATCATAGGTATGACGGACCCTGTGCACGGTAAGCAGCACATCCTGAATCACATCTTCAATCAGTATGTCATCGTCAATCTGCTTACGTACCAGCGAGCGAATAACTGGAACCAGCGCTTTTAGCAACTGCGTGTAGGCCGCCTGATCGCCAGCCTGGGCAAGCGCCATCAATTGCGGCCACTGCTCACGTGTTGCTTCATATTTTTCCATATCCCGCCTTAATTACGGCTTCATGTCTTTTTACCGCTGGCTTGCGTCAGGGCGTTAACCACAATCGATGGAGTGAGCACCTGCGGCAAAATTTTCGGTTCGCTGCCATCTGCGGGATAGACCACATACAGCGGCAGACTGCCCTGACCCAGGGCATTCATTGCGTCATCAATATCGGCATTAAATTTGGTCGAGTCGGCCACCATATAGAGCGTGCCCGTGCGCGCCAGTGCCTCTTTTACGGCCTGCGTCGTCAGAGATGTCTTCTCGTTTACCTGACAAGTGATACACCAGGATGCAGTAAAATTGACGAAAATCGCTTTACCGTGACCACGATTATCCGCCACATTTTGTGGTGACCATTTTACCTCTTCGATATGTGCCGCCGTCTGAAGAGGTGCGCCGTTTTTGATAACCGACGGCAGCGGAACAATTACCGCCAGAATCAGCACAGCGGTGACCGCAAACAACGCGAGATGCCGTTTACCGGCAAAACGCCGTTGCTGCGCCATACCATAGAGCCAGGCAGCGAAACTCAGCACCACGGAGGCGGCCAGAATCGCAGCGAGAGCGGTGGTGCCAGCCTGCTGAGCTAGTACCCATACCAGCCAGCCGAAGGCGCCAAACATGGGAAATGCCAGGCCGCGTTTAAGCGTGTTCATCCAGGCACCGGGGCGTGGCAGCCATTTTCCCAGGGCCGGAAAGAGGGAGATAAGACTAAACGGTGCCGCGAAACCAAGGGCGAGGGCAAAGAAGATAACCAGCGCCACGGCAGGTGGTTGCACCAGAGCATAACCAATTGCACCAGCCATAAACGGAGCCGCACAAGGCGTAGCCACAATGATCGACAGTGCTCCGGTCAGCGCCGCCCGGGCAAACGCGCCGCGCTCAATAGATATTTCCCCGGCGCGCTGCATTGACAGACCCACTTCAAACACGCCGAGTAAATTCAGGGCGGCACCCAGGATAATCAGGGCGAGAAAGGCAATGACCAGTGGCGACTGGAGCTGAAAGCCCCAACCAACGGCAGTTCCACCCGCGCGCAGGGCCAGCAGAGTCGCTGCCAGTATGAGCATGGTGACGACCGTGCCGAGCAAAAATCCAAGCCCTTCTTTGCGGGTCTGCGCTGTACTGTGCGAATGGCGAACCAGGCCCAGCGCCTTTAGCGAGATTATCGGGAAAACGCAGGGCATAAAATTGAGGATAATGCCGCCTGCGAAGGCGGCGAGCATAGCAGTTAACATAATGATTCCCTGAAGGCTAATGGGGTGGTTGACATCTGCCTCTTACGAATGCGAATTCGCGTACTGTTTCACCGCTTCCATTGTTTTCTGAATATGGGTTTCAGGGTTTCTGTCAGTGTAGCTCAGCAGGATCTTACCGTCCGGTGCGATAACAAACGAGGTGCGGTCAGACAGCGTTTTGCCTTTCATCTGCATCAGCGTCTGGTACTCCGCAGCGACTTTCGCGCCCGGGTCCGCGGTGACGGTGAACTTATCGCGGCACTCCAGTTTAGAAAACTCATCTACCTGGTCCACATTCCCTGCAGTCACGCCGATGACAGTCGCGCCCAGTTTCTTGAAATCATCGGTGGCTTCGGCAAAGGCGTGGGCTTCGATGGTGCAGCCTTTACTGAATGCTGCCGGGAAGAAGTAGAGGACTACGGGGCCTTTTTGCAGCGCTTGTTTCAGGGAGAACGTTAAAGGCTTGCCCGCCAGTGCGCCCTGCAACTGAAAATCTGGGGCCTGCACACCGGTCGGCAATGCCGCCTGGGCATTGAATATCGGCATTGAGATACTAAGCAGTACGGCAGAAGTCAGGCTCAAAAAGAGTTTTTTCATCGGTGTCATGTTGCGCTCCACAGGGTTAGATAATTTGACATTCATAGACAGTTCGCTGGATGTCGTGGGAAAGTTTCGCCTGAAATAAAAAAAATGACGTGCGCGAAAAAGAGACGGGATGACCGCCCTCTTTCACGATGCGGTATCGGTAACATGTCTGCGGCTGCCTGCCGTTGTACGCCGCATGATTATTTAACAGGCGGGTGCTCGCATCGGCTTGAAGAAGAACCGTGACGTATTAAGCGTAGATAACATCGGGTATTAATGTTAACGGTCCGGGGGGCAGAGACCCGCCGCGATGTTATTGGTCCGGATAAGCAGAACATTTTTTATGCTGGCGCTGCTGCTAATAATGAGAACGACTGTTTTATTGAACCGGAGGCGTCTCTATCCGTTAAAGGGACCAGCTACGACGGAGAAACATATATTTCCTGAGGGCAGGATCAAGTACTGTAATGTGAGGACGCAGGCAGGAGATTTTTTAATTCGCGGCCGCGTGTTTAAGATTATTCCGTGACTGATGGTTAGCCATCGTGGGATATCGGCATAAGTGTCAGGTTATGCCAGATAAACAATTTCATCGTATTGAGGGGGAGCGTGCCTCCCCCATAGCTGGATATTAGATTGCGAAATCTTCCAGTTTTTTCCCTTTTTCAAGCGCCGAGGTAATCGCTTTAGGCGTGCGACCCTGGCCCGTCCAGGTTTTTTCGCTGCCGTCTTCGTCGATATATTTGTATTTCGCCGGGCGAGGCTCACGGGTAGATTTTGTTTTGGTCGCCTGTCCTTTTAAGGAGGAGATAAGCTCTGCCGGGTCAATGCCTTCCTCAAGAAGCTTCACGCGAAAGGCTTCGAGTTTTGCCTGTTTATCTTCGAGTTCCTTACGCTGAGAGGCTTCTTCTTCGCGGCGTTCTTCAACGATGACCGTGAATTTTTCGAGAATATCTTCAAGATATTCCAGACTAACTTCACGCGTCTGAGCACGCAGTGTGCGAATGTTGTTTAAGGCTTTCAGTGCTTCTGACATTTGCAGATCCTTTTACTTGAATTTGGTGGTGTTTCGAATTACTGCTATTACGAATAGTTCCTGGAAACCAAACGAGCGTATCATTTTTGTTTCTCAGTTGGACACAATGTATATACCGTGTATGCAAAATAATATATAGCAAATTATGAATAGAAATGTCTGTCTTTTAGTGTCATTACTCTTTTTTTTCTAAGTAGAGTATTTCGGTGCTCAGTAAAGAGCATAACCCCTTCCATCAATCTGAACCGTTTTATGGAGTGTCACCATAGAAAACCCCTTCTGTTACAGGTCTTTTCCCTGTTGATAACCAATGCCGCCCGGTATTTGACCGTTACGTCTCGCTTATATTCAAAACAGATGGTGAATGATTTGTGCGCTTTGTCGCGAATTCTAAATCAAACCGCATCGTTTGTTGGGGGTAATCGGTCTTGTCAGAAAGGCGGGTTTTACTTGAACAATTGTAAAGGTGACCGTGTGAAATAGCGTTTTAAGAAATATCAGTTGTAGGTTGTCTTCTTTTTATGCTTTTTACTAACTGCGGTTATCCAGCTCGGCAACAAGCCTGTTTAGCTCATCCTGAATATATTTTCGTCGTAGTTTAAACAGCAAGCCTGCAGGAATAACCCGCTCAATTATTGTCGGCTTCCTGGTCACGTACTCCATTACGAGTCGTTTAACATCTTCTTCTGTCCAGCTATCCATCACCGGCGTTGGGTTGTAAAGAAGATTTGCCTGGAGGGCAGGGGCAACTTCTTCATCCAGAATCATGAAGATCTCTTCCCGGCTTAAACCGGACTCATTCAGCTTTTGTGCCATCCATCGGTAGTCGTAGTCCTGCAGTTCCCGTGCAGTAAAAAGCTCAGATAACGCATGCCAGACGAGGGCACGGCTGGCCAGTTCGACTTCGGTAATATGCATTCATGATAACCATACAAAGTGCTAAAAGCAGTTTTCCCGAACGAATGGAACGTGTCAACGCTATGCGGGATGGGTCACATACAACAAAAAAGCCCGCAGGGCTTGCGCCGTGCGGGCTCTTAGGACTTCATCGGATGACTCTGGTAATCACCGATGGAGAATTTTGGTGGAGCTGGCGGGAGTTGAACCCGCGTCCGAAATTTCTACATCCTCGGTACTACATGCTTAGTCCAGTCTTTACATTCGCCTGGCACCTGCGGACGGACACGCCACTACCAGACTAGCCTGATTAGTTTTAACGCTTCAACCCCAGGCAGGGCCTCCACGCGATCTCTTTTGGGTTTGACCTCTCTTTGATCCCCGTCTTAAGAGCGGAAGCTAGGGAGAGAGGGCTCAGAGCAGGTTATTAAGCTGCTAAAGCGTAGTTTTCGTCGTTTGCGACTATTTTTTGCGGCTTTTTACGAGGCAAACCGCCCCTCGGCATGCACCTTGGGTTTCGCAAATCCCGTCGAATCCAGAATCAGCCCCAAAAGTGTTGTGGCAAGTATAACAGATTTGTTACGCAGCATGCCAGTCCATATCGCTGCGGCGCCTTCAATCAGAGATGTCTGGCGACAATATGAGCAATTGCTACTGTTTACGCATAAAAACGCTAATAAGCTTAGCGGGAGAAGGTTCTGAGGATGCATTTGGGCGAGAAGGGGATTACATACGAAAAATCACGATGCTCAAACCTTTCTCTACTCTCATAGTGAGAGGCGCGGGAAAGATATTTAGCCCGGACACTCCCGCAGGGAAGCATCCGGTGGGCGTTATCAGCGGCCTGCGTTTTTCATAATGCGGGCTTTATCAAGTTGCCATTCGCGCTCTTTAAGATCGGAACGCTTATCATGCTGTTTCTTGCCTTTCGCAACGCCGATTTTGACTTTGCACCAGGCATTCTTCCAGTACAGCGAAAGGGCGACAACAGTATAACCTTCGCGATTTACACGACCATAGAGGGCGTCCAGTTCACGCTGGTTGAGCAGCAGCTTACGTGTACGGGTCGGGTCGCAAACATAGTGGCTCGAAGCCACTGCCAGCGGGGTGAAGTTGGCGCCAAACAGATATGCTTCGCCATCTTTTAGAATCACATAGCTGTCGCCGATGTTGGCTTTGCCCGCACGCAGGGATTTGACTTCCCAGCCCTGTAGAGACAGACCCGCCTCAAACTCTTCTTCGATAAAATATTCGTGGCGGGCGCGCTTATTCATCGCGATGGTGGCGGAACCGGGTTTGTGTACTTTTTTCTTCGTCATAAGTGTCGTGAAGCCATTGGTAATCTGATATCCAAAAAGACCTCATTGCATCCTGTGAGGTTCAACGCGTTATCTTAGCACGAGTTCCGGCGTAGCGTTTTCCTTTCATGTATGGGAAATGTTATTATTTGATGATTGTGTGATCGCAGGAAATGCTATGCCTCAGATTAGTCGCTCTGCACTGGTGCCTTACAGCGCAGAACAAATGTATGAATTGGTTAACGATGTGAAATCTTACCCACAGTTTCTGCCAGGGTGCACTGGAAGCCGCGTGCTGGAGTCCGGCCCGACGCAGATGACTGCAGCAGTGGATGTCTCGAAAGCGGGAATCAGCAAGACTTTCACAACGCGAAATACCTTAACGGCAAATCAGACCATTTTGATGCATCTTGTCGATGGTCCATTTAAGAGATTAATGGGGGGCTGGAAGTTTACGCCGCTCTCGGCAGATGCCTGCCGCATCGAATTTAATCTTGATTTCGAATTTACCAATAAGTTGATTGAGCTGGCGTTTGGGCGTGTTTTCAAAGAGCTTGCCGCCAATATGGTAGAAGCGTTTACCGTGCGTGCGAAAGAGGTTTACAGTGCCGGGTAAGATTGTGGTGGAAGTAGCGTATGCTTTGCCTGAAAAGCAGTACCTGCAGCGGGTAAACCTTGAAGAAGGGGCAACTATTGAGCAAGCGATTATTGCCTCTGGACTGCTGGAATTACGCACCGATATTGATCTCAGCCACAACAAAGTGGGCATCTATAGCCGCCCGGCGAAACTGCAGGATGTGGTTGCCGATGGTGACCGTATCGAAATCTATCGCCCCCTGATTGCTGATCCGAAAGAACTGCGCAGGCAGCGCGCGGAGAAAGCGGCGAAGAAATAGCCTTGTTCAGGCTGTTGCAAGCGCTTTTAACAGGACGTTCAATCTGGCGCTGGCATTCTTGTACGGTGAGACGCTATTGAATTGAATCATACGACCTCGCGTCCATTTTCCGTACCAGAGTTGGTGGTACAATTCATCGTCGCTAAAGCCATTCACCAGAGCCACCAGTTGCTGTTGGTTCTCTTCCAGCAAAGTAAGCAACATCGACCATGACGTAATATGCTGGTAATCGGCGTAGTATTTTTGCGCAAGCTTCCCCAGTTCATTCCATTTTACGCCCTTTGCCGGGAAATCGACTTGCTCGCCTGCCGCTTCCTGGCGGTGCCAGGAGAGAACTTGCTCTCCCCAGCCAATCAGATAGCTGACAAGGTTGGCGACACTCATGCGGCTCCCGGCTACATGACCGTCAAGACATGGCTGAAAGGCCATCTCGGGTGGTATGCGGGCGAGTTTTTTGCGTAATGCGAGGGCGGATTTTTCCATTGCTTTAAGTAGGGCGGTTTTGCTTTCCGGAACAGCCATCGTTTTCATCCCCTGAAATGAAAAATGGCGCCATAAGGCGCCATTTCTTATTCTGCAATTACTCTTTTGTCAGTGCGGGTTTGTTATCAATGTTGGTTAATACCCCGCTGCTGTTAAAGGTCAGCGTCAGCGTCTGCTGGGTTGCATTTTCGTGCCCCGGCTGCTGGCGGAATACATAGAACCAGGTGCTGCTTCCGAACGGGTCGGTCATCATCGGCGTACCTAATGCGTATGCAACCTGCTGTTGCGTCATCCCTACGCGGATTTTAGAAACGTCATTCGGAGTCAGGTAGTTCCCCTGATTGATATCAGGACGGTAAACCACGCGTTCCAGAGTGGAACAGCCTGCGGTCAACATCAGAAGAACCGCTGCGGCAGCAGTCAGCATTTTACAGCGCATAATGATTTGATTCCTTTTCGGGCCCGAACAGTACGTGGCTCATTTGTAATGTGCCGATAATAATAGACCTTTAGCCAGTTTAAAACCTTTGCTACCTGGTCTGACGGCGAATTTATCGTGTACTGAGACCGTACTAATGACAAAAAGTTTACGCAGCGAGTAGCTCTTTCGCATTTGCCAGTGTATTTCGGGTGACTTCACTACCGCCTAACAGCCGTGCCAGTTCCTGTAAACGTGCGCGTTTATCCAACTGCAGCATGTGTGTTTCGGTCATTGCGCCGTCGGTTTCCTTGCTAACAAAGAAGTGATGGTGCCCACAGCCTGCAACCTGAGGCAGGTGAGTCACGCACATGACCTGGGTGGATTCGCCTAATTGACGCAGAAGTTTACCGACGACCGCCGCGGTCGGGCCGCTGATTCCCACATCCACCTCGTCGAAAATAAGTGCCGGGGTTTCCATCTTCCGGGCGGTGATGACCTGAATGGCTAGCGCAATTCGTGACAGCTCACCGCCGGAGGCGACTTTAGAAATAGCCTGTAGAGGCTGACCGGGGTTGGTTGTGACGCGGAACTCAATGCGATCGGCACCATCAGCGGTGAGGGTATGCTCATCAAAGCTGACGTCGATATCAAATACCCCGTGCGGCATTGAAAGCATATGCATACTCTCGGTGATCAATTGCCCCAGCTCATGCGCGTAGTGCACCCGTTGCGTATGGAGCTGGCGGGCGGCCTCAAGTGCCAGTTGGTGGTGCTTCGCCACTGCAAGCTTCAGCGTTTCCTGTGAGTCAGCCTGGTCATCAAGCTGCTGTTGCTCTTCCAGCAATGATTGATGGAATTGTGGCAAGGCTTCCGGGCTGACGTGGTGTTTACGCGCCAGCGAAATCTGTTTTGAAATACGCTGCTCAAGTTCATACAGGCGGTTCGGATCCAGGTCAAGACGGTCACAGTAATGACGCAACTCATCGCTGGCCTCGCTGACCTGAATAGCCGCTTCTTCGAGCATAGTGAGGATGCCGGACAAGCTGGCATCCATCCCGGCCAGTTCGGTAACCATCTGGCGTGCGGTATAGAGCTGGCTTTGCAGATTGGCATCTTCGCCGTCTGCCAGCAAATTCAGCGCATGCTGGCTGGTGCTAAGTAACTGGCCGCTGTTGGCGAGGCGTTTGTACTCTTCATCAATCTGTTCAAATTCGCCCGGCAGTGGGTTGAATTCGTTAAGCTCTTTTAATTGATAATACAGCAGTTCGGCACGTGCGGTACGTTCCTGGCTTTGCTGTTGATGCTGCGCCAGTTCGCGGCAGCTTGTATGCCACTGGCGGTAATGTTCTGCCATCTGTTGAGTAAGTGTGTACTCACCTGCATAGCCATCCAGCAAAGCTTTCTGATGTTCAGATTTCACTAATAGCTGATGCGCGTGCTGGCCGTGGATTTGAATCAGCAACTGTCCCAGCTCGCGCAATTGCGAAAGCGGAACTGCCGTGCCATTGATAAAACCACGAGAGCGCCCGTCGCTGCTGATAACGCGGCGAAGTAAACACTCACGCCCGTCTTCAAGCTGGTTCTCTTCCAACCAGCGTTGTGCTGCTGGGGTATCTTTCAGGGCAAAGCGCGCACACAGGTCAGCGCGTGAGGCGCCCGCTCGCACCATGTCGGCCTCTGCACGACCACCCAGGCAAAGCCCCAGCGCATCAATGGCGATGGATTTACCTGCCCCGGTCTCACCCGTGATAGCCGTCATTCCGCTATGGAAGTCGATCTCAAGCTCACGAACAATCGCAAAGTTGCTGATAGTCAGTTGTGCCAACATGGTTGCCTTCCTGTATGAATAACCATAACTGTGTTTAAATACAGTATAAACTGGTTTTATATACAGTAAAGCCCTGGTTAACGTTTTCAGAACAATTTTTTTGACCAGCCGAGCTTTGAGCTTAATGTATTGAAATAGCTATAATCTTTCGGGTGTATCAGATTGAGGTGATAGTCGCAACGACGAATCAGCACATCTTCGCCTTCCTGGATGGGCAGCGCGATTTGGCTATCGCAGCTCACTTCCAGATCGCTGCGACGATGCGAGAAACGCAGGCGAATAGTGCTGCTGCTGTTAATGACCAGCGGGCGTGCAGTGAGCGTGTGCGGGAACATGGGCACTAGCGTGATGGCATCCAGAGAGGGGGTCAGGATTGGACCGCCCGCCGACAGCGAGTAGGCCGTGGAGCCTGTTGGCGTAGAGATGATCAGACCATCTGAACGCTGAGAGAACGCAAAAATCTCATCGATGTAGACTTCGAACTCAATCATATGGGCGACTTTGCCGGGATGGAGAACGACTTCATTGATCGCGGTGCTGATGCGCTTCTGGCAATCCTGCTGGCAGACTTGTACTTCCAGCAAAAAGCGCTTTTCGGCAATATAATAACCTTCCAGAACGTCAGCCAACTGCTGCTGAGCGTTATCGGGGTCGAGGTCTGTCAGAAAACCCAGATTGCCACGGTTGATGCCAATGACTTTAATATCGTAGCGCGCCAGTGTGCGTGCGGCACCAAGCATATTACCGTCACCGCCGACGACTACCGCGAGATCCGCCTGCTGACCAATTTCTGCCAGCGTACCGGTGCGCACGTTTTTAAGCTGTAACTCTTGTGCAATCTGTTGCTCGACAATGACGTCATACCCTTTTGTACACAGCCAGCGATAGAGCATTTCATGTGTGGTCAGCGCGGTGGGGTGACGCGGATGACCGACAATACCAATACACTTGAAATGATGAGCCATTTTCTGGTGGTCCTTGTGCCAAATGAATGATGACAATCTGTCGCGTTCCCTTGAAACCCGGAAACGGATCCCCATAATAAGCGAAGTTAGCGAGATGAATGCGAAAAAACGCGGAGAAATTCATGAGTAGTAAAGAACAGAAAACGCCTGACGGGCAAGCCCCGGAAGAAATTATCATGGATCAGCACGAAGATATTGAGGCGGTTGAACCAGACGCTTCTGCTGAGCAGGTGGATCCGCGCGATGAGAAGATTGTCAACCTCGAAGCGCAACTGATTGAAGCGCAGAACCGTGAGCGTGACGGTATTCTGCGTGTTAAAGCAGAAATGGAAAACCTGCGTCGCCGTACCGAGCTGGACGTTGAGAAGGCGCATAAATTTGCGCTGGAAAAATTCATCAACGAACTCTTGCCGGTGATTGATAGCCTGGATCGCGCGCTGGAAGTCGCGGACAAGAACAATGCCGACATGTCCTCAATGGTCGAAGGTATTGAACTGACGCTGAAATCTATGCTGGATGTCGTGAAAAAATTCGGTGTTGAAGTGGTAGCCGATACCAACGTTCCGCTGGATCCGAATGTGCATCAGGCTATCGCGATGGTAGAGTCAGAAGATGTGGCGCCGGGCAACGTACTGGGCGTGATGCAAAAAGGCTTTACCCTCAATGGCCGCACGATCCGGGCCGCAATGGTGACGGTCGCGAAAGCGAAGGGTTAATTTCCCTCATGTTAACCCTCACCCTGCGGGGAGAGGGTTAACATCATTATTCCGCCACGCTGTCGCGAAGGGATTTGACCGGAATAACGCGTACCTGCTTAATCATATTGTCCTGCACATCGAGAATATCGATATCATAGTGTTCAATGCGCACGCGGGTTCCGGCTGCCGGGATCTCTTCTAGTGCCTCAAGTAACATCCCGTTAATCGTCCGCGCTTCTGCTTCCGGTAACTGCCAGTTAAAGGCTTTATTCAACTCACGCACGTTAGCGCTGCCATCAATAATCACTGACCCGTCATTTTGCGGTGTCACTTCCTCGGCCAGCGACGGCGACATTGATGTCGTAAAGTCTCCGACAATCTCTTCGAGAATATCTTCAACCGTAATGAGCCCCTGAATGTCACCGTATTCGTCCACGACCAGGCCGACTTTCTTTTTATTACGCTGAAATTTCACCAGTTGTACGCTAAGCGGCGTGCCTTCCGGCACGTAATAAATTTCATCGGCGGCGCGCAGCATGACCTCTTTGGTGAACTCTTTTTTCTCTGTCATCAGACGGTAGGCTTCGCGTACGCGTAGCATGCTGATGGTATCGTCAAGCGAATCCCGGTAGAGCACGATACGGCCATGCGGCGAATGGGTAAGCTGGCGCACGATCGACTTCCAGTCGTCGTTGATATCGATACCGACGATTTCACTACGTGGCACCATGATGTCATTGACGCTTACTTTTTCCAGATCCAGTATCGACAGCAGCATATCCTGGTTGCGTCGGGAAATCTGGGAGCGGGATTCGTTCACGATGGTACGCAATTCATCCTTGCTCAGTGCGCCGCTGATAACGACATCAGCCTTAATCCCCACCATTCTCATCAGAACGCGCGTTACCCCATTCAGCAGCCAGACCAGCGGCATCATGATGATCTGCAACGGAACTAACAGAACACTACTGGGAAAAGCGACTTTTTCGGGATACAGGGCGGCGATGGTTTTCGGCAGGACTTCGGCAAACACCAGGACGACAAAAGTCAGCACCCCGGTTGCAATTGCCACGCCAGCGTTACCGTATAAACGCATACCAACAATGGTGCCCAGCGCAGAGGCGAGGATATTGACCAGATTATTGCCAATCAATACCAGGCTGATAAGTCTGTCGGGTTTACGCAGCAGTTTTTCGACGCGCTTAGCGCTTCGATGGCCCTGCTTTGCCAGATGACGCAGGCGATAACGGTTAACGGTCATCAAGCCGGTTTCAGAACCGGAGAAGTACGCCGAAATCACCACCATGATGATCAGGATGACGATCAGCGTCGTGGTGGAAATATGTTCCAGGGGGAACTCCTTCTTAACTTAGGATATGCTGCAAAACGCGGCTACCGAAATAGGCCAGCGTTAGAATGCCAGCGCCTGCGACGTTAAACCACACGACACGACGCCCGCGCCACCCTTTATGGTAATGGCCCCACAGCAATACGATATAGACGAACCACGCGATGATCGACAGGACAGCTTTGTCGATATTCTCCATGCTGAACAGGTTTTTGAGAAAGAAGAGACCTGTACAGAGCGTTAATGTCAGCAGAACCACGCCAATCTGGGTGATATGAAACATTTTGCGCTCAATGCTCATTAACGGCGGCATTTCGCTGCTGAATGCCAGTCGCTTATTCTTAAGTTGATAGTCAATCCACGCCAGTTGCAGCGCATACATTGCTGCGATAATCAGCGTGGCATAGGCGAAGAGTGAAAGCCCGATATGGATCATCATACCCGGGGTGGTTTCGAGATGCGTTATGTACTCGTTCGGCACAAAAATGGCGAAGGCGAGATTGATAAGTGCAAAGGTATAGACGATGGGCAGCAGCAGCCAGCCGCGGTTTTTCGATGCCACAATGGTCATGACTGTGCAGATCATTAAGCTGACCAGCGAACCGACGTTTAATAAGCTTAAATTTTGCCCACCATCGTCCGGGAAAATCCGTTCTTTAAGCGCGAAACCGTGAAACATCAGCGCGACAACTGCTGATAAAATCGCCATGCGGCGCCAGCCGCTGTTTTTCTGCAACAAACCGGGAACGATCAGTGCGAGGCTGATGGAATAGGCGGCAAGAGAAATTAAGGCGAACACGGGCATAGTGGCGTCGACAGTTGACCTAAGAAGAAAGAGATGCAGTATAACGTTACGTGACTCTGGCTCCAACCGTTGCATCACATACATCACGAATGTCTTCATGTTATACTGGCGCAAATTTCTGTTATGCGTCGCCCTGGCGGCCCATCGTTTTACCTCAGGCGAGAGACAATGTTTGATAATTTAACCGATCGTTTGTCGCGCACCCTGCGCAATATCAGTGGTCGTGGACGCCTCACTGAAGACAATATTAAAGACACGCTACGCGAAGTGCGTATGGCGCTGCTGGAAGCGGACGTCGCCTTGCCGGTCGTGCGTGATTTCATCAACCGCGTAAAAGAAAAAGCGGTTGGTCATGAAGTGAATAAGAGCCTGACGCCCGGTCAGGAGTTCGTCAAAATCGTTCGTAACGAACTGGTTGCGGCGATGGGTGAAGAGAACCAAAGCCTTAATCTGGCCGCACAGCCGCCAGCTGTTGTGTTGATGGCGGGCCTGCAGGGTGCGGGTAAAACCACCAGCGTGGGTAAACTGGGTAAGTTCCTGCGTGAAAAACACAAGAAGAAAGTGATGGTGGTTTCTGCGGACGTTTATCGCCCGGCGGCGATCAAACAGCTGGAAACCCTTGCGCAACAGGTGGATGTCGATTTCTTCCCGTCTGATGTTGCGCAAAAGCCGGTGGATATTGTTAATGCCGCGCTGAAAGAAGCGAAGCTCAAATTCTACGACGTGCTGCTGGTGGATACCGCTGGTCGCCTGCATGTCGACGAAGCGATGATGGATGAAATCAAACAGGTCCATGCCGCGATTAATCCGGTAGAAACCCTGTTTGTTGTTGACGCCATGACCGGTCAGGATGCGGCGAATACCGCGAAAGCGTTTAACGAAGCGCTGCCACTGACGGGGGTTGTATTGACCAAAGTGGACGGCGACGCCCGCGGCGGTGCGGCGCTCTCTATTCGTCATATTACCGGCAAACCGATCAAGTTCCTGGGCGTAGGTGAGAAGACCGAAGCACTGGAGCCGTTCCATCCGGACCGTATTGCTTCGCGTATTCTTGGTATGGGCGACGTGCTGTCGCTGATCGAAGATATTGAAAGTAAGGTTGATCGCGCTCAGGCTGAGAAGCTGGCGTCCAAACTGAAAAAAGGCGACGGTTTTGATCTGACCGACTTCCTGGAACAACTGCGTCAGATGAAAAACATGGGCGGTATGGCGAGCCTGATGGGCAAGCTGCCTGGCATGGGTCAGATTCCGGATAACGTGAAAGCGCAGATGGATGACAAAGTGCTGGTGCGTATGGAAGCGATCATCAACTCGATGACCTTTAAAGAGCGTGCGAACCCTGAAATCATCAAAGGCTCCCGTAAACGCCGTATTGCTGCGGGCTGCGGGATGCAGGTGCAGGATGTTAACCGCCTTCTGAAACAGTTCGACGACATGCAACGCATGATGAAGAAGATGAAGAAGGGCGGTATGGCGAAGATGATGAGAAGTATGAAGGGGATGATGCCGCCGGGGTTCCCTGGCCGCTAAAAACAAGGGTATAAGGCTATCTTGTTTGCCATTTTAGCCCCGGGGTGTGCTCGAAATGCTCACGTACTACGTGTACGCTCCGCTTTCTGTGCGCACGCCGTAACTAAACTGGCCGCACCGATATACGCCTTATCTCCCTTGTTTGCTATATCCTGATTGCATTTTCCCCAGAAATCAGTAAAATTTTCGGGCTTTTAATATGACACCGGGCTCCGTTCCTCGATGGGGCCCGGTTGTTTTATTCACACAAGAGGATGTTATGGTAACTATTCGTTTAGCACGTCACGGCGCTAAAAAGCGTCCGTTCTACCAGGTTGTTGTCACCGACAGCCGTAATGCACGCAACGGTCGCTTCATTGAGCGCGTTGGCTTCTTTAACCCGATCGCGTCCGAGAAAGAAGAAGGCACCCGCCTGGATCTGGATCGTATCGCTCACTGGGTTGGCCAGGGCGCTACCGTTTCTGATCGCGTAGCTACGCTGATCAAAGAAGTAAACAAAGCAGCTTAATCTGTCACGGTGGTCATGATGAGCAAGCAACACGCCGCGCAGAGCCCTGTTAATCCTATCGTTCTGGGTAAACTGGGATCTTCTTACGGTATCCGTGGTTGGCTCAGAGTGTTTTCCTCCACCGAAGACGCCGAAAGCATTTTTGACTACCAGCCATGGTTTATTGAACGGGCGGGTCAGTGGCAGAGCATTGAGCTGGAAAGCTGGCGCTACCACAATCAGGACATTGTCATCAAACTGAAAGGTGTTGATGACAGAGATGCAGCGAATCTGCTGACCAATTGCGAAATTGTCGTGGATTCATCGCAGTTGCCGGAACTGGAAGAGGGTGACTACTACTGGAAAGACCTGATGGGCTGCCAGGTAGTGACCACCGAAGGTTATAGTCTCGGTAAAGTCATCGATATGATGGAAACCGGGTCAAATGACGTTCTCGTCATTAAGGCAAACCTGAAAGATGCATTTGGTATCAAGGAGCGGTTGGTTCCGTTCCTCGATGGGCAGGTTATCAAGAAAGTCGATCTCGCTACTCAAACCATTGAAGTAGATTGGGATCCTGGTTTTTAAACCTCCGGATATACGGTAAAAGACGGCGCTATGTGGATTGGCATAATTAGCCTGTTTCCTGAAATGTTCCGCGCGATTACCGACTACGGGGTAACTGGCCGGGCAGTAAAAAATGGCTTGCTGAGCATCCAGAGCTGGAGTCCACGTGACTTTGCTCATGACCGGCACCGTACCGTGGACGATCGTCCTTACGGCGGCGGACCGGGGATGCTAATGATGGTGCAACCTTTGCGGGACGCCATTCATGCAGCAAAAGATGCGGCCGGTGAAGGCGCAAAAGTGATTTATCTGTCACCTCAGGGGCGTAAGCTTGATCAAGCGGGCGTCAGCGAACTGGCAACGAATCAGAAACTGATTCTGGTGTGCGGGCGCTACGAAGGGATAGATGAGCGCGTAATCCAAACCGAGATTGACGAAGAATGGTCTATCGGCGATTACGTTCTCAGCGGTGGTGAGTTACCAGCCATGACGCTGATTGATTCGGTCTCCCGGTTTATTCCAGGTGTTCTGGGTCATGAAGCTTCGGCAACGGAAGATTCCTTTGCTGATGGATTACTGGACTGCCCCCACTATACTCGACCTGAGTTGTTAGAAGGTATGGAAGTACCGCCAGTATTACTGTCGGGAAATCATGCCGGGATACGTCGCTGGCGTTTGAAACAGTCGCTGGGCCGCACCTGGCTTAGAAGACCTGAACTTCTGGAAAACCTGGCTCTGACTGAAGAGCAAGCAAGGTTGCTGGCGGAGTTCAAAAAAGAACACGCACAACAGCAACATAAACATGATGGGACGGCGTAAGCCCCCAATATCAGTTTACCCAGGATAAGAGATTAAATTATGAGCAACATTATTAAGCAACTTGAACAAGAACAGATGAAGCAGGACGTACCTTCCTTCCGTCCGGGTGATACCGTGGAAGTGAAAGTATGGGTTGTTGAAGGTTCCAAAAAACGTCTGCAGGCATTCGAGGGCGTGGTTATCGCTATTCGTAACCGCGGTCTGCACTCTGCATTCACTGTTCGTAAAATTTCCAACGGCGAAGGCGTTGAGCGTGTCTTCCAGACTCACTCTCCGGTAGTTGACAGCATTGCTGTTAAACGTCGTGGTGCTGTACGTAAAGCTAAACTGTACTACCTGCGTGAGCGCACTGGTAAGTCTGCTCGTATCAAAGAGCGTCTTAACTAAGATTCGCTTTCGCGACATCCTGTTAAAAAGGGCTGGCCTGTGGGCTGGCCCTTTTTTTATGGTCTGAAGAGGGGTAAAGCAACTGCATTTACCCGGACGATTATGAACGGAGATGTTTATCCAGAATCTCAGCCACTCAATCATATCCTTACCCCCAGCATGTTTACTGGCGACAGTTGCTTCGTCGTTAAAACCTGCGCAGCTTCCCTGCTATGAATGATCGTTACCTCTGCATAATCGCTTGCCCTTCCTGATATTTTCGCGCAAGCATCTAACCTCAGACTTACTTTCTGTATGGACAGAGAGATCTTTGGATGTAATAAATTATTTACACATTTTTCCCGATTAATGAGGCTTTAAATTGTATTGTAAAGATAAATGTACGTATTTTGGATTGAATTCTTTACTAGCTATGGTATTGTGTCACCTCCTCACTGAGGAATAACTATCGCAAACGAGTCATACAGGATCACCATCATGCAAAAAGACGCGCTGAATAACGTACACATTACCGACGAACAAGTTCTGATTACTCCGGATCAACTGAAAGCCGCTTTTCCACTGAGCATTGCTCAGGAAGCGCAGATTGCGCAGTCTCGTCAGACGATTTCCAGCATCATTGCTGGCGAAGATCCTCGTTTGTTGGTCGTCTGTGGCCCTTGCTCAATTCATGATCCTGAAACCGCACTGGAATATGCTCGTCGATTTAAAGCACTTGCCGCTGAGGTCAGCGATAGCCTCTATCTGGTGATGCGCGTCTATTTTGAAAAACCCCGTACCACCGTCGGCTGGAAAGGGTTGATTAACGATCCTCACATGGATGGCTCGTTTGATGTAGAGGCTGGGCTGAAAATTGCTCGCCAGCTATTGGTGGAATTGGTCAACATGGGGCTGCCGCTGGCAACCGAAGCGCTCGACCCGAATAGTCCGCAGTACCTGGGCGACCTGTTTAGCTGGTCCGCCATTGGTGCGCGCACAACTGAGTCACAGACTCACCGTGAAATGGCCTCTGGCTTGTCGATGC
This sequence comes from Phytobacter ursingii, assembly GCA_901456055.1. Taxonomy (GTDB): domain Bacteria; phylum Pseudomonadota; class Gammaproteobacteria; order Enterobacterales; family Enterobacteriaceae; genus Phytobacter; species Phytobacter ursingii. Next base: position 167,357 of record CABDWT010000001.1, read on the forward strand.
CCGTGGGCTTCAAAAACGGCACTGACGGTAGCCTGGCAACGGCGATTAACGCAATGCGCGCGGCAGCAATGCCGCACCGTTTCGTCGGTATTAACCAGGCTGGTCAGGTTTGCCTGTTGCAAACGCAAGGTAATCCCGATGGCCACGTGATTCTGCGCGGCGGTAAAGCGCCAAACTACAGCCCTGCGGATGTCGCTCAGTGTGAAAAAGAGATGGAGCAGGCGGGACTCAAGCCAGCGCTGATGGTAGATTGCAGTCATGGCAATTCGAATAAAGATTACCGTCGCCAGCCTGCAGTGGCTGAGTCGGTTGTTGCGCAGATCAAAGACGGAAACCGTTCAATCATTGGCTTAATGATTGAAAGTAATATCCACGAAGGCAATCAATCTTCCGAGCAGCCGCGTAGTGAAATGAAATACGGTGTATCCGTCACCGATGCATGCATTAGCTGGGAAACCACCGAGGCGTTGCTGCGTGAAATCGGCAATGACTTGCGCAGTAGCCTTGCGGCACGTCTGGCTTAAGAGGATGTTATGGTTGCAGAACTGACCGCGTTACGCGATCAAATAGATGAAGTCGATAAAGCGTTGCTGGAACTACTGGCGCGTCGTATGTCACTGGTTGCTGAGGTCGGTGAAGTAAAAAGTAAATACGGCCTGCCGATCTATGTTCCGGAGCGTGAAGCCTCAATGCTGGCGTCCCGTCGTCAGGAAGCCGAAGCCCTGGGGGTGTCGCCGGATTTGATTGAGGATGTTCTGCGTCGCGTTATGCGTGAGTCCTATTCCAGTGAAAACGACAAAGGGTTCAAAACGCTTTGTCCTTCGTTGCGGCCGGTAGTACTTGTCGGCGGCAACGGACAAATGGGACAGTTGTTTGCCAAAATGCTGACGCTATCTGGCTACCAGGTTCGTATTCTGGAAAAAGATGACTGGTCGCAGGCGCAGGCTATCGTCGCTGATGCGGGCATGGTTATTGTGAGTGTCCCTATTCATATCACTGAAAAAGTGATCGCCCAACTCCCGCCGTTACCGGACGACTGTATCCTTGTCGACCTGGCGTCGGTAAAAAGCGGGCCGCTGCAGGCGATGCTGGAAGCTCATAAAGGGCCTGTTGTCGGTTTGCACCCGATGTTTGGTCCTGACAGCGGTAGCCTGGCGAAACAGGTTGTCGTGTGGTGTGATGGCCGAAACCCGGATGCTTATCAGTGGTTTCTGGAACAAATTCAGGTATGGGGGGCGCGTCTGCATCGTATCAGCGCCGTTGAACATGACCAGAATATGGCGTTTATCCAGGCGTTACGCCACTTTGCCACCTTTGCTTATGGGCTGCATCTGGCAGAGGAGAATGTACAGCTTGAGCAGTTACTGGCACTTTCGTCGCCTATTTACCGCCTTGAACTGGCGATGGTGGGCCGTCTGTTTGCCCAGGATCCGCAGCTCTATGCCGACATTATTATGTCATCGGAGAATAACCTGGCGCTGATCAAGCGCTACTATCAGCGTTTCGGCGAGGCGATCAGTCTGCTGGAACACGGTGACAAGCAGGCGTTTATTGATAGCTTCCGGAAAGTAGAACACTGGTTTGGCGATTATGCTAAGCGCTTCCAGAGTGAAAGTCGCGTCTTGCTGCGCCAGGCGAATGACAGCCGCCAATAAATAAAAAGCCGTTTATACTGAAAAGCCAGTGGCATATACCGCTGGCTTTTTTCTTTGTAAGGGACAGATATGGCTGAACCGCAACTGCTGTTTGATTATACCGGGCACCTGCCGGAATGCCCGACATGGAGTGAGGAAGAGCAGGCGCTCTGGTGGGCCGATATTCTTGAAGGTGAGCTCCATCGCTACCATTCTGCCACCGGTGAACACTCGGTGCTTTGTTTTCCCGAGGAGGTTGGCTGCTTTGCATTGAGGGAGAAGGGCGGTTTTATTGTCGCGATGCGTAACGCTATCTGGCTCGCAGATAAGCGAGGGCTGCTGGTACAGAAAGTGTGCGATAATCCGTCAAACCCGCAACTGGCGCGTTTTAACGACGGCGGCACCGATCATCTTGGCCGTTTCTACGCAGGCACATTCTGGGGGCCGGGCGATTACAACGGCGCGCTACTGATGCGTATTGATAATGATCTTAAACCCACTGTTATCCAGTGTGATATCCAGGGCCATAACGGTCTGGCATTTAGCCACGACAAACAGTGGATGTTTACCTCTGATACGCCAAATGGCGTTATCTATCGAACGCCGCTGGATGAGCAGGGGGAGCCCGGCGCGCGTGAAATGTTCCGGCGATTTCAGCCCGGTGAAGGGATCCCTGATGGTGCGGCAATGGATATGGAAGGTTGTTACTGGAGCGCTATGTTTGATGGCTGGCGTATTGCACGATTTTCGCCGCAGGGAGAGCAACTGGCGGAGTATCGTCTGCCTGTGCGTTGCCCGACAATGGTCTGCTTTGGCGGTGTTGATATGAAAACGCTGTTTATTACGACCACGCGGGAGAATATGGATGCGCAGGAGATAGCAGATTATCCTCTTTCGGGGGCGATCTTCACCCTACCGGTGGAAGTGGCAGGAGTGAAGAAATCAGCCTTTATAGAACGTTAAGCCGGATCGACAGGCACGACGTTTTCGCTGGGATAACAGCCCAGCACCTTAAGCGAGCGGGTAATGGATGTCAGCTCGCGAAGGGCCTTTTGCACATCCAAAGCGTGTAAATTCGCCTGAATATCCAGATAGAACATCTCTTCCCATGGGTTGCCGTGGATCGGGCGCGATTCGAGTTTGGTCATGATCAGGTTGTGATTACGCAGCACCAGTAATGCTTCAACCAGCGCACCAGCTTGTTGGCCGGTTGCAATCAGCAGTGTGGTCTTGGCTGGCACCTGATCGGAGACATCAATCGCTTTACGGGCGAGCACCACAAAGCGAGTGATATTCTGCGCTTGGTTTGCCAGGTTACGCTCCAGTACCTGTAATCCATACAGCGCACCACCGGCTTCATTACCCAGAGCGGCCACGTGTGGAGAGTTTTCCTGCGCCACGCGTTCCATGGCGGAGGAGGTACTTTCGCAATATTCAATTTTCCAGTGCGGGTAGCGATTCAAAAACTGGCTACATTGCTGGAAAGGTTGCGGATGGCTGTAAACGGTCTGGATTTTATCCAGATCGGTTGAGCCGGATACCAGTACGCAGTGATCAATTGGCACCGTCAGCTCACCCACAATCGACAGACTGGTGTGCTGCAGCAAATCGTAAACGTCATTGATTGCCCCGGAACTGGTGTTTTCCAGCGGCACGACGGCATAGTCGGCCTGGCCGGTTTCAACCTGATTAAAGATATCGTGAAATTTAAGACAGCCGCTCTCGATAAATTGCTCGAAATGGCGGGCAGCATACTGACGCGCTGCCAGATGCGAGTAAGAGCCTTTCGGGCCGAGGAAGGCGATTCGGGCTGAATGGGGATTAATTTTGTTGAGATGCTGCTGGAGTAGCGCCTGCTGCGTAAGAACGGAGTCTTCAATAATTAACTGGAACAGGCGGGTAATATAATGCGCATCAAGATGGTGCGTTTTACCTAATTCAATCAGGCGTTCCAGCAAGTCGCGTTCACGGTCAATGTCCCGCACAGGACGGTGAGAAGCCAGTTTTGCTTTACCCACCTCGACTGCCAGTTGACGCCGCTCGGCTAACAGGGAAAGTAACTGCTCATCCAGGGCGCTTATTTTTACACGTAAATCCAGTAAAGGGTTATCCGCTGTCATGTTGTTGCCTTAATTGTTATCAATAAAAAAGGCCTCCCGGAGTGGGAGGCCTTGTTGTTCGTCTTCGCATTCTTTATCACAAAACGAATCGCCTCCCGGTCAGGGGAAGGTAAAAAAGAATGCGAAGAAGAACGGAACATGTTTCATGGAGATTTCCTTTTGAGTGTGCAGACTAAAGTACCTGTACTGTTTTCTCTCTGTCAATAAAAAACGCGCCCGAAGGCGCGTTGCTGATTAACTCAATACTGTAAGGTTATTCTTCTTCAACGAAGTCCGCGTCTTTCACCGACGTTGTGGCGCGACGCGCTTCACCCTTGTGCTGCACTTTATTGAGCTGCCGTTCCAGCTTGTTGATCAAATCATTAATAGCGGTATACATATCTTCGTGTTTGGCGCTGGCGACCAGATGTCCGTTTGGCGTATTAATAGTGGCATCTGCGATGAAGCCCTGCGGTTCTTTCGACAGGATGATATGTGGATTAATAAGATGTGTTTGCCATTTATCCAGTTTGGCGAGACGGTCTGCGACATGTTGGCGAATTGCTGGGGTGATTTCCATTTGTTTGCTGGTAATGTTCACTGTCATAAATTTTACCTCTTGTCTTTCCGTCTTGGTGATTCCAGCATACCTCGGCCAATGTCAAAATGTGTGATTTAAATCACATTATTTTGTCACTTTTTGTCAAGGGCAATGTTTTGTGAGGCAGGACAGGAAGAGGGCAAATATTACTTGTCGAAGTACGGATTACCCGTCATAGTTGATAGGATGACTTGAAGCTAAACCGCTTCAGCTCTGCCTTTCAGGCATAAAAAACGGCAGCTCATGGCTGCCGTTTTGCGTTTAAGGATGACTCAACTGCTTTGACCGTTGCTGGCAATAATTTTTGCCACTTTGTCGGCCTGAGCGGTCATCTGCATTTCGCGGTATGCATTTTCCATCAGCGGAAGCGCATCGCGCGTTGCTTTGGTATCCGGGAAGTCACGCATCATACCTTCAACACGATTTACCACGGCGACCCATGCACCACGTTTAGTGTAGTACTCAGCAACAGAGTATTCATACTTCGCGAGGCGGTCTTTCAGGAAAACCAGTCGTTTGGTTGCATCGGTAACGTATTGACTACGTGGGTAGCCACGAACCAATTTAGAGAAATCTTTAAATGCTTCACGCGCATGTTGCGGATCGCGATCGCTGCGATCAACGCCGAAGAACCCCTGCAAGGCGCTGTCATCTAACGCCATGTTAGTCAAACCACGCATATACATGACATAATCAATGTTAGGATGGGTTGGGTTCAGACGTATAAAACGGTCGATTGCGGCCTGAGCCAGCGGGAGATCTGCATTTTTGTAATAAGCGTAGATCAGATCCAGCTGCACCTGCTGCGAGTAAGGTCCGAACGGATAACGGTTATCCAACGCTTCCAGTTGCGTTATGGCTGCCTTCCAGTTACCGTCTTGCAGTTTTTGCTGGGCAGTCGCGTAGATTTCATTTGGCGGATTATCAGGCACCACTTCCTTTGAACCGGAGCAACCCGCCAAAGCCAGGCTCAACGTGGCGGCTGCCACCAGATATTTCATGCGCGTCATGACGATTAGACTTTCCTCAGAATGTGTATGCGGGAGATTGTCTTTCCTGCTCCCGACTAAGACCAGCTACAATAGCACACTATATTAAACGGCAAAGCCGTAAAACCCAACGTTAACGAAGAAGCTGTATATGGCACAACGAGTACAACTCACCGCAATGGTTACCGAAAATCAACTCGGTCAACGCTTAGATCAGGCTTTGGCCGAATTGTTCCCGGATTATTCGCGTTCGCGTATAAAAGAATGGATTCTCGACCAGAAAGTACTGGTCAATGGCAAAATGTGTGACAAACCCAAAGAAAAAGTGTTGGGTGGAGAAAGCGTTGCTATTAACGCTGAGATTGAAGAAGAAGCGCGTTTTGAACCACAGGATATCCCGCTCAATATCGTCTATGAAGATGACGACATTATTGTAATCAACAAACCGCGTGATTTAGTGGTTCATCCGGGTGCCGGTAACCCAGACGGGACGGTACTCAATGCGTTATTGCATTATTATCCCCCTATCGCTGATGTTCCGCGCGCCGGGATTGTTCACCGTCTGGACAAAGACACGACCGGTCTGATGGTGGTGGCAAAAACGGTTCCTGCTCAGACGCGTCTGGTGGAGTCTTTGCAACTGCGTGAGATCACCCGTGAATATGAAGCGGTGGCGATCGGTCACATGACGTCTGGTGGCACGGTTGAAGAACCTATCAGCCGCCACCCGACTAAACGTACGCATATGTCCGTGCACCCGATGGGTAAACCGGCGGTGACGCACTATCGCATCATGGAACATTTCCGTATTCATACGCGCCTGCGTTTGCGTCTGGAAACCGGGCGTACCCACCAGATCCGCGTGCATATGGCACACATCACGCATCCGCTGGTGGGTGACCAGCTCTATGGTGGCCGTCCGCGTCCGCCGAAAGGTGCGTCGGAGGAGTTCATTGCTGCGCTGCGTAAGTTCGACAGACAAGCGCTGCATGCAACGATGCTTCGTCTGTACCATCCGATCACCGGCATTGAGATGGAATGGCATGCGCCGATCCCTCAGGACATGATTGACCTGATTGATGCCATGCGTGCCGACTTCGAAACTCATAAGGATGATGTGGCCTGGTTATGACCAAACTGATTGTCCCTGACTGGCCGCTGCCTTCTGGCGTAGCGGCATGTAGCTCTACACGTATTGGAGGGGTGAGCCTGCCACCTTATGACTCACTCAACCTGGGCGCGCACTGTGGTGATGACCTCGTGCATGTTGAGGAGAACCGCAAACGGATGTTCGCGGCAGGTCAGCTTCCGTCGAAACCGGTCTGGCTTGAACAAGTTCACGGTAAGGATGTCCTGAAACTTACCGGTGAGCCTTATGCCAGTAAGCGTGCCGATGCGTCGTACAGCAATACGCCGGGGACAGTTTGTGCAGTAATGACCGCGGACTGCCTGCCGGTGCTGTTTTGCAATCGTAATGGCACCGAAGTGGCAGCGGCTCACGCGGGGTGGCGTGGTCTCTGCGCCGGTGTGCTGGAAGAGACCGTCGCCTGCTTTGATGATAAACCGGAAAATATTCTTGCCTGGCTGGGGCCTGCTATTGGGCCTGATGCTTTCGAGGTCGGCCCGGAAGTGCGCGATGCTTTTATGGCAGTTGAGGCTATTGCAGACAGGGCATTTCGTCCGGCAGGGGAAAAATATTACGCGGATATCTATACCCTCGCCCGTCAGCGCCTGACAAGCGTAGGCGTGACGCAAGTCTTCGGCGGAGATCGCTGTACCTTCAGTCAAAAGGGTGATTTTTTCTCATATCGTCGCGACAAAAACACGGGTCGTATGGCAAGTTTCATTTGGCTGATATAACCTAACGAATCAAGACGATCCGGCACGTGTAACTTTCTTTTCGCATAATTCAGGTCATTCACCTTGAATAATTGAGGGATGACCTCATTTAATCTCCAGTAGCAATTTTGACCTGTTATGGGGGGAGTTATGCGTCTGGATCGTCTTACCAATAAATTCCAGCTTGCTCTTGCCGATGCCCAGTCGCTTGCACTGGGGCACGACAACCAATTCATCGAACCTCTTCATTTAATGAGCGCCTTGCTAAATCAGGAAGGGGGGTCGGTACGTCCTTTATTAACCTCTGCTGGCGTTAACGCCGGGCAATTGCGTACGGCTATTGAGCAGGCGTTAAGCCGTTTGCCTCAGGTGGAGGGCACCGGTGGCGATGTACAGCCTTCGCAAGACCTCATGCGAGTGCTGAATCTCTGCGACAAGCTGGCGCAGAAAAGAGGGGACAACTTTATTTCGTCAGAGCTTTTTATTCTGGCGGCGCTTGAATCACGCGGTTCGCTTACTGACCTGCTGAAATCAGCCGGTGCGACGACGGCAAATGTGACTCAGGCAATTGATCAAATGCGTGGAGGTGACAACGTGAACGATCAAGGGGCCGAAGATCAACGTCAGGCCTTGAAAAAATACACGGTCGATCTGACCGAGCGTGCTGAACAAGGCAAACTCGATCCGGTTATCGGGCGTGATGAAGAAATTCGCCGTACCATTCAGGTATTGCAGCGTCGTACTAAAAACAACCCTGTTCTTATTGGGGAGCCTGGCGTCGGTAAAACCGCCATTGTGGAAGGGCTTGCACAGCGTATTGTTAACGGCGAAGTCCCGGAAGGTTTAAAAGGCCGTCGGGTACTGGCGCTGGACATGGGGTCGCTGGTGGCCGGGGCGAAATACCGTGGTGAATTTGAAGAGCGCTTAAAAGGCGTGCTTAACGACCTCTCCAAACAGGAAGGTAACGTTATTCTCTTTATCGATGAGTTGCACACCATGGTGGGCGCGGGAAAAGCAGACGGCGCAATGGATGCCGGGAATATGCTGAAACCGGCGCTGGCACGTGGTGAGCTTCACTGCGTAGGGGCAACGACGCTTGATGAGTATCGCCAGTACATCGAAAAAGACGCGGCACTGGAACGTCGATTCCAGAAAGTGTTTGTCGCTGAGCCTTCTGTTGAAGACACCATCGCAATTCTGCGTGGCCTGAAAGAGCGTTATGAGCTGCATCATCACGTACAGATTACTGACCCGGCGATTGTGGCTGCCGCGACGTTATCGCACCGCTATATTGCTGACCGCCAGTTACCGGATAAAGCTATCGATCTGATCGATGAAGCGGCGTCCAGCATTCGTATGCAGATTGACTCGAAGCCGGAAGAGCTGGACAGACTGGATCGCCGCATTATCCAACTCAAACTGGAGCAACAGGCGTTGCTGAAAGAGTCGGATGATGCCAGTAAAAAACGTCTGGAGATGCTCAACGACGAGCTTTCTGATAAAGAGCGGCAGTATTCCACATTGGAAGAAGAGTGGAAGGCTGAGAAAGCTTCGCTTTCTGGTACTCAGACGATCAAGGCTGAACTTGAGCAGGCGAAAATCGCTATTGAGCAGGCGCGCCGAGTTGGCGACCTGGCGCGGATGTCAGAGTTGCAGTATGGCAAGATCCCGGAACTGGAAAAACAGCTGGAAGCGGCTACCCAGTCTGAAGGTAAAACGATGCGTCTGTTACGTAATAAAGTGACGGATGCAGAAATTGCCGAAGTGCTGGCGCGCTGGACCGGGATTCCTGTTTCCAGAATGATGGAAGGCGAACGAGAAAAACTGCTGCGTATGGAGCAAGAACTGCATCAGCGTGTGATTGGCCAGGATGAAGCTGTTGAGGCCGTGTCGAATGCCATCCGCCGTAGCCGTGCCGGGTTGTCCGATCCAAATCGGCCGATTGGTTCCTTCCTGTTTCTTGGGCCGACCGGGGTGGGTAAAACCGAGCTGTGCAAATCGCTGGCTAATTTTATGTTTGATAGCGATGACGCCATGGTGCGTATCGATATGTCTGAGTTTATGGAAAAACATTCGGTATCGCGTCTCGTCGGTGCTCCTCCGGGATATGTTGGCTATGAAGAAGGTGGCTATCTGACAGAAGCGGTCCGCCGCCGCCCTTACTCCGTCATTTTGCTTGACGAGATTGAGAAAGCGCACCCGGATGTGTTCAACATTCTGTTGCAGGTGCTGGACGATGGTCGCCTGACAGACGGGCAGGGGAGGACGGTGGACTTCCGTAACACGGTTGTCATCATGACTTCTAACCTTGGATCGGATTTAATTCAGGAGCGGTTTGGCGAACTGGATTACGGTCACATGAAAGAGCTGGTGTTAGGTGTGGTCAGCCATAGCTTCCGTCCGGAATTCATCAACCGTATAGATGAAGTGGTGGTGTTCCATCCGCTTGGTGAAAAACACATTGCCTCTATTGCTCAAATCCAGTTGCAGCGTTTGTACAAACGGCTGGAAGAGCGTGGCTATGAAGTTAGTCTTTCCGATGAAGCCTTGAAACTGCTGAGCGAGAATGGTTTTGATCCTGTGTATGGTGCACGGCCTTTGAAACGTGCAATTCAACAGCAGATTGAAAACCCGCTGGCGCAGCAAATTTTGTCTGGCGAACTTTTACCGGGCAAAATAATTCAGTTAGTTGTGAAAGATGATCGGATTGTGGCAGTGCAGTAAGTCACAAAACAGCAAAAACGAGCCTCCAGGGGCTCGTTTTTGTTTAAAAAACAGGCAAGAATTGCCTTTCAATATCTATTTTGCCTGGAAAGTGAGCGAACGATAATTTTTTTTGAATTTTATACTTGTCACTTCCTAAGAACTCCCTATAATGCGCCTCCACTGACACGGAACAACGGCAAGCAAGCCGCCGGGTCAGCGGGGTTCTCCTGAGAGTCCCGGCAGAGAAAAGCGAAAATAAACGCTTGACTCTGAAAGAGGAAAGCGTAATATACGCCACCTCGCAACGGTGAGCGAAAGCCGCGTTGCACTGCTCTTTAACAATTTATCAGACAATCTGTGTGGGCACTCAAAGTGACATGGATTCTTAACGTCCTCGGACGATAAATGAATACCAAGTCTCTGGAGTGAACACGTAATTCATTACGAAGTTTAATTCTAAGAGCATCAAACTTTTAAATTGAAGAGTTTGATCATGGCTCAGATTGAACGCTGGCGGCAGGCCTAACACATGCAAGTCGAACGGTAGCACAGAGGAGCTTGCTCCTCGGGTGACGAGTGGCGGACGGGTGAGTAATGTCTGGGAAACTGCCCGATGGAGGGGGATAACTACTGGAAACGGTAGCTAATACCGCATAACGTCGCAAGACCAAAGAGGGGGACCTTCGGGCCTCTTGCCATCGGATGTGCCCAGATGGGATTAGCTAGTAGGTGGGGTAATGGCTCACCTAGGCGACGATCCCTAGCTGGTCTGAGAGGATGACCAGCCACACTGGAACTGAGACACGGTCCAGACACCGAAGGGAGGTAGCACTGAGGAATATTGGACACGTGGTGCATGCATGATGGAGCCACGCAGCGTGAGTGCAGAAGGCCTTCGGGTTGGAGAGCAACTGCACAGGGGAGGACGGCGATACGGTTAATAACCGTGTTGATTGACGTTACCCGCAGAAGAAGCACCGGCTAACTCCGTGCCAGCAGCCGCGGTAATACGGAGGGTGCAAGCGTTAATCGGAATTACTGGGCGTAAAGCGCACGCAGGCGGTCTGTCAAGTCGGATGTGAAATCCCCGGGCTCAACCTGGGAACTGCATTCGAAACTGGCAGGCTTGAGTCTTGTAGAGGGGGGTAGAATTCCAGGTGTAGCGGTGAAATGCGTAGAGATCTGGAGGAATACCGGTGGCGAAGGCGGCCCCCTGGACAAAGACTGACGCTCAGGTGCGAAAGCGTGGGGAGCAAACAGGATTAGATACCCTGGTAGTCCACGCCGTAAACGATGTCGACTTGGAGGTTGTGCCCTTGAGGCGTGGCTTCCGGAGCTAACGCGTTAAGTCGACCGCCTGGGGAGTACGGCCGCAAGGTTAAAACTCAAATGAATTGACGGGGGCCCGCACAAGCGGTGGAGCATGTGGTTTAATTCGATGCAACGCGAAGAACCTTACCTGGTCTTGACATCCACGGAATTCGGCAGAGATGCCTTAGTGCCTTCGGGAACCGTGAGACAGGTGCTGCATGGCTGTCGTCAGCTCGTGTTGTGAAATGTTGGGTTAAGTCCCGCAACGAGCGCAACCCTTATCCTTTGTTGCCAGCGGTCCGGCCGGGAACTCAAAGGAGACTGCCAGTGATAAACTGGAGGAAGGTGGGGATGACGTCAAGTCATCATGGCCCTTACGACCAGGGCTACACACGTGCTACAATGGCGCATACAAAGAGAAGCGACCTCGCGAGAGCAAGCGGACCTCATAAAGTGCGTCGTAGTCCGGATTGGAGTCTGCAACTCGACTCCATGAAGTCGGAATCGCTAGTAATCGTGGATCAGAATGCCACGGTGAATACGTTCCCGGGCCTTGTACACACCGCCCGTCACACCATGGGAGTGGGTTGCAAAAGAAGTAGGTAGCTTAACCTTCGGGAGGGCGCTTACCACTTTGTGATTCATGACTGGGGTGAAGTCGTAACAAGGTAACCGTAGGGGAACCTGCGGTTGGATCACCTCCTTACCTTAAAGAACCTGCCTTTGCAGTGCTCACACAGATTGTCTGATGAAAAGTGAATAGCAAGGCGTCTTGCGAAGCAGACTTTGTGTCCCCTTCGTCTAGAGGCCCAGGACACCGCCCTTTCACGGCGGTAACAGGGGTTCGAATCCCCTAGGGGACGCCACTTGCTGGTTGTGTGAGTGAAAGTCGCCTGCCCTGCTATCTCAAAACTGACTCACGAGTCATGTTTGAGATATTTGCTCTTTAAAAATCTGGATCAAGCTGAAAATTGAAACGACACACAGTGTCTGTTCTCCGTAATAAGAACAGATGACGGTGTGTTCGAGTCTCTCAAATTTTTACAGCGCGAGGATGAATCGAAAGAAACATCTTCGGGTTGTGAGGTTAAGCGACTAAGCGTACACGGTGGATGCCCTGGCAGTCAGAGGCGATGAAGGACGTGCTAATCTGCGAAAAGCGCCGGCGAGGTGATATGAACCTTTGACCCGGCGATGTCCGAATGGGGAAACCCAGTGTGTTTCGACACACTATCATTAACTGAATCCATAGGTTAATGAGGCGAACCGGGGGAACTGAAACATCTAAGTACCCCGAGGAAAAGAAATCAACCGAGATTCCCCCAGTAGCGGCGAGCGAACGGGGAGCAGCCCAGAGCCTGAATCAGCTTGTGTGTTAGTGGAAGCGTCTGGAAAGTCGCGCGATACAGGGTGACAGCCCCGTACACGAAAGCACACAGGCTGTGAGCTCGATGAGTAGGGCGGGACACGTGGTATCCTGTCTGAATATGGGGGGACCATCCTCCAAGGCTAAATACTCCTGACTGACCGATAGTGAACCAGTACCGTGAGGGAAAGGCGAAAAGAACCCCGGCGAGGGGAGTGAAAAAGAACCTGAAACCGTGTACGTACAAGCAGTGGGAGCACCTTCGTGGTGTGACTGCGTACCTTTTGTATAATGGGTCAGCGACTTATATTCTGTAGCAAGGTTAACCGAATAGGGGAGCCGAAGGGAAACCGAGTCTTAACTGGGCGTTAAGTTGCAGGGTATAGACCCGAAACCCGGTGATCTAGCCATGGGCAGGTTGAAGGTTGGGTAACACTAACTGGAGGACCGAACCGACTAATGTTGAAAAATTAGCGGATGACTTGTGGCTGGGGGTGAAAGGCCAATCAAACCGGGAGATAGCTGGTTCTCCCCGAAAGCTATTTAGGTAGCGCCTCGTGAATTCATCTCCGGGGGTAGAGCACTGTTTCGGCTAGGGGGCCATCCCGGCTTACCAACCCGATGCAAACTACGAATACCGGAGAATGTTATCACGGGAGACACACGGCGGGTGCTAACGTCCGTCGTGAAGAGGGAAACAACCCAGACCGCCAGCTAAGGTCCCAAAGTCATGGTTAAGTGGGAAACGATGTGGGAAGGCACAGACAGCCAGGATGTTGGCTTAGAAGCAGCCATCATTTAAAGAAAGCGTAATAGCTCACTGGTCGAGTCGGCCTGCGCGGAAGATGTAACGGGGCTAAACCATGCACCGAAGCTGCGGCAGCGACACTATGTGTTGTTGGGTAGGGGAGCGTTCTGTAAGCCTGCGAAGGTGTGCTGTGAGGCATGCTGGAGGTATCAGAAGTGCGAATGCTGACATAAGTAACGATAAAGCGGGTGAAAAGCCCGCTCGCCGGAAGACCAAGGGTTCCTGTCCAACGTTAATCGGGGCAGGGTGAGTCGACCCCTAAGGCGAGGCCGAAAGGCGTAGTCGATGGGAAACAGGTTAATATTCCTGTACTTGGTGTTACTGCGAAGGGGGGACGGAGAAGGCTATGTTAGCCGGGCGACGGTTGTCCCGGTTTAAGCATGTAGGCTGGTTATCCAGGCAAATCCGGATAATCAAGGCTGAGGTGTGATGACGAGTCACTACGGTGATGAAGTAACAAATGCCCTGCTTCCAGGAAAAGCCTCTAAGCATCAGGTAACACGAAATCGTACCCCAAACCGACACAGGTGGTCAGGTAGAGAATACCAAGGCGCTTGAGAGAACTCGGGTGAAGGAACTAGGCAAAATGGTGCCGTAACTTCGGGAGAAGGCACGCTGATATGTAGGTGAAGTCCCTGCGGACGGAGCTGAAATCAGTCGAAGATACCAGCTGGCTGCAACTGTTTATTAAAAACACAGCACTGTGCAAACACGAAAGTGGACGTATACGGTGTGACGCCTGCCCGGTGCCGGAAGGTTAATTGATGGGGTTATCCGTAAGGAGAAGCTCTTGATCGAAGCCCCGGTAAACGGCGGCCGTAACTATAACGGTCCTAAGGTAGCGAAATTCCTTGTCGGGTAAGTTCCGACCTGCACGAATGGCGTAATGATGGCCAGGCTGTCTCCACCCGAGACTCAGTGAAATTGAACTCGCTGTGAAGATGCAGTGTACCCGCGGCAAGACGGAAAGACCCCGTGAACCTTTACTATAGCTTGACACTGAACATTGAGCCTTGATGTGTAGGATAGGTGGGAGGCTTTGAAGTGTGGACGCCAGTCTGCATGGAGCCAACCTTGAAATACCACCCTTTAATGTTTGATGTTCTAACGTGGACCCGTAATCCGGGTTGCGGACAGTGTCTGGTGGGTAGTTTGACTGGGGCGGTCTCCTCCCAAAGAGTAACGGAGGAGCACGAAGGTTGGCTAATCCTGGTCGGACATCAGGAGGTTAGTGCAATGGCATAAGCCAGCTTGACTGCGAGCGTGACGGCGCGAGCAGGTGCGAAAGCAGGTCATAGTGATCCGGTGGTTCTGAATGGAAGGGCCATCGCTCAACGGATAAAAGGTACTCCGGGGATAACAGGCTGATACCGCCCAAGAGTTCATATCGACGGCGGTGTTTGGCACCTCGATGTCGGCTCATCACATCCTGGGGCTGAAGTAGGTCCCAAGGGTATGGCTGTTCGCCATTTAAAGTGGTACGCGAGCTGGGTTTAGAACGTCGTGAGACAGTTCGGTCCCTATCTGCCGTGGGCGCTGGAAGATTGAGGGGGGCTGCTCCTAGTACGAGAGGACCGGAGTGGACGCATCACTGGTGTTCGGGTTGTCATGCCAATGGCATTGCCCGGTAGCTACATGCGGAAGAGATAAGTGCTGAAAGCATCTAAGCACGAAACTTGCCCCGAGATGAGTTCTCCCTTGTCCTTTAAGGACACTAAAGGAACGTTGAAGACGACGACGTTGATAGGCCGGGTGTGTAAGCGCAGCGATGCGTTGAGCTAACCGGTACTAATGAACCGTGAGGCTTAACCTTACAACGCCGAAGATGTTTTGGCGGAATTGAGAAGACGAACAATATTCAGCTTAGATTCAGAGTCCGAAGGATTTTGCGCTGAGACAAGGCGGCCAGCGAAGGAAAGGAAGGAGCATACTGAGGTATGTGACTGACTTTACGAGAGCAGCCAACGCAGTATCAGCACAAAAGACACAGGACAGAGCACAAAGAATTTGCCTGGCGGCTTTAGCGCGGTGGTCCCACCTGACCCCATGCCGAACTCAGAAGTGAAACGCCGTAGCGCCGATGGTAGTGTGGGGTCTCCCCATGTGAGAGTAGGGAACTGCCAGGCATCAAACCAGTAAGAAGCCCATCCTGACGGATGGGCTTTTTGCGTTTTTATCCCCTGTGAATACCTTCCTGAGAGTTTTCTCTTTCTCCAGCCTGCATAGCAATGTACGTTCAATAGCCTATCCTTATCCATTCGGGATGTTTAAGGAGATGTTATTTGACCCGTCATTCCTTCAATTACGAGCAAGATTTCACCAGTATTAATTTCCGTGAGCATCCTGAACGCTATCAGGTAGGACGTGGCGAACAAGGCGTTTTGCTGGTTGAGCCCTATAAGAGTGAAATCTTGCCCTGGTGGCGCTACAAAGACCCTGAATCTGCCACAAAATCAGCCGAAAAAATTTACCAGTTATTCGAAACCTATCGGCAGCAAGATGATTTTGTTGGCATGGATATGGCCCGTAAATTTATACAAATGGGCTATACCCGAGCACGGCGCTACGCCAACTATAAAGGAGGTAAAAAATATGTTGAGGACGGCAGCCTCCACCAAAGAGGAAACGATCCGGTAAAAGCCGCAGCAGCGGCAATCTTTAAAAAATGGTGGGATAAGATCCGCCAGGATGAAGATTATCTCCGACGTAAGCGCGAACATATCATGCGCTGGGGATAAGTGCATTCTTAGGCTAACATTCTGAAATGGTAGCAGGCAAACTATTAACACTGTATTTACTTTTTACCCCGGCGTAATCTGATTTATATAACAAATCAAAGATATCCGATCAGAGGGGAAAAATATGGCAGGCGTCACCACTCGTCCTGAGCATAAAACAACAGATTTGACTGATACACGCCGCAGAGTATGGGCAATCGTTGGTGCCTCATCGGGAAACCTGGTGGAGTGGTTTGATTTCTATGTTTATTCATTCTGCTCGCTCTACTTTGCTCACATCTTTTTCCCTGCCGGAAATACAACGACTCAGCTACTTCAGACCGCAGGTGTTTTCGCTGCTGGTTTTCTTATGCGTCCGATTGGCGGCTGGCTGTTTGGGCGTATTGCTGACAGGCATGGGCGCAAAACCTCTATGCTGATTTCAGTATGCATGATGTGCCTGGGTTCACTGGTGATCGCGTGCTTACCGGGTTATGACCGCATCGGTACATGGGCCCCTGCATTGCTATTACTGGCAAGATTGTTCCAGGGATTATCCGTTGGCGGTGAATACGGCACCAGTGCAACTTACATGAGTGAGATTGCTGTTGAAGGCCGCAAAGGATTTTATGCTTCTTTTCAGTACGTGACTTTGATTGGCGGTCAATTGTTGGCGCTTCTGGTGGTCGTGGTTCTTCAGCAGATCCTTGATGATGCTGAGCTACGTGCATGGGGCTGGCGTATTCCCTTTGCCGTCGGCGCTGCACTTGCTGTGGTGGCGCTCTGGTTGCGTCGACAACTGGATGAAACATCGAAAAAAGAGGTGCGGGTATTAAAAGAGGCAGGGTCGCTTAAAGGGTTATGGCGTAATCGCCGCGCGTTTATTATGGTGCTCGGCTTTACCGCCGGCGGCTCGCTGTGCTTCTACACCTTCACGACGTATATGCAAAAATATCTGGTTAACACGACCGGCATGCATGCCAATGTGGCCAGCATCGTGATGACCGTGGCGTTATTTGTTTTCATGCTTATTCAGCCCCTGATAGGTGCCTTATCCGATCGTATTGGCCGCCGTGCTTCCATGCTCTGCTTCGGTGGGCTGGGAACGCTTTTCACTTTACCCATTTTAAGCGCGCTACAATATGTTTCATCACCGTATGCTGCTTTTGCACTGGTGATGGCGGCGCTATTGATCGTGAGTTTCTATACCTCTATAAGCGGTATCCTGAAAGCCGAAATGTTCCCGGCACAGGTCCGTGCATTGGGCGTGGGATTATCTTACGCTATTGCTAATGCGTTATTCGGCGGTTCAGCTGAGTATGTGGCGTTGTCGCTGAAATCGGCCGGTATCGAGACCGCGTTTTTCTGGTATGTCACCGCGTTTTGCGCGCTGGCATTTATCGTTTCGTTGATGTTGCACCGAAAAGGTAAAGGTATTCGCCTTTAATGGTTGGCCAGTTGCCACACGGCGTAACCTGTGGTGGCGCCTGCCACATCCCAGGCAAAATCTTTCCAGCTCCAGCCGCTTCCTGCGGGGCGGCTATCCCACAGTTCCTTTGATGCGCCGAGGCTTACGGAAAACATCAGGCCGTACGTTGCGCTACGATCGCGACTGTATCCCTGATGTTGTGCATACTCGTTGCCCGCAGCAGAGAGCATGGCGGAAGCAATAAAATGCTGCGCTTTATCCTGCCCGCTCCATTGGTCATTTGCCATATGTGCGCAGCCAGTCAAACAGAGGGCGCATGTCAACATTAAACATCGCATCGTTGAGAAACCTGAAAAAAGCCCCATCAAATGACAGGGCCTGGTATTACAGAATGCGGCTGATAAGTTTATCGATACGAATTCGACGCAAACGGCGAATGAGCTTACGCACTTTTACCGGATAATCGGCGATACTTTGCAGATCGCGATAATGATTGACGACTGTGGTATGGGTACGGATAAGTTCCAGCTCTTTATCGCGTTGAGCGGCTAATTGATGTTTCGGGTCGTGGATCAGGATGGCATTTTCCAGATCCAGACGCCAGGCGCGCGGATTAAGGTTATTTCCCGTGAGCAGCACCCACTCATTATCAACCCACATCCCTTTCAGGTGATAGCTATTGTCTTCGTCTTTCCACAAGCGCACGACCAGTTGATCGGTATTGACGTAATATTGCAGGCGGCTCAGGAAACGACGCAGGTTAATTTCATACAGATAAGGCAGTGCGCCAATAATTTTAAAGGGTTGATCTTCTGGAATAAAAAAGTCATTAGCCGTTTTATCACCAACGATAATTTCGACTTTTTTGCCTTCACGCAGGAGCTGAATAATGTTACGTACCAGCACCGCGGGCAGGTTGAAATAGGGCGTACAGATGACCAGCTTCTCTTCCGCGCAGGGCATCAGATGGAAAATGGTCTTATTCAGCAAACTGGTTTTTCCGAGTCCAACCAGCGGTGTAACGGAGAGTTGGTCGTTATCGGCATCGCCCTGAAAATGATAGGCAGCGTCGCGTAATTCCTGACGATACAGACGAATATCATTCTTGATTTCTGGGCTTTTCGGGCGTTGTGCATTATCGAGGCGGTTTACACCACGACCTTCAATCAGGTTCTGTTTGACCCATCCCAGCATGATATCCGCCATTTTTGGGTTGCGGATAAGCTGGTAGCGATCGTAGCGGTATTTATCGTGTTGATGGAGGTAGACATCGTTCAGGCTCGCGCCGCTATAGAGCACACTATCGTCGATAATAAAGCCTTTAAAATGCAGTACGCCAAGCGCTTCACGGGTATTGACTGGCACGCCGTAAACCGGAATGTCAATGCCCGGATTTTCCTGCGCCATACGGCAATACCAGTCGGCGTTGGTGTTGGATGCGGCTGCGCCAATACGACCACGCTGTGCCCGGTGCCAGTCGACAAGCACGCAGATTTCGAGCTCAGGGCGCTGACGTTTGGCGTCATAGAGGGCATTCAGGATACCTTTACCGCCATCATCCTGCTCAAGGTAAAGAGCGACGATGCAGATACGGCGTGTTGCGCTGGCAATTTTTTCCAGCAATGTCTCCCTGAAAGAAGCGGGAGAGTAGAAAAACTCTACATCATCAACTGATTGGGAAAGCTTGGGTAGTTGGGCAAGGTGTTGTTGATGTTTATTACGCTTAAATTTTGACAACATCACAGTGCGTTTCTTCTCTGTTTATTGAAAGGGCTTCTGTCCGATAACCCGACAGAAGCGGACAATGATAACACCAGTACCTGTGAAAGTGGTCAACATTTCCAGTACCTTACTCAGGATTCGCCGGTCTGCCTCAGATTAAGGGTCAATCCAACGATCCCATCCTCAAGCTGAATGTCGACTTCAAATCCCAGTTTACGCGCCAGAGTTACCATGCCGCGATTGTTTGGCATAGTAATACCATTCAAACGCTTAAGTCCGTGATCCCGAGTGTAACTGATGAGCTTTTCCAGTAAACGTCGCCCAAGACCCAATCCTTTCAAATCGGAGCGGACCAACACGGCAAATTCGGCATCAATGTTATCCGGGTCAGAGATGGCGCGGGTTACGCCAAGGATCTCATCCTTTCCTTCTACCTGACGCACTGCAACAAATGCCATTTCCCGATCGTAGTCGATCTGCGTCATATTCGCTAAATCGTCATGAGTAAATTCGTTGATCTCACTGAAATAGCGGTAGTACAAATCTTCCTTTGTTACTCTGTCGATGAATTCCTGTAACAGTGGTTCATCCTCAGGAAGAATAGGGCGGAAAAGCGTGGTCTCGCCGTTTTTTAGCGTTACGATCTCTTCTAGCTGTTGCGGATAAGGGCGAACCGCGAGACGACTTTCGCCGTTGCCACTAAACGCCTCGACCGTGAGAGTGACATCCAGCGCGGTGAATTCACTGCCGGAAGCAAGCAGAGGATGAATGTCCAGACGCTGGATTTCCGGGCAATGGACAATCAGATTCGATACCTGCACCAGAAACTGACTCAGCCCGGCAATATCCAGCGTGCGCAGGGCACTACGTCCACGGATTTTTTTATTTTTAATGGCCTGGATAACCAGATAACGCGCCAGATTCATATTCAGCGGTGGTAACGCAACGGCGGCCTGTTCCTGCGCGCGCCATTCCACGCCGCCTTCTCCCAACATGATCAACGGACCAAAAACCGGATCGGATTCGACAACCACACGGAGCTCCTGCGCACCGGCACGGTTTGCCATGCTTTGTACCTGCAAACCATGGATACGCGCCTGGGGCCAGTTCATTTTCACGCGGTCGATAATCGCATCCGCGGCCTGCTGAACTTCCTTCGCGGTACGCAGGTAGAGCATGACGCCCTGGACTTCGGATTTATGGGGAATATCCGGCGAGCGCAATTTTAACGCCACGGGGTAGCCTATCTGTTCGGCAATATGTACTGCTTCGGCGCTATCGCCAGCAATCCAGGTCGGCAGCGTCTGAATACCCCAGGCGCTGAGTATCGGCTGCACTTCATGGGTATCAAGGGTGGTTGCTCCTTCCGCGATAGCCTGTTGCAGCAACTGATGGGCTTCGGTCGTATTGGCCGTCAGGTGAGTAGGCAACGTGGGCGTTTCACGTAATTGCTTCTGGTTACGCCGGTACTCGACCATATGCATAAATGCGGTGATCGTTCCTTCGGGCGTACGGTAGGTCGGTAGACCGGCTTCACTGAATAGCCGTCGCGCTTCCTGGGAAGAATACTCGCCGCACCAGTTTGTCAGTACCGTAACGTATTTGCCGCGCGGGTGTTTTTTCAGCGCCTCAATTAGCGCCAGCGCGCTCTCTTTACCTGGGGCAGCGGCGCTTGGAGAATGGATAACCATCAACGCATCAAAATCCTGGCTATCGAGCAGGATATCAAGCGCGGTGGCGTAACGATCGTTGTTGGCATCATCGCGTAAATCCAGCGGATTACCCACATTGACATAATCGGGCAATCCATCCCGAAGGCGTGCCAGCGTATCGTCGCTCAACTTTGCCAGTTTGCCATTACGCGACCACAGCTGATCGAGCGCCAGTGCGGCAGGGGCGGCGCCGTTACTGATGATCACCAGCCGATCGCCGCGAAGCGGTCGCATATGACTGAGTGTTTCGACGGCGGAAAAGAGTTCATGAGTATCCTGCACGCGCAGCAACCCGGCGCGCTGTATGGCTGCATCCCAGGCAGGATCAAGCCCGGCCCGTGTTTGCAGGAGCCGCTGGGCTTCGGGGCTGCGGCCACTTTTGATGACCAGAATCGGTTTATTGCGCGAAGCGCTGCGCGCCGCCGAAACGAACCGGCGGGCGTCGCTTAGATGTTCAAGATAGAGCAGAATGGCGCTGGTTTTCGTGTCGCGCGCCAGAAAGTCCAGCAGTTCATCGACGTCAATATCCAGGCTGTCACCCAGCGCAATAAAATAGGAAAACCCCATCTCGCGTTGCTGAGCCCAGTCCAGAATGGTGTTGGAGACGGCGGCGGATTGCGAAATAAATGCAAGCTTGCCGCGGGTGATTGGTACCGGGGAAAAGCTGGCATTAAGACCCTGCCAGGGAGCAAGTAACCCCATACTGTTCGGCCCGAGCAGGCGCATCTGGTAACGGCCTGCGCAGCTCAGCAGTTCGGTATGTTGCTCAGGGGTTGCAGAAAGAATGATGCAGGTTTTACAGCCCTTCTTACCCAGCTCTTCGAGTAAAGGCAGATTACGTTTTGCATTGGTGCACAGCACGGCGAGGTCCGGCACATAGGGCAGGCTGGCGATATCCGGCCAGGCCAGTACCCCAAGAACGGCTTTGTACGCGGGCGTCACCGGCAAAACCGGCCCGGCAAAACCGCCTGCCAGAAGATTGCGCATCATCAGGAAACCGGCGCGATCCGGTTTCATTGATGCCCCGATCACGGCGATCGACTTGGGACGTAACAACGCTTCCAGCCCACGTTGGCTCATACCGGCCTCCAGAAAAGAGTGACCCGATGATGTTAAACGTTTTCTGCTTCTTTTGCTGTGACACTACGCTGATGATTCGCTTTACCCGCCAGGTAGCGCTCGCGAAAGAGGGTAAAATGGGCTCCGAGGCTTTTCGCGGCAGGTTGGTCGCCCGCTAAATCCAGAAGCGCAATCGCCACTTCCGCGGTGCAGTACTGATCCTCGGCATGCGACTCCCGCAGACGATAGGCAGATACCCGCGATAGATCGACGGAAATCACCGGGAGAGTGTCCAGATAAGGGCTTTTGCGAAACATTTTGCGCGCTTCGGTCCAGGTACCGTCCAGCATGATAAAAAGCGGCGGTTTCCCTGAGGGCGGCGCGGACAATACCTGTCGCTCGCTTCCTGCATAGGATGCGGGAAAGACGACCATTGGCTGGTAGTCCTCACTGGCGCATAAATCAATCAGCGCCTGAGGTGGCTCAGTCCTTGACCAGAGAAACGCCGTTGTGTCAGGCAGAATATCGGCGATAAGCCTACCGGTATTGCTGGGCTTCATGGGTTCAGTATCAAACATCACCAGACAAAACCGACTACGGGCCGTGCTGGGTTGTAACGTGTCGCACAGGCACTGTTGTTTGGGGAGCAGGCAGCGCTGACAGCGAATAACGCGATTTCCCCGGGCGAGGAAGGGGCGAGTAGAACGAGCAATACGCGTTGCCCTGAGCGTAAGTACGGCGTTTTCAGTCATAAGAATCGCGTGAAAAACGCCATTGTCGCAGAGCTGAAAACGGGGCACAAGATGCGCCCCGCCAGGATTAGAGAGATTCGTTAAGCCAGCTATTAAAAGGGGCTTTTGGCACGGCGCCGCTCAGGATGTCAACAACCTCGCCATTTTTGAACAACATGATGGTTGGGATGCTGCGGATGCGAAAGCGTGCGCTGAGTTCGCGTTCTGCTTCGGTGTTCACTTTGACGAAGCGAACTTTGCCGCTACGCTCTTCCGCCACGTCTTCAAAAATCGGCGCGAAGCTACGGCACGGACCACACCAGGGCGCCCAGAAATCGACAACAACCGGCAGGTCATCTTTCAACAATTTATCCAGTGTTTCGCCAGTGGCGTTAATCACATCGCCGTCGAACAGCTCATGTCCACAGCGTCCACACTTTGCAACATCCTTAATGCGCGCTTCGGGGATGCGGTTAAGCGCCTGGCAGCTTGCACATACGGTATTCATAACTAACCTCAGGAGAACAATAGTACAGAGTGGCACAAGGCCGATATGTTTCTAATATGTTACATATTATCAATGAAGTGGTTTTAAACGACAACGCGTTTTATTCAATGAGTACAATAGTCGATAGCTTTTGAACGAATTAATGGCGAAGCGCCGACACATCAGGTAATCTGCGCGCTCGCGCAGCGCTGGTGGAGAAAAGCATGAACGATGAACTGAAAAACAAAAGCGGCAAAGTCAAAGTGATGTATGTCCGCAGTGATGATGATTCCGATAAACGCAGCCAAAACCCGCGTACCGGGAAAGGGCCTGGGCGTAGTGGATCGTCTCGTGCCGACGCTGGCCGTCGCCCCGCGCGCGAAGAGAAAAACAGTGGCCGCCGTCCTGCTCGCGATGAGCGAAGCAATGACCGTGGACGTGACCGCCCGCAGAGTGATTCCCCGTGGCGTACCGTTTCCCGCGCACCGGGTGACGACACTCCGGCGAAGCCGGATCATGGTGGTATCAGCGGTAAAAGCTTTATCGATCCTGAAGTGCTGCGCCGCCAGCGTGCGGAAGAGACCCGCGTCTATGGCGAAAATGCCTGCCAGGCGCTGTTTGCCAGCCGTCCTGACTGCATCGTGCGCGCCTGGTTTGTTCAGAGCGTGACCCCGCGCTTTAAAGAAGCACTGCGCTGGATGGCGGCTAACCGCAAAGCCTACCACGTCGTTGATGACGCTGAGCTGGTAAAAGCGTCCGGCACCGAACACCACGGCGGCGTCTGCTTCCTGATTAAAAAACGTAACGGTACCAGCGTTGAGCAGTGGGTCGCACAGGCCGGGACAGAAGATTGCGTTCTGGCGCTGGAAGATGTGGGTAACCCGCATAACCTGGGGGCGATGATGCGCAGCTGCGCCCATTTCGGCGTGAAAGGCGTTCTGTTGCAAGATGCGGCTGTTATCGAGTCCGGTGCGGCAGTTCGTACGGCGGAAGGTGGTGCGGAGCACGTACAGGCCATTACCGGCGATAGCGTCCTTGAGGCGCTGGATGCGTTCCGCAAAGCCGGTTATGCCATTGTGACCACCTCCAGCCATAAAGGTACGCCGCTGTTTAGCGCCACGTTGCCGAAGAAAATGGTGCTGGTGTTGGGCCAGGAACGTGATGGCCTTTCCGATGCTGCGCTTGATAACGCGGATCTGAGTATCTCAATTAACGGCACCAACAACGTTGAGAGTCTGAACGTATCTGTTGCAACGGGTGTGTTGCTGGCCGAATGGTGGCGTCAAAACAAAGCCTGATAATACGCATATCAGCATGCCTTCACGGCATGCTGATTTATCCTCTCCTGTGTCTGCTCGCTTTTATCCTCTGCGTAGATGCATCATCAAAATGAATGCTTCCATAACCCATGCTGATTGCACCAGCTGTATGCGGTGAACCCGCGTTTGCAGTTAAATTTACATCGGCTACCTTTGCAGACCGGGCGATCGCAGTAAACGTACGCGTCGTTTTCAGCCAGTGCGAAGGTAGCTTCTGGCAAATCGCCTGACCTGAGGAATTTAAACTGGCCACCCTGGAAGGTATAAACGTAGATCCACAGCAGACGGTGATCTTCTGTCATAGGATGGGGCGTTGTACCGATATTCACCGTCAGGGTGTTTGACTCAAAGCCGCCGGATATAGTCATCTGCGGCAGGTGCTCTTCTGCCAGCGCATCGTTTGTATTCTGCGGGACTAATGCACTCAGCGTTTCGTTACAACAGCGTAGTTGTGTCTCGCCGTCATTGTTATTGATTGCCACCAGAAATTGTCCGCACCGGGGGCAGTGATAAAACGTCGGCTCACGCTGGATAAAAGAGGGTTTAGTGCTGTTTTTTATTCGTGTTGATGTTTTTAAGGGCGGCTGTGTTCTGCCGGAAAGGTTATTGTTAATAAGCACATTGGTATCCTTATTTGGATATGGCCTGGCCGAGCGACGGGGATGTGTTTTCTCGAGAGGCAAGGGCCAGGCGCTGAACGATGTCTTTGCGTAGCATGAACTTTTTGACTTTCCCCGAGGCCGTTCGCGGTAAACTGTCGACCACCACCAGGTGTTCCGGATATTTATATTTCGCGATGCGTTTGTGGGAGAAGAAGCGGATGATGTCAGCCAGTACCAGAGGTTGTTCATTATTAGCCAGCACCACATAGGCACATGAACGTTCTCCAAGCCGCTGATCTGGCATCGCGACGACGGCAGCGTCGAGAATATCAGGGTGTTGCAACAGAATATCTTCGACTTCCCGGCTACTGATATTCTCACCGCCGCGAACAATGATGTCTTTTTTTCGCCCGGTAATTTTAAGATACCCTGCCTTGTCGATCCGGCAATAATCTCCGCTGTAATACCAGCCCTCATCATCAAGCGCCTGAGCCGTTATTTCCGGTTCGTCAAAATAACCGACAAACACATTAGGACCGCGAGAAGCCTCTTCACCTTCGGCATATTCCGGCAGAGAATTTCTCTTTTTATCGACGACTTTGATCTCCACGCCGTTCACCGCCGCCCCATCCGTATTCACCTGGCGAATAAGCGAATCTTCTGGGCGGACGATGGCGTGCGGCGCACTCTCCGTGCTGCCATATACTCCCAGCAATGGAATACCGGCTTTGTGGTAATCACGCACCAGTTTACCTGGAATGGTGGTCCCGCCGCACAGAAAAAAGCGTAAAGAAGAGACGTTACACTGGCGGGCCTGCATCGCTTTAAGCAGATCGCAGGCGAACGGCGTTGCCCCCATAATGCAGGTGCATTGTTCCCGTTCAATAATGTCGAGACACTGCTCCGGATTAAAAATATCCAGCAATACGCTACGGGCACCGAGAATAAAAGGTGCGGTTACCCCATGCATAAAACCCGTGGCGTGGGCGAGTGGCGCTGGCATCAGCATAATATCCGTGCTGTTCAAATTAAGCGTTGCGCAGTAAGCCCGTTCGCTGGCGATGATGTTGTTGTGCGTCAGCATCACCCCTTTGGGATGTCCTTCTGTTCCGGAGGTGAACAGCAGTGCCGCCAGATCATCGCTTTTTGTGGCAATGGCCTGCGCTAACGCTGGCGTGTTCGCGAGTATCTGGCTCAGCGATACCCCGTATTGAGCGGGCTCCAGCTTATCGACCGCAATCACTTTCTCCAGCCAGGGAAGGAGCGGGCGCAGCGGCGGCAGCATGTGAATGGGGCGAACATTTTTATAGCGCGTTGCGGTAAAGAGAATACGTGCCTGACATTTGTTCAGGATCCACGCCAGTTCAGACTCGCGGAATGCCGGAAGCAGCGGCACGACAACGGCGCCACATTTGAGACAGGCAAGATAGATAACGGTAAATTCGCACCAGCCGGGAAGCTGCAGGGCAACCCGGTCACCCGGTTGGATGCTGTTTTCTACAAGCCACGTCGCCAGCGCGCCTGCTGCGTTATCGAGCTCACGGTAGGTGTATGCTGTGCCATGGTTATCACTGACCGCGATTTTATCCGCCGATGCTTTTGCCGACAGATGCCAGTAATCGGCCAGTGTCGCGTCGCCCCAGTATCCCAGTTGTCGATAACGCGTTTTCAGCGCCTCGTTGATTTTCATCGTTGTCATTCCGTCGTTGTCCCCCGCATAACCTGGCTTAATGCGTTTTTGCGATAACGCGTCGTTGTTTTTTGCAATACAGCGCCAGTGCACCTGCCGCCAGAGGGAGCGGCAGAAACATAAAGACCTCACTGAATGTCCAGCCCGCCGCCAGCATGGCTGAGCCTGCGCCAGCACTGGTTATCGCACCCAGACGGCCAATCCCCGTCGCCCAGCTCACGCCAGTGGCCCGAATGGAGGTGGGATAAAAATGGGTGGCCAACGCATAACAACCAGGGCTGATACCATTAACGGTAAACCCGAGCATCAGAACCAGAACACAGAGCACCGGCAGTGACGGAATATGCATCCCCAGAATAAGCGCGCTACAGGCGCCGCCAATTAACGTCAGGATGATGGCGCAATGCCTGCCCCAGCGGTCCATCTCAATGCCGATGCAGAAATTGCCCATCATGCCGCCAATCTGGAAGACTGATCCCATAATGACGGCCTGTGACAGCGTCATCCCGGTGTCTCTGACCATCAGCGGCAGCCAGCTTGATAACAGATAGACGCAGAACAAACCGGCAAAAAGGGTCAGCCACAGCGCGAGAGTGCCAAAGGTGTATGGTGGATGCAGAAGCGATCTTGCGGTACTGGCATGTGCTTTTTGCGGCTCAGAGGTATAAAAATGCGTTTTTTCGTCGGCAATGCCGGGGACGAAGGTATTCAGCAAGTGCGACAGACGCTGTTTATTCTCCGGGGCTTGAACCAGATACTGCATCGATTCCGGAAGGTAGCGTATCAGGATCAGCGCGAATAGTAATGGCAATACCCCACCGGTAATTAATACTGAACGCCAGCCAAAGGTGCCGAGTAATTGCTGGCTGAGCAGACCGCCCAATGCCGCGCCGGTATTAAAACCACAGTGAATCACGGTAGCCAGGCGTGAGCGCCAGCGGCAGGGGGCATACTCTGCTACCAGCGTGGTGATATTGGGCATTGCCGCACCCAGCCCAAGTCCGGTAATAAAGCGAAAAAATGTCAGGCTGGATAAATTCCATGACCATGCGGAAAGCAGGCTACTTGTGCCAAAAAATAAGACCGAACCAATGATGAGTTTTTTACGCCCATAGCGGTCAGCCAGCGGCCCGGAAATAAGTGAACCGGTCGCCAGACCAAATAAGCCGCTCATCATGACCGGACCTAACATATGGCGGGATATTTGCCAGTCATCTATCAGGGCCGGGGCAATAAAACCTATCGCGGTCACATCAAAGCCATCAATACCTAATACCAGAAACCCTAAAAACACAATCAACCACTGGCGTCGACTAATAGAGTGCTTATCCAGAACGGTACTGATATCAATTTTTTCCTGTGTTGACATAAATCCTCCCCGCACGGGAGAGTAACCTTCACCCCGAAGGGGGAAGTGAGCCAAAGAGGGGATCAGCCAAAACGAAACTCAACGCCGAAGTTCCCCTGCGGATATTCCCATTTCTCTAATATCGTCCCTTCGCACAACACACGACATGTGCCACATTCCAGACAGCCGGCATAATCAAAATGGATATTTCCTGCCTCATCCTCGCGATATAGCCCGGCAGGGCAGGCCTTGATCAATTTACGGAATTGCACTTTATCGGGGTTGGCCACAAGGAGGATATGTGGGTTGGTTTCATCCACTCTGAATTTGTTGACGCCCAGTTTCACATCGACATTTACCGTGCTCATAATGCGCGCCCTCCCGCGATGCCGTCTTTTAATAAATTCATTAACCCGACGCGTTTTCCCTGTTTCAATATCGTCTTCCACAAGGGCGTCGGTTTCGCACCATCCACCGTGAAAAGATCGGACATGATATTGGCCGCCATCTGCGGGTATTGCGTAAAGAGTCGCGGGTTTTCCATCAGGCCAGGCAACTTGCGATAATGCCGCATGTCCTGCAGGACGCAGCTTTTCTCCAGCGCCTGGGGGTATTTTTCAAGCCGGGCAACGCTAAAATCATTACTCTCTTTTGCGGCAATGATAGTTTGCGCTGCGATATTCGCGGCCTCAATCGCCAGATCCATACCACGCACGGTAAAGCCGAGGTTCAGACACATCCCTGCAGCATCACCCACCACCAGTACACCGTCGCCCACCAGTTTTGGCAGCATCTCGATACCGCCTTCTGGTACCAGATGAGCGGAATACTCAAGCAGTGTTCCCCCTTCGATAAGGGGGCGCACAGCCGGGTGCTGTTTAAAATCTTCCAGCATCTGCGGCACCGATTTTTGTGCGTTTTCTATGCCTCCCAGACCGCACACCAGGCCCAGCGAGATGGATTCCCGGTTGGTGTAGAGAAAGCCGCCGCCCATTAAGCCATCCGACGGAGAACCGGCAAATAGCCAGGCCGCGCCTTCGTCCTCTGTTACGCCAAAGCGATCCTGAATGGTCTTAGCTGGCAGGGAAATGATCTCTTTAACCCCGACAGCGTAATGATGGGGATTTGATTTTGGTACCAGTCCAATTGAGCGACCTAACAGTGAATTTACCCCGTCGGCCAGCACTACCACGTTTGCCTCAAGGACATCTTCCCCGGCCTGTACTCCCGTTACCCGACCATCCTGCTGGATTAATGCATCCACCCGAACGCCCGTAATAACCTGTGCGCCAACCGCCTCGGCTTGCTCCATCAGCCAGCTGTCGAACCCATGACGCAGTACCGTCCATGACGCTTTCTCCGGGTTCGCATCGCGCGACTGTGCCTGATAATCCAGCGTGACGGCGCTATCCGGGGTCAGAAAAGAGATCTTCTCTTTAGTGATTTTCCGCTCAACGGGGGCGTTTTGCGCAAAACCTGGTATGATCTTTTCCAGAGTGTGGGCGTAGAGCCGCCCGCCCGTCATATTTTTACTGCCTGCGGTGTCACCACGCTCAATGACCAGAACGTCCAGCCCGGCTTTCGCCATCACACAGGCGGCGGTACATCCCGCCACACCGGCACCCACGATAATTGCGTCAAATTTTTCGTCCGACATGCTTTTGCTCCATCGCCGCCATAAAGAATGGCGGCTTAAGTCTTACCGTTTTAATAATTTCGTTAATTCGGGAACGACCTTATAGATATCGCCCACCAGGCCATAATCGGCGTACTGGAAAATTGGGGCGTTTTTATCCTTGTTGACGGCGATAATCGTTTTGGCCCCATTGCCACCGACCATATGCTGGATCTGCCCGGAAATGCCCAGCGCGAGATAGATATCGGATTTGAGCAGCACGCCGGAAACGCCAACGTAGCGTTCGCGATCCATCCAGTGCTCGCCTTCGGCAATCGGACGTGAACAGCCCACTTCGGCATCCAGCGCGGAGGCAAGATCCCAGACCATCTGCAAATCCTCTTTTGCTTGTAAGCCGCGGCCAATACCAATAACACGGCGTGCTTTGCTAAGATCGACGCTGCTGGTCGTTTTTGACCGCCGTTCACGACAGAGAATTTCATTGGCGGGTGGGATGTAATCCACCTGAGTGAGCGGCGGCGTACCGGCATTTTCTTCTGCCAACGGTTCATAAACACCGCCTGCCAGCGTGATAACGGCGACAGGGGCATTCACTTTTTCCCGCCCAAAAGCCAGCCCGCCATACATGCGATGTTCGGCGTAGAGGTTGTCACCGTTGCGTTCCAGCCGGGTCACGTCATTCACCAGCGCGGCTTGCAGCAGCACGCTGAGTTTTGCCGCCACCCCTTTGCCACGGCGCGTCGCGGCCAGCAGGATCAGTGTATTGCCGTCTTCTTTTCCGATAAGCGAGGCGAGTGTTTCCGCATAGTTCTCGACGCGCTGTTTATCGGTTTTGCCACACAGCAAATAGACCGCGTCCGCCTGTTTTACCTTCGTGATGTCGCGCTCATCCCATATCACTGCGTTAACGTGTTCGCCCAGTTGCCGTGCGCTAGCGAGCAGGTCTGCATAGCGATCGGCACTGTCGCTGAATACCCAAACGTTACTTATTTTGCCCATGATGTGTTTCCCCGCAGCCATTAGCTCAACGCGTTGGTCAGATAATCACGCAGGCGAGAAACTTCTTCCTGCCCGTCGCCTTCAATGATGATGTGTTTGCGTTCCGTCTGTTGCGGCGCGTAGACTCCCGCCAGCTCCGTC
The DNA here is from genome assembly GCA_901456055.1 of Phytobacter ursingii. Classification (GTDB taxonomy): domain Bacteria; phylum Pseudomonadota; class Gammaproteobacteria; order Enterobacterales; family Enterobacteriaceae; genus Phytobacter; species Phytobacter ursingii. The sequence continues at coordinate 198,302 of CABDWT010000001.1, forward strand.
CGCGCTGAACCCGGCGTCCAGGCGATGTCGCTGGCGCCCCACAGGGTGACGCTTTTCTTCCCGGCACCGAGGATGGCTTTCATTGAGGGGATACGTGGAAGGTTGATATCTGATGAGACGCACAGCACTGCCGGAAGAGGAATATCAAGCACTTCTACTTCATCTTCCAGCGTGCGTTCAACGGTGACGAAACCCTCTTTGAGTTCAATCTTGCTGACGCCGTTAACCGTCGGCAACTGCAACATGGCGCCAACCAGTAGACCGGTTTGCTGCGCATACATATCGCCGGAGCCTTCGCCGCAGATCAGCAGGTCGAAGGCGATTTTCTTACTCGCGGCGGCAATCACGCGTGCGGTTTCATAAGGCAGGGCGCTATCCAGACGATCATCCCGAACCAGGTAAAGCGCATTTGGGCCGCGGGAGAGGGCATCTTTGCGTAGTTTGGCGTTATCCAGTGCATGTCCCCCAACGCTCAGGGCCACCACTTCATGGTTTTCGCCCGCGAGCTGAACGGCGGCCTCGATCGCGTTGAGATCAAAGGGGCTGATTTTTTCCCCGGCTTTGTCTGTTGTCAGGGTTCTGTCAGCCGTGATAACGATGTCCTGTTCCTCAGGAACCAGTTTGTAGCAGGCGATAATTCTCATGGCTTATCCTTTTATTTTTCATACTGTTTCAGGATCTGGCGAGCGGAGATATACACCATAATCTCGTCCGTACCGCCGCCAATGCGGTTCACGCGGGTATCGCGCCAGAAGCGGGATACCCGACTGTCATCGGTGTAGCCGAGCCCGCCCAGAATTTGCATCGCATCGTCAATCACCTCGCAGGCCGACTGAGCGCAATACAATTTGCACATCGGGGCGGACAGACGCATCGACAAATCGTTGTCGCACTCCCAGGCGGTGCGGTAGACCATGTTTTTCATGTTCTGAATTTTGATGGCCATCTGGGTCAACTTGAGCTGTATCATCTGGAACTGCCCGATGTTTTGGCCGAACTGAATACGCTGATTGGCGTAGCGCGCAGCATCTTCAAATGCGCATTCCGCAACGCCCAGTGAGTGGGCGGCGATGACCAGACGTTCAATATCGAAGTTTTGCATCATATGGATAAAGCCATAACCTTCCTGGCCTACCATGTCGCTCTCTTCCAGCTCAACGTTATCCAGGAAGACTTCACAGTTGCTGACCATATGCCAGCCGACTTTATGCAGATTGTTGCGTTTGACGCCGGGGGAGTTAGGATCCAGCCACCATAAGGTGAAACAGCGTTTAGGGTCCCCTGGTTGCGGATTACGCGCCAGCACCAGCATATAGGGATAATCTTTTGCGCCGGTGATAAAGGTCTTTTGGCCGTTGAGATACACTTTGCCGTTCTTACGGGTGTAGGTGGTGGCGATGCGATTGTTATCTGAACCGGCCTGGGGTTCGGTAAATGCCAGCGAGTAAGCGGGTATCCCCGTCAGCCCCACTTCGGCGGTTTTGGCCAGTTGTTCTGCATTGCCAAACCGCTGCATGTTATGGATGCATTGCCCTTCGGTCATGATGTAGGCCGGGGCGCCCATGCGGGCAATCTCTTCCAGCACCAGTACCTGAGTCATCATGTCGGCGGGCACGCCGCCAAGCTCTTCGGGAATACCCAATAAGCCAATGCCGCTTTCGGCTAATGCATTGAAGAACTCGCGCGGGAAAGTCCGTGTCTCATCGCATCTTTTGAAATACTCTTCGGGAAAATTACGCGTAATCAGCTCCCGAATACTTGCTAATAGTAATTCCTGTTCTTCGGTCAGGCTAAAGTCCATGACGCATCCTCTTGATAGATTCTCCGCTGGGGATTTATAAAAACAAAACACTGCCCGGCATTCTTTTTTGCCGATTACTCTTTCCGGTTCGCCAGTTTTTTAATTTCTGGCCTGAGATTGTTTTATCTGGAATAGTAATTAGTGGTGCTGAGAGGATATATAGACAGATCTCGCTTGATCCTGGACAAAACGAACATTGAAGCCCGTTTTGTGATGCGTGTTGGTAATTTGTAAATTTTTTAACGCCTGTTTTTTATGCTTATCATATTGTTTTTATTGTTATTTGATAGGGATATATTACGTCTGGCATGTTCGATTTGTCCAATAATTGGTTGGATATGTCAATATCAAGCCTCTATTTCGCTTTTTATAATCCCGCTGTCAATTCGTGGAGAAGGACGAAAAAGGGGCCCAGTATTTATTGCAACTTACATTGGTATCGTCTGAATTCTTCAATGGTTATTTAATCATTTAATATGAAGTGGGGTTGGTATATGGCCATATTATCTCAACAGCAGCTGGAAGCACTGAAACAAAAAGTCAGAAAGGTCACGGAAACAGAGTTGGAGGAAATCCAACTGGTGGTTGAGCGAACGAATGTCTTCCCGGACTCCTATTACGATGTATGTCGGAAAAATGATTTATTTCGCCTTGCTATCCCGGAAGAGTTTGGCGGTCTGGGGCTGAATTGCGAGCAATTCTTTTCTGTCATGGAGGAGTTCTGCCGTGGGCCTGGTGGTATGCGCATGAACCTGCATCATGCAAATGGCCTGAACTGGCGCATCATGTATGACCATGGCGCCCCCGATCTTCGCGCCAAATGGCTGCCGTTGCTGGCCAATAAAGATGCTTACATCAACTTTGCGCTGACCGAAGCGGAGTGTGGTTCCGGGGCGGATATCCGGACAACTGCGGTGAGAAAAGGGGATAAATACATCCTCAATGGTACCAAGACGTTGATCTCCCATACGGATATTTCTGACGGGAGCTACGTCATTGCGGTAACGGATGAAAATAAACGCAAAAAAGGGGGGTTAACCGCGTTCTTCATCGAAACCAACACGCCGGGTTATTACATTGACCCGATGCCGCACATGATGGGATGCCGTGGCGCGGGTCACGCGTATCTTCGTTTTGAAAACTGCGAAGTGCCTGCGCACAACATTATGGGTAAAGAGGGTGATGGTCTGGACATCTTCATGGATGCGTTAGCGCATTCCAGAGCGATGATTGCCGTCACCTGCCTGGGCATGTCCCAGCGTTTCCTGGAACTGGCGATTGCCCGCGCGAAGGATCGCGTGACGTTCGGTAAACCATTGGTTGCTCGTCAGGCCATCCAGCAAACGCTGGCGGATATGGGGACCCAGGTCCATGCGTTGCGCGTAATGCTGCGTGATTGCGCGCAGAAATTCGATCGCGGCGAAGACATCGAAATGGTTTCTGCGATGTGCAAACTGCACGGCATTGATACGGTGCGAACCGTCTCGGATAGCTGCCTGGAGATCTTCGGTGGGATTGGTTACTTCGAAGATAACCCGTACGGCCCGGTGGAGAGAATGTATCGCGATGCCCGCGCGCTGTGGTTTGAAGAAGGCCCGCGTACCGTTCAGCGTCTGACGATCGCACGTCCGCTGATTGCCGCTGCGGGTGAGATTCGCTAACCCGCCTGAGCCCATGCAACGAAGGGGTATCCCGGAGAATTATTACCGTCATATCCCGCCTGTGATCGCACACTGCGCGTGGTTTCGTGGGTGCGATCATGCTTATTTTCTCGCGAGAGTGACCTATGAGTACATCACCTGGGAATAGACGTTGGGGCATTATTGTTCTGCTGATAATTGATTATTTCGTCATGTTTGTGGCTCGCAGCAGTATGTCGATGTGCGGGCCTGCGCTGATGCATGAATATGGCTGGACCGCCATTCAGTTTGGCTGGGTCTCCACGGCATTTTTTATTGGTTACGCGATAACGATGTTGCCGGCAGGGTTGCTGGCTGACCGCTTTGGCGGTGGGATTGTGCTGGTAACAGGCACGTTGTGGTGGGTCATTTTTACCTTCTTAACGCCGCTGGGTTCCACGCTGGGTATCATGATGTTGCTACGTATTCTGGTTGGCGTCGGGCAGGGACTGTTGGTGCCGGCTAACTTTTCGCTGGCGGCCCGCTGGGTGCCTAAAAGTGAATCTGGGAAAGCGACCGGGTTGCTACAGGTCGGTTGTCCTGCGGGTATTGCCTTTGCCATGGTGCTGGCTGCCTGGATTATTCAAACCTGGGGCTGGCAATCTGTTTTTTATATCGTCTCTGTGCCGGGGTTAGTGTGGTGCCTGCTGTGGTGGTGGCTGGGTAATAGTCGACCGCAAATGGATAATCGCATCAACCGTCAGGAGCTTGAGTATATTCAGGCAGGGCAGGCCGTTGCTAACGCGGAACAATCCACGCAGAAAGAGGCGACAGGGAGCGACCTGACGAAAGCCGATATTCTGTCAACGCCTTCCATCTGGGCCTGCGCGTTATGTTACTTCTGCACGAATTACCTGTTCTTTCTCTTTATGACCTGGCTACCGACCTACTTCGCCATGGGACGCGGTATCGATCTGAAGCAAAGCGCGATTTATTCCATGCTCCCGTATCTGGTGGCTATTCTGGCCTACCCACTCGGCGGGCTGGTGACGGACGCCGCCTGTCGGCGCTTTGGACAAAATATCGGACGCAAGCTGTCTCCGGTTGTCGGATTGCTGCTGGCCGGGGTGTTCCTGATTCTGGGGACACGGGCAAACAGCCTCTGGAGCGCGGCTTCGCTCATCTCCGCATCGAATTTCTTCCTCTGTTTCACCATGGCTGCGCACTTCTCCATTCCGATTATTTTTTCCCAGAAAAATACCGGCATGCTGGTGGGGTTGAACGGCGTATTTGGCACGCTGGCGGGCATTCTTTCTCCGGTGCTGGCGGGATGGGTTATCGACGTTTCGGGCCAATATGAGTACGCACTCTATCTGGGGGCGAGTATCGCCATTCTGGGCGCATTATTCATGCTTATCGCCCGAATTAAACCCATTGAAAAGAAAGGTGCAAACAGGAGTATGCGCAACGCGGGTGGATTTGCAGGACGACAAGGCTTTTCCAAAATGAAGGAGCATGACTTATGAGGCCATTAGAAGGCATTAAAGTAGTGGATTTGACGTCATTCCTGGCAGCACCCACCGTGGCACGTATTCTCGGTGACTGGGGGGCGGATGTAATCAAAATCGAGCCGCCAGCGGGCGACCCGGGACGCACCCAGGCGTCCGTATTTAATATGCCTTACGACGATGACGAAAATCCGGCATTTGATATCTCTAACGCCAACAAACGGTTTCTGTGCCTGAACCTGAAAAAAGAGAGCGCGAAAGCCATTGCCTATCGCATCCTCTCAACGGCAGATGTCGTGGTGACCAGCTATCGCACGAAGGCGCTTGAACGGCTGGGTTTTTCCTGGGAAGCGCTGCATTTGCGCTTTCCACGCTTAATTTTTGCGCAGATCCTGGGGTATGGCGAAAAAGGGCCGGAAAAAGACACCGCCGGGTTTGATGCGACGGCCTACGTATGTCGCGGTGGGATCCTCGGGTCGACCAATGAGCGCGGCGAAACCCCGATCAACTCAGTAAACGGCTTTGGCGATTTTCAGGCGTCCATGTGTCTGGTCTCTGGTATTTGCGCTGCGCTGTACGGGCGTACGCTTTCAGGGACCGGCGAGAAGGTGACGGTTAGCCTGCATCATACGGCGCTGTTTATGATGAGCATAGCCGTGACCTCAGCACAGTACGGCAACGTCTATCCAAAGTCGCGCTGTGAAGTCTCCAACCCGTTCAACAACACCTATAAAACCCTTGATGGGCGATGGATGGTGATTTGTATCCCGGAATACGATCGCTTCTTCAATAAATTTATGGTGCTGCTGGGGCGTGAGGATCTGGTCGACAGTCCGGAATTTTGCCGTATTGCCGATGTGAACCAGTTTGGTCGTAATCGGGACATTATCAATATTATCAGCGAGCAGATCGCCAAACGTCCGCTCAGTGAAATGATGCGGCTGTTAAAAGAAAACGATTTTGCCCATGAGAAGGGGTATACCCCGGATGAGATTCTGGAAGATGAACAAGCATGGGCGACCGACTGCCTGCGTAACGTTGAATACTCTACGGGAAATAAACGGGTGCTGGTAACGCCGCCGGTTTCGATTCAGGGCATGGGCGAATCGCAGATAAAACCGTCCCGGCGACTGGGACATCACTCACAACAAATTCTGACTGAATATGGATACTCAGCTAAGGATATCGATATGTTATGTCAGGAGGGCTCAGTTATTTTACCCGTCTGACGATCTCGTGATTTAAATTGTTTGCTGTGCTGGTCGTCGAGTGCTGAATACAGATTTTCCGCAATAAGTTCGCTGTATTTTCTGTGCCCGACAGACCAGCCAGGCCGTGCAGCAGCACTGAGAAGAGTAGAGGAGCATTGATGGCAACCACTATTCCTACTTATGCATTATACGGTGAGCAGTCTGGGCTAAGTTGGGAGAATTTTTTCAACGTTGAGATGATCTCCCTGCGTTCAAAGGATCTGAACTGGCGGGCAAGTCCGCATGTACATGATTCGTTGATCCAGGTGCTCTTTATCCAGAGAGGGCAGGTCGAAGTACTGATGAACTGCACGCGACAACTGGCCAAAGCCCCTTGCCTGATTCTTGTCCCCGCCCAGACCGTTCATGGTTTTCATTACACGCCAGATACCGAGGGCCTCACCATTACGGCTTCGCAGAGACCGCTTGAGTCGGTCATGAGCGTGCTGGCACCAGATATCCTCAAACTGGTGCACAAACCGTGCATTATTCCGTTGGAGTATTTCCCCGAAGAGAAGGATGTTATCTGGGAGTTTTATTATTCCATGTTGAATGAATTACGCGTGCCAATGATTAATCAGACCGCAATGTGCGCCTCGCTGTTTATTTCCATGTTTGTCCATCTCTCACGGATTACTGAGCCCGGTCTCGGCGATCAGCAGATGGATAATTCGTCGCGCAAGGCATCGCAGATCAACAAATTTCTCGCTATCGTCGACCAGAAATTTCGCCAGCGGCTGACGGTGAATGATTACTCCTGCGAAATGGGGATGTCGCCCGGGCATCTCTCGCGCCTGTGCCGTTTAACGCTGGGAATGTCGAGCCTGGATGTGATTAACATGCGGGTTATTCAGGAAGCGCAGCGCGAACTGGTATATACCTCGAAGACCATCAAACAACTTGCCGCCTTTCTGGGATTTAACGATGAAGCCTATTTTACCCGTTTCTTTCATAAACATACTGGCGTGAGTCCCAGTCAGTTTCGGGAACGGGCCGTGCGGGAAATTGCGATGGGGGAAGAGTACCTTTAATTGTATTCACCACATCCCGCCATAGCTGCGGGATGTGAACCGTGATAGTTATTCACTCTCCGCCGGCAACACGGGCACCCAGTCAATCGGCGTCTCGCCGTGTTTTTCCAGCCACTCATTTGCCAGAACAAAGTGCTTACAACCAAAGAAGCCCCTGTGTGCTGATAACGGTGATGGGTGGGGCGCTTTCAACACATGGTGGCGTTTACCATCGATAATTGCCCCTTTCTTCTGTGCATGCGATCCCCAAAGTAAAAAGACCACGCCTTCACGGTGTTCATTGATCAGACTGATCACTTTATCGGTGAAGGTCTCCCAGCCAAGGCTGGCATGGGAATGCGCCTGCCCGGCACGTACCGTTAAGACGGTATTGAGGAGTAGCACCCCCTGATGTGCCCAACTTTCCAGATAACCATGCGTCGGGCGAACGAATCCGGGTATCGACTGTTCTAACTCTTTATACATATTAAGTAATGAGGGCGGGATGGCGATGCCGGGACGTACCGAAAATGCCAGCCCATGGGCCTGGCCCGGACCGTGGTAGGGATCCTGACCAAGAATCACCACTTTAACGTTACCCAGTTCAGTAAAACGAAACGCATTGAAGACATCTTTTTGCGGCGGGTAGATTGTGACGCCGGACTGCCGTTCTGTCGCAACCGCGCTAAGGGTATTGATAAAGTAAGGCTGTTGTTTCTCTTCTGCCAGCACATCGTGCCATGTTAATGAGGTGGTCATCCCGCTCTCCTGCTAATTCCAGTGACTGTAGCTTAACTGCTTCTTCCGCTGGCGCAAAATCGGCACGTAAAACAGCACGTTAAACACTTAAAAAAATTTGAAAATTTACAAAAATCTTAATAGCGGAAAAGTGGCTAACTTGATGTAAAACAATAAATTCCGGCTATTACCTTTTTTATGGTGTGGTTTTTATTGATTTTAATCAAAGAATCAGGGGTGTGTGGAGGGTATATATACAGTCAAGCAACAATGGTTTTACCAATTGGCCGCAACAAGGCCGATCAAATCAAAAATAATGCCTAAGGGAGGCACATCATGATTACTGGTATCCAGATTACTAAAGCGGCAAACGATGATCTGTTGAACTCTTTCTGGTTGCTCGACAGCGAAAAAGGTGAAGCGCGCTGTGTTTGTGCCAAAGCCGGTTATTCCGAAGATGAAGTGGTTGCCCTGAGCAAACTGGGTGACATTGAATACCGTGAAATTCCGATGGAAGTGAAACCGGAAGTTCGTGTGGAAGGCGGTCAGCATCTGAACGTAAACGTGCTGCGTCGCGAAACGCTTCTTGATGCTGTTGAACATCCGGAAAAATACCCGCAGCTGACCATCCGTGTTTCTGGCTATGCCGTACGTTTCAATTCTCTGACGCCGGAACAGCAGCGCGACGTTATCGCTCGTACCTTTACTGAAAGCCTGTAATTCGCAGGCTGTAGAAATAAAAACGCCGGGCTATCCCGGCGTTTTTTTGTCTATAGAAAACCCCCAGCTAGGCTGGGGGTTCCGGAAAGCTTTCAGCTTTAAGCCAGTTATTAAAACCCCTTTTGATTTGTTAAAACACCTTGCGGTCTGGCAACTGCAAAAGTTCAACAAGAAATCAAAAGGGGGTCCCAATGGGGGACGAAAAGAGCTTAGCGCACACCCGATGGAACTGTAAATATCACATAGTTTTTGCGCCAAAATACCGAAGACAAGCGTTCTATGGAGAGAAACGTCTTGCGATAGGGAGCATTTTAAGAAAGCTGTGTGAGTGGAAAAATGTACGGATCCTGGAAGCTGAATGCTGCGCAGATCATATCCATATGCTTGTGGAAATCCCGCCCAAAATGAGCGTATCCGGCTTTATGGGATATCTGAAAGGGAAAAGCAGTCTGATGCTTTATGAGCAGTTTGGCGATCTGAAATTCAAATACAGGAACAGGGAGTTCTGGTGCCGGGGATACTACGTAGATACGGTAGGGAAGAACACGGCGAAGATACAAGAATACATAAAGCACCAGCTTGAAGAGGATAAAATGGGCGAGCAGTTGTCGATCCCTTATCCGGGTAGCCCGTTTACGGGCCGTAAGTAACGAAGTTTGATGCAAATGTCAGATCGTATGCGCCTGTTAGGGCGCGGCTGGTAACAGAGCCTTATAGGCGCATCCGAAAAACCTCCGGCTATGCCGGAGGATATTTATTACTCTTCTTTATTTTGTTGCTCTGCCGTGGCGGCGCTTGGCTTACGGCGCTTACCAATATTTTTGGTATCGCGATGGCGCTGTTTAACGCGCGGCTTCTCTTTTTCTTTCTCTTTTTTCTTCTCTGCACGCTTAGCCAGCACTTTCTTCGACGGCTTGCCGGTCATTTTTTCGCTCGGCGCGCGCGTAGTGGGGCGCAGTTCATCAATCACGCGTATTTTCAGCGGCTCTTCAACGTAGCGACCAATCTTCTGCAACAGCAGATGATCGTGGGTTTCGACCAGTGAAATCGCGGTCCCTTTGCGTCCCGCGCGACCGGTACGGCCGATGCGGTGCAGATAGGTGTCGCCACTGCGCGGCATATCAAAGTTAAAGACGTGGCTCACATCAGGAATGTCGATACCACGGGCAGCGACATCGGTGGCAACCAGTACATTAACGCGACCGTCAGTCAGACGCTTGATGCCTTCAACGCGTTTCGCCTGCGCCATCTCGCCTTCGAGATAGCAGTTGTTGATACCCGCTGCACGCAACTGCTCCGCCAGTTCATGTACACGCTCGCGTTTGCGCACGAAGACGATCGAACGGGTCACACCGTCTTGCTTGAGCAAATGCTTGAGCAGTTCCAGCTTATGTTCGTAGTTGTCCGCGCGGTAGTACCACTGGTGGATCTTTTTACGTTCGCGGGTGGACGGCGTTGCAGAGACTTCAACCGGATCTTCCAGCAGACGCTCGGCGAAATCTTTGATCGCTTCCCCTTCCAGCGTGGCCGAGAACAGCATGGTCTGTTTGCGCCAGCGAGTTTCGCCTGAAATGTGCTCGATGTCCTGCGCAAAGCCCAGATCCAGCATACGATCCGCTTCATCAAGGATCAGTGTTTCGACGGCACGGCAGTCAAAATTCTCTTCTTTAATGTATTGCAGCAGTCGGCCTGTGGTTGCGACCACGATATCCTGGTTTTCGCTGAACACTTCGGCATGGTTCATATAGGCCACGCCGCCAGTAATAGTCGCGATATCCAGATGGGTATTTTTTGCCAGTTCGCGGGCGTGGTCGGCAACCTGCATCGCCAGTTCGCGGGTCGGCGTCAGGATGAGAATACGCGGCGGGCCAGATTTCTTACGCGGGAAGTCCAGCAGGTGCTGCAACGCTGGCAGCAAATATGCCGCCGTTTTACCCGTACCGGTCGGCGCTGAGCCAAGTACATCACGCCCTTCAAGCGCAGGCGGAATGGCGGCGGCCTGGATGGCGGTCGGGCGTGTGAAACCTTTCTCCTGGAGCGCGTCCAGTAGGCTGTCGTCGAGTTCGAGTTCGGAAAAAGTCGTTACAGTCATGATCTACCTCTGTGTGGGGCGCTGATTATAGACGTTACGGCTGCAATCTTCATCTGTTTGTAAGCTTATTACTTTTCCGGCGCTTTGCTTTCACCTATGCTACGTCTGTTTACGTATAGAGGTTGTAAAGATGCCCCACCAGAAGGCGCAGTTGCGCCGCGATGGTTTCACATTTAAAGCATTTTTTGTTGCACACGATCGTTGCGCCATGAAAGTCGGCACAGACGGCATCTTACTCGGTGCGTGGTCGCCTGTTTCGCAAGCGAAAAGGGTGCTGGATATTGGCACTGGCAGCGGGCTGGTGGCGCTGATGTTGGCGCAGAGAACAACCGATTCGGTTATCATCGATGCGGTGGAACTCGATGAGCAGGCGGCCGCACAGGCGCAGGAGAATGGCCAGGCGACGCCCTGGGCCGATCGTTTTCATGTCCATCATGCCGATATTCGCGACTGGTGCGCGGGGCAAACGGCACGCTACGATCTGATTGTCAGCAACCCGCCTTTCTTTGCGCAGGGCGTGCAATGTGCGACCCCGGAGCGTGAGCAGGCACGTTATACCACGACTCTCGATCATACGGTGCTACTGGACTGTGCGGCATCGCTTATCACCGAAGACGGTTTCTTTTGCGTGATCCTTCCGGTGGACGTGAACGAAGCCTTTGCCCAAAAAGCACAGGGCATAGGCTGGCACTTGCGGTTACGTACGGATGTGGCGGAGTATGAAAATCGCCCGCCCCACCGCGTATTAATGGCCTTTTCGCCAACGCCGGGTGAATGCTTCACCGACTGGCTGGCGATCCGCGGCGCCGATCAGCATTATTCTGAAAGTTACACCGCGCTCACTCAGGCTTTCTATTTATTCATGTAAGTGCGTGGCGACAAAACCGTTGGGCCGGATTCAGGCAACGGATCCGGATAATCCAGCGTGTAGTGCAAGCCGCGGCTTTCCTTGCGTTCCATAGCGCAGCGCACGATAAGCTCCGCCACCTGCACCAGGTTACGTAGCTCCAGCAAATTGTTCGACACGCGGAAATTGGCGTAGTACTCGTCAATTTCCTGCTGGAGTAAGGTAATCCGACGTAAGGCCCGCTCCAGACGTTTGGTGGTGCGCACAATGCCCACGTAATCCCACATAAACAAGCGCAGCTCATGCCAGTTATGCTGGAGAATCACACGCTCATCGGCATCATCGACGCGGCTTTCGTCCCACGCGGGAAGCGCCGGGGCAGGGCGGGTCATGCCGATTCGACGATCAATATCTTCTGCCGCCGACCAGCCGTAAACCAGACATTCGAGCAGCGAATTGGACGCCATTCGGTTGGCGCCATGCAGGCCCGTGTAGCTGACCTCGCCAATCGCATACAAGCCATCGACATCGGCCCGGCCGTGTTCGTCCACCATGACACCGCCGCAGGTGTAATGCGCAGCAGGCACGATAGGAACCTGATCTTTGGTTAAATCGATACCCAGACCCAGCAATTTTTCATAGATCATCGGGAAATGATGGCGGATAAATGCCTCTGGCTTGTGGCTGATGTCGAGATACATACAATCAACCCCCAGACGTTTCATCTCATGATCGATGGCGCGGGCGACAACATCGCGCGGTGCCAGTTCGCCGCGAGGGTCGAAATCGGGCATAAAGCGTGTGCCGTCCGGACGTTTAAGATGTGCGCCTTCACCGCGCAGCGCTTCGGTTAGCAAGAAATTGCGTGCCTGCGGGTGAAACAGCGCGGTTGGGTGAAACTGATTGAACTCCAGATTTGCCACACGACATCCGGCGCGCCATGCCATGGCGATACCATCGCCGGAGGCGATATCCGGGTTAGTGGTGTACTGGTACACCTTCGATGCGCCGCCCGTAGCCAGCACGACGGCTTTTGCATGGCAGGTTTCCACAATCTCTTTATTACGATTCCAGATCCATGCGCCGACGACGCGACGCGTGCCGGGCAGGCCGATTTTATCGGAAACAATTAAATCCACCGCGTTGCTGCGTTCAATAATATGAATGTTTGGATGATTCAGCGCTTTGCTGACCAGGGTATTTTCGACCTCTTTTCCGGTGGCATCGGCGGCATGCAGAATGCGGCGGTGGCTATGGCCGCCTTCGCGGGTCAGGTGATAACTTTCGCTTCCTTCTGCATCAACCTGCGTATCGAACGCCACGCCCTGGTCGATTAGCCACTGCACGCACTGGCGGGCGTTACTGGCAACAAACTCTGCCGCCTGACGTTCGACAATGCCTGCCCCGGCAATCAGCGTGTCTTCGACGTGAGACTCAACGCTGTCGGTTTCATCAAACACGGCGGCAATACCGCCCTGTGCGTAAAAAGTTGAGCCTTCATTCACCGGCCCTTTGCTTAACACGATAACGTTGTGACGTTCAGCGAGGCGCAGAGCAACAGACAGGCCCGCGGCGCCGCTGCCAATGACCAGCACGTCGCAAGTAAGTTCGGGGGTTGTTTTCATGATGGTGTGTTTAATTTACTAAACAAGGTTCAGGCAGCATAGCACCCTGCAAGGCCACAATGCAGTTATTTTTTTGTGTTTTGTACTAATGGCTAAACATAGCGAGAATGCATGATGAGCACAGCCGCCAGAAAATCGTTATCTGGCAGATTGTTAGTCAATATGGATTAGGTGATGAAAAAAAGGCTATGTTGCGTTACTCTCTGGCGGTCCTGGGGCTTTTTACTCGGAAAACGCCCGCTACAGAGTTTGTAGACTTATAATGAGTCATAATGAAAAGTCTGCAGAACGATTCACAAAAACAAAGGCGTAACGGAACTTTTTACTGAACCTTCGCTCTAAATGGCTGCTTGCTCATATAGTGCAGTTTTGGAGTGGCGTTTCATTTACGCGTGGAAATAGGTTTTGGGGAGATTTTACCTCGGATGAGCGAGCAGTTAACGGATCAGGTCCTTGTTGAGAGGGTCCAGAAAGGAGATCAGAAGGCGTTTAACTTACTGGTGGTTCGCTACCAGCATAAAGTGGCGAGTCTGGTTTCCCGCTATGTGCCTTCTGGCGACGTGCCTGATGTCGTACAAGAGTCATTTATTAAGGCTTATCGCGCGCTGGACTCGTTCCGGGGAGATAGTGCTTTTTATACCTGGCTATATCGTATCGCTGTGAATACAGCAAAAAATTATCTGGTTGCTCAGGGACGCAGGCCGCCATCAAGTGATGTCGACGCGATTGAAGCAGAAAACTTCGAAAGTGGCGGTGCGCTGAAAGAAATTTCGAACCCTGAGAACTTAATGTTGTCAGAAGAACTGAGACAAATCGTTTTCCGTACTATTGAGTCGCTCCCGGAAGATTTACGCATGGCAATTACGTTACGGGAGTTGGATGGTCTGAGCTATGAAGAGATAGCCGCTATCATGGATTGCCCGGTAGGTACAGTGCGTTCACGTATCTTCCGAGCGCGGGAAGCTATTGATAATAAAGTTCAACCGCTTATCAGGCGTTGACGATAGCGGGATACTGGAAAAGGTATTAGGCATGCAGAAAGAACAACTTTCCGCTTTAATGGACGGTGAAACCCTGGATAGGGAGCTGCTCTCTGAGCTGTCTCACGATCCTGAAATGCAGAAAACCTGGGAGAGCTATCATCTCATTCGCGACGCTATGCGCGGTGACACAGCGGATGTTCTCCACTTCGATATCTCTGCCCAAGTTATGGCCGCGATTGAAAATGAGTCTGTTCAACCGACGACACCATTGATCCCTGAGGCCCAGCCTGCGCCGCATCAGTGGCAGAAAATGCCGTTCTGGACAAAAGTCCGTCCGTGGGCAAGTCAATTGACGCAAATGGGTGTGGCTGCATGCGTATCGCTTGCAGTTATCGTGGGTGTCCAGCACTATAATGGTCAGTCTGAATCCACCCAGCAGCCAGAAGCGCCAGTGTTTAATACACTGCCGATGATGGGCAAAGCCAGCCCGGTAAGTCTGGGGGTTCCGGCTGATGCAACGGCGGATGTCGGTCAGCAACAGCAGGTGCAGGAACAGCGTCGCCGTATTAACGCCATGTTGCAGGACTACGAACTGCAACGTCGTCTGCACTCCGAACAGCTTAAGTTTGAACAGGCACAAACGCAGCAGGCTGCTGTGCAAGTGCCAGGAAATCAAACGTTAGGAACCCAATCGCAGTAATGAAGCAACTTTGGTGTGCCATGTCTTTTGTGGCAGCAGGCCTGTTCTTCTCCAGCAACGCCTCGGCAGATACCTCGTCCGGGGCGTTGTTACAGCAGATGAACGTGGCGAGCCAGTCACTCAACTATGAACTGTCCTTTATCAGCATCAATAAGCAAGGGGTAGAGTCTCTGCGTTACCGCCACGCGCGTGTAAACAACCAGCCTCTCGCTCAGCTTTTGCAAATGGACGGCCCACGCCGGGAAGTGGTGCAGCGTGGCAATGAGATCAGCTACTTTGAGCCGGGTCTTGAGCCCTTTACGCTGAATGGCGACTACATTGTCGATTCGCTCCCTTCGCTGGTATATACCGATTTCAAACGCCTTTCGCCTTATTACGACTTCATTTCCGTCGGACGTACGCGCATTGCCGATCGTCTGTGTGAAGTGATCCGTGTCGTTGCCCGTGACGGAACGCGTTACAGCTACATTGTCTGGATGGATGCGGAAACGCGACTGCCAATGCGTGTGGATTTGCTCGACAGAGATGGTGAAACGCTGGAACAGTTCCGCGTCATTGCCTATACCGTAAACGGACAAGTCGCCAGCAGTATGCAGACGCTGGCAAAAGCCAACTTACCGCCGTTGCTCTCTGTTCCGCAGGGCGACAACGTAGACTTTAACTGGATGCCTTCCTGGTTACCGCAAGGTTTTAGCGAAGTCTCCAGCAGTCGCCGTCAGCTGCCTACCGTCGACATGCCTGTAGAGTCCCGTCTTTATTCCGATGGCCTGTTCAGTTTCTCGGTGAACGTCAACCGCGCTAATCAGAACAGCACCGATCAGATGTTACGTACGGGACGCCGGACTGTGAGTACGACCATCCGCGATAACGCTGAAATCACCATTGTGGGTGAGTTACCCCCACAAACGGCTAAGCGCATTGCGGACAGCATCAAATTCAGGGCAGCACAATGATTAAAGAGTGGGCGACAGTCGTTTCATGGAAAAACGGTGAAGCGCTGGTGGAGTGTGATGTTAAAGCCTCCTGCAGCAGCTGTGCTTCGCGTAGCGGATGCGGGAGTCGCGTACTGAACAAGCTTGGGCCGCAGATGTCCCATACCTTGTCCGTTCCGTGCGATCAGCCGTTAGTGGCAGGGCAAAAAGTGGAACTGGGAATTGGCGAAGCCAGTTTGTTGACGTCAGCGCTGCTGGTCTATATGTCCCCGCTGGTTGGTCTTTTCCTGATGTCGGCACTGTTTCAGATGCTTTTTAATCGGGATCTGGCCACATTGTGTGGCGCAATCCTGGGAGGGGTTGGCGGCTTTTTACTGGCGAAGAGTTTTTCACCAAGACTGGCGAACCGTTCCGAATGGCAGCCCGTGATTATCAGCGTTGGCCTTCCTCCTGACCTGGTCCGCATCGATAATTCACCTGCCGAATAATGCCTGTGATTTTCCTGTCTTACCGGGGGAAATGCGTAGCCTGGTGTGTTGCCAGTATGAGCATTTCCCCGCATTGTGGTTGTAGTGTAGAATGCGGCGTTTCAGACTTTTGACGTCAGGCTCCGAACCGCGGCCTCTTAGTAATTCGTAAGGCAAAAAATCTCCCTATATGAAGAATATACGTAACTTTTCGATCATTGCTCACATCGACCACGGTAAGTCGACGCTGTCTGACCGTATTATCCAAATTTGCGGCGGCTTGTCCGATCGCGAAATGGAAGCGCAGGTTCTGGATTCTATGGATCTCGAACGTGAACGCGGTATTACCATCAAGGCACAGAGCGTTACGCTGGACTTTAAAGCGTCCGATGGCGAAACCTATCAACTGAACTTTATCGATACTCCTGGTCACGTTGACTTCTCCTACGAAGTTTCCCGTTCGCTGGCAGCCTGCGAAGGCGCCTTGCTGGTGGTGGATGCAGGCCAGGGGGTAGAAGCGCAGACGCTGGCAAACTGCTATACGGCCATGGAAATGGATCTGGAAGTGGTGCCGGTACTGAACAAAATCGACCTGCCTGCTGCCGACCCGGAACGTGTTGCTGAAGAAATCGAAGATATTGTAGGTATTGATGCCACCGACGCGGTGCGCTGCTCCGCGAAAACCGGCGTAGGTGTTGTTGATGTCCTCGAACGTCTGGTACGCGAAATACCGGCTCCCGAAGGGGATCCGGATGCACCGTTACAGGCACTGATCATTGACTCCTGGTTCGATAACTACCTGGGCGTTGTGTCATTAATCCGTGTCAAAAACGGGACGCTGCGTAAAGGCGATAAAGTCAAAGTGATGAGTACCGGCCAGGTGTACAACGCTGACCGTCTGGGTATCTTCACACCGAAACAGGTTGACCGTACTGAACTGAATTGCGGCGAAGTAGGCTGGCTGGTTTGCGCGATTAAAGACATTCTGGGCGCGCCGGTGGGCGATACCCTGACACTGGCACGAAATGCGGCTGATAAAGCACTGCCTGGCTTTAAAAAGGTAAAACCGCAGGTTTATGCGGGTCTGTTCCCGGTGAGTTCCGATGATTACGAGAACTTCCGTGATGCGCTCGGCAAGCTGAGCCTGAACGATGCATCGCTGTTCTACGAACCGGAAAGCTCTACCGCGCTGGGCTTTGGTTTCCGCTGCGGCTTCCTTGGCTTGCTGCATATGGAGATCATTCAGGAGCGTCTGGAGCGTGAGTACGATCTCGATCTGATCACTACTGCGCCGACGGTAGTTTACGAAGTGGAAACCACCTCGAAAGAAACTATCTACGTCGACAGCCCGTCCAAGTTGCCGCCGCTGAACAATATTTATGAGCTGCGTGAGCCGATTGCTGAGTGTCATATGCTGCTGCCACAGGAGTTCCTGGGCAACGTTATTACGCTCTGTATCGAGAAGCGCGGTGTGCAGACTAATATGGTTTACCACGGTAATCAGGTGGCACTGACCTATGAAATTCCGATGGCGGAAGTGGTGCTCGACTTCTTCGACCGTCTGAAGTCTACCTCCCGTGGCTATGCGTCGCTGGATTACAACTTCAAACGTTTCCAGGCCTCCAACATGGTGCGTGTGGACGTGCTGATCAACGGCGATCGTGTTGATGCGCTGGCGCTGATCACCCACAACGACAATGCGCCGTACCGTGGCCGTGAGCTGGTTGAGAAGATGAAAGAACTTATCCCGCGTCAGCAGTTCGATATCGCGATTCAGGCGGCCATTGGTAACCACATCATTGCCCGTTCGACGGTAAAACAACTGCGTAAAAACGTTCTGGCAAAATGCTATGGCGGTGACGTTAGCCGTAAGAAAAAGCTGCTGCAGAAACAGAAAGAAGGGAAGAAACGTATGAAGCAGGTCGGCAACGTCGAGCTGCCGCAGGAAGCGTTCCTTGCCATTCTGCATGTCGGTAAAGACGGCAAATAACCCTTAAGGAGTTGGCATGGCGAACATGTTTGCCCTGATCCTGGTCATTGCGACCCTGGCGACGGGATTTTTATGGTGCCTGGATAAGTTTATTTTTGCACCCAAACGCCGTGAGCGTCAGGCTGTTGCACAACTGGCAACAGGTGATGCCCTTGATAATAAAGCGCTGAAAAAAGTCGGACCGAAACCGGGCTGGCTGGAAACAGGCGCATCGGTTTTCCCGGTGCTGGCGATTGTTCTGGTCGTACGTTCGTTCATTTATGAACCCTTCCAGATCCCGTCAGGTTCGATGATGCCAACGCTGCTGATTGGCGATTTTATTCTGGTCGAGAAGTTCGCCTATGGCATTAAAGATCCGATTTACCAGAAAACCCTGATCGAAACGGGCCACCCGAAACGGGGTGATATTGCGGTATTCAAGTATCCGGACGATCCGCGTCTTGATTACATCAAACGTGTTGTCGGTTTGCCGGGCGATAAGGTGAGTTACGATCCGGTCGCCAAACAGGTTACCGTTCAGCCGAAATGCAGCTCCGGCCAGGCTTGTGATAACGCGTTGCCGATCACTTACAGCAATGTTGAACCGAGCGATTTCGTGCAGACTTTCGGTCGCCGCACCGGCGGGGAAGCCAGCAGTGGATTCTTCCAGGTGCCGAAAAACGAAACGCGTGACGATGGTGTGCGTCTGAGCGAGCGGAAAGAGACGCTGGGTGAGGTTACGCACCGCATTCTGACGGTGCCGATTGCTCAGGATCAGTTGGGTATGTATTACAAGCAGCAGGGCCAGCCGCTGGCGACGTGGATTGTTCCGCCGGGTCATTACTTCATGATGGGCGATAATCGCGATAACAGCGCTGACAGCCGCTACTGGGGTTTTGTACCGGAAGCCAATCTGGTGGGCAGAGCGACCGCAATCTGGATGAGTTTTGAAAAACAAGAAGGTGAATGGCCAACCGGTGTGCGCTTAAGTCGCATTGGTGGTATTCATTAATTCAACAGGGTGCGGACAGAATATCCGCACCCTGAATTATTTCCGCGATAAATCCGTTCAGACTAACGACATCCCCTGTTGTTGCGTATAGAATGTTCCCCCGAAGTTTCAGGCTGGCTCCTCAGGGCGCCACAGCACACGAAACCGCGTTGGTTCTTACATTTCATCATGCGCGCCACTCGTTAAAAGCGGCCGCCAGACGATGATATGTACTTTCAGGTCGGTTTCGTGTGCTGCATTGTTGACGCATTTATCTATTGGTATCGCATGAACCCCATCGTAATAAATCGGCTTCAGCGGAAGCTGGGCTACACTTTTCATCATCAGGAGCTGTTGCAGCAGGCATTAACGCATCGCAGTGCCAGCAGCAAGCATAACGAGCGTCTCGAATTCTTAGGCGACTCCATTCTAAGTTTTGTGATTGCCAATGCGCTATATCACCGTTTCCCGCGTGTGGATGAAGGTGATATGAGCCGTATGCGCGCAACGCTGGTCCGTGGCAATACGCTGGCGGAAATCGCCCGTGAGTTTGAACTGGGTGAGTGTCTGCGCTTAGGGCCTGGTGAACTGAAAAGCGGTGGTTTTCGTCGCGAATCTATTCTGGCCGATACAGTAGAAGCCTTGATCGGTGGGGTGTTCCTCGACAGCGATATTCAGACTGTAGAGAAACTGATTCTGAACTGGTATCAAACGCGTCTGGACGAAATCAGTCCGGGTGACAAACAAAAAGATCCGAAAACCCGTTTGCAGGAATTTTTGCAGGGTCGCCACCTCCCGCTGCCGTCTTATCTGGTTGTGCAGGTGCGTGGTGAAGCACACGATCAGGAATTCACTATCCACTGCCAGGTCAGTGGCCTGAAAGAACCGGTAGTAGGCACAGGTTCAAGCCGCCGTAAGGCAGAGCAGGCCGCAGCCGAACAGGCGCTGAAAAAACTGGAGCTGGAATGAGCAGCGAAACTGAAAAAACATATTGCGGATTTATTGCCATCGTTGGTCGCCCCAACGTGGGCAAATCCACCCTGTTGAACAATCTGCTCGGGCAGAAGATTTCCATCACCTCTCGTAAAGCGCAGACCACGCGCCATCGCATTGTGGGGATTCACACCGAAGGGGCTTACCAGGCCATCTACGTCGATACACCCGGTCTGCACATGGAAGAAAAGCGTGCGATTAACCGCCTGATGAATAAAGCGGCGAGCAGCTCGATTGGTGATGTGGAACTGGTCATTTTCGTCGTGGAAGGTACCCGCTGGACGCCTGATGACGAAATGGTGCTCAATAAACTGCGCGACGGTAAAGCGCCGGTTATCCTGGCTATCAACAAAGTTGATAACGTGCAGGAAAAGGCCGACTTGCTGCCTCACCTGCAGTTCCTCGGCAGCCAGATGAATTTCCTCGACATCGTGCCGATCTCTGCGGAGACCGGTTTTAACGTCGACACCGTTGCCGGTATTGTGCGTAAGCATCTGCCAGAAGCGGAACACCATTTCCCGGAAGATTACATCACCGACCGCTCTCAGCGCTTTATGGCGTCCGAGATCATTCGTGAAAAACTGATGCGTTTTCTGGGCGCTGAGTTGCCGTACTCCGTTACTGTCGAAATTGAGCGTTTCATTACCAATGAACGCGGCGGTTACGATATCAACGGACTGATCCTCGTTGAGCGTGAAGGGCAGAAGAAGATGGTGATTGGCAACAAAGGGGCCAAAATTAAAACCATCGGTATCGAAGCGCGTAAAGATATGCAGGAGATGTTCGAAGCCCCGGTTCATCTGGAACTGTGGGTGAAAGTGAAATCGGGCTGGGCCGACGACGAGCGTGCGCTGCGTAGTCTCGGCTACGTTGATGATCTTTAAGAGTTGATACTCTATGGATTTCGAGTTGCAGGATGGCGGCAAGACCGTGAATCCCCTGGAGCTTACATCGGTAAGTGACTGGGCGCAGCTAACGCGCCTGCAGCTTGAAAGACGACGAGTATAATGGAAGGCTGGCAGCGCGCATTCGTCCTGCATAGCCGTCCCTGGAGCGAAACCAGCTTAATGCTGGACGTCTTCACGGAAGAGTCGGGTCGCGTGCGCCTGGTCGCTAAAGGCGCACGTTCAAAACGTTCCAACCTGAAAGGCGCACTACAGCCTTTTACTCCCCTGCTGGTACGCTTTGGCGGGCGTGGCGAAGTGAAAACGCTGCGTAGCGCTGAAGCCGTCTCACTGGCGCTTCCCCTGTCCGGGATCACGCTTTACAGCGGTCTGTATGTCAACGAGCTTCTGTCACGCGTTCTTGAACATGAGACTCGCTTCTCTGAACTTTTCTTCGATTATCTGCACTGTATTCAGGCGCTGGCTGGCGCAATCGGGACGCCGGAGCCGGTTTTACGTCGTTTTGAACTCGCATTGCTGGGACATCTCGGGTATGGCGTGGATTTTCTGCACTGCGCAGGTAGCGGTGAGCCTGTTGACGACACCATGACGTACCGGTATCGCGAAGAGAAGGGGTTTATTGCCAGCGTGGTGGTGGATAACAGTACATTTACCGGGCGGCATTTGCGCGCGCTGGCCGAACGCGAATTTCCTGATATGGATACGCTCAGGGCGGCGAAACGCTTTACCCGCATAGCGTTAAAGCCGTATCTTGGGGGCAAACCGCTCAAGAGCCGGGAACTGTTTCGCCAGTTTATGCCCAAACGAGCAACAAAAACGAATAATGATGAATGAGGATTGTCATGTCTGAATTACTGTTAGGCGTCAACATTGACCATATTGCCACTCTGCGCAATGCCCGCGGCACGGCGTATCCGGATCCGGTACAGGCGGCATTTATTGCTGAACAGGCCGGTGCAGACGGCATTACCGTGCATTTGCGTGAAGATCGTCGCCATATCACTGACCGCGATGTTCGTGTGCTGCGCCAGACCCTGGACACGCGTATGAACCTTGAAATGGCCGTCACAGAAGAGATGCTGGGGATTGCCGTCGAAACGAAGCCGCACTTCTGCTGCCTGGTGCCGGAGAAACGTCAGGAAGTGACTACCGAAGGCGGTCTGGATGTGGCCGGACAACGTGACAAAATGCGTGATGCCTGCTCGCGTCTGGCAGATGCCGGGATTCTGGTCTCGCTGTTTATCGATGCTGATTTCGGGCAGATCAAAGCGGCTGCCGATGTTGGCGCGCCCTATATCGAAATTCATACCGGTTGCTATGCCGATGCGAAAAACGAAGCTGAACAGGCAAAAGAGCTGGAACGCATCGCTAAAGCGGCGACCTATGCGGCAAGCCTCGGCCTGAAAGTCAATGCCGGACACGGTCTCACCTACCATAACGTACAGGCTATCGCGCGCCTGCCGGAAATGCATGAACTGAACATTGGCCATGCCATTATTGGTCGTGCGGTGATGAGTGGACTGCAAGAGGCGGTCGCAGAAATGAAACGCCTGATGGTGGAAGCGCGTAAGTAATGGCTATTCTTGGCATTGGCACAGATATCGTCGAAATCGAGCGTATTGAAGCGGTAATTGCCCGTAGTGGCGATCGCCTGGCAAAGCGCGTGTTAAGCGACAATGAATGGGCCATCTGGGAAACGCACCAGCAACCGGTGCGTTTTCTTGCTAAGCGCTTTGCCGTCAAAGAAGCGGCGGCAAAAGCGTTTGGGACAGGTATTCGCAACGGGCTTGCTTTTAACCAGTTTGAAGTGTTTAACGATGATCTGGGCAAGCCCTGCCTGCGACTGTGGGGGGAAGCGTTAGCGCTGGCGGAAAAAATGGGTGTGGCGCATATGCATGTCACGCTGGCGGATGAGCGCCGCTATGCCTGCGCGACCGTGATTATCGAGAGTTAAGCACCGTGTTTCAGGGCGTCATTGGCGATGTCAGTTTGAACCCGGACAGCGCGGAGAAACCGGAGCGTACTCAGGGACGTGAGGATTGCGAGCTCTGCCCAGGTTCAAAATGACAAGTAAAATAGCCCTGAATCAGGTTCTAGATCTTATCCGCGTGGTGCATCAGAACAAACTTGTCCCACAACTGCTCTTCACTTTCGACATGAGCCGGATCTTTCAAAATGGTATTAGGGATCGGGCACACTTTCTGACAGGTCGGGGTGTCGTAGTGTCCAACACATTCCGTGCAGCGATCGCTGTTAATCTCATAAATGCTGTCGCCCATCGAAATGGCCTCATTCGGGCATTCGGGCTCGCACATATCGCAATTGATGCATTTTTTGGTGATTAACAGGGCCATCAGGAAAATCTCAGAAACCGCACACAAACAGGGCGGGCATTATACGATCATTCCCTGTTCAAACCAGTTTTTTTACCAGCTCCTCGCTGTGGCGAATACGCTCCGGCGCATGTTCCAGATCGCGCTGAACCAGAGCCATAAATAACAGATCGGTGAGCATCGTTTGGGCGCTGGTTGATGAAATGGCGGCACTGCGGGTCGCCTGCTCTTCGGCAATCGTATACAGACAATGGCTGGCGCGCTGTTGCAGGGCGTTAGGCGTGAAACCAGTAATCGCCAGAATGCGTCCACCGGCGCGCAGCATTTCATCTGCGGCCATATTGATCTCGCGTCGCTCACCGGAATAAGAGATCGGCAACAACAGATCGTGCGGATCCATCGCCTGCACCGTGGCCAGCAGGGCGTGCATATCCTGCTCGACCACCGCATTCAGGCCGATTTTCATTAGCTTCCAGCCAAAATTACGTGCTACCAGACCGGACGCACCAATCCCGGTCAAAACAATACGCTTTGCCGCCCGCAGCATCTCCACGCTTTGCCGTAGCTTTTCTTCGCTGTTCACATCCAGAGTGGCGCGCATGGCGCTCAGATTCTCATTGATCAGTTTTTCGCCCACAACGCGCAGCGTATCGTCACCGAGGATCTGGTTGTGCACAGTGATGGACAGGGGATCCGGGCTGCTGGCAAGTGCCTCGCTGATCGCCAGTTTCAGTGCCGGAAAGCCTTTGAATCCCAGCTTTTGGGCGAATTTCACCACGCTTGACTGGCTAACACCCGCCTCCAGAGCCAGTTGCTGAGAACTTAAATGGCGAGCGCGATCGGGCTGCGCCAGCAAGAAATCCGCCAGCTTCTTATCACTCTGTGCAAACCCGGCATAGCGCTGGCGAATGCTAATTAAACAGTTCATAACGTCTCCCGAGGCAAAATGTGACCACACTTACAAATAGACACTTCACGCAGGTAAATGAATTTAATATTCCATTTTTTCTATTATTATGAATAAAAAATTCCAAAGGAGCAAAAATGAATCTCGGTGCACTGGTTTCAGAAACACGCAATCCACAAACCATGGATTTAGATGCATTGACGACCCTTGAATTGGTTAATCGCTTTAACCAACAGGATACGCTGGTCGCAGAGGCAGTAAAAGCTACGTTACCGGAAGTTGCAAAGGCGGTGGATGCCGCGGCAACGGCGTTGAAAGCGGGCGGCAGAATTATTTATATGGGGGCAGGTACCAGTGGGCGGCTCGGCGTGCTGGATGCCTCTGAATGTCCGCCAACCTTTGGCGTGCCGCATGGCCTGGTGATTGGGCTGATTGCCGGTGGACCGGGGGCGTTGCTCAAAGCCGTTGAAGGGGCAGAAGACAATGCACAGCTTGGTGAGGACGATCTGAAAGCGCTCGTGCTGAAAGCCGAGGATCTGGTCGTCGGGCTGGCGGCGTCCGGTCGCACACCTTATGTTATCGGTGGCCTGAAATACGCCAGGACCGTGGGCTGCACGACCGTGGCGGTCTCCTGTAACCCGGATTCCCCGATTGCGCAGGAAGCGGATATTGCTATTTCGCCGGTGGTCGGCCCGGAGGCGCTCACCGGTTCCACGCGTCTGAAATCGGGAACTGCGCAGAAGTTGGTACTCAATATGATTTCCACCGGGGCGATGGTGAAATTTGGCAAGGTTTATCAAAACCTGATGGTTGATATGAAAGCGACCAATATCAAGCTGGTGGACCGCGCCTGTCGCATGGTGGTGGAGGCGACTGGCGTCACGCGCGATGTCGCGGAAAAGGTGCTTAAACAGACCGATTTCGACGTCAAACCTGCGATCCTGATGATATTAACCGGGCTTGATGCGCCTGCGGCACGTGCGAAACTGACGGCGCATCAGGGCTTTTTACGGGCGGCGTTAGAAAACTAAAGAGGCGTGTATGGACAAAACAGCAGCGCTCGCGAGTGCCATCCTCAATGGTGTTGGCGGGCAGGGCAACATTCAGCGTCTTGAAAACTGCATGACCCGCGTGCGCGTCGAACTTTTCGATGACGCGAAGCTGGACCTGGCTGCCACAAAACAGCTTCCCGGGGTGAGCGGCTACGTCAAACAGGGCCAACAGCACCAGTTCATTGTCGGGCCGGGTAAGGCGGCGCAGGTGGTGGATGCGATGCGGTCACAAATGAGCGGGATGGAATCCGCGCAGGATAATGTCGAGCGTAACAAGGCCCAGGCGAAGGCTAAATACAAAGCGCCGATGAGCGATGCGCTGCGCAAACTGGCCAACGTCTTTATTCCGCTGATACCGGCGTTTATTGCCTCCGGTCTGATAACCGGCATCATCAATATCCTCAAACGCCCGGATATCGTTGGCGATTTTGCGACACAATACCCCAATATGCTCGGTTTGCTGGCCATTTTTGGCAGCGCTGTGTTTGCCATTATGAATATCCTGGTGGGGGTGAATACCGCGAAGGTATTCGGCGGTTCGCAGGCGCTGGGTGGGGTGATGGCCGGTATCCTCTCCAGTCCGCAGCTTGCGCAAATTACTTTGTTTGGCGAGGCGCTGCAGCCTGGCCGCGGTGGGGTTATCGCGGTATTACTGGTCGTGGCATTAATGTGCTGGATTGAGAAAAAATTTCGCGACATTCTGCCAGGCTCAATCGAGCTTATCCTTAACCCGTTGCTGACCACGCTTATTGCGGGGACAGTGGCGATTATTGTGCTTCAACCCTTGGGCGGCGTGATTTCCGAGAGCATCGCCCACGGTGCTTCCTGGGCTATCGATCGCGGCGGCCTGCTGGTGGGGGCTATCCTTGCGGGGGCATTTCTGCCGCTTGTGCTTACCGGGCTTCATCAGGGACTGGTACCCATCCACGTAGAACTGGTTCAGGCACACGGTTATAACGCTCTGTTCCCGATTCTGGCCATGGCGGGTGTCGGGCAGGTGGGGGCGGCGATTGCGGTGCTGATGAAAACCCGTAATGCCCGTCTTAAGAAAGTGATTAAAGGCGCACTACCGGTTGGGTTGCTGGGGATTGGCGAGCCGTTGATTTTCGGTGTCACCCTGCCGCTGGGCAAACCTTTTCTCGGTGCCTGCCTGGGGGGCGCCGTGGGCGGTGCGCTGATCAGTTACTGGAAAGTGGCGACGGTTATCACTTTCGGTATCTCCGGATTACCGCTTGCGTTAACCATTGTTACCGGAAAAGTGATGCTCTATCTGTTAGGCTATCTGATAGCAGTGATAGCCGGGTTCCTGTTTACCTGGCTGTTGGGTTTCACGGATCCTGAGGAGTAACAGTTGGCTACCAGCGAGCGTCGCATTGTTTTTTTTGATCTTGATGGCACCTTACATCAGCAGGATATGTTCGGCACATTCCTGCGCTATGTCTTACGCCATCACCCTCTGAATGCCTTGCTGGTGCTGCCTTTACTGCCCGTCATTGGCGTCGCCCTGTTAGTCAAAGGGCGCGCCGCGCGCTGGCCAATGAGTCTGCTGTTATGGGGGTGTACGTTCGGTCACAGCGAAACCCACCTTAAGCGGCTTGAGCAGAAGTTTGCTACCTGGTTTCGCGGCCATGTCACGGCATTCCCGGTAGTCCAGGAACGACTCACTAACTATCTTCTGGCCTCCGATGCGGATATCTGGCTTATCACCGGTTCGCCGCAGCCGCTGGTAGAACAAGTCTATTTTGATACCCCCTGGCTGCCGCGAGTGAACATAATTGCCAGCCAGATTGAACGCCGCTACGGTGGGTGGGTGCTCACACTGCGTTGTCTGGGCCATGAAAAGGTCGCGCAACTTGAGCGCAAAATTGGCACGCCGCTGCGTCTGTACAGCGGTTATAGCGACAGCAAGCAGGACAACCCGCTGCTCTATTTTTGCCAGCATCGCTGGCGGGTGACGCCGCGTGGACAGCTCCAGCAACTGGAATGAGCGTGTGCAACACATAACGGCTGTGTATAATGCGCCCCGCTTGTTAACTGGAGTGTCCCCCTTTGACCAATCCTGAACTCAACCACGACTACTGGATGCGCCATGCCTTATCACTGGCAAAACGCGCGTGGGAAGAAGGTGAAGTGCCGGTTGGTGCGGTGCTGGTCCGTAATAATGAGGTGATTGGCGAAGGCTGGAACCGTCCTATTGGCCGTCACGATCCCACCGCACACGCGGAAATCATGGCCCTGCGCCAGGGCGGGATGGTGTTGCAAAACTACCGCCTGATCGACACGACCTTGTACGTTACGCTTGAGCCCTGCGTCATGTGCGCCGGAGCGATGGTGCATAGCCGTATCGGGCAGCTTGTATTCGGCGCGCGCGATGCAAAAACCGGGGCTGCAGGTTCACTGATGGACGTGTTGCATCACCCGGGCATGAATCATCGGGTGGAGATTGTCGAAGGGGTTTTACGCGATGAGTGCGCCGGGATGCTAAGCGATTTTTTCCGTCAGCGTCGGCTGGAGAAAAAGGCTCAGAAAAAAGGGGCTGAGCCGCTTATTTAGCCGCGCCGGGCACCTGCACCACCAGTTTATCCGGCACCGTCAGTGGATTGCGGGGGAAGGCCTCGCCTGGCGTAAAGGAACTAAAGGGCATGATACCGTAAGGCGCGCGATTGAATTCGTCCGTCGCCACCGCCGGATACCCCTGCGCCAGCTGTGATTTCTTCGCCGCCTCTTTCTCTTTTTCCAGCAAATAGCCTACCAGGCTGATTTCGTATTTACGTATGTTTTCCACGTAAGCATAAGCTTCATGCCCACGCGCATAGCCATAGGTGAGTTTGCTGTAATAGGGCTTCTGACTCAGCAACGGCAAGCGCTGCTTTACATCTGCCCAGCTATCCGGGTTGCCCTTTGTTTTCACCGTGAGCGAACGGGCGTCCAGCATGTGCGCATAACCCATGTTGTAAGCAGCCAGCGCAAACCAGATACGTTCGTCCTGCGGGACACTCTCCGGTACTTTATCCATCATATCCTGCAGATAGCGCGCACCGCCGCTGATACTTTGCTCGGCATCCGTGCGGTCGCTCAGGCCGAGACTTTGTGCGGTATTACGGGTCAGCATCATCAGACCGCGTACGCCGGTGGGGGAGGTCGCCTGTGTATCCCAATGGGATTCCTGATATGAAATCGCGGCCAGCAGGCGCCAGTCAATATCCTGCGCATATTTCGTAAACAGCGGCTGGAGATCGGGCAGAACGCTGTCCACTGCGCGTAAGAAGGTGCGCGTGTCGACGTAATCAAAATCATCGCCATGACCGAGGTATTTCTCTTCCAGTCGTGCCAGCGTCCCGTCTTCGTTAATGTTATTGAAGAAGTCGAGCATGGCCGCCGACAGCGTATTGTCATTATCGCGGCGGCTGAACCAGGTAACCGGCTGTTCATCGCTGATATCAAGGGCGACGGCCAGTTCCGGGTGGACGCGCTGGAACAGACTCACGGCGACCGAATCGGCTACGGTATAGCTGAGTTTGCCGTCCACCACCTCTTCAAGCAGATTGTTGGTGCCTGCCTTGTCGTCCACCTTCCAGCTCAGATCCGGGAACTTCTTCTCTTTAAGTTCGCGCAAATCGTTGATCGCCACATGTCCGGGCGCGATGGTGAGTTGGCTATCATTGACGGTGGCCAGGCTGCGTGGGCGGTAACTACCGACGCGGTAAACCAGTTGCTGCGATACCCAGTAGTAAACCGGGCCGGGCTGGTAGTTTTTGAGGCGCTCGTTGTTATAGACCAGGCCAGCTGCCAGCATATCGGCATTGCCGTGATCGAGGTCGTCAAAAATCTGGCTGATATTCTGGCGTACGGTCACTTTCAGTTTAACGCCGAGATAGCTGGCGAACTGTTGGGCGAGCTCGTAATCAAGCCCGTAAGGCTTATTATCTATACTGGCATACGTCAAAGGGGACGCAATAGTGCTTATGCGAAGTTCGCCCCGCGCCTTGATGGCCGCAATGCGGTTGTCGGCTTTGCCGAACCAGGGGATAGAAGGCCACAGGGCCGCTGCCAGCAGCAGGGTGACGATGCCGATAAGCAGATAATTAATCTTAAATTTTTTCAATTAGTTAATTCTCTGCGCCGTACGATGCCTCAATAAATAGCCGCCATGAATACAAGGATGTTTATCGGTCGTTGAGCGGCATTTTGCGCAACAAAACGCCAGTTGGCAACTAATTAGCGAAGCCGCTACGTTTTACTGCTAAATGGCACACATGATTTTATTTCGACGCAAACGGTTTCGTCACCGCTCAGGATTCTCTATAATGACGCCCGTTTTCCCCCTGATGCACACTTAAAGCTTCGAAGACGAGAGACTTATGATGGAAATTCTGCGTGGTTCGCCTGCACTGTCCGCATTTCGTATCAACAAACTGCTGGCGCGTTTTCAGGCAGCCCGGCTCCCGGTGAGCAATATTTACGCTGAGTATGTCCATTTTGCCGATGTGCACGATCGGCTGAACGAGGAAGAGCTCACGCGGCTGCAACGCCTGCTGAAATATGGTCCGAACTTAAGCAGCCATACCCCGTCCGGAAAATTACTTCTCGTTACGCCCCGTCCTGGCACCATCTCCCCCTGGTCTTCTAAAGCAACGGATATCGCGCACAACTGCGACCTTGGCAAAATCAATCGCCTGGAGCGCGGTGTAGCGTACTACGTTGACGCTCCGACGCTGACCGAAGCGCAATGGACAAGCGTGGCGGCTGAGCTGCATGACCGCATGATGGAGACCGTATTTACCGCCGAAGCGGATGCGGCACGTTTGTTTGAGCATCATCAGCCTGCGCCGGTGCAAAGTGTGGATCTGCTGGGTGAAGGGCGGCAGGCGCTGATCGACGCTAACGTGCGTCTCGGTCTGGCACTGGCGGAAGACGAAATTGATTATCTGCAGGATGCGTTTAGCCGCCTTGGCCGTAACCCGAATGATATCGAACTCTATATGTTTGCTCAGGCGAACTCTGAACACTGCCGTCATAAAATCTTCAACGCCGACTGGGTGATTGACGGCGAACAGCAGCCAAAATCGCTGTTCAAAATGATTAAAAATACCTTCGAGAAAACGCCGGACTATGTGCTGTCTGCCTATAAAGATAACGCCGCGGTGATGGAAGGTTCTGAGGTCGGGCGTTTCTTCGCTGACCACGAGACGGGGCGCTATGATTTCCACCAGGAAGCGGCGCACATTCTGATGAAAGTGGAAACCCACAACCACCCGACGGCGATTTCGCCGTGGCCGGGCGCGGCAACGGGTTCCGGTGGTGAGATTCGTGATGAAGGGGCGACCGGGCGCGGCGCGAAGCCAAAAGCGGGTCTGGTAGGCTTCTCCGTTTCTAACCTGCGTATTCCGGGCTTTGAACAGCCGTGGGAAGAAGATTTCGGTAAGCCGGAGCGTATCGTTTCCGCGCTGGATATCATGACCGAAGGTCCGCTGGGTGGCGCGGCATTTAACAACGAATTCGGCCGTCCGGCGCTGACCGGTTATTTCCGTACCTACGAAGAGAAAGTGAACAGCCACAACGGTGAAGAGCTGCGTGGCTACCACAAACCGATCATGCTGGCAGGTGGTATCGGCAACATTCGTGCCGATCACGTACAAAAAGGCGAGATCACCGTTGGCGCGAAACTGATTGTCCTTGGCGGCCCGGCGATGAACATCGGTCTGGGCGGTGGCGCTGCCTCCTCTATGGCCTCCGGTCAGTCTGACGCGGACCTTGATTTCGCCTCCGTTCAGCGCGACAACCCGGAAATGGAACGCCGTTGCCAGGAAGTGATTGACCGGTGCTGGCAACTGGGCGATGCCAACCCGATCCAGTTTATCCATGATGTGGGGGCGGGCGGTCTGTCTAACGCCATGCCGGAACTGGTGAGCGATGGCGGGCGCGGTGGGAAATTCCAGCTGCGTGATATCCTCAGCGACGAACCGGGTATGAGTCCGCTGGAAATCTGGTGTAACGAATCCCAGGAACGTTATGTTCTGTCCGTTGCAGCCGATCAGTTACCGCTGTTTGATGAGCTTTGCCGTCGCGAACGCGCCCCGTACGCGGTGATTGGTGAAGCCGTGGCAGAGCAACACCTGACCATGAGCGACAGCCACTTCGACAATCAGCCGATCGATTTGCCACTGGATGTGCTGCTGGGTAAAACCCCGAAAATGACCCGCGATGTGCAGACACGTAAGGCCGCCGGTGAAGCTATTGATTCACGCAATATTTCTATTGCTGACGCGGTAAACCGCGTACTGCATCTGCCCTCCGTCGCCGAGAAAACCTTCCTGGTGACCATCGGCGACCGTACCGTCACCGGTATGGTATCACGCGATCAGATGGTCGGCCCGTGGCAGGTGCCTGTCGCTAACTGTGCGGTGACCACCGCCAGCCTGGACAGTTACTACGGTGAAGCGATGTCCATCGGCGAACGTGCACCGGTCGCATTGCTGGACTTCGCCGCTTCCGCCCGTCTGGCCGTTGGTGAGTCTCTGACCAATATGGCGGCTACGCAAATCGGTGGCCTTAACCGCATTAAACTTTCGGCAAACTGGATGTCCGCAGCCGGTCATCCGGGCGAAGATGCCGGTCTGTATGACGCGGTGAAAGCGGTGGGTGAAGAACTTTGCCCGGCGCTGGGTCTGACCATTCCGGTGGGTAAAGACTCCATGTCGATGAAAACGCGCTGGCAGGAAGGTCACGAGCAGCGTGAGATGACCTCGCCGCTGTCGCTGGTCATCACCGCCTTTGCCCGTGTGGAAGATGTGCGTCGCACCGTGACACCGCAGCTCTCGACCGAAGCGAATGCCCTGCTGTTGATTGATCTGGGTAAAGGCCACAACGCGCTGGGCGCAACCGCGCTGGCGCAGGTTTACCGTCAACTGGGTGATAAGACTGCCGATGTGCGTGATGTCCAGCAACTGAAAGGCTTCTGGGAGGCGATGCAGGCACTGGTAGCTGATGGCAAACTGCTGGCATGGCATGACCGTTCCGACGGCGGTCTGCTGGTGACGCTGGCCGAAATGGCGTTTGCCGGTCACTGCGGCGTGAATGTGGATATCGCGGCTCTGGGCAATGATCATCTGGCCGCGCTGTTTAACGAAGAGTTGGGCGGCGTGATTCAGGTTCGTGCAACGGACCGCGAAGCGGTGGAAGCACTGCTGGCCACTCACGGTCTGGCGGATTGCGTTCACTACCTTGGCCAGGCCACGGCGAGCGACCGTTTTGTGGTTGAAGCCGCAGGTCAGACCGTGTTCAGCGAAAGCCGCACCACCTTGCGTATGTGGTGGGCGGAAACCACCTGGCAGATGCAGCGTCTGCGTGACAACCCGGAATGTGCTGACGAAGAGCATCAGGCGAAAGCTAACGATAACGATCCGGGCCTGAACGTGAAGCTGTCGTTTGATATCAATGAAGATATTGCGGCGCCCTATATTGCAACCGGCGCGCGTCCGAAAGTGGCGGTACTGCGCGAGCAGGGCGTTAACTCCCATGTGGAGATGGCGGCGGCGTTCTACCGTGCTGGCTTTGATGCCATTGATGTACATATGAGTGACCTGCTGGCAGGGCGTACGGGTCTGGAGGATTTCCATGCGCTGGTTGCCTGTGGCGGCTTCTCTTACGGTGACGTGCTGGGCGCGGGTGAAGGCTGGGCAAAATCGATTCTGTTCAATAACCGCGTGCGTGATGAGTTCGAAACTTTCTTCCATCGTCCGCAGACCCTGGCGCTGGGCGTATGTAACGGTTGTCAGATGATGTCTAACCTGCGTGAACTGGTGCCGGGCAGTGAGTTGTGGCCACGTTTCGTGCGTAACCACTCTGACCGCTTCGAAGCGCGTTTCAGCCTCGTCGAAGTGACCCAAAGCCCGTCGCTGCTGCTGCAGGGTATGGTGGGTTCACAAATGCCGATCGCCGTTTCCCACGGTGAAGGTCGTGTAGAAGTGCGTGATGACGCCCATCTGGCTCAACTCGAAAGCAAAGGCCTGGTGGCGCTGCGCTTTGTCGATAACTTCGGTAAAGTGACGCAAACCTATCCGGCTAACCCGAACGGTTCGCCAAACGGTATTACTGCAGTAACCAACGAAAGTGGTCGCGTGACGCTGATGATGCCGCATCCGGAGCGTGTATTCCGTACGGTTTCTAACTCCTGGCATCCGGAAAACTGGGGCGAGGATAGCCCGTGGATGCGTATTTTCCGCAACGCGCGTAAGCAGTTAGGTTAACTTACCGCTACGGGTTGTATGTCCTATGAAAGCTCTCCTGACGGGGAGCTTTTTTATTTGTGACGCTCCGCATGTGCATGTGTCGGGAAAACGCGACAAAACCACAGTTATGGTGTCTCTAAATGGAGACACTTAAGCCATTGATTTATATGAATGATGGGTTAGAGCGCAAAGGGTGTTGCTAATCGGAGACACTTAGCATGAAAATCATTCAACCGCTATTGAATGGGTTAAATTGGTAAATTTCATATATTTCATGTGGTTAACATTTTAATTTGTGTTTTGGCATAAGTGTTGCATAATAATAACCAGTGGCTCATTCACCTTCTTATGTCAGCCCCTTCGGGACGTGCTACATAAACTTCGAATGACGCACTTAAAGGTGCCTGCCGTCCAACTGCTGATAAAAGTTCGCTTTTTCAGATATCGGGCGAAACGTCGAGTTAGGCACCGCCTAATTGCTAAACAAAGCCGGGTTTATCCCCGGCTTTGTTTTTTCTGGCTTCCCCGTAGCACATTACTCAGCTAGCATCCTGTTAAACCCGATTTGCGAGAGTATTGCGTTGAAACGCTGGCCCATTTTCCCCCGCTCCCTACGCCAGGTTGTTATGATGGCGTTCTTACTGATCTTATTGCCTTTATTGGTGCTTGCCTGGCAGGCATGGCAAAGCCTGAATGCCCTGAGCGCCCAGGCGGCACAAACGAATCGCACCACCCTTATCGATGCGCGACGTAGCGAGGCGATGACCAATGCCGCGCTGGAGATGGAACGCAGTTACCGTCAGTATTGTGTGCTGGACGATGCCACCCTGGCAAAGGTGTACCAGAGCCAACGCAAACGCTATAGCGAGATGCTGGATGCGCACGCGGGCGTGCTGCCCGATGAAAAACTCTACCAGGCGCTGCGTCAGGATTTGAACGATCTCGCCCAGTTGCAGTGTAAAAATAGCGGCCCGGGCGCAGAAGCGTCCGCGCGGCTCGAAGCCTTTGCCGCGGCGAATACCGAGATGGTGCAATCAACGCGGCAGGTGGTGTTCTCCCGTGGGCAGCAGTTGCAGCAGGAAATTGCCGAGCGCGGTCAGTTCTTCGGCTGGCAGGCGCTGGTGCTGTTTCTGGTGAGTCTGGCCATGGTACTGCTCTTTACGCGGATGATTATCGGCCCGGTGAAGGGCATTGAACGGATGATCAACCGGTTAGGGGAAGGGCGTTCCCTTGGGCATACGGTTGTGTTTAAAGGGCCGCGTGAGCTGCGCTACGTGGGGGAACGTATCATCTGGCTGAGCGAACGTCTTTCCTGGCTCGAATCACAGCGTCATCAATTTTTACGCCATATCTCTCATGAACTGAAAACCCCGCTTGCGAGTATGCGTGAAGGGACCGAACTGCTTGCCGATCAGGTTGTCGGGCCGTTAACAGCGGAGCAGAAAGAGGTGGTGGCTATCCTTGATGACAGCAGCCGTAATCTGCAAAAACTGATTGAACAATTACTCGATTACAACCGGAAACTGGCGGATGGCGCGGTTGAGCTGGAAGACGTGGAGATCGAGCCGCTGGTCGATATGGTTCTTACGGCTCACAGTTTGCCCGCGCGAGCTAAAATGATGCATACCGAGGTTGTGCTGGATGCCGCCTCCTGCTGGTCTGAGCCGATGCTGTTGATGAGCGTGCTGGATAATCTTTATTCGAACGCGGTGCACTATGGGGCTGAATCCGGTAACATTTATATTCACAGCTATCTTGCGGGCTCGCGGCTGCGTATTGAAGTATCCAATACCGGCACGCCGATTCCTGAGGCGGAACGCAGTATGATTTTTGAACCCTTTTTTCAGGGGAGCCATCAGCGAAAAGGCGCGGTGAAGGGGAGTGGCCTGGGGTTAAGCATCGCCAGAGACTGCGTTCGCCGTATGCAGGGTGAGTTGCATCTGGTGGACGTCGATCATGCAGATGTCTGTTTTCGCATTGAGCTACCGCTTAATGCGTCGGAAAAATCCAACAAATGAAGCGAAATCAGGTGAGTATGTCGCACGTTTTTTCCCGCGTGGCTGACGCGGTGTTGTTGCCTAAAAAAATGCGTCGTGCATTACCCTGCCTGCTGCTGGCAGGCTGTGTATCCCAGACGCCTGAGCATGCTGTACATGAACAATTCGAAGAGCAGCTCCCGGAACATCAACTGGCCGATTTCCTGCTGACGGACTGCGGCAATATTTGGTCGTTAACCGGCCAGGCCTTCGATACCAACCCGTTATTCTGGCTGCGCAGTATGGATTGCGCAGGGCGGCTGGCGCCAGCAGAAGCGCGTGCTGAGGCGCGCGCCTGGTCAGACGATACGTGGCAGGATGCCTTTAAGCGCGGCATTTTGCTGTCGAGTGCGAAAATTTCCCCGCTGGAAAGGCGTGAGAATACGGCACGTCTTGATGTGTTAAGCCCGCAAATTCCCGCCCCTGTACGCCCGCTTTATCAGCTCTGGCGTGATGGGCAAACATTGCAGCTCCAACTGGCAGAAGAGCGTGGCCGTTATGGCAAGCTCCAGCAGTCGACGGATGCTGAACTGGATACATTACGTCAGCAGCAGCAATTCCTGCGTGAGCAACTGGAAACGACCACGCGTAAACTGGAAAACCTGACCGATATAGAACGTCGACTCTCCAGCCGCAAACCGGCGGGCAATGATCTGCCGGATAGCGCGCGCCCCGCAAGGACCGAAACGAAACAAGAGGACGCGAAACCATGACCAGCCGAAAACCTGCCCATCTGTTGCTGGTGGATGACGATCCGGGCTTGTTAAAACTGCTCGGTTTGCGCCTGACCAGTGAAGGCTACAGCATCGTCACCGCCGAGAGCGGGCAGGAAGGGCTCCGCGTTTTGGCCCGGGAGAAAGTTGACCTGGTCATCAGCGACCTGCGCATGGATGAGATGGACGGTATGCAACTGTTCACAGAGATCCAGAAAGTACAGCCGGGCATGCCCGTCATTATTCTCACCGCGCATGGTTCCATTCCGGATGCCGTCGCCGCGACGCAGCAGGGGGTATTCAGCTTCCTGACCAAGCCGGTCGATAAAGATGCGTTGTACAAGGCGATTGATGAGGCGCTGGAGCACTCTGCGCCCGCCTCGGACGATCAGTGGCGCGATACGATCATTACCCGCAGCCCGGTCATGCTGCGTCTGCTTGAGCAGGCGAGAATGGTGGCGCAGTCTGATGTCAGCGTGCTGATTAACGGCCAGAGCGGGACGGGGAAAGAGATCCTTGCCCAGGCGATTCACAATGCCAGCCCGCGCAGTAAAAATGCCTTTATTGCCATCAACTGTGGCGCGTTACCGGAACAGTTGCTGGAATCTGAACTCTTTGGCCATGCGCGCGGTGCCTTTACCGGCGCGGTCAGCAGCCGTGAGGGGCTTTTCCAGGCGGCAGAAGGCGGCACGCTGTTTCTTGATGAAATCGGCGATATGCCCATTCCGCTGCAGGTGAAGCTGTTGCGGGTGCTGCAGGAACGCAAAGTCCGACCGCTCGGCAGTAACCGTGATATAGACATCAATGTGCGGATTATCTCCGCGACCCACCGCGATCTGCCCAAAGCGATGGCGCGCGGCGAGTTTCGTGAAGATCTCTTCTATCGCCTGAATGTGGTTAACCTCAAAATCCCGGCGCTGGCGGAACGTGCGGAGGATATCCCGCTGTTGGCCAATCATCTGCTGCGCCAGGCGGCTGACAGACATAAACCGTTTGTGCGCGCTTTTTCCACCGACGCGATGAAACGGCTAATGACCGCAGGCTGGCCGGGTAATGTGCGCCAGTTGGTCAACGTTATTGAGCAATGTGTAGCGCTGACCTCATCGCCGGTCATCAGCGACGCGCTGGTGGAGCAGGCGCTGGAGGGGGAGAACACGGCCCTGCCCACGTTTGTGGAAGCGCGAAATCAATTTGAGCTCAATTACCTGCGCAAGCTGCTGCAAATCACCAAAGGTAATGTTACCCACGCGGCGAGAATGGCCGGGCGCAACCGCACTGAATTTTACAAATTGCTCTCGCGCCATGAGCTGGATGCCAACGACTTTAAAGAGTAATGGCCTGGCGAATATGGTAGTGTGAGCAACCGATTACGAAGTAGCTTACTGGCAAGCGTTTTTAAGGACCAACCATGAAAAAGATTGATGCAATTATTAAACCTTTCAAACTGGATGACGTGCGTGAAGCGCTGGCCGAAGTCGGCATTACCGGGATGACGGTGACCGAAGTCAAAGGTTTTGGTCGCCAGAAAGGCCATACCGAACTGTACCGTGGCGCAGAGTATATGGTGGACTTTCTGCCGAAGGTAAAAATCGAAATCGTTGTCACTGATGACATCGTTGAGACCTGTGTCGACACCATTATCCGCACGGCACAGACCGGTAAAATCGGCGACGGTAAGATTTTTGTCTTTGATGTCGCCCGCGTGGTACGTATTCGTACCGGTGAAGAAGACGACGCGGCTATCTGATTCTCTCCCTCACCCCTTGCGGGGTGAGGGCCAAACCCGTCACTTACAACACTTTGTGCGGGCCAAAGCATTCGTAATGAATGTTCTCAGCGTTAATCCCCAGACCGACTAATTGCCTGGCGGCGAACTGCATAAACGGCACCGGGCCGCAGAGATAGAACTGCATGGCCGGATCGCTGAATGCCGACTCAAGTTTACTTAGATCCATCAACCCTTCGCTATCAAAGGCCTGCGCCTGTTTATCAAAATGGGTAGGCGCGCGGTACCAGACGTGAGACGTCACGCGCGGCAGTTTGCTGCTCAGGGTTTTCACCTCCCCGGCAAAGGCGTGAACATCGCCATTTTCCGCAGCATGAAACCAGTTTACCTGCGCGTTATGTCCTGTCCTGGCGAGCGTATCCAGCATCGCCAGCATCGGTGTCTGGCCGACGCCAGCGGAGATAAGCG
This sequence comes from Phytobacter ursingii, assembly GCA_901456055.1. Lineage (GTDB taxonomy): Bacteria > Pseudomonadota > Gammaproteobacteria > Enterobacterales > Enterobacteriaceae > Phytobacter > Phytobacter ursingii. Next base: position 236,918 of record CABDWT010000001.1, read on the forward strand.
TGACCGGGGTGTTACTCTCGACATCCATAAAGAAATCGCCTGCGGGGGCCGCCAGATGTACCACATCGCCGACCTGCGCGCGCTGATGCAGCCAGGTTGATACCTGCCCGCCTTCTTCGCGTTTCACCGCGATACGATAATGTTTGCCGTCAGGGGCGCGGGTCAGGGAATACTGGCGAATTTCCTGATAAGCAAATTCTTCCGGTTTCAGCCAGATGCCGATGTATTGCCCAGGGCGAAAATCAGCAACGGGTTGTCCATCAACAGGCGCGAATTCAAAGCTGGTGATTAACGCGCTTTGCTCGGTTTTTTCCACCAGACGAAACGGGCGTGTCCCTTCCCAGCCGCCGGTCTTGCTCGCGTTTTCAGTATACAGTTGCGCTTCCCGCTGGATAAAAACGCCAGCGAGCACGCCATAGGCTTTACCCCATGCGTCGAGAACGTCCTTGCCTGGGCTAAACATTTCATCAAGCGTCGCCAGTAAGTGATGACCGACAATGTCGTATTGTGCAGGCTTGATCTGAAAGCTGGTGTGCTTTTGAGCAATTTTTTCCACCGCAGGCAATAACGCGGCGAGGTTATCAAGGTTGCTGGCATAGGCCGCAATAGCGTTGAACAACGCTTCGCGCTGATCGCCGTTACGCTGATTGCTCATGTTGAAAATCTCTTTGAGCTCGGGGTTGTGCGTAAACATCCGATCGTAAAAATGCGCGGTCAGTTTTGGACCGGTTTCCAGCAGCAGGGGAATGGTGGCTTTCACCGTTGCGATGGTCTGAACGTCAAGCATGGTTGCTTCCTGTTAGGTGATTTATAAGATGTATTTAAAATGCATCTTATAGGCGAAATGCCCGGGTTGTAAAGAGGGGAGCGGCGGTATCAACGAATTACAAACGTGAAGAAGTTGCATCACAAACGTGAAAAGAATTCCGTTGCAAAGGTAAAGTGCATTATCTCTCAAACCCTTGTCTGGCGCGCAGCCAATCGTTTGCGTAAAAACCTTTGTCAAGACCTGTTATCGCGATATGAATCAGTTATACTGTGAGCCGTCACCCAAAACGGGCCCTCAAATTTGAGTTGCTTTATTGTTAGCTGAGCAGGAGATGCGGATGTTAAAACGTGAAATGAACATTGCCGATTATGATGCCGAACTGTGGCAGGCTATGGAGCAGGAAAAAGTACGTCAGGAAGAACACATTGAACTGATCGCCTCCGAGAACTACACCAGCCCGCGTGTAATGCAGGCGCAGGGCTCTCAGCTGACCAACAAATATGCCGAAGGTTATCCGGGCAAACGCTACTATGGCGGTTGCGAGTATGTCGATATCGTTGAACAACTGGCGATCGACCGTGCAAAAGCGCTGTTCGGCGCTGACTATGCGAACGTACAGCCGCACTCCGGCTCTCAGGCTAACTTCGCAGTCTACACCGCGCTGCTGCAACCGGGTGATACCGTTCTGGGTATGAACCTGGCGCAAGGCGGCCACCTGACTCACGGCTCCCCGGTCAACTTCTCCGGTAAACTGTACAACATCATTCCTTACGGTATCGATGAGTCCGGTAAAATTGACTATGAAGACATGGCGAAGCAGGCTCAGGAACACAAACCGAAGATGATCATCGGTGGTTTCTCTGCGTATTCCGGCATCGTTGACTGGGCAAAAATGCGTGAAATCGCAGACAGCATTGGCGCATACCTGTTCGTCGACATGGCACACGTTGCCGGTCTGATTGCGGCAGGCGTCTATCCGAACCCGGTTCCACACGCTCACGTCGTCACGACGACCACCCACAAAACCCTGGCGGGTCCACGTGGTGGTCTGATCCTGGCAAAAGGCGGTAGCGAAGAGCTGTACAAAAAACTGAATTCCGCTGTCTTCCCGAGCGCTCAGGGCGGCCCGCTGATGCACGTTATCGCGGCGAAAGCCGTCGCGCTGAAAGAAGCGATGGAGCCAGAGTTCAAAGTCTACCAGCAACAGGTTGCTAAAAACGCGAAAGCGATGGTGGAAGTGTTCCTGAACCGTGGCTACAAAGTGGTGTCTGGCGGTACGGAAAACCACCTGTTCCTGCTGGATCTGGTCGACAAAAACCTGACCGGTAAAGAAGCGGATGCGGCGCTGGGTCGTGCTAACATCACCGTCAACAAAAACAGCGTGCCGAACGATCCGAAGAGCCCGTTTGTGACTTCCGGTATCCGTATCGGTTCTCCGGCAGTGACGCGTCGCGGCTTTAAAGAAGCGGAAGTGAAAGAGCTGGCTGGCTGGATGTGTGATGTACTGGACAACATCAATGATGAAGCGGTTATTGAGCGCGTCAAAGGTAAAGTTCTGGATATCTGCGCACGCTTCCCGGTTTATGCATAAGTCCTGAAAGCACATAAAAATGCCCGCACCTCGCGGGCATTTTTTTGCCTTATTGCAGGGTGTAATAACCGTGAACGCCCATATAAATCCCCACCAGCGCAATCAATATGCTGGAGAAATAGGGCGCGCGCCGCGCAAGGGCGTTGAATCCTGACCATCGTTTCGCTGCCTGCTGTACGCTTACTGCTGCCCCCACGCCCACCGCAACCAGGGTTAATGCCAGACCGAGACTAAAGCACACCACCATCGTAGCGCCCAGCGTTAACGCTTTAAGCTGAATACAGATCAACAGCACAGTAATCGCTGCCGGGCAGGGGATGAGTCCACCCGTCAGGCCAAACAGCAGAATTTGCCCGTTAGTCACCTTAGTACCGTTAAAGCGGCGCTCAATATCCCGCGCATGGGCCAGTTCGTGCGCGTCACGATACTCTTCTTGTGTCTCAACTTTTCGCACAGAAAGGATCACCGGCCGATTCAGACTCAGGCCGGTAGCCTGGGCCGGCTGGAAAACCAACCCTTGAGCATGAGGGTGGGCAGGCGAATGATCATGATCGTGGTGGTGATCGTGATGATCGTGGTCATGGTGGCGGTGGCCCGCGTGCCACTGTCGCTCACCTTGCCAGGTACGCCAGAACATCCATGCGGCTGTACCCAGAATGATCACCGCTGAGATTATCTGCATCCAGGGCTCCACGGCTTCGGCGGTGAACCGGCGGCTGATAAACATTCCGCCCATGGCGATAAGCCAGACTACTGCCGTATGAGATAGCGTCGCCGCAAGGCCAAGCATAACCGCCTGTTTTATGGTGCCTTTGATCGCAATGATAAAGGCCGCCATCATCGTTTTTGAATGCCCCGGCTCAAGGCCGTGTAGCGCGCCGAGCAGAATGGCGCTCGGAATGAAAACCCAGCCATTTCCCTGCTGAAAGAGGGTTGCAAAATCGGTCATGAGAATAATTCTCGCTAATTGTTTTCTCTTTTCAATTTACTCCCCCCGGTAAAAAATACTACCCCCCAGTAGAAATAAACTCCCCCCCAGTTGTTCTATGGTATGATTTTTCTACTCAGCAGAGGCGAAAGTGAGGTCAGTATGTCGCATACCATTCGGGATAAAAAAAAGCTCAAAGCACGGGCGAGTAAGATTGAAGGACAAGTGGCGGCACTGAAAAAAATGCTTGATGAACCGCATGAATGTGCCCAGGTTTTGCAGCAAATCGCCGCTATTCGCGGAGCGGTTAACGGTTTGATGCGTGAGGTTATCAAAGGGCATTTGACCGATCATATCGTTCATGAAAATGATGAGGTCAAACGTGAAGCCGACCTTGATGTGGTGCTGAGTGTGCTGGATTCCTATATTCGCTAGTGCATTTCATTTAGCAGTGCCTCAACGTACAAATAGCCAATACCCATAATTTGTTGAGCGCGACTTAACTGCCCCATTTCAATCTGTGTGGCCTTAATACGCGGATTCCCGCCCTGATCGAACGGGTTCAGCCCGGTCTGTTGCACGATAGTGCTCAGCCAGCGCTCCCCAAATGCGCAGCTTCGCCCGTATAGCCATATCTGGTTGATATTCAGGATATTGAGGAAGTTATACAAACTCAGGCCGATAGCGCTGGCAGCATTTTCCACCCACGCCATGATTCGCGCATCGCCGTTTTGCCATGCGGCAATCAACTGCGTGGTCGTGAGGGCATCGGGATCCAGCATCGGCGCAGATTGCGACTTCAACCAGATCCGCGCCTGTTTTTTCAGTGCGCTTAATGAAGCGACGGTTTCAAGGCAGCCATAACGACCACAATCGCAGGCCACGCCGTCCGGGTTGATGATAGTGTGACCTATCTGCCCGCTGCCATAGAGCGTCCCGCGGTAAATCCGTTCGTTAATGACGAAGGAGGAGCCAATGCCGTAATCCACGTTGATGACGCAGAAATCCCGTGCCTGGCCGTGATTCTGCCACTTCTCCGCCAGGGCCAGCATTACGCAGTCGTTATCCACCAGAACGCGTACGCCCAGCTTCTCCTCCAGCAGATATTTCAGCTCAATCGGCTCGCTCCACGGGGCCTGCGGCATATTTTGCGATACGCCGGTTACCGGGTCGACCTGCCCGTGGATCCCCAGCGCCAGGTTGAGCGTGCGCCCCGGCCACGCTTTGCGGTAATGATGCCAGCACTGCTCAATCGCAGCCAGCAACGCCTGTGGGTGAGGGGCATTCAACGTATGACGTTCATACTCCCCCTTCGGGCTCATACAGGCATTGGCGAGCTGGCATTCGATGCTGGTCGGCGTGATGTTCATGCAGAGCGTCCAGTCCCCCTCCGGCGCAATCAGCCAGGTTCCGCTGCTGTGGCCGCGGGAGGGTTTCTCGTCCATCACATTCAACACGCGGTGCTCTGCCGCCAGCTCCTCAAGGATGTTGCTTATCGCGGGAATAGAGACCTGCGCCAGCTTTGCCAGCGTGGATTTGGTCGCGCGCTTTTCACGGTAAAGGTGCTCCAGTACAACGCATTTATTGATGCGGCGAATCTGTTGATTGTTAATGCAGACGCTCATAGTTACTAAACCTTGTTTAGTGTATTGCGTGATTATTATGCGAAAACGCCTTGTCTTAGTCTGTCAGACTGCCCACAAATCCACATTTTAGTATGTCTTGTTAATTAAGAGGGCAATATGGAACCCGTAAAAGTCTGGCGTGAAACCGTCTTTATCCCTACTTACGAAACCGGTCCGCAGGACACTCACCCTATGTTTCTTGAAAACCGCGTTTATCAGGGGTCAACGGGTGCCGTTTACCCCTACGGGGTGACCGATACGCTGAGCGACAGCAAAACAGAGAAAGCGTGGCAGGCGGTCTGGCTGGAAAATGACTATCTGAAAATCATGATCCTTCCGGAACTGGGCGGGCGTGTACAGAGGGCGTTTGATAAGGTTAAACAGCGCGATTTTGTCTATCACAATGAGGTCATCAAACCGGCGCTGGTCGGTCTGCTCGGTCCCTGGATCTCGGGGGGTATTGAGTTCAACTGGCCACAGCACCATCGCCCGACCACCTATATGCCGGTGGATTGCACGTTTGAAGAGCATGACGACGGCAGCAAGACGGTATGGGTCGGAGAAACTGAGCCGATGCACGGGCTACAGGTGATGACCGGCTTCACTCTGCGCCCGAATCGCGCTGCGCTCGAAATTGGCAGCCGCGTCTACAATGCTAACGCCACCCCGCGCCACTTTTTATGGTGGGCAAACCCGGCGGTGAAAGGGGGTGATGACCATCAAAGCGTCTTCCCGCCTGATGTGACAGCCGTGTTCGACCACGGCAAACGTGCCGTGTCCGCGTTCCCCATCGCCACCGGGACTTACTACAAAGTCGATTACTCCGCTGGGGTCGACATTTCCCGCTATAAGAACGTGCCAGTCCCGACCTCGTATATGGCGGAGAAGTCGGCCTATGATTTCGTCGGGGCCTGGTCGCATGATGAAGACGGCGGGCTGTTGCACGTTGCCGACCACCATATTGCGCCTGGCAAGAAACAGTGGAGTTGGGGACACAGTGAATTTGGTCAGGCCTGGGATCGTAGCCTCACGGATAACAACGGACCCTACATTGAGCTGATGACCGGGATCTTTGCTGATAACCAGCCTGATTTCACCTGGCTTGATGCGTATGAAGAGAAGCGCTTTGTGCAGTATTTCCTGCCGTACCACACTCTCGGGGTGGTACAGAACGCCTCACGGGATGCGGTATTAAAGCTGCAGCGCAGTGACAACGGCGTGGAGTGGGGACTGTATGCGATTGCGTCTCTGGCGGGCTATCGTTTACTACTCACCGAGACGGGCAACCCGACGCCGCTACTGGACGAAAGCGTGAATCTGGCGCCGTGCTCGGTAAGACAGGGTGAGTTTGATGCTATCCGCCCCGCGCGACTGACGCTCACGCTCAAAGATACGCATGGCATCGTCGTTCTCGCGTATGAAGAGCATCAGCCTGGCGAGATGCCGTTGCCGGAAGTGGCTACGGCCCCTGCCGCAGCAGAAAACATAACCTCTGCCGATGAAGCCTGGTTTATTGGTCAGCACCTTGAGCAGTACAACCATGCCAGCCGTTCGGCGTTTGATTATTACACCCGTGGCGTGGCGATTGATCCGCTCGATTATCGCTGCAACCTGGCGCTGGCCACCCTCGAATATAATCGTGCTGACTACCCGCGCGCCGTCGAATATGCGACGCAGGCGCTGGCTCGCGCACACCGACTGAATAAAAATCCGCAGTGCGGGCAGGCCAGTTTTATTCGTGCCAGCGCGCTAGAACGTCAGCAATGCTTCCCGGAGGCGAAAGAGGATTTCTGGCGGGCGACCTGGAGCGGCAACAGCAAAGCGGCGGGTTTTTATGGGCTGGCACGCCTGGCTGCCCGTGAGTTGCACTACCCGGAGGGCATCGAGTTTTGCCGCCAGAGTCTACGGGCTTGCCCGACCAATCAGGACGTTCTGTGCCTGCAGGTACGCCTGCAGCAGTTGAACGGTGATGCAGAAGAGGCGAAGGCAAATCTACAGACGCTGCGTCATGACTACCCGCTGAACCCAACGGTGTGGTGGCTGCAATGGCAAAGCGAAGGCAGTGATGAAGCGCTGAACGCCTGGCGCGACATCTGCGGCGGGCGCGATATCAACGCGCTACTCACTGCCGGGCAGCTATTGAGCTGGGGAATGAAAACTGAGGCTATCGGGGTACTGGAGAAACTGGCTTGTGAGCGCACCTTGCCACTGTTGCTACAGGCGAGCTTGCTCACTGAATCCGACCGTGCGCCGCTGATTGCCCGTGCTATTGACGCTTTCCCGCGCTTTGTCCGCTTCCCCAATACGCTGGATGAAGTGGATGCGTTAAACATACTCCCGGAAAGTGCGTTTGCCCGTCATTTGCTGGCCTGTTTCCACTACAGTAAGCGCAATGACGAAAAAGCGGTGGCGCTCTGGCAGCAGTGCGTGGCGATGGACGACAGCGTGGCTGATGCCTGGCGTGGTCTCGCCATATACGCCTGGAATAAGCAACAGGATGAAACGCTCGCCGCCCGTTATCTCGACACTGCCTGCCGTTTATTACCCGACGACGCGCGTTTGCTGTTTGAGCGTGATTTGCTGGCAAAACTTACGGGGGCCACGCCGCAAAGTCGACTGACACGGCTGGAGGCTAACCTTTCATGTGCCTTAAAACGCGATGACATGACGGCGGAGTTGCTTAACCTCTGGCACCTGTGTGGTGAAACAGAGAAAGCCACCGCCGTGCTAAAGCGTCGTAAATTCCACCCCTGGGAAGGGGGCGAAGGTAAAATTACGGGCCAGTTTATTCTCAATCAATTGCTGCAGGCGTGGCAGGCCATCGACGCTCGCCATCCTGCCCGCGCAGAATTATTGCTCATCGCCGCCTTGCGTTACCCGGAAAACCTGAGTGAAGGACGTTTGCCTGGGCAGACCGACAACGACATCTGGTTCTGGCTAGGCGTCTGTGCCCGGCTGCAACGAGATGAGGCGCAGGCGCAGGCGGCCTGGCAAAAAGCCGCGCAGGGTGACCGCACACTCAATGTCCATAGTTATTACAACGACCAGCCCGCCGATTATCTCTTCTGGCAGGGCATGGCGCTGCGCATGCTGGGCGATAACGTTGCTGCTGACGCGCTGTTTACGGACATGGCGCAGTGGGCAGCCAATATGCTCCACGCCCCGGTTGAAGCGGATTTCTTTGCTGTTTCGCAGCCCGATTTGCTCTCACTGTACGGCTCTTTGCAACAGCAGCATCAGGAGAAGTGCCTGTACATTCAGGCGTTGTCCGCAGCGGGCATGGGTGACGAAAGTCGGTGGAATCAGGCCAGCGCAGCGCTGACGACACTTAACCCCGCCTGGCCGAAAGCGGCACTCTTTTCGCGGGTGATGTCCTATGTGCTGCATCTCATTCACTAAATCTTGTTTACTGAAATCTGCGAGCGGCCTGACCGCCGCTCTCAGGTAAATGTATAAAATATTTAAAAATTTAAGGTAACACCACGCGTCTTGCCGCGCGTAAAACACAACAAAACGAAGACCTTACAAGGAGACAATTATGTCCCGCACATTAAAAGCGTCGCTTTTGGCACTGACCCTGTTCCCGTTAGTTACCACTGTTTTTACTGCTCATGCGGCACCGAAAGAGATGACCATCGGTGCTATCTATCTCGACACACAAGGCTACTACGCCGGGGTGCGCCAGGGCGTGCAGGATGCGGCTAAAGCCTCCGAAGTGAAGGTGCAGTTGATCGAAACCAATGCCCAGGGCGATATCTCGAAAGAGAGTTCGTTTATTGACACCCTGGTGGCGCGCAATGTGGACGCCATCATTCTCTCCGCCGTTTCGGAAAACGGCAGCAGCCGCACCATTCGCCGCGCCAGCGAGGCGGGTATTCCGGTGCTTTGTTACAACACCTGCATTAGCCAGAAGGGGGTGGATAAGTACGTTTCTGCCTGGCTGGTAGGTGACCCGATGGAGTTCGGGCGCAAATTAGGCCAGGCCGCAGCGGAGTACTTTGTCGCGAAAAACATCACAGAACCGAAAATTGCGGTTATCAACTGTGAGGCCTACGAAGTGTGCGTGCAGCGCCGCAAAGGCTTCGAAGAGGCGCTGAAAGCGAAAGTGCCGGGGATGAAAATCATCGCTAATCAGGAAGGGACGGTGCTCGATAAAGCCATCTCCGTGGGTGAGAAGCTGATTATCTCAACGCCGGACATCGACGCCATTATGGGCGAGTCGGGTGGGGCCACGCTCGGTGCGGTGAAAGCGGTTCGCAACCAGAACCAGGCCGGAAAAATTGCGGTGTTTGGTTCTGATATGACCACCGAAATTGCCCAGGAGCTACAAAACAATCAGGTGCTTAAAGCCGTTGTTGATATCTCCGGTAAGAAGATGGGCGATGCGGTCTTTGCCCAGACGATGAACGTTATCAACAAGACACCGCCGAAAGAGAAGGTGATTCAGGTGCCTATCGATCTCTATACCAAAGCGGATGACGGCAAGCAGTGGCTGGCGACTCACGTGGATGGCTTACCCTGACAGAGGCGGAACATGGCGATGGTTATGCATGAAAACCCCATCGCCTCCGTGAAAGGGGGGAACAAGCGTTACCCGGGCGTTGTGGCGCTGGATAACGTTGATTTCACTCTTCACCGAGGTGAAGTCCGGGCCTTGCTCGGTAAAAACGGTGCCGGTAAATCGACGCTCATTCGTATGCTGACTGGCAGTGAACGGCTCGACAGCGGTGAAGTGCGTCTTTCTGGCACGCTGCTGGAGGGGGCGGATGCCACCTTAACCCGCCGTGCGGCGGAGCTTGGCGTAAGGGCGGTGTATCAGGAGCTCAGCCTGGTAGAAGGTCTGACGGTGGCAGAAAATCTCTGCCTCGGTCACTGGCCGAAGCAGGGCGGCATGATTGACACCGGGCTCATGCAGCGTCAGGCCCGTCTGTGCCTGGAAAAACTGGGTGTCGATGTTGAACCGGATGCGCTGGTGGAAACCCTGAGCCCGGCGCAAAAACAGTTGGTGGAAATTGCCCGCGTGATGGCCGGGGAACCGGGACTGGTTATCCTCGATGAACCCACCAGTTCGCTGGCCAGCGCCGAAGTGGAATTGGTCATGTCGGCGGTCAAACAGATGTCGGCGCTTGGCGTGGCGGTCATCTACGTGAGCCATCGTATGGAGGAGATCCGGCGGATTGCCTCGTCGGCCACCATCATGCGTGACGGGCAGGTGGCGGGTAATGTGGCGCTGGAAAATACCACCACCGGGCATATTGTCTCGCTGATGCTCGGGCGCGAGCATCAGGATCTCGCACCAGTCAGTCACGCTGTTTCACAGGCTGAGACGGTGCTGGAGGTAAAAGGGCTGCGAATGCGGCCCAAGCTGGAAGACATTTCATTTCATCTGCAGCGGGGAGAAGTGCTGGGCATTGCCGGTTTGTTGGGGGCAGGGCGCACGGAACTGCTCAAAGCGATCGTTGGTCTGGAAAGTTTCGAAGCGGGCGTCATCACCCTTAACGGCGAAACGCTGCAAAAACCTGACTATGGCACCATGATCCAGCGCGGCATGGGGTATACGCCGGAAAACCGTAAAGAGGCCGGGATCATTCCGCTGCTTGGCGTGGATGAAAATACGGTGATTACCAATCGCCATTCGGTCAGCCGACGGGGTGTGCTGCAATGGGAACGCATTCGGACCTTCACCGAGTCCATCATGCAGCGCATGAGTGTGAAAGCCAGCAGCAGCGAAACCGCTATCGGCACGCTCTCCGGCGGCAACCAGCAAAAAGTGGTGATCGGGCGTTGGGTCTATGCGGGCAGCCAAATCCTGTTGCTCGATGAACCTACGCGCGGTGTCGATATTGAAGCCAAACAGCAAATTTACCACATCGTCCGTGAACTGGCCCAGGAAGGCAAAAGCGTGGTCTTCATTTCCAGTGAGGTGGAGGAGCTACCGCTGGTGTGTGACCGCATCCTGTTGCTTCAGCAAGGGACGTTTACCCGCGAATTTGTCTCTCCCGTCAGCGTGGATGTACTGATGTCCGCGATTTTGTCCGTCCACTGATGACTGCCCTACAGAGGAATTTACGATGTCTGCCTCATCTATCACCCTGCCGCATGGCAAAAAAGGGTCGCTAAAACAGTTCGTAGGTCGCCATATCAACGTGATTGGCCTGCTGGTGGTGATCGCCATTTTGTACCTGGTGTTTTCGTTCAATGCGCCCGGGTTTATCTCACTCAACAATCAAATGAACGTGCTGCGCGATGCCGCCACTATCGGGATTGCTGCCTGGGCGATGACGCTGATTATTATCTCCGGTGAAATTGATGTCAGCGTCGGGCCCATGGTGGCCTTTGTCTCGGTTTGTCTGGCTTTTTTGCTGCAATTCCAGGTGCCTCTGCTGGTGGCTTGCCTGCTGGTGCTCCTGCTGGGGGCGGTCCTGGGCACGCTGGCGGGCATTTTGCGCGGTGTGTTTAACGTCCCGAGCTTCGTGGCGACCTTAGGGTTATGGAGCGCCCTGCGCGGTATGGGGCTGTTTATGACCAATGCGCTGCCGGTACCTATCGAAGAGAATGATGTGCTGGACTGGCTGGGCGGACAGTTCCTCGGCGTGCCGGTTTCGGCGCTGGTCATGATGCTGATTTTTGCGCTCTTCGTCTTTATCAGCCGCAAAACCGCCTTCGGACGCTCGGTGTTCGCTGTGGGCGGCAACGCGACCGCCGCGCAACTCTGCGGCATTAACGTCAAACGGGTGCGCATTCTGATTTTCACGCTGTCCGGCCTGCTGGCTGCAGTGACCGGCATTCTGCTGGCGGCGCGCCTGGGGTCGGGCAACGCCGGGGCGGCTAACGGACTGGAGTTCGATGTGATTGCCGCCGTTGTGGTCGGCGGCACTGCGCTTTCCGGCGGACGCGGTTCTTTGCTCGGCACGCTGCTTGGTGTGCTGGTCATCACGCTTATCGGTAACGGGCTGGTACTGCTTGGAATTAACTCCTTTTTCCAGCAGGTGGTGCGCGGCGTCATCATCGTGGTGGCGGTACTGGCGAACATTCTGCTGACCCAACGTAACAGTAAAAAACGCTGATTCGATGACTCTTCGCGCCGGACCGGGCGCAAACATAATTGCTACAGAGGAACGAGGGAATGATGAAAACCATGCTGGCAGCTTACTTACCGGGCAACTCCACCGTCGATTTACGGGAAGTACCCGTCCCGCAACCTGGCATCAACCAGGTGCTGATTAAAATGAAGTCGTCGGGCATTTGCGGTAGTGATGTCCATTACATTTACCACCAGCACCGGGCAACCGCTGCGGCACCGGATAAACCGTTGTACCAGGGTTTTATCAATGGGCACGAGCCGTGCGGGCAGATTGTGACGCGTGGGCAAGGATGCCGCCATTTCAAAGAGGGTGACCGCGTGCTGGTGTACCACATCTCGGGCTGCGGATTTTGCGCAAACTGTCGCCGGGGATTCCCAATCTCCTGTACCGGAGAAGGCAAAGCCGCTTACGGCTGGCAGCGCGATGGCGGCCATGCGGAATACCTGCTGGCGGAAGAGAAAGATCTCATCCTGCTCCCTGAAGCGTTGAGCTATGAAGACGGGGCTTTTGTGAGTTGTGGCGTGGGTACGGCTTATGAAGGCATTCTGCGCGGGGAAGTGTCCGGTAGTGATAACGTGCTGGTGGTCGGACTCGGCCCGGTGGGGATGATGGCTATGATGCTGGCGCGGGGGCGTGGTGCGAAACGCGTCATTGGTGTGGATATGCTGCCGGAACGACTGACGATGGCCAGGCAGCTTGGGGTGATGGACCACGGCTATCTGGCGACCACCGACGGGCTTGCGGCGATCATTGCGGATATCACACGCGGCGGCGCTGATGTGGCGCTCGACTGCTCCGGCAATGCCGCCGGGCGTCTGCTGGCCCTGCAATCTACCGCTGACTGGGGCCGCGTGGTTTATATTGGCGAAACCGGCAAAGTGGAGTTCGAAGTCAGCGCCGATCTGATGCATCACCAGCGGCGCATTATCGGTTCCTGGGTGACCAGCCTTTTCCACATGGAAAAATGCGCGAATGACCTTACCGACTGGAAACTGTGGCCGCGTAATGCCATTACCCACCGTTTCTCGCTGGAACAGGCGGGAGAGGCATACGCACTGATGGCGAGCGGTAAGTGCGGCAAAGTGGTTATCAATTTCCCTGACTGACGAGGCACAAGATGGCGCTTTATACCTTACAGAACGGGGCGTTACGGCTCGTGGTGTTAGAACGCGGTGGGGCCATTGAAGGTTTCTGGCACAACGATACGCCCTTGCTGCGCCCCGGCAAGCAGAGCGGCGTGGCGGTGGAGTCATCCTGCTTCCCACTGGTGCCTTTTGGCAATCGGGTCAGCGGAAATCGCTTTAAGTGGGAAGGCGAGTCGTATCATCTGGCGCCGAACGTAGCGTGGGACAGCCACTATCTGCACGGTGACGGCTGGCTGAACGACTGGCAGTGTAACGGGGCGTCAGACGATGGATTAACCCTCGTTTATCAACATCGACACGGGGTTTATCGCTACAAGGTGCAGCAGCATTTTCACCTCTCGGCGTCGTCGTTATCGGTGACGCTTACCGTCACGAATGAGGGGAAAGAGACGCTGCCATTTGGCCTCGGCTGGCACCCGTACTTTCCGCTGAGCGAAACGACGCAGTTACAGGCGAAGGCTTCGGGCTACTGGCTGGAGCGCGAGCAGTGGCTGGTGGGCGAGTACCAGGACAGATTGCCTGACTCACTGGATTTCAATCAGCCGAACGCGCTGCCACGTCGGTGGGTGAACAACGGTTTTGCAGGCTGGAACGGCGAGGCGCTTATCAGGCAGCATGGTTATGTGCTACGGATGAAAACCGAACCTGCTGCCCCTTGTTACTTTGTTTTTGTTTCCGATCCCGCGTTTGATAAAGGCTATACGTTTGACTTCTTTTGTATTGAGCCGATGAGCCACGCGCCGGACGATCATCACCGATCGCAGGGTGGACATCTGACCGCGTTAAAACCGGGCGAGAGTCTCAGCCAGACAATGGTGATGGAGCTGCTTTCCTGAAAAAACAGGCCTGCTCGCGAATGGGCAGGCATGTTATCTAACTGTTACTTGCAAGCCTGCCGGTTTCCCTCCAGACTATCGCCTCATTCAGGAGGGAATCATGGTTTTGCAGTCCACGCGCTGGCTGGCGCTCGCTTATTTCACCTATTTTTTTAGTTACGGTATCTTTTTGCCCTTCTGGAGCGTCTGGCTCAAAGGCACAGGACTCACGCCGGAAACCATTGGGATCTTACTCGGCGCAGGCCTGGTGGCGCGTTTTCTCGGTAGCCTGCTTATCGCCCCGCGTGTCAGTAATCCTTCACTGCTTATCAAAGCATTACGCCTACTTGCTCTGATCACGCTGGTGTTTGCTCTCGCATTCTGGGCCGGGACCAATGTGGCCTGGCTGATGGTGGTGATTATCGGCTTTAATCTCTTTTTCTCACCGCTGGTGCCGCTGACTGATGCACTCGCCAATACCTGGCAGAAACAGTTTCCCATGGACTACGGTCGGGTACGCGTCTGGGGCTCTATCGCCTTCGTTATTGGATCGGCGGCAACCGGAAAACTGGTTAGCGAGTTTGATTATCGTGCCGTACTGGCAATGCTGACGCTGGGGATTGCCTCAATGCTGTTGGGGATGTTGCTACGCCCGTCGATTTTGCCTCAGGGAGATACCCGCCATCAGGATGCCACAGGCTGGAAGGCATGGTACTTACTGATAGTAAAAAGCTGGCGTTTCCTGGCTTGCGTTTCGCTACTGCAAGGGGCGCATGCTGCCTATTATGGTTTCAGCGCGATCTACTGGCAGGAAGCGGGATATTCCGCTTCAACGGTGGGTTATCTGTGGTCGCTGGGGGTGGTCGCTGAGGTCATTGTCTTTGCGCTCAGTAACCGATTGTTCCGCCGCTTTAGTGCCCGCGATTTGCTTTTACTGTCTGCCGTTTGCGGAGTGGTGCGCTGGGGGCTGATGGGATGGACGACCGACCTGCCGTGGCTTATCGTCGCGCAAATCCTGCACTGCGGTACCTTCACCGTCTGCCATCTGGCCGGTATGCGCTACATCGCTGCCCGCAAAGATAATGAGATAATCCGCCTGCAGGCCGTTTATTCCGCCGTCGCAATGGGGGGCAGTATTGCGGTGATGACCATGTTCTCCGGATTCTTATTTCAGCATCTGCATCAGGGGCTGTTCTGGGTCATGGCGCTACTGGCAGTGCCTGCACTGTTTTTACGCCCTAAGGTTGCCGCTCAGCCTTAAGCTTCAAGCATTTCACGGATATGCGCCTGCTGATGACCGGTCAGCGGGCGATCGGCATGGATTAACGGCGGTGAAAAGAGGGGCAGCGGGGTAGTATACGGGGTCACAATCAGCGTGACATCGCGCGGCGCCCCCTGTTTCTGAAAATCCTGCAGCGGCAAATATTTGATATTGAGGGGCAGCAGTGTGAGTTCGCGCAGTTGCAATTCAATTTCCTGCTCGCGCTCTGGTTCATTGCCGGTAAGCAATACGACCTGTTTTTCATGCAGGTCACTTTCCTGCATCAGCCATGCCCCGAAGATGACCGCCACCAGGCCCGCTTCCTCATCGCTAAAACGTAAGCCATATTCTTTTTCCACCACCAATAACGCTTCGCGGGCGGTGCGTACCAGACGTGGATAAAGACGGAAAATCTCCTCCTGCAGACTGTCATCGATGCCGATACCAAAGAGATTGCGATCCAGCGCCTGGGCCAGATGGACATAGAGCTGCGCAGCCAGTCCTTGCTCATCGCTGAAACGCAGACCGGCAAGGGCGCGAAAGCGGGCAATCATATGGGCAATGGCTTGTTGCAGGCGTTTATCCTGCTGCTGACTGTCGTTCAGCGGATCCGGCGTGCGCAGCATCATAAACAGCAGTGAAAGAAAGGCATGTTCATTGCCGGGCGGTAACGCGGTGACACGGCGACGCCAGTGACGCACGATTTCATGCGCCGCTGCGTATTCTGCGCGCATCTGTGTCCATGCCTGCTGAACCGGGTTAAACTCCGGCGTAAAACCGTAGTGGCTTTGCAGCAGGCAGTACTGGAGATAAAGACGCAGGAATTGAATGTCACGGCATTCAAATGAGCGCTCTAAGCGCCGGGCGCAGAGGTTAATCAGCGCGCGCAAATTAGTATCGTCATACAGCGTGCGGGCAACGCCCTGTTGTTTGAGGGCGGCTTTGAGCGCCGGCGCATACTGCTGGGCGATAAAATGGGGGCACAGGCGCAGCCCTCGCCGGAGCCATTGCAACAGGCATAAACGTTGGTCAAGTGCTGTGCCTTCAATCCGGTAGCTGCCGTCCTGTCCGGACGTAATATTAAGCCGATGAAAACGCTGGATCTCATGGTCAGTATCGGCAATATCCTGCCGGGTGACCTCTTCGTCCACGCCATTCATGGCACGTATGATTTCCGTGGTGACAGTGTGCCCGGGGAGTGCGAGCATCAAAAGCACCTGGCAGCGGCGCTGCGGACTGGAGAGCACAGATGGCGGTGTCATTTCTATGGTCATCTGTCAGGCCCCAGTAAGGTTATTTGATAAGAATAGCTAAAGGTATGTCTGGTGAAAGCGCAGCCGCAGCCCTTTCCTTCAGGATTGCCGGAGAGCATCACAGAATTTTTCTCGTGAGGAATACATGCAAGCAGTTAAACAATGTGCTTTTGGGCTCTTTCTCGCATTTTTATCATTCAGTGCGCTGGCTCATCCGCACAGTTTCATCCGTATAAAAATGCAGCTCGTGGTGGATAACGGGCAGTGGACCGGGCTGAATATGCGCTGGACGATGGATGAAATTACCTCCGCAGACCTCCTCTATGATGCAGGCGATGCCAGACCGGGTGACGAAATCTGGAAAAAGCTGGCGGCGGAAGTAATGGCCAATGTGCTGGGACAGCATTACTTCACCGAGGTCTGGCATAACGGGCAAAAAGTGAAATTTCAAAATCGACCCTTAAGCTATGGTCTTGCGAGGGAAGGGCATAAGGCGGTGCTTACCTTTATCTTGCCGCTGGCAGAACCGCAGCCACTAAGTGGGCAGACGTATACTTTTTCTACTTATGATCCAACCTATTTTGTCGACATGAGTTACGCCAGTGAGAGTGATGCCGTGCTGCCGGATTCGCTGCAAAAGACATGCAAACTTACAGTTAAAACACCGAAGCCGGGGGAAGATGTGCTGAACTATGCCCAATCACTGGATAAAGCGGATGCTCCGGAGGAAGACATGCAGTTGGGTAAACAATTCGCGCAGACGGTGACTGTCCAATGCCCGTGATCGCCACAACACGCCGACCGCTGCGGCGCTGGCAGCAGTGGTGGCCGCTTGCTCTTTTTATTCTGCTCGCGCTGGGCGCTGCGCTATGGCTCTGGCACATCTGGCCGCAGGTACTGCGTGAAAGTGTCAGCTGGCAGCGCGGGTTTAACCGGCAAATGAGCGCGCTGATTCAGGCTGTGGCAGAAAACCCGACCGCCGCGGGCGGTTCTCTACTGCTGGTGAGCTTTCTGTATGGCGTACTGCATGCGCTGGGGCCGGGGCATGGAAAAGTGGTGATCGCCACCTGGCTTGCAACGCATCCTTCGCGTCTGAAATCCAGTATTGGGCTGACGCTGGCTTCTTCCTTACTGCAAGGACTGGTGGCGGTGACGCTGGTTTTTGTGGTCTTGAGCATGCTGGCGCTACCGGCTCGCCAACTGCACTTAAGCAGCTTCTGGCTGGAAAAAGGAAGCTATGCGCTGGTGGGCGTACTGGGCATATTGCTCTGCTGGCGTGCGGTTAAAAAACTTCGCCGCCTGTTACGCCAACCCACGTTTAACGCGTTTAGGCCCTATCATGAGCATCATGAACATTGCGGCTGTGGGCATCAGCATCTGCCCACATCGGAGCAGCTACAGCAGGGCGACGACTGGCGCGCGCGTTTGATGATCATTCTCTCGATGGGGATGCGACCCTGTTCCGGGGCCATTATGGTTCTTCTGTTCAGTAAGGTGATTGGCGTTTTCGGCTGGGGTGTGGCGTCGGCGATGGCGATGGCGGCCGGGACATCATTGACTATCTCGACGCTGGCGCTACTGGTGCACAGTTTTCGTCAACTGGCGGTGAAATTAAGTGCGAATAAGGCGCCTGCCTTATGGAAACAGGTTGGCTGGACGACGCTGGCGCTGGCAGGTGGGGCCATTCTTGTCACCGCATCGGTTGTGATGTGGCTGAGTGCGGAAATGATGGTAAGAGGGTTGCGGCCTTTTTGATTCACCACAAGAGGATACCGCTTGCAGCCAGGCCGCAAGCGGTTATCAGGTATTAACGCTTGAGTGCTTCGCTCAGCTCTTCGCGCATGTTCGCCAGCATCGCTTTCACCACACGTGGGTTACCTGCAACGATGTTGCCGGTTGTCATATAGTTATGACCGCCGGTGAAATCGCAAACCAGGCCGCCTGCTTCACGAACCAGCAGTTCACCCGCCGCGAAATCCCACGGTTTGAGGGCGATTTCGAAGAAACCGTCAACGCGGCCCGCAGCCACATAGGCCAGGTCCAGCGCAGCAGAACCGGTACGACGGAAATCCGCGCACTCGGTAAACAGTTTGCCAACGATGTTGATGTAGGTCGCCGCGTGTTGCTTGGCTTTGAACGGGAAGCCGGTCGCCAGAATGGTGCCGTCCAGATCGCGAGCAGTGCTGCCACGCAGACGGTAGCCGTTCAGCTGTGCGCCCTGACCACGGGTTGCCGTGAAGAGTTCATTACGCATTGGATCGTAAACGACTGCGACTTCGGTGCGGCCTTTAATGCGCACAGCGATAGAGACGGAGAAATGTGGCAGACGTTTGATGAAGTTGGTGGTGCCATCCAGTGGATCGATAACCCATTGAACATCCTGATCTGTGCCTTCATGCTCACCGCTTTCTTCGGTGATAATGGTGTGTTGCGGGTAAGATTTACGGATAGTGTCGATAATCACTGCTTCTGCAGCTTTATCTACGTTAGTCACGAAATCGTTACTGCCTTTCTGGCTCGCTTCTACAGCGTCCGGGGTTTCATAGTTTTTGGCAATTACATTACCCGCCTTGCGCGCAGCACGCACGGCGATGGTCAGCATCGGATGCATCGGTTTCTCTCACTGGATGTTAAAGAACGGAAAACGGCGCGTATGATAGCAGCGAATTCGGATTATGTCTTCGGTTTATGATAATATGCGCGAATATTCTTTAGCCGTTGAAAAAATATGCTGCAAAATATTCGAATTGTGCTGGTTGAAACCTCTCATACTGGCAACATGGGCTCCGTCGCCCGTGCAATGAAAACGATGGGCTTAACCAACCTGTGGTTGGTAAACCCGCTGGTAAAACCGGACTCGCAGGCCATCGCGCTGGCCGCAGGTGCCAGCGATGTGATTCGCAGTGCGCACATTGTCGATACCCTTGATGAAGCGCTGGCAGGCTGTAGCCTTGTCGTCGGCACCAGCGCCCGCTCGCGTACGCTGCCGTGGCCGATGCTCGACCCGCGAGAGTGTGGCTTGAAAAGCGTTGCCGAGGCACAGCATGCTCCGGTCGCGCTGGTGTTTGGGCGCGAGCGCGTCGGGCTGACCAACGACGAACTGCAGAAATGCCACTATCACGTGGCGATTGCCGCGAACCCGGAATACAGTTCTCTGAACCTGGCGATGGCGGTTCAGGTGATTGCTTACGAAGTCCGCATGGCGTGGCTGGCAACTCAGGAAAACGTCAACACAGAAGAGCATGAAGAGACGCCGTATCCGCTGGTGGATGATCTGGAGCGCTTCTACGGTCACCTGGAAAAGACGCTGCTCTCCACCGGGTTTATCCGTGAAAGTCACCCGGGCCAGGTGATGAACAAGCTGCGCCGCCTCTTTACGCGTGCGCGTCCGGAAAGCCAGGAACTGAACATCCTGCGCGGAATTCTGGCGTCAATTGAGCAGAAAACGCAGGAAAAACAGTAGAATTAGCACATTTTTTCTTGCGTGTGTTCTGGCCTTAGAAAGGGGCACAAACTGCCCTTTAGCAAAACGGCACGTAAAGCCAAATACCTGACTAAAACAGTCAAGTAAATAGTTGACCAATTTAGTCAGGAATGTCAGACTTGCCCCTGCTATGCGACATTATTTTAAATTTTAATAAAAACCCCGGGCAGGGGCGAGTCTGAGGCTAAGTTAAGACATGAGACTGACATCTAAAGGGCGTTATGCCGTGACCGCAATGCTGGACGTTGCGCTCAACTCCGAAACGGGCCCGGTACCGTTGGCTGATATTTCCGAACGTCAGGGAATCTCCCTCTCTTATCTGGAACAACTGTTCTCTCGCTTGCGCAAAAATGGCCTCGTTGCCAGCGTGCGTGGCCCGGGCGGCGGTTATCTGCTGGGTAAAGATGCAGGCAGTATCGCTGTTGGTGAAGTGATCAGCGCCGTTGACGAATCTGTTGATGCAACCCGTTGCCAGGGTAAAAGCGGCTGCCAGGGCGGCGACAAATGCCTGACCCATGCGCTGTGGCGTGACCTGAGCGATCGTCTGACCGGTTTCCTGAACAACATCACCCTGGGTGAGTTGGTCAATAATCAGGAAATCCTCGATGTGTCCGATCGTCAGCATACGCACGAGTCCCAACGCACGACCCGCGGTCAGGATGCTATCGACGTCAAGCTGCGCGCATAATTTACCCGTCCTGTTTCGGGGCGCTGCTGCATGGGCCGCACTTGTTCAACCCTGGCTCTTACTTATGTAAGCTCCCGGGCATTCACAAGCTTGCCGCCTTGCTGCACCGCAAAACAGTTAGGTTAAAACACTATAAGAATTCAGAATCAGGCCGGGGTGATCCGTCACCCCGTATAAACGGTCGTACATCCAGCCGGTAGCCTGATTCATTGCATTGAGTGATGTACGGAGTTTATAGAGCAATGAAATTACCGATCTATCTCGATTACTCCGCAACCACGCCGGTGGATCCGCGTGTTGCTGAGAAAATGATGCAGTGTCTGACTCTGGACGGGACTTTTGGTAACCCAGCTTCCCGCTCTCACCGTTTTGGCTGGCAGGCTGAAGAGGCGGTTGATATCGCCCGTAATCAGATTGCTGAGCTGGTTGGTGCCGATCCGCGTGAAATTGTTTTCACCTCCGGCGCGACCGAATCCGACAACCTGGCGATCAAAGGTGCGGCCAACTTCTATCAGAAAAAAGGCAAGCACATTATCACCAGCAAAACCGAACACAAAGCCGTGCTGGACACCTGCCGTCAGCTGGAGCGTGAAGGGTTTGACGTCACGTATCTCGCCCCGCAGAGCAACGGCATCATCGACCTCAAAGAGCTCGAAGCGGCCATGCGTGACGACACCATTCTCGTCTCCATTATGCACGTGAATAATGAAATCGGCGTGGTGCAGGATATCGCGACCATCGGCGAAATGTGCCGTGCGCGCGGCATTATCTACCACGTTGATGCGACCCAGAGCGTAGGCAAACTGCCTATCGACCTGAGCCAACTGAAAGTGGACCTGATGTCCTTCTCCGGCCACAAAATCTATGGCCCGAAAGGCATCGGCGCGCTGTACGTGCGTCGTAAACCGCGTATCCGCATCGAAGCACAGATGCACGGCGGTGGTCACGAGCGCGGCATGCGTTCCGGTACGCTGCCAGTGCACCAGATCGTCGGCATGGGTGAAGCTTACCGTATCGCCAAAGAAGAGATGGACACTGAGATGGCGCGTCTGCGCGGTCTGCGTAACCGTCTGTGGGACGGCGTGAAAGATATGGAAGAGGTCTACCTGAACGGCTCCCTTGAGCAGGGCGCACCGAATATCCTCAACGTCAGCTTTAACTATGTTGAAGGCGAGTCGCTGATCATGGCGCTCAAAGACCTGGCGGTTTCCTCTGGTTCTGCCTGTACCTCGGCGAGCCTGGAACCCTCTTACGTACTGCGTGCGCTGGGTATGACTGACGAGCTGGCACACAGCTCTATTCGTTTCTCTTTAGGTCGTTTCACTACCGAAGAAGAGATTGACTACGCCATCAAGCTGGTTCGCAGCTCCATTGGTCGTCTGCGCGAACTTTCTCCACTGTGGGAGATGTTCAAACAGGGCGTGGACTTGAACACCATTGAATGGTCACATCACTAATCGGTAGCGGAATCAGGAGAACAGAACATGGCTTACAGCGAAAAAGTAATCGATCATTATGAGAATCCGCGCAACGTGGGTTCTTTCGACAACAGCGACGAGAGCGTAGGCAGCGGCATGGTGGGTGCACCGGCCTGTGGCGACGTGATGAAGTTGCAGATCAAAGTCAACAATGAGGGTATCATTGAAGACGCGCGCTTTAAAACCTACGGTTGCGGTTCGGCTATCGCTTCCAGCTCACTGGTTACCGAGTGGGTGAAGGGCAAATCCCTGGACGAAGCGCAGGCAATTAAAAACACTGACATTGCCGAAGAGCTGGAATTGCCGCCGGTAAAAATCCACTGCTCTATTCTGGCGGAAGATGCGATTAAGGCCGCGATTGCGGACTACAAAAGTAAACGTGAAGCAAAATAATTGAGGGCATTGTATGTCGATTACCCTGAGCGACAGTGCTGCAACGCGAGTGAATAACTTTTTGGCCAACCGCGGTAAAGGGTTTGGCCTGCGTCTGGGGGTCAGAACCTCTGGTTGTTCTGGCATGGCCTACGTACTGGAATTTGTTGACGAACCCTCGGCGGAAGACACCGTGTTCGAAGATAAAGGTGTGAAGGTCGTTATCGACGGCAAAAGCCTGCAATTCCTTGATGGCACGCAACTGGATTTCGTTAAAGAAGGCCTGAACGAAGGGTTTAAATTCACCAATCCGAACGTCAAAGACGAGTGCGGTTGCGGCGAAAGCTTTAACGTGTAATTGCATTTCACCGATAAGCCCCACCATAGAAAAGACTCACCTCCTTCGCGCTGAGTCGGCGTGAAGGACGAAGAGTATGACTGTGCGTGGGGTTTGTTTTAGCAGGCTATTCCGAGATTGCTATGGATTACTTCACTCTCTTTGGGTTATCCGCCCACTATCAGATTGACATTCAGGCGCTGGCTTCCCGCTACCAGGATCTGCAGCGCCAATACCATCCGGATAAATTCGCCAGCGGAACCCAGACAGAACAACTGGCTGCACTGCAGCAGTCTGCAACCATTAATCAGGCATGGCAGACGTTGCGTAATCCGCTGAACCGCGCGGAATATCTCCTTTCACTGCACGGATTCGATCTCGCCAGCGAACAACATACGGTGCGCGATACCGCTTTTCTGATGGAACAACTGGAACTGCGCGAAGAGCTCGATGAGATTGAACAGGCGCAGGATCAGGCGCGTCTGGAACGTTTTATCAAACGCGTGAAAGGTATGTTTGATTCCCGCCATCAGCAACTGGTTGAACAACTGAATACTGAAACGTGGGATGTCGCGGCGGATACCGTGCGTAAACTGCGTTTTCTCGATAAACTGCGCAGTTCAACAGAACAACTCGAAGAAAAACTGCTCGGTTTTTAATTTTTCTGGAAGCACAAGATGGCCTTATTACAAATTAGTGAGCCTGGTTTGAGTGCCGCGCCGCATCAGCGTCGTCTGGCGGCAGGCATCGATTTAGGCACCACCAATTCTCTGGTTGCTACTGTACGTAGCGGTCAGGCTGAGACCCTTGCCGATAGCGCCGGGCGTCATCTGTTACCTTCGGTTGTGCACTACTCTGCTACCGAACATACCGTGGGTTATGACGCGCGTGCCAACGCAGCTCAGGATCCGGTTAATACCATCAGCTCCGTAAAACGTATGATGGGCCGCGCGCTGAGCGATATTCAGGCACGTTACCCGCATCTGCCGTATCAATTGCAGGCAAGCGAAAACGGCCTGCCGATGATCGCCACCCATGCGGGGCTGATAAACCCGATCCGCGTCTCTGCCGATATTCTGAAATCCCTTGCGCTTCGCGCACAAGCGTCTCTGTCCGGCGAACTCGACGGCGTGGTTATCACCGTTCCGGCCTATTTTGATGATGCACAGCGTCAGGGCACCAAAGATGCCGCGCGTCTGGCTGGCCTGCATGTTTTGCGTTTGCTCAACGAACCGACCGCCGCGGCGATTGCCTATGGTCTGGATTCCGGTAAAGAGGGTGTGATTGCCGTTTACGATCTGGGCGGCGGTACCTTTGATATTTCCATTCTGCGCTTAAGCCGTGGGGTGTTTGAAGTGCTGGCTACCGGCGGTGATTCCGCGCTGGGTGGCGATGACTTCGACCATCTGCTGGCTGATTTTATCCGCGAGCAGGCGAACCTGCCTGAGCATGGCGACAACCGTCTGCAGCGTGAACTGCTGGATGCCGCTATCGCCGCAAAAATTGCGCTGAGCGACGCGGCCTCCGTTACCGTTGAGGTGGCTGGCTGGCAGGGCGTCGTGACCCGTGAACAATTCGAAGCGCTGATTTCGACGCTGGTCAAACGTACGCTACTTTCTTGTCGTCGCGCGCTGAAAGATGCAGGCGTTGAGCCGAACGAGGTGCTGGAAGTGGTCATGGTGGGCGGCTCCACGCGTGTACCGCTGGTACGCGAGCAAGTGGGTGAGTTTTTTGGCCGTACGCCACTGACCTCCATCGACCCGGATAAAGTCGTCGCTATTGGCGCGGCAATCCAGGCTGATATTCTGGTGGGCAACAAACCAGACAGCGACATGCTGCTACTGGATGTGATTCCGCTGTCGCTTGGTCTGGAAACCATGGGTGGGCTGGTGGAGAAAGTTATCCCGCGTAATACCACCATTCCGGTGGCGCGTGCGCAGGAGTTTACCACCTTCAAAGATGGTCAAACGGCCATGTCCATCCACGTGATGCAGGGCGAGCGCGAGCTGGTGCAGGATTGCCGTTCACTGGCGCGTTTCGCACTCCGTGGTATTCCGGCGATGCCGGCAGGCGGCGCGCATATCCGTGTTACCTTCCAGGTGGATGCGGACGGCCTGCTCAGCGTAACGGCGATGGAGAAATCCACCGGCGTTGAAGCGGCCATTCAGGTGAAGCCGTCCTACGGCCTGACCGACAACGAAATCGCCACCATGATTAAAGATTCCATGAGCTTCGCTGAGCAGGACGTGAAAGCACGTATGCTGGCCGAACAGAAAGTGGAAGCAGCCCGCGTTCTGGAAAGCCTGAACGGTGCGCTGGCGACAGATGCCGCGCTGTTAAGCGCCGCAGAGCGGACGGTTATCGACGAGGCAATCGCACAGTTAAGCGCGGTCGCTAACGGCGATGATACGGACGCCATAGAACAAGCCATTAAAAATCTAGACAAACAAACCCAGGAATTCGCCGCGCGCCGCATGGATCAGTCCGTGCGCACCGCGTTAACAGGCCATTCCGTCGACGAGGTTTAACATGCCAAAGATCGTTTTTCTGCCTCATCAGGACCTCTGTCCCGATGGCGCAGTTCTGGAAGCTAAGAGCGGCGAGACCATTCTTGATGTCGCCCTGCGTGGCGGTATTGAGATTGAACACGCCTGTGAGAAATCCTGCGCCTGCACCACCTGCCACTGTGTCGTGCGTGAAGGGTTTGATTCGTTGCCGGAAAGCAGCGAAGACGAAGACGACATGCTGGATAAAGCCTGGGGTCTGGAGCCAGAAAGTCGCCTGGGTTGCCAGGCGCGTGTCACCGACGAAGATCTGGTTGTGGAGATCCCGCGTTACACTATCAACCATGCCCGGGAGCATTAATATGGCACTGAAATGGACCGACAGTCGCGAGATCGGCGAGGCGCTGTATGACGCTAACCCGGATCTGGACCCACGAACTGTCCGCTTCACCGATATGCACCAGTGGATTTGCGATCTGGAAGATTTTGATGACGATCCGAACGCATCGAACGAAAAGATTCTCGAAGCAATTCTGCTAGTC
This sequence comes from Phytobacter ursingii, assembly GCA_901456055.1. Taxonomy (GTDB): domain Bacteria; phylum Pseudomonadota; class Gammaproteobacteria; order Enterobacterales; family Enterobacteriaceae; genus Phytobacter; species Phytobacter ursingii. The sequence goes on from CABDWT010000001.1 coordinate 262,795, forward strand.
TGGTTAGATGAAGCATCTTGATATCGACGGGCTGCCTTCTGGCGGCCCGTTTTCATATCCCATGCGCTAAAGGACAAAACAATGACAACAGAAGCGATGAAAATTACGCTGACGACCCAGGGCGCAGACGCTCGTTGGGGCGAAAAAGCGCTCTATAGTATTAATAACGACGGCATTGCCCTGCACCTGACCGGTAAAGATGACACTGGATTAATCCAGCGTGCCGCGCGCAAAATCGACGGCATGGGGATAAAGCATGTCGCGCTGAGCGGTGAAGGCTGGGATGCGGACAGGAGCTGGGCGTTCTGGGCCGGTTACAAAGGGCCAAAAGGGACGCGTAAAATTGAATGGGCACCCTTATCCGAGGCCGATCAAAAAGAGCTCGACAGCCGTCTGAAAACCATCGACTGGGTGCGTGACATCATCAATGCGCCGGCAGAAGATCTCGGCCCGGAGCAACTGGCGCAACGCGCTGTGGATCTGCTTGATGAGGTGGGGGGCGAGGCGGTCTCTTACCGCATCGTCAAAGGCGAAGATCTGCGCGATAAAGGTTACATGGGCATCCACACTGTTGGACGCGGTTCAGAACGTCCGCCGGTACTGCTGTCACTGGATTTTAACCCGACGGGCGATGCAGAAGCTCCGATCTATGCCTGCCTGGTCGGTAAAGGCATTACCTTCGATTCCGGCGGTTATAGCCTCAAGCAGACCGCATTTATGGATTCGATGAAATCCGATATGGGCGGCGCGGCGCTGGTGACCGGCGCGCTGGCGTTTGCCATTACGCGCGGCCTGAACAAGCGTGTGAAACTATATCTGTGCTGCGCAGACAATATGGTCAGCGGCAACGCCTTCAAACTGGGCGATATCATCCGCTACCGTAACGGCAAAACCGTGGAGGTCATGAACACCGATGCGGAAGGGCGTCTGGTGCTGGCAGACGGTCTGATCAATGCCTCCGCGCAGAAACCGCAATTTATCATTGATGCCGCGACCCTGACGGGGGCTGCAAAAACCGCGTTGGGTAATGACTACCATGCGCTGTTCAGCTTCGATGACAAACTGGCAAACCGTTTACTGGCAAGCGCCGCGGCGGAAAACGAGCCGTTCTGGCGTTTGCCGCTGGCGGAATTCCACCGTAACCAGTTGCCGTCGAACTTTGCTGAGCTGAATAACACCGCGGGTGCGGCGTTCCCGGCGGGGGCAAGTACCGCGGCAGGTTTCCTCTCGCACTTTGTGGAAAATTACCAGCAAGGCTGGCTGCATATCGACTGCTCTGCGACCTATCGCAAAGCGGCGGTAGAGCAGTGGGCGGCAGGTGCGACGGGCCTTGGCGTGCGTGCACTGGCTAATCTGCTGACCAGTAAGTAATTTTTCCCCTCACCCTAACCCTCTCCCCAAAAGGGCGAGGGAACCGCACGGTGCGATTTCCCCCCTCTCCCTGTGGGAGAGGGGCGGGGTGAGGGCATCAAACAGCTCAATACGAACAGTAAAATCTATGTCCCATTCAGATCACGACCATCATCACGAGCCTGAAACCCTCGATAGCCTGCTGGAAAAGGCGGCGACCGAGCCTGCTTATCGCCCGGCGTTTTTCCGCAAATTGCTGGAGTCTACCGTTTGGGTGCCGGGTACCGCTGCCGAAGATGAAGCCATTGTTGAAGACAGCGTGCTGGATCTACAGCACTGGGAAAAGGACGACGGTCAGTCGGTGATCCCCTTTTTCACCTCCCTTGAGGCTCTGCAGCAGGCGGTTGAAACCGAGCAAGCGTTTGTGGTGATGCCTGCGCGAACGCTATTTGAAATGACGCTTGGCGAGACGCTGTTTCTCAATGCGAAGTTACCGACCGGCAAAGAGCTCACGCCGCGTGAAATCAGCCATCTGGTGGGTAAAGATGACAGCCCGTTAAGCCAGCAGGAAGTGCTGGAAGGCGGTATGTCGCTGCTGCTCTCCGAAGTGGCGGAACCGCCCGCGCAAATGATCGATTCGTTGACCAAATTGTTTTCGACTTTCAACCATGTGAAATGTGCATACCTTTGCTCTATCAAAGAGAAAAATGATGCTCAGCCGAATCTGCTGATTGGTATTGAAGCAGAAGGCGACATTGAGAGTGTGATTGAGGCGGCAGGCAGTGTGGCAATGGACACCTTACCGGGGGATGAACCGGTGGATATTTGCCAGGTAGTAAAAGGGGAGCAAGGGGTCAGCCATTTTATGATTGCCCATATCCCCCCTTTCTATGAGCGCCGCTGGGGCAGTTTTCTGCGCGATCTGAAGAATAACCGCATTATCTGAGGCGTCGACGGGCTTAGCCCGTCGCTTCCAGTAACAGTAAGTCCATCAGTAACACCAGATTCGACTCAAACGACGTGACCCCGGCCGCTTCGGCGGCAAAGTGCACTGCTTCGTCATACAGCGCAAAATGCAAATCCGCGAGGTTTGCCAGCGTATTTGCTGAGGCGCGGGTAAAGGCGATAACCGTCATACCGACATTCTGCGCAATACGCGCTTTATCCAGAACCTGTTCCGTTTCGCCACTACGTGAGACGGCGATAAACACCTGGTAACGCGCTGCGTTGCTGAGGAAGATATTACGGCTGTCGCCGGGGCCGGAAATAAATGCCGTTTTACCCAGCACCTGCAATTTTTTCGTCAGGTATTCCGCAAACAGGTACGAAAACCCGGCACCATAAAGGAAAAAACTCTCTTTCTCACGCAGCAGCGTGACGAACTGGCGGCGCTTTTCCTCGGTCACCCACTGAAAGGTCTGCTGGTAGTTCGCCATAAACTGATGAAAAAGCGCGGGCAGGGTGTTGCCATTGCCCGTAACCTGCTCCGGGATATGAGGGGTATCGGCCAGAAGTTGCTTACAGTGCCAGATAAATTCACTGTAGCCGCTAAACCCCAGTTTCTGACATAGCCGCATAATGGTGGCAGTAGAGACAAAGGTCGCCGTCGCCAGATCGCGTACAGTGATATTGCCCACCAGTAACGGGTGATCCGTGAGGTGGGCGAGTACCCGATATTCGGCGCGGGTAAGTGACTCCCCACGCGACAAAAGGGGCGCTAAGCGGGTATCCATTTACGCAGGTTCAATCGGCAAATCGTCGCGCGCGCCCCATTCACTCCAGGAACCATCGTACAACTTCACGTTAGTGGCGCCGAGTGTGGCCAGCGCCAGAATAACGACAGCGGCGGTGACCCCCGAGCCACAGCTGGCAATAATCGGCTCCTGCAGATTAACTCCCTGGCGTCTGAAGATGGCTTCCAGTTCGTCCGTCGTTTTCAACTCGCCGTTAACGACCAGATCGCCCCACGGTACATTCAACGCGCCGGGAATATGGCCGCGTTTCAAACCTGCACGCGGCTCATCCGCCTCGGCGTTGAAACGGGCTGCCGGGCGTGCATCCACGAGCTGTGCGGTACGCTCATGGCTGACCAGCAGCACATCGGTCAGTCGTTTAACCACTGACGGGTCAAATTTCACCTCAAAATCAGACTGTGGCAAATTGGCATCACCCTGTTCGAGCGGCAATTCATCGCGCTGCCAGCCCGCCAGTCCACCCGCCAGGATTGAAACGTGTTCGACACCGAAATTACGCAGCATCCACCAGGCGCGCGGGGCAGAGAAGAGATTGCCCTCATCGTAGACCACCAGATGTTTGTCGTGGCTGATGCCCAGTTCGCGCATGGCGACGGCAAACGCTTCCGGGCGCGGTAACATGTGCGGCAGAGAAGTGGTGTGGTCCGAAAGGGCTTCGATATCAAAAAATACCGCTCCGGGGATGTGTCCGGCGCGGTACTCCGCCGTCATATCACGGGTGTGTTCCTGGCCTGCAGGGGCCATACGCGCATCAATGACCTGAAGTTCTGGATCATCAGCGTGTTCAATCAGCCAGTCGGCTGCGACAAAAAAAGAGGTGGACATGGTTGCCTCCGTGTCATCAACAAGAAACCCGTCATATTTCAGGTTGCAGGCGTGTTGGCTATCTTGTCCACCCCAGTCACTTAAATCAGTAAGCTCCCGGGGATTCTCTCACTTGCCGCCTGCCTGCAACTCGAATTATTTCGGGTATATCCTGAATTGTTAACGTTTTTTCCTGACCCGACAAGCAACCATCGCAAAAGGCGCGAGTAACCTCGTTATTTTTTTACCGCCCGACCGTTTTCCCAGGCTTTTTGCAGCGCGGGCCAGTATTCTCGATTCGCCGCGATCATCTCATCAAGAATCGCTTTGGCGTGTTGCATGGTGGGCACCGTACGGTTGAGCGTAAAGGCCTGCAGGGCTTTCTCGTAACTGCCTTCAATGGTGGCTTCCACCAGGAGCTGCTCCGAGGCGAGTTGCTGCATCAATAATGTCTGATGAAACAACGGCACGGCCCCCATGCGCACTGGCTCCGGCCCGTTTGCCGTGATGTAAGCCGGTACTTCTACCATCGCATCGTAGGGGAGATTCGCAATCGCCCCTTTATTTTCGACGATCACCAGGTGACGCTGGCGTAAATCAAAGGCCAGCGAGCAGGCGACATCGACGATAAACGCGCCGTGAACCCCGACATGGAACGCATCCGGTAAGATGCCGGTACGCTGGTACTCCTGGGCTGCGGCAAACAGTTTTTTCTCCCGGCCGTTCATCACCTCATTGGCGCGGGTATAGTTCGGGTCCTGATGCGCCACAATCTCGTTGGGCATCAGGTAGTATTGCAGATAAGGGTTCGGCAGATACTCCGGGAAATGATCCATCAATGGTTTAATATTGCGCCATGTCTTCACCCACGACGGATCGGAATGCTGCGGATCGGTCTGTGCGGCATCTTCGGTGAGCAGGCCAAAGCGGGCGATATGTTCGCGTAGTTGAGGCAGCCTGTCTTCGCCATCGACAAGCACGCGGGTAAACCAGCCAAAATGGTTCAGGCCGAAGTAATCCACTTCCAGCTTGTGGCGATCAACGCCGAGAATTGCTCCCATATTACGCATCGCCGCGACCGGCATATCGCAAATATTGAGTACGCGCGCGTCAGGGCGCAGGCGGCGTACCCCTTCGGCAACAATGGCTGCCGGGTTGGAGTAATTTACAATCCAGGCGCGTTTATCCGCGTAGCGCTCCACCAGGTCAATAAGTTCAACCATTGGCAGAATGGTACGTAAACCGTAGGCCAGACCGCCAGGTCCACAGGTTTCCTGACCCACCACCCCATGACGTAGCGGGATCTTTTCATCCTGCTCACGCATTTTGTACTGGCCGACGCGCATCTGGGCGAAGACAAAATGGGCACCGCTAAAGGCCGCTTCCGGATCGCTGGTGACGGTAAATTTGATACTCTGGCTGTGGTCACGAATGACCTTTTCCACGACCGGCGCAATGGTGCTCTGTCGGGCTTCGTCAATGTCGTAGAGGCGAATTTCCGCCAGAGGGAAATCTTCCAGACGTACCATCAGGCTTTTGACGATCCCTGGCGTATAGGTGCTGCCGCCGCCGGCGATAGAGAGAATAAATGGGGGGTTCAACATCTTTAGTCTCCTTTAGAGAAAGGCCTCAACGGCTTCTCGCATTTTTTTGACATGCAGCCCGTAGACCACCTGAACGTTATTGCCTTGTTTGATGACCGCTTTCGCGCCTGTTGCTTTCAGACGAGATTCATCAATAGTAGCGACATCTTTTACCGTGACGCGCAGACGGGTATAGCAGTTGTCTACCACCTCAATGTTGCCGCGTCCGCCAAGCCCTTCAATGATCGCCACGCCGAGCCCATCGTTGTTACCTTTGGCCTGGTAATCCTGTTTGCTGTAAAGACGCGTCTCTTCGTCTTCGGCTTCCCGGCCAGGCGTCTTCATGTCGAAACGCAAAATCAGGAAACGGAAGATAATGAAATAGAGCGCGAACATGATGAGGCCAACCACGATGTACATCGGCCAGTTCGATTTCTCGGTGCCGAGCGGCAGGTTGTAGAGAATGAAATCAATGATGCCGTTTGCGCCGATCGCATGGACGCCAAACAGGGAGAAAAGCATCATGCCGATACCGGTCAGCACCGCATGCACCACGAACAGCAGCGGCGCGACGAACAGGAAAGAAAACTCGATAGGCTCGGTCACCCCAACCAGAAGCGAGGTCAGCGCTGCGGGGATAAGAATCGCTTTTGCTGCTGCTTTGCGTTCTGGTTTCGCGGTCAAATACATAGCCAGCGCCGCCGCGGGCAGGCCGAACATTTTACTGATACCGCGCGCATCCCATACCACCGTACTGCTAAGCTGTTTCACGTCCGGACAGGCCATCTCGGCAAAGTAAATATTGCGCGCGCCCTGGTACATGGAGCCGCATACCTCCTGCGTACCGCCCAGCTCGGTATATAAAAATGGCGTGTAGACCAGGTGATGCAGGCCAGTGGGCACAAGGATGCGTTCAAGGAAGCCATAAATTGCCACGCCGAAGGGCCCGGCGCCTTTAATGGCCATCGCCAGTGTGCTGATGCCATGCTGGGCGAAAGGCCACAATTCGCTCATGATCACGCCCAGCACCATGGAGACAGGCAGCATGATAATGGCGACAAAGCAGTGCCCGGAATAGATAGCCATCGCCCCGGAAAACTGTACGCCGGAATATTTGTTGTACACATATCCCGATAGCGCGCCGGTGAGGATCCCGGCGAAGACGCCCATCTCCAGCACCTGCACACCCAGCACCATGCTCTGGCCCGCCGCTTTCATCTGATCTGCTGCTGCCAGCGCCCCCTGCATCTGCATGGTGACATTCATGGCGTTGATAAAAACGATAAAGGTGACAAGGCCAATTAGCGCGGCATAGCCTTTATCACGCGCGGCGAGGCCAACGGGGATGCCGACGGCGAACACCAGCGCCAGATTTGCCAGTACCGAGACGGCGGACTTTGCAATCAATTGCCCGGTGTGTTGAATCAGCGGGTGACCGAGGAAAGGCAGGTACTCAGCCAGGTTGCCGTTGCCGAAAATATTTCCGAAGGCGATAAACAAGCCGACAATCGGCAAAATCAGCACCGGACCAAAGAGGGACTTACCGAAATTTTGTAGGGCATTAACGGCTCTGCTCATAACGTTCTCTCTTATATGAACCGCGAAAAATAGGTGAAGATGCAGTAACGTTAGCAGGTACACGCAAAAAGAAGCTATCTATCTTATTGTTTTAAAAACAAATGACCTGAAAGGTAACATGTAACGTTACGACCTGTGATCGCGGTAACACGCCCGAGCGAACCGGCTAAACACAACGAAGCGCTTTCCAGATTCTGGGAGGGTGTTTGTAATCGGCAAAGTCACGCATAATACTTACGCTTAACGAATTAACAGGCTTTGTGGGCCAGGGATAAAGGATGAAACTGAAACGTTCAGCGGCGATGGCTATCGCCTTCTTAAGTGCGTTCATATTGGCAGGCTGTGATAACAACGATAAGCCTCAGGAAGCGCAGGCCGCACCGGCCGCTGCAGCGCCAGCCGCGAGTCAAACTCCAGCCGCGGTAAAACCGGATGGCGAAAAACTCAAACAACTGGCGGCGAGCAGTGAAGGTAAGCCGTTAACGCTGGTTGATGCCTCCGAGGTTCAGCTTGAGGGCGCGGCTGCCCTTGTGTTGACCTTCTCCGTTCCGCTCGACCCGGATCAAAACTTTGCCCAGACTGTCCATGTGGTGGATAAAAAGAATGGCAAAGTAGACGGGGCGTGGGAACTCTCCACAAACCTGAAAGAGCTTCGCCTGCGTCACCTTGAACCCAACCGCGAACTGCTGGTATCCGTTGACCGCGGGCTGGTGGCGCTTAATAAAGCCACCTTTGGCATTGATTACGAAAAGGCGATTACCACGCGTGATATTCAGCCTACCGTCGGCTTCGCCAGCCGCGGGTCTTTACTGCCTGGAAAAGTGGTGGAAGGGCTGCCGGTTATGGCGCTTAACGTCAATAATGTGGACGTGAACTTCTACCGCGTGAAGCCGGAATCGCTGGCGGCGTTTGTCAGCCAATGGGAATACCGTAATGCGCTGACGAACTGGGAGTCAGACACCTTGCTGAAAATGGCCGATCTGGTTTACACCGGACGGTTTGACCTCAATCCGGCACGTAACACCCGAGAAAAACTCCTGCTTCCGCTGGGGGAAATCAAACCCCTGCAGCAGGCCGGCGTGTATATCGCCGTGATGAACCAGGCGGGGCATTATAGCTATAGCAATGCGGCCACTCTCTTCACCCTGAGTAATATTGGTCTGTCTGCTCACCGTTACCATAATCGGCTGGATATTTTCACACAGGGGCTGGAAAACGGAGCGGCGCAATCGGGCGTCGACGTTGTGCTACTGAACGAGAAAGGCCAGACGTTGGCTCAGGCGACGAGCGATGCGCAGGGACATGCCACGCTGACCACGGACAAAGAGGCGGCGCTGGTTCTGGCGCGTAAAGACGGCGAGACAACATTGCTCGACTTGCAACTTCCCGCCCTCGATCTGGCGGAATTTGCGATTGCCGGGGATCCGGGTTACAGCAAGCAATTCTTTATGTTTGGTCCGCGCGATCTCTACCGTCCGGGCGAAACGGTTATCGTAAATGCTCTGCTACGTGACAGCGACGGTAAACCGCTTGCCGATCAACCCGTGAAGCTTGAGGTAGTCAAACCGGATGGTCAGGTGATGCGTACCGTGGTGAGCCAGCCGACAAACGGTCTTTATCATTTCACCTATACCCTTGATGCCAGCGCGCAAACCGGTACATGGTCGATTCGCGCCAATACCGGGGATAACCAACTACGTAACTGGTCTTTCCATGTGGAAGACTTTATGCCAGAACGCATGGCGCTGAATCTGAGCCCACAAGCGACACCGCTCAAAGCCGATGAGGATGTGGATTTCAACGTCGCCGGCTATTACCTGTACGGTGCGCCTGCTAACGGCAACACCCTGCAGGGCCAGCTCTGGCTGCGACCTTTACGCGAAGCGGTAAAAGCGCTGCCTGGCTTCCAGTTTGGCGACATTGCCGATGAAACGCTGACGCGTACCCTGGATGAAGTGCATCTGACGCTGGACGAAAAAGGCCATGGTCAGGTTACAGCTCCCAGCCAGTGGCAGGAAACGCACTCCCCGTTGCAGGTCATTTTGCAGGCAAGCCTGCTGGAATCGGGCGGTCGCCCGGTTACGCGTCGTGCTGAACAGGCTGTCTGGCCTGCACCTGCATTGCCGGGTATTCGCCCGCAGTTTGCCTCAAAAGCGGTTTACGATTACCGCACCGATACCACCGTCAACCAGCCCATTGTTGATGAAAATGGCAATGCCGGTTTTGACATTGTCTATGCCGACGCGCAGGGCGTGAAAAAAGCAGTATCGGGCCTGCAGGTTCGGCTGATTCGTGAACGTCGCGATTACTACTGGAACTGGTCGGAAAGTGAAGGCTGGCAGTCGCAATTCGATCAAAAAGATCTGGTGGAGAATGAGCAAACGCTTGATCTGGCTGCTGACGAAACCGGGAAAATTACCGTACCGGTAGAGTGGGGCTCGTATCGCCTGGAAGTCAAAGCGCCGGATGAAAGCGTCAGTAGCGTTCGTTTCTGGGCGGGCTACAGCTGGCAGGATAACAGTGACGGATCCGGGGCTGCGCGCCCTGACCGCGTCACCATGAAACTGGATAAACCCTCTTATCAGCCGGGCGATACCATCAAGGTGCATATTACCGCTCCTGCCGCGGGTAAAGGTTACGCCATGATTGAGTCCAGCGAAGGGCCGTTGTGGTGGCAGGAAATCGATGTACCCGCGACCGGGCTCGATCTCTCCATTCCGGTGGATCAGAAATGGCGTCGCCACGATCTCTATCTGAGCACGCTGGTGGTGCGTCCGGGGGATAAATCAAAATCGGCAACGCCGAAACGCGCCGTGGGCTTGCTCCATCTGCCGATGGGTGACGAAAACCGCCGTCTCTCCCTGGCGCTGGAAACGCCGCAAAAAATGCGCCCGAACCAGCCGCTGACGGTCAAGCTGAAGGCCAGCCTGAAAAACGGCACTGTGCCAAAACAGGTTAACGTGTTGGTCTCCGCAGTGGATAGCGGGGTACTGAATATCACCGATTATGTCACGCCGGATCCGTGGGAAGCCTTCTTCGGGCAAAAACGCTATGGCGCCGATATCTATGACATTTATGGTCAGGTGATTGAAGGGCAGGGGCGTCTGGCCGCGTTACGTTTTGGTGGTGATGGCGACGAACTCAACCGCGGCGGCAAGCCACCGGTTAACCATGTCACGATCATCGCCCAGCAGGCGCAGCCGGTGACGCTCGATGACAACGGTGAGGGAACCGTCACGCTCCCCGTTGGCGACTTTAACGGTGAACTGCGTGTGATGGCACAGGCCTGGACGGCGGAAGACTTTGGTAATAGCGAAGGCAAAGTGATTGTGGCAGCGCCGGTTATTACGGAGCTAAACACACCGCGCTTCCTGGCCGGCGGCGATACCAGTCGCCTGACGCTCGATATTACTAACCTCACCGATAAGCCACAGACGCTGAATATTGCGCTGGCGGCAAAAGGACTGCTGGCACTGGAAAGCGAGCAACCGAAACCGGTGAATGTGGCGGCAGGGGCGCGAATGACGCTCTTTATTCCGGTACGCGCGCTGGACGGTTATGGCGATGGCGAAGTGACGGCTTCGGTTTCAGGTCTGACGTTGCCGGGAGAAACCTTCGCGACGCAGAATAAATCGTGGAAAATCGGTGTGCGTCCGGCTTACCCGGCTCAGACCATCAGTAGCGATGTCATGCTCTATCCCCATGAGAGCTGGAATGCACCGGCTGAGCATACGAAACGTATTTCGCCTGTGGCGCTGCAAGGGCAGTTATTGCTGAGCGGACGTCCTTCGCTCAACATTGCCCGCTACATTCAGGAACTGAAAGCCTACCCGTACGGATGCCTTGAGCAGACGGCGAGCGGGCTGTTCCCGTCGTTATATACCAATGCGGCCCAGCTTAAGGCGATGGGTATCAAGGGTGACAGCGATGAACAGCGCCGTGCGGCAGTGGAAATCGGTATCTCCCGCTTACTGCAAATGCAGCGTGACGACGGCGGCTTCTCGTTATGGGATAAAAACGGGCCGGAAGAGTACTGGTTGTCCGCTTACGTGACTGACTTCCTGGTACGCGCCTCTGAGCAGGGCTACAGCGTGCCGGTTGAAGCGCTGAATAATGCCAATAGCCGCCTTTTGCGTTACTTGCAAGACCCGGCGGTGATGGCGGTGCGTTACAGCGACGATGTCCAGGCGACCAAATTTGCCGCGCAAAGCTATGCGGCGCTGGTGCTTGCACGTCAGCAGAAAGCTCCTCTCGGGGCACTGCGCGAACTGTGGCAACGCCATGCTCAGGCGAAAGCCGGTCTGCCTCTGCTGCAACTGGGTGTCGCACTCAAGCTGATGGGCGATGCACCGCGTAGTGAACAAGCACTGGCGCTGGCGTTAACCACGCCGCGTGCGAAAGCGCAGCGCTGGATGGCGGACTACGGCAGCGATCTGCGAGATAACGCGCTGATGCTGTCGCTGCTGGAAGAAAACGCACTGTTGCCGGATGCGCAGAACAAGCTGCTGACCACTTTATCTGAACAGGCATACGGTCAACGCTGGCTTTCTACGCAGGAGAGCAATGCGCTCTATCTGGCAGGGCGTCATTTGCAAAACTTGCCGGGCACCTGGCAGGCACAGACTTCTTTGACCAGTGAAGAGCTTAAAGGCGACAAACCGCAAACGCGCGAACTCAATGCGGACCAGATGACGGCATTGACGGTGACTAACACCGGGGAAAGCCCGATGTGGCTGCGTCTCGACAGCACAGGGTATCCGGAATACACCCCGGCACCAGCCAGCAATGTACTGAACATTGAACGCCAGATCCTCGGCACCGATGGGCAGACAAAATCGCTGGCCTCGCTGAAAAGCGGCGAGCTGGTGCTGGTGTGGCTTGAAGTGCGTGCCAGCCACAACGTGCCGGATGCATTGGTGGTTGACCTTCTGCCCGCCGGGCTGGAGCTGGAAAACCAGAACCTGGCCAGCAGCAGCGCGAGTCTGCAGGATAGCGGCAGCGAAGTACAGGAACTCCTCAACCGTATGCAGCAGGCAGATATTGCCCATATGGAATTCCGCGATGATCGCTTTGTCGCCGCCGTCTCCGTGAGCGAAGGCCAGCCAGTGACGCTGGTGTACCTTGCGCGTGCGGTAACGCCGGGAACCTATCAACTGCCGATGCCACAGGTGGAATCGATGTACGTACCGCAGTGGCGGGCCACCGGGGCCGCAAGCGGTCCGCTGATCGTTCGCCCATAGCATGAATAAAGGGCGCACCTGGCGCTCCCGCGGGCTTTGGCTTGCGGGAGCGTTTCTTCTTATTCCGTTGGTACTTTTTATTGCCGACAAACTCTGGCCGTTGCCCTTGAAAGAGGTCAACCCGGCGCGTGTCGTCGTGGCGGAAGATGGCACGCCGCTCTGGCGTTTCGCCGATGCCGAAGGGATCTGGCGCTACCCGGTGGCGATAGAGGATGTCTCCCCACGCTATTTACAGGCGCTTATCGAATACGAAGATCGCTGGTTCTGGAAACATCCAGGCGTCAATCCGCTTTCGGTCGCCCGTGCCGCATGGCAGGACCTGCTGGCTGGCAGAGTTATCTCTGGCGGCAGTACGCTCACCATGCAGGTCGCGCGTCTGCTCGATCCCCATCCGCGTACCTTTGGCGGTAAAGTCCGCCAGCTGTGGCGGGCAATGCAACTGGAATGGCATCTCTCCAAGCGCGATATTCTGACGCTCTATCTCAACCGGGCACCGTTTGGCGGTACGTTGCAGGGCGTGGGGGCGGCAAGCTGGGTGTATCTGGGGAAATCCCCCGCTCAGCTCAGCTATGCAGAGGCGGCACTGCTGGCCGTCTTACCGCAGGCGCCGAGTCGCCTGCGCCCGGACCGCTGGTCGGAACGTGCACAGGCGGCGCGGGATAAGGTACTGGATCGCATGGTCTCGCAGGGCGTGTGGAGCCAAAAGCAGGTTGAGGAGTCGCGTGAAGAGCCGGTCTGGCTGGCGCCCCGTCAGATGCCGCAACTCGCGCCCCTCTTCTCCCGCTATATGCTGAGCAAAGATCCGGGTCTCAAGATTACCACCACACTCGATGCCAGCCTCCAGCGTCAGCTTGAAGACCTGGCCGCCGGCGTTAAATCTCGTCTTCCCCCGCGTAGCTCGCTGGCGATCATCGTTGTCGACCATACGGACATGAAAGTCCGTGGCTGGGTGGGATCGGTGGACATCAATGACGACAGCCGTTTTGGCCATGTCGATATGGTCAGCGCCACCCGCTCGCCGGGATCGGTGTTAAAGCCCTTTATATATGGCCTGGCGATGGATGACGGTCTGATTCATCCCGCCTCGTTGCTGCAGGATGTGCCACGGCGAACGGGAGACTATCGTCCCGGTAATTTTGACAGTGGTTTTCACGGCCCGGTCAGTATGAATGAGGCGCTGGTTCGTTCACTCAATCTTCCCGCGGTTCAGGTTCTGGAGGCGTACGGGCCGAAGAAATTTGCTGCCACGCTGCGCAATGCGGGGTTGCCGCTGAAATTGCCGGAAGGCGCGGAGCCGAACCTGTCACTTATTCTGGGGGGCGCAGGCGCCCGTCTGGCGGATATCACTGCAGCGTATAGCGCCTTTGCGCGTCACGGCAAGGCCGGGCAGTTGCGCTTTCAGCCAGACGACCCGCTGATGGAAAGAACGTTGATGTCTCCAGGCGCGGCGTGGATTATTCGCCGCATTCTTGCCGGGGAAGCGCAGCCCCTGCCAGACAGCGCGCTCCCGCAAGTGGTGCCGCTGGCCTGGAAAACCGGCACCAGCTACGGTTATCGTGACGCGTGGGCCATTGGGCTCAATAGCCGCTATGTGATTGGCGTCTGGACGGGCAGGCCGGACGGCACGCCGGTTGCTGGTCAATTTGGTTTCGCCAGCGCAGTCCCCTTGCTCAATCAGGTTAACAATCTGCTGCAGCCGCGCTCCGCGCTGGAACTGGCGCGTTTGCCACAGGATCCCCGCCCGGAATCGGTAAGCCGCGACGTTATCTGCTGGCCTGGCGGGCAGAGTTTGCCGGAGGGGGACAGCAATTGCCGCCGCCGTCTGGCGACCTGGCTTTTAGATAACAGCCAGCCGCCCACGATGCTGATGGCTGAACAGGAAGGGGCTCGCGGCATCCGTTTTCCCGTATGGGTCAACGCGCAGGGAGAGCGGGTCGCAGCAGACTGCCCCGATGCGCAGCAACGTACAGTTATCGTCTGGCCTTTGCCCCTGGAACCCTGGTTGCCCGATGGCGAGCGGCGGGCGGCAAGATTACCTCCGCGCTCGAAAACATGTCCTCCGCGTGATGAGAACGCACCGCCGCCGCTGTTGCTCTCGGGGATCCGGGACGGCGCAGTGATCAAACGGCTACCGGGGCGCTCGCAGGCAACATTGCCGCTACAGGCCATCGGTGGGGAAGGGCAACGCTGGTGGTTTTTAAACGGAGAGCCGCTGGACGGTCATGATCGCATATTAAGCCTTAACCTTGATAAAAGCGGTGAGTATCAGTTACTGGTGATGGATGATGCCGGGCAGGTTGCGGCAGTCGAGTTCGCGGTACAATGACGCAACGAAGATGCGTGTCAGCGTTGACACGACCTTTGTGCTGACTGCTCGCGCTCACCCCGGTCACTGATTTATGTCAGCGGCCGGGGATCCCCACTCTGCCGCCTCAAGGTGCCGTCAATACGTTGGTTAGAGACGTTTTGGTGAATGGTGTTGCTGAAACTCGTCTTATTTTAAAAAAATGTTACCTTTATCCATAGGCAATGCCCGCGTTGCTCTTTATAATCCGCGCCAGGTCATACGTATGTATGTACGACAACAGAACAACTTACAGGGGTTAACATGGCTATTGAACGTACTTTTTCCATCATCAAGCCGAACGCGGTGGCAAAAAACGTTATTGGTAGTATTTTCGCGCGTTTTGAATCTGCTGGTTTCAAGATTGTTGGCACGAAAATGCTGCATCTGTCCGTTGAGCAGGCTCGCGGCTTCTACGCTGAACACGATGGCAAACCGTTCTTCGACGGTCTGGTTGAATTCATGACCTCCGGCCCGATCGTGGTCTCCGTACTGGAAAGTGAAAATGCGGTGCAGCGTCACCGTGACCTGCTGGGCGCCACCAACCCGGCTAACGCGCTGGCCGGTACTCTGCGCGCGGATTATGCTGACAGCTTCACCGAGAACGGCACCCATGGTTCCGATTCACTGGAGTCTGCCGCCCGTGAAATCGCCTATTTCTTTGGCGAAGGCGAGGTTTGCCCGCGCACTCGCTAATTTCCGCCGCCTTGCGCGCCGTGTTGCGTCAAGCCCATCGGAAATTGTAAGCATAGTTACACTTTATTTTGTCAATGCTGCGCACAGTCGTGGCATCTGCACAGCAGAATTTGTACAATGCAGCGCCCCGTGAATTGCAAAACGCATTCCCGGGGCGCTTCTTTTTTCAACCCTCCAGGGGCCATAACGTGTAATAACGAGGCCGGAATACGCAAACTATGTCTGAACACATTGTCACGCCTGAGAACGTCGCACTGACGGTTCCCAATAAAGATGCAAAAATTAACCTGCTGGATTTGAATCGTCAGCAGATGCGAGAGTTTTTCAAAAACTTAGGCGAAAAACCCTTCCGCGCCGATCAGGTGATGAAGTGGATGTACCACTATTGCAGCGACGATTTTGATGAGATGACCGACATCAATAAGGTGTTGCGTAATAAGCTCAAAGAAGTTGCGGTGATCCGCGCGCCGGAAGTTGTGGAAGAACAGCGCTCCTCTGATGGCACGATTAAATGGGCGATTGCCGTAGGCGATCAGCGCGTTGAAACGGTGTACATTCCGGAAGACGATCGCGCCACGCTGTGCGTTTCCTCACAGGTCGGTTGTGCGCTGGAGTGTAAATTCTGCTCCACGGCGCAGCAGGGCTTCAACCGTAACCTGAAAGTTTCAGAAATTATTGGTCAGGTCTGGCGGGCGGCAAAAATTATCGGTGCGGTAAAAACGACCGGCGTACGTCCTATCACTAACGTAGTGATGATGGGGATGGGCGAACCATTGCTGAACCTGACTAACGTCGTACCGGCAATGGAAATCATGCTCGATGACTTTGGTTTTGGCCTGTCCAAACGTCGCGTTACGCTGTCGACGTCCGGCGTGGTTCCTGCGCTGGATAAGCTGGGTGACATGATTGATGTTGCACTGGCTATTTCCCTGCACGCGCCGAACGATACTATTCGCGACGAAATTGTGCCGATTAACAAAAAGTATAATATTGCGACGTTCCTCGAATCGGTTCGCGGTTACATTTCGAAATCCAATGCTAATCAGGGCCGCGTAACCATTGAATACGTAATGCTCGACCACGTGAATGACGGTACCGAGCATGCGCATGAGTTGGCCGCGTTGCTGAAAGACACGCCGTGCAAGATCAACCTGATTCCGTGGAACCCGTTCCCGGGGGCGCCATATGGTCGCAGCTCAAACAGCCGTATCGATCGTTTCTGTAAGGTGCTGATGAGTTATGGTTTCACCACCATTGTGCGTAAAACACGTGGTGATGACATTGACGCGGCATGTGGTCAACTGGCCGGTGACGTCATTGACCGTACGAAACGCACAATGCGTAAACGTATGCAGGGTGAGCCGATTTCGATTAAAGCGGTTTAGTCTTCTGGCGTCGCGGCAGGCTTCTGTGTCGCGACGCATAAATATGCTGATTTAATCGCCTGAGTATACTTGTGTAATCAATAATTACTGTGCGTTTCTCTCTACTTTAAGGCAGTATGTAGCGATGGAACAACAGCTTAGCAAAAGTACGAAAAGCTGTTCTGTTATGACCGGCCTGACAGTCTTATACTGTCGGTCTAAATTTAACTGACCCTGACATTTCGCGGCGCGCCCAGGCAATGCTTACTACGCGCCTGAATCTTAAATTTTCACGTACCAGCAGTTGTAGCGAATGAATACTGAAGCCACTCACGACCAAAACGAAGCACAAACCACGGGCGTTCGTCTGCGCAATGCCCGTGAACAACTCGGACTTAGCCAGCAGGCGGTAGCTGAGCGCCTCTGTCTCAAAGTTTCCACGGTGCGCGATATTGAAGACGATAAGGCTCCTGCCGAATTGGCTTCAACATTCCTGCGTGGTTACATCCGCTCGTATGCGCGTTTGGTGCATATCCCGGAAGAAGAACTGCTGCCGATGATTGAGAAACAGGCACCGATTCGGGCGGCGAAAGTCGCGCCGATGCAGACCTTTTCTCTGGGTAAGCGTCGTAAAAAACGTGACGGCTGGTTAATGAGCTTTACCTGGCTGGTGCTGTTTGTGGTTGTTGGTCTGACAGGCGCATGGTGGTGGCAAAATCACAAAGCGCAGCAGCAAGAGATCACCACAATGGCCGATCAGTCCTCTGCAGAGCTGAACGCCAGTGGGAACAGCGAAGGGCAGAGCGTTGCGCTGAACAACGATGCTGCCAGCACACCGACAGAAACACCGAATACGGCTGCGACTACGCCAGTTGAACCAACGGCCCCTGGAACAGCGACGCAGGCGCCTGCGACCACCGCGCATTCAAATGCCGTTGTATCACCTTCTCAGGCACCTGTTACCCAATCCCCTGCCACTCAGCCATCGGCAACCGCGAATAACGCGCCGCTGCCGACTGACCAGGCGGGTATTACCTCCCCGGACGCCGCACATGCGCTGGTCATGAACTTTAACGCCGACTGCTGGTTAGAAGTGAGCGATGCAAGCGGTAAAAAATTATTCAGTGGGATCCAGCGTAAAGACGCGACGCTGAATTTAACCGGCCAGGCGCCTTACAAGCTCAAAATCGGTGCACCTGCTGCGGTACAGATTCAATATCAGGGTAAACCTGTCGATCTGAGCCGCTTTATCAGAACTAACCAGGTTGCACGCCTGACCCTCAATGCCGAACAATCAGCAGTACAGTAACAGACGGGCAACGCGGGAGATTTTTCATGCATAACCAGGCTCCGATTCAACGTCGGAAATCGAAACGGATTTACGTTGGTAATGTGCCGATTGGCGATGGCGCCCCCATCGCCGTGCAGTCAATGACAAACACCCGCACCACTGATGTGGACGCGACGGTCGCGCAAATCAAAGCGCTTGAGCGTGTTGGCGCTGACATTGTTCGCGTTTCCGTCCCTACCATGGACGCGGCAGAAGCATTCAAATTGATTAAGCAACAGGTGAGTGTACCGCTGGTCGCGGACATTCACTTTGACTACCGTATCGCGCTGAAAGTCGCGGAATACGGCGTCGACTGTCTGCGTATCAACCCAGGCAATATCGGTAATGAAGAACGCATTCGCATGGTTGTTGACTGCGCACGCGACAAAAATATCCCTATTCGTATTGGCGTCAACGCCGGATCGCTGGAAAAGGATCTGCAGGAAAAATATGGTGAGCCCACGCCGCAAGCGTTGCTGGAGTCTGCCATGCGCCATGTCGATCACCTGGACAGACTTAATTTCGATCAATTCAAAGTCAGCGTAAAAGCCTCCGATGTGTTCCTGGCGGTGGAATCTTACCGTCTGCTGGCAAAACAGATTGATCAGCCGTTGCACCTCGGTATCACCGAAGCGGGTGGCGCGCGCAGTGGCGCGGTCAAGTCGGCGATCGGTCTGGGCTTGCTGCTGTCTGAGGGGATCGGCGATACACTGCGTGTCTCTCTGGCGGCGGATCCGGTTGAAGAGATCAAAGTTGGCTTCGATATCCTGAAATCACTGCGTATCCGCGCACGTGGCATCAACTTCATTGCCTGCCCTACCTGCTCGCGTCAGGAATTTGACGTGATCGGCACCGTGAATGCCCTTGAGCAGCGCCTGGAAGATATCATCACGCCGATGGATGTTTCGATCATCGGTTGCGTGGTGAACGGCCCAGGCGAAGCGCTGGTTTCTACGCTTGGCGTGACCGGCGGTAACAAGAAAAGCGGCCTTTATGAAGATGGCGTGCGCAGAGACAGACTGGATAACGACGATATGATTACCCAGCTTGAAGCCCGTATCCGTGCGAAAGCATCAATGCTGGATGAAGCTAATCGTATCGATGTCCAACAGGTAGAAAAATAACGTGATGGGAAGCGGCTGGCTTCCCGTGTATGATGAACCCGCAAGGCGCAAGCCCTGAGGGTTCATTTTTTGTATTCAAAAAGAGAATAAACGTGGCAAAGAATATTCAAGCCATTCGCGGCATGAACGATTATCTGCCTGGCGAAACCGCCATCTGGCAGCGCATTGAAGGCACACTCAAAAACGTGCTCGGCAGCTACGGTTACAATGAAATCCGTTTGCCGATTGTAGAGCAGACCCCGTTATTCAAACGCGCGATCGGTGAAGTCACCGACGTGGTTGAAAAAGAGATGTACACCTTTGATGATCGCAACGGCGATAGCCTGACGCTGCGTCCAGAAGGTACAGCGGGCTGTGTACGCGCCGGCATCGAGCATGGTCTTCTGTACAATCAGGAACAGCGTCTGTGGTATGTCGGTCCGATGTTCCGCTATGAGCGCCCGCAAAAAGGTCGCTACCGTCAATTCCATCAGTTGGGTGTCGAAGTGTTTGGCCTGCAGGGCCCGGACATTGATGCCGAGCTGATTATGCTCACGGCACGCTGGTGGCGTGCGCTGGGTATCTTCGATCATGTTAGCCTCGAACTGAACTCTATCGGCTCCCTGGAAGCGCGTGCAAACTATCGCGATGCACTGGTGGCGTTCCTTGAGCAGCATAAAGAACAACTGGACGAAGATTGCAAACGCCGTATGTACAGCAACCCGCTGCGCGTGCTGGATTCCAAAAATCCGGACATTCAGGCGCTTCTGAATGCGGCGCCAGCGCTGGGTGATTATCTGGATGAAGAATCTCGTGAACACTTCGCAGGCCTGTGCAAACTGCTGGAGGCGGCGGGTATTGCCTATACGGTAAACCAGCGTCTGGTGCGCGGTCTTGATTATTACAACCGCACTGTTTTCGAGTGGGTGACCACCAGCCTGGGCTCTCAGGGAACGGTGTGTGCGGGTGGCCGTTACGACGGACTGGTCGAGCAGCTTGGCGGTCGCGCAACCCCGGCGGTTGGCTTCGCGATGGGTCTTGAACGACTTGTTTTGCTGGTTCAGGCAGTTAATCCGGAATTTAAAGCAGAATCCGTTGTCGATATATACCTGGTAGCGTCGGGCGAAAACGTACAGTCCGCTGCAATGCAACTGGCTGAACGGGTACGCGATGCGTTACCTGATGTTAAGCTCATGACGAACCACGGCGGCGGTAATTTCAAAAAGCAATTTGCCCGTGCCGATAAGTGGGGCGCGAAGCTCGCACTGGTGCTGGGTGAGTCTGAAATCGCTGACGGTAACGTTGTAGTGAAGGATTTACGCTCTGGTGAGCAAAATACGGTAACGCAGGACAGCGTTGCGGCGCATTTGCGCACACTACTGGGCTAATCTCCCCGGTGAATTATCGTTAAGGAGAAGGACTGCGTGGAAATTTACGAGAACGACAACGAACAGGTAGACGCGCTCAAACGCTTTTTTGCTGAAAACGGCAAAGCGCTGGCTGTTGGTGTCATTTTAGGTATTGGTGCATTAGTTGGCTGGCGCTACTGGAATAATCACCAAATCGAAACAGCGCGATCGGCTTCGCAAGGCTATGAAAACGCAATTACCGCGATTCGTGCTGATAAACCTGAAACGCTGACTGCGGCTGAAAAATTCGCGGCAGAGAATAAAAATACCTATGGCGCGCTGGCGTCACTGGAACTGGCACAGCAGTATGTTGAACGCAATGAGCTTGAAAAAGCGTCCGCGCAGCTGCAACAAGGGCTTGCCGCTACCAGCGATGAAAACCTTAAGGGTATGATCAACATCCGTCTCGCCCGTATCCAGGTGCAGCTTAAGCAGCAGGATGCCGCGCTGAAAACGCTTGATAGCGTGAAAGGCGACGGCTGGGCGGCCATTGTTGCCGACCTGCGTGGCGAAGCGCTGCTCAGCAAAGGCGACAAACAAGGTGCACGCACTGCCTGGGAGAATGGCGTTAAAAACAACGCCTCCCCGGCGCTGAGTGAAATGATGCAGATGAAAATCAACAATTTGTCCATCTAAGAGGGACCCGATGCAATTGCGTAAATTACTTCTGCCTGGGCTGCTGTCCGTCACCTTACTGAGCGGTTGTTCCCTGTTTAACGGCGAAGAAGATGTTGTCAAAATGTCCCCTCTGCCGACGGTTACGAACCAATTTAATCCGTCTACCGCATGGAGTACGTCTGTGGGTAGCGGTATTGGCGATTTTCATTCGAATTTACATCCGGCGCTGGACAGCGGCGTGGTCTATGCTGCCGATCGTCGCGGTACGGTAAAAGCGGTTAGCGCGAGCGATGGCAAGGAAGTCTGGTCCGTTAACCTGGCAGAAAAATCCGGCTGGTTCTCCAGCAGTCCGGCGCTATTGTCCGGTGGTGTGACCGTCGCTGGCGGCCATGTCTACGTGGGCAGTGAAAAAGCGAAGGTTTATGCGCTGAATACGAACGATGGTTCCGAAGCCTGGAAAACCAACGTTGCCGGTGAAGCGTTGTCTCGTCCTGTTGTCAGCGATGGCCTGGTGCTGATTCATACCAGTAACGGCCAACTGCAGGCGCTTAATGAGAGCGACGGCGCAGTAAAATGGACGGTTAACCTCGATATGCCGTCTTTGTCCCTGCGTGGTGAATCCGCACCGGCTACCGCCTACGGCGCAGCCATTGTGGGTGGCGACAACGGTCGTGTAAGCGCCGTGTTGATGCAGCAGGGCCAGATGATTTGGCAGCAGCGTATATCTCAGGCAACCGGCCCGACGGAAATCGACCGTTTGAGTGACGTTGATACAACGCCGGTGATTGTAAACGGCGTGGTTTACGCGCTGGCTTACAACGGTAATCTGACGGCGCTGGATCTGCGTAGCGGTCAGATTATGTGGAAACGCGAACTGGGTTCAGTGAGCAATTTCGTTGTCGACGGTAATCGCATTTATATGATTGACCAGAATGACCGTGTTCTGGCGTTAACCACTGACGGTGGCGTGACGCTGTGGACGCAAAGCGATCTTCTGCACCGTAACCTTACTGCTCCGGCGTTGTATAATGGTTACATCGTGACCGGTGACAGCGAAGGTTATATGCACTGGATTAACGTCGAAGACGGGCGTTTTGTCGCGCAGCAGAAAGTAGACGGCTCCGGTTTCCTGACCGATCCTGTTGCTGCGGATGGCAAACTGCTGATCCAGGCTAAAGACGGTACGCTGTACGCCATCACGCGTTAATCGCGCGAAGGTGGTCGTTCGTGAGAAGACGGCTCCTGTTGCAGGGGCCGTTTTACTGTTTTTAAAACGTCGCCAGCGTTGCGACGTTTTGATTTTTGAATTCTAAGTAATGAGGCTTTAAACATGATACCTGTGGTCGCGCTGGTCGGGCGCCCTAACGTTGGAAAATCCACGCTTTTTAACCGTTTAACACGCACCCGTGATGCGCTGGTAGCGGATTTTCCGGGGCTGACCCGTGACCGTAAGTACGGTCGTGCTGAAGTCGAAGGTCGCGAATTTATCTGTATCGACACGGGCGGTATTGATGGTACGGAAGACGGCGTAGAAACCCGTATGGCGGAACAGTCGCTGCTGGCGATTGAAGAGGCCGATGTGGTGCTGTTTATGGTGGATGCGCGCGCCGGGCTGATGCCGGCGGATGAAGCCATTGCCAAACATCTGCGTTCGCGTGAAAAACCGACATTCCTCGTCGCCAACAAAACAGACGGGCTGGATCCGGATCAGGCGGTCGTCGATTTCTACTCCCTTGGTCTGGGTGAAATTCACCCGATCGCCGCCTCTCATGGTCGCGGTGTTGTCAGCCTGCTGGAACACGTTCTGCTACCGTGGATGGACGAAATCGACCCGCCGGAAGAACTGGATGAGAACGCCGCCTACTGGGCCCAGTTCGATGACGGTAAGGGTGAAGAGGGTGAAGAAGAAGAGCCGGAAGACGACTTCAACCCGCAGGATCTGCCTATCAAGCTGGCGATTGTCGGGCGTCCTAATGTCGGTAAGTCCACGCTGACTAACCGCATTCTCGGGGAAGAGCGTGTCGTGGTTTATGACATGCCAGGTACCACGCGTGACAGTATTTATATCCCGATGGAGCGTGATGGGCGTGAATACGTTCTGATCGACACCGCGGGCGTGCGTAAACGCGGCAAAATCACCGACGCGGTGGAAAAATTCTCGGTCATCAAAACGCTGCAGGCGATTGAAGACGCCAACGTGGTACTGCTGGTTATTGATGCCCGTGAAGGTATTTCCGACCAGGATCTCTCCCTGCTGGGTTTCATCCTTAATAGTGGGCGCTCACTGGTTATCGTGGTGAACAAATGGGATGGCCTCAGCCAGGAAGTGAAAGAGCAGGTCAAAGAGACGCTGGACTTCCGTCTGGGCTTTATCGACTTTGCTCGCGTGCACTTTATCTCCGCGCTGCATGGCAGCGGCGTAGGTAACCTGTTTGAATCGGTGCGCGAAGCCTACGACAGTTCGACTCGCCGTCAGAGCACTGCGATGTTGACCCGTATCATGAATATGGCGAGCGAAGATCACCAGCCGCCGTTGGTTCGTGGCCGTCGCGTGAAGCTGAAATATGCGCATGCTGGTGGTTATAACCCGCCAATTGTGGTGATTCACGGCAACCAGGTAAAAGATCTGCCGGACTCCTACAAGCGTTATCTGATGAACTACTTCCGCAAATCACTGGATGTGATGGGCACTCCTATCCGTATTCAGTTCAAGGAAGGGGAAAACCCGTATGCGGACAAACGCAATACGCTGACGCCAAACCAGATGCGTAAACGTAAGCGTTTGATTAAACATATTAAGAAAGGCAAGTAAGTTTGAAAACCCCGGTGGTGTTATCACTACCGGGTAACCTTATGGGAGGATATTTATGGATCTTAAATGCCCAACCTGCCACAACCCGCTGGAATTGATCGGTACACATGGTCACTGCCATGGTTGTGATAAAGATTACGCACTTCACGCGCTATGCCCGGAGTGCCAACAGCCGTTGGACGTGCTCAAAGCCTGCGGAGCGGTGGACTATTTCTGCCAGCAGGGTCACGGTCTGATCTCCAAAAAGCGGGTGATCTTCGCCCTGCAGGACATTTAATCACACACGCCGCTTTCGCCCTTTTTCCACAGATCCACCAGCGAGGGCGGTGCCTCCTGTTCCGGCACCAGCAAGATAATATCGGTATAGTGCGCCTCGTTGTGGTGAGTCCAGATTATCTGAATACGAAAATAGCGCTGGTCGCCGCGCCCCGGTGAGTCCGTCTGCCCTGGTGGAAAGCCGCGCTGCAGTGCCTGCTGTAAAATATCAATCACCCGTTCACGTTGCTGTGGCGTAAGGGCGGAAAGGGCGATTCTTCTCAGACCGCTCAACTGCGGGATAAATGCCACTCCGCCTTCACGGGCAAGCTCAATGACCGCGTCCTCAGTGAGCTCCGGAATATTCATCACAGTACCCCTGTCTCAATCCAGGCCTGTTTAATGGCTTCCGCCGTCTCTTTTCCCGACCGTTTTTCACCATGAGCAATGGTCAGTTGGGCGAAAGCCGCAAAGTCAGCATTTTGCGCGAGTGAGTGGTCGCAAACCGTGTCATACCAGGCATAACCGGCTTTTTCCCATGCATAACCACCAAGCGCAGTGGCGGCGAGGTAAAACGCACGATTAGGAATGCCTGAGTTAAGATGTACGCCGCCGTTATCCTCGCGAGTTTTAATAAAGTCCTTCATGTGCGCAGGCTGGGGGTCTTTGCCCAGTAGCGGGTCGTCATAGGCGGTGCCCGGCTCTGCCATAGAGCGCAATCCTTTGCCGTTGATACCTGCGGCCAATAACCCTTCGCCAATAAGCCAGTCCGCCTCTTGCGCGGTCTGTTTGTGCAAATACTGTTTTACCAGCGAGCCAAACACATCGGACAGGGATTCATTGAGCGCCCCGGATTGTTCGAAATAAATCAGCCCGGCTTCTGTTTCCGTTACACCGTGGCTAAGCTCATGAGCGACAATATCCGGTGCGATAGTGAAACGGTTAAAGATCTCGCCGTCGCCATCGCCAAATACCATCTGCTGACCGTTCCAGAACGCATTCTGGTATTCGCGGCCATAGTGAACGGTACCAATAAGCGTCAGGCCCTTGTTATCCAGTGAATCGCGATGATAAATTTTCCAGAAAAAATCGTGCGTCACACCCAGATATTCCCATGCTTCATCCACGGCGATATCGCCATTTGATGACTGCCCCTCAAAGCGCACCTGCGTGCCTGGCAACTCCTGAGTCTGTTTCGCATCATAAATGTCCCGCTGCAACTGGCCGGCTTTCGCAACATGCGGCGCGGCAGGTTTGCCCGGCATATGTGCCATGAGCGTCTGGACATGGGTTAGGGTCTGGCGGGCGCACTTTTGCTGTACGTCGGAGCCGTTATCAATAATGCGGCGCAGGATGTAGGGCGGGATAACACTGTGAAGTCGTGTCGCTGTCATGCTGCTCTCCTGATTGTTGGCAAGGCTGACTACAAGTTTATGTGACATTCGGCATTTTTACCCCTTACGCGGCAAAACTGTCGGTTTCGACCATCATTAACTGCTCAATCAGAAAAGAGGGTCGGGTGTGGATAAAACAATTTCATCGCTTGCGTTAACCGGGTTTTTGCTTATTGCTGTGACGTATGGCATGGCGCGTTTTGCCTGGGGCCTGATGCTGCCGTCGGTAGGACAGGATATTGCGCTGAGCCCACGGGCTGCGGGTGTTATCGCCGCCTGTAGCTATATCGCCTACTGTTTTTCTTCACTCTGGGCCGCCCCGGTAACCGGGCGTTACGGCGCTCGTACCACCGCGATCGTTTCGGCACTCTGCGCGGCACTTGGGCTACTGATCCTGGCGTTGTCTTCGGGTGTTCTACTCCTTGCGCTGGGGCTGTTTATCGCCGGTCTGAGTTCGGGGCTGGCATCGCCGTCACTGGCTGCATCGGTCAGCCAGGCGGTGGCAGAACGTCGGCAGTCCACCACTAACACTTTTATCAATGCCGGTACTGGCGGCGGCATTATCCTTTCCGTACCGGTACTGCTTTTCACCCCCTTTGGGTGGCGCGGAGCCTGTGTAGCTTTCGCGGTGCTGGCGTTGCTTTGCCTGCTACCGGTGATGCGCTACTTACCCGCGACCAGAACACAGGGGGCAAAAAATGAACACTCCTGGCGGCAGGTCTTACAGGTCCGGGCAATACGGCGGCTGGCGCTGATTGCGTTTATCTGCGGAATAGCGAGCGCGGCATGGTGGAATTTCGGCCCCGATATTCTGCAAAAACATCTGCACCTTGAAAAAGAAACCACCAGCATGCTGTGGCTGGTCAGCGGCGGCGCGGGAATTGCTGGCATCTTTACCGGCGCACTGGCTGCCCGGACAGGCTGGAACCCGGTTTACTGGCTGTCGCTGCTTTTTATGGCCGCGCCGCTGGTGCTACTGGCGGTAAGTCATGGCTATAGCGGGTGGCTTATCCCGGCGGCGGCCCTCTGTGGCGCGGGCTATATTACGCTTTCCGGCGTACTGCTGGTCTGCGGCGCGTCCGCTACGGCGAATGCGCCGGCCGCAGGGGTAGGTATCGTCTTTTTTATGCTGGCGGTGGGGCAGGTGGCGGGGGCGATAGTTTTTGGACAACTGTACGCATTACTGGGAGCCACCTGGTCGCTTTTGATGTTTGCCGGATTAGCACTTCTTATTATGTTTCTGACCCCGACGAGGTTGTGAATTAGCCTGCGCTGCGGGGTTTAGACGCGCGCGCTTTTTTCGCAGGGATGACGCTTTTCACTTCACTCTCTATCCAGCCATCGGCGAGACGGGTAGTCAGCGTATCGCCCGTTTTAACCTGTTTCGCCTGTTTCAGCACATTGCCATCGGCAGCCGTGGTGACGCTATAGCCGCGGGCCAGCGTCGAGAGCGGGCTGACTGCCTCCAGGTGCGTCACCGCCTTGCCAAAACGCTCTCGCGTCACGCCCAATTGCGTACGCAGGCTTTCCGCCAGCCGGTATTCCAGTTGCTGAATACGTGTCTGCGCACGCCAGATCCGCGGCTGTGGGTTTTGCTGATTCAGGCGCTGGCCGACACGGCGTTGACGCACTGTCGCCTGTTTAAGCTGGTTGTCCAGGGCGACACGCATCCGCTGGCGGAGTTTTTCCAGTACGGTGTGCTGACGGGCGAGACGCAGTTGCGGATGCTGCTGTTGCAGTCTGTGGTTAAGTTGAGTAAAGCGTCGGGTGCGGTTAGCAATGAAAAAGTCCATCGCCATCTCAAGGCGTTGCTGAGAAGACTGGATCTGGCGCAGCAGCTCCGTCTGGTTGCGACTGACGATTTCCGCTGCGGCAGAGGGGGTAGGGGCACGTAAATCTGCGACAAAATCCGCAATGGTCACGTCGGTTTCGTGGCCGACGGCGCTGACCACCGGAATACGGCTGGCAAAAATGGCGCGCGCCACGCGCTCGTCATTAAAACTCCATAAATCTTCCAGCGAGCCTCCTCCACGCCCGACGATCAGCACATCACATTCCTGACGCGCGTTCGCCAGTTCTATGGCGCGCACAATTTGCCCCGGCGCATCGTCACCTTGTACCGCGGTGGGGTAGATGACCACCGGCAAAGAGGGATCCCGTCGTTTCAGAACATGGAGAATGTCATGCAGCGCAGCGCCGGTTTTCGAGGTGATAACGCCAATACAGTGGGCCGGTGTGGGGAGCGGCTGTTTGAACTGTTGATCGAAAAGCCCTTCGGCTGACAGCGCCGCTTTCAGTTGCTCATATTTCTGCTGCAATAACCCTTCACCGGCGGGCTGCATGCTTTCAACGATTATCTGGTAATCGCCGCGCGGGTCATAGAGCGTAACAGACGCGCGAACCAGCACTTGCTGCCCATGCTGAGGGCGGAACGTCACGCGACGGTTGCTGTTGCGAAACATTGCCCCGCGAACCTGTGCGGTGTCGTCCTTAAGCGTGAAGTACCAGTGACCGGACGCAGGTTGGGTAAAATTAGAGATTTCACCTGTGATCCAGACCTGGCCCATTTCGCGTTCCAGCAGGCTACGTACTGTCTGATTCAGGCGGCTAACGGTAAAAATTGCGGGGCTTTGAAGAGATGACATGTGAGCTAGATCAAATTCTAAATCAGCAGGTTATTCAGTCGATAGTAACCCGCTCAGCGATGAGCGCAAGTATTTTTCGCAAAAAAATGTGGAAGCAATCGGTTACGCTCTGTATAATGCCACGGCAATATTTAACCACCCAGGTCAGAGATATTGCCCATGCTACGTATCGCTAAAGAAGCCCTGACGTTTGACGACGTCCTCCTCGTTCCCGCTCACTCCACCGTTCTGCCGAATACTGCCGATTTGAGCACCCAGCTCACTAAGACCATTCGTCTGAATATTCCGATGCTCTCCGCAGCAATGGACACCGTTACGGAAGCGCGCCTGGCAATTGCCCTGGCACAGGAAGGCGGCATTGGCTTTATTCATAAAAACATGTCCATCGAACGCCAGGCTGAAGAAGTCCGCCGTGTTAAAAAACACGAGTCCGGCGTGGTTAAAGATCCTCAAACCGTCCTGCCAACCACTACTCTGCGCGAAGTGAAAGAACTGACCGAGCGTAACGGTTTCGCTGGTTATCCGGTGGTTGCCGAAGACAATTCACTGGTGGGTATCATTACCGGTCGTGATGTTCGCTTTGTCACCGACCTGAACCAGCCTGTTAGCGTATATATGACGCCGAAAGAGCGTCTGGTTACCGTTCGCGAAGGCGAAGCGCGTGAAGTTGTGTTTGCGAAAATGCACGAAAAACGCGTTGAGAAAGCGCTGGTTGTTGACGACAAATTCCGTCTGCTCGGCATGATTACCGTCAAAGATTTCCAGAAAGCGGAACGTAAACCGAACGCCTGTAAAGACGAGCAGGGCCGTCTTCGCGTCGGTGCTGCGGTTGGCGCCGGAGCAGGTAACGAAGAGCGTGTTGATGCGCTGGTTGCGGCAGGCGTTGACGTTCTGCTGATTGACTCCTCTCATGGCCATTCCGAGGGCGTTCTGCAACGCATTCGTGAAACCCGTGCAAAATACCCGGATCTGCAAATCATTGGCGGTAACGTCGCGACGGGCGCAGGCGCACGTGCGCTGGCGGAAGCCGGTTGCAGCGCTGTGAAAGTCGGTATTGGCCCTGGCTCTATCTGTACTACCCGTATCGTTACCGGTGTGGGTGTTCCGCAGATTACGGCTGTTTCAGACGCGGTTGAAGCGCTGGAAGGCACCGGTATTCCGGTTATCGCTGACGGCGGTATCCGCTTCTCTGGCGACATTGCCAAAGCGATCGCCGCTGGCGCGGCCGCGGTGATGGTCGGCTCTATGCTGGCAGGTACCGAAGAGTCGCCGGGCGAAATCGAACTCTACCAGGGGCGTTCTTACAAATCTTACCGTGGTATGGGTTCTCTGGGCGCGATGTCCAAAGGTTCCTCAGATCGTTACTTCCAGACGGATAATGCCGCTGACAAACTGGTGCCGGAAGGTATCGAAGGTCGCGTGGCGTATAAAGGTCGCCTGAAAGAGATTATTCATCAGCAAATGGGCGGCCTGCGTTCCTGTATGGGGCTGACCGGCTGTGGTACCATCGACCTGCTGCGCACGAAAGCGGAATTCGTGCGTATCAGCGGTGCGGGCATCCAGGAAAGCCACGTCCATGATGTGACCATCACCAAGGAATCCCCGAACTACCGTATGGGCTCCTGATAAGTTTCCACGCCCGGCTATAAGCCGGGCGATTTTGTTTCACTTGCCTCGGAATTAGCGTCAATGACGGAAAATATTCATAAACATCGCATCCTTATCCTCGATTTCGGTTCTCAGTACACACAACTTGTTGCCCGCCGCGTGCGTGAGCTCGGTGTTTACTGTGAACTGTGGGCATGGGATGTCACCGAAGCGCAGATTCGTGAATTTAACCCAAGCGGCATCATTCTTTCCGGCGGCCCGGAAAGCACCACCGAAGATAACAGTCCGCGCGCGCCGCAATATGTATTTGAAGCCGGCGTGCCCGTATTTGGCGTCTGCTATGGGATGCAGACCATGGCGATGCAGTTGGGCGGCCATGTTGAAGCTTCCAGCGAGCGCGAATTTGGTTATGCCCAGGTTGAAGTTCTGACCGACAGCGCCCTGATTCGTGGTATTGAAGACTCCCTGACCGCAGACGGTAAACCGCTGCTGGACGTGTGGATGAGCCATGGCGATAAAGTGACGGCTATTCCGTCTGACTTTGTCACCGTTGCCAGCACCGAAACTTGCCCGTTCGCCATTATGGCTAACGAAGAAAAACGCTTCTACGGCGTGCAGTTCCACCCGGAAGTGACCCATACCCGTCAGGGTCTGCGCATGCTGGAGCGTTTCGTTATCGATATCTGCCAGTGTGAAGCCCTGTGGACTCCGGCGAAAATCATCGACGACGCTATCGAACGCATCCGTGCGCAGGTTGGCGACGACAAAGTCATCCTCGGCCTGTCCGGCGGCGTTGACTCCTCTGTGACGGCGATGCTGTTACATCGCGCGATCGGTAAAAACCTGACCTGCGTGTTCGTCGATAACGGTCTGCTGCGTCTGAATGAAGCTGAGCAGGTAATGGACATGTTCGGCGACCACTTCGGCCTGAACATTGTTCATGTGGAAGGTGAATCACGTTTCCTGAGTGAGCTGGCAGGCGAGAACGATCCGGAAGCCAAACGCAAAATCATTGGCCGTGTGTTTGTCGAAATCTTCGACGAAGAAGCGCTGAAACTTGAAGACGTGAAATGGCTGGCGCAGGGTACCATCTACCCTGACGTGATCGAATCTGCCGCGTCCGCGACCGGTAAAGCACACGTGATTAAGTCTCACCACAACGTGGGCGGCTTGCCGAAAGAGATGAAGATGGGCCTTGTTGAACCGCTGCGTGAGTTGTTCAAAGACGAAGTCCGTAAAATCGGCCTGGAGCTGGGCCTGCCTTACGACATGCTTTACCGCCATCCGTTCCCGGGGCCAGGCCTTGGCGTTCGCGTACTGGGTGAAGTGAAGAAAGAGTACTGCGACCTGCTGCGTCGCGCAGATGCTATTTTTATTGAAGAACTGCGCAAAGCTGACCTGTACAACAAAGTCAGCCAGGCATTTACCGTTTTTCTGCCAGTCCGCTCTGTTGGCGTGATGGGCGATGGACGTAAGTACGACTGGGTTGTCTCTCTGCGTGCCGTTGAAACCATCGACTTTATGACTGCGCACTGGGCACATCTGCCGTACGACTTCCTCGGCCGCGTTTCCAACCGTATCATCAACGAAGTAAATGGTATTTCCCGCGTGGTGTATGACATCAGCGGTAAGCCGCCAGCTACGATTGAGTGGGAATAAGCAATAACGTCCTTCTGCCTTTCAGGTAGAGAGAAACTAAATCAACCCTCTGTTTTTAAGGAGGGTTTTTTTATTTCTCTGATCATTTATCAGAAAAGACAAAACAGACAGTTCATTGCTGGTGGTCTGAATATGGTCTATATTAAAACCATCTGCATGATGAAGAGCATGAGCGGGATATGCAATGAAAGTTGAGACAATTAGCTACGTTAAAAAAAACGCCGCGACACTTGATGTCTCTGAACCCATTCTGGTGACGCAAAATGGTGTTCCTGCTTACGTTATAGAGTCCTATGACCAGCAGCAGGAACGAGAAAACGCCATCGCGTTGCTGAAACTGCTAACCCTGTCAGAGAAAGATAAAGCTGAGGGGCGCGTATTCTCAAAAGACCAATTACTGGATGGACTTGCGGATTAAACGCAGAACACGCAATGCTAAGGGACTTCTATGGAGCAGCAGGTTACCTTTGAGTACACGCTAACTGTAAAACTCTGTATCGACACGATAGTGACTTATCTGCGCCGTGTTGATGTCGAGCCGCGTCCGGTTATCGCCGATATTCTCGCACAGTTTGAGAGTACCGTTGGTCAGTTCCCGCTGGGATGCCAAATTTGCCCTGAACTGCTGAAAATTGGCTGTGCAAAGTACCGGGAATTTAATCACGCTGACGGTTACCGGGTTTTGTATGCAGTAGAGGGAGCATTAGTGACGGCACATGCCATCCTGTCACATCGACAGGACATCCAGCAGTTGTTGTTTAAGCGTCTGATTATGGCCTGAACACTCAGGCTGGTTTGAACCGACGCACCCTCATAAAATAAGCCCACGCAATCCGCAAATCAAAATCCCCACCATTCCAGGCATTAGACGGCGCGGACGTTTTATGCCAACCTTTTGGCTGAGTGTTCTTTGCATACCCTGAATTTGCTCATTGACGCTTTTAATTTCATAACGCTTTCGGCCAACCTCACTCGCTGTGATGCTAACAATGTTTAAAAAACTGCTCTCCAGCCTGACCGGCAAAAAACACAAACCGCCGGCCCCCGTTGAACCAGAACAGGCAAATTCCGTAGAGGCACAACCGCCGCAGGAGGAGATGATTGTCGCCTGGGACGCCAACGGGCGAGAGATACATATCGCCCGTAACGACTGGCGTAACAGTGTTTTCCTGCCCGGTCTTGCGCAAAAGTGGAATAACGCGGCGGAACTTTATGATGCGATCCTGAGCGGACTGAACGATGGTTTTGCCGCCGATCTTATCCCTGCTGCCGCGCGTCTGGTGGAGATTGACGACGATCCCGAACGCAGCCATACCATTCAGGGCATTGTGCTGATGGAAAATAAACGCCTGGTCGAGGCTGAAAGCACGTTGCAGGCGGGTATAGCGAAAGTTGGGGCCACGGGAACATTGCTGACCAATCTGGCTAAAGTTTTCTCTCACAAGGGGGACGATGCCCGCGCCGAGGAGCTACTCTGGCAGGCTATTGAAGCCGATCCCAATCTCGATAACGGCTTGCTCTGGTGGGCGAGTATTAAGCAGGAGCGTGAAGGGGAAGCGGGATATGTCGCGGGGCTGCGGACCGTTGCAGCGCTGCCCGGATCCTGGCGCGCACAACTCTGGCTGGCGCGCTATTACCTCGAACATAGCAACGTTGCGGCTGCCAGAGCGCTGTATGACGACGTACTGGCGCAGGGACGATACGACGGCAGTTCGCTGATGATGATCTCCGGCGATCTGGGTAGGAACGGCGAAATACCGCTGCTTGTTGAACTCATCGCCCCTGTGTATGACGAAAAGCGCCACGATCCGATGGCCGGTATTAATTTGCTGCGCGCTTATCAGGAGCTGGGCAATCCCGACGAGGGGGAAAAGCTGTTGCGCCGGATGTATGCGCTGGACTACCCACCGCTTAAACAGTATCTGGATGAATCCGCCCGCGCCTTTCAGACGATGCGCGAGCAGCATGCGCAGGCCACCCCCACCGATCCGGGCGAGGTGGAAATCAATACGCTGGCCCTTACGCAGCCTGTCTGGCAGTACGGGCTGTGTAATGCCGACTGGCTTTTCGGGCAGAAACCGCAAGAGGCAAACACGGTCGGTTTCTTTGTGCTGAGTAAAATCGACGATGACGCGACACCGTCCGAGTCGCAGCGTGAAGATGACCTGGGACGTCTTACTCGTGCTATTCCTCTGTATCTTGCCGAAGCAACCCACTACTGGAGCGATTATGCCGCCCGTTGTTATGTCCAGGTCGCTGCGGGCATCGGGCCGGTTGTCTCAACCCATCCGTTTGATGGTTATGGGCTGTTCGACCTTGTGCCGCCAGAAATGAAATACTTTGTGACCGGGGAGATCGGCTGTTCAGGAGAGGGGCCGCAACGTCAGTGGCAGCTTACTCTCAGCCTTTGGGATTGTACTCAACGGACCCAATGCGCGACTGAGAGTGGTACGGTAGCGCAGTCTGATTTGGGAGCGCAGGTGCTTAAGATGGAGCAAGGTCTGCTGGCGAAAATGGGACCGGTGAACCCTCAGCCGCTGGATACGTTCTATGCACGTCCCTCCGTTGATGCGATGGATATCTATCTTGGTGAACTGGGTCAGGCTTTTATGTTAACGCTGGTCGCCAACCAGCAGGTGCCCCGTTCCGCCGTATGGGGTGAGCGGACAATGCTGGAGTGGCCGCTGAATATGGCATTGCAATGGCCGCAGGCGGACGTGCCGAAAATGATGTACTTCTCCGGGCTGGGGAAAGCTTTTGATTACCAGTCAGAAGTGCTGGCTGAATATAAAACGCGTACGCTGGAACTATTACGCACCGCCACGCAGGAAAACAGCCCGGCGGCACAACTGGCGCCTCTGGTCTGGAAAATATTCGCCATGGAAGATGAATTCAGCGCCGGGCAGCAAAATATGCCAGCGCAAACCAGTCCGGCCTATACTGAGTGGCTTACGCGCGTTGCCGAAAAGTAGCCGTGTCGAAGGATGGAATAATGTGAGGAGGAAGGGAAGATGACAACGCGGAATATTGAACAACGCTTCTGGCGCTCTTCGCGTGTGCCGTGGATCGAATGGCGTTCTACCGTAGACAGTACGCAGGCCTACAAACTGCACCAGCACCCTCAGTTATCCATTGGCGCGATTATCGACGGCGAGACCCTCACGCGTTGCCGCGACCGTGAATATCACCTCTATCCGGGCGATATGGTGCTGATTGCTCCCCGTGAAGCGCACAGTTGCAACCCGTCAGCCGAACGTCCACGTAGTTATCACATGTTATACCTTGATGAGGCGTGGTGTTTGCAACAATTGGGGGTTGCGCCGGGGGAATATCTTTACTGTGCACAGACCGTATTACGCACACCTTCCTTCTTCACCGCTTTTATGCACATTATTTCTCTAATGGAAGATAACCAGGTCGGGGCATTACAGGAGGCGGTACGCGCGCTGCTTGTCAGCCTGCCTGGCCTGCAAACTGCGATGCAACCGGCTGAATTTTGCGACCCCCTGCAAACGACGCTGCTGGCCGATATTCAGCAACCGCCGTCGCTGGATTGCCTGGCACAGCGGTACACGTTGCGTAAAGAGACGCTGATTCGCCAGTTTAAGCTGGCAACAGGGCTTACGCCAGGAGCCTGGGTTAATAATGCCCGTGTGGAATTTGCCAAAGTGCAGTTGCGGGCGGGCAGAGATATTGCCGATGTGGGGTATCAAAGTGGTTTTGCCGATCAAAGCCACTTCCACCGTACGTTCGTCAGTTTTACCTCGTCCACGCCCCGGCAGTATGCGCTGGGGCGATCAATATCAGACAATAATTAAGTCGGCCAACGCCATAAAGTGACCTCGTCGTTTTACTGATGAGGTCGCTATGTCTCTGTTACCCGAATTTATTCCCGCCGCGTTTCCACTGCTTGCGCTTTCACATTTTGTCGCACTGGTAAGCCCCGGTCCCGATTTCTTTTTGCTCGCCGGGTATGCCATCCGTTATCGCCTGCGGGGAAGTGTCGGGATTGGTCCGGGGATCGCGCTGGGAAATGCGGTCTATATTGTGCTGGCGATGTATGGCTGGCGGCTGTTGCAGGATTATGCAGTGCTGTTTCGTCTGATTGAGATTGCCGGAGCGCTGTATTTAATCTGGATTGGCGGCCATCTGTTATGCAGTCGTAAGCAGAACCTGGCGCTCAGCGCTACCCGGATGGATTGCCCGTCGTGGCGAAAACAGTTCTTGCTTGGGCTGGGTTCTGCGTTGCTTAATCCTAAAAATGCGCTTTTTTACCTGGCATTGATGACCTCAATTCTTGGCGCAAATGTCACCTTTCCACAGCAGCTCTTTTCCGGCGCATGGATGAGCCTGGCGGTACTGGTGTGGAATATGGCCATCGCGGCGTTGATTGGATTATCCGCTGTACAGGTGCGTATCACAGTATATGTGCACATTATCGAGCGCACAGCCGGAGCGATCCTCGCCGGATTTGGCGCGGTGATGATCCTGACGATGGTGCGTCATGCGGTGATGTGACAAATCCCACGTAAAGACGTGTGTGAATAAAAACAGTACGTTAGCGTTGCGCAGAGGAATCGATAGGTTGGCTTACTTGTTGTGACTGGAGCTTATCCTGATGATGATACCAGGCACCGATTGAGGAATAGATAAAACGACCAAAGAAAAAGATAAAGCTGATAAGAAGTACGATACGGGTCATGCGACTGTCAAATCGATGTCGTTTTCGCATAGGGGTTGCCTGACTCACAAAAGGTTCCTTAAGGTATACCCTCAAAAAAGGGCGACTTTGACATTAAGGCACAGAGTGCGGACAAGGTCAATTCTTCGCCATGCAAAATTTCACCCGTGGAAAATATTAATCAATTTTATATAAAATAAATTAAGTATTTAAGTCATGAATGCTAATCTGCCTCTCTTTTTAAAAAGCGTAAAAATTAATTAATTCGGCGAGTTTTATTTGATATGCATCAATCACTGGATGCCCTACAGAACTAAAATTCACGCTCATTTGCTATTTACGCGTTTACAGTCAGGTTGGATGCCTGCCTGAAATACCCATTGGGAAATTGGGTTTTTTGTCGAGCATCTATGACTTCGTTGAAAAAATATCATCAGCATAAAGATAAATGGTGGGCATTACCGCTCGTGTTGCCTTGTCTTTTGCTGCCACTGTTTAACCTGGCGAATACCTATACCCATGTCGCGGGTGAAACGGTTGTACTTTTCTCTCTGCCAATGGCGCTGATGTTCAGTCTGATGGTGGTCTTTGGCTGGGCGGCGCTACCCGGCATGATTCTCGCCCTGGTACTAAATATCGGTACGCACGATATCTCTGAACTTGTCGCGCAAATTTTTCATTTACTTATTCCCGTGGTGATCAGTTGGGGCGGCTATCGTGTGTTTGTTACGCGTCGGCAAAATATTGCCTACGGAAACTCCGCCTTTATTGCCCAACGCATGTTCTGGCAGGTCTTTTGCCCGTCAACGATTTATTTGATTATTCTCGAGTTCGTTATCTGGCTGGCGTTGTACGACACGGATTTTAGTAAGACTGACATATTGTCGCTGAATATTCATTTGCTGATTGATTATCAGGCATTACTGGTCGGTACTATGACCGGCATTCCTCTGTGCTATTTGGTTATTCGTATCGTTCGTCATCCGCGTTATCTGCGAAGCTGGTTATCGCAACTGCGCCATGAATTCGATCCAAAAGTGACCCGCTGTGAGATGGTTATCTGGCTGAGTATCCTGACGGGATTGGTCATTCTCTTGCTCATGCCGCTGAATGAAAATAGCTCCATTTTCAGCACCAATTACACACTCTCTCTGGTCTTGCCTGTCATGTTGTGGGGCGCGTTGCGCTATGGATACCGGTTTATATCGGTGCTCTGGACGCTGCTGTTGATGGTCTCGGTACACTATTTTTATCGCTATCTTCCCGTCTATCCGGCTTATGAAATTCAGTTGGCTATCGCCTCGTCGAGCTACCTGGTCTACTCGTTTATCATTCTTTGCGTATCGGTACTGGCGACCCGGCAACGGCATGTTCACGCCCGTGCCCGCCGTCTTGCCTATCTTGATCCCGTTGTTCAGATACCCAATCTGCGCGCCCTTAACCGTGCGCTGGCGGGTTCGCCCTGGTCTGTGCTCTGCTATTTAACGGTGCCTGAACTGGAAGTCCTGGGGCGTAACTATGGCGTGATGCTACGTATTCAGTACAAGCAAAAACTGTCGGACTGGCTTAAAACCAGCCTTGATGATGATGAACGTGTCTACCATCTTTCTGGTCATGATCTGGCCATTCGCCTTAATACCCAGTCGCACCAGAGCCGTATAGACGCGCTGGATGCCCGAATTAAGGCGTTTCGTTTCTTCTGGGATGATATGCCGCTACAGCCACAGGTAGGTATGAGCTATTGCTATGTACGCTCGCCGGTGCAGCATCTTTACTTGCTGCTTGGCGAACTGAGTACCATTGCGGACCTGTCGCTGGCGACAAATCATCCAGAAAGCTTGCAGCACCGTGGGGCGGCGAACCTTCAGCGTAGCCTTAAGGATAAAGTGGATATGATGAACCGCCTGCAGCTGGCGCTGGAGGAGAATCGCTTTAGTTTGCTGGTGCAGCCTATCGCCGGGATGCGCGGCGACAATTACCACGAAATTCTGCTGCGAATGAATGAAGAGAACGGCCAGTACATTAACCCGGATGATTTTCTGCCGGTAGCCCATGAGTTTGGTCTGTCGTCACGTATCGACCTTTGGGTTGTGGAGCATGTCCTGTGTTTTATGTCTGCTCATCGCGCAACGTTACCCGCACAGCGTTTTGCCATTAACCTGTCGCCTGCCTCCGTGTGCCGGGCGCAGTTTTCTCTGGACGTGGCCCGCCTGTTGAAAAAGTATGGCGTCGAGGCATGGCAGTTGATCTTCGAAATTACCGAAAGTAATTCGTTAACGAATCTGGAGCAGGCAAATCAAACGCTCGGCCAGTTGCAAAAAATGGGCTGTAGCGTAGCGATTGATGATTTTGGTACAGGTTATGCCAGCTATGCGCGGCTGAAAAATGTGAATGCCGATATCCTGAAAATTGACGGTAGTTTTATCCGCAATATCGTTTCCAATAGTCTGGATTACCAGATTGTCGCCTCAATTTGCCATCTGGCGCGCATGAAAAAAATGCGGGTCGTGGCGGAGTACGTCGAGAATGAAGAGATACGCAGCGCAGTGGTTGCGCTGGGTATCGATTATTTGCAGGGGTATTTGATTGGCAAGCCAGAGCCGCTGGAAAATCTGCCAGGGCAGATCCAGGCGGCCTGATGCTATGCGGCCACGCCGGGTGACTGCTCTTCTTCGACTTTGAGTCGCCAGCCGGTGACAGCCTCCCAATATTCCTGTTCCCGTTCCAGGTCGAACAGAACCAGCGCATTCTGGCTGAACCAGTCATGCGGGAAGCTCAGCGTCCAGTGGTTATCATCGGTCTTGAGGCGCAGGGTCGGCGGCGTCGTTGTCGCCTGACGCTGGTTGTTCAGCAACACCCCCAGACGCAAGAGCTGAATTAACGGCAGGTAGTGCTTTTTCTTAAACAACGTGAAGCGCGGTAAATCATCCAGCTTTATCGCTTTACGGTGATAGCGCACCAGCGTGGCCATCATCAACTGCTGTTCCTGGTTATAACCGGGCAGATCGCTGTTTTGCAGAATATAAGCCGAGTGACGATGCATTCCGCTGTGGTTAATATTCAAACCGACTTCATGCAGCATGGCTGCCCATTTGAGCAGCGCCGCCAGCTGCGGGTTGATGAGTTTCGGGTTTTGCGCCTGCCACTGATCGTAGATGTGCATGGTGGTTTCCAGCACGCGACGCGCCTGTTCACGATCGATGTTGTACTGATTGGCAAGGCTCTGCGCCGTGCGGCTGCGGATGTCCTGATGACGGAAACGGCCTTCCATTTCATACAGCACGCCTTCGCGCAGCGCACCGTCTGAGAGGCGTAACTCGTTAATCGCCAGCGCGTCAAAAACCCCGCAGAGAATGGCCAGACCTGGGGCGAAGACCGCTTTACGTTCATCGGACAGACCCGGTAAGTTCAGCTCGTCGAAGCTTTTGAACTTCACGACTTCGGCAATCAGTTTTTTCAGGCGCTCAGGGGTGATAGAACCATCTTTTTCCCCTAGTGCCAGCAGAACTTCGTGGGCCGCTTTGATGGTGCCGGATGCGCCAAGCGCGACATCCCAGCCCTGAATTCTAAACTGCCAGGCCAGCGTTTCCAGTTTCTGCGTCGCTGCAACGCGGGCGCGCTGGAAGTTTTCCGCATTGATGGTTCCGCCCGGAAAATAAAGCTGTGCGAAGCTGACGCAGCCCATTCGACGGCTTTCCACCAGTTTGGGTTCAAAATCTTCGCCAATGACCAGTTCCGTCGAACCGCCGCCGATATCAATAACCAGCTTGCGGCCTTTTTCCGGCTGCGTGTGTTCGACACCCATAAAAATCAGGCGCGCTTCTTCGTTACCAGAGATGATTTCGATGGGGTAGGGAATAACCTTTTCCGCTCGTTTAAGGAACTCCGGTGCGTTGAGCGCCTGGCGCAACGTGTGGGTTCCCACAATACACACGCTTGACGGATCAAAGCCTTGCAGGCGTTCCGCGAACAGCGACAGACAGGCGAGACCGCGCTCCATAGCCTCTTCACTCAGCATATTATTGCTGTCGAGGCCATCCGCCAGATGTACGCGTTGTTTCAGACGGCCAATGATCTGCATGGCGCCATCAACAACGCGGGCAATCACCATATGAAAACTGTTCGAACCCAGGTCGACCGCAGCGAATTCCTGCGGTCGTGCTGTCTTTTCATTTATCGGCATAGATTAGTCAGACTGTTCAAGTGATGTCAGATATTCATGAATCGCGAGCTGCGCGCGTACTTTACGGCGGTTGCCGCGCGGCACATATCGATTACTCAGCTCTTTATCGACGTAGCGTGCTTTGACGGTATCACTGAACAGAAGATCAATGATATCCAGTACCTGCTGTTTAAGGCGCGGATCGAGCAACGGCGCCGCTACTTCAATACGGTAATCGATGTTTCGCGTCATCCAGTCAGCAGACGACAGATACACTTTTTTATCGCCGCCATTCTCAAAAATATAGATGCGATCGTGTTCAAGGAAACGGTCAACAATGCTAATTACGCGAATATTATCGCTGATGCCTTCCAGTTGAGGGATAAGCGAGCACATACCGCGCACCAGTAAATTCACCGGCACGCCAGAACTGGAGGCCGTATACAGCCGGTCAACCAGACCTTTATCCACCAGATTGTTGATTTTCAGCGTAATTCCGGACGGAATGCCGTTCTGCGCATTGGCAATTTCGGTGTCGATCATTTTGTACAGCAGATCGCGCGAGTTTTGCGGCGATACCAATAAATAATCGAAATTCACCGGACGGTACGGGTTCTCAATAAAGTTAAACACCCGGCGCACTTCGTTGGTGATACGCGCATCGGCGGTCAGCAAGGAGTAGTCGGTATAGATACGCGCGGTCTTTTCGTTAAAGTTGCCGGTACCAATATGAGCGTAACGCACCACTTCGTCATTTTCCATACGCGACACCAGGAACAGCTTGGCGTGGATTTTCAAACCCGGCGCCGAGAAGATCACCTGCACACCGGCTTCGGTCAGACGCTTCGCCCAATGGATGTTAGCTTCTTCATCGAAACGCGCCTGCAGCTCCACCACCACGGTCACTTTCTTGCCGTTATGGGCGGCGTGGATCATGGAGTCGATAATGCGCGAGTCTTTCGCTACGCGGTAAATGTTGATTTTTATCGCCAGCACGCTTGGGTCAAACGATGCCTGGCGCAGCAGTTCCAGCACATGCTCAAAGGTGTGATATGGGTAATAGAGCAGCACATCGCGTTCGCGAATGGCATCAAAACCGTTGCGGAACTTATCAAACCAGACATGGCGCAGGCGCGGTAACGGTTTGTTCACCAGGTTCGCTTTCCCGACGTTCGGGAAGCTAATAAAGTCTTTAAAGTTATGGTAGCGGCCGCCGGGAATAATGGAGTCATAACGGGAAATGGTCAGTTTCTCGCGCAGCATCTCGACCATGGCATCCGGCATATCACGCTGGTAAACAAA
Source organism: Phytobacter ursingii (assembly GCA_901456055.1). Taxonomy (GTDB): domain Bacteria; phylum Pseudomonadota; class Gammaproteobacteria; order Enterobacterales; family Enterobacteriaceae; genus Phytobacter; species Phytobacter ursingii. The sequence goes on from CABDWT010000001.1 coordinate 304,486, forward strand.
GCGTACCGGCTCTGCCGTCAGACGCTGTTTCAGGCTTGAAGACATCAGCTCCATCAGGCTCGATTCCATCTCGTGTACCAGATCATATTCGGCGTCACGGGTCATCTTCATCGAGTAGGCGTTCAACGCGTCGTAATCAAAGAAACCTTTGAAGATATCATCTAGGCAATAACGCAGGATGTTATCCAGCAGGATCATCGGCTTGCGACGGCGCGGCGCTTCCGGCGGCAGGTTCACGAAACGCGGCACTTTATCAGACGGAATTTCCAGCAGTGCGTAGCGAATATCATCGCCACGGATAATTTCCACCGCCAGATAGGTATAGTCGTCCTTTAAGAAGCGAATCAGATTGGTTTCGCGATTAATCAGCGTCGGGGTGATGTGCTGGCGCAGATACTGTCGGAAATAGTGGCGCAGCCAGTTTTGCTGATTGGCGGAAAGCTGGCGTTCATTAATCAAAAAGATTTGATTACGCGCCATTTCCAGCAGTAGTTCGTTATAGAGACCGTCAAATTCCTGATCGGCTTTCAGTACGCGAGACTGGATTTTACCCAGCAGGTGGCGTGAATGGGTGTTGGTGCCTTGTCCTTGTTCTTCGCTAATAATGATGCGGCGTTTCAGTTCTGCGAAGCGAACTTTATAGAATTCATCAAGGTTGTTGGAATAAATCCCTAAAAAGCGCATGCGTTCAATGAGCGGGTTACTCTTATCCGCCGCTTCCTGCAGAACGCGCTCGTTAAAGCACAACCAACTTAGTTCTTTTTCCAGATATAGCTTTTCCTGACCCATTACAACTTACACTCCGGTTAACTCTCGGGACACGGCAATTTCTTCTCGCTATGGCAGTGCCCTCGTGTGCAGGTAAACGTGTTGGCGTTCGTTTGAGTGACATCCCTATTATGGCGAGCTTTGCCAGTAGATGTCCAACTGTGACAGATAAGTATGACAGTAATCCGGTTTTACCCGCAGAAAGGTGTTGCGCGCAACGTTATGTTACGCGCAGGCAAAGAAAAGGGCCGCTTACTCGGCCGCGTAGCCCTGTTCTGGCAGGCAAATGCCGTCAAGCCAGGCTTTGTTTTCTTGCATAGCCAGACGGCCATCGACGAACCAGCTCACGACCAGCGGGTAAATCGCATGTTCCTGAGTCTGGACGCGGGCGGTCACGTCTTCTTCGGTATCGCCCTCAAACACCGGCACCTGTGCCTGTAAAATCACCGGGCCGCCGTCCAGTTCGTCGGTAACAAAATGCACGGTGGTACCGTGAACTTCATCGCCGTTCTCCAGGACCTGGCGGTGGGTGTGTAAACCGGGATATTTAGGCAGCAGGGAAGGGTGAATATTGATCAGGCGGCCAGTGTAATGGGCCACGAAGGCCGGACTGAGGATACGCATGTAGCCAGCCAGCACAACGATATCCGGGGCGTAAGCGTCAATCTCCTGCATCAGTTCGCGGTCGAACGCTTCGCGACTGGCAAACTGAGAGGCAAGAAGCGCATGGGCGGGAATATTGGCTTCCCGCGCACGCTCAAGGCCGAATGCGTCGGCTTTGTTACTGAATACTGCCCGGATGGTGCCATTGATTTTCTTCTGCTTGCAGGCATCAATTATCGCCTGCAAATTGCTTCCGTTGCCGGAAATGAGCACCACAATGTTTTTCATTCAATGACCACGCGTTCACTGGAATCGGATGCTTTGATGATGCCGATTTTCCACGCGTTTTCACCTTTGGCATTCAGGAATGCGATGGCTTTATCTGCTTCATCAGCAGGCAGGGCGATAACCATACCGACACCACAGTTAAAGGTGCGATACATCTCATGACGGCTGACGTTGCCCGCCGTTTGCAGCCAGTTGAAGACGGCCGGCCATTGCCAGGAAGACTCGTCGATCACCGCCTGGGTGTTGTCCGGAAGTACGCGCGGGATATTTTCCCAGAAGCCGCCGCCGGTCAGATGCGCGATAGCGTGCACGTCTGCGTTTTCAATCAGCTCAAGGATCGATTTCACATAGATGCGGGTCGGGGCCAACAAGTGATCGGCCAGGGATTTGCCTTCAAGCTGTGTCGTCTCAGGGTCGCAACCGCTCACTTCGATGACTTTACGTACCAGAGAGTAGCCGTTGGAGTGTGGACCGCTGGACGCCAGCGCAATCAGGACATCGCCGTCGGCCACGCTGGAACCGTCAATGATCTCTGATTTTTCAACGACGCCAACACAGAAACCGGCAACATCGTAATCTTCGCCATGGTACATGCCAGGCATTTCAGCGGTTTCGCCGCCAACCAGCGCACAGCCCGACTGCAGACAGCCTTCCGCGATACCGTTGATAACGCTGGCTGCGGTGTCGACATCCAGTTTGCCGGTTGCGTAATAGTCGAGGAAAAACAGCGGTTCTGCGCCCTGAACGACCAGGTCATTCACGCACATGGCCACCAGATCGATGCCGATGCTGTCGTGACGTTTTAGATCCATCGCCAGACGCAGTTTGGTACCTACGCCGTCAGTGCCGGAAACCAGTACTGGCTCACGATATTTTTGCGGCAATGCGCACAGCGCGCCGAAGCCGCCCAGACCGCCCATCACTTCCGGACGACGGGTTTTCTTCACCACACCTTTGATTCGGTCAACCAGAGCATTGCCTGCGTCAATATCAACACCGGCATCTTTGTAGCTAAGAGAGGTTTTATCGGTCACTGCTTGAGTCCCCACGCGTTTGCTTGCGGTTCACCCGTCATATTTCAGGCTGTTACCCGAACTAATCCGGTTTTGGAAATAAAATTCGGCGCAATTCTAACAGTGAAGGCAAACGTTTGCGAGTCCATTATTTCAGGCCGTTGAGGATTCTTACGGTATACTCTTTTCCAGTCTGTTTGATCCGGATCAACGCCGCACCTGTAGCGTGGCGGAGAAAAAGCGGTATAATCCGGCGATTTTTTTTGTGGCTGCCACCGTTTTGGGGAAGGAGAAGAGTATGAAGGTCGTGGAAGTAAAACACCCACTCGTCAAACACAAGCTGGGCCTGATGCGTGAAAATGACATCAGCACCAAACGCTTTCGTGAACTCGCCTCGGAAGTCGGTAGTCTGCTGACCTATGAAGCGACCGCCGATCTGGAAACTGAACGTGTGACTATCGAAGGCTGGAATGGCCCGGTAGAAGTCGAACAAATCAAAGGCAAAAAAATCACCGTCGTCCCTATTCTGCGTGCCGGTCTGGGCATGATGGAAGGGGTGCTGGAACACGTTCCGAGCGCGCGCATCAGCGTGGTGGGTATCTATCGTAATGAAGAGACCCTGGAGCCGGTGCCGTACTTCCAGAAACTGGTTTCTAACATCGACGAGCGTATGGCGCTGGTCGTTGACCCGATGCTGGCAACGGGCGGTTCTATGATTGCCACCATCGACCTGCTGAAAAACGCAGGCTGCCACAGCATCAAAGTGCTGGTGCTGGTTGCTGCCCCGGAAGGCCTCGCTGCGCTGGAGAAAGCGCACCCGGACGTTGAGCTGTACACCGCGTCCATTGACAAGGGCCTCAATGAGCACGGATACATTATTCCGGGCCTCGGCGATGCCGGCGACAAAATCTTTGGTACGAAATAAATGCTTTAAAAATCAAAAGCCGACTTTGAAAGTCGGCTTTTTTTTGGCGTAAACCAGAACAGAATCCGCCTGATTTCATGATGCAGTCCACAAAACTGCAGCATGCGTGATGAGCGGAACATATACCCTAAACAATTCGAATTGCAGGCAGGCGGCACGCGAGCGAATCCTGATTATCTTACTCTGGTAAGTGATTCGGGTGAACAAGTACGGCCAACGCACCTGCGACCAGAAGGGTGACGGGGATAAACAACAACACTCAGAGGAAAACACTATGACGCGCCGTGCTATCGGGGTGAGTGAAAGACCGCCGCTTTTACAGACAATCCCGCTTAGTTTGCAGCACTTGTTCGCTATGTTTGGCGCAACCGTGCTGGTGCCAATCCTGTTTCATATTAATCCGGCCACCGTACTGTTGTTTAACGGTATCGGGACGCTGCTTTATCTCTTTATCTGTAAGGGCAAAATTCCGGCTTACCTGGGATCGAGCTTTGCGTTTATTTCGCCGGTATTGTTGCTTCTGCCGCTGGGCTACGAAGTAGCGCTGGGTGGCTTTATCATGTGCGGCGTGCTGTTTTGCATTGTCTCCTTCATCGTGAAGAAAGCGGGCACCGGCTGGCTGGATGTAATGTTCCCGCCTGCGGCAATGGGCGCAATCGTTGCCGTCATCGGTCTGGAACTGGCCGGCGTCGCTGCCAATATGGCCGGCTTGCTGCCTGCGGAAGGTCAGTCTGCTGATTCCAGAACCGTCCTCATCTCGATGGTAACGCTGGGTGTGACCGTATTTGGTTCCGTACTGTTCCGTGGTTTTATGGCGATAATCCCGATTCTGATCGGTGTGCTGGCTGGTTATGCGCTGTCGTTTGCGATGGGTGTGGTTGATACCACGCCGATTGCCAATGCGCACTGGTTCGCTCTGCCAACCTTCTATACGCCGCGTTTCGAATGGTTTGCTATCTTCACCATTTTGCCTGCGGCGCTGGTGGTGATTGCTGAGCACGTGGGCCACCTGGTCGTTACCGCAAACATCGTGAAACGCGATCTGATCCGTGACCCGGGCCTGCACCGTTCCATGTTTGCCAATGGCTTCTCAACGATTATTTCCGGTTTCTTCGGCTCAACCCCGAACACCACCTATGGTGAAAACATTGGCGTTATGGCGATCACCCGCGTCTACAGTACCTGGGTTATCGGTGGCGCGGCCATCATCGCGATTCTGCTCTCCTGCGTGGGTAAACTGGCGGCGGCAATTCAGATTATCCCGGTACCCGTAATGGGCGGTGTTTCTCTGCTGCTGTACGGGGTAATCGGCGCATCCGGTATTCGCGTGCTGATCGAATCCAAAGTGGATTACAGCAAAGCGCAAAACCTGATCCTGACGTCCGTTATCCTGATCATCGGCGTCAGCGGCGCGAAAGTGCACATTGGCGCGGCTGAACTGAAAGGCATGGCGCTGGCGACCATCGTCGGTGTTGCGCTGAGCCTGATCTTCAAACTGATCAGTGTCCTGCGTCCGGAAGAAGTCGTACTGGACGCCGAAGACAGCGAAGCGAATCAGCATTAATCGTTGCTCTGCAAACCGGGCGTCGTGCCCGGTTCAAACGCGGTAAAGTTTTATGATAAACTTACCGCGTTTTGTTAAAGCCCTGTTGAGGTACGTCTGAACACACCGGCGCAACTTTCCCTGCCACTCTACCTTCCTGACGATGAAACTTTTGCGAGTTTCTGGCCGGGCGATAACCCTTCTTTGCTGGCGGCGTTGCAAAATGTCCTGCGCCAGGATCATAGCGGATACATCTATTTCTGGTCGCGCGAAGGGGCAGGACGTAGCCATTTGCTTCATGCAGCCTGTGCTGAGCTGTCGCAGCGTGGCGATGCCGTCGGCTATGTGCCGCTCGATAAACGCACCTGGTTTGTGCCGGAAGTGCTTGAGGGGATGGAACATCTCTCGCTGGTCTGCATCGATAATATCGAGTGTGTTGCAGGCGATGAGCCCTGGGAGATGGCCATCTTCAATCTCTATAACCGCATTCTGGAATCAGGCAAAACGCGGCTATTGATCACCGGCGATCGTCCGCCACGGCAGTTGAATCTGGGGTTGCCCGATCTGGCTTCGCGCCTGGACTGGGGACAGATCTACAAGCTGCAACCGCTCTCTGACGAAGATAAAGTTCAGGCGCTACAGCTGCGGGCGCGGCTGCGCGGGTTTGAGTTACCGGAAGATGTGGGACGTTTTCTGCTCAAGCGGCTGGATCGCGAAATGCGCACGCTGTTTGATACGCTCGATCAACTTGACCGCGCGTCAATTACCGCCCAGCGTAAGCTGACCATTCCCTTCGTAAAAGACATTCTGAAACTATAGGCCCGGCAAGCATCGCACCTCCGGGCCTGCGGCGTTAGTCGACGATCTCAAGGACCTGCTCTGGCGGACGACCGATGCGCGCCTGCCCGTTCGCCACGACGATCGGACGTTCCATCAGTTTGGGATTATCAAGCAGTGCCTGCAACAACGCCTCTTCTGAGAGATGGCTATCCCCCAGTCCCAGCGATTTATAGAGATCTTCTTTCTGGCGCATCAGTTCCCGCGCGCTGGTCATTCTCAGCATGTGCAACAACGCTTTGAGCGTGTCGGCATCCGGCGGTGTCTCCAGATACAGGACAACCTGCGGATCAATGCCGTTAGCTTTCAGCAGGCTGAGGGTATCGCGGCTCTTGGAGCAGCGAGGGTTATGGTAAATTTTCACCGCGTCTGTCATCGGTTCTCCTTGTTACATCTTTTGATACGGGCGGAACGTTTTCTGCAACTGACGAAGCTGGTCGATACGCGCATCGTAACGGGCCTGCTGCAGACTGCCCAATTTGACCTGCGAACTGGCGCTCCCCAGCAACGTAATGGCCTGGTCGAGCTTACCTGTCAGCGCCAGCCCTTCGGCACGCGCCGCCAGCTCTTCATCGCGATGGCCTAAGGTGGCTTCCGCTTGCGCCAGCAGTTCCCAGCCGTTGACATCATCCTTCCAGTTAAAGGTGTAACGGTTGAGTATTGCTTCTGCCGCGGCTGCCTGACCGCCGGTCAGATAGGCGTTTGCCAGATTGAGCTGTAATACCGGGTTGGTTTTAATTTCTGCCGCACTTTTCAGACGGTTAATCGCTTCGGTGCTCTTGTTCTGCCCTAAATCAATGTCGGTCGCCAGATCGAGATACCAGGCATTTGTCGGATTGGCAGTCAGCAACGGTTGCAGAGTTTTCGCCGCGTCGGCGAAGTTCTTCGCCTCCATGGCCTGTAGGGCGCGACCATATTGGGCGGCATGCTGTTCGCGCACATTCCCTTTCGCCCAGGCATCTAACAGATCGCTGGTGAGCTGATTACGCCCGGAATTATACATACCCAACGCTCTGGCTTTGGCCAGGTAAAACTCTTCGGAGGATTGCACGACCACCGGGCGCATCTGATTGGCGCGGTTACGCGCATCGGCAAGACGGCTTTCCGGTAACGGGTGCGTCAGCAAAATTTCCGGCGGGCGTGAAGCGTAACGCGATTGATCAAGCAATTTTTCCAGAAATGTCGGCATTGCCTGCGGATCAAAGCCGGAGCGTTGCAAGACCTGAATCCCGATGCGGTCCGCTTCCTGTTCGTTCTGCTGTGTAAAGGTAATCATGCCCTGTTGCGTACCGGCCAGTGTACCGGTGAGCGCCGCCATCCCGGCCTGCGGGCTTGCCATGGCTAACAGAATGGAGCCAAGCGCGCCAGCCCAGGTGAGGGGGGCGCTGCGTTTCTGGTCTTCCATGGCACGCGCCAGATGGCGCTGGGTCACGTGGGATATTTCATGCGCCATCACCGACGCCAGCTGGCTTTCGTTGTCCGCATAGCGAAACAGCGCTGAATGCAGTACTACGTTGCCGCCGAAGAAGGCAAAAGCGTTGATCTCGTCATTATTGACTAAATAGAAATGAAACGGGGTCTTTACTGAGTTTGCATGCGAGACCAGGCGCATGCCCAGTCCGTTAATGTACTGAACCAGTAAAGGGTCGTTGATCAGCGGTGCACTGCCGCGCAACTGGCGAACATAATAGTCGCCCATCTGCATTTCCTGACCAATGGACAGGGTGCTTCCTGCGGAGGTTCCCATATCGGGCAGCGTATCTGCAGAATCCGCAAACGCGGGGATCATCTGGCCGAGCGTCAGCGTGGCGATAAGGGTTGCGACCAGCGTTTTTTTCAACTGCCTGAACATAACCTCAATCCTGTAATTTTTGGGGTAATCATTTGACCTGAGGCGCCGGGGTTCGTTCCGGCGAAATAAAACAGAGAGTTTATCCGCCCTGAGAGGGGAATGACACCGTTTTACCTGCTCACCATGTTTCCTGTAAAGGCGACGAAAAGCGAAGTCTTTTTTGTGACATTTCGATACAATTCCTGAACTCACACCGGTCAATCCGGCTTCTGGAAGGAACATATGCTTGAATTGTTGATGCAGTGGTATCGCCGTCGCTTTAGCGACCCGGAAGCGATCGCGCTGCTGGTCATTTTACTGGCAGGTTTTGTCATTCTCTTCTTCTTTAGCGGTCTTCTTGCGCCACTGTTGGTTGCCATTGTGCTGGCCTATCTACTTGAATGGCCAACCGTTCGTCTGCAAAGAATTGGTTTTTCCCGCCGCTGGGCAGCAACAATGGTACTGCTCCTGTTTGTCGGCATTCTGATGATTATGGCATTTGTGGTGATGCCGGTTGCCTGGCAGCAGGGGATGAATCTGATTCGCGACATGCCGGGAATGCTCAATAAACTGTCCGATTATGCCGCCACGCTGCCCCGACGCTATCCGATGTTAATGGATGCGGGCATCATTGATGCCATGGCGGAAAACATGCGTGCCCGAATGCTGGGTCTGGGGGATTCGGTGGTCAAATATTCCCTTGCCTCGCTGGTCGGTCTGCTGACGCTGGCGGTCTATCTGGTGCTGGTGCCTCTGATGGTCTTCTTCCTGGTGAAGGATAAAGAACAGATGCTCAATGCGGTGCGCCGTGTGCTGCCGCGCAATCGTGGGCTGGCAGGTCAGGTTTGGAAAGAGATGAACCAGCAGATAACCAACTACATCCGCGGCAAGGTACTCGAGATGATTGTCGTCGGTGTTGCAACCTGGTTAGGTTTTCAACTCTTCGGCCTTAACTATTCCTTGCTGCTGGCGGTGCTGGTGGGATTCTCGGTGCTGATTCCTTACATCGGCGCATTTGTGGTCACTATACCGGTGATTGGTGTGGCGCTGTTCCAGTTTGGCGCGGGCACCGAGTTCTGGAGCTGTTTTGCCGTCTACCTGATAATCCAGGGGCTGGATGGCAACTTGCTGGTGCCCTTACTGTTCTCCGAAGCCGTTAACCTGCACCCGTTGGTCATTATCCTGTCGGTGATCATCTTTGGCGGCCTGTGGGGGTTCTGGGGCGTATTCTTCGCCATCCCGCTGGCGACGCTGGTGCAGGCGGTGATTCATGCATGGCCGGATACCGTTGCGGTTGACGACCACCACGTCTGACCTGATGTCTTCCCCGCTGGCGCGACGCTTAGCGGGGGCTACTGAGGCTGTGCCCGGCTAAGCGCAGCGCCATCCGGGACGCGGTTAGTGCGCGTTATGTTGATTACGCAAATAGATAATCCAGTAGGTAATCCCAACCAGTAATCCGCCGCCGATGATATTACCGATAGTCACCGGTATCAGATTGGCAGTGATAAAATTGCTCACTGTTAATGCCGGAAAATTTTCCGCGCTGGAATGAATACTGGTCCAGAATTCTTCCGGGGAAAAATAACGAATAACCACAGAAAGCGGGATCAAAAACATATTCGCAATGCTGTGCTCGAAGCCGCTGGCGACAAACATGCCGATAGGCAACAGCATCGCCATGATTTTATCCGTTAGCGTATGTCCGGAATAACTCATCCATACAGCCAGACACACCATTAAATTACATAACGTCCCCAGGCAGACGGCTTCAACGAATGTATGATGCATTTTATGGTCAGCAGTCTGTAATACATTTAATCCCCAAAGGCCGTTACCACTCATATATTGCCCGGCAAACCAAATCAGCGCGACAAAAAACAGTGCACCGACAAGGTTACCCAAATAGACGATTATCCAGTTGATAATTAACTGTCGCCAGCTTATGAGTCCACTGGCTTTTGCCATTACCGTCAATACTGTCGAGGTGAACAAATCTGCGCCACAGACCACGACCAGAATGAGGCCCAGCGAGAAGCAGACGCCGCCCGCCAGTTTTGCCAGAGCGGTTGCCGGGGCAGGCCCTGTCGTGACGGTAATATAGAAAACGAACGCAATGGAAATAAATACACCAGCCGTGACCGCGAGAAAGAATGACAGCTCTTTCTTCTTGCTGACTTTATATAAACCTGCCTGTTCGGCAACCTTTGCCATTTCTGCGGGAAGCCGCAGATCAAAAGCATTGCTGGTATCCATGAGAATCTCCTGAGTCTATGCATAAATGAGGGAGCCATATCGACACCCGCATTTATATGCATAGGGCGTACCAGCCATTTTGCCGGTATCGCCCTGAAAGCGTTAATTCGCTCACAATTAAACTCAGGAACTAAATTACAATACTTCCCGCACGCTAATACCCAGACGCTGCATGCGCGATAACAGCGTGGTGCGTTTCATCCCTAATTTAGACGCTGCGCCGCGCGGCCCGGCGACAATACCGTTTGTTTCCCGCAGCACCTGAATAATGCGCTGACGTTCCTCTTCATCGTTTTCCGGCGGTTCGGTATGCATCATTTCCGCCACGCGGGGAAGGGGAAAAGGAAAAGGATCGTGAGCCACGGGCTGTACCATGCTGCTGGGCTGGGCATTTAAATGCAGGCTCAGCGTATTATCGCGTGATAGCAGTACCGCACGTTCCAGAATATTTTCCAGTTCGCGCACGTTGCCTGGCCACTCATAGCGCATCAACTGGCGCATGGCATCGGCAGGGATCGTGTCGATTTGACGGTTTAAACGGCGCGCCAGTTTTTGCGTGAAGTACCTGACCAGCAAAGGGATATCGTCCGGGCGATCGCGCAGCGGCGGCAACACCAGCGGGAAGACATTCAGGCGATAGAACAGGTCGTTGCGAAACTCCCGGTCAATGACCATCTGTTTCAGGTCGCGGTTAGTCGCGGCAATGACCCGAACGTTAACGGGAATGGTGCGGGTGCCGCCAATGCGCTCAATTTCTCGCTCTTGTAGCACACGCAATAACTTAGGTTGCAGTTCAATCGGCATATCGCCGATTTCATCGAGAAACAGCGTCCCCCCATCTGCCATTTCAAAGCGCCCACGGTGAGCGTTGATCGCCCCGGTAAACGCCCCTTTATCATGACCAAACAGTTCGCTTTCCAGCAGAGTCGACGGAATAGCGGCGCAGTTGATTTTCACCAGCGGTTTATCTTTGCGCAGGCTCATCTGGTGAATAGCGCGGGCGATAATCTCTTTTCCTGTACCGGTTTCGCCAAGAATCAGTACTGTACTGTCACTCAGGGCAACAATATTGACCTGCTGAAGCACATCACGCATGGCGTCGCTTTGATAAATAATGTCGCCAAAACTCTGGCTGGAAAGAATTTGCTCGTTAAGTTTATTGTTCTCGTTTTTGAGATTTTCTTTCAGATGCGTCACTTTGCGATAGGCATCGGCATTATCGACAGCAATGCCAATTCTGTCGGCAATCTGTCGGAGCAATCGACAGTTTTGTGCGTTAAAAATCGACAAATCCCGATGCGCCAGCATCAGCACGCCAGTGGACTGATGGCTAAAAGCCAGCGGCAGAATAAAAACCGTCTCCAGGCCTTGCGCATCGAGTTGTTGCAGCAGGGGATCGTTTAGCCATTTTTGCGGCTCGTCCTTTTTTTGCAACAGGGTCGCATGATTTTCATTGAGCGCCGTATGCAGCAACGGACTTTCACTGCGTAACGGGTATTGCTGGCTTTTCGGCGGTTGTACCGTGAAATCCGTCGCGTTCCACATAAGCTGACGAGAGCGCAGGGCATCACGGAGCACCATTGAGACTGTGTCTACGCCAAAGAAGCGGTGGATCTCCCGCGAGACATCCGCGACCAGTTCATCAATATCGAGATGCGACAGTACTGAGTTGGTGATATCAACCAGCACCCGGTCATGGTCAAGTTCCTGGCGTAACAGTGAAACGGATTGTTCAAGCTTGTCGCGTTCGATATCGCCCTCTAAACCTTGCGCCGCGAGGCGTGCCAGCCAGGCAAACATGGTGCTGTCTTTTTCGCAAAATTTACCGCCATCGGTGCGCACAAAGCGCAACTCGGCCATGGTTTCGCCAGCAAGTAAAATCACTTGTGTCGAGCTATCGCTGATCGAACCGGCATATTCACTGGTGCAGAACTCAACGCTTCCGTCGTCAAAACAGCGGTAGAATCGCGAATTACTCAGGCGAAGTTCGACAAACTGAATGGGGCTGAACGGAGGGGGTAGAGGAATGAACGCCCGCAGGACGACGCCTTATCTTTCTGTTCCAGCAAATGCTGTAAAATCATGGATACTGCATCCTTCCAGAATCAATTGTGCAGAAAAGCAGACAGAAACAGCCATAAATCAACATAATGTGACTTCCTTATCCGTTTTTTCATATCAAGTGATTGTGCTTCGGTAAGAGAGCGGGCCACCCGGTATACTACTATACCCCCTTATTTTGTAGTGTTACCCGCTTCACGTATAGTTAATTGTCATACGAATTGACATTTTATTGATATCACTAATGGTTAATCCAGCCGCCGCACCATCAGATAAATTGCCGGTTCACCGGCAATATCCTGCAATTGTTGCAATATGAGCTGACTCCAGCCGCGCCAGGGATCATCCGCGTCTTCCGCCAGTTTAGCAAATGCGGGGGCCAGTTTATTGACGTGACTGGCATCAATGATGATTTCGCCAAACGTCAGCAGCCCCTGCATTTTCTTGCGTGCGCCATCTTCCAGTAACGCAAGCCAGCGCTCGTAATCGGCAAGGGGGCATTCCAGTACCACGTTGAGACAGTCAATTACCCCCACGTGGTGACCAATGGCCAGCGAGTAGTACATCACCTGGCGGCTCTTTTCCTCGACATTGACGCTGTCATCGACAAACTTCTGCCGCAGCGTCCAGAACATTACTTTACTGCCCTGCTCAGACATGCTTTCCCTCCATCTCGGCGCGCAGTTGCTGCACGATGGTGTCCAGGCGCGGATCGGCGGCCTGTTGCAGCCAGGCATTAATGCGTGCTGAGCTTTCGCGTGGGTCGCCTTCGGTTAACAGTGCGAAAAAGTGATCGGCAATTTCACGCCCCTGGCGATAGCCTGCCAGACGACGCGCCAGCCGTTCGATGTTGACGCGCATGGCCAGCGGTACGGCAGGCCAGCGGACGCTCGCCGTTTCATTTTCAGCCTGGTGATGATCTTCTGCGTGCAGTTTCTGCTCCAGCAGGCCGAGCGCGACGGCGAAACCGTGTACCGTTGCCGCCGGGGTCGGCGGGCAGCCTGGGATCCATACGTCAACAGGCACAATGGTATCGCTGCCGCCCCAGACGCTGTAGAGATCGTGGAAAATGCCGCCGCCGACCCCGCATGCGCCATAGGAAATTGCGATTTTGTGGTCAGGCGCAGAATGCCACGCACGCAGCGCGGGCATACGCATGGCGCGCGTGACCGCGCCGGTAAACAGTAAAATGTCGGCATGACGCGGCGAGGCAACGACTTTAATGCCGAAGCGTTCGGCATCGAACAGCGGGGTAATCGCGGCGAAGATCTCGATTTCACAGCCGTTACATCCCCCGCAGTCCACGCGGTAAACATAGGCAGAACGTTGAATATCGCGAAGCAGCACTTGTTTGAGATTTTGCGCTTGTTCATCCAGCGTTATGGGCTGACTGACATGCTGCTTTAACGTCAGGGAATCGGCGCTCATGCTTGCTCCTCAATATAATAATGAACGTTGGTGCTGCCGCGATGCTCCAGTGCCGCCCGACGTTTGCATGCCGGGCAGACATTCGCCTGGGCGCGCAGTGTTTCCACAAGCGTCGGGTTCGATTGATGAAGCGCCAGCAATTCAGCCGCCAGGGCGACGGATTTTTCCGGCGCAAACGGCGCATGGCACTCACTGCAGTGCTGCAACCGAAAGGTCGCGCGCACGTAGAGATCTTCTTTGCGGGTCACCGCCAGCTCAAACTCTTCTGACAGGCGAATGGCGTGCGTTGGGCACACCTCTTCGCAGCGGCCGCAGTAGATGCAGCGGCCGATAAACAGTTGCCAGATGCGGGCGTTGTCATCCGGATGGGTTTCCATCGTCAGCGCGTTAGCAGGGCAGGCGGTGGTACAGGCACCGCAGGCGATACACTGCTCGGGATTGAGCTCGGGTTTCCCGCGAAATCCGGGGCAAACATCCAGCGGCGCAAACGGGTATTTCACCGTGACTTCGCCCGCTCTGATAATGGTTTTCCACAATTTAAGCATCGTATCTTCCTTATCTCAGCGGCGAATTGCGACGTTCAATACTGTAACGCTCGATCTCTTTGTACGGCACGGTCGTGGACTTGCGTTTACGCACATCCACCAGCGTGACGCGGTCCGTACAGGAATAGCAGGGGTCGAGGCTACCGATAATCAATGGCGCATCGGAAACGGTATTGCCGCGCAGCATATAGCGCAGCACCGGCCAGTTAGCATAGGTCGCCGCACGGCAACGCCAGCGGAACAGCTTCTGGTTATCGCCGAGCATGCTCCAGTGCACATCCTCGCCGCGCGGCGCTTCGACATAACCCAGTGCGAATTTATGCGGCTTGTAGCTGAACCCTTCGGTCAACAGCGAAGTGTCCGGCATATTGTCGAGGGCAAATTCAATCATCGAGAGGGAATCAAGCGTCTCTTTGATACGCACCATCACGCGTGAGAAAACATCCCCGGCAGGCCAGCTAAACAACGTTTTCGGCAGATTACCGTAGTCAGCATAAGGATGGTCAAAGCGCAGATCACGCTGAAAACCACTGCCGCGAATCAGCGGGCCGACCGGGCTATAATCGCGCGCAATCTGACGGTCCAGCACCCCGACTCCCTGGGTACGCTGTGCCATATTCGGCGTTGAGAGCAGCATATCCACCAGTTGAATCACTTCTGCACGCATCTCTTTCACCAACTGGATGGTTTTAATGCGCTGCTCTTTCAGGATATCGCGCCGCACGCCGCCTATCAGGTTCAGGCCGTACGTTTTACGCGAACCGGTCAGCAGTTCAGCCATGGTCATCGATTTTTCGCGGATGCGGAAAAATTGCATAAAGCCGGTATCGAAGCCGACAAAGTGGCTGGAAAGGCCGATGTTTAACAGGTGGCTGTGCAGACGCTCTACTTCCAGCAGCACTGAGCGGATGGTGTGAGCGCGTTGCGGTACCACAATGCCCAGCGCGTTTTCCACCGAGGTGGTGTACGCCACGCTATGGGCGAAGCCGCAAATCCCGCAGACGCGGTCTGACAGGAAAGTCACTTCGTTATAACCCATGCGGGTTTCCGCCAGTTTTTCCATCCCCCGGTGAACGTAGAACAGACGGTAGTCGGCATCGACAATGCGCTCGCCATCAACAAACAGACGGAAATGGCCCGGTTCATCGGACGTGATATGCAGCGGACCGATGGGTACGATACGCGCCGAGCTATCGCCGTCATTGATAAACGGGTAGTTTTCCGTATCGGTGGTCGGTTCCGGACGCAGACGATAATCCATGGTGTCTTTGCGCAGCGGATGCAAATCGTCCGGCCAGTCGTCCGGCAGTACCAGACGGCGCTGATCCGGTAAGCCCACTGGAATCAGCCCGTACATGTCGCGAATTTCACGCTCGCCCCAGACGGCGGCGGGCACCTTCGGGGTGACGGAGGGGAATTCACGTGTGTTGGCATCGACCAGCGCTTTAACCACAATCCAGCATTTTTCCGCCCCTTCCATAGAAAGGGCGTAGTAGACCGCGTAATGACCATTGAGGGTGCGTTCATCGTTACCGAATAACACCGGTAACCAGCCGTCATGCTGGTAATAGAGATAATGAACGATATCCGGTAGCAGATTGAGTTTTACCGTAATGGTGGTCTGCTCAAAGGTTTGCCGCTCTTCTTCAAGAATGGCACCGGGAAATTGCGCGTTCAACGCCGCAAGGCAGGCACCGCCACGAGGGGCATCGAGACTGACACTCTCTAAATAACTCACTTTAACTCTCCCTGAACCCGCGCGGGTGTTGCGGCGGTGGTGTCAAACGACGCCCACAGCCAACTGAATTGTGTTGATTGTTCATCATTACCGGACATCACAATGGCCGAGGCGTTTGCCAGCATTTTGCTTACCGGTTGCGGAATATGGGTCCCCATCACCAGCATCATCACCAGCAAAATGACCATCGGTGCCGTGGTCAGCCAGCCCAGTTCGCCGCTGGCGACTTCCTGAGGCGGCGCGGCAAACAGCGCTCTGGCGACCATGCGCACCAGTCCGCCAAGCACGATCGTCAGCAACAGCAGCAGAACGATGGTCACCAGCAGATGATCCGCCGCCAGCCCGGCGGTGACGGTCATAAACTCACTGAGGAAAATATTGAAAGGGGGCATTCCGCCCAGTGCCAGCGCGCCGCCGCCAAGGAGGACCGCGGTAAACGGCATGATTTTCAGCATGCCGCACACCACGTCCAGGTTACGGGTGCCATATTTCAGCAGCACGTTGCCGGAACCGCAGAACAACAGTGTTTTAGCCAGGCTGTGGTTCAGTGTGTGCAGCAGCGCGGCGAGAATGCCCAGCGGGCCGCCGATACCGAGCGCCACCGCCACCAGCCCCATATTTTCCACACTGGAGTAGGCAAGCAGACGTTTCATATCCTGTTGGACAAGGATAAAGAACGCCGCTACCGCGACGGAAAGCAGGCCGAAGATCATCAGCAACGTATTGGGGAACGTGCTGCCGATAGCATGGCAGATGATGATGTAATAGCGAATCAGCACCAGCAGCGCGCAGTTCAGCAGCACCGCTGAGAGCAGGGCGCTTACCGGACTCGGCGCTTCACTGTGGGCATCCGGCAGCCAGGCGTGCATCGGGAACAACCCGGTTTTAGTCCCAAAACCGATCAGCACGAAGACGAATGCCAGTACCATCAATGTTGGGTCGAGTTTGCTGCTCTCTTTAAGGACTTCGGTCCAGAAAATCGCATGATCGGGCTCTGCCATAAAGCTGGCGGCGTTGGCGTACACCAGTACGGTACCGAACAGGCCAAACGCTACGCCCACGGTACAGATGATGATGTATTTCCACGCGGCTTCCAGTGAAGAACGCTGGCCGTAAATCCCCACCAGAAACGCAGAGCTCAGTGTCGTGGCCTCAATGGCTGCCCACATGACAATCAGGTTGTTACTGGTGACCACCAGCAGCATGGTGAAGAGAAACAGATGGAAGAAACCGTAGTAATTGCACAGAGTGCCGACGGTAATTTCCCCGTGGTCGACTTCATGGCGCATATAGCCAATGGAATACAGCCCGGTAATAAAACCGATGATCCCAAGAAGCGACAAGAACAGACCGCTTAAACTGTCGATATGGAGCCAGCGATGGGCGGCAAAAATCTCACTCTCAGTCACCGCTTCTGCGACCGTCCACAGTGCCACGACCATCAGCACGGTGATACCGACGAAATGCACGGTGGTGACCAGACCGCGCGCGGCATTTCCTCGCAGACGGCACAGGAAGCAGAGTGCGGAAATGACCAGCGGCGTGAGCAACAGCAAGGTGAACATCAATGCGTGACTCATGTTGTTATCCTTTCAGCGCCGTAAGGTTATTAACGTCCAGCGTGCCGTGGGTACGCCAGATTTTTCGCGCCAGTATTGTCATGACGATCACCGCGAAAATGGCATCGGTGGCGATACCAATTTCGACCAGCTCCGGCGCACGCCATGCCAGCAGCGCCAGCACCAGATGCGAGCCGTTCTCCATCAGGCAGTAGCCAAACACCTGACGCAGGATATTGCGCTGGCTGATGATGCACAGCAGCCCCAGCAGGAAATGGCCGAGCGCCACCGCCAGCGCGGGCTTAAGTTGCGCGACCAGCGGCAACTGCACCGGACGCACCACAAACCAGCACAGCAACACGATGCCTGCGGCCATCAACACCAGTGCGGCAGGGCCAAACAGACGTTCCCCCTGACCCTCTGGCGCCATTTTGCGAAATGCATAGCCCATAATCAGCGGCACCATCAGAACCTTGGTGAAGAAGGCGCTGATGGACCATATCCGCAGTTGTTCAGCATCCAGCAACTGCGCAAGGGTGAAAAATATCGACACCAGCACCAGTGATTGCAGGGCGTACAACCAGCAGGAGACGGTGTAGCGTCTGGCGCAAGTGACCAATAACGAGGTGAACATCATCAGCCCCGCCAGATTGTTAACGATCAATGTTCCCGTCATCTTCGACTCCCTTTATCCAATCCACGCTGCGGCAATGACGCTTGAGCACAGCGACATCACCACCAGAATCACCAGCACCAGCTTCATGGCATAAGGCAGCGGCGCCGCCTGTGCTACCTCTTCGCTGGGTTCACCCGGCACGACGCGCCCGAACCAGTAGATAAACCAGCCGAAGCTGGCGACCGATTCCACCAGCGCCAGGATCATCACCGCGAGCAGAATGGGGTGCTGATCGGAGAGGGCGAACCCGGCGGCAAACAGGGGAAACTTGCTGAAAAAACCGTTGAACGGCGGGACACCGGTAATGGCGAGTGCTGCAACGCAAAAACCGATCCCGGCGATAGGCAGCGTGCGCATTACGCCACGAAGGCGCGGCAGCATACGCGTACCGCAGCTGTAGCTGAGTGCCCCGGCCACCAGGAAGAACAGGCTCTTGGCGAAGGCATGGTTAAAGATGTAAACAATCCCCGCATTGAAGGCCATTTTCGAACCGAAAATCGACATCGACAGGGCAAGGAAAATCCACGCCAGCTGGGAAATCGTCGACCAGGCGAGCAGGCGCTTCATGTCTTTTTGCGGCAGGTACATCAGGAAGCCGTACACCAGGGTGATTGTCGCCATGGTGACGCCGACCCAGCCAATGACTTCCGGGATCTGCCCACCTTCGGAAATAGCGCGGGCAAAAATGTAAACACCCACTTTTACCATCGACGCGGCGTGCAGGTATGCGCTGACTGGCGTCGGCGCTTCCATCGCATCCGGCAACCAGGCCTGCAATGGCAGTTGCGCTGATTTACCCCAGGCAGCGAACAAAATCCCACCGTAGACGATTAACGCGGCACTGCCGTTTAACTGGCTCATCGCGCTTAGCGCAAAGGTGCCGGTTTGCAGGAACAGCGTTGCCGCCGCCAGATACAATCCCAGCGAACCGACGTGGGTAATAAGCAGCGCTTTCATCGCCGAACGCTGGGATTTTTCAGACTGGTAATAGCTGATGAGCGCCCAGGAGCAGCCACCGGTGATTTCAAAAAACAGCAACTGACCCAGCAGCGTGGACGAGAGCACCAGGCCGGACATTGCACCGATGAAAATCAGCAAGAACGCGTAGTAGCGGTTACTGCCGTCGTGCGGGTGCTCTTTATTTCCGCGGGTAAGATATCCCGTGGAGTAGAGCGCCACCAGCAGGCCGAGGAAGACCACCACAAACAGAATCAGGGTACTGATTTTGTCTACCGTCATGCCGAACAACGCTATCTGTCCGGCGCTAAGCAGCGGGATGTCGACGACCTCGCTACCCGCGGCATGAAAGCCCGCTGCCAGTGCGACTGTGGCGATAGTTGCCAGCAGGGCAAACAGCGTGGACAGCATGGGGGCGGTCTGTCTGGGGGCCAAAGAGACGACCAGCGCGCCGATAAACGGCAGGAGCAGGGTCGTCAGGGCAATTGTTTCCATAGTAATTCAGCGCTCCTTACAGACCGGTTAACCAAAGAACATATGACAGCGCGGCGAGACTAAAACCGAGCCAGGTAAGGTGGTGCGTCAGTAAAAACCGCCCGCGAGCGAGCGAGTTTTCCACCACCGACGCAATAACAAACACCACCAGTAATTTGACCAGCGTGATGACCAGCGAGAGCAGCAGGGCCCCGATAGTCAGTGAGCCGGCATTGCCGAACGGGAAGAAGAGCGCCAGGAACAGCGAGGCCATCACCACCTGTTTCAGGCCGATCCCCCATTTCACCAGCGCCAGTCCTGCTCCGGAGTATTCGGTCAACGGCCCTTCCTGTAGCTCTTGCTCCGCCTCTGCCACGTCGAAGGGGATTTTGCCCATCTCAATAAAACAGGCGAATCCGCAGGCGAGCATCGCCAGCAGCGTGGCAACAGGGGAGACCCAACCGGTCGCCAGCGTGGTGCTGATTGCGCCGATGTTGGTCGACCCTGCCAGCAGCGCTATCACCAGCAGCGAGAGAATCAGCATCGGTTCCACCAGAATGCCGAGGGTCAGTTCGCGGCTGGCGCCAATACCGGAAAATGGGCTGCCGGTGTCGAGGCCGGAGAGGGCAAAGAAGAAGCGGAATAATGCGAACAGGTAAATCAGGGTGATCAAGTCACCCGCACCGGCGAAAGGCGAGGTACGCACAAACAGCGGTAATGTCATTGCCACCACCAGCATGCTGCTCAGCAGCACCCAGGGCATGACGCGGAACATCATGCCGGATGAGGCCGGAGCCACCTCCTGGCGCTTAAGCAATTTTTGCAGATCGCGGTAGTCCTGTAAGATGCCAGGACCCTGGCGAGAGTGCATCCGTGCGCGAATCTGCCGGGAGATCCCGGTAAATAATGGCGTTAATGCCAGCAGAAACGCCGCCTGGCAGAGGGCAAACAGACCCAGTGACCAGTCAGGGGTTGGTTGTATCATCTTCTCTCCCTCCTTAGACGGCGATAGTCAGTAGCAGGATCACCAGCGCGGCGATCACATACAGACAATAGAGACGGAAATCGCCGCTTTGCAGATACTGCACCGCACGGGCAATGCGTTTGGTTATCCCGACCAGCGGCAGGATGATTTTGTCGTCCCAGAACGGCTCTGTGCGGGTCGCCGCAACAGTCACGCCGCCCAGGCTGCGCTGTAGCGGCTGGGCAGGATCGAGTTGTTTACGCATGCGATACAGTGGGCCAAATACCACCCGCAGGGGCTGTGTAAAGCTTCCGGCAGACGGCGCCATACCTTTTTCCCAGGCATAGCCGCATGCCCACGCATCGCCGGTGCGGCGGAAGTTGCCGCGGGTGTGCCGGTTGATGTACCAGAACAGGCCCGGCAGCACGGGCATCGCGATAAGCAGCAGGAAGACCACGGAGGGTGTCAGCACTGCCTGCTGCGCATCCCCTGGCATCAGCGTTGCGCCTTGCGCCACGGCCAGCGTTTCCTGAGAGGAAAGCGACTGGGCAATGTGCAGCAGATGTGGCGCGACGAGATTCGCCCCGACACCTGCCACTACGCAGAAGAGCGCCAGCAGACCCATGGCAATCACCATCGGCCAGGGAACTTCCCGGGCATGGTCGGCTTTTTCGCTACGCGCGTTACCGCAGAAACTCACACCGTAGACTTTGACGAAGCACATCGCGGCCAGCGCGCCAGTGATAGCCAGCATAACGATGGCGATGGGGCCTGCCAGTCGGGGAATAATGGCATCCACGCGGGTGAGGGAGAACAGAGACTGGTAGGTATACCATTCACTGATAAAGCCATTGAGCGGTGGCATGGCGGAAATCGCCAGACAGCCAATCAGGAACGCACCAGCCGTCCACGGCATCCGTTTGGCCAGCGCGCCCATCTTTTCCATATCACGTGTGTGCAGACGGAAGATAATCGCTCCGGCGCCCAGGAAGAGAAGCCCTTTAAACAGCGCGTGGTTGAGCAGATGGAACAAGGCGCCGAGCAGACCCACGGCGGCGATAACCGGATGATGGAGCGCAATGCCTGCCATACCGACACCCACCCCCATCAAAATAATGCCAATGTTTTCAACGGTGTGCCAGGCAAGCAGGCGTTTGATGTCATGCTCTGCCAGCGCATAGAGAACACCCAGCACCGACGACACAGCACCAAAAGCGAGTACCACCACACCCCACCACAGCGGAGTACCGCTATGGCCGAGCAGGTCGATACCGACTTTAATAATCCCGAAGATGCCGATTTTGACCATCACGCCTGACATTAATGCCGACGCGTGTGATGGCGCTGCCGGGTGCGCGCGCGGCAACCAGCTATGCAATGGCAGCATCCCCGCTTTGGCGCCAAAACCGAAGAACGCCAGCAGGAAGACGGCGGAGGCAACGCCCGGTGACAGCGACAGTTCGCGGAAGCTGGCGAAATCCAGACTGCCGCTCTGACGCCACATCAGGAAGAAGGCAACCATGATCAGTACCGAACCGGCGTGGGCGATAAAAAAGTAGAGCAGGCCGGCGTGAATGGATTCGTCGTCCTGATCGGTGATGACCAAAAACCAGGAGGCCAGCGACATCATTTCAAACAGCACGATGAACCAGAATGCATTGTCCATCACCACCAGGCCGACCATCGATGCGATGAACAGGTTCATAAAGAAGCCCATCGCGCCGACACCTTTGCCGACATACTCACGCACATAGGAGAGTGAGTAGAGGCCGCAGACGGTCACCAGCAGGGAAATCACCAGCACCATAAAGGCGGCGAGGCTGTCCATGCGTACGATAAAGTGGGCAAACGCGAAGGGGCCGATGGCCTGCCAGTGCAGCGTTTCCGTACCCGTTAACGCGGTGACGGCACTCGCCAGACCCAGTAACCCGCCGGCCATCGCCGACAGACCGGCGACTTTAATCGCCAGTTCCTCCTGACGGGCCAGTAACAGTGACGCGACGCCGCCAGCGACATATAACAAGATTGACCACATCAATAATTGCAGGGCATCCATTAGCGTTGCTCCGGCGTTGGTGAAGAAGAGTCGAAGGTCATGTCCGTCGTGTTGAGCGCGGCCAGCAGCCTGCGTGCTTTCAACTGTTTATTGATTGCGTCTTCCTGCACCAGATGCAGCGCCTGTGTCGGACAGGATCTGACGCAGGCGGGGCCTTCCGGCAGGAAGTGACAGAGGTCGCATTTGACGGCGATGGTCTGTACACCCGCATTCCAGCGTAAAAACGGCTGCATGGTTTGCGGGCTGGCAGGAACATCCCGGAGTTGTTCTTCCGGAACAAAGTTTTCGTAGCGTGCAGGTGTATTGACCGGGCGGCTGCCTGACGGGGTAATCGCACCGAACGGACAGACCAGACCACAGAGTTTGCAGCCGATACAGAGCGTTTCGTTGAGATAGACCGCGTCATCCTTAAAGGAAATCGCGTTCACCGGGCAAACCTGTTTGCAGGGGGCATCGTCACAGTGTCGGCACATGACCGGCGCGGTTTTGGTGTCCGTCTTAACCAGCGTTAATCGGGGGTGAGACTGCAACCCTTCAATCTTATGAACATCCGAACACGCGGCAAGGCAGGTATTGCATCCTATACACCACTCGGGATTTGCAATCACAAAGCGGTTCATGTCGGCTCCTTGAGAAGAAAGCGAGAAAATCGTTGAGCCTTCTTAAGCACAAGTCATGCCAAATGTTAAAGTGTATATTTATCAGATGGTTATTTTTATTTCAGGCGGGGAGCCAACAAAAGTGATGGTCAGGGCTGAACGAGAAGTAACCGTTGTCGGCACTAGTGTCGAGATGATTGATAAAGTGTGATCAGCTTCAAATAATTGCCAGGAGGGAAAATGCGAGATGCAGGAAAAAAGGGCGGCCGAAGACGGGACGCCCGGAAGAGTGGTGACGCAATATGAGCCCGCTCAGGCGTTCTCTTTCAGCCAGTTGAGCACGATGTCGTGATGATTGCTGGTTTTGAAATCATCAAAAACATGCTCGACTTTGCCATCCGCGTCGACAAGGAAACTAATGCGGTGAATGCCGTCGTAGGTTTTGCCCATAAAGGACTTCTCACCCCAGACGCCAAACTGCTCGCAAATTTGGTGATCTTCATCGGACAGCAGCGTGAAGTTCAGCAGCTCTTTTTCGGCGAAACGGGAAAGTTTTTCCGGTTTGTCAGTGCTGATACCCAATACTTCTACGCCCGCTTTCTTCAAATCATCCATGTTATCGCGCAGGCCGCATGCCTGTACGGTACAGCCTGGCGTCATCGCTTTCGGGTAGAAATACACCAGAACACGCTGTCCCTGGAAGTCGGCCAAATTTACTTGTTCTCCGTCTTGATCCGGCAAGCTAAATTTCGGTGCGATATCACCGGCTTTCAGTGGATTCATTACTTAACTCCATCCTGTTCATCATGCTGTGAATAGTTGACCACGTTTATACTGCCTTGTGCATTCAATTCTGTACATAGGGCTTTGAATGCCTGGTCAATGTTTGATGCGTCCTGCGACGCAGGACTGTGAGCGGTTATCTGAATAAAAAGCTGCGCGGCCCTGGTGGCGTCGCCCGGTTGTGTGCGGGAGACCAGCTCAGCGATATTCATCTGAAAGGTGTCAAACAAGGCAGTAAAACGCTCAATCAGATGCGGAGAGTCAGGGACTTCAACCTGAACCCAGACGGTGGCAGGCATGGCAGGGCGGGGACGGGCGGCGGTACGCTTCATCACGATCAATAAATCCAGCTCCGCGCCTTTAAGCGGCAATGTTGATTCAATCAGCGTAATGGCATTCCATGAGCCGGAGAGCAGCATAATAAACGTGAACTCTTCTCCCAGCATGGCCAGACGACTGTCTTCAATATTGCAACCGCAACTGCTGACGTGGCGCGTGATGGTATTTACGATACCCGGCCTGTCGGCGCCCAGCGCAGTAATAACCAGAAAATGTTGTGATGAGGCAGTCAAACCTGTGCTTCCTGTCAAACCAGAGATAATCATAAGGAAAGCATAAAAAAAACCGGCATACAACCGCCGGAACGCCTCACGTCACTTGCTTTTATTACAGCACCACACGTACCATTGAGATTCTTGTTTGCACAGAGGATGGCCCATGTTCACGGGAAGTATAGTCGCGCTTGTTACGCCAATGGATGATAACGGTAAAGTCTGTCGGCCAAGCCTGAAAAAACTGATTGATTACCATGTCGCCAGTGGAACATCGGCGATTGTTTCTGTAGGAACGACCGGGGAATCCGCCACGCTCAGCCATGAAGAGCATGGGGATGTGGTGATGATGACGCTGGAACTGGCTGACGGGCGTATTCCTGTCATTGCAGGGACTGGCGCAAACGCCACCGCGGAGGCCATCAGCCTGACGCAACGTTTCAATAACAGCGGCGTTGTGGGCTGTCTGACAGTAACCCCTTATTACAACCGTCCGACACAGGAAGGCCTGTTCCAGCATTTCAAAGCCATCGCTGGACACACCGATCTGCCCCAGATTCTGTATAATGTGCCATCGCGCACCGGCTGCGATTTGCTGCCAGAAACCGTGGGTCGTCTGGCGGAAATCAAAAATATTATCGGTATTAAAGAAGCGACCGGGAACTTAAGTCGCGTTCATCAGATCAAAGAGCTGGTTTCAGATGACTTTCTGCTGCTCAGCGGCGACGATGCAACCGCGATGGACTTTATGCAACTCGGTGGTCACGGCGTTATTTCCGTTACCTCGAACGTGGCGGCACGTGACATGGCCGACATGTGCAAACTGGCAGCGGAAGGGCAGTTCGCCGAAGCGCGTGTGATCAACAAGCGCCTGATGCCGTTACATAACAAACTATTTGTCGAACCCAATCCTATCCCGGTGAAATGGGCATGTAAGGAGTTGGGGCTTGTGGCAACCGATACGCTGCGCCTGCCGATGACACCGATCACCGATCACGGTCGTGAAGTGGTTCGCTCTGCGCTTAAGCATGCCGGATTGCTGTAAAGTTTAGGGAGATTTGATGGCTTACTCAGTACAGAAGTCGCGCCTGGCGAAGGTGGCGGGAGTTTCATTTGTGATGTTACTCGCTGCCTGCAGTTCGGATTCACGCTACAAACGTCAGGTCAGCGGTGACGAGTCCTATCTGGATGCCGCGCCGCTTGCGGAACTTCATGCGCCTGCTGGCATGATCCTGCCGGTGCAGAATGGCGAATATAACATTCCTGCCACTAACGGCAGTGGTGCTGTGGGTAAAGAGCTGGATATTCGTCCGCCGGCGCAGCCGCTGGCACTGGTAACGGGTGCGCGCACTCAGTTTACTGGCGATACGGCAACCCTGATGGTTGAAAATGGCCGCAACACAAACCTGTGGCCTCAGGTTGTCAGCATTATCCAGGCGAAAAACTACGCCATCGCGAAGCGTGACGACGCCAGTCAGACATTAATGACCGACTGGGTTGACTGGAACCGCCTCGATGAAGATCAGCAGTATCGTGGGCGTTATCAAATCTCGGTGAAACCGCAGGGTTATCAGCAGGCGGTGACCGTTAAACTCGTCAATCTGGAGCAGGCGGGTAAGCCGGTCGCGGATAGCGCATCGTTACAGCGCTACAGTACGGAAATGCTGAACGTTATCTCCCAGAGTCTGGATAAAACATCCACTGACGCCCAGGCTGCCGCCGAAAACCGCAGCGTGAAGTCGCTTGATGTTCAGTCTGGCGCGGATGATACCGGTCTGCCGATGCTGGTGGTACGTGGCCCGTTCAACGTCGTATGGCAGCGTCTGCCGACAGTGCTGGAAAAAGTGGGCATGAAAGTGACCGACAGCACCCGTTCTACCGGTAGCGTTGCGGTAACCTATAAACCGCTATCCGATAGCGCATGGCGCGATCTGGGCGCGCGTGACCCAGGCCTGGCGTCTGGCGACTATAAACTGCAGGTAGGCGATTTAGATAACCGCAGTAGCCTCCAGTTTATCGACCCGAAAGGTCATACGTTAACGCAGTCGCAAAACGACGCACTGGTGTCAGCGTTCGAGGCCGCGTTTAACAAGTAAGAATAAGGGCCGGATATCTCCGGCCTTTTTTTATTTGGCTGACGCAAACGTGTGCGTCGGTGTAAAATAGCTTTTTTTAGTTAAATCATCACACCTGGAGTGACAAAGATGCAAAAGCAAGCTGAGTTGTATCGTGGCAAAGCGAAGACCGTATACAGCACGGAAAACCCGGACCTGTTGGTGCTCGAATTCCGCAATGATACGTCAGCAGGGGACGGCGCGCGTATTGAGCAGTTCGAGCGTAAAGGCATGGTTAACAACAAATTCAACCATTTCATTATGAGCAAACTGGCAGAAGCGGGTATCCCGACTCAGATGGAAGCGTTGTTGTCCGATACCGAATGCCTGGTTAAAAAGCTGGACATGGTACCGGTAGAGTGTGTGGTGCGTAACCGTGCTGCGGGTTCACTGGTGAAACGTTTAGGGATTGAAGAGGGTATCGAGCTGAACCCGCCGTTGTTCGATCTGTTCCTGAAAAACGATGCCATGCATGACCCGATGGTGAACGAATCCTACTGTGAAACGTTTGGCTGGGTGAGCAAAGAGAACCTGGCGCGCATGAAAGAGCTGACTTACAAAGCGAACGATGTTCTGAAAAAACTGTTTGATGACGCAGGCCTGATCCTGGTTGACTTCAAACTGGAGTTTGGTCTGTTCAAAGGCGAAGTGGTTCTGGGCGATGAATTCTCTCCGGACGGTAGCCGTCTGTGGGATAAAGAAACGCTGGCAAAAATGGATAAAGACCGTTTCCGTCAGAGCCTCGGCGGCGTGATTGAAGCGTATGAAGCCGTTGCCCATCGTCTGGGCGTTAAGCTCGACTAAGCGATAATATGCTGAAAACCAGGGGATGCGCGCATCCTCTGGTTCCCTGCCTCTTTTTTCTTATGGTAATCCTCCCCGCAACCGCCTACGATCATTATTAATACGTTAGATAATGAGGTGGTTATGCGCTGGCAAGGGCGTCGTGAAAGCAACAATATTGAAGACCGACGTGATGAATCGGGCGGACCCGTTATCCAGGGGCCTGGTTTCCGCCTGCCGGGCGGCAAGGGTGGCATTATTCTGCTGGTGATTGTCATTTTCGCCAGTTACTACGGCGTGGATTTAACGGGCCTTATCACCGGGGAACCGGTGAATAACAGTTCTCAGCAGCGCGCCATCAACCCGCAAGAAGATGAAGCGGCAAAATTCACCAGCGTTATCTTCGCGACGACCGAAGATACCTGGGGGCAGCTTTTCGAAAAGATGGGGCGCCATTATCAGCAACCCAAACTGGTCATGTACCGTAACCGAATTACAACTGGCTGCGGTACGGGGCAATCCGTCATGGGGCCGTTTTATTGTCCTGCCGACAGTAAAGTCTATATTGATCTCTCCTTTTATGACGACATGAAGCACAAGCTCGGGGCGAACGGTGATTTCGCCCAGGGATATGTCATTGCTCATGAAGTCGGACATCACGTGCAAAAATTACTCGGCACCGAGGCTAAAGTACGCCAGCTCCAGCAAAATGCCACGCAAACCGAGGCCAATGCGCTGTCGGTACGTCTGGAATTGCAGGCCGATTGCTACGCCGGGGTCTGGGGACACAGCATGGAACAACAAGGCGTGTTAGATGCAGGCGATCTTGAAGAGGCGTTGAATGCCGCGACCGCAATGGGCGACGATCGTTTGCAGAAACGCAGCCAGGGGCTGGTTATCCCCGACACGTTCACCCATGGTACCTCCGAACAGCGCTATAACTGGTTTAAACGCGGCATGGACAGCGGCGAACCGGCGCAGTGCGATACGTTTAGCGGCACGCTGTGATGCCAGACGCCAGGTTATGTGAATGTCATTAGCCGCATTATGCGCCCGGATGGCAGATGAAGGGATTCGCCGTTTGCTGGTTATCGCGGATGACGATGAAGCGTCTGCGCGACAGGCAAATGACCTTCGCTCCACATTGCCCGGCGACTGGCTGTGGGTGGGGGAATCAACCGACTGGCCTCTCCACTGCGCGCCGCGCGCGCTCACCACGTTGCTTGGCCGCGAATTCACGCATGCCGTGCTGGATGCGCGTTACGGTTTTGATGTCGCCGCGCTGGCGGCGCTCAGCGGTACGCTGAAACCAGGCAGTTTTCTGGTGCTACTGACGCCACCGCTTACCGAGTGGGCGCAACGGCCTGATAAGGACAGTTGTCGCTGGAGTGATACCGCCGAGCCGATTGCCACACCGCGCTTTGTCGAACACTTTTGTCGGGCGCTGCGACAAGACGAAAACGTCATTCTCTGGTCACGCGCGTATCAATTCCCTCTGCCTGCATTTACTGCGCGCCCTGCCTGGCATGCAGCAACAGGCGCGCCCGAACGCGAACAGGCTGAGGTTCTGGCTGAACTCGCCGACATGCCGCCGGGCGTTATGGTGGTGACGGCACCGCGCGGGCGAGGCAAATCGGCGCTGGCGGGCATGCATATTGCGCGTCTGGCAACGACGGCCACGGTGACTGCGCCCGGGCGTGCCGCAACGGATGTGCTTGCCCACTATGCCGGGGAGATTAATTTCGTCGCTCCGGATGCGTTACGAGCGCGTGTTGCCCAGGGGGAACCGTTGTCGGACTGGCTTATCGTTGATGAGGCGGCGGCCATTCCGGGACCATTGCTGGCGACGCTCGTGTCGGCGTTTCGTTATGTCCTGCTAACCACCACGGTGCAGGGCTACGAAGGGACCGGGCAGGGCTTCTTACTGAAATTCTGTGCCGGTTTTCCTCATCTCATCCACCGCCAGTTGCATACGCCATTGCGCTGGGCGGAAGGCTGTCCGCTGGAAGCGTTTATCAGCACGGTGCTGTTGTTTGACGATGCGTCGGCGCTGGTGCAACCGGCGGGTGAGGCGACTATCCTGCCGCTCCAGGCATCGGCGTGGTCCACACAACCGGCGCTTCCCGCCGCGCTGTACCGGTTGCTTGCCAGCGCCCATTACCGCACCTCGCCGCTGGATTTGCGCCGGATGATGGACGCGCCAGGGCAATATTTCTGGCTGACGAAAACCCCTGATGCATTACTGGCAGCGCTCTGGCTGGTGGAAGAGGGGGGACTGTCCGCCGGACTCAGTCAGGCGGTCTGGGCGGGATTTCGTCGTCCTCGCGGTAATCTGGTGGCACAGTCGCTGGCCGCCCACGGCGGCAGCCCGCTTGCGGCGACGTTGCGCGCTTTACGCGTCAGTCGCATTGCGGTCCATCCGTCACGTCAGCGGGAAGGGCTGGGTCAGGCGTTAATTGCGCATGCGCGTAACAATATAGCGGGTTGCGATTATCTCTCGGTCAGTTTCGGCTATACGGCAGATTTGTGGCGCTTCTGGCAGCGATGCGGGTTCCATCTGGTCAGACTCGGTAGCCACCGGGAGGCGAGCAGTGGCTGCTATACCGCCATGGCGATACTGCCGCTGACGGCAGCAGGGCAGGCGCTGGCCGACAATGAGCAGCGCAGGCTGGCGCGAGATTTACCCTGGCTTGATGCCTGGAGAGAGGAAACGTTGCCCCTGACTCTTAATCCAGAGACTACCCTTAATGATGATGACTGGCAGGAACTGGCCGGGTTTGCCTTTGCCCATCGCCCGCTTTCTTCGGCAGCCGGAGCGTTGCAAAGATTGTTGATGCAGGTTGATTTACCCCTCAGCGCATTACGGATGCAGCTTACCGGGAAGCGGAGTGAGGCAGATATCTGTAGCGCGCTGGCGCTTTCCGGGCGTAAAGCGTTACTTGCAACGCAGCGCCAGGAGGCCGCATTGGCATTGTCCTCACTCGACCCCGAACGCATCGTTTTACTGAAAGAGCAGGTGCGGCAACTGCAATTTTTTTAACTAACTCATTCAGTTAAATGGCATGGTGATTATTCCTCCCCGGCGTACACTGCAGGCAACGAATTAAGGAGACCGCCATGAAACATGACCATTTTGTTGTTCAACATCCGGAAAGCGCCGCGAAACAATTATTGCTGTTCTTTCATGGCGTTGGCGATAACCCGGCGAACATGGGACAGATAGCGAGCTACTTCGCGCCGCTGTTTCCGGAGGCGTTGATTGTCAGCGTTGGGGGGATAGAACCCTGTGGGCCGACCGGACGTCAGTGGTTCTCCGTGCAGGGCGTTACCGAAGAAAATCGCCAGGCGCGTATTGATGCCATCATGCCGGTATTTATTGAAACGGTTCGCTACTGGCAACAGCAAAGCGGCGTTAATGCATTGGCCACGGCCCTGATTGGTTTCTCGCAAGGCTCCATCATGGCGCTGGAAGGTGTGAAAGCGCAGCCCGATTTGGCCTCCCGCGTGATCGCCTTTAATGGACGCTATGCCAGCCTACCGCAAACGGCCTCGACGGCGTCGACTATCCACCTGATTCACGGTGGTGAAGATCGTGTCATTGATTTGGCGCATGCGGTTGCCGCTCAGGAAGCGTTGCTGCGTGCGGGCGGCGATGTGACGCTCGATATTGTGGAGGATTTGGGGCATGCGATAGACGATCGCAGTTTGCAGTTCGCCCTCGATCACCTGCGTTATACCGTACCGAAGCACTATTTTGATGAAGCGCTGAGTGGCGGGAAACCGGATGATGATGACATTATTGAATTGATCTAATTAAAACGTGCCCGGCGCGCACTGCGGCCGGGCAGATCGGGCGGGGTTACTTTTTCTGGTCTTTCTTCGGCCAGTCGTCCTCGTCATCCCATTTATCGTTAAAATCACGATGCGGTGGAAGGTCGGGTTTGTTGGCGAGAAATTTTTTGTGATCGACACGTTTGAGATCTTTGATCACGTTCAGCAGTACGCCGAGTAAAAAAACCAGCACCAGAATCCACCAGTATTTCGCTAGCCAGTCCATGCGTTCCTCCCCGTCAGGCGATGAGTTGTTCCATAATGCGTTGATACATACGAGCGAGCAGCTGTAAATCGGCAGCGTTCACACATTCATTGATCTTATGAATAGTGGCGTTAACCGGCCCCAGTTCCACCACCTGCGCACCCATCCGCGCGATAAAGCGACCATCTGACGTCCCGCCAGTGGTTAACAACTGCGGTTTAATCTCATTATAGTGCTCAACGGCGTTTACCACCGCATCCACCAGCTTGCCCCGACCGGTAAGGAAAGGCTGACCAGAAAGCCACCAGTCAATGGTGTAGCGTAACTGATGCTTCTCCAGCAGTGCGGCAACGCGTTCTTTGATCATCGCGTCGGTAAGCTCGGTGCTAAAGCGGAAATTAAACTGCAGGTAGAGATCGCCCGGAATCACGTTGTTACTGCCAGTGCCTGCCTGAATATTCGCGACCTGCATGCTGGTCGGCGGGAAATATTCATTACCCTGATCCCATTCGATCGCCACCAGCTCATTGAGCATTGGCGCTGCGCGATGTACCGGGTTATCAGCCAGATGCGGATAGGCAACATGGCCCTGCACCCCGTGAATGGTTAAGTTACAGGTCAGTGAACCGCGGCGGCCATTTTTAACCACATCGCCCACCACTTCGGTACTGGATGGTTCGCCCACCAGGCAGTAGTCCAGGCGTTCGTTGCGCGCCATTAAGGCTTCAACCACTTTCACCGTGCCGTTTGCCGCGCTGGCTTCTTCATCAGAGGTGATGAGAAACGCCAGACGGCCTTTGTGCCTTGGATGAGTCGCAACAAAACGTTCAGCGGCAACAACCATGGCTGCCAGCGAGCCTTTCATGTCGGCCGCGCCGCGACCAAATAGCATGCCATCGCGAATGGTCGGTTCAAACGGCGGGTTGATCCAGCGGTCCGCATCACCGGAAGGCACAACGTCAGTGTGTCCGGCAAAGGCCAGTGTTTCACCTTGTCCTCGCCATGCCCAGAAATTCTGTGTGTCGCCAAAATCCATCGGCTCAATGGTAAAACCGATGGCGCGAAGACGTTCGATCATTAACGCCTGACACCCTGCATCATCGGGGCTCAGAGAAGGGCGACGAATAAGCTGTTGCGTCAGCTCAATAACCGGGCACGACATAAACTACACCTCGTTGATAAACGTCTCATAACTGGATTCATTGAAACCCAGCAGCATAGGCTTACCGGGCGCCCAGAGCAATGGGCGTTTGATAATTGCCGGCATTTCTAACATCAGCGCGGCTGCGGAATCCGCGTTTGTGATGGTTGCGCGAAGCGATTCATCCAGTTTACGCCAGGTGGTCCCCCGGGTATTCAGCAGCGCTTCCCATCCCAGTTCCGCGATAAATTGCTGCAACAAATCGGCGTCGAGGCCATCTGCGCGGTAGTCATGAAAGCGATAATCGACCTGATGTGCTTCCAGCCAGCGGCGGGCTTTTTTGATGGTGTCGCAGTTTTTGATGCCGAACAGAGTGAGCATGGTGAATCCTTTTGTCTTATCTTTGGTTAATTGCCCAATAAATTAGAATAATATTGGGCGAAAAAACATATAATATCATTTCATTCGCAGGGTAATCATACTTCCGGTTATTAAATTCATCAGCCAGAGTTTGCCATCAGCAATATGTACTAGTTTGAAGAAATAGTAAGGGTGGTAATTAATAATGTAAAAATGGCCTCGACCGAAAGCCTGTCCCGGTGGTTAAATAAACAAAAAATTCACCTGATGGCAAAAAAATCATCTAATTAGCTACTTCAAAGATACTTTCTGACTACAGCGTAATCACGCTGTGGCCCAGCATACATAAGGGTTAAGGTGAAATGTGTCCGAATATTGCTATCGCTCACATTAAATAGCCGAATACTGGCGCATAGTTATTTCGTCGATGCAAATACTATGAGAGGCCAATCAAAGTAATTGGTTTAAATATCTTCACAGCGATGTCGAGTTCTCGTAGAATACGCATAATAATAAGAGAGGTAGTTATGATTGAACGTGAACTGGGGAACTGGAAAGACTTTATCGAAGGCATGCTTCGTAAATAATTTCCAGAGGAATTATAAAAGCAGTGACTGCTTAAAACGATAGAAGTGTGAAATTAATCACGCAATAAAAGGCGACCTGAACAGGCCGCCTTTTTATTTGAGCATTATTCCTGACGTTCTTTCAGTGGGAAGCGTCGTCTGACCAGCACAAAGAACAGAGGAACAAAGAAGATCGCCAGCACGGTTGCTGAAATCATCCCTCCCATAACCCCGGTGCCCACCGCATGTTGGCTACCGGAACCTGCGCCGGTACTGGTTGCCATCGGCAAAACGCCAAAGACGAAGGCCAGAGAAGTCATCAGAATAGGGCGCAGACGCTGACGGCAGGCATGCAGTGTGGCAGAAAGCAGGTCCTGACCTTTCTGGTTCATTTCGTTGGCGAACTCGACAATCAGGATGGCGTTCTTCGCCGATAGTCCGATAACCGTCAACAGACCCACCTGGAAATAGACATCATTTTCCAGCCCGCGCATCCAGGTGGCGAGCAGAGCGCCAATGACCCCGAGCGGTACGACCAGCATCACCGAGAAGGGCACTGACCAGCTTTCATACAGCGCGGCCAGACACAGGAACACCACCAGTAGCGAGATAGCATAAAGCGCCGGCGCCTGTGAGCCTGATAAGCGCTCCTGGTAGGACATCGCCGTCCACTCCAGACCGAAACCGCCGGGAATCTGGCTAACCAGTTTTTCCATGGTGTCCATGGCCGTACCGGTACTGATGCCCGGTGCCGCTTCACCCACAATCTCGACGGCAGCATAGCCGTTGTAGCGTTCCAGACGCGGAGATCCAGTTTCCCAGTGGGATGAGGCAAAGGCTGAGAAGGGCACCATACCGCCGCTGTTGTTGCGTACATACCAGAGGTTAATGTCGCTCGGCAGCATGCGGTATTTTGCCGCTGACTGAACGTAGACTTTTTTCACGCGGCCGCGATCCATAAAGTCATTCACATAACTTGAACCCCAGGCGGTTTGCAGCGTGTCGTTGATATCATCAATTGAGACCCCCAGCGCCTGCGCTTTACGCTGATCGATATCAACCTGTAATTGCGGGCTATCATCGAGGCCATTGTGACGCACGCGAGTCAGCATCTTATTGCTGTCGGTCATTTGAATCAGTTTATCCCGTGCCGCCATCAACGCGTCGTGGCCAGCTCCGGCGTGATCCTGCAATTCCATATCGAATCCGGCAGAACTGCCCAGGCCACTGATTGCCGGAGGGCTACTGGCGATGACACGGGCCTCATTAATATGACGAAAGGCTTTGGTGGCGCGCTCAATAATGGCAAAGGAGTTTCCGGTTTTCGGATCGCGTTCGCCCCAGTCTTTCAAACGTACAAACATACGTGCGACGTTCTGTCCGTTCCCGCCAGGGCCTGAGCCGACGGTGGAGAACACGGACGCGACATTGTTCTTCTCGTTTTTGAAGAAGTAGTCTTCAACCTTTTGCACCACTTTCAGTGTCTGCTGCTGCGTTGCGCCGCTTGGCAGTTGTACGGATGCCAGAAACATCCCACGGTCTTCAAGCGGTAAAAAAGACGTTGGCAGGCGCAGGAATAAAAAGACCATCCCGCCCAGCAACAAAACGTAGAGCAGGATCCAGCGCAGGCTACGGTGGAGAATTTTCGCCACGCCGTTTTCGTAACGATCGGCGTTGCGGTTAAATATGCGGTTAAACGCGCCGAAGAAACCTTTTTCTCCGTGGTGTTCGCCTTTATGCAGGGGTTTAAGCAGCGTGGCGCAGAGGGCTGGCGTCAGGATCATCGCCACCAGCACCGACAGCACCATGGCTGAAACGATAGTGATGGAGAACTGACGATAAATCGCCCCGGTGGTCCCACCGAAGAATGCCATGGGGACAAACACCGCCGAAAGCACCATCGCGATACCCACCAGCGCACCCTGGATTTGCCCCATCGATTTTCGGGTCGCTTCCCTGGGCGAAAGGCCCTCCTCGCTCATGATACGCTCGACGTTTTCCACCACCACAATCGCGTCATCCACCAACAGGCCGATGGCGAGAACCATCGCAAACATAGTGAGAGTGTTGATGCTATAGCCAAAGCCGTAGAGAACGGCGAAGGTCCCCATCAACACCACCGGGACGGCAATGGTAGGGATGAGCGTCGCGCGGAAATTCTGCAAAAACAGATACATCACGAGGAAGACCAGCGCGATAGCTTCGAGCAGCGTTTTCACCACGTCGATAATGGATTCTTTTACGAAAGAGGTTGTCTCGTAGGCGACCCGATATTCCAGACCATGCGGAAAATATTGCGACAGCTCATCCAGACGTTTCAGCACTAATTCCGAGGTCGCCATCTCATTCGCGCCGGAGGCCAGCTTAATCCCAAGTCCGGAGGCGGCGAGACCGTTAAAGCGGCTCAGGAAGTCATACTTTTCCGCGCCCAGCTCAACCTCAGCGACATCGCCAAGGCGAACTTCCGATCCATCCTGATTGACCCGCAACGTGATATTACGAAACTGCTGAGGTGTCTGGAGTAGCGATTGTGAGTTAATTGAGGCGTTCAGCGCCTGACGATCTACCGATGGCGATCCGCCAAGCTGACCAACTGCGATCTGGGCGTTCTGGGATTTAATCGCGCTGGTTACATCGTCGGTGGTCATCTGGTAACTGTTAAGTTTCGCAGGGTCGAGCCAGATACGCATGGCGTACTGCGAACCGTAGGCGTCGATATCGCCAACACCATTCACGCGACTTATAGGATCCTGAATGTTACTGGCGACATAGTCGGCGATATCTTGTTTATCCATCGAGCCGTCGGTGGAGACAAATGCCAGCGTCAGGATGTTGGTATCGCCGGTTTTTCGTACCGTCACCCCCTGGTTCTGCACTGCCTGGGGTAGCTTACGCAGGGCAGATTGTAGCTGGTTCTGTACCTGCTGGACGGCCTCATCGGGGTCTGTGCCGGCGGTGAAACTGAGCGTAATGGTGGCCTGCCCGGCGCTGCTGCTCTGTGACGACATGTACATCAGATTATCGAGGCCGGTCATGTTCTGCTCGATAACCTGCGTCACGGTGTTTTCCAGCGTCTGGGCTGACGCGCCAGGATAGTTTGCGGTAATACGCACATTAGGTGGGGCCAGATTAGGATATTGCTCTACGGGTAGAGAAATAATGGCAAGGGTTCCGGTCAAACAGATCAGGATCGCCAGTACCCACGCAAAAATGGGGCGATCAATAAAAAAATTCGCCATCAGAAACAAGACCTCGTTGTTTTGCTGCGCATTGTTATTTTGACATTGCTGGAATCAATGAGTGTGTGCTCAATGTAGCGGGAACAGATAAAGCAAACGTGGAGAAAAAAAGGAGAAAATGTAAATTATCATTCTTTTTCAAGGCACAATTATGCAGAGTACCGTTAATCTCCGTTTTGCTTCTTCCATTTCTGGAATTCTTTTCTTTTCCTTACGTTTGCTGACTTTTGAGACTGCGTGGCGCCGGGAAACGAAGCTCGACTAATGTCCCACCGCCGGTTGGGCGTGCAAAGGTCAGCGTACCGCCAAGACGACTTGCTCGTTCGCGCATAATGTTCAATCCGTAGTGTCCCTGAGGCTCATCAGTACTGCCGATTCCCTTGCCGTTGTCGCGTATATAAACGGAATACTGACCGTCCGGGTCAGTCACGCAACTGACGGTGATGGTAGTGGCATCTGCATGCTTAATCGCGTTGATAACCGCTTCGCGCACTATCTGCAGGATATTGACCTGCTGCTGGGCATCCAGCATAAGCGTCGGCAGACGGCAATCGAGTTCGAGCTTCGCAGTGGTCTGGCTCTGCAGGTGTTCCATTGCTTCATTCAGTACAGCGGGCAGATCGCTTTTGGAGACCGTCAGACGGAAGGCCGCTAATAATTCCCGCAGTTGACGCCAGGCATCGTTCAGGGCGCGTGAAAAATCGGCGATGATGGTCTGGGCGGGCGCGTTTTCCTCGGGCACTGCCCGTTTGAGCAATGCCAGTTGAATACGCAGGTAAGAAAGCACCTGTGCCAGGGAATCATGAAGTTCCATGGCGATAGTGGCGCGTTCTTCCATCAACATCAGTTGCTGCTGCTGTTTTTGCGCCTGATTAAAATAGAACCCGCGTCCCATAATAGTGGCTACGCTTTGCAGCAATGGTATAGAGGCCTGGACATGGGTGCTTTGCCAGCGTAATTCGCCAAAAACGTTGTCCTGCATGCCGACCGGTAACGTGTTAACCGGAAGGTCTTCCTGCGCTTCGCCGTGATGAATAGACCAGTGATCGCCCATCGTTAACTCCAGATAGCTTGCCGCTTCGTGCTCGTAGACTATCTGCAGAATGTGACGAAAACACATCACGTCGATCTGGCTGGTGTTAAGCGCCTGCGAACATTGATACAACACTTCGAGGCGTCGATGGGCTTCCTGCAGATCATGCGTCTTCTCTGCGACCTGCGCTTCGAGTGTGCGGTAGAGTTTGTGCAATTCACCCGACATGCGGTCAAAAGTGGACGCCAGGAGCCCCAGTTCGTTATCCAGATGGGTATTGAGTAACGGATAGGTAAAATGTCCTTGCTGAATCTCCTGGCTGGCCACTACCAGTTGCGTAAGGGGTTTGACGACCTGCTGGCGAATACGCCTTAGCGTGAAAAAGACCAGCAGGAAAATCCCCATCGCACCGATGAGCGAAATACCCAACACCAGCAACATTTTTCGTTCCGAATAGTGTTGCAACGCCAGAACAAACTGGTCGATGTTATCGACATATTGCTGAATATTTTGCTGATACCATACGGTGTCCGCTGCGCCTAATCGGGCATCCATCTCCTGCCAGCTTTCCTGCAATTGTGCATAGCGTTTTCCAACAATTTCAGGCACATACCAGCGATTTAATGTGCGTAAAACCGGTGAGTTCAGCGATTGGCGAAAGATTTGGCGATGGGCATTTAATTCTGCGGCGCCACGTTCCAGGTCATACCCCAGACGATAGCTTTGCATACGCAGAGAACCGGCGATATTAACGGCCTCTGCGTCGCGTAAACTGCTGGCAAGCGTCATTAACGCCACTCCCGTTGAGAGTAGCGAAAGCAAGACGATATAAAAAAAGGCTCTGGCAAGGCTGGATGAAACAGGTCGTTTTACAGTCACAACAGCAGTTCCCGCTATCCAAGAGTGTCGGACGAAGTGGCATCGCCGGCCGGCTCATCAAATGAGACTAATTTTTATTTTTACCACGATAAATTGATCTGCAACATGCCCGTGACAATTAAGTAACGCTTCTGGGCAAATGTACATTGCCTGTGTTGAATAGCCCAGGTAAATACATTGGTCATATAAAAAATAAGGTTTATTAAACCAGAAAAGAAGGTCGCCATGAATCGTTTTATTATGGCTAACAGCCAGCAATGTATAGGGTGTCGTGCCTGCGAAGTGGCGTGTGTAATGGCGCATAATCAGGAACAGCACGTTTTAAGTCACGAACATTTTCATCCCCGAATTACGGTCGTAAAGAATAAACGCCAGCGCAGCGCGGTAACATGTCATCATTGTGAAGCCGCCCCCTGTGCCCGCAGTTGTCCGAACGGCGCAATTAGTCGTGTAAATGATTCGGTGCAAGTTAACCAGGATAAATGTATCGGTTGTAAATCCTGTGCGGTGGCGTGCCCCTTCGGCACCATGCAAATCCTTGTTACTCCGGTCGGGAATGGCATGGTAAAGGCCACTGCACACAAATGCGACCTCTGTATCGATCGCGCCGACGGCCCCGCCTGTGCGCAACGTTGCCCGGCAGACGCTATCCAGGTTGTCAGCCGTGATGATCTGGCAGACCTGGCGAAGGCGCGCCGTATACGCGCGGCCAGCCAGGAAGCCCAGCCGTGGCACAGCATAGCGGCTCTGGTCCCGGCGTTTAACGATCGCAAGGTCAAACAGATGCTCAAAACATCGCCGCGTGGAGAGCCAGACAAACTGGCGCTGGCGGCGCGCAAAATAGGTTTTGCTGAAATCTATCTGCCATTCCGTGCCGATCAGGCTCAGCGTGAGGCGGAACGCTGCCTTAAGTGCGGTGAACACAGCATCTGTGAGTGGACCTGCCCACTGCACAATCACATTCCCCAGTGGATTGAACGCGTGAAAGCCGGGGATATCACCGCGGCTGTGGAATTATCCCATCAGACTAACTGCCTGCCGGAAGTCACCGGGCGCGTCTGCCCGCAGGATCGTCTGTGCGAGGGGGCTTGTACTATTCGCGACGACTACGGCTCGGTCACTATTGGCAATATTGAACGCTATATTTCCGACCAGGCGCTGGCAAAAGGCTGGCGGCCTGACCTCAATCATGTGGCTGCGGTAGATAAACGCATTGCGATCATTGGCGCGGGGCCTGCCGGTCTGGCCTGTGCCGATGTGCTGGCGCGCAACGGCGTGAGCGCCACCGTATTTGATCGCCATCCGGAAATCGGCGGCCTGCTGACCTTCGGTATCCCGGCCTTCAAACTGGATAAATCACTGCTTGCGCGTCGCCGGGAAATTTTCAGCGCGATGGGGATTCGCTTCGAACTGAACTGTGAAATTGGTCGGGATATTACCCTGGCAACCTTGCTGGACGAATATGACGCCGTATTTGTCGGCGTCGGTACGTACCGGTCGATGAAAGCGAATTTGCCGAATGAAGACGCACCGGGTGTCTACGACGCACTCCCGTTCCTCATCGCCAACACCAAACAACTGATGGGACTGCCGGATTCGCCAGAAGAGCCGTTTATCAATACCGCCGGGTTGAATGTGGTGGTACTGGGGGGCGGTGATACGGCAATGGACTGCGTACGTACCTCGCTGCGTCACGGGGCCAGCAAAGTGACCTGCGCCTACCGTCGCGATGAAGCCAATATGCCGGGCTCGAAAAAAGAGGTAAAAAACGCCAGGGAAGAGGGGGCTGAATTCGAATTTAACGTCCAGCCGGTCCAGCTTGAGCTGGATGAGTCGGGCAACGTCACGGGGGTTCGCCTGCTGCGCACGCAACTGGGTGAAGCGGATGCGAAGGGACGTCGCCGTCCGGTGCCAATCGAAGGCAGTGAATTTGTGATGCCAGCAGATGCCGTTATTATGGCGTTTGGTTTTAATCCGCACTCCATGCCGTGGCTGGAAACACACGGAGTGCAGGTTGATGACTGGGGGCGTATCGCGGCTAACGTCAACAGCGTTTACCGTTACCAGACCAGCAACCCGAAAATCTTCGCCGGTGGCGATGCGGTTCGCGGTGCTGATTTAGTGGTGACGGCAATGGCAGAAGGTCGCCATGCTGCGCAGGGGATGATGGACTGGCTGGGCGTTAAAGCGCCGAAAGGTCACTGATTACCCGTCGCGACAAAACCGGCTTCGCAGCGTAATATGAGCGTGACCGTATTACGTTGTGGAGTCGGTATGTCGTTCAACATTGAAGTCATTAAAGATAAAGTCCTTTCAGATAACTATTTTATTCTTCGCAATATTACCTACGATTTGACCCGCAAAAATGGTGACGTGATTCGCCATAAACGCGAAGTGTATGACCGGGGAAATGGCGCCACGATCCTGCTGTATAACCCGGATAAAAAGAGCGTGGTCCTCATTCGCCAGTTCCGTGTCGCAACCTGGGTTAACGGTAATGAAGATGGTCGCTTGATTGAAACCTGCGCCGGCCTGTTGGACGACGATGAACCGGAAGTCTGTATTCGCAAAGAGGCCATTGAAGAGACAGGGTATGCGGTGACCGAGGTTCGTAAGGTATTCGAACTCTATATGTCTCCTGGCGGCGTCACCGAAATCGTCCATTTCTTCATCGCTCGCTATGACGACAGCATCCGGGCTAATAGCGGCGGCGGCGTGGAGGATGAGGACATTGAGGTGCTGGAACTCCCCTTTGCACAGGCCCTTGAAATGATGAAAAGCGGCGAGATACGAGACGGCAAGGCGGTGATTTTACTGCAATATTTACAGTCTTCTGGTCTAATGGATTGATTTTGCTAAGGTTAAAAAATAAATTTTAGATAAATCTATCCGACAAATCCGATTGAGCGACAGACGCGGGAACACGAAGATACGCAGGTTTTGTGTTGCGATTCTCTTCCGGGGCTGTTTTGTTCATGCGTTACCGCGTTTTGCTTGCTTTCATTCTGGGTGCGTGCCCAATAACGTTTCTGTGGGCTGCACCCGCACAGCAGACTTTTTCCGACTGGCAAGTAACCTGTAATAATCAAAATTTTTGTGTTGCCCGAAATACGGGTGAGCATCATGGGCTTGTGATGACCCTGGCACGCAGCGCCGGGGCGCAAACCAGTGCCGCTTTGCGCATTGATCTGGGCGGCAAAGAGCTTCCCTCTTTAAAAGAGGCGCCTATTGCGCCGCGTCTGCGCCTGGACGGTAAACCGCTCGCGCTTACCGCCCAACGCTGGCAAATCACGCCATGGCATTTAATGACGGATAACGCACAGACGATTGCTGACTTTTTGCAAACCATTCAGGAAGCCCAGGCGATTGCTCTGCAAGACGGGAAGGGGATGATTTCCCTCGTTGGGTTAAAAGCGGCATTGCTGTTTATCGACGCTCAGCAAAAACGCGTCGGTAGCGAAACGGCGTGGATTAAAAAAGGGGACGATCCGCCGCTGAGCGTACCACCGGCCCCGGCCCTTAAAGAAGTCGCCCTCACTGCCTCCAGTCCCTCCCCGTTGACGCAGCAAGAACTCAATGACTTACTCGATTATGGCAACTGGCGAATGAATAATAGCCAGTGTTCGCTTGATCCTATGCGCCGCGAAGTCCGGATCACCGCGTTGACGGATGATAAGGCCCTGCTGATTATTGATTGTGAAGCAGGGGCGTATAACACGGTGGATTTAGCCTGGATGGTATCGCGGGAAAAACCGTTTTCTTCACGTCCGCTACGTCTGCACCTGCCGTTTACCCCTTCGCGTGGCACGAATGAGCTGGAATTGATGAATGCCAGGTTTGATGAGAAAACCCGCGAATTGACTACGCTTGCCAAAGGACGCGGGTTAGCGGATTGCGGCGTGATGACGCGCTGGCGTTTTGATGGCCAGCGCTTTCGCCTGACGCGTTACGCCGAAGAGCCTGAATGTGATAACTGGCATGGGCCAGATGCCTGGCCCACCCTGTGGATCACACGCTAAGCACGCGTTTGGCTTTTTCGACCACATTCTCCACGGTGAAACCGAAGTACGGGAAAAGCTTATCGGCGGGCGCGGATTCACCGTAGCCCGTCATACCGACGATGGCGCCTTTCAGCCCGACATATTTGTACCAGTAGTCGGCAATACCGGCTTCAACGGCGACGCGGGCGCTGACATCAGAAGGCAGGACCGATTCGCGGTATTGCTCATCCTGAGCATCAAAAATATCCGTTGAGGGCAGCGATACCACGCGGACTTTATGCCCTTCCTCAGTCAGTTTCTCCGCCGCTTTTACCGTGATTTCAACCTCAGAGCCGGTGGCAATCAGGATGATATCCGGCTTGCCATCGGCATCTTTCAGGATATAACCGCCTTTGGAGATAGCTTTCACCTGCTCCGGGGTCCGGTCCATTTGCGCCAGGTTTTGTCGGGACAAAATTAATGCCGTCGGGCCTGTATGACGCTCGACCGCCAGTTTCCAGCCAACCGCGGCTTCCACCTGGTCGCAGGGGCGCCAGGTACTGAAATTCGGCGTCAAGCGCAGGCTGGCCAGTTGTTCCACCGCCTGGTGAGTAGGGCCGTCTTCCCCCAGACCAATGGAGTCATGGGTATAGACCATGATTTGTCGGGCTTTCATCAGCGCCGCCATACGTGCCGCGTTGCGCGCATACTCCACAAACATCAAGAAGGTGGCGGTATACGGCACAAAGCCGCCGTGATGGGCGATGCCGTTGGCGATCGCGGTCATCCCGAATTCAC
This sequence comes from Phytobacter ursingii, assembly GCA_901456055.1. Lineage (GTDB taxonomy): Bacteria > Pseudomonadota > Gammaproteobacteria > Enterobacterales > Enterobacteriaceae > Phytobacter > Phytobacter ursingii. Next base: position 347,870 of record CABDWT010000001.1, read on the forward strand.
GCACGCCGTAGTGGATATAATTCCCGGCAGGATCTTCTTTTAATGAATGGGAGCCCGACCAGATAGTCAGATTACTCGGAGCAAGGTCGGCGGAGCCGCCGAGCAGCTCCGGCAGCACCGGACCCATTGTATTCAGGGCATTTTGTGACGCTTTGCGGGTGGCAATTTTTGCCGGTTCCGCCTGGAGCTTCTCAATATATGCCTGCGTGGTTTGCTCCCAGTTTTCAGGCAGTTCGCCGCTCAGGCGACGTTTAAATTCCGCAGCCAGATCCGGATAGGCCTTTTCATAGGCGGCAAATTTCTCCTTCCACGCCTGTTGCGCTTTTTCGCCGCTTTCGCGCGCGTCCCATGCTTTATAGATCTCTTTTGGGATCTCAAATGCCGGGTATTTCCAGCCCAGTTTCTGACGGGTTAAGGCGACTTCCTCTTCCCCAAGCGCAGCACCATGGGACTCTTCTTTCCCGGCCTTATTAGGGGAGCCAAAACCGATGACCGTGCGGCAGATGATCAGCGATGGTTTATCTTTCACGCTTTGCGCTTCCAGAATGGCCTTTTTCACGGCTTCGGGATCGTGTCCGTCGATTTCATGTACCACATGCCAGTGGTAGGCCTCGAAACGTTTGGCCGTATCGTCGGTAAACCAGCCCTCGGTTTCACCATCAATGGAGATCCCGTTGTGATCGTAAAAACCGATCAGTTTGCCCAGCCCAAGGGTGCCCGCCAGAGAACTGACTTCATGGGAAATCCCCTCCATCAGGCAACCGTCGCCCATAAATACGTAGGTGTAGTGGTCGACAATCTCATGATCAGGACGGTTGAACTGTGCGGCGAGAGTGCGTTCGGCAATCGCCAGCCCGACGGCGTTGGCCAGCCCCTGTCCCAGCGGGCCGGTGGTGGTTTCGACGCCTGGCGTATAGCCAATCTCCGGGTGACCCGGCGTTTTCGAATGCAACTGACGGAAGTTTTTTAACTCATCCAGGGACAGGTCATAACCGCTTAAGTGCAACAGACTATAGAGCAGCATAGAGGCATGACCGTTAGACAGAATAAAGCGGTCGCGGTCATACCAGGTCGGGTCTGTCGGATTATGTTTTAAGAAATCGTTCCAGAGGACTTCGGCAATATCCGCCATTCCCATCGGTGCGCCAGGGTGGCCGGAATTCGCTTTTTGTACCGCATCCATACTCAGGGCGCGAATGGCGTTGGCGAGCTCTTTACGAGACATAACTCTCTCCTTGCTAAGGGTTAAAATTTGGCGGCGATGAGATCTTCGAGTTTGCGCTGGTCAACGGCGAACTGGCGGATGCCGTCCGACAGTTTCTCCACCGCCATGGCGTCCTGATTATGTTCCCAGCGGAACTGCGCTTCGGTCAGGGGTTCCGGGCGCGGGAACGTTTGCGACGGCGGAACCAGTTTTCGTTCAACGACGCCTTCCTCGCCGTGCAGGGCTTTAAGCAGGTCAGGCGAGATGGTCAGCCTGTCACAGCCTGCCAGCGCCAGCACCTGTTCCGTACGACGGAAGCTTGCGCCCATAACGATGGTTTCGTAGCGATGCTGTTTGAAATAATCGTAGATATTCCGCACGGATTTCACGCCGGGGTCTTCATCCACGACGTAAGGGTCCATGGGTTTACGTTGCTGATACCAGTCGTAAATACGGCCAACGAACGGGGAGATTAAAAATACCCCGGCTTCGGCACAGGCGCGAGCCTGGGCGAAGGAGAACAATAGCGTCAGGTTGCACTTGATCCCCTCTTTTTCGAGAATTTCCGCCGCGCGGATCCCTTCCCAGGTCGACGCCAGTTTGATCAGGATGCGTGATTTATCGATGCCCAACTCCTCGTAGAGCTGTACCAGCTTGCGGGCTTTGGCGACGCTTTTCTCTTTATCGTAGGAGAGACGTGCATCCACTTCGGTTGAAACACGTCCGGGGATGCTTTTCAGAATTTCTTGACCAAAATTGACCGCCAGCTTGTCGCAGGCTTCCGCTACCTGCTGTTCCTGGGTTTTGCCATGGCTTTTGCCATAGACAATTGCGTCTTCAATCAAGTGCTTAAAGTGGTCCAGCGCGGCTGCTTTCAGTAGCAGAGAGGGGTTGGTGGTTGCATCTTCGGGTTGATAATGTCGAATGGACTCAATATCGCCGCTATCGGCTACCACGGTAGTGAACTGTTTGATGCCGTCTAAATAATTCATAGAAAAATACTCCTTAAAAAGCAAGGTGTTATATGAATGATTTCGAGAGTGTTGTTATCGGAATCGTGTTGTGCATAACAAAAAAGCATAGCAGACCAGGAGTGTCTTGCTTTCAACGGGTTGTAACATTGGTGTTATGAATTGATAACAATTTTTGTTATGGCATGGTCAGAGTTTGGTTGTGTTCAAAGTTTGCGGGCGTGGCTGAGGGCATACTAGGCGGCGCATCAGGACGGTTATCACGCTTCAATTATCTGAAAGATACGCGTAAAGGAACAGCAAATGGACGACCAACTCAAACAAAGTGCCCTCGATTTCCACGAGTTCCCGCATCCGGGGAAAATTCAGGTGTCGCCAACGAAGCCCCTGGCCACCCAGCGCGATCTGGCGCTGGCCTACTCGCCGGGTGTTGCGGCGCCCTGTCTTGAAATCGAGAAAGATCCGCTGGCAGCCTACAAGTATACGGCGCGTGGCAATCTTGTTGCCGTCGTCTCAAACGGCACTGCCGTACTTGGGCTGGGCAACATTGGTGCCCTTGCCGGGAAACCGGTAATGGAAGGCAAGGGCGTTCTGTTTAAGAAATTCGCCGGCATTGATGTTTTTGATATCGAAGTCGACGAGCATGATCCGGACAAGCTGATCGATGTGGTGGCGGCGCTGGAGCCGACATTCGGTGGCATCAACCTGGAAGATATCAAAGCGCCAGAGTGCTTCTATATTGAGGCAAAACTGCGCGAGCGCATGAACATTCCCGTTTTTCACGATGACCAGCACGGGACGGCGATCATCAGTACCGCAGCCATTCTGAACGGCCTGCGCGTGGTAGAGAAAACTCTCTCTGACGTACGCATGGTGGTTTCCGGGGCAGGGGCGGCGGCAATCGCCTGTATGAACCTGCTGGTGGCGCTGGGCATGCAGAAACACAATATTGTCGTATGCGACTCCAAAGGGGTTATCTACAAAGGCCGCGAAGCCAATATGGCGGAAACCAAAGCGGCTTATGCGGTGGAAGATGACGGTAAACGCACGCTGGCCGATGTGGTCGATGGTGCGGATATTTTCCTCGGCTGCTCCGGGCCGAAAGTACTGACGCCGGATATGGTTAAAAAAATGGCGCGTCAGCCGTTGATTCTGGCGCTGGCGAACCCGGAACCGGAAATTCTGCCACCGCTGGCGAAAGAGGTTCGCCCGGATGCGATCATCTGTACCGGTCGTTCCGATTACCCTAACCAGGTCAACAACGTACTCTGCTTCCCGTTTATTTTCCGTGGTGCGCTGGATGTGGGGGCGACGGCGATTAACGAAGAGATGAAGCTGGCGGCAGTGCATGCGATTGCCGAGCTGGCCCATGCCGAGCAGAGTGAGGTGGTGGCCTCCGCCTATGGCGATCAGGATCTGAGCTTTGGCCCGGATTATCTGATCCCGAAACCGTTTGATCCGCGTTTGATTGTGAAGATCGCCCCCGCCGTGGCAAAAGCGGCGATGGATTCCGGCGTCGCAACCCGACCAATCGCTGATTTTGATGCATATGTCGACAAGCTCACTGAGTTTGTCTACAAAACCAATCTGTTTATGAAGCCTATCTTCTCGCAGGCACGTAAAGCGCCAAAACGCGTTGTGCTGACAGAAGGGGAAGAACCACGCATACTGCACGCGACGCAGGAGTTGATCACTCTGGGGCTGGCGAAGCCGATTCTGGTGGGGCGTCCGGGGGTTATCGAAATGCGAATCCAGAAACTGGGGCTGCAAATTCGACCCAACGTTGACTTTGAAATCGTCAACAATGAATCGGACCCTCGCTTCAAAGAGTACTGGACCGAGTATTTCAGCATCATGAAACGGCGCGGTATCACTCAGGAACAGGCGCAGCGCGCGGTGATCAGCGATACCACGGTGATTGGCGCGATCATGGTTCATCGCGGTGAAGCGGATGCGATGATCTGCGGCACCATTGGTGATTATCACGAACACTTTAGCGTCGTGCAGGAGATCTTCGGCTACCGCGAAGGCGTGCATGCGGCCGGGGCGATGAACGCCTTATTGTTGCCCAGCGGGAATACCTTTATCGCTGACACCTACGTGAATGAAGACCCGAGCGCTGAACAACTGGCGGAAATTACCTTGCTGGCGGCAGAAACCGTGCGCCGCTTTGGTATCGAGCCGAAAGTGGCGCTGTTGTCCCATTCGCAGTTCGGTTCTTCGAAATCACTCGCCGCGCTGAAAATGCGCGAAACCCTCGACCTGGTGCGTGAACGTGCGCCAGACCTGATGATTGACGGTGAGATGCATGGGGACGCCGCACTGGTGGAGAGTATCCGTCATGAACGTATGCCGGACAGCCCGCTGAAAGGTTCGGCGAATATCCTGATTATGCCAAACGTCGAGGCCGCCCGTATTAGTTACAACTTACTACGGGTATCCAGCTCGGAAGGTGTGACGGTGGGGCCAGTGCTGATGGGGGTATCGAAACCAGTGCATGTCCTGACGCCTATCGCCTCCGTAAGGCGAATCGTTAATATGGTGGCGCTGGCGGTGGTAGAAGCGCAGACACAGCCGCTGTAACTGGAGCGCTATCTTGTAACCCCGATAAGCGTAGCGCATCGGGGTTTTCCCGGATGCGGCGGTTGCTTTACCCGGGCTTCGCGATTGCTCGGGAAGTTAAACCCAGTCCCGAACCTGTATAAACGCACTTAAGGCAGCCTCCGGGCTGCCTTCTTCAGGCTGATAGTTGTATTCCCAACGCACCAGCGGCGGCATCGACATTAAAATCGACTCTGTACGCCCACCGGTTTGCAGGCCGAACAGCGTGCCGCGATCCCACACCAGATTAAACTCCACATAACGTCCGCGACGATAGAGCTGGAATGCGCGTTCGCGCTCGCCAAAAAGCAGAGCTTTACGGCGCTCAACAATCGGCAGATAGGCATCGGTGTAGCCCTTGCCAACAGCCTGCATAAAGGCGAAGCAGGTGTCGAAATCCGGCGTGTTCAAATCATCGAAAAACAGCCCGCCAATCCCGCGCTGCTCGTTACGGTGTTTAAGAAAGAAATAGTCATCACACCATTTTTTATAGCGCGGATAGACATCGTTCCCGAAGGGCTGGCACAAGTCATGCGCCGTCTGGTGCCAGTGAATGGCGTCTTCTTCAAAACCGTAAAAGGGCGTCATATCAAACCCGCCACCAAACCACCAGACCGGGTCGGCACCGGGTTTTTCGGCAATAAAAAAGCGCACATTGGCATGACTGGTCGGTACATACGGATTACGCGGATGCACCACCAGCGAAACCCCCATCGCTTCAAAACTGCGTCCGGCCAGCTCCGGACGATGTGCTGTTGCCGAGGCGGGCATTGCGCTGCCGGTGACATGAGAAAAGTTTACCCCCGCCTGCTCGAAAATAGCGCCCTCACGCAAGACCCGGCTGCGGCCACCGCCGCCGGCATCGCGCTGCCACTCATCTTCAACGAAAGCGGTGCCATCCAGCGTGGAAAGCTGTTGGCAAATGTCATCCTGCAATGTCAGCAGAAAGGATTTTACGTCGCGGGTATCCGGTAGGGTCATCAGCGTTTCTTCGAATGGGCCTTGTGATTATCGAACCAGTTAAAGTAACTGATAATACCGTCAGCTATCGCATTGGCTATCTTTTGGCGAAATGCGGTGGTGCCAAGCAGCTTCTCTTCCTGCGGGTTGGTGATAAACGACGTTTCCACCAGTACCGAAGGGATGGATGGCGATTTTAGCACCACGAAGGCCGCTTGTTCCGTGTTCCGGCTGTGCAGACGGTGTACGGGTTTAATCTGGCGCAGAATATGCGATCCGAGCGTCAGGCTGTTTTTAATGGTATCGGTCTGAACGAGATCAAACAGTACCTGCTGCAGCAAATGATCTTTATCTTTTGCTTTCTTGCCCGCGAGATCATCGGCGGCGTTCTCGCGATCGGAAAGGTATTTCGCCATCGCGCTACTGGCCCCGCGGTTGGACAAGGCAAAGACCGATGCGCCTGCCGCGCTGGGGTTGGTAAAACCGTCTGCATGGATGGACATAAACAGATCGGCGCCATGCTGGTGGGCAATCTCCACGCGGTCATAAAGCGGGATAAAGGTGTCGCCGGTGCGCGTTAAGCGCGCATCAATGCCCCGATCACGCAGAATAGTACGGACGTTTTTGGCAATGGCCAGTACAACATGTTTCTCTTTCGAACCATTGCCGCCTATTGCGCCGGTATCAATGCCGCCATGGCCCGGATCAAGCATCACGATACGCCGGGAACCGGCCTTTTTTGCTTTCGGCTGGCTATGACCATTACTGGTTTTAAGGGATGAATCGTCTTTTGCGATGGCCCGCGACATGCCTGAAAGCGTTAATGCGGCAAGGCCAGCTTTCAGAACCTGACGACGCGAGGTGAATATTTTTAAGGGTTTGAAAGTGCTCATACAGCCTGTTCTTCTTATCCGTAGTCCCTGGAGTTATATCGTATTGGGTTTGCCGTTACGACAGTCCTTACTAAGAAATGTTTTACTTTTCATTTCAATACGTGACAGAGTGACATTATGCCATTTTCCTGCTGCGATTTCGCTGCATATTGGCTACGGCGGCTGGTCGCGCGATAATCTCTCTTTGACCGTAAAAAAGGGCAGGTAACACCATGGAAATACGCGTTTTTCGCCAGGAAGATTTCGAAGAAGTCATCACCCTGTGGGAGCGCTGCGAACTGCTGCGCCCGTGGAACGATCCGGAAATGGACATTGAACGTAAGATCAATCACGACGTCAGTCTGTTCCTGGTCGCCGAGGTCAACGGCGAAGTCGTCGGCACCGTCATGGGCGGTTATGACGGGCACCGTGGTTCGGCTTACTATCTGGGGGTTCATCCGGAATTTCGCGGACGTGGTATTGCCAATGCGTTATTAAGCCGCCTGGAGAAAAAGCTGATTGCCCGTGGCTGCCCCAAAATCAATATAATGGTACGTGAAGACAATGACGTGGTTCTGGGAATGTATGAACGCCTGGGCTATGAGCATGCTGACTCGCTGAGTTTAGGTAAGCGCCTGATTGAAGATGAAGAATATTGAGTTAACACCTGCTGATTTTGACAGCCATGGCCGTTTACGGCTGCCGTTTTTATTCTGGTGTGTATTGTTATTACAGGCGCGAACCTGGGTTTTATTTGTGATTGCTGCAGCATCGAGGGGGCAGGGCGATGCGCTGTTAACCCTGTTTTATCCCGATCATGACACCTTCTGGCTGGGCCTGTTGCCGGGTGTTCCGGCCGTTTTCACCTTTTTATTGAGTGGCCGCAGGCACCTCTTACCGCGTCTCTGGCGTGCGATGCGTCTGTTGTTGATTACCGCGCAATCCGCGTTATTACTCTGGCAGCCGCTGCTGTGGTTCAAAGGCGAGGCGATAACGGGCGTCGGGCTGGGATTCGTTGTGGCTGACATCATTGCGCTCGTGTGGCTGCTGAGTAATCCTCGCTGTCAGGCCTGTTTTCAACCGGATCATCATTAACGGGCACTTTTTACTGTTCCGGCACTCCAATAGCCGTCAAGTTAACAAGAAAGGATGTAAAGATGAAATCCCTGCGTATAAGCGTCTGCGCGCTGGCACTGGCATTGTCCGGTTGTTCAACGCTCTCTTCGGTCAACTGGTCTGCAGCCTTGCCCTGGAACTGGTTTGGCTCATCCATCGAGGTGAGTGAACAGGGCGTTGGGGGGATCGCGGCGAATACGGCGCTTGATGAAAAGGCGATCAACGATGCGCTGAACGGTAATTATCACCTGCGCAGCGGGATGAAAACGGAGAAAGGCAAAATCGTCCGTTACGTTGAAGCGTTGAAAGACGACAAGGTTGCGCTGGTGGTGAATGGAGAAAACGGCACTGTAAGCCGGGTGGATGTCCTCGACAGCAGTATTGAAACGGCTAACGGGGTCAAGACGGGCACCGCATTTAGCGGGCTTTACGATAAAGCATTTGGTCATTGTGTCGCCGCGACGGGTGATGATGTCAAAGGCGTTGAGTGTAAGGCGCCGGGCAGTGCGCATATTAGCTATGTGTTTACCGGCGACTGGCGTGGTCCAGAAGGGTTAATGCCGTCTGACGATGCTCTCAAAAGCTGGAAATTAAACAAAATTATCTGGCGTCGCTAATTTGATCCTACGCGCCGCGTCCTGAACAAAAAACGGGTACAATACGCCCATCAATGCCACGGTTGCGTGGCATCTTTTTTTCAGGAGGAATGATGTCTCAGGTTCAGAGCGGCATATTGCCAGAACATTGCCGTGCGGCGATTTGGATTGAAGCGAATGTGACAGGCGATAAGCGTGGCCTGCGTGAAGGCTGTCGGGTGTTTATCGACAAACTGGCTACGCTGCAGGCAACATTCCCGGATGCGGCCCTCGGCGCGGTGGTGGCATTTGGCCATGATACCTGGCGCGAGCTGAGCGGCGGCGAAGGCGCGCAAGAGCTGAAGAATTTTACACCGCTGGGTAAAGGTCTGGCTCCTGCCACACAGTTCGATGTCCTTATCCATATCCTTTCTCTGCGTCATGACGTCAATTTTTCCGTCGCGCAGGCGGCGCTGGCCGCGTTTGGCGACACCCTTGAAGTGAAAGAAGAGACTCACGGTTTTCGCTGGGTTGAAGACCGCGACCTGAGTGGTTTCGTCGATGGTACTGAAAACCCGGCCGGTGATGAAATACGTCGCGATGTCGCCGTCATCAAAGACGGGGTGGATGCTGGCGGCAGCTATGTACTGGTGCAGCGCTGGGAACATAACCTCAAACAGCTTAATCGCATGAGTGTCGGCGACCAGGAGATGATGATTGGCCGCACCAAAGTGGCAAACGAAGAGATTGATGGTGATGCGCGTCCGGTCACTTCACACCTGACCCGCGTCGATTTAAAAGAAGACGGCAAGAGTCTGAAAATTGTCCGTCAGAGCCTGCCGTACGGCACTGCCAGTGGAACACACGGCCTCTATTTCTGTGCCTACTGTGCGCGTTTATATAACATTGAACAGCAGTTACTGAGCATGTTTGGCGACGCTGACGGTAAACGCGACGCGATGCTGCGTTTCACCAAACCGGTGACCGGCGGCTACTATTTTGCTCCTTCTGTAGACCGCCTGTTGTCGCTGTAAGTCCTTTTTGCCCTCTCCCTGTGGGAGAGGGTTGGGGTGAGGGCAACAGGCCGCACCCTTATTCCCTTTTCAACTTCCAAAGCACCAAACGGTATATAAAACCGTTACTGGTTTCATACCCGTTATAAATAAACTGATGGTTGTATCGTCATCATCTTATAAGGGTGCGCAATGGCCGTTAACTTACTGAAAAAAGGATATCTGACGCTGGCAGCGATGGCCTTACTGATCTCGCAGGCGCAGGCAACGGAGTTGTTAAACAGTTCCTATGATGTTTCACGCGAGCTGTTTGCCGCCCTCAATACCCCGTTTGAACAGCAATGGGCCAAAGATAACGCAGGCGACACGCTGACGATTAAACAATCTCACGCAGGCTCCTCTAAGCAGGCGCTGGCCATTTTACAGGGCCTGAAAGCGGACGTCGTGACCTACAACCAGGTGACTGACGTGCAGATCCTGCATGACAAAGGCAACCTGATCCCGGCGGACTGGCAGAGCCGTTTGCCGAATAACAGTTCACCGTTTTATTCCACCATGGGTTTCCTGGTGCGTAAGGGCAATCCGAAGAATATCCACGACTGGAGCGATCTGGTGCGCCCGGACGTGAAGCTGATTTTCCCGAACCCGAAAACCTCCGGTAATGCTCGTTATACCTATTTAGGTGCATGGGGCGCGGCGGACAAGGCGGACGGCGGTGATAAAGCAAAAACCGAACAGTTCATGACCCAGTTCCTGAAAAACGTCGAAGTATTTGATACCGGGGGTCGTGGTGCGACTACGACCTTTGCGGAACGTGGTCTGGGTGATGTGCTGATAAGCTTTGAATCGGAAGTGAACAACATCCGTAAGCAATATGAAGATCAGGGCTTTGAAGTGGTGATTCCGAAGACCAACATTCTGGCGGAATTCCCGGTGGCGTGGGTCGACAAAAACGTCGAGGCGAATGGCACTGAGAAGGCAGCAAAAGCCTACCTCAACTACCTCTATAGCCCGCAGGCACAGACCATCATCACTGACTTTTACTACCGCGTGAATAACCCGCAGGTAATGGACAAACTGAAAGATAAATTCCCGCAGACTGAGCTGTTCCGTGTGGAAGATAAATTCGGCAGTTGGCCTGATGTGATGAAAACACATTTCGCCAGCGGCGGTGAGTTAGATAAATTGTTGGCGGCGGGGCGTAAGTAATGTTTGCAGTCTCCTCCAGACGTGTGCTGCCCGGTTTTACCTTAAGTCTCGGGACCAGCCTGCTGTTTGTCTGCCTGATTTTGCTGTTGCCGTTAAGTGCGCTGGTAATGCAACTGGCGCAAATGAGTTGGTCGCAGTACTGGGATGTTGTCAGTAACCCACAGGTTGTCGCCGCCTATAAAGTGACGCTGCTGTCTGCATTGGTGGCATCGCTTTTCAACGGCGTGTTTGGCCTGCTGATGGCCTGGATTTTGACCCGTTATCGCTTTCCAGGACGTACGCTGCTGGATGCGCTGATGGATTTACCGTTTGCATTGCCCACGGCCGTTGCGGGCCTGACGCTGGCGTCGCTGTTTTCGGTCAACGGTTTTTACGGCGAATGGCTGGCAAAGTTCGATATCAAAGTGACCTATACCTGGCTCGGTATTGCGGTGGCGATGGCCTTCACCAGCATCCCGTTTGTGGTGCGTACCGTTCAACCTGTTCTGGAAGAGCTTGGTCCGGAGTACGAAGAGGCGGCTGAGACGCTCGGGGCAACCCGTTGGCAGAGTTTTAGTAAGGTCGTGTTGCCAGAACTGTCCCCGGCGCTATTGGCGGGCGTGGCGCTCTCTTTTACCCGTAGCCTTGGCGAATTTGGCGCGGTGATTTTTATCGCCGGGAACATTGCGTGGAAAACCGAAGTGACCTCGCTGATGATTTTTGTGCGTCTGCAGGAGTTTGATTACCCGGCGGCCAGTGCGATTGCGTCAGTGATTCTGGCGGCCTCGCTGTTGTTGCTGTTTTCTATCAATACGCTGCAAAGTCGTTTTGGTCGACGTGTGGTAGGTCACTAATGGCGGAAGTTACTGAATTGAAACGCTATGACAGCCCCCGCATCAACTGGGGGAAATGGTTTCTGATTGGCACCGGGATTGTGGTCTCCGCATTCATTCTCGTGGTGCCGATGGTCTACATTTTTGTGCAGGCTTTTAGCAAAGGGTTGCTGCCGGTATTACAGAATCTTGCCGATCCAGACATGCTACACGCCATCTGGCTGACGGTGCTGGTTGCGTTAATATCGGTTCCGGTGAACCTGGTGTTCGGTACCTTACTGGCCTGGCTGGTGACGCGCTTTGATTTTCCGGGGCGCCAGTTGCTGCTCACGCTGCTCGATATTCCGTTCGCGGTGTCGCCTGTGGTGGCGGGTCTTGTTTATCTGCTCTTTTATGGCTCCAATGGTCCGCTGGGTCCGTGGCTCGATGCGCATAACCTGCAAATTATGTTTGCCTGGCCGGGTATGGTGCTGGTGACTATCTTCGTGACCTGTCCGTTTGTGGTGCGTGAGCTGGTGCCTGTCATGCTGAGCCAGGGCAGCCAGGAAGATGAAGCCGCAGTCCTGCTGGGCGCCTCAGGCTGGCAGATGTTTAAGCGTGTGACATTGCCAAACATCCGCTGGGCGCTGCTCTATGGTGTGGTACTGACTAATGCGCGCGCTATCGGCGAGTTTGGCGCGGTATCCGTCGTGTCAGGCTCCATTCGCGGTGAGACGCTCACGCTGCCGCTGCAAATTGAATTACTCGAGCAGGATTACAATGCGGTGGGGTCATTTACCGCAGCCGCCCTGCTGACACTGATGGCTATTTTGACCTTGTTTTTAAAGAGTGCGCTGCAATGGCGTTTGAACAATCAAGAAAAACGCGCGCGGCAGGAGGGAAATCATGAGCATTGAGATTGCCAATATTAAGAAGTCGTTTGGTCGCACCCAGGTGCTGAATGATATCTCACTGGATATCCCTTCGGGTCAAATGGTCGCGCTGCTGGGGCCGTCGGGCTCCGGGAAAACCACGCTGCTGCGCATTATCGCCGGTCTTGAGCATCAGACCAGCGGTCGTATTCGTTTTCACGGTACGGATGTGAGTCGCATTCATGCGCGCGAGCGCAAAGTGGGGTTTGTTTTCCAGCATTATGCGCTGTTCCGTCATATGACCGTGTTCGACAATATCGCTTTCGGTTTGACCGTACTGCCGAGGCGTGAGCGTCCTGATTCCGCAACCATCAAAGCGAAAGTCACCCGACTGCTGGAAATGGTCCAGTTGGCCCATCTGGCAGATCGTTTTCCGGCCCAGCTTTCCGGCGGGCAGAAACAGCGCGTTGCGTTAGCGCGTGCGCTGGCGGTAGAGCCGCAGATTCTGCTGCTTGATGAGCCTTTTGGCGCTCTGGATGCGCAGGTACGCAAAGAGCTCCGTCGCTGGCTGCGTCAGCTCCATGAAGAGCTGAAATTTACCAGCGTCTTTGTGACCCACGATCAGGAAGAGGCGATGGAAGTCGCGGATCGCGTGGTGGTGATGAGCCAGGGCAATATTGAACAGGCCGATGCACCTAATCAGGTGTGGCGCGAGCCGGCTACCCGCTTCGTGCTGGAATTTATGGGCGAAGTTAACCGTCTGAAAGGCACCATCAGCGGTGGTCAATTTCATGTGGGGGCGCACCGCTGGCCGCTGGGTTACACGCCCGCGCATCAGGGAGAGGTCGATCTGTTTTTGCGCCCGTGGGAGGTCGACATCAGCCGCCGTACCAGCCTGGATTCCCCGCTGCCGGTACAGGTGCTGGAAGCTACCCCTAAAGGTCATTACACCCAACTGGTGGTACAGCCGCTGGGCTGGCATGACGAGCCTTTGAACGTGGTACTGACCGGAAATGACGCGCCAGAACGCGGCGAACGCCTGTTTGTCGGTTTGCAGAATGCGCGCCTTTACTCGGGTAATGAGCGGATCGAAAACCGCGAGGAGCTTGCTCTCGCAGAATCTGCCTGATAGGTTATTGCATCTGAAATTGTTGCCGGGTGGCGCTGCGCTTACCCGGCCTACACGGTAAATGCAAAACAACCCTCGGGCTGTTTATAGTATTTGCGCCCTCGTTTTGTCAAAGAGGGATGAGGGAGTGCATCAGAACGCACAGACCTGTAGGCCCGGTAAGCGAATGCGCGACCGGGCTTTTTTATTGGACAGGGTGAGTGAACAATACATTAGAGCAGACCATCGGCAACACGCCGCTGGTCAGACTGCAACGTCTTGGGCCTGATAACGGTAGCGAGATCTGGGTCAAGCTGGAAGGGAACAATCCGGCGGGCTCGGTAAAAGACAGAGCCGCGTTATCTATGATTGTGCAGGCGGAAAAGCGCGGCGAAATCAAACCGGGCGATGTCCTGATCGAAGCGACCAGTGGCAACACCGGTATTGCTCTGGCAATGATTGCCGCGCTGAAAGGCTATCGTATGAAGCTGCTGATGCCGGACAACATGAGTCAGGAGCGTCGCGCTGCGATGCGCGCCTATGGCGCAGAACTGATTCTGGTCACCAAAGAGCAGGGCATGGAAGGCGCGCGCGATCTGGCGCTATCTATGTCTGAGCGCGGTGAAGGCAAGCTGCTGGATCAGTTTAATAATCCCGACAATCCCTACGCACACTATACGACCACCGGGCCAGAAATCTGGCAACAAACGGCGGGACGAATTACCCATTTTGTCTCCAGTATGGGGACGACCGGGACTATCACTGGCGTATCTCGTTTTTTGCGCGAGCAAGAAAAAGCCGTCGCTATTGTGGGTTTACAGCCGGAAGAGGGAAGTAGCATTCCGGGCATTCGTCGCTGGCCTGCGGAGTATATGCCGGGCATTTTCAATGCTTCGCTGGTGGATGAAGTACTGGATATCCATCAGCGTGATGCCGAGAATACCATGCGTGCACTGGCGGTACAGGAGGGTATTTTCTGTGGTGTGAGTTCGGGTGGCGCTGTTGCTGGCGCACTGCGCATTGCGAAAGCAAATCCGGGCGCGGTTGTTGTTGCTATCATTTGCGATCGTGGCGATCGTTATCTCTCAACGGGCGTATTTGGCGAAGAAAGCTATTCACAGGGAGCAGGGATCTAGTATGGAAATGATCTTATTTCGGGACAAAACCCGTGCGCAGCAGACCGATATCGTTGCTGTACAGTCGCAAGTCGTGTACGGCAGCGTAGGCAATAGTATCGCGGTACCGAATATCCGCCAGCACCGTCTGAGTGTGACGGCAGTACCTACTGTGCTTTTTAGTAATACCCCCCATTACGATACCTTTTATGGCGGTATCATTCCTGACGAGTGGTTCAGCGGCTATTTGCAGGCGCTGGAAGAGCGCGATATCTTGCGCGAACTGAAAGCAGTCACAACAGGCTACATGGGCAGCGCCAGTCAGATTGCGCTTCTCGCGCAGTGGCTGAAAGCGCTAAAAGAAAAGCATCCCCATCTGCCGGTGCTTGTCGACCCGGTAATAGGCGACATCGACAGCGGTATGTACGTGAAGCCTGAAATTCCCGAAGCCTATTGCCGCCATTTGTTGCCGCTGGCGCAGGGGATTACGCCGAATGTCTTCGAACTCGAAATTCTGAGCGGTAAACGGTGCCGTGACATGCAAAGCGCGGTAGAAGCGGCGAAAGGGCTACTCTCTGACACATTGCAGTGGGTCGCAATAACCAGCGCGCCGGTCCCTTCTGATGAAAACTGCATTCATGTGGTTCTGGTGACGAAGGAGAGCGTTGAAATAAGTGCTCACCCACGAATTGCGGCGGATTTAAAAGGAACCGGGGATCTGTTCTGCTCTGAACTGGTCAGCAATATTGTCCAGGGAAAACCCCTGGCGGATGCGGTGGATCGGGCAGGCGCGCGCGTGACAGACGTTATGCGCTATACGCTGGAGAAAGGCTACGACGAGCTCATTCTTCCGGCGTAACAAACAAAAATGGCACCGCAAGGGTGCCATTTTTATATGCATCAAGAATTACTTCTTAATACGAATAACCGGGGTTTCACCAACGGTAACGCTGCCGGTCAGTTTGATCAGTTCTTTGATTTCGTCCATGTTGGAGATAACAACCGGCGTCAGGGTAGACTTGGCTTTCTCTTCCAGCAACGGCAGATCGAATTCAATAACCGGGTCGCCGACTTTGACGCGCTGACCTTCTTCTGCGATACGTTTGAAACCTTCGCCTTTCAGTTCAACGGTGTCGATACCGAAGTGAACGAACAGCTCAATGCCGCTATCAGATTCGATAGAGAAGGCATGGTTGGTTTCAAAGATTTTGCCGATAGTACCGTCAACAGGCGCTACCATTTTGTTGCCAGTTGGTTTAATAGCGATGCCATCACCAACGATTTTCTCAGCGAATACAACATCCGGAACATCTTCAATGTTGACGATTTCGCCGGAAAGCGGAGCAACAATCTCAATGGTTCCAGTGTCTTTTTTATCATCAGAAACCAAAGATTTCAGTTTATCGAACAAACCCATGATCTTCTCCTAAGCAGTAATTTGGGCCGCATCTCGTGGATTAGCAGATTGTTTTTTCTTCAATGAACTTGTTAACCAGCGTCATTAACTCGTCCGTTGTCGGTTGGGCAAGAGCCTGCTCTGCTAAAACCTTCGCATCTTCGAAGTTAGTATTGCGAATAATCTTCTTAATGCGCGGGATAGAAATGGCACTCATACTGAATTCATCCAGACCCATCCCCAGCAACAGAAGTGTAGCACGTTCGTCGCCTGCAAGCTCACCACACATACCGGTCCACTTACCTTCTGCATGAGATGCATCAATAACTTGCTTGATGAGAGTCAGTACAGACGGCGACATCGGCTGGTAAAGATGTGAAATCATATCATTACCACGGTCAACTGCCAGAGTGTACTGCGTTAAATCATTGGTACCGATACTAAAGAAATCAACTTCTTTGGCTAAATGACGAGCAATTGTGGCGGCGGCAGGGGTTTCGACCATCACGCCAACTTCGATTGTCTCGTCAAAGGCTTTGCCTTCGTCGCGCAGTTCCTGTTTGTAGATTTCGATCTCTTTTTTCAGTGCGCGCACTTCTTCAACAGAGATGATCATCGGGAACATGATGCGCAGTTTACCGAAAGCGGAAGCACGCAGAATCGCACGTACCTGGTCGCGCAGGATCTCTTTGCGATCCATGGCGATACGCACTGCACGCCAGCCCAGGAACGGGTTTTCTTCTTTCGGGAAATTCATATATGGCAGCTCTTTGTCGCCGCCAATGTCCATGGTACGCACGATTACGGCCTGAGAACCACAGGCTTCCGCCACCGCTTTGTATGCAGCAAACTGTTCTTCTTCAGTCGGCAGAGACTCGCGGTCCATGAACAGGAATTCGGTACGGTAGAGACCAACACCTTCCGCGCCGTTACGCTCAGCGCCTGCGACGTCGCGCACGGTACCGATGTTGGCACAGACTTCTACCTGGTGGCCGTCCAGCGTGATGGCTGGCAGGTCTTTCAGTTTAGCCAGTTCGGCTTTCTCTTCGGCTACCTGAGCCTGCGTACTGCGCAGCGTCTCAACTTCTTCTTCGGTCGGGTTAACATACACTTTGTTATTAACCGCATCGAGAATCAGATAGTCGTCGTTTTTTACCTGAGCGGTGACGCTGCCGGTACCCACAATCGCAGGCAGTTCCAGAGAACGCGCCATGATAGAGGTGTGGGAAGTACGACCGCCCATGTCAGTAATGAAACCGAGGACCTTGTTCAGGTTCAACTGTGCGGTTTCTGAAGGGGTCAGGTCAGCAGCAACCAGAATCACTTCGTCCTGAATGGCGCTCAGGTCGATGATAGGCATGCAAAGAATATTGCGCAGCAGACGTTTACCGATATCACGCACGTCAGCCGCACGTTCTTTCAGGTATTCATCGTCCAGCTCTTCAAGGGCAGTCGCCTGACCTTCGATAACTTCATGAGCCGCCGCGTCGGCAGTCATGTGCTTATCTTTAATCAGGGCTATGATTTCCTGCTCCAGCTCCTCATCTTCGAGCAACATAATGTGGCCTTCGAAGATGGCTTCTTTTTCTTCACCGAAAGTTTCGCCAGCTTTCGTTTTGATCGCTTCAAGCTGCGCTGATGCCTTGGCACGACCGCTCAGGAAACGTTCAACTTCCTGGTCAACCTTATCGGCAGAAATTTTTTTCCGGTCAATGACGATCTCGTCTTCTTTCAGCAGAAGTGCTTTGCCAAAAGCGATACCCGGGGATGCTAAAATGCCTGAAATCATAACCCTACCTTACTTGTGACTGATTTTTAAAAGAACCCGGAAAATTACTCGAGCTCTGCCATCAGTTTAACCAGATGTTCAACTGCTTTTTGTTCGTCTTCGCCTTCTGCGGTTAACGTCACAACGGTACCCTGAGTCAGGCCCAGAGTTTGCAGTTTGAACAGGCTTTTTGCGCTGGCGCTTTTGCCATTGGAAGTCACAGTGATCTCAGAAGTGAAGCCTTTTGCTTCTTTAACAAACTGAGCAGCAGGGCGGGTGTGCAGACCGTTCGGAGCGGTAATGGTAACTTCTTGCTGGAACATTGTATTTCCCCAACTTATAGGTTTAGTGTTGTGGAACTAAAGTCTAGCCTGGCGGCTGGACTTTAGCCTGTATCGTTAGCGCCGGCGTTACGGTATACGACTCAGAAGCGTGGAAAACACGATCCGGTGCTGGCGCTTCTGGCCTTTGACGTTTCGCACGTCATTAAACATTATGCAGCGAAAGCGAGAATTGAACCAAATCATAAAATCGATTCAGCTTCGTGAAATCGGAAACCGATTAATTTCGCGCATCAAAATAAATGTGATGGTTAAATACCAGACCCGAGGAGTCTAATCAATGCCAGGAGGGGTGAAACTTTGATGTGCTCCACAAAAAAGCACCTTCTCAGGTGCTTTTTTGCGCTGTTTTAACATTCTGGCATCACTGTTGCAGTTCTTTTTCAGTGAACAGATCGGCAAACAACGCGGTGCTCAAATAACGCTCACCAGAGGACGGCAGGATAACCACAATATTCTTGTTAGTAAAGGTTTCATCTTCCTGTAATTTCAGTGCAGCAGCGACGGCAGCACCGGAAGAGATACCTGCAAGAATACCTTCTTCTTCCATCAGACGGCGTGCAGTACTGATCGCTTCATCGTTGGTGATTTTCACCACTTTATCGATCAGTTTTAAATCGAGGTTACCCGGAATGAAGCCTGCGCCAATCCCCTGGATTTTGTGCGGACCCGGTTTCAGTTCTTCACCCGCCAGCGCCTGGGAGATAACCGGGGAGTCGGACGGCTCAACCGCGACGGTGATCAGGTCTGATTTGCCTTTTGTGCCTTTAATATAGCGAGACACGCCTGTCAGCGTACCGCCGGTGCCCACGCCAGAGATAAATACATCCACCTGGCCGTCGGTATCTTCCCAGATTTCCGGGCCGGTGGTTTTTTCATGAATTTCCGGGTTAGCCGGGTTGCTGAACTGCTGCAGCAGCAGATATTTAGACGGATCGCTGGCGACGATTTCTTCTGCTTTTTGAATAGCGCCTTTCATGCCTTTCGCGCCTTCGGTCAGCACCAGATTCGCGCCCAGCGCTTTAAGCAGCTTACGGCGTTCGATGCTCATCGTTTCCGGCATCGTCAGGGTCAGTTTATAACCGCGCGCTGCAGCAACATAAGCCAGTGCGATACCGGTGTTACCACTGGTCGGTTCAACCAGTTCAATACCCGGTTTCAGCACGCCGCGTTTTTCGGCATCCCAAATCATATTGGCACCGATACGGCATTTAACGCTGAAGCTCGGGTTACGGGATTCTACCTTTGCCAGGATGCGTCCATTACCGATGCGGTTCAGTCGAACCAGCGGCGTGTGACCGATAGTCAGCGAGTTATCTTCAAAAATCTTACTCATGGCCTGTCCTTAACTGTATGAAATTTGGGAACCACCCCAGCATACCCACTTACTGTCCCCGGGGAAGTAAGGAATTCGCATATCTATATGCTGAGCCGAAATAATGGTAACCAGTATGGAATAAGAACCGGAATAATTCCTTTAGCGCCATGCGGCATTCTTTTCGCGATAACAGTCGACCCACATTGCCGTTGCGCCGCAGACGGCGACGGGCATTACAACCAGATTCAACACGGGAATCAGAGTGAACAGGCTGGTAAGCGCGCCAAACTGCATATTCGTGACCTTACGTGTCCGCAACGCGACGCGCATCTCTTTGAACGGCACCTTGTGGTTATCAAACGGGTAATCGCAGTACTGGATGGCCAGCATCCAGGCGCTGAATAAAAACCACAACACAGGCGCGACGGTCTGACCGATACCCGGAATGAAATAGAGCAGCAGTAAAACGATCGCGCGCGGCAGATACCAGGCAAGCTTTTGCCATTCACGCTTCATAATGCGCGGGATATCTTTAATGATGGCGGTCACGCCAGCATCCGGTGGCGTCGCGCCAGTTAAGCGAGCCTCAAGCTGTTCGGCGAGCAGGCCATTGAACGGCGCGGCAATCCAATTGGCAATCGTGGAAAAGAAATAGCTAAACACCAGTAAGATTGAAATCACCGCAATGGGCCAAAGTAAATAGCTGAGCCATTGTAGCCAACCAGGTACATGGCTCATGAGCGCGGGGATCCAGCTATCAAGGCGGGTAAATAACCAGGCAAACGCGCCCCCCATCAATACGATATTGACCAGAAGCGGTAAAATAACGAAACGGCGAATACCCGGCAGCGTGATGAGCTTCCAGCCTTGAGAAAAATAAAAAACGCCGCTGCGTGATGAGGTTGGGGAAGAGGAAACCATAGCCGGGTAATACTCCTTTTATTACAGCCAGAAAAGCAAAAACCTATATTATCTGTTCGCAGGTGAAAAAACCCGTTCGGAAATGTTCGAAAAAACAGCAAAAAGCACAATTTCATTCATCTTTATGCTGTGAAAGGCATGTGTACACTTGCACTTGACGTAATCGGCAAATACTCTTAGTGAGTAAATGTTTGCCGTGTTGGCAAGGTGTTAGAACAACAGAGAATATAATGATGCAGGACTTGCGTCTGATATTAATCATTGTTGGCGCGATCGCCATAATCGCTTTACTGGTTCACGGTTTCTGGACCAGTCGTAAAGAACGTTCCTCAATGTTCCGCGATCGACCGTTAAAACGTATGAAGTCGCGACGTGATGACGACGATGACGCTTACGACGAGGATGTCGAAGAAGATGACGACAGCGTGGGCGAAGTCCGCGTTCATCGGGTAAACGCGCCGCCGAAAGCGGGAAGCGAACCTGAGGCTCCGCGTCAACAACCGCAGCATCAGTATCAACCTCCATACGCGTCGGCGCAGCCTCGCGCAACTGCCCCTGCCCAGCATGAAGAGCGTCATGTGCAACAGCCTGCTCAGCCAGTACAGCGAGCACCACAGGTAGAACCGCAGCAGCCTGTTCAGGAACCGCGCGAGCGCGAGTTTACTCAGCATGGAGCACCGGCGCATACACAGCCTCAGCAACCCGTGTTTACATCAGCACCGCCGTCGCATCACGAGCCTGTCGCACAGGCTGAGCCTGAACCCGAGCATAGTGAAGAAGCCCCGGTGGTGGAAAAACCGCAGCGGAAAGAGACGGTCATTATTATGAACGTCGCGGCGCATCAGGGAAGCGTGTTGCAAGGCGAGCTATTGCTCAACAGCATTCAGCAGGTTGGCTTTAAATTTGGTGACATGAGCATTTTCCATCGCCATCTCAGCCCTGACGGCAGCGGACCTACGCTGTTCAGCCTGGCCAATATGGTGAACCCAGGAACATTTGATCCAGAGCGTATGAGTGAGATAACCACGCCTGGTATCACCATGTTTATGCAAGTGCCATCCTACGGCGACGAGCTGCAAAACTTTAAACTGATGCTGCAAGCCGCGCAGTACATCGCCGATGAAGTTGGCGGTGTAGTGCTCGATGACCAGCGTCGCATGATGACCCCGCAGAAGCTGCGTGAGTATCAGGACAGAATTCGTGAAGTCCGGGACGCAAACGCGTAACGGCTGCGGTTACCTCGTTAATTCTCCCAGAACCCCCGCCCGTCGGGGGTTTTTTATCATTGATGGTGCGACATGGAATCAATCGAACAACAACTCACTGAACTACGAACCACTCTTCGCCATCACGAATATCTTTATCATGTCATGGATACGCCTGAGATCCCGGATGCGGAATATGACAGGCTGTTGCGTGAACTGCGCGAACTTGAAGCGCAGCATCCTGAACTCATCACGCCGGATTCGCCCACACAGCGTGTTGGGGCCGCGCCGCTGGCCTCATTTAGCCAGGTGCGCCATGAAATCCCGATGTTATCGCTTGATAACGTCTTTGATGAGCAGAGTTTTATTGCTTTCAACAAACGCGTTCAGGATCGACTGAAAAGTACCGATGCACTCATCTACTGTTGCGAGCTGAAACTTGACGGGCTGGCTGTCAGTATCCTCTATGAAAACGGCGTCCTGGTGCGTGCCGCAACGCGAGGCGATGGCACGACCGGTGAGAACATTACCACCAACGTACGTACGATCCGTGCCATTCCGTTGAAACTTCGTGGCGACAATATACCGGCGCGTGTGGAAGTGCGTGGCGAGGTTTTCTTGCCTCAGGCCGGGTTTGAAAAAATTAACGAAGAAGCGCGTCGCACCGGCGGCAAAGTATTTGCTAACCCACGTAATGCGGCCGCTGGCTCCCTGCGCCAGCTTGACCCGCGTATAACGGCGAAGCGACCACTTACTTTCTTTTGTTACGGTGTGGGCGTGCTTGAAGGCGGTGATCTGCCGGATACGCATCTTGGACGCTTGCTGCGCTTTAAAGAGTGGGGGTTACCGGTCAGCGACAGGGTGACACTGTGTGACTCGCCAGAGGCGGTGCTGGCTTTTTATCACAAGGTTGAAGAGGACCGTCCGACGCTGGGCTTTGATATTGATGGCGTGGTCATTAAGGTCAATTCACTGGCGCTCCAGGAACAGCTTGGTTTCGTCGCTCGCGCGCCGCGTTGGGCCGTGGCGTTCAAATTCCCGGCTCAGGAGCAGATGACGTTTGTTCGTGATGTCGAATTTCAGGTGGGACGCACGGGGGCGATTACGCCAGTGGCACGGCTTGAGCCGGTACATGTCGCCGGTGTACTGGTGAGTAATGCCACGTTGCACAATGCGGATGAAATCGCCCGTCTTGGTCTGCGCATTGGCGACAAAGTTGTGATTCGTCGCGCGGGCGATGTGATTCCCCAGGTGGTCAATGTGGTGGAGTCTGAGCGTCCGGAGGGCACCCGGGAAATTGAATTTCCAACCCACTGTCCTGTGTGTGGCTCGGATGTAGAGCGCGTGGAAGGCGAAGCGGTTACTCGTTGCACGGGGGGCCTGATTTGCGGGGCACAACGCAAAGAAGCGCTGAAACATTTTGTCTCCCGCCGGGCGATGGATGTTGATGGAATGGGCGATAAGATAATCGACCAACTGGTAGAGAAAGAGTATGTCCATACTCCTGCCGATCTTTTCCGTCTGACGGCAGGTAAGCTAACCGGCCTGGATCGTATGGGACCAAAATCAGCGCAAAACGTGGTAACAGCGTTAGAAAACGCAAAAGAGACCACCTTTGCCCGCTTCCTGTACGCGCTGGGCATCCGTGAAGTTGGTGAAGCCACAGCGGCAGGGCTTGCGGCGTATTTCGGTACGCTGGAGGCGCTGGAGGCGGCTTCTATTGAGGAACTGCAAAAAGTACCCGATGTTGGCAAAGTTGTCGCGGCGCATGTCTTTAACTTTTTTGCCGAGGAGAGCAACCGGGATGTGATCGGTCAATTGCTGGCAGAGGGGGTCCGCTGGCCCGCGCCAGTCGTTATCAACGCCGAAGAGATAGACAGCCCGTTTGCTGGTAAAACCGTGGTGCTGACCGGTAGCCTGAGTCAGATGTCCCGCGATGATGCCAAAGCACGGCTGGTGGAGCTTGGCGCGAAAGTGGCGGGCAGCGTATCGAAAAAGACGGATCTGGTTATCGCCGGTGAAGCCGCAGGTTCTAAGCTGGCGAAAGCGCAGGAGTTGGGTATTGCGGTGATTGATGAAGCGGAAATGTTACGACTGCTGGGTGTATAAATGGAAAAAGAACAGCTCATTGAGATTGCGAACACAGAGATGCCATTCGGGAAGTATCAGGGACGTAAGTTGATTGATTTACCCGAGGAGTACCTGCTGTGGTTTGCCCGTAAGGATTCGTTTCCTGCCGGGCATCTGGGCGAACTTATGCAGCTGGCTTTGCTGATTAAAACGGAGGGGCTGATGCATCTGGTGCAGCCCCTGAAACGCCGTTAGGCTTTAGCCGTTTCCTGCGCCTGCAGTTTTTCTGTCTGGCGTTTATAGCGGCGTGCCAGCACCGCACAGACCATCAGTTGGATCTGATGGAAAATCATCAGCGGCAGCACCATCATCCCAATCACTGATGTCGGGAACAGAATGTTGGCCATCGGGATACCGTTGGCCAGACTTTTCTTGGAGCCGCAGAACACGATGGTAATTTCGTCCGCTTTGTTAAACCCGAGTTTGCGGGCCGCGAAGATATTAATAGCGATAACAATCGCCAATAGAACAATGCTGAACACCACGATAAACAGCAGTGAACCAACGCCTACCTTGTGCCAGATCCCATTAACAACGGCTTCGCTAAACGCAGAATAGACCACCAGCAGAATGGATGTCTGGTCGGTTTTCGAAATCCACTTCTTATTACGTGCCACCCATGCACCCGTCCAGCGACGCGACAGATGCCCAAGGACAAAGGGCAGCAACAGTTGCAACATAATTTTGCCAACCTGTTCCAGGCTCCCTTCAGCCCCATGGAGATTCATTAACAGACCAACCAGCAGCGGGGAGAGGAAGATGCCTAACAGGCTGGAGGCAGAGGCGGAACAGACCGCGGCTGCGACATTTCCCCCGGCAAGCGAGGTAAACGCAATAGCCGATTGCACGGTTGCCGGCAGAATGCACAGATAAAGGAAACCGGTGTAGAGTTCCTGGCTCACATTGACGGGGGACCACCAGACAAAGAGTACCCCTAAGGCGGGAAATAAAATGAACGTGCTGCACATCACCCACAGGTGCAGTCGCCAATGGCCACCCCCGGCGATGATCGCTTCACGAGACAGTTTCGCGCCATGCATAAAAAACAGTAACGCTATGGCTGCGGTGGTAAGCCCCTCGAAAAAGGGAACAAAGCCGCCACGGGCCGGGAAGAATGTGGCCAGCAGAACGGTGCACACCAGCGTCAATGTAAAAGGGTCAAGAACACGAAAAAGTTTCATAAGCGCTCCAGAAATTCGGTGCCAATAGTTTGCGTTTTTTGTTTTGAGAAATAAAATTGATTTATTGCATCCATATATGAATTTATTAGATGAATTATTCTTTACGTCAGCTTCGCGTTTTTGTCACGGTCGCGCACGCCAGGAGTTTTAGTCGGGCGGGGGATATCATAGGGTTGAGCCAATCGGCGGTAAGCCACAGCGTGAAAGAGCTGGAGTTGCAGACAGGAGTCCGCTTACTCGATCGTACTACCCGCGAAGTGGTGTTGACAGAAGCCGGGCAGCAACTCGCAGCCAGACTGGAAAGATTACTTGATGAACTGAATAACACATTGCGTGACGCAGGACGCGTGGGTCAGCAATTGTCCGGCACCGTGCGCGTTGCGGCAAGTCAGACGATTTCGGCACATTTGATCCCGCAATGTATTGCGCAGAGTAATCGTCTCTATCCGGAGATTGATTTTATGCTGCATGATCGACCCCAACAGTGGGTACTGGAGAGTATCCGCCATGGTGAAGTGGACTTTGGCATCGTTATCGATCCCGGTCCGGTGAGTGATTTGCAGTGCGAAGAGATCCTTGAAGAGCCATTCTTTTTGCTTTGTCGTCACGATCACGCCTGGGCGACTTTGCAAAATATCCCCTGGTCTGCATTGCAAGATTCACGTCTCGTGGTTCAGGACTACGCCTCTGGCAGCCGCCCATTAATTGATGCCGCTCTGGCACAATTTGGTATTACGGCCACTATCGTTCAGGAGATAGGGCATCCGGCCACACTGTTTCCAATGGTGGAGGCGGGGATCGGGATCAGCATTATGCCCGCGCTGGCGTTACCGTTGCCACAGGGAAGTCAATTGTGTGTGAAACGCTTAAAACCAGAGATTAAGCGGAAGATCATGCTGGTGCAGCGAAAAAATCGCTCTCTTTCTGGCGCCGCGCAGGCGTTATGGGATGTGGTGCGTGAACAGGCCCGGCGTTTGACCCAGGCCCGTGAAGAAGATCCGCTGTTTAATCAGATGTAAATATCGATCTGGTTGCTGTCAGAAGGGATGTTCACACCTTCTGCTTTCGCAGTGGACTGGGTCTGTTTTTCATCAGCTTTTTTCTGCGCTTCCTCTGCCTGTTTGTACTGCAGCTGGGCCAATTGTGCCTGTAGCTGCTTGATCTCAGCCTGTAGCAGTTCCCTTTGTTTCTGACTGTCGGTATCGGCACTGCCCGATGTCGCAAGATCTTTCAATTGCTGAGTCAATTTTGAGATTTGCTGCATGATGTTACTGATTTGCGAAGCGATATCGCTGCTCGAGGAAGACGAGCTGCCAGTGCTACTGGTGCTGCTGTTACCACCGCTGATGCTGCTGGAAATCACCGTCGATGTGGTTGCCTGAATTGTTGTCATGTTTTTCTCCTCTTCTTGCCCAAAACACCATTAACGGTGAAAAAGTACCGCTGGAATAGGCGGATCCGTGCCGCACTCAAGACATTATATCTTCACATTGAGTATAAATTATGGAAAACGTTGTCAGTTCTGCCTGCAGAGAATTTAATAATTTTATTGTTTTTACTGTGTGGGATAAGTCAGTTTTATTGACTGATTTTCTGTTTTTTTACGGGGTTATTGTCGAGTCAGGTGTGCGGATTTAATGATTTGCTTATTCTTCCTGCTCAGCGGAACGGAAAGAAAAGAATGCGGTAGCGTAGGGTTGAATCTTTTATATCGCAGATAGCAAAAAAGCGCCTTTAGGGCGCTTTTTTACATTGGTGGGTCGTGCAGGATGACTCGGCTTTGCCTCGCCCTACGGGTCGTCGCCGCAAGCGGCTCCGTTGTCTCACTGCGCTACTCGTCTCATCCTGAGACTCGCCCTACGGGCCAACGCTATCGCGTTGTTCAAAATTGTTCCCGACAATTTTGTCGACTCGAACCTGCTGCAGGTTCGAATCTTTTATATCGCAGAAAGCAAAAAAGCGCCTTTAGGGCGCTTTTTTACATTGGTGGGTCGTGCAGGATTCGAACCTGCGACCAATTGATTAAAAGTCAACTGCTCTACCAACTGAGCTAACGACCCGAAGTGGTGGGTGATGACGGGATCGAACCGCCGACCCCCTCCTTGTAAGGGAGGTGCTCTCCCAGCTGAGCTAATCACCCACTTCGGTACTTCATATGTTGTAAGAAACCCAGCTGGCGAGAAAGTGGTGGGTGATGACGGGATCGAACCGCCGACCCCCTCCTTGTAAGGGAGGTGCTCTCCCAGCTGAGCTAATCACCCACTTCTCAATTTCTTACATTACACGGCGGAGACTACCTAAGTAGTGGTGGGTGATGACGGGATCGAACCGCCGACCCCCTCCTTGTAAGGGAGGTGCTCTCCCAGCTGAGCTAATCACCCCCGCTGTGTGGAGTCGCATTATAGGGAGAGTTGAAAATGAGTCAACGCATTTTCAAAAGAAATTGTTCGTTCGTCGTAAAATTAAACAAACCGCTGTTGAATCAGGCGTGGGCGCATGATTTATATACAAAATACACATAGAAGCGGGTGATTGCGGCAACAACATTGAGGAATCACCCCACAGTGATAGAATATTGCGACCTCAATTTTCCAGGATTTGCCGGTTGTCGGCATTTTTATCAAACGTAAGGCCTTTTCATGAAAATCAAAACTCGCTTCGCGCCAAGCCCGACTGGCTATCTGCATGTCGGCGGCGCGCGTACTGCTCTTTACTCCTGGCTTTTTGCACGTAACCACAATGGTGAGTTTGTGCTGCGTATTGAAGACACCGATCTTGAGCGCTCAACGCCAGAAGCTATTGAAGCCATCATGGATGGTATGAACTGGCTGAATCTGGAATGGGATGAAGGTCCGTATTTTCAGACCAAACGTTTTGATCGCTATAACGCGGTTATCGATGAGATGCTGGAAGCCGGCACAGCTTATAAATGCTATTGTTCCAAAGAGCGCCTTGAAGCTTTGCGTGAAGAGCAAATGGCGAATAACGAAAAACCGCGTTATGACGGTCGCTGCCGTCACGATCATAGCGAACATGCTGCTGATGAGCCTTGCGTGGTGCGTTTTGCCAACCCGCAGGACGGTTCCGTTATTTTTGACGACCAGATCCGCGGACCGATCGAATTCAGCAATCAGGAGCTCGACGATCTGATCATTCGTCGTACGGATGGATCTCCGACCTATAACTTCTGCGTAGTTGTCGACGACTGGGATATGCAGATTACGCACGTTATTCGTGGTGAAGACCATATCAATAACACGCCGCGTCAGATCAATATTCTGAAAGCGTTGAATGCGCCGGTGCCGGTTTATGCGCACGTTTCCATGATTAACGGTGACGACGGTAAAAAACTCTCCAAACGTCATGGCGCAGTCAGCGTGATGCAATATCGCGACGACGGATACCTGCCGGAAGCGCTACTGAACTACCTGGTACGCCTTGGTTGGTCCAGCGGCGATCAGGAGATTTTCTCCCGTGAAGAGATGATCAAGCTGTTCTCACTTGGCGCGGTGAGTAAATCTGCGAGTGCGTTTAATACTGACAAACTCCTGTGGCTGAACCATCACTATATCAATACGCTGGCGCCTGAGTATGTGGCGACCCATCTGCAGTGGCACATTGAGCAGGAAAAAATTGATACCCGCAATGGTCCGCAACTGGCGGATCTGGTGAAACTGCTGGGTGAGCGTTGCAAAACGCTGAAAGAAATTGCGGCAAGCTGCCGTTATTTCTACGAAGATTTTGCGGAGTTTGATGCCGATGCGGCGAAAAAACATCTGCGTCCGGTCGCGCGTCAACCGCTGGAAGTGGTGCGTGATAAACTCGCCGCGCTGACGGACTGGACTGCGGAAAATGTACACCACGCGATCCAGGCAACGGCTGATGAGCTGGAAGTTGGTATGGGGAAAGTCGGTATGCCTCTGCGCGTTGCCGTAACAGGGGCGGGTCAGTCTCCAGCACTGGACGTTACCGTACATGCGATTGGTAAATCCCGTAGCATTGAGCGTATCAACAAGGCGCTGACTTTTATTGCTGAGCGCGAAAGCCAGCAGTAAGACGACACATCAAAACGAAAACGGCAGGGTTAACCTGCCGTTTTTTTACTCCGTATCTATCGCTGTAATGCCCAACCTTCGCAGAAAGCCCTGAATGCCTTCGCGCGCGAGTAATACCGCCAGCCGTTCTTGTTCGTGTGGTGTCATGTTTTGCAACACGCCATTAATTTTCAGCAGCGCTGAGGTCTGTTTATCGGCTTCATATTGTGGAAAGGGTTCAGCCATTGCTGCCGGCGCGTGGCGTTGACGCATGGTGGGTGTTTTCATAATGAAATGACGAACGTTCTTATCGATATGAATGAGACGCGCACGACCGCCTTTTACCCCGGGCAAATTCTCCGTGGACCATTTTTGCTCGCGGATCCAACGATTCACCGTCTGTTTTGCCACACCGAGAAAATCCGCCAATTCCTCAGTCGTCATTTTATCAGGTAGTTTCATCTTATTTCTGTTCACGAATACCCAGACGAGACAGCAAACCGCTAATGCCGTCGCGAAGTAACAAAGAGGAAAGCTGTTTCTGCTCGGGCATAGTCATCTCTTTGGCCAGCGTCAGTAGCAGTGTTTCCAGAGTAGGGTCTTTAGCATTAAGAGGGGAGTAAGTTATTTCCTGGGCGGAGCGTTGGGCATTGCGGATAAATTCACGAACCTGCTCATTAACATGCACCAGCCGGGCTTTTCCACCTTGTACGCCTGGTTTAGGTGAGGTGACCCAGCCTTCTTTACGCACCCATTTGTTGATGGTCTGGCGGCTGTAGCCGGTAAGCTGCGCAAGCTCTTCCGGGGTCATTCGTTCCTTGAGCATGTTATTTCCAGAGTGGTTGTAGGGATAATTAGTGAATAATGTTATAGCATCATTTTATGCGAAAATGTGACATGTTTAACTACTGGCTGCGAGATGTTTCGCAATGTCTTTCATTTGCATGCTTTTTCAGCGATTGATTGCGACCTGATAATTTTGCCGTTGACACCTGGCGAGGGAATTCATATTATGCCGCCCGTCAACACGACACGCTTTACGCGATGGGGCTATAGCTCAGCTGGGAGAGCGCTTGCATGGCATGCAAGAGGTCAGCGGTTCGATCCCGCTTAGCTCCACCAAATTCTCCACCCAGGTGGTTTGGTGCGTAAAGAACATTGTGGGGCTATAGCTCAGCTGGGAGAGCGCTTGCATGGCATGCAAGAGGTCAGCGGTTCGATCCCGCTTAGCTCCACCAAAATTTGAACCCTCGCTACGGCGGGGGTTTTTTATTTTCTGTTTTTGTCTCCTCATGTAAATCCTTTTCAGGTTTAGTCAGACCTTTTGGATTTATTAATGCTATCGACATAGTACGGTATACCGCGGTGTTATTTCTTGCTTCGCGTTGCGAATAAACATATTATTCGTGCCTGATAAAAAATGAGCAGGTGAGATCAGTTTATTAACGATAATGAAATCTAAAATATACATAAGTATCCAGAAATTTATCCTTGCGTTTATTTTGTGCCTTATTGCGGTGCCGGTGTCTCGTTATATCTCTCCGCGTGCAATTATAGATTCGAGCTATGTTTATCTCGCCTGGCTTCCGTTAAGCGTTATGCTTGCGATGATGTTATTATTTGGCCGTCACGCTATTCTTCCAATTATTATTAGCTTTGCTATTGTTAACGAATGGCTATTATCTCTGCCATTTAACCAGGCTGTTATACTGCTTTTTTGCCAGACTTTTCCGGTGGTTGCCGTATGTGCTATGGTCCGCTGGAAGATAGGTATACGCTGGCGTCACGGCATTCCGAATAAAAATATGGCGCTGCGTATTTTCTGGATGGGATTTGTCGCCCCGGCAGGAATAAAATTGTCGATGTATATAGCGGGTAAATGGTTTGCGTTTCCGGTCTACCTGTCGAGTTATTTTGGTTTCGCGTCTGTAGTTTATTCTATTGTTGATATTCAAAGCTTTATCTGCGCTTCGCTAATTTTCACGATGATGTTTTATTATCCATTAAGGATGATTGTCAGTCCGCATTATGGGCGAATATTGTGGCGTAAAAGCCTGAAACCCTGCTTTTCAAAAAAGAGAAGATTATTCATTTCACTATGGGTATCCTCACTGATATCGATTCTTACAATTTTATGTGCGCCTTATCATTCCGACTTTGTCGCAGGGTATCTTGTTCCGCTTATTTTTATTCTCTTTACGTTAGGTATCAGCAAATTAAGTTATCCGCTCATTATGCTGAGTTGGGCGGTATCTGCCTTTGTGCTGGCTGCCTGTAACCGCAATTTTCTGCATGGTGTTAACACGGAATACTCGCTGGCGTTTGTTATGTCGGTACTGATCTGTTTTACCATCTGTTTAATCTATATGACCCGTGTATACCATCGTAGCGTGTGGAACAGAAGACGCTGGAGGGCGCAGGCATTAACTGACCCATTAACCGGTTTACCTAATCTACGTGCGCTGGAATTGCATCTGGAGGAAAATAAGAATCTGACTGTCTGCTGTTTTCATATGAAAAATCTGGAATTTTTAAGCCGACATTACGGAATGATGATGCGTGTTTATTTTAAGCGCAGCGTCACGCATGCGTTGCGCCCATTGTTACAGCCAGCGGAGTTATTGTTTCAGTTGCCAGGTAGTGAATTATTACTGGTACTTGAGGGCTCGCAGGCTGCAGACCGCTTGCAGCACATACTGGATTTCCTCAATAGCCGGCGGTTTCACTGGCAAAATACCGCCCTTGATGTCGAGTTCGGCGCCTCATGGGGAGACGTTAACGGAGCCGGGGAAACGTTGCACCATATGTTAGGACAGTTGAGCTGGCTCTCTGAACAGGCCTGTAATACCTCGCAACCACTGGCGCTGACGAACAGCCTGGACGAGGTGACTGACCAGACGACAGAACGTGTGCTACTGCTCAACAAGGTTAAACGTGCGCTGGATGAGCGCACACTGCAACTGTATGCCCAACCCATCCTGGATGCACAGGGGGAAGGCTACCATGAAATCCTCACGCGCCTGGTTAGCGATGGCGACGTGATGAACCCTGCACACTTCATTCCGGTGATTGCACAGTTTAATCTCAGTGCCCGCTTCGATATGCAGGTTATCGAAATCTTATTGCAATGGATGCAGTCAAACCCGCAGTCCCGCACTGAACCTCGTCAGCGTTTCTCAGTAAATCTGATGCCATTGACACTGATGCAAAAAGATTTTGCCGAGAAATTGCTCGGGCTCTTTAAGGATTACGCGATTTCTACCCGCGAGATCATTTTTGAAATCACTGAGGAGCAGGCGTTTTCACATTCGGAATGTAGCGTGCAGAACATTCAGAAACTGCGTCAGGCCGGGTTCAAAATCGCCATTGACGACTTCGGTACAGGGTTTGCCAATTTCGAGCGCTTAAAGCGTCTGGAGGCGGATATCATCAAAATCGATGGGTGCTTCGTGCGGGATATCGCCCACGACCTGCAGGATGCGATGATTGTGAAATCGATTTGCGATCTGGCAAAAGCGAAGTCTTTGACGGTGGTTGCTGAATATGTCGAAACGCAGGAACAGCGCGCTTTGTTGTTGAATGCCGGGGTGGATTATCTGCAGGGATACTTGCTGGGGAAACCGCAGCCGTTAGCCGCCGTCGGGAAGGAATAAACCGGGGTTGCCCCCGGTTTATCTGAATTACAGTACCAGTGCCGCGATAGAAGCGGACAGGACGCTCACCAGCGTTGAACCGTAAACCAGTTTCAGACCGAAGCGGGATACAACGTTACCTTGCTCTTCGTTCAGGCCTTTGATCGCACCTGCGATAATACCGATAGAGGAGAAGTTAGCGAAGGAAACCAGGAAGACGGACAGGATGCCTTCCGCACGCGGAGACAGGGTGGATGCGATTTTCTGCAGATCCATCATGGCCACGAATTCATTGGATACCAGTTTGGTTGCCATGATACTCCCCACCTGCAGCGCTTCTGACGACGGTACACCCATTACCCAGGCAATCGGGTAGAAGATGTAGCCCAGAATACCCTGGAAGGAGATGCCAAGAATGGCAGCAAACAGAGCGTTCAGACCAGAAATCAGCGCAATAAAGCCGATCAGCATCGCAGCAACGATAATCGCGACTTTGAAGCCTGCCAGAATGTACTCACCCAGCATTTCGAAGAAGCTCTGTCCTTCATGCAGGTTAGACATCTGCAGATTTTCTTCACTCTCATCGACACGGTACGGGTTGATCAGTGACAGCACGATAAAGGTGCTGAACATATTCAGAACCAGGGCTGCGACCACATATTTCGGCTGCAGCATGGTCATGTATGCGCCAACGATTGACATCGAAACGGTAGACATCGCGGTTGCCGCCATGGTGTACATGCGGTTGCGTGACATTTTGCCGAGGATATCTTTATAAGCGATGAAGTTTTCAGACTGACCCAGAATCAAGGAGCTAACTGCGTTAAATGATTCCAGTTTGCCCATACCGTTGACTTTAGACAGGACGGTACCGATAGCGCGAATAATAATGG
The DNA here is from genome assembly GCA_901456055.1 of Phytobacter ursingii. Lineage (GTDB taxonomy): Bacteria > Pseudomonadota > Gammaproteobacteria > Enterobacterales > Enterobacteriaceae > Phytobacter > Phytobacter ursingii. The sequence continues at coordinate 381,096 of CABDWT010000001.1, forward strand.
GCAGTAAGCGGATATGTTGCAGGATACCAATCAGTGCAGAAATGAAGACAATCGGGCAGAGTACTTTCAAGAAGAAGAATGCCAGACCTTGATCATTCATTTTGCCGAAGACGAAGTTTGTCCCTTCATTGGCAAATCCGAGCAGTTTTTCAAACATTTCGGAGAAGCCTTTCACAAAACCCAGACCCACGTCAGAGTTCAGGAAGAACCAGGCCAGCAAGACTTCGATCACGAGCAGTTGGACAACGAAGCGAAGGCGGATTTTTTTGCGGTCACTGCTTACAAGTAATGCCAGCAACGCGACAACAGCAAGCGCCAGAACAAAGTGCAGAACGCGGGACATATTTGCTCCAAATATGAGACGGGTAGAATTTTCGTGCACATTCTATGTAACAAGCGGAAAGAAAACGAGATCAAACACACAGTATATTAATGACCTGTGACCAGACTCAAAAATAGTGATCCACCATACATTTCTGTTATGTTAAGTAAAAGAGTGAAAAGTTGCACTGAAATGCTAGACTCTTAACAAGACGGTGTGATTTGCATCTCATCGTCCCTGTCTTAAAAACATCCGGCCCGTCATCGTTTCTGTCTATCGAAGAAATCAATAGAATCTACTTTAAATGAACTTGATAATCATTCTCATTTTGGTAGCATGAAACATAGCAAAGGCTATATTTAGGGGCAAGAAATGAACAACAGTCGCGTTGAGAGTAGCAGTGGGCGTACAGCGCGCAAGTTAAGGCTCGCGTTGATGGGACCTGCGTTCATTGCGGCGATCGGATATATCGATCCGGGCAACTTCGCCACTAACATTCAGGCCGGGGCCAGTTTTGGTTACCAGTTGCTGTGGGTGGTTGTCTGGGCAAACCTGATGGCTATGCTGATCCAGGTGCTGTCAGCAAAATTGGGGATTGCTACGGGTAAGAACCTCGCGGAACAAATTCGCGACCATTACCCCCGTCCTTTAGTCTGGTTCTACTGGATTCAGGCGGAAATTATCGCCATGGCCACCGACCTCGCCGAGTTTATCGGCGCCGCTATCGGTTTTAAACTAATCCTCGGCGTATCGCTTCTGCAAGGTGCCGTATTAACCGGGATTGCCACTTTTTTAATTCTGATGCTGCAACGTCGCGGGCAGAAACCGTTGGAAAAAGTCATTGGCGGACTGCTGCTGTTTGTTGCTGCGGCCTATATTGTTGAGTTGGTTTTCTCTCGTCCTGAACTGGCGCCGCTCAGTAAAGGCATCTTCATTCCAACTCTGCCGGGTACCGAAGCGGTGTTCCTTGCCGCTGGTGTGTTAGGCGCGACTATCATGCCACACGTGATTTACCTTCACTCTTCATTGACCCAGTATCTGCATGAAGGAACGCGCCGCGAGCGGTATTCCGCGACGAAGTGGGATGTGGGCATCGCGATGACCATCGCCGGTTTTGTCAATCTGGCGATGATGGCGACGGCCGCTGCGGCATTTCACTTCAATGGACATACCGGCATTGCCGATTTGGATCAAGCTTATTTAACGCTTGAACCGTTGCTGAGCCATGCGGCAGCAACCGTATTTGGTCTCAGCCTGGTGGCTGCCGGACTTTCCTCCACCGTGGTAGGGACGCTCGCCGGTCAAGTGGTGATGCAGGGGTTTGTGCGTTTCCATATTCCATTATGGGTGCGCCGGACTATCACTATGATGCCCTCGTTTGTCGTTATCCTGATGGGGCTTGATCCTACGCGCATTCTGGTGATGAGCCAGGTACTGCTCAGTTTCGGCATCGCCCTGGCGCTGGTGCCATTGCTGATGTTTACCAGTGACCGCGCGTTAATGGGCGAACTGGTTAATACGCCAACCATCAAACGCGTTGGCTGGCTGATTGTTATCCTGGTTGTAGCATTAAATGGCTGGCTGCTGGTGGGAACCGCCTTAGGGGTGTAAACCTGAAATGATGTCAAAGAAAAAGGAGCGCATGCGCTCCTTTTTACTGACAGCCTGTTTATTAACGCCAGTGACCATGGCCGTGACCACGTCCTGGACCGCGACGGTCATCGCGATCATTCCAGCCTTCGCGGTAACCCCGTTCGTAAGCATCACGCTTATCCCAGCCACGGTGCCAGCCACGGTCATGCATACGCCAGCGATGGTCACGCCATTCGTAATTACGATGCCAGTAGTCGCGGTCACGCCAGCGACCGCCGTCCCAGTAATTGCCGTAATTGTCGCGATCGCCAATTTGCAATTTTACAGAAGGCAGCAGTGTTATTTCGCCAGCGTTAGCGACCAGCGGGGCACATGCCATTAATACTGCTGCGAGAATCAGTGACCTGAACATAGTTTTCTCCTTCACGATCGGGTCTGTTGCAGCAATATTATGTAACGTTTATGCCCGCATCTTCGGCGGAACTCCTAAATCCGTAATGACAGCACTTTTTGCTAAAAGTGCTGCTATTTTACGCTATTCAGGATGGCGTCAATCTCGGCACATTCCGCGTCGTTAAACTGGCGATTGGCCAGCATACCGACGGCATCGTCAAGCTGGCTGGTTTTACTGGCGCCAATCAGCACAGAGGTCACCTTATCTCCGCGCAGAACCCAGGCCAGCGCCATTTGCGATAATTTTTGCCCACGCCTAATCGCCAGTTCGTTAAGTTTGCGGACTTTGGCCAGTTTTTCATCCGTAATCTGATCGGGGTTGAGGAAGCGGCTGCCGCTGGCGGCACGTGAATCTGCCGGAATACCATTCAGGTAGCGGTCGGTAAGTTGTCCACCTGCCAGCGGTGAAAACGCAATGCTGCCGACGCCTTCTTGTTGCAGTACCGTCAGCAGTTCGTCTTCTACCCAACGCTCGAACAGAGAATATTTGGGCTGATGGATAAGGCAGGGCGTACCCAGATCGTTGAGTATCCCGATGGCCTGGCGCGCCAGATCGGCCGGGTAATTCGACAGGCCGATATACAGCGCTTTGCCCTTGCGGACAATATGATCCAGCGCGCGCATGGTCTCTTTCAGCGGCGTTTCAGGGTCCGGACGATGGTGATAAAAGATATCGACATAATCCAGCCCCATCCGGCGCAGGCTTTGATCGAGGCTGGCAATCAGATATTTACGTGAACCCCAGTCGCCATAGGGGCCATCCCACATGGTATAGCCTGCTTTGGTGGAAATGATCAGTTCATCCCGGTAAGGCAAAAAATCTTCTTGTAGCAGACGACCAAAATTGCGCTCGGCAGAGCCGGGAGGCGGCCCGTAGTTATTGGCAATATCGAAATGGGTTATCCCCAGGTCGAAAGCATGTCTAAGTAACTGACGGCTATTTTCAATGAGCGTGGCGTCACCAAAGTTATGCCACAGACCAAGTGAGATAGCCGGAAGCTTAAGACCACTGTCACCGCAGCGGCGAAATTCCATTTTCTGATAGCGATCCCCGGAGGCCAGATAAACCATACATATGCCCTTAATGTCAGTGTATACGTTTACACAAGTGGTCTTCGAGCTTACACCAGCTTGTCGGTTCTCGCTGATTCCCTCTGTTAAATTCTGCCGTTACGCACTATTTTTTGCGTGGGGCGATCATGACTGGCTTGCCAGCCAGCAGCAGCCAGGCGGGTAGCATCACAATGCACAGCAACGGCAGCAGACTGGTATCCGGCACGACGGCTGCCGCCATAAACAGGCTCAGCCAGGCGTCGCGGGTGACGACCAGCACCATGCCGAGAATGGCACAGGAGATAGTGATCGCTGCCGGGACGGCGTCGACGTGTTCATGCAGCATCAGGCCGAGAGCGACACCGACAAACACCGCCGGGAAGATGCGGCCCCCGCGAAAACCACAGGCCGCAGCCACCACCAGCGCCACCAGTTTTATTACCGCGAACAGCAGGTAATCGGTCACGCTAAAGGTCTGTGAAAATGCCATTTGCTGCATTTCATCCAGCCCTTTAAACAGGGTGATATTGCCGCCAATCACGCCAAGCACGCCCAGAATAAAGCCGCCGATTCCAAGCATCAGTACAGGGCTTTTCAGGCGATGCATGAGTTGATGCAAACGCGGCAGGCACCAGACCGCCACCATCCCCAGCGCAATGGCGATGGCGCAGACGACCGCACCGCTGATGATATCCACCAGATGCATCTGCGGATAATGCGCAACAGGCAGAGCGAAATGTGGATGGAAAAATAGCCCGGTGGTCAGGGCACCCGCGGCGGCGGCCATCAGCGGGGCGAAAAGGCGATCCCACAGCGGCAGGTCAGTACTTGAATTTAGCGTCTGGGAGAAAATCAGCGCGGCTGCCACGGGCGTGCCGAACAGCGCGCCAATCGTTCCGGCAGACGCGAGAATAGTCCAGTCGAGGGGGGCTACACGCGGGAACAATTTTCCACCGAGCGCAACAGCAAGCGCGATATTAAGCACCATAACAGGATGCTCCGGTCCAAGGCTCACCCCACCGGCCAGGCCAAGCACCAGGGCAACCAGCAAGCCGGGCAGGGCCGAGATCTGCACCGGTGCGCCAATCAGCGGCTCGGTTGCCGGATCCGGACCGCCGTGTCCGGCGCTGTAACGAATAACAAGGCCGACCGCCAGACCGGTCAGGGTCAGCATCATAATCACCCAGAAAGGGGAGTCAGGGGTTAACCCCAGACGATAAGGCAGCCCATTCCAGAGAATCAATTGCAGAACGGCGGCAACTTTCATGATCAGCAATAACACCAGACTGGATGCGACGCCGATAATCAGCGCGGGAAGCGCCAGCAGCAGCATCGTTCTGGCTCGCGGATGGAGCATGTTCATTTCCTTTTAACGGAGCACAGGGTCACAGCACGCTCGTGGAAAATATCCGCTGAGTGCAAACCTTGCTGAAACCATAATGTTAATTTGTGACGAAGATCGATAATCCCGGGGCACTCATGCTATGTTCGTTGTCGTTACAGCGCCTTGAATTTACAGTGTGCCAAAGATTTATTCTGACTTTAGCGGAGCCGTAAAAGAATGACAAAATATGCTTTAGTAGGGGACGTGGGCGGCACGAACGCACGCTTAGCGCTCTGCGATCTCAGTAGCGGAGAGATCTCCCGGGCCAAAACCTATTCCGGCCTTGATTATCCCAGCCTTGAGGCGGTGGTACGCGTGTACCTCGATGAGCATAAGGCAGATGTAAAAGATGGCTGTATCGCCATTGCTTGTCCAGTTACCGGTGACTGGGTGGCGATGACCAACCATACCTGGGCCTTCTCTATCGTTGAGATGAAAAAAAACCTTGGCTTCGCGCATCTGGAAATCATTAACGATTTCACCGCTGTTTCTATGGCAGTGCCGATGCTGAAACAAGAGCATCTGACCCAGTTCGGCGGTGGTGAGCCGGTTGAAGGCAAACCTATCGCGGTATATGGCGCGGGCACGGGCCTTGGCGTGGCGCATCTGGTCCATGTCGATAAGCGCTGGGTCAGTCTGCCGGGTGAAGGCGGACACGTAGATTTTGCGCCGAACAGCGAAGAAGAGGGCATCATTCTGGAAGAGCTGCGCGCGGAGATCGGCCATGTTTCTGCCGAACGTGTGCTGTCCGGTCCGGGGCTGGTAAATCTCTACCGCGCGATTGTGAAATCGGACGGACGACTGCCGGAGAACCTGCAGCCGAAAGATGTAACCGAGCGTGCTCTGGCTGATAGTTGCATCGACTGTCGCCGCGCGCTGTCGCTGTTTTGCGTCATTATGGGGCGTTTCGGCGGTAACCTGGCGCTGAATCTCGGTACGTTTGGCGGTGTTTATATCGCCGGGGGGATCGTTCCGCGTTTCCTCGATTTCTTCACCGCCTCCGGTTTCCGCGGTGGTTTTGAAGACAAAGGGCGTTTCAAATCCTATGTTCAGGACATCCCGGTCTTCCTGATTACTCACGATAATCCCGGCCTGCTGGGCGCCGGCGCGCACCTGCGTCAGTCGCTGGGATATTATCTCTAAAGATGCATTAACTGCCTGAACTCTTTTACCCTACTGCGGCTGACGGGCACCTGGAAATCCAGGTCTCTCAGCCGCACGATATAGGTGTTGTTGAACCAGGGCTCAATTTCACGAATTTTATCCAGATTGACGCAGTAGGAACGATGGCAACGGAAAAAGTGCGCCGCCGGGAGCTTGCTGCAAAATTCCGTAATATTCATCGGCATGACATAGGATTCACGTTTGGTGTAGACAAACGTCATCTTTTCATGTGCTTCTGCGTAATAGATATCATGAATACTGGTGACGATAATGCGCTCATCCTTCACCAGATTGATGGTCGCATTTTCCCGTGGGGCAGGGCTGGCGCTGCTGCCGGTTTGTTGCTGCCAGGCCGTTTCCAGCTTTTGCAACATACTGATAATGCGCGATTCCTGGTAAGGTTTGAGAATATAGTCAAACGCTTCCAGTTCGAATGCCTCTACCGCATGTTCTTTCCAGGCGGTAATGAACACGATAAAGGGTTTATGGGCGAACTGGCTAATGTTCTGTGCCAGCAGGACGCCGTCCAGAGAGGGGATGTTGATATCGAGGAAAATGGCGTCGACTTTGTTGTGCTGTAAGTATTTCAGCACGTCGAGACCGTCCTCAAATGTACCTGCAATGTCCATCTGGCTGTGCGTTTTGATAAGCCAGCTCAACTCCTGTTGCGCCAGGATTTCATCTTCAACAATGATGACCTTCATTCACTTCTCCCGTTAAGGCAACAGCGTGGCCGGCGTGGTCACAGGTGTGGTGTGCAGGGGCACATAAAACGCAATCTCCGTACCGGGCGTCAGCCGACGGATATGCAGCCCTTCGCCATACAGTAACTTCACACGCTGGTGGACATTGAGCAAACCGATTTTATTGCCAGGCATTTCATCGGCTTCCACGCGGGCAATCATCTCGGGCGCAATACCGTTCCCCGTATCGCGTACGGCAATACGCACGCGGTTGCCGCATTCCGCCACGCTGATGGTTACCACCCCTTTTCCCTTACAGGGCTGAATACCATGAACGATGGCATTTTCTACCAGGGGCTGAATCAGCAGGCTGGGAATGACGCAGCTCACCTCTTCGTCAATGTCATAAATAACTGTCAACTTGTCGCCAAAACGAGCCTGTTCAATGGCGATATAGTCTTTGATTTGATAGAGCTCTTTTTTGATATCAATCTGCTCATCGTCTTTTAATTCAATGTTGTAACGCAGGTAGCGCGACAGGTTAAAAATCAACTGACGGGCGGTGTCCGGGTTAAGACGGATAGAGGAGGAGATCGCATTGAGGGCGTTAAACAGAAAATGCGGGTTGATCTTGCTTTGCAATGCGCGCAGTTCCGCTTTATTGGCCATCTCGCGTAGCTGTTCGGCACGGGAAACTTCCAGTTGTGTGGAGATAATTTGCGACAGACCCACCGCCATATCCTGCAACGAAGAGGTGATTTGATGCGCGTGACAATAGTAAATTTTAAGCGTGCCAGTGACGATCCCCTTTTCCCATAGCGGGATCACCAGCATCGAGTGGATCTGCGGTGTTCTGTGGGCTTCATCATTGTTTTTAATGATGATCTCCCCGGTATCAATCGCCTGACGTGTCGTTGGGCTGATGATATCGTCACTGTCCCGGTAGTTGTCTTCTCCCACGCCAACATAGGCCAGTACATGGTCGGCGTTAGTGATGGCAACGGCGTCGGCATTGATATCGCGGCGAATGATGTCGCACACCTGGCGCAGGGATTCGCTATTTACATTGCGAAACAGCGGCAGGGTTTTATTGGCGATATCCAGCGCCAGTTTGGCCTGACGTCCGGCAATGGCTTCTTTTTCACCTTCCACGCTTTGTACCAGCAAAACGATAAAGCCCACACAGACGCTGCCCAGAATCATCGGTACGCCAATTTTCGACACAATATCCAGACCAAGTGCGGTCGTCGGCGCCCAAAGGACCACCAGCGTCATGGTCAGGGTTTCGCACACCATCCCGGCGATGATGCCCACGCTCCAGTGCTTTTGCTTAGGGATCTTGCGGTTTATCCAGCCGGAAAGAACGCCGGCGATAATACTGGTAATAAGGCAAGGTACGGCGGTGACGCCACCGATATCAATCAGGTAGCGATGTATCCCGGCGATCACCCCGGTAATGATGCCCACCCAGGGGCCAAATAAGATGCCGCCGGACATCACGGCAATGATACGCACATTCACCAGCGAGCCTTCGACCGGTACGCCGGACCATGTGCTGAACAGCGCAAACATTGAGAAGATAGCCGTAACGGCGAGTAACTCTTTTGGCGTGTGCGCCGTTTTATGCAGCAGCTCGCGGAACAGGCGGATGCGGATCAGGAAAAAAAGACAGATCAGCATCAGCGCCGCGCGATCAAATACCGCCAGCAGCATGTTGAATATTTCGTGCACGAGAACGCTCATGTAAAAGGCGTGAAAAAGCTATGATAAAAAACATCGCCACCAATGACCAGTCAGGTGCGTGCATTTGGCAATGAGGAAAAACCTATTCCCTAAAAGGGGATTGATATCAATCGGAAGATGTTTCGCCACATGTGAAAAAATGTCTTATTACAACGTAACTTCATTGATATCAATTTGTTAAATTTAAGAGTGTGTATTTTCTCTCTTTGCCAAAATTTTATTTTGCGCACTTTTTTGACTTCCTCTTTTGTAGTCATAAATTTTTTTTCACGTTTCCTCTCGACAGCAGGTTTTTTTTCAGGCTATGTTCAGCAAACGCCACAATCGTGGCGGCGTCGCTCGGACGGTCCGGGCGCTAACGTTAATCTGAGGAAGTTATGGCTGAATTCAGTCCTGAACGCCGTTTTACGCGTATCGATCGTCTCCCCCCTTATGTTTTCAATATCACTGCTGAACTGAAAATGGCTGCGCGTCGGCGCGGTGAAGATATTATCGATTTCAGCATGGGTAACCCTGATGGCGCGACGCCCGCCCACATCGTTGAAAAACTCTGTACGGTTGCCCAGCGCCCGGATACGCACGGTTATTCCACTTCACGCGGAATTCCGCGTCTGCGCCGCGCCATTTCGCGCTGGTATCAGGAGCGCTATCAGGTCGATATCGACCCGGAAAGCGAAGCAATTGTCACTATCGGTTCGAAAGAGGGGCTGGCGCATCTGATGCTGGCAACGCTGGATCATGGCGATACGGTTCTGGTGCCCAACCCGAGCTACCCTATCCATATTTATGGTGCGGTCATTGCCGGCGCCCAGGTGCGTTCTGTGCCGCTGGTGGAAGGGGTCGATTTCTTTAATGAGCTGGAGCGTGCGATTCGTGAGAGCTACCCGAAACCGAAGATGATGATTCTGGGCTTCCCTTCTAACCCCACCGCCCAGTGCGTGGAGCTGGAGTTCTTCGAAAAAGTGGTCGCCCTGGCAAAACGCTACGATGTACTGGTGGTACACGATCTGGCCTACGCGGATATCGTTTATGACGGCTGGAAAGCGCCATCGATCATGCAGGTCCCCGGTGCTCGCGACGTGGCAGTCGAGTTCTTTACGCTCTCCAAAAGCTACAATATGGCCGGGTGGCGTATCGGCTTTATGGTCGGCAATAAAACGCTGGTCAATGCTCTCGCTCGTATCAAAAGCTACCACGATTACGGTACCTTTACGCCGTTGCAGGTGGCCGCGATCGCCGCGCTCGAAGGGGATCAGCAGTGCGTGCACGATATTGCCGCGCAGTATAAACGTCGCCGTGATGTGCTGGTAAAAGGCCTGCATGAAGCCGGATGGATGGTAGAGATGCCGAAGGCATCCATGTACGTCTGGGCGAAAATCCCGGAACCTTACGCCGCTATGGGATCGCTGGAGTTCGCTAAAAAGCTGCTACAAGATGCAAAAGTTTGCGTATCACCCGGAATCGGTTTTGGTGATTATGGCGATACGCATGTGCGTTTTGCGCTGATTGAAAACCGCGATCGTATTCGTCAGGCGGTGAGGGGCATCAAAGCAATGTTCCGTGCCGACGGCCTGCTTCCCGCCACGACAAAATCCACGGCGGAAGACACAGAGCAGTAAGAGTACCGCACAAATGAAAACAGGAGCCAAAGGGCTCCTGTTCTTCTTTTCTTTCTACTAACGTCGCTCAGATCATCAGGGCAAATGTACCGGCCCAAACAATGACCATCACCGAAATGCCCATAAAGAAATATTTCACGCTTCATCGCTCCGCATACATAAGTATGCATTCATGACCAGATCAGGACTGAGTATAGAGAGGTGAAACTACGCCAAACTGAAAATGGGAATTTTCTCCCTTTCGGCCACAGCTCCATCTCAGAATTCTTGATGCATATCGCACCAGACGGGGCTAATGTACGCCTAAATTTTACGCCTTACAAGAGGCATTTTTTTAAATACTTTCCGCAACTTACAGAGTGTCGGGCTTTGGCGACAGATTAATTTCTTTCCGTAATGAATGCCCGTTGAGCGACGCATTGTCACAGGCTTGTAACCTGTAATTTCACCGTTGAATTACAAGGTTATTTTTGTGATCGATAGCACACTTACTATTTGGGAGCGAGTTGAAAAGCAAACCGACACGACAATGTAAACGGAAATTTTTTTGTCGTCAGGCGTGCATCGTGCGAAGTGATAAGAGCGCTGTTTACTGCATGAAAAACGTGAACCTCTATTTTTTCGCTGGCTTTATCATAAGTTGAAAAATTGCTATGTCTCTCATTTTTGCCATAAAACTACGTATAACATTATTTATATATTTAACAGGTAGTGAATGAGGTGATAATAATTTGCTATTAAAATGAAATCTGATACTTTTTTGAATTTGGTTTGCAGGCTAATTGTATTATCTGAAATTGAATGTGGGGGGATTAACTTAGCTAAAATTTGGTTGCGCGAGAAAAAGTATCTTTCAATTGATTCAATTAAATAAATGAACAATTAGACTTAAGTTAAATTTAATTTCTGGTTCACTTAGTCTAATAGATACTTAGGGGAAAGCTATGGACTCTTTTGTTGCCAGACAGCCGATATTCGACCGTGACTTGCATACCGTAGCCTATGAACTCCTGTTTCGTTCTGGAATGAATAATTATTTTCCAAACGTGCCGGCCGATTATGCAACCAGTCAAATGATCTCCGACCAGTTTTTGGGTATCCCAACCTTTCGGTTTGTTGGGGAAAATATTTCTTTTATTAACTTCCCCTATCAAATGCTTGTTCAGGGTATGGCAGACACCTTACCCCGCGAGCGAGTCGTCATTGAAATACTTGAAGACGCTGTTCCTGATGATGCGTTGTTCGAGGCCGTGCGCTATCTCTTCGCCTCAGGCTATACACTGGCGTTAGATGATTTTGCGATGGACGATTCATGGGATCGTTTTTTGCCCTATATCACCATCCTGAAATTTGACGTTAAGGCAAATACGTTTGATGAAATCAATGGGTTTCTGAAACGCCATGCATTGCAGTTAGGGAAAAAAAACCTGCTGGCAGAAAAAGTTGAAACTTATGATCAGTTTCAACAATATAAAGACCAGGGCTTCCATTTGTTCCAGGGGTATTTTTACAGTAAGCCGGAAATTATTCAGAGCAAACGCCTGCCACATAAAGCCGCACATCTCTTTCAGTTGATGAACGAAGTAAACGCGCCGGAGTTAGATTTTGATAAAATCGGGCGTATCCTGGAACAGGATTTGTCGTTGACTTACAAGATCTTAAAATATGCCAGAAATATCGTACATCGCGTTAGTGGCATAAACGGTGTCGATAACTTAACGCTTAAAAAAATTGCCATCTATTTGGGCAGAAGTGAGTTAACTCGCTTTGTTTCGCTGGTTTGTCTGGCCAATCTCTCTAATAAAGATACCAATGAGCTTTATCATCTCTCGCTGTCCCGGGCAAAATTCTGCGAAATTATTGTCGAGCGTACCCTTTCCACGGGTTGTGCGCAGGGGGCGTTCTTATGCGGATTGTTTTCATTACTCGATACCATGCTGGAGATCCCGCTTGAGGAGATTTTCGAGCAAATCGCGCTCCCTTCATCCGTTCGCAATGCGCTGATACATAAACAGGGGACGCTTTATGACGTCCTTTGCCTTGCGCAAAATTATGAGCGTGGTGAATGGGAAGCGGTGCAGCAACAGGCCATAAAACTGAATATTCCAGGCTGGGCTACTGTTGATGCGATGGGGGATGCTCTCGCCTGGGCTGATGAAACCATCTCATGATATGTCATCCAAAGAGGGACGTTTGTCATACAGCAGACTACACATTTGGCGTATGAATGCGGGCGTAATCACGAAACAGACAGGCGATATTTCGTACTGTTGAGATAACGTTTAGGTTAGGGTGATATATTTTTAATCGCCACAACCAGTATGGTTATGGGTTATTACATCAACAGTAAAAGGAATTTCAGCATTGGATATCCCCCGTATTTTCACCATTACCGAAAGTGAACACCGCATTCATAACCCCTTCACGCCAGAAAAACTTGCGACACTCGGTGCGGTACTGCGCCTGAAACCGGGCATGCGTATCCTCGACCTTGGCAGCGGTTCGGGTGAAATGCTCTGTACCTGGGCACGCGATTATGCGATCACGGGTGTCGGCGTTGATATGAGCCAGCTGTTCAGCGAACAGGCCAAACAGCGTAGCGAAGCGCTTGGCGTGAGCGAAAACGTGACATTTATTCATGGCGATGCGGCAGGTTTTGTTGCGGATGAAAAATGTGATGTTGCAGCCTGTGTTGGCGCCACCTGGATCGGCGGCGGCGTAGCCGGGGCTATTGCACTGTTGCAAAAAAGCCTTCGTCCCGGAGGGATTATCCTGATTGGTGAACCCTACTGGCGGCAGCTACCGCCGACGGAAGAGGTAGCTCAGGCTTGTTTCGCCAACGCGATAGCAGACTTTCATACGTTACCTCAGCTTGTCGCCTCATTTGATGAACTGGGCTACGACGTCGTCGAGATGGTACTGGCAGACCAGGAAGGATGGGACCGGTATGAGGCGGCGAAGTGGCTGACGATGCGCCGCTGGCTTGAGGCCAACCCGGATGATGATTTCGCGCCAGAGGTTCGTGCGACGCTCACGGCTGCGCCAGAACGTCATGTTACCTGGACGCGTGAATTCCTCGGCTGGGGTGTCTTTGCGTTAATGCCGCGTTGACAGTCTCGCCGTAACGCCCGTGCCTGAGCGGGGTATCTTCGCGGATACCCCGTTTTGCTGCTTATCTGTGGGATGAAATGTCCGAACGCGAGAGTGCTTTCGACCACGCCGCTTCGTTGCTAAAATAACCGCCCGGCAGACTTACACTTATCCGCAGGTATGAGGGAGGCGCAGTGGTGGATCGGATTGATTATGAGATCGAAAAATATAGCTTCACCGAACTGAATGAATCTCCCCGTATCGCTCGTCAGTGGGCTGATACGCTTGACGAGTGCCGCCAGACAAAGGCTAATGCCGAAGAGCGACTACGCATCGCGCTACTCAACGTGGACTACGTGACCAGCTTCGAGCTTCCCTTTCGTTTACTGTTAATTCGCGCGCCGCAGTTGATTGCCAGCCTGCGAGATGAGCTGCAAATCGGTCAGAAAAACGTCATTTTTAATGGTAAACGCTTTGGCTGCGTCTACAGCCTGAAAACCGATTTAAGCGACATACCGGATGCATTCCAGTATCGTCTTTCAACCCGCATCCGGCGGGTAGATGCCTCAGGGTCAGCGGCTACGCCTTATCAGCAAATCGCCAAAGAGGTAAAAGCTCCGCGCGAACGGTTAAAACTGGCGCTGGAAAGAGGGCTGCCGGTCACGGCGCTTGACGGGCTTTTCTGGTTTGGCATCCAGCGTATTGCTGCCGATGTGCAAAGACTGCGAAAAACTGGCATGGCGATCGCCACTGCGGAAGTGGATATCTTTGATAACCTTACCGGGACTACCCGGCGAATCCCGGTGTATCGCAGCCCAGAGTAAATAGGCGCTCCGGTGTTCGCCGAACCGATTTAAACACCACGTTAAATTTTTCAGCAAACGTAGCACTGCGTTTGCGCTTTTGTAGGGTGCGCCAGTGATATCTCTTTCCTGTTTATTTGTGTTTAATAATTTACGCGTTATTAACCGAAATTATCAGGCGTAATATACAAAAGTTTTCGTTAAGTTTGATTTTCATATTCTTTTTATAATCTCCTTAATTTGTTCATCTTTCAGGCATTACTATCTCTACTGTTTTGCTTAAGGATGAACCGAATGAAAATAATTGGATTGGATGAGCATCGCAGTTTACGTGGGAACGGCGCGCTTAAATATTTCGAACTGGAAGGTGTACCGAGTGACGAATGGGCGCGTATATTTCAAAGCCACTTTGTGGGTCAGGATATAAAAGTCTGGATTGAGGGATATTGCATTGTTCTGCAGTGCCAGACTGAAGACATCCCGAAGTACAGAGTGCTTTTACAAACAAAGTGCGATGAAATCACAGCACAATTAATGCCTTAGGGACTTATTGTCCGTTAAACAGACGATAAGTATCAGACCATAACGACACTGCATCTGAAAAGTGGGGTATCCACTGTGTAAGATGCTTTTTTTATGCCAAAACGGTTAACTCTCGCCAAAACATTCGCTCAGCGGCATGGTCAGCATGCATTCATTATTGCTGGTCAGTGCACGCCAGCCCGTACCCGTTTCACCTTCCCGAATAACAGGCATTCCCTGTTGTATCAGGTGCGTAAGCAGTGCTGAAAACTCCGTCTTGTTCACCGGGCGTGGCTGCCAGAAGGTCTTTTTATTGTCAGTAAATATCGGCAGCAACTGAATGTGCGGCTGCGTGCCGCCCACGAACAGACGGACGATAAAACCGTAAGCCGGCATACCGCGTTCCTGATATTCGCCGTTGCTGTTAAATACCCCATTTCCGATGCTGTAAATCACCAGACTTTGCTCCACCTGCGCGGCTTCGCCTGCCATATGGGGGCCGGAGCCAATAATCAGATCGGCACCGGCATCACTCAGTTGCTTAGCCAGCGTGCGTTGTCCGGCAGTGGTCCAGCGATAATCCAGGCCCCAGTGGGCAAGAACAATGAGCGTGGCGGGGTTAGCGCTTGCTTTCTCCTGACGCAGTTGTTCCATCAGGCCACCGCTGATACAGGCGACGCCCGCGCGACGAGGGCGGGCATAAAAGGCGCACTCTTCTTCCATATAGCGTCGATACCAGTAGGCGCTGAAAATTTTATACGTTCGTTTGCCCACCGTGACGACCAGCGGCGCTTGCGCCTGCCTCGCGTTTATTCCGGCGCCCACACAGGCGATACCGGCCTCGCGAAAAGCCTTGAGCGTACTGTGCAAGCCGGGCAATCCGGCATCCATCGCGTGATTGTTGCCCAGCGCCACCGCGTCGATACCCTGTTTGCGCAGGGCGGCGACAGAAGCAGCCGGATCGCCTGTCAGGCAGAACGGTTTGCGCCCAGCAAGACTGGCACTCAGATCGGTAGTCAGCGCCGCTTCAACGTTGGCGAGCGTGACGTCGCTATTGCGAAGAAGGGGGGCGATAGCGGCAAAACTATAGTCATAGCCGTGGCGCTGGAGCGCGTCATCAATGCCGCGAGCCTTACGCCGTTCGGTGTACCACTCGCCGAAATAGGTATCCCCCAGAAACGTCAGCGTCGCGGTGGGTGAGTCAATTTGCCGAACGGCGGGAGCACTGAGGCCTGGCCGGTATGCTGTGTCTGCCTGCGCCAGCAGTTCATCCAGCAGATAATCAAGATGGAAGGCATCGCGTGCCCCCGCTGCGCAAGCCAGCCAGAGATCGCCGGCGAACCATTGCAGTGCGAACCCCCAGTTGCTGGCACTGAATTGCCCCCATGCACTACCGTCACCGTGCAGATTGCCGGGTTTGCGATAGATGCGCTCACCAATGACGGCTTCATGCTCGCAAAACCAGGGCAACAAGTGCGGATAACGCACATAGAAGTGGCGCATAAGTCTGGCGATATCCGACAGTGCGCTGTGCTGCCCAGGGCGTGCGCGACCGGAGACAGTATTGATATGTGTGTGAGGCATGCCGATAACGGCGCTCAGTTCCCGCAACAGGCCCAGCGCCTTCGCACTGCTGCCTGCCAGATGCTCTGCCAGGTTAATCGCCGCATCGCAGGCGTTATGCAGCAACATCCCCTGCAGCAGTGACTTCACGGTCAGTTTGTCACCCCGTTTTAGCGCCAGCGCCGGGTTACCTTTCAGGATCTCTGCCGCTATCTCCCGCACGTTGATGGCAGTCTGCAGCGTGGTTTTTTTATTTAACAGGCGATCGGCGATATAACAGGCCAGCAGTAACTGGCTGAGATAGTGCGACGTGAAGGGGCTATCTGCCCGTTCAGTGACGCGCTGCTCACCGGTGGAGAGATTAATAAGCAGACGTGCGATGTGCCCTTTATGCAGCGCGGGTGGGGCGGCAAGTCGGGTTTTCAGTAGGCTGACAACCTGCCTGAAATCAGAATTTCGCACGCTGCCTTTTACCAGCACAATATCGCCGGAGCGCAGCAGGGGAACGGCGGCGTCAACCAGCGCCTGTGCGGTGAGAAAATGACCTCCCCGCGTCGCTTCCGGCAGCACCTCATGTAAGGCTGCCATCTCTTCGCCGTGCAGAAAAGCGTGCTGACAGCCGGCTTCCAGCAAAGGTTTCGCCAGAGAACGATGAATGGCCAGGCTCTGATCGCCGAGGTTCACAATGCGTCCCAGCAGGGCGATGATGCGTCCGCCGTGAGTACGGGCTCGTTGCGCCGCTACCGCAAAGGCATTGAGCATCGAAAGATATTCGGCGTTGTAACTGTCATCAATCAGCGTGGCTGTACCGCCGCCGGGTAGCGCCAGCGGGGTGACAGACAGATGCTGGCCATCGCCGCGATACTCCTCAAGGCCTGCGACAATCTGCGACAGGCTAATGCCCAGCAGATCGGCGGCAATCAGCGAAGCTACTGAATTGAGCGCGCCGCCGTTACCGGGCACGGACAGTCGGTAGCTGACGATTTGCTGATGAAAAGCGATCGTGACCCGGCTTCCGTTATCCTCTGGTGTTATCGCGGTGATACGCACATCCGCGTCCGGGTTGAACCCGTAACTGATAATCCGCGCGCCGTCGCGCTCAACGCGTGCCGCCACCGTCGCATACTCGGCCATATCGCGGTGCAAAATGGCATAACCGCCGGGGATGAGACCATGGCTGATGCGCGCCTTATAACGTGCCACGTCATTCAGGGTGGTCACGTTCTTGCCCACCTGCGTCATGCCGATTTCGGTGATGATAACGATGTGCGGCTTAATGCGATGCCCGATGCCTCCGTTACGCATCCAGAGCGCGGAGATAGCCACTTCCATTACCACGGCCTGTGGATTTGATGCCGCGCGTGCCAGGGTGACGGATGCGCCGGTACGGGTATTGTGGTTGCCGCGACTGGTGATCACTGACAGGTTGCCGGTCAGGATCGTCTCCAGCATCTCTTTGGTCGACGTTTTGCCGACTGTCCCGGTGATCGCCACCAGTTTACCGTTAAATCGCCGCCGTGCTTCTTCGGCCAGTAAGTGAAGCGCCTGATAACTGTCCTCCACCACCAGTTGCGGAAAGTCAGGCGGTAAGCCTGGCAGTTTGCGCTGGACTATCGCCCCGCAGTAGCGGGAAGCCTGCTCTGGCAGCAGGGTGTGGGTATCCTTCCAACACGCGTAAATGCCGGTATTACCTGAACCTCGCAGCCAGGTCTCAGTGTCGATAGCAACAAACAGACAAGGGCGCGCATACTGCGTGTTGTCATGCAAAATGGTGATGTCGCTCGCACACCAACGGGCATCAGGGCGGTTGTGCCAGAGGCTGCCGGGCAACAATTGCGTAAGGTCAGCGGCGGTCCAGCCCGGCGCGTTGCTGTCAGTATTGCGTGAGCGAGGTGGTTTCTGGCGCATGGCTGTTTCCTTACTCATTCAGGGCAGGGCCCTGGTGCGGGCAAAGGGCTATCGCGTTAATCTCCTGATTGCCCTGTAGATCATGGTACTCCGGCGCAACGGCGGGGCGCTCAAGCTGTTTCACCCGATGACCCAATTCACGTAAAGCTTGCGCGAACCGGGTTTGTAGATCGAACGGCGTGTTGCGATCCTGCCGGTTGCCGATCACCAGGATTAACCGTGTGGGATCATTTGCTATCTCTGCTATGTGGTCGAGCGGATCCCAGGGGTTAGCGAGCCCGGTACCGTCCAGTTCCGGCGCCGATGGCTCGCCACGTTCTTTGCGCATACGCTCGGCCCGTTCCAGCAGCCCCCATGCGCCCGAGGTCAGTACGGCGCAGTCAATATCCCGGCGTCCAAATGTGAGCAGCGCCGATGCGGCGGTTGCGCCACCGCTGTGTCCGCTAAGGATAAAACGCTGAATAGCGTATCGTGCTTTGATGGCATCAACGGCGGCATTCAGCGCGCGAAATTCTTCTGCCTGGCGGCGGCGATAATGGTTGCCGCTGGAACCATAGGTTCCCGGACGGGCAATAATCAATGTGGGTAGCCCGGTGCGACGAAAAATGGCCTGCGCCTGACGGCGTTGCGCGTCGGCTGTATTGGCGGGGATCTCTTGCGGCGGGCGCTTAATCAGCGATACCCGATCGCCTTTAAACATCACCAGCGCCAGGGGCGCATTGCGTAGGGTACCGGCGCTAAAGTAGCGAATACAGGCTGTACCACCCACGTATTGCACCCATACGGCGTCATCGCCAACCGGACATGTTTGCGGGTTAGCGGGCTGGTTCCACAGTAACGGCGTGTCGGCATGCGCGACCACACCGGCAAACAGCAATAAGAAAAGGGCGTAAAAGGGCCTCACAGCACCGCCTCAACGGCAAAGATATAGACGTACAGAATACACAACCAAGCATTCATAATGTTATTATGATACAAGGATTTTCAGGACTGGGGATGCCCGGGAGCAATTAAGGAGTCAAATGTCGCTCAGCCACTTACTTGCGCAAACCCGCCCGGTGATGGAGACGCTGGATGTTGCGGCGAAACCGTCTCTGTGCCCGTCCTGGATCATTTTCTTTAGCGTATCCGACAGTCAAAGCCGTGCTCATGTTGTACGCGGCTGCGGTGAGACGTTCGACAAGGCCTGGCAGCAGGGAACGCAGGCGCTGCAACAGTGGCGTAAAAAGAGCGGTCTTAAGGCCTGCTGGCTGCGGGTTGACATGGTCGACAACGTCGATGCGCTACGTTGGGATACGCTGCAGGCTCGTCTGGCTAAGACCAAACGTAACTATTTTCGCTTTGGATTGAGCCTGGATCCGGCATTTTGTTATGCCATGCTGGAGCAAGAAATCGCCGCCAACGCGCTGCTCTATAACGGCGAGCATGGGGTTGCCACCCCTAACGCCAGTAACCTTGCCCATTATTCCCGTCGTCGCTTTGGCGCGGTGTTGAACTGGCCTGAACAGCCTGACCAGACACTGTGGCGTTTCACTACCCGCGCGCTGTTTTGCGATGGCGAGCGACTATTTCCCATTGAATCTGACGGACGTAACAGCGGTTATCGCCAGTTGCCCGAATGGCAGAAGACCGCGCTGGAGCCGATGATTAACTCAGCGACAGATTATCTGGCACGCCAGGTAACATCTTCCGGACGTTACCACTACGGCTGGTTTCCCTGCTTTGATCGCGCCATTCCAACCTACAACGCCTTGCGTCATGCCAGCTCGACCTATGCGTTGCTTGAAGGGTGGGAAGTGACGCAACAGCCAGCGCATTTTGCGGCCATTGAGCGGGCGCTGGATTCTCTGTGTACCACGTTTATTCGTACCTGTGCCTTGCCCGATGGCAGCGAAGCCGACTTCCTGGTGGATACGGGCGATGAGATCAAACTGGGTGGCAATGCGGTTTGTATCCTGGCGATGGCGAAATATACCGAACTGACCCATGATGAGCGCTATCTGGATGCGATGGCGAGGCTGGCGGCGGGTATTGGTTTTATGCAGAATGCGCACAACGGTGGCTTCGTACACGTGCTCAACGCCGGAGATTTATCGCTTAAGGCGGAGCACCGCATTATCTATTACGACGGTGAAGCCGCTTTTGCCCTGATGCGACTCTATGGTTTGACAAAGACACCGCGTTGGCTGGAGATGGTCGAGCGGGCAATGGATTATTTTATCGAGCAGAAGCACTGGCAGGCTCATGACCACTGGCTTAGTTACTGTGTTAATGAGCTGACGCTGTACCGGCCCCAGGAACGCTATTACCGGTTCGGCCTGGATAACGTGCGCGGCCATCTCGATTTTGTGCAGGAACGTATTACTACTTACCCTACGCTGCTGGAGTTGGTGATGGCCGCCTCGCGGATGATAGAACGGCTTGCCGTTTCGCCGTATCAACACCTGTTAGCAGACTTCGATATGACCGTGTTCAACCAGGCGCTGGAAACCCGGGCCCGTTACCTGGCGAATGGCTTTTTCTGGCCGGAACTGGCCATGTTTTTTAAAAACCCGCCGCGCATCGTCGGCAGCTTTTTTATTCGTCACCATAGCTACCGGGTACGAATCGATGATGTTGAGCATTACCTTTCCGGCTATGTCGCGTACCGTAAACGCTGGCATACGCTGTCTGACGAGGAAGTGAGCGCGCCATGCAACTGACTATGCTCGTTAGCAATATTACCCGGACAGGCTGACGTATGCGGCGCCCCAACGGCCCTTTGTTGCGTACAACGCTGCGACGCGGATTATCCTTCGCGCTGGCGGTGTTGCTTATTTTCTCTCCTGGACTGGGTGCGGGCTGGGACTTTAGCGCCATCTCAACGCAAACTGAACGGTTATACGGACCGGCGACGCCAGCCGCCAGGCAGCGGATTGATGAGTGGGCCGCCTTGCTTAAAAATCCACCGCAGGGCACCATTCAGGATAAATTAAATCAGGTAAACCGGTTTTTTAACGCCCGAATGGCTTTCAAAGATGACATTGTCGTCTGGAAGCAGCAGGATTATTGGGCAACGCCGATTGAATTTTTACGTAAAGGGGCAGGAGATTGCGAAGATTTTGCGCTGGCGAAATATTTTACGCTGCGTGAAATGGGGGTCCCCGCCAACCAGTTGCGTATTACTTACGTTAAAGCACTTCAGCTGAACCAGGCGCATATGGTGGTGACGTGGTATTCCACCCCTGATGCGATCCCGTTGGTACTGGATAACCTGAAAACCGCCATCTTGCCTGCCACACAGCGTACGGATCTGCTCCCGGTTTATGCTTTTAATGGGGAAGGGCTGTGGCTGCCGCAATCCGGTGGCACTAAACGCGTGGGGGACAGTAAACGACTCTCCCGCTGGCAGGATCTTCTCACCAGAATGCGTGCAGAAGGATTTGAAATTAATGAATAGGATGTGGCCATGTCCCTTTATAAGCAGCTACTGATCGGCATCTGTTTATTTACGCTCGTCATTTTCTGCGGCAACTTTTTTGTTTCTCTGGAGGGTTCCCGAGAGCAATACCGGAATCAGCTCAGCGCCCACGCACAGGATGCGGCAACGGCGCTGGGTCTGTCGTTGACGACCCATATTGATGATCCGGCAATGACGGAACTGATGGTCAACTCCATCTTTGACAGCGGTTATTTTTACCGTATCCGGGTGGTGGATATTAAAACCAATAAACCCATCATTGAGCGTACCGATAACCCACAAAGCGCCAGCGTGCCGGGCTGGTTCGTGCGCATGGTAAATCTGAGCCCCGGGGAAGGTGATGCGATTGTCACGGATGGCTGGACGCAGGTTGCCAGAGTTGAGGTAGTCAGCCATCCGATGTTTGCTCTGGCGCGTCTTTGGGACAATATGGTTGCCAGCTTGTTGTGGCTTGTCGGCTGCAGTCTGTTATGTATTCTCGGCGTCACTCTGCTGTTGCGCCGCCTTTTGCGACCGCTTAATTATATTGTCGAGCAGGCGATGGCTATCTGTCGCCGTGAATTTTTGAATGTTCCCGCACTGCCGAAAACGCCGGAGCTGCGTCGGGTCGTTGAAGCAACCAACCTGATGGTGACGCAACTTGAGGTGTTGTTTGGCGAGCAGGCGCAGCGCACCGAATCCTTGCGCCGGGAGGCTTACCACGACAGCCTGACAGGCCTGAATAATCGTCGTGCTTTTGATATGCAATTGCAGTCGCGTCTGAGCGATGAAGAGAATGACTCGGGGCACCTGATCCTCTTGCGGGTTCAGGATCTTATCGGTCTTAACCAGCGTCTTGGTGGCGCGAAGACCGATAAGTTACTGATAGCCGTGGCAGATATCCTGAACGGTCTGCAAAAACATTATTTCCGCAATGAAGGTTTTCTGGCCCGTGTGCGGGGCGGGGAGTTTGCGATTCTTGCCCCGCAGTTCCTGCATAATGAACTCGATAATTTGACTAACACCCTCAGTACCCAGCTTAAGGCGCTGTCTGAAACGGGAATGAGCGACGTGGCGCCGGTAGCCCATTTCGCACTGGTCCCTTTCCATGTTGGCGATAAGCCACAGACGATACTGATGCAGGCGGACCAGGCGCTGGCGATGGCGGAAACCGAAATGCGCTTTTTTGCCAACATGGAAACGGCGACAAGCGATAGTGAAGAGGATCATCACAGCTGGTACACCCGCCTGGATGCGGTATTGACAGACGGTGCGTTCGAGCTTTTCTCGCAGCCTGTTTATGAGTGCAACAATGCGCACGTCGTATTGCATCATAAAGTGCTTGCCCGTATCAGAACGCCGGAAGGCGAGCTGATCCCGGCAGGACGTTTTATGCCGTGGATCCACCGTCTCGATCTCAGTCGCCGCATGGATATCGTGATGTTGCAACAGACCCTGCGTGAGATGGAAAAATCAAACCGCCAATTTGCACTGAGTATCAGCGGTGCCAGCGTTGCTGATGACAGAAGCCTTCATGCGCTGCTGCAACCCTTGATGAACGCGCCGCAGTTAGCATCCCGCCTGACGCTGGAACTGGATGAAAACGAGCTGCCTGACGCTGAGCGGGTCAATATTCTGGTCAAACGGCTTAAGGTGCTGGGCTGCCGTTTAGGGATCCAACATTTCGGCGGCCGGTTCCACCTCATCGGAAATTTACCGCAATGGGGGCTCGCCTGGCTCAAAGTGGACGGTAGTTACATTCGCAATATTGATAGCGAAGAAGATAAAAAATTGTTTATCGAGGCCATTTATTGGGCAACCCGACAAATTAATTTGCCACTGATTGCTGAGCGTGTGGAAACGGCGGGCGAACTGGCGGTTCTCGAAAATATCGGCCTGTATGGCGCAATGGGACGCTATTTTGCGGATGCCAGCACATTGGGCGCAAATTAACCAGTCAGGTTAAAAGAGGCTGAAAATGTACTACATAGAACGTGATGAACAGGGACGTATTATTCAGGTGGAGCTTGTCCCTTTTCATGCCATGACAGAACAAAGTGAAGTCAGCACTGCAGAAATAGACGAATGGATGCGACAGAGAGAAATACGTGAGGCATCGTTACTGCAATTGCGCCAGAGCGATCTTGAGATGGTTCGCGTGCTGGAAGATCTGATTGAAGTCCTGATGAGTAAAGGCGTAATCAGCATTACCGATCTGCCGCCGATCGCCCAGACTAAGCTGACCAACCGCGCACAGGCACGTCGTTCGTTAAGTGGTCTGGAAGGATTAATATCCGATGATGACGATGAGGGATTTATATAATTCGTCATTTTTATTTACGTAATATATATCATGTACGACACAGGGACTATTGACAAAGTCCCTTTTTTTTTACCCTAAATTCCTGCCCGGACTACTATTCATTCACGTCATCTATTAATATAAGGTCTTTAAGCGAAGCGGCATCAATAAATCCTCTGCCGGAACGTGCTTTCATTACCTTTGTTACATGTTGCATTACAAATACTAATTAAATTCTCTTTTAGCATTCTACGCCTGGTCAGTGGATGAATTGGGCGAGAACAGGATTGAGGGAACTACACATGAGCGGCGTCTCTGGGATCGTCAAAGCGGTATTAGGACAAGTGTTTGCAATAGCACCTGATGGCAGCCAGCGTTTATTGGTTGAAGGTGACACGATCCTCGAAGGAGAACAGGTCGAGACCGGGGCTTCTGGCGCAATCACATTGTCTTTGTCGGATGGTAAGCAGCTGGACCTTGGCCGTGACAGTCACTGGGACAGTACGGGAAGCGTGACCACTGAGCCTACGGCTACCCAGCAACAAGATGTGGCCGCCATACAACAGGCGATCGCAGACGGGCAGGATCCGACGCAAACCCTTGAAGCGCCCGCAGCGGGTCCTCAGGCGGGGGGCACTGGCGGCAGTGACGCTGGCGGTAGCGGCGGCGGATCGCATACGCATGTGGTCCTCGATTTAACCGGTCAGGTCGTTGACCCTACGGCTGGATACCCAACGATTGGCCTTGATTTTACTGATGCCGAACGCCCACAAGAATTAACGCAGCTTGAACCAGGCGTTGTTACTGCGACAACGCCTGCCGATCCCAATACGAACCCGCCAGACGATTCTGATGCAGATGCCGATGCGGATGCAGATGCTGATGCGGATTCTGACGCGGATGCCGATGCGGACGCGGATGCAGATGCAGATGCGGACGCCGATTCCGACGCAGATTCTGATGCCGATGCGGATGCGGATGCGGATTCTGACGCGGATGCAGATGCGGACGCCGATTCTGACGCTGATGCCGACGCGGATGCGGATGCCGATTCCGACGCCGATGCAGACTCTGATGCCGATGCGGATGCCGACGCCGATGCAGATGCAGATGCAGATGCCGACGCTGACGCTGACGCGGATGCGGATTCTGACGCCGATGCGGACGCGGATGCCGATGCAGATTCTGACTCTGATGCAGACGCCGATGCCGATTCCGACGCCGACGCCGATGCGGATGCGGACGCCGATGCGGATGCAGATGCGGATGCAGATGCTGATGCTGATGCTGATTCGGATGCCGACGCGGACGCTGATGCGGATGCAGATTCCGATGCCGATTCCGATGCAGATGCCGACGCCGACGCTGACGCTGACGCGGATGCTGATGCGGATGCGGATGCCGACGCCGATTCTGACGCCGATGCAGATTCTGACTCTGATGCGGATGCAGACGCTGATGCAGATGCGGATGCAGATGCCGATGCAGACGCTGATGCAGATGCAGATGCAGATGCCGATGCCGATTCTGATGCCGATGCCGATGCCGACGCGGATGCGGATGCCGATTCTGACGCCGATGCCGACGCCGACGCTGATGCCGATGCCGATGCAGACGCCGATTCTGACGCCGATGCAGATGCGGACGCGGATGCAGATGCGGACGCCGATTCCGACTCAGATTCTGATGCCGACGCAGATGCCGACGCCGACGCCGATTCTGACGCCGACGCCGATGCGGACGCTGATGCGGATGCAGATTCCGATGCTGATGCGGATGCCGATGCCGATTCTGATGCCGATGCAGACGCCGATTCTGACGCCGATGCAGATGCGGACGCGGATGCAGATGCGGACGCCGATTCCGACGCAGATTCTGATGCGGATTCTGACGCCGATGCGGACGCTGATGCAGATGCAGATGCAGATGCAGATGCAGATGCAGATGCAGATGCCGATGCCGATGCCGACGCGGACGCGGATTCTGACGCCGACGCTGATGCGGATGCCGATTCTGACGCCGATGCGGACGCGGATGCCGATTCCGATGCAGATGCCGATTCCGATTCCGATGCCGATGCCGATGCCGACGCTGACTCTGACGCCGATGCAGATTCTGACGCGGATGCCGATGCTGATTCCGACGCCGATGCGGACGCTGATGCAGACGCGGATGCAGATGCGGACGCCGACGCGGATGCAGACTCTGATTCTGACGCCGATGCAGATTCTGATGCCGATGTGACGCTGACCGTGACGATCACGCCGGGCGGCAAAACAACCGATACGTCAGATAATACGATCACCCATATCAATGGCGGCAGCGGGAACCCGAACGGGTATGATGTGCAGAACGGCGTAATCGTGGCGATCGGCAGTAACGTGCATGTCTGGCTGACGCCGGATAGCCCGGATGGCGCCATCAAGGGCGACGTCGTGCCGAAATCCGCCAGCGCGTCGCAGATTCACTATTACACCAGCAGTGGTAATGCCAATACTGACGACAGCGCAAAAGGTCACACCGATATCTTCGTTGTCGGTGACCATACGGGCGGTTATTACCAACAGAGTGACTGGCCGAACAGCAAATATAATTTCGTCTCCCTCAAAGGGATCACGGGCAACGGCAACGTAACGGAAGGCGATGTCGGTAAAGACTATATTTTTGTTCAGGGGAACAGTGAGGACTACAAGGTAACGGGCGTTCCTCATCCGCAGAACCATCAGAACAACGATATTGATAATCTTCAGATTACTGATGAGAACGGTAAGCATCCTTTTGAAAATGCGAACCATATCGAAGGCGTGGTCTTTGGTGACGGGCCATCTTCATCCCACGGCGGCAGCACCACCACAAGCTACTCAGTAACGTTGAATCTTGACGTTAACCTCGAAAGCTCTGACAGCAGCGACCATCTCAATTCGATCACGGTTGGCGGGATTCCGGAGCACGCGACCTTTAGCGGTAATTACACGGATGTTGCTTATGATGCGATCAACAAAGTCTATGTTCTGACCTTTGCAAACGACACGACACACTATTCCGGGCAGGTCAGCGTTGAATTACCGGATGGTAAGAGCGCTCTGGGTGATATAACCCTGGATGTCGACTCGACCGCATCCGATCAACTCGAACACCATTTCACCTTTGATGGTGAAGAGGGTGGGCAGCACGTCAGCGACAGCCACAGTGATAGCGCGGATGTAAGCCATCTCGCGGAAGCTTCTGATGAGACGCATATGTCGCTGACTCATATCGCCGATGAGAACCATTCAGACAATGGCTCGCTGTCGGATACCGACAGCCAGGCGCGGATGAGCAGTAGCGCCGCGGGGGATACGCAAACGACGGAAGTGGACCATAGCGTACTCACTGACAGTAGCCACAGCGCATCGTTAATTGATGACACAAGCTTAATGTTCAGTCCGCTGGCTGCCGATAACACATCCGGTCACGAAGAGACACCGACGGCATCAGCGGATAACGCGCCGACGCCTCTTTCTGTCGATGAGCAGGCTGAGACGGCATCCCCTCCGACTGCCACTGTAGAAAATGACCCGCCGTTGAATTTTAGCGACATCATCCATGATGAAACGCATCACGACCTCAGCAGCCTGATTCAGGCGGGGCCGCAAAGTGAAACCGCGAATAACCCGACGGAAGCCGAGCATGTCCCGGCCGAAGGCGGCACGACAGCGAATATTGATAGTTACGACGCTGGCCACGAAGCGATGGTGGATAACCTCATCTCTAAACCGGAAGAAATAACCTGATAAGTCGCCGCTTAGCTCCGCCGGGAGGCTAAGCGGCAAATCACCACAATGTGAATTCAGGCCTGGCAAGGAATTACGAGCGATGAAAAACAGCCAGAACGTAATTTCTCCTCCGGTTCCGTGGCATTTTCTCTGGTGGGTGGTACTCACACAGAGGCATAACGAAAAGGAAGACAAGAATGAAATATGGTAGCCCGTTTTTACTGGGGGCAGCATTGACCGTGTGCGCGACACAGAGTCAGGCGACCACCCTTGAGCAGGCGGTAAAAGACAGCCTGGTATGGCACCCACAAGTTAGCGCTTCGGCAAACAGCCGATACTCTGCGGAACAGGATCTTCGTGCCGCCAAAGGCGGCTATCTGCCGTCGCTGAATCTCACCGCCGGTAGCGGCTGGGAACAAACCGACAATTCCACGACCCGTGCGGCAGGTGAGCATTTACGCAACCTGAACCGCAGCGAATCCGCTATTAACCTGACGCAAAACGTCTTCAATGGCTTTGCGACCACCAGCGAGGTCGCGCGTCAGAAAGCAACGGTAAACTCGCGCGCCTGGACCGTAATGAATACCAGTGAAAGCACCGCCCTGCAGGCAATCCAAAGCTATCTTGATGTGCTGATGCGCGAGCAGATGGTAAAACTGGCGGAAGACAACCTGCACAATCACGAGCGTGTATTTGACCAAATACGCCTGCGCACCACCCAGGGAGTAGGACGCCAGGCAGACTACGATCAGGCGGAAGCTCGCCTGGCCCAGGCGCGTAACAATCTTCTGACCGAACAAACCAACCTTGAGGACTCCAGGGCTAACTATCAAAGCGTTACCGGTAAAGATGCCGACACGCTGGTGATGCCTGGCAAGATTACCATCCCCGCCTCGCTGGAAGCCGCCCGCAAAGTGATGCTCGAAAACAACGCGCTGCTTAAGCAGGCTGATGCCGATGTGGAAGCAACCCGCCAACAATATGACGCGCAGAAATCGCGTTTTTACCCGAATGTTAACGTTGAGGTCGGTCGCACGATGGATAACAACATTGACGGTACGCGCGGGCATAACCAGGAATGGCAGGCAATGGTGCGTATGCGCTACAACCTGTACAACGGTGGCAGCGATCAGGCGACGCTCACCTCTTACGCCTACAAAATGAAAGAGGCGCAGGATGTGAAAAATAATGCCCTGCGCCAGTTAAACGAGGAATTGCGTCTTGCCTGGAATGCGAAGAACAATGCCGAACAACAGGTGCCGATCGCCAAAGAGTATGCTGAGCGTAGCGTGACAGTGCGTAGCGCCTATCAGGAACAGTTCAGCCTGGGTGATCGTACGCTGCTCGATATGCTCGACAGTGAAAATGAAGTCTTCACTGCACAGCGCCGTTACGTTGAACTGCAATTTGTCGACATGTTTACTACCTATCGCATCAGTGCCCGCACGGGTGAACTGCTTAAAAGTCTGCACATTCAGCCGCCGTCTGCCTCAGAGCCGCTTGATCAGGCTCAGCGTACGCAGGCGGAACTGCCGGAACTGCACTGATACGGCTCTGATGAGTTGTGGGGTGACTGACGGCATAAAACCGGCAATCATCCCGCTGTTTTTGACCTGCGGCCTGAGTCTGCAGAATACTGAGGCAAAGAATGACGCCTGATACTGACACGCCTGAGAACGTCGATATTTCCCCCGACGTCCCGGTCAGGCACGATCCCCGGCAAGCCCATGATGATCCGTTGCTGGACGCGCTGATGATCATCTGCAAAATGCATAATATCGCGACCAGCCGCACCGTCCTGACGACCGGGCTGCCGCTGGAATCTCATTCGCTGACACTGGAGGCGTTTCCACGTGCCGCGGGGCGTGCGGGGCTGAAAGCGCGGGTGATACAACGCCCGCTTGATAACATTACCGCGCTGTCGCTGCCTGCCATTCTGTTACTGAAAAACGATCAGGCGGCCGTATTAATTGGCTGGGATGACAACCAGCAGGCCCGTCTGCTGCCCAGCGAAACGGAAGGCGGTGAAATTACGCTATCACGGGAAACGTTGGCGGAAAATTACAGCGGCAGGGCGATTTTCCTCTCCCCGGAACATGAGTTCGATGCCCAGCCAACGGCCGCGCTGCCGCGGACAACCGCCTGGTTTCAGGACACCCTTAAGCTCTCAAAATTCCTCTACTTCGATGCGGTGATCGCCAGCTTTCTGGTCAATCTTGTGGCGCTGTGCGCCCCGCTGTTTGTGATGAACGTTTATGACCGGGTTGTGCCTAATCAGGCAACCGCGACACTATGGGTACTGGCTATTGGTATCAGTATCGCGTTTGTTTTCGACTTTGTATTGAAAATCCTGCGGGGGATTTGCCTCGATCTGGCGGGTAAAAAGACCGATTTGGTGGTCTCTTCTGCGCTGTTCGAGCGACTGCTGGGGATGAAGATGAAGCTGCGTCCTAAGCGGGTGGGCAGTTTCGCGCAGAATTTCCAGGAGTTCCAGTCGATTCGTGATTTTCTCTCGTCACTCACCCTGACGGCTTTTATCGATTTCCCCTTTACCTTACTGATCTTACTGGTGACGGGAATTATTGGCGGGCCACTGGTGCTGATCCCACTGCTTACCTATCCGCTGGCGTTACTGGTGAGCTGGCTTATCCAGCGTCCGCTCATGTCGCGGGTACAGAAAACCTATCAACTGGCCAACGAACGTCAGGCGATGCTGGTTGAGACATTGACCGGCCTTGACGCTATCAAAATCAATAATGCGCAGAGTGAGCGCCAGTACCAGTGGGAGCATCTCACTGGCCAGTTGAGCAAACTGGAGCTGCGGGTGAAATTACTCTCCTACGTGGCGGTGAATTTTACCTCCTGGCTGCAGCAGGCCAGCGGTGTGGCGATTATTGTCGCCGGGGTCTACGTCATCATCGACGGAAATCTCAGCATGGGCGGGTTGATTGCCTGCTACCTGCTGCATCGCCGTGCGATGATGCCCATCGGCCAGCTATGCAGCCTGATTACCCGCTACCAGCGCGCGCGCATGACGAAATCCACCATCGACAGAATGATGGGGCTGGAGCAGGAAGTACAGGAGGGCGAGGTACCGCTTAAGCGTGAAACCCTCTCGGGCGCGATTGAACTGCGTGATGTGACGTTTTGCTATCCCGGCAACCAGTATGCCTCACTGAGTAATATCTCCCTGGTCATCCAGCCGGGTGAAAAGGTGGGCATTATCGGTCGTAGTGGTTCAGGAAAAAGCTCGCTGGCGAAATTACTGGTCGGTTTTTATCAGCCGGACAGTGGCAGTGTGCTGATCGATGGTATCGATCTCCGCCAGATAGATGTGCACGATCTGCGGCATAACATTGGCTACGCGCCGCAGGATATCCACTTATTTAACGGCACGCTGCGGGAAAATCTGCTCTATGGCGCAAGCTATGTTGATGATGAAACCATGCTGCGGGTCGCGAACCTGACCGGGGTTCATGAATTTGCCCGCCGTCATCCTTCTGGTTACAACATGCAGGTTGGCGAGCGTGGAATGAGCCTTTCCGGCGGGCAGCGTCAGGCGGTTACGCTGGCGCGGGCGTTGTTGCTCGACCCGCCGGTACTGCTGATGGACGAGCCCTCCAGTTCAATGGACAACACCAGTGAAGATCTGCTCAAAAAAGCGCTGGCGCCGGTTATCAGTAACAAGACGCTGCTGCTGGTGACGCATCGTGCGTCGCTACTGTCGCTGGTTGACCGTCTGATTATCGTCGATAACGGTAAGATCATTGCTGACGGCCCGAAAGAGAGCGTCATGAACGCGCTGAAAAAGGGACAAATTCATGCGAATCGTTGATGCGCTTAGCCGCCTTATGAACTGGATCTCCGGAGAGAAGCCGTCGGCGACGTTTACCACCAATGAGGTCAATAGAGCCCTGCTTGATGATGCACCCCGCGTGGTGCGCGTGACCTTGTGGGCCATTTTCGCCTTCTTTATTGCCATGATTGTCTGGGCTTCGCTGGCCGAGATTGATGAAGTGACTCGCGGGGAAGGGCGGGCCATTCCTTCATCCCGTCTGCAGAAAGTCCAGAACCTTGAAGGTGGGATTGTCGCCGAAGTTTTTGCTCATGAAGGCGAGGTGGTACAAGCCGGCGCGCCGCTGTTGCGTCTGGATGACACCCGGTTTCGCTCTAATGCCGGAGAAAGCGAGGCCGATAAACTGGCGTTGCAAGCGCGTATTCAACGCCTGACCGCTCAGCTTGATGATGCCAGCGAACTGACGCTGTCGCCGGAGATTAGCAGCCAGGCGCCGGAAATCGCCAGCGGGGAAATGGCGCTGTTTGCCAGTGTGAATAAACGTATTCAGAGTGAACTTGCCGGGCTGAATGAACAGTTGGTTCAGAAGAAACAGGAACTGCTCGATTTCCAGGGCAAACTGACGCAGTACCGCCGCAGCCTTGAGTTACAGCAGCAAGAGATCGCCATGTCTGAACCGCTGGTGGCAAAAGGCGCTATCTCAAAAGTGGAAATGCTGCGTCTGCGTCGCGCCGGGGTTGAGACGCAGGGGCAACTGGATTCCGTCATTCTCGCGATTCCTCGTGCGCAGGCGGCAATCAAAGAGATTGAAAATAAGGTCAGTGAAACGCGAGGTCGTTACCGTAGCGATGCGCTGGAACAACTGAACCAGGCCCGGACCGATCTGAGTAAAATTGAAGCATCAGGTAAAGCGATCACTGACCGGGTAAACCGCACGCTGGTGACTTCGCCGGTTCGCGGTATCGTTCAGCAACTGCTGGTGAACACCATTGGTGGGGTGATCCAGCCGGGTAACGACATTGTGGAAATAGTTCCGCTTGATGATACGCTGCTGGTTGAGGCCAAAATTCGTCCACAGGACATCGCTTTTTTGCGACCGGGGCAGGAAGCGACGGTGAAATTCACCGCCTATGACTACACCATTTATGGTGGGCTTAAGGGCAAACTTGAACAGATAAGCCCTGATACGGTGACCGACAAAGACGGTAAGAGTTTTTATATTATTCGCCTGCGTACTGATAAAAACCACCTCGGCACGGATGAAAAACCGCTGTTGATTATTCCGGGAATGGTTGCTTCGGTGGATATCATTACCGGTAAGAAAACGATACTGGCCTATTTGCTCAAGCCTATTCTTCGCGCCAAAGCCGAAGCGTTCCGTGAGCGCTAAAGGGTAAGCATAAAAAGCCTGCGATAAGCAGGCTTTTTTGGATAAATCGCGCGGCTCTGTTATTGTTAGATATAAATAAAATGCAGTTCAATAACCTTCTGTTTTTTATGGTCTTAATCCCCCATCCACTGATTTTAATGTTACACGCTTAAGCATGCTTTTCTATTTTGAATTTAACTCACACTACGTTGCAGTTTTTATCGTTTTGCAAACGACAATCTTTCAACAATACTGAGCCAATCAATCAGACAGGGCGGTTTTTAATTGACGAATGCACGATTAACCTGATGGAGAGTGGTTGGCATTTATCGGTAGTAAAATAAAACGCTTCTCCTGTTGCGATATATTCTTTCAGTATCTTTCGCGTCTGGGTATTTTTTTCTGAGTAAATAAACTAAAGCCAGTCTATAAAATATTTTATTTTAATCTCATCGCTTGCGGACATGGTCTGCCCTGTAAGTCGCTCATTAAAATCGGCACTGGCGCCGGGTCAGGGATGTCGATAACCACTTCCTCGCGAGCTTGCCTGTGCTTTAAGGGGGGAAATGTTTTCGCAGCGAATATATCTTCCGGTCATTAATCTTCATTTTATCCGCACTAAAGTCTGTCAGAGGCGCCCGTCCTGTAAACGGTTCCGCCACGTTGCTATCAGGTCCGATCTGAGCGTGCTACACCTTCCACGCTAGAGCTGCCCACAGGTTCTGTGCAGTCTCATCAAATAGCTCACTGGTCATTATTTTGTTACTCAAGCGAATATTTGCGTTAGGTAAACTTAACTTAACAATTGACTATCTTTTACAGTTTTTATTACACGATTACATACCTTGACATACATGTTAATGGTGGGTAATTATTATGTGAAGCAATAGTCTTTTTCTTATTTATGACTTGCTATTCCGGCCACGCCATTTATCCACTCACGGTGACGTCGGGATAACATGAGCAACATCAGGTTTCGATGGGTCTTTTATCTTTCTTTAATAAAGGGCTCTTCACTCAATGGGCTTTCGTTCAGGTCGTCACTGTTATTACAACCTTAGTGTAATCAGTCTCTTTTTACCCTTTATCATTTCTGTGACCCAGGTTGAGGCCGGAACACTTTCGTCCCCGGCGCACCTTTCTGAGGATACCTCGCCGGGCGGTCTGTTTGCCGCGTTGCGGAGCACTATGCTCCGTCACCCAGGCCTCGCCAGCCAGCAGGCTCTCGTGCGCTCTAAAGAGGCCAGCGCCGACAGCGCCCGCGCGGCCCGTTTGCCCACGCTTGGCGCCAGTGCAGGGACAGGACAAATTTCGGGTTACACTGACTCCCGTACGACCACGCTCAGTGTTTCGCAACCGTTATGGGCTTTTGGGCGTATCGACAGCGCCATTGACTACGCCGACAATGACACCGTTGCTCAGCAAGCCACTGCCTGGGCTACCCGCCGTCAATTACTGGAAGATACCGCAGTGGCTTACGCGAATATCCAGGGTGTTCGCGAGCGTCTTACCGTTGCTGAATCAAACGTTAACAATCATCAGGCGTTGCAGGAACAGATCCAGCGCCGCGCCCAGGGAGGCCTGGCTTCTCCGGCTGATGTCAGCCTGGCGAAGGCCAGGTTGTTACAGGCACGCGCGTCGTTAGAACAAGCCAAATCGGACCTGCTTACCGCCGAATCCACGCTGTTATCTTTGACTCAGGTACCGATCGCCAGCGAACTGCCCGTCCCTGGCAGCATCCTCACGTTGCCCGCCGATACGTCTATACAGGAACAAATCCTTGCGCAGAGTGCGACGGTGCGAGCACGCGAAGCGGCGGTCACGCTGGCCGAAGCTGATGTGGAACGTCAGCGTACTTCGTCGCGGCCGACCGTCTCCCTGCAAGCCGCTCGCAACGAATATTCCGGTATGCCCAACCAGAGAAATAATAATACGGTCAATGTTGTTGTGACCGGCACGATGGAGGGGCTGGGACTGGTGAACCGCGGCCTCCAGAACGCGGCACTGGAGCGCGTGGAATCCGCACGGCAGGATTTGGCCCAACAACGTCACAGCGAAGATATTCAGACACGCCAGTTGCTTGATCAGCGTGATGCTAACCAGACGCTGATGGCCGGTTATGAGCAGTCTGTTGTCGAACTCAGCGGCACGCTGGCATCGTTCCGTCGCCAGTACGAATCGGGCTACAAGAGCTGGCTGGATGTACTGAACGCCGTGCGCGAATTAACTGAACAACAACAAGCGCTGGTATCGATACGATCGGCATGGCGGGTCGATTGTCTGCGCCTGGCCGCACGCACGGGCCGTATGGACGATACCACGGGCGCCCTGACCACGGGCACACAATTTGCTAACACGTCTGCGAGCCAACCCTGATGATACCTGTTCCTCACTCTGAATTACTGGCCTTGCTGGACAAGTTACACGCCCCGGTGAATAAAGCGACATTAACGCAGGCGTATGCGCGCGCGCAGACCGTTCCTCCGTTGACCGATCGCCCGCAGGATTATGTGCGCGGTTTATTGTCAGACGCGGGGATGAAAGATGTCCGGCTGGCGTTGCTCCCCTGGCGGCGTTTTGATCCCCGCCATCTCCCGGCACTCATGTGGCACGAACAGACATGGTGGCTGGCCGAACGACACAGCGAGGGGGGGAGAACCGATACCCTTACGCTGACCCGTCAGGGTGTCGAACCCCGAACGCTGGCGGTCGACGACATTGTGACCGGTGCGCCGGGGACCACGGCGGGTGACGAAACGGCTGTACTCTGGTTCAGCCTGGCTTCACACGTACAGTCAGAAAACCTCTCTGACAGCGAAAATCCAGCCATGCGTCTGGTCTGGCGAGAACTGTTGCGCGACCGTAGCTGGGTGTACCGGGTGGTGGCCGCCACGCTGCTGGTGAACATCCTGGCCATTCCCACATCGCTCTTCGCCATGCAGGTCTACGATCGCGTCGTTCCCACCCTGGCCTGGGCGACACTGACTACGCTTGTGGCGGGGATGGGGCTGGTTGTGGGGCTGGACTGGCTGCTCAAAACATTGCGTGCCCACATCATGGACAGCGTTGCCAGCAGTGTGGATAAACGCCTTTCCCAGCATGTTTATGAACATCTGTTGCACCTGCAACTCGACCAGCAGCCCGGTAGCCTGGGCACGCTGGCCGCGCAGGTGGGGGCACTGGATTCGGTACGACAGGTTTTCTCTGCCGGTCTTGTCTTTGGAATCGTGGATCTGCCGTTCGCTTTGCTGTTTATCGGGATTATTGGTCTGATCGGGGGGCCTGTCGGCTGGGTTTACCTGGGAATGCTCCCCATCGCGCTGGCACTGGGGCTGTACACCCGTCTGCGCTTACGCCGTCTCACGCGCCAACAGATGCTGCGCAGCAATGAGCGTCTGGGCCTGTTAGTCGACAGTATTCGCGGTGCCGAAACCCTGCGCGCCAGTCATGCTGGCTGGCGTTTTGCACAAGACTGGCAGACGCTCAGTCATTCCATCGCAGGCTACAGTATTCAACAAAAATCCCTCACCCAGTTCTGTACAAACACCACCGGCAGCCTGTCGACGCTGGCCTATATCATGGGCATTGTTGTCGGGGTATGGGGCGTTGAAGCCGGATATTTGACCACCGGGGGCATGGTCGCGTGCAGTATTCTGGGGGGGCGTGTCATCGGGCCGGTGAGCCAGGGCGTTCAGTATCTGATGCAGTGGCAACAGGTGAGGGAGGCGCTGGATATGGTGAACAACCTGCTGCGTAAACCTACAGAGCGCCGCGCCGGGCAGACCCTGCTGCTGCCCGATCGCCTGCCAGAACATATTAGTGTCGAAAAGCTGCGCTTTGCCTTTCCGCAGTCTCCGGTACAACAACTCAATATTCCTGCACTCCACTTTCACGCCGGTGAACGTGTTCTGCTGCTGGGGCCTGTTGGCGGCGGTAAATCGACGTTGCTGAAGGTTCTGGCCGGGCTGTATCGCCCCGGTGAGGGCCGTGTCCGCCTGGGCGATGTGGATCTGTGGGAGATCGATCCCCAGGTGGTCAGCGCTCAGGTTGGCTATCTGCCACAAGCGGTGCAGCTCTTCAAAGGTACGCTGCGCAGCAATTTGATGCTCGCAGGCGCAGTCAGCGATACGACGCTGACAGACATCGTCCGCGATCTGGCGCTGGATCAGGTGGCTGCCAGTCATCCGCTGGGTATGGATATGGCCATCAGCGAGGGGGGCTCAGGTCTCTCTGGCGGTCAGCGCCAGCTGGTTGGCCTGGCACGTGTGCTGATGTCCCGTCCTCGTATCTGGCTTCTGGATGAACCGACGGCCTCGCTTGATGGCGAAGCGGAGGCTCGTGTCTGGAAAGCATTACAAGCCAGGCTGCAGCCAGACGATATTCTCATTGTCGCCACTCACCGTCCGATGGCCGCCGTCAATTTCGCTACCCGCGTACTGGTCATACAGGAAGGCACCGTCGTACGTGATGGTACCCCCGACAAGGTGATACCTGGATTGATGGCTCGCGCCACGAGTACGCGGCCTCCCGTTGAAGTCACGAACGTAAAAACGCCTATGCCCGCAGCATCACATTCAGCAGGAGTCCTTAATGGCCGTTGAACTGTTTGACGACGAAGTCGCTGACGCCGCGCGCGTGCATCGGCTGGAAAATTACCACCGTAGCCGAGTCCCCGCCGGGCTTATCTGGAGCATCGTTGCCCTGGTGCTGGGTTTTGTTATATGGGCTATGTATTTTCACATTGATGAAGTCGCACGGGCACACGGTGAAGTTATCGCCAGTAGCCGGGTGCAGATCATCCAGACCGTGGATGGCGGCGTACTTTCCGAACTGCGTGTCAAAGAGGGTGATCACGTTAAGGCGGGGCAGATTCTGGCTCGTCTCGATCCAACTCGCGTGGAGGCGGCGGCGGGTGAAGTGGACGCGCGCATCGCTGGCCTCAGGGCGCGCATTGCCCGACTTCGCGCAGAAGCAACGGGACAATCAACTCCCCAATTCCCCGCCGATCCCGGTCCGGCATTGCGCGAGCAGGCCGATATTGAGCGCGCACTGTTCCTGCAACGTCGCCAGAGCCTGCAGGAAGATATCACCGCGCTGCAAACTGCCGTGAATTTAGCCAGCCAGAAGCTCAGCCTGGTGAACGGGCTGGAACGCTCTGGCGATGTGAGCGCCAGTGAGCGGCTTAATGCACAGCGTGAACTTAACGAGGCTCGTGCCCGCCTGCTGGGTCGGCGCAATAAATTTTTGGATGATGCGCGGGCCGATCTCACCAAGGCAGAAGATGATCTGGGCCAGACCTTGCAACAGATGGCCGGTCGTCGACAGCAGGTACACGATACGGTGTTTACGGCCATGGGGCCTGGGATAGTTAAAAATGTCCGCGTCACCACGCTGGGCGGGGTATTACGTGCCGGCGATGAGATCATGCAGATCGTCCCCTCAGATGATGCCCTCATCATAGAGGCCAAGGTTCTGCCTGCTGATATTGCCCGCGTTCAGGTTGGACTGCCGGCCACTGTACGCCTTGATCCCTTCGATTACACCATCTATGGGGCATTGCAGGGGGAGGTGATTTACGTGTCGGCCGACACCCTTAAAGAAAACACGTCACGTGGCGAGGAGATCTACTACCGCGTCCACGTTCGTTTGAAAAGCCATGCAGAAGGTCTGTCAGACCATCAGGAAGATGGGCAACTTGTGCGCAGTACGACGGGCCGCCAGCTTGACATCCTGCCGGGCATGACATCCCAGCTCGACATCCGTACCGGTGATCGCACGCTGATGGATTTTTTACTTAAACCTTTGCGTAAAACACTCAGTGAATCATTCCAGGAGCGATGACACCGCCGGTGGCCGTTGCAACCCGATTTTCCTGTCCGCCCCAGATGGAGATAACACATTATGAAACCCGAGACCCAGATGAAGCCACGCCAATATACGCTCAGTACCGGTAAATCCCGCATCACCCTGCAGGCCGGGCAGACCAATATTCACAAGGCTGCGCCGGGTGAATCTTACCGGGTGCTTAAACGCCAGGGGGAAAATGACCAGGAAAAGCTTGCCGATGACGTCGTGGCTTCACGTCACGGGCAAGATCTGCAACTGGACTATGCCGATGGCACCACGCTGACCTTACAGGGCTGGTATACCGAAAGCGATACCAGTGTAACTCTGCCTGCCGATGGCAGCTCTACCCAGGTGATGACTCCCGGTAGCACCGAAGGGGCGGCCCTGGCTGACGGCAGCCATGTGCTTTATGCGCACGGTTCTCCGGACGCGCTGGCCAGCATGACCTCAGGTCATCCGGGTCTGGAACATATTTTATCCGGTCTGTCAGAGGGGCCGGCAGGCGCGGGGCATCCGCTCACGTACCTTCCTCAGTCGCATTCTTACGCGGGCTATCTCGCCGGTGCCCTCGGACTGGGGGGCGTCATCGGAGTTGCAGCGGCAAGCGGTGGCCATGGCGGGCATAATAAGGGTAGCGATAACAGCAATAACGGTGGGGGAGAAGCCCCGGTACAGAATGCTGTCCAGCTTCATTTTGTCGGCGGCCCGGCGCTCAGCAGTAACGATTTGAAAGTTGAGATTTATCAGGCTGATGGCAAAACGCTGATTGGCACGGGGAATCTGGGGGCCGATGGCTCGGTCACCGTGTCTGCGGGCAGTTACAGTGGCGTTGTTATTGTTAAACTTGTCAACAGCGGCAGTGCCGCCGACTACCTGGATGAAGCCACTGGCGCGGGTAAAGACCTCTCTGCTCAGCTTTGGAGTATGGGGGTTATCTCCGGAAACAACAGTACTCTTGTGCTCAATGTTAACGTGTTGACCACGCTCGCCTATACCAAGGCCCAGGAGGCCATCGGTGGCACGCCTGGCAGCCCTGCCACCCTGAGTGCGACGCAGGTGACCGACACGGCCACTGCCATCAGCAACCTGTTTGGCGTGGATAACATTCTGAACACGACGGTTACCGCTACCAACGGCGGCAGTTTTGATGCTGCCGATGGCCTGACTGCCGGTGAAAAATATGGCCTTCTGCTGGCGGCCTTCTCCGGGGCAGAAGCCAACGCTGGTGCGACCACTCAGACCATCCTGGACACCGTCGCTGCCGGAATCACACTCGGTAGCAGTAACACGCTGTCCGATGGCGCGCAGTCGTTGCTGATTCAAGGCGCAGCCGCCACCAGTGACGCATCCGGCGGCGTCAGCCTCATTATTGATACCCATGCGCCTGTCTTTAGCAGCGCCACGACGGCGAGTGTGGATGAGAACATCGGGGCAGGCAAGGTGGTCTGGACGGCTGTCGCTACCGACCCCAGTCAATTCAGCTATAGCCTGGGCACCACCGGTGACAGCGCGCTATTTAGCATCAATGCCTCCACCGGCGCGGTCACGCTGACCAGCAACCCGGATTATGAAAGCAAAGCCAGCTACAGCTTTACCGTGGTCGCCACCGATGCAGCCGGCAATGCCAGCAGCCAGACGGTCACGCTGGCGGTCAACAATCTTGATGAGCAGGCTCCCAGCTTCACCACTGGCAACAGCAGCGACAGCTTTGCCACCGCCACGGTGAGCGTTATCGAGAATACCGCCGCCAGCACCGCCATCTATACCGCGCAAGCCGTCGATAATGACGCCGCCGATGGTGGCGAGCATGTCACCTACAGCCTGATCGACGGGAACAATGGCACAGACGCACAGTATTTCAGCATCGACGCCGCAACGGGCGCGATCACCTTCAAAGCCAGCCCCGACTATGAAGGCACCCATGCGCCTGAATACACCTTTATCGTCGCCGCTACTGACGCAGCAGGCCATGTGACCACGCAGACGGTCACCGTCAGTGTCACCGATGTGGACGAAATCGCGCCAACTGTCACGCTCGACGGCAGCTCTACGGGGCCGGTGATGCTGAGCCCGGCGACCAGCTACATTTACCCCAACGGTTTTGACACCACCGCGCTGGGCGACGGCAGCTTCCTGGTGACATGGGCAGGTAACAACAATGGCAGCTACGGGATCTATGCGCAGCGCCTTAGCGCTCAGGGTGTGGCGCTGGGGGATCCCGTACAGCTCGCATCAGGCGCGACCAACACTTACTCAAACGAGTTGGACAGTGTCATCAGTGTGACGGCCATTAACGATGCAGGGGCGTATGCCGTGGCCTGGACCGGCAAGAACGGCGCCAGCACTGACAGCAGCATCTATACGCAGTTGTTCAATGCTGACGGCAGCCCAATATCCGCAGCCGTGCAACTTGATGGGGCCGCTTCTGCGCAGGATATCGCTCCGCAGATCGCGACGCTTACCGATGGCGGCTATCTCGTGACATGGTACATCAACAACGGTGGCGTCTACGTGCAGCGCTTTGATGACGCGGGTGTGGCAGTTGGCAACACCGTGCCACTGGCTGCGCCGGGCTCCTCTAACAATGCCAGTCCGCAGCTCACCGTGTTGGACAGCGGCGGCTATGTGTTGACCTGGCAGGGCCAAACCTCCGGCGACTACCACATCTACGTGCAGCAGTTCGATGCCACCGGTACCGCTTCCACTACCAACCCAGTGGTGTTGGACGCTACGACGGGAAACACGTCCAACTACGAAACGCTGCCGCAGATCACGGCGCTGGCTAACGGCGGCTATGTCGTCACCTGGTCCGGCAACAACTACAGTAACTCGAACTACAACAGCAGCACCTATGTGCAGCAGTTCGATGCCACTGGCGCCAGGGTTGGCAGCATCGTCGAACTGGACAACGCGAGTAACGGTAATTTCGGTAACAACTATACCTACCCGTTCGTTGCAGCGCTGGCTGACGGTGGCTACGCCATTACCTGGATGGAATATGCCTACACAAACGGCTCCGACGATTACACTGTCTTTGTTCAACAGTTCTCTGCTGGCGGCAGCAAAGTGGGCGCCGCCGTGCAACTGGACGCATCACACAACAACACGAGCAACAACTACGACGAATTACCGCGCATCACGACGCTGGGCGATGGCGGCTACGTCGTCACCTGGATGAGTTTGGGCAGCTCGAACTGGGACGTCTATGTGCAGAAATTCGATGCCAGTGGTGGCCTGGTGGGCGGTGTCGTGCAACTGCAAGCTTCCAGCGGCGCGACCGACCTCTATCCACAAGTCACCGCCGTCGGTACAGACGGCGAATATATGGTGACCTGGTACGGTTATGCCAGCGGCATTTCAGGCTATCACCTCTTTGTGCAGAAATTTAACGCCGATGGCAGCACCCACGAAAACCTCGTCGTGCTCAACCATGATGGCCACGCCACTGTGCAAAGCACCGAAAGCGGTACCATTTATCTGGTCAACGACAATGTGCAGGTAAGCCAGCTCAGCGACATTACGGGCGCCGCCAGCAACCAGTGGGCCAGCACGACTGTCACAGCCAATACCCGCGCAACTATCTCTGCCGCAAACCTCGCCGAAGGCACCTACCATGCTTATGCTGTCGATGCGGCAGGCAATCTTTCCGTCATCTCCGGCAGCAGCGTGCTGGTGGACAACACCGTGCCCGTCTTCACCAGCGCGGCCACCGCCGCTGATATTACTGACAGCACTGCCGTCGGCGATACCATTTACACCGCTGCCGCTACCGACGCGCACGGCGTCACCTACAGCCTGAGCGATACCCAGCACTTCCGCATCAATACCAGTACCGGCGTGGTGACGCTGCTCTCCAGCCCGGCCAGCGCCACTGGCGCGCAATTCACCGTCACCGCCACCGACGCCGCCGGCAACCAGACCACCCATACCGTCACCTACAACGTCGTCGACACCACGCCGCCTGGCGTCACACTCACCCGCGACGTGGATGGTGTGGAGAACAGCAGCCAGACGGTCACTGTGCAGAGCACCGAGGCCGGTACGGTATACCTGGTCAGCGACAGCGTGACGGTGACGAACCTAAGCAGCCTCACCGCTGCTGCCGATAACCTGGTAAACAGCGTCGCCGTCGCGGCGAACGCTGGTACCACGCTGGCGCTGACGGGGCTCGCCGAAGGTACCTACCATGCTTATGCTGTGGACGCGTCCGGCAATGTCTCCGCTATCTCCGGTAGTAGCGTGACAGTGGACAACACCGCGCCTGTCTTCACCAGCGCGGCC
This sequence comes from Phytobacter ursingii, assembly GCA_901456055.1. Lineage (GTDB taxonomy): Bacteria > Pseudomonadota > Gammaproteobacteria > Enterobacterales > Enterobacteriaceae > Phytobacter > Phytobacter ursingii. Next base: position 423,785 of record CABDWT010000001.1, read on the forward strand.
ACCGCCGCTGATATTACTGACAGCACTGCCGTCGGCGATACCATTTACACCGCTGCCGCTACCGACGCGCACGGCGTCACCTACAGCCTGAGCGATACCCAGCACTTCCGCATCAATACCAGTACCGGCGTGGTGACGCTGCTCTCCAGCCCGGCCAGCGCCACTGGCGCGCAATTCACCGTCACCGCCACCGACGCCGCCGGCAACCAGACCACCCATACCGTCACCTACAACGTCGTCGACACCACGCCGCCTGGCGTCACACTCACCCGCGACGTGGATGGTGTGGAGAACAGCAGCCAGACGGTCACTGTGCAGAGCACCGAGGCCGGTACGGTATACCTGGTCAGCGACAGCGTGACGGTGACGAACCTAAGCAGCCTCACCGCTGCTGCCGATAACCTGGTAAACAGCGTCGCCGTCGCGGCGAACGCTGGTACCACGCTGGCGCTGACGGGGCTCGCCGAAGGTACCTACCATGCTTATGCTGTGGACGCGTCCGGCAATGTCTCCGCTATCTCCGGTAGTAGCGTGACAGTGGACAACACCGCGCCTGTCTTCACCAGCGCGGCCACCGCCGCTGATATTACTGACAGCACTGCCGTCGGCGATACCATTTACACCGCTGCCGCTACCGACGCGCACGGCGTCACCTACAGCCTGAGCGATACCCAGCACTTCCGCATCAATACCAGTACCGGCGTGGTGACGCTGCTCTCCAGCCCGGCCAGCGCCACTGGCGCGCAATTCACCGTCACCGCCACCGACGCCGCCGGCAACCAGACCACCCATACCGTCACCTACAACGTCGTCGACACCACGCCGCCTGGCGTCACACTCACCCGCGACGTGGATGGTGTGGAGAACAGCAGCCAGACGGTCACTGTGCAGAGCACCGAGGCCGGTACGGTATACCTGGTCAGCGACAGCGTGACGGTGACGAACCTGAGCAGCCTCACCGCTGCTGCCGATAACCTGGTAAACAGCGTCGCCGTCGCGGCGAACGCAGGCACCACGCTGGCGCTGACGGGTCTCGCCGAAGGTACCTATCATGCTTATGCTGTGGACGCGGCAGGCAATGTCTCCATCATTTCCGGCAGCAGCGTGATTGTAGACAACACCGCGCCCGTTATCGCAGGCGGCGCCACCGCTACCGGCGCCACCATTGTTGGCGGCACGGCGGCTGGCACCCAGGTGTACGACGCCAACGCCACGGACGCCCATGCGATCACCTATAGCCTGGACGCGGGCAGCCTCGCCAATTTCTCCATCAACCCCACCACCGGCGTCGTCACGCTGAACAACGCCGCGATCGAGGGCAGCTATAACTTCATCGTTACCGCGACCGATGCCGCCGGCAATCACAGCAGCCAGACTGTTACCCTCAACGTCAGTGCTGGCCTTAATGGCAGCGTGATGGTGTCGGGCAGTACCACCGACACCTCCACCGAAATGAACATCAACGTCGGCCTGGAGAAGCTGAGTAACGGCAATACGGTCATGGAGTACATGAAGCAGACCGGCGGCGACAATATCTCCTGGGATCCGACCGGCCCGCTTTATGCTGGCGTCATTAAGGTGCTGGACGCGAGCAATAACGTCATCAAGACCGTCGACATCAGTATCCCCAATGGCTACACCATGATGGATACACAGGTCAAGGCGCTGGCCAACGGCGGCTTCGTCGTGGCCTGGTCGCAGACGGATACCCTTAATTACTCTGACTACAGCGTCCACTACGCGCTCTATGACAACAGCGGCAATCTGCAATCCAGCAACACCCTGGCAGCACCAGGTACCGGGGTCACCATCGCGGCACAGAGCAGCGCGAATGGCGGTGATTTCGCGATCGCCTACCAGACGATGGGGACCGGGACAGACCAGCAGGAAGCCATCTCTGTCTTCCATTACAACGGCAGCGGACTCAACTTCACCCAGGGCGCGCAGACCCTGATTGGCGGCAACAGCACGAGCGCCAATTTCGGCGGCGTCGCCAGCCCGGCAGTGCAGTTGATGAAATTCCAGCTGACGCCGGGTGTGCTGACGGCACTGAGCGATGGCAGCTATGTGCTGGCGTCCGAGGTCTACGACTGGATAGGCACGCCCGGTCAGTCGGCGACAAGCACGCCTATCGGCGCCTTCATTTTCAAGCTCGATGCCACCGGTTCGCTGGCCAACTTCGACAGCGGCACGACCTGGCAGCGCGTTAACTGGAATGACGAGCAGGGTTCGCCGACTAACGCCATTGCTTTTGATGGCGGGTTTGCCGTCTTCAGCCAGGAATACCGGACCGCGACCTGGGAGGTCACGCTCTATAACAACAACGGTACGCTGATCACTACCCACGTACAGAGCAACGCGGTTTATGGCATGGGAACCCAGAGCTACCACGCCGTGGACGTTGGTGCGATGGACAAGACGACCCATGATGAGCTGCAGTACAGCACCACTGGCTACCTGGCGGCATCAGCCACGGCGTATGACAACGGCACGGATCTGGTGTTCGTGTTCCCCGACGGTCATGGCGGTTTGAGCCAGGTCAGTATCTCCAAAACCACTGGCGAGCTGACCAGTGCGGTGACGGATACCGGTATCACGGTGCCCCAGGGCGGACAGTTGTACAACGTGCGGATTGTCTCCGATGGTGCGGGCGGCCATGACATCACCTACTCTGTGCTGTTTGATACCGACACAAGCGATGGCGGTAAGGCCGGCTATGCTGTCGGCGATATCTATCAGATTGGCCTGAACGCAGGTCCTGCTCCCGCGTCACCGATAGTGACCGATGCCCATATCGCCATCACCTCCACGCCAGGTGGCGTAGACGGCAGTACCTACAAGATCGGCGACACCGTCACTGCTGTGTGGGATAACTCGTCCAGCGGCGACGCCAATACCAGCACAGTGACCGGCGTCACTATGGATTTCAGCCAGTTTGGTGCCAGCACGCCGGCGACGGCGTACGACGACGGCACCCACGGCGATGTCACCGCTGGCGATGGTAAGTATACGGCGCAATACACCATTACCGCGGGTTCTATCAACGATGTACACGGTCTCAACGTCTCGGTCACGGCCACCACGGCGAGCCACACCTCTACTACTGCGGCAGACAGCACCGGCCTGACGGTAGACAGCTCCGCGCCTGTGCTCTCCAGCAGCACGCCGCAGGATAACGGCGGCAGCGTTGCCACGGGGTCTAACCTGACACTGACCTTCAATGAGAACGTGCTGGCCGGCAGCGGTCATATCACCCTCGTCAACGACGGCAACAGCAGTCTGAACAAGGTCATCGACATCACCGACAGCTCGCAGGTTACCATCAGCGGCCACACGGTGACGGTCAACCCGACCACGGATCTGGCGGCTGGTGCGAACTACCACGTCCAGATCGACAGCACCGCGCTGCACGACGCGGCGGGGAACAACTATGCAGGTATCAGCACGCCGACGGGGTTGAATTTCACGACCGCTTCCGCCTCGATCGGGGATCCTTCCATTGTGGTGTTTGACCTGACGACGGGACAAAGTTCCGATCACAACGGGCGCGTCTTTGACGCCAATACCGCCTACACCATCTATATCAAGGTCAACAGCAATTCCAGTTCGCTGGTTGGGCTGGATAGCAATGAGATGTGGTCGGGAGCCCAGAATCTGGGCACGGACGACAAGATTGTGCTGGTGGGCAGCGGCAGCGCGGTTAAGGGAGGTTTAGGTGGTCAAGTGACGATGGTGAATCATCCTGCGAATTCCATTGGCTGGATAGCGGGGTTCTCTACGTCTCATTCTAAGGCAGCCGGAATTGCCGCAAACGGCCAATTTACGCGCAATGGTATGCAGAATATGGATCTCTGGAACGGCACCTGGGCGGCAAACCCGGATGCGGACAATGCGTTTGCTCAGGTGTATCTGCAGGCGATGCCTGCCGGTGTCCTCACCTCGCAAGGACTGGTGCTGCCATGACAGGTTCTCTGTCTTTGCTACGCCGTCTGGTCGACATGCGGCTATTCGAGGCGCTGCGTGAGGCCTGCTATAACCTGCCGGTGATTTCACCAGCCGAACAGGTGCTACTGGCCCTGGCCCAGGCTTATCTGGGCCAGCCAGAGGCGGCGCGCCAGACGCTGGCGGTGTTGGCCCCGGCTGCACTGGGGGTCGACGCCCGCGTCGACCTGGCCGCCGTGCACCTGCTTCTTGGAGAACTGGACGCGGCGCAGGCGCTGCTGGAAGCCGCCCGCACAGAGGCGCCAGACGACTCCCTTCTGCTGGCGCGTCTGGCTGCTTGCTATGTGCAACGTCAACGGGGGGAGGAGGCTATTCCCCTGTATGAATACAGTTTGCGACAGCAACCACGCATCGCCGTCTATCAGCAATTGTTGCGTCTGTACCTGCAAAATGAGGACCTGGCACAGGCCGGGGAGTTACTGAGCGCCGCCGATGTTTTCTGGGCCGCTGAGCGGGAACACTGGCCCGCATCTCAGGCGGCGATGTACGACCAGCAACAGCGTGGCCTGCGCCTGGAGTTGTGGCTGGCCCGGGAGGACTTCGCCCGCGCTGACGCCTGGCTGGACGCACATCATGCTGAACTGGCCGTAGATGATTACTGCGGCCTGTTGACTGGCTATGTGCAGCGTCTGGCTGAGCGTGGGCGTCATGCGCAGGGCGAGGATGCGCTGCGCCGTGGTCTGCGGCATTACCCGGAACATCCGGACCTGTACCAACAGCACGCTGAACTGGCGGAGTTGCAGGGGCGTCTGCCTCAGGCTATCGCCTTGCTGCACCGTGCCATCCATCTGGCCGGACAACAGCAAAAAATGACACTGCCTTTGCGCCTCAAGCTGGCCAGCGTCGCTACCCACAGTTATCCGGTGCTGGCACGTAAGATGGCCGAACAGGCTATCGAGGAGGCCGGGGCGCTGGCGCCATCACCCGAAATGGATGCCGCGCAGATCGGCCACTGGCTTGCCCAGGCGCAAGCGGCACTGGCCGGGGTGGATGCACAGGAGCAGCACTACGCCGGGGCCGAGGCGCGATACCTCGAAATCCTGCAGGCGCATCCTCTCCTGCTCCCCGCCCTGCAGGGGCTGGGGCAGTTGTATATGCAATTGGGGCGTATCGACGAGGCCGTTGCGTTGTTCGAGCAGGTGTTGGCTGTCGACCCGGCACGCGGTCATGCGGCGCTGATCAATGCCCGACGTTTCCCGCAAGATGAGGAGACATTGATTCGCCTGGAAAACCTGGCGCGTCGGCCTGGCCTTGCCGGTCCGATACAGCCTGGATTGCTGCTGCAACTGGCTGCCGCCTGGGAAAAACGCAAAGAGTACACCCGAGCCTTCGCCCTGGCCAACGACGCCAATGCCGCCAGCCGCGCACTGCTAAGTTACGACCCGGTTGCACACCGGCAAAGCTGTGCGCGTATTCGTCATGCGTTCAGCCGTTCGCTATACGAAAACCGGCGCGGCATCGGCAACGATTCAACGCTGCCGGTGTTTGTGCTGGGGATGCCGCGTTCTGGGACCACGCTGGTCGAACAGATCCTGGCGGGACATAGCCAAATCCACGGCGCAGGCGAACTTGGCGTGATCCCCAGTACTATCGCCGGTCTGGAACGCTGGGAACGTACTACGGGGTCTGGACGCCATTATCCGGACTGTGTGGACGACCTGTCGGCCAATGTTGTGGCGGGTATTACCGCCAGCCTGCTCAAGGAACTGCGGGAAACATTGCCAGATAACGCACCTGCGATCCGGCATGTAGTGGACAAACTGCCGCACAATTTCGAGAATATTGGTCTTATCAAGCTGCTGTTCCCCAACGCGCGGATCATCTCGGTACGACGCGACCCGCGCGATATCGCTATTTCTAACTATTTCACCGACTACGCGGCCAGGCACGGCGGCATGGGCTTTGCCTATGACTTGCAGTGGATTGGCGAGCAACTGGCCGACCACAACCTGTTAATGCACCACTGGAACCAACTGTTCCCCGGCGAAATTCTTGAAGTGCGCTATGAGGATGTGGTCTCTGATCCGGAGCGCGAGGCGCGCCGCATGCTGGCTTATCTGGGCGTGCAGTGGGAGCCACAGGTGCTCGACACGTCTGAACTGGACAGGCCGGTCAAGACAGCCAGTGTGTGGCAGGTGCGTCAGCCTATCTATCAGACCGCACGTGAACGCTGGCGGCGTTACGAAGACTTTCTGTCGCCGCTGATTGCTGGCACCAATGCGAAGATCGTGCATGAACCTGTGGAAATGGTGAGCCTGCCAGTCCCCGGAATGCAGACGGATGGCGTCGCGTGCTATCGCCAGGGGAAGCTTGATGAAGCGGAGATGCTTTTTAAGCGCCTGTTGCACCACGTGCCCGAACACGCGACGGCGCATTTCATGGTAGGCCTGATTTGCATTCGCAAAGGTCACCTGGCCGAAGGCATTGAGCACATGGAAAAAGGACACCAGGCATGCCCATGGAATGCCAACTGGCGACGCGATCTGGCGCAGGCATACGACCTGGCGGGGCAACCGGAAAAAGCCCGGGCGTTAATGACTCGCCACGTTGGCACGGGGGATAGCGCGGTGAGCGTAATGGATGTTGACCTGGATGATGCTATTCCTGTGGATTTTTCCATTCGCACCTCCGCAACGGGGCCGTTTTAGCGAACATCGCCGCGAGTGCGGATATCTCATGGCGGAATGTCGTGCGCTAATGGCGTAAACGGGGCAGGGGATTGGTACTGAGCGGATTATACTGATAATCCGAAGCGGGAAGCAGACACCCGGATGAACCTGATGTCTGCTTCCCGGTATCTCAGGATACAAAGCGGTCAACAAGCGTGGACATCGCTTTTGACTGCGCGTCAAGCATTTGACTGGCCGTTGCCATCTCGGAAACCAGCGCCGCGTTTTGCTGAGTAACCTGCTCCAGTTGATTCAATGCCTGATGCACTTGCGACACGCCAAGAGACTGTTCATTGGCCGCGCGGGCGATATCACTGACATATTGCTTCATCCGCCCGGAATTATCCGCCGCCGCTTTCAATGCCGCTTCGGACGCTGAAACCCGCGCCACCCCTTCGCCAATTTTATCCATATTCTGATTAACTAACTCCCGAATCAGGCTGGCTTCTCTGGCACAGCGCTGGGAGAGATGACGAACTTCCGCCGCCACAACGGCGAAACCTTTACCCAGTTCACCCGCGCGGGCTGCTTCAACCGCGGCGTTTAGCGCCAGTAAATTGGTTTGAAACGAGATCTCATCAATTGACGCTACGATCTGGAAAATATTGTCGCTGGAAGAACGAATAGCTGACATGCTCTGGCTGGCCTCGTTAGAAACACGGGTCGCATTCAGCACATCATTTGCCATCGCCTGGGTCAGTCGTTCCGCCTCACTGGCGTTATGCGCCGTCTGGGAAATGGCAGTCGATATCTGTTCCATGCTGGCGGCGGTTTCAACGATTGATGCTGCCTGCTCATCGGTACGCTGGGCCAGATCCTGGTTACCGTCGGTAATATTGCTGCTGGCGTTACTGAGTATCTCCGCGCCCGATTTAATTTCCTGCACGATATGCTGAATGTTTTCGATCGCCTGATTGTAGGCACGATTAAGGGCAGAGAGCTCGTCACTGCCTGGCACATCCAGTCGGCGGGTCAGATCGCCATCCATCTCATTAATTGTTTGCAGCGTTTTGTTCAGTTGTTGTTGAATACTGCGCACCACCATTACGGCAAAGGCGAGAGCAATGAACAGGGCAATCAGACTGATCGCCAGGAAGAATTGCCAGTCACTACGCGCGTTATAGGCCAGTGTGGCCGAATGCGCCAGAAGCGCATCTGCTGCCTGAGTTTCAACCTGCCGCAGTATCTCTATGCGCCTGGTCTGGGCAGTAAACCAGTCAGTCGGTTTGATGCCAAATCCGCCGTCCTGCGCCTTATTTAAGGCAATCGTTCTCAACTCAAGAGCGCGGGCGGCTTCGGAAGACTGAAGGGCTTTGTCCAGCGCTGCTGCCTGACTCGCGCTGCTAAAGCGGCGGGTGGCGGTCAACCAGGCCTCTTGTTTACCCACCACATCACTGAGCATACGGAATTGACCGTCGTTAAAACGATCAACCGAGAAGACATTGGTGAGCAGTGCACGCTCGATCCCGGCCTGCTCCTTGAGATTCAGCAAACTATAGAAAGCGGCCAACTCATTCACCATCGGGCCGGACGCGCTTAACTGACCTATCCCGCCCACGAAACTCAGCAGCCCGGAGATGGTCTGCGTGTAGAACTGTGTCGACGTTATCGCGTCTATATTCAGAGCGCTTATCGCATTACGCGTGGCGTCGAGGGACTGAATATTGTCCTTAAACATGCTCAGCGTGGCGGCAACGTTGCCCTGCGTGACATTCGTATCAGCGCTGGCTAACGCCTGGTTTAATTTTACCAGTGCGTCGTCAGTTAACTTCCGCTGCACAATGATTTCATCACGGAACTGCTGTCCGCGCGCGCCGATAAAACCGGCGCTCATCCCTCGTTCACGCTGTAGTTGGTGGACAACATCTCCCGCGCTACGGGCAAGCGTTGTCAACTGACCGATAGTGTCCATCTGTCGCTCAGTACCGATACGACTGAGCATGCCTGACCCGGCAAACCATATCACCGCAAGTAGCAGAGGGAATAACGCGATAAATAATTTCATTCTCATAGAAATACGATAAATCCATGACATATCGTTATTTTCCTTATTTGCTGTGTTGTCTTATAAATTCTATCGGCACATTTTTGGTCAATCTTTACAACTTTATTATTATGAAAAACTGCATTGTTATTCATATGAGAAGGTAATGGCAAAAAATAAATGCATAAGCAGTGTCATCTGCTTATGCAGTGTATTCTTTCTGTCTCCCCGTTAATGCCGCTCATGACGCTTTTGAACAACCTGTTCTTCTCCACCTGTTTTCAGCCGGCGCGGAAATGTACAGTTTAAGTAGGTGTTAAGCTTTATGCAGCCACGCTTCAATTGAGGCGGAGAACGCATCTTCTTAATCGTACGGGGGAGTATGGCTCACAATCCTCTCTGCACGGCACCTTAACGATCATTATGTTTTTCCAGTGCTATTCACCTACCCACATATGGGAAGCGTTCTTTTGCGCCTCGTCTCAAAAATAAGAATTTAAGCTTATTCTGAAAATATATTATTCAGTAGTATGTAAATATTTTTAACGTTCTTATACCGTTACGCTATCCCATACATAATGTATCGTGGAGAGATAAATTATGCGGCTTGATGTGATAACCGATCATACCGAGAATGTGTTGAATCTTATGATGGACAAGGCCATCAGGGAATGTGACCCCGAGTACGGTCGAGTGGCTGATACATGGTACACCATGGCTGAGGGCGCGCTTTTTCTCTGGCAAGAGCTGGCGGAGTGTTGCACCGAAGTTTCAGAAGAAGAGAAAAATAAAATGGCACACCGCCTTCGCCATATTATCAATATCAACAGAGTTCCTTTGCTCAAAAAAAAGAATGAGTAATTGTTTGATTTACTGAATAAACGTACTTTTTAAAAGCTGCGTACGGCCTGATTCTGGTCGGGTAGGCGGCCAGTTGGGGTATCCTCAAAAGAGTCACGTTACCCGGCCAGGGTGGCGAGAATATATTGTTCACTATTTTTCAGTTATGAGGTTTTCTGCCACAACGTCAGGAGACGGATATCAGGCGAGGTTTATTGGGTATCATACATCACTGCGCTAGCTTATCCTCCTCACCTGCAAGGCAGGCGAGGTTCTTCATGATTAATTATTGTCCTGCGGCCTCTGTATTTTTCGCATGTATTTTTTTATTCGCTTCGCCACTCTCATTCAGTGCCTGACTAGCGGCTTTTTCGGCATGTGCGGCGCTATAGGCTGCAAGGTGAGAAATGACGATAGCGTAAATACTCATCAGCGAAACCCAGAGTATGCTGTTTTTCCACCATAATAATGTTGGAATTGTCAGCACTGCCCAGATTAATGCCAGAAATAAATGCACTCTGGCCATAAATCGGGCTGTTAGTTTGACTTTCATATTTACTCCTTATTTTTACGCTATATGTTTGCCATCCTGGTAATATTTATAGCATTTGTTTTTTAGCTGTTGCGCTTATTTTTGTTACAGTTTGTACGTACGAAAAATTGAGATAATTCCTCTGGAAAATAACAAGGTGTAGAGGATTTTTCGAGTGTAAAAAAGAACATGACTACGGTAGTGCCCGCCTGTGAAAAAAGCCAGACGGGAGAGTTTCGTACGAAGTTAATACTTAAGTGTTATATGCTCTGCTATTCCTTGGTTTATTTCCAGGATATATACAGGACTTAAGCAAGGGCTGTTTTTTCTTGGTTATAAAGTTTACTACAATGAGGGCACATCAATGACAAGCCTTTCTGGACTCGTGTAAAGCTATGTTCTGACTGTTTAGTGCAGTGAGGGCAGGTGCATTTGACGAGATAGTTGCGGTTGTTTTTTGAATCTTTGCGTTGTGGCATAGGGTCTTTCCTGATAAATGGGCTGTAACCATACACTATCCCGGCGTGCATTGCCCATGATCATTTTTTCGTTTGCGTTTAAAAAGGGGGATGATCCCTTCTGGTCAGGGACTTTCTATTAACGTTGTCATTTCCAGACCTGAAATATTGTTGGCAGATTTTTCGTTAAAGGGCAGGCTGACAGCGCTGCATCAGAAACAGGCCGCAAGGAGTTAAGGTTCTGGAAGCTTGCGAACGTAGCGAGGTGAGAATGGCCTGGAAAATAAAACTTGCATAATATGATATGACATGCCTTAATGAGTTGTCGGTTTGATACACAGACCAGTCCAAAGCATTCCCTTTTTGCCCTCATTTTAAGTATCCTGAGATACCTCTTTTTTTGAGTCTTCATTGAAAGTTATGCGATTAATCTGTAATCGGACCCTGCATGCCGAAAGGCTTACATTTATAGGTAAAAAAATATGTCTTCAAAAACGACAGGTAATGTAAAGTGGTTCAACCCTGAAAAAGGCTTTGGTTTTATCACTCCAAAAGATGGCAGCAAAGATGTATTCGTGCATTTTTCTGCAATTCAAAGTAATGAATTTAAAACGCTTGAAGAAAATCAAGAAGTTGAATTCTCAGTCGAAAACGGCCCGAAAGGTCTTTCGGCCATTAATGTAGTTATACTTTAAGGACACTTTCATTATTTCTAATATTCATCTTCGTTGTCCAAAGTGTCACGGTTCGCAATATCGTGTTTCTCATTTTGATGTAACAGAAACTAACCCATATGGCGCAAAATGTATTTTTTGCAAAACCGTAATGGTGACCAATGACTGTTACAGTTCATTAGCAACAATGCATCCTGTGCCGCTTGTCAGAAATATCACAGCAACGCATATCGTATAGATATTTTGCCTGCCTCACGTAATCAATTAAGGACCGACTTATGTCAGCAAAAGTTTTGGTTTTTTTCAACTCTCAGCCCGTCAGAGCCATTGACAGAAATGCAAGCGACAAGACCGTTGATTGTGAATACCCTAACGGCGAGAAAGCGACCCTAAATATTATGCACGCAGGCATTCATTCACTCACTGGTGATCATCTGGAGGTGCGTGTCGCTACTGACAGAGAGCTTTCATCGGATGACATCATGAGCGCAGCCCGGAAATTTAGCTAAACGGGGTTTTGGCTCTTCCCATTCTGTATTTTTTACTGACGATAAGCCACTCCCCCCTTTCCGCGGCGCTTATGGCGCTGCCAGGTTACTGCCCCCCGGTCCCATAACGGCTTTTGCGCAATCAATGTGCAATAAAAGGATAAAACAGATCCGAAAGCTGTTCCGCTGACGTGCCCCCCTTATCCCGTAGCGTAATCTGCCGCTGGACGACACATTCCATCGTTATCCACACGTTTATAGTGCCTGCCTGTACCGCATTCACAATGATATTTGCCAGTGTCTGTTTCAGCCGTTCCGCTAGCAGCTAGCGCTGGTGGGGTGAGTTTATTCCCCCCGCGAGCATGCCCGGTTGATGCGATGGAACAGGGTTATGGGCATAACGAGATGCGCGGGCAATGGTGTCGTTCTTACGTCCAAGGGCCAGCGTTCAGCTTGCTTTGGCGGCTTATCCAGGTAACACCGTCGTCACATTCTGAAAAATATGTGACGGATTTCTCTCTTCTGAATTTTTTTAAGAAAGCTAACCACCTGATTCCCACTATTTTTATGTGTTTTTCTCCCGATTGGTAAATAAATGTAAGAGTAAAGTAAAATTCTTTGCTGCCGATAGGATTACGTTGCGGGTTTTTAAGGCAAATACCTTCTGGCTTAAGGGGAGTGATTATGTCGTGGTGGAAAGTCTTTTCTGGAAATAAAACGATCGTTAATTCAACGGCTGCCCCTGAACCCCGGCGCTTGCTGCTTCAGGCGCTGGAGCCAAGAATGATGTTTGATGGTGTTGCCGTCACCGCAACGCCGACAACAGCAGATGCCAGCCACACTGATACGGCCTCTCATACTATGGCTTCGGTGAGTGTGGCCCATTCGGATACCACCGCGGCGGTGACGAACTCAACCGCCGAGACCAGCAAAACGACATCCGGTACATCTCCCTCAGCAAGCAGTTCAACCTCCAGCCCAACAACTTCAACATCCAACACAACAACACAAGATACCAGCAAGACCTCCGGTGCCAGCGTGACCTCCGGCACGAGCAGCGCCAGCGGGCCACAGGTGGTATTTGTCGAGTCGGATGTGAAGGATTATCAATCTCTGATCAATCAATTGCCGTCCGGTTATGAAGTGGTCGTGCTGGACAGTTCGAAAGATGGTCTGGCGCAAATCGCCGCCTGGTCCAGTACGCATAGTGGTTACAGCGCCATGCATATTCTTTCTCATGGTGAAAATAATGACCTGATGCTGGGAACGGTGGCGCTCAATAGTTCCAATATAGCGAATTATGAAAGTGAACTGGCGACCATCGGCCAGGCGTTGAACGCAGATGGCGATATTTTAGTGTATGGCTGTAGTATTGCGCAGGGCAGCGACGGCGCCGCATTGATTGGCGCATTAGCTAAGGATACGCAACATGCCGTTGCGGGTTCTACGGATCCCACCGGTGCCGCAGCATTGGGCGGTAACTGGACACTGGAATACAGTACCGATAAGTTACATGTCGCGGCCCTGGATTTAGTCGGCTACGACGGCCTCCTTATCCGCCCTGTATCCGGAACAACCGCCTTTGATACCATCGATGGTTCCTTTATTACCGTTCCCACTGGTCAGTCATCGCTAACGGTGCCTAATTACCTGGGCTGGGACTTTACCATGCAGATGAATTCACCATCTGATGGTCAGAACGAAATGATTATTGTGGAAAAAGATGGTCTCAGTACGGCAGAAACCGTCGATGCCCTGAGCGATGGCTCAAAACAAATTACCTATTTTTCGGTTAAATCCAATGATGGTTCTTTGTTTACGCTGAACTCTATTGGCGTGGTGATGAATGGGTATGATTCCGGTTTTAGTACGGGGAGTGTCACATTAACGGGGTATCTGAATGGTTCCGCGGTCAGTGGTGCGGTGTTAACCCTGAATGTGGATGACGTCTACAACGGTGGCTATATGGCCACGTTCGACGTGTCTTCTAATTCCTCTTTTCAGGGAATAGATTCCTTTCGTGTGACGGCGGCAAATGGACACACTATTACAGGCTTAATTGGTATCGGTGTGATTAACGCCACCAATTTCCATTTCCCCGGCCCGGTATTAACGGCAAGCGGTGGTAGCGCAGCATACAGCGGCGGTACGGGAAACGCTGTTGCTATCGATAGCGGGATTACGCTAACCGATACCGCCGCTTCCACGCTGACCAGCGCGACAATTGCGATCAGCGGAAACTTTCACAGTGGCGAAGATGTGCTGGCCTTTAGCAATACGAATGCCACGACTTACGGCAATATTGTCGGTTCTTATAACAGTTCAACGGGCCTGCTGACATTAACCTCTTCTGGCAGCACGGCTACGACAGCGCAGTGGCAGGCTGCGCTGAAAGCGGTGACCTATCAGGACAGTTCGCTGTCGCCAAATACCAGTTCCCGCACACTCTCTTTTACCATTACCGATGCCTCCAGTAATACCAGTAACACCGTAACGCGTACGGTCACCGTTGCTGCGGATGTCGCGCCTGTCATCAACAATCTTAATGGCGATAGCGGGACATTTTATGCGGGTGGGACGGCAGTGCATCTGGACAGCGGAACCGCTGCAACGGTCACCGATAGCGATACGACCAGTTTCAATGGCGGCAACCTGACAGTACAGATAACCGCTAACGGTCATAGCGCAGAAGATGTTCTGGGTATCGATACCAGTGGCACGGTGACCGCCAGCAATGGCACGACCGCAGGCAGTGTTATTTCCGTTGGCGGCGTCGCTATCGGGAGTATTGCCGTCAACGGTGATGGAATTAACGGCGATAATCTGAGTATTACCTTTAACGCCAATGCGACAGCCGGTCGTGTCTCGGCGCTGGTTGATGCCCTGACGTATTACAACAGCGCCACCACACCGACAACGGGGAACCGTACAATACAAGTGGTGGTCAATGATGGTCGCGGGCAGACCAGCAGTGCATCCAGTGTCACCATTGCCATGAACAATAATGCCCTGGTTACCACCAGCGGTGGCAGCGCCGCTTTTACCTCCGGGGATAATAGCGCTTCAACACCCGTGGTTATCGATAGTGGGCTGAGCATTGTTGATCATGCCAGCAGTACGCTGGCTTCCGGCACGGTATCGATTACCTCGAATTTTCATAGTGGTGAAGACGTTCTGATGTTCACCAATACCAACACGACAACCTTTGGCAATATCGTTGCTTCCTATAATGCAGCAACCGGTGTTTTGACACTGACCTCCAGTGGCGCGACGGCGACGATTGCGCAGTGGCAGGCGGCGATGCGGGCGGTCACCTGGTCGGATACCGCTGTGACGCCCAATTCAGCCACCCGCACTATCAGTTTCCAGGTCACCGATGGCAGCAGCAACAGTAGCCCGGTCGCCACACGGACGATCACGGTAACGGCTGTCGATCAGACACCGATAGTCACTACCAGCGGCGGCAGCGCAGCGTTTACCGCTGGCGATAATACCGCGTCGACACCCGTGGCTATTGATAACGGACTGACCTTAGCAGACCTGGACAATACGACCTTCGCTTCTGCAACCGTGGCTATTACCGGTAATTTCCATAGCAGCGAGGATGTGCTTGCATTCACCAATAACAATGCCGGGATGTATGGCAATATTGTCGGCAGTTATAATAGTGCGACCGGTATACTGACGTTATCGTCAAGCGGGGCGACGGCAACAGTTGCCCAGTGGCAGGCGGCATTACGGGCGGTCACCTGGACGGATATAGCGGTGACGCCCAACACGGCGACCCGAACGGTGGGTTTTACCGTCAATGACGGGACGAAAAACAGCGCTGTGGCGACGCGGCAGATAACCGTTACCGCGACAGATCAGACGCCGATAGTGACGACCAGTGGCGGCACTGTTGCGTTTACCGCCGGGGATAACACCGTCTCGACGCCTGTTGTCGTCGACAGCGCCATTACGATCAGCGATTTAGATAACACCACGCTTGCCAGCGCCGCCGTCGCCATTACCGGCAACTTTCACGCCGCAGAAGATGTGTTGGCCTTTACCAATACCAATGGCGCGACATTTGGCAATATCGTTGCCAGTTATAATAGCGGCACGGGGGTATTAACGCTGACGTCCGCTGGTGCTACCGCGACCCTTAGCCAGTGGCAGGCCGCATTGCGGTCCGTGACCTGGACGGATACGGCAATCACCCCTAATACTGCGACAAGAACCGTCAGCTTTAGCGTCAGCGATGGCACTAAATCCAGTATCGCTGCAACACGAACCGTGACGGTCGCCAGTACGGATCAAACGCCTGTTGCAACGACATCCGGCCCTGGCACCACCTATATGTTGGGTTCTCCTGGTACGCCCATTGCGGTGGACAGCGGGTTGACATTATCAGACCTGGATAACACCACCTTTTCCAGCGCCACCGTCGCCATTACCGGCAACTTCCACTCCGCAGAGGATGTGTTGGCCTTTACCAATACCAGTGGCGCGACATTTGGCAATATCGTTGCCAGTTATAATAGCGGCACGGGGGTATTAACGCTGACGTCCTCTGGTGCTACTGCGACCCTTAGCCAGTGGCAGTCAGCATTACGCGCGGTGACCTGGGCCGATGGGGCCACAACGCCGGATACCGCGACCCGTGTCATCAGTATCACGGTGAACGACGGAATCAAAAACAGTGCAGTCGTAACGCGCGCTATCGCTTTGTCCATTCCCGTACCGTCTGTCAGCGGGATCTCGACCGCCAGCGATACGGGGAGCAGCGCTTCTGATGGTATAACCCTCAATACGCAGCCAACGTTTATCGGAACGGCCCAGGCGGGAAGTACCGTGACTGTGTATGTCGATGCTGTTTCAGTGGGCACTACCACGGCGGATGGCAGCGGCGCCTGGTCATTTACCCCTCCTGGTGTGCTGAGTGAGGGCAGCCATTTGGTTAGCGCGATGGCCACGCTCGGTGGCGTAAACAGTGTGATTTCCGCTAGCGCGTCGGTAGTGATTGACACTACCGCACCAGCGGTCCCGGCAGGTATCGCGCTGACCGCCGCCACAGATACCGGCGCGAGCGCCAGTGACGGGGTGACCGCGAATAATCAGCCTTCCCTGACAGGCGCGGCGACTGCGGGCAGCCTGGTGACGGTTTATATCGACGGGACGGCTGTCGGCACCACCACGGCGGACGGCACGGGTGCCTGGCAGTATGATGTTGCGGCACCACTACAGGACGGCGCACATACGGTACGCGCCACCGCCACCGATACCGCAGGCAACGTCAGTGCCGCGACGGCGCCTGTAACCTTTACGGTGGACACCGCCGCCCCGGCAACGCCGGCAGGTATTACGCTGACCGCCGCCACAGATACTGGCGCCAGCACCAGTGACGGGGTGACCGCGAATAACCAGCCTTCCCTGACAGGCGCGGCGACTGCGGGCAGCCTGGTGACGGTTTATATTGACGGGACGGCGGTCGGCACCACCACGGCGGACGGCACGGGTGCCTGGCAGTATGATGTTGCGGCACCACTACAGGACGGCGCACATACGGTACGCGCCACCGCCACCGATACCGCAGGCAACGTCAGTGCTGCGACGGCGCCTGTAACCTTTACGGTGGACACCGCCGCACCTCAGGTGCAGGCGGTTACGGCGCAGAATACGCTTACAGGGGCTCAGGGGCAGGTCGGCTATAACATCTCCTTCACGAAACCGGTTCAGACTTTATCGGCAAGTGAGTTGCAGGCGCTGGTAACGGGCAATGCCCAGGCGAATATCGTTTCGGTTACTCAGATCAATGACACGACATGGCAGGCAGTGTTGAGTGTCCAGGGGACGGGTACAGTAACGCTGGGTTTTGTGAGTGGCGCCGTTAAAGATATAGCGGGTAATTCGTTGTCGGGCTTACCGGGCAATGTACCGGTGTACCAGGTAGCGCCTGCTGTTACGCCTGTGACCCCGACAACGCCTTCCGGGGTAACGCCTGTGGTACAGGGTAATTCGGCACCTGTGATAGCGCTGCAATCGCCATTGAACTCCCCAATGGCTGGCCTGTTTCACGAAGTCACCTCTTCGCCCATTGCGCCCAATATTGTTTTAAACACCCTTACAGGCATCAGTAACCCGGCGTTAAGTTTGCCCGGGAACGCTCTGCTGGCAACAGGAAACGCAACCTTACCACTAACGCTTTCCGTTACCCCAGCCTTTGGCGAGTTTACGGTTCCGGGCGGTACGGCATCGCCTTCGTATATCGGTTCTATTACCAGTAGCCCGACGGCAGCCCTTGAAGTGCGGGCGGATGTGGGCAGTGTAGGGGTCGTATCCGGTCAAAGCTTTAGCGTTTCACTCCCGGCAGGCACGATTTTAACCCGTGAATCTCTGGCGAATTTAACGGTGACCGTGCGCCAGAGTAACGGTATGCCGCTGCCTTCCTGGATTAAATTCGATCCAGCAACCGGGCGTTTTTCCGGACAGCCGCCCGCCGGGTGGAAACAGCCCGTCTCTATTGAAATTCGGGTAGTGGATAAGCAAGGGCATTCAGGCACCAGCCATCTGGAACTGAAAGTCGCCGGGGCGCGGGAAGCGACTCCCTCGGCAAGTCTTCATTCATCACCGGGCAAGCCCGGTCTGGATCAACAAATCGCCGCACAAAAGACCGTTTTGACAGGGCGACTGATGACACCAGAAAAACAGGTGTAATGGTTGATGGATGTCTAATTAACTGTTTTTTATAAGTAAAATTAACCAACATAGTAAGGATGGTAGCATGCAAGGTACGTTATCCGCACAACGTCATCCAGGCCGGTTTGTCCTTCTCCCTCTTGCGGTCGCTCTGTTGCTGTCAGGGTGCATGGTCAAACCACATCCGGTGAGCCTGAAAGAGCGGCAGGCTACTGCCGCCGCAGATAAACAAACGCTGTTTGGCAGTCAGGAAAAAATAACCGCGCCGGTGACCCTGGAAAATGCCATGGCCCGGGCGTTGAAATACAACATGGATTATCGCGTCAAACTTATGGAAGAGGCCATGGGGCAACGTCAGTTGGATGTGGCGAATCTGGATATGTTGCCCAAACTTGCTGCCTCTGCCGGTTATACCGCCCGGGACAAAGACAACGCCTCTTCATCGCAAAATGTCGCCACTGGCGAACAGTCGCTTGCGCCGTCTATCTCAACTGAAAAACAAGACCGCATGGCGGATTTAAGCCTGAGCTGGAACGTGCTGGATTTTGGCGTGAGTTATTACACAGCACAGCAACAGGCTGACCGCGTGTTGATTCTGGAACAACGTAAGCGCCGGGTAGGGCAACAGTTGGTCCAGCAAGTACGCGAAGCCTGGTGGCAGGCAGCAGGCGCGCAGCAATTACAAGGGCGAATCGATACCTTGCTGGCCCAGGCCCAGTCCGCGCTGGATGATGCCAGGCAAGTTGAGAGCTTAAAACTGCGTTCCCCGCTGGAGGCCCTGAATTACCAGCGTCAGTTATTAGACGTTATCCGCCAGCTAACGGCGGTACGCAGCGCGCTGGCTCAGGCAAAACCGCGTCTGGCAGCATTAATGAATATTTCTCCTGGGGTCGATTTC
This sequence comes from Phytobacter ursingii, assembly GCA_901456055.1. Lineage (GTDB taxonomy): Bacteria > Pseudomonadota > Gammaproteobacteria > Enterobacterales > Enterobacteriaceae > Phytobacter > Phytobacter ursingii. The sequence continues at coordinate 443,011 of CABDWT010000001.1, forward strand.
AGTGTCGCGGTATCTGATGATATGCCGGTACCTAAACTCGGGATCCCCGTCGAAAAGATGGAAGATATTGCCCTGCTTAACCGCCCTGAAATGGTGGAAGCAAATTACAGTCAGCGCATCAGCGCCCTGGAAACCCGTAAAGCTATCGCCAAATTACTGCCGGGTATTGAGCTGAGCGTTGGGGAAAGTTATGACAGCAATAAATTCCTGACAAACAATGCCTGGGGGTACGCTGGGTTGCGTGTGAGCTGGAATCTGCTCAATCTGTTTAATGCCGGGCCGATTACCAAAGCGGCTGAGGCGGAAAAACAGGTCAACGATGCCCAGCGCCTGGCGTTGAGTATGGCGGTATTGACCCAGGTGAATATCGCCTGGCTGGATTATGAAGGTAAAACCAAACAGTTTGAACTGGAACGTCAGTTGAATACGGTTGATCAATCGATTTATGAGCAGACACGCCATGCGGTAGAGAGCGGCGCTTCGGCACGTTTGCAAGGTATTCTGGCTGATGCCAACGCGGTTTACTCGTCATTACGGCTTTATCAGTCCTATGGTGCATTACAAAACGCCTACGGACAAATGGGGGCCAGCCTTGGGCTTGATCCTTTGCCGGAGGATACCCGGGGATATGATGTTGCGTCGCTGGATCAGGCCTTTAAAGGCGTTGCAGCCCGCGTGAATAAGCAAATGGCAGGCGATAAACAATGAAGAAATACGCGCTGTGGTTGATGGCTGGTGTACTGAGCGCCGGCGCGGTTGGCGCACCGACCAGCTCATCGCCAGCGGCGGAAAGCGTACCGGCAGGCAATAGCGAGGGGGGGATTCGCGTGGAACTGCTCTCTCCCCATGCGGTCACGCTCTCCGGCGAAATCGCGGCGCGCATCGCCGCACTGAAAGTCTCCGAAGGGGACAGCTTTCGGCAGGGGCAGACACTGATTGAATTCGATTGTGCGACCTATCGCGCGCAACTGCGTAAGGCGCAGGCCGTACAGGAAGCCGCCAGCCAGTTGCTGAAGGTGAACAATCAACTGGCGAAATACAACTCTGTCGGCACGCTGGAACTGACCCAGGCAAAAGGAAAGCTTGATGAGGCGGCAGCGGATGTCAGCTATATGCAAACGCTGGTCTCTAAATGCACGATTACGGCGCCTTTTGATGGACGTGTTTCAAAACGGCATGCCGCAGCCTGGCAATATATGACGCCGGGCGCACCGGTTCTCGATATTGTGGCAACCCAGGATCTGGAGCTACGTATGCTGGTGCCGTCAAAATGGTTACCGCGCTTAAATTCCGGCGCCACCTTCCAGGTGACGATTGATGAACTGGGGCAGACCTTCCCGGCAAAAATCAAGCGTACAGGCGCGCAAATCGACCCTGTCAGCCAGACCATTCCGGTGATTGGCGTTATCACCGGGAATGCAGAGAATTTGTTACCCGGGATGAGTGGGTGGGCAAACTTTAATTAAGGTCGATATGGAACAAGCGCAACATAACGGGCTGGCGGTACTCCTGCACCTTCTGCATCTGGCGAGAGAAGCGCAAAGTCCGCTACGTCTGGGATTCATTATGGTAAATGAGTCCCGTCAGTTACTGGTTTATCGCCAGGCGGCGTTCTGGCAGGAGGGGCTGCGCCGCCAGGTTGTCGCTGTCTCCGGACTTGCGGAAGTTGACGCCACGTCACCGTATTTACAGTGGTTGAGCGGTGTTTTTCGCTTTCTTCATCAACACCATCCTGAATTGCCGCCCTATGTGACATTAACGGCTGCGGCTTTACCTGAGTCTCTGGCAGTGGACTGGTCTCAGTGGCTACCCGCCCATGCCGTCTGGTTCCCTTTGGGGTCTGCGGGGGCATTATTATTTGCCAGTGATGAGCCCTGGGATGATGAAACCCTCCATCTCGCTCAGGAGCTGATCCATGGCTATCGTTTTGCGCTGGTTCAGCATCTGCCTCACCTCAATAAGCGTCAGAAGTTTCAGGCCTGGTTGAAAGCCTCGCCGCGTCGGAAATGGTGGTTGCTGGCGCCGCTGGTCGTGTTGTGTATACCCGTGCGTATGAGTGTACTTGCCCGGGCAGAGGTTGTGCCATCGGATCCAGAGCTGATTCGTGCACCCGTCGTTGGGGTTATCGATAAAGTGCTGGTACAGCCGAATCAGGTTGTCCAGAAGGGAACGGCGCTTTTCGCCCTTGACGCAACGGTGCTGGCAGGGCAGTTCGCCCTGGCAAAACAGGAGGCGCTGGCGGCAAAAGAGCGCTTTCGGATCAGTGCGCAGATGGCGGTGACCAGCGACAAAAATAAGCTGGAACTTGCTGAGGATAAATCCCGTCTGGCGGCGAAAGATATCTCTGCGGATTATGCCGGGAAGGCGCTGGATAAACTTAACGTGACCGCCCCCAGCAGCGGCGTGGTGGTATTTTCCGATGCCGATGAATGGCAGGGGAAAGCCGTAAACGTCGGTGAAAAAGTCATGACCCTGGCCGATCCTGAACGTGTGGAGCTGGCAGCCTGGCTGCCCGCCGCCGATGCCATTCATCTGCAACCGGGGGCGAAAGTGACACTTTATCCAAACGCATCTCCCTTTAGCGCCTTTGACGCGACCCTGGTAAGAATTGCCTACAAAGCGGAGGTCAGTGATGGCAATGTGCTTAGCTATCGCCTGCAGGCAAAATTCCTTGCGCCAAAACAGACACCCATGATTGGACAAATGGGAACCGCGCGTATTTATGGCGACTGGGTTCCTTTAGGCTACTACGCCCTGCGGCGTCCTTTGACCGCTGCCCGACAGTGGCTTGGGTGGTAGCATGGATAATTTCCTGCTTCCTCCATTGCGTCAGGAACTGACTCTGCATGCCGGGCCGGATCAGCAGGATGGCTCCCCAGGCTGGGTGTTGCACGACCCGGCGGCAAACCGTTTTTTTCTGCTGGGGTGGGCCAGCTTTGAGATGCTGTCACGCTGGGGCGCGCGTGATGCCGGGCACCTGATAAAGGTCGTCAATGCGCAAACCACATTGACGCTGGATATGCACGATATCCACCACCTGGTGCAATTTCTGCGTGAAAACCAGTTACTGCAAACGCAGTCGAGTGAAGAGTTGTGGCGTGTGCATCAGCATCGCCATCGGGGATATTTATCCTGGCTGCTCAGCCACTATCTGTTTTTCCGTATTCCTCTGATTCGCCCGGATGCGCTTCTGGCTCGCTTGTTACCCTGGATCCGTTGGGTTTTTCGTCCCGGTTTCTGGTGGGTAATGGCGCTGGTAACCCTCAGCGGCCTGTTTATGGTGTCTCAGCAGTGGGATGCATTTACACATACGTTTTCAGGCTACGGCGGCTGGATGGCCGCGGTAGGGATTGCGGTGGCCCTGAGCATCGCTAAAGTGGTTCACGAACTGGGGCATGCGTTTACCGCCCGCCATTTTGGTTGTCGGGTGCCTGCCATGGGTATCGCTTTTTTGGTGATGGTCCCGGTGCTGTATACCGACACCAATGATGCGTGGAAATTGCCGTCGCGCCGTCAGCGATTGTTGATTGGCGGCGCCGGAATGATGGCCGAACTGACGCTCGCCTCCTGTGCGACGTTACTCTGGTGCTTCTTACCCGACAGCCCGATACGCGCCGGTATTTTTCTGTTGGCCAGCACCACCTGGCTGGCGACCCTTGCTATTAATGCCAGCCCCTTCATGCGCTTCGATGGCTATTTTTTGTTATCGGACCTGCTGCAGATGCCAAATTTGCATGCCAGGGCCTTTGCACTGGCACGCTGGCACCTGAGACGCGCGTTGCTGGGACTGGATGATCCCGAGCCGGAGCATTTCTCCTCTCCACGGCGACGCGGTTTACTTATTTTTGCCTGGCTGACCTGGTTATATCGACTGGTCATCTTCACCTCCATCGCGTTTTTGGTTTATCACCTTTTTTTTAAAACGCTGGGGATAATATTACTGATGGTGGAACTGGGGTGGTTTGTGGTGCGGCCCTTCGTTAATGAATTACAGGTTTGGTGGCGGCGGCGACATGATTTACGTTGGGGATTCAGAACCTGGCGGACGTTGTTTTTCCTGTGCGTGATAGTGCTTTTTGTTGCCGTACCATGGCAGCGGGGCGTTTCCGCGCCAGCGGTGATGGAAGCTGCACAATCACAGGCTCTTTACGTGCCGGAGGATGCGCGGGTCGGGCAGGTGAATGTTCATGAGGGCGACTGGGTTGAGCAAGGGCAGGTACTGGCTGTACTGACATCGGACAGCCTTGATTACCAGATAGCGCAGGCTAAGATTATTGCTGCGAATCTCGCCTGGCAGGTTGCTCAGCAGCCTTTTTCTCAGGGGCTTGACGAACAAGGCGCGGCACTGAAAAAGCTCGCACTGGCAGCGCAGCAGCAAATTGAGAGTTTATTGCGTCAGCAAGCGCGACTGACATTAACCGCCCCTTTCGCAGGGCGCGTAGCGGATGCCAGCGATACGTTAAAGCCAGGCACCGTGGTGGTTCAGGGAGAACGGTTGATGCAAATCCTTGGCAAAGAGGGCATGCGTGGCGAAGGGTGGGTGGATGAAGATACGGTAACGGCCCTGCACCCCGGCGATGCCGCGTTCTTTGTGCCGGACAGCGGCGAAATGCGGGCGATTCGCTGTAAAGTCGGTCAGGTTGACAGACTTAACCAAACGACGCTTGACCAACCTTTACTGGCATCGGTGTATGGCGGTGGTATTCCGGTGCAGGTCATCAATGAGCGTCTTGTGCCTGTTAAGTCCATCTTCCGCGTTCGTCTGGACGCCTGCGAAACACGCCTTTCGCCAGAGCGTGAGCTGGCCGGAAAGGTGGTGTTACAGAGCGAGCATCGTAGTTTTTTACAACGCGCCTGGCAGTGGCTGGTTGTCAGTGTGGGGCGGGAGGCCGGGTTGTAATCCCCTGGCGGCAGGATTTATGCATAAAGGAGTCATGATGGTGTCTAAGCCCGTGGTTTCGAGGTCAATAGATGTATTATCTTTGCGTCCTGCGCGCGCATCGGATATGCCGTTGATTGAGCAAATTTATCAGAGCGCACGACCGGATTTGCAATGGATTGATGGTGAACAGGCGCTTATAGAGACTGTCCGCCAGCAACAGTGGTATATGATGCAGCAATCCAGCGGCGAGCAATACCCCGATGCCATGCATTTTATGGTGGAGCGTGCAGGTTCGAATGTCGGCACCGTGATGGTCGATTTTGGTCACAATGAGGCAAGGGTAATATTCATTGCCATGTTGCCGGAAGCGCGTGGCCAGGGTTACGGACGACTCATCCTACAGCAATTGCAGGTTGCGGCCCGTAAAGTTGGTTGCCCGCTCAGTGCTACCGTCTGGCGAATGAATCACGATGCCCAACGCTTATATTTGGCTCTGGGATTTAAGTGTGAGGAACAAGGTTCAGTTGCGGATAAATGGGTGTGGTATCCCTCAGCCAGTTAATCAATATTGGCGTCAACTGTACCTTGTCAGTACCGCCAGTATCGCTAATGTTATGAATAACCGTGTTTAACTGACCAAAACCAATCGGCATTGGCCCACGGAGATTAGGCAGGTTAAATGTGGTTACACCATCACCACCGTAAAAAAGGTGGCGAAAGGCTAAACCTGGAAATGAACAGGTCAATATGACCCACTGGCTGAGGCATGGCGTGCATCGGGAAGAGTGATTTCGCCAGACACCCGAAGAGGTGTAGATGGTGTCCCCTGCAGACATCACACGCATGGTCTAAGTGCAGGGGATTTATGAGGAATTATGGAAAGGTGTTAAAATGTGCCCGCAGTTATGCCCGCAAAGACAAATCATGATGCTTTTTTAATGTCGGGAAAGTAGCGGCTTAGTTTCCAGGATTGATAATCACCATATAACCATTTTGATGATCGACCAAACTTGATGGGGGGAGGGAAGTTGCCTTGTTTGATTTGTTTGTAGAAGTACCGATCTGTAAAGCCAGAATCCTCTACTATAAACTTCATGTCAATGAGAGAGTCGTCGCGTAGTTCGCGCATAGGTTTCATCTCCGGATTGGGAATCGAACTGAGAAGGGTTTGGTGCTGTGATTTCGGGTGCGTTTTATGGGGCGTTACGCATACCATTTATCAATCGCTTTGTACTCTTTCACCACGTCTGCATACCCGATGGCCTGTAGCAGATCGCACAGCGTGTTATCCGCGTCCTTGTGGCAATAATCAGGCTCATTAACTCGCTGCAGTATTTTCAGCCGCTCGATGGCGTTTCGTCGTATGGCGTCTTCACGCGTCATGGTTATCTCCGGGCATAAAAAAGCCGCCATCAGGCGGCTTCAATCAGCATGTCAATTAACCCAAGCGGGTCATGCAATGTCTTTATGGTTTTTATGACGTCAAAAAACATGCTGTCATCGCCGTAATAGCAGCTTTTGTCGTTCTCAATATTGATATCATCGCGATCACAATAGGTATATTCACCACCTTTATAACCAAAAAACTCTTCGCCGCTGACGAGTCGATCAAGGAAAGGTATGAACTCAGATAGTTTGCCTTCGCCACGCTCAACAAAAATGCAAGGCTCAGAATAAACGCCTCGCCATGAACCGCAGTCTATAGGTTTATACTCCAATTTCAGATAAGCATGCTTTTTGCAAAAGTCACGGAATTGGGCAATCGTCGGTTTAGTCATTATCTTTCTCCTGGCAAAAAGAAGTCCGCATTAAGCGGGCTTTATCGTGGTTGCTTTGTTAACGAATATTGACGTCAGGGATGATCGCCGATGGCTTAAAGGTGACGCGGTAATGTTGAGTACTGACATCAACGCCGTTTATGTCTTCCATGAACCAGGTGACGTTATCTGAAAGTCCGAGCATGTGTTTTTTGAACTTTCCAGGTCCAACTTTGCAAATTACCCCGAGCGTATTCCCTGTGCTTGAGTTGTCTTTAGAGCAAAGGCCTTCAATGGTGAGGACATATTCACCAGTAATGCCGTTGTAAAAAACAAAGCGACGATAGGCTTCGAAATTATCAGCCGCCTTGCTGGCATTCTGACTGGCTACATCAGCATCATTAACATCGCAACCAGCCAGTAAAATTACCGCCATAAGCATGAGTATTTTTTTCATTAATTTCTCCAATAAAAAACCGCCCGAAGGCGGTCAGTGGTGATGTGATGATGGGGTGGGTAACTTTTAAATGATGATTTCAACGTACTCTTTACACATGCACTTCGCGACGTAAAAATCTGCTGTCATTTTCCACCAGACATCTTTGTGTGATCCTCTTTCTGTTGGGTAGATATACACATACCCGTCAAAATTCCCAGCCTTTCCGATGTTATCACCGTATGGGTAGTGACCAATTTTTCCAGACCATGAGGCACAGAAAGAATCATCGTCGAATGCTATGTTGTAGAAAGCCTCAAGAGCACAAGAACCCTCGGCTGGAATTTTAAATTTAACTCCTTTCATAGCAACCTCTCATGTCTTCGTCATTCTCTGACTATACTCCAGCAGAATTGGTTATTCGATGCGGACACCTGGAATCTTCCCGGCAGTAATCGTGTCGTACACAGTAGCAAAGATAGCCATGGCCTCAGTACTGCCAGCGGCGAGCACTTCCTTGAAGCGCTTGTCCATGAGGTCGATAGTCTCTTTGCGCTTCTTGTCGGCTTCTGAGCGGATAGGGCGGAAATCCACTTTATCAATCCTGCTGGTAATTTTTACTCCGTTACTCAGTTTGAACCAGAATTCATCATCGTCATAAGCCAATACCTTTCCGGTAAAATCATCAACGCTATCGAATCCCCAGCAATCATTATGCGGAGTAACAATGATATTCAAACCAATCGGCGGCAGACCCTCACCATCCCATTCAATCTTCTGCGCTGCTGCGAGTGCAGCTTCGTATTCTGAGCGGGTGATAATTGCTTCGTGCTGGTCGGATGCGAGATTAAAGCAGCCTATTTTGCTCACGAATGCCGGACTGCTCTCATCAGCATCAATCCATTCCCCACAATCAATCTCTGGCGCTCTTTCGAAGGTATGTATGGAACCATCATCATCTTGCGCAGCATAGTGTGCACCCTCAGGCCACCCGCCGCGCCCGGGTAATTCCTTAACCAGCAATTCTTTCAGTTTCATCACATACTCCATAAAACAAAACCCGCCTAAGCGAGTCGTTTATGCATCATCGGGCGCTCAGTTGTCGCCCACCGTAATTCGTGCTCAGGGTGTGATTTATAGTCACCTGAGTCCCACTCTACGCGGTACCACGTTGGTCTCCCTTCCTGCTCAATGCATCCCTCAACAACTCCGCGAATATCACCACTGATATGCTTCACTATTGCGCCTACCGGAAACTTAGCCATTGATACCACCTGCGCTAACGACATCAACAGCAGCGCCTAAGGCTATCAGGGCGCAGATAACAACTATCATTGGATTGAGTTGCATGATTGGCTCCCATAAAAAAGCCCCTACGTGAGGGGCTTTGATTTGGTGACTATTTGAAAAATCCATCGGCTATAGCGGAAATAATCCACAGTGTCGCCAATACTGCGGTTATGGGCCAGGGTGGCACGGCTACACCTTCGGCGCATCTGGCAGAGGTTGCCAGTGGGTGTAAGGAGCTTTCTCGGTTGGCCCCACCATGCCATCGCAAGCCACCATGCAAAAGTGTTCGTAACTTTCTCCATGATCAAACCAGTATGTCGGGTCGTCGCCATCTGGATCTATGAAATCAAATCCAATTCTTACACTTCCGGGGTGGTCACACGGTTGTGGTGGCGCATATACCAAAACCAAGACTCCAGGCTCCGGCATCCGCTCGCTTACCGGAATCCAGCCGTCAGATGCCGAAGGCGCTGCGGCGAGAAGTTGTACGATGCTCTTAATATCTTCGATTCGATACTCATCAATCGGGTCATCCACGTCAATTCTGTCGAGCATTACCAGCGCAGAATCGGCTAACGCATTACCAGTCCAACCATCAGAAATACTTTCAGGAATATTTTGTTGTACGTTTTGTGGTTGCGGAGCTACGGCAATCATTGCCTTGTGCATTGCGTCGTAGCCGTCCTCCTCTACGCTTCTTGCCGCATCAATCATTGCGCGGGTAGCGTCAACCGGAACCAGCACATACCCGGCAGGCACCTGTCCTGAATTACCGGACTGGAGGGAACGACGATTCCATACATCACGCAAGGTTTCTCTTGCGTCAACGTCTGTATGATATGCAGTGTCGGTTGAGACGCCGCATGTGCTGCATGAAATCCAGTTGAGTCCATCGTCATCACGATCAAATTCGGCTTTGCCGCCACAAAATGGGCACGGCAACAAAGTTTCGTCTTTCACGATTTACCCCCGTTGAGCATGGCGGCGCGGCAGGCGTCAAAAATAGCCAGCACGTCATCGTCATCACTAAATCTGACACCAACAACATCTGCCAATCGCTCGCGCAAATCAGACAGGGCTTTCTCATCCGGCACCGCAGGGATTGATGGCGCTGGGTGGGTGTAGAGCGGGATGCCTAATCCACCGCAAGAAAACTCGTTGTGCCCGTTATATTCTCGCCCATCGTCACCATCGCACATGTACGCCACCGGCTCTTGCTCGTATGCCGCCAATACAGGCCTGCGATAGACCGGTACAACTTTGTACGGCGCATTGTCGTCAAAATATTCGCCGTTATCGTCTTTCTCGTTCAGCTCGTGCACTTCATCCCAGATATCGTTTTTGGCGTGTTCTTCCTCAACGAATCGCGCATCACCGTGGCGGTTTTCAATTGCCCACCAGTAAGGATCTTGCTCGTATGCCGCCAGGAGTGCGCGGGCCATTGCTATAGGGAATACCTCAACATCAAACCCTCTGCTAATGAGGTCCTCACAATCCTCTATGAATTTCTGCACTTGCTCTTTCGGTATAGGTAATTGTGTGGTCATTATCGCGTCCTCAATTGCAGATGCTCAGAAGAATTAAGCTTGCGAAGAACTTGATATTCGCAGTCGTCAAGCTCTGTGATATTGCTGCAATCCAGATTGGCTTCTCTGATTATGTCTGCGGCACATGTTGGGTCATCGTGAAGTTCACACACCAGGTATGCGGCATAAAAAACTCCACGCTCAAATTCAGTAAGCTGTTCAGCCATCTTCACTCCTCCACTATGGGCATAAAAGACAAATCAGCGAAGAACTCACCGAACCCAAAACACACGGAATATGCCAGGCGTCCGTGCGGTTTATATCCCGGATTGGTGATATCCGTTGTGGCATAGGTGGCAGTAATTTCCGCAACGACATCCTCTGGCTTTGATGGGTGATCAACCCAAGGGATGCAAATCAGGTCAAAGTCACGCGCCATCGTTCCGTGAATAGCCATTGCATAACCGTGTTTGCGGGCAATTTCGGCCAGCGCCGGGTAAAGAGCACAATAGACCGGAGCAAAATTCGCAGGTTTCATCTTCACTCCCCCACGACTAAAGTGATGCTAGCGGCGGCGCAGGCGTTTTTGATTTTCACTTCACATTCAATGAGACACGTGTTGTAAATAGAGGCTAAAACAGAATTGTCGAATTCACCTTCAACGTAATATGATGCTGATTTACGTCTTGGCAACTTAACGGTGAGCGTGCGGGCCTGCAAAGCGTCAGCTCTTTCTCGCTCACCTGCATAACTGGCAGACGCTAAATTGAGCGCGCCCTCCAGTTCAACAATCCGCTTCTGTGCATCTCTGAATTTATCCGCCCAACGGTTACTGGCGGTAAAAGCTAGTTTCCGCTGTGATTCAAGCTCTTCAATCCGCGCAGACATCTCCGCACACTCTTCAAAGTTACTGATTGCTTTACGCTCCCACTGTGAGCATGCGTCACGCAAAGTTCCTATGAGGTCATCCTGATTGCAAAGTTGTGCACACCCGGCATCTACACGAGCATTGGCAGCATCAACATCGTTTCTCAGCTCCGCAATCAGCGCCTTATCAGCGTCATGCTCTGCCAGCAGGGAGCGGATTAGTTTTGTATCGACTACCATTTTCGGTTTGAAATTATCCGCTGATGTTTCTGCATCAGCTTTGAGTGCCTGAATCTGTTCGCTGGGAATGCTCATGACTGCGCTCCTTTGCTCTCGACTGCCTTCTCCTTGTCAACGTCCCACGCTGTAACTAACGCGCCAGATACCTGGTGGAAACTATGCTTAACCTGAACCTTCGCATGCTCACCAGCGGGGTTAATCATTTCTATAGTCGTTAGTTCGCCGCCGCTTTCAAAATCAGGGTAAAACTGGCTCACGTCGTTCGTGTCAATGATTACTGAGCCTGTCGGCGTATGCATTTTCAGTTTCACGATTTCATCTCCCCTTTGCTCTCGAGAAGCTGGCGGGCGAACAATCTTGCCTGTTTTGCTGTGTATTTCAGCATCAAGGCTGATTCACCGTTATCGTAGAGTTCTTCTTCCTTACCGACCTTCTCTGTCATATCAGCAAACATCTCCACCCCTTCTGCTCGCAGGTCTGCGATTGCGGCGTCTGTGGCGGGGGTTTCTACTTTTTTGGCTCTTGCCCGGATATACGGATTACCCACGGTCAGTGATTTACCAACCAAATGTACACAGTCCGCAACGATATCCCCGCTACCGATAGTCACATGCGGGATGAATTCGAGGTCATATGTAAATCCGGCATCAGATACTGATTTGTATGCCTCATGCGCCTCTTTTGACTTAATTATCGCTACTGTAAGATTCACCCCCTCCCAATACTCAATGCTGGAAACCTCAGCCTCTGCAGAGGATGGCATGATGTAATTAACATCAAGTTTTGAAGTCGGGGAAACTTGCATATAACAGATGGTTAAATGCTTGTCGTTAAGCTCTTTGGTGATACTTTCGGTGCGGAGAGCGATGTAAAAATCGTTATCGCTACGGTTGACATTCTCCACCACCACCGCGTCGCGCTGCTCAGTCATGGTTGAAAGTTGCCCAATTTTCGCTTCCAATTGCGAAACTAGGTCGCCAATGAGCGTAGCTACATCATGGAGATTAACAGCGCCAAAGTTAGCTTTAAGTTCTGTTGCATAATCTTTACCGCGCTGTACAAGACTGCTTTCCATCGTTACCTGTTTCATCTCTGCATCTCCTTTAATCGTGCAGTGAGGTATTTGTTGTTATTGAGACGATGCTCGTTATCGAATGAGTTTCTGTTGATTAATTCTGAGCGGGGAGGGAATGGTTTAATGCGCTGTCTGGCTATTAACTCGTGAGGCATAATTCCGGGGTCGTATGTGCCGTTTCTCATGATGCGCTCCTGTATTCAGGTTTCAGTCGATATTCCACCCCACCAAGCACATTGCTTCCCCACGGAAACGCATCGCACACAGCTTTAACTGACTCAAGTTCTGACGCGCTGATAAAGACGCTCTTTTCTTCTAGTGCTGGAGCCCATCCTGAGTAATACGGTTCGTGAGTTACCAGGTTAATCCCGCCCGTGTGACTGCCCTCCTTGCCTTTAACCATTCCTGCCCAGTACTCGCAAACGCGGTTGCGATCATCCTTGCTGAGCATCTTTATAAGCGTTTCTTGCGAATAAAGATTGCGTCGTGATATTGAGTGCATGGCGAATTGCGGGTGTTGTTAACCCGCCTCCGTGAGGTGAAATAGAGTGGAATAGGATATTAATCAGGCGTTAAAAGGGAATTTCGTCGTCGAAGTTCATCGGCGGTTCATTTGATGGTTGCTGTGACTGGCGCTGTTGCTGTGCTTGTTGTTTTTGCTGATTTCCTTCCTGTTTTCCTCCAAGCATCTGCATTACACCACCGACATTAACGTGAATTTCCGTGGTGTATTTTTCGGTGCCAGACTGATCTGTCCACTTCCGTGTTGTCAGTTTTCCCTCGATGAATACCTGCGACCCCTTACGCAGGTATTCGCCAGCCACCTCTGCTAATTTGCCAAACAGCACGACCCTGTGCCATTCGGTGTTCTCTTTCGTCTCCCCAGTTTGTTTATCGCGCCACGACTCAGAAGTAGCTACCGTGATGTTTGCTACCGCCACGCCGCTTGGCATGTAACGTACTTCCGGGTCATTTCCCAGGTTGCCTATGATGATCGCCTTATTTACTCCACGACTTGCCATTTATGCCGCCTTATTTTCTGGTTCGAGTTCTGATTTTCGAGTGTCGTAAACTTCTTTTGCTTTCGCCTGGTACTCAGTCCCACGCAGGGTGCGCCATGCTTCCTCAAACAGCGGCTTAAGTTCATCCATGCTTTGAGCGTTCGTCGCGCCTTCAACGAACACCTTGAGGGTTTCATCAAGAGGGTTCACGCCAGATTCCAACCAGTTAAGCAATCGCTTTCCGGTATCTTCGCTAAGCACTACGGGGTCGGAGTTTGAGAATAGCTTTGTACGGTCTTTGCTGGCGATCGCATGATGCGTTTCATGAGCAATATCCAGCACAGTCGTGAATTCATATTCAACGCCATCACGCTGTTCAGACTTCATGCCAAGTTTTGCGACCTTTTTCCGGCCGTTCTCTTCAACTTGTGCGGTTTCTGTCTTGCTGCGCATAGTGGCGATGATGTGCATAGGTGACCGTAAAATTGCATCAAGAAACAGGCGGTGACGTGGGTTGATTTCACTCCATGCTGACCAGCTATTACCTCTGTATTTAGCCTTAGCAATTGTGTCTACCAACTCAAGGCAGCCACCAACACCACCCCATTCATGAGTAATACTGTCCAGCACCAGCGTGTCGTACCCGGCATTCTCTGCTGCGGATATTGCCTCAATAAAACGCTCCGGGCTAAACGGCGGATCGAGCTCAAGCACATCAAAATCAGCAACATCGGAATAAAGCGACGCGCTACCTTTCTCGGTGTCAATGAAAGCGATCTTTCCGCCAATTCCTTTGGCAACAAGTAATGCGCTGTAGGTTTTTCCTGAACCACTTGGCCCGGTAAGTGCCAGCCGAAGCCTGGCTTTCTTTCTCATGGCTTTTTCAAATTTCATAATGGTTACCTTAAAATGGAAGGTCATTACCTAAAAAATCACGGCCGGATTGCCGCTCATAACGCGCCAGACGAAGATGCAACTGCTTCTGGTCACGATTACCCACCTGACGCCAGTAACGCGCCTCAGCGAGGTAACAGGCTCGTTTCAGGCGGCTTTCTTCTGGTGTTTTTGCTAACTCAAATGAAATCATGATTCGATTCCTCAAAACGGGCAGTTGGTAAACTCAATCCAGTCACGCTCTGCCTGATTGCGTGCAGCCTGTTGGTTAACACTGGATTGCTCGGTTAATACCTGAATGCGGTCGTTAACCCAGCGTTTTCTGCATGTGGTCTGCATGCGACCTGATTCAGACTGGCGCGAGCAGCTTTCGTGAGTGTGGTAACTGGTCATGGTGTATTTGATTAATCAGTAGTGGATGCCGGAGTTGGGAATTAACCCATCTTTCAGCGCTGTGAGAACTTCAATTGCTTGCTCACGGCTAATGCTTGTATGCTCGGTCAGCGCTTTAACCACTGCCGCGCCAATAGCCCTGCGATGCTTTTCGTTAGCTGCTCGCGCTGCTGCTTCATCAGCAGTGCGTTTCTGTTCAGCGATACGTGCGGCTTCTGCAACTTCTGCTTCACGACGAATGCGATCAGCTTCTGCCTGAGCTTTGCGTTTTGTTTCTTCAATTGCGGCTTGCTTTTCACGCTCTGCGCGTTGTTCCGCTTCAATGCGGTCACGCTCGGCTTTTTCGGCAAGTTCTTTCTTTTCGCGCTCGGCCTGCTCGGCTTTGAGTTTTAACTCTGCCTCGCGACGTGCGGATTCAGCGCGTTCACGCTCTGCTTTCTCTTCCAGTTCACGGCGAGCTTTCTCAGCAGCCTGGCGTTTAAGTTCTTCTTCATGGGCGATGCGCTGGCGCTCTACTTCGGCCTTTCTCTCTGCGACTTCCCGGTCGTGCTGCTCATTCATCAGCAGCGCCAGCTCATGGTCAGCAGCAATCTTTTCTGCACGGCGAGCATCAAATTCGACATCCATATCAAGCGCTTCGGCATGCATTGCATTCATTGCCTCTTCGGCTTTAATGCGGGCTTGTTCCGCCTCCCATTCGGCACGTGGTTTTAGAATGGAATCGCGAATTGCATCGCACTCATCAACGAAGCGCTTTAACTCAGCCTCCGCTGGCTTTACTGCTTCTTTGAGGCGCTTTAAATAAGCCCGGCCCGGCTCTTCAATCGCTTTCTTACTTGAGCCGATAGCGCGAGCAAGAGAGCCAATACGGTCTCTTCCCTTTTGCGTAGACACATCAGGCGCTTCCTTAGCCATTTCACGGATGTGATTTAAATAATCTTCAAGGCCATTCGGCGAGTACAACGCCGGAGCCTGTTCTTGTTTTATCTCGATGACGGTTAAATCCATTACTTCGCTCATTGCTGAACTCCTGAATAACGTGTGCACGATAGCCGCCGCGTAATGGCTGCCAGTGAATTAATGGGGGAGGGGATTATTTAGTAGATACTGGAGTGATCCATTGTTTATTAAAATCACGCATGGCTTCATCGGGAGAGCTTCCAACACCAACCACACCTGTTGGCAAATCTCCGTAAATAGCCATCCATTTATTCCCATCCTGAGAAAGAGTTGGCTTATACAATACAGATGGTTCGCGCAGGCATTCTGATGTAAGCTGAAAGTCAGAAGCCACATTAAAAAACACGTTTTCAAAATACCCCAAGTCAATATTCATCTCACCCTCTCTTATGCCACGGATAACCGATAGCAAATTAATGAATTATTGGATTTCCGAAACCGTCAATCAGCACATCAAACACACAATTCTCTACCCTGAGTATTTCAGCGTCAGTGTGCAGATAAACGGTTTTCTTTTCGTGAATAACAACAGACACGCGATATGTTCTTCCTTCAACAAGTGCAAACATCCCTGGTTTAATGCATTGCCGAATTAGTGGGGTCATTCCGTAATGATTTATCATCCTTACCTCCCATTGCGTGTTTAAACCCAGCAAGAATCATCTGCGTTCCATTGAGCTTTAATGTATCGCGGGGATTAGTGACTGACGTTAATTTCCATTCGTACTGATTAGCCATCCTTGTAACGGTGTATTGAGTACCGTTGTGAGTGACTATCATGTAACCTCCTTCCAGCCCCATTCCAGTGTTTCAAAAGCAATATCACGCATGTTTAAATCCCTTTCTTCCTCATCCATTGAGTCCCACTCCTCCTCTGACAATCCAATGTCATCAAGTGTTAACGTCTGTTTATTGCAGGATGTGTGATTAGCACCAGAATCAAGCCATATTTCAAATTTATGAGTCATAACTAACCCTCATTTATTTAAGGTGAGAATAAAAAAGGCCGCTTATGCGACCTACTCAACATCATCAGCTAATAAAATTTTCGCTTTTCTTTCTTTTGCTGCCGCCAGCCTGTTTTCGGCATTTTTAATATCTCGGTCAAGCACACTTTCAACCCACTCGCTCCTTGCCGAGTTGAAATCAGAAAAGTATCTCCAGTCAGTCGCCCTTAAGATGTGCTCATAGGTAGAACCGAAAGCAGCCATCTTCACCTTTTTGGCTTTAATCTGTTTTGCGCTGGATTTTGTGGCATTGAATTTACAAAATTCAGGGAAATCTCCAACTGACTTAACTCCGTAAAAAATATCTCCATCTTTGATTTGGCTTGCTAACAACTCCATCATCTCACCTCAAATAAGTGGCTTGCTGCTCAGTTTCATTTTCTGCACAGCGTGAATTTTATTTCCGAACGGATTAGCGTCGGTGTAATACTTCCGTGTTTGCTTATGCATAACTTCCTGTTGTGGTTTATCGCGCAGACTGCCTAGCGAAGTGGCGCGGCAGACGTTTTGTGAACCGGAAGCGCTACGAGCGATTTTGCGTGCAAGAGAAGAGTCTTGCATTGACTGCTCACGTTTAGCTGCTCTGCGAGCTCTGTAGCGATTTTTGGAGTTATCACTCGCAAGTATTGTGATGACTACTGTCATGTTGACCTCCGATGATTGACTTTGGTGCAAGCGCCGAAACCTATTTCAAGTTTCGGATTTCAATCGGCTTCTCAGTCCAGCCCGTGTGTTGCCAGGCCTAAGCTCCACCGAACGCTTGCCCAAAGCCAACTGCTCTTTGGGTTCCTCCTGTCAGAGAGGAACAATCCCATCAATTTTAAAGAACCCGCCAATCAGTTCCGTTTGGCTAACCAGCGTCCTGCTGATGGGTTAACAATACTATCGGTATTAATATTAGTCAATACTAAAGGTATTAATTAAATGCGAAAAAATACTAAATGCATGAATACACTTAGTATTTATTTTTAGTGAGATGTGATTTTTGTATTAGGGCGCGTTAGAGGTTCATCATCATCTGTACGGCAACGCCAATAATTTTGCAGTTGCCATCGATTTTAACTCTGCTGTGGAGCGGATTCAGTGGTTGAAGGTACTTCTCCCCAATTCCTTCATCGACTACATATTTTTTGAACGTAGCTTCATTTGCATCTACCAGCTTAGCCACGACCAGACTTCCGTTTCGTGGTGATTTGCCAGTGTCTACAAGAATCAGCATGCCCTCTGGAATACTCAGTCCTACTGGCGATGTCATGGAATCACCCTTCACCTTTAACCAAAACGCCGGACCTTCCAAGTGAGCACTACTCTCATACCACTCATCGATCTCATGCATTTGGTAAGGTTCCAGCGCTTCTGACCACTCACCTGCGCTTACCCAGCTAATCAAGGGATATCTCCCGGCCCGAGAATGATTTCCGACAAACTCTATGTTATCTCCTGACAGCTTGTTGTCACCTGCAAGCCCCAAGCCGCCAATCAATGATCCTATAGCAGCTCCAATAATACCGCCATAAGGATATGAGACAGTCGTGATGCCAACTACATCTTTTGCTAGTGATGGGCTGAACTGTTCAACGGGGACCTTAAGAATGTTTGAAAACTGCGTCGCAACCTTAACATTCAGTGGATTCCTGCCATTCAGATAATGCCCGACCGCGCCCTGGCTTATGCCAAGCGAGTCTGCAATATCCTGCTGACTGATCCCCAACTCTTTCTTTTTGGCCTCGTAAATAGCCTTTAAGCGAGCAGCATCAGCAACTTGTTCGTTTGTGAGAATACGTTTCTTTTCCATACGCCCATTCTAATACCTCTGCTATTGAAATATGAAATACCAAAGGTATTGCTTATTTTAATACTCATAGTATTATTAGAGTATCGGTAATCAACTGGAGGAGTCCGATGCGAAAGATGACTCTGGCTGAATACGTTGAAGTGAACGGTCAGGCTAAAGCAGCAAATGCTCTGCGCGTTCACCAGACGGCAATCAGCAAAGCATTACGGGTACGGAGAAACATCTTTGTTACCACAACCCCGGACGGGGAAGTTGAAGCAGAAGAAGTAAGACCGTTCCCAAGCAGCAAGCACGAAGCTGCATAGCATTATCGCTCTTTAACACAACTGGCCCGGCTCATCTCTAACAGGATGAGCAACCACGCAACCTGACAGGGTTGCATAGCTAACTATTTTCAACACCTAGGAATTATTACAAATGGATAACGCAAACACCCGCAACAAAGTGGAGGCACGACGCATTCAATCCTGGCTCCTGAATCAGATTTCAATTCGTGGCACGTCTAACGTAGCCAAAGCAGTAGGCGTCGATAAATCGCAGATTTCACGCTGGAAAGAGCAAATGTTGCCGAAGATGGCAATGTTACTCGCAGTGCTGGAATGGGGAGTTGTCGATGACGACATGGCGAGACTGGCTAAGGAAGTGGCAGCGCTTCTTACAAAAACAAAACGCCCGGTGGGTAAGACCGAGCGTGATGACCAGATTGACCTGGATTTTTAGTCACTGTGTTACGCCAACACAATCAACAGGAGTAATTATGCCAGCGAGTAGTGAATCTGTAAACGGCATAAGCATACATGAGCCGTTAACCATCATAAATGAGGCGGTAAAAACGCCTGATATTCCACCTGATTTCAGATTGAATGGGTGGGTGTATATCCTGATGAATGAATATATGCCCGATGTCTATAAAGTTGGAATGACAACTCTTTCTCCAGAGGAAAGAGCTGCTCAGATATCTCAAGGAACGGGCATACCTTTCCCATTTGAAGTGCATTCTGCTTATTACTCAGACAATCCTAAGGAGCATGAAGCTGAGATTCATAGCTACCTTAGCGAGTATCGAATAAGTAATAACAGGGAATTTTTCCATTGCTCAATAGAGATAATTGAAGATGCATTTTCTGGAGCGGGGCTTATTGAGCGCCAGACGCCACTGGGAGTAATGGCAGATACATATGATGTCATCTGCCTGGAGAAATCAGAACCACTGTATTTGTCTGATCTATTTGACGAGCTAAACATCAGTGTTTTTGGATGCAAACAGGCCGCTGCAAAAAGATTGATAGAACTCGCATCTGACAATATCAGAAAACTCAATAGCAAAGGTTGCTCACTCCTTCTTCACGAGGCTAAGGCCACTCCGATTATTTCATACACATCCCAAATGATTAGGGAACATGAGCGCTTGCTGAATGAAGCAGGAGCTTATGGCCCTCGAAAACCTTGGAGTTTTTAAATGGCCAGATCACGAAACATAAAGCCAGGCTTTTTTACCAATGATGAGCTGGCTGAATGCGATCCCTATGCGCGGCTGCTTTTTGCCGGGTTATGGACCATCGCAGACAAAGAAGGGCGACTTGATGATCGCCCGAAGAAAGTAAAAGCAATGGTATTGCCATTCGATAACGTCGATTGCGATCAACTGTTGCAACAACTCCATGACAGAAAGTTCATTCAGCGATATCAGGTTCAAGATGGCGCTTTTATTCAGATTACAAACTGGAAGAAGCACCAAAATCCTCACTGCAAGGAAGCACCTAGTGAGATACCAGAACCATGCAAAGAAGATGAAAGAAAGGAAGAAGAACAGGTAAAGCCAGATGAAAGCACCGTACAAGAACAGTGCAATGACGGGTGTGAATCATTACAAGTTACTGAAAATAAAGAAGCACCAGTTAAGCACAGTGCTAGTTCGGTGCAAGAACAGGAAAAGCACACAACTAATCCTGCTGATTCCTTTAACCTGATTCCTGATTCCCTGATCCTGATTCCTGATTCCTTAGTTAACACCCAAGCCGCTGACGCGACTTGCGAGCAAGCTGAGGCTGATGTTCATGAGATATCCAGTCGTTATGCGTTTGAAGGAAATATCGTTCGGCTAAACCACAAGGACTACGAAGCCTGGAAGCGCTTATACCCGAACATAAATCTGAATTACGAGCTGGAAAAGCTGGATATCGAGTTTACTCATGAGAAGCCGAAAAACTGGTTTATCACTGCAAGCCAAAAACTTAGCTACCAGAACAAGCAGGCCGCAAATCGACCTGTGAGAAAGGTTTCAAACGGACTTCAATCAGAAAACTTTGCCACCAAAGACTACGGCCAGACTGAAATTCCTGACTGGGCGAGGTGATCATGCAACTACACGAAAAAATCACGCAGCTTGAAAAAAAGCTTGAGGAACTAAATTCCCCGCCTTTGGATATTCCACATAGTTCAGTGGAATTTGCCACTGCTCAATGTGATAAACATGGCGAATTTGAGCAGAGAAGCAGGATTTCTACCGGGCCAATTAAGATCCCCATGAAGCCAAGCGAATGTCCTGAATGTATGCGACAAGAACTTGCGCTGCTTAACCGCGAGCTTGAACAGCAAAATCGAGAGGCCAGAAAGCGCAATATTGAGCGCCTCATGCTTGACCTGCAGATTCCTGAGCGTTTCGCAGAGTGCACCTTGGATAACTACGAGCCTGGGAATGAGGATTCGAAGCGCGCGCTGCGAGTCTGTCAGGCTTATGCCAATAAATGGCCTGAACGTTTAAAGCGTGGTGGCGGTCTTGTGATGTGCGGCAAGCCTGGTACCGGTAAAAATCATCTCGCATTAGCTATTGCAAAGCGGGTTATTGAAGAACACCAAAGCACTGTCACTTTCACCACGGCTTTAAAAATCGCCAGGGATTTTAAATCAACCTGGTCGAAGACGGCGACGCGCACCGAAGATGAAGTTATCAGGCAGTTTACACGCCCTGATTTGCTGATCATCGATGAGGTTGGCGTACAGTTTGGCAGTGAGGCAGAAAAGCTCATCATGTTCGAAATTATCAATACCCGATACGAGAGCATGAAGCCGACCATCCTAATCAGTAATCAAACCAAAGAAGAACTGGCTGCATTCATCGGCGAGCGAGTGATTGATCGCATGAACGATGGTGGCGGCTGCACGCTGTCATTCACATGGGAGAGTTACCGGGAGAGAAAATGATGGACGCACTTAAGCAACGAATCATCAACTGCATCAAAGAAAACCAGCCAGTAACCACAGACACCATCCATCAGCAACTCAACGTATCCAGAAACTCCATTCGCAACGAGCTGCAGAAGCTCAGGGATGCCGGCTTTGTGTACACCAAAATCTCAATTGGTCATTTCACTGGCGAGTCCGCTTACCTTGAATGGCTGGAGACTGTCGGGCGGAAGTATCTGTCAGAGCGTGGCGCAGCAGGTAACAAACTCAGTCATGCATCGCGTACCAGGCATGGAACTGTCAGGCGGCACATCGCCAATGTGTGCAGGAAATATGGCCCGCTGAACGGTAAGCAGATAGCCGAAAAGCTGGATGTTCCCTATTCGCGCATTGGCAGCCAGATATGCGAAATGGTCAGCCGAGGGATGTTAATCAAACTCGGACGTTCCGGGAGTTACATGTACACCGCGCCGGATGACGAAGAGGGAAGTTCCGATGACGCGGAAGTGCCAGAGGTGCCAACTTTCGAACCTGACATTTTTACCCGGTGCCGCAACAGCGAAACGATGAAGCGGATACTGATGTTTTATGGTCGGGCCATTTAATTACGAGAGGGTAGAGAGTATGAAAGAACGCGGAATGATTTTTAACGCTGAGATGGTACGCGCCATTCTCGACGGACGGAAGACACAGACGCGGCGCTTAGTAAAAGTTGATTTTGATATATCTGAAACGGCCACAACGCTTGATTGGTCTAATGCGCTTGCCAGCAACCATGAAAATGTGACCGATGAAGATATTAAACAAAAAGCAGATTCTCTTAATGGAGTGATTCATCCAGTTATCAACGCCAGCGGACATATGGTCGCAATTATGTGTCCGTACGGCAAAGTCGGCGATCGCATCTGGGTGCGCGAGACTTTTGGTGATTGCGGTGAGCGACTTGTCTATCGCGCTGACATTGATGACGGTGCGAACTGCAAAGTAAAGCGTTGGACACCATCAATTCACATGCCGCGCGAAGCCAGCCGCATCACGCTGGAGATTACTGGTGTGCGGGTGGAGCGACTGAACTATATCACTGAGGAAGATGCGCGATCAGAGGGAACGACGCCAGAACCATATGCATATGCACCTGGTTACGAGGCATACACGCGCGAATATCGGCTTGGTTACCGAAAATTATGGGAATCCATCTACGGCGAAGAAAACTGGAACGCCAACCCCTAGGTGTGGGTCATTGAGTTTAAGCGCGTTGAAGGAGATAAATCATGAGCTATGACATTTACGATTTAAACAACATCTTGAATGAGATGCGCACTTACAACCCTAAAGCTGATGAGCATGACGGAAAGCATATTATTCCTGGTTGGGCTGACCGGATTGAGAAAGCGCTCAGTAATCAAAAGCCAGTAGGATTTATTCCAGATAATGCACTAAAAGACCTGAAAAATGGTTTCGCGGCGTCTGTTTCGCCAAAAAAACATGATGAATACCACCCTTTGTACGCCAACCCCTCGCCATCAATCCCTGCTGTTTGGAGGCAAATGCGCAAAGTAATACTTTACGGAGATAAATCATGAGGCTTGCACTCCTTTCAACATTTATATCTTCTTTTTCAGCAAGCCAATGGGCATTCAATCAACTTCTCTATACTCCCGCTCCTTTATATCCAATTAGCACTGGAAAGACCGGAATAGCAGCAGAGCGCCGGGCAGCAAAGAAGCGTCGCAACGTTAAACGGAGGAATCAATCGTGAAAGTGAAATTTAACTATCTGGATGAAACGAGCGAAACGATAGACAACGTTTATGACCTAATCGACCACGGTGATAACGAAGTTAGTTATTTTCTCGGTGCAGGCTTTACCCGCTATCACGCTATGAATATTGAAAGCGTAGAAAAAATAGACGAGGTGCAATGTGAAAGTTAAAACAGCAGAGCTGAGCAGCTGGGCGCTGGATTGGGCGGTTGCTACAGCTACCGGGCTAACCGTAATTTTATCTGTCGGTGAGGTATGGAAGCATTTCACGGAGGATGAACTTCACGAAGGAGAGGAAAGCGGTCTGTATTCATATCGACCATCAATCGATTGGGTCCAGTGCGGTCATTTAATTGAACAATTTAATTTGAATGTTTCATCACCTTTCTTCGGATGTGAGGCATGGGCCAATGTTCAAACCGGTTCATTCGCCGGGTCAAAGTCGTGGAAAGGTCGCACATGTCAGGAAGCCATCTGTCGCGCTGTAGTCGCCTCTAAGCTGGGTGATGAGGTAGACATTCCTGACGAGCTGATGGAGAGACAGCAATGAAATATCTCAAACCCGGCGAAATTCGTTGCTGGTCCTGTCACCAGTGGATGTCGAACAACGAATTCCAGAACGCGGACGGTTATTGCGTTCACTGTGATGCGCCAATCGACGACCAGGATGAACCGTATATCAACGTGCAAGATATGGGCAATGACGAACTGATGGGGGATGCGTGATGAGCGAAAAAAGTCAGTTCAGGAATGAAATGGCGAAAATAATCGTGCGCAACTATTCAATGAAGCCAGAAGCGCAAAGTGTCGTGGAAAAATGGGCTGACTGGGAATGGTTGTTCGATATGGGATACCGCAAGGAAAGCGCCGGGCAGGCTTATCAGGAATGGCTGGATAATCAATAACCGTCAGCCTACGCTGGCACTGGAGGGGATATGGAAGAGAGCAGAAAGCAGTTTTTGGAAACATTTGAAGAAATCACTGGTTGGGAAGCACAAGATTATCCTAATCAGGATGCCGCAAATCTTTATTGGCAATTTTGGCAGGCAAGCAGACAGGCCATTGAGATTGAATTGCAAAAACCGAAGCAAGGTACATTGCCCGGTGATTATCATATTGGTTATGACTCTGGCGCAGAATCTCAATATGAAAGCGATGTAGAAGTCATCCGCGCCGCTGGCCTCCGCATTAAAGGTGAATGAGATGAGTACACTTAACGAAATATTCAACTCAGACATGAAAGAGTGGGGAGTCAGGCATCGTAAGTACTGGTCATCATCAAGCCTGAGTATGCATGAAAAAAGACTGAACCAGCCAAAGCAAAAGAAAAGCCCAAGAGACCGAGTTTTAAAAAAGCTCATGAATTTGATCATTAAAAAGGCGATCATGGACATAACAGCAACCAACTAACCAGACCTGCTAACCAGCAGGTCTTTTTGTATGAGGGTAGAGAGATGAGTAATCCAATTAGCGTGATTCGTTCACCAATCACCAACCGTATCTATGCGGGTCGTAGCAGAGCTGTTAAAGGCGTGGCTCCAGGAACACGTCAGTTTGTCGGCGATAAGTTTGATGTGACTGACGAAGTGCTTTTCGCAGTGGCTGAGTATCTTGCTAAAACTGATGACATTAAAGTTTTTACCACGCATGACGGTAAGAAAATTCACCTCAGGGCGGACATCAAGGAGAAATAATTGCAATTCGACCTGGTTAAACACCCAGGCGGCGTATTTTCTCCAGCACATGACAGCGACCTCGAGCGACTCCAGCGATTCAAAAACGGCGAGATATACACCGCCGAAATCAAGTTAACCCGCAATCCTCATTTCCATCGCAAGGTGATGGCCTTTTTCGGCTTCTGCTTCGAATTTTGGAACGCAGAAAATGCCGGACTTGGTAATGCCGATGCGCGAACTCAATTCAACCGCTTCCGCAAAGACCTGACGATTCTCGCCGGGTACTACGACACGGTTGTGAATATCCGCGGTGAGGTGCGGGCTGAGGCGAAGAGTATTGCCTACGCCAACATGGAGCAAAGTGAGTTTGAGGAGCTGTACAGCGCGCTGATAAACGCCGCCATCAAGCACGTATTCGCCGGTACGGAGGACAAAAACATTCTCAACCGGCTTCAATCATTTTTCTGAGGGCAATGAGAAGAGGGGGATTCAGTGAGTAAGCCTTTTGCCTGGTATAACGAGATTGATCCATATGCAGCTCAGTGGCTGCGAAATTTAATCGCCGGCGGTCATATTGCGCCAGGTGAAGTTGACGAACGGAGCATTGAAGATGTCACACCAAACGACTTGCGAGGATTTACACAGTGTCACTTTTTTGCCGGAATCGGCGTGTGGTCTCACTCATTGCGACTCGCAGGCTGGCCTGACGACAAACCAGTCTGGACAGGAAGCTGTCCGTGCCAACCTTTCAGCGCGGCAGGCAAAGGAAATGGGTTTGATGACGAGCGGCACCTATGGCCTGCATTCCAGTGGCTTATCAGCGAGTGCAGACCTAAGCATGTCTTTGGCGAACAGGTTGCAGCAGGTAACGCAAACCCATGGTTCGACCTTGTTCAATCAGACCTGGAAGGAATGGACTACGCCTTCGGGCTTGTGCCGTTTACGTCAGCGAGCATCGGTGCGCCGCACATCAGAGAGCGGGCCTACTGGGTGGCCCACGCCAATGGCAAACACCAATCCACAGCCAGAGACGAAACGCGGGTTACAACACGTAGCTGGGGCGGCGAGGTTGACGGGTTGGCAGACGCCAGTAGCGAACGATTCAACAGGATCAACTCATTGTTACAGCGGGAGGGGTCAGGACGGAGCCCCGAAAATTTGCCTGGAATTACCCGGTTCAGTACTGCTAACGGGCTGGGTAACGCCAACATCACGAGACTGGAAGGACACATCGGGCATGACGGCGCAGCGGGACGGGAAAAATCGCGTGGATCAACTTCCACGACAAGCATACCTTGCAGGCCCCTTGAGGTTAACGGTTTTTGGCGAGATGCGGACTGGCTCTTATGTCGAGATGAGCAATGGCGTCCAGTTGAACCCGGCACATTCCCGCTGGTTGCAAGGTTTGCCAAAAGCCTGGGACACGGCAAGTCCTCTTTACGAGCACTGGCAGGCCGCAATCGGACAGGAAGACTTAAGGGTTACGGTAACGCCATAAATGCCCAAGCTGCTGCGCATTTCATCCGTGCATCGATGGAGGCAATTGATTCTGACAAGAGGATGATCGCATGAGACGACGAAGTCCTACCGATTTAATCTGTGAGCACCTGATATACCGCGTCACCCACCGCAAGAAATGCAAACCCGAAGTAAAACCATCCGACATTCCATCATTTTCATATACCGCGCATCTCGTCCAGGTGAAATGGGACCGCATGCGCGCGAGGAGGAAGCATGACTAGCTTAGACGATGAATACGCAGACCGACTTGCCGACCTTCTGGAGGACATGGAAGGCGATGGCGTTGATTCAGTAACCATGATGATGAGCTGGTTGGCGGGATATGTAAAAGGCCGGATGGAATCAAGTGAGGCTCAGGCGTATCTCTTCCAGTTTGAAGATGCCGACATGGTTATTCAAATACAGGAGCCGGAAGAAGCCAATAAATCGAGGCTGCACTGATGAACGATACCGTAAATCATCCCAAACATTACACGCAGGGCGGCATTGAATGCATTGATGCTATCCGGGCTGCCACGGTTGGTAAATCAGGCATTGAAGCTGTGTGCGTGGCAAACGTCATCAAATACCTGTGGCGCTACGAAGAGAAAAACGGAATTGAGGATGTCAGGAAAGGGAAGTGGTATCTGGAGCGCCTGATAAACGAGCTGGAGAATAAGCATGCTGACTCCTGAATCCATCCAACAATACCAGGCAGAAAGCAACCAGCGGGCAGGATATTGCGCCCAATGCGGCACACAGCTTGCGCCTGTTGAATGTCATGTTTGCGACCAGTGCGCTATTTACCTGTACGCAGACCCCAATAGCGAAATGCGTGAAGAGGATGAGGATGATGGGGACATTACTTAATCATTCAGGCGAAAAGCTAAAAATTCTGGAAGAGGAAAACTACCAATTAAGGCGAGAAAGAACTCTGCTGAGACAGCAAATAAGCTCACTTAGCCACCGCCTTGACATGGCGCAGAAAGAGCTATCACTTAGAAACTATGACATATCTTCAATCCCTCCAATACCCATAACCAAACAAGTTGCGGAATGGATAAATGAATATGGCGTTCCATGGGAAGCTCTATATTGCCCGCATTGCAGAAGCTGGTTCTCTGAGCTTGATAGCTCATTCCCTTACCACATTGATTCATGTGTATGTAAGTGTGAAGAGAAGGAAAAAGACAATGGCTAAACCAAATTCACCAAACGTCTACTACACACAAGAAGAAATCGACTATATCCAACGAGTGGCTGGCAAAGTCCCGGCAGAGGTAATTGCTCAAACACTCAACAAATCGCTTAATGGACTTCAAAACTTCGCCTGTAGGCATCGCATCAAATTGCGAGTGCCTTACGCAATCCTGACGAAGCACTGGCCTGAGATAGCCGCCCGGAGGTTTAAGGGGGTGCTAAATGGCTAGCCAGCGACGGCAACCTAAACCGAATGGCAAAATGTGACTGAGAAAATATCACTAACGGGGGTCGAAATGAAATTCAGGGCTGAGCAAAAAGTTTCGAAAGAGACGATACTAAATTCTCTAATTTATATAGAAGAAACAGGTGAGTTTTTCTGGAAGGAAACAAAAAGCAATAGAGCAGTAAAAGGTAGCCTTGCTGGCTGCACTGATGGTGATGGCTACAGAATAATAAGGATAGGGAGAGTTGGTCTCAGAGCACATCGAATAGCGTGGCTTATGGTATATGGGGATTGGCCTGATGATGACATTGACCATATAAACAGGGTTAAGTCGGACAATAGAATCTCTAATTTGCGTGTTGTTACCAATCAGCAAAATCAGATAAATAAAGACAAGGGTGGAGTTTATGCTGGAAGGCCGACATCTTCCAAATATAAAGGCGTTTCGAAATATAGGGGAGGTAAGTGGCGGGCGCATATCAAGTCAGATGGTAAATTTAGATGCCTAGGCCATTACAAAACAGAAATTGAAGCATTCGAGGCATATAAAAGGGAATCTATAAATTGTTTTGGTTGTTTATCTCCTTATTTTGGAGGTGCCAGTGAAAATAAAAAATAGATTTTGCCCCATCTGCTCAACCGAATACATCCCACGAAGTTCACTCCAGAAAGTCTGCCACAACTACAAATGCGCCCTCGAATTCAACCGCCGTGTTGATGAGCAGAACGCTGCGAGCCTGAAACGCAAACAGGAGCGCTTAGAGCGGGCCGGTTTGAAAGAGCGAAGGGATAAGCTTAAGACGGCGTCAGAATGGAACAGAGAGGCACAGGCGGCGGTAAATAAGTTCATCTTCTGGCGTGATTACGAGAAACCTTGTATCGCATGTGGTCGCCCGCTTAATTACGGCGTTCGTGGTGGTGCAGTTGACTCCAGTCACTACCGTTCAAGAGGCGCGGCTCCCTGGCTCCGCTTTAACGTTTTCAACAATCATTCAGGCTGCGTTCGCTGCAATAGAGAGCTATCGGGGAACCTGATTCCATACCGCATTAACCTGATAAAGAAAATCGGCCTGCAACGGGTCGAGAGACTGGAGCACGATAACACCGTCCGCAAGTTCCCCATCGAATACCTGAAACGTGTGAAAGCAATTTTCACGCGCCGGGCGAAGCATTACGAGAAATTACGCAAAAGATACATGGAGGCGGCATGAGCATTACAAACACCGTAGCGATTCTCAATATGTATCGGCAAAAGCATGTGCAGGCGGTACGCACTCCATCAGGAATCGTGTTTATGGGCACCGCTAACCTTACTCGGTCGCAGAAAGAGAGGCTGCTTGATATCCCACAAAGCGAGCTTGATAAGGCTATAAGGATGCAGCATGGACCGCTATAAAGCCGATTTCTACGAAAGAGAATCAATAGCCAGAGCATACACAAAACCCCGCATCACCAATCACAGACATTCCTCCCACACGCAGCAGCAGAAAACTAAACAGGTGGCAGCATGAGCAAAATCCAGTACCCCATGACTACGGCGGCGATTTTCGATGACGTGGTCTACCCACTTCATTTCGACGGCGCAGACAAAGTTAAGCAGGAGATTGACGGCGCTGTTAACTGGTTCTGCCGTTGGTGCAATGAAGAATCTGCGATTGTGAAAGCCAGGATGACTATCAGTTGCTGGGGCCAATATCTGAATCATGACCAGGTTATGCAGGAGGTCGCATGAGCGAAGTAATCGACATCAGCACCAGAAAGCAACAGCGCGAGCGCGATGAAGCTGAATTGCGCAGCGTCCGCGAAATGACAGAGCAGTGTTACCGGTCTATTGCGGCGCTCAATGAGCGTGAGCGGGAAATCGTTAATCGGCTGGGGCTGAATAAACCGGAAGGAGGCGACGCGGCATGATTACTGCAATCCTGGTTATCTATGCGTTTATGGCTGGATTAATGGCTGAATATTCCCATACCGAGTTATCAAAGGATGGGCAGGAAAGTGTAGTGCTTGAGTCATTTCTGCTTGGCTTGGTCTGGCCTGTCACAATATGGAGAGCGATTAAATGAATCTGGAAAACAGCTTAAAATTTCACTTTTGTAAGTCCTCTCAACTCAACGACTCTCCCAGATCAACCTCCTCAGAAACCTTAACCGGCACCGATGTAATGGCGGGAATGGGTATGGTTCAGCAACGCGCAAAGATGGGTTTCTCTGCGTTTATGGGGAAAATGGGCGTCAGCAGCAATGACCGTGAGAAAGCTATTGAACTGCTGACTGCCTATGCACTTGAGCGCTGCGATAAGGTTCCAGCCTTACGCAAGCTCGAAAACAATATTAAGCGACAAGTAATGCAAGTGCTCGCAACATTCGCATTTGAGGATTATTCCAGGAGCGCGGCAAGCACACGGAAATGCGATTGTTGCAATGGGAATAAATTTGTCGAAGCGGAAGTGGCGACGATGAAGTACATGGGCCAGCCGCATTTGCAGGAGCGGCGGGAAGTGGTGAAAGTGCTGTGCCAGGAATGCAAGGGGAGCGGTGTTATTTCGGATGGCTGCCCTGACTGCAAAGGGCGGAAGATGGTAATTGACCAAAAGTTAACAGCAGAGCGCGGAGTACCAGTTATTGGCACGTGCAAGCGATGCAAAGGAATGGGATTCCCCAGGCTGCCATCTACCAACTGTTTTCAGGCTATTTGTCTTCTTACTGATGAAATTAGTCTTGATACCTGGAAGAAGTCTGTTAAGCGATTTTATGACGAATTGATTACTAAATTCGACATTGAAGAGGCTTGGGCTAACAGCCAGCTAATATCCATCACACGTTAATGAAAAATAGCTCACTAATTGAGTGGTGAGCTATTTACTTTTCCCGAAACTGCGGATATGCTTTCTAACAGTGGTAGTTGCGCACGTTGTTAAGCGCTAAAAATATTAAGCCCCTGAGTTAATCGCTCCGGGGCTTTTGTTTTTTAATTTTGATTGACTGGAATGTCGCGGCGTGGGCTATACAGTTTTCCATTAACAACAATGCATTCCATATTGATCCATTTTGTTACCTGCTGAGGCAGGACATCACAAAGCCTCGCAAAATCTGCAAGGCTCTGGAAGTTTTCTTCAATGTATTGTTTTAGCGGCATAGAAAACGTAATCAGTAATTGGCGAAAATGTTGGATACAAACTCTTCGCTTTCAGCGTCTACATAAATTGCATCATCGTATGCGACGTCATAACCAGCTTCAATTGCTTTGGATTCTACGAATTTGAAGAATGCTTTTGCTTCTTCTTTATCCATGTCAAAGCGGCCTTCTGGGTCATAGGTGTTAATAGTGATAGTAGCCATTTTACTTTCCCCTCATGTTGTTTTGATGAAATCAATATAAACCATTTTGGTTTATATGCAATGGGCATCGATCACAATTTACAAAACATGTGCAATCCGCTCAGGGTTTTTGACGCAATGCTTGCCGCACGACTCGCAGACCTTCATGTCATAAAGCCCTGCGCAAATTGCTCCACACCTAATCCCGCCAGCTGGGATCGTTAGTGCTATTTGCACACCTTCTTGCAATACCATCAGTAATTTTGCCTGTCTCTCAACAGGCTTTTTTAAAGCGTCACTCCAAAGGCCAGACGACATTAACCCATACCTGTAACGCTGTGGACACGGGTTGGCGCTTTAAAAAAGAAAACCCGCGCTAAGGCGGGCTTCGTGAAAATGGGCGACGGTAAGTAGTTGGAGCTACTCACCGACATTTTGCTCATGATGCAACTCACGAACAAAACCGAGGCCCATATCGTCTGATCAGACGGGCTAGACATTAGATCGGATTTGTTCGCAAGACAATGCTTTACCTCTCAATAAGAACAAATCCCCCAGTCTTTGGGGTCGCTTCTGCGGCCTGGTAGTTTCCTGCCAGCGCTTATTTAACAGGCCACCACCACGGTGGGGACTATGCAATGGCAAACGAGATTGAACTCGTTCCTGCGCTACTGCTCGCCCTAGCAATGATCTTTCTTGGCACATTTGTCAGATACAGGAAAAACAAAAATAGAGCGAAAGACTCTCCTTTTGTGGATCAGTTAGCAGGTGGTGTACTTGCGGGGATGACAATATTTTTTTATGGGCTCGGCAACGGTTGGTCATACCCCTACATAATCGCTTGTTGTGGCGCTGGCGGTCTTATCGGCCCGGCAATAATACGGCGAGTTGTCCCACCTGAGCTAATGCCCAAAAACGGTGATGACAATGAAACGAATTAAAATCCATTTCAACGGCTCTGAATATGATTTCGGATGGGTCGAGGCTCTGGTGTTGGTTGGCCTGGTGCTTTTCTGCAACCAACTAAACACAGCCGATAAAAACTCACAGCTTGTGTCAGACCTTAATCGTCAGAGAACAGCGGCAGAAATGCGAGCGCACACTGCCGAAAAACAACTGGCGAGTACATTAGGCCAGCCATCCCCCGGCGTTGTGATTATCACCCCTGAGGGTAAATCAGTTCATTCCGTTGAGCCGCCAAAGACGTATACCAACCTGCAACGCGACGTGGCCTTTTGAGGTAAGAAATGAATATAAACCTTAAAGCATTTCTGGACATGCTTGCATGGTCGGAAGGAACAAGCACGGTTGCTGGAAGTGATAACGGTTATAACGTGATCGTCGGCGGCGGCCTTTTTAAAGGTTACGTAGACCATCCGAGAAAGCTGGTTGATATTCCACGTCTCGGTATTAAGTCAACTGCTGCAGGTCGCTATCAACTGCTTTCCAAATATTGGGACTCATATAAAAAACAATTAGGGCTGAAAGACTTTTCTCCTGCCAGTCAGGATGCTGTTGCAGTGCAGCAAATTAAAGAGCAGGGCGCTCTTCAATTAATTGCCGATGGGAAAATAAGTCAGGCAATCAGCAAATGCAGCAATATCTGGGCGTCGCTGCCTGGTGCAGGTTATGGACAGCATGAGCATAAAATCGGCGACCTCCTGGCTAAATACAAACAATTCGGCGGTCAAATATCATGAAATTCATCGATAACCTTCCGCAACTGTGGAAAATGTGGTCAGTTCGCATTCTGGCTGTGCTGGCGTTGGTTGCTTCTGTGTGGGAGCAAATTCCTGACAGTGTGAAAGCGCTTATTCCGGCACAGTACCTCGGATATATCGTCGCATTCGTATCTGTCTGCGGCATCATCGCCAGGGCTATCAAACAGTTTGATACTGATACTGGTACAGACACTAATGCAGACCAGCAAAAATGAACATCCTCGCTATATTTCAGCCTGGCTGGAAATGGGTAGGAATTGCGTTGCTGTTGGGTACCTTGCTTGGCGGATTAGCTGGTTGGTGGGTGACTGATAACAAATTCACCGCGGATATTGCGACGCTGAATAAGCAACATGCCGATGCGCTCAAAGCCATTAGCGATGAAGCGACTAAGCAGACAGTCGATACGCTCCAGAAGCAGCAAACATTCGCAAAAACCGTCTCAGCCAGTGACCAGAAAAACACCCAGGAGCTAAACGATGCTCTCGCCAAAAATCAGGCTTTGCGTGATGACGTTATCACTGGCAATAAGCGGCTGCAGTTCGCAAACGCAAAACTTGCAACCTGTCAGCTCTCAGCAAGCACAGCTAAACGCGCCAGCGGCCTGGACAATGCAGCCAGCGTCGAACTCTCTGCAGAAGCTGGACGAAACATTCTCGACATCCGCGCCGGAATTATCAGCGACCAGCAAAAACTGAAAGCGCTACAGGATTATGTCCGCTCCGGGCAAAAAGTAGGTTTAATTGCTGGCAGTCAGTAACAGGAAATGAATAATGACGCAGAAAACAATTTCCGGCATCTTTACAGATCCCAATGGTGCAATTGTTTCCGGTGCCACTCTTTCCTTCACCTTGTTGAACAATACCGCAGATTCTTTCGTGCAGCGTTATTCGGAGTGCGTTACCAGTTCCGATGGATCTTATTCGATTACTCTGAGTAACGGGTTATATAAGGTTAACTCGCAGGACTCAAATCTGCGGCGTATTAACCTTGGCACTATCGAGATTGACGAAGGTAGTGTTGATGGTTCGCTAAACACTTTCTTGCTAGCCTCCGCCTCTTCTCAGACTAACGCCATTTTAATCGCCGTACAGGCGGCTTATGCCCAGATGCTTGGCCTTTTTCAGAATCCGGCAGTGGCTGTCGCAACTTATGCAGATATTCCTGCCATTCCGTCTGGCTGGTATCTTGTTACGACGGACGAAACGAAAAGCAATGGCCCTTCGGTATATCTTTTTAAAGATGGTATTCGTTACTGGTTTGCTATGGTTGAGGATGCATAATGGCTCGTTTCCCTGTAGAACAAATCAGCGCTCCGGCGAGTGCCATTACCGACTATAGCGGCAACACCACCGCAGGTACCAGCGTACAGATTATGGCGGCCAACAGTGCCGCCAGACTTTATCGCATGCAAAATCTCTCAACCACAGTGAATCTCTGGGTAAACGACATGGGTGGCGCTGCCGCGCCATATACGCCTGGTAGCTATATGCTGCAACCCGGTGCGTATTATGAATTTCCAAGCGTGCTGGCGGTCTCTGTTTATGCAGACTCTGTTATTCCTTTCAGTGCGGCAAGGTACTGATTATGCCAATGACTATTCCTGCCACATCAGTTGCAGCACGAGGCTCGTTGGTGACTAAGGCGCTTGCTGACTGGATTTCTCAATTACGTCGTAATCAGAAACTTGATTTCAGTCCTGTGCCCGTAATGAGTTCAGCACCAGTTCAAACGCTGACAAAGGGAACTGGCATTTCCGGGTTGTCGATCGTATCAGGTGGCACAGGATATACATCTGGTAACGTGCTGACCGTCTCAGGTGGGACCTATGCTGCACAGGCTAAAATAACGATTACCGCAGTTGATGCTAACGGTGTGATTACATCTGCTGCCGTGGGTCAGTCTGGCGTATACACGACGACACCAACAAACCCTGCATCAGTTACAGGCGGCTCCGGTTCTGGTGCCACATTTAACCTAACCTGGAATGCTGCTGTTGCATCATCAATCTATAACGGTGCCACCTGGGACAGGACCGGCTCATGGTTTACATATCTCGGGAGTAATATTCAGGATGTTACTGCGGGCTATCGCGGTAATGGTAACGGTAACGGAACGCAATGCTCGATTACCTTTTGCAGTGACGCACCAACGCTTGATTTCAGGCTCATCGGGCTTAACTGTCAATATGACTTGTATGTAGACGGGGCAAGGGTTGCAGCAACAGCGATAACAACTGACTCAACTGGCGCACCATATATCTACACAATTGACTGGTCAGGATTAGTTAAAACTCGCGTCTATACCCTGCGTGGTGTGAATACCTCATTCGGTGGAGTAATTGTTGGGCAGAGCTATACCCTTTGGGCTCCAAGCCGATGGAGACCGACAGTGTGGCAACTTGGAGACTCATACACTTTTGGCACACAAGCCACTCAGTCAAGCTTCAACGACTTTCGTATCATCTGCGACACGCTTGGATTTGACGGGCTGGCAGATGGTATCGGCGGTAGTGGATGGACATCATCTGGTAGTACTCAGCCACAACAGCGCATTACGTCAAAGTTGGCAACATTAACCAGAGTCCCGGAATACATCTTTCTTTCTCTCGGTTACAACGATGCTCCAGCGGGTAACATTACCCTTTTGCAGACAAACTTCACTGCATCTGTCGCGCTGATTAGACAGTATTGCCCGATGGCTAAAATTATAGTGATGGGCCCAGCCACTCCCCTTGGGTCAACGACGCAGATTAATGCGATTCGTAGTGCAGTAATGACGCTGTGCTCTACACTTGGGCTGACATTCATTGATGTATCTGATTGGGTAAACAGCCGAAATAAAACGCTGTATACCTCATCGGATAACACCCATCCGAATGATGCAGGATACGCTTTCCGCGCAGCCAGATTCAGTCAAGCTCTCTTATCGGTACTGTGATGATGAAAATAAGCGAACTGCAGGAAGGACAGCAGATCAGCGTTACGCTGGATGAAGCCAATGGCGCATGCACATTCAATGTGCTGACCGTTGAAGAGTCAGGCGGACATTATCGCGCGTCGGTACAAAATGACCTGTACGGCGTGGTCTGGATTGATGACAACGTTGGTGAAATAGCACTCGCATAAAGAATCTCATGAACAAAGTAAAGATTGTGTAGCCCCGCAAGGAGGTTGATCCACATCTTGACAGGCCGGAACAGACGGAAGTGGCAAAGCACCGCTGCAAAGCAGAGCGAAAGCTGCGCTTGATGATAAAATCGAAACATCATTCCCACTTAAAAGGCATCATATGACCGACAATACTCTCAACATTCTGTTTGCTGAGTACATCAAAGCAAACTGCACCGGCGGAAGTCTGCATATTGCTTATGATGACGGGAATGTTTCTGACAGTGATATAGCTTTCTGCTATCGGTATGCTGAAAAAAATGGTGATGTTGCTGGAATGGTGATCGCCGGTTTTCTCATGGATATGTCAGAAGAAGAACGGAATGAATTCTTCAACCAATCAATTGATGAATTTGCCGGAACGTTTGAGGGTGAAATAATTATGGAAGAATCTATTCAGGCCGCAATGAAGCGAATAGCCCCCGAAAAATGAACATGTGGCTAGGCTGATCCCCGAAAGCCCGGCATCGTCACCGGGTTGCCACATCCTACTTTGACGAACAACTGAGACGAGGTTGTTATGAGTGAAAACGTATTAGAGCAGCTGGATAAAGTTCTGATAAAAGCTGCACGGGAATTTATTGAAAAAAACAAAATTCCATTTGTCATTCTGCATCATTACTGGGAAGTTCCAAAAGGCCGCACAAACGAAATAGAGAATATTTTTGTTGGCGATGCAGAAAAGGCGGAAGAGCAAATAAAGCAATTACAATCCCGCTTTCAACAAGGTCGCTGAGGCGAAATTGTTATGGATATACCAAAAACATGGTATTGGGGCAACAAATGCCACCTCGTACAAATCATAAAAGACGGTGACGAAGAGATCGTTATCTATAAGCACTGGATGAGACATCGACAGCGATGGAATTACGTTGCAGAAGAAAGATGGCTAGTAGAGCATATGATTCAGAGAGAAAAACAATAGGTCGCTAAGGCGGCCTTTTTTATTGCCCCAAACCAGCCCATTTTTGGGCCTCCGAGAAAATCAATAAGTTATCAACAGCGCATTCGCACGCGCAAATCTACTCAGAACCTTTCAGGATGACCCTTGAGGAACCGGCTGGCTGTCGGAGCCTTCTGAGGGCCGTTTTCCTGTGCGAACAAGGTTCATCACTAAAAGGTAATACCGATGAAAGATGTTTCTATCGAATATCTAAAAGAAGCCTTGGAATACACACCAGAGTCTGGTCTGCTTCGTTGGAAGGAACGCCCCAAAAATCATTTTACGACCGAGAATTCCTGGCGTGCGACTAATGCCGCCTATGCTGGGAAGTTGGCTGGCAGTCGTGATTATGATGGTTATTTTCGTATTGGCATTGCTGGTAGACTGTATAGAGCTCATCGTGTCGCATGGGCATTGCATTACGGGAAGTGGCCAGAGCATGAAATTGATCATATTTCTGGGGATAGAGCTGACAATCGCATAAAAAACTTGCGATCAGTAACTTCTGACATCAACAGCAAGAATGTGAGAATTTACTCAACAAATAAAACAGGTGCCTCAGGGGTTGGTTGGTACAAATCACGAAATAAGTGGAGAGCAAAGATAAATGTCTCTGGGAAAGTGAAACATATTGGCTATTTCGATGATTTTAATGAGGCAGTAAAAGCGAGAAAGGATGCGGAGAAAGAGCTTCAATATCACGAGAACCACGGAGCCAATGGCAGGCCGAGATTTACTGCAAATCATTAGTAATTTGTGGATTATCCACATCTGCGCCTATCACATCGTCGGAAAGATATCCCATGACC
This sequence comes from Phytobacter ursingii, assembly GCA_901456055.1. Lineage (GTDB taxonomy): Bacteria > Pseudomonadota > Gammaproteobacteria > Enterobacterales > Enterobacteriaceae > Phytobacter > Phytobacter ursingii. Next base: position 480,646 of record CABDWT010000001.1, read on the forward strand.
AAATACCTGATAGCCGCTCTTGTAGCGGCTTTTTCTTTTTCTTCGGCAGCCAAATCAACGTGCCCCGGTAAATTCCTGAATGACAATCCTCCACAGGTCCAGTATGACCAGGAGATTTGCTTCACTCAGTTCTCTGTGCTGTACAGTGACAAACTGAAAGACCCGGTTATCAGTGCTGAGCATTTGACGGCCGCCGAAGTTACCGCAGCCGGCCAGATGAAGCGCAAAGACAGCTTTCACACCGAGCCACTTGTGCCGAAACAGTTTGAGAGCACACCGAAGGACTATGCCAAGTCCGGGTATGATCAAGGTCATATGCGACCGAATGGTGATGCTGCAAACGCTCAGGAACAGTTTGAAACGTTCAGCATGGCTAACATGACTCCCCAACTCCCAGACCTCAACCGAAAAGCCTGGCGCTTGATGGAAGAAGCTGTGCGTAAACAGGTGCTGGCTGAGGGTGATGCATGGATTGAAACAGGCATGGTTCCCGGCACAAAGACAATCGGCAATGGCGTGAATGTGCCGAGCGTTATCTGGAAAGCGGTCAAGGCCAAATCTGGTGAAGCGGTTTATGTCGGTGACAACACGACCGGGACGGTGACTAAGCTCACCACTGCGCAATTCGCATCGAAATACGGGATCAACCCGTTTAACGAGTAACCCTCCCCCATGAAATATTTAATAGCGTTGCTGATTGATGCCGCAATGATTTATCTGGCGGTTATTTTCTGGATGCATGGTATCCAGTATGCCGAAAATATCCTCAGCTTTGGCGGTTGGTTTATCGGAGTGATTAACATCATTGGATATCTTTCTGGTCGGGATGAGCTGAAAGAAAAATACAAACATCAGTGGATGGCATGGCGTGCATATGACGTGCTTACTGATATCGCGTTTATCGCGTTCTCTGCTGCGAGCGGATGGTTTGTGCTGGCATCAGTATATGCAGTTGGTTCACTGCTTAAGGCCGAGTTCAAATCATCAACCGAGAAAGAATTATCCGCTAAAGCATTGGCGTAGTGCTCATTACAGAAGCCACTAACCCAGCGGCTTCGATAATGGATATTGTTCGACCCTAGCCGGAGAGTGGGGATATAACCCCGGCAGCCATAGAGTGTGACTCCCTCAGCGTCCTCCCGGCGCAAAAATCAGTTGCATGGCTATGGCAGACACCTGGAAAGACAGGATGCATTACAGAGCTTTCTGTCGTGAAAGCTTGATAATGTAGTGAGCAGGATATATTCGCCCACGGGAAGGATAAAGACCAAACAGAGGAATATGCTGAAATGGCTAAAAAGAAGTGGCCTAAGTTGCCATGGTTCAAAATTCCTCTGTTCGGCAATGCCGTCACCTACCTCATCCGCTCAAAAGAAGAGTGGAATGCAGCCGTCGAGTATCTCGGGAATGAACCCGAAGCAAACGACTTTAAGGCCGGGTGTACGCAAACCTTCGAGAACAAAGAAGAGGGCCAGGTACTTTACCTGCTCGGAGTATTTAACGCTGATGTCGCAACATTGGTTCATGAATGCGGGCATGTAGCGTTTTACGTTTGCCGTGATGTTGGCGTGCCGACAGATGCAAGCCTGTCCAGCGAAACCTACTGCTATCTACTCGACAGGATGTTTAGTCACTTCCTGCCGCACATCCAGAAACAAACCGAGGCGTTCAAATGAGATTAGTCGACAAGGTCGAAATCACAATCACCTGGCCTAATGGTGAAAAGGACGTAGGTTTTACCAGCTCCTTGCCAATGGTTGGCGGACAAGGGTTTACAGGATTCCTGACGATGTTTGGTGAAAGTGATGAATCAGGGGTAATTATCAATCTCAGCCAGATTGCCAAGCTCGAATACAAACTTCATTTCAAAGAAGATATCCCTGTCACCAGGCTTGACGAAGAAATTCAGCTGGGCGCTCGCTTAACTAACCATCGATTCAAGGTTTAAAAATAAGGTAACAACATGGCACTCACCGACAAGCAAGAAATGTTCTGTCGCGAGTACCTCATCGATTTAAACGCTACACAGGCGGCTATTCGGGCGGGGTACAGCGAAAAGACCGCGAACGAACAGGGCGCTCAAAACTTAGCGAAAGTTAGCATTAGGGAAAGAATCTCCGAACTAAAAGCGCAACGCAATGATCGAATAGACATTGATGCAGATTATGTGCTGAGACGCCTCACAGAAATCGACCAGATGGATGTTATCGACATTCTTAATGAAGTCGGTGATCTAAAGCCTGTCAGAGACTGGCCTAAAGTGTGGCGTACCTCTTTATCTGGTCTGGATATTATGGCGATGGCTGGAGATGGAGACACTGCAGCTTTGCTTAAAAAAATCAAATGGCCTGACAAGGTGAAAAACCTTGAGCTTCTCGGTAAGCACGTAGATGTACAGGCCTTTAAAGAACAAACGAAGGTAGAACACGGCTTCGAAGAGGAAGTGTCAGACCTGATGAAAGCTTTATCAGCAGGAGCATCGCATGTCGCTTCAATCCGAAATACTGGAGATGCTGAGTGATAAGCTTCGCCGACTGAATACGCTTTACTGGATCACCGACAAAAAAGGCAAGACCGTCCGCTTTCAGATGACGCGTGAGCAACTCGAATATTTTGAGGGGATGCATACGCGAAACATCATCCTCAAAGCGCGACAACTCGGGTTTACTACCGAAGTCTGCATTATTCAGCTTGATGCGGCGATATTCGAATCGGCACGCTGTGCTTTGATTGCACACACCTTGAATGATGCAAAACGCTTATTTCGCGAGAAAGTGAAGTACGCCTACGATCGCCTGCCAGACTTCATAAAGCGCTGTAACCCAGCGAGCAATGATTCAGCTAGCGAACTGGTGTTCCAGAACGGTGGATCGCTTTATATCAGCACCTCATTTCGTGGCGGCACACTGCGTTATCTGCATGTATCCGAGTTCGGGAAAATATGCGCAAAGCATCCAGAAAAGGCGCGTGAAATTGTTACTGGTGCGTTTGAGGCGGTTTCAACTGATTGCTTCACGACGATCGAAAGCACCGCTGAGGGTCGCGCTGGTTACTTCTTCGAATATTGTCAGGCGGCAGAGAAATCTCAGTTGCAGGACAAAAAGCTATCAAATCTTGACTGGAAGTTTTTTTTCTTCTCATGGTGGAAGAATCCTGAATACGCAATTGACCCTGTAGAGCCGTTACCACAGCGCCTGACTGATTATTTTAACGGTATCGAGCAAAAGCTCGGCATCACGATAGATGAGCGTCAGCGCGCCTGGTATTACGCCAAAGAGAAAACTCTTGGCGAAGATATGAAGCGCGAATACCCCTCAACGCCGGAAGAAGCATTCCAGCAGTCGGTCGAGGGCGCTTATTACGCCAAGCAATTCGGTTGGCTCTATTCGCAAAAACGTATCGGAACAATCCCTGACAACTCTCATCTCCCGGTTCACACGTTCTGGGATATCGGCGTAAGTGACTCGACGGCGATCTGGTTTGTGCGAGAGCTGAGCGAGACAGAATTCCACGTTATCGACTACTACGAAAACTCCGGCGAAGGCCTGCGGCATTACATGAAGGTGCTGAAAGACCGAGGCTACACCTACGGTGAGCACTGGGGGCCGCACGACATTGAAAACCGGGAGTTCGGTAGTGATGCGAAATCACGAAAAGACCTGGCGAAAGAAGGTTACGAAATTGACGGTCAAACCTACTCACTGAAATTCAATGTTGTGCCAAAGGAATCTGTTGAAACCGGAATTGAGATGGTGCGTGAAATTCTTACCAATTGCGTATTTGACGAGGCTAAATGCGAGAAAGGTATAAATGCGCTTGAAGGATATCGCAAAGAGTGGGACGAAAAGCGCGGGTGCTGGAAAGACAGACCTCTTCATGACTGGACATCTCACGGCTCTGATGGCTTCCGCTATTTCGCAGTAGTTAAAAACAAACGCAAACGTCAGCCAGTTACTCAGGCAAATATACCTCTCATGGGGCGTTAATCATGGCTATTCACATTAAACCCTCGCATGAGGGTGATTTGCATCGTGCGCTCGGCGTTCCGCAGGGTGAAAACATTCCGGTTAAAAAACTTGAGCAGGCGAAACAGTCATCTGATCCACATTTGCGCCAGATGGCTAACTTTGCAATCAACGCACGCGGATTCGTTCATAAAGGCAGAAAATAATGGATTTTAAGACGATTCAGGAGACGTGGCAGAGAGATAACGATATGCCAGACCGTTCCTGGCGTCTCATGATGCTGCGTAAGGTGCTGAATGGCGAGTTGTACGACCAGATTAAGCACCCATTCAGCGATGAACAAACGGGCGGCGGCGAGTACATCCCGCTAAGAAAACGCAGGCCATCTGTGCGCTCAAACCTGTGCCGCACGGTAGTTGACGACAGCGTATCTTTATTGTTCGGTGAAGACCACTTTCCGACAGTGAGCATTCCTGACGGAGACATGAGCAAATCGCTGGCCCGACTACTGAAAGAAATCAAGCTTAATGAAGTGATGATCGACGCGGCGACGAAAGGCGCTGTTGGTTCTGCGGCTGTCATGTTCAGTGTTATCAAAAATCGTATTTTCCTTAAGCCGCTTGAAACTGAATATCTGACACCGTTGTGGGACGCAGAAGCGCCAGACACGCTGGTTTCTGTTGTCGAGTGCTACAAGGTGAAAGGGAAAGACCTCAAAGCGACAGGATACGTCATCGCGCCAGATGATGAATGCTGCGACTTCTGGTTTAAGCGCGAATGGAATGCTGATTCAGAAATCTGGTATTTGCCGCTCAAAGACAGCGACAAAAAAGACGGATTCCAGACCGACGATTCACGCACCGTTCAGCATTCACTCGGTTTTGTGCCAATTGTCTGGATTAAAAACCTGCCTGGTGGTGACGATATCGACGGCGCATCCACGCTCTGTTGTGAGTCCATTGACTGTCAGATAGAGATTGATTATCAGTTGTCACAGGCCGGACGTGGACTCAAGTTTATGTCCGACCCTACGCTTGTGCTTAAGCAGGACGAAGCGGCTCAGGGTGGACAACCTGTTGTTAAAGGCGCGAATAATGCCCTTGTTGTCCCTCCAGGCGGTGATGCGAAGCTGCTTGAAATAAGCGGCAATGCATCTGATGCCGTCATTCAGTATGTCCGGCACCTGCGTGAAATCGCGCTGGAGAACATGCACGGCAACAAGGCCAGCAATGAGAAAATCGCTGCCGCGCAGTCAGGCCGGGCAATGGAAATCATGAACCAGGCGCTTATCTGGTTGGCTGACAGGCTGTCTATCAGCTACGGAGAAGGGGCAATCGTCGAACTGGTGACGATGATATTTGCCGCTTCCCGCAAATTTACTCTCACGTTTAAGAATGGCGATGAAGTCGGTAAGTTTGATGAAAAACAGACGCCTACGCTTATCTGGCCTGCATGGTACACCGCTACAACGCAGGACATCATGAACACCGCTACTACCCTCGTACAACTTACTGATTCCGGCCTCCTTACGCGTCTTACGGCAATCAAAGCCCTGGCGGCTCAATTTGACATCGAAGATGCAGAGGCAGAATCAAAACTGGCATTAGCCGAATTGCAGGTAAGAAATCAGCCCGCAAAAGTTAGCGCCAGTATCAGCGAATAACGGGAAGGACATTCCCGCACCTCATAACCCGCCTGGAGCGGGTTTTTTATTATCTGGAGAAACCTAGATGGTTGACATTACCGACATTCCGCAACCCCAGCCCAACCCAACCCCTGCACCGAATCCAGCGCCAGCACCCCAGCCAGCGCCGAAGCCGACAGAGGAAAAGACCAGCTTCTCGCTGGAATACGTGAAGGAGTTGCGCGAAGAAAGCGCCAAGTATCGCCACAACGCAAAAGAAGCCCGCGAACTGGCTGAAAAAGCTCAGAACGAAGCCAACAGCAAAGTGCAGGAAGCAGAGCAACGCGCCCTGGCGGCGCAAAAAGCTGCTGACGACCGGATCATCCGTGCCGAACTGAAAGCATTCGCTATCAAGGCCGGGATGGTCGATCTGGACGGACTGAAACTTGCCGATCTCTCAAGCGTAAAACTCGACGATAAAGGCGAAGTCACCGGAGCGGAAGAACTCATGACGGCGCTTAAAGAAGCGAAGCCGTACCTGTTTGCCGAACCGGCTAAGTCAACCACTAACACTGAGGTGAAGGTGCCTCCTAAGAAAGAAACTGAGAAATTCAACGCCACAAAAGCGACGTCGGAAGAACTCAGAGCTAAGGCCAAAGAACTCGGCCTTAACATCAAGATTTAAAAACCCTCATGGCTCCGGAGTCCAGACGACTGAGTGGGCAGAAAAAACAAACATTCTCTTTTATTGAACAGGAATACATAAATGGCTGTTAATAACCTGCCCTCTGCAATTCAGTCAGTAATCCAGCAAGGATTCCTGCAACACCAGTTTGGCCTGCCGCTTAAAGCGGTTCTCGGCTTCCGTGCGATTGCCGACCGCGAAAGCTTCATGGCTAACATCGGTGAAACCATCACCAAAACCCGTACCGGCCTGCTGCCTGCTATCACCACGGCAATGTCTCCGGCTGCAAACAGCGACATTACAAGCGGCCTGACTGCTCAGAACTACGCTGTAGAGCAGTACGCGCTGGCTATCGCTCAGTACGCTGGCATGATGCAACTCAACGTTGCAACCAGCCGCGTGGCGATTGACAACCTGTTCCTGCGTAACGCTTACGCTCTCGGTGAGCAGTCTTTCCGTTCAATCGATGCGCTGGCTCAGTCCGCTCTGTTTAACACCTACATGGGCGGCAACACCCGCGTGCGCACCACTCTGGGTTCTTCTGGCGTAACCATCTCTGTAGATGATATTCGCGGCTTCCAGACCACCCTTAACAGTGCAGGCCAGCCTGTAGCAGTGTCCAGCTCTAACCCGGTCAACGTGACTGTAGGCTCTAACGTTTACTCACTGACTGGCTTCGCTGCTGACGGCACCAACGTGTCCACCGCTCCTGGTGGTGTGTCAGGTACGCTGACCTTTGCCTCCAGTGTTACCGTTGCTGATGGTACTGCTGGTAACGCAGTTGTATCTGCGGTTGCTCCGTACATCATCCGTCCGAGTCTCGCATCCAGCCAGGTGATGAAAACCACCACGGCGGCGATTAGCTCCAGCAATGACGTGAACAACGGCAAGCTGACCATGCAGATGATCCTCAACGCCAAAGCCACCATGGCGGCTAACGGCGTGCCTCCGGTCGATGCGACTGGCATGTACGTTCTGTACTGCGACCCGCTCCAGGCTACTGGTCTGTATCAGGACCCGGCATTCCAGTACTTTTTCCGTGGTCAGGCGCAGTCGGAAGAATACCGTCGCGGTATCGTGGCAGAACTGTTGGGCGTCCGTATTCAGGAAACCAACATGAACCCGGTTCAGACTCTGGCAAGCGTTGGTGTCGTGCGTCGTGCAGTTCTGTGCGGTCAGGGTGCGCTGGTTGAAGGCGTGTTCACTGACGACGCGTATGCGGCAGCGTCTGAGGCTGACGACAATGACGGCTCGATCATCGTTGTTGACGGCATCGCGCACGTTACCCGCGAACCGCTGGATGCGCTGAAACAGGTCGTCACTCAGTCCTGGTCTTACATCGGCGGCTTCGTTGCTCCGTCTGATACCACTGCTAACGCAGCGTCTATCCCGACCGCGACCAACTCCGCGTACAAACGCGCGATCATCCTGGAATCTCTGTAATCGGCATGGAGGGGTTAACGCCCCTCCTTTTCAGGAGAAATTATGGCTCGTAAAAAAGCAACAGAAGAAGCTGAAAGCGGCGCAAAAGTATGGGTGCTTAAGCAGAATCACGGACTCGTCCATCACGGACGCAGTAGCCAGTTTCTGGAAGCCGGTACCGAGCTAACCGAAGGTGAGGATGACGAATTGATCATCCTGCTGATTAAGTCGGGCGCTGCACTAGAGGAAAAATAAATGTCCTTTACGCCGTATGAATTCACTGACGCTCAACTGGTCGATATCCGGCGCTACTGCGGTTATCCGGCATACGGTGACGGGGCAGTCGTTTTTCCTTTCCCGTGGATTTACCGCCAGTATCTTGCTCTGGAATACCGCCTGAAACACATGAGCGCAACTGAGGCTAACGTGGTGATTAATACGTACCTCGCCAATCTCTCGACGCTGGAAACTGCCGTGGTTTCAGCAAGCGATAACCTTGACACTGATAAAGCTGCTGTCTGGACGCACAACAAAAATGAAGTGCGTGACCGTGAGGCGCTGTTTGATAAATGGCGCATGCGACTGGTCAACTTCATGGGTGTTCAGCCCGGGCCAAACTTTGGCGGTCAGCAAAGCAATGTAACCCTGGTGGTGTGATATGGACGGCTACAGGATTCAGCAGAAGCTCTATAAGGGCTATGCAAAGGCCGCCAAACGCACCGGGACAAACTACCAGCACTATAGACCGACATCAGCAAACAACCCTCTGGATGCCGCGAACCAGCTTCCGGACCTGTACGCCTCACTCAACGCCGATGACCCGACATTTTCCCGTCCTAACGTGTTTGGTAAGGCGACATGGTACGGGATTATGGATGGCGCTCAGTGTCAGGTGTTTGATTACGTCACAGGGATAGAAGGAACGCTGTATATCGCAGCTATGCAGCAGTTGCTGCCGATTTACATGGTGGACTGCAACAGGACGATCACCATCTCAAGACCGTCAATGGGCACTGGTCCCGGCGCGATCGGGTATGGCGGAGACACGAAACAGACAGAAGACGATCTCATGGTAGGCTGGCCTGCGTCAGTGTTGCAGGGTAGCAAAGGCGAGAAGAACGACGTTGGATTGCCTGGCGATACCAAAAACCCCTGGTTTACGGTGCTCGTCCCGTCATGGGATGGGGTTCTGCTTCGCACTAGTGACATCATCACCGATGACATCGGCGGGCGATACCGGATATCCAGTGCTGAGCTAACCGATTTGGGCTGGCGCATAACCGCACAGCAAGTGAGGCCGTGATGGAAGTTCTATATCTTTATTGCTCAATGGCTGTCGCATTTGGTGTCATAGAGCTAATCGGCGTCATGAGCATTAAAGATGGCGCGCCGCTATGGCTAAAGGTGTTTTATGGCTTCCTTAGCGCACTACTCTGGCCTTTACTGGCCGTAGTCCTTTTTATACCTGAGAGAGTGTTAAAAAAATTCAGGAGCACTTTCGATGGCTAGCGTATACGATATTCAGAATACGCTCGTCGGCCTGATTGCTGGCGTCGTCTATCCAAACGGTACCGGGCAACCGAGCGTCACAGGTGTAGATACTTTTATCTATGCTGGCTGGCCTCAGCCTCAGCGCCTGGAGACAGATTTAAAAGCTGGCAACTGCCATATCTCAGTTTATCCACTCTCAACCGAGAAGAAAATGACTGAGTCCCTTGGCAGGCCGTGGCGCACGATAACGCATGGTATACCAACGATTACGGCAACGGTTTCCGGTCGGCAAATTACCTTCTCCGGTACTGTTTCAACGCCGATAAACATCAATATCTATTCAAACAAGCAGCATCACTGCTACGCAGTTCAGTCTGGTGACACGTTGACCAAGATAGCAACTGCTCTGAGCGCATTGATTGCAGGATCGTCAAATAGTGGCCCGGTCATAACAATGCCTGCTACGGCTGCATTTAGCGTGCGTGTCGGTACGCTTGACACTGTCGGACGTATTCTCAGGCGGCAACAGAAAGACTTTCAAATTACGGTCTGGACTGGAACTCCGTCACTGCGCGAAACAATAGCGTCAGCAGTCGATAACGGTCTTTCAGCTTATACGGCGCTGTCTACCGCTGACGGAACGCCAACGGTGTTGCAGTACAAGCGCTCATTGCAAAGCGATACCTCGCAAAGCTATCTCGTTTATCGCCATGACATGATTTTCACCATCGATTTCTCAACGATGCAGACAGATACGGCAACTCAGGTCGTTGCTCCGACAATGAACGTGAGCGACCAGTCAGGAAATTTAATCAAATCATTCCCGGAGTAACACCAAATGGCAGACAAAGACGCCAAAACCCAGCCCGATTACGTCCTGCTGGTTCGCCAGCCGTTTCTTGATTACCAGTTAGGCGACCGCATTGAAGATGCCGCGAAGATTCAGGAAATCCTCTCCGGCGAGATGGCCTGCTACGTCATTAAGGCAGCCAAAGCAGACTGATTAACACTCATCCACTGATAACCCGGCTAAGTGCCGGGTTTTTTATTTGGGGAAAAGCTATGCCCGTTTATCAAATCGGTAGTTTAAATACTGCCGCGCTGTCTGCTGCTGACCTTTATGTCGGTATTCAGGCTCCGAAAACGCGATACATCAACGGCGTTGCCAGTGATGGCCTTGGTATCGTAGGTATCGCCTCATGGGGGCCGGTTAACTCTCCGGTCCTGATTGGCTCTGACACTGACCAGGCGCAATATTTCGGCACGCAGCAAGTGCGCAAATATGACCTGTGCACTGCGATCGCTATCTCATTGCAGATTGGCGCGACTAATCTTCACTGCGTGCGCGTGACTGACGGTACTGACGTTGCAGCAAGTATTGCACTGAAAGATACCGCTGGGACTCCGGTAACGGGTATGACGCTGACAGCGAAATACACCGGGACGCGCGGCAACACCATTACTGCAGCAATTACAACCGGGACGGCTGCCAGCAGCTACAAACTGACGGTTTACCTGCCGGGCCAGACGCCTGAAATTTACGACAACATTACCGGCTCAGGCGCAACGCTGTGGGCTAACCTGGTAAGCGCGGTAAACAACGGTATTTCCGCTGTTCGTTCTGGTAGCCAGATTGTCGTGGCGACGATTGGTACCTCAACCGCGGTACCAAATACCTCTACCACGTACACGCTCACTGGCGGCACAGACGGCGCTACGACCATCACTGACTCTGTTCTGGTTGGTACTGACGGCACGAGCACTACCCGTACCGGGATGTACGCACTGCGTGGCACTGGTGTTCAGGTCATGAACCTGATTGACGTCACTGATAACACGCAATGGGCGACCATCAATACGTTCTGTAGCTCAGAGGGTATTTTTGGCATCAACCAGGCTGCTGCGGGTGTCACTTATTCCTCTCTCGCCACCACGCTCAACTCTGCTGGCGTCGATAACTGGCAGATGAAATTCCTGGTCGGTGACTGGATTTACTGGAATGACACCGTTAATGGCCTGAGTTCCCGTATGTGCTCCCCGGCAACGTTTGTGGCTGCAAAATACGCCTCTCAGTCGCCGCATATCAACGCCCTGAACAAAGCAATCACCAACGTTGTTGCAACTCAGCGCCAGTTAGCGAATCAGCCTTACAGCATCAGCGAGATTGGCGCACTGAGCACCGCTCGTCTTGATGTGATTACCAACCCTTGCCCTGGCGGTAACTATTTCGGCCTGCGCTCCGGTCGCAATGCTGCATCAAACCCGACCCAGAACGATGACACTTACACCCGCATGACCAACTTCCTGTCGGCGACGCTGGCGGCATCATTTGGTTATGTGGTCGGCGAGGCTCAGACGGTAGACCTGCGACGCCAGACTAAATCAACAATCGAATCCTTCCTCCAGAATTTGCTGGATGAGGGGATGATCGGTGACCCGAATGGCGGCCCGGCATTCAGCGTGAAACTTGATGAATCCAATAACCCGTCAAGTCGTGTGGCTCTCGGCTACATGGTTGCGGACGTGCAGGTTAAATACCTTTCCACTGTTCGCTTCTTCCTGCTCAACCTGGAGGGCGGCGCGAGCGTCACCGTCTCCGTTTCAAGCAACGCGACGCTGTAATCAACTCAATTTTATAAGCCCTCCAGTGTGAGGGCTTTTTTTATGGAGAAAGGCAATGCCTCTTAATTCATATACAGTCGGTCGCGACATACAGGTTGATATCAACACCGCGTACGGAACTGTGACTATCCCGGTCGTCATCTCGTTTGATGCAAAACCAAAAGTTAACCAGAACGAAATCACCCGCCTGACTGGTGAGACTGACACTCTGATGATTCCCAAGAATTGGGACGGAACAATTGAGGCAGAACGCCAGGATTCGACGCTGGATACCTGGTGGGCTCAGTGGGAATCCGACTATTTCGCAGGCGTTAACCGAGCAGCGGGGACCATCACCGAAACCATCACCGAAAATAACGGCGGCGTAAGCGTATTCCGTTACACCGGGGTTCAGTTCAATTTCACCGACCCGGGCAAAAAACAGGGCGATCAGACCGTTCGTCAGACTTTCACTTTCACCGCTAAACGCCGCTTGCAGGTAGCATAATGCCAACAGTAACCCTTAACGACACTCCGGCACCACTGGAAAAAGAGGACAACGTAGTTGTTGATTCTCTCGGTCGCCGCATTACGTTGCGTGAGCTGGATATGCTGGAAGAATCACGCCTTATTTTTGCTATCGGCTCGGAGCGCGCATCCAATCCTGTGTACGTACAGGCTTATGCCTTGCCTGCCGCATGCGCCGCAGAAATTGATGGCGAAAGCTATTCTGTTCCGCAAAATCTGTCTCAACTCGAAGCAAGGATGAAGATTTTAGGTCGTGATGGCATGAATGCTATTGCCTCCAAACTCTACAACATCGGCAGCAAAGATGATGATGCCGAGGCAGAGAGGGAAGCGACAAAAAACTAGCCATGAACCCCGATTTTCGCTCCAGTTGCTGGCTTGTGAGAAACGGGGTTCCTTTCCAAATGGCATTCAATGTCGATTCACTCATGAGACACGAAAAAATAGCAATGTCTATCGTGTTTTCTGAGTTCGAAGGCGGAAAATTTGACTGGAATGGCTGGAAGTGGGAGGGGAAAGAATGAAAGAGCTAAGCGGATTTCTGGATGCCGCACTGACATTTTCCGCAGCAGAAATAGCGATCAAATCCCATGTTGAAAAAGGACTAGCCGAATGCGCAAAACTGATTGAGCAGACAGCGAAAGACGAAATCGGCTTTTATCAGTCTGCTACCGGACCATTCCCGGCATGGGCTGACCTTGCAGAATCCACTGAGCAGGAAAAAGCCCGTCTTGGCTATCCACTGAATGCTCCTCTTGAGCGAACAGGCAAGATGCGTGACAGCATAAAGTCTGAATCGAATGGACATGAAGCGATTATCGGCAGTCAGGAAGAAACGCTGGTTTATCACGAATTCGGCACCGAAAAGATGCCGCCGCGCCCGGTTCTCGGTCCGGCAGTAGTGATGAATGAGATGAAAATAAAGCGGATTATCGGTCGTGCTGCTGTATCTGGCCTTATAGGCGGCTCTCCTGTTCATGCATCACTTGGATACGATAAGGATATCTGATGGAACAGTTTATTGCTGGGATTGGCGGCTTTGCCCTCATGTGTGGAGTTATGCTTGCCTGTCTTTTAATAGCCGCGCTGATTATTAAAAAGTAATGTGACATGTTGCGTTTAATTGCAGATCAGCAGTGGTATTATTTGCTCATATATCACACAGGACTGGCATTATGAAAGCCATCATTGCCGCATTACTTTTTGCCAGCATAAACGCCAGCGCTGCCACTATGGATGATGCTATGGCTAAAGTGCATGGAACGTGCACATCAGAAACATGCCCTCCGGGAACATCTGTAGCAATAGATGCTACCCCAGGAGACACCGGGGAAGCGTTGGATATGAATGGTAATTCATATGATCTCCTTCACCTGAAAAAACTACCGTTCACAGTTATAGAAGATGGCGACGCAGACCAACACGTCAGAGAGGCGAAAGTCATTACGAATGGTGACGCGGTGTATTACATTCAATGGATGTTTCTTAAAAAGAAATAAAATCCAACCGTTTATTGCAAACTAACCCCGCTCTGTCGGGGTTTTTTATTGCCTGCCGGAGTCCAGATGGATATCGAAGCCTACAAGGTCGCGGTCAAACTCAACCTTTCTGAGAACATTACAGCCGGGCTTCTCGGTGTTTCAAAGCAGTTTGCGAGGACAGAGGAAAGCGCCGCCAAGCTCAAAAATGAATTAAATAGCATCGGCAAGATGGCTGCTGTCGGCGGCGGACTGCTGGCTGTAGGGCTGTCGATCTCTAAAGGTCTTGATGCGGCTATGAAGTCTGCAAGAGAGGTAGCTAAAGCCCAAGCAGACTTTAAAACGCTCAATCTTAATGCGATGGAAATGGCGCAAGTTAATGCGATGGCGGCAGATCAGACTCATAAAACGCTTGGGTCAACTATCGCAGGTAACATTCGCTTAATTCAGGATTTGCATACTGCATTTGGCGATCTACATCACGCCCTGGAATTAGCGCCTGAATTCACAAAATACGAAACCACTGTCAAGATGGCGTTGGGAGAGCATGCGGCAGATGGAATGGTTAACGCCGCCGCAAGGGCGTTAGAGCATCGAGGCGGCAAGGTAACAAACAACCCGGAAGAGTTTAATAAAGAACTGAGCATGATGTCACAGGTTCAGTTCGCAACAAAAAACAGGGTTAGCCCTCGCGATTACCTTTTAGCGTCACAAACTGGTAAAGGGGCTTATTCGTTACTATCTCCAGAATACCTTTATGGACAATTTGGCGGGTTAATGTCCATCCTTGGTGGTGAGCGATCAGGTACAGAACTGATGACCGCGTTTAGCTCGCTTATCGGCGGCCATATGGACAAAAAGGCCAAAGGATTCTTGGCTGACCTTGGAATGTATGACGAAGGTGTCAGCAAAGAGCGCATGAAAATAATGCGCAAAGTAATGAGCGGAATGAGCCCAGAAGATAAAAGGATTTATCTGCAAAGCGTTGGTGGTGAATCTATTTTGAGTGGCGGCCTAAAAGCGCAATATGCAGCCATGTTTTCAAATCCAGACCAGCTCGCTTCTGTAATGGCTGAAAAGATTAGAGCCAGATTTGGCAAAAAGCTGAGCGATGAAGAAGTTTCTCAGTATATGTACAAGAATTTCAATAGAAGCACTGGTGACCTGCTCGGGCAAAACGTAGTCAACAAGTCCAAGTTTGATAAAGATGCTGCAGTATTCAGAAAGGCGATGTCTTTCTATACAGCATATGATAATTATTTAAATAATCCTGACGGTGCCGGAATAGCTTTAACTGCTGCATGGACGAACCTAAAAGCCACTCTTGGCCTCCAGTTGCTACCCGTGGTTACCAAACTCACTCTTGGCTTTGCTAAATTCCTCGACAAAATCTCCGACTTTGCAGATAAGCACCCTCAACTTACCAAAATGACGGCGTATGCCGCAGCAGTAACTGCCGGATTGACGACTATTTCCGGTGGTGTGCTGTTGCTCGGCGCTGCAATCGCCGCTGCCAGACTGGCTTCATCTCTTGGTGTGGTTACGTCGATTGTAAGCGTCCTTGGTGGCCCGCTAACTCTGGCTGCTGCCGGGGCTGCTGGCGCTGCGTATCTCGTTTATAAGAATTGGGATGCGATTAAGCCGGAAGCCCACAAAATGGGCGAGGAGTTCAAAGGGATTGCCAGCGATATCTGGAACAGAGTGAAAGAGGTTGGCGTCTACGTCAGTCACTGGAGTTTGTGGAGCTATCTGGAAACCGGTTTTAACGGGTTCTCGTCAAAGCTTAGTTCTGGTTTCAGTCAGCTTTACGACTACATCATCAACCAACTGAACAAAATCCCCGGTGTTAATATCCTCAATTCATCACAAATTGGGTTGAGAAATAACGCCTTCCAGTTGTTGCAGGACATTAACCAGGCCACTGGTGCCAACAGACAATCTCTGAAAATGCCAGTGAGTGGAACGTTCGGAGGTGACTATGCCAACGCCATGCTCGGTAATAATGGCGGGACGGGGCAGTCATACGCTGACGGGATGCGCCAGGCGTCATCAGGAATGTCTAATCCTGGTGTTGTTACTGGCGGAAATGGATTGGTTCAGGTGACATCAAAGACTTACCTTGATGGCAAACAGATAGCCGAAACAGTATCCAGTTATCAGGGTAAACAAGCTTCAAGGCCACCAACTGGCGTATCTGGCGTTGACGCAACAATGACTCTGCTTCATGCAGGGATGGGAAGCTTTACAACCCGGTAAGGAGCAGCAATGGCAATCTCTAACTTGCTGAATACCGTTAGCGGCGTGGCGCAGGGGCTAAACCTGTCAGCCACGCGGCTGATCCTCGGCGGCTTTGAGTTTCTCGATTTCGAAATACCAACCTCTATCGCCATCCCCGGCAGGCAAAAAACCGTAACCCATCAGATGATAGGCGGGAAACGTATTGTTGATGTGCTCGGCGTTGAGTATGACCCGATCACCTGGTCTGGCATATTCACTGGCTCAACGACGCAAGCTCGTATCAATGTTCTTGAGCAGATGCGCGATGCTGGAGAGGTCGTCACGTTAACGCTGGACGGCTATTCGTTTGATGTGCTGATCACCAACTTTATATCGACATACGAGTTTGTTTACCGCAGGCCGTATCAGATAGAACTGGCGGTAGTGCAGCGCAACGATAGCCCGTTGCAGGTTGATGCGTTAACAGGTGCGTTGAATGCGCTCATCAACAGCGATATCGGCAATGCGCTTGGACTGGCTGACATTATTGATGTGCAGTCCGTTACGGACGCAGTAAATACCGTACAGAGCGCCGTCAGTACAGTGCAGGACTTTGCAACCGCCACAGTTGATACCATCCAGACAGTAGTAAGGCCAATTGTCGCTGCTCAGCAGATTATTCAGTCGAGCATTTCGTCAGTTGAAAGTTCGCTGAATTCTATCACGACACTTGGCGGAATTGTGCCCGGGAATCCGATATCAAAAACCGTCAATAACCTGCTAACTCAGGCTGACGGCATGACGCGAATTCCTGCGCTCTACAATCTGTCGAATGTTCTCGACCGCGTAAATAAAAACGTGCGAACAGGCCAGACGGCAGATGGTCTCAAAACCATCACTCTGTCCGGTGGGAACCTGTACCAGATAGCATCAGACCAGTATGGAGATGCGACAAAATGGGAAAGTCTTGCCACAGTTAACGGACTGTCCGACCCTAATTTGTCCGGTATTAATACGATAGTCATCCCTTCTAACCCGCAATCGACGACAAAATAATATGGACCTGAATAATCCGATTATCGAGCCCGGTTCGAGGCATATTTCCGGACGTTGTATGCTGAGCGGATCGTCTGTCGATTTTATTTCGATGAGTGTGACGAGTAACGGTTTCCGCGGTGCCAGTACGTTTGAAGTCCACCTGGCTATTTCTGCTATGCCAGCGGCGCAAAACATGAATTGGCTGTCAAAGCAGACATCCCTCACCGTCGAGTTGTATGCAGACATCAAAACAGCATCAGGAACGGATTCTAAGCGACTCATCAAGGGAAACGTAGACACTATTGATTACGACCCAGCCAGAACCGTGCTGACGCTCTCAGGGCGTGATTTTACTGCATTGTTTATTGATGCCAAAAGCGCCGGGGAAACCTTCAAAAACTACACGTCATCACAAATAGTCCAGATGTTGGCTGAGCGGCAGGGTCTGAAATCTGAGGTAACGGCAACGAAGGGTAAATTTGGTGAATTTTACCAGATCGACTCTGCGCACCTGACTGGTGAGCAAACTCAATGGGACTTGATGACTACGCTGGCAGGACTGGAGGATTACGCAGTCTGGATTGATGGCGATACGGTTTATTTTCATCCAGAAGCATCCGCCACCACTTCTGACCAGTATGTCATTCGCTACCAGCCGCCTAATACGCTCAGATATCCACAATGCAACGTATCGGAAGACCTGCGTTTTTCGCGCGCGCTGACGATATCAAAAGGCGTTACGGTTGAAGTGCTCACCTGGTCTACTAAGCGCAAAAACACCCAACAAACATTCTCCTACCCGAAACGTGCAAAAGGCTCTACCCCGGGCTCATCTACGCCAAAAACGCAGGTTTACCGGATCATCAAAAACGGTCTCACTCCTGAACAGGCTCAGGCGCTTGCGGAGAAAATATACCGCGATGTTGTGCTGCATGAGATGAAATTCACTTGCTCAACAGCAGGGGACAATCTGTTGACACCGCGCACGCTGGTTCGCATTGAGGGAACACAGTCAATGTGGGATCAAAACTACTGGTGTGATGCTGTGACGCGCACTATCGATTGGGATGGCGGGTACGTAATGAGCATTTCGGCCAAAAACCATAGTTCTGCGCTGGAGATAACGACATGAACCAGTTACTGAACATTATGGCTATGCGGTCAGCAATGGCTCAATCGGCGTTTGCAGGGACAAGGCAAGGTCTGATTATTGCCTATGACCCGCAGGAGTATGCAATCAAGGTGTCTCTGCAGCCAACAGGGGAGGAAACCGGGTGGATTCCACTTGCATCCCCGTGGGTTGGCAATGGATACGGTTTCGCTGCTGGGCCGATGATAGGCGCTGAGGTGGAGGTTGATTTTGATTCAGGGACGGTAGGGGTAGGGATGGCAGGAGGGCAGTTTTATAACAATGAGGACCGTTGCCCGGGGCCGCCGTCTGGTGAGTTATGGATAGTTCATCAGTCTGGGTCGATGCTGAAATTCCTCAACTCAGGGAAAATCATCATCCAGGACTCTGCAGGAACGTCCATTAACCTGAATGGTGACGGAACAAGGACCGATAACGCCACTGGAGCGGTAACCAGTACTGCGACTGGCGGTATGACTATAGTCGCGAACATCCAGAACAACGGCAATTTCCAGTCGTCAGGGTCCATTAAAGACCTGAATGGTGCTCATGGCTCCATCAATGATATTCGGACCACCTATAACGGTCACACGCACCACGAAAATGGTACTGGCAGCAATACCAACATACCTAACCAGCAAATCAGCTAAGGCTTTCTCATGTACGACTTGTACCACTATGTCGGCACGGATTTATCTGCATCGCCGAGCGGCGACATGTTGCCTGTAACTGGCACGGAACGCCGCAAGCAAAAGGTGCTTCGCAGACTAATTTCACCAAAAGGGGCGCTGATCTTCCATCCTGAGTACGGGGCCGGGCTAGGCGAAAAAATAGGTGAGACAATAAATTTCAATGAATGGTCGGCTCTAATCCTCGGACAAATGAAACTGGAGGATTGTGTCGCCCGGTCACCAGAGCCAACGGTGAATCTCAGGATTATTGATAATGGCGTGAACGTTTACGTGAAATACACGGATGCCGTCAGCGGAACGGCTGAATTTCTCAATTTTGATATTACGAGGTAGCCGTGAATCTGAATATCAAACAATTTTCAGATCTGGTTACCGACCAGGTCACCGCCATTCAGGCGAAATCAGCGCTGCTCGTAGACCTGACGATCGGAAGTCTTTTGAGGTCTATTGTTGAGTCTAACAGCGGCGTGGTTTTGTGGCTGCAACAACTGATCGTCAACCTTCTGGTTGTTACCCGGGCGGCCACGTGTTCAGGGACTGACCTTGATACCTGGTTTGCTGATTTTGGATTCACCCGAGAAGCGGCAACATACGCAACTGGCAACGTCACCTATTCACGATTCACCGCAACGAATGCGGCGCTTATCCCTGTCGGATCACAGGTCACTACGAATGACGGAACACAGACATATAACGTGATCGCTGATACAACCAACGCGGCTTATGACGCTACGCAATCAGGCTACGTTGTCGCAGCAGGTATTGCGTCAGTTGTGGTGCCAGTACAGGCATCAACTGCCGGGGCAGCAGGAAACGCGTCTGCCGGAACGGTAACGACGATTGTCGGGTCAATCTCTGGCATTGACACCGTCAACAATGCGAACGCATTTGCTAACGGCGCAGATGCTGAATCAGATGATAATGCGCGTACTCGGTTCAGGCTATGGATAGCCTCTCTGTCAAAAGCCACTCTGGCAGCAATCGAATACGCTATCTCCAGCGTGCAGCAGGGCGTGTCTTATAAGGTTGTGGAGAACGAAAACTACGCAGGGACGACGCAGTACGGTTATTTCTATGCAGTGGTTGATGATGGTTCTGGCAGCCCTTCGAGCACATTTTTATCATCTGTATATTCTGCTATTGATGCTGTGCGTGGGCTGACAATTAGCTTTAACGTATTTGGCCCGGTAGTTGTTACAGCTAACGTGTCTATGACGATCACCACGTCATCAGGCGCAACGCACAGCGATATCGTCGCTCTTGTGCATACGGCGATCACTTCATATCTGGCAACGTTGACGCTTGGTCAGTCACTACCGGTATCAAAACTGGCAGCGCTGGCTTATGACGCCAGCACGTACGTTACCAACGTCACAAACATTCAAATCAACTCATCAACGGCAGACCTGACAGCGACAGCTAAACAGGTTATCCGCGCCGGGACTGTAACAATCAGCTAAGGGGTTTTTATGGCTACCGGAGACCAGGACGATTTTGTATCGCGCCTGAAATCGCTCATGCCGATGCGTTGGTTTAGCGACAGTAATCCAATAGTTGATGCCGTCCTGAATGGATACGCCAGCGCATGCGCCTGGGTGTACTCGTTGTATGCGTATGCTGTATTGCAGACGAGAATACTGACTTCTACTGGCGGATGGCTTGACCTGACGGCTTATGACTTTTTCGGAGACAACATAAGGCGTGGCGCTGGTCAGTCAGATACTGATTTCCTGAATATCATCAAAATCAACCTGTTCAGGGAGCGGGGCACCAGGCACTCAATCGTTTCGATTCTGGAGGATTTGACGGGGAATACGCCGTTAATCATTGAGCCTACCAGGCCACAGGATTGTGGATGTTATGGAGGTCCGGCGATCGGATATGGAGTAGCGGGGGCTTACGGGTCGCTGGTAATGCCGTATCAGTGTTTCGTCACCGCCTACAGGCCAACCGGAGCGGGCATTCCCTATGTTGGTGGCTATGCCTCAACCGTATCAGGTTACTCAACACCATCGCGCGGCGAGTACGCCTCATATTCTCAGTTAACCAGCGTTACAGATGATCAGATTTATGCCGCCGTCGCCTCTGTGAAATTAGAGGGAACGGTAGTATGGGTAAGAATTGAATAAATAATTAGCTTTCACTAATCCATCAATGGCTGCCGAAAGGCGGCCTTTTTTTTTGGAAAAAATATGAATCGACAGATAGTCTGGCCTGGTGCAATCCCGCTCGAAACGGATTTACTGAACACCAACAAATACACCATGATTGCGCTGGCAAAAATGGCATCCGCAATCATGGGCACGTCCACGTATGTGAATGGCCTGGCATGCACTCCAACCAGCCCGGCATCAATGACCATCAATATTGCACCAGGAGAAATTTATAGTCTCCAGAATATTGACGGCACCGCCTACTCTTCACTGGCTGCCGATACAACGCACAGCATTCTGAAACAGGGCTACGTCCTTGACACGCAGTCATTCACGTTAACCGCACCCACTACCAGCGGGTTCAGTGTTAACTACCTGGTTCAGGCAACCTATTCCGACACTGACGGCGGCTCAACGGTTCTGCCGTATTACAACGCCAGCAATCCATCAACGGCATGGAGCGGTCCTAACAACTCAGGCACGGCGCAATACACCGTTCGTCAGGGCATTTGTACCGTTTCACTCAAAGCGGGCGTTGCAGCCACCACAGGGACACAAACAACACCTGCAGTAGATGCTGGTTATATCGGTTTGTATGTGATCACCGTGGCATACGGTGCATCGACGGTCACGGCTGGTAATATCAGCACCTATGCAAACGCGCCATTCCTGCCATCTGCTGGGCTGATTGATGGCATTCAGCGAAATACGCTGAAATATGGTGTCGACTCGGGTATTGCTAACGCCTACGTGGTAAATATCAACCCGGGGATTCTGTCACTTTCTAATGGCACTGAGATTTCATTCCTCGCAACAAACGCCAACACCACATCAAGCACGTTAAATGTTTGCGGTACTGGCGCTTACCCTGTGCTGAGTAAATACGGTTCAACGTTGATCGCTGGAGAGATTGCGGCTGGCGGTATTGTTAAGGTCGTGTGGTCGGCTACAGCTTCTTCATGGTTCATTGTAGAAAGCACTAAAGCGATCCAAACCGGACCTACTGCAACAGCCGGTACAAGCACAACTCAACTTGCCACAACGGCGTTTGTAGGAAATGCGATAACAGCAGCCACTGGTCGCCTTTTAAACGTTCAGTTATTCACTACTGCTGGCGCTTTCACATATACACCAACTGCAGGGATGAAAACCTGTATCGTTGAAGTATTGGGTGCGGGTGGTGGTTCTGGCGGATGTCCGGCAACGAGCGCATCGCAGATTGCAGCTGCTGCGGGTGGTGCGAGCGGATCATGGGCGAGAGTGCTATTTACGGCAGCACAGGTGGGGAGTAGTCAGGCGGTAACTGTCGGAGCTGCTGGTACAGCAGGTACCACAAGTGGTTCTGGAGGCGTAGGCGGGAACTCGGCGTTTGGTTCATTAATTGTCTGTCCTGGCGGTACCGCGACACTGGTAGGCGTAGCGATTTCAACATCTACTGCCTCTGTTATTTCCGGGGCAAACCCTGGCGGCGTACCAACAATTATCTCTGGTACTGTCCTGGAATCTATGAACGGAATGGCTGGCGGTAACGCCTATCTTTCATTCAGCAATGTTTTATCTGGTATCGGTGGTTCTTCACCGCGTGGTAATGGTGGCAATGGTATTTCTGGCGTAACGGCCAGTGGCTATGGATCTGGCGGTAGTGGCAACGGCAATACTGTCAGCCTGTCGGCTAAAACAGGACAAGCTGGCACTGGTGGTTATGTTGCGATCTGGGAGTACGCGTAATGAAAGTTGCAATTGTATATCAAGGAAAATGCATTCAAATCTATGAAGACAACACCGGACAAACAATTGAGGAGCTCAGCCAGGGCAATCCGGCAGTAACATTCGTTGACGTGGGTTCGATTACTGCTGCTATAAACGATTATTACAATCCTGCTGATGGTTTGTTTTACGTTGATACGGAGTTCACTCATTTATCAGGCTGGACTCCGCCAGTATTGGTATCTGACGTTTTGCCAGTGGTATTACAGCAATTAGCAAGTAATGCGGAGGGATATTGCAACGCAGCGCTGGTTGTCCCGTACAATTTTGAGCGCGGTTCAAGTTGGGACACTCAGGTTATGGAGGCGCGAGCCTGGACAGCAGATAATTCGTATGTCCCGGTGCTTTTAAATGCCATGGTGGCGAATTCTAATGGCGGATGGACTCTGTCAGGACTGGCTGCGAACATCATTTCAAATGATGATGGCTGGAAAGCCGCAATAGGTAATGTTCTTGGTCAGGTTAAAGAAAAACGAATGGCCTTAGATGCTCTGGTTGCACAAGTAAATGCAGGCACGGCTGACGTTTCAGCTATTACTAATTTCGATGCAAATCTGGTATTGCCTGATTTCGTTCCTGTTGACAAATACGCCTGACGAGAAATTTCAGCCCGCCAACTAACGGCGGGCTTTATTTTATTGTGCAACTACCTTTTTGCCGATAATAATTGACCGTATTTTATTATTTCTTTCAACTGCATGATAACTAATTGCGGCAAGTGCAAGGTTAATTGCGAAGAAAAATACATGATTTGCAATAGTACTGTTAAATAACGGGATTAACTTTCTGTCAATAGCCAGCAGCAAAGGGATTTGCATCAGGTAGAAAGAATAGCTTATTTCTCCAAGATAAATAAAAACCTTTGAGAAAATGCTTTCGCCTTTTATTAGGTTATCAGAGGACAGGAATATTATCGCAAGCGCAGGAAGTATAATGTAATTCCTCTGCAGGAAAGACTGGTTGCTCAGGCTAAGGCCATAAGCAAGGAGTAACAATCCAGCAAAAAACCATTTTCTGTCTAACCTGAATCCATTAGAGAACATGTATCCTAACGACACGCCAAAAACAAACTCAGGCAGCCTGTAGATAGGTGTTGTGTAATATATTGAAACGGTGTAATTGTCACCAAGATACATTGCCACAGGGTAAATAACAGAGCCTATCACATAAGACGCGACCATGATTTTCATGCAGTTATTGCCGTTGATGTTTGACAGTATTAACGGGAACAGACAATAGAAAAACATCTCAACAGACACCGACCACGTCCCGCCAAAATTCCACAGTCCAAACACGTTAAAAAACCATGCCTGAGTAGTTGTCAGGAAAAGAGCTAGCATGCCAAATATTTTCTCATGCTCAACATAAGCAAGAAATGGCAATGAAATTATCCCCATGAACAAATACGGCGGATATATTCTCGCAATTCTTTTCCTGTAATACCCTCTGAAATCCCCGCTTTCATGGCTGTATGCCAGAATAAACCCGGATAAAACAAAGAAAAAAACCATTCCTACCGCACCGTTTTTAATGAACGGCAGCAATAAAGAACCTTCCGTTAATGGGCTGCGCATATTTATATGAAATATAAACACATACGCTGCGGCAAAAAACCTGAATATCGTTATCGCGTGAAGTTGATTTTTCATTTTTCTGTCAGATAAATAAAATTGTTGGATATGCTACACCATGCCGACCATGCATAAAACTATATCATTCATGGCATTGTGCAAAACGCAGAAAAAACAGCGCTTCGACAGGTTGCAACGATCAATCGACGCTGATTATACTGTATGCACATACAGTACTTATGAGGTGAGTTATGGTTGCCACGTCACAGTTTCCCAGCCCTGCCGCTGATTTCCACGAAGATGCGATTTCACTCGACAGGGAGTTTGTCAAAAAGCCGTCTGCTACATTTTTCCTCCGGCAGACAAAAACCTCATGGCGCGAGGGTATTAAAAAAGGCGCGCTGCTAATCATGGATACGTCGCTTAAACCTGTGGACGGTAGCCTGGTAATTTGTCATCTGAACGGAAAGATACGCTTGCTTCGTCTCAGGCTGTTACCGAGGGTTCACCTGGAAGAGCTCGACAGGCCAGAGCAGAAAACTTACATCACCGACGATGACTGTGAGGAGAGGTTGGTTATCAAAGGCGTCGTGACCTATATCATCAACGACGCGCGGACAGGTGAGTTTGATGACTGCCCGGTGATGTAGGTGACATTACGTCACCTTTTCATCCAGATAATCAGCCCAGAATTGCATCATCTCTTTGCGGGTATCCAGATATGCAGCGTGGTTGTAAACCGAGCGTGTGCCGCCGCTTACGTGCGCCAGCTGCATCTCTATTGCATCTTTGTTCCAGTGCTTTTCGTTTAGCACTGTACTGAACTGGTGCCTGAATCCGTGCCCGCTGGTCTGTCCCTCATATCCAAGACTGCGGATGACACCAAGCACTGCGTTTTCACTGATCGGCTTTTTCCTGTCACTTCTGCCTGGAAAGCAAAGATCATACTGTCCGGTGATTTGTTGCAGGAAACGGAAAAGTTCGATAACCTGATCAGCCATTGGGACAACATGCAACTTCCTACCTTTCATGACTTCCGGATCAACGCTGATTAGCCTGTTTTCGTAATCTATTCCTGACCATACCAGCGAACGTAATTCCACTGTGCGCATGGCTGTATAGTGCAGAATCTGCGTTGCTATCTTCGATATAACCCACCCGCCATAACCATTCAATGCCCGCTGAAATTCGTGGATGCGGTGCATAGGCAGGAAAGGATAATTCTGCTTCCGATACCCTTTCATTGCTCCCACTAGGTCACGCGCTGGATTGTATTTTGCCCTCCCTGTGATGATCGCATAGCTAAACACCTCACCGCATCTGCGCCTGGCCTTATCCGCGCGCTCCATTGCACCTCTGTCCTCAAAAAGCCTAATCACCCTGAGCAGCACCATTGGTTCGACATCCTCCATGCGGAGATGCCCGATCACAGGCAATATGTCATCGGCAAACATGCTCATCATCTCGTCTGCATAACCTTTAGACCACACCTTTGATTTGTGCGCGTGCCATTCCCTGAATATGTCGCCGAACGAATCCGCGGCATCCGCTTTCTCTTTCTTCTTTATTGCCTGCTTCTGTTCTGCCGGGTCAATACCTGACAGCAGGCGCATTTTTGCATCAGCCTGTTTTGCTCTGGCTTCGGTGAGAGAGATTTCAGGATAGGGACCAATGACCAGCGTTTTTTCTTTTCCTTCGAACCGGTATCGCATACGCCACACCTTTTTCCCGGATGGCGGGACGAAAAGAAACAGACCTCCTGAGTCTGCGAGGCGATATGATTTATCCGCAGGTTTGGCGGCGTCGATCTGCTTAACCGTGAGCATGTGGGCATAAATCCGTGGTCATTTTTCGATGTGCCCACAATATGCCCGCAAAAGTCTGGCGTAGTCAATTCGCTTTGGTTCGCTTCGGTTGTGTATTCCGGATAAGAGATGCAGGCTTGATAAGGATTGTGTACTGGTGGGTTGTATTCGGTTCTGGCTGAAATGGTGTCCCCTGCAGGAATCGAACCTGCAACTAGCCCTTAGGAGGGGCTCGTTATATCCATTTAACTAAGGGGACGAGGCGGCAGGAGTATAACGTCATTTCGCCTTTGCGTTAAGTGTCCTGCGCCCGAGTGGTTAAAGTGTCGCCAGTCAGCCTCTGTTTTCGGCTGTTTCCTGTTTTGTTTTGGCTTTTGCTTCGGCTTTGCGCTTGTTAATCATGTCATTGCGAATTTGCGCGTGGCTCAATAGCGCGAAGATAAACGTACCGCCGCAGATATTTCCGGCGAGGGTCGGCAGCGCAAACGGCCAGAAAAATTCGCTCCAGTGGATGTTGCCATTAAAGATGAGATAAAAAATCTCCACCGCGCCCACCACAATATGGGTGGTGTCGGCAAGAGCGATAAGCCAGGTCATCAGAATAATAACCACGATTTTCGCCGCACCCGCAGACGGGAACATCCAGACCATGGTGGCGATAATCCAGCCGGAAATAATGGCGTTGGAAAACATCTCCAGCGGCGTATTCTTCATCACATCCATACCAATCTTGACGAACGCGTCGCGCGTCGGCTCATCAAAAATCGGCATATATTCAAAAGCCCACGCCGCGATACCCGTACCAATGAGATTCCCCAGCAGCACAACGCTCCACAGGCGCATCATCAGGCCGAAATTGACCCATGAGGGCTTTTGCATCACCGGAAGTACAGCGGTAACGGTGTTTTCGGTAAAAAGCTGCTGGCGGGCCATAATCACAATGATAAAGCCGAAGGTATAGCCAAGGTTTTCCAGAATAAAGGCAGCCGGTACGCCTGCGAGCTGAACGTGAAAAATCCCTTTTGCCAGCAACGAGGCGCCCATCGACAGCCCGGCGGCGATGGCGGACCAAAAAAGGGCCATGGCGTCGCGTTCCAGCTCTTTTTCGCCGTCCTGACGGATATGCTCATGGATAGCCATCGCGCGTGAGGGGAGGCGCTCTTCATCTACCTCAATATGCTCTCCACCTATTTTCTCTTCGCTTTCGACTTCAATTTCATCGGTGTGCTTGTCGATCTTCTCGTCTTTGATGCCGTCCATATTGCCTCTGTCTATGTGTGACCCATGGTCTAAGCGTAGCGGCTTTTTTTACAAGGTCTGGCGGGCATCTTCCGAATTTGGTGGCGATGGCAACTATGGCGATATGGCTTTGGCGAAGATGAGATAACATTGTCACGAAACGAGGGGGCAAACTGCGACTATGCTCAATATGAGATTCGCGCGTTGCGTAGACAACACAAGGCGTGCTGATACAATGCCTTGCATGTTTATGACGCGAACCGAGGCAGATTGCGTTTGTGCCCTTCTGGATGGCACTCAGCGAAAGCCATTTTCTTCAGGGAGACACCTATGAAATTTCGTGTGTCGGCGATTGCGCTGGCAACCACACTGTTGGCGGGCTGCGCCAGTTCAGGAGACACGCAGGGGCGTTCAGATCCACTGGAAGGATTTAACCGCACCATGTACAACTTCAACTTTAATGTCCTGGACCCGTATGTTGTGCGTCCCGTTGCGGTGGCATGGCGCGATTATGTGCCGCAGCCCGCGCGTAACGGCCTGAGCAACTTCACCAGCAACCTTGAAGAACCGGCCATCATGGTGAACTCCTTCCTGCAGGGCGATCCCTATCAGGGGATGGTTCACTTTACGCGCTTCTTCCTCAACACCTTACTGGGTATGGGGGGCCTGATGGATGTGGCCGGGATGTCGAACCCGAAATTGCAGCGCGTTGAGCCGCATCGTTTTGGTAGCACGCTGGGTCATTATGGTGTTGGCTATGGGCCTTATATGCAGTTGCCTTTCTACGGTAGCTTTACACTACGTGAAGATGGCGGTGATATGGCGGATACGCTCTATCCGGTGCTGTCCTGGCTGACCTGGCCGCTGTCGGTCGGTAAATGGACGGTGGAAGGCATTGAAACACGTGCTCAACTGCTGGATTCCGACGGCCTGCTGCGTCAGTCTTCCGACCCTTACATCATGGTGCGTGAAGCCTATTTCCAGCGTCATGACTTTATCGCCAATGGTGGTAAGCTCAAGCCGCAGGAAAACCCGAATGCTCAGGCGATTCAGGGCGACCTCAAGGAAATCGACTCCGAATAAACGAAAAAGGTGAGCACGACGCTCACCTTTTTTATGCCTGCGATAAATCAGAATGCGTAGTTAAAGTTCGCGCCATACAGCCACGCACGCCCTTCTGAGCTAAATTTGTACGGGCCTTCCTGGAAGTTCACTTTCTGACCGTGCATATAGGATACGCCAACATCCACAGACGCATCTTTGTTGAACGCATACGTGGTACCTGCGCTCAGCCAGAAACGGTCCTGATCCGGAATGGAGATAGAACGTTTGTCGGCCGGAACCGGGCTGTCATCAAAGGCGATACCGGTACGGAAGGTCCAGTTATCGTCCATATAGTAGGTGGTACCCAGCGCGATACGGTAAGAGTCTTTAAAGCTTTCATCTTTATAGAACAGGGTCTGACCGTTGCTGTTTGTTGCTTTCAGTTCCTGGAACTGACTCCAGCTGGTATAGGCCATGCTGTAGTGGATAGCCCATTGCGGCGCAACGCGGTTATAACCTGAGATTTCCCACATCTCCGGCAGGTTCAGGGTCAGAGAACCACCGGTTGTACGACCATTGGTGCCCATTGGCAGACCGAAGTTGCCCAGGATCTGGTTATAGGCCGAAGGCAGGCTGCTCTTGTAATCACCATCGAAGTCGACTTTCACCTCAGAACGGTAGGTTAAGCCGTAACGGTTGTTTTTATCGATTTCGTAAAGAATACCGGCGTTCCAGCCAAAGCCCCACTCATCACCTTTCAGATAAGCTATCTGCGTATCAGCCGGGATACCTGCAACCTGCTGCGCCAGACCCGGAATCGGTGGCAACGCGCCTGAACCCGCAACTATTTTGCCCAGATCGCCTGCGTAACGCTCAATCTTCGCTTTGGCATACACCGCATCAAAGCCCAGGCCGAAACTCCAGTGGTTATTAAGACGATAAGCACCGCTGAGGTTCAGGTTCAGGGTTTCCAGGTCTGTTTTGCCGGCATATGCGCCTGCCGCGTAGTCGCTATTAAACTCGGTCGCTAAACCGTAGTTAGAGGTAATGGAGGCACCCCAGCCAAACTGATCATTGATTGGCGCGACGAAGTGCAGGTTTGGAACCCATGCTGTTGGCGCTATGTTTTTCGAATCCAGGCTGGCACCTGATGGTGATGTGCCTGAAATATCAACACCCGGATCAACGAAAATAGCGCCAGCGGAGAACGTCGGACGGTCAAACATCATAATCAGCGCAGGGTTGCGGCTGGCGTTGCCCGCATCATCTGCAATTGCGCCTTCGCCGGAATAAGCGCGGCCAAGACCAGAAGAAGAAAATTCGTTGAGCTGGAAGCCTGCGGACCAGGCCTGGGTTGAGACGATTGCCACTGCAACTGCGAGTGCAGATTTGGTAAACAGGTTTTTCTGGCTCATGACCAAAACCTCATCCGGTTATTTTTATTTAAACTATGTTACGTGGTGTAACAGGAGCGCGAAGTGTAGGGTCTGCGGTACTTCATAGAAATCAGACCAGTGGCGAGAGTATAGGTCTGACCAGAGGAAATGTTGCAAGCTTGTATATAAAATTTTTCAATTGTGATCTTCGAAACGGGATCTGCGTGGCAAAATTGCGGCCGGCGTCGCTCATGATTATGGGTGGTTTTTGTTCTGGATCATTTTTAAGTGTGATTTCGGTCACTTAGGGACTTTCCTCACATTATCGACTGGAGACAGGTTATTGAGGGGGGTAAAATATGCACAACGTTTATTTGGCACCTTGGGTGCGAATTCAGAGGAAATCACAATGAGTAAATGCAGTGCTGATGAAACCCCGGTTTGCTGCTGTATGGATGTTGGTACCATCATGGACAACTCCGATTGCACCGCCTCTTATAGCCGTGTGTTCACAAACCGCACCGATGCAGAAGAGACACTGGCTGCGCTGACGGCGCGCGCGCGTGGCGTAGAGTCAGATCCTTGCCAAATCACTTCGACGTTCACTGAGGTTGACGGCGGTGTGCGTCTGGATATCGATTTTGTTTTTGCTTGCGAAGCGGAAACCCTGATTTTCCAGCTGGGTCTGCGTTAATCTTCCTGCCTGCGCTCCTGCTTCTGCGGGAGCGTTTTTTTCAATCATCTCTGTGTTTTACCTCCCACTTTTTTCTTTCCCTCATTGGCTAAATGTAAATAATTAGTTAAGACTGTTATCAGGTCAGACCACTAGTGCATCATGCTGTTAACAGGGGAGTGTTATGAGTCAGGCATTACCGCTTGTCACCCGTCAGGGCGACCGCATCGCCATTGTCAGTGGATTACGTACGCCATTTGCCCGTCAGGCAACGGTATTTCACGGTGTCCCGGCTATCGATCTTGGCAAAATGGTGGTGGGTGAGCTCCTTGCCCGAAGTGAAATCCCGCCGGAAATCATTGAACAACTGGTTTTTGGCCAGGTGGTGCAAATGCCGGAAGCCCCTAATATCGCAAGAGAAATCGTACTAGGAACGGGCATGAGTGTGCATACCGATGCCTACAGTGTGAGCCGCGCTTGCGCCACCAGTTTCCAGGCCGTAGCAAACGTTGCCGAAAGCCTGATGGCGGGGACGATTCGCGCGGGTATCGCGGGCGGAGCTGATTCTTCTTCTGTATTGCCCATCGGCGTGAGCAAAAAACTGGCGCGTGTGTTGGTCGATGCCAACAAAGCCCGCAGTGCAGGACAAAAACTAAAGCTCTTCTCCCGTTTACGGCTACGTGATCTCTTGCCGGTGCCGCCTGCGGTGGCGGAATATTCTACCGGTTTACGCATGGGGGATACTGCAGAGCAGATGGCGAAAACCTACGGCATCACGCGTCAGGAACAGGATGCGTTAGCCCATCGTTCTCACCAGTATGCGGCGCAGGCCTGGGCGGAAGGCAAGCTGGCGGATGAAGTGATGACCGCCTATGCGCCACCTTTTCGCGAACCGATAACCCAGGACAATAATGTCCGGCAAAACTCCAGCCTCGCGGACTATGCCAAACTGCGTCCGGCCTTTGATCGCCGACACGGTACTGTGACCGCCGCGAACAGCACGCCACTCACCGATGGTGCGGCAGCGGTGATCCTGATGACCGAGTCGCGGGCGAAAGAGCTGGGTTTGCAGCCTTTGGGATACCTGCGAAGTTATGCCTTCACCGCCATTGGCGTACAGCAGGACATGCTGCTGGGGCCCGCCTGGGCGACGCCGCTGGCGCTCGACAGGGCGGGGCTGACGATGGCGGATTTAACCTTACTGGATATGCACGAAGCGTTTGCCTCGCAAACCCTGACCAACCTGAAACTGATGGCCAGCGAGCGCTTTGCCCGCGATGTATTAGGCCGGACACAGGCAACGGGCGAGGTGGATGACAGTAAATTTAACGTGTTGGGGGGATCGATTGCTTACGGGCATCCCTTTGCGGCGACCGGGGCGCGGATGATCACCCAAACCTTGCATGAACTGCGCAGACGCGGCGGCGGATTTGGTCTGGTCACTGCCTGTGCCGCAGGTGGGCTTGGGGCAGCTATGGTTCTGGAGGCCGAATAATGGAGATGACCTCAGCATTTACACTCAGTGTCCGCCCGGACAATGTTGCCGTTGTCAGCATTGATGTTCCCGGCGAAAAGATGAACACGCTAAAAGCCGAGTTTGGCAGCCAGGTTCGCGCCATTCTCAAACAAATCCGCGAAAACAAACAGATACGTGGCGTGGTGTTCATTTCCGCAAAACCAGATAATTTTATCGCCGGTGCGGACATCAACATGATCGATCGCTGCAAAACGGCCAAAGAGGCCGAAGATCTGGCGCGCCAGGGGCAACAGATCTTGGCCGAGATCCACGCCCTGTCGATCCCGGTGATCGCCGCCATTCATGGTCCATGCCTGGGCGGCGGGCTGGAACTGGCATTAGCTTGTCACCGCCGTATTTGTACCGATGATGTGAAGACGGTCTTAGGGTTGCCCGAAGTTCAGCTTGGCCTGTTGCCCGGCTCCGGCGGTACCCAGCGACTGCCGCGTCTGGTCGGAGTAAGCACCGCGCTGGAGATGATCCTTACCGGTAAGCAACTGCGCGCGCGTCAGGCGTTAAAAGCGGGGCTGGTGGATGATGTCGTGCCGGTTTCTATCTTGCTGGATGCCGCCGCAGAGCTTGCTACACAAGGTCGTCCTGCCAGCCGCAGCCTGCCGGTACGTGAACGCCTGCTGGCCGGGCCGCTGGTACGTGCGCTGTTATTCCGCATGGTCGCAAAAAAAACAGAGCAAAAAACCCAGGGCAATTACCCCGCGACGACCCGTATTTTGAATGTTATCGAAACGGGTTTAAGTCAGGGCAGTAGCAGTGGCTATGATGCGGAGGCGCGCGCGTTTGGTCAGCTGGCAATGACGCCGCAATCACAGGCGCTACGGCATATTTTCTTTATCAGCACTGAGGTAAAAAAAGACCCTGGCAGCCCGGTTGCGGCCGGCCCGCTTCGTGCTGTCGGTATTCTCGGCGGCGGGTTGATGGGCGGCGGAATTGCCTACGTGACGGCAGGGAAGGGCAACCTTCCTGTTCGCATAAAAGATATTAATCCGAAAGGTATTAACCACGCGCTGAAATATAGTTGGGAAAAGCTTGATAAAAAGGTGCGTCGCCGCCATCTCAAATCTGCTGAACGTGACGCGCAAATGGCCCGCATTTCCGGTACCACGGATTACAGCGGTTTTTCCCATCGGGATGTGGTTATCGAGGCAGTTTTCGAAGATTTGAGCCTTAAGCAACAGATGGTCGCGGAGGTTGAAGCACAGTGCGCGGCGCAGACTATTTTTGCCTCCAATACCTCGTCGTTGCCCATCGGCGATATTGCTGCCAAAGCGGCGCGCCCCGGTAACGTTATCGGATTACATTTTTTTAGCCCGGTGGAGAAGATGCCATTGGTGGAAGTTATTCCCCATGCCGGCACCGGTGAACAGACCATTTCGACAGTAGTGAAACTGGCGAAAAAGCAGGGCAAAACGCCGATTGTCGTGGCGGACAAAGCGGGTTTTTACGTGAACCGTATTCTTGCGCCTTATATGAGCGAAGCGATGCGACTGCTGAGCGAAGGGGAACGTATCGAGAATATCGATAAGGCATTGGTAAACTTTGGCTTTCCTGTCGGCCCTATCCAACTTCTGGATGAGGTGGGCATCGACACGGGGACCAAAATTATCCCTGTGCTGGAGGCTGCCTACGGTGACCGTTTTAGCGCCCCTGCAAGCGTCGTTTCTGCAATATTGAATGACGATCGCAAAGGCAGAAAAAATGAGCGTGGTTTCTATCTTTACGGTAAGAAAGGGCGTAAAAGCAAGAAACAGCCTGACCCGGCAATTTACCCGCTTGTGGGGGCTTCTGGCACAGGCAAATTATCGGCAGAACAGATTGCCGAACGATGCGTCATGATGATGCTTAACGAGGCCGCACGCTGCTTCGCCGAGAAGGTGATCCGCAGCCCGCGCGATGGTGATATTGGCGCGGTGTTTGGCATCGGTTTTCCGCCTTTTCTTGGCGGCCCGTTCCGCTATATGGATACCCTTGGCGCGGGTGATATTGTCACAACTCTACAGCGCCTGGCTTCGCTTTATGGGGAACGTTTTGCTCCTTGTCAGCTTTTGTTACAAATGGCTGAACGAGGCGAAACTTTTTGGGGCAAAAAGGAAACTGATTTTGTAAGTTAAGGTCAAAAAAGGGTAAATCCAGCTTTAAATGAAACAGCGATGGTTATTTTGTAAACACTCATTGACTATACTTACGCCATTGAGGTAAAAAACAGCGTTTCATTCATCGAATGGATCAGGCAAAATGCCCGGCCATTGATATTTCCCGTCGTAATGGAACTGTGCACGCGGGGAGTGTTAATGCTTCTGGTTAACAAAAGCGGTGCAATATGCAAGTTTTTATCATGCGTCACGGCGATGCAGCCCTCGATGCAGCCAGCGACTCAGTTCGTCCCTTAACCCCTTGTGGTTGTGACGAATCACGTCAGATGGCAACCTGGCTGAAAGGTCAAAAAGTGGATGTCGAACGTGTTCTGGTCAGCCCGTTTCTTCGTGCTGAACAGACGCTAAGTGAGGTGGGTGAATGCATGAACCTGCCCGACAACGTGGATGTCCTGCCCGAGCTGACCCCTTGTGGTGATGTTGGTCTGGTCAGTGCCTATCTCCAGGCGCTGGCAAACGAAGGTACCTCTTCCGTGCTGGTGATTTCTCACCTGCCGTTGGTGGGTTATCTGGTGTCCGAGCTTTGCCCGGGTGAAACACCGCCAATGTTTACCACCTCCGCGATTGCCAGCGTGACGCTGGATGAGAGCGGTAAAGGCGTTTACAACTGGCAAATGAGTCCCTGCAACCTGAGAATGCCAAAAGCAATCTGATTCGCCGGACCGTGAAAAAAAGCCGCACTTGTGCGGCTTTTTACGTTTCTGTCTGTCCGTTGCGTTCAGGGAAGCTCTGGCGGCTGCCACTCTTCGACTTCAATTAACACCAGTATCGCAGCATCGCCACCGTACTCTTTGGGAGCCTGGTGAAACGCCATTACATGCGGATGCTGTGCCAGCCAGAGTGGCGTCTGTTGTTTAAGGATATGTTTACCATGCCCGTGCATGACGCAGGCGCAAAAAACGTGTTCACGTCGGCAGGCGGCGATCAGCGCCCCCAGTTCCTGCTTGGCCTGTAGCTGCGTTAAGCCGTGCAGGTCCAGAAACAGATCCGGGGAATAGTCACCGCGGCGGATCTTCTTGAGTTCAAAATGGCTGACATCGTCGCGCACATACTTCACCGGCCCTTCGGTGTTCAGCAATGGCTGAAATTCATCAGAGAAATAATGGCTGTTATCTGCCTGCTCCGACAACAAGCGTTTCACCGGAACCTCAGTGATTTTTTTACGTGTCGGGCGGTGTACTACCGTATCCTGCTTTATTTGACGCGTGCCGGTCATTAATTGTCGGAACAGCGTCTGCTCCTCCTCGCTAAGCGATGGTTTCTTTTTCATCTGCGCATCTCATCTTTTATTTCTTTTAGTGTACCCGACTCGCTCCCTGCTGTTCAGCAAAATGCATTTTTAGGCCGCGACGCGAAGCGACAATGCTGATTTATGGCCGTCTTCATGGCAAACTAGCCGCCGAATTTCTTGCGAGCGTGTCCTGGAGGATAAGATGGATAAAATTTTCGTTGATGAAGCAGTAAGTGAACTGCATACCATTCAGGACATGTTGCGCTGGTCGGTAAGCCGATTCAGCGCGGCAAATATCTGGTACGGTCACGGTACGGATAACCCGTGGGATGAAGCCGTACAACTGGTATTGCCAACCCTTTACCTGCCGCTGGATATCCCGGAAGAGATGCGCAACGCGCGACTGACCTCCAGCGAGCGTCACCGTATCGTTGAGCGCGTCATTCGCCGCGTCAATGAACGTATCCCGGTTGCCTATCTCACCAATAAAGCCTGGTTCTGCGGTCATGAGTTTTACGTTGATGAACGCGTACTGGTGCCGCGCTCGCCGATTGGTGAGCTGATCAATAATCATTTTGCCGGCCTTATCGATGGGCAACCGCAGCACATTCTGGATATGTGTACCGGTAGCGGCTGTATCGCCATTGCCTGCGCTTACGCCTTCCCGGAGGCGGAAGTGGACGCGGTGGACATCTCCCCGGATGCGCTGGCGGTAACAGAACACAACATTGAAGACCACGGACTGATTCATCACGTCACGCCGATTCGCTCCGACCTGTTCCGCGACCTGCCGAAAGTGCAGTACGACCTGATTGTGACCAACCCGCCGTATGTTGATGAAGAGGATATGTCTGATCTGCCGTCAGAGTATCGCCATGAGCCTGAGCTGGGGCTGGCCTCCGGTAGCGACGGTCTGAAACTGACGCGCCGCATTCTGGCGTGTGCGGCGGATTACCTTACCGATAATGGTGTGCTCATTTGTGAAGTGGGCAACAGCATGGTACATCTGATGGAACAATATCCGGATGTGCCGTTCACCTGGCTTGAATTTGATAATGGCGGTGACGGTGTCTTCATGCTGACCAAAGCGCAGTTGCTGGCCGCGCAGCAACATTTCAGCATTTATAAAGATTAAAACGCTAACAACATAACGACGACAACGGAGCCGTGATGGCAGGAAATACTATTGGACAACTCTTTCGCGTAACGACCTTCGGCGAATCGCACGGCATCGCGCTGGGCTGCATCGTTGATGGCGTACCGCCGGGCATTCCACTGACCGAAGCCGACCTCCAGCATGATCTGGATCGGCGCCGCCCCGGAACCTCACGCTATACCACCCAACGCCGTGAGCCGGATCAGGTGAAAATTCTCTCCGGCGTGTTTGAAGGCGTGACCACTGGTACCAGCATCGGCCTGCTGATTGAGAATACCGATCAGCGCTCCCAGGATTACAGCGCAATCAAAGATGTGTTCCGTCCGGGGCATGCTGATTACACTTACGAGCAAAAATATGGCCTGCGCGACTATCGTGGCGGTGGCCGTTCC
Organism: Phytobacter ursingii; assembly: GCA_901456055.1. Lineage (GTDB taxonomy): Bacteria > Pseudomonadota > Gammaproteobacteria > Enterobacterales > Enterobacteriaceae > Phytobacter > Phytobacter ursingii. The sequence goes on from CABDWT010000001.1 coordinate 517,607, forward strand.
TCGGCGCGTGAAACCGCAATGCGTGTGGCGGCTGGGGCGATTGCCAAAAAATTCCTCGCGCATAAATTCGGCATCGTGATCCGTGGCTGTCTGACTCAGATGGGGGATATTCCGCTGGAGATGAAAGACTGGGAGCAGGTCGAACAGAATCCGTTCTTCTGCCCGGATCCGGACAAAATCGACGCGCTGGACGAACTGATGCGCGGGCTTAAAAAAGAGGGCGACTCGATCGGCGCGAAAGTCACTGTTGTGGCGGACGGTGTGCCGGCAGGCCTCGGTGAGCCGGTATTTGATCGTCTGGATGCTGATATCGCCCATGCGATGATGAGCATCAACGCGGTTAAAGGCGTTGAGATTGGCGACGGCTTCGGCGTGATCAACCTGCGCGGTAGCCAGAATCGCGATGAAATCACCAAAGACGGTTTTCAGAGCAACCACGCGGGCGGCATTCTGGGCGGTATCAGCAGCGGGCAGCAGATCGTTACCCATATCGCGCTGAAACCGACCTCAAGCATTACCGTGTCGGGGCGCACGATTAATCGCTTTGGCGAAGAAATAGAGATGATTACCAAAGGACGTCACGATCCGTGTGTCGGTATTCGCGCGGTACCGATCGCCGAAGCGATGCTGGCCATTGTGCTGATGGACCATTTTATGCGTCAGCGTGCGCAAAATGGCGATGTGACGACCACTATTCCTCGCTGGTAACCAATGAAAAGAATTGCAATTGCGCTGCTGGCGTTTTTCGCAACGCTGACCTGCCAGGCGGCAACGCCCTGGCAGAAAATCACCCATCCGGTTGCGGGCACGACGCAATCGATCGGCGCCTTCTCGAATGGCTGTATTGTCGGGGCGCATGAACTGCCGCTGCAATCCGATACCTACCAGGTGATGCGTACCGATCAGCGACGTTACTTTGGTCATCCGGACCTGATTCTGTTTATTCAGCGTCTGGGTAATCAGGTGCATAACCTGGGGCTTGGGACGGTGCTGGTGGGCGATATGGGTATGCCGGCCGGCGGACGTTTTAACGGCGGTCACGCCAGCCATCAGACGGGGCTGGATGTGGACATTTTTCTGCAACTGCCAAAAGCACGCTGGACTTCAGCGCAATTGTTAAAACCGCAGGCACTGGATTTGGTTTCCAGCGATGGCAAGCAGGTAGTGCCTTCGTTATGGAAACCCGAAATTACCAGCCTCATTAAGCTGGCGGCGAAAGATAATGATGTGACGCGCATTTTCGTCAACCCGGCCATTAAGCAGCAGTTGTGTCTGGACGCCGGTACTGACCGTGACTGGCTGCGTAAAGTGCGCCCCTGGTTCCAGCATCGGGCGCATATGCATGTCCGTTTGCGCTGCCCGGCAGATAGCCTGGAATGCAAGGATCAGCCTTTACCGCCAGATGGCGATGGCTGTGGGGCGGAATTGCAAAGCTGGTTCAAACCGGCCAAACCTTCTACGACGCCTGAGAAGACGACACCCCCGCCGCTGCCTGCTTCCTGTCAGGCATTACTGGATGAGCACGTATTGTAATGGATGCATTTCAAGAGATATTTATGGTGTCGCCACTGCTTCTGGTGGTGCTTTTTCTGGTCGCCACGCTGGCGGGATTCATTGATGCGTTAGCGGGTGGCGGTGGTTTACTGACTGTCCCTGCGTTACTGGCCGCCGGGATGACCCCGGCGCAGGCGCTGGCCACCAATAAACTGCAGGCCTGCGGCGGCTCTATCTCTTCCACGCTCTATTTTTTGCGCCGTAAAGTGGTGAGTCTTGCCGATCAAAAACTTAATATTCTGATGACCTTTATTGGCTCAACATCGGGCGCGCTGCTGGTTCAGCATGTTCAGTCTGATATTCTGCGCCAGATTTTGCCTGTCCTTATTATCTGTATCGGTCTCTACTTTTTGTTAATGCCAAAACTAGGTGAAGAAGACCGTCAACGTCGGCTGCATGGCCTGCCTTTTGCGCTGGTGGCGGGCGGCTGCGTGGGCTTCTACGATGGCTTTTTTGGTCCCGGCGCCGGGTCATTTTATGCGCTGGCGTTTGTCACGCTGGCCGGTTTTAACCTCGCTAAATCCACCGCGCACGCCAAGGTGCTGAATGCCACTTCCAACATTGGCGGGCTGTTGCTGTTTATTATTGGTGGCAAGGTTATCTGGGCAACGGGGTTTGTGATGCTGGCGGGTCAGTTTCTGGGCGCGCGTATGGGCTCACGCCTGGTGCTCAGCAAGGGGCAAAAACTCATTCGCCCGATGATTGTTATCGTCTCGGCAGTGATGAGCGCAAAATTACTTTATGACAGCCATGGGCAGGAGATCCTCCAGTTTCTGGGGGTGAGTGCATGAACACAACAACACATCATTACGAACAACTGATTACCCTTTTTGACGGCTGTTTTGCCGACGATTTTAATACCCGTCTGATTAAAGGCGACGACGAACCGATCTATCTTCCTGCTGATGAAGAAGTCCCTTATAACCGGATCGTCTTCGCTCACGGGTTCTACGCCAGCGCGATGCATGAGATCTCCCACTGGTGTATCGCCGGGAAAGCCCGTCGCGAGCTGGTGGACTTTGGTTACTGGTACTGCCCGGATGGGCGTGATGCGGCGACCCAGTGTCAGTTTGAGGACGTTGAGGTTAAACCGCAGGCTTTTGACTGGCTGTTCTGTGTGGCGGCGGGTTATCCGTTTAACGTCAGTTGTGACAACCTGGAAGGGGATTTTGAACCGGACCGCGTTGTATTCCAGCGCCGCGTGCATGCGCAGGTGATGGAATATCTCGACAAAGGGATCCCGGCGCGTCCGGCGCGTTTTATTAAAGCGCTGCAAGATTACTATCACACGTCTGAGCTAAAGGCGGAACACTTCCCATGGCCGGAAGATTTATAACTGAGGAAAGAAGATGATCGCAGAATTTGAATCGCGCATTCTGGCGTTAATTGATGACATGGTAGAGCACGCCAGTGATGATGAGCTGTTTGCTGGCGGTTATCTGCGTGGGCATCTGACGCTGGCGGTCGCAGAACTGGAAGCGGGTGAAGACCATTCATCCGCGGCGCTGCATGACCGTGTGTCGGCGAGTCTGGAAAAAGCCATTCAGGCGGGTGAACTCTCTCCGCCGGATCAGGCGCTGGTGTTGGGAATGTGGGACTCGCTGTTCCAAAAGGCGCAAGCGCAGTAAGAAGCACCGATCCCGGATGCGGCATAAACGCCTTATCCGGGCTACTA
>CABDWT010000002.1 GCA_901456055.1 Phytobacter ursingii
GAGACATAGTGAACGCTTGTTCGGGGACATTGTGGACACTTACAACTGAGGCATAAGAACCCGTTTATGGAGTCGCTTATGCCCTGGGATGCGAGAGATACCATGTCATTACGTTCTGAGTTTGTACTGTTCGCCTCGCAGGACGGGGCGAACCTCCGGGCACTCTGCCGTCATTTCAACATTTCGCCGTCCACCGGCTACAAGTGGCTTCGCCGCTGGACTGAGGAAGGTGCCGCCGGTCTTGCCGACCGTTCCCGTGCGCCTCTCCATTCGCCCCGGCGAACCGATGACCGTGTGACGGACCTGCTGCGCATGGCCCACTGCGCCCATGAACGCTGGGGCGCCCGTAAGATTAAGCGCTGGCTTGAGGACCGCGGACACGTTCTGCCCGCGTTCAGCACCGTGCACAACCTGATGGCCCGCCACGGTCTGCTGCCGGGAGGCACACCCGGCCTTCCTGCCACCGGACGCTTCGAACACAGCGCGCCCAACCAGCTCTGGCAGATGGATTTTAAAGGCCACTTTCCTTTTGCCGGTGGCCGCTGCCACCCGCTCACCCTGCTGGATGACCATTCCCGGTTCTCACTCTGCCTCGCACACTGTCCTGATGAACGGCTCACAACCGTCCGGCAGCAACTGGTGAGGGTGTTTGAACGTTACGGTCTGCCGGAACGGATGACGATGGATAACGGCGCGCCCTGGGGCGACACCACAGGAAGCTGGACCGCGCTGGAGCTGTGGCTGATGCGCCAGGGTATCCGGGTGGGACATTCGCGGCCTTACCATCCGCAGACGCAGGGCAAGCTGGAACGTTTTCACCGCAGCCTGAAGGCCGAAGTCCTGCAGGGCCGGTGGTTCACGGACGCCAGCCAGTTACAGCAGGTGTTCGACAACTGGCGCGCGGTCTATAACCTGGAGCGTCCGCATGAAGCCCTGGACATGGCGGTCCCGGCGTCACGTTATCAGCCGTCATCGCGGCAGTACAGCGGGGCGGTTCAGCCGCCGGACTATGATGAGGGCGTGGAGGTGAGGAAGGTGGATGTGAGCGGGAAGCTGAGCATAAAAGGAGTGAGCCTGAGTGCAGGGAAAGCGTTCAGGGGTGAATATGTGGGCCTGCGTGAAACGGCAGAGGATGGCTGCTATGAGGTGTGGTGGTACAGCACGAAAGTGGGGATGATCGACCTGAAAAAGGGGTCGATCATCATGGGGAAAGGGTGTTAAAAAGTGTTCACCATGTCCCCGAACACCTGTCTACCATGTCTCCGGACCGTACACCCTCAGGGAGAGGGAACCGATCGAGCTCGCATTTTTGTCGGGATCCCTCTCCCCTCTACGATCGGGCACCGAACCCGTAGATACTGTTAACGCCTGCAACTTTTTTATCTGCTGCAGTCGCTTCCGGCACCCGGATTTCAGCCATGACAACCACAGCGCCACATGGCGCTGTCGCTTTTCCACCTGCTCTGCTCTTACTCCGGCAGCATCTCATGCCGTGACGCATCGAATGCCTTTCCTGACATCAGCACCCCGTACGCCACCTGAGCAAGCTTGCGCATCATCGCGCCGATTATCACCTTCGGACGCTTTCCGTTTCCTTCCAGCCGCTCCCTGAACGCCTTACCCCAGGCCGTTTTGTACAGCGCCACCATCGCCGGCATATATAACGCGCCGCGCAGATGAACCGGACCCGCCTTACTCATCCGGCTTGTCCGCATCACGCTGCTCCCCGACTCATGCTGTTTCGGTGTCAGCCCTGCATATGCCGCGAACTGCCGCCCTGTACTGAACCTCAGCTTAAGCCCTGTGTACGCCAGCAGCACCGCCGCCGTTTTCTCGCCAATGCCCGGGATACTGTTCAGCAGTTTCCGCCGCTGCTTCATATCCGGGTCATTGTCCGTCAGCTCTTTTATCTGTTTTTCGATACGCGTCAGCTCTGCGCCCAGGCACTGCAGGAGCACATCTATGCTCTCCAGTTGTACCTCCGGCGCCGTCTCCTGACGGTTTTTCTCCTGCGTCTGCATTTCTGTCAGTGCATGATGGCGTAACACCAGCGCTTTCAGCGCCCGTTCCGTCGGGTGCGGTGCCTCCCATGCTGGCGGGCGTTTCTCCCGGCAGAAGTGGGCCAGCATACGGGCGTCCACGTTGTCGGTTTTACTGCGCAGCCCCTCACTCTGTGCGAAGCCTTTACTGAGGGCGGGGTTGATGATGGAGACGGTATAGCCGGCATCACTCAGATACGTGGCCGCGTCTTCCATGTAAGTACTGGTGGACTCCATACAGACATGAGCATGGCTCACATCATGGCTGCGAAGCCAGCGGACCAGCTCTTCGTGCCCGGAGGGGGTGTTTTCAAATTTTTTACCGCGATGCCGGCCATCCGGACGAAGGATATCAACATCCAGCTTAGCTTTGGCGACATCAATGCCGATGAAGTGCAGTTCATTTTCCATAGTGAGACCAACCTTGCGAATGCGGGTTACCGGTAGAAACCGGTCCATGATACTGTCCGGTTTGTCACATAAGAAAGAACGGCGGTCCGGTGCAGGGATCTACGGTACAGACTTTAAAGTCTAAGCCCGGATACGGCATCCGGACCGCCATCAGAGAGAACTGGCCGGTTCTTTCTGATGAGGTAATCATACAAGCCTGGATAAGGCGGTCACGCCGCATCCGGGAACTCTCCCCGGCGGCGCTGCGCCTGCCGGGGCTACAGAACCGTAGACCGGATAAGGCGGTCACGCCGCATCCGGGATAGCCTCAGTGCCTGTCGCGCTTGTCGGCGCGCTGTGCCAGCCAGTCGCCCAGCATCTGCACGACCTGCACCAGCACAATCAGCGCGATAACCGTTACCACCATCACCTGCGTTTCGTAGCGATAGTAGCCGTAGCGGATGGCCAGGTCACCGACACCGCCGCCGCCGACAATCCCTGCCATCGCCGAATAACCAATAAGGCTCACCAGCGTAATCGTCAAACCGCGCAACAGGCCCGCGCTGGCTTCTGGCAGCAGCACCGTGCAGATGATACGCATAGGACTGGCGCCAAACGCTTCCGCCGCTTCAATAATGCCCTTATCCACTTCACGCAGCGCGCCATCCACCAGACGGGCATAGAAAGCAATCGCCGCCACGGACAGCGGCACCGATGCGGCAATCGGCCCAATGGTGTTGCCGAGCAAAAACTGGGTTAACGGCAGCAACAGCACCAGCAGGATCACAAAAGGTACAGAGCGAATGATGTTCACCAGCACGGAGCTGATGAGATAGACCGCGCGGTTTTGCCAGAACAGGTTACGGTCAGTCACGAAGATCAGAAAACCCAGCGGCAGACCGCCAATAATCGCCAGTACCGTTGAGATGCTCAGCATCTGGAAAGTTTCGCCAAACGCGAGGCTCAAATCGGCCACTAAATCATCCACGGATCACCTCCACCTGAGCGGTACGGTTACGGATATAGTCCACCGCCTGTTCTACCACAGCCGGGTCTTGTGCAGTGAGTTGTACCACCAGAATACCGAGCGCACGCTCGCCGATATACTCGATTTTGCCGTGCAGAATATTCACCGCCACGCCAAAGTTAATGGCCGCGTCGGACAGCACAGGTTGCTCGGCAGAATCGCCAATAAACAGGATTTTCAACAATTGTCCCGGCAGGTGCTCACGCAAACGCTCCGGCAGCGTCAGATTCAGCGTGCGTGAAACCAGTTGTTGCGTAAAAGCATGCTTCGGATGGGCAAAAACATCAAACACATCACCACTTTCAACAACCTTGCCGCCGGACATCACCGCCACGCGATCGCAGATGGATTTGATCACGTTCATCTCATGGGTGATCAGCACGATCGTGATGCCAAGCTGCGTGTTGATCTGCTTGAGCAGTTCCAGAATAGTGGCCGAGGTTTCCAGATCCAGCGCGGAGGTCGGCTCATCACACAACAGGACGTCCGGGTGGTTAGCGATAGCACGGGCGATGCCAACGCGCTGCTTCTGCCCGCCGCTCAGTTGTACCGGGTAGCGGTTGGCTTTATCACCCAGCCCCACCAGTTCCAGGATTTCCGTTACCCGCGGTGCGATTTTACTGCGCTCCCACCCCGCCGCTTTCAGGCTGAATGCCACGTTTTGCGCCACGGTGCGCGTGTGCATCAGATTGAAGTGCTGGAAGATCATGCCAATGCGCTGGCGCGCTTTGCGCAGCGTCAGGCCTTCCATTTGTGAAATCGCCACGCCGTTCACTTTGACGTAGCCTTCGCTCGGGCGTTGCAGGGCATTCAACGTACGCAGGAGGGTGCTTTTCCCCGCGCCGCTGGTGCCGACAATGCCAAAAATTTCACCGGGTGCGATACGCAAGCTGACGCTGTCCACGGCACGCATGGGTTTTGCTCCCCGCACGGCGGGAAAATCCACGCACACCTTATCTATCTCAATCATGTGTCCCTCAAATAGCAAAAGGCAGGCCGCAGCCTGCCTGTTAACCTGGATTCGCCTTTATTTGTTATCCGCGGCGGTCATCCACTCCGGTTTCTGGAAAGCGCCGTAAACATTTTTCGGGTCATCAATCACCGCGCGGTAAGCCGGGGATTTCACAACCTCAACAATATCTTTGGCGAAAGGTTTGTCCGCATCTTCACTACGTACGGCGATGATATTTTTGAGATTCTCATCCAGATGTTCTTGCTTGATCGCGGTAGACAGATCGAGGCCTGCGGCAATAGCAAAGTTACCGTTGACCAGCGCGGCGGTGGCGCTATCCAGCGTACGCGGCAACTGCGCGGCTTCCAGCGGCTTAAACACCAGCCCTTTCGGGTTGCCGGCAATATCGCGCTCAGAAGCTTTGGTCGGATCGATGTTGTCTTTCAGGGTAATCAGATCCAGCGATTTCAGGAAACGCAGGCCGCGAGCCAGGTTGGTAGGGTCGTTGGACAGCGTGACGATGTCGCCTTTTTTCAGCTCATCGAGGCTCTTAATTTTGTGGGAGTAGAATCCCATACCCGCCGTCGGTACGGTGATCAGTTTGGTCAGCTTCAACCCTTTATCCGCAGTGAATTTATCGAAATAGAGCGAATGCTGAAACAGGTTGGCATCAATACTGCCGTTCGACAGCGCCATATTCGGCTGCACGTAGTCGCTGAATTCGCGCACCACGACTTTGTAGCCTTTTTCTTTCAGTGACGGCGCAATGGCCTGTTTTACCATGTCGCCATAAGGCCCCGGCGCAACGCCGAAAACGATGGTATGCGGATCGCTGTTGGCCTGTGCAGAAGATAAGCCGCATGCCAGAAGTAGTGCCCCAAAGGTGGCGCGTAAACCGAGACGACGTCCCATACATTCTCCCTAACGAAGTGTGTCTGCTGTGTGGCGCACCGTCGACGCGGCGCGCTCCATATTCATTACAGGGATAAGATGGCATAAAGATAACGCAGCGGTAATTGAAAAAAATTCATGTTGTTGTGAAGTATGTCACTGAATGATGGGAGATTTTGCAAAGGTAAGGCGATGAAGCATAAAGAAAAGCGAAAATCAGCCGCCTTTCTTTATGCATTTTTTAGATAAGCAAAGTCAGATCTTTGCTAAACAGAATGACATGACTCTACTTCCGGGTCAGTAGGCGTTATCGGCGCAATGCCCCGGTATTTTAGAAGTCGTAGCGCAGACGCACCAGGTTCATATCGCCCAGATCATCGGTGCTGGAGGTAAACACGTGTTCGTAATCCACGCGGAAGCCATAATCCAGCTGGAAGTTAATACCTACGCCGTTATCGATACGCTGGTAGTTGCGTCCATTCACGTATTCGATGCGATCGCCCATAAAGTACGGCTGAATAGATTTCACAGCATACTGATTAACAGGGATCTTATAACCGGCGAAATATTCAACGCCCCACGCATCACCCGCGAAATAATTGTGAACCGTGTTTTTCTTGCTCAGCAGGAAGTTCTGATACCAGCCGCCGCCAGCGGAGAAGGTCCAGTTGTCCGGCGTCCAGCTCAGCGCTGTACCAAGAATATTCTGGTCATACGTTTTGCTGTCATCATTACCCGGATTGCGCATTTCAGCACGGGTATAGTTCCATGCAGCCCCCCAGGTCAGGGTGTTAGTCAGATGGTAATCCAGGCCCAGCGAGCCGCCGCCTTTACGTTTGTAACGCAGACCATTGCCCGGCAGATATTCGTTATCATCGAACAGATAGGAGGCGTAAAGATCCGCGTCGCCGAACGTATTCTTATATTTCAGCATATTGCGTGAACGATAAGATCCGTCATAGTCGCCGTTAATACCGTTGCCCGGCGCCTGACCTATCATGTCGTAATCCCAGATATCGGTTTTCGCCCCTACCACATCATAGTAAATACTGTTTTGCTGACCGTAGGTTAATGTCCCCCAGGTTTTGCTTTTCAGTCCGGTATAGAGCATACGGCGCGTAGTGTCGTGGGCACCTTTCGCATAGTGGTTATCCCAGTCAAAGACCGCCGGAATATTGACGCCCAGTTCGTAGTAGTTAATCCAACTGATGTCATCAAACAGGTAGTAATCACTGGCGAAACGGAAACGCGTACCGCCGTCAAAACCGTTACGTTTGTAAGAGCCTTTATCGCCGTCACCCGTCATCATATTGAATTGCGGACGAATACTACCGCCCACGGTGAAATTGAGACGACTTAACGGATCGCCTGCCTGTGGATCTTGTTTCAGCAGCGTGATCTCGGCCTGAGACGCAAAGGAGGCCATTGCCAGTGCCGCGCCGATCGTTATCGCCAGCGCTTTTATTTTATGTGCCATGCTGTTTCCTTGGTTAATAAGCAGCCAAATAGTTGCCAGCTGAATATTAACGCCGATTAAGCACGCCATGTTGTCGAGTTTTTCGTACTTTGTGCGCTTAAAAATCAGAGAGTTAGCAATTTGTGCACTTAAAAAAAATACACGCCGATTATTTAACCGACGTGCAATCAAAATGACATACTTTTACTGGTCAAACTGGCGGAACAACGCTTTCCCTTTCAGTAGACGCGTCCCCAGCCAGCCGCCGCATGCGGACAGCAAGATGGCGCCGCACAGAGGTAACGTGACCCACAATCGCCAGTCCGGCTCCCAGGGAAAGTCAAAGACTTTTGTTTGCAGCACCGCCAGCGCCGTTTCCGCACCGATCGCCGCCACCAGCCCGGAGACGAGTCCGAGCAGCGCAAATTCACACCACAGCGTGGCGCGCAACAAACGCTTGCCAGCGCCGAGCGTGCGATACACCACCAGTTCCTGATGGCGCAGGCGCATCCCCACCTGCACCTGAGCCAACAACAGCAGCACGCCGCAGAGAGTGACCAGCACGACCATCACTTCCAGCGCCCGGCTCACCTGTTCCAGCACCTGGCCAACCTGTTTTAAGATAGCGCCAATATCCAGCAGGCTGATGGTGGGAAACTCGCGGTTAAGCTGGGTCAACATACTGCTACCATTCTGCCAGCGGAAACTGGTCAGCCAGCTTTGCGGCTGACCATCCAGCGCCCCCTGCGGGAAGATAAAGAAGAAGTTGGGACGCAGGCTTTCCCAATCCACTTTGCGCAGGCTGGTTACTTTAGCGGTGAAATCCTGGGTATCGCCCACAAAAGTCACACTATCGCCGGGTTTGATCCCGAGGCGTTTTGCCAGCGCTTCTTCGACCGAGACCTCACCGGCTTTAGGCGGCCAGGTGCCTGCGGTAATCGGGTTGTGGTTTGCCTCATCCCGCTGCCAGGTCAGATTCAATTCGCGGTTCAGCGCCTCATCCGAATTCCCCTCCGTGCTGTGGCCGTTAATCTGCGTCAGCCGGGCACGCACAATAGGCCAGAACGCCTGTGGCGCCACATGGTGCGCGGCGAGAAACGCTTTCACCGGCTCAACCTGCTCCGGGGCAATATTAATGAGGAAATAATTCGGGCTTTCCGGGGGAAGCTGTTGTTGCCATCTGTCGAGCAGATCGCCTCGTAACACCAGCAACATCGCCAGCAGCATGAAAGAGAGCGAGAACGCCGACAACTGACTCAGCGTTGACCATGGCTGGCGTAACAGGCGATTGACCGCCAGACGCAGCGGCAATGTTTTGAGGGTGAGTTTTTTCATCCCCCGCAGCAGCAGCCAGCCAACAATACCGCATAACAACGCCAGCACCACCGTCCCCGCCAGCACTGACCACAGCAGCATGCTGGCCCCCATCAGCCAGGCCAGCAACAAGACAGACACAAGGCTAATAACGGGAAGGTAAAATTTCAGCGGCCAGACATCGGCGACAGCATCACGGCGTAACACACGCACAGGCTGCGTTGCGAGCAATAAGCGCCAGGGCCGTAACCCCACCAGCAGAGAAATCACCAGCATGGCGCCAATCGACCAGAGCCACGGCCAGCCGCTGGCGGCAGGCAATGCCACTGGCAGAACCGGTTTAAGCAAGATCAGCAGTATTTTTTCAAACAGCAATCCCATCACCCCGCCGGTGACAGACGCCAGCACGAGCACCATCAGCCACTGGCCGACGATCAGTTTGCGCAGTTGCGCCTTGCCCGCCCCCAGCGTTTTCAGGATCGCCACCAGATCGTAGCGACTGCGGCAATAATGTCCCATCGCGACTGCCACCGCCGCGACCGACAGCAGCAGGGTTAATAGCGCCGACAGCAATAAGAACTGCTGGGAACGTTGCAGTGACTTCCCGAGTGCCCCGTCATCCTGCTCAAGACCATACCAGCGGTGCTCCGGCTTAAGCTGCGGCAATAACCATTTTTCGTACGCGTCCAGTTGCGCGGGCGTCCCGGCAAATTTTACCCGCCAGGTAACGCGGCTTCCCGGCTGTACTGCTCCGGTTTTCGCCACATCCGCCGTGTTCATTAATAACCGCGGCGCCATTTCGAATGGGTTAAAGCCGGAATCCGGCTCCTGTACCACCTCCCCGGCGATACGCAGCGTGGCATCTCCCACATCAATTGAATCGCCAGTTTTCAATTTTAAAAGCGCCATCAGCCGTGGGGCCAGCAGCACCGTACCGGCCTGTGGTTTGACCGCTGACGGCGTAGTTTGTAGTTCACCGTAAAGCGGATAGCTGTCATCCACCGCTTTCACGTTTGCCAGTTGTGGCGTGTCGCCGGCGAAGGTCATGGTGGCAAATGAGAGTTGCTCGCTAACCTTAAGCCCCTCTTTTCGCGCCGCTTCCAGCCAGGCCTGGGGGATTTCACGGGAGCTACGTAGCGCCCTGTCGCCCGCCATAAACTCGCGACTCTGCTGGCTTAATCCTTTTTCCATCCGATCGCTGATATTGCCCAGCGCCAGCACACAGGCCACCGCCAGACTGAGCGCCAGCCAGACAATCAACAGCGAAGGAGAGCGCCATTCGCGCCAGAACCAGCGGGCAATCATACTTCCTCCCGCAGTTCGCCATTCACCAGACGTAAGCGTCTGTCGCAACGCGCCGCCAGTTGTGGATCGTGCGTGACCAAAATCAGCGTGGTGCCATATTGCTGATTCATTGAGAAGAGCAAATCAGCAATCTTATCGCCGGTCTGCCTGTCCAGGTTGCCAGTGGGTTCGTCGGCAAACAGCAGCGCCGGACGGCCATTAAACGCACGGGCCAGCGCTACACGCTGTTGCTCGCCGCCGGAAAGCTGCGCGGGAAGGTGATCAAGACGTTTACCCAGCCCCAGTTCTTCCAGCAGCCCTTTGGCGCTGGCTCGACTCTGCGCGCTGTTTTCGCCACGCAGCAGGGCCGGAAGCTCGACATTTTCCAGCGCATTCAGCGTGGGGATGAGCATAAAGGATTGAAAAACAAAACCGACATGATCTGCACGTAGCTTTGCCCGCGCCTCTTCATCCATCGCGTGGAGCGGCTGGCCCAGCAGGTTCACTTCACCGCTACTGCCATCATCAAGCCCGGCAAGAATCGCCAGCAATGTTGACTTACCCGAACCGGATTCACCAATCAGGGCGATGGTCTGCGCCCGTTTGACAACAAGCTCAACTCCGGTGAGGATGGAAAGTTCATGCTCCCCCTGACCGACGGACTTCTTAAGATGATGAACTTCAACAATGTTTTCCGCTGGCATTTGGCCTTCCTGTTTCTGCTTCTGTTTAGCCTGCGTGCCGCCGCGGCGGACACGTTACTGGTTCTGGGAGACAGCCTGAGCGCGGGCTATCGCATGGCGGCCAATACCGCCTGGCCTGCGTTGCTCAATGAAAAGTGGCAACAAAAACCGCCTGTTATCAACGCCAGTATCAGCGGCGACACCTCGCAACAGGGTCTGGCACGCTTACCCGCGTTGCTCAAAGAGCATCAGCCTCGCTGGGTACTGGTGGAGCTGGGAGGTAACGATGGTCTGCGCGGCTTTGCGCCGCAACAAACTGAACAAACGCTGCGTACCATTTTGCAGACGGTGAAAGCCGCAAACGCCGAACCCTTGCTGATGCAAATACGGCTGCCCGCCAACTATGGACGCCGTTATACTGAGTCATTCAGCGCCATCTATCCTAAGCTCGCCAAAGAGTTTGATGTTCCTCTGTTGCCGTTTTTCATGGAAGAGGTCTATCTCAAACCCCAGTGGATGCAGGATGACGGGATTCACCCGAACCGCGACGCTCAACCTTTTATTGCCGACTGGATGGCGACCCGGTTGGCGCCTTTAGTTAATCACGACTCCTGATTTATCAGGGACGCTTTCAGGTAAAGTTATGCAAAAAACGATCTTAATAACAGGATGTTCCAGTGGTATTGGTCTGGAAAGCGCCCATGAACTCAAGCGTCAGGGCTTTCGCGTTCTGGCGGCCTGCCGCAAAAGCGACGATGTCGCGCGGATGAATCAGGCCGGATTTACCGGCGTACTGCTGGATCTCGACGACCCCGAAAGCGTAGAACGTGCCGCGGACGAGGTCATTGCTCTGACGGAAAACCGCCTGTATGGCATTTTTAATAATGCGGGCTTTGGCCTGTATGGCCCGCTGTCCACCATCAGCCGTGAGCAGATGGAACAACAATTTTCTGCCAACTTTTTTGGCGCGCACCAGCTCACTATGCGCCTGCTGCCCGCCATGCTCCCGCATGGTGAAGGCCGCATTGTGATGACCTCCTCGGTAATGGGGCTGATTTCGACCCCGGGTCGTGGCGCTTACGCGGCCAGTAAGTACGCCCTGGAAGCCTGGTCCGACGCGCTGCGTATGGAACTGCGTCATAGTGGCATCAAGGTCAGCCTGATTGAGCCGGGCCCTATACGCACCCGTTTTACGGACAACGTCAATCAGACGCAACGTGACAAACCGGTTGAAAACCCCGGTATTGCCGCACGTTTTACCCTCGGCCCGGAGGCGGTCGTCGCCAAAGTGCGCCATGCTTTTGAAAGCCCGACCCCTAAACTGCGCTATCCGGTCACGGTCGTCACCTGGGTGGTAAGCCTGTTGAAACGCATACTGCCGGGACGAGCAATGGATAAAATTTTACACGGGTGAGTTGAAGGCTCGGCGCCTGTCCCCATGTATGAATAAACACTTAAACAGAGAATGACTCATGTCTGTACAGAACATCGTCAACATTAACGAAGCAAACCTTCATCCGACGCTTGAACAGTCAATGACCACGCCAGTGCTGTTCTATTTCTGGTCCGAGCGTAGCCAGCACTGCCAGCAGTTGACCCCGGTGCTGGAAAGCCTGGCGGCGCAGTATAACGGGCAGTTTATTCTGGCGAAGGTGGACTGCGATGCTGAGCAGATGCTTGCGTCGCAGTTTGGTTTACGTGCGATCCCGACGGTCTACCTGTTCCAGAACGGCCAGCCGGTCGACGGTTTCCAGGGGCCGCAGCCGGAAGAGGCTATACGTGCCCTGCTGGATAAAGTCCTGCCGCGTGAAGAAGAGTTAAAAGCACAGCAGGCAATGCAACTGATGGAAGAAGGTAAACATGCAGAAGCGCTGCCGCTGTTGAAAGAAGCCTGGCAGTTATCGAAGCAGAACAGTGAAATCGGCCTGCTGCTGGCAGAGACGCAAATTGCGCTTAACCGATCTGATGATGCCGAAGCTGTGTTAAAGACCATTCCGCTGCAGGATCAGGATACTCGCTATCAAGGGCTGGTGGCGCAAATCGAGCTGCTGAAAAAAGCGGCTGACACCCCGGAGATTCAGCATCTGCAAGAGCAGGTCGAGAAGAACCCGGCGGATGCCCAACTGGCAACGCAACTGGCGCTGCAACTGCATCAGGTTGGCCGCAATGAAGAGGCGCTGGAGCTGCTATTCAGCCATCTGCGTAAAGATTTAGGCGCAGCAGACGGCGAAGCGCGCAAAATGTTGCAGGAGATCCTTGCTGCGCTGGGTACTGGTGATGCGCTGGCCTCCAAATACCGTCGCCAACTCTACTCCCTGCTCTACTAGTCCCACTCGCTAAATTTGGGGGTCGCGCTGTTAAGATCCCCAAATTTGGTTAGAATGACATCAAATTAAACAGGAGGTTTATTTGATGCTCATCGTCATCCCCGTTCTTATCTTCGTCGCGCTGGTCATTGTAGGCGCGGGTGTCAAAATCGTGCCGCAAGGATATCAGTGGACGGTGGAACGCTTCGGTCGTTATACCCGTTCGCTCCAGCCGGGTCTGAGTCTTGTGGTACCATTTATGGACCGCATTGGTCGTAAGATCAATATGATGGAGCAAGTTCTCGATATCCCGTCCCAGGAAGTCATCTCCAAAGATAACGCCAATGTCACCATCGACGCGGTGTGCTTTATCCAGGTTATCGACGCCCCAAAAGCCGCCTATGAGGTGAGCAATCTGGAACTGGCGATCATTAACCTTACCATGACCAACATCCGTACCGTGCTCGGCTCGATGGAACTCGACGAAATGCTCTCTCAGCGCGACAGCATCAACACTCGCCTGTTGCATATTGTCGACGAAGCCACCAATCCGTGGGGCATTAAGGTCACCCGTATCGAAATTCGCGATGTTCGCCCACCGGCAGAGCTGGTCTCTTCCATGAACGCCCAAATGAAAGCCGAACGAACCAAACGTGCTTATATTCTGGAAGCAGAAGGGATTCGCCAGGCGGAAATCGTCAAAGCGGAAGGTGAGAAGCAGGCCAAAATCCTCAAAGCCGAAGGTGAACGGCAGTCGGCCTTCCTTGAAGCGGAGGCCCGTGAACGTTCGGCGGAAGCGGAAGCGCGTGCGACCAAAATGGTTTCCGAGGCGATTGCCGCCGGAGATATTCAGGCCATTAACTACTTTGTGGCGCAGAAATACACCGAAGCGCTGCAGCAAATTGGCTCTGCCAATAACAGTAAGGTGGTGATGATGCCGCTGGATGCCAGCAGCCTGATGGGCTCCATCGCAGGGGTCGCCGAACTGGTTAAAGACAGCGCCAGCGAACGGAAAAAACCATGATCGCCCTGCTTTTTGAACATGCGTACATTTTCTGGTTAAGTCTTGGCGGCCTGCTTCTGGCCGCTGAGATGCTCGGCGGTAACGGCTATTTGTTGTGGAGCGGCGTGGCGGCGGTAGTCACCGGCCTGCTGGTCTGGCTGGTTCCCTTTGGCTGGGAATTACAGGGGGTAATCTTCGCGGTCCTCACGCTTATCGCCGCCTGGCTGTGGTGGCTGTGGCTTTCCAGACGGGTGCGCGAACAAAAACCGGCGGATGCGTCGCTTAATCAGCGCGGGCAACAACTGGTTGGCCGTCGTTTTATCCTGGATAATGCGCTGGTCAACGGACGCGGTCATATGCGGGTGGGGGACAGCTCATGGCCGGTGAGCGCGGAGTCTGATTTACCGGCAGGAAGTAAAGTGGAAGTTATTGCCGTCGAAGGCATTACGCTGCGCGTCAAAGCTGCGGTCGAATAATCGTCATAATACGCAAGGAACGATGGTGAAAAAAAGCCACCTTACGCTGGGCCTGTGCCTCTCATTTGCCGCCAGCAGCGCTGCGCTGGCGTCTATGGATATGGATTCTTGTGCCTGGGCAAGCCCGGGCTGTTTTCTGGTCAGCCCGCCAGTTCTTGGCGTGGCAAACGACACCCGCGATAACCTTCTGCGACTGCTGGATGAGCAAAAAGGCTTTTCGTCCCTGCGCCAGCCTGTCCCGACGGATATCACCCGCAGCCGGGATTTCTATTTCGGCATGCATATGCTGGATTACGATCCTCCGGTGGATGACGACACGGATACGACATCCGGCGAGGATCCCCTCAGCCAGCAAATCGCAACTCTGGGCCTTGATGCCGAAGCCATCACGCATCTGACGGCGCTACAGGACGAAAACGAAAACCGCTTTGTGTCGCTGAACACTGATACGCTGTCTGACTTCTTCGCCGCGCTGATTGCCGATACGTCTCTTACCCCCGAGCTGCGCCAGACGCTGGCGAAGACGCGTCTGCTTGTCGATGGCAGCAGCAATGCCCAGGATGAACTTAACAAGCTCAGCGTACCGGAAGGCTCCGCCGCCGCGTTTCGCGACTATTTGCAGGCCGCCAATCAATTTTACGCCGGGAATTACACCGACGCGGGACAGCGCTTTGCCGCCCTTAGCACGAACCCGCAGCCGTGGATCGCCGAAACCGCCAGCTACATGCTGATGCGTAATGCGCTCAACGCCAGCAGTGAGAATGCCAACGGCGAATACGGTGATTTCGACGTCACTAAAGTGGATAAGACCCTGGCGCAACAGGCGCGGGACGGCGCGAATAACTACCTCAAAAAATGGCCGCAGGGAAAATACGCCGACTCGACGCAGGGGCTGCTGCGTCGTATCAACTGGTATTTGCAGGACTGGAACACCCTGGCAACACTCTATGAACACATCCTGCCGCAGGCTGGCGACAGCGATGCGCTGAGCGCCCTGATTAACGAAAGCGACAACAAGCTGCTCAGTAAAGACCTCACCTGGGGAGACGGCTATTTTCTGAGTGCGCCCGATGCGTCGTTGCTGACCTTTATCCAGACGCTAAGGCTGATGCGCGATACGCAGTGCGAAAATCACGCTCATTGTGTCGATCAGGCGTATCTCGACGGCCTCAAAGCCGATTTCGAGAAAAACAAGCGTGCCGACCTGTGGAACTATTTGCGCCTGATGCTGGCTTACGACAAACAGGATTACGCGACGGTGGTAAAAGACATTACCCCGGCACAGAACCTGCCCGAGCACAATATTCTCGCGTTTAGCGAACAGGCGCTGTACGGCGATGCGCTGATGGGCCAGAAGCAATGGGATGCCGCACGCGATCACTGGTTGCATCTGCTGGATCTCAGCAAAGATGCGGAGCAGCAGCAACTGATCCAGGCAAAACTGGCGGCTACGCTGGTCAACAGCAATGCGCTGGATAAAATTTTCGCGCCGGATAGCCGGATAACCAACCTGCGCTATCGTTCACTGGTGCTGAAAACCAAAGCCTCGCCTGACCTGCTACGTCAGCAGGCGAGTAAGGGGCCAAACAACGAAGAACGCACCATTGCCCTGCATACCTTGCTGACACAGGATCTGGCACAGGGCCACTATGCTGACTGGTTGCAGGATAAATCTCTGCTCACGGCCATTACAGCCGCCATTCCCGGCGAAGCGTTTGACGATGTGGATGTCAGCGTCTTTCGATGGACAGGCACAGACCCGGAAAAAGCCTATGCCTGCGCATCACTGAACGAGACCGTTGGCGTGCTGAGTAAAAATCCTCAGGATAGCCATGCCCTTAACTGCCTGGGTGAGTTTTTCCGCACCACACAAACCGAAGTCAGCCTGGCGAAAGACCGTGGCGGCAACGATGCGCTTGATGTCGCCACCCGGCAGGATGATTTTTCCGGGAAACCACATCGTCTGGCATGGTACCAACAGGTGATTAACGACGCGAAAGCAGAACCGGAAGACAAAAGCTATGCGCTTTACCGCGCGGTGATGTGCTATGCGCCATCGGGCTACAACGATTGCGGCGGCGAGGATGTTGATAAAGCCGTGCGTAAAGCCTGGTTCCAGCAACTCAAGCGCGATTATCCGGGAAGCGTATGGGCGAAAAGCCTCAAGTATTATTGGTGATCGCGTTTATCAGTTCCCTGTTTATGTCTGTGGCAAATGCCGCAGACGGGCAGGATTTCTGGTTATGGTCGGGTGTCAAAACAGGCGCTGCGCTGCGCGACGCCCGCACCGTCTATCTGCACCAGGGCGATGTGATTACCCTCTCAGGCACCGCAGTATTTGAGCGCAAAGGATTGCCGGTTAGCCGCCTGACGTTTCCCCAAATCTGGCTGACTGTGCGCCTGACGACGCTCGATGTTTCCGATGAGATGCTGGCGCGCCTGAACCGTCTGTTGCTACGCTGGCAGGCCGCCGGAAACAATGTGGCGGGTCTGCAGATTGATTTTGATGCCGCAACGCACCGCCTCGATCATTACGCGCAGTTTCTGCACCGGCTGCGGGAAATCCTCTCGCCGCAGTTTGCGCTGGGGGTCACGGGCCTGCTGGACTGGGCGAAAACCGGCAGTGTGAAAACGCTGAACGCCCTGCCGGTGGATGAACTGGTGGTACAAAGCTATCAGGGTCGCAATACCGTAGAAGATTACACAGCCTACCTTCCGGCGCTGGCCGGATTACGCATTCCGTTTAAAATCGGACGCGTGCAAAACGGCGTCTGGGATCCGCAAGAGGAACAGCGCCTTGCCGCCTCGCCATGGTATCGCGGCACGGTGATCTTTATGCTTAACCCTTAGCGTGTGCCCGGTGGTGGCAACAGCCGGAGAGATTATCAATGATCGGGCAATCGGCGCTGTCATCCCCAGGGCAGGATTCCGCCAACGATATGAGCTGCTTGCGCATCGCTTCCAGTTCGACAATATGACGCTCAATTTCCGCCACTTTTTGCAGTGTGCGGGCTTTGACATCCGCGCTGTGACGGGCCGGATCGTTAAACAGATTCACCAGTTCGCCACACTCTTCGAGGTTGAACCCCACCTGGCGTGCCTGGCGTAGCAGTGTCAATTCATTGATGTGTTGCTGCGTGTAGCTGCGGTAGCCGTTTTCCCCGCGCAGCGGCGGCGTCACCAGCCCTTTATCTTCATAAAAGCGAATCGCTTTACTGGTTAATCCGGTCTTTTTCGCCACAATACTGATATTCACATTCCCCCCCTTGACCTTCCCCTTGATGGAAGGTTTAACCTGTAACACAGTTAGTACATGTGATTAATCAGGTCAATCTTTATACGACCTATCATACAGGAAATTAATTATGTCTCACATTACAGAGCTGGAGCTGGACGGGCTGTCCTGCGGCCACTGCGTTAAACGCGTTAAAGAGAGCCTGGAACAACGTGCTGATGTTGAGCAGGCAGACGTTACCCTCACCCATGCGCAAATCACCGGCAGCGCCGATGCCGCTGCGCTTATCGATACCATTAAACAAGCCGGGTACGGAGCGAGCATTAGCCACCCAAAGGCTAAACCGCTGGCAGAGTCATCAACCCCGTCGGAAGCACTGACAGCGGCCACCCCTGAGCTTCCGGCAAAGGATGACCTTGATGACAGCCAGCAGCTGTTAATCAATGGCATGAGTTGCGCCAGTTGTGTCTCCCGCGTACAGAAAGCGCTACAGGCGGTTCCGGGCGTCACGCAGGCACGGGTTAATCTGGCGGAGCGCACTGCGCTGGTGATGGGCAGCGCCTCCGCACAGGCCCTGGTGAGCGCCGTCGAAGGCGCTGGTTACGGTGCGGAAGCCATTGAAGACGATATAAAACGTCGCGAACGTCAGCAGGAAACGGCCATTGCCACCATGAAACGTTTTCGCTGGCAGGCCATCGTCGCCCTGCTGGTCGGCGTACCGGTGATGGTCTGGGGGATGGTGGGTGACAACATGATGGTCACCGATGCTAACCGCGCGCTATGGCTGTTTATTGGCGTGCTGACGCTGGGCGTAATGATTGTCGCGGGCGGCCACTTTTACCGTAGCGCATGGAAAAGCCTGACCAACGGCACGGCCACCATGGATACGCTGGTGGCGCTCGGTACCGGTGCGGCCTGGCTTTACTCGATGAGCGTAAATATCTGGCCGCAGTGGTTCCCGATGGAAGCGCGCCATCTCTATTATGAAGCCAGTGCGATGATCATCGGTCTGATCAACCTCGGCCATATGCTGGAAGCGCGCGCGCGTCAGCGCTCCTCAAAAGCGCTGGAAAAATTACTCGATCTGACGCCCCCCACCGCCCGTGTAGTGACCGACGAGGGCGAGAAAACCCTACCCCTCGCCGAGGTTCACCCCGGCATGACGCTGCGCTTAACCACCGGCGATCGGGTGCCTGTCGATGGGCAAATCAGCCAGGGCGAGGCCTGGTTTGATGAAGCCATGCTGACGGGCGAACCCATTCCGCAGGAAAAAAGCATTGGCGATGCTGTGCACGCCGGAACGGTGGTGCAGGACGGTAGTGTGCTGTTTACCGCCAGCGCGGTGGGCAGTCAGACAACGCTGTCGCGCATTATTCGCATGGTGCGTCAGGCACAAAGCAGCAAACCGGAAATCGGCCAACTGGCGGATAAAATTTCGGCGGTGTTTGTGCCCGTCGTGGTGGCGATAGCCGTGCTGAGCGGCGCTATCTGGTATATCTTCGGCCCGGCGCCGCAAATCGTCTATACGCTGGTGATCACCACCACGGTGCTGATTATCGCCTGCCCCTGTGCGTTAGGGCTGGCAACGCCGATGTCGATTATTTCGGGCGTGGGTCGTGCGGCGGAGTTTGGCGTACTGGTGCGTGATGCCGATGCGCTGCAACGGGCCAGCACTCTCGATACGCTGGTGTTTGATAAAACCGGCACCCTGACTCGCGGCAAACCGCAAGTGGTGGCCATCAAAACGGCGAATGGCTTTACCGAACATCAGGCTCTGCGCTTTGCCGCCGCGCTGGAACAAGGCTCAAGCCACCCGCTGGCGCATGCTATCCTCGAAAAAACAGGCGAGGAGAGACTGCCGAGCGTGCAGAACTTCCGCACATTGCGCGGCCTTGGCGTGAGCGGCGAAGCAGAAGGCAGTAGCTTACTGCTTGGCAATCAGGCGCTGCTGTCACAACAGCAGGTCACCGTACGCGAACTGGAAGACGAGATGGCATCACAGGCCGCACAAGGGGCAACCCCCGTCCTGCTGGCTGTTGATGGGAAAATTGCAGCGCTGCTCGCCATTCGCGATCCGCTGCGAGAGGACAGTGTCAGCGCCCTTCAACGCCTGCATCGTGCCGGTTATCGCCTGGTGATGCTCACCGGAGATAACCCCACAACGGCGAAAGCCATCGCAAAAGAGGCCGGGATTGATGAGGTGATTGCCGGCGTTTTACCGGATGGTAAGGCTGACGCCATTGCGAAATTGCAGCGCGAAGGCCGCCGGGTGGCGATGGTCGGCGACGGCATTAATGATGCTCCGGCGCTTGCTCAGGCGGATGTTGGTATCGCCATGGGCGGCGGGAGTGATGTCGCGATTGAAACCGCCGCCATCACCCTGATGCGCCACAGCCTGACGGGCGTTGCGGACGCGCTGGCGATTTCGAAAGCGACACTGCGCAACATGAAGCAAAACCTGCTTGGTGCCTTTGTCTACAACTCGCTAGGCATTCCCATTGCCGCCGGGATCTTATGGCCACTGACGGGAACCCTGCTTAACCCGGTGGTGGCGGGCGCCGCCATGGCGCTCTCCTCCATTACCGTGGTGAGCAATGCCAACCGCCTGCTGCGCTTTAGGCCAAAAGACTAACCGCTGCCGCCCCGCCATCCGGCGGGGCAATTGCACCTTTCTCCCCTACGCGCTAGCATGGCGTTTTCATTTCAGGAAGCGCGCATGGGCCTGTTTGACTGGTTAAAAAGCTTTTTTCGCACGCGCCGTTATCCATGGCCCGCTGTCGATATTACGTTGTCGGGCAATCGTCATCTGCATCTGATTGGCAGCATCCATATGGGTACCCAGGGAATGTCTCCCCTGCCCGCCCGACTGCTGCAAAAACTGCGCAAAGCCGATGCGCTGATTGTCGAAGCCGATGTCGCCAGCGGCGGTTCACCCTTTGTCGATATCCCCGATAGCCCGCCCCTGTCAGAACGCCTTAGCCCTGAGCTCCTCATCCAGTTAAGAGAGACTATCGAAGCTCTTGATCTGTCGCAGGATGAATTCGAGACGCGTCCCGCCTGGCATATCGCCCTGGTGTTACAGGCAGTGCAGGCACAGCGGCTGGGCCTTCGCCCCGACTACGGCATCGATTACCAGTTGCTACAGGCCGCACGTCAGTTCTCAACGCCAGTGATTGAACTGGAAGGTACGGAGAATCAGGTCGCTATTTTGCGCCAACTGGCGGATGGCGGTCTTGAACTGTTACAGGATACGCTGACCCACTGGCGTGAAAATGCGCGCCTGTTGCAGGTCATGATGAGCTGGTGGCTGGAATCGCCACCCACCCGTGAGCCGCTGTCGCTACCGTCAACGTTCAGTCAGTCGCTGCATGATGTGCTGATGCATCAGCGTAACCGCGCCTGGTGTGAACGACTGCTGGCACTGCCACCAGGGCGTTATGTGGTCGCCGCAGGCGCACTGCATTTGTACGGTGAAGGGAATTTGCCGTCGCTGTTAGCGCAAAAAAATGGCCAATAAGATTATTGGCCCGTCAAAGAGGAATTTCAGTTTTTATAGTTATACCGAAGCTCGTGCTTCGGACTAGCGGATTGTCGCTCAAACTTTTCATCACTGCCAATACTATTGCGCAAGATAGTACTATTTTTGCGTGATAAATCGGGCGTAAGCTGGGCGTGTGAAATCACTGTGGTTTGAAGGATTGCTATGACTCCCGCCGTTAAGTTGTTAGAAAAAAACAAGGTTCCTTTCCAGATACATACCTATGACCACGATCCAAACGAGACAAACTTTGGAGACGAGGTGGTGCGAAAACTTGGTCTGAACGCCGATCAGGTATACAAAACGCTGCTGGTTGCGGTCAATGGCGATATGAAGCATCTGGCCGTTGCGGTGACGCCGGTTGCCGGACAACTGGATCTGAAAAAAGTCGCGAAGGCATTGGGCGCGAAGAAGGTAGACATGGCCGACCCGATGGTGGCGCAGCGTACAACCGGTTATCTGGTAGGCGGTATCAGCCCACTGGGGCAGAAGAAACGTTTGCCCACATTGATTGACGCCCCTTCACAGGAATTCGCCACGATTTTTGTCTCGGGCGGCAAACGCGGGCTGGATATTGAACTGGCAGCGAGCGATCTGGCAAAAATGCTGGACGCAAAGTTTGCCGATATCGCCCGCCGGGATTAAGTCTTTTGCGTAGACAGGGCGTTATTGGTGAAGGCAGTTTGAACACGGACAGCGCGCAGGAACCGGAGCGTACACAAAGTACGTGAGGATTCCGAGCACTGCCCGGGCTCAAAATGACGAACAAAATAGCCCTGTTACTGCCAGCTCACTTCATCCTTCGGCTCGTAACTACCCGCATCCAGCGGCGAGTTCTGCTCAATAAATTGCTTGAGCACCTCGGCATCAATAAAGCCGGTATTCACGTATCCCGGTTTATTATCAATACGCGGATAGCCATCGCCACCGGTGGCGTTAAAGCTTAACGTTGCCAGACGGTAGGTTTTACCCGGATCGATAGCCTCACCTTTGATTTTCAGGTCGCTCAGTACGCCGTTCTTCGCCACAAACCCGACATTGGCAAACTGCGGATAAGCCCCTGAGTCCGGCTTCATTTTCGCTACCGCAGTGAGATAGTCCGTCAGCGCTTTACCGCTCATATCCGCATAGACCAGGGTGTTGCCAAATGGCTGAACTTTCAGCACATCTTTATAGGTAATGTCACCCTCTTCGATGGAATCACGTACACCGCCGCCGCTCATCACCGCCAGGTCAGCATTGGTGCGCGCCATCTGCCCGGCCAGAATCAGACGCGCCAGGTTGGTCTGGACAAAGCGGACTTTACTGCGGTCGCCTTCGAGGTGGCCGTTGGTATTGCCGATTTTGATCTCCAGCTGCGCTTTTCCTTTATTCTGGAAAGGCGTCAGCAGGGAGAGCATTTGCTGGTTTTCCTGAATTTCCGGGGTATAGAGTACGCGCTCACTCTTGCCGTTATCGTAAGTGATCTTCTTCTTGAGGTTCACTGGAATCAGTTGATAACGCACCAGCTTCATTTCGCCATTGCGAAACTCAAAGTCTGCACGCCCCACGTACTTGCCCCATTCGTGGGCCTGAACAATCCAGATACCATTCTGCTGATCCGGCGCACAGGGCGTACCCGGAACGTAATTCACCTGCTTTTTATTCTCCGAAGCCATACACACCGGGTCCTGTGAGTGACCACCCACAATCATCGCCAGCGATCCGGCCGGGAGACTTCGCGCCATTTCTACATCGCCCGGCGCATTGGACCCATGCTCGCCATTGTCATAGTGCCCCATATGAGTGGTGGCAAGAATGACGTCCGGCTTCTGGGTTTGTTGCAGCTCTTCAATCACCAGCTTTGCTTCGTCAGCCGGTTTTCGAAACTCAATATCCGTGAAATACTCGGGATTACCGATTTTTGCCGTGTCATCGGTGGTTAAACCGATCACGGCAATTTTCAGCCCTTGCCTGTCAAAAATCATCCACGGTTTAAAAAGACGCTCACCGGTACTCTTCTGGTAGATGTTGGCGGAAAGGAACGGGAATTTGGCCCACTTTTCCTGCTGGCGCAGCACGCTCATCGGGTTATCAAATTCGTGATTGCCCACGGCCATGGCGTCATAGCCAATCAGGTTCATACCGCGAAAGTCAGGTTCGGCGTCCTGCAGGTCGGATTCCGGCACACCGGTATTGATGTCGCCGCCGGAAAGCAGCAGGACGCTGCCGCCTTCAGCCGCTACCTCTTTGCGAATACCGTCCACCAGCGTTTTTTGTGCAGATAGGCCATATTCGCCATAGTCGTTGCGCCAGAAGTGGCCGTGATGATCGTTGGTATGAAGGATGGTTATCTTATACGTTTTGTCCTGCTCATAGGCCTGAGCCGAACCACTTGCCAGCGTAAAGGCGGCCAGCAGCGCCAGCACCATGCTCTTTTTTAACAATTTCATGCTTCTCTCCCTGATTCATTAACAAACGCAAAAGTACTGTGCCCGGAAAGAATAGACAAATAAGTTTTCAGAATTGCGACTTCCTTCAAACCTTATCCGCAGGTATGTTAGCCAGATAACTATTTCAGTTCTGACAATTCTTACATCGCTAAACCTGACAGAGTATTTATGGCAATCAGTGAAACTCCTCAGCCACTGACCCCGTCTTCCGGGGCAGTCCCTAAGGCTCGCACCGCCTTTGGCATCCTTGGTGCGATTAGCGTTTCCCATCTGCTTAACGATATGATCCAGTCGCTGATTCTGGCGATTTATCCCTTGTTGCAAAATGAATTTTCCCTCTCATTTTTACAGATTGGGATGATAACCCTGACCTTTCAGTTGTCGTCATCATTGCTACAGCCGATCGTCGGTTACTGGACGGATAAGCATCCGATGCCCTGGTCGCTTCCCATCGGCATGTGCTTTACTCTCAGCGGTCTGGTCCTGCTGGCGCTGTCGGGAAGCTTTGAAACGGTGCTGATCGCCGCCGCACTTGTCGGAACGGGGTCGTCGGTGTTTCATCCGGAATCCTCACGCGTGGCGCGTATGGCCTCCGGCGGGCGTCACGGGCTGGCACAGTCTATCTTCCAGGTCGGCGGGAATTTCGGCAGCTCGCTGGGTCCTCTGCTGGCGGCCATTATCATAGCCCCTTACGGCAAAGGTAATGTTGCCTGGTTCGTGCTCGCGGCGCTGCTGGCTATCGTGGTACTGGCGCAGGTGAGCCGCTGGTATGCCGCGCAGCACCGGGTGAACAAGGGGAAAAAAGCAGCGACGATGATCAATCCGCTGCCGCGCAATAAGGTGATTCTGGCGGTTTGCATTCTGTTAGTGCTGATTTTCTCGAAATATTTCTATATGGCGAGCATCAGTAGCTATTTCACCTTCTATCTGATGCATAAGTTCGATTTATCCATCCAGAATGCGCAGATTCACCTGTTTATCTTCTTGTTTGCCGTCGCAGCCGGCACCGTGATTGGCGGGCCTGTCGGCGATAAGATCGGGCGAAAATATGTCATTTGGGGCTCTATCCTCGGTGTTGCCCCTTTTACCCTCCTTTTACCCTATGCAACGTTGTTCTGGACGGGGGTACTGACGGTGATCATTGGTTTTGTGCTGGCCTCCGCGTTTTCCGCCATTCTGGTGTACGCGCAGGAGCTGCTTCCCGGTCGTATCGGCATGGTTTCCGGGTTGTTTTTTGGTTTTGCCTTCGGGATGGGAGGCCTTGGCG
Source organism: Phytobacter ursingii (assembly GCA_901456055.1). Taxonomy (GTDB): domain Bacteria; phylum Pseudomonadota; class Gammaproteobacteria; order Enterobacterales; family Enterobacteriaceae; genus Phytobacter; species Phytobacter ursingii. The sequence continues at coordinate 24,294 of CABDWT010000002.1, forward strand.
CGGCAGTACTTGGGGTCGTTGCCGACCATACCAGTATCGATCTGGTCTATAAAATCTGTGCTTACCTGCCATTACTGGGGATATTGACCATATTCCTGCCAGATAATCGCCATAAAGCATGATTTCTCTCTAGCCAAAGCCTGGCTTTGGCCCCCTTCTTCTCAGTCAAATATGCACTTACAACGGGATCTCTGCTCTCTATGGCCGGGTTGCCGTTTAATTTCGCCCAACGTGCCATTTTCTTCAGAATTCAACGATTATTCATAAACACAATGGTTAAAATTGTCATAAACTGTAACCTGGGTTTTGGTTAATCAACCAAAATGGATCCACGCATTAACGAAAGGAGACGGAATGCATCACGCCACACCGCTTATCACCACCATTGTCGGCGGGCTTGTTCTCGCTTTTATCCTCGGCATGCTTGCCAATAAACTTCGAATTTCTCCTCTGGTGGGTTATCTGTTAGCGGGTGTGCTGGCCGGACCTTTTACCCCTGGTTTCGTTGCCGATACTAAGCTGGCGCCGGAACTGGCGGAGCTGGGCGTGATCCTGCTGATGTTTGGCGTGGGGCTGCATTTTTCTTTAAAGGACTTGATGGCGGTAAAGTCCATCGCCATTCCCGGAGCGATAGCGCAAATCGCCGTCGCCACGCTTCTGGGTATGGCGCTCTCCGCAACATTAGGCTGGTCGCTGATGACCGGCATTGTGTTTGGGCTGTGTCTCTCCACTGCCAGTACCGTGGTGCTGCTGCGCGCGCTTGAGGAGCGGCAACTCATTGACAGCCAGCGCGGACAAATCGCCATCGGCTGGCTGATTGTCGAAGACCTGGTGATGGTTCTGACGCTGGTTCTGTTGCCCGCCGTTGCCGGAATGATGGAAAAAGGCAACGTGGGGCTGGCGACGCTGGCCCTCGATATGGGCATCACCATCGGCAAAGTGGTCGCCTTTATCGCCATTATGATGCTGGTGGGCCGACGTCTGGTCCCCTGGATCATGGCGCGTAGCGCGGCAACGGGATCGCGCGAACTCTTTACTCTTTCGGTTCTGGCACTGGCTCTCGGTATCGCTTTCGGGGCGGTCGAACTTTTTGATGTCTCCTTCGCGCTGGGCGCCTTCTTTGCCGGGATGGTATTGAACGAGTCAGAGCTGAGTCACCGCGCCGCACACGATACCCTGCCGCTGCGCGATGCCTTCGCGGTGCTCTTCTTTGTCTCTGTCGGCATGCTGTTTGACCCCATGGTGCTGTTTAATCAGCCACTGGCGGTGCTGGCCACGCTGGCAATTATCATTTTCGGTAAATCGGTTGCCGCGTTTTTCCTGGTACGTCTGTTCGGTCACTCGCCGCGTACGGCCCTGACTATCGCCGCCAGTCTGGCGCAGATTGGCGAATTTGCTTTTATCCTCGCCGGGCTGGGTATGGCGCTGGATTTACTGCCACAGGCAGGGCAAAACCTGGTGCTCGCAGGGGCAATCCTCTCCATTATGCTGAACCCGGTATTGTTCACGCTGCTGGAAAAATACCTCGATAAAACCGAAACGCTGGAAGAGCAAACCCTGGAAGAGGCTATCGAGGAAGAGAAGCAGATCCCGGTGGATATTTGCAATCACGCGCTACTGGTTGGCTTTGGTCGTGTCGGCAGCCTGTTAGGCGAGAAGTTGATGGCCCAGGGGATTCCGCTGGTGGTGATTGAGACATCGCGCACCCGTGTGGATGAACTGCGCGAACGTGGCATTCGTGCCGTGCTGGGGAATGCAGCCAACGAGGAGATCATGAATCTCGCGCATCTGGATTGCGCCCGCTGGTTGCTGCTGACGATTCCGAACGGCTATGAAGCGGGTGAGATTGTCGCAACGGCGCGAGAAAAGTGTCCGAACATCGAGATTATCGCCCGCGCCCATTATGACGATGAAGTGGAATACATTGTCGAACGTGGGGCAAACCAGGTGGTGATGGGTGAGCGGGAAATTGCGAACACCATGCTGACATTGCTTGAGAAGCCGCCAGTCGTTGAGTCAATGACCGGGTAAAGGTCCGATGCCCTCTCCCACGGGGAGAGGGAGAAAATCGTAGCCCGCATGCGCCTCTATATCGTAGCCCGGATAAGCGCCAGCGCCATCCGGGAAACCATGCAACAATTTAACTCAACGTTACCGCGACCAGTACGACTCTTCCAGACTGTCTTCGCGCTCCGGCAGCCCGCGAGACAAACGAGGCGCATGCTGGTTCAACACCTGATAGCTCACACGGTTGGCATATTTACAGACCTGCGCCAGCGACGAGTAAGTCAGCCAGGTAAACTGGTGCTTACTGGAGTTTGGCACATTGATACGGTGGTAATTGTTGGCAGTGATATCATGCAACAAAGCCGCCAGCGCGCCATCTCCCGCCCCATTGGTATTCATGATTTTTTCCGGGCCGCCCATGTACGGGGCAATATGCGAATAAATGCGCAACGGCTGCTGGCAATCTTTATGGCGCATCGCGCGGCTGAATTCATACTGATTAAATTCGGCGATAGCCCCTGGCAATAAAGGATGCTGCGTCTTGCGTTTCGCTTCATCTTCGGTAAACCCGGCCATATATAGCCCCACCGGACCTGCGGTGCACAGCACCAGATCAACCCAATCCAGTGCCTTATCCGAGGCCAACAGCGGATCGCTTTCTCCCGTTAACGCCTGCGCCTCTTCTTCATTCATCGCCAGAATGGAGACGTGCTCTTTCAGGAAGTTTTGCCACCACTGCGGGTTATCCGCTATCACATATTTCGTGCCGAGCGTCAGCACAACCGGAACGTTGTGCTTTTTAGCGTAAGCCACGGCCTGCATGGTGGCTTCCGGCATCGGCTCACCCGGATTACAACGCACCAGGTAAGAGGTCAGCACCAGGGCGGAGGCACCAGCGATAACCGATTCAGGAATACTTTCCGGACGCAATTGATTCATATGACCGGGACTAATGGCGAACGTACGCTCACCCGACTCGCTGATAAGCGTAAAGCAGCGGCCAATTGCGCCGTCTACGCCTTGCAGATAGTTCAGGTCGGTACGACTTGAGGTATTGCACAGGTAGCGATAGGCATAGCTGCCAATCTGAATATTGCTGCACATCACCCCCAGTAACACCGAGCGGTCATCCGCCAGCACCGAGTAGTTGTGCATGGTATTGCCAATGGTGCCACCCGCAAACTGGTGGGTAATCAGGTTTTCACGCACCAGCTCCTGATACAACGCCTCGGCCACATCGTCTGCAATCACCAAAGAGTGACCTGCGCTCAGACCATAACGGGCAATAAACGCGTCATCCACTTTCGCTTCGATATCCACCAGCGTCTGGTCAATGCCAACCACCCAGGAGGCACTTGCTTCATTCTCTGGCTGAATTTGCTGCAATAACGGATCGCGGGCGTTAACGGGAAAATAGTGTTTAGATTTACGTTTACCGGGAAATTTCATGGTCATCGTTACGGGTGAGGATTGGGCTAGGAATGGTAGCACATTCCCTGCCTCTCGCGATCGGCATTACACCGCAGACATGTTCAATATCGGCTACGCAGATCCCGGTTCAGCTCGTGATGCCCCTTACAATGAAGACTGTTTACCGGAGGACATCATGGATAAAGGGAATAAAATACGCGTTCTTGAGCGTATCTCTGCTGAAATGCAGCAAATATTACGTTTTCAACGGGAAAATCCGCCACCGCTACCGGATGGCAATGATTATCCCGCCCAGCGTCGGGCGTATAACGAAGAGCGGCGCTACTGGAACGCCGGAGGCCCCGAAATGCCGACCAAAGACGTCGATGTCGCCACGCGCTTTGGCCCTGTTCGCACGCGCATCTACGCTTCGGGAGAAAAAGAGCGTCCGGCCACGCTTTTTTATCTTCACGGTGGGGGCTTTGTGCTGGGAAATCTTGATACGCACGATCGCATCATGCGACTGCTGGCACATTACACCCAATGTACGGTGGTCGGGATCGATTACACGCTTTCACCTGAGGCGCGCTTCCCACAAGCCATTGAGGAAGCCGTGGCAGTATGCCAGTTTTATGCACAGCAGGCTGACACCCTGAACCTGAATATGCAACGTTTCGGGTTCGCAGGAGACTCTGCTGGCGCAATGCTGGCGATAGCGACCGCATTGTGGATACGCGATCACAATATTGACTGCGGGCAAATGACAGCGCTGCTGCTCTATTATGGTCTTTATGGTTTACAGGATTCGCGAAGCCGTCGGCTCTATGGCGGCACATGGGATGGCTTGACCCGAAAAGATTTACACGATTACGATCGGGCTTATCTGCGCAATGAACAGGATCGCGAATCGCCTTATTACTGCGTGTTTAACAACGACCTCACGCGGGCCATTCCGCCCTGTTTTATCGCCAGCGCCGAATATGATCCCTTGATAGATGACAGCGAAACCCTCTACGCAATCCTTCAGGAGCATAATGCGCATTGTCGTTATCAAATGTATCCGGGAACATTGCACGCGTTTCTGCATTACTCACGCATGATGGAGACCGCAGATCGTGCGCTACGCGACGGCGCACGATTTTTCTGCGAAAACAACCGTTAACGGTAGGGCCGGGTGAGCTGAACCATCATTTCGATATGATCGGGGGAATCATTAAGCGCTGGAATGTATTCATATTTCTCGCCGCCCGCTTCGAGGAAAAATTCGCGGTTCTGCACGGCGATCTCTTCCAGAGTCTCAAGGCAATCGGCGGCAAACCCAGGAGACATGACCTGAATATGTTTTACCCCCTTCTCACCGAGCATTTTCATGGTCTCATCGGTGTAGGGCGTCAGCCAGGGCTCCCGGCCAAAACGAGACTGGAACGTCATCATCACTTTCTCTGGCGGCAGTTCCAGAGCTGAGACCAGCTCACGCGTGGTGTCCCGGCAGCGCTGCGGGTAATCGTCACCCTCATCCGCATAGCGTTGTGGAATGCCGTGATAAGAGAGCAGCAGCAAGTCGGGTTCGCCATGGCGAGCAAAGGAGGCACGCACGCTATTTGCCAGCGCGTTGATATAAGCAGGGTCATCCGCATAGTCGCGAATAAACGAGATGCCGGGAATATGGCGTTTCGGGGCGAGAATACGCGCCAGTTCGTCCCATACTGCCGCCACCGTTGAACAGGAGTATTGCGGGTAGAGTGGCAGCACGACGATATGTTCAACACCTTGTGACTGTAGCTCTTCCACTGCGCTCGCCAGCGATGGCGAACCGTAACTCATACCCAGCGCAACGGGAACGTCAGGGAGACGGGCGGCCAACGCGGCTTGCTGTCTGCGGCTGTAGACCATCAGCGGCGAGCCCTCTTCCATCCACACGGACTGATAAAGCTTTGCGACGCGCGGAGAGCGCAAAGGCAGAATGACACCGCGTAGCAACGGCCACCATAGTAAACGGGAGGTATCGACGACGCGCTGGTCGCTTAAGAATTGCCGCAAATAGCGCTTAACGGCCTCGGGAGTGGGAGCTTCGGGGGTACCAAGATTGGCCAGCAGAATACCTGCTTTCGTCTGACTCATTCGCGCCTCTTAACCATTGAACTGGTTAATGATTGTAACTGAAAAGCGCGTAAACGAAACCAATCACAGCGATTGGAAGATTATCCCCGGCGAACACCGGGGATAAAGGCGATTAGCCGAGGATTTTTTCCAGCTCTGCACGCACGTCAGCCACGGCTTTGGTGCCGTCAACTTTTGCGTATTTGGTGTTACCTGCCTGCGCTTCTTTGGAGTAGTAACCGATCAACGGCGCCGTCATCTGATGATATTCCACCAGACGCTTACGGACAGTTTCTTCCTGGTCATCTTTACGGGTGGTCAGCTCTTCGCCGGTCACATCGTCTTTGCCTTCCACTTTCGGTGGGTTGAATTTAACGTGGTAGACACGACCCGACGCGGCATGCACGCGACGCCCCACGATACGGTCAACGATCAGCTCATCCGGTACATCAAATTCCAGGACGTAATCGACCTTTATACCCGCTTCTTTCATCGCATCAGCCTGCGGGATAGTGCGTGGGAAGCCATCGAGCAGGAAGCCGTTGCGGCAGTCTTCCTGGGCAATACGCTCTTTCACCAGGGCGATAACCAGTTCGTCAGTGACCAGCTTACCGGCATCCATGATGTCTTTTGCTTGCTTGCCCAGTTCGCTGCCAGATTTCACAGCGGCGCGGAGCATATCGCCTGTGGAGATTTGCGGAATACCGTATTTCTCCATAATGAACTGTGCCTGAGTTCCTTTACCCGCGCCCGGAGCGCCAAGCAGAATAATACGCATTGCGGAAATCCCCTCAAATGTCGATTCAATTTTTCAAAAAAGCGCTAAACGATACCACCAGAATCAATATGGCTCAAGGAAGGCGGCGGGGCTGAAACGGTTAGTGAGAAAGAATGTTTGAAAAGTGCGGCAAGCCCTCTCACTCCGCCCCTCTCCCCGGCGGGAGAAGGGCGAAAAAAACGCACATCGTCATTCCCTCTCCCCACCGGGGAGAGAGAATGACGTGAGAGGAGAGTGAAATTACGACATTAACAATGTATTCAAACGCTTAATAAACAGGTTTGGATCTTCCAGCGTACCACGTTCCGCAAACAGCGCCTGATCCAACAGCAGTTCGACCCATTCGCCGAACTTCGTCTCATCCTGGGTATCGGCGGTACGTTTCACCAGCGGATGATCCGGGTTCAGTTCAAAGATGTACTTCACTTCCGGTACGCTCTGGCCCGCAGCGGCAAACAGTTTCGCCATCTGCGTGCTCATTTCGTCGTTATCGGTGGTGACGATCGCCGGGGTATCGGTCAGGCGATGTGTCAGGCGCACCTCTTTCACACGCTCGCCCAGCAGGGTTTTAACGCGATCAACGAACGGCTCCAGCGCTTTTTCCGCTTCTTTGGTGGTTTCATCCACTTCATCAGCCAGTTTATCCAGCGACTCGTCGGCTTTAGATACCGACTGGAACGGCTTGCCGCTGAACTCGGTCAGGTAGCTCATCATCCACTCGTCGATACGATCGGAGAGCAGCAGAACTTCGATGCCTTTCTTACGCAGCAGCTCCAGATGCGGGCTGCTCTTCGCAGCGGCGTAGCTGTCGGCGGTAATAAAGTAGATTTTCTCCTGCCCTTCTTTCATGCGGGAGATATAGTCTTCCAGTGAGACTGTCTGCTCGGAAGAGTCCGTGTGGGTAGAGGCAAAACGCAACAGTTTGGCAATCGCTTCCTGGTTGGCGTTGTCTTCAGCCGGGCCTTCTTTTAGCGCCAGACCGAATTGTTTCCAGAAGCTCTGGTATTTTTCAGCGTCATCTTTCGCCAGCTTATCGAGCATCTGCAGGGCGCGTTTGGTCAGTGCGTTACGCAGATTACGGGTGACGGTGCTGTCCTGCAGAATTTCACGGGAAACGTTCAGCGGCAGATCATTGGAATCTATCAGGCCACGCACGAAGCGCAGGTAGTTCGGCATAAACTGTTCGGCGTCATCCATGATAAAGACGCGCTGTACGTACAGTTTCAGGCCATGCTTATGATCGCGGTTCCACATATCCCACGGCGCCTGCGAAGGGATAAACAACAGGCTGGTATACTCTTGCTTGCCTTCCACGCGGTTATGGCTCCAGGCCAGCGGGTCGGTAAAGTCATGAGCGATATGTTTGTAGAACTCTTTATATTCGTCGTCGCTGATTTCCGACTTGCTGCGGGTCCACAGCGCCTGTGCTTTGTTGATTTTTTCCCAGGAGACCACGGTTTCGCCGTCGACCTCTTCCTGCTTCTCAATTTCCACCGGCAGCGCAATATGATCGGAATATTTGCTGATGATCGAGCGCACACGCCAGTCGTTCAGGAAGTCATCTTCGCCTTCGCGCAGATGCAGCGTGATTTCAGTACCACGCTCCGGTTTGTTGATGTCGGCAACGGTATATTCACCTTCGCCAGCAGATTCCCAGAACACGCCATTATCAGCGCTTTCGCCCGCAGCACGGGTGCGCACGGTGACTTTATCGGCAACGATGAATGCAGAGTAGAAGCCCACCCCGAACTGACCAATCAACTGGCTGTCTTTCGCCTGATCGGAGCCCATCGATTCCAGAAACGCTTTGGTGCCAGACTTGGCAATCGTCCCAAGGTTCTCAATAACCTCGTCGCGGCTCATCCCGATACCGTTATCGGCAATGGTCAGCGTGCGGTTGTCTTTATTAAACGAGACGCGCACACGCAGTTCACCATCACCTTCGTACAGATCCGGTTTGGACAGCGCACGAAAACGCAGTTTGTCCGCCGCATCCGAGGCGTTGGAGATAAGCTCACGCAGGAAGATTTCTTTATTGGAATACAGGGAATGGATCATCAGGTGCAGAAGCTGTTTTACTTCTGACTGGAAACCACGGGTTTCTTGTCCTTTCATGTAAGTCGACCTCAACAATGCCATTAAAAAAGTAATAGCCGCCACGTTTCGCGCCGCGAATGTACAGGCTATTGAAATGATGAGGGTGAAATGGGGATTCAGAGGGATTTTTTCAAGCGGAAGCCACGTGTCGCAGCCTCCGTTTGGTCAGAATTTAATCTTGTGGCGACCCGCAAGTGAATGGGACAGCGTGGTACCGTCAACCATTTCCAGCTCACCGCCAACGGGAACGCCATGAGCAATACGACTGGCTTCCACACCATATTGCGCGCAAAGCTCGGCAATATAGTTGGCGGTTGCCTCACCTTCCACCGTCGGGTTGGTGGCGAGAATCACCTCTTGCAGCGATTCCGCCTGCAGACGCTGCTCCAGCCGATCAAGACCGATATCGTCCGGCCCGATACCATCGAGCGGCGACAGGTGGCCCATCAACACGAAATAGCGTCCGGAAAATTGCCCGGTCTGTTCAATGGCGTAAATGTCCGCAGGACTCTCCACCACACAGATTTGGCCATTTTCCTGACGGCGCGGATTGCTGCAAATATTGCAGACCTCCTGCTCGGTAAAGGTGCGGCAATCGGCGCAGTGGCCAATTTCCGACATGGCGCGGGTCAATGACTGCGCCAGGCGCATTCCACCGCTGCGGTCACGTTGCAATAGCGTAAACGCCATGCGCTGCGCCGATTTCGGGCCAACGCCCGGCAGGCAGCGCAACGCTTCCATAAGCTGCGTTAACAGCGGACTGGTCTGCATCAGAACGGCATCTTGAAGCCCGGCGGCAATTGCATACCGGAAGAAACAGACGCCATTTTCTCTTTCTGGGTTTCTTCAATGCGACGCGCAGCATCGTTGAACGCCGCAGCCACCAGATCTTCCAGCATGTCTTTATCGTCTTCCAGCAGACTCGGATCGATCTCAACACGGCGGCAGTTATGCGCACCGTTGATGGTCACTTTCACCAGGCCAGCACCAGACTCACCGGTCACTTCCAGCTTTGCGATTTCTTCCTGCATCTGCTGCATTTTTTCTTGCATCTGCTGGGCCTGTTTCATCAGGTTACCCAGACCGCCTTTTCCACCAAACATAGGCTCTTCTCTCAGTAAGTCATAGTTAGTTGACAGCAAGCCAGCTTACCATCAAATGGGACGAATACTCTCTTCATCCAGATCCGCATCGAAGAAACGTTGCAGGGTCTGAATGTTGTTATCCGTGATAATCGCCTCACGCGCCTGCGCGAGTTTCTCTTCATATATGGCCTGACGCCATTCCAGTGGCGTTCGCACCGCAGGATTATCATCTTCAATGATAGTCAATTCAACCATGTTGCCATGTAATGCCGAAAGCGCATCCGCCAGCGTTTTTTGCGCCGATGTCGAATTCAGGTGGCGCTGAGCAGAACGTAAATGCAGGCAAATTCGGCTCCCATCCTGCTCTTTCCAGGCATTAAGCGCCACCTGCTCAACCAGTTTTGGCAGGGTCAGCCGGCTGATTTCTGCCGCCCAGGCATCACGCTCGAGCGATTCTTCCGCCAGTTTCTTCGACAACTCGGGGGTCTTTTCGTGCTCCAGCGCTTTTTTCAGCGCCTTCGGCGTGGCCACCGTCTCTTTCACCTCTTCGGTGACGGTTGTCGCTTTCCAGCGGTAGGCCTCTTTTTTTACCGCAGCCTCTTCATGCGCAGAAGGTGTCTGACGCGATTGCACGCGCTCGGTGACCGACGCCAGCCTCTCCAGCGCGCTATTGTTCACCGGCCGCACGCGGGCTGCGGCTGCCGGTTCACTCTTTTTTGTTTTGTCCGCTCCCTGAGCGCGCTGCAGCTGGCGACGGGCCGCCAGCACCTGGCTGGTGGCATCAGGCAGAGCAACATCATGCGGCGGTTGCTGTTGCGGTTGCGATGGCGCTGCCTGCACCGGGACCTGCACCGGATTAAGCACCGCCACAGGCGCAGCTGGCGCGAAAGAAGCCTGGGGCGCATCCGGCACCGTTAATGGCTCGCGCGGATGAAACGCCAGCGCGCGCAGCAGGGTCATCTCCATACCCATGCGTCTGTCCGGCGCATACGGCAACTCTTTTCGGCCAATGAGCAGCGTCTGGTAATAGAGCTGCACATCGCCAGGCGGCACTATGCGCGCCAGTTCCCGCATGCGTTGCTCAATGGGAGCCATATCGCTGCCCAACGCCGCAGGGCTGAGCTGAATCATGGCGATGCGGTGCATCAGCGTTTGCATCTCCACCAGTAGAGCTTCCCATTCGACGCCACGGGAAGCTGCCTCATTTACCAGCGCCATCGTCCGTTCGCCGTCGGCCGCCACGACCGCTTCAATCAGCGCCAGTGCCTGGTCGTCATTGAGCGTCCCGAGCATAGTGCTGACAACGTGCGCGGTCAGTTGACCATCGCCGCTGGCAATCGCCTGGTCGGTAAGGCTCAGCGCATCACGCAGGCTGCCGTCTGCGGCGCGCGCCAGCAACTGGAGCGCACGCAATTCGTGAGGAATGTTTTCGGCGTCAAGAATGTGTTCAAGCTGCTGGCGGATTTGATCAACGTCCAGCGCTTTAAGATGAAACTGCAGACAACGCGACAGAATCGTCACCGGCAATTTTTGCGGATCGGTGGTCGCCAGCAGGAATTTGACGTGCTCAGGCGGCTCTTCAAGCGTTTTCAACAGCGCGTTAAAGCTGTGGCGCGAGAGCATGTGCACTTCGTCAATAAGGTAGACCTTGAAACGACCGCGCGCGGGAGCGTACTGCACGTTGTCCAGCAGGTCACGGGTATCTTCGACCTTGGTACGGGATGCCGCATCAATTTCGATTAAGTCAACAAAGCGCCCCTGTTCGATTTCCCGACAGCTATCGCACACGCCGCAGGGCGTTGCGGTGACACCCGTCTCGCAATTCAGCCCTTTTGCCAGCAGTCGGGCAATAGAGGTTTTACCGACGCCGCGCGTACCGGAAAAGAGGTAGGCATGATGGATGCGTCCTGAGGATAAGCCGTTCGCCAGTGCGGTGAGCACATGCTCCTGGCCGACGACGTCAGCAAAAGTTTGGGGTCGCCATTTACGGGCTAAGACCTGATAACTCATTGGCAGGCTCTGAAACGCTGGAGGTGGATTAATAGGGGGGAATGCTATCACAACCTCACTTAATCAGCGAGGCTGTCTCTTTTGGCAATAAATCGGATGTCGCCGTTGCAGACAGTTTAGTGACGGACAGCGCACTGTAACCGGAACGTACGCAGGGTACGTGAGGATTACGCGCACTGCCCAGTGCTAAAATGACAAATAAGGCAGTCTGATAATTAATGCCCCGGGAATGGCACCAGACTAAAGCACGTCAGACCCTGTTTTTCCAGACGTTGTTCACCGCCCAGATCGAACAGGTTAATGATGAATGCTGCATCGGTCACTTCGCCGCCTAAACGGCGGATCAGTTTTACCGTCGCTTCGATGGTGCCGCCTGTGGCCAGCAGATCGTCGACCACCAGGACTTTATCGCCAGCCTGGATCGCATCAATGTGGATCTCAAGCTGATCGGTACCGTATTCCAGTTCATAGCTTTCCGCGATCGTTTCACGCGGCAGTTTACGCGGCTTACGTACCGGTACAAAGCCAACGCCCAGGCCCAACGCAACCGGTGCGCCGAACAGGAAGCCACGTGCTTCTGTACCTACTACTTTCGTGATCCCGGCATCTTTGTAGCGTTCAACCAGCAGTTCAATGCTGAGAGCATACGCTTTCGGGTCTTCCAGCAAACTGGTGACATCACGGAACAGGATGCCCGGTTTCGGATAATCCTGAATGCTTTTGATGCTGTTTTTGAGAAATTCAAGCTGCTGCGCAGTCGCTGTCATGGGTTTTTGCCTGATAGAAACGGTGTTACTCACGGCGCATACTGAGGTTTCGCATGTAACCTGCGGTTAACATTTAATCAGTCGCGCCTGTGCTCGAAAACGCTCGAATTTACTGGCAGAACGCGACAATTGCAACTTCCATCGGTGGGCTTTATGGTTTTTGTTGCTTTGCGTCAATCACGGGCAGGCGCCACATAAAAATCAGCAAGCAAGACAAAATGATTAGCAGCAGCCATCGCACCCATATAATCTTCACCAGCCACAGAGAAATCGCGAACGTTATCAGTATCACGGCGATGGCCCGGGGTTTAGCGCCTGGCGGCATCGCCTTATAGGTTTGCCAGTGACGCAAATAGCCGCCAAACCAGGAACGGTACAATAACCACTGGTGAAAACGGGGCGATGAGCGCGCAAAGCACCAGGCGGCCAGCAGGATAAACGGCGTGGTCGGCAGTAAAGGCAAAACGACGCCGAGAGTACCCAGCACTACCGCCAGCCAGCCAATGATGATTAAAATAGTCCGTTTCATAGTGCGAATCATTATCATTGATGAGCGGCTAATGTAGCATAGTCGCCGCCATTTACAGGGGAGAGAATCGTGAGAAGCGCGTTGCTTTTACAGGCTCTGGAACAAAAGCTGGACGAGCTGGCGCGACACATCGCCCCTCAGGCAAAGCACGCTACGGTGAGTCCACGTTTCGACCGTCACCTCTTTCATACACGTCGTACCACCATGGACGCCTGCCTGCAGGAAGCTCAGCGCAGTCTGAGCGCGCTTCGCCATGCCGTTGACGCACGGCAAATCGAGCAGGTAGCCTGGCTTGCAGAGCATCTGGAGGCGCAAATTGCCGCCCTCAGTCGCGAAGCGGCCTCATGGTCGCTGCGCGAATGGGATAGCCCCGCGCCCGGTATTCAAAAATGGCAGCGTAAGCGGTTGCAGCATCAGCAATTCGAACAGCGTCTGATGGCGATGAAACGTGAGCGGGAAGTGCGTCTGGCAAAGGTCGATACCTTCGTCGAACAGCAGCAATTACATAAAGAAATCACTGCACTGGAAGGCAGACTGCGCCGCTGTCGCGAGGCGCTGGAGAATATTGAACGGGTGCTGGCGCGCCTGACACGTTAAGCCGAGGAGAAAGTATGTCCCTGGAAGATGCACCGGATGAGGTCAAGCTGGCAGTCGATTTGATTATGTTGCTGGAAGAACATGATATTGCGCCGGAAACCGTGCTAAAAGCGCTGGAAATTGTGCAACGGGATTTTGCGCGCAAAGTCAGGGAGAGCGAGGGTTAAGCCCGGTGCGGCCTGATGCCCTCACCCCGCTCCTCTCCCACGGGAAAAGGAGAAAACCGCTCCCTGCTCGCAGGGAAACATAGCCCGGATAAGGCGTTCACGCCGCATCCGGGAATAATCCCCGGTGGCGCTAACGCTTACCGGGGCTACAGCAAGAGAGGCGTATCGCCCGTCATTCGGGGGAGCTCTGAATTAATTCTGTGCTGGCGTCGGATCATCGCCTTTCAGTTCGCGCATCACTTCTGTGTGCTCTTCGCCGCTGGCATTGCGTAAATGCACTTCCAGCTGGTTGAAAGCGATATTGATGTTATTTTCGCGACACAGCCTGTCGATCGTGCGGTTCAGTTCATCCACCGTATAGCTACGATCGCGCAGTTCACGTACATACAGACGCAGTTCATGATCCAGCGTACTCGGGCCAAAGGTGGTAAAGAACACCGACGGTTCAGGGTCATGCATCACTTTCGGATGTTCCATCGCCGCTTTTAACAATACCTCTTTTACCTTGTCCAGATCGGAACCGTACGCGACACCCAGACGGATCACCACGCGAGTGATGGTGTCGGAGAGCGACCAGTTGATCAGACGCTCGGTCACGAACGCCTTGTTGGGAATAATGACCTCTTTGCGGTCAAAATCGGTGATCGTGGTGGCGCGAATACGGATCTTACTTACTGACCCGGAGAAGGTGCCGATGGTAACGGTATCGCCGATACGTACAGGACGCTCGAACAGGATGATAAGGCCGGAAACGAAGTTACCGAATATCTCTTGTAAGCCAAAACCCAGACCAACCGAGAGTGCGGCCGCCAGCCATTGCAGTTTGTCCCATGAGACACCCAACGCCCCAAACACTGTCATTGCGCCAACGGCAATGATGACATAGTTCAGAATAGTGGTAATGGCATAGGACGCCCCCTGGCGCATGTTCAACCGCGAGAGAACGATAACCTCAAGCAAACCAGGTAAGTTACGAATTAACGCCCAGGCCACCACCGTGGCAATCAATGCAAACAGCATGCTCCCCATGGTCACGCTTTTTACTGCGGCGACGCCGGCTTCCATACCGTTGTAGTGCCACAGAACAACGCTGTCCAGATAGGCGAAAACAGTAATTAAATCTGACCAAATCGCCCAAAACGCCACACCAAAGAGGGCGATCATCACCAACATGGTAATACGCAGTGTTTGCTGGTTAACCTGCTCCAGGGCAATCCCGGGCTCTTCCTGCGGCTCGGCCCCTTCGGCCCCTTCTTTTATCAGGTTCTGGCGACGGGCCAGCGCACGGCGGTAAGCAATACGGCGCGCCGCAACGCTCAGGCCGCGCAGCACGGTCTGGTACAGGAGATTCCAGATGATCACCAGATAGACGGTTTCAATCCAGCGTCCGGCCAGACGCAACGTCGTGTAGAAATACCCCGTGGCGGTCAGGACCATCAACGCCACCGGAACGATGGCCAGCACAGTTATGGTGATAAGTCGTATGCCATGAGACTCTTTATCTCGCCAGCTTTCGCGGAACATCGGCCAGACCAGGCCCGTAATGAGCAGCAGGTTAAGCAGAATAACCGTTTGCCCCAGAACATCGTCCATCAAATGCAACGGCGAAAGTTCGGAGACCACAGACCAGAAATGCAGCGGCAGCAGCGCAAGACTGATACGGACGATCTGGCGACGCCAGTGGCTGGTGAGTTGCTCCGGCATATTAAAATGGTTCACCGCCACGCCATCTTTTTCCAGCACCTTCCAGCACAGCCCGAAGACCAGCCAGAAGAGGGTCAGTTTTTTACTGAACGCCCACAAAAGCTCACTGATATTAAGCTGCATGGTGAGCAAAATGAGACCGACAGCCAGAATAATCAGGCACACCGGTAGCGCGCGAATCAGGTCGATGAGAATCGCTTTCGGCGTATGTAACTGGCTGTCATTACGTAGCTGACCAACCTGGGTCGCCAGACGCGCCTGATAGCTGCGCAACCAGCTCAGACGCCAGCGAATCAAGCCGGCAATCAGTAACAACGGCAAACCGGTGAGGAACGCAATCGCCACAGCAGGCCAGGCTTTTTCCCAGTTCCCGGTGATTTTCATTTTACTTATCTGGTCTTTCAGCGCCTGTGGGAAAGATTTCACCCAGTCCCAGTCCATCGGCTTATTGCTGTTTACCCAGAAAATTTGCTGCGTGAGGATCTCCTGAAGACTTTTTGAGACGCTCATCAGCTGCTGCTGGTTAACCTGCAGGTTAATCGCCATCATCAACTGATTACCCAACTGCTTATTCAATTGATCAAGCAGTTCACGACGCATGTCCACGACCTGTAAGAGGGCGTCATGCACCTCGTCGTTGACCTCACTCGAATGCCCCTCTTCCAGTTTCGCCACGAACGCATCGCTCTGGAAAAGGGCATCACGTTGCTGATTGACCTCAAACTGTTCCAGACGCAGGTCCGCAATGCGGTTGGTCATGTCTTCAAGCTCATCAGCGGAAGGGAGCGTTTGTTGTTGCTGATAAAGGATGCGCGACAGCAGCAAGCTGCCTTTAAGCACCGAAATCTGCTCCTTCACGTTGCGCTCAGACTGAAGCGCGCGGTCAAGCCAGTTTTTCACTTTGATATTTTGCTGCACCAGCGAGTTACCGTTTTCCGTTGCGGTAATAAGCTTCTGGCTAAGCTGGTGGTTAACGTCCAGTTCCTGCTTCACTAACGGCATCGCCTGGATTCGCGCGGTTTCATCCGGCGTTACGGCTTCCTGGGCGGTTTTTTCTGTCAGCGTCAGTCGCTTATTATTGACAGCTTCTTGCAACAGTTGCAGTTGATGTTCAAGGCGATTGCTGTTCGCAGTGGTGTAATCGCGCTGTTTCTGCAGCGTGTCCTGCAACGTGGTGTTACCTTCGAGACTCTTACGCAACTGTTCGATTTGCGCATTCAGCAATGCCTGTTGAGCAAGTAAAAGCGTCTGCTGTGTCGGACGCAGAGCCCCCTCACCTGCCGCCGTACCATTAAGACGATTGCGGATTTGCTGTAACTGCTGCGAAGCGGTGTACATGGAACTCTGCACACGTTCCGGCTGCGTCTGCAATGAAACTAACTGACTGTTATAATTAGATAAATCGTTCTGAGCCGTTTGTAAATCGTCCAGCAACTGTGCCACGCGCGACTCAAGCTGACGCAGAGATAGCGTTGCCAGCGTTTTACGCGTTTCATCGTCGTTATCTTTATCGCTGAGCGCGTTGAGGGCATCAGTCGCCTGGCGCAGTTTGTCCGGCGCCTGGGTGATTTTCTGTTTCAGGAGTGCAGTTTCCTGCTTAACCCGTTCGATTTTGTCCAGAACATCCAGGGTTTCCGTTAAATCCTGAATAACCAGTTTATCCGTAGCCGTGGGATCTTTTTGCTTATTCAGAGCGTCGAGTTGACTCTGGACATCGGAGCGAGCGGGTAAGTCGTTATTTGTCGGGGCCGCGAAGGCACTGCCTGTAATAAAGGCAAAGACAAAAAACAGCGCGGCAGCCAAAACCGGGAGCGCACTTCTTGAACGTGTGGATTGCAGCATCATTTGCGTGATTAATCTGTGAACAGGAAAGATGGCCGAAGCTAGCCACGCGCGAAGGATATCACGCCGACAAGTTACAACCTAGTAACGTAATGTTAGCAGTCACTTTTTCCGCAAGATCTGACCGGGCTTACCCCCTGGCGCTTGATTATGCAGCGTTGGACAAAACTGGCACATCTCCAGTAATATCGCTACATAATCTCGGGCTTCTTTCTTTAAATCAAAAGATTGGGGGGAGAAAAGCCAATTCTCCATCACGCCGGAAATATAGGCACGCATCAAAACTGCCGTCCGGCGGGTGAGTAAGCTCTCAGGAAGTAATTTGGCTTTAATACACTCATTAAGAGTATGCTCAATGCGGTCGTAGCTCTCCAGGCACAAATTACGCTGCGCCTCTTGCAGGACCGCCATTTCGCCAACAAACTCACATTTGTGAAAAATGATTTCCATCATGAGTCGGCGACGCTCTTCGACCACGGTTGCTTCGAGGATATAAACCAAAATTTCCCTTAAAACTGACAGTGGATCGTCGGGGAATTTTGCCCGATACTCAGTCTCGAGATCGCTGATGCTGGCTTCTGATAGCTCCCAGATCTCACTGAATAAATCCGACTTATTTTTGAAGTGCCAGTAAATCGCACCGCGGGTCACCCCCGCTGCCTGTGCAATATCTGCCAGTGAGGTTGCTGATACGCCCTGCCGGGAGAACAAACGCAAGGCCACATCAAGGATGTGTTGGCGTGTCTCTTGTGCCTGCTGTTTGGTTTTTCGTGCCATATGTTGGTGAATTGACAGGAGTCAGATTTACATACATTTATGAATGTTTGTACCATAGCATGACGATAATATAAACGCAGCAATGGGTTTGGGACATTTGATCCATTGATCAATTTGAAATCGGACACTCGAGGTTTACATATGAACAAAAACAGAGGGTTAACGCCTCTGGCGGTCGTTCTGATGCTTTCAGGCAGCTTAGCGCTTACAGGATGTGATGAAAAACCCGCTCAACAGGGCGGCGCTGCGGGCCAGGCGCCAGAAGTTGGCGTCGTCACGCTAAAAACAGAACCTCTGCAGATCACAACCGAACTTCCAGGCAGAACCAGCGCGTTTCGCGTTGCGGAAGTCCGTCCTCAGGTCAGTGGCATTATTTTAAAACGCAACTTCACAGAAGGTAGTGATATAGAAGCGGGTGTCTCGCTTTATCAGATTGATCCAGCCACCTATCAGGCCTCTTATGAAAGCGCGAAAGGCGATCTGGCAAAAGCACAGGCTGCGGCAAACATCGCGCGCATGACCGCGTCTCGTTATCAGAAATTGTTGGGCACTAAGTACATCAGCCAACAGGATTATGATACAGCTCAGGCTGACGCACAGCAGGCAGATGCCGCTGTCGTTGCGGCAAAAGCCGCGGTTGAAACCGCGCGTATCAACCTTGCCTACACCAAAGTCACCTCTCCTATCAGCGGTCGTATCGGTAAATCATCCGTGACCGAAGGTGCGCTGGTGCAAACCGGGCAAGCCACCGCTCTCGCTACTGTTCAGCAGCTTGACCCCATCTACGTCGATGTGACTCAGTCCAGCAACGACTACCTGCGACTGAAACAGGAGCTGGCGAACGGCACGCTGAAACAGGAAAACGGTAAAGCGAAAGTTGAGCTGGTGACCAACGACGGCGTGAAATACCCGCAGACCGGCACACTGGAGTTTTCTGACGTCACCGTTGATCAAACTACCGGTTCTATCACGCTGCGCGCGATTTTCCCGAACCCGGATATGACGCTGCTGCCAGGTCTGTTCGTGCGCGCGAAACTCGAAGAAGGGACCAATCCGAATGCGCTGCTGGTTCCGCAACAGGGTGTGACCCGTACCCCACGTGGTGACGCTACCGCGATGGTCGTGGGTGAAGGCGATAAAGTCGAAATCCGTAAACTCACCGCAACACAGGCCATTGGCGACAAATGGCTGGTGACAGATGGCCTGAAAGCAGGCGATCGCGTAATTGTGACAGGCCTTCAAAAAGTAAGACCCGGTGCGCAGGTAAAAGCACAGGAAGTGACCGCTGAGAATAAAGAGCAAGCCCCGGCCGGCGCGCAGTCACAGCAGTCTAAGTCTTAACTCAAACAGGAGCCGTTAAGACATGCCAAATTTCTTTATTGATCGCCCCATATTTGCCTGGGTGATCGCCATAATCATCATGCTTGCGGGGGGACTGGCGATCCTGAAGCTGCCCGTTGCGCAATATCCGACGATTGCGCCGCCGGCAATTCAGATCAGTGCGTCCTATCCCGGTGCTGATGCAAAAACGGTGCAGGATACCGTTACGCAGGTTATCGAACAGAACATGAACGGTATCGATGGCCTGCTGTATATGTCCTCCACCAGTGACTCCTCTGGTACGGTACAGATCACTATCACCTTTGATTCTGGTACCGATGCGGATATCGCCCAGGTACAGGTGCAGAACAAACTGCAGCTGGCGATGCCATTACTGCCGCAGGAAGTTCAGCAGCAGGGTGTGAGCGTTGAGAAGTCGTCCAGTAGCTTCCTGATGGTTCTCGGTATGATCAGTACCGATGGTTCCATGACGCAGGAAGATATTGCCGACTATGTGGGTGCTACCATAAAAGACCCGGTTAGCCGTACGAAGGGTGTGGGTGACGTACAGTTGTTCGGTGCGCAGTATGCAATGCGTATCTGGATGGACCCGAATAAACTGAATAACTTCCAGTTGACTCCTGTCGATGTTATTACGGCCATTAAAGCGCAGAACGCCCAGGTCGCGGCAGGCCAGTTAGGTGGGACGCCGCCGGTGAAAGGCCAGCAGTTGAACGCCTCTATCATCGCGCAGACACGTCTGACCTCAACGGAAGAGTTCGGTAAGATCCTGCTGAAAGTTAACCAGGATGGTTCGCAGGTTCGTCTGCGTGACGTGGCGAAAATTGAGCTGGGCGGCGAAAACTACGACGTTATCGCCCGCTACAACGGTCAACCCGCATCTGGTCTTGGTATCAAGCTGGCAACCGGTGCGAATGCGCTGGATACTGCGAACGCAGTGCGTGCCACTATCGCCAAACTGGAACCGTTCTTCCCGCACGGGCTGAAAGTGGTTTATCCGTACGATACCACCCCATTCGTTAAGATCTCCATTAACGAAGTGGTGAAAACGCTGGTTGAAGCGATCGTGCTGGTATTCCTGGTAATGTATCTGTTCCTGCAGAACTTCCGCGCAACGTTGATTCCGACCATCGCGGTACCCGTCGTACTGTTGGGCACCTTCGCCATCCTCTCAGCATTTGGTTATTCGATAAACACCCTCACCATGTTTGGTATGGTGCTGGCGATAGGCCTGTTGGTGGATGACGCCATCGTCGTGGTAGAGAACGTTGAGCGTGTCATGTCCGAAGAGGGCTTGCCGCCAAAAGAAGCCACGCGTAAGTCCATGGGCCAGATTCAGGGCGCGCTGGTCGGTATCGCGATGGTTCTGTCGGCGGTATTTATTCCGATGGCCTTCTTCGGTGGTTCTACCGGCGCAATTTACCGCCAGTTCTCTATTACCATTGTTTCGGCAATGGCGCTCTCTGTACTGGTAGCGTTAATCCTGACGCCAGCGCTCTGTGCGACCATGCTTAAACCGATTGCCAAAGGCGATCATGGTGAAGGCAAGAAGGGCTTCTTTGGCTGGTTTAACCGCGTATTTGATAAGAGCACGCACCACTACACCGACAGCGTAGGCAATATTCTGCGCAGTACGGGTCGTTACCTGCTGCTCTACATTCTTATCGTGATTGGCATGGCCATCCTGTTCGTTCGTCTGCCCAGTTCGTTCCTGCCCGATGAAGACCAGGGTGTGTTCCTGACCATGGCGCAACTTCCGGCGGGTGCGACGCAAGAGCGTACGCAGAAAGTGCTGGATGAGGTGACCAAATACTATCTGGAAACCGAAAAAGATAACGTGAACTCTGTGTTTACCGTTAACGGCTTCGGCTTCTCCGGACGTGGTCAGAACACCGGTCTGGCGTTCGTATCGCTGAAAAACTGGGATGAACGTCCGGGCGAGAAAAACAAAGTGCCGGCGATCGCAGGTCGTGCAAGCGCGCACTTCTCGCAAATTAAAGATGCGATGGTGTTCGCCTTTAACCTGCCAGCGATCGTTGAACTGGGTACGGCGACGGGCTTTGACTTCCAGCTGATTGACCAGGCGAACCTGGGCCATGACAAGCTGATGCAGGCACGTAACCAGTTGTTCGGAGAGATCGCACAGCATCCGGATCTGTTGGTCGGCGTGCGTCCGAACGGCCTGGAAGATACGCCGCAGTTCAAAATCAATATCGACCAGGAAAAAGCACAGGCGTTGGGTGTCTCGTTAAGTGACATCAATACCACGCTTGGCGCGGCATGGGGCGGTAGCTACGTTAACGACTTCATCGACCGTGGCCGTGTGAAGAAAGTGTATGTCATGTCCGACGCGAAATACCGTATGTTGCCAAGCGATATTGGTAACTGGTATGTCCGTGGTGCAAGCGGCTCGATGGTGCCTTTCTCTGCGTTTGCGACATCGCATTGGGAGTATGGTTCTCCGCGTCTGGAACGCTATAACGGCTTGCCATCCATGGAAATCCTCGGCCAGGCTGCTCCGGGTAAAAGTACCGGTGAAGCCATGGCGATGATGGAACAACTGGCCAGTAAACTGCCGACGGGTATTGGCTATGACTGGACGGGCATGTCTTACCAGGAACGTCTGTCAGGTAACCAGGCGCCTGCACTGTACGCCATCTCTCTGATTGTGGTGTTTCTGTGCCTGGCAGCGCTGTACGAGAGCTGGTCGATTCCGTTCTCCGTTATGCTGGTGGTCCCGCTCGGGGTGGTCGGTGCGCTGCTGGCCGCGACCTTACGCGGTCTGACCAACGACGTTTACTTCCAGGTAGGCCTGCTGACAACCATTGGCTTGTCGGCGAAGAACGCGATACTTATCGTCGAATTCGCCAAAGATCTGATGGATAAAGAAGGCAAAGGTCTTATTGAAGCCACCCTGGAAGCGGTACGTATGCGTCTGCGTCCAATCCTGATGACGTCACTGGCGTTTATCCTTGGGGTTCTGCCGCTGGTTATCAGTACGGGCGCAGGCTCCGGTGCGCAAAACGCCGTAGGTACCGGTGTAATGGGCGGTATGATTACCGCAACGGTACTGGCGATATTCTTCGTTCCTGTGTTCTTTGTGGTGGTACGCCGCCGCTTTAGCCGCAGAAGTGAGGATGTTGAGCACGCACATAAGGTTGAGCAACACTGATAGTGATGAATGAAAAGGCCGCGAAAGCGGCCTTTTCATATTCCCTTCTCTGATCATTAAAACTCCGTATTGTCACTTTGTTTATTTTGTGCAGCCGTAATAACGCACAGAATTAATACGCCATTAAGTGCGCATCTTATATACTTAGGTAAAATTCTTAATTGTCTGGTACAATCAGTTTAAGTAAGAATATTCCTGGTAATTAGCCGTTTTGGAATATTTAAATAACCTTAAATATACAACAATGCCCCTAACTCAATGAAGAATAAGGGAACTTGCTGTTTTCGCACAAAAATTCTCGCATAAAAGAGGGAAATAAACGGGGGGTGATTTCTCCATTTTTGACGAGCAAAACGCGATAATTGTAATTTTTCGTAATAGCCCAATGAAATCTTTTTAAGACTGGCTTATAGTTAAATCAATGAGGAAAAGCAGCATATGCTGCTGGTCAGATCAGACGTTTCCACCCCGGAGCAGTGTTCAGTGAGTAAAAAAAGCGACTCAGAAGGGGATGTGTTATGGACGAATACTCGCCAAAAAGGCATGATATCGCGCAGCTTAAATTTCTCTGCGAAACGTTGTACCATGATTGCCTGCTGAATCTTGAAGAAAGCCATCATGGATGGGTTAACGATCCTACTTCGGCAATCAATTTGCAGTTAAATGAGTTGATTGAACATATAGCAACCTTCGCACTTAATTATAAAATTAAGTATAATGAAGATAATAAACTGATTGAGCAGATAGACGAATACCTTGATGATACGTTTATGCTGTTCAGTAGTTACGGTATCAACACACAAGACTTGCAGAAATGGCGTAAATCGGGAAACCGATTGTTCCGTTGTTTCGTCAATGTGAGCAAGGCTAACCCTGTTAGCCACTCCTGTTAAATATTTCAACCAGTAAAGGTAAAATCATGTCTGATAAGCCATTAACCAAAATTGATTATTTGATGCGATTACGACGTTGTCAGACAATTGACACACTCGAACGCGTCATTGAAAAAAATAAATATGAACTGCCCGACCATGAGCTTACGGTGTTTTATTCAGCAGCCGATCATCGTCTGGCTGAACTAACCATGAATAAACTGTATGACAAAATCCCTCCTTCTGTGTGGAAATTTGTTCGCTAAGTCTTCCCGATGTTTATTTACGGTTTTAATTTTTCTATCCAGCGGCATTAGCAGGCGCATGTTATCTTCATGAGCGAAGAAAAACGTAAAATGATTTCCGGCTTACCGTATCGACCTGCGGACGATACGCTACGAGCTGACCGCATGCATGCCAGAGAGCTGATTCATCGGTATAACCATTCCGCCCCTGACGAAAAAGCAGAACGCGCTGCGATTCTTGCTACATTACTTGGTCAAAGTTCCGGCGCATATATTGAACCAAACTTTCGCTGTGACTATGGCTACAATATTTTTCTGGGTAAGGAATTTTACGCCAATTTCGATTGCGTCATGCTGGATGTTTGCCCCATCCATATTGGCGACAATTGTATGTTAGCGCCAGGTGTACATATCTATACGGCAACACATCCGCTGGAAGCCAACGCGCGCAATAGCGGTCTCGAATACGGTAAACCGGTTCGCATTGGTAATAACGTCTGGATTGGTGGACGTGCGGTAATCAATCCAGGCGTGACTATTGGCGATAATGCGGTTATTGCCTCCGGCGCGGTGGTCGTAAAAGACGTTCCGCCGAATGTGGTCGTCGGCGGCAACCCCGCCCGAGTTATCAAAGCCATTCCGGGTGAAGCAATTTAACTGTTATCTTTTTTTGTCGATAAACTGTTACTTTTTTCACACAAAATGGCAACTTAAAATACGCTCTAATCGGCATATCCCCAAAGACGAAGGCGTGAGATGACAGAGATCCAGCGGCTGCTCAGCGAAACAATCGACGACATTAATCAGCGTGAAAAGCGAGACAACCGTCCGCGCTTTAGTATTAGCTTTATTCGCAAACATCCTGGCCTGTTTGTCGGCATGTATATTGCCTGGCTCGCCACGCTTGCCGTCATGCTGCAATCAGAAACGCTGGTAGACTCCGTGTGGCTGCTGGTGGTGCTGTTCGTCTTATTGAACGGCTTCTTTTTCTTCGATGTCTATCCACGCTATCACTACGAAGATATCGATGTCCTCGATTTTCGCGTCTGTTATAACGGCGAATGGTACAACACACGCTTTGTCCCCCAGGAGCTTATCAGCGCCATCCTTACTTCTCCTGCGGTCGATACTGGGCGTAAGGCACAGCTCCAGCAGATGCTATCCCGCAAGGGAGAGCTTTCCTTCTATGACGTATTTACCCTTACCCGACCTGAAACTGTGTAATCAGTCGCGCCAGCGTTCGCACACTACCGGGAAACAGGCTTGCAGAAGTATTGCCATAGCCGAGAACCAGGCCACTTGATGCCGGCGAGGGTTGTAAATAAAAACGACTTAACGCATGAGGCGCAAGGCCAAACCCGCGCGCTTCACGCGTAACAGCCAGGTCATTGATTCCCGGTACCGAAAGCGTCAAATGCAGCCCACCGTCGCCACCCAATACCCGATGCTCCATGCTCAGCCCGGTCTGTAACGCCTCACGTAATTGCACCTGTCGCTTCCGGTACAACCGACGCATCGCCGCGAGATGGCGCGCATAGTGGCCGTCCTCAATAAAATGCGCCAGAGTCAGTTGTTCGCTACGATGCCCGCCACGCAGCAGACTATTGATAACCGGTGCCGCCGCGTGCGCCAGCGCAGGAGGCATCACCATAAAACCAATACGTAACGACGGAAAGAGCGTCTTGCTAAATGTTCCCAGGTAAACCACCGGTGGGTCGGGAGTCATACCCAGCATGGCAGGTACCGGATCACCGAGATAGCGAAACTCGCTGTCATAGTCATCTTCGATGATCCAGCTTCCGGCGCGTATAGCCGCGTCCAGAATCTGCAAACGTCGGGCAGCACTCATTACATAACCCAGAGGATATTGATGCGAAGGCGAGGTATAGATAATGCGCGGCGGCGTTTCCAATGCCGCCAGCGTCATTCCCTCTTCATCAACCGGGATCCCCTCTACGTGCAATCCTGCCGCCAGAAAGGCGCTTTTCGCACCGTTGTAACCCGGCTCCTCTACCCAGGCACGGCTTCCAGGATCGCAGAGAAGATGAATGCATAACATCAGCGCATCCTGGGCGCCTTCGGTAATCACAATCTGTTCGACTTCACAATGAATGCCTCTGGCCAGCGCGAGGTGTCGGGCGATAGCCGCACGCAGTCGCCGCTCTCCGCCTGACTCGCCATACCCCAGCAGCGCACTGCCCTCATTGCGCCAGACGCGCTCATTCAGCCTACGCCAGGTGGCCATAGGAAAATAGTTCACTGCAGGTAGACCTGGGGTAAAGGCAAGTGCCGGAGAGTTTCGCGTCACCCCCTGTGGCAGGGTCCGCACCCGCTGTGCAAGGGAAACGACTGGCGCGTTACCTACAACAGGCGCACTGGCCAATGTCGATACCCGCGTGCCCTGCCGTTCACGCTGAACGAAGCCCTCAATAGCGAGTTGTTCCAGCGCGGCGTTAACGGTGTTTCGGGAAACGGCGAGTGTTTTTGCCAGCACGCGTGAGCCCGGAAGCAGCGAATGTGCTTTTAACGTTCCCTCCAGGATGGCATCCCGCAGTGCCACGTATAAGGCCCGCTGGCGCGTCAATCCGTTACGTTCTGCCAGCGCCGGGCGCAGCAACGCCTGTAACGCGTCCTCGGGAATATTCATCGCATCGCTCCTTCATGGTCCCATAAAAATATAGCCTGATGGCACTTCTTATGGAACCAGTGAAATTTTACGCTTGATGAATTGCAAAGAGGAGCCAACATGAGTCAACTGAATCAATACGGACAACCCGTGGGCGATGCCCTCCCCGACTGGCAGCCCCGCCCTTTTCCTGAACGTGTGACGCTTGAGGGGCAATATTGTCGCCTGGAACCCCTGCGGATAGAGCACGCACCGGCACTGTTTGCCGCCCATCGTCTGGCCGGAGATGGCAGTAGCTGGACATGGCTGCTGCGTGAACCGGAAAATGACGCCGAAGCATTCGCTTCATGGGTAACAAGCGTCTGTGAATTAAAGGACCCTCTTCATTTCACGGTCATAGATAACCGGACTCAGTCGCCAGTTGGGACACTTGCGCTCATGCGTATTGATGCTGCCCATGGCGTCGTCGAGGTAGGCAGTGTGCATTTTTCTCCCCTGCTTATGCGCACCCGCGCCTCTACCGAAGCGCAGTGGCTATTGATGCGTTATGCTCTGGAGACGCTGGGGTATCGCCGCTACGAATGGAAATGTAATAGCCTGAATGAACCATCCCGTCGTGCGGCACTTCGTCTGGGCTTTCAGTATGAAGGGCGATTTCGTCAGGCGCAGGTTCTGAAAGGACGCAATCGCGATACCGACTGGTTTTCCGTGATTGATAGCGAATGGCCGCGCCTGGATAACGCGTTTCAACAGTGGCTTGCCGCCGGAAATTTCATTGCCGACGGCAAACAGTTGCAATCCCTTGAGAGCCTGCGCAGTTAACGTTTTTTCTTTCTTCCCTGCACCGCTTTAAAACGCGGATTAGATTTGCAAATCACGTACAAACGCCCCTTGCGCTTCACTATCTGGCAGTCAGGGTGGCGTTGTTTCGCACTGCGTAACGAGTTCAGTACTTGCATGAATTAACCTCTTTTCGTGCCAATAAAACGCCCGTAACGCTGCTGGAAACGCGCCGCGCTTCCCTCATTGCCCACCACTTTCTGTTTACCGGTGTAATACGGGTGAGAAACAGACGAGACGTCAATGGTCACGTAAGGGTATGTCACGCCTTCGAGCTCAATCTCGCGATCGGTTTTGATGGTCGAGCCAACTTTGAAATATTCGTTGGCGCTGGTGTCGTGAAACACCACCGTGCGGTAGTGCGGATGGATATCAGGTTTCATTTTGCCCTCACATGTATTGTTATAACATAACAAAAGTGTAGCGAAATTCTTTTCCCTAAGCAACGCCTGCGCCAAATGCATTTTTCGCAAAAGCAACGAACCCCGGACGGTCATAAATTAGAAAAGAACGTTATTGGTTGAATTCTTTGCCGTAAGGCAAGCTGGATCTAAATCACTTGTGAGGAAAGCATCATGATGCGCTGCTGTTGTGCCCAACCCCGGACTCTAAAAATTATCACCTGCGAACGACTATTCGGAGAACACAATGAACGCGACAACCTTACCCATCCTCAATCTGGCCCACTACTTCAATCCCGCTGAACGGGATGCATTCCTTGAGCAACTGCGCACAAGCGCACGTGATATCGGCTTTTTTTACCTCATTAACCATGGCGTGAATGACGACCTGCAGCGTGCCGTTCAGCGCGAAGCCCGCCGCTTTTTTGCCCTCAGCGACACGCAAAAACAGCAGGTGGCGATGATTAACTCCCCCCATTTTCGCGGCTACAACCGTGCGGCATCGGAAATCACCCGTGGCAAACCGGACTGGCGTGAACAGTTCGATATCGGTGCAGAAAGGCCGGAACTGCTGTTGAGCGACAGCGACCCACGCTGGCGGCGCTTGCAGGGCCCAAATTTATGGCCAGAGGAGCAGCCAGAACTGAAAACCACGTTACTCGACTGGCAAAAATCGATGACCGAGATGGCCATTGTGCTGCTGCGTGCCTTTGCCGAAGCCCTGCACCTGCCGGCTAACGCCTTCGACGCACTGTATGGCGACAAACCCAATGAACATATCAAGCTGATTCGCTATCCCGGCCAAGAGAGCACGCAAGGCAACCAGGGCGTAGGCGCGCATAAGGATTCGGGGTTTCTGAGCTTCCTGCTCCAGGACGAGCAAAAAGGGCTGCAGGTTGAAGTCTCCCCCGATCGCTGGATCGACGCCGCACCGCTGCCAGGCAGTTTTGTCGTCAACATTGGCGAGTTGCTGGAACTGGCCACCAATGGCTATCTGCGCGCCACGGTACACCGCGTGGTCTCTCCACCCGCGGGGCAAGATCGCCTGTCGATCGCTTTTTTCCTTGGCGCACAGCTGGATGCCGTGGTCCCCGTTTACGCCCTGCCGGAGGCGCTGGCGCGTGAAGCGCACGGGCCGGAGAGCGATCCGCACAATCCTCTTTTACGCGATGTTGGCTGGAACTACCTGAAAGGTCGCTTACGTTCTCACCCGGATGTCGCCGAGCGTTATTACCGCGATGTACTGCGTGAGCGCAGTGAACAATTGATCGTTTGACATCATAACAACACAGGAAAATACATCATGAAATATGCCGCGTTTAAACTGGCAGGGGTAGCGTTGTCTCTTTCTCTGGCCTGGGGTACTGCACAGGCAGAAGCGCTGCGCATCGCAGCAGACCCGGTTCCGCATGCGGAAATCCTTAATTACGTCAAAAAACTGGATCCGAAACTGGATATCAAAATCGTTGAGCTGACCAGCGGCGCAAATGCCAATGAATTGCTGGCGAGTGGCGATGTGGATGCCAACTATTTCCAGCATGTGCCTTACCTGAAAAGCCAGGAAAAAGCGCTGGGTAAAACCTTTGCCGTCGCCGCCACGGTACACATCGAACCGCTGGGCATCTATTCGCATAAATACAAAGATTTTAAATCGGTACCGGAGGGTGCAACCGTCGCCGTTCCTAATAACGTCACCAACCTGAGCCGCGCGCTGTTCCTGCTGCAAAGCCAGGGGTTAATCAAACTGGATGCGAAATTTACCGATCCGGCCAGCACGCTGGCGACGCCAAAAGATATCGTTGAGAACCCGAAACACTTGAAGATCCTCGAAGTGGAATCCCCGCAGATCCCACGTTCGCTGGATGATGTCGCCCTGGCGGTGATCAATGGCAACTACGCGCTGGAAGCCGGTTTGTCGCCCGCCAAAGACGCGCTGGGACTGGAGAGCGCGGAACATAACCCGTATGCCAATATCCTGGTGACCAATCCGTCTCTGGCTAATGACCCACGCATTAAAGAACTGGCCAAAGACCTCACCTCCCCCCAGGTGGCAGAGTTTATTCGTAAAACCTACAACGGCTCGGTGATCCCGGTTGCTCCTCAGTCATGATTGAGATTGACGGGCTGAGTAAAACCTATGCCGGAACAGGCCGACCGGCGCTGAACAACGTGTCGCTGCATGTCCCTAAGGGGGCTATTTATGGCATCCTGGGCCGTAGCGGCGCGGGGAAAAGCACCTTAATCCGTTGTCTGAATCTGCTGGAGCGGCCCACTACGGGCCGCATCATCGTCAACGGCAGCGACATTACACAACTGGATAAAGCCGGTCTGCGTGAGCACCGACTTCGCACAGGCATGATATTCCAGCATTTCAACTTGCTGCACGCGCGCACGGTGGCGGATAACGTCGCCGTTCCACTGGAAATCGCCGGCGTGCCAAAACCGCTGCGCCATGCGCGCGTAGAAGAGCTATTGCATCTGGTGGGTCTGAGCGATAAAGCCGATGCTTTTCCTTCGCAGCTTTCTGGTGGGCAAAAGCAGCGTGTCGGTATCGCGCGGGCGCTGGCGGCAAGGCCGGACGTGCTGTTGTGCGATGAAGCCACCAGCGCGCTGGATCCGGAAACTACCGCGTCTGTCCTGGCGCTGCTGGCTGACATTAACCAGAAACTAAATTTAACCATTGTCCTGATTACCCACGAACTGGACGTTGTAAAAACCCTCTGCGATCACGCTGCGTTGCTGGAAAACGGCGAAGTACGGGAGAGCGGGAAAATCGCCGATCTGCTGACTGCGCCGTGGTCAAAACTGCGCCATGCGCTATTACACGATCCCCAGGCTGAGCAGGATTTCCTTGCCCGCCACGGTTTTAACGGGAGGCCTTTATGCGGGGTAGCATGAGTTGGGAAGATCTCTGGCCGCTGCTGCTCAACGGCACGCTGGAGACAGTATACATGGTGGCCCTGGCGTCGCTGTTTACCGTGCTGATCGGCCTGCCGCTGGGCGTCATTCTGTTTCTTTCTCGCCGTAATGGCCTGTTTCCCCTGCCACGCGTTAATGCGCTGCTGGGGGCTGTCGTCAATTTTGGCCGTTCGTTACCCTTCATCGTACTGCTGATAGCGCTCATTCCCTTCACCCGACTGCTGATCGGCACCACCCTTGGCAGCACTGCCGCAATCGTGCCTATCACCCTTGGCGCGTTCCCTTTCTTTGCACGACTGACGGAAAGCGCGTTGGACGAGGTGGATTACGGACGCATCGAAGCCATTTTGTCGATGGGCGGTAACGTCTGGCATGTGATTGCGAAAGCCCTGCTGCCGGAAGCGCTGCCAACGCTACTCGCGGGGATCACACTTACGGTAGTGATGCTGATTGGTTTCTCATCCATGGCGGGCGTTATTGGCGGTGGCGGACTGGGCGATCTCGCTATCCGCTATGGCTATCAGCGTTTTAACGATCAAGTGATGGTGGGTACCGTGGTGATTTTACTGGCCATGGTGCAAGGGGTGCAGATGGCTGGCGATCGCCTGGTGCGCCGACTGGCGCACCGACGGTAGCTTACCCCGCTGCGTCTTTGCCGACCAGCACGGAGGTCAGCAGGAAGGAGAGCACCAGCGCCATCGCCACGCCTGAGAGCGCAAAGACGAAGTACGGGCCAATGTACGCAGGCAGACTAAAGATGCTCGACAAAATGTAGCCATACAACCGTACGCCAAAGAAGGCAATAAACGCAGAGGCCAGGGAACTGGCCACCGTGGCGGCAATAAACGCCTTTTTGTAACGCGTCAGGACACCAAACAGAGCGGGTTCCGTAATGCCCAACAGCGCGGAAATCGCCGCCGACAGGGTCACCGTTCTGTCCTGACGGTTTTTACTTATCCGCCAGATGGCGAATGTCGAGCCAGCAATCGCCATATTCGCCATAAACATCATTGGCATCAGCATGTCGTAGCCATGTTCACTGAAGTTTTGCAGAGCGATGGGCGTCATAGCATGATGCATACCGGTCAGAATGGCAACCGGACGAATGGCCCCCACCACCAGCCCGGCAAAACTGGCTGAAATACCAAAAAGTCCCTGAATAAAGAAGGCTAGCGCTTTCCCCAACCAAATCCCAATCGGCCCGATAATCACCAGCGCCGCCAGCGCCCCGAGGAATAAGGTCAACGTAGGCGTGAAGACCGTCTTTAATACGTCAGGCATTATCCTGTCCACACAGCGGTGGATATAGCTCAGCGCCAGAATAGAGAAGATGACCGGAATCACGCTCGAGGCATAGTTAAACACCGAAACCGGTAGCGCGTTGAGTAGCCAGAAGGCGCTCACCGCCCCTTCCTGATGCGCCGCCAACGCTTTTGCTGCATCGATCAGTGAGGGATACATCAGACAGGCTGCAACTGCCGCCGCCAGATATTCATTGGTCTTGAAAATTTTTGCCGCCGAGACGGCCAGGAAAAACGGCAGGAAATAAAAGACACCGCTGGCGATCAAATCAATCACCACCACAGTATCGCTTTTTGCCGAAACTACTTTCAGTGCTATCAGCCCGGCCAGCAGACCTTTAATCATCCCGGCACCGGCAATCGCAGGCACGATAGGGCCAAACACGCCGGATACAGTATCCATAAACATCGAGACCAGGCTTTTACGCCCTTTGGTATGCGTCTCGCCTTGCGGGGCTTTTCCCAGCACCGTCAGCATGTGCTCATACCAGCTATTGACCTTCGGCCCGATAACAATCTGAAACTGGTCGCTTTGCAGTTGCGCTCCCAGAACCCCTGGCAATGCCTTAATGGCGCTCTGATCGACTTTATTATCATCAACCAGATCAAAACGTAAGCGCGTCATGCAGTGCCAGACATTATTGATATTATCCTGTCCACCCACCAGACGAATAATATTGGTGATGGCTTCTTGCGTCCCCATAAATGCTCCCGCAGGAATATTGTCGTTTTAATATCTGTAAACAAGGGTAGAGAAAGAGAGAAAACTAAACAAACCAATAAAACATGATACACATCACAAACCACCAACACCAAGCAATGAAAATGACATAAAACGTAAAATTGGTATGGTTTTTAATTAAATTAAAAAAGAATAACTGACCAAAAAATTTATAAAAAAACGGTTTACCTCGATGCAAAATTAAGGGGATGATAATACCCATTCCTGCATATCACTTCGCTGTAAAGGAGTCTCCTGGTGACGCCAACCTTCATTAAAAATATCGAATGTTTTATCACTCGCCCCGACAGACATAATCTGATTACCGTACGGGTGACCACCGATAAAGGCATCAGCGGTCACGGCTGTGCGACATTCCAGCAGCGCCCGCTGGCAGTCAAAACTATGGTCGATGAGTACCTGAAACCGTTGTTGATCGGACGTGATGCCAACCATATCGAAGACCTCTGGCAAATGATGAACGTCAATGCCTACTGGCGAAATGGACCCGTGATGAATAACGCCATCTCCGGCGTGGACATGGCGCTGTGGGATATCAAAGGTCAATTGGCTGGTATGCCGCTTTATCAACTGCTGGGCGGCCAATCACGGGATGCCATCGCCGCTTACAGCCATGCCAGTGGTGAAACGCTGGAGGAGCTCTTCACCAGCGTAGACCGCCTGCGCGAACAGGGCTATCGCCATATTCGCTGCCAGCTGGGTTTTTACGGCGGCACGCCTGCGCAATTACATACGCCGGAAAACCCCACCCCAGGCGCCTGGTTCGATCAGCAAGAGTACATGGACAACACCGTCGCTATGTTCAGGGTGCTACGGGAAAAATACGGCTTCGGGCTGCATATTCTGCATGACGTACATGAACGTCTTTTCCCCCAGCAGGCAATACAACTGGCGAAGCAGCTTGAGCCGTATCAGCCTTATTTCATTGAAGATATTTTACCGCCGCAGCAGAGTGCCTGGCTTGAACAGGTACGCCAGCATAGTTGTGTGCCGCTGGCGATGGGGGAACTCTTTAATAATCCGGCCGAATGGCATGATGTGATAGTGAACCGGCGCATCGATTTTATTCGCTGCCATATATCGCAAATCGGCGGCATTACCCCGGCGTTAAAACTGGCCGTGCTGTGTCAGGCCTTTGGCGTACGCCTTGCCTGGCATGGCCCGGGCGATATGTCCCCTATTGGGGTCGCGGTGAATACACATCTTAATATTCATCTGCATAACGCGGCCATTCAGGAGTATATTCCGCGCTCCACAGAAACCGACAAGGTCTTTCCCGGGGCGCCGGTGGTAAAAGAGGGGTTTGTCTATGCGCCGAAAACGCCAGGCATCGGTGTGACCTTTAACGAAGAGGAAGGCAAACGCTACCCGGTGGTTTACCGCCCACACGAATGGACGCAAAGCCGCCTGCCGGATGGCGCAATCCACACACCGTAAATCAGCCGTCGCCTTTGCGAAAGGCAAGGTTTTCCCGGTTATGCGGGATGACATAGGTGCAGGTATAGTTAATGTCGATGATATCGCTGATTTCGTACACCCTGCCGCCTTCCAGGATCCCGCGATTACTGATGTGCATAGCCGGGCTGCCTTTTTTACAGCCCAGCAGCGCCGCCTGTTCACGGCTAACATTCACGGCACGGTAGGTCGTCAGCATATGTGAGATCTGATACCCCTTGCCTAAGACATACTGTTGCAGTGAGCTCTCAATGATCTGTTGGTTCAGATCGGCAAAATCAGCAGCAGGCATACGCGAGATTTCAATTTGTACGGCCTCTTCATCCACAAAACGTAGTCGACAAAATTGCCAGATAAAGCTCTCTTCCGTCAGCCCAAAGATCTGCTGTTCATCGCGATCGGGACGTTTCTTATGCAGGCTGATCAGACGAAACCGGATCTGATCGAAACGCTTTTCAGTGATGGAGTTGTAAACCAGTGGGTTGTTGCGCGCCTGCTCGTTAATCCAGATCCCGGAACCTTGTACGATCCGCACGATGCCGATACTCGCCAGCTTTTCGACCGCCTGGCGGATGGTAAAACGGGAGACGCCATACTCTTCGGCTAACTGCCTTTCAGGGGGAAGTTTGCGCGGCCCGGATTCGTTATTTTGATAAATTTTACTTAAGAGATCCTGCGTCACAAATTCTTTTTTCTTCATCCCTGCAATTCCTGAAAGAAATCAAACATTGACGCGTGTTATAACACTTGCTGGTCTCAAATACGCTTGTTTCTCAGTATCAAACAGGGATTTTTGGTCATGACAAACCGACGATTAGTTAGCCTTATTACAGGTATACTGCTGTTCGCCGTTCTCTTGCCGGTGGCTTTAAGCGTCTGGCTGGCGCATCGCCAGGCTGAAGAGTCGTTTATGAACGAACTCAATACTTTCTCCGCATTAGTAAAAATGCGCGCTGACCGCGTGGTGAGTCAGGGGAAAACAGCCTTGCGCCAGCTGGAAACTTACGATGGTATTACGTGTAGCCAGGATCACCTTCTGGCTATGCGACGTATCTCTTATACATTCCGTTATGTCCAGGAGGTCATTTACCTCGAAGGAACGGTCCCGCTTTGCTCGTCCCTGGAGAGAAACAGCAGCAGCGCGCCCTTTCCCGCGCCGCAAAGGGTAACTAAAGATGGCTTTCGCGCCTGGCTGACCAGCCATAACGATTTGGGCCTGACGCGTGCAATGGTCGGTCTTGGTACGCGTCGCTATATCGTGATTACCGACCCACTCTCTTTTATCGATGTGCTCTCCTATGGCCCATGGCCTATTAATATTGCGCTGGTCGGGACGAACAGCGGACGGGTGATTGCCAGCAGTCGCACGCTGGATCCGGATATGCTAAAGCAGATTGACCTCCATACGCCCACCCAAAAGCTTATCGGCGGCGAAGCGTGGAATACGTTGCAGGAGCCCGAGCTGGGGGTAACTATTATTACCTGGGCGTCGCTGACACCGCTTAAGGAGAGCTGGCACCGATTATTGATCATCTGGGTGCCTGTTGGTCTGCTGCTGAGCCTGGTGCTGGCCTTCTTTTTATTGCGCATGCTGCGCCGTCTGCAGTCACCGCAACACCGAATGCAGGACGCCATTCGCGCACGAGAAATTGAGATGTTCTACCAGCCGATCGTGACGCTGGCTGACGGGAAAATTGTCGGTGCGGAAGCGCTGGCCCGCTGGCGACAAGCAGATGGCAGCTTCCTCGCGCCGGACACCTTCATTCCCCTGGCAGAACAAACGGGGCTGATGCCACAACTGACCAAAGTGATCATCGAAAAAGTCTTTGAGGATATGGGACCCTGGCTACAGAAAAACCCGGATCTGCATGTTTCTATTAACCTTGAGCCTTCCGATCTTTTAACCCTGACGCTTCCGGCGCAATTACAGCAACTGAGCAATGACTGGCACATTTCGCCGTCACAAATCGCGCTGGAAGTGACCGAACATGGTTTTGCCGATCCCACGACCTGTATGCCCACCATTACAGCATTACGTGCGGCCGGACATGCCATCTATATCGACGATTTTGGTACGGGTTACTCCAGCCTCAGCTATCTGCAAAATCTGGATGTCGACATTATTAAAATCGACAAATCCTTTGTGGATGCGCTGGAATACAAAAACATGACTACGCATATCATCGAAATGGCCAAAGCGTTAAAGCTGGCGATGGTTGCCGAGGGTATCGAGACCGAAGGGCAACTCAAATGGCTTAGCGAACATGGCGTGCAGTACGGTCAGGGCTGGCTATACAGCAAAGCCCTGCCCAAAGACGCGTTTTTGTGCTGGGCAGAAAGTAACCGGGATATTTCCTGAGTTTGTTACCTCTTACACGGGGTTACGCATGGCGATAGCGCAATGCAAAAGCCATTCTCGCCGCTGCATGATGTGCGCCATTGATTGGCCCCTGCCGACGTGGCTGCATATCCCGCTCGCCGGAAGGGGAGTGTTTCGTATTGCTGGCGATGTTATCTGCCGCAAGGCATTATTTATCCCGGTGCCTGAGGATTATTCATCCAGTAACGGGGCAAAGCCGCCATAAATCATGCGCTTGCTATCAAAAGGCATTTCGTCTCCCAGCTCACGCATCCGGGGATCAGCCATCATTTTTTGATTAGCGGCATCCCGAACTTCTTTAGACGGATATTCAATCCAGCTAAACACCACCTCTTCATGATCTTCTGCTTTTACCGCACGGCGAAAGTCGGTGAAATTTCCGGTCGGAACATCGTCCGCCCAGCACTCGACAATCCGCGTTGCGCCAAACGCTTTAAACAGCGGGGCGGCCCTGGCCGCGAGTTGCAAATAAGCCTCCTTTTTATCTGCTGGAACCGCCACCACGAACCCGTCGACATACTTCATGAGTGAGTCTCCGAAGTGAACCGCGCAGCGGGACGATTCCCGCTGCGTCTGGCTCATTAAGTTTAGCCCTGAGACCAAGAGAAGGTATAACGCACGACATCGTCACTGAGGATAAATTCCGGGGAAACACTCGGGCTCCAGGAGTCGTCGCCCCCCAGCCCCATATGAAACGCATCAAGCTGTAACCAGCAGCCGTCCTCTTCGCGCAGTAAATGGCGGTGGGAGGTTTCCGTTAATTGCTCCTGACTGTAGCGACTCAGAGAAAAGTGGAACTGACCGTTCAGACGATGAGTGCCATAATTCACCTCCCGCGTGTCACAACGCAGGCCGTTTTCGGTCGGGAAAATATAGTCCGTATGTAATTGAGACAGCGGCAATGTCCAGTGCCCCTGACGCGCGGCCAGTTTGCGATCCGGGTAGTTTTCGTGCGGCCCAAGTCCCAGCCAACTGACCTGCTCTGCAACCTCAGCAAACTGACATTGCAAGCCGATACGCGCGGGCGGCGGCGCGTCCAGATTGCGTTGCACCTGAATGTCGCCATGCAAAACGCCATCGCCAGCCACTCGCCAGTTTTTCTCGCTGATAAACAGCGTCCGTCCGTCATGCTGCCAGGCATGGCGCGTGGCGATAACCACATCATGGGCATTTTCCAGCGCGTCGCACTGCAACAGTACGGGCGTCAGGTCATACATTCCTGCAGCTTTCCAGCGCTCTACCCACGCGTTGGGATCGATGCGCGTGGCCTCGCTGACGCCGATATCATTATCCAGCGGAGCGCGGGTAAAGTTATCAAGTACCGGGGCAAGGAGTGTGGGCTGCCCATCACGCCACCATTGCGACAGATGGCCGCTCGTCCGGCAGAATTGCCAGCGATGGCTCCCCTGCTCAACCACGAAATGTGCATCGTCAATCCGTAATGTAGGCCGCGGGTGTATGGCTTTTTCTGCGGGTAATGCGAGTGCCGTCGGCAGTTGCCACTGATCCCAGGCACAGCGATGCTGTGCGGGTGACCAGCTTGTCGCTTCGCGCTGATAGATATCCACATTCAGCCAGACTGCGCCGGTCCGGGCGGGCAAAGGCGGGCAGTTGAGTTCAATACGTTGTGTTGCCTGCGGGGCGATCGCCAACGCCGTTTCCCCGTGAGCCAGCACTTCGCCATCACGGGTGACAGACCATCGCAGAATTTCGTTATCCGTCGGACGGAATAAATACTCGCTCGTGACATCGATCGCCAGCGGTGAAGTGCCGACCAGCTGAAACTGGAAAAATTGCTGGGCGCGTTGCGCTTCATAAAGCGCCGGGTGCGGCGTTCTGTCCGGGAAGACAAGCCCATTCATGCAGAACTGCCTGTCATTCGGCGTATCGCCGAAATCGCCGCCATAGGCCCAGAATGGCTCACCTTGTTCATCGATTTTGGTCAGTGCCTGGTCAACCCAGTCCCAGACAAAACCACCCTGCAGGCGAGGATAAGCGCGAAAAGCCTGCCAGTATTTCGCAAACCCACCAAAGCTGTTACCCATGGCATGGGCGTATTCACAAAGGATCAGCGGACGGGTTTCATCCGGCATGCCGACCCACTTTTTGATTGACCATTTCGGTACTGCCGGGAACGGTTGATCCTGATCGACGCGGGCGTACATCGGACAGACAATGTCCGTTGCCGCAGTATTGGCGCCGCCGCCTTCATACTGCACCGGACGCGTTGGATCGGTGGTTTTCACCCAACGGTAGAGCGCGTCATGCGTCGCGCCATGACCGGATTCATTCCCCAGTGACCAGATGATGACCGACGGATGGTTGCGATCGCGCTGGACCATGCGGGTCACACGCTCGCTCATCGCCGGCAGCCATTGCGGATCATCCGCCAGACGGCTCATCGGCACCATGCCGTGCGTTTCAATGTTCGCTTCATCCACCACATACAGCCCGTATTGATCGCACAGGCGATACCACAGCGGATGATTCGGGTAGTGCGAACAGCGTACAGCATTGAAATTATGCTGCTTCATCAGTTCGATATCGCGGCGCATCGTGGCTTCATCAATCGCCTGCCCTTTTTCCGGATGATGTTCATGACGGTTGACCCCACGGATCAGCAGCGGCTGCCCGTTCAGTTTCAGCAACCCCTCGCTGATCTCAACATGGCGGAAGCCCACATCGCACGCTTCCACTTCCAGAAGATGGTTCTCACCGTCATATAGCGCCATCGTCAACCGATACAATTCAGGGGTTTCCGCGCTCCACAGTAACGGCCGCTCAACGGGCATCATCACGCTTACGCGTTCAGCCCAGGCTCCGCGCTCATCCACCACGGCGCTACCAGGCTTCTGGCTGGCCTCAGCGATTTTCTCTTCTCCACGCCATAGGGCGACGACCACCAGGCAGTCAGCAAACTCCCCGGCGAGCGCTATCTCTGTATGCAATTGCGCGTGGGTAAATGACGCATTGAGTTGGGTGGTGTAGTGATAATTGGCGATGCGGGTATGGGGTTTATGTTGCAGAGAGACGTCACGGAAAATGCCGCTCATTCGCCACATATCCTGGTCTTCAAGGTAACTGCCATCGCACCAGCGTAGTACCATAACCGCCAGGCGGTTTTCTCCGGCCACCAGCACGTTGCTCAGATCAAATTCCGCGGGCAGGCGACTATCCTGGGAATAACCGACCCACTGACCGTTACACCAGAGATAAAACGCGGAGTTAACACCGTCAAAGACAATCCGCGTCTGCCCGTTCGCCAGCCACTGTTCATCAATATGGAATGTGAGCGAGTAACAACCGGTCGGATTTTCCTGCGGTACAAACGGCGGATTTACCGCTATGGGATAGGTGACGTTGGTGTAGATGGGGATATCAAAACCCTGCATCTGCCAGTTTGACGGCACGGGGATGCGTACGGCATCGGCAAGATCGGCAGCGATCCAGCTTTCCGGTACGGACTCGGGCGACGAGAAAAAGTTAAACTGCCAGTCGCCGTTGAGTAAACGACGGGTTGTCGGCACCTCGCCATGAAGCGCTTCGCCCACATCCCGCCAGCTAAACATTGGCGCATGCGCCGGTAAACGGTGCCAGTGCGTGATGACGGGGTTTTCCCAGTCCCGACGAGAGAATAACGAACTTAACGCGGAAACAGACATATTGACCTCATTTTGCGAAGCGCTCACAATTTTATGCACAATGCACCCAATCGATACTGACGTAAAGGATTTACGTGCGTCAAAGCGAAAAGGATCACAAAAGATTTAACGACGATCGAGCAGTGCGGCGAGCTGTGCCAGCTCTTTCAGTCGTCTGGCCAGCGTTTCGCCGCTGACGTTTACCGATGAAACCGGCGAGGTCGAGGCCCGCTCCACCAGTGTCACTGGCAACAACGTCTGGCTCATCGCCGTATCTTCACCGGAAAGGCGTGCAAGAACCCACTCCACGCTACGCTCGCCCGCAATTTTGAACGCCTGATGAATGGTCGTGAGCGGCGGTGAATACCAGGCGCTGTCGGCCGTATCATCATAACCGACCACTGAAATCTGGCCCGGTACAGTTAAGCCCCGCTCCGCGCAGACACGAATCACGCCAAGGGCCATTTGATCGTTCGCAACGAGGATAGCCTGCGGTGGCGTATCTGCCGCCAGAAGCAGATGCCCTTTTTCATAGCCGGACGCCGCACTCCAGTCGCCGTATTCGCAGCCACAGGGCGATAATCCCGACTCTTCCAGCGCCGCCAGCCATCCTGACATTCTTGCCCTTGCAGAGACCGATGTTTGCGGCCCTCCCAACAACGCAATGCGCAGATGCCCCTGTCCCAGCAAATGCGCGGCACCAAGCCTTGCCCCCTGGTCAGCATCAAAAATAAGACTGTTGACGGCCGCCGTTTCACTGACATCAAGAAAGAGAACAGGAACCGGGCCTGCAAGCGCTGATAAGGCCTCAGCCTGTTCATCATCCAGCGGGACGTTAACCAGCAGCCCATCGACCCGTTGAGCCAGGAGATCCTGCAATGCGGCGGTACATCCGCGTGCGTCCAGCTCTTCCGGCATCGAAATGATCACATTCACGCCGGATTGGGTGGCACGGGATTTCACCGCCGAGGCAATTTGAGAGGGGGCATGCAGGGCCAGATCGGAAGTCAGCAGCCCCAGCGTTTTGGTCCGTTTCCCCGCCAGTTGCTGCGCACCGCGATTAGGGATGTAGTGCAGCTCCGCCATCGCCGCCAGCACTTTGTCCCGCGTGCGCGTCGACACATGCTCGCCCTGATTGATAACGCGCGAAACGGTTTGGTAAGAGACCCCGGCAAGGCGGGCGACATCATAGAGCGTAATGGTTTTCATGGCACTCATCTGGCGACGGATTTCGCGTCAGTGTACCCGATTACGCCAGCAACTGTTATGCAGGTGAACGAAATGCCCGCAAAGCCGTCAAAACGCGTCAGGGAAACAAGGTGGGGAAAAAGAAATAGCGACGAGCCAGAGTGGCCCGTCATAAACACCGTCCGTGATGATGAGATGGTTACAATATATTTATATTTTCAATCATCATCACAAAACTGAGTGCAATTTAAATGACAGTTTCATGACAATACAATTACTGTTGGCGCGGAATAGGAAACCCTTTTATAGAAATAACGAAACTATCGCCTTCTTTTTTTATTTTTGCGCCCGCATCACACCAGTCGGTTGCGATGCGAAAGAACTCATCACTACCAATATTCCAGTTCAGGCGGACATGTTTTACAAAACCTGATCGTAACAGGTCACAGGCCTCACAGTAATTGCTGGCCGTTGAGAGCAGTTGTTGGTTCATTTTTTCTTCTTCAGAAGTTTACGTAATGCTTTGATTTCTTTTGGATTTAATGGAGCAGTACTTTCTTCTTCAAGGTGTTGGTTATCAATATCCCCTTCCGACACACCATCCTGTTCAACTGACTGAAACGCCATCAGCAGCAGTTTTTCAGTCGCCGTACTGAGGTTCTCATTATTTTCTTCTGCGTAATGACGCAGCTTCTCTTTCAACGCCTGATCAATTTTGACGTTCAATACTGCACTGGTCATGATTGTCCCTTCCCGTGTGAAGTTAGCAAAGTATTAATACACGAAGTTAACATACCGATCCACAGTTATATTAAAAGCTTATGACAAATTAAAATTACCCACAAATATTTTACCCACGATTTATGACATTTGGGTGAAAGTAATATTTCAAATATATGACAACGCATTATTGATAGTCAGGAATAAATAACGGCAGCGCCTGGAGAGGGTAACAGCGGGCACGTTTTTCGGGGTGAAGAAGGTGTAACGAGTCAGCAAATAGCTTTACTTGCTCTTTACCCGGATTAGTATAACGCGCTGATGAGACTAAGAAGAACCTTAATCGCTAATTATCACTTACAGCAATCATTCTATTAAGGCAGATTTACATGCGTTTTAAAATCACATTGCCGTTACTACTGGGTATGGCGGTCTTTTCAGCCTCTGCCTGCGCAGCGGATGGCTACCAGGACATGAAATTCGGTACATCGACTGCCACCGTACTTACTCAGGCGAATTGCACGATGGAAGAACCGGAAGAAGCGCCTGTCGGAAAAATGTACAGTTGTGAAGACTTTACGTTTGCCAGCAATAAAACCGAGGCAACCCTGTTTTTCGTTAACGATAAATTTATTCGCATCGCCATTGCGATTCCCGACGAAGAGGTCGCGAAGACGCTTGAAACATTGAAGCAAAAATATGGCGTAGCCGCGCACTCTTCGCAAAAAGAGATGCAGGATGTGGATCTTTATCCCAATAAAACGGCGTTCATTAATTTCGATAACAACCATATCTCGCTGCTCAAGACCAGCAATGAAGATGCACAGAGCAGCGCAACGCTAATTTACTCGGCAGAAAACATCGAGGAGATCCCAAGTCACGCC
This sequence comes from Phytobacter ursingii, assembly GCA_901456055.1. Taxonomy (GTDB): domain Bacteria; phylum Pseudomonadota; class Gammaproteobacteria; order Enterobacterales; family Enterobacteriaceae; genus Phytobacter; species Phytobacter ursingii. Next base: position 66,891 of record CABDWT010000002.1, read on the forward strand.
GCACCGTGACCGGTGACGATCTCTGAGTTAACGCGATAAGCGCCGCCACTCCTCGCGGGTGATTTCCCAAAGTTCGGAATCCAGTTCACCCGCTACATAATGCGCTTTTTCGCGACGGATCATGCGCATGCCGCTGCGCTGCGAGAAATTGACAGAACGGCTATTCGCCGCCGCTTTTGGCGCACGTAACACCTCTTTATCTAATTCCTCAAACCAGAAACGCGTCACCGCATCACTGGCTTCTGACATCAGACCTTGCCCCTGCCACTCCGGCACCAGCCAGAACCCACGATTGTTATCGGGCAAGTCCATCAGACATATCGTGCCAATCAACTGCGCTGGCTCTGCTTTGCGCCGGATAGTCCAGAACCAGCCCTTACCCGCCCCGGATGCGGGTAAGGCGACATGATTAACATACTGAGCAGCGCCATCTTGCGGATAGGGCCAGGGAATCGTGCCAATCAGATAGCGCACAATCTCCCAGCGAGGGAAAACCCGTTGAATTTGTTCTGCGTCGGCAGAAACCAGCGGCTGAAGAAGTAATCGTTCGGTGACAAGTTGTGGTGTGTTCACAGGCATCCTTTCTGCATAAACGGCGGTAAATTGACCATAAGGCAGAAAGCGTACGGAGGGCAAGTAAAAGCGAGTACCAGAAATGGGTGGGGGCCCTGCCAGAAGTGTCTGACAATTATCACCGCATTCGGGATTTCAGGCGTTCAGGCCACGCGTATTCTGGACAGTATTGCACTGTTTCTGGACTGACGGTTGTATCTAATACTGGGGGCAGGTCAGTGCAGAAAAAATGACTGTACTTTTCCCTGAGTAAAAAATTACTTATATTTTTTATCAAAAAAATGGATAGGCTGGGTTTCGATTATTTTGTGACTTGCAAGCAAGTAATCTTAAAAGTTCTCATTTCTATGGTATGGGAAAGTTATTAATAATGATTTAGATGTAAGACCCTCAATTGTAGAGGGCTTTATTGTAGAAAAATATATTCAGGAGGTAACATTTACTCCCCTCTTAGATCAAGGACCTTTCCATCTTTATCAAGAATGAATGTGTAGTAATAATTTTTTCCATTCAGGGTGTAGCTTACCCCGTATACAATACCTTTCTCTAAGCTTACTGAAAAACAACTATCTGGATATGAAAGATGAACCCCATCACCAACCAGTAATTCTTTATAATTACTTCCGTTTGTAGAGAGAACATAACGGCTAAGTATATCTTTTTTATTTACGGTGAAACAAACCCGTCCATTATCAATATAGATTGATTGCCGTTCACCTGTTTCCGCCCCTTCTCGACCTTTTCCTGGACATCCAGTTAGCAGCATAACTATAGGTAGAATAAAAAAATATTTCATCATCTCGGAAATCCTCCTAATACTTTCTCATATTTGGATAATAAATTCCTTGCAGGTTCTGATGGGTCATACCCCCTCAAGGTATAAAGATTGCTGTGACCATAAAAACCATAATATTTTAACAACCAATAATCACTTACAATTGATGCTTGTTGTTCAAGATTATAACTAAGAATATTATTCTTATCTAAACTATATGTATAATCAGCTGCCCAAGACATAATCCCTCTTGTTCTTACCCACATTCCCTTCTGATGTTGCCATACATGCATCATTTCATGAAGGAATAAATGTTGTGCGTCGGGTGTTCTTTGTTTAGTTGGTATAGAGAAATCATTTTCATACTTTTCAGACCTGAACCACATTTCACCATTAGGACTCATAGCCTGTTGAGGGTTCTGTATATTGAATGGTAAATAACTCTCAAGGTGTACCCATATTTTATTGTAATAGAGACTATAACCGAACAGTGACTTGGCAAGATTGATCTCCCCAAGTCTCAACAGCCTAAGGCCGCCTTCGTTTGTTTTAGGCCATTCAATACCATCCATAGGATAATCTCTCAACTTTTTTATTTGTATGATTATTGTACTAACTATTGCATTCATTGGGAAATAAATTGTGCGGGAAAGTCTTAAAAACCAAAAGGTCGCTCTCGCGACTTTATACCAATACAGGCAGTTATTGAGAACGATCAAGTTCCATATATGTTGGCTGACACATGCTGCCCCGTTCCTGTAACCAGTCGTAATCAAGATCGGCTACACGCATATTTAGCCCTGAATCAATACGATTGATTTGTAAACGTAGCCCAATCGTGTCCTTGTATTGTAAGTAGACCTGTTTTAGTTCCATGCATTTTTTGAGATCGCGGCCAGTGACCTTCTCCCAAACTTCAAGGCTTTTAAATTCAACATACTGTACAGCCAGTAATTTCACTCTTGGAATGACAATTCTGATTGAGGGGTTTGGCTCATACTGATTGTAGGACTGACTGTTTCAATAATCAGCCAAGGGCGATCTGCAAAGCGTAAAGATCGCTTTGTCGCTTCAGTCTTTGAACGAGTACCTAACGAACGACGAAACTCACGGCGTTTACCACAGGGTAAGACGTTAACTTTCCGGTAGTACCAGATCCCATGACGGGAGAGCATAAGAGACATAGTGCAGCTTACTGGTGATACACAGTTTTTGTACCACTAAGACTATGGGGGAGAGATTTCAGTACTTTAGCGTATAGCTATCAAGTACTTACCCAGAAATGGGTGGGGGCCCTGCCAGCTACATCCCGGCACACACGTCCTTTGCCTTGGCTGCTTCCTTCCGGACCTGACCTGGTAAACAAAGTAGCGTTGCGGGAGAACCAACAGAGCCCCCATTGAGAGCGTTGTTAACCAACGCGCTGGCGCATTATCCATGTCCCATGCCCCAATTGCAAGCCGCACTCTGACGGATGCCGATTTCTTGCGCAATCTCCCCTTCACAGCGACAAGCGGGCTGTTTATGCTGAGGTGTCGTCAGTCAGGAAAGCAGTATGGATAATCACGATTCTTTTCCACAGCGCGTATGGCAAATCGTCGCCTCGATTCCGCAGGGATATGTCACCACCTACGGCGATGTCGCCAGGCTGGCAGGTTCACCGCGGGCAGCAAGGCAGGTCGGTGGCGTATTAAAGCGTTTACCGGAGGGCAGTACCTTACCCTGGCATCGGGTGGTTAATCGTCACGGCTCAATTTCATTAAGTGGGCCGGATTTACAACGTCAGCGACAAGCATTAATGGAAGAAGGCGTGGTGGTATCCGGTAGCGGACAGATTGATTTGCAACGTTATCGCTGGATTTACTGAAACCTCCTCTCCCGCAGGAGAGGAGGCATGCACATTACATCTGCGTCGGTGCAGGCGTAGCCGTAGAAGGGCTTACCTGGGTAGGGGATGTTGATGGCACAGTTGTTGCTGAACCGCCACCGGGTTGCAACGGAATAGCTGTCTGCTGTACCGGAACCAGTGTCAGGTCAGCTTTCGTACCGCCCTGGTTAATGATCGGTTTAACCGTCTCGGTGACAAAGACCATTTTGTCATCAATGGTGATAGCCGCACTCAGCAGCAGACGTGCGTTAGGCTGGATGTCTGCCGGATTAAACGGCAAGACAAAGCTAAACGGTGCCTGTTTACCTTCGGTACGTACTGCTTTTTGGGCAATCACTTTAGACGGCGCATCGGCCATGGAGGCGTCAGAGACAGTGACGGTCAGGACCGCATTCGGCGGCAACGCCACTTTCTGGCGGATCCATACCGTACCAGAGACGTTAGGTTGGGTTATCGCCGCCGTACTCGCCGCAGGTGCCTGCGGGTTTGGTGCAGGCGTTGGAATGTCTGCGGCTTTCTTTGCGCAGGCAGTCAGCGCTACAGCGACTGCTAAACCACTTAACATGTGCACGAGTTTCATGAGTTCTCCTTATCTTCTATGCACCAGCAAGAATGTTTTCTGCCAGAATGTGTGGTTGGACCATCGTAACGAGTACAAGTGTGGCACAGGTCACTGATATTTGCCTGCAAACCCCCATCTATTCAGATTATTGCACCCATCGGACCACTTTTATTTCCAGGTTATACTGAATAAGGAATCCGCTGCGTCGGTTTTATTTTTATTGAGGACACCTATGAGTCAGGCGCTTACAAATCTGTTGTCATTGTTGAATCTGGAAAAAATAGAGGAAGGTCTGTTTCGAGGGCAGAGCGAAGATTTAGGTCTGCGCCAGGTGTTCGGCGGTCAGGTGGTGGGTCAGGCGTTATATGCGGCAAAAGAAACGGTACCGGCAGACCGGCTGGTGCACTCTTTTCACAGCTATTTTCTGCGCCCCGGCGACAGCCAGAAACCCATTATCTATGACGTTGAAGTATTACGTGACGGTAACAGCTTTAGCGCCCGTCGCGTGGCGGCTATTCAAAACGGAAAACCGATTTTTTATATGACGGCGTCCTTCCAGGCGCCGGAACCGGGATATGAGCATCAGAAGGCGATGCCTTATGCGCCCGCGCCGGAGTCACTGAAATCCGAAACAGAAATTGCCCGCGAGCTGTCCGCGTTTTTACCGCCGCTGGTGAAAGAGAAATTTCTCGGCGATAAACCGATTGAAATCCGTCCTGTGGAATTTCACAACCCGCTAAAAGGACATGTCGCAGAGCCGACCCGCCAGGTCTGGATGCGCGCCAATGGCACGTTACCGCAGGACTTACGCGTGCAGCAATATCTGCTTGGCTACGCCTCTGACTTCCACTTCCTGCTGGTTGCGCTCCAGCCACACGGCGTTGGTTTCCTCGAAAAAGGCATGCAGGTCGCCACCATCGACCACTCAATGTGGTTCCATCGCCCGTTCGATCTGAACGACTGGCTGCTTTACAGTGTAGAAAGCACCTCGGCATCCAGCGCACGCGGTTTTGTTCGTGGGGAGTTTTATAACCGGGATGGCGTACTGGTCGCCTCCACGGTACAGGAAGGGGTGATGCGTAACCGCGGTACGTCGGTCTGACCTTCCACACAATAACATAAGCCTCCCGATGGGAGGCTTATGTTGCTCAGGAGATAACTCAGTTCGATCAGGCGTTGTAGGCGTTCTCGCCGTGGCTGTTGACGTCCAGCCCTTCGCGTTCTTGATCTTCCGGAACACGCAGCCCTACGGTCATATCAGCCAGTTTGTACCCGATAAAGGCGACGATACCAGACCATACGATAGTGATGGCGATACTTTCCAGCTGTACCAGAACCTGATGCCCCATGGTTACGCCTTCGGCATAACCCACGCCGCCCAGAGATGTGGCTGCGAAGATACCCGTCATGATACAACCCACGATACCGCACACGCCATGGACACCGAACACATCGCAAGGGTCGTCAACACGCAGCCAGCGTTTCAGAGCAGTCACACCCCACAGCCCCGCCAGACCTGCAACGATACCCACGATCAGCGCGCCACCCACACCAACGTAACCACAAGCCGGGGTGATACCCACGAGGCCGGCAATCGCACCAGAACAGGCGCCCAACAGAGACGGTTTGCCGCGCAGAGCCCACTCACCGAAGACCCAGGAGAGAATCGCGCCCGCTGTTGCCACGACGGTGTTCACGAAAGCCAGACCGGCAATCTCATTCGCCGCGCTCGCAGAACCCGCGTTGAAACCAAACCAGCCAAAGTAGAGGATCGCTGTACCGGTAAATACCATCGGCAGGTTGTGCGGTTTAAAGGCTTCTTTACCGAAACCAACACGTTTACCAATCAGATAAGCCCCCACCAGGCCGGCAACGGCGGCGTTAATGTGAACGACAGTACCACCTGCAAAGTCCATTGCGCCATGCGTTGCCAGCAGACCGCCGCCCCATACCATGTGTGCAATCGGCACGTAGGACAGCGTCAGCCATACCACGACGAAAATGAGTACCGCAGAGAAACGGATACGTTCTGCCAGCGCACCGACAATCAGGCCGACGGTAATGCAGGCAAACGAACCCTGGAACGCAACGTGAATATACTGATAGATGGTGCCCATCAGCGCTTTCAGCTCAATGTTTTTCAGCATCACCCAGTCGAAGCTACCGAAGAAGCTGCCGCCAGTGCCAAAGGCCAGAGAGTAGCCGTAAACCACCCACAGTACGCACACCAGCGCGAAGGTAACCGCAACCTGCGTCAGCATCGAAAGAACGTTTTTACCGCGGATTAAACCACCATAGAACAGGGCGATGCCCGGAATTGACATAAACAGCACCAGCGCGGTGCAAATCATCATAAAGGCATTGTCGGCTTTATCGACGACAACCGGATCGGCTGCCATGGCCAGACATGGCAGTAGAGCCAGCGAGGCCAGACCCGCTTTTAATATTGCTTTCTTCATTTACCCATCCCCTCACTGTGTGCCAGGTATTACAGTGCCGCTTCGTCGGCTTCGCCGGTACGAATACGAATGACGCGTTGCAGCTCAGCAACGAAAATTTTGCCGTCGCCAATTTTTCCGGTGTAGGCCGCTTTGCTAATGACATCAATCACTTCATCGAGCTGATCGTCAGCAATCGCCACATCAATCTTCACTTTTGGCAGGAAGTTAACGCTGTACTCTGCACCGCGGTACAACTCAGCGTGTCCTTTCTGACGTCCGAAACCTTTCACTTCGGTCACGGTTAACCCTTGAATACCAATTGAAGACAGCGCTTCACGAACGTCTTCCAGTTTGAATGGCTTAATTACCACGGTAACCAGCTTCATAGATCCCCCTCCAGTCGAAAATCGATAATGGCCGCAGCTAACACGCCAGAGATATTGCAAGCAGTGTGCCAAAATTGAAAAACGGGAAAATTTCAGGTTGTTAAGCCGTGTAAGAAGGATGTCATAGCGCAGCGATGAAAATGGGAATGGTTCAGATTGTTCCTGAAAAAGAAAAACGCACCACGACAGTGCGTGGTGCGTTACTTTTTTGCACCAACAGCGAATCCTGTTAGTAGCATGCTTAATTTTGGTGCATCAGGCGATTAGCGATTCTTCTCGGACGCTGGCGGCGAGCTCTTCTCCTGCCAGTTGCAGTTGGTACATCTGCCAGTAGCGCCCTTTTGCCTCAAGCAGTTGCTGATGCGTACCCCGTTCAACGGCCTGACCGCGATTAAGAACAAGGATAGTTTCCGCCTCGACAATCGTTGACAGTCGGTGTGCAATCACGACCAGTGTCGTGTGCTGCCTGACCGCCACCAGCGCCTGCTGAATGGCTTTTTCGGTGCCTGAGTCGATGTTTGCCGTAGCTTCATCCAGAATCAGGATTTGCGGCGTATCAACCAGGACACGCGCCAGCGCCAGCAATTGCTTCTGCCCGACGGAGAGATTATTCCCCTGCTCGCCCAGGCGGGTATAAATCCCCTCCGGCATGTCACGCGCCAGCCCGGCCAGTTGTACAACCTCCAGCGCATGCCAGACCTGCTCCTCTGAAATATCGCGCCCCAACGTAACGTTGGCAAAGAAGGTATCCGCCATCACCACCGGGTCTTGCTGCACCATCGCCACCCCTTTACGCAATGTGCTGTGGCTCAGCGCGGACAGCGGTCGGCCATCCAGACGAATTTCCCCTTTGGTCAGTGGATAATACCCCATGAGCAGGCTTGCGAGCGTGCTTTTACCGCTGCCGGTATGCCCCACGAGGGCCACAAAGCTGCGGGGAGGGACATTCAGGCTTATATCCTGCAGTACCAGACTGTCATCGCGATAAGCAAACGAGACATCGTTAATCTCAATCGCTCCGCTTTTTAACGGCTCATCGTCATAACCATAAGTCTGGCGTGGACAGTCCATCAACTCAAAGACACGCTCCCCGGCAACTACCGCCTGCTGGAGCATCGACTGCTGGGTCGTCAGCTCAATTAACGGTTCATTCAGGCGGCCAAGGTAGCTAATAAAGGCATACAACACCCCCACTTCCATCGTGCCAGCCGAGCTAAAACCAAACAGCATTAACAGGCCACACAGCACCAGCGCGGAAAACAGGCTCAGTAAGGGACGCAACAGGAAGCCGTCGAGGCGTAGCGTCTGCATTCGCGCCAGATAATGGGAACGGCTTGCCGACCCCATGCGCTCACCAAATCGCGCCTGCTGGCGAAACTGCTGAATTACGCTCATCCCATTGATGATTTCGTTGAAACCATCGTTGATATCGGCCAGGTAGGCCCGCATGCGGCGTACAATCGGCGTGCTGTAACGCTGATAAATCAACATCACGATGATCACTGCCGGGAAGATGCAAATCGCGACAAGCGCCATGCGCCAGTCGAGGCTGAACATCGCCACCAGCATTGCGCCAATCAGTGCCGCACTGCGCAATACCGTCGCCACCACCGTCACATAGAGATCGCGGATCACTTCGGTATCGTTGGTCACTCGTGAAATGATCTGCCCGACAGGCTGGGTATCGAACGCGCTCAGCGGCTGTCGCAACGCGGCATCCATCACGTCGGTACGCAACCGCTGCACCACGCCGACGGCGGCCTGGTTAAACAGTAACGCCTGGGCATAATGCAGCCCGGCCGCCAGCATCTGCAGGCCAATATAGGCCACGACCATTCCCGCCACCAGACCAACAGGCAGGTAGCTCCTGGCCACCATATTATCGATAAAGTAGCTGATTAGCGCCGGACCGGACACTTCCGCCGCCGCCGCAACCCACAGCATCACGACGGCTTTTGTCAGTGGTTTACGCCACGGGGAACCGTAAACCAGCAGACGTTTCAGGGTGGGCCACTGCTGCACAAACTTACGCATCAACCGCCTCCGCAGGGGCGTCATCCAGCGCCGCTTCCAGTTGCTGATAGCGATACATATCGCGATACCAGCCGGGCTGACGCGCAAGCTGTTCATGCTGTCCGCGCTGCCCGATATGTCCATGCTGCATCACTAAAATCTCACTGGCTTCCGTGAGCGCCGACAGGCGATGGGCGCTGATAATCACCGTACGCCCCTCCCCCCATTGACGCAGGTTGTGCAAAATCTGATGCTCGGTGCGGCCATCCACGGCAGAGAGTGCATCATCCAACAGCAGAATCTCTGCATTAAGCAATAGCGCTCGCGCAATAGAGATGCGCTGCTTTTGCCCGCCGGAGAGCATCACGCCACGCTCGCCAACTTCGGTATCGTAGCCCTGCGGCAGTCGCAAAATATCCTCATGTACGCTGGCCAGTCGCGCCACATGTTCAATCTCTTCCTGCGTCGCGCCAGGTTTGCCCAGCGCAATATTACTGGCGACAGTATCGGAAAACAGGAACGGAGTCTGATTCACCACCGCCAGGCGGCTGCGCCAGTCATCAAGTTTCAGTTGCGTCAGCGGCACCCCATGGAAACGAATGTCCCCTTGCTCAACATCAAAATGGCGTTGAATCAGCGACAGCAAGGTGGATTTACCCGCCCCCGTGGGTCCGCAAATCCCTAACATCTGACCAGGTAACAGAGAGACGTTCACATTCGACAAAATCGGATGTGCCGTTTGCGGATAAGTAAACTCACGAATCGCAATCTGCAGGCTACCGCGCCCTTCCGGAACCGGTTCAGTACCGTCGGTGACAACCGGCGCTTCTGCCAGCATATCGCGGATACGGCTATAAGCGGCGCTACCGCGCTCAACAATGTTAAACATCCAGGCCAGCGCCAGCATCGGCCAAATCATTAATCCAAGATACATGGTGAAGCTGGTGAGCTGCCCCAGTGTGAGCGAGCCCTGAATCACCATCCAACTCCCGCCGCCAATCGCCAGCAAATTTGCCATACCGATAGCAATATAAATGGTCGGATCAAAACGGGCGTCGACGCGGGCTACACGCATGTTTTTCGCCCCGGTATCAGCCGCTTCGGCGGCAAACAGCGCCGATTGCCTGTCTTCCAGACCAAACGCCTTAATCATGCGAATGCTGGTCATGCTTTCCTGGGTACGATCGTTAAGCGAGGAGAACGCCGCCTGCGCCAGCTTGAAACGCTGATGCAACTGGTCACCATAACGCTTAATAAAAATGGCCATAATCGGCATGGGTAACAGGGAAAGCAGCGTCAATTGCCAGCTAATCTGCGTGGACATCACCATCAGCACCACACAGCCCATCACCAGTGAATCCACCAGCGTAAGCACACCTTCCCCGGCGGCGAACACCACCCTGTCAACGTCATTCGTGGCGCGCGCCATTAAATCACCGGTACGGTGGCGCAGATAAAATTCCGGATGCTGGCGACTGAGCTGGCGGTAAAAATCTTCGCGTAGCTCGACAGCAAGTTGATACGACGCGCCAAACAACCAGACGCGCCAGACATAACGCAGCAGGTAGATGACGATAGCAATCAGCACCAGCGCACCTACCCACATCATGACCTGCGACGAGGTAAAGTGCTGGCGGGTAACGCCGTCGACAATGATCCCCACCACCTTAGGCGGGACGAGTTGTAAAATCGCAATAATGATAAGCAGGCCTACAGCACCGAGATAACGTCGCCACTCCCGGCGAAAGTACCAGCTTAACTGAGCAAATAATCGCACGCGGTTACATCCTGAACGTGATTTTTCCGGCTACCGCCGGGAGGGTTATTCAATGGGCAAAGCCGTGGTGTATTTAATCTGTTCCATCGCAAAACTGGATGTCACATCGGACAAGCCAGGCACACTATTAACCAGTTTTTTGTAGAAGTCGTCATAACGTTTCATGTCCGCAACCTGAACGCGTAACAGGTAATCATACTCCCCCGCCATACGCCAGAATCCCAAAACTTCCGGCATTTCCGAGACTACAGCGGTGAAGCGACAATACCAGTCGCTGCTGTGATGCTGGGTTTTGATCAGCACAAATGCGGTCAGACTCAGGCCAAGTTTCTCCGCATCCAGCACAGCCACGCGCCCGAGAAGGATGCCCTCCTCCTCCAGCCGCTTTAGACGTTTCCAGCATGGCGTGCTGGTCAGATTAACGGCATCTGCCAGCGCCTGCAAAGAGAGTGTGCAGTCCTGCTGGAGCAAAGAAAGCAACTTACGATCTATTTTATCTAGCATTACGCCTTCCAGGAGAAAATTTTTCTCTTAACAGTCTATTTCAAAGTTTAAATGGCAACAATTTTTCCTGCATTTTCCGCTAATCTGGGCACAAAATGATAAATGGAAATGATGTATGAACAGTGACTGGGTTAAGCATGCTATTAACGAAATCAATGCCGATTATCAGCGCTCTGCGGACACGCACCTGATCCGTCTCGCACTGCCTGCTTTTCCCGGCATTCGGCTCTATTTGAAAGATGAGAGTACACATCCAACCGGGAGTCTCAAACATCGTCTGGCGCGTTCGCTCTTTCTCTATGGTCTTTGTAACGGCTGGATTAAAGAAGGCACCACCATTATTGAAGCGTCATCCGGCTCAACGGCAGTCTCAGAAGCTTATTTTGCCCGTCTGCTGGGGTTACCGTTTATTGCCGTTATGCCCTATTGCACAGCAAAACGAAAAGTCGAGCAGATTGAATTTTACGGGGGTCGCTGTCACTTCGTGGAGAGCGCCTGCGAGATTTATGCGGCCTCAGAAATGCTGGCTCGCGAGCTGAACGGCCATTATATGGATCAGTTTACCTACGCCGAGCGCGCCACCGACTGGCGGGGCAATAACAACATTGCAGACAGCATTTTTCGCCAGATGAAAAACGAGCCGCATCCGGTGCCGGACTATATCGTCATGAGTGCCGGGACGGGCGGCACATCGGCAACTATCGGACGTTATATTCGTTGCCAGGGCTACAGCACTGAACTGATGGTGGTAGACCCAGAAAACTCGGTGTTTCTCGAGTTCTGGCAAACCCGCGAGGCAGGGCTACGCTCTGCGGTGGGGAGTAAAATTGAAGGCATCGGTCGACCACGCGTTGAACCGTCATTTATTCCTGATGTCGTGGACGAGATGCTGAGGGTACCCGATGCTGCCAGCGTGGCGACGGCCCAATGGCTGGAAACACAATTGGGCCGTCGGGTTGGCGCATCGACCGGCACCAATATGTGGGGAGCATTACAACTGGCGGCGCGTATGCGCGACGAGGGGCGGAGCGGATCTATCGTGACCCTGTTGTGTGACAGTGGCGATCGTTATCTTGATACCTACTACAACCCTCTGTGGGTTGAAGCCAACATCGGCGATGTTCGCCCATGGCAGGAAGAAATTAACGCGCTGGTGAAATAAAAAAGCCAGGTATTCAACCTGGCTGCTGGAAAGATCTCATCATTCGGGGGAATAAGGAAGATTAGGTGTATCCAGCCAATGCGTTAAGAAGTGCGATACGGCCTGATCGCGGCAGTGTCCGATAACCGGTAAGTGTGGAAGCGCGGCGCGCAACTGTGGCATGGCATTTCCCATGATCATGCCGCGCCCTACGCTTGCCAGCATCTCTTTGTCATTCATGGCGTCGCCAAACGCCATACAATCCTGCATTGGCACGCCCAACCGCGAGCTGAGCATGGCCAACGCCGACCCTTTGTTGCAACCGAGCGGTAATACCTCCAGACAATAAGACGCGGAAAAGCATAAATTAGCGCGTCCGCCTGACGCCTCATTAAGCTGGATGCGCAGGCGGCACAGGTCGTCATGTTCTCCCACAAAACAGACTTTGGTCACGTCATGGGCAGACAGCCGCTTTAGATCCACCAACTGGTAAGTGAACCCGCTGTAGATATGTTCGTCCAACGCCTCCGGGACAGGTTTATCCGTCATCCAGCCGTCATCGTTAAACACATGGATGCTGGCTTGCGTATCCCATTTGCTGTGAAGTATCAGTTCAGCCACTTCGGGATCAAGATCCTGCCGATGTAAAAGCTCCCCATCCAGAGAATGGACGCGTGTGCCGTTACCGGTTATTAAAAAAGCGTCCAGCGCGAGGATGTCGATAAGTTTGCGCATCTCCAGCGCATGCCTGCCGGTCGCAAAAGTGAGAGTAATGTCGCGTTCACGCAAACGGCGTAACGTTGCCACCGTTTGCTCACCAAGGCGGTGGTCGGGCATGAGCAAAGTACCGTCCATATCAAAAGCAGCCAGCCGGGCCATATTTCATCTCCAGATGTGATGCCGTGTATTGCGCAGAAGTATTGCCTGATATATACGGAAGTAATAGTGAGCAGATAGAGATAATTGTTCCGGATTTATGCGACTTCTTAATCGACTCAATCAATACCAGCGCCTCTGGAAAGTCTCATCAGGCGAAGCGCAACAGGTCAGCGTGGCAGAACTTGCCACACGCTGTTTTTGCAGCGAACGCCATATGCGTACGCTGTTACGTCAAATGCAGCAAGCAGGCTGGCTGAGCTGGGACTCCCGTTCCGGCCGGGGTAAACGTGCGGCGTTACAGTTTTTGCGCACGCCGGAATCCTTGCGCCAGGAGATGATGGAGCAGGCGCTTAATGAGGGTCAGCAACAAAACGCGCTGGCACTGGCGCAGCTCGCACCAGAAGATTTGCGCATCTTACTGAACCCCTTCCTCGGCGGGCTCTGGCAAAACGACACCCCGACGTTGCGCATTCCTTACTACCGTCCCCTGGAGCCGCTACGCCAGGGGTTCTTACCCGGCCGGGCGGAACAGCATCTTGCCGGACAAATCTTTTCTGGCCTGACGCGTTTCGTTGACGATAGCTTTTTACCGCAGGGCGATTTGGCGCATCACTGGGATATTAGCGAGGACAAGCTGCGTTGGCGGTTTCATATTCGCACGACGCTGCACTGGCACAACGGCGATGTTGTGGATATTCGCCAGTTACAAACACGCTTTATGCTTCTCCTTGAGCTGCCCGCTTTACGGACACTTTTTGCCAGCGTCAAAAGCGTGGAGGCAACCCATTCTCATTGTCTGACATTCACGCTGCACCATCCGGATTTCTGGCTGGCGCACCGGCTTGCCAGCTATGCCACCACGCTGGCGCATCCGCAAATGCCGCTTATCGGTACCGGGCCGTTCCGTCTTACCTCATTCAGTAATGACCTGGTCAGGCTGGAAAGTCATGAGCAGTACCACCTCACCCATCCCTTATTGAAAGCTGTGGAGTTCTGGATTACACCGCAGCTTTTTGAGCAGAATCTCGGGACCAGTTGTCGTCATCCTGTGCAAATTGCGATTGGCGAACCCGATGAGCTCGTGCACCTGCAGCCCGTGAGTAACAGTGTCAGCCTGGGGTTTTGTTATCTGACACAGCGTATTGGCGCAAATCTCACTCCTGCACAATCACGGCGGCTTGTGCAGATCATCCATCAAACGTCGTTGCTGGACACGCTGCCACTGGATGAAAACCTCATTACGCCCAGTAAAGAGCTACTCCCTGGCTGGACGATTCCACAGTGGCCGCCGGAAGAAAGCGTTGAGCTACCGTCCAGGTTAACCCTGCTTTACCATCTGCCAGTGGAGTTACACACCATGGCGCAACAGTTCAAACATTATCTGGCCGCGCTCGGTTGCGAAGTTACGCTGATCTTTCATGATGCGAAGACCTGGGATGGGTGCAGTGCACTGGCAGAGGCGGATTTAATGATGGGGGACAGGCTGATTGGCGAAGCCCCGGAGTATGCGCTGGAACAGTGGCTGCGCTGCGATCCGGTCTGGCCCAATGTACTCAGCCGCGCGCAATTTTCTCATTTGCAGGCTACGCTCGATGCCGTGCAAAGCGTGCCGGATGAAACTGCACGTAGCGAGGCGTTGCAGGCGGTATTCAGCCATCTGATGGATAAGGCCATACTCACACCGCTGTTTAATTATCAGTATCGCATTAGCGCCCCCCCTGGCGTGGAAGGCATTCGACTGAACACTCGTGGCTGGTTTGATTTTACTCAGGCATGGCTACCAGCCCCGGCGCGGTGAAGAAGCTGGTCGAGGCAATCCGCACGCGCTACCATAGCGCCTTTATGAATGAATACCGGGATTACTTATGAAACGTGCCGTAGTCGTGTTCAGTGGCGGGCAAGACTCTACAACCTGTCTGATTCAGGCGTTGCAACAATACGATGAAGTGCATTGTGTCACCTTCGATTATGGTCAGCGTCATCGTGCGGAAATCGATGTGGCGCGCGAACTGGCGTTACAGTCAGGCGCCCGAGCGCATAAAGTCCTTGATGTGACATTACTGAATGAACTGGCGGTCAGTAGCCTGACGCGCGACAGCATCCCGGTACCGGATTATCAGCCTGATGCCAGTGGTATCCCAAATACCTTTGTGCCCGGGCGCAATATTCTGTTTTTAACCCTGACGGCGATTTATGCGTATCAGGTGCAGGCCGAAGCGGTGATTACCGGCGTTTGCGAAACCGATTTTTCGGGTTATCCGGACTGCCGTGACGAATTTGTCAAAGCCCTGAACCATGCGGTGAACCTGGGTATGGCGAAAGACATTCGCTTTGAAACGCCACTGATGTGGATAGACAAAGCCGAAACCTGGGCGCTGGCCGATTACTGGGGAAAGCTGGAACTGGTGCGCAATGAGACGCTGACCTGCTATAACGGCATCAAAGGCGATGGCTGCGGACACTGTGCCGCCTGTAACCTGCGGGCGAATGGTCTGCGCCACTACCTGGCTGATAAGGCCGGGGTGATGGCTGCCATGAAAAAGAAAACCGGGTTGAAGTAACGCACCCCTCTGGTTTCCCGGGTGCGCTGCGCTTACCCGGGCTACCTGCTGTGCGGCCAGGTGCCCTCTCCACGGAGAGAGGGAACAAGCATTAAAAATATTGCCGTTTTGCTTTTACTGATCTGGGCTAACGTCTCGGTCTACATTCCCGGGTGCGCTTACCCTGGCTACACTGTGTATCCACTGCGATAATCGCGTCGCCCGGATAAGGCATTTGCGCCGCATCCGGGTGAGTTTGCTGTAGTGTCACGCCTCTTCGCGGATCATCTCCTCCAGCCTTTCACGTAACTCCCCCTCCAGCGCCAGCGCCTTTTGCGTTTTCAGATCGATACACACAAAGGTCACCAGTGCGTCGGCTACCACTTCGCCTCCAGGCTCCAGCGTCACGACCTGACTAAGCACGCCGCTTCGTCCATTAATCTGTTTAACATGACTGGTCACAGTCAGACGATCGCCCAGTACGGCAGGACGACGGTAATTGATATTGATGTTGACGACCACGAACGCGATGTTGTTCGTCGTCATCCACTTAAAGTTTTCATTATTTTCCAGCCCATCCCAACGCGCTTCTTCCAGGAATTCCAGATAACGGGCATTGTTCACATGCTGATAGACATCGAGGTGATAACCACGAACTTTGATCTGAGTCTGCATAGCGCTTTAACCTTTACTTTTGTTATAGGAACAGAGGTCATAACTGGTATGACCTCTTTAGTCTGGCAAAATTTCGCGACTACGCAAGCCCCATCTTTTACAGCGTCAGGTTTCCGAGGTTGCGTTCAACAAGCGCGCTCCCCATACCAGGCACCTGCTTGAGATCGTCCAGGGTCTTAAATGGACCGTACTCTTGCCGGTAGCTAACAATCGCCTGGGCTTTTTTCATGCCTACGCCATTCATCACCCGCGCCAGATCCTCAGCGCTGGCAGTATTAATGCTAACCCGGGTACCGTCATCATCGGCGCTTTTTGGCGTGTCGGGGGTTTTAGCATTCGGCGTCGCGCCATTATCGGCTTTGGTTTGTACCGCTGGCGCTTTCGCGCCACCGTCAGCAGGTGCTGCCAGCGTATTATGGCTAATGCCAGCGCAGGCAAAAGACAGGGTCAGTAAAAGTGCTTTGATTCCATGTTTCATACTGTTTCTCCTTGGTGTTTAACAACGACGCTACGATAAACAAGCGGGGAAAACGGTACAAATGGCGGATGACAAATGTGGAAAAGGCCGCGAAAGCGGCCTTTTGAATTGCAAAGCGTTGCAATATTTGTGGGAGACGTCTCGTTATTCCTGCTGTTCCATAATGGCGCCAAGTTTAATTTTGGCCTCTTTACGCAGGTTGGTCATCAGCGCCTCGAAAGCAATCTGGGCATTGTTCTGGGTAATTCCCTGAACCATCGCTTTCTTCTGATCGTCCGGCATAGTACCGGCTTTCACTTCATCCAACGCCAGAATCGCGACATTGCCCTGAGCATCGTTCGCTACGCCATAACCCGGTTTGTCTTTCTCCGGCAGCGGCAGACTAAATGCCGCCTGGCTAATCGGATCCTGACCGGTACGGGTCAATGTTTTGGCTGCACCAAAGCTTAACCCTGCGGCTTTCAGCGCATCGTCGCCTTTACCCGCTTTCAGTTCAGCGATCAGCTTGTCAGCATCCAGTTTGGCCTGCTGCTCCGCTTTGTTGTGCTTAACGATATCACTGACCTGAGCTTTAACCTCTTCCAGTGGCTTGATCGCTTCTGCTTTATGCTCGCTCACACGCAGCACAAAGGCACGGTCACCATCGACAGTAATAATGTCAGAGTTACTGCCTGGCGCACCGTTCACCCCGACCAGACCACCATCAAAGATAGCATTGGCAACCGGTTTAAAATTGAGTTCTTGCGGCAGGCTGTCACGGCTAAACCAGCCGGTTTCAACGGCTTTTGTCCCGGCGACTTGCTCAGCGCCCGCCAGAGATTCATTATCGTTGCTTGCAGCTTCGCTCACCTTCTGCTGCAGAGCATACCAGGCATCCAGCGCCTTATCCTGCTTCACTTTTGCGGCGATCTCATCGTGCACTTCGCTCAGCGGTTTCGCTTTTGCAGGCTGAATGTCGTCAAGGCGCACCACCAGGAAGCCAACGGAAGATTTGATCACGCCTGACAGTTGGCCTTTGTCTTTCAGGCCCGAATTTTTCAGTTCGTCAGGTGTGGTGGCCGGCTCCAGCCACCCCATATCACCACCGTTGCGGGCAGAGATGATGTCGGTAGATTTTTCTTTCGCCAGTGCGGCAAAATCAGCCCCTTTGCTCAGCGCGTCCAGTACGGCTTTCGCATCATCTTCCGTTTTGGTCTGAATCACGCTATAGCGATTACGCTGCGGCTGCGTGAACTGATCCATATGCTGATCATAGTAAGACTGAATATCCGCGTCGCTGACGTTCTGCTGCATATTGGCCGCATCCAGCTTGATATAGCTGACGCGGAACTGCTCAGGGGAGACAAAGCGGGTTTTGTTCTGCTCATAGAAACCGGCGATCTCCTGGTCGCTTACGCTCTGTTTTGCCGCCAGCGCATTTACGTCGATCAGCGCCTGACGCACAACGCGCTGTTGGGAAACCAGCGCCGCCAGCTCATCCGTCTCACCTTTTAGCATGAAGTCAGTGCCGGCAACCGCGTTAATCAGTTGCTGAGAGGTCAACTGGTTGCGCAGCGCTTGTGCATATTGATCCGCGCTCATGCCCATCTGGTTAACGATACCGTTGAAACGGTCGTTATCGAATTTACCGTTGGTCTGGAAAGCCTGAGTGGAGAAAATCGCTTTCTTAACCTGCTCATCACTGATGCCCAGGTGCAGGTTATGCGCATACTGATCCAGCAATGCTTCGTCAATAAGACGGTTCAGCACCTGCTGACGCATAGATTTGATGTAGTTTTCATTCGCGGCCAGCTCTGAGAACTGGTCACCCAGTTGCTGCTGCATACGATTACGTTCACTGGCAACCGCATTTTCGAATTGCGCGCGACCAATCTCCT
This sequence comes from Phytobacter ursingii, assembly GCA_901456055.1. Taxonomy (GTDB): domain Bacteria; phylum Pseudomonadota; class Gammaproteobacteria; order Enterobacterales; family Enterobacteriaceae; genus Phytobacter; species Phytobacter ursingii. The sequence continues at coordinate 85,400 of CABDWT010000002.1, forward strand.
GGTCATTTACCTTTGCGGCATAATTATTGTTACCGCCAATAAGGTAGCTACTGACGCCGGTCAAAATGAACGACACGATAATGACGCCGAAAATGATCTTGAGCACGATGCTGTTTGCTGCCGTGCGTAAATTGTCCATCATGGTGTAACAACACTCCGCTGTAGGTGACTGTAGACCTCTCGCAGTCACTCAGTTTCCCGACGCTGCGTATAGGGTCGTATTTTGACAAGAAAAGGGGGCAATTGTCAGCCCACAACTCGCAGAAACTCAGATAAGAGTGACTGAATAAATAAAAAAGGCACATCTCTCGATGCGCCCTTGTACTTTTCACCTTCCCACCGGGAAAGCGATCAGTTAACCGCGTCTTTCAGTGCCTTGCCTGCGCGGAAGCCTGGAACCTTAGCTGCGGCGATAGTGATTTCTTTACCGGTCTGAGGGTTGCGGCCTGTACGCGCAGCACGCTCTTTAACGGCAAAGGTACCAAAACCTACCAGCGCTACATCGTCCCCTTCTTTCAGAGATTCAGTAACAGAAGCAATTAAAGCATCTAACGCACGTCCAGCAGCCGCTTTAGAGATGTCAGCTCCCGCGGCAATCTTGTCTATCAGTTGAGATTTATTCACTCTTCTCTTCCTCTCTTTATAATTTATATCGCGCCTGAGTCCTTCACAGCGCGACCGCGCAGCAGTTATATCAGGCCTGTCATGCCCTTACAACACCAGTTGTTGATGACACACCCAACCAGCAATCTAAATTAGCTATACAAAAAAAGGCTGGCAAGTCCGAAATGCCTTACCAGCCTTGTTTTTATCAACGCTCTTTGCGCGAGGTCACTATTTTGCGGTCGCGACCTGCATACCAAAGGGTTCGTTTTGTAGTGCCAGCGCCAGAACCTCATCAATGCGCTTAACCGGATGGATGTCCAGATCAGCGATGACGTTTTCCGGAATTTCCTCAAGATCGCGCTTGTTCTCATAAGGAATCAGCACGGTTTTGATCCCGCCACGGTGTGCCGCCAGCAGTTTTTCTTTCAGACCACCAATCGGCAGTACTTGACCACGCAGAGTAATTTCCCCTGTCATCGCCACATCAGCACGTACCGGGTTGCCAGTCAGGCAAGAAACCAGCGCAGTACACATCGCGATACCGGCGCTCGGGCCGTCTTTCGGCGTAGCCCCTTCTGGTACGTGAACATGAATATCGCGTTTTTCGTAGAAATCCCCGTTGATGCCGAGTTTTTCAGCGCGAGCACGCACCACGGTCAGGGCTGCCTGGATGGATTCCTGCATGACTTCACCCAACGAACCGGTATAGGTCAGCTTGCCTTTACCTGGTACACACGCGGTTTCGATGGTCAGCAGGTCGCCGCCGACTTCGGTCCACGCCAGTCCGGTTACCTGGCCCACACGGTTTTCATCATCCGCACGGCCATAGTCATAGCGCTGAACACCCAGGTAATCGTGCAGGTTGTCACCGTTAATCTCGATATGTTTCAACGAGGGATCCAGCAGCAGCTGTTTCACGGCTTTACGGCACAATTTAGAGATTTCGCGCTCAAGACTACGCACGCCCGCTTCACGGGTGTAATAACGGATGATGCCGACAATGGCGCTGTCATCCACGGTCAGTTCCGTCGGTTTCAGCGCATTGCGTTCGATCTGTTTCGTCAGCAGATGCTGTTTCGCGATATTCAGTTTCTCATCTTCCGTGTAACCGGAAAGACGGATAACTTCCATACGATCAAGCAGCGGTGCCGGAATGTTCATGGAGTTAGACGTCGCGACAAACATAACATCGCTGAGATCGTAATCCACTTCCAGATAGTGGTCGCTAAATGCAACGTTCTGTTCCGGATCAAGCACTTCTAATAATGCAGATGCCGGATCGCCACGCATGTCCGAGGACATTTTGTCGATCTCATCAAGCAGGAATAAGGGGTTTTTAACGCCCACTTTTGCCATCTTCTGGATCAGTTTGCCCGGCATAGAACCGATATAGGTCCGACGGTGACCGCGAATTTCCGCTTCGTCACGCACGCCGCCCAGCGCCATACGGATATACTTACGTCCGGTCGCTTTGGCGATAGACTGCCCCAGAGAAGTTTTACCTACCCCCGGCGGTCCAACCAGACACAGGATTGGGCCTTTGAGTTTGTTCATACGGCTCTGCACCGCGAGATACTCAAGAATGCGGTCTTTGACGCGCTCAAGGCCATAGTGGTCGGTATCGAGCACTTCCTGCGCCTGACGCAGATCTTTTTTCACTTTGCTGCGTGCATACCACGGAACCTGAATCATCCACTCGATATAACCACGGACCACGGTGGCTTCCGCAGACATCGGAGACATCATTTTCAGTTTCTGCAGCTCGGCTTCGGCCTTTTCTTTCGCCTCTTTTGGCATTTTGGCCGCGTCGATTTTACGTTTCAGCGCTTCGTTTTCATCCGGCGCGTCATCCATCTCGCCGAGTTCTTTCTGAATGGCCTTCATCTGCTCGTTCAGATAGTACTCGCGCTGGGATTTTTCCATCTGTTTTTTGACGCGATTGCGGATTCGTTTCTCGACCTGCAGGAGATCGATTTCCGATTCCATCATCGCCATCAGATATTCGAGACGTTCGTTAACGTCGGACATCTCCAGTACGGACTGTTTGTCGGCCAGCTTCAATGGCATATGCGCGGCAATGGTATCGGCCAGGCGCGCAGGGTCGTCAATGCTGTTGAGCGAAGTCAGTACTTCCGGTGGAATTTTTTTATTGAGCTTGATATAGCCTTCAAACTGGCTAATGGCAGTGCGTACCAGCACTTCCTGCTCGCGCTCATCAATGGCCGGGGAATCGAGATATTCCGCTTTAGCCGTAAAATGTTCGCCATTATCCGACAGCGTGGTAATGCGCGCGCGCTGCAGACCTTCCACCAGCACTTTAACCGTGCCGTCAGGCAGTTTCAGCATCTGCAGAATAGAGGCCACGGTCCCGACGGTGAAAAGATCGTTTACACCCGGCTCATCCGTTGACGCTTCTTTCTGCGCAACCAGCATGATTTTTTTATCATGGTCCATGGCCGCTTCAAGACAACGGATAGATTTTTCCCGCCCAACAAACAGGGGTATGACCATGTGCGGATAAACCACCACATCGCGCAATGGCAATACGGGGATTTCAATGCGTTCAGAACGCTCAGGATTCATAGAGCTCTCTCTTAGTTTAATGTCCGCCAGGTAATCCGGTGACGTGACTGTGCAACACGCACCATTAACATGTAAAGCAGTATATGGGGATGTTTCCCACACATTCAACGGCGAGAATCAGGAAAAATAAAAGGGGAGATAAAATCCCCCCTTTTTCATTAACTATATGTATGGATTGGTGAATTATTCACCAGATGCCTGTTGCGCTTCGTGCTTACCGTAGATCAGTAGTGGTTTGCTTTGTCCGGCAATCACGGACTCATCGATCACCACTTTGTCGACCTCTTCCAGGGATGGCAGATCATACATGGTGTCCAGCAACGCCGCTTCGACGATGGAACGCAGACCACGTGCACCGGTTTTACGCACCATTGCTTTCTTAGCGATAGCCGTCAACGCTTCGTCGCGGAATTCCAGATCCACACCTTCAAGATTGAACAGCGCCTGGTACTGTTTGGTCAGGGCATTTTTCGGCTCTTTAAGGATCTGAATCAGCGCTTCTTCGCTCAGCTCGTTGAGGGTTGCCACAACCGGCAGACGACCAATAAACTCCGGGATCAAACCAAATTTGATCAGATCTTCAGGCTCGACCTGCGCCAGCAGTTCACCTTCATTCGCTTTTTCGGATTTCGCTTTCACCGTCGCGCCAAAGCCGATGCCAGAACCGGTTTCAACACGATGGGAAATCACTTTATCCAGACCAGCAAATGCGCCGCCGCAGATGAACAGGATCTTGGAGGTATCAACCTGTAAGAATTCCTGCTGTGGGTGTTTACGTCCACCCTGCGGCGGTACGGCTGCCACGGTACCTTCGATCAGTTTCAGCAACGCCTGCTGTACGCCTTCACCGGAAACGTCTCGGGTGATGGACGGATTGTCAGATTTACGCGAGATCTTATCGATCTCATCGATATAGACGATGCCGCGCTGCGCTTTTTGTACGTCATAATCGCACTTCTGCAACAGCTTCTGGATGATGTTTTCAACGTCTTCACCCACATAACCCGCTTCGGTCAGGGTGGTGGCATCCGCCATGGTAAACGGAACATCCAACAGGCGCGCCAGCGTTTCAGCCAGCAATGTTTTACCGGAACCGGTCGGCCCGATCAGCAGAATGTTACTTTTGCCCAGCTCAACACCATTGCTGGTGTCGCCGTTACGCAGACGTTTGTAGTGGTTGTATACCGCGACAGCCAGCACTTTTTTCGCCTGTTCCTGACCGATTACATAATCGTCCAGGTGATGGCGAATCTCGTGCGGGGTCGGCAGTGCACTGCGCTCGCGATGGGGCGCAACTTCTTTAATCTCTTCGCGAATAATGTCGTTACACAGATCAACACATTCGTCGCAGATATACACGGACGGCCCGGCAATGAGCTTGCGCACTTCGTGCTGGCTTTTGCCGCAAAAAGAGCAGTACAACAGTTTGCCCGAACCATCTTTGCGTTTATCTGTCATGAGTCAAAACCTCTTTTCTGTTCTTTGTGCCGCACATGACGACGCAAATGCCATTCCAGGCGCAAAACGCTGGCTAGCGTAGTGCCACTCGATATTCATTATAGCGGCACTACTCCGGCCTGAGCATTAATTACGATGGGTCAAAATTGAATCAACCAGACCGTATTCGACGGCTTCGTTCGCAGAGAGGAAACGGTCACGTTCGGTATCTCGTTCAATTTGCTCTAAAGATTGACCTGTATGATGCGCCATGAGTTCGTTCATACGCCCTTTCACTTTCAGGATTTCGCGGGCGTGGATCTCAATATCCGTCGCCTGCCCCTGGTAACCCCCCAACGGTTGGTGGATCATCACACGTGAGTTCGGCAGGCAGAAACGCTTGCCTTTTGCTCCCGCCGTCAACAGGAATGCGCCCATGGACGCGGCCTGGCCCATACAAATGGTGCTGACGTCAGGCTTAATAAATTGCATGGTGTCGTAAATTGACATTCCGGCGGTGATAACGCCACCCGGAGAGTTAATATACAGGTAAATATCTTTTTCCGGATTTTCCGCTTCCAGGAACAACATCTGCGCCACGATCAGGTTTGCCATGTGGTCTTCAACCTGACCCGTCATGAAAATGACACGTTCCTTAAGAAGACGGGAGTAGATATCGAAGGAGCGCTCACCGCGTGAGGTCTGTTCAATAACCATTGGCACCAGGGCCATATGGGGTGCAAAGGTATCTCGTTCGCCGCTGTATGACATGTCCGTCTCCTGGATCTAAAAATAAATAACCTGCTGTACTGATTGTACTTGAGTGAGCCAGGTCTGACTACGACCCCTCACGGACGGATTATCAGCCAGAGTGTTCACAGTCGATAGTCCCTTAATGGGGATGACCACACCTTATTTCAAGCATAACAACCTTTTGCTGTTACGCTAACACTGAAACGCCCTTTTAGCACACTTCTGATAACATCAATGCGATAAAAAAAGCCCGTCACCGGGAGGTGACGGGCTTATTGTTTACTCTTTATACCGGATGAGTAAATTAAGCCTGCTGGTTCATCAGTTCCTGGAAGCTGGTTGCTTTCTCAGTCACTTTTGCTTTTGCCAGTACAGCTTCGACAGCCTGTTCTTCCAGAGCGACATTGCGCATATTATCGGTCAGCTCTTTGTTTTTGCTGTAGAACTCGATAACTTCGGTCGGATCTTCGTAAGCAGAAGCCATCTCTTCGATCAGACCTTTAACACGCTCTTCGTCTGCTTTCAGCTCATGGGTACGAATCACTTCGCCCAGCAGCAGGCCTACGATTACGCGGCGTTTAGCCTGCTCTTCGAACAGCTCACGCGGCAGTTCCAGCGCTTGTTTCTCGTTACCACCGAAACGCTGAGCAGCCTGACGACGCAGAACGTCGATTTCGCTGTCAATCAGGGCAGACGGGATTTCGATCTCGTTCGCTTTCACCAGACCTTCGATTGCCTGAGACTTGATGCGGTTACGCACAGCGCCTTTCAGCTCACGATCCATATTTTTACGTACTTCTGCACGCAGACCTGCTACAGAACCATCTTCAACGCCGAAACGTTTGATGAACTCCTCGGTCAGTTCCGGCAGCTCACGTTCTTCAACTTTTTTCAGGTTGATAACGAATTTCGCCGCTTTACCTTTCAGGTTTTCAGCGTGGTAGTCTTCCGGGAAGGTCACATCGATGGTGAATTCGTCACCCGCTTTGTGGCCTTTGATGCCGTCTTCAAAGCCTGGGATCATACGACCCTGGCCCATTGCCAGCACGAAATCAGTGGCTTTGCCGCCTTCGAACTCTTCACCGTCTACAGAGCCGGTGAAATCAACAGTCACGCGGTCTTCAGCGTCAACAGCACCGTCTTTATCTTTCCAGGTCGCTTGTTGTTTACGCAGGGTGTCCAGCATAGTGTCGACGTCAGCGTCGGTCACTTCTACAACCGGTTTTTCAACTTCGATAGTTTCCAGGCCTTTCAGCTCAACTTCCGGATAAACTTCGAATTCTACGGAGTAGGTAAAGTCTTCGCCCAGTTTGTATTCGCCCGGAACATAGTTCGGTGCACCAGCCGGGTTGATTTTTTCCTGAATGATCGCGTCAATAAAGTTGCGGCTCATCAGTTCGCCCAGTACGTCCTGACGTACGGAGGCGCCATAACGCTGAGCAACGACATTCATCGGTACTTTGCCTTTACGGAAGCCGTCAATACGTACTTTCTTCGCTACGTTGACCAGCTCGCTCTTCACAGCGGTCTCGATGCTGTCAGCAGCGATAGTAATCGTTACACGGCGCCCAAGGCCCTGAGTGGTTTCAACTGAAACTTGCATCTTGTTACCTCAAAAAATCACAGTGCTCGGTCAACTCTATATCTGGAAGCTGTCATAGGGCTTCGCAGAACCGGGATGCTCTCTCAAATCAGATATACATTCCCTGTCACCAGAATCATCCCGAAGACGTTCATATATAAAGACGCGGCATTATAGCGGCATCACTTTAGTGAGTCGAGAACGGGAACGCCGCATTGTTGCGCCATTTTTCACAATTCCGAGGTAATTTTGACCTAAAAATTGCGCTTCTCGCTCAAAACTCAGACAAAACAAAACGGCCCGCAGGCCGTTTTTACTTAAACTGTACGCAACATACTGGAAAAGCTCAGGCAGTTGCAAATGCGTTTTACGCGATGCTGCCTGCTCCCCTGCATGGCGGCGAGGCGAAAACGGTATCCTGCAGACCTTCCCACTCCTTAATCGTGTAGGTGTGCAGAGCCAGCGCATGGACGGTGGACGCGAGTTCCGCCGCCAGGGTGCCGTAAATCATACGGTGGCGGTTGAGGAAACGCTCCCCGGAAAAGCGGTCACTGACCAGCACAACTTTGAAATGGCTTTCGGAACCGGCCGGTACATTGTGACGATAACTTTCATCAACAACTTCGAGGAACACGGGTTCAAACGCTGCCCTTAATTTATCTTCTATTTGCTCACGTATCATCATGAAAGGACTCCTCCGACAACGCTGAGATGCGACCCATCCCTTTAAATGTTAGCCGCTTTTATCCTGTTCATAACAAGAAAACAACAAAAATTTAGCTTTCGTCCTATTTTCTCATTCAAAGGTATGAACTGTACTAAAAAGGTCAAGAATTACGTCATACCCGGCAAGGCAACTATCCCGGACGGTTAAAAAAAGCACAAGGCGATGAATTTACATGCATTGAGGACTTCCCCTTGTTGACGGCGATGTTATGATGGCAAGAATTTTCCCTATCTAAGCTTAAGATCCACTGAGAGCCTGAACATGTTAAAAAAACTTCTCTTCCCGTTGGTCGCTTTATTTATGCTGGCCGGGTGTGCCACCCCGCCAACCACGCTTGAAGTGTCACCGAAGATTACGCTGCCACAGCAAGATCCTAGCCTGATGGGCGTTACAGTGAGCATCACGGGCGCAGACCAGCGTCCTGACCAGGCACTGGCAAAAGTCACCCGCGATAACCAACTGGTTACCCTAACGGCGTCCCGCGACCTGCGCTTCTTGCTACAAGAAGTGCTCGAAAAACAAATGACTGCGCGCGGTTATATGATCGGCCCAAGCGGTGCGGCTAACCTGCAAATCATTGTTAATCAGCTGTATGCCGATGTTTCTCAGGGCAACCTGCGTTACAGCATTGCGACGAAAGCGGATATTGCGATCATCGCAACCGCCGCTAACGGCAATAAAATGACGAAAAACTATCGTGCCAGCTATAACGTTGAAGGTGCACTCCAGGCGACTAACGACAAGATAACGAATGCCGTTAACAGCGTGTTGACCGACACCATCGCGGATATGTCTCAGGACACCACCATTCATCAGTTCATCAAGCAGAACACGCGTTAAGTTCCGCACGCTGGCCCGGTTCGCCGGGCCAGTACTGAATCATGTCCAGTCATTACCTTCGCATCTTTCAGCAACCCAAATCAGCCATTCTGCTGATGCTTGGGTTTGCCTCAGGTTTACCGCTGGCGCTGACATCCGGTACGCTCCAGGCGTGGATGACAGTGGCGAATGTCGATCTGAAAACCATCGGTTTCTTCTCGCTTGTCGGCCAGGCCTACGTATTTAAATTTCTCTGGTCGCCGATGATGGACCGCTACACCCCATCATTCCTCGGCCGACGCCGGGGCTGGCTCCTCCTTACGCAACTGGGTTTACTTGCTTCGATCGCGGCGATGGGCTTTCTTGAGCCAGGCAGTCATCTGCGCTGGATGGCGGGACTGGCGGTCGTTATCGCTTTTTGTTCTGCGTCGCAGGACATTGTTTTCGATGCGTGGAAAACGGATGTGCTACCCGCGGAGGAGCGGGGAGCCGGGGCAGCAATTAGCGTCCTGGGTTATCGCTTAGGCATGTTAGTCTCTGGCGGCCTGGCGCTGTGGCTGGCTGACCGCTGGCTGGGCTGGCAAGGCATGTACTGGCTGATGGCCGGACTGCTGATTCCCTGTATTATTGCAACGTTACTGGCTCCTGAACCGAACGATGCGATCCCGGCGCCGCGCACGCTGGAACAAGCCGTTGTCGAACCACTGCGCGATTTCTTTGGTCGCAACAATGCCTGGCTTATCTTGCTGTTGATTGTCCTTTATAAGCTTGGCGACGCGTTCGCGATGAGCCTGACAACCACCTTTCTGATTCGCGGCGTCGGGTTTGACGCTGGTGAAGTGGGCGTGGTCAACAAAACCCTGGGGCTTATTGCCACCATTATTGGCGCACTCTGGGGCGGTGTATTAATGCAACGCTTGTCACTGTTTCGCGCGTTGCTGATTTTCGGTCTGCTGCAGGGTATTTCAAATACCGGGTACTGGCTGCTGGCTGTTACGCCGAAAGATCTCATCAGCATGGCGTCAGCGGTATTTCTGGAAAACCTCTGCGGCGGTATGGGCACGTCGGCCTTCGTCGCGTTGCTGATGACACTATGCAACAAGTCCTTTTCTGCCACACAGTTCGCCCTGCTTTCTGCGCTCTCTGCCGTTGGTCGGGTTTACGTTGGGCCGCTGGCTGGCTGGTTTGTCGAAGCGCATGGCTGGTCAATGTTTTATCTGTTTTCTATCGTGGCTGCCGTGCCGGGTCTTCTGATGCTGCTTCTCTGTAAAGAGACGCTTGAATTCACGCAACGCACCGAGCGTTTTATGCCTCGCACTGAGTATTCCAAAGCCTACCGTCTGGCATTACGCCTGCTTGCTGCTGGTTGTCTGTTAGTGGGTATCTGGCTGTTCATCCTGATAGTGAACGCCAGCGGATGGGCCCATATCGCCACTGGCAGTACGTTTCTGGAATTTGGCGCAATCCTGGCGCTTGTCGGCATTCTCTATGGCGGGTTACTGGATTTTCTGTCGTTACGCAAAACGCGTGTTGTCTGAAAGCGCCAGCATTGCTGGCGCTCGCACAGGGATTAATTGAAAAAATAGATCCACTTAATCACATAGCTATATAACGGTGGCAGGACGATGAGTCCGACAACATTGACCATGGGAGGCAACTGCCTGAGGAACAGGATAGGCAGCATGATCAGTTTTACGACACCATTAAAGGGCATGGCGTACCACTGATGTAAATTACTGCGCACCAGCCACCAGACAGGGTAAGCAATCACAACAGTAAACATGCAGGTCCGTGCAACCCCGTTACTTGCTGGCGGATAGTGATAAAGCAGCACGTAGATGTTGAACAGGGGAACGGCCATAATGCCCCATGAAAGTAGCCAGAAGAAAATATGGCTTATGCGGGCAAGCGGTTTCTCACGTAAGTAGTGCGACAGCAGCACAGGCGCCCCCCACAAATAAAGGATCACAATCCCCACCATGGTTACCGCCTGCCAGACTAAATGCGCATCAGCCCGGACCTGGATATACAGAGCAAACCCCCAAAACCAGATAGCGATCAGCGCGCCCCAGGAGACGGCCAGTGTGGGAGTCGAAAGACGGAGCAACTCAGGGTTAACCCGTTCCAGTAATTGCGGATAAGCATTTCTGATCTCCGTTACCTGATTCAATAACCCCTGAACGAAATCCGGTATGAGCCGTGCCCACCAGGGTAAATGCTGTACTTCACCGCTCAGAATGCGCCAGGCCAGACGGCGCTGCCGATCCAGGCTAGCCTGTCGGCGTAAATAGTCCCAGTGATTATCCGCCGCAGTCGCATCAATTTGCGTGTCCAGGGCGTGAATGACCCAGTAAGGCAGGGGTGAATCGCGATATCCCTCCAGATCCCATCCCATAATGTCTGACACATTATTGACCAGGCTACGGGAAATCCCCTGTCGTTGACTCAGGGCCTGCGCCAGCTCAAGGCTGAATACGCGTCGAGCTTCCAGCGCATCCGGCAGGTTGTGATCCAGGTAGTGGCGCAGCGCGTTAAGCGCGTCACTTTCATCCATCAGTAACTGAACGGAAAAGCGCTCCGCATCTTCCTCGAGGGTTTCTCGTTGCCAGTCAGGCTGCAAGGGGGCAGGGGCAACCCGTTGCGGAACCACGTGTGTTTCAGCTTGCGTTAATCCGGCCAGTACGGAATCGAGGTTGACCGCGGCTTGCACGTTGCCGTCATCAAGCCAAATCATTTCGCCTTTGGCATATTCTTTCGCCGCATCAAACGCTTCACGCAGTTGCTGGTAGCCTTGCGGATCCTGATCGGGACGATGTTGCTTAAGCTCCCGTGCGTATGCCCTACGAATGACCGCTTCATCGGTTGTCGGTTCGATTCCCAGGGTTTCCCAAATTGTCGCCATCACTCACATCCCGTCATCAAATTGATTCAGCACCTGACGCAATTCATCCCGTGCAGTGGCAATCATACGCACATCCTGGCGATCGAGTGACTGCTCAAACTGGCTGGCGTAGTGATCGATAATTTGTCGCCGCTCCCCCAGATGCTGTTCGTAACAACGCGAAGCCTCTGCCAGTAAATGACGATTTTCTGGCACATCCCGGGGGTGCATTTTCAGGCCATCAAGTTGATGAAGACGTTCACGAATCTCTTCTTCGCTGAGCTGACCGGGTACTTTTTCAATAACCAGGGTTGATGCGGTCTCTTCACCCTGAACTTTACACTCAACTTCCAGAATGCCGTCCAGCGTATAGGTAAAGCGGATGTCAGCGCTCACGTCGCCGGCTTTGCGGCGCGGAACGGAGATCTTCATTTTGTCCAGCAACAGATTGTCGCTTACCCGACGGGCTTCCCCCTGGTAAACCTCAATTTCCAGATACTGTTGATTATCAAACAGCGTACTTACGGTCTTCATCACGCTAACAGGCACAAAGGCGTTACGTTCAATGATCGGCAGAAAATAGCCGGTATCGATTTTGTCGCCATTTCGCCTTGAAACCTCGATCCCCAGGGAGTACGGCATGACATCCGTCAGGACAATATCATCCAGCGCGCATGCCTGGGCAATCAGCCCGGCCTGGACACCGGCGCCAAGGGCCACCACTTCATCGGGGTTTAATTCGCTACGCGGGAAACGCCCAAACATCCGGGTCGCCATCTGACGAACAATCGGCATACGGGTCGCGCCTCCTACCAGAATGACATGATCGAGGTGCTCAGGGTCGAAATGTGCGTCCTGCAATGCCTGCACGACCGGCTTTTTTAACCGCGTGAGAAGTGAGGCGGCACTCTCGGCAAAGGTCTCTGCCGTTAAGGTCCAGCGATACTCCTCACCGTTACAGTTCAGCGTCGCACTGGTTTCATCCTGCTGGCTCAGCGTGCATTTGAACGTCTCGGCAATCCGGTTTGACTCCGCCGCACACGCTGTATTCGGATCGGCTAACGCAGGGTAACGCGCTTGCATCCATTGACGAATAACCTGGGTAAAATCATCGCCGCCAAGCCAGGCATCGCCGCTGCTGGCGCGAACTTCAATCACCCCTTCAAACATATCGACGATAGAGACATCGAAGGTGCCGCCGCCGAGATCAAAAATCAGGAATTTTTGCTCGCGGTTATCTGCAAGCCCATATGCCAGGGATGCCGCGGTGGGTTCATTCAGCAAGCGCTCAACGTCAAGTCCAGCCAGCCTTCCTGCTGCCTTGACCGCCTTACGCTGAACATCATTGAAATAAGCAGGTACGGTAATGACAGCGCGAGAAATAGCGCCACCCAACGCGACTTCCGCGTCAGTCTTAAGTTTACGTAGCACTAACGCCGACAGCTCTTCTGCCCGGAACCGGCGTGAACCCAGGCTCCACGTTTTATCTGTTCCCATGTAGCGTTTGAAACTGGCAACCGTCAGGTGAGGATGGCTGACCAGTCGCGCTTTCGCCGCTTCGCCAACCAGCAGATTACCGGCGTCGTCCAGCCCCACCACGGAGGGCGTTAATCTTTCGCCCAGGGCACCCGTGAGCAACTGCGGGTTCGCACCATCAAACCACGCGACAGCGCTATTAGATGTTCCCAGATCAATCCCAATTATTGGCGAGTTGTTTCCTGTTATGGTCATTTCTATCCCTTAGTCGCTGATCACAAAGCAAAAACGAATCACAATCTAATAATCGGCACGCTATGCAGATTCGTTTAAGATATTCACTTTCAGTTATTATTTCGCTCAATAAACAAGCAAGCATAAAATATTCAACATGAGAATATTTATCGAGAGATGAAGAAAATTTCTTTAATTATTTTGTGCGGTATTAATTAAGGGTTACTCTTGAACGATTCAGCATCGTTATTAATTTAATGTTTCCGGTAATGTTCAATAAATGCTGAAATATTGTTAATCAATTGTTTATCATTTTGATTGGTTATACCAATTTACCCTCACCTTTATTGTAATCCTGGATTTTCGTTATAACCTTAATAACAGGCTGTGCGAACACCCGATTTTACAGGTTGTTGCATTTCGTGTGACATAATCGGCAGAACCCAGTAACACCATACTGACACTACGCCATTCATGTTTACAGTAATGTAACCTTCCCGTAAAATGCCCGCACACTTTAAACGCCACCAGATCCCCGTGGAATTGAGGTCGGTAAATGAGACTCAGGAAATACAATAAAAGTTTGGGATGGTTGTCATTATTTGCAGGCACGGTTTTACTCAGTGGCTGTGATTCTGCACTACTTGACCCCAAAGGACAGATTGGACTGGAGCAACGTTCGCTGATACTGACGGCATTTGGCCTGATGTTGATTGTCGTTATTCCCGCCATCTTGATGGCCGTTGGTTTCGCCTGGAAGTACCGTGCGAGCAATAAAGATGCGAAGTATAGCCCTAACTGGTCACACTCCAACAAAGTTGAAGCTGTGGTCTGGACGGTGCCGATTCTGATCATCCTGTTCCTCGCAGTACTCACCTGGAAAACTACCCACTCGCTCGAACCAAGCAAACCGCTGGCGCATGACGAAGCACCTGTCACGATTGAAGTTGTCGCCATGGACTGGAAATGGTTCTTCATCTACCCGGAACAAGGCATTGCTACCGTGAATGAAATCGCCTTCCCGGCGAACACTCCGGTGGAATTCAAGGTGACGTCCAACTCCGTGATGAACTCGTTCTTTATCCCGCGTCTGGGCAGCCAGATTTACGCGATGGCGGGTATGCAGACCAAACTGCATCTTATCGCCAATGAAGCCGGTACCTATGACGGTATCTCCGCCAGCTATAGCGGGCCAGGCTTCTCCGGTATGAAGTTCAAAGCTATTGCCACGCCGGACCGCGCAGCGTTCGACCAATGGGTCGCTAAAGTGAAACAATCTCAGAACACCATGGCTGACATGGATGCGTACGAGAAAGTTGCCGCACCAAGCGAATACAACAAGGTTGAATACTTCTCCAGCGTGAAACCCGATTTGTTTAAAGACGTTATCAACAAATTTATGGGCCACGGCAAGAGCATGGACATGACTCAACCAGAAGGTGAGCACGCCTCGCATGAAGGTATGGAAGGCATGGACATGAGCCACGCGGAAGCCTCTCACTAAAGGGGTCGAGGAAGAATACGATGTTCGGAAAACTTACACTGGATGCAGTGCCGTACCATGAACCCATTATTATGGTCACGGTTGCTGCGATTATCGTCGGGGGACTGGCGGTAGTCGGTCTGCTCACTTACTTTAAGAAGTGGGCATGGCTATGGAATGAATGGTTTACCTCTGTAGACCACAAACGTCTTGGCATTATGTATGTTGCGGTTGCAGTCGTTATGCTGCTGCGTGGCTTTGCTGACGCCGTGATGATGCGTAGCCAGCAGGCGCTGGCTTCAGCCGGGGAAGCAGGTTTCCTGCCGCCTCACCACTACGATCAGATTTTCACCGCTCACGGTGTGATCATGATCTTCTTCGTGGCGATGCCATTCGTTATCGGTCTGATGAACCTGGTGGTTCCTCTGCAGATCGGCGCACGTGACGTGGCGTTCCCGTTCCTGAACAACCTGAGCTTCTGGTTCACGGTTGTCGGTGTGATTCTGGTTAACATCTCTCTGGGCGTCGGTGAGTTCGCGCAGACGGGGTGGCTGGCTTATCCACCGCTGTCGGGAATTGAATACAGCCCTGGTGTCGGGGTCGATTACTGGATCTGGGCGCTCCAGCTCTCCGGTATCGGTACGACGCTGACCGGTATCAACTTCTTCGTGACGATTCTGAAGATGCGTGCACCGGGCATGGGCATGTTCAAGATGCCGGTATTTACCTGGGCATCTCTGTGCGCCAACGTACTGATTATTGTCTCATTCCCCATTCTGACCGTAACCATCGCGCTGTTGACCCTCGACCGTTATATCGGTACCCATTTCTTTACCAACGATATGGGCGGCAACATGATGATGTACATCAACCTGATTTGGGCCTGGGGCCATCCGGAAGTGTACATCCTGGTTCTGCCTGTGTTCGGGGTGTTCTCCGAAATCGCAGCAACCTTCTCGCGTAAACGTCTGTTTGGTTACACGTCGCTGGTATGGGCGACCATCTGTATTACCATCCTGTCGTTCATCGTCTGGCTGCACCACTTCTTCACCATGGGTGCTGGCGCTAACGTAAACGCCTTCTTCGGTATTACTACGATGATCATCGCCATCCCGACCGGGGTGAAGATCTTCAACTGGCTGTTCACCATGTACCAGGGTCGCATCGTGTTCCACTCTGCGATGCTGTGGACCATCGGCTTTATCGTCACCTTCTCCGTGGGCGGTATGACCGGCGTTCTGCTGGCGGTTCCAGGTGCGGATTTCGTCCTGCACAACAGTCTGTTCCTGATTGCCCACTTCCATAACGTTATTATCGGTGGTGTGGTGTTCGGTTGCTTTGCAGGTCTGACTTACTGGTGGCCGAAGGCATTTGGCTTCACGCTGAATGAAACCTGGGGTAAACGCGCATTCTGGTTCTGGATCATCGGCTTCTTCGTTGCATTTATGCCGCTGTATGTGCTGGGCTTTATGGGGATGACCCGTCGCCTGAGCCAGCAGATTGACCCGCAGTTCCACTCCATGCTGGTGATTGCAGCCTGTGGTGCGGCGCTGATTGCTATCGGTATCCTCTGCCTGCTGATTCAGATTTACGTCTCTATTCGCGACCGCGACCAGAACCGTGACCTGACCGGCGACCCGTGGGGCGGCCGTACGCTGGAATGGGCGACCTCTTCTCCGCCGCCGTTCTATAACTTCGCAGTCGTTCCTGAGATTCACGAACGTGACTCCTTCTGGGAAATGAAAGAAAAAGGCGAAGCGTACAAACAACCGGCACATTATGAAGAGATTCATATGCCGAAAAACAGCGGCGCAGGCGTTGTTATTGCAGCCTTCGCAACGGTGTTTGGTTTCGCGATGATCTGGCACATCTGGTGGATGGCGATTGTTGGCTTCGCCGGCATGATCATTACCTGGATTGTGAAAAGCTTCGACGAGGACGTGGATTACTACGTACCGGTTGCAGAAATCGAAAAACTGGAAAACCAGCATTTCGCTGAGGTTTCAAAGGCAGGGCTGAAAAATGGCAACTGATACTTTAACGCACGCGAATGCCCACGCGCACGATCATGGGCACCACGATGCAGGCCCGACTAAGGTATTTGGGTTCTGGATCTACCTGATGAGCGACTGCATTTTGTTCTCATGCCTGTTTGCTACCTATGCCGTTCTGGTGAACGGCACTGCGGGTGGCCCAACTGGCAAGGACATTTTCGAGCTGCCGTTCGTCCTGGTAGAAACCGCACTGCTGTTATTCAGCTCCATCACCTACGGCATGGCGGCGATCGCCATGTACAAAAACAACAAAAGCCAGGTGATTTCCTGGCTGGCGCTGACTTTCCTTTTCGGTGCCGGGTTCGTAGGTATGGAGATTTATGAATTCCATCACCTGATCGCAGAAGGTATGGGTCCAGACCGCAGTGGTTTCCTCTCCGCGTTCTTCGCGCTGGTAGGTACCCACGGTCTGCACGTTACCTCAGGTCTGGTATGGATGGCAGTGCTGATGTTCCAGATTTCGCGTCGCGGCCTGACCAGCACCAACCGTACCCGTATCATGTGCCTGAGTCTGTTCTGGCACTTCCTGGACGTGGTGTGGATCTGTGTGTTCTCTGTAGTTTATCTGATGGGGGCGATGTAATGAGTCATTCAACGGAACACGGCGCTTCCCATGGCAGCGTAAAAACCTACATGACAGGTTTTATCCTGTCGATCATCCTGACGGTCATTCCGTTCTGGATGGTGATGAGCGGCACGGCTTCTCATGCTGCGATTCTGGGCACCGTACTGGTTACCGCGATTGTGCAGATTCTGGTGCATCTGGTTTGCTTCCTGCACATGAACACCAAGTCCGATGAAGGCTGGAATATGACGGCCTTCGTCTTTACCGTGATTATCATCGCAATCCTGGTAGTCGGCTCCATCTGGATCATGTGGAACCTCAACTACAACATGATGGTTCACTAAGAGCGGCGAGTATGTTGAAGCAATACCTGCAAGTAACGAAACCTGGCATTATTTTTGGCAACCTGATCTCGGTGATCGGTGGGTTCCTGCTGGCCTCTAAAGGCCATATTGATTACCCGCTGTTCGTCTACACGCTGGTTGGCGTGTCGCTGGTTGTCGCCTCCGGTTGTGTATTTAACAACTACATTGACCGTGACATCGACAAGAAGATGGAGCGGACGAAAAACCGCGTGCTGGTCCGGGGCCTGATTTCGCCGAAAGTCTCGCTGGTTTACGCTGCCTTGTTGGGTATTGCTGGCTTCATGCTGCTGTGGTTTGGCGCGAATCCTCTGGCCTGCTGGCTGGGGGTGATGGGCTTTGTGGTTTATGTAGGCGTCTACAGCCTGTATATGAAACGCCACTCGGTCTACGGCACGCTCATCGGCTCGCTTTCCGGCGCAGCGCCTCCGGTGATTGGCTACTGTGCCGTCACTGGCGGGTTTGACAGCGGTGCGGCTATTCTGCTGGCGATTTTCAGCCTCTGGCAGATGCCCCATTCGTACGCCATTGCCATTTTCCGCTTTAAAGATTACCAGGCGGCAAACATCCCGGTACTGCCGGTGGTGAAAGGCATTTCTGTCGCGAAGAATCATATCACGCTCTATATCATCGCTTTTGCTGTCGCAACACTGATGCTCTCCCTTGGCGGTTACGCCGGGTATAAATATCTGGTGGTTGCCGCGGCCGTAAGCGTATGGTGGCTGGGTATGGCGCTGCGTGGCTACAAAGTGGAAGACGACAAAGTCTGGGCGCGTAAGCTGTTCGGCTTTTCCATCATCGCGATTACTGCGTTAAGCGTGATGATGTCAGTGGATTTTATGGTTCCTGACTCTCACAATCTGCTCGCTGCTGTCTGGTAACGGGTAGCGCCTGTTAAAAACCGGGGATCCCCCGGTTTTTTTATGCCTGTGAGTGGGCCACCGCGCTCTGATTTCTCCACTGTCCCCTCCCCCTTGCAGCCTCTCACCGGCACGACCTTGATGTGACCATCAGAACGGTTATCTTAAAGCGCTGCAACAGCAGGTACGCATGCAGACTCAATTTGCGAAGGCCCTGGAAACTGTCCGTTTCGGTTTTTTTAAAAGCAGGTTAGCGAAGGAAAAAATACCGTTCACAGCCTCGTAATATCTATTAAACAATCACCTATTTACCGCGCCTGACACCACGCCTAAACTATGGCCTGTTTTTAGATTGAGGTGGTGATGAACGATTATAAAATGACGCCAGGCGAGTTGCGCGCAACCTGGGGTTTAGGGACTGTTTTTTCCCTGCGCATGCTTGGCATGTTTATGGTCCTGCCCGTTCTGACCACATATGGCATGGCATTACAGGGTGCCAGTGAGGCGCTGATTGGTCTGGCGATTGGCATTTACGGTCTGGCCCAGGCGGTGTTTCAAATTCCTTTCGGTCTGCTTTCTGATCGCGTTGGCCGCAAGCCGTTGATCGTCGGTGGTCTCGCCATCTTTGTCATCGGCAGTATCATTGCGGCTCTCTCAGACTCCATCTGGGGCATTATTCTTGGGCGAGCATTACAGGGCTCCGGCGCCATTGCGGCTGCGGTGATGGCCCTGCTCTCAGATTTAACCCGCGAACAAAATCGTACCAAAGCCATGGCCTTTATTGGCGTCAGTTTTGGTGTAACGTTTGCGATTGCCATGGTGCTTGGCCCGATTATCACCCATAAACTGGGCCTGCACGCGCTGTTCTGGATGATTGCCGGGCTGGCGACCCTGGGTATCGTATTAACATTGTGGGTGGTGCCGGACAGCAAAAATCATGTCCTGAACCGCGAGTCAGGCATGGTAAAAGGCTGCTTTAGCAAGGTGCTGATGGAGCCAAAACTGCTGAAACTCAATTTCGGCATCATGTGTCTGCATATTCTGCTGATGTCCACCTTCGTCGCCCTGCCGGGCATGCTCGAAGCCGCCGGATTTGCCGCCCGCGATCACTGGAAAATCTACCTCGTCACCATGCTGGTGTCGTTTGTTT
This sequence comes from Phytobacter ursingii, assembly GCA_901456055.1. Lineage (GTDB taxonomy): Bacteria > Pseudomonadota > Gammaproteobacteria > Enterobacterales > Enterobacteriaceae > Phytobacter > Phytobacter ursingii. The sequence continues at coordinate 104,972 of CABDWT010000002.1, forward strand.
CCGTTGTGCCTTTTATCATTTATGCGGAAGTGAAGCGCCGCATGAAACGCGTGTTTGTATTTTGCGTCGTGCTACTGCTTATTGCGGAGATCGTGCTCTGGGGCGCGGGTCCCCATTTCTGGGAACTGGTGCTGGGAGTACAGATTTTCTTCCTCGCTTTTAACCTGATGGAAGCCCTGCTACCGTCGCTTATCAGTAAAGAAGCCCCAGCTGGATACAAAGGCACAGCGATGGGGATTTACTCCACCAGCCAGTTTCTTGGCGTGGCGATTGGTGGCGCGCTGGGAGGCTGGGTCGATGGCCTGTTTGACTCACAGACGGTCTTTCTGGCAGGCGCGTTGTTAGCCATGATCTGGCTGCTGGTAGCCGGAAGCATGCAGGAACCCCCCTATGTGAGTAGCCTGCGCATTGCGATACCGGAGGGCGTCACGCCAGATGCCTCATTGCAGGCGCGCCTGCTGGCAACAGACGGGGTGAGCGAAGTACTGGTCGTTGCTGAGGAACGTAGCGCCTACGTCAAAATCGACAGCAAAGTCACCAACCGTTTCGAGGTCGAGCAAGCCATTAGCAGGGCATAAAAAAAGCGGGGAAAACCCGCTTTTTTATTAATCGCGGAAGTTTTTGAACTGGAAAGGCTGTCCCAGGTTTCCGCCGCGCACCAGTGCCATTGTCGACTGCAGATCGTCACGGGATTTTCCGGTAACGCGAATCTCTTCGCCCTGAATTTGCGTCTGCACTTTCAGTTTGCTGTCTTTAATCAGCTTAACGATTTTTTTGGCAACGGCGCTCTCAATGCCTTGTTTGAGTTTGGTTTCAACGAACCAGGTTTTGCCGCTGTGGACAAACTCTTCCGGAACATCAATTGATGTGCCTTCAATGCCGCGTTTTAACAGCTTCGCGCGCAGGATATCCAGCAATTGATTGACCTGAAAATCGGACTCACTGAGAACTTTGATCGTCTTATTCTGTTCATTCAGCTCAAAAGTGGCTTCAACGTTACGAAAATCGAAGCGTGTTTCGACTTCACGGGTCGCATTTTCAACAGCGTTGCGGACTTCCTGAAGATCAACCTCAGAAACAATATCGAAAGATGGCATCTTTTCTTCTCCCTCAGTGTTTATTGCGATGCATAATACCCGCAACGAAGCATAACTCAACTTGTAATAGCCGAATGCAGTGCTGACGGCGCTATACTGTAAGCAGTGACACCTGGCGCAGTTGCAGGTGAGGAGGAACAATGAAAATTACCGTACTCGGATGCGGTGCTTTAGGGCAATTGTGGTTAACTGCTCTGTGCAAGCATGGACACGAAGTACAGGGTTGGTTGCGCGTACCGCAACCCTTTTGCAGTGTGAACCTGGTTGATGAAGATGGCTCCATTTTTAACGAATCCCTGACCGCGAACGATCCAGAATTTCTGGCGAGCAGCGATTTATTGCTGGTCACGCTTAAAGCCTGGCAAGTTTCCGACGCGGTGAGAAGTTTAGCGGCGATTTTGCCTGCCACAACACCCATTTTGCTTATTCATAACGGCATGGGAACGGTAGAAGAGCTGAAATCACTGCCGCAGCCTTTACTGATTGGCACCACGACGCACGCGGCGCGGCGCGACGGTAATGTCATTGTGCATGTCGCCAGCGGCACGACGCATATCGGCCCGGCGAGACAACAGGACGGTGACTTTAGCTACCTGGCGGATAGTTTGCAGGAGGTGCTTCCGGATGTAGCCTGGCACAACAACATCCGCCCGGCCCTCTGGCGTAAACTGGCGGTCAACTGTGTGGTAAATCCGCTAAGCGCGCTGGAAAATTGCCGAAACGGCGATTTACGTAACTTTCCCGATGAAATCAAGAAAATCACCCATGAGGTCGCAGCCGTCATTGAGCGTGAAGGTCACCATATCTCGGCGGATGAGTTACTCAGCTATGTCTATCAGGTGATTGATAACACGGCGGATAATATTTCCTCCATGTTGCAGGATATTCGCGCCATGCGTCATACCGAGTGCGATTACATCACAGGTTACCTGCTCAAACGCGCCCGTGCCCACGGTATCGCGGTGCCGGAAAACGCGCGGCTGTATGACTTAGTGAAACGTAAGGAGAGTGAGTATGAGCGCATCAGCTCTGGTATGTCTCGCCCCTGGTAGTGAAGAGACCGAAGCGGTCACCACTATCGACCTGCTGGTACGTGGCGGTATTAGCGTCACTACGGCCAGTGTCGCCAGCGACGGTAATCTTGCGATCACCTGTTCGCGTGGGGTCAGACTGCTGGCAGATGCCCCCCTGGTCTCTGTGGCGGACGGTGATTACGACGTTATCGTCTTACCGGGTGGAATCAAAGGGGCCGAATGTTTTCGTGACAGCCCGCTGCTGGTTGAGACCGTACGACAGTTCCATGTTTCCGGGCGTATCGTCGCGACCATTTGCGCAGCGGCCGCCACCGTGCTGGTGCCACATAACCTGTTCCCGCTTGGCAATATGACCGGCTTTCCGGCACTGAAAGAGAAAATTCCGCCGGAGCAGTGGCAGGACAAACGCGTCGTCTGGGATCCACGCGTGAAGTTGCTCACCAGCCAGGGGCCGGGAACCGCTATCGACTTTGCACTGAAAATTATTGATCTGCTGGTCGGCGGGGAAAAAGCCCATGAAGTGGCGTCGCAGTTGGTCATTCCAGCCGGAATTTATAACTATTACGGCGCGTAATGTGCCTGCTTAGCCCGGCAGGGTTTCCCTGGGACGTCAGACAGGCCGGGCAACATGTCGCCCGGCCCATAGACACAGCAACGCTTACGGACGATAGACCTTCACGTTGTTAAAACCCTGCTCGCGCAGATAAAGCGCCTGCAGGCGGCTCATCACCCCACGCTCACACCACAGCAGCCAGGTTTTGCTCTGATCAAGGTCGCCAAATTTGGTACTCAGCTTATAGAACGGCAGCGACACCACGTCGATGCCTTCCACCGCCAGCGGCTTATCGTCCTGCTCGTCAATGGAGCGGATATCGAGAATGACATCGTTCGGACCAAAGCCGCTGACCGTTTCAACCTCCACAACCGTTTCGCTGGTCTGCGCAGCGATTTCGCGAATATCGATATTCGAGGCCTCTTCCACCACCCGGTCGAGAATGGCGAAATCGAAGTTCTCCTCTTCCGCTTCGATTTTGGCCTTCACGGCTTTCACCGTCGGGCTTTTCGAAATGACACCGCAATATTCCGGCATGGTACGGGCGAAATCTTCGGTCCCGATTTCACGCGCCAGATCGATGATGTGCTCTTTATCGTAAGAGATCAGCGGGCGCAGGATCAGGGTATCGGAGACGTTATCAATCAGGCGCAGGTTGGTCAGCGTCTGGCTGGAGACCTGGCCAAGCGCTTCACCGGTCACCAGAGCCTGCACACCATAGCGCTCGGCAACTTTGGAGGCCGCACGTACCATCATACGTTTGAGTACGACACCCATCTGACCGTCGTCGACTTTTTCGAGGATCTCGCCGACCACGGGCTCAAAATTGATCGCGACGAACCGCACGCGGTGGGAGCTGCCAAAGCGGTTCCACAGGTAATGCGCAACCTGGCGCACGCCAATCTCATGCGCGGCGCCACCCAGGTTAAAGAAACAGTAATGCACGCGACAGCCGCGACGCATCAGCATATAGCTTGATACGCCAGAGTCAAAACCACCGGAAATTAGTGACAGCACATCTTCCTGCGTACCAATCGGGAAACCACCAATACCTTCGTAACGGCCTTTCACCAGCAGCAGGCGATCATCTTCGATCTCCAGATTCACGGTGACATCCGGGTGCGTCAGTTTCACGCGGGCGGTCTCAACGTGCTGATTCAAACCGCCGCCGACGTAGCGTTCCACTTCAATCGAACTGAACTCGTGCTTGCCGCGACGTTTAACCCGCACGCAGAACGTTTTGCCTTCAATCTTCTCGCGATATTGCACCAGCGCTTTTTCGAAAATATCGTGCAGAGAGGTGAACGGTACATCTTCCACCTCCAGAATATGGTGAATACCCGGGATACGGGTCAGCGCGTCGCGAATCACCAGACGTTGGTTTTCATCTTTGGCGCGCACTTCGATATTATCCCAGTGACGGACCACAGCGAGGGTCTCATCATACTGCTTAAGAACGTTACGAATGTTCCCGGTAAGAATTTTAATAAAGCGCAAACGCACAGATTGGCTTTTGATGGTGATTTCCGGGAACAATTTAATGATAAACTTCATGGCGGCAATGGTTCGTTGGTAAGCCCGACGGGGCATGTAATGGAAAATAGTACAGCAGCCCTTATACACAAAATCATTCAAAATGCTTCGCGGCGGCAACTGAGTGAACCCAGGAGCTTACCTACGTAAGTCACTGGGGTGAACAAAGGCAGCCAACAAAGAAGCAGTTTGAAGGATGAAGTGTATAACGCGGCTGCCATCCAGGCGCGGAAGTATACCACCATCGCGAAGCTCCTGGGCATTTTGCATGACCATTGCGCGTTATTTGCTAAGCCTCACGACTTCGCTACCATATCGTAGTCGGTATCAATAAGAGTCAGACATTCACTATGCCAAAGAAAAACGACGCACCCGCCACATTTGAAACGGCGTTAAGCGAGCTGGAACAGATTGTTACTCGTCTTGAAAGCGGCGATCTTCCGCTGGAAGAGGCCCTTAATGAATTCGAACGCGGCGTACAGCTTGCCCGTCAGGGTCAAGTGAAACTCCAGCAGGCGGAACAGCGCGTACAGATTTTGCTGTCCGACAATGAAGAAGCGCCTCTCACGCCGTTCACACCGGATAACGAGTAAATGGACTTTAGCCAACAATTACAGGCCTGTGTCGAACATGCCAATGATGCATTGCGGCGGTTTATTGCCCCCCTTCCCTTTCAGAACACTCCTCTGGTTGAGGCAATGCAGTATGGCGCACTATTAGGCGGTAAACGTCTGCGTCCGTTCCTGGTCTATGCGACCGGCAGCATGTTTGGCGTCAGCCGGGAAACCCTGGATGCCCCTGCCGCGGCGGTTGAGTGTATTCACGCGTATTCGTTGATTCACGATGACCTGCCTGCCATGGACGACGATGATTTACGTCGCGGCCTGCCTACCTGCCACATCAAATTCGGCGAAGCCAATGCGATACTGGCCGGAGATGCGCTGCAAACGCTGGCGTTCACTATACTCAGCGATGCGCCCATGCCAGAAGTGGCAACGCAAGATCGCCTTGCCATGGTTCGTGAACTGGCTATTGCCAGCGGTGCTGCGGGTATGTGCGGGGGTCAGGCTCTGGATCTCGCCGCAGAAGGTCAGCAGGTCGATTTAGCCGCGCTGGAGCGCATTCATCGCCACAAGACAGGCGCGTTAATTCGCGCGGCGGTAAGAATGGGTGCGCTGAGCGCGGGCAATACAGGCCATCAATGGTTGCCGGTGCTGGATAAGTACGCCGAAAGCATCGGTCTGGCCTTCCAGGTTCAGGATGACATCCTGGATGTTGTCGGCGATACTGCGACACTTGGTAAACGCCAGGGCGCCGATCAGCAGCTCGGCAAAAGCACCTATCCTGCGTTACTGGGCCTTGAGCAAGCCCGGATGAAAGCCCGCGATCTGATTGCCGATGCTCGCCAGTCTCTGGATCTTCTGGCGGCGCAATCACTGGATACAACGGCACTGGAAGCACTGGCGAATTACATAATCCAGCGTGATAAATAAACAATACGCTTTGAATCGTCCGGGTTGCCGAAAGGCAAAAACATCGCCCAATGGATGACGAGCAACACGATGAGTCTCTGATGAGTTTTGATATAGCCAAATACCCGACCCTGGCACTTGTTGATTCCACCGCGGAATTGCGTTCGCTGCCAAAAGAGAGCCTGCCAAAGCTGTGCGACGAACTGCGTCGCTACCTGCTCGACAGCGTGAGCCGCTCCAGCGGACACTTCGCCTCCGGGCTTGGCACGGTTGAACTGACCGTGGCACTGCATTATGTCTATAACACGCCATTTGATCAGTTAATCTGGGATGTTGGCCACCAGGCTTATCCGCACAAAATTCTTACAGGTCGGCGCGATCGTATTGGTACTATCCGGCAGAAAAACGGCCTGCATCCTTTTCCGTGGCGTGGTGAAAGTGAATACGATGTATTAAGCGTCGGTCACTCCTCCACATCCATCAGCGCGGGCATTGGCGTTGCCGTTGCCGCAGCGAAAGAAGGCAAGCAGCGCCGCACCGTCTGCGTGATTGGCGATGGCGCGATTACCGCCGGGATGGCATTTGAAGCCATGAACCATGCAGGCGATATCCGCCCGGATATGCTGGTTGTGCTGAACGACAATGAGATGTCGATTTCTGAAAATGTCGGCGCGCTGAATAACCATCTGGCGCAGTTACTCTCCGGTAAACTCTATTCCACGTTACGCGAAGGCGGTAAAAAGGTGCTTTCCGGCGTGCCGCCGATCAAAGAGCTTATCAAGCGTACCGAAGAACATATCAAAGGCATGGTGGTGCCCGGCACCCTGTTTGAAGAGCTGGGTTTTAACTACATTGGCCCGGTCGATGGTCACGATGTTCTGGGGCTTATCAATACGCTTAAGAATATGCGCGGTCTGAAAGGCCCGCAGTTCCTGCATATCATGACCAAGAAAGGCCGGGGCTATGAGCCCGCTGAGAAAGACCCCATCACCTTCCATGCGGTGCCAAAATTCGACCCGACCAGCGGTACCCTGCCAAAAAGCAGCGGCGGTATGCCGAGCTATTCGAAGATTTTCGGCGACTGGCTGTGCGAAATGGCGGCAAAAGACAGCAAGTTGATGGCGATTACCCCCGCGATGCGTGAAGGTTCAGGCATGGTGGAATTTTCCCGCAAATTCCCGGATCGCTATTTCGATGTTGCGATCGCTGAACAGCACGCGGTGACCTTTGCCGCCGGGCTGGCGATTGGCGGTTATAAGCCAGTGGTCGCCATCTACTCTACCTTCCTGCAGCGCGCCTATGATCAGGTGATCCACGACGTGGCTATCCAGAAACTGCCGGTGTTGTTCGCTATTGATCGCGCAGGGATTGTCGGCGCGGATGGCCAGACCCATCAGGGAGCGTTTGATATTTCTTACCTGCGCTGTATCCCTGACATGGTTATCATGACGCCAAGCGACGAGAACGAATGCCGCCAGATGCTGTTTACCGGATACCACCACAACGCAGGCCCGAGCGCCGTGCGCTACCCGCGTGGCAACGCGGTTGGCGTAACGCTTGAACCGCTGGAAAAACTGCCATTAGGTAAAGGCGTCGTGAAGCGTGAAGGTGAGAAAATCGCCATCCTTAACTTCGGTACCTTATTGCCGGAAGCCGCAAAAGCCGCAGAAGAACTTAACGCCACGCTGGTCGATATGCGTTTCGTTAAACCGCTTGATGACGCACTGATTCTTGCGCTGGCGGAACGGCATGACGCGCTGGTTACGCTGGAAGAAAACGCCATCATCGGTGGCGCGGGCAGCGGCGTGAACGAGCTATTAATGTCGCAGCGTAAACCGATTCCTGTGCTGAATATTGGCCTGCCGGACTTTTTCATTCCGCAGGGAACCCAGGACGAAGCACGTGCTGAGCTGGGGCTGGATGCGGCGGGTATTCAAAACCGTATCACGCGCTGGCTCGCATAACCCCCGCTGGCGCTCCTGCTATGCTTAACGGTAACGTTTTTAACCCTACTCTAAAAAGTTCGGGTTACAGGAAGGCGGCAAGTCAGTCAGTCCCCGGGAGCATAGACAACTCTTTGACTGGGGGGCACTGACGCAGGCAACGCACCTGTAACTCGAAATATGACGAGCATAAGCAGGAGTGGAACCATGCAATACAACACATTAGGAAAAACAGATCTAAAAGTTTCCCGCCTTTGCCTTGGCTGCATGACTTTTGGCGAGCCAGACCGTGGTAACCACGCCTGGACCCTGCCAGAAGAGAGCAGCCGTCTTATTATCCAGCACGCCCTGAATGGCGGAATTAACTTCTTCGATACCGCAAACAGCTATTCTGATGGCAGCAGCGAAGAGATCGTGGGTCGTGCGCTACGTGACTTCGCCCGCCGTGAAGACGTGGTGGTGGCCACCAAGGTCTACCATGCGTCCGGCACGCTCACAGAAGGTCTCTCCCGTGCGCAAATTCTGCGCTCTATTGATGACAGCCTGCAACGCCTGGGGATGGACTATGTCGATTTACTGCAAATCCATCGCTGGGACTACAACACCCCGATTGAAGAGACGCTGGAAGCGCTCAATGATGTCGTAAAATCCGGTAAAGCCCGTTACATTGGCGCATCTTCCATGCACGCTCACCAGTTCGCGCAGGCGCTGGAATTGCAAAAACAGCACGGCTGGGCGCCGTTTGTGACCATGCAGGATCACTACAACCTCATCTATCGTGAAGAAGAGCGTGAAATGTTGCCGCTCTGCTATAAAGAGGGGGTTGCGGTGATTCCATGGAGTCCGCTGGCGCGTGGTCGCCTGACGCGTCCCTGGGGCGAAACCACCGCACGAATCGTATCGGACGAAGTGGGGAAAAAACTCTACGACGAAAGTGATGAAAACGACGCACAAATTGCTGAACGTCTTGGTTCCATAGCCGAAGAAACCGGCGCTACGCGCGCGCAGGTCGCCCTGGCGTGGCTGCTGAGCAAACCCGGTGTTGCCGCACCGATTATCGGCGCATCGCGCGAAGAGCAACTGGAAGAGCTGTTACAGGCCGTAGATTTAACGCTGAAACCAGAGCAGATCGCCGAAATGGAAACCCCTTACAAACAGCATCCGGTGGTCGGGTTTAAATAATGCGTTAGTGGGTTTTTGAACGGTCTGGAATATCCCGGATGCGGCGTGAAACGCCTTATCCGGGCTACCTTCCGTAGCTCCGGTAAGTGTCAGCGCCACCGGGGTTTCCCCCGATGCGGATACGCCTTATCCGGGCTACCTTCCGTCGCCCCGGTAAGCGTCAGCGCCACCGGGGTTTCCCCCGATGTGGATACGCCTTATCCGGGCTACCTTCCGTAGCCCCGGTAAGCGTCAGCGCCACCGGGGTTTCCCCCGATGCGGATACGCCTGCCCGAACAACATCAGATCAGAAATACCGCTAGAGAATGCCGATCGGCCAGTAGTGGCCCAGCGCATACAAAATTCCAGCAGAGATAATGCCGGCCACAATATCGTCAACCATGATCCCCATGCCCCCGTGCACATTGCGGTCAAACCAGCGGATCGGCCACGGTTTCCACATGTCGAAAATACGGAAGATCACAAAACCAGCGGCAACCCACTGCCAGTCATTAGTCGGTAGCGCCATCAGGGTAATCCACATCCCGATAAACTCATCCCAGACGATACTGCCATGATCGTGCACGCCCATATCTTTCGCCGTACGATGGCACAGATAAACGCCCACGCTAATCCCCAGCATCACCAGCAGCGAATAGAGCTGCAACGGGAGAAAGGTCATCAGATACCAGAACGGAATGGAAGCTAAAGAGCCCATTGTACCTGGCACGACAGGGCTTAATCCGCTACCAAACCCTGTGGCCAGTAAATGCCACGGGTTGCTCATTTTCAAACGGCTTTTGGCAATGTCTTTAAAGCGCGGCAAAATGGTCATATCCTTTCCAGTCAAGCGTCACTGTTTTACCTTCGCGGGTAAAATTCAGGCCTTCCACATCAGCGCTCATCTGCCCAATACAGGTCACAGGCACACCCAGATGGCCAACGGCTACCTCCAGCGCGCCCCGGTTGATTTCCGGTACGGTAAAGCACAGCTCGTAATCTTCGCCGCCTGATAACGCCCAGCGCAGAGCCTGTTCCGCATCCACATGACGCAGAATGGCCTGCGAATAAGGCAATGCATTGAGATCGACCCGCGCACCGCAGCCGCTGGCCTTGAGAATATGTCCAAGATCGGAAATCAACCCATCGGAAAGATCGATAGCCGAGCTTGCCAGATTGCGCATCGCCTGCCCGTGTAAGACACGAGGCACAGGACGCAAGTGTCGCTGCAACAGATATTTTGCATCTTGTGCGTCGGCCACCTGCAACTGCTTCTGCAAAATAGCCAGCCCGGCGGCGCTATCCCCCGGTGTGCCGGTGACATAAATCCAGTCACCTGGTTTGGCGCCGCTGCGTTTTAAGGCGCGTCCAGCGGGGACATAGCCATGAATACCCAACGTCATCGACAGCGGACCACGGGTCGTATCGCCGCCAATGAGTTGCATATCGTAGTAATTGAGCTGTTCGAACAGGCTGTCGCTAAACGCTTTAAGCCACTCTTCATCGACACTCGGCAATGTCAGCGCCAGCGTCAGCCATGCCGGATCGGCCCCCATAGCCGCCAGATCGCTAATGTTCACTGCCAGTGCTTTATATGCCAGGTCAGCCGGTTCGATATCAGGAAGAAAATGGATGCCTGACACCAGCGTGTCAGTGCTGATTGCCAGCGTCTGCTTTTCAGGTACGTTGAGCAGTGCGCAGTCGTCGCCAATGCCGGTATCAACGTCACGGCGCGAGCTTGTTACACGGTCAAAATAACGGGCAATCAGGGAGAATTCGCCGCATGCCATACGTTATGCCTCAGCAAAGAAAAGAAAAAGCCGGATCGAGCGTGTCAAAACAACGCCCGGCTCCGGCTTACGGATCATTTTTTGTGGGGACGGATCGCGGGGGCTGCTTTGTCGAGCACGCCATTTACAAATTTGTGGCTGTCTTCTGCACCGAAGGTTTTCGCCAGTTCGATAGCTTCGTTAATCGCAACTTTGTACGGGACATCATCACGTTTAGACAATTCGAACAGAGCAATGCGCAGCACCGCTTTTTCAACCTGGCCCAACTCTTCGAGCAGACGGGACAGGTACGGCTTCATCAGGCCGTCGAGATACGCGCTGTTAGTCGCCACCCCGGTCAACAGTTCACGGAAGTACAGAACGTCCACATCTTTCACGTCCTGTTCCGCCAGGAACTGGTATTCAACATCAGCGATGTCGTTCTGGGACAACTGCCAGGAGTAGAGCGCCTGGACGGCACACTCACGGGCGCGGCGACGAGCAGCAGGTTTCACGGAATTCCCCTTACAAAATTCAGGCCTTGATGGCTTTCAATACGTTAATCATTTCCAGCGCGGTCAGTGCAGCTTCTGCACCTTTGTTACCGGCCTTGGTGCCAGCGCGTTCGATGGCTTGTTCAATACTTTCAGTGGTCAGAACACCGAAGGCTACCGGGATTCCACTGTCCTGAGCGACATGCGCCAGGCCATTGCTTGCACCGCCAGCCACATATTCAAAGTGCGCGGTGCCGCCACGGATAACGGTACCCAGCGCAATCACCGCGTCATATTTACCGGTTTTCGCCAGTGCGTCAGCCGCCAGTGGCAGCTCATACGCGCCTGGAACCCAAACAACGGTAATGTTGTCATCTTTGACCTGACCAATGCGTTTCAGGGCGTCAATCGCACCTTCAAGCAGGCTGTCATTGATAAAGTTGTTGAAACGCGCAATGGTGATGGCGACGCGAGCGTCCGGGGTAGCAACGTTAGCTTCAATAATGTTCATACTCTTCCTTTACAGGTTCATTTCAGACCCCGCAGGGGGGCGGATTTTATCATAATATTTCACGCGCTGCCTCCCTTTTACAGCAGAGGCTACGCGTGGGTAAGATGCAGGCAGACGTCTGGCCCAACCTGACGTATCTCATTGAATTTAAAAGAGGGTGCATCGGCCAGCGCTTCCAGACCTGGCAGCACGCACAGCCCCCGCGCATCCGCGCCCAGCAGTTTTGGCGCAAGATAGACGATCAGTTCATCAACCAGCCCCGCCTGCAGCAATGCGCCTGCAAGATGAGCCCCCGCTTCCACCCAGATGCTGTTAATCTGCTGTTTGCCCAGCATCATCATCAGCGTGACCAGGTCCGCATGACCACGGTGCTCCGGAACAAGGATCTCACGAACGGATTCAGGCCAGGCGCGGCTATCATGACGCGTACGCGCAAACCAGGTCTCCCCCGGCTGCTGCACTAAAGCATGTTCAGGTGTCACGCGATGCTGACTATCCACCACAATGCGCACCGGCTGGCGCAGGTTTTCCTGGGGATACAATCCCTGGACCTCCGGGTTGAGTTCCTCCCAGCGTACGGTCAGTTTGGGGTCATCTGCCAGTACCGTCGCGCTACTGGTTAAAATCGCGTGGCTTTGGGCGCGTAAACGCTGGACGTCGCGTCGCGCCTGCGGCGATGTGATCCACTGGCTCTCGCCGCTGGCCATCGCCGTGCGGCCATCAAGGGATGCGCCAAGTTTAAGCTGGATCCAGGGGAAACCGGTACGCATGCGCTTTAAAAAGCCTTTATTCAGCGCTTCGGCTTCTGACATCATCAGGCCATGACTGACCTCGATGCCCTCCTGCTGCAGGCGGTACAAACCACGCCCCGCAACCTGCGGATTCGGATCCTGCATGGCCGCCACGACGCGGGCAACGCCTGCGGCAATGAGCGCTTCGCAACATGGCGGTGTACGACCATGATGGCTGCACGGTTCGAGCGTCACATACGCGGTCGCGCCGCGCGCGCGCTCACCCGCCATTCGCAATGCATGTACCTCAGCGTGCGGCTCACCCGCACGATAGTGGAAGCCTTCGCCGACAATTTCGCCGTTATTCACGATCACGCATCCGACATTCGGGTTCGGATGGGTGGTAAAACGTCCGCGCTGCGCCAGTTTTAGCGCGCGCGCCATGTACATTTCGTCCTGCATGATCAGTCCTGTAAACGGGCGATCTCTTCGCCGAACTCTTTGATGTCCTCGAAGCTGCGATACACCGACGCAAAGCGGATATAGGCAACTTTATCGAGCTTCTTCAGCTGTTCCATGACCAGATTACCGATCATTTTGCTGGGGACTTCGCGTTCCCCGGTAGCGCGTAATTGTGACTTAATATGATTTAACGCCATTTCAACGTCGTCGGAGCTCACCGGGCGCTTTTCCAACGCTTTTAACATGCCGCTGCGTAGCTTATCTTCGTTGAACGGTTCTCGGACCTCATTACTTTTAACAACGCGCGGCATGACAAGCTCTGCCACTTCAAAAGTGGTGAAACGTTCATTGCATACCAGACACTGGCGACGGCGACGGACAGACGAACCTTCACCGACAAGGCGAGAATCAATTACTTTGGTATCCACGGCGAAACAGAATGGGCAATGCATACGACGTCCTGGCGAGTGAGTTAACTGAAATCTATTTTACCCTGAACTGGCATGACAACAAAGACGAGCCGATTTTGAGACAATGGATAGATGGCAACCCAGCCGTTGCGATCTACCATTAAGAACATCCTCATCTTCAAGGAAACAGACAGAATGACAAGACGTTACCTAAGATCCCTGTTGCTGGGAAGCGTTTTCGCCCTTAGCGCCTGTGCGCAGCAAAGCGAGGTCCGCCAATTGCATCAGGATGTCAGTACCCTGAACAAGGAAATGACCAAACTGAACAAAGAAACGGTGAAAATCACCCAGCAAAACGCGCTGAATGCAAAATCCAGCAACGGCGTCTATCTGCTGCCGGGTTCCAACACCCCTGCCCGACTGAACAGTCAGATCGGTATGTTGCGTATGACCCTGAAAGACATCACGCCAAATGCGAACGGCACGCGGGCCACGCTGCGTATTCAGGGAGAGTCTAATGACCCGCTCCCGGCATTCAGCGGCACAGTAGAGTGGGGAGAAATTCAGGGCACTACTCAGAACTATCAGGAAATTAACGTGCAAAACCAGCTAATTAGCGCACCGGCCAGCACGCTAGCACCAAGCGATGTGGATGTCGCGCTACAGCTCAATGGTATTACGCCAGAGCAGTTAGGTTTTGTTCGTATCCACGATATTCAACCCGCCAGTCCGCAGTAATTTTTCCCGGCGACACTGTCGCGCTTATTCATACTTTGTTACGCCTGCACACCCTCCGGATGAAAATCTGGTGGGTGTCATTTATTGGCAACAATGATGATCATCAGTACAATCCCTGCTGCTGAAAGCACGCAAACGTGAACGCAATCGATTACGTGTGTTTCAGTAATGTGAAACAACACATATTTTTGTGAGCAAGGATACTTATAATAAGCCCGCAGAAACATGAAATATTTAGAAACGCAATGCGTGCATTCTTTCATTCCCGTAAGGGATCTCTTATCAGTGGCATAATTATGAAGAAAACATTACTCGCAGCCGGCGCTGCACTGGCTTTTTCGACCTCTTTCTCCGTGAATGCAGCGGATAACAGCAAACCGGAATACGTGTCTGACTGGTGGCACCAGAGCGTTAACGTGGTAGGCAGCTATCACACCCGCTTCGGACCGCAAATTCGTAACGATACCTACCTGGAATATGAAGCATTTGCGAAAAAAGACTGGTTCGATTTTTATGGTTATGCCGATGCCCCGGTCTTCTTCGGCGGTAACACCGAAGCGAAAGGTATCTGGAACCACGGTTCTCCGCTGTTCATGGAAATCGAACCGCGTTTCTCTATTGATAAACTGACCGGTACCGACCTGAGCTTCGGTCCGTTCAAAGAGTGGTATTTCGCGAACAACTACATCTATGACATGGGTCGCAATGCATCCGGCCGCCAGAGCACCTGGTACATGGGTCTGGGTACCGATATCGATACCGGTCTGCCGATGAGCCTGTCTCTGAACGTGTACGCGAAATACCAGTGGCAGAACTACGGTGCAGAAAACCAGAACGACTGGGACGGTTACCGTTTCAAAGTGAAATACTTTGTGCCGATCACCTCCCTGTGGGGCGGCAACCTGAGCTATATCGGTTTCACCAACTTTGACTGGGGTTCAGACCTGGGCGATAAGAGCGCATACGCTGAAAACGGCATCAAACAGCGCACCAACAACTCCATCGCGTCCAGCCACATCCTGTCTCTGAGCTACGATCACTGGCACTACTCCGCTGTTGCGCGTTACTGGCACAATGGTGGTCAGTGGAATAACGATGCCGACCTGGTCTGGATGAAAGAGAACGTCCGCTCTACCGGTTGGGGTGGCTACCTGGTTGTGGGTTACAATTTCTAAGTGAAGTTATCCTTCATCCTGCCCGGATGACCTGAATAGAAAAAGCACCGAACGAGACGCTCGTCGGTGCTTTTTTTTATCCATTCCGATCCGTTTACGCAGTAAGACCTTTTACTTTTTCTTATTTAACATCGCTTTCAGATCGGCAAAGGGATTATACGTCGCCTCGCCAACATCCTTCTGCGCATCCTCGCCCGCAACAACCGTAGAACCGTACTGATCCGCTTCGGTATATTTCGAATGCTCATGATCGTGGCAGAACAGGCAAAGAAGCTCCCAGTTGCTGCCATCTTCCGGGTTGTTCGTATGATCGTGATCGATATGGTGAACGGTGAGTTCTCGCAGATTTGAATAGACAAATTCACGCGAGCAGCGACCGCACACCCACGGGAACAGTTTTAATGCCTTTTCACGGTAGCCGCTTTCCAGCCGCGTATAGTTTTTCGGGATAATCGCCATAAGTCAGTCAGTACCTGGGTCAATGGTGGATGCGGCTAGTTTCGCGTGCCACCGCGTTTTTAGCAATGATCCGATACGGGGCCTGCCGCCAGGGACATTCCGCTCACCGCCTGCAGTTACGATGAAGCCACATCATCGACATCTTTGTTGCGCATTTTCTGTCGGCGAATGAAGTCTTCAAAAGAGCGATCGGGGCGTTCGGCAAATACTTTCCCCGTAATCGCGACAGCCTGGCAGCGATCCAGCCGGAAGCTGCGATAATCATCCCGCAGTAAACACCAGGCGACTAACACCCATACTTCTCCCCAGAAAGAGAGGCCGAGCGGGTGAATGGCACGCTCGGAAGCTTCCCCTTTGTCATTTTCGTAACGAATGTACACTTCCTCACGCTGACGCATGGCCTGATGCAGAACATCAAACCAGCGCCGGGTCTGAGGATATTTACCCATGTTCGGGGTGATTATCCGGTTACGTTCAGCCAGCAGACGCCTGTCAGCAGGCAGTACCCCAAGTAACTTCTCCTGAGCCGAACCCGCCGCCTGCGCTAAAACATCGCCGCTCCAGGTTTGCAACATGCCGATGGCCGCGATCAGCGCTTCCACTTCCAGTCCCGTAAACATGAGCGGCGGAATATCGAAGCCGGGCATCAAACGATACCCACTCCCGGCTTCGCCCTGAATCGGCACGCCCGACAGCGATAAATCACGGATATCCCGATACACCGTACGTTCTGAAACCTCCAGCCGCTCCGCCAGGAGCGCCGCCGTGACGCGCCGACGGGTGCGAAGGATTTGCACTATCTGAAACAAGCGATCGGCGCGGCGACTCATCGAGGTTTTCCCATCAAGGCTGGTTATGATTTATCAGGCAGGTTGATGTAACCCGACTTTGTTCCCTTCACTATCAATGAAAAGGGCAATCGTGCCAATATCATCCGGCAATGTTAACGGTCCAAAACAGCAGGAACCGCCTTTCTCTGCCACTTTTTCCAGGGAAGCGTTGATGTCAGGCGTGAAGAGATAGATCACCACGCCGTCCACAGACGGTTTCAGCGCCTCAGAATATACCAGCGCTCCACCGGTAGCAGGCTCCTCGTAATGAAAGACGGCCATTGTCATACCGGCCGCGCTCTCAAGTCTGAATTCAGCTCCCAGGCAGTAGCCGTAAAATGCCATTGCACGATCCAGATCCAGAGTCGGGATTTCAAACCAATTGATAACCTTACGCATATTCTCTCTTCCTCGTTGTGTTTTCGACAAAGAGAGTCTGACACTCCCCTCCTGACAGCATACTGTCAGGAGAGATTGTCAGGCGAAAAAAAACCGCAGCGCTGAGGCTGCGGTTTTCTAAAGCGGTGTGCCAGATTACGGCAGAATTGACGGCTGATCCGCCCCTTCTTTTTCCACTTTCTGCTGAATCAGGTGCTCACGTTTCATGCCCAGTTTCAGCGCCAGCGCAGAGGCCACGTAAATCGAGGACGCCGTACCGATGGTGACACCAATAAGCATGGTCAGTGAGAAGCCTGCCAGAATCGGACCGCCAAACAGATACAGCATCAGGATCACGACTAAGGTGGTCCCGGAGGTGATCAACGTACGATGCAGCGTCTGGGTCAGCGACACGTTAAAGATTTCGTAAGAAGTTCCGCGGCGGATCTTGCGGAAGTTTTCACGAATACGGTCGGACACCACGATACTGTCGTTAAGCGAGTAGCCGATAACGGACATCAGCGATGCCACGATAGTCAGGTCAACCTCGATATGGAACAGCGACAGCACACCCATGGTGATGATCACGTCGTGCGCCAGTGCGATAACAACCCCTGCCGCCAGACGCCACTCAAAGCGGAAGCCGACATAAACGAGGATACAAATCAGCGCCACCATCAGCGCCATTGCACCGGTTTGCGCAAGGTCAGCACCGACGCTCGGCCCCACAAACTCAATACGTTTTACCGTCGCGTTCTGGCTGCTGGTTTCGTTAATCACTTTAACGACTTTGCTGCCCAGCTCCTGACCACCGGTTTCCCCGTGCACAGGCGGCATACGCACCATGATGTCGCGGCTGCTACCAAAGTTTTGCAGCAGCGGCTCTTCAAAGCCCGACTTCTGCAGCGCGTCGCGCATCTGGTCCATGTCGACCGGTTTTTCCAGCGTGATTTCGATAACTGTACCGCCGGTAAAATCCAGACCCCAGTTAAACCCACGTACGCCAATAATGGCGATAGAGATGATTAACAGCAGACCAGAGATGCCGAACGCCCAGTAATCCCAGCGCATAAAGTCCCAGACTTTACGGCCGTAGTTCAATTGTTCAACAGTGTATTCCTGTGCCACAACGCACTCCTCAGATAGACAGCTTTTTAACGCGCTTGCCGCCGTACAGCAGGTTCACGATGGCACGGGTGCCGACAATGGCAGTAAACATCGACGTTGCCACACCGATACCGGTCGTAATGGCAAAGCCTTTGATGGCGCCCGTACCCACTGCATACAGGATCAGGACTTTAATCAGCGTGGTGACGTTCGCATCGAAGATGGAACTGAACGCGCCTTTATAACCTTCATCAATGGCTTGCTGCACCGAACGACCGTTGCTCAATTCTTCTTTGATACGTTCGTTTATCAGTACGTTAGCATCGACCGCAACCGCAAGGGTTAACACGATACCCGCAATACCCGGCATGGTGAGCGTCGCCCCAGGCAGCAGGGACATAATGCCGACAATCAGTACCAGGTTGGCAATCAGCGCGCTCGTCGCAATCAGACCAAACTTCTTATAGAAGAAGATCATGAAGACGATGGAGACGACCAAACCTGCCAGACAGGCTTCCAGACCCTGAGTGATGTTCTGCATCCCCAGCGTTGGGCCAATGGTACGTTCTTCAACAATCTGAATCGGCGCAATCAATGCACCCGCACGCAGCAGCAAAGAAAGCTGACGGGCTTCGTTCGGGTTGTTGATACCGGTGATACGGAAGCTGTTACCCAGACGAGACTGGATATTGGCGATGTTAATCACCTCTTCCTCTTTCACCAGAATAGCGCGGCCATTCGCGTCTTTCTTACCGCTGTCTTTGTACTCCACAAACAGGGTCGCCATCGGTTTGCCGATGTTGTCCTTGGTGAAGTTAGACATGATGTTACCGCCAGCGCTATCCAGTGAAATGTTCACCTGCGGCTGGTTGTACTCATCCTGGCTGGACGTGGAGTCAGTGATATGGTCACCGGTCAGAATCACGCGTTTGTACAGCACAACCGGCTGCCCTTCGCGGGTCTGTTTCACTTCGGAATCGCCCGGCACACGGCCCGCAGCGGCAGCGGCCTGATCAACATTGCTGTTTACCAGACGGAATTCCAGCGTCGCAGTCGCACCCAGAATTTCTTTTGCACGCGCCGTATCCTGAATACCCGGCAGTTCAACCACGATACGGTCCGAGCCCTGACGCTGTACCAGCGGCTCAGCCACGCCGAGTTGGTTAACACGGTTACGCAGGATATTGATGTTTTGCTGTACCGCGTATTCGCGAGCTTCGCTCAAACGCGCATCGGACATCACCGCACGCAGAGCATTGTCGCCCTGGCTGGTGATAACAAGGTCACGGTGACGTTGGGTCAGATAAGTGACCGCCTGATCACGTGCGCTGGCATCGCGAAAGAGAATGCTCAGGCCATAATTATCTTCCTTACGCACGGTGGTGTAAGGAATGCCTTTATCGCGCAGATCGCTACGCAGGCTGTCGATATTCTGTTCCTGGAGTTTGCCAAGCGCGGTGTCCATGTCCACTTCCATCAGGAAGTGCACGCCGCCACGCAGGTCGAGGCCCAGTTTCATGGGTTCGGCGTTGACTGCGCTCAGCCAACGCGGTGTGGCCGGAGCAAGGTTAAGCGCCACGACAAACTGGTCACCCAGTTGAGCCACCAGCGCTTCACGGGCGCGTAACTGAACGTCAGTGCTGTCAAAGCGAGCGAGAATAGCGCCGTTTTCCAGTGCCACAGACTTCGCGTCGATTTTTTCTTCTTGTAGAGTTTTCTGGACCTGGATCAGCGTTTGCTCACTGGCGGCGACACCGCGCGCACCAGTGATCTGAACAGCCGGATCCTCACCATACAGGTTGGGAAGTGCGTAGAGCAGGCCGACGGCAATGACGACGACCAGCATAATGTACTTCCACAAAGGATAACGGTTTAACACGGCAGTTCCCTTTGGGAAAACAAGAAATTACAGCGCCTTCATGGTGCCTTTCGGCAGAACGGCAGCTACGAAGTCACGTTTGATAACCACTTCAGTGGTGTCGTTCAGCGCGATTGCAATGTAGCCAGTTTCCGCTACTTTGGTTACGCGACCAACCAGACCACCGTTGGTCAGCACTTCATCACCTTTCGCGATGGAGTTCATCAGATTTTTATGTTCTTTGGTGCGTTTCTGCTGTGGGCGAAGGATCATGAAGTAAAAAATCAGACCAAACACCGCCAACATCAGGATCAGAGACATCGGACTCTGGCTGCCACCTGCCGCGCCGCCTGTTGCTGCTACCGCATCAGAAATAAAAAAGCTCATTCAAATTCCCTCATTATTAAAATTAAGCAACATTCAAAGGCGGAACATCTCGCCCCTGACGTTGGTAAAAATCGGTCACGAAGCTCTCTAATTTACCCTCTTCGATAGCCTTACGTAAACCCGCCATCAAGCGCTGGTAGTAACGCAGGTTATGAATGGTATTGAGTCGCGCGCCCAATATTTCGTTGCAACGATCGAGATGATGCAAGTAAGCGAGCGAATAATTGCGACAGGTGTAGCAATCACACTCAGGGTCAAGTGAACCCGTATCGCTCTTGTATTTCGCGTTACGAATTTTCACCACGCCGTTGGTCACAAACAGATGACCATTGCGGGCATTACGTGTTGGCATAACACAGTCAAACATATCGATGCCACGACGAACGCCTTCTACCAAATCTTCTGGTTTACCCACGCCCATCAGGTATCGTGGTTTATCCGTCGGAATTTGCGGGCAAACATGTTCCAGAATACGGTGCATATCCTCTTTTGGTTCGCCCACAGCGAGACCGCCGACAGCGTAGCCATCAAAGCCAATCTCTACCAGACCTTTCACCGAGATATCGCGTAAATCTTCGTAAACGCTCCCCTGAATAATGCCAAACAGCGCATTCGGGTTTTCCAGTGAGTCAAAACGGTCGCGGCTGCGTTTTGCCCAGCGTAGTGACATTTCCATGGAGCGTTTGGCGTAGTCCCAGTCGGCCGGGTACGGCGTACACTCATCAAAAATCATCACGATATCGGAACCGAGATCGTACTGAATTTCCATGGATTTCTCAGGATCGAGGAAGATCGGATCGCCGTTGATGGGGTTACGGAAGTGCACGCCTTTCTCGGTGATCTTACGAATGTCACCCAGACTAAAGACCTGGAAGCCGCCGGAATCAGTCAGGATCGGCCCTTTCCACTGCATAAAATCATGCAGGTCGCCGTGCAATTTCATGATTTCCTGACCTGGACGCAGCCAGAGGTGAAAGGTATTACCGAGGATAATCTGGGCGCCAGTGGCTTCCACTTCTTCCGGCGTCATCCCCTTGACGGTGCCGTAGGTGCCGACAGGCATAAATGCTGGCGTTTCCACTACGCCACGATCAAACACCAGACGGCCGCGGCGTGCGCGCCCGTCGGTGGTATCCAGTTCAAATTTCACTTCATTTCTCCTGCATCAGAGAGACAGTCTGATGGTTAAAAATTCACCCAGGCATCACGCCAGGGTGCTAATAGTGCCCCGGCTGGCGCTATCGCTTAGCCGGGCTACGACGGTCAGGGGAGATCACTCACCCGGACGTTCATTAATAGCCTGCGGATTGTACGTGATAAACATCGCATCACCGTAACTAAAAAAGCGATATTTGTGCGCAACCGCTTCCTGGTAGGCGTGCATGGTGTGCTTATAACCGGCGAAAGCGGAAACAAGCATAATCAGGGTGGATTCCGGCAGGTGGAAATTGGTCACCAGCGCATCGATAACCTGATACTGGTAGCCCGGGAAAATAAAGATTTGCGTGTCGCCAAAGAACGGTTCGATCAGCGCCTCTTTCGCCGCTTGCGCCGCACTCTCCAGCGAACGCACGGAGGTGGTTCCCACGGCGATAACACGATTGCCGCGCGCTTTGGCCGCCAGTACCGCGTCGACAACCTCCTGCGGCACTTCGGCGTATTCAGAGTGCATGATATGGTCTTCGATACTGTCCACGCGTACCGGCTGGAAGGTTCCCGCCCCGACATGCAGCGTGACAAATGCCATCTCGATCCCCTTCTCGCGCAAACGAGCCAGCAGCGGTTCATCGAAATGCAGACCTGCGGTCGGCGCCGCAACCGCCCCCGGCTTCTGGCTATAGACCGTCTGGTAAAGCTCGCGGTCAGCCTCTTCGTCAGGACGGTCGATATAAGGCGGCAATGGCATATGACCAATGGCGTTAAGAATATCGAGTACCGGCCGTTCG
This sequence comes from Phytobacter ursingii, assembly GCA_901456055.1. Classification (GTDB taxonomy): domain Bacteria; phylum Pseudomonadota; class Gammaproteobacteria; order Enterobacterales; family Enterobacteriaceae; genus Phytobacter; species Phytobacter ursingii. The sequence goes on from CABDWT010000002.1 coordinate 127,020, forward strand.
TCATTAAATTCCACTTCGAACAGCGCATCATGACGGGCCACCATGGTGGCATGGATGCTCTCGTCATCACCCAGCAACAGTTCGGCGCCCGGTTTCGGTGCTTTTGAGGCGCGGATATGGGCCAGAATGCGCTTATCGTCGAGCATACGCTCAACCAGCACTTCAATTTTACCGCCGCTGGCTTTGCGCCCGAACAGGCGCGCCGGGATCACGCGCGTATTGTTGAAGACCAACAGGTCGCCAGGATTAAGTTTGTCGAGTAAATCCGTGAACGTACCGTGCGCAAGCGCGCCTGTCGGCCCGTCCAGTGACAGCAAGCGGCAACTGCTGCGCTCAGGCTGCGGATAATGGGCAATCAGGGATTCAGGTAATTCAAAGGAAAAATCGGCAACGCGCATGACACTAACTCGAGATGTAAATAAGAGGCGGGTAGTCTAGTGCCGGGGCGTTCTCCCTGCAACCTTTACCCCTCCGGAGAGTTCATATACTCTAAATAATTCGCATTACAAATGGCGGCAGCAGCGAAAATCCCCGGCAATCCTGACGGGAATCGCACGCGCCACCGGGTAATTGCAGCTTGAATCTCATGAAAAATATATACACACAATCATTCAAGGTGCATCGCGGCGGCAAGCGAGAGAATCCCCACGAGCAGAGAAAACGTTGTGACTGGGGTGAGCACGCGCAGCCAACAAAGAAGCAACGTGAAGGATAAAGTGGATAAATGAATTTTCTCGCGCACCTGCATCTCGCACACCTCGCCAACAGCTCGCTTTCCGGGAATTTGCTGGCCGATTTTGTTCGCGGCAATCCGGATGAACACTATGCGCCGGAGGTGGTTTCCGGCATCCATATGCACCGTCGTATCGACGTACTGACCGACAACCTGCCGGAAGTCAAAGAGGCGCGCGGCTGGTTCCGTCCTGAAACACGGCGTGTCGCACCGATAACACTTGATGTGATGTGGGATCATTTTGTCTCGCGCCACTGGGAGCAGATCTCTCCTTCAATGCCGCTGAGCGAATTTGTCGGCTACGCGCATGCACAAGTCAGTGTGATCCTGCCGGAGGCCCCGCCACGTTTCGTTAATTTAAATGATTATTTATGGTCGGAGCGCTGGCTGGAACGCTACCGGGAGATGGATTTTATTCAGCGCGTGCTGAACGGCATGGCCAGCCGCCGGCCGCGACTCGATGCCCTGCGTGACTCGTGGCAGGACCTGGATGATCACTACTCGCGGCTTGAAGAGAAGTTCTGGCAATTCTACCCGCGCATGATGGCGCAGGCAGAAGCCAGAACGCTGTAATCACGCCTTCTCTTTCACCTCGCGCCATATACGCAGCGCCATCCATGCCAGCGCCAGTACGCCCAGCACCAGCGCGGCCCAGACCAGGCCTGTGAGCCACTGGCTGCGCTGCTCAATCGGTGAAGTGGCTTTAAGACGCGTTTCACCGCCCAGTTTTACCTCCTCACCAACCCACGCTTCCGGCAGGCTTTCCGGCGCATGCTTCTGGCGTAAGGCCGCAGGAATCAACGCATCAAGATCCGTTGCCGCGGTTTGCGCCGCTTTATTTCCCCACGCCAGAATGTACGGACCGCTGCCCTGAGCATTAAAAATAAGCGTCTGGCTCGGGCGTAATCCTGTCAGTTGCGGCACAATTTTCGGCAGGTGAGCGTTAACCGTTGTCACCTGAATCTCCTGCACGTTACCCACCGCGACGGGGATCGGCGCTGATATCTGGCTGTCTAAATTCCACAGCACTGTTTTAGCAAGCGGCCGCCACGCCTCATCGGCGGAGGCGCGCCAGGCGATCTCCACCGGCAATGTCCCCCGTTCTTCCAGGCTCAGGGAAATGGAGGTTACAGGCTGCGGGCTGGTCCAATGGTAAATCGCCTGATCCTGGGAAATCGCACGCCCGGCGGCCAACAGAGCCACGTTGGTTATCTCCGTCGACTGCGGGTTTTCTATCACCACTGCGCGGGTCAGAGTGACAGGCAACTGCGGCTTATCAAACACCAGCAGTAAATAGCGCGGGGGGTTGATAACCATCGACAAACTGATATTGATGGTATTCAGCGTCAGACGATCGTTGCCGCTTGCAACGTCCATTAGCGGCGCATCTTCCTGCATTAAATCCCACTCTTTCATATCACTGCTGTAGTAAAGCGACGCTTTCCCCTGCCAGTTCACTGCCGGCTTATCCCAGCCAAGCTGCAGCTGTGTTACGCCCTTCCTTTGCACGTTATCCGGCAGCACCAGCAGGTAGCTCTCTCCCGGCGCGTTAATGCGTTCCCCTTCAAGCTTGATTTCGTAACCTTCCGGGGAACGCAGCCAGACCCGTTCTCCGACGTCTGACTGCTTTTCAACAGGTGAAGCGGCAAGAGGGAAAAGGCGTAAGGCCTGCTCCTTCGGTGCGGGCTGCACCTCCTGCTGCACCTGGAGCGTAAAGGGCACACGCTCACCCTGATGGTTAAATACCCGGACATCGCGCAGATCGGGCCAGACGCTTTGCTGGTAGACGTCGTCGGGTAGTGCGACCCGATACCAGGGCGATGAGGCCGTTGTCGTCAGCGACCTGCCCCAGGCGTAATCCTGCGGCGACTCCGGGGCGGTTTCCTGGGCAAGCCCTGGTAAGGCGGCGCACCATAACGCGCCGGTAAAAATCGCTATCTTCCATTTCATGGTTTTTCTTCCTCGCTGAACACCTTCGCCCCTTTAGGCGGTAAGGGAGAGAAATACCCTATGATTAACACCAGCACCGCCACGCCAATAAAGGCGATAGCCCGCGCCAGCCCGCCGCCGCCCGCGCTGTCTACCAGCATTAATTTCACGATGACAATCCCTAGCAGCGCCGCCCCACCGAGCCACTGGCGCCGCGACCCACACCGGGTAGCCAGCAGCATGATGACCAGCGCCGCCAGCATCCAGAACAGCGCAAAACTGGTCTGTATCAGACGGGAGTTCCACAAGCTTTCGCTATCCCAGTCCACACCACCATAATGCGCCAGCAGGCGCAGCAATAGCCCGTTAATCCACCAGAAGGCCAGCGCCAGCAGCGCTGGCGAAACCAACGGCGTCACGGTCACAGGCAGGCGCGGTCGCACATAACGACACCAGAACCACACGCCGAGCAGCGCGAAGGCTGCCCCCTCTTCCAGCGGGTTAACCAACGGCAAATAAAGGGAATGAATAACGCGCCCGTCGTGCATATTACCTGCCACCAGCAGAGCAATTAACAGCGGGATAAGCGGCAGTGGTCCCCATTGACCATAGAGCTCAGGCCAGACGCGTAGCGGCCAGATGCCGCGACGAATGCCGCCATGAAGCAGCAGGATAACTATGCCGCCAGCCGCCATCGGCAGGCCGATACGCCAGGCATCCATTCCCCAGGGAAGCGCGTCAACAAACCAGAAAAGCTCGGTTCCCGCCGCCAGTAAAATCATCCACAGCAGCGAAATATGCAGCCCCTGCGACAACCGGGCCGGGACTCTGCGCTCCTGATTTAACAACAAATACGCTGAAGGCAGCGCCACGCACCAGGCGAGATTTTGCCAGCCCGCCTCCAGCAATTGCCGTTCGATAGTCAGTTGCCAGAGTAAAACCGCCAGCATCACGGGCCAGAGCAGCCATACAGCATAGTGTAATGCCCGCCAGTGAAGCCGCCGCGCCATATAGCGCCAGCCCCAGACAGAGAGCGCCAGCAGACCCAGTACCCCCGCCGGAATGCCTTTATTGAGCACCCCGTCAGACGCCCCCCAGAGCGCCACCAGCCAGAAGGCGATGCCGCCAGCCAGCAGTACCAGACTTCCCGGCGCAGGCAGGCGACGCCACAGTCTGGCGGCAACCAGCCAGGTCGCGCTCAATACCGCAAAAATCACCATCACCGAGAGCGCCGTTGTGCCGTCGGTCATCGCCCACAGTGCACTGCCGAGCGCCAGTACCAGCAAGCCAGTACCGCTATAGCTCATGCGACGCTGCCCTTGCATCACGCCAAGCCACAGCACGCCCAACCCTTCCAGCGCCCAGGCCATCGCCGTCCAGCGGGCCGAAAGCGCCAGCGGAATAGCCAGCGTGGTGAACGCGCCGCCAAGCGCCAGCGCCGCCAGAACCAGCGGTTTACCCGCGCCAGGGAAGCGTTTTAAGGCCCCCCAGGCCAATAACATATAAAACGCGCCGTAGCCCAGCGCACTGAGTGCCGGGCCATATGTCAGGTGCTGTGTGATGGCATATTGCATGCCAAACCCGACCAGCGGCGGAGCAAAGAGCAGCACGCCATCAATAATTCGTCGGCCTTTCTTTTGCGCCCGCAGCGACAACGCCACGCTTAATACGCCAAAAATCACCAGATTAGCAATCAGGAAGAGCTGGCAGCTCAGATAGTACTGAGGTCGGTAGTCGGCGATGCCCCACAGGCCACCCACGCCGAAGGTGAAGAACATCCCCAGCAGGTTGAGTTCACGCCAGTGCTGCCAGACGCTGATTGCCAGGATGCCGACAGACAGTAATAAGTAGAAAGAGAATAACGTGACGTGACTGCCGCCGCCCGAGGATAACAACAGCGGCGCGGCATAACCACCAAGGCTCGCCAGCATGGCCAGGCTTAACGCGCGCTGTAGCACCGCCAGCCCGACGCTGGCCGCACAAATCAGCAATAACAGCGCAAACGAAAGCGACATGGGAAGCATCTGCCACAGTCGAAACGCGCCAAAGACCGTTAAATAGAGCGCGCCTGTTGCGCCACCTTGTAAAATTAAGGCAAAGACAGGCTGTTTGTGGCGTAAACGCCAGCCGAGGAATAAAAGTGCCATCGCGCCCAGCGCGGCAACGACAAGACGCAGCTCCAGCGGGAAAAGCGAGCGTTCGACGCTATAACGAAAGAGAAAGGCCAGCCCGAGGAACAGCAGAATAATACCCAGCTTTGCCAGCGGGTTCCCCTGCATAAACCAGCGCACCAGCGAGGTAACCATCCCGCCAGCCTGGCCAATGGGTGCGGGATCATCGCGTTCCGGTACGGGAACAGCCCCTCTGGCCGAAATGGCAACCGCCGGCGCTCCCCGCGCCCAGACATTCACCGGAACGGGTTCAGGCACCGCCGGAACGGGTTCGGGCGCTACTGGCTCGGGTTCCGGCTGAGGTACCGCAGCCTCAGGTGAGATAACCTCCTCAGGCGAATCAACAGGTAAAGCAACCTTTTGCGCGATCGGCGCCTCACTCACCACTCGCCCGCTAAGCTGCTGTTCAAGCAAGTCCACACGCTGGCGCAGACGCGACAACTCCTCTCTGGCCGCATTACTACGCCGGTAAGCCAGAATCGACATTACCGGGATAACCACCAGCAATATAAACAACACAGTACAGGCTATCGGTACCAGTCCATCCATGATTTCACCTTCATTCCGGAGCGTGCATATACTTTGGCACAAAGTATCGGAATTGCGCTATTCCCGCTGCGCTTTCTGGTAGGTGTTAGTTCCCCTGCCACACTGATGCAGAGATTGCCGGTAACGATAGCACCCCGTCCTGTAATGTGCCCTTGCCCTCTTTGCTATGCCAGACTTTAACATCCAGTAGCGGCGACGCCGGCAGGACAACTTCGCAGGGTTCTCCACGATTAACGGCCACCAGCACCCGTTCTTGCTGATACAGACGCAAGAAGATCACCACATTCTCTTCGGCGTAGATAACGTGGCATCCACCATAACAGAGCGCCCGGCTACGTTTGCGCAAACGGGACATCCGCTGATAGAGCGCCAGCAGTTCCGTGTCCTGTTTTGCTTTGTCCCATGGGAAAGGTTTGCGACAGAAGGGATCGTTGGCGCCGTCCAGCCCAACTTCGTCGCCATAGTAAATGCAGGGCACACCGGGCCAGGTAAACAGCCAAATCACCGCCAGCGGCAACCTGACCACATCTTTCCCCAACACCGTTTTAAAACGCGGCGTGTCGTGGCTATCCAGTTGGTTGAACATGCGCAACTGCTGCTGATGCGAAAGCCCGGCGCGGTAATTATCCATCCACGCCATGCAGGTTTGCGCATCAATCCGCTGCGGATCCATTGAAATATCGGTATTCGCCAGAAACGCCCATATCGGGAAGGTAAAACCACGGTAGTTCATGGCCGCGTCTTCCACGTCCGCCTGTAACCACTGGCGCGCATCGCCGAAATGCTCACCGACGATATAGGCCTCAGGCAGCGTCTCTTTGGCGGCTTTGGTTATCCCGGCGACATGTTGCAGGTTATTGCGCGCACCGCCCCCCTCACCCAACATATGCACCACATCCAGCCGCCAGCCATCCATATTCCAGGGCGCCTTCAGCCAGTGACGAACCACACTGTCTTCACCCTCGTACATCTCTTCCACCAGCGTATGTGCCTGGTAGTCCAGCTTTGGCAGGCTTGGGTAGCCCAGCCAGTCGCGTGCGCGGCCATTCTCATCAAAACTGTACCATTCGCGCCATTCGGAAGCGGGATTATGGCAGGCACCTGTGGTGCCGCGGTTGTGCCGGTCAAACCAGGCATGTGAATCACCGCTGTGATTAAAAACCCCGTCCAGCACCAGACGCATCCCCATATGGTGGGTATTACGACGTAGACGAAACAGTGCCTGATCGCCGCCAAAACGCGCGTCAACGTGACGATAATCTTCCGTATCGTATTTATGCACGCTGGGGGCGACAAAGACCGGGTTCAGATAGAGCGAAGTCACGCCCAGTTCACGCAGATAAGGCAGCTTTTCGCTGATACCGTCCAGCGTACCGCCGTAAAAAGTCGAACCGCCGGCTTCTGCGCTTAAGGGTTCATCCCAGTCGCGCAGCACGATCTCCCGGCCTGCGGCGTGGTGATAGTAAACGTTGTCCTGCTGATCGGCATGTTGTTCGCTGCGGGCAAAACGATCGGGGAAGATCTGATAGAACACCTGTTCCGCCACCCACTGCGGTCCATTGTCGGGGTAATCGACGGCGAATTGCTCCAGCCGTGCAGGGGGAAACTGACTAAACCCTTGCGGCGAAAACCAGAGCTGGCGGTCATCCCACAGCAGCTTAAAGCTGTAACGTCGCCGCGGCTGCCCGCTTTCCAGCGAGATGGCCGCACGCCACGCCGTCACGCCAGGTTTTGGCGCCAGGCGGACCCGCCGCATCGGTATCGCCGTCTCTTCGTTATCAATTTCGGCCCGCAGAGTGACGCGCGACGGGGGCTTACTTCCGGTTAGCCAGAGTGTAATGACCAGTTGATCTTTGTTCTGTTTTACAAACGGCGCGACAGGCAGATGCCAGGCTTGCAACATCGACTTTCCCCTATGTCAAAAATGACCTCACTCTTGCACAAATCTAGTCTTACCAGCTCATCTTTTCTGCTTTTTTAGGGGGTTGAGAGCCGGGGCGCAGATGAGATGTCAGCGCGCGACGGGTGGCGACCAGCGCTGTCGTGAGGGTGATAAATAGCGTATCGGGACGCGGACAGGAAACGGGGCGGTGAAAGGTACAGAAAAGGGGGAAGTCGTTGCCCGCCAGCAAGACGCTAGCGGGCGTAACCGGATCTACGCCTTATGGCGCTTAAACATCCAGCCAATGAGCAGCAGTACAATCCACGCAAAGCCCACATACAGCGAAATACGCGTGTCCGGGTGCCAGCCAATCAGCGCAATAATAAAGACCAGGAAAACCAGGCCGACCACGGTAGTGGCGACACCGCCCGGCACTTTGAATTTCAGGGCATTCACTTCCTGCGGCGACAAACGGCGGCGGAAAGCGATTTGCGACAGCAGGATCATGATCCACACCCATACGGTGGCGAATGTCGCCAGCGAGGCAATCACCAGGAAGACGTTTTCCGGCATGATGTAATTGAGGTAAACCGCAAACAGCAGCGCAATCGTCATCACCATGACGGTGACCCACGGAATGCCGCGACGGGACGTTTTGGCAAACACTTTGGGCGCACTGCCCTGCTCCGCCATACCGTGCAGCATACGCCCCACGCCAAACACATCGGAGTTAATCGCCGACAGTGAGGCTGTCAGGACGACAAAGTTAAGAATACTGGCCGCGAAGGTTATTCCCATATGCTGGAAAGTCAGCACGAACGGGCTGCCGTCGGTCCCTACCTGGTTCCACGGGTAGATAGACATGATGACAAACAGCGTCCCCACGTAGAACACCAGGATGCGCATCGGCACCGAGTTGATGGCGCGTGGAATGGACTTCTCCGGGTCTTTCGCTTCCCCGGCGGTGATGCCGATGATTTCAATACCGCCATAGGCGAACATCACCATTTGCAGCGACATCACCATCCCCAGCCAGCCGTTACTAAAGAAACCGCCGTTGCTCCACAGGTTACTGATACCGGTAGGTTGACCGCCGTTGCCAATCCCCCAGATGATAATGCCAAAACCCGCGACAATCATGATGATGATGGTGGCGACTTTGAAGAAGGAGAACCAGAATTCCAGTTCGCCAAAGACCTTCACGCTCATCAGATTGATGGCACAGATGATCAGCACCACGCTGAGCACCCAGATCCAGTGCGGTACGGCGGGAAACCAGACGCCCATATAAATGCCAAAGGCCGTCACATCGGCAATCGCCACAATCAGGATTTCGAAACAATAGGTCCAGCCGGTGATATAACCGGCCAATGGCCCGAGGTTTTCCTGCGCGTAACGGGAAAATGAACTGGCGGACGGGTTGTGCACTGACATCTCGCCCAGCGCGCGCATGATGATATACGCCGCCACCCCACCGATGATATAGGCCAGCAATACGCTTGGCCCGGCCATTTTGATGGCATCGGCGGAACCGTAAAACAACCCGGTGCCAATCGCCGACCCCAGGGCCATAAAGCGAATGTGCCGGGTACTAAGACCTCGCTTTAGCTTGTTCGTACTTTCCATGGTTTCCTGTTCCAGGATGTAAAAAAAACAAAAAACCACGGGATTTAACGTCCCGTGGTTAGTAAACCTTATTATGCAATCAATGGGCGCTGGATGTCACCTGACGCCCGGCGGCACGATCCCAGCACACTGCCAGAACCACCATCACCACTGTCGGCATCAACCAGGCCAGCCCCTGCTCCGCCAGCGGCAGACGCTGAGTCCAGGCCGGGAGCATATCGCTAAACGCAGACGCTTTGATACCATCCAGCACGCCAAAGGCCAAACTGATAAACATCGCTGGCGCAATCACGCGGGTCGAATTGTGCCACCAGGAGCGCGTGAAGCTTAACACCACAAGTGCGATACACGGCGGATAAATCATTGTCAGCACTGGAATAGAAATTTGAATCAGGTGGCTCAGCCCCAGATTCGACACCGCCATGGAGAAGATGCCCAGGATAAACACCAGCGCGCGATAAGAGAGCGGCAGATACTGCGAGAAGAACTCTGCACAGGCGCAGGTCAGGCCCACTGCCGTTACCAGGCAGGCGATAAAAATCAGCGCAGCCAGCAGGAGACTGCCTGCACCACCAAAGGTATGGGCAACATAGGCATGCAAAATCGCCGCGCCATTGGCTGACTGATCCACCAGCGTCGAGCTATCGGAACCCAGACGGAACAGCGCCAGATACAGCAGCGTCAGGCCAACGCCGGCCATCAAGCCAGCCCAGACGGTATAGCGAGTCAGTAAGCGGGCTTCCGTTACGCCGCGTGAACGCGCCGCATTAACGATAACGATACCAAACACCATCGCGCCCAGCGTATCCATAGTGAGATAGCCATTCACAAAACCGTTCGAGAACGCTGCATGCTGATAAGCATCCATGGCATGGCTAATCGGACCGGCTGGCCAGATGATGGCAGCAACGGAGAGAATGATCAGCGCGATAATTTTCAGCGGCGCGAGAAAATTGCCGACGGTATCCAGCAACTTGCCAGGGTAGAGCGACACCAGAATAACCAGCGCAAAGTAGATAATGCTATAAATCAGCAACGGCAGTGAGCCTTCACCGGTCAGCGGCGCAATCCCCACCTCAAACGATACCGTCGCGGTACGCGGCGTGGCAAATAGCGGCCCCACCGCCAGATAGCAAACGGTGGCCAGCAGTACACCCGCGACTTTACCAATCGGAGTACTGAGGCTATCAACCCCACCGCCCACTTTCGCCAGCGCGACGACGGTCAGAACCGGCAGCCCCACAGCGGTAATCAGAAAGCCAATAGAGGCGGTCCAGACGTGCTCGCCCGCCTGCAAACCAACCATCGGGGGAAAAATGATATTTCCGGCGCCGACGAACAACGCGAAAGTCATAAAGCCCAGAGCAACAATGTCTCGTGGTTTTAAATGATGGGTCATAAACGTTTACTGCCTGTGGATGTGATGTTGTAAATGTTGAAATTTTCGCCTTATTTCAGCGGAACATTAGGGCGGAAATAACCTTAAAACGTAGCGGGAAACACTTCCCACATTGCGTGACGGAGAATAGTTTTTCGATTTACCACGCAAATTCAGTCGGTCTGACGACATACGGGGCGCAATTTAAACGCTTATAACGTTTAAAGGCAATAAGGGATCGTAAAACCAGATGGTTATACCAACTCCACAATGAATACCAGATGAAGATACTGTATATAAGAAAAACGGATGGCTAATCATGCGAACAAAAAATAGCCAGAGACATAATTTGTTTGAAGATTCGGGGAAAACGAAGAGAGAAAAGAGGGTCAATGACAGAAGTGGAAAGAAAAGCTGACACCTGAGGTGTCAGCTTGCGTTCTTCGCGACGAGACGTGCAGGTAAGGTAAAGCTGAAACGGGTGCCTTTGCCCGGCGTACTGTCGATCTCAAGCTTACTTTCGTGATGGTTAAGCGCGTGTTTTACGATAGCCAACCCCAGACCACTGCCGCCGGTTTGCCGCGAACGCGCTTTATCGACCCGGTAAAAGCGCTCTGTCAGGCGAGGAATATGTTCAGGTCCAATGCCCGGCCCATTATCGTCAACGATAAACTGCGCGCCAGAGGCCGCACGCTGCCAGCGCACGGTAATGTGCGTGCCCGCTGGCGTATGGTTGACGGCGTTATAGACCAGATTCGAAATCGCGCTGCGTAGCTGATCCTCATTGCCCAGCACTTTCAGGCCATTGTCGACGATGAATTCAAGCTCATGTTTCTTTTGGCTTAACGTCTGTGCCTCGCGCTCGACGACACGCAACATCATCGGCACATCAATAATCTCATTCGGCGGTAACGTCGGCGCCGCTTCTATTTTGGAGAGTGTCAGTAACTGTTTGACCAGGCCTTCCATTCGCGATGTCTGCTCACGCATGGTGTGCAGCGCCTTATCACGCGGCGGCCCTTCCAGCGTCTGCTCCTGCATCATTTCCAGGTAGCCCTGCAATACCGTCAGCGGTGTGCGTAGCTCGTGGCTGACGTTAGCAAAAAAGTTACGCCGCGCCCCTTCAAGCTGATGCATTTGCGTCACATCACGCGCCACCATCAATAACTGCTGCTCGCTGTAGGGCATTACGCGGATCTCCAGGTGGCGACCACTGTTAAGCACCAGATTAAGCGGGCGGGCGAAATCTTTCGTTTTAAGGTAGCGGGTAAATTCCGGATAACGCAGCAGGTTGAGAATGTTTTGTCCGTTATCGTCCGGCCAGCGTAGATTCAATAATTGCTGCGCCAGGCCATTACACCAGAAAATAGCGCCCTCTTCGGTGGTCATCACTAACGCATCAGGTAACGACTCCGCGCCGCTACGAAAACGTTTGATCAGATTGCCCAGCTCGCGACGACGTTTTTTGTTACGCATCTGCATCTGATGCAGACCATAAAGTAGCGGTTCCCAGCTTCCCGTCCCCGGGGGTGGAGTCATACTTTTATCGACCCACAACCACCAGGAAAGACGCATTAAATTCCAGAAATGCCAGGCCAGTAACCCGGTGACTGCCGCCAGTAAAAACCAGGGCAGATAACCAAAAAAAGCGCCGAGCAGCGCAGCAGGTAGACAACAAAGGATGAGTTCGAGTACCAGCCTTTTCCATGACAGCCGTTCCAGCACGCGTCACACTCCTTTCAGATTTTAGAAACGGGTCGAGAAACGATAACCCGTGCCGCGAACGGTTTGAACCATACGATCGTGGCCGCTGTGTTCCAGCGCTTTACGCAGACGGCGAATATGAACATCCACCGTGCGGTCTTCAACATACACATTCGTTCCCCAGACATGATTCAGCAGCTGTTCGCGGCTATACACACGCTCAGGATGGGTCATAAAGAAATGCAATAGCTTAAACTCCGTCGGCCCCATGTCCAGAGGATTTTCCCCGGTCATCACACGGTGAGAGCTTGGGTCAAGGCTCAGGCCCTGCATTTCAATGACTTCTTCTACCGCCATCGGGGAGATACGGCGCATGACGGCTTTAATGCGTGCCACCAGCTCCTTGGGCGAAAACGGCTTCGTAATATAATCGTCCGCGCCGGTCTCAAGTCCGCGCACGCGATCCTCTTCTTCGCCACGGGCGGTCAACATCATCACCGGGATATCCCGGGTCATCGCTTCACGTTTGAGATGTTTAATGAACTGAATACCTGAGCCACCTGGCAGCATCCAGTCGAGCAAAATCAGGTCTGGCCAGGGTTCATTAAGTTGGTTCACCGCGCTGTCATAATCTTCCGCTTCGACAGGTTGAAAGCCGTTTTGTTCGAGCACGAAGCACACCATCTCACGGATTGGCGCTTCGTCTTCTACGACCAGAATGCGTCTTGCCATAATTTGCCCTGTTTAATTTGAGTCATCAGCTAAGTGCGGCGCCATTATGCGTCACTTTTGTGACAGATTTATGAAACAAATGACCAACAGGTGACTCAAGCCTTTGTTTTATGACAGTGGGGAATTGTTTCACTGGCGGCTCGTGTGCCCCTGAATGTTATAATCGCGTTTACGCTTTTTTGCCACGGAACCGCTATGCGCATTCTCCATACTTCGGACTGGCACCTGGGTCAGAACTTCTACAGTAAAAGCCGCGCCGCTGAACACGATGCCTTTCTCACCTGGCTACTGGAAACCGCAGAAGAACACCAGGTCGATGCCATTATTGTTGCTGGCGACATCTTTGATACCGGCTCCCCGCCCAGCTATGCGCGCGAGCTGTATAACCGCTTTGTAGTGAAATTACAGCAAACGGGGTGTCATCTGGTGGTGCTGGCGGGGAACCATGATTCCGTCGCCACGCTGAATGAATCGAAAGATATCCTCGCCTGGCTAAAGACCACCGTTGTCGCCAGCGCAGGCCACGCGCCTTTTTATTTACCGTTGCGTGATGGCTCGCCCGGCGCGATTTTCTGCCCGGTGCCTTTTTTACGTCCGCGCGACATCGTGACCAGCCAGGCGGGGCGCTCCGGGCAAGAAAAACAGCAACATTTGCTCGAAGCCATCACCCATTACTATCAACAACAGTATGAGGCCGCCTGCGAATTACGCGGTGACAGTATGCTGCCAATCATCGCCAGCGGGCATCTGACCACCGTCGGCGCCAGTAAAAGTGACGCCGTACGTGACATCTATATCGGTACGCTGGATGCCTTCCCTGCGCAAAATTTTCCGCCTGCGGATTACATCGCGCTTGGGCATATTCACCGTCCTCAAAAGCCTGGCGGACAAGAGCATATCCGCTACTGCGGCTCACCTATCGCACTGAGCTTCGACGAAACCGGTAACAGCAAATATGTCAATCTGGTGACATTTTCAGCAGGGAAACTGGCGGATGTGACAGCACTGGAAGTGCCTGTTACGCAGCAACTGGCGGTTATAAAGGGCGATCTTGCGTCGATTCGTCAGCAGCTTGAGCAGTGGCGAGGCGGCCCAATGGATGCCCCCGTCTGGCTGGATATCGAGATCGCGACCGAGGATTATCTGAGTGACATGCAGCGAAAAATTCAGGCACTCACCGCCGATCTGCCGGTCGAGGTGTTATTGGTTCGCCGCAGTCGCGAACAGCGGGAGCGCATCCTCGCGGGGGAGCGTCGCGAAACCCTGAGCGAGTTAAAAGTAGAAGAGGTTTTCGCGCGTCGCCTGGCACAGGAGGAGCTTGATGACGTCCAGATTACCCGCCTGCAGTCGCTCTTTTCCGAAACGCTCCACTCGCTCAATCAGGAGCATGACGCATGAAAATCCTCAGCCTACGCCTGAAAAACCTTAATTCATTAAAAGGCGAGTGGAAGATTGATTTCACCGCCGAGCCGTTTGCCAGCAACGGCCTGTTTGCCATCACCGGCCCCACCGGCGCCGGGAAAACGACCCTGCTGGATGCCATCTGCCTGGCGCTCTACCACGAGACACCGCGCCTGAATACCGTTTCGCAGTCGCAGAATGATCTGATGACCCGCGACACCGCCGATTGCCTGGCAGAAGTCGAGTTTGAAGTTAAAGAGGTCGCTTATCGCGCATTCTGGAGCCAGAGCCGTGCGCGTAATCAGCCGGACGGCAATTTACAGGTCCCTCGCGTCGAGCTGGCCCGCTGTGCGGACGGCAAGATCCTCGCCGACAAAGTGAAAGATAAACTGGAGCTCACCGCTGCCTTAACCGGGCTCGATTATGGCCGTTTCACCCGTTCCATGTTGCTCTCCCAGGGGCAATTCGCCGCGTTCCTCAACGCCAAACCGAAAGAACGCGCAGAACTGCTTGAAGAGTTGACCGGCACCGAAATCTATGGGCAGATTTCCGCTGATGTATTTGAAAAACATAAAGTTGCCAAAATCGAGCTGGAGAAATTGCAGGCGCAGGCCGAAGGCGTCGTGCTACTTACCGATGCGCAGCGGGAATCCCTGAATGCAAGTGTGCAGGCGCTCACTGACGAAGAACAACGCCTGTCAGACGGGCAGCGCAGGGTGCAGGCGCAACTGAACTGGCTGATTCGCAGCGGTGAACTGCAAACCACCTGCGACCAGGCACAAAAAACCTGGCAGCGGGCACAGCAGGCACGTACCGCCGCCGAACCACAACTGGCGCGGCTTGCACGGGTGCAACCCGCCCTGCTACTGCGGCCTGTCTGGGAACGGTTGCAGGAGCAACGCAAAGCACAGGACAGCAGTCGTCGCCAGAATGAAGAAGTGAATACTCGCTTACAGGCTAGGCTGGCGTTACGGGCACAGATTCGCGCCAGCGCCGCACGCCAGCATCAGGAATTGATGGCGTCGCAAAAAACGCTGTCCCTCTGGCTTGAAGACAACAAACGCTTCCAGCGCTGGCAGACCGAGTTAACCGGCTGGCGGGCGATGCTGAACCAGCAGGAAGATGACAAAAAGCCGTGGCATGCGTTGCAGGAACGCATTCAACAAAACGAACACAAATTACGTAACCTGATGACTGTTTCGCTGGAGATGACCACCGACGAGGTTACTGCAGCGATGACACTTTGTGCGCAGAATCGCCCGTTACGTCAGCGACTGACCGCTCTGCATGCACGTTTTGCCCCGCTACAAAAACATCTCGCCCAGCGTCAGCAAAGCCTGAGCGAACTCAAAGCAGAGCAGGAAAAACTAACGGCCGAACTGGCGCTTAAGCGTGAGCAATATAAAGAAAAAAACCAGTTGCTGACGGATATCCGCACCCTTTGCGAGTTGGAAGACCGCATCCACAGCCTGGAAACCGAACGTGCCCGCCTGCAACCGGGTCATGCCTGCCCGCTTTGTGGTTCGACGACGCACCCGGCGATTGCCGAATATCAGGCCATTGTCCCCGGCGTGAACCATGCCCGCCGCGATGCCCTGGATCTCGAAGTACGCCAGATAAAAGAAGATGGCGTGGCGCTCGGCGAACGTCTGAAAGGGATAAGCGAGCGTATTGAAAAAGATGACCGCGAAGCGAAATCACTTCGGGAACAGGAGCAAACGCTCACAAACGAGTGGCAGGAACTGTGCCTGACGTTGAACATCACCCTGCGGCCGCACCAGGACATCTCCAGTTGGTTGGGCGCGCAGGATGCCTACGAACATCAGCTTTATCAGTTGAGTCAGCGCCTGACATTACAAA
The DNA here is from genome assembly GCA_901456055.1 of Phytobacter ursingii. Lineage (GTDB taxonomy): Bacteria > Pseudomonadota > Gammaproteobacteria > Enterobacterales > Enterobacteriaceae > Phytobacter > Phytobacter ursingii. The sequence goes on from CABDWT010000002.1 coordinate 142,985, forward strand.
GCCAGATCAATGAGTTGCGCCAGCAGATTCAGCAATACCAGCAGGCGGCAGAGGCGCGCCGGGCAAGTCTGGCTGCCATGCTGGAGCCGCTGGGGCTAACGCTGCCGACAGAAGGTGAAGAGGCACAATGGCTGGCAGCACGCACTGCAGAAGCCGAACTCTGGCAGGAAAAACAGAGTGCATTTAGCGCATTGCACGAGCAGATTGCGCTGCTGACACCGCTTCTCGACGCCCTGCCGGAAGACGCTATCCCGGCAGAGATAAAAACCGTTGCCTTAGACAACTGGCGGCAGGTACATAACGATTGCGTATCACTGCACAGCCAGTGGCAAACGCTGCAGCAGCAACTGAGGCATGAGACGGAGCGTCTGGCAGAGCTGGAGAAACAGTTTGTCGATGCGCTGGCAAACAGTGAGTTTGCCGATCAGCAGGACTTTCTCGATGCGCTGTTGAGCGACGACGAGCGCACGCGCCTGGAACAGCTTCGCCAGCGTCTCGATAGCGATGAGCAACAGGCAAAGGTACTGGTCGCCAGCGCTGAACAGGCTCTCGCAGCGCACAACGCACAGCTTCCCGCCTCCCTGAGTGACGATACGGATACTGAAAAATCCCGTGAAGCGCTGGCATTGCTGGCGCGCCAGCTACGTGAAAATACCACCCGCCAGGGGGAATGCCGTCAGCAACTTAAACAAGATGCGGACAACCGCCAGCGCCTGCAGGCGCTGATGCTGGACATTGAAAGTGCGGCGCTGCGCTGCGACGACTGGGGGCATCTCAATGCGCTGATTGGCTCGAAAGAAGGGGATAAATTCCGTAAGTTCGCCCAGGGGTTAACGCTCGATAATCTGGTATGGCTGGCCAACAATCAGTTGAACCGCCTGCACGGGCGCTATCTGCTCAAACGCAAAGTCAGCGAGGCGCTGGAGCTGGAAGTCGTCGATACCTGGCAGGCCGATGCGATACGTGATACTCGCACGCTTTCCGGCGGTGAGAGCTTCCTGGTGAGCCTGGCGCTGGCGCTGGCGCTGTCGGATTTGGTGAGCCATAAGACCCGTATCGACTCACTCTTCCTGGATGAAGGGTTCGGCACCCTGGACAGCGAAACACTGGATACCGCGCTCGATGCCCTCGATGCGCTGAATGCCAGCGGCAAAACCATTGGCGTCATCAGCCATGTGGAAGCGATGAAGGAGCGTATTCCGGTGCAGATTAAAGTCAGGAAAATTAATGGCCTGGGTTACAGCAAGCTGGATAGCGCATTTTCGGTGCCGCACACCTAATCGGTAAATACCCCGGATGCGGCGCAAACGCCTTATCCGGGCTACTTTTCAATAATGAGCCACCCATTGTAGCCCCGGTCATACAGCAGCGCCACCGGGGGCGTTCCCGGATGCGGCGCGAGCGCCTTCGACAACGTGTCACATATCGCGGGAATTACACCTGCGGCCACAGCCATGCCGCGCCGCGCACGCCGCTGGAATCCCCGTGCAGCGCTTTGCGGATCGGGGTTTCACACTCGCCGCCGAAAACCCAGTTTTTCACCAGATTCGGTACGGTTTTATACAACCGTTCCACATTGCTCATCCCGCCGCCGAGTACAATCACATCCGGGTCGAGAATATTCACCACATGGGCCAGCGACTTCGCCAGACGTAGCTCGTAGCGGCTTAACGCCAGCTCGGCCAGCGGGTCCTGCTCTTCCACCAGGCGAATGATTTCATTGCCTTTAAGCGTATGTCCACTCAAGCGCTGATAATCGGTGCCAAAGCCGGTGCCGGAGATAAAGGTTTCGATGCACCCTTGTTTACCGCAATAACATGGCACTTCTTCACGATAGCGCAGCTCATCTTCATCCATCCACGGTAGCGGATTATGCCCCCACTCGCCCGCCGTCCCGTTGCCGCCGATATGCGAGCGACCATTGAACGCCAGACCCGCTCCGCAGCCCGTTCCGATAATCACCGCAAACACAGTCTGCGCGCCAGCCGCTGCGCCATCCACTGCCTCAGAAACGGCCAGGCAGTTGGCGTCATTCGCCAGGCGAACTTCCCGGTTTAAACGTTGGCTTAAATCTTTATCGAACGGCTTGCCATTGAGCCAGGTTGAGTTGGCATTTTTTACCACGCCCGTATAGGGGGAAATAGAGCCGGGGATCCCCATACCGACGGTGCCGGTTTGCCCGGTTTCTTTCTCAGTCAACGCCACCAGCGAGGCCAGCAGATCAAGGGTTTGATGGTAATCACGCGGCGTCGGCTGACGATGGCGAAACAGCTCGTCGCCGCTATCGCTGAGCGCAATGATTTCCGTCTTTGTGCCGCCTAAATCGATACCAATACGCACATAATGCTCCTCATAGTTGGACAACGCATTCACATGCAAGCGCGGCGACAATTGGTTATCATGCCCGCTGCAATTAACGACTAGACCGTGGAAAATATCATGCTGTGGTTCAAAAATTTAATGGTTTACCGTCTCAGCCGCGATGTAGCGCTGCGGGCGGAAGAGATGGAAAAACAGCTTGCCCCACTATCGTTTACCCCGTGCGGTAGTCAGGATATGGCGAAAACCGGGTGGGTTCCACCGATGGGTTCACACAGTGACGCGCTGACCCACACTGCGAACGGTCAGATTATTATCTGCGCGCGCAAAGAAGAGAAAATTCTGCCTGCTCCGGTGATTAAACAGGCGCTGGAAGCCAAAATTTCCCGTCTTGAGGCCGACCAGGGCCGCAAGCTGAAAAAAACCGAAAAAGATTCCCTGAAAGACGAAGTTCTGCACTCGTTGCTGCCGCGTGCTTTCAGCCGTTTTAGCCAGACTATGATGTGGATTGATACCGTTAATGGCCTCATTATGGTGGACTGCGCCAGCGCGAAAAAAGCGGAAGATACGCTGGCGCTGCTGCGTAAAAGCCTGGGTTCTCTGCCGGTTGTCCCCCTGACGCTGGAAACGCCTATTGAACTGACGCTGACGGAATGGGTACGTTCCGGTACGGTGGCGCAGGGCTTCCAGCTTCTCGATGAAGCCGAGCTGAAAGCCATCCTGGAAGATGGCGGCGTCATTCGCTGTAAAAAACAAGAACTGGTCAGCGATGAGATCGCCGTGCATATCGAAGCAGGCAAAGTGGTGACCAAACTGGCGCTTGACTGGCAGCAACGCGTTCAGTTTGTTGTGTGTGATGATGGTTCGATTAAGCGCCTGAAATTTGGTGATGAGTTACGCGATCAGAACGAAGATATCGACCGCGATGATGTCGCCCAGCGCTTTGATGCCGATTTTATTCTGATGACCGGTGAACTGGCGACGCTGATCCACAGTCTGGTAGAAGGACTGGGCGGCGAAGCCCAGCGCTAAGACGAAAAACAGCAGACGCTAAAAGCAGAACGCCCGGTTAAACCGGGCGTTTTTTTACAGATAACGGCACAGATAAGACGTCGGCTCGGCTACCTGCAGATGGAATTCACTTTGTCCGGCAACATTGAACACTTCACCCGCAGAGTAAGTCTTCCATTCCGTTTCACCAGGCAGAAGGACGTGCAGCGCGCCGCTAATAACCGTCATCTCTTCCGGTTGCGCGGTACCGAAGGTGTATTCGCCTTCCGCCATCACGCCCACACTGGCGCGGCCAGTACTACTGCTGGTAAAACCAATCGATTTCACTTTACCGGAAAAGTATTCGTTACTTTGAAGCATGAACTGGCCCTTAAAAAAGAAAATGTGTGGAAAAACACTATAGAGGCCAGACTTCGCTCCTGTCACGCGAAATTGCAGGAAAGGACAGCTTATACCAGCAGTTCCGAGGCGAGACGCGCCACCAGAACATTAGAGAGTAGAACGGGCACATCCAATGATTTCTGGAGCAAATCTCTATGCCATTGATGAAAACCGAGGCAATCAAGCATTAATACGTCCGCACCTTGTTCAATAAGTTCTTTTCCCGCGCTTACCAGTTCGTACTCCGTCGCCTTGTACGGATGCGCCAGGGTATATAACGGCGTCTTTTCCAGCACGCTCCATTTTCGCTGCTGCTGTTGCATCAGCTCAGGAATCGGCACGATCACCCCTACCTGATGACCGTCAACAATGGAGGCTACAAGCGGTGGAATGATGCGCTGTGGCTCGATCAGAATGGCGTTTCGCGCATTAAGCCCACAAATATCCGCGGTACTCATCAGCAAAATAACGTCGTAGCCCTGGTTATCCATCACTTCGATAACGCTTTGCAGATCACGCTCCACTTTTTGACGCGAGACCATGGCAATACTGCCATCAGACAAGCGCGTGGGGAGCGGCGTTTCACCCCGATCAACCCTGTACTCTGTCAGGGCGTCCTGAGGGTCCATTTTACCAAGCAGGCTGAAATGGGTTATCTGCTGCTCAGAAATATGCTCGATCAGCAACGGTAATATCGTTTCTACAGGCACCACACCTATGGTGAGGATCGCCATCGTTGCGCTCATTTTGTTTATCCACCTTGCAACACTGCTTTTTTGTTAACGCCTTGACGCAGTCTGAACCGACAGACAATGTCTGGTTCTTAAAAATTCCCAAATACGCCAGTAATGTCTGATTATTGACGGTCCTCATCCATCTTGCCAGAGGGAAAAATGTGATGAGGCGCCACTTATTTCATGTTTCAGAACTTTTTTAAAGCAGTCAGTTTTTATCTGGATCCTCATAGCGCTTTTTAGCATCCAGTGCTTCCTGCTCAGTGGGATGTTCGCTGATTAATGAGTCAGGTTTGGGATGATCGGCACGTAATTCGTACCATGTGACGGTCTGCCCGGCTGTGCCTTTTTCTACAGCAACAACACGGGCTTCACGAGGATAAGGTGGTTTACCAGGCATGACGTTACCTCAATTACAGTGTCAGGCCTTAAGTATAGACAATCGTTTCGCTAGCTGGCGCGCGCCAGACGCAGAGCTGTCTGAATTTCAGCGATCACCAGGTCAAGATCTTGCGCCGCATTTACCACATGATGTGCGGCTTCGCGGTACAGGGCTTCACGACCGGCCAGAATTTCACCCACCTCTTCGCGGATAGGCTTCCCGGTCAATGTTGGACGCTGACTCTCTTTTGGATACGCTTCCAGACGATCCACCAACACAGAAACAGGCGCAGACAGGTAAATCACCACGCCCTGTTCGCGCATAAATTTGCGATTGTATTCACTCAGAATGATGCCGCCGCCAGTGGCAACAACACGCGCAGGGGCGGTGACAGCCTCCAGCGCTTCGGTTTCACGCGCGCGGAAACCATGCCAGCCTTCTTTGCTTACGAGCTGGGCGACGGTCATCTGCGCTTGCTCCTGCAACCAGTGGTCTGTATCGACAAACTGACAAACATGTAACTGTGATAACGCATGACCAACGGTAGTCTTACCGCAACCACGTGCGCCAATTAAAAAAATGGGTAGCGTCATGAACGGATGTTCCCTCTGATATCGCAAGGTGAAAAAAGAAAAATAAGATAACGGTAAATCACCCTGCCGGGCGTTGAGTGATCGTAAACAAATCGTTACGCGTCAAAAAACAACTTGCATCCTTCCTCATAAAAACCCAGAGACGACGCCACATTTGAGTGTAAAGATTTTAATGCAACCTATGTAGCGATAACCTTACTTTAAAAGATTGTATGTTGACAAGCCCACAGGCCCGTTTAGCGTAACATATTCATATAACCGTTGATGATACTACTCATCAGCCTGGCGGCGCTGACGCTCAAGCAGCCATTTGTCCAGTTGGGCGGCAAATTGCTGGCGGTCACGTTGGGACAGGCTGTCCGGACCGCCAGTCTGGATCCCGCTGGCGCGCAGCGTATCCATAAAGTCTCTCATCGTCAGCCGTTCGCGAATCGTCGCTTCGGTGTAGCGCTCTCCGCGTGGGTTAATGGCTGCCGCGCCTTTGGCTAAGACTTCCGCCGCCAGCGGGATATCTGCCGTGATCACCAGATCGCCCGCCTCACACAGTCGCACAATTTCGTTATCTGCGACATCAAACCCCGCCGCAACGCGTACGGAACGGATAAAGCGCGATGGCGGCACGCGGATATTTTGATTCGCCACTAGCGTCAACGGCGTTTGCGTGCGATCGGCTGCACGAAACAGAATTTCTTTAATCACATTCGGACACGCGTCCGCATCAACCCAAATCGCCATTATCGCTCCTCACTCTCGTTTCGGGCATTGTCGCGTTAAATGCCCCGCTGCGCAAAGGATGACGTTAAGCTTTAGCCCTGTAAGCCTTTCCACGTTAAGCTATAACTCAGAACACTTAACAGCAGAGAGACAGACGTAATGGAGAAAAAAATCGGTTTTATCGGCTGCGGCAACATGGGCAAAGCCATTCTCGGCGGTCTGATCGCCAGCGGCCAGGTACAGCCTGGGCAGATTTGGGTCTATACCCCATCGCCGGATAAAGTCGCCGCACTGCATGATCAGTACGGCATTAACGCCGCGCAGAGCGCGCAGGAAGTGGCCCAGATAGCCGACATCGTCTTTGGTGCGGTAAAACCGAATATTATGGTCAAGGTGCTGAGCGATGTCGCATCCAGCCTGAACAAAGAGTCTCTGGTCGTATCGATTGCCGCAGGCGTCACGCTTGATCAACTGGCACGGGCGCTGGGCCACGATCGGAAAATCGTACGCACCATGCCTAATACACCGTCGCTGGTGAATGCCGGTATGACCTCCATTACGCCCAACGCCCTGGTGACGCCGGAAGATATTGCCGACGTGCTTACTATCTTCCGCTGCTTTGGCGCTGCCGAAGTGATTGCCGAACCGATGATCCATCCGGTGGTCGGTGTCAGTGGTTCCGCCCCGGCGTATGTCTTTATGTTTATCGAAGCCATGGCCGATGCCGCCGTACTGGGCGGGATGGCACGTGCGCAGGCTTACAAATTTGCCGCGCAGGCAGTGATGGGATCGGCAAAAATGGTACTCGAAACCGGAAAACATCCGGGAGAGTTGAAAGACATGGTCTGCTCACCTGGCGGTACGACCATCGAAGCGGTCAAAGTGCTTGAAGAGAAAGGCTTCCGCGCGGCTGTTATCGACGCTATTCAGGCCTGTATGGCAAAATCCGAACAGATGAGCAAATAAGTCCCTGATTGCGCCGCCGGTCTGCCAGCGGCGCAATCAGCGCTACGCCAGCATCTCACTGGCCTGACGCAGAGGCATCGGCTGCTGCATTTTCACCAGCAGTTCTGCCGTTGCCGTATTTTCACCACAGCTCAGCACCGCTTTCAGCATACCCTCTTCGCCATAGAGCACCGCAAAGCGTTTACTCTCAAACGAGCCGAGCATTTTCACACTGTCCCACTCACGCGCATAACCCAGATATTCAAAGCGCGTACCGAAATGGGTAGTCCAGAAAAACGGCACCCGATCAAACGCGTGATGTTCGCCCAGCATATTTTTTGCCGCCAGTCGCCCCTGCTGTTGCGCCACGCGCCAGTGTTCAATCCGGCGTCTGCCTTCCGGCGCCGGATAGCTGGCGATATCGCCTACCGCCCATACTCCTGGTGCGGCGCATAAGGTTTCATCCACCGTCAGGCTACCGTCTTCTTCATGATGAAGATCATGGGCCAGATCGGTAAACGGACGAACCCCGGTGGCAAACACCACCACATGTGCAGGCAGCGTAAGGCCATTTTTCAGGCGTACCCCCTGCACATGCCCGTTGCCCTCCAGAGCCACAGGTTCCCCGGTCACAAATTTCACGCCATTCTGCTTATGCATATTGAGAAAGTGCTGGCCCATCTCTTCCCCAAACTGCGGAACAAAAGGCAATTCGTGACGCGACACCACCGTCACATCGATATCCTGATTACGTAAGGCCGCGGCCAGCTCCATGGCAATAAAGCTATTGCCGATGATCACCAGTTGATGTTCCTGCTCCACATCGCTAAGCAACTGCTGCGCCTGATGGAGATCCCGCAAAACGTGGACGCCACTCAGATGATTGCCTTCAATATCCGGACATAATGGCTGCCCACCTGTCGCCAGCAACAGTTTGTCAAAATGGAGCGTTTGTCCGTTACTCAGGGTGAGAAAGCGCTCGCGGCTGTTGAGGTCAGCCACCTCTTCACGCAGGCTTTCAACGCCCGGCTGCTGGTAAAACGCGTCATCCAGCACATGCGGCACATCACTGATTTTCATTTTGCCCGCAGGGACAAATTTGCTCAGTGCCGTACGGTCATAGGGGGCATCCTGTTCTTTATCAATAAGGATCAAACGCCCGGCATAGCCCGAATCACGCAGTGTGATGGCGGCAGAACTCCCGGCGGCCCCGGTTCCCAGAATAACCGTGGTCTGCTCCTGTTCACCGCGGATCTGCGGCCTGCTGGCAGGGGACATTGGCCGCGGATTGACCAGGACGCGGTTTTGCTCCAGCAACACCGGATACTGCTTAAGGCTGGTCAACGCAAGCGGCTCAAGCCATTGTCCATTTTTAATGTCGAATTCAGCTTTGTGCCATGGGCACACCAGGCGCCCTTCACAGACAGCCCCTTTTTCCAGGGGGGCGCCCGCATGAGGGCATTTACTCTGAAATGCACGCACCTGGGTTAAGGTGCGGATGAGGATCATGGCGGTACCCGCCACTTCGACTTTAACCGGCGTGTTCTCCGGTAGTGAGTTGATATCTAAGACGTATTGGTAGCTCATAACATTGCTCTCGTGTCAGTGTTGGTGATACGGACGTAACGCCAGACAGCGCACACCACGAGGAAAGAAGAAGTACTCAATGTGTAATGATGACCTGTTAAGCCTGGCAGAGAATGGGCCTATAGCAACCAGCCGGGGAGTCAGGCGGCCACTTCGGTGCGATTGCGCCCGGCTTTTTTCGCTTTGTATAACGCAAGATCGGCAGATTTTAACCACTCCCGATAATGGGTCATTTCATCGTTCAATGGGGCAACGCCAACGCTAATTTGCAGCGCCAATTGGGGAGCCGAAGGCAGGCGGAAACCGGTCAGGCGATCATGGACACGCTCCATGGCCGCAATGGCATTTTCAGGCGGCGTGCCACACATAATGACGGCGAATTCATCACCGCCAAAACGCCCAATCAGATCGCTACCGCGTAAAGTCAGTTGCAGGTGGCGGGTAATGGCAATGATCGCCTCATCACCCACATCATGTCCCCAGGTATCGTTAATGGTTTTGAAATGATCGACATCGATCAGCAGCAGTGTCGCAACCCGTTGATGACGCCGACAATTATCGAATTCATCTCGCAAAAGACTTTCCCAGTGGCGACGGTTGTAAACGCCCGTCATGCCGTCACGGATGCTCATCACCTGCAGGCGACGTTTGTGCTCCTCCAGTCTCGCGGCATTACGGAAGCTCACCCAAGAAAAAAGGAGTGGATACAACAGAAGTACCGGCATCGTCAGACAGATAATCAGAGGCGAGCTGGCAGGCGCAATAGTGATGCCGGTGAGCTGGAGAGTCACCAGACAGGCAACCGCCATCAGAACCACCCCGGCAAGGCACAGTCGTGGCCCGCCCGCCCCCATCGTGGTGATAAAAACCATCATAGCCAGCGCAATAGACGGGAGCATATTCACACCGATTAGCGCAATCCATACGCCGGACAGCACGGCATCAGCCTTTAAATTGTGGGTTTCGCTGGCATGAGGATCGCTTGAGCGGGCCGCCAGTTGCCAGGCCAGATGCGGCCAGACAAAGCTCCATAAGGCCAGCAAAATCCACCATCCACCCGCAACAGGCTGTGACACCAGTACGCCCGCCAGCGGCATAAACAAGCAGGCCAGCCCTACCGCCCGGGGCAGCCTTTCCCGCTGCGCAAACTGGAGCCCCATCGCATGGGGATCGTCGTCGTGCAGAGTGTTGCGTCTTTCCTTGCCACTCTCTGATGTATAAAAGTTATTATCATTCATCATTTTTGGGAACATTCTGAAACATTTTCCCAAATTATAGAGAGGGGTCATGCGGGGAAAGTATGAAATTTCGGGTGAGTCGCGTGGCGAACTCACCCGTTTGGATTAGCCCGTTTTTTTCAGGCAGCCACGCATAAATTTGCTGCGATCTTCGCCTTTGAGCGACTGCTGCGTCGCCTGTGCGTTGCATTCGCGCATTTTTTGCTGTTGTGGACTCAGACTTTTTTGTCCGGGCTCGGTTTTAGTGTTTTTCAGGCAATCGCTCATATACCGCTTGCGGGCATCGCCGGAAAGGGTCTGCGCAGTAGCCTGTTGATTGCAGAGGGTCATACGTTGTTGTTGAGGGGTAAGGGTCTTGTCAGCGGCGCTGAGTGCAGTAACAAACACCAGGCCGAACAGGAGCGTAACAAGTAACGTTATTTTCATAGCACCATCCTTCTGTAAGCCTTGCCCCTTAAGGATGGTCTGTCATGACGAAAAAACCACCCGGCAGGAGAGATTTCCTGCCGGGCTGGCGCTTATTTCAGTCCAAGCGCGTCCTTCATGGTGAAGAACAGATCGGTCTGATCGGTCAGGCCTACGACGTTAGCCGCATGTGGGCCATAGGCTGCCAGACGAACCTGCGTACCGGTATGCTCCATCGACTCTTCCTCAGAGTTACCGTATGTGATTGCCATCACCGCACCGTCTTTGGTATTCAGCAACTGACTCAGACCAGGCGCTTTGGTATCAGCCGGGATAATCTGACTGGCGTGAGCATGGTCAGCGGTAACGATGACCAGCGTGTTGCCATCTTTTTTGGCGAAGGCCAGCGCTTTTTGCACGGCTTCGTCAAGGTCTACGGTTTCACCAATCTGGCCGCAAGGATTGGCAGCATGATCTTGTTTATCGATCGATGCGCCTTCTACCTGCAGGAAGAAACCTTTCTCATTTTTGCTCAGCAGATCGATCGCTTTTTCGGTCATCTGCGCCAGCGTCGGTATGCTGTCAGTACGTTTCGCATTCGGCGTGCAGGTCACCGCGGGTTTATCGATATTACCGTGCAATGAGGCTTTCGGGCCCTCCCAGCGAACCGGCATATTGCCATCGGAGAACAGGCCCAGCAGGGGTTTATCCTGATTTGCTTCGGTAATAGCGGCCAGCGTCGAGGCATCCCCGACTAACTGATAACCACGCGCCTGCGCCTGCTCACGCAACGTTTTACCTTTCCAGTCACCCGCGGTTGCCGTTTCACTGAATGTCTTCGCCCCGCCGCCTAAAGTGACATCGGCACGCGCATTCAATAACTGCTCGGTAATGGAGCCTTTGCCGCCTTTTTCCAGCGCATTGCTGGCACATTTTTCAGTGGTAACGCTCGGGCCGTAACATTTACGCGACGTCACATGGGAAATCAGCGCGGCAGGCGTCGCGTCCTGCAATTCAGCTGTCGAGACGTTACCAGTGGCAAGGCCGGCTGCCTTTGCCATCTCCAGTATCGTCATATGATCTTTTTCGTGAATATCGACACCCAGTGCGCCGTTATACGTTTTTACGCCGGTAGACCACGCCGTTGCGGATGCCGCAGAGTCGGTCACGTAGTCGGGTTTGCCCGTTTTTTTATCCAGAGCGTAATGAGTGTACTGGCCCGTCAGCGGTAACGCATCGATGCCTTTAAAATAACCGCCAGCCCCTTCGGCATAATTTCGCGCGGCGGTAATTTCGGAGTCGCCCATGCCATCGCCGATCAGCAGAATAATATTTTTAGCCGGTTTGTCATTGAGCGAGGAACGTATTGCGTCAGTTTGATCGGCACTTAAACGACGGGCACCGCCTTGCGTCGTAATATCGCCCTTAGCGGCACGATTCTCAAGAACGGTGGTAGCGGAAGTGGTATCCGCATAAATAGCAGGGGTAAACAACATAGGGAATAAGGCGACGAATAATGCGCTCTGTTTCACTTTATTTTCTCCGTGTATAAATACTTAAAAAGAAATAAAACAGAGCGACTATAGGCACCACGCATGACAGTGAGATGACAGCGTGATTTATCTCAAAATCTCAGGTGCGCGGGTGCCTTAAAAGCTTTTTTATATACTGTTGCAGCAACTCCGTATCATGATCGGAAACGTCCGTTCCTGGATGAACATCATCCATCGCACCTTCGATACTCTGGATAAGCGCCTGTTGCTCAGGCAGCGCCATCTGACGTAAAAGTGCAGTCACAACGATCTCCAGCGCTTCCACCTGCGCAACCAGTTCTTTGGATTCCTCTTCCTTTTCCGCGAGTTTTACCAACAGCTCTGCAATGAGATTTTTCATAGCGCTATTTCCTTATGTGATATGCGATGACGTTAGCATTCTGTTCTGTAGTTGCAAAGTGGATGCATCTATTATTTTTCGCTAAATTTTGCGCTATGTAGAGAAGTAAACCGGGGAATCGAGTAACGAAACGTTTCTATGACGTAAAAGCAAATTTATATGCCTATAAAAGCAAAGCGGGAGATAAAAGTATTTATTTTTCTATAAAAGAAAATTATATCCAGACCGGAGCCAAAAGTTTCCGATCTGGATATTCACTCAGCGTCGCGTTTTACGTAATGCCAGCGCGAGCTGCCAGATATTGCATAAGACCACCAGCGCCGTGGCAACAAATACCCAGCGGAATCCGGCCATCGCCGAAACGGATGCCCCCATTAGCGGCCCGACCACATTGCCTAAATACATAAACGATTGGTTATAACCAAAAATACGGCCTGTCACCTGGTCGCTGGAATATTTAAGCAGCAGCGTTTGTACGGCAGGCAGCATCGCGCCATCGGCGAAACCAAGCATAAAACGCAGAATGCCCAGTTGCAGCGGCGAGGTGACAAAGGACATGGCGAAAAAAAGCACCACGGCGCAGACTAACGTTGCCATCAAAATACGCGCCGTGCCAATTCGATCGCCGAGCTTCCCCAGACGCGGCGCCGAGATAAGCGCGGAAACGCCGGGTACGGCGGCAATCATCCCACTAAGGAAGGCAATATTGTTGCTGTCAGGAGTCATAGACTGAATAAACAGCGCCAGAATAGGCCCGATAGAACCATTACATAACTGGATAACCAGCGTTGTCAGAAAGAGACTTATGACCAGGCCTGGGTAAGGTAGCGAGGAAAAAACGGCCTTGCCGCTCAACCTCTGTGCCTTGCTGACCTTAGGACGCGCCCCCTCTTTAATCAAAAACAGGGTGACCAGAAAACTGACAATCAGCAGCGTCGCGGTGATTAAAAAAACGGTTCGTAAACCAAAATGGTCAGCCAGAAAGCCCCCCATTAAGGGCCCGCCAATGACCCCGCTGATTTGCGCTGTTGAGAGTGTACTCAGTGCCCAACCGCTCCGTTCACGAGGAGCCAGGGAGGCTACCAGCGCCATTGCATTGGGAATATAACCGGACGTGAGTCCCATGACGCCGCGTAAAATAAGCAATTGCCAGACATTTGTCGCAAAAGCCTGCAGTAAAATGGCGATTGCCATACCCAGCGAGGCGCGCAACAGCATTAATTTGCGCCCTTTTCTGTCAGCAAGGCTGCCCCAGAGTGGTGACACTATCGCGGAAACCATAAAAGTGACGCTAAAGGTCAACCCGGACCACATTGACAAAGCTTCGTGAGAAGAGACCCCTAACTGGGAGACATATAAGGGCAGGAACGGTAAGATTTGACTGATAGCAAGACCGGTGAAAAAACAGCCGAACCATACGGAAATAAGGTTAATTCTCCAGGATTCCATAAACAGCAATTATTTTTCAGTTTTTGAGAAATTACGCATAGGTTAACAAGAACGGGAATAAGAATACGCGCCAGAGGTGCGATTCGTTTTTTTTTGGTGTTTTATCTTCTCTATTCCACCACAGACCACAGCCCAGAATATAAACCACACTTATTTCGGTAGTTTATGCTTTAGCGACAGAGTCCAAACCCACGCATCCCGAGATGAAAATGGTTGGCGTGCGCCGCGTTGTATTCCGGCCCGAGACTGTTGCCATAATACCCGCAACTTGCGCTTAACATCGCCTGCAGCCAGGGATGCGTGTCATCGCGCGGCCAACCACGCAGTACTGTCACTTGCTGGCCGTTTGCCAGCCGAAAACCGCTAATATCCAGCGCTTCGGCAGTGGCATGTTCACTGAGCCGGGCACCGGGTCGATTATAGATATTACGGCAGGCGTAACTTCCCAGATGGTCGATGCGCGTGAGCGGACTGCGCATAAATTGCTGCGTTAGTGGCCGGGCCTGTTGTTCAACAAAGAGTGCCGAACTGAGCGCCAGCGGGCAACTGGCAAGAAAACTACTGCTGAGTTTGACCGGGCCAAAATCGCGCACCCGTACCACTTCTTTCAGCGGACAGTCCCCCTGAGTATCAGCGACAGAGGTCGAGGAGATGAGTTGTTGCTGGTTCGCCTGTTGCAGCAAATCGATGCACTGCCCCGAATCGAGCCGACGTAATTTAAACTGAGTAATTCGACCCGGCGGATCAGTAAGTTGTAAGGGTGCGAAGGGGTTGTAGTACGCGGGCAAATAGCGCCAGCCTACCGCCAGTCCGCCCAATAAAATAAACAAAATGATGAAGCCTTTCCCTTTCACGCATCCCCTCCATTAATCACTGCAAAACAGTATGGCAGAAGTGATATGGTATGTGCTTTCTGATTCAAATGAGTGAAAGTTGAGATGGCAAAACTGCGGGTAGGGGTCGTGTTCGGCGGCAAGTCGGCTGAACATGAAGTGTCGCTGCAATCGGCAAAAAATATTGTCGATGCAATGGATAAATCGCGTTTCGATGTGGTACTGCTGGGGATCGATAAACAGGGTCAGTGGCATATCAACGACGCGAATAATTATCTGCAAAATGCCAGCGATCCGGCGCGAATTGCACTTAATCCCTCTGAAAGCAGCGTTGCGCTGGTCCCGGGACAACCGTCACAGCAACTGATGAATGCCAGTGATGCTAAGCCCTTTGCGCAAGTGGATGTGATTTTCCCGATCGTTCATGGTACGCAGGGTGAAGACGGCACGCTACAGGGTCTGTTGCGCATGGCAAATCTGCCTTTTGTTGGTTCCGATGTTCTGGGTTCCGCCGCCTGCATGGACAAAGACGTGACCAAACGCCTTCTGCGTGATGCAGGTCTCGCCATCGCGCCGTTTGTCACCTTAACCCGCAGCAATCGCGATCGTATTCCTTTCGCTGAGATACAGGCGAAGCTTGGGCTGCCTCTGTTTGTGAAACCCGCCAACCAGGGCTCCTCCGTCGGCGTCAGTAAGGTCACCAACGAAGCGCAATACCATGCCGCCGTCAGCCTGGCGTTCGAATTTGACCATAAAGTGGTTGTCGAAACAGGCATCATCGGTCGCGAGATCGAATGTGCGGTGCTGGGCAATGACGATCCGCAGGCCAGCACCTGTGGCGAAATCGTGCTTAACAGTGAGTTTTACGCCTACGACACCAAATACATTGACGATAATGGTGCGCAGGTGGTTGTCCCAGCGGCAATCGCGCCCGAAGTGAACGATCATATACGTGCCATCGCTATCCAGGCTTATCAGACGCTGGGCTGTGCCGGAATGGCGCGCGTTGACGTATTCCTGACACCAGACAACGAAGTGATCATCAATGAGATCAACACATTGCCCGGTTTCACCAATATCAGCATGTATCCGAAACTGTGGCAGGCGAGTGGTCTCGGCTATACCGATCTGATCACGCGCCTGATTGAACTGGCTTTGGCGCGCCATCAGGCTGATAGCGCGCTGAAAAGCTCGATGAACGGTTAATCCTGCGTTTTTTCTTCCTCATTCGCCGCTTCTTCGTTTTCTTCGGGGCGGCGGCGAATAATAAATCCGGCAAGCCAGAAACTGATGACCCAGGTTACAAGCCCGACGGCATAGTTTTGCCAGCCTTTTGTTTCAAAACCCAGCAAACCCACAACGCCATTCAGAATAAAGATCAAACCAATCGCAAACGCATAGTAATGCCAGTCACGGCGTATTTTTGAAGGCAGCTTCATGACAACTCCGGCAATAAAAAGGCCATCCTCGCATATTTGTCATGGCTCGTCTGTGGCATATGCGGAAATTCTGAAATGTTAATTCAGTAATCAAAATGTTACGGAAATGTGAGCACGTACAAAATTTACACATCGGGAATCATTCCCGGTGCGAAATTATCACCATTCCGATGTTGACAATTTAACCGACCTGTCAAAATTACATCGATTCACTGGCACTGAGCCAACGTAATTAAACGTAGCGGAGGTCTATATGGCTGACTTTACCCTGTCGAAACCCTTTTCGGGTAAAAAAACTCGCGACGCCTCTACGCCCGGTAATATCGCTTATGCCGTGTTTGTGCTGCTCTGCTTCTGGGCGGGCGCGCAGCTGCTTAACCTGTTGGTGCATGCGCCCGGGGTTTTTGAACATTTGATGCAGATGCAGGACACCAGCCGGCCACATGTCGAGATGGGGTTTGGCGTCGGCACCATTTTTGGTCTGGTGCCTTTCCTGATTGGCAGCGCATTTCTGGGCGTGATTGCCCTGGTATTGCGCTGGCGACGCCATCATTAGTTTTTCAACATACATTGCGCCCGGCGGTCATCGACACGCTTCGCAAACCAGGCGGTTGTCAGGTTGCGTGTGATCTTCGGGCTCTCCAGTTGGATCCCCGGTAGCATTTCTCGCGGTAACGTCTTCCCGGCTTTCTGCTCCGCCAGACGGTAAACATTCTGGTATAACGCCGTTTTTTCTAAGTCAATACTGTCACCGGTTTGTAACTGACGGCGGATATCTCTGTCGCTCATCCCGAGTTTTGCCTCCAGTTTTCTTGCAGCCAGTTCTGTTGCCCCTGCATCGCTGCTGCCGTACTGAATCAGATCGCCATCCAGCGCCAGTTTAACGCCGGTCGCTTTGCTTAGCGCATTTTGAAATGCCGCATTACGGCTGGCGTAATGTCCGGCATTAAAATCAGCAAAGCGGTACAGGGGGGCTGTGTAATTGGCCGGATAATTGAGTAAGTGGTATGTGCCAAACCACAGGCCGCCGCGACGGGTAAAGACCTCTTGCCGCACCGAGCCTTCCATTTTCCACGGGTAGCCGTTGGTGTGCTTCTCGGCAAACGCAACGCTGACTTGCATAGGCCCACCGGTATGCACGGGGTTATAAGAACCAAAGAGCGTCTGCCCCATCGGGACGACGCTGATAAAATCATCGAAAATTTCACTCAGCTGTTTTTCGGTTTTGACCTTGTCCAGCCGCTCGCTATAGCTTTTGCCATTGGGCGATTCAATTTTCAGCGCGGTATGCACCAGGGCAAGTGGGATATGTAAACGTGCCGCGCGACGGTCAATCTCTTTCCAGGCAATTTTATTCAACCCGGGCACCACCGGATCGGCCTGATAGTTAGATTCCTGCTGCGCGACCGCCAGTACCGAACAGATATTTTCCAGCGTCGGCGCAATCGACTGACTGGAAAAGGTGGTGGCAATATCTTGCGCCCACGCATCCCGGTCTTTCACACTTGCGGGCATTTTTTCTCTGACCACGCTCGCCACATCATGGGGTTTTTCCGCTTCACCCTCCTTCGCCTCTTTCCCCGCGCTGGTCGTGTTTTTTGGTGTTGTACAACCAGCGAGAATCATTCCCGCCAGCAGTGTCATTGTGGTCGCGATAAGACGCGGCGCGCAAACAGGCATATCGTTCCTTGCATTAACTGAAAGTGTTGGTCATTTGCGATGCTGGCGGTGCATTCAACTCGCTTTCAAAGCTACGCAAACGTTTATAGATGGACATCAGTTCCACCAGTGTGGTCCAGGAGGAGATCAGATACTGGAATGAGCTGCGCACCTGTTCAAACACGTTTGTGATTTGGCGCATCAGACCAAAAGTAATGGCCCCGGCGGCGATGGTCGGGAAAAGTACGACCAGGCCGAACACCACATCCACCTGCAGGTACAAAATACGGGCGATGTTGAAATACGTATAGTGGAAATAAAGACGGAAATAGTTACGGCGGACGGCAGAAAAGAGCTCTTTCACCGTATGCGGTTGGGCACGGTTGACATCATCTTCGCCATACACCAGCTCTTTACGATATGCAGCTTCCACGCGCTGATTTTTGAACTCCAGCCCCGGCAGTTTAATCCCGACAAATGCCAGTAAAAAGGTTCCTGAGAGAGCCCAGGCAATAGACGCAATCACCAGGCCATATGGCAGATGACCTATCAGCGGCAATTCCTCTACGTGTGGCGACAGTGCCACCAGAACCGGCAAAAAAGCAATAAGCGTCATGACGGCATTGATAAAGCTAACCCCCATGTCTTCAAGCGTAGACGCAAAACGCATGGTGTCTTCCTGAACACGCTGCGCCGCCCCTTCGATATGGCGCAACTGATCCCAGTGCTCCATGTAAAATTCGTTCATGGCAGTACGCCAGCGAAAGACATAGTGGCTCACAAAGAAGTTGTTGAGCACCGCAACGGTTACCGCAATCAGAGCGATCCATAAAAAGACGCCAATTTCACTGTAAAGCTGACCAATACTGACTTTATTCGGCGCGCTGAGTGCCTTTTGAATAAGATCGTAAAATGGCGCGTACCAGGCGTTAATCGCGACGTTGATTTCCACCAGAAACCAGGTCACAAAAATGATTAAAGCCGTTCCAAGAATTGACCAGCGCTGCCAGCGATGCGGGGCGTAGAAAAACCAGAAGAGCGCAAAGAGGCCGACGCTAAATGCGTAGTAGGCATAAAATAGCAGGAAGTTCAGGGACCAGAAGCGCGCAGCGCTGATGGGAACATCCTCAGAAGCGCCAACCAGCCGCATTATCCAGGCTTGCCCACCGGCCTGCCAGAAAACGACTGCAATCAGTGCCCAAATAAAGGCCGAGAGAAAGAACAACTTCGGCTTTGGGAAAAAAGACTTAAACATAATACTCTCCTGCTCACTTCTTATTTTTTGTGCGTCGCTCATACGGCACACAACGCTTCCCTACCGCAGGAAGTGCCTGCGGAAGCGTGCGTTGTGAGAACTGTAGAATCAGACCTGAGCGTAACGCCTTAGTTCGTTTGCCACTCGTGAAGAATTGTTTCGACGGGTTTCACAAAAACGGGATTATCCGGCACCGTAAGTGTGCGCCAGACTTCATTATAATGGGCGATTAACGTTTCAGCCGGGGCCGCTGGTCGGTTGGCTGTAGTATGGGCGTTTCCGGCCACGGTAATAGCATATCCCCGGCTGGCTCCATTTTTTAATGTGGTATCAAGACAATAATCCGTCGCGCAGCCGCATATGACGAATGCCGATATATCATGCTCAGATAAAACATCCGCCAGACGGGTCCGGTAAAAGCCGTCACAGGCGGTTTTGGTGACATACAATGCGTTATCAGGCTGGTAAAGATCGGGCAGCAACTGGAATCCCTCGCTCCCCTCTTCCAGACCACCGTTTTCAATGTGCTGGATGAAGATCACCGTATCTGCGGCATGGGTAAGCTTATTAATCTGCGCCACACACTCTTCTTGTCGTAGACGTGGCGTCGCAAAAACCCCGTTCTGCATATCCACGACCATCACCACTCGCTTACCTGACATTGCTCGCCTCCAGAAATTCGCTGCGGAAAGAAAAAGGGTATCACAACGAAGCGGCTATTTTGCGATGCGGAAAAAAGTTCATGTTTACCCCTCGTTACGTTATTTAGCGAATTAATGCGCTTTTCGGTGCTTTGAAATAGGCCGCCTGGTAGTATAAATACGCATTATTCACTTCTTTCATTTACGGATGCTTTCGTTGAAACGTTGTTTGTTTTTCTCTGCGACGCTGTGCGCGTTAACACTGACTTCCGCTCATGCAGCACAACAGTCGCCCGATGCTGTCTTCGCGTCTGATATTGTTGATCGTTACGCCAACCATATTTTTTATGGCAGTGGCGCAACAGGGATGGCGATGGTAGCGATTGATGGTAACCAGCGAGTATTCAGAAGCTTTGGGGAAACGCGTCCCGGTTCGAACGTTCGTCCGCAACTGGACTCGGTCATCCGCATTGCCTCGCTATCCAAGCTTATGACCAGCGAAATGCTGGTGAAGCTCCTCGATCAGGGCGTGGTAAAACTCAACGATCCGTTAAGCAAATATGCGCCGCCGGGTGCGCGCGTGCCAACTTATCAGGGAGCGCCAATTACGCTGGTTAACCTGGCGACACATACCAGCGCACTGCCACGTGAACAACCGGGCGGTGCGGCAAAGCGTACCGTGTTTACCTGGCCGACCCGCGCAGAGCGCTGGAACTGGCTCTCTACAGCAACATTAAGATCGGCGCCGGGAACCCAGGCCGCGTATTCCAACCTGGCATTTGATCTGTTGGCCGACGCCCTGGCAAATGCAGCGGGTAAACCGTACCCTCAGCTTTTCGAAGAGCAGATTACGCGCCCTCTGGGGATGAAAGACACTACGTTTACGCCATCACCTGACCAGTGTCGTCGTCTGATGGTGGCAGAAAAAGGCGCGAGCCCGTGCGATAACACCCTGGCAGCCATTGGCAGCGGCGGAGTCTATTCAACGCCGGGCGATATGATGCGCTGGATGCAACAATTCCTCTCTTCCGATTTCTACAGCCGTAATAGCCAGGCGGATCGGATGCAGACGTTAATCTATCAGCGTAATCAGCTCACACGTGTTGTTGGGATGGATGTACCGGGTAAAGCCGATGCGTTAGGCCTGGGATGGGTCTATATGGCACCGAAAGATGGACATCCGGGAATTATTCAGAAAACGGGTGGTGGCGGTGGTTTCATTACTTATATGGCGATGATCCCGCAAAGTAATGTCGGCGTGTTCGTGGTGATCACACGTTCCCCGTTGACGCGTTTCGTTAATATGAGCGATGGCGTAAACGACCTGGTCAGCGAGTTAAGCAACAATAAGCCGGTGACGACGCCGTCGTCCTGATTTATCAAGGCCGTCACTCAATACTCATAAGGCAAGCGGTTAATCTTTGACAGCTTGCCTTTATACATTTCGATATAGTTTCCTTTACGGAGTGCCGACAGCACTTCGGCAATGACAGAGCGGGAAATGCCCGTTCGTCGTTGTATATACTGCAAAACGCCCACCTGCGCCCGCAGCGGTTCGTCCCAGTCCGACATCGTTAAAAGCGATGCCCGAATCTGATCGTAAGTGCTGCTGCCAATGAGCTGACAATCCCGTGTTTCGGCAATACGATGCCACCAGGTCAACCAGGGAAGGTGCGAACAAGTTCCTGATATGAGATCATCATATTCATCCGGAGCGCATCCCAGAGGGACATCATGAGCCATCAACTCACCTTCGCCGATAGTGAATTCAGCACTAAGCGCCGTCAGACCCGAAAAGAGATTTTCCTCTCCCGCATGGAGCAGATTCTGCCATGGCAGAATATGACCGCTGTCATCGAGCCGTTTTATCCCAAGGCGGGCAATGGCCGACGGCCCTATCCGCTGGAGACCATGCTGCGTATTCACTGCATGCAGCATTGGTACAACCTGAGCGACGGTGCCATGGAAGATGCCCTGTACGAAATCGCCTCCATGCGCCTGTTTGCCCGATTATCCCTGGATAGCGCCCTGCCGGATCGCACCACCATCATGAATTTCCGCCACCTGCTCGAGCAGCATCAACTGGCCCGTCAATTGTTCAAGACCATCAATCGCTGGCTGGCCGAAGCAGGCGTCATGATGACCCAAGGCACTTTGGTGGATGCCACCATCATTGAGGCACCCAGCTCTACCAAGAACAAAGAGCAGCAACGCGATCCGGAGATGCATCAGACCAAGAAAGGCAATCAGTGGCACTTTGGCATGAAGGCCCACATTGGTGTCGATGCCAAGAGTGGCCTGACCCACAGCCTAGTCACCACCGCGGCCAACGAGCATGACCTCAATCAGCTGGGTAATCTGCTTCATGGAGAGGAGCAATTTGTCTCAGCCGATGCCGGCTACCAAGGAGCGCCACAGCGCGAGGAGCTGGCCGAGGTGGATGTGGACTGGCTGATCGCCGAGCGTCCCGGCAGGGTAAAAACCTTGAAGCAGCATCCGCGCAAGAACAAAACGGCCATCAACATCGAATACATGAAAGCCAGCATCCGTGCCAGGGTGGAGCACCCGTTTCGCATCATCAAGCGGCAGTTCGGCTTCGTGAAAGCCAGATACAAAGGGCTGCTGAAAAACGATAACCAACTGGCGATGTTATTCACCCTGGCCAACCTGTTTCGGGTGGACCAAATGATACGTCAGTGGGAGAGATCTCAGTAAAAACCGGAAATAACGCCAGAAATGGTGGAAAAAATAGCCTAAATAGGCTGATTCGATGTGTTTGCGGGAAAAAAATCGGCCCAGATCCGCGAAATTTTAATCAGCGAGTCAGCTTGGGAAGAAATGACCTGCTTATTCGCACCTTCCCTAATTGAGATACTACAAGTTTCTTTTTCCACGAGTGCATTTGTCATCCCTCCTCAGGGACATTATCGTTGGTCCATCAATTATTAATGCATCAAATGCAATAAAATTATTTGCGGTGAAATTATGCCGTAGAAAAAGAAAATGGTTCAATTAAAGTTCACGTAAAGTCCGAATTCGGACTTATTAAGTTAGATATTAAAAATCAGAATATAACAAGACGGCAAACATATCCAAATCAACAAGATAGAAAAAACCCACCATCTAATCATCAATTAAAAATTCATTTATCTATTTTATAGGAAATAGAACCACCGACAATAAAAAATATAACATCATAGCAAATAATAAATACCGCCAATTAAAATTGAAAAGATGAATGATTTAAAGCTCGGCAATATCCTTGCTTCCCCCGCAATATCCCGCCACCTTAACGCCGATTTTGGTGAAACATACTGATCACTTTTCGGATACAATGTCCCCTCTGTTCCTAAGACTTCAGGCAAATCATGACCGACTTAATCACCCGCCCGCGCCGCCTGCGCAAATCTGCCTCGCTCCGCGCTATGTTCGAAGAGACAACACTCACTCTGAACGATCTGGTGTTGCCTATCTTTGTTGAAGAAGAGATCGACGATTACAAAGCCATCAATGCCATGCCCGGCGTGCTGCGTATCCCGGAAAAATACCTTGCCCGCGAAATCGAGCGCATTGCTAAAGCAGGCATTCGTTCCGTGATGACGTTTGGTATTTCTCATCATACGGATGCCACGGGTAGTGATGCCTGGCAGGAAAACGGCCTGGTAGCGCGCATGTCGCGCATCGCCAAAGACGCGGTGCCGGAGATGATCGTCATGTCGGATACCTGTTTCTGTGAGTACACCTCGCATGGTCATTGCGGCGTACTTTGCGACCACGGCGTCGACAACGACGCAACGCTGATTAATCTCGGGAAACAGGCGGTGGTTGCTGCCGCTGCTGGCGCTGATTTTATTGCCCCCTCCGCCGCAATGGACGGTCAGGTGCAGGCGATTCGCCAGGCGCTTGATGCTGCGGGCTTTACCGATACCGCTATCATGTCCTATTCCACCAAATTCGCGTCTTCCTTCTACGGCCCGTTCCGTGAAGCCGCTGGTACTGCGCTGAAAGGCGATCGTAAAACCTACCAGATGAGCCCAATGAACCGTCGTGAAGCGATCCGCGAGTCGCTGCTGGATGAAGCCCAGGGGGCTGACTGCCTGATGGTCAAACCGGCTGGCGCTTACCTTGATATCCTGCGCGATATCCGTGAGCGCACCACGTTACCGCTGGGTGCTTATCAGGTGAGTGGTGAGTACGCAATGATCAAATTCGCCGCGCAAGCCGGTGCCATTGACGAAGATAAAGTCGTACTGGAAAGCCTTGGCGCCATTAAACGCGCCGGTGCCGATTTGATCTTCAGCTACTTCGCTCTCGACCTCGCGGAACGTAAGATTTTGTAAGCCCTCAGGCCCGGCGCGGCTGCCGGGCCTGCTCTCCCTCGTTTCCCCCGTATTACCATTTATTCATAAAGCTGAAATGCAACTGTCATCCGGCACTTCTACTGTCATCGCAAGACGGCAGGAGGAGCCACCATGTTTAGTCTCGACAATGTACTCGACGACCTCTGGCCACAGGCCAAACCCGCGCCCTGGCAAAAGAACCTGCTCAGGCGTTTGTTATACGAACAAGAGTTCCAGCAGTTCGCTGCAAACCATCCCCATCTGAAAGGGCTGGATATGGTGGAACAGGTTCTGGAGCATCTACAAATTCGCTGCACTATCCCCGCCTACGATCTTGAACAAATCCCTGAACAAGGCCCTCTGGTGATTATCGCCAACCACCCGACAGGCACGCTGGACGGCCTGGCACTGATGTATGCGGTTTCCCGCGTGCGTCGCGATGTAAAAGTCGTGACCAACCGTATGCTGAGCCATCTGGAACCCCTCAGTTCATTGTTTATTCCGGTGGACAATATGGGCGGTGGTCGCACCCGCAAGGCCTCGTTGCAGCAGATGGAAGCCCAGTTGCAGAACGGCGGCGCGCTGATCTTTTTCCCGGCAGGTGAGGTGTCACGTTTGACCCGTAAAGGCATCCGCGACGGTAAATGGCACCCAGGCTTTATCAAACTGGCGGCCAAATTCCGCGCACCGTTATTGCCGGTATGGATCAACGCCCGCAACAGTCCCCTGTTCTATGCCAGCGCCTTACTGTCTGATACGCTGCCAATGCTACTTCTGATGCAGCAGATGTTCCGTCGCCGTGGTACCCCACTGCCCATTACCATCGGTCAGCGCATTGCGTGGGACAGTTGGCATTCACCCTCACTATCCCCACGCGATCTGGCGGATAAATGTCGCAAACACGTGCGGCGTCTGGGTAAAAAAGCACCTGGCGTATTTAGAACCGAGTGTGCGATCGCCCGCCCGGAAGACAGAGCCACGCTGCGCCGGGAACTCAGCCGGGCGGAGTGTCTGGGTCGCACCGCTGATGGCAAAATCATTTACCTCTGGCAGCGTCAGGGGCAAGAAGATGCGCCGTTACTACGTGAGCTAGGCCGCCTGCGCGAAATCGCGTTCCGTGCGGTGGGTGAAGGGAGCGGCAAACGTCGCGACACGGATCGTTATGATGACGACTACCTGCATCTGATCTTATGGGATGACAGCGATCTGGAGATTGTCGGCGCGTACCGCTTTATGCCCACGGCACGTCAGGTGGAAGCACATGGTCCGCAAGGGCTGTACAGCTATAGCCTGTTCCATTACGACGAGCGGATGTCTGAGGTGTTACAGCACGGTATCGAACTGGGGCGCAGCTTTATTCAGCCGCGTTACTGGGGACGCCGCGGTCTTGATTATCTATGGTCGGGCATTGGTGCATACTTAGCGCGTTATCCGCAGTACCGCTATCTGTTCGGCCCGGTCTCGATTTCCGGCGGCTTCCCTCCTGCCGCACGGGATTTACTGGTCGCCTTTTATCGCCTGTGGTTTCCGGCAAACTGGCCGCTGGCTGAATCCCGTCGCCCATGGCCTGCCACGCTTCCTGACGTCCTTGCCCAGTTTACGGGCGAAGATTACACCGAAGATTTGACGCGCCTGAAATCGCTGCTGGGCAACCTGGGCTGCGGCATTCCGCCGCTGTACAAGCAATATTCTGAGTTGTGCGAACCCGGCGGCGTGCAGTTTATCGATTTTGGCTGCGACCCGGACTTCAATAACTGCGTGGATGGGCTGGTGCTGGTCGATTTAACGTACCTGAAAGCGAACCGCTACGAACGTTATATCGCCACCCATCTTAACGACACGGCGGCCTGACACCCCGGACGGACCCTTGCAGGCCAGGGACGGCCTCAGCAGACGCGTCCCCCTTCTTTTCTGTGGCACGCTAAATATTGCAATTTTGTTACATCGGTTACATATCGCAGACCAGAGCATTGCCACGCCCGAACCAGACGGCATCATGACGTTTTACCCGGTGAGAGTGCGTTATGATTCGTGTGGTTCTGGTGGATGATCATGTGGTGGTGCGTTCGGGCTTCGCCCAATTGCTCGGCCTTGAAGAGGATCTCAGCGTCAGTGGGCAATACAGCACCGCCGCTGAAGCCTGGCCTGCGCTATTAAAAAACGATGTGGATGTCGCCGTACTGGATGTTGCCATGCCGGATGAAAATGGTCTGAGCCTGCTAAAACGTCTGCGGGTCCAGCGGCCCGATTTTCGCGCCATTATCCTAAGTATTTATGACACCCCCGCCTTCGTGCAAAGCGCGCTGGATGCCGGTGCCAGTGGTTATCTGACCAAACGCTGCGGCCCGGAAGAACTGGTGCGAGCGGTGCGCTCCGTCGGTCTTGGCGGGCATTACCTTTGCGCTGATGCGCTAAAAGCGCTGCGCGGCGGGATCGAGCCAGTCAAAGTTCTGGCATCTCTGACACCGCGTGAGCGGGAAGTGTTTGATTTACTGGTGAAAGGCGACAGTGTCAAAGAGGTCGCGTTCAAGCTCGACCTCAGCCATAAAACCGTACATGTTCACCGCGCCAACGTGCTGGGAAAACTGAACTGCGCCACCACCATTGAGCTGGTCCATTTTGCGCTTAATCATAACCTGCTGGCGAATCACTGATGTCGCGTTCACTGCGCCACTGGATCATCTCATTATTTATTGTTCTGGCCTGGGGACCGGGCTGGTTGATGCTGTGGACGCTCAGCTTCTATCTCACCCATAACGGCCAACAGGCGGTGCTCTTTCTGCCGCATGGCGTGTATCTGGCGCTGCTGATTCTGCTCTCGCGTCGCTTCTGGCCAGCCTTATTGCTCCCGCAATTAGCACTCATTTTCTGGCTTCGCAGCGAGCAGCTCCTAAGTGGCTACACGATGCTGGCCGCGCCCCTGACTGGCCTGCTTCCGGCACTCATGACGCAACATTTCTGGCACCGTTTTCCGCTTTACTGGCAGCGCCTTTCCCTGTTGTTGACTGCCGTAACCTGCAGCGCATTATTACATACCCTGCTACTTGGCCCTTTTTTGCAAAGCCCCTTGCTGCTATTGGGCCTGGCCTCCTTCACCGGCGGCGTGCTGCTGACGCCCTTTGTCTATCTCATGTTTGAGTTCCTGCGTCAGCAACACCGCCACCACCTGCTTGGTCTCGATACGATCGCGCCGCCGTTACGTACCTCGCTCATCATCTGGTGTAGCCTCTTTTTTATTATCGGTATCGGCACGCAAATGGTGCTGTCACCGCAGATCGAACGTCTGCTGTTGATCGTGGTCTTTTTACCCAATGTGGTGATGGCGTGGAAGTTTGGCTGGCAGGGCGGCGTGCTGTCAGGCCTGCTCGGCAGTATGCTGATCACCATCGCCCGTCAGATTGGCGTGGGTTTTAGCGACCTGCTGGAACTGGAAATTTTCCTCGCCACGCAGGCGCTGCTGGGTATTGGCCTGGGGATCGCCATCAGCCGTCAACAGCATCTGGCGCAAAACCTGCACCATTATCGCAAGCGGCTGGAGGCCGAATTACAGGCTCGCCGGGCGTTAACCGAAAAATTGATCCATACGGAAGAGGACACCCGCAAAAACCTTGCCCGCGAGCTGCATGATGAAATTGGCCAGAACATTACCGCCATTCAAATCCAGTCACAGTTAGTGAAACGGGCAGGAGAAACGCCGCAGGCGCTGGAGGCGGCCAATCAGATAAACGAACTGTCCAGACGCATTCACCACTCCACCCGGCAACTGCTGCGTCAGCTTCGCCCGCCGGTGCTGGATGAGCTTTCCCTGCAAGAGGCGCTGCACCACCTGGTTAACGAATTTGCCTTTGCCGAGCGCGGGATTGTCTGCCATTTCGATTATCGACTTAGTTCGCCCCCTGCCAGCGAAACGCTGGTGTTTACCCTCTATCGTCTGGTGCAAGAATTGCTCAATAACGTCTGCAAACACGCCTGCGCCAGTGACGTACGCATCACCCTGAGTGAGCAAAACGGCCTCCTGCGTCTTGAAGTGCATGACAACGGCCTCGGTATCGCCGCAGAGAAAATGCCGGGCTTTGGTATCCAGGGAATGCGCGAGCGTGTCCACGCCCTGGGTGGCGAATTAATGCTCGAGTCGCGTCAGGGAACCCATGTAACTGTTAACTTGCCCACAATTTTGCAACAAAACCCGCTCTGACCAGGAAAAAGTCTTAGCCGCCTGGGGAGTTTCTCTCATCCGCTTTCGTTTGCGCTTACCTATAGTCAGCGCAACTGGAGACCGTTATGCATGCCATTTCATCCGCCGACATTGAACACCGTTACCGGGCCTGTCGCCCACGGTTACTGCTGTGCATGGTGGTGGGCTATGCAGCGTTTTACCTGACACGCAAAAGTGTCAATTACGTGCTCCCGGCGCTGCAAAGCGATCTGGGGTTAGACAAAGGCGACATCGGACTGATGGGCTCACTGTTTTACCTCAGCTATGGCCTGTCGAAATTCGCCGCCGGGCTATGGCACGACAGCCACGGGCAACGCGCCTTTATGGGCTGCGGGCTGTTTGCCACCGGCTTGCTGAACGTGCTGTTCGCCTTCGGTGACGCATTGCCGCTGTTGTTGGTGGTCTGGACCTTAAACGGTTTTTTTCAGGGCTGGGGCTGGCCGCCCTGCGCTCGCTTGCTCACCCACTGGTATTCCCGCAATGAACGCGGCTTCTGGTGGGGATGCTGGAACATGTCCATCAATATTGGCGGGGCCGTTATTCCGTTGATATGTGCCTTTGCCGCCCACTGGTGGGGCTGGCAGGCCGCGATGCTGACACCAGGGATAATCAGCATGGCGCTCGGCGTCTGGCTGACAATGCAACTGCGGGGCACACCGCAGGAAGAAGGATTACCAAGCGTAGGCGAATGGCGGCATGACCCGCTGGAGCTGCGCCAGGAACAACAAAGCCCCCCGATGGGCTTATGGCAGATGCTGCGCATCACCATGCTACGTAACCCCATGATCTGGCTGCTGGGCGTGTCGTATGTGCTGGTCTATCTGATCCGCATTGCGCTCAATGACTGGGGCAATATCTGGCTGGCGGAAAGCCACGGCGTCAACTTATTGAGCGCCAATGCCACGGTGATGCTGTTTGAGGTCGGCGGCCTGCTCGGCGCGCTGTTCGCCGGTTGGGGATCCGACCTCCTGTTCAGCGGGCAGAGAGCGCCGATGATTTTGCTCTTCACGCTGGGGCTGATTGTCTCCGTCGCCGCGCTGTGGCTGGCGCCGGTACATCACTACGCGTTGCTGGCGATGTGCTTTTTTACCGTGGGATTTTTTGTCTTTGGTCCGCAAATGCTGATCGGTCTGGCCGCCGTAGAGTGCGGGCATAAGGCAGCGGCAGGGTCGATTACCGGTTTTCTCGGGGTCTTTGCCTATATCGGCGCCGCGCTTGCGGGCTGGCCGCTGTCGCAGGTGATTGAACGTTACGGCTGGTCGGGGATGTTTAGCTTGCTCTCCGTCGCCGCCGTGTTGATGGGTTTACTTCTGATGCCCTTGCTGATGGTGGGCATTACGTCGTCTCGCAGTCCTACAACCTCACAGGAAGGATAAAACAATGAAAGTTACCCTGCTCTCTACCCTGGTGGCATCCGGTCTGGCGCTGGCAGCGCTCAGCGGCGTGGCAAAAGCAGAAGGTCGTCTGGTGGTCTACTGCAGCGCGACCAACGAAATGTGTGAATCGGAAACGCAGGCCTTTGGCGAAAAATATAATGTGAAGACGTCCTTCATCCGCAACGGTTCTGGCAGCACGCTGGCAAAAGTGGATGCAGAGAAGAAAAACCCGCAGGCGGATGTCTGGTACGGCGGCACGCTGGATCCTCAGTCCCAGGCCGGGGAAATGGGTCTCCTGCAGCCCTATAAATCCCCCAACCTGGAGCAGATCATGGAGAAATTCCGCGATCCGGCCAAAGTGAAAGGCAATCTCTCTTCCGCCGTTTATGTGGGCATTCTCGGTTTTGGCGTTAACACCCAGCGTCTGAAAGAGAAAAATCTGCCGATACCGAAGTGCTGGAAAGATCTGACGAAGCCAGAATACAAGAGCGAAATTCAAATCGCCGATCCGCAAAGCTCCGGCACCGCCTATACCGCGCTGGCAACCTTTGTTCAGTTGTGGGGAGAAGACCAGGCTTTCGATTACTTAAAACAGCTCAACGGCAATATCTCTCAATACACCAAATCCGGTATCGCCCCGGCACGTAACGCCGCGCGTGGCGAAACTGCCATTGGCATTGGCTTCCTGCATGACTACTCGCTGGAGAAAGAACAAGGCGCGCCGCTGGAACTGATTTCGCCCTGTGAAGGCACCGGCTACGAAATTGGCGGTATCAGTATCCTGAAAGGGGCACGTAACCTGGATAACGCGAAGCTGTTCGTTGACTGGGCGCTGTCAAAAGAGGCACAGGAGCTGGCATGGAAAAAGGGCAAGTCTTATCAGATTCTGACCAATACCACCGCCGAAACCTCGCCAAACTCGCTCAAGCTCGACGATCTGAAACTGATCAATTACGACATGGATAAATACGGTTCCACGGACGTTCGTAAAGCGCTCATCAACAAATGGGTTAGCGACGTGAAGATGGGCCAATAAACCCACGTCCGGATCTACAGGCCCGCCTTCCCCCTCTCCCTTTGGGAGAGGGTTGGGGTGAGGGCAAATAGCTTGTCTCTCTGGCTTTAACGGAATGCTTATGTCACACACACTCACACTCCATCCCGCGCCAAAGCGGGATGCGATATTCCTTTGGGTTCTGCTTGGCGGACTGGCCTTTGCGCTACTGCCAAGCTGGAGTCTGGATTACGGCCTGCTGGAGTCCACGCGCGATGAAATTATCGACGCCTACGGCTGGTCGCACGTTAACGTCAGTTGGTTGTGGTATCTGCTACCCGCCGTGTTGCTGGTTCGCCCCCTGAGCGAAACCCGGCGCGAGCAGCGCGGCCGCCACTATTTTGACGCGGGCTGGGCATTGCTGTGCATGGCGTTTGTGGCCGTCAGCGCCACCGTTGAAGGACGTGGCCTCGGTTACGCGGTCATTGTGCTGTTTGTCGCCCTTGCCGCCATCATGACGCTGGCCCTCACCCGCCTGGAGTGGCTCGGCGGCGACCGCTTTGTTATCGGCTCGCTGATTGTCATCGTGGCGCTGATCGGGGTCTTCATTGTCTGGCCGAGCATCGCCATCTTTATTCCGATGTTCACCACCGACAGTG
Source organism: Phytobacter ursingii (assembly GCA_901456055.1). GTDB lineage: Bacteria > Pseudomonadota > Gammaproteobacteria > Enterobacterales > Enterobacteriaceae > Phytobacter > Phytobacter ursingii. The sequence goes on from CABDWT010000002.1 coordinate 174,048, forward strand.
GCGAGTTTGCCCCGCTGGCGTTTATGAATGTGCTCGCACAGGCGCACATCATTCAGGTGATTCTGAACTCCATTTGGCTGTCCATCGCCGTGGGCGTCGGCTGTACCTTCTTCGGCCTGGTGCTGGCGATTTACACCACGCGTATTGCCAAACGCAGTGCCATCATCGGCCGCGTATTCTCCATTTTGCCGATCGTCACCCCGCCGTTCGTGGTAGGACTTGGCGTCACCCTGATGATGGGGCGTTCCGGCTACATCACCGAATTAATGGTCGACTGGTTCGGGCTCACTAATACCAACTGGCTGTACGGGTTTACCGGTATCTGGCTGGCACAGGTACTGGCCTTTACGCCTATGGCCTTTATGATCCTCGACGGGGCGATTAAGACCATCCATCCGTCGCTGGAAGAAGCCTCGTACACCCTGCGCGCCAGCCGCTGGCAGACCTTTAACGGGGTGTTCATTCCGTTGCTGAAACCAGCGCTGGCTAACGCGTTTCTGATTGTGGTCGTGCAGTCGCTCGCCGACTTCAGTAACCCACTGGTACTGGGCGGCAACTTTGACGTGCTGGCCACCCAAATCTACTTCTACATTACCGGTTCACAGCTCGATTATCAGGCCGCCAGTACGCTCGGCGCCTTCCTGCTGCTCTTCTCGCTGCTGGTGTTCTGCGTGCAGTACATGTGGATCGGCAAACGCTCTTACGTCACCGTCTCCGGCAAATCCTATCGCGGCGATGTGCAGCCCCTGCCGGTCACCCTGGTGTGGGGCGTAGTGGCACTGCTGGCAGTATGGGTGGCGTTCAACGCCCTGCTCTATGGCAGCATTTTCTACGGCAGCTTCACGGTGAACTGGGGCGTGGATTACACCCTGACGCTGGATAACTTTATCAAGCTGTTTGGTCAGGGCATGAGCGACGGCGCGTGGCCTTCCCTGCTCGACACGCTGCTGTACGCCGGGATTGCCGCGCCGATCACCGCTATCTTCGGCCTGCTGATCGCCTGGATTGTGGTGCGCCAGCAATTCAAAGGGAAAAAAACCATCGAGTTCACCACCATGCTGTGCTTTGCGGTTCCCGGCACCGTGGCGGGCGTTTCGTATATTCTCGCCTTTAACAGCGCCCCGGTGTACATCACCGGCACCGCCGCCATCGTCATTATTTCAATGGTGATGCGTAATGTGCCGGTGGGTATTCGCGCCGGGATCGCAGGCTTAGGTCAGATTGATAAATCGCTGGATGAGGCCTCGCTGAGCCTGCGTGCCGGGTCATTGCGTACCATTACGCAGATTTTACTGCCCCTGTTGCGCCCGGCGATTTTATCCGCGCTGATTTACAGTTTTGTCCGTGCCATCACCACCGTCAGCGCCATTGTCTTTTTGGTGACGCCGGACACGCGTGTGGCGACAGCGTACATTCTGAACCGCGTGGAAGACGGTGAATACGGCGTAGCCATTGCCTATGGCTCAATTCTTATTGTGGTGATGCTCGCCATCATCTTTATTTTCGACTGGCTGATCGGTGAGGCGCGTATCTCCCGTTCCAAAGCTAAAAACCAGGCGTAACGGAGCGCGACCATGACACAAAAACATTTCGTTGAACTGCGCAATGTCACCAAGCGATTTGGTAACAACACGGTTATCGACAACATTAATCTTGCCATCCCGCAGGGTGAGATGGTGACGTTACTCGGGCCGTCAGGCTGTGGCAAAACCACGGTGCTGCGTCTGGTAGCGGGGCTGGAAAAACCTTCTGAGGGACAGATTTTTATTGATGGCGAGGATGTCACACATCGTTCCATTCAGCAGCGTGATATCTGTATGGTGTTCCAGTCCTATGCCCTTTTCCCGCACATGTCGCTGGGGGAAAACGTGGGGTATGGTCTTAAGATGCTCGGTGTGTCACGCGCAGAGGTGAAAACGCGGGTGAAAGAAGCGCTGGCGATGGTAGACCTGGAAGGTTTCGAAGACCGCTATGTGGATCAGATTTCCGGTGGGCAGCAACAACGTGTGGCGCTGGCGCGTGCGTTGATCCTCAAACCGAAGGTGCTGTTGTTTGATGAGCCGTTGAGTAACCTCGACGCCAACCTGCGTCGCAGCATGCGCGATAAAATTCGCGAACTGCAAAAACAGTTCAACATCACGTCGCTGTATGTCACGCACGATCAGAGCGAAGCGTTTGCCGTCTCCGATACGGTGCTGGTGATGAACAAGGGTCACATCATGCAGATGGGCTCGCCGCAGAATCTGTATCGCCAGCCTGCGTCACGCTTTATGGCAAGTTTTATGGGCGATGCTAACCTGTTCCCGGCCACATTCCATTCGCAATATGTTGATATCTATGGATACCGACTACCTGTACCGACGCATTTTTCGGCCCAGGGCAGCGGTACGGTGGGTGTTCGTCCGGAAGCCATCACGCTGGGCGAACAAGGTGATGACAGCCAGCGTTGCGTGATCGTGCACGTGGCATATATGGGCCCGCAGTACGAGGTGATTGTGGAATGGCACGGCCAGCGCATTTTGTTGCAGGTTAACGCCACCCGCCTGCAACCGGATGTCGGTGAGCAGTATTACCTGCAAATCCACCCCTACGGTATGTTCGAACTGGCCGAAACGGCGTGAGTTTCTCCCGGATGCGGCTGCGCCTTATCCGGGCTACCGCCGCCATCGTAGCCCCGGTAAGCGTCAGCGCTATCGGGGGATTCCCGGATGCGGCCGCGCCTTATCCGGGACACCAACCGCACTAGCCATAGCCCCGGTAAGCGTCAGCGCCACCGGGGGTGTTCTAACGGCGTTCACCTGCCGCAATTTCTGTCGTTCCCCCACCCCAATCTTCCGGGTATAACCCACGTCTTACATCTCGATGAAAGGTTGAAAATGGCCAATCCCTTACCTGTTCCACCCAACCATGTTTGACAGGATTGTTGTAAACATAATCAACATGACGGCGGTAATCTGCTTCATTACGAATTGCATGCTCCCAAAAACGAGGCTGCCAGATACTCCGCTGCTGTAATGTCCGGGTAAATTGCTTTTTGATATCGCGCCATCGCCCCGAATAGTCTGTATCGTCTGCGGGCAATGTCCATACGCAATGAATGTGTTCAGGAAGAACAACCCAGGCATCAATATGAAAGGGCTTTCGCTGCCTGACGGTATTCACCGCCTGGCGCAAATCCTCAAAATGAGTCGTAAGAAGAAAGCTTCTGCGGTTTTTAAGATTCACCGTGAAGAACCAGGTACCGCCGTTCACGTAATATCGCCGATAAGTTACCAAATGCCGCTCCATGTGCCTGAATGCCCCGGGCACTCAACGTAATCCGAAGAACAAGCCCTGGACAGAAAAGCAGCAATGTTATGGAAAGCATCTCGCAAAGTATTTCCCGGATGCGGCTGCGCCTTATCCGGGCTACCAACCGCACCAGCCGTAGCCCCGGTAAGCGTCAGCGCCACCGGGGGATTCCCGGATGCGGCTGCGCCTTATCCGGGCTACCAACCGCACCAGCTGTAGCCCCGGTCAGCGTCAGCGCCACCGGGGATTATCCCGGATGCGGCTGCGCCTTATCCGGGCTACCAACCGCACCAGCCGTAGCCCCGGTAAGCGTCAGCGCCACCGGGGGATTCCCGGATGCGGCTGCGCCTTATCCGGGCTACCAACCGCACCAGCTGTAGCCCCGGTCAGCGTCAGCGCCACCGGGGATTATCCCGGATGCGGCTGCGCATTATCCGGGCTACCGCCGCCATCGTAGCCCCGGTCAGCGTCAGCGCCACCGGGGAAGATGCTGCCTGAGTGTGGCAATCTCGTCTGGCGTGGTGCGACAGCACCCGCCAATCAAACGTGCGCCCGCTTCCAGCCACTCGGGTAAATAATCCACCAGCGTCGGGCCGTTGCTCGCATGCCGATGCCAGCTTTTCAACTGCGGATCGTAACGCTCCCCGGAATTGGGATAAACCAGCAACGGTAATGATGTGAGACTGCGCAAATGACGTAGCACTGCCGCAGCCCGCTCGGGCGCAAGACAATTAACGCCCACGGACACCACCTGAGAAGACCCTGACACCGCTGCCATCACCTCCCGTAGCGGTGTACCGTCACAGAGATGTTCGCTGTCACGTACGCTAAACGAAAACCAGGTGCGCGCCTGTGGCCACGAACGTAACAAAGCAATTAACGCGCAGATTTCCGGGAAAGAAGGGAAGGTTTCACATGCCAGCAGATCGACGCCGCTCAGCAACAACGTTTCAATGCGCTGGCGATGAAATGCCTGAAAGTCCTCATCGCGGCAGACGTAATCGCCGCGATACTCCGAACCATCGGCAAGATAAGCGCCATAAGGCCCAACTGAACCGGCCACCAGTAGCGTGCCGGCCCCGGGGTTTTCCTGCAGATACAGTGCCCGCGCCTGGCAGGCCAGTTGTACACTTTTCGCAATCAGTTCCGTGGCCTGTGCCTGGCTGAGATTACGGGCGGCAAAACCAGCAGGCGTCGCCTGATAGCTGGCCGTGGTGGCAATCTGCGCCCCGGCGCGAAAATAGTCGAGATGCACCTGACGAATGACCTCCGGTGCTTCCAGTAACACCTTTGCTGACCATAAAGAATCGGCCAAATTGCAGCCATGCGCCTCCAGCTCGGTAGCCATTGCGCCATCTAACAGGACGAACGACTGGCTGGAGAGGAGCGCAGCCAGCGGATGGTTGCGGGACATGTCATCTTCCTGAAAATAAACCGTTATCATGACCCTACGGATGATTGGCGACCACACGCAACCGCGCTCGTCTGCTGCTCAGCCGTGGGTTAGTCGTAAAAATAACATAGAGAATCGGTCGCCAGGCCATATGCCCCTCCTTAGTTAAATATAATCCTGGATTTGCCTGAAATTTTTTCTCTCAAACTAAAGTGCGAAACAATTCAGGTCAACTCATTCTCAATGATTAAATTTAACATCAGGTAATTGCCTGAAAACATTGTGATGTAGCCGACAAAACAATGTCATAAGGCAATAAAATCTAAAATGTAAAAAGTATGTGAAATAAAAACAGTAAATATCGCCATTAATAAATAATAGTAAAGCGCTCCAGCGATAAAAAGGGTGTAAGAATTTTCGGATTTATTAATCAGCGGTCCCCTATAATATTTTGTTTTTTCCTGACATATAAAAAATTCACCCCCTTCTGTCTGCGGAAATTTCACTCAAGGCATTATTTTTACGCTTCACTTTCAGCGAGTTCGCCCCGCGATACACAAAGAAAGCGTTTACTGTCCGCTAAATTTCACCATTGCGGGGCAGCATGCACCAGAATTACCCGTCGGGCGCGACATCTGTGCCGCAATTTTTTCACATCACGCCACAAAACATAAATAACCAACTGAATTAATTGATTTTTTAAGTTTGGCACTGCCTTTGCTACTGCCCATGTACTGTGTTTAATGGCGAGGCAGTAAATGATGACCACAGAATCAACCACATTAAAAAGAACGCTCGGCAGCTTCCGCTTATGGGGCATCGCCGTCGGCCTGGTCATATCAGGCGAATATTTTGGCTGGAGTTATGGCTGGTCCCAGGCCGGAACGATGGGATTTTTGATTGTCGCGCTGGCGATTGCCGCAATGTATTGCGCGTTCATATTCAGTTTTACTGAGCTGACAACGGCGATTCCACATGCAGGCGGGCCCTTTGCTTATGCTTATCGTGCCTTCGGTCCCACAGGCGGATTTATTGCCGGTTTTGCAACGCTCATAGAATTTGTGTTTGCCCCACCGGCTATTGCAATGGCCATCGGTGCTTACCTCAACGTGCAATTTCCATCGCTCGATCCCAAATGGATCGCCTGCGGCGCCTATATCATTTTTATGGCGTTGAATATTCTCGGTGTCGGTATTGCCGCTACGTTTGAATTGATCGTCACACTGCTGGCGATATTTGAACTGCTGGTCTTTATGGGAGTCGTTGCACCGGGCTTCTCCTGGGACAACTTTACGGCTAACGGCTGGGCTGGCGCAGAAAGCTTTAGTGCCCCGGCATTGTCGGGTATGTTTGCCGCCATCCCGTTTGCTATCTGGTTCTTCCTGGCGATTGAAGGCGCATCTATGGCGGCCGAAGAAGCCAAAGATCCGCAACGCACCATTCCTCGCGCGCTGGGCGGCGGCATCCTGACGCTGACCGTCCTGGCCGTGGGCGTGATGATATTTGCTGGCGGCGTGGGTGACTGGCGTACTCTGTCGAACATCAATGACCCCTTACCGCAGGCGATGAAAGCCGTGGTGGGTAACAGTAGCGGCTGGCTGCACATGCTGGTCTGGCTGGGGCTGTTTGGCCTGGTGGCTTCCTTCCATGGCATTATCATGGGTTACTCCCGTCAGATTTACTCACTGGCGCGTGCGGGCTATCTACCAGCAAGCCTGGCAAACCTGAATCGCAAAACGCGCACCCCGCATCTGGCGATTCTGGCTGGTGGCGTGGTGGGTATCGCGGCCATTTTCTCCGATTCGCTGGTCACCATTAGCGGTATGCCGCTGACCGCCTGCATTGTGACGATGTCAGTTTTCGGCGCTATTGTTATGTATATCATCTCAATGGCCGCGCTGTTCAAACTGCGCCGCAGCGAGCCGAACCTGGTGCGTCCGTTTAAAGCGCCCCTGTTTCCGATTGCACCCGCGTTTGCACTGGGCATGGCGGTACTCTGCCTGGTCGCGATGGTCTGGTACAACACCCTGCTGGCGCTCATTTTCGCGCTGATGATGCTGGGGGGTTACATGTGGTTCCGTAAAACGGCGCCAGCCCGTCAGCGTGCGGCGATGGATCCGCAACTGCGTGCGCTCTCCTGAGGAGGCGAAATGTATAAAACGACCCTGGCGCACCGGACATACCGGTTCGCCAGTCTAAAAGAACTCATGGCAAAAGCATCCCCGGCCCGCTCCGGGGATGTGCTGGCGGGCGTCGCGGCAGATTCAGCGGAAGAGCGCATGGCGGCCAAAATTGCCCTTGCCGACGTCCCGCTGAGTGACCTTCTGGACAATCCGCTCATTCCTTACGAAAGCGATGAAGTCACCCGTCTGATCATTGATACCCACAATGCCGATGCCTTTTCGCTTATTCGCCACCTGACCGTCGGTGATTTTCGAGACTGGTTGCTGGCTGATACCACCGATGCCGCCACGCTGACGCATATTGCTCCTGCCATCACGCCGGAAATGGCGGCCGCTGTAAGCAAGCTGATGCGTAACCAGGATTTGATTCTGGTGGCCAGCAAATGCAGCGTGATTACCCGTTTTCGTAACACTATCGGCCTGCCCGGTCATCTGAGCGTGCGCCTGCAACCGAATCATCCTACTGATGATTTAAAAGGGATTGCCGCCAGCATGCTCGATGGCCTGCTCTACGGTGCAGGTGATGCGGTAGTCGGCATTAACCCGGCCAGCGACAGTCTGCCGGTTCTTGAACGGCTCAATCATATGATGGATGACATCATCAGCCGTTTTGCCATCCCCACCCAATCCTGTGTGCTGACTCACGTCACTAATACATTGCAACTGATTGAACGTGGCGCGCCAGTGGACCTGGTTTTTCAGTCGGTGGCGGGAACCGAAGCTGCCAACAGCGGTTTTGGTATCAATTTATCGATGCTCAAAGAGGCGCAGGACGCGGCCCTGAGCCTCAAGCGCGGCACGCTCGGCAACAACGTGATGTATTTTGAAACGGGCCAGGGGAGCTGCCTGTCAGCGAATGCGCATCACGGCGTTGACCAGCAAACCTGTGAAGCACGGGCCTATGCCGTGGCGCGCCACTTCAACCCGTTATTGGTCAATACCGTGGTCGGATTTATCGGGCCGGAGTATCTCTATGACGGCAAGCAGATCATTCGTGCCGGTTTAGAAGATCACTTCTGCGGCAAGTTGATGGGGCTGCCCATTGGCTGCGACGTCTGCTACACCAACCACGCCGAAGCTGACCAGGATGATATGGACACCTTGCTGACGCTGCTGTGTAACGCCGGGCTGACCTTCCTGATTGGCGTACCGGGCGCGGATGACATTATGCTGAATTATCAGAGCACCTCATTTCACGACGCCCTTTACGCCCGCCGTCTGCTGGGGCTGAAACATGCGCCAGAATTCGCCGACTGGCTCACCCGTATGCAGATTATCGATACCCACGGACAGTTGCGTTTAACCGGGGCAAACCACCCGCTGCTGACCGCATTACCACAAGGAGTGAGCGCATGAATCCACCGGATGCCTGGACATTACTGCGCGAATTTACCGATGCCCGCATCGCGCTTGGACGTAGCGGCGCCAGTCTGCCCACGCGCGAAGTGCTGAACTTTGGCCTGGCCCATGCGCAGGCCCGCGATGCCATTCACCAGCCGTTCGACAGTGAAAGTCTGGCAGCACAATTACACGCACTGGGTCTGCAAACGCTCAAGGCACACAGTGCGGCGACAGACAGACACATCTATCTGAATCGACCTGATTTAGGGCGCATGCTCAGCGAAGAGAGCCGTGATGCATTAAAAGCGAGCCGAACACCCGCACACGACCTGCTGCTGGTGATTGGCGATGGACTCTCTTCGCATGCGGTGCAGCGTCAGTCTGTCGGGTTGATTAAAGCGCTGCTGCCGTATCTGGAAACATTGGGTATCTCACTCGCCCCGGTGGTGCTGGCGCATCAGTCACGGGTTGCGCTGGGGGATGACATTGGCGAAACGCTCAACAGCAAAGCGGTCGCGATCCTGATTGGCGAACGTCCTGGTCTCTCCTCCCCGGACAGCCTTGGCGTCTATTTAACATGGAAACCCGAGCGCAAGCGGCTGGAGTCGGAGCGCAACTGCATTTCAAACATCCGCCCCGAGGGGCTGAATTACGACGCCGCCGCCTTTAAGCTCGCCTGGCTGCTGGAACAGGCTTTCCTGCGCAGGCTTACGGGTGTGAAGTTAAAAGATGAAAGCGATAACCCTGCCCTGCATGGACGCGTAACACCACGCGTGCGTTAACCCGCCTCCTGCGCGCTTTATCGCCCTGGATAAAGCGCGAAGCGTAACGAAAATTTTGTTCCATACTCTCTTAACCCTGTGTGCATTCTGCGTTTGTGGAGACTCCAAGGTGAAAGAGACCGCACCTGATCCCCGTCATCATCCTGTGAGAGAGAACCCGCGCTGGCTGAGATTCGAATCCCGGATACAGCAATATGGCGCTTATTTGCTTTTTTTGATTGTCATCAGCGCCCTTGCGGGCCTGTTTTCCCATGGTTTTTTAAGCGACAGGACGCAGGAAACCGGCGATAAACAACTGCTGATTCATTACGAGCGATTCGGACGTTTACAAAGCGATATGGCGCTGGCCATTACCGTCAGAGCGCCAAAGCATGAGCAGCTCGTCATTACGCTGGGTGGCGATTTTATGCAGCAGTATGAGATACGTACCCTACAGCCGCAGCCTGACCAGGTCTCCAGCCGAAACGGGATACTGCGTCTGGAGTATTCCCACGCGCATCCGGGAGAAGACTTCGATCTCTGGCTGGGGCTGACCCCGCAGCTTCCGGGCCGCGCAACGTCGCAAATTGGTGTGGAAGGCGTATCCAGCACCGGCATCTGGCAATTTATCTATCCCTGAGGGCGAGACAATGGAAATGGTATTGCGGGCAATCGCCATCTATCTGGTGTTAATGGTGGTCTTTAAAATCGCCGGACGCCGGGCGCTATTACAAATGACCTCTTTTGATCTCATCCTGCTGCTGATCATCAGCGAGGCCACACAACAGGCGCTGCTGGGAAATGATTTTTCCGTCACTGGCGCTGCGCTCACTATCATCACCCTGGTGACGGTAGACATCCTGTTCGGCTATATCAAAAAATATATCAATAACGCCGAAGACCTGATCGACGGCGCCCCGGTTATTCTGGTGGAACATGGTCAGATGTTACACGGTAAAATGAAGGAGGCTGATATTACCTATGATGACATCATGGTCTCCGCACGCAATAATCAGGGCATTGATAAGCTTGATGATATTAAATACGCCATTCTTGAACGCAATGGCCATATCTCGATTATTGCGAAGTAGCCCTACAACCTGCTCTGCACTGCGGCTCTCCGCCTTTATGCCGCAGTCAGTTCCCTGACGGTCCCTTTCATTATTGTCATCCCCCCCACGAATATGGTTTAAAAAAAAATACAATCAATTCTTTATAAAGCTGCGACTGCAAAAACCCCTGTCCACATGCTCCCGCTCAGGTACCGATATTCATGATGCGAAACGGCGTAAAAACCTTATTTCTGATAATTACGATCAAGATCACACTCACAAAATGACAAACAAAACAGTAAGTTGCACTCATTAAAAAATAAATGAGAGACGCATCAACATAATTACCTCGCAGGTTGATTGACTCTTATGCACACGTGTGCATAAATAAATACATTATGATTGAAAAGCTAAATTCAGGACAGCCAGAGTTTATCCAGGCATATTTTATTCACCATGACAGGTAACCTTTAGCGGTAAAAAAGCAGCGCCAGACGCGTTACGGTTACTTTCGCCGGAAAGAATGTTTTCCTGCTTTTTTACGCGTCAGAAACAGTTACGTAAACACATCAATCACGGGTGATGCATGGACACGTGTTTCAAAGATCTTTCTATCAATCAGGATGCAATACGCGATGTGTTGCAAACAATGGGGCTCCTCAATGCTGAAGATGCCCTGCGCGTCAGCCCACTCACGGGCGGCGTTTCCTCCAATATTTTGAAAATTAACGCCGGGGAACGGCAGTTTTGCCTGAAACAGGCGCTGCCGAAATTGAAAGTGGCCAAAGAATGGCATGCACCGCTTGAACGCGTATTTGCCGAAATAGACTGGATGCAAACCGTCGCGGGTATTGCGCCGCACTCCGTTCCACATATAACAGGCATCGACCGTAACACGCTCTGTTTTGCGATGGATTATCTGCCTGCTGAACAATTTCATAACTGGAAATCACAGTTATTAAACGGGGAAATAGATATCGGTTTTGCCGCGCTGCTGGGCAATGTATTAGGCGAAATTCATCAGAAAACCGCGGAAAACGAAACACTGGCAAAAACATTCGCCTATGACGATAACTTCTTTTCACTGCGTCTGGATCCCTATCTTGGGGAAATAGCTCGCGTTCACCCGAAATATGCTGACGTTATTTTGACGGTATTACGCAGAACACAATCCACCCGACTGGCTTTGGTCCACGGTGACATCAGCCCGAAAAATATCTTACGCGGTCCCGCAGGCCCGGTCATTCTTGATGCGGAATGCGCATGGTATGGCGACCCGGCATTTGATTTAGCTTTTTGCTTAAATCACTTCTTGCTGAAAACCGTTATTGCCGGGTCTCAGGAGGCGCAGCAAAAACTCATGCTCGCCTTTGATGCAATGTACCAACGTTATTTTGACCACATCACCTGGGAACCTGTCGGGGAATATGAAACCCGTGTCGCAGCGCTACTGCCCTGTTTAATTCTGGCCCGCGTCGACGGCAAATCACCGGCGGAATATATACAGGATCAGAACGCGCATAACGTACGTCGCATAAGTTGCGCATTACTGGAACATCAATTCAGGCAATTAAAAGACATTACCGCATTCTGGAGGAAGGAGAACGGGTTATGAGTCGCATTAAAAGTGTGATGGGTCGTCGTGTATGGGATTCCCGCGGCTGGCCGACAGTTGAGGTTGAAGTTCATCTGGAAAATGGTCTGTTCGGTCGCGGTATGGCCCCTGCGGGGGCCTCTTGCGGGATGCACGAAGCGGTAGAACTGCGCGATGGCGGCAGCATCCTTTCCGGCAAAGATGTGCAGAAAGCGCTGCATAACATTCAACATGAAATTGCCCCGGCGCTTATCGGTACGGATATCAACGATCAGAAACTGATCGACAGCATTCTGATTGAACTGGACGGCACGGGCACCTTCTCCCGCCTGGGGGGAAACGCCTCGGTCGCCTGTTCCATGGCGGCAATCTATGCCGCCGCGAACAATGCCCATCTGCCGCTGTGGAAATATCTGGCAGGCGATCAGAAAGTGGCGATGCCGCTGCCGCAAATTCAGATTTTCGGCGGCGGCGCCCACGCCGGGCGTCGTATTGATATCCAGGATTTGATGGTTATCGCCAACGGGGCGAAATCCTTTCAAGAAGCGCTGATGATGACCGCTGAGGTGTATCACAGCGCGGGCCGTATCATGAAACAACGGGGTCATTTAAGCGGCGTGGCGGATGAAGGCGGCTGGTGGCCAGAGTTCAACAGCAATGAGCAGGCGTTGGACACTCTGGTGAAAGCGATTGAAGGCGCAGGTTATACACCGGGTCAGGATGTCTCTATCGCGCTGGATATCGCCTCGTCTGAATTTGGTAAACAGGGTCGCTACCGACTGGCGCTGGAATCTGCGGAATATGACTCCGATGGCATGTGCGAATTACTGCTCGGCTGGCTGGATCGTTATCCGATCCGCTCTATTGAAGATCCGCTGGCGGAAGATGATGAAAAAGGACTTATCGCCTTTACGAAAGCCGCAGGTTCTCGCGTGCAAATTGTCGGCGATGATTATTTCGTGACAAATGGCGAGCGCGTAAAAGCGGCAGCGGAAATTGGCGCCTGTAACGCCGTGTTATTAAAAGCCAACCAGGCTGGCACTATTACCCAATTGCGTAATGCTTTTGCCGAAGCACAAAAAGCAGGATATGGATCAATTGTCTCCGCGCGCTCAGGTGAAACTGAAGACAATATTATTGTCCACCTCGCATTAGGGTTGAATGCGGGGCAATTAAAAGTGGGCTCAATGACCCGCTCAGAGCGAACCGCAAAATGGAATGAAGCTATTCGACTGGAAGACACATATGCTGTGGGATTTTTCGGCATAGCCGCATTAGATCATAAATAATTTTTTAATTTTATTCCGATTAGCTGAACAGGCGTTATCTCCGGGCCCTACGCATTGACCTGAATTTTCGATGTCTGTTCTGGTTGTATGAGTTTTTCCAAATTGTCGATATATAATTTCAGGAGATTCAAATGACCGATTACAGCGGCGGGGCTTTGCCTGCAGCCAGAAAGAAAATGCAGATTAAGCCCATTGTTCAGGTGGGTGCCGGGAACGCTCTCGAAATATACGATTTTATGGTCTACGGCTATTATGCGCGTTATATTTCGCAGGCTTATTTCCCGTCAGATAATGAATATGTGTCATTAATGCTCACGCTGATGACATTCGCGTTAGGTTTCTTCGCCCGTCCGTTTGGAGCCATTATTCTCGGGGCTTACACCGATCGTCACGGTCGTCGGAAAGGGTTAATTATGGCCCTGACCCTGATGTCGATCGGTATTTTGTGCGTCGCCATGACGCCGACCTATGCCTCAATCGGCATCGCCGCACCGATCATCGTCATTCTCGGTCGCTTGCTACAAGGTTTCTCAGCGGGGGCGGAACTGGGTGGCGTTGTTGTCTATCTGGCAGAAATATCGCCACCGAATCGCCGGGCATTCTATACCTGCTGGCAGGTGGGTTCGCAGCAGTTTGCGGTCATGGCTGCGTCTATTATCGGCCTGGTACTGCTGTACAATATGTCCACCGAAGATCTCCACGACTGGGGCTGGCGCGTTCCGTTGTTGATTGGCTGCGCGGTAATCCCGCTAATGTTCTGGCTGCGTTCTAACCTGCAAGAAACTGAAGTTTTCGCGAAGAAGAAAACCACACCGACCGTTAAAGAGATTTGCGCCAGTCTGGTCACCGGATGGCGAACCATTGTGGTCTGCATGGGGATGGTAGCGATGGCAACCGTCACCGCGCAAACGGTCACCACCTATGCTCCCACCTTTATTAAGAGCCTGAATCTGGGTGAAAACGTTGGCTTTATCACGCTGTTCTTTGTGGGCCTGTCAATCCTGTTCTGGATGCCGATCACGGCGATGATCGCTGACCGGGTCAACAGAAAAACCATGCTGATTGTGGTGACGCTGACCGGTGCGCTCACCGCATGGCCGATGCTCTCGTGGCTGGCGGCTGACCCGACGGTGTCGAAATTCGTCGTCTTTGAGCTGTGGTTCTCGTTCATGTATGCCTGCTACAGCTCCGTACAGGTTGCCGCGATGGTTGAACTGGTACCGGCACATGCGCGTACGGCGGGTTACTCTTTTGCTCAGGCGGTGGCCGCCGCCGTACTGGGTGGCCTGACGCCGGCAATTTGTACCTGGCTTAATCACACCTTTAACAGTAATGCGATGGTGGGCGTCTGGCTTGGATTTAACGCTGTATTGAGTTTGTTGGCCGTATTAACCCTCGACCATAAACAAACAGCCATTAATCAGACCAAAGAATTACATTAATTGCTGACCAAACAGCAGTACATCGATTAAGTTGGTGTACTGCTGAAAATAAACTGGAAAAGGTAATGTATGAAAATTGTTATTTTAGATGGTGGCGTACTTAATCCTGGCGATTTGTCGTGGGATGCGTTTTCGCAACTGGGTGAAATATCCGTTTATGACAATTCGGCTCCGGAAGAAGTGGTTAAACGAATTGGCGACGCGGAAATTGCAATTATCAACAAAGTTGTTTTAGGCGAAAAAGAATTCAGCCAGTGTCAGAACCTGAAATTTATCGGCGTTACAGCGACCGGTTATAACGTTATTGACCTCGCAGCGGCAAAAAACCTCGGCGTGACGGTATCCAATGTCCCGACGTACGGAACCTCTACCGTCGCGCAATTTACGACCGCGTTGATGCTGGAGCTCTGCAACCAGGTTGGTCTGCACAACAATGATGTCCACGCCGGCGGCTGGGGTAAAAAACCAGACTTCTGCTACTGGCTGAAACCGATGCTCGAAGTGACAGGCAAAAACGTGGGCATTATCGGCTATGGCCGCATTGGTCAGGCGTTCGGCGCCGTGGCGCAGGCGTTGGGTATGAATGTACTGGCTTATGACGAATACCGGAACACAGCGCTGGAAAACGACCGCGTCCGCTATGTCGACCTCGATACCCTTTACGCCGAAGCCGATGTTATCAGCCTGCACTGCTTACTGACGCCCAAAACACAGGGCATGATCAACGCAGAATCCCTGCGCAAAATGAAGAAATCCGCCCTGCTGCTTAACGCCTCGCGCGGCGATCTGGTTAACGAAGCGGACCTTGCCGACGCGCTCAATAACGGCGTGATTGCCGGTGCCGCCGTCGACGTTCTCTCCAAAGAACCGCCGGTGCCGGAGAACCCAATGCTGACCGCGAAGAATTGCATTATTACCCCACACATTGCCTGGGCCTCAGTGGAAGCGCGCGGGCGTATTCTGGCGACCACCGTTGATAACGTAAAAGCCTTTCTGGCCGGACAACCGCAGAACCGCGTGGGTGACTGATAACCCCCTATAAACCAAAGCGATAATTAGAGAAAGAACAATGGAAAATAACATTATCAAGGCAGCGGATTTGCTGCGCCAGGCCTGGGATAACAACGAAGCGGGCGATCCTATTCGCGACCTTGTCGACAGTGAAAATCTGACGACAGCCTACATGATTCAAGACTACAACGATGAAATCTGGCAGGCGCAGGGTCGCCGCCGGGTCGGACGTAAACTGGGCTTAACCAACAAAGCCGTGCAGAAGCAGTTCGGCATTTCAGACCCGTGTTACGGCAACATTTACGCCGACATGGTGCTGATCGACGGCGCGGAAATCACTAAACCGGTCGTCAGCGATCTGCGCGTAGAAACCGAGATTGCCGTCGTCCTGAAAAAAGACCTGACGCAAACCGAGCACACCATTCTCGACATCATCAACGCCGTTGATTACGTCCTGCCAGCGTTTGAAATCTGCGACAGCCGTGTCACCGGCTGGAACGTGAAGTCCTGTGACTTCGTCGCAGATAACGCCGCCGCGTGCCTGGTAGTTCTTGGCACCAAACCGGTGTACCTCTCCGACTGCGATATCACACGCAGCGAAATGGTCACTAAACGTGCAGGAGAAGTGGTCTCACAAGGCAAAGCGACGGCCATTCTCGGCCACCCCCTGCATGCGCTGAAATGGCTGGCTGATGACCTGGTGCGCATAGGTAAGCCGCTGCGTGCCGGCGAGTTTGTTATCACTGGCGCTATTGGTCCGGCGGTGTCCGCCAAACCGGGTGATGCCTTTGATGCGGAAATTACCGGAGTGGGCCTTATCAGCACCCGCTTTGCCGAATAAGGGATCCCCGCAGGCTTAAAGGAGGCCGTGATGGAACTGCAGAAAAATCATTTCAAGCATGCCATTAAAAATAACACCGTACAGTTGGGCCTCTGGACCCAGTTGGGCAGCTATATCGCCGCTGAGATCCTCTCCGGCTGTGGTTATGACTTTATCGGACTCGATGCGGAACATGGCCCGAGTGAATACATCGAAATTTACGCGCAGTTGCAGGCCTGCGCGGCTGGCGGACCCACTCAACCCATCGTACGCATTCCCAACCACGATATTTCGTTGATTAAGCGTTATCTGGATGCGGGGGTAAATACCCTGATGGTGCCCCAGGTAGATACCGTCGAGCAGGCAAAAGCGCTGGTCTCCGCAGTGCGCTATCCGCCTCACGGCGTGCGCGGCTACTGTGGCGCACCGCGCGCGTCCGGCTTTGGTCGGATTAAAAACTACGCCACTACCTGCGAGGAAGAAATTTGTCTTATCGTGATGCCGGAAACCACCCTGGCGCTGGAAAATATCGAGGCAATGGCGGCGATTGACGGCGTTGACGCCTTCTTTATCGGCCCCGGCGATCTCGCTGCCAGTCTCGGTTATATTGGTCAGCCGATGCACCCGGACGTCATTAATGTGATTGAAGATACCGGCAGGCGCATCAAAGCGGCCGGGAAAGCCGTCGGCATTCTGTGTACGGATGAAGCACAAACCCGCCGTTATATCGAGCTTGGCTTTCAGATGATCGCCATTGGTTCTGACCAGGGGCTATTGACCAAAGGCGCGGAGCAGTTGCTGGCGACATTCAGATAGTTTCCCGAAGCACTTGTAGTAACCTGGGTTTTTCTTTTCCGGATGCGCGCAACAGCCCCATCCGGTTTTTTCTTTTAGCGACGGGCGATCAACGCTTTTGTGGAGTCGCCAGCCACCAGCAATGGGGTAAAAATCTGGCTCTCGGTAGAGGCATAAAAGGCTTCCGGGGTGAGCGTCTGATCCGGGTTCATCAGGCGCTCAATAATGGCAACACAGGCATCAGCAATCTGTTTTTCCGGCAGCGAAATATAAGTCAGTTTAATCTCCAGTAAACTGCTCCAGGAGACATCGCCATAGGCCACCAGCGAAAGATCGTCGGGGATGCGGATATTTTTCTCTTTCGCGGCCAGCAAGATGCTCATGGCGTAACGTGGACTGCCGAGCACCAGGGCGGTAGGCGGCATGTCAGCGGTCATGATGCGCCTGAAAGCGTCACCGCCAAACCCGGCCTGCGGTGGGCCGACATGGATAAGCGCCTGCAGCGCCGCTTGTTCTGTCGGCGTGAAGCATTGCAAAAAGCCCTGTAAACGCTCGTAGCCGGTGCTCAGCTCTTCGGAGGAGCCAATATAGCCGATACGCTGGTGGCCAAGTTCACGCAAGTGTTTTACCGCCAGCGAAATGCCGTGGCGATCGTCAATCGCGATAACTGGCGCCTGCAGGCTGCGGTGTTTACGCAGCAACTGGACGGCATTCGTGCGGGTAATCAGCTCTTGCGTTTCCGGGAGCGGGTTGGCTGTCGGCGCGAAAATAATGCCGTCCACGCGGGCAGTCATCAAACGCAACAGCGCGGTATGCTCCATCTCCGGCTTGTCGCTGGTAATGCCCAGCATCATCTGCCAGGAGCGTTCAGCGGCCACGTGCGCAATGGCATTAGTGACGGTAATAAAAAAATCGTTCTGAATATCCGGGATCACCAGACCAAATGCGCCAGTACTGGCATTACGCAACGCGCGCGCGGCGCTATTGGGAATATAACCATATTCTCGCGCTGCCCGTAACACACTCTCTTTTGTGGCCTGGCTAATGGCAGGATGATCGTTTAAAGCCCGTGATACCGTGGTATGAGATAAGCCCAATATTGCAGCCAATTTTTTTATTGTCACTGCGTCACCTTAATGTCGTCCTGGCTCGGGTTTCCCGTCATCAATTCAGAAAGCCGGGGATTAAATTATAATCCCTACAGTTTTTCGCCGTGAAAATGCACCAATGATATTGTGCATAAGCCATAATAACAGGTTCTTATATCTGGCACTATCGTTTTACGATATTAACATCTGCCTGAATTAATTAGACATAGTGCAAACTTATAAATATTTTAACTTGCCTTAAGAATCGTTTTCTTATTAAGCGAAAAATAAGGGTTATTAATATTAATAATGAAAAATAATCCTTAATCCCCCGGAACGCCTCCCTTACCTGTGTTTTTCGCCTGCCCGTAGTACCGCTCTTTTACCAGAACAAGCGAGACATTCCTCACACTTTTACACAACAGGCTATGCTGTTAGGTAGGATAAATTTCATTCTAAGGAGACGCCAATGACCACCCGGCAACCGCTTTTCCCACGCCGCCAGACGCATCCCGTTGCAGATGAGCACGCTGTTTTGAACTGGGCACAAAACGCCACGCTGGCACCGGAAAGCGCGGTTATCACGCCAGAAAATGAAGCGCAGTTGCAACAGGCTATCGCCCGTTGTCAGGGACGGGTACGCATCATGGGCAGTCGTATGTCTCCGGGCAGAATGCTCGCGATAACTCAGCCGCAGGATAGCCTGATCGATCTCTCCCGTCTGCGGGGCCTGCTGGCGGTGAGTGACGACAGCGTCACCTTTGCCGGTGGTACCCCGCTGCATGAGGTGTATGAAATCCTGACCTCCATGAACCGTATGCTCAACGCGTCGCCGGGAGTGATTGCCTCCCAGACGCTCGCCGGCGCGATCTCGACCGGCACGCATGGCCAGGGTATGCAGCAAAGTTCGCTGGCGGATGAAGCGCTTGCTATCCGGCTGATTGATGCGGCGGGCCAGATTCATACGCTGGATAATCAGCATCCCTGGTTTGCCGCGGCACAACTGGGGCTGGGAACGCTGGGTGCCATCAGCGCCGTCACACTCCGTACTCGCCCTTACACGCAGTTTACCTGTTTTAAAAGCGCGCACAGCGCCGATACGCTAGAACAGGATTTGATTGACTGGAATCAGCAATGGACATTCAGCAAAGCCTGGTGGTTTGTGGATGAAAACAAAGTCCACGCATGGAATGCCCGGGAAGCGCATGACCATGAGTGTCAGGCCTGGCGGGATAACCATGGTGATCTGCTGACGCTGGAAGAGACCAGCGATCAGATGAATTCCGCAGTGGAAAATACCCTGCACCATATGCGCAACGACACCCGTATCGTGGATGAGAACGGCAAGCCGTTTCGGACTGTGACGCGCTTTAAAGATTTCTCCGACGTGATTGGCGATATCTATCAGGTGTTCTGTCGTGGGATCGCCACGCCGCAGATCAACATCGAGATCGGTGTACCGATGGACCGCGCCCCGGCCCTGATTACGCGGATCCGGGAGTGGCACGCCCGCGAACAGCCCCATATGCATTACCCGATCATTTTGCGCTGTACCGGGCCATCAGATGCCTGGCTGAGTCCATCCTGGCAGCAACCCACCTGTTTTTTCGGTTTTGTGGTCTATTACGCCGAGGATGGCTCACTGTCCGAAGAGGGGCTCTCCTTTTTGCGCGGGGTCGAAACACTTCTGGCAAGCGAGGGCGGGAAGCCGCACTGGGGGAAATATTTCGACGCCAGTTTGTACGACTGGCCGACGCTCTACCCGCAGTTACCCGCTTTCAGGGAGGTGCGCCGGACGCTCGATCGTGAGGGGAAATTCCTCAATGATTTTATGGCGGAGCTGCTGTCATGAGCGCCGCGTTCGCCTGGGTGACGCTGCTCACCCAGCCCGGCTACGTACCGGGCGTGGAGGCACTGCGCCACTCACTGCAAAAAAGTGGTTCACCGTGGCCGCTGGTGGTGATGGTGACGCCTGCCATTGACGCCGGAACACGCAGGTCGTTGAGCGACGCCGGATGCGTGATTCGGGAGGTGCCGATTCTTGGTCCCGATCCCGCGCTGGCGCACCGCTACGCCAATGCCCGTTTTGCTGAGGTGTGGAGCAAACTGGCGGTATGGACGCTTGAGGAATATCAGCGCGTGGCATTTCTCGACGCCGACATGCTGGTGGTGCAGAACATGGATGAATTGTTTGAGTTACCGCTTCCGACAGGTTTTATTGCCGCCTGCCACGCCTGTCGGTGTAATCCCAACCGTATCGCCAGCTACCCGGAAAGCTGGCAGCCTGAAAACTGCTATTACACCTGGTGTGAAGACCCGCAGATGACAGCGCACCCGCCGGCCACGCTGGATAACTATCTTAACGGCGGGTTTCTGTTGTTGACGCCTGATAAGGATGTGTACGACAGGATGGTGACGCAACTGGCCGCCATGGCGGATATCTCCGATTATGTGTTTGCCGAGCAGGATTTTCTCAACGACGTGTTCCGCGATCGTTGGGTGCCGCTGCATTATGGGTATAACGCGCTAAAGACGCTGGGTTTGCAGCACCCGCG
This sequence comes from Phytobacter ursingii, assembly GCA_901456055.1. Classification (GTDB taxonomy): domain Bacteria; phylum Pseudomonadota; class Gammaproteobacteria; order Enterobacterales; family Enterobacteriaceae; genus Phytobacter; species Phytobacter ursingii. The sequence continues at coordinate 194,663 of CABDWT010000002.1, forward strand.
GATGTGGGATTTCAGCCGGGTTAAGAATGTGCATTACATCATTGATAAGCCGTGGGAGAAGGTTCCCGAGCCAGGCGATAAGTGGTACGCATTGCATCGCCTGTGGTGGGAGTATTACCCGCATTAAGAGGGGGCTGGGTTTGCGTGGTCTGTACCCTCCTCACCCCGGCCCTCTCCTTCAGGGCTGAGGGATCCCCAGTAATAATACGTTTTACAGCGATAACACCGCGTAATGAGAATGAAACAGTTACCGCGATGACAGGGTCCGGCTGAAAATCGATGAGGCGTTGACGGCTGACCGGGGCCGCCCGCAGGGAAGCGGGCGGAGGGGATAGCCTACAAGGATGTAGGCTGGTCCCCGACCCGAAAGTCAGACGGCATAAGACGAGTGGACCGCGAAGCGGCGATTTTCCTGGCCGGGAGCCCGGGTCGCCAGGGCGGTGGCGGTGAGCCGCCCTGGCACGTTCACGGGTTCTGGAGCGATAGAAAAGCAAGGAACATAAGGTGAACGGAATGACCACCAGAGCCGCATTTTCCCCCTCACCCTGGCCCTCTCCCTCAGGGAGAGGGGACCGATCGTGCTCGCATTTTTTGTGGGGATCCCTCACCCCACACGGAGAGTGAACAAACCGGACTGCCGTCATCCGGGACAGCGTTACCCCACCATCTCAAGGTAAATTCGGCGCAACAACTTCGTAATCTCTCCCGGCTTGCCGTCGCCGATTTGCTGACCGTCTACGCTTACCACCGGCCAGACAAAGGTGGTGGCGGAACTGATAAACACTTCGCTCGCCCGGCGCGCTTCTTCTGGCGTAAATAACCGCTCTTCAAACGTAATGCCGTGCTCTTCGCCCAGACGGAACAATGCCTTGCGGGTAATACCGTGCAAAATGTTATTGCTCAGCGGTCGGGTGACGATAGTTTTATCCGCCGTCACGATGTAACAGTTGCAGGAGCTGCCTTCGGTAATAAAGCCATCTTCCACCAGAAACGCATCATCCGCGCCGTTGGCCTCGGCCCAGGCTTTTGCCAGACACGGCGCCAGCAACTGCACGGTTTTAATATCCCGCCGTTGCCAGCGAATATCCGGGCAGGTCACCACGCGAATACCCTTACTGGCAGCAGGATGGTCGACAACCGCACGCGACTGGGTAAACAACACCAGTGTGGTGGGGGTCTGCGACGACGGAAAGTGAAAATCGCGATCGCCACTGTTACCGCGCGTCAGTTGCAAATAGATCCCCCCTTCCGTGAGCCTGTTCTCCACGATCAGGCGCTGGTGGATCTCGCGCAGATCGTCTTCCGCCAGCGTCAGAGGTAAGCCCAGTTCACGGCAGGATCGCGCGAGCCGCGCAAAATGGCCGGCGAAGTCCACCAGCTTGCCGTTCACCACTGCCGTGACTTCATACACCGCGTCGGCAAATAAAAAACCACGATCAAAAACGGAAATTTTGGCCTCTTCTTCCGGCACATACTCCCCGTTGAGGTAAACCGTGCGTGACATGTCCATCTCCTTACATCATTACGCCACTAACCCCATAACGCCGGGGTCGGAGGAAAAAGTTCGCTGCCGTCGTAACGCAACCCATATTCACGATCTTCGGCCAGCAACAGCGGCCCGTCGAGATCGACCACACTCGCCTGCTGCGCCACCACCACGGCGGGCGCCATCGATAACGATGTGCTGACCATACAACCCACCATGATCTGCAAGCCAAGCCGCGTGGCCTCTTCCCGCACGCGCAGCGCCTCGGTTAATCCGCCGGTTTTATCCAGCTTAATATTCACCATCTCGTAGCACCCGGCGATAGCGCCAAGCGAGTCAAGATCATGGCAGGATTCATCGGCACACAGCGGCACCGGGTGCGGCAACTGAGCCAACACGGCGTCTTTGCCTGCCGGGAGCGGCTGTTCAATAAGCGTGACGCCAAGACGCGCCAGCTCGGGAGCCTGGCGCAGATAGATCGCCTCATCCCAGCCTTCGTTAGCATCCACAATCAGTCTGGCCTGCGGCGCACCTTCCCGCACGGCGCTCACACGGGCAATGTCCTCGTCATCGGCAAGCTTGAGTTTAAGTAGCGGACGCCAGGCGTTTTCCTGCGCCATCTGCTGCATACGCGCTGGCGTATCAAGGGATAGCGTGTACGCGGTATGTAAACTGTGTGGCGCGGGCAACGCGGCCTGCTGCCAGATACTCTGCCCGGACGATTTACATTCCAGATCCCAGAACGCGCAATCCAGCGCATTACGCGCCGCCCCCGCAGGCAGTGCGCTTTGCAATTGCATACGCGTCATTCCAGCCGCCAGCGCGGGGCGCAGGCGCTCGATTTGCGCGATAACGCTCGCAACCGATTCGCCATAACGCGCATAGGGCAGACATTCGCCACGTCCGGTAAATCCCTGCAACTGGAGGGTGACGCTCACCACATCGGCCACAGTGCGGCTCCCTCTGGCGATAGTGAACGCATGGCGCAATGGCCAACGTTCATGGGCGATGGTCAGTTCCATTACAGTGCCGCCAGCTTATCAACAATCGCGCCCACGCCCTGGCGGAACGGATCCACCACCGGCAGACCGTGACGTACTTCCAGTTCGGCCATCAGCGCCAGGGCATCAGCATCGCTCAGGGCGGAGGTATTCAAAGAGATCCCCACGAAACGGGCGTCCGGGTTGGTCAGTTGCGCCATCTTCAGGTTCAGCGCCATACAGTCGGCGATGTCAGGAATCGGATAGTCCACGCCACGCATATGGGTACGGGTCGGCTCATGGCACAGCACCAGCGCATCTGGCTGCGCGCCATGAATCAGGCCAGTCGTCACGCCCGCGAAAGAGGGATGAAACAGCGATCCCTGTCCTTCAATAACATCCCAGTGATCGGCCTCGTTCGCCGGGGCGAGCGTTTCCACTGCGCCGGAGACAAAGTCGGAAACCACTGCGTCAACGCTGACACCCGCACCGCTAATCAGGATGCCGGTTTGCCCGGTGGCGCGAAAGGTGGCTTTGCCGCCGCGCGCCAGAATCTCTTTTTCAATGGCCAGCGCGGTATACATTTTGCCGCACGAGCAGTCAGTTCCCACTGGCAGCACGCGTTTGCCACTACGTTTGCGCCCGCTGGCAACCGGGTATTGCTGCGTCGGATGGCGAACATCAAACAGATTGCGGCCCAAACGGTCGGCCAGCGCTCTCAACTCGGGAACATCGGACAGTTTATTATGCAGGCCAGCCGCTAAATCCATTCCCTTTTCCAGCGCTGCACTCAGTACTGAAATCCACTCTTTTGAAATAATACCGCCACGGTTAGCCACACCCACCACCAGTGTTTTTGCGCCCGCTTTAACCGCAGCATCAATATCCATATCCGTTAATTGACAATCGGCATGGCAATTCGCCATACGGTACTGACCCACGCAATATTCCGGGTGCCACTGTTTAATCCCATCGGCAACTTTTGCTGCCAGTTGGTCATGCGCATCACCAAGAAAAAGCAGATAGGGCTTTTGGATATTCATTATTTATCCCCCTCAGGATAAGGCTAAAAATAAATTAACGCAGAAATAACATTTCTGAAAAATATTAAATAAAGGCTGACTGTTTATGCAGAATAACAAGGGTTTTATTATTGTCAACTGTCGCTATCACAGGCTTTATTTACCATGTTTATTGCGATTAGGCAGTGTTTTATTCTGATAAAGGAAATCCAGAAAACCCTTGTGAAAATATTAATCTTTAAATCCACCCCCTTCCTGAACTCAGACAATAAAAATATTTATCACAATGTGATCTCATCACTATTCATGCACCAATAAGGCGCAATGCACTATTTTAGCGATCCAAAACAGTGCTATTACACACGATAAATCTATAAGAAGAATGGATGAGAAAAATCCAATTAATGGATGTAAGGTGAATCCGTTATTGATGGAAATTGCCGCCAGAAATATCTCTGGAAAATCAAAAGGCCTGGCCATTAATTAATATTTCTTTCTTCCGACTTTCGTTTCTGATGGAAATATCAGGCTCGCGTTTACGGAAGAAGTCAGTACGACATGCAGCGCATTCCAGACGACGCGGCCGCGTGGTGCCAGGCGCATCAGTATTCAGTGTTACGCGGTGTTTGATGATTCAACATTCACAATTAACTGACGGACGGTGAGGTAACAATGAAGAGTTTTTGTGGGAAAGTCTCTTTAATGGCAGTACTGATTTCCGGCCTGGCTGGGGCGCACAGCGCACTGGCGGCAGAGATTAAAATCGGTGTGGTGCTGCCCCTGAGCGGACCGCTCAGCGGATATGGTCAGCCTTCACAGAAAGGCCTGGAACTGATTCAGAGCATCACCCCAACGCTGAAAAACGGCGACACCGTCAAGCTTATCGTGATTGACGATAAAAGTGACAAAGTCGAAGCCGCAAACGCCATGCAGCGCCTGGTCTCCAGCGACAAAGTGGACGCGGTGATCGGTGAAGTCACCTCCGGTAACACCCTGGCGATGGTCAAAATTGCGGATGACAGCAAAACGCCGCTGGTCTCCTCTACCGCAACCAACGACCGCGTCACCCGTAACCACCCTTATGTCAGCCGCGTCTGTTTCTCCGACAGTTTCCAGGGCGTGGTAGGCGCCAATCTGGCCTCACGCGATCTGAATGCGAAAACGGCAGCCATCGTCTTTGACAGCAGCAACGACTACTCTGTTGGCCTGGCCAAAGCCTTCCGCGCCCAGTTCCTGAAAAACGGCGGCACCATTCCTATCGAAGTCCAGGCGCCTGCGGGCAGCAAAGACTTTAAAGCGCAACTCTCCAGCGTGAAAGCCAAAAACGTCGACATGATCTACATGCCGATTTACTACACCGAAGGCGCGCTGATTGCCGTGCAGGCAAAACAGTTGGGCTTAAACAAACCGGTCGTCGGCGGCGATGGTCTGGCAGCGGATCCGGTGTTCTTTGATGTGGGTAAAGATGCGGTGAACGGCTACATGACCACCGACTACTACTCACCGAACGCCAAAGAGCAGACCCCGGCAGGCGAAACCTTTATTAAAGGCTGGGAAGATAAATTCAAATCGCCCACCCATACCTGGGGCGCAATGGCGGCTGATGCCTACAACGTAATCGTCAATGCGATGAATCAGTGTAGCGATCCGCACGATCGCGTCTGCGTTAACGAGAAAATCCGCGCGACCAAAGACTTCCAGGGCGTGACCGGTACGTTAACCCTGAAAGACGGCGACGCCATTCGCAGCGCAGTGATTAACGAAGTGAAAGATGGTCAGCTGGCATTCAAAACTGTGGTGAATCCGTAAGCAGTAATAAGAGGTTATTAAACTAGATGGATGGCACCATATTTCTCCAGCAGGTCGTCAATGGCATGAGTCTGGGCGGCATGTACGCCCTGATCGCCATTGGCTATACCATGGTGTATGGGGTTCTGCGCCTGATTAACTTCGCGCATGCGGATGTCATGATGGTCGGTGCGTTTGCAACCCTGTTTCTTTTTTCTTCTATTGGGCTACCCTTCGGGGTAGCCATTTTACTGACGCTCGGATTTTGCGGCTTGTTGGGGATGTTTATCGACCGGGTGGCCTATCGTCCGCTGCGTCAGGCATCAAAAATCTCCATGCTGATCACCGCCATTGGCGTCAGCTTCTTCCTGGAAAACTTATTTAACGTCCTCTTCGGCGGCAGCTCGCGTTTCTTTTCTGCTCCGGACTGGTTCAACAACACCCTGACCTTTGGTCACATCATCATCACTAACGTGGCGTGGGTCGTGCCGCTGATCACCGTGCTCCTGCTACTGGCGATCCTCTGGTTGCTCTACCGTACCCGCTATGGGATGGCGATCCGCGCGGTGGCATTTGATGTCAATACCGTGCGCCTGATGGGCATCGATGCGAACCGCATTATCTCGCTGGTGTTCGCCCTTGGCAGCAGCCTCGCCGCACTGGGCGGAGTCTTTTACTCCATCAGCTACCCGACTATCGATCCCTTGATGGGCGTGCTGATTGGCCTGAAAGCGTTTGCCGCTGCCGTGCTCGGTGGTATTGGCAGCGTCACGGGCGCGGTGCTGGGCGGGTTCATTCTCGGCTTTACCGAAGTGGTCGCTGTCGCGCTGTATCCCGAACTGGGGGGTTACAAAGACGCCTTCGCCTTTATGTTTTTGATTCTGGTCTTGTTGTTCCGCCCGGTGGGCATTATGGGTGACGAACGTCTGGAAAGGAGCCGCTTCTAATGTTTAACGCTTCAACCACTCTAGGCGCTCAGGGGCGAAACCTGGTCATTATTGTGCTCGCCATTGCGCTACTGGCCGGGATGAATCTGGTTTTCAACGATTACATTATTCGGGTTATCAGCACCGTATTTGTCTTTATGATCCTGGCGGTGAGCTACAACCTGATTAACGGTGTGACGGGCCAACTGTCACTGGAACCCAACGGTTTTGTTGCCGTGGGCGCCTATGTCACCGCGCTGTTTATTCTCTCTGGCGATAGCAAAGTCGAGATGTTCGAGATGGCCGCGCCAAGCCCGTTTATCCTGATGTTGCATACCAGTTTCTTACCGGCGCTGTTGATAAGCGGGGTGTGCGCCGCTTTCCTGGCGGTCTGCCTCGCGTTCCCCGTGTTCCGCGTACGCGGCGACTATCTGGCGATTGTGACCCTGGGTTTTGGTTTTATTATCAAGATCCTCGCTATCAATAATCCGCAAATCACCAACGGCGCAATTGGGCTAAATGATATTCCGCAGCAGCCCCATCTGCTGTTCTGGTGCGGGCTGTTCGCCCTGGCGGCATCGGGGATGATCCTGCAACTGGTCTGGTCAAAGTATGGCCGCATGATGAAGGCGATTCGCGATGATGAAGACGCCGCCATCGCCATGGGGGTGAACACCTTTCGCATCAAAACCTGTGCGTTTGCCACCAGCGCCTTTTTCGAAGGCATCGGTGGCGGGTTACTGGCCTCGCTGCTGACCACCATCGCGCCGGGATTGTTCGACTTTATGCTCACCTTCCAGCTGCTGATCATTATCGTGTTGGGCGGTCTGGGTAGTACCACGGGCGCCCTGCTCGGGACTATCGTGGTCGTGGGAAGCGGCGAATGGCTGCGTTTCCTTGACCAGCCGCTGACATTATTCGGCCACGATCTGGGCTCTTATCCGGGGCTGCGTATGGTGGTGTTCTCGCTGCTGTTGCTGATCATAATGTTATTCGCCCGCGAAGGTCTGCTGGGCAAGAAAGAAGTGTGGCAAGTCCGCTTCGGGAGGCGCCGCCATGACGTCAAATAAAGCCATCCTTGAGGTGCAGGAAGTCGTCATGCAGTTCGGCGGCCTGCGCGCGATTGATAACGTCAGTTTTCACGTTGATGAAGCCGAAATCTTCGGGCTGATTGGCCCAAACGGCGCCGGGAAAACCACGCTGTTTAACGTTATCACCGCCAACTACAAACCAACCAATGGCAACGTGCTGCTGGATGGCAAATCGATCAAAGGGTTGAAGCCGAACAAGGTGGTGAACGCGGGGATTGCCCGTACGTTTCAGAACATCCGCCTGTTTAACTCAATGACCGTACTGGAAAACGTAATGGTCGGGCTGGATCACAGCAGCCACTATTCACTGCTGGAGGCGGCGCTGCATATTGGTCGCTATTTCCCTGCCGAACGTGCCGCACGGGCGAAGGCGATGGCGCTACTGGATTATATCGGCATCGCCGAGTACGCCAATATGCAGGCCACCAACCTGAGCTATGGCAACCAGCGCAAAGTAGAGATTGCCCGCGCGCTGGCGACGGGGCCAAAACTGCTCTTGCTGGATGAGCCCGCCGCAGGAATGAACCCCAAAGAGACGGAGGATCTGGCCAGTCTGATTTTCCGCATGCGTAAGGATTATCAGCTAAGCGTATTGTTAATTGAGCATGATATGCCGTTCGTGAACGCCCTGTGTGAACGCGTCATGGTACTGGAATATGGCAAACCGTTATTCAGCGGACTGATGTCCGACGCGATTCAACATCCGGAGGTGATCTCCGCCTACCTGGGGGACGTAGATTATGCTTAGCGCCCGTGAGCTAAAAGTGTTTTATGGCGTGATTCAGGGGCTGAAAGGCGTAGATATCGAGATCAACGACCGGGAAATTGTGACGTTGATTGGCAGCAACGGCGCCGGGAAAACCTCGACACTGAATGGTATCGTCAACCTGGTGCGCTCCACCGGAACGGTCAATTTTCTGAATGAGGATATCTCCCGCAGTCAGACACACCATATCGTACGCAAAGGGCTGGCGCTGGTTCCGGAAGGGCGAAAAATTTTCACCAACCTGACCATCGAAGAGAACCTGCGGATGGGAGCCTATAACAATCTGGCGAATTTCCCCCATCTGCGTGACAGGATGTACAGCCTCTTTCCGCGGCTGAAAGAGCGGCGTAAACAGATGGCGGGAACAATGAGCGGCGGTGAACAGCAGATGCTCGCCATCGCCCGCGCGTTGATGAGCGAGCCGGTGTTATTGATGCTCGACGAGCCGAGTCTGGGTCTTGCGCCAAAAGTGGTGGGCGAGTTATTTGCCACCATTCGCCAGTTGCGTGAGGAGAACATCACCATCTTGTTGGTTGAGCAAAACGCCACGGCGGCGCTGCGGATTGCCGACCGGGCCTATGTGCTGGAAAATGGCAAGATTGTACTTTCCGGCGAGGCAAAGGATGTACTCGCCAACCCGGAAGTGAAGAAGATGTATCTGGGAGGATAAACCAGGTTCCCGGATGACGGCGCCATGCCGTGTCCGGGTTGCATCGTGGGTAGCTCTGGTCAGCATGATATCGCTTTTCAGCGGCGATGGCTGCGGCCCTCCGGCGCAAAAAACCTTCTGTTTTCCGCATGATGAGTCGAAATATTGGTAGTTTTCCCTCCGGGAAATAGAACGTATATTGACGCAAATTCACCCATCTTGTTGTCGATACTATGCCCGTTCAATTTTCAACTTTACCCGTGACCTTAGGCGTCACGGGGCACCGCGATGTGCAGGATACAGAGCAACTTCTCACCCTGCTGGAGAGTGAAATCAGCGCGATTCAGGCGCGCTACCCCCATTCACCGGTCATGGCCCTCTCTTCGCTGGCCGAAGGGGCTGACCGCCTGTTTGCCCGCGTGATCATGGAAAAAAGATTACCGCTGCACGTCGTGCTGCCTTTTGCCAAAGATGAGTACGAGCGTGACTTCGCCGCCACGGTGGCGGAGTTTCGCGAGCTCTACGATTACGCCCACAAAACCGGCGGTATCTACTGTATCGACACAGTCATCCCCGGCTCTGAACCCATGATTTCCCTGGACCAAAACCCGCAGGGCTCCCTCTACCGCGACCTGCAATATGCCAAAGCCGGCATGTATCTGGCACAACGTTGTCACATCCTTTTCGCGCTGTGGGATGGCGAAAAAGCCAGGGGCTTAGGGGGCACCGCGCAGGTGGTTAACTTCCGCCGCGAAGGACGCATTCAGGATAACGACCTGGCCGCGTTGAATGCCAAATTGCCCGGCATCAAGCGCTACCTGGGGCAATCCAACCTGCTGGATGTACCGGACACGGGCCTGGTGTGCCACATCCACGTACGCCGCAAAGCGGGAACCTACGCTGACGGCGCCACCTCCCCTTCGGTCTCCTGGTATCCGCCGCTGCCGGTCAAAGGCCAGCCGGAGACGCCATCGCTCCACGGCGAAGAGTCCTGGTACCGCAGCCTTGAGCGGCTCGATAAGCTTAATGCGCGTGTCGCTAAAGAAGATGACGCGAACGCCAGCCTCGGTACATCGCATCTCTGTCATGCCGCCTTTGCCCATATCGACAGGCTGGCGAATAAAGAGATGAAAGATATGCGCAAGGTGTACAACCTCATCTTTGGACTGGCCGCCGTCATGGCACTGGTGGGCAACCGTGTGCCGGGCGATGGTGAGCACTGGGTTATTACCTCACTCAGCCTGTCTCTGCTTCTGCTGGTTCTGCTGTCCGTCGCGCTCAGCCGCGTCCACAGTTCACGCGCCAACCGTAATGCTACCGAGCTACGTGCGTTGTCGGAGGGGCTACGTGTACAGAATGTCTGGCGTCAGGCCGGGATCGCGCGCGCCGTTTCACTGCATTACCTGCGCCGCAGTCATGACAATATCGCCTGGGTACGCCGGGCCATGCTGGCTGCGAGTATTTACCCACAAAGCGACGCCAGTACGCTGAAAACCGCGATTGACGGAGTGAAAGAGAGCTGGGTGCGCGATCAGAAAAATTACTTCGAAAAAAACGTGCATAAAAAAGAGCGCAAGCATCGCCTGGCAAAACGCATGGCCTTCGGACTGTTTATCTGCGGTATCGCCATCACGTCTGGGGTGCTGGCCTCCAGCCTGTGGGGGCTTACCGATGAGCACCTGGCGCATACGCTCCATTTCTGGAATATGGCGGGCGAGCACCTGGCGGAATTTTTGATCGCCTGCGCCGCACTTTGCGCCGCTTACGCGAAATTTCTTGGCTATGAAGAGGACATCGCGGACTACGAACGTTCTGCGGTGCTGTTCTCTACGGCGCTGGCGAAAATGGAATCCCATTCGCCGACGCCGGATACCGAAGACTTGCAGGAAACGTTGTATGCGCTCGGTATTGAAACCTTACAGGAAAATGCACGTTGGGTGGCGCGTACTACCGGACGTGATGTGGAAATTATTGGCGGCTAACCCCCCGCTTTCGTGAAGGAATAGCACTATGACCCAGGCGACGTTGCAGCGCGAAATCCGCGTATTTCTCTCCTCCACGTTTCGGGATATGGACGCCGAACGCCACTACCTGGTGACCCGCGTCTTCCCGGAGATCCGCCAGATCTGCTATCAGCGGATGATCAATTTCAGCGAAATCGATCTCCGCTGGGGAATAACCGAAGAGGCGGCTCATAATGGCCGCACGGTGCAAATCTGTCTTGAGGAGATTGAACGCTGCAGGTCGCTTGGCATTCCCCCCTTCTTTATCGGTTTCCTTGGCGAGCGTTATGGCTGGGTGCCCCAGGCTGACGATCTTGCCGCCTACTGGCAACAATCTCCGGACCAGCGCTACGCCGGGCTGATTCGCGATGCACTGAAAGAAAATATCAGCGTCACGGAGCTGGAAATTCGCTTTGCGTTTCTGGCGCCACCGCCGGATGTCGTCCCCCTCTCTTCCGCCAGCACGCCGCGCGTACAGATGTTTTTGCGCGATCCAGCCGTCACCGCCGCTATGGCCAACGCTGAGACACCGCAGGATGTCTGGTTTGATCGCCTGCCTGATGGCACGCCGGACAGTACGCGCACAGCGCAACTGGCTTTGCTGAAACAGCGGCTGCGTCAGCATTTTGCGCAGATGATCGCTATCGACGGCTATGACAGCGTGGAGCAATTCGGCGAGGCGGTAAGGGCTTACCTGCTCAATGCCATCGATACGCTTTATCCAGCGCAACAGATGCCCGATCGCTGGCAGCAGCGCACCCACGAACATGCGCTGTTTGCCGCCGCTCGTCGCCGCGCCTATGTGCCGCTCACGGCGTTTCGCCAGCAGATAATCAGCGAACTCAACCAGGGCTGGATGGCTATCTCCCCGGCGCCCTGGCTGATAACCGCCCCTTCGGGGATGGGCAAAAGCGCCTTTTTAGCCGACTTAGAAAGCACGCTGCGGGAGAAAAACCGCCAGGCACCGATGCCGTGGGACGACGATTATGTGCCGCTTGAAATGAGCGAACTACTGAGCCAGGACGATAACTATCGCGTGTTCAGCCACTATATTGGCGCGGATGGCGACACGACGCTGGACAACTGGCGTAACCGGCTGTTCTGGTTTTTTGCCGAAGCGGGAGACGGCACAGAACCCGCCTCCGGGGAGCATCACGCCTGGCAGCAGGTGATGGACAGGCTGCAACGCTTCCGCCAGAACGAAAAGGCGACACTGGTCCTGATTCTGGATGCCATCAACCAGTTTGATAAGCCTGAGCTTGCGATTCATCGCCTGCAGCAACTTGAGTGGCCGTCACGCGTGCTGCTGGTATTAACCGCCACGCCAGAGGTGCAGTCATTCCTTGAGCAGCAAAAGATCGCGTGGAAATGCCACCCGCTCCCGGCGCTGACGCAAGAAGAGCGCGGGTTGCTTTGTCAGGCAAGCCTGAGTCAGGTCAGTAAGTCTTTATCCGGGGAGCTGACCGGGCAGCTTATCGCCGCGCCCGCCTGCAACAATCCGCTGTTTATGCATCTGGTGTTAGAAGAACTCTGCCTGCATGGTCGCCACGAAGCGTTGCCGGAAAGACTCGCCGCCCTATTGGCCTGTACAGAACCTGGCGCCTTGTTTACCTCGGTGTTACAGGCGTCAGACCGCGATTTCAGTTTGCCAAAACTGGCGACCCGCGCCGCCTGCGCCATTGCGGCCTCTCGTCGCGGGCTGACCCATGGCGAACTGTCCCGCATTCTGGCGGTTTACCCCTCGCTGAAAGTCCCGGATGGCGAGTTAGTGCCGCTGCTCGCGCGACTTGCTCCGTATTGTCAGAACAGCAATGGTCGTCTGCGGTTATTACATAACACGCTCTATCAGGCACTACAGAGCAATGATGAAATGGAAAGCTGCCGGGAAAGTATTCTCAGAGAGTTCCAGGACAGCAGCGATTTTGCGCTGGCGGAACGAACCTGGCAGTGGCTGTCGCTCGGCGAGATCGATCCGGTCATACGCGAACTCTCTGAGGTCATGGCGGTGATCCGTTTGCACGAGATTGATCCAGCACTGTTACGCACGGTCTGGCAATTGAGCGGCATCTACGATGGGCGTCGCCTTGCCCCGCGGTTTGAACAGGCGTTTGAGTGGCGCGCCCCGGACCCGATGGCGATGCAAAGCCACCTGCCCGCGGCACTCGCCATCTTCACCTGGTTACGACAGAGTCGGGCGGAAAAGGCGGCAACGCAGTGGGCCGGGATGATTAAACCTTGCGTGGATGATGACACTACGCCCCCCGGCCTCAAAGCGCATTTTTACAATACGCTCTCCGTTCTGGCGCAAAAAACCGCTAACCCCGCCCTGGCAAAAGAGGCCATGGAGCAGGTACTGGAAAATCTGTTTAATCCGGGCGAGGACGGAATGAAAATGCTGGCAGTAACCATGTCTAACATGGCGCAACAACTCAATGCGGCGGGCAAGCGTGAACAGGCGCTGGAGCTTTATCAAAAGGCAAAAGTAGCGGCCCTGCAGCCCCCGCGGGATCCTGCCGTTCTGGCCAACGTTATCATGCAAATCGCACAGATTAAGGCCCAAAGCGGCAACAGCGCCGAAACGGAACAGCATCTGCAGGAAGCGGTTGCCCTCATCGAACAGATGCCGCCGACGCCGCAGCGGCAAATAATGCTGTCATCGATGTATCAGGAGCTCGCCACCGTCTGGTTGATGGAAAAAGATTTTGCCCGCGCCGTCGAACTCTATGACCGCGCCATTGCGGCAGTACAAACGATCTACCGCAGCGACGCGAGCGAAATACGTAAGCTTGAGGAAAGTCGCAATCTGTTTTACCGCCTGGCCTGCGAGCACGGCCAGGCGGAGTAACCCCACTAGTGAACGAGCTTATTCCAGGCACTGCGTAGCTTTTCTCCCACGCTGCGCTTTGCCTCATTCTGCGCGCCCACAGGCGCCAGCGGTTCTGCCGCCGATTCCTGTGTGCGGGAAACCGGCTGCGCTGGCGTCCCGGATGGGGTCGCGACGGGCCATGCGGAGACATCGACGTTAATGGATGTTTGCCAGGACGAGGACGCCATACTGACCGGCGTTTGCCCCCCTTGTTTCTTACGCCCGGTGTTGTCCAGCACGCCTCTTGCCACCAGCCATTGAAATAGCTCATTTTTTTCCGCAGATCCGTCAGACCACTGCGGCTCCACCAGGGTAAAGAGCGTACGATACAAGGTTTCCGCAATCGGGTACTCAGCCAGAAAATAGTGCATTTCTGCTGCCTCTGCCATGGACTGTACCTTAAGCTCAACGTCGCCATGATCGTGCTCTATGCGAACCGACATAATGTGCAGCAGCAACGCTTTCGCTTCCTGATATTTCTGCAACGCTTTGTACGTACACGCCAGGTTACGCATAACCTTGAGCCTGTCGGCATTGTCCGGCGAGAGCTTGCCGTCCTGTAAAGAGAGCCATTTCTCCCAGGAGGCCGCCGCCTCATCCAGACGATCTTGCCCCAGATACAACATGCCCAGGTCATCGATTAGCCGTAACATCACCGGGCTATCAGGCCGACTCAGTTCAGCCTGGGTAGTCAACATCGCTTCATACAGCGGGATCGCCTTTTCATGGCAATCACCCTCCATATAGAGGTTTGCCAGCGATTGCCGGGCGAACAACAGTTCTGCCTGGCTATCAGGGAGATGCGCAAGCAAAGAGACGGCTTCCCGCAGTTGAGCGGCAGCGTCCTCAAGACGTCCCATGGAATGATATAACTCCGCCATATAGAATAGCCCTGCAATGAAGTCAGGATGGCCCGGCGATAACGATTTACGCCGGATGTCCATCATCTGCGTAAACAACGGTTCGGCTTTCCCGGCCTCGCCCTGACGATAATAGAGCTCTCCCAAATCGTTAAGGCTCGTGGCGATATCGGGATGTTCCGGCGGCAGAACCGTCTGGCGCAAGGCCAGGACGTCAAGCAAAACAGGTTCGGCTTCGTCGTAACGCCCAAGCTCCATATAAAGGCCGCCAAGGCTGCGCGTTAAGCCAATCAAATCGGGATTGTCACGAGCCTGCAGACGCGTTCTTACCGCCAGCGATTTATGCAGTAAGGACTCCGCCTGTTCATATTCTTCCAGATGTTGATAGCACTCCCCCAGGCTCTGAGCGAGGTTGGCAAAGTCGATACTGTTTTCGTTGCTCACCATTTGCAGCGCTTCCCGCAGCAGCGGCTCTGCTTTCGCCGGCTGGCCCAGTGCACCGTAAATGCCGGCCAGGTTATTGAGTACGACGCCGATATCCGGATGTCCTGCTGGCAACATTTTGCGCATCAATGCCAGCGCATCCTGAAGCAGCGGTTCCGCTTTGTCATACTGTCCAAGCAGACGATAAAAAAGCGCCAGGCTATTAACCGTCCCCATGGTGTTAATCAGATTAACGGGCGTGGCTTTACGTACCATGACGACAGCCAGTTCACTCCAGCGCGCGCCCACCAGCCAGAACCCACGTTGCAGAAACCAGGCGCTTACCGCGTTCATTGCCGGCATAAACGCCACCTCAGCGCGCCAGGCACTCCAGTTTTCCACCAGTGCATGTAATAACAGCGAAAGGGAGCTTCGTCCTGCGCCAAGGACCAGCATCGCCTGCGAGGCCAGCTCCGGATAGCTTTGCTGTAACGCGCAAAAGGCGTCGACATGCCCGAGGGTCTCCACCAGTTGCTCATAATTTTCCAGCGCCATCCACTGGTATGTGCGTTCGGCCACCGAAAACGCATCCCGTTGATTAAAACGGGCCACCAGTGCCCGCCGGGACGGGGACATCAACGGCGACAGCGCGGTCAGCGTTTGGGTAAAGATGGTATGTGTGATCCGCAACCTGCCGTCTTCGTTCAGGCAAAACGGCGCAATACGCGCCAGTAAACGCAGCAAGGTCTGGTCGGCCATTTTCAGGGCTGACTGGTGCAGATGCGGCGCCAGCAGAACGGCCAAATCACTGTGCGATACTCCGGCGCGGGAAGCGGCAATCAGCGTCGTTGCATGGCTGGCCAGGGAGTAGCCTTCACTGCGAAAATCCCGATCGGTTTCATTTAACAGTGCGAGGAACAGTTGCCCCGCATCGTCATAAGTGAGTAATGCGCTCACCCGTTCCGCCAGTGAGTCATGATCCGCATGCAGGCGTAACTCTTCCATCACCAGACGCAAAAAGAGCGCGTTACCGCAGGCGGGGGCGGTAACCAGTTGCCCGATTAATGTCTCCGGCAACTTCTTGCTGTACTGACGCAAAAACAGAGTAATGGCTTCGCGGCGATGATCTTCGGTCAATTCCGGGAAGGGCAGCGTCGACCACGCTTCCGGTAGTGGTTCTGTTGAGGTCACCACCAGCAATGTGCCCGGTAAGAAGCGCAGGTTGTTGAGGCGACGCATCCCCGCGTCCTGAGGCGAAAACTGGTTAATGGCATCCAGCAGCAGAATGAGGGGCTTGCCCATCTGTACCTGGGCGGTGCTCACCCGTTCCGCGAACGCCGCCCAGCGTGCATCGTCTTCGGTGGGAACATCAAACGTAGCGGGCAGATAAGGCGTGAGCGCCTGTAGCACCCGCTCACGCCAGCTTTCCGGCGTGTTATCGCCGTCCGCGCCAACAAAATGGGCTATCACCCACGCCTCGCTGAAGGCCTCTGAGGTCATCAGGTCGGCCATAAACGCACTTTTCCCCCGCCCGGAATCGCCAACCAGCGCCAGACGGTTTCGTGGATCGCGCGCCTGTTCCTCGTCCGGAGGCATAGCTCTCAGCGTCTCCTGCACCCACGTCTCAACCTGATGTTTAAAGGCGACCAACGGCACATAATTCTCACGCCGGGAAAGCGCATAACATTGTTGCGCATGTAATCTGAGCTGCCGCTCATCCGGCACATCATCGCGAGGGAAGTGGGCATCCAGTTCGGCAGATAAAAAATCGAGGATCTGCTGACCAAACTCGCTGATCGCCTGGTAGCCATCGACACCGATACACTCCGCGCGCGTCTCTCTGATTGCGCTTTTCAGTGCCGCAAGTTTGTCGCGGGCGTCTGCTGTACTTTCATAGAAGGTGGCCGTTTCTTTCCCGGCAAGAGAGGCCGTTAAATCCGGGTGGCGAAAATAGAGCTGGACCCGCTGCCTGCTGACACCTTCTCCATCGTCCATAAACCCAAAGCGCATCTCCAGTTCGGTAACGCTGATACCTTCTGCCAGCGCCGCTTCGATACGTCTGGCATAGGGGTTTTCAGACTGCGCGGCCTGGCACCAGTAATTTTCCAGTTCGTGGCGCTGTGGTACCCAACCGTAACGTTCACCGATAAAACCAATAAAGAACGGCGAAATGCCCAGCGCGCGGCAGCGGGCAATCTCTTCGAGGCAGATTTGCACCGTCTGTCCGTTATGCGCATCTTCTTCGGTAATCCCCCAGCGCAGGTCAATCTCACTAAATACCACCTGACGTTCCAGACACTGTTGCCGAAACAGGGGAAAAACGCGGGTCAGTAATTCATGACGCTCGTTTTCCATATCCCGAAAGGTGGAAGACAAAAACAGGCGAATCTGGCGAGGCTGACTGGCTGACGTTGGCATTAGCGATGTTCCATGTGGTTGGTCGGTTGCGGTAATGCATACAAAACCGGAGCGACTGGCGCTCCGGCGTTCAGGTTTTACAGCGTATCTTTGGTTAAATCACGCATTGACGTTTCTGGCGCGCGCCAGGCGGCCCAGGCGGCCACCAGCGCCGCAATGACCACATAACAGGCAACCAACGTCCAGTTGTTGTTATCCAGGGCCGTGAGTCCCCGGGCAATAAACGGCGTAAAGCCGCCCGCCACAATGGCGCCCAATTGCGCGCCAATGGAAGCCCCGCTGTAACGCACTTTTGGCCCGAACAGTTCCGTAAAAAAAGAGGGCTGCACGGCGTTTATCGAATTATGGGCGATGTTAATCAGCAGCACATACCCCGTAACCATCAGCGCGAAAGAGCCGCTTTCAAGTAACCAAAAGAACGGAAACGCCATGGCCGCTGCAGATAACGCGCCGAAAATATAGACCGGACGACGGCCAACCTTGTCAGAAATAGCGCCGAAAATCACATGCATCGGGAAAGCCAGCATGCAGGTTGCCATTACGACGCTAAGCATGGTTTGTTTATCCACGCCCAGCGTTCCCGTCGCATAAGAGACAGCAAACACCGTACACATAAAGAACGGAACACTTTCCGCAAAACGCAACATCATAATCAGCAAAATGCTGCGCCACGCCTGGCGGACAACGTGTATAACCGGGCTTTCCTGTTTTTGCACCGGCTTGTTTTTCTTTTCCAGTTCTTGCTTACGTTGCACATGCTGGAAAACGGGCGTTTCATCCAGACGGCGGCGCATATACAGCCCGACCAGCACCAGAACGACACTCAGCATAAACGGAACACGCCAGCCCCAGGAAAGCAGGTGATCTTCCGGCAGCAACATCACCAGCGCAAAGATCCCCGTTGCCAGTAACTGGCCGGAGAAACCACCGGTCTGTGGAATTGAACCCAATACGCCGCGACGGTTAGCGGGCGCGCTTTCCACCACCATCAGCATGGCGCCGCCCCATTCGCCGCCGACCAGGAATCCCTGCACAAAGCGCAACAAAACCAACAGAATGGGCGCCCAGATGCCGATAGTCTCGTACGATGGCAGACAACCAATCAGAAAGGTGGCGGCCCCCATTCCCCCCAGGGTAATTAGCAACGTGATTTTTCGGCCCAGGGTATCGCCCATGTGACCAAAGAAAATGCCGCCCAGAGGCCGGGCAATAAAACCTACGCCAAAGGTTGCAAAAGAGGCCAGCAGTGCGGCAAGCGGGCTAATATTGGGAAAGAAGATTTTGCCGAACACCAGCGCGCTTGCCAGACCATAAAGCAAAAAATCGTAATATTCGATGGTGTTCCCCACCCAGCTTGAGATAACCACCCGGCGAATGTTCGCTTTATCTAAATCCAGCTTTGGCGCTGCGGGCATTTCAAGAGAAATTGACATGACGCTAACCTTATTTTCTTCGTCAAAACGTATTGCCACCGTCTGTCGCCGCCTTACTGTGGGCAATATGCCATTGTTACAGGTAATACGTTACCGCCTGACCTCATGCGCTATCAGGCAAGCTGGAGTTCACAGTAAATAATGTTCTGACGATTCCAGGTGTAGGTCAGGTGCAACGTGTTACCTTCACTCACGATCGCCGGATAGGAGAACTCCCCCTCTTCACTTTCCAGATCCAGTGAAGACGACCAGCTTTTGCCATTATCCCCGGATACAGACAGGGAGAGCGGGAAACGCTGCCCCCAGTTACCGCTAACAGGATTGCAGACCAGCACCAGTTTATTCCCGTCCGCCATCACCAGATCAATACCGCTGTTATTATTGGGCAACGCAGTGGCATAGGCCGCACACCAGGTTTTCCCGTTATCAACAGAATCACTGCGGTACAGCCAACCGCGCGTGCTGCGCATTAGCATATGAATATGGCCCGGAGAAGATTCCCATAATGAAGGCTGGATAACGCCGTCCCAGCGTAAAACGCGGCTCAGGTCATTTTCCCATAAGGCTTCGTCTTTTAACCCCTGCCATAAATGGCTGTGCCGGGCGCTGGCGCTATCATAATGCTCAAGTGGAACCGGCGAAAAATGCCAGCTTTTGCCGTTATCGTCAGAACGATCAACGAAGGCGTCCCAGTGCCGATCATCTTCAATGGAACCTGCTGCAATCCAGGTCCCGTCAGCCGCTAACAGAATTTTATTTTTGACCGGTCCGCGCGGCAGCGCATCGCCGTTAACCAGCTCAGCGGGTTCACTCCAGCTCACCCCGCCATCGATCGATTTCACATAGCGGGTTTTCCAGACGTGTACACCGGAGCCGACTTTATAAAACAGCCACAGTCCGTCAGGCGCGTTGAATAAAACGGGATTCCAGTGCGCGAGTCCATCACAAGCAACGGTGCGCTGCGGGGAGTGCCAGCGCCCCTTTTCCCGGCGCGCCAGCCAGATAGCCGTATCGCCGCTACCCTCTTTTTGCCCGGCAAACCAGGCCACGAGCAGGTCGCCTTCGGGTAAGACCACCAGCGTCGATGCGTGACACTGGCGAAAATCAACGCCGTATTCTGGTATCAGGCGTTGCTGTGAGATAAGCGCTAAAGACATAACACTCCCAGGGTATCGGACTCTGTTTCTTTTTTGCCATACCGAACGGCGTTAGCTATAACCTCGCGACGACATTATTCGCGGGCAATCGACCAGACGACCGAGTTCATCAATTTAACGTAAGTGATGAAATATCGAAACGAGGGTCCGGATTCGGTGACAGCGCGGCGGGTATGTTATTACAGCAGAGGTAGTGCTGTTAACTTAAATAACCGACTATTTATCTGTTTTGACGGGTGAGATGAATAAGCACATTCTCAGGAAATGATGGGCGCATTTACCACTAATAATTCTTAAGCGTAAGCACCAGCATTACAACGGCGGTTATTTTTGCTGTCGGTTGCCGCCGCTTATTCTGCATTGCCCGTATCATTCCGTCGCGCAAATGACGCTATAATACACACCGCATTGCCCGGCAAAATATTAGCGGATGCAAAGCAAAGCGCGTCAGGAGGCGTTGGAGTGAGGAAAAATCGCCAGCAGAATAAAATGCCGTGTTGAGCCGATTTTGACAATCATCAAGTACAAAGACAGCCACGCAGGGAGCGCCGCCAATGAAAAAGTATTCTTACCCGTTTTTGTTTACTCTCGCCACTGCCGCTGTGGCGGCGATTTTTGGCTTTTTTGTCTGGCGCAACATGGTTTATCGCCCTACGTTCATGTCCCATACGACCTGTCGATATATGGTGATGACCTCGCTTGCAGCGACAGTACTCGCCTGTTTTGCCCTACGAAAACGTTTTGCCGCGAATATCCGTACACGCAAGGAATATCTCAAAGCCTGGTGCGGTATGGCTCTGGCAATGGTGTCTGTGTTTTCCGCGCTCTTCACCACACTCATCTGGCTGCTACCCGGTGTGGAATCGTCCTACATCGCCCCTTATAGCTACAGCGCTGGCGGCTCACGAAGCTGTCCAGGGGCCGACGTCTATGACCGCGAACTTGATAAAGAAATCCGCATCTGCGGGCCCTCCGGCAACGTCTATTCTGATCGCACTGTGCGGGTGGTAAAGCGGTCTAACGCGCTGGGTATGGTGGTGACAGACGCGACCACGCGGCCCTGACGTCCCTGCTGTGCATCGCCCTATTTACCGTTGGTGACAAAATGGCAATGGGTAAGGAAATATTGCGGGTTTAACCGGAGCGCGACTGCGCGTAGCATGATGAAACATCGGCATATATTTACCGAATAAATGCATTATTCAACATTGTCCTGAAAGGAATGCGTTATGACCCCGCCCACCGTGACTTCGCATCAGATCGGCGATTTTCAGGTTACCGTCCTGAGCGATGGCAATATGTCCGCCAGCCTGGAACTGCTAAAGGGCATCACTCCATCAGATGCCGGTCAAATCCAGCACGAGGCGGGTATAACCGCACCCGGCAACATTCACATTAATGGTTACCTCATCCGTGGTCTGGGAAAAACGCTGCTGGTCGCCGGGATGCACTTTGCTCTGCCGGGCTTTGCTCATATTGTGCCGCAAGAGGAGGGCTATCGGCTCGTTTACCCGACAGCTGACTCGCAATGATAGCTTCCCTGTTCCCCGTAGCGG
This sequence comes from Phytobacter ursingii, assembly GCA_901456055.1. Classification (GTDB taxonomy): domain Bacteria; phylum Pseudomonadota; class Gammaproteobacteria; order Enterobacterales; family Enterobacteriaceae; genus Phytobacter; species Phytobacter ursingii. The sequence goes on from CABDWT010000002.1 coordinate 216,087, forward strand.
TGGCGCAGGGAGCCTATTTTTCGACAACGTTATTTGTTCTGATAGCGCACGGGATGGAAGGATGTTACGTCTTCATCCCCCTGATAAAACCTCTCTGACACGTGGGAAAAACACCATGAAAAGCTGGCTTGTGGCGCTACTTAGCGCGGCACTGCTCTCTCCCCTGGCCGCATCGGCTGACAGCACTTACGTTTTCTTTCGTCACGGCGAAAAACCGGACAACAACAGCGGGCAGCTCACCTGCAAAGGGTTGAACCGGGCGCTCACTCTTCCCTCGGTCTTGCTCAAACGCTACGGTAACCCGGACGCGTTATATGCCTCTGCGCCAAAAGAGAAAAAAACCGGCAGCTCGCTACGCCCACTCACGACCATCACGCCGCTGGCGATTCAGGTGTCCAAACCGGTGGTGCTGCGTTTCCATGCTGATGACACCCAGGAACTGGTTTCCGCCCTGCTGGCGCAGCAAAACCAGCCGCTGACCTTTATTTCCTGGGAACACAAAAATCTGGTCACCGCAGCGCGAACCCTGATTACTCAAACGGGTGGCGACGCCTCACAGGTTCCTTCATGGCCCTCTGCGGACTTTGATTCGATTTTTGTGGTTCAGCTTGACGCGCAGCAGCATTTTAAATCCTTTAGCCGTGATGCCGAAGGGCTGAATGGCGTCTCCAGCCAGTGTCCTGCCCCGGCGCAATAATCATGATGACAGGAAATAGCGAGGGGAAGGATAACCTCGTTATTCCTTTTAAAATGCTGATGTTTCTTTTACAGGAACAATAATATGCGATAAAAATGCGCGAAAGCAGAAGAGTAGTGCTATTAATAATTCTGTTTAAAAACAAGAAGACAATCCTGGATACAACAGCGCATTATCTTTAAATCAGCGGCGTGAAAACGGTCCGTCTCCCGTGTTGAATACCAATACATATGGGAGCCTGATTTCGTTTAAGGCAAAACAAATTTTGTGAGGAGAAATAGCATCCCAAATATACGCCTGGAATATGTCTAAAAATAAAGCAAAGAGAGAAAATTTATTTTGCGAGTTTGGCGCTGAGTCTTATCTGTATTCATACTATAACCAGTAAAGACAGGGTGGTTAATTAATGCACAGAACCATGCATAAATATATCGACACTTTCACTGATACCCTGCGCCTTCTCTTTTTTGGGTTTCTCCTTCTTTTCTGCCGCCCGGTACTGGCAGATGAACCTCACATTGCATTAAGCGAATATTTTATTGAAACCTGGTCGACAAAAGACGGCCTGCCACACAACAGCATTAACGACATTGCACAAACCCGCGAAGGTTATTTGTGGTTCGGAACCTGGGAAGGGTTCGCTCGTTACAACGGCAAAACCTTCCAGATCTTTGAGCGCGGCGGCGAAAGCGGCATGCCCGACTCAGGGACGCTGGCGTTTGTCGCCGGGCCAGACGGCAGCCTGCTGGTTGCAGGCGCACGCGGTGGCCTCTCGTCCTGGAAAGAGGGGGTCTGGACGCCCTATGCGCCGGCGCCTACGATGATTGGTTCCGCCATGCGCGACAGCAAAGGCAATCTGTGGGTTACCATGCCCGGAAAAGGCCTGTTGATGCGTCCCGCCAATGAAACCCGCGCAACGCGGGATGTGCACATTATCGATAACGTCACTGCCAACAAAAGCGTGGAAGACGCGAACGGCATTATCTGGGCCGCGACCGACAACGGCCTGTATCAGGTGATCGACAATAAAGCGACCCTGGTGTCTCCTGGCAGCGGTTTACCGCAGGTTCGCGCCTTTAGTTTGCTGGTCACAAACGACAATACGTTGCTGGTAGGTACCGAAGGCGGCGTCTGGAAGCGCGTCGGCGAGGTTTTTCAGCCGCTGCACCCGGCACTCACCAATGAAGTGGTCTCCACCATGATGCAGGATAAGCGTGGCGATATCTGGTTCGGTACCATCAACCACGGCATATTTCGCCTCAGTCCTGAGGGGCTGGAACACCTGAATATTGATAACGGTATCGTTCATAACCGCGTACAAAGCATCCTCGAAGACAGGGAACAGAGTATCTGGATTGGCACCAATTCCGGGTTGATTCGCTTGCGTCGAGCGCCGTTTATTACCGTTAGCACCCGACAGGGCCTGAATGGCGACTATGTCCGCACCGTCATGACGCACTCGGATGGCAGTATCATGGTAGGCACCAGTACCGGGCTAAACCGCATTCGGGATGGGCACGTCGAACAAATTAACTGGGATCAACACACGCAGCCTTCAGTGCTGAGTCTGGGCGAGGCCACGGACGGCAGCGTATGGGTGGGCACCTATACCGATGGCCTGCTGCACTGGAAAAACGGTCAATTAACGCCAGTATTACAGCAATCTAACGGCCTGCCGGGCAATGAGGTACGCGCTATCCTCACCGATCACCAGCAGAACCTGTGGATTGGTACAGCTTCCGGACTGAGCGTCTTACGGCCGAATGGCGCGCTCCATACCTACTCGGCAGACGACGGCCTTCCTGCCAGCTTTATTATGGCCTTGCAGGAAGACGAACAGCACCGTATTTGGGTGGGTACGGGCGTGGGGGTCTCCGTTTTTCATAACGGAAAATTTGAGCACATCGATATTTCCGCCATGGAGAATGCCGAATATGCCTTCGGCTTTTACAGCGAACCCGGCTATATGTGGATGACAACCGACCGGGGTTTGCTCCGCTATCGGAGCAGCGACGGCGCAATAGGAATGGTGGGGCGCAAAAACGGTCTGCCCATCGACAAACTGTTCCAGGTGATACCCGACAATATGGGGTATCTGTGGCTTAGCTCGAACCGCGGCATGATTCGGATAAGCAAAGCCGAAGCCGTGGATGTTATTGAAGGTCGTAAGCAGCAAATTGCGGTGACCACGTTCGGTGAAAGCGACGGCATGATTAGCGCGCAGGCCAATGGCGGTTCAATGCCCGCCGCCACGCGCGCCGGTGATGGCGGTATCTGGGTCGCGACCGCCCGCGGCGCGGTGATGGTTCACCCGGAACGATTAGGCGAGTTTAGCAAGACGCGGTTAACGGCGGTGGTGGAGTCAGTTGAGAGTAATACCACGCCGCTCAACAAGGACTATACCTTCCCTGCCGGAACGACACGTATCCGGATTAACTATTCCGGCCTGGGCTACGTTCTGCCGGAGAGGATTCGTTATCGCACCCGCCTGGAGGGCTTTGATCCGCAGTGGATCGATCGCGAAAACAATACGTCAGCTGAATACACCAACCTGCCGCCGGGGAACTACCGCTTCAACGTGTCCGCCAGTTACCCCAACGGGGAGTGGAATGGCGCGAACACCGTTATCAACCTGCGTATTAACCCATTTTTCTGGCAGCGGCCCCTCTTTCAGGCGCTGTTAGTGCTGTTAATTCTGCTGGCGCTGTTTGCGATCTTTCGCTGGCGTCTGAGGCAGGCACGCCGTAACGAAGAGCGTCTGCGAACGCTGATTGCCGCTAAGACGCTGGCCTTACAGGAGCAGGCTGAGGAGTTTGAACGTCAGGCCAAAGAGGATCAGTTAACCAGGCTGGCGAACCGTCGGGTCTTTGATAAACAACTGATGCTCGGCTTCGACGATGCCCGTGCGCACGATTATCCGCTGACGCTGGCGATCTTCGATATTGATCACTTTAAACAGATAAACGATCGTTGGTCGCATGTGGTGGGCGATAAAGTGCTGCAAAGTATCGGGGACCTGCTGCGTAACACACAGCAGGACGCCAGGCTGAGCGCCCGCTGGGGCGGTGAGGAGTTCACGCTGCTGTTCCCGGATATGCCGATAGCGCAGGCCGCGGCGATTTGCGAGTCGCTGCGAGTCACCTTATCGCAGACGGATTATCGCCATATCGCCGACGGGCTGCAGGTGACCGCGAGCTTCGGTCTTGCGGAGTCCTCTTCTGCCAATGACAGCAACGCGTTAATTAAACAGGCCGACCACGCGCTGTATATCGCCAAACAAACTGGCCGCAACAAAGTGGTTTGCTGGTCCGGCGAAGAGGATATCGCACCCGGTCATTTCCAGATTTAGGGGATGGCGAAAACAACAGAAAATGAAAAACCGACCGCGTTATTTCCTTTTCGGGAATAACGCTGTGCGAAAGTACAACGACAATGCAGAAAGACTACTCGCAAGAAGCATAAAACTGATTTTTATTATCCCCAAACCATGCCGAACATTTCTTTGCGGTATCAGGCACTTTCAAATCCACCGTCTTTTTCGTCCCCTTATAACGGCAGACCAGATAGAGCGGCAAATTCATTTCCCGACCATAATCCTGATAATCTTGCAGCGTCCACACCGTATCATTCAGCGTGTCAGGCATTAACTCCCCCTGCTTTTCCGGTGGCCCCTGAAAAAGGCTGACGTCATTCATCCTGTACGATCTCTTCTTCACGGTCAGCGAATCAGGACAATGGATTTTTTCTGCGCTTGTCAAACCTGAAAACAGTAATGCCGCGCTTAATATTATCCATTTACTCCGGGGCATAATAGCCATCTCCATTGCTCGACAGAAATCGCCCTTACGGCGGGTTGGTGTATAAAAGAACCACGCCGCCCCCTGTGCACAGGGGCATTATTCGCAAGCTGCTATAAGCTTACGGTTCTTATCATAGGCAACGGAACATTTTTGGGCGTTGGCCGGAACAATCAACTCGACGCTCTGCTTCGTATTCTTATAGTGGCATATAAAATAGAGCGACGTTTTATGCTCTTTCGCCTCATCCTGATATTCAGGCAGCGTCCATACCGTCTCCCGATCGTTATCCGGCATCAGTTCGACTAAATCTTTAGGCGGCCCCACGAACAAACTGGCATCGTTTAAGGCATATGCTTTATCTTGCTGCGTTGGATATTGCGGACAAACCGTTGGGGTTGCCTGCGCTGCGGCAATAGACAAAGATAATCCTATTCCTGACAAAAAAAACTTACACCATGGCATAGCTGTCGGCTCCTTCAAAGACTGAATATCCCCAGGACATAACCACGCAATTTAACATCCATCGCCACGGTGATGTTCTCGTGTATCCCGGGTTCACTCACAGGCCGCTAACACGGCGTCTTTCTTGCCATAATGGGCCGAGCATTTTTTTGCAGCCGCAGGGACTTTAATTGTTACGGTTTTGTCTATTCCTTTATAACGGCAGACCAGGAATAAAGAAGTATTATGTTCTTTCACATAATCCTGATAATCCTTTAATGTCCACACCCACGCATCGAGCGTGTCTGGCATTAAATCCGCTTTCTCTTCCGGAGGCCCCATAAAGAGACTGACGTAATTCATTGTGTAGGTCTTATTACTTTCCTTTAACGTCTCAGGACAGTTTATTTTTTCGGCCTGGGCAATACCTGAAAACAAAAACATGCCGGCGCTCAATAACAATACGTTATTCCACGACATAATAATTATCTCCATTGTTTTCAATGCGCGGCGTTTTTAAATATTTAATGGTGCGTTCACTGACTGGCTTGGGAGCGACAACCAGACGTCCCTGACTATCGCGATGTCGCCCCACCCATTGATCCAACACTTTTATACCCGACGCATCCTGCCCCAGATAAATAGCGGCGTGGGAACGCCCGTCAGTATGGTTGCCATAGCGACCGTCCGCATCAAACGTGGCAATCGCCGTACCGGGCGCAATGGTCATATTACCTTTAACTAACTCGCCCCGTTTCCATGCTACCGTGCGCGGCATATTCGCCGCTTTTTGGGTATACGCCACACACTGACCATTACCCACAGACTGACCGACGTACGCTAACGGTGTTTTTGCAATATATGCCATGGGGTTAACACCCGTAGAAATTGAGTGATGCCATTCTGCACCTAATGTAAAGATATGCAAATAGAGGACAAGGGCGGATTTTAAATTAAGAAAATTCCTGGCTGGCGTATGTATTATATAATTAACAACCGATTATATAAAAAGCGCGCCGTGATTGTTGGCCGCTGGACAGGAAGACGCTGAGCCTGCTCTCCCCCCTGATAAAGGGCGATTTATGGCAGGCTCAGCATCCCATGACGGGATTACAGATTAGATTTTTTGTCCGTCTTCGTGGGCGCGTTCTGTTTTGTCGGCGCGCCTAAGGTGTGTTTAAACCAGGCGACAACATGGTCAATCACCTGCGGCTGATACCAGTGAATATCGCCATGCTCCGCCCCCTCGACCAGCACATATTCGGCGGTGTCTTTTTTGGCTTTCAGCGCCTGATACAGTTGCGCGCTTTGCTGAGGAGAAACCAGCGTATCCGCACTGCCGTGCATAATCAAAAACGGCGGTTCATGGCCGGTAATATGGCCCATCGGGCTTGCGGCAAGCGCTTTTTTCGGGTCGCTGTCGATGGTCGCCCCGGCAAAGGTGCGAAATGCCGCGCCGTGGACTAGTAACGCTTCGGTCACCGCCGCTGAGCGATGCACTTGCTGTATCTGTTCCGGGAAGCCTTCGCCAATATTGAGCAGATTCGAGATACCATAAATCGTGGCCACACCCTGAACGTCAGATGACTGCTCGGAGTAATCCCCCTTGTCATACTCTTTTTCACCATTAGTGGTGCCCAGCATTTGCGCCAGCCATCCCCCGGCGGAATCGCCCAACACGGCAATGCGGCCAGGATCGATGTTGTACTCTTTGGCGTGCGCTCTGAGGTAACGTACCGCCGTTTTCCCGTCGACCAATGGCGCGGGGAATTTATCCGGAATCACGCGGTATTCCGCGGCGGCAACCACATAACCTGCATTCGCCAGCGCCATACGCATCGCGATGTATTTATCGTGATTGGCTGTCATAAAACCGCCGCCTGGGAAATAGACAATGGCCGGTTTCAGGTCATTATTGCGCGGAACCAACAGCGACATCCTGAGTTGCCTGATCGCCACGCCATCTTTGACCTGCGAATAAATCACGTTACTGAATAAATCGGTTTGATCCTGTGATGGCGTGAATTTCATTATCTCTGCACCCTCGGTTGATCCGGGTAAGGTTTCAGCGGCGGCAATCGCCATGGAAACAGCGGATGACAACAGCATACAACCCGCCAGAATAAGGGAAGTTGATTTCATAATATCCTTCTTTTGTAGGGTAATTTTTCCCGATCCTGACGCAGGATATCATTCGGGTTAACCGATGAATAACGCAAGAAGTCGATGTAATTGATGCAGAAATCCGATGATTCGCGCCAGAAAATCTCTGGCTCGGGTGATGTCATCAGCAAGCGCTTAGCATACTGAACCAAACTCCATGCTTTCACGGGGCAAAAATTTCGCCATGAACGTGGCAAGTTATTTGAGGACTACCTTAAGCCCCTCTAACTGATATGATCAGCAGGAAAATTATCCCGCCCCAAAAACACCGTAGGGAATGACTATGTCATGGAGTAAGGAAATAATTTTAGGTTGTGCGGTTTTTCTTTTTTCCAGCGCTGTCTTTGCCGAAAAAATCAACTGCCCGCCTGTGTTACAGGACGGCAATAAAACATACCGAATGAATGTCGTTGATGTTTTCGTCGGGCCGCCAGAAGAAAGGGCCTCATTATTACCGGATACAGACGAAGAAATGGTATGGACACTTAAAGATTCGCAGGATTACGCGAAGGCACATAACACATCCGTATTTCTTGTTTGCCAGTATAAAGGGACCCATAAAACTGCCACAGTCAAAGTGCCCGTAACAGCCCAAAAATGCTCCGCGTGGTATGGATACCGCAAAGATGAGTTTTACGTCTCTTGTGAATAAGTCCATCTGATTGCCAGATGCTTTCTGTTTTACCAGTGCAAGGAAGGTCAAAGCAGAAGGTATCTGGCAGAGCGGGAAAATGGCCGTTATTTTTACCTGTCCACTATAGGTTTAAAGCGTAATGCTATCGCCATCAACAGGATGACGCCTGCACTCATGATGAGCCACGCGTTTGTCAGTGACGCACCGCTGTCGCGTACGATACCGGCGATTAATGGCATCAGCGCGGCAATCATGTATCCGCCGCCCTGCACGCGTGACAGTAGTTTCCCTGCCTCAGCCGGCGTTCGCGCATGATCAAATGTCACGATGAGCGATAGCGGGAACAACGCGCCGATACCGCAACCAAGTAGCAACGTTGACACCACTGGCGTGGTTCCCGGAGAAAAGACAAGACACATCAACCCTGCCAGCAACATCAACAGCACGGTGAGCAGCGGAACACGGCGATCAGGAAATCGCGTTATCAGGGCTGATACAGCAAAGCCCGCCACAACCTCGGTTAACGTAAGCCAGGCCAGCATATAGCCGCTGCTGCGTGCGCTCCAACCCGCCTGAATGTAGAGGGGGGGAAGCCACGCCAGTACCAGCGTATAGGCGCCTGTCCCGATGCCAAAAAAAAGCAATAACAACCCTGTCCTGGATGAAGATAATGTCACCTCTGCGAACACCGTTTTTTCCACCTGGCGGTGCCTGGCCCATGACAGCCAAAATATCAGGGCAAGAAGCGCTAACAAACCAGCTATTGCCAGCGTAGACTTTAGATCAAGCCGGGTAAACAAAGGCTCGGCGGTCGCGGCAGCCAGCGCCGCGCCCGCCATAATACCGGTACTGAACAGAGACATAAACGTGCTGGCCGATTGCGTGTATTCTTTTTTTATCAGGGCTGGCATTAACGCCTGGATCATGCCGATACTCGCACCACCCGCTAAAGCTGTACACATAAGCCCCGTGAGTGACGTGCTAAAGCCCCGGAATAAGCAGGCGAAAAGCAGGATGGAAAGCCCTACGGTAATTCCCCGAACAGCACCGGTTCTGGCTAAAAGCCATGGCCCACTTAGCGCAACCAGCCCCATCATTGCGACCGGCAGGGTAGTTAGCAGACTAAATTCTGTGGATGATAACCCCGCTTCGCGCTGTAAAACCGGAAATAACGGTCCGATGGAAGCCAGAATGGGGCGAAGATTCAACCCGATCAAAAAAGCGATAAATGCGAACATAAAAGGCGAAGATGCTATGCGTTTCAAAACGTGATCCTTTTTGGCATGTGATTGCTCCAGCAAAAAATGCCGTAAGCATTTATCTTAACATTAAGATAAATGCTTACCTTGTGTAAGATGGACCGCACAACTCGATAAATATCCCTGTTTAAGGTACGAAAATGCATGACCATATCGACTTTGTTGTCAGCCAGTGGGACAGCGCAATGCCCGAGCTTGACGCCTCTTCAATGAAAGTGTTTGGCCGAATGTTGAGGGTGATGAAGCATCTGGGAAAGATGCGTGCCCAGGCGCTGGAGCCGTTCGGCTTTCGCGATGGAGAATTTGACGTCCTTGCCACCTTGCGGCGCGCCGGTGCGCCTTATTGTCTTTCTCCAACACAGCTATATAAATCGCTGCTGGTCACTTCCGGCGCGATGACAAATCGCCTTAACCATCTGGAAGAGCAAGGACTGATTGAGCGAATTCATGATCCCGATGACAAACGCAGCACACTGGTCAGCCTGACGTCTTATGGGCGAGAACGTATCGAACAAGCGCTGATTGTCCACACTGAAACGCAAAACGCGATACTGGCCAACCTTTCCGACACTCAACGCCAGCAGCTTGAATCACTATTGAGGGAGTTGTTGCTGAGCTTTCCGCGCTGAAATCGTGGTCCTCGCTAATGGTCGGGAACACACCAGGGGCCACACGCTTCTCTTTGCCGTTGAAGCGATATTTCATGCGCCGGTATCTGAAACCAGAGGGGGCAACCTCAAGATACAAACCCGCGCCCCCGTTGTAAAAGTCACTCGAGTGTGAACGATAATCTTCTTGCCGAAGTGACAGCAATTATTAGTTTTTTGTTCTCAGCTTATTATCCGTAAAAAACAAACACGCCCGCCGTAAACGGTAAACGTAGTATGCAAAAAAATAAATGAGGAAGTTAGTTCGGGAATGTAAATGGGAAAGACAATTCGCAAGATTCAACATATCGAAAGATAATGGCATTGCCACAACAGCCCATAAACTGGCTTGCCCGTAAAATATTTACCGTGCCAATATATGTTTTTATTAATGAGGGAGAGCAACCGTACGAAAACGTACGGCAAGCTTATTTATCAACTCACTCCATCAAGTTTGAGTAGAGGCAAAGATGTGATTACTTCTGCATATCTTTTATGAAGATCACTTTGTCGTCATTGATGGCATAGTAATTACGAATGGTTGCCTCCCTGATGAATCCTTGCTTGCTATAGAACGCACGAGCCGCGCTAAAATCAATAAGACTTGATGTCTCGACTAATAATAGTCTGGCATGTTTATTTCTCAATTCTTTCTCGATCTGTTTAATCAAGGCGTTACCGACACCCTGACGTTGATGGGCAGGGCTGATCCATAGCATCAATAAATTCCAGACATCGTTGGTCATAACTTCTGGGGCGCAATATGCAATGCCTGCGAAACCTTCTTGTTCAGCGCTAAACCATAACTCGTCTGATTCACCAGAGAAATAATTTTTGAGAGTGTCCCGTACATGTAATACCCCCTCATCATCAAACTGACCACTTTTCTGTAGCATATCGAGTAATGGCACTATATCAGAAGATTCGACCGGGCGAATAAGCATAGAAATTCCTTTTCACAGAGTATAATTGAAACTACCAGCCCTAATTATACTGAATCGCCACGGGTTTAACAGACTGGACTGACCCCGAGGTGTCTGTTAAACCCGTGGCGATTCACTTGCAACACCCAGGCCCACTGACCACAACCAACGTACCGCAGAGCTATGAAGCAACGCCTCTAAACTCACCCGGTTTTACGATTATAAGAGCATCCCTTTCTCGTCTTTTGCATTGTTTAGCAAAATCTACTGCCGTGGCAGGATTCCTCAGAAAAATATTATAATCGCTTTCACTTATCTCATAATATTCTTCATAATCAATCATATGATTGGTTACAGGAATGGACAAATAATGTCGACCACTCTCTTTTTCAATTCCAATCGCATATCTTTCCACTCTACTAAAAAAAGTATCTTCAAATTTCATTGTATTATCTCAATTGAATTTAACAGGAGAAACCGTGTAATCACTGATTAAAAATGCCCTGCATTAATTATAGTTTCGGTATAATTGTTGAATAATCGCCCTCCCGGCATCACCGCTTGCCAGTGCCTGTATCGCGGCGGCTGCGGTGGTTATTATTCATGCCGATGCCATTGCCATGAAGGCAATAACATTTAAGTCCACTCCAGTGAACCATCCTCGAGTACCCAAACTGCCCCACCCGGACATGTCTCATCAAAGAACCAGATACCATCTTCCATCTCTGGTTCTGTCAGGGGGAACGCCCGCCTGAAACGTTCAACCTGCTCCTCAACACTTCCTTCAAGGAAATTACCGTGCTTGGCAAGTTTGATATGCCCGTCCTTCAGAAGGCGGGACAGGACATCAAAAAAAATATTTTTCCTATCATCAAAGGAAAAATTAGGTGGTGGTGGTTCTTCTGGCTCACAGTAAGAAAATACAGCACCTAAATTACGACCTTGCGCTGCCAGACATAATTCGGTGAACTGTTCTTCGGTAAGGGATTTCATCATTTAAACTTTATCTCCACATCTACGCTTGCTGTACGGTTGTGCCGAGGGCCTGAGAGTGGCTTACGTCAACAAGAAGAAGATGGAACAGTGGATCGGGGCGTTTCCGGGGGCGCTGAACGACACCGGCGATCTGCCGGTGTACAGGCGCGGAGACGGGCATTTTGGATAAGAGCTGATAACAACGATCCCGGCCACTATTATTCAGTGACCGGGAATTTCACGATTCAATAACATTAAAAATCAGACCATTCACTGTATTCAATGTCATCTTCTGTTAGCTCGTCATAACCATCTGTTTTCAACATGCTATTAAAATATTTTATAGTATCCTCCAAAGCTTCTTCGATACTATTTCCGTGTCCTATAGCGGACTCAGGGCTACCATCGAACTTTCTTTTTATCCTTAAATCAGTCATTCCTGTATATTGTCCAGATTGACTTTCATAAATTTTAATTTTCATTTTTGCATAAGGTAAAACTGTATTCATCCATACTGTAAATTCAGCGACAGTTTTTTCAATTTTACCAACACGTTCCAACTTTAGAGAATGCCACATATATACTCCTATTGCTTGCCAAACGAGATTATTCTATTGTCACACGCTATATCAATGTATTTACCATTTTTATAGTATCTAGTTACATTCTCTGTGGCCCCTGTAATCGTAACTTTTCTTGCGTCTCTCAATTATTTATCAAATTCTTCATCTTTTCTAAGATATTGCTCAGCATCACTTGCACCAACTTCCTTTCCATGTTTTTCAAAATGCTTTTGTAATGAATTTCTAGATGAATCAAAACTACCTGATGCCAAGAACTTTCAACATCATTAGACGTCAGTATATTATCCCGCCAGTTCCCAGTATTGATTTCCGCGCCCGGTAAAATGCCAGCATCTTTATCCTGCTTCTGCTCTGGCGTGATATAAATTCCATCATTTTTATCACGTTCAGGGACAGGATTGACCAATGCTGTTTCGCCCGGTTCATTTGGGATAGGTAGGCCTTCCAGTTTGGGAATATCATTTGGATCGACAGCGACGGTTTTATCAAGCCGGTCTCCCCAGGTAATATTGCCGAGTATAAGCCCTGCCATCCCTGCACCGCTCTTTATCTGGGCATCAAGATACGCTATTTGTTCCGGCGTTAGTTTGGCTATTATAGCCGGATCCCTTGTAGCCCCGGCTTTCATCGCTTCTTCTATCTGGGAGTTGGTTAAACCGATTGAGATCCCCATCTGGTTCATGCCTGAACGACAGGTCGCGTTCTTCATACAACCTTCGAAAGCTTTCTCTGCGGCTTTGGCAACAGAACCCAAAGAGTTATTCTCAACCTCAACCCGCGCCGCATTCGCCCCGCTGCCGGTGCCGCTGCTGTTACCGGCAGCCACACTACCGCCTGCCGCACCCAGCGCTGCCACAAGATTCACTATCACCGTTTTCTCATCCGGTGACAGCTTATCCGGCTCCTTGTTGTAAAACGCCAGAGACAGTGCTTCTGAACCGGACGACGCGATAAAACCACCGGCCGCTCCGGCTGCCGTATTGCCGCCCTGCAACTGCACCAGCACCGCCGACGCCAGCGTATGCAGAGCAATACGCGCACTTTCATGACCATCGGCAACGCTTTTTATCAGCCCTGCCACATAAGGTGCTGCACCTGCCGCCATCCCACCAGTGACATTTCCACCCAGTGCGCCTGCCAGTAGCCCTGTCAGCGCAGTGCCATTACGCCAGAAGTCACTGCCAACGCCGTATTCCTTATCAACCTCTTTATATTGGGCAGAACCCGCGATTTTGTCATCAATCTGCTGTTCCGTCAGGCCATCCCGCTCACCGTTCGCCTCCATATCTGCGCGGATTTTCTTGCTCCGGCTGCCGCATTGCCGCCCTGCAACTGCACCAGCACCGCCGACGCCAGCGTATGCAGAGCAATACGCGCGCTTTCATGACCACCGGCAACGCTTTTTATCAGCCCTGCCACATAAGGTGCTACACCTGCCGCCATCCCGCCAGTGACATTTCCACCCAGTGCGCCTGCCAGTAGCCCCGTCAGCGCTGTGCCATTACGCCAGAAGTCACTGCCAACGCCGTATTCCTTATCAACCTCTTTATATCGGGCAGAACCCGCGATTTTGTTATCAATCTGCTGTTCCGTCAGGCCATCCAGCTCACCGTTCGCCTCCATATCTGCGCGGATTTTCTTTTTACCCTCGTCCAGCTGGCTCTGCCGCCAGGCATCCATCGCCTGGGTACCCAGTGCAACGGCCTGGGTCTGAATGTCTAACTGATCCTGAATTTTGCCCTTGTCAAAATTGTTCTCCAGCGCGGTGTGCGCACCGGTGGTATCGCGGCTTTCCCGGATGCGGTGTAAATACCTTATCCGGGCTACGCTTGCTTGTACTTATCATATGAAAGAAATCCTTATTTCATTATTCCGGCTCAAACAAAATGAGTAGTTGGGATTATTCTTATAAGACAAGAAACTAATATATTGAGGATGAAATACAGGCAGTGATCTCCTCCCTGAATATCCCGGCTCCGCGGGTGGTCAGGGTGCTGGACAGGATAGTGGCGAACCGGGGTTATCTGCTGAAACTGCGGATGGACAATGGCCCGGAACTGGTCTCGCTGACACTGGCACAGTGGGCTGAGGAGCATGGTGTGATGCTGGAATTTATCAAACCGGGAAAGTCAACGCAGAATGCCTTTATAGAGCGTTTTAACCGGACCTACCGGACAGAAATTCTGGATTTTTATCTGTTCAGAACCCTGAATGAAGCGCGGGAAATCACAGAACGCTGGCTGAAGGAATACAACAGCGAGCGGCCCCATGAATCCCTGAATAACCTGACACCGGAAGAGTACCGGCTGATGGCTGAAAAACCGGAAATCTCAAAAAGTGCGTGGAACTAAAACAGATGTGCTTACAATGGCTCGATCATATTCGGATCCAGGGTCACAAAATTAAATTACGTTTATAAAGGGCCTCTCCACGATAATTTAACACTTAGTTCTATAGGTATAATTTCAAACAAGTATTTAATATATTCAATTTGTTTATTATAATTAGGTGATATATCTTCATTACAGTTTTCAAAGTAATATTTTGCTTGAGTATTTAAAAACCAAACATCATGCTCTACAAAGTCTGATATGAGCAATGTATACATCATATTATGGACTAACTCCGCCTCAAAAAAACAAGACAGATCATTTTCTTTCTCTTTCTTGCTTAAGGATTGAACATTTCTAATATGGGTTATAGAAAGGGAAAGCATTTTTACATACACTTCATTTTTTTTCATTTCAATATCCTCGCTCTAATCCTATTTTCTTGTTGGCATAGGTTTTGCGCCTGCCGGAGCACTTTTTGTTTCAGTCCATAATCCATTCTGCAATAATTTCTCAATAAAAGACTTATCTCCTGTCCTTTGAAATATTTCCTGTGCTGCAACCATTCGATGATTCCCTTCAGATATATAATATGTACCTTTACTATCTATATATCCAGCAATTCTACCTTCTGGCGCATTAAATCGATAATCCCCTGAAAGCATGTCATTTTTAATTTGATCCACTTGTTGAGGATTCCTCAACCCCGTCTGCAGACTTTTTATACCGTTAGATACTCCTCCTTTAGCCAAATTTGATATTGTTGTTTTAGCCAGTTTCAGGATTTCTGTGCCCCGCATTCCTAGAGAAGCTAATTCTAACTGATTACCCGGATCCGATACCCAGACAGCAAACCGCATCCATGTGGGGCTATTCCTATCTATATTTTCAAGATCTTTATTGTTCCATTGCAGAACGTAATCTTTGGCTTCTCCACTGGTCATCACATCGATGCCGAGCATCTTACCTAGCCATTTCGGAAGCTGTGCGGCATCAATCCCACCTAGGGTAACTTCTTTATCCCATACCAAGACTCCAAGTGGGTTATCTTTCAGTCTTTCATCTACTGATGCACTTTGCTCATCACTAATTTTTTTCCATTTTTCGATAACAGATTGACAATCGCCCCCTGATTTACGGCATTTCAATAACTCTTTATCAAAAGACAATGATTGTTTCGAACTTAAAGAGTTATTCTCAACCTCAACCCGCGCTGCATTCGCCCCGCTGCCGGTGCCGCTGCTGTTACCGGCAGCCACACTACCGCCTGCCGCGCCCAGCGCTGCCACAAGATTCACTATCACCGTTTTCTCATCCGGTGACAGCTTATCCGGCTCCTTGTTGTAAAACGCCAGAGACAGTGCTTCTGAACCGGACGACGCGATAAAACCACCGGCCGCTCCGGCTGCCGCATTGCCGCCCTGCAACTGCACCAGCACCGCCGACGCCAGCGTATGCAGAGCAATACGCGCACTTTCATGACCACCGGCAACGCTTTTTATCAGCCCTGCCACATAAGGTGCTGCACCTGCCGCCATCCCGCCAGTGACATTTCCACCCAGTGCGCCTGCCAGTAGCCCCGTCAGCGCAGTGCCATTACGCCAGAAATCACTGCCAACGCCGTATTCCTTATCAACCTCTTTATATTGGGCAGAACCCGCGATTTTGTCATCAATCTGCTGTTCCGTCAGGCCATCCAGCTCACCGTTCGCCTCCATATCTGCGCGGATTTTCTTTTTACCCTCGTCCAGCTGGCTCTGTCGCCAGGCATCCATCGCCTGGGTGGGTGCCCAGTGCAACGGCCTGGGTCTGAATGTCTAACTGATCCTGAATTTTGCCCTTCTCAAAATTGTTCTCCAGCGCGGTGTGCGCACCGGTGGTATTGCGGCTTTCCCGGATGCGGTGTAAATACCTTATCCGGGCTACGCTTGCTTCAGCTCCTTCTGGAGCCGTCGGATCTCAGCCTGAGCATCTGACTGGACTTTATTGGTGGAAGAATCCGGGCCATATGCCTTTATTCAGGCATAAAGGCTGTGGGTGGTAATACCGAGACGTGTTGCAACACCGGAAACAAAATGACCACGATCAACGACCTGTTTGACTGCTTCAATTTTAAACTCTTCGGGATAATGCTTACCGCTCATGGGCGCCACTCTTTTAGCCATCTTGAATGACTCTGAGGTGTCTGTTAAATCCGTGTCGATTCATTCATGGAACCAACTGGATCGGGAAGATGACTTCCCGACCTTCAATATAATCCCATGTTATTTCACCCAATATTCTAGATATTTTAGGCTTTAAAGGCATCACGGACATTATTAACTCATCAAGGCCATCCGTATATGTAATCCCTCTTATACCCTTAGTATCAGATATTTTTGCAGAAAAATATCCAACCTCACCCTGCACACTCAAACAATAATAAACAGTACTTGTTTGAGATTCATAATTCATTGATAGCAAATCAATATTATGGTTTGTAGACACTGTGTCCATTCCACGTATCCTTAAATTCATTAATGGTCATCGTATAACGAGTCCCTTTAAATGGATCGTTGATTATTACGTTTCCTACATCATCAGTACCTTTGACGACAACCCAATGGCCAACTTTATTACCCGAGTCCCACATCATTGCACTCCAGGAACCAGTGTTATTTAAAGCCTCAAAGCTAGATGAAGAAACATTATTAGCCACCCAACCACTATCGGCTTTATTAAGTTTATTGGCCAACGAAGTCATTGAAGTTAATTCTGTTCCTAACTCAATTTGAGAAGATAAGATGCCTCTATCCTTCAACATCATTTCAGCACATGCTGCACCGCAACTTGTCGGAGTTACTTGCTTAACCACATTTGGATCAATTACTTCATCCAGAACATTCCAGTTTCCCCCAGCCCCACCTTTCATCCCTGCGAGGTTTACAACATCCGTTGAGTTGCCACCAGATAGCGCTTTTGCAGGACCAGCTACCCCCGCACCCACCTGCGTCAGACCATAAATGCCCTCGGAGTAAGCCGGAGGTACACCTAAACCTTCCAGTAGCCACGCACCACTCGTTTTCTGGTCTTCTCCAGACAGGAAAGCATTCCACCCGGCGTTAGCCGTATCCAGCCCGGAGGCTGCCAGATAACTCCCGGCCAGACACGTTATGCCGCCCGTGCACACTGCCACGCCACCTACTGCCTGTAGCTCGCCACCAGCGAATTCCGCCAGACCGCCTATGCGCGTCCCTACGTTGTAGCGGGAAAGCGTATCGCCAGTCTGGTCGCTGATCGAATACCCAAACATCGGCACACTGGCATAAGTGTAACTGCCCATCGCGTAGATCTGTTGATTGCTACTCTGCGACGCCAGTTGCGTGCGCTCGCTCGCATATGCGTCGCTGTTACCTAACTGCTCCAGCGCTTGCGCTTTGATGTAATCCGCAGAACCTTCGGCAAATTCAGCTGAACATTTGACCAACGCACAGGCCGCGGCTTTCAGACGAGCTTCTTTTTCTTGATCCCCACCGGATAATTGCTGGATACGGGCTATTTCATCAGGATGCAATTGCCGGTTATAACGTTCAGCATCCAGTGATACTGCAGCGCCGGACTGCGCACCGTTTGTTCCACCAATCAACCCGCCGATAGCACTACCACTTAACGCAGTTGCCCATTGTGTGATCGCTCCCCGTTCATTGCGATCCAACTGCGTATTGTTACTCAGATAGGTATCAACCATCTGACCGAACGCTTCACTGCTCAGCCCGGCAAGCCCACCTGCCAGCGCATTCCCACCGCCTATACTCGCCTGGATGGCGCCTATAACACCATGAATAGCCGCTTTTTCCGGACTATCCGCCGCCCATCCCATCGCGTCACCAATGTCTCCGGCGGCAGTGTTCGCCATCTGCCCGAACACCGAAGCCAGTTCCTGTTGCTCAGCGATTTTCTTCTCATCAAAGATTTTATCGATATGCCCATTGGCGTTGTTGGTGTCTCGACTTAACCGTGCAATATCCTGTGTCTGCTGATCACCAGCACGTATTACGATGCTGCCTGCAGCAATGGCGGATTGCGTTGTACCTGAATCCGCACCGCGGCTCGCCACACCGATGGCAGGCACAACACCACCGCTGTTTACACGCTCGCCTTTGTCATTGTTTCCTGATGAGAAACCACCGGAAAGGCCTTTGCTACTGGCGCTGTACTGCGCTTTGTTATCTATGTCGCGCCATCCTAACGTACCGGTATCAAGCAGATTCTTATCTGCCGTTGCGGTACTGGCTATGACTGCGCCATCCAGTTGGGTATGGTTGCCGACCGTAATATCGAACCCTTTATCCCCGGCAAACAACCCGCTTTGCTCACCGACGCTGGCATAGCCGCTGTCGGTTTTGCTTTTATTGATGCTCAGGGAGGCGGAACCGGTCATTGACCCAAAGGTGAAACTGGCACCGCCGCTCACGCTTTTCTGCTGGCTGTGGTACTCGTCAGTATCCTGCAGGCTGGTGACCGTCAGGTTACGTCCCACCTCTGCAGTGATTTTGTCCCCTAATACCTGCGCTCCGGAGATGACCGTGTCCTGTCCACTACTCAGGCTTAGCTCGTCACTGGCGCTAACGCGGGTATTGACATACTCTGTGCTCTTACCGTCAGCCGTTCCCTTCGATTGGTAACCACTGGCTGAGACACCGATACCCGTCTCCTGACCCAGCGATACATGCACTCCAACATTCCAACCGCTGCTGCTATTCTTGCTGGTTTGCTCGCTGTTGTCCGACGCAGCGCCCAGTACCAGGTTGTTCTGAGCCACCAGAGTGACATTTTTACCTGTCACGCCACTGCCGCTGACGTGAAGGTCTCCGCTACTCCCGTTCGCTCCCGTCGCCACCAGCGTTGTATTTCCTCCTGCACTGAGCGTACTGCCACGAACCTGATTTTGTGTAGAACTGGACTCTGACGAGCTCTTACTCGAACCGACGCTTACCTCCACCTTGACGGCATTCATATTGCCCTGGGCTATATCAGCCGCCATAGAAGGAGCTTGCGAGACAGCCACCCATGCATTTTTTGCTGCCTGCACGGCATACAGGGTTTTTAGTCGTTCATCGCTGACTTCCTGGCTGCGTTTCAGTGTATTGTTGGCGGCCATAGCGGCATCGATCACAGGACTCGATACGGATAATGTCAGACCACTCTTCTTCTGCTCGAAACGTTCCTGGCGTTTCAGTAGATCGTTACCCGGGTCAACGATAATTTCCCCTGCGACCACGTTCAGATTTTTATCTGCAATCACATCAGCGCCACTGATGTGCGCTTTTTCACCGGCGACAATATTGGCGTTACCCCCGGTCGAGCCAATAGTGCTCACACTCTGGCTCTGGGTGGTGCCTTTCTCTTTAAGCTCCTGTTTCGTTTTGCTGCTGCCGATGGTAAAGCCAATACCGCCAGAGCCCATCAGTCCGCTCTTTTTCGTTTCGGAGAGCTGCCAGTTGGAATCGGTGTTGGTGGCGGCGGTGATGTCCACGTTATGCGCCGCACTGAGCGTCACATCGCCATCGCCTACCACGCCGGAGCCTTTCACCAACAGGTCGTTACCGGCTTTCACGGTGACGTTATCGCCACTCAACAACGTGCCAGCCTCCGTCGTTGAACTCTGTTCGGAGATGGTGTGGGTCGTCTTCTTGCTGAGGAACCCTTTTTTGGTTTTCGTCTCTTCGGCGTAGTGATAATCACTTTCGGTGGCGGTCGTCAGATTAATATCACGACCAGCGGAAACCCCGATATCGCCCTTCGCCGTGACCTGCGCCGCCTGAGAATTAACATCACGTCCTGCGACAATCACCGTGTTGGTGCCGCTGGCAACCTCGGTGCCCTGCTGACGGACCTGCTCATTAATCACGGTTTTATTGCTGGAGTGATAGCTGTCGCCTTTGGTGGTGGCTTCCGCCAGCAGGTTGACATCACGCCCGGCCTGCAGGCCGACGCCTTTTTCTGCGGCCAGACCGGCTGCGTTAGCATTGATATCCTGGCCTGCTGTTAGCACCAGGTTATCGCCTGCGCTTACCGTCGTACGGCTCTGCCCGGTACTGTGCGTTTCGCTTTTGCCATTTTGATTGTTGGTGCTGGTCTGCTGCGCATTCAGGTTCAGATCGTTACCTGCCGACAACTGAGCACTGTTCCCCGCGCTTACGTTGCTGGCAGTAACGGTCAGGTCATTACCCGCCTGCATCGCCAGACCGCCGCCTGCGCTGATGGTGCTGCCCTGCCAGGATACCGTTTCATTACGGGTGGCGGCCTGACGTGCATAACCGGACAAGAATCCAGACTGGCTGTAAGCATCATTTTTCTGGATGGCATTCACAGCAATATTGCCACCCGCCCCCATCGCCAAATCACCACCGGCCACCAGAGTTGACCCCGTCAGGGTGATATCTTTCCCGGCACTCAGCGACAGCCCATCCAGCGCGGTAATCGCAGCCGTACTACCGAGCGTCGTGTCACTAAAGCTCACGTTGCCGTATTTGCTTTTCGCATCCAGTGAATACTGGTCGGCAAGAGTGACGTTAGTGATGTTGCCGGTCAGGCTGTCCAGCGCCACCGTTTTCCCGCTGATGGTGGAACTGAGGTTGTTGATATCGCCAATGGCGCTGAGATCAAGGTTGCCGCCTGCCTTAATCAAGGCGTCACCGGTGTTGTTGATCTGGCCTGCGCTGTTCACGCTGAGATCGGTTTTCGCCAGCAGGGTGCTGCCGCTGTTGGTAATACTGCCACCGTTCAGGCTGACGTTATTCCCGGCAATCACGCTGCCGTTGTTGATCGTTACATCCTTCGGCGACAGGTACACTTTCGGCACCATCACCGTTTCGCCATTGATCGTGGCGGTTTCCCACCACAGGATACTCTGGTCGAGCGCGGCCACCTGGTCGGCGGTGAGCGCCACACCAAACTGCAGGCCCAGCGACTGCCGGGCGCTGGCGGCGTTATCCATCAAGTAGGTCATCTGCGCCAGATCGGAACCGATGCCATTAAGGTAACGGCTGCCGGTCTGGTTCAGCACCACATTGCTGACATAACGGGTGTCAAAGGCGGCATCGCCGAGGAATTTGTAATCGTAATCCGGGTTCAGGTTCAGGCGCGACAGCATATACGACGAACCGAGGAACTGCGTCTCGTTGGTATACGTCGGACTGGTTTCGCGTGGCGCGGCGGTCGGGGTGATGCCAAGTAGCTTATTCAGATCGCCAAACAGCGCCGGATCAAGCTGCCCCAGGCCATCAAGTTTGGGGTTGACTGTAATCAGGTACGGGCTTTTCGGATTTTGGGAAACCACGAAATAGCCATCATTGCCGGTAGGGAGCGGGTAGGCGCTGGTATCGACGGTTTTCCCCTGATACTTGCCTGGTACGCCGCTGTCGGTGCTTTTGAGCCCGGCGGTAGTGACGCCCGCGTTTGCCAGACTGCCGGTACTCCCGAGATCAGTATTGCCTTTCTGTTGCGAAGAGGCATTCGTTAGCGCAACGCCGGATGCTGCGCCGTTATCCAGTGAGCCGCCACCGTTTATCTGTTGCAACGCGTTTTGCAGTTGATCCTGCCACTGCGGGGAATTCACCGCCACCGGACCACCCGCCAGCGTCTGTCTGGCTACGCTACCGCCAATACTCTGGTTGCTCAGGGTATTCAGCGACGGGGCAACGATGGTGTTGCTGACACCGCCTGCATTCGCGGTGGTGCTGGTGTTGCTGATATTATTGCTAAAGTTTGCGGCAACATTACCACCGGCCTGAATGACAGAGCGATAGATATCGCCATTTTGTAAAACTGATGTTTGTCCCGCAAGCTTATAGGTAATCAGCGTATCTTTGGTGGTTAATATATACTGACCATTATTTTGGTAATAATCATAATTATTATCACTAAATGAATAACCATAATGAACATAGGGATCATAATCTTTTGTATGCGTTCCCCCCATATCAATGACGATGATACGATCATCACCACTACCAATGATTGTCGGCGGTGTCGATAATAAAGAGCTGTTATACGTAACACCAGGATCCACTACAAATTCATAGTGATATGAAGTAGTAAGTACCCCAGCCTGATAGCTTGTGTTATTTAAGCTACTGCCACTGAGAGTCATATTACCATTGGCATAAATATCAGAAGCCAGGTTATCAAGTACATTAAGATTGCCAGCAAGATTCCTGCCTGCATGAATACTTGCGATTCCTCCAGTGCTGCTTACCGTGAGTTGTGTCTGTGAGGCAACGATATCTTTCGTCGTATAAGCGGTTCCAGGCGCATAAATATAGAGGGTATAATTTTGGTTATCCCCACTACCATTGGGACCATTTCCCCCGCCAGTATGCACAGTCCAGCCTTTGATCAACGCGCCATACTGCGGAAGATCTTTTGCATTGACCGTAATAGAGGGCGCAGGGGTTACCGCTGAGTTTTGAATTATGTTCTGCTGAACACTCAGTCCATCCCGCTGATTCAGCAGATGCCCCGTATTAATCGCAATATCGCCATTACGGGTTTCAATGGTGCCGGAGGTATTAATGACTTCGGCATTCGCATTTCCCGCCGCGTCGCGCTGCATCCACAACGAATTACCGGCGAGGATATTGCCGCGCTGGTTGGTAATACTGTTGGCATAAAGCGCGAGATTATTCGCCGCATACAGCAGCGCGGTGTTAATAAGAGAACCCGGCGTGCTCATCGTCAGGCTACCGAGCGTACCGGCAAAACCGTTAGCCGTGATATTGCCCCGGCTGACCAGCGCCACATCGCCGCCACCCTGCAGTGCGCTGTTACTGTTGAGCATAATGTCGCTGCCGCTGAGCGTACTGGCGCCGCTCCCGGTCGTAATCTGCCCGCTGTTACTCAGTTGACCGCCCGCAGTGAGATTCACCGCCTGGCCCTGCATCACGCTCTGGTTGTCGATGGCCCCGTTGCTCGATATAGAGAGCGTTTTGCCTGACGCCAGCGCCGTTTGCGCAGTAAAGGCGTTAGCCAGTTGCAGTGTCAGATTCCCGAGTGCCACCACCTGCCCCAGCGCAGTGAATCCGGTTGCCCCAACCCATAAATCGCCGCCGCTGTACAGTTTCCCGCCCGCCGACTGGTTCATCTGCGTGGCATTCACCGTCAGTTGGCTGTTACCGAGCAATGTCCCGTTATTGGTGAGCTGGTGATAGTTCAGGGTCAGGTTATTGGCCTGGGTGGTCCCCTGATTGGTGAAGGTGTCACCGATGAGGGTCATCTGATCGGCCAGCAGCGTGCCAGTACCGGTGTTATTCGTCGCATTCAGGGTCAGGTTCGTTGCCTGTAGCCAGCCTGCCCCGGTGTACTGCGGGGTGGTGAGCGTCAGTTGCCCGCCGGAAAGCAGTTTGCCGTCGTTGCGCGCCAGCGCAGTCGCATCGACACGGGTTTCACCCGCTCCCTGCAGCAGCCCGTAATTAAGCAGTTGTGGCGTGGTCAGAGTCAGCGTGCCCGAACTTACCGTTTGTGCGCCACTGCGGTTAGTCAGCGTCGAAGCGGCAAGCGTGACATCACCGCCCTGCACGTTACCGGCGTTATCGAGCGACGCCGCCGACAGGTTCAGCGCCCCGTTACTGGCAAACGAGCCGCCGCTCTGCTGGGTGATATCGCCGTTCAGCGTGGCGGTCAGGCCGTCGCTGCCGCTGATGGCGCCGCTGTTATTCAGCGTCCCGCCGCTAAGCGTCAGGTTTCTCGCTGCCCACTGCCCGTTGTTCGTCAGTGATAAGGCCTGCAGCGCGGCCGTGCCCATGGCGGTGATTTTGCTGCCTGTGGCGGAATTCAGGTCGCCGGTAAGCCGGAAGTTCAGCGCCCCGGCACTCTGCAACGCACCGCTGTTATCCAGCGACTGCGCGGCAAGCAGAATCGTATTGCCTTGCCAGACCCCGGCGTTACTCACCGTTCCGGCGGTAATATTGAGTGTGCCCTGAGTGAGCAGCGTCCCCGTCGCGTTGTTGGTCAGCGTAAGCTGCGGAACAGCCATCGCCATACGCGCCATCAGGGTCTGCTGCGCATCAAGCGTCAGACTGTCCAGCCCGATGAGCGCCCCCGAGTTGCTTATGGTGCGCTGATGCGCCGCCAGCGTTTTCCCCTGCACCGTACCGCTATTGTTCAGCGTCTGGCCGCGCAAGATGGCATCACCCGCGCTCAGAAGCTGTCCATCATTTCTTAGCGTCTGCGTCTGAACGCTCAGCGCCCCCTGGCTTGCCAGCGTTCCCGACTGGGTCAATGTATCGCTGACGGCCGCCGTGAAATCGCCCTGACTCAGCAAGGAACCACTGTGCGTCCAGTCATCGGCTGTCACATCAACCGCACCGCCCTGTAATGTCCCCTGCGTAGTCAATTGTCCGGCATTGAATGTTAACGTGCCGCCGCTTAGCGTGCGGGAATTTACGCCCGTAGTGAGCGTGCCTGCCCCCAGTGTCAGGCCATTCGTCCCCTGCCACAAACCTGCATTACTCAGCGTGGAGGCATTCAACGCCAGCGTATCGCCGGAAATGCTCCCCGTGCTGGTTATCGCCACTGCCTGTAAATCTGTTGCACCGCCGCTGACGATTTTCCCGTCGTTAATCAGGTTGTTGCTCAGTACGCCGGTCAACCCTGTCAGGCCGTTGATCACGCCCTGATTATTCAGTGACGTTCCCGTCAGCCCAACCGTATTGCCTTGCAGCGTGCCCACATTGCCCAGCGCGCCCGCGTTCAGAGTCAGTATGCCGCCGGACAGCCATTTGCCCGTGGTGGCATTGGTGATGTTCGTTGCATCTGCCTGCGCCTGCTGTGTGCCCTGAATGAGCCCGCTGTTGGTTAGAGAGTTCCCTGTAAGGGACACAGTATTTGCCAGTACGTCCCCGCTGTTGGTGAACGTGTCGCTGTAAAGCGTGGCGCCAGCGTGCGCCATCAGCGTTCCCGAGTTTGCCAGCGATGTCCCCAGTGACAGATCTAAGGCCCCCGCTTCAAGGTCGCCGCCATTGATTAGCCTGTTTCCGCGCAGGGTAAGGCCGTCACTGGCATACAGTAACCCCTGGTTTTCCAGACGGTTCAGATCCAGATTCAGCGCACCGCCGCTGATCAACTGCCCGGCGTTACCGATTAAGAGGTCCTGAGTATCCAGCGCCAGGCTGCTATTGCCCTGCAGAATGCCGTTGTTGGTCACGGATGGCGTGCTGATACTCAGGTTTTTCGCTGCCAGTTTGCCGTCATTTTGCAGTGCGCTCGCGGAAAGCGTGAACTGGTTCTGGCTTAGCAGTGCCCCCTGGTTAGCCATCTGCCCACTGAGCGTCGTATTCAGCGCATCCTGTGCCTGCGCCGTGCCGCTGTTCTGCCAGTTGTTCGCCGTCACCGCCATGGTGCGGCTTTGCATTTGCCCCTGGCTGGTCAGCGACTGACCGTTGAGCGTCATACCGCCGCCGCTCAGCACCCGCCCGTCCGCGGTCGTGGAAAATGAGGTACCGTCCCAGGTAAGCGTGTCGTTCCCCTGCAACAGACCGCTGTTATGCAGATCACCGTGTAGCGCCAGCACTTTGGCCGCCAGCACGCCACTGTTCTGATTGTTATTCGTTGTCAGTGTCAGGGTCTGCTGACTCAGCACGTTCCCCCGGTTAGTGAATCTGCCACCGACCATGGCATTGAGGCCGTTTGCACCCAGCACATCCCCACTGTTGATCCATTCACCCGTCGCCAGATCCAGCGTGTCGCCCTGGATCTGGCCGCTATTGGTCAATTGATCGTGGGTCAGCGTCACGTTGCCCTTGCTGAGCAGTAACCCCCCCTGCTGATTGGTGAGCTGAGTACCTTTCGCTATCAGCGTATTAACGCCCTGCAATGTACCGCTGTTGGTGATATCGGCGCTGTTCAGCGTTAGTTGCGCCGCGCCGATCAGCCCATTATTTAGCAGCGAAGGCGCTGTCAGAACGAGGTCATTGTCCGCCGCTATCTGGCCAGTCGCGCTGTTTTGCACCTGTTGCGCGAGGTTAAGCAGCAGCGATGTCGCCGCCAGGTTGCCACTGTTGGTGAAGGTTTGTCCGTCCAGCGACAGCCTGCCGCCACTGCGCAGCGTCCCGCTGTTGGTTGTCGCCGTTCCACTGAGTACCAGGGTATCAGTTCCCTGCACATTTCCCAGGTTTGTCAGCGTGTTCGCCGCCGCAGTGACGTTTTTCGCCGCCACAAGCCCGTTGTTGGTGAAGCTTTCTGCCGTCAGGTTCAGCCCGTTATCCGCCAGCAAACGCCCACTGCTGGTCAGGCTACGGTAATCACTAAACAGGTTAACGCCGTTGATTTCACCGCCATTGCTCAGGAGGTTGCCATGCAGTGAGAGGTCGCCGTCGGTGGTGATAAGCCCGGTATTGTTCAGTTCTGCAATAGAGAGGGTGAGATCCTGCACGGAATAAACGGTACCGCGGGACAGGTTATCCAGCAGGTCAGTTTGTACGTTGAAAGTGTGCGTGCCCTGCAATAATCCGCTGTTGGTGATGTGTGCAGCGCTAAGGCTCAGGGAATCCGTCACCAGCGTCCCACTGCTGGTGATACCGTCCGGCGCAGTAACGGAGATGCTCGTCGCACCTGATTTCCCCCCATGGCTCAGCGTCTTCGCCGTAACACTGAGGGCGTCTGCCGCCACCTGCGTGCCGTTCAGCGTCGCGCTATCGCTGGCGGTGAGCGTCATCGCGCCGCCGCTTTGCAACAGGGCATTCTGACGCGTTTGCAGGGTGGAGGCAGCAACCTCCAACGCGCTACCCGCATTGACGCCACCGCTAAGATCGGCTGCGGCTTGTACCGCCAGCGTGACATCCCCTTTGGCAGTGATGACCGCGTTATCTCCTGAGGCCAGCGTCCCGGCATTGACGTTCAGTGTTGTATCCGACGCCAGCGTGCCACTGTTCTGCACATTGTTGCCGGTGATCCCCACCCTCTGTCCCTGTAACGTTCCGCTGTTGTTCAGCGTCGTGGCATTAACGTTTAGCCCACCTTTCGCCGTCACTGTCCCCAGGTTGTCCAACTGCGTTGCCCTAATCCAGGCGTCGCTGCCCGAATACAACGCACCGCTGCTTTCAAGCGTATCGCTGCTAAGACTAAACCCTTGCCCCTGCAACGTACCGCCGTTGGTCAGAGCAGAAGCCGTGGCAGAAAACGTCCCCTGTGCCACCACCATGCCGGTGTTATTCAGTTGCCCCACAGCCAGACGTGTGTCTCCGGCCGACTGCAATGACCCACTGTTACGTGCCGTGTCGCTTGTCACATCCAGCGTCTGCCCCTGCAACGTGCCGCTGTTCGTCAGGCTTGATGTCCGTGCGGTGAGCTGGTTTTTCGCTGCAATTGAGCCCTGATTATCCAGTTGCCCAACGGCAATTCGGGCATCCCCTGCCGACATCCACACGCCGCTGTTCTGCGCCATATCGCTGTTGATGTCGAACGTTTGCCCCTGCAATGTACCGCGGTTATTCACCGTACCCGCATTGGCAGTCAACGCCCCTTTGGCCGTTATCGTTCCGCTATTATCCAGGGTGTCCGCTGTCAAGCTGGCATCACCGCCGGATGTCAGGTCACCTTGCCAGGTGATGCCTTGCGCATTCAGCGTGGCATTGCCTGTCGCGCTGAGCTGACTTGCCGTATCACTGACGATATGTTTTGCGGCGAATGTCGTCTCCTTACCGCTGGAGAATCGACTGCCGGACAACGCTGTGTCACCCGTGCCGCTGAATGTCAGCTTGCCGTCGGCGGCGACCGTCGCGTTGTTCAGTACCGTATCCTGCGTACTGGTGACAGTGATATTTCCACTGGCTTTATGGCTACCGCTTAAGGTTACGCCATCGCCCTTCGCCGTCAGCGAGCCGCTGCTCAGGCTATCTTTAACGGTCAGTTTACCGTTGGCATCAAGGGTGATATCGCCCTGGCGTGCATTGAGGTTACCCAGGTTGACCCCAACACCTTTGTCGCTGGAGACCAGATGAATACGGTTGGCGTACATCCCGCCCAGCGCGCCGGTATCAACCGCCACTACAGGGGCGGCACCTTCTGTAGCAATCGCCGTCGCATTGCCGTTGGCATCCACGTGGTTGGCCCCGACGGTCACCGTTAAATCTTTCGCGTGGATCGCCGCATTCACTTCGGTCGCACGCGAGATCAGAGACAGCGCGTCACTGCCGCTGGCATCCAGGCCCTGGCCTTCAATGGTGATCGTACCTTGCGTAACATCCAGCGCTGAAAGGTTGCCACTGGCGTCAAACTGCGGTTTACCGGTCGTCAGGGTGGCGTTCGGCGTGTTGATAAACCCACAGCCGTTACAGGTGATGCCGTACGGGTTGGCGACCATCACATTCGCCGCTTTGCCCGCCACTTCGGTATAACCCTGCAACTGCGATCGGCTGCCGCCGGTCACTTCGTTGATAATGCCCTTCGCTTCCTGCCCGGCGCGCAGATTCGGGTTGTTCTGGATAAGCCCGCCAAGCTGCGTCTGCGTCAGTTGCCCGGTAGCGTTATTGAGGATCAGCCCCTCACTGCCGACGTTGTAGTCATGAAACTGGTTGTGCGAGATGCCTGCCCCGTTCGGCGTGGCGATATTGACCACCGGCACGCCGTTGCCCGCTTTATCCATGCTGGCGCCGCCTGTCGGCGTGATGGCTGCGGCAAACGCGGGGGCTACCGGCTGCCAGACCAGCAGGCTGATAACCAACCAGCTGATAGCACGCTGAGAAAAACGAACCGGTTTGTCAGTCTTCATCGTCTTGATCCTTAAAACGTGACAGCAACGCGCCAGTTAAAACTGACGTGATCGGGGGCGAGCCAGTCGGGGTAATGCAGCGGCGTGCCAACGGAGATCTGGCTGGCGAACCAGCGTCCGGCGCTGCCAAGTCCTGCTGACGCGCCCCACAGCGTGCCGGAGGCGTAGCGATCGAGCCGGTCTTTTTCCAGCCAGCCGCCATCAACCGCCGCCGTGGCGCTGATCTGCCCGAGCACCGGCAGCGTGAAGAGGGTGTAATTCAGTTCGTTGCGCCAGTAACCGCCGTTGTCGCCGGAGATGTACTGCTCTTTGAAACCACGCACCGAGCTTTCACCGCCGAGCGTCAGGCGTTCGCTGCCGTAGAGCCTGTCCGGCGACCACTGCGCATACAGGCTGGTGAGCCAGATGATGTCGGCGCTGAACGGGCGCTGGAAGCTGGCGCTCAGGCTCCCTTTGCGGAACTGCGCGCGGGGTTCATCATCATTTTTGCCTTCGTCGGTTTCGGCGTTAAACCACGGCATGCCGTGGCTGAATGTCGGGTTGAAGGTCGCCACGCCGCCCAGTACTTTCTGCGTATGGCTGATGCCCAGTTGCAGGCTGGAGAGATTGCGCGTGCTGCTGATCAGCGGTGCGTCGTTAAGCCAGTTGCGCGAGGAGCGCTGTGTGACGCCAGCGGTAAATGCGGTTTTGATATTGCCGTTGCGGAACACCACCCACGAACCGTTCAGGCGGTGCGTTTTGGTGTCGCCGGTGGAGATCCACGGAAAGCCCTGATTGATGAGGGTGGTGCGGTAGTTGCTCCATGCATAGCTGTAGTCGAGCAGGCCGTAACCGTACGGTATGCTGAACCCGGCCTGAAAATTTTGCGCGTCATAGCCAGTGGCGAAATCGCTGCTGCGCCCGCCGCTTACCTGCCACTGTTCCGCCAGCCCCAGCAAATTACTGGCGGTCAGCGAACCATTTAATTGATCGTCACCGGTACTTTTCTGCCCGCTGTTATCCAGCGAAACCGAAGCACTTAACGGAAATTCCGGCGTGGCGGTTAAATTGACGCTGGAATAACCCGGCTCACTGTCGGGAACGATGTCGATCTGCACCGGTTCGCGCCGCAGACGATTTATTTGTTCCATCCCCTGTTCGATATCCCGCAGATTAAGGATTTTCCCTTCCAGACCGGGGAAAACCATTTTCAGCATGCGCGGCGATTCTCCCTCCAGGCGGATATGACGTAATTTCCCTTCCAGCACGACAATGCGTAATTCGCCGTGCGATAAATCCTGTTCGGTGAGGAAAGCGCGGCTTGTAATATATCCCCGGCTGATATACCAGTCGGAAATCGAAGCGGCCAGCTCGGTTATTTTCGCCATATTCAGGCACTGGTTCAGCCACGGCGCAGTCAGTTTCTGCTGCGCTTTTTCGCTGATAAGCGTCACGCCGGAAAGGGTGATGGTGTGAATATCAAAACAGGGGCCACCGGCCTGCGGGGCAGATGTACTCTGGCCTGAGCGCGGCAGTGTAGTGCTGCGCTCCAGTTCATCACGTTGCTGCTGGCTCTGACGAAGCAGCTGTTCCTGCTGTTGACGGACAGCGTCACGGTCTGCCGGAGATAATGGCGCCGCCTGTGCCGTAAACGCGAGTAATAAAAAAAGAGCCGAACTACGAATGTAATTCAACGGTGGTGTCATCCCTGCCATAAAGCAAATTAATCAATGAGTGTGTTTTAATTTTCCTTTTTAAGGATGTTACTAAAGACAAAAAATAACAACAATTAATACAGCAGGAAAATAGCCATTACATTTGTGAGTTTGGTTTTGGGTGTGAATTTGTAGTGTGCATATACTGTCACGATGGATTGAATCTTGTCTATTCGTGCTATTTTCTCAAAAACACCCAAGAGTGAAACTGAATTTGCATTTATTGTAAAGTCTCCTCTTTTCTCTGTTAATTATATCCTCCGGACAGGTTTGAACCGAAGATTTAACAGGTGCCGGGTAGACTATGAAGGATCACCTGAACCAGAGTGTAAGTATCCCGGCAAAACGGTCCATTCACTTTTAGTGACCTTACGACATACTGATTATTTCACCTGCGTCCATAGCTGAACGTAACATTCCATACCTGTTTTAGTCTCTAACAGGTGTGTATTTCCCTTTTCGAGAGCAACAACCTTCCACGCAATGTTAAAGACCTCACCGGTACGGCAATCTGTCCAAAGAGTCAGACACTATATGGTTACCAGCAACACTTAAGGCGTTGTTAGCGATTGAGATTCATCGACTACCAGAGATCCGATGAACGTTAGCAAGGTTTGATTCAGGTTTAGAGCGGATACATTGTGCTCGCTCTATCATATCACGCCAAACAAGTACGCCAGTAAGTACGCATGAAAGGAGTTAGTGAGATTTGATGGAAAGAAAAACTTATAACTATTTGATTTTGATGGTGCCGATAATAGGAGTCGAACCTACGACCTTCGCATTACCGAAACTCGCGTAACCACATGAGTTTATGAGGTTAGATTGTATGACAGCTATGTAGGAGAACCTAATGATAGTTAATGCTGCCCTTGTCAAACGTAACACCGTCGCGTTGACCAAAAGTCATCTGGAGTCGTAAAAAAATTCGTGAAGAAGCTCACAAGTCACAAGGCACTACCAGAAATAAAACTTTACACCTTACAAAAATTAGGATTAATCTCAAATTCTTATAGTTAGCTCACAACCATCTTAAAACACATATCAGGAAGATTTGACAAAATGAGACTACAATTTGATATTGACATAGCAGATGAAGCCGAATTAGCCAATATAATTGGGTGTGAAAGCCATGAACTTAACGATAAACTAAACAGTTTTGGGAAAGCAAGCATACTAGAATACTTGGCAATGATTCAAGGCATAAAGGTATTCAAACGCGGCAGTGACATCCTTGAATATAGATTATTTCTTCTGGTTGATAATGTATTTGAGGGTAAAATTCCTGACGAGCAAATCATAAGCAAATTGTTTCAAACTACTGCTTCTGAAAGTAAGAGTTATTTGAGATCTATTATATCAAAATATCAATATCAGCTAAAGCATGCTATTGATGAAACACTCAAAGTTATTCTTTTAAATGCAGAAATTCAAGAAGCCATTGGTCCTTATAGCATCACATTGAATAGTGTAAATGTTATAGAAGAATTAAATAAAAAATTAGCGGCAATTGATGGCACACTTGCATCCGTTAGCAAGAAGCGTGGTAGCGTCTCAACTTATGAGGTAACTAAGTCTTCATACGAAGCATTATGCCATTCTTTACAAATTCAACCGGTGCAGCATCAATAATATGAGTGATGAAATCGCAGTTGCAAGCTTACTAATGGCTATTTTGGCAATATTGTATGGTGCATGGTATTCAGAAATCGTGAAAGCCGTAAATCTAGATGTTCCCAAACATGAGAAAGCAATTAATCTTGGAATAGCAAAAGAGGCCCTATTTAGTAAATGTTTACCGCTACTGGTGCTTTCTATCCTTACTACTGCAGTTTTCACACCAAGTTTAGTATCAATAATATCACACTCTATATTGATAGCTAAGGATAATGGGTTTGAATCCTATCAAAAATATAGTGCCGTTAAAACCGCATTTTGTTTAGTGATAGCCTCATGCTTTCTCATTAGTTTTCAAATGTGCTTATTAGCCTTCCGCTTAGTTATTAAATACAACAAGTTGAAGTAAATAGAAAATTATTTAAAAAAGGAGTATATATATCCATGAAGAAGTAAAACGCCACTGTAACGCCTATGAAACGCACCTGTAATTTGGTGTTTTATTTACTCTCTTAGAGGAACTAGCTGGATTATAGGTGGAACATTCATCATCTATAAATTCAGTTCATTAACACAGAGGCTAGCATTTACAGTCTTACACTTGCTCTACTTTCTCAGTTTGTCCCAACGCACAGCTGAAACAATACCCCAATTGCCACTGGCATTGGGTCTGCGCCACTTTGCGGTATCCATGCTACGTAGATACTCAAGAGCTTCGAAAAATGTGCCAAAACGCTTCTGAGCCGCTTTATCACCTACGCCAAACGAACCATCGCGACTGCTCGCAAGTCCAGGATTAAAGCACGAGCCATCGGCCGCGTATGGAACCAACAGTTCCGGGTCGTCATCTTTAGATGAGTCAGACGCTAATAACTGCCACGGCTCAACATTCAGAGCGTTAGCCAGCACCTCAATCGCATCAAGAGACGCATTGGAGCCACCACGTTCAATGCGGCTCATGTAGCTACGTGCAAACCCACACCGATCAGCAAACGCTTCCTGGCTCATTCCGGTGGCTATTCGCAGCTCTTTTACCCGCTCGCCAAACTGTATTCTCAAGGTATTTTTCATGCCCTGAATGTGCAAGTTTGACCTCTACAAGGCCACGCTCCAATTGAGACATTTTGAATCTAAAGACCTCCTTTGTGAGCACCATCACCATCATCAACACCTTTCATCCTTTCGCCCATCAGATTCAAAATGATCACCAATGGTGACATTTCAAATCTAACCAGTATGATGATCATTATCGGCTGGGCTAAGCCAGCAATCTCTATCAGGTAGATGTGATTTGGAAAACGAGGGAATCATGACGGGATCATACTTTTTATTACCGATGGCAATGGGGGCCGTGCTTGGTTGGGTCAGTTACAATGTAGTCGCTCACGTTACGTCGAAACGGCAAATTAACACGCTACGTGCTATATCATGGGGCGTTCTTGCAACTCTCACAATGATGCTTGGCGTAAGCGCTTTTTCCGCTATAGGAGCGGAACAGACGTTAACTAAGCAGAACGTCCAATGTTCAAATAACAGCCCTGAATGTTATGCGAAAGCGCACTATAACCCCGTAAGAAAGTGCAAGCAGGCAATTGATGAAAAAGCAGAATTTCACCATATATGGCTGAAAAACGCATCTCAACAGATTTTTGAAAGATATCTTTGGCACGACCAGACTAAACGAACTATACAAATCTTCGGTCAACAGGCTAAAGCGATAAACAGTTTAGGAATATTAACGCCACTCCAATACTTTTGTATTTTCAACGCTAACACCGGAGAAATTATCGCTGCATCATTTGAGTGAATAATGCTTCCCAATAATTTTGAAGAAAGCATCTTAAAGATGCTTTCTTCAATACTAACAAAACAAACAATAAAAAAGTTTAATTAAAAGCATTCTTTTCAATTAGTTATCTATTGCTCATTTATCATTAAAAGCCTACTTAGTATACGTAGAGGCTATTTCAAGTATTTGTATGAAAACCTCATGAAAACCACCATAATCGACATTATTAAAAGGTGGTTGACCGCTGCAAACATAATCTGCAAATTTGTTTTTAGGCAATGCTACATTTTTCCTCTCTGAGATATTAATCACATTATCGTCATACACAAGAGAACTCTTGTTAATCCGGCAGAAGAGATTAGGATCAGTTTTATGACAATTAAGGTTATCGAACTCGTCCTTAAAATACAAACGCCTTCCCTCGCTATCACAAGTAAAAAGTAACGAGTCTTGATACAGATGCTCAATACATATTGAGTCATTCCCCTTTCTAAATTCAGGAATAGGGATAATTAGACTAAATACGTTATTACCGTGATCTCTGTAATTACCCGGAGAACCACTCATTTCATTTACTATATTTTTTTCATCTCTATCAAAGATGCATAAAGTGAGATGTTTTTGTGATGTTTCTCGCAGGTTTTCACACAGCGTTTTAAGATTTGCGCTTCCAGGCTTGCTTGAGTTTTTGAATATTATTTTCAAGTCAAGGAATTCACCACGATGTTGAAATGCATTCAGCGCCGCTTGGAAATGTTTTGTATCTGTCACACCTTCGGTATAAATATGAATTTCGTCGGTTATCTCTCGCCGAAATTTCTGCTCATCAATTTTAAATTCACTATCAAGTGTTTGTAATCGCTTAACAAGAGTTAGGAAAGTTGCATCGGTATATCCTTTTACATGACCAACATGGATTATTTTACCGCGTATTACCAATCTCATTTGTGGCGGTTGATCATCAAATTTATTAGATCTTTCTATTTCTTTCTTCCAATATTCCTCAGCAGCATCCAAGCCAAATTTCTCCCACGCATAAAGTCCTGCACGGATAGACTTTATATACTCCTTTGGTATATTGGTTTTTTTGTTAACTACAACCCCTGTAACAAGCTGCCTCTCGGATTTTTTACGAAGAGTCGTCTTACCAGCATTCACTTCAAAACCAGAATTTATTATGATATTTTTTATTGCTTCACTTAGTTCTACATTACCATCGTCGCCTCTTATTGCTATTGCCGAAGGGAATACACTTCCATTATTAGAAATAAATATATCATCGGCATAACGAGTGTAGTAACACTTGTTTGAGGAAGCTAGTTGCTTAAGTTTATAATCTAATCCTTTGCAAATGATGTTACTAATCACTGGACTAGCTGGTGAACCTTGTGGTAAACGCCCATCTTTTGTGCAAAGACGCGCTACAGTATTTGCCGGGGATTTAGCAAAGCAAAATGGAGCGCGTCTTAGCACTCCCGAAACTCGAGCTGAGCTTATTGAATGGAAGAAATCCTTTAAATCCAAGCGTAGTAGCCATCGTTGCCCAACGTGAATTGAGGCATGTTCAACTATGCCTCTTTCTTTAACATACGCAAATACGCAAGAACGAGGTGTATAGTTTCTCTCCAGAAAATGAGAAATTGTTTTTTGGATATCTTTAAGCCCTCTATTTGGAGCTTCAATTAATCTTTCTCCGTTAATTCGCTTGCGAATTTTGAATGAGTGATACTTATCATCATCACTTAAATAATAGGCGTAATAAGTTAACTTAGCAGTAGTAATACCGATTAGTGCAGCTAATTCTTTATTGTTTTCTATCTTATATTTTGGCGAGGTATTAAAAGGGAAAAATGTGTCCATCACTGGCTCATGCTCCTTCTGGTATGAGAGGGCAACTCAGGACCCCAACAACCGCGAGTAACCCGTGGCGGCGCGACGCGTTAGCGTCAAAGGTAAAGGCACTACAAGCCGAGACGTATACATCTCAGAAATGCGGGTCCTGAGGCCCAACACAATCGTAACCATGTTGATTCTATTGGTCAATGTATCTAGACAACTGGTTTCTAAATCAACAAACACCTACTGTTTTTTCGAAAAAAAATCATTACTTAACAATAAATTAATATATCAGCCGAGCCGTGAAATTACCCTTTGGAGCTGCGACAATCCCCACTCACCACCTTTCGGTGCTGGTGTCCGTGAAGCATTTAGCGTTTCAACCATTTTGCGCTGCGATAGTCCGCGCACTTTCATGCTTTCGATTAGCGGCCGCATATTCTCTGCGAAGCTCTCTGCCGCTTGTTGGCGGGCTTCAATGTTACTTTTGAGGTTAGCACTACCCGCCACCCCCAGAACCTTACCACGTGATTTGGCAGCTGCGAGAGCTGCTTTTGTCCGGGCGCTAATCTGGTCGCGTTCATGCTCAGACATAACCGCGTGCATCTGGATCATCACCTTGTCAGCTTGTGGCATATCGGCGGCCACAAAGTTAATCCCAGTTTCAATTAGTCCGGTAACGAAGTGCACGTTGCGGGCCAGGCGGTCAAGCTTAGCGATCAGCAAAATAGCACCTTGTTTCTTACACGCGGCCAGCGCTGCCCGCAGTTGCGGACGTCTTTCTAGAGCATTTGAACCTTTACCTGTCTCAATTTCTTCAAACTCGTCGACAACTTCCCCAGTAGTGCTTCTGATGTAAGCAGAGACAGCTTCCCTTTGAGCTGCCAACCCTAAACCGCTCTTACCCTGCTTCGCAGTGGAAACGCGATAGTAAGCGATGAACTTGCCGTTTGCCATGTCGCTGACCTCACAGCTAATCGAACGTTTAATGTGTGGTCACATGTATACACAAACAACATTGGAAGCAATTTGTTTCCTATGTTGTGCCATTTAGTTTCAGTCAGTATAATACCGCTTGGTTACTAAATATAAGGGTGATGTTGTGAATTATGAACCAAAAATTAGAACAGCCAAGTTAATTGAAGAAAATCGCACCTCGTTAAAGCTTGATGAAAGCACTTGGGCCGCAATTGACATGCTGGCTGAGAAACGAGGCACTGATTGGAAAGGCTGGGCAAAGATGGTGCTTAAAGCAAATCCTGACTCACCAAATAAGGCTGCTTTGCTCCGAGCCGCGTTAGTAGAAGAATTGATGACCGAGCAGATTCTTACCCTCGCGGAAGCTGGGCCAGTTGAAGCCAATATCAGTCATGAAATTATCGGAAATGGCTATTGGCGGTTAAATGACGAGCAACTACAGAACGAGCTAGACGGCGCAACCATCGTCACACGTGATAACTCATTTGCGGCGTTTACCTTACTGACTGGTTACAGAGACAAAAGCTACGGCGGATCACCATTCGTGATCATTCAGAACGAGTTACGCGGTCAGCTACACCTTATGATCGCTCCAGACGTTGATTAAGGAGGACATAATGAAAGTTAAAACCCTTTCAGCAAGTGAGACGGCTTACTTTTTGAGAGCCAAGCTGGGCGACGTCAGGGCATGGGATGATTTATTAGCGGATATGCGACGCGGGAGGGCTAGCTATCACGGTGAGGTCTTACTTCCAGTCGGGAGATATTCCGCCACTCGCCCCCCTCGCCCGGTTTATCTATTTAGTGAGGTAGGTGAGTTCGTCGAAAAAGCCTCACGCCTTTGCCCTCCCCCCGCTAAGCCGCACATACTATCTATGCTTGAGGTTGACATTGACCTCACCGATAAGCGGCATTGGAGTGTTCGCACTCCAAAAGCGGCGAGTTGAAAGGCTGGCAATGAATATCAACCAACAAACAGCGGATTCAGCCTTGAAGCAATTCAGGGCTAAAGCTGTTATTGACTGGCTCGATGTTGAGATACACACCGAACGCCCAACACAACACCAACACATCCGCAAGGCGCTGAAAGATATAACCGGTATTAATCGCTGGTGGGCTGGTGCAATCGACATGCAGCCAGGTGATGTTACTGACACATTCCGCATTCGCTTTCATGACAAGCTTGCGAACAACTATCAGCAGCTCCGTGCTGCGCTCCATGCGTTAGCCAGACGGTTCACGTTTGCAACCGAACCGACTATTGCCGGGATAGAGATCAGTTGTGACTTTTGGCATAAACAACAGTCAGTTGAAGCAACACGCGCCTTTACATATCGGATGCAAACAAGCCTGTTCGCTCCGAGCACCAATCATCGCCAATACAACGGCGACAACAGCAGTAACCAATTTCTTGATAAGCCCGGCAATCGTATCAACCCGGCGTATAACCTGCGGATTGGTAACGAAGATGACGCCATTTCATGGCAGTGCTACCACAAACGCACCGACAAGAAGCAGCCGCTGCCGCTTCGTCAGCAACGTGCTCGTATAGAGGTGACATTGCAGGGTGACGCGCTACAGCAGCACGGCTTTGGTCTTCTCTCTGGGCTGCAACACTTCCCGTTCGAAACGCTCGCCAGTCTTTTCACGTTCCGCCGTCCGATAGCTGCGGCACAGATGGCAAAAGGGGATCTGTTTCGGCTCATTTCAATCAATTGGATACGCTCATACAGGGATGCAACGACGGAACGTGGCATTCACTCGTTCAGCACTGTAGGACAACGCGACAAGAAAGGCAGAACGCGGGCAGAGAGTAGTCACCTGACAGCAGACAAAGAACTGAGTAACCGGGTTAGAGCAGCGTTGCGGAACCTACGCCCGTGAATATCCATTCCAAAAAAGTGTGCAGATTTTGAAGCAGTGATCCGCATATCTACTGGGGTGACGGGCTGCTACCTAATAACTTAAAAACTTGAATACATACAGCCTTAAACCAACTACGTTTACACACAACAACAGGTAACAGGGAAAACCGGAAGTGAGAAGCGGAGCCGCGAACTTCGCCAACAAGCCGTCAGGGATATGACAGCTGAAAAGTGAAGAGTCTTAGGTTTTAACATCCCCCTTCCTGGCGAAGCAGTTAAAAACTTCGGAGTTTGAAAAACAAAACCTTATACAAAGAATTGTGGGCGATTATGCTTAATGCCAAAAGTGCTGAGAGAGCGCCGCAAATACCACCCCATAAAAAACCTACTGCCCAGGATAAAAACGCGGCAAGGGGCTTTACAAGCGCTTTCGATACAAAAGTTAAAGCTCACCCAGATTTCTCAGTGATAGCTCAATCTCCGCTACCCACTTATTAGGACAAGGGTAAACCCGACTTTCGGTGCTGATCCGGTTCGGAGATACGCGGCGGGTTAGCCCATGCAATGACTTAACATGCGCTATCCAGCATGTTTTGACTGTTCTCCCTGTTCGAGATTTAACATCATCAGCAATTTGTCGATAGGTCGCCATAGATGTCCATACTCCGCTAGTTGATATTTTTCAGCACGTTGCCGCATATTCCATCAGTGGCAAGGTTACGTGCTTGTTTCCACTGGCTTCGCCAGCAACTCTATGACAGCACCGCTAATTCTGCGCCATGATTTAACTACCCCTGAGAAAAAACGCGCCATACAGCTTCCCTGCGCGTCTGAGGGGTTTTGCTGCTTCGGCTTACGAATAGCTGTCTGGTTAGTAGTAGCTTCATCGGCCAGCCAGGTTTACTTTAATCTCTATCAACAAGGAACCGCCCAGTAGCTACTAACGGAGACAACTTTTTGATAACCGTCGAAATACTGCAATACACCTTACGTAAAGGCACCGGAACTGCTTTTCACACAATCATGCAGGAAATCAGCGTTCCCCTACACCGACGCCACGGGATCGACGTTGTTTCGTTTGGCAACTCGCTTCATGACCCGGATTGCTACTACCTGATTCGCGCCTTTGACAGTGCTGAAAAAATGGCTGCGGTTCTCAATGCTTTTTATGCAAGCGATGACTGGCGCAGCGGCCCACGCGAAGACATTATTCGCAGCATTGGAACCAGCATTAAAACAGTGATGAATCTACCATCAGAAAGCGTGGAAGGGCTGCGGGTGCAATTGTAGGTCATCAAGTTTCACCAAACGCGTTTTGAGCATCTCCAAATTTCGCACTATGAAATCTACAACCCTTAATAAAAAATGCCCCAGAATCGTTCTGAGCGCGTTAGATCAAGAAAGAGAGTCAGGCTGTTGCGGTTCTTTTCGCGATTTCTTGTTGCGCTTCATTCGCAGGCTGTTACCCGTAGCGGAAGTTAGATCGCTATTACTAAACTTACGGACAATGACCTTGATACTGCGAAGATATAACGTTTTTTTGGCATATATCAAATTGTTTAACCATAAAACTATCGCAACACATACAAATAATAGAGTATTTTTATTCGTAAAGTCTGTATGAGAAAAAAATGGCATAGATATAATCACTCAGGGTTACTACTATGGTGCAAAGCATTGACTTACTTAGAGACTACGGAATTTTCAGAAATTACATCAAGACTGATGCAAAAGATTTTGGAAGGCTTAATTTAATATACGGCTGGAATGGAAGCGGAAAATCAACATTATCATCGCTTTTTGAGCAGATAGAGAACCGCCAGAATACTAGATACCCTAATTCAACCTTTTCTATAAAAACCTTCGAGCAAGGAACGATAACGAAAGATAACATTTTCGTAAATAATTTAAATCTGAAAGTATTCAATCAAAGTTTTATAAACAAAAACATTGATTGGAATAACTCAGTAAAAAGTATTTTGTTGATAGCTCAAGAAAAAATTGAAGAGAAGAAAAAATTAGAGGAATTGAGAACATCTTTAGATAAAAAAACAAAAGAGTATGTTAGAAGAAAAACAGCGAATGATAAACTTACCGATGAACTTCAAAAGTTTCTAACGGATGCAGCGAAGAGAACTAAAACAAGTTTACAAGTCATTGATACCAGTGACTCAAGATTTTTAAGCTATAACAGAACAAAACTTGAAAACTTCATCACGTCAAATGTTGATCTAATAAAAAAAACAGATTCAATCCTAGATATAAATGAAGTAGCAAGGTTAACTAAAGCAGCAAATCCCACACAAAAACCGGCAATTACAACCAAAACTCCGAGCGTAGACTCTTCTCTACTTAAAAAAGCACAAGATAGGTTAAATGAACTATTTAAACAATCAGTAACAAACAAAGTTATTGAGAGCTTAAAAAACAATCAAGATATACAATCTTGGGTTTTTAGTGGATTGAATTTAAATCTAGGTAGCGATAGCTGTCATTTTTGCGGGAACAAGATTTCACAAGAACGAATCGATGAATTAAACGCACATTTTAATGATGAATACAGAAAGTTTTCAGAAACTCTAGACAAAGCTAAAACATGGTTAACAAGCCAATTCATTGTGTTAGCAAGCAACAGTGATATTGATATTTATGACGAACATAAAGATCTTCTAAAAGAAAAATCAGCACTCCTTAAAGATGAGGCTGAAAAAATAAACAGTTACATCAATGAATGGGAGAAAACATTAGATGAAAAAATAACTAACCCTTTCAACATTGATCTCTTTGCCGTTGAGATACCTAACTCCTTATTTATTAACTTCAATCAAATCGCAACCGAAATTAATAAAATAATAGAAATGCATAATAAAAAATGCAAAGACTTCAAAGAAGAAACTCACAAGGTAAAATCAAAACTTGAGTCACACTATGCAGCATCAGAGGTAAATAGCTTCGATTATTTCAGGAAAATATCAAATCGCGATGCAGAAACAAAAAACTTGCAAACAAATGATAATGACCTAAAAAAAATAAAAGCAGAAATAAAATCCATTGAAGATTCGTTATCAAATGAAACCATAGCAGCAGATATTTTCAATAAGCATCTACACGGTTTTCTTGGTCGATCAGAATTATCTCTCCAATTTAATAAAGAAAAAAATGGATACGAAATACTCAGAGATAACCAAATTGGGCATGCACCTAATCTTAGCGAGGGTGAAAAAACTGCCATAGCCTTGATTTACTTTATAACAAAACTAACAGAGAATGATAATAAAATCTCCGACAGCATCATTGTTTTCGATGATCCCGTTTCGAGTTTTGATTCAAACCATCTATTTCATTCATATTCATTTATAAAAACGTATTGTAATGATGCAAAGCAACTTTTTTTACTAACTCATAACTTTACGTTTTTCAAATTGGCACGCGACTGGT
This sequence comes from Phytobacter ursingii, assembly GCA_901456055.1. Classification (GTDB taxonomy): domain Bacteria; phylum Pseudomonadota; class Gammaproteobacteria; order Enterobacterales; family Enterobacteriaceae; genus Phytobacter; species Phytobacter ursingii. Next base: position 258,506 of record CABDWT010000002.1, read on the forward strand.
TCAATACAAACAATAAAAACAGAAAAAGGAAAGAAAAAGTTGAAAACGCATTTTTCTATACCATTGAACCCAGTGCTGTTACGCCTCGCTCATCAGCAATATGTAATGCTGACCCGAGTTTAATTGATTACAACTCAGAATATCATTATATCTTTGATACTTTGTATAAGCATAAAGAACATCCTCGACTAACTCGTGAGCAGGCATTCTTTACAGCAAATCTATCTCGTAAATTGTTAGAATCATTTTTAAACTTCAAATACCCAAAACATAGATCAGATTTATCACAACTAATGGATGTTGCTGCAAAAAATTGTGTTGCCTTTGATAGCAATAAAAAAGAAAAGGTTTATCGTTTCATTAACAAATATTCCCATAGTGCTGTTATCGAAATGAATGAAGATATTGCTGAAAATTTAATAGGTGAAGGCACAAACGTAATCGGAGATATCTTTTTATGGATAGAAGAAATTGACAAGGTTCATTATGATGAAATGGTAAGTGTTTGCCAGAAAAACTGATAGTTGCATCCCCTCAATTGTTATGGGGGGGTGCCATATTATAACAAACAAATTAAATCAGACAGCTAACAAAAACACTCAAACTTATGTTTATTGTTTAAGGTTACGCTCTCTATTATTTCTTTTAATTTGTAGCGCATCAGCTACCGCATCTACACCATCTTCGCAAACAAATGGAGCAACTTCTGGTAGCCCTAACGTAACGCTCTCAAGCACAGCATAGAGGGCTGCTGGTGGATGATCTTTGCTATATCGGTTCTCCGTCTCGCCAGAACCGCGGATATGTCCAACAAACTGCGCACGCGTCTCGCTGTCGATTCCTGCTTGTTTGAGCCTGGTAGAAAACGTGTGACGGAATGAATGGAAAGATTTTTTGCTGTCTTTTTCAAAGCCTAACCGTTTTTTGAGCAACGAGCGATTAAACCAGTCCGAAGCTTTATCGCCATATCCTTTTACAGGGTGGTAAGGAAGCTCTGGAAATAAACGCGCATGACCTGCTTTCTTCAATGCTTCGCAATAGCGGATTAATCCAAGTTTTATCAATGTCGGATGCAACGGTATTTTTCTTCGTGAATTAATCGTTTTCAGTGACTGATCGGCCCGATCGTTGCTGATTTCAAAGAAATAAAACCCGGTCGCATCCTGCTTAATATCATCTAGATAAAGTTGGCATAACTCATTTATCCTTGCTCCGGTAAAGAATCCGATGAGTGGCAACCAGTAATGAAATGCACGGTAATGATGGAAGCGTCCCTCGCTATTTCTATCCACAGTCCCACGTTTAAACCAAGGGCTGTTAAAAATAGCGTGCAAATCCTCATCAGTAAAATCAGCTTTGAAGTCCTGATCCATCTTTTCATTTTCTACAGGTGCGAAGAATTGATTTGCTGGGGACTTAATAAAGATACCTTCACCATCAGCCCACCTGAAAGCTTCGAAGATAACCCGCATATATTTACGAACGGTGTTATCACTCATTAGAGAGTCGCCATTCTCTTTTGCTTTAACCGCTAGCTTATGAATATCATTGATTTTGTATCGGATTTTAGCTAAATCACGCCGTGCAGGTATCGACCTTAGTAAGCTCTCATACTCACGGAGATAGTCACGATCTACTTTTATAAGCTTTGGATCACCCATGACTTCAACCAGCAGGCTAAAACCTTCCCGAACTCGATTCTCTGCCTTTTCCGTGAATTTTCCCCCGCGCTTGTAGCGAATATATTTTTCACATAACTCGCTCATTTTCACTGAGTAGTATTTACGATTTACATATTCATTATCCGGTATTGATGAGGGCAGTAATACAGGGGTAATTGCTTTTAGTTTCTCAGGCATTACTGGAGAAACCGCGGTGCTATGTGACAGCCAAAGTAATCGTAAGCGCTCGGCTTGCACACGATGAATCATTAGTGAACCAGGCGAGATTTCGACACCGGGAAAGTCAACGAACCATGCGGCTTTGGATGAAGCCTCTGAGGATTTAAATGCTGTTTCTGCGTCTAGCGGCTCGCCAGCGATAATCTGACGTAATATACGTGAAGTAACCAAAGGCTGGATATAACCGTTAAGACAACCTCTTATCCCGATGTTAATGGCACTATCGATGATAAATCCAGAAGCCTCAGGATCATCCTTATCAACGAGTGAAAGATCTTCTACATAGTAGGCAGGACGCCCATCAGCAAGCCAAAAAAGCGGGATATTCGTATCAAGTAGTCGCTGCGCCACTTGTTGCAAGGAAGCGCTCGTTAAACCACAAAATTCAGCGAGGCTGATCATTCCTTCTCCAGCCAAAGCAGGCGCACTGCTTACCAACTTTTCTCTATCCAATTTTTGATACTCACCCAGACATCGCTGCCAGACAACCAATAGACCTGCGGCAATCGCTCGCGCTTTTCTGATGTCGTTTGTTTCTGTTGAAGCGTGAATCTCACGCTGTCCCGTGTAGAGACGGTATCGGGCGGGAACTGCAATACGGACAACATAAATACCGCTGCTACGGCGATACAGATTATCACGTTGAGCCATCGGCTGTATGACCTCTATGTAGTAGAGGTTACGCGATTTCACTCTGAATAGATTTAATTCTAACTAAATCAATAAGATAGAAGTGACTGGTGCCGATAATAGGAGTCGAACCTACGACCTTCGCATTACGAATGCGCTGCTCTACCAACTGAGCTATATCGGCCCTGAAAGGACGGGATTCACGTCGGTGAACCACGGTGCAAAAGGTTAGATCTAACGAGGTGATGCGTCAATGCCCTTTGGAATCAAACGGCTACTTTTGCATCACCTCATTATTATTTACGCACGAATCGTATCGTCGCCGAAGCCGATCCACTTGTAGGTCGTCAGGGCTTCAAGGCCCATCGGTCCGCGCGCATGCAGTTTTTGCGTGCTCACCGCCACTTCCGCGCCAAGGCCAAACTGACCGCCGTCGGTGAAACGCGTGGAGGCATTCACATACACAGCAGAAGAATCTACCTCGTTGACAAAACGGTTCGCATTGCTGAGCTTACGCGTCAGGATAGCATCAGAGTGCTGCGTGCCATGCTCGCGGATATGGGCGATAGCATCGTCCAGGTCAGCAACGATTTTCACGTTCAGATCCAGCGACAAGAACTCATTGTCGTACTCTTCCGCTTTAACAGGCACCACCACTGCCGGACCCGATTGCAACGTGGTCAGCGATTGGGCATCCGCGTGCAAGGTGACGCCGCTTTCCGCCATCTGCTTGCTCAACGCAGGCAGGAACGTGCCCGCAATGTCCTGATGAACCAGCAGTGTTTCGACGGTATTACAGGTGCTTGGACGCTGGGTTTTCGCATTCACGATAATTTTCAGCGCAGGCGCAAACTCCGCAGAATCATCAACGAAAATGTGGCAAACCCCGATACCGCCAGTGATCACCGGGATGGTGGACTGTTCGCGGCACAGCTTGTGCAGGCCAGCGCCACCGCGCGGGATCAGCATGTCGATGTATTTATCCATCTTAAGCATTTCATTGACCAGCGCGCGGTCCGGGCTTTCAATCGCCTGTACCGCGCCGGCGGGTAAACCGCACTCTTCCAGCGCCTGCTGAATCACTTTTACCGTTGCCGCATTGGTGCGCCAGGTCTCTTTACCGCCACGCAGAATCGCCGCGTTACCGGTTTTCAGGCACAGGGAAGCCACGTCCACGGTGACATTCGGACGTGCTTCGTAAATTACGCCAATCACGCCGAGCGGCACGCGGCGACGCTCAATGCGCAGGCCGCTGTCCAGCAGACCACCGTCGATCACCTGCCCTACCGGGTCAGCCAGCTTGCACACCTGACGAACATCGTCCGCAATCGCTTTCAAACGCGCTGTCGTCAACGCAAGGCGATCAAGCAGCGCTTCGCTCAGGCCATTACGGCGAGCCTCCAGAACGTCCTGTTCGTTGGCGAGAATGATCTCGTCAGACTGCGCCTCCAGGTAATCGGCGATTTTTTCCAGCACGCGATTTTTTTCACGGCTGGAGAGCAATGCCAGCTTATATGACGCTGCTTTAGCAGCGATGCCCATCTGTTCCAGCATACATCTGTTCCTTAACGGATGATCATATCGTCGCGATGCACGGCGACCGGGCCATATTCATAGCCGAGAATGGAATCAATTTGCTGCGAATGATGACCTGCAACGCGACGCAGCGCGTCACTGTTATAGCGGGTAACGCCATGTGCAATATCGCGACCTTCAAGGTTGCGGATACGGATCACTTCACCACGGGAAAAGTTGCCTGTCACGCTTTTAATCCCTTTTGGCAGTAAGGAACTGCCGCGTTCCAGGATAGCGGCTGTCGCGCCTTCATCAACGGTGATTTCACCTGCCGGAGGGGCGCCAAAAATCCAGCGTTTGCGATTTTCCAGCGGTGAGGCCTGCGCATGGAAAAGCGTCCCGACCTGAACCCCTTCCATCACATCGCCGATCACACCCGGCCTGCTGCCTGCGGCAATGATGGTATCGATACCTGCTCGGCAGGCGACATCCGCCGCCTGTAATTTGGTTCCCATCCCGCCGGTACCCAGGCCAGATACGCTGTCACCCGCAATCGCGCGCAACGCGTCATCAATGCCGTAGACATCTTTGATCAATTCAGCGTCCGGGTTGTTACGCGGGTCAGCGGTGAAAAGACCTTGTTGATCGGTAAGCAGCAGGAGTTTGTCTGCGCCCGCCAGAATAGCAGCCAGCGCCGATAAATTATCATTGTCGCCAACTTTGATTTCCGCCGTCGCAACGGCGTCATTCTCGTTAATGACCGGCACAATGTTGTTGTCGAGTAGCGCACGCAGGGTGTCACGCGCATTGAGGAAACGCTCGCGGTCTTCCATATCAGCACGCGTTAGCAGCATTTGCCCAACGTGGATGCCGTAAATCGAGAACAGCTGTTCCCACAGTTGAATCAGGCGGCTTTGCCCGACAGCGGCAAGAAGCTGTTTCGACGCGATAGTGGCGGGCAACTCCGGGTAACCCAGATGCTCGCGCCCGGCGGCAATTGCGCCAGAAGTCACAATAACAATACGATGCCCTGCTGCATGCAGTTGTGCGCACTGGCGCACAAGTTCAACAATGTGGGCGCGGTTCAGGCGGCGTGATCCGCCCGTTAAAACACTGGTGCCGAGTTTCACTACCAGCGTCTGGCTGTCGCTCATGATTTCTGCCGTTCAACGTAGAAGAAAAAAATTAAACAGTCTTTGTAACAGGATCAGAGCCAACTTCCAACTGTGAGTTTTAACAACTTAAGAAAATCCTTGAAGGCAATCAGAAAACCTACTTACAAAACTTGACGTTTTTATGACACAACCTGTAAAACCCACTTTGTAAAAAAATAAATAAGAATTGTCATAAAACTTTAATTCGCAGACGTTAAAACCCTACGTGAAATTTTCACTTGAGCGGCGACGTTCAGCGATCTAAAGCGCGTTAATTACAATTAATCAGGAAACATAATGAAAAAAACTACTTTGGCATTAATGATGATCGGCCTTGGTGTTGTTTCTGCTTCTTCCAACGCTGCGGAAATCTACAACAAAAATGGTAACAAACTGGATCTGTACGGCAAAATCAAAGCCATGCACTACTTCAGCGATGATACCACTCAGGATGGCGACAAAACTTACGTGCGTCTGGGCTTCAAAGGCGAAACGCAGATTAACGATCAACTGACCGGTTTCGGTCGTTGGGAATCTGAATACAACGCTGGCATTGACGAAAACAACAGCACAACTCCTGGGATGAAAACTCGCCTGGCGTTTGCTGGCCTGAAGGCAAAAACCTACGGTTCTATCGACTACGGTCGTAACCTGGGCATCCTGTACGATGCAGCGTCTGTAACCGATATGTTCCCGGAATTCGGCGGTGACTCTCTGACCCGTACCGATAACTTCATGACCAAACGTACCACTGGCGTGGCTACTTACCGTAACACCGATTTCTTCGGTGCGGTTGACGGTCTGAACCTGGGCCTGCAGTACCAGGGTAAAAACGAAGCTGGCCGTACTGCTTCTAAACAGAATGGCGACGGCTTCGGTACCTCCCTGTCTTACAACTTTGGCGGCAGCCCGGTTACTCTGATTGCTGCGTATGCAAAATCAGACCGTACCATTCTGCAGAACTCTCAGGCTCTGGGTAAAGGCGATAACGCGGAAGCGTGGATCTCTGGCGTGAAATACGACGCTAACAACATTTACCTGGCAGCGATGTACAGCATCGCGCAGAACATGACGCCAATCGGCAGCCGTGGTTTTGCCAACAAATCTGAAAACTTCGAAGCCGTTGCTCAGTACCAGTTCGACTTCGGTCTGCGTCCGTCTATTGGTTACGTTCAGACCAAAGGCAAAGATCTGGAACGTGGCTTCGGCGATCAGGACCTGGTTAAATATGTTGACGTAGGCGCAACCTACTACTTCAACAAAAACTTCTCTGCAATGGTCGATTACAAAATCAACCAGCTGGACAAAGGCGATTTCGCGACTTACGTAGGTTCCAGCTACGTTACCGACGACATCGTTGCTGTCGGCGTGACTTACCAGTTCTAAGTCTGAACCGCACGTTGACATAAGTGCGAAACATAAAGCACCGAACGATAATCTCGTCGGTGCTTTCTTTTTTCCGCTAGTACAGGAAACGAAACGGTGCTGTCGTAAAACCTTCTGAAACAGCGCAGTATCGCGCCATGACAGACATACGCTTAACTCAGAATGCGGTTTCCACTGAATCGGTGACACGATAATCGTCATCAACCAGTGGCAAATAGCGCCACTTATCAAACGCGGTACAGGGATGTGAAATACCACAGCCCAGCCAGTCGCCGGGCTTTAACGCATCCTCTTCTGGCAGCAACAACCAGGCATGTTGATCGTTCACCTCACTGATGCGCATACCAGAAGCGACACGAGGGGCGCTCCCCTCCACATTTCGCACCCACAATGGATTGGGCAGATCCTGATCAAAGGGCACATCGCGGCGGCCGAAATCAACAAACGCCAGCCCCGGCTCAGGGCGCGATAATACTCGCCCCCAGATCTCCAGCGCAGGTTCAAAATGATGCCGGGCGTTCGGCTGGGCAAACGGGGCGATGCGGGCATACAACCCGTTATCGTGTGCCATATAGGCTCCCGAGCGAATCAATGGCGTGATCGGTAGCGATAGCCGGGCCTCGGTAAAACAGGCGCTGACTACATCAAACCAGGCGCCGCCGCCAGCGCTGAGAATAATGGTGTCGCTGCTGAATAGCCCTTTCTCAGCTACCAGCGCAGCCGTCGCGATCAACATCTGGCAATAATCGCGCACCCTGGCGATTCCGGCTGCATCGCGCCCCGCCCCCAGTGCGCCTTCATAACCCGCAACGCCCACCAGTTGCAGGACCGGACTTGCCGCAATCGCGGCGGCGATCTCCAGAGCCTGCGAGGATGAGCGGCAGCCGGTACGCCCGCCGCTCACCGACATTTCCAGCAGTACCGCAATAGCATTGTCGCCGAGATGCTGTTCCAGCAAACGAACTCCCTGTAGCGAATCAACGTAGCAAAGGAAGCCATGGTCAGGATGCTGCTTTTGCCACTCGCCTATCCAGCGAATGCCAGCAGGGTCGACCAGCTCATTAGCGAGAAAGACATTGCGAATACCAAACTGGCGCAAGGCGCGAACCTGTGCAGGCGTGGCCGCACTCAATCCCCAGGCGCCGCCTTCGGTAATGGCACGACGCAGGATCGCCGGAGACATTGACGTCTTGCCGTGTGCCGCCAGCATTACGCCCTGTTCACGACAAAAATCGGCCAGTTGACGCAGATTATTCTCCAGCGCAGATTGCTTCATCAGCATCAGTGGGGAAAAGACGCTATCGCTGGCCAGAACCGGGGTACCAACAGGTAACGGCGCATCGCCACGGCCTGCAACAGATTTAAAGCGTGGCGCAGGTTGCAGCGCATCCAGTAGCCCCTCGGCCACCAACGGAAAATGAATCGACATAACGCCTCCGATCAATGCTCAAGAACACGCGATAAAAACTGCTGGGTGCGCGGATTCTGTGGATTAACGAAAATCTGCTCAGGCGATCCTTGTTCAGCAATCACCCCCTGATCCATAAACACCACACGGTCTGCGGTTTTGCGCGCAAAACCCATCTCATGCGTGACCACTACCATGGTCATCCCTTCACGCGCCAGACTACGCATCACTTCCATCACTTCGCCGACCAGCTCGGGATCGAGCGCGGAGGTAGCTTCATCAAAAAACATGATTTTTGGTTCTACCGCCAGCGCCCTGGCGATCGCCACCCGCTGCTGCTGACCGCCGGAAAGTTGCGCCGGATAATAGTGCGCGCGCTCTGCCAGCCCAACGCGTGTCAAGGCTGCCATGCCACGTGTATTGGCTTCGGCCTCAGACAGTTTCTGCGCTTTTATCAGCGCCAGCGTCACGTTGCCGAGGGCGGTTTTATGGGGGAACAAGTTGAACTGCTGGAACACCATCCCGACATGACCACAAATTTCACGGCTGCGTTTATGGTCATGCAATGGCACATTGTTAACCCAGATTTCGCCTCCATCGGCCGTTTCCAGCCCGCTCATGATGCGTAACACGGTGCTTTTGCCGGAGCCGGATGCGCCAATCAGCACCAGCACTTCGCCGGGCGAAACATCAAGGCTGATCTCTTTCAGCACCTGGGTGCTGCCAAAAGATTTGGTGATACGGCTCAGCGTAATGGCAGATTTGCTCATGAGAACTGGCTCCTGGTTTGATGATGTTGAACCCAACGGGAAAGCGGAAAGCAAACAATGAAGTACAGCACGGCCACCAGCGCATAAATCACTACCGGCTGGCCGATACGATCAACGATCGCCTGGCCCTGGTGCATCAGTTCCGACATACCAATCATGCTGACGATAGAGGTATCTTTAATCAGGGAAAGATACTGCCCTACCAGCGGCGGCAGTACGATGCCGCGCGTCTGAGGCAGGATCACGCTAAGAAAGGTCTGGCGTTTTGATAGCCCGAGGATCCACGACACTTCCCATTGTCCTTTAGGCACGGCCTCGATCCCGGCGCGAAATACTTCGGCGATATAGGCGCCCTGGTAAATACTCAGGCCGAGAATACCGGCGGCAAACAGATTGATTTCATAGCCAAAGTAGGCCACCCCAAAGTAGATAAACATCAGGGTGATTAACACCGGCGTGCCGCGAAACAGCTCGGTGTAAAGCACGGCTATGTGGCTGGCAACCGACACACGACTGGTACGCAACACGGCAGCGAGCAGGCCTAGCAGCGTGCTGCCAATGATGGCAGCGACCGAAAGCAGCAGCGTGATCCATAGCCCCTCCAGCAGCAACGGCAATGAACTGGCGATCATATTGCTCATAGCGCATTCTCCCGGTTCAGTGGGTTAGTCAGCCATTTTTTTGCCCACCACCGGGCGGACTTTTTTACCGGAGTGACCAGTTGCGGATGAAACAAGCGGCTTCCCAGCAGGTTCCCGAGCCAGGAAAAGAGATTACTCAGTAGCAGATAGACCAGCGCCACCACGCTGAAAGTCTGGATATAAAGCAGCGTGCGGGCGTTTATCACAGTGGCGGTGCCGGTCAGTTCCGGCAGCGCAATCGCCGACAATAGCGACGTGCCTAACAACAACTGAATCAGGTTGTTAATAATGGCGGGCCATACGGCGCGTGCGGCCTGGGGCAACACCACACTCAGAAAGACCTGGCGGCGTGAAATGCCTAAAATCCATGCCGCCTCCCGTTGCCCTTTAGGCACCGACTGTATGCCTGCGCGAAAGGTCTCCGACAGATAAGCGCCGACGTTAATGCCCAACGCCAGCACCCCTGCGGTAAAGGCGCTCATGGTGATGCCGAGGGAAGGCAGGCCGAAAAAGATAATGAAAATTTGCAGCAACACCGGCGTGTTGCGGATAAATTCAACATAGCAGTGGCTCAGCCAGCGTAGCGGCGCCGCCGCAGAGGCTTTCGCCAGCGCTGCCAGCAACCCGAGTGCGACAGCCAGCATAAAAGCGAGAAGTGTGACCTGTAGCGTCAGCCAGGCGGCGGCCAGGAAGGTCTCGCCGTAGCTCCACAGGGTTAGCCATTGATAACTCATGCATGGACTCCTTCCTGCGGTGTAGCAGCTCAAAGCGTGCTACACCGCAGGCAATCAGAATTGCGGATTCAGTGGATAACGCGGCTTATCACCAAACCATTTTTGATACAGCGTGGCGTTCTCACCGGAGGCATTGATCTCAAACAGGAATTCATTGAGGTAGTTCAGCCACACCTGGTCACCCTGCTTCACGCCAAAGGCGTTGTACTCCAGCGGCACCAGCGCTTCGTTAGTGACAGTCAGGCTCGGATCAAGTTTGGCCTGATAGGCAAGGAAGTTATTATCCTCAATCATTGCATCAGCCTGCCCCTGTTTTACCGCCAGAATGGCCGCCTGTGAGGAGTCGTACTCCTGGATTTTGACCTCAATGCCCATGCTGCGCACTTCGTCCCCGTTGGTGGATCCTTTCACCGTGGCGATGGTCTTACCGGCCATGTCATGGGCTGATTTGATGCCACTCTCTTTACGAACCAACATCGCTTCGCTCGCCACGACATAGGGATGGGTGAAACCGATCTCTTTGGCGCGTTCCAGATTGCGTGTGAAGTTACAGAACACCACATCCACTTTGTTGGTTTGCAGGTTAGGGATGCGGTTGGCACTAGTGGTGTTGACCATTTCCAGTTTCACGCCCATCTCTTTCGCCAACGCTTTCGCCAAATCGACGTCATAACCATCGGGTTTGCCGTCTTTATCGTAAAAACCGAAGGGCGCGAAACTCAGGCAATCTCCCACGCGTAACGTGCCGCGTTGCAATACGGTTTGCAGCGTCGATTGCGGGGCCGCACCCGCCACTTGCTTCTCTTCCGTGGGGGTACAACCGGCAACGGCCAGCAAGGCCAGCGCTCCGGCGATGATTTTTAACGAAGTTGCATTCATTGTTTTACTCGCTTATTAAATGGAGACGACATAAAAAGCATCAGTTATTAACGGACAGCCCTGGTGTGGGCGAATAAATAAAAATCTCAGTGCATTATCAGATAAATAATATTATTTTCGATCGGCGCGAAAGCATTTCATATCCACTTCCACTTTGCAGTCGACGACTAAATCCTGCACGCTACAAATACGAGCCGGTGGATTGCCGGTAAATATCTCGCTGAAAACTTTATTAAAGGAACTGAAGTAACGGGCGTCGGTTAATACTGCGGTGACGTGAACCACATCCTCCACCCTGTACCCCGCCTCGCGCATAATGGACAGGCAGTTATCAAACGCCAGGCGGGTCTGCTCAATGATCCCGCCTTCCACCACTTCACCCTCGCGCATCGGCGTCTGGCCTGAGATATACAGCCAGCCATCAGCCTCAACGGCGCGTGCGAACGGCAGTTTCTGCCCGCCCGTACCCGTGCCGCCTTCAATGCCATAACGCTTAATCGTCATGCAATGCTGCTCCTTTTTGTTCTGAGAATTGCCATGCGTACTGCACAATTTATGTCTGATATACCAGACAACTATCTGCAATACCGGATAGAGCAAGATTTGCACAGGTTTTTTATTTTTGCAATATATCCCGGTGAATTTAATTTTTTGTGGTGTTGTCGCGATCGCAAAATAAAAAATGTATGGAGGTGATTTCTGAATGAAAATGCTACCTCGGTCGTAATTTTAAAAAATCAATTTGCGCTTCATGCGCTAAAATGAGGCCCCAAAATAGAACAAAGAAATATAAACGCTGGCTGTAAAAATTTAATTAGCGGGGATGGGTTAACGACAGCACTGGGTGTATCATGCTTTTCTTTTTTACTGTCTTTACGGTCTGGCGCGACCGCCCGACTGCATCAGGAGAATTTGCTTATGCCGGACGAGAAGCCATCGCGAGCGCGCGGTGTTGACCGGGTTATCGACATTTTTCACCAGTTGCATATCGCTCGTCAGCCCATGGCGATGCGCGATTTAATCGAGGCCACCGGCGCGCCGCGCTCCAGTGTATATGAGCTCGTCAGTCTGCTCAGTGAGGCCGGGCTGCTTGAACTGGATGCCGATGGCGCGGTGTTCTTTGGCCGCGAAATGCACTATTACGGTGCGGATTACATGGCGCATAACGATCTCATCCGTCGCTCACATCAGTTAATGGTTGAACTTGTCGCCCGTCATGGCGAAACGGTGCAGCTCTGTATGCTGGAAGGGAATAAGTACACCGTCGTGCTATCAGAAAGTAATGCCCACCCGTTCAAGATCACGTCGGATATTGGCGTGCGGGTACCGATTACCTGGACGGCCACGGGCCGTCTGTTACTCAGTAATTGGTCGGACAGTGCCATTCTCGATCTTATCCCCGAAGAGGATTACCGTCTGGCGAACGGGCAGGTCCTCGATAAGCAGGCCTTTCTTGAAGACATTCATCGCGCCGGACAGCAGGGCTATTGTCTGACTGAGGGGTTGTCGGAGAGTTTTACCTGCTGTATGGCGGCGCCGATTCGTTCGCGTAGCGGGCAGGCGGTGGCGGCTATCTGCTTTATGGTGAGCCGTGATACGCCGGAGGAGCGCCGTCAGATGTTGCTCAAAGAGTTGATCGTTTCCGGCCAAAAATTATCGGATTTCACCTGAATCCGGGCCAGCATCAACAGGGTATTCAAACGTAAAAAATCCGGAATCAGAGGGCTGAATCCGGATTGTCTCTTGTCGGGCGACTCTTTTAACTGCGCTTACGCCGTCAGGTTAATTTCGTCGGTAAAATTTTCTGCCGGCTCCAGTTTCAGCTCCAGCGCCGCAAGGACCTCGCGGGCGCGACCATGAAACTCACGGAGCGTATGCTCCAGTCGGTCAGTCACTTCTGCATCTTTGATTGCGGTTTCTTTCCAGTTCCCGTCTTTATCGTACAGCCCAAAATGGTAGCTATAGGTAAAACGGTTTTGCTGCGCTTCCATTTCCATCCACCAGCCCCAAAACTCACGCTTCTCCGGCGCCGGCTTTACATTGACGCATACGGCCAGGCAATCAAAAAAGAAGCGATTATCGGCACACTGTTCTTCCCGAATATACGGGCCTAGCGCGGTAAACCTTTTAATGAGTTTGCTCTTCGGATGTCCACTCGGTAACGTCATTGCGATCTCCTTATGTGATGCAACTGTTTTACCAAATCAATCAAAATTAGCAATCCATTAACGCAATCTATAATTGATCCAGTCCGTAATGTCCCGCAGCGCCTTGTCAAAATTGCGATAAACCGGATTAAACGGGATTTCCAGTAATTTACCGTCGGCGGATGACGAAGTGATTAAACGCGACTCTTCTTCCGGGCTGAACGGATCGTTTCTCCAGAAGCCAGATAACATCGGCGTCGGGCAACGTCGCCCCAGCAACCCCTGCGTTTTTAGCGAGTACCGATTCAGCTCAACATAAAGTGACTCGTCCGAGGCATTATGCATGCCGAGCCGACTGGCGAGCACATCCATATACATCTCCGGCACACGCCCCAGTTGCAGAGGGTTAGCCAGCAGCGCATGCACCACAGGCCCGAGACAGGCTACGGCTTTCAGGCGTGGAGACTCCAGATAGCCAAGGCGTACCGCCACGTTGGCACCAAAGCGAAAACCAAACGCTGCCACGCGTGTATGGTCAACCCATGGAATGTTTGCCAGCGCTTTTAGCGCGTGTTGATGCAACAGGCTCGAATCCTGGGTGAGTTTCCATTTTGAAGAGAAGCCCACAGAAGGCATATCCAGCGTCAGCATGGCGATACCTTTCGGTGCAAAATAGCGCTCATACAGGTTGTAGTAGTCGCTTTGCAGACCATCCAACCCGCCGCACATCAGGACGGTAGGAAAAGGCCCCTCCCCTTTGGGCATATGTAAAAAGCCAATCACCGGCGAACCGCCGGGAATGGCAAACTCCATCTCTTTCATTGTACCCGGCAGACGTTGCGCCGCCTCTTCATAGGCGCGATTCGCCAGCGCCTGTGCCTGCTCTGCCAGCACGTCCCCTTTTATATGCGGATAAGCAGCGATGCTATAGAGGTTTGACGCGTGCAGCCAGTGTTGACCGCTGAGGGTGGTATCCTGCTCCTGGCTGGCTTTTTGCTGCCACTGCATAGCCTGAGTAGACCATTCGTAGATCCAGTTGCCGCCGCGATAGCCCACCACCGTATCGTAAAGATCGGGGTCGGTATGTTCCGCCGCGCTCATGGCGATCCGCGCCTGTACGTCCATGATCTCTTTCGGATCGACGCCGCGCCAGATCCACATTAATCGGTTGATCATGCGATACCAGTGGGGCGTATTGTTGCCGTCGAGGGTGGATTCGATAGGCGGCAGTTTATTATGGGTAAGGCGACGCACCAGCGTTGAGGTTTCCGGGTGCTTGAAACGGGGTTTGAACAGGGTTTCGCTGAGGTTAGCTTGTGGCATTACGCGCAGCCTCCATGAATACGTCAATGACGGTATTGTAACCTGGCGGATGCGAAAAAAAACAACGCCCGGCGATGCCAGGCGTTGTAAATAATCATAAAGAAAGCATTAACGACCAGAGATAGGCGGAACGAAGACCACGCCCATATCCCAGGGTTGTTCAATCCAGGTATCCTGTGGGATGTCAATCACGTAATCGTCAACCAGCGGACGGCCAGCCGGTTTAGCGAAAATGGTGACGAAGTGCGCTTTTGGATACATTTCGCGGATAGCCACCGCGGTACCGCCGGTATCGACCAGATCATCAATAACGATGAAACCTTCACCATCGCCTTCTGCGCGTTTGATAATTTTCATTTCGCGCTGGTTGTCGTGGTCATAGCTGGAAATGCAAACGGTATCGACATGGCGAATACCCAATTCACGTGCCAGTAATGCGCCCGGAACCAGACCACCACGGCTAACGGCAATAATGCCTTTCCATTGTTCAGAAGGCATCAGGCGGTTTGCCAGTTTGCGTGCGTGAATCTGCAACATGTCCCAGGTGACGACGTATTTTTCGCTCATGTGAAGTGTCCCAGCCTGTGTATCTACGGCTTAAAAAGTGTTCTACGGGGAAATAGGTTGCGCGAGATTATAGAGATCTGTCGCGCTAAAAACCAGTGTTACCGGGCATTGCTGGCGCTTTTTACGCGACGCGTACTAACAGAGAGACAATAAAGTGGTATTCTCAAGTCCATCTCGCAATCCGGCCTTGTGATTGTTCTGTAGTTTAACCCTCGGACCTGCAAAATATGCTGGCAGGCCTTTTAAAGGAGACTCATCGTGTCTGAATTGTCTCAACTATCGCCACAACCGCTGTGGGATATTTTTGCCAAGATTTGCTCAATCCCTCATCCGTCTTACCATGAAGAAGAACTCGCCGCACACATCATGAGCTGGGCGAAAGAAAAAGGCTTACATGCGGAACGCGATCAGGTTGGCAATATTCTGCTGCGCAAACCGGCAACGGCAGGTATGGAAAACCGCAAACCGGTTGTGCTGCAGGCGCACCTGGACATGGTGCCGCAGAAAAATAACGACACCGTACACGACTTCACTAAAGACCCGATTCAGCCGTACATCGATGGCGAATGGGTAAAAGCGCGCGGCACCACGCTGGGGGCAGATAACGGTATCGGTATGGCTTCTGCGCTGGCAGTGCTGGCGGATGACAGCGTTGAGCATGGGCCGCTGGAAGTGCTGCTGACCATGACCGAAGAGTCCGGTATGGACGGCGCGTTTGGTTTGCAGGCTGGCTGGTTGCAGGCAGATATTCTGATTAACACCGATTCAGAAGAAGAAGGCGAAATCTACATGGGTTGCGCCGGTGGTATTGATTTCATCACTACCCTGCCGCTCTCTCGTGAAGCGGTACCGGCGGGTTACCAGACGTTCAAACTGACCCTGAAAGGGCTGAAAGGCGGCCACTCCGGCGGCGATATCCATCTGGGTCTCGGTAACGCTAACAAGCTGCTGGCGCGCTTCCTGGCGGGCCACGCGATTGAGCTGGACCTGCGTCTGACCGATTTCAACGGCGGTACCCTGCGCAACGCTATCCCGCGTGAAGCGTTCGCGACTTTTGCTGTTCCGGCCGAGAAGGCTGAACAACTGAAAATGCTGGCAGCAACGTATCAGGATATCCTGAAAAACGAGCTGGCGATGAAAGAGAAAAACCTGGTTGTACTGCTGGAGTCTGTCTCCACGGACAAACAGGCATTGACCTCTGCTTCCCGCGATAGCTTCATTCAATTGCTGAATGCCACACCGAACGGCGTGATCCGCAACTCCGACGTCGCCAAAGGGGTGGTCGAAACCTCCCTGAACGTTGGCGTGGTGACCATGCAGGACGACAACGTTGAAATCATCTGTCTGATCCGCTCCTTAATCGACAGCGGTAAAGATTACGTGGTGAGCATGCTGGCGTCGCTGGGCAAACTGGCGGGCGCGAAAACCGCACCAAAAGGCGGCTACCCTGGCTGGCAACCGGATGCGAACTCCCCGGTGATGCATCTGGTGCGTGAAACCTATCAGCGTCTGTTCAACAAGACGCCGAACATCCAGATCATCCACGCCGGTCTGGAATGCGGTCTGTTCAAAAAACCGTACCCGAACATGGACATGGTTTCTATCGGGCCAACCATCACCGGTCCGCACTCTCCGGACGAACAGGTACATATCGAAAGCGTAGGCCATTACTGGACACTGCTGACCGAGCTGCTGAAAGCCATTCCGGCGAAATAAGTCGTGCTGTCCGCACCGGATGGTGCGGACAATTTCCCTTCTGTCTTTCCGGTACTGTCATTTTTTCACCCTTATTTACAGGCCCAGCACCAGCTGACGTTCTAATTGCGGATCGAGCAGCGTCACATGCAAACCCACTAAACGTACGCCGCGCCCGCTGCGCCGCTCATTCCAGGTTTTCCGCGCCGTGGCCAGCAAATCGTCTTTATTTAAGCGTGGCCAGACGTGTTCCTGGGTAGTGAGCTGGAAATCGGCAAACTTGAGCTTAACCCCCTGTCGGGCAATAAGCAGATCGGGTTTTATCTTCGACAGCCGCCGTTCCAGTTCCGGATAGAGTTGTTGGTTGATAATAGCCTCGCACTCTTCCCACTCATGAATGTCCTCTATCAGCGTTCGCTCTACGCCCACCGATTTACGTAGCCTGTCGCTACTGATATGCCGCTCATCAATGCCCTGGCTACGCTCCCACAACACACGGCCAAATTTACCAAAGCGTTTTAGCAACATTGCCAGGTCGCTGTTCTGCACATCTTCGCAGGTACGTAGCCCGAGCTTTTCCAGTTTTGCTGCTGACACCTTGCCCACGCCCGGGATTTTGCTCAGCGGCAGCGTACGTAAAAATGCAGGCACATCCGCAGGCGCAATCACATATTGCCCGTCAGGTTTGTTCAGATCGGAGGCAATTTTCGCCAGAAACTTCACCGGCGCGATACCGGCCGAGGCGGTGAGTTGTGTTTCCCGAAATATGGTCCGGCGAATCTCTTCTGCCATGAGCGTTGCCGAACCGTGGCAATGGGGGCTGTCGGTCACTTCCAGATACGCTTCATCCAGCGACAGGGGCTCAATCAGGCTTGTATAACGGGAAAAGATTTCACGGATCTGGTGAGAGGCTTCCCGGTAGGCTTCAAAGCGACCCGGTAATAAGGTGAGATGCGGGCACAGCTTCAACGCCATTGCCGTAGGCATAGCACTGCGTACGCCGTATTTGCGCGCCGGATAATTGGCCGTGCTGATGACGCCGCGTTGAACCCGGCTGCCGCCGATAGCGATAGGGATATCCCGCAGTGCCGGGTTATCGCGCATCTCCACCGCGGCAAAAAAGCAGTCCATATCGACATGTATGATTTTGCGCATACGCTCACCTTATCAGATACTGGATAAGTATACAGCATTATTGCCCGGAATGAGAAGAGCGAGGAAAAAAGTGAGTTCGTCGTGAAAAAAACGCCCAATATCGCTGTTATTTCTGGGGTTTTCATCAGACAATATTTAACAGGGGGATCGCTGCCAAAAACTAATTTGTAAACTCAGCGATCCGGGCTTGCGAAAAACTACCGTGATGCTACTGTGGGCGCACCCAATCCAGATTAATCTGAATTTATGGGATTCTTTTGCCGTCCTGGCAATGTGGTAACCGTTTTATCAAGGAAACAAGCAGTATGCGCAAAATCGCATTTTTTCTTGCGATGCTTCTGATGCCGTGCGTCTCGTTTGCCAGCTTATTAAGCAGCAATGGTTCAACAACGCCGATCAGCAAAGAATATAAGCAGCAGTTGATGGGGTCGCCGGTATACATCCAGATCTTCAAAGAAGAGCGAACCCTTGATCTCTACGTCAAAATGGGCGAGCAATACCAGCTCCTCAATAGTTACAAAATTTGTAACTACTCCGGCGGCCTGGGGCCGAAACAGCGTCAGGGCGATTTCAAAAGCCCGGAAGGGTTTTATTCCATTCAGCGCAGCCAGCTAAAACCGGACAGCCGTTTTTATAAAGCCATCAATATTGGTTTTCCTAACGCCTATGACCGTGCCCACGGTTATGAAGGGAAATACCTGATGATTCATGGCGCATGCGTCTCTATTGGCTGCTATGCCATGACCGATTCGCAAATTGACGAGATTTTCCAGTTTGTTACCGCAGCGCTGGTGTTTGGTCAGGAAAGCGTACAGCTAAGCATCTACCCGTTCCGAATGACCGACGCGAATATGCAGCGCCACAAATATTCGACCTATGCGAAATTCTGGGAACAGTTAAAACCGGGTTATGACTTCTTCCAGCAGACGCAGAAACCGCCTGTGGTCTCCGTTATCGACGGGAACTACGTGGTCAGCAAACCGCTGAGCCACGAAGTTGTTCACCCGCAGCTGGCGTCAAACTATACGCTCCCCGAGACAAAATAAGGCCCATTCACCTGGCATAATCTTTTGCCAGGTTTCATTGCCCGTTAGCGGCTGGGTAGCAATCACGGTAACCACATCGTCAGGTGTGGTTTCCCGCTGAAAATCAATTTCCACATCCTGATCCAGCAGTTTTGCCACACCAAACGGCGCACGACGGGTAATGCAGAACAGATTGGTGGAGCAGAACGCCATCACGTAGCGTCCATCCGACAGCAGCATATTAAACACACCTTTCTCACGCAGCTCCGTCGCCAGCGACGCGATGTATTTAAATACCGCCGCCATATTGCCCGGTGTCCGCGGATAACGCGTAGTGAGTTTATGCAGCAGCCAGCAGAAGGCTTTTTCGCTGTCGGTTTCCCCGACCGGACGGAAGTTGCCTGTCTCCAGTGACTTATAACCGGTCAACTGCCCGTTATGGGCGTAAGTCCAGTTGCGTCCCCAGAGTTCGCGAGTAAAAGGATGGGTATTTTCCAGCGCCACTTCGCCACGGTTCGCCTGACGAATGTGGGCCACCACCGAGCAGGACTTGATTGGGTAATCCTGAACCAGACGGGCAATTGGAGAGTTAAAACTGGGTTGCGGGTCTTTAAACGTACGACAGCCTTTGCCTTCGTAAAAGGTAATCCCCCAGCCATCTTTATGCGGCCCGGTTCCCCCACCGCGCTGAACAAGCCCGGTGAAACTAAAGCAAATATCGGTTGGCACATTGGCGCTCATCCCGAGCAGTTCGCACATACAACACCCCCAAACGCCCAAATATGGAGAAGGCGAAATTGTTGCAGCCAGCCTAAACGCGGACAGCGCGCAAGAACCGGAGCGTACACGGAGTACGTGAGGATTCTGAACACTGTCCAGGTTCAAAATGGCAAATAAAATAGCCTTCTTATGCTTTTACCATCTCTTTTTCGATCAGCATAATCAGGATATGAATCACTTTAATGTGGATTTCCTGAATGCGGTCGGCGTAACCAAAATGCGGTACACGGATTTCCACATCGGCAGTACCCGCCATTTTACCGCCGTCTTTACCGGTCAGAGTGATGACTTTCATCCCCTGCGCACGCGCCGCGTCAATCGCTTTAATGACATTACCAGAATTACCGGAAGTAGAAATACCTAACAGTACATCGCCCGGGCGACCAACGGCTTCAACGTAGCGAGAAAAAACATGGTCGTAGCCAAAATCGTTACTGACGCAGGAGAGATGGCTCACGTCGGAAATGGCGATACCCGGATAACCCGGACGGTTTTCACGGTAACGCCCTGTCAACTCTTCTGCAAAGTGCATTGCATCACAGTGGGAACCACCATTACCGCAGGACAATACCTTACCGCCGGCCTTGAAGCTGTCAGCCAGCAGAACCGCCGCACGCTGAATGGCGTGGATATTGGCATCATCTTTTAAAAAGTTTGCCAGCGTTTCCGCTGCTTCGTTCAGTTCGTTACGAATCAGATCCTGGTACATGAGGATATCCTTCAGTATGAAAGCAGTATGAATGTAAATTCTCGCGCGCAGTTTACCGGATAGCATGGCAAGCGAGAAGCTAAAGCCTTGGTGATCGTCGGGGGTTTTCGTTTTTCGTGCCACATTCCTGCCAAACAATGTGAACCAGGTTGTAATTATTTTGTAAACACATTGCTAAAAGAAATAACGTCCACTACAACCATATCATCACAAGTGGTCAGACCTCCTACAAGCAAGGGAGCTTTTCTCTATGATGATTTTGAGTCTACTCGCAACTGTTATCCTACTCGGCGCGTTGTTCTATCACCGGGTGAGTCTGCTGCTCAGCAGCGTAATTCTCCTGGCATGGACTGCCGCCCTTGGCGCTACAGGTCTGTGGTCAATCTGGGTACTGGTGCCGTTGGCCATTATCCTTGTGCCGTTCAACTTTGTGCCGATGCGTAAATCGCTGATCTCCGCCCCGGTATTCCGCGGTTTTCGTAAAGTGATGCCGCCAATGTCACGCACGGAAAAAGAAGCCATCGATGCCGGTACAACCTGGTGGGAAGGCGATCTGTTCCGCGGTAATCCTGACTGGAAAAAACTGCACAACTACCCGCAGCCGCGTCTGACCGCCGAAGAACAGGCCTTTATTGATGGTCCGGTGGAAGAGGCCTGCCGTATGGCTAACGACTTTCAGATCACCCATGAAATGGCCGACTTACCGCCAGAGCTGTGGGCATTCCTGAAAGAACATCGCTTCTTCGCGATGATCATTAAAAAAGAGTACGGTGGACTGGAATTCTCCGCTTATGCCCAGTCCCGCGTGCTGCAAAAGCTCTCCGGCGTTTCCGGCATTCTGGCGATCACTGTCGGCGTACCGAACTCCTTAGGGCCAGGTGAGCTGCTGCAACACTACGGCACTGAAGAGCAGAAAAATCATTACTTACCCCGTCTGGCGCGTGGACAGGAAATTCCGTGTTTCGCCCTGACCAGCCCGGAAGCCGGTTCCGATGCGGGCGCAATTCCGGATACTGGCGTCGTTTGCATGGGCGACTGGCAGGGTGAGCAGGTGCTCGGTATGCGCCTGACCTGGAATAAACGCTATATCACGCTGGCCCCGATCGCGACCGTACTGGGCCTGGCGTTTAAACTTTCTGACCCGGAAAAACTGCTGGGCGGCGAAGAAGATCTCGGTATCACCTGTGCACTGATCCCCACCAACACCCCGGGTGTTGAAATTGGTCGTCGTCACTTCCCGCTGAACGTCCCGTTCCAGAACGGTCCGACACGGGGTCAGGACATTTTCGTACCGATTGATTACATCATCGGTGGCCCGAAAATGGCCGGACAGGGCTGGCGTATGCTGGTGGAATGTCTGTCCGTGGGCCGCGGTATCACGCTGCCATCCAACTCTACGGGCGGCCTGAAATCGGTGGCTATGGGTATCGGCGCTTATGCGCACATCCGTCGTCAGTTCAAAGTCGCCATCGGTAAGATGGAAGGGATTGAAGAGCCGCTGGCACGCATCGCGGGTAACGCCTATGTGATGGATGCCGCTGCCGCGCTGATTACTTACGGCATTATGCTCGGTGAGAAACCGGCGGTGCTCTCAGCCATCGTGAAATATCACTGTACTCATCGTGGTCAGCAGTCAATCATTGACGCAATGGATATCGCCGGCGGTAAAGGCATTATGCTCGGCGCGGGCAACTTCCTGGCGCGCGCCTATCAGGGCGCACCCATTGCCATCACAGTGGAAGGGGCCAATATTCTGACCCGCAGCATGATGATCTTCGGTCAGGGCGCGATTCGTTGCCATCCGTACGTGCTGGATGAAATGGCCGCTGCACAAAGCAATGACGTGGATGCGTTCGATAAACTGCTGTTTAAACATATCGGCCACGTGGGCAGCAATAAGATGCGCAGCTTCTGGCTGGGGCTGACGCGCGGACTGACCAGTTCTGCGCCCACCAGCGACTCAACCAAACGCTACTATCAGCATATCAACCGCTTAAGCGCCAACCTCGCACTGCTGTCGGATGTGTCGATGGCGGTACTGGGTGGCAGCCTGAAACGTCGCGAACGTATCTCGGCGCGCCTCGGGGATATTTTAAGCCAGGTGTTCCTCGCCTCTGCTGTGCTGAAACGCTATGACGATGAAGGCCGTCAAGAAATGGATCTGCCGTTGGTGCACTGGGGCGTACAGGATGCCTTGTATCAGGCAGAACAGGCGATGGACGATCTGCTATCCAACTTCCCAAACCGTGTTGTCGCGGGTCTGCTGCGCGTAGTGATTTTCCCGACCGGTCGCCACTATCTGGCACCGTCCGATAAACTGGATCATCAGGTCGCCAAAATTCTGCAAACGCCGTGTGCCACCCGTTCGCGTATTGGTCGTGGTCAGTACCTGACGCCGAGTGAACACAACCCGGTCGGTCTGCTGGAAGAAGCGCTGCTTGACGTCATCGCCGCCGACCCGATTCATCAGCGCATTTGTAAAGAGCTGGGTAAAAACCTGCCATTTACACGTCTGGACGCGCTGGCAAAAGAGGCGCTGGCCGGCGGGCTTATCAATCAGGATGAAGCTGAGATCCTGACAAAAGCCGAAACCAGCCGTCTGCGCAGTATTAATGTCGATGACTTCGAACCGGAAGAGCTGGCGACACAGCCGGTAAAACCGCAGGAAAAAGTGCGTAAGCCTCAGGCTGCATAACGCATACCCGGATAGCTCCCCACCCCGCTTCGTGCGGGGTTTTTTATTACCACAAATTCCCTTTTTCTCGTGCTAAAGTGTAAAAATGCTGTTTTAGGGGAGCTTAAATCGTGCCTGGTTTAAAAATTACGCTGTTGCAACAACCATTAGTCTGGATGGACGGTCCGGCCAATTTGCGCCATTTTGATCGCCAGCTTGAAGATATCACCGGGCGTGATGTGATTGTCCTGCCGGAAATGTTTACCACCGGTTTTGCCATGGAAGCGGCGAAGCAGTCGATGCCGCAAGAAGAAGTTGTGGCGTGGATGCAAACCAAAGCCCAACAGACGAACGCGCTGGTCGCAGGCAGCGCCGCGCTGCAAACGGAGCGTGGCCCGGTAAACCGCTTCCTGCTGGTCGAGCCGGAAGGGGCCGTTCATTTCTATGATAAGCGCCATCTGTTCCGCATGGCCGATGAGCATCATCATTACGAAGCGGGTAATGAGCGTGTGGTGTTTGAGTGGCGCGGCTGGCGTATTTTACCGCTGGTCTGTTATGACCTGCGATTCCCGGTGTGGTCGCGCAATCGCGATGATTACGACCTGGCGCTGTATGTCGCCAACTGGCCTGCGCCGCGTTCACTGCACTGGCAATCGCTCCTGGTGGCGCGCGCGATTGAAAATCTGGCGTATGTCGCTGGTTGCAACCGTGTGGGAACCGACGGCAACGGGCATCATTACCGCGGCGACAGCCGGGTCATTAACCCGCAGGGCGAGGTTATCGCCACCGCCGAGCCGCACCAGGCTATCCGCATTGATGCCGAGTTGTCGATGACCGCCTTAAAAGAGTACCGCGAGAAGTTTCCCGCCTGGCAGGACGCCGATCCGTTTACGCTTGGGTGATATGACGTTCCCCTCACCCTAACCCTCTCCCACAGGGAGAGGGTTAGGGTGAGGGGAACCAGCCGCACCGAGCTACATCAGCTTGCGCACCGCCTCACTGTATGCCCGCAACGCCTGGGCCACATCCTGCTGCTGCACGCTCTCGGCCGGATGATGGCTGATCCCTCTGTCACACCGCACAAATAACATCGCCGATGGCCAGCGTTCAGCAATGGCGATAGCATCATGCCCGGCGCCGCTTGGCAGCAAGAGCACGCGCCCCTGCACTGCCTCAACGGCACCGGCCAGCACATTACGCAGGTGCGTATCACAAGGCGTTGCCGCGATGGTGTAAAAAATATCGGAGGTAAAGGCAACACCCCGCAACTGACCGATGCGCGCGGCTTCATCCAGCAAGGCGTTTAACAGCGTCTCCCGCAGCGCATCGTTCGGGCTACGAATATCCAGCGTCAGCGTCACCGCCCCTGGAATCACATTTACCGCACCCGGTTCGCACTGCAACGTACCCACCGTCGCCACCAGCTCCGGACCAGATTCCCGTGTTTTCTGTTCAACAAAACCGATCCACTGGGCGGCGGCGGTTAATGCATCGTGGCGATGGCTCATCGGCACGGTACCCGCATGCCCCGCTTCCCCACTAAACCGACAGGTCAACCTGCGCGCACCGTTAATCGCCGTAACGACGCCAAGCGGCAGATCTTCCTGTTCAAGTACTGGCCCCTGCTCAATGTGCAGTTCCAGATACGCCGAGAAATCTTCACGGGCACGTTCTGCCGTGGCGATACGCGTGGGATCCAGACCGACATTGACCATCGCTTGCGCCACGCTAACACCCTGCGCATCCTCACAATCCAGCCAGCCCTGCGGCCAGGTGCCGGTCAGGCCACGGCTTCCCAGCAGCGTGATGTTAAAGCGTGTGCCCTCTTCGTCGGCGAACCCGACGATTTCAATGGCCTGAGAACCCCGGAGATTCTGACGGTGCAACCAGTCAACCACTTCGATGGCGGTTAGCACGCCGAGCATGCCATCGTAACGTCCGGCGTCGCGTACGGTGTCCAGATGCGATCCCAGCAACACCGCCTGGGCGCCGTCATTTGCTGCCTCGTAACGCCCACAAATATTGCCAACCGCATCCTGCCAGGTGACCATGCCCGCCTCCTGCATCCACAGCGCCACCTGTGCGTTAGCCCGTAGATGTTCGTAAGAGAGATAAACCCGGGTCAGTTGACCCGGCGTTTCACTGATCTCTGCCAGCGTATCGCAGCGTTCCATTACCCGGCGCGCAGCGCGGTCAGCGTCATCGGCAGTCATCATTATGCAACCCCTTCGTACACGTCCCAGGCGGCCTGCATCCCCGCCCCCTGCACGGTGCGGAATCCCAGACGATTGAGCACCGCTTCCAGCGCAGTGAGGGTTTGCAGCACGCAATCTTTACGCGCGTTATAACCCATGGTGCCGATACGCCAGATCTTGCCCTGTAGCGGGCCAAACGAGGTGCCGATTTCAATATGGAAATCATCCAGCAGGCACTTGCGCACCTCTTCACCGTGTACAACAGAGGGGATCATCACCCCCAGCACGTTGTTCATCTTGTGGCGAATGTCGCCAAACACTTCCAGCCCCATCCCCTGAATACCTGCGAGCATGGCGCGGCCATGTAATTCGTGGCGGGCGATCAGCGCGTCCATTCCCTCTTCCAGCATGATGCGCGCGCATTCACGGGCGGCGAACAGCATGCTGGTCGCTTCGGTATGATGGTTCAGGCGTTCCGGCCCCCAGTAGTCCATCACCATGCCGAGATCGAAATAGTTGGAGTAGATCATCTCGTCATCGCCGTCCTGGTGCGTATCGGTACGGATCCCCTGCTCCACGCATTTACGCGCGCGGATGGCCTCTTCCATTTGCGGGCTCAGGGTAATCGGCGAGCTGCCCGACGGGCCGCCAAGGCATTTCTGCAAACCAGCGGAGACCGCATCCAGCCCCCAGGCGTCAGTTTCCAGCGCGTTGCCGCCGAGCGATGCGGTGGCATCGGTATAAAACAGCACGCCATGACGGCGACAAATTTCGCCCAGGTTTTCCAGCGGTTGCAGCAGCGTGGTGGAGGTATCGCCCTGCACCGTCAGCAACACGCGAGGCTTAACACGTTTGATGGCATCTTCAATCTGATCCGCAGTAAAGACTTCGCCCCAGGGCACTTCGATGGTGTGTACTTCCGCGCGACAGCGGCGAGCGATTTCACACAGCAGATGCCCGAAACGGCCAAAGACCGGAACCAGCACTTTGTCACCGGGGCGGATCGCAGAAACGAGGATCGCTTCGATGCCGGCGCGCGAGGTGCCATCCACCAGCATGGTCCAGCGGTTTTGCGTACGGAAAACGTCGCGGTAGAGGGACATAACCTCATTCATATAGCCGGTCATGACCGGATCATATTGCCCCACCAGTTGGCTCGCCATGGCACGTAAGACCCGCGGGTCAGCATTGATAGGTCCAGGCCCCATCAGTAAACGATGTGGCGGGTTAATTTGCGCAGATTGCTGAGAGTCGAACATAGACACATCCTTCGGTATACAAAAGTGATCGCCATGAAACAAAAGATTCTTGTAAATGCTTTCTGCAACTAATGTGCCACAGAGAAAATGATGATACCAGCCTGCTATCAGGCTGATTTATGTATTTTTCAGACGAAATCAGCGCTGACCGCCTGCGCCATCAGGATCCCCAGAACTGGTGCAAAGGCACCAAATCAGTGCATCACCGTTGTTCCAGCTCATCGAGGTCTGTATACAGCGAGGCGATATTATGGATACGCTGGCGCCCCTCTGTCAGGGCACTATGCAGTAACGCGTTCGCCAGTAAATTCACCAGACTCATGGCGCTACTGTAGCTGTCGAACGCCGACACGCTGTCGAGCGGCAGGCCAAAATGCCAGCGGACAAGTGTGGTAATGCCTGACGCCTGCGGCTCGCTGATGGCAAGGGTCGGCACTCCCTGCTTACGCAGCGCCTCCAGCACCGGGCGGATCACCCGCGGGCGACGGCGAAATGCGATCACCACCACCACATCCTGCTCCGTGATATCCACGAGCTCTTCCGCCAGCGTCTGCCCTGGCTGGGGCATCAGCCAGACCTGACCACGGATTTGCATCAGTTGTTGGCGCAGATGCAGCGCCACCGGCGCGCTGTTGCGCAGGCCAAGAATAAAGACGCGCCGCGCCGCGCCCAGCGCCTGCACCACATCGGCAAATTGCATGGCATCCAGCGCATTCACCCACTGGGTCAGGTTCGCCATCTCCTGCTTATAGTGTCGTGCCAGCAACGTGTTGCCCTGTACGGCGTCGCGGTTTTCCGTCAGCGGCATGCCGCTCTGGCGCAGTGTACGTACCTCATCGCGCATCTCTTTGAAACGATCATAGCCAAGCCGTTTAAACAGGCGGCTAACAGTGGCTTTCGACACGCCGCTCAGACGGGCCAGTTCGGCGCTGTTGTAGCTCATCAGATCATCAAAATGATCCATGATAAATGAGGCAACTCTCTGTTCTTGTGGAGATAATTCGTTGTAGCACTCACGTAAGCGCGTATCTAACTGCTGCATAGGCTCTCCTGCAACTTTCGTTTCACATTAAGCTGACACAGTGAAACGCTTGTCGTCAATCTGGAACAGCTCTTGCTTAGCTCTCTGACTTACCCGAACAAAGAGAGCATGACGATGCAAAGTAATATTGCCCCTTCCGGTATGGCGGTAACGCCCCACCACCTGGCCAGCGAATCGGCATTATCGGTGTTGCGCCACGGCGGCGATGCGATTGAAGCGATGGTGGCCGCGGCGGCCACGATTGCGGTGGTCTATCCCCATATGAATGGCATCGGCGGTGATGGTTTCTGGCTGATAGTGCCGCCCGAAGGCGAACCCCTTGCCATTGATGCCAGCGGCGCCGCCGGGCAACTGGCGACACAGGCGTTTTATGCGGGGCATAGTCATATTCCCCATCGTGGTCCGCTGGCGGCGCTGACGGTTCCCGGCACGCTAAGCGGCTGGGACGAGGCGCTGAAAGTATCGGCATCAATGGGGGGCGGGCAATTGCCGCTCTCCCGCCTGCTGGCAGATGCCATTCGTTACGCCAGCGAAGGGATTCCGGTTACGCAGTCGCAGGCCAGCGCCACACAAAGTAAATACCCGGAACTGGTGGATGTGCCGGGCTTTAGCGAGACCTTTCTCGTTCAGGGCGATGTCCCTCAGGCCGGTAGCCGTTTCTGCCAGCCGCGTCTGGCGCGTACCTTAACCCGCCTCGCCACCGACGGACTGGACAGTTTTTATCGCGGCGCACTCGCCGATCAGATGGCGGCGGAAATGAACGCCCTCGGACTGCCACTGACCGCCCAGGATCTGGCGTCCCATCGTGCTCACCGCCGGGTACCGCTTCGTCTGTCCCACAGCCAGGGCGACATCTTCAATATGACGCCGCCGACGCAAGGGCTGGTGTCGCTGGCGATCCTCGGGATTACCGACCACCTGGACATGTCTCAGGCCAGTGAAGTGCAGACCATTCACCGCATCGTCGAAGCGACCAAACAGGCCTTTGGCCTGCGTGATCGTTACATCACCGACCCGCGCCACGTGACGCTGCCGGTTCAAACTTTGCTGGAACAGGCGCCGTTACAAGCACTGGCAAACAGTATTGACGAACACCGGGCCGCGCCCTGGGGCCAGGGGAAAGGGCCCGGCGACACCGTCTGGATGGGCGTGATGGATAAAAACGGACTGGCGGTGTCGTTTATTCAGAGCATTTATCACGAGTTTGGTAGCGGCGTGGTACTGCCGGAAAGCGGTGTGCTGTTACAAAACCGCGGCGCGGCATTCAGTCTTGACCCGGCCCATTTGCTGGCGCTGGTGCCCGGCAAACAGCCGTTCCACACCCTCAACCCGGCAGCCGCACGGCTGAAAGATGGCCGCACCATGGTCTACGGCACGATGGGCGGCGACGGGCAGCCGCAAACGCAGGCCGCCATATTTACCCGTCACGTGATGCAAAACATGCCCCTACAGGAAGCAGTATGCGCCCCTCGCTGGTTGCTGGGCCGCACCTGGGGGCAGACGTCCGATAGCCTGAAGCTGGAGGGGCGATTCAGCGAGGCCACCTATCAGGCGCTGCGTGACCTGGGCCATGACGTGGAATGGTTACCCGGACTGAGCGAAGCGACCGGGCACGCGGGGGCGATTGTGCGTCATCCCAACGGCATGCTTGAAGGGGCATTTGATCCACGCAGCAACGGCAGCGCGGCCGGTTTTTAAGGAGCCACCATGAGCGATAACACACTCGACTGGCCGACATACATCCGGCTGATGGAACAATTACTGGCAGTGCCGCTGGACGACGAACGTCGGGCGGAGCTGGAAGTTCAACTCACCCGCATCGCCGCGATGGCGCAGCCGCTGATGGCGTTTCCACTGCCGCACCGCCAGGAAGGCGCAGGAGAGTATCGGCTATGAGCTTATCCATTCGGGACATTCAGCAAGGATTGCGTAGCAAAACGTTTAGCGCGCGCGAACTGGCACAGCAATCACTGGCGTTGATTGAGCAGGCAAACCCTGACATCAACGCCTTCACCGGCGTAACCGCGACACGCATGCTCACCGAAGCCGCACATATCGATGCGCGACGGGCGGCGGGCGAAACACTGCCTGCGCTGGCAGGCGTGCCCTACGCGGTGAAAAACCTGTTCGACGTCGAGGGCGTGACCACACTGGCGGGGGCAAAGCTGTTCAGCACCCAGCCCCCCGCAACAAAAGATGCTTTCGCCATTCGCCAGCTTGCGAACGCGGGCGCAACGCTGGCCGGCACGCTCAATATGGATGCCTATGCCTATGGCTTCACCACAGAGAACAGCCACTACGGCGCAACGCGTAACCCGCGAGACCTCACACGCGTGGCGGGCGGCTCCTCGGGCGGTTCGGCTGCGGCGGTTGCGGCCGGGCTGGTCAATTTCGCGCTGGGCACCGACACCAACGGCTCTATTCGCGTTCCCGCCTCGCTGTGCGGCGTACTGGGGTTAAAACCCACCTTTGGGCGCTTATCACGCAGCGGCAGCCATCCGTTTGTCGCCAGCCTGGACCACATTGGCCCGCTGGCACGAAACGTGGAGGATTTGGCCTGCGTCTATGATGCGCTGCTGGGACATGACGGGGAAGATAACTGGCAATCCGCACGCGAGCCGGTCGCTGTTCTGCCAGCGTTATCCGCTGTGGGGACGCTACGCTGTGCCGTGCTGGAGGGCTATTTTACAACCTGGTGTACTGCCGATGCCCGTGCCGCCGTCAACGTGGTAGCGCAGGCGCTGGGAGCAAATCAGACGCGGGTATTGCCGGAAGCGGAACTGGCCCGTTCCGCCGCATTTTTGCTTTCTGCGGCAGAGGGGGGCAACCATTATCTCCCGGCGCTGCGAACGGATGCCGATAAGTTCGAGCCGAATTCCCGTGAGCGTCTGCTGGCAGGCGCAATGACGCCCTCGGCCTGGTATACCCAGGCACAGCGTTTTCGCGCCTGGTTTCGCGATCAAACGCTGCCGCTGTTTAACGACGTGGATCTGCTTCTGGCTCCGGCGACACCCTGCAGTGCGACGCCGATTGGCGAGAATACCATGCGCATTAACCATACCGATTTGCCGATCAAAGCCAGTATGGGGATGCTGACGCAGCCCATCTCGTTTTTAGGTCTGCCGGTTGCCACCGTACCCGTGAAAACCGCCTCGGGATTGCCCATTGGCGTACAGATTATTGCTGCCCCCTGGCAGGAGTCGCGCTGCCTGCAGGCGGCGTGGCGGCTGGAGCAGGCGGGCATTCTTTACCCACAGGAAGCATGATGAACAGAGAACATATTGACCGTCCGACCGTGTTGAATGAGGTCACCGCTGCGTTTTACCGTTATGAGCAGGCGCTTATCAGTAATGATGTGGCCGTGCTGGATGAGCTTTTTTGGGCGGATCCGCGAACCGTCCGCTATGGCGCAACGGAAAATCTGTACGGCATTGAAGCGATTCGCGAATTTCGCAACGCCCGTCCGTCAGCCGGGCTGGACAGGCTGCTGCGTAACACCACGATCACCACCTACGGTGAGGATATGGCGGTCGCGAGCACGGAGTTTACGCGCGAGAACAGTGAACGAGTAGGCCGCCAGATGCAGACCTGGGTGAAGTTTCCCTATGGCTGGCGGATTGTGGCGGCCCATGTCAGCTTGATGGGGTAAGAAGGAAAGAGGGGTGCGGCCGGGTGCCCTCACCCCGGCCCTCTCTGCTCGTATGGAAAACGTAGCCCGGATCAGGCGCTTGCGCCGCCATCCGGGAATTGTCCCCGGTGGCGCTGCGCTTACCAGGGCTACACTCCCCTTTAGGGAGAAGGTTAGGGTGAGGGTGAAAACTCACTCAGGAGTATAAGGGTGCGTCTTCACCCAGTGCTCGGCGATATCCTGGCGGCGGCACACCCACACATCCTCGTGGCTCTGCACATAATCCAGAAAACGCTGCAGAGCCTTAAAGCGCCCAGGTCGACCCAGCAGCCGACAGTGCATACCAATCGACATCATCTTCGGTGACGTCTCTCCCTCTTCATACAGCACATCGAAACTGTCTTTCAGGTAGGTATAGAACTGCTCAGCGGTATTAAAGCCCTGCGCGGTGGCAAAGCGCATGTCGTTCGCATCCAGGGTATAGGGCACAATCAGATGAGGCTTCTGGTCGACCGTCGTCCAGAACGGCAGATCGTCGCCATAGTAATCGCTGTCATACAAAAAACTGCCCTGCTCAACCACCAGCTTACGGGTGTTCGGGCTGTCGCGTCCGGTGTACCAGCCGCTCGGCGCCTTGCCAAACAGCGTGGTGAGGATCTCCATTGCCTGCTGCATGTGCTGGCGCTCCGTCTGAATATCCATATTTTGATAGTGGATCCAGCGCCAGCCGTGGCTCACCACGTCGTAATCCGCCGCCTTAATCGCCGCGACGATCTCCGGGTTGCGCGCCAGCGCCATTGCAATGCCGAATACCGTTAGCGGCAGGCCGCGCTTTTGGAACTCATTGTGAATGCGCCAGAAACCTGCGCGGGAACCGTATTCATATAGCGAGTCCATGGACATGTGTCTGTCAGGGTAGCTGGCCGCGCCGATAATGTCGGACAGAAACTGTTCAGAACCGGCGTCGCCATGCAGAATATGGTTCTCACCGCCCTCTTCGAAGTTCAGGACAAACTGTACGGCAATGCGCGCTCCGCCGGGCCACTGCGCATGAGGAGGTTTCCCGGCGTACCCCGCCAGATCGCGCGGGTAGTTATCGGTAAAGTGCCAGACAGGCTTGTCCGTATATGAATGCATGCTGATTCGACCTCATTTTGGGGCCGCTTTCAGCTCAGCATTTCAAAGCATCCTGAAAGCGGCTTTTTATTGGGATACGCCAGATCGCCGTACTTACTGGTACCAAGCCCCAATGCCAGGAGGGATTCCACCATTTTCACCGCGGCCGTGACGCCATCAATCACCGGAATACCCAGCTCCTGCGTCAGCTCGCTGGCAAGGTTTGCCATCCCGCCACAGCCAAGAACAATAGCGCCGCTATTATCTTCTCGTTTGGCTTGTATACAGCGCTCGCGTACTTTCTGTTGAGCAAGACCCGTGCCATCTTCTAACGCCAGTACCGGTAAATCGATCGCATGCAGCGCGGCGCAGTGGTGTTCGAAGCCATATTGCTGCAATAAATGACGGGCGATAATCACCGTGCGCGGCAAGGTGGTGACGATGGAAAAACGCGTTGCGACCATAGTAGCGACATGCATGGCCGCTTCGGCAATCCCCACCACCGGCCCGGTTGCCAGTTCTCGCGCGGCCAGCAATCCCGGATCGCCAAAGCAGGCAATCACATGACCATGCACCCCCTGCGCCATCCCTTTCTTTATCTGTTCCAGCACGCCAATGGCGGCAATCGCCTCGTCAAAATGCCCTTCAATCGACGCTACGCCCTGGGTCGGACAACTGGCGAGGATCGTTGTACCCGGCGCGGCAACCTGGCGGGCGGCGCTGGCGATGGTGTGGGTCATCTCCGGGCTGGTATTAGGATTAATCACCTGTATACAACATGGCATCATGGGTGTTCTCCTGCAGCGCCGAACAGGCGGGCAAAGTCGGGAAGGATGTCGCCGCCGCGCTCAAAACTGAGGCTCGAGACGATATGGTCGAAGTGATGCGCCATGGCGTGGTTCAGCGCTGCGCCGTCCTTTTTACGTAGCAGCTCGATGAGCCTGTCGTGGTCGTCACAGCGGCATCCGCGCTGCCAGGGGGCGCCCCAGGCGGCAATCACCAGTGACGAGCGCTGTGCCAGTGTGGTCACGATATCTGTCACCACCGCATTACCCGAGATGGCCTGCAGTTGAATATGAAACGCCGCAGAATGGCGAATCGCCGCCGCGCCATCGTGGTTCTGATGCGCCTCTTCTTCCTGCGCGATGATTTTCTCCAGCCCCACTATATGCGGCGCCTGCAGATGCTCAAGCACCTGCGGCAGATTGGCGCACTCGATCATTTTGCGGGTGGCGAAGATCGATTTCGACTCGTCGATATCCGGTTTGGCGACGAATGCACCACGTCTGGGCGTCATGGTGACCATTTGCACCGTCGCAAGGCGCGTCAGGACCTTACGGATCCCCGTGCGGCTAACGCCAAACACGTCAGCCAGCGCTTCTTCGGGTAATTTACTGCCTGGCGGGAGTTGATGTTCGACAATGGCGGTCATCAGCGACTGCCAGATGAAGTTTTCTTTATCTTCCAGATCTGCTGGGGTCTGTAGCCCCGTTGGTTGCTTCATTGGGGTATTCCTTTGTTACGTATTTCTTATCTATTTGTATACATCATTAAAGTATTTTGTATACATAAAATTAAAACCTGGCCTGGTTCATGCAATACAGGATGGCAGACATAACGTCACAATCTGTATTCAGAGGAGCAGATTCCATGCCAAACCTTGAACCAAATTACAAAGACAGTTACAGCCCAAGACTCACTAACAACGATTTGGCCCCAACGCGCGACCAGAACTGGACGTGGTACAACATCTTCTCTTTCTGGATGTCCGACGTGCACAGCATGGGCGGATACGTGGTCGCGGCCAGCTTCTTCGCGCTCGGCCTTGCCAGCTGGCAGGTATTACTGTGCCTATTGCTGGGCATCTGTATTGTGCAGTTGTGCGCAAACCTTGTCGCCAAACCAAGCCAAATGGCTGGCGTGCCCTATGCGGTGATCTGTCGCCAGGCATTTGGCGTGTTCGGTGCCAACATTCCTGCCGTCATCCGTGGGCTTATCGCTTTTGCCTGGTACGGTATACAAACCTATCTGGCGGCTAATGCGTTAATGCTGGTGATGCTGAAATTCTGGCCGTCTCTGGCGCCGATGACCGAGGGGCATTTCCTGGGTCTGTCGCATCTGGGTTGGGTGTGCTTCGGTATCATGTGGGTATTGCAGGCGCTGGTGTTCTGGCACGGGATGAGCGCGATTAAACGCTTTATCGATATCGCTGGCCCGGCAGTCTACGTAGTGATGCTGGCGCTGGCGGTGTGGATCCTGTCACAAACCGGCTTTAGCGGTATCTCCTTTACCCTTGCCAGCAAAGAGCTGACCGCAGGCGAGCAAACCTGGCAGATGATCACCGCAACTGCGCTGGTGGTTTCTTACTTCTCCGGGCCATTGCTCAACTTTGGCGACTTTTCGCGCTACGGCAAGAGCATGCAGGAAATTCGTCGCGGCAACCGCTGGGGTCTGCCGTTTAACTTCCTGCTGTTCTCCATCGTGACCGTGGTGATCGTTTCAGGCACGCAGTCGCTGTTCGGCAAAATGATCACCGACCCCATCGAGACCGTCAGCCATGTGGGCAACAGCCTGGCGATGGCGATTGGCCTGTTGACCATGATCATCGCCACCATCGGCATCAATATCGTGGCAAACTTCGTCTCCCCGGCGTTCGATTTCTCTAACTGCTCACCGCAGAAAATAAGCTTCCGTACGGGTGGGATGATCGCCGCAGTTGGCTCCGTGTTGCTGACGCCGTGGAACCTGTTCCAGTCTCCGGAACTCATCCACTACACGCTGGATGTGCTGGGTTCTTTTATCGGGCCGTTGTTCGGTATCCTGCTGGCTGACTTCTACCTGATTAAACGCGGGAAAGTATTTGTCGACGATCTGTTTACTGTCTCCCCGAATGGGCGTTACTGGTACAAAAACGGCATTAATCCGAAAGCCGTTACCGCTCTGGTACCGTCGGTTGCCGTATGCCTGATCATTAGCTTTATTCCCTCACTGCACGAAGTCGCTAACTTTAGCTGGTTTATCGGCGTGTTTCTGGGTGCATGCAGTTATCGCTGGATTGCACGTCACGATCGCGAAGGGGTTAGCGAAGGGTTTGCTCCACGCCGCGCAACGGCGAAGGAGTAAATAAAAAAGGCCCGGACTGGGGTGGTCCGGGCCTTATCTATTTATTAAAAATATATAATTCATAAATTAATAAACGCAAGAAATTAATAGCAAACACGGTATTAATTTTATTTATATAATTTATATATACGTTACAGCCATATTGAAAAAAATAAAACAATGTTCGCCCCACCGATTATCGCTTTAAAAGCGCAGCAAATTAAAATCAAAAATCGAAGTCAGCTCAAACAAAAGCAACATTAAAAATTGGAATGATCAACTATACTTAGTACACTTTATGGCAAAGTTTTACTGCATCCATGACTGCATAAAAAACACAACTTATCAGATTTGCAAAACACACATACAAAATATGAATTATTTTAACCCTCAAGAGGGGAATGCCGGAAATGGATATCCTGCTTCGTATTTTATTTATTTCGCTACTATTTTTTAGCCCTTTGGCGTTGTCAGGAATCGAGATTGACAGAACGCGCATGGTTTACCCTGCCGCAAAAAAAGAGATGAGTTTGGTTGTCACCAATAACGCTACGGCTCCCCGACTGATTCAGGCCTGGATAGATGACGGCAATCCGAACGCGGACATCAGCGCCGCATCGTTTCCTTTTATGATCGTTCCACCTATTTCCCGCCTCGCCCCCGGTAATGGACAGAGATTACGCGTCCTCTTCCTGGGACCCGCGCTCCCTCAGGACAGGGAGTCTGTTTTCTGGATAAACATCCTGGAATTACAACCTAAACCCAGTGCAAAGAAACAAGAAGTGTATGACAACGTGCGGTTTTCCATTCGCTCGCGATTAAAACTGTTTTACCGCCCGGAGGGGCTACCGGGTAGCCCGCAGGAAGCAGCGACAGCATTGCGCTGGCGGCTGGCGCCGTTCAAAGAAGGCTATGCGCTGGAATGTGAGAATCCATCGGCCTTTAACATTTCATTTAATGATATCCGTCTGCAAGGTAAAGCAAATCCTCAGGACGAGTCGATACGTGGAATGTGCCCGGCAAAAGGGAAAAAAAGCTTTGCCGTGCCGTTTGAACTCCATGCAGGCGGCGGAAAAATAACCGTGACGATCATTAATGATTATGGTGGTTTTGAGCAACGCGACACGTTTTATAGCGTGTAAGCACGCCAGGCCTTTTCAGAGGGAAGCCCTATGATGTTACGAAATCACTTTTCCGCACTGATACTGGTATCCGGGTTGTTGATGTTCAGCCTACAAAGCCAGGCTGGGTGCGTATTTAATAAGGGCTATTCTGCGGTCAATAACATCGTTTCGCTTCCGGATATGTTTATTCCCATACCACGTAACGCCACGCCAGGCACCGCGTTGGGCAGCAAAATCGCCATCACGAACGGGACGAATACGCAGCTCAAATGTGACGCGAACGCCTCCGGATATTACTACATGATGCTGGCACTGGCTTCTCCGGGTATCGAAACCAGTACGCCAAGGGTCTATCCAACAGATCTGGCGGGTATTGGCGTCAAAATCTGGTCTGAGTTTAGTGGTGTTTACGAGCTTGATAATGAATTCGATACACCACAAGCATGGTATGGCACATACAATTCATCAGGCACGGCGGTTTATGTTAACAGGGGGATTAAAAGCGTTTATCTGCAATATTACGTTACCGGTCCAATAACCGCAGGGGTGGCTACGCTCAAATCCGAACTTGTCGCGTGGGCGGATTCAGAGATCTCCGGCGTCACCAGCGGATTAACGTATGCGCAAATGACAATCAACGGCACGGCGACGTTTAACTATGTTACCTGCGAAACACCGAATATTACGGTCGATCTGCAAAAACACAATGTTCAGGAGTTATTTGCTGTTGGCGTGACCAGTACGCCGACCCCGTTTAATTTTGTTATGAACAATTGCCCGAAGAATTTAAGTTCGGTGAATTACACATTCCGGCCAGCACCAGGCATAAATCTCGCAGGAACCGGCACCGGAAGCTATCTAACGCTAAGCGGCGATTCCACGGCTGATGGTGTAGGCATTCAAATGCTGTATGACGATGAAACCCTTGTACCCTTTAATAATAAAATTCAGTACACAGGTTATGTAAAAGCGACGGGCGGCAGTTATACCATTCCCATGAAAGCACGTTATATCCGTACCGGGCCCCTCCGTCCGGGAACAGCGAACTCGGCTGTCGAGTTTGATATGACATATGAATGATGCAAAAAGGCCCGGACTGGAGTGGTCCGGGCCTGATGCTGACAGAGGGTTAGAAGCAAACCACACGACACCTACTGCTTCTCCTGCCCTGTGTGACTCTCGCGTGGGTTGCTTAAAATGGCGTAGCGGTTGAGCAACTGCTGAATGCGGGTCTCGATTTGTACGATCAGCGCAGGCGCAACCTCACCAGCGCGCGTCTGTTCATCCAGTTGCCGAAGCAGTTCTTCCAGCGGTGGCGTTTGCAATGATTGCCGAATCGCGAAAACGGCCGTTTTCAGTTCCGATGCGGTTAAATACTTCCCTTTACGTTCATCCAGGGTATCCAGTTGCTGAGAAAGGCGCTGCAACTGCTCTTGTGCCTGTGCGTGGTGAGACAGCTCAGAAACCGGCAGCGCGTTACGCTCTTGTTCACGTAAATCAGGTTGATTGAGGAATATCCAGCCACCAATCCCAATACCGCTCAGGCACGCTGCGGTCATCATTCCGGCAAAAAACACCGGCCATGAACGCCGGGGGGCTGTAGCCGCCGCCTGCCGCTCTGGCTGTACGGCAAGCTGAACAATATTTTCCGGCGCATTGGGCGTTGTGGTGAGCGCGTTTATCGGCGTTACGTTGATATCCGTCCCCTGCGGTGTAAGCCGTTCGAGTCTCAGTGCGACATTACGCAACTGCCCGGCAACAATATCCATTCGGGTCAGATGCCAGAGTTCGCATTGACGCAGCACTTTTTCAAGCTCAGCCAGGTATTGCTCACAACGATAGACCCGTGCCAAATCGTGATACGGGGTTTCCATTGTCCGTAGCGACTGCTGTATCTTTTCCGCCAGCCAACTGAGCAGAGTGACTCTTGAATGTACCTGCACGGGCCAGAAATCCGCCCAGTGACGCACCATTAATGTTTGCAGCGCCTCCAGCCCGTCGGTCATGCCCACCAGCCCCTGCTGCTTTGTTCTGGCCACGATGTAACAGACCAGCGTTTGCAGTTCCACACCATTTTGCCTGAACAACGCCAGACACAATGATTCGACCCGAGGCCAGTCGACGTCCGGGCGCGCCGGGTGGGTAAGTTTACCCATTTCGGCCTGCAATTCGCCCGATTCACGAAAGGTGCAGGGATCGCCACCTGCCCGAACCTGGCGGAGAAATGAAGAATGATCCGTCATCGGTTACGTACGCTCCTGTTGCTTAAGATGGCGCAGGACAACCCGCCCTTCCGGCGAGAATACCCCGTCAAAATGTATCCAGCCCCTGGCGGGAAGTTCGGCGTGAATCAGGTAATTAAGGTGACCGGGACGCGGCTGCGGCATTAGCTCCACGCGAAGCTGGCTCAGGCGGGGTTCATAACGTCGTAGCGTCTCCTCAATCTGGCGCATTAGCCCGTGAATACCCGCCGCCATTCCCTGATGTATCACGCTCATATCCGGTAACCCGTAGTCGGGTAGATGCGCCAGCGTACCCGCCCGGCAGTTAATGATGCGCTGCATATTGTCCATCACGGAAAGGATAAGCTGGTCCCGCTCGCTGACCTGTTCCAGCGGTAATTCCCCGCTAAAACCAGACATCAACATTTCGTATAAGGAAGGTGTCGGCATGGGTTAATTGTCCTGCATCGGAAGCAGCGCCAACTGACTGCGAAGAAGCTCGATAGTGCGGGGTTTATCCGCATCCAGATCGTCCCGTGTCAGGATCAACCGCCAGGTATTATGCTTCTCATCCGGCTGATAAAACTGCCCGGCAATGGCAACAAACTGCGTCTCTTTGTCCAGCGGAACATCCAGTGAAACTGCACCTTCGGGTTTAATCCAGACCGAGTGCTCTGCCAGGACATCCCCGTTGAGCGTCGTCTCTTCCTGGGTGAGCAAGGTGTCGTAATCCGCTTTATCAAAACGGGCGCGCGATTTCAGCTGCCAGATATGCACCATGGTGGAAAGTGGCGTGTCTTGCGCGTCCGTGTTGAGTGCGCCACGGGAAATGAAATCCAGA
Organism: Phytobacter ursingii; assembly: GCA_901456055.1. Classification (GTDB taxonomy): domain Bacteria; phylum Pseudomonadota; class Gammaproteobacteria; order Enterobacterales; family Enterobacteriaceae; genus Phytobacter; species Phytobacter ursingii. The sequence goes on from CABDWT010000002.1 coordinate 298,128, forward strand.
TGCAAGATAGAGATCTGTTTATAGAAGAGGGCGGCGGCCATGCTTTTCGAGCCTTCAATCACCTTTTGACTCAGCCCGCAGCCCGTCAGGCAAACCGACAGCACCACTGCGCAGGCCAGCGCCCGGCGCTTACCGTGGATAACAAACATGCGTAATACTCTCCTTGTCACAGGTGGATGAAGTGGGCATTAATCCCTGATAGCGACCAAGTTTCACCGTCACAGTCGCTGGCGTGGAGCCGGAACCCCGCAAAATCCCGGTTCGGCCAATCTGCACACGCTGCTTACCTAACTGCGCGGCAGGCAGCAGGCTGACCGGAAGCGTGAGCTGTAATCGCGCCTGGCAGCGCCAGCCAAGATACACACGCAGCAGCACCAGAAGATCGGTATGTAACTGTCCTCCTGGCAGCCACCCGCGCGCCTCATCAGCCTCTTCGGTATAGAGTTGCAGCAGCAGTTGGCTGTTAACGTCCGTGCCCGTGCGCCCCAGCAGAGGGCGCGTTTTCAGAACAATGCGCGAGGATCGGGATAAACAAGCCCGCTTTTTCAGTACAACAGGCTGTGGATCGTGAGGTGTTACCGTTGCCAGCGTCTTTGGCGCAAGCAGCGCCACTAACGCCGTCACCCCTTCTGCTGTACGAGTCGGCAGGCGCATTACGCTCAACAACGCCAGAAAACGGGAAACGGGCGTGGCGATATGGTTTTCGCTTCCGGGAATTCCCAAACCGATAAGTCCTAACAGGCAGCGGGAAATCGCATCTATAGCGCCCGGTTCAAACGACGCCGGATAGTTGTATTTGCGCCAGATGCGGTAGTACTGCGTGGTAAAGCGGTGGTTAAAGATATCCAGAAACGCCATCACCGCCTCATGGCCGTCTTTTCCCTGCGCAATGTCGTCCAGGTAGGCCGTCGGCAGAGGGGAATCGACGCCGTAAAGTCCCAGAAAAGTGGTGCGTACTGTGAGCGGCGCGTCAGGCTGCAGTGCATCATACTCGACCGCTTTAAGTTCGCTGACGGGGAAACCCATCCCGGGGTGCGGGCGAAAACGCACGGCATCATCTGCAGGATTCGCGGTACTGCCCAGCGGCGGAGCATGTGGCGTGGCCTGTTCCAGATACTGGCAAAAACGGTAAAAGTTAATCCGCGAAATCTGCGGCTTCAGTCGGTTGATCAGCCCGGTACGCGCTGGCTGTGATGTTCGGTCCATTGCAGACACTTCCCTGTGGGTTGCAATATTACGGTCAGTTGTGTGAAGAGATGGATATCGGCATAGAGCGCGAAGAAGCGGTGGAGCATTTCACCAAACAGGGTGATATCCCCCTCCCCGGCAAAACCGTTGCTGTCGAGAGTGACCTGAATGTCTACCCCACGCAGCAGAAAGCCTTTTTCGAAACGCTGAATGAGATGGTGCTTAACATCGACAATCGCCTCAAGACGACGCCGGTTCATCTCACTCTCTGTCCAGTCATAGAGCGCCAGCGTGCCGCGCAGGATCTCCGCGTTATCCATCATCGACAGAAAGTTTGAGCCCAGATGGCTGAGAACCCGCCAGTGGAAACGGTCACGCGAGGGAGGATAGCAAGGCTGCGTTGGCGCACAGAGATTACGGACTCGCAGACTGTTTTGCGCCGCATGAACGGGGGTATCCAGGAGCGTACTTTGCAACGCCTTACGCGGAAGCTGACCGTTAGTACCCGTCAGGCTCAGCGACAAGGTTTCGTCTTCCAGCAACCTGTCCGCATCGAATGCATCACCGCCCAAAATCAACCAACTATCATGCAGACCCGAGGGGCCGCGCTTCACCCGCGTGTGGTAATAGCGTTCGGGGGCATCGTGACGCAACATGCCACCCCGATGGCGGAAGCTGGCAAAAGGGACATACGCCTGATTGCCGGTATGGCGTGAGGAGACGATACGATCAACGGAATAGATTTCGGTATGCCCATCCTGGATACGCATGGGCCGCAAGAGGTATTCATTTTCCAGCGGCGAGAGATGCAGAGGATCGGCCTCCAGCGGAAACAGGTTTATAACCGGAACACAGTGCAGGCGGATATTATCGGCATTGAACGGTAAATCGTGGGACCAGCTTTCTGCCAGTACGACATCCAGCTCAAAGCCGTTTATCCCTTCCGGCCAGGCGATGTTTTCCAGCCCATGAAGCGCCACGAACATAAACTTCTCGCGGAAAGTGAAATATTCCAGCAGCAGCTGATAGCCGCTAAAGGCGGATTCTCCCTTGGGCCAGAGCCTGTCATCGTCACCCATTCCCTGCGGGGAAAAATGGCCTTTCAGCGCGCACCGCTCTTGTCCCGGTAGACGCAGCCAGATCTGCTGCGTTCCCAGCGTCAGCGCCCGGTGCAACGCACAGGCTACCGGGCTGTCGGCATTCAGATACAACGGAAGTCGTGATAAATCAATGTGCAACCAGTCGCCGACCAGCGGACTGCATGCAAAACGCAGGCGAATGATGGAACGCCCGTCCGGCTCGTACTGCAGTGATACCTCTGGCAGAGCCAGTGGATAGAGCGTGACATCTCGCGTGGCGGTATAGCGACAGCGGGTTTTGCGCTCACCAATCGGGCGTGACAGCACCTGAAAATGGCTGAGCGTTTCGCTCTGTTTCATCAGTTGATAATCGGTTGCCAGCTCAACAACAGACAGTGAGGGAATGGTGCGCAGATAGTGCGGCCAGAGCAGGCTGACCAGCCCTTCGGTGAGCTCCGGCAAATCATCATCCAGCTTTTCACGCAGCCGCCCCATCAGAAAAGCAAAACCTTCAAACAGGCGTTCGACATAGGGATCGCGAGCACCGGGTTTGTCGAGGTTCAGCATTGCCGCACGGTCGGGATAGGCCTGTGCGAATTCTTTACCTGCTTCACGCAGGTAGCGCATTTCCGCTTCGTAATAGCGTTGGGTTAGATCGTCCATGAAAATCCTTTAATTCGAAAAACAGACAAACATCAATCCTTATGTTGCGAATCGCACAATACGGCAGCGCGTGCGGGATCTATCGCCACCAGCGTGCCGAGCAGGGTTTCCATTTTTCGTGCCAGCAGCGCTTTATCCGCATGGCGATGCGCCCTTAAACGCAGCAGTTTCAACTGTCGGGCTTTGATCTCGAAGATCAACTCGGGTTCCCATTGGGTTAGCGTCACCCCCTGCGAACTCCCATCCAGTTCATCTAACAACAACAGCGCCATCTCGGTTTTGCCGTATTGCTCCGCGATCCGGGACATGAGTAAACGCAATTGCAGGCGCTGTCGCGCGCTAGCAATGCCCGGTCGTGACTGGAGCCAGCCCAGCGCGGCATCGACCCCTTCGCTATCGGCACGCGCCTGCGCTTCGGGTTCCAGCGCCAGAAGATCGTCCTGGGATGATTCGCCAGCAACAGACGCCCCACCAGCCAGCCATGCCCCCTCATCCCCTGGCATAACCTGTTGTGTTATCCAGTTTCGCGTTACGTCATCCGCAAACGGGCTACCGTCGCTCCATGCAAGCTGCTCCAGCCCCGGCAGCCGTTCCAGCAACAATGCCAGGTCCTGGCGGACAACCGCCGTCCACCGGTCCCAGGGCGTCCCTGCTTTACTTAACGCCTGGTGCAGATACCACTGAATATCCAGCCAGAAGTGGCACACACCTTCGCTGAACATCCGGTCGGCTTGTTCCAGCAGTTCTGTCCAGTTCTGCTGCGCATACAAGCGTTTAAGTTGATTACGCGATTCCGTGCGTGGTGGCGACAGCCGCGTTTTACCATCGACATCGGGAGGAAGCTCATGAACGGTGTCCCAGCGCAGGGTTTTCATCAGACGATGCGCCGCCAGCCAGCCCCGGGGCTGTTCGTTCAGGTAGCGGGAAAGCGTTTTGGCCTGATCCAGCAAATCGCGGCCGGAATTGATAACCTGTAACGACGGTGTCCCCATGAGGGGAGAAGCGACAGGCGGCGAGAGGGCCGCGCTATTTTGAGGTACGACGGCATTCATTCCGCCCGATTGCGTCAGGCGTGCCTCCAGCGCATGGATAAGCGGCATCAGCGAGGGGGGTTGTTGGTCTACTGTCCACGCCGCGAATGACACTGACAGCAAATTCAGCGCGGCGATGATCCTGGCGAAATCCGCCTTTGCCACTTCCGGAAAACGCGCCAGACTATCGAGCATTTTGTCGCCGGCCAGCCACTCAAGCACCAGTTTTCGGCTCGAAGGTCGGGACGGTAGCAGCGCGGTGCCAAAACGTTCAACCAGCCCGGCCAGCAACGCCAGCCCCTCCGCTAACCCATACTCGCCGTCGCGATGAAGCCGTGCCCAGATGTAATAGGTCACGATACGCAGATCTTTTGCCTGCGTCAGAAGTAAGGATTCCGCCAGGGTACAAATCAACGTGGTATCGGCGCCCGACAGCTTGTTCATCTCATCGCGCATAAGCAGGAAATCGTCGTGATAGCCGGGATCTTCACCAACAGGCGCATCGTCTCTGACGGGCAATAACCATTTTTGCCATAACGCTGCCTGCTCACGCGCAGCCGGCAGGACATCACCATCGCTAAAACAGCTACGGGTTAACTGCGGCAGCAACTCACTCATCCTCGCGCTCTCCCTGTTCTTGCACCTCTGCCATGGCGTTCCCGGTCAGGAAGATCTGCTGTGGCAGGCGAAAATTTTTCAGCGCCAGCAGTGCCATCGGCCCTTTTCCCTGCTCAACGCTCATCAGGTAATGCAACGGGAGGCCGTCCGGGGCGCGCCACTGCACCTTATAGCTACTGCTGTCCAGTTGCGTAATCTCCGCCTGTTCCAGTAAGCGGATGAGGCTCCAGCTTCCCCGGTAATCCGCCAGAATGCGCTCGCTGTTTTGCGTGCTGGCCCAGCTCAGTGAGGCGCCTGGCTGCCACTGCTCGCCAGGCCAGGTAAAACGCTGCCAGCGCTCCTTCTGGTTGAAATATTCCAGTGTTTGCCCGTCAACCTTCAGTTGTGTTTTCATCACGTCACGCGCAGGTTTAGCGCGCAGATCAAAATGCATTCCGGCATCTCCGCTGGCAAAGGCGGTATCTGCGATATCGCCAAGCTGATTCAGGGAACGCAGAAACGCCGGATTCACCACCAGCCCCTGCATGTTCATGGTATCGGCCACCCAGTCGCGCCCTTCGCGTTTCAGCACGCCGCCAAGATGCGTAGAGAGATATTGATGGATGCGCCCGCCGTCGCGCAGGTACTGTGCCAGCAACGGCAAAGAGGCATCATTCCTGGTGGCGCTAAAGGGGTAGCGCCCTGCGAAATCCTGTTCCCACCGGCTGACAATGGCACGCTGCCACTGCCGATTGAGGCTCTCTGCCGCGGGTGTCAGCACCTGTCGCCATGCCTGATCAACAGGGCGAACAAACAGCGCCTGACCAAAGCCGCTCCACGCAGTTCCCAGGCTGGCGGCAACCAGACGGCCATAGTCGCGGGTGTCGGTGAGATCGACGGTTTTGCCCTGGAACACTGTCTGCGCCAGCTGTTGCGTCATTTCCTGCGGATCCGGAGCGTTGATGACCTGTTGCAGCTTGAGCCGCACACGGCTAACGCGCGTCAGATAAGTCTGCAGATTGAGCGGCGTATCCCCGCTACCTGCAGCACGTTCCCCCGTCAGCCGCAGCAGCGGGGCAAAGGTTTTATCCAGCGGGCCGGGAGGCGTTTCGTCCTGACGGCCTTGATCTTCGCCGTTAAAGAGCGCCTTTGCCGATGTCGCCAGCGAATCCGACAACCCACGGTTCGGTCGCCCCGTTGCTGCCTGCCACGTCAGCGTATCCATCAGGGCAATCAGCGGCGACTGATGAGCATCGGCCATCAGTGTCAGTTGATCGAGCACACCGGACAGCGTGGCTTCTTTTTTCCAGCGAAGACTGTTGAGAAAGGAGAGCCAGCTTCCGGCAAAGTCGGTAAAGTAACGCTCAGTGAGTCGGGCGCGGAGTGTCTCCGGCGATACCTCGGATGACGCGTCTTGCTGGCGATCACTGAGCACCCAGTCAATTTCTTCGCGTCGGGCCGCTACAACCTGCTCTATCGACTCTTTCACCTGCCCTTCCCACGCCTGGCGGGTGAACATCCCCGGTACATTCTGTTCAGTACTAAAAAGCGCGTCGGCCTGAGTGTCGCCGATCATATCCGCCAGCGTCATATCCGCGTAATTACGGGAAACCTGTTTCAGCACACGTTGATAGAGCGTATTTTCCGCATTGCGCACACCAATCTGGCGCAACAGGATTTTTCGCACGATGGCGGTCAGTTCCGGCTGCTGTGCCGCCTTCCAATGCGGGTGCTCAGCCAGATTCGCGGCCCAAAAGGCAAGCAGTGAAGGGACGATACTCTGCGTGATGCCTTCTGCGACCCCCGGGTAGCGCAGACCATCGGCCATCAGCGTGGCGCTGAAAAAGGCCGCATCCGCTTTTTCCGGACGGGACATCATCAAAAACGCTTTGAGCTGTTTATAGCGCTGCTCGCCTGTTGCCGTACGTTGAGGGCTGTCAGGAGGCAGGGCGACAAATGCGTTGAGTTGTTTTTGCAAATGCGTGGCCGCGACATCGCGCACCAGACGGCTGGCGGCCTGCGCATAACCGGGAAATGCCGCATCAAGCAATTGCGTGTTACGCTCCAGCCCGAAACGCTGATACCACGGCGCGCCGTGGCGAATGCGGTATTGCAGGCGCTCCAGCTCGCCCTGCAATCTATGCAACGCCACCAGTTGTTCAGAGAGCGGCAGGCGAGTATTCAGTGCATGCGTCGTCTGCGCGGCGGTATCCTGAACCAGCGTGCGGTTGGTCAGAAAAGAGATAACCAGCCCGGTTCCCCACACCATCACCACCATGCTCAACACCGCCAGTGTCGCGCGTGCCCACGGGAAACCCACCTTACGCCCCCGGACGTTATCACCAGTGATGCCCACCCATACCGGAGAAGGGATCCAGGCGTGAGGCGCGGTATCTGCTCCGGCCACATGCTTCGGACTGAACATCAGGCCACGCAATGACAGAGAATATGCTCCGCCCGATAACAGAGGTTTCAATGTGTTTTGCCAGTGGGCAATCCCCTCTTTTTGCAGGGTATGGGCCAGGCGCAGCAGGAAATCATGGTGATTATCAAGCAGTAACTGCTGCATCCCCAGCTCTGTCAGTCGCGGTGTTTGTGCCTCCAGCATGGCGGCCAGGTGTTCTGCCGTGCAATCTTCCGCCAGCAGGCAGCCCACAGCCTGCTGGGTGCGTTCGGTCTGGTAACCGCCATCATCGCAGACCTGCCACAGATAAAGGGGGGCCTGAAAACCAAGTCGTTTTCCGCTTTCGGTCAGCCCGCGCCAGGCCTTGTCCATTAGCGCTGCCTGCTGACTCTCTTTTGTCGTCAGCGGCCAGACGATGCCATCCAGTGGGCGGCGGCGACGTAGTTTTCGCAATGACGCCAACAGGTCGGCATCCGTTTCGGCTAACGCGTTACCGCCATGGATCAGAACGATACCGTCGCCTTCCAGCCAGCGCTGTCCGGTTAAGCCCGGAGCGATGGATTCCACTTCGGCAGGTTCGCCGATGATGAGGAACAGGCGGACTTTATAGCGCCAGAAGAGGCCGTAACGGGTGCGTAAGAAGGATCTGAGGTTGGTTAGAGTGTTATGTAGCTCCGTTTTTTTCTGCGCCGTTGCAGCCTCAGGCCTGTATTGCAGATGTATTTTTTTTTGTTTCCAGCGCCACCAGACTGGAGAACACAGTCCCCCCAGCATTAAGACGGAAAAGAGTCCAGACCATAATATCCAGGCCTGACGCATTGAAATGCCCTGTCTGGTCAAAGCATCCTGGTTAATAAATAGTAGAAAAGCCAGAATTCCTAATAAGCCTATAATCAGAAGAAAATAACCCCGAAAGCCATAGCGTGAAGAATACATGATATCCCTTCCTACTCAGAAAAGAGCTTTTCAGTAATCAGGCAAAGCTGCATTGTTTTCGTTTGTGGCAAAGTCTGGCCAATAATGAGTTGATCCTGGCCGGTGATATTGGCCGCATCGGTCAGCATTGCGAGGGCCAGAGGAAATGCCATATCACTGGCTGGTCCAAAGGAGTGATCGATTAAATGTACCGGGAGTCTTTTGGGAAGTTGCCATTGACGCTGATCCGCATATTGCATGATATTAGCGACTAAGGTTTCGTCTGTTTGTGTAACCCAAACATGATGTAATTCATTGACTTGCAGTTGGTTATATTCCAATAAAATATCCATATTATACGCGATACCTTCCGGATACAGTGGCATAACGCGTCCTAACCCTGCAAAGACAGGGATAGAATTCTGTTGTGCAAATAATGATGATGAAATTAACTGAGCAGAAACAAACTCGCTTTCTCGTTTCTCATTACCTTCCTGCCACAGTTGCGCACAGAGCACTAAAATGAGGCCATCAAAATCATTATCGAAAAGGGGACTAATAGCATCGATTGATGTTAAAGGTTCAGGGAATAAACCCCATTGTTGAAAAACAGCATATTCTGTTTTTTTGTCCCCTCCTGTGGATGAGGAGAATAAATAAACAGCATGTAGCATATGATGATAATCAGAACATTGCTCTTCCAGACGTACATGGATATCTGCAAGCAAAGACGCAACGGAATGGTGAGTAACATCAGCCAGTGGTCTTGCTTTACAGGGGTAAGCTGGAACATTCTCTGGCTCACCTAACAATGCACCCATGCCTTTCTGCTCTGGTGTAAAAATGACATTGCCGACAATGGCCAGTTGCCGTCGACTCCATCTCTGCCAGTGCTTTTTTGTGATTTCTTTCTCTTCGTTCCAGATAAGAACATCATTAAGAGATTGTTGATATCTGTTGATCGAAACACCCATAAAGCACATCCAAAGAAGCCCCACAGGAAGTATGCCGTAGATCATCACCTCAAAATAACTCGTCATATTTAGAGTAAACAGGCTAAAAAAGATGCCAGCAACTGCCATCGGGATAAACAATATGCCCCGCAATCGATAGTTGGGTTTGGGCGCTTCTTTTTTGTCGGGAATATCCGGAATCTTCCACCCCATATTAAGACTCAATGCTGTTTTCTGGGTGAGAACTGATGACCTGGCAACCGCATGCGCACTTGCAATTATTGACAACCACATAGCGCCCCATATCAGTAGATGTTGTATCGCCTTCACGTATTGGATTAACACCATGCTTTGGACAGGAGACCAAATCACCGACAAGAGCAACTCTAATACCATTGATATACATTGCTGATGACGCAGTGATAACTTTACCACCATGCGTGGTAGCATCGCCTAAACAAACAATTCCCGGCATATTTTCAATCCCTTTGGTTATCAGAAATAATATACAACTGTAAAAGAACGACTAAAAAAATATTAAATTAAAACACATCTGCAACTTTATTAAACACTCATAATGAACGACCATCAATTGATCAAAGGCATATAGCACAACTTCGTTTTTATTTTCATTCCACTTATTAATTCGAGTCGACCGTTTTTATTATGTATTTTTCCTTTAGATAAACTTGGATGACTGTTTTTTATTTTTCACTACTACATCACCCTCATTTCTATAAAGCACATTGCCATCAATATTTATCGTGTAATCAGCATTAATAACAAAATCAGAAAATGGGACGATATCTTCATAGCAAAATACACTATTCAACAATAAAGCATCGACCCGATGACTATCCTAACCAAAACCATCAATAGCCTAATAATGCACACCTACTTCCATATTTGGCGAACCAAAATTATCGCCTTTAACAGGAATGTTGACTTCTTGTTGGTTAAAATTATTAAGTCTTCTCTTGTATTTTTTTGGGGGAAGTCGACAATAGATGGATAATTATAAAACAATGTTTCCATATCTAATTACTGTCTATACTTCAATTGAGTAATATCTACAGGGAATACCAAAGATTTACTTTCTGCTGCATTTATAACGCAAAAAAATGCACAGCAAAAGATAAGAGAGAAAAAATATATTTAATAATTTCAATATTAAGAATGAATCTCTACTATTTCCATTAGATACATCTACCCCTGACTGCATCTCCATTCAATTGCTTATACACTCCATTATAATCAGAGGGAAAATGAAGGAGAGCATAGTCACCTCATGAAGTGGAGTAATAAAAGAGAACGTAATTAAGAAAAACAAAACAGCCACTATTGTTTTATGTCTTACAATCTTCTTCTACAAAAATAAATTAATATAATAAACATTACAATTGAAAGAATCAGAGGAAAAACATAAATCATGTTAGCAATAGCTCCATATTCTATTATCAGATATTGAAAAGCTCTCAATTCCGATTCGGAGGATTCAGCATGGTTTATACTGTAATTTATCAAAACAAAAACAGCTCCATTAACAATATTTAAAAAATAAATAAAAACCAAGATGTAAAATTTTATTGTTCTACTACCTGGTTCCCCCTTTAAAAAAAACCAAAAACTAGAGACTAGTAGCATGACATTTAAAACAAAGACCACAAAATCACATCTCAAATAATATTTTATACTCTCATTACAAGCCACATCAAAACTTTCTGGTTCTCCATGGTGATACCCAAAATTTAGCTCACCAAATAGAACAGCGCTTATCAAAAAAACAAATAAAATAGGAAACTTTTTATTCATAAAAACCCCTAACGGCTACTTTTTAATAAACAGTCGCTTTATGATATCTATCATATAATTCTTTACCGTAGGCTTGGCCTAAATTATTAGCTTCCATATCTGATAGAGTATCATCCCAACTCCCTCCATTTATTAAATCATATGCCTCCGCAATATATTGAGCAGCATCAGTTACAAGTTTAGAAGTATTATATCTTTCTTTAACACAATAGGTAAAATGCTGAATCTTATCATAACCGGGGCTTGATAATGTTTTAGGCACCAGTGCCTCATATATATGATAGAATGCCCTTAGCTCTGTTTTCATATAACTATCATTAACCTTCGTACCAAATATATCACCAATTTCATTAATTACATTATCTGGACTATCATTGTCTTTCAAAAAGTGTTCAAAAACAGACTTCATTAAATCCCTGAACAATAACCTTGGAAAATCAACTGTTCCATCATTACATCTTTTTTTAAAATCCTCCAAAGCATATTTAATGTACTTATTCGTTATGAGTTCAGGATTGTTAATCTTACCTATTGTTTCCTTTGATGTCGTAGATATCTTTCCTGTTCGCCTTTTTATAAAATAACCTAGCGTTAAATTATTTTCACTTGCAATATTTTCAATTTCCTTCAAATCCAACAATATAGGTTTATTACTAACTTTATCTATCATATAAACATTCAACTTCAATTCAAAAGAACATATATTATCTTTTTCCATGCACGTTTCAGACACTGTGGACTTCAAGGAGATAACTTTCGTCACCACACGCTCAAATATACTCAGGCTTACATTTTTAATCTTAATCCCCTGGACCCTAAGTGTTAACATGACTTTACCATGCTTATCAGAAACCTCTATCGAGTTTATAATTTTTGCATTATCCAGAGTTCCAGTTATCGAGTCTTTTTTTTCGACTTTAATTTCATACTCAACATATTTTCCATCTAAATATGCAGGCAAATCAGTTATTTCCACCCTCTCAGTATAATATACATTCACATCAGTCATTCTCATCCCCTTCATTCAAAATAACATGAATACTAAAATTTATTGAATTATCCGTATAAATGACATCGGTAAATCCGTTTTGATCAGTTATGCCTGAAGTTACTGTTCCTGACTCATCTATCATTAGATACCTGGCATCAGAAACGAATTTACCTATTGTATTTGTTATCTGATATTTCAGGTTATACTCCTCCAACTCATTCGCAGGTAACTCTACCAGCTCAGACTTTAATTTCTCCGGATCCATACTTCGCCCGCCGAACTTCTGCCACACTGCGCCGCGTTCAATGATCTTGTCCGGTGCTGCACATTCCACCGCGCCATCAGCAATACGGATATAACCTCCGCCGCTGGTCAGGATGATCTCTTTCTCTGCGCAAATCAGGATCTTTCCTTCACAGCTGCTTATCCGGATATCTTTCAGTGCATCCAGCGTCATGTCGTCACTCTGCGCCTGGATTTCCACTTTGCCCCTGCCGGCAAAAATTTTTATCCCCAGCTTCCGGGCAAACAGGCTGACTGCTTCCCCGGCGGCCACGGTAAACTTTTTCAGCACGCTGAAATCCGCATGCTGTCCCGCAGTGCTGACAAGGTTTTCCCCGGCCGACAGCTGGACACTTTTGGGGGTGACCTGTACTATTCCCTCAGGCGCACTCAGCAGCAGTGCAGCCTGTTTCAGCTCCGTCAGGCTTTCTGCCAGCAGTGCCTGCTGCGCCTGCACATCTGCCAGCTCTGCTTTTGCCACCTCTGCCGCACTGCGCAGGGCTTCCGCCAGCGACTGTGCGCGCTGCAGTTCGCTCAGGGCCGCCGCCATCTCCCGCACCTGGCCCTGCGCCCGGTCCTGGCCGTCGGCGCTGATGAATATCCCCTTCTTCGCCCGGATGACACCCCACCTGTCCGTGCGCAGCTCAAAACCTTCCCCGCGCGGCTGTTTTCCTGCATCCACCAGATGGCCGAGATTGAGCTGGCTTTTGCCGCCGTACTCCGTACTGAGCTTGATATGCTCTTTGCCGCGCTCATCATCGAGGCGCAGCTTGTTGTTTGCCGGGGTGCGCAGCACGTTGCGCTTGTAGTTCTGGATCGTCACGGGGTCGGGGTGGGCGGAATCATGCTTCACGCCGGCGATATAGGGCCGGTCCGGGTTGCCACCCTCAAACGCAATGCTGACCTCCGTACCCGCCAGCAGCGGCAGGTGCAGGCCGTACGTGTCTCCCGCATACGGGCGGGACTGCCGTACCCACAGGCTCTCGTAACCCGGCTTCCAGGTCTCACGGTCAAAATCAAGATTCACCCGGTAGCGCCCGTCCTTGTCGATATGGGCGTAAATGTCGTCTGCCGTGGTGCTGGTCACCCGCGCGGGCAGCGTCCCGGCCATCACCGGTTTCGCGATGCGCGCCGGGCGAAAGCTGTAGCGTTCCGAATAAGGTATGGCGGTAAACGTCAGTTCGTAGCTGCGGTCACGGGCTGCGCGGGCGGTCAGCCCGGTTATCAATGCGCCCCTGCGGAACACCGCCGGAGCGTCCGCGTCCGGCACTTTCAGCTCAAGCCCCGGCATCAGCAGGGCACTGGAGCTCAGCCCCTGCAGCATGGCCCGGTCATTCAGGTAACGTTCGTGGCGGATACGCGCGTAAAACGCCCCGCTCTCCGGTACGTCCGGGCCGCCTGCCGTCAGAAAGTTGTCGGCATAGTGGCAGGCTTCGCCGTAAGTGGTATTGTCGCCGCCTGATACGTCAAACGCCGGTGTGGTCATGTCAGCGGTCGCGTCGCGGTAGTTGTAGTCCCGCGTGGTGACGCTTTTTTCCACCACCCGGTATGCCGTGTTCAGCCCCCAGACCGACTCCGTGCCGCTGTCGCTCAGCCCCGACGGATGGCGCAGCGGCAGCATCAGGCCGCGCTCATAGCCGCTCTGGTCGTCATAAAACTCAATGACTTCAATTTTCAGCCGCACGTCGGTACTGAACCGGAACCAGATCCCCACCTCCGCCAGCAGCCGGCAGATAAACGTCAGGTCGTCCTCGCCGTACTGCATCACCTGTTCGCGCGTTGGGTACTCTCCCGCCAGGCAGAAGACGAAGTCCTGGCCGAACATCCCGTGGCGCTCGCGCAGGATTTTTTCCACAATCTGCGGCACGCTCTGGTTCTGGTAGATGGCGTTCTGATGGCTGCGGGCGAGCAGCGCCAGCCGGGGTTCGAGGCGCACTTCATAGCGCGTTTCATCGCGCGAGGTGGAAAGCTGTTTAAACCCGGTGATGACGCCGTACAGGGTGCGCAGCGGCATCTGTACCGGCATCCCCTGAACCGGCGGGGCGCAGAGGCTGAGCGCGCCGTCCTGCATCAGCACCGCTTCCGGCTCCAGGGTTTTATCACGGCTGGTGAACTGAATGTCATAGCAGAACGGCAGGCTCAGGTGCTCACGGCCTTCAAAGGAGAGCACGACAGGCGGGCTGTTCAGTCCACGGATTTTTAATGTGTGGTGGGCGTGGTCGAAATTAAGAGTCGGGATGTCCATTTCATTCCTCCAGTCCGTGAGAAAGATCTTCGCTCTGTATACAGCGAAATAATTTCATGAGTGGCTTATAAAATATAAGGAAAGATAACAACTTCATTTATTTAAATATTAAAACCCACACATCCCGTCATATGGCAAAAGGAAAAATGATTCACATTCCACATTGCTGCACCCCCAATATATTACATCATTATCATTTTCCCAAACTGCCGTGGCAGCCGAATTGATAATAAAGGACCACTCAATACCATTAGCAATAAGTTTCCCACTAATCTCACAAGGCAACCAATAAAAATCTCTGACAATACGTTGATGACTAGAAAACTTCTCACTAATCTTGAATATCTTGTTTATATCATCAGTACTAAGTTGCCATTGTAGACATGCTGATTTTAGTAATTTATCGTCTGCCCCATCGTCTAGATACCGGGATGATTCAAGCATCAATATTTTAATGTTGACATCCATCTCTTTACTATGTGTAAAGCCACTAGACGCAATCAAGGATTGTATATACACAATAATTCTTATAAATATCCTGAATTTTTTTCGAAATACACTACCAACCAAGGTTTCCTCATATACTTTATTGTCAAGGATCATATATTTCAACGACAAACTGCCCCCCTCTCTCAAGCCTATCTTAATAAAAATCACGACTGTTTCTTTGAAAAGTAAATTAATATAATAAAAGCTGCTATAGACATTACTAAAGGGAAGATATAAATAAAATTAACAACCACACCATATTTCATAATCAAAAATGGGAACACATTTAATTCAAAAACATCAACATAATTTCTTATGAGATTTTTAATGAAAAAAAACAATCCATTTGCAATATTGAATAAATAAATGACACATAAAAGATATAACTTAATTTTCCCGCTAAGAGAACTGCCATTCATTAAAAACCGAAAGCTTGAAAACAATAGTATTGCATTAAAAACAATAATTAAAAAATCGAACCACAACGGTGAGTATAAGTAATATTCAAAACCCCCATTACTAACAGCGTCATAATTATTCAACTCTCCACGATAATAGCCGTAACTCAAAGAGTAAATTAAAACCAAATCAATGAATAAAATTATCATGAAAAAAAATGCACTCATAAGCCTCCCAAATAATTTGTTAATAAAAAGTCATCCTATAGGCATAATAATATATTGCGGGGGTTGATTGCATCAGTAACTATGGGATACCACTCGCCAGATAAAATAATAGTCAAAATATAATTCAATAAATAGAAGTCAATAATGCCGAAGCATCTTTTTATATATAATTTAAGAGTTTTATATTAAAAACATGTGTATGTTATTTTTATACTTTTTACCCATAATACGATAATTTATCTGCTTCCATGTTTTAAAGCATCCCCATTTCCTTCATTATTATTCCTCGCCATTCATAAAAAGAAAAAACCTTGTCACCATCAATATTCATCACAACTTGTGGACTTCTAATTCTGAAATAATACTTACTTTTGCCACCATTAATACCATATTTATTGAGCAAGGACTTAAACGAACAACTTCTTACATCATAATCATTATTTTTCTCATAGTCTTTTAATAGATGCGTTGATTTCTTTGCATTATGTTCACAGACACATTTCCTGTCTAACACAGAAAGCATTGAATTAACGATTCTTTGCTCTATAAACCATCGATTATTTACAAGGATATATTCTAGGAAATTAATATTATAACGATGTTTACCAGGAAGAAACTCATATGCATGATTAAGAATGACTATATAAGTTCTTTTTTCCTGCGAAGGAATTTTAACCCAGTTATTTTCTTCATCATTAATGTCGAATTGACACCCCTTACCTAAATAATCTAATTTTATTTGGCCTGTTGTTATTAGAAAAGATTCACTACACAAAGGTCCCCAGAGAGGATGATGTGACTTCGAAGGTATATGCCGTCTGTGGACATAATAATCCTGCTCACTTTCATTAGTGAACGTTAATGTAGCTAATATATTATTATTTTTTTTACGAATAATAATATTGAAATATACTCCCTGCCCTACTTGAGAAAATTGCCCCCCATATTCATCATAATATTCATTATTAATATTGCCCCCTGATTTCAGATGCCGATATGCTTCTGACTCCTGTAAAAGATAGATCTCTGGTTTCTCATGATACACCCCATTCCATTCAAGAGAGCCAAAACCATATTTTTTCGGCATCAAAATTTCATTAGCTTGTACCGAACATGTTTTCAATATAAAAAAAATCACCCACATCTTTATCCATTTTCTACACCAGCCTTTTGTAAGGTAAAACATTTCAATATAGTCCCTGTAAAAAATTAAACAACGATCTCAAAATATCTTTCAAAGTTATATGCACTTTTGAAAACGTTAATATCATGATTTTTCACAAGATCATTTGCATGAGAAATATATACTTTCGTTCCTTTATAATCTTTATCATCTGGCAGATCCCTTGTTCCTACCCCCCCCATACTCCCCTTAACTTCATCTGAAAAAAATCCAAACCTATTAAAATGTGAAATTTCATGACACAATGTAGATGCTTTTGAATCACGACCCATTATCTTTTTACAAATAAAACGTTGTCCGATATTTATCTTTAGTGTACTTCTGTATTCTTCCACAGTCTTTCTCCATGTTTGATCATTCAAGACAAAGGCAGAGAACTCATCATCATCGGTTTTATTAATAAAACTCCCACACGCATATAATATTTCCTTATTCTTATTTCCTTTATCGCCATATACATCGACCACAATTTCGCGCTGCTTATCAACATATAACGAATTACAAATAACAATCATTCTATCAATAGATTTCCTCATGAACTCTTTCACAGTAGTCAATTCACTCTCCCTCACGGAATTCCCTGATTTTGTATCATAAACAGTAAAAAAATGCTCTATCTCATTATTACCACTTACACCAAATATTCTTTCAAACTCCTCATGATGCCTCCCCCAGTTATTCAGATCTTTTTTCCTCTTTTCTAAAACTGCTCGTGCTGCAGGAAGAGATTCCTCCATCATTATTTTAAAATTATCACTAACCACAAATTCCTTAACACAGTTCTCTTTTTTTTCACTGGTGCCACGAGAGCTTCCTCTGCTATTACTCATTTACTCCTCCTACAATCATATCAATATTTTGATGTAGCAACCTTACATCAATGTCCTGAATGCTATCTGTATTAAAATTCTCCGTATGCCCTCCACAATCAGTAAGGCCTTCCCTCCGTGTTCCGTCGGAAAAAAAAGCGATATACCTTGTATTTACATACGGTACACCTTCATGATCTTTGAATTTGAATTGGATATTATATTCACCAGACTCTATTTTCGGTAACTCTACCAGCTCAGACTTTAATTTCTCCGGCTCCATACTTCGCCCGCCGAACTTCTGCCACACTGCGCCGCGTTCAATGATCTTGTCCGGTGCTGCACATTCCACCGTGCCGTCCGCAATACGGATATAACCTCCGCCGCTGGTCAGGATGATCTCTTTCTCTGCGCAAATCAGGATCTTTCCTTCACAGCTGCTTATCCGGATATCTTTCAGTGCATCCAGCGTCATGTCGTCACTCTGCGCCTGGATTTCCACTTTGCCCCTGCCGGCAAAAATTTTTATCCCCAGCTTCCGGGCAAACAGGCTGACTGCTTCCCCGGCGGCCACAGTAAACTTTTTCAGCACGCTGAAATCCGCATGCTGTCCCGCAGTGCTGACAAGATTTTCACCGGCCGACAGCTGGAGACTTCTGGGGGTGACCTGCGCTATCCCCTCCGGTGCACTCAGCAGCAGTGCAGCCTGTTTCAGTTCCGTCAGGCTTTCTGCCAGCAGTGCCTGCTGCGCCTGCACATCTGCCAGCTCTGCTTTTGCCACCTCTGCCGCACTGCGCAGGGCTTCCGCCAGCGACTGTGCGCGCTGCAGTTCGCTCAGGGCCGCCGCCATCTCCCGCACCTGGCCCTGCGCCCGGTCCTGGCCGTCGGCGCTGATGAATATCCCCTTCTTCGCCCGGATGACACCCCACATGTCCGTGCGCAGCTCAAAACCTTCCCCGCGCTGCTGCTTTCCTGCATCCACCAGATGGCCGAGATTGAGCTGGCTTTTACCGCCGTACTCCGTACTGAGCTTGATATGCTCTTTGCCGCGCTCATCATCGAGGCGCAGCTTGTTGTTTGCCGGAGTGCGCAGCACGTTGCGCTTGTAGTTCTGGATCGTCACGGGGTCGGGGTGGGCGGAATCATGCTTAACCCCGGCGATATAGGGCCGGTCAGGGTTGCCGCCTTCAAACGCGATGCTGACCTCCGTACCCGCCAGCAGCGGCAGATGCAGGCCGTACGTATCCCCCGCATACGGGCGGGACTGCCGCACCCACAGGCTTTCGTAACCCGGCTTCCAGGCCTCGCGGTCAAAATCGAGGTTCACCCGGTAGCGCCCGTCCTTGTCGATATGGGCGTAAATGTCGTTTGCCGTTGTGCTGGTCACCCGCGCGGGCAGCGTCCCGGCCATCACCGGTTTCGCGATGCGCGCCGGGCGAAAGCTGTAGCGTTCTGAATACGGAATGGCGGTAAACACCAGTTCGTAGCTGCGGTCACGGGCTGCGCGGGCGGTCAGGCCGGTTATCAGCGCCCCCCTGCGAAACACCGCCGGGGCGTCCGCGTCCGGCACTTTCAGCTCAAGCCCCGGCATCAGCAGGGCACTGGAGCTCAGCCCCTGCAGCATGGCCCGGTCATTCAGGTAACGTTCGTGGCGGATACGCGCGTAAAACGCCCCGCTCTCCGGTACGTCCGGGCCGCCTGCCGTCAGAAAGTTGTCGGCATAGTGGCAGGCTTCGCCGTAAGTGGTATTGTCGCCGCCTGATACGTCAAACGCCGGCGTGGTCATGTCAGCGGTCGCGTCGCGGTAGTTGTAGTCCCGGGTGGTGACGCTTTTTTCCACCACCCGGTATGCCGTATTCAGCCCCCAGACGGACTCCGTGCCGCTGTCGCTCAGCCCCGACGGATGGCGCAGCGGCAGCATCAGGCCGCGCTCATAGCCGCTCTGGTCGTCATAAAACTCAATGACTTCAATTTTCAGCCGTACATCGGTACTGAACCGGAACCAGATCCCCACCTCCGCCAGCAGCCGGCAGATAAACGTCAGGTCGTCCTCGCCGTACTGCATCACCTGTTCGCGCGACGGGTACTCTCCCGCCAGGCAGAAGACGAAGTCCTGGCCGAGCATCCCGTGGCGCTCGCGCAGGATTTTTTCCACAATCTGCGGCACGCTCTGATTCTGGTAGATGGCGTTCTGATGGCTGCGGGCGAGCAGCGCCAGCCGGGGTTCGAGGCGCACTTCATAGCGCGTTTCATCGCGCGAGGTGGAAAGCTGTTTAAACCCGGTGATGACGCCGTACAGGGTGCGCAGCGGCATCTGTACCGGCATCCCCTGAACCGACGGTGCGCAGAGGCTGAGCGCGCCGTCCTGCATCAGCACGGCTTCCGGCTCCAGGGTTTTATCACGGCTGGTGAACTGAATGTCATAGCAGAACGGCTGGCTCAGGTGCTCACGGCCCTCAAAAGAGAGCACGTCAGGCGGACTGTTCAGGCCACGGATTTTTAATGTGTGGTGGGCGTGGTCGAAATTCAGCGCGTTCATTCGGTGCCTCCTGCGTCCTGATCAAACTCAAGGGAAATACCCTCATCGTCATTCCAGCCCAGAGTCAAATGTACAGGTCTTCGCTGCGCCGCCTGGTGCATCAGTAACTGCTGACTCAGTACCGGTAAAATTTGTTGGTTAAGCAGGCTATCGATGTTGCGTGCCCCGCTCTCCGGCAGCAGGCATGCAGCGGAAAGCTGGTCATAGAGGTTTTCACTCACGTCGGTCTCTATACCGTAATGTTCACGCAGACGACGAATAACCTGTTCCATCTTCATCGTCACAATGACCCGCATCGCGGCAGGGCCGAGCGGACGATAAATGACCGTCTGGAAACGGGCCTGCAACGCGGGCTGAAAATGGTCGCGCAGGAGAGGATGAAGCAATGCCTGCAGCTCACCTTCCGTGGCATCAGGCGTCTCTTCGAGCAACTGCATCACCGGGTCGCTGCCGAGATTGGCGGTCATCAGGATGACCGTATTACGAAAATCGATTTCACGTCCTTCACCGTCGCGCATAAATCCCCGGTCAAAAACCTGATAGAACAGGTTCATTACATCGCGGTGCGCCTTTTCCACTTCGTCCAGCAGCACCACACTGTAGGGACGTTTTCTGACAGCTTCTGTAAGGACACCGCCTTGCCCATACCCCACATAACCGGGGGGAGATCCCTTAAGTTGCGAGACGGTGTGCGGTTCCTGATACTCGGAAAGATTGATAGTAATGAGGGATTTCTCGCCGCCAAAGAGAGTGTCGGCAAGGGCAAGTGCGGTTTCCGTTTTGCCTGTCCCGCTTGGCCCCGTCAGCAAGAACACGCCCTGCGGACCGTTGTCTGGCGTAAGGCCCGTTTTCGCGGCGCGTAATCGCCGGGCAATGGCACTCAGCGCGGCGTCCTGGCCCACGACCCGTGTTGCAAGATTATCTTCCAGACTTAACAGCGCCGTCTGCTCATCTTTCAGCAATGACGAGAGCGGAACCCCCGTCCAGTCGGCAATCACGGTAGCCACGGTTCGGGCATCAACATCCAGCCCCAGCAGCGGGCTGGCATGTTGCACGAGACGCAGTTGTGACTGTAAAGCGGCTACCTCTTTCTGACGTGAGGGATTACGACGACAGACCAGCAGTTGTTGGGTAAGGTCTTGCTCTTGCTGGTACTGGGTCTCAAGCGTATCGAGTTCCACGATCAACGCATTCTCTTCACGCTCAATAGCGGCAAGTCGTTCGCCATAAGAATGCTCACCCACTGTGCCATCTTCCTGTAACGCCTGTTTTTCCATGGCCAGCGCGGTAAGTGAAGCCCGAATGCGGGTTAAGGGCTCTGGTAATGTATCGAGGCTCATGCGCACGCGAGCGGACGCCGTGTCCAGCAGATCGACGGCTTTATCCGGCAACTGACGTCCGGTGAGATAACGTCGGGAAAGTGTCACCGCGGCACGAACCGCATCGTCCGTGATGTGTACGCCATGGTGTTGCGCATAGCGCGCTTTCAAACCACGGAGCATGAGACTGGCGGCGTCGTCGTCCGGCTCGTCCACTTTCACCATCTGAAAACGGCGCTCCAGCGCAGCGTCGCGTTCAAAGTACTGCTTGTATTCACTCCAGGTGGTCGCCGCAATGGTGCGCAGCTCGCCACGGGCCAGCGCCGGTTTCAGCAGGTTCGCCGCATCTGCGCCGCCCGCCTGATTCCCCGCGCCAATAAGGGTATGTGCCTCATCGATAAACAGCAGAACGGGTTGCGGTGATTGTTGTACCGCATCAATAACGTTTTTTAGCCGCTGCTCAAATTCACCTTTGACGCCGGCCCCCGCCTGCAACAGGCCCAAGTCCAGAGTACGAATGTGGACCTTTTTCAGGCTTTCCGGCACGTTGCCTTCTGCAATACGCAGCGCCAGCCCTTCCACCAGTGCGGTTTTGCCAACGCCGGGTTCGCCAACCAGGATGGGATTGTTCTTGCGACGGCGTGAGAGAATATCCACCATCTGGCGGATCTCCGTGTCGCGACCAAACACCGGGTCGATGCGACCATCACGCGCCTTTTGTGTGACATCTTCCGTAAAGCGTTCCAGAACCGTGCGGTGCCGATCGTCGTGCTTAGGACTGTTTTCCCTTTCGATTAACCCCGACTCATTCGAGGCCATATCGGGTAAATCCGCCATCAGCGGTTCGCAGACCTGACGTTGTCGGCCTGGATTCTCTTCCGACCGGGCATCCAGCAAGGGACGTAAACGTTCCAGTTGTATGCGCCCGAGGCTAAGCAGGATCCACAGATCGTTCGCCGCCAGCAGCGCCGGTTTTTCTGTCAGCGCCATCAGCAGGTGCTGGCTGCGGATTTGCGTAGCGTCTACGTCGAGTGAGGCAATTAGCCAGGCTTGTGTCAGCAGCGTGATGAGTGGTTCAGATAAGCGCGGGCGAGGATGAACAGAGCGCGGGAGGGTCTCCAGGTGCGCCAGCAGCGACTGCCAGGCCCCGTCTAAATCCCATTCATAGCGCCGGGAAATCACGGTGAGATCCCCTTCCCCTTGCTCCAGAAGTTTCAGCAGTAAGTGCTCAACGGTAATTTCTGCGTGCGCGCGGGTCTGGCAGAGTGAGGCAGCCGCTTCCAGCGCGTGGGCGCAAAAAGGGTTGAGACGACGCAGCAGCGCGGCGGGGTGGTTTACGGTCATAGATGTCCCTTCTTGACGTAGTCATGTTCAGTTCCTGTCATTGCCGCTCGCCCATGCTACCGCCCGTAGCCATCACCACAGGCCCATCGGGTTTCATCAGCGGATTAACAGGGTTTGCTCAGTACCGACTCCATCCGGCATTCAGCAAACGCAATAAAAAAGGCAGACAGTTTCCTGTCTGCCGCAGTTATCAGGCGGAGGGACGCTCATTCCATGAATCGGAATGAATGATGTTGCCGTCTTTGTAAGTCCAGGTGATTTTTTCGTAACGCAGTTCAATGCGTTCCAGATGGTTGTGTTTCTCTTTCGCCGGATCTTTGATGTCATGCATCAGCGGAGCGACTTTCACCAGTTTGACGTTCTCAAGCGTAGTGTTGAAATACTCCACTTCCTGGCCCGCATCATTGATGCGATACCATTTGAACTCAGCGGTTTTCAGGGTCTGACCTGTCGTAACGGCCTTGTACAGATAGGGGCTGGACGAATCGATCTCTTTGGTGAAAAGGAACGGGGTATGAATGCGGGTGCCCGTCAGTTTGCCCGTGTTGTTATCGGTTGGGATATAGAGCGTATGTTCCTGCGCAACGACTTCGATACTGCCTTCACGCCCCTGAACGTCTACGGACCCTTTGATATCCGCGCCACCGTCATCTTTCAGCCAGAGATAAACTGGAATAGCCATGAGAATTACTCTCCTTGTTGATTGAATTGAGACACCGCCAACTCCGGCGGTATTTGCTGTTTCACGTCCTGACAGGCGTCTGAACGCGGAACCAGACTTATTTCGACACGCCGATTGGTTGCCCGGCCTTCTGGCGTATCATTCGTCGCCGCAGGCTGGCTTTCGCCCAGTCCCTGCACGGCAAAACAGGTGAGCGGGATGTCGCTGGTTTGCAGCATCCAGTCACGCACCGCTTCGGCACGCCGTAACGACAGCTGCTGGTTGGATTTTTCATCGCCGGTGGAATCGGTGTAACCGGCCACCAGGATCAACCAACCGGGCTTCGCTTTGATGTTGACCAGCGCCTCTACCAGAACTTTTGTCGAGCCGATTTTTAACCTCGCCTGCCCCACATCAAACAGTGCCATGCTGTCCAGACGCACGGTCTGAACGGCGCCGCCGGGTACGCTTTCTGTTTTTGATTCCGGTGGACGGTAGGCCCGTATTGCCTGCAAGACGGGCTGGCGCAGACGTTCGCCAGGGTAAAGCCCAAGGCCAAGACGCAGTGGCTCACCTTCGCGGTAATAGTCATCCAGCCGCTGCGCATCCTCTTTCAACACCGACAGATAGCGGCTTTTGACCACCGTGTCGGCCATCGGCGTGATGGCATATTTGTGCAGATCATCGCTGACCTGCCGCAGCAAACTGCGGTTCGCCATGGCAGACAGGCAAAGCGCAATGATCCCAGCGACGGTGGTCATTGCCAGCGCCGTTGCCCATGCTCGCCGCACGGGGCCTGGCCCCGACTGGCGCGGCAATAACGGTAATATCGCGTCCGGAAAAGACAACGCGTAGCTGGCCGAGATGTGCCACGATACTTCTGGCGTCAGGCATGTTTTGTCGGTAATCCATTGCTGCCACACATTGCCGTTCTTCTCCGGCAGAGAAGACGCGAAGCCCGCCCCCAACGCCAGCGGTAAACATGCGGACTCCTCTCTGTCGAGCGCTGGCATTACTATCTGGTTCAGCCAGCGCAACAGGTTCTCCGCCAGAAGCATCTGGCCCAGCCGCTGGCTACATGCTGGCATGCTGGCCTGAGCAATCCACTCAGCCGGTTCACTCTCACCATCGTCTGTCACGACCTGAACATCACATCCAGCACAGATAAACCACGGTGAAGGTTCTTCCGTTGCTGGTGCAGTCTGGTAACTCCAGAGAATCAACGGCACCTTCGCCCCCACTCTGCGCCGTAAGCGCATCAGATTTCGGGAAAAACGCTGCAGTTGCCCGGCCAGGACCGCGGCGTCCTGGTGCTGGCCCGGTATCACCACCCGTGCCACGCAGAGCTGTGCCCCCCATGCCGGGCGCCGGGACAACAGGGATTCCGTCAATGAAACAAGCTGCTCTTCATCAGCGACATGCAGATATAGCCCTGTGGGAACTTGCCGTAACGAACGGCCAGAAAAGAGCGGTGTCGTGCCATCACTACAGACCAATACCACGGGCTGTTGGTAATTCTCCGCAGGCAGAGAGGCCACCCACGCATCATCGGCCTGTTTTGGCAGCGTTTTTTGCCGCCAGAAGAGCAAGACGATGGCGACTCCGATGACAACCACTGCAACCAGGCTATATTTGACTGCCGCCGATGCGGGAGAAAAAATCGCCCACAGTATGAGAAGCAGTAACAACCCCCATAGCAAAACAGCCTGTTTGTGCGTGTTATTCATTCGGTGCTCCCTTAACGCTGCCCGGGCGGCAAGAGTTCACCCACCAGCCTGTCCAGCCAGCTATCAAGCCCCCACCACACCCCAACGAGGACGATGGCCGCCACGCTTAACCAGAACAGGGGGGAGTACCACAAGCGTGATTTGCGCACTGGTCGCCCCCCATTGAGCAACGCGGTTTCTGGTGAAACACGAAATGGGGCAACACGCTCGCTGAGCATCGCAACCAGTTTTTCGCGATCCGCCGATAACGGATCCTGATAACGGCCACGAAACCCCAGCAGTAAAACCCGGTGAAAACAAGTCAGCACGGCAGGGACGGGAGCAGGCTCATGCAGAACCTGGCGGATACGCTCATACAACAATTCTCCCGCCTGGAGGGTATTGAAGAAATGCGCCTGGAGCGGGGTTTCCAGCCAGACCTTTTGCCCGTCGTCCGGATCCTCCCGGCTCAGCACGGTCTCATCTAACAGCGCACACTGGGCATAGGTAATATGTTCTGTGTCCTGCTGGCTGAACCCTGCATCGAGTAATGTCTGGCGAACCTGCTCAACCTGTTGCTGGCAGTGGTGATACAGCGCCAGACCACGTCGGACAGGCGTACCCTGTCGCAGTTCAACAACCGTTAGCCAGGTGTCGCGAAGCAGTACATCTATGTTTATTTCCATATCGTTTTTCATACGCGCAGCACCGCAAAAAGCTCGGGGTTTAGATCGCCCATGGTGCCGGGCACGTAAATCATGCAGCACCCGGATTCCAGCATGGCTTTAGCCGGAGCACTGTGCATATCCAGCGCGAAATAGTGGTTTTCCAGCCGCAACGGGAGTGCTGCGGGCACCTGAGTCAGGGGCACGATAGGGACACCGTTCAGCGCCACGTTGATAAGGTGAGTGACATCATCCGGCGCGCCAATTTTGCACACCCGCGGTAACTGATGTAGCACCAGATGCGCGGCGAGCGAAGAGCGTACCGACAGGTAGAAATCCGCCTCTTCCCGCAGACGCGGATCGTGCAGATCGGCCTTCCAGCGGTTACCGGGTAGCGCGTCCAGTTCCAGAGCTATCACGCGCGACGGAAGACTGGCTTCGAGCAACGTGTTGAGCAGGGTAAACAAGGGAGGAAACGTCTGCGACGGCGACTCGTGAACATAGGCAGGTATCCCACTTGCCGTGTGATCCAGTGAAAAGGTTAATAGCGATCCGGCCAGACGAGCCAGTTCACGCCATACAAGCTCAGGATGAACGGCGGGATAACGCAGGAAGTCAGCCAGGATGGGTTCGATAGAGTTCAGCGCATTTAATAACCAGAACAGAGACACATCCGCCACGGCAAAATCCGCCATGCGCTGGTTGCTCTCCCGACGCATGGCCATCAGGCGACGGCTTTTTGCCTGTAGCTGCAATAGCAGGGTTTCCAGAAACTGCATTCCGCCCTGGTGTGCGTTAAACGCCAGTAACGGCGGGATATAATTGTCATCCAGCGCCCAGTTGCCCTGGTTATCCCGAATCAGTCGGACGAGTGGGCAGGTGACATAATCGGCATTGCTGTCATGTGCAAAACGCAGTGACAACGCATAGCGTTCAACGGCCATATCTTCGCTGTCGCTGCCATAGATATCCTGCACGGTCTGCCATTCCTGGCGATAGCGAAGCGGCCTGTCCGTTAACACATCCTGCCCAATGTTGCCGCCATTGCTATGCTCCAGCGGTAATGCCAGCAATACCGTCACTGTATTTATCCCGGCAATGTTGGTTAAATCACAGGCGGGGGGCAGCACATCCGACACGGTGGTATCCACCAGCACACCGTCTGGAAAACGCACGCGCAAGGACTGCGCTTTGAGTTTCCCCAACGCTAATGCACCTTCATCGAATTCAACGCTGGCAACACCCCAGGGGTGGCGAACACCGATACGTGCAATATTGTTATGACTGAACGTTTCCCAGCGGGCCTGCTGTTGAAACTGCTGAGAGGACAGGAATGTCCCCTCAGCCCACAGTGGACGATAAATTTTCATAAATCACACCACCGGCAGATCAGGCTTTTGCTTTCGGCATCTGGGAAACCAGCGACAGGTTGATGTCCATTCCTTCAATCTGGAAATGCGGCACCGCATAGAGTCTGATACGGAAGAAACCCGGGTTATCTTCGATATCTTCTACTACCACTTTCCCGTCACGCAGCGGATGGGATGCCTGTAATTCATCGCCCGGATCGGTCATTTCCGTCACCAGATTGCGGATCCAGGTATTTAATTCCAGTTCCAGCAAACGACGATCTTTGGTGGTCCCGATGTTTTCCCGCTGAATAATCTTGAGGCAGTGGGCAATGCGCGACAGCAAAAAGACGTAAGGCAGACGGGCATTGATACGGCTATTAGCAGTAGCATCCGCAGTGTCATAAAGCGCAGGTTTTTGGCTGGAGTTTGCGGAGAAGAAACAGGCGTAGTCGCGATTCTTATAGTAAGAAAGCGGGATAAAGCCCAGGTTAGCAAATTCAAACTCGCGCGTTTCCGGGATCATGACTTCGGTGGGGATTTTGACCTGATTACCGGTACCCAGATCATAAAGGTGGATTGGCAAATCGGTCACAGCGCCGCCTGCCTGTGGTCCGCGAATTTGTACACACCAGCCATTATTGATAAAGCTTTTTGCCATGTTAGTGGCAAAGGCAAACGCAGCGCTGGTCCACAGATATTTATCGTGATCCGGTCCTTTCACCGCCTCAACATAGTTAAAACTGCGCACGGGTACCGTGTCTGGCCCATAAGGCAGGCGACCCAGCACATTCGGCATAGTCAGGCCGATATAACGTGCGTCATCCGTGTCGCGGAATGCCTTCCATTTAATGTATTCGGCACGATCAAAGTAGTTGCCGATGTCCTTAATCGCGGCGACTTCCTCCATCGAGTTTTTGAGGAAAAATGCAGGCCCAACGGCGCCGATAAATGGCATGTGCGAAGCCGCAGCGACACGGGAAATATTGCGCAACAGGGCGATATCTTGCGGGCTATTGTCAAACTCATAGCTGGAAATAACAGAGGCGATGGGCTCGCCGCCCGGCGTGTCATATTCTTCAATGTAGGTGTGTCGATAAAGCCCGCTCTGAATGATTTCTGGCGCATCGTCAAAATCTTCGCGCAGGTGCTGTTTACTGACATCCAACAACTCTACTTTGACGTTTTTGCGAAAATCGATACCGCTGACCATCGACCATGTACCGCGCCATAAGGACTCCACCTTTTTAAATTCAGGGTGATGCATAACGGCATCGAGTTGTGCGCTAATTTTTCGGTCAAGTTCACTGATATGAAAATCCAGCAGTGATTTATCCAGCTTTTCTATATTTTTTCCGGACGTGGCGATGCAAGAAAGCAAAACCTGAATGGCAGCAGAGACGCGTTCATCGGTACTGGCTTCCGCCATGGCTTCATTGCTTTGCCATTCGTCAATCTCTTTTAACGATGTCACTGGCGTTAAGTGAATTTTCTCAAACAATGACTGATAGATATTTTCTTTCGTGATGGTTTGCGTTGATGCAATCGGTGAGGCCGTTTCCTGTAAAGACATTATCATTCCCTTTTTTAAAGTCCTTCTCCATTGATCCTTTCTGATACGGCTGTAAAGGCGTATTACTCAGGTACCAGCGCCGTCAACTCTGCCCGCAGTTCATTGCTCAGCTCGGCATCTTTCAGGATCTTCTCCAGCTCGCGGCGGAACTCCGTGTTATCCAAAAGGTTAGATTTGAGGTCGCGTAATAAATTGCGCATGGCAATTAATGCGCGAAGTTGCGGGATATTGCGGGCAACCTGCTCAGGCTCGAAATCTTTAATGTCGCGAAAACGAAGGCTGACCCGCTCCTCGCTGCCATCTGCGGCTATCGTATTCTCAACGGTAAAATTCACTTCTGGCGCCAGTTCAGCCATGACGCCATCGAAGTTGTTTTTATCAACGTTAATTCGGCTTCTTTCCGAGAGCGGACGCTGTTCTTTACCATTACTGTAATCACCTACCGCAAGTAATTTGAGTGGAAGCTCAACTTTCTTTTTTGTATTTCCAGTATGAAGATCAAGCGTAATATTGACGCGTGCGGGTGGAACTTCATTTTGAAAACTGTCTGCCATTTTCTCTCTCCCTGGGTTAATACTTTCCTTAAATGAATAGCACGATATATACTGGTCATCATTTTTGTAAAACTATCACTCACACCAGTTAAGACGCAAGGTACGAAAAAATACAAAAAGAGCCAGATAACAGTAATAATTATCAACAGAACACGACCACATCAGGTCTAACCGCTATTACAGGTTGATGTTAATCAGCTCATTAAAAGATGAAAATTTTAATGAAACTCACAGAATAAAGATTTTAGGAAACAGGCTTTATCCTTTTCAAAGCCACTCATATAAACAATACATATATAAATTATAATCAGATAAACAACGATAATAATTTCATATTTACAAGCAATATCCTTATTGATGGTTGATAAACATGTATCTTCATCGTATCAGCTATATTTAAGCACTCGATAAAAAAGAATAAATTGAGCTAATCATTGTAAGGGTTTATGACAGAAAGTTAGAGAAATATTATTCAGACAGGTTATATAAGATTCGTAACGAGATTCAGGGAGGCAGACATCAACAGACGAAAAAAAACCGCATCCGTTTTGCAACGCTGCGGTTTTCTTACTTATCAGATGTCAAAGACATCTGAACTGAATGTTGGCGGAACGGACGGGACTCGAACCCGCGACCCCCTGCGTGACAGGCAGGTATTCTAACCGACTGAACTACCGCTCCGCGATGTTCCCGTTGGGGAACGAGGCGCATATTACGGATTGTGCTTAGAGCCGTCAACGCTTTTTCTGATGATTTGTATCGTTTGCTGCAAAAATCACCCAACGCGCCATTTTATCATCAAAAGTTAAGGGGTTACGCGCGCCAGAGGCAGCTTCCGCCCTTTTTTTGCACCAGGTCCAGACGCGACTCATGCGCCGCCAGTTCTTCTTCACTGGCCAAAACAACCCGTAACTTACTTGCCTGACGGACAACGCGCTGAATACCGGCTTCGCCCTGCTGCTGTTGCCCCTCACCTTCCATTGAAAAAGCCATGGAAGTCTGACCGCCCGTCATCAGCAGATACACATCAGCCAGAATCTGGGAATCGAGTAACGCCCCGTGCAGGGTACGTTTGCTGTTATCTATTTCATAACGTGAGCAAAGCGCATCAAGGCTATTACGCTTGCCGGGAAACATACGTCGCGCCAGCGCCAGACTGTCTGTGACCTTACAGAACGTCTCAGTCTTCGGAATACCGCGATTTAATTTGCTGAATTCATAGTCAAGAAAGCCGATATCGAACGATGCATTATGAATAACGAGCTCAGCACCGCGCACATATTCGATAAATTCATCGGCGATGTCGCCAAACGTAGGTTTATCAAGCAAAAATTCATCCGCAATACCGTGAACGCCAAAGGCTTCCGGATCCACCAGACGATCGGGCTTGAGATAAATGTGGAAGTTATTTCCCGTCAGACGACGGTTAATCACTTCAACGGCACCGATCTCAATGATTTTGTGCCCTTCATAGTGTGCGCCGATCTGGTTCATACCGGTGGTTTCGGTATCGAGGACGATCTGTCGAGTAATTGCAGTGCTCATAGCGGTCATTTATGTCAGACTTATCGTTTTACAGTTCGATTTCAATTACAGGAAGTCTACCAGAGATGCTTAAGCAGGTAGAAATTTTCACCGATGGCTCTTGCCTGGGTAACCCAGGGCCTGGCGGCTATGGCGCGATTCTCCGCTTTCGTGGCCGCGAAAAAACATTCAGCGAAGGTTATCGTCTGACCACGAACAACCGGATGGAGCTGATGGCCGCTATTGTCGCGCTGGAAGCCCTCAAAGAACATTGCGAAGTGATTCTTAGCACCGACAGCCAGTACGTTCGCCAGGGGATCACCCAGTGGATCCACAACTGGAAAAAACGCGGCTGGAAAACCGCAGAAAAAAAACCAGTGAAGAATGTGGATTTGTGGCAGCGCCTGGATGCTGCCCTCGGCGAGCATAAAATCCGCTGGGAATGGGTAAAAGGCCACGCCGGGCACCCGGAAAACGAACGCTGTGATGAACTCGCACGGGCTGCAGCATTGAAGCCAACGCAGGAGGATATCGGCTATCTGGCCGATCAAGGCTGACGTGTCTGGCGGGTTGCGCTGACGGTTTGGCGTACGCTGGGTTTTGCCCGGCGCATTTTCATCGGATTTAGCGTTAACGGGATCGTGCGTTTACGCGCGACAATCAGTTGCATACAGCCAAGCGCAGGCAGATGGGTGTTTAACAGCCGCCCTCCCTGCTTTGACCAGGGAATAACCCGAAAACGACTATAATGAAGCACTTCAAAATTCAGTAACGATAGCCAGTCGATTTGACGCATCAGGGTAAACATGCGGCTGCTGATTGCAGGCGATCGACGCAAAATCGGAATAGCTTTGCCTATTCCCAGCAAGCTGACTGGATTAAACCCGCTGATCACCAGCCAGCCATCATCGATCAGCACGCGATCGACTTCCTGCAGCAGACGATGCGGATCCGGGCACCAGGGTAGCGTGTGGCCCAGCAGGCAGGCATCGACGGATTTCGCCGCAAAGGGAAGATGCAATGGGTCAGCGCGGACGTGAACAGGGTCACCGGTGAGTGAAACATTAACCTGATGTGAAATAGCGCAACTTTCGGCATTGATTTCTGCGCTGAGATTGCCAATCTTAAGCAGATGAAATCCATACATTTTTGCAAACCACGGCTTGAGTTCCTTCTCCAGTGCTTCACGGTAATACTCGCCCTTAGGCAACTCAGCCCAATGTGTCGGTGCTATGTACTTACGGGGAGTCCTTGCCGGTTTCATCACAACCTTCCATTACGCTTTGAGAGGTAACTATGAATCTTACCAGTATTCCCGCATTTCAGGACAATTACATCTGGGTATTAAGTGAAGATGACGGTCGCTGCCTGATCGTTGATCCCGGCGAGGCTGCCCCCGTACTGAAAGCCCTCGAAGAGAATCACTGGCAGCCAGTTGCGATCCTGCTCACCCATCATCATAACGATCATGTTGGCGGCGTGGAGGAACTGCGTCAGAAATTTCCGAATATTGTGGTTTACGGACCGGCAGAGACACAACATAAGGGGGCGACACAAATCGTCGGAGAGGGCGATCGACTGCCTCTCCTCGGGCAAGAATTCAGCGTATTTCACACGCCAGGTCACACTTTAGGACATATCTGTTACTTTAGCGAACCTTATCTTTTTTGTGGCGATACGATGTTCTCTGGCGGATGCGGAAGACTCTTCGAAGGCACAGCAGATCAGATGTTTGCCTCTTTTTGTAAGATTAATGCGCTTCCCGACGATACGCTTATTTGTTGCGCACATGAGTATACTTCAGGAAATATTAAGTTTGCTCTTAGCCTCTTACCTGAAGATCCTGACCTTAACGAATATTATCGAAAAGTTAATGAGTTACGTGCGAAAAATCAAAAAACACTCCCCACAACTCTGAAAATTGAGCGTCGGATTAATGTTTTTTTACGCACGCAAGACAATGATTTAATTGAAGTAATTAATAAAGAAACAACGTTGCAACAAGCTAGCGCGCGTTTTGCCTGGTTAAGGTCAAAGAAAGATAACTTCTGACAATTGCGGGTTGCCTTTTTAAAACTTCGCCGTTATGATCGCTCGTCTTTTAAGCAACTATTGACACACACATGAAGGCAAAAGCGATATTATTCGCCTCTGTCCTGCTTGTGGGGTGCCAGTCGTCTAAGCACGATGGTACCGTACAACAGCACGCACAGAGCCTTTCTGCAGCTGGTCAAGGGGAAGCAGGGAAGTTTACAAGTCAGGCGCGGTGGATGGACGATGGAACATTCGCCGGGCAGGAGCAAGACTTGTGGGCTTCCATAAGCGACGAGCTAAAGATGGGAATTCCGGAAAATACCCGGATTCGCGAACAGAAACTAAAGTATTTAAGCAATAAGAGCTATCTCCACGATGTAACTTTACGGGCAGAGCCGTATATGTACTGGATAGCAGGGCAAGTTAAAAAACGTAACATGCCCATGGAACTGGTACTACTACCCATAGTGGAGAGCGCTTTTGACCCACATGCAACGTCTGGTCGCAATGCCGCAGGCATTTGGCAGATCATTCCGAGCACGGGTCGTAACTATGGTTTAAAACAGACTCGCAGCTACGATGCGCGTCGTGATGTGGTGGCATCCACAACGGCTGCCCTCGACATGATGCAGCGTTTGAACCGTATGTTTGACGGTGACTGGTTATTAACCGTTGCTGCCTATAACAGCGGTGAAGGGCGAGTACTGAAGGCAATGAAAGTGAATAAGGCGCGGGGGAAACCCACGGACTTCTGGTCACTTTCACTGCCACAGGAAACCAAAATATACGTGCCAAAAATGCTGGCGTTGAGTGACATACTCAAAAACAGCAAGCGGTACGGTGTAAGTCTGCCTACGTCAGACGAAAGCCGTGCACTGGCGCGTGTCAGGTTGAGCAATCCGGTGGAGCTGGATCAACTGGCGGATATGGCGGGTATTTCGGTTAGCAAACTTAAGACCTTCAACGCAGGCGTTAAAGGATCAACCTTAGGTGAAAGCGGGCCGCAATATGTCATGGTTCCTCAGAAACATGCGGATCAACTGCGTGAGTCTTTGGCGTCAGGTGAAATCGCCGCCGTTCAGCCAACGCTGGTTGCGGAGAATACGCCGCTTGCCAGTCGCAGCTATAAAGTGCGCTCAGGTGATACTATTTCGGGCATTGCGTCGCGTCTTGGCGTGACGACAAAAGATCTCCAGCAGTGGAATAACTTGCGCGGAGCGAACCTGAAAGTGGGTCAGAACCTGACGGTCGGGGCAGGCAGCAGTGCGTCACGTCTCGCGAATAATAGCGATAGCATCACCTATCGCGTACGCAAAGGCGATTCGCTCTCCAGCATCGCTAAACGCCACGGCGTAAATATACGTGACGTCATGCGCTGGAACAGTGATACCGACAATCTGAAGCCTGGCGATCAGCTAACGTTGTTTGTGAAAAACAGCACGTCGCCTGACTCCTGACAGCAAGAAATATAAAAAAGGCACCGTTTCCCCCGGTGCCTTTTTTGTTATGCGCTTTTCTGCGCTTCGGCCATGATGGTATCGCTGGTAAACGAGCCATCTTCAGTCAATTCGAAGTAGTGCTTCACCTGCTGTGACGCACTTTGCTGATACAGCCTGATGGCGTCGCTCAGCGCCTGCGGCGTACGCATACGGGCAATCCACGAGCTGAATTCTAAGGGCAAGCGATCGGTGATGAGATTACACGTCGTCAGCCCTGCGTCATTAAACAGCGTGAGCCATTCGCCGCTGGAATAATTGCGTACGTGTGACGTATCGCGTAACGCTTCAACCGTCTGCAGCCAGATATCCCGCACCGGGTGGCCCGGAGACATCACGTCCATAATGATGACTGTTCCACCAGGCTTAAGCACTCGCTTCACTTCGCGCAGCGCCTGTCCAACATCATGCCAGTGGTGCGCAGAGTAGCGACTGATAACGACATCATACGAATTATCGTCAAAGGGCAGAATCTCTGCATAACCCTGACGTGTCGTCACATTGTCCAGGCCACGTTCTTTTGCTGCTTTGATCACCACGTCCAGCATCTGGCTGGAAAGGTCATATGCCGTAACCTGCGCAACCTGGCCCGCAGCCACAAAGCTGGCATGCCCTGCTCCACAACCTAAATCCAGTACATGAGCTTCTGGAAATGCGCTAAGCCGTTCCGCCAGCCGTTGCAAATCGCGGCCAGAAGCGTGTACTGCGCTGGTTAAATAGGCGCTGGCTTGTGCACCAAACTGCTTTTCGACGTTGTCATGGTGGGAACCTGTGGTCATTGTGTTGTCCTTAGTTGAGTTGAAATAAAGGGCAGCACCTCGGATCAGGCCTGCCCCACGGCAGACCTGACATAACCATTATTGTTCAGGTTTGCCGGGACTAAATTCTACTAGTAGCGGGTTGTGATCGGACGCGCGCGTAACCAGCACAGAGGCTTCCTGCACGTTCAGACCACGATAGAAGACGAAATCCAGAGGACGACCAAACGCCCGGCGGCGATTGTCATCCGTAAAGCGTACCTGGCGCAGCGACATCTCACGCGAGAAGCGATAAAGCGCATTCATACGTGGACGACTCCAGGCGTTGAAATCACCGGCCATGATAACCGGCCCGCTGTGGCGCAGGATTTGATCACCAATTGGCAGCAATTGCTTGCTGTAAACATCGACGCCAAGGCTGAAATTCACCGCATGCACATTCACCACCATCAGATTTCGCATGTCCGGCAATGGGTAGACCGTCACCAGGGCTGATTTGGCAAGGCGCAGGATCGGCTCCCGTTCACGCAACGGGCAACAATAGACCGGATGCGCAGAAGAAAGCGTCATCACACCGGAGGGATGTTGAGGCAAAACGAACGCGGGAACCTGGTCGGCGGCGAGATAGTTAGTGGTCGCAAACCTCACCAATTCAGGCGTGGTTTGCGCTTCCTGCAATAAAACCAAATGCGCGTCTTTACCAAAACTCTGCAAAACAGAGAGCCACTCGGCGCGCTGCTGTTTAAAGATGTTCCATACCAGAACCCGGATTTTATCATCACTGCTCAGGGGAACACCCGCTGGCAATGCCTTGCCAATACTCGCGAAGGACCCCGGCGGCATAATGCGCTCCGCAGGCTGTCCGGCAACATATCGCATGGCATAGGTATTTTTGGGCACTTTCGGTTTTAGACCTCTTCGTTTTAAACCCCGGCACAACAAAAAAGGGGGGTCATTCAGTTATAGGGATTTTAGCGCAGAGTTTCAACGGCAATGGGCAGAAAAGCCGCAAGTAAAAGTTAGTAAGCGCTCAATAACCACGATGAAAAAAGAGAGTATGGCAGAGAAACGGGCAGGATGATTTAATAGCCAGACGATGATAATAAACATCCACTATTGCTACAGGCGCAACAATGAAAGCCACCTCAGAAGAAATGATGATATTTGTCGCCGTTGTAGAAAGCGGCAGCTTTAGCCGTGCCGCAGAACGCCTGGGCCAGGCGAATTCAGCCATCAGCCGGGCGATAAAAAAACTGGAGAGCAAACTGGGGGTTAACCTGCTTAATCGCACAACTCGTCAACTGAGTCTTACGGAAGAAGGTGAGCGCTATTTTCGTCGTATTCAGGGGGTACTGCAGGAGATGGCCGCAGCAGAGACCGAGGTAATGGAGGCCAAACTGACACCCCGCGGCGTTTTACGTATTGATGCCGCAACGCCTGTGATGCTGCATTTTGTGATGCCGATGATTAAGCCCTTTCGCGAACGCTATCCGGAAATTACATTGTCGCTGGTTTCCAGTGAAACCTTTATCAATTTAATTGAACGAAAAGTCGATGTTGCGATCCGCGTGGGTAAACTGACCGACTCAAGTCTGCGGGCCCGGCCCATTTTTACCAGCTACCGTAAATTGATTGCCTCGCCGGATTATCTCGCCCGCTACGGTATACCCGAAACCGCAGAAGATCTAATAAATCATACCTGTCTCGGATTTACCGAACCGGCCTCGCTGAATACCTGGCCCGTAGCCGCCCAGGATGGCCAACTCTATGAAATCGAATGCGATATTTCTTCTAACAGCGGTGAGACGCTTAAACATCTCTGCCTGAGCGGTAACGGTATTGCCAGCCTGTCTGATTTTATGATCGCAAAAGAACTGGAAAGCGGCGAACTCGTGGAGGTCCTGGCGAGCAAACGTTTACCGGTTGAGACGCCATTTAGCGCAGTTTATTACAGCGATAGAGCTGTCAGTACGCGCATACGGGCATTTATCGATTTCGTCAGCGAATATCTTGCCTGATACTCCCCCGCTAGGCCTTGCGCGAGCTCTCAACCGTTTTGCCGTCGTTCCGCTCCATGCAGAGTCAATCCTCTCAATCATAGTAACTTGCATTTTGATAGTTACTATGAGAATGTGCTTCCAGATAAATTCTGGAGAGAAAATGAAAAACCAACCACTCTGTGAAGCCCCTTGCCCCATCGCCAGGAGTCTTGGTCGTATTGGTGACAGCTGGAGCATAATAATTCTGCGTGATGCTTTCGCAGGCTTTACCCGTTTCGATGAATTTCAAAAAAGCGCAAACGTGGCGCCCAATATTCTGTCACGACGCCTGAAAGAACTGGTGGATGACGGTTTACTGGAGAAAATCTGTTACAGCAGTACGCCCCCCCGCTATGAGTACCATTTAACCGAGCGTGGGCGTGATTTTCGCCCGGTGATCATCGCGCTTGCCGAATGGGGTAATCGTCATTTTGCAACGGAAGGTCGTCAGATTCAGTTGGTCGAGAAAGAGACTCAGCGTCTGGTCCACGCCATGATGGTCGATGCCGAAACCGGTCAGCCCCTTACGCCCGAGAAATACGCTTTGGTTCCCGGCCCTGCCGCCTCCCCCATGATTCATTATCGCCATGATTACCTGCAACGTAAGCGTGCAGGAGACAACACGCAAAAATTCGTGCCGCAATTACATCTGGATCAGCATCATGAATCTCAAGAGTAAAAAACGCGCTCTTACCTTATCGTTATCCGGTATCGCTGTATTAGGCGCCGTAGGCTATGGCGCCTGGTGGTATACCAGCGCGCGTTTTTTGCAGTCGACAGACGATGCCTACGTCGGCGGTGATATCAGCGCCATTTCGGCGAAAGTCTCGGGTTATGTCCAGGAGATTGCCATAAAAGACAACATGCCTGTGAAGAAAGGTGAGCTGCTTGTTCGCCTTGATGCAAGGGACTATCAGGCGGCGCTGGCAAAAGCGGAAGGTGAAGTTGCCGCTCAACAAGCGGCGATAGCTGACCTTATTGCCACCCGGCAATTACAACTGGCGACCATCGAAGGCTCTGCGGCCAGCCTCGGAGCCGCGCAGGCCACCACGTTGAAAACGGCGGGCGACAGTCGCCGCTATAACGCGCTGGCGCAGACGGTCGCTATATCGGCACAGGTGCGCGAAAATGCTGAGGCAGATTACCATCGCGCCAGGGCAGAAGAAGGCAAAGCCCGGGCGGATAAAGCGGTTGCCGAACGCCAGTTGCTGGTGCTGGATGCACGGGAAAAACAAATTCGTGCGGCCCTCACTCAGGCACAGGCGGGGCTGGATATGGCCCGTCTCAATCTTAGCTATACAGAGATTCGCGCCCCTTTTGATGGCATTGTTGGTAATCGGCGCGCATGGTCTGGCTCATTCGTTAGTAGTGGTACACAGTTGCTTTCTCTGGTACCCAGCCACGATTTGTGGGTCGACGCCAATTTCAAAGAAAACCAACTGGCAAATATGCGCCCCGGACAAGCGACGACAGTGGTTGCGGATGTTATGCCAGGACACACTTTTACCGGACATGTGATGAGCATCTCCCCGGCAACTGGTTCACGCTTTAGTCTTCTTCCCGCCGAAAACGCGACCGGTAATTTCACCAAAATCGTTCAGCGCATCCCGGTTCGCATCGCTCTTGATGGCGAAGCGTCCCAATTAGGGCTTTTACGTCCAGGTTTGTCGGTGGTTGTTACCGTGGATGAAAAGAGTCGCCAATGAGTACCGCCACAGCACCAGCGCAGTTGCAGGGCACTACGCTGCCAATGAACCAAAAGCTTTTCGCTTTTGCCACAATGTGCCTGGGAATGTTCATTGCGCTGCTGGATATTCAGATCGTCTCGGCATCTCTGCGTGATATTGGCGGTG
The DNA here is from genome assembly GCA_901456055.1 of Phytobacter ursingii. Lineage (GTDB taxonomy): Bacteria > Pseudomonadota > Gammaproteobacteria > Enterobacterales > Enterobacteriaceae > Phytobacter > Phytobacter ursingii. Next base: position 336,809 of record CABDWT010000002.1, read on the forward strand.
GCCTTTCTGCCGGCGATGATGAAACAGTCTGGGTGCAAACCAGCTACCTGATTGCGGAGATCATTATTATTCCGCTATCGGGATGGCTTGCAAGAGTGATGTCGACCCGCTGGCTTTTTGCCGCGTCAGCTGCGGGTTTTACGCTGATGAGCCTGCTGTGTGGATGGGCGTGGAATATCCAGAGCATGATTGCTTTTCGTGCGTTGCAGGGACTGGCCGGAGGCTCAATGATCCCGCTGGTATTCACGACTGCATTTGCGTTTTTTCAGGGTAAACAGCGCGTTATCGCCGCTGCCACGATCGGTGGTCTTGCTTCGCTGGCTCCCACCCTGGGCCCGACGGTAGGGGGATGGATCACCGAAAATTTTAGCTGGCACTGGTTGTTTTTTATCAATATTTTGCCAGGCATTTATATTGCGGTAACGGTACCTGTGCTGGTTAATATCGATGCGCCCAGCCCAGGGTTATTGCGCGGCGCGGACTACCTCAGCATTGTGCTTTTAGCGGTATCGCTCGGCTGCCTGGAATATACCCTGGAGGAAGGACCGCGCTGGGGCTGGTTTGATGACAGTACGCTCGCCACAACGGGCTGGCTGGCGCTACTGTGCGGCGTGATGTTTGTCGTACGAACGCTACGTCATTCCCAGCCGGTCATGGACCTGCGGGCGCTTTCCGATCGTACATTCACCCTGGGCTGTTACTTTTCCTTTATGGCCGGGGTCGGGATCTTCTCTACTATCTATCTGACGCCACTCTTTTTGGGTATGGTTCGCGGTCTTAGCGCGCTGGATATCGGCCTTGCTATCTTCTCCACCGGCTTGTTTCAGGTGCTTTCGATCCCGTTTTACTCCTGGCTTGCTAATAAAGTGGACTTACGCTGGCTGCTTATGATCGGCCTGCTGGGATTTGCCTTCTCGATGTACAGCTTTATTCCGCTCACGCACGACTGGGGAGCGAAAGAACTGCTGTTGCCTCAGGCCTTTCGCGGGTTAGCGCAGCAATTTGCCGTCGCCCCAACGGTGACACTCACGCTTGGTAGTCTGCCTCCCGCACGTCTAAAACTAGCATCCGGGCTGTTCAATTTGATGCGTAACCTGGGCGGTGCCATTGGTATTGCGCTGTGCGGTACCGTTATCAACGATCGCACAAACATTCATTACAGCCGCCTTGCCGATCATCTTAATGATACAAACCTCAATTTAAGCGATTTTGTTCAGACTCGCGCCGCAGCATTAATGAATCAGGGGATGGATGCCGGTTCGGCAAAGACAGCAGCCCTGAAAAATCTGGCCGCATTAGCACTACGAGAAGCAAGGACGCAGGCATTTGCTGACGCGTTCTATTTGATCATGATTGGATTCTTAATTGCCGCTGCGCTGGTTCCTTTTATGAAGAAACCACAGGCATAGGATAACTACATCAGGAGAGTTTTATGAGCAGTCTACAAAGACGCATTGTCGTGACAGGGATGGGCATTGTCAGCCCACTGGGTTGCGGCGTCCAGCATGTCTGGCAATCACTACTGGCAGGAAAATCAGGTATCCGGTCGTTACCTGCATCGATTGTCGAAGATATTGCCTGTAAAGTGGCAGGGCAGGTTCCTGGAATGGAAGAAGATCCCCGGCACGGTTTTGATCCACTATCCGTCATTCCGGCAAAAGAGCGCAAGAAGATGGATCGCTTTATCGAATTTGCGCTGGTGGCAGCGCAGGAAGCACTTCATCAGGCAAACTGGTTCCCGCAACTGCAGGCATTAAAAGATCGTACCGCGACTATCATTGCGACAGGCATTGGTGGCTTTACTCAAATTGCCGAGGCAGTACAGACAACCGAACACCGTGGCCCACGCAAATTATCGCCTTTCACGATCCCTTCTTTTCTGGCAAACCTTGCGGCAGGCCATGTATCTATCGCACATGGTTTTCGCGGCCCCATTGGTGCGCCGGTGACCGCCTGTGCTGCCGGAGCGCAGGCTATCGGGGATGCGGCAAGGTTAATCCGGGCTGGTGAAGCAGACATTGCACTGTGTGGGGGCAGCGAAGCTGCAATCCATCGCGTTAGTCTGGCTGGTTTTGCCGCAGCCAGGGCGCTTTCGAGTGGATTTAATGATAATCCAGCCGAGGCATCGCGACCGTTTGATCAGGACAGGGACGGTTTCGTGATGGGAGAAGGCGCTGGTCTTCTGGTGATTGAATCGCTCGAACATGCGCAGGCTCGTGGAGCGACGCCGCTGGCGGAGCTGGTAGGCTATGGCACCAGTGCAGACGCCTACCACCTTACAGCCGGCCCGGAAGATGGTAATGGCGCACGACGTGCAATGGAGGCCGCATTACAGCAGGCGAGTATCTCGCCAGATCAGGTGCAACATATTAATGCGCATGCAACATCAACTCAGGTTGGAGATAAAGGCGAGCTGGCGGCAATACGCGGGCTATTTGCTGAACATCCGGTTGCCATAACATCAACAAAATCTGCCACCGGACATTTACTGGGAGCAGCAGGCGGGATTGAAGCGATCTTCACCATCCTGGCGTTGCGCGATCAAATCGTACCACCTACCCTGAACCTGCATAATCCTGATAGTGCTGCTGCGGGCATGCACCTTGTACCGCTAATTGCACAGCCGCTAAAAATGGAATATGCGCTTTCAAACGGGTTTGGTTTTGGTGGTGTGAATGCCAGTCTACTGTTAAAACGCTGGCGAGACTCACAGTAATAATGAAATTAAGGGCCTTGCGCCTTTTTCATCAGCTTTGCCAATAAACAGAAGACGAAATAAATATCCTCCGGCATAGCCGGAGGTTTTTCGGATGCGCCTATAAGGCTCTGTTACCAGCCGCGCCCTAACAGGCGCATACGATCTGACATTTGCATCAAACTTCGTTACTTACGGCCCGTAAACGGGCTACCCGGATAAGGGATCGACAACTGCTCGCCCATTTTATCCTCTTCAAGCTGGTGCTTTATGTATTCTTGTATCTTCGCCGTGTTCTTCCCTACCGTATCTACGTAGTATCCCCGGCACCAGAACTCCCTGTTCCTGTATTTGAATTTCAGATCGCCAAACTGCTCATAAAGCATCAGACTGCTTTTCCCTTTCAGATATCCCATAAAGCCGGATACGCTCATTTTGGGCGGGATTTCCACAAGCATATGGATATGATCTGCGCAGCATTCAGCTTCCAGGATCCGTACATTTTTCCACTCACACAGCTTTCTTAAAATGCTCCCTATCGCAAGACGTTTCTCTCCATAGAACGCTTGTCTTCGGTATTTTGGCGCAAAAACTATGTGATATTTACAGTTCCATTGGGTGTGCGCTAAGCTCTTTTCGTCCCCCATTGGGACCCCCTTTTGATTTCTTGTTGAACTTTTGCAGTTGCCAGACCGCAAGGTGTTTTAACAAATCAAAAGGGGTTTTAATAACTGGCTTAAAGCTGAAAGCTTTCCGGAACCCCCAGCCTAGCTGGGGGTTTTCTATAGACAAAAAAACCGCATCTCAAGCGAGATGCGGTTCTTAATGAGTGGCGGAACGGACGGGACTCGAACCCGCGACCCCCTGCGTGACAGGCAGGTATTCTAACCGACTGAACTACCGCTCCACCGAATACTTCTTTCATCACCGGATTTATGCACCGGCTTACTGCTTAATTTGATGCCTGGCAGTTCCCTACTCTCACATGGGGAGACCCCACACTACCATCGGCGCTACGGCGTTTCACTTCTGAGTTCGGCATGGGGTCAGGTGGGACCACCGCGCTAAAGCCGCCAGGCAAATTCTTTGTGCTCTGTCCTGTGTCTTTTGTGCTGATACTGCGTTGGCTGCTCTCGTAAAGTCAGTCACATACCTCAGTATGCTCCTTCCTTTCCTTCGCTGGCCGCCTTGTCTCAGCGCAAAATCCTTCGGACTCTGAATCTAAGCTGAATATTGTTCGTCTTCTCAATTCCGCCAAAACATCTTCGGCGTTGTAAGGTTAAGCCTCACGGTTCATTAGTACCGGTTAGCTCAACGCATCGCTGCGCTTACACACCCGGCCTATCAACGTCGTCGTCTTCAACGTTCCTTTAGTGTCCTTAAAGGACAAGGGAGAACTCATCTCGGGGCAAGTTTCGTGCTTAGATGCTTTCAGCACTTATCTCTTCCGCATGTAGCTACCGGGCAATGCCATTGGCATGACAACCCGAACACCAGTGATGCGTCCACTCCGGTCCTCTCGTACTAGGAGCAGCCCCCCTCAATTCTCCAGCGCCCACGGCAGATAGGGACCGAACTGTCTCACGACGTTCTAAACCCAGCTCGCGTACCACTTTAAATGGCGAACAGCCATACCCTTGGGACCTACTTCAGCCCCAGGATGTGATGAGCCGACATCGAGGTGCCAAACACCGCCGTCGATATGAACTCTTGGGCGGTATCAGCCTGTTATCCCCGGAGTACCTTTTATCCGTTGAGCGATGGCCCTTCCATTCAGAACCACCGGATCACTATGACCTGCTTTCGCACCTGCTCGCGCCGTCACGCTCGCAGTCAAGCTGGCTTATGCCATTGCACTAACCTCCTGATGTCCGACCAGGATTAGCCAACCTTCGTGCTCCTCCGTTACTCTTTGGGAGGAGACCGCCCCAGTCAAACTACCCACCAGACACTGTCCGCAACCCGGATCACGGGTCCACGTTAGAACATCAAACATTAAAGGGTGGTATTTCAAGGTTGGCTCCATGCAGACTGGCGTCCACACTTCAAAGCCTCCCACCTATCCTACACATCAAGGCTCAATGTTCAGTGTCAAGCTATAGTAAAGGTTCACGGGGTCTTTCCGTCTTGCCGCGGGTACACTGCATCTTCACAGCGAGTTCAATTTCACTGAGTCTCGGGTGGAGACAGCCTGGCCATCATTACGCCATTCGTGCAGGTCGGAACTTACCCGACAAGGAATTTCGCTACCTTAGGACCGTTATAGTTACGGCCGCCGTTTACCGGGGCTTCGATCAAGAGCTTCTCCTTACGGATAACCCCATCAATTAACCTTCCGGCACCGGGCAGGCGTCACACCGTATACGTCCACTTTCGTGTTTGCACAGTGCTGTGTTTTTAATAAACAGTTGCAGCCAGCTGGTATCTTCGACTGATTTCAGCTCCGTCCGCAGGGACTTCACCTACACATCAGCGTGCCTTCTCCCGAAGTTACGGCACCATTTTGCCTAGTTCCTTCACCCGAGTTCTCTCAAGCGCCTTGGTATTCTCTACCTGACCACCTGTGTCGGTTTGGGGTACGATTTCGTGTTACCTGATGCTTAGAGGCTTTTCCTGGAAGCAGGGCATTTGTTACTTCATCACCGTAGTGACTCGTCATCACACCTCAGCCTTGATTATCCGGATTTGCCTGGATAATCAGCCTACATGCTTAAACCGGGACAACCGTCGCCCGGCTAACATAGCCTTCTCCGTCCCCCCTTCGCAGTAACACCAAGTACAGGAATATTAACCTGTTTCCCATCGACTACGCCTTTCGGCCTCGCCTTAGGGGTCGACTCACCCTGCCCCGATTAACGTTGGACAGGAACCCTTGGTCTTCCGGCGAGCGGGCTTTTCACCCGCTTTATCGTTACTTATGTCAGCATTCGCACTTCTGATACCTCCAGCATGCCTCACAGCACACCTTCAACGGCTTACAGAACGCTCCCCTACCCAACAACACATAGTGTCGCTGCCGCAGCTTCGGTGCATGGTTTAGCCCCGTTACATCTTCCGCGCAGGCCGACTCGACCAGTGAGCTATTACGCTTTCTTTAAATGATGGCTGCTTCTAAGCCAACATCCTGGCTGTCTGTGCCTTCCCACATCGTTTCCCACTTAACCATGACTTTGGGACCTTAGCTGGCGGTCTGGGTTGTTTCCCTCTTCACGACGGACGTTAGCACCCGCCGTGTGTCTCCCGTGATAACATTCTCCGGTATTCGTAGTTTGCATCGGGTTGGTAAGCCGGGATGGCCCCCTAGCCGAAACAGTGCTCTACCCCCGGAGATGAATTCACGAGGCGCTACCTAAATAGCTTTCGGGGAGAACCAGCTATCTCCCGGTTTGATTGGCCTTTCACCCCCAGCCACAAGTCATCCGCTAATTTTTCAACATTAGTCGGTTCGGTCCTCCAGTTAGTGTTACCCAACCTTCAACCTGCCCATGGCTAGATCACCGGGTTTCGGGTCTATACCCTGCAACTTAACGCCCAGTTAAGACTCGGTTTCCCTTCGGCTCCCCTATTCGGTTAACCTTGCTACAGAATATAAGTCGCTGACCCATTATACAAAAGGTACGCAGTCACACCACGAAGGTGCTCCCACTGCTTGTACGTACACGGTTTCAGGTTCTTTTTCACTCCCCTCGCCGGGGTTCTTTTCGCCTTTCCCTCACGGTACTGGTTCACTATCGGTCAGTCAGGAGTATTTAGCCTTGGAGGATGGTCCCCCCATATTCAGACAGGATACCACGTGTCCCGCCCTACTCATCGAGCTCACAGCCTGTGTGCTTTCGTGTACGGGGCTGTCACCCTGTATCGCGCGACTTTCCAGACGCTTCCACTAACACACAAGCTGATTCAGGCTCTGGGCTGCTCCCCGTTCGCTCGCCGCTACTGGGGGAATCTCGGTTGATTTCTTTTCCTCGGGGTACTTAGATGTTTCAGTTCCCCCGGTTCGCCTCATTAACCTATGGATTCAGTTAATGATAGTGTGTCGAAACACACTGGGTTTCCCCATTCGGACATCGCCGGGTCAAAGGTTCATATCACCTCGCCGGCGCTTTTCGCAGATTAGCACGTCCTTCATCGCCTCTGACTGCCAGGGCATCCACCGTGTACGCTTAGTCGCTTAACCTCACAACCCGAAGATGTTTCTTTCGATTCATCCTCGCGCTGTAAAAATTTGAGAGACTCGAACACACCGTCATCTGTTCTTATTACGGAGAACAGACACTGTGTGTCGTTTCAATTTTCAGCTTGATCCAGATTTTTAAAGAGCAAAACTTCGCAGTGCACCTTTTCAGGTTCACTCTGAAGTTTTCTTGTGTTCGCAGTAAATGATGGTGGAGCTATGCGGGATCGAACCGCAGACCTCCTGCGTGCAAAGCAGGCGCTCTCCCAGCTGAGCTATAGCCCCATCGTGGTCAAATCTCGTTAACCGTAATTTTCCTGAGACAAGGCGTGGAATGGCGAAGCATACACCGGTATGCGAGTCATTTCACAACGCAGTATTCAGGGAAATTTGGTAGGCCTGAGTGGACTTGAACCACCGACCTCACCCTTATCAGGGGTGCGCTCTAACCACCTGAGCTACAAGCCTGCAGAGATTTTTTACTGCTGTATTTCATCAGACAATCTGTGTGAGCACTGCAAAGGCAGGTTCTTTAAGGTAAGGAGGTGATCCAACCGCAGGTTCCCCTACGGTTACCTTGTTACGACTTCACCCCAGTCATGAATCACAAAGTGGTAAGCGCCCTCCCGAAGGTTAAGCTACCTACTTCTTTTGCAACCCACTCCCATGGTGTGACGGGCGGTGTGTACAAGGCCCGGGAACGTATTCACCGTGGCATTCTGATCCACGATTACTAGCGATTCCGACTTCATGGAGTCGAGTTGCAGACTCCAATCCGGACTACGACGCACTTTATGAGGTCCGCTTGCTCTCGCGAGGTCGCTTCTCTTTGTATGCGCCATTGTAGCACGTGTGTAGCCCTGGTCGTAAGGGCCATGATGACTTGACGTCATCCCCACCTTCCTCCAGTTTATCACTGGCAGTCTCCTTTGAGTTCCCGGCCGGACCGCTGGCAACAAAGGATAAGGGTTGCGCTCGTTGCGGGACTTAACCCAACATTTCACAACACGAGCTGACGACAGCCATGCAGCACCTGTCTCACGGTTCCCGAAGGCACTAAGGCATCTCTGCCGAATTCCGTGGATGTCAAGACCAGGTAAGGTTCTTCGCGTTGCATCGAATTAAACCACATGCTCCACCGCTTGTGCGGGCCCCCGTCAATTCATTTGAGTTTTAACCTTGCGGCCGTACTCCCCAGGCGGTCGACTTAACGCGTTAGCTCCGGAAGCCACGCCTCAAGGGCACAACCTCCAAGTCGACATCGTTTACGGCGTGGACTACCAGGGTATCTAATCCTGTTTGCTCCCCACGCTTTCGCACCTGAGCGTCAGTCTTTGTCCAGGGGGCCGCCTTCGCCACCGGTATTCCTCCAGATCTCTACGCATTTCACCGCTACACCTGGAATTCTACCCCCCTCTACAAGACTCAAGCCTGCCAGTTTCGAATGCAGTTCCCAGGTTGAGCCCGGGGATTTCACATCCGACTTGACAGACCGCCTGCGTGCGCTTTACGCCCAGTAATTCCGATTAACGCTTGCACCCTCCGTATTACCGCGGCTGCTGGCACGGAGTTAGCCGGTGCTTCTTCTGCGGGTAACGTCAATCAACACGGTTATTAACCGTATCGCCTTCCTCCCCGCTGAAAGTGCTTTACAACCCGAAGGCCTTCTTCACACACGCGGCATGGCTGCATCAGGCTTGCGCCCATTGTGCAATATTCCCCACTGCTGCCTCCCGTAGGAGTCTGGACCGTGTCTCAGTTCCAGTGTGGCTGGTCATCCTCTCAGACCAGCTAGGGATCGTCGCCTAGGTGAGCCATTACCCCACCTACTAGCTAATCCCATCTGGGCACATCCGATGGCAAGAGGCCCGAAGGTCCCCCTCTTTGGTCTTGCGACGTTATGCGGTATTAGCTACCGTTTCCAGTAGTTATCCCCCTCCATCGGGCAGTTTCCCAGACATTACTCACCCGTCCGCCACTCGTCACCCGAGGAGCAAGCTCCTCTGTGCTACCGTTCGACTTGCATGTGTTAGGCCTGCCGCCAGCGTTCAATCTGAGCCATGATCAAACTCTTCAATTTAAAAGTTTGATGCTCTTAGAATTAAACTTCGTAATGAATTACGTGTTCACTCCAGAGACTTGGTATTCATTTATCGTCCGAGGACGTTAAGAATCCATGTCACTTTGAGTGCCCACACAGATTGTCTGATAAATTGTTAAAGAGCAGTGCAACGCGGCTTTCGCTCACCGTTGCGAGGTGGCGTATATTACGCTTTCCTCTTTCAGAGTCAACCCGTTATTTCAGGATTTTTCTCTTCAACCGAACCGGCTGTTTGCGTGAAGTGATTCACATCTGCCGTGTCGATGGAGGCGCATTATAGGCAGCCCGAGATGAATGACAAGCGAAAAAATGCATTTTTATTTCAACCGCTCATCTTTTCATCATAACGGTTATTTTTGTTGCTTTTTGATAGCCGCAGGCAGGTCCGCAAGACTATTAATCACCCAATCTGCCGCATTTTCCGCCTCTGGCGTGACGGGCTTCCCGGTACGTACCAGCACTTTCGTTCCCACATCCGCAGCGGCAGCGGCCTGCATATCTTCGAGTTTGTCACCCACCATATAAGAAGCAGACATATCAATGTGCAGATAATCTCGAGCAGAAATGAGCATGCCCGGATGGGGTTTGCGGCAGTCGCACACCTGGCGGAACTCTTCTACTGTTCCCTGAGGATGGTGCGGACAATAATAGATACCATCCAGATCGACATCACGATCGGCCAGCGACCAGTCCATCCATTCGGTGAGCGTTTCAAATTGCGCTTCGGTGAATTTACCGCGTGCGATACCGGACTGGTTGGTCACCACCACCAGCGCGAAGCCCATAGCTTTAAGTTCGCGCATGGCGTCAATGACACCCTCTATAAATTCGAAATTATCAATTTCGTGCACATAGCCGTGGTCGACATTAATCGTGCCATCACGGTCAAGGAAAATTGCGGGTACTGATTTTGCCACCGGGTTGCTCCTGAAAAAGGCATGTGCGCGTAGTATCTCATGTTTCACCGCACAGGAAAGTGCTCATCGAGCAGGGTTCGATTGATTTAGACGTCTGGATGCCTTAACATCCGCCTTGTTTACGGTCATCACCCGTAACAGGCAGAACAAAATGCCACGGCTAACTCTCATATGATAAAAATAATCTGATGATTAAACTTTCCAATATAACCAAAGTGTTCCAGCAGGGAACGCGCACCATACAGGCGCTGAACAATGTCAGCCTGCATGTACCTGCCGGGCAAATTTATGGCGTCATCGGAGCCTCTGGCGCCGGTAAAAGTACGCTAATTCGCTGCGTTAACCTGCTTGAGCGCCCGTCCCAGGGAAGCGTCCAGGTTGACGGCCAGGAGCTGACCACCCTTTCAGAAGCACAACTGACTAAAGCCCGCCGTCAGATTGGCATGATCTTCCAGCACTTTAATTTACTCTCTTCCCGCACCGTGTTTGGTAACGTCGCGTTGCCGCTTGAACTGGATAACACGCCGCGCGAAGAGATTAACCGTCGCGTCAAAGAGTTGTTGGACCTGGTTGGGCTGGGCGACAAACACGACAGCTATCCGGCGAACCTGTCCGGTGGTCAAAAGCAGCGTGTAGCCATTGCCCGCGCACTGGCGAGCAACCCGAAAGTGTTGCTGTGTGATGAAGCCACCAGCGCGCTGGATCCGGCAACGACTCGTTCCATTCTGGAATTGTTGAAAGACATTAACCGTCGACTGGGCCTGACGATCCTGCTCATTACCCATGAAATGGACGTTGTAAAGCGCATTTGCGACTGCGTTGCCGTTATCAGTAACGGTGAGCTAATAGAGCAGGACACGGTAAGTGAAGTGTTCTCTCATCCCAAAACGCCGTTGGCACAGCAATTTATTCAGTCAACGTTGCACCTGGATATCCCTGAGGATTATCTGCAGCGCCTGAAAGAGCAGCCGCTGGCCGGCAGCGTGCCGATGTTACGCATGGAGTTCACTGGTCAATCGGTTGATGCCCCACTGCTTTCTGAGACTGCACGCCGCTATAACGTGAATAACAATATTATCAGCGCGCAGATGGATTACGCCGGCGGCGTGAAATTCGGCATTATGCTGACAGAAATGCACGGCGAGCCGCAGGATACGCAAGCCGCTATTGCCTGGCTTAAGGAACACCATGTGAAAGTAGAGGTGCTGGGTTATGTCTGAGGCAATGATGTGGTTACTGGCACGCGGCGTCTGGGAAACGCTGGCGATGACCTTCGTATCTGGTTTCTTCGGTTTTGTACTGGGTCTTCCGGTTGGCGTGCTGCTGTACGTCTCACGCCCGGGGCAAATATCTGAGAACGCAAAACTGTACCGTACCATTTCGGCGCTGGTGAATATTTTCCGTTCGATCCCGTTCATCATTTTACTGGTCTGGATGATCCCGTTCACCCGCATCATTGTGGGAACCTCTATCGGCCTGCAGGCAGCGATTGTGCCACTGACTGTCGGTGCAGCACCTTTTATTGCCCGTATGGTGGAAAACGCCTTGCTGGAAATTCCGACTGGCCTGATTGAAGCCTCCCGCGCAATGGGCGCAACCCCGATGCAGATCATCCGTAAGGTGCTGCTGCCGGAAGCGCTGCCGGGTCTGGTCAATGCGGCAACGATTACCCTGATTACCCTGGTGGGTTATTCCGCGATGGGGGGTGCCGTGGGCGCTGGCGGTCTGGGACAGATTGGCTACCAGTACGGCTACATTGGTTATAACGCCGTTGTGATGAATACCGTCCTGGCGCTGCTGGTGATTCTGGTTTACTTAATTCAGTTTGCAGGCGATCGTATCGTTCGCTCTGTTACGCATAAATAACGTTGCTCACAACACAACGACTCTGAAAGAAAGGAAAAAACACATGGCTTTTAAATTCAAGACCTTTGCGGCAGTGGGTGCCCTGATTGGTTCTCTGGCTCTGGTAGGTTGTGGTCAGGACGAAAAGAATCCGAACCACATTAAAGTCGGTGTCATCGTCGGTGCTGAACAGCAGGTTGCCGAGGTTGCCCAGAAAGTCGCGAAAGAGAAATACGGTCTGGACGTTGAGCTGGTAACCTTTAATGACTACGTTCTGCCGAACGAAGCGCTGAGTAAAGGTGACATTGACGCCAATGCCTTCCAGCACAAACCGTACCTGGATCAGCAGATCAAAGATCGTGGCTATAAACTGGTTGCTGTTGGCAATACCTTTGTTTACCCGATCGCAGGCTACTCCAAAAAAATCAAATCTATTGATGAATTGCAGGACGGTGCTCAGGTCGCTGTACCAAACGATCCGACTAACCTCGGACGTTCCCTGCTGCTGTTGCAGAAACAAGGTCTGATCAAACTGAAAGACGGCGTTGGCCTGCTGCCGACCGCTCTGGATATTACAGAGAACCCGAAAAACCTGAAAATTGTTGAGCTGGAAGCCCCGCAATTGCCGCGCTCTCTGGACGATGCGCAAATCGCACTGGCCGTTATTAACACCACCTACGCCAGTCAGATCAATCTGACGCCAGCAAAAGATGGTATCTTTGTCGAAGATAAAGACTCTCCGTACGTGAACCTGATCGTTACCCGCGAAGACAACAAAGACGCAGAAAACGTGAAGAAATTCGTTCAGGCTTATCAGTCTGACGAAGTCTACGAAGCAGCGAACAAAGTCTTCAATGGTGGCGCGGTGAAAGGCTGGTAATCCTGCCCGTCAGCAATATCCTTCAGGACGGGCGCTTGCCCGTCTTGTCATTTGTGCAAGCTCCTGATTCAATAAGCGGCGTTAAGATCATTTTTTGAGGATATATTATGCGTGCTTTACCGATCTGTTTTTTAGCACTCATGCTGAGCGGCTGTTCAATGCTAAGCAGATCTCCTGTCGAACCTGTTCAAAGCACAGCAACCCCGCCTAAAACAGAACCCGCAAAACCGAAGCCGCCGCGTCTGACGCCGGTTCGAATCATTACCAATGCTGAAGATTTGGTGGGTAAACCGTTCCGTGATTTAGGTGAAGTTACCGGCGATTCTTGCCAGGCAACCAATCAGGATTCGCCGCCGAACATCCCGACCGCCCGTAAACGCATGCAAATCAACGCATCAAAAATGAAAGCGAATGCGGTTCTGCTCCACAGTTGTGAAATCACCAGCGGCACGCCGGGTTGCTACCGTCAGGCTGTGTGCGTAGGTTCAGCACTGAACGTAACGGCGAAATGACCACATTTGCCATTGAGCAGATAGGCGTCATCCGCTCCCCCTATAAAGAAAAGTTTGCCGTTCCCCGCCAGCCTGGTCTGGTTAAACACGGGGGCGGCGAACTCCATCTGCTGCCTCCCTATAACCAGGCAGAAGCCGTACGCGGACTCGAAGCATTCAGTCATCTTTGGGTCGTGTTTATTTTCCACCAGACCATGGCCGGCGGCTGGCGCCCTACGGTACGCCCGCCACGGCTCGGGGGTAATACGCGGATGGGTGTTTTCGCCACACGCTCGACCTTCCGCCCTAACCCGATTGGCATGTCTTTGGTGGAGCTTAAAGGTATCCACTGTGAGAAAGAACATGTCATTTTGCGCCTGGGCAGTCTCGATCTCGTTGACGGCACACCCGTCGTAGATATCAAGCCTTACTTACCCTTTGCTGAGGCTCTGCCGCATGCCAGCGCCAGCTATGCGCAGCAGGCACCCGTCGCGGAGATGCCGGTGTACTTCACAGCGGAGATCGAAGCGACATTTCCTCAGTTAGAAAAGCGTTACCCGCAGCTAAGGTCGTTTATTATTGAGGTTCTGGCGCAGGATCCGCGCCCGGCATACCGTAAAGATGAGGAAATGGGGAAAACGTACGCGGTCTTGTTGCTGGATTTCAACGTACGCTGGCGCGTGACCACGGCAGGTTTTGAAGTGTTTGCGCTTGAAGGCCGTTAATTTCTCCTCCCTCTACTTTTGGCATCTCTTTCTCGCTGGTAAACTGAATCACTTTTTTTGAATCAGGCTCCTTTTGAGTCTGTTCCAATCGTCCAAATGGAACCGTAACAACATGCGTACTAGCCAATACCTGCTCTCCACACTGAAGGAGACACCTGCCGACGCCGAAGTCATCAGCCATCAGTTGATGTTGCGCGCCGGGATGATCCGTAAGCTGGCCTCCGGGTTGTACACCTGGCTACCGACCGGCGTGCGCGTCCTGAAAAAAGTCGAAAACATCGTGCGTGAAGAGATGAACAACGCCGGTGCGATTGAGGTGTTAATGCCGGTCGTTCAGCCTTCTGAACTGTGGCAAGAGAGTGGTCGTTGGGAGCAGTACGGCCCGGAACTGCTGCGTATTTCTGACCGTGGCGAGCGTTCGTTTGTACTCGGCCCGACTCACGAAGAGGTGATTACCGATCTGATTCGTAACGAGCTCAGCTCTTACAAACAGCTGCCGCTGAACTTCTTCCAGATCCAGACCAAGTTCCGTGACGAAGTACGTCCGCGTTTCGGCGTAATGCGTTCCCGTGAATTCCTGATGAAAGATGCTTACTCTTTCCATACCTCTCAGGAATCGCTGCAGGAAACCTACGACGCGATGTATGCCGCCTACAGCAAAATCTTTACCCGCATCGGGCTGGAGTTCCGCCCGGTTCAGGCAGATACCGGCTCTATTGGCGGTAGCGCATCTCATGAGTTCCAGGTACTGGCGCAGAGCGGTGAAGATGATATCGTCTTCTCCGATACCTCTGACTATGCCGCAAACATCGAACTGGCAGAAGCGGTAGCGCCGAAAGCGCCGCGTGCGGCGGCAACCCAGGAAATGACGCTGGTTGATACGCCGAACGCGAAAACCATCGCCGAACTGGTTGAGCAGTTCAACCTGCCGATTGAAAAAACCGTCAAGACTCTGCTGGTCAAAGCCGTTGAAGGCAGCAGCTACCCGCTGGTTGCCCTGCTGGTGCGTGGCGATCACGAACTGAACGAAGTAAAAGCAGAAAAACTGGCACAGGTTGCCAGCCCGCTGACTTTCGCGACCGAAGCCGAAATTCGCGCCGTGGTAAATGCGGGTCCAGGTTCGCTGGGGCCGGTAAATATGCCGATTCCGGTCGTTATCGACCGTACCGTTGCGGCAATGAGCGATTTTGCCGCTGGCGCTAACATTGATGGTAAACACTACTTTGGTATCAACTGGGATCGCGATGTGGCAACCCCGGAAGTTGCCGATATCCGTAACGTGGTTGCCGGCGATCCGAGCCCGGACGGTCAGGGTACGCTTCTGATCAAACGCGGTATCGAAGTCGGTCACATCTTCCAGTTAGGTACCAAATACTCAGAAGCGCTCAAGGCGGCCGTTCAGGGCGAAGACGGACGTAACCAGATCCTGACCATGGGTTGCTACGGTATCGGGGTAACCCGTGTTGTGGCTGCGGCGATTGAACAGAACTTCGACGATCGCGGTATCGTATGGCCAGAAGCGATTGCGCCGTTCCAGGTAGCGATTCTGCCAATGAACATGCACAAATCTTACCGCGTTCAGGAGCTGGCTGAGAAGCTGTATGCCGAGCTGAGCGCGCAGGGTATTGACGTACTGATGGATGACCGAAAAGAGCGCCCGGGCGTCATGTTCGCCGATATGGAGCTCATCGGTATTCCGCACACTATCGTGCTGGGCGATCGTAACCTCGACAACGACGAGATTGAATACAAGTACCGTCGCACCGGCGAAAAACAGATGATCAAGACGGGCGATATCCTGAATTACCTTGTCAGCGCCATCAAGGGCTAACAGTAAAAAGCCTCGCATATGCGAGGCTTTTTTATTAGTGATTACAATCTTTTCCGGCTATAAATTTCGCGTTTTTATCCGCCACCAGCGCCTTCTCCATCACCCCGTTATCCGTTTTCGGCTGTAGCGTGAAATGCCCTTCCACCTCCAGCAATACCGGCTGCGAAGTCTGACCTGCCGCTGCTTTATATTGTTGTTCGAGCCGCGCGTCGTTGCTTACTGCAACCCGTTTGCCCGTAATACAATCGGCGAACTCCGCCATGCCAGCAGTACGCGAATACATGCCCCGCATCGCCATCGGCGTTGTTGGCAATGTTGCGGTGACCGGCTGCAATACATAATTAAGCTGCGAGTGAATCGGATTCCCTTCTCGATCCAGCATTTCCAGCGCACTGCCTTTCGCGCGGAAATAGAGTTTATCGCCACCGGCATCCGTCAGCACCAGCTTGTCTGCGGTGCGAGCCCATCGCCCGTAGGAGGCAAAATTTGATGGTGCTTTGCCGCCCTGATAACCCTGATTCATCACCCAGGTGCCATCTTTTTCAAGGAACAATGAGGTTTCGATCCCTTCACAATCAGCGCACGGCAGAATACCGCGCCAGCTCTGTTGCATTGGCTTGAGCTTTTCAGCCCGCACCGGGGATACCGTTTCAACCTCTCCCCGGTTGTTGCACCCCATCAGCGCAAAGAGTGTCATTGCCGCAGCCAAAGATACAATCACTTTATTCACTCTTTTTTCCTTATGAACAGTTCTTATCTCGTCCGTCACTCCTGCGGGCGACGAACCTTCCCTCGTAGCGCTTTTACAGAGGATTTCTGCGCTTTTCCCGCCAGGCGCCGCTCTTTCGACGCCCGCGTTGGGCGGGTAGCCCGGCGGTTTTTTTGCACCACCGTCAGTTCCCTGATTAACGCCACCAGCCGGGCGATCGCCGCTTCGCGATTCATTTCCTGGCTACGGTATTCTTGCGCCTTGATAATCACGACGCCCTCGGACGTTAAGAGATGATGCGTCGCTGTCAGCAACTTCTCTTTATAAAACTCGGGTAAGCTGGACGCACGGATGTCGAAACGCAGATGGATAGCCGTAGAGGCCTTATTCACATGCTGTCCACCCGCCCCTTGCGCGCGAATCGCGGTAATCTCCAGCTCTTCATCAGGAATACTGACCTGGCGGGATATCTCAATCATGCGTGCTGTTGCCAGGTCGTCAGGTGGATTTCCAGATTGGTTTGAGTATCGCTCAGCCAGATAGTTCCTTCCTGGAGAGTGGCTTGCAGCGACATTGTCCGCTCCGCCAGCCCACTGAGCATCGCCAGTTGCTCATCATCCAGATACCAGATGCTCAGATTCTTAAATCCAGCGAGTTTAGTCTGGTTCTGCTGCCACCAGATTTGCGCCGCTCGAGAGTTATAGGTGAACAGCGCCACCTCTTTCGACTGAGAACAGGCTTTTTTTATCCGCCGTTCGTCCGGCAATCCGAGCTCGATCCACAGGTCGATACCCAGATGATCGTTGCGTAGCCACACTTCGGGCTCATCATCCGCACAGAGCCCACGGGTGAACTGTAGCCGTTCGTCCGCGAATTTAATCCATGCCAACAGGCGCAGCATCATGCGCTCCTGCGTCTCGGAAGGATGACGGGCAAGCGTCAATGTGGCATCGAGAAACTGATTCCGGTCTAAATCCGCCACATTCACAGTAGCTTTATAAATGGTTGCTTTAAGCGCCATACCGCCTCCTTTGCATAACAGCGGCTATTGTAGCGAATAAAGATATAACGTGCTGTTATCTCTTATTCTGCGGTTAATTCATCACTCTGATAATGACCTGTCGGGTATGGTATAGTCACCTTGCTAAACAGAGTTAATCTTCGTAGGCTTAATGGTATCTCACAGTAAAGCCAGAGTGCTGACAGGAGGACGTGTGGGAAATTATTGTGAGTTAATACGCCAGCGGTATGCGGAAATTGCCAGCGGAGACTTAGGGTATATCCCGGATGCGCTGGGGTGCGTATTGAAGGTTTTGAATGAAGTGGCTTCGGACGATGCCGTTTCAGAGTCGGTCAGGGAAAAGGCGGCGTATGCTGCCGCGAACTTACTGGTGAGCGATTATGTCAATGAATGATACCTATCAACCCATCAATTGCGATGACTATGACAACCTGGAACTCGCCTGTCAGCATCATCTCTTACTGACGCTCGAGCTCAAAGATGGCGAAACGCTGCAGGCAAAAGCCAGCGATTTAGTATCTCGCAAAAATGTGGAATATTTGGTTGTTGAAATTGCAGGAACAACGCGCGAACTGCGTCTCGACAAAATTGCCAGCTTTAGTCATCCGGAAATCGGCACCGTCGTGGTGAGCGAATCCTGACGGCACTTTCGGGCAGCGTTGACTGCCCGTTACTTCTGCCACATTAGCCGCATTCCAGGCTGCCCATTTTCGGCTTTTCCCTCCTGCGTAACAAACACGCCCGCCGCAGCAATCAGTGACTCACCGTAAAAAAGCAGTGGCGTTGTATCCCGACGCCAGGGCGCAACACCCAACTCCTGCCAGATCTTTTTGAGCTTACGGCCCCCGTTACGCCCCTGGATGTGCAAGGTTCCTGTCGCCTGAAAGCGTACCGATACCGCTTCGTCAGCCTTCGGCGGCCGCAGTTCATCACCAGGCATAAGTCGCAGAACGCCAAGCCCGTCAGGTAATGTAAGCGGCAAAAAAGGATCGCTCCATAGCAGCATATTTTCGCGCTGGCCCGTAAGGGGCTTAACCCACCACAAATAACCCTGATAGCGGCGGATTTCATGCTCGCCAAGACACAGACATGGCGTGGCATCTTCTCTGGCTAACGCCACCTCCTGCCAGACCCGTCGAAGCATCTCCCGGGAGGGCATCGGCGCCTTTTGCGCGGAAAGCCAACGACGTAAGAGAGCGGCACGGCGTACTGCGCTTAACGTTTCCAGCGCCGCAATCGACAGCCCGCCGTCACGGTGAGTCGCTGCCGCAAGATCTTCGGCCAGCAGTTCATCAAGCAATTGCTCCTGCTCGCCGCATAAAGCAGCACTCCGGGCAACCGCATCGGCGAAATGTGGCCAACGGGCATTCAATACCGGCAGAACGCGCAAACGCAGGAAGTTGCGGTCATATGCATCATCGGCGTTACTCTCGTCCTCAACCCACGATAAGCCATGTTGCTGCGCCCAGCGAAGCAGCGATTCGCGTGTTTCATTCAACAGCGGTCTAAGGAGCATGGTATCGGCAAATGGCAGCGTTTCCGGCATACCCGCAAGCCCGGCCGGACCACTTCCCCGTTTAAGCGCCAGTAAAAATGTCTCGCACTGGTCGTCAAGATGCTGGGCAGTAAGCAGTAAGTCCCCGGGTAGTAACGCCTGAGTAAAAGCGGCATAGCGCGCTTTTCTCGCCTGCGCTTCAATCCCATCACCCTCATCCACGAGTTGTACCCGATGAACAACAAGCGGCACCTGCCAGCCCTCGCAGATCTGCTGACAATGGGCAGCCCAGGCATCCGCATTGGCGCTTAATCCGTGGTGAATATGAATCGCGCGCAGGGAAATATCCGGCTGCTGATGACGCCACTGTACCAGACGGTGCAGCAGTACCGTCGAATCGAGCCCGCCGCTGAATGCCACCAAAAACTGGCATTGATGGACAGGCAAGCGAGAAAGTAATGGCAGGATCATGGTATTAACCAAAACGGAAATCATGCCCGGCACGTTACCGGGCATTGCTGTGACTGGCAAGGCTTACTGCTGATAGAGTTCCAGCGGCAGGTTGTCAGGATCTTTAAAAAAGGTAAAGCGCTTACCGGTATAGGGGTCCACACGGATTGCCTCGCAGGTGACATTGTGCGCCTGCAGGTGAGCAACCGCCTGATCGATATCCGCAACGCTGAAAGCCAGATGACGCAACCCGCAGGCTTCCGGCCCACTCGGACGTGCTGGCGGAAAGGGAAACGAAAACAACTCAATGACATACAGACCATTCAACGCCAGATCGCCTTTCCATGAGTCGCGCTCTTCCCGATAAACTTCGCTTTGCAGCGTAAAACCCAGGATATCGCAATAGAACGCTTTACTCTTTACATAATCCGTTGCGATGATGGCGATGTGATGTACCTGTTTTAAACCCAGCATAGTGTCTCCTTTTGTCTCTTCGCACGTTACCGTTGTGGCAGGTAACCCGCAAGAGGCTACGGTCTTTTTAAGACACGTACCCAATAGACGCCATCCTCTCCCCTCTTCGCGCCATGGATATCTGTTTCAAAACCCGGATAGTGCCGCCCTATCGCACAGAGCATTAACAGGAAATCCAAAACCGAACGACTCGCTTCGGTGATCATCTCGCCCGGCATCAGTAACGGCACGCCCGGCGGGTAAGGTAAGATCATATTGGCGGAAATACGTCCCGTTAGCCTTTCCAGTTCGATGGTTTCTACCTCACCACGAATTTGCTGTTGCCAAGCCTGATGCGGCGTCAGTTTCATTTCCGGCAACACATCGAACGCCCGCAGCATCAGTTGCGGCAGATCGTGCTGGCGAATCAATTTATGGATGCCCTGCGCAAGGTCCTGGATCCGCATGTTGCGGTAGAAGTCAGGATCTTCTGCATACAGATCCGGCAGCATGTTCTTCACGCGTAAATTGAGATCATAGGATCGTTTGAACTCCATTAATCCACGCAATAAGCCCATGGCACGGGTTTTATCGATCCCGATACTGAACAGGAACAACAGATTGTAAGGACCCGTTTTTTCCACCACCACGCCGCGCTCATCAAGAAACTTCGCCACCAGCGCCGCCGGGATCCCCTCTTCACTCATAGTGCCTTGCTCATCCATACCCGGCGTAAGAATAGTCACCTTGACCGGATCGAGGAACATATGATCTTCATCGGCGTCGCGAAAACCGTGCCAGCTTTCTCCTGGCGCTACCGGCCAGCAGTCCGCCTCGTTGATCTCCTCCGGCTGCCAGATATCAAAAAACCAGCCATCGGCTTCATCTTTTAACCGCTGTACCTCTTTACGGAAATGCAACGCGCGCTCAACCGAACGGTTAATCAGCCGTTTACCCGGGTTACCACGCAACATGGCCGCGGCGGTCTCAATGGAGGCAACCAGCGGATAGCTCGGCGATGTGGACGTATGCATCATAAACGCTTCGTTAAAGGTGTCTTCGTCATATTCACCCTTAACATGAATGAGCGAGGCCTGCGAAAACGCCGCCAGCATTTTGTGTGTCGATTGCGTTTCGAATATCACTTTGCCAGGCACCCGCTCTCCGCTCATGCCGCTCTTTCCGGCATAAATCGGATGAAAATTTGTGTACGGCACCCATGCGGAATCGAAATGAATAGAAGGCACATCCAGCGTTTTTTTAATCCAGTCGGTGTTGTATAACAGCCCGTCATACGTGGAGTTGGTGATTACCGCATGGACCGGCCAGGCTGCGCCAGCGGTTGCAGCAATCTTTTGTTCAATACTGGCATGGGTAAATTCCCGGCGCGGAATGCCGCCCAGAATCCCCAGCGCGTTACGTCCCGGTTTCAGCCACAGCGGCGTAACATCACTCATCATTAACAGATGGGCCAGCGACTTGTGGCAATTGCGGTCAATAAGTAGCGTACTGCCCACCGGCGCGGCGTACATACCCACAATTTTATTGGAGGTGGAGGTCCCATTGGTGACCATATAGCTTTGCTCAGCGCCAAAGGTGCGGGCGATATACTCCTCGGCTTCCAGATGAGGCCCGCTATGGTCCAGAAGCGAGCCCAGCTCGGTAACCGAGATAGAAACATCTGCTTTCAGCGTATTTCCGCCGAAGAAATCATAAAACAGACAGCCGACCGGGCTTTTCAGGTAGGCCGTACCCGCCATATGACCTGGCGTACAGAAGGTATATTTCCCCTCTTTCACATAGGTAAACAGCGCTTTGGTAAAAGGCGGCGTGATGTTATCGAGATACTCTTTCGTGTACTGCCCAATACGTGTTGCAATGTCATCAGCCATCCCCAGCGCATATTCAAAAAACCACAGCGCCATGCGCATATCTTGTGCGCTGACGTCCAGCGTTGAATGGGTATTAATAAAGGCATAGAGGGGAAGATATTCGTTAAGCTGGTTGATATCGCTGCATAAATCGAGCGTGTACTCGTCCCAGTCGAAAATGACACCGCAGATGCGCGGGTTGTGTTCGATAAATTTCAGCAGGTCGCTGCTATTTTGTGGCCAGATTATCTGAAACCCTTGCGCCTGGAGCGCCTGCTCAAGCTCCTTGATCGGCTCATCTTTGTAAAAGACGCCGTGCGGCCCCATGATGGCAATAATATTCACGGTTACCTCCTGAAAAAAACCTAAGTTAATCATAGTTGAGGTAAACCGCGGGTATAAAAAAAGCCACAACAATGTGTGGCTTTTCAGAATGATCTTTCAACGCTTATCAGGCGTAACCGTAGCTCATCAGACGCTGGTAACGGCGATTACGCAGATCATCTTTGCTCAGTACGTCCAGATCCGCCAGATCCGCAATCAGTTGCGCTTTCAGAGAGGCAGCGATTGCTTCCGGGTTACGGTGTGCGCCGCCTAACGGCTCCGGAATGATCGAGTCGATCAGTTTCAGCTCTTTCAGACGCGGTGCAATGATGCCCATTGCATCGGCAGCTAATGGCGCTTTGTCGGCGCTTTTCCACAGAATGGACGCACAGCCTTCCGGGGAGATAACGGAATAGGTGCTGTATTGCAGCATATTCACTTTGTCACCCACGCCAATGGCCAGCGCACCGCCAGAACCACCTTCACCGATAACGGTACAAATAACCGGAACGCTCAGACGAGACATTTCCCGCAGGTTACGCGCGATTGCCTCAGACTGACCACGCTCTTCCGCGCCCACGCCAGGATATGCACCTGGGGTGTCGATAAAAGTGATGATCGGCATATTGAAACGTTCAGCCATTTCCATCAGGCGCAACGCTTTGCGATACCCTTCCGGCGCTGGCATACCAAAATTGCGGCGAATTTTTTCTTTGGTTTCGCGGCCTTTCTGGTGGCCGATAATCATCACCGGACGCCCGTCGAGGCGAGCGATCCCACCGACGATAGCTTTATCGTCCGCATAAGCGCGGTCGCCAGCCAGTTCGTCAAATTCATCAAATGCAAGGCGGACATAATCCAGGGTGTATGGACGCAGCGGATGGCGAGCCAGCTGAGCAACTTGCCATGCACCAAGATCGGCAAAGATTTTGCGCGTCAGTTCTACGCTTTTTTCACGCAGACGATGCACTTCTTCATCGATGTTAATATCCAGTTTTTCATCCTGACGGCTTACGGACGTCAGAGAATCGATTTTCGCTTCCAGCTCGGCAATCGGCTGTTCGAAATCAAGGAAATTCAGACTCATAGTATTCCTGTATTAGTCAAACTCCAGTTCCACCTGCTCCGAACCAATGAGGCCACGGAGATCGTTTAATAAACGATCGCTCGGAGAGACACGCCACGTTGCGCCGAAACGTAATCGTGCACGTGCATCCGCCCTCTGATAGTAGAGATGTACTGGAATGGTCCCCGAGCGGTGGGGTTCCAGAGACTGACGGAGTCGGTTCAAAAGCTGGTCATCAATTTGCCTGTCCGTCAGCGAGATAGCAAGCCCGCGCGCATATTTTTCACGAGCTTCGTCAATGTCCATCACTTCGCGGGCGGTCATTTTAAGCCCCCCGCTAAAGTCATCAAAGCTGACCTGTCCGCTGACGATCAGTATGCGGTCTTTTTCTAGCAGTTGCTGATATTTATCCAGGGCGTCCGTGAACAACATGACTTCCAGGCGCCCGGAACGGTCATCCAACGTACAGATGCCAATACGATTGCCGCGCTTGGTGACCATAACCCGCGCTGCAATTACCAGCCCCGCCGCCGTGGTGACTTTGCCACGTTCGGTCGGGTGCATGTCTTTTAGTCGGTAACCACCGACGTAACGATCGATCTCTTTTAAATACTGGGTGATCGGGTGCCCGGTCAGATACAGCCCCAGGGTTTCACGTTCACCGTCCAGTACCACCTGCTCTGGCCACGGCTGGCAACTGGCATATGACTGTTCAACCTGCTCTGGCTCCTCCGCCAGGACACCGAACATATCCGCCTGACCAATCGCTTCCGCTTTCGCGTGCTGATCGGCGGCTTTCAGCGCGTCGCCCAATGCGTTCATCAGTGCGGCACGATGCGGCCCCAGCCTGTCAAACGCCCCGGACATTATCAGTTTTTCCAGCACCCGGCGATTGAGTTTTTTGGTATCAGTACGGGCGCAGAGGTCAAACAATTCCCGGAAATAACCGCCGTTATTACGAGCCTCGAGGATCGCTTCGATCGGGCCTTCACCCACGCCCTTGATAGCCCCAATGCCGTAAACAATTTCACCGTCGTCATTGACATGGAAATGGTACAGGCCAGAGTTGATATCCGGCGGCAGGATCTTGAGCCCCATACGCCAGCATTCGTCCACCAGGCCGACCACCTTCTCGGTGTTGTCCATATCGGCAGTCATTACCGCCGCCATAAACTCAGCCGGATAGTGCGCTTTCAGCCACAGCGTCTGGTATGAGACTAAAGCATAGGCAGCAGAGTGTGATTTGTTAAATCCGTACCCGGCGAATTTCTCCACCAGGTCGAAGATTTTCATCGCCAGCTCGCCATCAACGCCGTTCTTTTTCGCCCCTTCTTCGAAGGTCCCGCGCTGCTTGGCCATTTCCTCTGGCTTTTTCTTACCCATCGCACGACGCAGCATATCCGCGCCGCCGAGAGTATAACCAGAAAGGACCTGAGCAATCTGCATCACCTGTTCCTGATACAGAATGATGCCGTAGGTCGGCTCCAGTACCGGTTTCAGACTCTCATGCTGCCACTGCACGTCCGGGTAGGAAATCTCTTCGCGCCCATGTTTACGGTCGATAAAGTTATCCACCATCCCGGACTGTAGGGGGCCCGGACGGAACAGAGCCACGAGGGCTATCATATCTTCGAAGCAGTCAGGCTGCAGACGTTTGATCAAATCTTTCATGCCGCGAGATTCAAGCTGGAATACCGCGGTGGTTTCCGAGCGCTGCAACATGTCGAAGCTTTTCTTGTCATCAAGCGGGATAGCGGCGATATCCAGCGGTGGCTCGCCTTTCTTCTCACGGCGGGCATTGATCATCTCCAGCGCCCAGTTGATGATGGTGAGTGTACGCAGCCCCAGGAAGTCGAACTTCACGAGACCCGCATATTCCACATCGTTCTTATCAAACTGGGTAACCGGATGTTGCCCCGCTTCATCACAATAGAGCGGCGCAAAATCGGTAATTTTGGTCGGTGCGATAACCACACCACCGGCGTGTTTACCGGCGTTACGCGTGACACCTTCCAGCTTACGCGCCATATCAATTAGCGCTTTGACTTCCTCGTCAGCTTCGTAGATTTCTGGCAGTTGCGGCTCCGCTTCAAACGCTTTCGCCAGCGTCATGCCCGGATCGGGCGGAACCAGTTTGGAAATACGATCGACAAAGCCGTACGGGTGCCCCAGCACGCGGCCAACGTCGCGAATAACCGCTTTTGCCGCCATCGTACCGAAGGTGATGATCTGCGATACCGCATCACGACCATACATATCGGCCACATGATCGATAACCTGATCGCGTTTTTCCATACAGAAATCGACATCAAAGTCGGGCATGGAGACACGTTCCGGGTTAAGGAAACGTTCGAACAGCAGGTCAAATTCCAGCGGGTCGAGGTCAGTAATTTTCAGCGCATAGGCCACCAACGAGCCCGCACCGGAGCCTCGTCCAGGGCCTACCGGCACACCGTTATCTTTCGACCACTGGATAAACTCCATTACGATAAGGAAGTACCCAGGGAAGCCCATCTGGTTGATAACCTGGAGTTCAATATCCAGGCGCTCGTCATACTCCGGGCGTTTCTCTTTACGGACCGCTTCATCCGGGAAAAGGAACGCCAGTCGCTCTTCCAGCCCCTCTTTCGATTTCGCAACAAGGAAATCTTCTGTAGTCATCTCCCCGGTCGGGAACTGAGGCAGAAAGTACTCGCCCAGACGCACCGTGACGTTACACCGCTTGGCAATTTCTACCGTATTTTCCAGCGCTTCCGGGATGTCGGAAAACAACTCACACATCTCGTCTTCGCTGCGCATATACTGCTGTGCAGAGTAGTTACGCGGACGCTTAGGGTCATCCAGGGTAAAGCCGTCGTGAATAGCCACGCGGATTTCATGCGCGTCAAAGTCGCCAGCATCAAGAAAACGGACATCGTTGGTGGCGACAACTGGCAGACCGCGTTCTTCGGCGAGCTGCACCGCCGCGTGCAAATAGCTCTCTTCGTCCGCGCGACCGGTACGAATCAGTTCAAGATAATAGTTGTTGGGGAAGTGCTCTTCGTAAAACGCCACGCACTGATCGACCAGCACGCTATTGCCGCGCATCAGGCTTCTTCCCACATCCCCCATCCGGGCGCCAGACAGCAGGATTAACCCCTCTTTCAGCTCAACCAGCCAGTCGCGGTCAATCCACGGTCCTGCTGCCCCGTAGCCACGTTGATAAGCACGGGAAATCAGCAGCGTCAGGTTTTGATAGCCGACGTTGTTTGCTGCCAGTACGGTGAGCTGTGTCAGTTCGTCTGCGAGCAATTCGCTCTGAACATGAAAATCGGCGCCCACAATTGGTTTTAATCCTGCGCCGTGGGCCGTTCCGTAAAACTTCACCAGGCCACACAGGTTGGTAAAATCGGTGATCGCCAGCGCAGGCATGCCGAGCGAGGCCGCCTTTTTCACCAGCGGCCCGGTTTTCGCCAGCCCGTCTATCATGGAGTAGTCGCTATGCACCCGCAGGTGTACGAAACGTGGTTCAGCCATTTTCAGATCTCTTCACGTCACAGAATCAGGACACAAGGCCCAGCACGCGTTTGACGGGCGCAAAACTGCGCCGATGATGTTCCGTTGCGCCATGTTCAGCCAGTTTTTCCAGATGGAAAGCCGTCGGGTAGCCTTTATGCTGCGCGAAACCGTATTGGGGGAAAGTCATATCGAGCGTGGCCATTTCTGCATCTCGAGTGACCTTCGCCAGAATGGAGGCGGCGCTGATTTCAGGCACACGACTATCGCCTTTTACAACCGCCAGCGAAGGCATTGGCAGACTGGGGCAACGGTTGCCGTCGATGAGAACATATTCCGGAATGATCCCCAAACCGGCGACCGCACGCTGCATCGCCAGCATCGTGGCATGCAGAATATTTAACTCGTCGATTTCGTGCGGCTCTGCGCGACCCAGACTCCAGGCCAGCGCTTTTTCTTTGATCTCGTCATACAGCGACAGACGGCGTTTCTCAGATAATTTTTTCGAGTCATTTAGACCGATAATGGGACGTGCAGGATCGAGAATGACCGCAGCAGTCACCACTGCACCAACCAACGGACCGCGTCCAACTTCATCCACACCCGCAACCAGGTGCGTATGGGGGTAAACAAATTCCATCATTGTGCCAACTCCAGTACGGCGTCTGCGGCCTGCTCATCGGCATTACAGCGGATCTGCAAATGCAGCTCCCGGAAAATATCGTGCATCGCATGGCTGGTTTTGCCGTTTGCCAGCAAGGGAAGTAATGCATCAGCCAGCGCCTGAGGCTGGCATTCATCCTGCAGCAGCTCTTTAACAAGCTCACGGCCCGCCAGTAAATTGGGCAGTGAAACGTAGTCGGTTTTGACCAGGCGTTTCGCCAGCCAGAAGGTAAACGGCTTCATTCGATAACCCACTACCATCGGGCATTTTGCCAGCATACATTCCAGTGCCGCAGTGCCGGATGCCAGTAATGCGGCATCGCTGGCGATCATCGCTTCACGCGCCAGACCATCCAGCATATGCACGTGTAAATCAGGTGCGACATCCGCTTTGATGCGTTCAAATTGTTCACGGCGCTTTGCATTTACCAACGGCACAACAACTTCAAGGTCCGGATAGTGATGACGTAATAGCTGCGCGGTACGCAAAAAGTCGGCGCTCAGCATCTCAACCTCAGCACCACGACTACCCGGAAGTAACGCAAGGCAGTGGGCGTCATGAGGGATGCCTAACGTGTCCCGCGCCGCATTTTTATCCGGATCCAGCGGCATCGCATCCGCCATGGTATGACCGATAAAACGGCAGGGGACATTGAATCTGTCGTAAAACGCTTTTTCGAAAGGCAGAAAAGCGAGCACCAGATCGGTGGCTCTGCCTATTTTGAAAACGCGTTTTTGGCGCCAGGCCCATACTGAAGGACTGACATAATGAATGGTCTTGATACCCCTCTTTTTCAGGTTCCCCTCGAGGGTAATATTGAAATCGGGCGCATCAATGCCGACAAAAACATCGGGTTTAAGCTCGCTAAAGCGGCGCGTGAGATCTGCACGGATGTGCAGCAAACGTCGCAGGCGACCAAGCACCTCGACAATGCCCATCACCGCCAGCTCTTCCATTTCGTACCAGGCTTCGCAGCCTTCGGCCTGCATACGCGGCCCGGCAACACCGACGAAGCGCGCATCGGGCATACGCGTTCTCAGTGCGCGGATGAGACCGGCACCAAGAATATCGCCGGAGGTTTCTCCGGCGACGAGGGCAATCGTTAACGGACGACGTTCGGCCATTACCGAATTAAACCACGCGTGGAACGTTCAAAAAACGCCATGAACGTTTTCACTTCCGGATGCTGTTCTGCCAGCTCGGCAATTTCAGGTTTCGCTTCATCCAGCGTTTTGCCGCTACGGTACAGCAGTTTGTACGCGTTACGGATCGCGGTGATCGCTTCACGGCTAAAGCCACGACGCTTAAGACCTTCAATATTCACGCCAAACGGAGTGGCGTGATTACCCTGAGCAATCACGAACGGTGGGACGTCCTGTGCGACGCCAGAACAGCCGCCAACCATAACGTGCGCACCGATGATGCAGAACTGGTGCACCGCGGTCATACCACCGATGATCGCGAAATCATCAACGGAAACATGGCCTGCCAGTGTGGCGTTATTCGCCAGAATGCAGCGACTGCCAACGGTGCAATCATGCGCAACGTGCGCATTGACCATCAGCAGGTTATCGCTGCCCACCTTCGTCAACCCACCGCCTTGTACCGTGCCACGATGAATGGTGACGCTTTCGCGAATGCGGTTGCGATCGCCAATTTCCACGCAGGTCGGTTCACCAGCATATTTCAGATCCTGGTTAACCTCACCAATGGAGGCGAACTGATAAATCTCGTTATCACGACCAATTTTAGTATGGCCATTAATAACAACATGAGACTTCAGTACGGTGCCTTCGCCGATTTCGACGTTAGCGCCAACAATACAAAACGGACCAATGTGAGCATTAGCACCAATAACGGCACCGTCTTCAACAATGGCAGAAGGATGAATAAAGGCGGTTTTATCAATCACGTATCAGGCCTCCCGGCTACGTGCACACATCATAGTAGCTTCACAAACAACTTTGCCGTCTACCAGCGCGACACCTTTGAAGCGAGTCAGGCCACGGCGCGTTTTTTCGAAGGTGACTTCCATGATCATTTGATCGCCTGGCACAACCGGACGCTTAAAGCGCGCCTCATCGATACCTGCGAAGTAGTAGAGCTCACCAGGTTCCAGTTTACCAACGCTTTTAAACGCCAGAATACCGGTTGCCTGCGCCATCGCTTCCAGAATCAACACGCCAGGCAAAATCGGTTTACCAGGGAAATGCCCCTGGAAAAAAGGCTCATTTACCGAAACATTTTTAACTGCGCGTAGAAAACGACCTTCTTCAAAGTCCAGCACACGGTCTACCAGCAAAAACGGGTAACGGTGCGGCAGAAGCTCCAGAATCTCTTCAATGTGCAGAGTATGAGTGTCAGTAGTCAAAATACTCTTCCTGTCTAAATATACTAAAAGGCCATAATAACACGGCCCGCGGCAATCGTAAGAATGCCGACAGGCCGGGAAGTTTAAACGTAGCGAGCGAGCTATTAGTCTTCTTTATTGACCTTGCGCTCAACAGCTTTGAGGCGCTTGCTCATGTCATCAATGTTCATCACCAGGGCTGCGGTTTTACGCCACACCTTGTTTGGCTGTAGCGGGATCCCGGAGGAATAAATTCCTGGCTCGGTGATAGGACGCATCACCATCCCCATTCCCGTCACGGTGACTTTATCGCAGATTTCCATATGCCCGTTGATAACGCTGGCACCGCCAATCATGCAATAACGGCCAATTTTCAAACTACCCGCCATGATGACGCCACCAGCAACCGCGGTATTGTCGCCAATCACGACGTTATGTGCAATCTGGCACTGGTTATCAATGATGACACCATTACCAATACGGGTATCATCCAGCGCACCGCGATCGATGGTGGTACATGCACCAATTTCGACACGATCGCCGATGATGACACGACCAAGTTGCGGGATCTTAACCCAGTTACCGCGATCGTTAGCATAACCAAAACCGTCAGAACCGATTACTGTGCCTGATTGAATCAGGCAATTCTCACCGATCTCGATCTCGTGGTAAATGGTCACATTGGCCCATAAACGGGAGCCCGCACCAATTTTCGTATTTTTCCCAACGAAGCAACCCGGGCCGATGACAACATTGTCGCCAAGCGTCACGCCGGATTCGATGACCGCATTTGCGCCAATCGCCACGTTGTTCCCCAGCGTCGCATCGGGATCGATCACCGCCCCAGGGGCAATGTTCTGTGCCGGTTGCGGCGTGGTATCAAGAATTTGGGCCATGCGTGCGTATGTCAGGTAGGGATTTTTCACTACCAGTGCAGCGCTCGTGGCAAAAGGAAGATCGTCCTGCGTCATTACGACAGCAGACGCCTGACAGGTGGCTAAGCTTTCACGGTATTTTGGATTTACCATGAAGGTGATTTGCCCTGCTTTAGCGGATTGCATGGACGCAACGCCGGTGATGACGATATCGCCATCACCGTGTAACTCTGCATCCAACTGTTGAGCTAAATCAGACAGTCGAATTGAAGGCATTACTTATTTAACCTGTTTCAGTACATCAGCAGTGATGTCTTTTACGTCATTGCTGTTGTAGATAGCGGCGTTGGAAGGGATAACCAGATCCACACCCTGATCGGAAGCAACTTTCTTCACAGCAGCCTGGATTTTGGTCATCAGCTTGCCACGTTCTTCGTTAGAACGGCGAGCCTGATCCTGTTCAAAAGCCTGACCTTTCTGAGCCAGATCCTGACGCTGAGCCTGGATATCTTTTTCCAGCTTAGTACGATCGGCCGCTTTCATTGTGGAACCGTCACGCTGATAACGCTGCATTTTAGTCTGCAGATCGGATTCCATACGCTGCAGTTCGCTGGCACGGCCACTGAATTCGTTTTTCATTGTCTGAGAAACGCCAGAAGTCTGCGCAACCTGTTGGAACAGGCTGTTCATGTCCACGACCGCAATTTTATCGGCCGCCTGAGCAGACGTTGCCATTGCCAAACCTACACCTGCAGCTAATAACCACTTTTTCACAATTAACTCCTCACCATCCCGTTTGTACCCGGAGGTACCGTTCTTTGCGTTGGCGGGCAGTACAACGTGCACTGCCTCACCATCACGACACTACTTATGCATTCCTTCGCAGCGGCAAATTACCAGGTTTTACCAATGTTAAACTGGAACTGTTCTGCCTTGTCTCCATCGTATTTCTTAAACGGCTGGGCGTAGGAGAAAACCAACGGCCCCAATGGGGACATCCATTGTAAGGCGATACCCGCGGACATACGGATATTGCTCGGGTCACTGTAATCCGGTACGCCTAATGCCTTCATATCAGCAGTATTTTGCCAGTTGGTATCCCAAACTGTACCTGCATCCCAGAAGAACGATGTACGCACAGAATTCGCATACTTCTCACTGATAAACGGCGTCGGCGTAATGAACTCTACGCTCGCCACGCCCATCGCGTTACCGCCCACGGCGTCACTGGAGCTACAGTATTTTTTCGTCGTCGAGTCACAGTTATCCAGCCCTTTCGCTCCGTAGTAAACGGCTTTCGGACCGATGTTGTTGGACTGGAAGCCACGAACGCTACTTGAACCACCGGCATAGAAGTTCTCATAGAACGGCAGTTCTTTACCACTTAGGCCGTCACCGTAACCCCAACGCGTACGACCCAGTACAACCCATTTGTGATCGTCATCAATCGGGAAGTAAGACGCCGTATCAATCGTAACTTTGTAGAACTCGTTATCGGAACCCGGAATCGTCACCTTACCGTTCAGGTTGACACGGGAACCCTTGGTCGGGAAGTAACCACGGTCAAGGTTGTTATATGTCCAACCATAGTTGAAGGTGAAGTCGTTTGCCGTGAAACCGTTATTATCATCGGTTTTACTGGCGCTTTGACCAATAGAATCCAGATAACGCCACATCGCCACCTGCGGTTCCATCTTCGACAGATCGTTATGGACATAGCCTAAGCCCATACGCAGGGTATTGTATTCGTTAACCGGGAAGCCTAACGTGCCATCCAGACCATAACTTTTGTTGGTGTACGAAGACAGGTCAGCATTGTCTGCTTTGAAGTCATTGTAGAAAATACGCCCGCCGAGACTCACGCCATCCACCGTAAAGTACGGGTTAGTGACCGAGAATTCGGAATAGGTCTGGTAGTCGTTCTTCGTCCCGTTGATACCCACAGAGTAGCCGGTACCCAGCCAGTTATCCTGCTGAACACCAACCTGGAAGCTAACACCGCTTTCGGTACCGTAGCCGACCCCGAAGTTGAAGCTACCGGTGTTACGCTCTTTAACTTTATACACGACGTCAACCTGGTCCGGGCTGCCCGGCACACGCTGCGTATCGGTATCTACCGTTTCGAAGTAGCCCAGACGGTTCAGACGCTCTTTACCCTGATCTACGAGGTCGCTGCCCAGCCAGGCGCCTTCCATCTGACGCATTTCACGGCGCAGTACGGCATCTTTAGACGTGTCGTTACCTTCGAAGCGAATTTTGCGCACGTAATAACGGTTACCCGCATCGACGTTCACATGCAGCTTAACGGTTTTATCCGTATCGTTGATTTCCGGCTGCGACTGAACGCGTGGGTAGGCATAGCCATAGCGACCAAGAAGCTTTTTAATATCATCTTCCATTTTGGTCACTTTGGTGCCGTTATACAGTTCACCCGGCTGGATCTTAGTCATGCTTTCAATCTCTGCGGAGTGACCCGCCAGATTGCCGCTGACTTCAACACCCGAGAGTTTGTACTGATCCCCTTCGGTCACGTTGACGGTGATGTAGATGCCTTTTTTATCCGGCGTCAGACTCACCTGCGTGGAATCAATATTAAAACGCGCGTAACCGCGATCCAGATAGTAACTGCGCAGAGTTTCAAGA
Organism: Phytobacter ursingii; assembly: GCA_901456055.1. Lineage (GTDB taxonomy): Bacteria > Pseudomonadota > Gammaproteobacteria > Enterobacterales > Enterobacteriaceae > Phytobacter > Phytobacter ursingii. The sequence continues at coordinate 369,884 of CABDWT010000002.1, forward strand.
TCGCCCGCCAGTTTCTGTTTCTGGTATTTGCGATCGCCTACAACGTTCCACCACGGCACTTCATCGCGCAACTGGAAGGTGGAAATCAGCTCTTCGGTCTTAAACGCATGGTTCCCGACGATGTTGATCTGTTGAATCTGCGCTGATACGCCTTCCTGGAAAACCAACTTAAGGTCAACACGGTTACGTGGCAGAGGCGTAACAACCGCCTTCACGCTGGCGCTGTATTTACCAACGCTGTAGTAGAAATCTTCCAGGCCTTTTTCAATATCAGACAGTGTAGTGCGATCCAGAGATTCGCCTACACGTACGCCAGAAGCTTCAAGGTTCTGCTTGAGCATGTCATCTTTCACCGACTTGTTGCCGGAGAATGTGATGCTGGCGATTGTCGGACGTTCTTTTACCTGAACGAGAAGGGTATCACCGTCGCGGAGTACGCGGACATCCTCGAAGTTACCAGTGGCAAACAGGGCGCGGATGGTGTTACTGATGTCTTCATCATTCACCGTGTCGCCTGGGCGAACCGGCATACTGAGGAGGGCCGCACCAACGGCGACACGCTGCAGGCCTTCGAAATGAATGTCCTTCACTACGAACCCGTCAGCACCGTATACGGTGGCGCTGCTAAACAGCAGCGACGCTATGAGCAACTTTTTCATCGCCATCGTTATTATGCGTTCTTCCTAACAAACTCTCTTACAACCGAGAGAAATCATTGAAAAGTGCAAGCCCCATTAACAACACCAGCAAAATCGAGCCAATGCGATAACTAAAGTCTTGAACCCGCTCGGATACCGGTCCGCCTTTCAGCTTCTCAATCGCTAAAAACAGCAGATGACCCCCGTCAAGGACAGGTAATGGGAACAGGTTGATGATGCCTAAGTTCACGCTTATCAACGCGAGGAACATCAGGTAGTAAATCAACCCGAACTCCGCTGACATCCCAGCCCCCTGAGCGATCGAAATCGGCCCACTGAGGTTGTTCAGTTTTACGTCACCGGTTATCAATTTCCCCAACATACTGACCGTCAGCTTCATCAACTGCCACGTTTTGTCCGTAGCTTCAGCGATGGCGCTAAATGGCCCGTACTGGCGTACTGTCTTATATTCATCCGGCAGCGGGATAATTTTCGGCACAACGCCGGCAAAACCCTCCGCCTTGTTACCGGGTTTCTCATCCGGAATCAGCGTTAAAGACAAGGGACTCCCATGCCTTTCAATGTCCAGAGCTAACGGTGTGCCCGGATTATCGCGCACCAGGGTGACAAACGTCATCCACTGCGTTAACTGCTGACCATCGACTTTAACGATCCTGTCGCCAGCTTGCAAACCTGCTTTGCTTGCAGCCGAGCCTAATTGTACCTCAGCTAATACCGGTTCAATCTGCGCACCGCGAGGACGAATCCCTAATGACGCTAGCGGGTCGTCTTTGTCAGGTGCAAAATTCCACTGTTGTAAATCGAGAACTTTGTCCTGGCGGTTATTGCTGCCAAACGGTGCCACGCTGAGTGTGGTTTGCTTGTCGCCAATTTTGGAGATCAATTGCAAACGCACAGCGTCCCAATCAGGCGTTTCGATACCATCAATCGCTTTAAGTTCCGTACCTGGCGTAATTTGCGCATTTGCCGCGATGGAATTGGGCGCAATTTCACCAATAACCGGTCGAACACCCGGTACACCAATGATAAATACCAGCCAGTAAGCCACGATAGCAAAGAGGAAATTGGCGATCGGTCCCGCCGCGATAACCGCAGCACGCTGGCCAACGGTTTTATTGTTGAAGGCGTAATGGCGCATTTCCGGCGTTACCGGCTCAACGCGCTCATCCAGCATTTTGACGTAACCACCAAGCGGAATGACGGCAATAACGAATTCCGTACCTTGCTTGTCCTTGCGACGCCAGAGCGCTTTGCCGAAACCAATGGAAAAACGCTCCACTCTCACGCCGCAACGGCGAGCAACCCAGAAATGGCCAAATTCATGCACGGTGATAAGAACACCAAGCGCAACAATGAACGACGCCAAATCCCAGAGAAAGCTCAGCATAAAACCGTCCGTTAAATCGTCCTGAAAACCAGTAACAGCAGGCAGGCAAATACAGGAACCGCCGCCGTCAGGCTGTCGATGCGGTCAAGTATACCACCGTGACCAGGGATTAGATGACCACTGTCTTTGATACCGGCTTCACGCTTAAACATGCTTTCCGTCAGATCGCCCAGCACCGAGGCCAGCGCAGCGATCACAGAACAGAGTAATAATGTCGATGGCGAAACATCCAGATTTGCCCACGCACTATAGCCCCAGGAAATAATTCCTGCGGTAAACAATCCGCCAATAAAGCCCTGCCAGGTTTTTCCCGGTGACACCTTCGGCGCCAGCTTATGTTTGCCAAACAGTTTGCCAAACATGTACGCACCAGAATCAGCGCCCCATACCAGGATCATGATATACAGCAGCCAAAGCGCTCCGCTGTAGTGATTATCAGCATAATGCCATGACCGTAGCGCCAGCATACCCCAGAAAAAAGGAATAATTGTGAGAACGCCGAAAATCAACCGTATGGGTTTCGAATTACGCCAAATCGCTGCAGATGCAGGGTAACCCAGCACCAGCACCAGAGCGATAATCCACCAGACAAGTGAAGCCCAAAGCGAAACCTCAACCACTGGCTGATGAATATTGTGATGGTACTCCGGCAGCATAAACAACATCAGCGCCAGCACCAGACCACATAATACTGCCAGCCAGACACGCTGTGTCCGTGACGTAAAACCGCTCAGTTGTCCCCACTCCCATGCTGCAAGCATGCAAACGGCAAGCGTAACAATCGCAAAACCCACGGGCGGCAATAAGAACAATGCAGCAATGACAATGGGTATTAATACAAACGCAGAAATCAGGCGATACTTCAGCAAAAGCTACCCCCATCAGGCTTTGTCGCCACCTGGCTCGGTGCCGCCGAAACGACGCTCTCGATTGGCAAAGGCATGCAGCGCACCTTCAAAGTCTTGTTCATCAAAATCGGGCCAAAGAACATCCGTAAAGTAAAGTTCGGCATAGGCTATTTGCCAAAGTAAAAAGTTACTTATGCGATGTTCCCCACCCGTCCTAATCACTAAATCTACAGGTGCCAGTTCATGCATACAGATTTGCTGACTCAGCAAATCTTCATCAATCTGATCAGGACGTAATACCCCTTCCTGAACCTGAACGGCCAATTGCCGTACTCCCTGTACGATATCCCAGCGTCCACCATAATTCGCCGCGATATTTAGCGTCAGCCCTGTATTCTGGGCAGTCAACGCTTCCGCTTTACGAATACGCTCCTGCAGACGCGCGTTGAAACGGCTGGTGTCACCAATAATGCGCAAACGCACATTATGTCGGTGCAGGCTTTTCACTTCACTGTCCAACGCCCAGACAAATAATTCCATTAGCGCACTGACTTCCTGGGCTGGACGATTCCAGTTCTCACTACTGAACGCGTAAAGCGTTAACGCATCAATCCCGCTGTTGGCAGCAAAAGAAACGGCCCGGCGAACTGATTTCGCACCAGCTCTGTGTCCAAATGCCCGTATCTTTCCTTGTCTTTTCGCCCAGCGACCATTGCCGTCCATAATGATTGCTACATGGCGGCAGCCATGCGCTGGCAAATTTTCGCTCATTGGTTGATTCGCAGACAACATAACGCGTTTTAGTCCCTGAAAAGGATTTAGCGGTACTCAGGAATACAAAAGCCTTTACGCAAAAAAGCCGTGTCAACCACGGCTTCCCCTGACAGCCCGGCATTAAACAGGCTGATGGATGGCGCAGACTATATCACCGAAGCCCAACGCTAACAAATAGCATGACTATTAGTGGCTGGATTATCACCAGCTTGCGAAGCGCGTCACTTGTTTTTGCGCGACATCACGTGCAAGCCGATCCACAGCCAATACATCATCAATACTTTGTGGTTCGCTTAATACCATCTGTTCCAGAACAGACAGATTCAGCGCAGCAATATCCGTAAAACGGATAGCGGAATCCAGAAATGCCGACACCGTTACCTCATTCGCCGCATTCAGCGCCGTGGTCGCTGCCTGCCCCTGCGCAAACGCATCTATCGCCAGTTTGAGGCAAGGGTAGCGGTCATAATCAGGTGCGGCAAAGCTCAACGCACTCAGTTTACAAAAATCGAGGGCATTGGCACCGGAGGGCACACGTTCAGGCCAGGCCATAGTATGTGCAATCGGTGTACGCATATCCGGTTCACCAAGCTGCGCTAAAACACTGCCGTCCTGATAACGCACCATGGAGTGGATCACCGATTGCGGGTGAATAAGCACTTCCATCTGGCGGGCGGAAGCGTTGAATAACCAGCGCGCTTCAATGTATTCCAGACCTTTATTCATCATGGTGGCGGAATCAACGGAGATCTTTCTCCCCATCGACCAGTTCGGATGACGACATGCCTGATCCGGCGTCATTGAGGCCAGCTCGGACATGGGCGTTTCACGGAACGGGCCACCAGACCCGGTAAGCAGAATAGACGAAACGCCATTCTGCTCTAAATCAGCGTACCCCAGGTTTTGTTGGATTGTTTCCGGTAAACTCTGAAAAATAGCGTTATGTTCGCTATCCACCGGGAGGAGCTGCGCACCGCTCTCTTTTACCGCGTCCATAAAAAGACGTCCGCAGGTAACCAGCGACTCTTTATTGGCAAGCAGCACGGTTTTACCTGCGCGAATGGCCGCAAGCGTAGGCACAAGGCCGGCAGCGCCAACAATCGCCGCCATCACCTGGTCGACATCATCGAGCGCAGCCATCTCACAGGCCGCCTGTTGACCACTCATGACCTGCGTCGGACAGCCCTGTTGTTGCAACTCAGCTTTTAGCTGACGCGCACTGGCTTCATCATCCATCACCGCAAAACGCGGGGTGAATTCCAGACATTGTTCCACCATACGGGTAACATTTTTACCCGCAACCAGGGCAGTAATGGAAAAGCGATCGGGATTGTGGCGAACCACATCGAGCGTGCTGCAACCAATAGAACCTGTTGAGCCCAGAAGGGTTAAATGCTTCATGAAACGCTCACAATATTGTGCAGATTAAAAGCAAAACGCCGCCAGCAAAGCCCCCGTGGCGGCTCTCTGTACGGCGTTTTTCGTCGGTTTTTGAATCAGAACTGCATCAGTTCTGCTTCTTTATCCGCCAGCGCCGCATCGACTTTTTTGATTGCAGCGTCAGTCAGTTTCTGCACGTCTTCCTGAGAACGACGGTCATCATCTTCACTGATTTCTTTATCTTTCAGCAGCGCTTTTACTTTGTCGTTCGCGTCACGGCGTACGTTACGAACGGCCACGCGTGCTTGTTCAGCTTCGCCACGAACAATTTTGGTCAGGTCTTTACGACGTTCTTCGGTCAGCGGCGGCAGCGGAACGCGAATGTCGGTTCCTGCAGAGCTAGGGTTCAGACCGAGGTCAGACGCCATAATGGCTTTCTCAACGGCCGGGCCCATGGAACGATCGAACACGTTGATCTTCAGCGTACGGGAGTCTTCTACCGTTACGTTCGCCAGCTGGCGCAGCGGCGTCGGAGTACCGTAATACTCAACGACGATACCATCCAGAAGGCTCGGAGAAGCACGGCCTGTGCGCACTTTGCTGATTTGGGTTTTGAACGATTCTACGCATTTTTCCATGCGCACTTCAGCATCTTTTCTGATATCGCTAATCACGTTACGAATCCTTGAAATCTTGTCTCAGGCAAACCATACGCCACTTGAGTGGTTAGTATAGTCTCGTTCAGTACAAGGCACCGTGAAGATGCCTGACAGAACTGCTAAATAAATTAAGGCGGAATCTTACCCTTATTTGTTGCTTACGGGAATTATTCCGTAATCAAAGTGCCTTCATTTTCACCCATTACCACACGACGCAACGCACCCGGCTTGTTCATGTTGAAAACACGGATAGGTAATTTATGGTCGCGGGCCAGAGTAAAGGCAGCAAGATCCATGACTTTCAGTTCTTTATCAAGAACCTCGGTATAACTGAGTTGGTCGTACATGGTCGCAGCCGGATCTTTTGCCGGATCGGCAGTAAACACGCCATCCACCTTGGTGGCTTTCAGTACGACATCCGCTTCGATCTCAATGCCACGCAGGCAGGCGGCAGAATCTGTCGTAAAGAACGGGTTACCCGTACCGGCACTAAAGATCACAACACGATTGTTACGCAGCAGACTGATTGCCTCAGCCCAGCTGTAGTTGTCACACACACCGTTCAGCGGAAATGCGGACATCAGGCGGGCATTCACATAGGCGCGATGCAGCGCGTCGCGCATTGCCAGGCCATTCATGACCGTAGCCAGCATGCCCATGTGGTCACCCACCACGCGGTTCATACCCGCTTTCGCCAGGCCAGCCCCACGGAACAAGTTACCGCCACCAATTACCACCCCAACCTGAACACCCAGTTCAACCAGTTCTTTGATTTCTTGCGCCATGCGGTCAAGGATGCTTGCATCAATACCGAAACCTTCGGAACCCTGCAGGGCTTCGCCGCTCAGCTTAAGCAGAATGCGTTTATAGACGGGTTTTGCATTGGTAGCCATGTTTCTTTCCTGAGACTGTCAACAATTAGACGGGTTTAAATCCGGCGATATGATACGTCGCCTGTCAGCGCAAACACTATAGCGATTGGCTGATTTTACTCTGACGGGAACAAAAAGAAGCCGCCCTCAGGCGGCTGCTTTAATCATTATGACTGCTTGGACATGGCAGCAACTTCTGCTGCGAAGTCAGTCTCAACTTTCTCGATACCTTCGCCCACTTCGAAGCGGATGAAGTTCGTTACATCAGCGCCCTGCTCTTTCAGCAGCTGGCCAACGGTTTTGCTCGGATCCATAACGAAAGGCTGACCAGTCAAAGAAACTTCGCCGGTGAATTTCTTCATGCGGCCTTCAACCATTTTCTCAGCGATTTCTTTCGGTTTGCCAGACTGCATGGCGATGTCCAACTGAACCTGGTACTCTTTTTCTACCACTTCAGCAGACACGTCTTCCGGTTTAACGAATTCTGGCTTGCTTGCAGCGATGTGCATCGCCAGCTGTTTAACCAGCTCTTCGTCTGCGCCTTTAGCCGCAACCAGAACACCGATACGCGCACCGTGCAGGTAAGAACCCAGCACTTCGCCTTCCAGAGAAGCAACACGACGGATGTTGATGTTCTCACCGATTTTAGCAACCAGCGCTACACGTTCTTCTTCGAACTGTGCTTTCAGAACTTCAACGTCAGTGATTTTGCCGGCAACCGCTGCGTCCAGAACTTTGTTAGCAAATGCCTGGAAACCACCGTCTTTCGCAACGAAGTCAGTCTGGCAGTTAACTTCCAGAATGATACCGTAGGTGCCGTCGATCTTGGTGATGATCACGCCGTCAGCAGCAACGTTGCCTGCTTTTTTCGCGGCTTTGATAGCACCAGATTTACGCATGTTTTCGATTGCCAGCTCGATGTCGCCGTGAGCTTCAGTCAGTGCTTTTTTGCAATCCATCATGCCTGCGCCAGTACGTTCACGCAGCTCTTTTACCAGGGATGCGGTAATTTCAGCCATTCTTTAATCCTCGGGAGAATTTGACCTGCCCGGCTCGCAGAACCGCACAGATATGAAAGTAAAAAAGGGGCCTGAGACAGGCCCCCTAACCAAACTTGTAACTACCTGGTTAATAAGGGCTCTTAAAGAGCAAGCCTTATTATTCAGCTTCTACGAAGCTTTCTTCCGCCTGAGCAGCCAGATCCTGAGAACGGCCTTCACGGACGGTCGCAGCAACAGCATTCAGGTACAGGCTAACAGCACGGATTGCGTCGTCGTTACCCGGGATAACGAAGTCAACACCGTCCGGATCGGAGTTGGTATCAACGATAGCAAATACCGGGATACCCAGGTTGTTTGCTTCTTTGATCGCGATGTGCTCGTGGTCAGCGTCGATAACAAACAGTGCGTCCGGCAGGCCGCCCATGTCTTTGATACCGCCCAGGCTGTTTTCCAGCTTATCCAGCTCACGAGTGCGCATCAGCGCTTCTTTCTTGGTCAGCTTGTCGAAAGTACCGTCCTGAGACTGAGTTTCCAGGTCTTTCAGACGTTTGATGGACTGACGAACGGTTTTCCAGTTAGTCAGCATGCCGCCCAACCAACGATGGTTCACGAAGAACTGGTCGCAGTTGTTTGCAGCTTCTTTCACCGCTTCGCTTGCCGCGCGCTTAGTACCAACGAAAAGGATTTTGCCTTTACGAGAAGCGATCTTGTTCAGTTCAGCCAGAGCTTCGTTGAACATCGGTACAGTTTTCTCAAGGTTGATGATGTGAACTTTGTTACGCGCACCGAAGATGAACGGCTTCATTTTCGGGTTCCAGTAACGGGTCTGGTGACCGAAGTGAACACCAGCCTTGAGCATGTCGCGCATGGAAACAGTAGCCATGTTTAAAACCTCTATATAAAAGTTGGGGTTATGCCTCCACGTATCCCATATTACCGACCCCGAAGGGCACCCCGGAATATGTGCCGATACGTGTGTGTTATTACACAAAGTGAGATTTGGTCGCCTCAGTTCCGAAGAGGAACGGAAGTCCGGCGCGCTTTATACCATAAACAGGCGTCAGACTCCAATAATTGTTGGCGCTACGCGCGGCGCTGAACGATGAATTTCCTGTTACAGCGAAGCATCTCAGTACACGTGCGGTGCGAAAGACGAAGTTCAGAATGATTCTCAATTTGGCACAGTACTCGTCAGACTGTTACCATTGACAGCACTTAGACTAGTATTGTCGAAAAATTCGACGCTGATGGACAGAATTCATGGCTATCTCAATAAAGACTCCAGAAGAAATTGAAAAAATGCGCATTGCCGGCCGCCTCGCCGCCGAAGTGCTGGAAATGATCGAACCTTACATTAAGCCCGGCGTCAGCACTGGCGAGCTGGATCGTATCTGTAATGATTATATCGTTAACGAGCAGCATGCCATTTCCGCCTGCCTTGGCTATCACGGTTTCCCGAAATCCGTTTGCATCTCTATTAATGAAGTGGTCTGCCACGGTATTCCGGACGACGAAAAACTGCTGAAAGATGGCGATATCGTCAACATCGACGTGACAGTAATTAAAGATGAGTACCATGGCGACACGTCGAAAATGTTTATCGTCGGTAAACCCACCATTCTGGGCGAGCGTCTATGTCGTATCACCCAGGAGAGCCTCTACCTGGCGCTGAAAATGGTGAAACCGGGTATTCGTCTGCGCACCCTCGGCGCGGCAATTCAGAAGTTCGTGGAAGCAGAAGGCTTCTCTGTGGTACGTGAATATTGTGGCCACGGTATTGGTCGCGTTTTCCATGAAGAGCCGCAGGTGCTGCACTACGATGCGGACGACGGCGGCGTGGTGCTGCAAAAAGGGATGACCTTTACCATCGAGCCAATGGTAAATGCGGGTGATTACCGTATCCGCACCATGAAAGACGGTTGGACGGTGAAAACCAAAGACCGCAGCCTCTCGGCGCAGTATGAGCATACGATTGTGGTTACCGACACAGGGTGCGAGATTCTGACCCTGCGCAAAGATGACACTATCGACGCAGTGTTAACCGCCGCGTAAGAGTATTGAACGGTCCGCGCTGCGGGCCGTTGTTTTCTCCCCTCAGCCCCGCTTCGCGTCATATATATAAACGACTTTTCATTTCTCGTTATCTCTTCTAATTTGTCGCATATGTCTTCGCATCCCGAACGCTGTCTGCTTCGGTTATGTCGCGTCCTGCCTTCAACTTATGGGTGGCCTGTTAATGAGCAATACATTTTCTGAACAATTCATCAGTACGGTGAAACCCACCCTTCCGGGTCAACCGGACTATCCGGGAAACTGGTCGCAGGACGAACTGAATTGCGCCACCATCAAGGCGCATATCGATACTTTTCAGCAATGGCTGGGGCATGTTTTTGACGCCGGCCTTTCTGCCGAACAACTGATAGAAGCGCGCACAGAGTTTATCGATCAACTTCTGCAACGCCTGTGGCTGGAGTATGGTTTTGGCGACATCAGCGATACCGCGCTGGTGGCCGTGGGGGGCTACGGTCGCGGCGAGTTGCACCCGCTGTCGGATATCGATCTTCTCATTTTGAGCCGCACGAAATTGCCGGACGAACAGGCGCAGAAAATCGGCGAACTGCTCACGCTCTTATGGGACGTTAAACTGGAAGTCGGCCACAGCGTACGTACGCTAAGCGAGTGTCTACAGGAAGGACTTTCCGATTTAACGGTCGCCACTAACCTGATTGAATCACGCTTGTTAATTGGCGATGTCGCCCTGTTTCTTGAACTGCAAAAGCATATTTTCAGTGAAGATTTCTGGCCGTCAGAAAAATTCTTCCCGGCCAAAGTGGCGGAACAAAATGAGCGTCACCAGCGTTATCATGGCACCAGTTACAATCTGGAGCCTGATATCAAAAGCAGCCCTGGCGGCCTGCGCGATATCCACACCCTGCAATGGGTCGCACGTCGCCACTTTGGCGCAACCTCACTGGATGAAATGGTCGGGTTTGGCTTTTTAACCGAAGCCGAACGCAACGAGCTTAATGAATGTTTGCACCTGCTCTGGCGTATCCGCTTCGCCCTACACCTTGAACTCAACCGCTATGACAACCGTCTGCTGTTTGACCGCCAGCTCAGCGTCGCCCAACGCCTGAATTACGTCGGTGAGGGGAACCAACCGGTCGAACATATGATGAAGGATTTCTTTCGCGTCACTCGTCGCGTAACCGAACTGAATCATATGCTGTTGCAGCTGTTCGATGAGGCCATTCTGGCGCTCACCGCCGACGAAAAGCCGCGGCCGATTGATGACGAATTTCAGCTCCGCGGCACGCTGATTGACCTGCGCGATGATAATCTGTTTATCCGCGAGCCGCAGGCTATCTTGCGTATGTTCTATATGATGGTGCGTAACAGCAGTATTACCGGTATCTATTCCACCACCTTGCGACATCTACGCCATGCAAGACGCCACCTGATACAGCCGCTGTGCTATATCCCCGAGGCACGGTCAATTTTTCTCAGCATGCTCCGCCATCCCGGCGCCGTGAAGCGCGGCCTGCTGCCGATGCACCGCCATAGCGTTTTGTGGGCCTACATGCCGCAGTGGTCGCACATTGTCGGGCAGATGCAATTCGACCTGTTCCATGCCTATACCGTGGATGAGCACACCATCCGGGTGATGCTGAAACTGGAAAGTTTCGCAGATGAAGAGACACGTCAGCGTCATCCGCTCTGCGTAGAATTGTGGCCTCGTCTGACGCATCCCGAACTTATCCTGATCGCTGCACTGTTCCACGATATCGCCAAAGGTCGCGGAGGCGACCACTCGGTACTCGGTGCGCAGGATGTGCTGAAATTTGCCGAATTACACGGTCTTAACTCCCGGGAAACGCAATTGGTTGCCTGGCTGGTACGCCATCACTTGCTGATGTCCGTCACCGCTCAGCGGCGCGATATCCAGGACCCGGAGGTTATCAAACAGTTCGCCGAAGAAGTGCAGACAGAAAACCGTCTGCGTTTCCTGGTGTGCCTGACCGTGGCAGATATTTGCGCTACCAATGAAACCTTGTGGAATAGCTGGAAGCAGAGCCTGCTGCGTGAACTCTATTTCGCCACAGAAAAACAGCTGCGCCGGGGCATGCAAAACACGCCTGATATGCGCGAACGCGTGCGCCACCATCAACTTCAGGCGCTGGCGCTACTGCGTATGGACAATATAGATGAAGAGCAACTGCACCAGATTTGGGGACGTTGTCGCGCGAACTACTTCGTCCGCCACAGTCCAAACCAGCTTGCCTGGCACGCGCGGCATCTCTTGCAACATGATCTGAGTAAGCCGTTGATCCTGCTCAGCCCGCAGGCCACGCGCGGCGGTACCGAGATTTTTATCTGGAGCCCGGACAGGCCTTATTTGTTTGCCGCCGTCTGCGCCGAACTGGACCGGCGTAACCTGAGCGTACACGACGCACAGATTTTCACGACCCGTGATGGCATGGCGATGGATACGTTTATCGTGCTGGAGCCAGACGGTAGCCCACTGTCGCCGGATCGTCATGACGCAATCGGCTTTGGCCTGGAACAGGCGATTACACAGCACAGCTGGCAGGCACCTCAGCCGCGTCGCCAACCGGCTAAGTTGCGCCATTTTACCGTCGATACAGAAGTGAATTTTCTGCCGACGCATACCGACCGAAAAAGTTTCCTGGAGCTTATCGCGCTGGACCAACCTGGGTTGCTGGCCCGCGTGGGCAAGGTGTTTGCCGACCTAGGCATTTCGCTCCATGGAGCGAGAATTACGACAATTGGTGAGCGAGTAGAAGATTTATTTATAATCGCGACTGCCGACCGGCGTGGCCTTAATAATGAGCTGCAAAAGGAGGTACAACAACGGTTGACAGAGGCCCTCAATCCAAACGATAAAGGGTGACGTGTTTTTTTATATGGAAAGAGTTTAACAATGCAGCAGTTACAGAACGTTATTGAAGCCGCTTTCGAGCGTCGCGCAGAGATCACCCCGGCAAACGCAGATACCGTTACCCGTGAAGCGGTTAACCAGGTTATTGCCCTGTTAGATTCCGGCGCGCTGCGCGTCGCAGAGAAAATTGATGGTCAGTGGGTCACTCACCAGTGGCTGAAGAAAGCCGTGCTGCTCTCTTTCCGCATTAACGATAATAAGGTTATCGAAGGTGCGGAAAGCCGCTACTTCGATAAGGTACCGATGAAATTCGCCGATTACGACGAAGCGCGTTTCCAGAAAGAAGGCTTCCGTGTCGTGCCGCCAGCGGCGGTGCGTCAGGGTGCATTCATCGCCCGTAATACCGTACTGATGCCGTCTTATGTGAATATCGGCGCTTACGTTGATGAAGGCACCATGGTCGATACATGGGCGACTGTCGGTTCATGTGCGCAGATCGGTAAAAACGTTCACCTGTCTGGCGGTGTCGGAATTGGTGGTGTTCTGGAGCCATTGCAGGCCAATCCGACCATTATTGAAGATAATTGCTTTATCGGCGCACGTTCCGAGGTTGTGGAAGGTGTTATTGTTGAAGAAGGTTCTGTGATCTCTATGGGCGTGTACATTGGACAAAGTACGCGTATTTATGACCGCGAAACGGGCGAAGTTCACTATGGCCGCGTACCAGCGGGCTCCGTTGTCGTTTCAGGCAACCTGCCGTCTAAAGACGGTAAATACAGCCTGTATTGCGCTGTCATCGTGAAAAAAGTCGATGCCAAAACGCGTGGTAAAGTCGGTATCAACGAACTGCTGCGCACCATCGACTAAGTCGTACCCTCTTCCAATTCGGGAGAGGGTGACATATCCCGCCTTTTTTGCATTTCCAGGTGGCGAAAATAGATTTTTTCGTTAATTATTCATAGGTTATGTTGAGCTTAAGGGTACCGCTATGTACGATAATCTGAAAAGTTTAGGCATCACCAATCCTGATGAAATCGATCGCTATAGCCTCCGTCAGGAAGCAAACAACGACATTCTGAAAATCTATTTCCACAAGGACAAAGGCGAGTTTTTTGCTAAGAGCGTTAAGTTTAAATACCCTCGTCAGCGCAAAACTGTCGTCGCGGATGGCATCGGTCAGGGCTACAAAGAGGTGCAGGAGATCAGTCCAAACCTGCGCTACGTGATCGACGAGTTGGATCAAATCTGTCAGCGTGACCGTACAGATGTCGATCTGAAACGTAAGATCCTGGACGATCTCCGCCATCTGGAAAGCGTTGTCGCGAACAAGATCAGCGAAATTGAGTCCGATCTGGAAAAACTGACGCGCAATAAATAATGAGGATGGGTGCAGTCTGATGCCCTCACCCCGCCCTCTCCCACGGGAGAGGGAGAAAACCTCAAAAACGGCAGCCCAACGGTTGCCGTTTTGTTTTTTACCTAGCGCTGTTCGTCCAGTTGCAGCGCCACATACAGCAGCAGCCTGTCGTCAAAATTTCCCAAATCCAGCCCGGTGAGTTCAGAAATACGATTCAGCCGATATTCCAGCGTATTGCGATGAATAAACAACGCTTTTGACGTCGCCAACGGCTGAACATTGTGGCGGAACCATGCGGAAAGCGTACGCCGCAACAGGCCGTTATTATCCATCGCTTTAAGGCGCTGCAGCGGGCGGGAAAGTTCATTCGCCTGCCAGCCACCGCGTAAACTGTCGAGCAGGACCGGCAGCATCAAATCCTGGTAGAAATAGCTACGGCTTTCAGGCATGCGCTGTTTGCCCACCATCATAGTGGTGCGTGCAGTACGGTAGGAACGGGCGATACTGCCCGGCCCGGTAAAGTAGTTACCCAGCGCAACACGAAAACGCAACTGGCCGTTTTCTTTCATGCGCTGAATCAGTTGTTCAACGCGCTTACGGTGATCTTCCGCATCCCAGCGGCCAAACTGGTTCAGCGCTGGTTTGAGTACCACCATTTCGGTTAACGAGACAATCGCAATAAGGTTGTTGCGCTCAGGTGTGGTCAGGGCATTTTGCAGTTGCTGGAGCTCGGCCATGGCGCTGTCCACGCCCAATTGCCCGCTATCGACTTCCACCACGGCAACCACACGCGGCTGATTTAAATCGATCCCCAAACGCTGCGCCCATTCGGTAAGTGCTGGCGTATGCTCTTCTGCCTGAATCAGGTTCATTACCAGCTCTTCACGCAGACGACTGTCCTGGGCCAGCAGGTGCATCAGGCGAGATTGTTCAAGCATCATTTCGGCAGTCATGCATACCAGCTCGCCGTATTTGCGCAACGACTCGGGTTCCCCCGTCAGGCCAATAACGCCGACGATTTCACCTTCCAGACGCAACGGCAAATTAATGCCCTGACGGACCCCATGCAGGTGACGGGCCACCGCATCATCAATATCCACCACGCGGCCCTGTGCCAGCACGAGTAACGCACCTTCGTGCAATTCCCCAACTCGCTCGCGATCGCCGCTACCAATAATGCGGCCACGAGCATCCATTACGTTAATGTTTGTATCGATAATGCGCATAGTGCGCGCCACGATATCCTGCGCCATTTTAGTATCAAGATGCCAGCCAGCCATGTAACCCTCCCGTGAGCAGAGCACAAGCATATGGGAGAAAATTACGGTGTGCATTGTGCAAACGCACAAAGCAGGCGGCGGAAGTATGGAGTTGTGGAAGGCCTCACAAAATCTGAGGAGAGCACCCTCTTCCTCCGGATGGAAGAAGAGGGTTTATGCGGATTACTGCATCAGCAGATAGATTGAAGTATCACCACGCTGAATATTCAAAGCCAGAACCGAAGGCTTGCTGTCGATGATTTTGCGCAACTCACCAAGGTTTTTCACCGGCTGCTGGTTAGCACCGACGATGATATCGCCTTTCTTGAGGCCAATGCGCGCAGCAGGCGTGTTAGGTTTCACCGTAGTAACAACCACACCCTCCTCTTTGCCATTGTTACTCATCTCTGCACCTTCGATACCACTGAAGATATTCCCGGAATCAACCTGATTCTGGCTGCTCTGCTGCAGTTCGAGGCTCACGCTCACCGGTTTACCATCGCGCACCAGACCCAACTCTACCTTACTGCCGATAGGCATAGAACCCACTTCCGCACGCAGCGCGGCGAAGCTGCTGATCGGTTTGCCATTCAGTGAAGTAATCACATCACCGGCTTTCACACCAGCTTTCGCAGCGGCAGAGTTCGGCATGACCTGGCTGACAAAGGCGCCACGCTGAGCGTCAACTTTCATCGCTTTCGCCAGCTCAGAGTTCAGTTCAGTACCCATGATGCCCAGTTCGCCGCGACGTACCTGACCATACTGCACCATCTGCGCCGTCAGGTTTTTCACCATATTGCTTGGGATCGCAAAGCCGATACCGATGTTACCGCCATCCGGAGCAAGGATTGCGGTATTGATACCAATCAGTTCACCGTTCAGGTTAACCAGCGCACCGCCGGAGTTCCCCCGGTTGATCGCCGCATCGGTCTGGATAAAGTTTTCGTAGTTTTCCGCGTTCAGACCGCTACGCCCCAGCGCAGAGACGATACCCGAAGTCACGGTTTCCCCCAGGCCAAACGGGTTACCGATGGCAACGGTATAATCCCCAACGCGCAGCGCGTCAGAGTCGGCAATTTTAATCGCCGTCAGGTTTTTCGGATCCTGAATTTGCACCAGTGCGATGTCAGAACGCGGGTCTTTACCAACGATTTTGGCATCGAATTTACGACCATCGCTCAACTGAACTTTGATGGAGGTTGCATTATCTACCACGTGGTTATTTGTCACCACATAGCCTTTAGCCGCATCAATGATGACACCCGAGCCCAGGGCCATAAATTTCTGCTGCTGAGCGCCATCATTTCCCGGGCCGCCTTGCCCACCCGGCGCACCGCCGCCCTGACAGAAAGGCGAGCCCTGGAAGGGAGAACCATCCTGGCAGAACGGGGAATTATCACCGAAGAACTGCTGGAAGTTACGCGGCATACGCGGCGTGTTGACCGTCGTGCTGCCTTCTACGTTGATGCTTACAACGGATGGCATGACCTGCTCAAGCATAGGCGCCAGGCTTGGCATCTGCTGCGAAGTCGATACCGATGACGCGGTTTCAGCAGCCATCACGGAAACAGGGGACAGCGCCAGGCCTAAAGCCAACGCCAGTGCACTCATTGCTAATGTCGTTTTTTTCATGTCTCTCAATCTCTTTACTGGTAACGCAAACGGCTGTGTATGTATCACTCAGAGTCGCTTTATAACGTGAAGTTCCGGGATTAAGTTTTTGGAAAAAGTAAAAATTTATTGTCCGTCTTTACAATTCCCAACCGATTATTCGACAGCCATCAAGCGACGGTATTCATCCCATGCATATAAATCCGTCATTCCGCTGATATAGTCCTGAATGAGTCGACAGCGATGGTAATATTCCATTATCGCGAAGTCGGCTCCTTCCGGGGACAATTTGCTCACGGCTTCAACGTAAGCCAGCCGATGACGCGTTGATAACTTCTGGAACAAGCGTGATTCAATAGGGAAACGTCGCACGCGATCTTTTTCCACCAGCTCTGAGAAATCCGCCAGCGATAATTGCAGCAGTGGACGATAAATCTCAAGCAGCCCACTGATCACGCGGTATCCTTGTAACTCCAGTTGTTCAACATCGGGATGACTGAACACCTCCTTAATGGCGACATTTTTATAAAGTTCAAGGAGCTGACTATAATCACTGTCATCCTCCAGCAGTGCGTGATTGAATTCCCCGCTGAATATTTGCGGTAAGTTTTCAATAAATCGCTGCGCGGCATACGGTACAAGTTTATTTAATGTATTTACACGTAAGTACATAAAGAACTGATCTTCTGCGCTGCGGCTTAATGAATTTGCCCGGGATTTCTCCCAGGCGTTTTCCACTACCTGAGAGAATAATGAACCTTTACTGTGTTCACCCCAAGCGTCATAGAGATGCTGATAGAGTTGCTCTGCGGTAAAAATGCGCTTTTCCACCGCATCTTCAAGGTCAGCAACGCAATAAGAAATATCGTCTGCAGCTTCCATTATCCACGTCAGCGGGAAACGACTGTAAGTATCGAGATCAAGTTCTTTACGCAGCCGTGCAACATACGCCTCTTCGGAAAAATAAAAGCCCGGCTTTTTCATTAAATAGCTGTGGGAGGGTGGCGGCGGACCGTTCCACCAGGCAGGACGGGTATATTTCAGAATGCACCCCACCTGCGCCCAGGTCAGATTCATGCGCATCAGGGTGTGAACCAGGCGAATACCCTGCGCATTTCCTTCGAAATGGCTCAGATCCTGGCGCACTTTGCGACGTAGCGCGTTCAGCGTGTCCTCCCCCTCCCGCAGACGCAGCGCCACCACTTCGCAGCGATCGTCCGTCAGCGGCTGGCTGGCCGCATCCTCTGGTGCCAGGCGCTGGCGGAACCAGTCATTGATCGCCGCCTCGCCAAAATGACCAAACGGCGGATTACCGATGTCGTGCATCAGACACGCCATCTCAACAATGCTTTCAAACGGCCCGGTAAGTTCATCCAGACCATAGGTTTCAAGCAGACGAAGCTCTTTCAGGCGGCTTAACACTTCTTTGGCGATGTAACGCCCAACCTGCTGTACTTCCAGCGAATGGGTCAATCGCGTGCGTACCGCCGCGTTGCGTTCCAGGGGAAAGACCTGTGTTTTTTGCTGCAGACGACGAATCGCCGCTGAATTGATTATCCGACCCCGATCGCTTTCAAAAATGCGCAGGATTTCGCGCTCAGTTTTCACGCCTTGCGGCGAGCGGAAGCGACGATGCCAGTTTATTTTTTTGCGAAAATCGATCTCAGCCATTTCCTCTCCTGTCAGCGAGGCGTCACGGATATCATGCAATTGTGTATGCCATGATAGACTATGCCCTGAAAACGTAACCCTGTCTTATCACATTAGCGAGTATCTCCATGAAAATTGGCATTATTGGTGCAATGGAAGAAGAAGTTACGCTGCTGCGTGACAAAATCGAAAATCGTCAGACGCTGACTATTGGCGGCTGTGAAATTTACACCGGTACGCTGAATGGTACAGAAGTCGCCCTGCTGAAATCTGGCATCGGCAAAGTGGCCGCCGCAATGGGCGCAACCCTGCTACTGGAACGCTGCAAGCCAGATGTGATTATCAATACAGGTTCCGCCGGTGGTCTGGCGTCAACGCTGAAAGTCGGCGATATCGTTGTTTCTGACGAAGCGCGCTATCACGACGCGGACGTCACTGCCTTTGGCTACGAATTCGGCCAGTTACCCGGCTGTCCGGCGGGCTTTAAAGCGGATGAAAAGCTGATTACGGCGGCAGAAAGCTGCATTAAACAGCTCAATCTGAATGCGGTTCGCGGTCTTATCGTCAGCGGCGATGCCTTTATTAACGGCTCCGTAGGTCTGGCCAAAATTCGCCATAACTTCCCGCAGGCGGTAGCCGTCGAAATGGAAGCCACCGCCATCGCGCATGTTTGCCATAACTTTGGCGTGCCGTTTGTGGTGGTGCGAGCGATCTCTGACGTAGCCGATCAGCAATCCCACCTGAGCTTTGATGAGTTCCTGGTGGTTGCCGCGAAACAGTCCAGCCTGATGGTTGAGACACTGGTGCAGAACCTGGCTCGTGGCTAAACATCTGTTCAGGGCGCTGGCCGCCCTGCTTATTTTTGCTTCGACGTGGCTTAATGCCACGTCGCGCGTTATCTCCCTTTCTCCCGCGAATACGGAAATGGCCTTTGCTGCTGGCATCACGCCCGTGGGCGTCAGCAGCTATTCAGATTTTCCCCCTGAGGCGAAAAAAATCGAGCAAGTCGCCACCTGGCAAGGCTTAAACATCGAGCGGATTGTGGCGTTAAAACCCGACGTCGTCCTCGCCTGGCGCGGCGGCAATGCGGAACGTCAGGTTGATCAACTGGAACGGCTGGGTATCAAGGTGCTGTGGCTGGATGCTGTGACCATCGAACAGGTCGCGGAATCTCTGGCCGAACTCGCGCAATACAGCCCACACCCCAAACAAGCGCAGCAGGCATCAGCTGAGCTGCTTGCCCAGTACCACGCGCTGAAAAAACAGTATGCCGGGCAAAGTAAAAAACCCGTATTTTTGCAGTTTGGCGGGGAACCGCTTTTCACCAGCGGTAAAGGCTCGTTGCAAAATGAAGTGCTGGAACTTTGCGGCGGCGAAAATATCTTTGCCGCCAGCCGGGTTCCCTGGCCCCAGGTGAGCCGTGAGCAAGTGCTGGCGCGCGAACCCCATGCTATCGTGGTAGCAGGAGATGCGAGCGAAATTCCTAAAATCGAACAATTCTGGCGCAAACAGCTCGATATTCCCGTTATTCCGCTAACCAGCGACTGGTTTGAGCGCGCAGGTCCGCGTATTATCCTCGCCGCTCAACAACTCTGCCCTGCCCTGGCGCAGGTGAAATAACCGGGGATTGAACCATGCTCGTCTACTGGCTGGATATTGTCGGTACCGCTGTTTTTGCCATCTCAGGTGTGCTGCTTGCCGGCAAACTCCGGATGGATCCTTTTGGTGTGCTGGTATTAGGCGTGGTGACCGCCGTCGGCGGCGGCACGATCCGCGATATGGCACTGGCCCACGGACCGGTATTCTGGGTGAAAGATCCCACCGATCTGGTCGTCGCCATGGTCACCTGTATGCTGACGATTTTGCTGGTTCGCCAGCCAAGACGCCTGCCGAAGTGGGTGCTGCCAGTGCTGGACGCCGTCGGGCTGGCCGTGTTTGTTGGTATTGGGGTAAACAAAGCATTTATGGCCGGTACCGGGCCGCTGGTCGCAACGGGTATGGGCGTGCTGACCGGGGTTGGCGGCGGGATCATTCGTGATGTGCTGGCACGCGAAGTACCGATGATCCTGCGAACGGAAATCTACGCCACCGCCTGTATCATTGGCGGCATTGTGCATTCAACAGCGGCTTACGTTTTTGATGTACCGCTGGAAAATGCTGCGATGCTTGGGATGGTCGTTACACTAGGCATTCGCCTTGCCGCCATACGCTGGCATCTCAAACTGCCAACATTTGCGCTGGATGAGACTGGCAGATAGCAAAAAGCCGTGTCAGTGACACGGCTTTTTTGTGGCATCCGAACAGGGCTCAGATGCTGAATGAGGATCCGCAACCGCAGGTGCTTGTCGCGTTCGGGTTGGTCACCACGAAACGGGAACCTTCCAGACCTTCGGTATAATCAACCGAACCACCCACCAGATATTGCAGGCTCATCGGGTCAACAACAAGGCCAACGCCCTGTTTCTCAATGGTCATATCGCCATCGTTGATCTGGTCGTCAAACGTGAAGCCATACTGGAAGCCACTGCAACCGCCGCCGGTAATGTAGACACGCAGTTTCAGGTTCGGATTGTCTTCATCCGCAATCAGGTTTTTAACTTTACTGGCTGCTGCGTCGGTAAACTGCAGCGGCAGCGCTACATCATCACTCATTTTTCGCTCCCATTCATACTGCGATCTGGGCAAATAATAACCCGATCATTTTGGCTATTATCTATTACCCTGGTTATTCGTTCAAGTATTCTCCCCCTGGGGCGGCTATCCTTTCCGTGCGCAATACTTTTATCCTCTTCCAGGAATCCCTTAGAATAAGCGCTATTGCTTTTAACAAACCAGGAACAATTTCATGAGTAAGTCAGAAAACCTCTACAACGCCGCACGCGAACTTATCCCCGGCGGCGTTAACTCGCCGGTACGCGCCTTCACCGGCGTAGGAGGCACGCCGCTGTTTATTGAACGAGCTGACGGCGCTTACCTCTATGACGCCGACGGCAAAGCTTACATTGATTACGTCGGTTCCTGGGGTCCGATGGTACTGGGTCACAACCATCCGGCCATTCGTAATGCGGTGATTGAAGCCGCCCAGCGCGGCCTGAGCTTTGGCGCGCCGACCGAGATGGAAGTGAAAATGGCCGAGCTGGTGACCCAACTGGTACCGACCATGGATATGGTGCGTATGGTGAACTCGGGTACAGAAGCCACCATGAGCGCGATTCGTCTCGCTCGCGGTTTTACCGGCCGCGATAAAATTATCAAATTTGAAGGCTGCTACCACGGTCACGCGGACTGCCTGCTGGTCAAAGCCGGCTCCGGCGCGCTGACGCTGGGCCAGCCAAACTCGCCGGGCGTGCCTGCGGATTTCGCCAGACATACCCTGACCTGCACCTATAACGATCTGTCGAGCGTCCGCGAAGCTTTCGAGCAATATCCGCACGATATCGCCTGTATCATCGTCGAGCCGGTCGCGGGCAACATGAACTGTATTCCGCCGAAAGATGACTTCCTGCCGGGGCTGCGCGCGCTCTGCGATGAGTTCGGCGCATTGCTGATTATCGACGAAGTCATGACTGGCTTTCGGGTCGCGCTGGCCGGTGCGCAATCTTACTATGACGTTACGCCGGACCTGACTTGCCTGGGTAAAATTATCGGCGGTGGGATGCCGGTGGGCGCATTTGGCGGCCGTCGCGATATCATGGAAGCCCTGGCGCCGACCGGCCCTGTCTATCAGGCGGGTACGCTTTCCGGTAACCCGATCGCCATGGCTGCGGGTTATGCCTGTCTGACCGAAGTGTCACAGGTGGGGGTACATGAAACGCTCAACGATCTGACGGCCTTGCTGGCAGATGGCCTGATTGATGCAGCGCGCGGCCAGGGTATTCCGCTGGTGGTCAACCACGTAGGCGGGATGTTCGGTCTGTTCTTCACCGATGCGCCGGAAGTCACCTGCTACCAGGATGTTGTGGCCTGCGATGCCGAACGTTTTAAACGCTTCTTCCACCTGATGCTTGAAGAGGGTGTCTATTTTGCACCCTCAGCCTTCGAAGCAGGCTTTATGTCCATTGCGCATAGCGAAGAAGATATCCGCAATACGGTTGATGCAGCACGCCGCGTGTTTGCGAAGCTGTAATCGCTGACGCTACAGGTGTCGCCTTGCGCGGCACCTGTGCGGGCTGATGCCCGCTCCTACGGGAGCGGGTGAAAAATTATCGACTCTGCTTTCTCAAACTCGTAGCCCTGATAAGGCGTTTGCGCCACCATCAGGGACATTCCCCGGTGTCGCTTCGCTAACCGGGGCTACATACAAACCGAACCCGCCCCTGGCTCTTCCGGCTTACCGACTCTGCTTTCTCAGCAAATAGATAAAATACGGCGCGCCGATGAAGGTCGACAGTAGCCCCGCCGGAACCTGGTAGGGAAACATCATCATTCGCCCGCACCAGTCGGCAAACACCAGCAGTACACCACCCGTCAGCGCGGACATAACGATATGCGGCAGGGTACGGCGAAAGCCCATCATACGCGCGATATGCGGTGCCATCAGACCGATAAAACTCAGCGGACCAATAGTCATTGTTGCGGTTGCGGTTAACGCCGCCGCCAGCAGCAATAGCCCTATACGTGATGAGGTTAATGCCATCCCCACCGAACGCGCCGTATCACCGCCCAACGGCAATACCGTCAGCCAGCGACGACATAGGGGCACCAGCGCCAGGAGCACGATCATCATCAGGCCCGTACGTATCACCTGCTCAAAGGTTGCGTGATAGGTCGAGCCGGAAATCCACGTCAGGATTTTCGCCATACGTGGATCGCCGCTTGCCTGCAACATCATTAGCAGCATAGTGAACGCGGTACTGAGCGCCATCCCGGCCAGTAGCATACGGTGTGGCGAAAAACCCCCGCGACCGGCGGCAATCAGAATGATAATCAGCGTAATAGCCGCGCCAAGACTGCCGGCTGGCATCAGCCAGCCAAAGGCATTCCCCGGCACGAAAAACAGCATGACCACGACACCGAAGGCCGCTCCGGAGCTGATCCCCAGCACTTCCGGGCTTGCCATCGGGTTACCCGTCAGGCGCTGAATAATACACCCGGCCACCGCCAGCATGATCCCAGCGGTCAGCGCAGCGATAATCCGCGGCAAACGCCACTGCATCAGCTCGTCGAGCAGCGTACCGCTAATCCAGCGCCAGCCTTCCGCGTCGCGGCCAAACGAAAGAGCCGCCAGTATGCCCAGCAGCAGCACAGCCAGCCCTGCCAGCGCAAACCACTGCACGTTCTGCCGTTCCGTGGGGACATTGTCCCCAACATCCATAGAAGGCGCGCTCATACTACGTAAACGTGGCAGCAACCACAGCAGCAACGGTGCGCCAATCAGCGCGGTCATAGATCCTGTTGAGACCTCCATCCATACGCGGGCGAGCCACTGGATAAGCTGGTCAGATAGCCAAAGAATCAGGGCGCCAATCAGCGGTGCCAGCATCAGACGCGCCAGCAGTCGCCGCGCACCGAGCATTTTCGCCAGCAGGGGAGCAAACAGCCCAATAAAACCGATAATACCGACCGCATTCACCAGCAATGCGCTAAGCACGATGGCAAGCGTAAGCGCGGCCAGACGAACCAGGGATAACGCGAGGCCAAGGTTACGGGCAACGCCATCATCCAGCCCCATCAGCGTTAACGGGCGCAGCAACAGCAAGGTAAGTACTACGCCGCCGAGCAACTGCGGCCACAGGTGCTGCACGCCGCGCCAGTCAGTCTGAGTAAGTGTACCGGTGCTCCACAGGAACATGCTTTGCAGCGCATCGTGGTGGAAAATCACCAACAGCTGATTCACCGCCCCGCAGTAGAGGCTCACCACCAGCCCCGCCAGAATGAGCGTCACCGGAGAAAGCCGTTTCCCCCAGGCAACGCCGAACACCAGCGCCCCGACCACGCAGGCGCCGGCCAGCGCGGCAAACTGCGTCGTCAACGCGCCCGGCAACGCCCATAGCGTAGTAACCGTAATGCCCAGTTGTGCGCCGGTAGAAACGCCGAGCGTTGTGGGCTCTGCCAGCGGGTTACGTAACACCTGCTGGAACAGCACGCCCACCAGCCCCAGCCCCGCCCCGACTAACAGCGAAATCACCAGTCGTGGCAACAGGCTGTAGTGGAACAGCATCTGTTCAATCACCTCAATGTCGGGCGTAAAGAGCGCCTGTCCCCATTGGGCGCGAGGAAGCGCGGCATTGAAATTCAGCCAGCTTAGCCAGGCGCCAGCGATACATAACACCGCCAGTAGCAGACCCGGCAATAACGCAAACGGTCTTCTCATACTTTGCCCCCGAGTGCGTTGTCCAGGACGCGCGCAAAGTGCATGGCAGAGAGCGTCGCACCATAGAACCAGACGGCAGGTACGCGCTGGAATCGGCCCGTGCGCACAAATGGCATCGCCTGCCACAACGGGGTCGCCATCAACTTACGCATCTCAGTATCATTACCGTGGTCAAAACAGAGAACGTCGACGTCTTTATACATCGCCAGGCGATCAATCCCCACGGCGGTGCTTCCCCAAAATGTGGTTTCCCCCTGCCAGGCATTTTGAATACCAAATTCGTCCAGAACTTCCTGGAACAGACAGTTGCGGGTAAAGACCAGCATGTGGCGTGCATCAAGCAACGTCATCATCAACAACGGGCGTTCGCCGCGCTGTCTGAAATGCGGTTTTTTGTCGGCAATAAAGCTATCAAACGTATCCAGATGCGCTTTCGCCGCCGCTTCCATCTGGAACAGACGCGCCATCTCATTAAGAGATTTTCTTGCCGTTGCCAGCGGTTTCTTACCGTCGCTAAAACTGAACCCCTGCCCCGGCGCGATTCTCGCCAGTACATCGGCAGAGGGGCCATAGCCGGCAGACCAGACGAGGAAAGAAGGTTTCATCTGCGTAAGCAGTTCCAGATTGGGCTCCGTGCGCAGCCCAACGTCAATAACTCCGGGGGGGAGCGCCGGTTCATTCACCCACAGGTTGTAGTTGGGAATATCGGCAATGCCGTAAGGTTTAATCCCCAGCGCCAGCAGCAGTTCGACCGGCAGCCACTCCAGCCCGACAATCCGCTGTGTGTCGATCTCTGCGGCCTGCGCGCTGCGCATCTGCCACAGCAAGGGAGAGAGCGCCATCATCGTCAACAGACGGCGACGGCTAATCAGATTCAGGCCATCCATCAATAGACAAAGCTCACCGGGGCAGCACCTGACGGGTGAGGAAGAATCCCCATCGGGATACCGTAAATTTGTTCGAGGGTTTCCGCACGCATGAGTGTGTCCGGCGTACCCTGAGCAATCATTTCACCGCCGCGTAATGCCACCAGATAATCACAATAGCGCGCCGCCATATTGATATCGTGTAATACCGCAATCACCGTCAGCCCACGCTGTTGGCTCAAACGGTGCACCAGCGCCAGCACATCCACCTGATGAGCGATATCCAGTGCCGAGGTCGGTTCATCCAGTAGCAGACAACGGCTATCCTGCGCCACCAGCATGGCAATCCATGCACGCTGACGTTCGCCGCCGGACAGGCTATCAACCAGACGATGCGCCAGTGGTTTGAGTCCAACCAGCGCTATCGCCTCTTCCACTTTCTCTCTGTCAGCCACGCCAAAACGGCCCAATGCGCCATGCCACGGATACCGGCCAATCGCCACCAGCTCACGTACCGTCATCCCTTCTGCCTGCGGCAACTGCTGTGGCAAATAGGCCACCTTGCGGGCAAAAGATTTACTGCTCCAGCTTGCCAGCGGCTGTCCGTCGAGCAGAACATCACCCTGCGAAGGCGGCTGATGACGCCCCAGCATTTTCAGCAATGTGGATTTCCCCGAACCGTTATGCCCGATAAGGCCAGTGACTTCGCCAACCGGAAAGGTCAGAGAAAGGGGATGCAGCAGCGTGCGGCCAGGCACACTGAATGTGACGTCGGTGAGTTGAAACGTGGTATCGGGAAGCGCGTTGTTTTCCTGCATGAGTGCCAACTTTTAAAAGGGCACGGCGAACCGTGCCCGAAAAGAGATTAGAAGCGGAAGGTTGCTGTCGCCACCACCTGACGCTCAGCGCCCCAGAAGCAGCCATAGGTATTAAAGCAGCTTGCGACATACTCACGATCGAACAGGTTGTTCACGTGTAACGCCACATTGGAGCCCGCCAGGCCTACGCGCGCCAGATCGTAACGCACCAGCGCGTCAACTAACGTGTAACTTCCCACTTTGAAGGTGTTTGCCGGATCGCCCTGGCTGGAACCAGTGAAGCGAGCGCCGGTACCCAGCGTCAGACCAGACAGCGCGCCATCAAAGAGGGTGTAGTCACCCCACAGGGATGCCATGTGTTTTGGCACTTGGGCAGGGGTGTTGCCTTTGTAGTTGGTATCGGTGGTGTACTCAGCGTCGGTGTAGGTGTAAGAACCCACCACGTTGACGCTGGCAGACAAGGCGGCTTTTGCTTCAACTTCAACGCCACGGGCGCGGATTTCGCCACCTTCAACAGACCATACGGAACCCGCAGGATCCCCCATCAGATTATTGGTTTTGGTCAGTTGATACAGTGCGCCGGTCAGTACGATCGGACGATCTTTCGGCACGTATTTCACACCGGCTTCGTACTGCTTACCTTTAGACGGCGCAAAAATAGCGCCGTCAGCACCCGTGGTGGATGCCGGCTCGAAAGACTCGCTGTAGCTGAAATAGGGGGTGATACCGTTGTCGAACAGATAGTTAACACCACCACGCCAGGTGAATTGCTTATCTTCACGTTCCGGGTGGGTGCCATAGTCACGGTTCAGGGAATCCTGCTTCGCCCAGTCGTAACGGCCCCCGAGGGTGACCAGCACTTTATCCCACTGCGCCTGATCCTGCGCATAGACACCGGTCTGCTTCTGTTTGAGCAGAACACGGTAAGGGCCAGACGGTCCATCATGCGCACCGAAGTCATAGTCGCTGCGATCAAGATTGTAGATATCAGATGGCGCCACAGAACCTGCATAGCCAAAATACGAGTCGATATCGTTACGCATCCGCATGAAATCGACACCTGTCAATAAGGTGTGATCAATGGTTCCGGTAGCAAATTTGCTCTGCAACTGGGTATCGACAGTGAAGGTCTGCAGTTTTTCGCTATCAATCACGTACTGACGCGTCAGTGTGTGACCCCATTCAGACTGTGGAATACCCGCACAAGGGCTGGTAGACGGGCTGCTGGAATAGAGCTTATCGGAACACATGCCGTAGCCATATACGCTGTTTTGAGCGGTTTTGTTCTCAGCAAAACGCAGGTTCTGGCGCAGGGTGAAGGTATCGTTAAAGCCGTGCTCGAAGCTGTAACCCACCATTTTCTCATTACGGGAATAGGTGTTGTTCTTCGCGCCTTCGTTGAAATCGGTCGGCAGACGGGAGCCATTTGGCAGCGGCTGAACGGTCCCCTCTTTTGGTAACCAGCCGTAGTAACCGGTATCCGGTTCGTTCTGGAAATAGGAGAGGAACGTGAAGTTCGTTTTGTCATCAGGGCGCCAGCTGAAAGACGGTGCAATGGTGTAGCGCTGCTCTTTTGCCCCTTCCTGTTGGGCGTTAGCAGAACGCGCCAGACCGGTCAAACGATAAGAATAAACGCCGTCGTCATCCAGCGCGTCGCTGAAATCAAACCCTGTCTGGTACAGGTTATCGGTACCCATCTTGAACTGCACTTCGTACAGCGGCGTGGTGGTCGGACGTTTGCTGACCATGTTCAGTATACCGCCCGGGCTACTCTTGCCGTACAGCACAGAAGCCGGGCCGCGCAGGATTTCAGCACGTTCGAGCATATAAGGGTCAATCACCGCGTCGTTGTAGAAGTTGCCCTGCATCTTCATACCGTCGAGGTAGTTATTCTGGCTCTGGTTATCCGCCGCAAATCCACGAATGACAAGATAGTCATAGGTGTTGGATGCGCCACGCGTCCCAACGGCGACTCCCGGTGTGTAACTCAGCGCTTCCTTCACTGACTTAGGCTGATGTAAGGCCATCTCTTCACTGGTTACCACTGAGATCGACTGCGGGGTCTTCTCTATCGGGGTGTCGGTTTTGGTCCCCGTCGCTGAGTGTCGCGCGGCAATCGTCGCCGCCGGGCCCCATGCATTTTCCTGAGGAGCCGTACTGCCGGAGGTTACGGTAACAGTGTCTTCGGGTTGGGTCGTTGCAGCCTGTGCATAGACAGACATACCGCTAACCGCTGTGGCTACAACTACTGCGAGCTTACGCAGCGAGGTGTTGACTGGCTGAGCAGTTTTTTGACGCGCCATTGTTTATTCTCTGACAATGAGTGAATGATAACGTAAACGATAATTATTATTATGACGGCAGCATAATATGCGAAGCGTCGACTGCATAGCAAGCGCTAAGCGGCCCTGTGCAGTGTGAGGGATTAATAAACAACCAGGTAAAAAGCAGGGCGTTAATAAGGGATTAAAAAGGGTTTAAAGCGACGTTAAAGGGATGTTTGATACGTGCCAAAATGAAAAACCCCCAGCCAGACGACTGGGGGTTTGAGCGTTAGTTACTGCCGAACATATCTTTAATCCAGCCTGCGACACCATCGCTCTTCTCTTGCTGCTGTGGCGGCTGTTGCTGAGGCTGCTGCTGTTGCGGCGGCGGCGTTGACTGATCGAACGGATTACCCTGCTGCGGCTGTTGCTGCACCGGGTTCTGCTGACACAGCGTTTCCGGGCTGGTCGTCCAGACTGGCAGTGAACGCACACCGCCACCGCCACACACAAAGTTGCCCATATCATCCACGCCCATGGTGGTGATATCTTCCGGCGGCGTCAGATCCAGCGGAATCGGCGACTGGTTGGCCAGATAGCGCTGATAGATAGCCATCGCCCCGCTCGCACCGTACAGCTTCGTCGGCTGGTTATTATCACGACCAACCCAGGTAATCGTCACTTCACGCCCGTCGATACCAGCAAACCAGGTATCGACGTTGTTATTGGTGGTACCGGTTTTCCCGGCCAGATGCAGCCCTGGATATTTCGCACCGAGCTGACGCCCCGTACCGCGCTGAACAACCTGCTGCATGGTCCACAGGGTCAGGTAGGCCGCCTGCGCGGGCACCGCGCGCTCAGACTGCGGGTAACTCTGGTAGAGCACCGTACCATCTTCTGCAATGACTGAACGCAGCGCAGACAACGTTGCACGGTTACCACCGCTGGCGATAGTCTGGAACGCCTGCGCCACTTCAATCGGCGTCAGGTTGAGTGCCCCCAGCAGCATGGACGGGTTAGCCGTTAACTGGTCTTTAGGCGCACCTAATTTCAACCATGTATCGGTTACCGCAGGCAGACCCATCGCCATCCCAAGGTTCACCGTCGGCACGTTCATGGAACGCGTTAACGCATCCACCAGCATCACCTGGCCGCTAAAGCGGTGATCGTCGTTCTGCGGTGCCCAGGTCTGACCATTCGACAGACGCAGTGAAATCGGCGCATCGGCAATGGAAGTATTGAGACGGAATTTATCCGGCTGGCTTAATGCTGTCAGGTAAGTCGCCGGTTTTGCCAGCGAGCCGATAGAACGGCGCGCCTGCATCGCACGGTTATAGCCCGCAAACTGCGGCGTCGCCCCACCCACCATGGCCCTAACTTCGCCACTGAAGCGATCCACAACCACCATCGCGGTTTCCAGATCGTCCAGCTTACGCTGCTTGATCAAGGCCGGAATGCCCTCCACCGCCGCTTTTTCTGCCGCATCCTGCGCAACAGAATCAAAGGTGGTGAAAATCTTCACGCCCGACAAGTCCTTCACTTTATCCTCGCCGAGTTTAGCCTGAAGCTCCTGACGGACCATCTGCATAAACGCAGGCTGCGGTGATATCACCCCGCCGCGCGGCTGCACGCCAAGCGGACGGGCGCTGAGCATGTCGTACAGCTCCTGGTCGATGACCTTCTGCTCTTGCATCAGGCGCAGGACAAGGTTACGTCGCTCCAGAGCCAGTTTAGGGTTACGCCACGGGTTATAGATTGACGCGCCTTTCACCATCCCGACCAACATAGCCTGCTGATCAAGACTCAGTTCTTCCACCGGACGGCCAAAGTAGTAAAGGCTTGCTAACGGGAAACCACGGATTTCGTTATCGCCGCTCTGCCCAAGGTAAACTTCGTTCATGTACAGCTCAAGGATACGATCCTTGCTGTAGCGGGCATCGACGATTAGCGCCATATAGGCTTCGTTAGCCTTACGCCAGTAGGATCGCTCGCTACTCAGGAACAGGTTTTTCACCAGTTGCTGGGTCAGCGTACTCGCCCCCTGCACCGTACGTCCGGCGGTCAGGTTTGCCAGCACCGCACGGCCAATCGAGTAGAAGCTAATGCCGTCATGCTCGTAGAAATGGCGGTCTTCGGTCGCCAGCAGCGTATCCACCAGCAGGTCCGGGAAGCCGCTGCGCGGCACAAACAGACGTTGTTCGCCGTTTGGCGACGAAAGCATGGTGATCAAACGCGGGTCGAGACGGAAGAAACCGAACTGACGGTTGCTGTCCATGTTCTCAATGCTATCGAGTCGGTCACCATCAAACGTCAGGCGTGCGCGGACCTGCCCCTCTTTACTGTCAGGGAAATCAAACGGACGGCGGATCATCTCAATGCTTTTCGCCTGCACGGTAAACTCGCCAGGACGCGTCATCTTCGTCACCTGACGGTACTGCGTGGCTTCCAGCAGTTTAACCATCTCGTTTTTGCTGATGGGCATATCCGGCTCAAGGTTGACCATACGGCCATACACCGCAGCCGGCAATTGCCACACTTTGCCATCGATACGGCTACGGATCTTCTGATCCAGGTACACGCCATAGATGGCGAGTAGCACCGCACCCACGATACAAATTTTCAACAGCAGCCAGAACCAACGGCGCTTACCGCGAGGTTTACCGCCTTTACCTTTTCCTTTGCGTGGCGCTGAGTCCTGCTCATCGCCATCATCATCTTCGTACTCGTCGTATTCCTCTTCTCTGACTCGACGACGACTTACTTTTTCTTTTGCCGGACGTGAAGGTCTGCTCTTACGTCCAATTGGCTCGCGGTCATTCCCCGCCATGCTCTCTCTCCGCAACATTCAGGCGCAAGGGCCTGATTCTCTGTTCTTCCGCCTCCAGGCAGAAGAAGAAATCTCTCAAAATAAACAGCAGATTTTCTCAACGAGAAAATCTTTAGTGCCTGCTCCCCCTCCCTGTGGGAGAGGGCCGGGGTGAGGGCATCAACCTACCCGGCCCTCAACTACGAATACTTTTTAGTGCGCCGCGTCGGCGCGGCATTTGCCGGATCGTCTGGCCAGACATGTTTCGGGTAGCGCCCTTTCATCTCTTTTTGCACTTCGCGGTATGCGCCCTGCCAGAACGCCGCTAAATCGCGTGTAATTTGCAGCGGACGCTGAGCCGGCGAAAGCAGCTCCAGCACCAGCGCAATGCGCCCCTGAGCGATAACAGGTGTCGTCGCCTCACCAAACATCTCCTGCATACGCACCGCCAGAGCAGGCGGATTATCTTCATGATAACGAATGGCAATCCGGCTTCCTGTCGGGACAGTGTAATGCCCAGGCAGTTCACTATCCAGACGTTGACGCAAAGGCCAGGGTAAGAAAGCTTTTAATGCTTCACCCACATCCAGCGCTTTCAGCGCACGAAGGGAATGCACGCCCCCCATTTGCGGCAACAACCAGCTTTCCAGAGAAGCAAGCAGCGAAGCGTCATCTACCGCAGGCCATGACGCTTCCGGCAACCATTTCGCCGCGCAGTGTAAACGCAGGCGTAACTGTTTCGCCTCTGGCGTCCAGTTAAGGACATCCAGCCCTTTATCGCGTATCCCGTTGAGCATCGCCTGATGCAGTTCTTCTTCCGGAAGCTTCGCCAGCGGCTGAACTTTCACCGTCAGTTGACCAATCCGGCTACGACGAAACGCCTTTAAGGTTCCCTGAGCCTCATCCCATTCCACAGAGTCAGACGTCTGAACAATGTGCGGACAGGCCGTCATTAACCGATCGATGTCCAACGGCAGCGCCAGCAAAATGCGGGCATCCGGCGACTGGCTTCCCTGTAACAATAGCGGCGCAAGCAGCCATTCATGGCGATTAAGCGCATCGTCCGTATCCAGCATTGCGCCCATTCCGTTTGCCAGTTGATACCGCCCGTCCTGGCCGCGTCTGCGCGCAATGCGGTCGGCAAAAGCGCTGGCAAGCAACGGCGCCAGCAGGTCGCTATCGGGCTCCCCTTCGGCACTTTTCAACCGCCGAATCAGTTGTCGGGCCCGCTGCTGCCAATGAGGCTGATTGCGAGAAAAAGCGCTACGCAAATCGGTGTTTCCACCGCGAGGCGGCTCTTCAAGGATGGCAGCCAGTTTCGCCGCCGTTGCTGCTTCATCCGCACTGCTGGCGCTCGCTAACATCGCGGCAAGGCGCGGATCGTTACCTAACGATGCCATTTTTTTCCCGAATGGCGACAGGCGATCGCCTTCAAGCGCCCGCAGTTGCGTCAACAACCGCTTCGCTGCGGCAAGATTAGTCGCCGGCGGTAAATCCAGCCAGTTAAGTTGCGACGGATCCTGACATCCCCACTGTAACAGCTCCATAAAAAGGCCAGACAAATCGCTTTGTAAAATCTCCGGCTCGCTCTGCGCCGCCGCCCTTTCGGCCTGTTCTTTGCCTGTCAGATGCAGGCAGATACCCGGCTCAAGACGTCCGGCACGCCCGGCACGCTGCGTCATCGACGCCTGGCTCACGCGCTGAGTGACAAGCCGGGTTAACCCTGTGCGCGAGTCAAAACGCGCCACCCGTTCCTGGGCGCTGTCCACAACCAGGCGAATGCCCTCGATGGTCAGGCTGGTCTCAGCGATATTCGTGGCCAGCACGACTTTTCTTTTCCCGACTGGCGGGGGAAGAATGGCTTTGCGTTGCTCATTGAGTGGCAGCGCCCCATACAGCGGACAAAGCAGCACATCCTCAGCGACCCGACTGGCCAGTTGTTCCTGTACACGCTGGATTTCCCCTACCCCCGGCAAAAAAAGTAACAACGACCCCGATTGCGAACGCAGCAGCTCGGTGGTCGCCACCGCGACCGCCTCGTCAACGCGCTGATGAGAGCTTAATGCCTGATAACGCCGTTCTACCGGGTACATACGCCCCTCTGAAATGATCAGCGGCGCATCCGGAAGTAGCGTCTGCAGGCGACTGTTATCAAGGGTGGCTGACATGACCAGCAGTTTAAGGTCGTCGCGTAATCCCTGCTGAACATCCAGCAACAGCGCCAGCGCCAGATCGGCCTGCAGGCTACGTTCGTGAAATTCATCAAGGATCACCAGACCAACGCCGTTCAGCTCGGGATCGTGCTGGATCATTCGCGTCAGGATCCCCTCCGTCACCACTTCCAGACGCGTATTCGGCCCAATACAGGTTTGAGCTCTCATCCGGTAGCCGACGGTGTCGCCGGGCTGCTCATTAAGCGACTCCGCCAGCCGTTGCGCAACGTTACGGGCAGCCAGTCTGCGCGGTTCAAGCAGTAAAATACGTCCGTCAATGCCGCCTTGCTGCAACAATTGCAGCGGCAGCCAGGTTGACTTCCCCGCGCCTGTTGGGGCGGTCAGCAGTACCTGGGGCGCGCGTTGTAACGCATGGAGAAGGTCGGGTAATACGGCAGCAACCGGCAGTAAGGACACACAAGGCTCCAGAGGACTCACATTGATAAGGACGGTGCCAATTGTACATGAACTGCGGCGCTTTGGAGCGCCGAAGCATTTGCGGGCGCCCGTCCGCCATTGTAGCATCGCGACAAACCCTAACTGAGTGCCTGCCATGTCTGAATCGAAAAGGCTGTTTTTCGCCATCGAATTGCCCGACGCCACCCGTCAGGAGGTGGTGCGCTGGCGGGCGGAACATTTCCCACAGGATGCCGGACGGCCGGTTGCGGCAGCAAACTTACATCTGACCCTGGCGTTTTTAGGGGAAGTGAGTGCGGAAAAACAGCGTGCGCTGGAAACCCTGGCCGGGCGTATTCGCCAGCCGGGCTTTACGCTACAACTGGATGACGCGGGGCAATGGCTGCGTTCACGTGTTGTCTGGCTAGGTTGTCGCCAGTCACCACGCGGGCTATTGCAACTGGCGGATATGCTGCGCGCCCAGGCTTCACGTAGCGGATGCTGGCAAAGCCCGACGCCGTTTCATCCTCATATCACGCTGCTGCGCGATGCCAGTCATGCGGTCACGATACCGCCGCCGGGCTTTCACTGGACTTTTCCTGTTACAGAATTTGTCTTATATGAATCGCAGTTTGCCGCAGGACGTCTGCGTTATACGGCGTTAAACCGCTGGACGTTAAAAACATAAAAAGGATACGTCATGGAATTTTCGCCCCCCCTCCGATCCGCCACGCTTATTCAGCGCTATAAGCGGTTCCTTGCCGATGTAATCACCCCAGAAGGCGAAACGCTGACAATCCATTGCCCTAATACCGGCGCAATGACCGGTTGTGCAACACCTGGCGATACGGTTTGGTATTCCACATCAGAAAATACTAAACGCAAATATCCGCATACCTGGGAATTAACGCAAACCCAACAGGGCGCCTTTATTTGCGTTAATACGCTTCGCGCTAATACGTTAACGAAGGAAGCGATCCAGCTAAACCGTCTGCCTGAGCTGTTGGGTTACAGCACACTGAAAAATGAAGTGAAATATGGTACCGAAGGCAGCAGAATTGATTTTCTGTTACAGGCGGATGGTCGCCGCAACTGCTATATTGAAGTTAAATCAGTAACGCTCGCCGAGCGGGAATGCGGTTTTTTCCCTGATGCCGTTACGCTACGCGGACAAAAACATCTGCGTGAGTTACTGAGCGTAGCGGCCAGCGGCGACCGCGCAGTTATACTGTTTGCCGTGCTGCATTCAGCCGTTGAACATTTTTCTCCAGCGCGCCATATTGATGAGAAATACGCACGATTGCTAAAGGAAGCACAAAATCAGGGGGTAGAAATTCTGGCGGTAAAAGCGGAACTTTCTGCTACAAATATGACTCTGAGATTGCCGCTGCCTTTCACGATATAGGGCAGCCATTGACTAATAAGTGTTCTGGTCGCGTGCGCAAATACGCTTTTCCTCACAGGCTTGTCAAGTGTTACGTTTAGATATTTGCCATCCGGAAAAGCATCTGCTATTTATAGCGGCCTGATTTTCCCCCAACACGGGGATCGATAGTGCGTGTTAAGGAGAAGCAACATGCAAGAAGGGCAAAACCGTAAAACATCGTCCCTGAGTATTCTCGCCATCGCTGGGGTGGAGCCGTATCAAGAGAAACCGGGCGAAGAGTATATGAATGAAGCCCAGCTGGCGCACTTCAGGCGTATTCTTGAAGCGTGGCGTAATCAACTCAGGGATGAAGTCGATCGCACCGTCACCCATATGCAGGATGAAGCAGCTAACTTCCCGGACCCGGTAGATCGTGCCGCACAGGAAGAAGAGTTCAGCCTCGAACTGCGTAACCGTGACCGCGAGCGTAAACTGATCAAAAAGATCGAAAAAACGCTAAA
This sequence comes from Phytobacter ursingii, assembly GCA_901456055.1. GTDB lineage: Bacteria > Pseudomonadota > Gammaproteobacteria > Enterobacterales > Enterobacteriaceae > Phytobacter > Phytobacter ursingii. Next base: position 405,804 of record CABDWT010000002.1, read on the forward strand.
AAAAGTTGAAGACGAAGATTTCGGCTACTGCGAATCCTGCGGTGTTGAAATCGGCATTCGCCGCCTGGAAGCGCGTCCGACCGCTGACCTGTGCATCGATTGCAAAACACTGGCGGAAATCCGCGAAAAACAGATGGCGGGTTAATTCGCTTCTGGCCGACAATCGGTCACCCCCTCAGACGGCGCAGCGCTGATTCCAGCCTGCGCCTTCAAATCATGCTGTGCTATAGTCGGGGAAAATTTCCCGTATTGTCGGCGTTTCCCGTTCTTTATGTCTGACTCTCACTATATCGGGCGCTTTGCGCCATCACCGTCCGGTGAACTCCATTTTGGCTCGCTGATTGCCGCACTGGGTAGCTACCTGCAGGCGCGCGCGCAGCAGGGTATCTGGCGAGTACGTATCGAAGATATTGATCCCCCGCGTGAAGTCCCCGGCGCCGCAGACACCATCCTGCGCCAGCTTGAGCATTACGGCCTGTGCTGGGACGGAGACGTGCTCTGGCAATCACAACGTCATGAGGCCTACCGCGAGGCGCTGGACTGGCTTCATACCCAGGGGCTGAGTTACTACTGCACCTGTACGCGGGCGCGTATTCAGAGCGAGGGGGGCATCTATGACGGCCATTGCCGTCGCGCTAATAATGGCCCGGAAAATGCGGCTGTGCGTCTGGTACAACAACATCCTGTGCTCCATTTTCATGACAGACTGCGCGGCGAACTCTGTGCGGATGAAAAACTGGCGCGCGAAGATTTTATTATTCATCGCCGGGATGGCCTGTTTGCCTATAATCTCGCCGTCGTGGTTGACGATCATTTTCAGGGCATCACGGAAATTGTGCGCGGCGCGGATTTAATTGAACCCACGGTGAGGCAAATTTCGCTGTACCAACAATTTGGCTGGCCGGTACCGCAGTATGTCCATCTGCCGCTGGCGTTAAATGCAGAGGGGAACAAACTCTCCAAGCAAAACCACGCGCCCGCCTTGCCCGGCGGCGATCCTCGCCCCATAATAATCAGGGCGTTACAATTCTTAAACCAGAGCGCAACAAATGAGTGGCAGGATCTCAGCGTCGATGATTTATTGAAAAATGCGGTGGTGAACTGGACGCTCGCCGATGTGCCCATTGCAGTGGATGTGAATACGGCATTCTCAAACGCCTCGCGCTGAGCTATGATTAGCCGCTATTTTTTTGTCCTGACGTTTGACACTACCGAGGTGCACTATTTTTACCCGAGTCGCTAATTTTTGCCGAAAGGTGCTAAGCCGCGAAGAGAGCATGGTCGTTGAGGCTATCGTACAACCTCAGATGACGGTTATCCCGCGTGAACAGCACGCTATTTCACGCAAAGATATCAGTGAAAATGCGCTCAAGGTCCTCTACCGCCTGAACAAAGCCGGTTATGAGGCTTATCTCGTCGGTGGTGGCGTGCGTGATTTATTGCTGGGCAAAAAACCAAAAGATTTTGACGTCACAACGAACGCCACGCCGGACCAGGTGCGTAAATTATTCCGCAACTGCCGCCTGGTGGGTCGCCGTTTCCGCCTCGCCCACGTTATGTTTGGGCCAGAAATCATCGAAGTCGCGACCTTTCGTGGTCATCACGAAGATACCGAAGCCGACCGCACCACGTCTCAGCGTGGGCAGAATGGCATGTTGCTGCGCGACAATATTTTCGGCTCTATCGAAGAAGACGCCCAGCGTCGCGATTTCACCATTAACAGTCTTTATTACAGCGTAGCTGACTTCAGCGTACGTGATTATGTCGGCGGCATGCGCGATCTGGAAGAAGGCGTCATTCGCCTGATTGGGAACCCTGAAACCCGCTATCGCGAAGACCCGGTACGCATGCTGCGTGCGGTGCGTTTCGCCGCCAAGCTGGGGATGGCGATCAGCGCGGAGACCGCCGAACCCATTCCTCGTCTGGCCGCCCTGATCAACGACGTTCCTCCTGCGCGCCTGTTTGAAGAGTCGCTGAAATTACTGCAGGCGGGCTATGGTTTTGATACCTACACCCTGCTACGTGAATACAATCTCTTCCAGCCCCTGTTCCCAACCATCAGCCGCTTCTTCACCGAAAACGGTGACAGCCCGATGGAACGCATCATTGCTCAGGTACTGAAAAACACCGATACCCGCATTCACAACGATATGCGCGTTAATCCGGCGTTTTTGTTTGCCGCTATGTTCTGGTATCCGCTGCTGGAAACCGCACAGCGTATTACCCAGGAAGGCGGCCTTGCGTATTACGACGCCTTTGCGCTTGCCATGAATGATGTGCTTGATGAAGCCTGCCGTTCACTGGCCATTCCGAAACGCATCACCTCGCTGATTCGCGATATCTGGCAGCTCCAGTTGCGTATGTCCCGCCGTCAGGGTAAACGCGCGTGGAAACTGATGGAGCATCCAAAATTCCGTGCGGCTTACGATCTGCTGGCCCTGCGTGCCGAGGTGGAAAACAACGGAGAACTGCAGCGCCTGGTGAAATGGTGGGGAGAATTTCAGGTTTCCGCACCGCCGGAGCAGAAAGATATGCTTGACGACCTTGGCGATGAACCCGCTGTTCGTCGTCGTCACCGCCGACCGCGCAAACGCGCGCCGCGCCGTGAAGGCAGCGCGTAATATCATCCCATTCAGGCCTGCCGCGTGCAGGCCTGATGCTATACAGAAACGAAAAACGCAGGAGCCAGTATGTCCCCGACCCTTTGCTATATCGCCATCGGCAGTAATCTCGCATCGCCTCTGGAACAGGTAAAGGCAGCGCTGGACGCCCTTGGAGAGATCCCGCAAAGCCGCGTGGTCGCTGTCTCCTCGTTCTACCGCACGCCTCCGCTTGGCCCGCAGGATCAGCCCGACTATCTGAATGCCGCTGTCGCGCTGGAAACCACACTTGAAGCCGACGCGCTGCTCGACCATACCCAGCGTATTGAACTGCAGCAGGGGCGCGTGCGCAAAGCCGAGCGCTGGGGGCCACGCACGCTGGACCTGGACATCATGCTGTTTGGCGATCAGGTCATTCAGACACCGCGTCTTACCGTTCCTCACTACGACATGAGAAATCGCGGCTTTATGCTATGGCCGTTATTTGAAATTGCTCCTGCGCTGGTCTTTCCTGATGGCGTGACGCTGGCCGCTGCCCTTACAGAATGCGCAGCGGACAAACCTGCCTTGTGGTAAAACGCTTTTCTGGCGCATCTGATGTGATCGGTGTTAAACGATTGCCTAAAATCATTGTTCACCTGAACGTTGCTGTTAGAATGCGCCAGAATTCGTTTTTAGCCATCAGGAAACGTTATGAAACCCACCACCATCTCCTGGCTGCTTAAGTGCAAACAGGAAAAGAAACGCTTCGCTACCATCACAGCCTACGATTACAGCTTCGCTAAACTGTTTGCCGAAGAAGGCATCAACGTGATGTTAGTTGGCGACTCGTTAGGGATGACGGTACAAGGTCATGATTCCACCCTGCCAGTGACGGTAGACGACATTGCCTATCACACGCGCGCAGTGCGTCGTGGCGCCCCTCATTGTTTGCTGCTGGCCGACCTGCCGTTTATGGCGTACGCCACCCCGGAGCAGGCATTTGAAAACGCCGCCGCCGTGATGCGTGCCGGGGCCAACATGGTAAAAATCGAAGGCGGTCGCTGGCTGAGTGACACGGTAAAAATGCTCACCGAACGCGCTGTGCCGGTATGCGGGCATTTGGGGCTAACACCGCAGTCCGTGAATATCTTCGGAGGCTATAAAGTTCAGGGGCGCGGCGATGCCGGCCAAACATTGCTGGACGATGCGCTGGCGCTGGAAGCCGCAGGCGCACAGTTGCTGGTTCTGGAATGTGTGCCGGTCGAGCTGGCAAAGCGCGTCACGCAAGCGCTGACTATTCCGGTAATTGGTATCGGCGCAGGCAACGTCACAGACGGCCAGATTCTGGTGATGCACGACGCCTTCGGCATTACCGGCGGCCATATCCCAAAATTTGCGAAAAACTTTCTGAGCGAGGCTGGCGACATGCGCGCTGCCGTGCGCCAGTATGTTGCCGATGTTGAGTCCGGGATTTACCCGGGCGAAGAACACAGTTTCCATTAAGGAGTGCCGTTGTGTTGATTATCGAAACCCTGCCGCTGCTGCGCCAGCATATCCGCAGAGCGCGTCAGGAAGGAAAACGGATTGCGCTGGTGCCTACGATGGGCAACCTGCACGATGGCCATATGACGCTGGTTGAGGAAGCCAAAACCCGGGCAGATGTGGTCGTAGTGAGCATCTTCGTCAACCCGATGCAGTTTGATCGCGCCGACGATCTGGCGCGCTATCCGCGTACCCTGCAAGAAGATTGCGAAAAGCTGAATAAACGAAAAGTAGATTTTGTTTTCGCTCCTGCGCCGAATGATATTTATCCGCAGGGTACGGACACGCAAACCTATGTGGATGTTCCGGGCATCTCCACCATGCTTGAAGGCGCAAGCCGCCCCGGGCATTTTCGCGGAGTATCCACCATCGTCAGCAAGCTCTTTAATCTGGTCCAGCCGGATGTCGCCTGCTTTGGCGAGAAGGACTATCAGCAGTTGCAGTTGATCCGCAAAATGGTTGCCGATATGGGCTACGACATTGAGATTGTCGGGGTACCGACCGTACGTGCGAAAGACGGCCTGGCGCTCAGCTCACGTAACGGCTATCTCACTGCCGAGCAACGCAAAATCGCACCCGCGCTAAGCAAAATCATGAATGCAATGGCGGCAAAACTGCAGGCTGGCGAGCGTAATCTTGACGAGATCATCGCCCTGGCTGAACAGGAGCTGAATGACGCAGGTTTGCGTGCGGATGATATTCAGATCCGCGATGCAGACACGCTTCTGGAACTTGCGCAGACCAGCAAACGCGCGGTGATTTTGATGGCCGCATGGCTGGGCCAGGCGCGTCTTATCGACAATAAAGTGGTTGAACTCCCCCCCGTAGACAGGGGTTAAAAAACGGGCAATACTGCCCTGTTATCTGCCTGGTCTGGCGCTGTCGCCGGGCCGGGAAAATCTGGCCGGACAGCCAAATGCGGCCCGGCGATATACCTGTATTTCGTTACGCCATTAAAGGTAGAAGTTATGATTCGCACTATGCTGCAAGGCAAGCTCCACCGCGTCAAAGTGACACAGGCCGACCTGCATTACGAAGGTTCCTGCGCGATTGACCAGGATTTCCTTGAGGCGGCTGGTATCCTGGAATACGAAGCCATCGATATTTACAACGTCACCAACGGTAAGCGCTTTTCCACCTATGCTATCGCCGGTGAACGTGGTTCCCGCATTATTTCGGTCAACGGCGCCGCAGCGCATTGCGCTGATGTTGGCGATATCCTGATCATCGCAAGCTATGTCACCATGCCGGATGAACAAGCGCGTAGCTGGCAACCGAAAGTCGCCTATTTTGACGGTGACAATGAGATGAAACGCACGGCAAAAGCAGTACCGGTGCAGGTGGCATAAGTCATCCGGCGGTAAAGCATGATTGCCCCAATCAGGGGGAGAAGGCGTTATTGATGCAGTCAGTCTGGACACGGACAGCGCACAGAAACCGGAGCGTACGCGCAGTACGTGAGGATTTCGAGCACTGCCCGGGTTCAAAATGACAAATAAAATAGCATCATTGCCCCAATCAGGGGGAGAAGGCGTTATTGATGCAGTCAGTCTGGACACGGACAGCGCACAGAAACCGGAGCGTACACGCAGTACGTGAGGATTTCGAGCACTGCCCGGGTTCAAAATGACAAATAAAATAGCCTTATACCCCTGATTTTACCCCTGAGGCTGATTACTGATTAACCTCGACATCTCCTCCAGCGAATCCGTCTTTAAGATATACAGCCGTTTTAGCAAGTACGGATTATCTCCAGGCTTAACCTTTCCTCGAACCGTGGTCAGCGCAAGATGGAAACCGGCATCCTTCGCAGCTGCCAGCGCCTTGTCATCATAGCCCCCGAACGGATACGCCAGATACCATACATGCCGGTTGAATTGCGAAAGCGCGCGGCGTGAATGCTTGAAATCCATCAGGATATTGTCATAACTGCGACTTAGCAGGATCGGATGCCCCACGTCATCGGTGCGATGCAGAAAATGGGTATGTGACTGAAAATCAAAAACATGAGAAATTTGTTCCAGCTCAGAAATGCTCATGAACTGCAGGGATTTTGGATCCCAGAGTTGTGGTTTACGCTTAATGCGCGACGAAATAATAAAAGCGGTCGCCCTGAAACCATATTCATTTAACACCGGATAGGCATAGCGACTGACCGATTTCAAGCCGTCATCAAAGGTGATCACCACCGAACGTGCGGGGAGGTTCATCGCGTTACGTACATAACCCTCCAGCTGATACATGTTTAACGTGGTGTAGCCCTGGTCATGCAACCAGGTCATCTGGTTGGTAAAAGCGCGAAGAGAAGTCGTCGTCGAGGTGTGACGAAAACGCGTGTTTTCCTCATCTTCCAGAATATGGTGGTAAGTAAGCACCGGGATACCGTTATCTTCCTGCGCATCCAGGCTACTGATCCACGCCAGCCGTTCGCCAATGCGAATCTGATACCAGGTCTGGTTAAGTCTGTCTTTCAGCTTGCTAATGATGGGATAGCGCAGATTTCCGGCCAGCGTACCCAGTTGCTCACTGGTATTAGCCGCCTCGTTATACATCGGCGTATCACGCCAGGTGATCAGATTTTGATTACTCAGGGGCTTATTCAGGTCACCGAGGCTGTCCTGCACCTTTTCATTGCCACGAACCGTCCCCAGATGCCCTTTATCAATCCACGCCTTGCCGAAACCAAAGCGAAATTCGTAATAGTCTTCCGCCCCCGGCACCACAGCCAGAATTTGCCCGGCGCGGATATTGCCAACGGTCATAACATTGTTGCCAATCTGCGCCCATATATCGGCATCTTCCGTAATTTGCATGTAACGAGCAGGATCGGGATTTTCACTAACGAGACGGGCAGAAACGCTATATGACACCAGCAAGAACAGAATGAGGAGAAAACGAGGCATGCACCCAACCAGGCTAAACATAATTTAGATTATTGTAGGAAAAAGAAAAATGAATACCAACGTTTATTTTTCATACAAATCATGTAACAACACAAACGGCGGATTTTTCTGCTGCTGATGCCAAAGGCTGCTTACCCCCGGCGCACCAGCGACCACAATCTGGTTACGAAAATCGGCGCTGCTGTACGATTCACGCAGTGGATACATCGCTTCCAGCAACGTAGCATCAACGCCGGATATCACTTCACAATGCTCATGCTTATGGCTCATTAGCGAGGCGGCACGATAAGGTGCGGCACCGGAAATATCCGTTAAAAAAACCACGCCCTCGCCGGAATCTGTTTCATGTAATGCATCACAAATCATACGGCTGAGCATATTGGTGCTAAGCCCCTGGCGAAAGTTGACCGCCCTGCACTGCGTAAGCGGACCAAAACGGCACGCCAGACTGTCCAGCATCTCCTGCGCCAGCTCACCATGGCACGTAATGACCCATCCCAGCATACATATCTCCTTAGCAGACTTGCAGTTTAGCCAGGTGACCATCCGCCGTCGGTGACAGAAATCATAGATTAAAAGGGCAAGGAGAACCCGGCGACGAACGCCGCCGGGAAAGGGTGATTAACTGCGCAGACCGCGTCCACGTTGGATTAAGTACCAGCAAAACAGATAAAAAGCGATGATAAACACTGCCAAAACCGCCACCGTGGTGAAAAGCGGCACATCGGTAATACCGAGGAAACCAAAGCGGAAACCGCTAATCATGTAAACAATGGGGTTGAGGTGAGACAGCGCCTGCCAGAACGGTGGTAACAGCGTGAGCGAATAGAACACCCCGCCAAGATAGGTCAGCGGCGTCAGAACAAATGTCGGGATCAGGCTGATGTCATCGAAGGTCGTCGCAAAAACCGCATTCAGCAGCCCCGCCAGCGAGAACAATACCGCGGTCAACAATAGCGTTAACGCAACGAAGACCCACGAATGAACCTGAAAAGGCACGAAAAACAGCGACACGGCGGTCACCAGCACCCCGACACACAAACCGCGCGCCACACCACCACCAACATACCCAGCGATAATTACATGGGTTGGCACCGGGGCGACCAGCAGCTCTTCAATATTGCGTTGAAACTTGGCGCTGAAAAATGATGACGCCACGTTTGCATAGGCGTTGGTGATCACGGCCATCATGATCAGACCCGGCACGATAAACTGCATATAGGTAAAACCATGCATTTCACCGATACGTGAGCCAATCAGGTTGCCAAAGATAATAAAGTAGAGCGTCATGGTAATAACCGGCGGCACCAGCGTCTGTACCCAAATACGCATAAACCGTTGAATTTCTTTATGCCAGATACTTTTCAACGCCACCCAGTAAAGCTGCATCATGCGTGCTCTCCTTTTTTCTCATGCACCAGCGTGACGAATAGCTCTTCCAGTCGGTTAGCCTTGTTGCGCATACTTAAGACCTGTACGCCCTGCGCGCTAAGCTGGCTGAACACGCTGTTTATCCCCTGTTCACGTAGCACTTCGACCTCCAGGGTCGAGGTATCCACCAGCCGATACTGGTAACCTTCCAGCTTCGGTAACGGGCTTTTCGTTGCCAGATCAAGGATAAAGGTTTCTGATTTTAGCTTCGCCAACAATGACTTCATGGAGGTGTTTTCAATCAGCTCACCGCTCTGAATAATGCCAATGTTGCGACACAGCATCTCGGCTTCTTCCAGATAATGGGTAGTCAGAATGATGGTGGTGCCTTTGTCGTTGAGATCTTTCAGGAAGCCCCACATAGAACGACGCAGTTCGATATCCACCCCGGCCGTAGGTTCATCAAGGATCAGCAGCTTCGGCTCATGCATCAGGGCGCGGGCAATCATCAAACGACGCTTCATCCCGCCCGATAACATGCGTGCACGTTCGTTACGCTTTTCCCACAGATCGAGCTGATTCAGGTATTTTTCGCTGCGGTCAAGCGCATCTTTACGTTCAACGCCGTAGTAACCCGCCTGGTTCACCACAATCTGCTGTACAGTTTCAAACGGGTTAAAATTGAACTCCTGAGGAACAAGACCGAGCTGCCGTTTAGCATTAACGATGTCTTTTTCCAGGTCATAGCCGAAGACACTCACCCGTCCGGACGTTTTATTTACCAGTGAACTGATGATACCTATGGTGGTAGATTTTCCTGCGCCGTTTGGTCCAAGTAACGCGTAAAAATCCCCCGCTTCGACTTTAAGATCAATACCACGTAGCGCATGAACGCCGCCCGGGTAGGTTTTTTTAAGCTGCTCAAGCTCCAGTGCAATGGTCATGAATTTTCACTTACCTTATTCTTACACTCGATGTGTGGTTTAAAAAACATGGGAGTTGACCTATATTAGCGCAACGCACTTATTTGGTTACAGGTCGTTAACTTCCATGAAAGACATAGATACACTCATCAGCAACAATGCACTATGGTCAAAAATGCTGGTGGAAGAGGATCCCGGCTTTTTCGAAAAACTGGCGCAAGCGCAGAAACCGCGTTTTCTATGGATTGGATGTTCTGACAGTCGCGTTCCCGCAGAACGCCTCACCGGCCTTGAGCCAGGCGAACTGTTTGTTCACCGTAACGTTGCCAACCTGGTTATTCATACCGACCTGAACTGCCTTTCTGTCGTTCAGTACGCGGTTGACGTACTGGAAGTTGAGCATATCATCATCTGCGGCCACTACGGCTGTGGTGGTGTGCAGGCAGCGGTGGAAAACCCGGAACTGGGGCTGATAAACAACTGGCTGCTGCATATTCGCGATATCTGGTTCAAGCATAGTTCGTTGCTTGGCGAGATGCCGCAGGAGCGCCGCCTTGATACCCTGTGTGAGCTGAACGTGATGGAGCAGGTCTATAACCTCGGCCACTCCACCATTATGCAATCGGCCTGGAAACGTGGGCAAAAGGTCACGATTCACGGCTGGGCATATGGCATCCACGATGGTTTACTGCGTGACCTGGAAGTCACCGCAACGAACCGCGAAAGCCTGGAACAGCGTTACCGTCAGGGCGTTTCGAACCTCAGCAAGAAACACATCAATCACAGATAATCCTGCATTCCCGGCGGCATGATGCCAGCCGGAATGCGGCATCAGCCGGGCTAAGGCCCGGCTTTTTTATGCTTACTCTTCCAGCATCACGACTTTGCCGACATACGGCAGGTGGCGATAACGTTGCGCATAATCGATGCCATAACCCACCACGAATTCGTCCGGAATCGAAAAGCCGACAAATTCCACTTCAACCTGCACTTCACGGCGCGACGGTTTATCGAGCAGGGTGCAAATAGACAGAGACTTCGGCTCGCGAAGACTGAGAATTTCGCGCACTTTAGAGAGCGTATTGCCGGAATCGATAATATCTTCAACGATCAGAACGTCCTTACCGCGAATATCTTCATCCAGATCTTTGAGAATTTTAACATCGCGGGTCGAAGACATGCCGCTGCCATAGCTGGAGGCGGTCATAAAATCGACTTCATGCGGTACCTGCACTTCACGGCAAAGGTCCGCCATGAACATAAACGAACCGCGCAGCAGGCCCACCAGTACCATTTCACTGCCGCTGTCCTGATAACGTTCTGTGATTTGACGACCCAATTCGGCGATACGCGCTTTGATCTCCGCTTCCGGGATCATCACTTCAACACTATGTTTCATTTTAAATAACCATATGATTTAAATAATAAATCACTCAATAACCTGCTTATTGCTTTGGTTACTGAAGCGCAAGGCGTGCAGTATACCAGCAAACGCATTTCCGATGCTTATCTGTCGATAAAGCTCATTTTGTGATGACGATCACACTTGTTAAATCCTATAATTAGTTGCTACTAAAATATTAATGAATTTGGTGAGTGTCTTTTTATGGCTGAAACAAAAACGCAACGGTCAAGTATCCTCGTGATACTGACAGCGCTGTTCGCAGCATTCTGCGGACTTTGGTTACTGATCGGCGGGGTATGGCTGGTCTCCCTTGGCGGCTCCTGGTACTACCCCATCGCGGGTATTATCATGCTGGGCGTCACCGCGCTTTTATGGCGACGTAAGCGTTCTGCGCTATGGCTGTATGCCGCGTTGCTGCTGGCGACCATGATTTGGGGCGTATGGGAGGTGGGCTTCGACTTTTGGGCGCTCACGCCGCGCAGCGATATCCTGGTCTTCTTCGGTATCTGGCTGATTCTGCCCTTTGTCTGGCGCAGATTGATTTTTCCTTCCGGCGGTGCGGTTGCCGCACTGGTGGTAGCACTGCTGATTAGCGGCGGCATTCTCACGTGGGCTGGCTTTAATGACCCACAAGAAGTGAACGGTACGCTGAAAGCGGATGCCACGCCAGCCGCCCCTATCTCACAGGTAGCTGATGGCGACTGGCCGGCTTATGGCCGCAATCAGGAAGGTCAACGCTATTCTCCGCTCAAACAGATCAATGCCGATAACGTCAAAAATCTGAAGGAAGCCTGGGTGTTCCGCACCGGCGACCTGAAGCTGCCGACTGACCCGGGTGAACTGACCAACGAAGTGACGCCAATCAAAGTGGGCGACACCCTTTATCTGTGTACCGCTCACCAGCGCCTGTTTGCACTGGACGCATCGACCGGGAAAGAGAAATGGCATTTTGACCCGCAGTTAAATGCCAACCAGTCCTTCCAGCACGTGACCTGTCGCGGCGTTTCTTATCATGAAGCACGTGCAGATAACGCCAGCCCGGATGTCGTGGCAGATTGCCCGCGCCGCATTATGCTGCCGGTAAACGATGGGCGTCTTTTTGCGATCAACGCCGACAACGGCAAGTTGTGCGAAACCTTTGCCAACAAAGGTATTCTGAATCTGCAGACCAACATGCCGGACACCACGCCGGGTCTGTATGAGCCGACCTCACCGCCGATCATTACCGATAAAGTGATTGTGATTGCCGGTTCGGTGACCGACAACTTCTCTACCCGTGAAACCTCTGGCGTTATCCGTGGTTTCGACGTGAACACCGGTAAGCTGCTGTGGGCCTTCGATCCGGGCGCGAAAGACCCGAACGCGATTCCGTCTGACGAACATAGATTTACCTTCAACTCGCCTAACTCGTGGGCGCCAGCCGCCTATGATGCGAAGCTGGACCTGGTGTATCTGCCAATGGGTGTGACCACCCCGGATATCTGGGGCGGCTATCGCACGCCGGAGCAGGAACGCTACGCCAGCTCCATCGTGGCCCTGAACGCCACCACCGGTAAACTGGCCTGGAGCTATCAGACGGTTCACCACGATCTGTGGGATATGGATATGCCGTCCCAGCCGACGCTGGCAGACATCACAGTTAACGGTAAAACGGTTCCGGTGATTTACGCCCCGGCGAAAACCGGCAACATCTTCGTGCTGGATCGCAGCAACGGTAAGCTGGTTGTCCCGGCGCCGGAAAAACCGGTTCCGCAGGGTGCGGCCAAAGGCGACTACGTGACCAAAACGCAGCCGTTCTCCGACCTGAGCTTCCGTCCGAAGAAAGATCTCAGCGGGGCGGATATGTGGGGCGCGACCATGTTCGACCAACTGGTCTGTCGCGTGATGTTCCATCAGTTGCGCTATGAAGGCATCTTCACCCCGCCATCTGAGCAAGGCACGCTGGTGTTCCCGGGTAACCTGGGGATGTTCGAATGGGGTGGTATCTCCGTTGACCCTAACCGTCAGGTGGCGATCGCCAACCCGATGGCGCTGCCGTTTGTGTCAAAACTGATCCCACGCGGTCCAGGCAACCCGATGGAACAGCCGAAAGATGCGAAAGGCAGTGGTACGGAAGCGGGGATTCAGCCGCAGTACGGCGTGCCTTTCGGCGTAACCCTGAACCCGTTCCTGTCCCCGTTTGGTCTGCCGTGTAAACAGCCAGCCTGGGGTTATATCTCCGCGCTGGATCTGAAAACCAATCAGGTTGTCTGGAAAAAACGTATTGGTACGCCGCAGGACAGCATGCCGTTCCCGATGCCGGTTCCGGTGCCGTTCAATATGGGCATGCCGATGCTGGGCGGTCCGATTTCCACGGCGGGTAATGTGCTGTTTATCGCGGCAACCGCAGATAATTACCTGCGCGCATATAACATGAGCAACGGTGAGAAACTGTGGCAGGGTCGCTTACCAGCAGGCGGACAGGCGACGCCAATGACCTATGAAGTGAATGGCAAGCAGTATGTTGTCATCTCTGCAGGCGGTCACGGTTCGTTTGGTACGAAGATGGGCGACTATATTGTTGCCTACGCCCTACCGGACGAGAAGTAAAAAACCGTTCCCTCATCCCGCACAAGGTAAAAAGCAAAAAGGCAACGCACGTTGCCTTTTTTAGTTTTTTCTCCCTCTCCCCGTGGGGTGAGGGCCAGGGTTAGGGGGAAAATGCGGCGCTGGTGGTCATTCCGTTCACCTTATGTTCTGTGCTTTTCTATTTAGCCGGACTCTGTCATCGCGGTAACTGTTTTATTCTCATTACGCGGTGTTATCGCTGTAAAACGTAATATGACCGGGGATTACTCAGCCCTCAGGGAGAGGGCATCAGACCGCACAAGGTAAAAGCTAAAAGGTAACGTACGTTGCCTTTTTTAGTGTTTTCTCCCTCTCCCCGTGGGAGAGGGCCGGGGTGAGGGCATCAAACCACAGAGTTGTCTTTTCCCCCTCACCCTCTCCCTCAAGGGAGAGGGAACTGCATGGAGCCGATTTCCTAAACCGTAAACCCTACCATCATCCCCGTATCCTCATGTTCCAGCAGATGACAGTGCGCCATATAGGCATACTCTTTCGGCGCGTCGTGAGCAAAACGGACCAGCACTTCACTTTTCGCCCCTTCAACGCTGACAATATCTTTCCAGCCTGCGCGATGTGCGGCAGGCGGTTTACCGTTTTCCGACAGGATGCGGAACTGTGTGCCATGGATATGGAACGGATGCAGCATCATGTCGCCCTCACCGGAAATGACCCAACGCTCCCAGGTATCTTTCTGCGCGGCAAACGCAGGCACTTGCATATCAAATGCCTTGCCATTGATACGATTGGCGCTATGAAATTCCATTTCCCCATTACCATGATTCATCTGCCCCATGTCGCCATGGTTCATGCTCATGTTCATACCACCGTGGTTCATCTGCATCTGACCATGGTTCATATTGCCATGGTGCATCCCCATACCTGCCATAGCAGCATCGCCGTATTTTTGCTGCAGAGCCTGCATCCCCATCATGTCCAGCATCGGATCCATGGAGAGCTGTAGCGTCCGTTGTGTTAATCCTTCCAGCGCTGGCAGTCCAGGGAGCGTCGCCAGTGTGTCAGGCAAGGTACCGGATGCGGTTACCACCACCGGTTGAATACGCAACAGCGGATACGGCTTATCAAATGGCGCAACCGCCATCCCCATTTGCTGTACAGGCAACGTGACCAGATCGAAGACTTTATTATCTCGGGTCTCAATCAGTACCTCAAAGCGCTCTCCCGGCAACAGTGACAGCTCGCTGACTTTCACCGGAGAAGTCAGTAAGCCACCGTCACTGGCAATCACGTAAAGCGGGCGATTATCGCTGGCAGCTACGGTCAGCGAGCGAGCGTTACATCCATTGAGCAGGCGTAAACGCAGCCAGCCACGAGGTGCCGCATGCTGTGGATAGAGGGCGCCGTTCGTCAGTAATGTATCGCCAAACCACCCTACCGCCGCGCTCATCACATCCAGTTGATAATCAATCTGCCCGTCAGCGGCAAAGCGTTTGTCCTGCATGATGACCGGAATATCATCAATGCCCCACTGTTGAGGCAGCCGTAACTTACGGCTGTTTTCATCTTCAATCAGCAGCAGTCCGGCCAGCCCCATTGCCACCTGATGGCCGGTTTTTCCATGTTGATGGGGGTGAAACCAGCAGGTTGATGCAGGCTGATCCGGCGTAAACGAGACCGTACGGCTATCGCCGGGCTTAATCACACCCTGCGGCCCGCCATCGACGTCACCCGATACTTCCAGCCCGTGCCAGTGTACGGTTGTCTCTTCCGCCAGCGCGTTGCGAATGGACACGTTAACGGTTTTCCCCTGACGCAGTTGAATCGCTGGCCCGAGCAGGCTGCCGTTATAGCCCCAGGTTGTTGCCTGCTTGCCCGCAAACGTCGACGTTCCTGTCTGAACCGTAAGCTGGATAAGGTTTTGCGCATCGGCGCTCAGCAACGGGGGAATCGGTAACACGGGCCTTTCCGCCGCCAGCAAAGAACGACTCCAGAGCGGCAGTGCACTCGCCACGCCGAGCGCAGCAGAGTATTTCAAAAAATCACGACGTTGCATGTCCCTTTCCTTACTGTTATCAGCCTGGAATTTGAGCATAAACCCTCCCCTTGCCGGAAGGTCAAGAAATGTGGCTGTATTCGGACGATAATAAATATCGTCGCCTCGCCAACAGTGTGCTAACGTTTAATTTCCGTTATGCCGTGGTAGAAATAATGAAGACGCTTTTCAGAACGATTTTACTCGGCAGCCTGTTGGCTGTCTCCGCTAATAGCTACGCCCTGAATGAATCCGAAGCGGAAGATATGGCCGACCTTACGGCTGTATTTGTCTTTCTGAAAAATGACTGTGGCTATAACAATTTACCCAATGGCCAGATTCGCCGGGCGCTGGTTTTCTTCGCACAGCAAAATCAGTGGGATCTGAGTAACTACGACTCCTGGGACATGAAATCGCTCGGCGAAGCAAGCTATCGCGACCTGAGTGGCATCCGCATTCCTACCGCCAAAAAATGCAAAGCGCTGGCGCGTGACTCGCTCAGCCTGCTCGCCTACGTGAAATAAGTTATTTCCAGCGAGGAACGCTGGCCGTGCATCCACAGTCAGAGTTAGCTATCATGTTGCGCCTGTTTTGAGCAGGTGTTAACAAAGGAGCAACCTATGGCCGATAACACGCTGTGGCACGAAACGCTGCACGACCAGTTTGGGCAATACTTTGCCGTTGATAAGGTGCTGTACCACGAGAAAACCGGGCACCAGGATCTTATCATTTTCGAAAACGCCGCTTTTGGCCGTGTCATGGCGCTTGATGGCGTGGTGCAAACCACCGAACGCGACGAATTTATCTATCACGAAATGATGACCCACGTTCCGCTGCTCGCCCATGGCCGCGCGAAACAGGTGTTGATCATCGGCGGTGGCGATGGCGCCATGCTGCGTGAAGTCACCCGCCATAAAAATATCGAAACCATTACCATGGTGGAAATTGATGCCGGCGTCGTCTCTTTCTGCCGCCAGTATCTGCCGAAACACAACGCGGGCGCTTACGACGATCCCCGTTTCCAGTTGGTTATCGATGATGGCGTGAACTTTGTTACGCAAACCACGCAAACGTTTGACGTGATCATTTCCGACTGTACGGATCCGGTTGGTCCCGGCGAAAGCCTGTTTACCTCGGCGTTTTACGAAGGCTGCAAACGCTGCCTGAATCCCGGCGGCATCTTTGTCGCACAGAATGGCGTCTGCTTCCTGCAACAGGATGAAGCGCTGGACAGCCACCGTAAGCTCAGTCATTACTTCACCGATGTCGGGTTTTACCAGGCGGCTATTCCCACCTATTACGGTGGCATTATGACTTTCGCCTGGGCGACAGATAATGAAGCGCTACGTCACCTTTCCAGCGAGATTATTCAGGCGCGTTTCCATAACGCAGGCCTGACCTGCCGTTATTACAATCCGGCTATTCATACGGCAGCATTTGCTCTGCCACAATATCTGCAAGACGCACTCTCTTCGCAGTCGTCCTAAGGAGAGATACGAAATTGAAAAAACTGAAACTGCATGGCTTTAACAACCTGACCAAGAGCCTGAGTTTTTGTATTTACGATATCTGCTATGCCAAAACGGAAGCAGAACGTGATGGGTACATCGCTTATATTGATGAACTCTATAACGCCAATCGTCTGACGGAAATCCTGACGGAAACCTGTAATATCATCGGAGCCAATATCCTCAATATCGCCCGTCAGGATTATGAGCCGCAGGGTGCGAGCGTGACTATTCTGGTCAGCGAAGAATCGGTCGACCCGCAGCTTATCGATAAAACCGAGCATCCCGGGCCGCTTCCCGAAGCTGTGGTCGCCCACCTCGATAAGAGCCATATTTGCGTGCATACCTATCCGGAAAGCCACCCGGAAGGGGGACTATGCACTTTCCGCGCGGATATAGAAGTGTCGACCTGCGGGGTGATTTCACCGCTGAAAGCGCTGAATTATCTGATTCACCAGCTTGAATCGGACATTGTGACAATCGATTATCGCGTTCGCGGCTTTACCCGTGACGTCAACGGCATGAAGCACTTTATCGATCATGAGATCAATTCTATTCAGAACTTTATGTCAGAGGATATGAAGTCGCTGTATGACATGGTGGACGTGAACGTTTATCAGGAAAATATCTTTCACACCAAGATGTTGCTTAAAGAATTCGATCTTAAGCACTACATGTTCCATACCAAACCAGAAGAGCTGACAACGCAAGAGCGTAAAGAGATTACGGAAGCGCTATGGAAAGAGATGCGTGAAATTTACTACGGTCGCAACATTCCGGCCGTGTAACCCACAACGGAGCAAGGATGCTCCGGTCTGTTTGCCAGAGCGCATCGCTCATTCCAGTAAGTTTCGCGGGTCGCGCGATGCTCAGCGTGTTGTTTGGTCATGGAACCACGCCACGTCAACATTAGCGACATCAACACCGTACAGGCTGGCGACCGCCAGCAGCGACTCCATCATTCGTCTGCTGTTATGTTCCGCATCATGGCGCTGGTCGCGCGCTGAACTGCGTGAGAAGTAACGGGAAAAGAACGCTTTCATAGTCGTCTCCGTAAGGTGTCCGGAAGACCATTGCAGCGCAAAATATCGACAAAAGGAAATATGAAAAACAGCTGAGGTTTTTCATTACGCGCATTTACAGGAACAGAGCGCCGGTTCCCGGCAATGCGGAAGACCGGCCCCGGTAATACAAGGGGGGAAATTAACGCTGTTTAAGGAACTCGCGGTATGCCGCTACCACACTGAGAAAGTCTTCTACGCCGCACATCGACAGACTCTCTTCATCGTAATAGCTCATCCCTTCTTCCATCTCATCGCCCGAGAATTCCAGCTGGTTGGCGCGTACCATCACTTCCTCGCCATCCATCCACAGCGTGTATTCATGCCCGGCGCGCTGCCAGGAGCGTTCGCTCCCTTTCACGGTTTGCGCCGCCTGTTCCACTTCATCGAGCAGGGCCAGGTTGTCTTTCACTTCTTCATTAAACCAATGACCAACAGCTTCGTGGCCCATCGACATGCGCACTTTTACCACTCCGGTGATGTCGCGCAGAAATTCGTAATCCATAGTGTTTTCCTCTGCAAAGCCATTAGGGTAATTATCGCAGCAGAGAGGAAGAAAAAAAGCGTGGAGGGTGGGAGGAATGAAAATAAAAAGGTGAGAGCAAGACCCTGCGGCCTGATGCCCTCACCCCCAGCCCCTCTCCCACGGGAGAGGGTAGCATTTACACTGCCGTCTGGAAAATCACGCCGTCAGCTTTGTCCGTATACTGGTTCAACTGATCGAAGTTCAGATAACGGTAGGTATCCACCGCGGTCTTATCAACCTGAGCAATATAGGTCTGGTACTCTTCCGGCGTCGGCAGTTTGCCGAGCAGAGAAGCCACCGCGGCCAGTTCAGCCGACGCCAGGTAGACGTTAGCCCCAGTCCCTAAACGGTTCGGGAAGTTACGGGTTGAGGTGGAGACCACCGTCGCACCGTCAGCTACGCGCGCCTGGTTGCCCATACACAGGGAGCAGCCCGGGATCTCAATACGCGCGCCGCTCTTACCAAACACGCTGTAATAGCCCTCTTCGGTCAACTGCGCGGCGTCCATACGGGTCGGCGGCGCAACCCACAGGCGGGTCGGCAGCTGGCCTTTATGCGCATCCAGCAGTTTACCGGCAGCGCGGAAGTGGCCGATGTTAGTCATGCAGGAACCGATGAACACTTCATCGATCTGCGCGCCCTGAACATCAGAGAGCAGACGCGCATCGTCCGGATCGTTCGGCGCACACAGAATCGGCTCTTTAATTTCAGCCAGATCGATGTCGATCACCGCCGCGTATTCTGCGTCAGCATCGGCTTCCAGCAACTGCGGATCCGCCAGCCATTTTTCCATGCCCTGGATACGGCGTTCCAGCGTACGACGATCGCCGTAGCCTTCGGCAATCATCCATTTCAGCAGGACAATGTTGGAGTTCAGGTACTCGATAATCGGGTCTTTGTTCAGCTTGATAGTACAGCCGGCAGCAGAACGCTCAGCAGACGCATCGGTAAGCTCAAATGCCTGCTCGACTTTCAGATCCGGCAGACCTTCGATTTCCAGGATGCGGCCAGAGAAGATGTTTTTCTTCCCTTTCTTCTCAACGGTCAGCAGGCCTTGCTTGATAGCGTACAGCGGGATCGCATGCACCAGGTCACGCAGGGTAATGCCCGGCTGCATTTTACCTTTGAAGCGCACCAGTACCGATTCCGGCATATCCAGCGGCATCACGCCAGTCGCCGCCGCAAACGCCACCAGGCCGGAACCCGCCGGGAAGGAGATGCCGATCGGGAAACGGGTATGGGAGTCACCGCCGGTACCCACGGTATCCGGCAGCAGCATACGGTTCAGCCAGGAGTGAATAACGCCATCGCCCGGACGCAGGGAGACGCCGCCACGGTTCATGATGAAGTCCGGCAGCGTATGATGCGTGGTCACGTCAACCGGCTTCGGATACGCCGCGGTGTGACAGAAGGACTGCATCACCAGGTCGGCAGAGAAGCCCAGGCATGCCAGGTCTTTCAGCTCATCACGGGTCATCGGACCGGTGGTGTCCTGAGAACCGACGGAGGTCATTTTCGGCTCGCAGTAAGCGCCCGGACGGATACCGGCCACGCCGCAGGCGCGACCGACCATTTTCTGCGCCAGAGAGTAACCACGGCTGCTTTCCGCCACGTCTTTCGCCTGACGGAAGACATCACTGTGCGGCAGACCCAGCGCTTCACGCGCTTTAGTGGTTAAACCACGGCCGATAATCAGCGGAATACGGCCACCGGCACGCACTTCGTCGACCAGCACGTCGGTTTTCAGCTCAAAGCTTGCCAGCAGTTCGTTGGTCTCGTGGTTACGCACTTCACCTTTGAACGGATACACGTCAATCACGTCACCCATATTCAGGTTTGACACATCCACTTCAATGGGCAGCGCGCCCGCATCTTCCATGGTGTTGAAGAAGATCGGCGCAATTTTACCGCCGAGGCACAGGCCGCCGCCGCGTTTGTTCGGCACATGAGGGATGTCATCCCCCATAAACCACAGCACGGAGTTGGTCGCGGACTTACGGGAAGAACCGGTCCCCACAACGTCACCCACGTAGGCCAGCGGGAACCCTTTTTTCTGCAGGGCTTCGATCTGTTTGATCGGGCCAACGCTGCCAGGCTGATCCGGCTCAATGCCTTCACGGGCGTTTTTCAGCATCGCCAGCGCATGCAGCGGGATATCCGGACGCGACCACGCATCCGGCGCCGGAGACAGGTCATCGGTGTTAGTCTCACCGGTCACTTTGAAGACGGTAACGGTAATTTTTTCTGCCAGTGCCGGACGGCTCAGGAACCACTCGGCATCCGCCCAGGATTTGAGTACCTGCTGCGCGTATGCATTGCCCGCCTTCGCTTTTTCTTCGACATCATAGAAGTTATCGAACATCAGCAGCGTAGAAGAGAGCGCTTTAGCGGCAATCGGTGCCAGTCTGTCGTTATCCAGCGCGTCAATCAGCGGATGAATGTTGTAACCACCCTGCATGGTGCCGAGCAGTTCAATGGCTTTTTCAGGAGTAACCAGTGGGGAGGTGGCTTCGCCTTTGGCGATAGCAGCAAGGAATCCGGCTTTTACGTAGGCAGCTTCATCTACACCAGGCGGTACGCGGTTGATCAACAGATCTAACAGGAATTCTTCTTCGCCCTTAGGCGGGTTCTTCAGCAGCTCGACGAGCGCGGCCATTTGGGTTGCATCTAAAGGTTTGGGTACAATTCCCTCGGCGGCACGTTCTGCTACGTGCTTACGGTATTCTTCTAGCACGACGGTTCTCCTCGCTCTCATTGTCATAATGCGGCAGGCGATTCTCTTCACGCTCCTGTGAGACAGCAGTTTGTAGGGTAAATCCGCAATACCGCAACGGGCAGGATAGCAGGATTTTCAGGGGGTGTTAATCTGTTTACAAAAAAGCAACATTAAAAATTGGCTGAATCGTTAAGGGCAGGATAAAGCAGAGGAAATCGTCTTTTAAAGACAGAGAAAAAACGGTAGAAACCATGCAATACGGCCCCGCAGGGCCGTACCAGAAGAAACGTTACTTGTCTTTTGACATATTGAGTAAGTTATTGCGCTCATACTTTTCTGGGGTGATGGTTTTATCCACCAGCTCGCCCAACACATACTTACGCACCGTTTCAATGTTATTCACCTGCGTATGGTTACCGATACTGGTCAGGAAGCCTTTCGCATTGTAATTGAAGGTAGTGGCATTGGTTTCTTCATTATCCACCGTATGGTACAGATAATTCTGTGAATTTTTGCTCGAGTTAAGCGAAAGCGGCGTGGCCGGGTCCAGCGCCTGATACCAGGACGCGGTCAGATGCGTGTGTAGCGTCTGCTTAACGCTCAACGAACCATCATGGGCCGTGCTCTCTTGTGTCGATTGCGATGCCTGGTACGCGAAGCTCTCTTTCTCATCCATACGATACGGGTTAATGGCTTTCTCCGTTTCCGTCAGCGACAGGGAGAAATCACTCAGACCACGGATCTGTACCTTGCCATCGCCGCCCATCTGAATTGCGCCCGTTGAGCTCGCCTTGCTGCTCTCTTTTGGCTGCGTCTTATTCAGCGCATGGAAGGCGGATTTAAGCATCGCCATTTGATCGCTATCGCCGTGGCCATCACGACGTGCTTTATCAAACTTGCTATCCCAGGCGTTTAAGGCCGCCTGTTGTTCTGCCGCATTGCCCACCAGAGACGGATTAGACGTATCGCTGGTCATTTTCAGCGAGAAATTATTGTCCTGATAGCCAATCCAGCGTTCACTCCCATCCGCATGGAAGTTAAGGGACTGCTGCGACAAATCGCCACGGCTGAGATCGGTTTTCAGATCGACGGATTTGATAAGAGAGCTGTCAAACTGCGTCAGGCCAGATACATCCATTCGCGGAGGCTTCTCGCTCAAACCGTTAAGCGCAGACTGGAAAGCATTGCCTAATTTCGCTATCTCTGCCGCTTCGTCATTGCTGGCTTTGCCGCCCTCGGTTGTAAGCTCCACAGCAATACCATCGCTCTGACGCGTCAGATTCAGATGGACAACAGAACCTGATTGCGTCGTGATATTCAGCGACACGGCAGATTTAGTGGGGAAAGTTATGTTGTTATCCAGCCCGAGGCTGGTCAGCGCCTGACTCACATCGCCCTGATTATCGGCGTAGTTACTGAGCAGTAACCCCCCCAGCCCACTTAACGAGGATACGCCTTCACTGCTCAACCCCAGATGCATCAGCCCCGAAAGCGCACTGTCCGCTTGCGTTGACGCTTTCGCAGCATCGCTAATTTTGGTTGGCGACATGGAGTACACGGCGGCAATTTCTGCCGTCTGGCTGCCGAAAATCACTTTCGCAGAAGCGGATGCCGCGGCAGGCAATGCCGAGCCGTTGGATTTCACTGTCGGTGAGGAATTGCCGACAGAAGACGCCAGATGTGACAGCGTGGTCAGAAACGTCTTGTTGTTGATGCCAGTGATCATGACGATGAAACTCCCTCTCTCATCGATAAGGTATGGAGTATATACATCGGCAGAACGCGCGCATTATTTATACCAAAATGGAGAAATTATGAATTTATTCTCAAACGACGGGCAAAAAAAACGCCTCCGAAGAGGCGCTTAACAGGAAGCGAAATTATTTTTTCTTCGCTTTCGGGTTCGGCAGGTCAGTGATGCTACCTTCGAACACTTCGGCAGCCAGGCCAACAGACTCGTGCAGCGTCGGGTGCGCATGGATGGTCAGCGCGATGTCTTCTGCGTCACAGCCCATTTCGATAGCCAGACCGATCTCACCCAGCAGTTCGCCGCCGTTGGTACCAACAATCGCACCACCGATGACACGGTGAGTCTCTTTGTCGAAAATCAGTTTGGTCATGCCGTCTGCACAGTCAGAAGCGATTGCACGGCCAGAAGCAGCCCACGGGAAGGTGGCGGTTTCGTAGCTGATGCCTTTCTCTTTCGCTTCTTTCTCAGTCAGGCCTACCCATGCTACTTCTGGTTCGGTGTAAGCAATAGACGGGATAACTTTCGGGTCGAAGTAGTGTTTTTTACCGGCGATAACTTCGGCGGCAACGTGACCTTCGTGAACACCTTTGTGCGCCAGCATCGGCTGACCGACGATATCGCCGATAGCGTAGATGTGCGGTACGTTGGTGCGCAGCTGTTTGTCAACGCGAATAAAGCCACGCTCGTCAACTTCAACACCCGCCTGGCCTGCATCAAGCAGTTTGCCGTTCGGTACGCGACCGATAGCCACCAGCACCGCATCGTAACGCTGTGCTTCAGCAGGCGCTTTTTTGCCTTCCATGGAAACGTAGATACCGTCTTCTTTCGCTTCAACGGCAGTCACTTTGGTTTCCAGCATCAGGTTGAATTTCTGACTGATGCGTTTGGTGAAGACTTTCACGATGTCTTTATCAGCAGCCGGGATAACCTGGTCGAACATTTCAACCACGTCAATTTCTGAACCCAGCGCATGGTAAACGGTACCCATTTCCAGACCGATGATACCGCCACCCATAACCAGCAGGCGTTTAGGAACGGTTTTCAGTTCCAGTGCGTCGGTGGAGTCCCATACGCGCGGATCTTCATGCGGAATGAACGGCAGTTCGATCGGACGGGAACCTGCGGCGATGATCGCGTTGTCGAAGTTGATCACGGTTTTGCCGTTTTCGCCTTCAACTTCCAGGGTGTTTGCCCCGGTGAATTTACCCAGACCGTTGACCACTTTCACTTTACGACCTTTCGCCATGCCTGCCAGGCCGCCAGTCAGTTGAGTGATAACTTTCTCTTTCCAGGTACGGATTTTATCGATGTCAGTCTGCGGCTCACCAAATACGATACCGTGAGTCGCCAGCGCTTTCGCTTCTTCGATGACTTTTGCTACGTGCAGCAGCGCTTTAGAAGGGATACAGCCGACGTTCAGACAAACACCGCCGAGGGTGTTGTAACGTTCTACGATGACGGTTTCCAGACCTAAATCAGCGCAACGGAAGGCAGCAGAGTAACCTGCCGGGCCTGCCCCAAGTACCACGACCTGAGTTTTGATTTCAGTACTCATCATGACCTCTTATTGATTTCCGGCAGTCAGGTACTTGTCGCCCTTTATCCACCGGGACGTTCTATCCGCCCGCAGTTTACAAAAATGTTAACAATTTTGAAACAACAAACGGCTCACGAATTCTCGTTTCGCTAATAACCTCACAGACATTATGAGGTTAAAAGGAAAAAAGCCGGCCGTCAGGCCGGCCTTTCGATTACATCACCAGACGACGGATGTCAGACAGCATGTTGTTGATGATGGTAATAAAGCGCGCACCATCAGCACCGTCAATCACACGGTGGTCGAAGGACAGAGAGATCGGCATCATCAGACGCGGAACGAACTCTTTACCGTTCCAGACCGGCTCCATCGCAGACTTGGAGACACCCAGAATCGCCACTTCCGGCGCGTTAACAATCGGTGCGAAGTGGGTCGTGCCCAGGCCGCCGATGCTGGAGATGGTGAAGCAACCGCCCTGCATTTCGCCAGCAGTCAACTTGCCATCACGCGCTTTTTTGGAGATCACGGTCAGTTCACGGGACAGCTCAGTAATGCTCTTCTTATTCACGTCTTTAAAGACCGGAACAACCAGACCGTTCGGGGTATCAACCGCAACACCGATGTTGATGTATTTCTTCAGGGTCAGGCGCTGACCGTCTTCAGACAGAGAGCTGTTGAAGCGCGGCATCTGTTCCAGAGCGGCGGCAACGGCTTTCATGATGAAGACAACCGGGGTGAATTTCACGTCCAGTTTACGTTTTTCAGCTTCGGCGTTCTGCTGTTTACGGAACGCTTCCAGATCGGTGATATCGGTTTTATCAAAGTGCGTAACGTGCGGGATCATCACCCAGTTACGGCTCAGGTTAGCACCCGAGATTTTCTGGATGCGGCCCAGCTCCACTTCTTCGATTTCACCGAACTTGCTGAAGTCGACTTTCGGCCACGGCAGCATGCCCGGGATACCGCCGCCAGCGGCAGCAGCAGGTGCGGCTTCTGCGCGCTTGATAGCTTCTTTGACGTAAGTCTGGACGTCTTCGCGCAGGATACGACCTTTACGGCCAGTGCCCTTCACTTTCGCCAGGTTCACACCAAATTCGCGCGCCAGGCGGCGAATCAGCGGAGTCGCGTGAATGTAAGCGTCGTTTTCTGCAAACTCAGACTTGCCTTCTGCTTTGGCAGCAGGCGCAGCAGCCGGTTTAGCAGCCTGAGCCGGTGCAGCAGCAGGGGCTGGAGCAGCCGCGGCAGCCGGAGCTGCGGCAGGCGCAGCGCCTTCCACTTCGAAGACCATGATCAGAGAGCCGGTAGAGACTTTGTCGCCTACGTTAACTTTCAGCTCTTTCACCACGCCCGCGAACGGCGCAGGGACTTCCATAGAAGCCTTGTCGCCTTCAACGGTGATCAGCGACTGTTCAGCGGCAACTTTGTCGCCCACTTTCACCATCACTTCGGTCACTTCAACTTCATCACCGCCGATATCCGGTACGTTAACGTCTTTTGCGCCAGCCGCAGCGGGAGCAGCGGCAGGTGCCGGAGTAGCCGCCTGAGCCGGGGCAGCAGCAGGCGCAGCGCCCGCCACTTCGAAGACCATGATCAGAGAACCGGTAGACACTTTGTCGCCAGTGCTGATTTTGATCTCTTTCACCACGCCCGCAAACGGCGCCGGCACTTCCATAGAGGCTTTATCGCCTTCTACGGTGATCAGAGACTGCTCAGCGGCAACGGTGTCGCCCACTTTCACCATGATTTCAGTGACTTCTACTTCGTCGCCACCGATATCAGGCACGTTTACGTCTTTTGCCGCTGCCGCAGCAGGTGCTGCTGCCGGAGCCGCTTCTTTCTTCTCTTCTGCCTTAGCAGGTGCAGCGGCTGCTGCACCGTCGGCGGAATCGAAAATCATGATCAGTTTGCCAGTCTCGGTTTTGTCGCCAACAGAGACTTTGATCTCTTTAACAACGCCAGCCTGCGGAGACGGGACTTCCATAGAGGCTTTGTCGCCTTCTACGGTGATCAGCGACTGTTCTGCTTCAACCTTGTCGCCCACTTTGACCAGAATCTCGGTGATTTCAACTTCGTCAGACCCGATGTCCGGTACTTTGATTTCGATAGCCATTATCTCTTTACCTCTTACGCCAGACGCGGGTTAACTTTTTCTGCATCGATGTTGAATTTGGTAATTGCTTCCGCAACCACTTTCTTATCGATTTCGCCACGTTTAGCCAGTTCGCCCAGTGCTGCAACAACCACATAAGAAGCATCAACTTCGAAGTGGTGACGCAGATTTTCACGGCTGTCAGAGCGGCCGAAGCCATCAGTACCCAGTACGCGGTAATCATCCGCCGGTACATAAGTACGAACCTGCTCTGCGAACAGTTTCATATAGTCAGTAGATGCAACAGCCGGGGCATCGTTCATCACCTGAGCGATGTACGGAACGCGCGGCGTTTCCAGCGGGTGCAACATGTTCCAGCGCTCACAATCCTGGCCATCACGCGCCAGTTCAGTGAAGGAGGTGACGCTGTATACATCAGAACCTACGCCGTAGTCTTTCGCCAGGATCTGTGCGGCTTCACGTACGTGACGCAGGATAGAGCCGGAGCCCAGCAGCTGAACTTTACCTTTGCTACCTTCGAGGGTTTCGAGTTTGTAGATACCTTTGCGGATACCTTCCTCGGCACCTGCTGGCATTGCCGGCATGTGGTAGTTTTCGTTCAGGGTGGTGATGTAGTAGTAAACGTTCTCTTGCGCTTCACCGTACATACGGGTCAGACCGTCATGCATGATGACCGCCACTTCGTACGCGTAAGACGGATCGTAAGAGATACAGTTCGGGATAGTCAGAGACTGAATGTGGCTGTGACCATCTTCGTGCTGCAGACCTTCGCCGTTCAGGGTCGTACGACCAGAAGTACCACCGACCAGGAAGCCGCGCGCCTGTTGGTCGCCTGCCTGCCAGCACAGGTCACCGATACGCTGGAAACCGAACATGGAATAGTAGATGTAGAACGGGATCATCGGCAGGTTGTTGGTGCTGTAAGAGGTCGCAGCAGCCAGCCAGGATGCGCCTGCGCCCAGCTCGTTGATACCTTCCTGCAGGATCTGACCTTTCTCGTCTTCTTTATAGTAAGCAACCTGCTCACGGTCCTGCGGGGTGTACTGCTGGCCGTTCGGGCTGTAGATACCGATCTGACGGAACAGACCTTCCATACCGAAGGTACGCGCTTCGTCGGCGATGATTGGAACCAATCTGTCTTTGATCGACTTGTTCTTGAGCATCACGTTCAGGGCACGCACGAAAGCTATAGTGGTAGAGATCTCTTTGTTCTGCTCTTCCAGCAGTTGAGAGAAATCTTCCAGCGCAGGCAGTTCCAGCTTCTCGGTGAATTTAGGCTGACGAGCAGGCAGGTAGCCTTTCAGCGCCTGACGACGTTCGTGCAGGTACTTATACTCTTCAGAGCCTTCCGGGAAGGTCAGGTAAGACAGATTTTCAACCTGCTCATCGGTGACTGGAACATTGAAACGGTCGCGGATATAACGCACGCCGTCCATGTTCATTTTCTTAACCTGGTGAGCGATGTTTTTACCTTCAGCGGTATCACCCATGCCGTAACCTTTGATGGTGTGGGCCAGGATAACAGTCGCTTTACCTTTGGTTTCACGCGCTTTTTTCAGTGCGGCGTAGACTTTCTTCGGATCGTGACCACCGCGGTTCAGAGCCCAGATCTGCTCATCAGTCCAGTCTGCAACCAGGGCTGCGGTTTCAGGGTATTTGCCGAAGAAGTGCTCACGAACGTAGGCACCGTCTTTGGATTTGAAGGTCTGGTAGTCACCGTCAACGGTTTCGTTCATCAGTTGGATCAGTTTACCGCTGGTATCTTTACGCAGCAGTTCATCCCAACGACCGCCCCACATGACTTTGATCACGTTCCAGCCAGCACCCGCGAAGATGCCTTCCAGTTCGTTGATGATCTTGCCGTTACCGGTTACCGGACCATCCAGACGCTGCAGGTTACAGTTGATGATGAAGCACAGGTTGTCCAGCTTCTCGCGGGTCGCGATGGTGATAGCACCTTTGGATTCCGGCTCGTCCATTTCACCGTCGCCCAGGAAGGCGTAAACAGTCTGCTCAGAGGTGTCTTTCAGGCCACGGTGTTCCAGGTATTTCAGGAATTTAGCCTGATAGATCGCACCAATTGGGCCCAGACCCATCGATACGGTCGGGAACTGCCAGAATTCAGGCATCAGTTTCGGGTGCGGGTAAGAAGACAGACCTTTACCGTGAACTTCCTGACGGAAGTTGTTCATCTGCTCTTCAGTCAGACGACCTTCCAGGAAGGCGCGCGCATAGATGCCCGGAGAGATGTGGCCCTGGAAGTACACCAGATCGCCGCCGTCTTTCTCATTGGCTGCACGGAAGAAATGGTTGAAGCACACTTCGTAAACAGTTGCGGAAGACTGGAAGGACGCCATGTGGCCACCCAGTTCCAGATCTTTCTTGGAAGCGCGCAGAACGGTCATGATGGCGTTCCAGCGAATTGCCGAGCGAATACGACGTTCCAGCTCCAGATTACCCGGGTATTCCGGTTCATCTTCAACGGCAATAGTGTTGACATAGTTGCTAGCTCCGGTACCAGCGGCGACTTTCACGCCCCCTTTACGGGCTTCGGAAAGCAGCTGGTCAATCAGATACTGAGCACGCTCAACACCTTCTTCACGGATTACCGATTCGATCGCCTGTAGCCAGTCGCGAGTTTCAATCGGATCCACGTCATTTTGGAAACGTTCTGACATGGGGGGTATTCCTTATCTATCTAATACGTTGATTTAGCTGGAACCTGTCCCATTGCACTCTTTGTTCTTCATCCTTCTGGCTGTCTCTTTGTTGGCTTCGCTTCCTCACCCCAGTCACATAGTTCACTATGCTGCCGGGGATTCGCGCGCTTGCCGCCGCGATACAGCCAAAATTATTTTGAACAACTAAAAGTGCAATAAGACAGGTTCTGCGTTTAGTTGCCGCGCTCTAAATTTTTGGCGCTCCGGTTACAACTCTTCCGGCACAAACTCCACCAGAAAATGCTAATTCTTTCTCTGTTCCAGCCGACGGAGCGAGCGTTCACGACGGCTCTGCTCACGACTGCGGTCCAGCAAGATCTCTTCGATAAAGGCCAGGTGGCGATGAGAGGCTTCACGCGCTTCTTCAGGTTCGCCCGCCATAATGGCTGCAAAGATACTGCTGCGGTGCTTGCTCACCAGCGGCAGCATTTCGCGGCGCGCATAGAGCAACTCGAAATTCTCACGAACATTCTGTGCCAACATGGGTTCCATGCAACGAAGCAGATGTAAAAGCACAACATTATGTGCCGCTTCGGTTACAGCGATTTGATATTGCACGACAGCGTTCGATTCCGCGTCGAGGTCGCCGGATTGCTGCGCCAGTTCAATGGCCTGATGCAGTTCACCAATGCGTACCTTGTCTTCGTCCGTGCTACGTAATGCGGCGTAATAAGCGGCAATGCCTTCCAGTGCGTGACGCGTCTCGAGCAAATCAAACTGGGATTCGGGATGATCGGAGAGCAATTCAACCAGCGGATCGCTGAAGCTCTGCCAGAGGCTGCTTTGAACAAACGTACCGCCACCCTGGCGACGCAGCAGAAGCCCTTTCGCTTCGAGGCGCTGGATGGCCTCACGCAGTGAAGGACGTGAAACGTCGAACTGTTTGGCCAGTTCGCGTTCTGGAGGCAATTTTTCACCGGGGCGTAACGTCCCCTCAAGAATCAAAAACTCCAGTTGCTGCTCAATCACATCGGATAGTTTTGGCTGGCGGATTTTGCTGTAGGCCATTGTTCCCTGTCTCTACCATTCGCCCGGAGTAAATTGGTCTTACCAATTTCATATTCGTGACGCTAAAGTAACAAAGTATTCACCTTATGTCCATACAGGTTTTGATTGAAATCAGTAAACACTGCACATTTTAACAACGTTACAGAAATAACGTTTCAAACATGTAACCTTGCACAAATGACTCGTTTACCCCCAAAGAGGCAGTTTTAACTTTATTGAAACGCGCTCAAACAAATCTGAACCGATTCAGTGTGAATAATTTTGCATATTTAAACCAAATTACTGCATAAAAACGCAACCGATTACAAAACAGCCGAAAACGAGGCGATTTACAAATGGTTTCTTTTTATGCAAGTCGTCATCTCTCTTTCACAAAGCAGGTGCAAACGCCTGCGCTTACCACTATTCTGAGCTTCACGAAAGGGATGAGTGCAAATTCATGTCAGCATTTCGTAAATAAAAAAATACAATAAATGGAATTTCTTTCTTACACGCAGACAACAGCGTAGACATAATAACCACACACGAGGTTTCATGATGGAAGGTCAACAGCACGGCGATCAGCTTAAGCGCGGCCTTAAGAACCGCCATATTCAGCTTATTGCGCTGGGCGGCGCTATCGGGACTGGCCTGTTTCTGGGCAGCGCTTCAGTCATCAATTCCGCAGGGCCAGGTATTATCCTGGGCTACGCCATTGCAGGTTTCATTGCTTTTCTGATTATGCGTCAGTTGGGCGAGATGGTCGTTGAAGAGCCGGTTGCCGGCTCATTCAGCCACTTTGCGTACAAATACTGGGGTAATTTCGCGGGTTTTGCTTCCGGCTGGAACTACTGGGTGCTGTACGTGCTGGTGGCGATGGCGGAACTGACCGCGGTCGGTAAATATATCCAGTTCTGGTGGCCGGAAATCCCAACATGGGCCTCCGCTGCGGCCTTCTTCGTTGTTATCAACGCCATTAACCTCACAAACGTCAAAGTGTTTGGCGAGATGGAGTTCTGGTTCGCCATTATTAAAGTGGTTGCTGTGGTCGCGATGATCCTGTTTGGCGGCTGGCTCCTGTTCAGCGGCAGCGCGGGCCCACAGGCAACCGTACGCAACCTGTGGGAGCAAGGTGGGTTCTTGCCGCACGGTATCTCAGGACTGGTGATGATGATGGCTATCATCATGTTCTCCTTCGGGGGGCTGGAGCTGGTGGGGATCACCGCCGCCGAAGCAGACAACCCGGAGCAGAGCATTCCAAAGGCCACCAACCAGGTTATCTATCGCATCCTGATCTTCTATGTAGGTTCACTGGCTGTCCTGCTTTCTCTGCTCCCGTGGACACGCGTTACCGCTGATACCAGCCCGTTCGTACTGATTTTCCATGAGCTGGGTGACACCTTCGTGGCGAATGCATTGAACATCGTCGTGCTGACGGCCGCGCTGTCGGTTTATAACAGTTGCGTATACTGTAACAGCCGTATGCTGTTCGGCCTGGCACAACAGGGTAATGCGCCGAAAATGCTGCTTTCCGTGGACAAACGTGGCGTTCCGGTTAATACCATTCTGGTTTCCGCTGTGGTGACTGCGCTGTGCGTGCTGATCAACTATATGGCGCCTGAATCTGCATTTGGCCTGCTGATGGCGCTGGTGGTATCTGCCCTGGTTATCAACTGGGCGATGATTAGCCTGGCGCACATGAAGTTCCGTAAGGCTAAGCAGCAACAGGGCGTGACGCCGCGTTTCCCGGCGCTGTTATACCC
Source organism: Phytobacter ursingii (assembly GCA_901456055.1). Lineage (GTDB taxonomy): Bacteria > Pseudomonadota > Gammaproteobacteria > Enterobacterales > Enterobacteriaceae > Phytobacter > Phytobacter ursingii. The sequence goes on from CABDWT010000002.1 coordinate 437,805, forward strand.
GTTAGGTAACTGGATTTGTCTGCTGTTTATGGCGGCCGTACTGATCATTATGCTCATGACTGACGGTATGGCTATCTCCGTCTACCTGATCCCGGTATGGCTGGTCGTTCTGGGCATTGGCTATATGTTCAAAGAGAAAAGCGCAAAAACGGTGAAAGCCCACTAATTTTGCCTGCCCCTCTCCCGCCCGGGAGAGGGGTGTTATTGAAATGTAATCAAACTCACACTTTCCCCGATGTAGCTGTTTTGTCCATATTCCTGCCAACATCCTGTAACGCAAATTTCCTTTAGCAGGCAAATAATTATTCCCACAACTCACCGGGAGTAGCGTCTATGGACAACAGCAAACTGTCTGTTAAAGAGAAAATCGGCTATGGCATGGGCGATGCCGGATGTAACATCATTTTTGGCGCCATCATGCTGTTTGTTAACTATTTTTATACGGATATTTTCGGTCTGGCGCCTGCGCTTGTAGGCGTGTTATTGCTCTCAATACGCGTGATAGATGCCATCACCGACCCGATCATGGGGGCGATTGCCGACCGCACACAAAGCAAGTACGGACGCTTCCGTCCATGGCTTTTATGGATTGCCTTACCTTATGCCGTATTCAGCGTCTTGATGTTTACCACGCCGGACTGGACCTACAATAGCAAAGTTATCTATGCCTTTATTACTTACTTCCTGCTCTCGCTGACCTATACCGCGATCAACATCCCCTACTGCTCGTTAGGCGGCGTCATTACCAACGATCCGAAAGAACGCGTGGCCTGCCAGTCTTATCGCTTCGTGATGGTGGGCATTGCCACTTTGCTGCTGTCTCTGACATTACTGCCGATGGCCGAATGGTTTGGCGGTGAAGACAAAGCCAAAGGCTACCAAATGGCGATGACGGTGCTGGCGTTTATCGGCATGTGTATGTTCTTGTTTTGTTTCGCTACGGTTCGCGAGCGTGTTCGTCCGGCGGTGCCTACCAATGACGATATGAAAAAGGACATGAAGGATGTCTGGAAGAACGATCAATGGGTGCGCATTTTGCTGCTCACGTTGTGTAATGTCTGCCCGGGCTTTATTCGCATGGCCGCCACCATGTATTACGTGACCTGGGTCATGGGGCAAAGCACACACTTTGCCACGCTCTTTATCAGCCTGGGCGTGGTCGGAATGATGCTCGGCAGTATGCTGGCAAAAGTCCTGACGGACCGCTGGTGCAAGCTGAAAGTCTTCTTCTGGACAAACATCGCGCTGGCGATTTTCTCCTGCGGTTTCTACTTCTTCGATCCGAAAGCCACGGTCATGATTGTGGTGCTCTACTTCCTGTTGAATATTCTTCATCAGATCCCTTCCCCGCTGCACTGGTCGCTGATGGCGGATGTGGACGACTATGGCGAATGGAAAACGGGCAAGCGTATTACCGGCATCAGCTTCTCCGGCAACCTGTTCTTCCTGAAAGTTGGGCTGGCGGTTGCAGGCGCGATGGTGGGTTTTTTGCTCTCCTGGTACGGTTACGATGCAGGTGCCAAAGCGCAGAGCGCCAGCGCTATCAATGGCATCATACTGCTGTTTACCGTTATACCAGGCGTGGGTTATCTGATTACCGCAGGGGTTGTACGCTTGCTGAAAGTGGATCGGGAACTGATGAAAACTATCCAGGCCGACCTGGAAAAACGCCGCGTCAATTATCATGAACTGAGCGAGAACCAGAGCGTTCCCGTGGGTGAACACGTAAGGAAAGCATAATGAACTGGCCGAACCCCTTTATTGAGCAGCGCGCCGACCCGTATATTTTGCGTCATGACGGTAACTATTATTTTGTCGCCTCGGTCCCGGAATATGATCGCCTGGAAATCCGCCGGGCCAGCACCCTTGAGGGATTGTGCAAGGCTCAAGGTGTTACTGTCTGGCGCAAACCCGCCAGCGGCCCGATGAGCGAACTTATCTGGGCACCTGAGCTGCACCACATTGACGGGAAATGGTATCTCTATTTTGCCGCCGCCGGGACGAAAGCGCTGGATGCACTGAATATGTTTCAGCATCGGATGTTTGTGCTGGAGTGCGCCGATGCCGATCCTCTTAGCGGGGCCTGGATCGAAAAGGGACAGGTGAAAACACCCTTCGATACCTTCGCACTGGATGCCACGACCTTTGTTCATCAGGGTAAACGCTGGTACCTGTGGGCGCAGAAATCACCGGCAATTGCGGGTAACTCAAACCTCTATCTCGCTGAAATGGAAAATCCGTGGACGCTAAAAGGCGAGCCTGTATTACTGAGCAAGCCGGAGTACGACTGGGAATGCAGAGGTTTTCTGGTAAACGAAGGTCCGGCGGTGCTGTTTCACGGCAACAGGCTGTTTATCAGTTACTCTGCCAGCGCCACAGACGAAAACTACTGTATGGGGCTGTTGTGGATTGATATTAACGCTAACCCGCTGGTGGCGGCGAACTGGCATAAATCACCGCAACCGGTATTCCGAACCAGTTATGAGAACCGGCAATATGGCCCCGGCCACAATAGCTTTACCCAAACCGCAAACGGTAAAGATGTGCTGGTCTACCATGCGCGAAATTATACAGAGATTGAAGGCGACCCGCTTTACGATCCGAACCGCCATACCCGCCTCAAACTGATTCGCTGGCAAGATAACGGGATGCCCGATTTCGGCATCCCGCCTGCGGATACGCTGTAAGTTTATTCTCTACATAATTCTGGTCGCAGGAAGGCGGCAAGTCAGTAAGTCCCCAGGAGCATAGATAACGATGTGACTGGGGTGCGCTGGCGCAGCCAACGCACATGCAGCCTGAAGAATGACGAGTATAACGGCACGCAGTTACATCAGCGTGCCGTAAATGGTTAACAGCGCCACCACAACCACCATCACAAACGAGGTCTTTTTGGCCATTGATACAGCGGCTTTTGGTGTTGCGACTTTATCCATATGCGGTTCGCGGGCCAGCGAGAACTGAGCAAGACGCGTTAGCACATGATATTGGGAAGAATGTCGGTCGGTCAGCGAGGCAAACCACGCCGGTAGCGCCTTCTCTCCATGACCAATTAATGCATAAACCACACCCGCCAGGCGCACCGGGATCCAGTCCAGCACGTGCAAAATAGCGTCGATTCCGGACTGCTGGCGTTCATTTGGGGTCTCATAACGTGCCAGCCACGACTGCCATGCACGTAAAAAGCCATAGCCAGCCAGCGTCACAGGCCCCCATACTCCGCCGACAATAAACCAGAACAGCGGTGCCAGATAATAACGAAAATTGATCCACAAAAGCGCATTTTGCAGCTCACGCAGATACTCCCGTTCATTACAGCCCGGCGGTATACCATGAATCAATGTGAGTTCATTCGCCATCGCGTTATGGGCGTGACTGTCATTGCGCGCCGCCGCTTTAAGGTAAGCATGGTAATGCAGACGCACTTTCCCGGCGCCGATGCACAAAAGCCCCAACAGGATCCACACGACCAACAGCGGCACATTGAAAAATAGCCCTTCCAGCACCTGCAGAATGAGGAACGCCACCAGCATGGTGAGCACAGTCATCAGAAGCGTTCTTAGCACAGAGTAATGTCTGACCCGGCGGAACAACACCTCCAGGCGATGATCCAGTTGCCAGTGTTCTCCGAGTTTAAAAAGCCGCTCGGCAATAAGAACCAGCAGCATGGTAAACAGTGTCATGGCATCTCCTTATCTGATTCTCCCGCCACCAGCCCGCGAAATCTGGGCCAGTCAAACGCCGGACCGGGATCGGTTTTGCGCTCAGGGGCAATATCGCTGTGCCCGGTCATGTTGTTGGCAATCCGGGGATAAAGCGCAATCAAAGCGTGGGTAACGTTCGCCAGTTGCTGGTATTGGGCGTCGGTATAGGGCTGATTGTCAGTGCCTTCCAGCTCAATACCGATGGAAAAATCATTGCAACGTTCTCGCCCATGATAATTCGACACCCCTGCATGCCAGGCACGCTTATCAAACGGAACATACTGAACGACTTCACCGTCACGACGAATCAGGCAATGAGCGGAGACGCGCAGATGAACGATTCCGGCAAAAAAAGGATGTGCGTCAGGATCCAACGTACCGGTAAACAGTGCATCAATCCACGGTCCGCCAAATTCGCCGGGAGGCAGGCTGATATTGTGGACCACGAGCAACGAAGGCGTTTCACCATCCGGACGGCAATCAAAGTGCGGAGAAGGTACGCGCCGCGCATTCGCCAGCCAGCCCTCATTTAACTGCATGCAGGATCTCCTTAATTATGGTGCTCAAACACGCTCTAGAGTAGCATGTTCAGACGCTGTCCGGTCATTGTACGTTGACGAAACTCGCAATGACAGGACACTGTCTAACTTTTTGATTCGTTACCCTTTTTGGAGTTTTATCATGCCGCCTCGCCGTTACAACCCCGATCTTCGACGTGACGCGCTTTTGCAACGCATTGAACTGGACATCCCCGCAGCCGTCGCGCAAGCCCTGCGCGAAGATTTGGGTGGCGAAGTGGATGCAAACAACGATATTACTGCGCAATTATTGCCACCGGATAACCGCTCCCATGCGGTGATCATTACCCGCGAAGAAGGCGTATTCTGCGGCAAGCGTTGGGTTGAAGAGGTCTTTATTCAGTTGGCTGGCGATGATGTTCGCATTACCTGGCATGTCGCCGATGGCGATGCGGTGACGCCGAACCAGCCATTATTTGAACTGGAAGGTCCCTCCCGCGTTCTGCTCACCGGTGAACGTACGGCGCTTAACTTTGTGCAAACGCTGTCCGGCGTTGCCAGTGAAGTACGCCGCTATGTCGCCTTACTGGACGGAACCAAAACACAGTTGCTGGATACGCGTAAAACCCTGCCTGGCCTGCGTACCGCGCTGAAATATGCGGTTCTGTGCGGCGGCGGCGCGAATCATCGCCTGGGGCTGTCCGACGCGTTCCTGATTAAAGAAAACCACATTATCGCAGCTGGCTCCGTTCGCCAGGCCGTCGAGAAAGCTTTCTGGCTGCATCCTGACATTCCGGTTGAAGTGGAAGTGGAAACGCTGGAAGAGCTGGATGACGCGCTGAAAGCCGGTGCCGATATCATCATGCTGGACAACTTCGATACGCCAATGATGCGCGAAGCCGTTAAACGTACCCATGGCCAGGCGCGTCTGGAAGTTTCCGGCAATGTCACGTTTGAGACTATCCGTGAATTTGCCGAAACGGGTGTCGATTTCATCTCTGTCGGTGCGCTGACCAAGCATGTCCACGCGTTGGACCTGTCGATGCGTTTTCGCTGATTCCCACTGGCCCGATGGTCTCTGTCTGTCGGGCTTATCCTTCTCTGTTTCCTCAGCCAGGTAAAGCGTTTACGCCTCTTTGTGACTCGTTTTTCGTAAAGCCTCGCAAACCTTTTGTTCAGTTCTGCAATCTGTTCACTAACGGCTGAAGACCCGTTCCCGTTTCGTTTTTTGCCCCTCGCGGGTCATTCCTTATGTTTGCCAAAGTAGCGCCAGCTAACTCAAGGAGCGAACAATGGACAAACAACGAGGCTTCACCCTTATCGAACTCATGGTGGTTATTGGCATTATTGCGATTTTGAGCGCGATCGGTATTCCGGCATACCAGACCTACCTGCGCAAAGCCGCACTCACCGACATGCTGCAAACCTTTATCCCCTATCGAACGGCCGTTGAGCTATGCGCACTGGACCGTGGTGGCGTCACGGGTTGCGATGGCGGCACTAACGGCATTCCTGCCCCCGCCACCACCCGCTATGTTTCCGCCATGACCATCAGCAAAGGAGTCATTACCCTCACCGGACAGGAAAGCCTTACTGGCCTGAGCGTCGTCATGACGCCGCAGTGGAATGCGGGCAATGGTATGTCGGGCTGGACGCGTAGCTGCACGGTGGCCGATAACGGTACGCTGAAACAGGCCTGTGAAGATGTCTTCCGTGGAAACAGTAACTGAGGATAGCCCATGCGCCAGGATAAACTCACCACGCTGTGTAAACGCCACCACGCCTGTCTACTTAACTGTGACGAAAAGATGCTGACCATTGCCGTCGTGGGCGCCCCCTCATCAGAGCTGCTGGAAGCATTACGTTTCGCGACACAAAAACGGATTGATATCGAATGCTGGACGCAGGAACAGATGGATAGCCATCATCAACAGTCGGCAGAAGTACAACCACTCCTGCCCGTCGAGGATTCAGGTTCAGCGGTCGAATTGCTTGACCAGACGCTGCAACAGGCCCTTAGCCAGAGGGCATCCGATATCCATTTTGAACCGGCAGAACAGACCTATCGCATCCGGCTGCGCGTTGACGGCGTACTGCATGCTCTGCCTCTGGTTTCCAGCGCGCTCGCCAACACGCTGACTGCGCGGCTGAAAGTCCTGGGCAATCTGGACATTGCCGAACGCAGGCTGCCGCAAGACGGGCAGTTTAGCATCGCGCTTAACGGACAGGATGTCTCATTTCGCATAGCCACCTTACCGTGCCGACACGGCGAAAAAGTAGTACTGAGGTTGTTGCAGCAGGTGAGTCAGGCACTCGACCTCCGACAGCTTGGAATGACCCAACCTCAACTGGCGCAATTTCAGCAGGCATTGAACAAACCTCAGGGGCTGCTGCTGGTGACAGGCCCCACAGGCAGTGGAAAAACCGTCACCCTGTACAGTGCGTTGCAGGCTCGCAATAAGCCTGATATCAACCTTTGCAGCGTGGAAGATCCGATAGAGATCCCGCTTAACGGCCTGAATCAGACGCAGATTAACCCACGCGCCGGGCTGACCTTCCAGAGCGTGTTACGGGCCCTTTTGCGCCAGGATCCAGATGTCATTATGGTCGGCGAGATCCGTGATGGCGAAACGGCTGAAATCGCCATCAAGGCCGCGCAAACCGGTCATCTGGTCCTGTCGACACTGCATACCAACTCGACAGCAGAAACACTGGTGCGTATCCAGCAAATGGGGGTTGCCCGCTGGATGATCTCCTCCGCGCTCTCTTTGGTTGTTGCACAGCGCCTGGTACGAAAACTGTGCCCCCATTGCCGCAGCCGTGGGCATGAGGATGTTAATCTGCCGACAGCACTCTGGCCGCGCTCATTACCGCGCTGGGTATCAAAGGGCTGTGAGCGTTGTTATCACGGATTTTATGGACGAGTCGCGCTATTTGAAGTCCTGGAAATAGACGGTGTACTGCGTCAGGCTATTGCCAGCGGACTCCCCGCCAGCGACATTGAAAAGCAATCACGCTCGGCAGGTATGACGACACTGTTTCAGAATGGTTGTCTGGCGGTAGAAGAAGGGATTACCACTTTCGAAGAGCTGGTTCGTGTATTGGGTATGCCCGATGGCGACTAAACAACTCTGGCAATGGTCCGGGCTGGATGACAACGGCGAGCGGCACAATGGCGCCTTTTGGGCGGAACAGCGTGGTGATGTCCTCTTCGCGTTGCAACAGCAAAGCCTGCACCCACTCTCTCTACGTCGTCGCCCGGTACGTCAGGCACAGTGGCGCGGTGAACACAGTAGCCAGGTCATCCATCAGCTTGCCACACTACTGCAGGCAGGCCTGACGTTGCCGGATGGCTTGCAGTTACTGGCCAAACAACAGTCTTCTGTGCAATGGCAAGCGCTGCTACAGACGCTGGCGGAAAATCTGGCCCAGGGTGAGACATTCTCCGGTGCGCTGTCACACTGGCCGGAGGTCTTCCCGCCACTTTACCTGGCAATGATACGAACGGGTGAGCTGACGGGGAAGCTGGATGAGTGCTGCTTTAAGCTCGCCACACAGCAAAAAACACAGCTTGCCCTCGTGCGGAAAGTGAAAAAAGCGCTGCGCTATCCGCTTATTGTTCTGATATTGGCATTCATCGTGGTGCTGGCGATGGTCTATTTCGTCCTCCCGGAATTCGCCACGATATACCAGACATTTAATACGCCGTTGCCTGCACTCACGCGTGGAGTACTGGCGTGTGCGGATATCCTCCAGCAAGGCAGCCTTCCCTTAGCCATTATCAGCCTGATGCTGGCCATTCTGCTCAGTCGCTTACAGAAACATTCAGGCTGGCTGCGTTATCAGCAACGTATCCTGCTCACGTGCCCAGTGACAGGACAGCTTGTGCTGGGACAGAAACTCAGTCAGATCTTTACCGTGCTATCGCTGACGCAGCAAGCTGGAATCGCCTTCTTACAAGGGCTGGAAAGCGTCAAAGAAACGCTCACATGCCCATGGTGGCGAGATATCGTTACTGCAATACATCAGGATATTACCCGGGGTTTGTCGATTTCAGCGGCATTCAGCGCCAGAGGGGTTTTTACGCCGCTATGCATTCAACTGGTTAGCACGGGGGAAGCCTCAGGCGCGCTGGACGCAATGTTACTCAATCTGGCAAAGCATCATAATGAACATACGCAGCAGTTGGCTGACGGTCTGGCGTCCATACTGGAACCCATACTACTGGTGGTGACAGGTCTTATTGTCGGTACACTGATTGTCGCTATGTATCTGCCGATTTTCCATCTGGGAGATGCAATGAGTGGAATGGGATGAGACAGGCGCAGCGAACTGCGCCTGTAAGCCGATTAGAGACTATTGAAAACGCGGTTTTCTTGCTCCTGCACGCGGATAAAGGTGGTGCGTTTGGTCAGTTCTTTCAGGCGAGATGCGCCCACATAAGTACAGGCTGAACGCAAGCCACCGAGGATATCGCGCGCGGTATTTTCGACCGGGCCACGTAGTTTCAACTTAACGGTTTTACCTTCTGCCGCACGGTACTGAGCCATCCCACCAACGTGACGGGTCATCGCCGACTCAGAACTCATACCGTAGAACAGCATGAATTTTTCACCGTTTTCATCAACTACGGTACCACCGCTTTCTTCATGCCCTGCCAACATCCCGCCAAGCATGACAAAATCAGCACCACCACCAAAGGCTTTCGCCACGTCGCCGGGTACGGTACAGCCGCCATCGCTAACGATTTGACCGCCCAAACCGTGCGCCGCGTCGGCACACTCAATAACAGCAGAAAGCTGAGGATAACCCACACCGGTTTTCACACGAGTGGTACATACAGAACCTGGGCCGATGCCCACTTTTACAATATCCGCGCCGGAGAGGATCAGCTCTTCACACATTTCGCCGGTCACGACGTTGCCTGCGCAAATCGTTTTATTCGGCCAGGCTTCACGTGCTTTCGACACGAACTGCACGAAGTGCTCGGAATAACCATTGGCAACATCAATACAGACGAAATTCAGTTGGGAGTGCAGCGCCAGAATCTGTTTAGTCTTTTCAAAGTCGGCATCTGAGGTGCCTGTCGATACCATCACATGGCGTAATACATCGTCAGACTCGCGCTGAATAAATGCTTTCCAGTCTTCGACGGAATAATGTTTATGCACCGCAGTCAAAATATCGAACGAAGCCAGCGCTTTCGCCATAGCAAAGGTACCAACGGTGTCCATATTGGCAGCAATTACCGGTACGCCAGACCAGTTCTGTCCTGAATGCTTAAAGGTAAACTCGCGTTCCAGCTCAACATCGGAACGGCTTTTGAGGGTAGAGCGTTTAGGGCGGATAAGAACGTCTTTAAAACCTAATTTCAGATCTTCTTCAATACGCATGTGCGGATTCCTGGGGTTAATGGCGAACAACGCAGACTTGCAAACACACAACTCCAGTGACGCTATCATACGCACTAATCAGGACTCCGCAAGACTGCGAAATTCTCTTTTTTTACGCTACAATCCTATAAATTTACCTGGTGAAAGGGCAAGATTAACCGCATTTGCGTAAGTCCATCTTGCATAAATTATAACCTACTGATTCAGATGAAAAATGCATAGTTATTTTTCCGCGTTTCGCTTACTGACGACCTGAGTTAAGCAAACTGGCAAAATTGAAAATATGTGGGTTATGATTTTTTCACCGACTTTTTTGAGATCAGACTCTATGGGGTATACGGTCGCGTTAACCGGCGGTATTGGTAGCGGCAAAAGCACGGTCGCGGATGCCTTCGCCCGTTTTGGTGTGGATATTGTCGATGCAGATGTTATTGCCCGTCAGGTTGTTGAGCCGGGCTCTGTTGCATTACAGGCCATCGCAGAACATTTTGGTTCAGACATCCTCATACCAGAGGGCTCACTGAACCGTCGCGTATTACGCGAAAGGATTTTTGCTTCCCCGGCTGAGAAAACCTGGCTCAATGGTTTGCTGCACCCGTTAATCCATCAGCAAACCCAGCGACAAATTGCCGGAGCTACCTCCCCCTATGTATTGTGGGTTGTTCCTTTGTTGGTTGAAAACCACTTACAGAGCAAAGCCGACCGGGTATTGGTTATCGACGTCTCTCCGGAGACGCAAATTTTGCGAACGATGCAGCGTGACGGCGTAAGCCGTGAAAATGCTGAGCATATTCTGGCGGCGCAAGCGACACGTGAAGCACGCCTTGCCGTTGCGGATGATATTATTGACAATAATGGCGCACCAGATGCAATTGCATCGGATGTTGCCCGCCTGCATGCGGCTTATCTGAGTTATGCATCGCAGGCAGTTTCACAGGAAAACCTTTAATGCAGACCCACGTCCTATTTGAACACCCGCTCAACGAAAAGATGCGCACCTGGCTGCGTATCGAATTTCTGCTCCAGCAACTGACCGCTCGCCTTCCTCTTGCCGATCATGCGGACGCGCTGCATTTCTTCCGTAATATCGGTGAGCTACTGGATATTTTCGAGCGTGGTGACACGCGTACCGAATTGCTTAAAGAACTGGAACGCCAGCAACGTAAATTGAAAGCCTGGGCCGAAGTGCCTGGCGTTGATCAGGGACGTATCGATGCCATTCGCCAGCAGTTAAAAGAGACCAGCACTATGCTGATGGCGGCCCCCCGCATTGGGCAACTTTTACGTGAAGACCGGTTAATCGGCCTGGTACGCCAGCGCCTGAGTATACCGGGCGGCTGTTGCAGCTTTGATTTGCCCACCCTGCATGTCTGGCTCCACCTGCCGCAAGCTCAGCGTGACGAGCAGGTGAATATCTGGCTGGCCAGCCTGACGCCGCTCAATCACACGTTATCACTGATTCTGGATTTGATCCGCAACTCAGCCCCGTTCCGTAAGCAAACCAGCCTGAACGGTTTTTACCAGGATAATGGTGAAGATGCCGATCTGCTTCGTCTGCATCTGGATTTAGGCAGCCAGTTATTCCCGCAGATTTCGGGACATAAAAGTCGTTTCGCCATTCGTTTTCTGCCGCTCGACAGCGAAAATGGCATCGTCCCGGAACGGTTGGATTTCGAACTGGCTTGTTGTTAAGGAGAAATGATGTCAGACGCAACGCGTGTTAATTGCCCAACCTGCGGCAAAAGCGTGGTATGGAGCGAAACCAGCCCATTCCGTCCATTCTGTTCAAAACGCTGCCAGTTAATAGACCTGGGGGAATGGGCTGCGGAAGAAAAACGCATCCCGAGTGCGGGCGACCTTTCCGACAGCGACGACTGGAGCGAAGAGCAGCAGTAAATAGTTCGGTGGCGGGGAGCCCCGCCACCTGCACGATCAGGCGCTTGCCAGTTTTGAGATGACGGGTTCATTGGCTGGCGGGAACTCCTCCGCCAGCAGTTGAGTCTGGTGAACCCAACGTCCAGGCTGCCCCTCTTTTCCCCACGGCTCACCTTCCCACTGTTCAATAAGATAAAACCAGAGCGTAATGTGGCGGTCCGGGAAGTGATATTCCAGCTTATCGAACAGAGTTGCCGCACCAGCGTTGATCCCCACTTCTTCGTGCAACTCACGGACAACCGCTTGTTCAGGCGTTTCGCCTTCTTCGATCTTGCCGCCAGGAAACTCCCATTTATTAGCCATATGCGCATCGGCTGCGCGCTGGGTAATAAAGATTTCACCCTGTGAATTGCGAATAATGCCAACGGCGATTTGCAGTATTTTCATTGTCGTTACTCCATAAAAAAGGCGCAGATATCTGCGCCTTTCTTTATTTATTCGTACCTTAGCTCAGACGACCGTGGCACTGTTTGTATTTTTTACCTGACCCGCATGGGCAAGGGTCGTTACGACCAACTTTGCGATCGCCGGTCTGCGCAGCCAGCGCTGCCGCCGCCTCAGACTCATCATCACGGTGGCTAAGTTGCTGCATTTGTGCCAGACGCTCTGCTTCTTCGCGGCGTTGTTGCTCCATTGCTTCAACTTCTTCCGGCATGCGCACCTGAACTTTACTCAGGGTGCTGATCACTTCATATTTCAGCGACTCCAGCATCGCGGCGAACATTGAGAAAGATTCACGCTTGTACTCTTGCTTCGGATCTTTTTGCGCATAGCCACGTAAATGGATCCCCTGACGCAGGTAATCCATCGCCGCCAGGTGCTCTTTCCACAGTGAGTCCAGCGTTTGCAGCATGACGCCTTTTTCGAAGTGGCGCATCATCTCGGCGCCAACAACCTCTTCTTTGCGACCATAGACTTCGACTGCCTGAGCCAGGATACGCTCACGCAGGGTCTCTTCATGCAATTCCGGTTCTTTATCCAGCCATTCAGCAATCGGCAGATCGAGGTCGAAATCATTTTTCAGGCGTTCCTGCAAGCCAGGAATATCCCACATTTCTTCCAGCGACTGCGGTGGAATATGGGCGTCAATGGTCGCCTTGAACACATCCTCACGAATACTGTTAATGGTCTCGCTCACATCAGACACATCCAACAGTTCATTACGCTGGGTGTAGATTGCACGACGCTGATCGTTCGCTACGTCATCATATTCCAGCAGTTGTTTACGAATATCGAAGTTACGGCTTTCCACTTTACGTTGGGCGTTGGCAATCGCCTTGGTCACCCACGGGTGTTCAATCGCTTCGCCCGGTTTCATGCCCAGTTTACGCATCATGCTTGATACGCGATCTGAGGCAAAAATACGCATCAGCGCATCTTCCATAGACAGATAGAAGCGGGATGAGCCCGGGTCACCCTGACGACCAGAACGGCCACGCAGCTGGTTATCGATACGGCGTGATTCGTGACGTTCGGTACCGATGATATGCAGACCACCCGCAGCCAGTACGGCGTCGTGACGAACCTGCCAGTCGGCTTTGATCTGCGCGATCTGTTCCGGCGTCGGGTCGGTCAGCGCTGCGACTTCTGCCTGCCAGCTCCCCCCCAACACAATGTCGGTACCACGGCCAGCCATGTTAGTTGCGATCGTTACCGCCGCGGTATAACCCGCCTGAGCAACAATATCTGCTTCTTTGGCGTGGAACTTCGCGTTCAGTACGTTGTGTTTGATGCCCGCTTTCGTCAGCTCATTTGAAACCACTTCGGATTTCTCAATGGAGATCGTACCCACCAGCACCGGCTGGCCCGCGGCAGTACGCTCACGAATATCTTCAATAATCGCCTGAATTTTTTCCGCTTCGGTCATGTAGACCAGATCCGGCATATCTTTACGGATCATCGGGCGGTTGGTCGGCACCACCACGGTATCGAGTTTGTAAATAGAACTGAACTCGAATGCTTCGGTATCAGCCGTACCGGTCATCCCCGCCAGTTTCTCATACAGACGGAAGTAGTTCTGGAAGGTAATCGAAGCCAGAGTCTGGTTTTCGTTCTGAATATCCACACCTTCTTTGGCTTCCACAGCCTGGTGCAGACCATCAGACCAGCGACGGCCCTGCATGGTACGGCCAGTGTGCTCATCAACGATGATAACTTCGCCGTCTTTAACAATGTAATCCACATCACGGGTGAACAACGCGTGCGCGCGCAGCGCTGCGGTAACATGGTGCATCAACATAATGTTACCCGGAGAGTACAGGGACTCACCTTCGTCCATGATGCCTTCGTTAACCAACAATTCTTCAATCAGCACCAGGCCACGTTCGGTCAGGTTCACCTGGCGCGCCTTCTCATCAACAGAGAAGTGCCCTTCACCCTGGAAGGTATCGGAATCTTCCTTCTCCTGACGGATCAGGTGCGGGATGATTTTGTTCACTTTTTTGTACATTTCCGAGCTGTCTTCAGCCGGGCCGGAAATGATCAACGGTGTACGCGCTTCATCGATGAGGATGGAGTCCACCTCATCCACCAGAGCATAGTGCAGTTTGCGCTGCACGCGTTCTTCAGGGCTGAACGCCATGTTATCGCGCAGGTAGTCAAAGCCGTATTCGTTGTTAGTACCGTAGGTGATATCTGCAGCGTAGGCTTCACGCTTCGCTACAGACGGCATACCCGGCAGGTTGATCCCGACGGTCATACCCAGGAATTCGAATAAGGGACGGTTGTTTTCGGCGTCACGTTGCGCCAGATAGTCGTTCACGGTAACCACGTGAACACCTTTGCCGCTCAGGGCGTTCACATACGCAGGCAGTGTCGCGGTCAGCGTTTTACCTTCACCGGTACGCATCTCTGCGATGCAGCGTTCATTCAATACCATGCCGCCGAGTAACTGAACGTCGAAGTGACGCATACCGAAGACACGTTTACTGGCTTCGCGCACGACGGCAAACGCTTCCGGGATCAAGCTTTCAACCGTTTCGCCTTTTTCCAGACGGCCACGAAATTCCGCTGTTTTTGCTTTCAGTTCGTCGTCTGACAGCTTTTCCATTTCCGGCTCCATCGCATTGATGATGCCGACTGCTTTGCGCATACGACGCAGTGTACGATCGTTACGACTACCGAATACTTTTGTTAATAATTTGATAAGCATAATAAAATCTCAAACGCCCCGCTCTGCGGAGTCACAAATGTAGTTGAAGGATAATTTTTCAGCTAAGGCGTTGAGGTCCCGCGCGGATGCCCTGAACCTGGCTAATCCAGGCCCGGACGCTAAATGCGCAATGGGTGGGGAAATCGGTACCACATGTCTGGCTATCAATTGCCGGCGGTCTCTGCTCCTGGGTTAGCAGCGCGCTGAGCCTATCCAGGAGAGCGAGGTGGTGAGCCTGCAAAGGCAGTGGTTCTTCCACGACGGGTAACGCCTGCGGCGCCATCGCGAAAGAGAGGTGGCGAATAACGGTACGGATGGCATGCTGATGCCAGTAATCAACAGTGAAGCTCGGACGGCGCGTCCCTTCAAGCAGCGCAAGATTAGTGAAGTTAACGCTACCAGCGCCTTCATGATTACGTGTCGTCGCTTTAGCCGGTTCAGTGTGGTTGCTGTTGCTGAGCGCAGGCATGCCGAAGCTTGCCGCGACCATCCCCAATAAGAGATGCGGCCAGAAATAACGTCTGCCAAGTTGTCGCCAGCGCGTCAGAATTCCGCTCACTCAGTTCACCAAAAAAATCACTGTTGTCCGCTTTTTACTTCGGTACGCATTATTTTGCGCAAAGATATTACCATTAATGCAGCGGGAGGACAGCGATTATAAGGCGCTCCGGGGGATAAAAACGGCCAGGAAAGCAGCGATCGCGCTCATTGAGTGGTAAAAACAATCTTCATCAACCAAAGCGAGGCAAAAGTATAGATTTTAAAATAAAAAACGACTGGCACTCCTGGCAGGAGAGAGTGTGCCAGGTGGACCAGTCGAATTTAGGGCTTACTTATTGTCTGGTGTTACGCCAGAACCATCGTCGGTGCTTTGAATGCCAGTGGCAATTCTGCATCATCTTCGAAGGTCACATATTCCCAGGCTTCCTGTTTCGCCAGGACTGCCTGCAACAGTTTGTTGTTCAGCGCGTGACCGGATTTATACGCAGTAAACGCACCGATGATATTGTGACCACACATGAACAAGTCACCAATCGCGTCGAGCATTTTGTGACGAACGAATTCGTCTTCAAAACGCAGGCCGTCTTCGTTCAATACGCGATAATCGTCAACAACGATGGCACAATCGAAGCTGCCGCCCAGGCACAAACCGCGGGACTGCAGATATTCGATATCACGCATGAAACCGAAGGTACGCGCGCGGCTAATCTGGCGCATAAACGCGTCGGCAGAAAAGTTCATCGCGTAACGCTGAGTGCTGGCATCAATGGCCGGGTGGTTAAAGTCGATAGTGAAATCGAGAGAGAAACCGTTAAACGGCCTGAACTCTGCCCATTTATCACCGTCTTCAACGCGGACCGTCTCTTTGATTCGCACGAATTTCTTCGCACTGCGCAGTTCTTCGATGCCTGCATCCAGCAGAAGATAAACGAACGGTGCAGCACTGCCGTCCATAATCGGGATTTCCGGCGCATCGACTTCAACAATAATGTTGTCGATACCCAGACCGGCCAGAGCAGCATTAAGGTGCTCTACGGTTGAAATCCGTACGTCATGCTCGTTCACCAGACACGTACAGAGCATTGTATCACGCACAGATTTAGCATCAGCCGGGAAATCTACCGGTGGATTCAAGTCAGTGCGACGATAGATGACCCCGGTATTGGCCGGCGCAGGGCGCAACGTCAGTGTGACTTTCTTGCCGGTATGTAAACCGACACCAGTCGCCTGAACGATACGTTTAAGTGTCCTTTGTTTGATCATCGTATAATCTCGCCTAATTAACCATCCAACCGAAGTGTACTACACAATCGGTGGGGCAGTTTAGCACAAAGAGCGAAGATGCCCAACTTCCAGCATATTCTTAATCAGCTTGCTTACGCAAAAACGCTGGAATATCCAGGTAATCCGGTTCTTTAGTCGTCTGCGGCGTATTGTCGTTGACCACTTTAGACTGAGGTTTCTGCTCCTGCTGCATCGTCGACATGCCGTGCTGCTGGTAACGGTCCATCACCGGTTGCTGCTGCTGTTTGTTAGTCACCAGGGTAATTTCCGGACGTTTGTCCATACCAATACCGGTTGCTACAACAGTGACACGCAGCTCATCATTCATATCCGGATCCAGCGATGTACCAATAACAACAGTAGCATTGTCCGATGCGAATGCACGAATGGTGTTACCCACGGTTTCGAACTCATCCAGACGCAGGTCGAAGCCCGCAGTGATGTTAACCAGCACGCCGCGCGCGCCAGACAGATCGAT
Organism: Phytobacter ursingii; assembly: GCA_901456055.1. GTDB lineage: Bacteria > Pseudomonadota > Gammaproteobacteria > Enterobacterales > Enterobacteriaceae > Phytobacter > Phytobacter ursingii. Next base: position 454,769 of record CABDWT010000002.1, read on the forward strand.
ATCTTCCAACAGAGGAGAGGAAATCGCCATTTCCGCCGCTTCTTCTGCGCGGTCTTCGCCTCTTGCAACACCGGATCCCATCATGGCGTAGCCCATTTCGGACATCACGGTACGCACGTCAGCAAAGTCAACGTTCATCAGACCCGGACGGGTAATCAGTTCGGCGATCCCCTGCACAGCGCCTTTCAGTACGTCGTTAGCCGCACCGAATGCATCCAGCAGAGAGATACCACGACCGAGAACTTTCAGCAATTTATCGTTCGGGATAGTGATCAGCGAGTCCACATGTTTGGACAGCTCGGCGATACCCTGTTCAGCGAATGCCATTCGCTTCTTGCCTTCAAAGTTGAAAGGCTTGGTCACGACGGCAACCGTCAGGATACCCAAATCTTTAGCCACTTCCGCAACGACCGGTGCCGCACCCGTGCCGGTGCCGCCGCCCATACCCGCTGCGATAAAGACCATGTCAGCACCATCAAGCGCAGCGCGCAGTGCTTCACGATCTTCCTCAGCCGCATTACGACCTACTTCCGGGTTAGCCCCAGCGCCCAGACCTTTGGTGATACCACCACCGATCTGAATGGTCTGACCCACCGCAGTCTTACGCAACGCTTGCGCGTCGGTATTCACTGCGAAGAATTCAACACCCTCAATGCGCTCGCGCACCATGTGTTCAACGGCATTACCGCCGCCGCCACCGACGCCGATGACTTTAATCACCGCGTCGTTGGTCAGTTCCATAGGTTCAAACATAATTTCTCTCCGTTTTGTGCCTGTCGCCTGAGACCGCTAATGTTTTCCGGTCTCCGAAAATTAAAATTCTTTACGCAGCCAGCTATTGATTCGTTTAAACCACGAGCCGACTGATGCACGTTTTTCCACTTCTGCTTCACCACTCAAATGGCTTTCTTTCCCGTAGTGCAGCAACCCCACCGCCGTTGAATAGTACGGCTCCTGGGCGTAATCCGTTAAACCAGTAATATTGAGCGGCGCGCCAATACGCACTTGCGTATGGAATACACGCTGGGCACATGCCGCCAGACCTTCAATTTGCGCTGCCCCGCCCGTTAACACAATCCCCGCCGCCAGATGATGTTTCACCCCTTGCTGGCGAAGCTGCTCTTGTAACTGCAAAATCTCATCATTCACCAGATTGAGCAACTCGGTATAACGTGGCTCAATCACGTCGGCCAGCGTCTGGCGCTGTAAGCTACGCGGCGGACGCCCCCCCACACTTGGCACTTCAACACTCTCATCTTTACCCACGATGGAGCCCAGCGCACAACCATGACGAACTTTAATGGCTTCGGCGTCGCTTGGCGGCGTACCGAATGCATAGGCGATATCGCTGGTTACGACATTCCCTGCATACGGGATCACTTTCGTATGGCGCAGCGCTCCGCCTGTATAGACAGCCATATCCATTGTACCACCGCCAATGTCTACAACGCAGACACCCAGCTCACGTTCATCTTCCGTCAACACGGAATAACTGGAGGCCAGTCCGGCGAAAATAAGTTGGTCAACTTTCAGACCACAACGTTCCACCGCTTTAACAATGTTTTTCGCCATATCGTTATGGCAGGTAATCAGATGGACTTTCGCCTGCATACGCACCCCCGAAAGACCTACCGGGTTTTTGATACCTTCCTGGTAATCAATGGCATATTCCTGAGGAATGACATGCAGAACGCGGTGTTCATCACGCACTCGCACCGATTTCGCCGTATGCACCACATTCTCTACATCTTCCTGCGTCACTTCTTCTTCTGAAATCGGCACCATACCAATTTCATTCTGGCAGCTAATATGTTTACCCGACAGCGCCAGATAAACAGAAGAAATCTGGCAATCGGCCATCAGTTCGGCCTGATCGATGGCGCGCTGAACGCATTTCACCACAGATTCCAGGTCGTTAACGCCACCTTTATCCATACCACGGGACGGGCAGCTTCCCACGCCGATGATATTGATCATACCGTCGGGCAGAACTTCCCCTACCAAAGCGGCTACCTTCGCGGTACCAATCTCCAGTCCTACTACCAGTTTTCTGTCCGTCGCCTTGATCATTATTGTTCTGCCTGTGCCTGATTCTGTTGCTGATTAGGGTCCTGAACTGGGGCCGGCTTCCAACCTACCGCCGCGCCAGAGTCATAGCGTAAATCCACGTAACTAATTTCTTTGCGATCCGCCTGCGCCTGCTGTTGCAGAACCGGGTACAATTCGACAAAGCGCGCCAGGCGTTTCATCGTATCGCCACGGCCGAGGTTGAGCTTAATGTCGTTATTAAGCGTCACCTGCCACGACCGCCGGGCAGTCATCGCCGCCTCTTTCAACGTGAATTTATCCTTCGCCAGCACCTGTCCCATGTCATGGAAGCCCTGTAAAACTTCGCTCTCACTCCCTTCCGGGCCATACAGCATGGGTAAAACCTGCTTGCTGGTTCGATCCGCAGGAACGCTGAACGAATTACCGTCCATGTCCACCATATGCTGATCATTCCAACGTGCTATAGGCACATATTCAACCAGATGAATCTTCAATTCATCAGGCCATTGCTTTCTGACACTTGCCTGCTTTATCCAGGGCAGACGCTCTATCTGGCTCTGGATTATATTGACATCCTGCGTCATAAACGTGCCGGGTGCGCCAAGCGCCAGAATAGACTGGCGAATATCGTCGTTGCGGGTGTAATGACGATCGCCTGTCAACACCAGCTTCGACAACGGTAACCGTTGCGCATCTTCCATCCAGCCCAGGACTACCCAGCCGCTAGCCAACACGGTACACAACACCGTCAGCAGGAACAGAATTCCTGCAAGACGCGTTCCATTATTGCGGCGGGAGGATGGCATCTCCTCGACATCGCGATTTCGCGTGTTCAGCGCAGCCTGAGACATATCACTCCGCCAGTTCCAGAATTTGCACGACCAGTTGCGAGAAGGTTAACCCCGCCTGTCGCGCTGCCATCGGTACCAGGCTATGACTTGTCATACCCGGCGCGGTATTGGCTTCCAATAAATAAAACTGACCATCACTGTCTAACATGGCGTCAATTCGTCCCCAGCCCCGACATCCCAGCGCACGCCAGGCTTTCAGTACCAGGTTTTGTAAAGTGGCCTCATCGTTTGCTTCCAGACCTGACGGACAGAAATATTTCGTCTCATCAGAGAGATACTTCGCCTCATAATCATAGAAGGTTCCAGCGGGCTGAATACGAATTGAAGGTAAAATTTCTTTTCCGAGCATGGCAACTGTAAATTCGGGCCCACTTAGCCATTTTTCGATAAGAACTTCATCATCATGTTGAAAGGCAAGCGCTAACGCAGCCGTTAATGCACCAAATTCTTCAACTTTTGACATACCGACGCTTGAACCTTCGCGGCTCGGTTTAACGATAACCGGTAAACCTAACGCTTCAATGCGTTGAATAACGTCATTATTGGGCCCCGATTCAAATTCGTTGCGTGTTAAAGCAACCCACGGGGCAACAGGTAACCCCGCACCTTGCCAGAGCAATTTACTGCGTAATTTATCCATTGAGATTGCCGATGCCATAACGCCGCTGCCGGTATAAGGCATGCCTGTTAGCTCCAGCAACCCTTGCAGACTACCGTCTTCACCGCCACGCCCATGCAGCGCAATGAATGCTTTATCGAAGCCCATCGCTTTCAGGCGAGTAACATCCACATCACGCGGGTCAATCGGGTGCGCATCAATGCCCCCCTCACGTAAACCCGCAAGCACCGCAGCGCCGGAGTTTAATGACACCTCGCGCTCAGCAGAAATTCCGCCCAGCAGGACCGCGACTTTGTCAGCCATTGCGCTCGTCCTCCTGTTGCGGCTTGAGTTTCGCTTCCGCCAACTGACGCGCAATCTTGCCAACATTGCCCGCACCCTGGATCAGAATTAAATCATTACCGGTCAGAACAGGAGCCAGCATAGCCGCGGTTTGAGCCGGATCGGATACCAGGATCGGATCGATTTTCCCACGGCCACGAATAGTACGGCACAGGGAGCGGCTGTCCGCCCCCGGGATCGGCGTTTCGCCCGCAGAGTAAACATCCAGCATCAGCAGTGAATCGACCTGCGTCAAAACGTTGGCAAAATCGTCATACAGATCGCGCGTACGGGTAAAGCGATGCGGCTGGAAGACCATCACCAGATTTTTATCCGGCCAGCCTGCGCGTGCCGCTTTAATGGTGGCATCTACTTCCGTCGGATGGTGGCCGTAATCATCCACCAGCATCGCAGTCCCTGGCTTACCGTTAACGGACGCCAGTGGAAACTCACCCAGAAAATCAAAACGACGCCCGGTGCCCTGGAAGCTTTCCAGCGCGCTCAGAATATCTTCGTCGTCGATGCCTTCCTCTGTCGCCACCGCGACCGCAGCCGCTGCATTAAGCGCATTATGGCGGCCCGGCGCATTCAGCGTGACATGCAGCTCCGGTTTGTCCTGACGAATCAGGGTGAAATGCCCTTGTGCGCCTTCCTGCTGATAGTTTTCAATGCGCACATCCGCATCCTGACTAAAGCCGTATGTGGTGAGCTGACGACCCACGCGCGGAAGTAATTCGCGAATGACCGGATCGTCCACGCACATCACCGCGCGACCATAAAACGGCAGGTTATGCAGGAAATTGATAAATGTCGTTTTTAAATTCTCGAAGTCGCCCTGGTAGGTATCCATATGGTCAGCTTCGATATTGGTGACAATCGCCACCATCGGCTGCAGATGGAGGAATGACGCATCACTCTCGTCTGCTTCCGCAATTAAGTAACGGCTATTGCCCAGACGCGCATGTACGCCCGCCGCTTTTACCAGACCACCATTCACAAAGGTAGGATCAAGCCCGCCTTCGGCATAAATGCTGGCAACCATGGCAGTCGTTGTCGTTTTGCCATGCGTACCGGCAATAGCAATCCCGTGGCGAAAACGCATTAGCTCTGCCAGCATTTCGGCACGGCGAATCACCGGGATACGCGCTTCGTTAGCGGCGACGATTTCCGGGTTATCAGCTGCAATCGCGCTGGACACGACGACGACACTTGCATCGCTAACGTTCTCCGGGCGATGGTTGAAGTAGATTGTCGCGCCAAGCGACGCCAACTGCTGCGTTACAGGGTTCGGCGCCAAATCAGAACCGCTGATTTGATAGCCTTCGTTAGCCAGAACTTCGGCAATACCGCCCATGCCAGCACCGCCAATGCCGACAAAGTGAATGTGCCGGACGCGACGCATCTCGGGCACGATTGAACGCAGTTTCGCCAGTTGTTGTGTATTCATTCTCTAAACGCCATCTACCACTTCAAATTCGCGCGACGCAAAAGGCGTCGCCAGTATTAAGCCTGTGCTGCAAGGCTCACTTCATTTGCCACTCGTTCAGTGGCATCGGGAATGGCAGCGGCACGTGCGCGCTCGGCCATTTCCAGTAATGCTTCCCGGTTCCAGCTCGCGAGCGTCTCTGCCACGGCATCGACCGTAAATTGCGGCTGCTCCAGAATTTTCGCGGCACCCGCTTTTTCCAGCGGCAGCGCATTCCAGTACTGCTGCCGATCCTTATGCTGGAACGGAACAAATAATGCTGGCAGGCCGGCGGCAGCGATTTCGCTCACCGTCAGTGCGCCGGAACGGCATACCACGACATCCGCCCAGGCATAGGCCTGCGCCATATCATCAATAAATTCGGTCACTTTATGCTGAGGCTGCCCGGCATCGGCATAGGCCTGCTCAACGGCTTGCTGAGCGCCCTTTCCACTCTGATGCCAGATAGTCACCGCGCTGCCCAGTTTTGCCGCGACCTGCGGCATGGTCTGATTCAGTACGCGCGCCCCCTGCGAACCGCCCACCACCAGAACCCGTACTGGCCCTTCACGGCCAGGTAACCGTTCTTGCGGCAACGGCAGCGCCAGTACATCCACACGTACCGGGTTTCCTACCACGTCTGCCTTCGGAAATGCGCCCGGGAAAGCTTGCATGACTTTGGTGGCGATCTTCGCCAGCCATTTGTTGGTTAACCCCGCAATGCCGTTTTGCTCATGCAGCACAACGGGAATGCCCAACGACCATGCGGCTAGCCCGCCAGGACCGGAGACATACCCGCCCATCCCCAACACGACGTCTGGCTTAAAGCGCTGCATAATGGCGCGCGCCTGACGCCAGGCGTTGAAAATTCTCACCGGCGCAAGCAGTAGAGCTTTTACCCCTTTACCGCGAAGGCCGGAGATACGGATGAAGTCAATCTCGATACCGTGTTTCGGTACTAAATCGGCTTCCATGCGATCGGCGGTTCCGAGCCAGCGCACTTGCCAGCCCTGATCCATTAAATGGTGCGCAACCGCCAGCCCGGGGAAAACATGCCCACCGGTACCGCCTGCCATCACCATTAACCGCTTCGGTTGACCGCTCATCGTGAACCTCGTGTAAACGCCTGGGCTTTTTCCAGACGCGTTTCATAATCAATTCGTAACAACAGCATGATCGCCGTCGACATAATCAATAAACTGGAGCCGCCATAACTGATGAGCGGCAGAGTCAGCCCTTTAGTCGGCAGCATACCTGCGGCAGCGCCAACGTTTACTAATGCCTGGAAGCTGAACCAAATGCCAATCGAGCAGGCCAGGAAACCAGAAAACCGTTGATCGATTTCCAGCGCTTTGCGTCCGATGGACATGGCGCGGAAAGCGACGAAGAATACCATTAAAAGTGCCAGTACCACACCGATATAACCCAGTTCTTCGCCGATGATGGCGAAGATGAAGTCGGTATGCGCTTCGGGCAAATACTCCAGCTTTTGTACGGAGTTCCCCAGTCCTTGCCCCCACAGCTCACCGCGCCCAAATGCCATCAGCGACTGCGTCAATTGGTAGCCACTGCCAAACGGATCATCCCAGGGGTTCCAGAATGATGTCACACGACGAATACGGTATGGCTCAGCCAAAATCAGCAAAATCACCGCAGCGATACCGGAACCGATAATGGCGATGAACTGCCACAGTTTTGCCCCGGCCAGGAACAGCATCGCCAGCGTGGTAATAAAGAGCACCACCACGGTACCCAGGTCAGGCTGCGCCAGCAGTAGCACCGCGAGCACCATGATGACGCCCATCGGCTTGAGGAACCCGCGCAGGTTATTACGCACCTCATCAACCTTACGCACCAGGTAGTTCGCCAGATAACAGAACAGCGACAGCTTGGTAAATTCCGCTGGCTGGAAACGCATTACGCCCAGATCAATCCAGCGCGACGCCCCGTTGATTGAGCTACCCACCACCAGAACAACCAACAGCATGACAATAGCGGCCACCAGCATTACCGAGCTCCAGCGCTGCCAGAACTCCATCGGCAAGCGCAGCGTTACCAGCCCCAGACAAAACGCCAGGAACAGATACAGCGCATGGCGTTTGGCAAAGAAGAACGGGTCTGCGGTCAACCTCTGCCCCACCGGCATTGACGCCGACGTCACCATGATAAAACCGATCGCCGCCAGGCCCAGCGTCAGCCAGAACAGCGTGCGGTCGTACATGACCAGACTGTCGTTATCTTTCTGGCGTGAGCCCATCACCCAACCTTTTAATGCACCAAACAGCCAGCTCAGGATGCCAAATCCTGGCAGGTGCGGCATTCTCGGGCGGGGGAGACTTAAACGCATCAACCTAACTCCTGCGCCAGGCGGGTAAAGACATCGCCACGCTGTTCAAAGTTCTTAAACTGATCGAGGCTGGCGCAGGCGGGCGATAACAACACCATGTCACCCGGCTGTACCCGCGTCGCGATCAGGCGCATTGCCTGTTCCATATCCTGCGTTTGCTCGGTAATCTCCGGACGCAGCGCAGCCAGTTCCGCACCATCGCGGCCAAAGCAATACAAGCGAACATTGCTGCCTTCGAGATAGCGTTTCAGTGGAGAGAAGTCTGCCGATTTACCATCGCCACCGAGCAGCAGATGCAGCGTGCCATCCACATGCAGGCCGTTCAGTGCCGCCTCTGTACTGCCGACGTTGGTCGCTTTGGAATCGTTAATCCAGCGCACACCATTGTGCTCCAGCGCCAGCTGGAAGCGGTGCGCCAGGCCAGTAAACGTGGTTAATGCTTTCAGGCTGCTGGCGCGCGGCAATCCCACGGCATCGGCCAGGGCCAGTGCTGCCAGCGCGTTTGTATAATTATGCTGACCGCTAAGCTTCATCTCTTTAACGTTCAGAACTTTTTCACCTTTCACGCGCAGCCAGGTTTCCCCCTGCTGGCGATTGAGATGGTAATCGCCGACATCTACGCCAAAGCTAACGCAGCGCTCATCCGCGCCGCGCACCGGCATGGTCAGCGCGTCATCCGCATTGACTACACAAACTTTCGCATTTTCATAAACACGCAGTTTTGCAGCACGGTACTGCTGCAGGCCAAACGGATACCGGTCCATATGATCTTCGGTGACGTTGAGAATGGTCGCCGCGGCCGCATGCAGGCTGGATGTGGTTTCAAGCTGGAAGCTGGAAAGCTCCAGCACATAGAGATCGCAGGCAGATTCCAGCAGCATCAACGCGGGCAGACCGATGTTTCCGCCGACGCCCACGTTCTTGCCGGCGGATTTTGCCATTTCGCCCACCAGCGTCGTGACCGTGCTTTTACCGTTCGACCCGGTGATCGCCACGATCGGCGCCTGCGCCTCGCGGCAGAAAAGCTCAATATCACCTACGATCTCGACACCCGCATCTGCCGCTGCGCTCAACGAAGGGTGCGCCAGCGCGATCCCTGGACTCGCGACGATCAGATCGGCCGCCAACAGCCAGTCATCATTCAGACCACCAAGATAGCGTTCCACCTCTTCCGGAAGCTTATCCAGCCCCGGCGGCGAAACACGGGTATCCATCACTTTCGGCGTAACGCCGCGCGCGCGGAAAAATTCCACGCACGAGAGTCCCGTCAGACCAAGACCAATAATGACGACTTTTTTACCCTGGTAATCTGCCATGATTAACGTACCTTAAGCGTTGCCAGACCAATCAGGACCAGCATCAGCGAAATAATCCAGAAGCGCACAATCACGCGCGGCTCCGGCCAGCCTTTCAGTTCATAGTGATGGTGAATCGGCGCCATACGGAAAATACGCTGACCACGCAATTTGAACGACCCAACCTGCAAAATCACAGACAGGGTTTCGACGACGAAGACGCCGCCCATAATGACCAACAGAAACTCCTGACGCAGTAGCACAGCGATAATGCCCAGTGCGCCACCTAACGCCAGCGAGCCCACATCCCCCATAAAAACCTGGGCCGGGTAGGTGTTAAACCACAGAAATCCCAGCCCTGCGCCCACAATTGCCGTACAGACAATGACCAGCTCACCCGCATGACGCAGATACGGAATGTGCAGATAACTGGCGAAGTTCATGTTACCGGTCGCCCAGGCAACCAGTGCAAAGCCCGCCGCCACAAACACGGTGGGCATAATCGCCAGACCATCAAGGCCGTCAGTCAGGTTGACCGCGTTACCTGTCCCCACAATCACGAAATACGCCAGCAGGATGTAGAAGATGCCCAATTGCGGCATGACATCTTTAAAAAACGGCACCACCAACTGTGTAGCTGGCGTGTCGTTACCCGCAAGGTACAGCGCGAACGCAACGCCCAGCGCAATCACCGACATCCAGAAATATTTCCAGCGGGCAATCAGCCCCTTTGTGTCTTTACGCACGACTTTGCGGTAGTCATCGACAAAACCAATGATGCCGTAGCCAACCAGTACAACCAGAACACACCAGACGTAGGGATTGGACGGGTAAGCCCACAGCAGTACAGACACCACGATCGCGGTCAGAATCATGATGCCGCCCATGGTCGGCGTACCGCGTTTACTGAAATGCGACTCCGGGCCATCGTTACGTACGACCTGGCCAAATGAGAGTTTTTGCAGACGGGCAATCATGCGCGGCCCCATCCATAAAGAGATGAAGAGCGCAGTCAGCAGGCTGACGATGGCGCGAAACGTCAAATAGGAGAAGACGTTAAAGCCGGAATAATATTTGACCAAATGTTCGGCCAGCCAAACTAACATGCCCTTTTCTCCTGTAATGCGCGTGCAACCTCTTCCATGGCGGCACTACGTGAACCTTTCACCAAAATGGTAATAATTTGCTTCTCGGCAATCAGCGCCTCTAAACGCGAAACCATTGCCGCCTTATCATCAAAATGCTCACCGACGCCGCTGGCATCACTGATGGCTTTACTGAGCTTGCCGACGCTTAACACACGGTCGATGCCAACAGCTTTTGCCGTTTCCCCCACCTGAACGTGACACGCCTGACTTTCATCACCCAATTCCGCCATGTCGCCGACAACCATGACCCGATAGCCCGGCATTTCGGCTAAAACATGTGCCGCCGCCGTCATCGATCCCACGTTGGCGTTGTAGCTGTCGTCCAGCAGTAATTGGTTTTCGCCAAGTTGCACCGGGAAAAGACGCCCTGGAACCGCTTTCAGATTGGCCAGACCCTTTTTCACTGCGTCATGCGGCGCCCCTACCGCCATCGCCAGCGCGGTTGCCGCCAGCGCATTCGCGATATTGTGACGCCCAGGCAATGGCAACGTGACATCTATATCGCCCGTTGGGGTTTGCAGCGTGAATTCTGTACCGTGGGAGGTCACATGAATATGGGTCGCGGTAAAATCGCTGTTGGCAGCATTTGGCGAGAAGCGCCAGACTTTGCGATTGCCGATGATGTTCTGCCAGTTCAGCCAGTCATTGTTATCGGCATTCATAATGGCAATGCCATTGTCCGGCAGGCCGGTATAAATCTCGCCTTTGGCCTTTGCCACTCCGGCCAGAGAACCAAACCCTTCCAGGTGCGCTGCAGCAAGGTTGTTAACCAGCGCCGCTTCCGGGCGGGTCAGCGCCACGGTCCAGGCGATCTCGCCCTGATGATTAGCGCCAAGTTCTATCACCGCATACTGATGTTCTTTTGTCAGGCGCAGCAAGGTCATCGGCACACCGATGTCATTGTTCAGATTCCCGGCGGTATAAAGCGTATTGCCACATTCATTGAGAATGGCGGCTGTCATCTCTTTCACCGATGTTTTGCCGGAAGAGCCAGTCAGTGCCACAACGCGAGCAGGTACCTGCTGACGAACCCAGGCTGCCAGTTCGCCAAACGCGAGACGGGTATCCTTCACCACCAGTTGCGGCAGATCGATATCCAGTTTGCGACTGACTAACAGCGCGCCAGCACCGCCCTCTTTCGCTTTATCAGCGAAATCATGGGCATCGAAACGTTCACCTTTCAACGCCACAAACAGGCAACCAGAGGTCAACTTACGGGTATCGGAAGTAACAGCTTCAATGGTTGCGTCTGCACCATGCAGCTCGCCGTGCAAAATGCCGCCGAGCTGGCTAAGCGTTACGCTAATCATGCGATCACTCCCAACAGACGCGCCGCGGTGACACGGTCTGAATAATCGAGACGGTGGTTACCGACAATCTGATAATCTTCGTGGCCTTTACCTGCGAGCAGGACAACATCATCTTCTTTCGCCTGCATGATGGTGTTGGTGACCGCTTCTGCGCGGCCTTCCATCACATGTGCGCGGCCCGCATCAAGCATTCCCGCCAGGATATCGTCGATGATGGCTCGCGGCTCTTCGGTACGCGGGTTGTCATCCGTTACGACCGGAATATCGGCGAACTGCTCGGCAATAGCGCCCATCAGCGGACGCTTGCCTTTATCGCGATCGCCACCGCAGCCAAATACGCACCACAGTTTTCCGGTGCAGTGCAGTCGTGCCGCCTGCAACGCTTTTTCCAGCGCATCCGGCGTATGTGCATAATCCACCACCACGGTAGGTTTGCCCGGCGCGCTGAACACTTCCATACGCCCACAAACCGGCTGCAGACGTGCGCCAGTGTTAAGTAAATCAGCCAGTGGATAACCCAGCGCCAGCAATGTCGCCAGCGCCAGCAGCAGATTGCTGACGTTAAAGGCGCCCATCAGACGGCTTTCAATCTCACCCTCGCCCCAGGAGGAGTCAAAACGGATAGTCGCGCCGCTGTCGTGGTACACCACGTTGGTCGCTTTAAGCCAGCGACCATGACAATCAGGATTGATATAGTCTTCCATCGACACGGCAACTGCATCAGGCAATTTTGCTAACCAACGGCGTCCGACTTCATCATCAGCATTGACGATGGCCTGACCGAAATGGTGAGCAGAAAACAGCAGCCATTTGGCCGCTTCGTAATTGGTCATGTCGCCGTGATAGTCCAGATGATCGCGGCTCAGATTCGTAAAGACAGAGGCAGCAAATTTCAATGCCGCTACGCGATGCTGAACCAGCCCGTGAGAAGAGACCTCCATCGCGGCGAACGTTGCGCCTTGCTGCGCGAGGCTTGCAATCACATGCTGCACATCAACGGCGGAGCCAGTGGTATTTTCCGATGGGACCACTTTGCCCAGCAGACCATTCCCCACAGTGCCCATCACCGCGCTGGTTTCGCCAAGCAGTTGGCTCCATTGCGCCAGCAACTGAGTGGTGGTGGTTTTACCGTTAGTGCCGGTCACGCCAATCAGGCGCAGTTGCTCAGAAGGCTCGTTATAAAAACGTCCGGCCAACGCAGAAAGACGCTCATTTAACTGGCTCAGATAGATAACCGGTACGCCATGCATCTCGCGAATTTCGCCGTCGGAGGCCTCATCTTTCGCCTCGGCAATAATAGCAGCCACACCTTGCGCAATCGCCTGCGGGATATATCGACGCCCGTCCGCCTGATGACCCACGACTGCAACAAAAAGATCACCCGACGCCGCTACCCGGCTGTCGAGTGTCATTTCCCGCAGTGCTCGCTCCGGCGCACCTGGCACCCACGGAGCAAGAAGGTCGCGCAAATTACGATCTGCCACCTGTTCCCTCGCCTTGATTAATTACGAATTCATTCTTATCGCCCGTTGTCAGCGCATCCGGCTCAATGTTCATGGTGCGTAAAACGCCGCCCATGATGGCACCAAACACCGGCGCAGAAACGGCGCCACCGTAGTATTTACCTGCTTGTGGATCGTTAATAACGACCACCAGCGCAAAGCGTGGATTACTGGCGGGCGCAACACCCGCGGTATAAGCAATATATTTGTTGATGTAGCGGCCATCCGGCCCCACCTTCTTCGCCGTACCGGTCTTAATCGCGATGCGGTAGCCTTTAATCGCCGCTTTTACACCGCCGCCGCCAGGCAGGGCCACACTCTCCATCATATGTACGACATTACGTACGATAGATTCATTGAAGATGCGTTCGCCCGGAACAGGAGGATCAACTTTGGTTATCGACAGCGGACGGTAGACACCGTAGCTGCCGATGGTTGCATAGACTCGCGCTAACTGTAACGGCGTTACCATCAGCCCGTAGCCGAAAGAGAAGGTGGCCCTCTCTATGTCAGACCACCGTTGTTTTTGAGGAAATAAGCCACTGCGTTCTCCGACCAACCCCAAATTGGTCGCCTTTCCCAGCCCAAAACGTGAGTAAGTATCTACTAACGCTGAGGACGGCATCGCTAACGCCAGTTTAGAAACACCAACGTTACTCGACTTCTGTAGAACCCCGGTCAGGGTCAATTCGCTGTAGCGCGCCACATCTTTGATTTCGTGGCCGTTAATTCGGTATGGGATCGTGTTCAATACGGTGTTAGGCGTCACGACGCCACGCTGGAGCGCGGTCATCACTACCATGGGTTTCACCGTCGAACCCGGTTCGAAGACGTCGGTAATGGCGCGGTTACGCATGGCGTCTTTCGCGGTACCGGTGAAATTGTTCGGGTTGTAAGAGGGACTGTTCGCCATCGCCAGCACTTCGCCAGTGCTCACATCCACCAACACAGCACTGCCCGATTCCGCTTTGTTAAATGCCACCGCATTGTTCAGCTCGCGATAGACCAGCGCCTGTAGGCGTTCGTCAATACTCAGCGCAAGGTTATGCGCCGCCTGGCTGTCGGTAGAGGAAATATCCTCAATCACGCGGCCATAACGGTCTTTACGCACAATGCGCTCACCCGGCTGACCGGTAAGCCACTTATCAAAGCTTTTCTCGACCCCTTCGATACCTTCACTGTCGACGTTAGTGAAGCCGATGAGGTGAGCAGTTACTTCGCCCGAAGGGTAATAACGGCGGGACTCTTCGCGAAGGTGAATGCCCGGCAACTTAAGCTTTTTGATGTACTCGCCAAGATCGGGATTCACCTGACGCGCTAAATAGATAAATCGCCCTTTCGGGTTAGCATTAATGCGCGAGGAAAGTTGATCGAGCGGGATAGTTAATGCGTCAGAAAGGGCCTTCCAGCGATTATCGAGCGTTACGCCGCCGGCATCCTGCACCTCTTTCGGGTCGGCCCAAATCGCTTTCACCGGCACACTCACTGCCAGCGGGCGGCCAGAACGGTCGGTAATCATGCCGCGTGAGGTCGCGACTTCCTGCACGCGCAGCGAACGCATATCCCCTTCACGCACCAGCATATCGGGGTTCACAATTTGCAAGTACGCCACGCGACCCAGCAAAAAGCCCAGCGCCAGCAAAATGCAGCCGCAAAGCAAGGCAAAACGCCAGCTCACAAAGCTGGCCTGTTCTTCCTGGCGTTTCGGTTTTGGCGTTTTCACCGCTGCGGCTTTCATGCGTCGCGTGGTTCCTTATTTCTGTACAACAATATTTTCCTGGGACGGATCGACATGCTGCATTTGCAGCTTCTCGGTCGCGATCCGCTCAACCCGGCTATGATCGCCGAGCGCATTCTCTTCAAGGATCAAGTTGCGCCATTCAATATCCAGCGCATCGCGTTCCAGCACGAGTTGTTCACGCTGAGCCGTCAACAAACGGGTATGATGCGAGGTGGTGACAACCGTCACCGCCGTCATGATGATGCAAATGAACAAGCAGAGTGGCAGTTTCCCAAATCGCAAAAGGTCGTCGCCGATCACGCCAGGCAAGGCATGGCGCTCGTTGCTTCCTAACGACACTTTAACTTTGCTAAGGGTCTCTGACACTCTGCCGATCATGCGTTCGTCCTCTCTGCAATGCGCAGAACTGAACTACGGGCACGTGGATTCTCAGCCACTTCTTCTTCGCCCGGCATCAACTTGCCTAGTGCTCGTAACTGACGACCACCCAGTTTCCTGAGTTGCTCTTCCGTCATCGGTAATCCTGCCGGAACTTGTGGACCGCGGCTTTGCTCACGCATAAAACGTTTTACAATGCGGTCTTCCAGCGAGTGAAAACTGATGATCGAGAGCCGCCCTCCCGGGGCAAGGACGTCGATCGAGCTTTTTAGCGCCAGCTCTATTTCCTCCAGTTCACTGTTTACCCAGATACGAACCGCCTGGAAGGTACGGGTCGCAGGATGTTTGAATTTATCTTTCACCGGTGTCGCTGCAGCCACCACCGCAGCCAGCTCTTTGGTGCGGGTCATCGGTTCTTCACGGTTACGTTCGACGATGGCGCGCGCGATGCGTTTACCAAAGCGCTCTTCACCAAAGGTTTTTATTACCCAGGCGATATCGGCTTCATCGGCCGTTCGTAACCACTCAGCAGCAGACTGGCCGCGCGTCGGATCCATACGCATATCAAGCGGACCGTCACGCATAAAAGAAAAACCGCGTTCAGCATCATCAAGTTGCGGAGAAGAGACCCCAAGATCGAGCAGAATTCCGTCGATCTTACCGGTGAGGCCACGCTCGCTGACATACTCAGCCAACGCGGAAAAAGGACCATGCACGATGGAAAAGCGGGGATCATCAATCGTTTTTGCGACAGCAATCGCTTCCGGATCCCGATCAATAGCCAGCAGACGTCCTTCCGCTCCCAGATGGGAGAGGATCAGGCGTGAGTGACCACCGCGGCCAAAAGTGCCATCAATGTAAATGCCATCCGGACGAATGTTCAGGCCATTAACGGCCTCATCCAGTAGCACCGTTGTGTGTTTAAAATTTTCCATCATCATTACAGAGACAAATCCTGCAACCGGTCTGAAAGTATTTCAGTGCCCGTTTGCTCAGCGTCGATATCTTCCTTGACCTGTTGATACCAGGTCGTTTCGTCCCACAGCTCGAATTTATTGAACTGTCCGACCAGCATCACTTCTTTCGTCAGCCCGGCGTGTTGCCGTAAAACGGGCGCGATTAGTAAGCGCCCTGCGTTATCCATCTGACATTCGCTGGCATGCCCCAGCAAGAGACGTTGTACACGACGCTCTTGTGGATCCATGCTCGACAGACGCGACAATTTTTGCTCAATAATTTCCCATTCGGGTAAGGGGTAAAGCAGCAGGCAGGTGTGACGGATGTCAATGGTACAAACCATTTGACCGGAAGCTTTCTCCAGCAGCAAATCCCGATAACGGGTCGGCACGGCTAATCGGCCTTTGCTGTCGAGATTGACTAATGTAGCTCCACGGAACATACCAGCCCCACCCCTGAGTGACCTCTTTCACCACTTTATCCCACAAATCCCCACCAAAGGAGTTTACGGAGCGGAGGAAAAGCTTGTCAAGCCAGTGCAAAGGCTAACCAGAATAAAAGATCCCTTATTCGCGGTTACATTCCACTTTGGTGAAATACCGCTCAACTAATGAGGCAAATTAACGTCATGAATATTTGTAAGAAAAAAAACTGAATATGCATTGGGGCGTTAAAAACCACTTATTTTATGCGCGCGAAATATAAAGTGTCAGTTTGCGACGCGGGCGGCATTTTAAGACATATTGCAGCCAGATAACAGTGCCAGATGCCGTCTGTACGGCGCGGGGGCTATAAGAAAAGCCGCAGGCATAAAGTCCGCATTCAAAAAGTGGTTGTTATTTCAACGATTACGCCGGGAGATGTAACAAAGTAATACGGGAGACACGTTCAGTTACGTCTTAATTACTTTAAAATGTGTGCTGAGTGAAATAAGGCAAATTAATTAAATTAACAGCCTTAAAAATAAGGATTTATCTGAATTGGCAATAAAATTAATTATCGCCTTTCATTCACAACAAAAAGGCAGCGATTACTGCCTTTATTTGATCACTACACGCGGCTTAATACGCCACGACGGTAGAGGTTACGACGAATGCGGCTCAAACCCGCCTTAGGTTTACGCGGCTCGTCCAGGCTGGCAAGTACAATCTCCAGCACGCGTTCAGCAACATCCCGATGACGCTGCGCCACCGCCAGGACCGGGCACTGTAGGAAGTCCAGCAACTCATGATCACCAAAAGTAGCAATGGCCAGGTCAGACGGTAACTTACCATCGCGGCGCAACGTAACATCCAGCACGCCTTGTAATAGCGCAAAAGAGGTAGTGAAAAGCGCCTGCGGCATGGTGTGCGTTTCCAGCCATTTTTCAAATAACTGCGCAGCAGCTTCGCGCTCATAACTATTTGCATAGAGATAATCCACTTCGCGCGGATCGTCCTTCCAGGCAGTACGGAAACCCTGCTCGCGCAGGAAGCTAACAGAAAGTTCAGGCAGCGCCCCCAGGTAGAGTACTTTTTCTGCCGGGAATTTGCGTAATTCCGCCGCCAGCATTTCCGAGTCATCCTGATCGGCGCCGACAACGCTGGTGAAGTGTTCACGATCCAGCGCGCGGTCAAGAGCAACTATAGGAAAGGCATCATTGGCCCAACGCTGATAGAAAGGATGCTCCGGCGGCAACGATGTTGAAACGATAATGGCATCCACCTGGCGCTGCAGCAGATGTTCGATGCAGCGCATTTCGTTATCTGGCTGATCTTCCGAACAGGCAATAAGTAGCTGATAACCGCGTTGACGCGCCTGCCGCTCCAGATAATTTGCAATACGCGTATAACTGGTGTTCTCCAAATCCGGAATAACCAGCCCAATGGAGCGAGTTCGTCCCGCTCGCAACCCAGCCGCCACCGCATTCGGGTGGTAATTATGCTCACGTACGACCGCCATAACTTTCTCGACGGTTTTGTCGCTGACACGATATTGCTTTGCCTTTCCATTAATGACATAGCTTGCCGTGGTACGTGAGACGCCGGCTAGCCGGGCGATTTCATCCAGTTTCACAATTGCCCCTCAAAAAATAAAAGATACTCCATAACCTTTTTAGGGATATAGGTTAAATTCCATAACATCTAAGCGCAGAATAGACACTGCGGCAACAGCTTTTGTGTTCGCTTCCGGCGGATTTCGCAAAAAAAAAGCCCAGCGGATAACGCCAGGCCAGGAAAATGACGTACGCGTAACACTTAACGCATGATTTTGTCGCCGCGCGATAAACCGACCACGCCAGAACGCGCCACCTCAACGATTTTAGCCACATCGCGGATGGTCGCCAGAAAAGCATCAAGCTTATCACTGGTGCCTGCGAGCTGAACCGTATAAATAGAAGGCGTGACATCAATGATCTGCCCGCGGAAGATCTCCGCGTTGCGTTTGACCTCTTCACGACCATAACCGCTGGCCTGGACTTTCACCAGCATGATCTCGCGCTCAACATAGGCACTCTGCCCAAGCTCATTTACACGTAACACATCAACCAGCTTGTGCAGTTGCTTTTCAATTTGCTCCAGCACTTTGGCGTCACCGACCGTCTGAATCGTCATTCGCGAAAGTGTAGGATCATCTGTCGGTGCCACCGTCAGACTTTCAATGTTATAGCCACGCTGGGCAAAAAGACCGATCACGCGCGATAGCGCGCCCGATTCATTTTCCAGTAATACAGATAATATCCGGCGCATAATCAGGTTCTCTCCGTTTTGCTCAACCACATTTCATCCATGCCACCGCCACGGATCTGCATCGGATAAACATGCTCACTCCCGTCGACGGTCACATCGACAAAGACCAGGCGGTTATTCTTCACCTGCTCAAGCGCCTCACTCAGCTTCGCTTCCAGTTCGTCCGGACGGGTAATAGTGATCCCAACATGACCATAAGCTTCAGCGACACGCGCAAAGTCAGGTAACGACTGCATATACGATTGCGAATGGCGACCCGAATAAATCATATCCTGCCACTGCTTCACCATACCCAAATATCGGTTGTTCAGGTTCAGTACCAACACCGGAAGCTCATATTGCATCGCGGTAGACAGCTCCTGAATATTCATCTGGATACTGCCATCGCCCGTAACGCAGATAACCGTTTCATCCGGGAGTGCCATTTTCACCCCAAGCGCGGCTGGCAGACCAAAGCCCATCGTGCCCAGCCCGCCGGAGTTTATCCAGCGACGCGGTTTATCAAAGCGGTAATAGAGCGCCGCAAACATCTGATGCTGACCGACATCCGAGGTGACATAGGCATTCCCTTTCGTTAAGCGCCAGATCGTTTCGATCACCGCCTGCGGTTTGATCTTCTCGCTTTGCGTGTCGTATTTCAGGCACTGACGGGCACGCCATTGCTCAATCTGCAACCACCAGTCGCGAATGTCGTCTAAAGGCTGCTGAAACTCTTCTTGTCCCAACAACTCCAGCATCTGCTCGAGCACCAGCCGGGCATCCCCAACAATGGGCACATCGGCCTGCACAGTTTTCGAAATCGACGTGGGATCAATATCAATATGCAGCACAGTCGCATTTGGGCAGTACTTCGCCAGATTATTGGTTGTGCGATCATCAAAGCGCACTCCAACGGCAAAGATCACATCCGAGTGATGCATGGTCATGTTGGCTTCGTAAGTACCATGCATACCCAACATACCCAACGCCTGACGATGCGATGCCGGAAACGCCCCCAGCCCCATGAGCGACGAGACAACAGGGAGATTCAATTTTTCTGCCAGCGCGCTCAGTTGCGGTTCGCAGGCGGATGTGATCGCGCCGCCGCCGACATAGACAACGGGGTGTTTAGCTGCCACAAGCGTCTGCAAAGCGCGTTTGATTTGCCCTTTATGCCCGTGGGTTGTCGGGTTATAGGAACGCATACTCACCGAATCCGGCCATACGTAAGGCAACTTATTCGCAGGATTGAGAATATCTTTTGGTAAATCGACGACGACAGGACCAGGACGACCAGTGGAAGCAAGCCAGAACGCTTTTTTCAGCACGCCGGGAATGTCTTCGGTCTGCTTAACCAGGAAACTGTGTTTTACCACCGGGCGGGATATCCCCACCATGTCGCACTCCTGGAAAGCGTCATAACCGATGAGGGAAGTTGCCACCTGACCGGAAAGAACGACCAGCGGAATCGAGTCCATATAGGCTGTTGCAATCCCGGTGATAGCATTCGTGGCTCCCGGCCCGGAAGTGACAAGCACAACGCCGACTTCACCCGTCGCCCTTGCCAGGCCATCAGCCATATGCACCGCTGCCTGTTCATGGCGTACCAGGACGTGATCGATTCCACCGACCGTATGTAGCGCATCGTAAATATCGAGGACCGCGCCCCCAGGATAACCGAATACTTGCTTCACGCCCTGATCGATAAGCGATCGGACGACCATCTCGGCTCCAGACAACATCTCCATGGTTTGCCTCCAGGCTTGGGTTTGGCGACTGACGACAGAACGCATTTCCGTCTTGTCGCTCTGTTCAGTACAGGAAGTCCCTGTATTCTGATTATGAATGGCAGTTACCATAACCGCTGAAAATCTGGCAGGCAATTAGCAAACGATTCACCGCACCCCGTCCCAAAAGAGAAAAAATAAGGTTAACAAGCGGGATTTAGTGAATTTGTCTGTAATAAGCAAAGACGATGACAATTCGTCATTCGAATCACTTCCTGCCTAGTAATTCATGCATTTTTACGCCGAGATTCGTTGCGTCAGAGAAATATCTCAGCATAAAATTTCGCATCAATATGTACAAACAGAAGAAATCCGCTATCGACATACCCAATGCATTGACTGCATTTTTAATGGCGACATACCGAGACCAGTAATTCTTCCATCCATTGGTGGCCTTTATCCCGCCCCGCCGCTTCATGCCATGAAAGGTAACAGGTACGACTATTCAGTTTCAACGGTAACGGTAAAATCTGGAGGTCTAATTTCCCGGCAAACTCTTCTGCTAACCAACGTGGGGCAATGGCCACAAGCTGAGTTTGAGAAACAACATTAAGCACACTTGTCAATGCCATTCCCTGATAAGCGACACAGGTTTGTTTATCTGTCGTGTCATACCATGGCTGGCTAAACGATGCGTAACGATCCAGTGAAACCACTGCATGCTGTTCACAATAAATATCATTTTCCCGAAGTGGCCCGTTAATACGTGGATGTTTTTTACTGGCTACCAGGACCATCTCGTCTTTAAACAACGGCACGCATGCGAATTCTGGTCGGCGAAATTCATCGTAACCGATGACAAATTCTATTTCCTGATAACGAAGCTGGTGCTCGGTATTTTGATTTAATGATGATTTAAAGGCCAGGTTGATATTCGGTGCGACCTCATTCACGCGATTGTAAATGACAGAGGTGAGGAGGTTATCGAGCGGACTACAGACGCAGAGATTAAAAACGCGCTCGCTGGTCACGGGTTCAAAACCCGACCCTGGTAGTTCATTTTGCACGAGTTGTAGCGCCTGTCGGACCGAACCAAACAGCTGGAAGGCACGCGCCGTAGGCTGTATCCCGCGACCATAGCGTACAAACAGTTCGTCATTAAACATAACCTTAAGTCTGGCCAGGGCGTTGCTCACCGCCGGTTGTGACATCCCCAATGTATGGGCTGCTCGCGTAATATTTTGTTCCTGCATTACCGCATCGAAAATAGTTAACAAATTAAGATCAACTTTGCGAAGTTGCGGTTTCGTTATCTCATTAATATGAGCATTTTCAATATTCTCTTCTGACATGTCCTTCTCCAGTATCATGCAAAGTTCCATTTATCTCGGCAGTAATAATCTAAAGAAATATGATTTATCACGCATATGAGATAAGGAAAAGAGGAATTCCAAAAAATAGGAATGTATAAAGATATTTCAATGACTGCTAATTGCACTCGCAAACAGAGACATTAAATCAAGTATTCCCGTTTAAATAAAACGGCGTACCGGGATCAAAACATAATTAGAATGAATGTACAATACAACTTCTCTAAGCAATAAATGCTCTGCAGCAGAAATATTTCACCATTGCAAACAAAATAATTTAACTTAAATTTTTCATTCCTCTATATTGATTAAGAAAAATGATAACCACAATAAATTAACCATGATTAATCATTAAGATAGAAAGCTCGTCTTAAAAGTGTGTAAATATATCCAACTGCAAAGAAATGTTCATCAAAGGTACAAATAACGTTAAGTATGAAATAGCACTAATACCTTATTTTGATTTTTCATCGAATTACAGCACGATTAACTAAAGGAAAACACGGCGCCAAATCCGTTTTCATGCGCTTTTACGGGGCTAAGTGTTGACTTTGATTTCTGAATCCAGTACCACTAAAGGCATATCGCAGTTAATCACATTCATCTGGAGCATGGTAATGATTCGCAATGTTCGCTTCCTCGGTCTACTACTACTAAACGCATCCCATGTGCGCGGTAGACCGGTGGACGACGCTCAGCGTTAATCATCCTCCAGTTAACACTAAGAACCCGCGCCTTGGCGCGGGTTTTTTTATGCTCGTAGCAAGGCGACCGAAGAGAGATAAGGACCTAAACCATGAGCCAGCAAGTCATTATTTTTGATACGACCTTACGTGATGGTGAACAAGCATTACAGGCAAGCCTGAGTGTGAAAGAGAAGCTGCAGATCGCTCTGGCGCTGGAACGTATGGGCGTTGACGTCATGGAAGTCGGTTTTCCGGTCTCCTCTCCGGGCGATTTCGAATCCGTACAAACTATCGCGCGTCAGGTTAAAAACAGCCGCGTCTGTGCGCTGGCACGCTGTGTCGAGAAAGATATTGATGTGGCGGCCGAATCGCTGAAAGTCGCCGAGGCGTTTCGCATCCATACCTTTATCGCCACGTCACCGATGCATATCGCCACCAAATTGCGCAGTACGCTGGATGAAGTAATCGAGCGTGCCATCTATATGATTAAGCGCGCCCGTAATTACACCGACGACGTTGAATTCTCTTGTGAAGACGCAGGCCGTACTCCGATCGCAGACCTGGCGCGTGTGGTTGAAGCCGCCATCAACGCGGGTGCGAAAACCATTAATATCCCGGACACCGTTGGCTACACCATGCCTTTCGAGTTCTCCAGTATTATTAGCGGCTTATACGAACGAGTGCCGAACATTGATAAAGCCATTATCTCCGTCCATACCCACGATGATTTAGGTCTGGCCGTCGGTAACGCGATTGCTGCCGTTCATGCCGGCGCGCGTCAGGTTGAAGGGGCGATGAATGGTATCGGCGAACGCGCAGGAAATTGTTCGCTGGAAGAGGTCATCATGGCCATTAAAGTGCGCAAAGACATCATGAATGTGCACACCGGCATTAATCACCATGAGATCTGGCGTACCAGCCAGACGGTGAGCCAGATTTGCAACATGCCAATCCCGGCGAATAAAGCGATTGTCGGCACCGGCGCCTTTGCTCACTCTTCTGGTATCCATCAGGATGGCGTGCTGAAAAACCGTGAAAATTACGAAATCATGACCCCGGAATCCATTGGTCTGAATCAGGTGCAGTTGAACCTGACCTCCCGTTCTGGCCGTGCGGCGGTGAAACATCGTATGGAAGAGATGGGCTACAAAGATACCGACTACAACATGGACCATCTGTACGACGCGTTCCTGAAACTGGCGGACAAAAAAGGCCAGGTCTTCGATTACGATCTGGAAGCGCTGGCGTTCATTAATAAGCAGCAGGAAGAACCAGAGCATTTCCGTCTGGATTACTTTAGCGTGCAGTCCGGTTCCAGCGATATCGCTACCGCCTCAGTGAAATTGGCCTGTGGCGAAGAAACGAAAGCAGAAGCCGCCAACGGCAACGGCCCGGTAGACGCCGTTTATCAGGCGATTAATCGCATCACCGGTTATGACATTGAGCTGGTTAAATACGATCTCAATGCTAAAGGTCAGGGCAAAGACGCGCTGGGTCAGGTGGATATTGTCGTCAATTACAACGGTCGCCGTTTCCATGGCGTGGGTCTGGCAACAGATATCGTCGAATCTTCCGCCAAAGCCATGGTGCACGTCCTGAACAACATCTGGCGCGCCGCAGAAGTCGAAAAAGAATTGCAACGCAAAGCTCAAAATAAAGAAAACAACAAGGAAACCGTGTGATGTCGAAGAACTACCATATTGCCGTGTTGCCGGGCGACGGCATTGGCCCGGAAGTCATGGCCCAGGCTTTAAAAGTACTGGACGCCGTTCGTCGCCGTTTCGATATGCGAATCACTACCAGCCACTATGATGTAGGCGGCATCGCAATCGATCGTCATGGCAACCCGCTGCCGCAAGCAACCGTGGAAGGTTGCGAGCAGGCAGACGCTATTTTGTTTGGTTCCGTAGGCGGCCCCAAATGGGAAAACTTGCCGCCAGCACAACAGCCGGAGCGTGGTGCTCTGCTGCCGCTGCGTAAGCATTTTAAATTATTCAGCAATCTGCGGCCGGCCAAGCTGTACCAGGGGCTGGAAGAGTTCTGCCCGCTGCGCGCTGATATTTCCGCTAACGGCTTTGACATTCTCTGCGTACGTGAGCTGACGGGCGGTATCTACTTCGGTCAGCCAAAAGGTCGTGAAGGCAGCGGTCAGCATGAAAAAGCGTTTGATACCGAGGTGTATCACCGTTTTGAGATTGAACGTATCGCGCGTATCGCATTTGAATCAGCACGTAAACGCCGTAAAAAAGTGCACTCCATTGATAAAGCCAACGTCCTGCAGACCTCTCTGCTGTGGCGTGAAATCGTCAACGAAGTGGCGCAAGAATACCCGGACGTTGAGCTGGCGCATATGTATATCGACAACGCCACCATGCAGCTGATTAAAGATCCGTCCCAGTTTGACGTGCTGCTGTGCTCCAACCTGTTCGGCGATATCCTCTCTGATGAGTGTGCGATGATCACAGGCTCCATGGGCATGCTGCCCTCTGCCAGCCTGAATGAACAAGGTTTTGGTTTGTACGAACCGGCTGGCGGTTCCGCGCCCGATATCGCGGGCAAAAATATTGCCAACCCGATAGCCCAAATTCTGTCTCTCGCATTGCTGTTGCGTTACAGCCTGGATGCCGATGACGCGGCAACCGCCATTGAAAGCGCTATTAACCGCGCATTAGAAGAAGGTGTGCGTACCGGTGATTTAGCCCGTGGCGCCGCAGCTGTTAGTACCGATGAGATGGGTGACATCATCGCCCGTTATATCGCAGAAGGGGTGTAATCATGGCTAAGACGTTGTACGAAAAATTGTTTGATGCGCACGTCGTGTACGAAGCGCCAAACGAAACCCCATTGTTATACATTGATCGTCATCTGGTGCATGAAGTGACTTCGCCGCAGGCATTTGACGGTCTGCGCGCGCACAACCGTCCGGTACGTCAGCCGGGCAAGACCTTCGCGACCATGGATCATAACGTCTCCACGCAGACCAAAGACATCAATGCCTCCGGCGAGATGGCGCGCATTCAGATGCAGGAACTGATCAAGAACTGTAAAGAGTTCGGCGTTGAGTTGTATGACCTGAACCACCCTTATCAGGGCATCGTGCACGTAATGGGACCGGAACAGGGTGTCACCCTGCCGGGCATGACCATCGTCTGCGGCGACTCCCATACCGCCACCCACGGTGCATTTGGCGCGCTGGCCTTTGGTATAGGTACCTCCGAAGTTGAGCACGTGCTGGCGACGCAAACCCTGAAACAGGGCCGCGCCAAAACGATGAAGATTGAAGTCAAAGGCAAAGCGCCGGCAGGCATCACCGCGAAAGACATCGTGCTGGCGATTATTGGTAAAACCGGCAGCGCAGGCGGTACCGGGCATGTGGTTGAATTCTGTGGCGAGGCGATTGCGGCGCTGAGCATGGAAGGCCGTATGACCCTGTGCAACATGGCTATCGAAATGGGCGCCAAAGCGGGTCTGGTCGCTCCGGATGAAACCACGTTTAACTACGTGAAAGGCCGTCTGCATGCGCCGAAAGGCAAAGACTATGACGACGCAGTGGAATACTGGAAAACGCTGAAAACCGATGAAGATGCAACTTTCGATACGGTTGTGACACTGCAGGCCGAAGAGATTGCCCCGCAGGTCACCTGGGGAACCAATCCGGGTCAGGTGATCTCCGTTAATGACAACATTCCGGACCCGGCTTCTTTTAGCGATCCGGTTGAGCGAGCCTCCGCAGAAAAAGCGCTGGCCTATATGGGCCTGCAACCGGGTGTGCCTCTGACCTCCGTTGCTATAGATAAAGTCTTTATCGGCTCCTGCACCAACTCACGCATTGAAGATTTACGCGCCGCCGCAGAAATTGCCAAAGGGCGCAAAGTCGCGCCAGGCGTTCAGGCGCTGGTGGTTCCAGGCTCTGGCCCGGTGAAAGCACAGGCTGAAGCCGAAGGGCTGGACAAGATCTTTATTGAAGCCGGTTTCGAGTGGCGTTTACCGGGCTGTTCTATGTGCCTGGCCATGAATAATGACCGCCTGAATCCGGGCGAGCGTTGCGCATCCACCAGCAACCGTAACTTTGAAGGGCGTCAGGGCCGTGGTGGTCGTACCCATCTGGTCAGCCCTGCAATGGCAGCCGCTGCTGCGGTCACCGGTCATTTCGCTGATATTCGCAGTTTGTAAGAGGAGATAATCATGGCAGAGAAATATACACAGCATACCGGCCTGGTTGTCCCACTGGATGCCGCCAACGTCGATACGGACGCCATTATTCCAAAGCAATTTTTGCAGAAGGTAACGCGTACCGGCTTTGGTGCGCATCTGTTTAATGACTGGCGTTTCCTGGATGATAAAGGCGAAGTCCCAAACCCGGACTTCGTTCTGAACTTTCCGGAGTATAAAGGCGCCTCGATTCTGCTGGCGCGCGAAAACTTCGGTTGCGGTTCATCACGCGAACATGCGCCCTGGGCACTGACCGACTACGGCTTTAGAACCGTTATCGCCCCCAGCTTCGCAGACATCTTTTACGGCAACAGTTTTAACAACCAGTTGCTGCCCGTGAAGCTGAGCGACGAAGAAGTGGATGAGCTGTTTACACTGGTACAGGCTAATCCGGGTATCTCATTTGAAGTGGACCTGGAGGCACAAGTAGTGAAAGCCGGGGGTAAATCCTACCCGTTTGTCATTGACGCGTTCCGCCGCCACTGCATGCTGAACGGTCTCGACAGTATCGGTCTGACCCTGCAGCATGAAGATGCCATCTCCAGCTACGAGGAAAAACAGCCCGCGTTTATGAACTAAACGCGTCTGCGGTCACTCGTGCCCGGTCTTTTGGCCGGGCATTTCACGTTTTTCAATGATATGCAGATCACAAATTTCGATAATCACCTCGCCAATATTTAAGGATATTTGAAAATATAAAAATTAATGACCCCTCGTAATGCTCTTATTCTGTGCAATCCCGCTCTTTTTTTGTATAAACCAGGCAACACAAGTAAAAATACAGTTCAAGTATTTAATATAAGAATACAAGCATGTGAAAAAACGGTTAATTGCATAGAAAGACCCTATGGTTTCATGCAAAAAAAAGCATTATTTTTCCCCTCCTCCGCTCGTTATCTTTCCCACAGAAACATTTTAACTTTGGATTTATCAGGGCCTCCGCATGTCGGCCTCCTGGATTTCCCGTGGAGAGAGCAAATGAGCCACTACCAACACCTTTTCACCCCGTTAACCATTAACGGGATGACGCTAAAAAACCGGATCATCATGCCGCCAATGGGCACCAATCTGGCGAGCCTGAACGGTGAAGTCTCTCAGGAACAGCTGGAATACTACGAACTGCGGGCAAAAGGAGGGACTGGCTTAATTACGATTGAGAATATTTGTATCGATTTCCCGTTTGCCTCGAATGGCACAACGCAACTGCGTATCGATAACGATCAGTATATTCCCGGCCTTTTCAAATTAACCGAGACACTGCATAAACACGGTGCCTGCGTCTCTATTCAGCTAAATCATGCGGGCGCTTCTGCTTATGCTTATCGCCTGAATGGCGAACAGCCGCTCTCTTCTTCAAATACACCGTCAAAAAAGAACGGCAATATTCCTCGCGCCATGACACATGACGAAATATATCATGCAGTTAATAAATTTGGTGAAGCGGCAGAACGTGTTAAACGTGCGGGATTTGATTGCGTGGAAATTCACGCAGGCCACTCTTATCTAATCAGTCAGTTCTTATCGCCGCTGTTTAATAAACGTACTGATGAATTTGGCGGTTCCCCTGAAAATCGCGCCCGCATTTTAACGCTGGTGGTTGATAAAGTGCGTGCCTGCGTCGGGCCACGTTTCCCAATTAGTCTGCGTTTCAGTGCCGATGACTTCCTCAAGGGCGGTAATACGCTGGAAGACACGCTGCGTATGCTGGCACTTTGCCAGGATAAGGTCGACATTCTTAATGTTTCGGCTGCGCAAAACGATAACCTGAATCTGCAGATTGATCAGATGTCGCTGGAAGATGGCTGGAAACGTTATCTCTCCCGCGCCGTACGCGATACGTTTAATAAGCCGACTGTTATCGCCGGCAATATTCGTTCACCGAAAGTCGCCGAAGACATTATCGCAACGGGCGATGCAGATCTGATTGCTATTGGCCGGGGCCTGATTGCCGAGCCGGAATGGGTGCAAAAGGTCCAGAACGGTAACGAACGCCTGATGCGCAAATGCATCTCCTGTAATATCGGCTGTGCCGATCACCGTATCGCCCGCTCTCGTCCGCTGCGTTGTTCCATCAATCCGGACATCATTCATGGCGACGCTTATAAACTGCGCAGGGTAAATCGCGATACCCGTGTTGTGGTTATCGGTGCGGGAACCGCAGGAATGGAAGCCGCCTGTACCGCCGCAGAAGTCGGCTGCCATACCTGGTTGCTGGAAAAGAAAAATAGCCTCGGCGGACTCGCCTCTGAAATCTCGCGCCTGCCGGAGAAGAAGCGTATCGCCGACTTCCCACAATTTATGAAAAACCGGATGGCCGGATTAGACAATTTAATGCTGATGGTTGGTCAGGAGGCCAATGTTGAGCGCATTGCCGGGCTGCGGCCGAACCTGATTGTTAACGCCACGGGATCCATACCGCTGCTCCCGCCGATTAACGGGCTGAAAGAGTGCATCGATGTCGAGGGCGGCAACGTCTTCTCCATCATGGGCATGATTCATCACCTGGACCAGTTCGCAGACGTAGAAGGAAAACGCATTGCCGTTGTCGGCGGCGGAGCCGTCGGTCTGGATGTCATCGAATATTTCTCCGCACGCGGAGCACGTACCGCGCTGATTGAGATGCAGGATGGCCCGGGCCGCGACCTGGACGTCATCACCAAAAACGCCATGCTGACCATGCTGGATGAACACCACGTGGAACAGCACATGCAAACACAACTCGTCGCCGTTCACCCGACACACTTTAGCGTCAAGCAAGCCGACCGTGCTTACGACATTCCTTTTGACTACGGCTTTGTTTGCCTGGGAATGCGTGCCAATACCACCGGTCTCAATGAGATTGAGCAATGGGCCAGAGCCAATAACGTAAAAATAATGAACATCGGCGACAGCCTGATGGCCCGGCGAATCATTGATGGCGTGCGCGAAGGGCGCAACGTGCTGGACACCCTCGAAGATATGGGTGCTCTGGGCAACCGCGAATCCGCAAAAATTCCACTTCTAACATATTGAGGATTTAATCATGGCAGAACGTATTACGGGTCACACTGAACTGATTGGCCTGATTGCAACGCCGATTCGTCATAGCATGTCGCCGACAATGCATAATGAAGCCTTTGCGCATCTGGGTCTGGATTATGTCTATCTGGCATTTGAAGTAGACAACCAGGAATTGAAAGATGTGGTACAGGGTTTCCGGGCGCTTAAACTGCGCGGGTTTAACGTCTCCATGCCGAACAAAACCGCTATTTGCCAGTACCTGGATAAACTCTCTCCGGCGGCAGAGCTGGTCGGTGCGGTGAATACCGTGGTCAATGACAATGGTGTGTTAACAGGTCATATCACCGACGGTACCGGTTATATGCGCGCACTGGCCGAAGAAGGTATCGATATCATTGGCAAGAAAATGACGGTCCTGGGCGCGGGTGGCGCGGCAACGGCGCTCTGCGTTCAGGCAGCCCTGGATGGCGTCAAAGCGATCTCCATTTTCAACCAGAAAGACAAATTCTTCGCCAATGCAGAGCAAACTGTCGCCAAGATCCGCAATAACACCCACTGTGAAATTCATCTCTACGATCTTGCCGATCATGACAAACTGCGTCAGGAAATCGATAGCAGTATGATCCTCACGAATGCCACCGGCGTTGGCATGAAACCGTTTGAAGGCCAGATGCTGCTGCCGAACGACAGCTTCCTGCGCCCTGATTTGATCGTCTCTGACGTAATTTATAACCCACGCAAAACCCATCTGTTGCAAGTTGCTGAGAAGAAAGGCTGCCGCACCCTGAACGGCCTGGGAATGATGCTCTGGCAAGGGGCGAGAGCCTTTGAAATCTGGACAGGTAAAGAGATGCCGGTCGATTACGTCAAAAACGTCCTTTTCTGAGGCCAGGCACGATGAAAAATAGATATGTCCCAACTGCGGCTGGGCTGTATCTCAACTACCTGATCCATGGCATGGGGGTATTGTTAATTACCCTCAACATGGCGAATTTACAGGAACAGTGGGGAACAGACAGAGCCGGCGTTTCGATTGTTATTTCGTCTTTGGGTATCGGTAAACTCGCCACTATCGTGACGGGTTTCCTTTCTGACCGCTACGGTCGTAAGCCCTTTATCTATCTGGGTATTCTGAGCTACTTGCTGTTTTTCTTCGGCATTTTGCTGACCAAAAACATCTATGCTGCCTATTGCTTTGGCATCATGGCCGGTCTGGCGAACAGTTTCCTCGACTCCGGAACCTACCCGGCGCTGATGGAATCTTTCCCGAACTCAGCAAGCCGTGCGAACGTGTTAATCAAAGCGTTTGTCTCGGCCGGGCAATTCCTGCTGCCGTTCATTATCAGCCTGTTGATTTGGGCGAACCTGTGGTTTGGCTGGTCATTTATCATCGCGGCTGTGTTAATGATTCTTAGCGCCCTCTATTTGATCAAAATGCCCTTCCCTGACAACCGGGCGAAAAAAGAGACGTCTGAAAAACCTGCCGCGACACCAACGCAGCAGTCTGATGCCGGTACGATGGATATGCTGGTGTTCACCCTGTACGGCTATATAGGTATGGCGACCTTTTACCTGGTCAGTCAGTGGCTCGCACAGTACGGCCAGTTCGTTGCGGGTATTCCCTACGAATCAGCCATCAAGTTACTGAGTATCTATACGGCGGGTTCGTTGACCTGTGTATTTGTCACCGCAACCTTTGTGAAAAACGTCATGAACTCTGCCGTTGCGATGATGCTCTACACTGGCATCTCGATGATTTCGTTGCTGATTGTTTGTATGTTCCCAACGCCAATGATCGTGACCGGTTTCGCTTTCGTGATCGGTTTCTCGGCAGCGGGTGGCGTACTGCAACTGGGCGCAACCATCATGGCGATGAGCTTCCCGAACGGGAAAGGTAAAGCCACCGGGATCTTCTACACCGCCGGCAGTATTGCCAGCTTCACTATCCCGTTGATTACGGCGAAACTGTCCAAAATCAGCATTGCCAGCATTATGTGGTTTGATTTAATTATCGCCATAATCGGCTTTGTGATTGCGTTGTACATCGGTTATCGTCAGTTTCAGGCTCGCGCTGCCCAAAAAACGGTCCGCGCAACCGCCACTGCCTGACGGTTCGGCGAGAAAATTATGGATACCAAAATGACGAAAGCAGTAACGGTTAAAAACATCACCTTTCAGGAAGGGACCACACTTATCTGTGTGCCGCTGATCGGCAAAACGCTCGACGAACTGAAAGCAAATGCCCGGACGCTGGCCACCGCCGGTGCCGATCTTATCGAATGGCGTATCGACCACTTTACGCACGTTCGCGAACCGCAGCACGTGCGCCAGGCGCTTAGCGACCTTCGCCAGATTCTGGCCGACATTCCGCTCTTGTTCACCTTCCGCAGCAAAAAAGAAGGCGGCGAAACGGAAATCAGCGATGAAGCCTATTTTGAGCTTAATCGTCAGGCAGCGCTCAGTGGTCTGGTCGATCTTATTGATATTGAGTTGTTCAACGATGAAGCACAGATTCGTGCGGTGATTGATGTGGCCCATGGCGCGGGTGTTAAAGTGATCATGAGTAACCATGATTTCCATAAAACACCGGCACAGGAAGATATCATCTACCGTCTTCGCCGCATGCAGGATTTGGGCGCAGACCTGCCGAAAATTGCGGTGATGCCGCAAACGCCGCAGGATGTGCTGACGCTGCTCGCCGCCACGTTGACCATGAAAGAGAAATATGCGACGCGCCCCATTATTACCATGTCGATGGCAAAAATGGGCGGCGTCAGTCGCGTGACAGGGCGCCTGTTTGGTTCAGCGATGACGTTTGGTACCGTAGGTCAGGCCTCGGCACCAGGACAGATCGCCATCAAAGAACTGCGTGAACTGATGGATATTCTGTACTAAAACAAAAGGCCCGGAGCCTGTCTCCGGGTTTTTTGTCAGCGCTTTTGCTGGCTGTCATCAATGATGAAATTTCTAAATGACTGAATTGCTGGTGAAAGTACGCGATCTTTCATGGTCGCCAGATAGATATAACGCGGCGGGATCTTATTTTTTATCGCCAGAATATGGACGTTATAATACGAGAGTGCAGAAATTCTTGGCATGATCGCAATACCGTAATCAATACTGACCAGCCCCGCCATCGCCGTATCCTCATCAACATAACAGGCAATATCAGGCACCAGTTTTTGCTGCATAAAAACATTATCGATAAACGGCCGTAGGCCGCTATTCTCCGAAAAGTAGATATACGGGTAGTGAATCGTCTCAACAAGATCCACTTCATTCTGATACAAACGAGCCAATGGATGATCTTTTGCAGTAACGACCACCAACTCCTGCTGAATAATAGGAATAAAATCGATATCCGGTTCATCAGGTATATATGAGCAAATCGTTAAATCGCTCTTGCCGGCTTTCAGTTCCTGCAATAAAGTCAGTGAGGTCCCTTGAGTAAAGGAGAAAGTCACATTGTGGCGGGAAGGAAGAGTAGAATATTTGTGAATTAACTGCGGAACAACATATTCACCCATTGTATATATAAAGGCAATGCGAATATTCTCCTTATTTTCCAGCCCACTTTTCTGCAAGGTCATTCGACCATTTTCCAGCGATGTCAGCGCATCTTCGACATAGGGGAGAAAGCGTTTTCCATTTTGCGTAATTTCAACATTTCGCCCCTTTCTGGCAAACAAGGATACGCCAAGTTCCTTCTCCAGCTCAGAGATAGCGTGACTTAAGGAGGGTTGAGTGATGAAGAGGCTGGAGGCCGCCTCAGTGTAATGCTCCGTTTCTGATAAACGCTTAAAATAATAAAGTTGCTTTAGGTTCATTATTTTTGACCGTATAATATAAGATTAAAGATATTGTGTTAAATATAGCACAGCGGAGATAATCCTCAGGGGGTAAAGCATCAATTCTTGGGCAATATCAAATATTCATATGATGCGGTGAATAATATGTTAAGCGTTAGTTTATAGCGTGAAAATAAACAGCGAGAAAATAAAATGTTTCTGCATATTGAGGAATATGCAAAAATATTTTAAATATTAAAGGAAAATAACATGAGGACAAGTATCAGCCGGGAAAGTGCTGTGCCCCTGGTGGGCCAACAGAGACGAACCAAAGCGCGAATTGTAATTTTATTGTTATTATCTATTGGTACGATGATCAATTATCTGGATCGTACCATCTTAGGTATTGTCGCTCCCGCACTAAGTAATGAGATCCATATCGATCCCGCTATGATGGGTATCGTCTTCTCCGCCTTTGCCTGGACCTACGCACTGGCACAAATTCCCGGAGGAATGTTTTTAGATCGCTTCGGAAACAAAATAACCTACGCCCTTTCTATCTTTTTCTGGTCAACGTTTACCTTACTGCAAAGTTTTTCGCTAGGGTTAAAGTCTCTGCTGCTATTTCGTTTAGGTCTGGGGATTAGCGAAGCCCCCTGTTTCCCTGTTAACAGTCGCGTCGTAGGAACATGGTTCCCACAACATGAACGCGCCCGGGCAACCGCAACTTATACCGTTGGAGAATATATTGGCCTGGCTGCCTTCTCCCCAATTTTATTTTTAATCCTTGAAAATCATGGCTGGCGAACATTATTTTTTATTACCGGTTCGCTTGGCATCGCCTTTACTTTTGTATGGTGGAGATTTTATAAAGAGCCGCATGAATCAACAACAGCAAATAAAGAAGAGCTGGAATACATTGGGGTTGGAAATAAAGAAAAAGGCAGCGAGAACATCCCTTTTAACTGGCCTGATGCAAAAAAACTGCTGTGCTGCCGACAGGTCATTGGCGCTAGCTTAGGGCAATTTGCGGGTAACACCACGCTGGTGTTCTTTCTGACATGGTTTCCTACCTACCTCGCTCACGAGCGGCATCTCCCGTGGTTGCATGTCGGCTTTTTTGCGACCTGGCCGTTTCTCTCGGCGGCGGTGGGAATCATTTTTGGCGGATGGATTTCAGATAAATTACTGAAAAAAACCTCCTCAGTAAATATCAGCAGAAAGCTACCGATCATCTCCGGTTTGCTGCTTTCAAGTTTTATTATCGCAGCGAATTGGGTATCGAATAATACGCTGGTGATTGTAATTATGTCGATTGCCTTTTTCGGCCAGGGCATGGTTGGACTAGGCTGGACGTTAATTTCCGATATTGCTCCCAAAAATATGGCAGGGCTAACGGGCGGGATCTTCAATTTCTGCGCCAACATGGCATCGATTATTACGCCGTTGATTATTGGCTTTATTATCTCCGGCACCGGGAATTTCTTCTACGCACTTATCTATATTGGCCTGACGGCGCTGATTGGCGTTGTCGCTTATATTTTTATCATTGGTGATATCAAACGCATTGTATTGAAATAATCCCCTGCTCCCGGCAACAGTCTGCCGGGAGCGGTTTTTCACATCACACGTCTTTAACCCGGCTGGTCAAAAAGAGCGTCACCAGCGAGAGCACCGCAATCACCCAGTACACTTTCGCATGGCCGAAACTTTGCGCCAGTGCGCCCTGTATAACCCCGGCGAGGATCACCCCCGTAGAGATACTGTTGGTGAACAGCGTTGTCGCGGATCCGGCACGGCCAGGCATCAGATCCTGGAACCATAGCATGCCTATACCGGCAATAATCCCAATAAAGATAGCGTTAAAGATCTGCAGGCCAAGCAACGCTTCACGGCTATGGAACACGATAAGCCCAACATAAAAGACCACCCCCGCCGCCACAGCACTGACCATCATCTTGCGCTTACCAAAACGCTTAACGTAGTACCCCGCGAGGATCATTGCCGGGATCTCCAGTCCTGCGGCCGTTCCCATTAACACCCCCGCCAGACTGTCCGGTAAACCCAGTTCGCTGCTGATCCACAGTGGCATATCAATGATGTACATCGTGTTGCAGGTCCACATCATCGTCGAGGCGATAAATAACATACGGACGTTCTTATTGCCCCAACCGCTGACTTCCGTCACGGCGATATCTGCAGGCTGTTCGATCCGCTTCACGGAGGGCAACCACAACGCCACCAGCACCAGGCTTATCACGAAGATACCGGCGGCGATCGCGTACATAGCGGTAAAGCCGTAGTTAAGCGCCAGCATAAAGGCCATCGGCGGCCCAACAACCCATGCCACCGAAATTTGCGCACGCATGATTGAGCTGAACATCACCACTTCACGCGCTGAGCTGTCCGCATATTCCCGCGCCAGCGCGAAAAGCTGCGGCATCGCGGTACTCGCCAGCGACGCTAGCATCACGCCACAGGTGATCAGGGTCAGATAATGGCGATTGAAGGCAAACAGAAGGGCGTTTCCCACCGCCATCAGGCAGCAAAACATAATCAGTTTTTTGCGATCGCCCTGCTGGTCAGAGCGTTTTGCCAGTCCGAGGCTGACCAGGATCCCGGCAATGGCGTTAACGGTATAAAACAGTCCAACCCAAAACGGTTGCGCCCCCACCTCACGACTCAGAAAAAGACTCAGCGTCGGGGCCTGCAAAGCACCGGCAACACCGATCATAAACGCGACGATCATAAAAGCGATGAAGACGCCGTTCAGGCGACGTCCCATCGTGACTAACCAGAGCATAAAGATCCCTTGCACGCGAAAGAAACGAAAAAAGCCAGCAGATAATAACTGCTGGCGTGGTGATAAGCACCAATACTCAGTCACACATGATGGACGCGTTTCAGGGTTCAGAGACCGGGATTGTCACTTCCCACTGCATTAATTCTTCGAGCATTTTCAGCCGCTGGTTCGTACTCAGACAAAAGAGCCGGGACGCATCCTGCGTCGCGCGAAAATACGCTAAGTAAAATTGCCGTGTAGACGATCTCTTCATAGCCACCTCCTCGCTTCATCACGGAGGATTATTGGCTTAATATAGGGATAAATAAATTGCTGACTTTTCATCAGGAGTTCCCCTTTTATGCCATCAGGTCGCCTGCAACAACAGTTCATTCGTCTATGGCAATGTTGTGACGGGAAATCTCAGGAGACAACGCTCAATGAGTTGGCCGATTTGCTGAGCTGTTCCCGTCGCCATATGCGCACCCTGCTCAATACCATGCAAGATCGTGGCTGGCTGACCTGGGAGGCAGAAGCCGGACGCGGCAAACGTTCGCGCCTGACATTTCTCTATACCGGTCTCGCCTTACAGCAACAGCGGGCAGAGGACTTACTGGAACAGGATCGTATCGAGCAACTGGTTCAACTGGTGGGCGATAAGAGCGCGGTCCGCCAGATGTTGATCTCGCATTTGGGCCGTAGCTTCCGCCAGGGGCGGCATATTCTGCGGGTTTTGTACTACCGTCCACTGCGTAATCTGCTGCCAGGCACCGCCCTGCGGCGCTCTGAAACCCACATGGCGCGGCAGATTTTTAGCGCGCTGACACGCATAAATGAGGAAAATGGGGAACTGGAAGCCGATATCGCGCATCACTGGAAAGCGATCACGCCGCTCCACTGGCGTTTTTATTTGCGCCCCGGCATCCATTTTCACCATGGGCGTGAACTCGAAATGCGCGATGTCATCGCCTCCCTCGAACGCGTCTGTACACTGCCGCTCTACTCGCATATCACCAAGGTTATCTCTCCGACGCCCTGGACGCTGGATATTCACCTGTCGCAGCCGGACACCTGGCTGCCCTGGCTGATGGGACATGTGCCCGCCATGATCCTGCCGCAGGAGTGGAACTCGATGGACAATTTCTCCAGCCATCCTGTCGGCACCGGGCCTTATGCGGTCACGCGCAATAATAATAACCAGCTGAAAATTCATGCATTTGATGACTACTTCGGTTATCGCGCGCTTATCGATGAAGTCAATGTCTGGGTACTGCCGGAAATTGGCGATGAACCGAATGGCGGCCTGACCATTGACGGGCCAACCGACGGCGAAAAAGCGGTCGAAAGCCGCCTCGAAGAGGGCTGTTACTATCTGCTCTTCGATGCCCGCTCACACCGGGGCGCAAACCAGGCCGTTCGCGACTGGATAAGCCAGGTTCTCTCCCCCAACCGGCTGCTCTACCACGCGGAAGAACATTATCAGCAG
This sequence comes from Phytobacter ursingii, assembly GCA_901456055.1. Lineage (GTDB taxonomy): Bacteria > Pseudomonadota > Gammaproteobacteria > Enterobacterales > Enterobacteriaceae > Phytobacter > Phytobacter ursingii. Next base: position 492,511 of record CABDWT010000002.1, read on the forward strand.
TACTGGTTCCCGGCGTACGGCCTGCTGCCGCGCTGGCACCATGCGCGACCTGGCAGTGGTGAAAAACCTGCGGGGCTGGAATCACTCACCCTGATTTTCTATCGCGATCACAACGAGCATAAAGCGATTGCCAACACCATGAGCAAGCTACTGGCGCAACATGATGTGCGCCTGGAGATACAAGAAGTGGATTACGAAGAGTGGCACCGCGGCGATATCGTCAGCGATATCTGGCTCAATAGCGCCAACTTCACGCTGCCGCTCGATTTTTCCCTCTTTACGCATTTGTATGAAGTCCCGCTTATTCAACACTGCGTCCCGCTGGACTGGCAGGCCGATGCTGAGCGTTGGCGCGCCGGAAACATGAATCTGGCCGTCTGGTGTCAGCAGTTACTGGCAAGCAAAACCCTGGTTCCGCTGATTCATCACTGGCTGCGGATTCAGGGTCAGCGCAGTATGCGCGGTCTGCGTATGAACACCCTTGGCTGGTTTGACTTCAAATCCGCATGGTTCGCCCCGCCCGACCCGTAATCGTTCAGATTCTGGCGCTTCCTGCTGAATGATAAAGGGGCGCTTTCAGAAAACTTACAAAATCATTACAATGGCGCAGTGCTCAACGGGGTGCTGCGCCAAAAGCGTGTGCTGAGAAAATACCCGTCGAACCTGATCCGGATAACGCCGGCGAAGGGATTTGAGGCTATCGCTTAAAATCCTCTTTGCCACCCATTTTTGAGGTGCAAAGTGCTTAAAAAAGTTCTGCCATTCCTGCTGCTTGCCGCAGCTCCCGCTTTCGCGAAACCGACCCTGACCGTTTACACCTACGATTCCTTCTCTGCGGAATGGGGACCGGGACCCGCGGTAAAAAAAGCCTTCGAAGCCGACTGCAACTGTGAATTGAAATTTGTCGCGCTGGAAGATGGCGTATCACTGCTTAACCGTCTGCGTATGGAAGGCAAAAACAGCAAAGCGGATGTGGTGCTGGGGCTGGATAACAACCTGCTGGAAGCCGCCACACAGACCAAACTGTTCGCCAAAAGCGGCATTTCCCCGGACGCCGTTACCGTGCCTGGCGGCTGGAAAAACGACACCTTCGTTCCGTTTGACTACGGCTGGTTTGCGTTCGTTTATGACAAAAACAAGCTGAAAAACCCACCGAAAAGCCTGAAAGAACTGGTAGAAAGCTCACAGAAATGGCGCGTGATTTATGAAGATCCGCGGACCAGTACGCCAGGTCTCGGCCTGTTGCTGTGGATGCAGAAAGTGTACGGCGATAAGGCCCCGGAAGCCTGGCAAAAACTGGCGGCCAAAACCGTCACGGTCACTAAGGGCTGGAGCGAAGCGTACGGTCTGTTCCTGAAAGGAGAAGGTGACCTGGTGCTGAGCTACACTACCTCTCCGGCTTACCACATCATTGAAGAGAAGAAAGACAACTACGCCGCCGCGGCCTTTAGCGAAGGTCACTACCTGCAGGTTGAAGTGGCTGCCCGAACCGCTGCCAGTAAGCAGCCGGAACTGGCAGAGAAATTCCTGAAATTTATGGTCTCTCCGGCATTCCAGAACGCCATCCCGACCGGTAACTGGATGTACCCGGTCAGCAATGTCTCTCTGCCCGCCGGATTCGATGCGCTGGTGAAACCACAAACCTCGCTGGAATATACCCCGCAAGACGTCGCAACCCAGCGCGGCGAATGGATTAATGCATGGCAACGCGCCGTCAGCCGCTAACCTTCGGCTGGCTGGTTCCCGGTCTGGCCGCCGCCACATTGATGGTGGTGGTGGCCATCTCCGCGTTTCTCGCACTCTGGCAAAACGCCCCTGCGGCCGATCTGACAGCACTCCTGCATGATAGCTATCTGTGGCACGTGGTACGTTTTTCTTTCTGGCAGGCCTTCTTATCGGCGCTGCTTTCCGTCGTGCCGGCCATTTTTCTTGCCCGCGCGCTCTACCGGCGACGCTTCCCCGGTCGTCTTGCCCTGCTGCGTCTGTGCGCGATGACGCTGATCCTCCCGGTACTGGTTGGGGTATTTGGTATTCTGAGTGTCTATGGCCGCCAGGGCTGGCTTGCCTCCGCGTTTCGCGCGGCAGGTCTGGACTGGACATTTTCACCGTACGGATTGCTGGGCATTTTGCTGGCGCACGTTTTTTTTAACCTGCCGATGGCCGCCCGTCTGCTGTTACAGACTCTGGAGCAGATCCCTGGCGAGCAGCGACAATTGGCCGCTCAGCTCGGTATGCGCGGCTGGTCTTTCTTCCGTTATGTCGAGTGGCCCTGGCTGCGTCGCCAAATCCCGCCTGTCGCGGCCCTGATCTTCATGCTCTGCTTTGCAAGTTTTGCCACCGTGCTGTCGCTGGGTGGTGGCCCGCAAGCGACGACGATTGAACTGGCTATCTACCAGGCATTGAGTTACGACTTCGACCCTGGCCGCGCGGCACTGCTGGCACTCATTCAGATGATCTGCTGCCTGGGTCTGGTCCTGCTCAGCCAGCGCCTTAGCAAAGCCATATCCGTTGGCAGCCATCAGATCCAGGGCTGGCGCAACCCGGAAGATCGTTTTTTCAGCCGTTTCGCCGACTACTCACTCATTCTACTGGCGCTCCTGCTACTGTTGCCGCCCCTGCTGGCGGTCATTGTCGACGGCCTGAACCTGAGACTTTTTCATGTGCTTGCCCAGCCCGTGCTCTGGCAGGCAATCTGGACCTCAGTGCGCATCGCGCTGGGAGCGGGATTGCTGTGCATCACATTGACCATGATGTTGCTCTGGAGCAGTCGTGAGTTACGCTCGCGCCAGCATCAACTGGCCGGGCAAACGCTGGAGATGAGCGGCATGCTGATTCTGGCGATGCCGGGCATTGTGCTGGCGACCGGCTTTTTCCTGCTGCTTAGTAACAGCATCGGCCTGCCCTCATCCGCCGACGGTATTGTGATTTTCACCAATGCGCTGATGGCGATTCCCTATGCCATGAAAGTACTGGAAAACCCCATGCGTGATGTCACAGCACGCTATAGCCTGCTCTGTCAGTCGCTGGGGATTGAGGGGTTCAGCCGCTTACGCGTCGTGGAGCTGCGTGCCCTGAAAGCGCCGCTTGCCCAGGCGCTGGCATTTGCCTGTGTGCTGTCGATTGGCGATTTTGGCGTCGTGGCGTTGTTTGGCAATGATGATTTCCGTACGCTGCCGTTCTGGCTTTATCAGCAGATTGGCTCTTACCGCACGCAGGACGGCGCCGTTACCGCGCTGATTTTGCTGCTCCTGTGCTTTTTACTGTTCACCCTTATCGAAAAACTTCCGGGCCGCCATGCTAAGACTGATTGATGTAACCTGGCTGTATCAGCATTTACCCATGCGTTTTACGCTTTCGATTAAACAGGGTGAGCAGGTCGCCGTGCTTGGTCCGAGCGGTGCCGGGAAAAGTACACTGCTGAATTTAATCGCCGGTTTTCTCTCGCCAGCCAGCGGCGTCATCATGATTGAAGATAGCGATCACACCGGCACGCCGCCTTCGCGGCGCCCGGTGTCAATGCTGTTTCAGGAGAACAACCTCTTTACCCATCTCACCGTCAGGCAAAATATTGGTCTGGGGCTGGACCCGGGCCTTAAACTGTCCACGGCGCAAAATACAAAGCTCGTCACCATTGCCTGTACGATGGGTCTGGATGCGTTGCTTGACCGCATGCCGGATCAGCTTTCTGGCGGCCAGCGCCAACGCGTGGCGCTGGCCCGTTGCCTGGTACGTGAACAACCGGTGCTCTTGCTGGATGAACCTTTCTCCGCGCTCGATCCGGCCCTTCGCCTGGAGATGCTGGCGCTGGTAAAAGAGGTGTGCCATCGCCAGCAGTTAACGCTGTTGATGGTGTCGCACAATGTGGAAGATGCCGCCCGCATCGCATCGCGTGCGCTGGTGATTGCCGATGGACGTATCGCCTGGGACGGGAAAACAGACGAATTGCTCAGCGGCAACGCGCCTGTCTCCACCCTGCTTGGGATCAGGTAACTACTTTTTGCAAAATAGACAGGTAGATGGGCATTAACGGGTGGCGAACCAGAATCGTCACCGCAACCAGGGCCCCTGCCGTCAGGAGTGGCGCCAGCCAGAACAATCGACGACGCGGCAGCCAGGCCGTTAAACGATCCAGCCCTGCTTTACCGCTGCGCCACAGGCGCCAGCACATCCAGAACGCCAGCCAGAGCAACACCGCCGCCAGTAACAGCAGCCATTTAAAATTACCGCTCTGCTCTCCCGCCGGAATATCAATCGCTGCCCCGGCAAGAATACCAGGCAGGAAATAAAAGGGCGGCCACAATAGACAGCCAAGGATGTTGGGAGGGATAAATTTCGTGACCGGTAAATCCAGCATGCCTGCAACCATTGGCACAACCGGGCGCGTCGGGCCGACAAAGCGCCCGACCAGAATAGTGAACACACTGTGCTGATGCAGCGCATGCTCGGTTTTATCCAGCAGCGCTTTGTTCTTACGAATGAATGACCAACGGTGCAGCGGCTTTTTGAAACGCCAGCCGAGCCAGAATGAGATCCAGTCTCCCAGCAGGCACCCCACGATCCCCGCCATCCAGGCGTACCAGAAATTCACTTCGCCGCTGCCAATCAGCGCACCGAGCGCCGCCATCATCACCGTGCCGGGAAGAATCAACCCCACCAGCGCCAGCGACTCCAGGAAAGCCACGAGCGCAATCGCAATCAGCGTGTAGGCCGTAGATTGGGTAACAAAGTGTTCCAGCAATGCTTGCATATGTTTTCCGGTCAAAAAATGAAGCTGGCATTCTCCAGGCGCATACCCTGAGGGTCAAGCTTCAATTATCTGAATATTTTGCCGGTTATGACAGGTTGCCGGGCCACTCCTTGCCTATCTTTACGCTCTATTCACATCCTGCACGAAATTCACTGGGGCTGGCACCGGTACATTTTTTGAAGACGCGCGAGAAATAGAGCTGATCTTCAAAGCCGACATTGCGCCCCACACTGGCGATCGGCATACGTGTCGTACTCAACAGCAGCTTCGCCTGACTGATACGCTGATCCTCGCGCCAGCTCAGCACGCTCACCCCCAATTGCTGACGGAACAGGTGCGAGAGACGGGACGGCGACAGACACACATGCTGCGCGACGCTGGCGATATCAAAATGGTTGTCCGCCAGATGATCGCTGATGTACTGGCAGGCGTCGCGAACGCGGTTATCGAGCGGCGGATGCAGTGATTCATTGATGGCATCCATACGGCGCAACAACAGCTGTTCGAGGAGATTTATCGCCAGCAATTCTGCGTAACGTCCCCCGCTCTGCCCGGCATCGATAATCTGCCCAAAGAGTTCGCTAAACTGCGCCAGCCAGGGCTCTTCCGGGCGAAAGAAACCGGTTTGCGCGAAAATAGTCGGCCAGCTTAGCCACTCATGCCAGTAGGCGCGTGGGCGGAAGTAGACCCACTGGTGATACCACTCTTTCGCATCCGGGTGGCGGCCATAGTGATGAATTTCTCCCGGCGGAAACAAAATCATATCGCCGGGGCGGCAAACGTACTGTTTCCCGTGGTTATTGATGACGCCCTCACCGCGGATGGTGAAATTGAGAATGTATCCCTTCATTCCCAGCGGACGATCGATAAAAAAATCGAGATAGCCCTCAGACTCGATTGGGGTCAACCCCGCCACCAGATGGGCGTTAAACGAGTAACCAGGCAACAGAGGATCATTTTGCGACTCAGCCATAAACTCGATACTCCGGGCATCATGAAGGAAACCAATTGTCCATATTGATACGCTTTTCATTAATCAGGCGTTTTGACCAGGCACAAGGAAAACACCGTCACTTTTAACCCCGCCAGATAAAAGCAATTACGCCATTTTTATGACGCAAAGGGGTTAAAAAGGGTCAACCAAAGTGTCTATAAAGGCGATTAAAATGTCCACATGGAATTTTTGCACACGGTCACACTTTGCACTCCCATAGCATTTTTGTCCATAAGATTAGCGAATCCTGCCTGACGCTTTTTTCAGCCGATCACTATGTTTCTCCATAAGGTTATTCTTCATGGAGCAACACGATGGCAATCACAATTGGCCTCGATTTTGGCAGCGACTCCGTTCGCGCACTGGCGGTGGACTGTACCTCTGGGGCAGAAATCGCCACCAGCGTGGAGTGGTATCCTCGCTGGCAAGAGGGACGTTACTGCGACGCGGCACATAATCAATTCCGCCACCATCCCCGGGACTATATCGAGTCGATGGAAATGGCGCTTAAAAGCGTGCTGGCAGAGCTGTCGCCTGAACAGCGTGCCCAGGTCAAGGGTATTGGCGTGGACAGCACCGGTTCGACACCCGCGCCCATCGACGCAGAAGGTCGCGTTCTGGCGCTGCGTCCGGAGTTTGCAGACAATCCCAATGCGATGTTTGTGCTGTGGAAAGATCATACCGCGGTGGAGGAAGCCGAAGCGATCACCGCTCTGTGCCACGCGACGGGTAAAATCGACTATTCACGCTACATCGGCGGGATTTATTCCAGCGAATGGTTCTGGGCAAAAATCCTGCACGTAACCCGCGCCGACAACGAGGTCGCCCAGGCTGCCGCATCGTGGATTGAACTGTGTGACTGGGTACCTGCCCTGCTCTCCGGAACCACCCGTCCACAGGATATCCGCCGCGGCCGTTGCAGCGCCGGGCATAAATCCCTGTGGCATGAAAGCTGGGGTGGCTTACCACCGGCCAGTTTCTTTGACGAACTCGATCCGATCCTCAATAAACACCTGCCGTGCCCGTTATTTACCGACACCTTCACCGCAGATATTCCGGTTGGCACGTTGACGGCGGAATGGGCGCAACGCCTTGGTTTACCGGAAACGGTGGTCATTTCCGGCGGCGCGTTTGACTGCCATATGGGCGCAGTAGGCGCCGGTGCACAGCCCAACACGCTGGTCAAAGTCATTGGTACTTCCACCTGCGACATCCTGATCGCTGATAAACCCAGCGTCGGCGATCGTGCGGTGAAAGGCATCTGTGGGCAGGTGGATGGCAGCGTGGTACCCGATTTTATTGGTCTGGAAGCGGGCCAGTCCGCGTTTGGCGATATCTACGCCTGGTTTGGCCGCATCCTCGGCTGGCCGCTGGAACAACTGGCGCAACAGCATCCGGAACTGAAAACACAAATTAAAGCCAGCCAGAAACAACTGCTGCCTGCCCTGACAGAAGCCTGGGCGCAAAACCCGTCGCTGGAACACCTGCCGGTGGTACTCGACTGGTTTAACGGTCGCCGTACACCGAACGCGAACCAGCGCCTGAAAGGGGTCATCACCGACCTGAATCTTGCAACCGATGCCCCGGCGCTCTTTGGCGGGCTGATTGCCGCTACCGCCTTTGGCGCCCGCGCCATTATGGAATGTTTCACCGAGCAAGGTATCGCGGTGGACAACGTCATGGCGCTGGGCGGTATCGCCCGTAAAAACCGCGTCATCATGCAGGCCTGCTGCGATGTGCTTAATCGCCCGCTGCAAATTGTCGCCTCGGATCAGTGTTGTGCGCTCGGCGCGGCCATTTTTGCCGCCGTCGCCGCAGGCGTTCACACCGATATTCCCGCGGCGCAACAGCAAATGGCCAGCCAGATCGAAAACACGCTGCAACCTGTGCCTGCGCAGGCTCAACGCTTTGAACAACTCTATCGCCGCTACCAGCAATGGGCGAAAAGCGCCGAGCTTCACTATCTCCCTATAACTGCGCCAGCAACGCAGGCAGCGCTCTCTCACTAAGGACACAATAATGACGATTTTTGATAATTATGAAGTTTGGTTTGTGATTGGCAGCCAACACCTTTACGGACCCGAAGCCCTGCGTCAGGTGACGCAGCATGGCGAGCAAGTGGTTAACGCGCTGAATGCAGAAGCCAAATTACCCTGCAAACTGGTGCTTAAGCCGCTCGGCACCTCGCCGGATGAGATAACCAATATTTGCCGGGACGCCAACTATGACGACAAATGCGCCGGTATGGTGGTGTGGTTACATACCTTCTCACCCGCAAAAATGTGGATTAACGGCCTGACTATCCTTAACAAACCGCTGCTGCAATTCCACACCCAGTTTAATGCTGCCCTGCCATGGGACAGCATTGATATGGACTTTATGAACCTGAACCAGACCGCGCACGGCGGCCGTGAGTTCGGCTTTATCGGTGCCCGCATGCGCCAACAGCATTCAGTGGTAACCGGCCACTGGCAGGATAAAAAAGCGCACCAGCGTATTGGTGCCTGGATGCGTCAGGCCGTGTCCAAACAAGATACCCGTCATCTGAAAGTATGCCGTTTCGGCGACAACATGCGTGAAGTCGCGGTGACCGACGGCGATAAAGTGGCTGCACAAATCAAATTCGGATTCTCCGTCAACACCTGGGGTGTGGGCGACCTGGTGCAGGTAGTGAACAGCATCAGCGAAGGCGATATTAACGCACTGGTCGACGAGTATGAAAGCAGCTACCGCCTGACTGCTGCCGCGCAGGTGAACGGCGACAAGCGTCAGAATGTCATTGATGCCGCACGCATTGAGTTGGGTATGAAACGCTTCCTGGAACAGGGCGGCTTCCATGCCTTTACGACCACCTTTGAAGATTTACACGGCCTGAAACAACTGCCAGGCCTGGCCGTACAACGCCTGATGCAACAGGGCTACGGCTTTGCTGGCGAAGGTGACTGGAAAACCGCCGCTCTGCTTCGCATCATGAAGGTGATGTCGACCGGTCTGCAGGGCGGCACCTCTTTTATGGAGGACTACACCTATCACTTCGAAGAGAACAACGATCTGGCACTCGGTTCACACATGCTGGAAGTGTGCCCGTCCATCGCGCTGGATGAAAAACCGATCCTCGATGTCCAGTACCTCGGCATTGGCGGTAAAGCCGATCCGGCACGCCTGATCTTCTCCACCAAAACCGGCCCGGCCATTAACGCCAGCCTGATCGATCTGGGGGATCGCTTCCGCCTGCTGGTGAACTGTGTTGATGCCGTTAAGACGCCGCACGATCTGCCGAAACTGCCGGTTGCTAACGCATTGTGGAAAGCGCAGCCGGATCTGCAGACGGCTTCCGAAGCCTGGATTCTGGCGGGTGGCGCGCACCATACCGTGTTCAGCCACGCTCTGAACCTCGACGACATGCGCCAGTTCGCTGAGCTACACGGGATCGAAATTGTGACTATCGATAACGACACCCGCCTGCCTGCCTTTAAAGACGCTTTGCGCTGGAACGAAGTGTATTACGGCTCCAAACGTTAACAGGGGAACATTTGGCCTGCTCCGGCAGGCCGCTTTTTCCTGGAGGAAAGCATGTTAGAAGCATTGAAACAGCAAGTGCTGGAAGCCAATCTGGCGCTGCCAAAACACAATCTGGTGACCCTCACCTGGGGGAATGTCAGCGCCGTTGATCGCGAACGTGGCGTACTGATAATTAAACCGTCCGGCGTCGACTACAGCGTCATGACTGCCGAGGATATGGTGGTGGTCAGTCTTGAAACCGGAGAAGTGGTGGAAGGTAAAAAGAAACCCTCTTCCGACACCCCAACACATCGCTTGCTCTATCAGGCGTTCCCGATCATTGGCGGCATTGTGCATACCCATTCGCGCCACGCCACCATCTGGGCGCAGTCTGGCCAGGCGATTCCGGCAACCGGAACAACTCACGCCGATTATTTCTACGGCACCATTCCCTGCACGCGCAAAATGACCGATGCCGAAATTAACGGTGAATACGAGTGGGAAACCGGTAACGTGATTGTTGAAACGTTCAGGACGCAGCAGATCGATCCCGCGCAGATGCCTGGCGTACTGGTGCATTCCCATGGGCCGTTCGCCTGGGGGAAAAACGCCGATGACGCGGTGCACAACGCCATTGTGCTGGAGGAAGTGGCCTATATGGGTATTTTCTGCCGCCAGCTCGCCCCTGAGCTGCCGGATATGCAGCAGACACTGCTGGATAAACACTATCTGCGCAAACATGGCGCGAAAGCCTATTACGGGCAGTAAGTTTTCCCCTCTCCCGGCCCCCTCTGCCAACCCGTAGCCCGGCTAAGCCTTGTGCCAGCCGGGACAACTTCGGGTCGCTCATTTTTAATTTCTTAATTTTACGCCTTACATCCTGCCTGTCGTTGCCATTTCGCTGCAAACTGACAATGCTATGCGGTAAGGCAATCGGCAGAATCGGCAGGAGAAAAGCCAGTGAAAATAAAAGGGGCAGGAAAATGGATACTGCTGGGACTCGTCACGGCGGCGTTCGTAATAGTTTATAACGCCATCGCTATTTACCGCTTTAGCCAACAGGACCAGACACGCAAAGCCGACTGCGCGATTGTTGCCGGAGCTGGTATCACTGAAAAATCCCCCAGCCCGGTTTTTACCGCCAGATTAGACCACGCGATGTGGTTATATCAGGAAGGCAAGGTGAATTCGCTGATCCTGACGGGGGGTCGCAGCAACGGGGCAAGCGAATCCGATGCAGCTATCGCCCGACATTATCTCTTAAACCGGGGCGTTCCCGAGGCAGCCATTTTTATCGACGAGCAGTCTACCGTTACCCGTGAAAATATTCATAACGCCAAAATAATCATGGCTCGCCAGCATATGCAAACCGCGCTACTGGTCAGCGATCCGTTGCATATGCTGCGTATGCGCCTCATCGCATACGATAACGACATGGTGAGCTGGTCATCGCCCACCACGACAAGCCGGTACCGTTCATGGCAAACGCAACTGCCTTTTCTGCTGAGGGAAGCGTTCTACTACACCGGTTATCGCATCCTGCGTTATTTACCTGCTTTTCCGCCAGAGAACAACGCGCCGTAGTCCGGCTACGCGCAGGACTGATCACGCACCCACACACCTGTACAAAAAGTCAGTATTTCCGGGCAAACCAGGCTATAATCTCGCCGATAATGACCCAATGAGAGAACGGTGTGACGCAAGCGCGAGAAGGCTTTTTACTGACCCGACACTGGCGGGACACGCCACAAGGAACCGAGGTGGAATTCTGGCTGGCGACGGACGACGGGCCGCTACAGGTCTTTTTGCCGCCACAAGAATCGGTTGCGTTTATCCCCAGCGCGCAAGTCAGCCAGGCACAGCGTTTACTCGCCACAGAAAACCAGTATCGCCTCACGCCGCTGCAACTTAAGGATTTTCAGCGCCAGCCCGTCCACGGGCTATATTGTCGCGCGCACCGCCAGTTGATGCGCTATGAAAAGCTGCTGCGCGACGGTGGCGTCACGGTCTATGAAGCCGACATCCGTCCGCCAGAACGCTTTCTGATGGAGCGCTTTATTACCGCGCCGGTATGGGTAGATGGCGAGCCGCGCGGCGAACAGTTGATCAATGCACGCCTTAAACCCAGCCCACATTACCGCCCGCCCCTTAAATGGGTGTCACTGGATATCGAAACCACCCGTAACGGCGAACTTTACTGTATCGGTCTGGAGGGGTGCGGCCAGCGCACGGTCTATATGCTCGGTCCGGAAAACGGTGATGCCAGCGGGCTGGATTTTCATCTCGAATATGTCGCCAGCCGTCCGCAACTGCTGGAAAAGCTCAACGCCTGGTTTGCGCAGTACGATCCTGATGTGATTATCGGCTGGAACGTTGTGCAATTCGACCTGCGCATGCTGCAGAAAAGCGCGGAGCGTTATCGCCTGCCGCTATTGCTCGGGCGTGGCAATCAGCCGCTCGAATGGCGGGAGCACGGCTTTAAAAACGGCGTCTTCTTCGCCCAGGCAACCGGCCGGGTGATTATTGACGGGATTGAAGCGCTAAAATCCGCTTTCTGGAACTTCTCCTCTTTTTCGCTGGAAACGGTATCGCAGGAGCTACTGGGCGAAGGCAAAGCGATCGATAATCCCTGGGATCGCATGGACGAAATCGATCGCCGTTTTGCCGAGAATAAACCCGCTCTTGCGACCTATAACCTGAAAGATTGTGAGCTGGTAACGCGCATATTCCACAAAACGGAGATCATGCCTTTCCTGCTGGAGCGCGCCACGGTGAACGGTCTGGCAATCGACAGACATGGCGGCTCGGTGGCCGCGTTTAGCCACCTCTATTTCCCGCGCATGCATCGGGCGGGCTATGTCGCGCCAAACCTTGGCGACGTACCGCCACAGGCAAGCCCCGGCGGCTATGTGATGGATTCGCGCCCCGGTCTGTACGATTCCGTACTGGTGCTGGATTACAAAAGCCTGTATCCCTCGATCATCCGCACCTTCTTAATCGATCCGGTTGGTCTGGTTGAAGGAATGGCGCATTCGGATCCCGAACACAGCACAGGTGGTTTTCTGGGGGCGCGCTTTTCCCGGCAGATCCACTGCCTGCCGGAGATCGTCGGGCAAATCTGGCACGGGCGCGATGAAGCCAAACGGCTGGGAAACAAACCGCTGTCGCAGGCGCTTAAGATCATCATGAATGCTTTTTACGGCGTGCTGGGTACCAGCGCCTGCCGCTTTTTCGATCCGCGTCTTGCTTCATCGATCACCATGCGCGGCCATGAGATTATGCGTCAGACCAAAGCGCTGATTGAGTCTCAGGGCTATGACGTCATTTATGGCGATACGGATTCCACCTTTGTCTGGCTTAAAAAAGCGCATAACGAGGCCGATGCGGCGCGTATTGGTCGCGAACTGGTGGCCTATGTTAACAACTGGTGGTCGGCACATCTGTCCGCTGAACATTTAACCAGTGCACTGGAGCTGGAATTCGAAACCCATTTTTGCCGTTTTTTGATGCCGACCATTCGCGGCACGGAGCAGGGAAGTAAAAAGCGCTACGCCGGGTTGATACAGGAAGGTGAAGAACAACGGATGGTATTCAAGGGGCTGGAAACAGTACGCACCGACTGGACGCCGCTGGCGCAACAATTTCAAAAGACGCTCTATTTACGTATCTTTCGCAACGAACCCTACCAGGAGTATGTGCGTGAAACGATCGATAAGCTGATGGCAGGCGAACTGGATGAACAGCTGGTCTACCGCAAGCGCCTGCGTCGCCCGCTGGCCGATTACGAGCGTAACGTGCCGCCCCACGTTCGCGCGGCACGACTCGCAGATGAACAAAATCTAAAACGCGGCCGCCCGGCGCAGTATCAAAATCGGGGGACCATCAAATATGTCTGGACGACGCAGGGCCCGGAACCTGTTGATTATCAGCAAGCGCCTCTGGATTACGATCATTATCTGACCAAACAACTTCAGCCGGTCGCGGAAGGAATACTGCCCTTCACTGACGATGATTTTGCTACACTACTGACAGGGCAACTGGGATTGTTTTGATTTCGTATCTGGCTGGCGTGGTAACAGAGGGCCAGCCATAGAGCATCTGGATTGCAGGTTGCTTCCCGGTCAGCGTTGAGTTCGTTTTCTGGCGTATAACGAACAAGATGTTCAACGAGCCAACAACGCGGTGACTTGCAAAACAACGGGCATAACGAGAGTGACGAAAGCATTGCCATCCAGTACCATAGCGCCCTTTCTATTCCTGGCCCCAAACTGAAACGTCCGCCTGATTCTCAGGCGGTGACGAACTATTGCCTGCAATTTGAGATATAGAGTTCAATTTATGCCCTTTACACTTGGTCAACGCTGGATAAGCGACACGGAAAGCGAACTCGGACTGGGTACAGTCGTAGCGATGGATGCGCGAACCGTCACTCTGCTTTTTCCCGCGACGGGAGAAAATCGTCTGTATGCACGCAGCGATTCCCCCGTTACACGCGTCATGTTTAATCCTGGCGATACGGTAACCAGCCACGAAGGCTGGCAACTGACTGTTGAAGACGTAAAAGAAGATAACGGTCTGCTCGCCTATATCGGTACGCGCCTGGATACGCAGGAAACCAACGTCATGCTGCGTGAGGTCTTTCTCGACAGCAAACTGGTTTTCAGTAAACCGCAAGATCGCCTGTTCGCCGGGCAAATCGACCGTATGGATCGTTTCGCACTGCGTTTTCGCGCACGAAAATATCAAAGCGAACAGTACCGTATGCCGTGGAGCGGGCTGCGCGGCCAGCGTACCAGCCTTATCCCTCATCAGTTGCATATCGCCCATGATGTTGGCCGTCGCCATGCGCCGCGCGTCCTGCTGGCGGACGAAGTAGGTTTAGGAAAGACTATCGAAGCCGGGATGATACTGCACCAGCAGTTACTGTCTGGCGCAGCGGAACGTGTATTGATCATCCTGCCGGAAACCCTGCAGCATCAGTGGCTGGTTGAAATGCTGCGTCGCTTCAATCTGCGTTTTGCGCTGTTTGACGACGAACGCTACGCCGAAGCGCAACACGATGCCGACAACCCTTTCGAAACAGAACAGTTGGTGATTTGCTCACTGGACTTCGTGCGCCGTAATAAGCAGCGCCTGGAGCACCTGTGCGACGCCGAGTGGGATTTAATGGTGGTGGATGAAGCCCATCACCTGGTATGGAGCGAAGAAGCCCCAAGCCGCGAATACCTGGCCATTGAACAGCTTGCCGAGCGTGTACCGGGCATTTTGCTGCTCACCGCAACGCCTGAGCAACTGGGCCTTGAGAGCCACTTTGCGCGCCTGCGCCTGCTGGATCCTAATCGTTTCCATGATTTTGCCCAGTTTGTTGACGAGCAACAGAACTATCGTCCGGTCGCCGATGCGGTCGCCCTGTTACTGGCAGGCAAGCACCTGAGCGATACCGAGCTCAATACGCTGAGCGATCTGATTGGCGAGCAAGATATCGAGCCTTTACTGCAGGCCGCCAACAGTGACCACGACGGCGCTGAGACAGCGCGTCAGGAATTGATTTCGATGTTGATGGACCGCCACGGCACAAGCCGCGTGCTGTTCCGTAACACCCGTAATGGCGTGAAAGGCTTCCCGAAACGCGAACTGCATACCATTAAGCTGCCGCTGCCCACACAGTATCAAACGGCAATTAAGGTCTCCGGGATCATGGGGGCGCGTAAAAGTGCAGAAGACCGCGCCCGCGATATGCTCTACCCGGAACAGATCTATCAGGAATTCGAAGGCGATAGCGGTACCTGGTGGAATTTCGACCCACGCGTCGAATGGCTGATGGGCTATCTCACCAGCCATCGTTCACAAAAGGTTCTGGTGATCTGCGCCAAAGCAGCCACCGCGCTGCAACTGGAACAGGTACTGCGCGAGCGTGAAGGTATCCGTGCCGCGGTATTCCATGAAGGCATGTCGATCGTTGAACGTGATCGCGCGGCGGCCTGGTTCAGCGAAGAAGACAGCGGCGCACAGGTACTGCTGTGTTCTGAAATCGGCTCCGAAGGACGTAACTTCCAGTTTGCCAGCCATCTGGTGATGTTCGATCTGCCGTTCAACCCGGATCTGCTCGAACAACGTATCGGCCGCCTGGACCGCATCGGCCAGGCGCACGACATTCAGATCCACGTACCTTATCTGGAAAAAACCGCGCAATCCGTATTGGTACGCTGGTATCACGAAGGCCTGGACGCCTTCGAACACACCTGCCCAACCGGGCGGATGATTTACGACAAGGTCCATACCGATCTGATTAATTATCTTGCCGCGCCGGAAAATACCGAGGGCTTTGATGATCTGATCAAAACCTGCCGCGAACAGCACGACGCGCTGAAAGCACAGCTTGAGCAAGGGCGAGACCGTCTGCTGGAAATCCACTCCAACGGCGGTGAAAAAGCCCAGCGGCTTGCCGAAAGCATTGAAGAGCAGGACGATGACACCGGGCTTATCAATTTCGCCATGAACCTGTTCGATATCATCGGTATCAACCAGGACGATCGCGGCGATAACATGATTGTGCTGACGCCGTCCGATCATATGTTGGTACCGGATTTTCCGGGTCTGCCGGAAGATGGCTGCACCATCACCTTTGAACGTGAGGTGGCGCTGTCCCGTGAAGATGCCCAGTTTATTACCTGGGAACATCCACTGATTCGCAACGGCCTGGATCTGATCCTCTCTGGCGATACCGGTAGCAGCACCATTTCATTGTTGAAAAACAAGGCGCTGCCTGTTGGTACGCTACTGCTGGAGCTGATTTACGTCGTTGAGGCCCAGGCGCCGAAACAGCTGCAGCTTAACCGCTTCCTGCCGCCGACGCCGATTCGTCTGCTGGTGGATAAAAACGGCACAAACCTTGCTGCTCAGGTTGAGTTCGAGAGCTTCAACCGTCAGCTCAGCGCGGTTAACCGCCACACCGGCAGCAAGCTGGTGAACGCCGTACAGCAGGATGTCCACACCATTCTGCAAAAAGGCGAAGCGCAGGTCGAGAAAGCCGCACAGGCACTGATCGACGCCGCGAAGAACGAAGCGGATGAAAAACTGTCAGCAGAGCTGTCGCGCCTCGAAGCCCTCAAAGCCGTTAACCCGAATATTCGTGATGACGAACTGAGCGCGATTGAGAGCAACCGCCTGCAGGTGCTGGAAAGCCTTTCTCAGGCAGG
Source organism: Phytobacter ursingii (assembly GCA_901456055.1). Lineage (GTDB taxonomy): Bacteria > Pseudomonadota > Gammaproteobacteria > Enterobacterales > Enterobacteriaceae > Phytobacter > Phytobacter ursingii. Next base: position 508,952 of record CABDWT010000002.1, read on the forward strand.
CTGGCGTCTTGACGCGCTGCGTCTTATTGTTGTGACGCATCAGTAACGGAGCAGGCTATGGTAATGGAGTCCTACAATCCGCCTCAGGATCCCTGGCTAACCATCCTCTATCAGGATGAGCACATTATGGTGGTCAACAAGCCGAGCGGCCTGTTGTCCGTGCCGGGACGCCTTGAAGAGCATAAAGATAGCGTGATGACGCGTATTCAGCGCGATTTCCCGCAGGCGGAATCCGTGCATCGCCTGGATATGGCGACCAGCGGCGTGATTGTGGTGGCTCTGACCAAAGCGGCGGAGCGCGAGCTCAAGCGCCAGTTCCGCGAGCGCGAGCCGAAAAAGCAGTATGTGGCGCGTGTCTGGGGACATCTGGCAGAAGAAGAGGGGCTGGTGGATCTCCCTTTAATTTGCGACTGGCCGAATCGTCCGAAGCAGAAGGTGTGCTTTGAGACCGGCAAACCCGCACAGACGCAGTATGAAGTGCTGGAACTCGCCGCCGACAATACTACGCGCGTGCGGCTCAAGCCGATTACCGGTCGATCGCATCAATTACGTGTGCATATGCTGGCGTTGGGGCATCCGATTCTGGGCGACAGGTTCTATGCGACGCCAGAAGCTCTCGCTCTGGCGCCACGTCTGTTACTGCATGCGGAAACGTTGACAATAACCCACCCGGCATATGGCAACAGCATGACGTTCAGGGCGCCGGTGGATTTTTAAATTAACGAGAATTGCGGTCCGGGATGCGGCTCCGCCTTATCCGGGCAACCGTCAAGCCAGTGACGGCGGGCGTTGGCAGCGCAGGCAGATTATTCACGGCCTGCGCACAGCAACCAGAGCGCAATCAAATCAGGTAGCCCGGGCGAGGCGTTTTACGCCGACTTCCGGGATTATTGCGGAGCCTACCGTCAAGCCAGCGACAGCGGGCGTCAGCGGCGCAGGCAGATTATTCACGGCCTGCGCACAGCAACCGGAGCGCAATCAAATCAGGTAGCCCGGGCGAGGCGTTTTACGCCGACTCCCGGGATTATTGCGGAGCCTACCGTCAAGCCCGCAACTTACTTAAAGCCTTTCTGCTCTTTAATCAGCTCGTAAGCCTTCTGGATCTCCTGCGCTTTCTGCTTCGCCATCTCCATCATCTCCGGCGGTAAACCTTTCGCTACCAGCTTATCCGGGTGATGCTCGCCCATCAGCTTACGATAGGCGCGCTTAATGGTGGTGGCATCATCCGTTGGTTTCACGCCCAGTACATTGCAGGCATCCTCCAGCGTTGGACCGCGTTGCGCCTGCTGCTGCCAGCCGCCACCCGCTTGCTGCTGATAGCCACCGCCAAACTGCGCCCCGCCCTGCATCATGCGCAAGAACTGATCGAACTGGCCGCGAGAGATCCCCAGTTCTTCGGCAATGACGTACAACACTTCACGCTCATTCGGGTGCAGCGAACCATCTGCAAATGCCGCCTGAATCTGGATTTCCAGGAACATTCTGATTAAATCAAAGCGTCCGAAGCAAACACTGCGAAACTGACGCATTTTGTCACGTAAGGGGTAATTGTCCGCTTTACCTACGCGAAACGCCTGCTGCGCCGCCGCACGTGAGTCGCCGTGCAGGTTCATCCGATCCATAAACAGACTGGCAACCTGAATGTCGGCCTGCGTCACGCGACCTTTGGATTTTGTTAAATGGCCCATCACCTCGAAGGTGGTGGCAAAAAAGAGCGTCTGACGTTCCCGTTGATTGGCAAACCACGCCATTTTTCTGCTGCGAGCCTTATCAAACATATGGCCGATTAACAGTCCGAGAACCGCGCCCCAAAAGCCTCCGCCCATGATCAGAGCGAAAACCACACCAACCACTTTTCCCCAATACTGCATATACTCCCCAAATCGTCATGCCGTCGGCTAAAATTTGCTTTATCATACCCGTCATTCTATGCCGTGCACAGGCACAGTCTTCTCTGACCTGGCTCGAAAACGGGCAGGATTAACTAGCGCTGCGAAGATGAGTACGTTAGTCTCTGACCGTTTGCCAGCGTAAAGCCACAGATGACGGAACAACAAATACAACGTATGAAAAAACGTATTCCCACCCTCCTGGCCACAATGATCGGCACAGCCCTTTATAGTCAACAAGGGATGACAGCCAGTCTCGCCTCGCAATGTATGCTGGGCGTTCCGAGCTATAACCGCCCATTGGTGAAAGGCGATACTAACAATCTGCCGGTGACCATCAATGCCGATGACGCCAAAGGTAACTACCCTGACGACGCCAATTTTAAAGGCAATGTGGATATTAATCAGGGTAATAGCCGTCTGCGTGCGGATGAAGTTCAACTTCATCAGAAACAGGTGGAAGGCCAGCCTGACCCGGTGCGTACAGTGGATGCACTGGGTAATGTGCACTACGACGACAATCAGGTCATCCTGAAAGGTCCGAAAGCCTGGTCAAATTTAAATACGAAAGACACCAATGTCTGGCAAGGTGACTACCAGATGGTGGGGCGTCAGGGACGTGGTGATGCAGACCTGATGAAACAGCGTGGCGAAAACCGTTACACCATCCTCGAAAACGGTTCTTTCACCTCCTGTTTGCCGGGTTCAAATACCTGGAGCGTCGTGGGGAGTGAAGTCATCCACGACCGTGAAGAACAGGTTGCCGAAATCTGGAACGCGCGCTTTAAGCTTGGCCCGGTGCCGGTTTTCTACAGCCCGTACCTGCAATTGCCGGTGGGTGACAAGCGCCGTTCTGGTTTCCTGATTCCGAATGCGAAGTACGGCACAAAGAACGGCTTTGAGTTTTATTTGCCGTACTACTGGAATATTGCCCCCAATTTTGATGCGACGATCACACCGCATTACATTCAAAAACGCGGCAGTACACAGTGGCAGAACGAATTCCGCTACCTGACACAAGCGGGAACCGGTCTCGTCGAATTCGACTATTTGCCGTCGGATAGCGTCTATCAGGACGACTATCCCGCCGAGTCGAATCGCCATCGCTGGTTATTCTACTGGAATCACTTTGGCGTAGTGGATCAGGTTTGGCGTTTTAACGTTGATTACACCAAAGTCAGCGATCCGTACTACTTTAACGACTTTTCGTCGAAATACGGTAACAGTACTGACGGTTACGCCACGCAGAAATTCAGCATGGGGTATTGGCTGGAGAATTTTAACGCCACCGTATCGACCAAACAGTTCCAGGTATTTAACCGAGAGAACAGTAATTCCTACGCCGCTGAGCCACAGTTAGACGTGAATTACTACAAAAACGATCTGGGTCCGTTTGATGCGCATCTCTATGGCCAGGCGGTACATTTTGTTAACACCAACGGAAATTACCCGGAAGCCACGCGTGTTCACCTTGAACCAACGTTAAATTTACCTCTATCGAACAACTGGAGCAGCCTCAATACGGAGGCGAAGCTGATGGCGACGCACTATCAGCAAACCAATCTTGATGCCTACAACGCGGCTAACAATACTGATTATAAAGATTCCGTTAACCGTGTGCTGCCGCAGTTTAAAGTCGATGGGAAGTTGATTTTCGAGCGTGATATGGCGCTGGCAGAAGGATATACCCAGACGCTGGAGCCAAGAGCACAATATCTCTATGTGCCATATCGTAACCAGAGCGGTATCAACAACTACGACTCCTCCTTACTGCAATCCGACTACAGCGGCCTGTTCCGTGACCGTACCTATGGCGGTCTGGATCGCATCGCTTCGGCAAACCAGGTTACCACCGGCGTCACATCACGTATTTATGATGATGCCGCCGTTGAACGTTTTAACGTTTCTGTTGGTCAAATCTACTATTTCACGGAGTCGCGCACTGGCGATGACAACATAAACTGGGAGAAAGACAACAAAACGGGTTCACTGGTGTGGGCGGGAGATACCTACTGGCGCATTTCGGATCGCTGGGGCTTACGTGGCGGCGTGCAGTATGATACGCGTCTGAACAATATCGCCAACAGCTCCGCGTCAGTTGAATATCGCCGCGATGAAGACCGTATGGTACAGCTCAGCTATCGCTATGCCAGCCCGGAATACATCCAGGCGACACTGCCGAACTTCGCGACCGTAGAACAATACAAAGACGGCATTTCGCAAGTTGGTGCTGCAGCGAGCTGGCCGATCGTCGACCGCTGGTCTGTCGTCGGGGCTTACTACTACGATACCAATACAAGCAAGCCTGCCGACCAGATGTTAGGTCTGCAGTATAACTCCTGCTGTTATGCGATTCGCGTTGGGTATGAACGCAAAATCAACGGCTGGGAAAACAACCAAAGCAAGTATGACAACGTCATCGGTTTCAACATTGAGTTGCGCGGTTTGAGCTCGAATTACGGCCTGGGCACGCATCAAATGCTGCGCTCGAACATTCTGCCGTACCGTAGCTCGTTATGATGTGGTTGATTTGCAAAGTTATCGGTTAATTGAAATGGAAAAAGTATGAAGAACTGGAAAACGCTGCTTCTCGGTATCGCTATGGTTGCGAATACCAGTTTCGCTGCACCGCAGGTTGTCGATAAAGTAGCTGCCGTCGTGAACAATGGCGTGGTGCTCGAAAGCGACGTTGATGGTTTGATGCAATCCGTGAAACTTAACGCGGGCCAGGCGGGTCAGCAGTTGCCTGATGACGCTACGCTGCGTCATCAGATTCTTGAACGTCTGATCATGGATCAAATCATTCTGCAGATGGCGACGAAAATGAACATCAAGGTGACCGACGATCAACTTGATCAGGCCATCGCAAATATCGCCAAACAAAACAATATCTCTATGGATCAGATGCGCAGCCGTCTGGCTTACGACGGTGTGAATTTCAACACCTACCGTAGCCAAATCCGCAAAGAGATGCTCATTTCCGAAGTTCGCAACAACGAAGTTCGCCGCCGCATCACTGTGCTGCCGCAGGAAGTTGAAGCGCTTGCTAAACAAGTGGGCAATCAAAACGACGCCAGCACCGAATTGAACCTGAGCCACATTCTGGTTCCGCTGCCGGAAAATCCAACCTCCGACCAGGTGAATGAAGCAGAAAACCAGGCTCGTTCTATCGTTGACGAAGCGCGTAAAGGCAGCGATTTCGGCAAACTGGCCATTACCTACTCTGCCGATCAACAGGCGCTGAAAGGCGGCCAGATGGGCTGGGGACGTATTCAGGAACTGCCGTCAATCTTCGCTCAGGCGCTTAGCACGGCGAAAAAAGGCGATATCATTGGCCCCATCCGTTCAGGCGTTGGCTTCCATATTCTGAAAGTGAACGATCTGCGTGGCCAGAGCCAGAGCATTTCCGTGACCGAAGTTCACGCGCGTCACATTCTGCTGAAACCGTCGCCGATCATGAGTGACGACCAGGCACGCGTGAAACTGGAACAGATCGCGGCTGATATCAAGAGTGGTAAAACCACTTTTGCTGCGGCAGCGAAAGAGTTCTCCCAGGATCCAGGTTCTGCCAATCAGGGGGGTGATATGGGCTGGGCGGCAGCGGATATCTACGATCCGGCATTCCGTGATGCGTTGATGAAGCTCAGCCGTGGTCAGATGAGCGGTCCGGTACACTCCTCCTTTGGCTGGCATCTGATTGAGTTGCTGGATACCCGTAACGTCGATAAAACCGATGCTGCGCAAAAAGATCGTGCTTACCGCATGCTGATGAACCGTAAATTCTCCGAAGAAGCGGCAACCTGGATGCAGGAACAGCGCGCCAGTGCTTACGTTAAAATCCTGAGCAACTAATGAACGCACATCGTGTCGTTATCACTCCCGGCGAACCCGCCGGGATTGGTCCTGATTTGGTCGTACAACTCGCCCAGCGTGACTGGCCTGTCGAGCTGGTTGTGTGTGCAGATCCTACGCTGCTCACCGAACGTGCGGCGCTATCAGGCTTGCCCCTCATCCTGCGCGAGTACCGCGCAGGACAACCGCCTATTGCACAACAGGCCGGCAGCCTCACTGTATTACCCGTCGCACTCAAAACGCCAGTAGTGCCAGGCGAGCTGAACGTCCAGAATGGGCCATACGTGGTCGACACGCTGGCGCGCGCCTGCGATGGTTGCCTGAGCGGCGAGTTTGCGGCGCTGATCACCGGCCCCGTGCATAAAGGGGTGATCAACGACGCCGGTACGCCGTTTACCGGACATACCGAGTTCTTCGAGGAGCGTTCACGCGTCAATAAAGTTGTGATGATGCTGGCAACAGAAGAACTGCGCGTCGCGCTGGCCACCACTCATCTGCCCATCAAAGCGGTTGCAGACGCCATCACGCCAGATTTGCTGCGCGACGTCATCACCATTTTGTACACCGATTTGCAGCAAAAATTTGGCATCCGCCAGCCACATGTTCTGGTGTGCGGCCTGAATCCCCACGCCGGGGAAGGCGGACATATGGGAACCGAAGAGATCGATACGATCATTCCGGTTCTTGATGAAATGCGCGCTAAAGGCATGAACCTCAGTGGTCCATTGCCTGCTGATACGCTTTTCCAGCCTAAATATCTTGATAATGCCGACGCCGTACTGGCGATGTACCACGATCAGGGCCTGCCCGTGCTAAAATACCAGGGCTTTGGCCGTGGCGTGAATATCACACTCGGTTTACCTTTTATTCGTACATCTGTTGATCATGGCACCGCGCTGGAACTGGCGGGCCAGGGAAAAGCCGATGTCGGCAGTTTTATCACGGCGCTTAATCTCGCCATCACCATGATTGTTAATACTCAATGACTAATCGAGTCCATCAGGGCCACTTAGCCCGTAAACGCTTCGGGCAAAACTTCCTCAACGATCAGTTTGTGATCGACAGTATTGTTTCGGCTATCAATCCGCAAAAAGGCCAGGCGATGGTTGAAATCGGCCCGGGTCTTGCCGCGCTGACCGAGCCGGTAGGCGAACGTCTGGATAAACTCACCGTTATCGAACTGGACCGCGATCTGGCTGCTCGTCTGCAAACCCACCCGTTTCTCGGGCCAAAGCTGACAATTTTTCAGCAAGATGCGATGACCATGAATTTTGGCGAGCTGTCGCAGACCATGGGGCAACCGCTGCGTGTATTCGGCAACCTGCCCTATAACATCTCCACGCCGCTAATGTTCCATCTGTTTAGCTATACTGATGCCATTGCCGACATGCACTTTATGTTGCAAAAAGAGGTCGTCAATCGTCTGGTTGCAGGGCCAAACAGTAAGGCGTATGGTCGTTTAAGCGTCATGGCGCAATACTATTGCCAGATTATTCCGGTACTGGAAGTGCCGCCATCAGCATTTACCCCACCGCCTAAGGTGGATTCTGCTGTCGTGCGTCTGGTGCCGCACAGCACGTTGCCACATCCGGTGAAAGAAGTCCGGGTGCTGAGCCGGATCACCACGGAAGCTTTTAACCAGCGCCGTAAAACGATCCGCAACAGCCTTGGGAATCTCTTCTCCGTTGAGGTATTGACGGAGTTGGGCATTGATCCGGCGATGCGTGCGGAAAACATCTCTGTTGCGCAGTATTGCAAGATGGCGAACTATCTGACTGATAATGCGCCGCCGAAGGAGAGTTAAGTCATGATCAATTCGCCCCGAGTTTCTGTTCAGGTGCAAAGTGTCTATATTGAATCGCAATCTTCACCCGATGAAGAACGCTATGTTTTCGCTTACACCATTACTATCCGGAATCTGGGGCGAGCGCCGGTCCAGTTGCTTAAACGCTACTGGCTTATCACCAACGGGAATGGCCGTGAGACTGAGGTTCAGGGTGAAGGTGTTGTCGGCGTTCAGCCGCACATTGAACCCGGCGGAGAATATCAGTATACCAGCGGTGCGGTAATTGAAACGCCGTTCGGTACCATGGAAGGCCATTATGAAATGATCGATGCGCAAGGGAAGGCGTTCCGCATCGCTATCCCGGTCTTCCGACTTGCCGTTCAAACACTAATCCACTGAAACAATGTCTACATACCTTATTGGCGACGTTCATGGTTGCTATGATGAACTGCTCGCATTGTTAAACCAGGTGCATTTTGTACCTGGGCAGGACACCTTGTGGTTGACGGGTGATTTAGTCGCGCGTGGCCCCGGCTCGCTGGATGTATTGCGCTACGTAAAATCACTGGGCGACAGCGTTCGCCTCGTCCTCGGCAACCACGATCTGCACCTGCTGGCGGTGTTTGCCGGCATTAGCCGTAATAAACCCAAAGACCGGCTTAATTTACTGCTGGAAGCGCCCGATGCCGACGACCTTATCAACTGGCTGCGTCGCCAGCCGCTGTTGCAGGTTGATGAGGAGAAAAAGCTGGTGATGGCCCATGCGGGTATCACGCCGCAGTGGGATCTGGAGACCGCTCAACAGTGCGCACGCGACGTTGAAGCTATCCTCTCCAGTGATTCTTATCCTTTTTTCCTCGACGGGATGTATGGCGACTATCCGAACAGCTGGTCAACGGAACTGAGCGGAATGGCACGGCTGCGTTTTATCAGCAATGCATTTACGCGGATGCGCTACTGCTTCCCGAATGGGGAGCTGGATATGTATTGCAAAGATGTGCCGGAATACGCGCCTGCACCGTTGAAGCCATGGTTTACCATTCCCGGCCCTGTCTCGCAGGAGTACAGTATCGTGTTTGGTCACTGGGCGTCACTGGAAGGAAAAGGCACGCCAGAGGGTATTTACGCACTGGATACCGGATGCTGCTGGGGTGGAACACTGACCTGTCTGCGCTGGGAAGACAAAGCCTGGTTTGTACAACCGTCAAATCGTCAGATGGATTTAGGTGAAGACGAGGCGGTCGCCTCTTAACCGTTATGATGTCGCCCCGGTACGCATCGCGCCGCCGGGGCAGACAATTACCGACGTTCCAGAATCTCGAAGCAGTAGCTGTGAGAATTCTGCTCATCCGCATCGTTAAACTCGCTAAATACCGACTCCCAGTCGTCCGGATCGTAATCCGGGAAATGGGTATCTCCTTCGACTTCGGCATCAATATGCGTCAGATAGAGCTTTTGTGCCTTCGGCAGGAACTGCTCATAGACACGGCCACCGCCGATCACCATGATCTCTTCCGCCTCGCCGCATGCGGCAATCGCCGCGTCGACCGAGCTGACCCACTGCACGCGATCGTCAGTCCCCGGCTTGCTGCTGATGACAATATTTTTACGACCCGGTAACGGGCGTCCAATCGACTCCCATGTCAGGCGTCCCATAACCACAGGTTTGTTTAGCGTATTACGTTTGAACCAGGCGAGATCGGCAGGTAGGTTCCATGGCATGGCATTCTCCATGCCAATGACGCGATCCACCGCTAACGCCGCAATCAGACTGATCATTGATAATTTCCCGGATGCAAAAAATTGTCGCCACTATACGGAAAGCGCATTCTTTCGTCGACTGGCGGCAGGGTAAAGAGACAGAAAATTTTCGTAATCTGTAAGCAAACCCACGCCGCACGATCGCACACCTTGCTTTCCACTTTCTCGCGAATCAAAGCGTTCACCGCCAATCCGCCTTAACATGCGCTATGGCTGTGGTTTCGCCTCTGGTTCATCAGCGATATCCCCCGTATGTCGGCCCTCTTTGGTTCCCTGCCAGCCATGACGCTGAACCACGGACAGATGCGCCCGGTCTTCGCTGATAATCTCCGTCAACATTGCGCTGGTCCGCTTAAAGACATCCGCTCTGGCCTGAGCGGTGTTATCCACCCCGGCCATTTCCTCGACCATCTGGGTATTGAACTGGCGGAAAAGATCGGCCCGCTCACGCGCTTCATAAGGCCCCAGTCCGAGCCCTTCAAGCGCCAACCGCCCGGCTTTCAGCGCCGCTTCAAACGTTTCACGCTCTGGCTTCTCAACGCCCGCCTGACGCAAGCGAATGTAGTGATCGACATCACGGGCACGGGCAATAATACGCAGCGTCGGGAAATGGGTTTTCGCCAGCTCAGTCAGTTGCAGGTTAGCCTGCGGATCGTCAATCGCATTGATCAGCACTTCGGCTTTTCCGGCACCGGCTGACTCCAGCAGATCCACGCGCGTCGCATCGCCATAAAAGACCTTCATGCCGAATTTGCGCAGCGTTTCAATGTGGTCCGGGTCGTGATCGAGAACGACCATTTTGACTCCACTAGAGAGTAGCAGACGCCCGGCAATTTGGCCGAAGCGGCCGAATCCGGCCACAATGACCCGCGGTTCATCTTCGTCAATCTCATCGGCTTCCCGCGCCTGGCCGGTGGTGGCGTTTTCCAGACGCGTCAGCAGGACTAACAGCACAGGCGTTGCCGCCATGGACAAAGCGACCGCCAGCGTCAAAGCTTTGACCCATTCCGGGTCGAGCACGCCTGCCATTTGCGCAGCACCAAAAACCACAAACGCGAACTCACTGCCCTGCCCCAATAGCGCCGCAAACCAGCGACGTTGCTTGCCAGGGACGTTCAGCGGGCGGGCAATCAGCCAGAGGACCACGGTTTTAATCACCAGAAAACCGACCAGCAGAAGCAGGATACGCAGCGGATGAGTGACCAGAGTGCCAAAGTCTATCGACATGCCGACGCCGATAAAAAAGAGCCCCAGCAGCAGGCCTTTAAAGGGTTCGATATCGCTTTCCAGCGCATGACGGTATTCCGAGCTTGCCAGCAGCACGCCCGCCAGGAACGCCCCCATCGCCATGGAAAGCCCGGCCTCTTCCAGCAATAAACCGAAACCAAACACCAGAAACAGTGCCACGGCGCTGAATACTTCACGTAATCCGGAGCGGGCAACAAAACGCAGTGCCGGACGCGCGACATAGCGCCCCAGCACGACCACCAGCGCCAGCGCACCGACCACTTTTAACGCCGACAGGGCAAACGCCCCCACCGTTGTGGATGCGCCACTGCTGGCCAAAAGCGGGATCATCGCCACCAGCGGAATGGCCGCGATATCCTGGAAAAGCAACACGGAAAAGGCACTACGCCCCATTTGCGAGATGGTCAGGTTACGCTCGTTCATCGCCTGCATGGCAATCGCGGTTGAGGAGAGCGCCAGCGTCAGGCCGATAAGTAGCGCCACCGGCCAGTCGAGCCCCAGTACCATACAAAACACCCCCAACAAAACGCCGCAGGAGGCCATCTGCAACGCGCCGCCGCCAAAGACCGACACGCGCAACTTCCACAGTCTCTGGGGATCCAGCTCAAGGCCAATCACAAACAGCATCAACACCACGCCGATTTCCGCGAAGTGGAGAATAGATTCAGCGTCAGTCACCAGCCGTAAGCCCCACGGACCAATAATACAACCGGCGATCAGATACCCCAGCACGGACCCCAGCCCCAGGCGTACCGCGATCGGCACGATGAGCGCGGCCGCCCCCAGGTAAATCAGCGCCTGAATCAGCGTATGACTATCCATGGTGGGCCTCCTGCCAGTCGAGCAACACTTGTTTGTAGTGGCGAGCCTGTGCCTGCAGGGTTTCGTCGTCGCAAATGAAGGTACAGTGGGTCGCAAACGGCGGCAGCCATTTCATACCGCAATAGAGCGCCGTGGCCTGTAAGGGCTGCCCCAGAACATCAAATCCAGGGTGTGAACCGATATCAAAGTGTTGATCCCCACCCCCGGTGGTGACCGCCCACAACAGGCTTTTCCCCTGCAGCGCGCGTGCGCCATGACCATAGGCCCAGCCGTGCGCCAGGACTTTATCAATCCAGAGTTTAAGCAGCGGCGGTACGCTGTACCATTGCATGGGATGTTGCCAGACAACCAGCCCGGCGCGGCTCAGCGCCTCCTGCTCGGCGGCAATATCAATATTAAAGTCGGGATAGAGATGATAAAGAGAGCGGATTTCCACCCCCTCCAGAGTCCGTGCATGCTCAATCATCCGCTTATTCGCATGGGAATAGTGCGGATAGGGATGGGCATAAATTATCAGAATCATCGATTAACCTGTTTTCACTGCCTACTTTTTTGTTTGAGTGTAGACAGTTAATCGTCGTGCTAACAGAGACAATCTGTGCGGGATTGGCTGACACCAACGCAGTGCCTGCCAGAATCGCGGTCAAAGCCGCGCAGGCGCGATCGTCGGTATAGTGCCTGATCGGCGGCTTACGGATCTGAGTGAGTCAAAAAAAATCCCGCGCAAATGGCGGGATGCTTTCTGTCATAGAGCGGGATTAATTATCCAGTTCACTCATGTTTTTCACCTGGTCGCGGTTAATCTGCTCGGTTTTACCGGTTTCCGCATTTTTGTAAGAGACCAGGCCGGTGTCACTATCGACTTCCGGTTTGCCATCAGTCACGATAGTTTTGCCATCGGTGGTTTTAACGGCCTGGTTAGACGAACAACCGGCAACGGTAAAGAGTGTGGCGGCAGCAAACAGTGACGTTAATAACAGTTTCGATCGCATGGTGTTCTCCCCTGCTTTTCAGTCGTTTTCAGTTAAATACAGGTTTATTGTAGATTAACTGACTGACCTTAAAAGAAAATGCAGAACACTCTGAAGGCTTACCTCAGTATAAAGACTTGCGACGAATCGTCATGCTACTCGTCTGGGTAAGCGTCAACCCTCGTGTCTCCGGTGCAAAAGCGATGGAAATGAGCAGGCCAAAAAGCGAAATTCCCGCCCCCATCAGCATGACGTAACTGATCCCATATTTAGTGATAAAAATCGGCAGCGCCCAGGTAGAAAGAATGGTGCCAATTCGGCTCAGGGACATAATGACGCCAACGGCAGAGGCGCGAATATCGGTCGGGAACAGCTCATTCGGGTAAAGCCACTGGAGGTTTCCCGGCCCGCCGGAGAAAAAGGCATACACTGCAAACGCCGCCACCACCAGCCAGATCCCCATGTCAGGAATCAATCCCAGCACGGCCAGCGCAAGTGTCATCACCATAAAACTGCCGATCAGTAATGGTCGCCTCCCCATGCTGTTCAGCCAGTACATCGGCGGAATGCAGCCCAGCATAAAGAACAAGCTGATGACCACATTGCCCAGCGCCGCGCTTTTCCCGACACCCAGGCCCAGCAGGCCAACAATCTGCGGGCCAAAGGTATAGATGGCAAACATCGGGATCACCTGACACGTCCAGATGGCGGCAACAAACAGAACAAACGGGAAGTGACGGCGATTAAACAGTTGTAAGAAGCGAGTTTCTTGCGGCGGTTCGTCATCAAACGCCACCGGTTCGCCAAACAGTTTAATCATCATCTCCTCACACTCTTTCACCCGCCCTTTACGCAAAAGCCAGCGCGGTGATTCCGGGAGATCAAAACGGCCAATCAGGATCATGATGCAAGGAATCGCCGCACTCCCCAGCATCCAGCGCCATCCGCCTTCCACATCGTACAACCAATATCCGACCAGGTCGGCACAGGTCGCGCCGACGTACCACATCGCAGCGATAAAGCTGATTGAAAATGCGCGCTGGCGGGTACTGGAAAACTCGGTGATCATGGAGGTGGCGATAGGATAATCGGCGCCAATTACCACGCCAATCAACACGCGCATCACCAGCAACTCCATGGGGGAAGAAACAAACATCGTCGCCACCGATATCACCCCAATGGCGATGATATCAATGAGGAACATTTTCCGTCGTCCCACTTTGTCGGAGATGTAGCCAAACAACGATGTGCCGACAAACAGCCCCGCCAGCGTCCCCGCCCCCAGCAGCCCCAGCCATTGGGCATCCAGCTTCAGTGCAGGCGTGAGCTGTTCCAGCGCAACACCAATCATCACCAGCACATACCCATCCAGGAAAGGTCCGCCGCTGCCCCACAACATGATGCGACGGTGGATAGATGAGAACTGGATATCATCAAAATTTCTGGGCTGCTGCATAGTGACTTCCTGTTTCAATACGGCAAAGCGTCATTTGTCAGCCGAATAACGCATTTACGCCGCCATCCGATAAAGGTCATTGCCGGACAGCGACACGGTTGTGCCTTATCCGGCCTGTGGGTGCGTAAATCTGTACTCATTATCCGTAGCGAAACTCCACCCCGAAGGAACCGCGTGGGTACTCCCACTTATCCAGCGCCCCATCAAGCCCCAGAATCCGACACGTGCCGCACTCCAGGCATCCGGCGTAATCGAAGCGCACGCTGCCGTCATCCTGCTTTTTATACAGCCCGGCGGGACACGCTTTAATCAGCATCTCCAGCACCTGCTTATCCGGAGACGTTTTCAGAATGATGTGTGGATTCTCTTCATCCACATTGAATTTGTTGACGCCCAGTTTGACGTCCACATTAACGGGGGAAGTCATAGTACGCTCGCTCCTTTGATGCCATCCTTCATCAGATTGATAAAGCCGACCTTCTTCGCATGGCGCAGGATTTTCTTACGCATCGGTACCGGCGCGCTACCGTCGACAGTAAACAGATCGCGGGCGATCCCCACTGCCATTTCCGGATAGCGGCTAAACATACGCGGATTATCGAGGAAGGCCGGTAAACGCTGATACATGCGCATATCCCGCATCGGGCCGTTATCAAGGTGCTGACGATACGCTGCGAGTCCCTGACGGCTGAAATCATGGTTTTGCATGGCGCAAAGCACTGTTTTCGCTGCGGCTTCTCCTGCCGCCACGGCCAAATCCATCCCGCGAATGGTGAACCCGAGATTCATACACATTCCGGCGGCATCGCCAGCGATCAGCACGCCGTCGCCCACCAGCTCAGGCTGCATGTTCATTCCCGCTTCGGGAACAATGTGTGCGGCATACTCCACCATCTTGCCGCCTGCGATTAACGGTGCGACTGCCGGATGCTGTTTAAAATCTTCCAGCATTTGCGGAACCGATTTCTTCGCGTCTTTCAGATGATGAAGACCGCAAACCAGCCCCAGTGAGAGGGTAGTTTTATTGGTATAGAGGAAGCCGCCCCCCATCAGACCATCGGTAGGAGAACCCGCGAACAGACAGGCGGCACCTTCATTTCCCTGTAACCCGAAGCGATCCATAATGATCGATTCAGGCAATTCGATAAGCTCCTTCACCCCCACCGCAACGTGTTCAGCGCTAACGCGTTTCGCCATGCCTGATTTTTCTGCCAGCAGCGAGTTGACCCCGTCAGCAAGGATCACCACGTTGGATTCGATAATGTCGCCGTCGGCCTCAACGCCCACGACCTTACCGTCGCGCTGAACAAGATTATCCACGCGAATACCGGTGATCAGCTGTGCCCCGGCCTCTTCCGCCTGCTCCATCAACCAATTATCGAATTTACTGCGAAGCACTGAGTAAGAGGCCTGAGACGGCACGGCCTCCTCGCCATTGAGATAGTCCACGGTCATCGCCCCGTTATCGGTCATAAAGGCGAGTTTTTCATGGGTAATCATTCGCTCAATGGGGGCCTTCTCTGCAAAGCCCGGAATAATGCGCTCCAGGCTATGGGCATAAATACGCCCGCCGGTGACATTCTTCGCGCCGGCGGAATTACCCCGTTCGATCACCAAGACTTGCGCCCCTTCACGGGCGAGAACCAGCGCCGCGACCGAACCGGCGAGCCCGGCACCCACGATGATGGCATCAAAGATATCTTCGGACATACTCACTCCCTGTCAGCGGCAGAGCCAGCTTCCGGCTCTGCCCAAATAGATCAACGCGCCAGTGCCGTTGTCAGCGCAGGCAGGATCTTCATGGCATCCCCGACGATGCCATAGTCTGCGTACTGAAAGATCGGTGCGTTCTTATCTTTATTAATGGCAAAAATAGTCTGTGCGCCGTTAGCCCCGACCATGTGCTGGATCTGCCCGGAGATCCCCACGGCCAGGTACAGTTCCGGTTTAAGCATCAGATTTGAGATGCCAACATAACGCTGGTGCTCCATCCATTTCTCGTTTTCAGCCACCGGACGGGAGCAGGCCAGTTCCGCGCCAATGGCCTGACATAATGCCTGCGCCAGTGAAATGTTCTCCTTGCTGCCAATACCGCGTCCAACGCTGACCACCAGCCGCGCTTTGTCGAGATCAACGCTGTTGCTCTGACGGGCCTGCGTCGCCGTACGCGTTACAGCAACGTCCGGCGTCTGCCACTGCACACTATGCGTTTCGCCACGGCGTGAAGTGTCCGGTTGCTGCGCTTCAAACGTACCGCTGCTCAGGGTCATCACGGCAAAGGGGGAATGAATGGTCTCTTCACCCATGGCCAGACCGCCATAAACCATATGTTTAACCGTTACGTGGCCATCCTGCTGTGTCACGGCACTGGCGTCATTCGCAATAGCCGCGGCGAGGCGATAACCCAGCTTTGCCGCCAACAACTTGCCGCGACGGGTATTGGGGAGCAGTACCAGGCCTGCATTGCTCTGCTGGCGAATGGTCTGCGCCATCACGCCCGCAAAGTCTTCCACGAGGCGATCGTCTGGTTTACCGCTGAGTTGCCATACATGATTCGCACCCAACTGGATGGCTGTCGTGCCTTCTGCATCGCTTTGTACAAACGTATTAATTTGTTCACCTAACGCCTGCGCGCCGCTCATCAGTTCCGGCAGACGAGAAGGGGTATCACTGAATACCCAGACATGAGAAAACGTGTTCATACTATCCCCTGATTATTAAATGACTTTGCGCAGACTATCGACAAATGCGGCGATCTGTTCTTCACCATCCCCTTCAATAACAATGCGTTGACGCTCACGCTGTTTTGATGCTGCGACCTTCTGCGTGGAGTACACGCCAGGCGCGCTGAAACCGATATCCGCCGCTGACCAGACCTGCACCGGCTTTTTCGCGGCATTCAGAATCGCTTTCATTGACGGAATCTGTGGAACGTTGATGTCTGTCGAGACCGCCACAACCGCAGGAAGAGGAATGGTCAGGGTTTCAATTTCATCTTCCAGTTCACGCTCAACGGTAAGCGTACTTTCCGTCAGGGAGAGAATTTTATTCACGCCGTTAATAGCAGGAATGTTAAGCATTTCGCCCACCAACAGACCGACCTGCTGTGCGTAAAGATCGGAAGATCCATCGCCGCAGATAATGAGGTCAAAGCCAGATTTTTGTGCAGCGGTAGCCAAAGCGGCGGCGGTAGAGTGTGGGAGCGCCTGTTCAAACTGCTCATCAATCACAACAATCAGTTCATCCGGGCCGCGCGAAAGTACGTCTTTACGTCCTTTCACATTGGTCAGCGCCTTGCCGCCCACACTCATGGCGATCACTTGCGCTTCTCCGGCCTGCTGTTTTAACTGACAAGCGGCTTCAATGGCATTCAAATCGTATTGGCTAATTTTGGCATTTGCTTTACTAATATCTAACGAACCATCCGCGTTATTGATCGCAATATCCTGTTCATCAGGTACGCATTTGTAACAAGTAATTATCTTCATTGCCTCTCCAGAAATCATGAAGGAATCGTCGTCCATATCGGTGATGGTAAATACAGATATCACATCATTTAATTACGGGATAAAACATTAATCACCAATATTGAAAATGTCACACACTGATAAATGGGACTTTCAATATTGCTAGCCACTTCACCAATATTGAAAAAACGATTCCAGCATATAAATTTCAATATTGTTTCAGGGATCACCAATATTGAACAATGACGGGATAAAAAAAGAACAAAATGCAATATATCTTATTGTTTTAAAACAAATAAAAAACCAAAACAGGCGAAGAGAAAACCGACAAAAAAGTGTGATTAAAATAACAGAATACACTGTAGCGAATACCCATCATGGAGTACTTCCCGAGGTATCTCTGAGGTTAAAAAGTCGGTAAATAAACGCTCATAAAAATGAACATAAATATAACAAATGGGAACGAAATATAAATCCATTATGATACTGGAATTCGAAAATGAAAAATGACAAGAGAAAATCAGGTATAGAGCCAAAGGTTTTTTTTCCACCACTCATTATCGTCGGAATACTTTGCTGGCTAACTGTTAGAGACCTTGATGCCGCGAATGTGATTATTAATGCGGTATTTTCGTACGTAACAAATGTCTGGGGATGGGCATTCGAATGGTATATGGTCGTGATGCTCTTTGGCTGGTTCTGGCTGGTTTTTGGTCCCTACGCTAAAAAAAGATTGGGCGATGAGAAACCCGAATTCAGCACCGCCAGCTGGATCTTCATGATGTTCGCCTCCTGTACCTCTGCCGCGGTACTGTTTTGGGGATCGATAGAGATTTACTACTACATCTCGACACCACCTTTCGACATCGCCCCCAATTCTACAGCAGCAAAAGGGTTTGGCCTGGCGTATAGTCTGTTCCACTGGGGACCGCTACCGTGGGCAACCTATAGCTTCCTGTCGGTGGCATTCGCCTACTTCTTCTTTGTACGCAAAATGGACGTCATCCGTCCCAGCTCCACTCTGGTGCCGCTGGTTGGCGAAAAACACGCCAAGGGGTTGCTCGGCACCATCGTCGACAACTTCTATCTGGTCGCGCTGATCTTTGCGATGGGCACCAGCCTTGGGCTTGCCACACCGCTGGTGACGGAATGTATGCAACATTTGTTTGGTATTCCGCATACCCTCCAGTTGGATGCCATTATCATTTCCTGTTGGATCATTCTGAACGCCATTTGCGTGGCTTGCGGCCTGCAGAAAGGGGTGAAAATCGCCAGCGATGTGCGCAGTTATCTGAGCTTTCTGATGCTGGGCTGGGTCTTTATTGTCTGCGGCGCCAGCTTCGTCATGAACTACTTCACGGACTCGATTGGCACCCTGCTGATGTATCTCCCGCGCATGCTGTTTTATACCGATCCTATCGGTAAAGGCGGTTTCCCGCAGGGCTGGACCGTCTTCTACTGGGCATGGTGGGTCGTTTACGCCATTCAGATGTGTATTTTCCTTGCCCGTATTTCCCGTGGCCGTACTGTGCGCGAACTGTGCCTTGGTATGGTCATTGGTCTGACCGCATCCACCTGGATTTTGTGGACCATCCTGGGCAGCAACACCATGCTGCTGATGGACAAAAACATTATCAATATCCCGCAGTTGATCGCCGACCATGGCGTACCACGCGCCATTATCGAGACCTGGGCCGCCCTGCCCCTGAGTACGGCAACAATGTGGGGCTTCTTTATTCTCTGCTTTATTGCCACCGTCACGCTTATCAACGCCTGTTCTTACACGCTGGCCATGTCGACCTGTCGCGAAATACGCGACGGTGAAGAGCCGCCTCTGCTGGTACGTATCGGCTGGTCGATTCTGGTTGGCGTTATCGGGATTGTGCTGTTGGCTCTCGGCGGGCTGAAACCGATACAAACAGCGATCATCGCCGGTGGCTGCCCTCTCTTCTTCGTCAACATCATGGTCACGCTGTCCTTTATTAAGGACGCCAAAGTGTACTGGAAAGATAATTAATAGAAATCAACCCTATCAAGAGGTTAAAAGATGGACTTTAACTTGAATGATGAGCAGGAGCTGTTCGTCGCCGGTATTCGTGAATTAATGACCAGTGAAAACTGGGAGGCCTATTTTGCCGAGTGTGATCGCGATAGCGTCTACCCGGAACGTTTTGTAAAAGCACTGGCCGATATGGGCATTGATAGCCTCTTGCTCCCGGAAGAACGCGGCGGCCTGGATGCCGGCTTCGTTACCGTGGCGGCGGTATGGATGGAATTAGGCCGCCTGGGCGCGCCAACCTATGTTCTTTATCAACTTCCCGGCGGCTTCAACACGGTGTTACGCGAAGGCACCCAGGAACAGATCGATAAGATCATGGCGTTTCAGGGAACAGGTAAACAGATGTGGAACTCCGCGATCACTGAACCGGGAGCCGGATCGGATGTTGGCAGTCTGAAAACCACATATACCCGTAAAAATGGTAAGGTTTATCTTAATGGCAGTAAGTGTTTTATCACCAGTAGCGCTTATACCCCTTATATCGTGGTAATGGCACGTGACGGTGCGTCTGCGGATAAACCCATTTACACCGAATGGTTTGTCGATATGAGCAAGCCAGGCATCAACGTTAACAAACTTGAGAAGCTCGGTTTGCGTATGGACAGCTGCTGCGAAATTACCTTTGACGATGTTGAACTGGATGAAAAAGACATGTTCGGTCGTGAAGGTAATGGGTTTAACCGCGTGAAAGAAGAGTTTGACCACGAACGCTTCCTCGTTGCTCTGACGAACTACGGTACCGCAATGTGTGCCTTTGAAGATGCGGCGCGCTACGCCAACCAGCGAGTGCAATTCGGCGAAACGATCGGTCGCTTCCAGCTGATTCAGGAGAAGTTTGCCCATATGGCAATCAAATTAAACTCCATGAAAAACATGCTGCTCGAAGCCGCCTGGAAAGCAGATAACGGCACAATCACCTCTGGTGATGCCGCAATGTGTAAATACTTCTGCGCCAACGCGGCATTTGAAGTCGTTGACAGTGCGATGCAAGTCCTTGGTGGCGTCGGGATTGCGGGCAACCACCGTATTACCCGTTTCTGGCGCGATCTGCGCGTTGATCGGGTGTCCGGCGGTTCCGATGAAATGCAGATCCTGACACTGGGTCGCGCAGTGCTCAAACAGTACCGTTAATCGGGTGATAACCCCATCGCGCTGTGATGGGGTTCCAGGGATGCCACACAGGAGTATGTCATGAGTCATCGTTTACCAATGCCCGTGTTTGGACCCCTTGCGGGCGTGCGGGTCGTATTCTCCGGTATCGAAATTGCCGGCCCCTTCGCCGGACAGATGTTTGCCGAATGGGGAGCAGAAGTAATCTGGATTGAAAATGTCGCCTGGGCCGACACTATTCGTGTCCAGCCGAATTATCCGCAACTTTCGCGTCGCAATCTTCACGCCCTGTCGCTGAACATCTTCAAAGATGAAGGGCGAGAAGCATTCCTTAAATTGATGGAAACCACAGATATTTTTATTGAGGCCAGTAAAGGTCCGGCATTTGCGCGTCGGGGCATTACCGATGAGGTGTTATGGGAACACAATCCGAAGTTGGTTATCGCTCATCTGTCTGGTTTTGGCCAGTTTGGGACAGAGGAGTACACCAACCTTCCGGCTTACAACACCATTGCACAAGCCTTCAGTGGGTACCTGATTCAGAATGGCGACGTTGACCAGCCGATGCCCGCCTTCCCGTACACGGCAGATTATTTTTCCGGCATGACGGCGACAACCGCTGCACTTGCAGCGCTGCATAAAGTACATGAAACGGGCAGAGGGGAAAGCATTGACGTTGCGATGTATGAAGTCATGTTGCGCATGGGCCAGTACTTCATGATGGATTACTTCAACGGCGGCGAAATCTGTCCGCGCATGACCAAAGGTAAAGACCCCTACTATGCCGGTTGTGGTCTGTATAAATGCGCGGATGGCTACATCGTGATGGAACTGGTCGGCATTACGCAAATTGCCGAGTGTTTTAAAGATATCGGGCTGGCGCATATTCTCGGCACGCCAGAAGTCCCGGAAGGAACGCAGCTCATTCACCGCATCGAGTGCCCTTACGGCCCACTGGTAGAAGAGAAGCTGGATGCATGGCTGCTGGCGCACACCATTGCGGAAGTGAAAGCGCGCTTTGCTGAGTTGAATATTGCCTGTGCAAAAGTGCTGACTATTCCAGAACTGGAAGGCAACCCGCAGTACGTTGCCCGCGAATCCATCACCCAATGGCAAACCCTGGATGGCCGCACCTGCAAGGGGCCAAACATTATGCCGAAATTCAAAAACAACCCCGGAAAAATCTGGCGCGGCATGCCTTCACACGGCATGGATACCTCCGCCATCTTGCAGAACATAGGTTACAGCGAAGCAGATATTAAGGAACTGGTAAGCAAGGGGCTGGCCAGGATTGAGGATTAAATGCGTAGCGCTAACGGGATCTTGTAACCACCCGGTTAGCGCTTACGTCTACTTTCAGTGGATAAAAGTGCGATGGATGTTATTGGCGATCAAAACTTACGTCAGATGTGGGACGACCTGGCAGAAGTCTATGGCGATAAAACGGCGCTGATTTTTGAGTCATGCGAAGGCGAAGTGCAGCAATTCAGCTACACCTTCCTCAATGAGGAAATCAATCGCACAGCGAACCTGTTCAACGGACTGGGGATCCAAAAAGGCGATAAAGTCGCGTTGCATCTGGATAACTGCCCCGAGTTTTTCTTTTGCTGGTTCGGACTGGCGAAAATCGGTGCCATCATGGTGCCGATTAACGCCAGGCTATTGCATGATGAAAGTCTGTGGATCCTGCAAAACAGCCGGGCGCGTTTGTTGGTGACCACTGAAAACTTTTATCCCCTTTACCGTCGGATTCATCAGGAAGGTAAAACGCAGCTCAATCATATCTGTCTTATCGACCGCAATTTCTGCGTCTGTGATACCGCAGTGAGTGATTTTTACCAACTTAAGCGTGCACAACCCGCTGTCCTTAACTATTCGCCAATGTTAAGCACTGACGATACTGCAGAAATCCTTTTCACCTCAGGTACCACATCACGGCCGAAAGGCGTGGTCATAACCCAATATAACTTACGCTTTGCGGGTTATTACTCTGCCTGGCAGTGCGCATTACGTGAAGATGATATTTATCTGACCGCTATGCCCGCGTTTCATATTGATTGCCAGTGTACGGCGGCAATGGCTGCCTTCTCCAGCGGGGCCACCTTTGTACTGCTTGAGAAATACAGTGCACGTGCGTTCTGGAACCAGGTGCGAAAATACCGTGCCACCGTCACCGAATGCATTCCTATGATGATTAGAACCCTGATGGTGCAACCGCCGATGCCGGAGGATAATCAACACTGCCTTCGTGAAGTGCTTTTCTATCTCAATCTTTCCGTGAAGGAAAAAGATGCGTTTATTGAACGCTTCGACGTGAGGTTGCTGACATCGTATGGCATGACGGAAACCATTGTCGGTATTATCGGCGACAGGCCCGGTGATAAACGGCGCTGGCCGTCAATTGGACGCACGGGTTTTTGTTACGAAGCGGAAATTCGTAATGATAAAAATCAGCCCCTTCCTCCCCATGAAATCGGTGAAATATGTGTCAAAGGTATTCCGGGGAAAACGCTTTTTAAAGAATACTTCGAACAGCCGAACGCAACCGCCGCAGCCCTGGATGCAAGCGGCTGGTTACATACTGGTGATTCTGGCTACTACGATGAAGAGGGCTTTTTTTATTTTGTCGACAGACGCTGCAATATGATTAAACGTGGCGGTGAAAATGTCTCATGCGTCGAACTGGAGAATATTATTTCGACCCATCCAAAAATTCAGGATACCGTGGTTATTGGCGTTAAAGACACTATCAGGGATGAAGCTATAAAAGCCTTTATTGTTCTTCATGAAGGCGAAACATTAAGTGCTGAAGAGTTTTTTTCTTTTTGCGCACATAATATGGCGAAATTTAAAGTGCCAACCCTGGTTGAATTCAGGAGTGATCTGCCACGCAACTGCTCAGGGAAAGTCATTAAAAAGAATTTAACCTAACTTATTTGGGTGAAGGATAGTTCACCCAAATAAAAATAACGTAAACATTTCATATGTTGCAGAGGTTACATGCCTCTGCAAAGCATAAACATATTTAAAAGGAGTAAAATATGAGTGAATCATTACATCTGACCCGCAATGGACATATTCTGGAAATTACGCTTGATCGCCCTAAAGCCAATGCCATCGATGCCAAAACCAGTTTTGCCATGGGTGAAGTCTTTTTGAATTTCCGCGATGACCCTGAACTGCGCGTAGCCATTATCACTGGTGCTGGCGACAAATTCTTTTCCGCTGGCTGGGACTTAAAAGCTGCGGCAGAGGGCGAAGCGCCGGATGCCGACTTTGGGCCCGGCGGATTTGCAGGGCTGACCGAACTTTTTGACCTCGATAAACCGGTCATTGCCGCCGTTAACGGCTATGCCTTTGGCGGTGGATTTGAACTGGCGCTGGCCGCTGATTTTATTATCTGCGCGGAAAACGCCAGTTTTGCCCTGCCAGAAGCCAAACTCGGTATCGTGCCCGATAGTGGTGGCGTCCTGCGATTACCTAAACGCTTACCGCCCGCCATCGTCAATGAGATGGTGATGACCGGCAGACGTATGAATGCGGATGAAGCCCTGCGCTGGGGTATTGTCAATCACGTTGTCAGCCAGGATGCATTGATGAGCAAGGCGCGTGAACTGGCGCAACAGCTTATTCAAAGTGCGCCGCTGGCTATTGCTGCGCTCAAAGAGATAACCCGCACAACACGGGAAATGCCGGTAGAGGAGGGCTATCGTTATCTGCGTAGCGGTGCGCTGAAGCATTATCCGGCCGTCCTGCATTCCGAAGATGCGATTGAAGGGCCACTGGCATTTGCAGAAAAGCGCTCACCGGTCTGGAAAGGACGTTAATGACACATGAGTTATTACGCCTTTGAAGGCTTGATCCCGGTCGTCCATCCCGAGGCGTATATACATCCGAGCGCGGTGTTGATTGGCGACGTGATTGTAGGCGCGGGAGTCTACATTGGCCCCCATGCCTCGCTTCGCGGTGACTATGGCCGCCTGATCCTGGAACCCGGTTCTAATCTGCAGGATGGATGCATCATGCACGGCTACTGCGATACCGATACCATCGTATGTGAGAATGGACATATCGGACACGGTGCGATTCTGCATGGCTGCGTGATTGGCCGGGATGCGCTGGTCGGCATGAATAGCGTCATTATGGACGGCGCAGTCATTGGCGAAGAGAGTATTGTTGCCGCCATGAGCTTTGTAAAAGCCGGATTTATCGGCACAGCAAGACAATTATTGGTGGGAACACCGGCCCGCTTTATCCGTGAGGTAACCGATAAAGAATTGCAGTGGAAGCAACTGAATACCCGGGAATATCAGGATCTGACTATCCGCTGTCGCTCATCATTATATGAAACGCAACCGTTATGTCAGCCAGAAAAAAACCGGCCACGGCTGAAAGGCACAACGGAGGTGAAGCCAAAATCAGTTCAATGATTTTATCAAATGGCGCACTTGCGCCATTTGATAACCACTCCTAACGGCGCAAACTTTTTGACAACATCATTTGCCATTTCTGTTCCGTCTTCAGTTCTGCCGGAAGGACTACAGGCATATGGGATGTTTTCGTAGCACTGAGAATTTTTTCCTGCGCATTATTTTTCAGCCTGCTATAGATTTGCGCATCAATATTTTTTACGCGCACCAGGCGCTGACACTGGCAACCTCTTCCCTGCAGTTGATTTGGAATAGTTTTGGTCTCACAGCTAATTTCTTCTACCTCAGAAAGAATATAAGAAACCGTATTGATCGCTTTACAGTGGTCCATGTCAAAATGCCTGGCAATCTCTTTGGCGCTGACCCAACGGTTTTCCGCCATTACCCAATCGGCAATTAACAAATAAAGGGGTTTTTCAACATATTCTTTACTCATAAGCACACCATTTTTACAAATTAAAGATCTTGTTATGGTCATGTTTGCCCGAATATCGGCAAACCCATTAACCACATTAAATCTACGGTCAATAAGAAATAGTATGCAGGTTTGATGTTCATTAGTGTGAGCAAAATCGTGCTTGTTACATTAGAAAAAAAGCTAAAAATGACGGACACATGCAGTACGAATGTTATGTATAAAAAAACGGTTCCTGTACAGGAACCGTTTTTATTTAATCGGTAATGCTATGCGCTTGTCTGCGCAGCGCGTTACGGCTTAATCTGCGCGTGCATTTCCTGAACGGAGGTCACCTTCTCGGTGGCATCAGCGTTCAGAGCCATCGCGGTAGCAAAACCACCGTTCAGCGTGGTGTCGTAATGCACTTTGTACTGCAGCGCGCTGCGGCGAATCAACTTGGAGTCTTCAATCGCCTGACGACCTGCGGTGGTGTTAATGATGTAGGTGTATTCGCCATTCTTGATACGATCCTGAATGTGCGGACGACCTTCATGCACTTTGTTCACCAGACGCGGGTTAATACCGGCTTCGCCCAGCACAATCGCCGTACCGTGGGTCGCATCCAGTTCGAAACCGAACTTGAGCAGCTTCGCCGCCAGGTCAACCACGCGCTCTTTGTCTCCTTCACGCACAGAGAGCAACGCGCGACCATATTTCTTCATGGTCGAGTTACTGCCCAGTTGCGCTTTGGCAAACGCTTCGGCAAAGGTACGTCCAACGCCCATCACTTCCCCGGTCGAGCGCATTTCTGGCCCTAACAGCGGGTCAACGCCCGGGAATTTGTTGAACGGCAGCACCACTTCTTTCACCGAGTAGTACGGCGGGATGATTTCTTTGGTGACGCCCTGCTGTGCCAGCGTCTGGCCAACCATCACGCGCGCCGCCACTTTCGCCAGCGCAACGCCGGTTGCTTTGGAGACGAACGGTACGGTACGCGCTGCACGCGGGTTCACTTCAATCAGATAAACTTCGTTATCTTTCACCGCAAACTGGACGTTCATCAGACCACGAACCTGCAGCTCGAAAGCCAGTTTCTGCACCTGCTGGCGCATCACATCCTGAATCTCCTGGCTCAGCGTATACGCTGGCAGGGAACACGCGGAGTCGCCGGAGTGTACGCCCGCCTGCTCGATATGCTCCATAATGCCGCCAATCAGCACCATTTCGCCGTCGCAGATAGCATCCACATCCACTTCTACCGCGTCGTCGAGGAAGCGGTCCAGCAGGACTGGCGCATCGTTGGAAACGCTGACTGCGGTCTGGAAGTAACGGCGCAGGTCGGCTTCGTCATAAACGATTTCCATCGCGCGGCCGCCGAGCACGTAAGACGGGCGCACCACCAGCGGATAGCCAATCTCTTTCGCCCGATCAACGGCTTGTTCGATAGCCGTTACGGTAGCATTCGCCGGTTGTTTCAGTTTCAGGCGGTCAACCGCCTGCTGGAAACGCTCACGGTCTTCGGCACGGTCAATGGCATCCGGGCTGGTACCGATAACCGGCACGCCTGCCGCTTCCAGCGCGCGCGCCAGTTTCAGCGGCGTCTGGCCGCCGTACTGCACGATAACGCCTTTCGGTTTCTCGATGCGCACGATTTCCAGCACATCTTCCAGGGTTACCGGCTCAAAGTAGAGACGGTCAGAAGTGTCATAGTCGGTGGAGACTGTTTCCGGGTTACAGTTGACCATGATGGTCTCGTAACCATCTTCACGCAGCGCCAGCGAGGCATGTACGCAGCAGTAGTCAAATTCGATACCCTGGCCAATACGGTTCGGGCCGCCACCCAGTACCATGATTTTATCGCGGTCCTGATTTGGGTTCGCTTCACACTCTTCTTCATAGGTGGAGTACATGTAAGCGGTGTCGGTCGCGAATTCTGCCGCACAGGTGTCCACACGCTTGTAGACCGGGTGCAGGTTGTACTGGTCACGCAGCTTGCGAACTTCCGTTTCACGTACACCGGCCAGTTTAGCCAGACGCGCATCGGCAAAGCCTTTACGCTTGAGCAGACGCAGGAAGTCCGCGTCGAGGCCATTAATGCCCACTTCGGCGACTTTCTCTTCCAGACGCACCAGCTCTTCAATCTGTACCAGGAACCAGCGGTCAATGTTGGTCAGGTTGAAGACGCCATCAACGGACAGGCCAGCGCGGAAGGCATCGGCGATGTACCAGATACGCTCGGCGCCAGCATCTTTCAGCTCGCGACGGATTTTGGTCAGCGCTTCCGGGTCATCCAGACTCACTTTCGGGTCAAAACCGGTCGCGCCCACTTCCAGACCACGCAAGGCTTTCTGCATGGATTCCTGCTGTGTGCGGCCAATCGCCATCACTTCACCGACCGATTTCATCTGGGTGGTCAGACGGTCGTTTGCACCCGCGAATTTCTCGAAGTTAAAGCGAGGAATTTTCGTCACAACGTAGTCGATGGAGGGCTCGAAGGACGCCGGGGTGCGGCCACCGGTGATGTCGTTCATCAGCTCGTCGAGGGTATAACCTACCGCCAGTTTCGCCGCCACTTTCGCAATCGGGAAGCCGGTCGCTTTCGATGCCAGCGCAGAGGAGCGGGAGACACGCGGGTTCATTTCGATAACAATCAGACGGCCATTTTTGGGGTTAACCGAGAACTGCACGTTAGAACCGCCGGTTTCCACGCCGATTTCACGCAGTACCGCCATCGAGGCGTTACGCATGATTTGATACTCTTTATCGGTCAGGGTCTGGGCCGGCGCAACGGTGATGGAGTCACCGGTGTGGATGCCCATGGCGTCGAAGTTTTCGATGGAG
The DNA here is from genome assembly GCA_901456055.1 of Phytobacter ursingii. Classification (GTDB taxonomy): domain Bacteria; phylum Pseudomonadota; class Gammaproteobacteria; order Enterobacterales; family Enterobacteriaceae; genus Phytobacter; species Phytobacter ursingii. The sequence goes on from CABDWT010000002.1 coordinate 537,041, forward strand.
CAGACGATAATGCAGTTATCGTTCTTATCGCGCACCACTTCCATCTCATACTCTTTCCAGCCAATCAGCGATTCATCGATTAACAACTCATTGGTCGGTGACAGATCCAGGCCACGGGCGCAGATCTCTTCAAACTCTTCACGGTTATAGGCAATACCGCCGCCGGTGCCGCCCATGGTGAACGATGGACGGATGATGCACGGGTAGCCCACGTCAGCCGCAACGGCCAGCGCCTCTTCCATATTGTGCGCGATACCGGAACGCGCGGTTTCCAGACCGATTTTCTTCATCGCCACGTCGAAACGGCGGCGATCTTCTGCTTTATCAATTGCGTCAGCGGTCGCACCGATCATGGTGACGCCGAACTCAGCCAGAACCCCCTGACGTTCCAGCTCCAGCGCACAGTTCAGTGCTGTCTGGCCGCCCATGGTCGGCAGAACCGCATCCGGACGCTCTTTTTCGATGATCTTGCGGACCACTTCCCAGTGGATCGGCTCAATATAAGTTGCATCCGCCATTTCCGGGTCGGTCATGATCGTCGCCGGGTTGGAGTTCACCAGAATGACGCGGTACCCCTCTTCACGCAGCGCTTTACACGCCTGCGCACCGGAGTAGTCGAACTCACACGCCTGACCGATGACAATCGGACCGGCGCCAAGGATCAGGATGCTTTTTATGTCTGTACGTTTTGGCATGGCTCTTTTTCGCTCCTGATTATTTAGCAGACTGACGGTATTGCTCAATTAACTCGATAAAATGGTCGAACAGCGGCGCTGCATCGTGCGGCCCCGGGCTCGCCTCAGGGTGGCCCTGGAAGCTGAATGCCGGTTTGTCCGTGCGATGAATCCCCTGCAGGGTGCCATCAAACAGCGACTTGTGCGTAACGCGCAGGTTGGCAGGCATGGAGGCTTCATCTACCGCAAAACCATGGTTCTGTGCGGTAATCATCACCGTGTTGTTATCGATATCTTTTACCGGGTGGTTGCCGCCGTGGTGACCGAACTTCATCTTCACGGTTTTTGCGCCGCTCGCCAGCGCCAGCAGCTGATGGCCGAGGCAGATGCCGAATACCGGAATATCGGTCTCAAGGAATTTCTCAATCGCGTCAATGGCGTAATCACACGGTGCCGGGTCGCCAGGGCCGTTAGAGAGGAAGATACCGTCCGGATTCATTTTCAGGACGTCTTCTGCGGAGGTTTTCGCCGGGACCACCGTCAGGCGGCAGCCGCGGTCAACCAGCATACGCAGGATGTTACGTTTCGCGCCGAAATCGTAGGCCACCACGTGCAACGGCAGCTCATCTTCTTTTTTCGCTTCCGGCAGTTCGCCTTTCAGTGTCCAGCTCCCCTGCGTCCAGCTATACGGCTCGGCAGTCGTCACCTCTTTCGCCAAATCCATACCGTTCAGCCCCGGGAAACTTTTCGCTTTCTCCAGCGCCAGCGCAGCATCCAGATTGTCCCCGGCGATGATGCAGCCGTTCTGTGCGCCCTTTTCACGCAGCAGACGCGTCAGCTTACGGGTATCGATATCGGCAATCGCCACGATGTTGTGGCGTTTCAGGTATGAAGAGAGATCTTCGGTATTGCGGTAGTTGCTGGCAATCAGCGGCAGATCGCGAATGACCAGACCTTGCGCATGTACCTGAGAGGATTCTTCATCAGCGGCATTGGTGCCGACATTGCCGATATGAGGATAAGTAAGGGTGACGATTTGGCGGGAGTAGGAAGGATCAGTGAGGATTTCTTGATAACCGGTCATTGAAGTATTGAAAACGACTTCCCCAACCGCCGAACCTGTTGCCCCTATGGCCCGACCGTAAAACTGGGTTCCGTCTTCCAGAACCAATAGCGCTGACTTAATCAAAACATCCTCCAGAGAATATTCACTCACTTTATTTGCATATTAATTCAATTATAAGCCTTGAATCAATGCAAATTTGCGTAACCGCGAATTTTTTGCAAACGGCGGCATTCTGGAGACATGAAGGGTAAAAGTCAACTTATAGCGCATCTTTTTCATGTCTTTTTGCGCCCCAGAAAAGAATAGCATGATTTAGAGGGCAAAAAGATCACATTTCCGGAGAGAGGAAAACGCTTGCGTCGCCATAAAACTGGTTATATCCAGCCAGCCTTCATAAAATGTGGACCAGACGGTCAAAATTTACATTTCAGTAACCAAAATAAGAATAAAGATAGAACTTAATAGAAGTCTGAGTGAAGAAATAAGGAGAAACAGGAAAAATAAAAGGGCAATAAAATATTGCCCTATGCAATCAACACATTACGACTGCAACAACCACATCACGATGGGTAATAATTCTTACAAATTGTTCAGATCCAGTACATCTCGCATATCAAAAAGGCCGGTTTCTTTGTTTTTTAGCCATAAAGCTGAGCGAACGGCACCATTGGCAAACGTCATTCGGCTTGACGCTTTATGGCTAATTTCAACACGTTCGCCGAGATCAGCGAACATCGCTGTATGTTCGCCGACAATGTCGCCCGCACGGACGGTAGCAAAACCAATTGTGCCCGGTACGCGTTCGCCGGTATGACCTTCACGTGCATAAACAGCGCAATCTTTTAAATCTTTATTCAACGCATGGGCAATAGATTCTCCCATGGCTAACGCGGTCCCTGACGGTGCATCCACTTTATAGCGGTGATGAGCTTCGATAATTTCAATATCGGTGTAATTCCCCATCACTTTCGCCGCTTTTTCCAGCAGCTTAAGCATCACGTTCACGCCAACACTGAAATTTGCGGCGAAGACAATGGCAATCTCCTGCGACGCATCGCGAATTGCCGCTTTACCTGCGTCATCAAACCCGGTTGTACCGATAACCATCCCTTTGCGGTGCTGGCGACAAAACGCCAGGTGTACCAGGGTCCCTTCCGGACGGGTGAAATCGATCAGTACATCAAAATCGTCTTTTACCGCCTGCAAATCACTGCTCACAGTAACGCCTGTTGTACCCACGCCAGCGAGCTCTCCTGCATCGCTACCCAGCAGGGATGAACCTTCTCGCTCCAGCGCTGCGCCAAGCGCGACGCCATCCATCTGCAGGGTTGCCTGAATTAACTGGCGGCCCATACGCCCACCGGCGCCCGCGATGGCTACGCGGATTTGTGCATCATGCATAGTTGTACTCTTTTGTTAATGAAATGCTGAAAATCGTTCTCAGATTAACCAGCCCACGTCGGGGCTACCAGCCGAAAACACCGATAATTAGAATTAAATGATAAACAGCGGGAAATATCAGTAAAAGACATGATTCATCCCGCAGGATGAATCAATAGGCAGAGAAGAAAATGACGTGAAACTTACTCAGAATAGAAAGGGCCCGCCGGGAAATGACTCAAAAACCAGGTCACTGCCAGTAAATCAGCACTGCCACCGGGGCTCAGATTACGGGCGATAAGCTCGTCATCCAGTTGCTGCATCGCTTCAATTCCGCCTTCGACCAAGACTCCCCCTTGCCATAATAATTTTTGTGCCTCCTGCTGAACATAATTAAGTCCTTCCAGCCCTCCCCGGGACACAAGATTGGTATCATCATTCCAGGCCATCAAATGCAGAAGCGTTTGCAATAGCGCAAGATTCGCCTCCCCGCACTCCTGTAAAACCCGATTATAAACAGGCAGAGCCTGCGTTCTCACGGTGCGAAAACCGCTTTCTGCTTCCCCGCGTGCGCCAGCCAGACCATAATGCAGAAAATGCATCCCACCTTTACTCAGCTTCCCATCTTTATCAGATGAGAGTTCACGCGCAACAATATGCTGGCACATACGGGCCACATGATCGCAAATGCAATTTTGCTCAAGCGGTTCCTCAAGTGCGAGTATTCGCCCTATAGCCGTACTTAGCAGACCAAAAGCAAATATCGCACCACGGTGCGTATTCACGCCACCCGTCGCCTGTAGCATATCGTTCTCACAGGCCAATCCTGGCGGGCGCAGCATAACCATCACCGTCTGCGGATCCAGCTTCGCGGTGCTATGACCCATGATAAAAAACTTTTCCATCCATGGTGCAATCGCCGCCGTGCTGCGCTCAAAGGCGGCCAGATCCATATCTCGATGGGCGCCGGAATTGCGAGTGTCCACTAGCCCCGGTTTAGGTGTTAATCGCACCTCGACCCGCAGCGCACGCGCCACCAGTCCGATAACATCTTCGGCTTTCAGCGTTACGCTAACTGGCGTATGCCGTTCCGTCACTACGTTCACGCTCATAGCTATCAATCCTTCGTGCAATTTCATCCAACAAGAGATCGAGAGAGTGCGCTCGACCTCGCGCGCAGACATGGGCATCCTGCTGACAAATCAGGCATTGTCTGGCAGGCAGCCCCAGTTCACGACGCGAAAGCGACCGGCCGTCGCTATCAATCACGTCAATATCCCAGAGCCTTCCCAGCGGATGCTGTTGCTCCAGCAACGCCAACTGCCGTTTCAGCGCTTTGGCAGGCGCGCAGACCGCCGCCATCCATTCCGGGCCGCTCAGCGCATCTGTATGTGCTTCCCAGACGCTGACCCATTCCATCTGCTGACAGACTGCCGCGATCTCGCGCCGCGCATACTCTGCAACACGCTGCCACACGGGGGAGTTTTTGACTGCTCCCGGCGTCACCAGTGAAAATGAGATCAGCGGCAGTCGGTAACATTCCAGCGCCTGGTGCTGACGCGCCGCGCGGCTGTCGCGCGCATGGAGCATCACGTTAAGCGTTACCGGCTGACCATTGGAGAGGAGGTCTGCGCCGTTCATCAGCGTTTAACCTGGCGGATCACGTCGATTACCGAACCATCGCGATAGCGCACCACCGCCACGACCCGATCGGTAAAAGCGATAGGTTCCGGTTTACCCGTCAACTGCTCCGCGCGCTGCTGGAGTTGTTCGATTTTCATCAGCGCTACGCCAGCCAGCTTCAGATTATCAATCAGATCCTGACGTGCCGGGTTCACTGCGATGCCGTGATCGGTCACGAGCACATCAACGCTGGCGCCGGGGGTGACGGTGGTGAGCACCTTCTCCACCACGCAAGGAATGCGCCCGCGTACCAGCGGCACGGTAATAATGGTGAGATCTGCCCCTGCCGCCGTGTCGCTATGGCCGCCGGACGCGCCGCGCAGCACACCGTTCGAGCCGGTCATCACGTTCACGTTGTAATTCACATCAATTTCCAGCGCGCTGAGCATCACCACGTTCAGACGTTCGCACGCCGCACCCTTAGAGCCTGGATTGGCGTACTGGTTGGTCGAAATCTCAATGTGGTTAGGGTTTTGCGCCAGAGAACGCGCGGCGTCGCCGTCAAAGGATTGGGTATCGAGCAGTGCTTTGATCAGCCCTTTTTCATGCAGATCCACCATCGTGCCGGTGATCCCACCGAGCCCGAAGCTGGCGGTAATATTGTGGCGCCGCATTTTATCTTCGAGGAAGCGCGTGACCGCCAGCGACGCGCCGCCGGTACCGGTCTGCATGGAAAAACCGTCTTTGAAATAGCCCGAATGTTCAATCACCTGCGCCGCCTGACGTGCAATCAGCAGCTCGCGCGGGTTGCTGGACAAGCGAATCGCTCCCGCCGTGATCTTCGCCGGATCACCCACTTCATCGACCTGAACAATATAATCCACCTGATCCTGCGCAATGCTCGCCGGATAATTTGGGTACGCCACCCACGCTTCCGTCAGCAGCACCACGCATTTGGCGTGTTCGGCATCAACCTGCGCATAGCCTAACGAGCCGCAACGCGATTTACCGCTAAAACCATTAGCATTACCGAACTCATCGCAGCACGGTACGCCGAGGAAGGCGACATCGATATTCAGCTCACCGCTCTGAATAAGCTTCACCCGCCCGCCGTGAGAGTGGATTTGCACCGGATTCTCCATCAACCCGGCGGAGATCTCTTCGCCTAACTGGCCGCGCAACCCGGAAGTGTAGATCTGGCGGATCACGCCCTTTTTAATATGTTCGATAAGCGGCCAGTGCGCGTCAATCAGCGAGCTGGAGGCCAACGTTAAATCGCGAAAGCCCATTTCCGCCAACTTCGCCATCACCATATTGACGACCTTATCGCCGCCGCGGAAAGCGTGGTGAAAGGAAACGGTCATCCCGTTTTTCAATCCTGAGCGGCGTATCGCCTCCTCCAGCGAATCGCAGACTTTACGCTGACGTTTCTCCGTTTCGCAGATCAGCCATGGGCTATTGGTGGTGACTCCGGCGTAGGGCTGCAATCCTTCCGGAACGGCATAGTGCTGATTCAGCATGTTTACGGTCTCTTTCATGGTTCCCTCCTTAATCACGAATGCCGGAAGCCGACAGCGCCACCACTTTACGCGCGTGGTGGATAATCGGGCCGTCGATCATTTTGCCGTTCAACGACACCACGCCAAGACCGCGGGATTCCGCTTCTTCAGCCGCGGCAATCACTTCCTGCGCATGTTCCACCTCTTTTAACGTCGGCGAATAGGCCTGATGCAGCAACTCAATCTGGCGCGGATTCACCAGCGATTTACCGTTAAACCCGAGTCCCTTAGCCAACTGAACCTCTTTGAGGAACCCTTCTTCATTGTTGATATCTGACCAGACCACGTCGTAGGCCGCGATGCCGCCTACGCGGGCGGCGTGCAGTACGGCGCAGCGGGCATAAAACAGCTCCGTTCCGTCACCGCGACAGGTGCCCATATCCATCACATAATCAAATGCCGCCAATGCAATCGCGACCATGCGCGGGCTGGAGGTGGCGATCTCAACGGCATTCACAACACCCAGAGCCGATTCAATCGCCGCCATCAGTTTTGTGCTGCCCACTTCACGCCCGCATTCGCGCTCAATACGCTCAACGTGGGCTTCAAGTTCGTAAACGTCTTCTTTACGGTCGGTTTTCGGCAGACGGACAATATCAACGCCTGCACGGACCACGGCGTCCAGGTCGGCCAGACCAAATGGGGTATTCAGGGGGTTAATACGCACCACTTTCTCAACGTCGCGGTAGAAAGGATGCTGTAGCGCATGGTGAACCAGCAGTCGGGCGGTGTCCTTTTCGCGCAGCGAAACGGCGTCTTCAAGATCAAACATCACCGCGTCAGCACCGTAGACAAATGAAGTACTCAGCATGGCGGCATTCGCGCCGGGGATAAACAGCATACTGCGACGAGGTTTCATAGTGCGCTCCATTGAATTTCGGTCTGCTCAGCCGCACGCAGCGCAGCCGCCTGTACTCTTGCCCGCAAAACGCACTCCAAAGCGCCTTTGTCGTCGACGCTGACCTGCGCGCGTTCAACCCCCAGCTTCCCCAGCGTTTCCCGAACCACGGTTTCAATTGCTGCGCCAAACTGCTGCTTCACGAGGCTCTCCAGTTCCAGTCGGATCCCCGGCTCGGAGGAAGGGCCAATCCTTACCATCACATCGCTGGATTCCAGCGTGCCGGCCATGGCATCCTTAATGATTTCCATAGGTTATATTCCTTGTTAACGGTATTACGTCATACGGTTTCAGGCTGTTCAGCGGCAAGGCGCTGTAAAAAGGCCAGTGTTCCTTCAGGCACCAGCGAACGCATCGTTCTCCAGTCGCGTTCGGCATAGAGTTTTCTGACGCGCGAGGCGGAAACGGGCGCGCCCCCTTTCACCATACGCGCCAGCTCAACCACATTGATTTCCGGGCCGCGACCGTGCGGGTCGCCCAGAATGTCGTGCATCCGCTGGTTGTAGGCGCGCGTCAAAGGGCAAAATGGTTCATCGCCGACAAAGCGATGGGTAATGCCGAGCGCGGGCGCCAGATGTTCGCGAAACAGCTGAAGATCGATCTGGCTGTGGCAATCGTACACCGCCCCCTTTTCTTTAAGGAAGTAGCCGGGGAAGGTCGCTCGCGAAATAAGATAGGCAGATCCAGGATGCAACGTGAGGTTCTCTATGCCGACAACCCCCTGTTCGATCAGCGCCCAGCGGTCGGTGTAGCGAAACTGCGATGCGTCTTCTTTCACCACAAACAGATGCAGCCAGTCGCACTTCGCCGCCGCTTGTTCAATCAGGTAGCGGTGGCCCAGGGTAAACGGGTTGGCGTTCATCACGATGGCACCAATCGTCTTCCCTGGCTGACGGTACATCGCCAGTTGGCGACAAAAGCGGGCCAGTCGCTCACTGCTGTTTTCCATCAATACTGCCAGCGTGCCCGCCTGCGCGATGGGCCAGAAACCCGCGCCGGAAAACAGCACGCTATTTTCCGGTTTGGTAAACAGAAACAGCTCGCTGCGGTTGAGTTCATAGGCCAGCGTGAGCAGTTCGGTCAGCAGCTTCAGGCTCAACCCCTCCCCCTGTAAGGTGGGGGAGACAGCGATACATTTGAGTACGTTGCCGGCAATAGCGCCGCAGCCCACAATGTCGTTTTGCCACTCAGCGCAAACCACTACTTCACAATCGGCTTCCAGAGAGAGCCCGGCCTGTTTCAGAAAGCTCGCCACCCGCTGGCGGCACTTTTCATCCTTGTGCGGATAAATACGCTTAAACGTTAGATTCATTATTCTGCGTCCGTAAGCAAATAACGCCGCATATTTCGCCAGCGTTTATACTATTCGTCTGGAATAGAAATCACATTTCCCATCTTAGTTTTATTACCTTTATGATTTTTATGTTCTTAATTAAAGAGGAAAATAAAAACAATTAAATTAATAAAAAACACCACCATTCAGTGAAGATAATCACATCTCATTGTGAATTGAATTTATTAATATGCGCGGCGTTACCTTTCACGATAAACAGGATGATGTTTATGACCAATATGACCCAAACTCCCGCCGTGGAGAAAAAGGGCGCGCGTGATTTACTGGGATTTAAAATCTTCGGGATGTCGCTGCCGCTTTATGCGTTCGCGTTAGTTACGCTACTACTCTCGCATTTTTATAATGCACTGCCCGACGATTTAGTGGGTGGTTTTGCCATTATGTTTATAATTGGCGCCATTTTTGGTGAAATAGGTAAACGCCTGCCGATATTTAATAAATATATTGGTGGTGCGCCGGTAATGATATTTCTGGTCGCAGCCTACTTTGTCTATGCAGGCATTTTTACGCAGAAAGAAATTGATGCGATTAGCAACGTAATGGATAAGAGTAACTTCCTTAACCTGTTTATTGCGGTGCTGATTACCGGCGCAATCCTTTCGGTCAACCGGAAGCTGCTGCTGAAATCGCTGCTCGGCTATATTCCAACCATTCTGACCGGGATCGCCGGAGCCGCCATTTTCGGCATCGCCATTGGCCTGTGCTTTGGTATCCCGGTCGACCGCATCATGATGCTGTACGTGCTGCCGATCATGGGCGGCGGTAATGGCGCCGGCGCCGTCCCGCTGTCGGAGATTTACCACTCGGTAACAGGCCGTTCTCGCGAAGAGTACTACTCTACCGCCATCGCCATCCTGACTATCGCTAATATCTTTGCCATTATCTTAGCCGCCGTACTCGACATCATCGGTAAAAAATACACCTGGCTTAGCGGTGAGGGTGAACTGGTACGCAAAGCCTCCTTCAGAACGGAAGACGATGAAAAGGCAGGTCAGATTACCCACCGCGAGACAGCTATCGGCATGGTGTTATCTACCACCTGCTTCCTGCTGGCCTACGTTGTCGCCAAAAAGATCCTGCCAAGCATTGGCGGCGTCTCTATCCACTACTTCGCCTGGATGGTGCTGATCGTTGCCGCATTGAACGCCTCCGGCCTGTGCTCTCCTGAGATTAAAGCCGGCGCTAAACGCCTTTCAGACTTCTTCTCCAAACAGCTGCTGTGGGTACTGATGGTCGGCGTGGGCGTCTGCTATACCGACCTGCAGGAAATCATTGACGCGCTGACGTTTGCCAACGTCGTGATTGCAGCAATTATCGTGGTGGGCGCCGTTGTCGGCGCGGCAGTCGGCGGCTGGCTGATTGGCTTCTTCCCGATTGAGTCCGCTATTACCGCGGGCCTGTGTATGGCGAACCGCGGCGGTTCCGGCGACCTGGAAGTTCTTTCTGCCTGTAACCGTATGAATCTTATCTCCTATGCACAAATCTCCTCCCGTCTGGGCGGCGGTATTGTGCTGGTCATTGCCAGCATCGTGTTCAGCATGATGGTGTAATTAATACGCACGGCGGTGCGTGCGGCTGCAAATATTTCGGGGAAATGTAGAGACTGACGCCAGGGGAGGCCGAGGGGAAATCCACTCTACAGCTCCTTAGCCGGATCCCCCGGACATTTGTGAACGCCGCATCGCCGTGCACCTCTTGTGGATAATCATTTATGAATGATGCTGTACTACTGGGTGAAGGCTTTACCCTAATGCTTATGGGAATGGGGTTCGTCCTGACATTTCTGTTCCTGCTTATTTTCGCGATCCGCATGATGTCCACCGCGATCGGCCACTTTTTCCCGGAACCTGTAACCCCACCGACACCCGTTGCCGTAGCTGCCGTGGACGACTTCACCCGCTTAAAGCCGGTGATTATTGCCGCCATTCATCATCATCGCTTTAACGCTTAATTTTGGAGAGATCCATGACTCTTGCTATTACTGATGTCGTCCTGCGCGACGCCCACCAGTCCCTGTTTGCCACCCGCCTGCGACTTGATGACATGCTGCCGATTTGCGCCGCGCTCGACGACGTTGGCTACGGGTCGCTGGAATGCTGGGGCGGCGCCACCTTTGATGCCTGCATCCGCTTTCTCGGTGAAGACCCGTGGGTGCGCCTGCGCGAGCTGAAAAAAGCGATGCCAAAAACCCCATTGCAGATGCTGCTGCGTGGGCAGAACCTGCTAGGCTACCGTCACTATGCCGACGATGTGGTCGAACGCTTTGTTGAGCGCGCAGTGAAAAACGGCATGGACGTCTTCCGCGTCTTCGACGCCATGAATGACCCGCGCAATATGAAAGCGGCGCTTCAGGCCGTACGCAGCCACGGCGCGCATGCTCAGGGCACCCTCTCTTACACCACCAGCCCGGTACACACCTTGCAGACCTGGCTGGACTTAACCGAACAGCTGCTGGAAACCGGTGTGGACTCCATCGCCATCAAAGATATGTCCGGCATTCTGACTCCGATGGCCGCCTGGGAGTTGGTCAGCGAAATCAAAAAACGCTACGACGTACGCCTGCACCTGCACTGCCACGCCACCACCGGGATGGCGGAGATGGCACTATTAAAAGCGATTGAAGCAGGCGTCGACGGCGTGGATACCGCTATCTCCTCAATGAGCGCCACCTACGGCCACCCGGCCACCGAAGCGCTGGTGGCGACACTTGCCGGTACCGCCTATGACACCGGACTGGATATCAACAAGCTGGAAAATATCGCCGCCTGTTTCCGCGAAGTGCGCAAAAAGTACCACGCCTTTGAAGGCCAGTTGAAAGGTTATGACAGCCGCATTCTGGTGGCGCAGGTACCGGGCGGGATGCTCACCAACCTGGAGAGCCAGCTAAAGCAGCAGAACGCTGCTCACCGTCTTGACGAGGTGCTGGCGGAGATCCCCCGCGTGCGCGAAGACCTCGGTTTTATCCCGCTGGTGACCCCGACCTCGCAAATTGTCGGCACCCAGGCCGTGCTCAATGTGTTAACCGGCGAGCGCTACAAAACCATCGCTAAAGAGACAGCTGGTATTCTGAAAGGCGAATACGGCCGTTCCCCGGCTCAGATCAACGCCGCACTGCAGGCGAAAGTCCTCGACGGCGCACAGGCCATCACCTGCCGTCCGGCGGACCTGCTGAGGCCAGAACTGGCGGCGCTTGAAGCCGACGTGAAGCGCCAGGCGCAGGAGAAGGGTATTACACTTGCGCAGAACGCCATTGACGACGTGCTGACCGTGGCGCTGTTCCCGCAAATCGGCCTGAAGTTCCTCGAAAACCGCAATAACCCGGCGGCGTTTGAGCCGGTGCCACAGGCGGAAACCGCACCGCCTGCTGCCGCTCCGGCAAAAGCCGCAGCCTCCGGTATCTACACCGTGGAAGTTGAAGGTAAGGCCTTTGTGGTCAAAGTCAGCGACGGTGGCGATATCAGCCAGCTCACTGCGGCCACCCCGTCTTCCGCACCGGTTCAGGCCGCAGCCGCCGCACCGGCTGGCGCCGGGACACCGGTGACCGCGCCGCTGGCAGGCAACATCTGGAAAGTGGTGGCGAGCGAAGGCCAGACAGTGGCGGAAGGCGACGTGCTGCTGATTCTGGAAGCCATGAAGATGGAGACCGAAATTCGCGCCGCACAGGCCGGGACGGTACGCGGTATTTCGGTGAAAGCCGGGGATGCGGTGGCGGTCGGCGACACCCTGATGCAGCTTGCGTAACGGAGAGCACGAATGGAAAGTCTGAACGCCCTGTTTCAGGGGATGGGGCTGGTACACCTCGGCGCAGGCCAGGCCATCATGCTGCTGATCAGCCTGCTGCTGCTGTGGCTGGCGATTGCAAAGAAGTTTGAGCCGCTGCTGCTGCTGCCGATTGGCTTCGGTGGCCTGCTCTCCAACATCCCGGAAGCGGGTATTGCGCTGAGCGCGCTGGAAAGCCTGCTTGCGCATCATGACGCAGGACAACTGGCGGTGATTGCCGCAAAGCTCAACTGCACAGCGGATGTTCATGCCATCAAAGAGGCGCTGGCACTGGCGTTACCATCGGTACAGAGCCAGATGGAAAACCTGGCAGTAGATATGGGCTACACCCCGGGTGTACTGGCACTGTTCTATAACGTGGCAATTGGCTCCGGCGTCGCGCCGCTGATCATCTTTATGGGCGTTGGCGCGATGACCGACTTCGGCCCGCTGCTGGCCAACCCGCGCACCTTGCTGCTCGGCGCAGCGGCGCAGTTTGGTATCTTCGCGACCGTGCTGGGGGCCCTGACGCTGAACTACTTCGGCCTGATTGCCTTCACCCTGCCGCAGGCGGCGGCGATAGGCATCATCGGCGGCGCCGACGGCCCAACGGCGATTTATCTGTCCGGCAAGCTGGCGCCGGAGTTACTGGGGGCGATTGCGGTAGCAGCCTATTCCTATATGGCGCTGGTGCCGCTGATTCAGCCGCCAATTATGAAGCTGCTCACCACCGAGAAGGAGCGGAAAATCCGTATGGTGCAGCTGCGTACGGTCAGCAAACGGGAGAAAATCCTCTTCCCGGTGATGCTGTTGCTGCTGGTGGCGTTGCTGCTACCGGATGCGGCCCCCCTGTTGGGGATGTTCTGCTTTGGCAACCTGATGCGCGAAAGCGGTGTGGTGGAGCGTCTCTCTGACACGGTGCAGAACGGGCTGATTAATATTGTGACGATATTCCTCGGGCTGTCGGTGGGGGCAAAGCTGGTGGCGGACAAGTTCCTGCAGCCGCAGACGCTGGGCATTTTGTTGCTGGGGGTAATTGCCTTTGGCATCGGAACCGCCGCCGGGGTGCTGATGGCGAAGCTGATGAACATATTAAGCAAAAATAAAATCAACCCGCTGATTGGCTCTGCGGGTGTCTCGGCAGTGCCGATGGCGGCACGCGTTTCCAACAAGGTCGGTCTGGAGTCAGATGCGCAGAATTTCCTGCTGATGCATGCCATGGGGCCGAACGTAGCTGGGGTGATTGGCTCTGCTATTGCTGCTGGCGTGATGCTGAAATACGTGCTGGCGATGTAATTTGCAATGGGATACGCGGAGCGTATCCCATTACTTTCGCAATATATTCTGAAAAAAAAATAAGTATGAACTGGCTCAGGAACGGATCTTGCCGAATGTCGGAAAATCTCTTATTTAAATCTATATGCATCCTTATGTGTGTCCGAAAAATAGGCCTCTGGTTTTCCCGACGTTCGTTCCAGAATCGGATCTTCCTGCTGATTTTATTTACGTCAACTGTCGTGATGCTGGCCATGTCCTGGTATCTCACGAATATCACCAAAGACCGATTGCATTATCAGGTTGGTCAGCGTGCGCTCATTCAGGCAATGCAGATCTCGGCGATGCCTGAACTGGTTGAAGCGGTGCAGGACAACGATCTTGCGCGCATCAAGGCGTTAATCGATCCGATGAGATCGTTCTCCGATGCCACTTACATCACAGTTGGGGACGAAAAAGGCCGGCGTTTGTACCACGTCAATCCCGATGAGATTGGTAAATACATGGAGGGGGGAGACAGCGATGAAGCGCTGTTTAATGCGAAAAGCTACGTCTCCGTTCGCGAAGGCTCTTTAGGGTCATCTCTGCGCGGCAAGTCGCCTGTTCAGGATCAAACCGGCAGAGTCATTGGCATCGTCTCTGTCGGCTATACCCTCGAACAACTTGAGAACTGGCTCAGTCTTCAGATTGGCTCGCTTATGTTTCCCATGGTGGTTTTATTACTTCTTCTCCTCTACTGCGCACGGCGGTTTTCTCTGCATATCAAAAAACAAATGCTGGACATGGAACCACAACAACTTTCTCAATTGCTTATCCAACAAAGCGTCCTGTTCGAATCGGTGTTTGAGGGACTTATCGCCATCGATTCTTTTCAGAAAATTACCGCAATCAATCAAACGGCACGACGGATGCTCAGCCTCAGCCAACCGGAATCCGAACTGATAGGCGAGGCGATAAGCAGCGTTGTGGCGCCAGAGACCTTTTTCTATGACGCCCAGAATAAAAATAAAAAAGATGAGATTGTCACATTCAATGGAATAAAAGTGATCGCGAGCCGCATGGCCGTGATCCTCAATAACCAACCTCAAGGTTGGGTGATTAGCTTTCGCAGCAAAGATGATATTAATACTCTAAGTCTGCAATTAAGTCAGATTCAGCAATATGCCGATAACCTACGCGCGGTACAACACGAACATCGTAATCTGATATCCACTATTGCCGGGCTGCTTTTCCTCAAGCGATACGACAACGCATTAGCCCTCATCCAACAGCAATCTGAAAGTCACCAGAAGGTGCTCGATTTTATCGCCCAGAATTTCAAGGATCATCATCTCGCCGGGCTGTTGATTGGCAAATACTATCGCGCAAAAGAGTTGGGATTAGAATTAGTGTTTGATCCCGCTTGCTATGTCGAGTCCCTCCCTTCATCACTGTCCCATAATGAATGGATCTCCATTGTGGGTAACTTACTGGATAACGCCTACAACGCAACCCTGCTCAATATTGCGGGTTCACACCAGATTGAATGCTTGATCAACAGCGAAGGGAGTGAAGTTATTATCGAGATTGCCGATCAAGGCATCGGTATTGATGAGGATATCCGCCAGCATATTTTTGAACGCGGCGTGACCAGCCGTGACAGTGGAGATCACGGCATCGGTTTATGGCTGGTGCGCAGCTACGTCGAACAGGCTAACGGCAACATTATTATTGATAACAATAGCCCTTACGGCACTATTTTTACCCTTTACCTACCCTTTACCAGAGATGAAAATCATGGATAGCATTACGACGCTAATTATTGAAGATGAGCCTATGCTGGCGGAAATCCTGGTGGATACCATAAAGCAGTCTCCGCAATTTCGAGTCATCGGTATTGCCGATAAAGTCGAAAGCGCTAAAAAACAAATTCGCCTGTATCAACCCGAACTTATTTTACTGGATAACTTCCTTCCCGATGGTAAAGGCATTGATTTAATTCGCCATACAATCAATACGCAATACTCTGGGCGGATTATTTTTCTGACCGCTGATAACCATATGGATACCATCAGCGAGGCGTTACGGTTAGGCGTGTTTGATTATCTGATTAAACCGGTACATTACCAGCGTCTGCAACATACCCTCGAACGCTTTGCTCGCTACAGGGGCTCGTTACGATCCAGCGAACAAGCCAATCAGACGCATATCGACGCCCTATTTAATATCCAGGCGAAAGAGCAGATAGCGGAACCCATTTCTGGCCTACGCGGAATTGATGAAAATACCTTCAACCGCGTACTACAAATATTTACCGATCCGCAAATCGTGCACACCGCCGACTCATTAGCCCACATTCTGGGTAGCAGTAAGACAACCGCCAGACGCTATCTGGAACAAGGTGTAAAAAACAATCAACTCGAAGCCGAAATCAGTTATGGCAAAGTCGGCAGGCCCGAACGGATTTATCGCAGAAAGGAACCGGGATTATGAGGGTAACGTATAATTAACGACCATCTGTCCTTTTTTCATTTTCACCTGCGTAATCATCACCAACCTAATTTCAGACAGTTCAGCAACGTGCGTTCCCCCGCAGGGATAAGACGGTAAATGACCGAATCCTACATATCGCAGCCCATTGTCGAACGTTACATGGCGAGGGAGGTTTTCAGTTTGCCAGGCACGGATTTTCACGAGTAATGACTGCGCATCCGGTAGCGAATGGCCCTCAGAAGGCACAAAAGTAATTCGCCCTTCATCAGGCCAGTGATGGGCTTTAACAGGTTGCCAGCCGAACGCTTCGCCTGCCGTGCCAATCAGATGCCCCGCCGAATGCCAGCGCGCATGAAGGTGGCGTAATTCCCCGTCGACACAAAGTGTAACCGGGCCTGGCGCGACTGGCGTGGCAGTACGATGCCATACGGTCTCACCGTTAGTGAAAACCCGCTGTACGGGCACGCCGCCAATGGTGCCGCCATCAGAAGGCTGCCCGCCGCCCTGTGGATGAAAGAGCGTGGCATCCAGCTCAATCACAAAGCCGTCCTCTCCATCGGGAATGCATTGCATAACGTTGGCCTGGCCGTGCGTCTCATCGCTGGTGTAGTAATTTCGTGTTGTCATTTTTTCCTCCTGATTACACAACCAGTATATTATTTTCACTGACTATGATAATCCGTTATGCTTTCAACACACTTTTGCCTGGCAGACACAAATGAATACCACCCTGCTTCCCGATCTCGCGACTTTTGTTCTGATTGTCGATCAGGGCAGCTTCTCAGCCGCCGCGCGTATTTCCGGTGCGACGCCATCGGCAATGAGCCGCTGCGTCTCGCGCCTTGAACAGGCGTTGGGCAATAAATTATTGCACCGCACAACGCGAAAACTGCGGTTAAGTGAGTCTGGCCTTAGCGTGTACGAACATGCACAGATGATGCTGGAAGCCGCCAGGCAGGCGATGAATGCCGGTAGCAGCGTGCAGGATTGTGCGCAAGGCACCCTGACCCTCAGCGTACCGAAAGCCGTGGGTCGATTTGTTATCCATCCACTCATGGGCGAATTTCTTATCAGCTACCCGCAGGTCGATGTACGGCTGCGTCTGGAAGATCGTTATATGGATTTAATTGATGACGGCGTCGATCTGGCACTGCGTATTACCAACTCACCTTCTCCTGGCCTGCACGGTAAACCATTGATACCAATTAACCATCTGATTTGCGCCACACCGGAATATCTGCGCCAGCACGGCACACCCGAGAAGCCGGAAGATTTACGCCAGCATAGCTGCATCAGTCTTGGCGAAACGCCCGCTGATTCACGCTGGAAATTTCGTAAGCGCGGCAAAAGCGAAACCATTCAGACCCATGGGCGCTATGCCGCAAACCATACCGGTGTTCGCCTCGATGCGGTGCTAAATCATCTGGGGATAGGCAGCCTGCCGCTGTTTACCGCAAGTGCGGCACTGGCGCGAGGCGAAATACGTCAGGTGCTGCCGGACTGGGAGTTTATTAGCGACTATTCCGGACAGCTCTGGCTACTGTGGTCATCAGGAAAACATATGCCCGCCAGAATGCGGGCGATGATTGATTATTTAAGTGAGAAGATGCCCCACGTCTCGCTTACGGCGCCTTACTAAATACTTCTGCCACCCAGGCGCGAAATGCATCAATATCAATGCCCAGGGCTACCTGCGCATTCGCGGGCTTACCCAGACGACCGTCAATATCCACAACCGTGGTGCCCGCGGTGTATGTCCCCTGGGTTTCCACCGCTACAAAGCAGGATTGCAGGGTAAAAATCTGCGGGCGCACCAGCCAGGCAATCGCGCAAAGATCATGCATACGTAGCCCGGTCGCCATGCTGCCGCTACGGTAGTGGCTAAACAAGGCATGCAGCATTTTCCCGGTTTGATTTCCCGCAGGCAGCGTTGCCAGATAGTCCGGGGTAAGGGTTGCATGGTTAGTCACATCCAGACCGCACATGACGATCTCCAGTCCGCTGGCAAAGACGCGTGCGGCCGCTTCCGGGTCAATGGCGATATTGAATTCCGCATTTGGCGTGAAGTTACCGCGCCCGGCAGAACCGCCCATCATCACCAGACGACGAATGTTGAACTGACATTCCGGGTAGTGGGATAACAGCAGAGCAATATTGGTCAGTGGCCCAATCGCCACCAGCGTGACCGGTTCAGGTGATGCCATCAGCACATCGCGGATTGCCTGAAACGCCGGCTTTGCCAGCGGCTGGCGCTGATGTTCAACAAAGTGATAGCCTTCCATGCCAGATTCACCGTGGACACTCGCCGCATCGCGTAACGGGCGCAGCAACGGCGTCGCAGCTCCCTGCGCCACCGGGATATTCGCATTCCAGAAGTGAAGCAATTGCAGGGCATTACGGGTGGTTTTTTCCAGCGAGACATTACCTGCAACCGTCGTCATCAGTTTGAGATCAAGCTCAGGTGCAAAAAGCGCAGCGGCAATGGCAGCCGCGTCGTCAATACCAGGGTCGGTGTCGAGAATAATCGGCAGGCGCATACATCCTCCATAAAAAATGCCAGGCGTTATGCCTGGCATCTTCTCATAAACTCAAGGCGAAAAAGTTATTCGACTTCGCGAACATCGACCCGCAGCTCTTTCGGTACTTCGAAAACAATGTTTTCTTCACGGCCTTCCAGCGGAATGGCTTCGCCGCCGCCCAGTTCCTGCAAACGGGAGATAACGTTTTGCACCAGCACGTCAGGCGCCGACGCCCCGGCCGTAACGCCAACGCAACGGATATTGCGCACCCACTCTTCCTGGATATCAGAAGCATCATCAATCAGGTAAGCGGATTTACCCATACGCTGGGCCAGCTCCGCCAGACGGTTGGAGTTGGAGGAGTTCTTCGAGCCGACCACCAGCACGACTTCCGCCTGTTCTGCCAGGGCGCGTACGGCTTCCTGGCGGTTGGTCGTGGCGTAGCAGATGTCATCTTTACGCGGCCCGACAATTTTCGGGAAGCGTTCACGCAGCGCATCAATCACGTCGGAAGTATCATCCACGGAGAGTGTCGTCTGTGTCATAAAAGAGAGCTTATTGCTATCTTTGATATGGAGCGTTTGTACGTCTTCCGGCGACTCCACCAGGTACATTCCCCCCTTCGGGTTGCTGTACTGCCCCATGGTGCCTTCAACTTCCGGGTGTCCAGCATGACCAATCAGGATAGCCTCTTCCCCACGACGACTGGCGCGAGCGACTTCCATATGCACTTTGGTCACCAGCGGGCACGTGGCATCAAACACGGTCAGGTCGCGGCTTTTCGCTTCGTTACGGACCGCCTGTGAAACACCGTGCGCAGAGAAAATGAGGATCGCGCCATCCGGTACTTCACTGATTTGTTCTATAAAAATGGCCCCGCGTTCACGCAGACTGTCCACCACGTAACGGTTATGCACCACCTCGTGACGGACATAAATGGGCGCGCCATAAATCTCCAGCGCGTTTTCAACAATGCTAATCGCGCGGTCTACACCTGCACAAAAACCTCGTGGGTTAGCCAACAGGATCTGCATGTATCCCCTCCAGGGCCGGTTCCACTTCCAGCACGTCGACATCAAAATGAACGGTCTGCCCTGCCAGCGGGTGGTTGAAATCAACGGTAATAGAATCGCCGTTGATCTCACGGATAACGCCTGGCATTTCGCTGCCATCCATTGCGGTAAAGAGCATAATCGCGCCGATTTCCGGCTCGCCCGCGTCCATAAAATCACGGCGCGAGAAGTACTGAATCAGATCGGGAACCGGCGTGCCAAATGCCGCATCCGGTTCCAGCGAAAACGCTTTTTTGTCGCCTGCTTTCAACCCCAGTAAATGCTGCTCAAGCCCTTCGGACAGCGAACCGTCTCCCAGACGAAACAGCGCAGGTTTACCATTATTGCGGGTTGACTCAGCGGTGGAGCCATCTTCGAGTTTGAGCGTAAAGTGCACCAGCACCGCGCTATTACTCTGTACAGATTTTGACATGCAGGTTCGCTCACTTGTTTTGCCCGATGACGATAACGCTTACCGGGCCTACGGATAACCCAGGCCGGGCAAGCGTAACGCCGCCCGGCAGGTTTTGTTACGCCTGTTTCTTCGCAGCCGCGTTCGGTAAGAAGCCTTCCAGCACAATCAGCGCCGCGCCGACGCAAATGAAACTGTCGGCAAGGTTGAAGGTGGCGAAATGCCAGTCGCCGACATAAAAGTCGATCATATCAACGACAAAACCGTGCCACAGGCGATCGAACAGATTGCCTAACGCGCCGCCGATAATCATCGCATAGGCGATATTGTTCAGCTTCTGCGACGCTTTTGAACGGTACATCAGCACCGCCAGCACAACGGAGATACCGATGGCGATACCGGCAAAGAACCAACGCTGCCAGCCACCGCTGTCGGCCAGGAAGCTAAACGCCGCACCATAGTTACGCGCGTAATGCAGATTAAGCGACGGGAACAGCGACACCGTATCCCCCAGCGCAAAATGCTGGAGGATAAGGAACTTGCTGCCCAGATCGATAATCAGCACGACGACCACCAGCCACAACCAGCGTAGCCCTGTTGAAAATATCGGTTTACTCATCAGGCAAACTTACGTTTTTCGCCGTCACCGGCGACGTTGCTGACACAGCGTCCGCAGATTTCTGCGTGTTCCGCTACCTTGCCGACATCCTGAGTGTAATGCCAGCAACGCGGGCATTTCTCACCTTCGGCTTTGCTTAACGCCACTTTCAGACCTTTGAGCAGCTCGCTCTGTTGGGCATCAGCGGAAGCGTTGGCATAATCTTCAACTTTCGCACCGGAGGTCAACAGGACAAATCGTAATTCGTCACCCAGCGCCGTCAGTTTCGCAGACAGTTCCGGTTCAGCGAACAGGGTTACCGCCGCCTCCAGAGAACCGCCTACTTTCTTGTCAGCACGCGCCTGTTCGATAACCTTGTTCACTTCGCCACGCACTTTCAGCAACGCTTCCCAGTAGGCGTCGTTCATGGCTTCGGTTTCCGCCAGACCAAACAGCCCCTGGTACCATTCGCCGGTGAACACATATTTTTCGCGCTCGCCTGGCAGGTAACCCCAGATTTCATCGGCGGTGAAGGACATGATCGGTGCCATCCAGCGAACCAGCGCTTCTGCAATGTGGTACAGAGCAGTCTGGCAGCTACGACGCGCCACGCTGTCCGCTTTCGCGGTGTACTGGCGGTCTTTGATGATATCGAGATAGAACGAGCCCATCTCGATGGAGCAAAAACGCATCAGGCGCTGCACAACTTCATGGAAATCATAGGAGTCGTACGCGCTGATGATATCTTTCTGCGCTTCCTGCGCGCAGCCAACTGCCCAACGATCCAGTACCACCATCTCTTCCGGTTTCACCATGTCTTTTGCCGGATCGAAACCATTAAGGTTCGCCAGCAGGAAGCGTGCAGTGTTACGGATACGACGATAGCTGTCGGCGGCACGTTTGAGGATCTCGTCGGAAACGGCCATTTCGCCTGTATAATCGGTGGATGCCACCCACAGACGCAGAATATCCGCGCCCAATTTGTTCATCACGTCCTGCGGAGAAACGGTATTACCGATAGATTTAGACATCTTACGGCCCTGACCATCGACGGTAAAACCGTGGGTCAATACCTGGCGGTAAGGCGCTTTGCCTTTCATCGCGACGCTGATCATCAGGGAGGACATAAACCAGCCACGGTGCTGGTCAGAACCTTCCAGATACATATCCGCTACGTGACCGCCGAATTCCGGGCGCGCGTCCACGACAGAGTAGCTCGTTGAACCGGAGTCAAACCACACGTCCAGGGTATCCGGCACTTTCACGTAGTTGTCAGCGTCATCGCCAAGGATTTCACGCGGATCGAGATCCCACCACGCCTGAATACCGTCTTTCTCAACGTATTTAGCCACGGCTTCCATCAATTCGGTAGTACGCGGGTGCAGCTCTTCGGTGTCTTTATGCACGAACAGCGCCATCGGCACACCCCAGGTACGCTGACGGGAGATACACCAGTCAGGACGGTTCGCGACCATCGATTCGATACGTGCTTTCCCCCATGCCGGGATCCAGCCGCTCAGGTTCTCTTTCGCCAGACCTTCCTGCTCAATGCGATCGATCTCTTTCAAAGACTGAATACGCAGGCCTTTCTGATCCATGCTGACGAACCACTGCGGAGTCGCACGGAAAATGATCGGCGACTTATGACGCCAGCAGCACGGGTAGCTGTGCTGCATTTTTTCGACATGCAGCAGCGCGCCTTTCTCACGCAGCAGGTTGACGATAATGTCGTTTGCTTTGAAGACGTTTACGCCATCCAGAATGGGATATGTACCCGGCAGGTAAGTACCGTCCGGGCCAACCGGGTTAGCGATTTCCAGACCGTATTTTTGGCTGATGGTGTAGTCATCAGGGCCATGACCACCGGCGGTATGCACCGCACCGGTACCGGCTTCCAGCGTCACGTGATCGCCAAGGATCGCCGGAACATCAAAGTCGAGGAACGGATGTTTAAAGCGCATCAGTTCCAGTTCAGAACCTTTCACCACGCCCAGCACGGTAAATTCGCTGATGCCTGCGCGTTTCATCACGCTGTCTACCAGATCTTTTGCGAGGATCAGCGCCTGGCCTTCAACCTGCACCAGCGCATAGTCGAATTCCGGCGACAGGGAGATCGCGCGGTTCGCCGGCAGGGTCCACGGGGTGGTGGTCCAGATAACCAGAGAAACCGGACCGTTAACGCTGGTCACGCCAAATTTCGCTTTTACCGCGTCGGCATCAACGGCATGGAACGCCACGTCGATGGACGGAGAGGTTTTGTCGTAATACTCAACTTCCGCTTCCGCCAGGGCTGAACGGCAGTCAACACACCAGTGCACCGGCTTTGCGCCTTTATGCAGGTGGCCATTGCCGATGATTTTACCCAGCGCGCGAATGATGTTGGCTTCAGTTTTGAAGTCCATGGTGCGATACGGATGTTCCCAGTCGCCCAGTACGCCAAGACGGATAAAGTCAGTGCGCTGGCCGTCGATCTGGGTCGCGGCGTATTCACGGCATTTTGCACGGAATTCCGCAGCGGTGAATTTCTCACCCGGCTTACCGAACTCCTGCTCAACTTTCAGTTCGATCGGCAGACCATGACAGTCCCAACCCGGCACATACGGCGAGTCGTAACCCGCGAGGCCTTTGGACTTCACAATAATGTCTTTCAGAATCTTATTAACAGAGTGACCAATATGAATGCTGCCATTCGCATAAGGAGGGCCATCATGCAGAATGAAGGTTTTTTTGCCTTTTTTGGCTGCACGAATGATGCCGTACAGGTCATCATCAGTCCAACGCGCCAGCATTCCCGGTTCACGCTTGGCGAGGTCGCCGCGCATCGGGAACCCTGTTTCCGGCAAATTCAGGGTTGATTTATAGTCACTCATCAGATTCTCGGTTCCGTATTTATCACACAGGCAGTTAAGCCGGTTCTATAGCCCAAACAATTCGCGGGCCGTTAACTCATCACGCGCGATCTGCGCTTTAAGCTCATCCAGCGATGTAAATCGCTGCTCGTTGCGTATTTTTTTACGCAGTACTACATCTATATGGCGTCCATAGAGGTCCATTACAACGTCCAGCAGATGAACTTCAAGCTGCTGGCGAACCCCGGCTACCGTCGGGCGCGTACCAATGTTGGCCACACCAGGCAGTAAAGTATCGCCTAAGCCAGCCACTTCTACCGCATAGACCCCTTTGACCGGGGAAACCTGGCGGCGCAGCGGTATGTTCGCCGTCGGAAAACCAATCGTGCGCCCCAGTTCGTCGCCGTGAACCACACGCCCGGAGATGCTAAACGGATGGCCCAGCAGTTGTTCCGCAAGCTCAAGGTTGTCGTCGGCCAGCGCCTGGCGTACCGCCGTACTGCTCACGCGTGCCCCGCCAGAGCAGAAGGTTTGCGTGCTGGTCACGTCAAAGCCGTATTTCAGACCGGCTTTCTGTAATAACAAGAAATCCCCCTGGCGACCAGCGCCAAAGCGGAAGTCATCACCCACGGCGAGGAATTTCACGCCGAGTTTGTCAACCAGCAGGTCGCTGACGAAGGCTTGCGCCGTCAACGCGGCAAAACGTCGGTCAAAACGTACGCACAGTACGTAATCAACGCCACATTCGGCCAACAGGCGCACTTTTTCTCGCAGTCGGGTCAGGCGCGCGGGCGCTTTATCACCCGCGAAAAGTTCGAGAGGTTGCGGCTCGAATATCATCACCACTACGGGGAGAGCACGGGTACGACCTTCTTCGCTAAGCCCTTGTAAAAGCGCCTGATGGCCGCGATGCACGCCGTCGAAATTACCAATAGTCAGCACACACCCGTGCGGTGCCTGGCTGAGATTATGTATGCCGCGTATCAGCTTCATGTCTGGCTCAAAACAGTGAAAATCGTCAGAGTATACCTTGTACAACGTGCGACGTTAACCGACGATTGCCCGAACCTGCCAGAAAGGAGAAGGATTTCATCAGGCTGCCTTCTTAGCGCATGAAAAACTGGCCCAGAAAGCGATTTTTATAGTGGAAAAGCTGTATTCGATGACCACAAGCTGGTAGAATCCTGCGCCATCACTACGTAACGTAGCGTCGTAGATTAACGGCGCTTATTTGCACAAATCCATTGACAAAAGAAGGCTAAAAGGGCATATTCCTCGGCCTTTGAATTGTCCATATAGA
The DNA here is from genome assembly GCA_901456055.1 of Phytobacter ursingii. Classification (GTDB taxonomy): domain Bacteria; phylum Pseudomonadota; class Gammaproteobacteria; order Enterobacterales; family Enterobacteriaceae; genus Phytobacter; species Phytobacter ursingii. The sequence continues at coordinate 561,831 of CABDWT010000002.1, forward strand.
TCATATTTGGGAGTTGGACCTTGGCTAATATCAAATCAGCTAAGAAGCGCGCCGTTCAGTCTGAAAAGGCTCGCAAACACAACGCAAGCCGTCGCTCTATGATGCGTACTTTCATCAAGAAAGTGTACGCTGCGATTGAAGCTGGCGACAAAGCTGCTGCACAGAAAGCATTTGACGAAATGCAACCGATCGTGGATCGCCAGGCCGCTAAAGGTCTGATCCACAAAAACAAAGCTGCGCGTCATAAAGCAAACCTGACTGCACAGATCGGCAAACTGGCTTAATCGCCCGCTTGTTGTGCTTTGTGAAAGAACCCGCGTAAAGCGGGTTTTTTTATGCCTGTTACCTGACGTCAATGCCGAGTAATGTCTGTAACCCCTGCCGACCTTTCGCGGTAAGCGTGACTTCACGAAAACCGGGCGTCCGGCGGATCCATCCCTTCGTTTCAAAATAAATCAACAACACCGCGCCTGCATGGCCACCCAGATGAAAGCGCCGCTCACTCCAGTCAAGACAGGCACAGCTACGTTTACGCGTTGATTTACTCTCCAGTGTCAGCCCCATCCGGGTAAAAAATGTCAGCCCTTCTTCGGTAAGCGACGCCCCATCAGCGGTCAGGTACTCTTTTTCCACCAGCGCATCATAAATACTTACCGCCAGCTCGCCCGCCAGATGATCGTAACAGGTACGCGCATGCCGCAGCGCCACGGGCGTGCGCGTTGCGAAAGGTTTATCCCGTCGCCAGGAGATTCCCATCATCATTTCAATCAACCGGGCAACCTCTTTGCCTGCCAGGCGGTAGTAACGATGGCGTCCCTGTGAAAGGAAACAGACCAGTTGGCTGTCAACCAGCTTACTCAGATGTGCGCTGGCGGTAGAGGCCGCAACGCCTGCCGCCACGCTCAATTCCGTTGCCGTCCATGCCCGCCCATCCATTAGCGCACACAGCATTTTCACGCGTGAAGGATCCGCCATCGCCGCGGCAACTGCCGCGACCGAAAGCTCAAGCGCGTCGTCAGAAAGATGCTCAGGATGATGTTGCATAAACCGCCCAGGGTTCTGTTGCCTCGCTGGCAACGATATCATTATCCGTCACCAGTATGAGCTGATTTGCGTGATCGCTGTACTGCACAAGAATATTTACGCCCTGGGCCGCAAGCGCTGCCGTTATCTCACCCAGCTCACCAGGTCGCTCCTGTTTGAGCTTACGGATCAGAGGCCTGCGCAGTTCGCGGACATCAAAATCATGATGCTCCAGTACCGCTTTTGCCCGTACGCCCTCTTCCACCAGAAAATGCGCATGTGCTTCATTGCCACAGGTAAAAACGCCACCGCCCTCCAGACCGATACCATTGCTACCCAGCGTTTTGCCCAGTCTCGCCAGTTCACCCGGCAGGTTTTTCAGTACTACGTGAATGTCGTACATCACCTTACCCCCGGCTTTCCGATGAATATTCCCGTTCCAGACGGGCGATACGAATGCGGTAAAAGGCGAAAATTTCGTTACGCCCCTCCGTCTGAGCGGCACGGTGAAGGTGATGCGCTTTCCACGTCTGAATGGCCGCCTCATCACGCCACCAGGATAGCGAAAGGATTTTGCCGGGCGTCGCCAGGCTTTGAAAACGCTCGATTGAAATAAAGCCGTCGATATCGGCAAGCAGTGGTTTCAGTTCCGCAGCCAGTTCAAGGTAACGTTCTTGCTTTGCCGCAACCGCGTCGGCTTCGAAAAGTACAGCAATCATGATTTATCTCCTGCATGGGTAAGAGAGATAAATCTACCGTGCTGAAAAAGTCATGCTTCGGTGGTTAACGAAATATGGCGCGTGTTATCAGGGGTACTTGAATAGCCGGGAATAATCACGATTACAGATTCGCTGTACGGCGGGATGCTGAATCATACGTTCGGCAAAAATGGCGTGGTACTCTTCCATCACGTTATCCACACGCCCAATTTCAACGATATTCTCATCGGCAAAATAATCTTTTGCATAGAGCGTCGGAGCGACAAAAATGGCATTGTGCGCGGCGCCAAACGATTTCATCAACGCCGCATCATCAAACTCGCCCAGCACTTCAACATTCAGCCCCTGCGAATTAAACCAGTTAAGTAGCTTACGTCCGAGCATCGACCGACTGCCCGGGATCAGCAACCGACGCTCTTCAAGACAGGCAGGGAAAGGCTTGCTAAACGAAGGTTTCCGGCACCAGAAGCTGACGCTGCACTCGCCAATCTTCACCGAGAAGAGCCCTTCCTGATGCGTGGAATCTATCGGGCAATCTGAAATAATCATATCGAGCTTATGCTGACTCAACTGTTCGAGCAGCATCTCATGGGTTGATTCAAAACAACGTAAATGGATGGGCTCACCTTCCTGAACCACGGCATCGAGAATACCGCTCACCAACTGTTTTGACAGGGCATCCGCTACCCCGACATCAAACAACAAATGAGACTCTTTACGATAGTTAACGATATCCAGCATTTCCTGGCTTAACGTAAACATCTTATCGGCGTAACGAAAAACCAGCTCACCAAGTTCGGTCGGTTCCAGCCCCCTTCCCCGACGTTTAAAGAGCTTACCTTGCAGGCGCTCTTCCAGCGCCTTGATTTGCCCGGTAATCGTTTGTGGCGTGAGATATAACGCTTCCGCAGCACCGACGACAGATCCCGCGCGATATACCTGCCAGAAATAGTAAAGATGGTTGTAGTTGATGTTCGACATAGCGCCTTCGCTCCCTGATTGACGTTTTTGGGAAGGCCATCGCGCCTTCCCATCCAGAGATCAACGGACTATGCGCGAACGCAACAGACAGTATCCCACCACCGCAGCCAGGATTGAACCTGTAAGAATGCCTAATTTCGCCCAGGCCACCATATGTGTATCGACGTCACCAAACGCCAGGGTTGCGATGAAAATCGACATGGTAAAACCAATACCACAAAGCACGCCGACCGCCATAATTTGTTTAAACGCAGCCCCCTGCGGCAGTTTTGCCAGTTTGAGGCGAAGCGCCAGCCAACAAAAAAGGGTTATACCGACCGGTTTACCGATAAACAGACCGGCAATCACCCCCATTGGCAACAGTGACGTCAGTCCAGCAAAGGTGACCCCTTCAAGCGATACGCCCGCATTAGCAAAGGCAAACAAGGGCAGAATCAACCAGCCGACCCAGGGGTGGATCGTATCGACTACCTGACGAGCCGGAGAGAGGCCGTCCTTCTCTTTCAGAGGGATAAAGAAGCCCAACACAACCCCGGCCAACGTGGCATGAATGCCCGATTTCAATACCGCCGTCCACAACACGACGCCCACCAAAATATAAATACCGATCCGGCGGACGTTAAGGGCATTCAGTACCGCCAGCGCAACAATGGCCGCCGCCGCAACGCTCAGCGAGACCAGCGACAGATCGCTGGTGTAAAACAGCGCGATAATAATGATTGCGCCAAGGTCATCGATGATCGCCAGCGCCATCAGGAAAATTTTCAGCGCCGGGGGAATACGGTCGCCGAGCAATGCCAGTACGCCAAGGGCAAAGGCAATGTCTGTCGCCGCAGGAATCGCCCAGCCGTGGCGAGCTAAGGGATCAGGGAAATTAAACGCCAGGAAAATCAGCGCCGGGGCGATCATACCGCCCAGCGCGGCGATCACCGGAAAAATAGCCTGTTGGCGACTGGCAAGCGAACCTTGCATCAGTTCATATTTCACTTCAAGGCCAACCATCAGGAAAAAGACCGCCATAAGCGCGTCATTAATCCATAACAGCATGTTTTTATTGATTTCCAGTGCACCGAACTTGAACGCAACCGGGATATCAAGAAAAGCCTGATAACCGGCTTTGGTCACATCCAAATTGGCGCAGAACATCGCCAGTACGGCAGCAACGATGAGGACAATCCCGCCTGAGATATCACTGCTAAAAAAACGTTGTAGAAATTTCATGCTCTTCTCTCGATTTACAACTCCCTTGGGCGCTTATCTTACCCCGGTAGAATCATCGATAAAATCAGATAAATTTTGGGGATAAACTCGGTTATACCGAGTTTATATAATAATAGGTTTATCATGAGGTATTCAGGCGTTGCATGCTTCGCCTGAATAGGGGCATTCTCTAATGGCAGGCGGAAGGCTCGAGCGGCAGTAACGTGCGGGTCTGGTTGTATTCATATTTCATAAAATCAAGGACCATTGTCAGATTTGCCGGGGACAGGCGCGTCATCTGACCGTAAAAAGGATGCGATTCGACATAATGAATAAATCGCGTCGCGGGTAACAGCGTCGCACGACACAACTCCCCAGGTTTTTTACTGCCGGTCAAATTAGAGATGGCCATTGCGTAGTCAGGCGTGGAGAAGTAGCGCCAGACATTGTTACGAATGCCTCCCGCCAGAAAATATCGCGGTGGGCGCGTCTGTTGTTGCGCGACAAGCCCGCGCTCAGCGACAAACGATATATGGCATCGCCCGCACACCACATCAGCATGATTAGCTATCAAACATCCTCCATAAATAAAGCATTCATGTTCAAGGAAATGCTGAACATTGACAGAGCGTGCATCCGTTAATTTTTTCACCAGGTCGAAATGACGATACGCAGGCAAAACGGGCTTCACTATCATTCCTGCATCGTTTTTACGCAATGCGGCCATGCCATAATCAATATCGAATAACGTCGCCCTTTGCGCAGTCAGTTTCTCTTTTCGTTGAACTATGTGGACAAACGTTCCGCTCAATGAGCGCTCGGTAAAACTGTGGGCGTACTGATATTCTTGTTCTACGCAGACAGGCGAATAATTGGTGGAGACGGCAACAACTTTGCCGCTATCCGCCTCGGCGGTCACCAGGATATAGAGCAAATTGCCCGAACCCAGATAAGGCAGAACAAAAGCGCGCGTACATAAAGTAATGTCATATGCCTGGAACATAAACTGTGATTCAAGGCTATTAACCTGCCGTGCCAGTCGGGAAAATTGTCGGCTCAGGGCAGTGCTGTCAAGACGCAGCTCATTGCGCAGATCCATCAAGGTAGCGCCTGCCGCAATGCCTTTACCCAACTCGCTTAAATTCTCTTTTTCCAGACTCGCCGGCGAAAAAAGGAATGTTCTGCTGCAATTACGGCAGAGGAGTCGGTTTTTACCTTTCGAAGAATAACCGTGTCGTTTAAACGCCGTCCCACCACAAAAAGGACACTGTTTTATCAATCCCTTCCACTCTTTATTAACTGCAGTACGAAAAACATTCAGTGAATGTCTGGAAATCCGCGGAAAGGTAAAACCGCATTCGCGACAAAGAATATCTTTGCCCTGCAGTTGATAATCGGGACTATGCAGAATGCCAAGGTTTTTGCAGCCAAATGTTTTGCAGCAGTCGACATCATGATGACCGAACATTGCTTTTCCTCCCTGAAATGCTCAGTTTGCCGATAATACATACCTTATATCTGCCGGCGAGTATCCATTATCAAACAGGGTTTTCATCGCTTGTATTAACGTGGAGGTATGAGAAAAGAAATGCCGATAGCCCTGACAAAGATAATTTTGTGGGGATAATCCCTCTGCCTGGGGCAAAAAACGATGTTTCGGGCAACCGCCATTACAGGCAAACAGCCATGGGCAGGAGTCACACTCACGAGAAAGGTATTTGTTTTTCGCTTCGCCAAAATTATGATTTTGCCGACTATTGTTCATCTCTCTGATTGTAGTGTTGCTGATATTGCCAAGTTTGTATTGCGGATAGACATAATGATCACAGTTATAAACATCACCATTCATTTCCATAGCAAAAGCACTGCCGCATGTCGGAGCAAATACGCAAACCTGGGGCGGCAATCGACACCACGCCGCGAGAGTTTGCTCAAAGAGTTGCACCGAAATATCGCCGATATCCTCCCGGATCCACACATCAAAAATCGCCGAAAGAAATTCGCCGAACGCCAGAGAGTTCACCGACCAGGGCATCATCTCCGCTTGCCGTTCCTGCGGATGGGCCAGCGATGCAGCATCAGAAGTCGCGCTTCTTCGCTCCACCAGCGGGATAAACTGCATGTACTGACTACCCAGCGCTTTCAGATAGCGGTAAACCCGAAGCGGGTGGGCCACGTTTGTCGCGTTGACCACTGTCAGGGTATTAAACGCGACCCCATGACGGGCAAGAAGACGGATCGCGCGCTCTACTTTTTCATGCGTTGGTTTTCCCGCCCGCGTCACCCGCCATGCATTATGCAACGCCGCATCGCCATCAATTGAGATGCCGACCAAAAAGGCGTTCTCACGGAAAAACTCAGCCCAGCGATCGTCAATGAGTACGCCATTGGTCTGAAAGGTGTTTAAAATCTGTTTGCCATTGGCATAGCGTTTTTGCAGCGCGATGGCCTGCTGATAAAACGCTATCCCCATCAGTGTGGGTTCGCCTCCTTGCCAGGCGAAAATCACCTCGTCAACATCCTGCGCGGCAATATGCTGGGCAATGAAGCGCTCAAGGGTACTTTCGCTCATGCGGAAATTGTTATTTCTCTCGGGATAGAGCTTCTCTTTTTCGAGATAAAAACAATACTGGCAATCAAGGTTACATACCGAACCGGTGGGTTTGACCATGATCTGGCAGCTTTTTCTTAGCATGGTATTCGTCCCTGAAATGAAAATAACCCGATCCTTCTCTATGAGAGATCGGGCGGGCAGTGCCCTAAGTGGCATAATTACTTCTTCTTATTATTAAATGCGTTTAACCCCAGGTAACTGGCGTAGGTTTTTCACCGCGCGCTTTCATCAGTGAGTCGTTATCAATATCCTGCTTATATTTCAGGAACTCGTCATACAGACGCTTTTCAACCTCAGGATTTTTGCCGATCTGGTTCATGGTTTCAGCCCGATCCTGTTTGAGGTTGTAGAGATATTTCGCCTTCCCTTCGCGGTCGATTATCATTTTCCAGTCTCCGTCGCGAAGCGCCCACAAGTCGGTCGGATCGTCCTGGAAAGGCATATCAATACCAAAAATCAGTGGTTTTTCGCGTTTCAGTTCAACCTTCTCGAAAACAGGCATCAGGGACTGACCGTCAATAGTACGATCTTTCGGCAGATCGAATTTCATCATCTGTGCGAGCGTCGGCATCCAGTCCAGCCCGGAAGCCGGTGTGTCGGTTACCATCCCCTGCGGCAGATGCTTGCCATATTTAATGATCGCCGGAACACGTATTCCCCCTTCCCAGAGGTTATCTTTACGTCCGCGCAGGCCATCGGTCTCACCGGCCATATTCAGTTCGTAGACTTTACGAACTTCACGCGTTACCGGTCCGTTATCACTGGTAAAGATAATAATGGTATTGTCTTCTTCACCCATCGCCTTAATTTTTTCTACGACTTTACCTACCTGCTCATCCATATAGCTGATATTGGCGTAATACTCACCCGGCCCACGCCATGGTTTATCCGCCCAGTCGCCGTAATACATATCCGGGTGTTTCTTCTGGAATTCGCTCATATATTGCGAATACATATTGAGGTATTTCTTCGGCGAGGCCACAGGGGTGTGCACTTCGGTGAAGGCAACGTACAGGAAGAACGGTTTGTTCTCTTTCTTCTTCTCGCGCTCGTCCAACCAGTTCACCACTTCGGTACTGACCAGCTCACCGCTGAGTAATTTCGCTTCGCCAATGGGTTTACCGTTGCGAATAAAGGCATCCGGATACACGGCGCCGTAACGAGGACGCTCTTTTGCATTTGTCAGTCGTTCGTTAGTGATAAATCCACCCGCGTGAACAAGTGAGTAATCAAACCCAACATCTTTAGCCTGCGGCTGATCTGTGCGATCCGCCCCGGCGTTAAGGTGTAATTTGCCCATTAACGCCGTGTCGTAGCCTTGCTCACGTAATAAATTCGCTATGGTCACTTCGTTACGGCCAATTGATACATCTTTACCTGCCGGTATCCAGGAGCGAATACCGGTGCGAAAAGGCATACGCCCTGTGAGTAAGCCCGCACGCGAAGGTGAACAGAGCGGCGCGGGGGCGTAGTAATCGGTAAATTTGACGCCTTCCTGTGCTAATTTATCGATGTTTGGCGTTTTAACAATTTGATGACCATAGGTCCCCAGATCACCATAACCTAAATCATCCGTTAAAATTATTACCAAATTAGGGTGTTTCGCCTCTGCGGCATAAACGGGAGACAATGTGCTTCCTGCATATAACGCCAGACCAATCATACTGGCAGCAAATGTTTTCTTCATTTCAGATCCTCTGAAAAATTAAAACTCATAGCCCAACATATATATCATTTGATCACCGAATCCATCATAACCAAGTTTATTATCAAAATAACGCCAGGTGACGGATGCTTTCCAGCGGGGATAAAATTTCCATGCTAATGTCAAACCACCATTAATTCCGGTATGCCCATGCTGTTGTTCGGCATAGGCATCATTTCTGTCGAGTTCAATTTCATTCCAGTTTGACAGGACAAACTTCTCATTAAAAACATTGAAGAAGTAGGCTGCGGTCCAGCCAATAACGTAACCGTTCCAGCCACTGGTTTGCCCATATTTTTTTGAGTAATAATCCCCGGACTGGTTATGTAACCCAATGTAGGGTTTAAAAAAAACCCATTTCCCTTGCCAACCCAGATAGCCAAGCCCATAGAACATATCTAAATCATCGCTCCATGAGTTGTCCCACTGACCATATAATTTTCCGAAGAAAGAGAAGTCAGAATCGAATAGGCGGACATGGGCCATCGCCGATACTGTATGGTTTCGTCCCTCAACGGAGTGATTTAAAACATTGCTTTCAAAAAATGAATAAATTTCTGCTTCACGGAAATTAACGCCAAAATCAGCTGTTGCTTTCCATACTTCACCACGATGAACATTTTCAAAACCGCTATTCCAGTCAGCATAACCGGCATTTATAGAACCAAAAGCCCCTTTATACTCCAGAGACCATGCAGGGAGACTGCATAATACGGTCGTCGATATTAGGACACACGCCAGCAACTTTCCCTTTTTGTGGGGCATATAATGCATTCCTCATTATTATAGTTAACGTGAATACTTCAAAAATAAAAACGATCTCAGGCAATCATTAATTCGTGGTCAGTTTATTAAAAATGATAAATTGGTTTGTGATAGAGATATCACATTGATGGATTAGCTAAGCCATTAAAATCCAGGTGTCATAAAATGTTGTTTTTCGTATCGTTAACCTATGAAAATAATAAATTGCTCTAAAAATTTTTTTCCACTGCCAGCAGGACGGCAATTCAATTTAGCTGAAGGAATAATCCGTGGGTTTACGTTAATAACATAGCACGCCATTCGATGTAATTTTTTTCACACCGCTATGGGAAGAAGAGAGCCATAAAATAAGATAAGTGATAAGCCGTTTTCGGCTTCGGAGTAATAAAAAAGGGTTGCATTGAGCAACCCTTTAAAAGTTTTACCTGATTAACGCGTCAGGTCATCAAAGAATTTTTTGACGCCATCGAAGAAACTTTTGGAGCGCGGGCTATTGTGTTCACCTGTCGGCCCGCCAAAGCTTTCCTGCAAATCTTTAAGCAACTGTTTCTGCTTATCGTTCAGGCCAACCGGCGTTTCAACGACCACGCGGCACAGCAGATCGCCCTGCGCGCCGCCACGCACCGATTTCACGCCTTTACCGCGCATGCGGAACAGCTTGCCGGTCTGAGTTTCACCAGGGATCTTCAGATTGACACGACCGTCCAGCGTCGGAACCTCAATTTCGCCACCCAACGCCGCCATAGCAAAGTTGATGGGGACTTCGCAATACAGGTTGTTACCTTCACGCTCAAAGATAGCGTGCTGTTTCACCTGCACCTGAACGTACAGATCGCCTGCCGGTGCGCCGTGCTCACCCGCTTCGCCTTCACCCGCCAGGCGGATACGATCGCCTGTATCCACGCCTGCCGGAATTTTAACGGACAGCGTTTTAGTTTTTTCAACGCGACCATGGCCATGACATTTGTTGCAAGGATCTTTAATCAGCGTACCGCGCCCCTGACAGTGCGGACAGGTCTGCTGAACAGCGAAGAACCCCTGGCGCATCTGCACCTGGCCGGAACCGTGACAGGTCGGACAGGTCTGCGGCTGAGTACCCGCTTTCGCGCCGCTGCCATGGCAAACGTCACACTCTTCGAGCGTCGGGATACGGATCTCTTTACTGACACCGCGAACGGCCTCTTCCAGCGTCAATTCCATGTTGTAACGTAAATCGGCGCCACGCGCCGCACGCTGGCGACCACGGCCACCGCCAAAAATATCGCCGAAGACATCGCCAAAGATATCGCTAAAGTCAGCGCCGCCGCCAAAGCCGCCGCCGCCGAATCCACCGCCGCCCATGCCGCCTTGTTCAAACGCCGCATGGCCATACTGGTCGTACGCAGCGCGTTTTTGCGCATCGGTCAGGACTTCGTACGCCTCTTTGATCTCTTTAAATTTGGCTTCGGCCTCTTTATCACCCTGGTTACGGTCCGGGTGATATTTCATGGCCAGGCGCTTGTACGCCTTCTTGATTTCGCGCTCTTCCGCTGTTTTGGAAACGCCCAAAATCTCGTAGTAGTCTTGTTTCGCCATCTTTTTTTATCTACCCCTAACATGCGAGCACGGGCGTGGAGAGATCTCCTACGCCCGTGCCGATTAATTACCCTGCATCAGGGCGATTATTTTTTGTCTTTTACTTCTTCGAACTCAGCGTCGACAACATCGTCGTCTTTCGCGTTGTTCGCAGAAGCGTCAGCGCCACCAGCCTGCTGCTGAGCGTGCTGTTGCTGTGCGATTTCCAGCAGTTTCTGAGAAGCCTGAGCCAGCGCCTGCATTTTCGCTTCGATATCCGCTTTGTCTTCGCCTTTGAGGGACGTTTCCAGCGCGGTCAGCGCAGCTTCGATAGCGGTTTTATCTTCCGCTGGCAGTTTGTCACCGGCTTCTTCCACCTGTTTACGGGTGCTGTGCAGCAGATGGTCGCCCTGGTTACGGGTCTGAACCAGCTCTTCGAACTTACGGTCAGATTCAGCATTCGCTTCTGCTTCGCGAACCATTTTCTGAATTTCTTCCTCGTTCAGGCCAGAAGATGCCTTGATGGTGATCTTCTGCTCTTTGCCGCTGTTTTTGTCTTTCGCGGAAACGTGCAGGATACCGTCAGCATCGATATCGAAGGTCACTTCGATCTGCGGCATGCCGCGCGGTGCCGGGTTGATACCATCCAGGTTGAACTGACCCAGAGATTTGTTATCAGAAGCGCGTTTACGCTCACCCTGCAGCACATGGATGGTCACCGCAGACTGGTTGTCTTCTGCGGTAGAGAACACCTGGCTGTGTTTGGTCGGGATAGTGGTGTTTTTGGTGATAAGCGCTGTCATCACGCCGCCCATGGTTTCGATACCCAGAGACAGCGGGGTAACGTCCAGAAGCAGAACGTCTTTCACATCACCCGTCAACACACCACCCTGGACCGCAGCGCCGATAGCAACGGCTTCGTCCGGGTTAACGTCTTTACGCGGCTCTTTACCAAAGAACTCCGCCACTTTCTTCTGCACCATCGGCATACGCGTCTGACCGCCGACCAGGATAACGTCCTGCACGTCGGATACAGACAGGCCAGCGTCCTGTAGCGCAACTTTCAGCGGCTCGATGGAACGGTTTACCAGGTCTTCGACCAGGCTTTCCAGTTTCGCGCGAGTCACTTTGATGTTCATGTGTTTCGGCCCCGTCGCGTCTGCAGTGATATACGGCAGGTTCACGTCGGTCTGCTGAGCGGAAGAAAGCTCAATTTTCGCTTTTTCTGCCGCTTCTTTCAGACGCTGCATCGCCAGCGGATCGTTACGCAGGTCAATGCCCTGATCTTTCTTGAACTCTTCAACCAGATAGTTGATCAGACGGCTGTCGAAGTCTTCGCCACCCAGGTGGGTATCACCGTTGGTTGCCAGTACTTCGAAGGTTTTTTCGCCATCAACTTCGTCGATTTCGATAATAGAGATATCGAAGGTACCGCCACCGAGGTCGTAGACCGCGATAGTACGGTTGCCCACTTCTTTATCCAGACCGTAGGCCAGCGCAGCGGCAGTCGGTTCGTTGATAATACGTTTGACTTCCAGACCCGCGATACGGCCAGCATCTTTGGTTGCCTGACGCTGCGCATCGTTGAAGTACGCCGGTACGGTGATAACCGCTTCAGTTACCGGCTCACCCAGGTAATCTTCAGCCGTTTTCTTCATTTTTTTCAGCACTTCGGCAGAGATCTGCGGCGGTGCAGTTTTGGTGCCTTTCACATCGAGCCATGCGTCACCGTTGTCAGCAGCGATGATTTTGTATGGCATGATAGAAACGTCACGCTGAACTTCTTCGTCCTGGAAGCGGCGGCCAATCAGGCGTTTAATCGCAAACAGGGTGTTTTGCGGGTTTGTCACTGCCTGACGTTTAGCCGGCTGACCAACCAGAGTTTCACCATCCTGGGTATAAGCAATGATAGAAGGCGTGGTGCGGTCGCCCTCGGCATTCTCCAGCACACGCGCGGTGGTGCCATCCATAATCGCTACACAAGAGTTGGTCGTACCCAGGTCGATACCAATAATTTTACCCATCTAAACGTCTCCACTAAAAATTCGGTCAACATGTGGTTGTGAACCTGTAATAAGGGCGAATCGTGCGGTTTCAACTACCCTCGTTCGTTTTTTTTCAGGTCCACACATTGCGGTTGACTACAAGATGGGGTCGCAACGAAGCTCATCAAGGGGTAAGGAATAAAAAAATTTTTAATTTCCACCTGTTCAGATCATAGACACAGCCAATGACGCTATTTATGATGCCGCGCCCCGCCTCCTCTACATTGATGCGGGGAATACATTTCATCCTTCAATGTTGATTTATTTTGAGGAATTATGGGCAACATCAAGTTGGCTAATCCGGCTCCGCTGGGCCTTATGGGCTTCGGCATGACCACTATTCTGCTTAACCTGCACAATATTGGCATGTTCCCGCTGGATGGTATTATCCTGGCTATGGGTATTTTCTATGGCGGTATCGCGCAGATTTTTGCAGGTCTGCTGGAATATAAAAAAGGCAACACCTTCGGTTTAACCGCATTTACCTCTTACGGTTCTTTCTGGCTCACCCTGGTCGCCATTCTGCTGCTGCCTAAAATGGGTCTGGCAGATGCGGCAAATGGCCACTTCCTGGGTGTCTATCTGGGGATCTGGGGCGTGTTCACCCTGTTTATGTTCTTCGGCACGCTGAAAGGCGCACGTATGCTGCAGTTCGTCTTCCTGAGCCTGACCGTGTTATTCGCACTGTTGGCGGTAGGCCATCTGGCGGACAATGAAGGTATCGTTCATGTAGCCGGCTGGATTGGTCTGGTATGTGGCGCAAGCGCTATCTACCTGGCGATGGGTGAAGTCCTGAACGAGCAGTATGGCCGTACCGTTCTGCCGATTGGCGAACAAGGGCAGCACTAATCCCTCCTTCGTGCCTGTCATGCAGGCACGAATCCCCCTGTTTTGCCCTCCTGTTGATTACGCATTCACTCACTTTATGGGATGATGGCGGTATTTCCTCTCAGACAGAATCTGATAATGGCTATGCTTTTCCAGGGTCGTACTTACTGGTTACAACGTTGGGTTGCGCTTCTTCTCACCGGGGTCATGGCCGGACTTGGCGGTATGTTGCTCGCCATGCTGCTACACGAAATCCAGCATCTCGCGTATGGGTATAGTCAGAACCAGTTGATAAGCCCGCAGACATTTTTAGAGGGTGTGACGGACGCCAGCGCCCAGCGGCGCTTTATCGTGCTGCTCGCCGCCGGCATTGTTGCCGGAGGAGGATGGTGGCTGCTTGCACGTTATGGCCAAAAACGCATCAGCATCAGTACGGCGGTAAACAACCCGGATAAACCAATGCCGCCGCTCACCACGCTCGTGCATATTCTGCTGCAAATTATCACCGTGGCGATGGGCTCACCGCTCGGGCGCGAGGTCGCTCCGCGTGAAGCGGGGGCGCTCTTTGCCGGGGGTGCTGCGCGGACATTGCGTCTTACCCCCGCCGACATTAAACTGATGACCGCCTGCGGTGCGGGTGCGGGGCTTGCTGCGGTCTATAACGTACCGCTGGCGGGAGCTATCTTTACACTTGAAGTCTTGTTGGTGAATTTTAGCTGGGATACGGCTATTGCGGCACTGGTCACATCGGCGCTGGCGGCCTGGGTCGCCACGCTGGGACTGGGCGATGAACATCAGTATCACTTCACGACGGAATTCGCTGCCACCTCGTTGATTTTCTGGAGCGTGCTTTGTGGTCCGTTACTGGGCGCGGGCGCTTTTCTTTTTCGTCGTCTCACCCAATATGCAGGCAGCAAAGTGCGGGATAACTGGCAAATGCCCGCGGTCAGTCTGATTGCCTTTACGCTACTGGGTATCTTTTCCATCTGGTTTCCGCAGCTTCCCGGCAACGGTAAAGGGGCTGCACAGTTAACGCTCAGTGGCGAAATGACGGCCTGGCTTGCGGTGGTTTTACTGATACTGAAAGTATTGGTTATCTGCGCCGTGATTCGTGCAGGCGCGGCTGGCGGATTGTTGACACCCGGGCTTGCCGTCGGTGGGTTGCTGGGATCGCTGCTGTTTATGCTTGTCGGGCCGCTTTTCCCCGGTAGCGATATGGAAAGCTTCGCCCTGCTGGGCGCTGCCGGGTTCCTGGCCGCCTCAGCGCATATGCCCGTCACCACCCTCGCCTTGGTAATGGAATCTACACGAATGGACCACAGTTTCCTGGTACCTTCCGCACTGTCAATCGCAGGTGCCTATGCCACCTGTCGCGCGCTTGAAATATGGCAAGATGCGCATTTTTCGACCAAAACCACAACCGTAGCTAAACGAGATGGTAATAAAAATCCTATTTAATTGATAAGCATTATCATTTTAAATATGGTCGCCGGGAGCATCCCGGATATTGGATATCATGCAACAGCCTGGACAGGAACGTTGGGGGATACATCGATTCTGTTGTGTTGCATAAGGTAAGCCAATGAGTTCCCCTCTTGTCGCCAGTGTTAAGCCTGACGGTTCCGCCGTGTCGTCATCTTACAGAAAAATCGTGCTGCGCCGTTTTGCGCTCGCAGGCGCGATTCTGGCGTTTATTCTGCTATCACTAATTCTGGATTTCATCATTGGGCCTTCCGGGCTCTCTCTTGCTGCACTCTGGCATGCGCTTGTCGATGCCGGGTCTGCTGATGCGGGAACACGTGTTATTGTCTGGGAGTTGCGCCTGCCCATTGCATTAATGGCGATCGTTGTCGGAATGGCGCTCGGTCTGGCGGGGGCAGAGATGCAAACCATCCTCAATAACCCGCTCGCCAGTCCGTTTACCCTCGGGGTCTCCTCTGCCGCGTCATTTGGTGCCGCGCTGGCTATCATTCTTGGTCTGGGTATTCCGGGTATTCCCGATCAGTGGTTTATCTCGGTTAATGCCTTTGTCTTTGCCCTGCTGGCCTGCTTTATTCTTGATGGCATCAGCCGCTGGACCCGCGTGGCGACATCAGGCGTGGTGTTATTTGGCATTGCGCTGGTGTTCACCTTCAATGCGCTGATTTCCATTCTGCAGTTTGTGGCCAGCGAAGACACATTGCAGGGGCTGGTCTTCTGGACCATGGGCAGTCTGGCGCGCGCTTCATGGGACAAGCTTGCTATTCTCAGCCTCGCCCTGCTTTTTATTGTGCCCCTGTCGCTGAAAAATGCCTGGAAGCTTACCGCGCTGCGTCTGGGAGAAGACCGGGCCGTCAGCTTTGGTATCAATGTGCGTCAACTGCGTATGGCGACGCTGCTGCGCATCAGTATCATTTCCGCGCTGACCGTGGCCTTTGTCGGGCCTGTTGGCTTTATTGGTCTGGTGGCACCGCACATTTCGCGGATGCTGTTTGGTGAGGACCACCGCTTTTATCTGCCCGGCAGCATGTTGATTGGCGCACTGGTACTCTCGCTGGCGTCCGTATTATCAAAAAATATTGTCTCCGGCGTCATCATTCCCGTTGGTATCGTCACCTCACTGGTCGGCGTCCCGTTCTTTCTGAGCATCATTATTCGCCATCGGGGGAATCTATGACCGACGGACTGCAAATCCACGCCCTGCATACCGGCTATCGCAAAAAGAAAATTATCGACGGGCTGACCATCCCAATGCTGCCACGCGGGCAAATCACTGCGCTGCTCGGGCCAAACGGCTCAGGCAAATCCACCCTGCTGCGCGCGCTGGCCGATCTCAACCCGGCTCAGGGGCAACTGTGGCTGAATGGCGAAGACTTGATGACGTTGCCCCCAGCGAAGCGGGCGCAAAAGGTGGTCTACCTGCCGCAGTCATTGCCGCAAGGCGTGCATCTGCATGCGCTGGAGTCGGTCATTGTAGCCCGACGCGCCAGCGGCTTCTGTTCCGGGGAAAACGTTGAGCAAGAGGCCTACGACATTCTGCATAAGCTTGGCATTTCGCATCTGGCGATGAGCTTCCTCGACCAGCTTTCCGGCGGGCAGAAACAGCTGATTGGCCTTGCCCAGTCGCTGATCAGGAAGCCAGACCTTTTGCTGCTTGACGAGCCGCTGAGCGCACTCGATCTCAATTACCAGTTTCACGTAATGGATATCGTCGCCCGTGAAACGCGTCTGCGTAACATCGTGACGGTGGTAGTGATCCATGACATCAACATTGCGCTGCGCCATGCCGAATACGCGGTGATGTTAAAAAATGGCGCACGGGTTGCCAGTGGTATTCCAGGCGAGGTCGTTACGCCCGCAAACCTGGCGACCGTCTACGGGGTAAAAGGCCGTGTCGAATATTGTTCGCAGGGACTGCCGCATGTGGTGGTCGACGGATTAACAAACTAAAACAGTCATAAGACGGGGAAGAGATGAATCTGAAAAAGACAATCATGGGGATCGCGCTGATCTTTGCGCCCCTGCTGGCGATGGCGCAAAGCTGGCCGGTTACGGTGACGGATCGGGATAACCGCAGCGTCACGATCCCGCAGGAGCCACAGCGCATCATCCTGCAGGATGGCCGTGATATTCTGGCGCTGGCGCTGCTGGAACGTGACGATCCCTTTGCCAAAGTGGTCGCGTGGAACAACCTGCCGAAAAAACAGGACACGGAAACCTGGAATGTCCTCAAGCGCAAATGGCCGGAAGCCGAAAAGATCCTGGATATGCAGTTTTCAGATCAGGGCAATGTCGATCTGGAGACCATCATCTCGCGCCATCCTGATCTGATGATTGCGCAGCTGCGCGCTAAACCATCACTGGTGCAAAGCGGTGTGCTGGCCAAGCTTGACGCCTTGCATATACCGGTGGTGTTTGTCGATTATGAACTGCATCCGGTAGACAACACCCTGCCCAGTATTGCGCTGCTGGGTAAAGTGCTCGGCCAAAATGAGCGCGCTACACAGTACATCAACTTCTATCAGCAACGTCTGGACATGCTGCATCAGCGTCTGGCCAACACCCACAAAAAACCGCTGGTGTTTATCGAACCCATCGCTGGTGTCGCAGGGCTGGATAATGGCTGTTGCTTTACGCATGCCCGCAATGGCTGGGGCGGTCTGGTCGAAGCGGCGGGCGGTGTGAACATAGGTTCACAGCTGTTACCTGGGGCGACGGGTAATGTATCAGTGGAGAAAATCATCTCCATGAACCCGGATTACTACCTGATGACCGGATCAAAACGTCCGGGCAAAGGCACCGCCATTATTCCGTTTGGCTACAATGTGGACGAAAAAGAAGTGACCGCCGCCTTCAGCGCATTACTGGCACGCCAGGGCGTCAGCAGCATCCCTGCCGTTACCCAGGGTCATACTGGCGCGCTCTATCACCACTTCTACAATAATCCGTACAACATTATCGCTATTGAAACGTTGAGTAAGATTTTCTACCCGGACCTGTTTAAAGACATCGATCCGCTGGCGGATTATCACACCATCATCAAGGATTTCACTCAGATCCCCGATGACAATATCGTCCTGAGTTACACGCCTTCGCACTAATCTCTCTCAGCGCCATCGTCCGATGGCGCTTTTTTATCAAATGTGCACTTAGCGCGTGGACTTCGCCAGCGCCGGGCTCTGGGTAGCAACCAGGTCCTGGCGCAGCCATAACCCCAGTCCCAGGCCAATCAGCGACAGCGCGAGCACATACCAGGCAGGCGCCATTGGCGAAACGCCCATTAGCATCGTGACCGCAATCGGCGTCAGACCACCGAAAATGGCGTAAGAGACGTTATAAGAGAAAGAGATCCCGGTGAAACGGACTTCTGCCGGGAATGCACGAACCATTACATATGGGACGGCCCCGACAACCCCAACGCAAAAACCGACCAGCCCATACAAGACAAACAACTGCTCAGGGTGGCTGCCCGTAAGGTGATAGAAGAACCAGCTTGAGCAGGCCAGCATAATGCTGCCGACGATAAATGTCTTACTGGGGCCAACGCGATCGATCACCAGCCCGGCGGTCAAACAGCCGAAACAGAGCATAATCGTAGCAATGCTGTTCGCCTGCAGGGTCAACGCAGGTGCGAAACCATATTGCTTTTGTAACCAGACGGGGGACATCAAAATCACCACCACAATCCCGGCCGAAAGCAACCAGGTCAGCAACATTGAGATCACGACCGCTTTTTTGTGTTTCATGACGACGGCTTTCACCGGCAGCTCTTGCGCCAGCGCTTTACGCTGCTGCATTTCGAGGAAAATGGGCGTCTCCTGCAACCAGCGGCGCAGATACATCGCCACCAGACCAAACGCGCCGCCCAGCAGGAAAGGTATTCGCCATCCACCATCATGAATCGCCTGCTGCGTCATACTGGTATTAATGAGCGTAGCGACAACAGAGCCCAGCAGGATGCCGACAGTCAGCCCGGCGGTTAATGTTCCGCAGGCAATCCCGATACGGCGCTCCGGCACATGCTCGGCCACAAACACCCACGCGCCCGGCACTTCTCCACCAATCGCCGCCCCCTGCAACACGCGCATCAACAGCAACAGCAATGGCGCAACGATGCCCATAGAGGCATAAGTCGGCAACAGGCCAATCGCCAGCGTGGGTACCGCCATCAGCAAAATGCTCAGGGTGAACATCTTCTTACGCCCCACCAGATCGCCAAAATGGGCCATCACGATGCCGCCCAGCGGACGCGCCAGATAACCCGCAGCAAAAATACCAAACGTCTGCACCTGACGCAGCCATTCCGGGATGTCTGCCGGGAAGAACAGCTCACCGACAACGGCGGCAAAGAAAACAAAAATGATGAAGTCGTAAAACTCGAGCGCACCGCCTAACGCGGCAAGCGTGAGGGTTTTGTAATCCTGCTTATTGAGGGGACGTGTGTAATTTGACATAACGGGCTCTTTGTAAAGAGGGAGTGTTGATTTTGTTTTTACGTAAACTGTAAATTAAAAATTACTATACCGTAAATAAATCAACACTCCAGTGCCCGTATAACTTAATTTAAAAAACCCCTGGTTTTAGGAGATTGTCTCGCGAATTGCATTTTTTGGACGAAAAGCCGCTACCACTTTGGGATCGGTCTCGATATAAGGCCCTTCGAGGAGCTGTACACAATAAGGTACACTGGCGAAAATGCCCGGTACCGTTACCTGCCCATCTGGCTGTTTCACCCCTTCAAGCGTCTCTTTGATGGATTTTGGCTGCCCGGGTAAATTCAGGATCAGCGCTTGCTTGCGAATCACGCCTACCTGGCGGGAGAGAATGGCGGTAGGCACAAAATTGAGGCTGATTTGGCGCATCTGCTCGCCAAAACCCGGCATTTCGCGGTCAGCAATGGCAAGTGTGGCATCAGGAGTCACATCACGACGCGCCGGGCCGGTACCGCCAGTGGTTAAAACCAGATGGCAACTCATCTCGTCCACTAACTCACAAAGCGTCTGTTCAATGATGCTTTGTTCGTCCGGGATAAGCCGTTTTTCGATGGTAAAAGGGGTCGTCAGCGCCTGCGCCAGCCACTCTTCCAGCGCCGGGATGCCTTTATCCTGGTAAACACCGCTTGAAGCGCGATCGGAAACAGAAACTAAGCCAATGCGTAATGTATCCATATTCATTCCGTTCAAAAAAATAATGACTAACGGAAATGATACACGCTGAGGAGAAATGCAGACAGAGGGGAAAGCGTGGCCGGGTAGCCAGCCACGCCTGAATGATTACAGCAGATCGCCGATCATTTTTTCCAGTTTTTCCTGGTCAACAGCAAACTTACGGATACCGTCCGCCAGTTTGTCTACTGCCATTGGATCCTGGTTGTGCTGCCAGAAGAATTGCGCTTCGGTAATACGTTCCGGACGCGCTTTCACTTCGCCAGTGTAGGACAGTTTACGCTCGATAGCGCCTTCGCTTTCCGCCAGCTCTTTCAGCAGCGCAGGCGCGATAGTCAGACGATCGCAACCCGCCAGTTCCAGAATTTCACCAACGTTACGGAAGCTTGCGCCCATCACAACGGTTTCATAGCCATGCTGTTTGTAGTACTGGTAGATTTCCGTTACGGAAACCACGCCCGGATCTTCTGCCGGCGCGTACTCTTTTTTATCCGTATTGGCTTTGTACCAGTCGAGGATACGGCCCACAAACGGGGAAATCAGATAAACGCCGGCTTCTGCACAGGCACGTGCCTGCGCGAAGGAGAACAGCAGCGTCAGGTTACAGTTGATGCCTTCTTTTTCCAGCTGTTCAGCCGCGCGAATACCCTGCCAGGTAGAAGCCAGTTTGATCAGGATACGATCATTGCTGATACCCGCATCGTTATACAGTTTGATCAGGCGTTTAGCTTTGGCGATGGACGCATCGGTATCATAAGACAGGCGTGCATCCACTTCGGTAGAAATACGACCGGGGATCAGTTTGAGAATTTCCAGACCGATATTCACCGCCAGCTTGTCCGTGGCATCTACCACTTGCTGCGCGCGATCGCTGCTCTGATCTTTCGCCCAGGCAATAGCGTCATCAATCAGTTTGCGGTATTCAGGGATTTGGGCAGCGCCAAGAATCAGAGAAGGGTTGGTGGTAGCGTCCTGCGGCTGATACAGCTTCATAGCCGCGATATCTCCGGTGTCAGCAACAACAGTCGTGTATTGACGCAGAGAAGTCAATTTATCCGTCATGATAGTGTTTCTCTTTGAACTTGTTAGGGGGATGTAACCGGTCTGCCCTGATGATAACACGACGCCCTGCCAGCGCAACCGCAGACATTACGCACGTCCGGTATGGTAAACTCGATTTATTAATTGCCTGCGAAGTAGTGTGCTATTCATAATAGCCCTGCTCGTTAACCTGCGAAGCGGCATAGACAAGAGGGATGTTGATGCCTGAATTCTTTTCTTTTATCAGTGAAATACTTTGGGGTTCATTGATGCTCTACCTGCTGCTTGCGGCAGGCATCTGGTTTGCTTTTAAAAGCAAATTTGTACCGTTTCGCCTGATTGGCGACTTCTACCATAACCTTAAACATAGCCGCGCCCAGTCGGGTGGACTGACGTCGTATCAGGCGCTGTTTCTCAGTCTTGCCGGACGAATGGGGTCCGGTAATTTAGCGGGGGTGGCATTAGCGATTACGGCAGGCGGCCCCGGTGCGATTTTCTGGATGTGGATATCGGCCTTGATTGGCATGGCGACGTGTTTCGCCGAAAGCATACTGGCGCAACTCTACAAAGAACGCGACGCCAGCCAGCAATTTCGTGGCGGCCCTGCATGGTATATGGCGCGAGGCCTTGGCATGCGCTGGATGGGAGTGCTGTTTTCCGTATTCCTGTTGCTGGTCTATGGACTTTTATTCAATACCATTCAGGCCAATTC
The DNA here is from genome assembly GCA_901456055.1 of Phytobacter ursingii. Taxonomy (GTDB): domain Bacteria; phylum Pseudomonadota; class Gammaproteobacteria; order Enterobacterales; family Enterobacteriaceae; genus Phytobacter; species Phytobacter ursingii. The sequence continues at coordinate 583,662 of CABDWT010000002.1, forward strand.
GGTAGCGCGTGCCGTCCATTTTGCCTGGCATATTAATGAGATCTACACCGGTCTTATTTTTGCAGGCATGATTTTGTTATTGATTACGAAAAGCATGAAACAGATTGCTCGTATCATGCAATGGGTTGTTCCGGTCATGGCCCTGGCCTGGGTCATGACCAGTCTTGGCATTGGCATTGCGCACTTGAGCGCTTTGCCGGAGATGTTCGCCAATATTGTGAAAAGCGCCTTTGGCTGGCAGGAAGCGGCGGCGGGCACCATGGGTTACACGCTGAGTCAGGCGCTTACCAGCGGTTTCCAACGCAGTATGTATTCTAACGAGGCTGGAATGGGCTCAACCCCGAATGCCGCCGCTGCCGCCGCGTCGTCTCCCCCTCATCCTGCCGCTCAGGGCTTTGTGCAGATGGTTGGCGTGGTGGTCGATACGTTTATGGTTTGCACCGCCAGCGCGTTTATTCTCCTACTGGCAAAGGATACGCCAACAGATAACGCCATCATTGGCGTTCAAAAAGTTCAGGAAGCGATGGTCGCACTGACGGGTTCATGGGGAGCCAGCTTTGTCGCTGTCATCATCATCATGTTTGCGTTTAATTCTATTATCACCAATTACGTTTACGCCGAAAATAATCTCATTTTCTTGCGCATGAACAGCAGACGAAATATTTGGTTATTGCGTCTGGGGATCTTAGTGATGGTGTTGATCGGCGCTCAAATGCGCATACCGCTACTCTGGCATGTGGCAGATGTGATGATGGCGTTTATGGCCATCACTAACATGACGGCGATTCTGCTCTTGTCTCCCGTCGTCAGCCTTATTGCCGCCGATTATCTACGCCAACGCAAGCTGGGGGTGACGCCAGTGTTCGATCCGAAGCGTTATCCGGACATCAACCAGCAGCTCGCCCCTGGTGCATGGGATGATAAAGCGGGATCGTAAATGACAATCACAACTATTGATCAATCACGGGCTATTTTTTGTTACAGTCAGCGGAAATTTTCCTGCAAGGACTGACTATGCTGATTCTCATCTCGCCCGCGAAAACACTGGATTATCAAAGTGAGCTGGCCACTACGCGCTACACGCAGCCTGAATTGTTGGATCATTCGCAGCAGTTGATTAAGGTCGCCCGTAAGCTTAGCGCGCAACAAATCAAAGCGCTGATGGGCATCAGCGACAAGCTCGCCGACCTGAACGCCACCCGTTTTCATGACTGGCAGCCGGACTTTACGCCGAAAAACGCCCGTCAGGCTATTCTGGCCTTTAAAGGCGATGTCTATACCGGGCTGCAGGCGGAAACGTTCACCGAGGCTGATTTCGATTTTGCCCAGCAGCATCTGCGTATGCTCTCTGGTCTCTATGGCGTGTTGCGTCCGCTGGATCTGATGCAGCCTTACCGTCTGGAGATGGGGATCCGCCTCGAAAATGCGAAGGGGAAGGATCTCTATCAGTTCTGGGGGGAGACCATCACCAACACGCTGAATGATGCCATTAAGGCGCAGGGTGATGACATCGTGGTGAATCTGGCATCCGATGAATACTTTAAGTCGGTCAAAACGCAAAAACTGAACGCGCAAATTATCAAACCCGTCTTTCTGGATGAGAAAAATGGCAAGTTTAAGGTCATTAGCTTCTATGCTAAAAAGGCGCGCGGCCTGATGAGTCGTTACATCATTGAAAACCGCCTGACAAAACCAGAGCAGTTAACCACGTTTGATAGTGAAGGCTATTTCTTTGATGAAGCGCTGTCTGGGAAGGGTGAACTGGTCTTTAAACGCCACGAGCAGTAAGGCTGTGGCCCCCTCTCTAAGGAGGGGGCAGACTAAGCGAAGAGATTAATCGCGGCGCCAGTCCGGCCCCGGACGATGGTCATCGTGACGATCGCCATGATGATCATCACGGAAGTCGCGATGGTCGTCACCGTGCGGGCGCCAGTGGTTTTCGCGCCATTCGTAGTGTCTGTGCCACCAGTCACGATCACGCCAGTGACCACCATCCCAGTAGTTGCCGTGACGATCCTGATCACCGATTTGCAGTTTTACCGCCGGCACCAGAGTAATTTCAGCAGCCTGTGCCGCCAGCGGAGCCACCATCAACAACGAAAGCGCTAAGAATACAGGTTTCAACATGGGTTACTCCTTTGTTCATCTTGCCCATTGTGGGCCGATGTAAGGAGATTAAGCAAAGTGATGGCGGCTTGTTATTCTCTGCAATCCTAATCTCTAAGTGCCCGCATTTTATGGGAATTCCTCCGTTTTTCCTGCCATATTTCTCCTTAATTTCTCCGTATTCTGGCGTAAAAAAACCGGGCAGCGATAATGCTTACCCGGTTCTGGTTTGAGGCTAAACGGATTACGCTTTGCTCATCATCAGCTTACGTAATTCAGCGAAATCCGCAGGCAGATGGTGCGACAGCAGTTCCAGGTCCGCGCGCTCTGCCAGTTCTTTCGGCAATGGCAGGGTTTCGCCGAGAATATCTTCTACACTCTCTTTGAATTTTGCTGGATGCGCAGTCCCCAGGAACAGGCCATATTCACCCGGACGCAGCTGATCGCGGAGCGCACGGTAAGCAATGGCCGCATGCGGTTCGGAGATATAACCCTTGCCTTTCAGCTCGCGCATAGTCTCTTTGGTCGTCTCGTCGTCTACTGCGGCATAGCCCAGTTCGTTCAGGCGCCAGATTTTGCGGCGGAACAGTTCTTCTACGCGCGGCCAGTTGTTCGGCTGGCTGACGTCCATTGCGTTCGACAGGGTCGCCTGTGTCGCTTTTGGCTTCCACTCACCATCCTGCAGGAAGCGCGGCACCGTATCATTTGCATTAGTCGCCGCAATAAAACGCTTAACAGGCAGTCCCAGCGATTTCGCCAGCAGGCCAGCCGTTAAGTCGCCAAAGTTGCCGCTCGGCACGGAAACAACCAGCTGATTGCGTGCCTCTTGCGGCAATTGCGCCACCGCTTCAAAGTAGTAGCAAATCTGCGCCAGCAGGCGGCTGATGTTGATAGAGTTCGCTGAGTTCAGGCCCAGCGCGACTTTCAGTTCTTCATCATCAAAAGCCTGTTTAACCAGCGCCTGGCAGGCGTCGAAATCCGCATCAATCGCGACGGTTTCGATATTACCGCCCAGCGTACAGAACAGTTTTTCCTGTAGCGGACTGATTTTTCCGTTCGGGTAAAGGATGACGACACGGACGTTTTTCAGGCCGTAGAAAGCATGTGCCACTGCCGCCCCGGTATCACCTGAGGTCGCCGTCAGGATCGTCACCGGCTTGTCACCGCTGATGGTGGTCAGCATTTGCGCCATAAAGCGCCCACCAAAATCTTTAAACGCCAGCGTCGGGCCATGAAACAGCTCCAGACAGCCAACGTCACTCTCAACTGACTGTACGGGTGCAGGGAAAGCAAACGCATCCCGGACGCGCGCCTCCAGAATTTCCTGCGGAATTTCATCACCGATGAACGCGCCGAGGATTTTGGCGCTGCGCGCAACGAAATCCATGGTCAGCATGTCATCAATTTCAGTCAGGCTGAATTCCGGCAGGTCATGCGGGAAAAACAGCCCCTGGTTCTTGCCAAGCCCTTGCGTGACAGCCTGCGCGAAGCTGACCTGTTCGTTGTGATCTTTTAAGTTATAGAGTTTCATTGGTTATCCCACTACTCGTGCACCCGTCGTGTCCAGACGGCAAATATGAACAAAGCCTTCCTGATTTTGCAAATAGTGTTTGCTCAGCCAGTCTGCTACACGTTGCGCGGTTTCCGTTTTATCGCACAACGCGAAAAGCGTTGGGCCGGAACCAGAAATGCCACAGGAAAGCGCGCCAATTTCGGCGACCGCCTGACGTGCCTCATTAAAGCCAGGCAGTAATTTCATGCGATACGGCTCAGCAATGACGTCTTTCATCAGCTTCGCCGCAAGCTGAGGCTGACGGGAGTAGCAGGCGTGAATAAAGCCCGCCAGATGTCTGCCATGAGCAATACAATCCTGGCGACGATACTGCGCTGGCAGGATAGCACGTGCCTCCGCGGTAGAAACCTTAATGCCCGGATAGGCCAGCACCCACAGCCATTCATCAAAGCCTGGCACCTGCTGGCTGATAATGCCGTTTTCCTCGATCATTAATTGCATGCCGCCGAGGTAGCAAGGCGCCACGTTGTCGTAATGCACGCTGCCGGAAATGCGCCCTTCCAGTTCGCCCATCAGCGCCAGCATACGCGTCTCATTTAACGGTTTACCGCAATATTCGTTCATTGCCACCAGCGCCGCGACAACGGAACAGGCACTGGAGCCCAGTCCCGAGCCAATCGGCATGTTTTTTTCCAGCGTCATCGCGACAGGAACCGTTTTGCCAATCTCCTGGCAGAAACGCTCCCAGCACTGATAGACAATGTTTTCACGCGGCTCTGTCGGCAGTTTGCTGGCAAAACGCCCCAGATTTTTCAGACTAAAAGTGTCTGCCGCCTCAACCGAGACGTTATCACCCAACAGCGTGCCATCAATTGGCGTAACCGCTGCGCCCAGCACATCAAAACCCACGCTCATATTGGCGCTGGAGGCCGGAGCATATACTTTCACCATCTTAAACTCCCAACTTCCATGACAGCGTACGCAGCAAGTCTGCAAACACACCCGCCGCCGTAACATCATTGCCCGCGCCATAGCCACGCAGAACCAGCGGCAGCGGTTGATAATAGTGGCTATAAAACGCAAGGGCGTTTTCGCCGTTTTTCACTTTGAACAGCGGATCGTTACCGTCCACTTCGGCAATTTTCACCCGACAGGTGCCATCTTCTTCGATGTTGCCAACGTAACGCAGCACTTTGCCTTCATCACGCGCTTTCGCTACGCGATCGGCGAAATGATCATCAAGCTGCGGCAGACGCGCCATGAAGCTGTCAACATCGCCACCGTCGTCGAAGGTTGCTGGCAGCACAGGTTCAATTGCGATATCGGAAAGCTCCAGCTCACGCCCCGTTTCGCGGGCCAGGATCAGAAGCTTACGCGCCACGTCCATGCCGGAGAGATCATCACGCGGATCAGGCTCGGTATAGCCCATTTCACGTGCGATTTTAGTCGCGTCCGACAGGCTCATCCCTTCATCAAGCTTACCGAAAATAAACGACAGCGAGCCGGAGAGAATCCCGGAGAAGCGTTGTAACTCATCACCTGCATTGAGCAGGTTTTGCAGGTTTTCGATAACCGGCAGCCCCGCGCCCACGTTAGTGTCATAGAGGAACTTACGGCGGGATTTCGCCGCAGCGTGGCGCAACTGATGATAATAATCCATTGATGAGGTGTTAGCCTTTTTGTTTGGCGTCACCACATGGAAACCTTCGCGCAGGAAGTCGGCGTACTGATCGGCCACCGCCTGGTGTGACGTACAATCCACAATCACCGGGTTGAGCAGATGATACTCCTTCACCAGACGAATCAGACGACCCAGGTTGAAAGGCTCTTTGGCCTCAGCAAGCTCAGCCTGCCAGTTTTCCAGATTCAGGCCATGCACATTGGTCAACAGGGCTTTTGAATTCGCCACACCGCAAACACGCAGATCGATATGCTTACTTTTGAGCCAGGTTTGCTGGCGTTTAAGTTGCTCGATCAGCGCACCGCCGACCCCCCCCACGCCAATCACAAACACTTCGATAACCTGGTCGGTATTAAACAGCATCTGGTGCGTGACGCGCACGCCAGTCGTGGCATCATCGTTGCTCACCACGACAGAAATCGAACGCTCGGAAGAGCCCTGTGCGATCGCCACGATGTTGATATTGGCGCGTGCCAGGGCAGCAAAGAATTTTGCGGAAATGCCACGCAGTGTGCGCATGCCATCGCCCACGACAGAGATGATGGCCAGGCGCTCCATCACAGCCAGCGGCTCCAGCAGGCCTTCTTTCAGCTCCAGATAAAATTCATCGCCCATTGCACGCTGCGCACGGGCGCAGTCGGATTGCGGTACGCAGAAGCTGATACTGTATTCAGAGGAGGACTGGGTAATTAACACGACAGAGATACCGGCACGCGACATTGCGGCGAATACGCGCGCCGCCATGCCGACCATGCCTTTCATACCCGGACCAGAGACACTGAACATCGCCATATTATTCAGGTTGGAAATACCTTTCACCGGCAGGCCGTCTTCGTCAGAAGTGGCGCCAATCAGGGTGCCTGGCGCTTGCGGGTTACCGGTATTTTTAATGAGGCAAGGGATCTGGAACTGAGCGATAGGGGTAATGGTACGCGGATGGAGCACTTTCGCACCGAAGTAGGAGAGTTCCATCGCCTCCTGGTACGACATAGATTTCAGCAGACGGGCATCCGGCACCTGACGTGGATCGCACGTATAGACGCCGTCAACATCCGTCCAGATTTCACAACAATCCGCACGTAGACAGGCAGCCAGAACTGCGGCGGAATAATCAGAACCATTGCGCCCCAGAACAACCAGCTCACCTTTTTCGTTTCCGGCAGTGAACCCTGCCATCAATACCATATGGTCGGACGGGATACGGCTGGCGGCGATGCGGCGCGTTGATTCCGCAATATCCACCGTAGACTCAAGATAGTGCCCAATAGCCAGCAGTTTCTCGACCGGATCTATCACACTCACCTTATGACCGCGCGCTTCAAGCAGTCCCGCCATAATGGCGATGGAAAGCTTTTCGCCGCGGCAGATGAGCGCCGCATTGATGCTGTCCGGGCACTGCCCCAACAGGCTTATCCCATGCAATACATGTTTGATCTGAGCAAACTCTTGTTCGACAAAGGTTTTTAACTGTGCGAGGGGGAAACCAGGCTGTGCATCCGCCAATCCTTGCAGTAGCTCAGAAAAAATACGCTCGGCATCGCTAATATTCGGTACGGCATCCTGACCCCCGATCGTTTTTTCGATCATTGCGACCAGGTGATTGGTGATTTTCGCCGGGGCAGATAACACTGTTGCCACCTGCCCCTGCCTGGCATTGCTCTCCAGGATGTCGGCAACACGCAGAAACCTTTCCGCATTTGCCACTGATGTACCGCCGAACTTCAACACTCGCATGGTATTACCCCTTGATCTTTGCTCGAAAAAAAAGCCCGCACTGTTCAGGTGCGGGCTTTTTTCTGTGTTTCCTGTACGCGTCAGCCCGCACCGTTACCTGTGGTAATGGTGGTGGTAATAATAATGGTGACGGTGCTGGTGCGTTTCATGGATGTTGTGTGCTCTGTAATTTTATTCTGTCTGTGCTCTGCCTATATTGGTTAAAGTATCTGCCGCGTTAAGTCAACGTATTTTTAGTTTTCAGCGATTTTCCGCGACCTTCCGCTACGCTCGCTACTCATTGACTTATCATAGGTAAAGACCATACAAGTCGCATCATTGTAGTGACTTCATCCATAAAACATTCTTATGACAGTGATTTACTCGGTGAGTTTTTTTTCAATGTCATGCAGCAAACGGTGCAACATTGCGGTGTCTCGTTGCTCCAACATCCCCACACGCTGATCCAGCCAGTCTGCCATTTTCATGTCGTCCGCCACCTCGAGTTTTTCGAGTAATGCACGCGCCCGCAGACGCAAAGCATGAAGCTGGTTTTCATCACGTTGCGTGACCACGTTGGGAACATTTTGTATTAAAGATGCTAATTGATAACAATAAACCATGACGGCCTGTCCCAGATTAAGTGAGGGATAATCGGCCACCATCGGCACACCTGTCAGGATGTCCGCAAGCGCCAACTCGTCGTTGGTCAGGCCCGAATCTTCCCGACCAAACACCAGTGCGGCCGAAGGCAGCCACGCGCTTTTTTCCGCCAATAATGGCACCAGTTCCGCAGGCGTTGCGTAGTAATGGAATTTCGCACGGCTGCGCGCCGTCGTGGCGACGCTGAACGAAACATCTGCTAGCGCATCGGATAACGTTGGATAAGTTTTAACATTATCAAGCACATCCCCGGCGCCATGTGCGACACGGCGAGCGCCATCCTGTAAGTGGGCATCGCTGTCAACAATGCGCAAATCTGTAAAACCCATCGTTTTCATTGCGCGCGCGGCAGCGCCAACATTCTCCGCTCTGGCGGGAGAAACCAGTACAATGGCCAGGTGCATTTTTTACTCTCTTTTTTCTCGTCCGACGCGCAAATGAAGGATTATGTCAGCATATTACGCGTCGCGAATTTACAATTTTGTAACAGCAATCACTGAATTTCGCTTTGCCACCGGTTAAAAAAAGCTAAACTGTTGACTGACGGTATTATCCGCTTAAATGTTAACAGAAAATGCTTATCCCTATGTTTCTTCATGGCATTTCAATGATGAATCTGAATCTTCTATTGGATTCAGCTTGTTTATCAATTAATATCCGCAACTAGTTGGTTTATTGAAAAATTGTGATAATCGCTAGCATTTAGGTATCAAGATTTCACCAAACTGTTAACGTGCTACAATTGAACTTGATATATGTCAACGAAGCGTAGTTTTATTGGGTGTCCTTTGCGTCTTAGCCTGTTATGTTGCTGTTAAAATGGTTAGGATGACAGCCGTTTTTGACACTGTCGGGTTCAAAGGGAAAGTGCCCACGACCAAGCTAATGATGTTGTTGACGTTGATGGAAAGTGCATCAAGAACGCAATTACGTACTTTAGTCATGTTACGCCGTTCATGTTAATTTGCGACATGTACCAGGCTGGTCAGGGACTTTTGTACTTCCTGTTTCGATTTAGTTGGCAATTTAGGTAGCAAACATGCAGACCCCGCACATTCTTATCGTTGAAGACGAGTTGGTAACACGCAACACGTTAAAAAGCATCTTCGAAGCGGAAGGTTACGATGTCTTTGAAGCGACAGATGGCGCTGAAATGCATCAGATCCTCTCCGAAAATGATATCAACCTGGTGATTATGGATATCAATCTGCCAGGTAAAAATGGCCTTTTACTTGCCCGCGAATTACGCGAGCAAGCGAATGTCGCGCTGATGTTTCTGACCGGTCGTGACAACGAAGTAGACAAAATTCTGGGCCTCGAAATCGGTGCGGATGATTACATCACCAAACCGTTCAACCCGCGTGAACTGACCATCCGTGCGCGCAACCTGCTGTCCCGTACTATGAATTTGGGCACAATCAGCGAAGAGCGCCGCAGTGTCGACAGCTACAAGTTCAATGGCTGGGAACTGGATATTAACAGCCGCTCACTGATCAGCCCTAATGGTGAACAGTATAAGCTGCCACGTAGCGAATTTCGTGCGATGCTGCATTTCTGCGAAAATCCGGGCAAGATCCAATCCCGTGCCGAATTGCTGAAAAAAATGACCGGCCGTGAATTGAAACCGCACGACCGTACGGTTGACGTCACCATCCGTCGTATCCGTAAACATTTTGAATCCACGCCGGACACACCGGAAATCATCGCGACGATTCATGGTGAAGGCTACCGCTTCTGCGGCGATCTGCAGGAATAATCCCCTTCCAAAAAAAAGCGGCGCCTGGCGCCGCTTTTTTTATTTCCATATCCGTAATTCTTCATCGCCAGAAATCTGGCTCTCTATGGGTTTTTTCGTCGTTCGCGAGAGTGAGTACCAGTCAAAGCGCCGTGTGAGTATCATTACGGTACTCAGCGCCGTAAATAGCACGCCCGTTCCAAGCAACAACGCGCTGTCTTCGGCGTTCAGCAGACTCCACATTACGCCATAGAGCATCAATAGCGCGCCGCTAAAAGGCAGGCTGGCACGCCAGCTTTTCAATACGCCCTGCAAATAAACACCATTGATCGTCGTTCCCAGCCCACTGGCGATGATCCACGCCCAGGTAAAGCCAACATGCTCTGACAACGCCAGCAGGACCAGGTAGAACATCACCAGTGACAACCCCACCAGCAGATATTCCATCGGATGCATTTGTCGCCCGGTAAGACTTTCAAAGACAAAAAACGCAGCGAAAATGAGGACGATAAGCAAAATCGCATATTTCACCGCTCTGTCTGTCAGTTGATACTGATCGGCAGGTGTGGCGATATTGACGCTGAATGCGGGCAGACGCCACTCATTGTCACCACTCAGACTCAGGACATCGCGGATTTTGCTGTCCAGGTTATTGGCAAACCAGGTACTTTGCCAGCTAGCCTGGTAACCCGCAGGAGTGACTTCACGTTTAGCGGGCAAAAAGTCACCGGTAAAGCCCGGGTGAGGCCAGTCCCCCATCATCGCCATTTCACTGTTTCTGCCAAGAGGAACCACGGAAAAGGCGCCGGTGCCATTGAGACTGAAAGAGGCGTTAAGTTTGATATTTTTCTGCGTAATCCCCTGCGCGGTCAGTGGCACATGGATACCCTGTAAGCCGCTCATCAGCCCCGATCCCGGCTCCACGCTGAGCGATTCACCATTCACTTTCATCGCCCGTATTTGCCCGATCCCTCTGGCATCACTCAGGGCAAACACAACAAACGGCTCGCCCAGTTGCCGGGTATCACTCGCTTCCAGCCCAGCCCGCTTTGGGTCAAACTCTGCGTTTATGCTGATATCCCCCTGCCAGACTTGCCCTTCGTAAATACCCACCTGACGGTTTTCAACTTGTTGCTTCCCTTCGACCATGAGTGTTTCAGGCAGCCAGAAGCGGATATAACTTTTCGAACGGCGAACCTCCTTCGGGGGTTCATCTCCCGTTGACTCCAGCGAGGTCACCATCTCCGTCACCGGAATCGCAATCAGTGGCCCAATCAGCTTTTGTGGTCCGGCGCTACTTTGCCGTAACGTATCGGCGACCTCATTACGGTAATCGCTTCTCTCTTTGATTAAATTGCCAACCATCATCAATGGGATCAGCAACAGACAAATGCCCCCTGCCAGGGTGGTAATTTTCCAGAATAACGGTGATTTCAACATAGCCCCTCCTTTGTGATGCACGCAGAGTAACGGGGCTATAAGAGGAGAATTTGAAGTTATGTGAAGTGACGGTGAAGTGTCAGGCGCGCCTCAGCGCCGCCCTGTGGTCGATTACTTACCTCAATGGTTCCCTGATGCAAACGCGCGACTTCCTGAACGAAGGCCAGCCCAAGGCCACTGCTCTTTTGTCCATTCTCGCGCGGCAATGAGTAAAACCGTTCAAAGATCCGCTCAAGGGCGTAATACGGAATCCCCGCCCCGTTATCACACACGGTAAAGACAGTATGTGCATCCTGCTCGCGAGCACGTAGCGAAATATGTCCGCCACGCGGGGTAAAATCGATCGCATTGTCGAGAAGATTGCCCAATGCCTGGCTAAGCAGCCCGGCATCCGCCTCGATAACGAGCTGCCCCGCGTCGCATTCGAGGGTCAGATTTTTAGCGGCCAACACCACGCTACGATCGTCCTCAAGCTGTCGGAACAGGACATCAACGGGGATGGATGTTGTCACTACTTCCTGTCGATTTTCGAGCTTCGCTTGCTGTAGCAGCTTCTCAACCAGCAGCTGCATCCGCGCATTTTGCGCCAGAATATTGTTGGTAAAACGGGTGGCGATATCCGGTGGCGGGTTTTCATGAAGAATTTCTGCCGCGCCGCGAATAGCTGCCAGCGGGCTTTTGAGTTCATGGGTAAGTGCGTAGACGTACTGTTCAATATAGTTTTTCCCTTCGAGCTTAAGACGCATACTCTCCAGCGCCTGCGCCAGCTTACGCAGCTCGCTACTTCCCAGGTCAGGAAGTGGTAAAGGATTTTTTTCGCTCACGGCATCCGCATAGCGTGTCAGCTTGCCGATAGAACGGTTAATCCACAACGTCACCCCAAACCCAATCACCAGCGCAATCCCCAACAAAGCCGCGCTGGCCCAGAGCATGCGCCGCTCACTGCGTCTGATAACCGGGGCAATCGCACTGTTGGGTTTACCCACGCTCAGTACGCCGATAATACGCCCCTGGTCGGTGACGGGAGCCGCCACATACATAACCGTACTTTCCGGGTCGTTTGGATCGGAAGGCGTGCTTCGCGCCCCATATTTTCCACGCAGCGTCAGCCAGACATCATTCCAGCGTGAAAAATCCTGATCGACGGCCCGGCCTGCAGAATCGAAAACGACCTTACCTGCCGCATCCGTCATATAGACATGGTATTCGTTACGTACCTTGCGAATTCCGCTGATATTGGCGTTAATATTACTTTGGTTAAGCGACGTGAACGCCTCTGCCAGCTTGCCATTTTGCGCCTGCCCGGAGAGCAAATCATCGCGCGCCACTTCTGCCAGCAGCGTGGCGGTATCAATCAGCGTGCCTTCGGTGGCTCGCCTGACACCCGGTTTGATCTCCTGAACAAAAATAGACAACACAAACCAGGCGGCAACCGCCACAAGTAAAAAGTAGCCCAGCAGCAGTCGCATTCCTATACGCATTAGCGGATGCCCAGGCTATAACCCATACCGCGATGAGTATTAATCGGCGACACGTCGCCATTTACCGCACGCAATTTAGCGCGCAGCGTTTTGATGTGCGTATCGACAGTCCGATCGAAGCTCTCTTCGGCATCGGTCCAGACAAGATCCATGAGTTGCTGGCGCGAAAAAACCCTGCCCGGCGCATGCAGCAGGGTTTTTAGCAGGAGAAATTCATAACGTGTAAGAGGGAGAATCTCGCCACACCAGCGGATGATAGCCGCCTCTTCATCCAGTTCGAACTGCCCGACACGAAGAAGCGAAGATTGCACCGTCGCTTTCTGGAAGCGGCGTAGCACGGTACGTACCCGGGCGCACACTTCCCGGGGTGAGAACGGCTTGGCGATATAATCATCGGCCCCCATTTCCAGCCCCAGTAGCTTGTCGATCTCGTCGCTGCGTGCGGTCAGGAACAGCACCGGTAGCCCCGGTGCTCGTGCCAGCAAACGACGACACAGCTCAAAACCACTGATATCCGGCAGCCCGACATCCAGGATCGCCAGGTCTGGCAACTGCCGCGTCGCCGCGTCAAGAACAGGCAGCCCCCGGTCAAATGAGGTGACGGCGAACCCATCCTGCTGCAGCATATAAATCAGCGTCTCGGCAATACTTGCCTCATCTTCAACCAGCCATATTCGCGGTTGCGGCATCTCCATTCCTTTTATTTACCCCATGGCATAATCGGCACCGCACTCAGTGCATTTTTCGGGGACCCCTCCACCACTTTATCGGAATAGGTCAAATACACCAGCGCGTTACGTTTGCTGTCGTAAAAACGGACCACCTGCAGTTTCTTAAACACCAGCGAGGTACGTTTCTGGAAAACAACGTCGCCCTGCGCTTTGCCATTTTTGATCTTATCACTGAGTTCAATTGGCCCCACCTGCTGACAGGAAATCGCCGCATCAGAGGTATCTTCCGCCAGCCCAAGTCCACCTTTAATGCCGCCTGTTTTTGCCCGGCTCAGGTAACAGGTCACATTCTGCACATCAGGATCGTCAAAAGCTTCCACCACGATTTTGTGATCCGGGCCGAACATTTTGAATACAGTGTCCACTGAGCCAATCTGTTCTGCATGGGCAGAACTCCAAAGCAACGCTAATGAGGAAAGTATTAAACGCGTGTATTTCATATTGTTACCATTTTTGAATATAACGTTGAGCGACTATTCTCGGGTTTAACAGGAAAAGGTTTATAGATCACTAATTTACAAAAATTATCATGAAAATCAGACACAATGCGCACTAATGCACAAAAAAAACACTGAATGCTAAATCAACAAACAGTGGTATTATCCCTTTCCTGGTATCAGGCGTAAGCCGTTTTAAGGATGAGGATATTTTATGGATCAGGCTGGGATTATTCGTGATCTACTTACCTGGCTGGAAGGCCACCTGGATCAGCCATTGTCGTTAGATAATGTGGCGGCAAAAGCAGGTTATTCCAAGTGGCATCTACAAAGGATGTTCAAAGACGTGACGGGCCATGCGATTGGCGCTTATATTCGCGCGCGCCGCCTGTCGAAGTCTGCTGTTGCTTTGCGTCTGACCTCGCGTCCCATTCTGGATATCGCTTTGCAGTACCGCTTTGACTCTCAGCAAACCTTTACTCGCGCGTTTAAAAAGCAGTTTAATCTGACGCCCGCGTTGTATCGCCGTTCACCTGACTGGAGCGCCTTCGGCATTCGTCCACCGTTGCGTTTAGGTGAGTTTGCCATGCCAAGGCATGAATTTGTCACCCTTCCGGATATGCAGCTTATCGGTACGACGCAGAGCTATACCTGCTCGCTGGAAGAGATTTCCGATTTCCGTAATCAAATGCGTATCCAGTTCTGGCGTGACTTTTTAGGCAATTCGCCAACCATTCCGGCTGAGATGTATGGTCTGCATGAACCACGACCCAGCCTGGAAAAAGATGACGAGCAAGAGGTGTTTTACACTACTGCCTTAACGCCAGAAATGGCGAATGGCTATATGCATAACGCCCAACCGGTGACGCTCGAAGGCGGTGAGTATGTCATGTTCTTCTATGAAGGGCCGGGGACTGGCGTGCAGGAGTTTATCCTGACTGTCTACGGTACCTGCATGCCGATGCTGAATCTGACACGCCGTAAAGGTCAGGATATCGAGCGTTTCTACCCGCAGGAAGATGCGCGGGCGCAAGAGCCGCCGCTTTACATCCGCTGCGAGTATCTGATTCCGGTCCGCCGTTAACGCTGCAGTTCATCCAGTGCAGGGGCGTCCAGATGTGAGACGTCGCCTGCCGTTTCCACCACCCATCCCGACGCCAGCCATGCGCTATCCTGATAATCGATACGGGAAATAGAGCAGTTACGCAAACGCAGGCGGCGCTCAGCATAGGCCGGAAGCCCCAGAATGGTGCTGACCAGACAGCCCAGAGCCATACCGTGGCTGACGATCATCGGGCGGCTGCCCTGTGGTAACGCCAGCGTGGTCGCAAGGGCGGCATGCATACGATCGGCAAGCTCCTGCATTGACTCGCCGCCGGGAATACGCCCCCCTGCGGTGCCATTTACCAGTTGGCGACGCCAGCCTTCTTCTTCTTCGGTCAGGGTTTCAAGATTACGCTTTTCGAGCACGCCCATATCGAGTTCACGCAGGCGTGAATCAAGGGTGATATCGCAACCGCATAACTCTGCGATGATTTCAGCCGTGCGACGTGTACGTCCGAGATCGCTGGCAATGATATGGGTGATGCCCAGCGCTTTCGCGCGTTCGGCCACCTGCCATGCCTGCTGCTCCCCTTTTTCGGTTAACGGACTGTCTGAATGGCCTTGAATGCGACGCTCGGCGTTCCACTGCGTTTCACCGTGGCGGACAAGGTATACCTGTAACATGCTTTTATATCCATTATACTGCGATGAAGTTTATTATATGAGGAAGGCCTTACCCGCCATGCTGACAGTACTCGTCTCATTACGGGAAGCCAGCTATTGATTATGCACCATGTTGTCGCTGCTACCACAAACCCCGCCAAAATTCGGGCTATTCTGCACGCTTTTAATGAGATTTTCGGTGAAGGCTCCTGCCATATCGACGCGATCGCTGTTGAGAGCGGCGTACCCGAACAGCCCCTGGGCAGTAAAGAAACGCTTGCAGGCGCACGTAACCGTGTCGCAAATGCTCGCCACGCTTCCCCGGATGCGGACTTTTGGGTAGCTATCGAAGCCGGCATTGATGAAGGCAGCACCTTTAGCTGGGTAGTCATCGAAAGTCGGGAACAGCGCGGCGAAGCGCGTTCCGCCACCCTCCCCTTGCCGGAGGTGATCCTGCAGAAAATCCGTGCAGGTGAGGCGCTTGGACCAGCGATGTCGGCGTACACCGGTATTGATGAGATTGGGCGCAAAGAGGGCGCTATTGGCGTGTTTACCGCCGGAAAACTGACGCGCGCCAGCGTCTATCACCAGGCCGTGATACTGGCATTAAGCCCCTTTCACAATGCGGTCTATCGCTGATCGTTAAGCAGCGTCTGCTCCAGCCATAAACGCAGGTCGGCTGGTGCCGCTTTCAGGCTGTTGGAGCCTCGGGTGATCGTTGCAATGCCCGCGCCGAGTTCGCTTTTGAGTTCACGCTGACTCATCTCCCCGCGCAGCAACTCTTCGATAATGCGTACACGGGTACCCAGCGCTTCACGTTCATCGGGGGTGAGCATCAGGTTAAGTAACGGAAGATGCAGATCCTGTTCGTAAGACTGCCTGACGAGTTCAACAAAGCGTAGCCATTCCTGGTGACGCTGTTCGGCCATGGCCGCTGAATAAGGTGATTGCTGGGTCATAATATGCCGCCGTTATGCTATGTACTCGCTAGAGAGTACACAGCATAACACAAACCACAGAAATCAGTAACGACGCTGCCACTCCGCATCTGTCAGCACCGGCGCTTTGTTACCATTGATAAAGAAACGGTAATACGCGTCATAGGCCAACACGTTTTTCACATAGCTACGGGTTTCGGAAAACGGAATGCTCTCAATAAAGGCTACCGCATCGATTCGCCCGCCGCTGTTGTTCAGCCAGGTCCGCACCCTACCCGGCCCGGCGTTGTATGCTGCGGAGGAGAAGATGCGGTTGTTACCAAACTGCTGATAGACATATTGCAGATAGCTGGTGCCGATGTTGATATTTACTTCCGGTTCCAGTAATTGAGCCGCATTGCTGTAGCCTGGAATATTAAACATCTTCACCGTATGCGTTGCCGTACCCGGCATGATCTGCATAAGTCCGCTGGCCCCAACCGGGGAACGCGCTTTGGGATTCCAGGCGCTTTCCTGACGAGAGATCGCCATCGCATAGCTTTGCGGAATATCTTTCCCGCTCGTATAGCGGGCATACAAGTCGCTATAGGCCAGCGGGAAGCGTTCTTCAAGTTGATCCCACAACTTACCGGCGATGGTCGCCTGTACGCTCAGATCCCACCAGTGCTGGTTAAACGCATAGCGCGCCAGTTGCGCCTGTTCCTGCACGCTGCGACTGGTGATTAAATTGGCCCACTCGCTACGGGCAGTGTTGTCCTGATTCCAGTACATCAGTTCGCGCACACGGGACATTTCAGGCCCGTTTGCCAGCGCAGGATCGATATTCCCCGGCGCTTTATCGATTTTCATGGTGTACTCTTCACCCAGACGCTGGGCCGCCGCCATCGGGTAGAATCCACGTTGTTGCATGAGCGCATGCAGGATCTCTTTCGCCTCGGCGTCACGCCCACGTTCCAGCAGCAGGTCGGCTTGCCAGTAGCGCCACTCATCCTTCTCTTTTGCCTCCATCGGCAAGCGCGCAAGCCAGGTATTCAAGCCGCGGCGGTCGCCGTTGCCGATAGCCATTCGCACGCGTCGCTCGACGATCGAGATAGACTGTGAACGCATAATAGCGTCATCTCGCCAACGCGCCTGCTCGCTGGTCACGTCATTCCCCATCAAACGCCAGGCGACAATGTCACGCAACGCTTGTGTCTGCTCTTCATTGAGTTGTTGCGCCTGCACCAGCGACGGAATCATCAGTCGAGCGTTTTCCACATCGTCACGCGCAACGCTTTCGAACGCTTCGGCAGCCATCTGACGGGTGAAGTCGGTCGCCCCGGTGGTACGGGCAAAGGTCATGACGCTACCCGGATCGTTGGCGAGCGTAATGATGGCAGAAGAGATGGTCTGATAGTCCGATGGCATCTGGCCCGCCAGCAGAATAACCAGCCGCGTATTGCCTGCTTTCATTGCCAGACGAATACGTTCCAGAAACGCCAGCGGATCTTGCGTGCCTGAAGCGCGCCATGCGCCAAACAGGCGGTCACAGGCATTCGGTTGGCTGTTTCCCGTCAGCCACAGTTCTTTCGCCCCCTGCCAGGCTTCTTCTGCCTGCCCGGTGTTCCATTTCGCAAAGTAGTAGTTACATTGCGCTTCCGTTGTAGTGGGTTTTTCCGGGCTGAATGCCAGTAACCCACGCCAGTCTTCCCGACGCGCCAGCTCGTTGATAAAACGGGTTTTCAGCGTGCGGGCCGGCGGTAATGTGGGATTTGCCTGGATAAAATTGGTCACCGTGACGGTGGGTTGGTTCATCAGATCATCGGTTATCTGTCGGTACTGCAGATAAGGGTATAACGGGTAGTTTTGCAGCCCTGGCATCAGTTGCGACACCACATCCATCTGCTTGTTATCCCACGCTTGTTTGATCTGAGCATAGCGATTACGTTGTTCGTCCAGTGAGTCCGCTCGCGCCACATTGCTGAGGGACAGCAAACAAATACTGGCCGCCAGAAAACGCCAGGCGGCATGTTTAGCTCTCTGCACAGCTTATTCCTCTTATATAAACGATACCTACAGCGTCATGCCGCATAATGCCTTAATGCTAACCGTGCACGCCCTAACGCGCCACGTAATGCACACTTTTTTACCTTTCTTGTGCGATTTAACACTACGGGTGCTGCTGGCTGGGATTGAGCACGGAAAACGGCTACACTTCGCCTTTGAAAACTATTACCATTCATTAGCCCTGAATAACTCAGGTTGCAAGGCGACGGTACAGGAATGCATCCTGGCCCGGTACTCGTAACCTGATGGATGAAGGGATAAAAAGAGGCGAAGTCCAACGTGGCTCAATTCGTTTATACCATGCATCGTGTCGGCAAAGTGGTTCCGCCGAAACGTCATATTCTGAAAAATATCTCGCTGAGTTTCTTCCCTGGCGCAAAAATCGGTGTACTGGGCCTTAACGGCGCCGGTAAATCTACCCTGCTGCGCATCATGGCTGGCATCGATACCGATATTGAAGGTGAAGCCCGCCCACAGCCGGGCCTGAAAATCGGCTACCTGCCGCAGGAACCGCAGTTGAACCCGGAACAGACCGTGCGTGAATCCGTTGAAGAAGCGGTTTCCGAAGTGGTTAACGCGCTGAAAGGTCTGGACGAAGTGTATGCGAAATATGCTGAACCGGACGCTGACTTCGATAAACTCGCCGCGCAACAAGGCAAGTTTGAAGAAATTATTCAGGCACATGACGGCCACAACCTGAACGTGCAACTTGAGCGCGCCGCCGATGCCCTGCGCCTGCCGGACTGGGACGCGAAAATCGCCAACCTCTCCGGTGGTGAGCGCCGCCGCGTTGCGCTGTGCCGTCTGCTGCTGGAAAAACCAGACATGCTGTTGCTCGACGAACCGACTAACCACCTGGATGCGGAATCTGTGGCATGGCTGGAACGCTTCCTGCACGACTTCGAAGGTACCGTGGTGGCGATTACCCACGACCGTTACTTCCTCGATAACGTTGCCGGTTGGATCCTGGAGCTGGACCGCGGTGAGGGTATTCCATGGGAAGGCAACTACTCCTCCTGGCTGGAGCAGAAAGATCAGCGTCTGGCGCAGGAAGCTTCTCAGGAAGCGGCGCGTCGTAAGTCCATCGAGAAAGAACTTGAGTGGGTTCGTCAGGGCGCGAAAGGCCGTCAGTCTAAGGGTAAAGCCCGTCTGGCTCGCTTTGAAGAACTTAACAACGTCGAGTACCAGAAACGTAACGAGACCAACGAACTGTTTATTCCGCCAGGCGCACGTCTGGGGGATAAAGTGGTGGAAGTCAGCAACCTGCGTAAATCCTACGGCGACCGCGTACTGATCGACGATCTGAGCTTCTCCGTACCGAAAGGCGCTATTGTCGGCATCATCGGTCCTAACGGCGCGGGTAAATCCACGCTGTTCCGTATGATGTCCGGCCAGGAACAGCCCGACGCAGGCTCTATCACCCTGGGTGAAACCGTCAAACTGGCTTCCGTCGACCAGTTCCGCGACGCCATGGATAACAGTAAAACCGTATGGGAAGAAGTGTCCGGCGGCCTGGATATCATGAAGATCGGCAATACCGAAATGCCGAGCCGCGCCTACGTTGGCCGCTTCAACTTTAAAGGTGTTGACCAGGGCAAACGCGTGGGCGAGCTGTCCGGTGGTGAGCGCGGCCGTCTGCATCTGGCGAAACTGCTGCAGGTCGGCGGTAACGTACTGCTGCTCGATGAACCGACCAACGACCTGGATATCGAAACCCTGCGCGCGCTGGAAAACGCCCTGCTGGAGTTCCCGGGCTGCGCAATGGTTATCTCGCACGACCGCTGGTTCCTTGACCGTATCGCGACCCACATCCTGGACTACCAGGACGAAGGTAAGGTGGAGTTCTTCGAAGGTAACTTCACCGAATACGAAGAGTACAAGAAACGCACGCTGGGCGCCGACGCGCTGGAGCCGAAGCGTATCAAGTACAAACGTATTTCAAAATAAACAGCAAAAAGGCAACGCACGTTGCCTTTTTTAGTGTTTGCGGCCTCTCCCCGTGGAGGTAAAAGCAAAAAGGCAGCGTAAGCTGCCTTTTTTAATGTTTGCGCCCTCTCCCCGTGGGAGAGGGACGGGGTGAGGGCATCAGACCGCATTGCCTCGATTTTCCCCTCACCCTAACCCTCTCCCCAAAGGGGCGAGGGAACCGATCAAGCAAACCCTCAGCTTGTTCACACTTGCGGGGCGAAGGCATCAGGCCCGCCCTAATCCCCCATCAACTCTTTTACCAGCTCCACGCAATGCAAAAAACGGGAGTCATAATCAGGCTCTTCCACATGCCGCCAGGTAATATTGTTCTCTTTAAGCATATTCACCAGCATCTGCTGGAATTCGCTGCGATCCACCGAACTGCCCAGACTTCTCAGCCCATCAGCGACCCACGGCGTATTATTTTCCAGCAGAATCACCAGGTCGAAACGGTATTCATCGATCATCGCCTGCACAAAAGGATGCTCACGCCCTTCGTACTTCAGGCAAAACGCCTGCGTCGTGACAAAATCGGTGTCGATGAAGGCTACCTTATTGGCATATTTGACCGCAAAATCAATATACTGCGCCTGTCCCAACGCGATCTTGTCATAGTCGGAATACTGCAACGCCATCTCATCGCCGCCAAGGTGAGAGAAGACATAATCCCGGCCATACTCCCACGCGCTGGTAGTATTGAAGATATTCGCGAGCTTATTGACCAGCGTCGATTTGCCGCTGGATTCGCCGCCCAGGATAGCCACGGTGCGCACAAAGAAGGGCTTCACTTCGGTAGGGATATAATCCCAGTAGCGGAACGGGTTCTCACGAATAAGCGCGCCGCTAATATTCATAAAAGTGCGCTTCGGATCGATAAGCACCGTTTCAATACCCAGATGCTCAAGGTACTGGGGGGCGTCCGCCTCTTCTGAACTGTAAATCCGGTCAGGCTGAATGCCCTTTTCATCCATAAAAGCTTTAATGCCTTTACTCCAGACATCCCAGCCATGCGGGTAAGGTTCCATTCCCTCTTCATTAAAGGCATGAATACGGATGTTTTTTTGATACTTAAAGGTCTGGAGCAACCAGCGCAGGCGGTCGCTGATGGTTGGCTGCTGGGACATCGCGCTGTCTTCAAACAGTTCGCGGTCGCGCTTCTCGTCGTAACCCATCACGATATGCAGCTCATCCACCTGGCTACAGGCACGCTGAATCAGGTAGATATGTCCGGTATGCAGCGGATAAAACTTACCAAAAACGACGCCAACGCTTTTTTGCCGACGCGGAAATTCTAATCCGAGGAAACGGTGCAGCGCCTCGAGTTTTTGTGCGCTGGGACTTTTGATTTTGGCATTCAGGAGTTGGCTCAAATAGCCTTTGGTCATGCCGCTGGCGTCGGCCACCTGCTGCAATGTGCAGCCTTTCTGACGGATTGCGGTCTTGAGATAGTCGAATGACGACACGAGTGCCTCCTGCTGGCTGAACCTGCCTGGCAGCATCAACGTGCCAGGCTTATTATGCAAAATTCCCTATGCATTTCGGGGCAGGAGGCGGGGAGTAAACGCAGCCATCACACCTGCCGCCAGAAAGACGACGGGAATATAATTATAAGTCGTCAAAGACACTGAGTGCATCTGCGAGTTTTTTAACACCAAAAACCTGCATCCCTTCTGGCGGTTTTTTCGGCACATTCGCGGCAGGCACAATCGCCCGCCGGAAACCGTGTTTCGCCGCTTCGGAAATACGCTCTTGTCCGCTGGGAACCGGGCGAATCTCGCCCGCCAGTCCAACCTCGCCAAAGACCACCAGATCCTGAGGCAGAGGCCGGTCGCGCAGGCTCGAAACCATAGCCAGTAACAACGCCAGATCCGCACTGGTTTCCGTCACTTTTACGCCGCCAACCACGTTAACGAAGACATCCTGGTCGGCCATCTGCAGGCCGCCGTGGCGATGCAGCACCGCCAGCAAAATGGCAAGACGGTTTTGTTCAAGGCCGACAGCAACACGTCGGGGATTGGACATCATTGAGTGATCGACCAGTGCCTGAATCTCCACCAACAGCGGACGAGTACCTTCCCAGACAACCATCACTGAGCTGCCAGAAGTCACTTCATCGCCACGGCTAAGGAAAATGGCGGACGGGTTGCTCACTTCCCGAAGTCCTTGTTCTGTCATGGCAAAGACACCCAGCTCATTCACCGCACCAAAGCGGTTCTTATGGCTACGCAGCGTACGGAAACGGGAGTCCGCATCACCATCCAGCAAGACAGAACAGTCAATACAGTGCTCAAGGACTTTCGGCCCGGCCAGCGAGCCATCTTTGGTCACGTGTCCGACCATCACAATCGCCACCCCACGCGTTTTCGCAAAGCGCGTGAGATAGGCCGCCGTTTCACGTACCTGCGCCACGCTACCCGGCGAAGACTGGATGTCCGCCATATGCATCACCTGGATAGAGTCGATGACCATCAGCTTCGGCTGCTCTTCATCGGCAATCAGGCAGATTTGTTCAATGCTGGTTTCCGACAACATATTCAGATTAGCAGTGGGCAGGCCAAGACGGTGCGCACGCATCGCCACCTGCTGTAATGACTCTTCGCCGGTGACATACAGCGTTTTCATCTGTTCCGCGAGCCTGCACAGAGTTTGCAGCAGAAGTGTCGATTTACCCGCGCCGGGGTTACCGCCAATCAAAATAGCGCTTCCCGGTACCACGCCGCCGCCTAACACACGATCGAACTCTTTAAAGCCGGTCGAAAAACGCGGCAAGGCTTCCAGGCTGATATCAGAAAGTTTCTGAACTTTCGACGCGCCCGCATTGCCGGCATACCCGCTTAAGCGCTCATTACGCGCCACGACAGGCGAGGCAGCCACACGCACTTCGGTAATCGTGTTCCAGGCATGGCAGGCGCTGCATTGCCCCTGCCAGCGGGGATAATCAGCACCACATTCATTACAGACAAATGCGCGTTTTGGAGCTTTCGCCACAGAGACCTCGTTATTTCTTCGCCAGACTGGCTGAGAGAATGCAGAACACCCCCATCAAATCAGCGTGACGGATGGTGACTTCCGCTTTTTCATTCACTTTCGGTTTCGCGTGGAACGCAATACCCAACCCGGCGGCTTTGATCATCGGCAGATCATTTGCGCCGTCGCCAATGGCGATCGTTTGAGTAGCCGGGATCTCGTGCTCCTGCGCCAGGCGTTTCAGGGTATTGGCTTTGTACTGCGCATCCACAATGTCACCCAGAACACTACCGGTGAACTTACCGTCAACCACTTCCAGATGGTTGGCTACCGCCTCTGTCAGGCGCAACATCTCGCGCAGGTGATCGGCAAAGAAGGTAAAGCCACCTGAGGCAATCGCCACTTTCCAGCCCAGTGTTTCCAGTTTTAGCACCAGTTGCGTAAGGCCCGGCATCAAGGGCAGGCTGTCGCGGACCTGATGCAGAATTTTCGCATCAGCGCCTTTAAGCGTTGCCACGCGTTGACGCAGGCTGGCCGTGAAGTCCAGCTCACCACGCATGGCGCGTTCCGTCACTTCCGATACCATTTCGCCCGTACCGGCCAGTTTAGCGATTTCATCAATACACTCAATTTGAATTGCGGTTGAGTCCATGTCCATCACCATCAAGCCTGGGTGGCGCAGAGACGGAATTTTACCCAGCGGCGCAACATCCAGCCCTTCATCATGCGCCAGACGGGTAGCACGCGGCGTGAGTGAACCGGCAAGACGGATAACCTGATAATCTTCCACGCACCAGGCTGCCACGATTACCATTGCCGCGCCCAGTTTACGCTGCCAGGCGGTCAGACGTTCTTTATTGAGCGCGCGTCCATACAGAAGCCATCCGCTACGACCTGCGTGATAATCCAGGGGCATGACCTCATCGCCACTTAAAGAGAGCGGCAACCCAGGCCACTGAGAAACGTCATTGGGCAGGTCGCACCAGGTCAAATTATTCGGCATTACAGCTCCTGTAGGGGTATGTGCTGAGGTAAAAATAACGCATGAGGCTACCTTGTAACCAGCGCTTCTGGCAACATTAAGCCGCAAATTTTCAACAGGTGGAATATGGCTCGCGCAAAACTCAAATTCCGGCTTCATCGCGCCGTGATCGTGCTCTTCTGTCTGGCGCTGCTTGTTGCCCTTATGCAGGGCGCATCATGGTTCAGTCAGAATCACCAGCGTCAGCGCAATCCGCAGCTTGAAGAGCTGGCCCGCACGCTGGCGAAACAGGTCACGATAAACCTTGCGCCACTGATGCGTGCGGAAACGCCTGACGACAAACGTATCAGTATTGTGCTCCGGCAATTGACCGAGGAGAGCCGAATTCTTGATGCGGGCGTCTATGACGAACGCGGCGATCTGATTGCCCGTTCCGGCGAAAGTATTGATGTGCGCGACAGGCTGGCGCTGGACGGCAAAAAAGCCGGGGGCTACTTCAACCAGCAGATCGTCGAGCCGATTCAGGGAAAAAACAGCCCGCTGGGCTACCTGCGTCTAACGCTGGATAACCATACCCTCGCGACGGAAGCCAAACAGGTCGATAACACCACCAATATTTTACGCCTTATGCTGCTCCTTTCGCTGGCTATTGGCGTCGTACTGACCCGTACGCTGTTGCAGGGAAAACGAACCCGCTGGCAACAGTCCCCTTTCCTGCTTACCGCCAGCAAGCCGGTGCAGGAAGAGGAAGAGAACGAAAAGAAAGAGTAATCTACCTGCACCTTACGGATTTCACGTTGCAGCCTGCGCGCTGGCAACGTGAAAAACGACCTCTTTTCAGGAAAGGAAATCTGCCATGTCCACACTGCGTCTGCTTATCTCTGATTCTTATGATCCCTGGTTCAACCTGGCGGTGGAGGAGTGTATTTTCCGCCAGATGCCCGCGACCCAGCGTGTACTTTTCCTCTGGCGTAACGCCGATACGGTGGTTATCGGGCGGGCGCAGAACCCGTGGAAAGAGTGTAATACCCGGCGCATGGAAGAAGACAATGTTCGTCTGGCACGACGCAGCAGCGGGGGTGGCGCGGTGTTCCATGACTTAGGCAATACCTGCTTCACCTTTATGGCGGGTAAACCGGAGTACGACAAAACGATCTCAACCGCGATTGTGTTGCAGGCGCTGAACGCGCTGGGCGTGACGGCAGAAGCGTCCGGACGTAACGATCTGGTGGTCAAAACGCCGGGGGGCGATCGCAAAGTCTCTGGCTCCGCCTACCGTGAGACCAAAGATCGCGGTTTCCATCATGGCACACTGTTGCTCAATGCCGATCTCAGCCGCCTGGCAAACTATCTCAACCCGGACAAGAAAAAGCTCCAGGCCAAGGGCATTACCTCCGTACGCGGACGCGTCGCAAATCTGGTCGAGCTGTTGCCGGGTATCAGCCACGAGCGCATCTGCGAGGCTGTAACGGAAGCCTTCTTCTCTCACTACGGCGAGCGCGTTAAAGCCGAGGTAATTTCTCCGGACAACACCCCGGATCTGCCGAATTTCGCTGAGACCTTTGCCCGCCAAAGCAGCTGGGAGTGGAATTTCGGTCAGGCGCCTGCATTCAGCCATTTGCTTGATGAACGCTTTACGTGGGGCGGCGTGGAGCTCCATTTTGACGTGGAGAAAGGGCATATCACCCGCACGCAGGTATTTACCGATAGCCTGAATCCCGCACCGCTGGAGGCCCTGGCCGCACGCCTGCAGGGCTGTCTGTATCGCGCGGATATGCTGGCACAAGAGTGTGATGCGCTGTTGGGGGATTTCCCGGAGCAGGAAACCGAATTGCGGGAGTTGTCCGCGTGGATTGCGGGAGCGGTGCGGTAGCGGCAGTCTGATGCCCTCACCCACGGATAGCGGGAGAAAACCAAAACCGCGCCAGGCAGTTCCCTCTCCCACTGGGAGAGGGTTAGGGTGAGGGGTAAAGCGCTACGCTTTGTCGCCCAGCAGTACAGATTCCAGCGCGATTTTGATCATGTCGTTGAACGTGGTCTGACGCTCGGCAGAGGTGGTCTGCTCGTGGGTACGGATATGGTCGGACACGGTGCAGATGGTCAGGGCTTTCGCACCGAACTCTGCGGCAACGCCGTAGATGCCCGCCGCTTCCATTTCCACGCCCAGAATGCCGTATTTTTCCATCACGTCGAACATCTCGCCGCCGTCCGGTGCATAGAACAGATCCGCAGAGAAGATGTTGCCGACGCGGGCATCCACACCCAGCGCTTTGGCCGCATCAACCGCGTTACGCACCATGTCAAAGTCAGCAATCGCAGCGAAATCATGGTCTTTAAAACGCATGCGGTTAACTTTGGAATCAGTGCAAGCACCCATACCGATAACGATATCACGCAGTTTCACGTCCATACGTACCGCGCCGCAGGAGCCCACACGGATGATTTTTTTCACGCCGAAATCGGTGATCAGCTCTTTCGCGTAGATGGAGCAGGATGGGATACCCATGCCATGGCCCATTACGGAGATTTTGCGACCTTTATAGGTACCGGTATAACCCAACATGCCGCGCACGTTGTTCACTTCACGGATATCTTCGAAAAAGGTTTCAGCAATGTGCTTTGCGCGCAGCGGGTCGCCGGGCATCAGCACAACGTCAGCGAAATCACCCATTTCTGCGTTAATGTGAGGAGTTGCCATCTTCAGTTCCTTTTTATTCGTTGTGTTTTCCCCCTCTCCCGCGGGAGAGGGCCGGGGTGAGAGCATCAGACGATGCCCTTTCCCAAATCAAAGCATATTTTTGCCGTAGTCCATGGGGGACGTACCGAAGTACGACGCAATGGTCTGGCCGATATCGGCGAAGGTTTCACGGTGGCCGAGCGAACCGGGTTTCACTTTCGGGCCGTAGATCAACACCGGAATGTGCTCGCGGGTATGATCGGTGCCTTGCCAGGTCGGGTCACAGCCATGGTCAGCGGTCAGGATCAGAATGTCATCTTCCCCCACCAGCTCCATCAGCTCCGGCAAACGACGGTCGAACAGCTCCAGCCCCGCCGCATAACCGGCGACATCGCGACGATGGCCCCATGATGAGTCGAAATCAACGAAGTTGGTAAAGACGATTGTCTTATCACCCGCGCTTTTCATCTCTTTCACCGTGGCGTCAAACAACGCATCCAGGCCTGTCGCTTTCACTTTTTTGGTAATACCGCAGTTGGCATAGATATCCGCGATTTTGCCTACAGAAACCACCTGACCGTCTTTCTCATCAACCAGTTTTTGCAGCACGGTCGCTGACGGCGGCTCAACGGCCAGGTCATGACGGTTACCGGTACGCTGGAAGTTACCCGCTTTATCGCCAATAAACGGACGCGCGATAACGCGACCGATGTTGTAACCCCCTTCGGTCAGCTCTTCACGGGCGATTTCGCACAGCTCGTAGAGTTTATCCAGGCCGTAGGTCTCTTCATGGCAGGCAATCTGGAACACAGAGTCGGCAGAGGTATAGAAAATTGGCTTGCCGGTTTTCATATGCTCCTCGCCCAACTGATCAAGGATAACCGTGCCGGAAGAGTGGCAGTTGCCGAGATAACCCGGCAGGTTTGCGCGTTTCACCAGTTTATCCAGCAATTCCTGCGGGAAGCTATTGTCATGATCGGAGAAATAGCCCCAGTCGAACAGCACCGGCACACCGGCGATTTCCCAGTGGCCTGACGGGGTGTCTTTACCGGAGGAGAGCTCATGCGCCCAGGCGTATGCGCCTACCACTTCAGCGTTGCCGTCCATGCCGGCTGCGATTTTACCGGTAGAACCTTCATGGGCTTTCACCAGCCCCAGACGGGTCAGGTTTGGCAGGTTCAACGGGCCTTTACGACCGTTGTCCGCTTCGCCTTTGGCACAGGCTTCTGCGATGTGACCCATGGTATCGGAACCCACGTCACCAAAACGTTCGGCATCTTCTGTTGCGCCGATGCCGAAGGAGTCCAGCACCATAATAAATGCACGTTTCATATTGTTCTCCGTACGTAGTGCTTCAAAAAATAGCGATCAGATCAGTATATCGTTAATCGGTAACGCGTCGCCAGACCGTTGGCGTCTCTTTTGGCGCTTTATCGGCAATCACAATCGCAGCTTTGACTGCATTTGCCGCTTCCTGCCAGCTTGCTTCATCTTTTGCGTGGATCACCGCTAAAGGACGCTGCCCGTCGATCGCATCACCCAGACGCGCCATATCGGTAAAGCCCACGCTGTAATCGATGGTATCGGACGCCTGACGACGCCCGCCGCCCATTGAGACCACCGCCATCCCCAGCGCGCGGGTGTCCATTTGCGCAATGAACCCTTCGGTATCGGCATAGACGGCCTTACTGAGCGTCGCGGTTGCCAGGTATTTGTCATAGTTTTCGACAAAATCGGTCGGGCCTTTTTGTGCAGCCACCATGCGGCCAAAGATTTCCGCCGCTTTACCGTTATCCAGCACCGCCTGCAATTGTCTGCGCGCCTCAGCGTCATCTTTCGCCAGTTTGCCGGAGACCAGCATTTCTACGCAGAGCGCCATCGTCACGTCATAAAGACGCGGGTTGCGGTAATCTCCGGTCAGGAAGCGGACGGCTTCACGTACTTCAACAGCGTTACCTGCGCTGGAGGCAAGCACCTGGTTCATGTCGGTGAGCAGTGCGGTGGTACGCACACCGGCGCCATTCGCCACACCAACGATCGCCTGCGCCAGTTCGGCAGAAAGTTCTGGCGTCGGCATAAATGCCCCGCTACCCACTTTGACGTCCATCACCAGCGCGTCCAGTCCTTCCGCCAGTTTCTTGGCGAGGATCGAGGCGGTGATCAGCGGAATAGAATCGACCGTCGCCGTAATATCGCGCGTGGCATAAAAGCGTTTGTCAGCGGGGGCTAAAGAATTCGTCTGTCCAATAATCGCGACGCCCACATCTTTAATGATGTCGCGAAAGCGTTTGTCATCGGGGAAAATATCAAACCCCGGAATAGCTTCCAGTTTGTCGAGCGTCCCGCCGGTATGGCCAAGCCCACGACCGGAGATCATGGGAATATAGCCGCCGCAGGCCGCAACCATCGGCCCAAGCATCAGCGAGGTCACATCCCCCACGCCGCCAGTGGAGTGTTTGTCGACGACAGGCCCGTTGAGATTAAGCTGTTTCCAGTCGAGGACGGTCCCTGAGTCTCGCATCGCCATGGTCAGCGACACGCGCTCCTCAATTGCCATGTCGTGGAAGAAAATGGTCATCGCCAGAGCGGCAATTTGTCCTTCGGACACGGTGTTGTCACGAATCCCGTTGATAAAGAAACGAATCTCTTCATCAGTGAGCGCATGGCCATCGCGTTTTTTACGAATTATTTCTTGAGCGAGAAACAAGGTAACCCCCCGATAAATCAGGTTAAATGCAGCGAGCTTGCGCCCATGCTACGTTCCTGTAGCCCGGCCAAGCGTAGCGCCGCCGGGGAGATCCCGGAGTCGGCGCGCATGCGCCTCGTCCGGGCTACGATAATGAATTAGTAACCGCTTGCGCTCTTACCGTCGCCGTGGCCCAGAGCTTTGAGCAGGCTCGCCAACAAGCTGGACGCGCCAAAGCGATAGTGGCGCGAATCCGCCCAGTCAGCGCCAAACAGTTCGTCGGCAATCGCAAGGAATGTCTGTGCGTCTTCGGCTGAACGCACGCCGCCAGCCGGTTTGAAACCGACGGTTTTCGCCACACCCATATCGCGAATCACTTCCAGCATGATGCGTGCGCTTTCCGGCGTGGCATTCACTGGCACTTTACCAGTGGAGGTTTTGATAAAATCGGCCCCCGCTTTGATCGAGATTTCAGAGGCTTTGCGAATCAACGCCTCTTCTTTCAGCTCACCGGTTTCGATAATCACTTTCAGCAGAACATTGGCCGCTGCACAGGCATCTTTACAGGCCTTAACCAGATCAAAGCCCACTTGTTCATTGCCTGCAATCAGCGCACGGTACGGGAATACCACATCGACTTCATCTGCGCCGTAAGCAATCGCCGCACGCGTTTCCGCCAGCGCGATCTCAATATCATCGTTGCCGTGCGGGAAGTTAGTGACCGTTGCGATGCGAATATCTGGCGTGCCCTGTTCTTTCAGCGTTTTGCGCGCAATCGGGATAAAACGCGGATAGATACAGATAGCGGCAGTGTTACCCACCGGGGTTTTTGCCTGATGACACAGTGCGATCACTTTTTCGTTCGTGTCGTCGTCGTTCAGGGTAGTCAGGTCCATCAGTTTCAACGCACGCAGGCTGCTTGCAGTTAAATCAGTCATTTATCTCTCCGTCGGCCTAAGCCGGTTAAATACGGGTCTGTTATTATTCTAACATTAACCCATCATTACACTTCGACACTCATCACAGTTAATGAAAACCACATTCATTCTTGCAAAACCATAATGAGACATTCATCAAATTTTTAGCCTTAACGTAGCCACATACCCGGATGTTTAGGGGTGTGGATCAAAGGCGGGTTCCGTTCGGTTACTTACACTGGGGCAGACGCTCAAGGAATAAGAGGAACGAATATGTCCACGCCAAATGATTCAGCATACCTGGCTCGTTGCCAGCAGATTGCGACAAGTAATACCCTGACTCCCGCACAAAAACGCCACTTTCTGGCGCTTGAGGCCGAGAACAGTCTGCCTTATCCCTCACTGACAAAAGAAGCGCGAGCTGCACTTGATGAGGGTACCATTTGCGATATGTTCGAAGGGCATGCGCCCTACAAACCACGCTATGTTCTGCCGGATTATGCGAAATTCCTCGCAAATGGCTCGCAATGGCTGGAACTTGAAGGGGCAACCGATCTCGACGACGCGTTATCGATGCTCACCATCCTTTATCACCATGTTCCTTCAGTCACATCCATGCCCGTCTATTTGGGGCAACTGGATGCGATACTGCAACCGTATGTTAGAATTCTAACACAAGAAGAGATCGATATTCGAATAAAACGTTTCTGGCGTTATCTCGACAGAACCCTGCCAGATGCGTTTATGCATGCCAATATTGGCCCTGCCGATACGCCGATCACCCGAGCTATTTTGCGTGCGGATGCAGAGCTTAAGCAGGTTTCGCCTAATCTGACCTTTATTTATGACCCGGATATGACGCCGGATGATTTACTGCTTGAGGTGGCAAAAAATATCTGTGAGTGCAGTAAGCCACATATCGCCAACGGCCCCGAAAATGATAAAATTTTCACAAAAGGTGGTTATGGCGTCGTCAGTTGTTACAATTCGCTGCCGCTGAGTGGCGGTGGTAGCACGCTGGTGCGCCTGAACCTGAAAGCCATTGCCGAACGCAGCAGGAGTATTGAGGATTTCTTTACCCACCAGCTTCCCCACTACTGTCAGCAGCAAATCGCGATCATCGACGCGCGCTGTGACTTCCTCTATTCGCAATCCGGTTTCTTCGAGAATAGCTTCCTGGTCGCCGAAGGGCTGATAGACCCGACTCGTTTTGCACCGATGTTTGGCATGTACGGGCTGGCAGAAGCGGTGAATATCCTCTGCGAACGTGCGGGACTGGGGGGGCGCTACGGTAAAGATGCGCAAGCCAATACGCTGGGTTACAGAATCAGCGAACAACTTGCGACATGTGTGGCGAACACGCCGGTAAAATATGGCTGGAATAACCGAGCGATGTTGCACGCTCAGTCGGGGATAAGTTCTGATACTGACACCACGCCAGGGGCGCGCCTGCCCTACGGCGATGAGCCCGATCCCATAACCCACCTCCTGACGGTGGCCCCGCATCATGCCTGGTACACAGCGGGTATCAGCGACATTTTAACCCTCGATGAGACGGTCAAACGCAATCCGCAGGCCGTGATGCAACTCTGCCTCGGCGCGTTCAAAGCCGGCATGCGTGAGTTTACTGCCAACGTCAGCGGTAACGATCTGGTCCGCGTAACCGGTTATATGGTACGCCTGTCGGACCTGGAAAAATTCCGCACCGGGGGGTCACGCACTAACACGACCTGGCTGGGTGAGGAAGCCGCCCGCAATACCCGCATTCTTGAGAGACAACCGCGCGTG
Organism: Phytobacter ursingii; assembly: GCA_901456055.1. Classification (GTDB taxonomy): domain Bacteria; phylum Pseudomonadota; class Gammaproteobacteria; order Enterobacterales; family Enterobacteriaceae; genus Phytobacter; species Phytobacter ursingii. Next base: position 615,838 of record CABDWT010000002.1, read on the forward strand.
GTCAGCCATGAACAGCAGATGCGCTTTAGTCAGTAAAATTATCCCATTCTCTTGTGTTGACGGACCAGGCAGCCGTCTGGTGCTGTTTTTACAGGGCTGTAATTTGCACTGTAAAAACTGTCACAATCCGTGGACGATAGGACGCTGCAACCACTGTGCACAGTGCGTTCCCGCCTGCCCGCATGGTGCCTTAACGCTGGTTGATGGGCAGGTAAACTGGGATGACAACGCCTGCCAGCAGTGCGATACCTGTTTGCATCTTTGTCCACAACAGTCCACGCCGATGGCGCAAACGCTAAGTGTGGAAGCGGTGCTGGCCCATGTACGCAAAGCGGCCATGTTTATCGAAGGCATCACCGTCAGCGGCGGAGAAGGTACAACCCAGTTGCCGTTTCTGGTTGCGCTGTTTCGGGCGATTAAGTCCAGCCCGGACTTGCGCCACCTCACCTGTCTGGTCGACAGTAACGGCCTGCTGAGCGAAACGGGCTGGCAAAAACTGCTGCCCGTGTGTGACGGGGCGATGATCGATCTCAAAGCCTGGGGCAGCGACCATCATCGGTTTCTGACCGGGCGTGATAATACGCAGATAAAGGCCAGTATCCGTCTTCTGGCGGCGCATCAGCGGCTGACGGAGTTACGCTTGCTGCTCATCCCCGACCGGTGTGATTATCTGCAACATATTGATGAACTGAGCGACTTTATCGGCGAGTTAGGGGATGTGCCGGTGCGTATTAACGCCTTTCATACTCATGGCGTGTATGGCGAAGCACAACAGTGGCGTAGCGCCGTTGCCGGCGATGTGGAACCGCTGGCGCAGGCTCTGGAAGTGCGTGGCGTTAACCGGGTGATCCTGCCAGCGTTATACCTGTGATTCAGGCAAGCGAAAACGTGGCGTGGGTATTGTCGAACAGCGCCTGGGCAATCACATCGGGTGCTTCCGGGCGTAACTCGCAAAGCGTGTCGAAGACCCGTGCCGCCTGTTCCGGGCGATTGGGCTGGCCCTGAAAACCGTTTAATGGCATATCCGGGGCGTCGGTTTCCAGCAACAGGGCGTTTAGCGGCAATTGCGCCATCACTTCGCGGGTCTTGCTGGCTCGCGGGTAAGTAATGGTACCGCCAACGCCAATTTTATATCCCAGGCTGATAAAACGTTCCGCCTGCTGCAGGCTACCGGCAAAGCCATGTACCACACCGGTTCGCGGCAGGTCATGTCGTTTAAGATGCATCGCCAGCTTGTCGTGCGTACGGCGCGAATGCAGGATAACCGGCAGGTCAAAGCGTTTTGCCAGCTTAAGCTGCGCATCCAGAACCTCTTGCTGGCGTTCAAACTGCGGATCGTCACGATACAGATCCAGACCAATTTCGCCAACCGCCACCACCTTCTTCGGGCGCGTGGCAAGTAATTGCTCAAGGCGCTCCACGCACGTCGGTGTGTGCTCTTCAATGACGATAGGATGCAGCCCCAGCGCGGCATAAAGCGCCGGATAATCCCGGGCAAGTTTGACAACGCGAGCGAAGTACTGTGCGCCAACCGCCGGGACGATAATCCGTTCGACCCCAACGGCGTTGGCGCGGGTAATGCTGTTCGATTCATCATCCTGAAAAGGGGGAAAATCGAAATGACAGTGAGTGTCGATAAAGCGGAACGTCACGCAGTATCCTCGTTATTAAAGGGCAAATCGTTGGCCTGAACCGCGCTGACAAGCGGCGTATCGACCGCATCGTTGGCGACGGCTGCTGGCGGCACTACGATGGTAGCAGATGTCGTGGCCACGCGCGGAACATGGCGAATTAATGGCGGTTTTTCTACCAGCAGTTTTCCCACCGTCGCCAGGAAATAACGTCCGCACAGTCTTCCCAGCTTGTAATCATCGCGCAACGCCGGTACACGGCTTCCCAACGCCATGCTGTGCAGAAGCTTCGGCGGGTAGATTTCAAAAATGCGCAACTTACCGGGAGGAGCTTCGATAAATTTCTGCGTCGCCGAGTAGGTCTTCTCATGATGTTGAACAAGGTTAACGAAAGGCTGCAAGCTGCTTTCTCCCAGCCATCGCTCCATCCGCTTAAACCATTGTGGGGTGTAATACATTTGCGACGGCACGGTGCGAATAACCACAATGGTCTTCGCTCCGCGTTTCGCCGCTTCCTGAACGGGAATCGCATCACTTACGCCGCCATCAAGGTAATTCACGCCGTTAAGGGTAACGCCCGGGCGGTAGAAACCGGGAATAGCGCTGGATGCGCGAATGATATCCAGCCAGGTGCTGCTGTCGGGGGAGAAATATTCCGGCGTGTAGTCATCCTGACGACAGGCACACATATAGAAGGCTTTCCCTGAGTCGAAAACGCGCGCGGCATAGTCCATCGCCAGCGGCATGTGGCTCGAGGTGGAAGTAATAAGCCAGTCCAGATCGATCAGGTTGCCGCCACGCACGAAACGCACGGGATCAAAAAATTCACGGGCGGTGGTGTAACGCATGATGACCTTACGCGCATAACCGGGCTGATTGCACAGGTATGCCGACAGGTTTTGCGCCCCGGCGGATGTGCCAAGAAAAAGGTCAAAAGGGTTAAATTCAGCGCGCATGAACTCATCCAGCACGCCGGCCGTAAAAATGCCCCGCTGACCGCCTCCCTCACACACCAGAGCGAGTCGGCCTGGGCGAAATGGCGTTAACGCTAATGGCGCAATGTTACCAAGCGTTACCGGAATATATTGCCCCACCCTGCTTTCCTTTTGATTTTAGGTATTAACAAAGTAACGCAATTTTTCCCTCCCAGAAACAATGAAAGCCAGTCACGAGGACTGGCTTGATGATTCCTTTAAGAGGGAAGCTCGCGCTACGGACGTCTACGCCCCATAAACAGGCTGACGAGGAACAGAATGATACCGACGATAAAGACAATTTTCGCGGCACCCGCTGCCGTACCCGCCAGACCACCAAAGCCCAGAGCGGCGGCAATTAACGCGATAACCAGAAATATAATGCCCCAACGAAACATAAGACTCTCCTTAACCATAGTTAATGTCGACCGCTAATGTGAGCGCTCAGGATGCTCACTGGCGATATTTTCCCAGGTGCGTTCTACTTACTCCCGGCAAAACGCCGGGATTGCACATTTCAGGAATCGTTACTTAGCTTTCAGATCGTTTTTCACACTTTTGACGCCATCTACCGCTTTAGCGATACTTTCGGCCCGCTCAATTTGCGCCTGTGAATCTACGGTACCGGACAGCTGTACAACGCCATCGGTCGTTTCTACTTTCACCTTACGGGAAGGAACGATGTCGTCAGCCAGCAATTTTGCTTTGATTTCACTGGTAGTCGCGGTGTCGCCGGCATAGCCTTTCGCAGACGTGTTTTTACCGTCACGAACATGGAGTTTGTCGCTCACTGACGCAACGCCTTCTACCCCTTTCGCGACAGTTACCGCCTGTTCTGCCTGTGCCTGGCTTTCAACGAAGCCACTTAACGTCACCACTTTTTTCTCAGTTTTTACGGAGATATCGGTGCTCTTGATATCTTCGTGATCGACCAGCGCAGCTTTGACTTTCGCCGTAATAGCGCTGTCATCCATGAAATTACCGACTTTATTCATAGAGCTATCGATTTTTTGCCCTGCGTTATCGGCCGCGTTTTGCGCTTTATCGGTCGTCGTGTTTGCCGCCATTGCGGAACCACTTGCCAGAGTTGTTCCCAGCACGACAGCCAGCAGAGTTTTCGAAATCTTCAGTCTTGTCATCGTCATCGATCTATATCCTGTTGGTTTGCCCACAATTTGGGCCGTAAGCAGCAATGAAGGCCGCTTTTCCTGCTGTGGTGAATCACCAGTCTGACAAATCAATGAGTTAAGTAAATAACACTCATTCATTAGACTTAAGTCAGTAATTAATATTATGCAATGCATTATTTTCTGAATAAAAAACCACTAAACACGCATTGAATAGGATTTATACCCAGCAAGAATGTCATTACTTTGTTAAATATAGAACACAATCGCAGAAACGCTTGCGAAAGCGGTTAAAAAGTAACCATAGAAGAGGAAAACGCGGCTATTTAAGAACTTTCCGCAAGAGGCTAAAAAGACAGGTAAAGTGACGGAGCACGACGTCTGCCGCGCTCCGTAGAGAAGATTAGTGTTCGCGGGTCTGGTGGAACTGAACATCCGGGTAACGCTCACGCGCCAGGTTCAGGTTGACCATCGTTGGGGCAATATACGTCAGGTTATCGCCGCCATCGAGCGCCAGCTGTACTTCGTTTTTGCGTTTGAACTCTTCAAATTTCTTCACATCGCTGCATTCCACCCAGCGGGCGGTAGCAACGTTAACGGACTCATAGACCGCTTCCACGTTGTATTCGCTCTTAAGACGCGAAACGACCACATCGAACTGCAGCACACCTACTGCACCCACGATCAGATCGTTGTTAGCGATGGGGCGGAAGACCTGAACCGCACCTTCTTCTGACAACTGAACCAGCCCTTTGAGCAGCTGTTTCTGCTTCAGTGGATCTTTCAGGCGGATGCGGCGGAACAGCTCCGGTGCGAAGTTCGGAATGCCGGTGAACTTCATCATTTCACCCTGGGTGAAGGTGTCGCCAATCTGAATCGTGCCGTGGTTGTGCAGACCGATGATATCGCCCGGGTAAGCCTCTTCAACGTGTGAGCGATCGCCTGCCATAAAGGTCAACGCATCAGAAATCACCACGTCTTTGCCAAGACGCACCTGGCGAAGCTTCATGCCCTTTTCATATTTACCCGACACCACGCGCAGGAAAGCCACGCGGTCGCGGTGTTTCGGGTCCATGTTGGCCTGAATTTTAAAGACGAAGCCGGAGAATTTCTCTTCCGCAGCTTCCACTTCACGGGTGTCTGTTTGACGCGGCATCGGCGCGGGCGCCCATTCCACCAGACCATCCAGCATATGATCAACGCCAAAGTTACCCAGTGCGGTACCAAAGAAAACCGGCGTGATTTCACCTGCCAGGAACAGTTCTTTATCAAACTCGTTAGAGGCACCTTTCACTAATTCAAGCTCGTCACGTAACTGCTGAGCCAGATCTTCACCGACCGCGACGTCGAGATCCGGGCTATTGAGCCCTTTAACAATGCGTACTTCCTGGATCGTATGGCCTTTGCCGGTCTGGTAGAGATAGGTTTCATCTTTATAAAGGTGGTAAACGCCTTTGAATAACTTACCGCAGCCAATCGGCCAGGTGATCGGCGCGCAGCCGATTTTCAGCTCGTTTTCCACTTCATCCAGCAATTCCATCGGGTCGCGGATGTCACGGTCGAGTTTGTTCATAAAAGTGATGATCGGCGTATCGCGCAGACGGGTAACTTCCATCAGCTTGCGGGTCCTGTCCTCAACGCCTTTTGCGGCATCGATAACCATCAGACAACAGTCAACCGCCGTCAACGTACGGTAGGTATCTTCAGAGAAGTCTTCGTGCCCGGGGGTATCAAGCAGGTTAACCAGACAGTGGTGGTAAGGGAACTGCATCACAGAGGTGGTAATAGAGATACCACGCTGCTTTTCCATCTCCATCCAGTCAGATTTTGCATGCTGATTAGAGCCCCGGCCTTTAACCGTACCGGCGGTCTGAATAGCCTGTCCGAACAACAACACCTTTTCTGTGATCGTGGTTTTACCGGCATCGGGGTGCGAGATGATGGCGAACGTGCGTCGCTTCGACACCTCTTGTAAATAAGGAGACAACGTCATAGTAAAATTCTTCTGTGAAAATGCGCGGCCTCGGCCACGCTATGAAATTCGAAAAATGCGGCTATTGTACTCAACGGCTGAGTGCAGACAATGAATGTTTACACAGGAGTTGCTCCAGTTCGGTTAACGATGTCACGGTCCAGGTCGGGTTGATTCCCTCGGGCAATGCGCGACCGTTAGCATTCAGCCAGCAGGTGGAAAGCCCCGCGTTTATGCCACCCAGGATATCCGATTCAGCGGTATCGCCGACCATCAATACCCGCGAGCGGTCCGGGTTTTGTGCCTGTTCCAGCGCATAATCGAAAATGCGCGGATCGGGCTTAGCCACGCCGACCTGTTCAGAAATCACCAGCAAATCAAAGTAGTCGCGAAAACCGGTACGTTCCAGACGCGTCTGCTGCAACGCGGTAAAGCCGTTGGTAATAATGCCCAGCTTCACCTTGCCTTTTAATGCCGATAAGAGCGACACCGCGCCCGGCAGAGGCGCGCAAATCTCTGCCATCGCATTGAGAAACGCGTTATTCAGATCGCCAGGCGCAACGCGCAGACGTTCCGCCCATCCCTGAAAGCGCTGATGCTGTAATTGTAGTGCGGTGATGGCGCCGTTCTGGTATTCCACCCACAACGGTTTGTTAATGGCCTGATAATCTTTAAAATCTTCGGCAGTAAATGTCACGCTGTAATCCAGAAACATTCGCTGCAGGCCACCAAACGAATCAAAGGTAAACAGCGTTTCGTCGGCGTCAAAAAAGATCCAGTCCCATTTCATTACATCACCTTTCATTTATTAAAGTGGCAGCGCCATGATGATGGCGTCTTCACGTCCTTGCGCTGTGGGGTAATAGTTACGGCGAATCGTCGCTTCATTAAATCCCAGGCTTTCATACAACGCGATGGCGGCGGTATTGGAGGCCCGCACTTCCAGCCACAGCGTCAACACACCACGTTTTTCGAGTTCGCCGATCAGATGCTCAAGCAGCTGACGTCCCAGCCCCTGACGTTGCCAGGCGGGATCGACGGCAATATTAAAGAGGGTGGCTTCATCCAGCACCACCTGCGTAATGGCAAAGGCCGCCATCACGTCACCCACCCGTAAACGGTAATTAAGGTAGCGCTCGCCCTGGTTACTGGCGAAGGTCTTCTCACTCCAGGGAAACGCGTGCGCCCGGGTTTCGATCTCGTAAGCGCGGGCTAAATCAGTCGTTGTGAGGGAAGAAATCGTATTCATAATTGCAAATTTGTCGCCATAGCGCGGCGCGTGCCGCAGGGTTGCCCCGTAGTTCATTGAGGCCAGGCGTTGTTACCTGCGCCCCCTTGAGTGCGACGGGCGATTCAATGCCCAGCCGCCAGCTGTTGCAGGTGCTGCCCGGCGGTAACATCTCTACCCTGTCAGGGGTGAGCTGTAAAACCTGGTCCGGACTGACGGCAAGCGCACGCAGTACATCGCCGACGAGCGGCTCAGTGAGTGCGGGAAGATCAGAAGCCACCATCACTAACCGGATGTGCGCAGGTAGAGAAATGGCGATTTCCCCTTGCAGCGCCGCCGGACGGCGCAGGGACCACTGGGTGATGCCCAGTTGCTGTAATTGCCAGTCGCGTCGGGAAGTCATAGCGAAACACTCCTGTCTGTCAGGCGCGCAAATATAACAAACCCGACGAATTTTCGCCATCCAGTAGATAAGGGGCATTGATGGATAAAGTCGCAGCCAACAAAGAGGCAGCGTAGAGGATAACGTGTATAATCCCCGCCTAAGTTTAATGAGGAACCAACCATTCATGTCTGCTTTAACTCCGGCAAGTGAAGTCTTGCTGCGCCACAGTGACGATTTCGAACAGAGCCGCATTCTTTTTGCCGGTGATTTACAGGATGACCTGCCAGCAAGGCTGGAGTCGGTTGAAAGCCGCGCCTGGACACAACAATACCATCAGTGGCAGACGCTCAGCCGTCAGATGGGCGACAAGGCCGTTTTCGGGCTGACCCTTGACGAGGCTGGCGCTGGCGAGAGCGATACGCTCATTTACTACTGGCCGAAGAATAAGCCGGAAGCACAGTTTCAATTAATGAACCTGCTGTCGCTGCTGCCGGTTGGCACGGATATTTTTGTGGTGGGTGAAAACCGCAGCGGCGTTCGCAGTGCTGAACAAATGCTGGCGGAGTTTGCACCGCTGAATAAAGTCGACAGTGCGCGTCGCTGCGGGCTTTATCATGGTCGTCTGGAAAAACAGCCGACGTTTGATGCTCAGGCATTCTGGGATGAATACCAACTGGATGGGCTGGCTATTAAAACGCTGCCGGGCGTATTTAGCCGCGACGGTCTGGATGTCGGTAGTCAGTTATTGCTCTCCACGCTGACGCCGCATACTAAAGGAAAGGTACTAGATGTCGGCTGTGGCGCTGGCGTACTTGCAGCCGTGCTGGCCAGCCACTCGCCGAAAGTACGGCTCACCCTGTGTGATGTCTCGGCGCCAGCCATTGAAGCCAGCCGCGCAACCCTTGCGGCGAATGGCTTTGAAGGTGACGTTTTTGCCAGCAATGTCTTCTCTGAGGTGACCGGCCGTTTCGATATGATCATCTCAAACCCGCCGTTCCATGATGGCCTGCAAACCAGCCTGGAAGCCGCGCAAACGCTGATCCGCGGCGCGGTGCGTCATCTGAACAGCGGCGGCGAGTTGCGTATCGTCGCTAACGCCTTTCTGCCCTACCCGGCAGTGCTGGACGAGACCTTTGGCTTCCACGAAGTGATCGCGCAAACCGGACGTTTTAAAGTCTACCGCACAGTAATGACTCGTCAGGCGAAACGCTAATATCTGCTCCCCGGTAGCATTTCGTTACCGGGTAATTCCGCAGCAAATTCCAGGTGTTGGTTTTTAAAGCAGTTATAAAATCGACATGCAATTAACTATTGACGAAACCTGGAAAACATCTAGAATGCGCCTCCGTGGTAACGATACTTATTGGGTATCGATGGTATGCGAAGGTGGCGGAATTGGTAGACGCGCTAGCTTCAGGTGTTAGTGTCCTTTGGATGTGGGGGTTCGAGTCCCCCCCCTCGCACCATAATCCACGTTGATATTGCTCTCACCGGGCGAAGGTGGCGGAATTGGTAGACGCGCTAGCTTCAGGTGTTAGTGTCCTTTGGATGTGGGGGTTCGAGTCCCCCCCCTCGCACCAACGAGGCGATATCAAAACCATTAAGATAGATGTGCGAAGGTGGCGGAATTGGTAGACGCGCTAGCTTCAGGTGTTAGTGTCCTTAGGATGTGGGGGTTCGAGTCCCCCCCCTCGCACCAAATATCTTATTCCCCCTGTATGACCTCTGTATTACATCATCAGCTTCAAATTCAGCATTATCAGCATTATTCCCCCGACAAGCGCAATCCCTGACGGCAGTAGAACAAAATGACGTAACCTTTTGTGATAGAGCATCGCGGGCGTGAGCAACAAACCCATGACAATCACCGTGCGCCAGGCGCCTGCGGAGAGATCCGCAAAGGCCATCATCGCGACGATTAATCCGGACAGCAAGATAGCCCATCCACTCCCCAGCGCGCGTTGCAACATGCTTTAGACTCTCACAATGATAATGATAACCAATATCATATGGTAAAATTTCTCATCTGTCAGCACACCTTAGCGAATCGGTATGAACTTTACGCATCTTCTGGTGACAGGGATTCGCGAAGGTGATAAATTAAGCACCACTTAATTAAATCTTAAAATTGCTTTTTTTCGCGGTACTCTTTCTTCGCGTTATTTTTCACGTTGGCAACCAGTTCAATTTCATATTGCAGATTAATAACGACTTTTTTTAAATATGACACCACACTCCTGGCAATCCCTTTGTAACAAGAAATATCGCTTATCTGTGCGACTCTTTTTGTTACTGAATACCCTCTCGGCCCTTTTTTCTATCGCACTGCCACTTTATAATCTGCGTGCGTTTACCTTGCCCGTATGCCTGATCCTGGTGTCAAGCCTGGCGGGTTTGCTCTTGCACTGGAAGTTTCCAAAAAAGAAAATAAATATAACGCTGATCTCATTTTTATTTGGCTGTATGTGGGCATGGCATATCATTATTAAATCCACGGAATTAAGAGATAATGATTCAACCTATCTCCTTATCGCCCTATTAAGTGTTTTATTTATTGGTTCGCTCGCTTTCTCTAATAATATCATTGCATTTATGTTGCACTCTTCGCCTGCCTTCATGGGGTGTTTTTGGTTAAGCAGCGGTGAAATAACATTGCGGATTATCTACGCTTTTGCACTCCCCATGATCGGAATTGCTATTCAGCATGTCATTCAAAAGCGCAATGATAATTTCTCACAGGCTCTGATGTATCGTCTGATGCAGGAGCGTAAGACGCTGAATGATTTAAGTATGCTGGATCCACTCACGGGGCTCTACAACCGGCGTGGCCTGCAAAACAAGCTCGACAATCTGCTGGCACTCGATGACGGAACCCGTTTTGTGCTACTGCTGGATATCGACCACTTCAAAGCTTATAACGATCACTACGGTCATATGATGGGCGACCAGGCATTAATTCGCGTTTCTGCCGCCATTCGTAATGCCGTGCGCTCCAGAGATATTGTCGCCCGTTTTGGTGGTGAAGAGTTTCTGATCTTATTAAACAGTGTCGACCTGGAACGCGCTCGCCTTGCGGCGGAGCGGATTCGTCAACACGTTTACGACCTGAAAATCCCCCATATGTTTAATGAGAGTGTAGCGACCAACGTCACTGTGAGTATTGGCATTGCGCCGCTGGAAGATGGCGACATCGATGACGCGCTCGCTAAAGCAGATAAAGCGTTGTACGAAGCGAAACATCAGGGACGGAACAGTATTCTCGTCAGCAGTGACTTGCAGGTCGCCTGATTCGACCTGTCCAGACTGACTTTTCGATAAACATCTTGCTATAGATCTGGCCTCCCGCTAGGATTGGAAATCATTATCATTTAGATTTCTATCTTTCTGGCACTATGGCTTATCGTTGCGTACCCGTTAATGAATTTGTGATCCGTCAGGCGAGACTCTTCACTGAGAGTGGCGCTCTGGCGAATGATGTGCGCGACATCCTTGCCCGTCTGCGCCCTCATCTTCTCGATTTCATCAAGCTGAACGAACTTCCGCCACAACAGGCGCTAACCCTGGAGCAATGGGCGCGACCGGACCGTTTGCAGTCACTACGGACCACTTACGCAAAGCATATCTATCTAAAGCAGCCAACGCTGTCGCAGGAAGGCAAGCCACTGTTGTCATTATGGGCACAGTGGTACCTCGGCCTGATGGTGCCGCCGCTACTGGTGGCCTTATTAGCGCAAAAAATCGCCATCGATCTTTCACCTGAACACCTGCACGTCGAGTTTCATGAAACCGGCCGCGCCGCCTGCTTCTGGATGGATGTAGAGCAGGATGCGGCGCTGACGACCCAGGGCGATATCCCACGCATTGAGGCATTAATCATCCGGGCGATGTCCCCCGTCGTCGCGGCACTGGAGGCTACAGGCGAGATCAACGGTAAGCTTATCTGGAGCAATACGGGTTATCTGATTAACTGGTGTCTGGGCGAAATGAAGCCTTTGCTGGGTGATGAGCGTGTCGCCGCACTGCGCCAGTTCTGCTTCTTCGAGAAAACGCTCTCAAACGGCAACGACAACCCCTTGTGGCGGACTGTCGTTACCCGTGATGGTGTGCTGGTCAGGCGGACCTGCTGCCAGCGATATCGCTTACCAGACGTTCAGCAGTGCGGGGACTGCACACTAAAAAAATAGCGTCATGCGACCAGATACCCTCACGCTTGTGAAGCGATGCGCCTTTATGCCCTCACTCCGGCTCCCGGTCAGCCGTCACGCCTCATCCATTTTCAGCCGGACCCTGTCATCGTTGTCACTGTTTTATTCTCATTACGCGGTGTTATCGCTGTAAGACCTAATATTACCAGGGATTCCTCAGCCCACAGGGAGAGGGAGTAAATACTAAAAAAGGCAACTTTCGTTGCCTTTTTGCGTTTATTTAGGCCACTTGCTGATTTTCTTCTGCGCGTTGCGCCTCTTCCGCTTCCTGTTCCAGTAACTGTTTTTCATACACTTTAAAGAACGGGTAGTAGATGATGGCGGAGATAACAGCGAGGATCACGACAAGAATCGCGGCACGGAAATCCCAACCGAGCGCCCACGCCCCACCAATAGGTGCAGGAGCGGTCCACGGAACAACTGAAATCACGCGACCAATCAAATCCATTTTCATCGCCGCCCAGGCAATAATGGCGTTCACTAACGGTGCCAGCAGGAAAGGAATAAAGAACACCGGGTTCATAACGATCGGCGTACCAAAAATAACCGGCTCATTAATATTGAACATGCTGGGGACAATGCTCAAACGGCCGATAGAGCGTAAATGCACCGAGCGACTGCGCAGGTAGCAGAACACCAGCCCCATGGTCGCACCGGACCCGCCAATAACGATAAAGAACGTCCAGAAGGCCTCCATAAAGATATGCGGCAACGGCGCACCCTGTGCCAGCGCCGTCTGGTTCAGCCCAAGGTTAGTCAGCCAGAACATTTGCAGCATACCAGATACAATCGCCGCCCCATGAATCCCGGCAAACCACAGTAAATGTCCGATCAGTACCGCCAGTAAAATCGCAGGCAGCGAATCAGCAGCCGAGACCAGTGGTTTGAAGAGTGCCATAATAGCTTGCGGAATCAATACATTGAATTGCGACTGAATAAGGAGGCTCAACGGATAGAGGGTCAGCACAACCACCAGCACCGGAATCAGCAGGTCAAATGAGTTTTTAATCATCGGCGGCACCTGGTCAGGCAAGCGGATGCCGATATTGTGCGCCTTGAGGAAACGCATCATCTCCACACAGTACACGGCGACCAGTATCGCGGTAAAAATCCCGGTTCCCCCAAGGCTATCTACCGGCAATGTCCCATTCGTTTTGGGGGCAGCAACCAGTAAAAAGGCCATCAGCGACAGCATGGCACACATAAAGGGATCGAGCTGGTGTGACTTCACATAATGCTTGCCCAGGTTATAGGCGATAGCCGCGCAGATGTAGATAGACATAATACCCATCGTCATATCGAACGGCGTCAAAATACGACCTTCATACTGCTTTGCCAGATCGAGCCACGCACGCGCGAAGCCCCACGTCGTGTCCGGCGAAAATGGCGGGTAGGCGAAGACCAGCAGGAATGAACCGACTATCATAAACGGCATGGCCGAAATGAAACCATCACGGATGGCCATGACATGACGCTGGGAAGAAATCCGCCCGGCTATAGGGCTGACGTAGTTTTCGATGAAGCGAAAAATCACGTTAAATAATGCATGATTGGCAGACATAGCGGCTCTCCTGTCAGTCTATATAATTCAGCGCAACAGCGAATGTTCTGCCGTGCAGCAATCCATTTTTAGGGTTTAAGACCATGCTGGTTAACGAACCAGCATTACAGCGAAGCAGGATACGTTTCATAGACGGCTCTTATTGATTATCGGGACAGAGGAAGTGACAAAATCAGTATTAACCCCGATGAAAAACACTGCAACCGGTTACTGTAACCGGTTTCCGCGATTGTGAAGGTGATCGTGAAACGCGTGGTAACGGGATTGTTTTGACAAGATATTTACAGGGTTCACAGGGTTGTGACAGATTATTGAAGGTTATGTTCAGGAGAAGAAAATGAGTTTGCAGTCTGTCAGGCAATTTTTTGCCGAACACGCCCCCGATATTGACATCATCGAGCTCAACCAAAGTACCGCAACCGTCGCACTGGCTGCTGCCGCCCATAATGTTGAACCCGGTCAGATAGCCAAAACGTTATCTCTCAAAATCAAAAACGACGTGGTGCTTGTTGTCGCGAAAGGCGATGCCCGTCTGGATAATAAAAAGCTAAAGTCCACTTTCGGCGCAAAAGCGAGAATGCTCAGCAGCGATGAAGTGGTGACTCTTACCGGTCATCCGGTTGGCGGTGTCTGCCCGTTCGGGCTGGAAAACCCGTTGACTGTTTATTGTGATGTTTCATTGAAACACTACGCAGAAGTCCTCCCGGCCGCGGGTGCAATCCATAGCGCAGTGCGTATTTCCCCGGAACGCATGGCGCAATTAACGGACGCAAAATGGATTGATGTTTGTGAGTAACCGGAACAGTGCCAGGTAACTAACCTGGCACTTAATACGCTGACTATGCTGCAGATTGGGGTCCTTTCAATGCGGCAGCCGCAGGAACCCAGGTTAAAATATCTGCCGCATTCAGCAGTCCTACATCAGAATTCACCCCTAACTTAGCCATGGCGTTAAATTTATGCGCCCGGATAGTCTTGATGTTACGCTCCAGTTGTACAGCGATCTCTGGCATCGACAGACCACGCGTCATGCATTGCAAAATGGCGCGCTCGGTCGGGCTCAACGTGCGATTTTGGCTGACATACCAGTGATTAACCACATTCTCGTTAACACGGCGGGTCTCCCCCAACAGGGTACCAATGTGTCCAAGTAAAATGGGCAACGAAGCCGATTTACTTAAAACCCCGTGCAATCGTGACGGAGAAAGGCGACTGACAAGGCGTGCTTCGCGGTCATCATCCGCCAGTACGATCCGCTGAATGCCTGGGTTTGTCAGCGACAAGGCATGTAAACAAAGCAGACATTCCCGACGCAGTTCTCGCATACTTGATAGCGAATAAATCACTGAAAAGAAAATTGTCTTTTTCTGCGCTTCGACAAATGCTTTGTGACTGTTAAAAAAATGAAAGTGATATGAGTTCATGACTGGCGATGCGAATAAATGGCGCAGACCAGCCTCACTCATCATGCATCTCTCGATGATGGCAACATGTTTTTTCCCGGCACTGATTTCCATTCTGATTGCTCTCCATACGCCGACACAAGATTCAGCTCTTTAGCACCCTGCGCGCTATTAATCCATGCGTACATTTCCGCGTTGCTCCGTAATGACAGCCGACGCATGGCGCTGTTTTTTTGCGCGCTAATCGTTTTATTGCTTTTTTTAAGCAGCATCGCAATTTGATTAATACCCCACCCTTTACCTAACAGACGGAATACCTTTCGTTCAGAAAGCGTTAATGACTCCAACTTATTAACAGCATCATCTGCATCAAAAAAATCTGCTGATAATAAAGTCTGACTAATTCTTTCTGCGCTTTCATCACCAGCACGAATAGCCTTTATGACACCGTCCACCGGTTCTCTGTCTGAAAGTAAGGTGCTACAAGGACGCATCAGCAATTCAACAGCCATGGGATAAACCGTACGTGAAACAAAGAATATCCAATGAATATCAGTGTATTGAGAAAGGAGGGAATAATATTGTTCACAAGCATTGCGCATCTGACGCTGTTCACCCGAAAGATCTGCGATGACCAGTGAGGCGCGGCGTAACTGTAATAGTGTTATCTCTTCTAAAGAACGACAATACGTTAATTCATATTCAGGGAAATGGCGCTCCAGAATATCCCCCAGACCAACAGTCATAACGGGAATTTTGCTGACAACTATTCCATATTTACAGCTTCTCGATAACATGTAACCTCCGCATCCATTCGCGAGCCTTATAAAATAAGTAATGTGAATATTTACTAATAACGCCAACCACCGTGTCAGCGGAAACTACCTATTAATAAATATCAAATGAAAATATGACGAGAGTGTTTGTCAATATTCGGTTGTAACAATTAGTGATTATAAAAACAGCTTAATGGGGTGTCAATATATCTTACAGGCCAATAATGATACCTGGTACGTACTCTTTAAAAGACAAAAAGAGAAACAGAAATTAATTAATCATAAAATATATATTTATTGAAAAGAAATACACCGACGAAATGAATCTGTCTTTTTGCCCCTCATACAGCGCAGGTTTCCCTTTCCCTTACGTTAAGGGCGCACAATCCTGCCAGTAAGCGGCAAAACCGTACCATTTTGTGATTTATTGCGCGAATCTTGATCTATCACCACGCCAAATACAGGGCTTCCTGTGTTAAAAATTACCTTTTCGCGCCACGCCTTGTGGACCTTGTGCAACATTACCAGAGCTATCATGCAAGAAGACCAGTCAACACAACGCGCCATTACACGTTTGTGTATCCAGTGCGGCCTTTTATTATTGCAACACGGTGCAGAAAGCGCACTGGTAGAAGAATTATCCACGCGTCTGGGACTGGCACTGGGCATGGATAGCGTCGAAAGCTCTATCTCATCAAACGCCATTGTGCTGACGACCATTAAAGACGGTCAGTGTCTGACGTCGACGCGAAAAAACAGCGATCGCGGCATTAATATGCATGTGGTGACCGAGGTTCAACATATCGTCATCATGACTGAACATAAGTTGCTGGATGCCAAAGATGTCGAAAAACGGTTTTCACAGGTCAAACCGCTTCGTTATCCGCGCTGGCTGGTCACCCTGATGGTTGGCCTGTCCTGCGCCTGCTTTTGTCGGCTTAATAATGGCGGATGGGATGGCGCGTTTATTACGTTCTGCGCCAGCAGTACGGCGATGTACGTCCGACTGGTGCTGGCGAACCGTCATATGCACCCGCAAATAAATTTTTGTATCACGGCGTTCGTGGCGACCACGATTTCCGGGCTTATGCTCACGTTGCCCGTTTTCCTGCATACCTCCACGGTCGCCATGGCGGCAAGTGTCTTATTGCTGGTCCCCGGCTTCCCGCTGATCAATGCCGTCGCGGATATGTTTAAAGGCCATATCAACACAGGCCTCGCTCGCTGGGCTATCGCCAGCCTGTTAACTCTCGCCACCTGTATTGGTGTCGTGTTGGCTATGACCATGTGGGGACTACGCGGATGGATGTAATCTGGTTTTTACTTAATCTGATACAGGATATGGTGCTGGCCGCCATCCCGGCCGTGGGTTTTGCGATGGTGTTTAATGTCCCGCATCGCGCGCTGCCCTGGTGCGCGCTGCTCGGCGCAATAGGTCACGGTACACGCTTCGCCATGGTCGCCTGGGGCTTTAACATTGAGTGGTCGACATTTATCGCCTCCATGTTGGTAGGCAGTATTGGGATACGCTGGTCGCGCTGGTATCTCGCGCATCCCAAAGTCTTTACGGTTGCCGCCGTGATTCCCATGTTTCCCGGGATATCAGCCTATACCGCGATGATCTCCGCCGTGAAGATCAGTCATCTCGGGTATAACGAAGATCTGATGATTCTTTTGCTGACCAATTTTCTCAAAGCGTCATCGATTGTCGGCGCGCTCTCAATCGGCTTGTCCATTCCCGGCCTGTGGATTTACCGAAAACGCCCGCGTGTGTGAAATTTGAGTTATTTCTTTGCCATGGTGATAATTCCCCGAACCGATTGTGACTGACCAGGAGCGGATGTGGAACACCATGACATTTATTCACCGGACAGTTTTGACGATACCCGGGTGAAGGACAAAATTTTCCTCAGCGCAATTACCCTGTTTGCAGAATATGGGCTCAATGGCGCCCGCATGGAGCAAATCGCGGAAAAAGCCGGCACAACAAAGCGCATGGTGGTGTACCACTATAAAACCAAAGAAAACCTGTATTTGCAGGTTCTTGAGTATGTTTATGCTGCCATTCGCGCCAATGAAAAATCCCTCGAACTCGCCGCTCAGCCGCCGGTCGAAGCGCTGGTACAGCTGGTAGAGAGTAATTTTGATTACCACGCCGACCACCCGGATTTTATTCGCATCATCTGCATGGAGAACATGCAACGCGGCCGTTTCATCCAGCAATCGACCTGGCTGCGTGAGGTCAATCTCAGCGCCCTGACGCTGCTGGAAGATATTTTGCGTCGTGGCCAGCAAAAGCAGCTATTCAACCAAAGCGTCTGCGCGCGCGATCTTCATCGACTGATCAGTAGCTTTAGTTTTCATTACGTTGCCAATAGTTATTCGTTCTCTATGCTCTTCGAAGCGGACGAAGATCAGCAGCAGCAGCGTCAGCACTATCGACAAATGGCGGTACAAGTTGTGTTGCGTTATATCTGCCCCTAAAAAAATAACTTGCAATTAAATCGCGCACTATCTATATTCAAAAACATGAAAACGAAATCAACTCCGCCCGCGAATGCGCAGCTCGCGTTAGATAACCAGTTTTGTTTTGCGTTGTACTCAACAAACCTGGCGCTGCACAAGCTGTATCGGCAGCTACTGGCACCGATGAATCTGACCTACCCACAGTACCTGGTGATGCTGGTGTTGTGGGAACAAGATGACGTCACGGTGTCAGAGATTGGTGAACGCTTATTTCTGGATTCGGCAACCCTCACTCCGCTGTTGAA
Source organism: Phytobacter ursingii (assembly GCA_901456055.1). Taxonomy (GTDB): domain Bacteria; phylum Pseudomonadota; class Gammaproteobacteria; order Enterobacterales; family Enterobacteriaceae; genus Phytobacter; species Phytobacter ursingii. The sequence continues at coordinate 633,871 of CABDWT010000002.1, forward strand.
GCGGCTGGAAAGCGCCGGGTTCATTGTTCGCCAACGCTCCCGCCAGGATGAACGCCAGGTCGTCATCACCCTGAGCGATGCAGGCCGGGAATTGCAACAACAGGCAAAAGCGATACCGAATGCGGTCATGTGTTCGTTCGAATGTGACCACAAGCATTTGATGGAGCTAAAGCAGCAGCTCGAAGTATTGCGCCAACAGTTTCAGCAAGCATAAGCCCGACTGTGGACGGTTTTATGCGACTATATATATAGCGCGCTATTTTATAGCAAACGACAATTACGAAAAGGAACCTGTTATGTCTTTAGAAAAAGTGATTTATACCGCCAAAGCCAAAGCCACCGGTGGCCGTGAAGGTCGCGCAACCTCTTCTGACGGGGTACTGGACGTCAAACTGGGTTTACCGAAAGAGATGGGTGGCGCAGGCGGTGAAGTCACCAACCCGGAGCAACTGTTTGCCGCAGGTTATTCAGCCTGTTTCCTGGGTGCGATGAAGTTCGTCTCTGGTCGCGACAAAATCGCTATTGCAAAAGACGCCTTTATCGAAGCAGAAGTGGGTATCGGTCCGCTACCGACCGGCTTTGGGATTGAGGTCAAACTCAATATCCACCTGGAAGGAATGGACGCCGCAGAGGCGAAGAAACTGGTCGATGCCGCACATATTGTCTGCCCTTATTCTAACGCCACTCGTGGCAACGTCGATGTTACGTTAAACATCATCGCGTAATACTAAGCCGGACGGGCATTAGCCAAAGATCCGGCAGCCAGCACCATTGGGAAAACACACAGCCGGGGCAACCCGGCTTTTTCGTCTCTGCTCCCCCCGCCTTCCACTGTGTTACTATGTGTCATTATGTCTGCGAAAATCTTCGCAGAACGTCTTTCTGTTGTTGCCCTGTTTGAGAACGCGCTATGTCTTCCAGAATCCTGACTTCTAACGTTATCGGCATTGATGATTTTATGCGCGATCATGAAAGCGTTCTGGCGCGAACGGAAGGGGGCGCAGTCGCTGTTTTTGCTAATAACAGCCCTGCGTTTTACGCTATTACCCCCGAACGTCTGGCAGAATTGCTGGCGCTGGAATCACGTCTGGCGCGCCCGGCCAGTGATATCACGCTGGATAATCAATTTTACGAAGAGCCGGCCGCCACGCCGGTAAATGTCCCAATGGGGAAATTTGCCATGTATGCCGGCTGGCAGCCAGATGCGGATTTTCAGCGTCTTGCGGCGCTTTGGGGCATCGCCCTTGACCACCCCGTTGCGCCGGAAGAGCTGGCGGCTTTTATTGCTTACTGGCAAGCCGAAGGGAAAGTGTTCCACCATGTACAGTGGCAGCAAAAATTGGCGCGAAGCATCCAGATAAATCGCGCCAACCAGGGCGGCGCGGCGAAACGCGACATTAACGCGATTTCCCAGCCTGACAGCCAAATTCCACCAGGTTTTAGAGGATAACGATGAAAAACGTCGCTGAACTGATGAAACGTCTGCAACGGATGATGCCTGCCAATACTCAGCCCGCGTTTAAAAACGGCGAGGAACTCATGGCCTGGCAGAAGGAGCAGGGCAAGATCCGCGCCGCCGCGATTGCCCGCGAAAATCGGGCGATGAAAATGCAGCGCACCTTTAATCGCTCAGGTATCCGTCCGCTTCACCAGAATTGTTCTTTTGATAATTACAAAGTGGAATGCGAAGGCCAGATGCGCGCGCTGAGCCAGGCACGGCAGTATGTGGCCGAATTTGATGGAAACATTGCCAGCTTTATCTTCTCCGGCAAACCGGGTACCGGTAAAAACCACCTCGCGGCCGCTATCTGCAATGAACTGCTACTGCACGGCAAATCCGTATTGATCATCACGGTCGCTGACATCATGTCCGCCATGAAAGAGACCTTTGGTAACCGTGATAACAGCGAAGAACAGCTACTGAACGATCTTAGCAGCGTGGATCTGTTGGTTATCGATGAGATCGGCATGCAAACCGAATCACGCTACGAAAAGGTGATCATTAATCAGATTGTCGATCGTCGTTCTTCCTCAAAACGCCCGACAGGTATGCTCACCAACAGCAATCTGGAAGAGATGAATAAGCTATTGGGTGAACGCGTCATGGACAGGATGCGCCTGGGCAACAGTTTGTGGGTCATCTTTAACTGGGACAGCTATCGTAGCCGCGTTACCGGCAAAGAGTATTGAGAGTTTTCCCCTCCTTAATCCGGACGCCTGCAGGTGTATAATGTGCGTTTTCAGGCTACCCCCAGGATTACGCCATGTCCTTTGCTAAACACCTTCTCTGCGTCGCTTTCGCCAGCGGCGCATTTTTCACTCACGCGAGTTACGCCGCGTCCTGGCAGGAAAATCTTTCCAGTGCAGCCAGCCAGCTTAGTCAGCAGAGCGGTTCCGGTGCAGGTCAGCAGCAAGGCGGTATGTCTCTGTCTTCACTGACGGGCCTGCTTAATGGCGGCAATCAGTCACTAAGCGCGAGCACCATGAATAATGCAGCAGGCGTAATGTCTTACTGCGCCAAACATAAGCTCGCCTCGCTGACTAATACCGATAACATCAAAAATCAGGTACTGGATAAGCTTGGCCTGAGTACTCAGACAGAGCAACAGAAAGACCCCAACTATCTCGAAGGCCTGCAGGGGATGTTAAACACCAAAAACGGCGAGCAGCTCAATCTGAATAATATTGGCAGCACGCCGCTGGCAGAGAAAGTGAAAACCAAAGCCTGTGATATTGTCCTGAAACAGGGCGTAAATTTTCTCTCCTGAGACACATAACGTCGCGTTTGCCACCCCAAGGCCGCAGGCGCGACGCCTTCCTTGTTTACCTGCCAGCTGTCCCTCCCCATAGAGAAAGCGGCAGCGGTCATACTTAAATCTTTCTAAACCAATTCCGAATAAATCTGTATAAAGATGACACTACAATTGCAGCTACATGACATCGCAATTAAATTGTAGCCCTAAAGGATTTCTGCCAGCAGGATGCTGGTGTCGCAGAGGAATGACGGTTGTCCGAGTTACTTTCTATTGTTTTATTTCTCGCGTCCGTGGCGATTTACGCCTCTAAAGCGGGCCGTAATACCTGGTGGTTCACTGCAATATTGCTGGTGTTGGGTTTCTTTGTGCTGTTAAACATCACCCTTTACGCCAGTAACTACTTCACTGGCGATGGGATCAATGATGCGGTTATCTACACGCTGACCAATAGCCTGACAGGCGCGGGGGTGCGTAAATATCTGCTGCCAGGTGCGGCCCTGGTTCTCGCACTGGCTGCGGTTTTTGGCGTGCTGGGCTGGGTGCTGCGCCGTCGTCGCCATCACCCCTATCATTTCGGTTATAGCCTGCTGGCGCTGTTGCTGGCACTCGGTTCCGTGGACGCAAGCCCGGCATTTCATCAAATTACTGAGCTCGTTAAATCACAATCCCGCGAAGGCGATCCTGATTTTGCAGAATATTATCGTGAACCGGCGAAAAAGATCCCGAATCCGAAGCTGAACCTGGTCTATATCTACGGCGAGAGTCTGGAACGCACCTATTTTGATGATGACGCATTTCCTGGCCTGACCCCTGAGCTGGGCGCATTAAAAGAAGAAGGTTTGGATTTTTCGCAAACGGAACAACTGCCCGGTACGGACTACACCATTGCCGGCATGGTCGCCTCGCAGTGTGGGATCCCACTGTTTGCGCCGTTTGAAGGTAACGCATCTGCATCTGTTTCCAGCTTTTTCCCGCAAAACATCTGTCTTGGCGACATCCTGAAAAACTCCGGCTACCAGAACTATTTTGTGCAGGGCGCAAACCTGCGTTTTGCCGGTAAAGATGTGTTCCTTAAATCGCATGGCTTTGATCATCTGGTCGGCGCAGAAGAGTTAAAAGGCGAAGTGAGCGACCCTAAATACCGCAATGACTGGGGCTTCTACGACGACACCGTGCTGGATGAAGTATGGAAAAAGTACGAGGCGCTTTCGCGTTCCGGGCAGCGTTTCTCATTATTTGCGTTAACTGTCGATACCCACCACCCGGACGGTTTTATCTCCCGAACCTGTGGGCGTAAAAGCTATAGCTACGAGGGTAAACCAAATCAGTCGTTTAGCGCCGTGACCTGTAGCCAACAGCATATCGCCACGCTGATTAACAAAATAAAAGCCTCACCCTGGTTCAAAGATACGGTCATTGTGGTCTCCTCCGACCATCTGGCCATGAACAATACGGCGTGGAAATACCTGAATAAAGAGGACCGTAAGAATCTGTTTTTCGTTCTTCGCGGCGATGATCCACAGCAGGACACGCTGGCAGTGAAGCGCAGCACCATGGATAACGGCGCCACGGTGCTGGATATTCTCGGTGGCGATAACTACCTCGGTCTTGGGCGCAGCAGCCTGTCAGGGCAGTCGCTTTCCGGCGAATTCCTCAATATGAAAGAGAAAATTGTCGCCTGGAAGCCCGATATCATTCGCCTGTGGAATTTCCCGAAACAGATGAAGGACTTCACCATCGATCGCGATAAAAAGATGATTGCTTTCTCCGGCAGCAATTTCCGCCTTCCGCTGCTGGTACGTGTGTCATCAAAACGCATCGAGCCTATCCCGGAAAGCGAATACTCCGCGCCGCTGCGTTTCCAGCTCGCCGATTTCGCCCCACGCGATAACTTTGTCTGGATTGATCAATGCTACAAAATGGCCCGCCTGTGGGCGCCGGAGCTGGTGCTTTCCACCGACTGGTGCGTATCGCAGGGGCAGCTTGGCGGTGAGCAGAAGGTCCAGGCGGTCGATAAAGAACAGTGGAAAGGAAAAACGGCGTTCAAAGACACCATCATCAGCACCGACCGTTACAAGCAAAATGTGGATATGCTGAAAATTGTCGATGACGATATCCGCTACAAAGCCGACAGCTTTGTCTTCAACGTCGCGGGTGCACCAGAGGAAGTGAAAAAATTCAGCGGCATTTCCCGCCCGGAAAGCTGGGGACGCTGGTCGAATGCGCAGCTCGGCAACGAAGTCGAAATAGAGTTTAACGACCCGCTGCCACAATCTTTTGATCTGGTGATCACTGCAAAGGCTTATGGCGCAAACGCCAATCGCCCTATTCCGGTAAGAGTAGGCGACGAGGAACAAACGCTGATGCTGGGCAACGATGTTTCCACCACCACATTGCGTTTCAACAATCCGACACGCAGTAATACGCTGGTGATTGTGCCGCCGGAACCCGAATCCACCAATGAGGGGAACATTCTCGGCCACTCCCCGCGCAAGCTCGGTATCGGGATGGTAGAGATCAAAGTTGTTGAAAGGGCAGGATAAAAAAATGCGCCCGAACTGGCCTGGGCGCTGAATAGCAATTGTTAGTGCTGCCTGACTTTGCAAGGTACCTTTCGCTGGCGGATGCCCCCGTGACAGCCGCTGCCTCAACTCACCCCATCTGCGTGCCGAAAGGCACTCAGAAATGAATAACTCCTTTGATTAATTCACGATTGTTGATCACCTGCTGTTCGTAGATTTCCGCCAGTGCGTGAAACTCGTAGCGATGTGTCAGCATCATTTGTGCCGTGATCTTCCCTTCCGCCATCAAACGCCCGACTTTGGCAAAATCCTCCTCCGTCGCGTTACGGCTCCCCATCATGGTGGTCTCTTTTTTGTGGAATTCCGGATCGGAAAATTGCAAATCCCCTTTAAACAAACCGACAAACGTGATGCTGCCGCCGTGGCGAATCAGGTTCACCGTGTTGTTCATCGCCTGCGGATTACCCGTGGCATCGATCACCTTCTGCGCTAACGAACCGCCAAAAGCGGCACGCAAACTGGCGTCAAAATCCGCAGCAGACGGATCGAGAGTCGTTAAGCCCAGAAATGTATCGACATGCGCACGACGTGCCGCGCTGGTATCAGCTACCACGACCTGCGCCCCGTCCGCTTTAGCAATAGCCGCCGCCCCCAGGCCAATTGGCCCCGCCCCCACGACCAACACCTGTTCACCCGGCAGGATCGCTGCACGGCGTACCGCATGGGCACTGATCGCATAAGGCTCGATCAATGCGGCAGCGTGCGGATCAATCCCATCAGTCACCAGCAGGCTGTTCGCCGGCACGCTTAAGAATTCACTAAAACCGCCATCCTGGTGCACGCCGATCACGGAGATGTTCTCGCAGCAGTTGGTACGCCCACTACGGCAAGCCGGGCATTTACGGCAGGAAACGTAAGGAATAACCACAACCTGCTGACCATTATGCAAATGATTTATATTTTTCCCCAGCCCAACAATTTCACCACATATTTCATGGCCTAATACTCGTGGGTAACTAAAAAAAGGTTGATTACCTCCCCAGGCATGAATATCTGTCCCACATATCCCTACTGTTTTTAATTTTATTAACGCTTCATCATCGCCAGGCTTTGGAATTTCACGTTTTTCCCAAATCATTACTTTTGGTTCCCGGCATACCAGGGCATTCATTGTGGTCATTGTTCATTCTCCCGTGTTTCTTGTTGCATCAGATATCGGGGAAAAGGAGAATTAAAACGGAATCGTCGCGCTGAATTGTGAAACTCAGCCCATAAAAATGTTTTAAATAGGTTTTTAATAATAAAAAAACAGGAGATAACGATGAGCCGTTCGCAAAATTTACGCCATAACGTGATTAACCAGGTGATTGACGATATAGCGCGCGGCCATATTCCCTCCCCGCTACCCACACAAAACGCGCTGGCGGAAATGTATAACATCAGCCGCACAACCGTACGGCACCTGCTGTCGCATCTGTGCGAATGCGGAGTCCTGGTCAAGTCTGCCGGCGCCTGGTGTATTATCCGCAAACCCACCCAGGAAGATGGCTTCAACTGCATCAGCGCACCGCTGGCCGAGCAAAACCGTATTTTTGAGCAAGCTTTCTTCACCATGATTAACCAGCGCCAGCTGCGCGCCGGCGAATCTTTTTCCGAGCTACAACTGGCGCGTGAGGCAGGTGTCAGCCCGGTAGTTGTGCGGGAATATTTGCTCAAATTTGGGCGTTACAATCTGATTGAGAATGAAAAGCGCGGCCAGTGGAGCATGAAGCAGTTCGATCAACGTTACGCTGAACAGCTTTTTGAACTGCGGGAAATGCTGGAAACCCATGCCCTGCAACACTTCCTGAACCTGCCTGCGGATGACCCGCGCTGGCTGAGCGCCAGAACGCTGCTTGAACGCCACCGCATGCTTCGCGATAGCATCGGCGACAGCTTTCGCATGTTTTCGCAACTGGATCGGGACTTCCACGCGCTATTGCTTTCCGCCGCTGATAATATCTTTTTCAATCAATCGCTTGAAATCATCTCTGTTATCTTCCATTTCCATTATCAGTGGGATGAAAGAGACCTGAAACAGCGTAATATTATCGCCATTGATGAACATATGACCATTCTCAGCGCCCTGCTGTGCCGCAGCGACCTCGATGCCACGTGCGCGTTACGCAACCATCTGCATACCGCTAAAGAATCCATGATCCGTTCAATTCAGCAATCCCTTTCTGTTCACTATTAAGTACCAATTAAAAACAGCAAATTTCAATCCGGAGCACGCTTCTGCTAAAAGGCGCAGAAATAAAAATAATACCGCTTCTATTCTCTGAATGAGTCGACTGAATTAGCTGGATGTAAGTGAGTGGTGTCAGATTTATTAATCTGGTATCGGGATTGATATTTTCTCCTTCGTTGAAAAATCACGCAGGGAGATAAGTGACATTTTTGGAGTCAGGCGTGGAAAAAAACGATATTACCCTCGACCCACGGACAACGTTTGATAAAACAACCGAAGCGGATATTCCTGTTCCGCCAGAGGGTTTATTAAAACGTAGCGCCAGAATTAAGCGAATTCAAACCACCGCGATGCTTTTATTATTTTTTGCTGCGGTTATCAATTACCTCGACAGAAGTTCGTTATCGGTCGCGAATTTAACCATTCGCCAGGAATTAGGCCTGAGTGCCACCGAAATTGGCGCCCTGCTTTCCGTATTTTCATTGGCTTATGGTATTGGGCAGCTTCCGTGTGGCCCTCTGCTTGACCGCAAAGGCCCGCGCATCATGCTCGGCCTGGGCATGTTCTTCTGGTCGCTGTTCCAGGCGCTTTCCGGCATGGTGCACAGCTTCACTCAATTCGTGCTGGTACGTATCGGCATGGGGTTGGGTGAAGCGCCAATGAACCCGTGCGGCGTGAAAGTGATCAACGACTGGTTCAACATTAAAGAGCGCGGTCGCCCGATGGGCTTTTTTAATGCCGCATCAACCATTGGCGTCGCCATTAGCCCGCCCATTCTTGCCGCAATGATGTTAATGATCGGCTGGCGCGGCATGTTTATCGTTATCGGCGTGCTCGGGATCTTTCTCGCCATTGGCTGGTACATGCTCTACCGCAACCGCGAAGATTTGCAGCTAACCGGCGTTGAACAGGCCTATCTGAATGCTGGCAGTGTCAACGTTCGTCGCGATCCGCTGAGTTTCGCAGAATGGCGCAGCCTGTTTCGTAACCGAACGATGTGGGGCATGATGCTTGGCTTTAGCGGTATCAACTACACCGCCTGGCTCTACCTTGCCTGGCTGCCTGGCTACCTGCAAACCTCTTACAATCTCGATTTGAAAAGCACCGGCATGATGGCAGCAATCCCTTTCCTGTTTGGCGCTGCCGGGATGCTGACCAACGGGTATATCACCGACTGGCTGGTCAGGCGTGGCATGGCACCGATCAAAAGCCGCAAAATCAGTATCATCACCGGGATGCTCTGCTCCGCCGCCTTTACTTTCGTCGTACCTGAGGCCACGACGTCGTTGGCCGCAGTCTTGCTGATTGGCATGGCGCTGTTCTGTATTCACTTTGCGGGAACATCATGCTGGGGATTGATTCACGTCGCGGTGGCATCAAGGATGACGGCCTCGGTGGGCAGTATCCAGAACTTCGCGAGCTTTATCTGCGCCTCGTTTGCACCGATCGTGACCGGGTTTATCGTCGATACCACCCAGTCATTCCGCCTGGCGCTGATTATCTGCGGCTGTGTGACGGTGCTGGGAGCCATTGCTTATGTTGTGCTGGTTCGCCAACCGATCAGCGATCCGAAGCAACACGTATGAACAAACCGGGCGATCACAGCATCGCCCGCATTTCAAACTGGCTAATGTCCATCGTGGAAAACCCCGCTGACGAAAACAGCGGGGTGAAGGATTCCGGCACCGCCACGCTGGTAGTCAGGCCAGGAAAGTGATGATTGAGGGTCATCAGCATCTCGCGGGCAAAGCCTTTGCGGCGGTACTCCGGTTCAACATAGAGAAAGCGCAGTTGCGGTTTGTCTGTCAGGGTCGCGACGATGGCATACGCGTGTTTGCGATATTCAAATGCCCGGCACGGCAACGACACCACAGAGAGCGGGTCGACCAGCCACGGCAGCGACTCCTTTACTTCCCCCACCGACCGCCAGACCACCTCAAGCGGATTAATCTCACGCAGCAAATTATCGCCAATGCCGGGACGCGCATCGCCCTGAAAACCGTATAATCCCTGGCGAATCTCAAAGCCGAGTGAACGATAAAGCCCAACGCCCGCCAGGTTATCCTGAATCACCTCCAGACACATTTGCCGCACGCCTTTCGCCCGCAAATCCTGCAACAGCGGAGCCAGCAGCTTTTTGCCGTAGCCTTTCCCGCGATAAGCCGGGATCAGGGAAAAAGCCCCCAGCCTTGCCGATTCGCCGCGCCGGGTAATAATCGCTGCCGCCACCCGCATGTCGTCATTCCACCAGATGCAGGAGTCCGTCAGGCTGATATCCTCCGCGCCAAAACGTTGCGCAAAGCGCTCGGGGGGAAGCGAAAAAGGGACACTGTAGCCTTCAAAGCACTCGCCTAAAAAAGCAGAAAGCTGCTCGCTACTGTAGTGAAGGGCAGAAATGGCGGTCAGGTTCATCGTGCTTCTCCAGGTGAAAAAACCAAGGATAGCACGATGAAAAAAGATAAAGTGCGCCCCGCGTCAGCAGGGCGCGAGGTTTATCAGAAGGTTTCCCAGTTTTCGTCGCCGACCGCCGCTTTACGCGGTACTGAGGTGGCGGATGGGGTTTTCAGCGTGGATACCGCAACCGGCGCTTCGCGGGATACGCGACGGGTACGGAACACAGCAACCGCCTGCGTCAGACGACTGGCCTGTTCTTCCAGCGCGGCTGCCGCAGCGGCAGATTCTTCTACCAGCGAGGCGTTCTGCTGGGTCACACGGTCCATTTCAGCTACAGCCAGGCCCACCTGATCGATACCACGGCTCTGCTCATCGGAGGCAGAGGCGATTTCGCCCATGATGTCGGTGACGCGGGTTACCGCACTGACAATCTCGTCCATCGTTTCACCGGCGCTTTCTACCAGCGTAGAGCCCAGCTCGACACGACCGACAGAGTCTTCAATCAGACTCTTGATTTCACGCGCCGCCTGCGCACTGCGCTGGGCCAGGTTACGGACTTCCCCTGCCACTACCGCAAAGCCACGCCCCTGCTCGCCAGCACGTGCGGCTTCTACCGCGGCGTTCAGCGCCAGGATGTTGGTCTGGAAGGCAATACCATCAATCACGCTGATAATATCGGCAATTTTCTGCGAACTGGCGGTAATATCACGCATTGTCTGCACAACATTATCCACCACTTTACCGCCTTTCTGCGCGGTATCGGATGCGCTCTTAGCCAGATGACTGGCCTGACGGGCGTTTTCGGCGTTTTGTTTTACTGTCGCGGTCAGCTCTTCCATACTGGCGGCAGTCTCTTCCAGCGAAGCGGCCTGCTGTTCAGTACGAGAGGAGAGATCATTATTACCCGCCGAAATTTCGCTCGCGCCGCTGTAAATGGCATCAGCGCCGCTACGGACATCGCCCACGGTGCGCACCAGTTCAGACTGCATATGACGAAGGCTGGAGGCCAGTTGGCCCATTTCGTTGCTACCGTGTACATCGATAGTCTGTTCCAGATCGCCACCGGCAATATGGCGGATGTTTTCAATCAGATGATTCATCGGACCGATAACGCCACGCTTAATGCCGAGCCATACGGCGACAATCACCACCAGCACCACCAGCAGGACACTGATGATTATCCATACGGCCGTCGAGTAAGAACCGTTGCTCTCTTCTACCGCGACAGCATACAGACGATCGTTTTGCTGCAAGTAGTCAAGATACGGCTTCTCAAAGGCATCCTGATAGCCCTGAGTCGGCTGATCAAAGAACTCATTGATTTTGCCGGCACCCAGCAACTGAATCAGCTCAGCAAGTGCATTGTGGTAAATATCATAAGTACGATTGATTTCCGCTGCCGCCGCCTCATTCTGACGTGGGTCGCGAGGTAAAGCCTGATACTCTTTCCAGTGCGCTTCTGCCTGTTTTAACGAGGTGCTGGCGATCTGCATCAGATCGTTCACCGTTGCACCGCTGCCGATCTGATTTTGATCCATCATGTAACGGATCCCGGCGCGGTTCAGCGTGTTACGGGTCTGCAAAAGCGCCACCCAACTGGCGTTAAGCGTGGATTGTTGCTGACGGATAGTCTGCAACACAGTGAAGTTTTCTTTGTCGTGCTTAAGTGCGTTAAAGAATAAGCCGCCAGATGTGAGCTGCAAAAGACCAAAAAGTCCCAGTACAAAAAGTAAACTGGTGACAAGTTTCATACGATTCAACATGTTTTCTATCTTCCATTAGCCAGGTAACAGATTTTCGGCCCGACCAGAGAAAACTTTAAAGGAAATCATGCTGAAACGCGCTGATATCATTAACATTATAGTAACATATGCGAACAGCCTTTCTTCCTGCAACCTGTCAGCCGTGCCTGCAACAAGTGATCCTTATCACATATTTTCAGCCGCTTAGCGCCGTATAAAACCGCTTATCCGCTTAGTTGACCGCTTACCCCGCTATTCATACCACTCAGTCAGATCGCGCCCTTTTTACGCTTGTAATTTGCCATGATCAGCACCAGCAAGGCCGTCTTTCAACACATCAACTCCGATTTCATTTTCTTGATAATCAGGTCTGACATGGATACTAAAAAGCTATTCAAACATATACCCTGGGTGCTCCTCGGCATCCTCGGCGCCTTCTGCTTATCCGTCATTGCCTTACGACGCGGTGAGCACGTCAGTGCGCTGTGGATCGTGGTCGCTTCCGTTTCTGTTTACCTCGTGGCGTATCGCTACTACAGCTTGTACATCGCGCAAAAGGTGATGAAGCTCGATCCGACACGTTCAACCCCGGCCGTTATTAATAATGATGGTCTGAACTACGTTCCAACCAACCGTTACGTCCTGTTTGGGCACCATTTTGCTGCTATCGCAGGCGCAGGTCCGCTGGTCGGCCCGGTACTGGCAGCGCAAATGGGCTACCTGCCGGGTACCCTGTGGCTGCTGGCAGGCGTTGTCCTGGCCGGTGCGGTGCAGGACTTCATGGTGCTGTTTATCTCTTCACGCCGTAATGGCGCCTCTCTGGGTGAGATGGTTAAAGAAGAGATGGGTCGTGTGCCGGGGACTATCGCCCTGTTCGGCTGCTTCTTAATCATGATCATCATCCTCGCCGTGCTGGCGCTGATCGTGGTAAAAGCCCTGGCAGAAAGTCCGTGGGGCGTGTTCACCGTTTGCTCCACAGTACCGATTGCCCTGTTTATGGGTATCTACATGCGATTCCTGCGCCCAGGCCGCGTGGGTGAAGTGTCGGTCATTGGTATCGTGCTGCTGGTGGCCTCCATCTATTTCGGCGGCATCATTGCCCACGACCCGTACTGGGGCCCGGCGCTGACCTTCAAAGACACGACCATTACCTTCGCGCTGATTGGTTATGCCTTTATCTCTGCGCTGTTGCCGGTATGGCTGATCCTTGCGCCGCGTGACTATCTGGCAACCTTCCTGAAAATCGGCGTTATCGTGGGGCTGGCGTTGGGTATTGTTATCCTCAACCCGGAACTGAAAATGCCTGCGGTAACGCAGTACATCGACGGTACCGGCCCGCTGTGGAAAGGTGCGCTGTTCCCGTTCCTGTTTATCACCATCGCCTGTGGCGCGGTCTCTGGCTTCCATGCGCTAATCGCTTCCGGCACCACGCCGAAACTGCTGGCGAATGAAACCGACGCGCGTTTTATCGGTTACGGCGCCATGCTGATGGAGTCCTTCGTTGCGGTGATGGCGCTGGTTGCGGCATCCATCATTGAACCGGGTCTCTACTTTGCGATGAACACCCCGCCGGCTGGCCTTGGCATTACCATGCCGAACCTGCATGAGCTGGGCGGCGACAATGCGCCGATGATTCTGGCGCAGTTGAAAGATGTCACCGCGCACGCAGCGGCAACGGTTAGCTCCTGGGGCTTCGTGATCTCCCCTGAGCAGATTCTGCAAACGGCAAAAGATATCGGCGAACCGTCCGTACTGAACCGTGCAGGTGGTGCGCCAACGCTGGCTGTAGGTATTGCGCATGTGTTCCACAAAATCATGCCGATGGCAGACATGGGCTTCTGGTACCACTTCGGTATCCTGTTTGAAGCCCTTTTCATCCTGACCGCGCTGGACGCCGGTACCCGTGCTGGCCGCTTTATGCTGCAGGATCTGCTGGGTAACTTCGTACCATTCCTCAAGAAAACCGACTCCCTGGTCGCGGGTATCATCGGTACCGCAGGTTGCGTTGGACTGTGGGGCTACCTGCTGTATCAAGGTGTGGTTGACCCGTTGGGCGGTGTGAAGAGCCTGTGGCCGCTGTTCGGTATCTCTAACCAGATGCTGGCGGCTGTCGCCCTGATGCTGGGTACGGTGGTGCTGGTGAAAATGCAGCGCACCAAATACATCTGGGTAACTGTGGTTCCGGCGCTGTGGCTGTTGTTGTGCACCACCTGGGCGCTGGGTCTGAAATTGTTCAGCACGAACCCGCAACTGGAAGGCTTCTTGTACATGGCTAACCAGTACAAAGAGAAGATCGCTGCCGGCGGCTCTGAGCTGACCGCACAGCAGATTGCCAACATGAACCATATCGTGGTGAACAACTACACCAACGCAGGCCTGAGTATTCTGTTCCTGGTGGTCGTGTACAGCATCATCTTCTACGGTATCAAAACCTGGTTGAACGTGCGTCACAACACCGTACGTACCGACAAAGAAACCCCGTATGTTCCAGTACCGGAAGGCGGCGTGAAGACCTCTTCACACCATTAAAACTGATGCCGGGTGGCGCTGCGCTTACCCGGCCTACAGAGTGTAGCTAACGTAGGCCGGATAAGGCGCAAGCCATCATCCGGCTTTATTCATTAACAGGACGGCAGAATGTTTGGTACTTTAGGCCAGGCAAAAAAATACCTCGGTCAGGCGGCGAAGATGCTGATTGGCATCCCGGACTATGACAACTACGTTGAGCATATGAAAACCAACCATCCGGACAAGCCGTACATGACCTACAACGAATTCTTTCGCGAGCGCCAGGAAGCGCGCTACGGCGGAAGTGGCGAAGGCGGCGTACGCTGCTGCTAAAGGAGAGAGCATGACCCCGATTGCCGTTACCCTACTCACCGGCTTTCTCGGCGCAGGTAAAACCACCCTGCTGCGCCACATCCTCAATGAACAGCACGGTTTTAAAATCGCCGTCATCGAAAACGAGTTCGGCGAAGTCTCCGTAGATGACCAGCTGATTGGCGATCGCGCCACGCAAATCAAAACCCTGACCAACGGCTGTATCTGCTGTACCCGCTCCAGCGAACTGGAAGATGCCCTGCTCGACTTGCTCGATAGCCGCGATCGCGGCGATGTCGCCTTTGATCGCCTGGTGATCGAGTGTACCGGCATGGCCGATCCGGGGCCGATTATCCAGACCTTCTTTTCCCATGAGATCCTCTGCCAGCGTTATCTGCTGGATGGCGTGATCGCGCTGGTGGATGCCGTGCATGCAGATGAGCAGATGAACCAGTTCACCATCGCCCAGTCGCAGGTGGGTTATGCCGACCGCATTTTGCTGACCAAAACCGATGTCGCTGGTGAAAGCGAAAAACTGCGCGAACGCCTGGGCCGCATCAACGCCCGTGCACCGATCTATACCGTCACCCACGGCGATATCAACCTTGAGCTATTGTTTAATACCAACGGCTTTATGCTGGAAGAGAACATCACCGCAAAACCACGCTTCCACTTTATTGCCGATAAGCAGAACGATGTCTCATCCATTGTGGTGGAGCTGGATTATCCGGTCGATATCAGCGCGGTCTCACGGGTCATGGAAAACCTGCTGCTGTCGTTTGCCGACAAGTTATTGCGCTACAAGGGCATGCTGTGGATTGATGGCGAGCCCAACCGCCTGTTATTCCAGGGCGTACAGCGGCTTTACAGTGCCGACTGGGACCGCCCGTGGGGCGACGAGCCGCCGCACAGCACGCTGGTGTTTATCGGCATCCAGTTGCCGGAGCAGGACATCCGTGACGCCTTTGCCGGCCTGAAATCCTGACGCCACACTATATGAACGCCAGTTTACTGACCTTCGCCAGTAAACTGGCTTTTGCCTGATCAAGCAGATCCGCATTGGTGCGACTCGACAGCGTGTCGCGCGCTTTCAGCCCGAGAAAATAGCTAATCCGCTCCATATTGGCGCCGGATGGATGCGGCAGCCCGGACAATACCCGCACCTCGTCCAGCACGCCCCGGCTTACCAGCACATTAACCCCTTCTGTCGCCACTGGCCCCAGCGGAATAAACACTGCTTTTTTCAGCGCCGCCGCTTCCTGCGCGAACCCCTCATCAATGGCCGCTCTTAACAGTGCGGAACGGGAAAAATGCGGTTTGCCGTTGTAATTGACGCCCTGCACAAACAGCGGCTGGGTATAGAGCGACGTGCAATGCACCAGCCCGGTATGGTCGGTAAAAAGCTGCGCGCTGGAATCCAGCGACAGCATCTGCGCCAGGCCAATACCATCAAGCAATTTGACCAGGTTATTACGCAGTGGCCCGCTAAACGCCCCGTGTTTTTTCGCTTCACGTAACGCCAGCGCGTCATCGCCGCCGTCACGCAGTATTTTCTGTGCCGTCGTCACCGCGTTATACCACTGCACATACCCAGGCGTTATCCCCACCAGCACCACCAGCGCACGGGTATTTACCGCATCAAAGGGAATGTAGTACTGGGCAAGGTTTCCCTCCTGCGCCAGCAAAAATTCAGCGGGTAACTCACCGGGCGTTTTGTGACCGGAAAAATTGACGATCGCGTCGCGAAAGCGGGACAAATTAGCAGCAATAGCGCTCATGGTTTCTTTTCACTTAGGGTCAGTCGAGGGGACATCATACGCCGGACGATGGCTGACGTTTAAGGTAGTTTCAGGTTGTTTGTTATTCGAACAGTTCGGCATGCGTCCCTAAATCAGTGAATACGATCAAGTGCTTTTCGGACTCAAGCTTATAGACCAGCAAATAATCCCCACCGATATGCAGTTCCCTAAAACCTTGCATATTCCCGGTTAGTGCATGGTCGTTGTATTGCGCAGGAAGTGGGTTACCGGAAAGAACCATAGCCATGATGGCGGCAGTTTCGTTCATATCCCGCCGCCCGGCTTTGTTATAGCGTTCCCAGGCTTTGATAAAAGAACGGGTGTAATCCGATCGGAATGGCAAGTTAGTCCGTTTGCTTTTTACCATGATTCAGGCTGTCCATAAGCTGCTCTGCACTCTCAAAGCGTCCATGCCGGTGCGTAATAATTTCATCTGCTTCGTTCATTGCTACTCGCAGACGGGCAGTCGGTTTACGGGTTACTTCAAAAGGTAGCCCTTCATGTTTTACGATTTGCTCAGCAAACAAGCGGATAGCCACACTCCAGCTCAGTCCACACTCTTCCAGCACGGTAGCCGCTCGTTCTTTCAACTCTTTGTCGATACGCGATCGGATAACAGAATCCATATGTCCCCCATTCATTTTGTAGCCACATTGTAGCTACAAAAAATGCGAATGGAAATCTGAAAACACCCATTCCTTAGCGCTCGTTAACGGCTTGCGAAGGTGTTTCCGGCAGCGCGGCGGGGTCTTCCTCAATAGCCTCGGGCTCCTGTATCGCTTCAACGATCATCGCCATTCGTTCGTGCTCGAAGTCGCGGTGAGAAATCTCAAGCTTCGGCAGCTCCTTATTGACCTTCTCGGAGAGTTTGCCAAAGCGCTCCACTCTGCCATACAACCCCTGACTGCCCACCAGCGAGGTCACGGTGGCGTTATATTGGTTGCTGGCGGTGGTTAACGTGCCGCCAAGCTTACTTAAGCGCTCAGCCACCAGGCACACGGTATTGAAGATCTCCCCGGCCCGCTCGCTGATTTCCCGTGCTTCGCTGTTACTACGTTCAATCATCCACAGGTTGGAGACGGTACGCAGAATCGGGATCAGCGTGGTATGGGAAACCAGCACAATCCCTTTACGGTAACCGTATTCAAACAGCCCTTTATTGGTTTTCAGCGCCTCAATATAGGCCGCTTCGATGGGCATAAACATCAGCACAAAACTCGGGCTGCGAATACCCGCCAGGCTGGTGTAATCCTTCGAGGCCAGATCGTCGATGTGGCGACGCACCGCCATGATGTGCTCATCCATCGCCTGCTGCTGCGCTTGCGGCGTTTCGGCCGAACAGGCGCGGTCATAGGCATTGAGCGACACTTTGCTGTCGATAATGATGTGTTTGTTGTCCGGCAAACGAATGAGATAGTCCGTCTGCTTCCGGCGGCCGTTTTCGTCTGTAAAGGCGCTCTGCACCTCGAAATGCTCTTTTTCTACCAGCCCGCTCATCTCCAGCGTCCGGCGTAGCTGTGCCTCGCCCCAGGCGCCGCGCTGTTGGGAATCGCCTTTCAGCGCCGAGGTCAGGTTGGTCGCCTCGGTACTCATTTTCAGACCGACATCGAGCACCTTTTTAATCTCTGCATTCAAATCGGCATTGCCACGAATGGAGGCATCGTGGACTTCATTAATCCGTTTCTGGAAGCTTTCAATTTGCTCACGGAACGGCTTAAGCATGTCATCCAGGCTGTTTTTGCTGGTGGTGGTGAAGGTTTTGCCCTTCTCTTCGAAAATCTTATTGGCGATATTTTCAAACTCACGCGACAGCGATTTTTTGGTCTCTTCGAGGCTGGCAAACTGTTCACGGAAATGGTGCTCGCGCTGCTCAAGGGTGGTTTTCAGCTCGGTATAGTCATGGTCGAGCTGGCCCGACAGACGGCGCTCTTCTTCCAGTTGCGCTTCCGTTCTGGCCAGACGCTGCAAAACCTCATCCGCTCTCCCTTTCAGGTCGCTGATTTGCTGGCGCATGGCGCTGACGTCAATATCTCGCTGGTGCTTTTCGTTGCGTGCCGCGTCGGTTTTGGCTTCCTGCTCGCGCAGCCGTTTTTGGGTTGCCGCCAGCTCGTCTTCCGCCAGCTCGTGATCATGCTCCAGCGCGGCCATTTTGCGGGTAAATGTCTGTTGGGTAAGAAGCCAGCCAAACGCACCGCCCAGCAGGGCGGCAATCACAGCGGCAATTATCGTAAGCGTCATGTCAGCGCATCCTTTATCCATCTTTTCTGCGACTACCATACCCCCGACATACGAAGATGCAATATTTGGTTTTCGCCCGGCCTTTCCCTCTCACCGCTTTGGGAAGAGGCCGGGATGAGGGGAACCGTCGCCACCGCGCTTCACCTTGAAAACCAAGCGAAACTGCCACTCTGCTCTATGCTTAAACCATGAACAAAATCACAGAACTCAAACGCGCCAAACGCCTGGCGCTCTCATTACTGCTTATCGCGGTAGCGACATTCATCGTCACTCTTTTTCTGCCGCCCAACTTCTGGGTCAGCGGGGTGAAGGCCATTGCCGAGGCGGCGATGGTCGGCGCGCTGGCAGACTGGTTCGCCGTGGTGGCGCTGTTTCGCCGCGTCCCCCTGCCCTTTATCTCCCGCCATACGGCGATTATTCCGCGCAATAAAGACCGCATCGGCGACAATCTCGGGCAGTTCGTGCAGGAAAAATTTCTCGACACCCAGTCGCTGGTCGCACTCATTCACCGTCATCAACCCGCGCAGATGATTGGCGTCTGGTTCAGCCAGCCGGATAACGCCCGTCGTGTCGGCCAGCACCTGATGCAGGTGATGAGCGGATTTCTGGAACTGGCGGACGACACACGGATCAAAAACCTGCTTAAACGTGCGGTACACCGGGCGATCGATAAAGTCGATCTCACCGAAACCGGCGCGCTGATGCTGGAGAGCATGACCAAGAACCAGCGCCATCAGGTACTGCTGGATGCCCTGATTGGCCAGATGATCATCCTGCTGCAAAAGGAGAGCAGCCGGGACTTTATCGCCAGCCAGATTGTGCGCTGGCTGAAAACCGAACACCCGCGGAAGGCCAAAATTTTGCCCACCGAATGGCTGGGTGAACAAAGTGCTGTGATGGTCACGCGCGCGGTGAACACGCTGCTGGACGATGTCACCCACGATAGCGCACATCAGATCCGTCGTGCCTTTGATAAGGCGGTACTGAAACTGATCGCCAACCTGAAGACCGACCCGGAGATGGCTGCCAGGGCCGATAATATTAAACGCTACCTGAAAGAAGATGACGCGTTTAACCGCTATCTGGGCGAGATGTGGGGTGACCTGCGCGACTGGATGAAGAGCGATATGCAGGCCGATGATTCGCGTATTAAACAGCGCATCACCGAAGCCGGACTCTGGTTTGGCGAAACGCTACTGGCGGACGGCGCACTGCGCACCTCGCTTAATGAACACCTGGAGCAGGCGGCTCACAGCGTCGCGCCGGATTTTGCCGAGTTTCTGACCCGCCATATCAGCGATACCGTGAAAAGTTGGGATGCCCGTGACATGTCGCACCAGATCGAGCTGAACATTGGCAAAGATCTGCAATTTATCCGCATCAACGGCACGCTGGTGGGCGGATCGATTGGCCTTGTGCTCTACCTGCTCTCGCAGATCCCCGCCCTGCTTTCCCTGTCCATAGGTTAAAAAAGCGGCAAAAATCACGTCGACATATAAATTATCTGCTCGCACAATAGAGGCGTGCGGTAAGAAACGCCGTAAAAGGAGAGTGTTATGTCATGGAAGCCTGCTTTTTTTGCCCGTTACGCCGGGGTCTTTATCTTCCCGATGGCCCTGGTGCTCTATGATTTTGCCGCCTACCTCACCACCGACATGATCCAGCCGGGCATCATTCAGGTGGTGCGCGATTTTGACGGCGATGTCAGCCTCGCACCGCTCTCTGTTAGCCTGTACATGGCAGGCGGCATGGCGCTGCAATGGGCGTTAGGCCCCCTTTCTGACAGAATTGGGCGTCGCCCGGTGCTGCTGACCGGGGCGCTGATCTTTACCCTTGCCTGTCTTGCCACCCTGTTCACCACCACCTTTGAGCAGTTCCTGGCGGCGCGTTTTATTCAGGGCACCAGCATCTGTTTTATCTCAACGGTCGGATACGTCACCGTCCAGGAAGCCTTTGAACCCACTCAAGCCATCAAACTGATGTCACTTATCACCTCGGCGGTGCTGCTGGCCCCGGTGATTGGGCCGCTGGGTGGCGCGGCGTTAATGCATTTTGTCCACTGGAAGGTCATTTTCGCGGTGATCGCCGCCCTTGGTTTTATGGCCTGGCTTGGGCTGATGCTGGCCATGCCGGAAACCGTTAAAAGGCAGGAGACGCCGCTACGGGTAATGAGCGTGGTAGAGGATTTTTGCGCGGTATTCCGCAACCGCGTTTTCCTCAACGGTGCCGCCACGCTTGCGCTTTATTATATTCCGCTCATGAGCTGGGTGGCCGTTTCCCCGGTGATTCTGATCGATGCGGGCGGCATGACCACCGCGGAATTTGCCTGGGCGCAGATCCCGGTATTTGGAGCGCTGATCGCCGCCAATATCGTGGTGATGCGCGTTGTGGACGATCCGACCGACCCACGCTATATCCGTCGTACCGTGCCCATCCAGCTTGTCGGGCTGGTGACGTTGCTTGCCGGTAATCTGCTCTTTCCGCACCTCTGGTTCTGGTCGGTAACCGGCACCAGTATCTATTGCTTTGGCATTGGGCTGATTTTCTCGACCCTGTACCGTTTTACGCTGTTTTCTAATAACTTACCGAAAGGCACCGTGTCTGCGTCGCTCAACATCGTGGTGCTCACTACCGTGGCGCTATCCATCGAAGGCGCGCGCTGGCTGTGGTTCTCTGGCGGCGGGCGTATTCCGTTTCATCTATTGGCGCTGGTCACCGGTTGCCTGGCCATACTCTGCCTGACCCGTCTGGTACGTCGGGTGCAGCAGTACCACACCTCTGAAAGCCACTAATCTCGCGGCAGATCAACAAAACCATACATTCATAATGGTTATAATCCTTCCTTCGGCGGCAGCAGACCGCCTCGTTTTTTAGGATCTCCCGTGTGACGGGGAAGGAAAAAACATGTCTCTTATTACAGAACTTCCGCAAATCTTTGAGCAATTCTCCGACGCCCGCCAGAAAGGTTTTCTCACCGTGATGGAACTGAAAGAACGCGGAATTCCGCTGGTCGGCACCTACTGTACTTTTATGCCGCAGGAAATCGCGATGGCCGCCGGGGCCGTTGTGGTGTCGCTGTGCTCCACCAACGACGAAACCATTGAAGAAGCGGAAAAAGATCTGCCGCGTAACCTCTGCCCGCTGATAAAAAGCAGCTACGGTTTCGGCAAAACCGATAAATGCCCGTACTTCTATTTCTCCGATCTGGTGGTGGGTGAAACCACCTGCGACGGCAAGAAAAAAATGTACGAGTACATGGCGGATTTCAAAGCCGTCCATGTGATGCAGCTACCCAACAGCGCGACGGATGCCGCTTCCCGGGCGCTGTGGAAATCGGAAATCCTGCGCCTGCAACAGCACATCGAGGAACGCTTTGGTCAGCCTATCAGTGAAGCCGCCCTGCGCGAGGCCATCGTGCTGAAAAACCGCGAACGTCAGGCGACGGCGGATTTCTACCGTCTGGGGCAGCTTAACCCACCCGCGCTGAGCGGAGCAGACATCCTGAAAGTGGTGTACGGCGCGACCTTCCGTTTCGATAAAAACACATTGATCAGTGAACTCAATGAGATGACTGTCCGCGTGAAATCCGAGTGGGAACAGGGCAAGCGGCTGGAGTCACGTCCGCGCATCTTGATCACCGGCTGCCCGATTGGCGGCGCGGCCGAAAAAGTGGTGCGCGCCATTGAAGAGAACGGCGGCTGGGTGGTGGGCTATGAAAACTGCACCGGCGCGAAAGCCACCGAACGCAATGTGGCGGAAGAGGGTGATGTGTATGACGCGCTGACCGACAAATATCTGGCGATTGGCTGCTCCTGTATTTCGCCAAATACCGAACGCCTGCGTTTGCTGAGCCAGATGGTGGAAGAGTACCAGGCCGATGGGGTGGTGGACGTGATTTTGCAGGCCTGCCATACCTATGCGGTGGAATCGCTTGCCATCAAACGTCACGTGCGCCAGCAGCACAACATTCCTTATATGGCGATTGAGACGGACTACTCCACCGCCGACATCGGGCAGCTCAGCACCCGCGTCGCCGCGTTTATTGAAATGCTGTAAGGAGTGATGGTGACGTTCACGATAGGTATTGATTCCGGTTCGACCACCACCAAAGGAATATTGCTGGAAGGGAACGCCATTGTCCGGCGTTTTCTCTGTCCCACCTCGTTTCGCCCGGCAGACAGCATTCATGATGCCTGGCAGACACTGCGGGCTGGTCTGCAAGAAACACCCTTCCTGACCCTCACCGGATACGGACGGCAACTGGTGGATTTCGCCGACAAACAGGTGACGGAGATTTCCTGTCACGGCCTGGGGGCGCGCCTGCTGTTGCCGGAGGCACGTACGGTGATTGATATCGGCGGCCAGGACAGCAAAGTTATCCAGCTCGATGAACAGGGCAATCTCACCGATTTTCTGATGAACGACAAATGCGCCGCCGGGACGGGGCGCTTTCTGGAAGTGATTTCCCGCACCCTGGGCACCACGGTGGAGGCGCTGGACGGTATTACTGACGGCATCGCGCCGCATCCCTTAACCAGCATGTGCACCGTGTTCGCCGAATCCGAAGTGATCAGCCTGCGTTCTGCGGGCGTGGCCCCGGAGGCCATTTTATCAGGGGTGATTAACGCGATGGCGCGGCGCAGCGGCCATTTTATTTCACGGCTCACCAATCAGGGACCGCTGCTGTTTACTGGCGGCGTCAGCCACTGCGCCCGTTTCCGGGCCATGTTGAGTGAACACCTGAACATGGCGGTGCATACCCATGACGATGCTCAGTACGCCGGGGCGATTGGCGCGGCGCTGATTGGCCAGCGCCAGAGGGCACGCTGATGGTAGAGTTTCTGTTTTTATTTCACTCCACCGTCGGCGTGGTGCAGACCCGCAAGCTGTTGCAGGCCGCCGGTGTACCGTTTCGCGTGGCGGATATTCCCCGCACCCTGCGTGGCGGCTGCGGGTTATGCATTCGTCTGCAATGCCCACCCGGCGCCGAACAACAGTGGGTGCTGCCCGGCGCAACGCAGGCGGTTTACCGCTGCGAGGGAGAAGCGTTTGAACAGGTGGCCGTGTATTAGTCGTGCCGGGAAAATGGCACCGTGCGGCCTGATGCCCTCACCCCAACCCTCTCCCACGGGGAGAGGGAGAAAAGCTTGCCATCATCCGGGGTTTTCCCCGGTGGCCCTGCGCTTACCGGGGCTACAGCGGGTTTGGTAGCCCGGATAAGGCGTAGCCGCATCCGGGAAAATGGCGCCGTGCGGCCTGATGCCCTCACCCACAGGGCTGAGGAATCCCCAGTAATATTACGTTTTACAGCGATAACACTGCGCCGTAAGAATACAAAAGTCACAGCGATGACAGGGTCCGGCTGAAAATCGATGAGGCGTTGACGGCTGACCGGGGCCGCTTTACCACTAACCTCTGCTATGATGCCCTTTTTCTCGAGCCAGGAAGCCCAATGAGCAAAATCGATCTCAGCCACAGCGAACGCGAGATGCTACGCGAAAAACTGCAACGCTACTGTACCGATAACTTCGACCTCGAACTGGAACAATTCGACGCCGAATTCTTTGTCGATTTCGTGATTGAAAACATCGGCCCGACGCTGTTTAACGCCGGGATAGACGAAGCCATCCGTACCCATGCTGCGTACAGTGAACGCATTCAGGAAGAGATGGATCTGAAAAAGATCTACTGATCGTCAATCACAAACCGCGTCGCTTCGAAGCGGTTTAAGATCAGGTGCACCAGGAACACCATCGTCAGCGTGCCCAACAGGGCGACCGTCACCGACACGATGCGATACAGATCGCTGAACACCAGGTCGGTGTCCGGGTGCAGGTTCTGCCCAAACATAATGCCAATCGTGGTTACGCTGGAAAAGCCAACGCCCGCCCCCACCTTTTCCATCACATGTAGCCGCGCGCTAAACGCCAGCCCAAGACCAATCAGCGGCATCATCAGCAACATATGGCTGCTGTGATTATAGAGAATCAGCTGCACCAGCAGGATATACAGACAGGCGAGAACCACCCCTACCACACGCCATAGCGAACTCATCACCGCGCCGCGATAGTGCATCGGGAACAGGATCAGGATCCCCGCCATCAGCGCCGACAGCGAATCACTGAGATCGCTTATCTGGAAGACAACAAAGATCATCGTCGCCACGGCGCCAGAAAGCAGGGATTCATGCCGCACACGGGCATCGCTTTTTTCGATCCGCGGCGGCGGGTTGCGCGGTGTTACATCCGGGATCAGATAATGCATCAGCGCGCTAAGCGCCACCGCCATTACGCTGGCTTCGATGTTCGAGAAGATTAGCGTATGCCAGTCGCTGGTCGGGTAGCTCATAAAGTTGAGCATCGTGCTCTGACACACCACCCCGGCGGAACCAAACAGGAACAGCGGCCCCTTGCTCATAAAACGAAAACGCATCACATACAGGCCGAATACTACCAGCGTCATGATGAGCGGCCATTTCGACAAATAGCCGATGATCAACACCATTTCGACGCAGTTCAGCACCGCACTAAAAATAAATTGCTTCGCCACGTGGCCATTAAACACGGGTACCAGTGACAGCAACATGACCGGGTAAACCACGTAAAAGACGCCGTAGCTGGTGTTGTAAAAGCTGGAGATGCTCAGCGCGAGCATTCCGGCAAATACGATACGCAACGTCTGGCGAAAATCATTCGCGGTATAGACGATGTTGCCGTGCGGCGTAAAGACGCGCGCCAGGGTATTAATAGACATAGTGCAGCCAGCTGACGAGATGGATTTGCAGCCCTGAGAAGAAACGGGCAAACAGCCCTTCACTGTTATACAACTGCACGGTCGCGCGCGCGCCGGTCGGCAGGGACGTCGGCAGCGTCTCGTCCAGCGCCACGTGAATGCGCATGCGCTGCGCGTCACGCACCCAGCGGTTGGAGGTTTCCGGTTGCGACAACTCGCCGTTAACCGCTTCTTGCCCGGCTAATACGCCGGCATCGCTGCTGGTGACATGGGCGCGAAACACATGGCCCGGTAACGCATCGAAGACCACGGCGGCATCCGTACCGGCGTGAGTGTGACGCAAGCTTTTCTCGCGGAAATCCGCCACGATATCGGCGCTGTCATGCACCAGCGCCAGGGTGGCGCTCCCGGCGGCGGCATAATAGCCGGGGCTCAGTTGCAGGTTACTCACCTTCCCCCCTACCTCGGCACGCACCTGCGTCCAGCCAAGGCTGAGCTGCGCCTGCTCCAGGCTGTTTTGATATTTTTGCAACGTCACATTGCGGCTGTCATTGCGCTCACCGCGCTCAATCGTCAGGGCGTGAATGGTCGCATTGAGGTTATTCACCGCCTGTACGCTGCTCTGCCAGGTGGTGCGCACTTTATCCAGGTCTGATTGCGAGACGTTTTGCATCGCTCCCAGGCGCTGATAGCGGTCAAAAGTCACTTTGTCATTTTGCGCGGTGAGCTGTGCGGTTTTGAGGTTCGCTTCGGCTGCCGCAATCTGCGCGTCCAACTGTTGATTGGTGAGTCGCGCCTGCGCCAGGGCGATTTGCGCGGCTTCCACCTGGTTGTTAAACGGCGTGGCATCGAGCTCGTAGAGCACATCGCCCTTCTTCACCACGCTGTTGTTCTGGACATAAACGTTCGCGACATAGCCGGAGACGCGCGACGATACCGGAGTCACCACGCGCATCACGGTGGCGTCCGGCGTCAGGGGGATCCAGATATCAGCAACGATAAAGTAGAAAAACATCAGCAGGAAAGAGGCAATACTCACCCTTACCCAGCGGGCAAACTTTTGTTCTGGCGTCATCATGGTTTATTGAGTCTTGTTATCTTCTTCGCGGATATTCCGCAAATTGCAGGCGATCTGATTTAACGTTGCGCTGAAAATCTCCATATTCTCAGCCGGGATGTTTTGCGCCGCACGTTCCTGACAGGCCTCAATCACAATGGTGATTTTTTCCAGCATGGCATGGCCTTCCGGCGTAAGCGCCAGCAGACGGATACGCTTGTCATAGGGCGATGTGGTGCGCGCAAGCAACCCCTGGTTTTCTAGCTGGGTGAGGGTACGCATCAGCGGCGGCAGTTCAATGCCCTGCACTTCCGCCAGCTCACTGACTGAGACGTTATCGCCCAACTGGCTAAGCTGCATCAGCACCGTCCAGCCGGACTGCGTGAGGCCAGTATCGGCAAGCGCATGATCAATAGTGGCGCGCCACTGGCGCACAATCATCGCCATGCGCATTCCCAGCGGCCTGCGGGCAAACAGTTCGTCTTCGGTCATGTGAGCTTCCTCATTAAGCCGTGAGGAGGGTAATAGTTATCACGATAAGTATCAAGAAACAGAGGTAAGAAAAAGCATGGAATGCGAAAGGGAAAACTGCCAGCCGCGCAGGCTGGCACGGCGTTCAGGGACGCAGAATAATGCGGCCAAGCACACGATTCTCTTCGGCATAACGATGCGCTTCCACCACATCAGCCAGCGCAAACTGCTTGTCGATCACGACACTAAATTGCTTGTCACGCGCATCAAGAAGTAGCCTGTCTACGGATGCCCTGGCCTCCTCATGCGTCAGTTCTCGCCCCCAGAATAGCCCGCTGAGATGTTGATTCGCCTGCTGTAAGGCCATCAAATCGACATGCGGGGTTCCTCCCGCATTACCTGCCAGCACCACGGTTCCCCACTCACGAAGACAGGCAAGAGACTGGTCCAGCGTTGACCCCACGAGATCCAACACGCTGTCCACCCCGGCGCCCTCCGTCAGCCGCTTTACTTCTGCAACGATATCCTGCTGACGGTAATCCAGCGCCACATCCAGTCCAAGCTGAGCGAGTTGCGCGATACGCTCGCGACCGGAAAGCGTTGCCAGCACCCGTGCGCCCCGGGCCTTTGCCAGTTGAATCGCCGCGACGCCAACGCCACCTGCTCCGCCCTGAATCAGTAGTGTCTCACCGGCTTTAAGGTTCAGGCGCGAAAACAGCGCTCGCGCAGCCGTACCAAAACTGACCGGGATAACCGCAGCGGCAGCCACATCCAGCCCTTGCGGAATAACCCAGGACCACGCGGCAGGGGCCACGCGATATTCTGCGTGAGAGCCTGCAAGGGCAATGGTCGCGACCCGTTGGCCGGGATGGCGACCTTTCACGTTTACCCCAACGGCAACGATGCTGCCCGCCGCCGAATAACCGGGAATCGTCCCTTCTGACCCGGGTACTACGGTGGCGCGATTGATTACATCGCCGCCCTCAAGCGCAATGGCTTCAATTTTCACCAGCACATCATCCGGGCCGCAGACCGGCAAGGGCACATCGCGATAATGCAGAACGTCCGGTTTCCCTGGCTGAAAATAGACGGCGGCTTTCATGGTATTCATTACCTTCTCCCCCTCGTTGTGGTGCCGAAATGCAGGAGGCGCGCGCCATACGGGTCACCTGCTGCAGGTTTTGCGTACAAACCCTCAGCCTACACACTCATCCCGCACAGGCAACATGCGTAAATGTTAAGCGCACGGAACGTATCCTCGCCCACTACCGCCGGGAAGACCGGACGACTTTTGTTTTGATCGCGCAACATGGCTCGCCAGGCACTTCCGATCCGTAGCCCGGCTAAGCGTAGCGCAGCCGGGAAGCAAAAAGATTATTGGTGTGATTAGCGGCAAGCGAAGACATTACTGCCACAATACGTTCAGTCGCCGCGCGATTAACAGGGTGGTAAGCAGGCAACCTTGTTCACGCATTTCCGTTGTTCACGCAGCATGAACACATAGAATCCGTGAACAAGCGATACCTTAGCCCCGCTCGCCTGTGCCCCACATCTCCCTTAACCACTCGGCGCGCTGCACAATAGCGGGGATGCCTTTCTGCTCCCAGAAACGCAGTGAGATATGGCCGCTGCTCATGCCACCGCGGCAAAAACGCGGGACATAAACGGCATCGTCATCCAGCATGGTTGAATTAGTTCGCGCGAGCACAACGTTACGCAGCAGCGTGGTCAGATCTTTTAGCGTGTCCGGCAAAGGGACACGGGATAACGATTTGCGCATCTCCATCCATAACCAGGGGTCGCCTCTGAGCCCCCAACCGGAGTGGTCCGGTGTGAGCAAATCGCCAATCGTCGCCCAGCTATGTTCCAGCGGAATGCATGATTTGCATTTTTCCAGCGCCAGCAGTTGAGGTAAAAACTCATCGCGCCAGTAGTCGGTATCCACCCACCAGTTCGGGGGAATCGAGGCGTGACGTTCAAAAGGTGCTGAGAGCGGCGTTCCCGTCATCGCCATAAAGGCGGCATAAAAGCGCTCCTTCGCGCTGGACGTGGGAGAAACACACACTTCATCGCTGAGCAGCATCACCAGATTGTCCATCAGCAACTTATCGGGGTAATGCATCAATTCCGGCATGCCCTGGGCGAAAATCTTGCGCATCAACTGGGCGAGTGTTCGCGAGGCGGGGTAGAGCACAAACCGCAGATCCTCACGCTGTGCATGCTTCTTAACGGCAATGTCATACGCCGTTTGCTGCTCATGCGTCTTGAGTTGGGTATCCGCGCCGTATTGCAGCAAGCGCCCGATGATCGTCAAATCCGCACCGTGCCACGCAGCCTGATGCAGGGCGGAATAGCCTTTTTTCTGCGAAACATGATTAACCAGCGAGGGAGAGTGTTCGAGGATACCCAGAACCTCATCCCACTTCCCCTGCCAGGCATTAAGAGAAAGCTGGCCTGCCGCCAGCGCCAGTGAATCGGCCATATAGACTCCTTTTGCTGTTCCGTCTTAACGTCATCCTTTAGCGAGTGATTTCATTATTCGCTAAGGGGAAGGCATAAATTTCCCCTTTTGAAACTTCCACCCCGACCACGACGCTGCGTGTTGGCACGCTTTGGGTTCTCGATTTAAGGATGTACTTAACAATAAATTGCCCGTCACTGGCGAAAGTATAGAAAGAGGACGGAATACACAGTTGCGCATCTTTCACTGTTAACGGCGGCCTCAGGATATATTTTTGTTTCGATGGCGGAATAGCGCGGGGATTAATCGAGATAAAAACAGGCTGGTAATCTTGCGCATTATGCACGGCAAAACAGACTTCATTATTTGCCGTACGTCTCACCGAGGTCGTTTCATCGGGTCTGAGTCTGTCGCCTGACCCCGGACAGCCCGTCAATGCCAGCAGGGACGCCAGTAAGAGCATACCGCGCGTTATTCCCCTTCTTAGCACCATGGAAACCCCTGCAATGTTTTTTGATATTCAGACAACATGCGGGACTCCCGGAGATCACCGTCCAGCGTCACATCGCCTCTCGCTCTTAATGCCATCCACGAAGCATAGCCGTAAGTTTTGAGAATGAAATAATCGGCAATGATTTGTGCCTGCTGTTCCATCGAATAACGTCGTAACGGCCGCCCATTTAAATGGTAGCGATAGCTGACCAGCCCACTGATTAAGCCGTTTACTCGCACATACATCCCGCGATTACGCTGCCAGATATGGCTGAGTTCGTGAATAAAGATATGCTGAAAAGGATGAGACTCTCGCGAAAAATCGTTGCGGTACCATTCGCGAAAATAGAGTTCGCCATCAGGGGCCATTCCCGCACTTTGGGGCTGTAAGCCAAACGGGAAATAGCTGTCGTGATGCACCCAGATTTTGTGATATTCAAGACTATTACCGAAGACACTTCTTGCCAGACGGATCTCGCCCGGCTGCAATAACCGCTGACTCCCTTCCCCGTCCATATACATCCTCAGATTATGGCGACCTCATATATATAAACCTTACGAATGATTTTTCAATCGCCGCCGCGTCGCTTTCCTTCTTTCAACTGCAGATATCCGCACAGCATTTCCCCCAGTTCTGCCGCAAACGCGGTAATGTCCGTCTCGCTATGTGGCGCGACAGAGAACGCTTTGCCCACCGCGCCAAGGGTGGTGGTCACCAGTTCACAGACCAGCGCCTGTTTTACTGGCGTCTCATTCGGTAACACCTCCTGCACAAAGGTCTGAAAAATCCCCTCTCCTGCGGCTTTTGCTGCTGTCACCTCAGGGGCATCGCGATACAAGGGCGCGGCGTCATCCAGCGCGGTGCGCATCGCCGCCTCTTCACACTCCGAGCGCACAAAGGCCAGCACCAGCGAGCGCATACGCTGGAATGGCGGATGACGGGTGTCCTGCAAAATGTCCCGCAGTAGCGTGGTTGTACGCTGCCACTCTTCAAGCTGGAGCTGGAAAAGAATCGCGGCCTTATTGGGAAAGTACTGATACACCGACCCGATGCTCACACCGGCACGTTCCGCCACCCGCGCGGTGGTAAAGCGCGGTGCCCCTTCCTCGGCTAAAACCTGAATAGCCGCCTGAAGGATTGCGGTGACCAGCGCCGTAGAACGTGCCTGACGCGGCTGTTTTCGCGAGGAAATTCGCGGGGTTGAACGCGATGTCATTCGAAGAGTCTCCAGCCAGAGGAATGCGAATAGTGAATGCGACGAATCCATCATATTCTGAATGCGAATAATTAGTCACATTTATTACTGGAGTCCTGCATGACCATGACCACCCTCACCACCGCGCCGCTGTCATTGTTACTGGAGCGTCTGTTTGCCGAGGCCGAAGCGACCACCAGCACCGCGCTGGATAATGTTTCCGAAGAAGAACAAATGCGCCTTTTACAGAGCAAAACCGACTACCGGGATCTCTATGGGCGACTAAAAGATCTGTGGCTTCCGGTGTCAAAAGAGACCGGTACACTGCTGTATATGCTGGCGCGCAGTAGCAACGCACACACCATTGTCGAGTACGGCACCTCCTTTGGGATCTCGGCGCTACACATGGCGGCGGCACTGCGCGATAACGGCGGCGGCAGGCTGATTACCTGCGAGTTCGAACCATCCAAAGCGGCGCGCGCACGGCAACATTTTAACCTGGGCGGGGTGAGCGATCTGATTGAGATCCGCGAAGGCGATGCGCTGGAAACCCTGCGCCAGGATCTGCCCGATACGATTGATCTGGTGCTGCTCGATGGCGCGAAATCGCTCTACCCGGAGATCCTGGATTTACTGGAACCGCGTCTGAGAAAAGGGGCGCTGATCGTTGCTGATAACGCCGATTATTACCCGCCGTATCTGGAAAAGGTCCGGGCGCCAGAAAACGGTTATTTGTCGACACCGTTTAGCGAAGATGTGGAGCTGTCGGTTTGGCTGGGCTGATGGGCTGAAAAGCCCGCCGTGTAAGGCGGGCTGCACGCGCTCATGAGAAGGGAGTTATGCGCTTTTTTGTAGCTCCCGACGCGCCAGGTCGGCAAAGAAGCCACTGCGCGATCCGTATTCCCGATGCCGCTCAACGTACGTGTCTATTTTGACTAATAAATTCTGCGGCAAGGTAATGTTCAACTTCACCGCTTTACTGTCATATTTGCTTAAATCAACGTCGACATAAGCCCAAATCCCGCCCTGGCAATCTTCATCGTTCATGTGTACGGAAATGCTCTGCGCTTGCGGCACGAGTTCGCCTTTCTCGGTGACATAATCCAGATGAGCATCGATCGCATTCCAGGCATCGGCGATCGCGGCATCAATCGTGTCACCCGCGAAATAGCAGCCTGTGATGTCCGGTACAAATCCGGAGAAACTGCCGCTATCAGCCTGATGCAGATAGATCGGAAATTTCATGGTTTACCTCTATTAAGATTGAAAGGGCACCGGCCCGGTGCCGCTTAATTACATTTGTTTCAGGATCTTCTGCAATGTTCCCTTTGCAATATCCTTTTCAGGGTGAGGTACCGTAATCACATATGATACCCCCACCTTGACGAACGTGTGGTGACTCCCTTTCACCCGGTCAAGAACCCAGCCACGCTCTTGCAGTTGTTTCATGAGTTCTCTGCTTGTCATCCCTTTCGATAATGTCTCCCTTTTTACAATGCAAAGAGAGTATACCCACTACCCACACCAGCACCAATGCATTTGTAGGTATGGTGGGTATAAATGATATTCAGCGTACGTAAACATCCGGGATTTCTCCGGTGGCGCTGCGCTTACCGTGGCTACCCGTCAAAAAACACCATTCCCTTGTACGGCTTCGCGCGGCAGGCGGCCAGCCGCTGCGCGAGGTTGCCCACGTGGGCTTCCAGCTTGTGCCCGTCCGGGTCGAGAAAATAGAACGACTCCCCTTCGCTTTTGTTCTCTTTCCACGACGTCACGCCCGCCTGCGCAAGGCGTGCCACAAACGCGGCGAAGTCATTTTCATCAATGCTAAACGCATAGTGGGTGTAGTCGCTCTCCTGCGAGGCGATGTAGTGCCGCTGCGCGTCCAGCGACAGGCAGAGCCACAGATCGCCACAGCTCAAGTACGCACCGCTATCCCAGCGCGCATGCAGGGGCAGTCCCAACAGGTGATGATAAAAATCGATGCTACTGGCAATATTGCTGACCGCGAGCGTCAGGTGATTCAGGCCTTTTAACATGTTGTCATCCCAGTAGAAATTAAAGGCAGTCGAGTAAGTGTTGTCGCAACCACTGGTGCGCCGGGTCACGA
Source organism: Phytobacter ursingii (assembly GCA_901456055.1). GTDB lineage: Bacteria > Pseudomonadota > Gammaproteobacteria > Enterobacterales > Enterobacteriaceae > Phytobacter > Phytobacter ursingii. Next base: position 666,891 of record CABDWT010000002.1, read on the forward strand.
TGCAGACGTTCATGCCAGAGCATCAGCATATCGAACCCCGGCAGCGGCACGGGCGGGTCCACCACCTGCAAGGCCCCGGCCTTTTTCACCAGACGTTCCGGCAACACGGCCACCAGATCGCTGGTCGCCAGCGCCTCCAGCATAAACAAAAAATGGGGTACGGAAAGAACGACGCGCCGTGAAAGCCCACTTTTTGCCAGCACCTCATCGGTTATCGCGCTAAAGCCCCCGCCTTCCGGCGACACAATCACATGTTCCAGTTTGCAGAACTGCGCCAGCGTCGGGCGCCGTTTTAAGGCCGGATGGTTCAGTCGCCCGGCCAGTACATAGCGTTCGGTAAACAGCAGTCGCTGGTGCAGCGCAGGCGGCGACCCTTCGCGAGTATGAAAGATCAGATCGACATCGCCCTGCTCCGCCTGGCGCAAAATCTGCGCGGGGTTTAACTCGAACAGCGCCAGCCGGGTGCCGGGTGCGGCGGCCCGCAGGCTGTTGAGTGCCGGGAGCACCACGGCGGACTCGGTGTAATCCGTGGCGGCGATCTTCCAGGTCAGATCGGCGCTTGCCGGGTCAAAGGCGCTACCGGATGACACGGCGCTTTCCAGCGCATCGAGCGCCCGTCGCAACGGCTCCCGCAGTTCATCGGCACGGGCGGTCGGTTGCATGCCACGTGGCCCTGGCAGCAACAGCGGGTCAGCAAAGATCTCCCGCAGGCGGGCGAGCTGCACGCTGACCGAGGGCTGCGACAAATTGAGCCGCTGCGCGGCCCGCGTCACGTTAAGCTCCGTCAACAGTACATCCAGCGTCGCCAGCAGGTTCAAATCGATACGACGAAAATTAACCATGACTATACCTGCAATAACAGCAATTAATTTCTACTATACCTCTTCATTCACTACCGTGGGGGGACTTTCCCCATACCAGGTACATACGATGAATGTTTTGATGATTTATGCCCATCCCGAATCCCACTCCCTGAACGGCGCACTCAATAACTTTGCTGTTTCACATCTGGAAAATGCCGGGCACCACGTGCAGGTTTCCGATCTCTACGCCATGAACTGGAAATCACAGCTGGATGCCAACGACACGCTCGCCCCGCTGGCAGGCGACCATTTTCACCCGTCAATGGATTCAAAACAGGCCTTTGAGCAGGGTTTGCAGAGTGCGGATATTGCCGCCGAGCAGGAGAAATTACGTTGGGCGGACGCGGTCATTTTCCAGTTTCCGCTATGGTGGTTTTCGATGCCTGCCATTATGAAAGGCTGGTTCGACCGGGTTTACGCCTACGGATTTGCCTATGGCGTGGGTGAACACAGCGATACCCACTGGGGCGATCGCTACGGCGAGGGGAGTCTGTCAGGCAAGCGGGCAATGTTGCTGGTGACGACAGGCGGCTGGGAATCACACTATAGCCCGCGCGGAATCAACGGCCCTATCGACGATATTCTGTTCCCTATCCAGCACGGGATGCTGTTTTATCCGGGCTTCGAGGTGTTGCCGCCGCTGGTGATTTACCACACCAGCAAAACAGATGATAAGAAATATGCCTCGTATTGCCAGCAACTGGCACACCGTCTGGACACGCTTTGGCAGGCAGAACCGCTGCCTTTCCGGCAGCAAAACGCGGGGGATTATGTGATTCCCGCGCTGACGTTACGCGAGGATATTGCGCCTGGTGAAGGCGGGTTTGGCGTACATATGAAGTCGTAATGCAGCCAGAAGAATAACCCGGATGCGGCTGCGCCTTATCCGGGCTACCACCACACCTTCGTAGCCCCGGTAAGCGGTAGCGCCACCGGGGGGGTTCCCGGAGGCGGCTGCGCCTTATCCGGGCTACCACCGCACCTTCGTAGTCCCGGCAAGCGGCAGCGCCACCGGGGGTGTTCCCGGAGGCGGCTGCGCCTTATCCCGGCTACCACCGCGCCTTCGTAGCCCCGGCAAGCGGCAGCGCCACCGGGGGGGTTCCCGGAGGCGTCGTTGCCTTATCCGGGCTACCACCGCACTTCGTAGCCCCGGCAAGCGTCAGCGCCACCGGGGGTTTTCAGGATGCGCCTTACTCCGGCTCTTTAACCTGGGCGACAAACGACGGGAGATCCCAGGTGCCGCCTGCACGAACATAGCGGCACATACCGGTGGTGGATTCGCTGCTCTGGGTGAACGCTTTACCGTCCCACACCCACTCAGCGGATGCCCAGCAGTCGCCAATGCCACGACCGCGCTGCCCCAGTGAAATCAGGCCATCGCTGTAATCCGAAGCGGAGTCGGTCACCAGCACGGGTTCGCCCGCAAGTTTGCTGTCGATAACCCAGAAGCCATAGCCTTCGTTATAGGCCGCGCGCCAGCAGAGCGTGGAAATCAGCGCGTGGGTATCGTCCAGCGGCGTCAGGCTGATATCGTTATCCCCTTCATCCGCCTGCGGGTCCGGCGATTTCAGACGCTCGCAATTGGTGTCTTTGGGTAAAGAGGCAATCAATTTAGGCTTAAGCGCGGCAACTTCCGTTTCATTGAGCACACGTTCTTGCGCATCGCTGACTTTGGCTGCCTGAATCACCGGAGGCTCTTTCGCCGCCGGCACACCGCTTTCCGGTTTATCACCTTTCTTCACCAGCGCGCCGGGGGTGTCCAGACGCCCCTGCACATCATCCATCTTCAGCAGCACCGCTGTCGCGCCATCACCAGACAGCTCGAATGGTTTCGCACCGCCTTTAAACTCGACTTTACCGCTGCCTTTTACCGCCTCGATCAGCGCCTGGGTCTGCGCGGGCGATAACCGCCAGGTATCGCTGTCTTCCGGCTCGACTTCACCGATCTCTTTGTCATCAATCCACAGGACCAGTTTGGGCTGCGGCGAGGTCTCATCAGATTCCATTTCCGCAAGCACAACATCGACAACCAGCGGCGCATTCGCACCGGCTTTACGCACCAGCAGTACCGACCCGCTGGCCTCTTCTTCCTTGCTATAACCCGCAGCGCGACAGGTCAGCGTGTTATCACAAACGACTTCCCAATCTTTGTGGTTAAACGTGGTGCTATTGTTTTCTGCCATTACCGGCGCACTGAGCGTCGCTATCATCACCAGTGCGGCTTTATAACTCTTATTCATGCCGTTTCTCCGTATTCACCATCGCCGACAGTGTGAAGAATTTAGCGCATTCGGAGAAGTGAAATTTTTTCTACGGTGAAAGGAAATAACGTGGATTTGATCCCCCTCGCACAGGAAGGGGATCGGGAGAGGGGAAATTAATCCAGCTTCAGGTCGCCGTAGCTGTTCACTACGCGGGAGACAATGCCGTAATCAATCGCTTCTTGCGGGTTCATCCAGTAGTTGCGGTCAGTGTCTTGTTTCACTTTCTCTACCGGTTGCCCGGTCGCATCGGCGATAAGACGGTTCACGCGCTCCAGCATACGGATGATCTCTTTCGCTTCGATCTCAATGTCGCTCGCCTGACCACGTACGCCGCCCAGCGGTTGATGGATCATAAAGCGGGTGTTCGGCAGCGCGTAGCGGTGCTCTTTTTTCGCCGCCAGGAAAATGGTGATCCCGGCGCTCGCCACCCAGCCAGTGCCAATGATATGCACTTCCGGCTTGATGAATTTAATGATGTCGTGAATGGTATCCGCGGCTTCAACATGACCGCCCTGACTGTTCAGGTAGATTTTGATTGGCGCATCGCTGATCCCCTGCAACAGCAGCAGTTGAGTCACCACTTTTTCGGTCAACGTCTGGTTAATCTCACCGGAGATAATGATTGAGCGCGAATCCAGCAACTTCTGCTGCATCATCTGCGTGACGTTGCCGCCTTCGTTCTCTTTTTTATCGTCGTCTTTACTGCCCATGTAATGCATGGTGAATCCCCCGTAGTGATAATGGCATTAAGCATAGTCTACGCCATAAAAGGCGGAAAATAACAAGATGTTATCTCCGCACTTTTGGGGGATCAATAACCCAGATCGTCACGACGCAACCCCAGGTCTTTCAGTTGCTCATCGCTGAGATTCTGCAAAATTATCCGCGTCTTACGCCGTTCCCATTTTCGTTTCACCCAATGCCACAGTTGTACTAACCCGACAAATGGTCGTTTCGGTCTATTTTCAAAGAATTCCATCGCGTCTCTCCTCACCTGAACAGAGCGCTATTTTCTCTGGAATTCCTGTATGCAATACAGACGCAGAAATTACTTTTCTTTAACATACAGATCGCCTACAACTGTATCTGAACGGCATTTTTCTCCGCCATCTGTACTGGTTTTATAATCTGTATGGTGGCAACAAAGGATACAGCATGACACGTTATGAAAATCTGGCCACCTTACTGGCGGAGCGCATTGAGCAAGGGCTCTACCGTCACGGCGAGAAATTGCCGTCAGTCAGGAATCTAAGCCAGGAACACGGTGTGAGCATCAGCACCGTGCAGCAGGCGTATCAGGTGCTGGAAAATCTACAGTTGATCACCCCGCAGCCGCGCTCGGGCTATTTTGTCGCCCCGCGCAAAGCCAAACCGCCGGTGCCCGCCATATCGCGCCCGGTTCAGCGCCCGGTAGACGTAACGCAATGGGATGAGGTGCTGACACTACTGGATGCCCGTTCGGACAAAGAGATGCTCAACTTTGGCGGCGGCGCGCCGGACATTTCCCAGCCAACATTAAAACCGCTGTGGCGCGAGATGGCGCGACTGGTGCAACACAACCAGTGTGACATTCTGAGTTACGACGCCCTGCAAGGACGGCGCGAACTGCGCGAGCAGATTTCCCGCCTGATGGTTGATGGCGGTACGGTGGTGGATCCGGAGGATATCGTCATCACCAACGGCTGCCACGGCGCGCTGAGCATTGCCCTGCTTTCGGTCTGTAAACCGGGCGATATCGTGGCCGTAGAATCGCCTTCCTACTATGGCACCATGCAGTTATTGCGTGGTTTCGGCATCAAAGTGATGGAGATCCCCACCGATCCGGAAACCGGGATCAGTATTGAGGCACTGGAACTTGCGCTGGAACAGTGGCCGATCAAAGGGGTGATCCTCGTACCCAGTTGCAGCAACCCGCAGGGCTCGATCATGCCGGATGCGCGCAAAAAAGCGATACTGGCGCTGGCGCAGCGCCATGACATTGTCATTTTCGAAGACGATATCTATGGCGAACTCGTCACCGACTATCCCCGTCCGCGTACCATTAAATCCCTCGATATTGATGGCCGCGTGTTGCTGTGCAGCTCGTTTACCAAATCGGTTGCGCCGGGGCTGCGTGTGGGCTGGATTGTACCGGGCCGCTATCGCGATCGGGTGCTGCATATGAAATATGCCGCTATCGGCAGCACAGTGCCTACTAATCAGTTGGCGATGGCGGCGTTTATTCGCGACGGCCACTACCATCGCCATATTCGCCGGATGCGCCAGTTTTATCAGCAGCACCTGGAAACCTATACCTGTTGGATCCGCCAGTATTTTCCCTGTGGAATTTGCGTCACGCGGCCAAAAGGCGGGTATATGCTGTGGGTTGAATTGCCGGAAGGGGTGGATATGATCTGTGTGTCGCGCCAGCTCTGTCGACTGAAAATCCAGACGGCGCCGGGTTCGCTGTTTTCGGCATCAGGAAAATACCGCAATTGCCTGCGCATCAACTGCGCCCTGCCGCTCACCGAACGGTATCGGGAGGCCATTGCGAAGCTCGGCGAAGCAATTCATATCGCGATGGAAGAGAGTTAATCTCCCTTTCGCTCAGGGTGTTGCGATTATCCCCGGTGGCGCTCACGCTTACCGGAGCTACAAAACCACCGCACCTGCAGCATCGTAGCCCGGGTAAGGCGCGGCCGCGCCGCCACCCGGGAGTCTCAATACACTCAGTTTTCCTCCCCGGTGGCGCTCACGCTTACCGGAGCTACAAAACCACCGCACCTGCAGCATCGTAGCCCGGGTAAGGCGCGGCCGCGCCGCCACCCGGGAGTCTCAATACACTCAGTTTTCCTCCCCGGTGGCGCTCACGCTTACCGGGGCTACAAAACCACCGTACCTGCGGCATCGTAGCCGGGTAAGGCGCGGCCGCGCAGCCACCCGGGAGTCTCCATACATTCCGTTTTCCTCCCCGGTGGCGCTCACGATTACCGGGGCTACAAAACCACCGTACCTGCGGCATCGTAGCCCGGGTAAGGCGCGGCCGTGCCGCCACCCGGGACGACTCACGATCAGAACGTATACGACACGCTGCCCACAATGCTGCGCTCGGCGCCAAAGTAGCAATAAGAGAGCGAGTTACAGGCGGCGATATAGCTCTTGTCCGTCAGGTTATTGACGTTAACCTGCGCACTCAGCCCTTTCAGGCCCACCTTCGACAGATCATAGCCCACCGCCAGATCCACCAGCGTATACGACGGCAGCGTATGCGTATTCTGGCGGTCCGAGGTAATACCATTCACATAGCGCACGCCGGAACCGACGGTCAAACCGTCCAGCGGGCCGCTTTTCACATCGTAGCTAAGCCAGGCGCTGGCCTGGTTACGCGGTGCGTACACGGCGCGCTTGCCCTGCTCTTCCGGGCTGCTCTTCTTATAACGAATATCGGTATAGGTATAGGCCGCCTGCAGGCGCAGGCTATCCGTTAACTGACCCACCGCTTCCAGCTCCACCCCTTCGGATTCGATCTCGCCGATAGAACGGTACGGATCGGTCGGCTCTTCTTTGGTGGCGATATTCTTCTGGTTGATACGGAACACCGAGGCGCTGTACATCGCCTGCGTTCCTTCCGGCTCAAATTTCAGCCCGGCTTCCCACTGTTTCCCCTTCATCGGCTGCAGGATCTTGCCGTTTTCATCGGTAAAGCTGGTCGGCGTGAACGCGGTCGAGTAGCTGACGTACGGGGCAAAACCGTTATCGAACAGATACAGCAATGCCGCGCGGCTGCTGTAATGACCTTGATCCAGGGTATCGCTGGTGTCATTGAGCTTGTTAACGTTAGTGACCTTCACCTGATCGTGGCGGCCGCCCAGCGTCAGACGCCACTTATTGAGTGACATCTGATCCTGCACGTAGATCCCCGTCTGCTCCAGCTTATGCTTCTCGCTGCTGTACTGGGTGATGTAATCCGGATCTGCGCCATACACCGGGTTAAACGCGTCGATCGCCGGGAATGCGCCGTAGTAACCGGCCACATTATTGCTGCGCCGCTGGTAATCCACGCCCATCAGCAGGCGATGGTTTACCGGGCCGGTCTCCACGCTGCCGTCCAGTTGATTGTCGAGCGTGATGGCATTCATCTTCTCATCAGAACCGGAATAGCCGCGGTTCAGTTCGGTATCATTCAGCCAGCCTGCCGCATACACCTGGTTCAGGTTCACTTTGGTGTGCAAATAGCGCAATTTCTGGCGCACCGACCAGCCGCTGTCGAAGGCATGCTCGAAATTGTAGCCAACCATATTTTCGCGGCGGTCGTACTTGTCGTAATCGTCTTCCCCTTCATAGAAGGTATTGGAAATTTTCTGCCCGGCATGGGGGACAACGGTGCCTTCATACGGTAAGCCCGAGTGGCTGCCGCCTTCCGGATCGCGATGCAGATAGGCCATCAGATCGAGACGCGTGGTGTCGGTGATGCGCCAGGTCAGACTCGGCATCAGGGCATAACGCTCTTCTTTGAGCGGATCAAACTGGGAGTCCGCATAGCGGGTCATGCCGGTTAAACGCACGGCAACGCGGTCGTTATCATCCACCGGGCCGGTCACATCAAAGGCCGCGCCGCGCTGGTTGTTATTCCCGGCGAACAGTTTGACTTCGCCCCCCGCGTCAAACGACGGTTTGCGGGTGTTCAGCGCCACTATCCCGCCTGGCGAAGAGCGACCATAGAGTACAGAAGCCGGGCCGCGCACCACTTCGATACTGTCGAGAAACCACGGGTCCACCACCAGCGAGCTGTGCGAGTTGGTATCCCCCATCATTTTCAGGCCGTCGAGATAGACGTTATCCAGGCTGCCGTCGGAGAAGCCGCGCAAGACGATATAATCAAAACGGTTGGAGGCGCCAATCTGGTTGGCATAGACCCCCGGCGTGTAGCTCACCGCCTGGCGTACGCTCGTGGCCCCTTGCTCTTCATACTGCTGACGCGTCACGATAGAGACCGACTGCGGGGTTTCGATATCCGGCGTTTCCAGCTTGGTCGCGCCGCTTTGCATTTGTGAGGTCACCACCACCGTCTCTTCTTTTGTCGACGTGGTGTCCTGTGCCAGGACTATCGCGCTAAATCCGCCCGTAATACAGCCAATCATCAGCGCCAGCCGCGTTTTTGCGAACATGAAAATCTCCAGAAGCCGTTATTATTGTAAATAAGAATTATTACCTTTTTGCCGACGGCGGCAGTTATGCGCAATGACAAGAGGCGTATGCGCGATGACAAAACGCATCACAACTATGAAACTTTGGTCTACGGGCCTGCGAATATCAGGAGGAAGTACAGGGGTTAACAGGCGTGGCGTGCCTCTCCGGGGGTAATGCCATAGCGGCGGCGAAAGGCGGTAGAAAAATTGGTGGCATGCTGATACCCCGACATCCACGCCGCCTGCTGCACGCTGTACCCCTGCGCCAGATAGCGGCGGGCAAGATCGAGGCGGCAATCGCGAAGGTAATCAAACACCGAATGGCCATAGGCCTGACGAAACTTCGTCCGCAGGCTGCTGCTGCTCATGGCTGCCAGTTGGGCCAGTTCGGTGAGGGTGTACGCTTTTTCCGGCTGCTGCTCCAGCAAGCGACGTACGGTTTCGAGCCGATGTTGTTCGCCGCTGGGAGCATGGCGGGATACGTGGTTTTGCAGGCGCTGTGACAGGCCGTGACCTAACAGTTGTAGCATGACGCCTTCGAGCATTAACTGGCGCGACAGCCCCGGTTGGCTGGACTGCTGAATATGTTGCAGGCCCGAGAGCAAAAAGCCCGGCACCTGCCATAAAAAGGTCGGCGCACCGCCGTTTTCCCACTGCTGGAGCAGGGCGGAAAGCAGCGGCGACTGCCAACAGCGCGCCGGGTCCACGCCCAGCGACAGCGTGCGTAAGTGGTAGTCAGCAAGATGTACGGCGTTCATCACCTGCTGCTCGCCAAGGCGCGAGGTAAAGGCCATACCGGAGCGCACCACAAATTCCTGACCGTTGACGCGCAGCATCACGCTGCCTTCCAGCACCACCAGCATATAGAGCGGGCAGCTATGCAAGGAGGTGGTTTCATAGGGTTGCAGGACGCGAATATCTGAGCTGGTGAGGTTGAGACCGGATGAGAACGACATCTCTTCGACATCGCCCTGAATCACAATGTGTTTTTCTTTGCTGACGTCGCGGCAGGAAGAGAGTGACGGGAAACGGTAATCAATGCCGTAGCGTTCGCCGAACCCGATAAAATCTTCAACGGAAAAGTGTCTTTTTTGCATAGCGGGCAGCCATTGTGATCCTGTCCAATGTTCAACATTCCATCGGGGATGCGCGAAAGTTTCCGGGTCGACGCCCTGAAAAACGCCTACAGGTTACCATTGCCCCCGCCAGGCGGCAATAATATTGAGAATTGTTCTCACCTTTAGATCAACCCCGAATGCGTTTTCTTCCTCTCCCTCAGGGGTGAGGGATCTCCACAAAAAATGCGAGCACGATCGGTCCCCTCTCCCTGAGGGAGAGGGCCAGGGTGAGGGGGAAAATGCGGCTCCGGTGGTCATTCCGTTCACCTTATGTTCTTTGCTTTTCTATCGCGACAGAACCGGTGAACGTGCCAGGGGGGCTCACCGCAGCCCTCTGGGAGAGGACCGGGGTGAGGGTTGTTGGTGGCTCAAATACCCGATTCCCGGATGCGGCGTAAACGCCTTATCCGGGCTACCACCGGTTTTCTCCCTCTCCCCAGGGGAGAGGGTTGAGGTGAGGGGAATATGTGGCTCAGGTGGAGGGTTCCGTTCCCCTTATGTTCATGGCGTAATGGAACCTCCGGACACGTGAACGGGTAAAGGGGAACACCGCGTTCCCCTTTACCATCCCCGCGGCCCCGCAAAAAATCGGTGCTTCGCACTGCGTTTGCCTCCCGCCCCGCTGCCTGCGGTCGGTTTGACTCGCGTTACTCGCCCCATCCCAGGGGCTCGCCCTTCGGGCCAATGCGTTGCGTTGTTCAAAATCGTTCCGGACGATTTTGTCGTGTCTCGACAAACCTCAGTCCGCCATCCCTGGCGGCCTGCCCTTGTCATCGGGTCTTCGTCTCACCGATTTCAGCGGGGACTCAACCCCCTCGCTGCATGCTCTGCGCCAGGGGGCATAAAGATTTCGCTGTGGTTGTCATGCGGGAAAACGAGTCAACCATGGCTAAAAAGGTTGAAGACGTTCACAGTATCCACCACGTAGCCCCGGCAAGCGCAGCGCCGCCGGGGGATCTCTCTATCACCACGCCTCACGTTAAGAATTCAGGAGCCGTTTATCCTAAAATACCAACAGGCCTTACCGTAACTTTTCAGCCCAGCCATTTCAGTTATGCCCAGATTTAATATCCATCATCTTTATTTCTTCAACATGCCGCTTATTCAAATTAATCACACATTGATCAATATATGACTGGTAGTCATTTGCATCCTCACCTATTTGTGACGCGACAGCCAGGCATAAATTTTCTCTATATGCTTTCCAGTCCACTTGTGCAGCCAGAAATGATTTACTGTAGATATCCCCTATCGTCAATTTCGGATCTTCGCTGCGGAAGACCGGACCTGGATTGTTAATTATTATTTTCTTATTCGTCTCAGCAATAATATTATCAAGAGCATGGGAAGATTCCGCCGATTTTTTTGACAGACAATCATAAGCAATATGTATATTGCTCTGATTTTTAAAGCAAACATCCCTCTCCATCCCTTCATAAAGAGCCGCATATGAAACTGCAGGCATCAGGAACAAGAGCGCCAGCGTTGCACGTAAAGATTTCATTGCAAATACCTTATTCTTTGACGGTTTGACTCATCGCTCATATATATTGAATAAGCTTTACGGTAAGTAATGAGATCAATCACTCAGCTTGGGCAGATATTATTTCCACGGATGTGATTATATCCAGCATCAATAATCATCTTTTGCAACGCTTTCACGTCATTCGGATTGTTCATTCCGGACGTCTCCACGGAACCTGATACGCCGGAAAACTGTGAGGTATTGTCAGCCATAATGATATTCCCTTTCAGATTGCTACCAACCAGTGGGCTTCGGCACCATCACCTCCACTGATCACCTGGTCTCGGTATAGATGACCCATCCAGGACGCGTGAAAAGCATAACGCATGGATGCCACTTATCCACTCTCATCTTCATGCTTACAAAAAAACCTCCAGGTCAAACAGACATACTGCGTTTCCCTTCGATATCTGAGAGCGTAAGCCGTGTCCTGGTCTGCCCTCAAAGATGAAAGTTGAACCCTATTCTTACTTCATTAGCGCAACGCTAATTAATGACACACACAAATATTATGGATATTATCCCCATTAATATTCCCAATGGCTTATCGACACCTTTCTCCTTAATCTCCCCATTATCTTCTTCATTATTTCTCCACAATATGGACTTTTGTAAATCCATATTATCTCCCCAGAAAAAGCTTAACGCCTGGGGCAAAATTCATATATTCTTATGGTCAATGAGAATGATCATTCTCAAAAACCACAAACCGGAGCCCGGCATGACACCAAAAGCCTCGCAGCAAGAACGCCACCAGATCCGCCAGGACGAAATCATTGTCGCGGCCCGGCGCTGCTTTCGCGCAAGCGGTTTTCACGCGGCCAGCATGTCGCAAATCGCGCTGGAGGCCCAGTTAAGCGTCGGGCAGATTTATCGCTATTTCGCCAGTAAAGACGCCATCATTGAGGAAATGATCCGCCGCATCATCGACAACCGTATCGCTGAAATGGAAAGCAACACCCAGACTGAACACCTCGCGCAGGTACTGGCCTGGCGACAAACGCTCAGCCACGATGACGATGCGCTGATGCTGGAAGTGGCGGCCGAAGCGACCCGCAACCCGCACGTTGCTGCGATGATGGCACAGGCCGATGCGCGCATGTATGAAACTGCCTGCGCTCACCTGAAGAAAATGCATCCGCATCTTGAAGAGAGTCGCGTCCGCTGCTGTGTGGAGGTTATGGCGTCGTTGATGGAAGGTGCCATGTTCAGAAACCTGACGCCGCAAAAATGCGACCCGGCGCAATTACACCAGATATATCAGGACATAATGCAGATGTTATTTACAGAAAAATAATCCGGGATTAAACGAATTTCAGGCGGTGTATAAAAATACCGCTCGTTATCATTTCCGCAAATAGCGGAAGTGGAGTATTGCCATTGCCAAAATAAGGTCAACCAGCCGCCTGTTAATTATCAACGGGCAGGACTTTTACACGCCGGGGAAATATAATGAAGTTAATAAGAATCACCGTCGTGGCATTATTCGCATTAACTGGCTGCGACAATGCCACACCACCTGCACAACACCACGCGGTTCAGGACGTCGGCGTCGTGACGCTCCAGAGCCAACCGCTTTCCGTATTCAGCACCCTGACCGGACGTACCTCGGCCTCGCTGAGCGCGGAAGTCCGCCCGCAAGTTGGCGGCATTATCCAGAAGCGCCTCTTTACCGAAGGCGACACGGTGAAAGCCGGCCAGGCGCTGTACCAGATTGACCCGTCCAGCTACCGCGCCGCCTTCGATGAAGCCGATGCCTCCCTTAAACAGGCGCAATCGCTGGTGGAATCCGACTGCCAGAAAGCGCGTCGCTATGCGTTGCTGGTGAAAGATAACGGCGTGTCACAGCAGGATGCCGACGACGCGAAATCTACCTGCGCGCAGGACAGGGCCAGCGTCAGCGCCAAACAGGCGGCACTGGAAAGCGCACGTATTAACCTGAACTGGACCACTATCACCTCACCGATCAGCGGGCGGATTGGCATCTCGTCCGTCACCCCAGGCGCGCTGGTCACCGCCGAGCAAACCACGGCGCTGGCCACCGTGCGCGGGCTGGACACCATGTATGTCGACCTCACCCGTTCCAGTGCCGATCTGCTGCGTTTACGTAAGCAGGCGCTCGCCAGCAACGACAACACCCTGAGCGTATCGCTGATTCTGGAAGATGGCAGCATCTACAGCGAAACCGGCAAACTGGCGCTGACCGAAGTGGCCGTTGATGAAGCGACCGGCTCAGTCACCCTTCGCGCCATCTTCCCGAACCCGCATCAGCAACTGCTCCCCGGCATGTTTGTCCGCGCCAGAGTCAATGAAGGCGTGATGGAAAACGCCATCCTCGCCCCGCAACAGGGCATCACCCGCGACAGCAAAGGCAACGCCACGGCGCTGGTGGTCAACGCTCACAACAAAGTCGAGCAGCGTAGCGTCGAAACGGGTGATACCTACAGCGATAAATGGCTGGTCCTGAAAGGGCTACAAAGCGGCGACAAGCTGATTGTCGAAGGCACGGATAAAGTCACCGCCGGTTCAGAGGCGAAAGCCGTTGAAGTGCAAAACAACGGAGGCAAAGCCTGATGTTCTCTCGCTTCTTCGTGCGGCGCCCGGTCTTTGCCTGGGTACTCGCCATCCTCATCATGATGGCCGGGGTGCTGGCTATCCGCACGCTGCCCATCGCGCAGTATCCGGACGTGGCGCCGCCCTCGATAAAAATTACCGCCACCTACACCGGTGCGTCGGCGCAAACGCTGGAAAACAGTGTGACCCAGGTTATTGAACAACAGCTTACCGGGCTCGATAACCTGCTTTATTTCACCTCCACCAGCAGTTCCGATGGTCAGGTGACTATCACCGTGACCTTCGAACAGGGTACCGACCCGGACACCGCTCAGGTGCAGGTACAGAACAAAGTGCAACAGGCCGAGTCCCGCCTGCCAACCGAAGTCACCCAGTCCGGCGTTACGGTGGTGAAATCGCAGAGCAGCTTTCTGCTCATCATGGCGATGTATGACAAAACCGACCACGCCTCCAGCTCCGATATCGCCGACTGGCTGGTGAGTAATGTACAGGACCCGCTCGCACGCGTTAACGGTGTGGGTAGCCTGCAGGTGTTCGGTGCGCAATACGCGATGCGTATCTGGATGGATCCGGACAAACTGGCTTCGTACGCGCTGATGCCGTCGGATGTGCAGACCGCCATTGAAGCGCAGAACGTACAGGTTTCCGCCGGGAAAATCGGCGCGTTGCCAGCCTCAAACAGTCAGCAACTCACCGCCACGGTCCGCGCGCAGTCGCGCCTGCAAACCGTGGATCAGTTCCGCAATATCATCATCAAAAGTGAAACCAACGGTGCGGTGGTTCGTATCGGCGACGTTGCCCGCGTAGAGATGGGCAGCGAAGACTATTCGGCAACGGCGAAACTGAACGGCCACCCGGCGGCGGGCCTGGCGGTGATGCTGGCTCCGGGCGCGAACGCGCTGGATACCGCCACGCTGGTGAAAAATAAAATCGCCGGGTTCCGTCACAGCATGCCGCAGGGCTATGACATCGCCTACCCGAAAGACAGCACCGATTTTATCAAAATCTCCATCGAAGACGTGGTACAGACGCTGATCGAAGCCATCGTGCTGGTAGTCTGCGTGATGTATTTGTTTTTGCAAAACATCCGCGCCACGCTGATTCCGGCGATGGCAGTACCCGTCGTGCTGTTAGGCACCTTTGGCGTGCTGGCCCTGTTTGGTTATTCGATTAACACCCTGACGCTGTTTGCGATGGTGCTGGCGATAGGCTTGCTGGTGGACGATGCCATCGTGGTGGTGGAAAACGTCGAGCGTATTATGCGCGACGAAGGGCTGCCCGCCCGCGAAGCCACCGAAAAATCGATGGGCGAAATTTCCGGCGCGCTGGTGGCGATTGCGCTTGTACTCTCCGCCGTGTTCCTGCCGATGGCCTTCTTTGGCGGCTCTACCGGGGTGATTTACCGTCAGTTCTCGGTCACCATCATCTCGGCCATGACCCTGTCGGTGATTGTCGCCCTGACCCTGACTCCGGCGCTGTGCGGCGCGGTGATGCAGCACAGCACACCGCATAAAAAAGGCTTCTTCGGCGCGTTCAACCGCTTCTACACCCGTACCGAAAACCAATACGAGCACCGCGTACTGCGCGTATTGCGCCGCGCCGTCACCGTGATCGCCACCTATGGCGTGCTCTGCGCGGCAATGGCATTTGTCATGTGGCGTCTGCCAGGCAGTTTTCTGCCGACCGAAGACCAGGGTTCTGTGATGGTGCAGTTCACCCTGCCCGCCGGGGCGACCGCGCCGCGTACCGATGCGGTCGCCAGCAAAGTGACCGACTGGTTCCTCAGCAACGAGAAAGCCAATACCGACGCCATCTTCACGGTCACCGGCTTTAGCTTTAGCGGGAGCGGGCAGAACGCCGGAATGGCCTTCGTCTCGCTGAAAAACTGGTCAGAACGTAAGGGGGCGGAAAATACCGCGCAGGCGATCGCCCTGCGGGCCACTCAACAGTTAAGCACTCTCCGCGATGCCAGCATTTTCGCCATGACGCCACCGTCGGTGGACGGTCTGGGGCAGAGCAACGGCTTTACCTTTGAGCTGCTGGCAAGCGGCGGCACGGATCGCGACGAACTGCTGAAAATGCGCAACCAGTTGATTGGTGAGGCCAGCAAAAGCCCGGAACTGCAATCCGTTCGAGCCAACGACCTGCCGCAAATGCCGCAGTTGCAGGTGGATATCGACAGCAACAAAGCCGTTGCGCTGGGCCTGTCGCTGAGCGATGTCAACAATACGCTCTCCAGCGCCTGGGGCGGGACCTATGTGAATGATTTTATCGATCGTGGACGCGTGAAGAAGGTCTATATCCAGGGGGATAGCGCGTTTCGCGCCGCCCCGTCGGACCTGAAAAAATGGTACGTGCGCGGCAGCGATGACAGCATGACGCCATTCTCCGCCTTTGCCGCCACCCACTGGGAATATGGTCCGGAAAGTCTGGTGCGCTACAACGGCTCGGCGGCCTATGAAATTCAGGGCGAGAACGCCAGCGGGTTCAGCTCCGGCGTGGCGATGAGCAAAATGGAGACCCTCGCCAATAATTTGCCGGCGGGTTCCACCTGGGCCTGGAGCGGCCTGTCACTGCAGGAAAAACTCGCCAGCGGCCAGGCCATGAGCCTCTATGCCATCTCAATCATGGTGGTGTTCCTCTGTCTGGCAGCCCTCTATGAGAGCTGGTCCGTGCCGATTTCGGTCATTCTGGTGATCCCGCTCGGCCTGCTTGGGGCGGCGCTGGCAGCCTGGATGCGCGGCCTGAATAATGATGTCTACTTCCAGGTGGCGCTGCTGACCACCATTGGCCTGTCGTCGAAAAACGCCATTTTGATTGTCGAGTTTGCCGAAGCCGCGGTGCAGGAAGGCTATTCCCTGAGCCGGGCTGCGCTGCGTGCGGCACGTACCCGTTTACGCCCGATTATGATGACCTCGCTGGCATTTATCGCCGGGGTGCTACCGCTGGCCGTGGCCACCGGGGCCGGAGCCAACAGCCGTGTCGCCATCGGTACCGGCATTATCGGCGGTACGCTGGCCGCCACGCTGCTCGCGATTTTCTTTGTTCCGCTGTTCTTTATGCTGGTGAAACGTCTGTTCGCCGGTAAACGTCAACGCCAGGAGTAATTATGTTTCGTCTTAGTGTGCTTGTTCTGGCTCTCCTGAGCGCGGGCTGTGTGTCGCTCGACCCGACGTATCAACGCCCGGATGCCCCCGTTCCTGCCACCCTGCCCGGCGGCAACGGTGAAGCGAAAGCAGTCGCGACCGACTGGAAACAGGTGGTCAATGACAGTCGCCTGCAACAGGTGGTGAGCCTGTCGCTCACCCAAAACCGCGATGTGCAAAAAGCGCTTGCCGATATTGACGCGGCACGCGCGCTCTATGTCGAAGACCGGGCCGCGCTCTTCCCCACCGTAAATGCGGCGTTGAGCAATACCCGCAGCCGCACCGTGGCCAGCGGCGTGACCTCCAGCTCAGAGGCCAACGGCGCGGTGTCGAGCTTTGAGCTGGATCTGTTTGGTCGTAACCAGAGCCTTGCGCGGGCCGAGCGGGAAACCTGGCTTGCCAGCGAATATACCGCGCAAAACACCCGCCTGACCCTGGTGGGGGAAATCACTACCGCGTGGATTACGCTCGCGGCGGATAACAGCAACCTGGCGCTGGCAAAGCAGACAATGGAGAGCGCGCAAAACTCGCTCAATATTGTGCAGCGCCAGCAGCAAGTGGGCACGGCGGCGGCCACGGATGTGAGCGAAGCCATGGCGGTCTTCCAGCAGGCACGCGCCAGTGTCGCCAACTACAAGACGCAGGTGGCGCAGGATATCAATGCGCTCAACCTGCTGGCGGGAACGACCGTGGCGCAAAGTCTGCTGCCCGGTACGCTCGAAAGCCTGGCGCAGGACAGCATCAGACTGACGCCTGCGGGGGTGTCATCTTCGGTCTTATTGCGCCGTCCGGATATTCAGGAAGCGGAACATAATCTGAAAAGCGCCAACGCCAACATTGGTGCGGCACGGGCGAATTTCTTCCCGTCGATTTCGTTAACCGCCAGCGCAGGGGTGGGCAGTTCAGCCCTGTCGTCGCTGTTCAATAACGGCATGAAGGTCTGGTCGTTTGCCCCGTCGATTTCGCTGCCGCTGTTTACCGGGGGCAGCAACCTGGCGCAGTTGCGCTACGCGGAGGCAGAGAAGAAAGGGTTGATTGCCACCTACGAGAAAACGATACAGAGCGCGTTTAAAGATGTTGCCGATGCGCTCGCCCGCCGCCAGACGCTGGATGAGCAACTCGACGCCCAGCGCGAGTATGTCGCCGCCGAGCAGAAAACGCTGGATATCGCTCAGCGCCAGTATCAGGCCGGGACCGGGGATTATCTGTCGGTGCTGACCGCGCAGCGTTCGCTGTGGTCGGCGCAGGAGGGGCTGATTTCGCTGCAGCAGACGGATCTTGAGAACCGCGTGACCCTGTGGCAATCCCTGGGCGGCGGCGTGGGGTGAGGGGGAAAATGCGGCTCTGGTGGTCATTCCGTTCACCTTATGTTCTGTGCTTTTCTATAACGACAGAACCCGTGAACGTGCCAGGGCGGCTCACCGCCACCGCCCTGGCAACCCGGGCTCCCGGCCAGGAAAATCGCCGCTGGCGCGGTCCACTCGCCTTATGCCGTCTGACTTTCGGGTCGGGGACCAGCCTGCGTCCTTGCAGGCTATCCCCTCCGCCCGCGTCCCTGCGGGCGGCCCCGGTCAGCCGTCAACGCCTCATCGATTTTCAGCCGGACCCTGTCATCGCTGTCACTGTTTTATTCTTATTAAGCGGCGTTATCGCTGTAAGACGTAAAATTACTGGGGATTCCTCAGCCCTCAGGGAGAGGGAACCGATCGAGCTCGCATTTTTGTGGGGATCCCTCTCCCCTCTACGATCGGGCACCGAACCTGTAGCCCGGATCAGGCGCCTGCCGCCATCCGGGAATGCCCCCTCGCCCGCCGGGATTACGCCTTTTTACCGCCGGGTTTCAGGCCACGGTGAAACTCATTAATGCGTTTCACCGTTTTGATGGCCCGCTGCGAAGCGGCCGACGCCACGGACAACACAATCATCTCCAGACACAGCAACACGGTGCCATGCAACGGGATTTTGCCCTTCTCGCCGCCGCGCGGCACATGAATCACCACGTCCGCCTCTTTGCTAAACCGAGAATCCAGCGCGTTGGTCAGCAAAATTGTCGGAATCCCCAGCCGTCGGGTCTCTTTTAAGGTCGTTAACCCCTCCCGGTGGGCCGATTTTTGCGCCATCATCACCAGCACATCGCCGCGTTGCAGGCTAATAAGCTGCTCTGCCAACCCAATACCGGTGCGGTTGAGCGCTACCGCTGGCAACCCGACGCGGTTGAACAAGCGGGCGGTATAGTCGGCAAGAATCCCCGAGGCGCCAATACCAAATATGGCCGCCTGACGTGCATCCACTAACAGGGCGACGGCCTGCGCAATGGCATAACGGTTTTCCGGCGCCGACAACACCTCGCAGGTGTACTGGTGCCCTTCCAGCACAAAATCGATGCCGGAATTCACATCACACGACAGCGCGCCGACCGTGGTGCTCATCTTTTCCGCCGAAGTTACCGTCGGCCCAAACCAGTGCTCTATCGTCTGTTTCAGGTCGCGTAATCCGGCAAAACCCAGCGCCTGAATCGCGCGCACCACGGTGGCATCCGAGGTTTGCGTGGCCGCCGCAATTTCAATGGCCGTATGTTCCAGCACGACGTTCCTGTTTTCGTGAATGTAGCGCGCCACCGACAGTAAGCGCGGCGACAGCGTATGCGCCCGCGCCCGGTAGCGCTCGCCATACACATCCACCCGCCCTTTGTTTTTCGTTGCCCGTATCATGGCGTCGCTCCCGGTAGCGGACGCCCGGCGATTTGCGATTGCACCTGCGCCACCATCAGACTCAGCGCGGCATAGGAGTTAGAAATGGCTTCTTCGCGCGAAATCAGCACGTAGTGCCCGGTGCGACAGGCCGAAAGAAAATTACACCAGCCCGGCATCACCGCATCCATTGCCGCCATTTCATCCCGGGGCTTGCCGCCGGTATCGCCGCGCCAGGTGGCGAAGACAAAATCGGCATCCAGCTCCGGCAGCCGCTCCGCGCTGACATCAATACGCCCGCCCTCAGGAATACTGTCAATCAGCGGAGGGAAAGCGAATCCGGCATCACGCAGCACTCGTCCCAGCGAATGATATGTATGCAGGGCGTTGATTTTCCCCTGGTTGGCCTGAATCACCGACACGCGGATGTGGCGGGTATCCACCGTCGCTTTTAGCGCCGCGATTTGCGCCTGATAACGACGTTCAAGAATGGCGAGACGTGGCTGGCTACCGGTCAGATCCGCCAGTTTGCTGTAGATACGCGGCGCGCCGCCGTCAAGGTGATCGATACTGACGGTCGGGGCGATTTTTTCCAGCTGCTCCACCGGCGTATTGCGACTCGGCTCGGTAATGATCAAATCCGGTTTTGCCGCCGCCACGGCTTCAATATCAATGGTTGCGGTGCCGATAAACGCGATCTGACTGTTATCAAAATCCACCCCGGTCAACATCGCACTGGAGCGCAGCGTATGGCTGCCGTCGGGCCGGGTGCGGCCATGGCTGGCGACAGGCGGCACGCCCAGTTCAATCAGCGGAATGGTGATGTCGAGATCGTGCAACGAGACAATACGCTGCGGATGCAGCGGCACGGTCACCGTCCGTCCCAGATCATCGGTAAAGGTGCGGGTCGCGGGGTCGGCATGCGCCGCCGTCACCGCCAGTAATAAGAAAGTGAAAAGTAAACGCATACGGCTCCCTGAGTTATAACCGGTCCCGCCGCTGCCAGAGCAGCAGCAGGAAAAATGGTCCGCCCGTCAATGAAATCACAATACCCGCCGGGATTTGCAGCGGCGCAAACGCCAGTCGTCCCAGCGAATCCGCCACCAGCACCAGCAACGCCCCGAGCAACGCGCTGCCGGACAAGAGCGCCACCTGGCCGCCGCGCAACAGGAAACGCGCCATATGCGGCGCGATCAACCCGACAAAACCAATGCTGCCCGCACAGGAGACGCAGGCGGCGGTCAATAACACCGGAGCAATAAAACGAAGACGCATCAGCCACGCCATCCGCACGCCCAGCCCGGCGGCCGCCTGATGACCAAGCAGCGCCACATCCGAGGCCCGCGCCGTAAGAAACAAAACCAGCGCGGCAGGCAGCGCCCAGCAGGTCGCCACCACCAGCAGCGGCCAGGTGGCGGTATGCAGGCTGCCCGCCATCCACACCAGCGCGGTCTGCACATCGCGCACATCGGCGGTGGTCATAAACACGCCGATACCTGCCGCAAAGGTCCAGGAGACGCCAATGCCGAGCAGAATAAAGCGCGGACGGGAAAAATCCCGCGCCAGCAGCAGCACGATCAACGCCGCCAGCAGTCCGCCCGCCATGCCCACTACGGGTCGCCAGGCCAGCCCCAGCGCCGGGAAAAGGAGGATCAGCGCCAGCACCGCCACGCTACTGCCCTCTTTCACCCCCAGCAGTCCTGGATCCGCCAGACCATTGCGAGTAATCGACTGCATTGCCGCCCCGGCCATGCCCAGCATGGCACCGCAAAGCGACGCCATCAGCAGGCGCGGCAAGCGGATATCCCGCACGATATACAGCTGTTCCGCATTCAGCGCCTGCGGGAAAAAGAGCGCACGGCCGATCGCCGATGCAGGAACCGGCAGCGAGCCCTGCATCAGGCCGGAAAGCAATAACCCCAGAGCCAGTAGGACCAGCGCGGCGCTCCACACAGCCGTCTTTGGCCGCCATAAACGGGAAAAATGCCCCAGCCGAAAGGCGCGAAAGCCGACGCGCGACAGCAGCGAACTCATTTGAATAACCTCGATGCCAGCAGGATAAACAGCGGTGCGCCCACCAGCGCGGTCATCACCCCGGTTGCCAGCTCATGAGGCGCGACCAGCGTGCGGGCAGCGATATCCGCCAGCAGCAGCAATAACGCACCGGTGAGGGCACACAGGGGTACACCCGGACGCAGATCATCGGTGGCAAAACGGCGCACAAGGTGCGGCACCACCAGGCCGATAAAGCCGATCGGCCCGGCCAGCGAAACCGCCGCTCCGCACAACAGGGCAATGGCAACAAGCCCAAGCCCACGGGTACGCACCAGCGAAATACCCAGCCCGGTTGCCACCTGGTCTCCCAGCGCCAGCATGTTCAGCGACGGGGCTATCCACAGCGCTAAAGCCAGCCCCATCCCGGCCACCAGCGCCGCGGTACGGACCGCCTCCCGGCTTAGCCCGGCCAAATCCCCGGCAAGCCAGGTGCGCATTGCCAGCAGAGTTTGTTCATCAAGAATCAGAATGGCGGCCGTCAGAGATGAAGTAAACGCGGTGAGCGCCACGCCACACAGGGTGACTTTCATGGGGGTCAGGCCCGTTTTCCCGGCGCCGGCAAGCCCCATCACCAGCGCGAATAACGCCCCGGCACCGCAGGCGGCAATCAGGGGTTTACCCGGCCCGAAAGTGAATCCAAGCGCGGTGGTCGCGACCACGGCCAGCGCCGCCCCCGCATTAAGCCCAAGAATATGCGGCTCGCCGAGCGGGTTGCGGATCACCGTCTGTAACAGCGCCCCGGCAACCCCGAGCGCCGCCCCGACCACCAGCGCCGCCACAAGACGCAGCAGACGCAGGCTGATAATTACCTGATGTTCGAAGTTACGCGGATCAAAGGCCAGAAACGCGCGCACGACGGTTTGTGGGTCAATCGTCCGCGCGCCGAGCCCCAGATGGGCAACCGACGCCAGCGCCAGTAACACCAGCACCAGCAGGAAGGCCAGCCCGCTTCGCCCCCGGCGACGGCATGCCAGAAGAGGTTGCGCGGTCATGGGCGCGGTTCACTCTGGCGGCGAAACGGCATAAAGAAGGGTTTTCCGGTCATCGGGTTAAGGGAGACATGCACATCAACGTCAAAGACCGATTTGATCAGCTCCGCCGGGCAGGGATCGCCCTCATGCAGCACGCCCTCCACTTTGCCCTGACGCAGAAAAACCAGCGTATCGCCGTAATTCACCGCGAAGTTCAAATCGTGTAATACCACCACCACTGTGCGCCCGTGATGGCGTGTCAGAGAGTGCAACAGTTCAAGGATCTCCACCTGATAGCGCAGGTCGAGGAAGGTGGTGGGCTCATCGAGCAAAATCACCGGGGTTTGCTGGGCCAGCGCCATCGCAATCCAGCAGCGCTGGCGCTGGCCGCCGGAGAGGCTGTCGACCGGAAGATGGGCAAACTCGGTGGTTCCGGTCACCGCCAGCGCCTCTTCAACCGCCTGTTGATCGTCGTCAGACCACTGGCGCATAAAGGTTTGCCAGGGAAAACGCCCGCGGGAGACCAGTTCAAACACGGTGAGCCCTTCGGGGACTAACGGAGACTGAGGCAGGATCCCCAACTGGCGCGAGACCGCTTTGGTAGGCTGTTGATGAATGGCTTTGCCATCAAGCCGGACGCTGCCGCCCAGCGGTTTGAGCAGGCGCGCAATCGTACTGAGGAGCGTGGATTTACCGCTGCCATTGGCACCGACCAGAACGGTCATTTTACCGGAGGGGATGGCCAGGCTGATGCCATCAACAATCACTTTCTGCTGATAACCTGCCGAGAGATTGTCCAGCACAATTCCGGGCCGACTGGCCGCATTGTCCACCTGCTGTGGCATTTTCACTCCTGCGCCGCAACCACGTGGTACACTCCGCGCGCGCCAGCTTAACAAATAAAAATAAATATCATTCTCTTTTAGATTTTGCCGCCAGGCAATGTAGTAGTCAAGAGATTCAAATACCCCTCTCTTCATCGGGATTTTTAGGCTGACTACAGCCACTTCACTGTCTGGAATTGGTTTTTAATTTATTTATTTTCAAATAATTAAACAGTTAAAAGACTCGTTTTCAGCCGCATTTTCACCCGCAAAATGCGGTGTAGTCATTTTTATCATTTTTCCATTTACTACTACATTTCGCCATGATTGAATGATTCTCAATTACATATCCGGCATGAATACGTTGATGCCGAAGGATAGATTTGCAGTCGCGGGCAATGAATAAAAACCTTCCCTTATGCCTGACTGGCAGGGGCATTTTGGAAAAACGGACAACATGGCTGAGTTAACTTCTTCGATCTCCGGGAAAAAAGGACGCGCACTGTTTTCTGCGCTGTTCCTGGGAGCAACCTTTTCACCTCTGGTACAGGCGGCTGCGAACACCGCTGCGGATAAAGAGAGCGACACGCTGACCGTTCTGGCAGGCGCCTCATCGGCAGATCAGGCCGCGACGGCAGGCTATCAGCCGCTGAATACCTCGGCGGCAACGCTCACGACGATGCCGCTGCTGGATATTCCGCAGGTAGTTAACACCGTCAGCGATAAAGTGCTGGAAGATCAGCATGCGACAACCCTGGATGAAGCGCTGTATAACGTCAGTAACGTGGTGCAGACCAACACCTTAGGCGGCACGCAGGACGCTTTCGTGCGCCGTGGATTTGGCGCGAACCGCGACGGGTCAATCATGACTAACGGTCTGAGAACCGTCCTGCCGCGCAGCTTTAATGCCGCAACCTCGCGCGTTGAAGTGCTGAAAGGCCCGGCCTCCACGCTGTACGGGATTCTGGATCCTGGTGGGCTTATCAATGTTGTAACGAAACGCCCGCAAACCACCTTTGGCGGCTCCGTCTCTGCCACCTCCTCCAGCTTTGGCGGCGGCACCGGGGATGTCGATGTCACCGGGCCGATTGAAGGCACTCGCCTGGCATATCGCCTGGTTGGTGAATACCAGAATGAAGATTACTGGCGTAACTTCGGTAAAGAGAAAAGTACGTTTATCTCTCCGTCGCTTACCTGGTTTGGCGATGACGCAACGGTCAGCGTGCTGTACTCGCACCGTGATTACAACACCCCGTTCGATCGCGGCACGATTTTCGATCTCAAGACCAAACAGCCGGTGAATGTCAGCCGTGAAACCCGCTTCGATGAGCCGTTCAACATTACCGATGGCGCATCGGATCTGGCGCAACTGAACGCCGAATATCGCCTCAACAGCGCATGGACGGCGAAACTGGATTACAGCTTTAGCCAGGACAAATACACCGATAACCAGTCACGCGTGATGGCCTATGACGCCGCCACCGGCAACTTAACGCGCCGTGTCGACGCCACGCAGGGATCAACTCAGCGGATGCACAGTACACGCGCCGATCTGCAGGGCAACGTGGATATCGCCGGGTTCTACAACGAGATCCTGACCGGCGTGTCGTATGAGAATTACGATCTGCTGCGCACCGATATGATCCGCTGCAAAAACGTCAAAGATTTCAATATCTATCACCCGACCTACGGCAATGCCAGCAAATGTACCTCGGTGTCCGCTTCGGACAGCGACCAGACTATCAAGCAGGAGAGTTACTCCGCCTATGTTCAGGACGCGCTGTACCTGACGGACAAATGGATCGCCGTGGCCGGTGTGCGCTACCAGTACTACACCGAGTACGCAGGCAAAGGCCGCCCGTTCAATGTGAACACGGACAGCACCGACAAGCAGTGGACGCCAAAATTTGGCCTGGTCTACAAACT
The DNA here is from genome assembly GCA_901456055.1 of Phytobacter ursingii. Lineage (GTDB taxonomy): Bacteria > Pseudomonadota > Gammaproteobacteria > Enterobacterales > Enterobacteriaceae > Phytobacter > Phytobacter ursingii. The sequence continues at coordinate 692,015 of CABDWT010000002.1, forward strand.
GACGCCATCGGTTTCCCTGTTCGGCAACGTCGCGCAGTCGTTTATGCCGCAGTACTCCATCGCCAGTTATATTGGTGAGTTACCGCCGGAAAAATCTACCGCGTGGGAAGTGGGGGCGAAATTCGACCTCTTTGATGGTGTTACCGCGAACATTTCCCTGTTCGATATTCACAAACGCAACGTGATGTACAGCGAGATTGTCGGTGACGAGACGGTGGCGAAAACCGCAGGCCGCGTGCGTTCGCAGGGTGTAGAAATGGACATTGCCGGCGCACTGACCAGCAACATGAACGTTATCGCCAGCTACAGCTATACCGACGCCAAAGTACTGGAAGACCCGGAATATGCCGGGAAACCACTGCCGAACGTGCCGCGCCACACCGGTTCCGTGTTCCTGACCTATGACATCCGCAACATGCCGGGCGGCAATACGCTGACCCTTGGCGGCGGCGGCCATGGGGTGAATCGTCGCTCGGCGACCAACGGGGCGGATTACTACCTGCCGGGCTATTTTGTGGCCGACGCCTTCGCCGCTTACAGAATGAAGCTGCAATACCCGGTCACGCTGCAACTGAACGTGAAAAACCTGTTCGACAAGAGTTACTACACCTCTTCCATCGCCACCAACAATCTGGGTAACCAGCCAGGCGATCCGCGTGAAGTGCAGTTCACGGTAAAAATGGATTTTTAAGGCTAATATCTGTGAGCATTGCCCCGCGTTTGCGGGGCTTTTTTTTGCCCGTCGCCTGCCGCACACCGGTTTCCAGGGAAAGACATCGTTGCGCGGATTGCCTATGATGATCCGCTCGCGTAACGCCCACAGGGAAAACACCGCACGTCAGGATCGGGAAATCAGATGACAAAAATTGAGCAGCTTGAACAACTGGTGGCGAAATATCAGAGTGATTTGGCCTACTACCACTCCAGAAAGTATAACGAAACGCAGCTACGAACTGATTTTCTCGATCCGTTGTTTACCCTGCTGGGCTGGGACATTATTAATGCCCAGGGCAAACCGACCAACGAGCGTGAAGTGCTGGTCGAAGAGGGATTAAAAGCGCGGATGGGGGAAAACGCGAAGAAACCGGATTACACCTTCCGTCTGTTCTCCGGGCGCAAATTCTTTGTCGAAGCCAAAAAGCCGAGCGTGGATATTACCCTCGATCCGGAACCGGCAAAGCAGGTGCGGCGCTACGGCTTTACCGGTAAATTAAAAATCTCGGTACTGACAAATTTCGAATATACCGCTATTTATGACTGCTCTACGCCGGTAGAACAGAGCGACCAGGCCAGCCATTCACGCATCAAGCTGTACCACTACAGTGAACTGGTCGCACATTTCGATGAATTAATGGCGCTGATTGGCCGTGACAGCGTCTATTCCGGACAGTTTGATAACGAATGGTCCGCCATCGAAAGCAAGATCCTGCGCTTTAGCGTCGACGATCTGTTCCTCAGGCAAATTAACCACTGGCGTTTATTGCTCGCCAGTGAGTTTCTCTCCCTTAAACCCGATCTGAATGAAGAAGATCTCAACGATCTGACGCAGAACTACATCAACTGCATTGTCTTTTTACGCGTCTGCGAAGATCGAGATTTAGAGGCATACGAGACGCTCTGGTCTTTAGCGCAGAAGCACGATTACCGGGCGCTGGTACAGACTCTGCAAGCCTCGGATCGGAAATATGACTCCGGCCTGTTCGCCCTCGACCATATAGAAGAACTGATCAGTAATGATAATTCGGCTATCTGGGAGATCATCAATCAGCTCTATTTCCCGCAGAGCACTTACTCCTTTGCGGTCTTCTCTTCCGATATTCTTGGCAGTATTTACGAGATCTTCCTGAGCGAAAAAATCAAAATTGGCCCCAATGGCATTCCCGAAATTCGCCCTAAAGAGGAACATCTTGATCGCGATGTCGTGACCACGCCGGTGCATATTATTAACGAGATTATCCGCAACACAGTAAGCGAGTTTTGCCAGGGCAAAAGCGATGAGCAGATCCTCAATGCCAAATTTGCCGATATCGCCTGCGGCTCAGGCGCCTTTCTTCTGGAGGTATTTCAGTATCTGCAGGACACACTGGTCGACTATTACATCAGCCACGATCGCACGAAGCTTCAGCAACTTTCGCCGCACAGTTTCAAACTGAAATTGTCAGTGAAAAAAGAACTGCTGAGCCGCTGTATTTACGGCATCGACAAAGATTACAACGCGGTAAAAGCCTGTGCTTTTGGCCTGTTGCTTAAACTGCTGGAAGGCGAATCGAAAGAGACAATTGGCGATGACAAGCCAATCCTGCCGAAAATTCAGCGCAACATCATTTTTGGCAATAGCCTGGTAGATACAAATGACGGGGTTGCGGCTGCGGACAGCTACAGCGTGAACCCGCTGCATATTGATGAAAACAGCTTCGATGTGATTGTCGGCAACCCGCCGTATATGGCAACGGAGCATATGAAGCAGTTCACCCCGGCTGAATTGCCAGTCTACAAAAAGAAATACCAGTCGGCTTACAAGCAGTTCGATAAATACTTTCTATTTGTCGAGCGATCCATGCAATTGTTAAAAGAGGGCGGCTATCTGGGCTATATTCTTCCGTCCAAATTCAGCAAAATCGGCGCGGGGAAAAACCTGCGTAAGCTGCTGGCGGATAACCGCTATCTGAACAAGCTGATTTCATTTGGCGCGCATCAGGTCTTTCTCAATAAAACCACCTATACCTGCCTGCTGTGCCTGCAAAAATCGCCGCAGAAGGAATTCGCTTTTTATGAAGTGAAAGACTTTAAAAAGTGGCTGACCCGTGAAGATAAATCGTCGCTGTTAAGCCTGCATTCGCCCGATAAACTGGATTCCGATACCTGGGTACTGGAGAAGGAAACCAACGATATTTTGCAGCGAATGTTCAGCAAATCTGCCGAACTGGGGGAGATCCTGGGCAAAGGGGCGATTGCGAACGGTATTCAAACCAGCGCCAATGAATATTACGTACATAAAAGCCTGAAAACGGAAAATGGCTATGTCTGGTTCGTCTACGACGGCGTGGAATATTCGATTGAGGAGGACTTAACCCGCCCCTATTTTGAAACGCCGCGCGCGGGTCAGGATAATTTCTATAGCTATAAAGATGTGGAGCCAAACGCCTTCGTTATTTATCCCTACCACAAGGTGGATGGCCGCATTCAGTTTATTGAGTACGACGATTTACGCGCCCATTATCCGCAGACATTCGCCTTCCTGCAGGTGGTCAAACCGTATCTTGATAATGGCAAACGGTCGATAAAACCGGACCCGACAACACCGCATGAGTGGTATCGCTATGGACGAAGTCAGGCGCTGGAGAACTGCGATGTGCCGCAAAAAATCATCGTCGGCGTGCTGTCGAATGGCTACAAATACGCAATTGATAACCACCGGACGTTTGTCTCTTCCGGCGGCACGGCGGGCTACAGCATTATTAACGTTCCCGACGACTGCCCCTACTCTATTTACTATATTCAGGCGCTGTTAACTTCCCGTCATCTGGAGTGGTTCGCGTCGATTTATGGTGAGATTTTTCGCGGCGGCTTTATTGCCAGGGGCACTAAAATCCAGACCCGTATGCCGATTCCGACCATCCGCTTCGCCGACAGCGTCGACACGGCACGCCACGACGATATCGCCACCCTGCAAAGGCAGCTAAACCACTTGTACGCCCAGATTGTGCAGGCATCCGCACGGGAAAAAATCGTCTATCAACGCCAGTTCGACACCCTCCAGGCACGGATGGATGCGTTGATTACGGCGTTGTTTGATTTGGGTGAGCTGGATAAGAAAATCCCGTCGATAGAGGCGTTGTATAAGGGGTTGTGAGTTTTCTCCCGGATGGCGGCGCAAACGCCTTATCCGGGCTACCCCCATGTAGCCCGATTAGCGGAGCATCATCGGGGGAGGGTTACCTCCTGTGCCGCATATTCCCCTCACCCTAACCCTCTCCCATTGTACGGTCCGGAGACATAGTGAACGCTTGTTCGGGGATATGACTGACCCGTTTTTCAGTATGACAACCACAGCGATATCTTTGTAACCCGCTGGAGCAGCGCGTGCAGCGAGGGGATTGAGTCCCCGCTGAAATCGGTGAGACAAAGACCCGGTGACAAGGGCAGGCCGCCAGGGATGGCGGGCTGAGGTTTGTCGAGACACGACGTCGAGTCAAACCGACCGCTGGCAGCGGGGCGGGAGGCGAACGCAGTGCGAAGCACCGATTTCTTTGCGGGGCCGCGGGGATTGTAAAGGGGAACGCGGTGTTCCCCTTTACCCGTTCACGTATTCGGAGGTTCCATTTCGCCATGAACATACAGTGAACGGAACCCTCCTCCTGTGCCGCATATTCCCCTCACCCTAACCCTCTCCCACGGGGAGAGGGAAAAAGCCAGTCGTAGCCCCGGTCATACAGAAGCGCCACCGGGGAAGGATTATTTCCGTAACCGGCGATCCTTTAACTTTTCCCAGATCGTCATCAGCTTGTCGTTATCTTCTTGGCTAAAGCCTAACGCGGCCAGGATCTTCTCGCCCTGGCTGCGGATCACGGCGGCAATCTCTCCGGCTTTCACCTGCTGGTTGATGCCCGCCAAATCGTGCTCCATCCCTTCGATCACCGGGATATACAGCTGTTCAATCTCTGACGGCACCAGTTCCAGCACGCCACCGCCGTAATAACGCCCTTCCAGCTCAGCGGTGATCGCAGTCAGCGGATTTAAAAAGCTGCACACCAGATTTTCACTGCTGGTAAAGGTCGAACGCACGCGGTAGGCGGTGTCGGTGGTGTAGGCTTCCGCCTGATTGAGGATTAAACGCGGCGCTTCATGGCAGCGTTTCAGCATGCCGATACTGGTGCTGTACACCGAAGGGACCTTGTACCACGGCTTGCGAATGCGGCATTTATAGCGCGTGTGCAACTCCTGCGACTGGCCGAAAAGAATGTACTCCTGCACTTTTAACGGCAGCGCGTCGTAGTCGTCAGCAATATAGAGGAAGTTGGTGGGCAGGCCGTTACGCTGGTTTTCCGCATGCTGGTTGGCATCATACAAAATCCCCGGACAGTGCTGACTGCGGCCAAACATCGGATGGGCATATTCCGCCAGTTGATACTGCTCAACCGTATGATTAGCCACCAGAAAAAATTCATTCGCCCCGGTCACGATCCCCACATCCACGGTAGCAATATCATTAAACTGATGCACCGCTTCATGATTGATAAGCGACTGAATCAACGCCAGCTCATCGCGCTCCAGCACCGCTTTAGTCCATTTACCGGCAACGGTTTCACCGTTGATCCCCGGCGTACGCGCAAAGAGGGCGTTTGGATCTTCGTCAAGAAAACCAAAGCCGTTAACGCTGACGATCCCCACGCCTTCGGTTTCCTGTTGCGGATCGGTTTTCTTCTCGGCCAGGATGATCACCGCGCCCTGGAGCGTGTCTTCAAACCAAATCTCTTTCGGATCGATAATGACGATCTTCGAACACACCTGCCCCGCGTAACTGCGCAGCGACTGAGCATGCATCACATGAATGATTTCTGACGGGATCACCATGCCAAGACGCCCGCCCTCTTTAAGCAGCGCCAGCGAGGAGAGCAAAAACGGTACCCAGGCATTGGTATGTTTGGTGAATTTCTGCTTGAGCTGTTTAAACACCAGCTCCGCCTGCACCTGAAATTCATTTTCCAGGAACTGGTAGCGGATAAACGGCGGGTTGCCGACGACACCATCGTAAAGCGTATGGTTTTCAGCCAGTTGTTTATTGGCCCACACCAGGTAATCGCCTTCGGTTACCGTCGCGTTAGAAAATCCCAGTGTCTCGCAGCGCTGCACGGCCTTTTGCGCCTCGATATCAAAAAGCTCAAAGCATGCCAGGCTGACCGTTTTATCGCCATTGTTGTTATGAATAGCCTGGATAAATGCACCATCGCCGCAGCTCGGTTCCAGCACGCTGGCCGGGTGTGTACTCAACACCCAGCGGGTCACGTAATCAGCTAAGTTTTGCGGCGTATAGTAACCACCCCGGAGTTTCTGGCTGGTCTGGTCTGCTTTGAATTTCATTCGTTACCTTTGAAAAGCCCGCGCGTTCAGTGCGCCGTTTCTGCGCGACATAGGGTACAGCCTTTATCACGATTCTCAAAGGACGGGGACAATGGTCACAATCGCCTTAAATCCACACGGTTATTGCGATTAAAAAAGTGAACACAAAATGTGTCTGGCATCATATTTCACGGTGAATAGTCCTCTCAATAAACTATTTGTGAGTTTAATCGCGGATATTTTTTTATATTTATCTATTTTTAATACTCCCGTAACGTCAGAGGACGCTGTAATGAAACACCGATTGAGTTACCGCCTCATTGCTCAGGGCGGTTTGAACGCCTGGTACAATCTCGATCCGCGCATTACCAACGACTTCCCTCGTTAATTCTCCGCTGCCTCTCATCTAAAAAATAATTTAACTAAACACGACGTTTGGTAGGTATTTCTTTGCGCGTAAAAATCCGCCGGAAATAGCTATTGCGTCGCAAGGCACGCTATTGGAGAAATATTATGAAACGCATCCCAGAACCTTTCCGCATTAAAATGGTTGAGAATATCCGCATAACCACTTACGACGACCGCGTCAAAGCGCTGGCCGAAGCCGGATATAACCCTTTTCTGCTTAATAGCGAGGATGTGTATATTGACCTGCTGACTGACTCTGGCACAGGAGCCATGAGTGACCGCCAGTGGGCCGGGCTGATGATGGGCGACGAAGCCTATGCAGGCTCCCGTAACTACCAGAATTTATGCGCAAAAGTGAAAGAGATCATCGGCTATCCGTTCACCATTCCGACTCACCAGGGGCGCGGTGCTGAACAGATCCTTTTCCCGTCGCTGATTGCCCGCTGCAAATCGAAAAAACCGGTGTTTATTTCCAACTTCCACTTCGACACCACCGCCGCACATGTGGAACTGAACGGCGCGAAAGCCATCAACGTGGTGACGCCGAAAGCCTTCGACACCACCTCCTGGTACGACTGGAAAGGCAACTTCGATATCGATCAACTGAAAGCCACCATTGCCGAACAGGGCGCGGAAAACGTCGCGGCGATTGTCACCACCGCGACCTGTAACAGCTCTGGCGGTCAGCCGATTTCGCTGGCGAACATGCGCGAGGTCTACCACATCGCGAAAAGCCATAAGATCCCGGTGGTCATCGATTCCGCGCGCTTCTGCGAAAACGCCTGGTTTATTAAGCAGCGCGAAGAGGGCTGCGCCGACAAATCGATTAAAGAGATCATCCGTGAGATGTACACCTACGGCGACATGCTGACCATGTCGGCCAAAAAAGATCCGCTGGTGAATATCGGCGGCATGTGCTGTTTCCGCGAAGACGAAGACCTGTTTAACGAAGTACGCATCCGCTGCGTGCCGATGGAAGGCTTCGTGACTTACGGCGGCCTGGCCGGACGCGATATGGAAGCGATGGCTATCGGTCTGGAAGAAGGCACCAACGAAGATTACCTCACCTATCGTATTGCGCAGGTGGAGTATCTGGGCGAGCGTCTGCGCGAAGGCGGCATTCCGATCCAGTACCCGACCGGCGGCCACGCGGTGTTTGTCGATGCCAAACTGCTGCTGCCGCATATTCCGGCGGAACAGTTCCCGGCACATGCGCTGAACAACGAACTGTATCTGGAAGCGGGGATTCGTAGCGTGGAAATCGGCTCGTTGCTGTTAGGGCGCGACCCGGTGACAGGCCTGCAAAAACCGTCACCCATGGAGCTGCTGCGTCTGACGATTCCGCGCCGCGTCTACACCAACGACCATATGGACTATATCGCTGACTCACTGATTGCCGTGAAAAAACGCGCATCGTCCATCAAAGGCCTGACGTTCACCTATGAACCGCCGGTATTGCGTCACTTCGTGGCCCGTTTAAAACCGGTGGAATAAAACTCACCCGGACGCGCCTGCAACGGGCGCGTCTTTCCGATGTCACGCCTGAAAAAATACACGTCGCCCGTCAGGGCGATGCGAAATATGACGTCTATGGAAACGTACTATGGCTACTCTATCGGTAACAAATAAAGCGCCATCGCTCGTTGGCGGCGCAATGATTATTGGTGGCACTATTATTGGCGCAGGCATGTTTTCTTTACCGGTTGTCATGTCTGGCTCATGGTTTTTTTGGTCACTGCTCGCATTAGTTTTCACCTGGTTTTGTATGTTGCATTCAGGATTAATGATCCTCGAAGCCAACCTGAATTATCATATTGGTGCCAGTTTTGACACCATTACTAAAGACCTTCTCGGCAATCGCTGGAATATTATTAACGGCCTTACCGTCGCCTTTGTTTTATATATTCTGACGTACGCTTATATTTCCGCCAGTGGATCCGTAATTCACCATACCTTTTCGCAAATGAATATCGACTTCCCGGCTCGGCTGGGTGGATTGTTATTCGCGCTGGTCGTGGCTTTTATTGTCTGGCTGAGCACCCGCGCCGTCAGTCGTATGACCACCATTGTGCTGGGCGCCAAGATCCTGACCTTTTTTATGAGCTTCGGTGGGTTAATCTGGCATGTGCAGCCTGCGGTACTGTTTAACACCGCCGAAGTGAATCCCAGTTACCTGCCCTACCTCGTCATGACCTTGCCGTTTTGCCTGGCCTCGTTTGGGTATCACGGCAACGTGCCCAGCCTGATGAAATACTACGGTAAAGACCCGCTGACCATCCGCCGCTGCCTGCTGCTCGGTACGCTGATGGCGCTGATCCTCTATGTTTTCTGGCTGGTCGGTACGATGGGCAATATTCCGCGCCCGGCGTTTATTGATATCGCCGGGAAAGGGGGCAATATCGATGTGCTGGTACAGGCATTGAGCGGCGTGCTGAACAGTCGTGGCCTGGATTTGCTGCTGACGGTGTTCTCAAACTTTGCCGTTGCCAGTTCGTTCCTCGGTGTGACGCTGGGGCTGTTCGACTATCTGGCGGATCTGTTTAAGTTTGACGACAGCCCGCAGGGGCGTTTTAAAACCGCGCTGGTCACGTTCCTGCCGCCCATCATTGGGGGTGTGCTGTGGCCGAACGGGTTTATCTATGCGATTGGTTTTGCCGGATTAGCAGCAACCGTCTGGGCGGCAATTGTGCCAGCGCTGCTGGCCAGCGCATCGCGTAAACGTTTCGGTAGCCCGCACTATCGCGTATGGGGCGGCAAGGCGATGATTATCTTGATTCTCTGTTTCGGCGCGGGCAACGCCATTATTCATGTGCTGTCGAGCTTTCATCTGTTGCCGGTTTATAAATAGCAGCGGTTGATTACCCTCACCCTCTCCCGCCGGGGTGAGTGATCCCCACAAAAAATGCGAGCACGTTCGGTCCCCTCTCTCTGAGGGTGTACAGTCCGGAGACATAGTGAACGCTTGTTCGGGGACATGGTGGACACTTACAACTGAGGCATAAGAACCCGTTTATGGAGTCGCTTATGCCCTGGGATGCGAGAGATACCATGTCATTACGTTCTGAGTTTGTACTGTTCGCCTCGCAGGACGGGGCGAACCTCCGGGCACTCTGCCGTCATTTCAACATTTCGCCGTCCACCGGCTACAAGTGGCTTCGCCGCTGGACTGAGGAAGGTGCCGCCGGTCTTGCCGACCGTTCCCGTGCGCCTCTCCATTCGCCCCGGCGAACCGATGACCGTGTGACGGACCTGCTGCGCATGGCCCACTGCGCCCATGAACGCTGGGGCGCCCGTAAGATTAAGCGCTGGCTTGAGGACCGCGGACACGTTCTGCCCGCGTTCAGCACCGTGCACAACCTGATGGCCCGCCACGGTCTGCTGCCGGGAGGCACACCCGGCATTCCTGCCTCCGGACGCTTCGAACACAGCGCGCCCAACCAGCTCTGGCAGATGGATTTTAAAGGCCACTTTCCTTTTGCCGGTGGCCGCTGCCACCCGCTCACCCTGCTGGATGACCATTCCCGGTTCTCACTCTGCCTCGCACACTGTCCTGATGAACGGCTCACAACCGTCCGGCAGCAACTGGTGAGGGTGTTTGAACGTTACGGTCTGCCGGAACGGATGACGATGGATAACGGCGCGCCCTGGGGCGACACCACAGGAAGCTGGACCGCGCTGGAGCTGTGGCTGATGCGCCAGGGTATCCGGGTGGGACATTCGCGGCCTTACCATCCGCAGACGCAGGGCAAGCTGGAACGTTTTCACCGCAGCCTGAAGGCCGAAGTCCTGCAGGGCCGGTGGTTCACGGACGCCAGCCAGTTACAGCAGGTGTTCGACGACTGGCGCGCGGTCTATAACCTGGAGCGTCCGCATGAAGCCCTGGACATGGCGGTCCCGGCGTCACGTTATCAGCCGTCATCGCGGCAGTACAGCGGGGCGGTTCAGCCGCCGGACTATGATGAGGGCGTGGAGGTGAGGAAGGTGGATGTGAGCGGGAAGCTGAGCATAAAAGGAGTGAGCCTGAGTGCAGGGAAAGCGTTCAGGGGTGAATATGTGGGCCTGCGTGAAACGGCAGAGGATGGCTGCTATGAGGTGTGGTGGTACAGCACGAAAGTGGGGATGATCGACCTGAAAAAGGGGTCGATCATCATGGGGAAAGGGTGTTAAAAAGTGTTCACCATGTCCCCGAACACCTGTCTACCATGTCTCCGGACCGTACAGAGGGAGAGGGTCTGGGTGAGGGGGGAAAATGCCGCTCTGGTGGTCATTCCGTTCACCTTATGTTCTGTGCTTTTCTCTCGCGACAGAACCCGTGAACGTGCCAGGGGGGCTCATCGCCACCCCCCTGGCCACCCGGGCTCCCGGCCAGGAAAATCGCCGCTGGCGCGGTCCATTCGCCTTATGCCGTCTGACTTTCGGGTCGGGGACCAGCCTGCGTCCTTGCAGGCTATCCCCTCCGCCCGCTTCCCTGCGGGCGGCCCCGGTCAGCCGCCAACGCCTCATCGATTTTCAGCCGGGCCCTGTCATCGCTGTCACGTTTTTATTCTCATTACGCGGTGTTATCGCTGTAAAACGTCATATGATCGGGGATTCCTCAGCCCACCGGGAGAGGGGATCAGGACCGAGGCCGAAAATGGGATCGTAGCCTGGATAAGGTGCGGCAAGCACCGCATCCGGGACATTCCCCGGTGGCGCTTACGCTTACCGGGGCTACCAGACCATAGATACCCTGAACATCTTCAATCCCTTTGGGCCACTGCTGCCCCTTTTTCCAGCAGAACAACTGCAGCGACATCTCTATAACCCGCTGGCGCAGAGCATCCAGCGAGGGGGTTGAGTCCCCGCTGAAATCGGTGAGACGAAGACCCGATGACAAGGTCAGGCCGCCAGGGATGGCGGACTGAGGTTTGTCGAGACACGACAAAATCGTCCGGAGCGATTTTGAACAACGCAACGCGTTGGCCCGAAGGGCGAGCCCCAGGGATGGGGCGAGTAATGCGAGTCAAACCGACCGAAGGCAGCGGGGCGGGAGGCGAATGCAGTGCGAAGCACCGATTTCTTTACGGGGCCGCGGGGATTGTAAAGGGGAACGCGGTGTTCCCCTTTACCCGTTCACGTGTTCGGGAGATCCATTTCGCCATGAATATAAGGTGAACGGAACCCACCGCCTGAGCCGCCCGGTTCCCTCAGACCAACCCTCCCATGTCCGCGAATTGTACAAAAGGAGAGAGAGAAAACCAGTCGTAGCCCGGATAAGGTGCGGCAAGCACCGCATCCGGGACGTTCCCCGGTGGCGCTTGCGCTTACCGGGGCTACAGGCAAAACCGCAGCCCGAATGAGGCTCGCTTACTCGTCGAAGTACCAGTAACCCTGGTTAATCAGCCCGGTCAGCTCGGCAATAAAGGTCGGGTTATTCACCGCCTCGCCCAGCTCTTCTTTGCCAATCAACAGATGGCGACACAGCGCTTCGGCCGCTTTCGGCGCAACGGTGTCAAACCGCTCGCTATTCACGAAGAAAGCGTCGCTCACATGGAACATACGCAGCCCGCCCAGACGCGTCAGCATCTGACCGTCCTGCAACGCCTCCAGCACCTCCTGTGGCTCATATGGCGGTTCCGCCGCGGCAATATCCAGTTCGTGGCGCGGGGTCGTAATGAAGCAACCAAACCACTGTTTGAAATCCTCCGGCTGGTTGATCATCTCGATCATCATGCCGCGCACGCGTTCCAGTTCGTAATCTTCGATTCGGCCGGGATTTTCGCGGCAGGTTAAGTCCGGATCCGTGTAGTGATCGCCACCCAGATCGCTATCCACCGCGTAGTCGGCAAAGCTGCTGATCAGATCGCGACCATTTGGCCCGCGAAAACCGATGGAATAGTTAAACGCGGTCTCGTGGGTAATACCGTCATGCGGGAATCCCGGCGGAATATAGAGAATATCGCCCGGCGCCAGGTCTTCATCAATGATCGGCTCAAACGGCTCAACGTGGAGCAGCGCCGGATGCGGACAGAACTCTTTGAGAGGCAATTTATCCCCGACGCGCCAGCGGCGGCTGCCCATCCCCTGGATAATGAAAACATCGTACCAGTCGATATGCGGGCCAACGCCGCCGCCCGGTACGGAGAAGGAGATCATCAGATCGTCAAAGCGCCACTCCGGGATCGCACGGAACGGCTTAACCAGCTCGGCGGACGGCGCGTGCCAGTGGTTTACCGCCTGCGCCAGCAGCGACCAGCCGGTTTCCCCCAGACCATCGAAATGTTCGAACGGGCCGTTGCTGGCCTGCCATTCACCATTGAAATGGCTGACGAGGCGGCTGTCGACTTCCACTTCCATCGCCAGGCCTGCCAGCTCATCTGGCGTGATCGGATCAACAAAGTTCGCAAACGCGTTTTTCAATACAACCGGCTTTTTCTGCCAGTATTTCTCTAAGAATTCAGGCCAGTTAAGGTTTAGTTGGTAAGCCATGGGGTCACACCTGTGGAATGATAAGCGGCCGTGATTATGCGAGTGATCGGCACGTTTTACTTTGTCGGGCGTCAAGGGTTAGACGTAAGCAGGATCACGCGTAGCACAACTGAAAATCCACTTTTTATTTATGGTTATATGATCGTGCGGCACTTCTGATCTGGCGAAAAGATGTACATTTATTGTTCATCTCATCAAACAAGGAGAGTCCTGTGTCCCAACATGAAGCATGCTGCCATTCCTGCGGAATGCCGCTTTCCGCCCCCGATGCCCAGGGGCCGAGCGACAAATACTGCAAATATTGCACCGACAGCGAAGGCAATCTTAAATCCTGGGAGGAGGCGGTAGCCGGACTTGCGGGCTATCTTGATTCATGGCAACACGTCGGGCCGGAAGAGTCACGCAAGCGCGCGGTGCGCTATCTGACGGCCATGCCGGCCTGGGCGCACAAAGCGCAGGAACCGGTCTAACGCGCAAAAGACAAAGGAGAAGCGTCATGCATGAGGAGTTTCAGTGGGTTAACGAACCGGCCAAATGGCATTGTGAAGAGGGGGTTCTGTCGGTCGTCACCGATGAACACACCGATTTCTGGCACAAAACCTGGTACGGCTTCGAACGCTTCTCCGGTCATTTGTACGCCAAAGAGGTCGCTGAGGATTTTACCTTTCAGGTAAAAATCTGTGCGGAATTCACCACCCTTTATGACCAGGCGGGCATCATGTTGATGACCGATAACCGCCACTGGCTTAAGGCCGGTATTGAATTCAACGACGGCGCCCCCGCTATCGGTAGCGTACTGACCCTGGGCTATTCCGACTGGGCCACCGGGCTTTTTCCGGGAAACCCACGCGAATTCTGGCTACGTCTGACGCGTAAAGATGACGCCCTGCGTCTGCAATATTCGACGGATGGTCTGAGCTGGCCGTTGCTGCGTTTGTGCCATTTTCCCGCCGGAAACGTGAAGGTCGGGGTGATGTGCTGTACCCCGGAACGGAAAGGATTAGCCGTGAAATTCAGCGAGATGGCCTTAACGCCGCCGCTCGATAAGTCCTTGCACGATCTCACCTGACAATCACGGCCTCTGGCGCGTTCACAAAGAGATCTCTGGCAAAGAGGGAAGTGGGAATAAACCGCGAAGCCAGAAAGCACAACGGGCCGCCAGGCCCGTTGTAGTTACCGCTATTGCAGTTCTTTAACTCTGGCGCGCTGCGCCTGTTTGCAATAGTGGTTGTAATGTTCCTGGAACCACTGTTTCTGTTCTTCGGTCATATTGCCGGTAACGGCGTCAATATTAACTGGCTGGCCCATCGCATACATACGGGCAAAACTGCGTGCCAAAAAATCAAAATTCTTCACTGCGTTCAGGTCTTGTCTTTTCATTCGCATACTCCTTCAGTCCGCCGACGTGCTGTGTAAGGCCATATGCTTCTCTGTCTTAAGTATTGTCTTATAAAATGAACATTCATAAGCAATGCGTGCCTTCGCGATAACCTCATTGTCCATAACGTCGCCGCGCGCACAGAGTGAAAAAAAGCGCGCCACGTAGTCCCCACACAGATCACACTCCTTAAGCAAAATTATTTTCCTGCCTGTGCAGCGTGTTAATATTCCGTGGATAAATACTTTCATGGCGAATACCGAGGCTTCGATGCTGGAGAATGCAACCATCTGATAATCAGCTTTCCGACCTGTGCGGCCGGGTTGGTTATCACTGCGCTAAACACTCGCGCTAACACCCCAGGGTGTTGGCAGGTTTTGCACAAGATGATTACAGGCATTTTCAGCATGAATATTTCCCGTCAGGAACAACGTACCCTGCACGTCCTTGCCAAAGGCGGTCGTATCGTTCATACCCGCGACACATCCGGGCGCGTCACTGCCGTTGAGTGTTACACCCGTGAAGGGTTATTGCTCAGCGACTGTACCCTCGCCGTCTTCAAAAAATTAAGAAGCAAAAAACTGATCCGATCGGTAAATGGCCAGCCCTATCGCATTAACCGTACCGGTCTCAGCAATGTTCGTGCACAACTGGATAATCAATAAGTTGCGTTAAGCGATCCTCACCTGCGGGTGAGGATCGCCCGGCAGGTCGGCGGCAAGGGAAGATCAGCACACTGCCATCGTTCTGATACCCCGACCCCGGCGTCAGCGCGCGCCGGGCTCCCTTCTTTCCCCGCCATTGCTTTTCCCCGGTGAAAATAGTACGGTCACACGCAGATAATTCCCCGTGAATGGTAAAAATTATGCCGATAATTCAGTCTGTTGAACGTGCTTTGCAGATCCTCGACCTCTTTAACGATCAGGCGACGGAACTCAAAATCACCGAGATAAGCAAACAGATGGGATTGAGCAAAAGCACCCTTCACTCACTTCTCAAAACGCTTCAGCTTCATGGCTATATCGATCAGAACCCGGATAACGACAAATATTGTCTGGGAATGAAACTGGTGGAGCGCGGTCACTTTGTCGTGGGCACCATGGACATTCGCCAGAAGGCGAAAAGCTGGCTGTCCGCCCTTTCGCAGGAGACGGGGCAGACGACCCACCTGGGGATTCTGGACGGCAACGAAGGCGTCTACATCGAAAAAATCGAAGGTAAGCAGGCGGCCATCGCCTATTCACGCATTGGCCGCCGCCTGCCCGTACACGCCACAGCCATTGGCAAAGTGCTGCTGGCCTGGCTTGGGGACGAGGAACTTACCGCCTTACTGGACGGGTATGCATTCACGGGCTTTACGCCCGCCACCCTGACTGACCGCGACGCGCTGCTGGCCGCGCTGGCGCAAACCCGCCACAACCATTACGCGCTCGATAACGAAGAGAACGAGCCTGGCGTGCGCTGCATTGCGGTGCCGGTGTGGAACCACGAGCCGCGGGTTATTGCCGCGCTCAGCCTCTCGACTCTCACCTCGCGGGTTAACGACGAGCAACTGGCCGCCTGCCGTCAGAAGCTGATGGAGGCCGGGCTGGGGCTGTCAAAAGCGCTGGGCTACCGTGAACGCTAGCCCGGCGTCCTGCTACATATCGGGCTGATAGGTGAACGAGGCGAAATCCGCATGGCAGCCGTCACCGCTGATATCCTCGCAGTGCAGGCCTACAAATGCCCCGGTAAAGAAGCCCCTGCCGCCTATATAGTCATCCGACAGCTTCCACGCCTCAAAGGTGAGCGGAATCGTCTGCCAGTTTTCCCCATCAAATGAATAGCTGTAGCGGTACTCAAGCCGATCAACATCCACGCGCAGCCAGACGTATTCCGCGCTCTCCGGCACCGCAATCGGATTATCGTAAAGATGCCAGTGCGCCACGTTGTGGTCGAGCCGGATAATTTTCAACGTTCGCCCACGCCCCTCTTCATAGTCCATAAAGCAGTACGACCAGTTTTTGCTGTTGTAGTAACAGGTCAGCCCGGCGCTCTGCTGGAAGTGTTGCGGCGCAAAGGCCATCTGTGTTTCGGCGCGAAAACAAAAATGCTGCCAGCGGCGGGCCACAGTTGACTGGCTAAAGGTCGAGTTGAGCGAGTCATTGCCGTAGAGGCGCAAAAAGCCGGGACGGGCAGTGAGCGAACCTAACTGCTCATCAAACGGAATACGCAGCGTTTGCAGCTCCGGGTCGAGCCGTTCGCTGTCGAAGTTTGTGCGCCATGCGCCTGTGCCTGCGCCGGGCTGCTCGGTCATCCGCGGCCCCGGCACCGTCAGCGCCGCATGTTTACCGCCTTCAACATAAGGCCAGCCATCACGCCATTCGATGCGGGTTATCCCCGTCTCGCGCCCGAGCGGGCAGTATCCGCGCCCACCCGCCGCCAGGCGCGGAATGCCCGGCAGATGCAGCGGACGGCTGGTCAGATACGCCATATACCACTCGCCGGTGTGGGTCTGCAGCAGCGAGCCGTGGCCGCTTTTTTGCAACGGATTTTCCGGCAGGTGCCAGCTGGTCATCATCGTTACGTCAGGGTGCAACTCGTAAGGCCCGGTAATGTCCGTCGCCCGCAGCACCACCACCGCATGTTCGTAGCTGGTGCCCCCTTCCGCAACCAGCAGATAGTAGTAGCCGTCGCGGCGATAAATATGCGCCCCTTCGGTATAGCCCAGCGGCGTACCGGTGAAGAGTGTTGAACGCTGGGGCGAGAGAGTGCCCGTATCAGCAAAAAATTCCTGCATCACAATGGTGTTATGGGGATTGCTGTGATGACGCGGCCCCCACGGGCGATAGATGTAATATTTACGCCCGTCCGTATCGTGAAACAGCGACGGGTCGAACCCGCCGTTGCCCATGGGAATCGGGTCGCTCCACGGCCCTTCCACCGAAGGGGCGGTCACCAGGAAGTTGCGGCCATTTTTCCACGGCGAATCGACAATTTTCACGTCGGTATAAAGCAGCCAGAAGTGGCCATCGGCGTAGCTCAGGCAGGGCGCCCAGATGCCACCAGAGTCCGGGTTACCTTTCATATCCAGCAGCGCCACGCTGTCGAGCGGCGTGCTCACCAGTGACCAGTTTTTCAGGTCGCGGGAGTGATAAATACGCACGCCAGGAAACCACTCGAAGGTGGAGGTGGCGATGTAGTAATCCTCCCCCACGCGACAGAGGGACGGGTCCGGGTTGAAGCCTGTCAGGATCGGGTTTTCAATCTGGTACATGGTTTTCTCCTCAGTTCACCGCCGCCGCCGCATCGGCAGGCTGCGTCGCATGGTGCGCAGCGCGCTGACGTTGCAGTTGCTGGCTGATCTCTTCCACCCGTTTGCTGCTCAGTTTGTAGAACGACAGCAGTGTAAACATGCCGGCATAGAGCACCACTGGCACAATGCAGAAGAGGATTTTGATGGTGGTCAGGACGTTATCCGGCTGGACGGCGTTGCTTGCCGAGTAGCTGGAAAACGCGAGGATCCAGCCCACCAGCGCGCCGCCAATTGCCAGACCGATTTTCAGGCTGAACAGATAGGTAGAGAAGACCAGACCGTCGAGGCGACGCCCGCTGCGGCTCTCTTCATAATCGACCACATCGGAAGCCATCAGCCATTGCAGCGGTGTGGTGGTGTTAAAGACAAACAGGAACAGAATATTGAGCGCAAAAATCAGCGCGATATTGTTCGCAGGAATAAAGAAAATACTCAGGCTGATCAGTGAATAAAGAACAATAATCCACTTAAACGAAGTGACGCGATCAAAGCGCCCGAGCAGGCGAGATGAGCAGAGAGAGCCGAACATAGTCGCGAGGCTACCGTAAAGCAGGAACTGCGTGGCCAGCTCCGGGTGGTCCATCACGTATTTCACAAAATAGAGCGTCGCGCCACCGCGCACCACATTTGAGCCGGTCGCCATCATTTTAAAGGCGCACATGATTCGCCACTGGCTATTACCCATTAACAGTTTCAGGTCTTTCTTAACCGAAGCGCCGGGCTGAACGTCGAAGGTGTAACGTTCTTTGGTGGTAAAAAAGCAGACAAATAACAGAATAACACCGCAAATACCCAACACACACATCGCGCCAAAATAACCCACCTGCTCATTGCCTTTACCGATAATATTCACCAGCGGCAGGGCAATACCGCTGATGGCTAATGAACCGGCAGCGGCGAGGAAAAAGCGCCAGGATTGTAACGCGTGGCGTTCTTTAGGATCAGAGGTAATAACGCCAGGCATGGCGCAATACGGAACGTTAACGAAGGTGTAGACCAGGGTGAGTAAAATATAGGTAATGGCGGCGTAAATGATTTTCCCCTGTGCGGAGAAATCCGGCGTATAGAACGTTAATACGCAGACGATACCAAACGGAATAGCGCCCCACAGCAGATACGGGCGGAACTGGCCGTAGCGAGTACGTGTACGGTCGACCACCAGCCCCATCAGCGGGTCGGTTACCGCATCCAGCACGCGCGAAATCAAAAACAACGTGCCCATGACGCCCGCTGACAGGCCAAAGACGTCGGTATAAAAATATGCCAGCAAAAACATGGTGGCCTGCCAGACAAAACCGCAAGCGGTATCCCCCAGCCCGTAGCCGATTTTATCTTTCATCGTTAACTGCATGTCTACCTCCAGTCATATGAGAGGGATTGATTGCGAACGGCCGGGACCTACAAAATAAAATGCGTGGCAGTGCACTTTTTGAGGAATACACCCTTTACTCGTACGCTTATTAGATGATCAGTGCGGATTTGATTCTAGGAAGGAATATATTCAGCAACAATTATCAATTTTGCTTTCGCAATTATGTATTTTAGCTTCTGTGATAGCGATACATTTTACCTGGTGACAGAAACAGTTATTTCTCCCGTGAGGGATGCTTTATTTCGTAATATTTTTTAGCCGCCGAAAAAGTTATTCGGCGGCCCGGCAAATGGGTTTAATTATTTAAAGGCCAAGCGCTTTTTTACCCGCATTGATCACCTCAATAATTTTATCCGTATCGTACACGCACCCTTTCCAGGTACCGCCGCTCACCGCCTGTAGCGCCGCCCACAGCCGGGTGTCGTCGGGCAGGTAATCATGAGCTTTGAGTTCCGGATGTAGCTCGCGCTCCGCCAGCACCCTTGCCCCCTCTTCCGGCGTCAGACGGTCACCCACGCGGCCGATAAAGTTCACACTTCCTGCCAGCGACAGACGATCGACAATAATCTCAATCAGATCGCCGCTGCGGAGCTTGCCAATCGGCCCGCCCGCCAGCGCTTCCGGCGCGACATGCCCCAGGCAGGCCCCGGTCGAGACGCCGGAAAAACGCGCATCGGTAATCAGCGAAACGGTTTTCCCCCACGAGATATGTTTCAGCGCCGAGGTGAGCTGGTAGGTCTCTTCCATGCCGGTGCCAGATGGCCCACCACCGATGATCACCATGATATCGCCCTGGCGGATCTGCCCCTGTTTGATGGCTTTAATGGCCGCCTCTTCCGAAACAAAGACCTGCGCTTCGCCGGTATGGCGATAGACGCCGTCGTCATCCACCACCGACGGATCGATGGCCGTGGCTTTGATGACCGAGCCATCCGGGGCAATATTGCCCACCGGGAAGGCCACCGTGGAGGTCATCCCTTTGGCTTTCGCCCCTTCCGGCGAGAGGATCACCTCATCCGGCTCCACGCCATCCTGCTCACGCAGGCACTGGCGGAACTTCGTACGGCGCTCCGAGTGCTCCCACCAGTCGAGGTTTTCGCCCAGCGTTTGTCCGGTTACCGTCATCACATCTTCATGCAGCAGCCCCAGCCGACGCAGGTGGAGCATCACTTCCGGTACGCCGCCCGCGAGAAACGCGCGCACCGTCGGGTGGTAATCCGGCCCGTTAGGCAACACGCTTACCAGGCGCGGCACGTTGCGGTTGATAGCGCTCCAGTGCGCCACATCCGGCATACGGCATTTGGCCGCATGGGCGATGGCGGGAATATGCAGCAGCAGGTTGGTAGAGCCGCCAAAGGCCGCATGCACCACCATCGCGTTTTCGATGGCTTTGTCGGTGAGGATGTCGCGGGCGGTAATGCCCTTCTCATCCAGCGCCATGACCGCGCGCGCCGACTGGCGGGCAATCTCCAGCCAGACGTCCTGGCCCGATGGCGCCAGCGCCGAGTGTGGCAGCGCCAGCCCTAATGCTTCGGCCACTACCTGCGAAGTGCCCGCGGTGCCGAGGAACTGGCAGCCGCCGCCGGGGGAAGCGCAGGCACGACAGCCCAGCTCAGAGGCCTCTTTCAGGCTCAGTTCGTTGTTGGCGTAACGCGCACCAATGGTCTGTACCTTTCCGGCATCTTCGCCGAAGGTGGGCGGCAGCGTCGCCCCGCCCGGCACGAGGATCACCGGCAGATCGTGCATAGAGGCCAGCGCGATCATTGTCGCGGGCAGGCCTTTGTCGCAGGTGGCGACGCCGATCACCGCCCGGCGCGTCGGCAGCGAGCGGATCAGGCGGCGAAAGACGATGGCCGCGTCGTTACGATACGGCAGCGAGTCGAACATGCCGTGGGTGCCCTGGGAACGTCCATCGCACGGGTCGCTGACAAAGGCGGCGAACGGGATGCCGCTCAGGCGGGTGATCTCTTTTGCTGCCGCCGACATTTGCAGGCCAATCTCCCAGTGCCCGGTGTGATAACCGAGCGCAATGGGGCGGCCATCTGAGTGACGGATGCCGCCCTGGGTGCCAATCAGCAGCACTTCTCTGCCGGTGAGTTTGTTGGCATCCCAGCCCATGCCGGCATTTTGCGTCATGCCGAACAGGTTGCCGCTGGGGGATTCGAGCAGCATTTGCGGGGTGAGCGGCAGCGCGCCCTGCGGCCCGGCAGCGTGAGTTTTCACCGCATAGAACTGTTCATCCTGCGGCGTAAAAATGGTGTCGATGGACATTGTCGTATTCTCCCGGTCAACAGCGTTCAAAGAACGGCTGACGACGTCTTTTTGGAAGTTGTTCTACATTATAGAACAACGTTCTTATAATTTGATTCACTGTAATCCAGGTGTTGCATGGAGGTAAATCAGACAGCAGGGATGGCTGCGCTTTTTTGAGGCTTGATCACAAAATGGGCGGTAACGGGATGTAATGGGGGGTAGTTACAGATGGTTGTGGAAATGATGAGAAGATGGTTCCAAAAGTGTTTATAAGACGCTGATTTTCATTGATTTACATCTGGACTTGCGGAGATATACTGGGTATTTTTACAGGTGTCTCATCTGTTTCAGTGGACGTCACTGGCTCAGGCAGTTGGAAGAGAGATAGCGCGGAGAAAGTGTGCGCCAACACACTTTTCCGCTGATCACAATCACTATTAAAGGGAATAGTAATCATGACTAACGCGGATTGTATTGCAGATATTGAGCAACCAGAAGTTTTCCCGGCGAATAAGCGCAAACTAACGGTAAGTTATGCGAGCCGCCATCCGGATTATGCACGCATCCCGGCCCTCACGCTGAAGGGCCAGTGGCTGGAGGCCGCCGGGTTCGCCACCGGCACAGAAGTGGAAGCCAGAATAATGAACGGCTGCATTGTGCTGACCGCGAAGGAGCCAGAACCGGAACTGCTGGCGTCGCTGAGGGTGGTCGGAAAGCTGTCGGCGAGGAAGCAGAAGCAGGTAAAAGAGTTTATCGGGGTGGTGAGTGGGAAAAGCGGTCGGGCGAATGGATTGCGAGAGGGTTAAGGTGGAAGCGTGCCAGTCTGAGGGCTGGCACGGTATTGGGATGAATTCACTCTGTTTTGTAGAATTCATGGAGTCGGGTGCCCACAGCGACACACTTTGCTTTTAGCATGCTTACATAGTAATAAGAAGGGCCCGGCATATGCGTCATCATCCATGGCAGGTTCTCTGCGTAGGCCACATCAGAGGTAGACACCATCCATAAAGGCTCACCATCAATAATCGTTTCGCTGACCTCAAAGTATCGTTCATCCCAACCCCTGCCGTTTTGTTCAGCGTAAATTCGCGCAATTTCGAGGGCTTCTTGCGACGTGACCATGGGGAACTCCGGGTATAGATATCAAGGCTACTAAGTATAGTGATACTTAGGATACAAGGGGCATATTAAAAGTATGTTTCTGTTGAACGAAGTATGCGTAGTAAATTATTTTACGCAGCCAGGAGCGCTAACAAGTAACGAAAACTGGATACCTTTACACTCTTCTTATAAATAGGTTAGATAATATAACAAAATCGAGTAATCTTTCAGATAATTAACCACTTGAGTTAACAGGTAATAATTATGTCTTTTAATCAAAATGAATCAGCGATTCTGGAGCTTATTGACGCATTTACACTGGGAAAAATTGCGGCTCCGGATTTTGAGCAAAGATATTCTGCCGCATGGCGAACCTACAGGGATTCATCTGATACAAAAAATACCGACACAGTCACTCAGCGTTTTTTTGACGGTGTTTTCACTTTAGTTGATTCTTACTGTTCAACCCCCGGGCTAATTGAGGAGCATGATTTAAACGCGAACGAATTACTGAATGAGGTATCAGATCATAAATCTACTTGGGAAAAGTCCATGTTTGTATAAATTAATCATTTTTATAACGAAAGGTTATATAATACCCCCTCACTAAAAGTTCGAACGAATTTTAATGAAGTGGAAAACATGTTTACTATTATGGGCATTTTAAAGCCGCCGCAGCCCTTCGCACAGCAAAGATAGCTCACCTGGCGGTCGCTATCACAGACGCAGCATTAAACTAAGGAACAGACGATGCCGGTTAATCATGCAATCTGGCAGGTGGGGGAAAATCCTCAGCCATTGGCCGTCAGCAAATTGTCCAGCGAGCATCTGCTGGAGAAGATGATCTTAAACGATCCTACTATCCTTTCTGACCAATGGATGATTATCGGTCATCAGGAGAATACGCTTGATAAAGGTCGTATTGATCTGCTAGCTATCGCGCCGGATGCTTCACTGATCCTGATCGAGCTGAAACGCGACCGCACGCCGCGTGAGGTTGTGGCGCAGGCGCTGGACTACGCCTCATGGGTGGATGACTTAACCGTTGACCGCCTGTCGCAGATTTACGAAAAATTCTCCGACGGCGGAAACCTAGGTGAGTCATTCAAACAACACTTTAATATCGAATTAGAAGAGGAGTCACTCAACCAGTCGCACCAAATCATCATCGTAGCCGCAGAGCTGGATCCCTCTACCGAGCGTATTGTGGACTATCTGAGCAAGAATGGCATTTCAATAAACGTATTGTTCTTTAAGGTCTTCCAGCACGGCGAAGAGCAGTTCTTAAGCCGTGCCTGGCTTCTCGACCCGAGCGAGACGCAGACCAATGCCGCACAGGCTACAGCCGGAACAAGCGCAAGTGCGAAGGAGCCCTGGAACGGGGAGTTTTACGTCTCGTTTGGCGATCCAAATAGTCGCGTCTGGGAAGAAGCGCGCCGCTACGGGTTTATTAGCGCGGGGGGCGGGAGCTGGTACAGTCAGACGTTAAAACAGCTTCAGCCTGGCAATCGCGTCTGGGTGAAAATCCCGGCGACCGGTTACGTCGGCGTCGGTATTGTACAGAGTGCCGTTGAGCCTGTCAGTAGCTTCACCATCAACACTGACGACGGCGAAAAACGGGCGATAGATGTGCTTAAGTACAGCGACCTCTATCACCGGAATGCGGATGACCCCGATAAGTCCGAGTATTTTGTTCCCGTGAAGTGGCTGGAAACCCGCAGTGAGCAAGAGGCGGTGAACGAGGTCGGATTCTTTGGTAATCAAAATACGGTCTGCAAACCTACAACTCCAAAATGGCGATACACTATTGAAAAATTAAAGCGCTATTTCAGAAATTGGAATATAAATTAGTGAATTGAATAATATCATTAACGATGAGGGTTGGTATGGTCATACCAGAAGATGGACTCTTAGAGGTAGCTTGGTACTTTTCAAAGTTTAGCAAAAAAAATCCTCCATCTTTACTTGGGGTCGAAAAATGGAAAGATGCTGCCGCTCTTTTTTATCCTCGATTTGGTGAAGGTAAGACTTCAGAAGAGTTTTATAATAGTCTTAAAAATCATCGAGATCGTTTTGATTCATGGCTCAGCTCTACTCGAACAGGATGGCGGAATAAAGATGGAACCCCACGAAACTTGCCAGTGGCTTCAAAAATAATCATGCAACGAATGAACATGTTGCCGAACTCGATTATTGAAGAATTGATTATATCTTATTTATCGATAAATCCTTTCGAGAAAGTTCAGCAAGATTTAGCACCGATACGTCAAGATAAAAGCATTGATGATACAACCAGAGAACAGTTAATTTCAGCCAGACTTGGTCAAGGTTTTTTCAGGAAAGAATGTCTTAAACGTTATCCTGCATGTCCGCTAACTGATATAACCTTTGAACCATTACTGAGAGCAAGCCACATAAAACCTTGGTCTGCATGCCACAACGGTACTGAACGGCTCGATCCTTTTAATGGAATTATATTAGCTGCACATGTTGATGTACTATTTGATCAAGGATGGATATCTTTCTCCAACGATGGTCAGGTTTTATTAAGTAATGATATTGATAGGGCCTTAATTAAAAAGATTCAACTACCTGAAAAGATTAAACCATTCCATATCAAATCAGTTGAGTATCTGAAATGGCATCGCGAGAAAATTCTGAGAATGTAAGCACACCCGTTTTAGTCCCACGCACTTTTTGAGATTTCCCGTTTTTTGACCCTAGCCCAAATTCAGTGCAGTGCTAACTCAGAGAAGCTGAGCTTCTCTGAGTTGCCTTGCTTTTTCTTGCTCTACAATTGAAAAAGTAATAATAAAACGACAATTATTGGTGCCCCATTACATTTATAAATTTGATTAAAAACCAAGCAGTCATTAATCCAAATCATAAATAATTGCGACTGGATACCGATAACACATAAATCCTATAAAACTAGTTTTATCATAAAGTTACGAAACATATTGCAAAATGTATCATTACTGACTTGACTGAATTCTTCAATTGTTTAGTATGTGATAGCTTTCTTATTTATTTTACTCACAGCTCTAAAGGGTGTTTATACATCCTAGTATACGCTTAGTTAATATTTATTAATAAGAGGTTGATAATGGCTACCCTCCCGATTTACCTTAAACAATCCTGTATTAAAACTCTAACCGCAGTTGAAGCCAATAGGAATGCCTCAAATCAACACGAGTTTAACGGTGTTGCTCAGCTAAAACAGATATTTGGTAACACCAAAGTTACCAAAGACGTAGTATTCTCTATTAGAGGAACGGATGTATCCTGCAACGATACCGTCACTTGGTATGACGCCAGAGAGAAAAACCCTGACAGAAGCGCCGAGTTTCGCCTATATTTTCGCGATAATTATGTTATGGAGCGGGCAGAAGAAGGGGACAATATTATTGTAGGCATCGACAAAAGTGATAGAATTCATATAATTTTAATTAAGCAGAGCAACTCCGACTATGAGGGTAATATACCTAGCTGGCGTTAATTCTTATTTAATATAGAGTAAAAAACAAATACAAATGAAACTAAGTAAGCCCCCCAGCAATGTTTTGCTGGGGTCTGATTTATTTTCGTATGGTGTTACGTTTTTTTATAGATACAGCTTTCTGAATATAGGGTTCAAGCAATTTTGCAACTGCTTCGAATACAGGAACCACGACTGAATTTCCAAACTGCTTGTAAGATTGCATATCTGAAACCGGAATGTTGAAGGGCTTACCATCAGGCGTCTCAAATCCCATTAGGCGTGCACACTCATGGGGAGTTAACCTTCTTGGCCGATTTGACATGTTTTCCGCATTATAAAAGTCTATCTCACCTAATTCATGATCCCATCCACGGTCAATCAAGATCTCAGAACCATCTTTATAATATCTCGCAGATAATGTACGAGTGACTGTATCAACGTTATTAGGTTTCACCAAACCGAAGCCAAAACCATTACCTTTCGCCGCATGCTTTTTAGCATATTTATAAAGATAATCCCACAGTTTAGGAGAAAGGATATATTTACTATCAACATCGTTATCGTGATCAAGAAGTTCTTTAAAAGAAGGTTTTTTCAACGGGAAGAAATTATTTATATTTCGTAATGTAAATCCTTTATCTATTTTCAAATCACGGCGAAATCCGACCAATACGATTCGCTCTCTATGTTGAGGAAGGAAATTTTTACCATCAATAATCTTAGGATCTGAAGAACCAGAAATCGCAGAATCAGCAACTTCATACCCAAGCTCGTCAAGGGTATTCATGATTACTCGGAAAGTTTTGCCTTTATCATGACTCTTAAGATTTTTTACATTTTCAAGAACAAATATTGATGGTTTTTTTGACTTTATAATTCGTGCAACATCAAAAAATAAAGTTCCCTGGGCATCACATTCAAATCCGTGAGCCCTTCCTAATGAGTTCTTTTTACTCACACCCGCAAGACTGAAAGGCTGACAAGGGAAACCAGCCAAAAGCACATCATGGTCAGGGATGTTTTTATTTATATATTCATAAGCTTCACTTTCTGAAATGTCATCTCTATTACTCAAAGTAATTTCACGAATATCGGAATTAAACTGGTGTGATTTTTCATCGTTATACCAATTAGCTTTGTATGTACGCACAGCTTCTTTATTCCATTCGCTTGTAAATACGCACTGCCCTCCAATAGCCTCAAAACCTTTACGGATCCCGCCAATTCCGGCAAAGAGATCAATGAACCGGAAAGCATAATTAGGATGGTTTTCTGGCGGTTCAGGAAGCATCTTTGTTAGTAAAAAAACTTCACCCGCCGTTAAAAGCTTCGCTTCACATTTGTCATTAATCCAGCGATTAAGTGTTTCCCTGCTCCAATCATTATCACCAACTTTCCTAAGTGATTCAGCAACATGCTTTTGACTATAAACTTCCAGAATTTTTTCAACCAGTTGCCGATCTCTGTTTTTCTTGTTTTTGGTTTCACCCGCCGATTTCTGAAAGAGATCATGCGCAATTACTGATTCAGACATAACACCTCCTATGGGTCATAATAGTGATATTGTATCACTCATTTAACCCAGATAACAGAAAGTAGTGCATAAACCCTGAAACAGTTGTTAAAATACTAGTTATCTTCTATTCCGAGGGTTGCTATTAGTCAGCAGAATCCACTCTTCAATCTCGCGTTCCTCAAAGGCAACAGCGCATTCGCCGATTTTGACAGGAGTAGGAAACAGCCTCTCGCTGATAAGATGGAAAATCCAAGCTTTGCCATACACAGTGTGTTCAATGACAATAGGTAAGCGAATTAAACGAGTAGGTTGTGTGTTCATTCTGTTCTCCTGTGTTTCGCCAAGATCAAGAATACGAGCTAGTAATGAAAGAGATTACAAAATCCAGGGTGTTACCTATACCTTCTTGCCAATACTTAATAAAATATGACAGGTTGGAGTAAGACTGAGAAAAAACACTTTAGATTAAACTTCCTTATCCATCTTAATAACACATGGAATGAAGAAAGATATGTTATTAAAATATTGCCCCATCAGTGAATATTCAATTAAATCTCTAGTGAAAAATAAAAATATATCTTAACCATCTTAATATGATGAATGACAGTACTGAGGGTTTTTGTAATGTAATAAGTAGCTTCCCTTGAGCTGCCCCCACTATTAGATACAACCGTCAGTTAGTAATGCCGGTTTGTTTATCTTCATATTTTTCATTTCGCCACCGTGCTGCCAACTCTGATGGCGTCTGATAATTCAGTGCCGAATGTGGACGACACTCGTTATAATCCTGCCGCCAGTCATTAATGATTTTCCTGGCGTGAAGGATATCGCTGAACCAGTGCTCATTCAGACATTCATCGCGAAATCGTCCGTTAAAGCTCTCAATAAATCCGTTCTGCGTTGGCTTGCCCGGCTGGATTAAGCGCAACTCAACACCATGCTCAAAGGCCCATTGATCCAGTACGCGGCAGGTGAACTCCGGCCCCTGGTCAGTTCTTATTGTCGCCGGATAGCCTCGAAACAGTGCAATGCTGTCCAGTATGCGCGTGACCTGAACGCCTGAAATCCCGAATGCGATGGTAATTATCAGACACTCCTTCGTGAAATCGTCCACACAGGTCAGGCACTTGATCCTGCGACCGGTGGCCAGTGCGTCCATGACAAAAGCCATCGACCAGGTCAGGTTGGGCGCCGCCGGGCGGAGCAGCGGCAGATGTTCTGTTGCCAGCCCTTTACGACGTCGCCTGCGTTTTACGCCCAGACCGCTCAGATGATAAAGACGGTACACGCGCTTGTGATTAACATGAAAGCCTTCACGGCGCAGTAACTGCCAGATGCGGTGGTAGCCAAAACGCCTGCGCTCCAGTGCCAGTTCAGTGATGCGCCCTGATAAATGCGCATCAGCCGCCGGATGCTGAGCTTCGTAGCGGCAGGTCGACAGAGACAAACCTGTAAGCCTGCAGGCACGACGTTGCGACAGACCGGTCGCATCACACATAAACTCAACGGCTTTCCGCTCTGGCCTGTCGTCAGTACTTTCGCCCCAGAGCCACCTGAAGCGCCTCCTTATCCAGCATGGCTTCGGCAAGCAGCTTCTTGAGTCTGGCGTTCTCTTCCTCAAGCGACTTCAGGCGCTTAACCTCGGGCACCTCCATACCGCCATACTTATTGCACCAGGTGTAAAAGGTGGCGTCGGAAATGGCGTGCTTACGGCAGAGCTCACGTGCAGAAACCCCGGCTTCAGCCTCGCGGAGGATACTGATGATCTGTTCGTCGGAAAAACGCTTCTTCATGGGGATGTCCTCATGTGGCTTATGAAGACATTACTAACATCGCGGTGTATTCATCAACGGGGAGCAGGTCAGCATCATTAAGTTAATGGGTATTTTATGTTCTACACCAATTACAGGCAATACAGCTCATTAGCCCCATTGGTGGTAAGACAACAAGCGGAGCCTCTGGCGACTTCATCAGGGTTATGTCAGATAGTGAGGCTTATCAGGATGACCATGTACCCAAGGGGAGCGAGGCCGAACCGCTGGCAGAGCTTGCATATGGTCTGCAAGTACCGTGACCACCATAAACCTGTTTATCCCCTGCGGCGTCTCGCGACGGCGACAGCACGGGGGCATCGGGCTAAAATACGCTTCACTAAAAGTTTTGGGGATTGTTTAGAGACGGTGGCTACGTCATAGCTTTCAAGTTGAGTCAGTACGTGTTTGACGCTTGGAACTACACGCCGCTATGAGTTAACATCCCAATTACCACTATCAACCACAGCGGCTTTTTCAAGGGACATAACAGAGCATTTCTTACAGGCAAAAGAGGCAGATTTTATTGTCTAATTAACTGTATTGTAAGGAATTTAGTGACTTGGTGCCGAAGGCCGGACTCGAACCGGCACGTATTTCTACGGTTGATTTTGAATCAACTGCGTCTACCGATTTCGCCACTTCGGCACTGAAGGGGATGCTGATAGCGGGTTGCATTATACCTGTTGCAGATCCCGGTGCAAGCATTCCCCCGCCTTGTCGCGTCTAAATGCCGAAAAAATCGACACATCTCCGCTGCACTCCCCCACTATCTGGAACGCTTCTCGCAAAACGCTGCAACGTGACGGCAGCGGTTTACATTTATCGCGTCTTGTTATCTGATCCTGTTACGGGTTTTACCCATTCCCCACATCCATAGATCAGGACAAGGCATGCGTTTCTATCAGGTTGAGCCCACGCTGGAGAACTACTGGCGCGGCATAATCCTCTTTGGCAAAAATGTCGCTTCCTACAAATTCGCGCTGGCCCATGCACTGTACGATGTGAAGCGCAGCGGCAGTGACCTCATCCTGCTGGAAGATCTCGCCGTCCCGTTCAGCCAGCATCTGTGTCGCCATCTGGCGCAGGCACCGAAGCAAATCACCTCAGCCAAAAGCCAGTATCTCGACGCCTGTCGTGGGTTTAATGCGCAGGAAATTGACCAGAATGCGCTAACGGCTGCCACGGTGCGTTTCGGGTTTAACAACGTTATCGACGCCTTTCACAACGTCAATCAGGGCGAAATCGAAAAACGCTTTTTTATCGACGAGCGTAAACCCCACAAAGGCATACGCCTGACGACAAATTTTCATCAGCTCACGGAAGGTATGCAGTATCAGAACCTTAAGCTGGAGACGGACGCACGCTGGAACCTGGTCGAGCAGGGCTGGGCGATGGGCGTGTCGCGCAACCTCATTGCCGTGGAGCATGACGAACAGGACAACATGCTGTTCAGCATCCAGAATAACCGCCGTGTCGATATCACCAGTTGTCGCGACAGCCTCAACGGCTATCAGAAAGGCCGCTGCTTTTACTGCTTCGCGCCTATAAGCGTAGAAACCGGCGACGTAAACCTGGCCGATGTCGATCACTTTATTCCGTGGATGCTCAAAGACCAGGTGAGGAATGTGAATGGCGTCTGGAACCTGGTGCTGGCCTGTAAATGTTGTAACCGGGGTAAACAGGGGAAATTTGCCCACGTCCCCTCATTGAAACTGCTGCAGCGCCTGCACGATCGTAACGAGTACTTCATTACCAGCCACCTCCCGCTGCGCGAAACCCTGATGCGCCAGACCGGCGCGAGCACTGCAAAACGGCATGATTTCCTGTCAAATGTCTGGAACACTGCGCGCGTAAACTTATTCCACGAATGGGAGCCAAAGGCCGCCGGGCCGGATACATTCTGATGACCATTAACTACTATCAAAATCATGCACAGGCATTCTTTGCCGACACCATCGGCGTCGATATGTCGTCGCTCTACGCCCCCTTTGTCGCGCACCTTGCCCCGGGCGCACGCGTGCTGGACGCCGGATGCGGTTCCGGACGCGACAGCCGTGCGTTTCTGGAGATGGGCTATGAAGTCGAGGCCTTTGATGCATCGTCCGAGATGGTTCGCATGGCCTCGCAACACAGCGGGCTGGAGGTTAAGCAAATGACATTCAGCGATGTTGATGCCACTGACCGTTACGACGGCATCTGGTGCTGTGCGTCGCTGCTGCACGTGGAAGCACGCGCTTTACCGCAGGTGATGTCTACGCTGGCGCAGGCGCTGAAACCGGGCGGTACCTGGTATGTCTCGTTCAAATATGGCGAACAGGAAAGAGAGAAAGAAGGTCGTCATTTCAGTGATTTAACCGAATCAGGCCTGACCGCACTGGTCAGCCCGTTACCGGATGTTCAGGTGGTGTCGATGTGGACGACGCAGGATAAACGCCCGGATCGCGCGGAAACCTGGCTTAACGCCTTGTTACGCAAAGATTAACTCCACCGCTCTGACTATCCTCTACACTCAAATCTCACACCATCATGAGGAAAGGCGATGTCGATTATCAAAAGCTATGCCGCTAAAGAAGCCGGGGCAGACCTGGAGCTGTTTGAGTACGACGCGGGAGAATTGGGTCAGGAAGATGTTGAAGTGCAAGTGGATTATTGCGGGATCTGCCACTCGGATTTGTCGATGATCGACAACGAGTGGGGCTTCTCTCAATATCCGCTGGTCGCCGGGCATGAAGTGATTGGTCGCGTGGTGGCGCTGGGGAGTGCCGCGCAAAACAAAGGGCTGAAAGTCGGCCAGCGCGTGGGCATCGGCTGGACGGCGAAAAGCTGCGGCCACTGCGACGCATGCATTAACGGCGACAATATCAACTGCCAGGAAGGCGCGGTGCCCACCATCCTGAACCGTGGCGGCTTTGCCGACAAAATCCGCGCGGGCTGGCAATGGGTGATCCCACTGCCGGATACCATTGATGTCGAGACCGCCGGGCCGCTGCTCTGTGGCGGCATTACCGTGTTTAAACCGCTGCTGATGCACCATATCACCGCCACCAGCCGTGTCGGGGTGATTGGGATTGGCGGGCTGGGTCATATCGCCATCAAACTGCTGCGGGCAATGGGCTGTGAGGTGACGGCGTTCAGTTCGAACCCGGCGAAAGAGGCCGAAGTGCGCCTGATGGGTGCGGATTATGTGGTGAACAGCCGCGATCCGGAGGCCTTAAAAGCGCTGGCGGGCCAGTTCGATTTGATTATCAACACCGTGAACGTCGATTTGCAGTGGCAGCCCTACTTTGAAGCGCTGGCCCACGGCGGCGCGTTCCATACCGTTGGCGCAGTGCTGAAACCGCTGGAAGTCCCGGCCTTTACGCTGATTGGCGGCGACAGAAGTGTCTCCGGTTCCGCAACCGGTACGCCGTTCGAGCTGCGTAAGCTGATGAAGTTTGCCGGACGCGCGAAGGTGGCACCGACGACCGAGATGTTCCCGATGTCGCAGATTAACGAGGCATTGCAGCATGTGCGTGACGGGAAGGCGCGTTACCGCGTGGTGTTGAAAGCGGACTTCTGATGTAACCCTCTCCCACGGGGAGAGGGAGAAAACCCGCACTCACATTTGCATCAGAAACCAGGCGTAGCCCGGATAAACACAGCGCATCCGGGAAATGGCGCTGTGCGGCCTGCTGCCCTCACCCCAACCCTCTCCCACGGAAAGAGGGCGAAAACCCGTACTCACATTTGCATCAGAAGCCAGGCGTAGCCCGGATAAGCGCAGCGCATCCGGGAAATGGCGCGGTA
Source organism: Phytobacter ursingii (assembly GCA_901456055.1). Lineage (GTDB taxonomy): Bacteria > Pseudomonadota > Gammaproteobacteria > Enterobacterales > Enterobacteriaceae > Phytobacter > Phytobacter ursingii. The sequence goes on from CABDWT010000002.1 coordinate 724,947, forward strand.
CGGCCTGATGCCCTCACCCCAACCACCTCCCACGGGGAGAGGGCGAAAACCCGCACTCATATTTGCATCAGAAGCCAGGCGTAGCCCGGATAAGCGCAGCACATCCGGGAAATGGCGCTGTGCGGCCTGCTGCCCTCACCCCACCCCTCTCCCACGGGGAGAGGGCGCAAGCTGGGGCCGGCCTGTTAGTCGGGAGAGTGAAAGATTACCCCTTCGCTATCGCGGCAAACACGTCGGCAATCGCCACGGCACCGGGATCGGTGACGCCTTCCAGACTCTCACTGTTCACATAGGACGAACGGCCTGCGCCGGCGGTCTGCATGGTCGCGGTTTTGGCGGCTCCCGCTTTTGCGGCTGAGGCGGCGGCATCCAGCCCGCTGTCGCGCAAGGCTTCAAGGGCAGGTTGCAGCGCGTCGATAAGTGTCCGGTCGCCCAGTTCCGCGCCGCCATAATGTTTCATCTGGTGCAGTCCACGCAGCAATGCCTCCGGTAGCGGCTTGCCATCATGCACGGCCTGGCCCGCGGCGGTGAAGAAAATCGACATCAGCACGCCGCTGGAGCCGCCCATCACCGTTGCCAGCCGTTCGCCTATCAGTTGCAGCAACTGCGCGGTGTTGTTGAGTGGCAGTTCGCCCTGCTCCAGCAAATGGATGATCTCCCGTGCCCCTTCGGCGAACGTCGAGCCGGTATCGCCATCACCCACTTTGGCATCCAGCGCATTCAGGCGGTTTTCGAGATCGACAAGCGTCCGTGCCGCCGTCGAGACCAGCGTTTTTACCTGCGGATTTTCCGACGGTTCGATTTCCAGCTGGTTGTAAACGGGGCTGTGGCGCTGAGTTTTCATTGGCGCAAAAGGCACCGGCTTTTGCCAGCCGACGGTCTGTACATCGGCATTAATGGCTTTCTCAAATGTCTCGTTCAGACGTAACAGCGAAAGGGAAAAACCTTTCATATCCAGCGAGCTGACCAGCGGCGCGGGGCCAATCAGATAAGCAATCTGATCTTTGAGCGCCGAATGTGCCAGCTCTTTGGTGAGCAGGGCCATCTCCAGTGCTGATACACCGCCCAGATTGTTGATTAACACCGCAACGCGGTCCTCCCCGGCCTGTGCTTTCAGCGGCGCAACCAGCGTCTCAATCAGCTTCTGGCTGTTGTGCGAGTCAACGGTGCTCGCCCCCGGCTCGCCGTGGATACCGAGGCCCAGTTCGACCTGCCCGCGCTGAATGCGGTCATCTTCATCGCTGCTGCCCGGCAGGTTGCAGGTCTCCATCGCCAGCCCCAGGCTCCAGACACTCTCACTGGCCTGTCGGGCGATGTCGCGCACTTCGCTTAAGGATTTGCCCTGCTCGGCGGCGTAGCCTGCGATTTTATGCACCAGCGCCGTTCCGGCGATACCGCGCGGCTGCTTGTTGTCTGGCAGAGCGATGTCATCGGCGACGATCACCATCTCGACTTTCAGGCCGTAGCGTTTAGCCTTTTCTGCCGCGAGGCCGAAGTTAAGGCGATCGCCCGTGTAATTTTTAACAATCAACAGGCAGCCGCGATCGCCGGTGACGGCGACGATAGCGTTGAGCACCGCATCAACGCTCGGCGAGGCAAACACATCGCCGCAGACGGCAGCGGTGAGCATTCCTTTGCCGACAAAGCCAGCGTGGGCGGGTTCATGGCCGGAGCCGCCGCCGGAAATCACCGCAACGCGGGATTTATCCCAGTCGGCGCGGGCAACAATACGAATAGCGGGATCGATGTCGAGGCGAACTAAATTGCCGTGGGGAGCGGAAATCACCATTCCTTCAATGGCGTCATTGACCAGTTGCTTGCGGTCATTAAAGAAGAATCTGGACATAGCTTCCTGAATTTTTTGAGAACCGTAAGGAAAGCGTAGCCAGGATAAGAGAAAGTGTGTCGCGGAAATGGGGGGCGTTTAGTGCGGCCAGATACCCTCTCCCTGTGGGAGAGGGTAAAGACGCATGCGGGGGAAATGTCGTGTAGCCCGGATAAGGCGAAGCCGCATCCGGGAAAGAAGCAGAAATCTAGCTCTTACGCATCAGTAGCCAGAGGCTAATCAGGAAGAACGAGGTGCTCGGCAGCAACGCGCCAATAATTGGCGGAATGCCGTATACCAGCGTCAGTGGGCCAAAAATCTTGTCCAGTAAATAGAAAACAAAGCCGAAGCTGATCCCCGTCACCACGCGTACCCCCATTGGCACGCTACGCAACGGACCAAAGATAAACGACAGCGCCATCAGCATCATCACCGCCACGGAAAGCGGCTGGAAAATTTTGCTCCACATCTGGAGCTGATAACGCCCGGCATCCTGACCGCTTGATTGCAGGTACTTCACGTAATTGTGCAGACCGCTAATCGACAGCGCATCGGGGTCCAGCGCCACCACGCCCAGTTTGTCCGGCGTGAGGTTGGTCTTCCAGGTACCGGTCAGCATCTGCGCGCCGGTCACTTGCTTCGGATCGGACAGGTTGGATTCATCCACCTGCGACAGCCGCCATATCTTAGTGTCTTTATCGAACTTCGCTAAAGCAGCATAGCGAACGGACTGTAAACGGCGCTGATCGTTGAAGGCGTAAATACTCACGCCACCCAGTTCATCATCGCTTTTCACCCGCTCGATATAGACAAACGTCTGGCCATCTTTCGCCCACAACCCCTGCTGGGTAGAGAGCAGCGAACCGCCATACATTGACTGCGCGCGTTGGTTACGCGCCATTTGTTCGCCCTGCGGAGCCACCCATTCGCCAATCGCCATGGTTAACAACACCAGCGGGATGGCGGTTTTCATCACTGACAACGCCACCTGTAAACGAGTATAGCCCGACGCCTGCATGACCACCAATTCACTACGCTGAGCCAGCATCCCCAGCCCCAACAGTGCGCCAAGCAGCGCTGCCATCGGGAAGAAGATCTGAATATCTTTCGGCACGCTGAGGATGGTATAAAGCCCCGCCCCCATCGCGTCATAGCTGCCCTGCCCGGCCTTTTTCAACTGGTCGACAAATTTGATAATGCCGGAGAGCGACACCAGCATGAACAGCGTCATCATGATGGTGGTAAAAATGGTTTTACCGATATAACGGTCAAGTACGCCAAACGCCTGCATTATACGGCTCCTCTGCCCATCACACGGGCGCGAATCCGACGCATCGGTACCGTGTCCCACAAGTTCAGACCCATCGCCAATGCCAGGTACGCCAGGTTAACCGCCCACATCCAAATAAACGGATCGATTTTGCCTTTTGCGGCATTGGATCGCAGGGAAGTTTGTAGCAGGAAGAACACCAGATACAGCAGCATGGCCGGCAACATCGACAGCACGCGTCCCTGACGTGGGTTCACCACGCTCAGCGGCACGACCATCAGCGCCATCATAAATACGGTGAATATGAGTGTCAGACGCCAGTGTAACTCCGCCCTGGCACGTGGGTTATCCGTTTTCCACAGCGTATCAAACCCCATCTGCTCAGTATCGTCCGGGTCCAGCGTCACCGCCTGGTGGCCGATAATCGCCTGATAATCTTTGAAATCGGTGATGCGGAAATCACGCAACAGCGCCGTACCTTCAAAGCGGGTGCCGGTGGTCAGGGTGACTATCTGCGAGCCGTCTTTGAGTTGCGAAAGATGACCGGAATCAGCCACCACTACAGACGGGCGGGCATTGCCTTTCGTGCGAATCTGCGCCAGGAAGACATCGTGGAATTTGCTGCCTTCCACACTTTCGATAAACAGTACCGAGTTGCCGTCAGAGGCCGGCTGGAACTGCCCTTGCGCCAGTGCCGCCATGCCAGGGTTGGCTTTGGCATCGGCCAGCACCGATTCCTGATGGCGGGATGACCAGGGGCTGAGCCACATGACGTTAGCCGCCGCCAGTGCGCCAGTGAACAGCGCCAGAATCATCGCCGCTTTGACCAGTACAGCCCGGCTCAGGCCGCAGGCGTGCATGACCGTAATTTCACTTTCGGTATAAAGTTTGCCCAGCGTCATGAGCAGACCGAGGAACAGACTGAGCGGCAGGATAAGTTGCGCCATCTCTGGCACACCGAGGCCCAGTAGCGAGAATACCAGGTTCGTGGGGATTTCGCCGTCGACCGCTGCGCCGAGGATCCTCACCAGTTTCTGACAGAAAAAGATCAGAAGCAGAATGAAGAGAATCGCAAACTGGCTTTTTAGCGTCTCCCGCGCAAGATATCTTATGATTATCACTTTATATTACGCCCGTAAAAACCAGTCTTTTTACTGGAAAATCGCTTGTTTCGTGGCTTAAACGTCATTTATTCTCTTGAGTCGTCGAAATCATCGCTAAGATTAATATACTCAGCGGTAAAACGTATCCGACCCGTATCTGACGTGCCGAAACCTAAGTATCGTTAAGATTAACACGAAGTCACCGCAACAGCGGACATGAGTTACGAAAGCTTGCAATTATATACTCAATGGATTTCGAGTTGCAGAAAGGCGGCGAGACTGTGAAACCCCGGAACTTACATGCCGTAAGTGACAGGAGTGAGCAGGCGTAGCCAACGCATCTGCGGTTTGAAAGAGGTCGAGTATATCTGTAGCCCCTGCTGTTGTCTTTAAGATTCAGGAGTATAGTGCATGGAGTTCAGTGTAAAAAGCGGTAGCCCGGAGAAACAGCGGAGTGCCTGCATCGTTGTGGGTGTTTTTGAGCCGCGCCGTCTCTCTCCGATTGCCGAGCAACTCGACAAGATCAGCGACGGATATATCAGCGCACTGCTGCGCCGTGGCGAACTGGAAGGCAAGCCGGGCCAGACCCTGCTGCTGCACCACGTTCCGAATGTCCTCTCCGAACGCATTCTGTTGATTGGTTGCGGTAAAGAACGCGAACTGGATGAACGTCAGTACAAGCAGGTCATTCAGAAAACCATTAATACCCTGAATGATACGGGTTCAATGGAAGCCGTTTGCTTCCTGACCGAGCTACACGTTAAAGGCCGCAACACCTACTGGAAAGTGCGCCAGGCGGTCGAGACAGCAAAAGAATCCCTCTACAGCTTTGACCAGTTGAAAACCAACAAAAGCGAGCCGCGTCGCCCGCTGCGTAAAATGGTTTTCAATGTGCCGACCCGTCGTGAACTGACGAGCGGCGAGCGCGCAATCCAGCATGGTCTGGCGATTGCTGCGGGCATCAAAGCGGCGAAAGACCTCGGCAATATGCCGCCAAATATCTGTAATGCGGCGTACCTCGCCTCTCAGGCGCGCCAACTGGCAGACAGCTACAGCAAAAACGTTATCACCCGCGTCATTGGCGAGCAGCAGATGCGCGAGCTGGGGATGCACTCTTACCTCGCCGTCGGCGCGGGCTCACAAAACGAATCGCTGATGTCGGTTATCGAATATAAAGGTAATCCGTCAGAAGACGTGCGTCCTGTTGTCCTGGTCGGTAAAGGCCTGACCTTCGACTCCGGCGGTATCTCCATCAAGCCGGCCGAAGGGATGGATGAGATGAAGTACGACATGTGCGGCGCGGCGGCGGTGTATGGCGTGATGCGGATGGTGGCCGAACTGCAACTGCCCATTAACGTTATCGGCGTGCTGGCGGGCTGTGAAAACATGCCGGGCGGGCGCGCTTATCGTCCGGGTGACGTGCTGACTACCATGTCCGGCCAGACCGTTGAAGTGCTGAATACCGATGCCGAAGGCCGTCTGGTGTTGTGCGATGTGCTGACCTACGTTGAGCGCTTTGAACCGGAAGCGGTTATCGATGTGGCGACCCTGACCGGCGCGTGCGTAATTGCCCTGGGCCACCACATCACCGGCCTGATGTCGAACCATAACCCGCTGGCGCACGAGCTGATTGGCGCATCCGAGCAGGCGGGCGACCGCGCATGGCGTCTGCCGTTAGGCGAAGAGTACTACGAGCAACTGGACTCCAATTTTGCCGATATGGCGAACATTGGCGGTCGTCCAGGCGGCGCGATTACCGCAGGGTGCTTCCTGTCGCGCTTTGCCCGCAAGTACAATTGGGCGCATCTGGACATCGCCGGTACCGCCTGGCGTTCCGGTAAAGCCAAAGGCGCAACCGGTCGTCCTGTGGCCATGCTGTCGCAGTTCCTGCTGAACCGCGCCGGGTTTACTGGCGAAGAGTAGTTTTACTCCCTCTCCCTCAGGGAGAGGACCGGGGTGAGGGTGTTATGATCCGCCCTCACCCTAACCCTCTCCCGCTGGGAGAGGGGATCTGTTCCCTGCTCTCTGGGGATGTAATCCACCACAAGAAGCCCCATATCATGAAGAACGCCACGTTTTATCTTCTGGACAATGAAACCACCGTCGACGGCCTGAGCGCCGTGGAACAACTGGTGTGTGAGATTGCCGCAGAACGTTGGCGCAATGGCAAACGCGTGCTGATTGCCTGCGAAGACGAGCAGCAGGCGCTGCGGCTCGATGAAGCGCTGTGGGCACGGCCGCCGGAGAGTTTTGTACCGCACAACCTCGCCGGTGAAGGCCCCAGAGGCGGTGCGCCTGTCGAGATTGCCTGGCCGCAAAAGCGCAACGGTAACCCGCGCGATATTCTCATCAGTTTGCGGACAAACTTTGCAGATTTTGCCACCGCTTTCACAGAAGTGATAGACTTCGTTCCTTACGAAGATTCTTTGAAACAACTGGCTCGCGAACGCTATAAAGCCTATCGCATGGCTGGTTTCAACCTGAACACGGCAACCTGGAAATAATGGAAAAGACATACAACCCCCAAGAGATCGAACAGCCGCTTTACGAGCATTGGGAAAAGCAGGGCTACTTCAAACCGAATGGCGATGAAAGCCAGGAAAGCTTCTGCATCATGATCCCTCCGCCGAACGTCACCGGCAGTTTGCACATGGGTCACGCCTTCCAGCAGACCATCATGGATACCATGATTCGCTACCAGCGTATGCAGGGCAAAAACACCCTGTGGCAGGCAGGTACCGACCACGCGGGTATCGCAACCCAGATGGTGGTTGAGCGTAAGATTGCCGCCGAAGAAGGTAAAACCCGCCACGATTATGGCCGCGACGCCTTTATCGACAAAATCTGGCAGTGGAAAGCAGAATCCGGCGGCACTATTACTCGTCAGATGCGCCGTCTGGGCAACTCCGTGGACTGGGAGCGCGAACGCTTCACCATGGACGAAGGGCTCTCCAATGCTGTGAAAGAAGTGTTCGTACGTCTGTACAAAGAAGACCTGATTTACCGTGGTAAGCGCCTGGTGAACTGGGACCCGAAACTGCGCACCGCGATTTCCGACCTCGAAGTGGAAAACCGCGAGTCCAAAGGGTCCATGTGGCATATTCGCTACCCTCTGGCTGACGGCGCAAAAACCGCCGACGGCAAAGATTATCTGGTGGTCGCTACAACCCGTCCGGAAACCCTGCTGGGCGATACCGGCGTGGCGGTTAACCCAGAAGACCCGCGTTATAAAGATTTGATTGGCAAATATGTGGTTCTGCCGCTCGTAAATCGCCGTATTCCGATCGTGGGCGATGAACACGCCGACATGGAAAAAGGCACCGGCTGCGTGAAAATCACCCCGGCGCACGACTTCAACGACTACGAAGTCGGGAAACGTCACGCCCTGCCGATGATCAATATCCTGACCTTTGACGGCGACATCCGCGAAACCGCGGAAGTGTACGACACCAAAGGCAACGAATCTGACGTCTACTCCAATGAAATCCCGGCGGAATTCCAGAAACTGGAACGCTTTGCTGCCCGTAAAGCCGTGGTTGCCGCGGTTGACGCGCTGGGTCTGCTCGAAGAGATCAAACCGCACGATCTGACCGTACCGTACGGCGACCGTGGCGGCGTGGTTATTGAGCCAATGCTGACCGACCAGTGGTACGTGCGTGCCGACGTCCTGGCGAAACCGGCAGTTGAAGCGGTTGAGAACGGTAGCATTCAGTTCGTGCCGAAGCAGTACGAAAACATGTACTTCTCCTGGATGCGCGATATTCAGGACTGGTGTATCTCCCGTCAGCTGTGGTGGGGCCACCGCATCCCGGCATGGTATGACAACAGCGGCAACGTCTACGTTGGCCGTAACGAAGCCGAAGTGCGCAAGGAAAATAACCTAGGCGCTGACGTTGCCCTGCGCCAGGACGAAGACGTACTGGACACCTGGTTCTCCTCTGCCCTGTGGACGTTCTCTACCCTCGGCTGGCCGGAAAACACCGATGCCCTGCGTCAGTTCCACCCAAGTACGGTGATGGTCTCTGGCTTCGACATCATCTTCTTCTGGATTGCCCGCATGATCATGATGACCATGCACTTCATCAAAGATGAAAATGGTAAGCCGCAGGTGCCGTTCCATACCGTCTACATGACCGGTCTGATTCGTGATGACGAAGGCCAGAAAATGTCCAAGTCCAAGGGTAACGTTATTGACCCGCTGGATATGGTGGACGGTATCTCCCTGGCGGATCTGCTGGAGAAACGTACCGGCAACATGATGCAGCCTCAGCTGGCGGAAAAAATCCGTAAGCGTACCGAGAAACAGTTCCCTAATGGCATTGAGCCGCACGGCACCGATGCCCTGCGCTTCACCCTGGCTGCGCTGGCGTCGACCGGTCGCGACATCAACTGGGACATGAAGCGTCTGGAAGGTTACCGCAACTTCTGTAACAAGCTGTGGAACGCCAGCCGTTTCGTGCTGATGAATACCGAAGACCAGGATTGCGGCTTTAACGGCGGCGATATGGTGCTTTCCCTCGCCGATCGCTGGATCCTGGCGGAATTCAACCAGACCGTGAAAGCATACCGTGAAGCGCTGGATAACTTCCGCTTCGATATCGCCGCGGGCATCCTGTATGAATTCACCTGGAACCAGTTCTGCGACTGGTATCTGGAGCTGACCAAGCCAGTGATGAGCGGCGGTTCTGAGGCGGAGCTGCGCGGCACGCGTAACACGCTGGTGAACGTGCTGGAAGCGTTGCTGCGTCTGGCGCACCCGATCATTCCGTTTATCACTGAAACCATCTGGCAGCGCGTGAAAGTGCTGAAAGGCATTACCGCTGATACCATCATGCTGCAGCCGATCCCGCAGTACGATGCCGCTCAGGTGGATGAGGCCGCGCTGGCTGACACCGAATGGCTGAAACAGGCTATCGTAGCGGTACGTAATATCCGTGCCGAAATGAACATCTCCCCGGGTAAACCACTGGAGCTGCTGCTGCGTGGTTGCAGTAAAGATGCGGAGCGTCGTGTGAACGATAACCGCAGCTTCCTGCTGAATCTGGCGCGTCTGGAAAGCATTACGGTTCTGCCAGCCGATGATAAAGGTCCGGTTTCCGTGACCAAAATTATCGATGGCGCAGAGCTGCTGATCCCGATGGCGGGTCTGATTAACAAAGAAGACGAGCTGGCGCGTCTGGCGAAAGAAGTGGCGAAGATCGACGCGGAAATTGGTCGTATCGAAAGCAAACTGTCCAACGAAGGTTTTGTGGCACGCGCACCGGAAGCGGTGATTGCCAAAGAGCGTGAGAAACTGGACGGCTATGCAGAGGCCAAAACCAAGCTGATTGAGCAGCAAGCGGTTATTAGCGCACTGTAATCGCAACAGCTGTAGCCCCGGTAAGCGTCAGCGCCACCGGGGATTATCCCGGATGCGGCTGCGCCTGATCCGGGCTACAGTTCTGGTAGCCCGGGTAAGTGTAAGCGCACCCGGGACTTGCCGGATGCGGCGTAAACGCCTGCTCCGGGCTACGGTTCTGGTAGCCCGGGTAAGCGCAGCGCACCCGGGAACCCTCCTTAGAATACCGCCGGGAAGAACGACAGCCCGCGCGCCAGCAGATTTGCCGGATCTTTCGCTGGTTGCTGACCGTGATTTTCCAGCGTCAGATTCTGCAACTCACCATGAACATGGGTATTTTCCAGCACATAGCGAGTAAAGCGGACTTTGGCCCACGGATACGCCAGGAACAAGGTGATCATGCACACCAGCGTATTGGTAATCGACAGCCACAGTACACGTCCAAGCGTCACGGTAGAGGAGAAGCGAATGTGTCCTGCTAATGTAATTTGCCCGTAAACGTAATTACGCATTTTCACGAAGGCATACATAAAGCAGACAATGATCCCGAACAGATAAATCACATACGCCAGCGCCATCTTGCCGTAGAAAGGCCCGGCTAACACCGCCAGTTGTTCAGGGCTATCGCCCACCACCTGGGAATATTGCATCAGCGTAAAGAAGGCCGGCACGATGATAAACAGCGACAGTGCCAGGAACGGGAACAGCAGCAACATAGAGCAGAGCGCAATCCAGATACACTTCTTAATGGAATAGGTCGCGGCAAATTTCTGCGTGCCGTACTGTAGGTTATTCACCAGCATGCCATACCACTGAGCGGTGTAGACCCCCTGCATGATGGCGGAACCCAACAGCAACGCCAGCGTGCCAATACCTATTCCCACAATAATCGCCGTATAGGAACCCATGCTGAGGGTGCTGGACATAAACAGCGAAAACACCACCACTGAGACAGTCATAATTAACAACGGGCAGCCCAGCATCACCCACCAGGCGCGCAGCGGGCTGGCGTAAAAGCTAAAGCGTACATTATTAATCTCCGTCATCAGGAATTGATAACGCAGCCCCTGTGTCACCAACCATGGAAAAAACAGTAAAAACAGCCCTATCATACAAAGGGATAACACAACGTTATTATGCGCCATGTTAACCAGAAAGATGATATACAGCACCATGATGCACAGCCAGCCAACAAATACTGAGCGGCCGGTGGCGTGATAAGAAAAACGCGCCCCCTGCAGATCGGTATTCTCATAAAAATAACGGCGGGCACGCACCAGCGCCCAGGGCAGAAACAACCCAAAGGTGACAATGGTGAGTAAGACGTTGACCAGCCAGATCCAGAAATATCCCTCGCCACTTCCCTGAAACACAAAATTCCGGGAAGGCGACGCCGCAGCACCACCATTTTCGAAAGTCATAACAATCCTTATCGTAAATCAGAACAACATCAATTAAGCCATAGAAATATTGCGGTATTTTTATTTCCGTTATTAAGTTTAGTAAACTTTGTACTAAAAATGTAGCGCCCAATATTACTGGTCTTGTCAGCGAAAGAGAGTGATGGTATGGCAGGGAAACGGCGATAAGCGCAAATAAAGGCCGAAGCAGGCTCCGGCCTTTTGGTTTTATATGAAAGGAACCACCGGCAGCACCCCGCGCGAAATCAGGGCGAGAAAGCCTTTTTCAACCTGCTCGTCATGATCTGTCAGCGCAACGTCGTCCAGGTTCCCTTCCACATGGGAATGAGTGGCCTGATAACGGATAAAGCGCATTTTCATCCACGGATAAGCAATGCCGAGCGTAATAACGGAAACAGCGATCACCTGCAGCAGTTGCACCACAACACCATGAAATGTCAGCGTGGAAGCAAAACGAATACGCCCATCCGCCAGCGTCAGGCCATTCACAAAGTGATTGCGAAAAGCCTGCCAGATATAGGCCGATGACAGCAAAATGGCGCCAATATAGAGCAGATAGCACAGCAGGATTTGCCCCGGAAACCCTGACAGCCCCTCATCCCCCGAACCGTTAATCACACGCAGCATCGCCATACTGCTGTAGGACGTCGAAAGTAAGTAAAACATCAGCCCCAGAAACGGAACCAGAATACAGAAAGAAAACAGACAGGCTTTAATGCAATATGTCGTACTGACGCGAATATCGAATTTATGCACGCCGAATTGTCCGCCTTTTCCGGTCAGGGCGAGCCATTTGGCATAGACATAGCCATTGATGACACTCATCCCCACAATACCGATAAGCGCCAGAATAATAATTTTCACCAGTAAACCATCAAAATTATAACCGCTGAACATCATATTTCCGATACCAAAGATAATCATGCACAGTAAAATAAGCAGCAATGTGGGCAGCCCCATCATTATCCACCATGCATTTTTCATTGCGCAATGAAAGGCAAAACGGACGTTATTTAACGTGGTCATTAGCGCATTGTATTGCAGGCTTTTCACCATAAAGAAAGGCATAACCAGCATCAGTAAAAAGATCACCAGCGAACCTAAGAATGGATGAAGAAGTTCGGCCACAAGGATGAGGATAAAAAGGAATATCGACATCAGCAGCCAACTCAAAAACAGCGCTCCGCCCCTGGCATGATAGCCAAAACGCGCACCATTTAACTCCATGTTTTCGTATACGTAGCGCCGGGAGCGTACCATAGCCTAGGGGACATAAACCCCTAATGTAATAACACTCAGTAGAACATTAACCAGAGAAATAAGAAAATAATCCAGACCTTTGCCATGAAATATAAATGTGCGCCGCGTTTTATTCGTATAACGGATATCACCGTTCATAACTGCATCATCCTTAAATATAAGCATTGATTTGATAAATAATGATTATCACTTCCGTGAAGCGCGCAACATAACGTATCTCTTTAACGATCACACCACAATTAAACGACTTGCAGCCACTTTCAGAGAGTGATATTAAATACGCGTATAAATACATATGTTTTATTGAGTGAGTCTATGAATGTTGTGGCCAAGCAGAGCGTGACATTACGCCGGATAACGGCCGGAGATAATGCCGCGATTGCCTCCGTTATTCGTCAGGTTTCTGCCGAATACGGCCTTACCGCCGATAAAGGTTATACCGTAGCGGACCCCAACCTGGACGAGTTGTATCAGCTCTACAGCCAGCCGGGGCACGCCTATTGGGTGGTGGAGCAGGATGGCAGAGTGGTAGGCGGCGGCGGTGTCGCCCCTCTGAAATGTAGTGAGCCGGATATCTGCGAACTGCAAAAGATGTATTTCCTGCCTGCTGCACGCGGTCAGGGGCTGGCGAAGAAACTGGCGCTGCTGGCTCTTGAACACGCCCGCACCCAGGGCTTCAGCCGTTGTTACCTGGAAACGACCGCATTCTTAAAAGAGGCGATTGGCCTGTATGAACATCTCGGATTTAGCCATATCAGCGGGCCGCTGGGCTGTACCGGGCATGTGGATTGCGAAGTACGAATGCTGAAAACACTGTAATTTTTCCCGGTCCTTTCCTTTTCTACTGGAAAGGACCGGAACCTCTTCTTTACTGATTTTCCGGCGCCATAATCAGACGAATCATTCCCGCCGCCTGATCCTGCGGCAACGTCAACACGTTACTCCACAAGTCCTGCACCATGTCGCAGGTAACTTTCTCTTTGCCGACGCCTTTGCGCGGGTCCGGCATGATCTCAATATCCTGACCGTATTTCTTGACCAGCGCCGCAATAATTGGCTGCAGATGCTGCTGTGCGTCCTGCCGTTCTTTATCTGTCACCGTATGTCGGTTGACGCCGTAGGCAGCGCGCATCATCGCGGCATCAATATTCATGCGTTTCATCAGGAAATCACCCGGCAATATTTTCGCCGGATTGATTCCCCCTTTCACCCCCGGGAACAGGAAACGGAAGCAATTATCATCACTGACTTTCTGAATGGCCGCGGTTTGCTCCATATTGATCTGCATATAAGCGATCACGTTTTCATCAGGGGCATTTTGTAAACGCGTCATCTGCACCCCAATGATCTGTGGTTGTATATAATCAATAATCTGCTGAGGGGTTTTTCCCTCTTTTTCCATATTCTTCGCCGTAGTGCGAATGGTTTCCAGCAACTGAGGTTCTTGCTCACGCAAGACCTGGTAGGTCGGCATGCTGCTTATCGCACGGAACGCCACGTCCATTTGCGATTCACCGCTATTTTGCAGCCAGGGCGCAATATACTGCCGATAGCTAACGTTCCAGACCAGAATCGCCACCGCGATAATGACCGCCGAGGTAATACCGCCGATTTTCCCTTTCCGGCGCAGATACTGAGTTAGTGCTGCCGCCAGACCGGCGACCAGAGCGGAGAGTAAAACAGACGTCCAGTTCATTTCAGGTTCCTTGTAACCACTGTGCTGATTGTTGTACCAGCCCGGCGGGGATTGTCACCTGACGGGCGAAATAACTACTGATTCTGGCAGGTCAGCCCGGCACGCCGCTGTGAAAACGAAACTCCGGATCCGGTGAAGTAATCAGTTCGGCTTCGAGCTCACCGAAATAGCGAACTCGTGGTGCGATATCCGTTTCCGAGACCTGCTGTGCCAGCGCAAGATAATCCTGGTAGTGGCGGGCTTCGGAACGCAGCAATGACAGATAGAATTTTTGTAAATCCTCTTCCAGATACGGTGCCAGCGCGGCAAAACGTTCGCAGGATCGCGCTTCGATATAAGCACCGCAAATCAGCTTGTCGATAAGCGTGAGCGGCTCATGGGTACGCACGCCTTTGAGCATCCCTTTCGCATAGCGACTGGCCGTGATCTTCACATACGGGATGTTCCTGACAAGCATGGCTTCGCGCACCTGCCAGAAATGATGCAGCTCTTCTTTGATAAGCAGCACCATACTGTCGATGAGCGCCCTGCCCCATGGGTCATCCGCTTTTGGCATCGCGCCTTTAGCAATCTGCTTGTGCAGCGCCACAAAGTCCGGTTCCGGCCCTTCACGAAAGGTGAAGGCTTCATAGGGTTTCAGCCATTCAAGCAGCGTATCGGCCCCGCTTTTATCTGCCACATATTTACGCACCAGCAGCATAGCGGTTTGCGCGGCTTTCAATTCGCAGACCATATGATCGGTGAGCAACAGCGGAAGATTTTGCGGGTCGCGGGCTTTATCTATCCAGGTCTGAGGTGTTGGGCAATGCAGAAAATGTAAAACCGGGGAGAGTATTTGCGGGTAATCCATGGCTGTTCCTTGCACTGCGGCAGCCGTAGCCGCCGCATAGGGAAGACTTAGTGGCGTACGCCGTTGTCGTCTTCATCCTCGTAGTCGTCTTCTTCGCCGTCTTCGTCTTCACCGTTCGGGTCTTCGTAGTAGGTGCCCCAACCGTCATACTCGACGTCAAATTTCTCAGCCAGGTTAATCAGCTGTTCAACTTGTGCGTCAATCAGCTCGGCATTCAGCGCGGATTCGCTCAGGATGTCGCAGCAAATTACCACTTCACCCTCTTCCAGCTCCAGCTCTTCCGGCTCGGTCACTTCATAACCCAGTTTGAACGCTTCAACGGCCACTTTTTCCAGTGTCTCGAAGTCATCTGCCGACAGGTGATGCTCAATGGTGTAGAGCGCATCAGGATCGCTGCCATCTTCCAGCAATTCTTCAATAATCAGACGCGTCTCTTCGCGCTGTTCTTCCAGGTGTTCCGGGTTCGCCATGGCTCATTCCTCATAATGTGGCAGATAGAGATATTGTCACATACCGTTGGCAATGCCTCCACTCCTGGCGGAAAAGATTTATTCATTTGGCTTGCAAATGAATATTCATACATATAAATTGAATTTTAATTCAATAAGTGGCTTTAGCCAGGTGAGGGAACCATGTCGTCGTTTTACCAGAAACATTTTTTGAAATTGCTCGATTTTACCCCTGCTGAAATCAACGCTCTGCTGCAACTTGCCGCCAAACTCAAAAACGATAAGAAAAATGGCAAGGAACAACAAAAACTTACCGGTAAAAACATCGCGCTCATCTTCGAAAAAGACTCAACTCGCACCCGGTGCTCTTTCGAAGTTGCCGCATTTGACCAGGGCGCTCGCGTCACGTATCTCGGCCCAAGCGGCAGTCAGATTGGGCATAAAGAATCAATTAAGGATACCGCGCGGGTCCTGGGCAGAATGTACGACGGTATTCAGTATCGCGGCTACGGCCAGGAGATCGTCGAAACCCTGGCCCAGTTTGCTGGTGTTCCGGTGTGGAACGGCCTGACCAATGAGTTTCACCCGACGCAGTTACTGGCTGACCTGCTGACCATGCAAGAACATATGCCGGGCAAAGCGTTTAATGAAATGACGCTGGTTTATGCAGGCGATGCACGCAACAACATGGGCAACTCCATGCTGGAAGCGGCAGCGCTGACCGGGCTGGATTTGCGCCTCGTCGCCCCGACAGCCTGCTGGCCGGAAGCCACGCTGGTAGCGAAGTGTAAAGCGCTGGCGGAGAAAAACGGCGGCAACATTACCCTGACCGAGGATATCGCCGCAGGGGTGAAAGGCGCGGACTTTATCTACACCGACGTATGGGTGTCGATGGGCGAGGCAAAAGAGAAGTGGGCCGAGCGTATTAATCTGCTGCGCCCGTATCAGGTGAATAGCCAGATGCTGACCCTGACCGGTAACCCGGATGTGAAATTCCTGCACTGCCTGCCTGCGTTCCATGACGACCAGACGACGCTTGGCAAGAAGATGGCGGAAGAGTTCGGCCTGCACGGCGGCATGGAAGTCACCGACGAGGTGTTTGAATCGGCGGCCAGTATTGTGTTTGATCAGGCGGAAAACCGCATGCACACCATTAAAGCGGTGATGGTGGCGACGCTGGCGCAAGCATAGTGCGGTCTGCCCACCCTCAACCCTGCCCTCTCGATCGTAGCCCGGATAAGGTGCGTTAAGCGCCGCATCCGGGAACGGTGAGGGGAAACAGCAGCGATTTACGCCACCAGCACCTTCACCACCACTTTACGCACCTGTGCGGGCGCACCCACGGCGCACAGCGGTTTATGGACTTCACCTGGGTAGAACACCACAAAATCCCCTTCGCTCAGTACCACGGTTTTTTCCTGACCGCCTTCCGGCAGGAACGCGATATCTTTATCCGCCAGCCAGTCGGTGTCAGGCTCGCCCGCAGGCAGGGTACTGAATGTCATCCCTTCCTGGCCTTTCAGTACAATCTGGATATCCAGATAACGGGCGTGATATTCGGCTCGACGCTCGGCAAACGGCTGTGTCATATCTTCCGAAACCAGATAAAACAGGTTGTTGCCGTCAATATCATGCTTCCCGGTCGGGGTGGCATCCGACACATGGGCTTTAACGTGTTCGATGGCCTGGCGCAGTTCTTCCGGCAACCAGCTTTGTAAGTGGTGAATGTTGCCAACGATCATAACTATCTCCTCAAGATAAAACATCGTTTCATTTTTATCTTTTATACGGAAAAATGCCGATGCTCACCACCCCTTTTTAGCGAACTGTTGCGCTTGCGCATGTTTATTCCGCCAGAGTGTCAGCACAACTATTCCCATGTTCGCAAAATAATTAGTTAGTTATTATTTATGCATTTATATGCAGATAAACCGTTTGCCTGACGCAAATGTTGCATTAATCGCTTGAAACCGAAAAGTAGCTGAGTATAATCGCGGACAATTTGCCGGGAGGAAGCATGGTCCAGTGTGTTCGACATAATGTCCCTGGGCGTCTGAAAAAAGACGCAGGCCTGCCGTTTTTCTTCCCGTTGCCCACCCCATTCCACAGCCCCTCTATTGAGGGGCTTTTTTTTGCGCAGTCGTCAGGAGATAAACATGGCTAACCCGCTATATCAAAAACATATCATTTCCATAAACGATCTCAGCCGCGAAGAACTTGAACTGGTGCTGAACACGGCAGCCCGACTGAAAGCCAACCCACAGCCGGAGTTACTCAAGCACAAAGTGATCGCCAGTTGCTTCTTTGAAGCCTCAACGCGTACCCGCCTGTCGTTTGAAACGTCCATGCATCGTCTGGGGGCGAGCGTGGTGGGCTTCTCTGACAGTAGCAACACCTCGCTCGGTAAGAAGGGCGAAACGCTGGCGGATACGATTTCAGTGATCAGCACCTACGTGGATGCGATTGTGATGCGCCACCCGCAGGAGGGGGCCGCCCGTCTGGCGACCGAGTTTTCCGGCGGCATTCCTGTTCTGAACGCGGGGGACGGCGCTAATCAGCACCCGACGCAGACCCTGCTGGATCTGTTTACCATTCAGGAAACCCAGGGCCGTCTGGAGAACCTCAACATCGCGATGGTCGGCGACCTGAAATATGGCCGCACCGTGCACTCACTGGCGCAGGCGCTGGCGAAGTTCAACGGCAACCGCTTCTACTTTATCGCCCCGGATGCGCTGGCCATGCCACAGTACATTCTGGATATGCTCGATGAGAAAGGACTGACCTGGAGCCTTCACGCCAGCATCGAAGAGGTGATGGCTGAGGTCGATATTCTGTATATGACCCGCGTGCAGAAAGAGCGCCTGGATCCGTCCGAGTACGCCAGCGTGAAGGCCCAGTTCATCCTGCGTGCTAACGACCTGGTCGGCGCACGCAGCAACATGAAAGTGCTGCACCCGCTGCCGCGTGTGGATGAGATAACCACCGACGTGGATAAGACGCCGCACGCCTGGTATTTCCAGCAGGCCGGTAACGGCATCTTTGCGCGTCAGGCATTACTGGCACTGGTTCTGAATAGTGATTTGGCGCTG
Source organism: Phytobacter ursingii (assembly GCA_901456055.1). Classification (GTDB taxonomy): domain Bacteria; phylum Pseudomonadota; class Gammaproteobacteria; order Enterobacterales; family Enterobacteriaceae; genus Phytobacter; species Phytobacter ursingii. The sequence goes on from CABDWT010000002.1 coordinate 743,248, forward strand.
TAAGGGGAAAACGACAATGACACACGACAACAAACTCCAGGTCGAAGCGATTAATCGCGGTACCGTGATTGACCACATTCCGGCGCAGGTGGGCTTTAAGCTGCTGACGCTGTTTAAACTGACGGAAACCGAGCAGCGCATCACTATCGGTCTCAACCTTCCGTCAGGCGAAATGGGCCGCAAGGACCTGATCAAAATCGAAAATACTTTCCTGACGGATGAGCAGGTAAACCAACTGGCGCTGTATGCCCCGCAGGCGACGGTGAACCGCATCGACAATTACGAAGTGGTAAGCAAGTCTCATCCGAATCTGCCAGATCGTATCGACAGCGTGCTGGTCTGCCCGAACAGCAACTGCATCAGCCACGCTGAGCCGGTCTCTTCCAGCTTCGCGGTGAAAAAACGCCCGCACGATATCGCCCTGAAATGCAAATACTGTGAAAAAGAGTTTTCGCATTCTGTGGTACTGGCAGGGTAATGAATGCAGGTGTGTACGCCTGGTGCGACACACCTGTTACTCATGTATATAATGAGCCCCGACCTTATTACCGCTGTAATTCAGGAGAAATCATGACTAAAACTATCGCGACGGAAAATGCACCAGCAGCAATCGGCCCTTATGTACAGGGTGTTGATCTCGGCAGCATGATCATCACTTCCGGTCAGATCCCGGTTGATCCGAAAACCGGTAGCGTGCCGGAAGACGTATCTGCCCAGGCGCGTCAGTCGCTGGAAAACGTGAAAGCTATCGTGGAAGCCGCAGGTCTTAACGTGGGTGATATCGTGAAAACGACGGTGTTCGTGAAAGATCTGAACGACTTCGCGACCGTTAACGCGACCTACGAAGCATTCTTTACAGAGCACAAAGCCACCTTCCCGGCGCGTTCCTGCGTAGAAGTGGCGCGTCTGCCAAAAGATGTGAAGATTGAAATCGAAGCGATTGCCGTACGTCGCTAAGGTTTTCCCGGATGCGGCGCAAGCGCCTTATCCGGGCTACCACGTAGCCCCGGTCAGCGACAGCGCCACCGGGGATGCTTTTATCACTTACTGCCAGCCATACCTGCGGCTGTAAAAGCCCTTCACCATCTGCGTCAGCGTCATGTATCCGGCGAGGATCGCAATCAGCCACGGGAAGTAAGAAAGCGGTAATGCCTGCAGTTGCAGATAGCTTGCCAGTGGCGAGAACGGCAGCGCGATACCCACCAGAATCACCATCACCGTCATCATGATCAACGGCCAGGCGGCGCGGCTTTGAATAAACGGCACGCGGCGAGTACGGATCATATGCACAATCAGCGTCTGCGACAGTAGCCCTTCCACAAACCAGCCTGACTGGAACAGCGTCTGGGCTTCCGGCACATTCGCCTTAAATACCCACCACATAACGCAAAATGTCAGAATATCGAAAATGGAGCTGATCGGACCGAAAAAGATCATAAAGCGACCGAGATCGGCAGGGTTCCAGCGCTGCGGTTGACGAATCTGCTCATCATCAACGTTATCAAACGGAATCGCCACCTGGGATACATCATAAAGCAGGTTCTGAATCAGCAAGTGTAACGGCAACATGGGCAGGAACGGCAGGAAGGCGCTCGCCACCAGCACGCTGAACACGTTACCAAAGTTAGAACTGGCCGTCATTTTGATATATTTCAGCATGTTAGCGAAGGTTTTACGCCCTTCAATAACCCCCTCTTCCAGCACCATCAGGCTTTTTTCCAGCAGGATGATATCGGCCGCTTCACGGGCAATATCCACCGCGCCATCAACGGAAATACCGATATCCGCCGCGCGCAACGCCGGGGCGTCGTTGATGCCGTCGCCCATAAAGCCCACCACATGCCCTTCACGACGCAGCAGGGTCACAATGCGTTCTTTATGCATCGGCGTCAGGCGCGCAAACAACGTGGTACGTTTCGCCAGCGCCGCCAGTTCGTCATCACCCAGATGCTCAATCTGGTTGCCCGTCACCACCTCGCCCACATCCAGCCCGACTTCCAGGCAGACTTTCGCCGCCACCAGCTCGCTATCGCCGGTCAAAATTTTCACCGTCACGCCGCTGGCTTTCAGCGCTTTCAGCGCCGGCGCCGTGGTCTCTTTCGGCGGATCGAGGAATGCAATATAGCCTTCCAGAATCAGGTCGGACTCATCCACGCGATGGTAATCGCCGCTGCGTGCGGGGAGATATTTGGTTGCCACCGCTACCACCCGCAACCCCTGGCGGTTCTGCGTTTCGGTGACGCGCTGAATACGGCGCAACATGGTTTCATCCAGCGGCACGATGTCGCCGTTGTAACGTACCTGGCCGCAAACGTTGAGGATCTCCTGCAATGCTCCTTTGCAAATCAGTTGATGGGCATCTGCGTTTTCAGCGACCACGACCGACATGCGGCGACGCTCGAAATCGAAAGGGATCTCGTCAATTTTCTGCCAGCGGGTAGAGAGCGTACGCGCGGCTTCCGCATCCACCCCTTCCAGCACCGCCGTATCAAGCAGGTTTTTCAACCCGGTCTGATAGTGGCTATTCAGCCACGCACAGTGCAGCACCCGTTCGCTGACTTTACCGGCGATATCCGTGTGGTTTTCCAGCACGATTTTATCCTGCGTTAACGTACCGGTTTTGTCGGTACACAGGATGTCCATAGCGCCAAAGTTTTGAATCGCATCCAGATGCTTGACGATCACTTTCTGTTTCGACAATTTCACCGCCCCGCGAGCCAGGGTAGAGGTGACGATCATCGGCAGCATTTCCGGCGTCAGCCCCACGGCAACCGAGAGCGAAAACAGCGCCGCTTCCCACCAGTCACCTTTGGTAAAGCCATTGATCAACAATACTACTGGCGTCATTACCATCATAAAGCGGATAAGCAACATACTGACGCGGCCGATCCCTTTCTGGAACGCATTCGGCTCGCTCTCTTGCTCGCTCACGCGCCCGGCCAGTTGCCCAAACCAGGTGTTGCCACCCGTGGCGATGACCACCGCCTGCGCCGTACCGCTCACCACATTGGTGCCCATAAAACAGAGGGTGTCGCTCTCCAGCGGGTTGGTCTGATCCGCTGTGCGGGTTTTCGCCACTTTTTCTACTGGCAGGGATTCGCCGGTCAGCGACGCCTGCGCCACGAACAGGTCGCGCGCCTGCACCACACGCAGGTCAGCCGGGATCATGTCGCCTGCCGCCAGTTTGACGATATCGCCAGGAACCAGTTGGTCGAGCGGGATCTCCATCCAGCGGTTTTCCCCCCGCTCATTGGCTACACGCAGCACCGTTGCGGTATTGCTGACCATCGCCTTGAGCGCATCCGCCGCTTTGGTGGATCGCGCTTCCTGAATGAAGTTCAGGAAGGTCGAGATGGCGACCATTAGCGCAATCACACCGGCGGCGAACAGGTCTTCAGACGCGTAGGAGAAAATCCCCAGACAGGTCAGCAGCAGGTTAAACGGGTTGCGATAGCAGGACCACAGGTGACCCCACCAGGGCACCGGACGCTGCCCTGGGATCTGGTTAACACCGTGTTGTTCCCGTGCGTCCTGCACCTCTTTTTCATTCAGCCCTTCCGGATGGCTGTTGAGTTGTTGCCACAGTTCGGCGAGTTCCATCGTCGACAGGGCCAGGCAGCGATCGCTTAACGAGGCCGGGACGTCGACGTGTTGAATATTTGCGGCGTCAGGCAGCGGGTCACGCTGCACGAGACGGCGAGGTAAGTGGCGGTTAAGCCGGGCCAGGAGCCGGGTGATATTTTTGAACATAGTAGTCATCCTTGCCCCCGCATCACGCGGGTGCCACTACACGCCATCATCCACGCAGTCTCTTCGTTGGCTTCCCCTGTTCACACCGGTCACTTACCTCAGTAAGCATCCCGGCGATGCCCAGTCTTGCCGCCTCGACATATCGCGAATGATTTTGTGCATTGCCGCGGGCACGGAACATCCGCGCCAGCAGGCGTTTTCAGTTATGCAGGGACGTCTTGCGTCACTGCCTTACGTTTCCGGTAAGGCAGCAAAGGCGGGCTTACCGGAAAGAGTATCTCCGTCGTGGGAGAGGTGCGGGATCAGGGTCCATAAAACCTCCGGTAAGGGTGAAAAGGGAACTATCTCAAGCGCCGCTATTATAACTCCGGTGAATTAAACCGAACGTAAACCAGACTTTACCCATTGTCGTTTGGTTGAGTCCTCACCAAACTTTCTTTATTCTGCTATCCGCCTTGAAGAGGAACAGGACAGGACGCATGCAAAACCGGCTGACGATCAAAGATATTGCGCGTTTAAGTGGCGTTGGGAAATCAACGGTGTCTCGCGTGCTGAATAATGAAAGCGGTGTGAGTGAACGTACCCGCGAACGCGTGGAAGCGGTGGTCAATCAACACGGTTTTTCACCTTCCCGTTCCGCACGCGCCATGCGCGGTCAGAGCGATAAAGTGGTGGCCATTATTGTCTCCCGTCTCGATTCCCTTTCGGAAAACCTTGCCGTCCAGACCATGCTCCCGGCTTTCTATGAACAGGGTTATGACCCGATCATGATGGAAAGCCAGTTCTCGCCGGATATGGTCGAAGAGCACCTGCATATGCTACGTCGCCGCAATATTGATGGCGTGGTGCTGTTTGGCTTTACGGGCGTGACAGAGACGCTGTTATCGTCCTGGCGCGCCTCGCTGGTCTTGCTGGCGCGGGACGCCAAAGGGTTCGCCTCTGTCTGCTACGACGACGAAGGGGCCATCAATCTGCTGATGCAAAATCTTTACGATCAGGGTCATCGCCACATCAGTTTTATTGGCGTGCCACACAGCGACATTACTACCGGCAAGCGTCGCCACGAGGCCTATATGGCGTTTTGCGAACGCCATCAACTCCACCCCCACTTCATTTTGCCGGGTCTCGCGATGAAACACGGCTACGAAAACGTCGCCAGCGTGTTGACGCCTGACACCAGCGCCCTGCTCTGTGCTACGGATACCCTTGCCCTGGGGGCCAGCAAGTATCTACAGGAACAGCGCATTGATAATTTGCAGCTGGCGAGTGTGGGGAATACGCCGCTCATGAAATTTCTCCATCCGGAGATCGTCACCGTTGATCCCGGCTATGCCGAAGCAGGCCGCCAGGCCGCAGCACAGCTGATCGATCAGGTCAACGGTCGCACCGATCCACGCCAAATCGTGATCCCCGCCCACCTCGCCTGAGTTCCCCTCCCGCACGGTTTATTGTGATCTTCGCTTGGTTTCGGGAACGTTCCCATTTTCAGTTTTTGAACCAATGGATATGCTTGCGCACATTCATCAGCAGTCATTATTTCTCTCAGTGGGGCATCACGATGAGCAAAGTCAGACAAGAGGATCTCGCCAGGCTTATTGAACTGGTCGGCGGACGTGAAAACATCGCTACGGTGAGTCATTGCATCACCCGCCTGCGTTTTGTCCTGAACGCACCGGACAAAGCGGACCCGAAAACCATCGAAACATTGCCGATGGTCAAAGGCTGCTTTACCAACGCCGGGCAGTTTCAGGTCGTTATTGGTACTGACGTCGGCGACTGGTATCAGGCACTGATCGGTGCCATCGGCCAGGCCTCTGCCGATAAAGAACAGATCAAGCGCGCGGCGCGCCAGAACATGAAATGGCATGAACAGTTGATCTCGCACTTTGCCGAGATCTTCTTCCCACTATTGCCGGCGCTGATCAGCGGCGGTTTGATCCTCGGCTTCCGTAATGTTATTGGCGATCTGCCGATGAGCAACGGCCAGACGCTGGCGCAGATGTATCCCGGTCTCAAAACCGTTTACGACTTTCTGTGGCTGATTGGCGAGGCTATCTTTTTCTATCTGCCGGTAGGCATCTGCTGGTCGGCGGTGCGCAAAATGGGCGGCACGCCGATCCTCGGGATCGTGCTGGGCGTGACCCTCGTCTCCCCACAGTTGATGAACGCCTATCTGCTCGGCTCCCAGGTGCCGGAAGTATGGAACTTCGGGCTGTTCAGTATCGCCAAAGTGGGCTATCAGGCCCAGGTTATCCCTGCCCTGCTGGCCGGTCTGGCGCTGGGCATGATTGAAACACGCCTTAAAAAATGGGTGCCGGATTACCTCTATCTGGTGGTTGTCCCGGTCTGTTCTCTGCTGTTGGCCGTGTTCCTCGCACATGCCTTTATCGGCCCGTTCGGTCGTATGATTGGCGATGGCGTGGCCTTCGCGGTACGCCACCTGATGACCGGCAGCTTTGCGCCCATCGGCGCGGCGTTGTTTGGTTTCCTCTATGCTCCCCTGGTCATCACCGGCGTACACCAGACGACGCTTGCCATCGACATGCAGATGATTCAGAGCATGGGCGGCACCCCGGTGTGGCCGCTGATTGCGCTCTCTAACATTGCTCAGGCATCGGCGGTAACCGGGATCATTATTATCAGCCGTAAACAGAACGAGCGTGAAATCTCCGTCCCGGCGGCCATTGCGGCCTATCTCGGCGTGACCGAACCGGCAATGTACGGCATCAACCTGAAATACCGCTTTCCGATGCTTTGCGCGATGGTAGGCTCCGGCCTTGCCGGGCTGCTGTGTGGCCTGAACGGCGTGCTGGCAAACGGCATCGGTGTCGGCGGCCTGCCAGGCATCCTCTCCATTCAGCCCTCTTACTGGCAGGTATTCGCACTGGCGATGGCGGTAGCGATTATTGTGCCGATGGCGCTGACTACGGTGGTTTATCAGCGTAAGTTCCGCCAGGGCACGTTGCAGATTGTGTAACTTTTTTGGGGCGCCATTGCGCCCCTTCGCTTTTACCAGGAAATCACTATGAATACCCTTCCTCACTGGTGGCAAAACGGCGTCATCTACCAGATCTATCCAAAAAGTTTTCAGGACACGACAGGCAGCGGCACGGGCGATTTGCGTGGCGTGATTATGCGCCTCGATTACCTGAAAACCCTCGGCGTAGATGCCATCTGGCTGACACCGTTTTATATCTCACCGCAGGTGGATAACGGCTACGATGTCGCTAATTACACCGCTATCGACCCGCTCTACGGTACGCTGGAAGATTTTGATGAGCTGGTCGCCCAGGCCAAAGCGCGCGGCATTCGCCTGGTGCTGGACATGGTGCTTAACCACACCTCCACGCAGCATGCCTGGTTTCGTGAGTCTCAGGATCCCGCCAGCCCGTACCGCAGTTTTTATATCTGGCGCGATGGCACACCGGATGAACTTCCCAATAACTGGCGCTCGAAGTTTGGCGGCAACGCCTGGCGCTGGCATGCGGCAAGTGAGCAGTACTATCTGCACCTCTTTGCGCCGGAGCAGGCGGATCTTAACTGGGAAAACCCGGCGGTACGCCGCGAGCTGAAAAAGGTGTGTGAATTCTGGGCCGATCGCGGCGTAGACGGTTTACGTCTGGATGTGGTCAATCTGATCTCCAAAGATCAGGATTTCCCGGACGATCATGAGGGTGACGGACGCCGTTTTTATACCGACGGGCCACGTGCCCACGAATTCTTGCAGGAGATGAGTCGGGATGTTTTCCAGCCGCGTAATCTGATGACGGTGGGCGAGATGTCATCGACCTCGCTGGAACATTGTCAGCAATATGCCGCGCTGGACGGGCGCGAACTATCGATGACATTCAACTTCCATCATCTGAAAGTGGACTATCCCGGCGGCAAGAAGTGGACCCAGGCCAGGCCAGATTTTGTGGCGCTCAAAGCGCTGTTTAATCACTGGCAGCAGGGGATGCACAAGGTGGCGTGGAATGCGTTGTTCTGGTGTAACCATGACCAGCCGCGCATTGTGTCGCGCTTTGGCGATGAAGGCGAGCTACGCGTGCCGTCCGCAAAAATGCTGGCGATGGTGCTGCACGGTATGCAAGGGACGCCCTATATCTATCAGGGCGAAGAGATTGGGATGACCAACCCGCACTTCGCACAGATCACCGATTATCGGGACGTGGAAAGCCACAATATGTTTGCCGAATTACGGGCCAGCGGGCGCGATGCCGACGAGCTGCTGGCGATTCTGGCCAGTAAATCCCGCGATAACAGCCGCACGCCGATGCAATGGTCGAGCGAGAAGCATGCCGGGTTCACAACCGGTGAACCCTGGATTGGCCTGTGCGATAACCGCGACGAGATTAACGCGCAGGCGGCGATGAACGATCCGGATTCTGTGTTTTATACCTATCTGCGTCTGATAGCCCTGCGTAAAGAGCAGCCAATTCTGACCTGGGGCGATTATGAGGATTTGCTGCCAGCGCATCCATGGCTGTGGTGTTATCGCCGTCAGTGGCTCGGGCAGACGCTGGTGGTCGCGGCAAACCTGAGCCGCGAGTGCCAGCAGTGGCAACCGAAAGAGATGCCTGGGCAATGGCAGCCGATCATGAGTAATTACGCTGAGTTTTCTCCGGCGCCCGGTGAGATGACGCTGCGTCCGTTTGAAGCGGTGTGGTGGCTGCAATCCGAAGACTGACCTGACCCCGGATGGCGGCGCATGGCGCGCCTTATCCGGGCTACCCGCCCGTAGCCCCGGTTAGCGCAGCGACACCGGGGAATAACCCCCGGATGGCGGCGCAGGTGCCTTACCCGGGCTACCCGCCCGTTGCCCAGGTTAGCGCAGCGACACCGGGGAATACCCCCCGGATGGCGGCGCATGACGCGCCTTATCCGGGCTACCCGCCCGTAGCCCCGGTTAGCGCAGCGACACCGGGGCTGTCATGTCTGCGAGTCATTTTACCTTACTGTTTTTGTTGAATAATTAATCGGATTTTTCTTGGCAGAATTTACAATGCCGCCAGCGCCCGCCATTTGTACTCTCCCTTTTTTACTTTGTTCTGCATCAAAAAAATCGCAAACTTGTTTGATGCAAATCACTATATATAGAACTTAGAATGCACGCCGACCCAACATATTGTATTAATCGTCTATTATTCCAACAAAGCAACGGCACCGACGCTGGCCGGAATTGTGGATAACAAGGGTCAGGATTCGGGGAACTCACTGTCGCAACAACACTTACCTCCAGTGAATAATTCCTCACCTCTGTGGATAACCTGTTTTTAATATGGAGTGATCATGACACCGCATGTGATGAAACGAGACGGTAAGAAAGTACCGTTCAAATCAGAGCGCATCAAAGAAGCCATTCTACGTGCAGCTAAAGCAGCGGGAGTCGATGACGCAGACTATTGCGCCACCGTCGCAGAAATTGTCAGTCAGCAGATGCAAAACCGTTCGCAGGTCGACATCAGCGAGATCCAGACCGCTGTCGAAAACCAGCTGATGTCCGGTTCCCACAAACAACTCGCGCGTGCCTATATTGAATATCGCCATGACCGCGACATCGCGCGTGAAAAACGGGGCCGCCTGAATCAGGAAATTCGCGGCCTGGTGGAACAGACCAATTCCGCACTGCTGAACGAAAACGCAAACAAAGACAGTAAAGTCATTCCGACCCAGCGTGACCTGCTGGCCGGCATCGTTGCCAAACACTATGCCCGTCAGCACCTGCTGCCGCGCGATGTCGTACTGGCGCATGAACGTGGCGAAATCCATTATCACGATCTCGACTATTCACCGTTCTTCCCGATGTTCAACTGCATGCTGATCGACCTGAAAGGCATGCTGACCCACGGCTTTAAAATGGGTAATGCGGAAATTGAACCGCCGAAATCCATCTCTACCGCCACTGCGGTCACCGCGCAGATTATCGCGCAGGTAGCCAGCCATATTTACGGCGGCACGACCATTAACCGTATCGACGAAGTGCTGGCGCCGTTTGTCACCGCAAGCTTTGCCAAACACCGTAAAGTCGCCGACGAGTGGCAGATTCCGGATGCCGACGGTTACGCGCACAGCCGCACCGAAAAAGAGTGTTACGACGCTTTCCAGTCACTGGAATACGAAGTCAATACGCTGCATACCGCCAACGGTCAGACCCCGTTCGTCACCTTTGGCTTTGGCCTGGGCACCAGTTGGGAATCGCGCCTGATTCAGCAGTCCATTTTGCGTAACCGTATCGCGGGTCTGGGGAAAAACCGTAAAACCGCCGTGTTCCCGAAACTGGTGTTCGCTATTAAAGACGGCCTGAACCATAAGTTTGATGACCCGAACTACGACATCAAACAGCTGGCGCTGGAGTGCGCGAGCAAACGCATGTACCCGGATATCCTCAATTACGATCAGGTCGTGAAAGTGACCGGCTCGTTTAAGACGCCGATGGGCTGTCGCAGCTTCCTCGGCGTGTATGAAGAGAACGGCGAACAGATCCACGACGGGCGCAACAACCTGGGCGTCATTAGTCTGAACCTGCCGCGCATCGCGCTGGAAGCCAGAGGCAACGAAGCCGCGTTCTGGAAACTGCTGGACGAACGTCTGGTGCTGGCACGTAAGGCGCTGATGACCCGAATCGCCCGTCTGGAAGGGGTAAAAGCGCGTGTGGCGCCAATTTTGTACATGGAAGGGGCCTGCGGCGTGCGTCTGAAAGCAGACGACGATGTCTCTGAAATCTTCAAAAATGGCCGTGCGTCTATCTCCCTGGGCTATATCGGCATCCACGAAACCATCAACGCATTGTTCGGCAATGAGCATATGTTCGACAGTGAAGCGTTGCGCGCCAAAGGCGTGGCGATTGTGGAACGTCTGCGTCAGGCGGTGGATCAATGGAAAGAAGAGACTGGCTACGGCTTTAGCCTCTACAGCACGCCGAGTGAAAACCTGTGTGACCGTTTCTGTCGTCTGGATACCGCCGAGTTTGGCGTGGTGGATGGCGTCACGGATAAAGGTTATTACACCAACAGCTTCCACCTTGATGTCGAGAAGAAAGTAAACCCGTACGACAAGATTGATTTCGAAGCGCCGTACCCCCCGCTCGCCAGCGGCGGTTTCATTTGCTACGGCGAGTACCCGAATATTCAGCACAACCTGCGCGCGCTGGAAGACGTCTGGGATTACAGCTATCAACATGTGCCGTATTACGGTACTAACACGCCGATTGATGAATGCTATGAGTGCGGTTTTACCGGTGAGTTTGAGTGTACCAGCAAAGGATTTACCTGCCCGAAATGCGGCAACCACGACGCCGCACGTGTGTCGGTGACCCGCCGCGTATGTGGTTATCTTGGCAGCCCGGATGCCCGTCCGTTTAACGCCGGGAAGCAGGAAGAAGTGAAACGCCGCGTGAAACATCTGGGGAACGGGCAGCTCGGCTGATTTGCTCTTTTGTTCCCCTCACCCTAACCCTCTCCCCAAAGGGGCGAGGGGACAGATCGAGGGCGGAGTTAAGTTCTGCGCCGGTTTTCACCCTCTCCCTCAAGGGAGAGGATGCCGATTGAAAGCCGCTTCAATTACTGTAACTTACCTGATCCACGTTTTTCGCAAAGCAGGTGGCGTCAGGACAAGGCGGCAAACGAAGGAATTCCGGGGAACTTACTCAAGTAAGTGACCCGGATGAGTGAGAGCAGCCAACGCAGTAATGGCGTCACTTGAGAAGCGAAAATGAATTACCACCAGTATTACCCTGTCGATATAGTCAACGGCCCCGGCACCCGCTGCACCCTGTTCGTTTCCGGATGCGTGCACGAATGCCCTGGCTGCTACAACAAAAGCACCTGGCGGTTAAACTCCGGCAAGCCATTTACCCAGGAGATGGAAGACCAGATCATTCTCGATCTCAACGACACCCGGGTGAAACGCCAGGGGATTTCGTTGTCCGGCGGCGATCCGCTCCATCCGCAGAATGTACCGGATATCCTTAAACTGGTGCAGCGTATCCGCGCCGAGTGTCCGGGCAAAGATGTCTGGGTCTGGACCGGGTACAAGATAAACGAACTGAACGACGCGCAAATGGCCGTTGTCGATTTAATTAACGTGTTGATTGACGGGAAGTTCGTGCAGGATTTAAAAGACCCGGCACTTATCTGGCGGGGCAGCAGCAACCAGGTTGTGCATCACCTGCGATAATAAAAAACCCCAGCGCCTGCGCTGAGGTTATTTACAGGCCGGATAAGCGTATCGCCGCCGTGAGAAAATTACTCATACGACATCGTGAATTCCACCGCAGAGTTTGCCGAACCGGGGCTGACCTCACCCGTGCGGATATAGCGGGCTTTCATCGGGATAACGTAGTCACCGCCCAATGAGGAATTGTAACCGATGTATTTCACAGCGCTATTAAACGGTACTAGCGTGTCATTGTCATACAACACCTGAATCCCCACCCCGCTCGCCGTGGAGCCACTTCGCAGGGTGATATGTTGATCACTGCCGCCGGAATTGACCAGATTGATCCCCGCGGCAGGCTTAAAGGAATACTTCACCGCCGTCATATCCTTACTGCATTTCTTGATTTCAAAATTAAACGGTGTGGCGGTACTGGTCGAACCGACACTGGAGAAATCAGATTTACTGTGTTTTTTGAGGTCAACAGAAATATCGGGGGTTTCGCAGGATTTGATGATAAGGGGGATATCGCTGGTGATTTTTATTTCGGCAGTTTTCATGCCGCCGGTGGTGGAAACCGAGTTATTTATCCATCCCTCCACCGTAAGGTTGAGTCGTAATGGACCGTCATCCTGACTAACTGGACCGATAACATAGAATTGAATATATGTCTTATCAAACACGAAACTCCCAGAACTACTAGCTGGCCAGTAGACATATGTCGATAAATTGTTACCGACAATATTACTGCTACTCCCAACCCAAACCTTAATACCTATACCTTCCACGTTAGTTTGATAAATCCCGGGATAAGTAGATTCTGTCAGTGTTTCAGAAAATTTTGTCATCATATTCACAGGTGCTGAATTGCATGCAAAATAAGCCTGACCACCTTGCGGAATGGTCATGACTGGACCCAGCGTTGTATTCGGTTGTTGATTACTCGACACTGACAGCGATACAATATTAACAGTGTAAGATGTGTTGTAACTACCACCGCCAGTAAACCAACAGCCTGCATTAGTTATAAAGCTCAGTGTCATCAACCCCAAAAACAGGGACGAATTTAAAAAGTGTTTCAGTATATTCATCGCATATTTCCCTGCTCCAGTCGGAGCGCAAATAAGTCATTCCTTTAACGGCTATAGATAGCGTGATGCCGGGCAAAGCCGCCATGATCGTTTATCGTGGTGAAATAGATTTTTCCCTGCCCCGTACCTGGCAGCGTAAAAACAGAACGCGCTTTCGCCGGGCACATACCTGTGACGTTCTCAGCCTGTGCCTCGGCTTCACTGAGACTGAGACGGGCAAAAGAGACACTGAATGCCGACGGGTTCTCGCATTCGATTTTGTTCTGGCCTGCTACACCGAGAAGCCGCCAGTGCAGAGCGTTAACTGCGTCGCCGGGCGAACCTGGCAACCCTGCGGGACGGTAAAAGAGTTTTAAACGGGAACGCACCGGGAATTGAATAGCGTTATCGTCGTTTGTCTTGTGCTTCGTTTTTGGCTGCACTTCCAGCACATTCAGCCAGAAAACCGATTCACGATCCTGCGGAATATTACCTCCGATAAAACGGATACGCAGCGTCTGGCCTTTAGCGGCATTGAGACGAAAAACGGGCGGTGTGACGATAAAAGGAACGGTGGACGTGGCGGGTAGAAGAGCGGGATCGCCATTATCCATCCATGCCTGTAAAAGGCGCGGCGAGCTGGCATTGTTGGTCAGCGCGAGCGTTATTTCGCGCTTTGCCGCTGGATAAATAATCCTTGTGCTGTCGAACTGGATCCCGGCCTGCGTCGCCGCACACCAGAACAGGGAAAAGAGAAAAAAAGCACGTCCATGCATGGTATATCCCTCCGTGAAATATCTCATTCCTCTTAATGCATTTATATGAAGAATATTCGCCTCATTTTATCCAAAACATTCATGTAAATGATAAATATGAGCCATATATAATTCGCATGAAATAAAAGTGGGACGGGTTACTTCATGTAATATTGTTTCTGCGGATTGTACTGAAATTCGCGTATCGCTTTCAATCTACATTTTTATGGCTTGCAGATAAAATCGTATTAAGACGTGACATTAACTTGATAAATGGAGAAAGAAATTCACCAAGGGATGAGGGAGTGCATGTGTGATTTCTTCATAAAGATTAAGGGGTCACAGCGAGACGGGGACTTATTTTTTGCAAAACCAGAACTCTGATGAATATAAAATCCGAATACACTTTATCTTATTTCTTAATCCTTTAAGGGTTGCGGTAATACCGAAGGGTTAAAGCTCACTCTCTTTTTTGGCCCTTTACAGGCAGGTGAATTATCACCTGTCAGGTGGACACTGTGCGTCATGGCGTTTAATCGCATAGCCCGGAGAAGATACGTATGCCACTCTCCGGGCCTTCCCCGGAAGCATGATGCTTACCGGGGCTATGGATACGCGAGCCACATCGGAACCAGCTGGATTATTTCGCCACGATAAAGCGTTTAGCGTCATCCATATAAGCTTTGTCACCGGCAGGCGCAATAATCGAACCAAAGTTCATATGCGCACGCAGTTTCCAGCTTGCCGGGATATTCCAGGTACGCTGGACATCCTCATCCACCAGCGGATTGTAGTGCTGGAGGTTGGCACCAATACCTTTCTCAGCCAGGGCCAGCCATACCGCATATTGCGCGATACCGGAGCTATGCTCTGACCAAATCGGGAAATTGTCGGCATAGGCGGCAAATTGCTCCTGCAGCCCGGTCACGACGTCCTGATCTTCAAAGAACAGCACGGAACCCGCAGCAGCGGCAAAACCATCGAGTTTATCGGAGGTGGCGTGGAAGCTCTCTGCCGGAACAATCTTTCTCAGTTGCTCACGAACCAGTTCCCAGAATTTGTTGTGTTCATTGCCCAGCAGGATCAGCGCGCGAGAACTCTGCGAGTTGAATGCAGATGGCGCTTGCTTGATGGCGTCCTGAATAGTCTGAATAACGTCATCGTCCGGCAACGGCAGGTCTTTACCCAGTGCATAAATCGTTCTGCGTTGTTTTGCTAAAGCAAGGTAGTTCTCTGGCATAACGCCTCCTGAAAGCGTAGTGAATTCCAACGGAGTTGGGGTTTGCGTGACAGGCTGCTCCCGGGAAAGTAGTGCGTTCAAAATTCGCTGAAACGAGTTCATGGTTCGCTGATTCCTGTCTGTCCCTTAAACGAGAGCAAACACCCCACTGGCTGTTCGCCCTGACTGTGAAAAGAGTAATCCTGCCAGCCGGTTAGGGAAAGCAGAACTATTTGGATCTATCATTCAAAAAAAGTGAAAGAACCCTTTGCATGATTATTTTCTAAACATATTCTTTTTACTGCCGATAATGACGTAGTCTCGTTCTTTCCCGCGTAGATTCATCATCCAACGAGGCACAAGGCTCCTTGCATCAGGTCCTGGATTGCATTTTTCGGAGATGACAATGAACGGTATTGATAAAATTACCGCCGTAAGCGCAGGCACACTCGGTGATCCTCATTTATCAAATAATGAAAGTACGTTTGGTCTGCGAAATAAACTCAAATCAGCAGATATTAATTCTGACACGAATAGCTCTGGCAGCGATGATAGCAGTACCAAACTTTCGCTATCGTCCAAAACCGCGGAGGAAATTAAGAAACAACATCAATTAAAACAGGAAGAAATAAAAAAGACTGACTACACCCTGGAAATGACGGGCATCCCGCTATTTCATGGCCGCCTGGTCTCGGTGGTGAAGTATCCTGACGGGAGTGAAGAGATGGTTGATGCTCTCTCTGGCGTCAGATTAACGGCACAGGACCTGCAGCAACAGTTTAGTCATTCTACAGAAAACGTTCAGGACGCATTAAATATTAAGATGGCCAATATTGCGGGGACACCGGGAGAGACTATTAAATCTCATGCCGGAAGTGCAGAATAAATATAAAAAAATATAATCAGTTTTCCTTGCGGAATAGTGAATTATTTACTACGCACACGGGAATTTAAGATAAGAAAGCCTTATTCCGGCAAGGAAAATAAGCTCAGGCATTGAAGAGAATATTTAGTTTACTCTTTCGGAATATTAAGCATTAACGTCTGGTTAAATGGGGCGCGTTGTTTCAACGCGCAAACCCATTAAAAACGGCTAACGCATTCCATTGCCACCGCTTTAAATGCCATGAAATCCTTACAGGCACTCAATCGGGATGCAGCGCGCTCACGTAAAAATGTCACAAAAATATCGTATATCGCCATCGCCTCTTCATATTCACTTTTACTAATGGCCAGCAGGAAAATAACGTGAGCTGTCTCCTCTCCCCACTGAATACCGTGCGGCGCCAGCACCGTATAGACCACTGTTTTTTGCGCCAGCAATCCCAGCGAGTGCGGTAACGCGATCCCTTCCCCCAGCATGGTGCTGACAATTGCTTCACGTTCCACAACCGAGTCGAGGAAATCAGCATCAACAAACCCTTCCCGCTGAAGCTGGGCACAAAGCGTAGTAAATAACGTTTGTCTGTCTAACGGACGGTCGATAATAGTGAAATGCGAGGCATCGAAATACTTTTCAAGAATCCACGGTCGCGTTCTGTCCACCAGCACCAGTTTGCCAATCTGTTCAAGCTGATAGTCCGTAGGGAACGGCGCAATGGTCACAATCGGCTTATCTTTATCGCTGATTCTTGCCGTGGAGATAACAAAGTCTTCGCTAATGGCCTCGCACTGCTCATAGTCGCGCAACGTCACCGTACGGGTGACCTCAATCTGCGGATACTTGCGCTGCAATACCGCTTCAATCATGCGCGCCATCGCGTTGCCCGCATCGCACACCAGCATCACGCGCGGCTGTCGCTGATAGCCAATATTGTAATGTCGCTCCAGGCCAACGCCGATGTGTAGCACCAGGAAACCGACTTCATTTTCGCTGATCACATAGGGTGTGTATTTCCCCCAACTGGAGACGGCTGCCAGCGTCATGTCCCACGCCATCGGGTAGTGCTGTTTGATGTTATCCAGCAACGGATTTGGGATCATGATTTGATAGCGCACCCGGGTGATCATGGTCTTGATATGGGTGAGCAGGTCCGCATGTAACTGCGCATCGTTTTGCAGGTTGTAGTTATAGTGGCTGTTGATGTAATTGAGGATGTAATTAACCAGCGCTTCGTCATCGTCCGCACTGATGGCGCTGGGGGTAATGTCCTGCAACTGACGCCCGGCAATATGTACCCGCAACCAGTGTACTTCCGAAGCCGCCAGCGGTTTTTCCGCCATTTGTTGCAGCGCATCGGCAATCTCCCGCGCGGCATCCCGCACGTTCTCGTCACCGTCTTCGGCAGTGAACTCTGAGAGCGGAAATCCTTCGCTGATACGGCGTACCGCTACCGCGCAATACAGGCGAATAAACAATTCGCCCTCATCGGTCAGCCGAATGTGATGGCGGGTAAAAACGTCGTGCAGGATCACCGCCAGTTGCTCCGGTATCCCTTTATTGAGCGCCTCGTCGGTGACAAGCGGGTTGCGGGCGTTCTGCTGCGTCAGCTCCCAGAGCAAATCCGTCAGGCAGGCGCGTAACGCCATTTCGCTACCGAACAACTTCATACCGTGGCGTGGTCGGGTCTCCAGCGTCAGTCGGTAGCGGGAAAACCACTCTCTCACCTCCGCCATGTCATTTTGCAACGTGGCGCGGCTGACAAACCACTCGTCAGCCAGGTCCTCCAGTTTGATGGAAAAGGCCGACGTCAGGAAGCGCAGCAGCAGATAATGTACCCGCTCCGGCCCGCTGCGCGGAATGCGCAATGTACGGGGTCGCTCCGCCTGTAACGTCTCATAGCGGGTAGCATCGTCAATTTTTAGCTGATAACCGCTGCCACGGTTGAGAATAAACTGCGCCCCGTGGCTTTCCAGTAAGGCATTCAGCGCAGTGATATCAGCCCGGACGGTACGCGTGGAAACCGACAGCCGCTGCGCCAGTTCATCCTGCGGCAGCGTCTCGTTTTGCAACATCATGAACAGTTGCGCTAAACGTTGGTTGGGGAATCGCACGTCATTGTCCTCTTGCTTCCGAATATAGCGGTCAGGTTGTCCCCTCACCCTAACTCTCTCCCCAGAGGGGCGAGGGGACGTAAAACATGCGGGGGTGAGGGTCTCTTAACCCACGCGTGCTTTGGTCATCGCCAGCAACTGGCGCACATCCGCAGGGCGGGTATCGCCGCTTACCTTATCAATAATAGAACTATAAATATGAGGAATGATTTTACTCACCCCCGCGTCCAGTGCGATCTGTAAAATCTCGCCAAAGTTCTCCAGATCGATACCGCCCGTCGGCTCCAGCCAGAAGTCATAACGCGCGCACGCCTCTGCCACCGCCTGGTACTCGTCGCGGCATTTCAGGCCGCCCATCGGAAAATATTTAATCGAACTGCCGCCCATGTCCTTGAGCAGGGCAATCGCCGTTTCCACCGGCACGATGCCCTCTGCCGCCTGACTGCTGAGCGGCCCGGTAGAGATTTTGACCAGGCCCGGCGTGCCCGTTGGCGACACCAGCCCGTTCACCACGGTTTCATTCTGCCCGAGCAACGCACGGCTGGTCGCCACCCCGGTAAAGACCTGATTAACGTGCTGCGGCTGTACTTCGCGGGAGATAGCGCTCACCATCGCCGACTGATTCGGATCCCCCGCCCCCAGACCCACGGAGAGCGCATTGTCGATGCGCGCCGCATACTCGCGCATGTCCGCCACCGCGCTTGCCACATCCGGGTAATTTTTGGAGAGCACCCCCACCAGTACATGACCTTCTGCGGCCTCGTAAATAGCGCTGGCGTTGGCTTTACTTCCTGCCAGCACATTCAGGCAGACACGGTCGTGATAAAAATTGGGCGTCAGTTTCATGCGCGGTGCTCCTTATTCAATTCTTCGGCGATACGATTTGCCACAATGTCCAGTTGCTCAGCAGTCACGCTGCGTACATCGGCTTCGATAATCCCTTCATTGGCTTTATAACCACGGAAATAAATGGCGTATTCCCCCTGTTTCAGGGCACTGACCAGCTCGCCGGTGGCGATATCGGTGATGGCTTCATCGAACTTGATTTCGCTACGGGCAATGTCGCGACCAGCGCTGTCCCACACTACCCGCGCGCTGACGCCATTGAGGGTGTTCAGCCTGTCGATAAACGGCGTCATTTTGGCAACCATCTCTGCGCCGCTCTCTTTGGTGGCGTTCAGGTAGTGTTCAATGGCGCATGTCAGACCGAGAATGCCCTCTTTACCCACTTTCATGGCGCGCCCGATCCCCGCCGTCTGGCGTTTGACCCACTCCACATACTGCGTTTTACCGATGACCAGCCCGCTGGTTGGCCCTTCGATCGCCTTCGCGCCGCTATAAATCACCAGATCGGCCCCGGCACGGTAATAGCACTGCAAATCTTCTTCCGCCGCCGCATCCACAATCAGCGGCAGGTTGTGCTTACGCGCCACAACCGCCGCCTGCTCGACGCTGAGCATGCTTTTTTGCACACAGTGGTGCGATTTGATATAGAGGACTGCCGCCGTGCGCGGGGAGATGGCCGCCGCCAGTTGATCGGCAGAACACTCATTGGCATAACCTGCTTCCACTACCTTTCCGCCGCCCAGCGCCACCATGGTGCCCACCGGCGCGCCAAAGTTGACGTTATGGCCGCGTGGCAGAACAATTTCGTTGTTCTCGATCGCCGTGCTGTGCAGATTTTCCAGCAACCAGTCGCTGTCTTTTACTAGTACCGCCGCCACCGACTGGGCGATCCCCGCCGAAGCGCAGGAGACTACCGTCGCCCCTTCCACCTCCAGCAGCTTCGCAATGTAGTCGCCGGTCTTGTTCACCAGATCTTTCATTTCGAAGTAGTGATTCATGCCGCTCAGTACGGCATCCACGACCTCCGGGCGCGGCGTGGAAACGCCCAACGCCGTCATGCGCCCGGAGGCATTAATCACTTGCTTTAGCTGATACTTTTCATAAATCGAAGACATGTTCCGCACTCCCTTGTTCGGTCATATAGCCCTTGCCTGCACGAATGGCGGCAAGCGGCGTGAGTAACTGGTCGGTCTGCAGCGTGTCATTCTCCGCGTCACGAAAAAGCACGGGCTGACGGCGCAGGTCGAAAATGGTCAGGTCGGCGTCATAGCCGACGGCAAGCCGGCCTTTTCGGCGCAAACGCAGGCCGTCGGCGGCATGGTCGGTCACACAGGCAATCACCTGCGGCAGCGACATACCAATAGCCAGGAATTTGGACATCACTTTCGCCAGCGAGAAGACCGGGCCGTTGATCCGATTGCGGCAGTAGATATCCGAACTGATGGTTTGCGGCAGGATGCCAAGAGCAATAGCCTGCTTCGCGACGGCAAAGCTGAAACTGGCGCTACCGTGCCCGATATCCAGACGCACGCCACGCGAAATGGCACGCATAATAGAGGCTCGCAGTTCGCCGGACGGCGTCAGAATGCGGTTAGGCTTGCCGTTATAGCAGTGGGTGATGATGTCGCCAGAGGTCAGCAGGTCGGCAATCTCATCCAGATCCGGTGGGTTGTTGCCGATATGAACCATTAACGGCAGGTCGCCGTTCTCTTGCTGGATCGCTTTGGCGCGCTCCAGTGGCTTAATGCCATTCTCGCCGACCACGCTGCTGCTCATACGCGCTTTCAGGCCGACGATAAAATCCGGATGGCGTTTCACCGCCTCGCGCGCAGCCTCGGCGTCAATATTCGCCATGTTCGCCAGTTCGTTTTGCGCGATCAGCCCAACGCGCGAGATATTGAGCAGCGCATAGACCTCGGTCACGGCCTTGCGGGTTAGGGCATAAAAGTCATCAATGTCGTCCGCGCCCGTACTCCCTGCATCGATTACCGTGGTCACCCCCGTCGCGATACCGACGCTGTCAGGCTGGTCATTGTAAAGCGGTGATTTGGAGTAACAATGGACGTGAGAATCAATCCAGCCCGCACTCACGTAATGCTCACCGCCTAAATCGACGGTTTTGGCCGCCGGGCCGCTAATGTCGCCCAGCGCCGCGATTTTACCGTTTTCGATGGCGATATCCGTCACCGTGTCATCCACCAGACGCGCCCGGCGCAGGAGTAAATCAAACATGCAAATCTCCAGTGATAGCGGGCGCTTACGCGCCCGGTCAGATCAAAGTGCAATCGGGAAGAGGGAGCCCAGCAGCATCGCCCCGAGGATGGCGCCCCCGGTAATCGGTTTTTGCCAGAGATAGAACAGCAACGCGCCAATCAACGAGCCGATGCCGATAGGAATCGACGCGGTCATCGCGCTGAGGATAATCAACGGCCCCAGGAAACGGCCGGAAGCATTGCCCGCCCCCATCATCACATCCGCCCCGTAGGTGGAGTCGCTCTGGTTAATGGTGAACTTACGCGCCAGGATAATGATGTAACCAATCGCCAGACCAATCACCAGGCCGGTCGCCAGTGAAGCGATAAAGTTGGTCACCGGGAACATAATCCCCGCCCCCAGCAACAGCGCCGGAACGCCAAGGCCCACGCCGGTTTGAATCGCCCCGCCGATGTCCAGAATGCCCACCAGCGAACCTTCGATAATGCGGGCGAACAGGAAGCTCGCGCCAAAGGCGGCTACCGCGCCGTATGCACCGGTATCAATACCCGATTTCAGCATCGCCACGAACGCCACTTCGTTAAAGGCACCGATGCCGTAGAGGTAGTACATATGTGTCCCGGCGAACACGCCGGAAGAGAGCAGACCGACAAAAATCGGGAATGACCAGTCTGCGTACCAAAAACCTTTATTCTGTTCCATCATCGTTCCTTACTTGCCGCTGAGCGAGTTATGGATGAGCTCCAGCCAGTTCGGCGCGCTCAGGTGGAAGGACTGGATCATTTTCAGATCGAAGCCACGGAAGAAGGCGCTCAGGACAAACAGGGCCACAATGGCGCTCATCATCACTTTGGTGACACGATGCCAGCCACTCTCTTCCACACCCTTACCAATCAGAATGCCCAGTACCAGGCCTGGCACGGCATTACCCATGATGAGCTGTGCCGCCCCGCCGAAGACGGTGGCCCAGAAGCCGGATTTTTTACCCGCGTCGATCGCCGCCAGCCAGAAAATCACTGGCATGACCGTGTTGACCAGCAGGTTCGCCGCAGGCACCAGAACTTTCACCGCCGTCACCTGCAGTGCCGCCGGAACGGAGGAGGCTGTCAGGTTAAGGAAGGTCACCACGATCATGCCGATCAAGCCACAGGCGATGGCCATCTTTTTCGGATCGTGGAGGGTTTCGCCGACGTTGCGGTTTTTCACCATCAATGCCGCCGCGCCCCAGTTCGGGATAATGCGATGATCAACATCCTGGGTGAAGGAACCCGCCGCAACGGACGAGGCCCAGGCATTGAAGAAGAAGCCTAAACCAAAGGAGAAGTGAGAGGCTGGATCCCCTTCGCAGGAGTTCAGCTCACCGAGTGTACGAAATGCGCCCATCCCTTGCGTGGTCGGCGCATGAAACATGCGTGCAGCCCCAGCGCCTACCCCGACGCCCACAAGGCCGCCGATGATGAGCGATTTTATTAGTATGATTAAGAACATCAGTCTGCCCTTTTAGTCAGAATCAGCGTTGCGTGACGAAATCCACTTTGTCGAGATTGATGGCGGTCACGTTGACGGTGACATCCAGCTCCACGCTGTACGTCCGTCTTTCGCGGCGCAGAAAGAAGAATAAAAAAGCTTCTTTCCGCGTCGTTTCATGCGCATGAACAACCTGCACATCCTGTGGCTCTATGCGCAGTAAAATGTGCGGCGACGCTTTCATCACCGCGGCCTGAACATGGTTCAGCGCATCGGAAAACGCGCGTGCTTTCGCCTCGCCTTTCCCTTTAACCCTGACCGTGGTGGTGAACTGTTCTTTCATGGTTACGCGCCGTATTTCTTCTGCCACGCCTGCACCAGGCGCTCGCCTAACTCTTCTTTATCCATAAAGCCGAAACCCAGCACATTGCAGCCTTCGTTGATGGCGGTCACGCCCTCTTCAACTGAGCGCATGCCGTATTTGGCTTTATAGCCGTGTTTGTTTTGCGCGGTGATAGCGCCCGCGCCGCCGCTGCCGCAAAACGAGATGCCGAAGGTCGCGTTTTCCGCTTTCATCACATCGCCCAGCTTCATATCTGCCGCCACGCCCGGTACCACCACGGCGCGACCACCGGCTTTCTCAACACCTGCCGCCACTTTCTGGCCTTTCCCCAGACGGTCGCCAATCACTACGGTAATTTGTTCCATTGTTCGCTCCTTACAGGTTGTCTTTTGCCACTTCGAAGTGCACCGACAGTAGCCAGGCTTCTTCTTCCGGGAGGTTGCCAAATTGCGCCACGACATCGCGGGCAAGTTGCATTGATTCAGGCGAGATTTCGTCAAACAGGCTGGCATCCACCTCCGGTAGCGGCTCGCCAGTCACCGACCGGTGCGCCATCGCGCGGACATGCGAGGTCAACATCTGCTGCTGCACCGCGTTAGGCGTGATGTTGTGGTGGCTCAGCAAGGTGTATACCTGCGTGAGCATATGCCCGGCCAGGCTTGCCGTTTGTTCCGCCCCGTCTCCAGCGTCGTTCATTACCGCTCCGTTTTTCACTCGTCTTACCCCATTAATGGCCTGGAATAAAACTAACGTTGCAGGTTAAGAGTTTGTAGCGAGGAGTTTTCCACTTTGAAGTGGAAAGCCGGGAGACTTTAGTGATCTGCGCCACATTACTGCACCCCTGCGGGGCTTTTCACTGTGCAGTGGTCACATCTTTGACGGAAAAATGCGGAAAAACGGGAGGCTGGGAGAATAAAAAAACGATCAAGGTGAAGGGAAAAGTGTGACGTGATAAGGGTTCCTTATGAAAAAGAGTTAAAGAGGCGTTTTAATCGCCTGCAAAAAGTAGTCGGTAAACGAAGAGACGATCGGCAACAGCGGCCTGATCGGTAAGCGCAATAAATGCATTGGCCGCGGTGGCGGCAGGTAGTCTGGCAGCACGGGACACAGACGGCCTTCGTCGATGTCCTGCTGTAACGTCAGAACGGAGTGCTGCACGATCCCCAGCCCGGACAGCGCCGCCTGGCGTATCGCTTCACCAGAATCGACCATCAGACGCGGCGTGACAGCGATCTCCAGCCTCCCGGAGGGACCTTCCAGTTGCCAGCAATGATCCGAGCGCCACTGGCTGAAACTGATGCAATGATGCTGCCTCAGATCCTGCGGCGTAAGCGGCGTGCCGTGGCGTTGCAGGTATTCGGGGGAGGCAGCAAGGATCATACGATACGGCGGAAGCGGAATGGCGACGATCCCGTCGTCGTTGATATTGCCAATGCGGACCGCCAACTGGAAGCGCTCCTCAATCAGATCCACTTTCCGATCAGTCAGCACCATTTCAGCATCGACCCCAGGATAGCGCTGCAAAAAACGCGACAGAATAGGGGTGAGAACGCGCTGACCATAGGTCACCGGCGCGCTGATACGCAGCATGCCCGCGACAGGGTCATAGAGGTGGTTTGCCAGCCCGTCCGCCTCGCGAATGGTGGCAAGGATCTGTAGCCCATACTGGTAAAAACGCTGGCCGGCATCTGTCAGCCCCTGACGCCGGGTGGTCCGGTGAATCAACTGGCAACCCGTTCTGGCCTCCAGCTCGCGCACATGTTTCCCTACCATCGCCGGGGTGATGCCAAGCTCTTCCGCCGCGGCGGTGAAACTGCCGCAGGTCACCGTGCGGACAAAAGACTCAACGCATTTTAAGTAATCCATTCACACCCTCCATTCTAAACTTTGGCTATCAAATCTAAATAACGGAGCCCTCTTTATCCACCCATGGCAGAGAGGAATAATCGTCATATTACCCTCTATTAGGTCATTTTATTATGCAATCACTGGTTTTTGATGAGTTTGGCTCTGCCGACGTGTTGTACCTGCAAGAGCGCGCCACTCCCTCGCCAGGGCAAGGCGACATTCTGGTTGAAATCTCCGCTGCCGGGCTTAACTTTGCCGATGTCTACCGACGACAGGGGCGCTATCCCCTTGCCGGCGACGCCCCCTGGACAGCGGGCTATGAAGGGGCCGGACGGGTGGTGCAGGTCGGAGCGGGGGTCAGTGGCTGGCAGCCTGGGGATCGTATCGGCTTTACCGATGTGCCGCTGGCACATGCCAGCCACGTTCTCGTACCGCAAACCCATGCCATTCACCTTCCCGACTGGCTTAGCGAGGAACAGGCCGCCGCCGTGCTGTTGCAAGGGTTGACCGCTGATTACCTGATCCACGATGTCCTGCCGGTTTTACCGGGGATGCGCGTTGCCGTGCTGGCGGCTGCCGGTGGTGTTGGACGGCTACTGACGCGCATGCTCGTCCACCGGGGCATTCACGTGCTTGCTGTCGCATCAAGCCAGCAGAAGCAGGCCATCTGCCTTGCCCACGGGGCGGAAATGGCGGTGGGTTATGACAACTGGCAGAAACAGGCCACAGGCTGCGATATCGTTTTTGACTCCGTTGGCAGCACGCTGTTGCAGAGCCTGGAAGCCCTCAAAGAAGGCGGTCGCGTGGTGCTGTTTGGGATGTCAGGAGGGAAAATTCCGGCGGTGGATCCTGCCGATTTCCTGCTGAAATCCTCCGGGGTTCTGGGAGCCGACCTGTGGACCTATTTAACCTCGCGTGAGCAACGACAATTGCGGGCGGATCGCCTGTTCGGGCTTATCAAGGACGGACATGTCTCCCTGCCAGAGATCACCGCGTTTTCACTTAATGAAGGGGCAGACGCACATCGTTTGCTCGAAAACCGGGCGTTTAGCGGGAAGATCGTACTTGTCCCGTAGAGGGAAGGAAAGCGGGGCCAGTGCCCCGCTTCGGGATAATTAGCGGAACTTCTTGTGGTTGCTGTTGCGGGTGGCTTTGAAATCTTCAGCCGCCGCTTTTGCTTCTTTTACTTTGCCTTCGTTGGCGAGTTTGAGTGCGCCATCGATTTGCCCAATCAGCGTCTCCATGCCCTGACGATAATCTTTCATTTCAGGGCTGTCGGGCGCTTTACCTTCCAGCTTCGGCGGGGTCGCTTTCTGCGCATCCTGTGCTGCGGTACGCATTTTGGTTAATGCATCTTTGATGGTCGCTGCATCATCTGCTTTTTCGACCACTTTAAGATTGTCATTCAGGATGCCCATGTCATCTTCAAGATCGGCGGCGAACACCTGTGCCGAACTCAGGACAAGGGTAGAGACAGCTAACATCGCCAGCAGTTTTTTCCGCATTGCTCACTTCCTTTTTTATTATTAAAAAAGCCAAACCCTGAATAATTCGAGTTCCAGGCAGGCGGCCAACACGTAAATTCCAGCCACTTACCCATGTAAGCGACTGGGGTAAGCACGTGCAGCCAACGCACCTGCAACCAGAAATATGACGGGCATTACTGACCGGCGATTTTCATCTCCGGTAACAACACTGAACCACACTGGATATTACTACGTGTTTCGATATCGTCAGCAATCGTAACGATATTACGCCACATATCTTTCAGATTTCCTGCAATGGTGATCTCACTTACCGGATACTGAATTTCACCATTTTCCACCCAGAAACCCGCCGCACCACGGGAATAGTCGCCTGTGATGCCGCTAACGCCCTGCCCCATCAGTTCGGTAACAACCAGACCCGTACCCATCTGCCTGAGCAGTTGCTCAAAACTCAGGCCGCGCCCGGCGATCCGCCAGTTGTGGATCCCGCCCGCGTGCCCGGTGCTTTTCAGCCCCAGTTTACGTGCAGAGTAGTTAGTCAGCAGCCACTGCGTTAAAACGCCCTCTTTGATGATATCGCGACGTTCTGTACGCACCCCTTCACTGTCGAACGGCGTGGACGCCAGCCCTTTCAGCAAATGCGGATGTTCTTCAATGGTCAGCCATTCCGGCAGAATTTGCTTACCCAGCGAGTCGAGCAGGAAGGTGGATTTGCGATACACCGACCCACCTGCAATCGCCCCAACCAGATGGCCGAACAGGCCGGTCGCCACTTCATGACCAAAAATGACCGGCGCTTTCATTGTCGAGAGTTTACGCGGAGCAAGGCGCGACAGCGTACGGCGCGCGCACTCTTCGCCCACCCATTCAGGGCTTTGCAAATCGCGAATATCACGGCTAATGGTGTAAGCGTAATCGCGCTCCATATCCCCGTTCTCTTCGGCGATAACGCAGCTTGAGAGCGAATGACGCGTGGAGGCATAGCCCTGCAGCATACCGTGGCTGTTGCCGAAGACTTTAATACCGTAGTGACTATTGAAACTGCCGCCTTCGGTGTTGTTAATGCGTTTGTCCGCTTTCAGCGCCGCCTGCTCTGCGCGCGAGGCCAGTTCGATAGCTTCATCCGGGGTGACTTCCGCCGGGTGAAAGAGATCCAGATCCGGTGCGTCAAAGGCCAGCAGCTCTTTATCCGCCACCCCGGCACAGGGATCCGGCGAGGTGTAGCGAGCAATATCCAGCGCCGCCTGCACGGTGCGGGCAATGGCATCCGGACTTAAATCGGTAGACGACGCGCTGCCCTTACGGTTTTGATGATAAACCGTAATCCCTAACGCCCCGTCGCTGTTAAATTCTACGTTCTCCACTTCACCGTAGCGTGTGCTGACGCTGATGCCGGTGGTCTTGCTGACAGACACTTCCGCACCATCCGCTTTTCCGGAGGCCAACTCCAGCGCGGTAGAAACCGCTTCTTCCAGTGCTTTGCGTTGTTGTGCAACTTGTGTGATTACTTTCATCGCCAATGCCATAATTAGAGGAGAGAATCTTTGAAGTCTAACAGAGAACCGTTTTTCAGTGCGCCCCTTAACTGGTAACATTAGCCTCTTTTTTGAGGAACCTGAGATGACAAAGCAGCCCGACGACTGGCTCGACGACGTTCCCGGTGACGACATCGAGGACGAAGATGATGAGATCATCTGGGTCAGTAAGAGTGAAATTAAACGCGACGCCGAGGAATTAAAACGCCTGGGCGCGGAACTGGTAGACCTGGGTAAAAACGCGCTGGAGAAAATCCCGCTCGACCAGGATCTGCGCGACGCCGTTGAACTGGCGCAACGTATCAAGATGGAAGGCCGCCGCCGCCAGTTGCAGCTGATTGGTAAATTGCTGCGCCAACGCGACGTTGAGCCGATTCGCCAGGCGCTGGATAAGCTGAAAAACCGCCATAACCAACAGGTGGCGTTTTTCCACAAGCTGGAACAGCTACGCGACCGCCTGATTGAGGAAGGCGATGACGCCATTGCTGAAGTGTTAGGCCTGTGGCCGGACGCAGACCGTCAGCAATTGCGTACGCTTATCCGCAACGCGAAGAAAGAGAAAGAAGGAAACAAACCGCCGAAATCCGCGCGTTTGATTTTCCAGTACCTGCGCGAGCTGTCCGAAGCCGCAGAGTAATCTCTCCCGGATGTGCGGCTCGCCCCGCACATCGCTTTTCCCCTGCCAATTTCTTTTACCCAACACTTTCCCCGCGCTCCGCTTTACTGCCCTAAATGCCAAAAAAATGTACCTGGTACATTTTTTAATTTGATTCATGTACGTGGTACACTTAAGGTGGGCGTCAGGAGTAGCTCAGGATCAAGGATTGATATGTTCACTTTTATTGAACTGTTGGGTTTCAGTAAACGACGCCGGGAGCTTTTACCTGATGACGAGTTCCGGGCGTTTCAGGAAATGCTGGTATAACGCCAAAGCGCTGTAACTCCCACCTGGCGGCAAAGCCCGCCAACGAGCGGCGATGAGAGACAAATGAAAGACGAATTATTTGCCGATCTGCTGGCCAGTGCAGAAGAGATGGTCCGTATTGAAAAAGGCGAACAGATTCCCCTGCCGGAACATGTGCATACGTTTAGCGAAATTGACGTAAAAGCAATCCGTGAGGCAACCGGATTAAAGCAACAAGATTTTGCCATTGCCGTGGGCGTCAGCTATGACCTTGTAAAAAGCTGGGAAACAAAGCGTCGTCAACCCACAGGAGCACCGAGAAAACTGCTTCTGCTCTTGCAGGCGAACCCATTTATTATTAATCAGTTAAAAGCCATCTAACCATAAACATTTCGCCATTCGTATCAAGATCGGATGGCGTGATGACTATTTTGAATACGCCATATCACCTGCCAGACCTTCAGACATCTCAAAACCCTTTCACATGTTCGTGCTGCCTCACTCATTGATATTTCATCGCCAAAAAGCTGAATCGTTAAAGCAAAAATCTTCATATATCACATTTTTTATGTATATAAGCCCTTCATTACATAGGTAAAAGCGATCAATGGCAAATTTTTGATCACTTAACTGCGCTTTCTTACACCAGATGAAACGGATCACATTTTTTAGCATCCACAATTATTAGATTTCAGGGGTCATGAACATAATCGATTCAGCAAAAAGGAATAAAAATGAAAAAAGCCCTGGTGTTATCTACCCTCGCTCTGCTTATCTCTGGCAACGTTTGCGCAAAGACATGGTTGCTGACAAGTGCTGAAAGCGGGGTGGAACAAGGAAACTGGCAGGTCACAAGCCAACAGCTGAAAATTAAGGAACAGACTTTCAGCATTGAGCAAAAAGTCCTGCATGGCGGCAAGCAGGAAGGCAGTAAAATCATCACCATCAGCAGCCAGAATGGTCTGACAATCACCCTGAGCCCGACACGCGGCATGAATTTGCTTCGTGTTGAAGGTTTTGGCGTGCGGATGGGCTGGGATTCACCGGTAAAAGAGGTGGTTAATCCGGCTTATATGAATCTGGAAAGCCGCAATGGATTGGGCTGGCTGGAAGGATTCAATGAAATGCTGGTGCGCTGCGGCTATGAATGGACGGGGCACCCGGTCACCGCTGACGGCCAGATCTACACCCTGCATGGCAAAGTGGGTAACACCCCGGCCTCCCAGGTTTCCGTTGATGTCAGCGAGAAAGCGCCCTATGAAATTCGCATTCGTGGGTTGGTGAAAGAGAGCACCTTCAAGAAAGCCGATCTGCAGACCGAAATGGAGTTGAGCTACATTCCGGGCAGCAACAGCTTTACTCTGCATGACGTGCTGACGAACCATGCTGATTATGCGCACGATTACCAGATCATCTACCACAGCAACTTCGGCACGCCGATTCTGGAAGAAGGCGCGCGCTTTATCGCCCCGGTAGAGAGCGTCAGTCCGTTCAACGATTATGCCAAAGCCGGGCTGAAAAACTGGCAAACCTACAGCGGGCCGACCAAAGGCTTCGATGAAATGGTATTTAACTTCAAACCGCTGGCTGACGCGCGTAAAGAGACGGTGGCGGCGGTGATTAACAAAGCCGGCGATAAAGGGGCGGCTATCAGCTTTAACACCCAACAGCTGCCGGTACTGACGCTGTGGAAAAACACCGACACGCTGAAACAGGGCTATGTGACGGGGATTGAGCCGGGCACCAGCTACGCTTACCCGGTAACCATTGAGCGCGAACAGAAACGCGTCAAGAAACTTGAGCCGGGCCAGAGCACCCGTTTCGATCTGACCTACACCCTGCTGCATAATGCGGCTCAGGTGAAAGAGGTGGAAAAACGCGTTGCCGATATTCAGGGTAATAAAGCACCGCAGATTATCGACACGCCAATCGCCAAAGAATAAAAATAAAAAACCGCGCCATTCCCATCAGATGGCGCGGTTTTCTGCACATCTCATCTCACGCTTACCGCCTGCGCAACCGCCCTGTACTGTCGCACGACAAGCAGGACAATTACTCTGCGGCCGCTTCGGCTTTCTTCGCCAGCCCATCCAGCAATTTCTGATGAATACCGCCAAATCCGCCATTGCTCATCACCAGAATGTGATCGCCCGGCATCGCTGTTTTGAGGATCATCTCTGCCAGCGCGTCGACATCGCCGCTCCAGTGGGCGGGCACCACACAGGCGTCAGCGACTTCCGCGACCTGCCATGGAATATGCTGAGGCTGTAACAGGAAGACTTCATCGGCCCGCCCCAGGGAGGGTGCCAGATCATCCTTGCAGATACCCATTTTCATGGTGTTAGAGCGCGGTTCCAGCACCGCAATAATGCGCGCCGTACCGCCCACTTTGCTGCGCAGGGCCGCCAGCGTCGCCAGAATCGCCGTCGGATGGTGTGCGAAATCGTCATACACTTTAACGCCGTGCGCTTCACCGCGCAGTTCAAGGCGACGACGGGCATTCACGAACGAGCCCAACGCATCAGCAGCATCGGCTGGCGCAACACCGACATGACGGGCAGCGGCAATCGCCATCAGGCCGTTATGCATATTATGTTCGCCCACCAGACCCCACTTCACCTGCCCGACAGGTTCGCCGTCCAGCAGCACTTCCCACTCAGACGCATCGGTGGTCAGTTTTTTGGCCTGCCAGTGACCCTGTTCGCCCACCAGCTCCTGCTCGCTCCAGCAGCCCATCGCCATCGTCTGTTTCAGATTGATATCGCTTTCAGGCCAGATGATCTTGCCCTGCCCTGGTACGATACGCACCAGATGGTGGAACTGTTTCTGGATCGCTTTCAGATCGTCGAAGATGTCTGCATGATCGAACTCAAGGTTATTGAGGATCAGTGTACGCGGGCAGTAATGCACGAATTTCGAACGCTTGTCGAAAAACGCGCAGTCATATTCATCGGCTTCGATGACAAAAAACGGGCTTTCCCCTAAGCGAGCGGAAACCTCGAAATTGCCCGGCACGCCGCCAATAACAAATCCGGGCTTATAACCACAGGCTTCCAGAATCCAGGTCGCCATGCCTGCCGTGGTCGTTTTGCCGTGTGTTCCCGCCACTGCCAGCACCCAGCGGTCGCGCAACACGAAGTCATGCAGCCATTGCGGGCCTGAAACATACGGAATGTTTTTTTCCAGCACCGCCTCAACACACGGATTCCCGCGCGTCATTGCGTTGCCTATGATGACCAGGTCCGGCGCGTTATCAAGCTGACTGGCGTCGTAACCCTGAATAAGTTCAATGCCTTGCTTCTCAAGCAAGGTACTCATCGGCGGATACACATTGGCGTCCGAACCCGTTACTTCATGGCCCAGTGAGCGCGCCAGCAGCGCCAGCCCACCCATGAAGGTGCCACAAATCCCCAAAATATGAATGCGCATTCGTCTCTATCCTTCTTATTTACGGCGCACATTTTACCCTCTTGTCTCATACGACGGAAATGCATTTCAGGATAATCCGTATTGTGCTGGCGCGATTCACCTGTGCGCGAACATTTGAATCTTTGTTAATATTGTTGCAGTGACATTACTCCATATAAAACGTAGGGACAGGGTATGAAAACGTTAGGTGAATTTATTGTCGAAAAGCAGCATGAATTTTCTCATGCTACCGGTGAGCTGACTGCACTGCTCTCGGCAATAAAACTGGGTGCCAAAATCATCCATCGTGATATCAACAAAGCGGGTCTGGTTGATATCCTGGGTGCCAGTGGCGCCGAGAACGTCCAGGGCGAGGTACAGCAAAAACTCGACCTGTTTGCCAATGAAAAACTGAAAGCCGCGCTGCGTGCGCGAGATATTGTCGCGGGTATTGCCTCTGAGGAAGAAGACGAAATCGTCGTTTTCGAAGGCTGCGAACACGCGAAATATGTTGTGCTCATGGATCCACTGGACGGCTCCAGTAACATCGATGTTAACGTTTCTGTCGGTACCATCTTCTCTATCTACCGCCGTGTTACGCCGGTAGGCACGCCTGTCACCGAAGAAGATTTCCTGCAGCCGGGTAGTAAACAAGTTGCTGCGGGCTATGTGGTTTACGGCTCGTCCACCATGCTGGTGTACACCACTGGCTGCGGCGTTCATGCCTTCACCTATGACCCGTCGCTGGGTGTGTTCTGCCTGTGCCAGGAGCGTATGCGCTTCCCGGAAAAAGGAAACACGTACTCCATCAACGAAGGCAACTACATCAAATTCCCACTGGGCGTGAAGAAGTACCTCAAATTCTGTCAGGAAGAGGATAAGTCCACGCTGCGCCCGTACACCACGCGCTATATCGGTTCACTGGTGGCAGATTTCCATCGAAACCTGCTCAAAGGCGGTATCTATTTGTATCCGAGCACTGCGAGCCACCCGGAAGGGAAGCTGCGTCTGCTGTATGAGTGCAACCCGATGGCGTTCCTGGCGGAACAAGCTGGCGGTAAAGCGAGTGACGGTAAAAACCGTATTCTGGATATCGTGCCGGAAAGCCTGCATCAGCGCCGCCCGTTCTTCGTCGGGAATGAACACATGGTAGATGACGTCGAACGCTTTATGCGTGAGTTCCCGGACGCGTAATATCTGACTCCCCGGTGGCGCTGCGCTTACCGGGGCTACGGGTTAGTAACCCGGATAAGGCGTTATGCCACATCCGGGGCTTTTGCTTAATGCACAAAAGTCCGTTTTACACGTTCAGACATCCGGAAATAGGGTATCCAGATACAGCAAGCGACAATCGCGCGAATCAGAGAACGTATGTCGTCATAGCCAATCGGAAGATTCATCAGCGCGTTCGCGAGCCATAAATCCACACCCACAAACACCACGCCGTAAAGAAGAAAAATGATGTAAGTAAGTGGTAACTGGCGCTTTTTGCGCAAAAAGAGACTGCCGACATAAATAGTGAGCAGGAACTGTCCGATAAAACCAAAGAGCTCAAAGTAAATGACCACAAGGCCTGTAGTGGTAAAACTGTTACTGAATGCCAGTAGCGCACGCGCGGTGTTATTGATGGCAAAAATACTCATCACTAACGTCACAAGCAGCCCCAGCGCGGGAAGATACAACCAGCCACCGATTTTCTTAAATGCTTTGTCCTCACACGCCGCGCAGTAATCGCCGCCTTTAAGCGCTTCGTTATCGCACTGAATACAAATGTGTTTTCTGATCTCTTCCTGTGTGTCCATCTATCCTTACCCTGTATAAAATAGCCCCGCGCGAACCTGCGCAGGGCAAATTATTATGCAGTTGGCTGCAAACGGAAAGAGGCCATCGCTTCCAGCAATTCGCGGGACTGCTCTTCCAGAGAGCGGGTCGCGGCGGAAGATTGCTGCACCAGCGAGGCGTTTTGCTGTGCCGTTTCGTCCATCTGGCTGACAGCAATATTCACCTGCTCAATGCCACGGCTCTGTTCCTGCGACGCGCTGGCGATCTCACGCATCAGCTTCGTCATACGCATAACCTCCGAGGCAATCTCATCCATCGTCTCGCCTGCCTGCATCGCCAGATCGCTACCCTCTGACACATGCGCCTGCGAGCTACTTATAAGCTGGCGGATCTCTTTGGCCGCATCGCCGCTACGGCTCGCCAGGTTACGCACTTCACCTGCCACTACCGCAAAGCCGCGTCCTTGTTCACCTGCACGGGCCGCTTCAACGGCGGCGTTCAGCGCCAGAATGTTAGTCTGGAAGGCAATGCTGTCAATCATGCTCAGAATATCGGCGATACGGCTGGAACTGTCGGATATGTCGCGCATCTTCTCAATGACGTAGCAGACCATTTCACTACCGCGATCGGCAGTATCAGAGACCGACTTCGCCAGTTGATGCGCCTGGTCGGCGTTATCCGCATTCTGTTTCACCGTGGCGGTGATCTCTTCCATGCTGGCAGCGGTCTGTTCCAGCGACGTTGCCGTTGATTCAGTACGCTGTGCCAGGTCGACGTTACCCAGCGATAATTCACGGCTGCCGGTATCGATTTGCGAGCTGGCATCACGCACGCGAGTAACGGAACTGATCAACGAGTGACGCATGTTCTCAATCGCCGCATTCAGGCGGTTAAACTCTTTACTGGTGGTACTGACGCTCACCGACGCCAGGTCTCCGGCGGCAACGTGTTCGAGTTGCACAATCGATGCATCAAGCGGTTTCAGTAGCATATGGCGCAGCGCCAGCCAGGCCAGCACGATAATGCCCGCCGCAGCCAGCGCAACGACGACAATCAGCATCATCACAAAATTTTTGCTCGACTGAACGGCGCTGACTTCGGTTTTACCGCGGTTTTCTCCCCAGGAAAGGAACGCCTGAATGTCGTTATCAAACTGGCGAGAAACCGGCACTAATTTGCTCTCCAGCAGATCATAATAGGCATCGGCGCTTTGTTGATTTAACGCCGCCTGCATTGGTTTGATACCCTGATCGAGATATGCCTTGTAGCTTTTCGCAACCTGAGTCAGCAGCGCGGCTCCCTGTTCATCATCCACGCCCGCTTTAATGACGCTATCCAGCGCTTTATTTCCCTGTTCGATTTCGCCATTAATGATTTTGACCGCATTCCCTGCGTCAGCAAGCAGGCCTACCTCCATCATGCGCACGGCCTGACCCGACTCATTACGCGCGCGCAGGATTTGCGTATAGCCTTCATTAAGGCGCGCCATTTTCTCGCCTTGCAGAACGCTAATACGTTCCAGGGAAGATGAGCTTTTGCTGAGGGCATAAATTCCCATGCCGCTTACCACCAGCAGCAGGAAAGTCATAATAGCGAGGAGGGAAAGCAAACCAGTACGAAGCGAGAGCGTTCTGAGCATGATAGTTTTTCCGGTAGCAGAGATTCTTTCAGGCGTAAAATAAGCCTCATTGGCAGGTTATCGACCGCCACCGGAAAAACTTTACTTCTTTTTAATTATTTCAATGTGTTACTGTCTTGTTGCCGCTGTGCTAACGCGTGTAACAGGCGAGCTCTGGCGATTCTCCCACAGCACCGTAAGACCACGTTGTAACGCGATAAAAATAAACAATAAAATGCCGATCGCGATTTTAGTCCACCAGGAACTCAGCGTTCCGTCAAAATTGATGTAGGTTTGGATCAGCCCCTGAATCGCGACACCGAATAGCGTGCCCAGTACCGTACCCACGCCGCCGCTCAGCAACGTACCGCCAATCACCACCGAGGCAATAGCATCCAGTTCAACCCCGACACCGGCCAGCGCATAACCCGCCTGGGTGTAAATAGAAAAGACAATGCCTGCCAGCGTCGCCAGCCCGGTCGAGAGCATATAGATACGAATGGTGGTACTGCGCGTTGAGATGCCCATCAGGTTCGCCGATGTTGCACTGCCGCCAATCGCATACACTTCATTGCCAAAACGGGTACGGTGGGCAAGGAAAATACCGATAATCACCACCCCTAACATCAGCAGCCCCATGGCACTCAGACGTCCACCGCCGGGAATCAGCCATGACAGCCCGGACAAAGTGTCATAGACCGGATGGTTAATCGGGATCGACTCTTCGGAAACCAGATAACTGACACCGCGTAAAAAGAACATTCCGGCCAGGGTAATGATGAACGCCGGGATTTTCAGCGCGTCGATCAAAAGCCCCATAAACGCGCCAAACGCACAACCCATCACCAGCACCAGCGGGAAGGCAACCAGCGGCGATATCCCCCAGAAGCCGATGGCTTTCGCCAAAAATACCCCCGTGAAGGCGATGACTGATCCCACGGAAAGGTCTATCCCGCCGGACAAGATCACAAAGGTCATACCGACGGCGATAATCCCCAGGAAGGCGTTATCGGTCAGGATGTTGCAGATGACACGTGTAGACGCAAAGCCCGGAAACTGCGTCAGACAGTAGAGATACCCAAGGATAAAAACCCCCAGGGTGATCATCAGCGGTAAATTACGTTTTATCATGACCGCGCGCTCCTTTAATCAGTGCGATAAAGCGCGGCGACTGAACAATCAGTACGCACAGCACCACCACCGCTTTCACCACCTGGTTAAGCTCTGGCTGGAAGCCGGAGAGCAAAATCCCTGTATTCATGCCCTGAATAATCAGTGCCCCTACCACCGACAGCACAAGGTTAAAGCGTCCGCCCATTAGCGATGCGCCGCCAATCACCACCGCGAGGATGGCATCCAGCTCCAGCCATAGCCCGGCGTTGTTGGCATCAGCCCCGCGGATATCCGCCGCCACAATTACCCCGGCAATAGCCGCACACACGCCGCTTAGCACATAGGCCAGCATCACCACGGTGCGGGTATTGACCCCGGCATTTTTCGCCGCGCGGATATTGATCCCCACCGCTTCAATAAACATGCCCAGCGCCGTTTTACGGGTAAACAGCCAGAAGATAACCAGTGTGGCCAGTGCAATAATGACCGGCGTCGGGAACAGGAGCAGCTTACCGCTGCCAATCCAGGCCAGATTTGGCGCGTTAAACGTGACGATTTGCCCGGAGGTAATCAGTTGCGCCACCCCACGCCCGGCCACCATCAAAATCAGCGTGGCGACGAACGGCTGGATCTTCAAAATCGCGACCAGAACGCCGTTCCACAGACCGGCGAGGATCCCCGTCCCCAGCGCGGCAAGCAGCACTATCGGCAAGCCATATCCAGCCACGGTCATTGAGGCGGCGGTCGCCCCGGCGATGGCCATAACGGCACCGACGGAAAGATCGATCCCCCCGGTCGCAATCACCAGCGTCATACCGATAGCCAGTAACGCCACGGGCGCGGCGCGGTTGAGAATATCAATCGGGCTGCCGAACAGGCGCCCATCCTGTAAAACAATCTGGAAGAAATGGGGCGCCACCAGGCTATCCACCACAAGTACCAGAATCAGCGCCAGTATTTGTGGCGTCCCGGTGGGCCACTTAAAGCGGCGCTTCGGCTGCCCGGTTTGCGGGAGTGATTGAGGCATCACACAGTACTCCTTATGCCGCAATGGCATTCATGATCGCCGGGACCGAGAGCTCTGCCAGCGGGATTTCCGCTATTTGCTTGCGATCGCGCATGATAATTACCCGGTCAGCGTAGCCCACCAGCTCTTCCAGTTCCGAAGAGATAACCAGTAGCGCCAGGCCGTCCGCGCACAACGTTTCAATCAGGCGGATGATTTCCGCATGCGCCCCGACGTCGATGCCACGCGTTGGCTCATCGAGGATCAGGAACTGTGGTTTGGTCAGCAGCCAGCGGGAAAGGAGCACCTTCTGCTGATTGCCGCCGGAGAGAAACTCAATCGGCTGTTCCGCACTCGGCGTACGGATCCCCAACTGGCGGATAAAGCGCTCAGCGATGGCGTTCTGATCGCGCCGGGGAATCGGCCGTAGCCAGCCGCGCTGCGCCTGCAACGCGAGAACGATATTTTCCCGCACGGACGCGGCGGCAATAATGCCGTCCGTTTTACGGTCTTCAGGACAAAAACCGATGCCAAGGCAGGAGGCCTGATGCGGTGAGCGCAGCGTCTGCGGCTTACCCTTGATCATCGCAGTGCCGCTATCGGCGGGTTTAATACCGAAAATGACCTCGGCGGTTTCGGTACGTCCGGAACCGAGTAGCCCCGCCAGCCCGACGATCTCGCCTGGACGAACCTCCAGATCGAACGGCGCTATCAACCCTTTCTTACCGAAATCTTTAAATGCCGCGACGGGTTTTTCGCTCAACAGAGTACGTCCCGCG
Organism: Phytobacter ursingii; assembly: GCA_901456055.1. Classification (GTDB taxonomy): domain Bacteria; phylum Pseudomonadota; class Gammaproteobacteria; order Enterobacterales; family Enterobacteriaceae; genus Phytobacter; species Phytobacter ursingii. Next base: position 781,540 of record CABDWT010000002.1, read on the forward strand.
CGTTGCAGGGCGTTATTGTCCAGTTCGCGTCCCAGCATCATTTTTACCAGCTCGATCTGCGGCAGTTCTCGCGTTTCGCGGCAGCCGACAAAGCCGCCATTACGCAGAACGGTGATGCGGTCGCTTACCTCGTAAACCTGGTCAAGGAAATGAGTCACAAAAATCAGCGCAACACCTTGCGCCCGTAACTGGCGCATCAGGGTGAAGAGCATTTCTACTTCTTGTGTATCCAGACTGGCGGTGGGTTCATCGAGAATCAGTACCTTCGCTGAAAGGTCGATAGCACGACAAATCGCCACAATCTGCTGCATGGCGACGGAATAACGATTGAGCGGCTCGCGCACGTCGAGGGAAAAGCCGTAAGACGCCATTAACTCGGTGGCGCGCCTTTCCATCTCTTTGCGGCATATAAAGCCGAAACGACGCGGTTCGCGTCCAATAAACAGATTATCCGCGACCGACATGTTCGGCAGCAGGTTGACTTCCTGATACACCGTACCGATGCCCAGTTGCTGGGCATGGGCGGTGTTTTTAGGCCGGATTTCATTGCCTTCCAGCCAGATGGTGCCGCTGTTTGCATGGTAGACGCCCGTTAAGGCTTTAATCAGCGTGGATTTTCCCGCACCGTTTTCACCGAGTAACGCCATGATTTCGCCCCGACGCAGACTGAAATTGACGTTATCCAGCGCTTTAACGCCCGGGAAGTACTGGCAAAGCCCCTCAGTACGGAGGATCTCCTGGTGTTGTTCGGTGGTCATTATGTTCTCCCCCTCACCCTTGCCCTCTCCCCAGTGGGGAGAGGGGGATATATCGAGTCAACAAGCAAGCGCACCCTCACCTGACTACCCCCTCTGCCTTCCAAAGAGAGCTAAGGTGAGGGTATCAACGGCTTAGTAGCCCATGTTTTTCTTTTTCTCTAACTCTTCTTTCGCCGTATCCGGCAGGTAGAGTGTGGATTTGGTGATGGTCAGCTTCTCAGGCAGGGTGCCGTCTTTTTTGAATTTCTCCAGCGCATCAAACGCCGGTCCGGCCATGTTCGGCGTCAGTTCCACGCTGGCATTGGCTTCGCCGTCGATCATCGCTTTGTAGATATCCGGCACGCCATCAATGGAGCCAGTCAGGATGTCTTTGCCCGGTTTCAGGCCTGCTTCTTTGATGGCCTGGATTGCACCGATCACCATGTCATCGTTATGGGCATAAACCATGCAGATGTTTTTGCCGTTGTTCTCAGCTTTGATAAAGCTTTCCATGACCTCTTTCCCTTTGCTGCGGGTAAAGTCGCCGGACTGAGAACGGATAATTTTGATGTTGGATGCTTTGGCAATGGCTTCGGCAAAGCCTTTCTTACGGTCAATCGCCACGCTCGCGCCAACGGTGCCCTGCAGTTCAACCACGTTACACGGTTTGCCCGCGACGGTTTTCACCAGCCAGTCACCAATCAGTTGGCCTTCCAGAACGTTATTTGCGGTCACGGTGGTCATATAGAGGGATTTATCTTTCACATCAATCGAACGGTCGAGCAGGAACACCGGGATTTTTGCATCTTTAGCTTCTTTCAGCACCGGTTCCCAGCCTGTCGCGACAACAGGCGCAATAAAGATAGCGTCCACGCCCTGGGCAATGAACGAACGCACCGCTTTGATTTGGTTTTCCTGTTTTTGCTGACCGTCAGCGATTTTCAGGGTAATACCGCGTTTTTGAGCTTCGCTTTTAGCGACGTTGGTTTCGGCTGCTCGCCAGCCGGATTCAGATCCGACCTGCGAAAATCCCACGGTTAACGGGGCGGCCATCGCCATAGACGACATGGCTGCTGAAACTGCTGTGACAAGAAGTAAGCGCTTCCACATAGGGGTATCCTCGTAGGGTTATAGTTGGCTACAACTTCGCCTGCGGGGAAAACTATAGACAATTAGAGATGTAACAGAATGCGTTACATCACAAATCAGAAAAGTGAATGAATTGTTAGTTGTCAGTTGGGATCTGGCGCGCGAAAAGAGACAGGTCGATCGCCTCTGCATCATGCTTTGAAAAGACACAAATTTTCATTCAAAGCCACGTCCCATTTGAACAGTGTAATCGCTTTCACAATTTTATTCAGGATGCAGCTATCTTTATGGACAATTCAGCTACTTTTTTAGAAAAAAAACGGTGGACCTGGCGTGTCACAACGTAAAACAAGCAAAGACATTCCCGATGAGTTGGCTATAATACCCGGCACTTGTTTGCCACACATTTTAAAGGAAACAAACATGAGCTTACTCAACGTCCCGGCGGGCAAAGATCTGCCAGAAGATATCTACGTTATTATCGAAATCCCGGCTAACGCAGATCCGATCAAATACGAAGTCGATAAAGACAGCGGCGCGCTGTTCGTTGACCGTTTCATGTCCACTGCGATGTTCTATCCGTGCAACTACGGCTACATCAACCACACCCTGTCTCTGGACGGTGACCCGGTAGACGTGCTGGTCCCAACGCCGTACCCGCTGGAACCCGGCTCTGTCATTCGCTGCCGCCCGGTTGGCGTACTGAAAATGACCGACGAGTCTGGTGAAGATGCCAAACTGGTTGCTGTACCGCACACCAAACTGAGCAAAGAGTACGATCACATTAAAGATGTGAACGACCTGCCGGAACTGCTGAAAGCCCAGATCACTCATTTCTTCGAACACTACAAAGATCTCGAAAAAGGCAAATGGGTGAAAGTAGACGGTTGGGACAACGCTGAAGCTGCTAAAGCGGAAATCGTTGCTTCCTTCGAGCGCGCTGCGAAGAAGTAATCCGTTTTATCTGAAAAACCCTGAACGCGGATAACTGCGGACAGGGTTTTTTTATGCCTTTTTCTTCTGCCCTCTCTCTTCCTGCCCTTTCAGGGCCCGTTTCGTAAACTGTCATAAAAATGTCATAAAAATCTTTTCCCATACGTTTGAACACCATAAGCCAAACCCGCCCCACTACCGCCATCCGCCCTCTGTAAAGTCCATCTCATACGGGTCGATACCCCTTTTGTGGCCGTGATCTTTAATTCCACCGGGGAACAACATGAAACTTAATCACTTCACAATTGGGCAACGACTCGGCCTGATGGCAACACTGTTACTGCTGGCAACGCTTTTTATCGGCTTGCGCGGGCTGGCGATAAACAGTGACAGCTTCGGGCAGAATCAAAAAATGATGGCAACGGAGAAAGTGCTCGTCGAGAGCATTGACACTGCGCGTAACGCCCAGGTTCAGTTCAAAATCCAGGTTCAGGAGTGGAAGAACACGCTGCTACGCGGCGCTCAGGGACAGGAGGCGTTTGACAAATACAAAGCTGCCTTCGTTTCTCAGAGTCAAAAAACACAGCAATTGCTGGAAAAACTTAGCGCTATGTTGCCTCAGCTTGGGATGGATAACGCGCAGGTTGAACAGACTCGCAAGCTCCATGCTGAGCTCGAAGCGCATTACCTGAGCGCATTACAGCAATACGATTTGGCCGACCCAACCAGTGCTCAGCGTGTCGACAAACTGGTGACCGGCATTGACCGCGAGCCGACGCGTATGATTGACGAAGTGGTCGCTCGTACGCTGGAGCATGCCAGTGCCATCCATGTGGAAACGGACGCGCGCAACCTGGCGCAATATCAACAAACCCGCCTGATGTTGCTGATTGCGATGGCGCTGACCATGCTGGCCGGTGGGATTATCACCTGGTGGCTGGTACGCAGCATTACCCATCCGCTGGCGCAGGCCGTTACCGTTGCCCGTACGGTGGCCTCCGGTGACTTGCAGACAACCTTTAGCATTTCCGGTCGCGACGAGACCGCCGAACTGATGCACGCCTTGCAGGAGATGAACGGTAACCTGACCCGTATCGTGCACGGAGTTCGCCACAGCACGGAATCCATTGCCTCGGCATCGGTGCAAATAGCCACCGGTAGCCGGGAACTCTCGTCACGTAACGAGGCACAGGCCAGCGCTCTGGAAGAAACGGCTGCCTCTATGGAAGAGTTGACCTCGGTGGTGAAAAGCAACGCCGAGAACTCCCGCTTTGCCAGCTCTATCGCCCGCGATGCTTTCACTATTGCAGGCCAGGGCGGGCAAGCCGTGGAGCGCGTGGTGCAAACCATGAACGATATCCACCAGCTCTCCAGCCAGATAAATAACATCATCGGCGTGATTGACAGTATTGCCTTCCAGACCAATATCCTGGCGCTGAATGCCGCCGTTGAGGCCGCACGCGCCGGTACCGAAGGCCGTGGTTTCGCCGTGGTTGCTGCCGAAGTCCGCGCGCTGGCGCAGCGCTCTGCCTCTGCGGCGCGGGATATTCGTAACCTGATCGACAATTCCGTTAATCGTATCGCCGAAGGGAACGAACAGGTTCAAAGCGCCGGTTCCGCCATGACCGAGATTTTGCGCAGCGTGCAGCAGGTGAGCGAGCTGGTAGAGTCCATTTCCACTGCCAGCAAAGAGCAGAGTACCGGTATCGATCAGGTGAACGTGGCGGTAACGCATATGGATACCGCGACCCAGCAAAACGCCACGTTGTCGCAGCAATCCTCGGCTGCCGCGCATCAGATGCAGCGGCAGGCGGAAGAGCTGTTAGAGGCCGTTAGTCAGTTCAAACTGCGGCAAAACGCCGCGTAATCATCAGCAGCGCCATTCGATCCAGGCTCGGATGGCGCTGTGCTTCGCCCCGCCGTCATTGTTTGTGCGAATCTTTCCTCTCATCCACCGCGCATTGATAAACATATACATCTACAATCCATACCGTTGTTTGATTGCTCGACTCCCCGAAATAGCCACAAGGAAGCGTATCTCTATGTCACGGTTTCGTCTGCCCCTTTTATCCCTGCTGGCTGCCTTTTGCCTGCCTGCGTTTGCTCACCCGGCCACGCAGGAAAGCGTAAAACAGGCCGAAGACCAGCTTAACGCGCGAGTGGGTTACGCCGAACTGGATCTCACCAACGGGCAGATGCGGGGCAGCTATCGTCCTCAGGAACGTTTCCCGATGATGAGTACTTTTAAAGTCCTGCTGTGCGGCGTGGTCCTGGCACGGGTTGATGCCGGACAGGAGCAACTTGCCCGTCGCATACAGTATCGCCAACAGGACCTGGTCGAGTACTCACCGGTAACGGAAAAACATCTTACCGACGGGATGACTGTGGCCGAACTTTGCAGCGCCGCCATCACGATGAGTGATAACACCGCGGGCAATCTGCTGCTGTCTGCGATCGGTGGGCCGTCAGAGCTCACGGCTTTCCTGCGTAAAGCGGGCGATCGAGTCACCCGTCTCGACAGGTGGGAAACCGCGTTGAATGAAGCGTTGCCTGGCGATGAGCGTGATACGACGACGCCTGAGGCCATGGCTCAGACGTTGCGCCAGCTTCTCACTGGCAAGATACTGACGCCAGCATCACAGCAGCAGTTAATGGCCTGGATGGAAGCGGATAAAGTCGGTGGGCCGCTGATTCGCTCGGTCATACCGACAGGCTGGTTTATTGCCGATAAAACGGGGGCGGGGGGACGAGGTTCACGCGGCATCGTTGCGGCACTGGGGCCTGACGGTAAACCGACCCGCATCGTCGTTATCTTCCTTACCGGGACGCAGGCAACCATGGATGAACGAAACAAAAAAATCGCCGACATCGGTGCGTCGCTGATTAAGCACTGGTAGCCAAGAGACAAAAAACAACGCCACCCGAAGGTGGCGCTGAGACAGATCCTGGACACTACTGCACAGGTGCAGGCTGAGCCTTAAGTTTCTGTATTCGCGCCCAGGCCTCCGGCGCGTATTTCTCAACGTACTGTGTTGAAAGCACCTTTGCCTGCGAACGCTGCTCAGCGGTCATTTTCTTCTCCAGAAAAATGCTATTTTTCGTCGCAAAGGGATTCATATCGTTGGTTGAGGCCGTATCAAACCAGGCCCATGCCTGAACACGATCGCGCTTAACGCCCTGCCCATCCCGGTACATTTCCCCCAGCAGGAGCTGCGCATCACTGAGTCCTTGTTCAGCCGCCTTCCGTACCCAGTTCGCCGCTTGAACCTCATCCTTCTTCACCCCTTTTCCGTGCAGATAGACATAACCGAGGTTGTACTGACCAGCACGAGAGCCCTTTTCTGCCGCCTTGCGGTATAACGCCACGGCTTTACGCTGTTCTTCTTTCGTACCATGGCCGTACAGCGCGCCGAGATTCACCAGCGCATGGAGATCGCCCTGCTCTGCGGCTTTGCTGTACCAGATAATGGCCTGCTCGCGATTGTACTTCACTCCCTCAGCGCCGCTGGTATAGAGCTCAGCCAGGCGAAACTGCCCGATTGCATTTCCCTGCTGTGCCGATTTTTGGTACCACGCCAGCGCTCGTTGCCCGTCTTTTTCACCGCCCAGTCCTTTAGCGTACAGATAGCCCAACAGATGCTGTGCGGCGCTATTCCCCTGCTCTGCGGCTTTGCCAAACCACTCACGCGCCAGGGCGTAGTCCTGTGCCACACCGCTTCCGTTAAGGTACATAGTGCCAAGGTTCATTTGCCCCCGCGCATACCCTTGCGCCGCAGCCTCGCGATACAAGGAAATCGCCTGTTGAAGGTTTTTCTCAACGCCCAGCCCACGCTCATACAAAATGCCCAGACTCTCCTGCGCGGATGCATCGCCTTGCTCCGCTGCTTTCCGATACCATTCGCTGGCTTGCACATAATCTTGTTCAACGCCTTCGCCATGATAATAAAGCGAGGCCAGTGAATTTTGTGCGTCGGCAAACCCCTGTTCGGCCGATTTTAAATACCAGTTTTTGGCCTGCACGTAGTCCTTATCAACGCCGTTCCCCTTGTAGTAGAGGCTGGCCAAATTTGACTGTGCGACGTCATAACCTTTTTCTGCCGCCTTGCGATACCACTGCGCCGCCACAGCGAGATCCTTTTCAACACCCAACCCCTGAACGTACATCACACCCAATTGATTGTAGGCTTCGGCATTCCCTTGCTCAGCGGATTTGCGATACCACGCCAGCGCCAGAGCATAATCCTGAGCGATGCCATCACCCTCTAAATAAGCGTACCCCATGCTGCACTGAGCGTTGGCCAACCCCTGCTCAGCGGCTTTACGATGCCACATCACCGCCTCGTGGCTATCCGCCACGACGCCATGTCCCTTGCGGTACAGCACCGCGAGATTCTGTTGCGCCTGCGGCAACCCCTTCACCGCCGCTTTCTGATACCACTGCGCCGCCTGTGCATAATCCTGCGTCACGCCTTCACCCTTTGCATAGCGCAGACCCATCACATATTCCGCCGGGGTGTAGCCCTGCTGTGCCGCACGCTGGAACCAACGTAGGGCCTGATCTAAATCCTTTACCGTTTCATTGCCTTGAAAGTAACGGTACCCCAGCTCCAGTTGTGCTTTCGCATCCCCGCTTGTTGCCCGTTGCTGCACATCGTCAAATGAAGATGCGCTCCAGGCCGGAAGAGACATCACTAACGAGCCTGCCACCAGCAATGCCAAAATAGGTTTGTTCATGCCATATCATCCTTGTTACGCGTGAATGCGTTTTATGGCACGGCTCAACGGGGCAATGTTGGAAAATCGTGGAGGAAAAGGATTTTTAGGAAGGTATTCAGGAAAAAACAACGCCACCCGAAGGTGGCGTGTTTGTATTAATACTGGTCTCTGTCTAACCAGTTGCCGGTGGGGATAAACTTTTTCCCCTCTACCGAGCGTTGGTACACATACATCCAGGCGCTGCCATAAGGCGTCTGGATAAGCTGACGTTTATATTCGCCCCCAGCGGTACGTAGCGCGTCCAGTTCGCCAAGCGTTGCCGCATCAATGCGATAAACTTCACCCAGCACACTGCCATCACCCGGTACAGCGCCAGGGTAGTGCCCCAGACTGTAGAGTTGATAATCTTCAACGCAATGATCGCCCAGCCACTGAGCATTGGTCATCCAGTGGCTGTTGCCTTGCTTGCGTCGTAAACTGCCGTAGACAAATATTCGCATTGCTAAAACTCAAACTGATAGAGCAGATCAAGTGCCTGATCTAAGCCAGACACCGCTTCCAGATACAGCTTAGGCATCAGGCGATAACGTAACGTGAGAGTCGCCAGTGAGTCAAAAATACCCACACCATATTTTACCTGTAGACCTGGCAGTACATAGCCGCTGACCACCACCTGGGAAGAGTCTCCCACCCCTTCGGTGTCCAGCGCCAGATTGCTTACGCCAAACGTCTCGCCGATTTTACCCACAACCTGACCACTTTGTGCAACCCCCAGGCCTACTAAGGCTGAAGTCATTGCTGCGCTATCGCTTTGTCCGCTCTCCAGACCCTGCCCGCGAAGCAGGTAAGAAAGTGCCTCTTGCTGCGACATCGCCGGGTCGGAGAAGATCTCCGCTTTCGGTTCATCCGCTGTGCCGGTAATCCGCACCCCGGCTGTCACGTCATTCTCGGTGGCGTCCGGGTTACGAATCGCCTCAATATTCAGCAACGGTTGATCGACGGGGCCAGAGAAAATCAGCTCCCCCTTACGTACAATCAAATCCTGGCCATAAGCGTGGTAGCGCCCTTCCGGGATATTGATTTGCCCGTTAAGGCCAAGTCCCTGCTGATCCTGAGTCACTTTCAGATCGCCGGTCAGCCGCGCTTTCAGCCCGAAAGCATCCATCCGCACATTATTGCCAACATGCACAATCAAATTACTGTTAATCGGAATCGCCGCGCTTTTCGGTTTTTCCGGTTTCAGATCCGCATTGAGCATCACCTCATCACTGGAGGTGCCCACCGCGCTTTCCGGCAAATCATGGACGACGATACGCGCCCAGGGTACATCGACCCGGCCATCAAGCGTAAACAGGGTCGGCGTAGCCTCAAACACCAGGTCAGGGGAAACATCCAGACGTACCATAGGCGGTACGGTAATGCGCACGTTACTCCCCTGCGCCGCCACGCGGGCACGCCAGTTGTTAATCTGGCTCCAGTCTGCGTCACCGCTCAGGTTAATCTGCCCACGCTGAGTACGCACGACCCCTTGCAGTGTCGAGGTGGTACCATTGAAGTTCATTGCCAGTTGGCTGGGCTGCATATCGAACGGCATGAAGTTACCTTCGACATCCACACCGTTAAGCTGCATCTGCCCGAACAACTGTGGGCTTTGCAGATTACCGCCAAGCCGCAGATTGGCGTTCAGCGTACCCGACGCTTTCTCGCCGCGCGTAAAGATGGCGTTGGCCATCGCCAGCGAGAAATTGCGAATATTGACGTTACCACCAAGGTTACGCCGCCCCTGCGGATCGGTGACCTGCACCTGACCGTCAAACTGGCCGTTATTGGTCAGACGGATCAGCCAGCCCAAATCCGCGCGGTTATTTTGCAACTTCGCGTTGAGGTTCAGCGTTTCGAAGGCGACCGGCAGCGGTGCATCGTTGACGACCTGGGTCACTTTGACGTTACGCCCGGCCAGCGTCACTTCACCCTGCGGCAAGCCTTCTTTGGTGGCATCCCACGAGACGTCAGCTTTACCGCTGAATGTGCCGCTGGCCTGGGTGGCATCCGGCATAAAGGGTTTCAACATCGCCAGGTCGAAGCGGTTAAGATTGACCACCGCGCGCCCCTGCGCGCCGGCATCAATTGTCTGCGGCACGCAAAGTTCCGCATTTGGGTTCGTCCAGCAGTGTGGCCCAATGCTGATCTTCTGTTCCTGATTACGGTAATCCAGCGCGATGGCGCGATTCAGGGCAACAGGCCCAACGGGCGTTGTGAATCGCGTATCGCTAAGTGTGCCTTTCCAGCGTTGCTCGTTACGATCGAAGCTCCCCGCCAGCTTTAGCTGCCCGGCTACCGGCTCGCCCTGCACCCGCAGTTCAAGCTCGTGCTGCTTTTCACTGCCTTTAGCCGCGAGCGTTGCCAGGCTGACGTTCACTCCAGGCTGAGAAAGGCGCTCAACCCGGACATTCAGCGCGCCAGCAAGCTGATCGGTTGATTTGACATCCCCTTTCACCAGCACACGGGCAATGCGCAGTTCCTGCCAGCGCAGATTGCTGGCGGTGATATCCGCCAGCACCTGTGGCGCATCGACTGTACCGCGAATATTCACCAGCCCTTTAGCGGTACCGCCCAGTCCTGGCAGCGCGTTATCCAGACCTGGCGCGTCAATGTTGGCATCCAGGTTAAGATCTTTCACCCCCAGTTCGCCTTTGACGTCGGCTTGGTTGCGTCCCAGTTCCAGATGCAGTCCCGGAATAATCCACTGCATATAGCTGTTGCCCTTAAGCTGCCCGTCTACGCTGACTTTATTTTGCTTCACGTTGCCGGCCAGTTTCAGTTCAGGGATATCCACCTGCCAGCTACCGCCGTAGAGACTGCCGCGCATTTTCGCCAGCCCGTTCAGTTTTGCCGGCCAGTCCGGGAAGGTTTTCGCCGTGTTGATACCGTCAAGCGTTAACTCACCACGCCAGCTAATCGCCTTCTGCCAGTCGAGCAAGGCTTTCAGTTCAGTTTTCCCTTCCAGCGCCGCCACGCTCAGCTTGTCGATATTGATCTGCTGCTCGTTGCCTTTGCCGTCCAGGGTGAGGGTGGCAGGCGGAACGTCCTTGCCTTTTACTGCCGTGCGAAACGACAGCGTGTAGTCCGTCATTTTGCCGGTCAGCTTGAGTTTAAGGTCGTCGGCCTGATATTGCTTTTCGCCGGTGAATGGCCAGTAAAGTTGTTCACTGGTGATGTCCAGATTGAGCGGCAGCCCCGCCTCGGCAAGCTGCGTTTGGCCACGCAGAACCACATCAACCGGACCAGACAGGTTGACGCCAAACTCCAGTTGCTTGCGCACCTCGCCGCCGACTTTGAGCTTCACCTTTTCGCCTTTCATCGGATCGACATTCAGGATGCTGTTGAGGGTGATGTCCACCGGCCAGTTATCCCGCAATGTCGCCGTGCCCGTGGCATTAAGCGTGCCCTGATTTGAATCGATGTCGAGCGCATCAAGTTTCATATTGCCGTCAATGCTGCTCACTTTGAGCAGCATATTGCTGACGGTGATATCCGTGTCGCCGGTTAAGCGAAGTTGCTCCCCCCGGAATTCTTCAATATTGAGATTGAGCGGCAGATGCACGTCGGTCATCTGCGGCAGCAGCGGTTTGGCGAAGAGCTGCTTTAGGGATTCGCCCAGCGGCAATTCATCCGGTTTCGGATTGTCAACCTTCGGTTCCACGACCTGTTCCTGCGCCACTTTAGCCACTTTTGGCAGAGCAATCAGCAGGCCGCTCAGCGAGGTCGGTTTCAGGGTCAGGTTCTTCTCTTCCCAGTTCAGTGCGGAGGAGAAGTTCATGACCGAGACAGTCGTGTCATCAATGTTAATATTGACGTTATTGAGCGCCACCCGGCTTAGCGTGATGGGATACGGCGTGGAAAGGTTTAACGGCCCGTTATCCTCTTCTTTTACCGGCGCGGCAGGCGGCATCTTTTTGGTATCAATGACCACATTGATATCTTTCAACGAGATATCATTTACACACAGGCTACTGTCTCGCAGACAGCCCAGCTTAACCGCCAGATGGAGTTCGCCGGCGTTCACCGCAATACCCGGCTGATCGTAGCGGACGTTTTTCAGCGATAAATCACGCCAGCCGCCAGTCACCTGGCCGATTTCCAGACCCGGCACCCAACGGTTGGCGGCCTTAAACAGCAGGTGTAACCCGCTCGTCGTCCCGACGAGAAAAATAACCGTCCCCAGCACTAACAGGATAAACACCAGTACGCCGAGGCTTATTTTCTTCCATAAACTCATAATTCAGGCCCCAAACCGATGTAAAACTGTAATCCGTGCTCGTCTTTATCTCCGACCGGAACGGCCAGATCGAGTTTGATCGGGCCAACCGGTGATTGCCACCGAACCCCGACACCCGTACCGGTTTTGAAATCACTACGGCGGATATCGCTTACCGCTTCGCCGCTGTCGACAAAGACCGCGCCCCACCATTTGCCCGTTACGTTGTATTGATATTCCAGCGATCCTGTGGCCATTTTCGAGGCGCCGATCAGCTTGCCGTCATCATCCTTCGGCGCGATAGATTTGTATTTATAGCCGCGGATGCTGCGATCGCCCCCGGCGAAGAAGCGTAAATCCGGCGGTACGCGGTCGAAATCGTCGGTTTCAATCCACCCCAGGTTGCCACGGGCCACAAAACGGTGGCGGTCATATAACGTGCGGATCCAGACGTTTTGTGCCTGCATCACGATAAAATCCACATCCGAGCCCCAGGCTGTACTGGAGTAATCGATGGAATAACGCTGAGAATCACCCCAGGTCGGCATCAGGCCGCCACGCGAACGGGTACGGCTGATCATCACCCCCGGATAAAGCAGCATGGTGGTATTGGTCACACTCGCCTGAGTAAAGTGGTCGAGACTCCAGCGCAGGTTAATGGCGCGCTGCCAGCCGCTGGAGAGATCCCAGTAACGGGACACCGCCAGCGTGGTGGAGTCCGCTTCGGTATCATTTAAATCGGTGCGCTTAAACCCACCCTGTATCAGGTAGTACTGCTCAAGCGGGTTTTTGAGTAGCGGGACTTTGTAGCTAAAATCCAGTTGCTGTTCCGGCGCGGAGACGCTGGCTGTGGTGGTAAAGCTGTGTCCATAGGAGTTTATCCACGGCTTTTTCCATGTGGCCTTCACGCGCGGACCCACATCGGTTGAATACCCGACCCCGGTCTCAATGGTGTTTTCAATGCGTGGCGCGACGACGCCTTTTAAAGGTAAGACCTTGCTTTCTCTGGCTTGATCAAACTCCGGCGCCACCACCACCGAGTTAAACCAGCCGGTGGCCGACAGACGACGATTAAGTTCCGCCAGATCTTTGGTCTGGTAGTAATCGCCCTTTTTAAACGGCACCAGATTTTGCAGATACTCTTCGCGGATTTGCGAACCTTCAAACGTCACATCGCCGAAACGGTAGCGCTGGCCGCTGTCATAATCGATATCCCAGAATGCCTGATGCCGGTCAAGCGCGATGCCAAGCTGGCTGTGATTGTAGTGGCTATCGAAATAACCTTTGCGTAGAGCGACACGGGTGAGTGATTTCTTAAAACCATCGTAATCACCGTGGTTTAACACCGTGCCTTTTTCCGGGCGATTTTTCAGTAATGCAATATAATCTTCATCGGTACGCGCACCGCCGCGCAGGATCACATCCGTGCCGCCGATGCGTACCGGTTCCCCTGGTGAGACACGGGCAATCAACACCTGACGTCCTTTCGCTGGCGGCGGGCGGAGCTCGAACTCGATAGTGGGTTCGTAATATCCCAGCGCTTTTAGCCCTTCACGGATAGCATCATCGACACGCGCCTGAAATCGCTTGTCCGGCGTCACTTCATCGCTCTGGATGGTGGAAAGCTGAGCGCGAACATTTTTCTGCAACGCTCCGGTCAACCCTTCCAGTTGCAATCGGACGTTTGCCGACATGGCGCTATGGCTTGCCAGCAACAAACCGGCAAAACATAAAATACGGATTTTTGGCACGTTCTCTCCTGAATATCCCTTGTTCCCACCCCTGGAAGGAAACGTCAACACCGCTCCGCGGCTTGTAAAAAATCCAATATGTGGATTGAAAAACGGACGACACCCCAAATATTTCTTATGTTTAAATCTAGTCTGATTTACCGTCTTTATTGTGTTAAAAGAGACGCTTCGTTACAACCTTAACCGCAATTCGCGTTTCCGGGAGGCCTCAGCATGAGTCTATTTGATAAGAAAAACCTTGTTACTCAATCGGATGCACTACCAGGAAGAAACACGCCGATGCCCGTCGCTACGTTACATGCTGTTAACGAGCACTCCATGACAAACGTGCCGGAAGGGATGGAAACCGCGTATTTTGCGATGGGGTGTTTCTGGGGTGTCGAGCGCCTGTTCTGGCAACTGCCCGGTGTCTATAGCACCGCTGCAGGGTATATGGGCGGTTATACACCCAACCCGACCTACCGCGAAGTGTGTACCGGCCAAACGGGTCACGCTGAGGCGGTGCGCGTGGTGTATGACCCGGCGGTCATCAGTTATGAGCAGCTTCTGCAGGTCTTCTGGGAAAATCACGATCCAGCCCAGGGGATGCGGCAAGGGAACGATCACGGCACCCAGTACCGCTCGGCGATTTATCCGCTGACGCCAGAGCAGAGCGCTGCCGCCCATGCCAGCCTCGAACGCTTCCAGGCGGCAATGCTGGCCGCACATGATGATCGTACTATCACGACGGAAATTGTTAACGCACCGCCGTTCTACTATGCCGAAGACGATCATCAGCAGTATCTGCATAAAAACCCCTATGGGTATTGCGGCATCGGCGGGATTGGCGTTTGCCTGCCGCCACAGCTCGCCTGATATTCGTTTATTGCCGGTTCAGCCTCCCTGAACCGGTTTTAACGTCACACCTGACCGTTCCCCTTCTGCAATTTCGCGCACCCGCTTTTCGCTATTCCTTCTAAACCAACCACGCTATTTTCTCGCAATGACGGGTTTAATTTCGCATGCCTGACTTGTCTAACAAGCCACATGTATCCCTTTAATTTTATTGCAAACTTTATTTATGCCATTCCGTTTTTTTACTTAAGTAAAATCTGTCATATATAAGCATCATTTGCATAAGCGTATTTCAGATAAATTTCCATTTATGAATGACACCACCTGTCGCAATATGCTCTTAGTATGAGTTACACAGGCTGTAAGCGTGTTTTTCAGAAAGCGATGTGAATACCACCTGGAGGGAGAATTTATATGCCTTACTTAGCAGAAAGGATTACCACTCCACACGGTCAACTACTGGGAGTTAAGATCTACCCCAGAAAAGCGCCTGTCCTGAACAGCGTCGAAAAAAAAAGAACTTATCTTTTTGATTTAATGAATGCCATTGGTAATAAGGCTGACTTTTTTAAAAAACGTGGTTTGTTCTGTCTGGTCTCAATCACCGATGAAGAGATCGCCATGTTATTAACGTTCGACTTAGTGTTGCAGGCAACACTGGCGCGACTGCCCTTTGTTAAATTACAAATCAACCAAACATTTGAAACAGCCATAGGGGATTTAGCAAAAAGTAAAAATGGTATCTGGCTGAGCCATGTGGGGAATAAAGATGCGCCTTTTATCCAGTATTGCGAAGCCATCATTCTGGATGAAACATTTACCAGCAACGAGCTAAGCAAAAACACATTCCCCTACCTTATCCAAAACTTAAAGCGTTATTGTGAAAAAATCATTATTAAAATAGATAATGATATTAACCGCAGAGCATTAGAAGAGGCAGGTATTTGGGCCTGTTGCGGGCTTTATGCGCCAACACCGTTCAGCAAGGTGCATCAGTTAATGTAAGTCATTGTTACAATTCGTTATGCTCATTAGCAGTTTCATTTATTGTGAATCCAATACGAATTGAAATTTTGCTTTGATTTTTCACAAGTAAACAGTGAAAGATTCCAAAGACACTAAGGGTAAGGAATTATGTGTTACGCCCACGGAAAAGTCGACTTCTTATAAGAGCCGCAGTCAGAGCCATCACCGCTCAACAACATTCGTTTCACAATCGGGAATATACAAATGCGCTAACTATCAAAGAAATACCCTTTGATAGGTATATATATTGATATTAATTATCGATCAATAAATGATTGATTAATAACTTTTAACGATCAATATTAGATATATCTAGGCATTAACAAGGAAAGGATATGGACCGGGTTAGCGTAATACCCATTCACAGCCTGAATGGCACAATTGTTGGATTTTCAATGGACTGTAGCGATCACCCCCCGCACAGCCATCACCTGAAGTATTGTTCTGACTTCTCAGTAGAAAATGGGCTTTTGTTTTATGTTAACAACCTCAGGAATCTTACAGATACTACCGCTCAGTTTCCACACCTGACATTAATGAAACAGGAAGATCCTGCATTATTTGGGCTATGGCGGGAAAATGTCCGTCAGGCCGTCGTGATTAATCGGGAGTTCTACCATAAACAAGTACAAAAACCCACTTTCCCTGAATTGATTAAGAACATTCGGAAATCTTATTCGGATCGCGTCATTATCGATGGCGTACAAAGTACATGGGAATTTTCGGTGTTACAGGATTGCGGTATCTGGGCTGTTCAGGGCTATATGTATCGTTCTGTACCCTTAAAAAAACTACAGTGGTTGCTTTAATCGTTATGCACAAAAACGTGAGCCTAATAATGACAAGGTCACCCCCACAATAGAGAAAATGAAGGTAAGACCTTAGTGCGAGTAAAAGGAAGTAATAATGTGCCCTGAGGAATATATAAGCCCCTCTTTTTACTCCTTTTACTCTTTCATTAACCTTTGTGTCTTCACGCCGGGCGAAGAGGTTAGCTGAAAACAGCCTTAACATTGCGCCACTTGCGCACCAAACGCGCACGTAATTGAGAAAGATTCCTGTCTACCTGTAACAAACTGCTTACACTGCTGGCAGGCTGTAACACGCTTACGCTATACTAGCCGTCGAAATTGTGGGTCCACCGCTTCGGACCCGCTTTCAATGTGTTTACCACAAGGATTTTTCAACTTCCCTCCGAGGATCCCGCTTGTAGCTGGATAAATTATGTTAAACAGTATCTTAGTCATACTTTGTCTGATAGGTGTGAGTGCGTTTTTCTCGCTTTCCGAGATCTCGCTGGCCGCCTCCAGAAAAATCAAACTTAAGCTGCTTGCCGATGAAGGCAACATCAATGCGCAACGCATCCTGAAAATGCAGGAAAACCCCGGCACCTTTTTTACCGTGGTACAAATCGGCCTGAATGCTGTTGCGATTCTGGGCGGTATTGTCGGCGACGCTGCCTTCTCCCCTGCGTTTTACAGCATGCTTATCAATCTGGTTGAGCCGGAACTCGCAGATCGACTGAGCTTCATTATTTCGTTTTCGCTGGTAACCGGGATGTTTATCCTGTTTGCCGACCTCACACCGAAACGCATCGGTATGATTGCGCCAGAAGCCGTGGCTTTGCGTATCATCAACCCGATGCGCTTCTGTCTGTTTATCTTCCGCCCGTTGGTCTGGTTCTTTAATGGCATGGCCAACGTTATCTTTCGCCTGTTTAAATTGCCAATGGTGCGTAAAGACGACATCACGTCAGATGATATCTATGCGGTGGTAGAAGCCGGGGCCCTGGCCGGGGTGCTGCGTAAGCAAGAACATGAGCTGATCGAGAATGTGTTTGAGCTGGAATCACGCACGGTGCCATCGTCAATGACATCACGCGAAAACGTAGTGTGGTTCGACCTGCATGAAGATGAGCAAAGCTTAAAACAAAAAGTCGCCGAAAACCCGCACTCCAAGTTTCTCGTCTGTAATCAAGACATTGACCATATCGTGGGTTATGTCGACTCAAAAGACCTGCTGATTCGCGTACTGGCCAACCAAAGCCTGGTACTGAGCAGCGGCGTGCAAATTCGCAATACGCTCATTGTGCCGGATACCCTGACGCTCTCCGAAGCGCTGGAAAGCTTTAAAACAGCGGGGGAAGACTTTGCGGTCATCATGAACGAGTATGCGCTGGTCGTGGGGATTATCACCCTCAATGACGTCATGACCACGCTGATGGGTGACCTGGTCGGTCAGGGGCTGGAAGAACAAATCGTCGCGCGTGATGAAAACTCCTGGCTGATTGACGGCGGCACGCCGATTGATGACGTGATGCGAGTACTGGATATCGATGAGTTCCCTCAGTCCGGCAATTACGAGACCATTGGCGGCTTTATGATGTTCATGCTGCGCAAGATCCCGAAACGCACCGACTCGGTGAAGTTCTCCGGCTATAAGTTCGAGGTTGTGGACATCGATAACTACCGTATCGACCAGTTGCTGGTTACACGGATTGATAACAAGGCAACGGTGTTAACGCCAAAACTGCCAGATGCGGAAGGGAAAAGCGAATAATCGCGACGGCCAATGTCCTGCATAGAAGGTGGCATCATTGCCGCCTTTTTTATTACCTGCCTTTCATTGTCTGGAAAACATCAACGGCTCCCTGACGGAGCCGTTTTTGTTGTACTGCGATTACTGCATAGCGTAGTGGGTTGGTTAAGCCATCTCAGTTTGTAGACGCATAACCTGACGGTTGACTTCGGACATAACACTAAGGTGCTGTTTGTCCTTCACTTTCGGGATAAGGATCTTACCTTTATCAAACTCGAAAGCGCCAACATCCTTGATGTACAACCGTCCACGGAACAGGATTTTCACGTACTTAGCCACCTGAAGTGGGTTGTAACGTTGGAAAATTTTCATTTTTGTATCTCCTGCTAAGTAATACGCCCTTGCGGTGCCACGCTTGGCCCGACAGTGATGAGCGCAAATTTTAGTGCTCAATGAGCATAGTTCAGAAACAACATGAGACCTAGTATGTATAAGTTTATTTACCTTTTGATTACAGTTATTCAGAATTTTCTTTTCAGTGCTTACGAACAGGCAGTATAAGTCGTCGTTTTTTCGCAGTTATGTGCGTTGCCCCGCAAACTGGCATCCGGTTTGCGGGAAAAGCACATTGATCGCACTTATGATTAAAAGGTGTAGTTAAGTGGTCGGATCACCTGCAAACAATAAAAGGAAACACCATGACCTTACGTAACATCCTGGCAGCAACCTGCCTGCTACTGCCGCTTCTGGCGCAAGCCCACAATTTTGAGACCAGCCAGCGAGTACCGCCTGTGGGCGTCGCCGACAGAGGAGAATTGATTCTCAATAATGATAAGTTTAGCTACAAAAACTGGAACAGCGCGCAGCTTCCTGGCAAAGTGCGAGTGGTGCAACATATTGCCGGTCGGACCTCTGCAAAAGAGAAAAATGCAGCGCTGATTGAAGCGATCAAGGCCGCAAATTTACCTCACGACCGTTACCAGACGACAACCATCATCAATACGGATGATGCTATCCCCGGCTCGGCAATGTTTGTGCGCAGCAGTATTGAGAGCAACAAAAAGCTCTATCCCTGGTCACAGTTTATTGTCGACAGTGATGGCGTAGCGCGTAAGGCCTGGCAACTGGATGAAGGCAGTTCAGCCATCGTTGTGCTGGATAAGGACGGGCGGGTGCAATATGCCAAAGATGGCGGGCTGACACAGGCGGAAGTGCAGCAGGTCATCGCCCTGCTGCATAAGTTACTCGACAATCAGTAAATCGACACCCGGAAGCCGGGGTTAAGGAAAGATTCACGAGGCGTATAATCAAGGGTTTTGCCCTGCCAGTCGTGAACATGCGCCCCGGCTGCAACGGCTACCGCATGACCCGCGGCCGTATCCCAGACGCTGGTCGGCCCAAAACGCGGATAAAGCTGAGCGTGCCCCTCTGCCACCAGGCAGAATTTCAGCGATGAACCGATAGCCGTCGTCTGATGCTCGCCCAGGTGGAGGAGATACTCTTTGAGTTCATCATCCGCGTGGGAACGACTTACTACCACCAGCGGCGGACGCGCGTCGCGTACTTTAATCTGCGTCCGCGTACCGTTTTCCTCTTTCCACGCTTTGCCTTCCGCCGCGCAATACATCACTTTCAGCACCGGAGCATACACGACGCCAAGCACCGGTTTCCCGTGTTCAATCAGGGCAATATTTACCGTGAACTCACCGTTGCGTTTAATAAACTCTTTCGTACCGTCCAGCGGATCGACCAGCCAGTAACGCTGCCAGTGCTGACGGACGCTCCAGGAAGGCGGATCTTCTTCCGACAGTACCGGAATATCCGGGGTCAGTGCCTGTAGCCCGCCAGCAATTACCGCGTGTGCGGCAATATCGGCGGCCGTCACGGGTGAATCGTCGGATTTGCTGGTCACATCCATCGGCTTATGGCCATCGTAGACCTGCATAATGGCATCGCCCGCTTCCCGCGCGAGCTGACAAATGGCTTCTAACATCATCCACCTCTTATGTATGGCAGTGGGATCTTTACCCCAAATAATTCACGTTGCAGGAAGGCGGCAAGTGAAGGAATCCCGTGAGCTTACCTCAGTAAGTGATTCGGGTGAGTGAACGTAGCCAACGTTCATGCAACATGAAGTATGACGGGTATAACTCATTGTTTTACTTATATCGCATTACGGTCGAATCTGCCAGGTGTGATAGTTGTTGCATTTATGTGGCAAATTTCATGGCAGAATTCACAATTCTGTAAGCAACAAAATGTACATATCATTTCTTTTGTGGCTCAGATCTAAAAAGGACACCTCTGATGATTAAGTTTAGCGCAACGCTCCTTGCCACGTTGGTTGCAGCCAGCGTGCAAGCGGCAACGGTGGATCTCCGGATTATGGAAACCACTGATTTGCATAGCAACATGATGGACTTTGATTACTATAAAGATTCTGCGACAGAAAAATTCGGACTGGTACGCACTGCCAGCCTGATCAATGCCGCCAGGAGCGAAGTCAAAAATAGCGTGCTGGTGGATAACGGCGACTTAATTCAGGGTAGCCCGCTGGGCGATTATATGGCAGCCAAAGGGCTGAAAAAGGGCGACATCCACCCTGTCTATAAGGCGCTGAATACGCTGGACTATACCGTTGGCAACCTCGGTAACCACGAGTTCAACTATGGCCTCGATTATCTGCATCGGGCACTGGAAGGGGCCAAATTCCCTTACGTGAATGCCAACATTATTGATGTTAAAACCCAGAAACCGCTGTTTACCCCGTATCTTATTAAAGAGACCGCCGTTACCGATACCGACGGCAAAACGCATACGGTGAAAATTGGCTATATCGGCTTTGTTCCGCCGCAAATTATGGTGTGGGATAAAGCGAACCTGAGCGGCAAAGTGACGGTTAACGACATCACCGAAACGGCGAAGAAATATGTTCCGGAGATGCGCGAAAAAGGGGCCGACCTGGTGGTGCTGGTTGCCCACTCTGGCCTCTCTTCTGAACCTTATCAGGCAATGGCCGAAAACTCTGTCTACTACTTAAGCGACGTTCCCGGCGTTGACGCGATTCTGTTTGGTCACGCCCATGCGGTCTTCCCGTCAAAAGATTTCGCCGCCATTAAAGGCGCGGATATCGCGAAAGGCACGTTAAACGGCGTGCCATCAGTGATGCCAGGCATGTGGGGCGACCATCTCGGCGTGGTGGATCTGGTATTGAACAATGATGCCGGCAAGTGGCAGGTCACCTCTTCAAAGGCCGAAGCGCGCCCGATTTATGATACTGCTGGCAAAAAATCGCTGGCGGCGGAAGACAGCAAACTGGTGGAAATCCTGAAACACGATCACGATGCCACCCGTCAGTTCGTCGGCAAGCCTGTTGGCAAATCCGCCGACAATATGTACAGCTTCCTCTCCCTTGTACAGGATGACCCGACCGTACAGGTCGTTAACAACGCCCAGACGGCTTATGTGAAGCACTTTATTCAGGGCGACCCGGATCTGGCGAACCTGCCGGTATTATCTGCCGCCGCACCGTTCAAAGCCGGTGGCCGCAAAAACGATCCGGCCAGTTTTGTTGAGGTAGAAAAAGGGCAGCTCACCTTCCGTAACGCCGCCGACCTGTATCTCTACCCCAATACACTGGTAGTCGTGAAAGCGACAGGCAAAGAGGTGAAAGAGTGGCTGGAGTGCTCCGCCGGGCAGTTTAATCAGATCGATACCACCAGCACGAAGCCCCAGTCATTAATCAACTGGGAGACCTTCCGTACCTATAACTTCGATGTCATTGACGGGGTGAAATACCAGATTGATGTGACGCAGCCTGCTCGTTATGACGGTGAGTGTCAGAGCATCAATCCGCAGGCAGAGCGCATTAAAGATCTTACCTTCAACGGCAAACCGATCGACCCGGATCAGGTGTTCCTGGTGGCAACCAATAACTACCGCGCCTACGGCGGCAAATTCGCCGGTACAGGTGACAGCCATATCGCCTTTGCCTCGCCGGATGAAAACCGCGCGGTACTGGCAAAATGGATAACCGACGAATCGGCAAAAGCGGGCGAAATCCATCCGGCAGCGGATAACAACTGGCGCCTGGCACCGATTCACAGCAATACGGCGCTGGATATCCGTTTCGAAACCTCACCTTCTGAGAAGGCGGCTGCGTTTATCAAAGAGAAAGCGCAGTACCCGATGAAGAAGGTCGGTACGGACGAGATTGGCTTTGCGCTCTATCAGGTGGATTTGAGTAAGTAAGCCGTTTACCCCGCAACTTTAGCCCGGATAAGGCACCTGCGCCGCATCCGGAAACATCCCCGATGGCGCTGCGCTAACCGGGGCTACAGGCCTTTGTGCAGGCACGGCGTAGCCCGGATAAGGCGTTCACGCCGCCATCCGGGTTCACTCAGGCGGCGCGGTCATCTCGCGTCGCCAGCACTTGCGGCAAATTCAGTTCAATCCAGTCGGCCAGAGCGGCGACTTTCTCGCTAATCTGCTCACCCAGCGGCGTCAGGCTATACTCCACATGCGGCGGCACTACCGGATACGAAATACGGTTAATAAAACCGTCCTGTTCCAGCGCCTGGAGAGATTGCGCCAGCATCTTTTCGCTGACGCCGCCCATCTTGCGGCGTAAATCGCTGAAACGGTGGGTACCGTGGCGTAGCGCCACCAGAATCAGTACGCCCCAACGGCTGGTTACGTGTTTAAGCACCTCACGCGAGGGGCACTCTTCTGCAAACAGATTACCGTCGCGCATCCGCTCGCTCAGAGTGGGATTTGTGTTTTCCATACTTACCTTTTTGTACGTACTTACTAAAAGTTAGCTATGGTGATAGTGTGCCACAACACAAGACAAACACGAAGGAGATTCATCATGATCGCAGTGACTGGCGCTACAGGCCAACTGGGCGCACTGGCTGTTGAAGCCTTACTGAAAACCGTCAACGCGAGTGAGATCGTCGCGATTGTACGTAACCCGGCAAAAGCCGACGCGCTGGCGCAGAAAGGGGTCGTCGTTCGTCAGGCCGACTACGGCGATCAGGCGGCGCTCACTGCTGCGCTGACGGGCGTAGAAAAACTGCTATTGGTCTCTTCCAGCGAAGTCGGACAGCGTGCCGCCCAGCATCGTAACGTGATTAACGCAGCCAAAGCGGCGGGCGTGAAGTTTATCGCCTATACCAGCCTGCTGCATGCGGATAAATCTCCGTTGGGTCTGCACGTTGAGCACGTTGAAACCGAAAAAATGTTGGCCGATTCCGGCATCCCCTACGCCCTGTTGCGCAATGGCTGGTATACCGAAAACTACCTGGCCAGTGCCCCCGCAGCTCTGGCTCATGGCGTGTTTATTGGCGCTGCGGGAGAGGGTAAAATCGCCTCGGCAACCCGCGCAGATTATGCCGCTGCTGCCGCACGTGTTATCAGCACCGACGGCCATGCCGGAAAAGTCTACGAACTGGCCGGTGACAGCGCCTGGACACTCAGTGAACTGGCGGCTGAACTGAGCAAACAGAGCGGTAAACCGGTGGTCTATCAGAACATGAGCGAAGCCGAGTTTGCTGGCGCGCTGAAAGGCGTTGGCCTGCCGGATGTGTTCGCCAACCTGCTGGCTGATTCGGATATCGGAGCCTCGAAAGGAGGTTTATTCGATGACAGTCATACCCTGAGCAAACTGATTGGCCGCCCGACCACCCCGCTCGCGGAAAGTGTCAAAGGCATCCTGTAACTGTTACAGGGTGGTTAATTTTTGTAGCACGCCGCCGGGTCATCCTTAATAATGTGAGGATGGCCTGAGCGGAGATAAAAAGTGGAAGGCGTACCGGAACAATTCTTTGACGAGCGAGACAGCGCACGTTTTCGTCACCTGGCACACCTGCCGGGCGTCGAGCTTTACCATGCGCATATTTCCCGTTACGCCTTTGAGCCCCACACCCACGAAGCCTTCGGTATCGGCGCAATCGAAGCGGGCGCCGAACGCTTTCGTTATCGCGGCACACAGTATGTAGCGCCTGCCAATTCCGTTGTCACCATGAACCCGGACGAGCTGCATACCGGCGAGGCGGAAACCGAGTATGGCTGGCGCTATCGCATGATCTATCTCGACCCCGCGTTGCTGGAAGAGGTGACCGGTATCCGTCACTGGTGGTTTAGCGATGCCACCCGTCACGATCCCCTACGTACGGCCCACATCTGCCGCCTGATTCACGGACTGTGGCACACCGATGATTCGCTGGCGCAAAAAGGGATGCTACTGGACCTGATCGATACCTTTACGCCACTGGCTCGCCACGCGCCGGTCAGTCAGGAAGGGACTCATCGTTTTGCACGGGTCCGCGACTATCTGCATGATAATTTCATGCATCCCCTGACGCTGGATGAGCTGGCACAGGTGGTCTCGTTAAGTCCGTACCATTTTCAGCGTCAGTTCAAAGCCCATTTTCACGTAACACCCCATCAAATGCTGATGGCGATCCGTCTGTGGCGGGCGAAAGATTTCCTGACCCACGGGATGCCCGCCGCCGAAGTCGCCGCCGCTACCGGGCTGACTGACCAGTCACACCTTACCCGTGCCTTTACGCGTCGTTACGGCATTACCCCCGTGCGCTACCAGAAGCAGGTCACCCGGCGCTAATGCGCAATCTCATACAATATTCCGTTGTCCTCCCCGCCTACACTGTGACGGCAAACAGAAACGTCAGGTGGAAGTATGATTAGTGGTGTGTTGTATGCCCTGCTCGCGGGTATGTTGTGGGGACTTATTTTTGTCGGACCGTTAATTGTGCCGGATTACCCGGCGGCCTTGCAGTCAACCGGCCGTTATCTGGCGTTAGGGATCATTGCCCTGCCGCTGGCCTGGCTGGGTCGTCAGCGTCTACGGCAGTTAACGCAGAAAGACTGGCTCACCGCGCTGGCGCTGACCATGATGGGCAATCTGATCTATTACGTCTGTCTTGCCAGCGCGATTCAGCGCACCGGAGCACCGGTTTCGACGATGATCATTGCTACCCTGCCCGTGGTTATCCCGATATGCGCGAACCTGCTCTATAGCCAGCGTGACGGCAAACGCGCCTGGAACAGCCTCGCCCCGGCGCTACTCTGTATTGCGGCAGGACTGGCCTGCGTCAATATTGCCGAGCTGCACGGCGGCCTGCCGGATTTCTCCTGGTGGCGCTATGGCTCCGGCATTGCCCTTGCGCTGGTTTCCGTCGCCTGCTGGGCGTGGTATGCGCTGCGTAACGCCCGCTGGCTGCGGGAAAACCCGGACAAGAACCCGATGATGTGGGCAACCGCGCAGGCGCTGGTGACGCTCCCGGTCTCTTTGCTCGGCTATGCGGCTGCCTGTCTCTGGCTGCACGTGCAACAGCCCGGTTTTGCCCAACCTTTTGGTCCGCGCCCGGCAGTGTTTATCGGTTTGATGTTCACCATTGCGATACTCTGCTCCTGGGTCGGCGCTATGTGCTGGAATGTTGCCAGTCAGCGTTTACCCACGGTGATTGTCGGGCCGCTGATTGTTTTTGAAACCCTGGCGGGCCTGCTTTATACCTTCATGCTACGCCAGCAAATGCCGCCATGGCTCACCCTTTGTGGTATCACCCTGTTGGTCTGTGGCGTGGTCATGGCCGTACGCGCGAAGCCAGAAAAGCCTCTGGTTCAGCCAGTTTCAGACCACCGTTAATCGTGGTCTTGTTTACCTTGCCCCGAAAGGGGTATATCATCGAATTAAAGATGCATTTAAAATGCATGTTATAATTTCTGATGAGGTAAATGCTATGGCCTTCCGTGACCAACCCCTGGGTGAACTGGCGCTATCCATTCCACGTGCGTCAGCGCTGTTTCGTAAATACGATATGGATTACTGCTGCGGCGGTAAGCAGACGCTGGAGCGCGCCGCATCCCGCAAAGAACTGGATGTGGGTATCATCGAAGCCGAGCTGGCGAAACTGGCCGATCAGTCCATCGAGAAAGACTGGCGCGTCACTGCGCTTAGCGAAATCATCGATCACATCATCGTGCGTTATCACGACCGTCACCGTGAACAACTTCCGGAGCTTATTCTGCAGGCGACCAAAGTGGAGCGTGTTCATGCTGACAAACCCAACGTGCCAAAAGGCTTAACCAAATACCTGACCATGCTGCACGACGAGCTTTCCAGCCATATGATGAAAGAAGAGCGCATCCTGTTTCCGATGATTAAAGAGGGAATGGGCAGCCAGGCGATGGGCCCCATCAGCGTGATGGAAAGCGAACATGATGACGCTGGCGAGCTGCTGGAGGTGATCAAACACATTACCAATGGCGTGACACCGCCGCCGGAAGCCTGCACCACCTGGAAAGCGATGTATAACGGTATTAACGAACTGATTGATGACCTGATGGAACACATCAGTCTGGAAAACAACGTTCTGTTTCCGCGTGCCCTCGCAGGGAATTAATGTAAGGCGCCCGAGAGCGCCCTGTTCCATGGAAGTCACTTTAGAGCTGCCTGCGCGGCTCTTTTTTATATCTGCGCTTCATCTTTCCCGGATGCGGCACCTGACGCGCCTTATCCGGGCGTAGCCCCGGCAAGCGTTAGCGCCACCGGGGATGCAGGAACTACGAATGCTTAACGCATACCTGCCAGACGTTTTTTACCCACAATCAGCCAGCCCGCACCCAGCACGATAAACCAGATTGGGGTGACAATCAGCGCCTGACGGGTGTCCTCTTCCAGCGTCAACAACACCAGTACGAACACAAAGAACGCCATGCATACCCAGCACATCACTTTGCCAAGCGGCATTTTGTAGATGGACGCTTCATGCAACTGCGGACGCTGTTTGCGATAGACGAGGTAAGAGCAGAGGATAATCGTCCAGACGAACATAAACAGGATGGCCGAGACGGTGGTAATCATAGTGAACGCCGCAATAGCGCTTGGGTTCACGTACAGCATCACCACACCACCCAGCAAGCAGATACAGGAGAAGGTCAGCCCTTTCGCCGGTACAGCACGTTTAGAGAGCTTACCGAACGCTTTCGGCGCAACGCCATCTTGCGCCAGACCGAACAGCATACGGCTGGTCGAGAACACGCCGCTGTTGGCGGAAGACGCGGCAGATGTCAGTACCACGAAGTTAATGATGCTCGCTGCGGCAGGAAGGCCCACCAGAACAAATAACTCAACAAACGGGCTCTTATCCGGCACCACGGAACTCCATGGGGTAACGGACATGATCACAATCAGCGCAAACACATAGAACATAATGATGCGGATTGGGATGGAGTTAATGGCGCGCGGCAGCGATTTTTCCGGGTCTTTGGTTTCCGCCGCGGTAGTACCGACCAGCTCAATCCCCACAAAGGCAAAAACGGCAATCTGGAAACCGGCAAAGAAACCGCTGATGCCTTTCGGGAACCAGCCACCGTCGTTCCACAGATGCGCAATGGAGGCTTCAACCCCGGTCGGCGATTTGAAGCTTGTCAGCACCATCACCAGACCCACAACAATCAGCGCTACAATGGCGACGATTTTGATCATCGCAAACCAGAACTCCATCTCACCGAACATTTTTACGGTGGCGAGGTTGAGACTCAGCAGAACGACGACAATGGTCAGCGCCACCACCCAGTCGGATAGTCCGGGGAACCAGAACTGCGCGTAAGCGGTGATCGCCACCACATCGGCCATCCCGGTGACGACCCAACAGAACCAGTATGTCCAGCCGGTAAAATACCCTGCCCACGGTCCGAGCAGGTCGGCGGCGAAGTCGCTAAAAGATTTGTATTCAAGGTTCGACAGCAGCAACTCACCCATCGCACGCATGACGAAAAACAGCATGAAACCGATGATCATATAGACAAAAATGATCGACGGTCCTGCAAGGCTGATGGTTTTCCCGGAGCCCATAAACAGCCCGGTACCGATGGCGCCACCGATAGCAATAAGCTGAATATGACGGTTTGTGAGATTTCGCCGCAGCGATTGTTCAGTCGATGCCTCTTCGTCGGCCGCGACTTTTACCTGATCTACCATGTTTATATCCTGTCTGTGTTGTTGAGGCTCTTCTGGCCTTTAAATGCATACTTCGCCCTTTCGCGGACGCAACGATATTAGGTAAGAATTGGTAGGATGAATACTCTGAATTAAAAGAGATGTTAAATATTTGTTTAAAGTGAGCAGCATATCACTCAAATTAGGGGATGGAGTTCACAAAAATACACCGCAATTCGCGCATAGCAAGATAAAGTATCGAAACTAATTCATTTAATGAATAATTAACGCATATCGACGTCCTCTCCCCCTGATGAGGAGAGGAAAACACCGGGAGGATTACAGGATTTCCAGTAATTCCACTTCAAATACCAGGGTGCTGAATGGCGGGATAGATGCGCCAGCGCCACGCTCGCCGTAGGCCAGCTCGTGCGGAATCGTCAGTTCCCATTTGGAGCCAACCGGCATCAGAGTCAGCGCTTCGATCCAGCCGCCAATCACGCCGTTTACCGGGAATTCAGCCGGTTCGCCACGGGCGACGGAACTGTCGAACACGGTACCGTCAATAAGTTTACCGGTGTAGTGAACGCGGACACGGTCAGTGCGCGCCGGGATAGCGCCTTCGCCCTGGGTGATAACGCGGAACTGGAGACCAGATTCGGTACTGTTCACACCCTCTTTCTCGCGGTTTTCATCCAGATATTTCACGCCTTCTGCCGCCATCTCTTCAAAGCGCGCACGACGTACTGCATCAGCACGTTCGTGGATTTCACGCAGCGCACGATGAACAACATCCACCGGCACGGCCGGTTGTTTACCTGCCAGCGCGTCAGCAATACCTGCGACCAGCGCTTCCGGCAACAGCCCCTGTAAGCCGGAGTCGCTAAGCTGCTGTCCTACCTGCAAACCAATGCCATAGCTGGCCTGCGCTTCGATCGTGTCAAACGTTGGGGTTGTCATGGGTTTTCCTTTCATCACTTTTTAAGGTAGCGCGCAGCATAGCAGCCACGCCGCAGCGGGTAAAACTTTGTCGTTGTAAAGATGACAAATCGCAGAGAAACAGAAACAATACTCCCGGTAAGATAATTCTCATTATGATGTCACGAGACAATGCATTACACAGCCAATCAGGTAGTTAGCCATCTATACTCAACGAGACAGGATAAATGATGACGCGGAGCAGGAGGAAAGCCATGCCCGGGCGATTTGAACTGAAACCTACCCTGGCGAAAATCTGGCACGCCCCGGATCATTTTCGCATTCTGGACCCGCTTCCGCCGATGCACCGTCGTGGGCTGATCCTCGCGTTTTTGTTGGTGGTTATTGGTTTCCTGCTACCCACCCCGAAAGAGACGGTGACGCAACCCACCGCTGTCGGACGAGAAGCACAATTGAATATTCAATCGCAATCACAGCCGCAGACACAATCGCCGTCTTCTCAACCGCTTGTAACCTCTCCTCCGGCACAAAACCAGCAACCCGCTCCTGTCCTTAACGAGGAGCCGCAGGCCGTGCAGGAGCCGATACAACAGGAACGTCCGGCGGCCACACAGACTGCACCTGCTACCTCTTCTGCTGGCGGTATAGAGCAGCAATGGCGCGCCTACCGTGTCGAACAGGGTAAAACGCTGGCCCAGGTCTTCCGTGACCACAATTTACCGCCGACCGATGTCTATGCAATGGCAAAAGTCGAAGGTGAAGGTAAACCGCTCAGTACTCTGCAAAGCGGCCAGATGGTGAAAATTCGTCAGAACGCGAATGGGGTCGTCACCGGGTTAACCATCGAAAATGGCAGCGGCCAGTCTGTTTTGTTTGTTCGCCAGCAGGACGGCAGCTTTATTCGGGCGCGGTAAGCTCCGCAGGCCGGATGAGCGTCAATGACATCCGGCCTGGCGACCTCGTTTACCCAACAGATGCCCGAGCACACCCAGCAGTGTATTTCTACTCAAGAATATTCTCGCCAAGGAAAATAGCCGACAATCGCCACCGGGGACAGCCATGAACGGTAAGTTCCTACCCGAAAGCATATTCTCCCGCAAAGACGATTTATGAGGGAATATCATCCACGACACTCTGGAAAATCTTATAACCGCTTTTAATCGCCGGGTAGGCGCTTCCCCGTAACAAACAGCAGAATGCCGCGCCCGCATACGCTGCACTTTTTCGTGCAAAAAGCGGAACCTGGCGTACCGTTTCCCTGTGTTCATCAATATAAGATTACGTTTCAATTTTTTATTATCGTGGAACACGCGAAAGCAGGAATAGCACTACGGCACAGGGATGGCCAAAAGCGGAGAGAAAAGAAGGGCGGAAAGCAAAACGCCGGCACAAGGCCGGCGTTTTTACGCAACGTCAGAAGCTAATTACTCAGCAACAACGTTAACGATCAGTTTAGCGAATACTTCGCTGTGAACCTGGAAGTCCACTTCGTGCTCACCAGTGGTACGCAGAACGCCGTTCGGCAGACGAACTTCGCTCTTAGCCACGTCAACGCCAGCTGCAGTTACAGCGTCAGCGATGTCGCGAGTACCGATGGAACCGAACAGTTTACCTTCGTCGCCAGATTTGGAAGCGATGGTTACAGTGCCCAGTGCGTTGATTGCTTCAGCGCGAGCGTTAGCAGCCGCCAGAACGTCAGCCAGTTTGGCTTCCAGTTCAGCGCGACGAGCTTCGAAAAACTCAACGTTTTTCTTGGTAGCCGGAACAGCTTTACCCTGTGGAACCAGGAAGTTACGAGCGTAACCCGCTTTAACGTTTACCTGATCACCCAGGCTGCCCAGGTTTGCTACTTTATCAAGCAGAATAACTTGCATTACCTTATCCTCTTAAAGTCGTATTAATGGACCGTGCCCGATTACTGATGACGATCAGTGTACGGCAGCAGAGACAGGTAGCGAGCGCGTTTGATAGCGCGAGCCAGCTGACGCTGGTATTTTGCACGAGTACCGGTGATACGGCTTGGGACAATCTTACCGCTTTCGGTGATGTAGTTTTTCAGCGTAGCGATATCTTTATAGTCGATCTCTTGAACGCCTTCCGCGGTGAAACGGCAGAACTTGCGACGACGGAAATAACGTGCCATATGGCTAGTCTCCAGAATCTATCAATTCAATCTGCTCGGCATGCAGAACCATTTTAGTCAGGCCGTTCTTTGCCTTGTGGCAAGAGATGAATCCCTGAACGGTTACTGCGCTACCGACCGTTATACTGTGAGTAATGGCCTGGTTTTCGTGTCCGCTAATGATAACGGGCATTTGGCACCACGCCTGCCGGTGAAACCCGGCTTCCTCCTGCACAGAACGGTGCTCAAGCACGAACTGGCAGTGAGGAATTCCTGATGGGCTGACCTTTCGAAGGGGGGTCCTGCACACGGTGCCGGACAACACCAGACGGTTGGTCATCAGAAATTACTCTTCAGAATCCCCAGCATCTGCATCATCTGCGGTTTCGTTTGCGAAATCATCGCGACGCTCACGGCGCTCGTCTTTCGCTTTAACCATCGGAGATGCTTCGGTAACAGCGTGTTTAGTACGCATAACCATGCTGCGGATAACGGCATCGTTGAAGCGGAAGTTTGTTTCCAGCTCATCGATAACTTCCTGCGGCGCTTCAACGTTCATCAGAACGTAGTGAGCTTTATGCAGTTTGTTGATCGGGTAAGCCAGCTGACGGCGGCCCCAGTCTTCCAGACGGTGGATCGTACCTTCTGCTGCAGTGATTGCACCAGTGTAACGTTCGATCATGCCCGGAACCTGTTCGCTCTGGTCAGGATGGACCATAAAAACGATTTCGTAATGACGCATCGAATTGCTCCTTACGGATTATTCAGCCTCCTGTCTGGGTCAGCCGCGGCCCATGGAGGCAAGGAACGTGATTAAAGGGCGGCTGAAAAATTGACGCGCCATAATACTTATCTCGCCTGCCAAACTCAAGCTGATTGCACAAATAATTCGCACTAAGCGCAAAGCCGCTTCACAGCGTGCGATTAAAATTAAACAAAACGGATTACGGCAAATTTTTGAACGACAGCATCAGAAATGGTCGCGATACGTTTTGGCGAGAAAGCGTAAACTTTAAACATACCCAATGACACGGGAGGAAAGATGTTCTGGTAGTCACACGACGTAAGCAGTAATGGGGCACAATATTATGAAAAACATCGCAATTTTACTCACAGCGCTACTCCTTAGCGCCAATGCGGCAGCAGCCATCAAAATCGACGGGCGGCAGGCCAAAAACATGGATGATGTGCAGAGCTTAGGCGTTATTTACATTAACCATAACATCGCCACTGAAAGCGAAGCGGATCAAGCACTCAAAGTCGAAACCGACGCGAAGGGTGCGAAATATTATCACCCGGTTTTACTTCGGGAACCGGGCAGCAATGGCCTGATTCATGCCAGCGCTGACATTTACCGCTAGTACACACAAACAAAATTACCCTTGCCATTATTACCTTGCCCTCTTCCACGAGGGCTTTTTTTTGCTCATCATCAAAGGATAATTATTTGTGCTGTATGCTTATTAAAACCGCAGGTCGCTGATGTAATACCCTCTTAAGAAACGGATCATCGGGAGTGATATCGTGTTTGTACGTTTTGCAATCCTGAGTCGTATCCCGAAAGGTGTATGGGTTCTCGGCGGCGTAAGCCTGTTAATGGATGTCTCGTCCGAGATGATCCACAGCCTGTTACCTCTCTTTATGGCGACCACATTAGGTGCCAGCGTCATTATCATTGGTCTGATCGAAGGGTTTGCGGAAGCAACCGCGCTTATCATTAAAGTGTTTTCTGGTGTGCTCAGCGACTATCTGGGTAAACGAAAAGGGTTGGCCCTGTTGGGCTATGGTATGGGAGCATTCAGTAAGCCGCTGTTTGCTTTAGCCGCCTCCTCTGGCCTCGTATTCGGCGCGCGGATGATTGACCGCGTTGGCAAAGGGATCCGTGGGGCGCCTCGCGACGCGCTGGTTGCCGATGTCACGCCCCCCGACATTCGCGGTGCCGCATTCGGCCTGCGCCAGTCGCTGGATACCGCCGGGGCTTTCCTTGGTCCTCTACTGGCCGTGGGACTGATGTTTCTGTGGAACAACGATTTCCAGTCCATCTTTTGGGTGGCAGTGATCCCTGGCGCACTGGCCATCGCGCTGCTCTATTTTGGGCTTGATGAACCCAAAACCCCCATTACCAACAAGCGCACCAACCCCCTTACCCGTGAGAACCTGACAAAACTCAGCAGCGCTTACTGGTGGGTCGTTGGACTGGGCAGCCTCTTTACCCTCGCCCGTTTTAGCGAAGCCTTCCTGGTTCTGCGTGCACAGCAGATGGAGATTCCACTGTTTGCCATTCCGCTGGTAATGGTCGCGATGAACCTGGTGTACGGTCTGACAGCTTACCCTTTTGGTAAACTTTCCGACGGCATGAGCCACAGTAAAATGCTGCAGGCGGGTCTGCTGGTATTGATTGCCGCCGATCTGGTACTGGCGTTAAGTCACCACTGGAGTGCGCTGCTTCTCGGCGTTGGCCTGTGGGGTATACATATGGGAATGACTCAGGGTTTACTGGCGGCAATGATCGCCCATACCGCGCCTGCAGAACTACGCGGCACCGCTTTTGGCATGTTTAACCTGATGAGCGGTATCGCTCTACTGCTGGCCAGCGCCGGCGCCGGTATTTTGTGGGAAACCCTGGGTGCGGCCTCAACATTTTATGCCGGTGCCGTGATCTGCGTGATTACGCTAGCCGGGACGCGCTGCATACCCTCAGCCTATCGTCAGGCATAAAAAGGCCCCGGAATCAGACCAGTAACATCCCGAAGGCGTACACATTCCGGAGCATAATTAATGTGCGATCCCAGCAGTGCTTCGCCTGGCCGGGCTATGTCCTACTGACCGTAATAGGCATTCGGCCCGTGTTTACGCATAAAGTGCTTATTCATCAGATAATTATCAATCGGTTTTAACGCTGGATTGATACCACATGCGATCCAGGCCATTCGGGCAACCTCTTCCATGACGACCGCATTATGAACAGCGTCAGCGGCATCCTTTCCCCATGCAAACGGACCGTGCTGGTAAACCACCATTCCCGGCGTATGCAGTGGATTACTTTTACCCAGCGTCTCGACGATCACTTTTCCGGTGTTAAGTTCATATTCTTCCCGAACCTCTTCTTCAGAAAGTGCCCGGGTGCAGGGAATATCGCCAACGAAATAATCTGCATGCGTAGTGCCAAGCGCCGGAATGGCCAGCCCCGCCTGCGCCCAGGCCGTGGCATGCGTGGAATGAGTATGTACAACACCGCCAAGCTGCGGATAGCGCCGGTACAATTCAAGGTGGGTTGCGGTATCGGAAGACGGGCGCCACTGCCCTTCCACCCTGTTACCCTGAACATCCACCACAACCATGTCATCTGGCTTCATGTGCTCATAGGCAATACCGCTGGGCTTAATCACCACCAGCCCACGTTCACGGTCAATAGCGCTGACATTTCCCCAGGTAAAGGTTACTAACCCATAGCGTGGCAGATCCATATTGGCGTCAAATACCTGCTGTTTAAGCTTTTGCATTATGCCGCCTCCACTAAACCTGCATTTGCCATTCGCGCTTTCACCCAGTCACGCGCTTTTAGCACTTCTGCCGCAGGATCGTCTGCCGTTTCACTCCACATCTCGATCAAATAGGGACCACAGTAGCCGCTCTCTTTGAGCGTGGAGAAACAACGTTCAAAATCCACTACGCCAGTGCCAAAGGGGACATTTTTGAAAACGCCAGGGCGCGTATCTTTGACATGAACCGCAACGATATGGCCGACGC
Organism: Phytobacter ursingii; assembly: GCA_901456055.1. Taxonomy (GTDB): domain Bacteria; phylum Pseudomonadota; class Gammaproteobacteria; order Enterobacterales; family Enterobacteriaceae; genus Phytobacter; species Phytobacter ursingii. The sequence goes on from CABDWT010000002.1 coordinate 816,197, forward strand.
CTGCCAATAGCTCCATCTGCACGTCGTTATCCCAGGCAGAAAGGTTGCCGATATCCGGATAAAGCTGAAACCACGGGTTATTAAGGTAGTGTGCGTACCCCAGCGCTTTGCTGATCGAGTTCATCAGCGGGTAATCCATAATTTCCATCGCCAGGGTTACCTGCGCGCGGCTGGCCATTTCAACGCTTTCTTTGAGCCCGTCACGAAAACGGCGGCGCGTTTCATCATTTGCCTGCTGGTAATAAACATCATAACCAGCGAGTTGAATCACGCGGATACCGGTATCCTGCGCAAACCGGATAGCCTTGCGCATGATCTCCAGCCCCTGGTTGCGTACCGCGTCATCTTCGCAGCCCAACGGAAAACGCCGATGCGCACTCAGACACATAGAGGGAACGCGAACACCCGTTTCGGCTATCGCAGCCACCAGCGCCAGGCGCTGCTCGGGGCGCCAGTCGAGGCGGGCAAGGCGCGCATCGGTTTCATCAACCGACATTTCGACAAAATCGAAACCCAGCGTTTTCGCCAGTCGCAGCCGTTCCAGCCAGCACTCCCCCGTGGGGAGTGCTTTTTCGTAGATACCCAGCGGGATCTGTTTCGACAACATGCCCGCTCCTTAGCCCCAAAGTTGAGCAATCGAGCGCTTGAACTGACGCGCCGCTTCAACCGGATCAGCGGCGTCGCGGATACTGCGCCCGGCAATAAAGACGTGAATGGGAATGCCCTTGAACAGTGGCAGGTCCTCCAGCGCCAGCCCGCCGGTCACCGTTACCTTAAAGCCCATTTCGGCCAGTTTTGTCACCGCGCTGATATCCGCATCACCCCAGGCGACACCTGCCGCCTGCGCATCACGGCTGCGGTGATAGACAACTTGTTGAATGCCTGCATCTCGCCACTGCTGCGCCTGTTGCCACGTCCAGTAGCCGGTCAGTTCAATCTGAACGTCGCCGTTGAACTCTTTCGCCACATCCAGTGCGCCTTTGGCCGTGTTGATATCAGCGCAACAGATCACGGTCACCCAGTCAGCATTGGCTTCAAAGCACATTCTTGAAAGGATTTTCCCGGCGTCGGCAATTTTGGCGTCGGCCAGTACAATTTTGTGAGGATACAATGCCTTGAGATCGCGGACAGCACGAACGCCCTCGCCAACGCATAAAATGGTGCCTACCTCAATAATATCCACCTCTTCGGCAATTAAGCGGGTGGTCTCATAAGCATGTGACAGCGTCTGGTTATCCAGGGCCACCTGTAACATCGGTAAATCAGACATGTTTTTGCTCCTTATACAGACGCCGCCGTGGCGCTATCAATTAAATCCAGTACCTGTTGCGCCGTGCGACAGGCGCGTAAACGGTCAAAATTCGTTTCATCTTCAAACAGGTTGACGATTTGCATGATGCCGTCTTCCTGATGCGTACGTGCATCCACTGCCGCCAGAGTGATGAGAATGTCGACCGGATCGTTGTCTTCGTGATTAAAAGCCAGCGGTGTTTTTAGGGTCACCAGTGCAAAGCCATTTTTCTTCACCCCTTCTTCCGGGCGGCCATGAGGCATGGCAAGCCCCGGGGCAATCACGAAGTACGGTCCGAACCGTTCAACGCCATCCAGAATGGCCTGGTAGTAACGCGGTTCAACAACCTCAGCCTCTACCAGAAGATCCACGCCAAGCTTCACTGCCTCCTGCCACGTTCTGGCCTCTGCCTGTAAGCGAATCGCATTGTTCTCCGCCAGAGAGTCACGTAATTTCATAGTGAGTCCTTTATTTCACATCCTGTGCAAAATGGGCGTTGATGACTTCCATCAGCTTCGGACCAAAATCAGCGGCAGAGAGCATATTGCGTACCCCAACCACGTACTTATTACCGGAGACCTCGATTTCGCTGGCAACATGGGTAGAGGCAATGATGATGTCCGCCCCGCTCAGCTCGCTTTTGTATTCCCCCACTGCGCAGCTGTTCACCGTATGGTCGACCTTTTGTTGCGTCAAAAACTGGTCAACTTTCATTTTCATGATCATGGAACTGCCTTGCCCACAACCACACACAGCCAGAATACGTACGGTCATAATCAAACTCCTTTTTAAACAGAGTGTTCTGTCAGTTGTTTTTCCGCGTCTTCCTCAGCACGCAGAGCGCGACCGGCGAAGAACATGTAAGCCAGGGCAATCAAAATCATCGCGGCCATAAACACGATCCCTACGGAGGCAAAGCCTTGCATCATCGGCGGTGCCAGGATGGACCAGTCAGCCATCCCCATCCACGCACTCATGCCCGTCAGTTTTACCGCCCACACACAGCCAAAGATTTCGATCATCCCCATCACCAGGCAAATCTTGATGGCGGCACGCCAGCCGCCGAAGTGGTTGGCGAAGACGCCAATAGTGGCATTAGAGAAGAACATCGGGATGAAGCCAGGAATGATGAGAATGGAGGAACCGCAGGCAATAAGGATGCCGACCGCAATCAACTGGCCAATTGTCCCCCACATAAAGCCCCAGACCACCGCGTTCGGTGCGAAGCTATAAATCGCCGCGCAGTCAATTGCCAGCACAGCACCCGGAATCAAGCGCTGAGAAATACCGTTGAAAGCTTCGGAAAGCTCAGCGACAAACATACGTACGCCCTGGACGATAATGAAAATTGCTACCGCAAACTGAAAGCCGGTTTGCAGGATATAAACCGTCCAGTGGGTTTTCCCCGCCATCGTCTGAACAGTATTGAGGCCAAAGGAAAGCAGAATCGCGCCGAAGAAAACCGTCATGACAATGGCGGTAGAGACAATGTTGTCGTGGAAGATATTCAGCCAGCCCGGCAGTTTCAGATCTTCAACGCTCTCTTCTTTTTTCCCAAGATAAGGGGCGATTTTGTAAGCAATCCAGGAGGCGAACTGCTGTTGATGACCGATAGAAAAGCCACAGTTATCCGTCACTTCCTGCGTGGGTTTGTACATCATATTGGAGGTAATGCCCCAATAGAGTGAAACCAGCACGGCAGCACAGATAATGGTGGTCCACATGGAGTAGCCGAGAATAAAGAAGAACACCGCAATCAGACCAGCCTGCTGGAACATGATGTGACCGGTTAGCATGATGGTGCGAATCCCGGTAATACGTCGCAGCAGTACGTAGCTAATATTAAGGGCCAATGCCAGCAATACTGCGTAACCCACCCAACTGTACGCGTCACCCATACGTTCGATGGTCGCCATCATTGACGCATAGGTGTCAGAAATCGCGCCGTTGATGCCGTACACTTCCGACATTTTGGCGACCACCGGTTTAAACGTACTGGTCAGAATCCCCGACCCCGCCTGCAGCAGCATAAAGCCGATGATCGTTTTGATCGTGCCTTTAACAATAACGCTGACACTTTTTCTCAACAGGATATAGCCAATACAGGTCACGATCCCCAGCAGTAACGGGGCATTGGTCATCACCTGATTAAAAAAGACGGTGAAGACGTTGTAGAGAATCTCCATAACTTGCTCCAGTAAGAAAGTGGCTGCATCTGCGCAATGCAGCACAAGGTGAAAACACTCTATCAATCATAAATAATCACAAAAAGATTGTTTTTGATTAATTGTGATGCATCACGCAATTTATTTCCCCATTCTCACTGTGCGTACATATCCAGTACCAGAACCTTTAAAATAGTTTATTTAATTCAATTAATTAATAGAAACCACATAAAAATCAGCATGAAAAAACCGCCGTAGAAGCACAATTTTGATGCGAGATAACACATCAAACCCTGTTGCCATCATGATGAAACTGTGAAAATATAAATCACAAGTTATCACATTATGATTTATTTTGATTTAAAGGTGAGGAGCGACACGATGAATAAGATTGAAACCATTACCCGGGAATCATGGATTCTGAACACGTTTCCTGAATGGGGAAGCTGGCTTAATGAGGAAATTGAGCAGGAACATGTCGCTCCCGGCACCTTTGCTATGTGGTGGCTGGGGTGTACCGGTATCTGGCTGAAATCAGAAGGGCATACCAATGTGTGTGTCGATTTCTGGTGCGGTACGGGCAAACAGAGTCATGGTAACCCGTTGATGAAAAAAGGCCATCAGATGCAGCGCATGGCCGGTGTCGAAAAATTGCAGCCAAACCTGCGCACCACGCCGTTTGTGTTGGACCCGTTCGCTATCCGTCAGGTCGATGCCATCCTCGCCACCCACGATCACAACGATCATATTGATGTCAACGTCGCCGCTGCCGTCATGAAGAACTGTGCTGATGATGTTCCCTTCATCGGCCCACAAACCTGTGTCGATTTATGGATTGGCTGGGGCGTACCGAAATCGCACTGTATCGTCGTCAAACCGGGTGATATTGTTCGCGTAAAAGATATTGAAATTCATGCACTTGATGCATTCGATCGCACCGCATTAATTACCCTCCCGGCAGAGCAAAAAGCAGCGGGCATACTGCCTGACGGCATGGATCAGCGAGCAGTGAACTATCTCTTTAAAACGCCCGGCGGTACGCTGTACCACAGCGGCGACTCGCACTATTCCAACTACTATGCGAAGCATGGCAACGAGCATCAGATCGATGTGGCATTGGGTTCTTACGGCGAAAACCCACGCGGTATTACGGATAAGATGACCAGTGCCGATATTCTGCGTATGGCTGAAGCGCTGAATGCAAAAGTCGTGATCCCTTTCCACCACGATATCTGGTCAAATTTTCAGGCCGATCCACAAGAGATCCGTGTTCTGTGGAATATGAAAAAAGATCGCTTACAGTATGGCTTTAAGCCTTATATCTGGCAGGTGGGCGGGAAATTTACCTGGCCTTTGGATAAAGACAATTTTGAATATCACTACCCTCGTGGTTTTGATGACTGCTTCTCTATCGAGCCCGACTTACCGTTTAAGTCTTTCCTCTAAAAACCGGAGCGGGTACCTGTGTGTACCCGCTTTTTATCATCAGTATCGTGCACTTATCTTTAGTAATTTCAGGCTATTTCAAATATCATCTTTTCACATCATTAATCATCGGAATAGCTCATGACGGAAGCGCAACGACATCAAATACTGCTGGATCAACTGGCGCAGACGGGCTTTATTACAGTTGAAGAAGTGATCGCCAGCCTGGGTGTTTCTCCTGCAACCGCACGCCGCGATATCAATAAACTGGATGAGAGTGGCAAACTTAAGAAAGTGCGTAACGGCGCCGAGGCCATCAGCCAGCAACGTCCACGCTGGTCGCCGATGAATATCCATGAAGCACTCCACCACGATGAAAAAGTGCGTATCGCAAGGGCTGCATCGCAACTGGTTAGCGCTGGAGAAAGCGTGGTGATCAACTGTGGATCAACCGCCTTCCTGTTGGGGCGCGAAATCTGCGGTAAACCGGTGCAAATCATCACTAACTATCTACCGCTCGCCAACTACCTTATCGAACAAGAACACGAAAGCGTGGTCATTATGGGCGGTCAGTACAATAAGACGCAGTCCATCACACTGAGCCCGCAAAGCAGTGAAAATAGCCTCTATGCTGGTCACTGGATGTTTACCAGTGGCAAAGGGCTGACGGCAGAAGGTCTCTATAAAACCGACATGCTGACGGCGATGGCCGAACAGAAAATGCTGAACATGGTGGGAAAACTGGTCGTTCTGGTGGATAGCAGCAAAGTCGGTGAGCGTGCGGGTATGTTGTTCAGCAACGCCGATCAAATTGATTTGGTGATTACCGGCAAACAGGCCAACCCCGAAATCCTCAAAAAACTTGAGGATCAGGGGGTTAAAGTGATGCGCGTGTAGGTAGATGTGTCATTACAGATGGTCGCTGAAGAAGCGGACGGTGGCCGTCAGGGCGGTAGGTGTTATGCGATGTTTTACGCCGGCTTCCCACAGACAGGTTAGCTGCCCGTCCAGGTGAGCAGACGTCAGTGCCTGCTGCAGGCGTAATGTTTCCGCTGCGGGTACCACATCATCCTCCTCCCCATGCCAGAGAAAAAGCGGACGGCTGGCTAGCTGTGCTAATTGCCCGCTAACATCCCATTTTGCTAACGGCGCGGCAATCTCATCGAAGGCCGCCTGCTGTTCCGGCGTGGTCACCTCCAGCGGCGGAAAAAGTGTACTCGCCAGGGTGGAAAAATAGCCGGACCCCATCAGGCAGGCAACGCTCCTGACCTCCGGGAACTGCGTCATAATACCGAGCGCCGTCATGCCACCCATGGATGCACCTCCCACACCGAGCCGGTGATTGTCAATCAAGCCCTGCTGATACAGTGCCGCTTTCAGTGCCGCAAACTCTGCAAAATTTCCCTGCAAGATTTGCCAGAAACGCTGTAGCCGCCGACTTTCATCGCCGTCAAACCGGGCGCCATGTTCCGGAGCATCAGGCATGACGACCCGGAACCCGGCCTGAGCCAGCGCCACGGCAAAATAGCTATATACCAGTTTGGACGAGGTAAATCCGTGGTAAAAAACAATACAGGGTAATGGCTGTTCCCCCATGCCCGTAGGAAACGCGTGCAAGGTTTCAATCCCGGCAAAATGCCGTACGTCGAGTTCAATCATTGGCCTCTCCTTGATCTATAGTGCTGGTATGCCATCACATCTTCGAAGCTGCAAGTCTGCGTTTGCCTATCAGTGTTACCCTTTAGATAAAGATGCTGCGCCGATCGCATTTTCATTCGAAACTTATGTTGGCAATAGCAAAATTGGGAACATTCCCCTCTTGCGTATTTATTATGGAACTACACTATGGCTATCAGGAGACATGAAAACATGACGCGCTGGTTTCTCGCCCTTGTTGTGGCGCTGTTTTTGAGTGGATGTAGTGTGCTGGAAGGTAAACCACAGCCCGCTCCGCCCGTCAGCGATCATCCGCAGGAAATAAGTCGTAATCAGACGCAAAACCTGCAGGAAATGGGAGCATTTAGCGTATCCGTGCTGGGTTCGCCTATGGACGTTGAAGATGAAATAAAAGCCAGAGCGACCACTGAAAAAGCAGATTACTACGTCATCATAATGATGGATGACACGGTAATTCCAGGTCGCTGGTACGCACGGGCGATGTTGTATCGTCATTAAGCGTCTGGGTTTAAGGAAGATTTACACTGCTTTGCGTCCTTTTATGTTTGCCTGTGCACAATGGAATGTATGGAATTTTCGCGCGAAGGAGTGCCCTGGAAAAAGTCGGGGTAACGTGGAATGGAGCTGATATGAAACGATCTCTTGCCTTAAACTCACTGTTGCTTTCTACAGGTTTAGCCAGCATAACAGCGCAGCCAGCAGAGTTCGCGAGCGCTGACTGCGTCACCGGGCTCAATGAAATTGGCCTGATTTCTGTCAACAATGTTTCCGGAAGTCCACAAGATGTGGAGCGTGTCATCGCGTTAAAAGCCGACGAACAGGGAGCATCCTGGTATCGCATTATTCAGATGCAGGAAGAACAACGGGCAGATAACTGGCGAGTTCAGGCCATACTTTATGCCTGACAGGTCCCCCCTTCGAAAGCCACTTTTAAAAAGTGGCTTTTTTATTTATGTCATTTTTAACAATGATTTACCATAGAGATACAATTTTGCAATATTTTGTTACATTGACACATTAAACGTTATCGAATTATTGCCGTTGAAGGTGCTGACACTCTTTTCAGCGGATATTTTATGAGCACCTTTTTTAGTCGCATTGGACTCGGCACTAAACTTTCTCTTTTGACGGGTACAAGCGTAGCCGTGCTTTTCCTGGTTTTTACCTTTCTGTTAAGCAATAAAGCCAGTCAACAACTGGAAACGCTGGCGGTGGAAGATCTCCATAATCAGTCCACGGGCGTCCAGGATATGGTAGAAATGTTTAACAGCAGCCTGAGCGAAGAGGTTGAAAGCTATACCCGCCTGTTCAATAGTTTTTTGCCTCAGCCTGTTACCCTGGATCAGTCGCAGCGCCGTGACATTAACGGTATCAGTGTTCCCTTGCTGAAAGGGGGCGACAGCGATCTTCATGAAAACAACACCCTTGTTGATGACTTTCTTACCCGCACCGGGGCTATCGCCACACTGTTTGTGCGCAGCGGCGATGACTTTGTGCGCGTTGCCACCTCATTACGTAAAGAGAATGGCGATCGTGCAATAGGCACAAAACTGGACAAAGCCAGCCCGGCTTTTGCACCGGCTTTGAAAGGCGAAACGTACCGTGGGCTGGCCTTATTATTCGGTAAGCGCTACATCACGCAATACCAGCCGGTAAAAGACAGTAGCGGCAACACAATAGCCATTTTATTTGTCGGCGTGGACATCACCCACTCATGGGAGATCATGCGCAGTAAGATCCTCGGGCGCCAGCTTGGTGATAGCGGTCATTTTTACGTACTGGATCGTAATAATGGCAAGAACTACGGTAACTATCTGTTCCACCCCAGCGAGGAGGGTAAACGCCCACAATGGGATGAACGCGATCTGAATACCGTTCTGCAAGAGACTGCCGGTACGCTGGAACAGCAGCGCCCCGATGGTCATCGACAAATGCTCTCCTGGATAACCGTGCCCGGCTGGAACTGGACGGTGGTGGGCGAAGTCGATAAAGCGGTATTACTTAATGATGTCAATACGTTACGCAACCAGTTCCTGATTGCCGGGCTGGCGCTCTCTCTGCTGTTTGCCGCACTGTTTGTGGTGATTGTTCGCCGCTGGTTGACCCGCCCCCTGCGTGATGCCATCGGCCTGGCCAGCCGTTACGCATCGGGCGACCTGCGGGATAGTCTGGATATCAAACGTCAGGACGAAGTGGGGCAACTCATTGAGGCCATCAACGGGATCGGCAATGGTTTGCATACCATTGTTTTACAAGTCCGTGAATCTGCGGGCGATATTCACCACGGTACCAATGCGCTTGCCGCCGACAGCAGTGAAATCAGCGAGCAAATTAACAAGCAGGCCAGCAGCGTCGAGGAGACATCAGCCAGCATGGAGCAACTTGCCGCGACGCTCCAGCAGAATGCCGCCAGTATGGAAGAGATGCAGTCGCTGGTGAATGAAACCGCCGTGGAAGTACAAAAGGGTGGGATCACCGTCGAAGAAGCGGTGGCGACCATGGACGCGATTCGTACCGCCTCCCAGCGGATTGCCGACATCACCCATGTGATTGAATCAATAGCCTTTCAAACCAATATCCTGGCGCTTAACGCCGCGGTTGAAGCCGCTCGCGCCGGGGAACATGGTAAAGGATTTGCCGTCGTAGCCCAGGAAGTACGGGCGCTGGCAGCGCGCAGCGCCAATGCGGTAAAAGAGATCGATGAGCTGACCAGCGATACACTCAAAAAAGTCCGTGAGGGTCATACCTTATCCAACAATACCCGACAGGCGATGGAGTCTATTACTGCGCATATGAACCACATTAACCAGTTGGTTAATGAGATTAACAACGCCTCTCATGAGCAGTCGGCTGGCATTAACCAGGTCAATATCGCCATGGCGCATATCGGCGAAGCCACGCACATTAACGCAGAACGGGTTACGCGCAGTGAGCAAACCGCTGAGACACTGCGCGAAAAAGGGGCGCATTTGACGGAGGTGGTCCGCCTGTTTAGCCTGAAAACGGACTAACCGACACCGCCCGTGGCACGCAGCAGCAGGTCATTTTGTACCTGCTCCGTCACAACCGACGCGCCGCGTATATCCAGCATCATCCGGCACCAGGCTTGCGCTATCGACGGGGAAGCGAACTGCAACATTTGTGCCCCCGTCGCTAACAAATACAGCTGTTGGGTAATTTCCCGCCCTTGCGCCTCCAGAGGCTTACGCAACTGTTGCTGTAACTGTCGCCATGCGCGATCAAAATGCCTGTCCTGGCCTTTGACTGCGCCAAACGCATCGTGCAACAACTCACTGATCCCCTGCTGTTTGGCCAGTACGCGTAACACATCAAGGCACATAATATTGCCCGAGCCCTCCCAAATACTGTTTACCGGCATTTCCCGGTATAGCCGGGGAAGTTCGCTCTCTTCGCAGTAGCCAATACCGCCCAGGACCTCCATGGCTTCGGCAACAAATGGCATACCCGCTTTGCAGACCGCAAATTTCGCAACGGGAGTAAACAACCGTGCCCAAAGCGTCTCTTCCGGCGTAGCGCGACCATCCCACGCTCGGGCAAGGCGAAATAAAAACGCGGTTTGCCCTTCCAGTTGCAGCGCCATCCGACTAAGGACTTCCCGCATCATGGGCTGGTCGACGAGGTTTTTCCCGAATGCCTGCCGTTGATGGGCATGATACAACGCCACGGAAAATGCCCGGCGCATCAGACCGTGGCTCCCCAGCGCACAGTCAAAGCGGGTCAGGCCGCCCATTTTGAGGATTTGACGCACGCCATCACCCTCTTCCCCGACCAGCCAGCCGCTGGCCTCGCAGAACTCGGCTTCGCTGCTGGCATTTGAGCGGTTGCCCAGCTTGTCTTTCAGGCGTTCGAGTCGCACTCCATTGCGCTGACCGTCGGGTAAAAAACGCGGTACGAAAAAGCAGGAGAGTCCGCCTTCTGCCTGCGCCAGCACCAGATGCGCATCGCTCTGTGGTACTGAGAAAAACCATTTGTGCCCCACCAGCCGATAGCTATCGCCGCTGCGTTGCGCTCGCGTGGTATTACTGAGCACATCCGAACCGCCCTGTTTTTCCGTCATCCCCATACCCATCAGCAGGCCACGCTTTTGGTTGCCTGGCGCGAGATGGGGGTCGTAACGGTCGCTTAGCAGTGGTTTTAGCCAGTCTTTAAAAGGGGCAGGAAGCGAATGCTGCAATAGCGGCGTGGCGGCAAAGGTCATCGTGACAGGGCATAACGAACCGGCTTCCACCTGCGCATGGAGCACAAACCGGGCGGCGCGGGCAACAAACGAGCCGCTACGCGCATCCTCTTCCCACGCCAGGTTGTGAACGCGGTTGGCGCACAGGCCTTGCATCAGCAAGTGCCAGGCGGGGTGAAACCGCACATCATCAAGTCGTGCCCCCGTCGGGTCATAACGCAGCAGTTCCGGCGGATTAGCATTAGCCAGCCTGCCGAGCTCCAGCGATTCCGCTGTACCCAATTGCTGACCAATACTGGCCAGTAAATCCGTATCCCAGGCCGCCCCTTCACGGATAACAGCGTCATACAGGGCTCGATCGGAAAGGAAAAGATTACTGTTATTCAGGGGGATGGGTTGATTGAAAACGGTATGCGTTTGCCAGTGCATCTGTTTGCCCTCCATCAATGGCATCGGCAGTAAGTATGGGCAGATGGAGGGCGTTCCGCCCGCGATAGCGGTCACAAAACAGCGCGTATGGACGCTTTCTGTTTGCGTTACCCACACTTAGCGGCGAGGCTTAATGTTATGAAACCAGGAGCGGTGACGCCCATGACGACAACGCATGCACAAAAAAGAGCGCTGATTGCAGGCTCTATCGGCAATTTTATCGAATGGTACGAGTTTGCAGTCTATGGCTTTCTTGCCACGGTGATTGCGAAAAACTTTTTTACTCTCACAGGTGAATCGGCTATCACCAGTCTGATCCTGACCTATGCCGCATTTGCTGTGGCCTTCTTCTTCCGGCCATTGGGCGCGGTGGTATTTGGTCGCATGGGTGACCGGATAGGCCGTAAGCCAACGCTGATTATTGTCCTCGTATTGATGACGCTGGCGACTGCGGCGATTGGCCTGGTGCCAGTTTATGCCAGCATTGGCGTTGCCGCGCCGCTGCTCATTACATTGTTACGGATCTTGCAGGGACTGTTTGCCGGTGGGGAATACGGCGGGGCTGTCTCGCTGATGACCGAATTTGCGCCAAAAGGCAAGCGCGGGCTGTACGGTGCGTGGCAGTCATTGACCGTCGCCCTCGGGCTGCTGGCGGGAGCCGGAGTCGTTGCGTTGTTGTCAGCATTACTGAGTACGGAAGCGCTTCACGACTGGGGCTGGCGCATCCCCTTTTTCATCGCCATTCCACTGGGAGGCGTTGCGCTCTGGCTTCGCGTTAACATGGAAGAGACCCCCAGTTTCGTACGCCAGCAAACGCAGTCGACTCCACCTCAGGCGGCCAGTTTCGCCAGTACGTTAAAAGCCATTATCACCGGCATTGGTCGCCTGATGGTCTGGTCAGCGGCAGGCTATACCTATCTGGTCATTATGCCGACCTACCTTCAGTCGGCGTTGCACACGGGTTTTAATCAGGCGCTATTGATTGCGGTGATTTCAAACGCCGGATTCGCCCTGACGATTATCCCGTCCGGCATGCTGAGCGATCGGATTGGGCGACGCGCCGTGATGGTCACCGCTGCTGTGATGCTACTTATTCTGGCGTTACCACTGCTGAAAATTTTACAGACAGAATCCAGCACCTTATTGGTGAAAGCATGCGTCGTATTTATCGCCGGTGGGCTGGTGGGCATGCTGGCAGGGCCCGGGCCTGCGATGCTGGCGGAAATGTTCCCAACACGGGTGCGTTATACCGGGCTGGGGCTGGCGTATTCGCTGTCGAATGCGATTTTTTCAGGCTGCGCGGGACTGATTATTACCGGGCTAATTAAGCAAACGGGGAATCTCGATATTCCGGCATATTACGTGATGGCAACGGCGGTGGTCAGTGTAATTGCGCTGATGACGCTCAGGAAGGATGACCATCAGCGCACGTTAGACGACCAGACCACACCGGAGAGCCGATGAACTATCCGGCAATATAGTGCGGAATAAAACGCGAGGTGTCTTTGGTGATAAGCGAAATATCCTCGCGGATCCCCATGCCTACGGCTTCATCATCGACCACCCAGCTCCCAATCAGCGTATAGCTGTCGCCAAAACGCGGGAGTGGCTGAAAAGCCTGATAAATCATCGGCTCGTCCGCATAATCTCCATCTTCATGGGCAATCACATTCTTATGTCTGTCAAAAATCGTCACGTTCCCCCCCTCACGGGAAAACAGTGGCTTACGCACGCAACCTGCGAAACCCGGCGCAATCACCGGTGTTTCACCGTCAAACCAGGCGGGCAGCAGGTTAGGATGATCCGGGAAAAAACGCCACAACAATGGCAAAAGACCCTTATTACTCAGAATGCTTTTCCACAGTGGCTCAATCCATTGTTCATGACGCTTACGTAGCATAGGGCCGTTTTCGTCACGCATCATCCATTCAAGCGGGTATAGTTTAAATGCCTGGCGAATAACGTTATCGTCGAGGTCTGTCAGGACGCCGCCAACACCTAATCCCAGATCTTCAATATAAATAAAGCGTGTATCTAATCCTGCCTGACGAGCACAATCTTCAAGGTAAAACACCGTACCGCGATCTTCTTCCGTGCCTTTGCAGCAACAAAAATAGAGAGGATCTGCGCGCCGCAATGCATTAAAACGAGCGATCAATTTGTCCTGAATAGCGTTAAACTGATCGGCATCACGCGGGATAACGCCGCTACGTCGAGACTCTTCCATCCAGATCCACTGAAAATAAGCCGACTCGTACAGCGAGGTTGGCGTATCCGCGTTATATTCCAGCAGCTTGACGGGATCTTTACCACACCAGACAAAATCCATCCGGCCATACAAAGAGGGATCGTTGTTACGCCAGCTTTCAGCAATAGCATCCCAGTACAACGACGGAATAGCCAGTTGCTCCAGTAATGCATCATCTTTTACCGCCCGATCCACAACCTCCAGACACATCTGGTGTAGCTCGGCCGTTGGCTTTTCGATCTGATCTTCAATTTGCCGTAGGGTAAAACGATAAGCCCGGCTTTCGTCCCAGTAAATTTCATCATCAATGATATGAAAATCGAAACCGTGGTCGTGGGCGATCTTATCCAGTTCCGGACGAACAGGTACATCATGTCGCAACATGGTTATCCTCCCCAACTTCCACGTAGACCTGAAGAGCGCCCATAGCCACCGCGTGCAACAGTGGTCGCTTTTCGGACTGTTATGCCATAGCGGTTGTCAGCGGATTTTTTACTGTCAGAACGCCAGGCATAATCGCCTGATGCGGTATTCCAGACTGCACGCGAGCTGTAGCCGCCTCCCCCACCAACACTGCTGGTGTTGGTGCTGGTGTTAGTATCCTTGTCATCACGGTTTTCACGTACCACCTGACTTAGCAGAAAGCCTGCCAGTACGGGTGTCCAACTCTGCCCCACGTTGTTGTAATAACACTGCCCATATTGTCGGGAGCAATCCTCCTGCGACATATTTTTTGGCAGTTCATTTTCAAACGTTGTCTTGGCACTGTTCCAGGCATCGGTGCATAACTGAGCGCTGTTACCCTTTTTAATGCAGTCTTGCGGCGAGGAATAAAATACGCCGTCACCCTCGTTGTCTGCGTTACCATCCTCACAACCTTTGAGCACGAAGAAGGCGGCACCACCCATAATCGCCAGCGTCAGGTAGCTGGCACTTTTTCGTTCTCTCGTCTGTGAGTCGATCGTTTCGCCATTACCATAATTTTTAAACCGAACCTGTGCTGGCGAATTATCGTTACTCTTTGATTTTATTTTTCTGCCCATGATCATTCATTACCATGTCATGCAGGCAGCGTTGAAAATACCACCTGCCAGCGCTGCGCCACCCATAAACAAACCTACTGCGACGTTATTATCGACAATATAATCACTAAACCTTGGCATATATAACCGCACACCAGCATATATTAATAGCTGGACAATCAGTGCAATAACACCCCAAATGAAATAATCTGGAATACTGACTGAATTAATCGCTGCGCTAGATAATGGGACCACATAGCCGAGTAGCGAACCGGATAATGAGAGCGAAGCTGCAATATTATTATTTTTAATCAAACCCCATTCATCATGTTGGGTTATGCGCGAGTATATAAACAAAAAACAGATTGCCATTGCTGTACCGATAAAAAAATACGAGCAAAAAGCCAACAAAGCGTCCACGGTATGCATTCTTTTTCCTTAGCAAACTAATCTACGCAATAAAAACGCGTTGAATTTCTCAGGTTGTCGAATTAACTTAACCAGAAAAATATATCTTTCAATAATTATTTGACAGGATGCCAGCAGGATATTTAATTGCAATTCACCGTAATTCCTCATTACGAGGATAAAAAAATCACGGTTATTTTTTAGATCGATATTTAAAGCCGAGCATTTTGATAATACGTTGTACAACGACATCTTCGACCATGACATATTTTAACATCCTGTATGAATTGAACCATGTCATAACAGTATTAAAATAACACGCAAAGAAAACATTAACAGCCATCTGATATAAAAAACCACCCATTCGGGTGGTTTTTACAACACCATTTAGCTGCGCTGACGTACCGCTTCGAACAGGCAGATACCGGTGGCGACCGACACGTTCAGCGACGACACGCTACCCGCCATCGGAATGCTGATCAGTTCATCGCAGTGCTCACGGGTCAGACGACGCATGCCTTCGCCTTCGGCGCCCATCACCAGCGCCATAGGGCCGGTCATTTTGCTCTGGAACAGGGTGTGGTCGGCTTCACCGGCGGTGCCGACAATCCAGATGTTCTCTTCCTGTAGCAGACGCATGGTGCGCGCCAGGTTGGTCACACGGATCAGCGGGACGTTCTCCGCCGCACCGCAGGCCACTTTTTTAGCGGTCGCATTCAGTTGCGCAGATTTATCTTTCGGCACGATGACCGCATGGACACCAGCGGCATCGGCGCTACGCAGGCAGGCGCCGAGGTTATGGGGATCGGTGACGCCATCGAGGATCAGGAAGAAAGGTTGGTCGAGGCTGGCGATCAGATCCGGCAGATCGTTTTCCTGATACTGGCGACCCGGCTTCACACGGGCAATAATGCCCTGATGCACCGCGCCTTCGCTTTTTTCATCCAGATATTGACGGTTAGCGACCTGAATCACGACACCCTGCGCTTCCAGCGCGTGGATCAGGGGCAGCAGACGTTTGTCTTCGCGCCCCTTAAGAATAAACACTTCCTGAAAACGCTCTGGCGCGCGTTCCAGCAGGGCCTGCACCGCATGGATGCCGTAAATCATTTCACTCATTAAGGGTACTCATTTGAGGCGATATCGCCGGGTTGAAAAGGTTCAGATAGTCACATCGCCCATTATAACCGACAGACGCCCCAGATCGAATCAACTAAGATGGCGTTTCGCCTCCTGACGCACGCGATGAAGGACGTGTTGCTTGATTTCGCCGTACTGTGGGTGCTCCGCCAGCGTTTCGATGTCACGTTCGCGACCAAAGGGCAGGATAATCTCTTCGACGATCTTTCCCGGTTTCGCCGACATCACCAGAATGCGATCGGCCAGAAACAGCGCCTCTTCCACGTCATGGGTGACGAAAAGCAGCGTGGTCTGCGTCGTCAGCCAGGCTTCGCGCAGTAGCTCCTGCATCATCAGGCGGGTTTGCGCGTCCAGCGCACCGAAGGGTTCGTCCAGTAATAAGACTTCCGGCCCCGGCAGCCAGGCACGGGCCAGCGCCACACGCTGTCTCATGCCACCGGAAAGCTGCCAGGGCGCATGCTGCTCAAAACCTTTCAGACCAACGCGATTGAGCCAGTCCAGCGCCCGCGCGTTGACCTCTTCTTTTTGATATCGCCCCAGACGCGGGCCAAAGGTGACGTTCTCCAGTACCGACAACCACGGGAACAGATTCGGTTGCTGGAAGATCATGCCGCGTTCCGGTCCCGGCCGCTGCACGGGTTGGCCGCTCGCCAGTACGCGTCCGCTGTCCGGTTTGGTAAATCCGGCGACCAGATTAAGGATGGTGGATTTGCCACAGCCCGATGGCCCCAGCAGCACCACAAATTCCCCTTTGTCGAGGGTGAGATTGATCTCCTCCAGCACCGTAAACGGCTGCGGTTTGGCGGCAAAGGAGAGGGAGACGTTTTCAAGCGCGATGGCACTCATTATTCTTTCCCCGCCCACGGGACAAACAGGCGTTGCAGTCCCAACAGGATCAAATCCAGTAAATAACCCGTCCCGCCCAGCAGCAGAATGCCGAGCATGACGATATCGGTACGTAAGTAAGAGCTGGCGTTAATCACCATCCAGCCGAGGCCGGAACTGGCAGCCACCATTTCGGCGGCAATCAGCGATGTCCAGCCAATGCCGATGGAGAGCCTGACAGTGGTAAAGAGATCCGGTAGCGCGTCAGGGAGCACTACGCGCAGGAAAATCTGTCCTTTGTTCGCCCCCAGCGTCTGGGCGACGCGAATCCGTGCCCGCCCGATGCGCTCCACCGCCGCCGACGCACCTACTACCACGCTCAGGAAGGTGGCGATAAAAATCAGGAAAAATTTCGAGGCCTCGCCAATCCCCAGCCAGACCACCGCCAGCGGGATCAGTGCGATCTTTGGTAAAGGGCGCAGAAACTGCACAAACGGGTTAAGCACCGCGGACAAACCCGGCGAAAGGCCCATCAACAGCCCCAGCGGGATGCCCAGCACAATGGCAACGGCAAAAGCGCTCAGGGCACGGGCCAGGCTCACCGCTACGTGCTGCCACAGCGGCACCTGGCGGTAGCCGTCTGCCAGCAGTTCTTCTGCCGTGATGCCAATATCGGTGAGCGAAGGCAACAGCAGCGGGTCCACCCATTGCCGGGTGGCCGCCAGTTGCCAGAGTGCAAAGAAGATCGCCACCGACAGCACGCTGATGGCGATATGCTGACTTACTCTCATTTTGCCGCCGCGTCGCGGATGTAACGGGAGTTAATCGCGGCATCCCAGTTTTGCGGGATATCCTGCTTACGAATTTCACCAATGCCAGCAAGGAAACTGGACGTTTTGGTCAGCGCTTTGCCAATGCCGCTGTGGGTGGTGTCGGTGCCATTACCCAGCCAGGCCGCGGTGCCCTGCTCAGCAAGCGTTGGGTATTCCAGCCCGCCCAGGGTATTGGCGGCGGTGGTGATCGGAGCACCGACTTCTTTCGCCACAATGGCGGCTGCGCTTTCCGGGTCTTTCTTAAATTCGTCGACTTTCTGTTGATGCACGCGCAGGAAGGCGGTTACCGCTTCCGGGTACTGCTCGGCAAAGGCTTTACGTACCACGTAGTTGTTGTAAATCAGGTAGCCATCTTTTTGCAGGTCTTTGGTGGCGAAAACCTGATGACCGCCGGAGGATTCCAGCTCCTGAGCAAACGGCGCCCAGACGTAACCTGCATCAATGTCGCCGCGTTTCCACGCCGCCACCATCTCTGCCGGGCGCAGCGGCAGCAACGTAATTTTGCTGCGGTCCAGTTTATTGACGCTGATTGCCGCTTCCAGCGCATAGGCTGCGGTGGAGTTAGGTGGGTAAGCCACACGCTTACCTTCAATATCTTTAATATTATTAATGCCCTCTTTACCAATTAAACGTTCATAACTGGCAATCACCCCGGAGACGCCAATAATTTCCACCGGTAATTTCCGTACGATACCTGCCGTTGCCGGACTGGAACCGAAATTGGCAATATCAATCGCATTGCTGGCGAAATAATTAAGCGCATCCGCACCGGAGGCAAATTGCACCCATTTTACCTGGCTGTGTAATGCCTTATCTAAAGAGCCATCGGCTTTGGCGAGCATTAATACCTGCGAGCCACCGCTATAGGCGACGCGAACTTCAGAAGGCGTAGCGGCCATACTGATATTGGCCCACAGGCTGCCTGCTGCGAGTAATACGCCGATCGTTTTTTTCATTTCTTTTTCCTTGAGGTCAATGCATGTCATCTCTCCTGCAAAACAGGAGAAAATAGTCAATTAAAGCGCTTTATTTATGCCAGTTGCGTAAGACGATGGTCCTGCCAGAGGCGGGAACATCGTTCAGCCAGCGATTGTGCGGGGTCATGAGTGAGCGACAGGAACGGCGCATCGACAGCACGCAGCGCCACCGGGACTTCCGTGCAGGCCAGCACCAGTTGCTGCGCGCCGCGCGCCATCAGCGCCAGCGCCTGCAATGCGAGCAGTTCTCCCCCCTCAGCCAGTTTGCCGCGCTTCACGGCATAGCAGCCGGGCACAAACCACTCCGCCAGTTCGTCTTCGGTGGGCGTAATGGATTCAATCCCCTGCGCCGCAAGACGTTGCTGATACCAGCCGGCATCCAGCGTCCCTTTGGTGGCAATAATGCCGACACGTTCAGGCTTTTTAGCCGACGTTAACAGCGCGTCCAGGGTAGCATCCACGATGTGCAGAATGGGCGCATCGCTGGCGGCGCTCAGTTGCGAATACCAGTGGTGCGCGGTGTTGCAGGGGATAGCGATATGGCTCGCCCCTGCCTGATTCAATTTTTCAATACCTTCAAGAAGCTGAGGTAACGGCGACGGGCCAACCCCGGCCAGCGCCTTTTGCCGGTCAGCAATTTGCGGCACATTCCACACTACCGACGGCAAATGGTGTTGATCGCTCTGCGCCGGCGTGGCGTCGAGCAATTTGTGCTGAAAGTCGAGCGTGGCGAGCGGTCCCATGCCGCCCAGCACGCCGAGTAAAAAGGGTTTAGCCATGGCGGGCATGCGCCTCCAGCACCTGGCGATAGCCAAACAGGCCAACCGAGCCACCGGTATGGATAAACACCACGTTCTCATCCTTATGGAAATGCCCTTTCCGAATGAGGTCGATAAGCCCGGCCGCCCCTTTCCCGGAATAGACCGGGTCGAGAAGAATACCCTCATGGCGGGCGAAGAGGGTCAGCGCCTCCAGCATACTCTCGGTCGGCAGTCCGTAGCCGTCGCCCACGTAATCGCTGTTCGCCACCACCGCCTCGCGCGGCAACTCACCTGGCACCCCCAGCAACGCCAGCGTGCGTGAAGCCAGATTCCAGACATTCTCTTCCTGCTTCGCCTTCGGCGCGCGAACGCTAATCCCCAGAACCGGCACCTGGCTATTGGTGGCGGTGAACCCGGCAACCAGCCCGGCTTGTGTACCCGTGCTGCCTGTGGCGTGCACAACGTGATCGATACGCAAGCGTAACTGAGAAGACTGGTAGAGAAGCTCTTCGGCGCAGGCGACGTAGCCCAGTGCGCCAATGGGGTTTGAACCACCACCGGGAATGATGTAAGGATTATGCCCTTGCTCACGCAGCGTCGCGGCATACTCTTCCATTGCCTGTTGCATATCCGTGCCGCCCGGCAGATGGGCAACGATTTCGCCGCCCAGCAAATCATCCAGCAGAATGTTGCCGGAACGTTGATAGTCTTCGCCAAAGTCAGTGACGCGTTTTTCCAGCAGCACTTTGGCAGCCAGGCCAAGTTTTGCCGCCCCGGCGATGGTCTGGCGTACGTGGTTCGATTGCGTTGCCCCCTGGGTAATCACGATATCGGCGTTTTTCGCCAGCGCATCGGCCAGCAGGAATTCCAGCTTACGGGTCTTATTTCCGCCACTGGCAAGCCCTGTTGCATCATCGCGTTTGATCCATATTTTCGGACCACCCAATAAGGCAGAAAGATTATTCAGAGGCTCCAGAGGGGTGGGAAAATGACCAAGTGAAAGTCGGGGAAAGCGCGCCAGATGCATAACGACTCCTTGCTAAATAAGCGAATAACGGATGGGAGTCACTATACACATCTGATTCTGAGCGCTAATCACCAATAATAAATATCGATTTTCACAATTTAGCTAAGTCAGAGAAATAACCTTTCGGATGGCGATTTCTATTACCTGAGAGAATATATTACGTTAAAAAAGAATAACCCCTCTGCATTGAGAGGGGTTATTAGACGGTATTTCAGGACGGCTTATTCAGCTACTTTCTTTTTAGCGGCGCGTTTCGCTTTGGTCGCTGCGGCGATTTTTTGCGTCTTCGCGGACGGCTTTTTGGCGCTTTTTTCTTTCTTCGGTTTCGCTGAGCCTTTGGCTTTCCGAAATGCGCTATCGGGTTCGAAATTGACTTTCTTACCGGTCTGACGACGTTTACCCGATGGTTTCGCACCGTTGCCTTTGTTCGCCTTTTCGCGTGCGGTTTTACCGACGTTGCGCGGACCACGTTCACTGGAGATCAGCGAGAAGTCGATTTTGCGCTCGTCCATATTGACCGCTTCCACACGAACCTGCACTTTGTCGCCCAGACGGTAGGTCTGGCCGCCCGATTCGCCAATCAAACGCTGACCAACCTGATCGAAGCGATAGTAGTCGTTATCCAGCGTGGAGACGTGCACCAGGCCATCAATAAACAGGTCATCCAGCCGGACAAAGAAACCAAAACCGGTAACACTGGCGATGACGCCGGAAAAGGTGTTACCCACCTGGTCCTGCATAAAGTCGCATTTCAGCCAGTCAGAGACTTCGCGGGTTGCTTCATCCGCGCGACGTTCGGTCATTGAACAGTGCTGGCCCAGTTGCAGCATCTCTTCCATAGAGTAATGCCAGCCGCCGGTTTCGGTGCTGTTGCCTGTATGGCCTTCATCTTTCGCCAGCAGATATTTGATGGCTCGGTGCAGCGACAGGTCAGGATAACGGCGGATCGGCGAGGTAAAGTGCGCGTAGGATTGCAGCGCCAGGCCGAAGTGACCGCGATTTTCCGGATCGTAGACCGCCTGCTTCATGGATCGCAGCAGCATAGTTTGCAGCATCTCATGATCGGGACGATCGGCGATGGACTCCAGCAGTTCAGCATAATCGCGCGGCTCGGGTTTGTTACCGCCCGGTAGCTCCAGGCCCAACTCCGCCAGGACGGTACGGAAAGAAGTGATCGCTTCAGTCGTTGGCTTGTCGTGGATACGGAACAGCGCGGGCTCATCCTCTTTCTCAACGAAACGCGCTGCTGAGATATTCGCGAGGATCATGCACTCTTCAATCAATTTATGGGCATCATTACGCTGAGTTTGCTCAATGCGCTCAATACGACGCTCGGCGTTGAAGATAAACTTCGCCTCTTCGCTCTCAAAAGAGATACCGCCACGTTCGGCACGGGAGGCATCAAGAACTTTATAGAGGTTGTGCAGCTCTTCGATGTGCTTAACCAGCGGCGCATACTGCTCGCGCAGATCCTGATCGCCCTGCAGTATATGCCAGACCTTGTTATAGGTCAGACGGGCATGGGAGCTCATTACCGCTTCGTAGAAGGTGTAGCTTGTCAGACGACCCCTTGCCGAGATGGTCATTTCACAAACCATACACAGACGGTCAACCTGCGGGTTGAGTGAACACAGGCCGTTGGAGAGCACCTCCGGCAGCATCGGCACAACCTGGGATGGGAAATAGACCGAGGTTCCACGAGCACGCGCCTCATCATCCAGCGGCGTGCCCGGGCGGACGTAATAGCTGACATCGGCAATAGCAACCCACAGGCGCCAGCCGCCGCCGCGTTTTTTCTCACAATAAACGGCGTCGTCGAAGTCGCGGGCATCTTCACCATCGATGGTGACCAGTGGCAAGGAACGCAGATCTATGCGGCCCACTTTGGCCTCTTCCGGCACCTGCTCTTTCAGCCCTGAAACCTGTTTTTCAACCGCAGGCGGCCAGACATACGGGATTTCATGAGTTCGCAGCGCCATATCAACAGCCATGCCGGTACCCATGTTATCGCCCAGCACTTCAACGATTTTACCGATGGCTTTAGTGCGACGAGTCGGGCGTTGGGTGAGTTCAACCACCACCACAAACCCCATGCGTGCGCCCATGATCTCTTCTGGCGGGATCAGTATGTCAAAGCTCAGACGGCTGTCATCCGGCACCACAAAACCGACGCCCGCATCGGTAAAGTAGCGGCCGACAATCTGGCTGGTTTTCGGTACCAGGATGCGCACAACACGCGCTTCACGACGACCTTTACGGTCGGCGCCCAGCGGCTGAGCCAAAATCTGATCGCCGTGGATACACATTTTCATCTGTTCGCTGGAGAGGTACAGATCGTCTTTGCGGCCCTCTACGCGCAGGAAGCCATAGCCATCGCGATGACCGATAACCGTTCCTTTGAGCAAATCAAGGCGTTCTGGCAGGGCGTAACACTGACGGCGGGTAAAGACCAGTTGCCCGTCGCGCTCCATGGCGCGCAGGCGACGGCGCAGTGCTTCGTTTTGCTCTTCGCCTTCGATATTGAGTTCAATCGCCAGCTCTTCACGGCTGGCCGGTTTTTCGCGTTTTGTTAAATGTTCGAGGATAAATTCGCGGCTGGGGATGGGGTTTGTGTATTTTTCAGCTTCGCGTTCCAGGAAAGGATCGTGTGACATAGCGGTTCCTCCGTTGTCATCTCTGGTGGCGATGTTTTCAGTCCACCAGCAATAATTTGTAAAGCGGTTGATTCTCTTCAACCAAATCGGCCAGCGTGTAGTTATCCAGCTCCTTGAGAAAACTTTGCACAGCCTTAGAAAGCGCCCGCTTAAGGCGGCAGGCGGAAGTGATATGGCAAAACTCACTACTGCAGTTAACCAGCGCCAGGGGTTCCAGGTCACGCACGACATCGCCAATGCAGATATCTTTCGCTGCCCGACCAAGACGAATCCCGCCATTTTTTCCTCTGACGGCAGCAACGTAACCTTCACGACTAAGTTGATTGATTATTTTGACCATATGATTACGGGACACGCCATAAATTTCAGTGACCTCGGTAATGCTGGTCATCTTTCCTTCCGGCAAAGAAGCCATGTAAATCAGCGCGCGTAATCCGTAATCCGTAAAACTTGTTAACTGCACATCTACCTCAGTAAAAGGGAGAAAGGTGAGATACCTACAGGTATTGACTCTATTGATGATAAACCAGCCAACAGGAATGCCGCTAATTTATTTGAACTGAAGGGGAAAAAAGCAGGAAGAGTGGGGCCTGCCAGGCAAGCCCCGGGATCATTACGCGTCGAATGGGTCGCGCAGGATCATAGTTTCTGTGCGGTCCGGACCGGTAGAGATAATATCTATCGGTACACCCGTCAGTTCTTCAATGCGTTTGATGTAATTCAACGCCGCTTGCGGTAACCCGCTACGCTCTTTCACGCCAAAGGTCGATTCAGACCAGCCCGGCATGGTTTCATAAATCGGCTCAATACCTTCCCAGTTGTCTGCTGCCAGCGGAGTCGTCGTCACTTCACGGCCATCCGGCATACGGTAAGCAACACAGATCTTCACTTCTTTCAGACCGTCCAGGACATCCAGCTTGGTCAGGCAGAAGCCAGACAGGGAGTTGATCTGTACGGCACGACGCACGGCAACAGAGTCCAGCCAGCCGGTACGACGGCGACGACCCGTGGTTGCACCGTACTCGTTACCCTGTTTGCACAGGAACTCGCCGATATCATCGAACAGTTCCGTCGGGAACGGACCCGCACCCACGCGTGTGGAGTAAGCTTTGATGATACCCAGTACGTAATCAACGTAACGCGGGCCAAGGCCAGAGCCGGTAGCCACGCCGCCTGCGGTGGTGTTAGACGAGGTTACATACGGATAAGTACCGTGGTCGATATCGAGCAGCGTACCCTGCGCGCCTTCGAACATGACGAAGTCGCCACGCTTACGCGCCTGATCCAACAGATCGGAAACATCAACTACCATGGCAGTGAGGATATCGGCAATCGCCATGACATCGTCCAGCACTTTCTGGTAGTCAACCGCTTCAACTTTATAGAAATTCACCAGCTGGAAGTTGTGATATTCCATCACTTCTTTCAGTTTGTCAGCAAAGGTCGCTTTGTCGAACAGATCACCCACACGCAGACCGCGGCGAGCAACTTTGTCTTCATAAGCAGGTCCGATACCACGACCGGTGGTGCCGATAGCTTTTGCACCGCGCGCTTTCTCACGTGCCACATCGAGCGCGACGTGATAATCAAGGATCAGCGGGCATGCTTCGGAGAGCAGCAGACGTTCACGAACCGGGATACCACGGTCTTCCAGTTCTTTCATCTCTTTCATCAGCGCAGCCGGAGACAGCACGACACCGTTACCGATGATGCTGGTCACATTTTCACGAAGAATGCCTGATGGAATAAGATGGAGGACGGTTTTTTCACCGTTGATTACGAGAGTATGGCCTGCGTTGTGACCGCCCTGGTAGCGAACAACATATTTAGCCCGTTCAGTCAGAAGATCAACAATCTTCCCTTTACCTTCGTCACCCCATTGGGTGCCCAGTACGACGACGTTGTTACCCATTTTTTCAAAATCACCGTTTGCTTAAAAATGGATTCTACCATCGCTTTTTCAGATATACAGCACTTTTTGTACCCAAAATGAGGCAAATCCGACCGTTTTTTGATCAGCCAATCGTTTTCCTCAACATGTAGTAGATAACGATACCGGCGACCACAAGACCCCCTCCAAAGCGACGCAGCAGGTTATCTGGCAATGTGCTCATCGTGGCAATCATTCGCCGCCAGGCTCGGGGATAAAGCATCGGACCGAGCCCTTCAAATACCAGCACGAGCGCCAGTGCCAGCCAGATTGTTGCGTTCATTTTTTATCCTTATAAAAAGAAAACCACCGTCCTGATAAGGCCGGTGGTTTTGACGTCTAAACCGATGAGGTCAGTTTAACGTGTCGCGGAAGTCGGTGTCTTCATGTAGCGGAAGAAATCGCTATCCGGGCTGAGCACCATCACATCCTGGTTGCTCTGGAAACTGCTTTCGTAAGCACGCAGGCTACGAATAAAGGCGTAGAAGTCTGGATCCTGGCTAAAGGCGTCAGCAAACAGTTTTGCTGCTTCGGCATCGCCTTCACCACGCAGGATACGGCCCTGACGCTCAGATTCCGCCAGTGTCTTCGTGACTTCATAATCAGCCGCTGCGCGCAGTTTTTCAGCCTCTTCCTGACCCTGAGAACGGTGGCGACGGGCAACCGCCTCACGCTCAGCACGCATACGGTTGAAGATCGCTTCTGAAACTTCGGTTGGCAGGTTGATCTGCTTGATACGCACATCAACAACTTCAATACCCAGAGCCGCCATACTGTTCGGGTTCACCACGGGCACTTTGCCGTTGGTTTCAGCCTGAACGCGCTCCGCCGCTTTAGCGATTTCGTTATCCGCCGCTGGCGTGGTCACTTCGTCTACCGTACCCGCAGAGCCGGAGTTCAGCGCGTCACGTACTTCCAGCGTCAGGCGACCACGGGAATCAGTCACGATGTCTTTGACATCCAGGCGACCAATTTCAGAACGCAGACGGTCCGAGAATTTACGTTTCAGCAGTACTTCTGCCTGAGAGACATCGCCGCCGCCCGTTGCCAGGAAGTAACGGCTGAAATCGCTGATTCGCCACTTAATATACGAGTCGACAATCAGGTCTTTCTTCTCTTTAGTCACGAAACGATCGGCCTGGTTATCCATCGTCTGAATACGCGCGTCCATCATTTTAACGGACTGAATAAAAGGCACTTTGAAATGTAGGCCAGGCTCATAAATTACCGGCTTTTTATCGCCGTCACGCACGACGCTGCTGAACTGGAATTTGATCCCGCGTTCACCCTCTTTTACGACAAAAATAGAGGTGTAGAGCACTACCAGCGCGATGATGATAATCGCGATAACTGACTTACGCATCGTTATTCCCCCTGACGCTGATAGTCGTTACGCTGCGCGTTAGCGCGGCGTTGGTCCATGATGTCGCCCTGACTGATGGACGATGAATTGCTCGCACCGCTGTTACCGGAAGAGGACGCAGGCGGCAGGCGCAGAAGGTTGTTCGCGCCACTGCTATCGCTCTTTGCCGCAGGTGCATTCCCGCCTTTCAGCATCTGGTCAAGCGGCAGAACCATCAGGTTGCCGCCTTTATCGTTGACCAGCACTTTACGGGTATGGCTCAGGACTTTTTCCATGGTCTCAATATAAAGACGCTCACGGGTAATTTCCGGCGCGGCTTTATACTCAGGCAGAATCTTCGCAAAGCGAGCCACTTCACCCTGGGCTTCCAGAATGGTTTGGGTCTTGTACGCACGCGCTTCTTCCAGGATACGCTGTGCCTGACCATTTGCGCGTGGCTGCACTTCGTTGGTGTACGCTTCCGCTTCACGGATGAATTGCTGCTCGTTTTCACGTGCGGCAATCGCATCATCAAACGCGGCTTTGACCTCTTCTGGCGGACGCGCCGCCTGGAAGTTGACGTCCAGCAGCGTGATGCCCATATTGTACGGTCTGATGGTCTCTTCCAGCTCACGCTGGGTATCGCTTCGGATAACGGTACGACCTTCCGTCAGGATGCGGTCCATGCCGTATTTACCAATTACGCCACGCAGCGCACTGTCTGTCGCCTGGCGCAGGCTGTCATCCGCGCTGGTTACACTGTAAAGATAACGTTCAGGATCGGTCACGCGGTACTGCACGTTCATTTCGACGCGCACGACGTTTTCATCGGACGTTAACATCACACCGGACGCTGCCAGTTCGCGAACGGACTCAACGTTTACCGCCGTCACGTTATCGATAAAGGTCGGTTTCCAGTTCAGACCTGGCTCTACCAGATGGCTGAATTTACCGAAACGGGTTACAACGCCACGTTCCGCTTCTTTGATGGTGTAGAACCCACTGGCAGCCCAGATAATCACGGCGGCAGCCGCAACGATGCTGACGATACGGCCGCCAACATGGCCACGAGGGCCGGAAGGTTGTTGGCCTGCGCCACCTGAACCGGTGCCTTTGCCCCCGCCCAGGCCGCCGAGTTTTTTGCTCAGTTTACGGAAGATATCATCCAGATCAGGTGGCCCCTGATCGCGACCGCCTTTGTTTCCATTTCCCTCAGAGTTGCCGCCTGGTTTGCTGCTTCCCCACGGGTCGCGGTCTTGTCCGTTGTTACCGGGCTGATTCCACGCCATGTATGTGCTCCATATTTGTTATGCGGTTTTACCCTTCATGCTTTGGGCTGCCTCTTTGTTGGTGGCCTTGATTTGCCGCCACGATGCAACCCAAATTATTTTAGGTACCCCCAAAGGGGAAAATCCTTCTGGCCAACCGGTCAGACGACGTAGTCTTCCAGTGCCGGTTCTTGTTTACAGAGACGACGCCAGTCCACAATTGGCATACGCACCTGTATGCCCAGACTCCCGTCTTCCTCCATCCACTCTTTTTCGATGGCCTGAAGCTGATAAAAACGACTTCTCAGACGACCTTCTTTTGCCGGCAAGCGCAACGTATGCTGCGCAACCTCGCCAGACAGTCGCTCTGTTAAAGCCTGGAATAACAGTGGTACGCCGACTCCGGTCTGGGCGGAAAGCCACACCCGAATCGGTTTATTTTCATCATCACGGTCGATACGCGGCTCAAAATCATCCAGCATATCGATCTTGTTCATCACCAGCAGCGTCGGAATTTCATGTGCATCGATCTCCTCAAGCACAATGTTCACCGCCTCGATGTTGTCAGCGACACGCACATCCGCAGCGTCAATGACATGCAATAACAGCGTCGCCTGCCGGGTTTCCTGCAACGTCGCTTTAAACGCCGCCACCAGATCATGTGGCAAATGGCGAATAAACCCAACGGTATCCGCCAGTACGGTTTCACCTACGTCAGCAACATCAATACGACGCAGGGTCGGGTCCAGTGTGGCGAACAGTTGATCCGCCGCGTACACCTGGGCCTCGGTTATCTGATTAAACAGGGAGGATTTGCCGGCGTTGGTATAACCCACCAGCGACACCGTTGGAATATCCGCTTTCATGCGCGAGCGGCGTCCCTGTTCACGCTGCTTTTCCACTTTCTCAAGCCGCGAGAGGATTTGCATAATACGATTACGCAGTAAACGACGGTCGGTTTCGAGCTGGGTTTCACCCGGGCCACGCAAACCAATCCCGCCCTTCTGTCTTTCAAGGTGGGTCCAGCCACGCACTAAACGCGTCGCTAAATGGCGCAACTGTGCCAGCTCAACCTGCAGCTTACCTTCATGGGTACGCGCACGCTGGGCGAAAATATCTAATATCAACCCCGTGCGATCGATGACACGGCATTCACATAACGCTTCAAGATTACGTTCCTGGGCCGGACTCAATGCGTGATCAAATAAAACAACAGAAGCCCCTGTCGCTTTTACGGCTTCCGCAATTTCGACAGCCTTACCTTCACCTACAAAATACTTGGGGTGCGGTGCTTTACGGCTACCAGTAATCACCTGCATTGCTTCGACACCGGCGGAAGAGACCAGAGATTCAAACTCCTGGAGATCTTCCATATCTTTGTCTTGCGAAAAATAGATGTGTACCAGCACCGCCTGCTCACCGGCTTCATAACGGTCAAACAAGCGTAAACTCTCCTAAAATACCAGCGGGGAACTCAGAATCCTGGCTCCCCGACATGGAAAAACAGCCATCAACCTTATTCGGTTTCTTCGCTGTCCTGCTGCGCAGAGGACTGAGCATTGCTACCGTGATGGTAGTTACTGCCAGTGCCGCCGCCCGCGTTATTGCTATGATGAGAAACCGGGCGAGACGGAACAACAGTAGAAATAGCATGCTTGTAGACCATCTGGCTGACCGTGTTTTTCAACAGGATCACGAACTGATCGAAAGACTCAATTTGCCCTTGCAGCTTGATACCATTCACCAAATAAATTGAAACTGGAACACGTTCCCGACGCAGTGCGTTCAGGAACGGATCTTGTAAAGATTGCCCCTTAGCCATTCTATCTTTTCCTTATATGCTTGTTTTGTACTTAGAACCCGGGAGTTCTGAAAACTGCGTAAAATTTTGCGCACGATACAACTTGATTGTACACATTCAATTCGCGATCGCACCAATAACCTGTAACACTTCGTTGTATGACTCTTGGGGCTTTTCACTGTCTAACCAGTGAACGCCATCCCAGCCACGCAACCAGGTTATTTGCCGCTTCGCTAACTGCCTCGTGGCGCAAACACCTCTGTAAACCATTTCGTCGTAGGATATTTCGCCTTCAAGATACGACCACATCTGGCGATAACCCACACAACGAACGGAAGGCATATCCGTATGCAAATCTCCGCGAGCAAAAAGCGCCCGCACTTCTGCTTCAAAACCCGAAGCTAACATCTGATGAAAACGCTGCTCAATTCGCTGATGGAGCAGTTCACGGCTCGCCGGGGCGATGGCGAACTGATGCACCTGATACGGCAGAGTCTCTCCAGACGTTTGCGTCAGATCTGTTAAAGTTTTACCCGAAATGAAAAAAACTTCCAGTGCCCGGGAAAGCCTTTGCGGATCATTTGGATGGATTCGCGCTGCGGCTACAGGATCAATGGTCTGTAACTGCTGATGCAATGCGTCCCATCCATGCTCTGCTGCTTGTCTTTCAATTTCTGCTCGTACCGCAGGGTCCGCTGATGGCAAAGGGGACAACCCTTCCAGCAGCGCCTTAAAGTAAAGCATTGTGCCGCCAACCAGCAGGGGAATGCGCCCTTCTGCGGTAATCTCCGCCATAGCGGCCAGCGCATCGCGGCGAAAATCGGCCGCGGAGTACGCCTGCGCCGGGTCAAGAATATCTAACAACCGGTGCGGAGCGGCACGTAATTCTGCGGCATTCGGTTTCGCCGTACCGATATCCATCCCCTGATAGATAAGGGCTGAATCCACGCTTATCAACTCAACTGGCAAAACTTTACGTAACTCAATGGCTAATGCCGTTTTGCCGGAGGCCGTCGGCCCCATCAAAAAAATAGCCTTAGGCAGGCCAGCCTTGCTTACATCACTCATGTTTCAGGGCATTCATCGCCATAGATAAATCAACAGGTTGTAACAAACCATCTGGCGGGGTCTTAACCAGATGCGGACAAAGACGCTCGACGTCGGTAAGCAGGCTAATGGCCTGCGCCATATTCCACTGGGTGTGCTCGCTCGCCAGATGACGGGCCAGCCAGTGGGAAACATTCATCGCATCAATCTCTGTCTGCTGCGCCAGGTAGCCTATCAGTTCAGGAATCAAGATTTGTAAATTTTGTTGTCGTAAGGGTAAAGGCACGGCGCGAATCGTAACGTGTTGGCCATCCGGTACAAATTCGATACCCATTTCGGCCAGTACAGGCTGCGCGCGTTTTAATGCGGCATTTTCTTGCGACGAAACTTTTAGACGCACGGGAATGAGTAGCGGCTGCCCACACACCGGGCCGCCATTCGGCGACAATTGCGCCTGCCGCAACCAACGTTCCGCCACGGGTAACGCCAGTAACGCTACCCTGCCGCCGCGTTCGAGCAAAGCAAAAGCAGGCGCGACAACCGTCAGTACTCGCCCAAAACTCTGGCTGTGCGCGTCCAGAACGGGAGCGGCCTCTTTGACGACATCCGCTTTACGTTCGGCAGCCGGGGTTTCCAGTAACTGGCGGTACAGTGCGCCTTGCTGCTTCTGATAACCCGGCTGTGCGTTTGGCCACGATGGAGCACGGGAAGAACCTGCCGAAGAAACTCCTGATGAAACAGACGCTCGTGGCGCGGGCTCGCGCATCACCGAGGGTTCGGCAAAGTGATTGCGCCCGGCGGCAATGCGGTTTTCCGGTATCGGGCGCGGTACGGGTTCATCTTCCAGCGGTAACGTTGTCGCGGTCTGCTGTTGCAGTACGCTCAGCACGCCCTGGTAGATAAAGTCATGCACCAGCCTGGACTGGTGAAAACGCACTTCATGTTTGGCCGGATGTACGTTCACATCGACCTGATGCGGGTCTATCTCTAAATAGAGTACAAATGCCGGCTGCTGATCGGCCCCAAGCTTGTCTTCACAGGCCTGACGAATCGCATGATTAATCAGCCGATCGCGCATCATACGGCCATTCACATAGCAATACTGGATTTCGGCAAACGCGGAGGTGGTCGCCGTGGGCTCGGCCACCCAGCCACGTAGCGCCAGGTCTCCGTGCTGCCATTCGATTTCCAGCGCCTGCTCCAGAAATGCAGTACCGCAAATGGCCCCCAGTCGCCGCTCTTTTTGCCCGTTCTGGGTCACCGCACGGTACTGGCGCATCATTTTACCGTTATGGCTCAGGTTGATGGTGACATCAAAACGCGCCAACGCGATGCGTCGAACGACTTCATCGATATGACCAAATTCGGTTTTTTCGGTACGCATGAATTTGCGCCGCGCCGGGGTGTTATAGAAGAGGTCCAGCACTTCCAGCGTGGTACCAACGGGATGGGCGGCCGGTTTAACCGTGACGTCCATATCGCGGCCTTCCGCATAAGCCTGCCAGGCTTCCTGCTGTTCGGCGGTGCGCGAGGTGAGCGTCAAACGCGAAACAGAGCTAATACTGGCCAGCGCTTCACCGCGAAACCCCAGGCTAATGATGGCTTCCAGATCGTCAAGCGAGGCGATTTTACTGGTGGCATGACGTGCCAGCGCCAGCGCCAGCTCATCTTTTTTAATGCCGCCGCCGTTATCGCGAATGCGGATGAGCTTAGCTCCGCCGCGTTCAATGTCGATATCGATGCGGGTCGCGCCCGCATCCAGGCTGTTTTCCACCAGCTCCTTCACCACCGAGGCAGGGCGTTCCACCACTTCGCCAGCGGCGATTTGGTTCGCAAGCTGTGGCGGCAAAACCTGAATCGGCATGAAGTCTCCTTAATTAAGCAATCCGCTGGCGGGCGCTGCGGCGTTAGCCATTTGTCCAGTGCCACCCTGCGGAGCTGACTGCAGAGGGTGCGCAAGGAAATAATTGCGCAACCCCGTGTAGATCGCTTCTGCAAGCTGCTGTTGGTACTCATCGCTGCCCAGCATACGCTCTTCGCTGTTATTACTAATAAACCCGGTTTCAACCAGCACCGAAGGAATATCTGGCGAACGAAGCACGCCGAGGCTTGCGTGTTCCGGATGTCGCTTATGCAGCGCGCCAATACGCGCAAGCTGCGTAATCATACTGCTGGCGACATCATAACCGACGCGCTGAGAATGGCCGAACTGTAAATCCAGTACCGCCTGGCTCAGATAGGGGTCAGACTGGCTGTTCGCCAGCACATCGCCCGCTCCGCCCAACAGCTCAGACTGCTTCTCGTGCTGTTCAAGCCAGCCCGCCATTTCACTGTTGGCGCGACGGTTAGAAAGCACCCAGACAGAGGCGCCGGTAGCATCACGATTCGGTGCGGCATCCGCATGAATCGATACCAGGAAGTTTGCGTTTTGTTTGCGCGCCACGTCCGAACGCCCCATCACCGAGATAAAGTAATCGCCGTCGCGAGTCATTACAGCTTTGAACATCGGGTCATCATTCAACAAAGTACGCAGTTTACGCGCCACAGAGATAGTGACGTTTTTCTCCTGGGTGCCGCCAGGACCAATCGCGCCCGGATCCTGCCCACCATGCCCGGCATCAATAGCAATGATGACTTTACTGTCACCGGAAGCCGGACGCGCTTGTGCCGCAGGACGAATCGCCGTATTGCTGCTGGTGACGCTAGTGATGCGATCGTTACTGGCGCTAAAAGGGTTACGCCCGGTTTGGGTCTGCACCGGCTGTGGCGCGATGGCTGGCGTTTCAACGCGTTTTGCCACCACTTTTGGCGGTGGAGGCGGAGGCGGCACATCGGCATCAATCGTAAACACCACGGTATAACCTGAGCCGCTTTGCTGTTTCACCGCGCGGGTTTTACCGTTTTGCGTTAAATCGACCACCAGACGTAACGACTGGCTATCCTTCGGCGTGCCCGAACGGATGCTTCTGACCAAATTGTTACCGCTGAACTGGAGCGGCAACCCCTGAATAACACCGGTTTGTTTGATATCCAGCGCAACGCTGCGCTTCCCTTCTTGAGAAAAGGCATATTCCGGGTCGCCCATAAAACTGAATGTAATACGGGCCTGGTTATCTCCATTGGAAACCTGAATATCTGACAAACTCGCCGCACCGACCTGCATGCTGAATAAAATCAGTGCGGTCATTAGCCAACTTTTAACGCGATAAATCATCCCGTCATCCCTTAGATTAACCGGCCAAACGTGCCAGTAATGCATCGCCAGATGAGGATACAGCAGTAATGCACGCCTCACGCCCCTGCGCCTGGTAATCAATATGAATTTCGACATCCGGGTCAGGCAACACACCCGCACCTTGTTGCGGCCACTCGACCAGGCAAATAGCGTCGTTGGCAAAGTAATCGCGGATCCCCATGAATTCGAGCTCCTCAGGATCCGCAAGACGATACAGGTCGAAGTGGTACACATTCAGCTTATCGAGCGTGTAGGGTTCAACCAGTGTATAGGTCGGGCTTTTTACGTTACCGTGGTGACCCAGGGCCTGCAGAAAGCCCCGGCTGAACGTGGTTTTACCCGCACCCAGATCGCCATACAGGTAAATCACTGTCGCGCCATCGCAAGCCTGCGCCATGCGTTGCCCCAAAGTCAGGGTCGCTTGCTCGTCAGGTAAAGGAATTACTCGATTCATCATCTTCTGTTTCAATAACGTCCGGGTTAACTACACGCACCAGCGTGGAAAAAAGATCGGTTGCCAGCATGCCCCGCATCCCCTGTCGCGCCGCCAGCACATCTGCCGCGACGCCATGGGCGAGACAGCCTGCACAGGCCGCGTCATACAGTTCAAGTTTCTGCCCCAGCAGCGCGCCGATAATACCAGACAGCACATCTCCCATACCGCCGCTGGCCATACCCGCATTGCCGGCATCAATAATGCTGACCTGACCGTCAACGCCCGCCACCACCGTCCCCGCGCCTTTAAGAACGACAACGCCTGCGTATCGTTGTAGCAGACGTTGCGCAGAAAGTAAGCGATCACTTTCAATTTCTGCAACGGAGCAGCCAAGCAGACGCGCTGCCTCGCCAGGGTGTGGCGTCAGGATGCGATTGTGACGTTTATCGGGATTGATTGCCAGAAGGTTCAGCGCATCGGCGTCCCAGAGCATCGGTTTGCGGAAATTCTCAACTTTCTGCAGGGCTTTTTTGCCCCACTCCTGCTGACCAAGTCCCGGCCCAATGACCACCACATCGGCCCATTCCAGGCTCTCTTCAAGGCTCTGTGGCGTGAGTTGATGTACCATTAGCTCCGGTCGCGCTGTCATGATGGGCGCAATATTTTCGCTACGCGTGAGCACACGCACCAATCCTGCCCCCGCCCGTAGCGCCGCTTCGCCCGCCATGCGGATAGCGCCGGCCGTGCCATGATCGCCGCCAATGATAACCAGTCGGCCATGAGAACCTTTATGCGAGGTGGGGCGGCGTGGCGTAAACCAGTGGGTAAGGAAACGCGCATCAACCCGGGTCAGTAACGTCTCTTGCCCGGCCAGCCAGTTCTCCAGCCCCAGAGCATGATGATGGAGCACGCCGACAACATCCCGGGCCTTACCGGTTAGCAGCCCCGGTTTCAGGGCGATAAAGGTGACGGTGTGTGCAGCCTCGATGACCGCGCCGGGCGTTGTACCGGTCTGGGCCTTTAAACCAGAAGGAATATCCAGCGCCAGGACCGGGGCCGGATGCGCATTAGCCTGGGTTATGAGAGCCGCGATAGCTTCTCCCGGAGCGCTGTGTAGCCCCGTCCCCAGTAAGCCATCAATAATCAGATCGACGTCATCAGGCCAGACGATATCCGCGGCATGGATGACACCGCCCGCATTCAGCCACGCCTCTCGCGCTGCCTGTGCCTCTTCCGGCAGCGGCTTACTCCCCTCAATAGCCAACAGGGTCACCCCGATGCCCGCGGCCGCTGCCAGACGTGCGACCACATAGCCATCCCCGCCGTTATTGCCATGGCCGCATAGCACGAGCCAGTGCCGCGTTGTGGCGTAGTGTTCCCGCGCGATGTTGAACGCGGCTTCGCCCGCACGCTGCATCAGCTCAAACAGCGTAATCCCCAGGCTATCTGCCGCCTCCTTTTCCGCCCGTCGCAGTTCATCCGCAGGCCAGATGGAGTGTGGTATACTTGCTGCGTATTTCTTCATTGTATGGTCCGTCATGTCAGAGCCCCTCGATCTCAATCAATTAGCGCACAGCATCAAACAGTGGGGTACTGAACTGGGTTTTCAGCAGGTCGGGATCGCTGACACCGACCTTTCCGCCAGCGAGCCCAAGCTGCAGGCATGGCTGGACAAACAATATCATGGCGAAATGGAGTGGATGGCGCGACACGGCATGATGCGCACCCGCCCACACGAGCTTCTGCCCGGCACCTTACGGGTTATCAGCGTAAGAATGAATTATCTTCCCGCCAATGCCGCCTTCGCCAGCACACTTAAAAACCCGACGCTGGGCTATGTCAGCCGCTACGCGCTGGGCCGCGATTATCATAAATTGTTACGTAACCGATTAAAGCAACTCGGTGAAAAGATCCAGCAGCATTGTGCTTCGCTGAATTTTAGACCCTTTGTCGATTCTGCGCCCATTCTTGAGCGCCCGTTAGCTGAAAAAGCCGGGCTTGGCTGGGTAGGTAAGCACTCACTTATTCTGAATCGCCACGCCGGATCGTTCTTCTTTCTGGGAGAGTTGCTCATTGATTTGCCCCTGCCTGTCGACCAGCCCGTTGAAGAGAACTGCGGTCGCTGCGTGGCCTGCCTCACCATTTGCCCGACCGGGGCGATTGTCGAACCCTATACGGTCGATGCGCGCCGCTGCATCTCTTATCTCACTATTGAGCTGGAAGGCGCGATTCCAGAGGAATTCCGCCCGTTAATCGGTAATCGCATCTATGGTTGTGACGACTGCCAGCTTATCTGCCCGTGGAACCGTTTCTCACAGTTAACAGACGAAGCTGATTTCAGTCCGCGCAAGGCGCTACATGCACCGGAACTGATTGAATTATTTGCATGGAGTGAGAGCTGGTTTTTGAAAGTGACGGAAGGATCGGCGATTCGCCGTATTGGTCATCTACGCTGGCTGCGTAATATTGCCGTCGCGCTGGGCAATGCGCCCTGGGACGAAGCCAATATACGTGCGCTCGAACAACGCCGGGGTGAGCACCCACTTCTTGATGAACATATAGAATGGGCCATTGCGCAACAGGTGGAAAAGCGAAATGCCTGCGTGGTGGAGGTCCAGACACCGAAGAAACAACGCCTTGTAAGGGTCATCGAGAAAGGGTTAATGCGTGACGCCTGAGCCATCCACAGCTTGTGAATAAAATTAAAAACACATTGCGTATCAATGCCCACAAATTCGTCAAGTGATCCCATTAACAGTTTAAGATGAATTTTTTATTAAAAATTTCAATGCGTTAAAGTGAGATTATTAATCAGGCGAAGCGGTTGTCATTTCAAATGAAGGCGAGCGATCTGTGGATAAGTCTGTTTACAAGAATATGTAAGGACGAAAAAAATCGTCCGCAGCATATGCTTTCTGCTGTGGATAATTTGATGGGGTAAAAATTTGGAGCGGGAAACGAGACTCGAACTCGCGACCCCGACCTTGGCAAGGTCGTGCTCTACCAACTGAGCTATTCCCGCTTAATCTTCGTCTTTTAAGTTGCCAGTTTGTTGCAACTCAAAATCCTGTGATTCGGATGGTACGTATCTTTCGATACTTTTCAAATTTTGGAGCGGGAAACGAGACTCGAACTCGCGACCCCGACCTTGGCAAGGTCGTGCTCTACCAACTGAGCTATTCCCGCATAATCTCTGGTTTCACATTGCAACAGCTTGGCTACACGTGCATACCGGCGATTGATGGTGCATTCAAATTTTGGAGCGGGAAACGAGACTCGAACTCGCGACCCCGACCTTGGCAAGGTCGTGCTCTACCAACTGAGCTATTCCCGCAAACATCATTTTTCTTGCTGCCGTAATTTCACATTTCTGTGTCGTTACGGGAGGCGCATTATACGAGAATTCCTTTCTCCTGCAAGCCCCCCGAAAACGATTTTTTAAATTTTTCGTTCAAGTGCTCGATTATTCGTCATCTTGCCTGTTTTTGCGCCGGACGGACTACCTTACTCTCTTTTTCATCCGTCCGGACAGCATTTTTATAGCTGAATAAAATGTTCGCGATAGTAAGCAAGCTCGGCCACAGATTCGCGGATATCATCCATCGCCTGGTGCGTGCCCTGTTTTTTGAAACCGTCGAGAATTTCCGGTTTCCAACGACGCGCTAACTCTTTTAACGTGCTCACGTCCAGATAACGATAGTGGAAGTAAGCTTCCAGTTCCGGCATGTACTTAAACAGAAAACGACGGTCCTGACCGATACTGTTGCCACAAATTGGCGATTTGCCCGCCGGCACCCACTCTTTCAGAAATTCGATGGTCGCCAGTTCAGCCGCACGGTCATCAAACGGGCTTGCCTTGACGCGTTCCACCAGGCCGCTGCCAGTGTGGGTACGTACGTTCCAGTCATCCATCAGCGCCAGTTGAGCGTCAGACTGATGAACCGCAATTGTCGGCCCCTCCGCCAGGATATTCAGATTTGCGTCAGTGACCAGGGTTGCGATTTCAATAATACGATCGCGTTCCGGATTCAGCCCGGTCATCTCCAGATCGATCCAAATCAGGTTGTTTTCATTTGCACTCATGCTATTTTCCACCCTTCTCGCGTCATATTCAGCGTGACTATATTCATCTAAAATAGCGTGTATCATAAAGGTTTTGCCCATCCGGGGCGACCAGGAGCCAGTACGATTGAGTAAAAATAAACTCTCCAAAGGACAACAACGCCGCGTCAACGCGAATCATCAGCGTCGGTTAAAAACGTCTGTGGAGAAAGCCGACTACGATGACAACCTGTTTGGCGAACCGTCTGAGGGCATAGTGATCAGCCGCTTCGGCATGCACGCGGACGTTGAATCCGTGGATGGCACCGTACACCGTTGCAATATTCGTCGTACCATTCGTTCGCTGGTCACAGGCGACCGCGTCGTCTGGCGTCCGGG
Organism: Phytobacter ursingii; assembly: GCA_901456055.1. GTDB lineage: Bacteria > Pseudomonadota > Gammaproteobacteria > Enterobacterales > Enterobacteriaceae > Phytobacter > Phytobacter ursingii. The sequence goes on from CABDWT010000002.1 coordinate 854,776, forward strand.
CAAAGAGGCCGCCGAAGGCGTTACGGTAAAAGGCATTGTCGAAGCGGTACACGAGCGCACGTCCGTTCTGACTCGCCCGGATTTCTATGACGGCGTGAAACCGATCGCCGCGAATATTAATCAGATCGTGATCGTCTCCGCCATCCTGCCGGAACTGTCGCTGAATATTATCGATCGCTACCTGGTGGCCTGCGAAACGCTGCACGTTGAGCCCTTGATCGTTCTGAACAAAATTGATCTGCTGGACGATGAAGGCATGGCTTTTGTGAATGAGCAGATGGATATCTACCGCAAAATTGGCTATCGCGTCTTGATGGTATCCAGCCACAAGAAAAACGGTCTGCAGCCGCTTGAAGAGGCCTTAACTGACCGCATCAGCATCTTTGCCGGGCAGTCTGGCGTGGGTAAATCAAGCCTGCTGAATAACCTGCTTGGCTTACAGAATGAGATCCTCACCAACGAGGTTTCTGATAACTCCGGTCTGGGTCAGCATACGACCACTGCGTCACGTTTGTATCACTTCCCCCACGGCGGCGATGTTATTGATTCTCCTGGAGTGCGTGAATTTGGGCTCTGGCATCTGGAGCCGGAACAAATTACTAACGGCTTTGTCGAATTCCATGACTATATCGGCCACTGCAAATACCGTGACTGTAAACACGCCAGCGACCCAGGCTGCGCCATTCGTGAAGCCGTCGAGAAGGGCGAAATCGCCGAGACGCGGTTCGAAAATTATCACCGTATTCTTGAAAGCATGGCACAGGTAAAAACGCGTAAAAGCTTTTCTGAATCCGATGACTGACAACTAAGCTAAGCGTCGTTAGAATCGTCCCCTTTTTTGCAAAGACCTGGCGATAGCGCCGGGTCAGGAACGACAAAAACAATGGCCTGGAGGCTACTTTGTTAAACTCATTTAAACTTTCGCTTCAATACATTCTGCCTAAACTGTGGCTCACTCGCCTGGCGGGCTGGGGCGCAAGCAAACGCGCAGGTTGGCTGACTAAACTGGTTATTGATCTGTTCGTCAAATACTACAAGGTCGATATGAAAGAGGCGCAAAAGCCGGACACTGCCAGCTATCGCACCTTCAACGATTTCTTTGTACGCCCGTTACGTGATGACGTTCGCCCGCTGAATACCGATCCGAACATTCTGGTCATGCCCGCAGACGGCGTGATAAGCCAGCTCGGTAAAATCGAAAACGACAAAATCCTGCAAGCCAAAGGTCACGATTACAGCCTTGAAGCCCTGCTGGCAGGCAACTACCTGATGGCGGACCTGTTCCGTAATGGTTCTTTTGCCACCACTTATCTGTCACCGCGTGACTATCACCGCGTGCATATGCCCTGCAATGGTATTCTGCGGGAAATGATTTACGTCCCGGGCGACCTGTTTTCGGTTAACCATCTGACTGCGCAGAACGTGCCGAACCTGTTTGCCCGTAACGAGCGCGTTATTTGCTTGTTCGATACTGAATTTGGCCCGATGGCGCAGATTCTGGTCGGTGCCACGATTGTCGGCAGTATTGAAACAGTCTGGGCCGGTACGATCACCCCGCCGCGCGAAGGCATCATCAAACGCTGGACCTGGCCTGCAGGCGAAAGCGAGGGTGCAGTGGCGCTGCTGAAAGGTCAGGAGATGGGCCGTTTCAAACTGGGTTCAACGGTGATTAACCTGTTCGCGCCGGGTAAAGTGAATCTGGCGGAACACCTGCAAAGCCTTTCTGTGACCAAAATCGGCGAGCCGCTGGCCATCTCCACCGAAACGCTGTTTACGCCGGAAGCTGAACCGACGCCTCTGCCGGCAGAAGAAATTGCCGCCGAACGGGATGCCAGCCCGCTGGTAGACGACAAGAAAGACGAAGTTTAACGAAGAAGGTAAGCTGTAGTGCGCCTGATTATCATTTTTCTGATGGCCTGGTGCCTCAGCCTGGGGGCTAATGCAGCAACGGCCCCTGATGCAAAACAAATCTCGCAAGAACTGGAGCAAGCCAAAGCGGCAAAAGCCACGCCCGAACAGGCTGAAACCGTCGAGGTGCTCCAGGCCGCGCTGAACGCGCTTGAAGAACGTAAAGGTTCGCTTGAGCGCGCTCAGCAATATCAAGATGTTATCGATAATTTTCCCAAACTTTCCCGAACGCTACGCTCGCAGTTAGATAACCTGCGCGATGAGCCAAAATCGGTGCCTGCCAATATGAGCACCGACGCGCTGAATCAGGAAATTCTGCAGGTCAGCAGTCAATTGCTGGAAAAAACCCGCCAGGCGCAACAAGAGCAAGAGCGTGCCCGGGAAATTAACGATTCGCTGAGCCAGCTTCCACAACAGCAAACGGATACCCGCCGTCAGGTCAATGAAGTTGAACGTCGTATCGGCACGCAAACCAGCAATACGCCGCTCGCGCAGGCGCAAAATCTCAGTGCGCAGGCAGAGTCTGCAAAGCTGAGGGCGCTGGTCGATGAACTGGAACTGGCACAGCTGTCGGCGAATAACCGCCAGGAATTGTCGCGGATGCGCTCCGAGCTGGCCCAAAAGCAGGCACAGCAACTCGATGCCTACCTGCAGGCTTTGCGCAACCAGCTTAACAGCCAGCGTCAGCGTGAAGCCGAACAGGCGCTGGAGAGTACCGAACAACTGGCTGAAAACAGCGACAACCTACCGCCGGGTATTGTTGAACAGTTCAAGATCAACCGTGAGCTGTCGCAGGCGCTGAATCAGCAGGCGCAGCGCATGGATCTGGTTGCCTCACAGCAGCGTCAGGCGACCAATCAGATGTTGCAGGTCCGTCAGGCGCTGAACACCCTGCGCGAGCAGTCACAGTGGCTGGGTGCGTCAAATATGCTCGGCGAAGCGTTGCGTGCTCAGGTCGCCCGATTGCCGGAGATGCCTAAGCCCCAGCAGCTCGACACGGAAATGGCGCAGTTGCGGGTGCATCGGATGCGCTACGAAGATCTGGTGAACAAGCAGCCTCAGTTGCGACAGATTCGCCAGGCTGACGGCCAGCAACTGACGGCTGAACAGAGCCGTATCCTTGATGCCCAGTTGCGTACGCAGCGCGAGCTCCTCTCCTCATTACTGCAGGGCGGTGATACGCTGATACTGGAGCTGACAAAGCTTAAAGTGTCCAATAGCCAGCTTGAGGATGCGCTGCGCGAGGTGAATGAAGCCACCCACCGTTACCTTTTCTGGACGGCAGACGTCAGTCCGATGAGTCTGAGCTGGCCGGTTGAAATCGTGCAGGATCTGCGACGCCTGATCTCGCTGGATACCTTTAGCCAACTCGGCAAGGCCAGCGCGATGATGCTGACCAGCAAGGAGACCCTGCTCCCGCTTTTCGGCGCACTTATCCTTGTGGGTTTTAGCCTCTACTCGCGTAAGCATTTCACCCGTTTTCTGGAGCGTTCCAGCGCCAAAGTCGGTAAAGTCACCCAGGATCATTTCTGGCTGACAATGCGCACCGTGTTCTGGTCGATTCTGGTCGCCCTTCCACTTCCTGTCCTGTGGGCAACGCTCGGTTACGGCTTACGCGAAGCCTGGCCTTATCCGCTGGCAGTGGCGATTGGCGACGGGGTCACCGCGACCGTTCCGCTACTGTGGGTCGTCATGATTTGCGCCACCTTCGCCCGCCCAACCGGGCTATTTGTCGCCCATTTCGGCTGGCCGCGTCATCGCGTGGCGCGTGGAATGCGTAACTACCTGATGAGCATTGGTTTTATCGTGCCATTGATTATGGCGTTGATCATGTTCGATAACCTCAATGACAGGGAGTTTTCCGGGTCACTGGGGAGGCTCTGTTTTATCCTGATTTGTGGTGCGCTGGCGGTCGTCACGCTCAGTCTTAAACGCGCCGGGATCCCGCTCTACGTCGACAAGAGTGGTTCGGGCGACAATATGCCGAACCGCCTGCTGTGGAATCTGTTGCTAAGCGCGCCGCTCATTGCGATTCTGGCTGCCGCGGTGGGTTATCTGGCCACCTCGCAGGCACTACTGGCACGTCTGGAGACCTCCGTCGCTATCTGGTTCCTGTTGCTGGTGGTCTATCACATTATTCGCCGCTGGATGCTGATTCAGCGCCGCCGTCTGGCGTTCGATCGTGCCCGACACCGTCGTGCTGAGATCCTCGCCCAGCGCGCGAAAGGCGAAGATGAGACGCCGCACTCCACCAGCACCGAAGGATCGGTCGAGATAGACGAGAAAGAGCTCGATCTGGACGCCATTAGCGTGCAATCACTGCGTCTGGTTCGCTCGATCCTGATGCTTATCGCGCTGCTCTCGGTCATTGTACTGTGGTCAGAAATTCACTCGGCGTTCGGCTTCCTGGAGAACATTTCCTTATGGGATGTCACCTCCACGGTGCAGGGAGTAGAAAGCCTTGAGCCCATCACCCTCGGCGCGGTGCTGATCGCCATTCTGGTGTTTATCATCACCACGCAACTGGTGCGTAACTTCCCGGCGCTGCTGGAGCTTGCCCTGTTACAGCACCTGGATCTCACCCCTGGCACCGGTTACGCCATCACGACCATCACCAAATACCTGCTAATGCTGTTTGGCGGGCTGGTTGGATTCTCAATGATCGGCATCGAATGGGCAAAACTACAGTGGCTGGTTGCCGCCCTCGGTGTCGGTCTGGGCTTTGGCCTGCAGGAGATCTTCGCTAACTTTATTTCAGGCCTGATCATTTTGTTCGAGAAACCGATCCGCATCGGCGATACCGTGACGATCCGCGACCTGACCGGTAGTGTCACGAAGATCAACACTCGCGCCACGACGATCAGCGACTGGGATCGCAAAGAGATCATCGTGCCAAATAAGGCGTTTATTACCGAGCAGTTTATCAACTGGTCGTTGTCGGATTCGGTGACACGTGTGGTGCTGACGGTGCCGGCACCCGCCGATGCCAATAGCGAAGAGGTCACGCAGATCCTTTATACCGCGGCGGAACGTTGTACGTTTGTGATTGATAACCCTGCTCCGGAAGTGTTCCTGGTTGATCTCCAGCAAGGGATTCAGCTGTTTGAACTGCGTATCTACGCGGCAGAGATGGGGCACCGTATGCCGCTGCGCCATGAGATCCACCAGTTGATTCTGGCGGGCTTCCGCGAGCATGGCATTGATCTGCCGTTCCCGCCTTTCCAGATGCGGCTTGAAAGTCTGGACGGTAAGCGTACGGCGCGCACGCTGACATCGGCAGGGAAAGGGAATCGTCCGGCGGGAAGTGTGTAGTGGTTAAGATGGCTGCGGCCTGATGCTCTCTCATCGGGGAGAGGGAGCAAACACTAAAACGGCAACCTGCAGGTTGCCGTTTGCTTTTACCTAGGCCCGGTCGACAGTAAAGGCCATCACCTCAGCGAGGCTTTCTGCCCCCAGCGCCAGCATCACCAGACGATCAACCCCAAGCGCCACTCCGGAGCAATCCGGCATACCGGCTTTCAGGGCTTCCAGCAGATTCATATCCACGGGCTGCTGCGGCAAACCACGCGCGGCACGCTTACGATTATCCTGCTCAAAACGCTGCTGCTGTTCGCGGGCATCGGTCAGTTCATGGAAACCATTCGCCAGTTCAATACCTTTAAAGTAGACCTCAAAACGTTCTGCCACGCGATGATCTTCGGTGCTGATTTGCGCAAGCGCGGCCTGGCTTGCCGGGAAGTGGTAGACAAACGCCGGACGGTCTTTGCCGATATGCGGTTCCACGCCCATGGTAAACAGCAGTTGCAGCAAGGTATCGCGGTCTTCTTCAGTGTCTGCGATATTGCTTAAATCGAGCTTCGCCGCCACTTCACGCAGCTGAGGTTTATCCGCAGAAAGCGGATCGATTTCCAGGTAGCGCTGGAACGCCTGCTGATAAGAGAGCGACTCCGCTGCCGGACACTCCAGCACCTGTTGCAGCAGGTCATCCACTTCATTCATCAGACGATACATATCGTAATGCGGGCGGTACCACTCCAGCATGGTGAACTCAGGATTATGATGACGCCCCATTTCCTCATTACGAAAGCTACGGCACAGCTGGAAAACCGGACCGCATCCTGCCGCCAGAAGGCGCTTCATATGGTATTCCGGGCTGGTCATCAGATAAAGGTTAATCCCTTGAGAATGGCCGGGACCAACGAAACGGGTCTCAAACGGGAACAGATGAATATCGGTTACCGTGGCCTGGCTCATACAAGGCGTTTCCACCTCTAACACGCCGCGATCGGCGAAGAAGCGCCGAACTTCCGCCATAATAGTTGCGCGTTTTAATAAGTTAGGGATGGATGCGCTCGGCTGCCAGGTTGCCGTCTCGCTCATGGTACTTTCTCCGAATTCAAACAAGGGCACGAAGTCTACCCGTATCGGCTCAGAGAGACAAATTTTGAGCGGAATAAGGGTTCAGCGTTGGGAGGTAAAAACACTAAAGGTTGGGGGTTTTGTAATTAAATTAATCAAAATCAATGATGTTTTAGGCCATTCATACATTAAAAAAATCGAACAGGTCAAATTTCCCTCATAGTCCTAAGATTATAATGCGTACCAATAAAGGAGCAGTGGAATCGTATTCGAGGCCCTGGCTGGTCAGGCACAAAGTCAGATCAAAACGGGTTGCGAAATAACAATAATCAGGAGGAATGTCGTGCAAACTTTTCAAGCCGATCTTGCTGTAATTGGCGCGGGTGGGGCGGGTTTACGTGCCGCCATAGCTGCCGCCCAGGCAAACCCAAATGCTAAAATCGCCCTTATTTCAAAAGTTTACCCCATGCGTAGCCACACCGTGGCCGCAGAAGGCGGTTCCGCCGCCGTTGCACAGGATCATGACAGCTTCGAGTACCACTTTCACGACACGGTAGCCGGTGGCGACTGGCTGTGCGAGCAGGATGTCGTTGACTACTTTGTCCGTCATTGCCCCACCGAAATGACACAGCTTGAACTCTGGGGCTGCCCTTGGAGCCGCCGCCCTGATGGCTCTGTCAACGTACGCCGCTTTGGCGGAATGAAGATCGAACGCACCTGGTTTGCCGCAGATAAAACCGGCTTCCATATGCTACATACCCTCTTCCAGGCATCGCTCCAGTTCCCGCAAATTCAGCGTTTCGATGAGCACTTCGTGCTGGATATCCTGGTCGACGAGGGACATGCGCGCGGCCTGGTGGCAATGAACATGATGGAAGGCACGCTGGTGCAGATTCGTGCCAACGCGGTTGTGATGGCGACAGGCGGCGCGGGCCGTGTTTACCGTTACAACACCAATGGCGGTATTGTCACGGGCGACGGAATGGGCATGGCACTTGCCCATGGCGTACCGCTGCGTGATATGGAGTTTGTCCAGTACCACCCCACCGGGCTGCCGGGTTCCGGTATTTTGATGACAGAAGGCTGCCGTGGCGAAGGCGGTATCCTGGTCAACAAAAACGGCTACCGTTATCTGCAGGATTACGGCATGGGTCCTGAAACCCCGCTGGGCGAACCGAAAAACAAATATATGGAGCTGGGGCCGCGCGATAAAGTGTCGCAGGCGTTCTGGCATGAATGGCGTAAAGGCAACACCATTTCGACTCCGCGCGGCGATGTCGTCCATCTCGACTTGCGCCATCTGGGTGAGAAAAAACTGCTGGAACGTCTGCCGTTCATTTGCGAACTGGCAAAAGCCTACGTTGGCGTAGACCCGGTGAAAGAACCCATTCCGGTACGCCCTACCGCGCACTACACCATGGGTGGTATCGAAACCGACCAGCAGTGTGAGACCCGTATTCAGGGGCTGTTTGCCGTGGGTGAATGTTCATCCGTAGGCCTGCATGGCGCAAACCGCCTTGGCTCTAACTCACTGGCGGAACTGGTCGTGTTTGGCCGCCTGGCGGGTGAACAGGCTATGGCGCGTGCCGCCTCTGCCACTGCGGCCAGCGACGCAGCGCTGAACGCACAGGCCGCAGACGTTGAGCAACGGCTGAAAAATCTGGTTAATCAGGAAGGCACGGAAAGCTGGGCTAAAATTCGTGACGAAATGGGTGAGTCAATGGAAGAAGGCTGCGGTATCTACCGTACGCCAGAACTGATGCAAAAAACCGTTGATAAACTGGCGGAGTTGCAAGAGCGTTTCAAACGCGTGCGCATCACGGATACATCCAGCGTGTTCAATACCGATATCCTTTATACCATTGAACTGGGACATGGCCTGAACGTCGCCGAATGTATGGCCCATTCCGCACTGGCACGTAAAGAGTCGCGCGGAGCGCATCAACGTCTGGATGAAGGCTGCACGGAGCGCGATGACGTCAACTTCCTCAAACACACCCTGGCGTACCGGGACGCAGACGGTACTACCCGTCTCGATTACAGCGACGTGAAGATAACGACGCTGCCGCCTGCGAAACGTGTTTACGGTGGTGAAGCGGAAGCCGCTGATAAGAAGGAGTCGACCCATGGCTGAGATGCAAACCCTGAAAGTTGAGGTGGTGCGATATAACCCGGAAGTAGATACCGCTCCGCACAGCGCCTTTTATGATGTGCCTTACGATGAGCAAACGTCGTTGCTGGACGCGCTGGGTTATATCAAAGATAACCTGGCGCCTGACCTGAGCTATCGCTGGTCCTGCCGTATGGCGATTTGCGGTTCCTGCGGCATGATGGTCAACAAGGTGCCGAAACTGGCCTGTAAAACGTTTTTACGTGACTACACGAAGGGGCTAAAAATCGAGGCGCTGGCCAACTTCCCTATTGAGCGAGATTTAGTGGTCGACATGACCCACTTTATCGAAAGCCTGGAGGCCATTAAGCCCTACATCATTGGCAACACGCGTACGCCGGATCAGGGAACGAACAAGCAAACCCCGGCGCAGATGGCGAAATACCATCAATTCTCCGGCTGTATCAACTGTGGTCTGTGCTATGCGGCATGTCCGCAGTTTGGACTCAATCCGGAGTTTATTGGCCCTGCTGCCATCACGCTGGCGCACCGCTACAACCTGGATAACCGCGACCACGGGAAACAGAAGCGTATGCCGCAGTTGAACAGCCCAAACGGAGTCTGGAGCTGTACCTTCGTGGGCTACTGCTCGGAAGTGTGCCCGAAACACGTCGACCCGGCGGCCGCTATCCAGCAGGGCAAAGTGGAAAGCTCGAAAGACTTTCTTATCGCCACTCTGAAACCACGCTAAGGAGCGCATCATGACGACTAAACGCAAACCCTATGTCCGGCCAATGCCGTCGACCTGGTGGAAATCACTGCCGTTTTATCGCTTCTATATGCTGCGTGAAGGCACGGCGTTACCGGCGGTATGGTTCAGCATCATTTTGATCTGCGGGCTATTTTCCTTAAAGCATGGTCCGGAATCCTGGGCGGGTTTTGTCGGTTTTCTGCAAAATCCGATTGTGGTGATCCTGAACCTGATTGCCCTGGCGGCAGCACTGCTGCACACCAAAACCTGGTTTGAACTGGCGCCAAAAGCGTCGAATATCATCATCAAAGACGAAAAGCTTAAACCCGAGCCTGTTATCAGGGGCTTATGGGTCGTGACCGGTCTGGTGACGGTTATTATTCTTTTCGTTGCACTGTTCTGGTAAGGAGGCCAAAGGTGATCAATCCAAACCCAAAACGTTCCGATGAACCCGTCTTCTGGGGACTGTTCGGCGCAGGCGGCATGTGGAGTGCGATTATCGCGCCGGTGATGATTCTGTTGGTTGGCGTACTGCTACCACTGGGTCTCTACCCCGGCGAAGCGCTCGGCTATGAACGTGTACTGGCATTCGCCCAAAGCTTTATTGGCCGTGCATTTTTATTCCTGATGATTGTTCTGCCGCTATGGTGTGGGCTGCACCGCCTGCACCATGCTATGCATGATATCAAAGTCCACATCCCCAGCGGTAAATGGGTCTTCTACGGTCTCGCCGCTATCCTGAGTGTGGTCACGCTCATCGGAGTCATCTTCCTTTAAGTAACCTCGCTCTCCCGCACTGGCGGGAGAGCATTTTTCCCGCCAGGTTCTACACTTAACTAAAAAACCTGCAAGGAAAACATCATGCGTTTGTTGCCGATTATCGCAACGGCTGCTGCTGCATTTTTGGTGGTAGCCTGCAGTTCCCCAACTCCCCCTTCTGGCGTCACCGTGGTGGATAATTTCGATGCTCAACGTTACCTTGGCCGCTGGTATGAAATTGCCCGCTTTGACCACCGCTTCGAGCGTGGCCTGGAAAAGGTGACCGCCACCTACAGCACCATGGATGACGGCGGCATTCAGGTCATTAATAAAGGGTACAATCCGGAACGCGGCATGTGGCAACAATCGGTCGGTAAGGCGTACTTTACCGGGGATACACGCAGAGCCGCGCTGAAAGTCTCATTCTTCGGTCCTTTCTATGGCGGGTATAACATCATTGCGCTGGACAAAGATTACCGATACGCGCTGGTATGCGGGCCGAACCGTGACTACCTGTGGATTTTGTCACGCACACCAACGCTTCCGGATGCGGTGAAAAAACAGCTCGTTGATGTCGCGGCCCGCGAAGGGTTTGCGGTAGAAAAACTGCTGTGGATAAATCAGACCCTTTAAGGCGTACTGAGCTTGAGGCCGATAATCCCCGCGACAATCAGCGCCAGGCTGAGCAAGCGCGCGGGATTGGCCGACTCACCAAACAATACCATTCCGGTAATAGCAGCCCCCACGGCACCAATGCCTGTCCAGACCGCGTAAGCGGTGCCTGTGGGCAGGTTTTTCATCGCCCATGACAACATAACGACGCTGACGATCATTGCCGTTACGGTGATAACGCTGGGTACAAGGCGGGTAAAACCGTGCGTATATTTCAGGCCAATAGCCCAAACGACTTCAAGAAGACCGGCAATAACAAGGATTATCCAGGACACAAGTGGCTCCAGTGCGGGGCCGTCCCCATTGAGAGTTGCGCAATCGGGTCGTCCCGACAGGCTGGTTGTGAGAGATAAATTTTGACCTGGTAACAAACAGAATGCAATTTTTGTGGAATTACGCAGATTTAAGTGACTTAAAGCAAGAAATAGCTACAGATAGCAACGCAGTTCACGCATTTATTCCCCATAGGTACCCCCTATGATGAAGTGCTGCCAGCGACAGGAAGCCGTGCGTCACTATTCTTACTGCGAAGAAAAATATGTTCAAAATTCTCTTGATTGACCGTTGTTACTTCACCCGAACGGGGCTGGAAAGCTGGCTCAATCAAACTGATTTTTTCCCGGCTTCATTTCTTGTGACGTCACTGAATAACCTGATGCTGGCAAAAGAGCATATTGTGCAATGGCAGCCAGATCTGATCATTGCCGATCTCTACGGGTTTAAGAATGATCTCCACCATATTCAACAACTTTCCTCACTGTTCACCGCCTGTGGAAAAGATAACCACCTCATCCTTTTGCAGTCAGGGGAAGATGCGCAACTGATGGCGTATTGTGCTCAGTATCAGGTCCAGGCGACGTTGCAAAAAAGCGAGCCAATGGAGACGCTGGCCAAAGTTATTGATCATGCCGTTCTGTCACGCCCAGCGAGAACCGGGCCCCAGATTGCCACCCCGTTGCTCACACGCCAGGAAGAAAAAGTGCTCTCATTATGGATGGAAGGCCGCAGTAATCAGTCTATTGCGTCCAAAATGAGCATCAATGGAAAGACGGTTTATACCTACAAGCGCAATATTCGAATGAAACTGGGAATGGGTAACCGCTTTACACCGTTCCTTTCTTTGCCAGAAGCGCCAGAAAGCGCGCAAGATAATCTGAATTAACGGTACGGCGCTGGCCGTACCGCGTACCGGCAGAAATTACTGCTGCGCTTTTGTCGCTGCGCCAGAAATAGCGCTACCACCCTCAGAGATATCCTGACCGACACCTCGCGTGGTGTTACAGGCAGTCAGTGCTGAGGAAAGAACCAGTACAGTAAAGATCGCAGCAATTGTCTTCTTAACCATAATATCTTCCTTATGTAGTCAATATTGTTTGTGTATAGCCACTTAAGGATAGACAAGATTGCGCAACCTGACGGAAGGTCGCCGATTTTTAGGACGACAGGAAGAAATTAGCTGGCTGCGTGAGAGATGGCGTTGCCAAGATGCCTGACGTCTTCACCAAAGCCACGCGCGGTATTACAGCCCGCCAGCAAGGTGGTGGTGAGAAGGAAAAGTGCTACAAGACTGAGAAGACGTTTCATCATTCCTGCCCTGGAAAAGCGAGGGTGCAATAAGGTGAGAGCCCCAATATCTCATAAAGTATTCAGGCTGCGTCGCGACCGTAAGAGAGAAATCCCAGATAACTGGGGTTTCTCTGACCACAACCGTTAAAGAGGCAGCCTAAAGGGTCAACGTGAATTACTTCACGCGGGAGACATATTCGCCGGAACGCGTATCCACTTTAATGACTTCGCCAATCTGTACGAACAGCGGAACTTTAACCACTGCGCCAGTGCTGAGCGTAGCCGGTTTACCACCGGTACCTGCGGTATCACCTTTCAGACCTGGATCGGTCTCAATGATTTCCAGCTCAACAAAGTTCGGCGGCGTTACCGCGATCGGACGACCATCCCACAGCGTTACGATACACTCAGCCTGATCCAGCAACCATTTCGCGCTGTCACCAACGGTTTTCGCATCAGCAGCCAGCTGCTCAAAGGTTTCGTTATTCATGAAATGGTAGAACTCACCGTCGTTGTAGAGGTAAGTCAGGTTCATATCGATAACATCAGCGCCTTCTGCAGAGTCAGTCGATTTGAAGGTTTTTTCTACGCGGGTGCCAGTCAGCAGGCGGCGCAGTTTAACGCGCGCAAATGCCTGGCCTTTGCCTGGTTTAACGAATTCGCTGGCTTCAACTGCATAAGGTTCGCCGTCGAGCATGATTTTAAGACCGGCACGAAAATCGTTGCTATAGTAAGTCGCCATAAAGGCCCTCTAAAAATGTTAACTGGTAGCTAAGCCACAAAATGGCGCATATTGTAACCCTAAATACCCCATCCAGAGAAGATTGGTTATTGCAACTTGCCGATGTAATAACCGATCCAGATGAACTTCTGCGTGTTTTAAATATAGACACTGACGCAAATTTGACCGCCGGGCGCGAAGCAAAACGCCTGTTTGCACTGCGCGTACCTCGCGCTTTTGCCGCGAGAATGAAAAAAGGCGACCCCAACGATCCGCTTTTGCGTCAGGTCCTGACAGCAAGCGAAGAGTTTGTTGCCGCCCCAGGATACAGCACCGATCCGCTGGAAGAGCAGGAAAGTGTGGTGCCTGGCTTGCTGCATAAGTACCGTAACCGTGCATTGCTGCTGGTGAAAGGGGGCTGCGCGGTAAACTGCCGCTACTGCTTCCGTCGCCACTTCCCGTATGCGGAAAATCAGGGCAACAAGCGCAACTGGCAGGTCGCGCTGGATTATATTGCGCAGCAACCGGAACTTGATGAGATCATCTTCTCCGGTGGCGATCCGCTGATGGCTAAAGATCATGAGCTGGACTGGCTGATCGAACAGCTTGAAGCGCTCCCCCATATCAAGCGACTGCGTATACATAGCCGCCTGCCGATTGTTATCCCGACGCGAATCACCGACACGCTCGTCGCCCGCTTTGCGCGTTCCCCATTGCAGATTCTGCTGGTGAACCATATCAATCATGCGCAGGAAATTGATGACGCCTTTCGCGCGTCCATGGCAAAACTGCGTCAGGCAGGCGTAACGCTGTTAAATCAGAGTGTGCTGTTGCGTGGCGTCAATGACAATGCCCGCACGCTTGCAGACCTCAGTAACGCGTTGTTTGATGCTGGGGTGATGCCCTACTACCTGCATGTGCTGGATAAAGTTCAGGGCGCAGCCCATTTCATGGTAAGCGATGACGAAGCGCGGAAAATTATGCGTGAGCTACTGACGTTAGTTTCAGGCTATATGGTGCCGAAACTGGCCCGGGAAATTGGCGGCGAGCCCAGCAAAACACCGCTGGATTTGCAGTTACGGCAACAATAAATGCCAACGCGGTGTACAGAAAAGCGGTGCAGGAATGCACCGCTGAGTTTTTTTAAGAACACGATAGATTTTCCCGTTGAGGCTCAGCTTTTTGGCCTGTCTGGTTGTTCCCGGCGTTTATTATGGTATTTTAACTTTCCTCTTTTAGGTTATGTCATAAATATATTCGCCGTTTTTATTCTTTAGTGGGATATATATATTTTAACAATGGTTATGGAGAACCATAATGGAAATGAATATTGCAGGCATTAATGCTGGCGTTATACGCAACAATGAAGAATTCCTCGCCGTTGCGCTAAAACTAAACATTAAAAACAGTGACTCAACGCTGCTTTTTTTCCCGGCCTTAACCTTGCGCGATCTTTTTATCGCCATGGAATATTATCTTCATAAGCAGAAAGCGCTGAGTGAAGATCAACGCAAAGATTTCATCGCCGCGCAAACTGCGATAACCGAAACAATGCATGCTCATATTCCAGCTTTAAAAAGAGAGGAACTGGAGAATGCTGATATAGATTATCGCGTCGACGCTATTGACCATTTTGCATACGATGAAGGGAAACTTATTTTTACTTTGCGGCTGCATAATAACGAAAAATTTATATTCGAAATCCATGAGCTACAAATAGAGTTACTTACCCACGTTTTAATTCATGCTATTAATAACGCTGGTATGCAAGACCTGGCATTGCGTATGTCCTCGCTGTTGGATTTCCTGCCTCTGTATGATGTTGATTGCCAACCCGACGGTAAAATGATCTACGACACCTATACACAGCCAGACTGGAAAACGGCATTATTTGATCATTATTTAATTCTTCTGTACCACTATGCCGACGCAGAGAAAAAATCCCGTTTCTGCGCGGCAGTGATCAAAACCAGAAGCCTTCCTGATACGCCTGAAACGCAGGCTATCGCCAAAAGACTATTGGGTTTCAGCCCACGGCTAGGAAAACTCACCAATAAAGCCTGTCAGGTTCACATTCAGGCTATTAATGTTAAAGGTGATGAATCTCTTAATCTGGATAAATGCATGCATACGCTGAACCGGATACGCCATCAAATCACGGTTAAGTCACTGGTCAAAAGAGAAAAAAAATAACATAACGAAAACGCTGCCACGGTGTTCCGCGGCAGCGTTTAAATAATTATCCCCTGGTGAAAAGGTGCGAGATTATTGTATTAAGTCTCTGTTTTAGAATGTCTCCCAACCTGCATCATGTCCTGCAACCGCAGACACAGGGGACATTTTAAGTGGACGTTTTGTCGTTTTAGGCGCCGCCGCCGCTTGTACCCCAGGCAAACGGAATACATCAACCAGTTGTTGCAACTTGACTGCCTGATCTTCCAGGCTCCCCGCAGCAGCGGACGATTCCTGGACCAGCGCCGCGTTCTGCTGCGTGGTGGTATCCATTTCAGACATGGCCTGAGCAATTTGCGCAATACCCCGATTTTGCTCGTCAGACGCTGCGGCAATTTCTTGCATTAAATCTTTAACCTGGGTAACCGAGTGAACAATACCACTCATACTTTCGCCCGCCAGATCGACCTGTTTTGCCCCCTCTTCTACAAAATGGACTGATTCGCCGATAAGCGCTTCAATCTCTTTTGCGGCCTGCGAGCTGCGCTGCGCTAATGAACGCACTTCCCCGGCAACAACGGCAAACCCACGGCCCTGATCGCCTGCACGTGCAGCCTCAACGGCGGCATTGAGCGCAAGAATATTGGTCTGGAACGCGATACCGTTAATCACGGTGGTAATTTCAGAAATGCGGCGCGAGCTTTCAATAATATCTTTCATCCGGCTCACCGCATTACCCACAACGGTTCCCCCCTGACTCGCCGTATCGGACGCAGTAACAGCCAGCAAACTCGCCTGCTGGGCGTTTTGCGCGTTCTGTTTTACCGTTGAGCTCAATTCTTCCATACTGGCAGCGGTCTCAACAACGGCGGCAGATTGTTGTTCAGTACGAGCTGACAGCTCATCATTACCTAAGGAAATCTCATTCGCTGCGGTATTTACCGAAGCAGAAGCATTTCTCACCATGGTGAGGGATTCCGCCACCCGATCAATTAAATAGTTAAATGCTGTGATCGCATGCCCAATTTCATCCTGGCGGCCGGCCTGCAGATTTTTGCTCAGATCAAGATCTTGACTGATCTGTACCATGCCATCTCGCATTGCATTCAAACGACGACGAATATTCAAAACAGTAAGCAGACCAAACAAGCCGAGAATAATAGTTGCCGCCAGTGTTGCACTCACTGATAAAATCTGCGCTTTGTTAATCAGCGATTTGCTGGCCGCATTTGCCTGTACAACTAAAGAGGTGTTGTAGTCGATCTGGTCATTAAAATCAGCAATTAACGTAGCAATTTTATCTGCGATTAATCCGCCTTTTTGCATGGCGTTAATAATCGCCTTGCGGTCATTGGATTCCGATATTTTAAAATATTGGTCCATTGCCCCACGGAAAGCTTGCATATCTGCCAGCGTTTTATTACTCAGTTCCTGATCGCGTTGGTCTGAAATAAATTCTTTGAGATAGTATTGATGCTTTGCAAGGAGCTCATCAAAAATTTTATAGGCATTTTGTTTAATGACATCCATCTGCGCCTGGTCTTCGGTTAAACCATGCAAATAAAGTTGTGAACGTATGCCCGTCGCCTGAAGCATCTCTTTATTCATTGAACTGAGGCTGGGAAGAATGTTTTCCTGGAAATAATTAGTGTCCTCACTAATGTTTGATAAAGACACTATCGCAATGATATTTGTGCCTATCAAACTAATGATAAGTAGAGAAAAAGCAAGTAATAATCGTTTGGTGATGTTCATCATACCTCTCCAATTTAGCTTTAGTATCTTTAATAAATCATGATTAATAACCACCATGAGGGAGAGTCCTTTCACACTTCGGTTTTATTTATCGGTGAGTTTTATTAAAACTTTAGCGTTAAGTTAACTTTTACTTTACGGTTTGAAAAAAAGATGTGAAAACTCTCACATAAGTGAAAGCTTAAGAAATCTTAATCTATATGAGGAGGGAAAATAAAAAACGTGAATATTTAATTTAGAATAAAATAAATAATATTTTTAAAAATTAAGGGGTTATGATTAAAACGTCAGTTTAAAAACAATATTAATAATAAAGCGTGCAGAGCATAGCGAGTTCATTGCTCCCATTTCTTAATGGGAGCAATGCAATTTACTTTATTGCGGACATTTATAAACCTGACCGGTCATTTCACTGGCCGTCGGTACGAAGCTGGACATAAAGCCTTGTGTCGGGCTGGAGACGCTATACAGCACGTTGCCGCCCATTTGCGCAGCCTGGTTGCGCAGGTCATTCGCTGCGCCACGCATTGAGCCACCTTCTTCGCCATGCTGGCCAGAAAGCCAGTTGCTTTGTTTACCCGTCGCGGTGCCCAGATACTGACAGTTTGCGGCAGGTTTATCTTCTACGAAGCGAACACTCTGCCCGCCCGAAGAAAGCTCATTACCGGCGCTGCAGCCTGCCAGTAACAACGTTGCGCCGACAATCCCTGCTAAATATTTAACGTGCATGTTATTCCCCACAATCAATGAGCTGGACGTCTTGCGTCCGTGTGTGAATCTTATACTAAAAAGATGACCAAAAGAAAAACCCCCGGGCATTTCTGCCCGAGGGTTTATTCATTTCTGCGATATACACGCCCAAATCATTCTGGTTGCAGGAAGGCGGCTAGTTCAGGAATCCCCAAGAGCTTACTCAAGTAAGTGACTGGGGTTCCCGAACGCAGCCAACGCATCTGCAGCCTGAAGGATGCAGGGCGAAGGGCACATTACATCATGCCGCCCATACCGCCCATGCCGCCCATGCCACCAGCAGCACCTAAGTCAGGCGCGTCGCCTTTCGGCAGGTCGGTCACCATGCACTCGGTAGTGATCATCAGGCCAGCCACAGAGGCCGCGTACTGCAGAGCAGAACGGGTCACTTTAGTCGGATCCAGGATACCCATATCGATCATGTTGCCGTACTCTTCGGTCGCTGCGTTGTAACCGTAGTTGCCGTCACCACCTTTAACAGTGTTAGCAACAACAGACGGCTCTTCGCCGCAGTTCAGCACGATCTGACGCAGCGGAGCTTCCATTGCGCGCAGCGCAACTTTGATACCCACGTTCTGGTCTTCGTTCTGACCTTTCAGGTCAGCGATTTTGCTTGCAACGCGGATCAGCGCAACACCGCCACCGGCAACCACGCCTTCTTCTACCGCAGCACGGGTCGCGTGCAGGGCATCTTCAACGCGTGCTTTTTTCTCTTTCATTTCAACTTCGGTAGCCGCACCGACTTTGATAACTGCAACGCCGCCAGCCAGTTTCGCTACGCGCTCCTGCAGTTTTTCACGGTCGTAATCGGAAGTCGCTTCTTCGATCTGCTGACGAATCTGGCCAACACGGCCCTGAATTGCCGCTTCGTCGCCCACGCCATCGATGATGGTGGTGGTGTCTTTGTTGATCACAACGCGTTTCGCCTGACCCAGGTCTTCCAGGGTCGCTTTTTCCAGCTCCATACCGATCTCTTCGGAGATAACGGTACCGCCAGTCAGGGTAGCGATATCCTGCAGCATCGCTTTACGGCGGTCACCGAAGCCCGGTGCTTTAACCGCAGCGACTTTCACGATGCCACGCATGGTGTTAACCACCAGGGTCGCCAGCGCTTCGCCTTCAACATCTTCTGCGATGATAACCAGCGGTTTGCCTGCTTTCGCAACGGCTTCCAGAACCGGCAGCATTTCGCGGATGTTGGAGATTTTCTTGTCAGCCAGCAGGATGAATGGGCTTTCCAGTTCTACAGCGCCCGTTTCCGGCTTGTTGATGAAGTAAGGGGACAGGTAACCGCGGTCAAACTGCATACCTTCAACCACGTCCAGTTCGTCCTGCAGACCGGTGCCGTCTTCAACGGTGATCACGCCTTCTTTACCGACTTTGTCCATCGCTTCTGCGATCAGTTTACCTACGGTTTCGTCGGAGTTAGCGGAGATAGTACCAACCTGAGCAATCGCTTTAGAGTCAGAGCACGGTACGGACAGTGCTTTCAGTTCTTCAACAGCGGCCAGAACGGCTTTGTCGATACCACGTTTCAGGTCCATCGGGTTCATGCCCGCAGCAACAGCTTTCAGGCCTTCGGTGATGATAGCCTGCGCCAGTACGGTCGCAGTGGTAGTACCGTCGCCTGCAGCGTCGTTCGCTTTGGAGGCCACTTCTTTCACCATCTGTGCGCCCATGTTCTCGAACTTGTCTTCCAGTTCGATTTCACGTGCTACAGAAACACCATCTTTGGTGATGGTCGGCGCGCCGAAGGATTTATCCAGCACTACGTTACGGCCTTTCGGGCCCAGGGTCACTTTAACTGCGTCTGCCAGTACGTTTACGCCGCGCAGCATTTTCACACGAGCGTCGTTACCGAATTTTACGTCTTTAGCTGCCATTTTAATCTTTCCCTTAAATTCGTATGTTCAGTGTCGTTCGCGGATTACGCTTCAACAATTGCCAGAATGTCGCTTTCGGACATGATCAACACTTCTTCATTGTCGATCTTCTCAGCTTTAACACCGTAACCATCATTGAAAATCACGATGTCGCCCACTTTCACGTCCAGTGGCTGCACTGTACCGTTTTCCAGGATGCGGCCCTTACCGACAGCGATGATTTCGCCACGCGTTGATTTGCCTGCTGCAGAACCGGTCAGAACGATGCCGCCAGCGGATTTAGATTCAACTTCTTTACGTTTGACGATCACACGATCATGTAACGGACGAATACTCATTGATAGCTCTCCTTTGAGAAAGTCATTATCAGTTATGGGTGACGCCGGCCCGCAATCGGTTCTCCGGCTGGTGACCAGAGAGATGGGGATGGGTTTTTCCCCCTTCAAGGGGGCACTTTAAAAAAAATTTCGCACAAAGCGCTTAGCTGGCGAAAAAATGAAAAAACAATCCATAAGAACAGGCAGGCGCGCCAACAGCCATAAGTAAAATTGATTGTGTTAGCATTACCCCTCTTTATATTGCGATGACGCGTGGGATACAGGCCATGAGTGGACTGAAACAAGAGCTGGGGCTGGCACAAGGGATTGGGTTACTTTCTACATCGTTACTCGGAACGGGGGTGTTTGCCGTCCCCGCGCTAGCGGCGCTGGCGGCAGGCGACAGCAGCCTGTGGGCCTGGCCTGTGCTTATTCTGCTGGTCTTTCCGGTCGCTATCGTCTTCGCCGTTCTGGGTCGGCAGTTTCCCAGCGCGGGCGGCGTCGCCCACTTTGTCGGCATGGCGTTCGGTTCACGACTGGAGCGCGTCACCGGCTGGTTGTTCCTGTCGGTGATCCCGGTCGGGCTACCCGCAGCCCTGCATATCGCCGCTGGTTTCTGGCAGGGCATGTTTGGCTGGCAGGGAGCGCAACTGCTGATAGCCGAACTGACCACCCTGGCGCTCATCTGGCTGATTGGAACGCGCGGTGCTGGTTCCAGCGCCAACCTGCAATCCATCATTGCCGGGCTTATCGTCGCATTGATTGTCGCCATCTGGTGGCGTGGCGGGCTCTCCTTTAGCGCCCTCTCTTTTCCGGCTCCGGCAGACGTTCCCTTCTCCGGCATGACGGCCTCACTGGCCGTTATGTTCTGGTGTTTTGTCGGCCTGGAAGCGTTTGCACATCTGGCCTCGGAGTTTAAGCACCCTGAACGCGATTTCCCTCGCGCGCTGATGATTGGCCTGATTCTGGCGGGTTCAGTCTACTGGGCCTGTACCGTAGTGGTGCTGCATTTCCCACTCTGGCATAGCGCAGGGGCAGCAGCATCCTTACCGATCATTGTCGTTGAACTGTTCGGTAAGCAGGCGCAGTGGATTGCCTGCATCATCGGTTACCTGGCCTGTTTTGCCAGCCTCAATATCTATATTCAGAGCTTCGCCCGGCTGGTGTGGTCGCAGGCACAATACAAACCGCAAAGCCCGCTGGCGCGTTTGTCCTCCCGACAAATACCGCTTAACGCGCTCAATGCCGTCCTGACGTGCTGCGTTATCTGTACGCTGGGTATCTACGCGTTTGCCATTAATCTCGACACACTCATCATTTACGCCAACGGCATTTTCATTTTGATTTATTTGCTGTGCATGCTGGCAGGGTGCCGCCTGTTGAAAGGGCGTTATAAAGTACTGGCCTGGGTGGGCAGCATCCTGTGCTTACTGCTGCTGGCCATTCCTGGCTGGAAGAGCCTGTATGCGATTGTGATGCTGGCAGGATTGTGGGCATTTTTACCCGGGCGCGGCGTGGCGGTTCAGCGCCCGTAAACCCCAAAAGGCGTCGCCGCCTTTTCCGGGCCACAAAAAGCTTCGGTATGCTTAGCGATCGTCTTTGTTATCCAGACGGTCGCGCGGATCATCTTTGCGCTGATACTCCCCTTCAAAAGTATTACCCGGCCCGGAGCTAAAGCCGCCGCCCGGCATACGGGAAAAACGCAAATGCGGCATCAGTTTAAGCGTCAGATGCTTTTGTACCGGCGGCAACAGCAGCAGTAAGCCGAGGAAATCGGTAAAGAACCCCGGCAGTACCAGCAGCAGGCCCGCGATAATCAGCGACACGCTTTTAATCATCTCGGCCGCCGGGCTTTCCCCTGCCGCCAGCTTTTGCTGCATTAAGAGGAAGTTTTTGAAGCCCTGATTACGTACCAGAGACATGCCGATAACCGAAGTAAAAATCACCAGGATAAGCGTCATAAACACACCAAAGACATGCGCTACCTGGATGAAGATCGATATCTCGATGTAAACGTATAAAAAAACAGCAAGCAGCG
Source organism: Phytobacter ursingii (assembly GCA_901456055.1). Classification (GTDB taxonomy): domain Bacteria; phylum Pseudomonadota; class Gammaproteobacteria; order Enterobacterales; family Enterobacteriaceae; genus Phytobacter; species Phytobacter ursingii. The sequence goes on from CABDWT010000002.1 coordinate 876,537, forward strand.
GTATCCAGCGCACTGGTTTCTCCTCAGTGAACAGACGCCACCGGCGCCTGTTGGTAAATTTTTGCGATTCGCATACTGAGTGAGATGGTGGCAAACGCTGGAAATTCAATTTTTCCCGGCAACTATTTTTTCCAGCGCAGCGCTAGCGGTGATTCATTTCACAGATTAATGATTCTGATAAAGTGGCTAAGATAATAAGTGATCCAGATTACGGCTTTTCGCTCGGATCAGCATATGATCGCAGATATCTGGCCGATTAAGGAGATAATCGTCGGCCCGAAATCACACATAACCACATATATACTGTGTGTTTGGTGTATTCATTCGTAGCTTGATAAAGAAGGTTCACATGTTAAACAACATTCGTATCGAAGAAGATTTGTTGGGCACAAGGGAAGTTCCAGCGGATGCCTATTATGGTGTACATACTCTTAGAGCGATTGAGAACTTCTACATTAGTAACAGTAAAATCAGCGACATCCCTGAGTTTGTCCGGGGGATGGTAATGGTGAAAAAAGCGGCTGCACTTGCCAACAAGGAGCTGCAAACCATTCCGAAGAGCATTGCGAACACCATCGTAGCGGCATGTGATGAAGTCCTGAATAACGGCAAATGTATGGACCAGTTCCCGGTCGACGTCTATCAGGGCGGTGCGGGAACCTCGGTAAACATGAACACCAACGAAGTACTGGCAAACATCGGTCTGGAATTAATGGGCCATCAGAAAGGTGAATACCAGTACCTCAATCCTAACGATCACGTCAATAAATGCCAGTCCACTAACGACGCCTACCCGACCGGTTTTCGTATCGCGGTGTATACCTCCATCCTCAAACTGGTCGATGCCATCACTCAGTTGGGTGAAGGTTTTGAACACAAAGCAGATGAATTCCGCGACATCCTGAAAATGGGCCGTACGCAGCTGCAGGACGCCGTTCCAATGACGTTGGGACAAGAGTTCCACGCCTTTAACGTGCTGCTTAATGAAGAGACGAAAAACCTGCTGCGCACCTCCGAGCTGCTGCTGGAAGTGAACCTCGGCGCGACGGCGATCGGTACACGTCTGAATACCCCGGATGGCTACCAGCAGCTGGCGGTACAGAAACTGGCCGAAGTGAGCAACCTGCCGGTGGTCCCGGCGGAAGACCTGATTGAGGCGACCTCCGACTGCGGCGCTTACGTCATGGTACACAGCGCGCTGAAACGCCTGGCCGTCAAAATGTCCAAGATCTGTAATGACCTGCGACTGCTCTCTTCGGGTCCACGTGCGGGTCTGAATGAAATCAACCTGCCGGAACTGCAGGCGGGCTCGTCCATCATGCCCGCGAAAGTGAACCCGGTCGTGCCGGAAGTCGTGAACCAGGTATGCTTCAAAGTTATCGGTAACGACACCACGGTGACCATGGCGTCCGAAGCGGGTCAGTTACAGTTGAACGTGATGGAGCCAGTGATTGGCCAGGCCATGTTCGAGTCAATCCATATTCTGACCAACGCCTGCTACAACTTGCTGGAAAAATGCGTCAGCGGCATCACCGCTAACAAGTCCGTGTGCGAGGGCTATGTCTTCAACTCCATCGGCATTGTGACCTACCTCAACCCGTTTATTGGTCACCATAACGGTGACATCGTCGGCAAAATCTGCGCCGAAACGGGCAAGAGTGTGCGTGAGGTCGTGCTGGAGCGCGGTCTGCTGACCGAAGCGGAGCTGGATGATATTTTCTCAGCGCAAAACCTGATGCATCCGGCCTATAAAGCGAAGCGTTATACCGATGAAAGCGAACAGTAACACTGACGGCTAAATCCATAAGGCACGTCAGCCCTGACGTGCCTTTTTTTTAGCCTGCAGTAAAAAAAAATCATTATCATTTCATCAACAAGGAAGGCAATTATGTTTGCTGCAGAACTTGTACTCGTCCTGCTTGCTATTTACCTGGGGGCCAGACTCGGCGGCATCGGCATCGGTTTTGCTGGTGGTTTCGGCGTGCTAGTACTGACACTCTTTTTTCAAATCAAACCCGGCGCTATACCCTTTGATGTTATTGAAATCATCATGGCGGTTATCGCCTCTATTGCCGCAATGCAGGTGGCAGGGGGCATGGATTACCTGGTAAGCCTTGCGGAGCGTATGCTGCGCCGCCACCCCAAATACATCACTTTTCTCGCCCCGCTGGTCACCTGGTTTATGACCATCCTGGCGGGTACCGGCCATACGGCGTTTTCTACGCTGCCAGTCATTACCGAAGTGGCGAAAGAGCAAGGGATCCGTCCTTCCCGCCCACTCTCCATTGCCGTAGTGGCTTCGCAAATCGCTATTACCGCCTCCCCCATCTCCGCGGCCGTCGTCTTTTTTGCCGGTATTCTGGAACCGCTCGGTGTGAGCTACCTGACGCTGCTGGCAATCTGTATTCCGGTTACGCTGATTGCTGTCATGCTGACGGCCATTGTGTGTAACTTCCTCGGCGCCGAGTTGAAAGATGATCCGGTGTACCAGGAGCGTCTGGCAAGAGGGGAAATCAAACTGCGTGGCAGCAAAGTTTTCGAAATCAAGCCCCATGCAAAACGCTCCGTGTTGCTGTTCCTCGTTGGGATTATCGCCGTCATGCTGTACGCCACGGCAATCAGTCCTAACGTGGGTCTGATCACGAACCCGGTGTTGCCGCGTAACGAAGCGATCGTAGTGTTCATGCTCACTATCGCCACGCTGATTTGCCTGACCTGTAAAATCAACACGGGCGACATTCTCAACGCCAGTACCTTTAAATCCGGTATGAGCGCCTGTATTTGCGTCCTGGGCGTGGCGTGGCTTGGCGATACCTTTGTGAAAAACCACATTCAGGATATCCAGACTGTGGCCGGCAATCTGCTCAACAACTACCCGTGGCTGCTGGCAGTGGTGCTGTTTTTCGCCTCTACTCTGCTTTACTCCCAGGCGGCAACCGCGAAAGCGCTGATGCCTGCGGCGTTGATGCTGGGTGTCAGCCCGCTGACTGCCGTGGCATCGTTTGCAGCAGTATCAGCATTGTTCGTGTTGCCAACCTACCCAACGCTGCTTGCGGCAGTGGAAATGGACGATACGGGCTCAACGCGTATCGGCAAGTATGTGTTTAACCACGCCTTTTTGATCCCAGGCGTCATCGCCATCACCCTGTGCGTAGTGCTGGGCTTCGTGATTGGCGGCATATTGTTGTAAAAGTCGTTAAAAACGGGCCGTACTGCGGCCCGTTTTCATTGTGCGTGATATAGTCCCCTTTTCGCTGCGAAGAGGTTACCGATGAACACGCCTGATACTGTTGTTGTGCTCTGTACCGCCCCGGATGAAGCGACGGCCCAGGAGCTGGCCGCCAAAACGCTGGCCGATAAGCTGGCCGCCTGCGTGACCCTCCTCCCCGGCGCCACTTCTATGTATTACTGGGAGGGGAAGCTGGAGCAGGAGTATGAAGTACAGTTGCTGCTCAAAACCGACGTTGCCCATCTTGAAGATCTCTTCGCCTGCATAAAATCGCATCACCCTTATCAGACCCCAGAATTACTCGCGATACCGGTTACTCACGGAGATTTTGATTACCTCACATGGCTCAACGCATCCTTACGCTGATTCTGCTGTTATGCAGCACGCCTGCCCTTGCGGGCTTATTTGACGCCCCCGGACAGTCCAGTTTTGTTCCGGCCGATCAGGCCTTCATGTTTGATTTCCAGCAACAGCAAAATGAGATCAGGCTCAACTGGCAGGTGAAAGAGGGCTATTACCTCTATCGCCAGCAAATCAAACTCACTGCGCAACAGGCAGACATCGCACCGCCACAACTGCCTTTCGGCGAGCCGCATAACGATGAGTTTTATGGCAAAAGTGAGATTTATCGCCAACAGCTGCACCTGCCGGTGACAATCAACGAGGCGGCCAAAGGCGCGACGTTGACAGTAATCTACCAGGGCTGTGCGGACGCCGGGTTCTGTTATCCACCAGAGACGAAAGTGATTCCGCTGAGTGAGGTTCGCCCTAACCCGCTCCCCCAGGAGAGGGGGCAAACCAGCGCCGCACCGGAGAACGCTGCCCAGGCCCTCCCCCCTCGCCCCACCAGAGAAAGTACCGGGTTGAGGGAAAATAGCATCAGCCCCACGCTGCCCTTCTCCGCCCTGTGGGCGCTGTTGATTGGTATTGGCGTGGCCTTCACGCCCTGCGTCTTACCGATGTACCCATTGATCTCAGGCATCGTGCTGGGCGGCAAACAACGCCTTTCAACGCCCCGTGCGCTGCTGCTGGCGTTTATCTATGTGCAGGGCATGGCGTTGACTTACACCGCGCTGGGCATGGTGGTAGCAGCGGCCGGGCTGCAGTTCCAGGCGGCACTCCAGCATCCGTTCGTGCTGATTGGCCTGTCGGTGGTCTTCATCCTACTGGCGCTGTCGATGTTTGGTCTGTTCACCCTGCAATTGCCCGCCTCGCTACAAACCCGCTTAACGCTGATGAGCAACCGCCAGCAAGGCGGTTCCGCAGGCGGCGTGTTTACTATGGGGGCGATTGCCGGACTGATTTGCTCGCCTTGTACCACTGCGCCGCTGAGCGCCATTCTGCTCTATATCGCCCAGAGCGGTAATCTGTGGCTGGGCGGCGGCACGCTCTATTTGTATGCCCTGGGGATGGGATTGCCACTGATTCTGGTTACCGTCTTTGGCAACCGTCTGCTGCCAAAAAGCGGTCCGTGGATGACGCAGGTCAAAATCGCCTTTGGCTTTGTGATCCTGGCCTTACCCATTTTCCTGCTTGAGCGCGTATGGGGTGAAAACTGGGGTTTACGCTTATGGTCGCTGCTCGGCGTCGCCTTTTTTGCCTGGGCCTTTATTGCCAGTCTCAGCGCAACCCGCCCGGTGACGCGCATTCTGCAAATCGTCCTGCTAGGGGCGGCGCTGGTGTGCGCACGCCCCTTGCAGGACTGGGTCTTTGGTCAGCCGACAGCACAACGCCAGGCACATCTGCCGTTTACCACCATCAACACCGTGGATGAGCTTAATCAGGCGCTGGCACAAGCCAAAGGCCGCCCGGTGATGCTGGATCTTTACGCCGACTGGTGCGTGGCGTGCAAAGAATTTGAGAAGTACACCTTTAGCGATACGCGGGTTCAGGCAGCATTAAACAATTCCGTGTTACTACAGGCGGATGTCACCGCCAATACCGCACAGGATCAAGCGCTGCTGCAACATTTGCAGGTTCTGGGCTTACCCACCATTGTGTTTTTCGATGCGCAAGGCCATGAGCAACCGGCACGGCGGGTCACGGGCTTTATGGATGCCTCCGCCTTTACCGCACATTTGCGCAATCACGCACCGTAAACAACACTTGGTTGAGGACGCAGGCTTCTGACAACGGAGGAACTTACCGTGCAACGTGAAGATGTTTTAAGCCAGACACTTCAGTTATTTGAATTAAGAGGGATTGCCGACACCACGCCGGAAATGGTCGCGGAACGTATTAACTATCCGTTAGAGGAGTTTTTGCGTTTCTGGCCGGATAAAGAAGCGCTGTTTTACGATGCGCTACGCTATCTCAGCCAGCAGGTTGATATCTGGCGCAGGCAGTTATTACTCGATGAAGAGCTGACAAAAGAGCAAAAATTGCTGGCGCGTTATGGGGCATTAACGGATTGCGTCAGTAATAATCGCTATCCGGGCTGCCTGTTTATCGCCGCCTGTACCTTTTACCCCGACCCGGACCATCCGATACACCAACTGGCGGATCAGCAAAAGCAGGCGGCGTTCGCCTTCACGCATGACCTGTTAACCCAACTGGAAGTGGACGACCCGACCATGGTCGCGAAACAGATGGAACTGGTGCTGGAAGGCTGCCTCAGCCGGATGCTGGTTAATCGCAGCCAGACCGATGTCGATACCGCCCGACAGCTGGCAGAAGATATTCTTCGTTTTGCATGTTGTCGTCAGGGCGGCGCATTAACCTGATCAGTGCATAAATCCGGCCCAGGCGGAAATCAACAGGCAAAGTGCCATCGTCCGTTGAAACCTGATTAGCGCTGTCGCGCTGCGAAAGAGTCGGTTTACCGCTTTGCCCAGTAGCGTCCACGCGCCCAGGCAGAGCACCGAAATGAGCAGGAAGCTCAGTGACAAAAACGACACTTCGCGCACGGGATGCGCGCCGTTGGGCGCAAACAGACTGACCACGGCCAATGCCATCATCCAGGTTTTGGGATTGATAAGCTGCAACATGGCCGCCGCTTTGCCGCTAAAGGGTTCGCCACTCTTCTCATTCAAATCCGCGGCCGGTGCGGTAAATAACTGCCAGCTCATCCAGCTAAGCCACAGTGCACCAGCCCAACTCATCCCCTCACGTAGCAACGGATACCCTCGCAGGACTTCCCCTGCGCCCGCCCCGGAGATAAACACAATCAGGCTTGCCGTCACGCAGGCTCCTGCCACCGCAGGTAGCGTGGCCCTGATGCCATAGCGTTGACTGCTGGTAAGGATCAGAATATTGGTCGGGCCGGGGGTTATCGACGCCACAAAGGCAAACAACATAAATGGCAGGTAGCTGTAGAGTGTATTCACAGTCGGGACTCCTTATTCTCCGTCCTGTGACTATGGCGTTATTTATTGATGTCGTCTGGAAGATTTGTGCAAAGTTTCCGGTAATGGGCTGGCGATAGCCGATATGCCCGCTGGAACCACCTCCCCAGATGGCTTTGATCGGCAAATCCCAGCGCAGCCGCCACGCTCGCCGGTTGTTCGCCGCGGGCCAGCATACTTCGGGCATTGGCCAGCCGCAGTTGAATAAGCCAGGCATGGGGGGAGAGATGAAATTCACGTTTAAAACAACGGGTCAGAGTAAACCGATCAGTGCCCGTTTCGCGGGCCAGATCGGACAGGCCGATATTATCCCCCATATGGGCATGCAAATAATCCCGTGCGCGATGGGCCACCGCCGCGCTTTGCAGATGTGATGGCAGGCGCTTACGCCACTGGCTGTGCCGGGTGAGCTGCCCGAGCAGATCATCCATGGTACTTTGCTGCACAATACGCATCTCCTCGCTGTGCAGCGCATGAAAGGTCCTGGCGATCGCGCTAGCAAGCTGCGGCTCGCGTGCCATCGTGCGGGAGAAATGCAGCGAATAACTGCAGGGTACGGACTCGTACAATCCACGGAGAGTGGAACTCAGCCACACTTCATCAAGGTAAAATGTCAGGTAGGTGAAACCGCCCGCAACCGGCGCATCACCATCGTGAATTTCCCCAGGTTCGAGCAAGAAGGCATCTCCCGGCGTGCTGCGATGCCGTTCACGACGGCAATGAAATTCCTGCGTACCGCTGAGGGTGATACCCACCAGATAGCTATCATGCCAGTGCGGATCGTACGCATGGCCTTCAAAGTGGGCGCGAATTGTTTCGATGCCAGTATCCGCATGTTGCCGCAGTTCCAGCCAGTCATTAGCCATATTGCCTCCGAAATCCCCGGGAACAGCATTACTCCCCCGTGCGGAAAAAATCTGGAAGATTTGTGCAATACGCCGTTTTGTGGCGCAGAATCACTCAGACTGCCGCAAACTTGAGCAACTGAACAGCATTTTTTGAAATAGAGTTGACGCATTACGGTGATTAGGGTTTAATGCGCCCCGTTGCCCGGATAGCTCAGTCGGTAGAGCAGGGGATTGAAAATCCCCGTGTCCTTGGTTCGATTCCGAGTCCGGGCACCACTTATTCAGAGAACCCAGCCTATGGCTGGGTTTTTGCTTTTCTGCAACCGGACTCTCCATCGAACTCCGTTCGATTATTCGCCGCAAGCGGCTCACCCCTTCGGGGCCTGCCTCGCTCAATAGCCCGGCAGGCCTTTTTATCCCGTACTTACGTCTGGTAACGAATCTCCCCCCGCCAGGCTGGAGCTCCCCCTGAGCAGCACCTATACTGCGGTCATGCTTTAACCATCCCTCTAAAGCTTATGACAACCCAAACGCTTACCCGTCAATGGCGTCTGCCTGGCGCCATCGTGGCAGTAATATTGTTGCTGGCCGCAGCCTTCGCTCTGCATACGCACTGGAATGCCTTTATCCAGTGGTGTCTGGCAACCCAGATTACGCTGCACCGTTATCTGGTGATGTACCTGCTGCAACTGAATAACCATCAGTATGCCGGGGGGCTATGGCTACTGACCGGTTCGTTCTTCTATGGCGTGTTACATGCGGTTGGGCCGGGTCACGGAAAATTTATCGTCACCACCTACCTCACTACCAACCAGGAGAGCCAAACCGCCGCCCGCGTCATCCCTTTTCTTGGCAGTCTGATGCAGGGTGTGAGTGCGATTCTTTTTGTATTTATCCTCGCAGTAGGTTTTAACCTCGCCTCCGGCGATCTCAGTGAGAGTCGTTGGTACGTCGAGAAAATCAGCGCAGTTATGGTTGGCGGGTTTGGCGTCTGGCTAATCGTCAACGCGATAAAAACCCTCAAACCGCAGAAAATGAACATCACTGCCATGAGGCCGTTGCCTCATACGCATTGTGACGAATGCGGCTGCGGGAATCACGGGGTGGGAATCAATATGTCGGGCGACTGGAAAACCCGGCTGGGCGTCATACTTGCCATTGGCGCACGCCCCTGTAGCGGCGCAATCATGATTTTGCTCTTTTCAAACGCGCTGGGCATTGTGAGCTGGGGGATCGCGGCAGTCATGACGATGGCATTCGGCACCGCTATGTCGATTATGGGCCTGTCACTGGCAGTGCGTTATGCCCGTAACCGCACTGCCGCCTTTTTCAGGCAGGAGGGCGGCAGCATGCCATGGCTGATACCGATGCTCAACATCGTCGGCGGCCTGGCGCTGATTCTGTTTGCCGTGGTGTTATTCTTAACCGTCGTTCCGGTCAGCCCTGGCGGTGATTATATTGCCGCGGGCTGCTGATAAAAAAGCCCGGTACATGACCGGGCTGTATCGGTTACTCGTTAATCCGTGGGTGCTGATCGACGAGGCGTGAGCGCTTCGCCTGTAGTTCAGCAATTTCCGCGTCAATATCTTCGATTTTCTGTTCAATATTATCGTGATGCTCGCGCAGAATTTCTTTCGCCTCCTGGATATCGGATGCCGCAGGCGTCGCCCCTTTTAATGGGCGGTTCGCCGTCTCCTTCATCGTAAGGCCCGTAATCAGGCCAATCACTGCAACAACCATCAGATAATACGCTGGCATCATCAGGTTCTGCGTGCTTTCAACCAACCAGGCGGCCAGTGTCGGGGTCAGGCCAGCAACCAGTACCGAAATGTTAAAGGCGCTCGCCAGTGCGCTATAACGAATATGGGTCGGGAACATTGCCGGCAATGTCGATGCCATCACGCCAATGAAGCAGTTGAGGATCACGGCCAGCATCAGCAATCCCGCGAAAATCAGCCCCGTCACGTTACTGTTAATCAAGATAAACGCCGGAATGGACAGCGCAAACAGCGCCACACTCCCCAGAATAATAAACGGACGGCGGCCAAAACGGTCGCTGAGTAAGCCCATGACAGGCTGCACAAACAGCATACCGACCATAATCGCGATAATAATCAGCACGCCGTGGTCTTCTGAATAATTCAGGTTATGCGACAGATAGCTCGGCATGTACGTCAGCAACATGTAATAGGTCACGTTGGTCGCAATGACCATACCGATACAGATCAGCAAACTGCGCCAGTGCTTTGTCGCAATCTCTTTGAAAGAGACTTTCGGGCCGTTTTGTAGCCCTTCGCGATCGCCCTGCTCCAGTTTATCCACATGCTGTTGAAACGCAGGGGTCTCTTCGAGCGCATGACGTAGATAAAGGCCAATTATCCCCAGAGGCAACGCGAGGAAGAAGGGAATACGCCAGCCCCAACTGAGGAAGTTTTCTTCACCAACGACCGTAGATATCAGCACGACAACGCCCGCACCGATAACGAAGCCCGCTATAGAACCAAAATCAAGCCAGCTGCCCAGAAAACCGCGCCGACGGTCCGGGGAGTATTCCGCCACGAAAATCGATGCACCGGTGTATTCCCCGCCCACAGAGAACCCTTGCGCCATTTTACACAGCAACAGCAGGACAGGCGCCCAAATACCGATGGTGGCATACGAAGGAATAAGTCCGATACAGAATGTACTGACGGACATAATCACAATGGTGATCGCGAGGATTTTCTGCCGGCCGTATTTATCGCCCAGCATCCCGAAAAACAGACCACCCAACGGGCGAATAAGGAACGGGACGGAGAAGGTTGCCAGTGCGGCAATCATTTGCACACTGGGGTTGGCATCCGGGAAAAACACTTTACCCAGCGCGTAAGCCACGAAGCCATATACGCCAAAATCAAACCATTCCATCGCGTTACCGAGTGAAGCGGCAGTTATCGCTTTTCGCAACTTACCGTCATCAATGATGGTTACATCGCGAAGTGTAATAGGTTTAACTTTCTTCCTTTTTAACATGATGTCCTCTTTTGACTTTCGCCCTGAACCGCGCAATGGATAGCCATAGCAGGATTGCGCGTATTAAGCCGTGCATGCCGACTTACCTTGTTCAAGCGTAGCAGGTTTACTTACACTGGCTGGTTACAGCCTGTACAACCGAACCTGTTGACGCCTGGCAGGGCATTGTTTAACCGCCTTTTACCCTAACAGGGTTTAAAAACGTGATCAACTTCACACAAAATCACCCTGTGATGACAAACACAATTTTAGCAATCCACCTCACCTTTCCATCGAAACTGCGTTTTACTTAACGAGAAAATGTGTTTTTAACTTATAAAATGTCCCAGAGCATTATTCATAAAAATGCGCCATAACCCCCGTGATTATTATTCTGCTAGCTGTATTGAACTGCCTTTCATAAGAAAGTTCGTAACGCAAAGTTATTTAATTGTTCACATATAAATCTTTACACGGAATATGTGATGAAGATAACTAAAACACTGTTTTATTTTCATTGAATCAATATTCCAATGATCGCATCATACGCCCAGACACAAACCAGAGAATGATAACGACGGTGCTTCCCGTGAAGGATCAACGGCGCCAGGTATTAAATAAAGTCAAACCAGGAAGGTTTAACTCATTGAATATCAAGTTTTTAGTTTCTCGGTCATGGTACATGATGAGATATGAGGATTTATAATGAAAATCAAAGCCACCATTGAACGCATCCCCGGTGGGATGATGTTAATACCTTTGCTGCTTGGGGCAATTTTAAATACGCTGGCTCCCAATACAGGCGCGTATTTCGGTTCTTTTACCAAAGGCATGATCACAGGTACGGTACCTGTTCTCGCCGTTTGGTTCTTCTGTATCGGCGCGTCAATTGATTTACGTGCCACCGGTACGGTCTTACGTAAATCCGGCACGCTGGTACTGACAAAAATCGCCGTTGCCTGGGTTGTGGCGATGATCGCTGCCACGTTTATCCCGGAAGGCGGTATTCAGACTGGTTTCTTCGCCGGCATCTCTGTACTGGCTATCGTTTCGGCGATGGATATGACCAACGGTGGCCTGTATGCCAGCCTGATGAATCAGTACGGCACGAAAGAAGAATCCGGCGCATTCGTGCTGATGTCGCTGGAATCCGGCCCACTGATGACCATGGTCATTCTGGGGTCCGCAGGCCTGGCATCCTTCGAACCGCATCACTTTATCGGGGCGGTACTGCCGTTCCTGATTGGCTTTGCGCTGGGCAACCTCGACCACGACCTGCGTGCGTTCTTTAGTAAAGCCACACCGGTGCTGATCCCGTTCTTCGGCTTCGCGCTGGGTAATACCATCAACCTGAAAGTCATTCTCGACACCGGTCTGCTGGGTATCGTATTGGGTATCGCGGTTATCATCATCACAGGTATTCCGCTGATTATTGCCGACAAAGTCATTGGTGGTGGTAATGGTACGGCGGGTGTCGCCGCCTCCTCTGCGGCAGGGGCTGCGGTAGCAAACCCGGTGATCATCGCCCAGATTAACCCGGCGTTTGAACCGGTAGCCGCCTCAGCAACGGCGCTGGTGGCAGCGAGCGTCATTGTGACGGCGATTCTGGTGCCCATCATCACCGCGCTCTACGCCAGACGCTTTGGCGAGGCTCCAGAAACGATAAAAGCGGCAGACAAACCCGCCGCCTCGCTCAATCATTAAAAAAAAGCCCCCGACGAGATACGCCGGGGGCCGCTTTTTAACCTGTTTGTAGCTATGTCCTGCAATTAGCCATCAATATTGGTTAATTGCAGGGCACATCTTTTTACTCACCGAAAATCTCATCCACCATGGCGCTGGCTAAGCGCGACGCCGAACACAGCCTGGGCATGCCCAACGCTACCGTCTGCCAGCTTTGGGTCACCGACCAGCAAATAGGGTGGCGCTCCGCATCGCACCAGTCGCCAAGCCAGCCCAGCAAATCTTTATAATCCATCAGACCCGGTGTCGCGGGCGTTGTCAGCCACTGGTGATAAAAATGCCGTGTGGCTGGCGCAGCATTGATACCCTGCGCCAGAAAATCAGAAGCCATCGTACGCAGGTTATCTTTGAGCATAGAAGCCACCTCGCTGCTCGCCAGACGGCAGGCGTCGCCAAAAGCGCCCCAGCGCAACTCTTCCAGCGCAACATAGCAACGCCCCGCCATCGACCAGCCGTTGTAATTGCCGGCCCGCCAGCGAGTAAAAATTTGTTCGCTGTGATTTCCCGCCTGGACCGTTAAACCACGCTGGCCGAGCGCCTTCTCTTTCCAGTTTGCTCGTTGGCTAAAATGCTCAATTAATTCATCATATTGCTGCTGATTACCTGGTGTGCTGGTCGCAGGACGGCGCTGCTCAGCCTGTTTCAGTGCGACCAGGCGCTGGGTGATGCGCGTGAGCGCAAGATGGCCGGGATCGAGCATGCTGGCCAGCTTTTCCGCCAGCCCCAGACGTAACGAGTCATTCTCATTTAATACGCCGGACATGGCCCACGGACGCAGTTGGGTTTGCGCCATTACTTCCTGGGTCAGTCTTTCACGAAACAACTGCTGTTGGGGCACAATCTGACTCTGGCGAGGCGCATCAGCGCCCTGCACTAAATCCACAATGAACTTCGGATGAATGCACTCAAGCGTTCGCCCTGGCCCTTCCAGTAGTCGATTTTTCATAATTACTCTGCTGCGAATAGTGTTTGTATATCATCGCGTAAAAGACGTGCATCTTCCTGAATCCAGTTAGCAGTCTTGATGCAGTGTTTCAGGTGCTGACGCAATGCTAACACTGATGATTCGTTTTGCTGACGAATCGCGAGACTGTCACGCAAACTATCTTGTAGCCCTGCCAGACTGAGTGAGAACTCGGCAAAGAACGTCGCCATACCCGCCGTAACAGAAACATCGACCTGAGCAGCCAAAGCTTTACGAATTTGTTCACAAAAATTAGCAACATGCTGGATAAGCTTGTTATGCAATGACGCCACATCAATGACATAGCGTGTACGGGTCACCACATAATCATCCCATCCCCAGCTCGGATTATTTAGCCAGCGCGAAACCGTTTCACGCACGCTTCCGCTACGTGGCGCTTGCCCTGCCGGGGTATCTTCCGGCGCAATCGCATTGGTAAAAAGCTGGCGAGTATTAAAGTTGAGTGCGCTTGCCTGGAATGCCGGGAAACTGATACGCGCCCGGAAACCAGCGTGGCTGAGCTCTTCTTTAATGCGCATCTCAATCGGGCGCATCGCATCATTGAGTGAGCGAGCCAGGGTATTTTCCAGTTGGTCAAAACGCATCGCCAGTTCGCGGCTGATCTTCTCCTGCGCGGCGACAAAAATCGCTTCGCAGGAGGAGCGCATTTTGCTCAGGACAATCTGCGCCTGCCCTTCATCTTCCAGCACCAGTTGGCCTGGCGAAAATCCCGAATCAAGACGCAGGTCGGCCTGACTTTCGCTCGCCATTTCCATCATCCTGCCATCGCTAAACCAGGCGTTAATGACTTCAGTAATTTCCAGTTGCTGGCCATGAATGAACACGTCCGCCGCCGCCAGCGCTTCATCCACCTCATGATCAATCTCATCGCTGACGCGCTCCTGACAATTTTTCAGTAGCGTCATATCTTCTTCAAGGCGTGTAATATTGTGCTCAAGGTTCTCAAACGCAACTGTCAGCCCCTGGTAGCGGAAATCAAGATATTCCCGGGCGCTCTGGGCGTAATTAAGCAGCTTATGCGACGCCGAACGCAGCGCATACAGCGACGCGTTGGCGTGTGCGGCATGCAGCAACTTGCGAATCGGTTGCTCAAACAGCGAGTCTTCCCACAGCAGGTCGGCGGCGTGATGAATATGCTCAACGTCATCCAGATCGGCCATTCTCCAGCGTCTGCCCAGCGCCGCTTCGGCAAAATCCTGCACCCAACGCTGTTCTTCCGGGTCGGGTAATTTCCCCTGATGTTTGATTTCATGGCGGGCGCGGTTCGCCAGATAGCCCCACATCGACGAGACGGGAAAAATCTGCGTCGGGTTGATATACCCTTTCATTAGCGTTCCGGCGATCAGCGCCCGTACCTGTTCTTCGTCATCGCTATTACGGTCTTTTTGATCGAACTTATTCACCAGCGCATACAGCGGAACAGAGCGCCCAACAGCGGAAATGGCGTGGCGTACCTCTTCATCAGAGATCGACTTAAGCTGGGTGTAATCCATCACCGCCAGTACCGCAGACGCGCGCGCCAGTTGCTCATTAAGCATCTTGTGCAGATGCGGCTGTCCCGCTTCGTTTGGCCCTGGGGTATCAAGCAGCGTCAATTGCCCCAGATCGTTTTCAAGACCCGCCAGGTGAACAAACTCCACTTCAATAACCGGGATATTCTCTATAGAGGCATAGGCCGAGAAGGGAAAATCAACATCCAGCGCTTTTGACAGACGCACCAGGTCGTTAAGGCTCTTTAAACAATGAAAAATGGGCTGTGCGCCCAGATAATGTTTGTCGAATGCATCTCCTTTAGCGATGCGTTCGAGCAGGGCGCTCATGTCCTTATCGATTTCGAGTTTTTGCGCCAGCTTTTCACGGTCATAGGTATAAAGCCGCGTCTGGAGTTGCTGGGTCAACGTATCGATTGGCCCGACATGGGCGAAATGGAGTACAGGCTCTTTCTGGCCCGGTGTGTGGCGAATCAGTGTCGGCAGCGCCGTCATAGGACGGTTGCGATTAGGCAAAACCTCGGTGCCCACAATCGCGTTGATTGTGGTCGACTTACCTGCTTTCATCGTCCCGACAATCGCTAATACCATCTCCAGTCGGGTGATTTTCCGTAATTCGTTGTGCAGAGTAGCTTGCTGCGTCTCAATACCGCGAGCGCTAAAATGTAATGGCAGTACATTTGCGTTATCTGCTTTGCCGGAAGCCGCCTCATTAAGCGTTGCAATCGGCAGGGCTTTGAGCGCCTGCAGATTATGCAAGGAGAGTTGTAACAACCTCTCTGCTTCCTGGCTTAATTCGAAAATTGTCTGTGTGTGCATGATAAAAGTCTTTCCTTAACGCAAATTTCTTACTTTTATTAAGCCGCGATGTTTTTATTTGTGAAGTTTCGGCTTTTATAATTACGTGTGGAAAATATCTTATAGAAGATAAATGCCTGATGGGAATCAGGAAAAATGTAATTTCTCGGTAGAGACTGACAGAGCACGCCGTCCCGGACATAAAATGCCCGAGAGATAGAGAGCGTAGCTCATTTTCAAGAACGACCAGGATATATCGTCATTTATTTACCCCCCCAATGTGCGAGGTAATTAACTGTCTTCTTCAGAAGACTCTGCAGACATGACTGTTTGCTAATTATTCACACCGGTTGCGTCATCTCACCTTATCTGAATTGGCAATGGGTAGCAATTTCCCGAGGAAAATATTCTAAATATCATACATAAGCTTTTTTCTCTCATCACCTGGGCTTAGCATCGCCTAAGGTAATGACAGGTTATGTCACCTGCATCACCTTTTTTATCTTTTTCTGAAAAAAAGAATAGCAACAGTAATTATACGGACTTGATGTATAATCGCGGACTTTTCTGGCATAAACCGCCTTTTTCGCTGGCCTGTTTCCAGCATCATATGTACTTTTTCGAGGATAACCCATGCAACTGCCAAACTGCCCGAAATGCAATTCTGAATACGCTTATGAAGATAATGGCATGTTCATCTGCCCGGAATGCGCCCATGAATGGAATGACAACGAAGCAGCTGCCGAAAGCGACGAATTGATTGTCAAAGATGCCAACGGCAATTTACTGGCCGACGGCGACAGCGTCACTGTCATTAAGGATCTGAAAGTAAAAGGGAGTTCTTCCATGCTGAAAATCGGCACGAAAGTGAAGAATATCCGTCTGGTCGAAGGCGATCATAACATTGACTGCAAAATCGACGGATTTGGCCCAATGAAGTTGAAATCCGAGTTTGTTAAAAAGAACTGATTGTCGTTCTACACGCCTGCGGATTAGAACTCATCTTCCAGTCGGCGCTCCTCGTCATCCAGTTGACGACGCTCCTGATCGAGCTGACGCTGCCGGTCATCGAGCTGGCGGCGTCGGTCTTCAAGCTGTCTGCGCCGGTCTTCATAACGTCTGCTCTGCTCGTCACTACGGCGCCGATCGTCATCATACTGCCGATCATCGTCGTTACGGCTATCGCTGGGGTGATAGGCATCATTGATGGCCCGCTGAATATTGCCGATGGCATCATCGACAATGTCAGCACGGGCAATATGGCTGGTAAGAGAGAGTGCGCTGATAAACAGCAAGATTGCGTAACGTTTCATAAAGCCAGTCTCAATAGTGGGCTGGCTTTACGTTAATCAAGCGCCATTCTCACGAGTAGCGGAGGAATCTCAAACTACGCCGGTTAGCCGCTTACAAACCATAGCGGTCAATGATCTGCCGATGGCGCTGTTCATCCAGCCCACCTTTAGCGGCGACGCTAAGCCAGTGCACCGGATGCGGCCAGTCACGCGTAAGCGTGAGCAACATACTGTCCACTTCCTGCGGCAGCATCGATAACGGCGTAGCCAGATTAAAATACACGCCTGGCAGCGGATGCTCAGGATGTTCGCGATCGGTTATTTCATAATCCGCTTCGCTGCTCACCCACACTTGCCCACCGAATTCGCGCACTTTTTTCTCAAACTGATCAAACATCTCCTCGCCCGGATAAACGCCATCTACAAACCATGATGGGGCATAGCTGCCTTCTTCGATGATTTCGACAACGTCATAGAGACCGATAAAATATTCCCGCTCGGCTTCATCTTCCGGAGGGGTATTGAGCAGTTCGACATCAAAGACCACGCTGTCGCCTAAATGCTGCTGCGCTTTCGGCCAGGCCGGCTGGAAGACTCTGGCCGTGGCAGGCCCGGTACGCTGAGCAAGGTAGTAAACATAGTCGTGCTCTTCCCTGAAACGTAGCCGCACAGCTCCCCAGTTTTCTTCAATGGGGCCGTCTTCGCTTTCGAATTTCATTCCCAGCTTCGTTCCGGCCTCACGCACCAGCGCCCACTCCTCCTGAATACTCGCCGCCGTGATCAGATCCCACAGCACATTGTTAGTCTCTTGTTCCTGCGCCTCAAGCATCGCAATAGCACGCTGAAGACGTGGGATAGCCCGCTCGCTGGCGCGCAGTTTCATTGCCGCACGGCTCGCCATCAACAACGGAGCAATCTTACTGCTACCTTCTGGCGTATTGAGCATCGACTCACTCAGGGTTTCCAGCGCCGCCCAATCCTCATTACCAAAGGCGACCTGCATTTCGAACCAGTACGCGACGTGGGGGAGCGTATCGCGATAGTCCTTAGCGAGGGCTAATATCTCATCGAACCGCCGCGTACGTAGCAACACGCCCAGCAACTCGAACAGCAGAGGGGACTCACTCTGTGGATGGCGTAACCGCCAGGTTTGCAACAGCGCGATGGCTTCATCAGCGGCATGGCAAGCCTCCAGTGCGGATGACGCCAGCGCAACCAGTTGTTCATTATCAGGCAACTGCATGGCCGCCAGTTTCAGCCATTCCGCCTCTTGTTCAGGGTCACGCCCCTCGTTTTGTTTACTGCGCTCTTCAAGCCACTCATACAGCTCATCTGCAGGAACCGGGAGCAGCACGTCTTGTTCTTTGCCGGCAATGTCGCGTTCAAGTTCCGCCAGAGCGCGATCGGCGCCCATTTGTTTACGTAACCGAGGTAAACAGGCTTTTGCCTGCCCTAACGCCCGGCGGGCAATCCAGGTCGCGTTGCGCGCCAGCGCCAGACGAATATGCACTATCGCGGTATCTATTGCTGCCCGCCAGGCCTGTCGGGCGATACGCTGCTCCAGGATTTGCTGTAACGACACGCCCGTCTGCCAGTTGTTATAAGACGCATCATGGCGGCAAAGCTGGTCAATAATCCTCACCCAACGGACGACGCCGCGTGTTTGCAGTTGCTTCCAGTGGATCAGACTGTTGCAGGCGTCATCCAGCCGTCCCATACAGGCATAGGCTTCCGCGCGGATCATCGTGCGCGTAAGCCGTATCTGTTCGGCGCAGCCTTCCAGTTCCTCAGGCGCGCAGAGGGGTTCAATCACCGCCAGCGCGTCTTCATAACGCCCTAAGTAAATCAATGCTTCGGCTTCGTTTTCCAGCAGGCCAGTGACATCAGGCTCCCCTGCATCACGCACTTTTTTTATCTGCCCCCGAATGTAATCCAGCGCCTGCTGCGTTTCGCCTTTATCGACCATGGCGCAGAATTGCTCGTCCGATAAACACTGGAAGCAGCTCCATAACGGCGTAATACGCTCCATTGTTTCCTGACACACGGCAATACGTTCATCCGCCCAGCCCGGGCCGTCGATATTGCCGTAGCAATCGCTGAGATCCTGAGTGACACAAACAGATTGGGGGCACGCAATAGCATCCGGTTGATGGGCCCGCTCAAAGAAAGTCACCGCATCACCCAGCGCTGTCTCACCTTCTCCCATGCCCAGTCGGTGGCGCATCTCCCAGTGGCCGATGAACACCTCAAGCCAGGGATTCCCCGCTGTCTTCTTAAATGAACGCGCCTCCGGCAGTAGCGCTTCGCTCACATCAGGCTTAACGTCACAAATGGCGTTAATTAATTTATTCAAATGATCGGTAATATAGGGTTGGCCTGCAGCATGAAGATCCCTTTCATATTGGTTGTACCATTGCCATATATCCATTTTATTATTCCCCTTTATGTACAAGAAATTGAGTCATTATTATCTGGTTAATATTATCCAGCGCCTGATGAAAATCATTGGGTCCCGAACGTTGCAGTTGAAAAGATAAAATGACCTTCAGGCTTTTCAATAACTGACAGGCAACATCGGTGTGTTTCCCGTTTTGCCAGGAAGCTGAAATCGCCTTAATGGCCGGATTGTTAAAGTTAATATAGAGCTGTTTATCGGACTGCTCGCTGATCCGTTGAGTAAACTGCCGTGCCAGCATCAGTGCCGCAGTACTCATTCGTCGATCGGCATCATCTTGTTCCAGCCGCTGTTTCAATTCGACTTCGCGATTCGGCACCACCACAAAAGGGAGCACCGCGGGCTCAAAGCGTGAAATAACGCACTCTTCATCATCAGCCAGTTGCTCGCGCCACCACTGTTCTTCTTGCTGGCTAATCTCATGGCAGGAGAACAATGATTGATTACCGCCCGAGGTGCCAATTTCAATCAACCGCGCTGAATAGAGCGTCGCCCAACGGCGAAGAAACGGTATAACGGCATAGCGATGCCCCAGCGCAACGGGGCGCCCGGAAAGACGAAATAACATCTCCTCGAAGGAGCTCTCTTCTCCCGGCATCACCAGTAGCGTATTTTGCTGGCGCAGATGGCTGACCGGAATCTCCCCTTTTGAGGTCGGGATGAGCAGATCATCTTTAAGCAGATCAAACAACCTTTCATCGCAAATCGCTGCGCCTAACAAGGCTTCATTATGACGCAGCAGCACACGCCGCCAGATAGCCGGCTGATTTTTTGCCAGCTCGCCCAGACCGTTAATTAACCCCTCGGCTAACGCATGCTGCGTGGCGAAATAGGCGTCATCACGCTGTAAATCTTCCCGATTCGCCGTGGGCGTCAGGATGTTGGACTCTACAACACCGCCAACAAAACCTGCCCACAGCGGCAACAGATCGTGCGCCTGATCGTCGAGCAGCATGCCGCGCAAAAAGAGCGACAGATTACGGTTATCGCTGGTGCCATAGGTCGCGCCATCCTGAATCCAGAGAATGCCGACCACATCGCTTTTGCCAGAAGGGGTGATATCAATGGTGCAAATAGGGGTAAACGTACGTTCAAAACGGCTGGCAAACTCAATGTTCTGCTTCTGCCGAAGCCCGGGATGGAGGACGACCGGCGAGTCGTGGTCCCGGCGCCAGGGGGGTGAAAGATGGTTGACCGCCGTTTCCGATTGACCCACAAACAGCGGTTCACGCATTAACACGCAATAGCGGCCAAGCAACGTTTCCAGCAACGGATTATCCGCAAGATAGCTGAACTCGTCTTTAAGGCTGAGGGTGACCGTAAAGCCTGGCTCCCTGGGGAAGGCATATTCGATTCGGTACGTTTCCCCGTTATCTGAACGATAAACCCACCCTTCCTGAGGCGTTTTCCAGGAGGTGGTATGGACAGTAACCTGCCGTGCCAGCACGAATGACGATAAGAAACCCAGGCCGAACATACCAATGAGACCGGTGTCATCATCCTCCTGACGCAATTGCCGCGTATAGCCTATTCCGACCGTTGCCAGGAATTCATGGATTTCCTGTTTTGTCAGACCCGCGCCCGAGTCAGAAATCGTAATCGTTTTATTCTGCGGGTTGCCGGTCACCCGAATTTCAGGCGTGAAGGCAGAAGTAACGTCCTCCAGCCTGCGCCGGACTATCGCATCATGCGCATTTTGCACCAGCTCACGTAACGCGACGATGGGCGTGGAGTAAAGGTGTTTACTTAACACCTGCATAAGGCCATGCAGATTTACCGCGGTATCATGCTGCTCAATAGCGACGATCTTATTATCCATAATTTTTTCAGATCTCTGATTTTTCAATTAAATTGCAGACAGGTAAGTATAGGTGCAGCTACAAAAAATTCGCGACTCCATATTATTATTTTCGGTCAGGAAGAATAAGCCGATAAAATCTTAAAGAATGTTGATTAATAGAATATGAATTATTACGGAAGATACTGTTCATCCTGTAATGTGACGCAAGATATATCAATGAGATGACAAGGTTATTAATTACTGTCGCACACCATAACGAAATGGAATAGAATTTCGCTGTTCACTCTCTCCGTATTATCGCGGCTGCTGAACCCGATCAATCTGTGAGAGAAAAGACGATGGAAACACCCCGTAGCCGGGACTGGCGCCTCGCCCAAAAGCGGCGCAAGAAATCCCGTGATGTTCACACCGCGCTTTTGCGTTTTCGTGGCGAAAAAAACTGGAAGATGCTGTACCTGCGTTCTGAAAAAGTCTCGCGGGCCGCACAACTGGGAATGGAGTATCCACGGATAACCCGTCGACAACGGACGAAGCGTGGCCTGGAAGAGTATCTGCTTGCCAATGAATGTCCTTTTCATTTGTAGCCGCAATCAATGGCGCAGCCCCACGGCGGAACAGGTGTTCCGCCGTTATGCCGGGCTTAATGTCCGCTCCGCAGGCACCAGCCGTCATGCCAAAAAACCGGTTTCTGCCGAATGGCTTCAGTGGGCGGAGGTTATTTGCGTGATGGAACAGAAACATAAAAACCGGTTAATGGCCGACTTTCGTCGCATCATCGGCAACAAACCGCTTCACGTTCTCGACATTCCTGATGACTACCGCTACATGGAGCCTGCGTTGATCGCCCTGCTCGAAGAGATCGTTCCTCCGGTACTTGGCCTCGCCAGTGATGCCACCCCGCCGACGCATTCTTAGCGTTGCTGTTGCTCTATCGCCTGAATCGCCTCAACGCGCGTAAGATGGCGCCCTCCTTCAAACTCGGCGGCCAGCCAGCTATCGACAATCATTTTCGCCAGCTCAAGGCCAACAACCCGTGAACCAAACGCCAGGATGTTGGTGTCGTTATGCTGACGGGAAAGCTGTGCCGAATAAGGCTCGCTGCACACAACGGCACGAATGCCAGGGTATTTATTAGCGGTAATAGAGATACCGACGCCCGTACCACAAATCAGAATGCCGCCTTCCACTTCCCCTGCCACCACCGCCTCCGCCACTGCGCTGGCAAAGCGTGGATAGTCAGTGCGCTCACCTGACCACGTACCTTTATCGATAACGTCAACCCCCCTCGCCGCCAGGTGCGCCAGAATATCCCCCTTAAGAATGAAACCGACGTGATCGCAGCCGAACGCAATCCTCTTCATGTTTTCCGCCTTATGATTGAGCAAACTTTACGGACCCGGTGACCTTTGTGATTTCTGACCGGTTTTCTGCTGAATAAAACCCCAAAATCACCGGGTTCAGCGTCTTTTCTACACGGCATTAATTTACAAATCAACTAATCGTTGTGTTCTAATCATCAAAATAAAAAATATCACCATCAAAAATATAAATATAATTTATTGATATTATTGTAATTAATTGAAAATCTGCATACCAGAACACCCTCTAACTTCACAAAAGATAAAACTTTATGAATTTAAATGTTGTGTGAAGTTAGCGACATATTTATGATGATGCCTGTGGTGATATAGTGTCGTCATCAATACAAAAACAAGAGAAAGCAATGAGTCAGTCAGAGTTTGATCAAGGACTCCCTAACGGTATCGGCCTCGCCCCCTGGCTGCGAATGAAGCAGGAAGGAATGACCGATAACGAGAGCCGCATTGTGGACTGGTTACTTACACCAGGTAATCTGAGCGACGCGCCAGCCATTAAAGATGTGGCGGAAGCACTCGCCGTGTCAGAGGCGATGATTGTTAAGGTTTCAAAGCTGCTGGGCTTTAGCGGTTTTCGTAACCTGCGTAGCGCACTCGTGGACTACTTTTCTCAGTCCGAGCAGGTTCTCCCCGCAGAACTTGCTTTTGATGAAGCACCACTGGATGTGGTGAACAAGGTTTTCAACATCACATTACGCACCATCATGGAAGGTCAGTCGATTGTGAATGTGGAAGAAATTCATCGCGCGGCGCGCTTTTTCTACCAGGCGAAGCAGCGGGATCTTTACGGCGCGGGCGGATCAAATGCCATCTGCGCGGATATCCAGCATAAGTTTTTACGTATCGGTGTACGCTGCCAGGCTCATCAGGACGCACACATAATGATGATGTCCGCAGCGCTATTGCAAGAAGGCGATGTTGTACTGGTGGTTACCCACTCAGGGCGGACAAGCGATGTTAAAGCAGCAGTGGAACTGGCAAAAAGGAATGGGGCAAAAATTATTTGCATCACACATAGCTATCATTCGCCCATTGCCAGGATGGCTGATTTTATTATTTGCTCGCCAGCACCAGAGACGCCTTTATTAGGTAGAAACGCATCTGCAAGAATATTACAACTGACATTACTCGACGCATTCTTTGTATCGGTTGCTCAACAGAATATCGAACAGGCGACCAAAAATATGGAAAAGACCGGTGCAATTGTTGATTTCTTTTCACCGGGCGCATTAAAGTAAAACTAAAAAAGGTTAATCCCATTATCTCTGTGGGATTAACCACAACACTTCCCTACAATGAGAATACTGCTATGAATAAATACCTGAAAATATTCAGCGGCGCTGCTATGGGTTTAATGTTATCTACCAGCGCGTTTGCTGCCGCCGACTATGCCGTCGTATTAAAAACACTGTCTAACCCATTCTGGGTGGATATGAAAAAAGGCATTGAAGACGAAGCGAAAACTCTGGGCGTCAGCGTAGATATTTTCGCATCTCCTTCAGAAGGCGATTTTCAGTCACAGCTTCAGTTATTCGAAGATCTGAGCAATAAGAATTATAAAGGTATCGCATTCGCACCACTCTCTTCCGTCAATCTGGTTATGCCGGTTGCGCGTGCATGGAAAAAAGGTATTTATCTGGTTAACCTTGATGAAAAAATCGACATGGATAACCTCAAAAAAGCAGGCGGTAACGTCGAAGGCTTTATTACCACCGATAACGTCGCCGTTGGTGCAAAAGGTGCGGACTTTATCGTAGAGAAACTGGGTACACAGGGTGGTGAAGTGGCCATTATCGAAGGTAAAGCCGGTAATGCGTCCGGTGAAGCACGTCGTAACGGCGCTACCGAAGCCTTTAAAAAAGCCAGCCAGATTAAACTGGTTGCCAGCCAGCCCGCCGACTGGGACCGTATCAAAGCCCTGGACGTTGCCACCAACGTACTGCAGCGTAACCCGGACCTGAAAGCGTTCTACTGCGCCAATGACACCATGGCGATGGGCGTGGCTCAGGCCGTAGCTAATGCTGGCAAGACAGGCAAAATACTGGTTGTCGGCACCGACGGTGTTCCGGAAGCCCGTAAGATGGTAGAGGCGGGTCAGATGACCGCCACTGTTGCCCAGAACCCGGCTGATATCGGCGCCACTGGCCTGAAAATGATGGTTGATGCAGCGAAAACCGGTAAGGTGATTCCGCTGGATAAGGCCCCGGAATTCAAGCTGGTCGATTCAATCCTGGTCACGAAGTAATGCAGGTCAGTTCGGCCTGATGCCCTCACCCCTGCCCTCTCCCACCGGGAGAGGGTGAAAGGCAAACAGTGCGATGAGGGTCAGGGTGAGGGGAAATACGCGGCTCCAACAAAAGGTAATAAAGGAAACTCATTATGGTCACGCCATATATTTCGATGGCGAGTATCGGCAAATCCTTTGGTCCGGTTCACGCATTAAAATCCGTCGATTTAACTATTTACCCTAATGAAATACATGCATTATTGGGTGAGAATGGTGCCGGTAAATCAACGTTAATGAAAGTATTATCGGGAATTTATGAACCGACCAAAGGCACCATCACCATTAATGATATTAATTACGACAAACTCGATCATAAGCTGGCGGCGCAACTCGGCATTGGTATTATTTATCAGGAACTCAGTGTTATTGATGAATTAACCGTACTGGAAAATCTGTATATCGGCCGTCACCTGACGAAGAAGGTTTGTGGTGTCAATCTTATTGACTGGCGAGAAATGCGCGTCCGCGCCGCAATGATGTTATTGCGTGTTGGCCTAAAAGTAGACCTTGATGAAAAAGTGGCGAATTTATCTATCAGCCACAAACAAATGCTCGAAATTGCCAAGACATTAATGCTCAACGCCAAAGTTATTATTATGGACGAGCCAACTTCTTCGCTGACGAATAAAGAGGTTGATTATCTTTTTCTGATAATGAATCAGCTACGCAAAGAAGGGACGGCAATTGTTTATATCTCTCACAAACTGGCTGAAATCCGCCGTATTTGTGACCGCTATACCGTCATGAAAGACGGCAGCAGCGTCTGCAGCGGCCTGGTCAGCGATGTCTCTAATGACGACATCGTCAAACTGATGGTCGGCCGTGAGTTACAAAACCGCTTCAACGCAATGAAAGAGAACACCGGCAACGTTGAGCGAGACACGGTGTTTGAAGTGAAAAACGTCACCAGCCGCGACAAGAAAAAAGTGCGCGATATCTCGTTCAGTGTCAATCGCGGCGAGATCCTCGGCTTCGCCGGGCTGGTCGGTTCAGGGCGTACCGAACTGATGAACTGCCTGTTCGGTGTGGATAGACGCAGCAGCGGTGAAATCCGTCTCAATGGCAAAGTTATCTCTCCGCGTTCCCCGCTGGACGCACTGAAAAAAGGAATGGCCTACATCACCGAAAGCCGCCGCGAGAATGGTTTCTTTGGCAACTTCTCTATCGCCCAGAACATGGCGGTAAGCCAGAGTCTGAAGAAAGGTGGCTATAAAGGCGCAATGGGATTGTTTAATGAAGTCGAAGAGCGAAACGTTGCGCAGGCGCAGCGTGAGTTGTTGGGGCTGAAATGCCACTCCGTCGATCAGAACATCACCGAGCTTTCCGGTGGGAATCAGCAGAAGGTACTGATCTCCAAATGGCTGTGCTGCAACCCTGACGTGGTCATTTTCGATGAGCCGACACGCGGTATCGATGTTGGCGCAAAAGCTGAAATCTACAAAGTGATGCGCCAACTGGCGGATGACGGAAAGGTCATCCTGATGGTGTCATCCGAACTTCCTGAAATTATCGCCGTCTGCGACCGCATCGCCGTGTTCTGCGAAGGACGACTGACGCAAATCCTGCCCAATCGCGACGATATGAGCGAAGAGGAGATTATGGCATGGGCATTACCACAAGAGTGAAAAGCGAAATGAGCGAGAAAAAGCCCTTCAACTTCGCGCTGTTCTGGGATAAATACGGCACCTTTTTTATCCTGGCTATCATCGTTGCGATCTTTGGCACAATGTCGTCCCAGTACTTCCTGACGGCGAATAATATCACGCAGATCTTTGTCCAAAGTTCGGTGACAGTACTGATCGGTATGGGCGAGTTCTTCGCCATCCTGATTGCTGGTATCGACCTGTCCGTCGGCGCAATTCTGGCGCTCTCCGGGATGGTCACCGCCAAGTTAATGCTGGCCGGTGTTGACCCTTTCCTGGCAGCCGTAATCGGCGGCGTGGTGGTCGGCGGCTTACTGGGCGCCATCAACGGTTGCCTGGTGAACTGGACAGGGCTACATCCATTCATCATTACGCTTGGGACCAACGCCATTTTCCGTGGGATCACGCTCGTTATCTCTGATGCCAACTCGGTTTATGGCTTCTCCTTTGATTTCGTTAACTTCTTCGCCGCGAGCGTTATCGGCATCCCGGTGCCGGTACTCTTCTCTCTGGCCGTGGCGATCATTCTCTGGTTTCTGACCACCCGTATGCGCCTGGGGCGCAACATCTATGCGCTCGGCGGTAACAAGAACTCTGCGTTTTATTCCGGTATCGATGTGAAATTCCACGTTCTGGTGGTGTTCATTATCTCCGGCATCTGCGCCGGGCTGGCGGGCGTCGTTTCCACCGCACGTCTGGGTGCCGCAGAACCACTGGCCGGTATGGGTTTTGAGACCTACGCCATTGCCAGCGCCATCATCGGCGGCACCAGCTTCTTCGGCGGCAAGGGGCGCATCTTCTCAGTGGTTATTGGCGGGCTGATTATCGGCACCATCAACAACGGTCTGAATATCTTGCAGGTTCAAACGTATTACCAGTTGGTAGTGATGGGCGGACTAATTATCGCCGCAGTCGCCCTGGACAGACTGATCAGTAAATAACCTTATCGCTTTAGGTCGCAGGTGTTCTGCCTTGTCGGTTGGCTCCTTACCAGGGAATTGACGAGCCGATGGGCTTCTTGCCGCCAAAAATCAAAATTCAGGAGTTAGCATGAAAATTTCCCCCTCTTTGATGTGTATGGATCTGCTGAAATTTAAAGAACAGATCGAATTTATCGATACCCACGCAGACTATTTCCACATCGACATCATGGATGGACATTTCGTCCCTAACCTGACGCTGTCACCGTTCTTCGTAAGTCAGGTCAAAAAGCTGGCGAGTAAGCCGCTCGACTGCCATCTGATGGTAACGCGGCCACAGGACTACATCAGCCAACTGGCAAGCGCAGGGGCAGACATCATCACCCTGCACCCGGAGACCATTAACGGCCAGGCCTTCCGCCTGATCGACGAAATTCGCCGCCTGGGCATGAAAGTGGGTCTGATCCTGAACCCGGAAACCACCGTGGATGCGATGAAGTACTACATCCACAAAGCCGACAAAGTGACCGTAATGACCGTTGACCCGGGTTTTGCTGGTCAGCCGTTTATTCCGGAAATGCTGAATAAAATCGCCGAACTGAAAGCCTGGCGTGAGCGCGAAGGGCTAAGCTTTGAAATCGAGATCGACGGATCCTGCAACAAAGCAACCTATAAGCGTCTGATGGAAGCCGGAGCGGATGTGTTTATCGTTGGCACCTCCGGCCTGTTCAACCAGGCAGAGCAGATTGGCGACGCCTGGGCCGTTCTGGAAGAGCATGTTCTGGCCGCGAAAAACGAGGTACAACCTCATGCACCAACAGCATAATGTGGTCGCAGGCGTGGATATGGGGGCGACCCATATCCGCATCTGCCTGCAAACCGCCGCGGGCGATGTGCTGCACTGTGAAAAGCGCCGCACCGCCGAAACTATTGAGAGCGGTGTGGTGGCCGGAATAAGCGGCCTGCTCAGCCAGTTGCTGGAGCAGTATAACGCGCAGTGTTATGGCCTGGTGATGGGGTTCCCGGCGCTGGTCGGTAGGGACAAGCGCACCATCATCTCCACGCCGAACCTGCCGCTGACGCCGGATTCACTGATTGGGCTGGCAGAGCAGCTCGAAGACGCGCTGGGTTGCCCGGTGGAGTTCTCCCGCGATGTGAACCTGCAACTGTCATTTGATGTGCAGGAAAACGGGCTGGCGGGCCAGGAAGTGCTGGCGGCTTATCTGGGCACCGGCATGGGCTTCGCCATCTGGCTCAACGGCGCCCCCTGGACCGGTTCGCACGGTGTAGCGGGTGAGCTGGGACATATTCCTCAGGGTGATATACAGCAGCATTGTGCTTGCGGTAACCCCGGCTGCCTGGAGACCGTCTGTTCAGGGATCGCGCTACGTCGCTGGTACGAACAGCAGCCGCGGGATTACGAGCTGGGCGCGCTCTTCGAACACGCAAGCCATGAGCCCTTCGTAAAGGCATTGCTCGACCATGCCGCGCGCGCTATCGCCACCAGTGTTAACCTGTTCGATCCGGACGCGGTGATTCTGGGCGGCGGGGTGATGGATATGCCGTCATTCCCACGGGATGCGCTGATTACGGCGATTCGTGTACACGTGCGAAAACCCTTACCGCATGATGAAGTACGTTTTCTGGCGGCGTCCTCCTCCGCGTTTAACGGTGCGCAGGGTGCGGCCACACTTGCCCGCAGCCGCTTTACGCCGCAATCCGTCGCAGCGCCTGCGCCAGTTGCACACGGGTAAAGGGTTTTCGCAGCAGTTCAACGTCCGGTAGCGCAGGATTATGTACCGGACGTAAATCCTGGCCGCTAATCAGTAACAGCGGCAAATGCGGATAGTGCTGACGGGCATAATTAATCACCTCTGCGCCGCTCATCTGCCCCGGCAGCATCAGGTCGCTGATCAGCATGCCAATATCCTCGGACGCTGCCAGCAACGCCAGCGCCTGTTCGCCGCACTCTGCCTCCAGCGTTAAGTACCCCAGCCCATGTAACTGTTCACAAAGGGTCTGTCGTACATCCGCCTCATCTTCCAGCACCAGGATTAATTTATCCGTACGGTCAGCTTCCTGTGCCGGTAACGGCTCAACCGGGCTGACGACCTGCACCGACGCGCGTGGAAGTTGTAAACGCACTGTGGTTCCCTGCCCGGGCGCGCTATCAATAGCCACTCGCCCACCGGACTGGCGCACAAAGCCGTATACCATCGACAGCCCCAGGCCGCTGCCGCTGCCAGTCTGCTTGGTGGTGAAGAATGGCTCGAAAACGCGCGCCTTCACGTCTTGCGACATGCCGCAACCGCGATCGATCACTTCCAGCGCAACCATATCCTGCCTGCGTCCGTCGCTACGCGTGACGCGCTGATTCCAGGTACGGATCTTGATCGTTCCTTTCTGTCCTTCCATCGCATCCCGCGCATTCATCACCAGATTGATGATGGCATTTTCCAGTTGACCAACGTCTATCCATGCAGGCCAGGCGGGTTGCTGAGCTTCAATTTCCAGCGTCAGCGTGGCAGGGAGAGAATGACGCATCAGTTCGCTTAAGTTTTCCAGCAGCGGCTGCATCTCCACGGCATGGGGGTGCAGAGATTGCTTGCGCGAGAAGGCCAGCAAACGCTGGGTCAGCATCGCTCCGCGCTCAGCCGCTTTTAGCGCGCGGGAGATACGCGGTGCATCCGGCGATTGCGGATTCACCAGCTCAAGGCTCCCGATAATGACCGCCAGTAAGTTATTAAAATCATGCGCCAGCCCACCCGTAAGCTGACCGACGGCTTTCATTTTCTGGCTGTGCAACAGCGCCTCTTCCAGCCCCTTGCGTTCTGTTCTGTCCAGCACTACGTTGACCATCCCGCGCCCTGGTACCGGGCTAAATCGCAGTTCAATGGTGCGGTTATCTGCCAGGCGAAGCTCCTGCGGTTTCGGCATGGGTCGCGCGAGGTTCTCCTGCACATGGTCCGGCAGCTCACTCACCTGACGTAGCAGACTCTGATAGTGCTGACCGCGTTGCAGCGCATCGGCAGAGAGGCCAAGCAACAGCGGATACTGCGGGTTCCACACCACCAGACAGCCCTGGCTGTCAAACAGGGCAAAGCCGTCGCGCATGGCATGGAAGGTCGTTTCCAGTTGGGTGCTTTTCTCTTTGAGCAACTTTGAGGTGTGTTCCAGCGAGGCAGTATTGCGGGCAAAGACGTTAAAGGCGCGCGCCAGTTCGCCCAGTTCATCGCGCCGTTGCAGCGCCGGAACGGGAACATCCGGCTCACCGCGAGCCAGACGGGACATCGCCCGGGAGATCGCCGTTAAATTCGACCCCAGATTACGGTAGATATACCAGCCGGCAAACCCGGTAATCACCAGCGCCAGCAGAGCAAAGGCGCTGATAAAGATAATAATCGAGCGCATTTCACTGTGGCTTTGCGCGGTCCGCTGCTCAGAGGCCTGCGCAACCTGAGCAACGTACTGATTGATATCGGTATTCAGAATGGCGACCAGCGCTTTGATATGAAACATAAACCAGCTTATCGCCAGATCGCTGTCATCCAGTTGCGCCGCCAGAGGACCGAGCTTTGCCAGTTCATTGCTGAAATCCTGCAGGATACCGTTCACTACCGGGTTGTCGGTGCGGTCTGGCAACTGCGCGCGTATTTCCGTCAGTTGCTGTATCGTCGGGCGCGGCGAGGGGGTACGAATAGCGGCGGCCAGCAGCCGATCCATTTCGCCGAGTAAACGGGGATCGCCGATGGCGATGCCATCACGCAGGTTTATCTCCTGCAAATGGCGCAGATAACTTTGGTTCTGGTACAGCGAACTGAGTAGCGCATTACGTTCAAGATGGCGACGTTGACCACGCTCCAGCATCTGCGTCACGCTCTGTTCGAGTTCATTGCTGCGCCAGGTAATGCGCTCCACCAGTTGCGGTTCCAGTTGGGCCAGCGGCGCACGGGCCAGTTGCTCCAGCGATTTTTGCAGCGCCATCTGAGTCGCCTTAAGCCGTTCCGCTTCGCTTTTATATTCCAGCGCCCCCACGACCTGAGAAAGGCGCACTGCCGCCGTGGCGACATTCGCCGTATCACGCGCAAGGTTCATGCTGCCGGTCATGTCGTCCAGCGTCTGTTGCTGCACCTGTTCCTGGATTTGGCTGGCATGGCGAAACCCCAATACGGCAACGCCGCAAACCATCAGCGTCACGGTCATCACCAACAAATTGAAGAACAGTAACCGCCCGCGCGCGCTGGCGAAAAACGAGTTGTGCCGATAGGGCATAGCGGGCTCCGTTGTCAGTTTCTCCCCTCACCCTAACCTCTCCCCAAAGGTGCGAGGGGACTGTTCGGTGCGGGCTGGGGTTTCTCCCCCAAAGCGCAGAAACGTGGGGGTGTGGTCCTGGTGTTCCCCCTCTCCCTTCCAGGGAGAGGGCTGGGGTGAGGGTGAAGGAAGTCATGTTGCGTAACTGTGATCTTCGTTAACTATTCAGCAATATGACAAATATGAATGCCCAATGACATTCTGCATTTATTTTGCCGTGATGGACTGGCGCAATCGAAACCCTTGCAGGAGCAAGCCATGAGCAAGACGCCCGTTCTGGAGATGCGCAATATTGCCAAAGTATTTGGCAAGTTTTATGCGCTGAAAGGGGTGGATCTGACGGTATATCCTGGCGAAATCCACGCGCTGATGGGGGAAAACGGCGCCGGTAAAAGTACCCTGATGAAGATCCTCGCGGGGGCATACACCGCCACCAGCGGCGAGATTTTGATTGACGGGCAGCCGTTCAATATCAAAGGGCCAAAAGACGCGCTGGCGGCTGGCATCACGTTGATATATCAGGAAATGCAGTTAGCCCCTAATCTGACCGTCGCCGAAAACATCTTTCTCGGCAGTGAGATTTCCCGCGGCGGACTGATTCAGCGTCGGGACATGGTCGCTCAGGCGCAAAGCGTGATTGACCGCCTCGGCGCTCAGTTCAAAGCCAGCGACCTGGTGATGAAACTCACCATCGCCGAACAGCAGCAGGTCGAAATCGCCCGCGCCCTGCACCGTAACAGCCGTATTCTGGTGATGGACGAACCCACCGCCGCCCTCTCCTCCCGTGAAACACACCGCCTGTTTGAACTGATCATGCGTCTGCGCGATGAAGGGATGGCAATCATCTATATCAGCCACCGCATGGCAGAAGTGTATGAGCTCTCCGACCGGGTCAGCGTCCTGCGTGACGGTCAGTATGTTGGCAGCCTGACCCGCGACAAACTCAACGCCTCAGAGCTGGTACGTATGATGGTGGGCCGCCCGCTCAGCGATCTCTTTAATAAAGAACGCGATATTCCACGGGGCGACGTCCGTCTCAACATTCATCACCTCACCGACGGCAAAAAAATCCAGCCGGTCAGCCTGCAGGTACGCGCCGGGGAGATCGTCGGCCTTGCCGGACTGGTCGGCGCAGGTCGTTCAGAGCTCGCACAACTGATTTTTGGCGTGCGTAAAGCCACCGGCGGAGTGATTGAAATCGATGGCGAACCGGTAGTGATCCACTCCCCGCGAGCCGCCATTGATTTAGGCATCGGATTCCTTACCGAAAACCGCAAAGAACAAGGGCTGTTTCTGGAGCTGGCCGCGCAGGAAAACATCACGATGGCGACCATCGAGCGCGACGCCAGTTACGGTCTGCTCGATCGAAAAAAAGCGCAGTCCATCTCCGATGACGCCATCAAGTTACTCAATATCCGCGTCCCCCATTCACAGGTGCGGGCGGGCGGTCTTTCCGGCGGCAATCAGCAAAAGCTGCTTATATCCCGCTGGGTCGCCATCGGGCCGCGGATCCTGATCCTCGATGAGCCAACACGCGGCGTCGATGTCGGCGCCAAGAGCGAAATCTATCGCATCATGAGCCAGATGGCCCACAAAGGGGTAGCCATCCTGATGATTTCCAGCGAGTTACCGGAAGTGGTCGGCATGAGCGACCGCGTGTATGTGATGCATGAAGGCAGCATCGCCGGCGAGCTGGAAGGCGAGCGTATTACCCAGGAAAACATCATGCAGCTTGCGACCGGTATGAACGAATCCCATCACCAGGCGGTACACCATGACTGAATCGAAAGAGACCTCTGTCCCCACGCCGCAACAGGTGGCGAAATCGGCCTCGGCGAAAAAAATGCTGATGGGCGATCTGATGCAAACGGTCGGCATCTTGCCAATCTTGATCCTGATCGTTGCCGTATTTGGCTTTATTGCACCTAACTTTTTTACAGAAAGTAACCTGCTGAATATCACCCGTCAGGCCTCAATCAATATCGTGCTGGCGGCAGGGATGACCTTCATCATTCTGACCGGCGGCATTGACCTGTCCGTCGGTTCCATCCTCGGCACCACGGCGGTGGCGGCGATGGTGGTGTCGTTGATCCCGCAACTGGCCTTCCTCTCCGTGCCTGCGGCGCTGATGCTCGGTCTGGTGCTGGGGTTGTTTAACGGCATACTGGTCGCTTTCGCCGGGCTTCCCCCGTTTATCGTCACGCTTGGCACCTATACGGCGCTACGTGGCGCAGCTTATCTGCTGGCGGACGGCACCACGGTCATCAACTCCAGTATCGGGTTCGAGTGGATCGGCAATAACTACCTCGGCCCCATTCCGTGGCTGGTGGTCATTGCGCTGGCTGTGATTGTGGTGTGCTGGTTCATCCTGCGTCGCACCACCCTTGGCGTTCACATTTATGCCGTCGGCGGCAATATGCAGGCGGCCCGTCTTACCGGTATCAAAGTGTGGCTGGTATTGCTGTTCGTTTATGGCATGAGCGGCCTGCTCTCGGGGCTTGGCGGAGTGATGAGCGCGTCACGTCTGTACAGCGCCAACGGCAACCTTGGCATGGGCTATGAGCTTGACGCCATCGCGGCGGTCATTCTCGGCGGCACCAGTTTCGTCGGCGGCATCGGCACCATCACCGGTACGCTGGTCGGGGCGTTAATTATCGCCACCCTGAACAATGGTATGACATTGATGGGCGTTTCTTACTTCTGGCAACTGGTGATCAAAGGGGCGGTGATCATCATTGCAGTGCTGATAGACAAATACCGTACCCGACATCATCAAAGTGCATAACAACAAGATTTCCCTGAAAACCCTACGTGAGGAAAGACTATGCGTTTGAAGCCGTTAGTAACCGCGCTCTGTGCTGGCGCGCTGCTTGCCGCAGCGCCATTTGCGCAGGCGAAAGAACTGAAATCGATCGGGGTAACGGTAGGCGATCTTGCCAACCCGTTCT
Source organism: Phytobacter ursingii (assembly GCA_901456055.1). Lineage (GTDB taxonomy): Bacteria > Pseudomonadota > Gammaproteobacteria > Enterobacterales > Enterobacteriaceae > Phytobacter > Phytobacter ursingii. The sequence goes on from CABDWT010000002.1 coordinate 910,998, forward strand.
TCGTGCAAATCACCAAAGGGGCGGAGCTGGAAGCGCGTAAGCTGGCGGGCGACAAGGTAAAAGTGACGCTGGTTTCCAGCGGCTACGACCTTGGTCAACAGGTAGCGCAGATCGATAACTTTATCGCCGCCAAAGTGGACATGATTATCCTCAACGCCGCTGATTCGAAAGGCATTGGGCCTGCCGTAAAACGCGCGAAAGATGCCGGTATCGTAGTCGTCGCGGTTGACGTTGCGGCGGAAGGGGCTGATGCCACCATTACCTCGGATAACACCCAGGCCGGGGAAATGGCCTGTAAGTACATTACCGACCGTCTGAAAGGCAAAGGCAATGTGGTCATCATCAACGGACCGCCGGTCTCTGCGGTACAAAACCGTGTGGAAGGCTGCCAGACCGAATTCAAGCGCCACCCGGATATCAAAGTGCTGTCGTCTAACCAGAACGCCAAAGGCAGCCGCGAAGGGGGGCTGGAAGTCATGACCTCGCTGCTGGCCGCCAATCCGAAGATCGACGGCGTATTTGCGATTAACGATCCGACCGCGATCGGCGCCGATCTGGCCGCTAAACAGGCACAGCGTAACGAGTTCTTTATCGTAGGCGTCGACGGCAGCCCGGACGGTGAAGAGGCGCTGAAACGCGAGAACTCGCTGTTTGTCGCGACGCCGGCGCAAGATCCCCAGGTGATGGCGGCAAAAGCGGTGGAAATCGGCTATGACATTCTACAGGGGAAACCCGCACCGAAAGAGCCTGTGTTGATCCCGGTGACGATGATCGACAAGAAAAACGTCGGCACCTATAAGGGCTGGACGGTTAAATAAGGTTTGTGCCGCCTGATGCCCTCACCCTAACCCTCTCCCACTGGGAGAGGGAATGTGTTCCTGACTCCTTTTTCACGGTCTGGTACGGTTTTCTCCCTCTCCCTTGAGGGAGAGGGCCGGGGTGAGGGGGTTTTCTGTAGACTCTGGGAGATCGCCATGAAACGCTCCGAAATCAATGAGATCCTCGGCCATACCCGGCAGTTTTTTTCCATGCACGACATCCACTTGCCGCCTTTCGCCAGCTTTCCCCCCACCAAATGGCAGCAGCTTGATCACGACAGCTGGCGCGAAGTCTTCGACTTAAAGCTGGGTTGGGATGTCACCGCTTTCGGCGGTGATAATTTTTACACCCAGGGGCTCACCCTTTTCACCCTGCGCAACGGTTCTCCTAATGGCACCCCTTACGCCAAATGCTATGCGGAAAAAATCATGCACGTGCGCGACGGGCAGGTAACGCCCATGCATTTTCACTGGCGCAAACGCGAAGACATTATTAATCGCGGCGGCGGAAATCTGATTATCGAGCTATGGAACGCCGGTGCGCATGAAGAGACGATGTATACCGACGTGAGTGTGGTGATTGACGGTTGTATCCAGACACATTCAGCGGGCAGCCAGTTACGCCTCTCACCAGGGGAAAGCATTTGCCTGCCGCCCGGTCTGTATCACAGCTTTTGGGGTGAGTCTGGTTTCGGCGATGTGCTGGTCGGCGAAGTGTCGTCAGTCAACGATGACGAACACGACAATCACTTTCTGCACCCGGTAGATCGCTTTAACGACATTCTGGAAGACGAACCCGCGCAGCTGGTGCTGTGTAACGAATATGGTCTGTTTCTGAACTAAGGAGAATACGATGGCTTTGATTTCGCTTGCCCAGGGTTTGGCGCACGCCCGTGAACATCAGTATGCGTTGGGCGCCTTCAACGTGCTCGACTCCCACTTTTTACGCGCGCTGTTTGCGGCGGCGAAACAGGAGCGATCGCCCTTTATCATCAATATCGCCGAGGTGCATTTCAAATATGTCTCCCTTGAATCGCTGGTGGAAGCGGTGAAATACGAGGCCGCCCATCATGATATCCCGGTGGTACTTAACCTCGATCACGGTCTGCATTTTGAATCCGTGGTGCGCGCGTTAAGGCTGGGTTTTACCTCGGTGATGTTTGATGGCTCTACGCTGGAATACGAAGAGAATATTCGCCAGACCCGGGAAGTGGTGAAGATGTGCCATGCGGTGGGCGTCTCGGTCGAGGCAGAACTCGGCGCCGTTGGCGGCGATGAAGGCGGCGCGTTGTATGGTCACGCGGATGAAGCCTGGTTTACCGACCCGGCCAAAGCGCGTGACTTTGTCGACCGCACGGGGATCGACACACTCGCCGTCGCTATTGGTAACGCCCATGGCAAATACAAAGGGGAGCCGAAGCTCGACTTTGCTCGCCTGGAAGCGATTCGCCAGCAAACCGGCCTGCCGCTGGTGCTCCATGGCGGGTCCGGCATCAGTGACGCGGATTTCCGCCGTGCTATCGGGCTCGGCATCCATAAAATCAATTTCTATACCGGGATGTCGCAAGCGGCGCTGGACGCCATTGAAGCACGCATGGCCAACCGCCAGCCCATCTACGACGAATTCGCCCAGCTCTTGCTGAGCGTGGAACAGGCCATCACCGACACCGTTGCCGGGCAGATGCGCATCTTTGGCAGCGCGGGGCAACTCTGATGGAACGAAAAGGCGTTATCGCCGCCGGAAACATGCTGGTCGATCACGTACACCAGATAGTGCAATGGCCGGAGCGTGGCTGGTTAGCTGAGATCACGCAAAGCGAGCGTTCAACCGGCGGAGCGCCGCTCAATGTCCTGCTGACACTGGCCAAAATGCGCACGGGCATGCCGCTACAGGCGGTGGGACTGGTGGGCGAAGACAGCGACGGTGATTATATTATGGCGATGCTCGACCAGTATCATGTCAATCGTCAGCATGTGCAGCGCACCAATTCAGCCCCGACGTCTATGTCGCAGGTCATGACTGATCCAACCGGGCAACGCACCTTCTTCCACTCCCCCGGCGCCAACCGTCTTCTGGATCTTCCGGCATTCGGCAGCCTGGACCCGACCATGAAAATCTTCCATCTCGGCTATCTGTTGCTGCTCGACAGCCTTGACCTGCCGGATGAGGAGTTTGGTACCCGCAGCGCCCGCCTGCTGGCGCAGATGCGCGAACAGGGCTACGAAACATCGCTCGATCTGGTCTCCCGTAAAGGCGACCCGCGTTATCAGCCGCTGGTGATGCCTTGCCTGCCGCATCTGGATTATCTGGTTATCAATGAGATGGAGGCAGGGGAATTTAGCGGGCTGGAAATGCGGCTGCCTGACGATTCACCGCATATCGCCAACATCGCCACGGCCGCCTCGCAGCTACTCGCCGCAGGGGTACGCCAGCGCGTGGTGATCCACTGCCCGGAAGGGGCATGGGGCGAGGAACCTGGCCGCGAAGGGCAGTGGATAGCGACACAGATGCTCGCGCAGGAGGAAATTATCGGTAGCGTGGGCGCGGGAGACGCGTTTTGCGCCGGGCTGCTCTACGGTTGCCACGAGCGCTGGCCGCTGGCGCAAAGCATTCAACTGGCTCATGCCTGTGCCCGCGCCAGCCTGCTCTGCGCGAACGCCATTGACGGGGCGAAATCGCTGGAAGAATTAAAACAAGAGATCGACAGCACGGCGTAACCCGCTACGCCGCCTGCTCGCTGTGTATGACATCCGCTGCAAACACGTAGCCCAGCCCGCGTATCGTTTTGATTAACGCGGGTTGATGTGGATTGATCTCAATTTTACGGCGCAGGCGCATGATCAACACATCGATGGTGCGGTCGAACACCTCAATGCTCTCGCTGTGGGTCAGCTCCAGCAGTTGCTCACGACTCAGCACCCGCCGCGCGTTTTGTACCAGCGCCAGCAGCAGGCTGTATTCCCCCTGGGTTAAATCGACGGTTTGCTGACGGGAGTCGCTAAGCTGGCAGCGTGCGGGATCAAGGTGCCAGCCATTGAAGGCGTAGCCGGCCATTTTCACCGTCTGCACATCGGCCGCCAGCACCCCCGTGCGACGCATCACCGCCTTCACCCGCGCCACCAGCACGCGTGGGGTAAAGGGTTTGCCGATATAATCATCGGCCCCCATTTCCAGCCCCACCACGACATCCGATTCGCTACCCAGCCCCGTGAGCATAATCACCGGCAGCTCAGGACGTTGTTTCTGCAATTGGGTGAGCACCATCAGGCCGTTGATGTCAGGCAGAACCATGTCGAGTAACACCAGCGCAATTTCAGGATGCCGTGCCGTAGTGGCAATCGCATCCAGCCCGTTATGGCACACATGTACCGTAAAGACATGCTCGCTCAACACGTCCCTGAGCAGCTCGCAGACCGCCAAATCGTCATCCACTACCAGAATTGCAGGTTTCATTGTCCGCATCCGTCAGGAAAAGTGACTCGTTGCTTTATTTTATTTGGCGCAACCATAAAGGCAGTGAATTAATGCTGTTTTTATAATCGCGGTCACATCCCTCGTCTTCGACACGTCAAATTTGACGATGGACTGCCCTTCGTCAGTATTTTGACCAAAATTCAGACGTAAAATCAGGCAATACCCACAAAAGAAGCATGGCATAAAAGATGCATAATGGGTCGAGTGAGCGCGCAACGCGCGATCTTTCTTAACTGGAGCGATAGCGATGAAAAAAGTCGTCACGGTTTGTCCGTATTGCGCCTCAGGTTGCAAGATTAACCTGGTGGTGGATAACGGAAAAATCGTTCGGGCGGAGGCTGCGCAAGGAAAGACCAACCAGGGTACCCTGTGTCTGAAAGGCTACTATGGCTGGGATTTTATTAATGATACACAGATCCTTACGCCTCGTCTGAAAACCCCAATGATCCGTCGCCAGCGTGGCGGCAAACTGGAAGCCGTCTCCTGGGATGAAGCCCTGGATTACGTTGCCACTCGCCTGAGCGCCATTAAAGAGAAGTATGGCCCGGATGCGATTCAGACAACCGGCTCGTCCCGTGGTACGGGGAACGAAACCAACTACATTATGCAAAAATTTGCGCGCGCCGTTATTGGTACCAATAACGTGGACTGCTGCGCACGCGTCTGACACGGCCCATCGGTTGCAGGTCTGCACCAGTCGGTCGGCAATGGCGCAATGAGTAATGCCATTAACGAAATTGATAACACGGATCTCGTGTTTATCTTTGGCTATAACCCGGCGGATTCGCACCCTATCGTGGCTAACCACGTCATTCGGGCGAAACAGAACGGGGCCAAAATCATCGTCTGCGATCCGCGTAAAATCGAAACTGCGCGTATTGCTGATATGCACGTTGCATTGAAAAACGGCTCGAATATCGCGCTGTTAAATGCGTTCGGGCATGTGATTATTGAAGAAAACCTGTATGACCAGGCGTTTGTCGCCTCGCGTACCCAGGGTTTTGAAGAGTACAAAAAAATCGTCGAAGGCTATACGCCAGAGTCGGTGGAAGAGGTAACGGGCGTGCGCGCGGCGGATATTCGTAAAGCTGCCCGTATGTATGCCGGTGCGAAAAACGCCACGATTCTGTGGGGCATGGGCGTAACCCAGTTCTATCAGGGCGTGGAGACGGTACGTTCACTGACCAGTCTCGCCATGCTGACGGGTAATCTGGGCAAACCGCATGTTGGGGTGAACCCGGTACGCGGGCAGAACAACGTCCAGGGCGCCTGCGATATGGGTGCGCTGCCGGATACGTTCCCCGGCTACCAGTTCGTCAAAGAACAGGCTCACCGCGATAAATTCGCGAAAGCCTGGGGCGTTACGGACCTGCCTGCGCATACCGGCTATCGCATCAGCGAACTGCCGCACCGCGCGGCGCATGGTGAAGTGCGCGCCGCCTACATCATGGGGGAAGATCCGCTGCAGACCGATGCAGAACTCTCCGCCGTGCGTAAGGCGTTTGAGGATCTGGAACTGGTCATCGTGCAGGATATCTTTATGACCAAAACCGCGTCGGCGGCGGACGTCATATTGCCATCCACCTCCTGGGGCGAGCACGAAGGTGTGTTCACGGCGGCTGACCGTGGCTTCCAGCGCTTCTTTAAAGCGGTGGAACCGAAGTGGGATCTAAAAACGGACTGGCAGATTATCAGTGAGATAGCCACCCGTATGGGCTACCCGATGCATTACAACAACACGCAGGAAATCTGGGATGAGTTACGTCATCTCTGCCCGGATTTCTACGGTGCCACCTATGAGAAAATGGGTGAGCTGGGCTACATCCAGTGGCCGTGTCGTGACACATCGGATGCCGATCAAGGGACGTCGTATCTCTTTAAAGAGAAGTTCGACACCGATACCGGGCTGGCGAAGTTCTTCACCTGCGACTGGGTCGCGCCTATCGATAAACTCACTGACGAGTATCCGATGGTGCTCTCCACCGTACGTGAAGTGGGACACTACTCTTGCCGTTCGATGACCGGCAACTGTGCGGCGCTCTCAGCCCTGGCGGATGAACCCGGCTATGCGCAAATCAACACTGCCGATGCCGCGCGCCTCGGTATTGAAGATGAAGCGCTGGTGTGGGTCAACTCGCGTAAAGGCCGTATTATCACCCGTGCGCAGGTCAGTGAACGCCCGAACAAAGGCGCGGTATATATGACCTACCAGTGGTGGATTGGTGCCTGCAACGAGCTGGTGACGGAGAACCTGAGTCCGATTACCAAAACGCCGGAGTACAAATACTGTGCGGTGAATGTGGAACGTATTCCCGACCAGCATGCTGCCGAGCAGTATGTGATCGACGAGTACAACAAACTGAAATCGCGTCTGCGTGAAAGCGCGCTGGGTTAATCGTGGCGGACAAAAAACGGGGTGCGATAATCGCACCCCGTTTTATTTTGTTATTTATGACATAACCATTAATTTATTATGGTTTTAAATTGAGCAGTGCTGAAATAACAGGCAAAATATTCTCTTCAAACGCGACGCGTTCAGGTTCGCGTTTTTCACTTAAGAAGTCATCAGAAATGGGAATATCGCCACCGCCATGCTCGCTTTTACGGCTCAGGGCATAATGAAATGTTCTCATCTCCCCCACGCGCGAAATTGTATAGATCTCAGTAAAGCGGCTGAGATGTTTTTCCGGGAGGAATGGGGCTTTCTTCGTTATTCGCCCGGTGGCAACATCAAAAATGAGTACTTCCGCATTTTTAAGGGTGTAGATAAGCCCGTAGCCCGTCAGAATAGCGCCGAAAAGCAGAAACACGATGACTGATTGTAATGTTCTGCCATTCATCTGCGCCCAAATAAGGGTGCCGATCAGCAGGACAATACCGGCAATGACAAATACCAGTGCGCTGCCGACCTTCCACGGGCGATATACCAGACGCCGGTCGTTCAATTCCACCAGCATAGAGGCTGGCATCATGCATCTCTCCGCTGGCTGATGCCCAGAAAGGTTTCCGTCTCTTCCATCATGGCCTGCGGCGCTTTCTGACCGGGGCCAAACTGCCTTATCGGCATTTTCGACGTTTTCCCGTCAACGTTAAAGACCACATTCACAATACTGTTACGAATCAGGCCAAAAAAGCGGTACTGACGAATCAACTCAAGCCCGGCGAAATTATCCAGCGATTGATTGTACGTCGTTTTACCACCGCCATTCTGGATATAAAAGATGCGCTTATCTAAATCGAATACCATCTTGATACGCAGCGTTGCCAGCATCACCCCTGCAACGGCAAATAAAACTAGCGCGACAATAATACCGCGCAGTGATGATTCATGTTTGAAATAAGCATAAACCCCCAACGCAGCAAACGCGATCGCAAGGGCTATTTTCAATCCCTTTTGATTTTTCACAATATAGCGATTGCCTTCGTGTAGATAAAAGTCTGACATTCCTGAACTCTCCTTATCATCAGGGAAACGTTAAACGCGCGCCAATATCCGCGACAGAAGTATTATGGCTACAATTATTTAATCTGCTATAAAAAAATCGCCCCCGCAATTTGGGGGGCGACACGCGCTATACAGATATTATAGGAACCTGTAAGGGGCTTTACGCCGCGACCAACTCAATGCGATTGCCGTCCGGGTCGGCAATGACCGCTTCATAAAACCCATCGCCGGTCCATCTTGCGGGGCTGAGTAAACGCCCGTTAGCCTGTGCTTTTTGCGCCATCGCTTCCACATCCTTAACGCTGCCGACAGAAATCGCGATATGCGCCCAGCCGACAAACTCCGGGTTAGCTGGCGCATCATCAAGCACAGGCAAGGCCATCAGTTCAATGGTCGGTCCCTCGGTCAGGGAAATGAAGTGCGATGCGAACCCAGGACGATTTTTACTCAGATAGCGTTCGTTGCGCTGACCGCCGAACACGTCCTGCCAGAAAGCGACTTGCGCATCGAGGTTGCGTGTCCAGAGCGCGACATGTGCAATTTTCATCTTTTATCTCCATCGTGGTTATGCCCGGTGACAGCGTTGACAAGGCAGTTAAGAATGCTGGATTATGCTCATTATTGCTCGATGATATTTCAATAAAGAGGCTTTATGCTCGATTATGCAGCTTTCCCGCAACAGCGACAAGCACGTATTCGCCAGCTTTTGCAGGAAAACGGACGCGTTGTCTGTGCAGAACTGGCCAGCCAGATGCAGGTATCTGAACATACTATTCGCAGGGATTTACAAGAACTTAGCAATTCAGGCATATGCAAAAAGGTCTACGGCGGCGCGGTATTACCGTTGCCGGAAGCCGGGAATTTTCACAGCCGGAAAGTGAAAAACAGTTCAGAAAAGGACAAGATCGCGCAGCAATGCGCAGCGCTGGTGAAACCAGACACCTGTATTTTCATTGATGCCGGTACGACCAATCTGGCCATCGCCAGAGCGCTGCCCGCGGAGATCCGCATCACAGCAGTGACCAACTCCCCTGAAATCGCCGTAGAACTCATGACACGCGCGCATAGCGAGGTGATTCTCCTCGGTGGGCAGATTCATCAGGCCACCGGAGGATGCGTCGGCAGCGGCGCTGTGGCACAGATTCAGGAGATGTTATTCGATCAGGTGTTTATTGGCGGCTGCGCCATGGATCCGGATATTGGGCTGACGGGGTTTGATTTCGCCGACTGCGAATTTAAAAAGGCGGTGCTGAAACAGAGTAATCAGACGGTTGTCGCCCTGACGGCAGATAAACTGCCCGGCGTAGCGCGCTATGTGGTGGCACGGCCTCAGGCGCTTGACGTGATCGTCATTGAGGCGAATATCAGCGATGCACTGCGTACCGTCTTAAAGGAACATCACATTACGCTCATTACGGCCTGAAACAAAAGCGCCGCCTCCCGTCCGGGAGGCGGCGTGAACATTACAGATCGGCCGTTTTGTCGAACTTCCCGAGCATTTCACGCTCGTAAGCCGCGGCTTTTTTGCGGTCGAACTTGTGTTCCCACTTGGCGATAACCAGTACCGCCAGCGCATTACCCACAACGTTCAGAGCGGTACGCGCCATATCCAGGATACGGTCAACACCGGCAATAAAGGCCAGACCTTCCAGCGGAATACCCACACTGCCCAGCGTTGCCAGCAATACCACAAATGAAACCCCCGGCACACCGGCAATGCCTTTCGAGGTGACCATCAGCGTCAGCACCAGAATGATCTCCTGGCCCAGCGACAGGTCGATACCGTAAAGCTGGGCAATAAAGATGGCCGCAATACTCTGGTACAGCGTAGAGCCATCGAGGTTAAAGGAGTAACCGGTCGGTACCACAAAGCTGGTGATTGACGCCGGCGCGCCATAGGCTTCCATCTTCTCGATGATACGCGGCAACACGCTTTCTGAACTTGCGGTGGAGTACGCCAGGATCAACTCATCTTTGAGGATGCGGATGAGCGTCCAGATGCTGAGTTTGCACATCCGCGCCACGAGTCCCAGCACCACCAGCGCAAAGAACAGCACCGCAAAGTAAACCAGCACCACCAGTTTCGCCAGCGGCCACAGGGAAGCAAAACCGAAGTTCGCAACCGTCACGGAGATCAGCGCAAAGACCCCGACCGGCGCGTAACGCATCACCATATGGGTCACTTTGAACATGGTTTCAGAGATAGAACGGAATACCGTAACCAGCGGTTCGCGGTGCGTTGCAGGCAGTGAAGAAAGCCCCAGGCCAAACAGTACCGAGAAGAAAATAATCGGCAGCATTTCGCCCTTCGCCATCGATGACACGATGTTGGTCGGCACCAGAGACAATATCGTATTCATTAAGCCATGCGCGTGGCTTTGCACTTCCGCCGTGGTGCTCTGGTATTTCGAAATATCCACCGTGGCGAGTTGCGACATATCAATGCCCGCCCCCGGCTGGAAAACATTCGCCAGTGTAATACCCAGCACAATGGCCACCGTGGTGATCACTTCGAAATAAATAATGGTCTTGGCGCCAATACGACCCAATTGTTTCGCATCACCCACACCGGCAATACCCACAACCAGTGTGGAAATAACAATCGGCACAACTATCATTTTAATCAAGTGAATAAAGATATCGCCTGCCGGAGACAGGAGGTTCGCAATCAGCCATTCGCGGCTGTCGCTTTGATAATGCAAGTAACTGCCCAGAAGAATACCCAGCACCAGGGCCAGCAAAATCTGCCAGGCCAGGCTGACTTTAAAATTTTTCATAACTCGAGACATCCTCAATGAAGCGACCTTCCCGGTGGGGAACGACTCATACGGAAAGGGTATGGTTAGCGTCACACGCTCTTGCGGGGTTTTTTAACGCGCATTATCAGTACCATTTGCAGGGCGTAGGGCGCAAGCCTTTACCAGAAGGGGGATTGACTGATTTTATGCATAAAAACGCTTTTTTATGCCATTTATCATGCATAACCAGTTGTTATGAAAAAACTTTTTTTCTGTCATTTTTAGATAATTAACCCCGGCAATTATTTTGCTTCAAAGATTCATTTGTTCAGTTTTCATACGGTTCAATCAATGCGTGATCTATAGCGCAAATAATAAACAAACCAGGCAAAGCCCCTATAATTAACGTTTATTTGACATATTATTAACATCCTACAAGGAGAGCAAAAGCCATGAGCCAAATCCATAAACACGATATTCCCGCAAATATTGCGGAACGTTGCCTGATTAATCCGGAGCAGTATGAGGCTAAATATCAGCAATCTATTACCGACCCGGATACTTTCTGGGGCGAGCAAGGCAAAATCCTTGACTGGATTAAACCCTATCAGAAGGTGAAAAACACCTCCTTCGCCCCGGGGAATGTCTCCATTAAATGGTACGAAGACGGTACGCTGAACCTCGCGGCCAACTGTCTTGACCGCCATCTTGCCGAACGAGGCGATCAGACGGCCATTATCTGGGAAGGCGATGACGCCAGCCAGAGTAAACAGATTACCTACCGCCAGTTGCATGCGGAGGTCTGTCGCTTTGCCAATGTACTGACAGATCTGGGCATTAAAAAAGGCGACGTGGTCGCTATCTATATGCCCATGGTTCCTGAAGCCGCGGTTGCGATGCTGGCCTGCGCGCGTATCGGTGCGGTCCATTCGGTTATTTTCGGCGGCTTCTCGCCGGAGGCCGTTGCCGGACGTATTGTTGATTCCAGCTCCCGGCTGGTAATCACCGCCGATGAAGGCGTGCGCGCCGGGCGCACTATTCCTCTCAAAAAGAACGTTGATGACGCCCTGAAAAACCCGAACGTGAAATCCGTTGAACACGTTGTAGTGCTTAAACGGACCGGTGGGAAAATTGACTGGCACGAAGGCCGTGACCTGTGGTGGGACGCGCTCACCGCTAACGCCAGCGCGGAACATCAGCCGGTTGAAGTCAATGCGGAAGATCCGCTGTTTATCCTCTATACCTCCGGCTCGACGGGTAAACCTAAAGGCGTACTGCACACCACCGGCGGCTATCTGGTTTACGCAGCCACCACCTTTAAATATGTCTTCGATTATCATGACGGCGACGTTTACTGGTGTACCGCCGATGTCGGCTGGGTTACCGGTCATAGCTATCTGCTTTACGGACCGCTGGCCTGCGGCGCGATCACGCTGATGTTTGAAGGTGTACCGAACTGGCCAACCCCAGCACGTATGAGCCAGGTCGTAGACAAACACAAGGTCAATATTCTCTACACCGCGCCAACGGCTATCCGTGCGCTGATGGCGGAGGGCGACAAAGCTATTGACGGTACCGATCGCTCTTCGCTGCGTATTCTCGGCTCAGTCGGCGAACCCATCAACCCGGAAGCCTGGGAGTGGTACTGGAAGAAAATCGGCAACGAGAAATGCCCGGTCATGGACACCTGGTGGCAGACCGAGACCGGGGGCTTTATGATCACCCCATTACCCGGTGCGATACAGCTCAAAGCGGGTTCTGCGACCCGTCCATTCTTTGGCGTACAGCCTGCGCTGGTGGATAACGAAGGTCATCCGCAAGAAGGTGCTACCGAAGGTAATCTGGTGATCACCGACTCCTGGCCAGGCCAGGCGCGTACCCTGTTTGGCGATCACGAGCGTTTCGAGCAGACCTACTTCTCTACCTTCAAAAACATGTACTTTAGTGGCGACGGCGCGCGCCGCGATGAAGATGGCTACTACTGGATCACTGGCCGCGTGGATGACGTGCTGAACGTGTCCGGCCACCGTCTGGGGACCGCGGAGATTGAATCGGCGCTGGTGTCCCACCCGAAAATCGCCGAAGCCGCGGTGGTGGGCATCCCACACAATATTAAAGGCCAGGCCATCTACGCTTACGTCACCCTGAATCATGGTGAAGAGCCAACGCCTGCGCTCTATACCGAGGTGCGTAACTGGGTGCGTAAAGAGATTGGTCCGCTGGCGACGCCGGATGTCCTGCACTGGACCGACTCTCTGCCCAAGACCCGCTCCGGCAAAATCATGCGCCGTATTCTGCGCAAAATTGCCGCCGGGGATACCAGCAACTTCGGCGATACCTCGACCCTCGCGGATCCGGGTGTTGTAGAGAAACTGCTCGAAGAGAAACAGGCCATCACCATGCCATCGTAACCTCGCATTCCCCCTCTCCCCGTGGGAGAGGGTCGGGGTGAGGGCATTGCAACCCCCCCTCACCCTCTCCCTCAAGGGAGAGGGAATAACAACAAACCCTACCTTACCTCTGGAGAGTTCTGTGATGAATGACACCATTTATCAACGGATAGAAAACAATGCGCATTACAGGGAGCTCGTCGAAAAGCGGCAACGGTTTGCCTTCACTCTTTCCATCATCATGCTGATTATCTATGTCGGTTTTATTCTGCTGATCGCCTTTGCGCCGGGCTGGCTCGGTACGCCGATCTCCGCAGGCAGTAGCGTCACGCGGGGTATTCCAATCGGTATTGGCGTGATTGTGATTTCGTTTGTGCTGACCGGCGTATACGTCTGGCGGGCAAATGGCGAGTTTGATCGTCTGACAAAAACCGTTCTGCAAGAGGTAAAAGCATCATGAAGCGTGTTCTGACGGCGCTCGCCGCCACACTGCCTTTTACGGCCAATGCCGCCGATGCCATTACCGGCGCGGTCCAACGCCAGCCAACCAACTGGCAGGCGATCATCATGTTCCTGATCTTCGTGGCGCTGACGCTCTATATCACTTACTGGGCGTCAAAACGCGTGCGTTCGCGTAACGATTACTACACGGCAGGCGGCAATATCACGGGCTTTCAGAATGGCCTGGCGATTGCCGGTGACTTTATGTCAGCCGCATCGTTCCTCGGGATCTCTGCGCTGGTCTACACCTCCGGCTACGACGGGTTGATTTACTCGCTGGGCTTCCTCGTCGGCTGGCCAATTATTCTGTTCCTGATTGCCGAACGTCTGCGTAACCTGGGACGTTACACCTTCGCCGATGTGGCCTCGTATCGCCTCAAACAGGGACCAATTCGCACGCTCTCCGCCTGCGGTTCGCTGGTGGTGGTGGCGCTCTATCTGATAGCCCAGATGGTCGGTGCAGGTAAGCTTATTCAGTTACTGTTTGGCCTCAACTACCACGTTGCGGTAGTGCTGGTCGGCGTATTGATGGTGATGTATGTCCTGTTCGGCGGCATGCTCGCCACCACCTGGGTACAGATCATCAAAGCCGTATTACTGCTGTTTGGCGCAAGCTTTATGGCCTTTATGGTGATGAAGCATGTCGGCTTTAGCTTCAATAGCCTGTTTAGTGAAGCGATGGCGGTTCACCCGAAAGGGGAGGCCATTATGCGTCCAGGCGGTCTGGTTAAAGATCCGATCTCCGCACTGTCGCTGGGCCTGGGGCTGATGTTTGGTACCGCAGGTTTGCCGCATATTCTGATGCGTTTCTTCACAGTGTCAGATGCGCGTGAAGCCCGTAAGAGTGTGTTCTACGCCACGGGTTTTATGGGGTATTTCTACATTCTGACCTTTATCATTGGCTTCGGCGCCATCATGCTGGTCGGGGCAAACCCGGCATTTAAAGATGCGGCGGGCGCGCTGATTGGCGGCAATAACATGGCAGCGGTGCATCTGGCGGATGCGGTCGGCGGCAACCTGTTCCTCGGCTTTATCTCTGCCGTAGCCTTCGCCACCATCCTGGCGGTGGTCGCCGGGCTGACGCTCGCGGGCGCGTCGGCGGTGTCTCATGACCTGTATGCTAACGTCATTCGTAAAGATGCCACCGAACGTCAGGAGCTGAAAGTATCGAAGATCACCGTTCTGGTGCTTGGTGTGGTCGCCATCCTGCTGGGTATTCTCTTTGAAAAGCAGAATATTGCCTTTATGGTGGGGCTGGCATTCTCCATCGCGGCGAGCTGTAACTTCCCTATCATTCTGCTCTCCATGTACTGGTCGAAACTGACCACCCGTGGCGCAATGATTGGCGGCTGGCTGGGTCTGCTGACGGCGGTGATTCTGATGGTTCTCGGCCCAACCATTTGGGTACAAATCCTCGGCCACGCGCAGGCTATTTTCCCGTATGAATACCCGGCGCTGTTCTCAATCGCCGTGGCCTTTATCGGTATCTGGATCTTCTCGATTACCGACAACACGCAAGAAGGCATTCGCGAGCGCGAACAGTTCCGTGCCCAGTTCATCCGTTCACAAACGGGTGTCGGTATCGCCCAGGGCCGCGCACACTGATTTCCTCTCTCTCCTCCCCGGCTATTTTAGCCGGGGATCACATTTTTCCTCCGTCACAGTATCCATCCTTTCCGGTCGCGCTACAGTAAACAAGCAAAATGAAACATTGTTTTATTATTTGGTTTGTTTATTAACGTCAAAAGAGGATGCGATGAAAAAATATGCTCTTGTCGGGACAGGCGGACGCGCCGGATTGTATATTTCCGCCATCGGCGGCGAGTGGAAAGAGAACGCGCAACTGGTGGCTTTTTGCGATACCAACCAGACGCGAATGCATTACGCCAATACGTTATTACAAAATGAAGGTGCGGCCCCGGTATCAACCTGGAAAGCCACGCAATTTGAAGCAATGATCCAAGAGACGCGCCCGGATATTGTTATCGTCACCACCATGGACCGCACCCACGACGACTATATCGTGCGGGCGCTGAAAGCAGGCTGTGATGTGATCACCGAAAAGCCGATGACCATTGATGAAAAACGGGCGCTGCGCATTCTTGATGCCATCGAAGATACCGGTCACACCGTTCGCGTGGCGTTTAATTACCGCTATGCGCCGCACCACAGCAAGGTGCGTGAATTGCTGATGAACGGCACCATTGGCGAGGTTTACTCCGTTCACTTTGAATGGCTGCTCAATACCGAGCACGGCGCCGATTATTTTCGCCGCTGGCACCGGGAAAAACGCAACAGCGGCGGCCTGCTGGTTCACAAATCAACCCACCACTTTGATTTAATGAATTTCTGGCTCAATAGCTATCCGGAGCGCGTCTACGCCGAAGGCGGCCTGCGCTTTTACGGCAAAGAGAACGCGGAAAGACGGGGCATGACGGAGTTCTATCCACGCGCCCACGGCTATGCGGCGGCCAAAGAAGATCCGTTTGCCCTGCACATGGCAGACAATCCGCAGCTTAAGGCGCTCTATCTGGATGCGGAGCATGAAGATAACTACTGGCGCGATCAGAGCGTTTTCAGCGACGGCATCACTATCGAAGATACCCTCTCGGTGCTGGTGAAATACCAGAACCAGTGCCAGCTCAGCTATTCGCTGAATACGTATTTGCCCTGGGAAGGGCTGAATGTGGTGTTTAACGGCAGTGAAGGCAGACTGGAGATGAAAATCGTCGAGAAATCCTATGTGAACGCCGGGGGAGAACGGGCGAACGAGGGGAGCCTGGAGTCCTGCAATATTACCGTCTTCCCGATGTTTGCCGCCCCCTGGGAGGCGAGTTTTACCCTCGGCGAGGGCGGTCACGGCGGCGGTGATAACGCGATGCTGGCCGATCTGTTCGGCACGCCGGGTAACGATCCGCTCAACCGCGCCGCCGATCACCGCGCCGGGGCGATGTCGATCCTGACCGGCATCGCGGGTAATATTTCTCTGCAGCAACAGCGTCCGGTAAATTTCCGGGAATTCGAACTGGTGTCGCGTTTGAAAAAACAGGGTTAAAACATCAGCCGCGCCACCAGCGGCGCGGCTAATACCGTCACCACACCGGAGAGCATCATCACCAGGCTGGCGACCACTCCTTCCTGCTGACCCAACTCGTAAGAACGCGCTGTCCCCGCACCATGGGATGCCGCGCCAAACCCTGCGCCTTTTGCCATCCCTTCTCGAATCGAGAGGCGTAAAAAAAGCACATCCCCCACCGCCATGCCAAACACCCCGGTGATGACCACAAAGAGCGCCACCAGATCCGGCTGCCCGCCCAACGGCCCTGCCGCTGCCAGCGCAAACGGCGTCGTCACCGAGCGCACCGCCAGGCTGCGCTGAATGTCATCCGGCAGAGTAAATAAACGCGCCAGCCAGACTGAGCTGGTTACCGCGACCACCGTTGCGGTGATAACCCCGGCAGAAAGCGACATCCAGTGGCGACGAATGACAGCAAGATTGTCATAGACCGGCACAGCAAACGCGATGGTCGCCGGGCCTAACAGCCAAAGCAGCCAGTGAGATTCACCGATATAACGCTGCCAGGAAATATGCCCGAACACCAGGATCAGCACCAACAGTATCGGGGTGAAGACTAACGGCATTAACGGGAGCTTATGGAATCGGCGGTACAGGCGTTTATTGAGATAATAGATAACCAGCGTCATGACAAGGCAGAGCACGCTCAGGGCAAAATCACTCATGATTCAGCCTGCTGATTTCGAAGCGATAAACCTTATCAACCACCCAGGCCGTGGCCCCCAGCACCATCAAGGTACTGAGAGCAATAACGGCAAAAATACGCCAGCCTTCCACCATCAAAAGCTGTGCGTAATTCACCACGGCGACAACGGCTGGCACAAAGAACAGTAGCATTTCGGCCAGCAGCCAGCGCGCGCCGGCTCTCACCCAGTTAAGGGGAACAATCCGGCATAAAATCAGCGCCAGCATCAGGATCATGCCCACCAGGTTAGCGGGAAGGGGAAGATGCAGCCACTGCACCAGATATTGCGCCACGATAAACAGCACGGCATAGAGAAAAACCTGAACCGGAACCTGCAGTAGACGCACAATGGCAGGCGTAATACGACCTAACGCCATATCCATAGATAATTCTCGCGGAAATGAGACAGAGAGCACAGTATAGGGAGCCGCTACGCCATACTGAAATGAATTAAACTCATCGCAGGCATAGTTTAAAGGAATAATTATGGACATCAGAACGCTGCGCTATTTTGTGGAAGTCGTGCGTCAGCAAAGTTTCACTCGCGCAGCGGAACGGTTGTTCGTCACTCAGCCAACGATTAGTAAAATGTTGAAAAACCTCGAAGATGAGTTGAACTGTACGCTACTCATTCGCGACGGACGCAAATTACTTCTCACCGATACCGGGCGCGTGGTGTTTGAGCGCGGTCTGGCTATCCTTGCTGAGTTTCGTCAGCTTGAGGCGGAGCTCGATGATATCAACCACTTAAATAAAGGGCTGCTACGCCTCGGCATCCCCCCGATGGTCGGCATGCTGATGGCCGGGCCAATTGGCCTGTTTCGCCAGCGCTATCCCGGCGTCGAACTGAAAATATCCGAGTTTGGCGGCCTGACAGTCCAGCAGGCGGTCATCAATGGCGAACTGGATCTGGCGATGACCGCCCTGCCCGTCGAAGAGGAAAGCGGTCTTTCTACGCTGCCGCTGTTCAGCCATCCCCTCTGTGTGCTGGTGCCGCGCTCCGGCGACTGGCTGAACGCCAGGTCGGTGACGCCTGAACAACTGGCCGGGCACCCGCTGCTCATCTATAACGAAGATTTCGCCCTCAGCCGCCAGCTTATGCAGCTGTTTAACGAGCATGGCGTCAAGCCACGGATCGCCGTGCGTAGCGGGCAGTGGGATTTTCTGGCCGCGATGGTACAGGCAGGGGTGGGGATCGCGATTTTGCCGGAGCCTATTTGCCAACGGCTGGATAAACAGACGCTGCGCTGGGTCCCGCTGGAGAGTGATTTACGCTGGCATCTGGGGATGATTTGGCGTGAAGGTGGCTATTTGTCCCGCAGTGCGCAGGCCTGGCTGCAATGCTGTGAAGGGTTCTGGGTGAATACGAATATTGCGGATTTGCCGCCGGGCGAAGGAAAGATGTAGCCCAAGCGGGGGAATATCCCGGATGCGGCGTAAACGCTTAATCCAGGCTACAAAATCGATGAGGGCGGCTGGCCGGGAGCCCGGGTCGCCAGGGTGGTGGCGGTGAGCCCCCTGGCACGTTCATGGGTTCTGACGTGACAGAGACGCAATGAACATGAAGTGAACGGAATGACCACCAGCGCCGCATTTTCCCCCTCTCCCTCAGAGAGGGGAAAACTTACTTCTTCTCGATCAACAGCGCTTCCAGCAAGTCGAGATCGTGCAGCATCTTCTGAAGCGTCTCGTTGCTGATTTGCCGTGTTGCGCGCAGGTGGTAAAGCTCTGCCCGTTCCGAACGCAGGGCTGCAAGACGGAAACGGCGCTCAAGGTTCTCTTCGAGCAACGAACTTTCCGCATTGTTGCGCCCATCCGCACGGCGACGCAAATTACCAATGACCCGTGAACTCACTTCCGTGAGCAATTGATTATCGATGTTCTCTTCCGCATCGGCTGCCAGTCGTTCTTCCATTTTCTGAATGGCCACAATCGCCACCTCAGCGATGATCGCCCGCGCGAGGCGCTCTTCTTTATGCTGCTGAGTATGATCGCGGACCTCAATATGTTGCAGCAACGCAGGCAGGGCAATGACGCCGACAAACAGTGAAAACAGAATCACCCCCGCCGCCAGGAAGACCAATTCATAGCGGGCAGGGAACCCTGAGCCATCGGGCAAAAACAGCGGAATGGATAGCACACCGGCCAACGTAATCGCACCGCGCACCCCTGCAAAAGAAGCGATCAGCAATTCTCGCGTGCTCCAGGAGCCAAATTCCATCGGCTTTTTGTGCAAAAAGCGCCTGCTGAATTTCTTCATCGTCCACAGCCAGCCAAAGCGCACCAGCATCAGCGCACCGTAAATCAGGACGATATCGGTGAACAACATCCAGGTTTCGACATTCGGATCAACTTCTGCCGCCGCCAGCGAGGATTCCAGAATGCCCGGTAACTGCAGGCCCAACAGCAGGAACACCATGCCGTTAAACACAAACTCCAGCATCGCCCAGGTACTGTTGGCACGCAGGCGCATCGCCAGTGGGGCGGAGCGCATCACGCCGGAACGGGTGATGGTCATCCCGGCAGCCACCGCCGCCAGGATGCCCGAAAAGCCAATATGTTCCGCAATCAGGTAGGAGGCGAACGGCAGCAAGAACAACAGAACGATTTGCGTGGCAGGTTCATCACCTCCCCAACGGCTCAGAAAACGCAGCGAGCGTCCATACAACCAGCTCACGACAAAGCCTGCGAGAATGCCGCCCAGCGCCACTTTCACGAACTCCAGCGTCGCCCCGCCGACGGTAAAGACCATCGTACCCATGGCGACCGCCACGGCAAATTTCAGTGATACCAGGCCGGATGCGTCATTCATTAACGCTTCGCCCTGCAAAATTCCCATGATTTTTTTCGGGATGCGCCCTTCCCCGACGATGCCAGAAAGCGCTACCGCATCGGTGGGTGAGAGTACCGCCGCCAGCGCGAACGCCGGGACCAGGGGAATACCGGGCACCAGCCAGTAAATCAAAAAACCAATCCCGACGACAGTAACCACCACCAGGGCCAACGCAAGACCGAGGATCTCCCTGCCATGTTCAAGGAATTCACGTGTGGGGGTTTTCCAGCCATCGGCGAACAGTAACGGCGGAATAAACAGAACGAGAAACAGTTCCGGATCGAACTCCACATGCAGCCCGAACGTCGGGAAAGCCAGCAGTGCGCCGATGGCGATTTGCATAAGAGGAAGGGGGATCTGGAAGGGCATTACACGTGTGACAACGCCCGAGAGCGATACCACTAAGGTCATGATGAGGATGGTAAAAAAGATTTCCATGCGTTCCCTGTTGCGATGTTTTTTATTAAGGCGTCATGCCTTGATGATAGAACATTCAGCTTAACGCAAAGGAAACAGGATGTGCGCAAAAAATGAAAACGGGCGGCCTGAGCCACCCGTTTTACACATGAAGCGGGATATTAGATTGCCCAGCCGCCAGCATAGAAGGCAACCAGCGCCACGGCGATAACCACAGTACCGATATTCAGTTTACGGAAATCACCGGAGACCACGCGGCCAATCACCAGAGAGGCGAAACCGATCATGATGCCGGTAACGATGTTACAGGTCAGCACGATGAATACCGCAGTGATCAGACCGGACATCGCATCAACGAAGTCGGCAAAGTCGATCTTCGCCACGTTGCTCAGCATCAGCAGACCTACGTACATCAATGCCGGAGCCGTAGCGTATGCCGGAACCAGGTAGGAGAGCGGAGAGAGGAACAGAATCAACAGGAACAGCACGCCAACGGTGATCGCTGTCAGGCCGGTTTTACCGCCTGCCGCCGTACCCGCCGCAGACTCGATGTACACCGCTGCAGGCGCTGCACCCACCAGACCGGAGAACACGCTGCTCAGGGAGTCGGTGGTCAGCGCTTTACCGCCATCGATAATCTGTCCGTCTTTATCCAGCAGGTTCGCCTGACCGGCTACCGCACGGATAGTACCGGTAGCATCAAATACCGCTGTCATCACCAGCGCCAGCACACTTGGCAGCACGACCGGGTTCAGCGCGCCAACGATATCCAGGCTGCCGATCAGGGAGTTGCCTTTATCATCGCTCAGCGATGGCATAGCGAAAATACCGGAGAAGTGCACGCTCGGGTCGAAGATCAGTCCGACAATCGAGACACCAATGATGGTCAGCAGGATGCCACCCGGTACTTTCAGTTTTTCCAGACCGATGATCACCGCGAGGCCAATCAGCGACATGATCACCGGGAAGCTGGCGAAATGACCCAGCGTGACCGGCAGGCCGTCCAGCGGGTTCTTGATAACCAGGCCTACGCCGTTCGCTGCGATCAGCAGCAGGAACAGACCGATACCGATACCGGTGCCGTGCGCAACACCTTGCGGCAGGTTGCGCAGGATCCAGCTACGGATACCGGTTGCGGAAATAACGGTAAAGAGCACACCCATCAGGAACACGGCACCCAGAGCGACCGGAACACTGATATGTTGACCCAGCACCAGGCTGAACGCGGTGAACGCGGTCAGTGAGATGGCACAACCAATCGCCAGCGGCAGGTTTGCCCACAGGCCCATGACAATCGAACCTACACCGGCAACCAGACAGGTGGCGACAAACACCGCCGCTGGCGGGAAGCCCGCTTTACCGAGCATGCCAGGCACGACGATAACGGAATAGACCATCGCCAGAAACGTGGTTAAACCAGCAACAATTTCCTGACGAACAGTACTGCCGCGAGCAGAAATTTTAAATAAGGCGTCAAGCGAACCGCCGGTACGCGCAGAAGGCGTAGACATAGGAAACATCCCCTGAGAGTTTTTATCTTTCGTTGATATGCGTGGCGGACAGTGTCCACTGCCGGTTAAACGTCGTCTCCCTGAGCTGCGTTGTGACGAAGGGGTGTCACAAAAAGCAAACGATTAACTCCGCGCATACAAAACGGTTGGTCAAAAAAGGCAAACGATTATCCAGCGTTTAGATATCGCTTTTCAACTGAACTTTGCCGCTTTTTGCTAATTTTCGCTTATGACGATGAAGAATTAACCGACCGATGCGCAAACGTTATCGTCCCTGCGCAACTTTGCAACATTTCAGGATCATTATTACGCACCGGGGAGATCAAAAGGGCCACCCTGCTCAATCGCCCGTTGCCAGGCCGGGCGCATTTCAACGCGCTTTTTCCATGACTGCGTATGCGGAAGACCGGTAATACCGCCTCGCGACAGCAATGCGAAAATCGGGAAACTCATCTGAATGTCGGCCATGCTTAACTGCTCTCCGGCAAACCAGGGCTTCACCGCCAGCTGCGACTCGATAAAACGCGCGTGGGTTTCAATTTGCTTATTAAGCCAGGCTCTCTGGATGCCCTGACCAAGCATTTTTCCTATCGTTCGCACACCAAACGGCACCGGTGGTTTACCGAGGCTGGCGAAGACCAGCTTCATTAATAATAAAGGCATCAACGATCCTTCGGCATAATGCAGCCAAAAGCGATACTGCTGACGTAACTCTCTCTCCTGAGGCTTCAACTGGCTGTTTGTATCGTAGGTCTCCTGTAAATATTCCAGGATCGCGCCGGATTCAGCAATGATGAGATCGTCGTCCTCAAGCACCGGTGATTTGCCCAACGGATGCACTTTTTTGAGTGACGCAGGGGCCAACATGTTTTTTTCACGTTGATAATGAATGAGTTGATACGGTAAACCCAATTCTTCCAGCGCCCACAGAATGCGCTGAGAACGAGACTGGTTAAGGTGGTGAACTTTGAGCATGACAGGCTCCCGCTGAGTTATTCGAATTAACTATAGAAAAGCTTGCCCTTTGGATGAAAAATTTCCTAAAAAAAAGGGTTCTGATGTGGCGAAATTTTCGCCATTGCCTAGACTAAAAGTGTCAGCACAATCCGGAACCTCCAACATATTGAGGGGTGCTGATGTCGGGGGAAACCCTCCCATAACAGATTGGGATAGAGAGAAAGACAAAGACCGGACCGACTAAAGCGCCCCAGGTGGGCGCTTTAGTTTTTTGCATTGCTGTCGCCCCATCAGCGCCACCGGGGGACTGCCTTTTTTCGGCTAATCGCTTTCCAGCAGCCGTGCCCCTGTGCCCTGAGCACCTAACTGGTCCCCAGGATTTCGTAGCGGGCAATCACTGTGGGACAGACAACCGCAGCCAATACAACCATCCAGATCATCACGTAACGCCACCAGCGTGTGAATACGCCTGTCTAACTCTTCGCGCCACTGTGACGAAAGGTGCTTCCACTCTTTCGCGCTTAGCGTATGTCCTTCCGGCAGTACACCAAAAGCATCGCCGATGGTCGACAGAGGAATACCAATACGCTGGGCGATTTTAATGATCGCCACATAACGTAATACATCGCGCTTATAGCGCCGTTGATTACCGGCATTACGGGTACTTTTTATAAGCCCTTTGCTTTCGTAAAAATGCAGCGCGGAAACGGCCACGCCGCTGCGTTTCGCCACTTCGCCGGGCGTAAGCAGCGTCTTGATACGCGGTGTTTTCTTTTCCATAAAACCTCTTTACCTCAAGTTAACTTGAGGAATTATACTCCCCCGCAGACAAAACGACGAATCGAGAAAGAGGCAGCTCTATGTCCCATCAGCAAATTATTCAGACCCTTACGGAATGGATTGATGAACATATCGACCAACCGTTGAACATTGATGTAGTCGCCAGAAAGTCAGGCTATTCAAAATGGTATTTGCAGAGAATGTTTCGTACCGTGATGCATCAGACGCTGGGCGACTATATTCGTCAGCGCCGTCTGCTACTGGCTGCGGAAGCACTGCGTACTACGCGGCGTCCCATTTTTGATATTGCGATGGATCTGGGCTACGTTTCGCAACAAACGTTTTCACGCGTGTTTCGTCGGGAATTCGATCGGACTCCCAGCGACTATCGCCACCATGCGTAAGTGTCGCCGGGATGATTACTTTAGTGAAGGTGGCTGCGCGACCCAGGCTTTAAACTCCTGTGGCGGCAGTGCCTTCGCAAAATGCCATCCCTGACAGTACTGCACGCCACGCTTAAGTAACCAGGTTACCTGTTCTGCTGTTTCCACACCCTCCGCGATAATCTTCAGGCGCAAACTGTGTGCCATCTCAATGATGTGCTCGGCGATCAGGTGGCTGGTGCTATTGGTCGTCAGGGTATCGATAAAGGATTTATCGATCTTTAAGATATCGACATTGAGGGAGTACAGGTTGTGCAAGTTCGAGTAACCGGTTCCGAAGTCATCAATCGCCACCTCGTAACCTGCATGGCGAAACGCCTGAATGACCGGTGTGGTTTTGGGCACATCAATAAATCCACGTTCGGTGACTTCGATTTTAATTTGTTCTGCGCGAACGGAGTATTCCCTGGTTTTATTGGTAATGAGTGCAATCAGACGGGAAGAATGGAAATCGACAGCCGACAAGTTGATCGAAATATAAAGATGCGGCCATGCCGCTAAGAATTCTCCCAGGTCGCTGAAGACTTCATCAACGACATAATCGGTTACCCGCTCAATCATCCCTTCTTTCTCTGCCAGCGGAATGAATTCCGCCGGACTCATTACCGGACCATTAAAACCCGGCCAGCGCAATAATGCTTCAGCGCCTACGCATTGGCCGTTTTTGATATCAATAATGGGCTGGTAATGAAGTTGAAGCTGATGTTTAGTTAATGCTCTGTGGAGCATTCGTCGTGGGGAGTTAAACTCCTGCCGTGTTCGCGACCACATCAATAAAATAATAATGCTGCAAATCATGCCTAACGGCAGCGTTAATGTCGCCTGATGATACAGGTACTGAAAATACGTATCGCTGGAGGTCGAAACAATGATTGCAATAGGACGTTTATCAGAATGGTCTACTGTATAAAAACGACCATCCTGTTGAAAAGTAAGATCATTTTTCCTGACAAGTTTATCCAGCGTTTGTAGATCGGCCTGATCGCTGACAGAAAAAAAGAGACCCGTGACCGTATCGTATATACCATAAGCTAACGAACTGTCGTCTGACATCACTTCGCTATAGGAAAGCGGATTAACTACCGCGACATAATTTCCTTTCTGCATATAGACCATTTTATATCCGGGATAAAATGGTGTATCACGATAGTAATAAATAGAGATGGCGGGTTTGCGTTTATACTCGGCAGGCGAAATAGCATACGATTGCGCGGGATAAAGAGCTGTGGAGCATAAAAACTGCTCGCCGTTCGCGTATATTAAATCGGCAACATACAGGCTACCGCGAATGATATTGAGCATGTAGTTACGATGCTCAGGAGAACAAACCTGCCCATGATATTTCTCTGCAGCGCTTCGGACCTGATCGACTTGTCCGATAACCAGTTCAGTTTTATCTAAAGCAAGTTGCGCAAAAGAACGAAGATGTAAACCAGTTTCTTTTACTGCACGGATGTGAGCAAACCATAGCGACAGCATCACCGGTAGGAGCACTACCATGATGATCCCGACGACTCTCAGCATCTTACGCTGCGCGCTATGATTCATTTCCGCCTATATCCCTGCATTTAGTGTGCCTGTAATGAAGGCAGGATGCTTTGATAAACAGGTGATTACGTTGCATGAATCAAACGACATTAGCAACTTACTTTTTTCATTAAAAACCTAATATTTGGTTATGACGATAATATTTGCCCGTAAGGCAAACTAAAAGTATGCGTTGTGTTTATATTAAGGAAAATATTTATCCAGTCGCCAGGCAGGGCTTTTAGTTTACGCAACAGACAATAGTTGATTAAGTCAAACTCTCCGCAGGATAAAAAAAAGACAGGCCGATCGGGTATTTTTTCATCTATTGCGCAGCCTGCCGGAAGGGAGTTGGGAATATTTATAAAATTGCTTCGGCAACCACCGTCCGGCTGCGTCCGGTACGCTTCGCATCGTACAGTGCATCGTCCGCAAGCGTAAGCAAAACTGAAGTATCT
Source organism: Phytobacter ursingii (assembly GCA_901456055.1). Lineage (GTDB taxonomy): Bacteria > Pseudomonadota > Gammaproteobacteria > Enterobacterales > Enterobacteriaceae > Phytobacter > Phytobacter ursingii. Next base: position 937,052 of record CABDWT010000002.1, read on the forward strand.
GACACTCCCCCGGTAACAAATACAACACCGGCGCTAAAGGATAAGGTTATCTTTTCACCCCCATTAAAAAGCGGTTTATCTGCAAGCACTGCACGAATTTTTTGACTAAAACGCAGCGCTGTTTGACTGTCAGTTTGTGGTAATAACATCAGAAATTCCTCCCCGCCCAGACGACCCAGCGCGTAATGCGGCATGCCAAGCTCGCGAATTTTCTCGCAAAAATGGAATAGCGCCGCATCCCCTGTCAGGTGGCCCCAGCGATCGTTGATGTTTTTAAAATGGTCCAGGTCCAGCATGAGGATACTGAAATGGCTACGGGGATCACCCGGTTCACAGGTGGCAATGGCTTCTCTGAACTGTCGTAATATGGAGAACCTGTTAAAGCAACCGGTCAGGTCATCGGTTGTCGCTTTCACCGCCAGTTGCTGTTCGGCCTTCTTACGTTCGGTGATGTCCAGCCCAATACTGAGGATGGATTTATCCGGAAGCAAAATATTTGACCATAATACGGTCAATACTTCGCCCGTGCGCCTTACCGGGTGCCATTCATACATATCCACCGCGGGCGAAGCGCTGACAGAAGCCCGAACCCTGTGACGTACCTCATCATCAGGGAAAAATAATGCTAATGGATCAGGTTGACAGTTTAACTCCTCAATTGTCCAGCCAAACAGGCGTTCGCACTCCCCATTCCATAATATACAGCGGTTACTTTTATCGAATGAATTCATTAATACGGGAGCGTGATCAAATAAGACTTTATATTGCGCAACAATCCGCTGCATTTCTCTGGCCATACGTTCTTTGACAATAATTCCGGAGAGATAATCTTTTAATTTTTCGACAAGAATGATCGCTACGCTCTTAACAATTTCCATTGAAGATAAGGGCTGTGGAAACGCCAGAAAGAAATATCCCTCTACACCATTAACGCTTGAAATCAATTTACAGAGAATGCCTCCATGAAATTTATCGGCAGCATGGTGAGTGGGAGAAAATAATATTGTTCCGACCTGTCTTCGCCAACAAATAATGCGCCAGGCATGCTGATGACGCCGCAATTGCGACTGTTCCAGGAAGGTTTGCGCATCTCCCAGGGTGCATGGAATCTGACCCGCGCTCTCAAGCTGGAAGTCTCCTTCCTGTTCAACCACAACCCAGGAAAGCGTTGAACCCACGGCACTATTAATTGCCAGTAAAATTTCTTTTAGCGTGCGTTGTGCATTGAAGCACGGCATCAACTTCGCGAGGATAGTAAGCGCCACTGCGCCATCATCCACAGGAATGGCGGTATTCTCTTTTTTCATTTTTTTTCAGTCGCAGATGATTAAACACCGGACCATACCCACAATGAGCTGTACAGGAAAAAACGAAAAACTAAATTCAGATGGCCAGCGCTGATTTACAGAAAATGCAGCGAAATGCGTTTAAAAGACGCAAGTTGAGGATATATCCATGCAGATCAGAATTCTAAAAAATGGCATCCAGATATATATAACTATTCGATCAAGAATAATCGATGTTCCGAAAAGTGCCAACTCTGACAAAATAGGTATGAAATCATAATAGAAGTATCTATATGAATTTAAAAGAATTCCTCATTGCCATAGCAAAACGATATTGTCACATCGGGGATGGCTTCCCCTGGGCGCAAAATGCCCCTTTGCACAGACAATTTTGCTCATTTGCACACTGGCGAATAAAAGAACAAATGTGATATAGTTCACACATTCTTGAGACAGGGAACACTGTTTCAACGTAGAACGTTATTTCAGCAGATTTTCTGCGCCTGCACACATTGATCAGGCTCATGGCGTATCCCCTTGTGCCTGAAAGTTTTTCTTTCGAGGATCGTTTTCATGGCAACATTAACCACCAGTGTCGTTCTTCTTCGTTGGCAGATACTGAGTGCAGTGCTGATGTTTATGGCCAGCACATTGAACATTCGCTTTCGTAAAGCAGATTATGTAGGTCTTGCTGTGATAAGCAGCGGCCTCGGTCTGGTAGCCGCCTGCTGGTTCGCGACGGGCCTGCTGGGCATTACGATGGTCGATGTCCATGCCGTCTGGCATAACGTCATCAATATCATGACGGAGATGTCAGAGAAATCTTCTCCCGAATGGCCAATGGTGATTACCTGACAGTAAGCCCTTTATAACGCCACCAGGTAACAAAAAACCCCGCAGCGCGGGGTTTTTTGTCAATACGTTTCCCATAACGGGTCGCGCTGATAAGGCCGATGGCCTGCAATCAGAACGGAATATCGTCGTCGAAGTCCATCGGCGGTTCGTTAGACGGCGCCGGAGCAGACTGCTGTGGGCGAGACTGCGCGCCGCCGCTGAACTGGTTACCGCCCTGCGGCTGCTGAGGTTGCCCCCAACCGCCCTGCTGGCCCTGGCCGCCGCCCATATTGCCGCCTGCCGGAGCACCGCCGCCCTGACGGCCACCCAGCATCTGCATGGTGCCGCCCACGTTAACCACGACTTCGGTCGTGTATTTCTCAGCACCGGACTGATCGGTCCATTTGCGGGTACGCAACTGACCTTCGATATAGACCTGAGAACCTTTACGCAGATATTCACCGGCCACTTCCGCCAGTTTGCCGAACAGCACAACGCGGTGCCATTCAGTCTGCTCTTTCATTTCGCCGGTCGCTTTATCACGCCAGGATTCGGAGGTCGCCAGCGTAATGTTGGCCACTGCACCACCACTCGGCATATAGCGTACTTCCGGGTCCTGCCCCAGATTACCGACGAGAATCACCTTGTTTACGCCTCTGCTGGCCATGATCGTGTCTCCTGAAAACATTTCTAAATAGTGTAAGCGCGGGAGTGTACCATTTCCACGTGGTCTTTCGAAAGTTTCGAAGCATCTTCCAGAGTTCTCGCGGACTGTACATTGTTGCACAATTTGCCAAGTACCGCATTCCAATACTGTATATCCAGCCAGGTTAAATTGTGTCATAATTAGCCGTTTCTGACCGCCGGTTGTCCTTCAAATCGACCAGGCATGCCGAGTTATTACCGGGAAAGGTGAATGGATAAGATCGAAGTACGGGGCGCGCGCACCCATAATCTCAAAAACATCAACCTCGTCATTCCACGCGACAAATTGATTGTCGTTACCGGTCTGTCGGGTTCGGGTAAATCTTCACTGGCTTTCGACACTCTTTATGCCGAAGGGCAGCGTCGCTACGTTGAATCTCTTTCCGCTTATGCCCGTCAGTTTCTTTCGCTGATGGAAAAGCCTGACGTTGACCATATTGAAGGGCTCTCTCCTGCTATTTCTATTGAGCAGAAGTCGACTTCGCATAACCCGCGCTCTACCGTCGGGACAATTACCGAAATTCATGACTATCTGCGTCTGTTGTTTGCCCGCGTAGGCGAGCCGCGCTGCCCGGACCATGACGTTCCGCTGGCGGCGCAGACTGTCAGCCAGATGGTCGACAATGTACTGGCGCAGCCGGAAGGCAAACGTCTGATGCTGCTGGCGCCGGTGATAAAAGAACGTAAAGGCGAACACACCAAAACGCTGGAAAACCTGGCAAGCCAGGGTTATATCCGCGCGCGTATTGATGGCGAGGTTTGCGATCTGTCCGATCCGCCGAAGCTGGAGCTGCAAAAGAAACACACCATTGAAGTTGTGATCGACCGCTTTAAAGTGCGCGAGGATCTGGCGCAGCGTCTGGCAGAGTCATTCGAAACAGCGCTGGAGCTTTCCGGAGGCACGGCCGTGGTCGCCGACATGGATGATTCCAAAGCCGAAGAGCTGCTTTTCTCGGCCAACTTCGCCTGCCCTATTTGCGGCTACAGCATGCGCGAGCTGGAACCGCGCCTGTTCTCCTTTAACAATCCCGCGGGCGCCTGCCCGACCTGTGATGGCCTCGGCGTACAGCAATATTTCGATCCTGACCGCGTGATCCAAAACCCGGAACTGTCGCTGGCAGGGGGCGCTATTCGCGGCTGGGATCGCCGTAATTTCTACTATTTCCAGATGCTGAAATCTCTGGCCGATCACTACAAATTTGATGTGGAAGCGCCATGGGAGAGCCTCAGCCCAACCGTACATAAAGTGGTGCTGTTCGGCTCCGGCAAAGAAAGTATTGAATTCAAATATATGAACGACCGTGGCGATACCTCCGTGCGCCGCCACCCGTTCGAAGGCGTGCTGCATAATATGGAACGCCGCTATAAAGAGACGGAATCCAGCGCGGTGCGTGAAGAGCTGGCGAAATTTATCAGCAACCGTCCTTGTGCCACCTGCGAAGGTACGCGCCTGCGCCGTGAGGCTCGCCATGTTTTCGTGGAAAATACGCCGCTACCGACCATCTCTGACATGAGCATCGGTCACGCAATGGACTTCTTCAATAATCTGAAACTGTCCGGCCAGCGCGCGAAAATCGCTGAAAAAGTGCTGAAAGAGATTGGCGATCGCCTGAAATTCCTGGTTAACGTCGGCCTGAATTACCTGACGCTTTCCCGTTCCGCTGAAACCCTTTCCGGCGGTGAGGCGCAGCGTATCCGTCTCGCCAGCCAGATTGGCGCAGGCCTGGTGGGCGTCATGTATGTGCTGGATGAGCCATCCATCGGCCTGCATCAGCGCGATAACGAACGTCTGCTCGGTACGCTGATCCACCTGCGTAACCTCGGCAACACGGTCATCGTGGTCGAACATGATGAAGATGCCATTCGCGCCGCAGACCATGTTATCGATATCGGCCCGGGCGCCGGGGTGCATGGCGGACAGGTGGTCGCCGAAGGCCCGCTGGAGGCGATTATGGCAGTGCCGGAATCCCTCACCGGGCAGTATATGAGCGGCAAACGCCAGATTGCGGTGCCGAAAAATCGTGTTAAAGCCGATCCGGAAAAAGTGCTCAAACTGACCGGGGCGCGCGGCAACAACCTGAAAGACGTAACGCTGACGCTACCGGTAGGGCTTTTCACCTGCATCACCGGGGTCTCCGGTTCGGGTAAATCCACGCTGATTAACGACACGTTGTTCCCGATAGCCCAGCGCCAATTGAACGGTGCCACCATCGCCGAACCCGCGCCTTATCGTGATATTCAGGGGCTGGAACATTTCGACAAAGTCATCGATATCGACCAGAGCCCGATTGGCCGTACGCCACGTTCCAACCCGGCGACCTATACCGGTGTTTTCACCCCGGTTCGTGAACTGTTTGCCGGTGTGCCGGAATCCCGTTCACGCGGCTATACCCCAGGGCGTTTCAGCTTTAACGTCCGTGGCGGACGCTGTGAAGCCTGCCAGGGCGACGGCGTAATCAAGGTTGAGATGCACTTTCTGCCGGATATCTATGTGCCGTGCGACCAGTGCAAAGGCAAACGCTATAACCGCGAAACGCTGGAGATTAAGTACAAAGGCAAAACTATCCACGAAGTGCTGGATATGACTATCGAAGAAGCCCGTGAATTCTTTGATGCCGTCCCGGCGCTGGCGCGCAAGCTGCAGACATTGATGGACGTAGGCCTGACGTATATCCGCCTGGGTCAGTCAGCGACGACGCTCTCCGGCGGTGAAGCACAGCGCGTGAAGCTGGCGCGAGAACTGTCGAAACGCGGCACCGGCCAGACACTCTATATTCTGGATGAACCGACCACCGGTCTGCACTTTGCCGATATTCAGCAACTGCTGGACGTTCTGCATCAGTTACGTGACCAGGGCAATACCATCGTGGTGATTGAGCATAATCTGGACGTGATCAAAACCGCGGACTGGATTGTCGATCTCGGTCCGGAAGGCGGCAGCGGCGGCGGGGAAATTCTCGTGTCCGGCACGCCAGAAACCGTCGCCGAGTGTGAAGCCTCACACACGGCGCGATTCCTGAAACCGATGCTGAAATAACCCTCCGGGCTGCATTAAGCCCTGGATGAGGCGGAGTAAAGCTGTTGCCTGACCTGTTCAGGCAACAGCTCTATCGCCTGCTTGTATGAGGCATCCACAAGGTAGTAAATCTGCGAATCCGGTAGCGAGCCATCAAGATAGACGGTGCTCCAGTGTGCTTTGTTCAGGTGCTTGCTTGGGCGCACGTCGCTATGTTGCTGACGCAGTAGCTCAGCCAGTTCCGGACTGGTTTTCAAAGAGGCCGCCGGGCGGCCTTCCACCTCTTTTACCATCGCGAACAGCACGTCTGAAACTTTTATCTGTGTGGCCTTCCAGTCGCTGTGTACGCTCTGCTCAGCACCCGGCTTTGCCATGCAATACTGCAATAACTCCGAAATTGTCATCTTTATTCCCCTTGTAGCGTCGCGATGATCTTTCGCGAACCGCCGTGGATGCGATGCTCTCCCAGCCAAATCCCCTGCCACGTCCCAAGCTGAACGCGCCCGCTGGCGACAGGAAGTGATAACGACACACCCAGCACAGAAGACTTGATATGCGAAGGCATATCGTCCGCGCCTTCATAATCATGCTCGTAGTGGGCGTTATCCGGCACCGCTCGCAGAAAATGCTGTTCCATATCGTGACGTACGGTAGGGTCGCAATTTTCATTGAGGGTGAGAGAAGCGGAAGTATGCTGGAGAAGCAGATGCAACAAGCCTGTTCTGATGCGAGACAGATCGCGGATCTGCCCCAGCACCTCATCAGTGATCAGATGAAAACCCCGGGGTTTTGCCCCAAGTACAAGAGTCTGTTGATACCACATCTGCTGCTTCCTTTTAAAAGACGAATCTTTTTAAGTGTGCAGCAAGTCGGCGAAAGGTAAAACCCGACAGACCAGATTTGCTTAAAAAAACAACAGCACAATCTTAATACTCGGAATTTACGATCACCTCTTCACCAAACGCCCCCGCTTGCGGCAGCGGACGATAGGTTGAATTCGAGGCGCGCAGGATACGTACCGGTCGGGCCTCACTCGCTTTCGCCGCCGTCATATCGTCGTCCGAGTCGCCATAGAAGATTTTGATTTGCTTATCGGCCAGCCACTGCGTCTTACTGTTCTGACCGTCTTTCACCCCAGCAAAAATCACCGGGTTCATATTCGCTGCCGGAATCAAAAAATCTTCCTGCAGGGTTTTGGTGACGGTTTCCGTCGCCGTCTGAGTACGACCGGTAATGAAATAAATACTGTCGCCGCGTTTCACATGCAGCGCGATCAACGCCCGCGCGACCTCTTTGGGAATACTGAATTCATCCCAGCCGTTGTTCATTTTCTCCCAGAATTCCGGGTTCCGGAGATAGGCTTCGCTATCCGGAGAGTACATTTTTTTGCCGCGCCAGAAACCGGGACTGGAAAACAGAACCGTATCGTCGATATCAAACCCAACGGCCATCGGTGGGCGATCCACAAGGCTGCGTTCGAGCTGAACGACGGAGACCCAGTGAATGGGGGCCTGTTCAGCCAATTTGGCAACGTTGGTACCTGTGCTGTCTGGCGTCGGCGTCGAAGCCTGTGCAAAGAACGCGCCGGTGAGCGAAAACGATAAGCAGAGGGCTAATGTGAACTTCCGCATATTTATCCCTAAATTTTCAGTCCGTTATTGTCAGATGGCGTGTAAAGCATCAAAAAGCTCTCCGACCATACCCTCAGACACGGGTGAAAGGAAGGCGTTTCTGCGGTTTCCTCAGCGTAAACAGGAATATTCGTAGCAGGATCGCGACATTTTCCTCCCTGACGGGAGGAAAAAATGCGTCATTTACATCACAGCGGCAAAGGCCTGAGCGACACGGTGCACATTGCGGCTATTAAGCCCGGCAACGCACATACGCCCGCTGGCAATGAGGTAGACACCAAACTCTTCACGCAGACGATCAACCTGGGCAGCACTCAGGCCGGTGTAACTGAACATACCGCGTTGTTTAAGCAGATAGTCAAAGTTTCGCCCCGGAACGGCCTCTTTCAGCACATTCACCAGTTCCTGACGCATCGCCAGAATGCGTGTACGCATTGTCTCGACTTCCGCCAGCCATGAGGCTTTCAGCGCCGTATCGCCCAGTACCGTGGCAACAACCTGCGCACCGAAGTTTGGCGGGCTGGAGTAGTTTCGACGCACCGTCGCTTTCAATTGGCCCAGGACGCGAGACGCCGTTTCCGCATCTTCACAGACAACAGAGAGTCCGCCTACGCGTTCGCCATAGAGAGAGAAAATTTTGGAAAACGAATTGCTGACCAGCGCCGGTAAACCCGCGTCAGCAATCGCACGGATTGCGTACGCATCCTCTTCCATACCGCCGCCAAAGCCCTGGTAGGCAATGTCGAGGAAAGGAATCAGGTTACGGGCTTTCAGCACGTTTACCACCTCATCCCACTGCGCGTTCGTTAAATCTGAGCCGGTCGGGTTATGGCAGCATGGGTGTAGCAGAACGATGCTCTTCTCCGGCAGGGTATCGAGTTTTTCCAGCAGCGCGGTAAAACGTACACCATTGGTTTCGCTGTCGAACCAGGGATAGGTGCTGACCTTAAAGCCCGCGCCTTCAAAAATGGCGACATGGTTTTCCCAGGTGGGATCGCTGACCCAAACAGCGGAATCCGGGAAGTAGCGTTTCAGAAAATCAGCACCCACTTTAAGCGCGCCGGAGCCGCCCAGCGTCTGGATCGTTGCCACGCGTTTTTGCGCCACCACCGGGTGCTCTGCGCCAAATAACAACGGCACTATGGTGTGACGATAAGTATTCAGACCTTCCATCGGCAGATAGAGAGACGCACCGTGTGGCTGGGCATTGAGGCGGGCCTCGGCTTCGGCAACGGCCTGTAGCTGTGGGATGATGCCATCTTCGTTGTAGTACAACCCGATGCTGAGGTTAACTTTGTCGCTGCGCGGGTCTTCTTTGAAACGCTCCATCAGACTCAGGATGGGGTCGCCAGCGTAGGCGTCAACTTTTTGGAACACTTGGCGGTTCTCCAGGTTTACAGTAGGAAGGATAAGACACAATAAACCGGAAGAGAAAGAAGATCGAGCGGGATGTTTGCACCTCATCGTCTGATGCCCTCACCCCGGCCCTCTCCCACGGGGAAAGGGAGAAAACCAAACGCCAGCGCGGCAAAATCGCAGCCCGGACAGGGCGCTTTCGCCGCATCCGGGCCGGGTCGACGCTATGTTAATCGACGTATTTCAAAGCAGCACGTGACGTCAGGCGCGTAATCAATTCGTAGGCGCTGATCCCGGTGATTTCCGCAATGCGCTCAACGGGCAAACCGTCCCCCCAGAAGACAACCGAATCGCCAACGGCATCCTGGGCATCCGGCCCTAAATCGACGCAAATCATATCCATCGCCACCCGGCCAACAATCGGGACTTCGCGACCATTGACCAGCACTGGCGTCCCGGACGGGGCCGCACGCGGATAACCATCGCCATAGCCCATCGCCACCACCCCAAGGCGTGTGTCACGCTCGCTCACCCAGGTTCCACCATAACCGACCGCATCCCCCGCATTGTGCTCGCGTACGGCAATCAGGCTGGAGGACAGGGTCATCGCGGGCTGGAAGCCAAAGTCAGCCCCCCAGGGGTGACGATCGAGCGGTGACACCCCATAGAGAATGATGCCCGGACGTACCCAGTCAAAATGGGCCTGCGGCCATAGCAGCGTACCACCAGATGCAGCAATTGAACGCTGGCCCGGCTTGCCATCACTAAAGGTGGTGAAGATGTCGAGCTGGCGTTCTGTCGCGCCACAGTCCGGCTCATCGGCACGGGCAAAGTGGCTGACAATGTTCACCGGCTGGCGCACATTCTTACACTGGCTCAGGCGCTGGTAAACCGCATCTGCCTGCGCCGGGTGAAAGCCAAGTCGGTGCATACCGGTATCAAGCTTCATCCACACGGTAACAGGCTCAGCGAGCTGCGCCGCCTCCAGCGCCGCGAGTTGTTCCACGCTATGCACTACGGCATCAAGGTGATGCGCTGAAACCAGCGGTAGCTCGTCAGCGGTAAAAAACCCTTCAAGCAAGAGGATGCGATGGGTAATGCCCCCCTCGCGCAGGCGAAGGGCCTCTTCGAGACGGGCGACGCCGAAAGCGTCGGCATCGGGGAGCGTTCGCGCGGTCTCAAGAAGACCGTGTCCGTAAGCGTTCGCTTTCACAATCGCAACCAGGCGGCTGGCGGGAGCCAGTTCGCGCAGACGTTGAAGGTTGTGTCGCAGAGCGCGGCGGTTGACTACAACAGTTGCCGCTTGCATTTGAATTCCTTATTAAAAGAATCTCCAAAGTCATTCGCGTTGCAGCAAGGCGGCAAGTCCGGGCATCCCCGGGCGCTTAATAAACTAAGTGACCGGGGTGAACGGGCGCAGTTAACGCAGCTGCGTCGTGAAGGAGGAAGGAGATTTACTCGTCGTCGTATTGTGGGCCGGCATAATTATCAAAACGCGACCACTGTCCGTTAAAGGTCAAACGTACCGTACCGATTGGGCCGTTACGCTGCTTACCAATAATGATTTCAGCGATCCCTTTTAAATCGCTGTTTTCGTGATAAACCTCATCACGATAAATAAACATGATCAAGTCGGCGTCCTGCTCGATTGAGCCGGATTCACGCAGGTCGGAGTTGACCGGACGCTTATCCGCACGCTGTTCCAGTGAGCGGTTAAGCTGCGACAGGGCAACAACCGGCACCTGTAGCTCTTTCGCCAGCGCTTTCAGAGAGCGGGAAATCTCCGCAATCTCCAGTGTACGGTTATCGGACAGCGACGGCACGCGCATCAGTTGCAGGTAGTCGATCATGATAAGGCCGATACCGCCATGCTCACGGGCAATACGTCGCGCACGGGAGCGAACCTCTGTCGGCGTCAGACCGGATGAGTCATCAATGTAAATATTGCGTTTTTCCAGCAGGATACCCATGGTGCCGGAAATACGCGCCCAGTCCTCGTCATCAAGCTGACCAGTACGAATGCGCGTCTGGTCCACACGCGACAGAGATGCCAGAGAACGCATCATGATCTGCTCGGAGGGCATCTCAAGACTGAAAATGAGAACCGGTTTATCCTGCAACATTGCCGCATTTTCAACGAGGTTCATCGCAAAGGTGGTTTTCCCCATTGATGGACGCGCGGCGACAATAATGAGATCCGACGGCTGTAAACCGGCGGTTTTTTTATTGAGGTCGTCATAGCCGGTGTTGACCCCAGTAACGCCGTCGTGTGGTTGCTGGAACAGCAGCTCAATACGGGCAACCGTCGCCTCAAGCACATCCGCGATGTTTTTCGGGCCTTCGTCTTTGTTGGCCCGGCTTTCCGCAATTTTGAAAACCCGCGACTCAGCAAGATCGAGCAGGTCTTCACTGGTGCGACCCTGAGGGTCGAAACCGGCACTGGCGATTTCATTGGCGACGGAGATCATCTCGCGCACAACCGCACGTTCACGCACGATATCTGCGTAAGCGCTGATGTTCGCCGCACTTGGCGTATTTTTGGACAGTTCAGCCAGATAAGCAAAGCCGCCGACGATATCCAACTGCCCTTGCAGTTCCAGCGATTCCGCCAGCGTAATCAGGTCAATGGGTTTGCCCATCTCCTGTAAACGGTGCATCTCAGTAAAGATATGGCGATGCGGACGAGTATAGAAATCATCTGCCACAACGCGCTCGGCAACATCGTCCCAGCGCTCGTTATCCAGCATTAAACCGCCCAACACCGACTGTTCCGCTTCAATGGAATGGGGCGGCACTTTCATCCCCTCGACCTGAAAATCGCGGGGTTCAGTCTGTTTGTTGAAGGGTTTATTTCCTGCCATAGTGAATGGAGTTACCAACGTAATGAATGGTTCGAAAGATTATCATTCGGGAGGAAGCATGGCGACAAGAATTGAATTTCACAAGCATGGTGGCCCTGAGGTTTTACACGCTGTCGAATTTAATCCCGCCGCTCCGGCGGAAAATGAAGTCCAGGTCGAAAACAAAGCCATAGGGATTAATTATATCGACACCTACATCCGTAGCGGTCTGTATCCACCCCCCTCGTTGCCGAGCGGCCTGGGGACCGAGGCGGCGGGCGTGGTCAGCAAAGTGGGCTCTGGCGTAAAACATGTTAAAGCAGGCGATCGCGTGGTGTACGCTCAATCCGGGCTTGGCGCCTACAGCTCAGTGCATAATGTGCTGGCAGACAAAGTTGCTATTCTGCCCAATGCCATCTCGTTCGAGCAGGCTGCCGCCTCCTTCCTGAAAGGGCTCACCGTCTTTTATCTGCTGCGCAAAACTTACGAAATTAAACCTGACGAAGCCTTCCTGTTCCATGCGGCGGCGGGTGGCGTAGGGCTGATTGCCTGCCAGTGGTCGAAGGCGCTGGGGGCAAAATTAATTGGTACTGTCGGTTCCGCGCAGAAAGCGCAACGGGCCCTGCAAGCTGGCGCATGGCAGGTAATTAACTATCGCGAAGAAAGCATTGTTGAGCGCGTAAAAGAGATGACCGGTGGGAAAAAAGTACGCGTTGTCTATGACTCGGTGGGTAAAGACACCTGGGAAGACTCTCTCGATTGCCTGCAACGCCGCGGCCTGATGGTGAGCTTTGGTAACGCCTCCGGGCCGGTATCAGGCGTCAACCTGGGCATTCTGAACCAGAAAGGTTCGCTGTATGCGACCCGCCCTTCCCTCAATGGCTACGTGACGAACCGCGAAGAGTTAGAAGAGGCCAGCAACGAACTGTTCTCGCTGATTGCCAGCGGCGTGATCAAAGTGGATGTAGCACAGTCGCAGAAATTTGCCCTTACCGATGCACGACGCGCACACGAAGTCCTGGAAAGTCGCGCAACTCAGGGGTCGAGCCTGTTGATTCCGTAAACCTGGCCTTCCGAATGATTCACGTTGCAGGCTGGCGGCCAGTGAGTGAATGCCCGGGAGCTTACTCAAGTAAGTGACCGGGATGAATGAGCGCAACCATTAAGCCTGCGGCTTGAAGCATGGGGGTAGAAAGAATTAGGGCTTCCCGAAGGAAGCCCATTCTTTTTTTAGTTCGGCTGTATGTAGGGTACAGCTCGATGAATTCGTTAACGCGGCGATAGTGACAGATTTGATAAGTAAATCCTATTCGCTTCTTAGCAAAGCGCCCGGAAAAGTATCGAGGTTGTGATCAAGTGCTCAATACTTTAGTAACGCCAACGGTTATTGCGCTGATAGTGAGGAATTTTAGGGGTTTTGATCGCCCGAATAATCCACACCACCGCAACCGCCAGTAATAACCAGGGCAATAGCTTGATCATCAAAGCAAAAAGGCCACCTAAAAACATCAATGCGGTTGCCACCAGCAGTGCTGCAAGTATGCCCAGCAATGAAACGCCGGTGGCGAGTAGCACAATAAAAAAGCCGATAACAAACAGTAATTCAAGCATGGCGCGCTCCAGATAATAGATAATGACATCGGGACGATGACTTACAAGATGCTTTACAAGAAGCATGCCAGTTTTAGTGCATTGATTTATAAAAGAAAAGGCTCCGCATCATGATGCGAAGCCTGGTGAATTTGACCATTTTTTAGCGAATTTATTCGCGATTTGCCACAAGTCTCAGCGCGTGTTCCAGCACCGCGACATCGGCCCCGGCTTTATGGGCATTCTCGCTCAGGTAGCGACGCCACTGACGGGCTCCAGGTATCCCCTGAAACAGTCCCAACATATGGCGGGTGATATGCCCCAGGTACGTTCCCTGCTGCAATTCACGCTCAATGTAGGGATACATTGCCCGTACTACCGCTACCGGGTCCGCATCCACCACATCCGCACCGAAAATTTCCCGATCAACGCGCGCCAGAATGCCCGGGTTCTGATAGGCCTCACGCCCAACCATCACCCCATCCATGTGCGCGAGATGGGTTTTGGCCGCTTCCAGCGAGGTAATGCCGCCGTTGATCGACATCGTCAAATGCGGGAAATCGCGTTTAAGCTGGTAGACACGCGGATAATCCAGTGGGGGAATTTCACGGTTCTCTTTCGGGCTTAAACCAGAAAGCCAGGCTTTACGCGCGTGGATGATAAACATCTCACATTCGCCTTTGCCGGAAACCGTGCTAATAAAATCACAGAGAAATTCGTAGCTGTCCTGATCGTCAATGCCGATACGGGTTTTTACCGTCACCGGAATAGACACCACATCGCGCATCGCTTTCACACAATCGGCCACCAGTTGTGCATTGCCCATCAGGCAGGCGCCAAACATGCCGTTCTGCACACGATCGGATGGACACCCCACATTCAGGTTGATCTCATCATAACCGCGCTGCTCCGCCAGCTTCGCACAATGTGCAAGCTGTGCAGGATCACTACCACCGAGTTGCAATGCGACCGGATGCTCTTCCTCGCTGTATGCCAGATAGTCGCCCTTGCCATGAATAATGGCCCCCGTCGTGACCATCTCGGTATAGAGCAGCGTATGGCGTGAAAGCAGGCGCAGGAAATAGCGGCAATGGCGATCCGTCCAGTCGAGCATCGGCGCAATGCTAAACCGACCAGACCAGTGAATGTCAGGATTTTCAGGCAATGCGCTGGATTGGTGGGTTTTGTTCATTTCAAGATTACCGTGCATTTTTTGACATTTAAGTATATTTTTCTCGCATCAGGTTCCCACTCAGGCTCCCATAAGTATGGGGACCTGAGACAGCGAGAAAGCAGAATGGCGTATTATAACATAGAGAAACGACTTAAATCTGATGGTACTCCCCGATACCGCTGTACTGTTTTGGTCAAAGAAAAAGGAATTATCACTTTCCGTGAAAGCAAAACCTTTCCAAAGATGGCCCATGCAAAAACCTGGGGGACCCAAAGAGCCTCAGAACTGGATCTTCATGGTCTGCCTTCATCAGGGGATGCCGACGGTGTTACTGTCAGAGACCTACTTATCAAGTACATCAATGATCCAAATGCTGGCGGTAAAGCAGGCAGAACAAAATCATACGTATTAAATATGCTGGTCGACTGCGACCTTTCTTCGTTACCTCTCCTTTCTTTGACGACAAATGACATTATTGAACATTGCCGGTTAAGAAATAATGCTGGCGCTGGGCCTGCAACAATAAGTCACGATGTAAGTTATCTCGGTAGTGTCCTGGACTCCGCAAAACCTGTTTACGGAATTAATTACACCCAAAACCCGGCAAAAGAGGCGAGACCTCACCTGTTGAAGTTAGGGCTTATCGGCAAATCGAATAGGCGCAATAGAAGACCAGCAACCGAGGAGCTTGACCGGTTAATCGAGGGATTGAGATCGCGCTCAGAACACTCAGCGGCAAAAATTCCATATGTTGATATTCTGAATTTTTCAGTTCTCTCGTGTATGCGTATTGGTGAAGTTTGCAGATTAAGATGGGCAGATATCAATGCTGAACAAAAATCTATATTGGTCAGGGATAGGAAGGATCCAAGGAAAAAAGAAGGGAATCATATGCAGGTTGCACTTCTTGGCGAGGCTTGGGATATCGTCCAACGCCAACCAAGAAAATCAGAGTTGATTTTTCCATATAAAAGTAGCTCTGTTACAGCAGGCTTTCAGCGAGTCAGGGAGAGCCTGGGTATCAAAGACCTTCGCTATCATGATCTGAGAAGAGAAGGGGCCAGCCGCCTTTTCGAAGCTGGCTTTAGCATAGAGGAAGTTGCACAAGTAACCGGCCACCGCTCTTTAAACGTACTTTGGCAGGTGTATACCGAACTCTATCCTAAGTCATTACATGCCAGACTTGAGCAACTTAAAAAAGAACGCCAAGACTAATCGTCACATAATAGGGCAGTCATCATCACCTGCCCGGTTAACGAAATAGGTTACTCTTCCGATAACCAGCACATCTTCCAGCGCTTCACCTTCAATCGCCTCGCCATCCTCTGTAATGAAGGACTGCCCCAGCAGTTTCGCAAATTGCTGGCGACCATATAATGACAGAACGACAGTACAACCCTGTTCCAGTTTCGCCGGATTAGCTTCAACAAGTGCATACCCATTTGCCGTCGGCATTAATCCTGTAGTGGCGCTTACCCCGCAGATACTATCGAGCGTTTGTTGCATAGCCTAACCCCTGTATTGCATGATCACCTGACCACCAGCAGATCTGAAAAGCGTGTTGTGTACCGTGGGCTCAACATTTCGCGCTTCATCTGCCACTGCTGCTGGATTCCCTGTCCAGCGAAATACAGCGTGCCTTTTCCTTCTTTGGCGTTTAGCTGGTCTAACAGTGTCATCAGTTGTTCGCTGTCAGCACGCGGTGCGTTGTCGTCGAACAAATTCAACTGCGCCACACCCTGGCTAAAAAAGTCGCCCAGCATTACCCCAGCTTTCTGGTACCGATGACCATCACGCCAGATTTTGTCCAGACAACGAGTTGCCGCGCCGATTATGTCCCTGCTGTCCTGTGTTGGCGTCAGCAGCTTCACTGAGGCGCTGTTGCCGTAATATGGCTCGTTAAGCGCGAAAGGGCTCGTTTTCACAAACGCAGAGATAAACCGGCAATACTGATGCTCACTGCGTAACTTCTCAGAAGCGCGGGCCGCGTAGCTGCAGATTGCCTGGCGCATTTCGTCATAGTCGGTGATACGACCGCCGAAAGAGCGTGAACAGACGATCTCCTGTTTTGCTGGCGCAAACTCTTCCAGTTCGAGACACGACTCTCCACGTAGCTCCCGTATGGTTCGCTCCAGTACCACGTTAAAATGCTTTCTGATTACCCAAGTGGATTGTTCGGACAGATCGAGGGCTGTTTTGACTCCCATCGCGTTTAACTTTTTGCTGATGCGACGACCAACGCCCCATACGTCCTCGACCTGAACCAGAGCCATCAAGCGACGCTGGCGATCCACGTTTGAAAGATCGACAACGCCACCGGTTTGCTTTTGCCATTTTTTGGCGGCGTGGTTCGCCAGTTTTGCCAGAGTCTTTGTTGGTGCGATTCCGACACCAACTGTCAGGTGAGTACGCTGCAGAACGGTGGCGCGAATCTCCCGCCCGAACGCCTCCAGCACCCGGCAGTTACGGACCCCGGTCAGGTCGCAAAATGCTTCATCAATGCTATAAATTTCTACGCGTGGGCTCATTTCCTCCAGGGTGTTCATCACCCGGTTGCTCATATCGGCGTAGAGTTCATAGTTGCTGGAGAACGCTACGATGCCATGTTTTTTAAACATGTCTTTCTGTTTGAAATATGGCTCCCCCATCACAACCAAAGGCTTCGCTTCCGCACTCCTTGCTATCACGCAGCCGTCATTGTTACTGAGAACGACAACGGGCCGCCCGCGCAGGTCTGGCCGGAATACCGTTTCGCAGGACGCGTAAAAAGAATTTACGTCACAGAGCGCAAACATATTCAGCTCGCCGCTTTTATGATAAACGTCACCACCCCGAATATGTCCAACACGTCTTCGCTTTGGATCCGTATCGGCGAATAGGCACTGTTCATAGGATTAAGTTGTATGTTCGGACGCAACTGCAGACGTTTAACGGTAAATTCACCGTCCACTGCCGCGATAACGATATCCCCGTGCTGTGCTGTGCGTGAGCTGTCTACAACAAGGAGATCACCGTCAGAAATACCGGCCTCAACCATCGAGTCACCAGCAGCTTTGACGAAATACGTCGCGCTGGGGTGATGAATGAGAAGTTCGTTCAGATCAATTCGCTGCTCAACGTAATCCGCTGCGGGACTAGGAAATCCGCACGGAACAAGGTCACTGAACAACGGTAGCGCAACAACTGCGCGCGGAAAATCGGCTGGTTTGATGCACCGCATACGACATACTCACTTGCACTGTTTTTATATACAGTAGTTTTTTAAGCGCAAATGATCAAGATGCCGTTTCGTTTGTGAGTGATTGCAAATTGAACATTTGCATTAAAGTCCTCAATTGATGAAGTAGTTAGGAGAAGTGTAAATTTTCAGAGCATGAGAACGTATGCTTAGGTTACAGGTCCGGGTTGCTCAGGCCAGTCGATATCCGGTGCCTTTAGGGTGTCCACACGGTTTATCAGAACGCGGTATTTCTTCCATGCCAGTAGCGCGGCGGACTCTGTTGCCGTAGCCATATCAAGATCTACTGCATCCTGTAATGGCGCAATCTGCTCAGCAGCCAGCGCCAGTAACTGGGACTTCATCTGAACGGCATCTGCACGTTGGTCCTGAATAACGGGGCGGTCGCCGACAACCAATTGTTCCCCTGGTTGTAGATCATTGGTTGTCAGTACAGCACGGTATGACGTTTCAGTCACAGCCCAGATTGTTGGGTTTGGCTCCGGGTCCGGGATAATGATTTCAGGCTCGTTCACTTCGCTATCGCTGGCATCAACTTCCGTATCTGTGAGCGGATCAATTTCGTTATCGGGCATAGGTATAACCTCCGACATCAATGTAAACACCTGCGGGTGATGGGGCTGACGTTGAATACTGATAGTAAATATAGGGATAGCCGTCCGCCGGAATGGTTACGATATTCTTGGCTCCGGGTTGTACTGAGGTGCCGCCATTCGTGGATTTGGAACTGATATCAACAAATGACAGACCCGCCGTGCTTGCGTTCGTGACCGCCAGCTCAATATTGACAGCCGTTGCCGGGATCTCGGCGTTAACTGCCACGCCCGCTTTTGCGGTGGACTGTCCGTTGCCCATGACACGATGCTGGGTATCCCACTGAGCCTGAAAATAACAGCGACCGTTCATGCACAGTTGCGGAACCATACCACCCCACGAGTCAACACGAAACGACCCCAGGTAACGACGAGTGGCATCTCCAGTCTTTTGTTTCGCTGGATAGGAATAATCGACAGGTTCAGTAGTGACAGCCTCAATCATCGGGGTACTGCCAGACAGATAGAGATAGACGTGGCGCCAGGTATTCGCTGTTAACCCGGTGACGGTGGTCGTGATAGTCCCCGCCACCCTTACAATCCCGCCCCCCTGAACGTATGCTGCACCGGGCCCACAGGTAATAACAGCACCCGCAACAGAGAGATTCAGGCCATTGATAAATTCCGGCCCGATTTCACCTCTGGAAAACACATCCAGGTTAGAACGGGCTGCGGGTATGGACGAAACATCAGCCAGATTTTGCAATTTTTTTAACTGATTATCAGGGTTGGCTGACTGCGCCGCGTCACGGGCGACCTCTGCGGCTGTTTTTGCTGTCAAGGCGTCGGCTTTTGCCTGCTGCGCTGTGGTGTTTGCTGTGGTGGCAGCACTGGCGGCAGTACTGGCTGCCTGCGCATCGATTTGCACCTGCGACGCTTTCGTATCAATGTCAGTACGGTCAGCGGCCACCTGTTGAGCATCCGCGTGAATTTGTGTTGCCAGCGTCTGAATCAAGTCGGGATCTATACTGTTCAGCAGATCGACAATCTTTCTCCAGCTCGGGCCACTAAACGTTGAGCCGTCGGGCAAAACCACCGTGATATCGCCGCTGTTGCTGAACACCGCCTGCCAGTTCTGCTTGTCGTAGTTCTGTCCACGCAGCGCCTCTGTTGTCTGAGCCACCAGCGCGGCGGTCATCTGGTTTTGTTTTGCACGAGGAACCACAGTCCACGCCAGTCCTGATTGAGCTGGCCCCTTATATTTACTGGGCAGTGTCAGTTGCGTATCGCTGTCAACCGACTGCACGTGCAGCTTGTAGCTAATGCCGTCGACCGTGTCCCCAANGAAATCACCCGCTAAAAGTACGGCGGTAACTGTTTTGCTGCTTCCGGTAACGACGGCT
>CABDWT010000003.1 GCA_901456055.1 Phytobacter ursingii
ATCCTGCATTCAAACCAATACCCATGGATGGCAACTGCCGAATCGTCGGCAGGGTCGTTCAAATCACCCAAAACCTTTAAATATTCCTCAAGCCAGGTAACTCCTGGCTTTTTTTAGACCCAAAGGTAACTTTTGGAACATTGACGCTTGACCAAGAAGGTAACTAAAGGTACATTCAGGTTATCAACAGCGAACAGGCAGGACGCCCACGAAGTAGCCGCCCCAGGCGTATGAAGATGGGGATGATTCGCGATTAACGGTGGAGACATTCATGCGCAAATTTAAATTCATCATCTGCGACGTGTGTGAAGGGTTTGGGAAAGTGGATAACCCTGCATTCTCGCAAGGCTTAACAAGCAGTGAATGGGCCGATTTAGAACCAGAACAACGTGATACCTACCTTTCTGGTTCTTATGACGTTACCTGTTCATGCTGTAAAGGTTCCGGGAAAGTCCAAATTCCGAATGTGGAGGCTATGACCTTCGCTGAAAAACGCAAGTTGGCCACTGAGCGTCGTGAAGCGCGCTTTGATGCTGAGTTTGCCAGGCAATCCGCTTACGAGCGCAGCATCGGTTATTAGTTTCTTGCAGTACGTCGTATGGCACATGCGTCGCAGCGGTCCGGGGATTCCTTGAGAGTATCCCTAATCCAACGGGTAGCCGGAATGTGCAAGTCATTGCGAAAGCACGACAACGACTCACCATCGTGGCGATCAGGTGTGACACCTCGGAAGAGACGAGGAAATCAGCCATTCACGTTAAGCATCTCTCCGGGTGTTTAGCGGGACTGGAAGAGTTACCACTTGGAGACGGTCCTAATAAATGTCCTGGACAGTGGCGGTGACTGCACCGATATCAGCGGCGACAAGATGATGCAAACGGCAAAGGTCGTTAAAACTCGTTAGGTGCTGGCGTGGCATACGCGACACCAGGGATAGCCCGGCAGACGTTAACTGTAAAAACGGAGAGATGCCAGCTCACTCGACGGCAGTGACGGCGGGAAGTAGACCGCTGACGGCTCGGAAAGACGAGCAAAGCCGTAAGGAGCTTTAATCCTTCAATCTCGTTCCGGGCGAGTTCAACCCGGATGACAGCCGGAAGAGACGGCACGCAACAGGCGAGAGCATTTAGGGGACGGCGGCTGCTTTGCAGGCTGACGAGGGAACCGGTGATAGTGCTCTTTCCGTTGTGGCGTAGCATCAACTGGGAATGCAGCAGACTAATAATCTGTGTGCTGCGGGTTCGAATCCCGTCGCCGCAACCCATAAACCATTGCGTGTAGTCATTAGCGGCACCTGACCTTATTTTCCCGTGAGGGTGCCGCATTTTTTCACTCAAGACACAAGAGCATCACCAGGCGACGGGCTCATTCCCCAATCCACCTGGGCGGTTGCAGCCGCAGGTGCTCTTTTGTGTTGTGTGGAGAACTAACGGCGGTTGCAGCCGCCCTTCTGAGGGTTAACCGATGGAAAATGAACGTTTGACCAATATCCCCGATTTCTTCGGGGAACTGGATGGCGGCGTGTTTGAGACCAAACTTGCCGCAGCACTGAATGAAGTCGCCCTGGGTGTTTTGAATAACGGGCAAAAAGGCAAAGTGCAGGTCACCTTCGACCTGTCTCGCCTTAGCAATTCACTGGAAGAGAAGCGCGTGACCATCCAGCACCGACTTTCTTTCACCAAGCCTACCCCGCGCGGTAAGTCTTCCGAGGAAGACACAACCGAAACCCCGATGTACGTCAATCGCGGCGGAAAACTCACTGTGCTACAGGAAGATCAGGGCCAGTTATTCACGCTGGGCGGCGATCCTGCTGCGAAGCTCGCTAAATAATCCACTAATTCGATTTATCTCTAAGCAAAGGAATCCATTTATGTCGCAGCAAGTAGATACCACCGCCATCAGCCAGATCCGCGATATGGTGCTGAGCCAGTTCATTGAAGAGAAGTTAGCGGGTGCTGATTGTCCGGCGGTCGTCCTGCCAAAAGACGTTTCAGTTGAATCCATTGAACGCCTGCACGTTGAACGCTTCCGTTTCCGTGGCAAGCTGGAAACATCCAGCATTGAAGACTTCGTTCGCTACTCTACCGGCTATGCGGCAGAGGGTACTCGTTGCTTTATCAGCACGGATAAAATGAGCGCTTCCTCGGTATTTAACCTGGGCACCCTCGACAATCCAGGCCACGCAGATAACAAAGCCGTGTTGGGTCTGAAACGTACCGCACCTTTCTCTGCTTTGCTGGCTATTAACGGTGATCGTAACGAACAGAAAACCCTGGCTGAATGGCTGGAAGACTGGTCTGATTTTGTGACTGGCTTTGATGCGGACGGCGCGGTAATTGACGCTAAAAAAGCAGCAGCGGCAATTCGCAAAATCACCATTGAAGCAATCAAAAGCGCTGAGTACGAAGATCAGGATTTCAGCGGTCGCCGTTCTGTCATGGAAAGTGTTGAAGCCAAAACCAAAGACATCATGCCTGTGGCTTTTGAGTTCAAATGTGTGCCGTATGAAGGCCTGACTGAACGCCGCTTTAAAGTGCGTATGAGCATTCTCGCCAGCAATCAGCCGCTGCTGGTTCTCCGTATTACTCAGCTAGAAGCCTACGAAGAAGAAATGGCCGTTGAGTTCCGTGATCTGCTCGTTGAGAAATTCGCGGACAGCAAAGTAGAAACATTTATTGGCGTCTTTAACGCTTAATTACGCTGCTGCAAATGCCCCTGCGGGGGCATTTATGGAAGCGAAATTCATTTTATTAATCGCCACTGGCGAGGGTTTCTTACAACCAAAAAACAGCGCGGTGCAGCGCGTAATGGAGAACCAACAATGTCATTCATTCAGACTCTCAGCGGTAAGCGTTTCGACTTCATCAATTCAACCGTAGACGATGTTGATATCGAAGATATCGCAAACGCCCTCTCTAACATCTGCCGATTTGCAGGCCATGTTCCTGAGTTTTATTCAGTGGCTCAGCACTCAGTGCTGTGTAGCCAAATCGTACCGCCGGAATTTGCCTTTGAAGCGTTGATGCATGACGCAGCCGAGGCGTATTGCCAGGACATTCCGCAGCCGCTGAAACTTCTGTTGCCTGACTATAAGCGCATCGAACAAATGGTAGATGACCTCATTCGCGTCAAATACGGTTTGCCGACTGATATGTCGACAGTCGTGAAATACGCGGACCTCACCATGCTGGCGACAGAACGTCGCGATCTGGATATCGACGACGGCACACGCTGGGCCATTCTCGACGGCATCCCCTGCTCTGATCTTATCCAGATCATCCCGCTTCGACCAGGTCAGGCTTATGGCCTGTTCATGAACCGGTTCAACGAACTGATGGAGATCCGCAAATGCGCCTGACTAAAGAACAGTTGATCGCTGCCGCTCACGCAGCGGCTAAATATCTCCCTGCGGCTTCTGCCGACATTATGACCGAACTGGCTAACCGTCTGGACGTTACCAGCGTGGCGTTAAGCGAATCGCTGGAGCAGCGTAAGGCACTGGCAGTTGATAACAACTTCCTGCTGGGGATGGCGGCTCGTGAACTCAGCACATCATGGCTTCATAACCGCGCCATGCTCGGTATGCAGGCGGCTTTGCTCTGCCTGTCTCAAGGCGATATCAAAGCGGCTCGGGACTGGCTGGAGGGCACCACTGATGAAGCTGTTGCAGAAATGCCTGACGACATGACCCCGGATGGTTTGCAGTTGTGGTACGACAGTTACATGCGCAGTAGCGATGGTAAAAACGGGTTCCTCACCTACGAAGAATCTCTTCATGAGTTGAGTAAGCGTATACCCGTCACATCCTCAGCAATCGCCGAGCTGCGAGCAGAAGCAAAATCTGAGGTATTAGACGAAATGGCCGCCACCTATCGCGGTTGGGCCAATGAAGACGATTGTTCGTGCAACATGAAAAGCAGCTTCAACCTTACAGCTGAACGTGCTGAAAGCTATGCGGCATACATCCGGCGTCCTGCAAAAAATGAGGAGGCCACCAGCAATGGCCGCTAACTCATTCAAACTTATGACCCGTACGGGCGTGATTAAACGCACCGATACCGGGATGTTTATCAGCCTGGATAACATCTTCGTCAAAGAGGGCTTTAACAAGCGCGACGATGACGAACGCACTCGCCTGGCTGATGACGCTCTTTTTGACTACCTCATGAACAGCGGCACAGTTCCCCCGCTGGAAGTTACCCCGCGCGCCGAAGGCGGTGTTTGGGTTGTTGAAGGCCATCGCCGCCGCCGCTGCTATGAGCGCTGCCGTGATGCGGGTAAGCCGGTTGATCGCATTCACATCATGCCATTCGTTGGCAATGACGTTGAGCGTCTGGCTCGTGTCATGACCAGTAATAACCAGTTGCCCCTCACCCCGCTGGAACAGGCGCAGGTAATTAAGGAACTGGCTACAACTTTCAACCTGACCACTCAGGAAATAGCGAAGCTTGTTCACAAGTCAGTCCCTACGGTTGAGAAGTTACTGACCCTCGCCACCGCTAACCATGATGTTCAGCAGATTGTTAAAAATGGCGAAGTTTCCATAGGAGTTGCAGTTGAGCGTGTAAGAGAGCACGGCGAGAACGCAGGGAAAGTACTGGTGCAGGATCGCGCCGTTGCCGCTGCTGCTGGCAAAAAGAAAATCACGAAAAAACTCATCGCCCCAGAGGTCAGCGTCAAAAGCGCTCGCCGCCTCGTCGAACTGATCAGCCTGGCTGGCATTGATGATAACGGTGTAGTCACTCTGCAAGGTCTGGCGCTGGCAGAGGTACTGGCAATCGTGGATGAGCATAAGGCTATTGCAGCTCAGCGGGAGAAACATAATGGCGACTAAAAAAACTGAACAGAAAGAAAATGGCGTTGGCGATTACTTTTTCGAGTTCCCGGCATCGCGTGGATTACAGGGTGGTGCAATCGTGTTACTGATGACCGTTCCTGCCCGTACCCTGACGCGTGTACTGGCATCCGATGACATAGGTGGAACCTTGGAGCGCTCCCAGCGTGAAATTAACCCGGCGCGCGCGAAGAAGTTTTACGAATATCTACGCAGCGCATACGAGAAAAAAGAACCGTTTATCATTCCTCCCCTGGTCGGGAACTGTAACTCTGAGATTGAGTTTCAGGAGTTTGGAAATACCGGAGTGGGCGTCGTGCGCTTTCCTATGGATGCCGAGATTAAGCTATTTGATGGGCAGCACCGCGCTGCCGGTATTACGGAGTTTTGCCGCACCTACGGTGAGCCTATCCATATTCCAATGATGCTGACGCACAAACTGCCACTTAAGACACGCCAGCAGTTCTTCTCCGATATCAACAACAACGTATCCAAGCCGTCAAAGGCTATCAACATGGCTTACGACGGGCGCAACGCTACCGCGCAAGGGCTTATTAACTTCTTCACGCAAAACAATGTGTTTGCTGATGTGGTTGATTTTGAACACAACGTCGTACCTTCGAAGAGCAGTAAGTGGGTCAGCTTTAAGGCGCTGAGCGATGCGACGGATAAATTCTCTACCGTTGCCGGGAAGAAACTGGAGATGGGCGACATCGAGTCAATCTGGGAAGCATGGCTGCTGCTGACCGCTATTGATGATATTCGCCACGGCACAAGCCAGGGTGATTACAAGCGCGATTACCTCCAGTTCTACGCAGTGATGATTAATGCCTTTGGCTACGCCGTGCAGCGCCTGCTCGCTGCCAATTCCGTGCGTGATGTCGTTGCGATGATTGAGTCGCTCGCACTGGCCACCGGGACCGCAGAACGTGAGGATTTCTTCCTGATGACGAACTGGGCCGGTATTTGCGTGAATACCGATAAGGATAAACCAACAGTCATCGCGAACGTGGCCGCGCAGAAAGCAGCAGCAGAACGCCTGACGTTGGTATTCACCCAGAAGAACCTGAACGTGGGAGGGGAGT
This sequence comes from Phytobacter ursingii, assembly GCA_901456055.1. Lineage (GTDB taxonomy): Bacteria > Pseudomonadota > Gammaproteobacteria > Enterobacterales > Enterobacteriaceae > Phytobacter > Phytobacter ursingii. Next base: position 5,920 of record CABDWT010000003.1, read on the forward strand.
GAAGATGGCGCTCACTAAAAAACAACGCGCTGAATTGCGCATGAAGTTTGGCGGTCACTGTGCGTATTGCGGCTGCGAACTGAAAGAGAAAGGTTGGCACGCTGACCACGTGGAGGCCGTTTACCGTAAATGGGAGTTCGGCCCGCGCCGAGCTGATGGTACTCGTAGGACCGTAGCCACCGGGGAACATGAGCGCCCGGAGAATGACACCGTGGATAACCTGTTTCCAGCTTGCGTGCCGTGCAACCTGTTCAAGTCTGTCGATTCGATTAAGCAATTCCGCGAGCGTATTGCTACCCAGGTTGATGTTACCCGGCGAGCATCGCGGAGTTACCGCACTGCTGAATCATTTGGGCTTGTCCAACCAACTAATGTGCCTGTTGTGTTCTGGTTTGAGAAATATCAACAGCAGGAGGAAGCATGACAGCACAATTACCGTGCAGAGAGCGCCTTGAGAAAATCGCATCGTGGCGTGAAATGTATGGCGCTGGTCACAACGTAATGTTGCCAGCCGAAGAAGCTGAGTCATTGGCCCGCTTCGCATTGGAGCACGCCGCCGAGATTGAACAACTGAAACGGCAAGTGATTCATGTGGTCATGCCAATGATGGTGCCACCAGCAGTAATACAGGATATGAAAGCGCGGCGTATCGAACATGCGCTTTGCCTCAAATGTAACGAAGGTGCTCGCGGGGGTTGCTCCGCATGTGCCTACAATGAGCGATAACCGGGTGCAGCCGGTGATGTGGAGAGACTATGAATACACTTTTTCTTCTTATGGCTGAGTTTAATACTCCTGACATCGAGCTTTCTGCTGTGTGCCAGAAATATTTCGGGATGAGTCCTTCCACTGCAGAAGCTAAGGCTAATGCATGTCAGTTACCTGTTCCAACATACCGTATAGGTGCATCCCAAAAAGCTAAGCGCTGTATCAACATTCAGGATCTTGCGGAGCATATCGACCGTATGAGGGTTCAAGGGCGAGAGGAATGGGAAAGAGTAAGGACATTAAAACAAAAAAATGATTAACTCCATCAACCCGCTTGAATAGGCGGGTTAGTTTTCATCTTTAAATTTCTGGGCAATCCGAGCTAAATACCCCATCACCTTAGGATCTCTGGCCATCCCGTGGCCATTGGGATGCATTATCGCAATAAGAGAATATTTATTCTCATATAGCTCACCTTGGACATAGGCTAGACAAGCATCTTTTTCAGGATCGCCTTTTTTGCATACTCTATCTGGTTGAGGGCGATTCTCTGGGAATACATCAGGAGGAAGGCTAATGTGTATATGCATCAACCCAGCTTTAAAAGCACTATGCGGCTGAGTATACGCAACATCCCTACCGAAATACCGAGGCAACTGCCCCGTTGCTTTATACCTTATGAAATCATCAATGATAGAAGCCTCTAACTCCGGATAGTCGATAAAAACTTTATCAAAAAATTCAGCTTTAGTTGCTGGATTTATAGAGGCTTCTATTGGCACGGTAGTCCGTTACGAGTTAGTGGAATTGCATTAATTTTATCTTATCTGACGTGTAATTTGCCAGAGCAGCAATTCCATTAAGGTCAGCTTTACCATCGAATAAAACAGCGTCTTTAAACAGACTCTTCGTATAATCATTAAGGCGAGTTACTGACGAACGAGCTTTAGCGATATGACGCCAATAAACCTTCAATTCCGACTTAACAAAATCAGGAATAGGAAAGTCAATGGTACGTTTAACTTCTTCTTCAAACGCCCGTAAAAACATTTCACACGCTTCTGTGATAGTGTCAGAACTATTTTGATTCACAAAGTTACGAGCTTCATCGCTATCAAGTCCAATCAAACTGACATAATAATTGTCAGCAGAAACTGTTAGCTTTTTAAGGATTTCTTTGCCTTCTTCTAATCTACGAGAAAACTCCTCAACAGAAGGAGTAGCTTTCAAAGGTTCTGCAACGACGGGTGCGGGCTGGATAATGAAGTCCTGAGCCATAGCAGCAGGACAAGCCAGAGGCCCGCACAATGCAGCAAAAGTAATGGCGTTAAACGGATTCATGGCAACCTCGATAATCATTTCACTTACTCAAAAATAGCCAGAGCTATTGTAAGCGAAGTCTATAACCGGAGTTATTTTTGGTCAATCAGATAAGACGGCAAATGGTGCTTTACCAAAAGATTCGAATAGATAAAACGAGAATTCAGGTTCCCAATAGAACCCCAAGAATGAAATAACTTATTGAGTTTAATAATCAATACATCCTATCGAGCATCGGCGCGATGGAGAAACGGTGAGCAGGATAGGCAGCAGACTGATTTTCTGGCGACATGGCGAATAAATGAGCTTTAGGTAAAAAAGGGGCGCTACTATAGCACAGAGAATCGACGCCGGGCAGCGAGGACATTTGCCTGACCACAAAGAAAAACCGGAGGCGCAAGGCCTCCGGTTGTGCATCAGAATGTCATGCTCAACTGTGCACCGGCCCCCCAGGTTTTGTTCTCACCGACTGACCCCATTAAATCAACGTGCACACGGTTAAATGGCGCAAAACCGACACCGCCTGTGAAGACATTGCTTTCATCACCTTTCACATCAGCACGGTAGCCAGCACGCACCGCCAGCCAACTCAGAGGACGAACCTCCGCACCGACGCCAACGAACTGTGAATTTTTCTCGCTCTTAAACCCTTTGGTTTCCGTCAGATCACCGTCAGCACTCAGTGTCAGCAGATCGTTATGCCACGCCGCTCCAGCGGTAACCAATGGGCTGATCTGGTAGGTATCTTTGTAGTTTTTAACTTCGCCGGTTCTGCCATTGGTGATAAAAACATCTTTGGTGTCGATATTACGCGAGACCAGGTTTTGTCCACTCAGACCGAGGGTGACGTTATCTGTTAAATCTGCCGCCAGGCCAACATCAATGTTAAAGCCCGTGTCATCCTTGCGGTATTTACTGTTGTTCCATTCGTTTTTGTCGTAATCATAAATCGACGTGGTGTAGTTATAGATCCATGACTTTTGCAGTTTTGGCGTTACGCCGACGGAAAGAGGAACGCCGCCCACGTCGAATTGATGCGCCATTGCGATACCAAAGTCCGTAATGATAGCCGCACGACCTGATGCCGTGGAGTTAAGATTTTTTGTGATCTCGTCCGAGCCATTAGGTGAGACAACAGCACCGAGGGCAACTCCCGTGGCGACGGTATCACTGTTCTGGATGCTACGAAGGTAGGTGATATCGTTTTGATCAATATTCGAACTCACACGGGCATGCGCATAGCCTTTAGTCACAAAGGCAACAGATAACACATCGTTAGGAATAGTGACGGCGATACCGGCTCCGGCATTCGCACTCGCGGTTTTGCCATCAAGATAATCAAGCGAATCCGCAAGATCTTTTGCCGCCATCTGGAACTGATCGACAGTCCCAACGGGGTTAAGCAGCACTTCGCGCAGGGTGAGATTGTCAACGATGTCTTTGTAATAATCGATTTTATCACTGATATCATTAATTTCATCGCGCAGGTTATCCTCATCGGTTATCTGCGCACCAACAGTCGGTAAGATGACCGTAACATTGTCTTCCGGTTTCGCCTTTGCCAGCAACGCCGGGTTAATGAATGCACCACTGCCGTAATTTGCGGAGGCAACACCTGTCCCCCCCATTGCATCATTACGTGCCTCTGACCAGGTATTTGCCGCTCCGGCTTGATTTGCCACGAAAAAGGAGACAGCGATAGCGACCACCGAAAGTTTAAGATTGTTTTTCACAGTTATGCGTCTCGTAATCAAATGAGTTTATGACCCTGCTAGTTGTGACATGGACAGGGTGGCTCTATTGCTGCGAATAACATCCAAAAAACATCCTATTTCTACGGAATGTAATAAAACGTTACAGAAGATGTTGTTATATGAAGTGACCATCAATATTTATAGAAGACACATGGCGATTGCGAAAGGTGAAGGCGCGGTCGCGATCTCGGCGTTTAGTACAGAACATGATAAAGTGGGGGCTTATGTCGCCCTTTCATGAGAGAACGCCTATGGATAAGTCCACTTCGCAAGAGATGCTCGCGCAGGCCGAAAAACTGTGTGTGCAACGCAATGTGCGCCTGACTCCCCAGCGCCTCGAAGTGTTACGCCTGATGAGTCTGCAACAGGGGGCCATCAGCGCCTACGACCTGCTCGATCTCCTGCGTGAGGCAGAGCCTCAGGCCAAACCCCCAACTGTCTATCGCGCGCTGGATTTTCTTTTAGAACAAGGCTTTGTGCATAAAGTGGAGTCCACGAATAGCTATGTGCTTTGCCATCTTTTCGATCAACCGACGCACACCTCTGCGATGTTTATCTGCGATCGTTGCGGCGTGGTAAAAGAAGAGCAGGCGGAAGGCGTGGAAGATATCATGCACGCACTGGCGGCAAAACGCGGTTTTGCGCTGCGCCATAACGTCATTGAAGCACATGGATTATGCGCTGATTGCGCCGAGGTTGAAGCGTGCCGACATCCCGGCGAATGCCATCATGACCACACGATTCAGTTGAAAAAAAAATCGCGCTAGTCGCGATTTTTCTCTTTTAAACGGACAAATAAATTGAGGGTGGTACATCCATGTACCGTTCGGGCAGGGTAGCCATTGAGGGTCTACACATTGAGGGGAATGTGAAGGCTACCAGCGGTAATCATTCCGCGTTTCCCAGTCCACGACTTCTTTTTCTGCCTGATCTTTGGCGTAGCCGTAACGTTCCTGAATTTTACCAACCAGTTGGTCACGTTTACCTTCGATGATGGTCATATCATCGTCAGTCAATTTACCCCACTGTTCCTTCGCTTTACCTTTGAACTGTTTCCAGTTGCCGCTGACTTCGTCTTTATTCATCGTCATTTCCTCATCGTTGGTCATGAACAGCGTTATTCCTTTCGTTACGCTCTAAATATCCTGAACGTGATTATTATTGTAGTTAAGGATAGCGACCATGAATCTTTATTCGGAATTTTTAACCATCAGAAAGGAAATTGCCGGAGAAATATGCAGACCAAACCTAAGCGAGATCAGGAGGATAACCGAGAAGTTAAAGCTTTGTCAGGAAAGGAAAGCAACCGTGACAGCGGATCTGCCGCCACGGCTCAGAAGGGTATTACAGCCATTCACCATTGCGGATAACGCCAACCGCCAGGCCTTCAATGGTGAAGTTGTGCTCACGCAGGTTAACCACGATTGGGGAAAACTCACTGTTTTCAGGCAGTAGCTGCACCGTATTACCCTGTTTTTTCAGGCGCTTGACCGTGACTTCATCGTCAATACGGGCAACAACAACCTGCCCGTTACGAACATCCTGAGTTTTATGGACAGCCAGCAGGTCGCCATCCATGATGCCGATATCTTTCATCGACATACCGCTTACGCGGAGCAGGAAGTCAGCGTTAGGTTTGAAGAGAGAAGGATCGACCTGATAGTGTCCTTCGATATGCTGTTGCGCCAACAAAGGTTCGCCAGCAGCGACACGGCCGATAAGCGGCAGCCCGATATCCTCTTCTTCTTCAAGCAACAGACGAATACCACGAGACGCACCCGATACAATCTCAATAACGCCCTTACGCGCAAGCGCTTTCAGGTGTTCCTCTGCCGCGTTTGGGGAACGGAACCCCAACTGTTGCGCGATCTCCGCACGCGTCGGCGGCATACCTGTCTGGTTGATTCGATCGCGAATGAGATCGAACACCTCTTGCTGCCTGGCCGTTAAAGCTTTCATTCCGCCCCCTGGGTGTATATACAGTTATGCTGTGAGTATATACAGTTAAAGGTGATTTTGAAACCAAAATTAAGCAAAAAGCGCGGACTTAACGCATTTCTGGAAGCCTTATCGAAAATAGCCCCACAGCAGAGAAAACCAGGTAAACAGTGCCAGAAGAATGGCCATTAATACTGCCGCAGACCCCATGTCCTTCGCACGTCCTGAGAGTTCATGAAATTCAGACCCAATACGGTCAACCACCGCTTCAATCGCACTATTGAGGATTTCCACTATCATCACCAATACAACAGAACCAATCAGCAGAACACGCGTAATAGCGTCAACATCCACAAAAGACGCAATGATGATAGCAATAATGACCGCAACACCTTCCTGACGAAAAGCCGCTTCGTTAATCCACGCTGCGCGCACCCCTTTCCATGAATAGCCTGCCGCTTTAATGATGCGGGTAATTCCAGTGGTATTGTTGGCCATGAAAAACAACCTTTTTATGTAATGAACGTCAATGTCTATGTAAGCTTATAGAGGTAGAAAAGAAATTCTGCGGACTTTCTGATATTCTTGCCGCGCAATGGCATTATTAACCAGAGGCTTTACATCGTTTATGTCCGGCTGGCCACGAATTTACTACAAATTACTAAATTTACCATTAAGCGTCCTGGTAAAAAGCAAGTCTATCCCGGCGGAACCCGCCCAGGAATTAGGACTCGATACGTCACGCCCTATTATGTACGTTTTGCCTTATAATTCGAAGGCAGACTTGCTTACCTTGCGCGCTCAGTGTCTGGCACACGATTTGCCCGACCCCCTCGAACCGCTTGAAATCGATGGAGCGGAGCTGCCGCGTTATATCTTTATTCACGGCGGACCGCGCGTCTTTACCTGGTACACGCCTAAAGAAGAGTCGATCAAGCTGTTCCATGACTACCTCGATCTGCACCGCAGCCATCCCGATCTGGATGTTCAGATGGTGCCTGTATCGATGATGTTCGGCCGTTCTCCAGGTCGCGAAAAGGGTGAAGTCAACCCGCCGCTGCGTATGCTAAACGGTATTCAGAAATTTTTCGCGATCTCATGGCTTGGCCGCGATAGCTTTGTGCGTTTCTCGCCGCCGGTTTCGCTGCGTCGTATGGCAACCGAGCACGGGACAGACAAAACCATTGCGCAAAAACTGGCACGCGTAGCGCGTATGCACTTCGCCCGTCAGCGCCTGGCCGCAGTGGGGCCGCGTTTGCCTGCCCGTCAGGACCTGTTTAATAAGCTGCTCTCCTCCAAAGCCATCGCCCGTGCCGTCGAAGACGAAGCGCGCAGCAAGAAAATCTCCCATGATAAAGCACAACAAAACGCAATTGCGCTGATGGAAGAGATTGCGGCGAACTTCTCGTATGAGATGATCCGTCTGTCAGACCGTATCCTCAGCTTTACCTGGAACCGTCTGTATCAGGGCATTAATGTGCATAACGCGGAACGTGTTCGTCAGCTCGCCCATGATGGTCATGAAATTGTCTATGTGCCCTGCCATCGCAGTCATATGGACTATTTGTTGCTCTCCTACGTGCTCTATCATCAGGGGCTGGTACCACCGCATATCGCTGCCGGCATCAACCTGAACTTCTGGCCGGCGGGTCCCATTTTCCGTCGTCTGGGCGCGTTCTTTATTCGCCGTACGTTTAAAGGCAATAAGCTCTATTCGACGGTTTTCCGCGAGTATCTGGGTGAATTGTTTAACCGCGGCTATTCAGTGGAATACTTTGTGGAAGGTGGGCGTTCTCGTACCGGCCGTCTGTTGGATCCGAAGACCGGCACGCTCTCGATGACGATTCAGGCCATGCTTCGTGGGGGCACGCGTCCGATCACGCTGGTGCCCATCTACATTGGCTATGAGCACGTCATGGAAGTGGGCACCTACGCCAAAGAGCTGCGCGGCGCGACGAAAGAGAAAGAAGGTTTTGCCCAGATGGTACGCGGTTTAAGCAAGCTGCGTAATCTCGGTCAGGGCTACGTCAACTTTGGCGAGCCCATTCCGCTGATGAACTATCTGAATCATCGCGTACCAGAATGGCGCGAGTCCATCGATCCCATCGAGGCTGTCCGTCCTGCCTGGCTGACGCCAACGGTGAATGCCATTGCTGCTGATCTGATGGTGCGTATTAATAATGCCGGTGCGGCAAACGCCATGAACCTCTGTTGTACTGCGCTTCTGGCCTCACGTCAGCGTTCACTGACCCGCGAACAGCTCACCGAGCAACTGAACTGTTACCTCAACCTGATGCGCAATGTGCCCTATGCTGCCGACACAACGGTGCCCACCGTCAGTGCGGACGCGCTTATTGAGCACGCCCTGCAGATGAACAAGTTTGAGGTAGAGAAAGACACGATTGGCGACATCATCATTCTGCCGCGCGAGCAGGCGGTGCTGATGACGTACTATCGCAACAACATTGCGCATATGCTGATGTTGCCATCGCTGATGGCGGCCATTATTACCCAGCATCGTCATATCTCTCAGGACGAAATGCTGCGCCATGTTGAACTGCTCTACCCGATGCTGAAAGCCGAGCTGTTCTTGCGCTGGGAAAAAGAGGAACTGGCCGGCGTACTGGAGAGCCTCGCACAGGAATTACTGCGCCAGGGGCTGATCACCATGAAGGATGGCCAGCTCTATATCAATCCGGTACATTCCCGTACTCTGCAATTGCTGGCGGCTGGCGCGCGCGAAACGCTGCAACGTTATGCCATCACGTTCTGGTTGCTGAGCGCCAATCCGGCGATGAACCGCAGTACACTGGAGAAAGAGAGCCGTACGCTGGCGCAACGTCTGTCAGTCCTGCACGGCATCAATGCGCCGGAATTCTTCGACAAGGCGGTTTTCAGTACTCTGGTGCTGACGCTGCGTGATGAAGGGTATATCAGCGATACCGGCGATGCCGAGCCCGAGCAGACACTGGCGGTGTATCAGCTGTTAGCTGAGCTGATTACTTCTGATGTGCGTTTGACTATCGAGAGCGCAACGCAGGCGGAGTGAGTAAAGCGCCGCATCCGGGAGTAACTTCCCTGATGCGCTTCGCTTATCGGGGCTACACTGGGCTTTACGCTTACAGTAGCCCCGATAAGGCAACGCCACATCCGGCAAAATCGCATTATGCCAGGTAGCTTGTCGCCAGGCCGATAAACAGTACCAGCCCCACATAGTTATTATTCATAAATGCTTTAAAACAGGCGTCGCGATCGCGATTCACAATGAGTTTCTGCTGATAAACAAACAGCGCGCCCGCGATAATGACCGACCCGTAGAAGTGCCAGCCTAAGCCATTAAGCGCGCCAATCGCCACCATCAACGCCAGTACCGCCACCTGCAATATGCCAATGATCAGCTTATCGTGGCGACCAAACAGAATGGCGGTCGACTTGATACCAATTTTCAAGTCATCGTCGCGATCAACCATGGCGTACTGCGTATCGTAGGCGACCGCCCACAGAATATTGGCGAGAAACATTATCCAGCAACTCAGCGGCACGGATTCGCTTACCGCGGCAAATGCCATCGGGATCGACCAGCCAAACGCCGCCCCCAGCACCACCTGCGGCAAATGGGTATACCGCTTCATAAACGGATATACCCAGGCAAGCAGAAGCGCCGCAACGGAGAGCAGAATGGTCATGGCGTTAAGCGTCAACACCAGCGCAAATGCCAGCATCACCAATACCACAAACAGTATCCGCGCTTCGTTTTCCGTGACCGCCCCGCTGGGCAGCGGACGATTGGCAGTGCGTTTTACATGGCCGTCAAATTTACGGTCCGCATAGTCATTTATCACACAGCCTGCCGCACGCATCAGCCAGACCCCTGCCACAAAAACCATCAGGATCCACAGGGGAGGAACACCAGGTGTTGCCACCCACAGCGCCCATAGCGTTGGCCAGAGCAGCAACAACGCGCCAATGGGCTTGTCCGTGCGCATGAGTCGATGAAAGGCCAGCAGCTTATCCTGCGAGAGACTCCACTCCATTCTTTTTTCCTCTTAGTACAGCGGTGACGCAGGCAAAAACAATTCAGTCAGCAGGAGAGGTTTCCCTCCCAGGCGCAGGCGGGAGCGTCTTCCCCACAGCGCGTCATAGCGACCAACTTCAATAAAATCTCGTGTCAGCGTAGATGATGTAAAGAGATAACGCCCAAGCGGCGTGGTACCCAACTTCTGCAGCGCAAGTTCCGGCCCGGTCAGCGTAGACTCTGGCACCACGGTTCGTCCGGCAAGCCAGGGTTCGCCGTCAGCGCACAGTAGGATCTCCCGCAGCCAGTACCTCGCGTCGTCAGGCAGCAAATGGCGCTCGCCATCGAGCATAGCGGACGTCACAAATCCTTCCTGGATAAGCGTCACGGATACCTGTTTACCCTGTTGCTCAAAACGTTTCGTCATGGAATCTTCCAGCAACAGCCAGTCCAGTTGCTGCGGGTCGAGCGCGGGAAGTGCTTCAAAATAGCGCAGCGCACGCAATTGCGTAAGCGCGGGGTGTGACATGCCTTACTCTCCAATACATAACGTCACATTATTGTATCGCAGAACAGGCTGTTCCGGCGGGGAAACTTCATTCAGTTTTCATAAGCGCAACAGATATGCAACAGCGTCGTTGCGCCACAAAAAAGGGTGCGTCAGGCGACGCACCAGTTGTTGCAAACATCAGCATTGCGGGGAGACGGTCACCCCTTGCCTTTTACACTGCTGATAAAGGTTTTCCGGGCGGATGTGGACCCGAGACGCTCAGCTTCATTCAGTAACTTCAGGGCCTTATCGATATCCCCTTTTGCGGCGGCCTGTTTAATGGCCTGGTTGAAATAGCTTTCAGTATCATTCAGCATCGGCTCACTTTTCGCGGCGGATGCAGGCGCAGAGGCCGGTGCGGCAGCCACGGCAGCAGATGCTGCCGCTGGTGCGCTATAGGCCGTGGCAGGCGCGGCAGTGTTACCTACCGTCACGGGCCCTGGTCCGGATGAACCGAACAGCGGGCCGACCAGCACGCTGGAACCGCTACTGGTTTTCACTTTCAGTTTCACCACACCCTCAGTAACGTGACGGGCTATCGGATCGGGGATATCCGGTACCGCGTTACCCGTTCCTTTGGCGTAGGATTTGGCCGGGTCCATCAGTTTGGTGGTCTGGCGCAGATCGTTTTCGGTAGTGAAGACCAGCAGATAGATCTTTTGCTGGCCCAGCGCAGGCGTCAGGCGCATCACCCCTTCCAGCCTGTCGGCACTCATCACTCCCGGCTCCTGATACGTAAAGAAGCTGCTGGGGAAGTAAGCGGCAGGTGACATGTTCTGGTCAAGAACCAACACATTGGGCGCAAAAACGCTGGTTTGTTTATTCACTTCACTGCTGAGCGTGAGCGTCAGTTCACCGATGTTAGCCGGGACACTGTATGCGGCCACCGGGCCGCTGATACCCGCCACATTCAGGCGTTGGCCCGTGGTGGCAAGTTCGGTCGTTTGTGTTTTGCTTTGATCGACAGGCGTCCAGCTCAGTTGCTGGAGTGCGGAGGCCGGAATGGCCGGGGCCGCCGTGGTATTTTGCGGGACAATATTAACATCTGCGAAGCTAACCCCAGGCGCTGCGGCGAGTAAACCCGCGGTCAGGCACAGGGCGACGAAACTTTTTTTCATTTTCATTGTTATCACCTTCTTTACGAGAGACAGCTAACGCCCGGCAATAGCGCACTGTCTCGAAGAATTGAGGGGCTTGCGCCCCTCTTGTTTCGGTACGTCAGGTGGCGAGGATTACCACCAGATTTCCATCTGGGCGCCGAAGCTCCACTCGTCGTTATCGCCACGGCTGAAGGTTTTCGCGGAGGTATCGCGATACGCTAAGCCAGAGGTGTAAGCGGCACCGGAATCGCTGTTGGCATAACCCCATTTCTCATCCCACTTCGCGTAGGTTGCGAAAACACGAATCGCCGGACGAGACCAGATGCTGTCGCCAGCCTGCCACTGTTGAGCAAGGGTGATTTTGTACTGGTTGTTGGTTTCGCTGGTGCGCTGGGATTTGACGTTGTCATAACCCACTTCCAGCAGGGTGCTCATGATCGGCGTCCATTTGTACATAGGACGTACGCCCACGGTCCACCATTTGGTACCGTTGTTGTCGTCACGGTTGATATCCTGGTACATACCGACATACATCAGGTCCCAGCTTTCAGCGAGGTTAATTGCACCGTGATCCAGCACGCGCCACAGTGAACCGTTGTTGTTGATGCTGCCGCCCTGCGGAACACCTTTACCGTTAGAGGTCATGGAGTCTGTTGCGTACTGCAGAACAAACTTGTTGTAGCCCTTCATCATGCTCTGGGTATGTTCAGCGGTGAACATCCAGCCATCTTTCGATGCGCCCGGCGCCAGGTCATATTTGTCCGGCAGGTTGGTGTGACCGTAATCCACACCGAACTCCAGCGTACCGCCAGGGTTGACAGCCATTTGCGCTAAGCGCACGTCGAAGACATCATTCGGCACCAGGTTGTCATACACGCGATTACCCAGCGAGTCACGGTCAGCGAAGGTACCGGAACCGCCCGCTTCAGATGAACGGGTTGCCGCTAAAGAGAGTTTACCGAAGCCAACGTCAACGTTTTCAAGACCGGCACCAGGACCAGAGATATCCCAGTAGTAGAAGTCGATCATGTGAACGTCATGACGTTGATAGAAGCGTTTACCTGCCCAGATGGTGGAGCCCGGCAGCGCGTCGATCAGGTTTTTACCCTGAACGTTGGCTTCACGGAACGCAGGGCTGGTCGCTTCCCAGTCATTCCGTTGAGCAACGGAGTAGGCTACGTTGGTATCGAAGTAGAAGCTCTTGTCGCCTTCTTTCCACACTTCCTGGCCCAGTTTCAGTTCGGCGTAGGTTTCGCATTCGTTACCAAGACGATACTTACTTTGAGCACCGGTGGCCTGGAAGCACTGTTGCTCGCCGCCGCTGCCGGTCCAGCCAATACCCGAACGGGCATAGCCTTTAAAATCGACAGCGCCCGCCTGGGCAGACAAAATGCCCGCAGCGATGGCGATTGCCAGTGGAACTTTGCGCAGAGTAGTCATCATTCTATCTCCTGAGATCATTGCTTTTCTTTAAACACCTCACCTCTCGGGCTGCCTCTTCGTTGGCTGCAACCGCGAACGGTTTAGCGTTTTGCTTTTTTAATGGGAGACCTTAAACGCCCGGCTCTTTATGCAACCGACGACAGGCGGTACCATCCTCGCGGAACAGATGGCAGCGCTCTGGCGGCAAGCCGATAGCGAATGTGGCCCCCTCTTCTACCAACACCACGTCATTCTGGCGGTAGACCAGGTTTTGACGGATGGCGGGGATCTGGATGTGAATTTGTGTTTCGTGACCAAGCTGTTCGACGACCTGAACCTCACCTTCCAGGGTGACATCGGCGATGTCGCTGGGCAGCAGGTGTTCAGGGCGAATACCGAGTGACATATTGCTGCCGACCTGCACATTGGCGCTGTCGACAGGCAGCCAGACCTGCTGGCGGTTAGGCAACTCGACCTGGACTTGTTCAATGGCGGTAGCGGTAACCTTCACCGGCAGGAAATTCATTTTTGGCGAACCAATAAACCCGGCGACAAAGCGGTCTGATGGGTAGTGGTAAAGCTCAAGCGGTTTGCCCACTTGGGCGACGCGACCGGCGTCCAGCACCACAATTTTGTCGGCCAGCGTCATCGCTTCCACCTGATCATGGGTGACGTAAATCATCGTGCGACCCAGACGCTTATGCAGGCGTGAAATCTCGATACGCATCTGTACACGCAGTGCGGCATCAAGGTTGGATAACGGCTCATCCAACAGAAAAACGCGCGGTTCCGCCACCAGCGTACGGCCAATCGCCACACGCTGACGCTGACCGCCAGACAAGGCTTTCGGTTTACGCTCCAGCAAATGCGCCAGTTGCAGGACTTCTGCTACCTGTGTTACTCGCTGGTTAATGACCTCTTTTTTCGCCCCGGCCAGCTTTAAGCCAAATGACATGTTCTCCGCCACGGAAAGGTGGGGATAAAGTGCGTAAGACTGAAACACCATGCCCACGCCGCGCTCGGCAGGCGGGATATCGTTCATGCGGGCATCGCCAATAAACAAATCGCCGCTGGTAATGGTTTCCAGACCCGCAATCATGCGCAGCAGCGTCGACTTCCCACAGCCTGACGGACCGACAAACACCACGAATTCTCCTTCGTGGATGTCGAGATTGATGTCTTTTGACACCACCACATCGCCCCAGGCTTTCGTTACATTCCGCAGCTGTACGCTCGCCATGCCCTTCTCCCTTCGTTACAACCTGTCACTTACAGAAACATTCAAGATGGGCTGACTATGGGCTATTGATAACGCTGGCGAATCCTCCACCCCCTCGCTTTTTTATGGGGGAGGAGACGGGAGGATGAGAGGGACGAGTCTGCCCCGGGGCACCGGAGGCCAGGGCGATTTTCGTGACGCAGGCGGCAAAAATCAGGGGTTTTTTATGTGCGCTGACACACATAAAGAAACTTTATGTAACAGAGATCACACAAATACCCCCGGGGGCGTAGGTTTGAGGAGGATGAGAAGCGCTTGCCAACAAAGGAGACTACACCCCGTTAGACCACCAAACATATCCACGAGCACATCACCTAAAGGACGGGATATATGAAATTCAAAACAGGCGCACGCATCCTCGCATTGTCCGCACTGACGACGATGATGTTCTCCGCTTCTGCCCTCGCAAAAATTGAAGAAGGTAAGCTGGTTATCTGGATCAACGGCGACAAAGGCTATAACGGCCTGGCCGAAGTGGGTAAAAAATTCGAGAAAGATACCGGTATTAAGGTCACCGTTGAGCATCCGGATAAGCTGGAAGAGAAATTCCCACAAGTTGCGGCCACCGGTGATGGCCCGGACATTATTTTCTGGGCCCATGACCGTTTTGGCGGCTACGCGCAGTCTGGCCTGCTGGCAGAAGTGACCCCGGATAAAGCCTTCCAGGACAAGTTATTCCCGTTCACCTGGGATGCAGTGCGTTATAACGGCAAGTTGATCGCCTACCCGGTCGCCGTGGAATCCCTCTCACTGATTTACAACAAAGATCTGGTGCCGAACCCGCCTAAAACCTGGGAAGAGATCCCCGCGCTGGATAAAGAGCTGAAAGCGAAAGGTAAGAGCGCGCTGATGTTCAACCTGCAAGAACCGTACTTCACCTGGCCGCTGATTGCTGCTGATGGCGGTTATGCCTTTAAGTTTGAAAACGGTAAATATGACGTGAAAGACGTCGGCGTGGACAGCGCAGGCGCGAAAGCAGGTCTGGGTTTCCTGGTCAAACTCATCAAAGACAAACATATGAATGCGGATACGGATTACTCCATCGCCGAAGCCGCGTTTAACAAAGGCGAGACTGCGCTGACCATCAACGGTCCATGGGCGTGGGGCAACATTGATAAGAGCAAAATCAACTACGGCGTAACCTCTTTGCCAACCTTTAAAGGCAAAGCGTCCAAACCGTTCGTTGGCGTGCTGAGTGCCGGTATTAACGCCGCCAGTCCGAACAAAGAACTGGCAAAAGAGTTTCTGGAAAACTACCTGATTACCGATCAGGGTCTGGAAGAAGTGAATAAAGACAAACCGCTCGGCGCAGTAGCGCTGAAATCCTTCCAGGAGCAGTTAGCGAAAGACCCACGTATCGCGGCAACGATGGATAACGCCCAGAAAGGCGAAATCATGCCGAACATCCCGCAGATGGCCGCCTTCTGGTACGCCACCCGCACCGCGGTTATCAACGCCGTGAGTGGTCGTCAGACCGTGGATGCCGCGTTGAAAGATGCACAGGGTCGTATTACGAAGTAAGGCAGGCTGTTCCCCCCTCATCCCGGCCTTCTCCCTCAAGTGAGAAGGAGAAAACCGCCCCCTCTCCCTCAGGGAGAAGGTTGGGGTGAGGGTTGTTTAATTGTTGTAGAGGAAGATCCCCATGGATGTCATTAAAAAGAAGCACTGGTGGCAAAGCGACGCGCTGAAATGGTCAGTGATAGGTCTGCTGGGCTTACTGGTGGGATACCTTGTAGTTTTAATGTACGCACAAGGGGAATACCTTTTCGCCATCACGACGCTGATCCTGAGCTCGGCTGGCCTGTACATCTTCGCTAACCGTAAAACCTACGCCTGGCGTTATGTTTATCCGGGCCTGGCAGGGATGGGGCTGTTTGTCCTGTTCCCGTTGATTTGTACCATCGCCATTGCGTTTACTAACTACAGTAGTACCCACCAGCTCACGCAAGAACGCGCGCAGCAGGTGCTGATGGACCGCTCTTATCAGGCGGGCAAAACCTATAACTTTACCCTTTTCCCGTCAGAGGGAAGCTGGCGACTGGCGCTGACCGACGGTGAAAGCGGCAAAAACTTTCTTTCGGACGCCTTTAAACTCGGGGGCGAGCAAAAAATCGTCTTAAAAGAGACGGATGCCCTGCCTGCGGGTGAACGCGGCACCCTGCGTGACGTCACACAAAACCGCACCGCGCTCAACCAGCTGACCGCCGTGTTGCCAGATAACAGCAATGTTGTGATGAGTTCGCTGCGTCAGTTCTCAGGTACCACGCCGCTGTACAGCATGGCGGAAGACGGCACGCTCACCAACAAGCAGAGTGGTGTGAAATACCGTCCTAATAACAGTCTGGGTTTCTACCAGGCGGTTAATGCCGATAATAGCTGGGGCGATGAAAAGCTCAGTCCGGGATATACCGTGACCATTGGCTGGGATAACTTCATGCGCGTCTTTACCGATGAAGGTATCCAGAAACCGTTTATTGAGATTTTCGTCTGGACGGTGGTCTTCTCGCTGCTAACCGTCGTGTTGACCGTTGCCGTCGGCATGGTGCTGGCCTGTCTGGTGCAGTGGGAATCGCTGAAAGGCAAGGCTATCTACCGCGTCCTGCTGATTCTGCCTTACGCCGTACCGTCGTTTATCTCGATTCTGATCTTCAAGGGGCTGTTTAACCAGAGCTTCGGTGAGATCAACATGATGCTGAGCGCGTTGTTTGGCATCAAACCGGCGTGGTTTAGCGACCCGACCACGGCACGTTCGATGATCATTATCGTCAATACCTGGCTCGGTTATCCGTACATGATGATTCTGTGCATGGGGCTGCTGAAAGCGATTCCGGACGATTTGTATGAAGCCTCGGCAATGGATGGCGCCGGGCCGTTCCAGAACTTTTTCCGCATCACTTTGCCGCTGCTGATCAAGCCGCTCACGCCGCTGATGATTGCCAGTTTCGCCTTTAACTTTAATAACTTCGTGTTGATTCAGTTGTTGACTAACGGTGGCCCGGATCGTATCGGCACCACCACGCCTGCGGGCTACACCGACCTGTTGGTCAGCTACACCTACCGCATTGCCTTTGAAGGTGGCGGTGGGCAAGATTTTGGCCTCGCCGCCGCTATCGCCACGCTGATTTTCTTGCTGGTTGGCGTGCTTGCCATCGTCAATCTGAAAGCCACACGCATGAAATTTGATTAAGGAGGGCGATGATTATGGCTATGGTCCAGGCGAAATCGCAAAAGTTAAGATTATTCGTTACCCATTTATTATTGCTGGTGTTTATCGCCGCAATCATGTTCCCGCTGCTGATGGTGGTCACTATCTCTCTGCGCGAAGGCAATTTCGCCACCGGGAGCCTGATTCCGGAAAGCATCTCGTGGGAGCACTGGAAACTGGCGCTGGGCTTTAGCGTGGAGCACGCCGATGGTCGCGTAACGCCTCCCCCCTTCCCGGTGCTGCTGTGGTTGTGGAACTCCATCAAGATCGCCGCGATTACCGCCATTGGTGTGGTAGCGCTCTCGACGACCTGCGCCTATGCCTTTGCCCGTATGCGCTTTCCCGGCAAAGCGACGCTGTTGAAAGGGATGCTGATTTTCCAGATGTTCCCGGCGGTATTGTCGCTGGTTGCCCTGTACGCCCTGTTTGACCGTCTGGGCCAGTACCTTCCGTTTATCGGCCTGAACACCCACGGCGGGGTTATTTTCGCCTATATGGGCGGCATCGCCCTGCACGTCTGGACGATAAAAGGTTATTTCGAAACCATCGACAACTCGCTGGAGGAAGCGGCTGCGCTGGATGGCGCGACGCCGTGGCAGGCATTCCGTCTGGTACTGTTGCCGTTGTCGGTGCCAATTCTGGCGGTAGTGTTCATTCTTTCGTTTATCGCTGCGATCACCGAAGTCCCCGTAGCATCGTTGCTACTGCGCGATGTGAACAGCTACACCCTGGCCGTTGGCATGCAGCAATACCTCAACCCGCAAAACTATCTGTGGGGTGACTTTGCGGCAGCAGCGGTGCTGTCAGCCATCCCGATTACGGTTGTCTTTCTGCTTGCGCAGCGTTGGCTGGTTAACGGCCTCACCGCGGGCGGTGTAAAAGGTTAATTTTTATCGTCATACTCTAAATAATTCGCGTGGCAGGAAGGCGGCAAATGAGAGAGTCCCCGGGAGCTTACTGGAGTAAGTGACCGGGGTGAACGAGTGTAGCCAACGCATCTGCAACGTGAAGTATGACGAGTATATATGCCACTGTAGTCCTCATTGGAATATTGACCCGAAACTCTAAATAATTCGGGTTGCAGGAAGGCGGCAAGAGAGAGCATCCCGGGAGCTTACTGAAGTAAGTGACTGGGGTTAACGAGCGCCGCCAACGCACCTGCAACACGAAGTATGACGAGTTAACTTGTGACTGTTGTTAGGCGCTCCCCGGAGCGCCATTTTTTTACTCGCGTTTCAGGCGCTTAGAGTTACACAGCCAAAGAGTGATCACTAACAGCAGGATCGCGCCCGAATAAATCAGCACATCCATCGGGGATTTATGATCGACGATGATCAGCCGCACAATCGCGGTGATCCCAATGTAGATAAAATAACGTAGCGGAAAGTGAAAACCGGACTGAAAGTACTTCACAATCAGTGCGATAAATTCAAAGTAGAGAAAGTAAACCACCAGCCCTTCCACCAGCGCATACTTGCTGGTTTGTTCAGGCGCGAAAAGGACATCCGCCAGATGCAGCGTCTCCTTACCCAGGAAGACAACCAGAATCAGGCCAAGACTCAACAAACCCAGATTCAGCACGGTCTGGAGAACGGTGGAGATAAACTCAACGCGTGGACGAACAGTTAGCGATGGCATTGTCATACCGGCACCTCATTCTCTGTGACGAGCTTTCTGTATAACGCAAAAATGTGATCCAGATCTAGATTTTTTGCTTATATTTTGTGCTTTCTCGTGATGACATATCTCCCTGCAAGCATGCAAACAGGGAGTGACAAATCTAATGCTTACAATCTGTAAGGCGCAGGTTGATGATGCCGAACGGCTCCATGATATGGCGTACGCCAGTTACACCTATCATTTCGCCCATTTGTGGCAGGAAAAAGATGAACTGGCGAATTTTCTCACACAGGAATATGCGCTGCCCGTTGTGCAGCAGAGTGTGCAGGACAAGCGTTGCTGCTGGCTGATCGCTCTTTCTGACGGTATCCCGGTCGGCTTTGCCAAATTTAGCTGGCATGCTGCCGCTGGCCCTCAGGGCCCGTCAGGGACGCTACTGCATAAACTCTATTTTTTGCCGCAGGCGACCGGCAAAGGTTATGGGGAACAGGTTATCCAGGAGGTCATCCGTCGCGCGCGGGCGCATGGTGAACATTTTCTTTGGCTGGAAGTGCTGGATGCCAACCCGCAGGCCCGTCGATTCTATGAACGCCAGGGTTTTCAACATCTGCGTGATACCGTCTTCAGTACCGCCTCGCAGCAGAGCACGCTGCATATTCTGGGCAAGGCCATTTAAGGAGCTGTGATGAGTGCGAATATTCGGCAGGCGACCATCCGTAACGTGATATGCGGCGAAAACGTGGTGATTTATGACCCGGTGAACCTGTATGACTGTGAACTGGCAGAAGACGTTTTCATCGGACCTTTTGTTGAAATTCAGGGACATTCGAAAATCGGCAAGGGCAGCAAAATCCAGTCTCACAGTTTTATCTGCGAATACGTGACCATTGGCGAGCGCTGTTTTATAGGCCATGGCGTGATGTTCGCTAACGATATGTTCCGGGAAGGCAAACCCAACCCGGACAGGGAAAGCTGGGGCAGGATCGTGGTGGGAAATGACGTGTCGATTGGCAGCGGCGCTACTATTCTGGCGGTGACCCTTTGCGATGGCGTGGTGATTGGCGCTGGCAGCGTGGTTACAAAATCGATTACCGAGAAAGGGGTTTACGCAGGCAATCCGGCGAGGCTATTGCGGCGATTATAGCCCCCCGGTGGCGCCGCGCTTACCGGGGCTACAAACCCGGTCGTAGCCCGCATAAGGCGTTTGCGCCGCATCCGGGAATATCCCCCGGTGGCGCTGCGCTTACCGGGGCTACACACCCAATCGTAGCCCGCATAAGGCGTTTGCGCCGCATCCGGGAAGAGTCCCCGGTGGCGCTGCGCTTACCAGGGCTACACGCCCGGTCGTAGCCCGCATAAGGCGTTTGCGCCGCATCCGGGAATATCCCCCGGTGGCGCTGCGCTTACCGGGGCTACACGCCCGGTCGTAGCCCGGATAAGGCGTTTGCGCCGCATCCGGGAATCCCCCGGTGGCGCTGCGCTTGCCGGGGCTACACGCCCGGTCGTAGCCCGTGCGCCGCATCCGGGAATCCCCCGGTGGCGCTGCGCTTACCGGGGCTACACGCCCAGTCGTAGATAGTGAGCGTCTTCAACCTTTTTAGCCATGGCTGACTCGTTTTCCCGCATGATAACCATAGCGACATCTTTGTCCCCCTGGCGCAGAGCGTGCAGCGAGGGGGTTGAGTCCCCGCTGAAATCGGTGAGACGAAGACCCGATGACAAGGTCAGGCCGCCAGGGATGGCGGACTGAGGTTTGTCGAGACAGGACGTCGAGTCAAACCGACCGCAGGCAGTGGGGCGGGAGGCGAATGCAGTGCGAAGCACCGATTTCTTTGCGGGGCCGCGGGGATTGTAAAGGGGAACGCGGTGTTCCCCTTTACCCGTTCACGGGTCCGAAGGCGACATTTCGCCATGAACATAAGGGGAACGGAACCCTCCTCCTGAGCCGCATATTCCCCTCACCCAGCCCTCTCCCCGGGGAAGAGGCAGAAAACCGGTCGTAGCCCGGATAAGGCGTTTGCGCCGCATCCGGGAATTAACGGAAATTCAAACTCTTATCGCTGGTCATACTGTAAAGATCAAACTTACGTCCCAGCATTTGTCCGCCATCACGCGTCAGCGGCGTCCAGCCCACGGCCGCACGGCTGCGGGTGGCGCCGGAAGTGAAGAGATCCATAGGAATAGAAACATACACCCCTTTGGTAAAATCCCCCTCCCCGTACTCTTTCGGCGACACGTTGGTGATAGTGGCATACGTCCCGACAACCACCCCGCTGTCGAAATGTTTAGCCACTTCCAGGGTGCCGCCTTTATCACCCGCCAGATATTGCCCGACACTCGCTTTGATCAGCACATCCTGGGCGAAAGGGGGTGTCCAGTAGGCCGTTAAGTGCCCGGTTTTAACGCTATAATCCGTAAACTTCATCATGTCCTGCGCGCTGCGCCAGTCACGCTGTTTCACGTAGTTGGCGTCAATACCGAAGGCCCAGTTGCTGTCAACCGGACGCCATAACACCTCCGCACCCGCGCCACCGTACATCGTTTCCAGATAACCGGCGTACACCTGACCATAGAAATTGTTGCCCATGTACTGGAAGTAGTTGGCCTGCAGGTTGTTCACGTAGACATCATTTTGCACATACTCACGCACGCGGGTACGCACACGTGGCAGTTTTGAATCCGGCGGCGGATTGGTGTAGTTAAATTTGTCGTAGTTGTTAGCGATGTTGGCGAACAGGCTGCCGGTTGTCAGCAGATGATCGCTCAGCCACCAGTCTGCGGTCGCCATCGCCCCAAGCTGGTACATGTAGAAACTTTCCGGGCCACCAACGGACTGGTTTAACACCGGGTCGATATGGAAATCAAAGCTCGACTTCTCGATATACCAGCCCTGTTCCGGCGAATCCGGCACAATCGGCTCAACGCGCTGTTGCACCAGTTGCGTTTCCTGACCCAGCGGTTCGCCTTCAAGGTGACGCTGCAGGCTGGCAACATCGGTTTCGGTGGTGACCTGCGGCATATTCAGACGGTTTTCCGTCACGCGGATCGTGCGGATACCCTCCGGCAAATCGTTCATGATGATGCGATTTGCGCGTATCACGCCTTCCTGGGAGTCACGGTATTTCACCTGTTCTCCGGTCACGTAGAGCGTGTCGCCTTTCACCTGAATTTGTGGATTGGCAAACCCGGCATTGTACTTGAGCAAGGTCAATTGATTGGCCACGACGGAGTGCTGAAGAATGGCATCCTGGGGCTGCGGCTGATACTTCGGACGTGAGTTATCGTTGTAGTTCGGACGCAACTCATTGAAATTATTGCGCAGGGTAAAACCAAACATCACGGTATTCCCACGCTCATAGCTGAGGTTAACGTCGGCCCAGTCCGTCACCCGATAAATCGCGCCGACGTTAAACTTACTCTTTTGCGGTAGCTTACCGGCAAAGTCCTGCTGATAGTTATTGCCTTCATATTCCAGTTTCAGACGCAGCGGTTGCCAGGGCGTCTGGTATTCCACACCGCCGAAAAGCGCGGTCGGGCCATGGAACATCTGGCTGGCATCCACAGAGCCCGCCTGGTTATAGCTGTTATCGCGATAGCAAAATTTTTGTTTATAGGTACAAAGCGGGTTTTTGATATTTCCAGAGGTGCCCAGATATCCCCAGCCAAGCCCGAGAGAGAAATCAAAGGGGCCCCAGGCTTTGTTCGCCACAATGTACTCACCGTCAAACAGGCCGGTACCACCGATATCGCGCGCGCCAACCGCCACCTGCGGCAGCCAGTATCCCTCTTCCCATAAACGTACTTTCAGATCGAAAGCTTTATCTTTGTACGACTGATCTCCGGAGAAGGCCTCCACGCTGCTGTATTTGCGGGTTCGAACATCGGTATAACGCAGTGTGGTTTCCAGCCACGGGAAAAGCTGCATCGAGCCTGAGTAGTAGCGGTACTGGTCGTTATCGCGATAATTGAGGCTGATTTCCCCCGCAGGCGCCATACGGGCTGTAGGCGTTTGCAACAGCCCTGCGCCACCAAAATCCGATTGCGAGGGCCCAACAGGTGCCGGATACGTTTCAGCCTGGCAGGCGGCACTCACACTTAGCGCCAGGACACTGATGACAAACGATTTTTTCATTATTCTTCCGGTATCCGATGCGTCAGTAAGCGAAGAATGTCAGCGTTCAGCACTTCGTAGCGATCGCCCCATAACGCTGGAGCGAAGCCGACAAAAATCACGCTGCCTGGCATAGGTTCAACATGGCGTCGGTTCCAGTACGCCACCGGCACTTTCTCTGTCCGACCATTGGGATAAATCAGCCAGGCATCGCTTTTTTCCGCCCCGCTCAGCAAACTCATCTCATTGAGGTAACTCACCACATCACGCCCTGGCGTAAAGGGCTTTTTACCCGGTTGGCTTACCAGCCCCACCACGGTGACAGTCGTGGGTCGGGGTCCCACCCACAAGCTGTACTCGCCCTCCAGCGGAGGGTTAGCACGCGTTTTGATGCGCACATAATCCGGGTCGAGATTGATTTGTTGCCGCCCCGTCACACGCAACGCCTGAACCTGGCGACGCAGGCTGTTTATCGCTGCCGCATCATCGCCCTCTTCCTCGGCGGCCAGCGCGCTAAGGCGGCCCAGTAACGCCTGCTGGCGCTGCTCTTCAAGAGCCGTGGCCTGCCGCTCGCTGATGACGGCTCCGGGCCACCAGCTTTGTGCCAGACGGGGCTGCCCGACAACATCAATCAGACGCGCCGCGTTGGTGAGTATTTTGGGTTTACTGTCGCCTGCGATATAGACATTGACGTTGCCCGCCGCCTGCGCCAGCGAAGAGGCGCAGCAGAGTAAAAACGCGCTAGCGGATAAGAGCCTCATGATTTCGCCGCCTTGATAAGCGTGGTTCTGACCGGGAACCAGTTCGCCCCCAGGTACTGTTCCGACTGACGAATTAATCCGTCTTCGTCCACCCAGTAACGGTTACGCCAGTGGGTCTGGTCCGTCGTAATCTCTTCATCAAGAATGCGAACATGGGTCGATTCGCTGCCCAGCGTGACCGAGTCCGAACCATTCCAGTGGAAGACCGAGCGTGCCGTCGCGTAACGCACCTGTTTGTGCTCCGTCCAGCCCATCGTGCGGGTCCAGCTCGCGCCATCAATAATTTGATTCGGGTTGGCTAACGGGTCTGCCGCCAGGTTATTCACCTCCAGCAAGTTGTCGCCGTTGGTCAGGGTTTTCACAATGCGATAATGCCGGGTAACGAAAATGGCCTGATCCTGTGTTGCCCACTTCTGCAGCCCGTCTTCAGAGAAGGCGAGCACCACGAAGAGCTGCGGTCCGCCATTGAGCTGCACATACTGGCTGGCGTAGGGCATATTCTGGATTTCGTCCTCGGTTAACTGGACGCCGGGCGTGCCGAACACGCTGTTCCACAGTGAATGGCCCAGCCCTTTGGTGGTGGATGAACAGGCCTGAATCAGCAGGCAAATCAGGATGATTGCGGGTCGCTTCACGACTCTTCTCCAGAGGGGGACGAAATAACCACACCGAAGTGTGGTTATGATTAAAGTACTCGCCGTTATTGAGTACTGGTGGTCGTGGTGGTCGTGGTTCCGGTATTGGAGCCATCACCGCCACCGGTTGCCGCAAGGGCAACACCCACCGCAGAACTTACGGTGCTGACGCTGGTTGCTGAGGAGCTACCCGCAGAAACAGTCGTCGCTGCCGACCCTGCCGCGTCACCCACTTCAATCGGTGCCGCAAAAGCAGAAGTCGCCGCAAGCGCGGTAATGGCAAAAATGCCATACAGTGCTTTTTTCATATCAATTTCCCTTCATTGAATGAATGGAGATTTGCCTGAAAATAAACAGGCGAGAACGAGTATACACAACTAAAGCAGGCTATTTGCCGAATGGGAAACGCAGCGGGAAGTTTTAAGAAAATTGGATAAAATCGATAAATTGCAGATATTAATTTAAAATAAAAATTTTGTATTTCATACAGTTACAAATATTTCAGCAATAAGGAAGTATACGTAACATCTGAAAATAACACTGAGGAATTAACTGGATATTCTGTTTTTTCAGAATAACCTCATAATGAAGAATTATGTCGACGACGGAACAACAAGAATTATCCGATAATAAAATGCCGACGTTATGTCGGCATTTTAATTTACCTATTTCGCTCACCCTTATCGCTGAACGATATTAACGCCAGGCTTTATAAAGATTAATCAGGCCATTCGTGGAACTGTCATGGCTGCTGACTTCTTTATCATCACCCAGCTCCGGCAGGATGCGGTTGGCCAGCTGTTTGCCAAGCTCAACGCCCCACTGGTCGAAGGTAAAGATGTTGAGGATTGCGCCCTGGGTAAAGATTTTATGCTCATACAGCGCGATCAACGCCCCCAGGCTGAACGGGGTAATTTCGCGCAGCAGGATGGAGTTGGTCGGACGGTTGCCTTCAAATACTTTAAACGGCACCACATGTTCCAGTGTCTTCGGATCTTTACCCTGGTCCGCATATTCTTGCTCAACCACGTCGCGGGATTTGCCGAACGCTAATGCTTCGGTCTGGGCGAAGAAGTTAGACAGCAGTTTCGGATGGTGATCGGACAGCGGGTTGTGGGTAATCGCCGGAGCGATAAAGTCGCAAGGAACCATTTTGGTGCCCTGGTGAATCAACTGGTAGAACGCGTGCTGACCGTTGGTACCCGGTTCACCCCAGATAATGGGGCCCGTCTGGTAATCCACCGCGTTGCCGTTACGGTCAACGTATTTCCCGTTGGATTCCATGTTACCCTGCTGGAAGTAGGCGGCAAAGCGGTGCATGTACTGGTCGTACGGCAGAATCGCTTCGGTTTCGGCACCGAAGAAGTTGTTGTACCAGATACCGATCAGCGCCAGCAGTACCGGCAGGTTTTTCTCAGGTGCGGTGGTGGAGAAGTGTTTATCCATCGCGTGTGCGCCGGAAAGCAGTTCAACAAAGTTGTCGAAGCCCACGGACAGAATGATAGACAAGCCGATGGCAGACCACAGAGAGTAACGGCCGCCGACCCAGTCCCAGAACTCAAACATGTTCGCCGTGTCGATACCAAACTCGCCCACCGCTTTACCGTTGGTCGAGAGCGCGGCGAAGTGTTTCGCCACATGTTTGTTATCACCCGCGGTCGCCAGGAACCAGTCACGCGCACTGTGGGCGTTGGTCATGGTTTCCTGAGTGGTGAAGGTCTTGGACGCCACCAGGAACAGCGTGGTTTCCGGATTTACTTTCTTGAGCACTTCGGCGATATGGGTACCATCGACGTTAGAAACGAAGTGCATGTTAAGGTGATTTTTGTACGGGCGCAGCGCTTCGGTCACCATGAACGGGCCGAGGTCAGAACCGCCGATACCGATGTTAACCACGTCGGTAATTGCTTTACCGGTATAGCCTTTCCAGCTACCAGAAATGATCGCTTCGGAGAACGCTTTCATTTTTTCCAGCACGGCGTTGACTTCCGGCATCACATCTTTGCCGTCAACAATAATCGGGGTATTGCTACGGTTACGCAGCGCCACGTGCAGCACGGCGCGATCTTCGGTACGGTTGATTTTCTCACCGGAGAACATGGACTTGATCGCATCGGCCAGAGCGGTCTCTTTGGCCAGATCCTGCAGTTTGCTCAGGGTCTCTTCGGTGATGCGGTTTTTGGAGAAATCCACCAGCATTAAATCATCGAAGGTCGCGGAGAATTTAGAGAAACGATCGGCATCTTTCGCGAACAGATCCGCGATAGTAACGTCTTTCATTTCATCAAAGTGTTTCTGTAATGCCTGCCAGGCAGCGGTCTGCGTTGGGTTGATGTTTTTCATTAGCAATACTCTTCTGATTTGAGAATTGTGACTGCGGTCGATTGTAGCGCCTGCGAATGAAAATTGTGATGGTTTTTGTGTCGCTGTCCAGCAGCGTCGCTAAAACGACCCTTTTTACGCGATAAATACGCCCAACATAAGGCGTTTTTCTAATCGATTCGTCTGCATGAAAAATCCGCATAATCGTAACATTGACAGCGATGCCGCTAGCCTTTATTTATTAGGGCGCTACCTGCGTGCGCGCGGGCCAGAAGAGGAGCGTTACCCAGGTACGGTGTTGGAAGAGCCAATCTGAAGAAAACACCTGAGGGGGAGTAACGCCGAGGTGGTGAATTGCATGGCGGCATTCATCATCGGCTACAGGGGCTGAATCCCTTGAGTTGTCACCAGAAACGTTCGCAGTCGGGCGTTTCACAAGTGGTGGAGCACTTCTGGGTGTAATCGTAGTTGTCTTTTGCTCTGCGCCTACCCCTTTTCGCTCTTCCCTTGTGCCATGGCTGAATAATTTTGTCTGACGTTATACGCCAGGCTTCCCTGACACGAGGTTATAACAATGAGTCACTCCGTTTCCCCGCTCGTCGTCGCCAAATTCGGCGGTACCAGCGTGGCAAATTTTGATGCAATGAACCACAGTGCGGACGTGGTGCTTTCCGATGCGAGCGTACGTCTGGTCGTGCTTTCTGCCTCTGCCGGTGTTACCAATTTGCTGGTTGCGCTTGCCGAAGGGCTGGAGGCGACTGAGCGTTTCGTTAAGCTCGATGCGATTCGCAAAATTCAGTTCGATATTCTGGAACGTCTGGTCAATCCAAACGTCATTCGCGAAGAGATCGAACGTCTGCTGGAAAATATCACCACTCTGGCAGAAGCCGCTTCACTGGCCACCTCCAATGCATTAACCGATGAACTGGTCAGCCACGGCGAACTGATGTCCACCCTGTTGTTTGTTGAAATCCTGCGTGAACGCAATGTGCAGGCGCAGTGGTTTGACGTGCGTAAAGTGATGCGTACCAGCGATCGCTTTGGCCGCGCTGAGCCGGACGTAGCCGCGCTCGCAGAGCTGGCGACTCAGCAACTCGCCCCACGTCTTGCCGACGGCATCGTCATTACTCAGGGCTTTATTGGCAGTGAAGCGAAAGGTCGCACCACCACGCTGGGCCGTGGCGGCAGCGACTACACCGCCGCGCTGCTCGGCGAAGCGTTGCATGCGACCCGCGTCGATATCTGGACCGATGTCCCCGGCATCTATACCACCGACCCGCGAGTGGTGCCTGCCGCCAAACGCATTGACGAGATTGCCTTTGAAGAAGCCGCTGAAATGGCGACCTTCGGGGCGAAAGTTCTGCATCCGGCAACCTTGTTGCCGGCCGTTCGTAGCGATATCCCGGTCTTTGTCGGTTCCAGCAAAGACCCGAAAGCAGGCGGCACACTGGTGTGCAACAAAACCAGCAACCCGCCGCTGTTCCGCGCGCTGGCGCTACGTCGCAAACAGACCCTGTTGACGCTACACAGCCTGAACATGTTGCATTCTCGTGGCTTCCTGGCGGAAGTGTTCGGCATTCTGGCGCGCCACAGTATTTCGGTTGACCTGATCACCACGTCGGAGGTGAGCGTGGCGCTGACCCTGGATACCACCGGCTCCACGTCAACGGGCGATACACTGCTCACGCAGGGTCTGCTGACCGAACTTTCTTCACTCTGCCGTGTGGAAGTGGAAGAGAATCTTGCACTGGTGGCGATCATTGGTAATGACCTGTCTAAAGCCTGCGGTGTTGGCAAAGAGGTCTTCGGCGTGTTGGATCCGTTCAACATCCGCATGATTTGCTACGGCGCGTCCAGCCACAACCTGTGTTTCCTGGTGCCGGGCGCCGAAGCAGAGCAGGTTGTGCAGAAGCTGCATCATAATTTGTTCGAGTGATCGCAGGCGTTGTTTCCCCGGTGGCGCTGCGCTTACCGGGGCTACGGGCTGTAGCCCGGATAAGGCGTTTACGCCGCCATTCGGGGCAACCGTAATTTACCAGAGCAACCAGCCGTAGCCCGGATAAGGCGTTTACGCCGCATCCGGGAAGCCTTGCTTGCCTAACCTACATCTGCCCCATGACCGTCCGGAACAGCAACGCGTCCAACGTTCTGACGTCGCCTTCCCGGCTTTCCGGTAACGTGGGGGGAAGGGTTCCCCTTTCGATCTCGGCCGCGATAAACGCGTGTAAGCGTGGCAGACGCGCGCCGTATTGCGCTTCCCCTGCACACTGCTTACGTGCCAGTAAATCATCGATTTCCAGACGCAATTGCGCATCCAGTTCGCTTCCGGCCAACAGTTCGGCAAAGCGCATCGGCGGTACGCCTTTTCCCGCTTCCACCCAACGCACCGCCAGTAACGGGCGCAGCACATAAAAGTATTTCTTTAACCGCACCTCATCACCCTGCAAATACTGATGGAAGTTTCTGCGGGCCATGGAGTAGTAATGCCAGCGCGCCCGCACGGCAGAAAACCATTTCGGCATCTCCGCCTTAAGCGCACCGACGGTGGCATCGTCTTGCTGATAGACCACTGGCGAATCCAGCCACTCGATCAGCGTTGGGTTTGCGCTTTTTAGCAAACCTAACGCTTTACGCCACTCCCAGCCGCTCACGTCCAGCTCATCATCGATGGGCAGTTCAATCACATCACGCGGCGCCTCTACCCGCAGATACCACTGCGGCGGATGCACATATAAAAAACGCACATCATAGTCGCTGTCCGGTGAGGCAAAACCCCAGCCACGGCTGCCGGATTCGCAGGCATACAGCACTCTGACGCCGTAACGCTGCTCCACCTCTTTTAATTGCTGCCGCACGCGTTCACGCATTGCGGCATCCACTCCGCTATCAGCCATCTCATTTATCCTTTTACACAGACCACCTGACGTAAGGTGTGGACAATCTCCACCAGCGACGCCTGCGCCGCCATCACCGCGTCGATATCTTTATAGGCCATCGGAATTTCATCAATAACGTCGCTGTCTTTACGACACTCAACGTGAGCGGTCGCCCGAATCTGGTCATCAACCGTAAAGCGCTTTTTCGCCGCCGTACGACTCATCGTGCGCCCTGCGCCGTGGCTACAAGAGCAGAAGCTCTCTTCATTTCCCAATCCACGTACGATAAAGCTTTTCGCCCCCATCGAACCGGGAATAATCCCCATCTGGCCCTTCTGCGCCGAAACCGCGCCTTTACGCGTCACCAGCACCTCTTCGCCAAAATGGGTCTCTTTTTGCACGTAGTTATGGTGGCAATTCACCGCCTCCTGCTGGGTCAGAAACGGTTTTGTCACGATACGCGACAGCGCCGCCAGCACGCGCGACATCATCACTTCCCGGTTATGACGGGCAAAGTCCTGGGCCCACGACACGGCTTCCATATAGTCGTCATAGTGCTTACTCCCCTCCTTGAAATAGGCCAGGTTTTTATCCGGCAGGTTGGCAATATGCTGCTGCATGTCCTGTTGGGCCAGCGTGATAAACAGCGTACCAATGGCATTACCCACGCCGCGCGAACCGCTATGTAACATCACCCATACACGTTGCTGCTCATCCAGGCAGACCTCAATAAAATGGTTGCCCGTACCCAGCGTTCCCAGGTGCTGATGATTATTGGTTTTCAATAGCTGCGGATAGTTATCCGTCAAGCGCTTAAACCGTGCCGCCAGCATTGTCCAGTGGTTATCCACTTCCTGCGGGGGCGTTTCCCACGCCCCTTTATCCCGGACGGAACGTGTGCTGGTACGCCCATGCGGCACCGCCTGTTCGATTGCGCTGCGAAGCCCGCTCAGGTTATCCGGTAAATCGCTTGCCACCAGCGAGGTGCGCACGGCGATCATCCCACAACCAATATCCACGCCAACCGCCGCCGGGATAATGGCCCCTTTGGTCGGGATCACGCTGCCGATGGTGGAACCTTTACCGAGATGTACATCGGGCATTACCGCCAGATGCTGAAAAATAAACGGCATCTTCGCGGTATTCTGCAACTGTTCACGCGCCTCTGGTTCTACCGGCACCCCGTGAGTCCACATTTTTATCGGCGCACTGTTCTGCGCCGTCAGCAGTTGAAATTCGTTATGCTGCATTTGATTATCCTTTAATACTCACCAGTCCATTCAGGACGTTATCGAGGCCACCAAATACCGAGATTTTATCGATACGTTCAGCCACTTTTTCTAGCGTTTCCAGCTCTTTTAAGCGCAACGCTACCGGGTTGTTTTCCATGACTTTCGCGGTATTAAGCAATGAGCGGGTTGCCGCTGTCTCTTCACGCCGACGAATCACGTTCGCCTGCGCCGATTTTTCCGCTTCCACCAGCTTCGCCAGAATGGTTTTCATATCGCCCGGCAACACGATATCCCGCACACCCAGCGACGCGACATCCATGCCAAAGGGAGCCATACGTGTTTTTACCTGAGCACTGACTACCTCATCGATGATTTGCTTGTCTTCAAGCAGTTCGTCCAGCGTCCGGGTTCCCACCGCTTCACGCAGGGCAAACTGCAGTTCGCGATACAGGTGATCCAACGGTTTGGTTAACTGGCTGAATGCCTGTAACACATCGCTGTATTGCCAGTTCGCCCCCAGGTTGATGCGCAGGTTCACTTTGTCTTTGGTCAGAATTTCCTGGCCGGACACTTCCATCAATTGCAAACGCGTATCGACAACGTCTGCATCAACCAGATGGTTCACTTTCCAGTAAGCGCTCAATCCCGGCGGCAACAAAGGTTGTGTTACACCATCGATTTTTACTACACCGACGTGCCATGCCGCGACATTAACCGCCAGTATGGCATCCCGGCCTTTAACAGCTGCGCCGCTACGTGGCTGCAATACGGCATTCATGATGCTCTCAGGTACACGCACATCCCGGGTATCGATCAACACCACGCTCAGGCTACCGTCCTGCCAGAACAGGCGGCGTGACGCTGGCGGGATAATTTCCACCAGGATGCCGTCACGGTAGAGCGCAGCCACCTCATGCCCGGCGGTATCGACGCTCAGGCAGTACGCCTCGACCCACTCAGGTCTGAAACGGCGCAGATAATTCGCCAGCTCTGCCGACACATCGCTGCCGTTGAGCTCAACGACCATGACCTCTTGCTTATTAAACCAGGAAAGACGGTGCTCTCCTGCCTCAAGAATTTTTGTGTAATCGCCTGCTTTTACCAGCAGGCCCACTTGTCCCTGGCGGAGAGTGATTTTTTTATTCATTTGATCTTCCTTAAATTTTCACGTACCGGCGCGAATGCAGGATCGGAGCCGGAGGGAAACAGACCACCACTGCCAGCCTGTTTTGCCTGCGACCCGGAGCCCTTATCGGCGCCGGTTCATTGCCATCGCTAACCACCCGACGGCGCGTTTACGAACACAACCAGTGTTCACCGGAAAGGTGAGTTGGGAATCGAACCCTCATGGTGTCTCTCGGCTGACAGAACGCCCCGCGGATAACGTCTTACCGTTCCGGGTGCGCTGGCGGGGCATAATCCCCTGCGTGCTCAACGTCGTGACATATCAGGTATTGCCAGAAGCGTGCCAGGTTGGAAGAAGTGGAAGATTAAATTTTAATTTACTGATATTTAAGAAATTAAATTTTCATCTCTTTGTTCACTTGCTGGTATCCCGGTAATTTTTTTATATTTATTTATCGTTATTTATCTTTAAGGATAAAAATGCAAAAGCGCAGAGTGGTGATAGGCGTACTGGGAACAGTGTTGGATAAACGCGGCAAGCGGGCAAATCGCTTTCGTAAATGGCGGCCAACCGTTGGGTTATGCCAGCAGCCGGACTTTCCGGTTGATCGGCTGGAGTTGCTCCATCAGCCGCGCGATGAAGGCATGGCCCAACAGCTGGCGGAAGATATCGCACTGCTTTCACCGCAAACCACCGTACGCCCTCATCCGGTAAATATTCGCGATCCGTGGGATTTTGAAGAGGTGTATGCCGCGTTCCTCGATTTCGCCAGCCACTATGATTTCGATACAGAAAACGAAGAGTATCTGGTGCATATCACCACCGGCACGCACGTGGCGCAGATCTGCTGGTTTTTGCTGACAGAGGCTCGCTATCTGCCCGCCAGCCTGCTGCAAACCAGCCCGGCGCCGAAAGGGGCTTCGGAGGAAGATATTGCCGCCGGCGTTTGCTCGGTTATCGATCTCGATTTAAGCCGCTATGCAACCTTAACCAGCCGCTTTCAACGCGAACAGCAACAGTCGGTTTCGCTGCTCAAAGCCGGTATCGATACGCGCAACGCAACGTTTAATAAGCTTATCGATCAAATTGAACGGGTAGCCTTGCGCTCCACGGCACCGATTCTGTTGACCGGGCCCACCGGGGCGGGTAAATCCTTCCTGGCAAAACGTATTTTCCAGCTACGCCAGTCGCGCCATCGTGTGGCGGGTAAACTGGTGGCGGTAAACTGCGCCACGTTGCGAGGCGATAACGCTATGTCGACATTGTTTGGCCATGTGAAAGGGGCGTTTACCGGGGCGCTAACGCCACGAATGGGGCTGCTGCGCGAAGCCGATGGCGGGGTGCTTTTTCTGGATGAAATTGCGGAGCTGGGCCTGGATGAGCAAGCGATGCTGCTGAAAGCCATTGAAGAAAAAACGTTCTTCCCATTTGGCTCGGATAAAGAGGTCCACAGTGATTTTCAGCTTATTGCCGGTACACACCGCGACATGCGCCAGTGGGTGGAGGAAGGGAAATTCCGTGAGGATCTCTATGCGCGTATCAATATGTGGACGTTTGCCCTGCCGGGGCTTGCTGAAAGACGGGAAGATATTGCGCCGAATATTGAATTCGAACTCCAGCGCTTTAGCGCCGAAGCCCAGACTCAGATCCGTTTTGACAAAGACGCGCGTGAACGTTATCTGGCATTTGCCTGTTCCGGACAGGCACAGTGGCGCGGTAACTTTCGTGAACTGAGTTCCTCGATTGCCCGTATGGCGACGCTGGCCGAACAGGGGCGTATCACTCTGGCTAATGCCGAAGAAGAAATTGCCCGTTTGCAGCACGCCTGGCAGACACCATCTTCACTCCCCCCTTTAGCAGAGGAAATCGATCTGTTTGAGCAACGTCAACTGGAAACGGTACTGGAGGTATGTCGCCGTCACCACTCTCTTTCCGATGCCGGGCGCGAACTGTTTGCCGTTTCGCGCTTGAAAAAAGCCAGGCCGAATGATGCTGACCGTCTGCGTAAATACCTCGCGCGCTTCGGGCTGAGCTGGGAAAACATCCGCCCTGCTACATGAATCCTCTTCATCTTAATTTGTTTGAATAAAATTTCCTCACGCGATAAACAGTACTGACGGCCGGGCTCGACCCCGGCCTTTTTTATAACAAAACACAACACCACGCGTTAAAGGAAAACACTATGCTCGCTGTACTCACCCGGCTGTTCCCGTTATGGGCGCTGCTGCTCTCTGTGCTTGCTTATTACACGCCCTCTACCTTCACGCCCATTGGCCCGTGGGTCACCACCCTACTCATGTTGATTATGTTCGGCATGGGCGTACACCTGAAAATTGACGATTTTAAGCGTGTACTTTCCCGCCCGGCCCCGGTTGCCGCAGGCATTTTCCTGCACTACCTGGTGATGCCGCTTGCCGCCTGGCTGCTGGCAATGATTTTCAAAATGCCGCCGGATCTTTCTGCCGGGATGGTGCTGGTCGGTAGCGTGGCCAGCGGTACGGCTTCCAACGTCATGATCTACCTGGCGAAAGGCGACGTGGCGCTCTCAGTGACCATTTCGTCTGTCTCAACGTTGGTTGGCGTAGTCGCCACACCGCTGCTGACGCGCCTCTATGTTGACGCCCACATTCAGGTGGATGTGATGGGTATGCTGCTGAGCATATTGCAGATTGTGGTGATTCCGATTGGACTGGGTTTGATTATTCATCACCTGTTCCCGCACGTGGTGAAGGTGGTGGAGCCGTATCTGCCCGCGTTTTCGATGGTCTGTATCCTGGCGATCATCAGCGCCGTGGTGGCGGGTTCCGCTTCACACATTGCGTCCGTAGGCCTGGTGGTGATTGTCGCGGTGATGTTGCACAACAGTATCGGTCTGCTGGGTGGCTACTGGGGTGGGCGTCTGTTCGGTTTCGACGAATCCACCTGCCGCACACTGGCTATCGAAGTGGGGATGCAGAACTCCGGCCTTGCTGCCGCACTCGGTAAACTTTACTTCTCGCCGCTGGCTGCCCTGCCAGGCGCGCTTTTCTCGGTCTGGCATAATCTGTCCGGCTCACTGCTGGCGGGTTACTGGTCCGGTAAGCCTATTGCAGACAAACCACGCGAAACAGTAAAAGAAAACTGACAGGCCGTATCAGGTTTGGCTTTGACGTTCCCCCGGTGGCGCTAACGCTTACCGGGGCTACGAGTCAGTACGGTTTATTTATTGTGAGACGACACGCCTGTACCGTACACTGAGACCATCGGCTTACTGAGGGCACCGACATGGCACTCCCCCGCATTACCCAAAAAGAGATGACCGAGCGCGAGCAGCGTGAACTGAAAACCTTGCTCGACCGCGCGCGTATTGCGCACGGACGGGTTCTGACCAACGCCGAAACCAACAGCGTGAAAAAAGAGTACATCGATAAATTAATGGTTG
This sequence comes from Phytobacter ursingii, assembly GCA_901456055.1. Classification (GTDB taxonomy): domain Bacteria; phylum Pseudomonadota; class Gammaproteobacteria; order Enterobacterales; family Enterobacteriaceae; genus Phytobacter; species Phytobacter ursingii. The sequence goes on from CABDWT010000003.1 coordinate 41,315, forward strand.
AGCGTGAAGCGGAGGCAAAAAAAGCCCGCCAGATAAAGAAAAAGCAGGCTTACAAACCGGATGAAGCGACCACCTTCTCGTGGTCGGCCAATACGTCGACGCGCGGCAGGCGTTAACGCCCCTTCTTCTTACGCCCCGGAGAGGTAAAGCGTTTACGCGACGCCATTTCCGCCGGGGTTTTTGCCATATTTTTCGCCCCACTGGCGACGGGCTTCTTCGCGGCGGTCGTCGCCGTTTTCGGTTTACTTTTTGTCTTTGGCTTCGCCTCGGACGAGGAATTCTCAATAAGCTTAAACAGCGTGATCAATTCGTCATCGGTCAGATCGCGCCATTCCCCGAGCGGCAGGCCAGCCAGCCCGACATTCATAATCCGGGTACGCTCAAGCTTCGTGACTTCATAGCCAAAATGTTCACACATGCGGCGAATCTGTCGGTTCAGCCCCTGAATCAGGGTGATACGAAAGACAAACGGCGCCTCTTTTTTGACTTTGCACTTCTTCGTGACCGTTCCCAGAATCGGTACACCTGACCCCATGCCACGAATAAATTCATCGGTCACGGGTTTGTCCACCGTCACCAGATACTCTTTTTCGTGATCATTGCCGGCACGCAAAATCTTGTTCACCAGATCCCCGTGGTTGGTGAGGAAGATCAGCCCCTGGGAGTCTTTATCGAGACGACCAATCGGGAAAACGCGTTTGCTGTGGTTAACAAAATCGACAATGTTGTCTTTTTCGCTGTCTTCCGTGGTACTGACAACGCCCACGGGTTTATTCAGCGCGATAAAGACCAGATCCTCGGCCTCGCGCGGCTCAATCAACTGACCGTTTACCTTAACGACGTCGCCAGGCTTAACCTGATCGCCAATGGTGGCACGTTTACCGTTAATGAAAACATTGCCTTGTTCGATATAGCGATCGGCTTCGCGGCGCGAGCAAATTCCGCTTTCGCTGATGTATTTGTTTAATCGGGTTGATGAGTCTGGCAGCATAAATTCTCCTGTAAAAGCGAAATATATCTTATCAGAAGGTTAAGAAAATCTGCGCTTTCTCGCATCCCGGCGCTGCTGGAAAAACGAATTGCTTCATACTCGCAGGGGCTTAACGGCAATGAAGCGTTGCCCGGATATCTTCATTGCCTTTTGACCAACCCCGACACCGTGGGCGTTAATACTCATCCCTTTCATCATCTTCATCCGGCTGCTCCAGCACGCTGTAGGCCACCGAACAGAACAGGGAGTTAAGGCGCTTCATGTCGCCCAACAGCCCCAGGTGCAGCGAGCTGGTTTCAATACTCTGTACGTTCTGCTGATGCAGCCTGTCAACGTGGGCGTGGGAGTAACGACGGTTGAGAATACGGAAACGATGCTTACTGCGGCGCAGACGGCGCGCGCTGGTGACATCGGCAGAGAAAAAGACCGACATCGCCAGTTTCAAATTGCTGAGTAATAGTTCATGTAACGTATCGAGCTCTTTCAATCCTTCAACGGAAAAGGCACGCCGCACCGCCAGTGATTTATCGGCGATTTCACTGCCCATACGCTCTACAATGTCAGAGGCCTGTTCCAGGTTAAGAGACATCTCGATAATCTCAGCCCAGCGTTTTGACTCCTCTTCCGCCAGCTCTTCTTTTGGCATACGTGCCAGATAGAGCTTGATGGCGGTATACAGCACATTAATGTCATCGGCGAGCTTGCGCAGGTCTTTTTCCTCCCTGGGCGCACCGTGCATCACTTTATGTAGCCCTTCCAGCATCAGCTCCATCGCGTCGCCCATCCGTAGCGTTTCCCGGGCCGCATTGGCCAGCGCAAGCGTTGGCGTATCCAGCGCTGAACTGTCGAGATGCTTCGGTTTCAGGCGCGCATCCAGCTCCGGTTCATCGCGGATTAACCGTTCACAGAAGGTCGCCATCACGCCCACAAAAGGCACCATTGCCAGGCAGCGAATCAAGTTGTAGAAGACGTGGAAGTAGATAACCAGCTCGGCTTTGGGCAGCGGCAGTTTGCCCATCACATCGGCCAGTATGTGCACAAACGGCAGAATGATCAGGCTCCCCACCAGCTTAAACAGCAAACTGCCCAGCGCCACGCGGCGTGCTGCGGCGTTGGCGGCACTGTTGTTGAGCATCGCCAGCAGGCCGGAGCCGAGGTTGGCGCCAATCACCAGACAGAGCGCCACCGGGAAGGAGATAATCCCCGCCGTGGTCAGCGTGGCGGTCAGTAACACTGCCGCCAGACTTGAATAGCTGATGATAGCGAACACCGCGCCAATCAGGGCATCCAGCATGATGTCGCCCGTCAGCGACGCGAAGATCACCTGAACGCCATCGGCCTGAGTAATCGGGGTCACCGCCTGAACAATCAGCTCAAGCGCCAGCAAAATCAGGCCAAGGCCGATGCTGACACGCCCCAACTGGCCTTCGCGCGTTTGCTTGCGCCCCAGGAAAAAAATCACGCCGATGAATATCAGCAACGGAGATAACCACGATAGATCGAAGGTGAGAACACGCGCCATCAGCGCAGTCCCCACGTCAGCGCCCAGCACGATCACCAGCGCAGGCGCGAGCGCCACCAGGTCCTGGGCAACGAACGACGTCACCAACATGGTGGTGGCATTGCTGCTTTGTACCAGTGCGGTCACGCCAATCCCGGCGCTAAAAGCGAGGGACTTCTTTTCAATACTGCGACTGAGTACCGTGCGCAGCCGCGCGCCAAAAACGCGCATGACACCGGTACGTACGATATGCGTGCCCCATACCAGGAGGGCAACAGAAGAGAGTAAGTGAAGCAAAATTAACACGTATTCAGGTTCTCCTTATCGTTGTCGATTCCTTTCGTTTTCCCCTTTTCCCGGTTTTAGCCTGCAAGTCGGGGAGAAAAGGCCCTGTCAGTTCAGAGCAAGGATTATTAAATCTAAGTATAAAGACTTACGCGCCATAAAGAGACATGTGGATTCAACATTACGTTAACAATGCCCGTTTTCTCAGCCACAGTAACGAACCGATCTTAAGCGTTTCGGAAATGACGAACAAAATAAGGGCAACGAACGCATCCTCAATTCGCATGACCTGCAGGAGCAGCGGAAAAAGGGCGACCGAGCAGGTGAGCGATAAAATACGCATCATTTCCTGCAACCCAATGAGCAGGAAACGTATTTTCTTTTTGACGAGAAAGGCGTATGCCGAAAAACACAGTGATAACAACAACCCTGAATGGATAAAAAAGAGGAATTGCAGAAAAATACGGTCCGCCCCTCTGACTTCCATTAACGTCAGTTGGGTGTAGAAAAGCTGGATATCGGACCAGATCGGTACGTGAGCCATTTTTAGGGAATAGAAAAGATAGCTTCCGATGGCCAGAAGATCCATCGTTCCCCAGAACGTAAATATTTTATCTTTATAACTCATATCATTACTGCTTCCCTGTTATGCATAGCGCTTTTTATCAGTATAAAGGCAAAGATGTAATAAAGAGATAAACAAAACAGAGTAAATGCATTATCAATACCAGAATGAATAATAAAATGGCCGACTGGCACGACTTTCATATTCAGCGGATTGTCTTTAATTATCGTTTCTTCTGTAGAAACTTTGTTAACGAAAAAACAATGTTGTTACTCTCGCAAAAGAGAAACTATCCGCTTTATTTATAAATTAATATGCTAAATAATCTGCCATGAGTTATTACGCAGTAGGGGAATAAAGATGCGTTTCAGTACTATGTCCGACAGTGAAATTATTTCTGAATTGTGCCGCAGAATTAAAGAAACGCGTATGCAGCTCGGGCTATCGCAGATTGAACTGGCCGAGCGCGCACAAGTCGGCGCTGCAACCATCAAACGCGTTGAATTAGGCGAATCTGTGACCCTGAGTACGCTTATCGGTATTCTGCGCGGTCTGGATCGTCTGCATCAACTGGAGTCGGTTTTATTCGATTCGCACATTCGCACCTTTAACGCGCAAATCAATGCCGCAACCCCTTCCCGTATCCGTATCCGGAAAAAAGCGCACCAGCCAAAAGAAAAATTCACCGCCGCAACGCAGACCAGCGACACTAACGCCACCATCAACGAATGGTATACCTCATCGGCTTCTCACAGTGTGGTCTGGTCTTTCCTGCCGCCTGACACAGAGAAAAAAGGGTAATTCGTTTTGGGAGATGTCCCGGTAAGTTTGCACCGCCGGAGAAAGAGAAACCGCCTGCAAGCAGGCGGTTTTTTGAGGGGACTCAGGATTCACATACCGCGACTTTAATCGCCAGACCGCCTCGTGCGGTTTCACGGTATTTGGCGTTCATGTCTTTGCCTGTCTCAAACATCGTTTCGATGACTTTATCCAGTGAGACTTTCGGATCGCTGGTGCGGTACATCGCCATGCTCGCCGAGTTAATCGCCTTCACTGCCGCAATCGCGTTACGCTCGATACACGGCACCTGAACCTGCCCGGCGACCGGATCGCAGGTCAGCCCAAGGTTATGTTCCATGCCGATTTCCGCCGCGATGCACACTTTCTCCGGACTACCGCCCAGAAGCTCGGCCAGGCCGGCGGAGGCCATCGAACAGGCCACGCCCACTTCCCCCTGACAACCGACTTCAGCCCCGGAAATAGAAGCATTCATTTTATACAGAATGCCAATCGCGCCCGCCGTCAGGTAGTAGCGCATATAGATTTCCGGCGTCACCGCCTTGATAAAGCGATCGTAATAGGCCAGTACTGCCGGGATGATACCGCAGGCGCCATTGGTCGGGGCGGTGACCACGCGTCCGCCTGCCGCGTTCTCTTCGCCGACCGCCATGGCGAACATATTGACCCAGTCCATTGCGCTTAACGGCGTAATAGACTGGCTTTGCGGCGCCAGCACACGATGCAGCGCAGAGGCACGACGCGGTACTTTCAACGGCCCGGGCAAAATGCCTTCCGTGTTCATACCACGGTTAATGGCATTTCTCATGGTCTCCCAGATTTTCGCCATATTTTGCTCAACGTTCTCCCTGCCGTGGCGGGCGATCTCATTTTTCATCATCACCGCAGAAATCGACAGGCAGTTGTCGTGGCAGTGTGCCAGCAGGTTGCGGGCAGAATAGAACGGGAACGGAAGATCGACATCCGCGTCCTGGCTCTTGCCAAAGTTTTCTTCCGTGACGATAAAACCGCCACCGATAGAATAATAGGTCTGGAAGTGGACGATTTTGCCATCGCAAAACGCCGTTATGCTCATGCCGTTTTCATGCAGCGGCAGAAACTCATTGTGAAAACGCATGCATTCCGCCACCGGGAACTCAATTTCCCGCTGACCTTCTTCAATAAACAGACGATGCATGGTGTTTACATCGCGAATAATGCCGGGAATGGCGTCAATGTCGACGGTATCCGGCAAATACCCGGACAGTCCAAGAATAATCGCGATATCGGTGTGGTGGCCTTTACCTGTTAATGACAGGGAACCGTACACATCCACCACCAGACGAGTCACTTTATGCAGCAGGCCTTTTTCCTGCAGGGTATCAACAAAATGTTTTCCTGCTTTCATCGGCCCAACAGTGTGTGAGCTGGACGGCCCGATGCTGATTTTGAAAATATCGAAAACGCTAATCATGTGGCACCCATGCGGTTACAAAGCAAAACGGATGCGCCGCCTGTGACAGGCGGCGCTGAAAACTTAGCTGAACAGAGAGAAGAAGATGGCGGAGATGGCAATCAGCCCCATCAGCACCACAAACGCGTTACTGATATGACCGCTGTACTTGCGCATAGCCGGTACTTTGTTGATGGCATACATCGGCATCAGGAACAGAATCATCGCGATAACCGGACCACCCAGCGTTTCAATCATGCCCAGGATGCTCGGGTTGAGAGTCGCAACAATCCAGGTGGTCACCAGCATAAACAGCGCAGTGATCTTGTTCAGTTTATTGATTTCAATGGATTTGCCTTTGCTACGCAGAGACTTAATCACCATGCCGTTGAAACCTTCACGCGCACCAAGGTAGTGACCGAGGAAAGATTTGGTAATGGCGATCATGGCGATAATCGGCGCCATCCAGGCAATTACCGGCGCGTTAAAATGGTTTGCCAGATAGGAGAGAATGGAGATGTTTTGTGCTTTCGCTTCCGCCAGGTTTTCCGGGGACAGGCTCAGTACGCAACTGAACACAAAGAACATCACGGTCAGCACCATCATGATATGTGCAAAGCCCAGGATGCGGGAACATTTGCGTTCGGCATCCTGACCGTACTCTTCGCGTTTAGCCACTGCGAAAGAAGAGATAATCGGCGAGTGGTTAAAGGAGAAAACCATGACCGGAATTGCCAGCCACAGGGTCATCCACAGACCGTGACCAGACGGCGCCGCGTTGCTCAGTGAAAGTGTATCCAGGACCGCACCGTTCCATTGCGGAATCAGATACAGCGCCAGCATCATCAGCGCAACAACGAACGGGAATACCAGTACGCTCATCGCTTTAACAATCATTTTTTCGCCAAAGCGGACAATGCCCATCATGCCGATAATCAGAATCAGCGATAAAATGGCGCGCGGCGGTGAAACCAGGCCAAGCTGGTGAGTAATAAAACTGTCGACGGTGTTGGTAATGGCGACACTATAAACCAGCAGAATCGGATAAATAGCGAAGAAGTAGAGCAACGTAATGAGCTTACCCGCGCCGATACCGAAATGTTCTTCAACCACTTCGGTGATATCTTCACCTGGATTTTTACCCGATAAAACGAAACGGGTTAAACCACGGTGAGCGAAAAATGTCATCGGGAATGCGAGAATTGCCATGATGATTAACGGAATTAAACCACCAACCCCGGCGTTAATCGGCAGGAAAAGCACCCCTGCGCCAATCGCAGTACCGTACAGACCCAGCATCCACACGGTATCACTTTTTCTCCAGCCGCTGCTTTCGCGAGCGACGAGGGTATTTTGAACGGTTTCCATAATATGGCCTCAGTAATATAGATTAGAGCCAGGTTTATTTAGCTCTGATTCAGGTAATAAAAGCGCTGTGTTTATTTGGCTATTTTATTAAATGCAACTATGCTGAGTTACTAACAGCGATCACATAACCTGATTTATTGAGGGACTTTTAAAGTATCAAAAATAACACCGGGATTTTAATATATTTTTAAGGTATCACTTTTAATACGTTATTATTTTACCGCACGATCTCAACTGCCTATACAGTTATATATTTTAAGACCAGAGATAACAAACTATATTTGTCATACGATTAATAAAAAATAATCAAAAAATATTTCCGCGAGTTAAATATGTCAGCAGTAAGCCTATGACGGACATAAAAAAACCGGCCTGCTAACAGGCCGGTAGAGAGAGGACAGGCTGCGATTAGTCCGCGTCATAGCCCAGATTCGGCGCCAGCCAGCGTTCCACTTCCGCCACGCTCATTCCCTTACGTAGTGCGTAGTCTTCAACCTGGTCGCGCTGAATCTGCGCCACGGCGAAATACTTGCTGTCAGGGTGGCTAAAGTACCAGCCAGAAACCGAGGCACCCGGCCACATGGCGAAGGATTCCGTCAGCTTCATACCGGTATGGGTCTCCACATCCAGCAACTGCCAGATCGTGCCCTTTTCCGTATGCTCCGGACAGGCCGGGTACCCCGGCGCCGGGCGAATCCCCTGATAGTTTTCGCGGATCAACTCTTCGTTGCTGAGGTTCTCATTGGCCGCATAGCCCCAATAGACCTTACGTACACGCTCATGCAGGTATTCCGCGAAGGCCTCCGCCAGACGGTCAGCCACCGCTTTCACCATGATTTTGTTGTAATCATCATGCTGCGCGTCGTAGGCCTCTGCCAGCGCGTCTTCTTCAAGACCACCGGTAACGGCAAACGCACCAATGTAATCTTCTTTACCGCTCAACTTCGGCGCGACAAAATCGGCCAGACAGTAGTTAGCAAAGCCGACTTTCTCGGTCTGCTGACGCAGATGACGACTTACCGCGAGCACCTGCGTACGGGTTTCATCGCGATAGATCTCAACATCGTCGCCGACGCGGTTCGCCGGGAACAAGCCCACTACACCGCGCGGGTTCAGCGCTTTTGTCGCACTCAACTGGTCAAGCATATCATTGGCATCTTTGAACAGGCGTTGTGCCTCCTCTCCGACAATCTCATCTTCGAGAATGCGCGGATATTTTCCGGCCAGCGACCAGGTCATAAAAAACGGCGTCCAGTCGATATAGTTACGCAGGGTTTCGATGCTTGCTTCCACTTCCTGCACGCCCAGGCGATGCGCCACCGGCGGGGTGTAGCTCTGCCAGTCGAATGCGAGATCGTTTTCGCGGGCGGCCTCCAGCGTCACTGGCGGGGTGCGCGGCTTTTTACGTCCGTGCTGGATACGCACGGTTTCGTACTCTTTGCGCGTGCGCGCCACAAAATCGTCGCGCTGAGTGTCGGAAAGCAGCGCGGAGACCACGCCCACGGTACGCGAGGCGTTTTGCACATAGACCGTCGGACCGCTGTAATTCTGTTCGATTTTTACCGCCGTGTGCGCTTTCGATGTCGTCGCGCCGCCAATCAGCAGCGGGATGGTAAAGCCCTGACGCTCCATCTCTTTCGCTACGTTGACCATTTCATCCAGCGACGGGGTGATCAGGCCAGACAGGCCAATCAGGTCGGCGTTCACTTCACGGGCGGTTTTGAGGATTTTGTCCGTCGGCACCATCACGCCCAGGTCGACGATTTCGTAGTTATTACACTGTAAGACCACGCCGACAATATTTTTACCGATGTCATGGACGTCGCCTTTAACGGTGGCGATAACCATTTTGCCGTTGCTGGAGCCTTTCTCTTTGCTGGCTTCAATAAACGGCTCAAGGTAGGCCACCGCCTGTTTCATAACGCGTGCGGATTTCACCACCTGCGGCAGGAACATTTTGCCCTCGCCGAACAGGTCGCCGACCACATTCATACCGTCCATCAGCGGCCCTTCAATCACCTCAATCGGGCGGGCCGCCTGCTGACGGGCTTCTTCGGTATCCTCTTCGATAAATTCGGTGATGCCTTTAACCAGCGAATATTCCAGGCGTTTCTTCACATCCCAGGTCCGCCATTCCGCCTGCTGGGCGTTGGCGGTATCGTCGGTTTTGCTGCCACGGTATTTTTCCGCCAGATCCAACAAGCGTTCTGTACTGTCATCGCGACGGTTAAGAATCACATCTTCGACCGCATCGCGCAGTTCTGTCGGCAGGTCGTCGTAAATCGCCAGTTGTCCGGCGTTGACGATCCCCATGTCCATGCCATTACGGATGGCGTAATAAAGAAAGACTGCATGAATCGCTTCACGAACCGGGTCATTACCACGGAACGAGAATGAGACGTTGGAGACGCCGCCGGAAATCAGTGCATGGGGCAGCTCGCGTTTGATATCTTCGCAGGCGCCGATAAAGTCCTGCGCGTAGTTGTTGTGCTCTTCAATACCGGTGGCGACCGCGAAGATGTTCGGGTCAAAAATGATGTCTTCCGGCGGGAAGCCTACCTCTTTGGTCAGAATGTTGTACGCCCGGCGGCAAATTTCGATTTTGCGCTCGCGGGTATCCGCCTGCCCGACTTCATCAAAGGCCATCACCACCACGGCCGCGCCATAGCGACGAACCAGCTTCGCGTGATGGATAAAGGCCTCTACCCCTTCTTTCATCGAGATGGAGTTAACGATGCCTTTACCCTGAATGCATTTCAGCCCTTTCTCGATCACATCCCATTTTGAGGAGTCGATCATAATGGGCACACGGGCAATGTCTGGCTCGCCAGCAATCAGGTTAAGAAAACGCACCATCGCCGCTTCGGCGTCGAGCATCCCCTCATCCATATTGATATCGATGATTTGCGCGCCGTTTTCTACCTGCTGACGCGCCACATCCAGCGCTTCGTTGTACTTTTCTTCTTTGATCAGACGCTTGAATTTCGCCGAACCGGTAACGTTGGTTCGTTCACCTACGTTAACAAACAGGCTGTCATCGCCAATATTCAGCGGCTCCAGGCCCGCCAGACGACAGGCGACGGGGATCGCTGGCAGTTTGCGCGGGGGCAGACCTGCGACGGCATCGCTCATCGCTTTAATATGATCAGGTGTGGTGCCACAGCAGCCGCCAACCACGTTCAGAAAGCCGGACTCTGCCCATTCGCGAATTTGTGCGGCCATGGTGTCGGCATCGAGATCGTATTCGCCAAAGGCGTTTGGTAAACCCGCATTCGGGTGCGCGGTGACGTAGCATTCGGCAATGCGCGAAAGCTCCTGAACATACTGGCGCAGCTCGTCCGGCCCCAGTGCGCAGTTCAGGCCGAAGGTGAGCGCATCGGCATGGCGCAATGAGTTATAGTAGGCTTCCGTGGTTTGCCCGGAAAGCGTACGCCCGGAAGCATCGGTAATGGTGCCGGAAATCATGATCGGCAGTTCGACGCCCAGCGCCTCAAACTCAGCTTTCACCGCGAAAATAGCGGCTTTTGCGTTCAGGGTATCGAATACCGTTTCGATCAGAATCAGGTCACTGCCACCTTCCACCAGCGCTTTGGTCGATTCGCGATAGGCGGTGACCAGTTGATCAAAGGTGATATTACGGAACGCGGGATCATTAACATCCGGCGATATCGAGGCTGTACGGTTGGTTGGCCCAAGGACACCGGCAACATAGCGCGGTTTATCCGGTGTGCGGGCAGTCCATTCATCGGCACACGCACGAGCGAGTCTGGCGGCCGCAAAGTTGATCTCCGCTGACAGGGATTCCATCTGGTAATCCGCCATCGCGATCGTTGTGGAGTTAAAGGTGTTGGTCTCAATGATATCCGCGCCCGCTGCAAAATAAGCGGAATGGATAGCGGCAATCACCTCCGGCTTTGTAATCACCAGCAGGTCATTGTTACCCTTGAGGTCGCAGGGCCAGTCAGCGAATCGCTCGCCGCGAAAATCCTGCTCACTGAGACGCTGATTCTGAATCATGGTGCCCATGCCCCCGTCCAGAACCAAAATTCGTTCTTTTAACTGCTGCTGCAGTTGCTCAACTTTGCTGCTCACACGTGCTCCCGACAACGCTCAACCAGGCCAAAAGGCCAGCAGGACATACTGGCACAAACTGACAGAGCGGAAAAGGCACACAGGGGTAACATGAGAGATGTTCATTTGAACTCATCCGATCAGTCTGCGTCAGTGTTGCATTATAATTAAATAAAACGAAAATGATTTCCACGATACAGAAAAGGAGTCAGCCATGGTTGCCACTGTCCCCGCTAAACGCGGCAGAAAACCCGCCGCCCCCGCCGCTCAGGCTACCGGGCAAGTCCAGTCTCTGACGCGTGGACTCAAACTGCTTGAGTCAATCGCCGAATCCCCCGGTAGCGTTGCGCTCACCGAGCTGGCGCAACAGGCCGGCCTGCCCAACTCCACCACCCACCGTCTGCTCACGACCATGCAACAGCTTGGCTTTGTACGACAGGTAGGCGAACTCGGTCACTGGTCCGTTGGCGCCCACGCGTTTATCGTCGGCAGCAGCTTTTTGCAAAGCCGCAATCTGATGGCGATTGTCCATCCAATCCTGCGCAAGTTGATGGAGGATTCCGGCGAGACGGTCAACCTGGCGGTGCTCGACCAAAGCGATCATCAGGCCATAATTATAGACCAGGTGCAGTGTACCCAATTGATGCGCATGTCCGCGCCCATTGGCGGGAAGCTGCCGATGCACGCTTCCGGCGCGGGTAAGGCGTTCCTCGCGTATTTAAACGATGACCAGGTCTCCGGCCTGCTGCACCGCAAAGGGCTGCATGCTTACACCCATGCTACGCTGGTGTCCCCGGTACACCTGAAAGAAGATCTCGCCCAGACGCGTAAGCGCGGTTACTCCTTTGATGATGAAGAACATGCCCTTGGCCTGCGCTGCGTCGCCGCCTGCATTTATGATGAACATGGCGTACCGTTTGCCGCGATTTCCATTTCCGGGCCGATTTCCCGCATCACCGATGATCGGGTCACTGAGCTGGGCGCGCTGGTGATCAAAGGGGCCAAAGAGGTGACCATCGCCTGGGGTGGGATGCGACAAAATGGCTGACCTGAAATCATACTGGCAGGATAAATACCCTTCTGCTCTTTGCTGGTCGTTCGGTGATTCACCGGAACTGGCCGATGAGCTGGCGGCCCTGGTCGTTGCAGGGAAAAAGCGCGGGACCTGCGGCTCGTTTGCCAGCTATCAGCAAGAACAACCGCCCGTGACGCCTGGCGCATATCACATTGTGCTGGACGGCAAAGGTAAAGCGGTCTGCGTGATTCGAACCCTGGCGCTCAGGCTCATCCGTTTTAACGAAATGAGCCCCGAGTTCGCGGCGCTGGAAGGTGAAGGTGATTTGAGCCTGGCTTACTGGCAATCGGCGCATCAGGCCTTCTTTGAACGTGAAGGCACATGGACCGCGGATATGGAGCTGATTTTTGAGGAGTTTGCCGTCGTCGAGGTGGCCTGAATCAGGATGCCGGTTTACCCCGCCTGCTGCAGGTTGCCGTAGCGAACGCAAAAGCGCTGGCGGCGACGGTAGGCATAAACGTCTTCCACATGGCCGTTTTTGATTCGTGCCTGCAGGCCTCGCCAGTAATCAGCACGCAGCAGATCGGCATGCATCTCTTCAAACAGGGGGCCAATTTCCGGATCGGCGCACAACCAGTGGCGGAACTCTTCCGGGAAAACATCTCCTGGCGCAACGCTGTACCAGGGTTCGGCACTCAATTCATCTTCCGGATAACGCGGCGGCGGTATATCACGGAAATTTACCTCCGTCATATAACAGATCTCGTCATAATCGTAGAACACCACACGCCCGTGACGGGTCACGCCGAAGTTTTTAAACAGCATATCGCCGGGAAAAATATTCGCCGCAGCAAGCTGACGGATGGCGTTACCATACTCTTCCACCGCATCGCGCAACTGCGAACCGCGTACCCGCTCAAACCAGATATTGAGCGGCACCATCCGGCGCTCGATATAGAGGTGGCTGATTGAAATACGATCCCCAAGGTCAGTGATTTTCTGCGGCGCCTCCTGGAGCAATAGCGCCATTAACGCCGGATCAATCTGCCGCTTTTCCAGAACAAAGTGTTCAAACTCCTGCGTATCCGCCATTCGCCCGACGCGATCATGCTCCTTCACCAGCTGATAGCAGGCGCGCACATGCGCCGCGCTCATCTCTTTTTGTGGCGGAAATTTATCTTTGATGATCTTAAAGACCCGATCGAAGCCCGGCAGCGTGAAGACCAGCATCACCATGCCGCGAATGCCCGGCGCCTCAACAAACTGTTCGTCCGAGGCATGAATATAGTTCAGGTATTCGCGATAGCTTTCCGTCTTACCGTGTTTCTGGCAGCCAATGGCCATATAGAGTTCGGCGGTGGTTTTTCCCGGCAGGATCTCCCGTAGCCACTCGACGGTGGCCGCGGGAAGCGGGGCATATACCATAAAATAGGAGCGAGCAAAGCCGAAGACAATACTCGCTTCCGCGTGCGAGGTCAGGCAGGTATCGACAAACAACTCGCCTTCGTCGGTACGATGAATCGGCAACAGGAAGGGAAGCGTGCCCGCAGGAGTGATCAATTTACCCACTAACCACGCCGCTTTATTACGGTAAAACAGCTCGTTTGCGGCCTGCAAATGAGACTGACGCAGCGTATCTGCGCCAAACGTCTCTGTCAGGTGAGTAATGATATAACCCACATCCCGTGCTTTATCCTGCCAGGGCAGGCGAAGCGGCAAATCGGATAAAACCTTGGTTAACAGGGATTCCCAGCCACGCTCTGGCCAAAAGTCTTTTGCCAGCGGGCGCGGAATGGTGCGAAAGCGCCGTTCTGGCTGCGAGCTAAAAATAAACAGACGCTCGGGGCTAAGCGAGCGGTGATCGAACAAGCGACAGTAGACGGAGTTAAAAAAACTCTCCGCAATTTCGAAGCGCGGATAGTCCGGCAAAAGGTGGGTGTAATGCGCTTTCACCCGCAGCAGAAATTCGGCGTCCGGCCGCTGACTGTCGGTGATACAGCGTAGCTGTTCCACAACCAGCCCAACGTGGTGATCATAAAGATGAATACGCTGCTTCATCGCCTGCTGAACGGCGTGCCAGTCAGCCAGTTCGAAACGCTGCTGTGCGCCAGCAGTGACTTCCAGAAAGCGTCCGTATTGCGCGTCGAAACCTTGCAGGATGGTTTGTGCAATCAGTAATTCCAGACCACGTGACATAGATTCCCCCTCGCCCTCTCCCCGATAAGGAGAGGGCGAAAAACAGACCTGCGCCAAACCGCCCCTTCTCCCCTCAGGGGAGAGGGGTGAGGGGGAAAAGATTAGAACTGTGCTTCTTCAGTTGACCCGGTTAACGCGGTAACAGAGGACGCCCCGCCCTGAATGATGGTGGTCACTTTATCGAAGTAGCCCGTGCCCACCTCCTGCTGGTGAGAAACGAAGGTGTAGCCCTCTTTGGCGGCGGCAAACTCCGGCTGCTGTACTTTTTCAACGTAGTGCCGCATCCCTTCACCCTGCGCATAGGCATGTGCGAGGTCGAACATGTTGAACCACATGCTGTGAATGCCCGCCAGGGTAATAAACTGATATTTGTAACCCATCTCCGACAACTGCTGCTGGAAACTGGCAATGGTTTTGTCGTCCAGGTTTTTCTGCCAGTTGAAGGACGGTGAGCAGTTATACGCCAGCAGTTTGCCCGGGAATTTCGCATGAATTGCATCGGCAAAGCGTTTCGCCAGCGCCAGATCGGGTGTTGAGGTTTCACACCATACCAGGTCGGCGTACGGCGCATATGCCAGACCACGGCTAATGGCCTGTTCGATCCCGGCGCGGGTACGGTAGAATCCTTCGCTGGTGCGCTCGCCAGTGATGAACTCGCTGTCATAGGGGTCGCAATCGGAGGTAATCAGGTCCGCAGCATCCGCATCGGTACGGGCAATAACCAGCGTCGGTACGCCCATGACATCCGCCGCCAGACGCGCGGCCACCAGTTTTTGAATCGCCTCTTGCGTCGGGACCAGCACTTTCCCACCCATATGACCGCATTTTTTCACCGACGCCAGCTGATCTTCGAAGTGAACGGCCGCTGCACCGGCTTCAATCATCGATTTCATCAGTTCAAAGGCGTTCAATACGCCGCCAAACCCGGCTTCGGCATCCGCCACGATCGGCAGGAAATAATCGGTGTAGCGCGGATCGTTTGGTTCAATACCCGCTGACCATTGGATCTGATCCGCACGGCGGAAGGTATTGTTGATCCGATCGACCACAGCCGGAACGGAGTTGGCCGGGTAGAGCGATTGATCCGGATACATGCTGGAGGCCAGGTTCGCATCTGCCGCCACCTGCCAGCCCGACAGATAAATCGCTTCGATGCCTGCTTTTGCCTGTTGCAATGCCTGCCCGCCCGTCAGTGCGCCAAGGCTGTTGATATAGCCTTTTTTCGCCTCACCATGCAGCAGACGCCACATTTTGGCTGCGCCCATCTGCGCCAGCGTGCATTCCGGGTTCACCGAGCCACGTAATTTCACCACCTCTTCCGCGCTATAAGGACGCGTGATGCCTTCCCAGCGAGGGTTAGTCCATTCTTTTTTCAGTTCTTCGATTTGTTGGGTACGGGTTTTCATGTGCAGATGCTCCATATTATCGTCCTGGCTTCCCAGGCGTTATTGGTGAAGGCAGTTTGGTCACGGGAAGCCGCGCAAAAACCGGAGCATACGTAAAGTACGTGAGGATTTTGAGCACTGCCCGGGGCCAAAATGGCGAACAAAATAGCCTGGGCCATTACGCCAGCAGGCGGTAACCTGGCAACGTCAGGAAGTCGATTAACTCATCTGAGGTGGTGATCTGTTCCATCAGGCGCGCAGCATCGTCGAAACGGCCGCTACTAAAGCGGTGCTCGCCCAGCTCTTCCTGAATGACCAGCATCTCTTCGGCCAGCATTTGACGGAACAAGGCCTTCGTAACCGGCTTGCCGTTGCTGAGCGTTTTCTCGTGATGGATCCACTGCCAGATTGATGTGCGCGAGATTTCAGCCGTTGCCGCATCTTCCATCAGGCCGTAAATCGGTACGCAGCCGTTGCCGGAGATCCAGGCTTCGATGTACTGGACGGCCACGCGAATATTGGCGCGCATCCCCTCTTCTGTACGTTCGCCATCGCAGGCCGCCAGCAGTTGATCTGCCGTCGTGGGCGCATCATTTTCGCGAGTAACCGTCAGTTGATTTTTGTTATCACCCAATACCTCGTTAAAGACAGCCATGGCGGTATCTGCCAGTCCCGGATGCGCAATCCATGTGCCGTCATGGCCATTGCTGGCTTCCAGCAGCTTGTCCGCTTTTACTTTATTGAGTACCTGGTTGTTCCGTTCAGCATCTTTGCTGGGAATAAAGGCCGCCATGCCGCCCATGGCAAACGCACCACGACGGTGACAGGTTTTAATCAGCAGCCGTGAATAGGCACTCAGGAACGGTTTATCCATCGTTACCACCTGACGATCGGGCAGCACACGGTCAGGGTGATTTTTTAATGTCTTGATATAGCTAAAGATGTAATCCCAACGGCCACAGTTCAGACCAACAATGTGATCGCGCAGCGCATAGAGGATTTCATCCATCTGGAAGACGGCAGGCAGTGTCTCAATCAACAGGGTGGCCTTGATGGTGCCGCGCGGCAGATCGAAACGGTCTTCGGCATAGCAAAATACTTCGCTCCACCATGCCGCTTCCTGCCACGCCTGCGTCTTCGGCAGATAAAAGTAAGGACCGCTGCCTTTTGCCAGCAACGCTTTATGGTTGTGGAAGAAATAGAGCGCAAAGTCAAAGAGACTGCCGGGGATGGCTTCGCCACGCCAGGTGACATGTTTTTCTGGCAGGTGCAGGCCACGGACACGGCAAATCAGCACCGCCGGATCGGGTTTGAGTTGGTAGATTTTTCCGGCTTCGTTGGTATAGCTGATAGTGCCATTCACTGCATCACGCAGGTTCATTTGCCCATCAATCACTTTATCCCAGTCCGGTGAAAGGGAGTCTTCGAAATCCGCCATAAAAACTTTCACGTTGGCATTGAGCGCATTGATCACCATCTTGCGCTCAACCGGCCCGGTTATCTCAACACGGCGATCCTGCAAATCCTGTGGAATACCGCGAATCGTCCAGTCACCTTCACGAATGGAATTGGTTTCCGAAATAAAATCAGGCAGCTTACCGTTGTCGATATCCTGCTGCTGTTGCATACGCGCGGCCAGTAACTTATTGCGCTGTGGCGTAAAGCGTGTCACCAACTCAGTAAGGAATTCGACCGCTTCCGGGGTCAGAATCTGCTTTTCCATTTCGCCATGAGGCTTATTAAAAGCCAATCCGCCTGTCGTCGTTGCCTGTTGTGTCATTGTGCTGCTCCTCATCGTTGATCCGCGTACACTCCCCAACGCGAACGAAAGATCGTTGTATGGTTTTCGTTCAGCACAATTAAGACTACTCATTTAATTTTCAAAATCAAAAACAATTTCCATTTTAATTTAAAAATACACTTAACTTACTGATAAAAATGAATTTAAAATTTAACGGCCTGGTGGAGAGATTTTCAGATATGAAAAAGGCACCCGAAGGTGCCTGAAAAGGGATGCTGAAACGCTTTAGGATCTGACTGAAACGTTAATCCAGCGTTGGGTTCATGTGGCTCAGATCGAACGGCGTAATCTGGTAAACGTAGTAGTTCAGCCAGTTGGTAAATAGCAGATTGCCATGGCTACGCCATGTCGCATGTGGCTTGTTCCGGGGATCATTTTTCGGGAAATAGTTATACGGGATGTCCGGTGACAACCCGGCCTCAACATCACGGAAATATTCCCCCGCCAGGGTATTGGCGTCGTACTCAGGATGACCGGTAACAAAGGCGATACGCTTATCTTTACTGGCAAACAGATAGGCATCGCCCTGATCGGTCTCAGCCAGGATTTCCAGGTCGGTATAGTCACGAATCAGTGCCGCCGGGAAATCAGCATAGCGTGAGTGCGGCGCGAGGAAAGTATCATCAAAACCACGCGTCAGCAGAGCATGTGGATGCAAAATGTGATGCTCGTAGACGCCGGACAGCTTTTCACTGCGGGTTTGCTTCGGAATACCGTAAAGGATGTTCAGTGCAGCTTGCACCGCCCAACAGACAAACAGCGTGGAGGTGACATGGTCTTTTGCCCACTCCAGTACCTGTTTGATCTGCGGCCAGTAGGCAACGTCGTTAAATTCGACCAGGCCCAGGGGCGCGCCGGTTACGATCAAACCATCGAAATTCTCTTCACTGATTTCATCAAAGTTGCAGTAGAAGTTGTTGAGATGTTCCGTCGGCGTATTGCGTGATTCACGGGCGTCAATACGCAGTAACTTGATATCCACCTGCAATGGCGAGTTGGAGAGTAACCGCAAAAATTGGTTCTCTGTCTCTATCTTCTTTGGCATCAGGTTGAGGATAAGCACCTTGAGCGGACGAATTTCCTGACCTGTAGCACGCGATGTCGTCATCACAAAGACATTTTCATCACGCAAGAAATTGACGGCTGGTAGCTCGTCCTGCACCCGAATCGGCATAACTTATATCCTCACTGCATACGTTTAAACGTTTAGACATCCAGATAGCTGACAATACCCAGGAATAGCCGTGTTGTCGAGTCTGCATGTTCAAGGTGAGAAAGTTTCACGTCACGATAAGCACACCTGGTCGCTGGCATGCGGATCAGCTGATTATCTTCGCTCCTCTGGCCGGTTTTTGCGCGCGAGGAGCAGCTTCATTCCAACCTCGCAGAGTCGCCAGCACTTCCTCGTCGCTTAGCAGGGTTTCACTGTCGATAACCTTCGGGTATTGGCATTTCCCGTGCGAGGCACCAAATGTCATTTCAAGTATTGCCCGTTCTTCTACCGCCGACAAACCACCTTCGTTCATTT
The DNA here is from genome assembly GCA_901456055.1 of Phytobacter ursingii. GTDB lineage: Bacteria > Pseudomonadota > Gammaproteobacteria > Enterobacterales > Enterobacteriaceae > Phytobacter > Phytobacter ursingii. The sequence continues at coordinate 60,251 of CABDWT010000003.1, forward strand.
CCAGCGCATGCGTGAGAATGTCTAAACGCCCCACCCACGGGATAAAATGCATGAAAGTTCGCGGAGCCACCTGCTGGATAAGATGTGCCAGGAAACCTTCCGCCTCGAAAAAGTTAGCGATGATGATGCGTTGGTTACTGAATACATGATTGCCGGAGGCTTGTTGCCGGGTCGTGAGATTCCGCACAACCATGCGGTTTTGGTAAAGTTGAACATAGAGAGCAGTCATAGCCAGATCCTTTAGCAATACAGAGAATAAAGACAGAATTAACAATAGCAAAAAAGCCCCACGCTTTCGCATGAGGCTTTTCTGGTAAGGTGTTTGCAGAGGGTAAAAACGCAAAAAGCCCATCCGTCAGGATGGGCTTCTTACTGGTTTGATGCCTGGCAGTTCCCTACTCTCACATGGGGAGACCCCACACTACCATCGGCGCTACGGCGTTTCACTTCTGAGTTCGGCATGGGGTCAGGTGGGACCACCGCGCTAAAGCCGCCAGGCAAATTCTGTGCTCTGTCCTGTGTCTTTTGTGCTGATACTGCGTTGGCTGCTCTCGTAAAGTCAGTCACATACCTCAGTATGCTCCTTCCTTTCCTTCGCTGGCCGCCTTGTCTCAGCGCAAAATCCTTCGGACTCTGAATCTAAGCTGAATATTGTTCGTCTTCTCAATTCCGCCAAAACATCTTCGGCGTTGTAAGGTTAAGCCTCACGGTTCATTAGTACCGGTTAGCTCAACGCATCGCTGCGCTTACACACCCGGCCTATCAACGTCGTCGTCTTCAACGTTCCTTTAGTGTCCTTAAAGGACAAGGGAAGACTCATCTCGGGGCAAGTTTCGTGCTTAGATGCTTTCAGCACTTATCTCTTCCGCATGTAGCTACCGGGCAATGCCATTGGCATGACAACCCGAACACCAGTGATGCGTCCACTCCGGTCCTCTCGTACTAGGAGCAGCCCCCCTCAATCTTCCAGCGCCCACGGCAGATAGGGACCGAACTGTCTCACGACGTTCTAAACCCAGCTCGCGTACCACTTTAAATGGCGAACAGCCATACCCTTGGGACCTACTTCAGCCCCAGGATGTGATGAGCCGACATCGAGGTGCCAAACACCGCCGTCGATATGAACTCTTGGGCGGTATCAGCCTGTTATCCCCGGAGTACCTTTTATCCGTTGAGCGATGGCCCTTCCATTCAGAACCACCGGATCACTATGACCTGCTTTCGCACCTGCTCGCGCCGTCACGCTCGCAGTCAAGCTGGCTTATGCCATTGCACTAACCTCCTGATGTCCGACCAGGATTAGCCAACCTTCGTGCTCCTCCGTTACTCTTTGGGAGGAGACCGCCCCAGTCAAACTACCCACCAGACACTGTCCGCAACCCGGATTACGGGTCCACGTTAGAACATCAAACATTAAAGGGTGGTATTTCAAGGTTGGCTCCATGCAGACTGGCGTCCACACTTCAAAGCCTCCCACCTATCCTACACATCAAGGCTCAATGTTCAGTGTCAAGCTATAGTAAAGGTTCACGGGGTCTTTCCGTCTTGCCGCGGGTACACTGCATCTTCACAGCGAGTTCAATTTCACTGAGTCTCGGGTGGAGACAGCCTGGCCATCATTACGCCATTCGTGCAGGTCGGAACTTACCCGACAAGGAATTTCGCTACCTTAGGACCGTTATAGTTACGGCCGCCGTTTACCGGGGCTTCGATCAAGAGCTTCTCCTTACGGATAACCCCATCAATTAACCTTCCGGCACCGGGCAGGCGTCACACCGTATACGTCCACTTTCGTGTTTGCACAGTGCTGTGTTTTTAATAAACAGTTGCAGCCAGCTGGTATCTTCGACTGATTTCAGCTCCGTCCGCAGGGACTTCACCTACATATCAGCGTGCCTTCTCCCGAAGTTACGGCACCATTTTGCCTAGTTCCTTCACCCGAGTTCTCTCAAGCGCCTTGGTATTCTCTACCTGACCACCTGTGTCGGTTTGGGGTACGATTTCGTGTTACCTGATGCTTAGAGGCTTTTCCTGGAAGCAGGGCATTTGTTACTTCATCACCGTAGTGACTCGTCATCACACCTCAGCCTTGATTATCCGGATTTGCCTGGATAACCAGCCTACATGCTTAAACCGGGACAACCGTCGCCCGGCTAACATAGCCTTCTCCGTCCCCCCTTCGCAGTAACACCAAGTACAGGAATATTAACCTGTTTCCCATCGACTACGCCTTTCGGCCTCGCCTTAGGGGTCGACTCACCCTGCCCCGATTAACGTTGGACAGGAACCCTTGGTCTTCCGGCGAGCGGGCTTTTCACCCGCTTTATCGTTACTTATGTCAGCATTCGCACTTCTGATACCTCCAGCATGCCTCACAGCACACCTTCGCAGGCTTACAGAACGCTCCCCTACCCAACAACACATAGTGTCGCTGCCGCAGCTTCGGTGCATGGTTTAGCCCCGTTACATCTTCCGCGCAGGCCGACTCGACCAGTGAGCTATTACGCTTTCTTTAAATGATGGCTGCTTCTAAGCCAACATCCTGGCTGTCTGTGCCTTCCCACATCGTTTCCCACTTAACCATGACTTTGGGACCTTAGCTGGCGGTCTGGGTTGTTTCCCTCTTCACGACGGACGTTAGCACCCGCCGTGTGTCTCCCGTGATAACATTCTCCGGTATTCGTAGTTTGCATCGGGTTGGTAAGCCGGGATGGCCCCCTAGCCGAAACAGTGCTCTACCCCCGGAGATGAATTCACGAGGCGCTACCTAAATAGCTTTCGGGGAGAACCAGCTATCTCCCGGTTTGATTGGCCTTTCACCCCCAGCCACAAGTCATCCGCTAATTTTTCAACATTAGTCGGTTCGGTCCTCCAGTTAGTGTTACCCAACCTTCAACCTGCCCATGGCTAGATCACCGGGTTTCGGGTCTATACCCTGCAACTTAACGCCCAGTTAAGACTCGGTTTCCCTTCGGCTCCCCTATTCGGTTAACCTTGCTACAGAATATAAGTCGCTGACCCATTATACAAAAGGTACGCAGTCACACCACGAAGGTGCTCCCACTGCTTGTACGTACACGGTTTCAGGTTCTTTTTCACTCCCCTCGCCGGGGTTCTTTTCGCCTTTCCCTCACGGTACTGGTTCACTATCGGTCAGTCAGGAGTATTTAGCCTTGGAGGATGGTCCCCCCATATTCAGACAGGATACCACGTGTCCCGCCCTACTCATCGAGCTCACAGCCTGTGTGCTTTCGTGTACGGGGCTGTCACCCTGTATCGCGCGACTTTCCAGACGCTTCCACTAACACACAAGCTGATTCAGGCTCTGGGCTGCTCCCCGTTCGCTCGCCGCTACTGGGGGAATCTCGGTTGATTTCTTTTCCTCGGGGTACTTAGATGTTTCAGTTCCCCCGGTTCGCCTCATTAACCTATGGATTCAGTTAATGATAGTGTGTCGAAACACACTGGGTTTCCCCATTCGGACATCGCCGGGTCAAAGGTTCATATCACCTCGCCGGCGCTTTTCGCAGATTAGCACGTCCTTCATCGCCTCTGACTGCCAGGGCATCCACCGTGTACGCTTAGTCGCTTAACCTCACAACCCGAAGATGTTTCTTTCGATTCATCCTCGCGCTGTAAAAATTTGAGAGACTCGAACACACCGTCATCTGTTCTTATTACGGAGAACAGACACTGTGTGTCGTTTCAATTTTCAGCTTGATCCAGATTTTTAAAGAGCAAAACTTCGCAGTGCACCTTTTCAGGTTCACTCTGAAGTTTTCTTGTGTTCGCAGTAAATGATGGTGGAGCTATGCGGGATCGAACCGCAGACCTCCTGCGTGCAAAGCAGGCGCTCTCCCAGCTGAGCTATAGCCCCATCGTGGTCAAATCTCGTTAACCGTAATTTTCCTGAGACAAGGCGTGGAATAACGAAGCATACTCAGGTATGCGGGTTATTTCACAACGCAGTATTCAGGAAAATTTGGTAGGCCTGAGTGGACTTGAACCACCGACCTCACCCTTATCAGGGGTGCGCTCTAACCACCTGAGCTACAAGCCTGCAGAGATTTTTTACTGCTGTATTTCATCAGACAATCTGTGTGAGCACTGCAAAGGCAGGTTCTTTAAGGTAAGGAGGTGATCCAACCGCAGGTTCCCCTACGGTTACCTTGTTACGACTTCACCCCAGTCATGAATCACAAAGTGGTAAGCGCCCTCCCGAAGGTTAAGCTACCTACTTCTTTTGCAACCCACTCCCATGGTGTGACGGGCGGTGTGTACAAGGCCCGGGAACGTATTCACCGTGGCATTCTGATCCACGATTACTAGCGATTCCGACTTCATGGAGTCGAGTTGCAGACTCCAATCCGGACTACGACGCACTTTATGAGGTCCGCTTGCTCTCGCGAGGTCGCTTCTCTTTGTATGCGCCATTGTAGCACGTGTGTAGCCCTGGTCGTAAGGGCCATGATGACTTGACGTCATCCCCACCTTCCTCCAGTTTATCACTGGCAGTCTCCTTTGAGTTCCCGGCCGGACCGCTGGCAACAAAGGATAAGGGTTGCGCTCGTTGCGGGACTTAACCCAACATTTCACAACACGAGCTGACGACAGCCATGCAGCACCTGTCTCACGGTTCCCGAAGGCACTAAGGCATCTCTGCCGAATTCCGTGGATGTCAAGACCAGGTAAGGTTCTTCGCGTTGCATCGAATTAAACCACATGCTCCACCGCTTGTGCGGGCCCCCGTCAATTCATTTGAGTTTTAACCTTGCGGCCGTACTCCCCAGGCGGTCGACTTAACGCGTTAGCTCCGGAAGCCACGCCTCAAGGGCACAACCTCCAAGTCGACATCGTTTACGGCGTGGACTACCAGGGTATCTAATCCTGTTTGCTCCCCACGCTTTCGCACCTGAGCGTCAGTCTTTGTCCAGGGGGCCGCCTTCGCCACCGGTATTCCTCCAGATCTCTACGCATTTCACCGCTACACCTGGAATTCTACCCCCCTCTACAAGACTCAAGCCTGCCAGTTTCGAATGCAGTTCCCAGGTTGAGCCCGGGGATTTCACATCCGACTTGACAGACCGCCTGCGTGCGCTTTACGCCCAGTAATTCCGATTAACGCTTGCACCCTCCGTATTACCGCGGCTGCTGGCACGGAGTTAGCCGGTGCTTCTTCTGCGGGTAACGTCAATCAACACGGTTATTAACCGTATTGCCTTCCTCCCCGCTGAAAGTGCTTTACAACCCGAAGGCCTTCTTCACACACGCGGCATGGCTGCATCAGGCTTGCGCCCATTGTGCAATATTCCCCACTGCTGCCTCCCGTAGGAGTCTGGACCGTGTCTCAGTTCCAGTGTGGCTGGTCATCCTCTCAGACCAGCTAGGGATCGTCGCCTAGGTGAGCCATTACCCCACCTACTAGCTAATCCCATCTGGGCACATCCGATGGCAAGAGGCCCGAAGGTCCCCCTCTTTGGTCTTGCGACGTTATGCGGTATTAGCTACCGTTTCCAGTAGTTATCCCCCTCCATCGGGCAGTTTCCCAGACATTACTCACCCGTCCGCCACTCGTCACCCGAGGAGCAAGCTCCTCTGTGCTACCGTTCGACTTGCATGTGTTAGGCCTGCCGCCAGCGTTCAATCTGAGCCATGATCAAACTCTTCAATTTAAAAGTTTGATGCTCTTAGAATTAAACTTCGTAATGAATTACGTGTTCACTCCAGAGACTTGGTATTCATTTATTGTCCGAAGACATTAAGAATCCATGTCACTTTGAGTGCCCACACAGATTGTCTGATAAATTGTTAAAGAGCAGTGCAACGCGGCTTTCGCTCACCGTTGCGAGGTGGCGTATATTACGCTTTCCTCTTTCAGAGTCAACCCGTTATTTCAGGATTTTTCTCTTCAACCGAACCGGCTGTTTGTGTGAAGTGATTCACATCTGCCGTGTCGATGGAGGCGCATTATAGGGAGTTCCCGCGCATCCGCAATAGAAAAATTGCAGAAAAATGACTGACTGCTGCATTCCACAGCAAAAGCCCGCCTTATACCCTTTTGCACACAGACTTATCCACAATGCTGCGAAAAAGTGAAAATTCGCGAGCGTTGCGCAAACGTTTTCGTTAAAATGCCCCCGCTAAAACAAGGATGCCCCGTTAGGGGCGTTAGCTGAGTTTTTTGATGAAAATTCAGCTAACGCTCTCTGTAATCGTCAAATCCAGGGGATTTACCATGCAACAACGTCGTCCAATCCGCCGCGCGCTGCTCAGTGTTTCTGACAAAGCCGGTATCGTCGAATTCGCCCAGGCACTTTCTGCACGTGGTGTAGAACTGCTATCTACAGGGGGCACTGCCCGTCTGTTAGCTGATAAAGGCCTGCCGGTTACCGAAGTGTCCGATTACACCGGTTTCCCGGAAATGATGGATGGACGCGTTAAGACCCTGCATCCGAAAGTCCATGGCGGTATTCTTGGCCGTCGCGGCCAGGATGACGCCATTATGGCTGAGCACAACATCTCTCCTATTGATATGGTGGTTGTTAACCTTTATCCGTTTGCCCAGACCGTTGCCCGCGAAGGCTGTTCTCTGGAAGATGCGGTCGAGAATATCGATATTGGCGGCCCGACCATGGTGCGCTCTGCGGCGAAGAACCATAAAGACGTGGCCATCGTCGTAAAGAGCAGCGACTACAACACTATTATTGAAGAGATGGATGCCAACGAAGGCTCGCTTCTGCTGGCAACCCGCTTCGACCTCGCGATTAAAGCATTCGAACATACCGCCGCTTACGACAGCATGATCGCCAACTACTTCGGCAGCATGGTTCCGGCTTATCACGGCGAGACAAAAGAAGCTGCTGGCCGCTTCCCGCGTACACTGAACCTGAACTTCATTAAGAAGCAGGATATGCGCTACGGCGAAAACAGCCACCAGCAGGCAGCCTTCTATATAGAAGAAGAAATCAAAGAAGCCTCTGTTGCGACTGCACAGCAGGTACAGGGCAAAGCGCTTTCCTATAACAATATCGCCGATACCGATGCGGCGCTGGAATGCGTGAAAGAGTTCAGCGAACCGGCCTGCGTTATCGTTAAACACGCTAACCCGTGCGGCGTGGCGGTCAGCTCCTCTATTCTGGATGCTTACGATCGTGCTTACAAAACCGACCCGACCTCCGCGTTCGGCGGCATCATCGCTTTTAACCGCGAGCTGGATGCGCAAACCGCGCAGGCCATTATCTCCCGCCAGTTTGTGGAAGTGATCATTGCCCCCTCAGCCACAGAAGAGGCGCTGAAAATCACCGCCGCGAAGCAGAACGTCCGCGTACTGACCTGCGGCGAGTGGACCGCACGTGTTCCGGGCCTCGATTTCAAACGCGTGAACGGCGGCCTGCTGGTTCAGGATCGCGACCTCGGTATGGTGAGTGAAGGCGAACTGCGCGTCGTGTCCAAACGCCAGCCAACCGAACAGGAACTGCGTGATGCGCTGTTCTGCTGGAAAGTGGCGAAGTTTGTGAAATCCAACGCTATCGTGTATGCCAAAGAGAACATGACCATTGGCATAGGCGCAGGCCAGATGAGCCGCGTCTACTCCGCGAAAATCGCCGGGATCAAAGCCGGTGATGAAGGTCTGGAAGTGAAAGGTTCCGCGATGGCGTCTGATGCATTCTTCCCGTTCCGTGATGGTATTGATGCCGCTGCCGCCGTTGGCGTGAGTTGTGTAATCCAGCCTGGCGGTTCTATCCGCGATGACGAAGTGATTGCCGCCGCCGACGAACACGGCATTGCGATGATCTTCACCGACATGCGTCATTTCCGCCATTAATTCCCGGAGCAAAGAATGAAAGTATTAGTGATTGGTAACGGCGGGCGCGAGCACGCGCTGGCGTGGAAAGCGGCACAGTCACCGCTGGTCGACACCGTTTTCGTCGCGCCGGGTAATGCGGGCACCGCGCTGGAACCGACGCTGCAAAACGTGGCGATCGGCGTGACCGATATTCCGGCCCTGCTGGATTTTGCCCGAAACGAGAAAATCGATCTGACCATCGTTGGCCCGGAAGCGCCGCTGGTGATTGGCGTGGTTGACGCCTTCCGCGCAGCAGGTCTGAAAATCTTCGGCCCAACCGAAGGCGCCGCGCAGCTTGAAGGCTCCAAAGCCTTCACCAAAGATTTTCTGGCGCGCCATAACATTCCGACTGCGGAATACCAGAACTTCACCGAAGTGGAACCCGCGTTGGCTTACCTGCGCGAAAAAGGCGCGCCGATCGTCATTAAAGCCGACGGTCTGGCTGCCGGTAAAGGCGTGATCGTCGCAATGACGCTTGAGGAAGCCGAAGCCGCCGTCAACGATATGCTGGCGGGCAATGCGTTTGGTGACGCGGGCCATCGCATCGTGATCGAGGAATTCCTCGACGGTGAAGAGGCCAGCTTTATTGTGATGGTCGATGGCGAGCATGTGCTGCCGATGGCGACCAGCCAGGATCATAAGCGTGTCGGCGATGGCGATACCGGCCCAAATACGGGCGGTATGGGAGCGTACTCCCCTGCCCCTGTAGTGACGGATGAAGTCCACCAGCGCACCATGGAACGTATCATTTGGCCGACCGTGAAAGGGATGGCCGCCGAAGGGAACACCTATACCGGCTTCCTGTACGCCGGTCTGATGATCGACAAGCAGGGCAACCCGAAGGTTATCGAGTTCAACTGCCGCTTTGGCGATCCGGAAACGCAACCGATCATGCTGCGCATGAAATCCGATCTGGTGGATCTGTGTCTCGCCGCCTGCGACGGCAAGCTCGATGAGAAAACCTCCGACTGGGATGAACGCGCGTCTCTCGGCGTCGTTATCGCGGCGGGGGGTTATCCGGGCAATTACAACACCGGTGATGAGATCCACGGTTTACCGCTGGAAGAGGTGGACGGCGCGAAGGTCTTCCACGCCGGGACGAAGCTGGCCGATGATGATCGCGTTCTCACCAATGGTGGTCGTGTGTTGTGCGCCACTGCGCTGGGTCATACCGTTGCTGACGCCCAGAAGCGTGCCTATGCATTAATGGAAAATATTCAGTGGGAAGGCAGCTTTAGCCGTAAAGATATCGGTTATCGTGCGATTGCCCGCGAGCAAAACTAACGCAAAAGTTTTGCGAGCAGTGTTTTACGGGTGATCCCTAACTGACGGGCGGCTTCGGTTTTGTTGCCGCCCGTTTTTTCAAGTGCCGCCAGGATCGCTTCTTTCTCTACATCTACCAGTGGCTGAATCAGGTTACCGTCGAGTGGCCTGCCTGAAACTGGCGTACCGGCAATCGCAAGCGGCAGCTCACGCTCAGAAATATACTCCCCGGTCAGCAAGACCACAGCCCGCTCCACCGCATTCTCCAGCTCACGAATATTACCCGGCCATTCGTAGTGAATCAGCATGTCCATCGCCTGTGGCGTAAATCCCAGTACCGTTTTGCGGTTACGCTCGGCGTAACGTTGCAGGAAATAACGCGCCAGCGGAGGGATATCTTCCCTGCGTTGACGCAGCGGCGGCATGTCGATAGTCACGACGTTCAGGCGGTAGTAGAGATCCTGCCGAAAACGCCCGGCGCTGACTTCTTCGGCTAATTGCCGATGGGTAGCGGCAATCAGCCGCACATCGACCGAAAGGGTCTGGTTGCTGCCCACGCGTTGTACTTCGCGCTCCTGAATCGCTCGTAGCAGACGCACCTGCATCAGCGGCGAAATATCGCCAATCTCATCCAGAAATAGCGTGCCGCCGTCCGCCTCAACAAAACGACCTTCCCGACGTTTGTCCGCGCCGGTGAACGCACCTCTCTCATGGCCAAACAGCTCCGACTCCAGCAACGACTCGTTAAGCGCCGCACAGTTGAGGGTAATCAGCGGCCTGTGGCTGCGACCACTGCTGGCATGCAGCGCCCGCGCGACCAGTTCTTTCCCGGTTCCCGACTCGCCGTGAATTAATACCGTCGCATCGGATGGCGCAACTAGGGCAATATTGTTCAGCAAAGCTCGCATCGCCGGGCTATCGCCAACCATACCAAACTGCGCGGCGGGAGTGTCTGCTACGGGGGACTCGCTCAGACGCGTGTGCGCCAGCGCCTGAGACAACGTCTGCTGCAACTTGTCAAAGTCCAGCGGCTTGATGAGGTAGTCCAGCGCTCCGGATTTCAGCGCTTCCACTGCGGTATCAACGCTGGAGTACGCGGTCATGATTAATACCGGAATCGACGGATTCAAGGTTTTGATCTCTTTCAGCGTTTCGATACCGTCCATCTCCGTCATGCGGATATCGCAAAGCACCAGATCAAATACATGCTGACGCACCTGTTCCAGCGCCTGCATGCCGTTATGGGCCGACTCAACACGATATCCCCAGCCCTGTAACAGGGCCTGTAAAATAGTGCAATGGCTGATGTCATCGTCCACCACCAGAATATCGACCTGCCTGCCATTCATCCTTGTTCATCCTTCTGTTGCCCGTTGATCGGCAAAAAGATAATAAATACCGCCCCGTTGCCGGGAGTGCTCTCGACTTGAATCATTCCACCGTGCTGCTCAATAATGTTTTGCACCACCGCTAAACCCAGCCCGGTGCCGTCGGCCCTGGTAGTGAAATACGGGGTGAAGATGGCCTGTAACTGCTCCGCCGTCATCCCCTTACCGCTGTCCGCAACGCTTACCTTAACTCGCCCGTCGCCACATTCACTCGCTGCAACTGTAATGACACCATCATGCTCAATGGCATGGATAGCATTGAGGTAGAGGTTCAGCAACACCTGCTTCAAACGATCCGGATCGGCCTGAATGCGGCATAACTCTGGCTGCGGGCTGAAAGTGAGCATAATCGCCCGGCTGGCGGCATCCTGGCTAACCAACCGAAGCGAGTGTCTAATCACTTCATTCAGATCAACTGACTGGTAGGTTAAATGGGCCGGACGCACCAGTTCCAGTAGTTCGCTGACGACCTTGTTCAGACGATCGGCCTCCTTCGCCATCACCTGAGCCAGTTGATGCGCTTCTCCATCAGGCGGAGCGCGTTCAGCAAAATACCTTGCCAGCCCTTTGATGGAAGACAACGGATTGCGGATCTCATGCGCGACACCCGCAGCCAGATGCCCAAGCGCCACCAGCTTTTCTTTGCGCGCCATCGCCTCCTGCAATTGTTTACGCGAACGCTGATAACGGCGAAACCAGAACTGGCTCAACACGGTTGCAATCATGACGACCCCTGCAGCGCAAATCATAATGACCATATTGCGCAGGCCACGACCCCTGACAGCATCCAGTTCGCGCGTATCAAAAGCGATGAAAATGACCTGCTGTAGCTCGGCACGCTGAACAGCAGATTCGCGGGAGAGCATCATACGCATATGATGGCCGCCACCGCTGTTAAGCGGGCGAAATTGACGATAAATTTCTAGTGCCGGTTCCGGCTGTTCGAGCCGCCGCCAGCGTTCTTCCCGGCCAATCTTCAGTTCGTGCATCGTATTGGCGGAGTACAGTGTCCCGCCAACCTGTTGTGGATCACTATGGGCGAGAATTTTGCCGTTCTCATCCGTCACCGCAAACCACAACACGCCGGGCTGCCAGGCCATTTCCTCCAGCAGCGCCTGCAGTTGCGTATGATGCATACGCATACCTAAGCCCACGCGGGTTCCGGACTCAAGGGCGCGAATTAACACGCTGCCTTTCTCCTGAATAGTTTGCCGCGCGGCATCGTTCTCCCGGTCATAGTCACGCACGATGAGCGCGGAGAACAGGCACACCAGTAGCACAATAAAACCGGTTAATAGCCAGCTTAGACCAACGGCGACGGAATCCTTCGACAACCGCATCATGTTTATTACGACTCCCTTCCTTTCTGCTCCCGTTCACTCAGCAGAAATCATGCCATTTTTCCGCCGCGGTAAACCTGCCCGCGGCCATAAACCCGCAAGGAGAACGAGTAAAAATGACCCACCTTACTCTTAACCGTGAGTCATTTTTACTCGCCGCCATCGGCCTATGCCCCTGTAGCACCCTATATCTGCTGGTCTCTCATCCTGGCATGGAAGATGCAAATCACTGAATAACTACCACCCAGGAGAATAAACGATGAAACGGAACCAAAAAATAACAGTGACACTCATTACCCTTGCCGCACTGACCTTCGGTAGCAGCTCAGCATGGGCAAGGCACCACGGGAATAACGGAAACGGAATGGGCCCGCAGGGTTACAGCCAACTGAGCACTGAACAACAGGCCACTGCCCAGAAGCTACATAATGATTTTTATGAACAAACCCGTGCGTTACGTCAGCAACTCACCTCAAAACGCTATGAATACAATGCGTTATTAACCGCCGATAAGCCGGACAGCACAAAAATTGAGTCCGCGGCCCAGGAGATGGAAACGCTGAGACAAAAACTGGACCAGCAGCGAGTCAAGTTTGATATCGCCTTAGCACAGGCAGGTATTCCTCGCGGCGAAGGCATGGGACGCGGAAGTTGCGGCGGAGGTCGCGAACATATGGGAACGAATCACTGGTAAGACTTAAAAGCTTTTCTCAGTTGGCTGCCAGGTACAAAAATCCTCATTGGCCACCAGCAGCAACTGAGAACCCTCTGGCCCTTCCAGCCACGCAACGCTCACTTCTGCCGATGAATGATTCTGCCGACGCTCTATATGGCTGATAGCCAGAGAATCGAGGTCGGGTTTGATAGTTTGGCCTTCGCATGTTGTCACGGAACCATTGGCATGCCAACGGCCCTGGCGGAGCACCACGCGCCCAAGACGCAATGCGTCGCTGGTCTGCCGTAGTTGGTTCGCGCGATAACGGTAGAGCGCTATCTGATCGCTGGAAAGCTGCTGTTTCTGACCGTTGACTTCACGCTGCATGAAACTCAGCTCGCCGTGATCATCAAAGCGCACACGGATGTGTTCCGGGGTTTTACCGTAGATATTGAGTTCAATAAGCTGGAGTTCATCGCCCTGCCAGCGGTATTCGCTCAGAGAGGTATTCCCGTTGTGCCACGGGCTAAAGGCGGCGAGAAGATGGGTCTCGCTGTCGGAATCTTTGCGCCAAAGGCGCTCTGCGCCCTGGTCCCCGGCGTAGCCGCTGGCGGTGAAAGGGGGAAGTGAGGCGTTGTGGCTACAGGCAGTTAAGAACAGCACGCCCGCCAGCACCCGTGATCGGCGCCAGAAAGACAAAAGGGGCCGCAAAGCCCCTTCGATAAAACTGTTCACTGCCACGCCTGTCTTACTTAACAGAGTCTTTCAGTGCTTTACCAGAAACAAACGCCGGTACATTAGCTGCGGCGATTTTGATTTCTTTACCGGTCTGCGGGTTGCGGCCAGTACGCTCAGCGCGGTGGTTCACTTTGAAGGTACCGAAACCAACCAGTTGTACAGCATCGCCTTCTTTCAGAGACTCAGTAATCGCAGCCAGGGTGGATTCAAGAGCAGCTTTCGCTTGCGCTTTAGACAGATCAGCCTTGTCTGCAATTACATCAATCAGTTGAGTCTTGTTCATAAGTTATCCTTTCAATGTGTTTATCGCTTGCTAAGCATCGAGTGCGACGGAAATGCCTCAAAAGCACTCTCCTGCATACACGCACCGATAGCCACGTTTTTTCGCCCCCCAAATGTAGACCAGACGGGGGTGCGAAGGGAAGCCTCCCAGGACGACAAAACAGGCGTTAAATCACGTTTTGTTGTCTCATTGCTGCAAATTTATACCGATATTACTGTCTCCGGCCTCACGCAGGTCTGCGCGAAGGCCTTTGATCAGCTCAATATCGCGTTCTTCGCAGGCAGCCAAAAGGCGGAAAATCTCCCACTGAATGTCCCATTCCTGCTCAACCGCCGGATTCTCTTTCAGCTCTTCGTCGGTCATTTCGCGACCTTCCTGGGTCATTTCCAGCATCGCAACGGTGGTAATAGACGTCTTACTCACCTCAACCGCGTACTCCATCGATTCACCGCTCAGCAGAGCATGAATAAGATCGCTTAGCGCCACACACGCATCAATCGCCGGGTAGACACCGTACATATCGTAGTCGTCAGCCGAGGGAATTGCCTCTTCCAGCTTCTCAAGCTGATTATCGAAATTCACCTTCGCATCTTTTACCGTCAGCGTTTCCCACACCAAATCGAGAATGCGGCGATAAAGCTGCGGGTCGCCAAACTCCGTTTCCTGGCAGAACATGGCGTAATTGGGATACATGCGCTCGCAAAGAGAGGCCATAAAGGTGACGTGCTGCCACGTTGCCAGCTTCTCCAGACGCAGGTGAATCGGGTTTTGTAACATGATAGGTTCTCTGATGCAGAAATTAGCGGCAGTGTACCTGAATCAACGCTGAATTTCCTGCCAACGCGCGAAGGCAGGGCGACCCGATGCCACTGCATCGGCCCACCGGGTCGGTTCAGGCAGGCGATAACCTTTCATGCAACGCTGTACCCATGCCAGCGCGGTATCCACGCTTACGCGATGCCCAGTCGCCACGAAAAGTGGATTACAGCGCGCTTTGCTGCGCCAGACCCATGCCAGTTGTTCGCCTTTGTCCATTAGCGGCGCCAGAGCGCCCGGTTCGTCAGAGAGGGGCTCAAACTTCCCGCACAGCCGTTTTTTAGCCACGCCAATGGTCGGTACATCTACCAGTAGGCCAAAGTGGCTGGCGACCCCCAGACGGCGGGGATGCGATATTCCATGCCCGTCGACAAAGAGCAGATCCGGTTTTTGTGAGAGCAGCTCCCACGCCGCGAGCAGCGCGGGATATTCACGGAAAGAGAGAAAGCCGGGGATATAAGGCATAGTAGTCGCAATACGCGCCACTTTATACTCAACCAGTTCCAGTTCAGGCCAGGTCAACAGCACCATTGCGGCACGCGTCACTTCACCGCCTTGCTCAAACCCCACATCCGCACCGCCGATCAGGGAAGGCGGATCTTTTTCCAGACGATCCTCACGGGAAACAGAAGCGGCAAGTTCAATTTGTTGAGCGCGTAGCGACGCAAGATCCATAATGACTCCTTACTGGTGATACGGGGCTGAGAGCCTGTGCACCGCCTCCACAAATACGCCAGCGTGTTCTGGCGGCACATCCTGGTGGATGCCGTGACCGAGGTTAAACACATGCCCTTCACCTTGTCCGAAACCAGCAAGTATAGACGCCACTTCGTCTTCAATGCGGGCAGGTGCGGCATAAAGCATCGAGGGATCCATGTTGCCCTGCAGTGCCACTTTATGGCCGACGCGGCGGCGTGCATCGCTGATATCCGTCGTCCAGTCAAGGCCCAGCGCATCACAGCCCGTCTCCGCCATCGCTTCCAGCCACTGTCCACCGCCTTTGGTAAACAGCGTCACGGGCACGCGCTTGCCGTCGTTTTCACGCAGCAGGCCGTCAACAATCTTATGCATGTAATAGAGCGAGAATTGCTGATAATCGCGCCCGGTCAGCACACCGCCCCAGGTATCGAAAATCATCACGGATTGGGCGCCCGCTTTGATCTGCGCGTTAAGGTACAGAGTGACGCTGCTGGCCAACTTATCGAGCAGTAAATGCAGCGTTTGCGGTTCGGCGTACATCATCTTTTTAATGACGGTAAAGGCTTTGCTGCTACCCCCTTCCACCATATAGGTAGCCAGCGTCCACGGACTACCCGAGAAACCAATCAGCGGCACTTCACCTTTAAGCTCACGGCGAATCGTGCGCACGGCGTTCATGACGTAACCCAGTTCCTGTTCCGGGTCGGGCACGGGCAGTTTTTCCACGTCCGCATCGCAGGTAATGGGAGAGGTAAAACGAGGACCTTCGCCCGCCTCGAAATAGAGTCCTAACCCCATCGCGTCCGGGATGGTCAGGATATCGGAAAACAGGATGGCCGCGTCGAGGTTATAGCGACGTAGAGGCTGAAGGGTGACTTCGCACGCCAGCTCGGCATTTTTGCACAGTGACATAAAATCACCCGCCTGTGCGCGCGTCGCTTTGTACTCCGGGAGATAGCGACCAGCCTGACGCATCATCCATACTGGCGTCACATCCACTGGCTGGCGCAGAAGTGCGCGAAGGTAGCGATCGTTTTTTAATTCGGTCATGTTTACATTCCTTTAGCGTCTGGCCGCCAGTTTATACACAAAGTCATTTATGTGGCATCGCCGCAGCAATTGAGCGAACCCCGGGAGCTTACTCAGGTCTGTGGCCGGGGCAAGCAAAAGCAGCCAACAATGAGGCCAATTGAAGGACGAAGTGTATCATGTCACTCGTAGTCTGCCCGACACTGCGCTACCGTATCTTCAATCAGACGACGGGCCACGGTACCCGGTGGCGGCAACAGCGGCAGATCGTCGTAGCGATACCAGCCGGCATCTATCAACTCTTTAGGGTCGATAACAATCTCCCCGCTGTCATATTCCGCCATAAAAGCCGTCATTAGCGATTGCGGGAAAGGCCAGGGCTGCGAGGTGATGTAACGCAGGTTTTTCACTTTGATGCCGCTCTCTTCCATCACTTCACGTGCGACGGCCTGTTCCAGCGTTTCGCCCACTTCGACGAAACCGGCCAGTACGGTGTAAATACCATTGCGATGACGGGTGTGCTGAGCCAACAGAATTTTATCATCGCGGCGAATAGCAACGATAATGCAGGGCGCAATCTGCGGGTAATAACGTTCGCGGCAGTGGTCACATAACATGGCCCACTCTGTCTTGCTGGGGTGCATAGTATGTCCGCAATACCCACAAAATTTATGTGAGCGGTAAAACTCAGCCAGTTGAACACCGCGCCCGGCCAGTTGAAACAATCCAGCATCCTGTTCAATCACCTGGCGGACAGTTCCCATCTCCTGCCGACGATTCTGGCGGATCATCCACACAGGTTCGCCTTCCCATTCGCCTATCTGGAGTGCGCTTTGCCCCACAAGATCGAAATTTCCTGCATTACCGAGTGGTAATTCTCCCCCGGGCAACCATAATTTTTGTTCATGGCTTACGATCCACCAGCCATGATCTGATGACTCGATAATACGATGCATTTGTTTGCACTACCTTAGCTTTACTGGCATGTTGTTAACATTATTATTACATTCGGGCTTTTTTTAATCTTAATATTGCGGAGTCAATTATGCTAAACCAGTTAGCAACCCTGGCGGAACGAATTGGAGGAAGTAACGAACTGGTCGACAACTGGCTGTATAACCGAAAACAGCTACTGGTTCATTACTACAACCTGGTTGGCATAACACCTGGAAAAGGCTCGTACATGCAGCTGAATGAAAAAGCGCTGGACGAATTCTGTCATAACCTGGTTGAATACCTTTCCGCCGGTCATTTTAATATTTATGAACGGATTATCGGTGAAATGGAAGGGACCAGCCCACTTTTAGCCTCCACGCAGATTTATCCTCTCCTCGAAGCCAATACCCTGGAAATTATGGAGTATTACGACTCCAGCCTGGAAAACGCTATCGATGATGACAATTACGTTGAATTCCAGCAGGCGCTGTCTGATATCGGTGAAGCGCTGGCAGCCCGCTTCACGCTTGAGGATAAGTTGATCGTACTGGCATACGACAACAATCTTAAGGACGGCGCTAACGATGAAAGTGGAATGGCGCGTCCTGCTTGAGTTCTTTCTGATTAACGCGTAGTTTAAAAAACAGTCCCCCGTCTTTGGACGGGGTTTTTCTTGTCGGAGTGCCTATATTTCCACAGCAGCATCCGCGATGCCTTGACGCGGCAGGTCAGTGAATTCCGGGAGCTTACATAAGTAAGCGACGGGGTTAGCAGACGTAGCCATCAAAGAGACAGCGCGAAGCATGAAGTGGAAAAGGCTGAGACCGTTAATTCGGGATCCGCGGAACCTGATCAGGTTAGAACCTGCGAAGGGAACAAGAGTA
Organism: Phytobacter ursingii; assembly: GCA_901456055.1. Lineage (GTDB taxonomy): Bacteria > Pseudomonadota > Gammaproteobacteria > Enterobacterales > Enterobacteriaceae > Phytobacter > Phytobacter ursingii. The sequence goes on from CABDWT010000003.1 coordinate 78,128, forward strand.
ATCCATTCACATCAATCACCCTTGCGGTGATCTGTTGTTATTACTCCATCCGTCGTCTGACAAGCCATGTCCTTAACATCTGGAATGAGCTATGTCTGCAAATCAACTTACACGCCGTGAACAACGCGCCCAGGCGCAGCATTTTATCGACACGCTGGAAGGCACCGCATTCCCGAACTCAAAACGCATCTACATCACCGGCTCCCAGCCTGATATTCGTATTCCGATGCGCGAAATCCAGCTTAGCCCGACGCTTATCGGCGGCTCGAAAGACAACCCCCAATACGAAGAAAATGAGGCGATTCCGGTCTATGACACCTCCGGTCCTTATGGCGACCCGAATGTGGCTATCGACGTACAGCAAGGGCTGGCAAAACTGCGTCAGCCGTGGATTGACGCCCGTGATGATACCGAAGAACTGCACGATCGCAGTTCTGTGTACACCAGGGAGCGGCTTGCGGATGATGGCCTGAACGACCTGCGTTTTAGCGGTTTACTGACACCGAAACGGGCCAAAGCGGGCCAGCGTGTTACCCAGCTGCATTATGCGCGCCAGGGGATTGTGACCCCGGAAATGGAGTTCATCGCCATTCGTGAAAACATGGGGCGCGAGCGTATCCGTGGCGAGGTGTTGCGCCAGCAGCATCCTGGCCACGGCTTTGGCGCTAACCTGCCAGAAAATATCACCGCGGAATTCGTGCGCGACGAAGTGGCAGCCGGACGCGCCATCATTCCCGCCAACATCAACCACCCGGAATCGGAACCAATGATTATCGGGCGCAATTTCCTGGTGAAGGTCAACGCCAACATCGGCAACTCGGCGGTCACCTCCTCCATCGAAGAAGAGGTCGAAAAGCTGGTGTGGTCCACGCGCTGGGGCGCGGATACGGTAATGGACCTCTCAACGGGCCGCTATATTCACGAAACCCGCGAATGGATCCTGCGTAACAGCCCGGTGCCGATTGGTACTGTGCCGATCTATCAGGCATTAGAGAAGGTGAACGGCATCGCCGAAAACCTGACCTGGGAAGCCTTCCGTGACACCCTGCTGGAACAGGCTGAGCAAGGTGTCGACTATTTCACCATTCATGCCGGCGTGCTGCTGCGCTATGTGCCAATGACCGCCAAACGCCTGACCGGCATCGTCTCGCGCGGCGGTTCTATCATGGCGAAGTGGTGCCTGTCTCACCATCAGGAAAACTTCCTCTACGAACACTTCCGTGAAATCTGTGAAATCTGCGCCGCCTATGATGTCTCGCTCTCTCTCGGCGATGGTCTGCGTCCAGGCTCGATTCAGGATGCCAACGACGCAGCGCAGTTTGCCGAACTGCATACGCTGGGCGAACTGACCAAAATTGCCTGGGAATACGATGTGCAGGTGATGATTGAAGGCCCGGGGCACGTACCGATGCAGATGATTCGCCGCAACATGACCGAAGAGCTTGAGCATTGCCATGAAGCACCGTTCTACACGCTGGGGCCGTTGACGACCGATATCGCACCGGGTTATGACCACTTCACCTCCGGGATTGGCGCGGCGATGATCGGCTGGTTTGGCTGCGCCATGCTCTGCTATGTCACGCCAAAAGAGCATCTCGGCCTGCCAAACAAAGAGGATGTGAAGCAAGGGCTGATTACCTATAAGATCGCCGCCCACGCAGCGGATCTGGCGAAAGGCCATCCCGGGGCGCAGATCCGCGATAACGCCATGTCCAAAGCACGTTTCGAATTCCGCTGGGAAGACCAGTTCAACCTGGCGCTTGACCCGTTCACCGCCCGTGCCTATCACGATGAAACCCTGCCGCAGGAGTCCGGTAAAGTCGCCCACTTCTGCTCCATGTGCGGACCGAAATTCTGCTCAATGAAGATCAGCCAGGAAGTGCGGGATTACGCCGCAGCCCAGACCATTGAAGTGGGGATGGCTGATATGTCTGAAACCTTCCGCGCCAAAGGCGGTGAGATCTATCTCAAAAAGGAGGAAGTCTGATGTACCAACCAGATTTCCCGCGGGTCCCCCTGCGTTTAGGCCTTTACCCGGTGGTCGATAGCGTGGCGTGGATTGAACGCCTGCTTGAAGCCGGTGTACGAACCATTCAGTTACGCATCAAAGAGAAGCGTGACGAAGAGGTTGAGGCCGACGTGGTTGCTGCCATTGCGCTGGGGCGTCGCTACAACGCCCGCCTGTTTATCAATGACTACTGGCGACTGGCGATAAAACATAACGCGTACGGCGTACATCTGGGCCAGGAAGACCTGGAAACCACCGACCTGAAAGCGATTCAGGCGGCGGGCCTGTGTCTCGGCGTATCGACTCACGACGATATGGAAATTGACGTGGCGCTCGCCGCACGCCCGTCCTATATCGCCCTTGGACATGTCTTCCCGACGCAGACGAAACAGATGCCTTCGGCACCGCAGGGGCTGGAACAACTGGCACGCCATATCAAAAGGCTTGCCGATTATCCGACCGTCGCCATCGGCGGGATCAGCCTTGCACGCGCGCCCGAAGTGCTTGCGACCGGCACAGGCAGTATTGCGGTCGTCAGCGCTATTACTCAGGCGGCTGACTGGCGTAAGGCAACGGCGCAATTACTGGATCTGGCGGGGGTTGGCGATGAATGATCGTGACTTTATGCGTTATAGCCGCCAGATGTTGCTGGAAGATATCGCCATTGACGGGCAACAAAAACTGCTCGCCAGTCGGGTGCTGATTGTCGGATTAGGCGGGTTAGGCTCCCCCGCCGCGCTCTACCTGGCAGGTGCTGGCGTGGGTACGCTGGTGCTGGCCGACGACGATGACGTGCATCTGAGTAACCTGCAGCGGCAAATCGTGTTTACGACCGACGATATCGCCCGGTCGAAATCACAGGTCGCCAGGCAGCGCCTGGGGCGGCTCAACCCGGAAATTTCACTGATCGCCCTTGAGCAACGCCTTTCCGGCGAGGCGTTGCGCCACGCGGTGGACAATGCCGCTCTGGTACTCGATTGCACCGACAATATGGCGACACGTCAGGCGATTAATGCCGCCTGCGTCAGCAGCAGCACACCGTTGATTACCGCCAGCGCCGTGGGTTTCGGGGGGCAGTTGATGGTGCTCACACCGCCGTGGACCCATGGTTGCTATCGCTGTTTGTGGCCAGATGAGCAGGAGCCCGAACGCAACTGTCGTACCGCTGGTGTGATCGGTCCGGTGGTTGGCGTAATGGGCACATTACAGGCGCTGGAAGCCATCAAGCTTTTGAGCGGGATAACTACCACCAGCGGGGAATTGCGCCTGTTCGACGCCCGCGCCAACAACTGGCGTAGCCTGGCATTACGCCGGGCCAGCGATTGCCCGGTTTGCGGAGGGCTACATGCACATCCAGTTCAATGACAGCCCAATGCAACTCGACGACGCGCTGACCATCACGGCCCTTTTGCAGCAACTTGATCAGCTAAAACCCGGCGCCGCGTTGGCGCTTAATCAGCAAATTCTCCCGCGTGAGCGGTGGGAAGAGCATATCGTGCAGGACGGCGACCAGATCCTGCTTTTCCAGGTTATTGCAGGGGGCTGAGATGTTACGCATTGCAGACAAACAATTTGATTCACATTTGTTTACCGGCACCGGGAAATTTGCCAACGCAGCGCTGATGGTTGATGCCATTCGCGCTTCCGGCAGCCAGTTAGTCACACTGGCGATGAAGCGCGTGGATTTACGTCAGCATAACGATGCCATCCTCGCGCCACTACTGGCAGCCGGCGTCACGCTGCTGCCTAACACATCAGGAGCGAAAACGGCGCAAGAAGCCATTTTTGCCGCCCAACTGGCACGCGAAGCACTGGGCACGCACTGGCTGAAACTGGAAATCCACCCGGATGCCCGCTGGCTTTTGCCGGACCCTATCGAGACGCTGAAAGCGGCAGAAGCGCTGGTGAAACAGGGATTTGTCGTGTTGCCTTACTGTGGCGCAGATCCGGTGTTATGTAAGCGTCTCGAAGAGGTCGGTTGTGCCGCCGTCATGCCTCTGGGCGCACCCATTGGTTCCAACCAGGGGCTGGAAACACGCGCGATGCTGGAGATCATCATCGAACAGGCGACCGTGCCGGTGGTGGTCGATGCCGGTATTGGCGTCCCCAGCCATGCGACACAGGCGCTGGAAATGGGCGCTGATGCCGTTCTGGTGAATACGGCGATTGCCGTGGCCGACGATCCGGTAACAATGGCGCATGCGTTCCGTCTGGCGGTTGAGGCCGGCATGCTGGCACGACGGGCGGTTCCCGGCGCGCGCCATTCGCATGCTGTTGCCACCAGCCCGCTTACCGGTTTTCTGGAGGCCAGCGTATGAAGACGTTTACCGATTACTGGCGCACGCTGAACTGGGATGATCTTCGGCTACGTATTAGCAGTAAAACGGCGGCCGATGTGGAGCGAGCCCTGAATGCCGCGCGCCCGACCCGCGATGACTTAATGGCCCTGCTCTCTCCCGCCGCCGGCGCTTATCTGGAGCCTCTGGCACAAAAAGCACAGCGTCTCACACGTCAGCGCTTTGGCAATACGGTGAGCTTTTACGTCCCGTTGTACCTCTCTAACTTATGCGCCAACGACTGTACCTACTGTGGCTTTTCGATGAGTAACCACATCAAGCGCAAGACGCTCGATGAATCGGATATCGCGCGCGAATGTGCAGCCATCCGTGAAATGGGGTTCGAACATTTGTTGCTGGTCACCGGCGAGCACCAGGGAAAAGTGGGAATGGACTATTTCCGCCGTCACCTGCCGACGATTCGTCGCCAGTTCGCCTCATTGCAGATGGAAGTACAGCCACTCTCCATGGAGGAATATGCCGAGCTGAAAACACTGGGGCTGGATGGCGTCATGGTGTATCAGGAAACCTGGCACGAAGCACAGTATGCCCGACATCATCTGCGCGGCAAGAAACAGGATTTTTTCTGGCGCCTGGAGACACCGGACAGGCTCGGCCAGGCGGGTATCGATAAAATCGGCCTTGGCGCGTTGATTGGCCTTTCTGACAGCTGGCGGGTGGACTGTTACATGATGGCGGAGCATTTATTATGGCTACAGCAGCGCTACTGGCAAAGCCGTTTTTCTGTTTCGTTTCCCCGCTTACGCCCTTGCGCTGGCGGCATTGAGCCTGCGTCGATTATGGATGAGCGTCAGTTAGTGCAGACCATTTGCGCTTTCCGCCTCTTTTCACCAGAAATCGAACTGTCACTCTCAACACGTGAATCCCCCTGGTTTCGCGATCATGTGGTGCCGCTGGCCATCAATAACGTCAGCGCGTTTTCCAAAACACAACCCGGTGGTTATGCCGATAATCACCCGGAACTGGAACAATTTTCACCGCATGATAACCGTCGGCCAGAACAGGTAGCCAGTGCGCTGGCAGCACGAGGTTTACAGCCCGTGTGGAAAGACTGGGACAGTTGGTTGGGAAGAACGCCGCAAGAGAATGGCAACGTTGCAGTCACGCGCTGATATCTTTCGAGACGCCGCGCATCATGCCTATCGGGACGTTGAGGACGACGCCCCGATTTTCTACTCTGCGCCTGTCAGCAATGGATGCTGACCGGGGTGGACATATTTCTCGCTGCCACCCCGCCTCTTAAACTTACAATAAAACTATATAATTGATATAAGTCAGCATAATGCTCATTTAAAAAAGCACTATTACCACACAGTATGCTGATTGATGTAATATTGATCAGATAAACATAAAAATGCAGTATCGGTAATAGTTTTCCCCCTGTTCGCTACGCTTCCCTATACTTTTTCTGTTCACTGTCCATCACACCCGAAGATCATGAAAATACACAGCAAAAAGCTTTCCTTCACGATGCCTGTTCTGGTGAGCTTTATCGGTATCTTTGTCTGCTTTGTGGTGATCGCCGCTCTGGTGACACTGAGCCAGCGCAAAGATAATCTTGACGATTATCATAAAGTTAACCTGGCATTTACCCACAACATAGCGGCAAATTATACCGAGACGGTTCTGCAGGAGGATGAATTTATCCTTGACCGCGCCGCCAGCTATTTTGCCCATAATGACCGACTCAACACGATGGTAAACTCAGGGGCAGAGGAAGGCTTGCAGACATTAATGCAGATACTGTCGTTAATGCCTTCCGTTTCCTCTATCTCCCTTGCGGATCCGCAAGGCCATCATCTGCGCGCGCCGGAAGTCCTCAACACCGAAGAGAGCCAGCGCTTTCAGCCGCAGACTCGACCGTGGTTTGTCCATCAAGCCGAAGCGCGGATGTTAAGTCAGTATACCGGTACCTACAGCGACTACTTTACCCATAAACCCACCATCACTCTCTACAAACCGGTCATTTCACCGGAAGGTCGCTTAAAGGGGACGCTGGCGTTTCATCTTGATCTCGCCTCAATGAGTTTCGGCCTGCGAAAAATGCAGTCTCCTACCCAGGGGGAATTTTTCGTGGTCGATCGAGACGGGAAAATAATGATGCATCCTGACACAGGGATATTGTTCAATACAGCAATCCGCCCGGCGCTAACGGCGGAAATGACCAGCGGCGAAGGTATCCTCTATGATGAGCAATTCCATTGCTGGTATTACTATAGTTCACTGACCAACCCGGACTGGTTTGCGATGTTCAAAGTCACTGACACGACGATGGATAACCTGCTGCGCCATGAAAGTTTAACGGTCATCTGGGGCTTTGCTGCGGCGGCGATAATCATCATCCTGTTCGGTCTGTATTTACGCCATGCCTCACGCACGGTGTTGATGAATATTATTAATGCCATTGAAACAGGTGATGTTAAAAGCGCCCCGAAACTGGAGCTTATGCTCAGTAAGGCGATTTTGATCAATAAAGAACGAGAGCAAAACTGGGTACGTCAGGCCACCATGGATGCGCTCACCAACTGTAAAAACCGGCGGGCGTTTGATGGCGATATTGCCTCACTCATGAACGAACATAAGGAGTTTACGCTGGCGCTGGTTGATATCGACAACTTTAAGTCCATCAACGATACCTGGGGGCACCTGAGCGGTGACATTGTGTTACGGAACGTCGCCAGGGAGGGACTACAGGTTTTACAACCTCAGCATATTTCCCTGTACCGTTATGGAGGCGAAGAGTTTGCCGTTATCTTCCCGGGTGAACATATGGCTAATGCGCACCCTCTCCTTGAACAGTGGCGCATCAATGTGGCCAATCGTGACTGGCGCGAAGAAGGCCTTAACGTAACCTTTAGCGCCGGGCTAGGCGAGTGGCAGATGGAGCCGCTGGAGCAACTGGTTAATAGCGTTGATGAGGCGCTTTACCGGGCGAAACACCAGGGCAAAAACCAAATCGTGTCGTGCAGTAAGTCGCTTCCCTCCGATTCGTCAACCTCGTTGTAACCGGTTTCAGGCGGCGTAGTGAATGTTTGTGATGCTATACACACATTCATGGAAAGGCGGTTGTTGAAGGGGCCGGCACGGGATAATTATCAATTATCCCATCCACATCGAGGCTGACTATGAAAAACATCGTTTTATGCTGTGCTGCGGGGATGTCCACCAGCATGCTGGTTCAACGCATGAAAGACGCAGCGCAGAAAAAAGGGGTAGAAGTTTCCATTAAAGCCGTTCCCGTCGCTGAGTTTAAAGACAATATCGCTACCGCTGATATTGTACTGCTCGGGCCGCAGGTGAAATATGAGCAGGCCAAGTTGCAGGCGCAGGCTGAACCGCTGGGCAAAAAGGTCGCGGTTATCGATATGATGGATTACGGCATGATGAAAGGTGATGTCGTTCTGGAAAAAGCCCTCAAGCTGATGGAGTAAGCGCGTGGAAGATTTAGAAACCATCATTATGGAGCTGTTAGTTAATGCAGGCGCAGCACGTAGCCAGGCGCTGACGGCGCTGCAACTGGCGCGTAAAGGCGATTTTTCCGGCGCGGAGCAGGCCATGGAAGAATCCCATGAGTTCGTTAAAAACGCGCATAAAATACAGACCCAGCTTATTGGTCTTGATGAGGGTACCGGAAAACTGCCGGTCAACTTGATTACCGTCCATTCTCAGGATCATCTGATGAATGCGATGGTCATCCAGGATTTGGCCGGAGACATGATTGAGCTCTACCGCCGCCTGCCGCCCGTTAATCAATAATCCCTCTTTTTCAGTCATGCATGATGCCCGACAAGTCGGGCATTTTGCTATTTAGCCATTGCCAACGCGCATTCCTGGTACGATGCGGATGTTGTTGTCATTAAGCGCGGAAGCGCTTAGGACAAAAAGTCTTCACGTTGCGGCGTGAAGGTATCCAGCAACGTTCCCGCTTCCAGACAAACACAACCGTGCTCAACATGGGGCTTTTTGTAGAGAGTATCGCCAGTGCTGACCTCTTTCGTCACGCCATCAATCGTAAAGCTAAAGCGTCCGGACAACACATAAGTGAGCTGCTCATGCGGGTGGCTATGCATCGGTCCTACGGCACCTTTTGTAAAGTTAACCTCCACCGCCATCATCGTGCCGCCATGGGCCAAAATTCTGCGATTGACGCCGTTACCCAAATCTTCCAGCACCGTCTCATTTTTATAAATAAACATTCTTACACCTCGCTAAAACAGACTTTGCAGGCCTTCTATATGGCCTACTGTACGATTAATGAGCCAAACCAAACGTGTATTTAATAATGGCCGACAAGAATGTGAAATCAGGGTCAGCAAAGGTCACACTGTCAACACCCAGGTGGCTGAACAACGGCAGTACTAATGCAGGCAGAATGCACAGCAGCAGACCGTTTACGAAACTGGCGATCAATGCCCCCCGCAAGCCACCGGTCGCATTACCAAAAATAGCAGCACTACCGCCGGTAATAAAACTCGCCATGATGCCGGGAATAATCACTGGCAGGCCAATAAACGGGAACAGTGCAACGCAGCACAGCTCCGCCATAAAGCTCACCAGAAAACCGATGAGTACCGCGTTCGGGGACTTATCAAACAACACCATCGGATCCACCGCGGGAATAGAGCCAGGCGCAACAATTTGAGAAAAGCCTTTGAAAGCGGGTACGATTTCCTCGGTAAACATGACCACACCTTTCTTGGCTATATACAAACCACCAGCAAAGGTAGCTGATTTTTCTAATAACCAAACCAGATAAGGTTTACCCGCTAACATCTTATCGAGGAAAGCATGTTCAGCGAATATAGAGGAAATACCCAACAGACAGAACATAGTCAGAAAAGTGGCAACATCGGCATTCTTGAGAAAGCTGAATTTATCGCTAACTTTCACTTCTTCAACGTTAGTCGCTGTATTGCCAAACCATTTCCCTAAATAGGAGCCAATAATATAGGAACTGGATGCTGCATGGGCTATGCAATAATCATTATGGCCAATAATTTTACGGCTAAAGCGTGACAATATGGTAGGAAAAACGGCCATGTAAGTGCCAATGACCACAGAGCCAAAAATAATAGCAAATTGCTCACCGTAGCCAAGGCCAATGAGGGCTGCGGTAACGGAAAATGACATAAAGACTATCAGATGCAGCGACAGGTATATCGCTTTAAAACGGGTATAACGTGCCAGCAGGACGTTAATAATCATCGCAAAGAACAAAATAAATGCGGCAGGCCTGCCCAGCTTATCAATAGTCAATGCCATGATAGCTTCATTGCTTGGAACAACGCCCCGTAAGCCGAATGCATTGGTGAACAGGTCACTGAACATTGTTAGAACACCACCAAGGATGCTGCCACCGGTTTTTATTAAAACAAAGCCAATAAAAGCAAGGAGCGTTCCTTTGATAATATTCGTAATGCTACTTTTTTGTAGAGCCAATCCCAGAAAAGCAATAAAAGCTATAATTATTGCTGGTGTACCTAATATTTTAATGACGTAATCCATAATAAACCCTTCCACCGTAAGCATTGATTATTAACTGATAATGATTTGTATCTTTTAGTTAGTATTTCAGTAATATTAAAACGAGCTGAGCCCTAAGAATAACTCTCAGAATTATTGTTATAATTTGGCAATCTAAAAAGGATTGCATTATTTAATGCTATAGCGACGCGCTGGTTAAAATTAACCAGTCGTTATAAATCTGAACATAAGACTTACTATCAGGATTTGAAAATAAAGCCCCTTCTTTCTGGTCACGAAAATGGCCTGGGTAAAGGCATGCTAACGGTGCGTATTTTAACAAACAGGGGAAAAGAAATTGTGACGAAGACAACTAAAACACCATTTCATTTTAATTAATCCAGGATTTTACTTATTGAGGCTGGAGGTGTGGTGAAGGTTTGACTGAAAAAGGGGGAAGGAAAATCGGGCATGAAAAGGCAAAAAAAACTGCACCCTATTCAGTTGGAACCCAACCTTTGGGGTGCAGCTTAACTTACATCAACGTGTCAGCAACGATTACTCGTTGTCGGAACCGCCCAGACCTGCGTTCAGCAGTTCTGCCAGGCTTGCAGAAGCATCTTCTGCAGTAACCTGCGGTGCAGCCGGCAGTTCGCCCGCTGCGCGACGGCGCATACGATCCTGGTGGTACGCATAACCGGTACCGGCCGGGATCAGACGACCCACGATAACGTTCTCTTTCAGGCCACGCAGTTCGTCGCGTTTGCCCGCAACGGCTGCTTCGGTCAGGACACGGGTAGTCTCCTGGAACGATGCCGCAGAGATGAACGATTCGGTTGCCAGAGACGCTTTGGTGATACCCAGCAGATCGCGCGAGAAGGTCGCACCGATTTTGCCGTTCGCTTCCAGATCGCGGTTAGCAATCTTGACGCGGGAGTATTCAACCTGCTCGCCTTCCAGGAAGTCGGAGCTGCCTGCGCTTTCGATGGTGGCTTTACGCAGCATCTGGCGAACGATAACTTCAATGTGTTTATCGTTAATCTTAACGCCCTGCAGACGGTATACGTCCTGAACTTCGTTAACGATGTAACGAGTCACAGCATGCACACCACGCAGACGCAGAATGTCGTGCGGCGCTTCCGGACCGTCGGAAACCACGTCACCACGTTCTACACGTTCACCTTCGAACACGTTGAGCTGACGCCATTTCGGAATCATCTCTTCGTACGGATCGCTACCGTCTACCGGGGTGATAACCAGACGACGTTTCCCTTTGGTCTCTTTACCGAAGGAAATAATGCCACTGATTTCAGCCAGGATAGCCGGCTCTTTCGGACGACGTGCTTCGAACAGGTCCGCAACGCGCGGCAGACCACCGGTGATATCCTTGGTACCGCCGGATTCCTGCGGAATACGCGCCAGGGTGTCACCAGAGCTGATCTGTACGCCATCTTCCAGTTGAACAATCGCTTTACCTGGCAGGAAGTACTGAGCAGGCATATCGGTACCTGGGATCAGAACATCGTTACCCTGGCCGTCAACGATTTTCAGCGCCGGACGCAGGTCTTTACCACCCGCGGTACGTTCAGCAGAATCCAGAACCACCAAAGAAGACAGACCGGTCAGTTCGTCGGTCTGACGCGTAATGGTCTGGCCGTCGATCATGTCAGTGAAGCGGATGAAACCACTCACTTCGGTGATAACCGGCATGGTGTGCGGATCCCAGTTTGCTACGGTTTCACCGCCGGCAACCTGCTCACCATCGCCTTTCGCCATAACAGCACCGTAAGGCACTTTATAGCTCTCTTTGGTACGACCGAATTCGTCGATCAATTTCAGCTCGGTGTTACGGGAAGTCACTACCAGTTTACCGCTGGAGTTCACAACCGATTTCGCGTTGCTGAGCTTGATGCTACCTTTGTTTTTCACCTGGATGCTGGATTCAGCAGCCGCACGAGATGCCGCACCACCAATGTGGAACGTACGCATCGTCAGCTGTGTACCTGGCTCACCGATGGACTGTGCTGCGATAACACCGATCGCTTCACCTTTGTTGATGATGTGGCCACGCGCCAGGTCACGACCATAGCAGTGCGCACAAACACCAAAGTCGGTGTCACAGGATACAACGGAGCGAACCTTAACGGAGTCAACGGAGTTCACTTCTAACAGGTCACACCATTGTTCGTTCAGCAGCGTGTTACGCGGAACCAGAATGTCTGCGGTACCCGGTTTGAGAACGTCTTCCGCAGTGACACGGCCCAGTACGCGATCGCGCAGCGGCTCTTTAACATCGCCACCCTCGATAACCGGGGTCATGGTGATGCCTTCCAGAGTGCCACAGTCATCTTCAGTGACGACCAGGTCCTGTGCCACGTCAACCAGACGACGGGTCAGGTAACCGGAGTTCGCTGTTTTCAGTGCGGTATCCGCCAGACCTTTACGCGCACCGTGCGTGGAGATGAAGTACTGGAGTACGTTCAGACCTTCACGGAAGTTCGCGGTGATTGGCGTTTCGATGATGGAGCCATCCGGCTTCGCCATCAGACCACGCATACCTGCCAGCTGACGAATCTGTGCTGCAGAACCACGCGCACCGGAGTCAGCCATCATGTAGATGCTGTTAAAGGAAACCTGCTGTTCTTCTTCACCTTTACGGTTAATAACCGTTTCAGTCTGCAGGTTATCCATCATCGCTTTGGATACGCGATCGTTCGCCGCGGCCCAGATATCGATAACTTTGTTATAGCGTTCGCCCGCTGTTACCAGACCGGACTGGAACTGTTCCTGAATCTCAGCCACTTCGGCTTCGGCTTCGGCGATGATCTCGGCTTTTTTCGCCGGGATAACCATATCGTCGATACCAACAGAGGCGCCAGAACGTGCTGCATACGCAAAACCGGTATACATGGTCTGGTCAGCAAAGATTACAGTCGGTTTCAGACCCAGAATGCGGTAACAGGTGTTCAGCATTTTGGAGATTGCTTTTTTGCCCAGCGGCTGGTTCACGATAGAGAACGGCAGACCTTTCGGCACAATCATCCACAGGATCGCACGACCTACCGTCGTATCGATCAGGCTGGTTTTAGACGTAAATTCGCCCTGAGCATTTTTTTCAAACTCAGTGATACGTACTTTAACGCGAGCATGCAGCTCAGCCTGGCCAGAACGGTACAGACGCTCCGCTTCTTTCGGGCCAGTCAACACCATGCCTTCGCCTTTGGCATTGATTTTATCACGGGTCATATAGTACAGACCCAGTACAACGTCCTGAGACGGAACGATAATAGGTTCGCCGTTCGCCGGAGACAGGATGTTGTTGGTAGACATCATCAGCGCACGCGCTTCCAGCTGGGCTTCCAGCGTCAGCGGTACGTGGACAGCCATCTGGTCACCATCGAAGTCGGCGTTATACGCCGCACAAACCAGCGGGTGCAGCTGAATAGCTTTACCTTCGATCAGTACCGGTTCAAAGGCCTGGATACCCAGACGGTGCAGGGTTGGCGCACGGTTCAACAGTACCGGGTGTTCGCGGATCACTTCGTCCAGGATATCCCAAACGACAGCTTCTTCACGCTCAACCATTTTCTTAGCGGCTTTGATGGTGGTGGCGAGGCCACGCAGTTCCAGCTTGCCGTAGATGAACGGTTTGAACAGTTCCAGTGCCATTTTCTTCGGCAGACCGCACTGATGCAGACGCAGGTATGGACCTACGGTGATAACAGAACGACCGGAGTAGTCAACACGCTTACCGAGCAGGTTCTGACGGAAACGACCCTGTTTACCTTTGATCATGTCGGCCAAAGATTTCAGAGGACGTTTGTTAGAACCGGTGATCGCACGACCGCGACGGCCGTTATCCAGCAGGGCGTCAACCGCTTCCTGCAGCATACGTTTTTCGTTGCGTACGATGATATCCGGCGCTGCCAGATCCAGCAGACGTTTCAGACGGTTGTTACGGTTGATCACGCGACGATACAGATCGTTCAGATCCGACGTTGCGAAACGGCCGCCATCCAGCGGGACCAGCGGACGCAGATCTGGCGGCAGAACAGGCAGAACGGTCAGGATCATCCATTCCGGCTTGTTGCCAGACTGAACGAACGCTTCCAACAGTTTAATACGCTTGGTCAGCTTTTTACGTTTGGTTTCGGAGTTGGTTTCGTTCAGCTCTTCACGCAGCTGCTCGCACTCTTGCTCCAGATCCATGCTCTTCAGCAGGGCCTGAATAGCTTCCGCACCCATTTTCGCGTCGAATTCGTCACCGAACTCTTCCAGCGCGTCCAGATACTGTTCTTCGGTCAGAATCTGGTTACGTTCCAGGTTCGTCATACCGCCTTCGATAACCACATAGGATTCAAAGTACAGAACACGTTCGATATCACGCAGCGGCATATCCAGCAGCAGACCGATACGGGACGGCAGAGATTTCAGGAACCAGATGTGCGCCGTTGGAGATGCCAGTTCGATGTGGCCCATACGCTCACGGCGTACTTTAGTCTGGGTCACTTCAACGCCGCACTTCTCACAGATCACACCGCGGTGTTTCAGGCGCTTGTACTTACCGCACAGGCACTCGTAGTCTTTTACTGGCCCGAAAATACGCGCACAGAAAAGGCCGTCACGCTCAGGCTTGAACGTACGGTAGTTGATGGTTTCCGGCTTTTTAACTTCACCGAAAGACCATGAACGGATCATGTCTGGCGAAGCCAGAGCAATTTTGATCGCATCAAACTCTTCGGTTTTAGTCTGCGCTTTCAGAAACTTTAATAAATCTTTCACGGATTTGCTCCCGTCGGAGTTAGCACAATCCGGTGCCGGGGGTTAACCCGGCACCAGTGACCTGTTTGAGCGAGAATTACTCGTCTTCCAGTTCGATGTTGATACCCAGCGAACGAATCTCTTTCAACAGTACGTTGAAGGATTCCGGCATGCCCGGTTCCATCTGATGGTTGCCGTCCACGATGTTTTTATACATCTTGGTACGACCGTTCACGTCATCAGATTTAACGGTGAGCATTTCCTGCAGGGTGTATGCTGCGCCGTATGCTTCCAGCGCCCACACTTCCATCTCCCCGAAGCGCTGACCACCGAACTGCGCCTTACCACCCAGCGGCTGCTGAGTAACCAGGCTGTAGGAACCGGTAGAACGAGCGTGCATTTTGTCGTCGACCAGGTGGTTCAGTTTCAGCATGTACATGTAACCTACGGTTACCGGACGCTCGAACTGTTCACCGGTGCGGCCGTCATACAGGCGAATCTGACCGGAAGTCGGCAGGTCGCCCAGTTGCAGCAGCTCTTTAATCTCAGCTTCTTTGGCACCGTCGAATACCGGTGTTGCGATTGGCATACCTTTTTTCAGGTTCTCAGCCAGACGCAGTACTTCTTCATCGCTGAAGGTGTTCAGGTCAACTTTCTGACGAACATCTGCACCGAGGTCATACGCTTTCTGGATGAATTCACGCAGTTTCGCGACTTCCTGCTGCTGTTTCAGCATGGCGTTGATCTTATCGCCAATACCTTTCGCAGCCATACCCAGGTGGGTTTCCAGAATCTGACCAATGTTCATACGAGACGGTACGCCCAGCGGGTTCAGTACGATATCTACCGGCGTACCGTTAGCATCGTGCGGCATATCTTCGATCGGGTTGATCTTAGAGATAACACCCTTGTTACCGTGACGACCTGCCATTTTGTCACCCGGTTGGATCTGACGTTTCACGGCCAGATAAACCTTAACGATTTTCAGCACGCCTGGTGCCAGATCGTCGCCCTGAGTGATTTTGCGGCGTTTCGCTTCGAGTTTTTTCTCGAACTCGTGTTTCAGTTCGTCATACTGCTCAGCCAGTTGTTCCAGCTGATTTTGTTTCTCTTCGTCGGTCAGGCCCAGTTCCAGCCAGCGGTCACGCGGCAGCTTGTCGAGCTTCTCAGCTTCAATGCCACCGGAAACCAGCACCGCGTAGATACGACTGAACAGACCTGCTTCGAGGATCTGCAGTTCTTCAGACAGGTCTTTCTTCGCCTGTTTGAGCTGCATCTCTTCGATTTCCAGTGCACGTTTGTCTTTTTCTACGCCATCGCGGGTAAAGACCTGAACGTCGATAACGGTACCAGAGACACCGTTCGGTACACGCAGAGAAGAGTCTTTAACGTCAGACGCTTTCTCGCCGAAGATCGCACGCAGCAGTTTTTCTTCTGGCGTCAGCTGGGTTTCACCTTTCGGCGTTACCTTACCAACCAGAATGTCGCCGCCGGTCACTTCCGCACCGATGTAAACGATACCGGATTCATCCAGTTTGGAGAGCGCAGCTTCACCCACGTTCGGGATGTCAGCAGTGATCTCTTCTGGCCCCAGCTTGGTGTCACGGGACACACATGCCAGTTCCTGGATGTGAATGGTGGTGAAACGGTCTTCCTGAACAACACGCTCGGATACGAGGATGGAGTCTTCGAAGTTGTAACCGTTCCATGGCATGAATGCCACGCGCATGTTCTGACCGAGCGCCAGTTCACCGAGGTCGGTGGACGGGCCATCTGCCAGCACGTCACCGCGCTCGATTGGCTCACCCAGAGACACACACGGCATCTGGTTAATACAGGTGTTCTGGTTAGAACGGGTGTATTTGGTCAGGTTATAGATGTCGATACCGGCTTCGCCCGGGTACATCTCGTCTTCGTTAACTTTGATAACGATACGGGAGGCATCCACGTACTGAACCATACCGCCACGTTTAGCAACCGCAGTAACACCGGAGTCAACGGCAACAGCACGTTCCATACCAGTACCAACCAGCGGCTTATCAGCACGCAGAGTTGGAACGGCCTGACGTTGCATGTTCGCACCCATCAATGCACGGTTGGCGTCATCGTGTTCCAGGAACGGGATCAGGGACGCACCGACGGAAACCACCTGCTGGGTGGATACGTCCATATAGTCAACCTGGTCGCGGCTGAACAAGCTGGATTCGCCTTTGCTACGGCAGGTTACCAGGTCTTCTTCAAAGTGGCCTTCGTCATCCAGGTTGGAGTTCGCCTGAGCAATAACGTAGTTGCCTTCTTCGATAGCAGACAGGTAATGGATTTCGTCAGTCACAACACCGTCAGTCACTTTACGGTACGGGGTCTCGAGGAAACCGTATTCGTTAGTCTGTGCATACACGGACAGGGAGTTGATCAGACCGATGTTCGGACCTTCAGGCGTTTCGATAGGACATACACGACCGTAGTGAGTCGGGTGTACGTCTCGAACCTCAAAGCCTGCGCGTTCACGGGTCAGACCGCCTGGGCCGAGTGCGGAGATACGACGTTTGTGCGTAATCTCAGACAGCGGGTTGTTCTGGTCCATAAACTGAGACAGCTGGCTGGAACCAAAGAACTCTTTCACTGCCGCAGAAATCGGCTTGGCGTTGATCATATCCTGAGGCATCAGGGTATCCAGATCGCCCAGAGACAGACGCTCTTTCACCGCACGCTCTACGCGGACCAGACCAACACGGAACTGGTTTTCCGCCATTTCGCCAACGGAACGGATACGACGGTTGCCGAGGTGGTCGATATCGTCCACTTCGCCTTTACCGTTACGGATATCGATGAGCTTCTTCATCACTTCGATGATGTCTTCTTTGCTCAGGATACCGGAACCTTCGATCTCATCACGCAGCAGAGAACGGTTGAACTTCATACGACCGACCGCAGACAGATCATAACGGTCTTCGGAGAAGAACAGGTTCTCGAACAGGCTTTCAGCGGCTTCACGAGTCGGCGGCTCGCCAGGACGCATCATGCGATAGATTTCTACCAGCGCACTCAGGCGATCGTTGGTTGGGTCGACGCGTACCGTTTCAGAGATGTACGGACCGTGGTCCAGATCGTTGGTAAACAGCGTTTCGATGCGCTTGTGACCGGACTGGCTCAGTTTAGCCAGCAGATCCAGGCTCAGCTCCATGTTCGCCGGACAGATCAGCTCACCCGTAGACTCATCAACATAGTCTTTGGAAGCGACTTTACCCGCGATGTACTCAACCGGTACTTCGATGTGCTGAATTTCGTCTTTTTCCAACTGCCGAATATGGCGCGCGGTAATGCGGCGGCCTTTTTCTACATAGACTTTACCGTTAGCTTCGATGTCGAAAGATGCGGTCTCGCCACGCAGGCGCTCCGGCACCAGTTCCATCTGCAGCTTGTTGTCGCGAATTTCGAAGACAACTTTTTCAAAGAACAGATCAAGAATCTGCTCAGTGGTGTAATCCAGTGCACGCAGAATAATGGTTGCAGGCAATTTACGACGACGGTCGATACGGACAAACAGGTTGTCTTTTGGATCGAACTCGAAGTCCAGCCAGGAACCACGGTAAGGAATGATGCGTGCGTTATACAGCACCTTACCAGAAGAGTGGGTTTTGCCTTTGTCACTGTCGAAGAAAACGCCAGGACTACGGTGCAACTGAGAAACGATAACGCGCTCAGTACCGTTGATGACAAAAGTACCGTTGTCGGTCATGAGCGGAATTTCGCCCATGTACACTTCTTGTTCTTTAATGTCTTTAACGGTGCCTTCCGGCGCTTCGCGCTCGTAGATCACCAGACGCAATTTTACGCGCAGCGGTGCGGAATAGGTCACGCCACGGATTTGACATTCTTTAACGTCAAATACAGGTTCGCCAAGACGGTAGCTGACGTACTGCAGTTCAGAATTGCCGCTATAGCTGGCAATTGGGAACACGGAGCGGAAAGCCGCTTCCAGACCGTACTGCCCTTCAGGATCTTGCTCGATAAACTTCTGGAACGAGTCAAGCTGGATAGAAAGGAGATATGGAATGTCCAGAACTTGTGGACGTTTACCAAAATCCTTACGAATACGTTTTTTCTCGGTATAGGAGTAAACCATAGGGTTCCTCAGCTCGCTGACAAGTCGACCCACTCTGTCCATCGGAGGGACAGTTTATGCAACACCATTTTGTTGACCGGAAAATTGAATACTTTCCGCAATATCTGTTGCTATCACGCTTAAATCATTTCATTGCGATTTACACAGAGCGAGAACCCTGTCGCAGTATATTAAGTCGTCGATAGAAACAAACATTGTCAGGACTACCAGCAGTCAAACAGTGTGAAATGCTGCTGGCGCCTTACAGCGCAAAATGGCTGGTGACTAAAAAGTCACCAGCCATCGGCCTGATTTCTCAGGCTTCAACCAGAAAAGTTGGCTTATTTAACTTCAACTTCAGCGCCAGCTTCTTCCAGAGATTTTTTCAGTGCTTCGGCGTCGTCTTTGCTGATGCCTTCTTTCAGGGCAGCAGGTGCAGATTCTACCAGGTCTTTAGCTTCTTTCAGACCCAGGCCAGTTGCGCCACGTACTGCTTTGATAACAGCAACTTTGTTAGCGCCAGCAGCTTTCAGAATTACGTCGAATTCAGTTTTTTCTTCAGCAGCTTCAACCGGGCCAGCAGCTACAGCGACAGCAGCAGCAGCGGAAACACCGAATTTTTCTTCCATTGCAGAGATCAGCTCAACAACGTCCATTACGGACATAGCGGATACTGCTTCAATGATTTGATCTTTAGTGATAGACATTTAAATTGTTCCTGAATATCAGAATAAGTTTATACGTAAGCAGATGCTTTACAAAGATAACTGCGATTAAGCAGCTTCTTTCGCATCGCGTACAGCAGCCAGAGTACGAACCAGTTTGCCAGCCGAAGCTTCTTTCATGGTTGCCATCAGGCGTGCAATTGCTTCTTCGTAGGTCGGCAGAGTTGCCAGGCGATCGATCTGAGATGCCGGGATTAACTCACCTTCAAAGGCAGCGGCTTTGACCTCAAATTTTGCATTCGCTTTCGCGAACTCTTTGAACAGACGAGCAGCAGCGCCCGGGTGTTCCATAGAGTATGCAATCAGGGTCGGACCAACGAACGCGTCTTTCAGGCACTCAAACTGAGTACCTTCAACAACACGGCGCAGCAGGGTGTTACGAACAACACGCATGTATACGCCGGCTTCGCGACCTGCTTTACGCAGTTCGGTCATTTTGTCTACGGTCACGCCACGGGAATCCGCAACTACCGCAGACAGCGCGCCTTTGGCTACTTCGCTGACTTCAGCAACAATCGCTTGTTTGTCTTGAAGATTTAAAGCCATTAGCTTTGCTCCTGGATGTTTGCCAGAACAAAATGTTCTGGAACTCACTTCACTCTTCAAATGAAGAGCGTCTGAATACGGTGAGCAGAAACAAGCCAGAGTATCAAAAAAATAATCTTAGCGTTCTGTCACCGTCTACGCAGGGGATTAAGTCTCTTACGAAACACCTGCGGTCTTCGACGGAGGCCTGGATAGGCCAGGCTCCAACGAACAAATCTTGTCTATTCGTCGTTATTCAGCCCGTGGCGGCGTTAACTTCCCTCGTTCACACCAGTCACATAGTCATCTATGTTCCTGGCGATTCACTCAGTTGTCGCCTTGCCACAGCCTGAATATCTCGGATATACGTCTGCACTAAGCAGAATACGTGGGGGTAAAATTGTAGACAAATTCACCGCCCACGTAAAGGCATTAGTTTGCAGAAGCGCTCAGGCCAGCCTGATCAACTGCAACGCCAGCACCCATGGTGGTGGAGATGCTGATTTTCTTGATGTACACGCCTTTCGCCTGAGTCGGTTTTGCTTTTTTCAGCGCAACCAGCAGAGCTTCCAGGTTTTCTTTCAGTTTGTCAGCGTCAAAATCCACTTTACCGATGGTGGTGTGAATGATGCCGTTTTTGTCGTTACGGTAACGAACCTGACCTGCTTTCGCGTTTTTAACCGCTTCAGCAACGTTCGGCGTTACAGTACCCACTTTCGGGTTTGGCATCAGGCCACGCGGACCCAGAACCTGGCCCAGTTGGCCAACAACGCGCATTGCATCCGGGGAAGCAATAACAACGTCAAAGTTCATTTCGCCTTTCTTGATCTGGTCTGCCAGATCTTCCATACCTACCAGCTCAGCGCCTGCAGCTTTAGCAGCTTCAGCGTTTGCGCCCTGAGTAAATACAGCAACGCGAACGGAACGGCCAGTACCGTGCGGCAGTACAGTTGCACCACGTACGTTCTGATCGGATTTACGCGCGTCGATGCCGAGGTTAACAGCAACGTCAACGCTTTCTACGAATTTAGCAGTGGCCAGCTCTTTCAGCAGAGAGATAGCTTCGTTGATGTCATACTGTTTGGTCGCATCAACTTTGTCACGGATCACGCGCATGCGCTTGGTCAGTTTAGCCATTTCTTAATCCTCCACTACCAGGCCCATGGAACGTGCAGTACCTTCAATGGAGCGAGTCATCGCTTCAATGTCGGCGCCAGTCATGTCGGCAGCTTTGGTCTGCGCGATTTCCTGCAACTGAGCGCGGGAGATTTTACCCACTTTGTCTTTGTTCGGCTTGCCGGAACCAGACTTGATACCAGCCGCTTTCTTCAGCAGAACTGCAGCCGGAGGCGTTTTGGTAACGAAAGTGAAGGAACGGTCAGCGTAAACGGTAATAACAACCGGAATCGGCAGACCTTTTTCCATGGAATCAGTTTTCGCGTTGAACGCTTTACAGAATTCCATGATGTTAACACCCTGCTGACCCAGAGCCGGACCAACCGGTGGGCTCGGGTTTGCCATGCCAGCTGCAACCTGCAGCTTGACGTAGGCCTGGACTTTCTTAGCCATTGAAATTTCCTCGTTTGGGTTATAGCGCCCGGAAGGGCTCCCCGTGTTTAAATTCGTTTTACGGGTACTGGACCCATAAAATCAAAAGGCGCGAAATTGTATGCCAACTTCGCGCCTTGTGCAACATTTGATCGCCTTTTTTTAGGCTTTCTCTACCTGGCTAAAGTCCAGTTCCACCGGGGTCGCACGACCAAAAATGGAGACGGAAACTTTCAGGCGAGACTTTTCGTAGTCAACTTCTTCGACCACACCGTTAAAGTCAGCAAACGGACCATCGTTAACGCGGACCATTTCACCTGGTTCGAACAGCGTTTTCGGACGCGGCTTATCACCCACCTGCTGCAGGCGGTTCATAATCGCATCGACTTCTTTATCGCTGATCGGCGCCGGACGATCGGAAGTACCACCGATGAAGCCCATTACGCGCGGAACGCTGCGCACCAGGTGCCAGCTCGCGTCGTTCATGACCATCTGGACCAGTACGTAACCCGGGAAGAATTTGCGTTCGCTTTTGCGACGCTGGCCGCCACGGATTTCGACCACTTCTTCGGTCGGCACCATAACTTCGCCAAACAACTCTTCCATGTTGTGTAATTTGATGTGCTCACGCAGCGAAGTCGCTACGCGGCCTTCAAAACCGGAAAACGCCTGAACGACGTACCAGCGCTTTTTAGGAGCTTCAGACATCTCAGAACCTCAGGCCAGTGATAAAGGAAACGAGGCGAACCAGAATACCATCCAGTCCCCACAAAATAAGTGACATAACCGCAGTTACGGCAGCTACGATCAATGTGGTGTGCAATGTTTCCTGGCGAGTCGGCCAAATTACCTTACGGACTTCAGTTCTCGCTTCGCGGGCAAACGCAACGGTCGCTTTACCCTTCGTCGTCAACAGCGCGACACCACCTGCTGCAGCAATCAGAATCACAACGGCCAGCGCACGCAGCGGCAGCATCATGTCACGATAAAGGTAGTTGCCAACGATCGCTACGAGCAACAGAACAGCAACAACAACCCACTTCATCGCTTCCAGGCCGCGCCCGCTCCCTTGAGCTTCGGTATTCGCACTCATAAACCAACCTGTTACAAGAATCAGACAAACATTTTTGCCCCGCATAGGCGAGGCAACCAAACCGAAATGCTCTGGCGCGTTTCGGATTTAACGCCATCTACAGAGCCTGTCTCAGCAATGATTATGACAAAAAAAATCACTGATGAGCCAGGTTCTGATTCGAGAGCGTGCAAAAAGGGCATCAAATGATGCCCTTTTCTTACGCTTAGCGTCAAATGTTATCAGCGATTAGCCGAGAACTTTTGCTACAACGCCCGCGCCTACAGTACGGCCGCCTTCACGGATTGCGAAACGCAGACCGTCGTCCATCGCGATCGGGTGGATCAGGGTAACAACCATTTTGATGTTGTCGCCCGGCATTACCATCTCTACGCCTTCCGGCAGTTCGATGGTGCCAGTCACGTCAGTTGTACGGAAGTAGAACTGTGGACGGTAGCCTTTGAAGAACGGAGTGTGACGACCGCCTTCATCTTTGGACAGAATGTACACTTCAGATTCGAACTTGGTGTGCGGCTTGATGGTGCCCGGCTTAGCCAGTACCTGACCACGTTCGATTTCTTCACGTTTGATACCACGCAGCAGAACACCAACGTTCTCACCAGCACGGCCTTCGTCCAGCAGTTTGCGGAACATTTCAACGCCGGTACAGGTTGATTTCGCGGTATCTTTGATACCAACGATTTCAACTTCTTCGCCCACTTTAATGATACCGCGCTCTACACGACCGGTAACAACGGTACCGCGACCGGAGATGGAGAATACGTCTTCGATCGGCAGCAGGAACGGCTTGTCAATCGCACGCTCTGGTTCCGGGATATAGGTATCCAGGTGGCCAGCCAGTTCGATGATTTTCGCTTCCCACTCTGCGTCGCCTTCCAGCGCTTTCAGAGCAGAACCACGAACGATCGGCGTGTCGTCGCCCGGGAAATCGTACTGAGACAGAAGTTCACGAACTTCCATTTCAACCAGTTCCAGCAGCTCTTCGTCATCAACCATGTCACATTTGTTCAGGAACACGATGATGTACGGAACGCCTACCTGACGACCCAGCAGGATGTGCTCACGAGTCTGCGGCATCGGGCCGTCAGTCGCAGCAACAACCAGGATCGCGCCGTCCATCTGCGCAGCACCGGTGATCATGTTTTTAACATAGTCGGCGTGGCCCGGGCAGTCTACGTGTGCGTAGTGACGGATCGCAGTATCGTATTCAACGTGAGAGGTGTTGATGGTGATACCACGTGCTTTTTCTTCCGGCGCGTTATCGATCTGGTCGAATGCGCGAGCCTGGCCACCGTAAGTTTTGGACAGAACGGTAGTGATGGCAGCGGTCAGCGTTGTTTTACCATGGTCAACGTGGCCGATAGTACCGACGTTAACGTGCGGTTTTGTACGTTCAAACTTTTCTTTAGACATCGATTGTCCCTCTAAGACACGGATAAATCGGTGATATCACCACATCAACCAGGCAACATGCCCGACTTGTTGAATGCAATAAACAGAGAGAAACAGGGGAGGAGAGATAAAGAAGTGGTGCTGATACCCAGAGTCGAACTGGGGACCTCACCCTTACCAAGGGTGCGCTCTACCAACTGAGCCATATCAGCACGTCTGGAGCGGGCAGCGGGAATCGAACCCGCATCATCAGCTTGGAAGGCTGAGGTAATAGCCATTATACGATGCCCGCATCCTAAAACTCGGCTACCCTATTCTTTCTGTGTTTCAGGAGAAGAAAACTCTCCCTTTGAGTTGATTCAGTTTTGACACCAACTCTGGTCACACAAGGTGACCGAAAATGGTGGTGGGGGAAGGATTCGAACCTTCGAAGTCTGTGACGGCAGATTTACAGTCTGCTCCCTTTGGCCGCTCGGGAACCCCACCGGACTTGATGGTGCCGACTACCGGAATCGAACTGGTGACCTACTGATTACAAGTCAGTTGCTCTACCTACTGAGCTAAGTCGGCATCAAGTAGCGCGCATTCTAGGGAGACAGCGCGCTTGATGCAACTAAAAAATTGCACAAATTGTTCTATCGCTCACATTTTGCACGACAAGGCCGTTAAATGCTGCTATTTCAAGCAAATCAGCGGAAAAAACCAATACCGGAACCGTGATTAACGGGCATCTCCCTTCAACTTTTATGCCAGGCGTATCTCACGTTTGCTTGCATAAGGTGCATTTGCCTTCTCCCCATAGGTCTTCTTAACCCATCAGTAAGAAATCCCGCGTTTAAGGAGGGCGAGATGGTCATACCTCAACAGGCGGAATGCTGGCTGCATTGATTTATAGCACCGTAAAGACGCCCGGATGCCCGACCATGCAACCATTAAGATGCATTGAGTCCATCGCCGGCTCCGCCAGGCGCTGTAGATGATGCCTTATTAAGGCAATTGTGAAACGGGCGTATGCCGGCAATGCGACCTTTTCTCGTGCCGGTTCGCACACAGAAGGTTTCAACCGTATATAGGGATAACGCCGGGCTGGTGAAATAGAGGATTACCTGGACTCAACAGATGGAAGCACACATTCAGCTGCGAATTATTTCCCGCGTTTATTCGAGGCAAGTCAGGTAACCTGCGCTATTGTCGGCGGTCTCTGAAACGTGATGCTTTCTCCGGAAAGCATCATGCAGACGCGATTTTTCATATTATTCCCTGTCATCTGGTGTTAACCTCCTGCCCATTGTCCTAACTTATATCAATAACGTCGCGCCATCGCATTACCTTAAAAGAAGGCTTCTCGCTCCGTGTCAGAAGCATACGTGGCGAGCTACCATGGCAGGCAGAAAAAGCTTATGAGTAAAAAAGAGCAAACGTTAATGACTCCGTACTTGCAGTTCAATCGTAGCCAGTGGGCTGCGCTTCGTGATTCAGTGCCAATGACGCTCACTGAGGGTGAAATCGCGCGGTTAAAAGGCATTAATGAAGATCTCTCTCTGGAAGAGGTCGCAGAAATCTATCTGCCGCTGTCGCGTTTGCTCAATTTTTATATCAGTTCGAATTTGCGTCGTCAGGCCGTGCTTGAACAATTCTTAGGCACGAATGGGCAAAGAATTCCTTATATTATCAGCATTGCAGGTAGCGTTGCCGTGGGGAAAAGCACGACGGCGCGCGTACTACAGGCGTTATTAAGCCGCTGGCCAGAACATCGTCGCGTTGAATTAATCACCACCGATGGTTTTTTGCATCCTAATCAGGTTTTAAAAGATCGCGGCCTGATGAAGAAGAAAGGGTTTCCGCAGTCTTATGATATGCACCGTCTGGTAAAATTTGTTTCCGATATTAAATCCGGCGTGCCAAACGTTACTGCGCCAGTATATTCACATTTAATATACGATGTTATCCCGGACGGGGATAAAACAGTAACCCAGCCAGATATTTTGATACTTGAAGGACTCAATGTATTACAAAGCGGTATGGATTACCCGCATGATCCCCATCATGTATTTGTTTCTGACTTCGTCGACTTCTCTATTTATGTCGATGCGCCGGAAGAACTGTTGCAGAAATGGTATATCAATCGCTTCCTGAAATTTCGTGAAGGGGCTTTCGCCGACCCGGATTCTTATTTCCACAACTATGCGAAATTGACAGAAGAAGAAGCCATCAATATAGCCACATCTCTTTGGAAAGAAATTAACTGGCTAAATTTGAAAGAAAATATTCTTCCAACCCGTGAGCGTGCAAGCCTTGTCATGACCAAAAGCGCCAATCACGCGGTCGAGCAGGTACGCCTGCGAAAATAAAACAAGGGGAGCGAAATGCTCCCCTTGTTATTATTCGGCACTGCGTAAGGAAATTTCCCCACCCATCCAGGGTTTAATTACCCCATCCTGTTCAAGCAACAATGCGCCCTGTGCATCAATACCACGTGAGATGCCAAATATTTCTCTCTCGCCAATGATCAATTTCACCGGGCGATCAATAAAGTTATCCAGTTTCTTCCAGCGAGATAGCCAGGGGCTTAACCCTTCCTGTTCAAAGGACTGGAGCGCGGAACGTAATGCATTGATTAAACGCACTGCAAGCGTATTGCGATCAATGACGACTCCCGCTTCTTGCAGGTTCACCCAGCCTTGATTGATAACATCACTTTCCGCACGTCGCATAGAGAGGTTAATACCCGCCCCTATCACGATCTGCGCAGCATCGCCAGTTTTGCCTGTTAGTTCCACTAAGATCCCAGCAAGTTTACGGTCGCCCAGATAGAGATCATTTGGCCATTTAACACGAACGTTTTCAGCGCCTAATTCCTGTAGCACTTCGGCCATAATGATACCAATGACCAGACTGAGTCCAATCGCCGCCGCTGGACCTTGCTCAAGTCGCCAGTACATAGAGAGATAAAGGTTAGCGCCAAAGGGAGAGAACCACTTACGACCACGGCGTCCCCGCCCCGCCTGTTGATATTCTGCGACACAGGCATCGCCGGAACGCAATTCGCTTATACGGTCCAGTAGATATTGATTAGTAGAATCAATAACCGGCAACACGGCCACTTTACCTGTTTGTACCTGCGCTACAATCTGCTCTTCATTCAGCAATTGGATGGGTTCAGGAAGACTGTAACCTTTACCTGGCACAGTAAATACATCCACTCCCCAGTCACGCAGGGTTTGAATATGCTTATTGATAGCTGCACGACTCATTCCCAACCGTTCACCGAGCTGTTCGCCAGAATGGAATTCGCCATCAGCAAGGATAGAAACCAGGGTTAACGGAATGGTGCTGTCTTTCATGCAATCACCTCCACGGCATTCACTTCGCCACGATGGCCGATAAAACGCACCTCCGGCTCCAGCCAGACATCAAACTTCGCCCCAACCTGGGCGCGTACATGGCGTGCCAGACGAACGACATCTTCACTGGTCGCGTGATCTTGATTAATTAACACCAGAGCCTGTAGCGGATGAACTGCAGCCCCGCCAATGGATACACCTTTTAACTGGCATTGATCGATAAGCCATCCGGCAGCGAGCTTTACTGTACCGTCAGGTTGAGGGTAATGAGGAGCTTTCGGCGATTTTTCCAGTAGCGCAGCGGCCAGTTCAGCGCTCACAACCGGATTTTTAAAGAAGCTACCGGCATTACCGTTTACTTTTGGGTCGGGCAACTTGCTGGTACGCATGCGGCAAACTTCTTCAAAAACGTTCTGCGGCGTTACCGTTGCCGGATCCAGGCGAGTCAGATCGCCATAGGTCAGGACCGGCTGCCATTGCTTAGGTAAGCGCAGGCCGACCGCAACGATTGCGTAGCGATCCTGATACTCATGCTTGAAGATGCTATCACGATAACCAAAACGGCAAGCTTCTGCGGTTAATCGCCGGGTATCGCCAGTACTCAATTCAATACAATCGACATAGGCACAGACACGCTGCAATTCAATACCGTATGCGCCTATGTTCTGGATAGGCGATGAACCAACACAACCGGGGATTAACGCCAGGTTTTCCAGTCCGGGCATTCCGTGCGAGAGCGTATACTGTACGAGCTGATGCCAGTTTTCCCCGGCACCAACGTGGACATGCCAGGCTTCGGTGCTTTCCTCAGTTTCAATACCCAGGATACGGTTGATAATGATCGTACCTGCGAAATCTTCCAGGAAAAGAACATTGCTGCCCTCACCCAGCATCAACACAGGCTGTCCATTACTTACGGATTCCTGCCACGCTTCAAGCAATTGCTGCACACTTTCAGCACGTATTATTTTATTTGCATTGTGATCAATGCCGAAGGTATTCCAGGGCTTAAGGGAGTGGTTCATAGACGCTGTCCTGATGCAAAAACCCGGCTAGTTTACCGCATATGCAAGGTGAGCGCTTGTGGTTATATGGAAGGTTTCGGAAGGAATAAAAACGCAAAAAGCCCATCCGTCAGGATGGGCTTCTTACTGGTTTGATGCCTGGCAGTTCCCTACTCTCACATGGGGAGACCCCACACTACCATCGGCGCTACGGCGTTTCACTTCTGAGTTCGGCATGGGGTCAGGTGGGACCACCGCGCTAAAGCCGCCAGGCAAATTCTGTGCTCTGTCCTGTGTCTTTTGTGCTGATACTGCGTTGGCTGCTCTCGTAAAGTCAGTCACATACCTCAGTATGCTCCTTCCTTTCCTTCGCTGGCCGCCTTGTCTCAGCGCAAAATCCTTCGGACTCTGAATCTAAGCTGAAAATCTTCTCTCAATCCGCCAAAACATCTTCGGCGTTGTAAGGTTAAGCCTCACGGTTCATTAGTACCGGTTAGCTCAACGCATCGCTGCGCTTACACACCCGGCCTATCAACGTCGTCGTCTTCAACGTTCCTTTAGTGTCCTTAAAGGACAAGGGAAGACTCATCTCGGGGCAAGTTTCGTGCTTAGATGCTTTCAGCACTTATCTCTTCCGCATGTAGCTACCGGGCAATGCCATTGGCATGACAACCCGAACACCAGTGATGCGTCCACTCCGGTCCTCTCGTACTAGGAGCAGCCCCCCTCAATCTTCCAGCGCCCACGGCAGATAGGGACCGAACTGTCTCACGACGTTCTAAACCCAGCTCGCGTACCACTTTAAATGGCGAACAGC
This sequence comes from Phytobacter ursingii, assembly GCA_901456055.1. Lineage (GTDB taxonomy): Bacteria > Pseudomonadota > Gammaproteobacteria > Enterobacterales > Enterobacteriaceae > Phytobacter > Phytobacter ursingii. The sequence goes on from CABDWT010000003.1 coordinate 107,270, forward strand.
CATACCCTTGGGACCTACTTCAGCCCCAGGATGTGATGAGCCGACATCGAGGTGCCAAACACCGCCGTCGATATGAACTCTTGGGCGGTATCAGCCTGTTATCCCCGGAGTACCTTTTATCCGTTGAGCGATGGCCCTTCCATTCAGAACCACCGGATCACTATGACCTGCTTTCGCACCTGCTCGCGCCGTCACGCTCGCAGTCAAGCTGGCTTATGCCATTGCACTAACCTCCTGATGTCCGACCAGGATTAGCCAACCTTCGTGCTCCTCCGTTACTCTTTGGGAGGAGACCGCCCCAGTCAAACTACCCACCAGACACTGTCCGCAACCCGGATCACGGGTCCACGTTAGAACATCAAACATTAAAGGGTGGTATTTCAAGGTTGGCTCCATGCAGACTGGCGTCCACACTTCAAAGCCTCCCACCTATCCTACACATCAAGGCTCAATGTTCAGTGTCAAGCTATAGTAAAGGTTCACGGGGTCTTTCCGTCTTGCCGCGGGTACACTGCATCTTCACAGCGAGTTCAATTTCACTGAGTCTCGGGTGGAGACAGCCTGGCCATCATTACGCCATTCGTGCAGGTCGGAACTTACCCGACAAGGAATTTCGCTACCTTAGGACCGTTATAGTTACGGCCGCCGTTTACCGGGGCTTCGATCAAGAGCTTCTCCTTACGGATAACCCCATCAATTAACCTTCCGGCACCGGGCAGGCGTCACACCGTATACGTCCACTTTCGTGTTTGCACAGTGCTGTGTTTTTAATAAACAGTTGCAGCCAGCTGGTATCTTCGACTGATTTCAGCTCCGTCCGCAGGGACTTCACCTACATATCAGCGTGCCTTCTCCCGAAGTTACGGCACCATTTTGCCTAGTTCCTTCACCCGAGTTCTCTCAAGCGCCTTGGTATTCTCTACCTGACCACCTGTGTCGGTTTGGGGTACGATTTCGTGTTACCTGATGCTTAGAGGCTTTTCCTGGAAGCAGGGCATTTGTTACTTCATCACCGTAGTGACTCGTCATCACACCTCAGCCTTGATTATCCGGATTTGCCTGGATAACCAGCCTACATGCTTAAACCGGGACAACCGTCGCCCGGCTAACATAGCCTTCTCCGTCCCCCCTTCGCAGTAACACCAAGTACAGGAATATTAACCTGTTTCCCATCGACTACGCCTTTCGGCCTCGCCTTAGGGGTCGACTCACCCTGCCCCGATTAACGTTGGACAGGAACCCTTGGTCTTCCGGCGAGCGGGCTTTTCACCCGCTTTATCGTTACTTATGTCAGCATTCGCACTTCTGATACCTCCAGCATGCCTCACAGCACACCTTCGCAGGCTTACAGAACGCTCCCCTACCCAACAACACATAGTGTCGCTGCCGCAGCTTCGGTGCATGGTTTAGCCCCGTTACATCTTCCGCGCAGGCCGACTCGACCAGTGAGCTATTACGCTTTCTTTAAATGATGGCTGCTTCTAAGCCAACATCCTGGCTGTCTGTGCCTTCCCACATCGTTTCCCACTTAACCATGACTTTGGGACCTTAGCTGGCGGTCTGGGTTGTTTCCCTCTTCACGACGGACGTTAGCACCCGCCGTGTGTCTCCCGTGATAACATTCTCCGGTATTCGTAGTTTGCATCGGGTTGGTAAGCCGGGATGGCCCCCTAGCCGAAACAGTGCTCTACCCCCGGAGATGAATTCACGAGGCGCTACCTAAATAGCTTTCGGGGAGAACCAGCTATCTCCCGGTTTGATTGGCCTTTCACCCCCAGCCACAAGTCATCCGCTAATTTTTCAACATTAGTCGGTTCGGTCCTCCAGTTAGTGTTACCCAACCTTCAACCTGCCCATGGCTAGATCACCGGGTTTCGGGTCTATACCCTGCAACTTAACGCCCAGTTAAGACTCGGTTTCCCTTCGGCTCCCCTATTCGGTTAACCTTGCTACAGAATATAAGTCGCTGACCCATTATACAAAAGGTACGCAGTCACACCACGAAGGTGCTCCCACTGCTTGTACGTACACGGTTTCAGGTTCTTTTTCACTCCCCTCGCCGGGGTTCTTTTCGCCTTTCCCTCACGGTACTGGTTCACTATCGGTCAGTCAGGAGTATTTAGCCTTGGAGGATGGTCCCCCCATATTCAGACAGGATACCACGTGTCCCGCCCTACTCATCGAGCTCACAGCCTGTGTGCTTTCGTGTACGGGGCTGTCACCCTGTATCGCGCGACTTTCCAGACGCTTCCACTAACACACAAGCTGATTCAGGCTCTGGGCTGCTCCCCGTTCGCTCGCCGCTACTGGGGGAATCTCGGTTGATTTCTTTTCCTCGGGGTACTTAGATGTTTCAGTTCCCCCGGTTCGCCTCATTAACCTATGGATTCAGTTAATGATAGTGTGTCGAAACACACTGGGTTTCCCCATTCGGACATCGCCGGGTCAAAGGTTCATATCACCTCGCCGGCGCTTTTCGCAGATTAGCACGTCCTTCATCGCCTCTGACTGCCAGGGCATCCACCGTGTACGCTTAGTCGCTTAACCTCACAACCCGAAGATGTTTCTTTCGATTCATCATCGCGCTGTAAAAATTTGAGAGACTCGAACACACCGTCATCTGTTCTTATTACGGAGAACAGACACTGTGTGTCGTTTCAATTTTCAGCTTGATCCAGATTTTTAAAGAGCAAATATCTCAAACATGACTCGTGAGTCAGTTTTGAGATAGTAGGGCAGGCGACTTTCACTCACACAACCAGCAAGTGGCGTCCCCTAGGGGATTCGAACCCCTGTTACCGCCGTGAAAGGGCGGTGTCCTGGGCCTCTAGACGAAGGGGACACTAAGTCTGCTTCGCAAGACGCCTTGCTATTCACTTTTCATCAGACAATCTGTGTGAGCACTGCAAAGGCAGGTTCTTTAAGGTAAGGAGGTGATCCAACCGCAGGTTCCCCTACGGTTACCTTGTTACGACTTCACCCCAGTCATGAATCACAAAGTGGTAAGCGCCCTCCCGAAGGTTAAGCTACCTACTTCTTTTGCAACCCACTCCCATGGTGTGACGGGCGGTGTGTACAAGGCCCGGGAACGTATTCACCGTGGCATTCTGATCCACGATTACTAGCGATTCCGACTTCATGGAGTCGAGTTGCAGACTCCAATCCGGACTACGACGCACTTTATGAGGTCCGCTTGCTCTCGCGAGGTCGCTTCTCTTTGTATGCGCCATTGTAGCACGTGTGTAGCCCTGGTCGTAAGGGCCATGATGACTTGACGTCATCCCCACCTTCCTCCAGTTTATCACTGGCAGTCTCCTTTGAGTTCCCGGCCGGACCGCTGGCAACAAAGGATAAGGGTTGCGCTCGTTGCGGGACTTAACCCAACATTTCACAACACGAGCTGACGACAGCCATGCAGCACCTGTCTCACGGTTCCCGAAGGCACTAAGGCATCTCTGCCGAATTCCGTGGATGTCAAGACCAGGTAAGGTTCTTCGCGTTGCATCGAATTAAACCACATGCTCCACCGCTTGTGCGGGCCCCCGTCAATTCATTTGAGTTTTAACCTTGCGGCCGTACTCCCCAGGCGGTCGACTTAACGCGTTAGCTCCGGAAGCCACGCCTCAAGGGCACAACCTCCAAGTCGACATCGTTTACGGCGTGGACTACCAGGGTATCTAATCCTGTTTGCTCCCCACGCTTTCGCACCTGAGCGTCAGTCTTTGTCCAGGGGGCCGCCTTCGCCACCGGTATTCCTCCAGATCTCTACGCATTTCACCGCTACACCTGGAATTCTACCCCCCTCTACAAGACTCAAGCCTGCCAGTTTCGAATGCAGTTCCCAGGTTGAGCCCGGGGATTTCACATCCGACTTGACAGACCGCCTGCGTGCGCTTTACGCCCAGTAATTCCGATTAACGCTTGCACCCTCCGTATTACCGCGGCTGCTGGCACGGAGTTAGCCGGTGCTTCTTCTGCGGGTAACGTCAATCAACACGGTTATTAACCGTACTGCCTTCCTCCCCGCTGAAAGTGCTTTACAACCCGAAGGCCTTCTTCACACACGCGGCATGGCTGCATCAGGCTTGCGCCCATTGTGCAATATTCCCCACTGCTGCCTCCCGTAGGAGTCTGGACCGTGTCTCAGTTCCAGTGTGGCTGGTCATCCTCTCAGACCAGCTAGGGATCGTCGCCTAGGTGAGCCATTACCCCACCTACTAGCTAATCCCATCTGGGCACATCCGATGGCAAGAGGCCCGAAGGTCCCCCTCTTTGGTCTTGCGACATTATGCGGTATTAGCTACCGTTTCCAGTAGTTATCCCCCTCCATCGGGCAGTTTCCCAGACATTACTCACCCGTCCGCCACTCGTCACCCAAGGAGCAAGCTCCTCTGTGCTACCGTTCGACTTGCATGTGTTAGGCCTGCCGCCAGCGTTCAATCTGAGCCATGATCAAACTCTTCAATTTAAAAGTTTGATGCTCTTAGAATTAAACTTCGTAATGAATTACGTGTTCACTCCAGAGACTTGGTATTCATTTATTGTCCGAAGACATTAAGAATCCATGTCACTTTGAGTGCCCACACAGATTGTCTGATAAATTGTTAAAGAGCAGTGCCGCTTCGTTTTTCGCTGCGGCGCGGGGTGTGCATATTACGCTTTCCCGCTGCAGAGTCAAGTATTTATTTTTACTTTTCTCTGCGGGCTTCTCACCGGCATTCGCCTGAGAACCCTGCTGACCCGGCGGCTTGCTTGCCGTTGTTCCGTGTCAGTGGAGGCGCATTATAGGGAGTTCTTGTGAAGTGACAAGCATAAAATTCAAAAAAAATATCGTTCGCTCACATTTCATTCATAGCGACGATTAAACCGGCGCCTTGCTGTTTAATTGAGCGATTTTGCGCGCAAATTCCGTCACCTGCTGCCAGTCGGTGTAGACCACTTCCTTACTGGTATCTGTTTCGCCCCCCGTCATTTTCATGATGAGTCGAATCATCAGGCGATCAAACCAGCGATAACGTGGGTAACGCAGCGCCCCGGCAAACACCACGCACTCATCAGGACGCCATGGTGAACGCAGCAAAAACTTGCGGGTATAGTTGTTGGTCTGTGGAGTACGTTTCTCTGGCTTGCGCGCGACAAGGTTGACGGAGAAGAACGCGCTGGGCAGCGCATTCAGGTTTTTCTGGTACTGCTTTACGAAACTGTCCAGCGCCGGATTGAAATGACCATAACGGATAGACGCGCCGATAATGACGCGCTCATAGGCTGACCAGTCAATCGCCCCAACGCGATTGAGGTTGAGCACATCGGTACTCACCCCCAGTTCGCTTAATTGCGAGGCCAGATAAGCGGCAATCTCGCGCGTTTGTCCATCACGGGTAGAAAACAAAATTAGCGTTTTCATGTATAGCTCCCTTATTCGCGCCAGAAGGTCGGCGTAAACAGTACCAATAAGGTAAAGACCTCAAGACGACCAAACAGCATATTGGCAATCAGGATCCATTTCGCAATTGGGTTCATGCTGGCGAAGTTATCCGCCACTACGCCAAGTCCCGGCCCCAGGTTATTGAGCGTCGCCACGACAGAAGCGAATGCGGAAAAGTCATCCACGCCGGTCGCAATGATCGCCAGCATGCTGACAATAAACACCAGGGCATAGGCGGAGAAAAAGCCCCATACCGCTTCAAGGATACGCTCCGGCAGCGCGCGATTCCCCAATTTGATGCTATATACCGCATTGGGGTGCACCAGACGTTTTAGCTCACGGTTACCCTGTTTAAATAGCAGCAGTATACGAATGACTTTCAGGCCGCCCCCCGTTGAGCCCGCACAGCCCCCAATAAAGGCTGAGCAGAGCAATAACACCGGCAGGAATAATGGCCAGCGAGAGATACTGTCGGTCGTAAAGCCTGCGGTTGTCGCCATCGACACCACCTGGAAGAAAGCCTGGTTGAGTGTCGTCATCGCCGAGCTGTAGACATTATGGAACCACAGCACCACGGTGCAGATCACCACCAGCGTCAGCTGCACGCCGATGAACATACGAAATTCAGGATCGCGCCAGTACACCTTCAGGCTGCGACCGCTGAGTAAAGAGAAGTGCAGACCATAGTTACAGCCGGAGATCAGCAGGAAGATAGCAATAATGGTATTAATCGTCGGGCTATCGAAGTAACCCACACTGGCATCATGCGTCGAAAAGCCGCCAATCGCGATGGTTGAGAAGCTGTGCCCAATCGCATCGAAAGCGGGCATTCCGGCAAACCACAACGCCAGCGCACAGGCGATAGTCAGTAATACATAAATGAGCCAGAGCGTCTTCGCCGTTTCGGCAATACGTGGGCGCATTTTATTATCTTTTAAGGGTCCTGGCATTTCAGCGCGATAGAGCTGCATCCCCCCGACGCCCAGAATAGGCAGGATAGCCACCGCCAGCACAATGATTCCCATGCCGCCAAACCACTGCAGCATCTGGCGATAAAAGAGAATCGCATGAGGCAACGAGTCCAGCCCCACCAGCGTGGTGGCCCCCGTCGTCGTTAAACCGGAGAACGATTCGAAAAAGGCATCTGTTACCGTCAGGTTTGGACTTTCAGAGAAGATAAAGGGCAGCGCCCCCACACTCCCCAGCACGGTCCAGAACAGCACAACGATCAGAAAGCCCTCGCGCGATTTCAGCTCGCTCTTTTCACGGCGGTTAGGCCACCACAGCAGAGAGCCTATCGCCAGCGCGACAAAAAATGTCTGTGTGAATGCCCTTCCTGCGCCATCACGATAGATAAGTGCAACCAGCCCTGGCAGAATCATCGTCCCGGAAAAGAGAATGATCAGAAGTCCAACAATTCGGGTTATGGCACGAAAATGCATCTCTGCCGCTTCCTTAGGTACGCAAAAATTAGGTGGGGATTATTCTTCAATCTTGTGTAATTGCAACGCACCACGACTGAAATCAGCAAGTTTTGTTGAAAACGCGGCCTGTTCAGATTGGGGAAGCGCCACCCGAAGTCGAACAGACGCCTCGTATTCACTCGCCACAATCTTGCCGGAAAACTGCCCAAGCAATGTTTCAATTCCGGTTAACTGCCCATATTCACACTGCAAAGTATATTCGGTTAATGGCGTCTTGCGCAGCGTCGTCATCTGCGCAAGTGCCTGGCTCACGCCACCACCGTAAGCTTTAACCAGGCCGCCGGTTCCCAGCAGCACGCCACCGTAATAGCGCACCACCACAGCGGTAATCTCGCCAACCCCGCTCCCCATGAGCTGAGCGAGCATCGGTTTACCTGCCGTGCCCGCCGGTTCACCATCATCAGAGAACCCCAGTTGCTGCGAATCATTCGGCGGCCCGGCTACCCAGGCCACACAGTGGTGCCGCGCATCCGGGTGCTCCACGCGCACTGACTCGACAAACGCCTTCGCCGCTTCCACACCCTCAGTATGCGCAAGGCAGGTGATAAAACGGCTTTTCTTGATCTCTTCAATGAAGGTGACCGGCGCTGCCGGTATCAGCCAGCTATCCATTACGCCAGTTTCAAATCACGCGTCATGTTTTCGATGCTGTTTTCATGAATAACCACGTTGTCTTCGATACGAATGCCGCCGAACGGTTTAAGCGCCTCGATTTTCTGCCAGTTGAAGTGTTTGCTGAACGGGCCTTCACGCCACGGTGCCAGCAGGGATTCGATAAAATAGATCCCCGGTTCAATCGTCAGCACCATACGCGGCTCCAGAATACGGGTGCAGCGCAGGTAAGGATATTTGGACGGCGCGGCCAGATGCGTACCGGAATCATCCTGCATGAAACCCGCGACATCATGTACCTGCAGACCCAACGGGTGACCAATACCGTGCGGCATAAACGGCCCGGTCAGGTCATTTTCCACCATCGCCTCTTCGCTCATATCATTCACTATTTGATGTTTGCGCAGTAACTTCGCGATGCGTTGATGGAACTGGAGGTGATACTCGGTGTAGTTAACACCTGCTTTCATCGTGGCGATCAGCGCCAGTTGTTCATCGTTAACGTCTTTCACCAGATGGGCATAGTCGTTATCACTGTGCGCCGCCCAGGTACGCGTCAGGTCTGCGGCATAGCCATTGTATTCAGCCCCTGCATCCAACAGAAAACTGCGCAGTTCCGCCGGCGCCCGATGATCCAATTTGGTGTAATGGAGTACAGCAGCATGCTCATTGAGCGCCACGATATTGCTGTAAGGTACATCGGTGTCGCGGTGCCCGGTCGCTGTCAGATAGGCCAGGTTGATATCGAACTCGCTCATCCCGGAACGGAATGCCTCTTCCGCCGCGCGATGGCCCATCACCGCCGTTTTCTGCGCTTCGCGCATACACGCCAGCTCATAATCGGTTTTATAGGCGCGGTAATAGTGCAAGTAATCGATCACCCCCTTCGGGTTGATGTTACTGGCGGCGAAATCCAGTGAAAGCGCACGTTCTGGCACCGGGCCGATATACCCAATATTGCCACGAGCAGCAGGCAACAAGCTGCCTATGCCGTCGGCTTTTGGCAGGGCAATGACGTCAACTTCTTCGGTCCAGAAGGACGTGGGCAGTGGTTCAACGTTGTGCCAGTAATCCACCGGCAAATAGAACCACAGCTTCGGTTTGTTTACACCATCCACCAGCAACCAGCAATTTGGAACCTGTGTCACCGGCACCCAGGCTTTAAACTGCGGATTGACTTTGAAAGGGTACGGATGGTCGTCGAGAAAGACATTGAACAGTTCACCGGAGTGAATTAACAGCGCATCCAGTTTAAAGCGGGCCAGGACGTCCCGGGTACGTTCCTGCAACGTAACAATATGATTTTTATAAAGCGCAGCCAGTGAGTCCATCATTCTTCCTTCTGTTTTTTTGAGCTCAAGTTTTTGCATCTTAGCACACCTGATCCCGGCAGGGTGATTTCGACTGAGCGTGATCAAACTAGCAATTTCTTAAAGATAAATTTGCAATTTATTAACATAAAAACCACACTCCGCTTCATCTGGTATGACCAGATCCCTTGCTGGATTCAGGAGACTGACATGCTCTACAAAGGCGATACCCTATATCTTAACTGGCTGGAAGATGGCATTGCCGAACTGGTGTTCGATGCCCCCGGGTCGGTGAATAAATTAGACACAGCAACCGTCGCCAGCCTCGGCCAGGCGCTGGATGTGCTGGAGAAACAAGCGGATTTGAAAGGCCTGCTGCTGCGTTCAGAAAAAGCGGCGTTCATTGTCGGCGCAGATATTACCGAATTCCTCTCTCTGTTCCTGGTTCCGGCAGAACAACTGAGTACCTGGCTGCACTTTGCCAACAGCGTGTTCAATCGCCTGGAAGATTTGCCGGTACCGACGATTTCTGCCGTCAACGGCTATGCCCTGGGCGGTGGCTGCGAATGCGTACTGGCAACTGACTACCGTCTCGCGACGCCGGATCTGCGCATTGGTCTGCCGGAAACAAAGCTGGGCATCATGCCAGGTTTTGGCGGATCCGTCCGAATGCCACGTTTGCTGGGTGCAGACAGTGCGCTGGAAATTATTGCTGCCGGGAAAGATGTCGGTGCCGAAGAGGCGCTGAAAATCGGCCTGGTTGATGGCGTGGTTCAGCCGGAAAAATTAAAAGCGGGTGCGGTGGCGATTTTACGCCAGGCGATTAACGGCGATCTCGACTGGAAAGCCAGGCGCCAGCCGAAGCTGGAGCCGCTGCACTTAAGTAAAATTGAAGCCACCATGAGCTTCACCATTGCCAAAGGCATGGTCGCGCAGACAGCAGGCAAACATTACCCCGCCCCCATAACAGCGGTTAAAACCATTGAAGCGGCTGCTCGCTTTGGTCGTGAAGAAGCCCTGAGGCTTGAAAATCAAAGTTTCGTTCCCCTGGCGCACAGTAAAGAAGCCCGCGCACTGGTTGGTATCTTCCTCAACGACCAGTACGTGAAAGGCAAAGCGAAAAAACTGACCCGTGATGTTGAGACGCCAAAACAGGCCGCCGTGCTGGGCGCCGGGATCATGGGCGGCGGCATCGCTTACCAGTCAGCCTGGAAAGGCGTGCCGGTGATCATGAAAGATATTAATGACAAATCGCTGACGCTGGGTATGAGTGAAGCGGGTAAGCTGCTCAATAAACAGCTTGAGCGCGGCAAGATCGACGGTCTGAAACTGGCAGGCGTGATTTCCACGATTCACCCGACCCTCGACTATGCCGGGTTTGAGCGCGTCGACGTCGTGGTTGAAGCTGTTGTTGAAAACCCGAAAGTTAAAAAAGCTGTACTGGCGGAAACCGAAGATAAAGTACGCCCGGATACCGTTCTGGCGTCAAACACCTCCACGATCCCGATTTCCGAACTGGCAAGCGTACTCAAGCGCCCGGAAAACTTCTGTGGGATGCACTTCTTCAACCCGGTACACCGTATGCCGCTGGTTGAAGTGATTCGCGGAGAAAAAACCTCCGACGCAACCATTGCCAAAGTGGTGGCGTGGGCCAGCAAAATGGGCAAAACGCCGATTGTAGTGAACGACTGCCCCGGTTTCTTCGTCAACCGCGTGCTGTTCCCCTACTTTGCAGGTTTCAGTCAGCTGCTGCGTGACGGCGCGGATTTCCGCAAAGTCGATAAAGTCATGGAGAAAGTCTTTGGCTGGCCGATGGGTCCGGCATACCTGCTGGATGTGGTCGGTATCGATACGGCGCATCACGCGCAGGCCGTCATGGCGGCGGGTTTCCCACAGCGGATGCAGAAAGATTATCGCGACGCGATAGACGCGCTGTTTGATGCCGGTCGCTTCGGGCAGAAAAATGGTCTTGGCTTCTGGCGCTATAAAGAAGACAGCAAAGGTAAACCGAAGAAAGAAGACGATACCGAGGTGAATGGCCTGCTGGCAGAGGTTAGCCAGCCGAAGCGCGACCTTAGCGACGATGAGATCATCGCCCGCATGATGATCCCGATGGTCAACGAAGTAGTGCGCTGCCTGGAAGAGGGCATTATCGCCAGTCCGGCAGAAGCCGATATGGCGCTGGTCTACGGTCTCGGTTTCCCTCCGTTCCACGGCGGGGCATTCCGCTGGCTCGACACGCTTGGCAGCGCAAAATATCTCGATATGGCGCATCAGTTCCAGCACCTTGGCCCGCTCTATGAAGTCCCGGCCGGGCTGCGCGAGAAAGCGCGCCAGAACGAGGCGTATTATCCCCCGGTTGAACCTGCTCGTCCGGCAGGCGACCTGAAAACGGCTTAAGGAGTCACAATGGAACAGGTTGTCATTGTCGATGCAATTCGCACCCCGATGGGCCGTTCAAAAGGCGGCGCATTTCGCAACGTGCGCGCGGAAGATCTCTCCGCGCACCTGATGCGCAGCCTGCTGGCGCGTAACCCGGCGCTGGACGCCTCTGCGATTGACGATATCTACTGGGGCTGCGTACAGCAGACTCTGGAGCAGGGTTTCAATATTGCCCGCAATGCGTCGCTGCTGGCGGAGATCCCCCATTCGGTTCCGGCAGTCACCGTTAACCGCCTGTGTGGTTCTTCAATGCAGGCGTTACACGATGCTGCCCGCATGATCATGACCGGCGATGCGCAGGTGTGCCTTGTTGGCGGCGTGGAGCATATGGGCCATGTTCCCATGAGCCACGGCGTGGATTTTCATCCGGGCATGAGCCGTAATGTGGCAAAAGCCGCGGGAATGATGGGGCTTACCGCCGAGATGCTCTCACGGATGCACGGCATTAGCCGTGAAATGCAAGACGCATTTGGCGCGCGTTCTCATGCCCGCGCCTGGGCCGCCACGCAGTCCGGGGCATTTAAAAATGAAATCATCCCCACCGGCGGCCATGATGCCGATGGCGTGTTAAAGCAATTTAATTATGACGAAGTTATCCGCCCGGAAACCACCGTTGAGGCGCTCTCGTCCTTAAGACCGGCGTTCGATCCGGTTAGCGGCACGGTGACCGCAGGAACCTCTTCCGCCCTTTCCGACGGCGCATCGGCAATGCTGGTCATGAGTGAAAGCCGTGCCCGCGAGTTGGGTCTGAAACCACGTGCGCGCGTACGCTCCATGGCTGTCGTCGGGTGCGATCCGTCCATTATGGGTTATGGCCCGGTTCCGGCATCGAAACTGGCGCTGAAAAAAGCGGGTCTGACCACCAGCGACATCGACCTGTTCGAGATGAACGAAGCATTTGCCGCGCAGATCCTTCCATGCATTAAAGATCTGGGGCTAATGGAGCAGATTGACGAGAAGATCAACCTTAACGGCGGCGCGATCGCGCTCGGTCACCCGTTGGGTTGTTCCGGTACGCGTATCAGCACCACCCTGCTCAATCTGATGGAACGCAAAGACGCCCAGTTTGGTCTGGCGACCATGTGCATCGGTCTGGGTCAGGGTATCGCGACGGTATTTGAGCGAGTTTAATCACGATAACGTCCCTGAATAATTCGCGCTGCATCATGGCGGCAACGGAGCACATCCCCGTACACACAGATAACGCTGTGACCGGGGTAAGGTCCGGCCATCCGCCGCCAACAAAAAAGCAGTGTGGATGATGTCGGGGTAAATTTAGTTGCCGTTTTCCCGCCTGTCAGGGGCGGGCTTTTTATTTCTTATCCCTCACACCATCCCTTACACTCCCCATGGAAATAACACTCCATCAATAAGGGAAGGCATGATGAATATTATTCTGCCGTTATCCTGCCTGATTGCACTGGCACCACGCTCATACTGGTCAATAAAGACGTCAGCCGGGAACAGGTGATGGCGCAACGCTGCCTGACGTTTGGGCTCAACACGCTCAAGGCCGACAATCAGGGATGATATACGAAACTACAAACCGCCAGACCGGACGCCAGCACCGCGGTTATTGAGCGTTTCGATGAAAACATCGGTAGCCAGCATGTTGCGACCAGGGTGACGGCAAGCCTCGAACCAAAGCAAGGCACGACAGGAGAGATGATGTGTCCGTTAGAAAACGATAAGCCGCTGTTTGTTTCTATAGCGTGGATGAGTGATTGCTGAACACCACCCCCGGGAAGGGGTGGTGTTCGGAAAGGCTTAAATAAATGCGAATGCGTCGCCAAACAGGCGGTCTTCACGCGCGCCGCGTTCATTGCAGAACAGATCACGGGCGATTTTCGCCATCTCAAAACGCCCGGCAATATAAATATCGTGCTCTGCCAGCGTACCGAAATCCTGCAATACGGCGGTCAGTACGGTTCCGCTGCGGCCACGCCAGTTCTCTTCCGGCTGCTCAACGACCGGCACCACGCGCAGGTTCGGGTGATCAACGGACAGCGCTTCCAGTTCAGACAGATCGTACAGGTGCTTCTCTTCGCGTCCGCCCCAGTAAATGGTGATATCACGGTTTGGGTTTTGCTCAAGCGCCGTCAGCAGAATGGAACGTGCGTAGGAGAAACCGGTCCCCCCGGCAATCAACACCAGCGGACGTTCTTCATCGTCACGCAGCCAGGCGTCACCGTGTGGAAGATCCACCACAATTTCCCGGTCTTTCAGGATGCGATCCATCACCGCCATGGCGTAGAGATTTAATTCGGATGCGCCAATGTGCAGCTCGATAAAATCATGCTGGCTCGGCGTGGAGGCCAGAGAGAAGGGGCGTTTGTCTCGTTCATCCATCACTACCATTAAGTACTGGCCAGCGCGAAAAGAAAAAGCCGCTTCCGGCACTAAACGGACGCGATATACGGTATCGGTGATGGCGTCTACCGAGGTCACTTTACAGCTTAAGGTTGTCATGCGCTCCCTCTGTCGGGTTCATACTCGTTGTCGTAATGTCTGGCGAAAAACGGTGGCGCGTCAGGCACCTTTACCGTCACTAAAAATGGCCAGCTCGTCCCAGATGGCGTCGATACGCGCCGTCACGTCAGGATCTTTCCTGATAGGGCGTCCCCACTCTCGTTCGGTTTCGCCAGGCCATTTATTGGTGGCATCCAGGCCCATTTTTGAGCCAAGTCCGGATACCGGCGAGGCAAAATCCAGGTAATCAATTGGCGTGTTCTCCACCAGTACCGTGTCCCGCGCCGGGTCCATACGGGTGGTGATCGCCCAAATAACATCGTTCCAGTCCCGCGCATTGACATCATCATCACAGACAATCACGAACTTGGTGTACATAAACTGGCGCAAGAACGACCAGACACCCATCATGACGCGTTTTGCATGACCTGCGTACTGTTTCTTGATAGTGACGACCGCAAGGCGATAAGAACAGCCCTCCGGCGGCAGATAAAAATCGACGATTTCCGGGAACTGCTTTTGCAGAATCGGAACGAACACTTCATTGAGCGCCACACCTAATACGGCAGGTTCATCCGGCGGACGTCCGGTGTAGGTCGAATGGTAAATCGCGTCTTCACGCTGAGTAATGTGCGTGACGGTGAAGACCGGGAAGTTGTCGACCTCGTTGTAGTAACCCGTATGGTCGCCATACGGCCCCTCGGGCGCCATCTCTCCAGGCTCAATATAGCCCTCCAGTACTATTTCCGCACTGGCCGGGACTTCTAAATCATTGGAAAGACATTTGACAACTTCGGTTTTGGTGCCGCGCAGTAACCCGGCGAAGGCATATTCCGACAGGGTATCCGGAACAGGCGTCACCGCCCCCAGAATGGTCGCCGGGTCGGCGCCCAGGGCGACAGAGACCGGGAAACGTTCGCCCGGATGCGCCGCACACCACTCCTGATAATCAAGTGCGCCGCCGCGATGGGACAACCAACGCATGATCAGCTTATTTTTTCCAATCAGTTGCTGGCGATAAATGCCTAAATTCTGGCGCTCTTTTTGTGGCCCGCGCGTAACGGTTAACCCCCAGGTAATCAGCGGCGCGACATCATCAGGCCAGCACTGCATGATAGGGATTTTGGTGAGATCGACATCGTCGCCCTGCACCACCTTTTGCTGGCAAGGCGCACCGCGCAGCCGTTTAGTCGGCATGTTTAACACTTGTTTAAACTGGGGGAGCTTATCAAAGAGGTCGCGAAAGCCTTTTGGCGGCTCCGGCTCTTTCAGAAAGGCCAGTAATTTTCCCACTTCTCGCAGGGCGCTTACCTCTTCCTGCCCCATACCCAACGCAACCCGACGTGGTGTACCGAATAAATTGCATAGCACCGGCATCGTGTAACCTTTTGGGTTTTCGAACAGTAACGCCGGCCCCCCCGCGCGCAGGGTGCGGTCAGCAATTTCCGTCATCTCCAGATGGGGATCAACCGGTAACGTAATGCGTTTTAATTCGCCCTGCTGTTCAAGCAGCGTCAGAAAATCACGTAGGTCATGGTATTTCATGGGGTTTATAATGGCCTCTTGCTAAGCGCTCTATTATACGGTGTTCATCTTCACGTTGCTGTAATTTTGTTAAATCAAGGTGAAAGAGGACGGTAAGTATTGTCGCCAGTTATAATCAACTTCGCCATCGCCTTAGGCTTTTGGTATGCTTGCTCACCGAACTTTCGGAAAAGAACATTATGCAATCCTGGTATTTACTTTACTGCAAACGAGGCCAGCTCCAGCGCGCCCAGGAACATCTTCAACGCCAGGCGGTAAACTGCCTGACGCCAATGATCTCGCTGGAAAAAATGGTCCGTGGTAAACGTACCATGGTGAGCGAACCGCTATTCCCAAACTATCTGTTTGTCGAGTTCGATCCCGAGGTGATTCACACCACGACGATTAATGCTACCCGCGGCGTTAGCCACTTTGTCCGTTTCGGCGCGAGTCCGGCGCAGGTTCCTTCGACGGTCATTCACCAGCTTTCCCTGTATAAACCCGAAGGGGTTACCGACCCTGAAACGCCGTACCCCGGCGATAGCGTGATCATTACCGAAGGCGCGCTCGAAGGTCTACAGGCTATCTTTAAAGAGCCGGACGGCGAAGCCCGCTCTATGTTGCTGCTTAACCTGTTAAATAAACAGGTACTGCAGAGCATCAAAAACACCGACTTCCGTAAAGTCTGATCCCACGTTAAAGCCGGATGCCAAACAGCGTCTGCACGTTTTGGTTAGTCACGTCGCTAAGCCATTGGGCATCTTCGCCGCGCAACTGAGCGACACAGACCAGAATATGCCCCAGATGCGCGGGTTCGTTGCGCCTTGATGCCGGTTTCGGCGACAAATCCCGTGGCAGTAAATACGGCGCATCGGTTTCAACAAACAGACGGTCAGCGGGGATATGCGGCACCACGTCGCGCAATTCCAGTCCACGTCGTTCATCACACACCCAGCCGGTAATGCCCAGATAGATACCCCGAGCCAGACACGCCTGCGCTTCGTGTAACGTGCCGGTAAAACAGTGCAGCACCGCGCCGGGCAAGCGAGGAAGCCACGGATCCAGTAGCGTCAGGAAACGATCATGGGCATCGCGGCAGTGTAAAAAAACGGGCATCGCAAGTTCTGCCGCCAGCGCCAGCTGCGCGGTAAAAGCCCGTTCCTGCTCTTCGGGGGTAGAGAAATTACGGTTGAAATCGAGCCCACACTCCCCTATTGCCACCACTTCTGGCTGTTCGGCGAGTTGCCGGAGGGTATTTGCCGTTTCCTGTGTCCAGCTACTGCTGTCGTGCGGGTGTACGCCGGCGGTGGACCAACAGCGCGGGTAGTGTTTGGCCAGTTGCTGTGCCTGCAGACTTTCATGCAGGTTAGTGCCGGTAAGCAGCATGCCGCTGACACCCGCCGCCTGCGCACGGGCCATCACATCATCACGATCTTTGGCAAACTGGGAACTGGTGAGATTCACACCGATATCAAACATACAGCGCTCCAGACAACAACCGCCCTGACGGGCGGCTGAATTTACTCTTCTGTAGTGGTTTCTTCTTCGCCTTCGTCACCCTGACGACGCTTACCCGTGTAGAAGCGCGCGAAAAAGACGCCCACCTCAAACAGACAGTACATGGGTATAGCCAATAGCGTCTGGGAGAAAACATCCGGCGGCGTCAACAGCATGCCCACCACAAATGCCCCTACCAGTACATACGGTCGTTTCTGGCGCAGCGATTGCGGCGTAGTGACGCCCATCCAGCACAACAGCACAATAGCGACGGGCACTTCAAACGCGACGCCAAAGGCCATAAACAGCCCCATGACGAAATTCAAATAGCTCGCAATATCGGTCGAGACAAGTACCCCCTCCGGTGCCGTATGTGTCAGGAAGCCAAACGCCAGCGGGAATACCACAAAGTAGGCGAAGGCCATACCGATATAGAACAGCAGCGAACTGGAAACCAACAAGGGGATGATCAGACGGCGCTCATGTTTGTAGAGCGCCGGCGCCACAAACGCCCACACCTGATAGAGAATGACCGGCGCCGAGAGGATCAGCGACACCATGAAGGTCAATTTGATCGGCGTGAAGAAGGGCGAAGCCACATCGGTTGCGATCATTGTCGCGCCCAGCGGCATCTGTTTGATCAATGGCGCTGAGACTATCTGATAGATGTCATTGGCAAAATAAACCAACGCCAGAAAAATCACGATAACTGCAATGATGCAGTTTAACAGGCGCTTACGTAGCTCAATCAAATGCGTGATGAGCGGTTGAGTATCATCGACAGCCATGTTCAGGATTTATCACTTGAAGAAGGGGTCGCCTCAGAAGCCGTTTTCGCTTCTGCAGCCTGAGTTACCGTTTTTTTCGCCTCGGGCACATCCTGAATATCAGGAACCTGTTCCGGTGCGCTGGCCTGCGCTTCCGCCGTTGCCGGCGTGACGCCTTCGTGCTGCGCTTCGTTGCCTTTCACCACCGGGTTATGGATAGTGTGCGCTTCATCGCTGGCCTTTTCCGGATCGTTGACGGTATAAGAACGTTTCATCGACTCGGCCGCCTGACGCAATTCATCCATTGAAGCCTTCAGTTCCGGCGTCAGGTTTTCCAGGCTGGCTTTCTCAACTTTCTTCAGGCTGTCCTGAAACTCCTGCAGCTTGAGCTCCTGAGTCAGTTCATTTTGCACCGTCGTCGCCAGCGAGCGCAGCGCGCGGATCCAGCCCACAATCGTACGCACCGCAACGGGTAAACGCTGCGGCCCCAGTACGACCAGGCCGATGACGAAGACTAATAACAGTTCGCTAAAACCAATATCAAACACGAATTACACCTGTTCTTTGTCGTGACGCTTTTCATCTTTCTTCGCGTCCTCTTGCTTATCAGCAAGCGATTTAGCAGTGAAATCCGCATCCTCTGCAGATTTGTCTTTGTCTTGCTTGTCATCGTCGCTCATGGCCTTTTTAAAGCCTTTGATCGATGCCCCCAAATCGGAACCGATAGAACCGAGTTTTTTCGTTCCAAACAGCAGCACGACGATAACCGCAATAATCAACAACTGCCAAATACTGATACCACCCATACATAGTCCTCTGTAGGAGATGATGAAAACAAGCCACAGTATACGTTACCGTGCCTCCCAGGGGCGATGTGAAAATCAGCGAGATTTGCGCCAACCGACAATCCAGGCTAACAAACCGATAGCCATTAACCAACCTGGCGAGAAACCCCATTCCGGACGGTTAATCAGCAACAGGGTCCCACTCAACATCAGCGTCGCACCGATGCCAAACAGATAACGGGATTGTCCCTGACGCACATGGTTTGTCTGCAACTCGCTGGCGATCCTGTCAACGCTATGCTGCAATTGCTTACCCTGCCGCAAGCTGTTGTACACCAGTTCAGGAAGTTCTGGCATCTTCTCGATCCAGAAGGGGCCTTTCTCTTTCACCGCTTTCAACAGCGCCGGAATACCCACCTGATCTTTAATCCACGATTCAAGGAACGGCTTCGCCGTTTTCCATAAATCCAGCTGTGGGTAAAGCTGACGTCCCACACCTTCAATATAAAGCAAGGTCTTTTGCAACAGCACCAGCTGCGGCTGGACTTCCATATTGAAGCGGCGCGCGGTGTTAAACAGGTTCAGCAGCACATGGCCAAACGATATTTCCGCCAGCGGCTTTTCAAAAATCGGTTCGCACACAGTACGAATGGCAAACTCAAAATCTTCAACGTTAGTATCCGGCGGCACCCAACCGGAATCGACATGCAGCTCAGCCACCTTACGGTAGTCACGATTGAAGAAGGCAATAAAGTTTTCCGCAAGATAGCGCTTATCTTCTTTGTTCAGCGACCCGACGATACCGCAGTCGATACCGATATACTGTGGATTTTCCGGGTGTTCAAAGCTGACAAAAATATTGCCAGGGTGCATATCTGCATGGAAGAAACTGTCGCGGAAGACCTGGGTGAAGAACACCTGAACGCCTCGTTCAGCCAACAATTTCATGTTGGTACCGTTTTTCTCCAGTGCCGCCACATCGGAAACCGGAATGCCGTAGATGCGCTCCATCACCATCATGTTCTGACTACAGTAGTCCGGATACACTTCGGGGATATAGAGCATCGGGCTATCGTCGAAATTACGTCGCAGCTGGATAGCGTTCGCCGACTCCCGAAGCAAATCGAGTTCGTCAATCAACGTTTTTTCGTACTCGCGCACCACTTCTTGCGGACGCAGACGCCGCCCGTCAGGCAGCAAGCGCGGGACCCAGCCAGCCAGACGGTAAATCAATTTTAAGTCCGCTTTAATAATCGGCAGAATGTCCGGGCGGATAACTTTAATGACCACCTCTTTGCCGTTCTCTTTCAGCCGCGCGGTGTGCACCTGAGCAATGGAGGCAGACGCCAGCGGTTCAATCTCAAAATCATCAAACCATGCATCCACAGGCAGACCGCCCATCGCTTTTTCAATCTGTTGTTTAGCAAGTACGCCATCGAAAGGAGCCACTTTGTCCTGCAACATGGCCAGTTGATCGGCAATGTGCGGCGGAAAGAGATCGCGTCGGGTAGAGAGCATTTGCCCGAATTTAATCCATACCGGACCTAACTCCTGTAACGCCAGGCGTAAGCGTACCCCAAGCGCTTTCTCTTTATGCCGGTTGGGCATCCAGAATAGCGTGCGCCGCCAGAGTCGCAGCGGCAACGTAATGCGCATGACGGGGATAAGCTCATCAAGGCCGTAACTCAAAAAGGTCTGGATGATGAAATAGAGGCGCCGTATTTCTCCTGGCGTCATTTGCCCTCCAGTTTATCCAGGCGTTGGCTAAATGCGTCAACCGCACGTTCCATTGCGGCCGTTTCTTCCGCAAACCAGGCCACTTCCAGTGCCCCTGGAGCCAGACGCCATTCTTCGGTAAGCACTTCTGCCACATAGCGCTGCTGACGCTCAAAGACGTGGCGCGCCAGAAACACGCCATTACGCAGCGCCTTGCCAATCCCCTCAGCAGCGACATCGCCGGTATAAGGGGCCAGCAGTTCCGCGACATCGAATTCGGCCAGATCCATGAGCGCAACAAGATTTTGCACCACCTGGATATCGCCCTGTACTTCCAGCTCGCCCGAGCGAATCAGCGCAGTTAACTGTTTTCTGTCGCGCAGCCCAGGCAACACGCGAAGCTGGGTCATCACCGTACAGTCCGCCTCGCCTTCCCATTCGCCCAGCACATCGACCTGGCGTTCACTAAAGGCCAGCACCAGTGGCGAAGCAAACTCTTTTAGCGCAATGCGCAACACTTTTCCCTGTAACCGCTGACGGGCAGGTTTAAGCGCCCGCTCGCGATAAAAAAAGGTATTCAGCATACGCTCAACACCCGCAGTCACCAGTGGCTTAAAAGGCATGTGAACTCCTGTCAGAACTTGTAGCCACGATGCAGTGCAACAATGCCTGCGGTCATGTTGTAGTAATCGACGTTTTCAAAACCCGCGCTCTGCATCATCGCTTTCAGGGTTTCCTGATCCGGATGCATGCGGATGGATTCCGCCAGATAGCGGTAACTTTCCGCATCGCTGGCGACCAGTTGCCCGATGCGCGGCAGCACGTGGAAAGAGTAGGCGTCATATACCTTGCTCAGCGGTTCAATGATCGGTTTGGAAAACTCCAGCACCAGCAGGCGTCCACCCGGTTTAAGCACGCGGTACATGGAACGCAGAGCGCTCTCTTTTTCGGTGACGTTACGCAGACCAAAAGAGATGGTGATGCAGTCAAAGGTGTTATCCGGGAACGGCAGCGCTTCGGCATTCGCCTGGACATATTCGACGTTGCCGATAACACCAATATTGCGCAGTTTTTCGCGGCCCATTTTGAGCATGGACTCGTTAATGTCTGCCAGCACAACCTGACCTGTTTCGCCGACCAGACGAGAGAATTTAGCCGTCAGGTCGCCGGTTCCGCCGGCCAAATCGAGAACTTTTTGCCCGCGACGCACGCCGCTACAGTCGATCGTAAAACGTTTCCACAAACGGTGAATGCCCATCGACATTAAGTCGTTCATGACATCGTATTTTGCGGCAACCGAGTGGAACACATGCGCCACCATCTCGGCTTTCTGATCTTTGGCGACGGTCTGAAAACCAAAGTGCGTCGTCTCTTTTGAATCTTCCGCCATCTTAGTGCCTGCTATTGAAGAAAATGTTCGTGAAGTGTAACAGATTGGGCGAGATTGCCCTACGTTTCAACCCTCCGCTGAACAGTTCATTAAGCCCATGTTCGGAAAGAGTCGGGTATGAATCGGTTGTTTTTATTGTGAACCGCAAGCGTGGCAGGTGGGCGAAATACGGATTAATCCCGCCCCGGGAAACAACAAATAAGCAAAAGGCCGGACATGCCGGCCTTTATACGGAAGGAAACAATTACAGCAGACGGCGCGCGGCTTCCACTACAATTTTCACCGCATGGCTTTCCGTTTGCTTCATGGTCTCAGCGTTTGGAATTTCCTGCTGGGTACGGTTAACGATAACGCCCGCTACCATCCCGGCGCGCAGGCCCTGGCTTGCGCACATGGTCAGCAAGGTTGCGGATTCCATTTCGTAGTTCATCACGCCCATGGACTGCCACTCTTCCATAGATCCCTTGAAACGGCTTACCACACGGCCGGAGAAGGTGTCATAACGTTCCTGGCCTGGGTAGAAGGTATCGGATGAGGCGGTCACGCCGATATGGGTGGTTGCCCCAACCTCTTTCGCCGCCGCCACCAGCGCGGTGGTGCACTCGAAGTCAGCCACAGCCGGGTATTCCATCGGCGCAAAATGCAGACTTGCGCCGTCCAGACGTACGGACGCGGTCGTCACCAGTACATCGCCAACGTTAATGTTTGGCTGAATTGCACCTGTCGTACCGACGCGCAGGAAGGTGCGGATACCCAGTTGGGCCAGTTCTTCCACAGCGATAGAGGTCGACGGGCCGCCGATACCGGTGGAGCAGACAATGACAGCTTTACCATCCAGTTCAGCGCGCCAGGAGGTGAACTCGCGATGAGATGCCAGCTTAACCGGCTTATCCATCAGCGCGGCGATCTTTTCCACACGCTCTGGATCGCCCGGAACGATAGCAAGCGTAGCCCCTTGTAAATCGTTCTTGGTGAGGCCGAGATGAAAAACATCAGACTTGGACATAAAAACTCCTCTGTGATCAGGGTTAGTCAGAAGAAGCAAAACGGTACTTTACAGAAGGCATGCACGCAATTTCGTGACTGAGATCTCCATGATGTAATTTGTTTGCATAACATTTCCATAAAATGGTGATATCAATCACACTAACACATTCAACCGCCTCGCCCTGCTCCAAAGATAGCCTTTTTCGCACAGGATGATTTGCGTTCTGTCGGACTATAGTTAATGGAGCGCTAAATAAAGGGTATGGAGAAAGCCATGACAACAAATACATTACCGGGCTTCGCACCGGCGGCATCACCTCACGCGTCAACCACACTGCACACCCCGGAAGACGCCATCATCGCTGGCGAAACCACGATTCCAAGCCAGGGTGAAAGCATGCCGGCGTATCACGCTCGGCCAAAAGATGCCAGTGGCCCTTTGCCAGTGGTACTGGTGATTCAGGAAATCTTTGGCGTTCATGAACATATTCGCGATCTTTGTCGCCGCCTTGCCCTCGAAGGGTATCTGGCCGTGGCGCCGGAACTCTATTTTCGTCAGGGCGATCCGAATGATTTCGCCGATATTCAGACCCTCTTTGATGGACTGGTCATGAAGGTGCCCGATGCGCAGGTACTGGCCGATCTCGATCATGTTGCCAACTGGGCGGCACGTAACGGTGGTGATGCCCATCGCCTGCTGGCGACCGGTTTTTGCTGGGGAGGACGGATTGCCTGGCTGTACGCGGCGCATAACCCGCAACTGAAAGCGGCGGTCGCCTGGTATGGAAAACTGGTGGGACAAAAATCATTGAATTCACCGAAACATCCGGTGGATATCGCCACAGACCTTAATGCACCGGTACTTGGTCTGTATGGCGCACAGGATACAGGGATCCCTCTGGAAACGGTCGACACCATGCGGCAGGCGTTACGCGCCGCCAACGCGCACGCCGAGATCGTAGTTTACCCTGACGCCGGGCATGCGTTTAACGCCGATTATCGTCCCAGCTACCATGAAGAATCGGCCAAAGATGGCTGGCGCCGGATGCTGGACTGGTTCGCCCAGTATGGCGGCGTAGCACGCTAATACTGCCCATGCGGCGCGACGCAGGAGAATATGACCTGTGTTGCCCGCGGCACTTCTTGCATCGCGTGCCGCTTAACCACGTTCCGCCAGCGGCATGATCTGCCACTCTTGCGGCGTTTCGCCAGGCGAGATCCACATAGGCACCGCGTTACCCACCCGATCGCCATAAGGCGTGCCGAAGGCGTGGTAACGGATCACACGGTAAACACCAGAATGCGCCACAATCAACGGCGTATCGTATTGTTCCAGCAGGCTATTAAGCGCATCCGTCACGCGGGTGCAGAACGTCTCCCAGCTTTCGCCGCCAGGCGGCGTGCTTTCATAGGGGGTTAACTCGGCCAGCGGACGGTTTTCCAGCTCGCCCCAGTCACGCTCACATAAATCCGGCATAACAACATGGGCCGCGCCAGGCAGCGCCAGTTCGAGGGTACGCTGAGCCCGCTTGAGCGAACTCACCGCTACCCCATTCCAGTCATAGCGGCCCAGAATGGGTGCAGCGGAACGTGCCTGCTGCTCCCCTTCGTCGGTCAGCGGCACATCCGTGCTCCCGCCAATCACTTTATCGCGGTTAAGCGGCGTCTCGCCGTGACGAACAAAAACAAAGGGTTTGCATATCAGTGGCATAAATCCACCCTCAACATATTCTGCGTAACGATGTGACATCCAGGCGCGAACTGCCAGTCCTGGATGTCCTCTACATGAGTAAACATCGGCACCAGCCTGCTGCACTTTAGCATCGACACTAACAACATTAAGGTTTTGAGAGTTGGATGCACATTCCAGCGACAAAAATCCACTTCCCCGGCCAGCCATTGTTGATGGTTAAGGCGATTCATATGACCCGTAAACAACGTGCGGCGATGGAAATCTTTGCGTCGACGCAGTTCCCCCGCCATCCCACTTTGCCCATCAGGATCCGCTGCCAGGATCAGCGATGACTGAGCGGAAAAGGCCGGAAGCGTGCGTAAAAGCTGTTGCAGCTCAGCCTCCACATCCTGGTGCAAACTGCCGTCATTATGCGTCGCCATTTGCCTGAGCATCTCCTGGCAAGGCGCATCAAGCGCGATGTCGGTACGTCCCTCACGCGCTAATAGCAGCGCCAGTTCCACCGCCCGGCCCGACGGCGGCACCGGACACAGCGCAGGAAGCGTCAAACGAGCGCGCAATTTATCCCACTGCTGGCGTTGCGAAACGTTATAGAGCCCGTATGACGCATCCACCAGCGCAAGCCCGGCAGGCGGGGGGACATCAAAGCGAAATAATGCCGACTCCATACTGATATCGCCGCTATAAAACAGGCCATCGGCCACATCCAGATGAAACCACACCCCACCCCAGGCGTGTCCGCAACTGCCCGTCGTCACCGTAATGTCGCCCAGGCGGAATTGCCCACGCACCGCAATCGGGTGGACGTTTCGCCCTGCGGGTAATGATTGCGCCGTGGTCTGCGTACAATAGACCGGGATGTGCGGCGCAAGACGATGCAGGCCGCCGATATGATCAACATGATCGTGACTCAGTAGGATCGCATCGATCTTTTCCGGTACAGGCCAGAGTTCCGCGTGCGGATCCAGCGCGCCGCCTGCATCGAGCAAAATACGTTGCCGGGGCGTGGAAACCAGAATCGCTGCGGGGGCTTTATGTCCCGCCCCGCTGATAATCTCAATTTGTACCGTCACGCCGCCTCCAGGCACCATCCCTGCATCAGACGCACACGGGTGCTCT
This sequence comes from Phytobacter ursingii, assembly GCA_901456055.1. Lineage (GTDB taxonomy): Bacteria > Pseudomonadota > Gammaproteobacteria > Enterobacterales > Enterobacteriaceae > Phytobacter > Phytobacter ursingii. The sequence goes on from CABDWT010000003.1 coordinate 132,490, forward strand.
GCTGTTCACGCAATGGCAAAGAATGGAAAGCACTTAAGTGCTGTCCGTCCGGCAGACGCAGCTCCAGCAGGTAGCGTTCCCCCTGGAAAATGCAGCTTTCCACCATTGCCGGCAGCCCGTTATCCCCCACCATGACATGTTCCGGACGAACCAGTACCTGCTGGCGCGGTTGGGTATTATCGGGCGCGAGACCTTCATGCAGTTGCTGACTCTCTAACTGCGATGCAGGATGCCGGGCCGCCAGCGACAGAATGCTGCCTTTGCCGATAAACCTTGCCACCCAGGCATTTTGCGGATGCTGATACAGCGTCTGCGGCGCGCCCCACTGCATTAATTCCCCCTGATGCATCACTGCAATGTGGCTGGCCAGCGCCATTGCCTCAGCCTGATCGTGCGTGACATAGACGAATGTCGCCCCGGTACGACGGTGAAATTCGCGAAACGTCTGTTCCATGGTGGCGCGCAGATGGCGATCGAGATTCGCCAGCGGTTCATCCAGCAATACCACTTCCGGCTCCGACACCAGGCAGCGGGCCAGCGCCACGCGCTGGCGTTGACCGCCGCTGAGCGCCTGCGGCGAGCGCCCGGCATACGCGCCCAGCTCCACCACATCCAGCGCTTCCATCACCTGCTTCTGGCGCGCAGCGCCATTCACTTTGCGCAATTTCAGCGGATAACCGACGTTTTCTGCCACGGTCATATGCGGCCAGAGGGCATAAGACTGAAACACCATCCCCATATCACGGGTCTCCGGTGGCATATGCACCCGCGCATCCGCCAGCAGGCGATCCCCCAGCAACAAACGCCCGGAAGAGAGGTGTTCAAGTCCGGCAAGGATGCGCAGCGTAGTGGTTTTGCCACAGCCGCTCGGCCCCAGCAGCGCGGTGAACGCCCCTTCGGGAATGGTCAGATTCAGATCCCGCACCACGGCCTGTTCACCAAACACCTTGTTCAGCCGTTCCAGTATTAGCTCTGCCACGGGATAACTCCTTTGGGTAAATATTTGCCGAGAGTACTCAGCAGCAACATGACGCAGGCCACCAACCCCACGACTAACACGGAGATCGCCGAGGCCAACACTTTGTTACCGCTTTCGTCGAGATTAAAAATCACCACGCCGAGCGTCTCTTTACCCGCGCTCCACAGCAGCGCGGAGACAGTCAGCTCATTAACGGCGGTCAGAAAGACCAGCAGCGCCCCGGCAAATGCGGCGGGAGCTAGCAGCGGCAGCACAATATGACGCAGGCGCTGAGAGAAGTTAGCGCCAGCCAGACTGGCCGCCTCTTCCATCGCCGGGTCGAGCTGCAGCATGCTGTTATGTACCGGCTTTAAGCAGACCGTCAGGAAACGGGCAAGATAGGCGAGGAAAATGATAGTCAGCGTGCCACTCAGGCTGATCCCCACCAGCGGCAGCGGGCGGGCAAAAAGCAAAATAAAGGCAATCGCCAGCACCACGCCCGGCAGGGTGTAGGGAATATCGATAACGTTATACAACCATCGCAGCGGACGACTGGGGAAACGCACCAGTAGCCAGGCCAGCGGCAGGCATAGCAGCATCAGAACCAGCGAGGCGCTCACGGAAAGTGAGATACTATTCGTGAGTGCTCGCCAGGTGGCGCTCTGGTTATCAAACATCGCTCGCCAGGCGGCAAAGGTCAGCGTATCGGCATTCAGCGGCACACCCAGCGTCGGCACCAGCGATGTCGCAATCAGCGCAAGCAGCGGCGCTAGCAGAATGGCGCACAGCACCATGCCCAGCAGCACTTCGGTCGCCAGTCGCCATTTGCCTAACTGAAAGCTCAGTGCCCGCCCGGCCATTCCGATAAGCGGCAGCGCATGGCGACGTTGCATCACTCCCTGTAAAGTCACGATACCGATGGCGAGAACACCCATCAGCACAGACAGCGCCGCAACGTCATTTAACATCGACGGACCAAAGCTGGAGAGCGTCTGGTAAATCTGAATCGGCAGAACAAAATAGGAAATGGGTATCCCGAGCATGGCGGGAATACCGAAGTTACCCAGTGCGGAGACAAACGCAATTGCCGCGCCGGCCCACAGCGCGGTGCGGCACAGCGGCAATACGATATCGATAAAGACCCGCCACAACGACGCGCCATTCAGACGCGCGGCTTCAATTTGCTCCTTTGGCAGGCACTGTAGCTGCGTGCGCAGCGCCAGAAACACCAGCGGCGCATGCTGGATACCCAACAACAGCGCGATCCCTTCCGGCGAGTAAAGGGGATTGGTACTGCCGAACCCTGGCGCAAGCCCGATACTGTTGAGCAAAATGCTGCTGGGGCCAAACAATTGTAACCAGCTCAGGGCAGTGACCTGCGGAGGGATCATCATCGGCAACATGAACAGAAAGACCCAAATCTGCTTACCGCGAATATTGGTCAGGGCCAGGCAAAAGGCGAAAAAACTGCCCAACAGCAGCGACAGTATCGTGCCCAGGCCGCTGGTATACAGGCTGTTATAGAGCGCAACCCAGGTGGATTCATTGCTCAACACGCGCCACAGACTACTGTTGCTGCCTTGTTGCCAGTCAAAGAGCGCGGAAATAAGCAGTCGCAGGCTGGGCAGCAGGCTCAGCAAGGCGATCAGGGCGAGTAAAAGCCATAGCAGCCCTTTCGGCGGGCTGCTGGCGGCGGGTTGACGCAGTGTCATATCTGCCATGACTTAGCGGTTTCCGAACAGGTCGGCAAAGCGCTTTTTGTTGGCGTCGGTATCAGCCAGCGCTTTTGCCGGGCCGTATGGCATCAGTTTAATGGTGTCACGCGCCGGGAAACCCTGCGGTACTGGCAAGCTGGCGTCCGCTGTCAGGTAGCCCTGTTTGAGCACCAGCTTCTGTCCGTCTGCGGAGAGAACAAAATCAATGAAGGCTTTCGCGCCCTCAGGGTTTTTCGCCCCTTTCATCATGGCGACCGGTTCGGTCACGATACTGACGCCCTCTTTCGGGAAGACGAACTCAATCGGCGCGCCTTTGGCTTTCTCGCGGATCGCCATGTAATCCACCAGTACGCCGTAGGCTTTGCTGCCGGAGGTAATGGCGCTCATCACGCCGCCATTACCGCTCTGCGGCATCGCGCCGTTTTCTTTCAGTTTCTCGTAATACTGCCAGCCTAGCTGCGGGTCATTCATTAACGTCGCCATATGGATCTGCGCGGCGCCGGAATAGAGCGGGCTTGGCAACGTAGTCATGTTTTTCAGCTCAGGCTTGAGCAGATCCTGCCAGGACTCCGGCTTCACCGGGGCTTTGCTGTGATAGGCAATACCCGTGGTGATAAGTTTCGTTCCGTAGTAGTAACCGTCTTTATCGTAGAGCTGCGCATCGTAGCGGCTGGCCTGCGGTGATTTGTAAGCCGCCAGCAGATTTTGCTGTTTCAGGGACTCCATCGATACGCTGTCGGCAATGAGTAAGACATCCGGGCTGGCGCCGCCAGCGGAAATTTCAGCCTGCATACGGGCAATCAGCTTTGCGGTTCCATCGCGAATCCATTTTACTTCGACATCCGGGTGCGCCTGTTCAAACGCGCTCACCGTCATTTGCGCATCTTCGGTTGGCTGGCTGGTGTAGAGCGTCAGAGTGGATTTCGCGAAAGCAGTACCACTCATGAAAGCCAGCAAAGCCGCTGCCAGCGCAATTTTCTTACTCATGGTTTCGTCCCCTTGGTTTTCGTTGTGACGATTAAAACAAGGGAATCTGACAGAAATATGACCCGTTTTTTTCGTAGTAATAATTTCATATTCGCCGGATAGCATGAGCGCAAATCCCCTCTGCCGGACGCAAATATGACTCCTGAAGCACGTCGCAGCGCGATTGTCGCCATCGTGACAGAGCACGGTGAGAGCAGCATTGAACAACTGGCGCACTATTTCGGCGTCTCGCTGCAAACGGTGCGCAGCGATTTGCGTGAACTCACCGCGCAAGGGCTGTTATTACGCCGTCATGGCATGGTCGCCCCTTTCGCGCGCGAAAATATTGGTTATCAACAGCGCGAGATCGTCAACGTTAACGGTAAGCGCTGGATTGGCGAACGGGTCGCTCAGTTGCTCAGCGAAGCGCAAAGCTGCTTTCTCGGCACCGGCACCACCGTGGAAATGGTAGCGCGCGCCCTGCCGGACGATATCCGTCTGGCGGTGTGTACCAATAATCTGCACGCCGCCACGCCGCTCAGTCTGCTCCCTGGCTGCGAACTGACCGTCGCGGGTGGCCGCGTGCGTAAGCGCGATCTGGATGTGATTGGCAGCGACGCCCTGACCTTCTTTCGCCGCTATCGCGTGGATATCGGCGTGGTGTCCGTCGGCGGCATTGGTGAAGAAGGCGAGTTGTACGATTTCAATGACGAAGAGGTGGTGGCGCGCCAGGCGCTGGTCGCCAGTGCAGAAGTCAATGTCCTGGTGGTCGACAGCACCAAGTTTGGCCGCCGGGCGATGTGCCGCAACGGTGATATCGGCGATTTCCATTATGTGGTGAGCGACAGAGCCCCCACCGGCCCCCAGCGCGACCTGCTGGCACAGCGCCGCACGCAGTGGCTGTGTCGGGAAAAGGAATAGCGCACCTCCCAGAAGGACGGTGCGCAGAGCATTACGCCTGACGCAGGTTCTGCGCGGCTTTCACCATGTTTGCCAGTGCGCTGCGGGTTTCTGGCCAGCCGCGGGTTTTCAGGCCGCAGTCCGGGTTTACCCACAGGCGCTCTGCCGGGATACGCTGGGCGGCTTTCGTCAGTAACGCCTCAATCCACGCCACGCTTGGGACGTTCGGCGAGTGAATGTCATACACGCCCGGCCCGATTTCGTTTGGATATTCAAACTCTTCAAACGACTCCAGCAGTTCCATATCCGAGCGCGACGTCTCGATGGTGATCACGTCCGCATCCAGCGCGGCGATGGAATCCATGATGTCGTTAAACTCGCAATAACACATATGGGTGTGGATCTGGGTGTCATCCCTCGCCACGGCCGCACTGATGCGGAAAGCTTCCACGCCCCACTCCAGATAGGCATCCCAGTCGCGACGGCGCAGCGGCAGGCCTTCACGCAGGGCAGGTTCGTCAATCTGGATGATGCCGATACCGGCGGCTTCCAGATCCGCCACCTCATCGCGCAGCGCCAGGGCAATTTGTTTAGCGATGGTTTCACGGCTCACGTCTTCACGCGGGAAGGACCAGCACAGAATCGTCACCGGCCCTGTCAGCATGCCTTTTACCGGCTTGTTGGTCAGGGACTGCGCATACTTCGCCCACTCCACAGTGATCGCTTCCGGACGGCTGATATCGCCAATCACCACCGGCGGCTTCACGCAGCGGGAGCCGTAGCTCTGCACCCAGCCGTTCTGGGTAAAGACAAAACCGTCGAGATGCTCGCCAAAGTATTCCACCATGTCGTTACGCTCGGCCTCACCGTGGACCAGCACGTCCAGCCCTAAACGCTCCTGCTCCACAATCGCCTGCTTAATGTGTTCAGCGATACCGGAACGGTAGTTGTGCGCGTCCAGATTGCCCTTTTTGAAGTCCAGGCGCAGACCACGGATCTCAGTGGTCTGCGGGAAGGAACCGATGGTCGTGGTCGGCCATGCGGGCAGGTTAAAGCGAGCGCGCTGTGCTTTGGCGCGGTCTTCATAGGTACTGGTGCGCTGGCTGTCTTCTGCCGTGATGGCCGCCAGACGCTGCGAAACGGCGGTATTGTGCACACGGGTTGAGTGGCGGCGCGCATGAATCGGGGCGCTCCAGGCCTCAATTGCAGTAGTATCACCGCTGTTCAGCGCATCGCGTAATAGCGCCAACTCTTCACATTTTTGCAGGGCGAAGGCAAACCAGCTCTTCACTTCCGCATCCAGACGCGTCTCTATGTTCAGATCAATCGGGCTATACAGCAGGGAACACGAAGAGGCTACCCACAGCGGGCGCTGCCCTACTACCTCTTTAATCTGTGCATATTTTGCGCTCAGATCGGTGCGCCAGACGTTACGGCCATTCACCAGCCCTGCCGAGAGCAGCCAGTCAGCGGGCAGACGCGTGTGCAGTTCGGCAACGTCATCTTTACCGTGAACGAGGTCAACGTGCAGCCCCTGCACCGGTAGCGCGGTGATGGTGTCGAGATTTGGTGTTACGCCTTCAAACCAGGTGGTCAGCAGCAGTTTCACCTGGCCTGCGAGTGCGTCATACGCTGGTTTAAAGGCATCCAGCCAGTCTTGTGGCAACTCCAGTACCAGTGCGGGCTCGTCGATTTGTACCCACTCGACGCCGCGTTTCGCCAGTTCAGCCAGCACCTGTTTGTAGACGGGCAGAATGTCATTAATCAGGCTTAGTCGATCAAACTGTTCACCTTTCACTTTGCCCAGCCACAGATATGTCACTGGCCCCAGCAGGACAGGCTTCACGTTGTGCCCCAGCGCAAGCGCTTCGTCGACTTCTTCCAGCAGTTGCGTCCAGGTGAGTTTGAACGACTGCCCTTTCACGAACTCCGGCACCATGTAATGGTAATTGGTGTTAAACCATTTGGTCATTTCCGCCGCTGCCGCCGGTTCGCCGGTCGGCGCATGGCCACGACCAATGCGAAACAGGGTATCGATATCGACGGAGCCGTCACTGTTCTGATGACGAGCCGGAATGTTGCCGAGCAGCAGGCTGGTGGTCAGAACATGGTCGTACCAGGCGAAATCCCCCACCGGCAGCAGGTCAATACCCGCCGCTTTTTGCTGATCCCAGTGGCGAGCGCGCAGTTCGCGCCCTGTCGCCAGTAGCGCTTCACGGGAGGAGTTACCCGCCCAGTAACTTTCTTGCGCTTTTTTCAGCTCGCGACGCAGGCCAATGCGAGGGAAACCGAGGGTGTGGTTTAAAACTGTCATATGTGCATCCTCTAATTAATTATAAATCCAATGGATTTTGAATTTAGGGAAGGCGGCAAGTTTGCTTATCTCCGGGAGCTTACTGGAGTAAGTGACCGGGGTTAGTAAACGCAGCCAACGCACCATAAATTTAAAAGACGAAGGATTTTAGCCGTCCAGATGTTTACACATCCATAATTGACAGTTACTGTATCCTCCTCAAGCGCAAATTTGTCATGCCGAAGTGAAGGACTTTCATGATCGAAATTAAACATCTGAAAACGCTACAGGCGTTACGGAACTGCGGGTCGCTGGCTGCCGCGGCGGCGGCATTGCATCAGACGCAATCCGCACTTTCCCACCAGTTCAGCGATCTGGAACAGCGCCTCGGCTTTCGGCTCTTTGTGCGCAAAAGCCAGCCGTTACGCTTTACGCCGCAAGGGGAAATCCTGCTGCAACTGGCGAATCAGGTGCTGCCGCAAATCAGCAGCGCATTACTGGCCTGCAATGAACCGCAGCAAACCCGCCTGCGCATCGCGATTGAATGCCATAGCTGTATTCAGTGGCTGACCCCGGCGCTGGAGAGTTTTCGCGCTCAATGGCCGCATGTGGAGATGGATTTTAAATCGGGCGTCACCTTCGACCCGCAGCCCGCGCTCCAGCAAGGCGAGCTGGATCTGGTGATGACCTCGGACATTTTGCCGCGCAGTGGTTTGCACTATTCGCCGATGTTTGATTTTGAAGTACGGCTGGTACTCTCCCCGGATCACCCGCTGGCCTCACGCACTCGGATCATCCCGGAAGATATCGCCACCGAGACACTGTTGATTTATCCGGTGCAGCGTAGCCGCCTGGATATCTGGCGTCACTTCCTGCAGCCGGCAGGCATCAGCCCGCAGCTTAAAAGCGTGGACAATACGCTGCTGCTGATTCAGATGGTGGCGGCGCGAATGGGCATTGCCGCCCTGCCGCACTGGGTGGTGGAAAGTTTTGAACGCCAGGGGCTGGTGGTGACCAAAACCCTGGGCGAGGGATTATGGAGCCGGCTGTACGCTGCCGTGCGCGATGGCGAGCAGCGCCAGCCGGTGACCGAGGCATTTATTCGCTCAGCGAGGAACCACGCGTGCGACCATCTGCCGTTTGTGCGGAGCGCGGAGCGACCCAGCGCCGATGCACCCACAGCGAGGCCAGTATCACCGTCCCACCAATGATAAAACTCGGCCAGTGCGGCTGCTCCTGCCAGATGGCAAGGTTAACCAGCAGCCCGGCCGGGACATGCACGTTATTCATGATGCCAAGCGTACCGGCATCCACCTGCGTCGCCCCGTAGTTCCACATAAAGTAACCCAGCCCGGACGCCACGACGCCCAGCCACACCAGGATGCCCCATTGCAGGCTGGTGGTCGGCAGTTTTTGCGGATTCCCCAGCAGGAACCAGGCGATAACAGCCACAACCGCGGCACCAAGGTAAAACCAGGCAAAGGCGTTGTGCTGCGGCATCGGGCGTGTTTCCATCAGGCGCTTATACCCCACCATGCCGATGGCGAAACTGAGGTTGGCAAGTTGCACAAACATCAGGCCCGTCCAGAAGTGGTCGCTGACTTTGTCGTAACGGATAATCGCCGCACCCACCACCGCCAGTAGCGCACTCAGCGCATAGCCCCAGCGTAAGCGCCGTTTGCTGAGAAGATCATAAATCAGCGTGATATAAAGCGGCGTCAAAACGGTGAACAGCAGGAATTCCGACACGCTCAAATAGAGGTACGCGCGGAAACTGAACAGGTACATGATGCCAAGTTGCATCGCCCCCACCAGCATGTAGAGCAGGATCGTTGTTAGCGTTTGCCCACGGGCACGCAGGAACGGTAAGAAAACCAGAGCCGCCAGGCCCACGCGCATCAGGACCGAAAAATAGCTGTCGACGTGCCCGGCAAGGTACTCGCCAATCAGGCTAAAGGAAAAGGCCCACAGGATCGTGGTGATGATGAGTAACGCCACAATGAATGTCTCACAGAATAAGGAGCACTCATTGTAGCGGAGTATTACGTTGACAACTGGTCAATAAACGACCACAAAATCAGCTCAGATAGAGTTTACGCAGGTAATTCGGCACGGCGTTATCGGCGTTAGTGCCAATGACTCCCAGCTCCGGATGCAAATCCTTCAGACGCTGGTGGGCGTTACCCATAATGCACCCTTTTCCGGCCATCGAGAGCATTTCGGCATCGTTCATGCCATCGCCGAACGCGATGCAGTCTTTAAGACTGTAACCGAGCGCCTTCGAAACGGCTTCCAGCGCGTGCCCTTTCGATACCCCGCCAGCCATGACTTCCAGGCATGTCAGCGTCGAAAAACTGACGTTCACGCGATCGCCCCAGCGGGCATTAATCGCCTGCTCCAGCGGAAGCAGTTGTTCATGTTTTTCGCAGGTAAAGAAGACCTTGCTGATACCCTCAGGTTCCAGCATGCCTGGCTCATAGAGGGAATACTGGAAAATCGCCTCTTTGAAGAAACGCATTTCGTCCGGGCGGTGGCGGTTCATAAACCACTCATCATCGCGATACACATTGGTGATGATGTCCGGGTTGTTATGCACCACGCCAAACAGATCGCTGGCAATATCCCGATCCAGATTATGAGTGAAGACCAGATTGCCATCGGTATCGTGAACGCGTGCGCCATTAGAGGTGATCATATACGCCTTGATCCCCAGATTATCGCGGATTTGCCCGACATCCACATGGTGGCGGCCCGTGGCAAAAACGAAATTCACTCCGCGCTCGGTGAGCAGCTTCAACGTTTCTTTCGCGTAAGGGGAGAGTGTGTGGTCGGGGGAGAGCAATGTGCCGTCTAAATCTGACGCAACAACCTGATACATAGGAAACGTTAACCTCAATAATTCATTTAGTTATATCGATCGAAAAAATCGACGATAGCGTTGAGCGCGACTGAGCGCATAGCGTCCTCTTCAAAGAGGATCTCATGGTACGCGCCCTTGATGACAAGCGGCTTCCCCCCTTCGCAGGGATGGCCCGCCACGGCGCGCATTTCACAAAAGCGATCGTGCATGCGGTTATCGACAACGCGCTCTTCTTCTGCCTGAATAATTAACATGGGCGACGTGTCTGAGGCGGCTCCCGCCAGTACCTCTTCACCGGCCAGGATACCTTCCCGCACCCAGTGCCAGGTGGGCCCGCCCACGCGGAGTTCAGGCTCGTCGGCGTAGAAACGCAGGTTCCGCCGATAACGTTCGCGACTGTGGGTCAACGTGTTCATGGCAAAGGGCAACGCATGCCAGCGACCAGTGCCAATGGCATAGTTCTCGCGAATTCGCGGGTAGCCTTCCGCCCAGTCCAGCAGCGGACGCACCATCCAGTCCGGCAGGTGAATAATAATGCCGAACATCGGCGCGCAAAGGGCAATGGCATCACAGTTGGCTTGTGGGTGGCGTTGCACAAAGAGCGTGGCAATCGCGCCCCCCATCGAATGGGCCAGAATATAACGCTTACGCCACGGGCCGGGCGTCACTTCCTGCTCCCAGAACGCCGTGAGATCATCAACATAATCACTGAAATTGACCACATGGCCGCGATGAGAATCTTCCAGCAAACGACCGGAACGCCCCTGACCGCGGTGGTCGATGATGAGCACATCAAAGCCGAGATGGAACAGGTCATACGCCAGCTCAGCATACTTCACATAGCTTTCAATTCGACCAGGGCAAACCACGATAACCCTGTCATGTCTGGCGGCATGGAAACGGACAAAGCGCACCGGGATATTATCCACACCGGTAAATTCTGCCTCTTCCCGTTGCCGCCAGAAGTCGGTTAACGGGCCAGTGGCAAAGGCAGCAAACGCGCTTTCTCTGGTTTCCCACTCCTTGTTTTGCCGGAACATTGGCTACGCCCTCACTTGCGCGACAAAAACGTTTTTGTGACCTGTAGCTAATTCCGCTAACAATAGCGTATTGTGGCATAAAAACAGACAATCAGGGAGTTTCTCATGACCTTCGAGTGGTGGTTCGCTTATCTGCTGACATCGATCATTCTCAGCCTGTCGCCCGGCTCCGGCGCGATTAATACCATGACCACCTCGATAAGCCACGGTTATCGCGGCGCGGCGGCGTCCATTGCCGGGCTACAAACCGGCTTAGGCATTCATATTGTGCTGGTCGGCGTGGGTCTGGGCACCCTTTTTTCCCGCTCAATACTGGCGTTTGAGGTGTTGAAATGGGCCGGTGCCGCGTACCTGATTTGGCTGGGCATTCAGCAGTGGCGCGCTGCGGGTGCGATAGACCTCAACACCCTTGCGCATACGCAATCGCGGACACGTCTGTTTAAACGCGCGGTTTTCGTCAATCTGACGAACCCCAAAAGCATCGTTTTTCTCGCCGCGTTGTTCCCACAATTTATTGCGCCCAATCAGCCGCAGGTGATGCAGTACGTGGTACTCGGCGTCACCACTATCGTCGTGGATATTATCGTGATGATTGGCTATGCGACGCTGGCGCAACGTATTGCCGCATGGATTAAAGGCCCGCGTCAGTTGAAAGCGCTGAACAAGGTGTTTGGTTCGTTGTTTATGCTGGTGGGAGCGCTACTGGCATCGGCAAGACATGCCTGAGTTTTGGCGGTCATGTCGTCCCGGATGCGGCGCGAGCGCCTTATCCGGGCTACCAACAATCAAGACATGCGTGAATTCGCCCGAAAACAATCAACGCGAAATGATCAGATGGATACCGAAACCTGCAAACAGCGCACCGGCAAAACCATCAATCCACTTCGCCAGACGCTGATAACCACGGCGCATCGCCGGTAAGGCAAACAAACTTGCCACCACGGTAAACCAGGCGAAGGTTTCCAGCGTAATCAGCATAAAGATACCCCAGCGCGCACCTGCGCCCACGCTGTCGCCGACAAACAGTGAAAACACCGAACCGAAATAGATAATCGCTTTTGGATTCGCAAGGTTCGTCAAAAGCCCCTTCATAAAGCTTCGACCACTGCTGGTTGCCAGTTCAACCTGCGGCGCATCGGCTTTTTTCTCTTCTTTTTTCAGCGCACCGCGCAGCATCTGATAACCCATCCAGCACAGGTACAGGCCACCGCCAACCATGATAATGCTGTGCAGCCAGGCCATTTTTTCGAGGATCAGGTTAAGACCAAGCAGTGCAACGCCTGCCCACACCATCACGCCTGTGGTAATGCCGAGCACGCCCATCATCGCCTCTTTGCGGGAGCGACTGACGGCAGTTTGCGACACAAAGAAGAAATCAGGACCGGGGCTCATCAGGGCAACAATGTGCACCAGGGCGACGGTGAAAAACAGTATTAGCATGATCAACTCGCGGGAAAATAATAAAGGGGATGACTATCCTGGCACTTTTCGTTCGTGCTGACTACTCATCATCACCGTCAACATGGGCACGAATCAGCGCCATAAACTCCTGGCCAAAGCGCTCAAGCTTGCGGACGCCAACACCGTTAACACCGAGCATTTCGCCTGGCGTAATGGGCATCTGTTCGGCCATTTCAATCAGCGTTGCGTCATTGAAAACCACGTACGGCGGCACGTTATTTTCATCGGCAATCGCTTTACGCAACTTGCGTAGCTTCGCAAAGAGTTTGCGGTCATAGTTGCCGACCGCCGCCTTTTGCATCACGCGGGATTTCAGGGCGACCATGCGCGGCACAGCCAACTGGAGCGGTACTTCGGCGCGCAGCACCGGGCGGGCGGCTTCGGTCAGTTGTAAGGCGGAGTGCTGGGCGATGTTTTGCGTGACCAGACCTAAATGAATAAGCTGGCGGATCACACTCACCCAATGTTCATGGCTCTGCTCACGGCCAATACCGTAGACCGGCAGTTTGTCATGCCCCAGGTCGCGGATACGCTGGCTGTTGGCGCCACGCAGCACTTCTACCACATAGCCCATACCGAAACGCTGATTCACCCGATAGATAGCGGAAAGCGCCTTCTGTGCATCTTTCAGTCCGTCATACTGGCGTGGCGGATCAAGGCAAATATCGCAGTTACCGCAGGCTTCCTGGCGCCCTTCGCCAAAGTAATTGAGCAAGACCAGGCGGCGGCAGGTTTGCGCTTCTGCAAACGCCCCCATTGCATTGAGCTTGTGGCGTTCAATATCCTGTAACTGTCCGGGGGGTTTTTCTTCAAGACAACGGCGCAGCCAGGCCATGTCTTCCGGCGCGTAGAACAACATCGCCTCAGCGGGCAGGCCATCACGCCCGGCGCGACCCGTTTCCTGATAGTAAGACTCGATATTACGTGGAATATCGAAATGAACCACAAATCGTACGTTGGGTTTGTTAATCCCCATGCCAAACGCGACAGTCGCGACCACAATTTGCAGATCGTCGCGCTGGAATTTCTCCTGCACGCTGGCGCGCACCTCGTGTTCCAGCCCGGCATGATACGCCGCAGCGCTAAAGCCCCGGCTTTGCAGGCGAGCGGCGGTGTCTTCCACCTTCGCCCGGCTGTTGCAGTAAATAATTCCGGATTTGCCGCGCTGGTCATGTACATAGCGGAGAAGTTGATCGAGCGGTTTGAATTTCTCCATCAGCATATAGCGGATATTGGGACGGTCAAAACTGCTGATCTGAATCAGCGGATCGTTCAATCCCAGCAGACGTTCAATATCTCGACGTGTGGTGTCATCCGCCGTGGCGGTCAATGCCATAAAAGGCACAGACGGCAGATACTGACGAAGCTGACCGAGTGCAGCATATTCCGGACGGAAATCATGGCCCCATTGGGAGATACAGTGCGCTTCATCGACCGCCAGCAGTATCGGGTTCCAGTGCGTCAGTTGCTCAAGGAAATTATCAAGCATCAGCCGCTCGGGAGCGATATACAGCAGACGGATTTGCCCGGTGCGACAGCCAGCCATCACCTCAAGCTGTTGTTCACGACTTTGCGTTGAGTTCAGACAGGCCGCAGCAACGCCGTTAGCGAGTAACTGATCAACCTGATCTTTCATCAATGAGATCAGTGGCGATACCACCACCGTAAGACCAGGCAAAATCAGTGCCGGAATTTGATAACAGAGCGATTTGCCGCCACCGGTAGGCATGACAACCAGACAGTCGCGGCCGCCGAGCACGGTATCAATGATATGTTGCTGACCCGGACGGAACTGCTGGTAGCCGAAGGTTTCCCGTAAAACTTCCAGGGCTGTCGATTCCAGATTCAATACTTCCGCCTGCGCCACATTTACTCCACTCGACAAAATAAAACAGGCGCTATTTTCAGCGCCTGCTCATGAAACTGCAATGCTTAAAACAGATCGTTAAGCATTACGCCGACACCGACACGCGTCTGATTGAAATTGTAGTCAATTAACGACTCGCCATAACCGCTGTACACCTGGGTGTAGAAACGGACATGTTTGGTAATCGGATAGCTTACACCGACCTCTGCGCCACCGTAGCCAGTGTTCCAGTTGTACTGCCCTTTGACGCTGAAAATGGCATCACCATACTGGTAGCCGACACGCAGTTGATAGTGACCGAGATATTTGGTGATATCCGGGTTATCGTCGGTGTTTCCTACAACATACCAGGGTTTTACTTCCACCAGCCAGTTGCCATTTTGCGCCATCAAACGCGTATAGAGGCGATTCCAGCTACGCGATGTGGGATCAGAACGGCCATTGGAGTCATGGTTAAAGCCAAACTCAATATCGCGTAACGTCCAGCCCGCAAAGCTGTAATCGGTGGCGAAGCCGAGGAACATTTGTGGTTCATAGTTGGTTTCGCGAAATGGCGAAGAAGCCGGTTCCTTGGTATTAGAAAGCTGCCACCACGATTTTTGCGTGTAGGAAGCGCCCAACACGGAATTCGGACCGAGTATGCCGCGCCACAGCGGGAATGCCAGGCTGAGCTGGAATTTTACTTCATCCTTACGCGCTTCATCAGACCAACTGTATGAACGAATGGCTTCTTTATTCATGTCGCTGGTGTAGGTATAAAGCAGGTAGTTCGACTCGTACGGATAGAGCGTGAACGGATTATCATGCTCCTGCAGCATATTCGCGATAATACTACCGCGCACAGCAGGCGCATCATGAACTTCTTTTACTGTCGCTTCCTGCGCAAAAGCCGCAAAAGGCAGCGCACACAATGCCACAAACCAACCCAGAAACGTCCGCATCGGTTTTCTTCCCCTGAACAATGTTGATGAACTGAATATTTTTACAACATCTATTCTACATATTTATTGAGACGCTGCGCAGGTATCCTGTCTTAAACTGGAATTCAACAATTTAGAGGCATAAAATCAACATTTCATTAACCTAACGGAAGCGTCACTATGTCTGCCGTCCTCACAGCAGAATCCGCATTAAAACTCGTGGGCGAGATTTTCGTCTACCACATGCCTTTCAATCGTGCGCTGGGGCTGGAGCTTACCCGCTACGAGAAGGATTTCGCCCAGCTCAGCTTCAATAACCAACCCATGATGGTGGGAAACTGGGCGCAGAGCATTTTGCACGGCGGGGTGATTGCCTCCGCACTGGATGTCGCCGCAGGTCTGGTGTGCGTTGGCAGCACGCTGACGCGCCATGACACCATTACCGAAGAGGAGTTGCGCGCTCGCCTGTCGCGAATGGGCACCATTGATTTGCGCGTCGACTATTTACGCCCGGGTCGTGGCAATCGCTTCACCGCCACCAGTACGCTACTGCGTGCGGGAAACAAGGTTGCGGTCGCTCGCGTCGAGTTACATAACGAAGAGCAGCTCTATATCGCCAGTGCGACGGCAACCTATATGGTGGGTTGAGCAGCAAAAATCAGGTAAAATATTGTTACTTTTTAGCAACGAGTTTTCCTGATGGATGCAAAACAGACGCGGTTAGGGGTAATACTTGCTCTGGCCGCTTATTTTATTTGGGGTATCGCGCCGGCCTATTTCAAAGTCATCTGGTTTGTTCCCGCCGATGAAATTCTGACTCACCGCATTATCTGGTCCTTCTTCTTCATGATCGCCCTGATAAGCGTCAGTCGTCAGTGGTCGCAGGTGAAACAGCTTTTACATACGCCAAAGAAAATCTTGCTGCTGGCGGTGTCCGCCGTGCTCGTCGGGGGTAACTGGCTGCTCTTTATCTGGTCGGTGAACAATCACCATCTGCTGGAAGCAAGCCTGGGCTATTTTATTAACCCACTGGTGAATATTTTGCTGGGGATGGTGTTCCTTGGTGAACGTTTCCGCCGCATGCAGTGGCTGGCGGTAATACTGGCTGCCAGTGGCGTACTGGTACAGTTGTGGGCCTTCGGCTCCTTGCCGATTATCTCACTGGGCCTGGCTTTTAGCTTCGCCTTCTACGGACTGCTGCGTAAAAAAATCGCCGTCGACGCGCAAACCGGCATGCTGGTGGAAACGCTGTGGTTGCTGCCCGTGGCGGCTATCTGGCTATTTGGGATTGCCGACAGTGCCACCAGCCATATGACGCAAAACAGCTGGTCGCTTAATTTACTCTTGATGGCCGCCGGGGTGGTCACCACGGTTCCTCTGCTGTGCTTTACCGGGGCGGCGATGCGTCTGCGCCTGTCAACACTGGGTTTCTTCCAGTACATTGGCCCAACGCTGATGTTCCTGCTGGCAGTGACGTTTTATGACGAGCATCCGGGCGCAGACAAAATGGTGACATTCGGGTTTATTTGGGTCGCGCTCGCCATCTTCGTAATGGATGCGCTGTATACCCAACGCAGGGGTCGATAATTCCCGGCATCAGAATTCCGTACCGCTGATGTCGCCGCGTCTTAAATCAGCCGGAGCAGGTGAAGGAAGCCACGCACAATAAGATCCGTAAAGAAAGGTTCAGCAGAATTGCTGAACCTTTTTGTTTTAGATTTACAGCCAGTTACGACGTTTGAAGTAGAGATATGGCGCCAGCCCGGCGAGGATCATAAAGACAATCGCGCCTGGGTAGCCAAAACTCCAGTGCAGCTCAGGCATAAACTCAAAGTTCATCCCGTAACTGGAGGCCACCAGTGTCGGCGGCAGGAAGACTACGGAAACGACCGAGAAGATCTTGATGATCCGGTTCTGCTCAATATTGATAAAGCCCATTGCCGCCTGCATCAGAAAGTTCACTTTCTGGAACAGGGATTCGTTGTGCGGCAGCAGAGATTCGATATCGCGCAGGATTTCGCGGGCTTGCTCCAGCTGACCGCCAGGCAAACGCGCTTTACGCACCAGGAAGTTCAGCGCGCGCTGGGTATCCATCAGGCACAGACGCACTTTCCAGCCGATATCTTCCAGCTCCGCCAGCGTCGACAGCGCTTCGTCATATTCATCACCCTGATGACCTTCCATGATCACACGGCTGAGTTTTTCCAGATCGCTGTAGATGTTTTCGATTTCATCTGCGAGTTGTTCGATTTTGGTCTCGAAGAGGTCGAGCAGTAACTCATAGGCGTTGCCATCAACCATTGCCTGGCTACGGGCGCGCATGCGGTAGAGACGAAATGCCGGTAACTCGCGCTCACGCAGGGTGAACAGGCGGCCTTCGCGGATAGTAAATGCCACAGTAGAGTTGCCGGCGTGGTCTTCCGCATCTTCAAAGAAGAAGAAGGAGTGGATGTGCAAGCCGTCTTCATCTTCAAAAAAACGCGCAGACGCTTCGATGTCTTCCAGTTCCGGGCGTGTCGCCAGGTTCTGACCCAATTCAGACTGCACACGGGTTCGCTCGTCATCGTCCGGCTCGACCAGATCAACCCAGACGGAACTGGCGAGGTGCTTTATTTCGTCAGCTTCGAGACGGGTTAAACGATTATTTTCCAGTTGAAATGCGCTCAGCATAGCCGGGACTCCCAATGCAAAAATGACTGGACAGTTCGGTTGGGCACACAAGAAACATTTGGCGTTTCAGACCATTAAACAGCCTGACTCAGCGCGACGGGAATACAGCAGGTCGCTGACAACCACTAAGGCCATCAGCATGAGGAGATAGCCTTAGGAGTTGTTCCTGGATGACAGGGAATTGAGCCAGTATCTACTGGGTGTGTCCAAGGCGAATGTCCTCTTAGCGTGATCGTGCGCGCATGTTACGCCAGCAAAAATGAGGCGTCAACACGCAACGAAACGCTAAAGGGTAATATTTCCCCCTTAGCGTATAAGGCTAGCAGAATATTACAAAATAATGATATTTTTCTGAAAGTTACACTGTTTCAAGGCGTGCATAGGCAGCCACCAGCCATTTAATGCCCTGCCCCTGGAATGCGACCTGCAAACGGCTGTGTTCACCGCTGCCTTCCAGATTCACGATTGTCCCTTCGCCGAACTTCGGATGACGCACTCGCTGGCCCAGTTTATAACCCGTATCGTTCTCTGAAATCGGCGCGCCAAGGCGTTGATGACTGACCGGACGACTAACGGTAGCGCGCAGACGTACCTCTTCCACACAGTTTTCCGGCAGCTCGCCGATAAAGCGAGACGGACGGTGATAGGCTTCTTTGCCATACAGACGGCGGGTTTCGGCATAAGTCAGCGTCAGCTTCTGCATCGCACGGGTCACGCCGACGTAGGCCAGGCGACGCTCCTCTTCCAGACGCCCCCCTTCATCCAGCGACATCTGGCTGGGGAACATCCCCTCTTCCATCCCGACAATAAACACCTGCGGAAACTCAAGCCCCTTGGCGGAATGCAATGTCATCAGTTGTACCGCGTCCTGCCAGGTATCCGCCTGCCCTTCGCCCGCTTCCAGCGCGGCATGGGAGAGGAATGCCTGCAATGGCATTAGATCTTCGTCTTCTTCGTTGTAGCTGAACTGGCGCGTCGCCGTCACCAGTTCCTCTAAGTTCTCAATACGCGTCTG
This sequence comes from Phytobacter ursingii, assembly GCA_901456055.1. GTDB lineage: Bacteria > Pseudomonadota > Gammaproteobacteria > Enterobacterales > Enterobacteriaceae > Phytobacter > Phytobacter ursingii. The sequence continues at coordinate 151,155 of CABDWT010000003.1, forward strand.
GCCTTTCTCGCCTTTCTCCTGCTCATACATCATCCACAGGCCGGAATCTTTCACCACCCGGTCCGTTTGGACGTGTAGCGGCATATCAGCCGTCTCCTGAGCCAACGCGTCAATGAGCTCCATAAAGCGCTGTAATGCACTTGCCGCACGACCAGCCAGTACTTTCTCCTGCAACAATTCGCGTGTCGCCTGCCACAACGTTAACTGGCGATCGCGCGAAGTCTGGCGCACAACGTCCAGTGTTCTGTCACCAATCCCACGCGTCGGCGTATTCACCACGCGTTCAAAGGCGGCATCGTCATTGCGGTTTGCAATCAGGCGCAAATAAGAGAGCGCGTCTTTAATTTCCTGACGTTCAAAGAAGCGCATCCCGCCGTAAATACGATACGGCATGCTGGCCTGTAACAACGCCTCTTCCAGTACGCGTGACTGGGCGTTACTGCGATAGAGAATGGCACAGTGCTCCAGCGCACCGCCGCTCTCCTGCCAGGTTTTGATGCGGTTAACAACGAAACGCGCTTCGTCCAGTTCGTTAAAAGCACAGTAGAGAGAAATCGGCTCGCCATCGGCGCCGTCAGTCCACAGGTTTTTACCCAGACGACCGTTATTGTTTTCGATCAGGGCGTTCGCTGCGCTCAGGATATTGCTGGTTGAGCGGTAGTTCTGCTCCAGGCGAATTGTCTGCGCGCCGGGGAAATCGTTAAGGAAGCGCTGAATATTTTCCACCTGCGCCCCACGCCAGCCGTAAATCGACTGGTCATCGTCGCCAACAATCATCACTTTGCCGGTATCGCCTGCCAGCAGGCGGATCCAGGCATACTGGATGTTGTTGGTATCCTGGAATTCATCCACCAGGATATTGGTGAAACGCTCCCGGTAGTGCTGCAGGATATGCGGCTTATTGAGCCACAGTTCGTGCGCGCGCAACAGCAGTTCGGCGAAATCCACCAGCCCGGCGCGATCGCAGGCTTCCTGGTAAGCCTGGTAAACCTTCTGCCAGGTCTGCTCGACCGGGTTACCGTAGCTTTGAATATGATGTGGGCGAATGCCTTCGTCTTTCTGACCGTTGATGTACCACATGGCCTGGCGCGGCGGCCACTGCTTCTCATCCAGGTTCATCGCTTTAATCAGACGCTTAAGCAAACGCAACTGGTCTTCGCTGTCGAGGATCTGGAAATCCTGCGGCAGGTTAGCATCCATATGGTGCGCACGCAGCAGGCGGTGCGCCAGCCCGTGGAAAGTACCAACCCACATACCGCCCTGGCTGGTTCCCATAAGCTGGCCAATACGGTGGCGCATTTCCGCCGCCGCTTTGTTGGTAAACGTCACCGCCATAATGGAATAGGGCGAGCAGTTTTCCACGGTCATCAGCCAGGCGATGCGGTGCACCAGCACACGCGTTTTACCACTGCCTGCCCCGGCCAGCACCAGCATGTTGCTACGCGATGCGGCAACCGCATCACGCTGTTTGTCATTAAGGCTGTCGAGCAGGTAAGAAACGTCCATTGGCACCGCCGGGTTAGTATGAAGCCGTTGCGCTATATCATTGGGTTTGCAGGAATGCGGCAAGCACATGACTCCCCAGGAGCATAGATTAACTATGTAACCGGGATGAGTGAATGCAGCCAAAGCACCTGTAGACCACAGGATGAAGCGCAACAACCCCTGGGAATTTATACAGAGCTTGTGGTGATTATATCAGCGTGGTGAGGGATGCCAACCGTGAAATCTCCAGATGCGGCAGCAAGCGGCTATCAGTCGCCGTCAGCAGGTCAGCCCCTTCCGGTTTGATCCAGCAGGCCTGCATACCACAGCGAATGGCACCGGCGACATCGGTCGTCAGATCATCCCCGACGTGCAGAATTTCCCCCAGCGGCATGTTCAGGCGTTGAGCCGCAAGGTGATACATATCGTTAAACGGCTTCGCACGCCCGTCAGGGCCAGCGCGCAGCACAAACTCAAAGTAATCGGCCAGTCCGAACAACGCCGGTTGTGCGTTGCCGTTAGTGATCGCCACCAGCGGCCATTTTTCAGCAAGCTTCGCCAGGGTTTCGTGAGTCTCTTGTGGCACATCAACACGGCTACGCCATTTCGCAAAGTGCTGCATTGCCGCTTGCGCCCCTTCTGCCGCCTCATCCGCCGTTAACCCCGCCTCCAGCATGGCGCGTTCAACCGCACGACGGCGCCATTCGGTCACATCGTGGTAGATCTCCGGTTCTGTGAGAAGCAGCGACTGACGAATGCGTTTTAAATCCGTGTTTTCCAGCGCATTCAGAGAGGGGTGATATTGTTGCACAAACGACAGGGATTCTTGTTCAGTTCGCAGAATAACCGGACGGTTATCGTAAAGCGTGTCGTCGAGATCGAAAGTGATGGCCGAGATAAGGCCCACAGGCCGGTAAAATCGCATTATTTCCCCCGTTTGGCGCGTGGATGCGCTGCGTCATACACCGAGGCAAGGTGTTGAAAATCAAGATGGGTATAAATTTGTGTGGTGGCAAGGTTAGCATGCCCCAGGAGTTCCTGCACGCCGCGCAGATCGCCGCTCGACTCCAGCATATGGGTAGCAAAGGAGTGACGCAGTTTATGCGGGTGCACATGGCTGTTCAGCCCTTGTTTGATTCCCCACTCGGCAAAACGTTTTTGTACATTGCGCGCGGAAATACGTTTCCCCAATTTCGAGAGAAACAGCGCCTCTTCTTCGGTGCCAAATAACCCGCGCAGATCCAGCCAGTGCTCAATCCAGATAACCGCATTACGCCCAACAGGTAAACGGCGCTCTTTGCTGCCTTTACCCATCACCCAGATTTCACCGCTTTCCAAATCCAGGTGTTTGATATCCAGACCCACCAGTTCGGATAAACGCAACCCGGCACCGTACATCACCTCCAGCATCGCCCTGTCGCGTACGGCCAGCGGATCGTTAAGATCGATATCCAGCAGACGATTGACGTCGTCCACATCGATATTTTTTGGCAGGTGACGCGGCGTTTTCGGGGCGGAAACGCCCTTCGCGGGATTGGCCGGAAGCTCGCCCTGGCTCACCAGCCAGTCAAAGAAGCTGCGTAAAGCCGAAAGGCGTAGCGCCAGGCTGGCAGCCCCCAGCCCTTTGCGACGACTACGTACGGCGAAAGCCCGTACTGCGGCGGCGTCACATTGTTGCCAGCGCTGCAGGCCGATTTCCCCGGCAAGCGCAATGATGGCATCAAGCTGACGCTGATAATTGAGGAGCGTGATGGGGCTTAACTGACGTTCCACGCCCAGATAGCGCAGGAAACGCGTGACAGCCTGGTGCAGGGGTGAATCGGTCATACGCGCTCGATCCAGCGCTCCAGCAGGTCCGGTAACATCATGGCGATCTCTTCCAGCAGTTGCGTGCCCTGTCCATGCTGGTAGTGATGCGGGTCGCGACTACTGAACAGGACCACGCCCAGATCGGCGTCTGGCCCCATCATTGTTACCGCCACAGAACCGATCGCTTTCGCTTCTGGCAAGAGTAAAAGCAACTCCGGTCCGTTCAGGGAACCGAGATAGTGCTGTTGTTGACCCAGACGCTGAATACGCAGTGGCTCAAAGGCCTGACGAGAAAGTGCAAGGTGGGTAAAACCGGACGGTGCGCCAAGACGCCAGCGGTCCGGGAACAGGCGGACGGTCGCTCCAGCCAGCCCCAAATCTCTGGCCCACCGCTGGAAGCGATTCAACATTTCCTCAAGGCTTTTGGCCGAAGCCAGTTTGCCCTGCAGACGCAACAGACGATAGAACAGGCCTTCATTGGCGCTGGCCTGCTCCATCAGCAGCGTCATGTTCTCTTCCAGCACATTGATATGGTTACGTGCCCGCACCATGTGCCACTCGACTAACGAAATCGAACCGCGTACGGGATGAGGGACACGAATAGCTTCAACAGCGTGTGCATTACGGATAAAAAACTCAGGGTTACGCAACAGATAATCGACGACAGCGTGGTCATCCAGTTCTGTAAACGTTTCCTGCAGTTCTTCCCCTGGTTGCTTCATAGATGAATAAATCCGTCGTAGACATGTGCCGCCGGGCCAGTCATAAACAACGGTTGGCCCGGTCCTTTCCATGCGATATCCAGCCGACCGCCTGGGAGTTCCACACGTACTTCTTCTGCCAGCAAACCTTGCTGGATGCCGACCGCGACCGCCGCGCAAGCGCCACTTCCGCAGGCCTGCGTTTCGCCCGCGCCACGTTCATACACGCGCAGTCGGATGTGATCGCGTTTGACCACTTGCATGAAACCAATGTTGGCGCGCTCAGGAAAGCGTTCGTGGCTTTCCATTACCGGCCCCAGTGTTTCGACCGGAGCGGTATCGACATCATCGACCTGGATAACGCAGTGCGGATTGCCCATTGAGACAACGCCGCACAATATTGTTTGTTCCGCCGCCCGCATAATATAGGTCTTTTCCGCTTTGTTCGCCCGGAACGGGACCTGTGATGGCTCGAAATTGGGCTCACCCATATTCACACGCACCAGCTCATCATCCGTCACGGTTAATACCATGCGGCCATTTGCGGTACTGACGCGAATATCACGTTTATTGGTCAACCCTTTCAAGCGCACAAAACGGGCAAAACAGCGGGCGCCGTTTCCGCACTGAGAGACTTCGCTGCCGTCAGCATTAAAGATACGATAGTGGAAATCGAGTTCGGGATCGTAGGGCGGCTCGACCACCAGCAGTTGATCGAATCCCACCCCGAGATGCCTGTCAGCCATCCGACGGATCAGATCAGGGGAAAAAAAGACATTCTGCGTTACCGCGTCGACGACCATAAAATCGTTGCCAAGGCCATGCATTTTAGAGAACTGCATCATCTACTCCATATACGCGGATACAACACGGGAACGTTAGTAATTCACCTGCGTTGGGCCATCATTATCGCCACGATCGTTACGATCCGGGGTCGTTGTCTGAATGGTGCTTTCGGTTTTTTTTGTAGGCGGCGGCGCATTTTTGTCAGCCGGCGGGAAATAGAGCGGCCCTTTCAGACCACAGCCCGTCAGGCTAAATAAGGTTAATAATACAGCCAGGGTTCGACACACGTCTTTCATTGTAGGTTGCCTGTTGGTTCATTCTTTCTGCTTTCTATCATCGCAGGAGAAGACACAAAAGCAAGAGTTTGCACTCTCCCTGCAGCGGGAAATGTTTCGCGTTATACTGCCGCCATCACGTAAAACGGGAAACGACAATGAACGACAGTGAATTTCATCGCCTTGCTGACACCCTGTGGATGACCATTGAAGAGCGTCTGGACGACTGGGATGGCGACAGCGATATCGACTGCGAAATCAACGGCGGCATATTGACCATCACCTTTGAAAACGGCAGTAAAATCATCATCAACCGCCAGGAGCCCCTGCATCAGGTGTGGCTGGCAGCCAAACAAGGCGGTTACCATTTCGATCTGAAAGGTGACGAGTGGGTTTGCGACCGTTCAGGCGAAACCTTCTGGGATCTGCTGGAACAGGCGGCATCGCAACAGGCGGGCGAAAAGGTGAGCTTTCGCGGCTAACACGTAGCCGGAATAAGACATTAAACCGCATCCGGGCGTCCCGGATGCGCTGCGCTTACCCGGGCTACCCGCAAAAACGTCAGGAGAAGTACTGCTGCAACAGCGGCGCGTCGTTATCCTGATTGGCAGGTGCAACGGGCGTGATAGCCTGATTGCGGAACGGAATCACCTGCGCCCGGCCATCAACGTTCACGATTTGATAGAACTGCGGCAAATTGAAGTTGATAAAGCTTGAGCCATAAGTAAATCGGTCATGCGACGATGAATAGAAGCGGCTAACGTCACGCACCAACTCCTCTTTGCTACCCTCGCAGTGGTGATACACTTCCGCACGGTTGCTTTCATCCAGAATATAAATATTAAAACCGTCATCGCCGGTCTCTTCGAAGAAGAACTGGATAATCCCTTCGCTGGCAAACCCGTCCACTACCTGCGGCAGTTTGACATGGTTCGTTTCGACCTGAACCGACAACCCGTGCAGTTTGTTATGTGAAATCGCGCCATAAAACTCGATCGCGTTTTCCAGTTTTTGCACTGACACATTCAGACGCTCGAAGAAGAGACCCCAGGTCTGTCCGGCTACACGTAACGCTTTGAAACGTCCGGTTTCCTGACGGGTACTGGACAGGCGCAGCTCAATGCATTCAGAAACCAGTTGCTGAACACGCGTACGGATCAAACCGCGCAGGTGCTGGCTATAACAGAACACTTCAACGCTATCCGGTGGCGCGGCATCCTGATGCATTTTTCCTAAAATGGTTTTCAATGCTTCGATCATCGCCTGCTCACCGTTGAAATGCAGTGTACGCACTTCATTCCAGGAGTTGCGATAAAGCAGGTCGACGCTGCCAACCAGGCAGTTTTGCTGCTCGCCAAAGCTGAAAACATCAAGCTTACGGAAATCGAAATGCACGACCTGGTTACGGAATGCCGCAGTTGGGTCATATTCCAGGTTGACAATAATGGCCAGATGGCGGATTTCGCAGGGACTATATAGCGCTTTTGGCGTTGGCGCAGGCAGACGCAGCGGGAAATGATGGGACACGTTTGCCACCATCTCCTGCAGTTTTGCCAAATCGACAATCCCATTACCTTTAATAAACAGTCGTGTACGTGAAGTCAGCAAGCCATTGAACCACGCCCACGCCACCAGTTTGTTCAGGTAACGGTTATATTCCAGCGGCTGATGGCTAACGATAGAATCCATATTTGGGGCGCGGTTGTACAGGTACCAACCCGTACGATTAGCACGGCCCGGCGGCACATAGATAAAGGTTAAATTGGGTTCTGAGAGATCCGGAGAAATCTGCGGATTCACCAGGGTGACTTTACCCGGCAATGCTTCAAAAGCGGCGTATAACTTACGGGTCAGCACTCCGATGTCCTGCGGACTGGCGGATACGCTCAGGTTGTTGCGGCGCGCAAAGCGAATCAGATTACGATAGCTCTGCATCATGGCATCAAGCAACTCGTTATGCGCTTCACGCACCTGGTCAATTTTCCAGTTTGCCCGGTTATCCAGCATGGTGAGACGCGCCTCGTCCCAACCCCACTCTTTCACTAGCTGACTGACGACTTCACGCCGCCAGCCCACGCACGCACGCTCACGGCTCAGTTTCTCACATACTTTTAAATAGAAACATCGACGCACAAGATCGAGACGGGTGAAATCTTCAATAGCGGTCAAATAATGCGTAACGCGCTCCAGCATCATGCAGTAGTGATCAAGACCGAACGAAACGATTTCGCCATCGTGCAGACGCTGTTTAATGTCTTTCGCCAACAGGCGGGTGTTCGGATACTCCCAGGAATACGCTTCCAGCAACAGGGTTTTCAGCACTGCTTTATAAGGGGAGTCGATACTTTTATAAAGTTGCCACAGGCTGGCACCGAAGTACTCTTCGGCAGACAGGGAACTGAGGCCACCCAGGTCCAGCCATTCATTTGGCGTCAATACCCCCTGTGCATAGAGCGTCATGACGTAATCGTCATAGTGCTCTTCTTCATCGCCCGGCACCATATTCCACAGAATACGCTTACCGGCCAGACGCACGGCGGTACGATAGAATTCATCAAGTAACAAAATATGCTGCGTCGAGCCGCAGTCTTCACCACCCAGACTGCCGCTTTCATTATGGCGGAAACGGTTTTCATCAATTAAGAAGAAGCTGACTTCCACACCCAGCGATGCGGCCCAGCTCTCAAGCAGGCTGCATTTACGTTGCAACAGCTGGCGTTCTTCGTTATCGAGCCACGACTGGTGGCAAACCCAGATATCCAGGTCAGAAGAACAGCTTTGTCCTACCGATGAAGTACTGCCCATGGAGTAGACGCCGGTTATCGGCAACTCGCCTTTTGGCGATTCCTGCGGGGGCATTCCACGGTAGAGCTCAAGCTCGTTGAGGTAGTGGCGTTGGGTTTCATCAGGCGTGTAAAGACAGATGCCTTTTGGAACGTTACCTTCGAGGTAGCCCGGCATCAACGGATGATGATAGTGCAAAAGCGTGGGCAGCAGGCTGTAAACCTGCTGGAAAGCAGGGCCCATGGCCGCTAGCGCGCGATCCACACGCAATTGGTTGATGGCATCCAGCCTCTGTTTCAGAGTCTCAATATAGAGGTACAAGACGTATCGCCTGATGTTTACAGAAAGTCCAAAATCGCCGTCACCTTTTTTCGCCCTTGTCTTTGTGGTGGTACAGACGAAAAAATGGTCTAAAACGTGATCAATTTAACACCTTGCTGATTGACCGTAAAGAAAGATGCGCTACTTACCAGTTTAGCACCATTTACAATCTGTAAATTCCCAATTACGGCTGAGGGTGTGTCTCGTATTGACGGGACCGTGCTCGCCTTACCTATGCAATCACCACGAACACTGACACCCTAAGACAAGAATGTTAGGATGGTCGATGGATGATAATGACGGTAACAAGCATGTTAGACAATGTTCTGAGAATTGCCACACGGCAAAGTCCCCTTGCACTTTGGCAGGCACAATATGTTAAGCAGCGTCTTGAGGCACTCCACCCAGATCTGACGGTCGAACTGGTGCCTATGGTCACGCGTGGCGATGTCATTCTGGACACCCCTCTGGCGAAGGTTGGCGGTAAGGGCCTGTTTGTGAAGGAACTTGAGCTGGCATTGCTTGAAAACCGTGCCGATATCGCCGTGCACTCAATGAAAGATGTTCCCGTTGAGTTCCCGGAAGGGCTGGGGCTGGTGACGATTTGTGAGCGTGAAGATCCGCGCGATGCCTTCGTCTCTAATCACTACAGCGATATTGACGCGTTGCCTGCGGGCAGCATAGTTGGCACATCAAGTTTACGCCGACAATGCCAGTTGGCAGCACGCCGTCCGGATCTGGTGATCCGCTCTTTGCGTGGCAACGTCGGCACCCGTCTGTCAAAACTCGATAGCGGCGATTATGACGCCATCATCCTGGCGGTGGCCGGTCTGAAACGTCTGGGGCTCGAATCGCGTATTCGCGTCGCGCTGTCGGCAGAACTGTCTCTTCCGGCAGTCGGTCAGGGTGCCGTTGGCATTGAGTGCCGTCTTGCAGACGAACGCACCCGTATGCTGCTTGCCCCGCTTAACCATCACGACACCACCGTGCGGGTTGCCGCAGAGCGTGCCATGAATACGCGCCTCGAAGGTGGCTGCCAGGTGCCGATTGGCAGCTATGCTGAATTACATGACGGAGAACTGTGGCTACGCGCGCTGGTAGGCGCGCCGGACGGTTCAAAAATGGTGCGCGGCGAACGTCGCGGCCACCCGGACGATGCCATCCAGCTAGGTATCTCGCTTGCAGAGGAACTGCTGGATAACGGCGCACGAGAAATTCTGGCAGACGTCTACAACGGAGATGCACCCGCATGAATATCCTTGTCACCCGCCCATCCCCGGCAGGGGAAATGTTAGTGAGCCGACTGCGCGCACTGGGACAGGTGGCATGGAGCTTTCCGTTGATTGAATTCACCCCGGGCAGGGAACTGAACATGCTGCCCGAACGTCTGTCGGTACTGGGCCAAGACGATATGGTTTTTGCTTTATCTCAGCATGCCGTGACTTTTGCCCATGCCCATTTACAACAAACTCACACTCACTGGCCTTTACAGCCTGCCTACTTTGCTATTGGTCGCACAACCGCGCTGGCGTTACATACTGCAAGCGGTATTGAGGTACGCTATCCGCTCGACCAGGAAATCAGTGAAGTCTTACTACAATTGCCTGAATTACAAAACATTCAGGGCAAACGTGCGCTAATCTTACGGGGAAACGGTGGGCGCGAGTTATTAGGTGAAACGCTGGTGGCTCGAGGTGCTCAGGTTGAGTTTTGCGAATGTTATCAACGTGCTGGAAAAGTTTACGACGGGGCGCAAGAGGCCATGCGCTGGCATACACGCGGCGTAGATACGCTAGTGGTCACCAGCGGTGAGATGCTGCGACAGCTTTTTACGCTTATTCCACGCTGGTATCGCGAAAATTGGTTACTACGCTGTCGGCTGTTGGTCGTCAGCGAGCGTCTGGCGCACCTCGCCCGGGAACTGGGCTGGCACGATATTCAGGTCGCTGAAAACGCAGACAACGATGCGCTGCTTCGCGCATTACAATAACACTCATAATGGGAAGCCATAATGACGGAACAACAACACTCCTCTGCCGTGGTTGAAGAAACCAAACAGGCTGATGGCTACACGCCGCCGCCGAAAAACGCCGAGAAGAACAACCGCGCAGGCAAGACAAGTCTTGCACTTAGCGTGATTGCTATTGCGATTGCGCTGGCAGCAGGCGTCGGTCTTTATGGCTGGGTAAAACAGCAAACAACGGTACTGCGCACAACAAATGATGAGCTGGCGAACCAGGTCATCGCGATGCAACAAGCGCAGGACAAACAAAAAGCCGCGCTGGAAGGCGTCATTAAACAGCAGGCCACGCAACTTGATGAGGCCAAACGCCAGCAAGATGCGCTCGCCAGGCAGTTAAATGAGGTACAGCAAAAAGTCGCCACGATTTCCGGCACCGATGCGAAAACCTGGCTGCTGGCGCAGGCTGATTTTCTGGTTAAACTGGCCGGGCGTAAGCTGTGGAGCGACCAGGACGTCACCACCGCCGCCGCGCTGCTGAAAAGCGCAGATGCCAGCCTGGCGGACATGAACGATCCCAGCCTTATCACCGCGCGCCGCGCTATTACAGATGATGTCGCCAGCCTCTCTGCGATTTCCCAGGTGGACTATGACGGCATCATCCTGAAAGTGAACCAACTCTCGAACCAGATTGATAACCTGCGTCTGGCGGATAACAACGACGACGACTCCCCCATGGATTCGGATAGCAGCGAGCTGTCGAGTTCCCTTAGCGAATGGCGCGTGAATCTGCAAAAAAGCTGGCAGAATTTTATGGACAGCTTCATCACGATTCGCCGTCGCGATGAAACCGCGGTGCCGCTGTTGGCCCCGAATCAGGACATCTATCTGCGCGAAAATATCCGCTCCAGACTGTTAGTTGCGGCGCAGGCCGTCCCTCGCCATCAGGAAGAGACCTACAAGCAGGCGCTGGATAACGTCTCCACCTGGATTCGCGCCTACTACGATACGGATGACTCCGCCACCAAAGCGTTTCTTGAGGAAATTGACAAGCTTGAGCAGCAGTCCATCGCCATGGCAGTACCTGAGTCGCTGAAAAGCCAGCCGATTCTGGAGAAACTGATGCAGACCCGTGTGCGTAATCTTCTGGCGCAGCCAGGCGTTGCCCCGGATCCAAACGCGCCCGCTCAAGCGCCTCAGGGAGAATAATCATGCTGAAAGTATTATTACTCTTTGCGCTGTTAATCGCCGGTATCGTGTTAGGTCCGATGATTGCGGGTCATCAGGGCTATGTGCTTATCCAGACTGACAATTACAACATTGAAACCAGCGTCACTGGCCTGGTCATCATTCTGGTACTGGCGCTGGTGGTGCTTTTTGCCCTCGAATGGCTGTTACGCCGTATTTTCCGCACCGGCGCGCATACACGTGGCTGGTTCGTTGGTCGTAAACGTCGCCGTGCACGTAAGCAGACAGAACTGGCGCTCATCAAGCTGGCAGAAGGCGATTATCAACAGGTTGAGAAGCTGATGGCGAAAAATGCCGATCATGCGCAACAACCCATGGTGAACTACTTACTGGCGGCCGAAGCGGCACAACAGCGTGGCGATGAAGTGCGTGCGAATCAGCACCTTGAGCGTGCCGCAGAGCTGTCGGAAAACGATCCGATTCCGGTCGAAATTACCCGCGTCCGTCTGCAACTGGCACGCAATGAAAATCATGCCGCGCGCCATGGCGTTGACCGACTGCTGGAAATTACCCCGCGCCATCCGGAAGTATTGCGTCTGGCGGAACAGGCTTACATCCGCACCGGCGCATGGAGTTCATTGCTGGATATCATTCCGTCGATGGCAAAAGCGAACGTTGGCGATGAGGCGCATCGCGAAGCACTCCAGCAACAAGCCTGGATCGGACAAATGGATCAGGCGCGTGCGGATTTGGGAAGCGAGGGGCTACGAAGCTGGTGGAAAAACCAGAGTCGTAAAACCCGTCATCAGATTCCCTTGCAGGTGGCAATCGCCGAACACCTTATTGAATGTGACGATCATGATACTGCCCAGGCAATCCTTCTGGATGGGCTGAAACGACAGTATGACGACCGACTGGTTCTGGTGATCCCGCGCCTGAAAACGAACAATCCTGAGCAGGTAGAAAAAGTTCTGCGCCAGCAAATCAAAACCCAGGGCGACCGCCCGATGCTCTGGAGTACGCTGGGACAATCGCTGATGAAACACGGCGAGTGGAAAGAAGCCTGCCTGGCGTTTCGTGCCGCGCTGAAACAACGCCCGGATGCCTTTGATTACGCCTGGCTTGCTGACTGCCTTGATCGACTGCAGCAGCCGGAAGAAGCGGCAGAGATGCGTCGAGATGGTTTGCTGCTCACGTTGCAGAACAACCCACCATCCTGACCGACTATCGGGGTCGCAAGACCCCGATTTTTTTGCCTGGCTGACATTTCTGACTATCCTGTGCTAGAGTTTTCCCGTCTCTGTTAACGGAACGCCTCTGCCAATGTAACGATCTTCCCGAGTTAACCCTTTTCTGACGATGCAGCATTTGCTGCAGGAAATAACTCGCTTTGGGAAATCGTTATCATGAACACCCTTTTATTCGTGCTCATCCGCGCGCTGCGCACGCACAGCTGGCTACGGCTGCTCCTCTGCGCATTTGTCTTATCTTCACTGGGTAATGGCCTGACTCAGGTGCTGGTCTTCGGTCAGTTATTACGCTGGCATGCTTCACCTTCAACACTCACTCTCGCTTATCTGCTGGCAACATTACCGGGCTTTGTGGGTAGTCTGGCGGGAGAAAAGCTCTGTCGACGCTTATCGCCCGTGTCTCTTTTAATCTTTGCAGAGCTGCTGGGTATGATCGCCCTCGTCCTTCCCCTGACAGGGCTCATATACCACAACATCCCCGCGTTGCTGATGGTTCAGTCGACAGAGGCGTTTCTTGGCGGCATGTCCTGGCCTGCACTGGCGTTGGTGTTCAAACGTGGGCTTACACATGATGAGCTGCCCGCGGCCACAGGAATGGAGAGCGTTATTTTTGCCTCTCAGGTATTGCTGGGAACAGGTGCCGGCGTGCTGTTGTTCGACCATGTTGCCCCGCTAATGCTGCTGAGCATTGATGCACTGAGTTTTCTGGCATCGGCGATGCTACTCATGCTGACACGGACACATTATTGTGCCCATGACATCGGCAATAGTAATAACGGCCAACCGACACTCACTGTCGTATGGTCTTCACTGACAGCCGGCCAAAAGCGCAGCCTGCTGATCCTGCCTGCCCTTGCCGCGGTTGGCTCGCCAGCCATGGCGTTATTACCCGCGCTGGCGCAGCAGATACGCCCGGACGACGCTAGCGGGCTGGCATTGCCGCTACTGTTCGCCCGTAGTCTGGGGCAGCTTTGTGGCCCGCTGCTGCTGAATGGTGACAAGTTGCCGCACTATGCCCGGCGCAATTATCTGTTGCTGCTGTGCCTGGCTATTTTTCTGGGGGCATACGGTCTTCTGCCGTTGCTTTCAGGTGAGAAGATTGCGGCGCTGGGGCTTATTTTTATCGCCCATCTGGCTTCGAATGTCGTGTTTGCTGTCGGTACGTTTAGTTTGCTTGCCGGGTTTAGCGGCGATGATATCCCGGCAGCCAGCGCAAAAGCGTGGCGCTGGCAAACGTTAACCGCGACCCTGATGACGACCATTGCTGCCTTTCTTGCCAGCAAATGGGGCGCAGCGCAGGCGCTCTATAGTGTATCGCTAAGCGCATTGCTTCTGATGAGTGTTGTAATGGTGCGCTACCGACAATAAAGCATAAAAAAACGCCTGCTCGAAAGCAGGCGTTAAAACAGGTCTGTTTGACAACATAAATGGGTGCTTCACTCAACGTAATGTCCATGGTGTTTGATGAGGCCGAAGCGACATCTGTCTGTGGACGATAAGCACCGTAAACGGCTCTGCATCATTCCGGAGTTTATGAGGCCAGAAGGCGAACATAAGAGGTGGAATGAGCATCTACGTATATATTATTGCACATAGTGTGCCAGGTTCGCATTAGCAAAACAGCACGCTTAAGTTCTTTTCAGATAACAGGAAATCCGGGCTCTGCGTCGGCAATCGCCTCTCTTTAGCCGGGTGACAGACGCGTTATTGTCTCCATCAGGAGACAACTACAGTGCCATATAGTCTGGTTCTTATAAAACAAAGGATTACGTGTCACCCATCGGCGACAAAAGAGCACTGGAATGTCGCTGATACGCAACACCGTAAAAGGAGAGGTTTTCCGGAATGGAAAAAACAAAAAACCCCGCTTTATTCAAGCGGGGTTCAAAAGTGGTCGGCGAGAGAGGATTCGAACCTCCGACCCACTGGTCCCAAACCAGTTGCGCTACCAAGCTGCGCTACTCGCCGATGTACTGCTTTTTGAATTTTTTGTTCAATACAAGTTGTGGTGCGAGGGGGGGGACTCGAACCCCCACATCCTAAGGACACTAACACCTGAAGCTAGCGCGTCTACCAATTCCGCCACCTTCGCATTCCACGAAACTTTTACTGCTAAATAATGGGGTGGCTAATGGGACTCGAACCCACGACAACTGGAATCACAATCCAGGGCTCTACCAACTGAGCTATAGCCACCACTACAAATTTTTTCACGCGGCCCTGCAAGTTTCACAGGCCACCGCAGCTCAAGCGCCGAATTTAATGGCGCGCCCGACAGGATTCGAACCTGAGACCTCTGCCTCCGGAGGGCAGCGCTCTATCCAGCTGAGCTACGGGCGCTTAGCGCCGTTGCGGGGGTGGATAATACGGACTTCCCCCCCCTCTGTCTAGTGCCTTTTTAAATAAAATGCGCGTTTGGTTATGCTTTGCGCATTTTGCTGATTATTCCCCCACTCGCTGCGTAACAGCGTGGCGGTTTAACCCCAGCACTTTATAAATAACGCTCACCGCTGCCATGAAGATGATGCCGACAAACAGCGACATACGCGTATCTTCATTGAAGGCCATACCAATCAGTACGCACACCAGAAATACCATGGTCGCGTAGTTCGCCCACGGGAACATCACTGAGCGGAACGGATGGCTGGCAATCGCCTGACGATGCGCATGGCGGAATCGCAGTTGGCTAATCAGAATCACGAACCACGGTACCATGCCGGGTAATACGCTGGCGCTGTAGACATAGACAAACACGCGCTGCGGGTTAGGAATGATGTAGTTCAGGCAGGAACCAATCAGCAGGATAATGATAGAAATCGCCACGCCAGCAACGGGAACCCCGTTTTTCGACACTTTCGCCACGCCCGCCGGTAACTGGCGGTTTTTCGCCAGTGCGTAGAGCATACGTCCACAGCTGTACATACCGCTGTTACAGCCAGACAACGCAGCCGTCAGGACAACAAAGTTGATGATACCTGCCGCTGCGGTAATGCCGATTTTGGCGAAAGTCAGAACAAACGGGCTACCGTTAGTGCCGATCTCATTCCACGGGAAGATAGTCACGATAACGAAGATCGCGCCCACATAAAAAATCAGGATACGCCACAGCACCTTGCTTACCGCGCTGCGCAGCGTAACCTGCGGGTTTTTCGCTTCACCGGCGGTGATACCAATAAGTTCCACGCCCTGGTATGACGCCACAACGATACACAACGCCGTCAGGAAGCCCTTCCAGCCGCCGGCAAAGAAGCCGCCATGTTCGGTCAGGTTGCTAAAGCCAATTGCGTGGCCGCCATTACCAAAACCAAAGAAGATGACGCCCAGTCCTACGATAATCATCACGATAATGGTGGTGACTTTGATCATTGCGAACCAGAATTCGATTTCACCATACAGGCGCACCGCAGCCAGGTTCGCGACTGCGACCAGCCCAACGGCAATCAGTGCGGGTATCCACTGCGCCAGGTCCGGGAACCAAAATTGGACATAAACGCCAATGGCCGTGATTTCGGAGATACCCACCGCCATCCACATAAACCAGTAGGACCAGGCGGTTAGATAGCCAAAGAAGGGGCTCATATAACGGTGCGCGTAAACGGCGAAGGAACCGGTAACCGGTTCCAGGAAGAGCATTTCGCCCATTGAGCGCATGATAAAGAAGACGAAAAGACCGGCGATAATGTACGCCAGTAACACGGAAGGGCCCGCCCATTTCAATGTGCTTGCGGCCCCCATAAAGAGCCCCACGCCTATCGTGCCACCCAGGGCGATCAATTCAATGTGACGAGACTCCAGGCCGCGCTGGAGCTCGGGTTTGTGTTCAGCCATATAACCTCTGTCGTGTTTGCAACTTTCCCGCTGTGCGGGTTGTTTTTATGAGAATAACGTGCGTCAAAGCTCACCCAGAGGCGATAACCGCGCAAAATATACCGGGATGATGCATTGAGTGAGCGAATGGTTTCTTAAAATGACGAAAATGGCAAATGATGTGTAAAAAAAATCTGGGTATCGCACAATAAAAAAGCGAATGCCCCGCATCAACGGGGCATGGCAGGAGAAAATTACAGGTTGCCGCGATAATGCCAGGACAAATAACGCAGCAGACGCAGTTGCCGGGTAACGCGGCTTGGCTGCGAAAGCAGGCGATAGAGCCACTCAAGCCCCAGCCGCTGCCAGATGCCTGGCGCCCGTTTTACATAACCGGTGAAAACATCATAGGTGCCCCCGACCCCCATATAGAGAGCATGCGCGTAGACTTCACGGCAGTCGCGCATCAATATCTCCTGGCGCGGTGAGCCCATTGCAACGGTCACGATCTTCGCCCCGCTTGCGCGGATCCGCTCAAACAGCCCCTGTCGGTCTTCAGCACGGAAATAACCGTCCTGGCTGCCAACGATATTGACCTGCCACTGTTTACGCAGCTTATCTTCCGTTTGCTCCAGTACTTCTGGTTTTCCACCCAACAAAAACACCGGCGTACCTTCGCGCCCCGCTCTTTCCATTAGCGCTTCCCAGAGGTCGGCCCCCGCAACACGTTCAACGCGTGCCTGGGGAAATTTCTTGCGAATGGACCTCACCACGCTAATACCATCGGCATATTTGAATTCAGCCGCCTCAATCAGCGACCTCACCTGCGGGTTGTCCTCAATCGTGAGCATTTTCTCAGCGTTGATGGCGACCAGGGTTCCTTCCTTAAGCGCGCCATCGGCATATAAATAGTCCAGTGCATGTTGCATATCACGCCAGCCAATCAGTTTCAGCCCACGCAGCTCATACACCGGAGCCACAGTGTTGTCAGTCATTCGTATCCTTAGTCAGACCCGCGACAAAGAGGTGCCGCGCTTGTTAATCAACCCGGCACTATCAAAAAGCCAGTACAACAGTTTCGCCATCAGCAGGCAGGCGCCAAAGATGACGAGGAAAAAAACCACTCGGGAAGCAAATGCATCCAGCCCTTCACGCGCCAGCACGATCATGTTGAAGATGGCACCAAAACAGAAACTGTGCAAAATGGCGGCCTTGTAGCGGTTGGTCTCCCGATTGCCAAGGGTATACAACCAGTCAAACCACTTGATAATCAGCCCAACCACGACCGCGCCCAGCGGAATAAACCAGACACCGCCCATCACCACCAGTGAGCCAATCAGGGTGGGGGAAATCGCCAGACCCGAGTGGTTATTCAACACTTCCCACGTAAAATAGTTCGCCGAATTCAAAACAATACCCGGACGTGAAGGCCACAGCCAGGTGGGGATAAAGACATAAAAATCACGGACGATTGGGGCTAATCCCTGGAAATCGATCCTGTCGTAATTTTGTAGCAGCAACGACAGATTTTCCCAGGGCGAGAAGGTGTCGCGGGTGAGATACAAGAAGGTATAAAACGCCTCATCACCGCTCACATTGAGCCCGTAACGTTTAAGCGCCAGCCAGAACATGCCGACAATACCCATCACCCCTGCTGCTGCCAGCATCCACAGCGAAATCCAGCCGCGAATAATCCCGATAAACAAGAAGATCGCAAAAGCGATGATGATGTTAGCGCGCGTCCCGCCGACAATCATGTAGGTCAGCAGGCCAAACGCCACGGTACTGACCAGGAAAAACAGCCACGCCCGCCCATCCTGACGCAGAAAATAGACCACCAGCATGGCGGGAATAAAGAAATAGAAAAACCGCTTGAGCGCGACGCCGGAGACTTCGCTGGAAAATATCTGGCTGTAAGAATGCAGGCGAAACAGTAAAAAACCGTTATGCATGAAAAAGATACCGACACTCACCAGCGCAATAATCATCAGCATCGCGCAGGTCAAATGCGTTTCTACCCGGTTTACGGTAAACAGAGGGCGGCGCTCGTCCATGCGGGATGACGTACGCAACCGCGTTTTATACGTCACGTAGTAAACACCGTAGAAACAGGCCGCAGCCAGCAAGGACTGTAGCATAACGCCAGGCGGCGCCACGCCAACATCGAAGCGAAACACCAGGATGCTGGTTAATGGAAAACCGAAGAAAAAGGTTAGCAAAAACAGCAATGAAAAGAAGACATTGAAATTAAAGCGCACGCGGCGAAACTCAAACCACGTCAGCGTGGCGATAAACAGCGTCGCCAGCAGCCAGATGATCAGCAACCCACTGAATTCTAGAGGAGTCATCATGCCTCCCCTGCGGCAATACGCAGCGCCTGATGCCAGGGTGTAATAAAATTCGGGCTAAAGAAGGTAATCGCGTCTTTATCTACCGCCAGTATCTGACGCTGTGCTTCACGAATGACCGCTTCGCTAAGCGTATCATCGGTAAACAGCACCGGAATGCCCTCTTCGACCATATCCCGCCAGAACGGATTCTTGCGATTGAGCACACAGGGCACCCCCGCCTGAATCAACAGGCAAAGCGTACCAATACCCTGCTGGCGCGCGAAGATGAAATAGCCCAAATCGCACTGGCTAAGCAGCGTGAGGTAGTCATCGAACGCCATCTTCTCGCTCAGGAGACGCAAATTATCCGGGCTAAACAGCGCCAGCCCGGCCTGACGAACCTGCTCAATATAGATCTCGTTATTGGCCGGATACCCCATTGGCACAATAATATTTACCGTATCGCCAAACTGGCGATGAATCGCTTTTAAGGCGGCGATATGTTCATTGCTCGGATCGCCGGAATTCCCCACCAACAGCGTCAGCTTGCCCGCGCGCTGCATTTCGTAACCCAGGGTGTTGAGTGCCGGGTCCATACGCGTCGGGAAATACAGTAACTCACCGCGTACATCAGGGTGTCGATCTGCAAACCAGGCCAGATCGCCACGGGTCGCGAAGATAGTGCCAACCCTTCCCTGCGCCAGACGCCGCAACGGGTAAAACAGGCGGAATTTCAGGCTACGGGATACCTCGTACAGATCGGCACCCCACGCGTGCCAGTGAAATTGCTGGCGCTTAATCGCCCCGCGCAACAGTGCCAGCCAGATACCGGTGTTGAATTGACCATGGAAAAAGAAACGTTGCTGCCTGTTGCTCTGCGCTTTGGCGATAACTGCCTTCGCCAGCGCCTGCTTACTGCCATAAAAATGCAGATGCAGATTCGGGTAAGCGTCACTCATGCCGTCATCCTGTCCGGCGAGCATAAATTCACGGGCATGAATGCCCGTTGCCGCGAGATGTTCATTAAAGAAACGCAGCACGGTGTGATTATGATGAGGGATATCCGATCCCAGTACGTGTATGAGTGCCGTCATGCCCGTCTACGCCAGAGTAAAAACACGCCACAACAGAGGGCGAAATAAATAATGTAGGTTGCCATATAGGCCTGTGCCGCGCCTGCCGCGCCATGTGCCGGGATCAAGAGACGGGAAAAAAGCGTCAGCAAGGAAAACTGGCTTACCTCCGCCAGGATATAAAACCGTAGCGAGGCTTTCGCGATAACCAGATAACCAAAAACGTAAGCGCCCACTTTCAATACGTCCCCCACCAGTTGCCAGGCAAACAGGTCACGCATCGCCGTAAATTTGTCAGAAAACAGCAGCCAGATCGCCACGTCGCGCAGCAACCAGACACAAAAACTCACGGCGGCCACCGCTGGCAATACGAAGCGCAGCGATTTCACGATCTCGCGGGTGATCTCCTGTTTTGTAGCGAGCCTCGAAAGAGTAGGAAGCAGATAGACGCTAAACGAGGCGGTAATAAATTGTAGATAAGCATCGGAGATACTGCTTACCCCTTGCCAGATTCCCACATCATCCCAGCTGTAATGTGCAGCCAGCAGATTTCGCATCATCACATAGGCCAGCGGGATCGTGACCGAGGTGATAAGCGCCATCAGGGTGAATTTGCTGAGTTGTCCGGCCAGTCCGTTATCCCAGTGCGGGCGAAAATAGCTTAACGGGAGGTGACTGCGGCGCGCCAGCAACAGCATCGCCGGGAACACCACCAGCGCAGGTACCAGCGCCATACCGAGCAACGCCCCCTGATAATCACCCAACTTATAGCAAACATACCAGGCGGCCACCCCCACCACGCTGCCAATAATCAGTGACAGCGCGTTACCCGCCGCATCGCGAAAACCTTTCATCACCGCCAGCAGCAGGTTCGCCCAGGCAATTCCCATTTGCACCAGCGCCACCAGCCGCACCAGCCCCTGATAATCGGCATGGCCGAACAAACCGCGACTGATAGGGGCCGCCGCCAGTAAAAAGATCAGCGCCAGCAGAATTGAAAAGCCCAGCACCATGGCTGAAGACGTGCCGACCACCTCACGCAACCGCGAGGGGTCGTCATGGTGTTGGGAGACAAATTTCGTCACGCCATTAAAGATACCGGCGCCTGCAAGCACGCCCAGCACAATGATTAATTGACGAAAATTACCCGCCTGCCCAACCCCGGAAGGACCGTAGGCCAGCGCCAGCAGTTTGACCACCAGTAACCCGGCGCCAATCTTGACGAGAGTACTTGCCGCCGTCCAGACAGAAGCTTTTGCCAGCGACATGTTAGCGGAAGTAGCTCAGTAACGTGTTAATCACGGTACGCTGGTTAACAGGAGCAAGGTTGTAGAACAGAGGCAGACGAAGCAAGCGCTCACTTTCCTGCGTCGTATAACGATCCTCGCCATGGAACTCACCAAATTTCGCCCCGGCAGGTGATGCATGCAGCGGAATATAATGGAAAACGGAGAGGATCTCGGCCTCTTTCAGGAAAGCGATGAGTTTACTGCGATCCTCTTCATCACGCAGTTTGATATAAAACATATGGGCGTTATGGCCGCACTCTTCGGGAATCGACGGCAGCGTAATCCGCCCGGCGCGTGCCAGCGGCGACAATGCGTCGAAATAGGTTTGCCACAGGGACAAACGTTGCTGATTGATACGATCTGCCGCTTCGAGCTGCGCCCATAAATAAGCCGCCTGCAAATCCGCCATCAGATAGCTTGAGCCAATATCGCGCCAGGTGTATTTATCCACCTGCCCACGGAAGAACTGACTGCGGTTAGTCCCTTTTTCGCGGATGATTTCCGCACGTTCAACCAGCGCGCGATCGTTAATCAGCGTCGCGCCGCCCTCACCACCCGCAGTATAGTTTTTGGTTTCATGGAAGCTAAAGCAGCCAATATGTCCGATAGTACCCAACGCCCGGCCTTTATAGGTGGACATCACACCCTGCGCGGCATCTTCCACCACAAACAGATCATGCCGTTTGGCAATCGCCATAATAGCGTCCATTTCACAGGCCACGCCGGCATAGTGAACCGGCACAATGGCGCGGGTATTTTCGGTGATGGCCTCTTCAATACGGGTTTCGTCGATATTCAGCGTATCCGGTCGGATATCCACAAAGACGATTTTCGCGCCACGCAGTACGAAAGCATTAGCCGTAGAAACAAAGGTGTAACTTGGCATGATCACTTCATCGCCAGGCTGAATATCCAGCAGTAGCGCCGCCATCTCCAGCGATGCCGTACAGGAGGGGGTCAGTAGCACTTTCGGGCTATGGAAACGCTGCTCCATCCACTGCTGGCAGCGACGGGTAAAACCACCATCACCGCAAAGTTTGCCGCTGCCCATCGCCGACTGCATGTAGTCGAGTTCCGTTCCCACCACAGGAGGTGCATTAAAAGGGATCATAGAGTCACCTGTATAACCAGTAGGCGGTGCTTTCCATTATCGCACCGCTGCGAGTGTAGCGTCTGATTGCCGCAAGGTTGCCCATCTGAGTCGCTACACGAATTGTCTTAAGCTGCCGCTGTTGCGCCCAATAACAGGCCGCCTGCATCAGTTTTTCGCCCGCGCCGCGCCCGCCCAGCAAACCAATCCGGGCTTCCTGAGCATCGAGTTGACGCATCGAGACAAAAGCCTCGATATCGCCATTTGCTCCGCGAAAAAGCAGGCATTCATGGTCAAATACGCCTTTCACCGCGTTTTCAATCCACTGCGCATAAAAACGCCCGCTGGCATCTTCGGGATACCATGGCGCGCGGAATCGGCTCTGGCTGAACATCATCGCCGCCATCTGGCGCAACGCCGCAATATCGCCTGTTACTGCCGTCTCTGCCTGCGGATCGACGTTCTGTACCGGAACCGATAATGCAAAATCCGCTTCGCCTTCGACCAGACGAAAGCCAAAATGTTGCAGAGCATCAAGCTGTTGCGTATTAGATGCGGAAATTTTCGCCTGCAGGCGCGGCCAACTGTCGAAAGCAGAAGCATCAAGCGCCGGGCCATCGTCCCGCAAACGCACGATGGCGCTGCGCAGGCCAAAGAATTCACTTTCCCACGCCAGTTCGTCGATGGTGCCGTGTAGAGTCATGGGAGGTGACCTCAGCGCCATACGCCTTTGGTATCAATAACGTATTGCTGGCGCACATTGTCGCCCGCGATAGCTTTGAACTCGTTGTGATCGACCAGCATGACCAGCACATCAGCCTGCGCCATTGCGTCCTCAAGGCTGACCAGCGTACTTTGCCCTGCCAGACGCGCAGGCAATTGATGAATATTCGGCTCTACGACCAGCGTTTCACCGCTATGCCACTGGGCAATGCTATGGGCAATTTCCATCGCCGGGCTTTCACGCAGGTCGTCAATATTGGGTTTAAATGCCAGGCCGAAACAGGCAATTTTGACCTCGCTGGCACGCTTATCATTTGCGGCCAGGCAATCGGCGACGGTGGCTTTAACCTGGTTCAGTACCCAATGCGGTTTACTGTCGTTCACTTCGCGCGCGGTACGAATCAAGCGGGCCAGCTGTGGGTTTTGTGCCACAATAAACCACGGATCGACGGCAATACAGTGACCGCCTACGCCGGGGCCTGGCTGCAGAATATTCACACGCGGGTGGCGATTTGCCAGGCGAATCAGTTCCCAGACATTGATGCCCTGGTCAGCGCAAATGAGCGATAATTCATTGGCAAACGCGATGTTGACGTCGCGAAAGCTATTCTCCGTCAGTTTGCACATTTCAGCGGTTCGGGAGTTTGTCACCACACACTCGCCTTCGAGAAAAATGTTATACAGCTCGCTGGCGCGTGCCGAGCAAACGGGCGTCATACCGCCAATGACCCGGTCATTCTTGATGAGCTCAACCATGACCTGGCCTGGCAAAACGCGCTCCGGGCAATAGGCAATATTAATATCTGCCTGTTCTCCCGCCTGCTGCGGAAAAGTTAAGTCCGGGCGAGCCGCGGCCAGCCAGTCTGCCATTTGCTCCGTCGCCCCCACGGGTGATGTCGATTCAAGGATAACCAGCGATCCTTTTTTCAGCACAGGCGCAATGGATTTTGCCGCCGCCTCGACAAAGGTCATATCCGGCTCATGTTCGCCTTTAAATGGGGTCGGAACGGCAATCAAATAGGCATCCGCGGCCACAGGTGTCGTGCTGGCGCGTAGCCAGCCGCCCTCGACAGCGGTTTTGACGACCTTGTCCAGTTCAGGCTCAACAATATGAATCTTCCCGCGATTAATGGTCTCCACGGCATGGGGATTGATATCAATCCCCACTACCTCTTTTTGCCGTGAGGCGAAAGCCGCCGCAGTTGGCAGTCCAATATAGCCAAGGCCAATGACGGAAATCGTTTCGAAACTCATAGTGTTACCCGATTGTTTTTTAGCGCATGTAAAATTCGACCACAGGCCTGCCCGTCTCCGTACGGATTGTGCGCGCGGCTCATGGCCTGCCAGGCATCATTGTCATAAAGCAGGCGTGATACTTCCTCAACGATACGCAGGCTGTCTGTTCCAATTAACCTGACGGTTCCGGCCTCAATGGCTTCCGGGCGTTCGGTGGTGTCGCGCATCACCAGAACGGGCTTACCCAGTGAAGGGGCTTCTTCCTGAATACCACCGGAGTCAGTGAGAATCAGCCAGGCGCGATTCATTAACCACAGGAAAGGTAGATAGTCTTGCGGCTCTATCAGAGTGACATTTTCCACATGACCGAGGATACGGTTTACAGGTTCGCTGACATTAGGATTAAGGTGTACCGGATAAACAATCTGCACATCGTCATGCCCGGAAGCGATTTCCGCCAACGCATGGCAAATATGTTCAAAGCCGAGACCGAAGCTCTCCCGGCGGTGCCCGGTAACCAGAATCAGTTTTTTATTGCTGTCGAGGAAGGGATAACGTGATGCCAGTTCTTCTTCAAGCGAAGGGTTGTTAAGCACGGTATCACGCACCCAAAACAGCGCATCAATAACGGTATTGCCGGTAACAAAGATATGTTTATCCGCGACGTTTTCCCGCAGCAAATTATGGCGGGAGTTTTCCGTCGGCGCGAAATGGTACAGCGCCAGATGACCGGTTAACGTGCGATTAGCCTCTTCCGGCCATGGCGATGACAGATCTCCCGTACGCAACCCTGCCTCCACATGCCCGACAGGAATGCGTTGGTAAAACGCAGCCAGACTTGCAGCGATTGTGGTCGTCGTATCGCCGTGAACCAGTACGACATCGGGACGGAAAGATTCCAGAATAGGTTTAAGTCCTTCCAGAATACGACAGGTAATTTCTGTCAGCCCTTGCCCAGGCTGCATAATATTAAGGTCGTAATCCGGAACAATAGAAAAAAGATTCAATACCTGATCGAGCATTTCCCGATGCTGCGCAGTGACGCATACCTTCGCGTCGAAATCAGGATCCCTTGCCAGCGCGTGTACCAGAGGGGCCATCTTGATGGCTTCTGGTCGTGTGCCAAATACGGTCAGTACTTTCACAACGATTCTCTTCGATTAGGTAATGAAGGCACGAAGCCTTCATCTTAGGCTGCGTGTCAAAATGATCGACGACGCGTTAATGCAACACCAGCTCCGATGAGTGCTCCCACCACGCCCCACATGATCATCAGGAAGGCACGACGCGGGCTGTCGCGTTTTACCGGTTCTTCAGGTGTGCGCAAATATCGATAAGTCTGAAAGCGGGGATCAAGAGTCGGGCCCACATTCAGCGTATTAAGCATGGCTCGGTTTTGGAAGTAGTCCAGATCGTACTCAGGCCCTACCGCACGTAAATTTTCCAGGCGCGCCTGCAACATCGGGCGGCCTAACAAAAACATTTCCGAATCCGGCAGCTCATCCGCCGGCACTTCTGTTTCACTGCGGGAGATATTGTGTTCTTCTGCCACCTTCAGCGCTTGCTCGACGTTGCTCACGCGGCGAGTGAAAAGGGTATTGGCCACCTCTTCCTGACGTTTCACCTGCGCTTTCATTTGAATAGTACGAGCCGCCCACGCACCTTTAAGCTCATCATTCAGATGGCGTGCAGCGCGCTGGCTGGCAAACGCCACATACTGACGCAGTAAATTGTTAGCATCAGGCGCAGTTTCAGCCGTCAGTTTGACATTGTCGTTAAGGTTGCGCGTAACATCCCCCGGCGTGTACTGGATGTAATTGATTAAATCATCCAGCATGGCGGCATCCGCTTTACTGTTACCGACTTTCCGCTGCTTGAAATAGTCCGTCTGCATCCAGAAATCACGCCGTGTATCCCATGACGCCAGTTGCATCAAAAACTCTTTATACGCTTCATCCATGACAGAAATCTGGTCTACAGGTGCGAGATTCGCCTTAACGTCCAGGTTACGCAGAAATTGTTGTTGTGAATAAAACCCACCCAACATATTTACCGTGGGCCGATCGGTTATGGCAGTTGCTCCCCACTCCTGACGAGCAAAGAAGGTCCACGTTAAGGCAATTAACGCAAACAGTAGCGCAATCCCGCAAATCCATAATTTTCCGGCCCATAAAGTACGAAACAGACCACGAATATCCAGCTCGTTTTCCGTACCCGCTGTAGGTGTTCCCGACAATGGTTGAGTCATCGCTTTCCCAGATTTACTTGGTTAAGGTTGGTTTGTGAGCGCTGTTACGGCGCATTCTGCGCTTTATACGCTTTATCAACCGCGCCACTTTCCATGCGCGCTTGATGCAGTAGCCATATAAGAAAAAGGATAGCAAAAATAATGCCAACATCACCCATTCAGGAATGAAGTGAAGGTACTCGGTTAATACACCCACTGACGCCAGTAGCGCCGCCGCCAGCGTGATCAACACAAAGGCCTGCCGCGAGGTAAACCCGGCACGCATAATAAGGTGGTGAATATGCTGGCGGTCCGCTGAGAAGGGGCTCATTCCTTTGCGCAAGCGGCGATACATGATCGCCACCATATCCATTAATGGGATTGCGATAATCCACAATGCGGTAACCGGGCTAATAGGATGGGTCTTACCCTGCGTAGTCTCGAGCAAAATCCAGATAAGGGTGAAACCGATAAAGGTACTGCCGGCATCACCCATAAAGACTTTATAGCGACGTCCCAGTACCCCGAGGTTTAACATAATGTACGGCAGGATCGCGGCAATCATGGCAAAACACCACATCGCGAGGCTGATTTGACCATCAAACCATAAGATGATGCCGATGGCGGCAAAGGAGACGCAGGACAACCCCCCCAGCAAGCCATCAATACCATCAACCATGTTGAAAGCGTTGATAGCAGCCCAGACGGCAAAGAGTGTCAGCAGATAGCCAAACGGCCCCAGCACCATTTCCCATGTACCGAAGATGTAGCCCAGACTACTGAGATAAAGTTTACCGACCGACATCATCACGATTGCGACAAGTGCTTGAATCATTGCGCGAATTTTGACACTGATGTCGTATCGGTCATCAAGCGCACCCACGAACACCAGAATCCCGGCGCAGAACAGATACAACACCGCATGGGGAATGTAGTAATCAGCAATACCGAAGGTGAAGCAGATACCTGCAAATACTGAGATACCCCCAACCAGCGGAATCAAACCCTGATGCCGTTTACGAAAGTTGGGCTTATCCACCAGACCGACGCGCTTCGCCATTTTTCGGGCAAAGAATAAAAATGCGGTCGTGAATAAGAAAATACTGAATAGTTCAGTAAACGCAGTGAGTAAATTCACAATGCATGCTCTCAGCGAATGTTAATCCTGGCAGTATAACGACGATGCCTCGCTCCAAAAAGAAGAAAGCAGGTCATTCACAGGCGTTTTAGTATGTTTCTTAAGCAAGCAGGGTATTGATTGCTTAGGTATTTGTGTTGAGATGGCCTGTAGCGGACGGTGCCTGTCCCAATGCATATAGCGTATAGTCCATAAATGAAAAACGCCACGTAAAAACGTGGCGTTTCCTGGCTTTATTTCTATTAAGAGCGCTTCATCATGTCGAAGAATTCATCATTCGTCTTCGTCATTGCCAGTTTATTAATGAGGAACTCCATTGCGTCGATTTCACCCATCGGATGGATGATTTTACGCAGGATCCACATTTTCTGTAGCTCTTCTTGCGTGGTAAGCAGCTCTTCCTTACGGGTACCGGAACGGTTGTAGTCGATAGCCGGGAAGACGCGTTTTTCAGCGATCTTACGGGAGAGATGCAGCTCCATGTTACCGGTGCCTTTAAACTCTTCGTAGATAACTTCGTCCATTTTGGAGCCGGTATCGATAAGCGCCGTCGCGATGATGGTCAGGCTGCCGCCCTCTTCCACGTTACGCGCAGCACCGAAGAAACGCTTCGGACGATGCAGGGCGTTGGCATCCACACCACCGGTCAGCACTTTACCTGACGCAGGAACAACGGTGTTGTAGGCACGCGCCAGACGGGTGATGGAGTCGAGCAGGATGATCACGTCTTTCTTGTGCTCAACCAGGCGTTTTGCCTTCTCGATAACCATTTCCGCAACCTGAACGTGACGCGATGCCGGTTCGTCGAAGGTGGAAGCGACAACTTCACCTTTCACCAGACGCTGCATCTCGGTCACTTCTTCCGGGCGTTCGTCGATGAGCAGAACCATCAGTACGCAATCCGGGTGGTTGTAGGCAATGCTCTGGGCAATATTCTGCAGCAGCATCGTTTTACCGGCTTTCGGCGGTGCAACAATCAGACCGCGCTGACCGCGACCAATTGGCGAAGCCAGGTCCAGGACACGTGCCGTTAAATCTTCGGTGGAACCATTACCCCGTTCCATGCGCAGGCGAGAGTTCGCGTGCAGCGGCGTTAAGTTCTCGAACAGAATCTTGTTACGCGCATTCTCCGGCTTGTCGTAGTTAACCTCGTTAACTTTCAACAATGCAAAGTAACGTTCACCCTCTTTTGGAGGACGAATCTTACCAGAAATGGTGTCACCAGTGCGGAGGTTGAAACGGCGGATTTGGCTGGGGGATACGTAGATGTCATCAGGACCGGCGAGGTAGGAGCTGTCTGCGGAGCGGAGGAAACCAAATCCATCCTGCAGAATCTCCAGCACACCGTCGCCAAAGATATCTTCGCCACTCTTTGCGTGCTGCTTCAGGATGGCAAAAATAATGTCCTGTTTGCGCATACGGGCCAGGTTTTCCAGCCCCATATTTTCGCCGAGAGTGATCAGCTCAGAAACCGGCGTATTCTTTAATTCGGTAAGATTCATAGTGGTGTGGGTTCTTAAACTCGGGGTAAAACTCGAACTTAATGTTGTGAATGGTATGGCAGGGTCATCCATGCCTGTTAACGGCCATCACTTATGTCCAATCGCTGCCTGGTCAAAGGTAAATACGCAGAACTGAAACGACAAGACGGAAAAGTGACAAGCCCGGAATCTATCCGCTTCTCTCGCAAGGCTAAGCTCAACGGGAAGCGTCGGGTAACACAAGATTCAAACTACAAGGTATGTTTACAACGAAGTCAAAACTAAATTAGCACGACTGAAGCCGGGCGTCCAGCGATCCACATAATTTAGAAGGCTGGCGCACCGGCTGAGATTCGAGGAGTTACGCCAGATTAGCGTCCAGGAACTCTTTCAGTTGCCCTTTGGACAGCGCACCCACTTTGGTCGCAGCCACTTCGCCGTTTTTGAACAGCAGCAGGGTCGGAATACCACGGATACCGTACTTCGGCGCAGTACCTGGATTCTGGTCGATATTCAGCTTCGCGACGGTCAGTTTACCTTCGTATTCGCTAGCGACTTCATCCAGGATCGGGGCGATCATTTTACACGGACCACACCACTCTGCCCAGAAATCGACGAGAACCAGCCCGTCCGCTTTGAGTACATCCGTGTCAAAACTATCGTCAGTCAGGTGAATAATTTTATCGCTCATATATAACTCCACAGGAATAAGCCTGGTGTGTTGGTGTAGCATAAAACAACAACGTGTTGATGCCACATTAACCAACTAAAGGTTGACTTTATTTCACCGGATACGCTTTCGTAAAGCAATAGTAAGCTGATATTCTACCACACTATGAGCAAAACACATTTAACTGAACAGAAGTTTTCCGACTTCGCCCTGCACCCTAAGGTGATTGAAGCCCTTGAAACTAAAGGGTTTCATAATTGTACGCCCATACAGGCACTGGCTCTCCCGCTGACGCTGGAAGGTCGTGATGTTGCAGGGCAGGCGCAAACCGGTACTGGCAAAACGATGGCGTTTTTAACGTCAACGTTTCATTATCTTCTTTCTCATCCGGCGATTGATGATCGCAAGGTGAATCAGCCGCGCGCGCTTATCATGGCGCCAACCCGTGAATTGGCTGTGCAAATCCATGCTGATGCTGAACCGCTGGCGCAATCCACCGGTATGAAGCTGGGCCTGGCCTATGGCGGCGACGGTTACGACAAGCAGTTAAAAGTGCTTGAAAGCGGCGTCGATATCCTTATCGGCACCACCGGTCGCCTTATCGATTATGCAAAACAGAACCATATTAACCTGGGCGCGATTCAGGTCGTGGTTCTCGACGAAGCCGATCGCATGTACGATCTGGGCTTTATCAAAGATATCCGCTGGTTGTTCCGCCGCATGCCGCCGGCAACTGCGCGTCTCAATATGCTTTTCTCCGCAACGCTCTCTTATCGTGTACGTGAACTGGCTTTCGAGCAGATGAACAACGCCGAGTACGTTGAAGTCGAACCAGAGCAGAAAACAGGCCATCGTATTAAAGAAGAACTCTTCTACCCTTCTAATGAAGAGAAGATGCGTCTGCTACAAACCTTAATCGAAGAAGAATGGCCTGATCGCGCTATCGTCTTTGCCAATACCAAACACCGTTGTGAAGATATCTGGGGCAGCCTTGCCGCAGACGGTCATCGTGTTGGTTTGCTGACGGGCGATGTCGCACAGAAAAAGCGTCTGCGTATTCTTGATGAATTCACTCGCGGCGATCTGGATATTCTGGTCGCGACTGACGTTGCGGCGCGCGGTCTGCATATCCCTGCGGTGACGCACGTATTTAACTACGATCTGCCGGACGACTGTGAAGACTACGTCCACCGTATTGGCCGTACCGGTCGTGCTGGTGCCAGCGGTCACTCTATCAGCCTGGCGTGTGAAGAATACGCACTGAACCTGCCGGCGATTGAAACCTACATTGGGCACTCTATTCCGGTGAGCAAGTACAATCCGGATGCCCTGTTAAGTGATCTGCCACCCGCGAAACGCCTGACGCGTACACGCTCCGGCAATGGTCCGCGCCGCAGCGGTGCGCCACGTAATCGTCGTCGTTCAGGTTAAAGATATGCTCGCTTCCGCCTCGCTCTATGCGGCTATTGATTTAGGCTCAAACAGTTTTCATATGCTGGTTGTGCGCGAGGTGGCTGGAAGCATCCAGACGCTTACCCGCATCAAACGTAAGGTTCGCCTGGCTGCGGGCCTGAGTCAGGAAAACGTGCTTTCACAGGAAGCAATGGAGCGCGGCTGGCAGTGTCTGCGCCTTTTTTCAGAACGGCTTCAGGATATTCCTCCGGCGCAAATTCGTGTCGTCGCCACAGCGACGCTTCGTCTGGCAGTCAATGCCGGTGAATTCATCAGCAGAGCGCAGGAGATCCTCGGCTGCCCGGTGCAGGTCATCAGTGGGGAAGAAGAAGCACGTCTTATTTATCAGGGCGTTGCGCATACAACAGGCGGCTCCGATCAGCGACTCGTGGTCGATATTGGCGGCGCCAGCACAGAGCTTGTTACCGGAACAGGTGCCCAGGCTACATCACTATTCAGCCTGTCCATGGGCTGCGTAACCTGGCTTGAACGGTTTTTCACCGATCGTAATCTTGGCCAGGAAAATTTCGACGCTGCGGAAAAAGCCGCGCGCGATGTTTTACGCCCGGTGGCCGATGCGCTTCGCCATCACGGCTGGCAGGTCTGTGTCGGCGCTTCTGGTACCGTACAGGCATTGCAGGAAATCATGATGGCGCAGGGGATGGATGAACGTATCACCCTCCCCAAACTCCAGCAGTTAAAACAGCGCGCCATCCAGTGCGGACGCCTTGAAGAACTGGAAATCGAAGGCCTCACGCTGGAACGTGCCCTGGTTTTTCCAAGTGGACTGGCTATTCTCATCGCTATTTTCACCGAGATGAATATCCAGAGTATGACGCTCGCCGGCGGCGCGCTGCGTGAAGGACTGGTCTATGGCATGCTGCATCTGACTGTTGATCAAGATATCCGCCGCCGCACGCTGCGTAATATCCAGCGCCGTTTTATCATCGACACCGACCAGGCGAAACGGGTTTCTACCCTGGCGACACAGTTTGCCAGCGCGGTCGCTAATGAGTGGGATTTAGATACCTACAGCATCGAAATTCTGCAAGTTGCCAGCGAATTGCATGAAATTGGTCTCAGCATTGAGTTCAAGCAGGCACCGCTGCACGCGGCCTGGCTGGTACGCAATCTGGACTTACCTGGGTTTACGCCAGCGCAGAAAAAGCTGCTCGCAACGCTGTTATTAAACCAGACGAACCCGGTCGATCTCTCTTCTTTGCATCAACAAAATGCTGTTCCGCCGCGCGTTGCGGAGCATCTCTGTCGCTTACTGCGTCTGGCGATTATTTTTGCCAGCCGCCGCCGCGACGATCTCCTGCCTAAGATCGATATTTCTGCCAACGGGGAGGCATTGACCCTGGCATTACCGCACGGCTGGCTGAAAAGTCATCCGTTAGGCGCAGAAGTTATCGAGCAGGAAAGTCAGTGGCAAAGTTACGTTCACTGGCCGCTTGAGTTGAAATAAACCGTTTCTGCCTCTCACAGACGGGAGAGAGGCAGGGATTTCATTTCTCTTTCGCTTTAGCCATCATCGCCCGTATATGGGCGATACTGGCCTGCCCCTTTTGCATCCTTTCTTCTGCAGTAATGACCTTACGCTCTTGCTCCCAGATCACATCATCTTGCGGCAATTCGAGCAAAAATCGGCTCGGTTCAGGACGCACCAGCTCCCCATACTGACGGCGTTCTTTGCATAAGGTGAAGATAAGTTCTTTCTGCGCGCGGGTAATGCCCACGTAGGCAAGGCGACGCTCTTCATCAATGTTATCTTCGTCAATACTGCTCTGGTGCGGCAGGAAGCCCTCTTCCATCCCCACCATAAAGACATACGGAAACTCCAGTCCTTTTGAGGCGTGTAGCGTCATCAGTTGCACCTGATCCAACTCTTCATCACTTTCACCGCGCTCCATCATGTCACGTAGAGTAAAGCGGGTAACAACCTGATCCAGCGTCATCGCCTCGTTAAGTTCATCCCCTTCCAGCATTTCTGTCATCCAGGTAAAGAGCGTGTTGACGTTTTTCATCCGCATTTCAGCCGCTTTTGGACTGGGGGAGGTCTCAAACAGCCAGGATTCATAATCGATACCATGAATCAAATCGCGCACGGCAGCGATCGGCTCCCGCTCTGCCAGACGCTGGATCTCGCCAAGCCAGTGGGTAAAGCGGGTCAGTGATTCATAGCCGCGCCCGGTCAGGGTCTGTGTGAGTCCCATATCAAAGCTGGCGGCAAACAAGCTTTTGTTGCGTGTTGTCGCCCATTCTCCCAGCTTTTGTAATGTTGCAGGGCCAATTTCGCGCTTCGGCGTATTCACGATTCGCAGGAATGCGCTGTCATCATCCTGATTAGTGAGTATGCGTAAGTAAGCCAGCAGATCCTTGATCTCGGGGCGTGAGAAAAAGGATGTGCCCCCCGAAATACGATATGGAATGCGGTTTTGCATCAGGAATTTTTCGAACACACGCGACTGGTGGTTGCCGCGATAAAGGATGGCGTAATCCTTATAGTCGGTCTTGTTGATAAAGTGATGAGCAATCAATTCACCGGTTACACGCTCTGCTTCATGCTCCTCATTATTCGCCGTCAAAACCTTAAGCTCAGCACCGTAGCCCAGTTCAGAAAAAAGGCGTTTTTCAAACACATGAGGATTATTTGCAATCAGGATGTTCGCGGCTTTCAGAATACGTCCCGATGAGCGGTAATTTTGCTCGAGCTTTATCACCCGTAATGCCGGAAAATCTTCGTTCAGCAACACAAGGTTTTGGGGACGTGCGCCGCGCCAGGAATAGATAGACTGGTCATCATCACCCACAACGGTAAAGCGCGCTCGCTGCCCTACCAGCAACCGGACGAGCTCATATTGGCTGGTGTTGGTGTCCTGGTACTCATCCACCAGCAGATAGCGGATTTTATTCTGCCAGCGCTCGCGCACCTCTTCATTACGCTGCAGCAGGAGTGTTGGTAACAGAATCAGATCATCGAAGTCGAGAACATTGCACGCTTTCAGATGTGCATCGTAAAGACCGTAGCAGT
The DNA here is from genome assembly GCA_901456055.1 of Phytobacter ursingii. GTDB lineage: Bacteria > Pseudomonadota > Gammaproteobacteria > Enterobacterales > Enterobacteriaceae > Phytobacter > Phytobacter ursingii. The sequence continues at coordinate 185,264 of CABDWT010000003.1, forward strand.
GGGCAAAAATACGATCCCGTTCGCCTGTCGCTTTTGCCGCTGCCTGGGAGGGTGTCAGCAGATCATTTTTCCAGTTTGAGATCGTCGAGATCAGTTGTTGCAGCACCACTTTGTCATCGTCGATCAACCCTTCGGTCAGCTCTTTGAGCAGCGCCACTTGATCGGTATCGTCAAAGAGGGAGAAATTGGATTTCATCCCCAGCGCGGCAAACTCCCGCTTAATAATATCCAGGCCCAACGTGTGAAATGTTGAAATCATCAGCCCGCGCGCTTCTTTACGCCCGAGCGTCTGCGCCACACGTTCTTTCATTTCGCGCGCGGCTTTGTTCGTGAAGGTAACCGCCGCAATATGCCGAGCCTGATAGCCGCACTCTCGAATTAAATGGGCAATTTTATTGGTGATCACACGGGTTTTACCCGAGCCAGCTCCCGCCAGCACCAGGCAGGGTCCGGTAACAAATTCGACAGCTTGTTGTTGGCCAGGATTTAAACGCATGGAGGTATTGCTCAATCTTCGAACGGGGGAAGGATTGTAGCAGAAAGCCTGCCAGAGATTTACCCGCCAATGGTAAAGTGTGGAGACTTCTCTTAACTACGGAACGTGAACATGGCGAAGACAGCGGCAGCGCTGCATATTCTGGTGAAAACTGAAAAACTGGCGCAGGAAATTATGGCTAAGCTGGAAAAAGGCTCGAGTTTCGACCACCTGGCAAAGCGCTATTCCACCTGCCCTTCGGCACGTAACGGCGGCGATCTGGGCGAATTCAAACAGGGCGTGATGGTAGGACCATTCGATAAAGCCGTGTTCAGTTGCCCACTGCTCACCCCTTTTGGCCCGGTTAAGACGAAGTTCGGTTATCACATCATCAAGGTGCTGTATCGCCGCTAACGCGTGCTACTATTGCGCCCGCATTTATATAAACCTCATCAAGGCGCAATCATGGCAAAAACAGCGGCAGCAATGCATATTCTGGTGAAAGAAGAGAAACTGGCACTCGATCTTCTGGAACAGCTTAAAAATGGCGGCGATTTCGAGAAACTGGCAAAAAAACACTCGACTTGCCCTTCCGGCAAGAAAGGTGGTCATTTAGGCGAGTTTAAGCAGGGTCAGATGGTGCCGGCTTTCGATAAAGTGGTCTTCTCCTGCCCTGAGCTGGAGCCAACTGGCCCACTGCATACCCAGTTCGGTTACCACATCATTAAGGTGCTGTACCGGAAATAATTCGGCAATAAAGCCTCTCTATTCATGAGAGGCTGGCTTGTTTTATTTATGGGATTGCAGCGTCTTTTGCGCTTCGAATTTCATCACGTGCGTGCTGACTGCCGCCTGGAATACCTTGAACATCAATCCATTAATTAGCGTCGTCAGGGTAATGGTGATAAATGCCGTCATCACCCAGTCAATCAGCGCAAAACCGCTTTGCAGTAATGCCGGACGATAGACCAGCATCCCGCCAAACACCACCCAGTGACTCAGGCAGTAAAAGCACTGGAAAAGGTGCCCCACCATCGCGTTCTTTTTGGCGGTCCATTCACGAAATGCGGCGAACAGTTCTGTTTGCGTTACCGTCATTGAGATGCTACTGGCTGCCAGTGCGATCATCAGGCAGGTCGTCAGCTCAGTCATTAATGTGGAAATCATTATTATGCCCTTTTTCATTGAAGTAACGGATAAATTCTGCGCCCACATCCTGCAACGTCAGGTTTTTAAAGCGCTCAAGAATCAGCGATTGCGCATCAGCCAGCGTGGATGACATCACCCGATTAACTCCTTGTTCAACCAGACACTGAGGATTCTCGCTACGATTTCCCAGCGCAAACAGCGCCGGAGAACCCAAAGCGATATAGATATCGTGGAGTGTGACCTCGCTGGCGGGACGACAAAGCCGCCAGCCGCCATGATGCCCTTTTGTCGCATACACAATCTGATTTTCCCGAAGCCCGGCAAGAAGCTTGCGAATAAATGCCGGATTGCCGTCGATATAAGCGGCCATCTGTTCCGATGTCATCGGTTTATCCGCCTGCTCCATATGAAGCAGGATATGTAGTGTTGCTGAGAATGAGTTGTTTATTTTCATGTAACTTACGATATTACATAAGTTACATTATAACAATACTTAACGCAGATTATTTTCCGACCGACGAAAAAAAACCTGACGGCGCATGCGCTCATCAGGCTTTTTAGAAACAGGACATTTTAAGGGGTAACCGGAGGGTTACCCAATGTTCAAACTTAACCCGCGACAGCGATACGTTTCATATCGGTCATATAGCCACGCAGTTTCTTACCAACCGCTTCAATCGGGTGAGACTGAATGGCTTCGTTAACATCGCGCAACTGCGCGTTATCTACGGAACCTTCTGCAATAGCCTGACCCAGATCGCCCGTCTGCAGGGTAGTCATAAACTCTTTCAATAGCGGTACACAAGCGTAAGAGAACAGGTAGTTACCGTATTCTGCGGTATCGGAGATAACTACGTTCATTTCGTACAGACGCTTACGAGCGATGGTGTTCGCGATCAGCGGCAACTCGTGCAGCGATTCGTAGTAAGCGGACTCTTCGATGATGCCGGAATCCACCATGGTTTCGAACGCCAGCTCAACGCCCGCTTTCACCATTGCGATCATCAGAACGCCTTTGTCGAAGTACTCCTGCTCGCCAATTTTACCTTCAAACTGCGGCGCGGTTTCGAACGCGGTTTTACCGGTCTCTTCACGCCAGGTCAGCAGTTTCTTATCGTCGTTGGCCCAGTCTGCCATCATGCCAGAAGAGAATTCACCAGAGATGATGTCATCCATATGTTTCTGGAACAGCGGTGCCATGATCTCTTTGAGCTGTTCGGACAGCGCGTAAGCACGCAGTTTTGCCGGGTTAGACAGACGGTCCATCATCAGGGTAATACCGCCCTGTTTCAGCGCTTCGGTGATGGTTTCCCAGCCGAACTGAATCAGTTTTTCGGCGTATGCCGGGTCGGTACCCTCTGCCACCAGCTTGTCGAAGCACAGCAGAGAACCGGCCTGCAGCATACCGCACAGGATGGTCTGCTCGCCCATCAGGTCAGATTTCACTTCTGCCACGAAGGAGGATTCCAGCACGCCCGCACGGTGACCGCCGGTGGCCGCAGCCCAGGCTTTAGCGATGGCCATACCTTCGCCTTTCGGATCGTTTTCCGGGTGAACCGCAATCAGGGTCGGCACGCCGAAACCACGTTTGTACTCTTCACGCACTTCGGTACCCGGGCATTTCGGCGCCACCATCACGACGGTGATGTCTTTACGGATCTGCTCGCCGACTTCCACGATGTTGAAGCCGTGGGAGTAACCCAGCGCTGCGCCATCTTTCATCAGCGGCTGTACGGAACGCACAACGTCAGAGTGCTGTTTGTCCGGCGTCAGGTTAACCACCAGATCCGCCTGCGGGATCAGTTCTTCGTAAGTCCCCACTTTGAAACCGTTCTCGGTCGCTTTGCGCCAGGACGCGCGTTTTTCCGCAATCGCTTCTGCGCGCAGCGCATAGGAGATATCCAGACCGGAGTCACGCATATTCAGACCCTGGTTCAGGCCTTGCGCGCCACAACCGACAATGACCACTTTTTTACCCTGCAGGTAGCTTGCGCCATCGGCGAATTCGTCGCGCGCCATAAAGCGGCATTTACCCAGTTGCGCCAGCTGCTGGCGCAGGTTCAGTGTATTAAAGTAGTTAGCCATGGTGATTCCTCGTCGATGTGTCGTGCTTTTGTTATTAGGTTCGCTGTAGTGCGAGAATGTACCCACATTACAACAGGAAATGTGTTGCTTAAATTGATATATTAACAATGTGACATTGCAATTTATGCAACGTAAAAATGTGGAGTCTGTCTCATGGATTTACGCGACCTGAAAACCTTCCTGCATCTGGCGGAGAGCCGCCACTTCGGCCGCAGTGCGCGCGCCATGCACGTCAGTCCTTCCACACTTTCAAGACAGATTCAGCGTCTGGAAGAAGATCTTGGTCAGGCGCTTTTTGTCCGTGATAACCGCACCGTTACGCTCACCGAAGCGGGCGAAGAGTTGCGGGCATTTGCTCATCAAACTTTATTGCAGTATCAGCAACTGCGCCACGCCATCGATCAGAAAGGCCCGTCGTTGTCAGGTGAGTTGCATATCTTCTGTTCGGTCACGGCCGCCTACAGCCATCTGCCACCGATTCTCGATCGCTTCCGCGCCGCGCATCCTTCGGTAGAAATCAAGCTCACCACCGGTGACGCCGCCGATGCGATGGAAAAAGTGGTTACGGGAGAAGCCGACCTGGCGATTGCCGGGAAACCGGAAACGTTGCCTGGCGCAGTGGCGTTTTCTATGCTGGAGAATCTGGCAGTGGTATTGATTGCTCCGGCGCTGCCTTGTCCTGTTCGCAGTCAGGTCTCTGTGGAGAGTCCTGACTGGGCCACAGTGCCGTTTATCATGGCCGATCAGGGCCCCGTACGCCGCCGTATTGAACTCTGGTTTCGTCGCCATAAAATCAGTAATCCATCGATTTACGCGACAGTAGGCGGCCATGAGGCGATGGTTTCCATGGTGGCGCTCGGCTGTGGCGTAGCGCTAATCCCAGAAGTAGTGCTGGAAAATAGCCCTGAACCCGTACGCAACCGTGTCATGATTCTGGAGCGCAGTGATGAAAAAACCCCCTTCGAACTGGGCGTTTGTGCGCCGAAGAAGCGGCTGCATGAGCCACTGATTAATGCATTCTGGGAAATTGTTCAGGCTAAATAAGGAGAAAATGATGCGTATACAGGTCCTGTTATTAACTGTAGCCCTTGCGGCATGCTGTACTGCCCAGGCTAAACCAAAGGACGTTACGGTACAGGATGTAAAACATCTGGCGCTGAAACAATGCCTGGTGGCGAATTACCAGGCCCGGACGCCAGAGGGCACAAAATCAGCCCCCTCGCAGGATGCATCATTCCTTGTCGAGAGCTACGCATTAGACAATGCCGGCGTCTGGAAGGAATTTCAGAAATTCGTCGCTAAAGAGACTGAAAATTTCAACAAGCTAACCATGTCATTACATCCCGATCATGCCCAAACGGCTAATAACGTGCTGGCGCAATGCATCAGCTTTTATGAATCGGATAAGCTGGATAAGTATGTACGAGGGACGGTGATGAAGTGACACAAGGCATGTCCCTTCTCGCTTATCCTTGCGGTGTGGATTTATAAATCATCGGGATCGATTTGTTTCATCGTTTCCACTGTCATCAGCCATTGATACAACGGTTCCAGTTGACGAAACCCCTCTGCCAGAAGATTAACTAACCCGGCGTGGAACAGCTTTTCCACGTCGTTATCGGTCACCATGACCGCGAACGTTTTGCACTGATACCAGTTGGCCATCGCCGGATCGAGATCTTTCACAAGCGGCCGCTTATAACGCTCAGCCTCCAGCGCAAACGGCGGCTGGCAGCATTCGTCAGCTATCGCCAGAAACTGCGCTGGTCGTTGCTTCAACGTATGGCGAAAAAGGTCCATCGTCGATTTGCTGGCGCTGTAATACCCCAGGCCGTAGCGCAGGGTGTCCGGACTGATTTCGAAAAAGTAAACCGGCGCATCCGTCCAGTTCTTTGCCGGGCGTTTGAAGGTCAGCCACATTCGGCTGCGATAAAGAGATTTGTCGTGAGAAAAACGGGTATCACGGTGAATACGCGACAGGGTCTTGCCGATCGCCGGGCGTGTTTCCAGCAGCGAATCAATTTCCAGCATCGCGGGTGCTAAGTCATCCACCAGCGCACGAAAAGGGGTGAGGACACTACGGTCATAGATAAAACGATGCTCTTCAAACCAGGTCTTATCGTTCTCGATACGGACTTGCTGGAGGAAGTCGAGCCCTTCCTGCGCAAACCCCTGAAAGCGTCCTGCCATATGCTTCACCTGTTTTAGCGGAAATGTTCTGGCGCATTATGCCGCCGTGCCCGCCAGACAAACAAGGCACGAAATATCGTGCCTTGTTTTTTTCAGCTTGACGCTAGCCCGCAAGGAAAAAGCGAAATGCCGGGTTATTGGTCTCATCATGGCAGTCGTAGCCAAGCTCATTGAGGCGGGTTTCAAAATCCGGCTCATGGTCGCCCAGCTCGAACGCCGCCAGTACGCGACCGTAGTCGGTACCGTGGCTGCGGTAGTGAAACAGCGAGATATTCCAGTGTGTACCCAGCGTGTGCAGGAATTTCAGCAGCGCGCCGGGTGATTCCGGAAACTCGAAGCTGAAAAGTCTCTCGGTAAGTGGTTTCGAGGGACGGCCACCGACCATATAGCGCACATGCAGCTTCGCCATTTCGTCATCGGACAGATCCACCACGCTGTAACCGCCTTCGTTCAGCAGTTGCAGAATCTCTTGACGTTCTTCCAGCCCGCGGCTTAACCGTACGCCGACGAAAATGCAGGCATCTTTCGCATCGGCAAAGCGGTAGTTGAACTCCGTGACCGAGCGACCGCCTAACAGCTGACAGAATTTCAGGAAGCTCCCCTTCTCTTCCGGAATCGTCACCGCCAGCAGCGCTTCGCGTTGTTCACCCAGCTCACAGCGTTCGGAAACATAACGCAGACCGTGGAAATTCACGTTAGCGCCGGACAGTACATGCGCCAGACGTTCACCACGGATCTTGTGCTGAGCGACATACTTCTTCATCCCAGCCAGCGCCAGTGCGCCGGACGGTTCAGCCACTGCGCGAACGTCTTCAAACAGGTCTTTCATAGCCGCGCAGATGGCGTCACTGTCGACCGTCACGATGTCATCGAGGTATTCCTGGCACAGACGGAAAGTCTCATCGCCAATACGTTTGACGGCAACACCTTCGGCAAACAGCCCCACACGTGGCAGATCCACCGGATGCCCGGCATCCAGCGCCGCTTTCAGGCAGGCTGAATCTTCGGCTTCAACGGCAATGACTTTGATTTGCGGCATCAGCTGTTTGATCAGCACGGCTACGCCCGCCGCCAGACCGCCGCCGCCAACTGGCACAAAAACGCGATCGATATGGGCATCCTGCTGCAACAGTTCCAGCGCCAGGGTACCTTGCCCGGCAATCACCATCGGATGGTCAAACGGCGGCACCCAGGTGAAGCCCTGCTGCTGAGAGAGTTCTAGCGCTTTGGCTTTCGCCTCATCAAAATTGGCCCCGTGGAGCAGCACTTCGCCGCCAAAACCCCGCACCGCATCCACTTTGATATCCGCGGTTGCGGTTGGCATCACGATCAAGGCTTTGACGCCAAGGCGCGCGGAAGAATAGGCCACGCCCTGTGCATGGTTGCCTGCCGATGCGGTGATCACACCGCGGGCTTTCTGTTCGGCGGTTAGTCCCGCCATCATGGCGTAAGCGCCACGAAGCTTAAAGCTATGTACCGGCTGACGGTCTTCACGCTTCACCAGCACAATGTTGTCGAGGCGCGAAGAGAGTTTTTCCATTTTCTGCAGGGGGGAAACCTGCACCGCTTCATAGACGGGTGCACGCAGCACCGCGCGTAGATACTCGGCCCCCTCAGGGGAGCCGGATAGGGGTTGTGAATCTGCCATGATTAGCCACCCAGTTTGGATTTATCGCGTACTGCGCCTTTGTCTGCACTGGTAGCGAGGCTGGCGTATGCACGCAACGCGAAGGAAACCTGACGTTCGCGAGATTTCGGCGTCCAGGCCTGGGCGCCACGGGCTTCCTGCGCTTCACGGCGTGCCGCAATTTCAGCATCGCTCAGTTGCAGTTGAATACCGCGATTTGGGATATCGATAGCAATCATGTCGCCATCCTCAATGATGGCAATATTGCCGCCGCTCGCCGCTTCCGGAGACACGTGACCAATGGAGAGACCAGAGGTACCGCCCGAGAAACGACCGTCAGTTACCAGCGCACATGCTTTACCCAGGCCCATGGATTTCAGGAAGGTCGTCGGATACAGCATCTCCTGCATGCCCGGCCCACCTTTTGGCCCCTCGTAACGGATAACCACAACGTCACCCGCCACAACCTTACCGCCGAGGATCGCTTCAACCGCGTCATCCTGGCTTTCGTACACTTTTGCCGGACCAGTGAATTTCAGGATACTGTCATCCACGCCTGCGGTTTTTACGATGCAGCCGTTTTCGGCGAAGTTACCGTACAGAACGGCCAGGCCGCCGTCTTTGCTGTAGGCATGTTCCAGAGAACGGATGCAGCCCTCAGCGCGATCATCATCCAGCGAATCCCAACGGCAATCCTGCGAGAAGGCCTGCGTTGTGCGAATACCCGCAGGACCAGCGCGGAACATTTTTTTCACCGCCTCATCCTGGGTTACCGTGATGTCGTACTGCTCCAGCGTCTGCGGCAGCGTCAAACCGAGTACGTTTTTCACGTCGCGGTTCAACAGACCTGCTCTGTCCAGCTCGCCGAGGATCCCCAGTACGCCACCGGCACGATGAACATCTTCCATATGGTATTTCTGCGTGCTCGGCGCAACCTTACACAGCTGCGGCACTTTACGGGACAGCTTGTCGATATCGCTCATGGTGAAGTCGATTTCTGCTTCTTGCGCCGCCGCCAGCAAATGCAGAACGGTATTGGTTGAACCACCCATGGCGATATCCAGGGTCATTGCGTTCTCAAACGCCGCTTTGCTGGCAATATTGCGTGGCAGCGCGGAAGCATCATCCTGCTCGTAGTAGCGTTTGGTCAGTTCAACGATACGCTGGCCTGCGGTGAGGAACAGATCTTTACGATCGGCATGGGTCGCCAGCAGCGAGCCATTACCCGGCTGAGACAGGCCCAGCGCTTCGGTCAGACAGTTCATCGAGTTAGCAGTGAACATACCGGAGCAGGAGCCGCAGGTCGGACAGGCAGAGCGTTCTACCTGTTCGCTCTGCGAATCAGACACTTTCGGGTCCGCACCCTGAATCATCGCATCGACCAGGTCGAGCTTGATGATTTTGTCGGACAGCTTGGTTTTACCGGCTTCCATCGGGCCGCCGGAAACGAAAATCACCGGAATGTTCAGGCGCAGTGACGCCATCAGCATCCCCGGAGTGATTTTGTCACAGTTGGAGATACACACCATGGCATCGGCGCAGTGAGCATTCACCATGTATTCAACGGAGTCCGCGATCAGTTCGCGCGATGGCAGTGAATAAAGCATGCCGCCGTGCCCCATGGCGATACCGTCATCCACGGCAATAGTATTGAACTCTTTCGCCACACCGCCGGAGGCTTCAATTTGCTCAGCAACCAGCTTACCGAGATCGCGCAAATGCACGTGCCCGGGCACGAACTGGGTAAACGAGTTCACGACGGCAATGATCGGCTTACCGAAATCGGCGTCTGTCATCCCGGTGGCGCGCCACAGCGCGCGGGCACCCGCCATATTACGCCCGTGGGTGGTGGTGGCGGAACGGTACTTAGGCATGCTTTAGTTACTCCCAGTTTCTGTTAAATGGGGCGTTGCGTGCCGCCCCATCTTTTATACTTAGTTATTGACCTGATCCAACCAGCCCCATTTATCTTCGGTTTCACCGGTAAACAGGCCAAAAAATGCTTGCTGAATACGTTTGGTGACCGGGCCACAGCGGCCTTCGCCCACCTGGATGCCATCCACGCTGCGAACCGGCGTGATTTCTGCAGCCGTACCGGACATGAACACTTCATCGGCCAGGTACAGCGACTCGCGGGACAGGGTCTGCTCGCGAACTTCAATACCGAGGTCTTTCGCCAGCTTGATGATGGCGTCACGGGTGATACCCGGCAGCGCGGAAGAGGTAAATGGCGGAGTGAACAGGATGCCATCTTTCACTTCAAACAGGTTTTCACCCGCACCTTCAGAAATATAGCCATTCACATCCAGCGCAATACCTTCCTGATAACCATGACGACGTGCTTCACTGCCAACCAGCAGAGAAGAAAGGTAGTTACCACCGGCTTTTGCCGCAGTCGGGATGGTATTCGGTGCAACGCGGTTCCAGGAGGAAACCATCGCGTCGATCCCCTGATCCAACGCTTCTGCGCCGAGGTATGCCCCCCAGGGAAAAGCTGCGATGATCACATCAGTGGTGTAACCATCCGGCGGGTTAACGCCCATACCTACGTCACCAACGAACACCAACGGACGAATATAGGCGCTGGTCAGGTTGTTTTTGCGAATCACCTGCCGGCAAGCTTCCATCAGTTCATCAATGCTTTGAGAAACCGGGAAGCGATAAATTTTGGCTGAATCACGCAGACGCTGCATGTGCTCACGATGACGGAACACCACCGGCCCTTTGTGCGAGTTATAGCAACGGATACCTTCGAACACGGAAGTACCGTAATGCAGAGCGTGGGACATCACATGAATCTTTGCTTCTCCCCACGGAACCATCTCGCCATTGAACCAAATGTAATCAGCTTTTTTCGTCGTCATTTTAATTCCTTTGCGCTCAGGCGCGGATCTGTTGTGATGATGTTGTACATTGCTGGATATCAACCCGGGCGACATCGACCAGTTTGCTTAGCTGGCTAAACAGTAATTCGACGGGGCGCGGGCTGGCAACGGTCAATTCAATATTTATATTCTGCGCGTCGGTGGCCGCTTCCATGTTCATTGAACAAACCTGAAAGCCACGGTGGCGTACCACACGTAATACACGTTCTAACGTTTCCGGGTTGAAGCGGGCCTGCACGGCGACCTGATGTTGCATCATGATAATTTCTCCAGCATTTCTGCATTACTGGCACCTGGCGGTACCAACGGCCAGACATTCTCAAGCTCGTCGATTGAGACATGAAGCAGGTATGGCCCCTCACAGGACAGCATGGTGTCGAGAGCCGCTTCAACCTGGTCTTTACGGGTGATGTGCTGGCCGGGAATGCCGAAGGCGCTGGCCAGAACGAGGAAATCGGGGTTATCGGTAAGTGTTGTTTCGCTATAACGTTCGTTGAAGAATAACTGCTGCCACTGGCGAACCATCCCTAAACGCTGATTATCCAGTAACACGATTTTCAGCGGTAACTGTTTGCGTTTTACGGTGCCGAGTTCCTGAACATTCATCATGAAGGAACCGTCACCGGAGATACAGATTACCGTATCATTCGGACGGGCCACCTGTGCCCCCACGGCGGCTGGCAAGCCAAAGCCCATTGTGCCTAAGCCACTGGACGTAATGAAATTTTCTGGACGGGTGTAAGTCATGTGCTGTGCAGACCACATTTGATGCTGACCCACATCGGTGGTCACCACGCAGTCGGCAGGTTTGCGGTCTGACAATTGTTTTAACAACAGCGGTGCATAGATCGCGTCACCTGGATGGTCATAACGCCAGGCGAACTCTCTACGCATGTCGGCATTAAACTGGCGCCATTCGTTAATCTCCAGCTCCTGTTGCAATGCTGGCAGCAACGCATTCAAATCGCCTTGCAAGCTGACATGTGCCTGACGCAATTTATTCATTTCTGCCGGATCGATATCCATATGGATAACTTTGGCATTTGGCGCAAAGGTATTCAGTTTGCCGGTGACACGATCGTCAAAGCGTGCCCCCACAGCGATTAGCAGGTCACACTCCTGCACCGCCAGATTCGCGGCTTTGGTGCCATGCATCCCCAGCATGCCGAGATACCATGGATAGCTATCTTCAACCGCACCAAGACCTTTAAGTGTGCAGGTTACTGGCATTTGAGTCACGGCGAGGAACTCACGCAGCGCCGGAACAGCCTGCGCCATCCCTACGCCACCACCTACGTACAGCATCGGCTTTTTGGCCTGAGCCAGCATTTGGCAGGCCTGCGCCACGTCTTCATGTGGGAAGGTGAACTCATCCCCAACGGTGGAAAAATGCGGTTCCAGATCACCGGAGGCTAACTGGATATCTTTAGGGATATCAACGAGAACCGGACCAGGACGGCCTGAGTTTGCCACCTGGAACGCTTCGGCAATCACGCGCGGCAGCTCCTCCAGAGACTGCACCAGAAAACTATGTTTGGTGCAGGCCAGCGACAAACCGAGAACGTCCACTTCCTGGAAGGCATCGGTACCAATGAATGGCGCGGCAACCTGACCGGTGATAGCAACGACAGGAACGGAATCGAGCAGCGCATCCGCCAGCCCGGTGATCAGATTAGTTGCTCCCGGGCCGGACGTGGCGATACACACACCCGTTTTACCCGTCGAGCGTGCATAACCGATAGCCGCCATTGCCGCCCCCTGCTCATGCCGGCACAACAGGTGTTCCACGCCGCCGTCATACAGTGCATCGTAAACCGGCATAATTGCGCCGCCGGGATACCCAAAGACTGTATCAACCTGCTGTGCCCGCAACGCATGTACTACCCACTGTGCGCCATTCATAGTTAGTTCCCCGCCGTAAATCGGGAGAAACAGAATTTTGTGCTACTACTCATTCTCTGCTCCTCGTTTATGTTTTTAGGTCATAAAAAAACCCCCGGACCTTTCGGTGCGGGGGTCTTAGTTCGTTAAGGCTTGATTTTTAAGCCTTTCCTCGTCCAAGTGCAGCCCCGCACGGTGGGATAATAATCACCACCACGCTAATCACAATCAGGCTAATCACTCGTAGAAGGGCTGTCATTTTCTGTACTTTCTGGCTTCATGTTCGAAGGAATGCCTAAAGAGTTATCACAGATATGAGACATGACACAAGATTTTTTTATGACAGTTTTTTTCGTTAGCAAAACAATATCAATAAAAAGCCTTGTTTTTTATAGAGAAAAAGTTAAATGAAATAATTTCATTTTTTTCAACGCTAAAAGAGCTTTTAAGCACCAGGCCGAAACATGCGAGGAGAATTCCAAAAAAACATAGATCGTCCGCAACCGCCGGAAAAAGTGTGGAAGCCTGCGCGCAAACCTTCTTTTTTTCGTGAAGGTAAAGTCTATTTGCCCCGCATACTTACTTTCCACAAGGAGGTTTTATGACGTTGTCGGTTATTTACACGCGTGCAGCGCTGGGGGTTTGTGCGCCGTTAATCACCGTTGAGGTGCACATCAGCAACGGTCTTCCCGGCTTGACGATGGTGGGCCTACCGGAGACAACGGTGAAGGAAGCCCGGGATCGCGTGCGTAGCGCGATCATCAATAGCGGCTACGAATTCCCCGCGAAAAAGATCACGATCAACCTGGCACCGGCAGACCTTCCCAAAGAGGGAGGGCGATATGATTTACCTATCGCAATTGCGCTTCTCGCGGCTTCTGAGCAATTGCAGGCTAGCCATCTTCATCGGTTTGAGTTCGTCGGCGAATTGGCCCTTACAGGAGCGCTACGCGGCGTTCCCGGAGCGATATCCAGCGCCATGGAAGCAATCAAGGCTGGCCGGTCCATCATTGTCGCCGCAGAGAACGAAGCCGAGGTAAGCCTGACAGGAACGAAAGATTGTTACATCGCCGAGCATCTGCAGGCAGTATGTGCCTTTCTTGAAGGCAAACATGCGTTATCTCCACCATCTCCCCATTTCATCAGCAGTAACCCGAATACAGCGCAACATGACTTAAGCGACGTCATCGGGCAGGAGCAAGGTAAGCGTGCACTGGAGATTACAGCTGCTGGCGGGCATAACTTGCTCCTGATCGGCCCACCGGGCACGGGGAAAACCATGCTTGCCAGCAGGCTTGGGGCATTGTTGCCACCGCTGAGCAACCAGGATGCGCTCGAAAGCGCGGCAATCCTGAGTCTGGTCAACACCTCAGGATTGATACGTCAATGGCGACAGAGACCTTTTCGCGCACCGCATCATAGTGCCTCACTTACGGCTATGGTCGGCGGCGGCGCAATACCTGGCCCTGGAGAAATATCGCTGGCCCATAACGGCGTGTTGTTCCTCGATGAGCTACCTGAATTTGAGCGACGGGTACTGGACGCGTTGCGCGAACCCATCGAGTCAGGGCAGATTCATATTTCCCGTACGCGGGCGAAAGTCACGTACCCTGCCCGTTTTCAACTTATTGCCGCGATGAATCCCAGCCCAACGGGGCATTATCAAGGGAACCATAACCGCAGCACGCCGGAACAGACATTGCGCTACCTTGGGCGCCTTTCTGGGCCATTTCTAGACCGCTTCGACCTGTCGCTTGAGATCCCACTCCTGCCGCCCGGTATGCTGAGCCACAACCAACACGACAGTGAAAAGAGTAGTGTCGTGCGTGCACGGGTTATCGCTGCACAGGAACGACAGTACCAACGGCAAGGGAAACTTAACGCGTTACTGGAAAACAGCGAGATGAGGGATTTTTGCGTGCTCAAGCAAGCTGATGGAGAGTGGCTGGAACAAACACTAGTACGGCTTGGTCTGTCAGTACGAGCCTGGCAACGGTTGTTGAAAGTAGGGAGAACCATCGCCGATCTGGAAGGAGCGGAAAGTATTCAGCGCGATCATCTACAGGAAGCGCTCAGCTATCGCGCTATCGACAGGCTACTCATCCATTTACAGAAAATGTTGGGATAAAAAAGGGGCCGCAGCCCCTTTTTTTAGTCTTCAGAATCCGTGTAGTCTTCATTCCCTTCCATCTGCGGTTTGCCGCCTGACAGGGTGTGAAAACGCTTTGGACGCTTAATGCGTGACATATACTTAGACCAGACGCGTTCTGCTTCGGTGTCTGGCTCGCGTTCGCCGCGACATACTGCGACGAAACGGATTTCTTCTTCTGTGGTCGGTTCACGCTTACCGAGATCCAGCTCGTTGAAAGCATAACCATGACGCTCAAGCAACTGAGCTTCTTTGATGGTGAAATCACCATGACGGGAAAACCCGCGCGGATAATGTTTGTTGTCAAAAAAACGATTAGTCGTCGTAAAGCTTTCCGCCATCCTGCACGCTCCTAATTCTTTGGCCGAGCTATTTATGGCGCGGAGTATTAGTTACGCTTGACAGAGTGTAAAACAAAACATTTAAATCATTACGACAAATAATTTTGCGGAGAAACCTGTGGATACGGAATTGCTAAAAACTTTCCTGGAAGTCAGCCGAACTCGCCACTTCGGGCGCGCAGCTGAAGCACTCTATTTGACCCAGTCAGCCGTGAGCTTTCGTATTCGTCAGTTAGAAAACCAGCTTGGCGTAAATCTTTTCACGCGCCATCGCAACAATATCCGCCTGACGGCGGCCGGGGAAAAACTTCTCCCCTATGCCGAAACGCTGATGAATACCTGGCAGGCGGCACGCAAAGAGGTTGCGCATACATCGAGACACAATCAATTTTCTATCGGTGCAAGTGCCTCGCTATGGGAATGTATGCTTAGCGACTGGCTTGGAAGGCTGTACCAGCTAGAGGAAAGCCTGCAATTTGAAGCACGAATTGCACAGCGACAATCGTTAGTCAAACAGCTACATGAGCGCCAACTTGATCTCCTGATCACAACAGAAACACCCAAAATGGACGAATTTAGCAGCCAGTTATTAGGACATTTTACACTTGGCCTCTATTGCTCGACGCCCGAAAAGACGAAGTCACAATTGAATTATTTGCGTCTGGAATGGGGGCCGGATTTTCAGCAACATGAGTCCGAGTTGATTGGCAGCGACGATGTCCCAACGTTAACTACCAGTTCAGCAGAGGTCGCTCATCAGCAACTGACGCTCTTAAATGGATGTGCGTGGCTACCTGTCTCCTGGGCGCAGCAAAGGAGTGGCCTGCATATGGTGGCTGATAGCACGACGCTATCCCGACCACTTTATGCTATCTGGTTACAAAATAGCGATAAACAAAACCAGATTCGGGAGTTATTGAAAATAAAGGTAATGGAATGAAAACGGCGCATCCGTTGTGGGTGCGTCTGAATTGTTTTACCAGAAAAAAAGCAAAAAAAAATCCTTTGCCTTAGCAAAGGATTTTTTCTTTTTCTGGCAGGGGCGGAGAGACTCGAACTCCCAACACCCGGTTTTGGAGACCGGTGCTCTACCAATTGAACTACGCCCCTAGATAGGGTGGCGGAACGGACGGGACTCGAACCCGCGACCCCCTGCGTGACAGGCAGGTATTCTAACCGACTGAACTACCGCTCCACCGAATACTTCTTTAATCACCGGATTAATGCACCGGCTTACTGCTTAATTTGATGCCTGGCAGTTCCCTACTCTCACATGGGGAGACCCCACACTACCATCGGCGCTACGGCGTTTCACTTCTGAGTTCGGCATGGGGTCAGGTGGGACCACCGCGCTAAAGCCGCCAGGCAAATTCTGTGCTCTGTCCTGTGTCTTTTGTGCTGATACTGCGTTGGCTGCTCTCGTAAAGTCAGTCACATACCTCAGTATGCTCCTTCCTTTCCTTCGCTGGCCGCCTTGTCTCAGCGCAAAATCCTTCGGACTCTGAATCTAAGCTGAATATTGTTCGTCTTCTCAAATCCGCCAAAACATCTTCGGCGTTGTAAGGTTAAGCCTCACGGTTCATTAGTACCGGTTAGCTCAACGCATCGCTGCGCTTACACACCCGGCCTATCAACGTCGTCGTCTTCAACGTTCCTTTAGTGTCCTTAAAGGACAAGGGAAGACTCATCTCGGGGCAAGTTTCGTGCTTAGATGCTTTCAGCACTTATCTCTTCCGCATGTAGCTACCGGGCAATGCCATTGGCATGACAACCCGAACACCAGTGATGCGTCCACTCCGGTCCTCTCGTACTAGGAGCAGCCCCCCTCAATCTTCCAGCGCCCACGGCAGATAGGGACCGAACTGTCTCACGACGTTCTAAACCCAGCTCGCGTACCACTTTAAATGGCGAACAGCCATACCCTTGGGACCTACTTCAGCCCCAGGATGTGATGAGCCGACATCGAGGTGCCAAACACCGCCGTCGATATGAACTCTTGGGCGGTATCAGCCTGTTATCCCCGGAGTACCTTTTATCCGTTGAGCGATGGCCCTTCCATTCAGAACCACCGGATCACTATGACCTGCTTTCGCACCTGCTCGCGCCGTCACGCTCGCAGTCAAGCTGGCTTATGCCATTGCACTAACCTCCTGATGTCCGACCAGGATTAGCCAACCTTCGTGCTCCTCCGTTACTCTTTGGGAGGAGACCGCCCCAGTCAAACTACCCACCAGACACTGTCCGCAACCCGGATTACGGGTCCACGTTAGAACATCAAACATTAAAGGGTGGTATTTCAAGGTTGGCTCCATGCAGACTGGCGTCCACACTTCAAAGCCTCCCACCTATCCTACACATCAAGGCTCAATGTTCAGTGTCAAGCTATAGTAAAGGTTCACGGGGTCTTTCCGTCTTGCCGCGGGTACACTGCATCTTCACAGCGAGTTCAATTTCACTGAGTCTCGGGTGGAGACAGCCTGGCCATCATTACGCCATTCGTGCAGGTCGGAACTTACCCGACAAGGAATTTCGCTACCTTAGGACCGTTATAGTTACGGCCGCCGTTTACCGGGGCTTCGATCAAGAGCTTCTCCTTACGGATAACCCCATCAATTAACCTTCCGGCACCGGGCAGGCGTCACACCGTATACGTCCACTTTCGTGTTTGCACAGTGCTGTGTTTTTAATAAACAGTTGCAGCCAGCTGGTATCTTCGACTGATTTCAGCTCCGTCCGCAGGGACTTCACCTACATATCAGCGTGCCTTCTCCCGAAGTTACGGCACCATTTTGCCTAGTTCCTTCACCCGAGTTCTCTCAAGCGCCTTGGTATTCTCTACCTGACCACCTGTGTCGGTTTGGGGTACGATTTCGTGTTACCTGATGCTTAGAGGCTTTTCCTGGAAGCAGGGCATTTGTTACTTCATCACCGTAGTGACTCGTCATCACACCTCAGCCTTGATTATCCGGATTTGCCTGGATAACCAGCCTACATGCTTAAACCGGGACAACCGTCGCCCGGCTAACATAGCCTTCTCCGTCCCCCCTTCGCAGTAACACCAAGTACAGGAATATTAACCTGTTTCCCATCGACTACGCCTTTCGGCCTCGCCTTAGGGGTCGACTCACCCTGCCCCGATTAACGTTGGACAGGAACCCTTGGTCTTCCGGCGAGCGGGCTTTTCACCCGCTTTATCGTTACTTATGTCAGCATTCGCACTTCTGATACCTCCAGCATGCCTCACAGCACACCTTCGCAGGCTTACAGAACGCTCCCCTACCCAACAACACATAGTGTCGCTGCCGCAGCTTCGGTGCATGGTTTAGCCCCGTTACATCTTCCGCGCAGGCCGACTCGACCAGTGAGCTATTACGCTTTCTTTAAATGATGGCTGCTTCTAAGCCAACATCCTGGCTGTCTGTGCCTTCCCACATCGTTTCCCACTTAACCATGACTTTGGGACCTTAGCTGGCGGTCTGGGTTGTTTCCCTCTTCACGACGGACGTTAGCACCCGCCGTGTGTCTCCCGTGATAACATTCTCCGGTATTCGTAGTTTGCATCGGGTTGGTAAGCCGGGATGGCCCCCTAGCCGAAACAGTGCTCTACCCCCGGAGATGAATTCACGAGGCGCTACCTAAATAGCTTTCGGGGAGAACCAGCTATCTCCCGGTTTGATTGGCCTTTCACCCCCAGCCACAAGTCATCCGCTAATTTTTCAACATTAGTCGGTTCGGTCCTCCAGTTAGTGTTACCCAACCTTCAACCTGCCCATGGCTAGATCACCGGGTTTCGGGTCTATACCCTGCAACTTAACGCCCAGTTAAGACTCGGTTTCCCTTCGGCTCCCCTATTCGGTTAACCTTGCTACAGAATATAAGTCGCTGACCCATTATACAAAAGGTACGCAGTCACACCACGAAGGTGCTCCCACTGCTTGTACGTACACGGTTTCAGGTTCTTTTTCACTCCCCTCGCCGGGGTTCTTTTCGCCTTTCCCTCACGGTACTGGTTCACTATCGGTCAGTCAGGAGTATTTAGCCTTGGAGGATGGTCCCCCCATATTCAGACAGGATACCACGTGTCCCGCCCTACTCATCGAGCTCACAGCCTGTGTGCTTTCGTGTACGGGGCTGTCACCCTGTATCGCGCGACTTTCCAGACGCTTCCACTAACACACAAGCTGATTCAGGCTCTGGGCTGCTCCCCGTTCGCTCGCCGCTACTGGGGGAATCTCGGTTGATTTCTTTTCCTCGGGGTACTTAGATGTTTCAGTTCCCCCGGTTCGCCTCATTAACCTATGGATTCAGTTAATGATAGTGTGTCGAAACACACTGGGTTTCCCCATTCGGACATCGCCGGGTCAAAGGTTCATATCACCTCGCCGGCGCTTTTCGCAGATTAGCACGTCCTTCATCGCCTCTGACTGCCAGGGCATCCACCGTGTACGCTTAGTCGCTTAACCTCACAACCCGAAGATGTTTCTTTCGATTCATCCTCGCGCTGTAAAAATTTGAGAGACTCGAACACACCGTCATCTGTTCTTATTACGGAGAACAGACACTGTGTGTCGTTTCAATTTTCAGCTTGATCCAGATTTTTAAAGAGCAAAACTTCGCAGTGCACCTTTTCAGGTTCACTCTGAAGTTTTCTTGTGTTCGCAGTAAATGATGGTGGAGCTATGCGGGATCGAACCGCAGACCTCCTGCGTGCAAAGCAGGCGCTCTCCCAGCTGAGCTATAGCCCCATCGTGGTCAAATCTCGTTAACCGTAATTTTTCTGAGACAAGGCGTGGAATAACGAAGCATACACCGGTATGCGAGTCATTTCACAACGCAGTATTCAGGAAAATTTGGTAGGCCTGAGTGGACTTGAACCACCGACCTCACCCTTATCAGGGGTGCGCTCTAACCACCTGAGCTACAAGCCTGCAGAGATTTTTTACTGCTGTATTTCATCAGACAATCTGTGTGAGCACTGCAAAGGCAGGTTCTTTAAGGTAAGGAGGTGATCCAACCGCAGGTTCCCCTACGGTTACCTTGTTACGACTTCACCCCAGTCATGAATCACAAAGTGGTAAGCGCCCTCCCGAAGGTTAAGCTACCTACTTCTTTTGCAACCCACTCCCATGGTGTGACGGGCGGTGTGTACAAGGCCCGGGAACGTATTCACCGTGGCATTCTGATCCACGATTACTAGCGATTCCGACTTCATGGAGTCGAGTTGCAGACTCCAATCCGGACTACGACGCACTTTATGAGGTCCGCTTGCTCTCGCGAGGTCGCTTCTCTTTGTATGCGCCATTGTAGCACGTGTGTAGCCCTGGTCGTAAGGGCCATGATGACTTGACGTCATCCCCACCTTCCTCCAGTTTATCACTGGCAGTCTCCTTTGAGTTCCCGGCCGGACCGCTGGCAACAAAGGATAAGGGTTGCGCTCGTTGCGGGACTTAACCCAACATTTCACAACACGAGCTGACGACAGCCATGCAGCACCTGTCTCACGGTTCCCGAAGGCACTAAGGCATCTCTGCCGAATTCCGTGGATGTCAAGACCAGGTAAGGTTCTTCGCGTTGCATCGAATTAAACCACATGCTCCACCGCTTGTGCGGGCCCCCGTCAATTCATTTGAGTTTTAACCTTGCGGCCGTACTCCCCAGGCGGTCGACTTAACGCGTTAGCTCCGGAAGCCACGCCTCAAGGGCACAACCTCCAAGTCGACATCGTTTACGGCGTGGACTACCAGGGTATCTAATCCTGTTTGCTCCCCACGCTTTCGCACCTGAGCGTCAGTCTTTGTCCAGGGGGCCGCCTTCGCCACCGGTATTCCTCCAGATCTCTACGCATTTCACCGCTACACCTGGAATTCTACCCCCCTCTACAAGACTCAAGCCTGCCAGTTTCGAATGCAGTTCCCAGGTTGAGCCCGGGGATTTCACATCCGACTTGACAGACCGCCTGCGTGCGCTTTACGCCCAGTAATTCCGATTAACGCTTGCACCCTCCGTATTACCGCGGCTGCTGGCACGGAGTTAGCCGGTGCTTCTTCTGCGGGTAACGTCAATCAACACGGTTATTAACCGTATCGCCTTCCTCCCCGCTGAAAGTGCTTTACAACCCGAAGGCCTTCTTCACACACGCGGCATGGCTGCATCAGGCTTGCGCCCATTGTGCAATATTCCCCACTGCTGCCTCCCGTAGGAGTCTGGACCGTGTCTCAGTTCCAGTGTGGCTGGTCATCCTCTCAGACCAGCTAGGGATCGTCGCCTAGGTGAGCCGTTACCCCACCTACTAGCTAATCCCATCTGGGCACATCCGATGGCAAGAGGCCCGAAGGTCCCCCTCTTTGGTCTTGCGACGTTATGCGGTATTAGCTACCGTTTCCAGTAGTTATCCCCCTCCATCGGGCAGTTTCCCAGACATTACTCACCCGTCCGCCACTCGTCACCCGAGGAGCAAGCTCCTCTGTGCTACCGTTCGACTTGCATGTGTTAGGCCTGCCGCCAGCGTTCAATCTGAGCCATGATCAAACTCTTCAATTTAAAAGTTTGATGCTCTTAGAATTAAACTTCGTAATGAATTACGTGTTCACTCCAGAGACTTGGTATTCATTTATTGTCCGAAGACATTAAGAATCCATGTCACTTTGAGTGCCCACACAGATTGTCTGATAAATTGTTAAAGAGCAGTGCCGCTTCGTTTTTCGCTGCGGCGCGGGGTGTGCATATTACGCTTTCCCGCTGCAGAGTCAAGTATTTATTTTTACTTTTCTCTGCGGGCTTCTCACCGGCATTCGCCTGAGAACCCTGCTGACCCGGCGGCTTGCTTGCCGTTGTTCCGTGTCAGTGGAGGCGCATTATAGGGAGTTCTCTGGAAGTGACAAGCCCTAATTTTAAAAAATTTTTCAACCGTCTCTTTTTTGCTCAAAACCCCATTAAAGCGCGAGTTTTTCGAGCGTTCCGAAGCCATAACGCTGTAAAACGGGCAATAAAAGAACAGTTTCTGGTGTAACGGCCATGCAATAGGCCAGATTCGCATCTGCTGATTTAGCATCAGGCGCTTCATGCTCAAGCAACCAGGCCGTACGACGCGCAATAGCCGCACCGGAATCCACCAGCCGCGTCCCCTCGGGGAGTACCTGCAACAACTCATGCTGTAATAAAGGGAAATGTGTACAGCCGAGCACTACGGTATCGGGTGGTTCCGGCATCCGCAGCCACGGGCGTAGAATACGTTTGAGCTCATCCAGCGGAACGGGCTTACCGTGTAACTTCGCTTCCGCAAGCTCAACCATCTCCGCAGAACCCAGCAATTCAATTTTGCATTCATTGGCAAAACGCTTGATAAGCTCATGCGTATAAGGACGTTTTACCGTTGCTCTCGTTGCCAGCAAGCCAACCACACCATTCGCCGTTAAACGGGCAGCCGGTTTGATGGCAGGAACGACCCCAACAACAGGAAACGCAAATTTCTCGCGTAGCGCAGGCAAAGAAACGGTACTGGCGGTATTGCAGGCAATGACGGCAAGCGCCAGAGGATATTGAGCCTGAACGGCAGTAACGATTTCGACAACACGTTCAACGATGAATTCTTCGCTCTTTTCCCCATAAGGAAAGGCGACGTTGTCGAACGCGTAAATGTAATGCAGGTCCGGCAGGAGATGCCGGACCTCATCATAAACCGATAAACCCCCTACGCCAGAATCAAACACCAGCACAGTGGGCCGCAGTTTAGAAGGTGTAGCTGCCAGACAAGGTATATTCTCGTCCTGCAGTTTGGTAGCCATAAGCTGTCTCGTAATCTTTATCGAACAGGTTAGCTATTTTACCACGAACTGTCAGATGAGAGGTCATTGGATATGACAATCCAATGTCCCAGACACTTACGCCGCCCAACTTAACCGTATGGGAGGTATAAGTTGTTGCGTCATAGGCGTTGTCATAGCGTTGCCCCATATATTGATACGCGACATTCCAGCCCAGGTCATTAATCTGCCCGGTCAGTTCGTACTTAACCTGCTGTTTGGCGCGACGTGCAAGCACCTTATTGGTTTCGTCATCACGCGGATCGATATATTGCAGCGTCAGATGATGATCAACAGGACCTGTCGTCACGTTTCCGGTCCACTCCAGTCCTTTGATCGTGGCCGATTTTACGTTGTAGTAAGCGTTGTTGTCGTAATCAATCAGGTTGTTGATTTCATAACGATACGTAGAAAGACGCCAGTCCACTGGCCCGGTCAGCCCTTCAAGCCCGGCTTCCCATTGCTTCGACTCTTCCGGCTTCAGATTCGGGTTGGAAGCAATACCAAAGCGCTCTGCGCCAAACTGCTGCCCAAGCGATGGCGCAAGGAACCCGGTGCCGTAAGAAAGCGTCACACGATAATCATCGACGAATTCCCACCCTGCCGCTGTCTGCCAGGTGCCATGCCAACCGAACTGTTCGTCGTGGTCTTCACGCCCGGACGCTTCCAGGGTTACCTTGTCAATTTGCTGCTGGCCGGTCAGATAGAGCCCGGTGGTGTCGCGCTTATAGATATCCGTACTGGAAGTGCCGCTGGATTGCAGTTTCTCTTGTTTCCAGTCAACACCACCGCTAACGGAGCCATGCCCCACCTCGACATTGTTACCCCACTGGATGTAACGCTGTTCCATATTGTCCAGGCTTGCACTCGCTGCATAGCGGCCATCCTGCGCATTGTAATTATAATTTTTAAGGTGCTGGTAATTGGCAATCAACTGAGATGAGTAGATGCCGGAATGATAATTGAGGCCGGTGTCCCATGATTGGGTGTAGTTCTGGCTTTCATCGCCACCGCCTGCGTAACCACCGCTGCCCTGGTCGTAATCAGTATTTGAACTGTAGCCATAGCCGCGGAAGAACCCTGAGACGCTATCGTTAAACTTATGCTGAACGCCGCCCCAGAACAGTTTATTGCGATAACCGTCGCGATCGCTGTCATCCGCGTAGGTTGAATCCGGCTGTACGTTAAAACCTTTGGTCGTCTGATACGCACCAGCAGCAGTAACCATCGTATCGCCAAAGCGTTGATTTATCGCACCGTCATAGTTCTGGTAACTGTTGCTCCCCATCCCTGCGTTAATCTGCGCACGTTCATCGTCACTCATCGTAATGATGTTGACCACGCCGCCAATGGCCCCGGATCCATAAACCGCAGAACGTGGGCCACGGATGTATTCAATACGTTGTACCAGCGAGACCGGGATCTGACCAATATCGATTGCATTACCAATACCGGCACGGGCCATCGGTACGCCGTCAATCAGCACCAGCACATGACGCGCTTCGGTACCGCGAACAAAGAGAGAAGAACTTTGCCCTATTCCACCGTACTGGGCGATGTCCACGCCCGGCAGGCGACGCATCACATCGTTAAGATCTTTTGACTGCCAGCGTTGAATATCTTCACGCGTCACCACATCGGTGGGTGCCAGTACGGTGTTCACCGGTTGTTGAAAACGGTTTGCTGTTACCACCAGAGTGTCCGGGGAGCCATCCTGCGCCCAGCCGGAAAAAGCCGTGACGGAGAGCGCCGTCAGCAGCGAAGCTTTTTTAATCATTGTGAGAGCATCCACAAAATAATAAGGATGCCGCAGGCGTCATCAATAGCTCGCGATGATGGCACCATATGCGACGTAATACCGGCAGGTCTTCGGGCTAGGAGGTACAACAAGATGATGACTTCCCACATATATATGCAGTGTCTGCTTTCGCTATCATCCCACACATCCTTACCGCTGCGCGTCAGCTCCAGATTTACACTGGATTCCCTTTTAACTCACAGGACCGGAAGAAGGATGCTACATTCAGATACATATAGATGTCCAGACTGCTATGCCGGGAAGTGAAAAAACATCCGGGACTGGACATCCCCTGAGCAATCCCTACAATCCCCGCGTTATTCTTAATCATTCAGGAAGCACAATGACACCCGAACACCTGCCAACAGAACAGTACGAAGCCCAGTTGGCTGAAAAAGTCGTACGTCTGCAAGCCATGATGACGCCTTTTTCCGCGCCCGTTCCGGAGGTGTTCCGCTCACCGGTCAGCCATTACCGCATGCGCGCGGAGTTTCGCATCTGGCACGACGGCGACGATCTTTACCACATTATTTTTGATCAACAGACGAAAAGCCGAATCCGTGTCGATAGCTTCCCGGCGGCAAGCGAGCTGATTAATCAGTTAATGAAAGCGCTGATGGACGGACTGCGCGGCAATAAAGTGCTGCGTCACAAGCTATTCCAGATTGATTATCTGACCACCATGAGCAATCAGGCCGTTGTCTCCCTGCTGTATCACAAAAAACTGGATGATGAATGGCGTGAAGAGGCTACGCGTCTGCGTGATGCCTTACGTGCAAAAAACCTGAACGTGCACCTCATCGGGCGCGCCACCAAAACCAAAATCGAGCTGGATCAGGATTATATCGACGAACGTCTGCCGGTCGCCGGGAAAGAGATGATTTATCGCCAGGTGGAAAACAGCTTCACGCAACCCAACGCGGCAATGAATATTCAAATGCTGGAATGGGCGCTGGGCGCAACAAAAGATTCAACAGGCGACCTGCTGGAACTCTACTGCGGCAACGGCAATTTCTCACTGGCGCTTGCACGTAATTTTGACCGCGTTCTGGCCACGGAAATCGCCAAACCTTCAGTTGCGGCTGCACAATATAATATCGCGGCGAATCATATTGATAACGTGCAAATCATTCGTATGTCGGCAGAAGAGTTTACTCAGGCCATGAACGGTGTGCGTCAATTCAACCGCTTGCAGGGTATCGATTTGAAAGGTTATCAGTGCGAGACGATTTTTGTCGATCCGCCGCGTAGCGGGCTGGATGCGGAAACGGAAAAAATGGTGCAGGCCTATCCGCGCATTCTTTATATCTCCTGTAACCCGGAGACGCTGTGTAAAAACCTGGAAACCCTAAGCCAGACACACCGCGTTGAACGCCTTGCGCTGTTCGATCAATTCCCTTACACGCACCATATGGAATGCGGCGTATTGCTCACTGCGAAGTAAAAGCGAAGCGCATTGGCTCATGGGCCGATGCGCTTCATTTATTTGGTTTACAGTTCCGACTTACGGTTACGTATGCGATAACCAATCCAGAAAACCAGGATCACTGACAATACCGCCGGCAGGAAATTAGAACCAATAGCCGGGTATTCCGCCCGTACCACGGTGCTGTAAAGTAACACGCCCAGAATAAAACAGGCAGCTGCCAGGCCCGGCAACCCGACCGGCATAGTTCGGTTTTGATAACGCTGATGCAGGCAGTACACCGTTAGCACCAGTGAAATGATCGGGAAGACGGAAAAAGGCACGATCGAGCTAAAAATCGCTGCAAATGCGCCGTTAATCGATAAGCCAGCGATCAGCGCCAGCAACAATGTACCTCTATCCTGGACAGATTGTTTCATTACTTATCCTTCACTCGTCGGTTTGATGCGCCATTTTTTCTTGTTCACGGCGATACCA
The DNA here is from genome assembly GCA_901456055.1 of Phytobacter ursingii. Taxonomy (GTDB): domain Bacteria; phylum Pseudomonadota; class Gammaproteobacteria; order Enterobacterales; family Enterobacteriaceae; genus Phytobacter; species Phytobacter ursingii. The sequence continues at coordinate 211,549 of CABDWT010000003.1, forward strand.
GTAATACGCACCTTTGGAGATCATCCTTAGTTGCAATACCAGCCGCTCTTCTAATTGCCTGCGTTGCTCAACGCCGATATCCAGTGCCTCGGCACCCGCGCTGAAAACAATAGTTACCATTGCCTCGGCCTGCGCTTCGGTGAACGCACGCGGCATATGGTTTTCGAGTTCGAGATAATCGGCAAGTTCCGCAATAAAGTGCTGGATTTCACGTGCTACCGCAGCGCGGAATGCCGCTGAGGTGCCGGAACGTTCACGTAGTAGCAGACGAAATGCGTTCGGATTGTTGCCGATGAATTCCATAAAGGTCGAAACGGACGTTCGAATAACGCTGCCGCCTTTTGCAATACGCTGGCGTGCCTGACGCATCAATTGACGCAGCATCAATCCGCTCTCATCGACCATGGTCAGGCCGAGCTCATCCACATCGCGGAAATGGCGATAAAAGGACGTCGGGGCAATGCCCGCTTCACGCGCAACTTCGCGCAAACTCAGGCTGGCAAAACTGCGCTCAGCGCTAAGCTGGCTAAATGCCGCCTCCACCAGCGAACGCCGGGTTTTTTCTTTTTGTTGCGCTCTAACGCCCATCACGATGCTTGAATCCCTCCGCAGACCTGCTGGCACTATACCAGAGAATAAAACTAATCGGATTGTACTGGATTGTGAATGATTGTTTACGAGCTCTTTCTGCTTTACTGCATGAAAAAAGCACAACGATAATTGGGTTATCCCGCTAACGATGTTACTATTATGTTGTTTTTATGTATAAGAACAGGTAAGCCCTCCCATGCCACATTCCTACGATTACGACGCAATAGTTATAGGCTCCGGTCCCGGCGGCGAAGGCGCTGCTATGGGGCTGGTTAAACAAGGTGCCCGGATAGCTGTCATTGAGCGCTATCATAACGTGGGCGGAGGATGTACCCACTGGGGAACCATCCCCTCGAAAGCCCTTCGCCACGCGGTCAGCCGTATTATCGAATTTAACCAAAACCCTTTATATAGTGACCACACCCGCCTTCTTCGTTCTTCTTTCGCCGATATTCTCAATCATGCAGATAGCGTGATTAACCAACAAACGCAGATGCGGCAAGGCTTTTATGAGCGTAATCGCTGCGAGATCTTGCAGGGTAACGCCCATTTTGTTGACCCACACACAGTTTCGCTGGAGTGCCCGGATGGCTCAGTAGAAACCCTCACCGCCGAGAAGTTCGTGATAGCCTGTGGTTCGCGCCCCTATCGCCCGGCCGATGTGGACTTCTCTCATCCACGCATTTATGACAGCGACTCAATTCTGAATATGCACCACGAACCTCGTCACGTGATCATCTACGGTGCGGGGGTGATCGGCTGCGAATACGCGTCGATCTTCCGGGGAATGAATGTCAAAGTCGATCTGATCAACACCCGCGATCGCCTGCTGGCTTTTCTGGATCAGGAAATGTCGGACTCCCTTTCCTATCACTTCTGGAACAGTGGCGTCGTTATTCGCCATAACGAAGAATACGAACAGATTGAGGGGATGGATGATGGTGTGATTATGCACCTGAAATCTGGCAAGAAAGTGAAAGCAGACTGCCTGCTCTACGCCAACGGACGTACCGGTAACACTGACAGTCTGCAACTGGAAAATATTGGTCTGGATGCTGATGGCCGTGGTCAGTTGAAAGTCAACAGTATGTACCAGACAGCGTTGCCGCATATTTATGCCGTGGGCGATGTCATTGGTTACCCAAGCCTTGCTTCGGCGGCATATGATCAGGGGCGTATTGCCGCACAGGCGATGGTGAAAGGTGAAGCGACAGCCCACCTGGTGGAAGACATTCCAACCGGCATTTACACCATTCCGGAAATTAGCTCTGTGGGCAAAACCGAGCAGCAATTAACGGCCATGAAAGTACCTTATGAGGTGGGCCGGGCTCAGTTTAAGCATCTGGCGCGCGCGCAGATTGTGGGTATGAACGTTGGCACGCTGAAAATCCTGTTCCATCGCGAAACCAAAGAGATTTTAGGGATTCACTGCTTTGGGGAACGCGCGGCCGAAATCATTCACATCGGCCAGGCGATTATGGAGCAGAAAGGTGGCGGTAACACGATCGAATACTTTGTTAACACCACCTTTAACTACCCGACCATGGCGGAAGCCTATCGGGTAGCCGCGCTAAATGGCCTAAACCGCCTGTTTTAACGCACTGTCGAAATGGCCATCCATCGCACCACGGATGGCCTCTGCCAGTTGCTCATAGCGGCTACGCAGCGGTGAGCCAGGACGATAGACCAGCCCAATCGTACGACGCGGTTCCGGTTTAATGCATGGCAGATATACCACGCCATCACGCACACGTTCACGCGGTACTGCCAGTGCGGGCAGCAACGTGATACCGCTGCCCGCAGCGACCATATTACGCAGTGTCTCCAGACTGGTCGCCCGGAAGTGAGTGTCTTCATCGGCACCCGCTTCAAAGCAGAAGCCCATCGCCTGATCGCGCAGGCAGTGTCCATCTTCCAGCATCAGCAGCTTTTCACCCGCCAGATCGGACATCGGGACGCGGTCACGATTCGCCCAGGGGTGGTCTTCATAAATCGCCAGCATCATGGGTTCGTCAAAAAGCGGCACCTCAATAAAGGCTTCACTCTCTTTCACCAGCGCCAGGATTGCACAATCGAGCTTGCCGCTGTCCAGTTGCGCCAGAAGCTGATGCGTCTGCGCCTCATGCAGATACATTTCCAGTTTCGGGAATGTCTGGTGCAGCATAGGGATAATATGCGGAAGCAGATAGGGTCCAACGGTAGGGATTAAGCCAATATGCAGTGGGCCGGACATGGTTTCCCCCTGCTGGCTTGCCATCTCCTTGAGCACTTTGACCTCACGCAGCACGGTGCGTGCCTGATCAACCAGCAGCAAACCGGCCTGAGTGAACAAGACTTTGCGGCTGGTACGCTCCAGCAGCATAACGCCAAGCTCGTCTTCCAGTTTACGAATTTGCCCGCTCAATGTTGGCTGGCTGACATGGCAGGAATCCGCTGCACGGCGAAAATGGCGGTGTTCAGCTAACGCCACCAGATATTCAAGATCACGAATATTCATTATTCATCCTCCGTCGCCACGATAGTTCATGGCGATAGATAGAATAGCAACGAACGATTATCCCTATCAAGCATTCTGTTCAATAATTAACTCAAGAAACGAAGCGGGACATATTACCCTTGATGCCACTGCCAGTTCTCTCTGAACAACTAAAGCCAACGTGAACATTTTCGGACCCCCGTGGTCCGCTTTTTTTTGCGCAGGATAAAAACAAAAGGCAGCCAGCGCTGCCTTTGTCAGGATTGGCTCTCTCGCCCTGAGAGAGGGAACTCAGAGAGGCTTATACCAGGCGATTTTTCGCATCCACAATGGCCTGAGCGACCTGTTTCGGCGACACGCCGCCTTTTGCTGCGCGTTTATCCAGGCAAGATTGCAGCGACAAAACCGGATACACATCATCGGCAATCACCGCGCTAAACTTCTGCAAATCCGCCAGCGCCAGATCTTCGAGTGGTTTGCCCTGGCGGATAGCTTCCACCACGGCCTCACCAACAATATGGTGCGCTTCACGGAATGGCACGCCTTTGGCAACCAGATAATCCGCCAGCTCGGTCGCGTTCGCATACCCCTGCTGCGCCGCTTCCTGGCAACGCGGACGTTTTACCTGAATGCCGTCCAGCACCAGCGCCGCCATATGCAGGCAGTCAAGCCAGGTGTCGAGCGCATCGAACAGCCCTTCTTTGTCTTCCTGCATATCTTTGTTGTACGCCAACGGCAGACCTTTCAGGGTCATCATCATGCCGGTCAGCGCGCCCTGCACGCGGCCACACTTGCCGCGGATTAGCTCCAGCGCATCCGGGTTTTTCTTTTGCGGCATCAGAGAGGAGCCAGAGGTAACGCGATCGGACAGTTCAACGAACCCGGCTTCACCGGTATTGAAGAAAATCAGGTCTTCGGCGAAACGGGAGAGATGGACCATACCGATAGAAGCATCAGAGAGCAGCTCCAGCACATGGTCACGATCAGATACGGTGTCCAGGCTGTTACGGGTTGCGGATGCAAAACCCAGCCAGCCGGCCAGCTGTTCGCGATCAATTTCATAAGCGGTGCCCGCCAGTGCGCCGCAGCCCAGCGGGCTCACGTCCAGGCGCTTAAGCGTATCCTGCAGGCGGCTTTCATCACGCGCCAGCATTTCTACATAGGCCAGGCACCAGTGGGCAAAAGTTACCGGCTGCGCACGTTGCAGGTGGGTGTAACCCGGCATCACTGCATTCTGGTTATTTTCCGCGGTTTCAACCAGCGCGCTCTGCAACTGACGGTTTGCCGTCAGCAGCTCAGCCACCGTGTCTTTGCACCATAGTTTGAGATCAGTCGCGACCTGATCGTTACGGCTACGCCCGGTGTGCAGTTTTTTACCCAACTGACCGACTTTATCGATCAGTTTACCTTCCACCCAGCTATGAATGTCTTCGGCATCGCTTTCGAGGATCTGCTGCGGATTCGCTCGCACTTCTTCAAGCAGGATCTTCAGCGCCTCTTCCAGTTGTCGTTGCTCATCGTTGGTTAATACACCCACCGTGACCAACGCTTTGGACCAGGCCACAGAGCCAACGATATCCTGCTCCGCCAGGCGATAGTCAAAGCGCAAAGAGTCATTGAACTGTTTGAACCGTTGATCTGCTGCCTGAGTAAAACGCCCGCCCCAAAGTGCCATAACATGCTTCCTTAAATTCGTTTAATGTTGCCTGTCTTTCACCCCCTCCGCTCAGGAGAGGGCCAGAGAAAATTTTAAGCCAGAATACGTGTGCCGATCGGTGTGCCGTTAAACAGCGCCGGTAACTGATCCGCATGCCGCCAGGAGGCGATATCCACCGGCCGATTCAGCGTACGCGCCGCATCCAGCGCCGCATTCACCTTCACAATCATGCCATCGGTGATGATGCCCTGTGCGATTAACTGCTCGGCTTTCGCCGCCGTCATCTCGGCAATACGCTGGCCTTTACCATCCAGAATACCGCTCACATCGGAGAGCAAAATCAGGTCTGCGCCCAGTGTTGCCGCCAGCGCCGTCGCCGCCTGGTCTGCGTTGACGTTCATCAGTTCGCCTTCGTCGGTCACACCGATAGAGCTAATCACCGGCAGGAAACCACCGTCCAGCAGCGCGTTAATCAGTTTAGGCGAGCCTGGCTGAGCCAGACCCACATGGCCAAGCTCTTCATCCAGCTTCGTCACTTTTACACTGTCGCCATCGCCAAGGAAGAGACCGACAGACGCAATCTGGTGTTTCTTCGCCCAGGCCAGCAGGGTTTTGTTCGCCGTACCCGCCAACGCACCGGTAATAATGTCGATTTGATCGGCCGGGGTCACGCGCAGGCCATTTTTCTTTTTCACCGGCAGGTTGAGCTGTTTCATCAACTCATCCACTACGCAGCCGCCGCCGTGGACAATGACCAGCGGACGCTGGTGCGATTCACGGTAATTCACCAGCGCGGTAAACAGACGCTCCAGCGCTTCTTCACTATCCAGCAGCACGCCGCCGAGTTTAATAATTAATGGATTCATCATCAGGCCTGCACTCAATTAGATAAGAGACTGGGTTTCAGCGTAGCCGAAACGAATATTGGCACACTGCACTGCCTGTGCAGCCGCACCTTTTAATAAGTTATCTTCGGTGGCCACGACAATCAGATGCTCGTCCTTCACGGCGAAACCAATATCGCAGAACGGCAGGCCAACCACATTTTTCAGCGCCGGAACGCCTTTATCGTACAGGCGTACCAGCGGTTTATTGCCATAAGCCTGGTGGAAAATCTCCGCAACTTGCGCATGGGTCACACCCGGCTTCAAACGGCAGGTAATGGTTTCCAGAATGCCGCGCGGGAAATTGCCCAGATGCGGGGTAAAAATAACCTCAGCCCCCAGGTGGGTGGTGATTTCCGGATGATGGCGATGGTTGAACACGCCATACGGCTGCAGGCTGACTTCACAGAAACTGTTCGAGATCGCGGCTTTACGCCCTGCACCGCTCACACCACTGGTGGCGTTAATGACTGGCCACTGATTCAGTTCCAGCACGCCCGCATCAATCAGCGGTTTAAGGGAGAGCTGAGCCGCCGTCGGATAGCAGCCCGGCACGGCTATCAGATTCGCCTCTTTCAGCGCATCCGTACTCCACTCCGCCAGGCCATACACTGCTTGCGCGAGCAGGTCCGGATGCTGATGGGTAAAGCCATAGAATTTTTCATAGAACGCGGGATCGTTAACACGAAACGCACCAGAGAGATCGAAGACTACGCAGCCCGCTGCGAGAAATTGCGGTGCCAGGTCGTGGCTCACTTCATGCGCGGTTGCCAGAAACACGACATCCACACCTTGCGCGAACTCACTGATATCCGACATCGGCTGCAATGGCAGGTCGACAATGCCTTTCAACTGCGGATGTAAATCAGAGACCAATTTTCCTGCATCATTACTTTGCGCTGAAACCGTCAAAGCGGTTATGTTCATATGAGGATGGCGATTTACATAGGTCACTAGCTCTGCGCCGGCGTAACCGCTGGCACCCACAATTAATGTGTTCAACATCGGGGCAGTCTACCTTCTTAGTACGTCATGTTTGCCAGGGAGTGATTCGGCATCAATCCCACGTCGCGCAGTAAAGGCGCCGGATGGGTTCCTTTACGCTCAGCATTAATGTATTTTTATTCACTATTAATGCATGAATATTGATACTATCACGAACTCAGGTATGTCAACAATGAAAATGAATTTGCCACCATTTATCGAGATTTACCGCGCCCTGATTGGCACTCCGTCTATCAGTGCAACGGAAGAAGCCCTTGATCAAAGCAATGCTTCTTTAATCAATCTGCTTGCTGGATGGTTTGGCGACCTCGGGTTCAAGGTTGAAGTACAACCCGTCCCCGGCACACGCAATAAGTTTAATCTATTAGCCAGCATCGGTGAGGGCGCTGGTGGTCTTCTGTTGACGGGTCATACTGATACCGTTCCCTTCGATGACGGGCGCTGGACGCGCGATCCCTTCACTCTGACGGAACATGAGAACAAGCTCTACGGCCTGGGCACCGCCGATATGAAAGGCTTCTTCGCCTTCATTCTTGACGCGTTGCGTGATGTTGATGTGACGAAACTGAAAAAGCCGCTCTACATTCTGGCGACGGCCGATGAAGAGACCAGCATGGCGGGTGCACGCTATTTCTCCGAAAACACAGCGATTCGCCCGGATTGCGCCATCATCGGTGAGCCAACGTCTCTGCAACCGATCCGCGCCCATAAAGGCCATATCTCCACAGCGGTGCGTGTAATGGGCCAGTCCGGCCACTCCAGCGACCCGGCACGCGGCGTGAATGCCATTGAACTGATGCACGATGCCATCGGGCGCATCATGACTCTGCGTGACAACCTGAAAGAGCGCTATCACTACGATGCGTTCACCGTACCTTATCCAACGCTGAACCTCGGCAGCCTGCACGGCGGTGATGCTTCCAACCGTATCTGTGCCTGCTGCGAACTGCATATGGACATCCGCCCACTGCCAGGTATGACGCTGAGCGATCTCGACGGCTTACTGAATGAAGCACTGGCACCCGTGAGCGAGCGCTGGCCGGGCCGCCTGACGGTTTCTGAACTGCATCCGCCGATCCCTGGCTACGAGTGCCCGCCGGATCATCAGTTGGTTGAAGTGGTGGAAAAACTGCTCGGCGAGAAAACTGACGTGGTGAACTACTGTACCGAAGCGCCGTTCATTCAAACGCTGTGCCCGACCCTGGTGTTGGGACCGGGATCAATCAATCAGGCCCATCAGCCTGATGAATATCTTGAGACCCGCTTTATTAAACCCACGCGTGAATTGATTACGCAGGTAGTCCATCACTTCTGCTGGCATTGATTTACCCCCCTCACCCCGAGTAACCACATTCGGGGTGAGGATAAAATTGAGTGACATTGTTCACAATTCCATAAGCAACGCTTATTAGCCGGGATGCGAATTAAATTTCGTAAATTCGCGCCATTTATTCGTTTGCTGAACCGATTTCGCCGCAATTGACGCCGTGGGTTTTACGTGGCTTTATAAAAGGCGGTGTCTGATATCTATCCGTTTCACGTTGCATGGCGGTGGATATAACAAAATAAAATGAGATGGGGTGTCTGGGTTAACATGAACGAACAATATTCCGCTTTGCGTAGTAATGTCAGTATGCTCGGCAAGCTGCTGGGGGATACCATCAAGGATGCGTTGGGAGAGAATATCCTTGATAGGGTCGAAACAATCCGTAAGCTGTCCAAATCTTCACGTGCTGGTAATGAAGCGAGTCGTCAGGAGCTGCTCACCACGCTGCAAAACCTGTCCAATGATGAACTGCTGCCGGTAGCCCGCGCATTCAGCCAGTTTCTGAACCTTGCCAACACCGCTGAGCAATACCACAGCATTTCGCCAAAAGGCGAAGCCGCAAGCAACCCGGAAGTGATTGCTCGTACTCTGCGTAAACTGAAAGACCAACCCGATCTCAACGAAGCGACCATCAAGCAAGCCGTCGAATCACTGTCTCTGGAGCTGGTACTGACAGCCCACCCGACAGAGATTACCCGCCGTACGCTGATCCATAAAATGGTGGAAGTGAATAACTGCTTAAAGCAGTTGGATAATACCGATATCGCCGATTATGAGCGCCATCAACTGATGCGCCGACTGCGCCAGCTTATCGCACAGTCCTGGCATACTGATGAAATCCGTAAACACCGTCCCAGCCCGGTCGACGAAGCCAAATGGGGCTTTGCGGTGGTGGAAAACAGCCTGTGGGAAGGTGTGCCTAACTATCTTCGCGAGCTTAACGAACAGCTTGAAGCGAACCTGAATTACAAACTGCCGGTCGATTTCGTACCGGTACGCTTTACCTCCTGGATGGGCGGCGACCGCGACGGCAACCCGAACGTCACCGCAGAGATTACCCGTCACGTCCTGCTGCTGAGCCGCTGGAAGGCGACCGACCTGTTTCTGAAAGATATTCAGTTACTGATTTCTGAGCTCTCGATGGTTGAATGTACCGACGAGCTTCGCGAGCTGGCCGGTGCAGAAGGCGCGCAGGAACCGTACCGTTATCTGATGAAAAAACTGCGCGGCCAGCTGATGGCGACGCAGGCCTGGCTGGAAGCGCGCCTGAAAGGCCAAAGACTGCCGAAACCAGAAGGTCTGCTGAGCCAGAACGAACAGCTGTGGGAACCGCTTTACGCCTGTTACAAATCTCTGCAAGCCTGCGGTATGGGCATCATCGCGAATGGTGAACTGCTTGATACCCTTAGGCGCGTGAAATGCTTTGGCGTACCGCTGGTGCGTATTGATGTGCGTCAGGAGAGCACCCGTCACACCGAAGCGCTCGGCGAACTGACCCGTTACCTGGGTATCGGCGATTATGAAAGCTGGTCCGAAGCCGACAAACAGGCATTCCTGATTCGCGAACTGAACTCCAAACGTCCTCTGCTACCACGTAACTGGGAGCCGAGTAATGAAACCCGCGAGGTGCTCAATACCTGTAAAGCGATCGTTGATGCGCCGAAAGGATCGGTAGCCGCCTACGTGATCTCCATGGCGAAGACCCCATCCGACGTGTTGGGTGTTCATCTGTTGCTAAAAGAAGCCGGTATCGACTATGCCTTGCCGGTTGCGCCGCTGTTTGAAACCCTGGACGATCTGAACAATGCCAACGACGTGATGACCCAGTTGCTGAACATCGACTGGTATCGCGGCTTTATTCAGGGCAAACAGATGGTGATGATTGGCTATTCCGACTCCGCAAAAGACGCGGGCGTGATGGCCGCATCCTGGGCGCAATATCAGGCACAGGACGCGCTGATCAAAACCTGCGAGAAAGCCGGCATTGAGCTGACGCTATTCCACGGCCGTGGCGGCTCGATTGGTCGTGGCGGCGCCCCGGCCCATGCGGCACTGCTTTCACAACCGCCGGGAAGTCTGAAAGGCGGCCTGCGCGTGACCGAACAGGGCGAGATGATCCGCTTCAAATACGGTCTGCCGGAAGTGACCATCAGCAGCCTGTCGCTGTACACCAGCGCCATTCTGGAAGCCAACCTGCTGCCGCCACCAGAGCCGAAAGATGCGTGGCGTCACGTCATGGATGAGCTGTCTACCATTTCCTGTGACATGTATCGTGGCTATGTGCGCGAAAACAAAGACTTTGTGCCGTACTTCCGTTCCGCAACGCCGGAGCAGGAACTGGGCAAATTACCGCTCGGCTCACGTCCGGCCAAGCGTCGTCCGACTGGCGGTGTGGAATCTCTGCGCGCCATTCCGTGGATTTTCGCCTGGACGCAAAACCGCCTGATGCTGCCCGCCTGGCTGGGTGCGGGTGCGGCGCTGCAAAAAGTGGTGGAAGACGGCAAACAGAGCGAGCTGGAAGCGATGTGCCGCGACTGGCCGTTCTTCTCAACCCGCCTAGGCATGCTGGAAATGGTGTTCTCCAAAGCGGACCTGTGGCTCGCGGAATATTACGATCAGCGTCTGGTGAAACCTGAGCTGTGGGCGCTGGGCAGCGAGTTGCGTAAGCTGCTCGAAGCCGACATCAACGTGGTTCTGGCCATCGCCAACGACTCCCATCTGATGGCCGATCTGCCGTGGATTGCCGAGTCTATCCAGCTGCGTAATATTTATACCGACCCGCTGAACGTGCTGCAGGCTGAGTTGCTGCACCGTTCCCGTAAAGCGGAAGAAGAAGGTAAAGAACCGGATCGCCGCGTAGAGCAGGCATTGATGGTGACCATCGCAGGCGTTGCGGCGGGTATGCGTAATACTGGCTAACCTTCACAGCCTTGTGCAAAAGGTCACACACAGTGTGGCCTTTTTTTATGTCGCCAGTTAAGGTTGAGCGGTTTCATGCGCGCGGAAAAGGAAACCATGAATTACGACGTCAGCGATCTGCTTACCCGGCTGATTAGCGGCCAGACACCTCTGCGGCAAATCTGTTTTGCCACGGCCGCGGGTCCAGCACCTGCCTCAGCGTTACAGGTGGATTTCCCGCGCCTGGAGATAGTACTGGAAGGAACATTGACGGATCTGAGCATCAATGGAGAAACCTCATTGATGACCGAACAAGATGTGCTTTACATCCCCGCAGGCGGCTGGAACGCTCCCCAATGGCAGATGCCTGTCACTATGCTGAGCGTACTATTCGGTAAACAACAACTGGGCTTTAGCGTGACTCAGTGGGATGGCAGCGCGTTGCATAATCTGGCTAAACAGCACGTCGCTCGCCGGGGCCCTCGTATTGGCTCATTCCTTCTGCAAACATTGCACGAGATGCAGATGCAGCCGAAAGAACAGCAAACAGCACGCCTTATCGTCGCCAGCTTGCTCAGTCATTGTGCCGATCTGCTCGGCAGTCAAATCCAGACGGCGTCGCGTAGTCAGGCGCTTTTCGAAGCCATTCGCGATTATATCGACGAAAATTACGCTCTGCCTTTAAGCCGTGAATCGGTGGCCCAGGCGTTTTATATCTCGCCGAATTACCTCTCACACCTGTTTCAGAAAACAGGCACCATCGGTTTCAACGAATATCTGAACCATACGCGGCTGGAACACGCCAAAACGCTGCTAAAGGGTTACGATCTGAAGGTGAAAGAGGTGGCGCACACCTGTGGGTTTGTTGACAGCAACTATTTCTGCCGTCTGTTCCGGAAAAATACTGAGCGTTCGCCCTCTGAGTATCGTCGACAGTACCACAGCCAGCTGACGGAGAAAAAAACGCAATAACTTAGCCTCAAGACAGGTGAGTATAAAAATGCTATTTGCTGGATTTTTGTAATATGAAAACACCTCGCCTTTTTGTAACTCATTTATATTCAGCAAGTTAATTGCAAGCCCCCCTCTAAATGTGATGCAGATCATGCTTTCGACTGGATATTACATTTGTCTAGTTTTTGACAGAAATGTCGCGTAGCGGCCTCTCGCGTTCCCCTCGTATCCTGTAGGCAGAAATCATTCGGGGAAATTTAAGAGGACGTATCATGGAACTGTATCTGGACACCGCCAATGTGAAAGAAGTTGAACGGCTGGCGCGTATCTACCCCCTCGCGGGCGTGACCACTAACCCGAGCATTATTGCTGCGGGTAAGGAATCCATCTGGGATGTGTTACCGCGCCTGCAAAAGGCTGTTGGCCCGGAGGGCATTCTGTTCGCCCAGACCATGGGCCGGGACGCCCAGGGAATGGTAGAAGAAGCCAGACGCCTGAGCAATGCCGTACCCGGCATCGTTGTCAAAATCCCGGTAACTTCCGAAGGCCTCGCCGCGATTAAGCTGCTGAAAAAAGAAGGCATTCCGACCCTTGGCACTGCTGTTTACAGTGCAGCGCAGGGTCTGCTTGCCGCGCTGGCTGGCGCGAAATATGTGGCGCCTTACGTGAACCGTGTCGATGCCCAGGGCGGAGATGGTATCCGCACCGTACAGGAACTGCAAAGCCTGCTCGAACAACATGCCCCGGGAAGCAAAGTACTGGCAGCCAGCTTCAAAACTCCGCGCCAGGCGCTCGATTGCCTGCTGGCAGGTTGTGAAGCGATCACGCTTCCCCTGGATGTAGCGCAACAAATGCTCAATACACCTGCGGTAGAGTCGGCCATAGAGAAGTTTGAGCAGGACTGGAGTAACGCATTTGGCAATCTAAACCTGTAACCCGGCGCCAGGGTCACGGTACGTGGCCCGCATCGCCAGAATGGAGGAAATGTATGGACCGCATTATTCAATCCCCAAGTAAGTATATTCAGGGTGCAGACGTTATCACCCGTCTCGGTGAGTATCTCAAACCGCTGGCAGCAAGCTGGTTGGTTGTGGGGGACAAATTTGTCTTAGGTTTCGCCCAGGAGACGCTGCAAAAAAGTCTGGCAGATGCCGGACTTGCCTGCGAAGTGGTGCCTTTCGGCGGCGAATGCTCCCAAAATGAGATCGATCGTCTGCGTACCATCGCGGAAAAAGCAAAATGTGGCGCGGTGCTCGGCATCGGCGGCGGTAAAACGCTGGATACGGCAAAAGCGCTGGCCCACTTTATGGGCATACCTGTCGCTATCGCGCCAACTATCGCTTCCACAGACGCACCCTGTAGCGCGCTCTCGGTTATCTATACCGACGAAGGCGAGTTTGATCGTTACCTGATGCTGCCCAATAACCCGGATCGCGTCATTGTCGACACCAAAATCGTAGCCGGCGCACCGGCGCGTTTACTGGCAGCCGGCATCGGTGATGCGCTGGCAACGTGGTTTGAAGCCCGAGCCTGTTCGCGCAGCGGCGCCACCACCATGGCGGGTGGACAGTGCACTCAGGCAGCATTGGCGCTGGCAGAGCTTTGCTACAACACGTTGATCGCCGAAGGCGAAAAAGCAATGCTGGCGGCCGAGCAGCACGTGGTCACGCCAGCGCTGGAACGTGTTATTGAAGCCAATACCTATCTGAGCGGCGTGGGTTTTGAGAGCGGCGGTCTGGCTGCGGCACATGCTATCCACAACGGTCTGACGGCTATTCCCGATGCGCACCACTACTACCACGGCGAGAAAGTGGCATTTGGTACGCTGACGCAGCTGGTTCTGGAAAACGCGCCAGCGGAAGAAATTGAAACCGTCGCTGCGCTTTGCCACACCGTTGGGTTGCCTGTTACGCTGGCACAGCTGGATATTACGGACGACATCCCCGCCAAAATGCGTATCGTGGCAGAAGCAGCCTGTGCCGAAGGCGAAACCATCCATAACATGCCTGGCGGCGCGACGGCAGATCAGGTGTACGCCGCGCTCCTGGTCGCCGACCAGTACGGTCAACGCTTCCTTGCAGAGTGGGAATAACCTCCTCACACTCCCGGTGATATCCGGGAGTGTTTCTTTATGTTCCTTTCAAGCCATATTGTCACGGTAATTTATGTGCTTTATAGTGCGTTTTTCCTCTTAGTGAACCCGCACCATGCAATCATCAGACAGAAGAATGCGCATCTATGCCATTCTGCAGCAGGACAAAAAGGTCGTGGTCAATGACCTGGCAGAGAAGTTTGGCGTCACCAAAATGACCATTCGCCGCGACCTTTCCTTCTTCGAAAAACAGGGCATTGTAAAGACCAGCTACGGTGGCGCATATCTCACCAGCGGCGCCAGCGTAGAGCCCAGCTTCCAGCTTAAATCAGTCCAAATGGTCGATGATAAGCATCTGATTGGGCAAAAAGCGGCTGAATTAGTGGAAGATGGCGACACCCTTATCATCGACTGCGGCACCACGGCGCTGGCCTTTGCTCAGTGTATTTTCAATAAGAAAATCATGGTGATCACCAACTCGGTGCCAGTCGTTAACGTGCTTAAGGGGCGCAGCAATATCAAGCTGATTGTCGCGCCGGGCGAATACGAAGACGACACGCAGGGTATGATCTCCTTTAGCACGGCCGATTTCTTCGGCACGCTTCATGCCGATAAAGTGTTCCTGAGTACCCAGGGTATCAATGAACAGGGCGAACTAACGGTCCCCAAAATGACGGATGCCCATGTGAAACGGGCGCTGGCACGTGCCGGGCGGCAAAAAATCCTGCTGGCCGACAAAAGCAAATTTGGCCAGACCTTCCTCGCCGGACATGGTCAACTAGGCGATTTCGATGTGGTGATCAGCCAAAGCGGCCTCTCTGCTGACGCATTATCCCTTCTCAACAGCCATACCGCAGAACTCATCCTGGCCGACACGGCAGAATAATCCTCAGCGCCCTACCCCGGGCGCTTGTGTTTTTTTGTGCCTTTAAATGTTCTATTTGGATTCTTTTGTGATTAAAAGAACATAATAGATCATTTTTAGATTGACAAAAGCACACCTCAGGCATGAAATGCAGAAAACCATTTCACCAGTGAGGGAATTTATGAACGGATTGCTCAGCTTCAAACCGGCGAATCAGGATTGCGATTTTGCCAGGATTGCCAAAAAACAGGATCAGATGTTCCACCGCGTGGCGACGCTTTGCCCGGAACGCGCTGAGATCATCACCGAATCCTTTAAACATTCTGAAGGTAAACCGATTGTTATCCGCCGTGCGCTGGCGATGGCGGACATCCTGGAAAAAATGAGCATTTACATTGAGCCGGATATGCTCATTGTCGGTAACCAGGCCAGCGCTAACTTCGCCGCGCCGGTCTTCCCGGAATACTCATTCAACTGGGTAATTGAAGAACTGGATCAATTTGATAAACGCTCAGGCGACAGCTTCCAGGTAAGCGAAGAGACGAAAGCACGCCTGCGCGTATTGCAGGATTACTGGCAGGGTAAAACCCATCAGGATGAAGTGCTGGCTAACCTGCCGCACATTAACCGCCTGGCGGAAAAACAGGGTGTACTGCACCGCGGCGGCATCAGTATGTCTGGCGATGGTCACATCATTCCTAACCATGACTTCGTGCTGGAAGTGGGCTACGGCGGTATGCGTGATATCGCGAAACAGCACCTGGCGGAAGATACCGACCTGACCGACGAACAAAAAGATTTCTACCAGGCCGTGATCATCACCATGGAAGCGGCACTGAATTACTGTAAGCGCTTCTCCCTGCTTGCTTAAGAAGAGGCAGCGAAAACGACCGATGCAAAACGTCGCGACGAACTGCAGGCGATGAGCGAGATGTTTGCCCATCTGATGGAAGGCAAAGCGCGCAACTTCTGGGAAGCCGTAGAGACCGTTTACCTCACACACCTGCTGATGATGATCGAGAGTAACGGTCACTCCTTTTCTTTTGGCCGCTTCGACCAGTACGTCTGGCCGTTCTACGAAGCGGATATCAATTCTGGCAAAATCAGCAAAGAGAAGGCGCTGGAGATCCTGACCCACTTCTTCATCATGACCAACAGCCTCAACAAAGTGCGCCCCTGGGGCCATACCCAGTACAGCGGCGGCTACCCGCTCTATTCCAACCTGATGGTTGGCGGGATGAAGCCAGACGGCACTGACGGCACCAATGACCTCTCTTACCTGTCGCTGGAAGCCATGGCACTGACCGGCCTGCCGGAACCTAACCTGAGCGTACGCTTCTCCAAAGATACTCCGCACTCATTGATGCAAGACTCGGCAAAACTGATCCGTAAAGGCTTCGGCATGCCGTCCATTTTCTGTGACGAAGTGGTGATTCCGGCGATGATGACGCTGGGCCTGAGTGAAGAAGTCGCGCGCGAATATGCCTCGATGGGCTGCGTGGAAACCGCTATTCCGGGACGCTGGGGCCACCGTGCTACCGGTATGACCTACGTAAACTTCGGCAAAATCCTTGAACTGGTGATGAACAACGGCTGCGATCCGACAACCGGCGTTCAACTGGTGAAAGTGAACGGCAAAGAAGGCCGCGACATTGACTACGCCTCCTATGATGAAGTCTGGGCGGCATGGAACCAACTGCTGGCGTTCTACTCCGACCTGGCGGTGGATTGCGACCTGGTTTGCGACCGCGCGCTGAAATATCACGATGCCGACGCCTTCGCTTCCGCCACCATTAACTGCTGTCTGGAACGCGGTAAGACACTGAAAAATGGCGGCGCGGAGTATGACTTCGTCAGTTCCTCCAATATCGGGCCATCCGTGGTGGGCGACAGCCTGACCGCAGTGAAGAAACTGGTCTTTGATGACAAGGTGCTGACGCTGAAACAACTGCGTGACGCCATGGACAGCAATTTTGACGGTATTGAAGGCGCTCGTGTACGTAAGCTTTGCCGTAACGCGCCGAAGTTCGGTAACGATATCGACTATGTGGATAACATCGTCGCCGATGTGTTCGAGTCCTATCTCAAACTGTTGCCGAAATATAAAACGGATCGTTATGGCAAAGGACCAAAAGGCTGCGGCTACACCATGTCAACCTCCAACATCACCTCCTACGTGCCAAATGGTTTTGATGTGGGCGCAACGCCGGATGGCCGTCTGGCGACCATGCCGCTTAACGAAGGAGCGTCACCGTGCCTCGGCGCGGACAAAGAGGGTCCGACGGCGGTCATTAACTCCATCGCTAAACTACCTAACCAGAAAATTGCCGGTGGTCAGTTGCTGAACATGAAGTTCACCCCGAGCGCGCTGGAAGGCGAGGATAATCTGGAAAAATTCACCGCCTTTATGGAAGCCGGTCGTGCGAAAAATATTTTCCACAATCAGTTCAACATCATCGATTCAAACATCCTGCGGGCGGCAAAAGAACATCCGGAAGATTATCCGAACCTGATGGTGCGCGTCGCCGGTTATTGTGCCCTGTTCTCCACGCTGATGCCGGAAGCACAGGATGCGATCATCGCCCGAACTGAACTGAGCTGGTAAGTGTGAGGTGATATGAAAACTGGCCTGATTTCACGTATTCAGCGTTATTCCACCAAGGATGGTCCGGGGCTGCGCAGTACGGTGTTTATGCAGCAGTGCAACCTGCGCTGCCAGTGGTGCGCAAATCCTGAAACGCTCAGGTCAGGATTCAACGTCTTCTGGTTCAAGGAGCGGTGTCGCCAGTGCGGCACCTGCGTGCAGGCGGCGGCCAATAACGCCATCACCTTCGCCGAACCCGGCCAGGGCGTGGTCATTGACCGTAAACGCTGCACTAACCTGCTGGATATGGTTGATGCCTGCCCCTACGACGCCTATGAAAAGGTTGGCAAGGAGATGACCTCGCAGGCGCTGGCAGATCTGCTGCTGCGGGATAAAACCTTTTACGACGAAAGCGGCGGCGGCGTCACCTTCTCCGGCGGCGAGCCCGCCCTGCAGGCAGAGTTTGTTACCGAAACCGCACACATTCTCAGCGCAGCGGGAGTTCATCTTTGTCTCGACACCGCAGGTAATATACGTCGCGACAAACTGTTGCCGCTGGTCGATGCGGTGGACATGGTCTCCTACGATTTCAAAGCATTCGATCCGGAAATCCATCTCACCTGTACCGGCGTAGATAACCGACTGATCCTTGAAAATGCCAAAACGATCGCGGCAACGGGTAAGCCGATCCTGGCACGGATGGTGATCGTGCCGACACGCAACGATCAGCCGGAAGATATTCGTAAACGGCTCGAGTTTATTCGCAGCCTGGGCAGTGCCGTACAGCAGGTCGATATTCTCGAATATCACATCTACGGTATCGGTAAATACGAAAAACTCGACATGCCCTATTTGCTTAACGGGATTCCCCCCGTACAGCGCGAAATGACCGAGCAGATTAAACAGTACGCCGAAGATATTGGCTTAAAAGCCACCATCGGCGGTTAAGGAAAAAAGATGCTGAATTTTATTATTACCCAGTCATACGA
Source organism: Phytobacter ursingii (assembly GCA_901456055.1). Taxonomy (GTDB): domain Bacteria; phylum Pseudomonadota; class Gammaproteobacteria; order Enterobacterales; family Enterobacteriaceae; genus Phytobacter; species Phytobacter ursingii. The sequence goes on from CABDWT010000003.1 coordinate 229,871, forward strand.
AGAGATGAGCGCGCTTGCAGCCCGGCGCGTAGCTAAAGCGCTTGCCCGCAAACCCGATTTAGTGATGGCGCTCCCTACAGGCGGTACGCCGGTTGGGCTGCTGGCAGAGATGAGCCGCATGGCGCAGGAAAAAGAGGCGGATTTCTCACGTGCTTTTTCATTCAATATTGACGAATACATCCCGCTGAAAAAAGACGATCCGCAGAGCTACTACTGGTTTCTTGATCACCACTTCTATCAGCATGCCAATGTGCCGCCGGAGAACCGTTTCGTTCCCGACGTGCTGGCAAAAGACCTGAATGAAGAATGCGCCCGCTATGAACGTGCGATTGTCGATCATGGCGATTTTGATATGACCGTGCTCGGCATTGGCCACGACGGGCATATTGGCTTTAATGAACCGCACGCCACCCACAGCCCGGTTTGCCATGTCATCAATCTAAACGAAGAGACGATCGAGGCAAACGCGCGTTTCTTTTCGCGCCAGGAAGACGTGCCGCGTCAGGCTATCACCCTCGGCATGGGCACCATACTGAAAAGTAAAGAGATTGTACTGATCGCCAACGGTAAATCCAAAGCCCAGGTTATGAAGCAACTGCACGATTGCACGGCTATCGACCCGATGTTTCCAGCCTCTTTCCTGCTGCTACATCCGAATGTAACCGTTATTTGCGATAACGAAGCGGCATCGCTGATTTCGTCATTGAGGTGAGCGTATGATCATCCAAAGTGAACGTGTATGGCTCTCCGGCGGGTTTTACCCGGCGAATATAACCGTAGAAGAGGGGCGAATCAGTCACATTGCCATCGGGCTGACGCACCATGCCGCCCATGATTTCGGCTCGCGTCGTATTATCCCTGGCCTGATTGACAGCCATGCTCACGGTGGATGGAATTACGACACCAATGAAAACGATCCGGAAGGCCTGCGCCGCTGGGCGGTAAATCTTCCGGCAGAAGGGGTCACAGCATTTTGTCCGACCACCGTGACGGATGAAGACGCCACGCTACTGGCGGCGCTGGAAAATATCTCCCGTGTAATGGATGAAGGCAACGCGGGCGCGGAGATCCTCGGCATCCATTTTGAAGGCCCGTTCCTGTGCCAGAAATACCGCGGCGCACAGCCGGAAAAACAGATCCGTCCGGCGAACATCGCGCAGTTTCAGGGTTTTGAGAAGGCCGCAAACAATCGCATCATCGCCATTACGCTGGCGCCAGAAGAGGATGCCGATCTTGCCCTCACCCGTTATTGCACGCAGCGGGGGATTGTCGTCAATATGGGCCATTCAGACGCCACATTTGAACAAGCACTGGAGGCCGTCGCTAACGGCGCCAAAAACGTTACCCATGTTTATAACGGCATGGCGAAATATGTAAACCGCGAACCGGGCCTGCTCGGCGCAGCCTTTCGCCTGGATGGGCTGTACGGCGAAGTCATCGCCGATGGCATTTTCGTGGGTCTGGTGTCGGCATCTCACCTCTATCGCCTGAAAAATGATGACTACGTCATCATGATCAGCGACTCGATGAAAGCCAAAGGTTGCCCGCCAGGCCGCTATATGTTCGGCGGCGAACCCATGATTCTGGGTGAAGATGGCGCAACACGACGCGAAGATGGTGTCCTGGTTGGCAGCACGCTGCAACTTAATCGCGGCTTATACAATATGGTAGAAAGAGCGATGGTGCCCTTTGGCGCGGCATTGAAATCCTGCACGATTAACCCGGCGCGCCTGCTGGGGCTGGACGGACACAAAGGCACGCTTCAACGCGGTTATGACGCAGATATTGTGGTGCTGGAGGATAATTATGATGTGCACACCACGTTCTGTGGTGGCGAGGTGGCATACAGCATTGCCGGATGATGCGATCACCCGGCGTTTTCCGCTGGCTTATACTGCCGGGCGTACGCCCAGTGTGTGGCAGATAGCGTAGCTCATTTCCGCACGGTTCAGGGTATAGAAGTGGAAGTCTTTAACCCCTTCACGGCTGAGAATTTTTACCATGTCCATGGCGATGCTGGCGCCCACCAGCTTGCGAGTTTCGGCATCGTCATCCAGCCCTTCAAACATTTGTGACATCCATGCCGGAATACGCACGTTGGTCATGTCGGCAAATTTCTTTGCCTGTTTAAAGTTGGTGACCGGCAGGATCCCCGGGATGATTTCAACATCTATGCCCGTTGACGCACAGCGGTCGCGGAAACGTAAATAGCTCTCTACGTCGAAGAAAAACTGGGTGATCGCGCGGTTAGCGCCCGCATCCACTTTGCGCTTCAGGTTGAGCAAGTCGGCCTGCGCGCTTTTTGCTTCCGGATGCACTTCCGGATAAGCGGCAACGGAGATATCAAAATCCGCCACCTCTTTAAGCAACGTCACCAGGTCGGCAGCGTACATATCCGGCTTACCGCTACCCGGCGGCAGATCGCCTCGCAATGCCACGATATGGCGAATACCGTTGTCCCAGTAATCTTTGGCGATAGCGCGCAGTTCATCACGGGTTGCATCGATACAGGTTAAATGCGGCACCGCTTCAAGACCGGTACGATCTTTAATGCCTTTAATGATGCTATGGGTGCGGTCGCGCTCGCCGGAGTTGGCGCCGTAGGTGACGGAGACAAATTTCGGCTTGAGGCTACTCAGACGATCAATAGAGTTCCACAAGGTCTGTTCCATTTCACTGGTGCGCGGCGGAAAAAATTCAAATGAAACATTAATCTGACCGTGCACTTCAGCCAGGCTCTGATTCAGGGCTTCCCGCTGGTTGGCGTGAAAAAAGCTCATACCTTACCTCATCAATCGCGTGTTGTTATTTGTTGCGCTACGAACATCTATCCGTTTAGACGTCCAGATGTAAAAATGACGGAAAAGCGGAAGAACGTCAACTGGAAAATCATCATAATGCGTGAGGAATGTTCAGCGAAGATGAAAAAAATTCAGGGAGGCATTCAATGACGAGCCAGACTCGGTTTCACCCACACCGTGTAATGGCGGGGAATCCCGGCTTCGCTGACGTTTCACCGGGATTCATATTGGCTCAAACGATTACTGTTTTACGTCAGACACCCGCATGCCTTTTAGCTGTTCATCTGTCAGCGTCTGCCCCGCTTTAAAATAATCGACGACAGCGTTAGAAACATCATAACTTCCTGATGTATTTCGCACTTTTCCCTCAGTAAATGCAGTAAAACCGTCACCGCCATCGGCGAGGAAACTGTTAGTGGCAACGTGATAAATCGTTGCATCCTCGATCGGGCTGCCGTTAAGCGTTAGCGCAGTAACCCGCTGGCCAACCGGTTTGCTACTGTCGTACTTCATCTCCAGACCTTTGGAAACCTGTAACACGCCGTTGCTCAGACCCGCCCCATGCTCCATAAGGCTGCGCAATTGTTTACCGGTTAAGTCCATGGTGACGAGTTCATTGGAAAAAGGAAACGCGCTGATAATCGCGCCCATGCTGATTGCGCCTGCCGGAATTTCGCTACGAATGCCCCCCGAGTTGGTGAGTGCCAATTGCGTGTTTTTACCCGCCGCGAGGAGCAAGGCATCTGCTGCCAGATTACCTAAAGATGAAGACTCGCCATAAGCACGGGTTAACTCAACGGGCGACCGGGCAACCGTTTGTTCGACAAGGGCGTTCAGTTTTTTATTCCAGCCATCTATTACCTGTTTGGTCTGCGGATCGGGCTTCCATTCATCAGCAAAAATAGTTTTCAGTTCAAAACCCTTCACGGTGAAGTGATGCGGCTTCTCCTGGTAATCCAACACCAGTTTACCCACATCAATACCGCCGCTGTCAGTCGACAGAATCAGAGTGTTTCCCACCTTGATTGGCTCTGGCGTACCAACATGGGCGTGACCGGTAATAAGGATATCCAGCCCGTTAACCCGGCTTGCGGTTTGAATATCCTTATCCAGTGCACGGCGGACGTCAGTACTCCCCTGGCTGGACTGGCGCGCGGGCACACCTTCATGAATCAGCGCCACCGTAAGATCAACTTTGTCTTTCAGCTCATCGATATAATGTTGCAGCCACTTAATTTCATCACGCGCTTCAATACCCACGCGCATCGCGGCGGAAACCGTATCGTCAAACGCAAACACGCCGTGAAGCCCGATAACGCCAATCTTCACGCCGTCTTTTTCAATGATGGTATACGGCTTATCCCATAACGTCTTATTACTGTTCTGATAAAAAATGTTGCCCTGCACAATCGGGAAGTTCGCCTGACTGAGCTGTAACAGCGTATTGTCCCAGCCATGATCAAATTCATGATTGCCCATCGTAACGGCATCAAACGGCATGGTATTCATAATATCGATAATGGCTTTGCCCTTTGTCATGCTGCTGATATAAGGGCCAGTAAAATAGTCACCCGCATCAAAAAACCAGGTCGCTTTATTTTTCTTTTTTTCCTGTTTTACCAGGGTGGTGATATTCGCCCAGCCGCCAATATCACGCTTACCGTTCGCAATCCATGGCACTTTGTACGGTTCAACATGGGCGTGCAGATCGTTGGTATAAATAAGGGTGACATCTTTCGCACTAGCCCAAAACGGCATGGTCAATAAAACGCCAGCGACAACCATTTTTAACTTCATAATCAATCCCTTTCAGTCATATAAAGAATCCCTACCTTACGTTCTGAAAGGGTTTTTTATGTGAGTGTGTTCACATCCATTTGCAATAGTTGCAGGGCAAAATCAACGACCATGAAAAATCGTTGGTCGCATCATGTCTGCTTTATTCACGATTAACACCTGCAAATCCTACGGTTGCCGTAATCTGGGCCTGGCGGAATCGCCCGATTATGTCTGGCCGGATTATCGTCTGGGCTTTGCCGCACTTCATTGCCGCGCCTGTGGGAGCTACCCGCCCCTCTTCAATGAGCGGCAATTTCGCGACTGGTTATCGGCATGGTTGACAGAATATGCCGCCGAAAGCGGTTTGTTTTGCCCGGCGTGTTATCAAAAAACGCGTATTCGTTATGGCCATAATCCATTAGGTACACAGCGTTTACAGTGCCGAAGCTGTAAAAAGGTATGGACGCCAGGCAACGTTTTACAGGAGCAAACTGTCCCCTTAACACAGCTCATCACGACCCCCCTTATCGTTCCTTTTCAGGGAGCAAGGGCTGACCAAAAACTCTACGCTCTTTTTAGCTTTGATGCGCTTCGCGGCCATGTTGTCCATGTCTCTACCAATTTCACGTCTCATCCGGCAGGAGATTCTCTGCTTTATCAATGGAAAGGCGTCGCAGAACCCCTCTGCAGGCATGAAAATATTATCGAGCGCGTAAATTTTCGCGCGGAGCAATTTCTTGGTCGTAGTCAATTTGATGAAGTTCAATATGCAAGCGCGGAGCAAAAAAGGAATGCCAGGGGTGCTATTCTGCGTCCCGTTATTGCCGCACATGGTCATTTCCGGGTATTAAAAATCCTTTTCCCCGATGTTATGACGCATATCGTCGCACATGAATGTTTTTTGCGTGGTGCGGTGATCACTGCATGGTCAGGGCTATTTCGTCGTCAGCAAGGCGCTTTATGGTTTATAGAAGAGGAGATCGTTGATGCTGGCTGCACTGCCCCCTGGCGTGCACGCGGGAAAACGTATCACGGCTGGTGGCAAAACCGCTGGCAGCTCTGGCAGCAGGGAAACAATTTAAAGATGACCTGTTCATTAACAGGAGGAGATGAAAGTCTGGCCGAAACGCTGTCGCTTGCCGCCAGCAGACATTTCGTCCACTGGCTTCATCAGCAGTCTGCCTTTCTAAATCTCGGCCAGTATTCCGCTCGCCGTGTTACTCAATCACTGAAAGTACTGGCCCGGCAATATAACGTAGCGCTTACAGCAACTGCGCCAGACGGTTAATATCTGACTGAATCGCTCCGGCGGTGACATCGCGGCCGGCTCCCGGTCCACGGATCACCAGCGGGTTATCGCGATACCAGCGACTTTCGATGGCAAACACATTATCGCAAGGCAGTAGCGCCGCCAGAGGGTGTTCCGGACGCACCGCTTCCACACCTACACGCGCTTTGCCGTTGGCATCGAAACGCGCCACATAACGCAGCACCAGCCCCATCTCGCGAGCAGCCTCCAGACGCTGTGTCATCTGCTCATTGAGCTCATCGCCATTTTCAAAGAAATGGTCGATAGACTCCTCTTCACAGCTCGTCGGTACCAGGGACTCCACGCGCACCTGGTTGGGTTCGATGTCATAACCCGCCTCACGCGCCAGAATGACCAGCTTACGCATCACGTCTTTACCGGAAAGATCAACGCGCGGGTCCGGCTCGGTCAGCCCCTGTTGCCAGGCCTGATCGACCAGATCAGTAAACGGCACGGTGCCGTCAAATTGCAGGAACAACCAGGAGAGCGTACCGGAGAAGATACCGCTGATGGCCAGAATACTATCGCCACTATCGATAAGATCGCGAACCGTATGGTTTACTGGCAACCCGGCTCCGACGGTGGCGTTATACAGCCAGCGACGCCCGGTTTTTTCAAACGCGTCGTGGATCTGGCGGTATTTGTCACTACTGCTGGCGCCTGCCAGTTTATTCGCACTGATCACATGGAAGCCGTGACTGGCAAAATCCAGATACTGGTCGGCAAGTTGCGGGCTTGCCGTGACATCCAGCACAACAAGATCATCGTACGGGTGCGCGCGCATCCACAGGAATAGTGCCTCTTCATCCTGTTCGACCGCCTCATCATTGAAGAAGGCCAGCGCCCGGCTGGCGTCGAGCCCCTCGTAATTCAATAAACTACGGCGGCTATCCACCACGCCTGCGAGAACAAATTCGAACCCGGTACGGGCAGACAATGCGCTCTGTTCGCGGGCAAACAGCTCGAGCCAGCGAGAACCGATATTGCCTTTACCAAACAACATCAGGCCAATGCGTTTTTCCGCGCGGAACAGTGACTGGTGCAGCCCCTGAATCAGGCTTTCCGTTGGCCCTACGCGCAGCACTGCGACAAGACTGATACCTTCATCTGACTGCCAGACGAATTCCACGGGCTGGCCTTTCAACTGCTGCCAGAAACGGTGACTGTGCAGCGGATTACGGCAAACACCTGCCCCGACCATTGCCACCAGAGCCAGCCCCTGACGCAAACGCAGTTCGCCCGGCAGACCGGCTTCGTCGAGCAGTTTAAAGACGCTATCCACCACTTCCGAGGTGTAGCAGAGCTGCAGAAGATTACGGTCCGCGTGAGCGCCTGTCGCCAGCGGACGAACCTGAGCGCGCTTAAGGATCACATCAATATCACGTTGCGCCAGTTTGAAATCTTGCCCGGCAGGCACCTGAAATTCGATCAGACAAACATCATCATGGCTTGTGACGATACGGGCGCCCGTGCCGGAAGCCAGTACGCGCTCAATACGCGTAGACCCCTGCTCCGGGTTGTAGCTACAACGCAACTGCAAATCGATATTGCTGCCGGAAACCGGCTGCAAGGTTCGGGCGTGAAGTACCGGCGCCGCCAGACGTGCCAGCTCGCTGGCTTCATCCAGACGCAGCAACGGCAGCAGACAGGCATCTTTCACTTTACGCGGGTCGGCGCTGTATACACCGGCCACGTCACTCCAGATCGTCACGCGGGTAACCCCGGCTAATGCGCCAATTTGCGTTGCCGAATAGTCAGAACCATTGCGCCCCAGCAGCACGGTTTCGCCCGCCTCGTTGCGGCTGATAAAGCCCGTCACAACGATACGTTTGTCCGGATGCTGCGCCAGCAGTTGCTGGAACAGCGGCCATGAAGCGCCTTCGTTGACCTGCGGCTGAGCCGCACGTTCCGCGCGCAGAAACTCTCGCGCATCAAGCCATGCTGAGGCCTGCCCTTGCTGGTTCAGTACGGCAGACATCAGACGCGCAGACCACACTTCCCCATGCCCCACCACTTCGGCATAGACCGCATCGGTAATGCCGCCATCAAGCAACCCGGCCAGGCGCTCAAGGTCACGAATAAACTCACTAATCAGACCGTCAGCCACATCGGCTGGCAACAGCCCGGCAATCAGCTCGCTCTGGTAACGACGTAACGACTGCTGAACCTGATGCGCAGAGAGACGATCGGTCTGGCTCAATTTGAGCCAGCTAATCAACTGGTTAGTGGTACTGCCGGCTGCCGAAACGACCATTAAATCGCCCGGTTGCGAATATTCCGCCATGATCCCCGCGACGCGCAGGTAACATTTCACATCAGCCAGACTGCTCCCACCAAACTTATGCAGTTGACGAACCTTCGCCCCTGCCTGCGCATTCACACTCATGTTTATCCCTCAGCTGCGACCCGGAAGCCATTTTCCAGGTCGGCAATCAAATCTTCACCATCTTCAATGCCGGTTGAGATACGCAGTAACGTCTCTGAAATCCCGGCAGCGGCACGTGCTTCCGGCGCCATGCCCGCGTGTGTCATCGTGGCAGCGTGGGAGATTAAGCTTTCAACCCCACCTAACGATTCCGCCAGCGTAAATAATGACAAACCGCTTAAGAAGCGACGCAGTGTTTGCTCATCGCCATCCAGTTCGAAACTCAACATTGCGCCAAAGCCTTTCTGCTGACGTGCGGCAATCTCGTGCCCCTGATTTTCCGGCAGCGACGGGTGATAAAGCTTTTTCACCAGCGGCTGCTTTTTCAGAAACTCAACGATTGCCTGGGCGTTACGCTGCGCCACTTCCATACGTGGAGACAGGGTACGCAGGCCACGCAACAGCAGATAGCTGTCGAAGGCGCTACCGGTGACGCCGATATTATTCGCCCACCATGCCAGTTCTGTGACGGTATCCGGGTCTTTGGCAATCACCACGCCCGCGACAACGTCCGAGTGACCATTCAGGTATTTCGTACATGAATGCAATACCAAATCTGCGCCTAACGCCAGCGGGTTTTGCAACGCCGGGCTCAGGAAGGTGTTATCTACCACGCTGACCGCACCGACCTCGCGCGCGAGTTGGCAGATTTTCGCAATATCCACGACGCGCAACAATGGGTTGCTCGGACTTTCCACCAGCACCAGCTTTGGTTTTTGCGCCAGTGCCGCTTTTAATGCCTGTTCATCATTCTGATCGACAAACAAAACTTTATAGCAGCCGCGTTTTGCCAGACTGTCGAAAAGACGATAACTGCCGCCATAGCAATCATGCGGCGCAACCAGCAGGTCGCCCGGCTTCAGGAAAACCGTGGTCACCAGATGAATCGCCGACATACCGGTGTTGGTCATCACGGCACCCGCACCACCTTCCAGCTCTGCCAGCGCACGCTGCACGACATCGCGCGTCGGATTACCACGGCGTGAATAGTCATGGGCTCGTGGCTCATTAAAACCGGTGAAATTATAGGTGCTGGAGAGATGAATTGGCGGAACAACGCAACCGTATTGCTCGTCATCGTTCAATCCGCTACGCACTGCGATGGTGGCCTGTTTACGCGTCATGGTGAAGGCTTCCTGGCTTAATGGATGAAAAGTCAGGCTCCAGAGTAAACATAAGAATAATAGACGTCAATACATCTGGACATCTAAACTTCTTTGCGTATAGATTGAGCAAAATCGCAATAGCCGTTAAAATTATATGCTTTAGTGAAGTGGCGCAGAGCGATACACCGTGTCACGGTACTGACTCTACGGTAAACTACGCGAGATTATGGTCCGGGCGCTGCATTGATCAGGTTCTGACCTTTTATTAATGACTGAGAGGATTAAAGGTATCTCATGGCTGAATGGAGCGGCGAATATATCAGCCCGTACGCTGAGCACGGTAAGAAGAGTGAACAGGTAAAAAAAATTACGGTTTCCATTCCTCTGAAGGTGTTAAAAATCCTCACCGATGAGCGCACCCGTCGTCAGGTTAACAACCTGCGTCATGCCACCAACAGCGAACTGCTGTGTGAGGCATTCCTGCATGCGTTTACCGGCCAACCGTTGCCCAACGATGAAGACCTGCGGAAAGAGCGCAGCGACGAAATCCCGGAAGAGGCAAAAGTGATTATGCGCGAATTGGGTATCGACCCCGATACGTGGGAGTACTGATTTAAAAAGGCGGCTCATGGATTGAATCGCCTTTTTTGTCTCGAACAAGGATGTAAATCATGACAAAGAAGTTTGTCTTCTTGCTGCTCGCGGTGATGGTTTTCCCGGTTCTGGCTTATGAACCGCAGACGGGCGATATCATCTTTCAGATGTCTCGCTCGTCACAAAGTAAAGCTATCCAGCAAGCCACTCATTCGCGCTTTAGCCACACTGGCATGATCGTGCTGCGTAACAATGTCCCCTATGTTTTTGAAGCCATCGGCCCGGTGGTCTATACGCCACTGCAAAAATTCATCAACCGTGGGGAAAAAGGGCACTACATCATCCGCCGCGTGAAAGGCGGGCTTTCCATTTCACAGCAGCAAAAACTGGTGCAGACGGCAACGCGCTACCTCGGCAAACCCTATGACCTGGCATTTTCATGGACCGATGAGCGCCAGTATTGCTCAGAAGTGGTGTGGAAGGTGTATGACCGTGCGCTGGGGATACAGCCGGGTAAGCTGCAGAAACTTAAAGAGTTCGACCTGAACTCCCCGATCGTGCGCGCCAAACTCAACGAGCGTTACGGGCGTAATGTCCCGCTGAACGAAACAGTGATCTCGCCACAAGCGTTATTTGACGCCCCGCAACTGGAAACCGTCGCAAAAAAATGGACGGCCAAGGGGTTGTAAAGCGCAGGGGGGACGTTGGATACGTCGCTTACATTAACGGCAGGAAGCGTTATACAGCAGTGGATAACCACAGAGCATGCCTGAATGTGCACTGCTATCCCCAGTAATGGAGCAGAGATAAATAAAAAAGGCAGAAGAAATCTTCTGCCTTTTTTGTTGGACTGTCTGTTGCGCTGGCTCAATCAGAAGCGGGTCACTTCCGGGTGAACCTCTGCCAGAGAAATAAAATAAGACACAACGACATTTTTCAGTGCATTTAGCATAGTCATATCCTTTCACGCGTTGTTAATGATGTCTTTCGCTGTGAAAAGTCTATGCCTCTTCCATGTCGCCAGCAATATTTTTGTGACTTTCATCACAAAAATTTCACTCAAATGATCGCCTACACGGCTGACGCGTGCGATTGCACTTCACGTGCCTTCTGCCGGTTGATGTAGCCAATGTCGTTATTGCCCCACAGTTTTTCGTAAGGCATACCCGCCAGCATTTCTACCGTCTTACGTGCCTGCGGCGTAATGGATTCCGGCGTCAGGCGGCCCGCACTACGCATTTTTGCCGTCTCTTCACGCAGAACGCTGTGCGTGGACAAGTTCAGACGAAAGCGCAACGACACCAGGAAACCGATCGACAGCACCAGCACGGTGCCGATACTCAGAATCATCAGGATGGTATGGCTCACTCCCGGCACCTGTGTGCTCTGCCCGGAAATAAAACCGGACATTTGCATCAAAATGCCCACCAGCATCACTGCGCCAGCCTGAGAGGCCTTACGCGTTAGGGTCATGATCCCGGCAAAAATACCCTCGCGACGCTGACCCGTCACCACCTCGTCCACATCGGCGATATAGGTATAGATGTTCCACGGAATATAGTTAATGCCGCCACGCCCTAACCCGGCAATACCCGAAATAAATAATAGCAGCGACATATTATCGCTCTGTCCAGCCAGCGACAGCAGGGCGAAGGAAACCGCGGCCAGACCAAACAGCACCACGACAATACGGTAAGACGGCGCAGCGCCGAAACGAATACAGAGCGGGATCATCCCCATAACCGCGATAAACTGCAGAATCGCCATGGTTCCCATCAGACTGGAGGCCAGCGTCGGACTCTGCATCAACACAAACACCACATAGTAGGTGAAGACCGCGTTGAAGACGTCCTGTGCAATATATCCGCCAAGATACATCCCCAGATGCTGACGAAAAATACGGATACGGAAGGTGGAACTCAATTCAATGATCAGACGGCCCAGGCTTTGTCCCAGGGTCAGTTTTGGTTTTACGGCTTCCGCTTGTTCATCACGTGGGCGCTCCCAGGTGAAGATCCACACCAGCGTCAATACTATCGCGCAGATCACGGCAAAGACGATGCTGGCATAGAAGAAAGAAACAGCATTGTCTTTACCGAAGTGACTCAACAGGATACCGGGCAGGAAAGCAGCCAGAATGGCGGAAAGCTGTGCCAGCGCGATACGCGCTCCGGAAAACTTGGTTTTCTGTTTGAAATCATCGGTCATCTCCGGCACCAGCGTCTCATAAGGCACCAGAATCATCGTGTACACCACATCAAACAGCAGGTACGTGAATAAGTAGTACCAGTAGTTCATGTGGCCGACCCACATCAGCGTATAGGAAAATACGCACGGGATACCGAGCAGAATGAAGAACTTACGGCGACCAAATCGTTTACCGAGCCAGGTATTGCCAAAGTTATCGGTCAGATAACCCATCAATGGGCTGACTACGGCATCCAGTACCCTGGCCATGGCGAAAATAAATGTCGCCTCAATCGGCGTCAAGCCGCAGAAGGTCGTATAAAAATAAAGTAACCATGCGGCAGTCAGTGCTGTTGTACCCGCTCCCAGAAAATCTCCGGAGCCGTACGCCAGATAATTCACTAAACCCGGTTTGCGTGTAGACATTGTTTTACCCAATCCTTAGCGAAATATAAAATCTCGACTTAAAAATTGCGAGCGGACACGGCGGCAATATATATTGCCGCCGCATTATTCAGACACAGAAAGAGAGGTAACTAGAAGTTATAACCAATACCAACGCGATAACGCGTCTGGCGATCATCAGTAATCGCTGTTTTATAACCCGAAGACACGTTACCTACTTCAACAAATGGCACCCAATTACCTGCTTTATACGCAACACGGAAATTATATTCGTAATCTTGTTTAGTGTTGTTATAAATATTCTCATTTTCGGCAAATTTATAAATACCGTTAAGCTCAAACATCCAGTTACCGGTGTTATAGCCAATCCACGCTTCCGGACGATCAATACGGCGGTCATCACGGCCCTGCGCGTTGCGGCGAGTGTACTCGAAGCGATAGCGGAAGGCTGTCCACCAATTTTCGTTGATATTGTATTGAACACGCACGAATGGCTTGTAAATTGTCTGATTTTCATCGGTCTCAATCGCAATACCAGGAAGCCATATCAGGTTACTCCAGGTAAACTGATAGTTGGCAGTATACTCAATCCCGTTCGTTTCCATATTATTCAGCGGTTTTTTAGCATCCGCATCATCAGAACGGGAAATACCTTCTAATGCTACCCCGAAACCGCTGGCAAACCGTTGAGAAATATATACACGATCATAGTTACGTCCATCATCATAATATTCATGACGATAGTCTACGTAACCCGCATGGGCTGTTCCTGCCAGTACCGGCAGTAATAACAACGCATATTTCAACTTCATGGAAATTCCTCTTTGACGTAAATTTCAATAAAAGAAAAGCGTGTAGCTATGGATTCGCAGGCCAGCGTAACGAGTGAAAGACAGCTACAAATTAAAAATGTCCTAATAACGTGAGGAATTGTATTTTAGTGTAAATGTACAAACCTTTGAGTTTTTGCCAGCATTCTGTTTAAGTGGCAAAAAAGCAAAGATACATCGGCTCAATGTCACCAACTGAAACAATAGACCCAGCAAATAGAAACAACGTGCCAAATCAAAAGAACTAACGTTGCGAAAAATTACAGTCTGGGATGAGGGGAATGAAGATGATCGCAGGAAGGGCGCGGAATTCAGGGACAAAAAAAGCGCCTTTCGGCGCTTTTTTCATCAGGCAACTTATTTGCTGCCCGGGATGCTGAAGCGTTTGTTGAAACGCTCAACACGACCACCGGTATCAACTACACGCTGTTTACCAGTGAAGAACGGGTGGCAGTTGCCGCACACGTCCAGGTTCAGGTCGTGACCCACGGTAGAGTGGGTTTTGATGACATTACCGCAAGAACAGGTTGCAGTAATAGCTACATAATTCGGGTGAATACCTTTTTTCATGGGAAACCTCAGTTTAAGGCCGCGTCGCTCTTCCAGCCCTAACGCCAGACACCACGCGAGTTAATGTATTAGTGGATCTCTGGCACGTGAATACGCACCAAAGGCGGCGAATCATACAGAAATTAACCAACGTATGCAAACTGATCCGCGCCCCACCTTTAACAATGTGTATACTATCCCGCCAGTTTTCAAGTCAGGATCCTGAGATGCCCGTCGCCCATGTAGCGCTACCCGTACCGTTGCCCCGCACCTTTGACTACCTGCTTCCTGATAGCATGGTGGCCAGCGCGGGCTGCCGGGTGCGCGTACCCTTTGGCACCCAGCAACGGGTGGGGATTGTGGTCTCCGTCGGTGAGACCAGCGAATTGCCACTCGATGAGCTGAAAAGCGTGATCGAGGTGCTGGACAGCGACCCCGTCTTTTCCGTCCCGGTTTGGCGGCTTCTGCTCTGGGCGGCAGACTATTATCACCACGCCATTGGCGATGTGCTTTTCAACGCCATTCCTGTCCCCCTACGCCAGGGTAAACCGGCCAGTGCAGCAGTGCAGTGGTTCTGGTTTGCGACCGAGCAGGGGCAGGCGGTCGATCTCAATAGCCTTAAACGTTCGCCAAAACAGCAACAGGCGCTGGCGGCCCTGCGCCAGGGACGCATCTGGCGTCATCAGGTTGCGGAGCTTGAGTTCAACGACGCCGCGCTCCAGTCATTACGCACGAAAGGGCTGGCAGAACTCAACAGTGAGGAGCCAGCGCATCATGACTGGCGGCATGGCTTTTCCGTCTGCGGCGAGCGTCTGCGGCTCAATACCGAACAAGCTACGGCAGTGGGAGCGATCCACAGCGCGGCGGATCAATTCTCAGCCTGGCTGCTGGCAGGTGTAACCGGTTCAGGCAAAACAGAAGTCTATCTCAGCGTACTGGAGAATGTGCTGGCACAGGGGAAACAGGCGCTGGTGATGGTACCGGAAATCGGCCTGACGCCGCAGACCATCGCCCGTTTTCGTGAACGCTTTTCTGCCCCGGTCGAGGTACTGCATTCCGGATTGAATGACAGTGAACGCCTGTCCGCCTGGCTAAAAGCCAAAAACGGTGAAGCGGCAATTGTGATTGGTACCCGCTCGTCGTTGTTTACCCCTTTTAAAAATTTGGGCGTGATCGTGATCGATGAAGAACACGACAGCTCTTATAAACAGCAGGAAGGGTGGCGCTACCATGCACGCGACCTGGCCGTTTACCGCGCCCACAGCGAGCAAATTCCGATCATACTCGGCTCGGCGACGCCCGCACTGGAGACGCTCCACAACGTGCGCGCGCGTAAATACAGGATGCTGCGCCTGACGCGTCGCGCCGGCAACGCCCGCCCCGCCATACAACATGTGCTGGATCTAAAAGGTCAGGCGCTACAGGCAGGGCTCTCTCCTGCCCTTGTGAATCGCATGCGCCAGCACTTGCAGGCGGGCAATCAGGTCATCTTGTTCCTGAACCGTCGAGGCTTCGCGCCAGCGCTGCTGTGTCACGACTGCGGCTGGATTGCCGAATGTCCGCGCTGCGATCATTACTACACGTTACATCAGGCTCAACAGCATTTACGCTGCCACCATTGCGACAGCCAGCGCCAGGTACCACGGCAATGCCCTTCCTGCGGCTCAACCCATCTGATGCCGGTTGGGCTGGGCACAGAACAACTGGAGCAGGCGCTCGCCCCGCTTTTTCCGGGGGTTCCGCTGTCGCGTATCGACCGGGACACCACCAGTCGTAAAGGCGCGCTCGAACAGCATCTGGCGGAAGTACATCGCGGCGGTGCGCGTATTCTTATCGGCACACAGATGCTGGCGAAAGGGCACCATTTCCCGGACGTCACGCTGGTTGCCCTGTTGGATGTCGATGGCGCGCTCTTCTCCGCCGATTTCCGCGCTGCAGAACGCTTTGCGCAGCTTTATACCCAGGTCTCAGGGCGGGCCGGGCGCGCAGGGAAACAAGGGGAAGTCGTACTGCAAACCCACCATCCGGAACACCCTTTGTTGCAGACGCTTCTGCATAAAGGCTACGACACCTTCGCTGAGCAGGCGCTGGCGGAGCGTCAGACGCTCCAGCTTCCCCCCTGGACCAGCCATGTGCTCATCCGTGCGGAAGATCATAACAACCAGCAGGCGCCGTTGTTCCTGCAACAGTTGAAAAATCTGCTGCAATCCAGCCCGCTGGCGGACCAGCATCTTTGGGTGCTTGGTCCGGTTCCGGCACTGGCACCCAAGCGTGCCGGGCGCTGGCGCTGGCAGCTCCTGCTGCAACACCCTTCACGAGTACGCCTACAACAGATTGTCAGCGGCACGCTTACGCTTATCAACACCTTACCTGAGGCACGCAAAGTGAAGTGGGTGCTGGATGTGGACCCTATCGAGGGCTAAGGTTGCGAGGCACCTCGAAAAATTCAACTTTCATCACATTTTTAATGAAAATTCTGTAACCGATTAGATTAACTATCTGATAAAAATGTGTCTGCGCCTGCGCCGCGCATGCGAGGAGAAGAAGGTGAAGACCAGGAATCAGGTTGCAGCCGCGACCATGAAAGATGTTGCCGTTAAAGCGAAGGTGTCCACGGCAACGGTGTCCCGTGCGTTAATGAACCCGGATAAAGTGTCGCAGGCTACCCGCAATCGGGTTGAGCAGGCGGCAATGGAAGTGGGTTATTTGCCGCAATCGATGGGACGTAATGTTAAACGTAATGAATCCCGGACGATCCTGGTGATCGTGCCGGATATTTGCGATCCGTTTTTTAGCGAAATTATCCGTGGCATCGAAGTCACTGCCGCAGAAAATGGTTATCTGGTCCTGATCGGCGATTGCGCGCATCAGAATCAGCAAGAAAAAACCTTTATAGATTTAATCATCACTAAGCAGATAGACGGGATGCTGCTGCTCGGTTCGCGCTTGCCTTTCGATGCCAGCATCGAAGAACAACGTAACCTGCCGCCAATGGTGATGGCGAATGAGTTTGCCCCGGAACTGGAACTGCCCACGGTACATATCGACAACCTGACCGCCGCCTTCAATGCCGTGAATTACCTGCGCGAGCAGGGGCATCAGTACATTGGATGCATCGCCGGACCGGAAGAGATGCCGTTGTGCCACTACCGCCTGCAGGGCTATGTACAGGCGCTGCGTCGCTCCGGTATTACCGTTGACCCGCATTATATTGCCCGTGGCGACTTTACCTTTGCCGCCGGTGGCGAGGCGCTGGAACGGTTACTCTCTCTGCCGAAGCCGCCTACTGCGGTATTTTGTCACAGCGACGTGATGGCGCTCGGCGCGTTGTCTTATGCGAAGCGCCGCGGCCTGAAAGTGCCGCATGATTTGTCCATTATTGGTTTCGATAACATTTCGCTGGCTGAATTCTGCGATCCCCCTCTTACTACCGTCGCCCAGCCGCGTTTCGATATCGGTCGTGAAGCAATGCTGTTACTACTCGAACAGTTACAAGGTCATACGGTCAGCAGCGGCTCCCGATTACTGGATTGCGAATTGGTCATTCGTGGGTCAACTAAGGCGTTGACTTAACGTAAATGCGTTATCGGAATCCCTCTTCTGGTCAAAAGCCCGTCGCTTAAGTAACATGACGGGCTGACAAACGAAATAAATACAGCGAAACGATAGTGGCACAACGAGATTATGTACGCCGCAGCCAGTCGGCTCCTTCGCGGCAAAAAAAGAGTAGCTCAAGGAAGAAGCAACGTAGCGTATCCGCTGTCTCGCCCGCAATGGTCGCGATTGCCGCCGCAGTACTGGTAGCTTTTATCGGTGGCCTGTACTTTATTACCCACCACAAGAAAGAAGAATCTGAAACGCTGCAAAGCCAGAAGGTTGCAGGCAATGGTCTGCCGCCAAAACCGGAAGAGCGCTGGCGTTACATCAAAGAGCTGGAAAGCCGCCAGCCAGGCGTACGTGCGCCTACTGAACCGTCTGCGGGTGGTGAAGTGGAAAAACCGGAGCAACTGACGAACGAGCAACGTCAGTTATTGGCGCAAATGCAGGCAGATATGCGCCAGCAGCCTACGCAATTGAACGAAGTACCGTGGAACGAGCAGACGCAGGAGCAGCGTCAGCAAACGCTGCAACGCCAGCGTCAGGCGCAACAACAGGTACAGCAGCAGATGCAACAACAGCAGTGGAGTAACGTGCAGGTTGAACAACCGACGCGTACGCCACCGCGGGTAACGGAGCAGCCACGTACGGCACAAACAGCACCAGTGCAGGCACCCAAGCAGACGCCGCAGCAAAAACCGTCCGCCGCCAGCCAACAGCCGTACCAGGACTTGCTGCAAACACCAGCACACACCACGGCAACCGCGCCGAAAACGCAGCAGGCAGCACCGGTGACGCATGAAGAAGCACCGAAGCAAACGGCCGAGAAAAAAGACGAACGTCGCTGGATGGTACAGTGTGGTTCGTTCAAAGGCGCCGATCAGGCAGAGACCGTTCGTGCCCAGCTCGCCTTTGAAGGGTTTGACTCTCGCATCACCAGCAATAACGGCTGGAATCGCGTGGTTATCGGCCCGGTTAAAGGCAAAGATAACGCGGACGGCACCATTAGCCGTCTGAAAATGGCCGGTCACACAAACTGCATCCGTCTCGCCGCCGGGGGTTGAAACCCCCAAAATCCCCCCCATCTATACTTGCATTCTGCCCCGTATCACTACGGGGCGTGTATTCTGCATTCGTAACCAGGGGGTCTGCTCGTGACAACAATAGTAAGCGTACGCCGTAACGGCCATGTCGTTATCGCTGGTGATGGCCAGGCGACACTGGGCAACACCGTTATGAAAGGCAACGTGAAGAAAGTTCGCCGTCTGTACAACGACAAAGTCATCGCAGGCTTTGCCGGGGGCACGGCTGATGCCTTCACGCTGTTTGAACTCTTTGAACGTAAGCTGGAGATGCACCAGGGGCACCTGGTAAAAGCGGCGGTGGAACTGGCCAAAGACTGGCGTACCGATCGCATGCTGCGCAAGCTGGAAGCGTTGCTGGCTGTAGCCGATGAAACGGCCTCACTGATCATCACCGGTAACGGCGACGTTGTGCAGCCGGAAAATGACCTGATTGCCATTGGCTCTGGCGGCCCGTATGCCCAGGCAGCTGCCCGTGCGCTGCTGGAAAACACCGACCTCAGCGCGCGCGATATCGCCGAGAAAGCGCTGAATATCGCCGGTGACATCTGCATCTACACTAATCACTTCCACACCATCGAAGAATTGACCACCAAGGCGTAAGGATCCCTCATGTCTGAAATGACCCCACGCGAAATTGTCAGCGAACTGGACAAACACATTATCGGTCAGGATGCGGCGAAGCGTTCCGTGGCGATTGCCCTGCGTAACCGCTGGCGCCGTATGCAGCTTGATGAAGAGCTGCGCCATGAAGTGACCCCGAAAAACATTCTGATGATCGGGCCGACCGGTGTGGGTAAAACCGAAATTGCCCGCCGTCTGGCGAAACTGGCGAACGCGCCCTTTATAAAAGTGGAAGCAACCAAATTCACCGAAGTGGGTTATGTCGGTAAAGAAGTGGATTCCATTATCCGCGATCTTACCGATGCCGCCGTGAAAATGGTCCGCATGCAGTCCATCGAAAAAAATCGCTATCGCGCCGAAGAGATGGCGGAGGAGCGTATCCTGGACGTGCTGATCCCCCCGGCAAAAAATAACTGGGGCCAGCCGGAAACGGTCGCTGAGCCATCTGCTGCACGCCAGTCTTTCCGCAAAAAACTGCGTGAAGGCCAGCTCGATGATAAAGAAATTGAAATCAACCTGGCCGCGTCACCGATGGGCGTTGAGATCATGGCACCTCCAGGAATGGAAGAGATGACCAGCCAGCTTCAGTCCATGTTTCAGAATCTGGGCGGGCAAAAACAGAAACCGCGTAAGCTGAAAATCAAAGATGCGATGAAGCTGCTGATCGAAGAAGAAGCGGCGAAGCTGGTGAACCCGGAAGAGCTGAAACAAGATGCAATCGACGCAGTTGAACAGCACGGTATCGTCTTCATTGATGAAATCGACAAAATCTGTAAGCGCGGCGGTAATACTTCCGGTCCGGATGTTTCCCGTGAAGGTGTTCAGCGCGACCTGCTGCCGCTGGTAGAAGGCTGTACTGTCTCCACCAAACACGGCATGGTCAAAACCGATCACATCCTGTTTATCGCCTCCGGTGCATTCCAGGTGGCCAGCCCGTCAGACCTGATCCCGGAACTGCAGGGTCGTCTGCCGATTCGTGTCGAACTCAAGGCACTGACCACGGAAGACTTTGAACGCATTCTGACCGAACCAAACGCATCGGTTACCGTGCAGTACAAAGCGCTGATGGCAACAGAAGGCGTCAACATCGATTTCACCGACGACGGGATTAAACGCATCGCACAGGCGGCCTGGCAGGTGAACGAGACCACCGAAAACATCGGTGCGCGCCGTCTCCACACCGTTCTGGAGCGCCTCATGGAAGACATTTCCTATGACGCAAGCGACCTGAATGGCGAAACTATCATCATCGACGCCGACTATGTGAGTAAGCACCTTGATGCTTTAGTGGCAGATGAAGATCTGAGCCGTTTTATCTTATAATCCCCGCCACAACGTTTTCATCATTTCCGATGGGGGCTTATGCCCCCATTTTTTATTACTGGCTGGTGACTATGACTGACGCACAACCTTTAAGCCGCACTCAGGCATGGCTGGAAAGCCTGCGCCCAAAAACACTGCCGCTGGCGTTTGCCGCTATCGTGGTAGGGACGACGCTGGCCTGGTGGCAGGGTTTCTTCGATCCGCTGGTTGCCGTACTGGCATTAAGCACCGCCGGATTGCTGCAAATCCTTTCCAACCTCGCCAATGACTATGGCGATGCGGTTAAGGGCAGCGACAAGCCTGACCGAATTGGGCCATTGCGCGGCATGCAAAAAGGGGCGATTTCGCTTGAGCAGATGAAGCGTGCGCTCATCATCGTCATTGTCCTGAGCTGCATCTCGGGCCTGCTGTTGCTGCTGGCGGCCTCGCAAACCCTGACAGATTTCATCGGCTTTGTGGTACTTGGCGCGCTGTCGATCATCGCCGCTATTACCTATACCGTCGGCAAACGCCCTTACGGTTACATCGGCCTCGGCGATGTTTCGGTACTGATTTTCTTTGGCTGGCTGAGCGTAATGGGAAGCTGGTATCTGCAAACCCATATGCTGATCCCCGCGATTATCTTACCGGCTACGGCGTGCGGCCTGCTGGCAACTGCAGTGCTGAATATCAACAACCTGCGTGATATCGACAGCGATCGCGCCAATGGCAAAATCACGCTCGTGGTACGCTTAGGACCAGTGAACGCGCGCCGCTACCATGCGGGTTTGCTGGCCGGAGCCCTTCTTTGCCTGGCGCTGTTTAACGTGCTGTCGCTGCATAGCGCCTGGGGTTGGCTGTTCGTCCTTTCCGCGCCGTTGCTGTTAAAACAGGCGCGTTTTGTGATGCGCGAGCGGGATCCGAAAGCCATGCCGCCGATGCTCGAACGTACCGTAAAAGGGGCTTTGCTGACTAACCTGTTGTTTGTGGTTGGAATTATGCTGAGTCAGACGCAGTTTTAACTGACAAAAGTCAATTAACAATTGATGATTTTGCCAACAATGCGTGATGCGCGATATACTGACTACTCTCGCAGCAACTGAACGTTAAGCCTATGAAATACGATACGTCTGAGCTCTGTGACATCTACCAGGAAGATGTCAACGTCGTGGAACCACTGTTCTCCAATTTTGGCGGACGGTCGTCGTTTGGCGGTCAAATCATCACGGTGAAATGTTTCGAGGACAACGGGTTGCTGTACGATCTGCTCGAAGAAAATGGCCGTGGTCGTGTACTGCTGGTCGATGGCGGTGGTTCTGTGCGTCGTGCGTTAATCGATGCGGACCTGGCGCGCATCGCTCTGCAAAACGAGTGGGAAGGCATTGTGGTCTATGGCGCGGTGCGTCAGGTAGATGACCTGGAAGAGCTGGACATTGGCATTCAGGCCATTGCCGCGATTCCGGTCGGCGCCGCAGGGGAAGGCATCGGCGAAAGCGACATTCGCGTCAATTTCGGCGGCGTGAC
The DNA here is from genome assembly GCA_901456055.1 of Phytobacter ursingii. Taxonomy (GTDB): domain Bacteria; phylum Pseudomonadota; class Gammaproteobacteria; order Enterobacterales; family Enterobacteriaceae; genus Phytobacter; species Phytobacter ursingii. The sequence continues at coordinate 251,985 of CABDWT010000003.1, forward strand.
CTTCTTTTCCGGCGACCATCTCTATGCCGATAACACCGGTATCATCCTTTCCGAAGATCCGCTGGATATCGAGTGATCAAAAAAGGCACCGAAAGGTGCCTTTTTTATGCGTTGTAGCAAGGCGGCAACGGAGCGAATCCCCAGCAACATAAACAGTGATGTGACTGGGGTCAGTAAGCGCAGCCAACGCCGCTAGCACGAAAGAAGAAGCGTAATCAGACTTCTTCCATACGGCCCAGCAGTGCCTGCAGACGCTCCTGCCAGCCATGCTGCTGTTCTTTCAACTGGTTGTTTTCACGGGCCAGTTCTTCGCGATCATGCTGTGCGGACTGGACTTCCTGGGACAGACTGTTGTTCTTCTCTTTCAGCTCTTCGATTTCCATCTGCAGCAGCGTGATGGTATCAATCGCCTGCTGTACTTTCGCTTCCAGCTTCTCGAATACTTCTAATGACATCGTCATACCTCTCCTGAATTGCAAGGCGTTGATGGGTATATACCACTCGGGTAAAACCGCGTTCCGTGAACGGCGACGCCTTAATGTATTTAGCGCACGGTCTTAGTACCCGATTGTATGAAGCCCTTTAGCCCCTGTCCAGCGACAACCCGCGCAGATCGCGCTTTGCAACACTTTTCAGTCTAAACCTGGTGCAATTGCGGTCCGCTTCAATAAATTGTTAAATTGAGGGTTACAAAAATGATTCAGCTCACACTTCGCATCCTGTCGCATCCCTTCGCAAACGCGCCTCATCGCGCGAAAACGCTCATTTTATTGACACAGTACACACATTTTGATTTCGATATTTCTCGTTTTTGCTCGTTAACGATAAATTAACAGTATGTCTACACGGCATCGTGGAGTCTTCTCCCTCCATGCAAACTATAACCATTAAACTCTTTGCAGGATCCGATTATGAGTCAAACCTCAACCTTAAAAGGTCAGTGCATCGCCGAATTTCTCGGTACCGGGTTGTTGATTTTCTTCGGTGTGGGCTGCGTTGCGGCACTTAAAGTAGCAGGTGCCAGCTTCGGACAGTGGGAAATCAGTATCATTTGGGGTCTGGGCGTGGCGATGGCCATCTACCTGACCGCAGGGGTTTCCGGCGCACATCTTAACCCGGCAGTGACCATTGCATTGTGGCTGTTTGCCTGCTTCGACGGGCGCAAAGTTGTCCCCTTCATTGCTTCTCAATTTGCTGGCGCATTCTGCGCGGCCGCACTTGTTTACGGGCTTTATTACAATCTTTTCTTCGATTTCGAACAAACTCACCATATGGTGCGTGGCAGCGTCGAAAGTCTCGATCTGGCAGGCATCTTTTCAACCTACCCCAACCCGCACATCAATTTCTTCCAGGCCTTTGCTGTTGAGATGGTGATTACCGCGGTTCTGATGGGCGTCATCATGGCGCTGGGTGATGACGGCAACGGGATCCCGCGTGGCCCGCTGGCACCACTGCTGATTGGTCTGCTGATTGCCGTTATTGGTGCTTCTATGGGCCCGCTGACCGGGTTTGCGATGAACCCTGCTCGTGATATCGGACCAAAAGCGTTCGCCTGGTTGGCTGGCTGGGGCAATGTCGCCTTCACCGGTGGGAAAGATATTCCTTATTTCCTCGTACCGCTGTTTGGGCCGATTGTCGGCGCATCACTGGGTGCCTTCGGTTATCGTAAACTGATTGGCCGTAATTTACCGTGTGACGTTTGTGCTGTGGAAGATGACAAAGACGCCACCACGACTTCACAACAAAAAGCTCCGCTGTAATGTGACTACGGGACATAAATCATGACTGAAAAGAAATATATCGTTGCGCTGGACCAGGGTACCACCAGCTCCCGCGCCGTCGTAATGGATCATGACGCCAACATCATCAGCGTTTCGCAGCGCGAATTCGAACAAATCTATCCTAAGCCAGGCTGGGTAGAGCATGACCCAATGGAAATCTGGGCAACGCAAAGCTCAACGCTGGTTGAAGTGCTGGCTAAAGCAGACATCAACTCCGATGAAATCGCCGCGATTGGTATCACCAACCAACGTGAAACGACCATAGTCTGGGAGCGCGAAACCGGTAAGCCTATCTATAACGCCATTGTCTGGCAGTGCCGCCGCACCTCAGAAATCTGCGAGCAGCTCAAACGCGATGGCATGGAAGAGTATGTGCGTAGCGCCACCGGCCTGGTGGTTGACCCGTACTTCTCCGGCACCAAAGTGAAGTGGATTCTCGATCATGTAGAAGGTTCTCGCGAACGCGCGAAACGTGGCGAACTGCTGTTCGGTACCGTCGACACCTGGCTTATCTGGAAAATGACTCAGGGCCGCGTACACGTTACTGACTACACCAACGCCTCCCGTACGATGCTATTCAACATCCATGATCTGGACTGGGATGACAAAATGCTGGACGCGCTGGATATCCCGCGCGCCATGCTGCCGGAAGTACGTAAATCTTCCGAAGTCTACGGCCAGACCAACATCGGGGGTAAAGGCGGTACCCGTATTCCTATCTCCGGGATCGCCGGTGACCAACAGGCAGCGCTGTTCGGTCAGTTGTGCGTAAAAGAAGGGATGGCGAAGAACACCTACGGTACCGGCTGCTTTATGCTGATGAATACCGGCGAAAAAGCGGTGAAATCAGAAAACGGCCTGTTAACCACTATCGCTTGCGGACCGACGGGTGAAGTGAACTATGCGCTGGAAGGTGCCGTGTTCATGGCGGGTGCGTCAATCCAGTGGCTGCGCGATGAGATGAAACTCATCAGCGATGCCTTTGACTCGGAATATTTCGCCACCAAAGTGAAAGACACCAATGGCGTCTACGTGGTGCCTGCTTTCACCGGCCTGGGCGCACCGTACTGGGACCCGTATGCACGTGGCGCGATTTTTGGTCTGACCCGTGGCGTAAACTCAAACCACATCATTCGCGCAACGCTGGAATCTATCGCCTACCAGACACGTGACGTTCTGGAAGCCATGCAGGCTGACTCCGGCATTCGTCTGCACGCCCTGCGCGTGGATGGCGGCGCGGTGGCCAACAACTTCCTGATGCAGTTCCAGTCCGACATTCTGGGCACCCGCGTTGAGCGTCCGGAAGTGCGTGAAGTCACTGCACTGGGCGCAGCTTACCTGGCGGGCCTGGCGGTGGGCTTCTGGCAGAACCTGGACGAACTGCAGGAGAAAGCGGTGATTGAGCGTGAATTCCGCCCAAGCATCGAAACCACCGAACGCAACGTTCGCTACGCGGGCTGGAAAAAAGCCGTGAAACGTGCGCTGGCGTGGGAAGAGCACGACGAGTAATCCCCTCCCCCTCACCTCTGTTTTCTCCCTCTCCCTGAGGGAGAGGGCCGGGGTGAGGGCCTCAGGCAACACCGCACCTGACCGCACCCAAGCCCCTCTCTGTGTTAAACTTCGCGCAATTTCTTTCACTTCACGAGTTTGCTATGAGACGAGAACTTGCCATTGAATTTTCCCGCGTGACCGAAGCAGCGGCGCTGGCTGGCTATAAGTGGCTGGGCCGCGGCGACAAAAATACCGCCGACGGTGCTGCCGTTCACGCCATGCGCATCATGCTTAATCAGGTCAATATTGACGGCACCATTGTGATTGGGGAAGGGGAAATCGACGAAGCCCCAATGCTCTATATCGGTGAAAAAGTCGGTACCGGTAGAGGCGATGCGGTGGATATCGCCGTTGATCCGATCGAAGGCACCCGCATGACCGCCATGGGTCAGGCTAATGCCCTGGCAGTACTGGCAGTGGGTGATCAAGGCTGCTTCCTCAATGCGCCGGATATGTACATGGAAAAACTGATTGTCGGCCCTGGCGCAAAAGGCGCTATCGACCTCAACCTGCCGCTTGCCGATAACCTGCGTAATGTGGCTAATGCGCTCGGAAAACCGCTCAGTGAGCTGACGGTAACGATTCTGGCCAAACCTCGCCACGACGCCACCATTGCTGAAATGCAGAAGCTCGGCGTACGTGTTTTCGCTATTCCGGACGGCGATGTTGCAGCCTCCATTCTGACCTGCATGCCGGACAGTGAAGTCGATGTCCTTTATGGTATTGGCGGTGCGCCGGAAGGGGTCGTTTCAGCTGCCGTCATCCGCGCGCTGGATGGTGATATGAATGGCCGCTTGCTGGCTCGTCACCACGTAAAAGGCGACAGCGAAGAGAACCGTCGTATCGGGGAAATCGAGCTGGCTCGCTGCCAGGCGATGGGCATTGAGGCCGATAAAGTCCTGCGCCTGGATGATATGGCACGCAGCGACAACGTGATTTTCTCAGCAACCGGGATTACCAAAGGCGACTTGCTGGACGGCATTAGCCGCAAAGGCAATATTGCCACCACCGAAACCCTGCTGATTCGCGGAAAATCGCGTACCATCCGCCGCATTCAGTCTATCCACTATCTGGATCGCAAAGACCCGGACGTACAGACACATATTCTGTAAGCCGCGCGCTCAAGGAAGAGCAGATTTAATGCGGTTGCCCATACCACGGCGCTTCCGCCGTAGGGATATAAGGGATCTCCGTCTTTCTGGACATCCGGCTGAGTCCATCAACATACTGTTGATACGCTTGCCTGGTCAAAAACATCCCGGAAAGATCATTGCCATTGTAGAAAGCATAGAAACGGTAGTCGCTTGCGCTAAGCTGGCGATTAACAATATCGAAAAAAGCCCACGTCGCTCTTCCCCACGAATCCGCTTCGCTTATTTGTGGGGAGAAGATAGCGTACTGTTGACCACCGGCAGAGACATTGTAAATGGCGGCGTCGCTATCAACCTGTTCACTGACTGCCAGCGGATGCGCAACGTACTGACGTAATATTGGTAAAACATCCTGGACATAATGTTCCGCGATACCCTCTTCCGCCAGTGCCTCCGCATCCAGATGAATCATTGCATCCCAGTTCAGTGTCGGTTCTGCCGCATGTACGGACGTAAACCATGCCGTAATACCCAAAAGCCATCCCCAGCTCTTCATCTACTTTTCCTTTTGCGCGCCGTTAGCGCTACATTAAATGCAGTTGTATTAACCTGTAAATTATTTGTTCAATAGAGCCTTCTTTCCTGACCGGGCTGGAAATCCTCTCCATTCACGACGAAGATAAGGCAATGATTCTGAACAGGAGAAAATCATGGCCGACTGGGTTACAGGAAAAGTCGTAAACGTCGAGTTCTGGACCGACGCATTGTTCAGTCTGACCGTTCATGCCCCCGTTCATCCCTTTACTGCCGGACAATTTGCCAAGCTGGGCCTCGAAATCGACGGTGAGCGGGTACAGCGTGCCTACTCTTACGTCAATGCGCCAGGTAACCCCGATCTGGAGTTTTATCTGGTCACCGTCCCTGAGGGAAAGCTCAGTCCGCGTCTGGCCGCGCTGAAGCCAGGCGATGAGGTGTTAATCGTCAGCGAGGCGGCAGGGTTCTTTGTTCTCGACGAAGTGCCGGACTGCGACACGCTGTGGATGCTGGCAACCGGGACCGCGATTGGGCCGTATTTGTCGATCCTGCAGGAAGGTAAGGACCTGGAACGCTTTACTCATCTGGTACTGGTGCATGCGGTACGCTACGCCGCGGATTTAAGTTATCTGCCGCTGATGCTCGAGCTGCAGAAGCGCTATGAGGGTAAATTGCGGATTCAAACGGTGGTTAGCCGGGAAACTGTGCCCGGGTCGCTCACAGGGCGTGTGCCTGCGCTGATTGAGAACGGTACACTGGAAGAGGCAGTAGGATTGCCCATCAATACCGAAACCAGCCACGTAATGCTCTGCGGCAACCCGCAGATGGTGCGTGACACACAGCAGTTGCTGAAAGAGACCCGGCAGATGGCGAAACATCTGCGCCGCCGTCCGGGCCACATCACCGCTGAACACTACTGGTAATCAGCGGAACTGTACTTCAAGCGTATCCTTACCGAACTTGTTCTCGCCCTGGGTGCCGATAAATGCGCCCAGGTCGATGAGCATCGTTACCATTATCAGCACTGGCACGAAGCGGCCAACAACCCATCCCCACGTATCGCCCAGGATCTCCCAGTGCCCTGCCAGCAGCATCCAGGCAAGAATAAATAACAACGACCAACTGCCGGACTTATTACGGTCATGCAGTCGTTTCACAATCACACACGCGGTTGGCCAGAGCAGGCAAACCAGCATAAACGCGGCATTTTGGCTGGCCAGAAGTTCAAAACTGACCGCATAAAACAACGCCGCCATCGCCAGCACCCAGATAACGGTCCAGATCCAAAAATCACGACGACCAATGCGGCCTTTAAATGAGAACAACCACTGCTGAATACCCATGTAAGGTTCCTTTAATTGTAGTGCTGCGTAGTTTACCCTGGTCGCGTGAGTTTTTGACAAGCCAGACTGTTATCGTTTTAATCGTGAACAAAGAGAAGTGAGGACGATGTTAATGAAAACCTGGTGGCTCCTGTTTACGGCGCTCTTCATCAACCCCTATGCCTTCGCAGAGGATACGCCACCTGCGGCTGCGGCCCCGTATCTGCTGCCAGGAGCCCCCACATTCGAACAATCCATCAGCCAGTTCAGAGAAAAGTTCAACGAAGATAACCCCGACCTGCAGCTCAACGAATTTCGCGCTGTCGATTCGCGTAGTGATACTGAACGTCTGACCCGCGCCGCGACCAAAATTAACGACAACCTGTACGCCTCCACGGCGCTGGAACGCGGCACGTTGAAAATTAAATCCATGCAGATGACCTGGCTACCGGTCAGGGGGCCAGAGCAAAAGGCGGCAAAAGCCAAAGCGCAGGAGTATATGGCGGCGCTGATTCGCGCGTTTTCGCCGACGCTGACCAAAGCGCAAAGTCTGCAAAAGCTGCAAAAATTACTGAACAACGGCAAAAACAAACTCTGGTATGCCGAAACGGAAGGTGCCATCCGTTATGTGGTCGCAGATGACGGCGAAAAGGGGCTCACCTTCGCTGTTGAACCGATTAAGCTGGCGCTATCTGAAAGCCTGGAAGGCGACAATAAATGACAAAAAGCAAAGCCTTTCCGACGACGAATCTCTATACTGTCTCACAGACCAAACTGCCCTGACGGGTAGACATTTTACTTAAATTCGCTCTTATAGCGTGGAGAATTCAAATGCGACATCCTTTAGTGATGGGTAACTGGAAACTGAACGGCAGCCGCCACATGGTAAACGAACTGGTAGCTAACCTGCGTAAAGAGCTGGCTGGCGTTACGGGTTGTGGCGTCGCCATCGCTCCGCCGGCTATGTACCTGGATCTGGCTAAACAAGCCGCTGCAGGCAGCCACATCATTCTGGGCGCTCAGAACGTCGACGTTAACCTGTCTGGCGCATTCACCGGCGAAACCTCCGCTGAAATGCTCAAAGATATCGGCGCGCAGTACATTATTATCGGCCACTCCGAGCGTCGTACTTACCACGCAGAATCTGACGAACTCATTGCTAAAAAATTCGCCGTTCTGAAAGAACAAGGTCTGATCCCGGTTCTGTGCATCGGTGAAACCGAAGCAGAAAACGAAGCGGGCAAAACCGAAGAAGTGTGTGCACGTCAGATCGACGCGGTTCTGAAAACTCAGGGCGCTGCGGCATTCGAAGGCGCGGTCATCGCTTACGAACCAGTATGGGCAATCGGTACCGGTAAATCTGCGACCCCGGCTCAGGCTCAGGCGGTTCACAAATTCATCCGTGACCATATCGCTAAAGCAGATGCGAAAGTGGCTGAGCAGGTAATTATTCAGTACGGCGGTTCCGTTAACGCGGCTAACGCTGCTGAGCTGTTCACCCAGCCGGACATCGACGGCGCGCTGGTTGGCGGCGCTTCCCTGAAAGCTGACGCTTTTGCGGTAATCGTTAAAGCAGCAGAAGCGGCAAAAGCGTAATTCGCTTGTCGCGGTGAATACTTCCCTCAGGTTACAGCGGGCAGTGTTCATGTTATCTCTCCCCTCAGGGGGAGAGATAGGTTCTCAAGGTGCTTAACGCCCCGGCTGTATCGGCGCAGGCGTCCAGATAGCAGGCAGACTACTGCCCTAACTGGGTCGTATAATTGCTCTCCACCCAACGATACCCGTTCCCCTCACGCTTCACGTGGCCAAACCCCGGAAATGAAATATGTGCGGCAGCAACCCAATACCCCTGCTCCGCGGCCTGTTTGAGCACACGTTCCCGCATTTTGATAGCCTGCTGGCGATTGACATCAAAATGTATTGCCACGTGCGGATCAGGCATTTGTACTGCTTTGGCGTGAATAATATCGCCCCATAAAACCAGCGTCTGACCTTCACTTTCCACTCGATACAGCACGCTGCCCGGCGTATGGCCCGCCGTAGATTCTGCACGAATCCCCTCCACCGGCGTTGCTGGCGCCAGGAATGTCTTTAACCGCCCGGCATTGATAACCGGGCGAAGCGTTTTCTCGCTTTCAGCAAACGTGTGCGCCTCACCTGGCTCAACCTGAGTGACGTTCGACGGATTAAGCCAGAAGTCGACATCGCGTTTGTCGACATACACGTTAGCCTCAGGAAAGGCGAGCTTGCCGGCGCGTGACACCCCACCAGAGTGATCGGCATGAATATGGGTCAGCAATACGTCGTTAATGGATTCCGGCGGATAGCCTGCTGCGGCAAGATTCTTCAGCAGATGCCCACCCCGGCTACCGAATAGTTCACCGGCACCGGTATCCACTAAAACGCGTTTTTTGCCATCATCGATGACATAGGCGTTAATCGAGGTCTCCGCTTGCGGCGTCATTGCTTCGCTTGCCATCGCCTGACGTAATTTTTCTGCGGAGATGTTAGTCAGCAGTGTATTAAGGGGCACCGTTACCGTGCCGTCGGATACCGCGGTGATGCGCAGCTTGCCCAGTTTCATGCGGTAGTAACCGGGAGCCTGTTCATCCAGCGCACTCGTCTGCCCGGCGGCCAGAAGCTGGCTGGAAAAGAGGAGTGTCGTCACCAGCGCCAGTATCATTTTCATAAAATTGCCTCATCCCAGTGTCATTTGAACGTGCTCAGCAGTATCCTCAGCAAGGCACTATCATTCAAATTGATTAATATAATGTTCACTATCAGAGAAAATGATTTTCATCGTATCGATCTCAATTTGCTGACGGTGCTGCTTGTCCTGCATCGCGAGGGCAGCGTGTCACGTACCGCTGAAAAACTGCATCTGGGGCAACCGGCGGTCAGTAATGCGCTGGCCAGGTTACGTGAAATGTTTGACGATCCTCTGTTTGTTCGTACCGCAGGAGGCATGGTACCGACGCCGCGTGCCGAAGCGCTTATTGACTCACTCGGCCCCCTGATGGAACAGATGCAGTACGTTCTTTTTCAACCACCGTCATTCACCCCGGCGAAGGCAAATCATGTGTTCCGTCTGGGTATGAGCGACTGGGTTGAGCGTTGGCTGATGCCGGAATTACAGGCATACGTGACACGCGAAGCGCCGGGAGTCACGCTGCAGGTAACAGCCAGCGATCCTTTCCGCGATGGTGAGCAAGTGCTCCAGCGGGAGATAGATCTGGCGATTTCGGTTGGCCAGAACACTGCCGCCACGTTGAGGCGTGAACATCTCCGTTCACTCAACTTTTGTACGTTCTGGCACCCCGAACAGCTTTCGCTGCAAGCGCCGCTGACGTTGAATGATTACATCGAGCATGATCACGTGCTGGTTTCATATCGAGGTTCGGCGTGGAGCGCCGTCGATGAGCAGTTAGCATTGCAGGGGAAATCACGAAGGGTACGATACGTTACGCCACATTTTTCTTCTTTGCCGCCGCTTCTGAAACGCATACCGGCTTTCGCGACCGTCCCCTCCGGGCTGGCTGCCGACTGGATATCTCATTACGGTTTACGCTGTAGCCCCGTTCCGGTTGAGACGCCGGAAATTGCGCTCTCGCTGCTCTGGCATAAATGCTTTGATAACGATATGCCACTGAACTGGTTAAGAACGGTATTACACAATGTCATAAATGCGCTGCCGTCGTTCGCCCCATCGTTGTATCGACTTGACGGCCCCTCACAAAGGTCAGTGTGAGGGGGCAGATCGCATCAGAACTACAATTTCCCCAGCACGCTAAACCACGCATAATCCAGCGGCAGCAGCACCAGATACGTTGCCACCGCCAGTGCAATACATAACAACATCCCTGCCCGTGCAGGGACTTTGCCTAACGCCATGGCCACCACGATCGGTGACGCCTGATACGGCAGTAGCGGTGTGGAATAGCCAAGTACCTGAATCATAATCACTGACAGCAACGGGAAGCCCGTCGCGTCGGAAAAACTCTGCGCCAGCGTGGTGAAAAGTGCGGGCACTCCGTTAGCGGTCATGATGAAATTGAGCGCGGTCGTAGTGCCGGTGAGCGCCAGGAAGCTGGTAAAAGGCTGCGCCGGATCCAACGGCATGATGTGCAGCAGCGCGTTCCCTACTGCCGCCCCAATTCCCGTCTGCGTGACCGTAATGGCCAGCCCAAGGATGCCGGCAACATAAATACAGGTACGGATATTTACCCCAGTGGAAAACTCGTCGCCGTTAATAAACCCTACGCGCGGCAACAGGGTAATACAGGCCGCCGCCAGCCCCGTCCAGGCCGGGCCAATGCCGTGCCAGCTCTCCGTGACCCACATTGTTAAGACCACCGCCAGCAGCCAGGCGAGGCGCTTCTCCTCCCGACTCATGGGTTCAGGTGGCGTGAGGTCTTTTGGTGCGTGCGGCTGTCCCGGGAAAAGCCAGCAGATAAGACCAATCAGGATGAGGCCTTTCAGAATGCCCAGCACCGGCGTATGCAGCAGCAAATACGGCAGGTAGTTGAGATGAATACCGTAGGATCCTTCCGCCGCCCCGCTCATCACCAGATTGGGCACATTGGCGGGTAAAATCGTCGCTGACAGCTGAAAGGTGCCAAACCCCACCGCCAGCGCAAGGCCATACCAGGAGCGAGTTCCTTCATTGATGCCCGCACGCGCCGCCATCGCCGCTACAATGGGCATCAGCAGAGCAATACGTCCCATATTCGACGGCATAACAAACGCCAGCGCATAACTCAGCAGCACAACGCTTGCGACCATTTGCAACCACGAATCGGTGAGTCTGGCCGACAGCGCTCGCGCGGCCCGGTCAGCCAGCCCCGTTTTACGTATGGCGACACCCAGGACAAAACCGCTGAATACCAGCCAGAAAGCGGAAGAGGCAAAACCGCCGAAAATGACATCCGGCGGCGCAATCTTCGCCACCATCGCGGCAGCCAAAAACAGTAGCGCCGTGATGAATTCCGGTAGCAATGATGTGGCCCACAGCACGATAGTTAGGCCGATGATGACGGAAGGCAGAAACAGAGGGTGAGTAAACCAGAGCGACATACCTGTCTCCTGTAGAATTTTTCGGCAAGTCTACGGTGACCGTCTTGCCTGGTAAACGCCAAATCTGGTGGGGCTATTTCAGGATAGTACACTGATGATCCTGAATTTCCTCGGCGGAACCACGGTTAAAAGCGAGCAGATTGCGCTCAGTTGCCAGCAGCACAAACGAACCGTCAGCCTGGTGTACCATCGCCATGCCGTAGCGCCCCATGTGTTCACGCGCTTCCGGCACCTCTTCGGCCAGCATTAAAAACGGGCTTCGCTGTACCAGTTCGGCTTCGGTCACGCGGCGCGCCAGATAAGGATGCCCAAGAAGTCCACCCGGAAAAGCCAGCCACTGACTGCTGATACGCGAGGCTTGCTGATCAAGCTTCACGCGCACGTCTTCGCGCAGACAAGAAATATGGATATGGAAATGGTTCTGCGTACGTCCGACCCGTGAGTTAATCGTAAGCGACAGGGCGTTATCCGGCAGCGGTGTCCCGCGCGTTTTACTCAACATGCCGCGCGATTGCCAGGCCTGCCAGAAGAAGTTGGGGGTAGGCGATTTCAACAACAGCGGGCTTTCAATACCGTTGATACGGTACGTTGGCATCAGCAAATACTGTAATGGCCCGTTACGGTCTTTAAGCAACACGTAGCCACTATCAGGATTGACCAGCGCACAGGGAGCGGGTAGAGAGTTATCCCGCTGATTCGGCACACATTGCTCAAGTACAATATGACGCAGTACATCCCGTTTACTGCTGTTCCACCAGTATTCACCACCCACCACGGCGGCCGCCGCCGCGATCAACAACACTATGCCAAACAGGCGCACTGTTTTCATCACTCTCTCCTTACAGGGAGGAACAGGAAGCATAGCGCAGAGATCGGTCGGGATAAAACGAAAACGGCCCTGTGAAGGGCCGCTGGAGGATGAGGATTAGCGTTTACTGATTTCGTCGAACTTGCCGCCGTTGGAGAAGTGCTCTTTCTGCGCTTTCGTCCAGCCGCCAAAGACATCGTCAATGGTGAACAGTTTCAGTTTCGGGAATTCATTTGCGTATTTTGCCGCGACGTCTTTGTCACGCGGGCGATAGAAGTTTTTCGCCGCAATCTCCTGCCCTTCCGGGGAGTAGAGATATTTCAGATAAGCTTCTGCCACTTTCTGCGTGCCTTTCTTCTCGACAACTTTATCGACAACAGACACGGTAGGTTCCGCAAGGATGGATTCACTTGGCGTCACGATTTCGAACTTATCTTTGCCCAGTTCGTTCGTCGCCAGCAGCGCTTCGTTTTCCCAGGCAATCAGCACATCGCCGATACCACGCTCTACGAACGTATTGGTCGCGCCGCGCGCACCGGAGTCCAACACTTCTACGTTTTTATACAGCGCTTTCACGAAATCCTGAGCTTTTGCCTGATCGCCGCCGTTCTGATGCAGGGCATAACCCCACGCCGCCAGATAGTTCCAGCGAGCACCGCCAGAGCTTTTCGGGTTCGGCGTGATCACCGACACGCCCGGTTTGATTAAATCATTCCAGTCATGAATCTGTTTTGGGTTGCCTTTACGCACCAGGAAAACGATGGTGGAAGTATAAGGTGCGGAGTTATCCGGCAGACGTTTGATCCAGTTTTTATCGATGCTGCCACGCTCGGCAATCGCATCAACATCATATGCCAGCGCCAGCGTTACGACATCGGCATCGAGGCCGTTGATAACCGATGTCGCCTGTTTACCCGAGCCGCCGTGTGACTGGCGAATCGTAACGTTATCGCCCGTTTCCTGTTTCCAGTGGGCGCTGAACGCTTTGTTGTACTGTTCGTACAATTCACGCGTTGGATCGTACGAAACGTTTAATAACTGAATGTCCTTTGCCAGAACGCTGCCGGATGCCAGCAGCAAAGTTAACCCTACGCCCCACTTATTCATCGCCCACTCTCTCAGGTTATGTATTTTGATGTGATCAGCCTGCCAGAAAGCCGACCAATGATTAAAGAATAAAAAAAGATTGGCTATAACTTTCGGAAATAACTGGAGGCAAAGAAACGCCCTCGCAGAGGAGGGCGTTGAGAGAAATCAGTACAACTTTTTAGCGCATTCCAGCCAGTCGCCTTTGAACGGACGCTTCATGTTCTCAATGGCGTCAATGATGTCATGGTGAACCATCTTCTCGTTCTGGATACCAACACAACGACCGCCGTGACCCTGCAACAGTAGTTCAATCGCGTATGCGCCCATGCGGGAAGCAAGAATGCGGTCGTAAGGAACCGGGGAACCGCCGCGCTGAATGTGGCCCAGAACGGTCGCGCGGGTTTCGCGCTGCGTTTCAGCTTCGATGTATTTCGCCAGCTCATCGATATCGCAGATGTGCTCGGTGATAGCCACGATCGCGTGTTTTTTACCTTTCGCGATGCCCGCTTTGATTTCAGCCACCAGATCTTCACGGCTGAATTCAACTTCCGGCAGAACGATAAATTCGCAACCACCTGCAATGGCCGCCGCCAGCGTCAGGTCGCCACAGTAGCGACCCATCACTTCAACGATGGAGATACGCTGGTGGGAAGAAGAGGTGTCACGCAGACGGTCAATGGCTTCTACTACGGTATGCAACGCGGTGAAGTAACCGATGGTGTAGTCAGTACCGGCAACATCGTTATCGATAGTGCCCGGCAAGCCGATGCACGGGAAGCCCATTTCTGTCAGACGCTTCGCGCCCATATAGGAACCGTCGCCGCCGATGACGACCAGCGCATCAATACCGCGCTTTTTCATGTTCTCAATAGCCACGGCGCGGACATGTTCTTCACGGAATTCCGGGAAACGGGCAGAACCAAGGAATGTACCGCCACGGTTAATCATGTCAGACACGCTATAGCGGTCGAGTTGAATCATGCGGTCTTCGTACAGGCCGAGATAACCATCGTAAATACCCGCTACTTCCAGACCTTCAGTCAATGCTGCACGGACAACGCCACGAATTGCTGCGTTCATGCCCGGCGCATCACCGCCACTTGTCAACACACCGATTTTCTTAATCATGACTACCTCTGAACTTAGGAATGCAAAAATAATGTTCTGTTGGCCAAAAAACTCCGCGAGGGAGTAAACATCTATGCTGCAATATTATATCAACTGCGGCTTGCTGAATTGATTCAGGTCAGACCATATGGCGGTAATTTATACACAAAAATCGGGTCTGACTCACTTCTTTTACAACGAAATACGACAGCCTTAATCCGCTTATCGTCCTTGAGGTACCACTGAACAGGGATCCTGATGAATAATCACATCTGATCCTGGAAAACGCTGCAAAATGGCCTGCTCCACATGTTCAGCCACAATATGCGCCTGAACCAATGGAAGGTTATCGTCCATTTCCAAATGTATTTGAATAAAGCGGGTCGGCCCTGACTGCCGCGTGCGAAGATCGTGCGCGCCGCTTACGCCTGGCCAGGAAGTGACAATATCGAAAATTTCCTGCCGTTCGGCATCGGGTAATGCCCGATCCAGTAAAGACTGAACCGCTTCATAACCCATACGCAGCGCGCTGTACAAAATATAGACGCCAATCCCCAGCGCAAAGAGAGCATCCGCCCGATGCCAGCCATACCATGACAGCCCCAGCGCGATGAGAATTGCACCGTTCATCATAACATCAGACTGATAATGAAGCATATCTGCCCGCACCGCCTGGCTTTGAGTTTTTCGCACAACCCAACGCTGAAAAGTGACGAGTATCACAGTACTGAGCAGGGCGATAACGGTCACCACAACGCCAATTCCGGGAGCGCGCATCGGCTCAGGGTTCGCCAGATGCTCAATACCGGTTAAAAACAGGAACAATGCCGAACCGGAAATAAACATACTTTGCGCCAGCGCCGCCAGCGATTCGGCTTTCCCGTGTCCAAAGGTATGTTCATCGTCCGCAGGCTGCAGCGAATAACGCACTACCAGCAAATTGGTCAGTGAGGCGGCAATATCTACCAGAGAATCCACCAGTGCGGCCAGGATACTCACCGACCCGGTGAACCACCATGCAAAAATTTTAATAATTAATAATGACGATGCCATGATCGTTGCGGCAATGGCCGCGCGGCTGATCAGACGTCCATAAGATTCAATCATAAAAGCTCCCACGCTGTTCTGTGGGTAGTATAACGAAAGGCAACTCAATCGGAGGAAAATCAGGTGGCTGAATTCAGGGCAAAAAAAACCCCCTCATCATGAGGGGGAAGACAGGGATGGTGTCTATGGCAAGGAAAACAGGGTTCATTACTACTGATTACTGGGAACGCTGGGTGCTACTACTCAATACTCTCAACGGTGAACTTTGCTGCATCTGCGTCATTTCACGCAGTTGGCTCATCCGCTGCTGGTGTTTCTGGTTCAAAACCGCTTGCTGATCAGGAGTAAGCAGGTGGTACATCTGGTTGCGGACTTTCGCCATTTCAACCTGACGGCTTATCTGCTCCTGCGCCATTTTCTCGGCCTGAACGCGCACAGCGTTTTCATCAAAATTTTCTGCGGTGACAAGGCGATGCATTGTCTCCATTTCGCTAACATTAACAGGAGGCTTGTCGTGCCTTGCCTGTTGCATCAGATCTCGCATCTGTTGACGCTGATGTTCGGTTAAATGTATGCCGTCGAACATATGGCTCTGACTGGAACGCTGCGCGAATCCCTCAGTCGGGTGCCAGTTATCGCCTGTTACGACTTCAGCAGCCTGGCTAAAAGCACTTAGCGCCAGTGTTGAGGCCATGACGGCAGCGGTAACTTTGCGCATCATTTGCTCCCAAAAACTTTCTATGTCGCGAATCAACGATAATGAGTCTACGATTCAGGCTGCAAACATGCGTCAGGGGGTGTAAAACAACGTAAAGTCATGGATTAGCGAGCCTTGATGACGTAATTTCTGCCTCGGAGGTATTTAAACAATGAATAAAATTCTTTTAGTAGATGATGACCGAGAGCTTACATCCCTGTTAAAAGAGCTGCTCGACATGGAAGGTTTTAACGTGCTGGTTGCCCACGACGGGGAACAGGCGCTCAACCTCCTTGATGACAGCATCGATTTGCTTTTGCTCGATGTCATGATGCCGAAGAAAAACGGTATTGATACCCTTAAAGAGCTACGCCAGACACACCAGACTCCCGTCATTATGTTGACCGCACGCGGCAGCGAGCTGGATCGCGTACTCGGCCTTGAGCTGGGCGCGGACGACTATCTGCCAAAACCGTTTAACGACCGCGAACTGGTCGCGCGTATCCGTGCGATTTTGCGCCGTTCTCACTGGAGCGAACAGCAGCAGAATACCGACAACGGTTCGCCGACGCTGGAAGTAGATGGTCTGAGTCTCAACCCAGGTCGTCAGGAAGCCAGTTTCGATGGTCAATCGCTGGAACTGACCGGTACCGAATTCACCCTGCTCTATCTGCTGGCACAGCATTTGGGTCAGGTGGTTTCGCGTGAACATTTAAGCCAGGAAGTGCTGGGTAAACGCTTAACACCGTTTGACCGCGCGATTGATATGCACATCTCTAACCTGCGCCGGAAGTTACCGGACCGCAAAGATGGTCATCCGTGGTTTAAAACCTTGCGAGGCCGGGGCTACTTGATGGTATCCGCTTCATGATAGGAAGTTTGACCGCCCGCATCTTCGCCATTTTCTGGTTAACGCTGGCGCTGGTGCTGATGCTGGTACTGATGGTTCCCAAGCTTGATTCCCGCCAAATGACGGAGTTGCTTGATAGCGAACAACGCCAGGGCGTGATGATTGAACAGCACGTTGAAGCGGAACTGGCCAATGATCCACCCAACGATTTGATGTGGTGGCGCAGGCTGTTTCGCGCAATCGACAAATGGGCCCCTCCGGGGCAACGTTTGTTGCTGGTAACCAGTGAAGGGCGCGTCATCGGCGCCGAACGCAATGAAATGCAAATTATCCGCAACTTTATTGGTCAGGCGGATAACTCAGATCACCCGCAAAAGAAAAAATATGGCCGGGTAGAGCTGGTAGGGCCTTTTTCCGTCCGCGACGGTGAGGACAATTACCAGCTCTATCTTATTCGACCAGCCAGTAATTCCCAGTCTGACTTTATCAACCTGCTGTTTGACCGCCCTCTCCTGTTGCTGATTGTCACGATGCTAATCAGTTCGCCGTTGCTGTTGTGGCTGGCGTGGAGCCTGGCAAAACCCGCGCGTAAATTGAAAAACGCGGCAGATGAAGTGGCGCAGGGCAACTTGCGACAGCATCCTGAGCTGGAAGCCGGGCCGCAAGAGTTTCTTGCCGCAGGCACCAGTTTTAACCAGATGGTTATGGCGCTGGAGCGAATGATGACCGCCCAGCAGAGGCTCTTGTCCGATATTTCCCACGAACTACGGACACCGTTAACGCGACTGCAACTCGGCACCGCGCTGTTGCGTCGTCGCAGCGGTGAGAGTAAAGAGCTGGAACGTATCGAAACCGAAGCCCAGCGGCTGGACAGTATGATCAACGACCTGTTGGTCATGTCGCGTAATCAGCAGAAAAACGCGCTGGTCAGCGAAACGGTCAAAGCCAATCAGTTGTGGAATGAGGTGCTCGACAATGCCGCGTTCGAAGCGGAACAGATGGGTAAATCGCTGACGGTGAATTTCCCGCCTGGCCCGTGGCCGCTGTATGGCAACCCGAATGCGCTGGAAAGCGCGCTGGAAAATATCGTCCGAAACGCGCTGCGTTATTCACACACCAAAATTGAAGTGAATTTCTCGGTCGATAAAGACGGCATCACCATTAACGTGGACGATGACGGTCCGGGCGTCAGCCCGGAAGATCGCGAGCAGATATTCCGTCCGTTCTACCGCACCGATGAAGCGCGCGATCGCGCGTCCGGCGGTACAGGTTTAGGACTGGCAATAGTTGAAACCGCTATGCAGCAGCATCGCGGTTGGGTGAAAGCCGACGACAGCCCACTCGGCGGTTTACGCTTGACGTTGTGGATCCCGCTGTATAAACGCGCCTGAGCATTTCCCCTCGCCTTACCGGGCGGGGGGAAACCGCTACTTACCCCGCAAACGTCGGGAGTTATCTTCGATTTTTCCGCTACTTCGCCGATTTTGAATCGTTCTTGTCCAGCTGGCCGAAAGCCCCGCTGCGGACACCAGCCTGCGATATTGCTCATCGTCAAAGGGCATATGCCAGGCGATTGCGGCGGCATCCAGGACGCTCACGTCGCTATTACGTGATACCCGTTCCAGCGGCGCGTCGACGTTAACTTTGCCACCAGTAATGACCCGATAAAGCCAGCCAACGCGCCCACTCGCTTGCATCTGCGAAGACATATCACTAATGGAAAAGTGAAAGTTAAGTTTGAAGCAGGGCGATCGCGGCTGCGTCACCTGAATGAGCGCATTTCCCCACTGAAAAATATCACCGATAAAGACATTGCTTTCCGTCAGCCCTTCGGTCGAGAGGTTCTCGCCAAACGCCGGGGCGAAGAAAAGCGCCGCCTGTTCGGGAAACATCGCCTTCCAGTGTGCGTAGTGTTCGCGGGGATAATGACAAAGCGCCCGGTCCGGGCCGCCGTGGTAGGAGGTCTCCGCCTGCTCATCACCGACTAACCCCCGTTCCGTTAACACCAACTCACCTTCCACCTGCAATTTGGCAATGGCACTGGGTCTGCTGCCAGAATAATCCCTTATTTTTCCTGTAAAAACATTCACCGGATGCTGCATGTTCCCTCCCCGGGCTTATTCATTGTCGAGGTATTAGACCACACTTTTTAACAATAAATCGTGTAGAAATGCGACACCGATACGCCTGCGGTTTACACGTCCGTGCTATGACTTAATGGAGAAGTGAAACGCAATTTCATATTCAAGGAGACAATGACGTGAAGAAGAAAAATGAATTTTATGGCGTCTGGTGCCCGTCCATTACGCCCATGACATCGGCCGGTAAAATCGACCTGAACGGATTGAGACAGCATATTTCACGCCTGACCGAGGCCAGCATTGACGTCGTGTTGCTGATGGGCAGCATCGGCGAATTTGCCTCTTTCACCCTTGATGAACGACTCATGCTTATCCGGGAAGTGCGCGGTATGACGCCCGGCACCCTGGTCGCGAACGTTTCCTCGACCTGCCTGAATGATGTGGAGTGGATGGCGGATGAAGCCTTCCGCACAGGTTACGATGCCGTTATGGTCCTGCCCCCTTATTACTATGGGCAAACGTCTGCGCAATTGCTGAGCTACTTTCGCCATCTGGGGCAACGGCTGAAGGGTAAGTGGTTTGCCTATAATTTTCCGGCCAGGACCGGCTGCGATCTGACACCCGAAATTGTCGCAACGCTGGCAGCAGAATTCCCGAACTTCGCTGGCATCAAAGATACGGTCGATTGCCAGTCGCATACGCGCAACATCATTCTGGCGACCGAGAAAATCCGCGATGATTTCGCCGTACTGTCGGGGTATGACGAATACTTCATTCCCAATCTGCTGGCAGGCGGTGCGGGGGTTATCTCCGGACTCAACAACGTAATGCCGGAACTGTTTGTCAGGGCGCGGGAAGCATGGAAACAAAACGATTTGGCTACACTGCATGAAGCCCAACGTGAGATGGGCAAATTCATGTCGATTTACACTATTGGCGAGGATTTTGTTACCACTATCAAAACCGTGGTAGCCCGGAAATTCGGTTATTGTGGCGCAACGTCCCGCAATGCGGGTGGCGAATTAACGCCAGCGCAATGTGCACAGATTGATGAGGTTTTCGGTATCGGCCATTAAAAAACCGGCCTGAGAAGGCCGGTTTCTCTTTTAAACCACGGCGTTATTTCACCGCACCGCGCAAATCCGCAACCACAGCATTTCCTTTCACTTTGCGTGACCAGAGAGAGGTCAAAATCGGCACCAGAATAGAGGTCACAATCACCGATGTCGCCACCAGCGCGGTCGCGGCGGGCGCCATCGCTTTAAACTCCGGAACCATCTCGGCAATCAGCACCGGTGTCGCCACCGCCGCACCGGCGGAACTCGAGGCAGCAAGCCCGGCGGTACCATCTCCGCCGCCCAGTACTTTATCAGCAATAATCAACGGGATGCCGGTAATCACAATCACCGCCAGCCCCAGCAGGATACCGAGCAATCCGGTCTGCGCGATAACGCTGAGATCGATAGTGTTCCCCAGCGCAAAGGCAAAAAACGGAATCAGCGTCTGCACCGCTCGGGTGAAGAATTCACGTAGCTCTGGATCCAGATTGCCCAACCCAAAGCCAATCAGGAAGGGCAGCACCGCGCCGACAAATACGTGCGGTTCAAAAGAGGCGATACCCGCCGTCCCCAGAATCACCATCGTCATCAGCGGGCCGGATTCAAGCGACATCAATACAAATGCCCCGGCCTCTTCTTTGGTGCCATATTGCTGCATGATCGAGGCATAAAGGCCGCCGTTCGTCATATCCATAGAGGCCACCAGCGCCAGCGTCGACAGCCCGGCAAAGAAACCGGCTTCCACACCGTGAGCCGGAATCAAGCGGGATGCTACCGCCGCAACCACCCAGGCCACCGCAATTTTAGTCACCACCAGCGTGCCAGATTTACGCAATACCGTCCCGGTCGCGCTGAGCTTAATCGATGCGCCCATACAGAAAAACCACACCGCCAGAATCGGCACGGTACCGGTAATCATGCCATTGGTGAAGGAACCAAAATATTTCCCGGCCCCAGGCGAAAACGTATGGCACAGCGCCCCAAGGAACAGAGGAACCAACATCATCCCACCGGGGATTTTTTCTATTGCACGTTTGATTTGCATATCGCCACCTGTAAAACAGTGAGTTTTGCGCGCCATCTCACCCTATCGGCGGGCGTTTCCAGCGCTGATGGCAAAATGTTAGAACGTCGTCACACTCAGAAAAGTGATCTCCCATGCAAATTCAAAACAATATTTCATTTTTATTGGATGCGCGTTTCTTTTGGTTTCAGTAGCTGATCAGAAGCCATAAAAAAACCCCCGCTGGCGATGTCAGCAGGGGTCTGGTTTGCCTGTAAAAACGGGCTATTTAGCGAAAATTATTTCTTCGCAGCGAAACGTGCCGCAGCTTCATCCCAGTTCACTACGTTCCAGAACTCTTTGATGTAGTCCGGGCGGCGGTTCTGGAATTTCAGGTAGTACGCGTGTTCCCACACGTCCAGACCCACGATCGGGAAGCCAGACGCGCCAGAAATCGCTTCACCCATCAGCGGGGAATCCTGGTTAGCGGTAGAGACGACAGCCAGTTTGTCGCCTTTCAGCACCAGCCATGCCCAGCCAGAGCCGAAGCGGGTTGCTGCTGCTTTTTCGAATTCAGCTTTAAAGTTATCAACGGAACCAAAGTCACGCTCGATAGCCGCTTTGAGGTCACCCTGCAGGGTGGTGCCTTTTTTCAGGCCTTTCCAGAAGAAGCTGTGGTTAGCGTGACCACCCGCGTTGTTACGCAGAACGGTTTTTTTGTCAGCCGGCAGTTGGTCCAGTTTGGTGATCAGCTCTTCAGCAGACAGACTGGCGAATTCAGGCAGGCTTTCCAGCGCTGCATTCGCATTGTTTACATACGTCTGGTGGTGTTTAGTGTGATGGATTTCCATCGTCTGCTTGTCGAAATGAGGTTCAAGTGCATCGTACGCGTAAGGCAGGGATGGCAGTGTATAGCTCATACTAATCTCCATTATTGTCGGGCGGCAGGTGTGTTAACGCCGCGTAATCAGTTGGTTCATTATAGTTAGTTAAATGATATTGAAAATGTTTATCAATGCCGTAGTTTTAATATGGTTATAACATTCTGTTATGAACCCGTGCCGGCAAGAGGGATAGCGCAGCGACAGACGAAAAAAGATCGCTAAACGCGACACACAAATGGAGTGGCTGGTTAACAGGCCATCATCAAAACGGTGGAGTATCAAAGAGGGAGGATCATGGGCTGGCACAGCCTGGATATCAGTAAGTTGAACAACCATCACAAGGAGTCCCGTGGTCTTTGCCCTTTGCGGTCATGGAAGACACTTCATCGCGCCTCCCCCCTGCTTTCACTCAAGAACCTCCCTTTATAAATTCCTGGTTTAAAGGTTTTGTGAATTCCCGATTGCCTGGCCTTTGTTTTTTGCCGCGTTTGCGTATTTCCTGGCAAAACTTCAAAGGTCTCCCCTCTCTGAGCACAGTAATTTCAGCAGCAAATTCACTCATGGAGAGGTTTATATGACAAAACGACGGATAGTCCGGGCACTCTTTTTGTGCCTTTTTATCTTGCCTTTCGCCGCCCCGGCGAAAACGATGCTTCGTCTCGCCTATGCGGAAAATAGCCAGCCCGTAAAAGATGCGCTGCGCTTTTTAGGGGACGAAATCGAAAAAAACACCCACGGCGACGTTCAGGTCATCTATTTTCCGGACGGGCAGTTAGGCGGTGAACGTGAGCTGGTGGAACTGACGCAGGTTGGCGTGGTGGATATCACGAAAGTGTCTTCCGGCTTGATGGAAAGCTTTTCGCCTCTCTATGGCGTCTTCTCGCTGCCGTATCTCTTTGCCAGCAAAGAAGAATATTACAAGGTCATGGATAACCCGCAGGTGATGGAAGGGGTATATCAATCCACGGCTGAGCGAGGCTTTATCGGCGTGGGTTGGTATGACTCCGGCGCGCGTAATTTTTATATGACCAAAGGACCAGTTAACGGTGTGGCGGATCTGAAAGGGAAAAAAATCCGCGTCATGCAAAGCGTAACGGCCATCAATACCATGAAATTACTTGGCGCCTCGCCCATCGCAATGGGTCAGGCCGAAGTCTACACCTCGCTGCAGCAAGGCATTCTCGACGGCGCGGAAAACAATGAGTTCGCGCTTACCATCGCCCGGCATGGCGAAGTCGCCCGCTTTTACACCTACGACATGCACACCCGCATTCCAGACATTCTGGTCATGAGCCAGCAGGCCATCAAAAAGCTCACTCCTGAACAACTGGCGATTGTAAAAGATGCAATTAAGGCCTCAATCGACTTTGAAAAAGCGGCCTGGGATGCCGAGATCGAAAAAACCCGCCAGCAGGCTGTAAAAGACTTCAACGTTGAATTTAACGATGTTGATAAAAAGCCCTTCCAGGATGCCGTACAACCCATCTACGAAAGCCTGAAGGAGAAACCCGTACTGTATGCGCTGTACCAACGTATTCAGGCGGCGAAATAAGGATTTATCATGAATAAAATAAGAAAGTTACTCGATAAAATACTGGAAGTGCTTACTTGTCTGATGCTGGCAATGATGGTCATTACCGTGTGCTGGCAAGTTATCAGCCGTTATGTTCTTGGTACCCCCAGCACATTCACCGAAGAATTACTGCGCTTTGCGCTGGTCTGGCTCTCCATGCTGGGCATGGCCTATGTCTCGGGAAAACAGCAGCACATCTGCCTGACGCTATTCCTTGATAAGGCATCCCCTTCGCTGCGCACGCTCTGGATGCTGGTACTGCAAATCTGTTTTGGTCTTTTTGCACTCTACGCGTTGATTATCGGTGGGCTACAAATATCGTCCATTTCAATGGCGCAATACTCCCCTGCCCTGAACATATCGATGGGCCACGTCTACTACGCCCTGCCGCTGGGCGGCATCCTCATCATTATCTACAGCGTGCTGAACATCATGGACAGCCTGCGCAATATGAAAGCACTTTCAGGGAGGGAATCCGCATGATTGAACCACTGTACGCCGCCAGCTTGATGATTGGCGTCTTTGTTATCCTGCTGGCAATGGGCGCACCCATTGGCTTGTGTATTGTCATTGCATCCTGCAGCACCATGATGCTGGTGCTACCCTTTGATATTTCGATGTTTGCCACGGCGCAAAAAATGTTCTCCAGCCTGGACAGTTTTGCACTGCTGGCAGTGCCATTCTTTGTGCTGGCGGGGGTCATCATGAACAGCGGAGGGATCGCGATTCGTCTGGTGAACTTTGCGAAATTATTCACCGGTAAACTGCCCGGCGCACTGTCTTATACCAACATTGCAGGCAACATGATGTTTGGCGCCATTTCTGGCTCCGCCATCGCCGCCTCCACATCCATTGGCGGTGTGCTGGTGCCGATGAGCGCACGAGAGGGTTATGACCGGGGTTTCGCGTCTGCGGTCAATATCGCCTCCGCGCCAACAGGAATGCTTATACCCCCTACCACCGCCTTTATTTTATATGCGCTGGCCAGTGGCGGCACGTCAGTCGCTGCGCTCTTCGCTGGCGGCCTGGTGGCGGGTGTAATGTGGGGGGTCAGTTGCATGGTGGTGACATGGGTCGTGGCAAAACGATGCCATTACACGCTCACGTTTGCCCTTGAAAAAGGCATGGCCTGGCGGGTCATCAAAGAGGCACTGCCAAGTCTGTTACTTATTGTGATCATCGTGGGCGGGATAGTCCTTGGCATTTTCACCGCCATTGAAGCGTCGGCCGTGGCGGTGGTGTATACCCTTTTTCTGACAATGGTACTCTACCGCACGCTAAAAATAACAGACCTGCCCAACATCCTCATCCAGACAACCGTCATGACCGGGGTGATTATGTTCCTGCTGGCGACCTCATCAGCCATGTCGTTCTCCATGGCCATTACGGACCTTCCGGCAGCGCTCAGTAAGCTGATTCTGGGTATCTCGGAAAGTAAGTTGGTTATTCTGCTGGTCATTACGTTGTTTTTACTGGTGATCGGTGCCTTTATGGATATCGGCCCGGCGATATTGATATTCACGCCCATTTTGCTACCGATCATGCTGAAACTGGGCGTTCACCCGGTGCATTTTGGCATCATCATGATTTATAACCTCGCGTTTGGCACCATCACTCCACCGGTGGGCAGTGGCTTATACGTGGGGGCAAGTGTCGGAAAGGTGAAGGTTGAGCAGGTATTAAAACCGCTGGTTCCGTTTTATATCGCCATTATCGCGATGTTACTCCTTATCACCTATGTTCCAGAAACGACCTTATTTTTGCCACGTCTTCTGGGCGTGATGTAACGCTGTTACGCCCCCGGTGCCATCCGGGGGTTGCTCAGGCGGCATGCCTTCCGCGCTGTCGCCACTGGCTTGGGGTCATCCCTGTTTCACGGGTAAATACAACCGAAAAGTAGTTACTGTCTTCAAATCCACAGCGCATGGCGATCTCACCTATCATTAACTCACTGTGCTGCAACAAATATTGCGCATGACAAATGCGTAGCTGACGCAGGTAATGGTTAACGGTCATCCCGGTCTGATCGCGGAATTGCTGACGTAGCGTACGTTCGCTGCATTGTTCACGCTCGCAAAATTGTTCCAGCGTAAAGGAGCAACTCAGGCTGCCAGATAGCGTGGTAATTAGCTTATCCAACAGCGCTTCACTGTGGGTCGCCGCCAGGTTGTCTGCCGCAAAACGGTGCCGCCGTAGCGTTAGCACCAGTTGCGCGAACAAAACCTCGGCCATCGTGTTAGCCAGAGCATCGTCTCTGGTATTTTCCTGCTCAAGCTGCGTAATCACCTGACGGACCTGGGCCATCCCGGAACTACCCATTCGCCAGTGGGGAGTTAAATCCGCCCCATTCCAGCCGGGAATGTGCGCCTGCCAGTCAAAATTAAGCGACAACCTGTCGGGACAGTAGATGATGTTCTGTAAAACCAGATCGTTAACCGAAGCATACGAGTGACGATCATCGGCGCGAATATAAAAAAGATCGCCGCGTGTGATCCGGTAGGGCCGATCATTAAGCACATGTAGACCGTTGCCCCGCCAGACCAGCACCAGCTCGCAAAACTCATGGGTATGCTCAGCAAACACATTTTGCGGGTAGCGGTCAGCAACCGTGACCGCCTGTCCAGGCCGCGGAAAAAAATCAGCTTTACGAAGGATTAAATGCCCTGCCACAAATTCACCTCTGCTGTGCTCAACCTGCCATTATTAGCTGATTGGCAGCAAAAATACGGTGATTACCTTCTCGTTACTGTCACTGCAGAAGTGTGTCGCGCCCCTGACGAATATCGCGAGGAGACCAGTCAAACTCTCGGCGAAAAAGCGTGGAAAAATGGTTACTGTCGCCGAAACCGCAGCGAAAAGCGATATCAGTAATACTGTCGTCACTGTGGCGTAGCAAATGGCGCGCTTTGATTAGCCGTACGCGATTGAGATAACGTTGCGGCGTCAGCCCGGTGTGTTGTTTCATCTGCCGATGGAGTGTTCGCAAAGAAAGCGAGAATTTATCGGCCAGGTGTTCCCAGTTCACATCGTCGGCAAAATTATCTTCAAGCCACATCATCAAATGATTGATCTGCATATTATTTTCGACAAAGTTATCGTCGAGGCAGCTTTGACGCAACAGCACAAGAAGCTGCATAAACAACACTTCGCGGCTGGCAATTGCGTGAATATTGTCATCCTTGCATTGCGCCATCTGGTCAATAATGGGACGCGCCTGTTGCAGTACGCTCTGGTTGATACGCCAATGTGAAACATACTGCCCGTCTTCCTCTTGCGGCAGTAACTTATCCAGACCGGAAATAAACTGGAAGCCCTTCGGAGAGCGATAAAGCACATTCGTCAGGCATAAATTTTCCGTGTGTTCATAAAGATGGCGGTCTTGATCGCGAACAAAACAGATCATGCCACGGCTCAATGTATAAGGCTGACCGTTAAACACATGAATGCCGGTTCCATGCTCGACCAGAACAATTTCATAGAAATCATGGTCATGTTCAGGGAAGGCTACCTGCGGCAGTCGCGGCTCAATGGCGACCGTCGCCGTACCTGAGGTAAAAAAATCAAAGCCATGTAATTGTGCCATCTTCATTGCCTCCACATCAGTGAGAACTAGCATAGTGAAGGGCGATGAACGGCACCTTGAATTTTTGACAGCAAAAAATATAAAACCTGCTATTTTTTCAAGACGGGGCGCAGAATAAATCTAAAATGTTAGATCGATCACATAACTATTTTCATTGGAAAACAAAGGCAAAAAAGCCGACATCCTTTTCATGATGCCGGCCAAATAACCACAATAAGAAAAGTACTACCTGGCTTATCGCTTAGAGAATATCAATCATCAAAAGCTATATCCCACACCAATACGGAAACGCGTTTGTCTTTCATCAGAAGTGCTACGTACTGAAACATTGCCAATCTCTACGTACGGCGTCCATTTGTCTATAATGTATGCGGTGCGAAAATTAAACTCGTAATTATCCCGACCATCATCGAAGAGGTTATATTTCTCAGCTTTCTTATAAATACCTTCAACGGTCCAGTCAAAATTATTCCATTTGTAACCAGCCCAAACATCCATGCGGTTTACGGTATCATCATCACGCGAGTCAGACGAACGGCGGATATATTCGAAACGGTAACGTGCACCCACCCACCAGCTATCGTTTAATGTCCATGTCGCGCGCAAATAAGGTTTGTAGGTGGCATAACCGTTCCCCGTTTCCAATACAAAACCAGGCTGCCAGGCCACCGCCCCTGATTTATATTGATAGCTTAGCGTATACTCATTTCCCTGTGATTCCATGTCATTAAAGGGTTTATCGGTATCGTCGCCACCGGATTTAGATATTGCCTCAATGGCAAAACCAAACCCGTTCTCGAAACGATGCGAAATATAAGCACGATCGTAATTTGCTTTGCTGTCATCCAGATATTCATGGCGAACATCCACATACACTGCCTGTGCGCTTGATACCGCAAGCGGTAATAATAAGAATAACAATTTTCTCATACAAACAATCCATTGAAGTGAAAAAATAAATTTTAAAGGAAACTATCCCATGACTTCGAGAACAACCTAATTTAAATGAAAAATTGTTTCAATAATTCTATCAAGGCGGTTACAAATATGAGAGCGCCATCAAAAACAGTAATAAATAAAATAAAAAACACATCAGCAATAAAAATACAAAAACTTAATCAATCACCACAAAAAATAATTAAGCGCGCCATGAAATTTATAACTCATTGTTTTTAATTGGTTAATAAATAAACCCACTCAATAGAGAAATAATTATTTCTGCCTGCCTTGATTCCTTTTTCCCCTGCAACCCTGGTGTCGACAAAAGGTATTGCGCCAACCGTGATTTTTATCATGCCCATCTTTATTTGATTGCCATGTTGTCGTCTTTGCTGTCACTACCATCAAGGTGGCGCGAGAAAGGCATTTATACACTGTCCTTCACTCTTTGATTTGGGACTCTAATCATGACATTTCGCCATTGTGTCGCCGTTGATTTAGGCGCCTCCAGCGGGCGTGTAATGCTGGCCCGCTACGCGACGGAACAGCGGACCCTCACGCTGCGTGAAGTTCATCGCTTCCCCAACTATCTGGAAAAAAACAACGGTTTTGACTGTTGGGACATTGATGCGCTGGAAGATGAAATTCGTCTCGGGCTGGAAAAAGCCTGCGCGCAGGGCGTCACTATTGACAGTATCGGTATCGACACCTGGGGTGTGGATGTCGTGCTGATCGACAAACAGGGTGCACGCGTTGGCTTGCCGGTTTCCTATCGCGATCATCGCACGGATGGCATCATGGCCACGGCTGTTGAGCAGTTAGGCAAAGCCAACATTTATGGCCGCAGCGGCATTCAGTTTTTACCGTTTAATACCCTCTACCAGCTACGCGCGCTGGCACAGCAACAGCCGGAGATTGTCGCCGGGGTCGAACATGCATTGCTCATCCCCGACTATTTCAGTTTCCGTCTGACCGGCAACCTGAACTGGGAATACACCAACGCGACTACCACGCAACTGGTTAACATCGACAGCGATAACTGGGATGCCACGCTGCTCAACTGGGCGGGCGTGCCTGTATCCTGGTTTGGTACGCCAACCCCTCCGGGTAATGTTATCGGTCACTGGCAAAACCCGCAGGGCACCGCTGTTCCCGTGGTGGCGGTGGCCAGCCACGATACCGCCAGCGCGGTCGTCGCTGCGCCGCTGAAAAACGCCAATGCCGCCTATCTCTCTTCCGGCACCTGGTCGCTGATGGGTTTTGAAAGCACCACGCCCTACACCAGCAGCGATGCGCTGGCCGCCAATATCACCAACGAAGGTGGCGCGGAAGGTCGCTATCGCGTACTGAAAAACATTATGGGGCTATGGCTGTTGCAGCGTGTTGTGAAAGAGCGCGATATCCGCGACCTCCCCGCCCTGATTGCCCGTACCCGTGAGCTGCCCTCCTGCCGTTTCGTGATTAACCCGAACGACGAGCGCTTTATTAACCCGGAAAACATGGGTGAAGAAATCCAGGCCGCCTGCCGTGAAAGCAATCAGCTGGCCCCACAAAGCGATGCTGAACTGGCGCGCTGCATTTTCGATAGCCTGGCCCTGCTGTATGCCGATGTCCTGAGCGAACTTGCCGCCTTGCGCGGTCAACCTTTCACTGAACTCCATATCGTCGGCGGCGGCTGCCAGAACCACGTTTTAAATCAACTGTGTGCCGATGCCTGTGGACTGCCTGTTATCGCAGGCCCCATCGAAGCCTCTACGCTGGGCAATATCGGCGTACAACTCATGACGCTGGGCGAACTCAGCGGCGTGGATCCTTTCCGTGATGTGGTGAGCACCAGCTATGCGCTGACCACCTTCACACCCAATCCTGACAATGAAATTGCCCGCAACGTCGCGCGGTTTCAGCAGAAACGACAGACAAAGGAGCTTTGCGCATGACCACTCAACTTGAACAAGCCTGGGAACTCGCTAAACAGCGTTTTGCCGCTGTAGGCATTGATGTCGAAGAGGCCCTGCGCCAGCTCGACAGACTGCCGGTATCCATGCACTGCTGGCAGGGCGATGATGTCGCCGGGTTTGAAAACCCGGAAGGCGCTCTCACTGGCGGTATCCAGGCAACCGGCAACTATCCGGGCAAAGCACGCAATCCTCAGGAATTGCGTGCCGATCTGGAACAGGCCCTGAGTCTGATACCTGGTCCTAAGCGCCTGAACCTGCACGCGATGTACCACGAAGCGGGTCCATCGGTCAGTCGCGACGCGATCAAGCCTGAACACTTCAAAAACTGGGTTGAGTGGGCAAAAGCCAACAAACTGGGTCTGGATTTCAACCCGTCCTGTTTCTCACATCCGATGAGTGCCGACGGCTTCACACTTTCTCATGCGAACGATGAAATTCGTCAGTTCTGGATTGATCATGTGAAAGCCAGCCGCCGGATCTCCGCTTACTTCGGCGAACAACTGGGCACGCCATCGGTAATGAACATCTGGGTACCGGACGGCATGAAAGATGTCACCGTTGACCGCCTGGCACCGCGTAAACGTCTGATGGCGGCGCTGGATGAAGCGCTGAGCGAAAAGTTCGACCAGGCGCATCACATCGACGCCGTTGAAAGTAAGCTGTTCGGTATTGGCGCAGAAAGCTACACCGTCGGCTCAAACGAGTTTTATATGGGATATGCCGCCAGCCGCCAGACCGCCCTGTGTCTGGACGCGGGTCACTTCCACCCCACCGAAGTCATTTCCGACAAGATCTCCGCCGCCATGCTCTATGTACCGCGTCTGCTGCTGCACGTGAGCCGCCCGGTACGCTGGGACAGCGACCACGTGGTCCTGCTGGATGATGAAACCCAGGCCATCGCCAGCGAGATCGTGCGCCACAACCTGTTCGACCGCGTACACATCGGGCTGGATTTCTTCGATGCCTCTATCAACCGTATTGCCGCGTGGGTTATCGGCACCCGTAACATGAAAAAAGCCCTGCTGCGCGCCCTGCTGGAGCCGACAGAACAACTGCGTCAACTGGAAGCCGACGGCGATTACACCGCCCGTCTGGCGCTGCTGGAAGAGCAGAAATGCCTGCCGTGGCAGGCGGTGTGGGAAATGTATTGCCAGCGTCACGACACCCCGGCCGGTAGCCAGTGGCTGGAGAGCGTGCGGGCGTATGAGAAAGAGGTATTGAGTCAACGCGGGTAAGACCGCCCTCACCCTAACCCTCTCCCACGGGGAGAGGGAACTTTTACCCCCTCTCCCTCAAGGGAGAGGGCCGGGGTGAGGGGGAATCCTCACCGCGATAACAGGAACCAAACGACTATGCAGAATATTATCAACGCCTGGTTCACCCAGGGCATGATCAAAGCCACCAGCGATGCCTGGCTCAAAGGCTGGGATGAACGCAACGGCGGCAACCTGACCCTGCGTCTGGACGCGGCTGATATTGCCCCCTACGAAGCCGATTTCCACGCCGAACCGCGTTATATCGCGCTCAGCCAGCCGATGCCGATACTGGCGAATACCGCGTTTATCGTCACCGGCTCGGGCAAATTCTTCCGTAACGTCCAGCTCGACCCGGCCGCTAACCTCGGTGTGGTCAAAGTGGACAGTGATGGCGCGGGCTATCACATCCTGTGGGGGCTGACGAACGAAGCGGTGCCAACGTCAGAGCTGCCGGCCCACTTCCTGTCACACAGTGAACGCATCAAAGCTACCGACGGCAAAGATCGTGTCATCATGCACTGCCATGCCACCAACCTGATCGCGCTGACCTATGTGCTGGAGAATGACGCCAGCCTTATCACCCGCAAACTGTGGGAAGGCAGCACCGAGTGTCTGGTGGTCTTCCCGGATGGCGTTGGCATTCTGCCGTGGATGGTGCCAGGCACCGATGAAATCGGTCAGGCCACCGCAGAAGCCATGAACAAGCATTCGCTGGTACTGTGGCCGTTCCACGGTGTCTTCGGAAGCGGTCCGACCCTGGATGAAACCTTTGGTCTGATCGACACCGCGGAGAAATCCGCAGAAGTGCTGGTGAAAGTCTATTCGATGGGCGGTATGAAGCAGACCATCACCCGTGAAGAACTGATTGCGCTGGGTAAACGCTTTGGCGTCACCCCGCTGGCCAGTGCGTTAGAGCTGTACCCATAAGAACGTCCTATAACCCCTTCGTGCAACGACCCGAAGGGGAAACTCTGTTACCTGCAAACAATCTATTCCCTAAGGATTTCGCGGTGCAGGAAGGCGGCGGCGCAGCGAATCTCCAGGAGCTTACAGGAGTAAGTGACTGGGGTTTGCGAGAACGCCAACGCACCTGCAATGTGAAAGACGACGGGAAACTAACTCAGTGGAGTAAAAGCAATGAAAATAAAGACAAGCTTGATCCTCACCGTTGCCGCCCTGGCGTTGTCCGGTTCCGCATTAGCAGAAGTCAAAATCGCTCTCGTGGCGAAATCATTGGGAAATGGTTTTTTTGAAGCAGCAAACACCGGCGCGCAGGAAGCCGCCAAAGAGTTAGGCGATGTCAAAGTCATCTATACCGGCCCCACCACCACCACCGCAGAAGCACAGATCGAAGTGCTTAACGGCCTGATCGCTCAGGGTGTGGATGCGATCGCGATTTCCGCGAACGATCCCGATGCCGTGGTCCCGGTACTGAAAAAAGCCATGCAGCGCGGCATCAAAGTGGTCTCCTGGGATTCCGGCGTGGCGAAAGCGGGTCGTCAGATACATCTGAACCCGTCCAATAACGCCCTGATTGGTGAAACCAACGTCAAACTGGCCGTCGACGCATTAAAAGCGCTGAATGTTGAGAAAGGCGATGTGGCCATTCTGAGCGCCACCCCGACCTCTACCAACCAGAATATCTGGATTGAAGAGATGAAAAAGGTGCTGCCGAAGTACCCCTCCGTCAATCTGGTCACCGTTGCCTATGGCGACGATCTGTCTGATAAGAGCTACCGCGAAGCGGTGGGTCTGCTGAAATCGTACCCCGATCTGAAAGTGATCGTCTCCCCGTCCTCGGTGGGCATCGTGGCCGCTGCACAGGCGGTGAAGGACCAGGGCAAAATCGGCAAAGTTTACGTCACGGGCCTGGGTTTGCCGTCTGAAATGGCGGGCGCCGTGAAATCCGGGGCGACGAAAAGCTTCGCTATCTGGAACCCGATCGATCTGGGTTACGCCGCGACCTACCTGGCGGATGATTTAGTGAAAGGGACGGCGACGAAAACCGAGGCCAATATGGGCAAACTCGGCAAGGTGAAACTGGATGCTGACGGTAATGGCGCAATGGCAGAGCCGTTCGTCTACGACGCCAGCAACATTGATAAGTTCTCGAAAATTTTCTAATCCCTTCTCCCTCTCCCGATGGGAGAGGGTCGAGGTGAGGGCATCAGGCCGCACGCCGCCCTCACTTTAACCCTCTGCCGAGGGGAGAGGCGATATTTGGAGAACATCATGACGGCATCCACACCCCTGCTGTCGCTCAAAGGCATCACCAAGGTTTTCCCTGGTGTCCGTGCCCTTGAGAACGTGCAGCTCGACCTCTGGCCCGGCAAAGTCACCGCGCTTATCGGTGAAAATGGCGCGGGCAAGTCCACGCTGGTCAAAGTTATGACCGGTATTTACCAGCCTGAAGAGGGCGAAATTCTCTACAAAGCTATTCCCATTCAGCTTCCGACCCCGGAATCTGCGCATAAGGTGGGGATCACCGCCATACACCAGGAAACCGTGCTGTTCGACGAATTGTCCGTCACGGAGAACATTTTCGTCGGTCAGTACCTGCACAAAGGCCTGCTGAAAAAGCTCGACTGGCCCGCAATGCACCAGAAGGCACGGGATATTCTGACCCGCCTGGAAGTGCAGATTGACCCGCGCGCCACGCTGAAAACACTGAGCATCGCTCAGCGTCATATGGTGGCGATTGCCCGCGCGCTGTCGTTTGAAGCGCAGGTGGTGATTCTCGACGAACCCACTGCGGCCCTCTCACAGCACGAGATTCTGGAGTTTTATCAAATCGTTGAGCGTTTAAAACAAGAGGGCAAAGCCATTCTGTTTATCTCGCACAAGTTTGATGAAATCTTCGAACTGGCAGACCACTACACCATTCTGCGCGACGGCGTGTGGATCGGTTCCGGCGCTATGCAGGACATTACCGAAGAGCGCATGGTCGCCATGATGGTCGGTCGCGCCATTACCCAGACCTACCCGAAAGTTGCCTGCGAAATGGGCGACACCGTACTGGAAGTCAAAGACCTCTGCCACCCGACCGAATTCGCCCATATCGATTTCTCTTTGCGTAAAGGGGAGATCCTCGGCTTCTACGGTCTGGTGGGCGCCGGGCGTACCGAACTGATGCAGGCGCTTTCCGGCGTCTCGCGTCCCTCTTCTGGCGAGATTGTACTCAACGGCAAAGCGGTCCATTTCAAACAGCCCGCCGATGCCATTCAGGCCGGGATTGTCTGCGTACCGGAAGAGCGGCAAAAACAGGGGGCGATTATCGAATTGCCTATCGCCCAGAACATCAGCCTGCCGCAGCTTGGCAAACTCAACCCGAACGGCGTGCTCAACGACGCCAAAGAGTGGGCGCTCGCGGACGAGTACGCCAAACGGCTGCAGGTGAAAGCCTTTAGCTGGAAACAGGCGGTCGAAACCCTCTCCGGCGGCAACCAGCAGAAGGTGGTGATCGGCAAATGGCTCGCCACCCACCCGGACGTGATCATCCTCGATGAACCGACCAAAGGCATCGATATCGGCTCGAAAGCGGCAGTGCACCAGTTTATGTCCGAACTGGTCTCCCACGGACTGGCGGTGATTATGGTCTCCTCAGAACTGCCGGAAGTGATGGGCATGGCGGACCGAATCATCGTGATGCACGAAGGGTTAATGGTCGCTGAATATCAGGCCGGCGAAGCCACGGCGGAAACCATCGTCAGCGCCGCCAGCGGCGCCGGTAAGGAGGCAGCATAATGTGGCAACAACTCCTGAAACACCGCGAGGCCCTGCTGGGCGGTGTGATTGTGCTGATGGTGCTCGCCATCGGCAGCCGCGTGCCGTCATTTATCGGCCCCGGCAACCTGGTAGAGATGTTTAACGACACCGCCATTCTTATCATTCTCGCCCTCGGGCAGATGATGGTGCTGCTGACCAAAGGCATTGATTTGTCGATGGCGGCCAATCTCGCGCTGACCGGGATGATCGTCGCGCTGCTCAACTTCCACCATCCGGACATCCCGGTCTGGGCGCTGCTGATTCTGGCCACCGTGCTCGGGCTGGTGATGGGCATCATCAACGGCCTGCTGGTGTGGAAGATGGGCATTCCGGCGATTGTGGTCACGCTCGGCACCATGAGCATCTATCGCGGCATTATCTTTTTGCTCTCCGACGGCGGCTGGATTAACTCCCACCAGATGAGCGCCGATTTTCTCGGTCTGCCGCGCTCGTCACTGCTCGGTTTGCCGTTACTCAGCTGGTGCGCCATCGCCGCGTTATTTGTGGTGGGCTACTTCCTGCGTTACAGCCGTACCGGCCGTGCCCTGTATACCGCAGGCGGCAACGCCACGGCAGCGTATTACACCGGGATCAATGCCGGAAAAATGCAATTCGTCAGCTTTTGCCTCTCCGGGGCGCTGGCGGGTTTCTGCGGTTATTTATGGATTTCCCGCTTCGCCGTGGCGTATGTCGATGTGGCTAACGGTTTTGAACTGCAGGTCGTGGCAGCCTGTGTGATTGGCGGCATCAGCACCATGGGCGGAACAGGCCGGGTGCTGGGATGTTTGTTGGGCGCGCTGTTCCTTGGCGTTATCAATAACGCGCTGCCAGTCATCGGTATTTCCCCCTTCTGGCAGATGGCGATTTCCGGCTCGGTCATTGTCATTGCGGTTCTGCTTAATGAACGCGGCAACAAGCGCAAAGGACGTTTAATCCTGCGCGATGCAGCCCTGGCACGACAAAAACAGGCGGTGAAATCATGACCAAAATGCTGACTTCCGACGCCATGAAAAGCGCTCCCTCCGCTACTCCATTCTGGCAGCGTCTGATGTGCTGGGAAGGCTTTTTGCTGGCGGTGACCCTCGCGGTGTTTATCGTGAACGCCCTGGCGTCACCCTATTTCCTCAATATCTGGAACCTGTCTGACGCGACCTTCAACTTCACGGAAAAAGCGATCATCGTGTTGCCAATGGCGATGCTGATTATTGCCCGTGAAATTGACCTGTCGGTGGCCTCCACGATGGCGCTGAGCTCGACGGTCATGGGCTTTTGCGCCGCCGCAGGTATGGACACCGCACTGCTGGTCTGTGTGGGACTGGGCGTGGGGCTGCTGTGCGGCTTGTTCAATGGCTTCCTGGTGACGCGTTTCAACCTCTCCTCCATCGTTATCACCATCGGGACCATGAGTCTGTACCGCGGCATCACGTACATCCTGCTCGGCGATCAGGCGCTTAATGCGTATCCGGAGAGCTTCGCCTGGTTCGGCCAGGGCTATGTCTTCGGCGCGCTGTCCTTCGAGTTTGCGCTGTTTATTGTGCTTGCCGCCGTCTTCGCCTTTGTCTTACACCGCACCAACTTTGGTCGCCGCACTTACGCCATCGGCAATAACCCAACCGGCGCGTGGTACTCCGGCATTAACGTGAAACGCCACAACCTGATTCTGTTTGCGCTGGTGGGACTGATGGCGGGCCTGGCGTCAGTATTGCTGACATCCCGTTTAGGCAGTACGCGCCCGACGATTGCGATGGGCTGGGAACTGGCGGTGGTGACGATGGCGGTGCTGGGTGGCGTCAATATCCTTGGCGGTTCCGGCAGCATGGTGGGCGTGGTCATTGCCGCCTTCCTGATGGGGCTGGTGACCTTTGGTCTGAGCCTGCTCAACGTACCGGGGATTGTGATGTCGATTATCGTCGGCGCGATGCTGATCGTGGTGATTTCCCTGCCGATTATCTACCGCCGGGTTATGCAGCGCAGAAGGATTTAATTTACCCCTCACCCTAACCCTCTCCCACAGGGAGAGGGGACTGCTCGGTGCGGCCTTCCCCTTCTCCTCCCAAAGGAGAGGGCCGGGGTGAGGGGTACAGAATACTTCCGACGACATGGAGTTTCGCCGCCGGACAAAAATCACAGCAATTATGGAGATAGATTATGAGCTTTATGTTAGCCCTTCCTAAAATCAGCCTGCATGGCGCGGGCGCCATCGGTGATATGGTCAACCTGGTCGCAGGCAAACAGTGGGGTAAAGCGCTGATTGTCACCGACGGGCAACTGGTCAAACTCGGCCTGCTCGATAGCCTGTTTGCGGCGCTGAAAGCGCACCAAATGGCCTATCACCTGTTCGATGACGTCTTCCCGAACCCGACCGAAGAACTGGTGCAAAAAGGCTATGCGGCCTACAAAGCCGCGGGCTGCGATTACGTTATCGCCTTCGGCGGCGGCAGCCCGATCGACACCGCGAAAGCCGTGAAAATCCTCACCGCCAACCCAGGCCCTTCCACCGCCTATTCCGGCGTCGGCAAAGTGAAAAATGCAGGTGTGCCGCTGGTGGCGATTAACACCACCGCCGGGACCGCCGCGGAGATGACCAGTAACGCCGTGATTATCGACAGCGCTCGTAAGGTCAAAGAAGTCATTATCGACCCGAACATCATCCCGGATATTGCCGTGGACGATGCCAGCGTGATGCTGGAAATCCCGGCTTCCGTCACCGCTGCAACCGGCATGGACGCCCTGACCCACGCGGTCGAAGCCTTCGTCTCCGTGGGCGCTCACCCGCTAACCGACGCCAACGCGCTGGAAGCCATTCGCCTGATTAACCTGTGGCTACCGAAAGCAGTGGACGATGGTCATAACCTGGAGGCACGCGAGCAGATGGCCTTTGGTCAGTATCTGGCGGGTATGGCATTCAACAGCGCCGGTCTTGGCCTGGTCCACGCTCTCGCCCACCAGCCGGGTGCGACTCACAACCTGCCGCACGGTGTCTGCAACGCCATCCTGCTGCCGATCATCGAAAACTTTAACCGCCCCAACGCCGTGGCACGTTTTGCTCGCGTGGCGCAGGCGATGGGCGTTGATACCCGTGGCATGAGCGACGAAGCTGCGAGCATGGCGGCCATTCAGGCGATTCGCGATCTCAGCGCGCGCGTGGGTATTCCATCTGGTTTCAGTAAGCTGGGCGTCACTAAAGAGGATATTGAAGGCTGGCTGGACAAAGCGCTGGCGGATCCCTGTGCGCCGTGCAACCCGCGCACCGCAAGCCGTGATGAAGTCCGCGAGCTCTACCTGGAGGCCTTATGATCCGCAAGGCCTTTGTGATGCAGGTTAACCCCGATGCACACGAAGAGTATGAACGTCGCCATAACCCAATCTGGCCCGAGCTGGAGGCGGTGCTGAAAGCGCATGGTGCACACCATTACGCGATTTATCTCGATAAAGCACGCAACCTGTTGTTCGCGACGGTAGAAATTGAGTCCGAAGAGCGCTGGAACGCGGTGGCCAACACCAACGTCTGCCAGCGCTGGTGGAAACACATGCGCGATGTGATGCCCGCCAACCCGGACAACAGCCCGGTGAGCGCAGAGCTGAAAGAAGTGTTTTACCTGGCGTAAAAACGAAATAGCTCCCCACAAGGGGAGCTATTCTGTAGCCTTCATGACCAAAATCATCGATTTCGCCCCATTCATCCACACCTGCAATCAGGGCACATATTGATCCTACCCGCGTAATATGGGCTGAGTTCCCTTAACATAATCTACTATTAGGCGCAGCTATTTAGGTTATCCTTCTCTTCAGAGGAATATGTTGATGTTATTTACAGATAAGAGAGTCAATTCTTTTAATATTTTATTCATTAAGTGAGTGATAATCATATTGCTTAATTTTCCATTTAGTAAGCCCCATGAATCGTCTTTGTTTAGGAAACAAAAATCATTATATTCCAATGCTATTGGGGTTTTAACATCATTACGATTTATATCCCATGCATATATTTTGCCGAGAAGATCATTGTCTTTGTACTCCATTGTTGAGTAACAATAATCACATGACATTAGAAAAAGAGAACATGTTGTTATGATTATTTTCAGCCATTTCATTTAACTAAATCCCTAAAGTTTTTAACGACTCAGGTAAGTGCTGAAAATCACCTTTTGGAATAAATATTATTTTAGAACCATAAAATTCGTCTAACACTTGCAGGTTCAATGGTGTGTTAGTATTTAACTGTGGATTTTTCATCCCGCAGTTTTCAAAAATCTCATTTTTCGGCATTAATTTTTACGCTATTACAGGCAGTTTACTCGAATTGGACTTAGGTGATGGGGTAGGTCTACGCTCCGTAGCCACCATTCTTCAAGTGCCGATATTTATTAGGTGCAAGCCCCATTGAATCAATCCAGCCAACCGGATCCAGCGGATAAACATAAGCATTCCATCCTCCGGATAACCCTATCGGATCCTGCGTGATATATCGTCTCTGACGCGGGTTGTAATAACGGTGGCTGTTGTAGTGCGGGCCGGTTTCCTCATCATACTGCTGCCCCGGCAGGCCGCACTGTGCCAGCCACTGCCGGCTCTGTTCACTGATGTCCCCGCTCAGCAGTTCACCCTCCAGCCCGTCGAGCAGGGCCACCAGTTCCGGCGGGAAGGTGACGCCCCCGTCCTGCTGCAGTTTTTCCGCGAGGCTGCGGCGTGTGGCTTTCTGCAGTTCCTCTGCCGCGGTTTCAATGCGCAGCAGTGGGGTGAAGCTGCCCGGGAGGTAGACCGTCTGGATGCGGGTGGTGTCCGTCTGCGTGGTGGTGAGGCCCAGCCATACCAGACGCGGGTGAACCGTTCCGGGCCGCCGTCGTGGGGTGTTTCCCGCACCGTTTTACCGGTGCGGCGACCCAGCGGGTCGTACAGGTAACGGGCGGTAGTCAGGGTGCTGTCCTGCTGCGTGCGTAGTGTGTCTTTCGCAGCACATAATACTGTTTTAGCTTATCATATCTGGCTATTATTTTTAAAGTTTAACAAAAATCATCATATTGCTTATCAGTAATATTTATCAAATAATATTGCTTACTTTTATTTATAAATCCAATCAAAAAATACATATGATTTTTCTCTTTAAAAAGATTGTAATTAGAGTTGGCGCACATGACAATATTAATATCTCCGTCCTGCTTTTTCATGAAAATAAAACCATCAGATGATGCATTTTTGCTCTCTAAAAAAATTGATCTTGTTTCATATTCTGGAATGGAAAAATAAACACTAAAAGAGTTCAAATCTAAATTTGATTTGAACTTTATGTCTATTGAATTCTCAGGAAAGAAATCTGGCAACCAGCTTTTTATGCCATCACTACTTGGAATTTCATAAAAAGAATTGTAATTTTTTTCCAAAGTATCACACCCACAAAGCGAGAAAGTTATTGACGCAAAAAAGAGCCACCATTTCATTAGAGGTAACCCTTATCTTTTAATATTCCCTTGGTTTTATGATGCTCAGGGTTAATATATCCCTCACAACGTGAGGAACAACTCGTATCCGTGGGGCAGGTTAAACCGTGTTCATTAGCTTTAAGATCTTTGATGTTGTCCTCAACCATTTCTTCATGTGAACGAATTTTTTTATCTCCATACAATCCAACCCTCCCTAAAGTATAATCTCTAACTTCTTTCAGCATTCCCATACTACGAGCTGCACTATCACTAGCCCATTTGGATTTTGATACACGACAAAATGCAGTACAATGAAAAAAGTTATCCATACCTATCAAATTAAGAGACTTCATATCTTTTTCAACTTGATACAAAATTGAAAAAGCTGCAAGGTCACTTCCAGGAAGTAGTTCTTTAGCAAACAATCCTAACGAATCTGCAAATTGAACCGGATCCAGCGGATAAACATAAGCATTCCATCCTCCGGATAAACCTATCGGGTCCTGCGTGATATACCGTCCCTGCCTCGGGTTGTAATAACGGTGGCGGTTGTAGTGCAGGCCGGTTTCCTTGTCATACTGCTGGCCCGGCAGGCGCAGGTCCTGCGCCAGGCTGTGTGGATTATTTTCACTGAGCAGATTGCCCCACACGTCATAATCAGCAGACCAGTCAACCTGGCCTTCTTCATTAATCAGCGCCAGCGGCAGGCCACGGTGGTCGCAGTGATACAGGTGAAGCGTGCGCTGCGGGGTATGCACCGGCTCCAGCTGGTTTCGCATCCGCTCCGCCGTCAGGCCGCACTGTGCCAGCCACTGCCGGCTCTGTTCACTGATGTCCCCGCTCAGCAGTTCACCCTCCAGCCCGTCGAGCAGGGCCACCAGTTCCGGCGGGAAGGTGACGCCCCCGTCCTGCTGCAGTTTTTCCGCGAGGCTGCGGCGTGTGGCTTTCTGCAGTTCCTCTGCCGCGGTTTCAATGCGCAGCAGTGGGGTGTAGCTGCCCGGCAGGTACACCGTCTGGATGCGGGTGGTGTCCGTCTGCGTGGTGGTGAGGCGGTCACCGTCCCAGCCATACCAGACGCGGGTGACCCGTTCCGGGCTGCCGTCGCGGGGTGTTTCCCGCACCGTTTTACCGGTACGGCGACCCAGCGGGTCGTACAGGTAACGGGCGGTGGTCAGGGTGCTGTCCTGCTGCGTGCGCACGTACTGCATCAGCCGGTGCTGGCAGTCATAGTGATAGTGGTGACAGTGGCTGCCGCCGTCGCGGATAAGCCGCTCGTCCCGCCCGGTCAGCCTGCCGTGGCTGTCGTGATGGTAAAAGTTCTCCGCGTCCTCGCTGATACGGTTGTTCCACCACACGGCTGGCAGGGTGGGACGGACATGCCGGTCGGCCAGGCGGTTGCCGGCCGGGTCGGTGAACCAGTCCTGTGCCGGCTGCGTGTCACTCCGGGACTGCTGCAGACGCCCGGCGGCGTCATATTCGTAATGCGTATCGGCATTTGCATGGCGGATACGGACAAGCTGCCCGGCGGTATCCCGGTGATACGCCCGGTCCCACAGCGGGTCTCCGGTGTGATGGTAAGCGGGCAGACCGTCCGGGGCCCACGCGGTGCTGAGGGTGTGGGGGCCGAAGTCACGCTGCGTTTCCCGGTGCAGGCGGTCGCGGGTGAAATCAACCAGCGGCTCGTCACCGAGCTTCATGCCGGCCAGGTGGCCGCTGCCGTAGGTGAGCCACGCCACCGGCGGCAGGCGGTCCGGGGTGGTGCGGTCCGCCAGACCGTTGCGGTAGTCATGCTGCGTGACGTGCTGCCAGAGCAGCGTCTGCGTGTCGGGTTGCACCACCGCCTGACGTTCCCGGCACAGACGACCATGGTCATCGTAGTCATAATGCACGCTGACTCGGTATCCGTCGCTGAGGTGGCTGACCTGCGCCAGCCAGCCCCGGTCATTATAGTGCCACTGCTCTGCCGGTTCGTCGTTAACGGTGCGGTGGCTGAGGCGGTCCGATGCATCATAGTGCCACCGGGTGACGAGGCCCTCATCCTCACTGTGAATCAGCTGTCCGGTCAGGTCATAACGGTAACACTGCGTCCTGCCGTCAAAACCGGTCTCCTGTGTCAGCCTGTCCAGCACATCATACGTGAAGGTGGTCCGGCTGCCGTTCTCGTTGACCAGCCCGGTGAGGCGCCCGGCCTCATCGTATTCCATCTGCCGTGTCAGCCCGCCCTGTGTCATGCTGACCGGGCGTCCGGCCGCATCGTACCGGGTCTCCGTGCGGCTGCCGTCCGGGTGAAGCACCGCGGTGAGGTCGCCCGCGTCGTTATACTCATACCGGGTTTCCTGGCCTGATGTATCGCGCTGGCTGACCACTCTGCCCCGCTCATCATACTGCCAGTACTGACTGAGCCCTTCTTCCTGGTGCCGGGCGGTCAGCTGGCCGAAGCGGTCGTATTCATGGCGGGTTTCACAGCCGGAGCAGTCGGTCAGGGTGAGTAACCGGCCGTAGCGGCTCCGGGTCATCTCATGACGGCTGCCGGTGGGGTCTTCGGTGGCGCAGGGCCATTCGCTCTGTGCGCCGGCATATTCATGGCGGGTGACATCCCCGCTGCGGGAGGTCTGTGTTATCAGCCGGCCCTGAGCATCGTATTCAGACCGGCTGCGCAGGCCGTCCGGGCCGGTGGTGGTGATTAGCTGGCGCTGGTCGTTGTAGCTGAAACGGACCGGCCTGCCGTCCGGGGGGACGATTTCCGTCACGTTCCCGGAACCCACATTCAGCCGGTATTCGGTTCTGCGCCCGGCCGCGTCCGTGACCGCCAGCAGCCGCCCGGCATTATCAAACTCGCGGGTGAGCGTGCTGCCGTCGGCTTTCTCTTCCCGCACCACCCGTTTCAGGCCGTGCTCGCCTTCGGTGTGCAGCACCTCGCGGCGGTGCAGGCTGTCGGTAATGACGACGTGGTTTTTTTCATAGCCGTAGGTGTAGCTCAGTCCGGCGGGATTGCGCTGCTCCACCACGCGCCCGGCCGCATCGTAGCGGTAGCGTATTTCCGGCCTGCCCGTATGGCGGTGGGCCACCATTCGTCCAGGATGTTTCGCATCATAAACAAAATCGCGCACCACGGTACCGCTGCGGTCATACACCGCCGCCAGTTCGCCGCGCGGGGTGTACGTGTAGCGGACCAGTGGGCGCACGGGAAGGGTGTCGGGGTAGACCGGGTCGTGCACCAGCCACACCGCCTCCAGACGGATGCCGCTGTCGGTGCCGTAGCCTGCGACCGGCATCGTGTTCGGAAAAGACGGGACAGCCTCCCCGGCAATGGCCTGTTTACGCGCCATCTCCGCCCGCTGCGCCTGCGTGGAGAGCGCCAGCCGGAACTGGCGACCCGCGCCGTCCGTGACGCCGGTGATATGCCCGGTAAAATCGCCGTCGGCGTCCCGGTGAAAAGAGAGACACCGCCCGAAGCGGTCTGCCAGTCCGGTCAGCACCCGGTACGGCGGCAGCGGGGCCGGCAGCACCTCGTCCGCCCCCGGAACACGCTCCGGCCAGCCGAGTATCCACCACGGCCCCCGGGCACTGTTCGTTGCCAGATAAAGGTGCGGATTTAACCGCAGGTCTTCCGGCAGGCTCTGCCACATGACATGCAGCACATTACTTTCATGCAGTTTCAGCGTGCCGCCGCGTGCGAGCCACAGGGATTCGCTGCGGCTGAAGGCGGTCTCACCGGGCAGCAGCGGGTCAAAATGAATGCTTCGCCCGCCGTTGTCGTTGAGTATCAGTTCGTCATCGCGCACCTGTACGCGGATATC
The DNA here is from genome assembly GCA_901456055.1 of Phytobacter ursingii. Classification (GTDB taxonomy): domain Bacteria; phylum Pseudomonadota; class Gammaproteobacteria; order Enterobacterales; family Enterobacteriaceae; genus Phytobacter; species Phytobacter ursingii. Next base: position 296,255 of record CABDWT010000003.1, read on the forward strand.
GAAAGGGGCTTTCCAGCCGGGGCCAAAGAGGCCCACCGGTGCGGGCGTTTTCGTCCGGTAACTGCTGTAAGAGCGGGACAGCACAAACGGCAGCGGGCCGGGCAGAGCAAAATCAGTTTCGCCGGGCAGTACCTTGGCCCCGAGCAGGGGATTCACCGGATTACCCGAGGTTGTGCCACCCGGGCATACCGAGCAGGCCACGCCGGTGGGGGAGCCAATCATCACCCCCATGGAGCCCTGTACAATCGGACCGCCGGACGTCGTCATATCGCCCATCCGGGCGGCGGGTTTTCCGCTCATGGTCAGTTCCTTCTGTGTAGTGAAACAGGCACGCTACCGCCGTAAGAAACACGGCTTTCTCCTGCGCGACGTGGACTGATTGTCCTTAAATAAGGAGGGGATAATTACCGAAGGGAGGATGAGGAAAAAGCGATAACCCGGCAGAAGGGCGAAATTCGGAATTTATAAAAGGTGGGGTGAGGTAATAATGAATTTGTCCTAATTCCTCTCTTCGCCTGCCAGCGCTAAGTTGTGCAAGATGACCAAACGTGGAAGAGATATGCAGAATGTAGCAATCGGCTTTTTCCATACCGAATGTCTCAAAACCGTATAACCAGATGTTTTCAAGATCTTCATTGGCTTTCGGCGTTAACTCAATCTCTCTCATCCTTTGTCGCCACCCTGGCTTTGATATTCCTGAGGAAAGCATCCTGCTCCCATTTTTTCGCTTCGCCGCTTTCCAGCCCTTCGGCTAAAAGCATCCGCAACTGATTTAAGCGCGATTGCGCCTGCTGCTCGCGTAGCAGTCTCAAGGAATCACGAACCACTTCACTTTGCGTTCGATAATCTCCGGCGGCGATCAGTGACTCGACAAACTCACGAAGTTCATCGCCCAGATCAACGGTCATCGTGCGTGCCATTTTCACTCCAGATGTAAGAACTGTTCTTACATTTTAAATCAACTTCGTTCCGCTTTGCCACTGCCGAATCACATCAAAATTACGGATAAAAAAGCCCGGCGGTTGTCCGTCGGGCTTCTTATTTTTACGGTATCAGCCGTGATTAACGAATCGGTTTACGCACAAAGAAGCCGTAGAAACAGGCACCCATAAACAACAGACAACCGCCAAGAATAAACACATTGGTGAACTGACCGGTCACATCCAGAATGATTCCGGTGACAATCGGCGCCAGCGCGGCCCCGAGGAAACCACCAAAGTTCTGGATAGCCCCTAAAGAAGCCACCTGCCCTTTCGGCGCCATATCCGTCGCCAGCGTCCAGATAACCCCGGACGGCATCTGCGAACAGAAATAGCCCAGCGTTAATAACGTAATCGCGGTGGTGGTATCGCTCACAAACGGAATCGGCATCACGAAGCAGGCTGCCATCCCGGCGCCTAATACGATCGGAACCTTACGCGCCGTCACCGCTGAAACACCCCGACGCACCAGGCGGTCAGACAGCGTACCACCACATAACACCCCGAGAATCCCGGCGAAGAAAGGTACTGAGGCAATCAGGCCGGTTTGTTTCAGGCTAAAGCCAAGGGATTTTTCCAGGTATCCCGGCAACCAGGTCAGGTAGACCCAAATGGTGAACATAATGCAGAAGTTACCGGCAATCATGCACCAGGTCGTCTTGTTGCGAAATAACGTGCCCCAGTTCCCTTTTGGTTCGTCCGACACGGCGGTAGTCACCTGGCCGGTGTGGATCTGCATTGCTTCACGTGCATCAGGATCGCGATAGAATTTCAGCCAGGCCAAAATCAACGGCAGACCTAACAACCCTACGGCGATAAACATGCCTCGCCAGCCTACCCACAGCAGCAGTATGGTCAGCAGTGGCGGTGCAATCGCATTCGCAATTTGCGAACCGGTGTTGATGATAGAGGTAGGCAGACCACGTTCTTTTTCCGAGAACCAGCTCTGGGTAATTTTAATGCCGGAGGTAAAGAACGGTGATTCCGCGATCCCCAGCAGCATACGCAGGCCATAAAAGAAACTGTAGGTATTAACAAACCCCATCAGGAAGGTCACAGCCGACCACATCCCCAGCGCGCCGGTAAACATCTTTTTCGGGCCAAAGCGGTCAACCAGCCATCCGGCAGGCAGGTTTGCCAGCGCATATGGCCATAAAAATGCAGAGAGCAGCAGTCCCATCTGGGTGGCAGAAAAACCAAACTCTTGTGAAATCGTCGTGTTGGCGATACTGAGGTTGGCGCGATCCAGATAGTTCACGACTGCGGCCAACAACAGAATAAGAATAATGCCCCAGCGGCGACGCGAAAGTTCAGGTGCTTTAACAACGGATTCAGCGGGAGATTGCACAGTACTCATACCGTTTCCTCCAGAAGTTCACGGTGAATTTTGATAACCGCTTTGCGCAGGTGGCATGGCGCATCGCCAGGCTGGTGAGCACACGGGCGGTGGATGTCATCAGGGAAAAAAATGGCAAACATACCAGGGGTCAGCGTCACCGGGTTTTCATCCTCATTAACCTGCCAGAACAGAATGTCCTGTTCAGGCGTACGGTCTTCCACGACGCGATGTTTACCGCAGCTCACCGAACTCACTCCCATCACTTCATGGCCGGAAATGAGGTACTGAATATCGATAAACTGGCGGTGTGATTCCGGGCGTGCATCACTGAATGGCACACTGTCCATCTCCTGCAACAGGCAGAAAAGTTTTCCCGGAATAATGTCGATTTTCCCCGGCTTCTCATGCCGAAAATCATGTTGCGCGATAAACGCCAGCGCCCGGCGAAAGACCGGATGATACGCGCTGGCCTGGGCAGGCCAGGTCTGAAGGCTGGTCACAATCATGACAGTCTCTCCGCATTAGCGCGCAAGGCGCGTCTGCCACAGCTCAGTGCCGGCACGGATTTGATCGAGGATCACCGTCAGCCCCCAGAATTTCGTCAGCACATCATCTTTGTTTACCCGGCAGGTCACATCGTCAAAGGTACCCAGACGCTGGTGGTAAATTTTGGCGTTTTTGGGATAACCCAGGGTTTCAGTCACGGCGCCCAGAGAGAGGAAAATCGCCAGTTCGTCGGCAAGCTCGCGCTGTGTTTTACCGTGATGCCACAGCCAGCTATACAGTTCTGGATGGAAGTTAGTGAACACGCCGCTGAACCCCTGTGAACCCGCCAGAATCGCTGGCCAGGCAATAGCGGCGTTGGCGTTGATGACATTCAACGGTGTCCCCTGCGCCAGTTTGACGCGGCGTTCGACGGTCGGCAGGTCGCAGCTCACATCTTTCAGCACCACAAAACGACCGCTATTGGCGCACCAACTAAACTCATCATCCGTCAGCAGACGACGATACGGCGCCGGGCATTCATACAGCCCCAGAGGCAGTTCTTTTGGCAGGGTATCAAGCAGCGTATTCAGCGTGGCAAAAAAGGTCTCGCTCCCCTCGTTGCGCGGATCAAGATGGTTAGTGACCAGCACCAGCGCATCAATGTTAGTCTGCGCCATCGCCAGCAACTCTTCTTTTTGCGCGGCGATATCATCGCTGATATGACCGGAGGCGATCACCGGTATACGCCCATCGACGTGTTGTACAACAAAGCGGGCAAGCTCTACACGCTCTTGCAAGGAAAGGAACTGCATTTCACTCGACTGGCAAACGGCAAACAGCGCGTCGACGCCTTTCTCCAGATACCAGTCGATCAGTTTCGCCAGCGCCGGGTAATCAATCTGTTCATCGGCGGTGAAAGGGGTCAACATGACCGGAACAATACCGTTAATGGTTTTCATTTTTTTCGTCCTGAATTAGTTGTGAGTACGGAGTCGTGCTGTTGCCTGTTCGAAGTCAGGCATATTGGATGCCCCCTCCAGCTCTACAGCGAGAGAAGCAAATGCAGAAGCCCAGGTCGCGGCCTGAACCAGACTGTTACCTGCGGCAAGTGAGGCAGCAAGCGCACCATTAAATGCATCCCCGGCGCCTGTGGTATCGACCGTAACTGCCGGGAATGCGCGGATATGGCTAAATTGCTTGTTATCGAGCAACAATGCGCCACGCGAACCCATGGTAATGAGCACTTTCTTAGCACCCATATCAGCAATAATGAGCGCGGCTTCTTTTGCAGTATCCAGGTCACGAACATCAACCCCGGATAATAAAGAAGCTTCGGTTTCATTGGGGGTAATTACATCGACAAAGGGCAAACATGGAATTATTTCGTCTGAACACGGTGCAGGATTAAGGATGACGGTTTTCCCTAATCCGTGAGCCATTTCAATTAATGCCACAATAGCATCAAGGTTATTCTCAAGCTGTACCAATAAAACATCGGATGAAGACAATTCAGAGGCAATGGCCTGCACTTCACTATGGGTAATGGTTTTATTTGCTCCGGAATAAATGGCAATCATATTCTCACCATTTTCCTGAGACACATAAATAATTGCATTACCCGTAGGCTCACTATCAGACTGATATAAGGTATAAGAGTGGATTTCGGACGCATTCAAATGATCTGCGGCAAGCTGGCTAAACTGGTCTTTTCCCACTTTCGCGGCGAAATGAACTTTCGCACCAGCTTTACTTGCAGCGGTGGCCTGGTTTGCGCCTTTACCGCCAGGCCCAAGGCTGCTTGCCAGCGCCAGCAGTGACTCGCCCCCGCGCGGAAAACGTTCTACCCGCGCGACAATGTCCACATTGAATGAACCAAAAACACAGACCTTACCCTGCATAACTTTTCCTTTTTGTTGATGATCGTTCTGTGGTTTTCTGTGGGCTATCGGCTGGAGTAAAACTTCAAATCCACGGCCGGTTTCAGAGATCAATTCCGATTGCAGACTTCGCCGCAAAATAATCGCACCGCCGTGGCAACGTTGTACCAGCCCCATTTCTGCTAAAATATTTAAATCACTACGTATCGTTTCTTTAGATACGCCATGACAGGCAGAAAAATAATTAACCGTGCCACGCTCATGTTTATTTAAATATTGCCAAATAAGATGTCTTCGTTCTTCAAGAAACATAATTAGCCCCGAAATCACAATTGAAGTATACGAATCGCATACTGCTGGAAGAGTGATATCAATCTCATGTTTACAGGCAAAACGGAACCAAACAAAAATGGTAGGATAAAACGTGGTGTAGAAGATTTATTGACGTAATTCTGAATATCAGGAGGCGTGAATATAGTGATACAGACTATAAATCACCTGCGTGTCAGCATGACACGCAGGTATATTTAATTCTGCTCCGCGACTAAAATCGCCTGAGTATCCGGTGCCAGCGCTTTGAAAATATGCGGCAGATCCGCCGGGTAGCAGATGTAGTCGCCTTCGTTTAACTCTTCCGGGGCTTCCATGAGCCCGACCATCGCACGCCCACGTGTCACAATAATATGCTCAATGGAACCCGGTGGATGCGGCTGAGAAATACGATCAGCACCGGGTTGGGCATCCAGAAAATAGATGTCACGCCGCGCGCCCGGCGGGCAGGTCGCGAGCAGCGTCGCCTGGTAGTGGGCCAGTTCGGCAACCACCTTCGTGCCTTCGCCACGCCGAATGACCTGTGTTCTGACGGCCTGCGGCTCCAGCAAACGGGCAAAAGGGATGTCCAGCGCCACGCACAAAGACCACAGGGTCTCGATGCTGGGGTTGCCATTTCCGGCCTCAAGCTGGGAAAGCGTGGATTTAGCAATACCGGCACGGCGGGCAATTTCCGCCAGTGAAAGTCCGGTTCGCAGGCGTTCTCGCACCAGACTTTTGGCGATCGTGCTAATTGGCTGTGTCATGACACGACTCCAGTGTTCTATAAAATGAACGAATCGTTCATCTTGAAAAACGATTCTGATGTGTTCATTATAATGGAAACTCGTTCGATATAGCTGAAAATTGTATGTTCAAACAACACTTCTCAAGCCTGACAAGCGATACGATCAAAGCCATATTGCTGGTGTGTCTGGCGGTTGGGGTCGTCGGCGTCTCCTACGGTTCACTGGCAATGGCCTACGGTTTTCCGCTGTGGGTGCCACTCGCCCTGTCCACGCTGGTGCTGGCGGGCGCCTCCGAATTCATGTTCATTGGCATTGTCGCCAGCGGCGGTAATCCGCTGGCGGCTGCCGTCGCCGGGTTGCTGGTGAATGCCCGCCATTTGCCCTTTGGCGTTACGGTGCGCGAGCTGGTGGGCACGCGTACGGCAAGCTTCTTCGGCTGCCACATTATGAACGATGAAAGCGTTGTGTTTGGCCTGGCGCAACCGACGCCGGAACAGCGTAAAGCCGCCTATTGGCTATGTGGACTGGGTATCGCCCTGCTCTGGCCGCTTGGCGTCGTTGTTGGCGCGGGGGTCGGAAAACTGCTGCCTGCCCCGGAAACCATCGGCCTGGATGCCGTCTTCCCGGCTATTTTGCTGGCGCTAGTGTTACCCGCACTGAAAAAGAAAACCACGCTGATTCGCGCCGCCAGCGGCGCCGTTCTGTCCCTTGCCGCCGTGCCTTTTACGCCCGTGGGCCTGCCGGTACTGCTCTCTTTACCTGGACTGCTGATGAGGAAGAAATAATGGCGAATACCATGCTGGTCATGATCGGTATTGCGGTGCTGTCGGTGGGGACCTGGCTGATGCGCTTTGGCGGCGCAAAGCTCGGCAACAAACTGGCGCTGTCAGAACGCTCTCAGGCGCTGTTGTCTGATGCGGCGACCACCTTGCTCTTCTCCGTGGCGCTGGCGGCAACGCTGTATGAAGGTGAACATTTCGCCGGCATGGCCCGCGTGCTGGGAGTGATGTTTGCCCTGTTTCTCGCCTGGCGCAAGATGCCGCTCATCGTAGTGATCCTCTCCGCCGCCGTGGTCACCGCGCTGTTACGCCTGGTAGGGGTTGCATAACAGCGCCCGCAGGCGCTATCCCTTTTTTTCCTGCAGCAAATGCGCATCCAGCCAGCTAAACAGACGGGTGTAGCTCTCTTCACTTCCCTGTTCAAAGCGAAACACCGGGCCAAGCGCCATTGGTTCGGCGTTGGCGGCCAGCACCGCCAGCTCCGGCAGATATTCCTCGCCAGGGTGGCCAACCCGTCGTTCGCCAAGGCGCTGAGCATACCGCGCGACGGCCACGTCAGGGGCGACCGCGTTCCAGACTTCGAGAATCTGCGTCACCCCGGCCTTTTTCAGGTAGTCAACCAGCTTCTCCTTCGGCTGAAAACCAAACCAGGCATCGACGAGAAACGGGCAACCTGCTGGCGCATGGCGAATAATCGACCAGATGACGTCATAAGCCGCGCAGCCCAGCTTACGGTTAAAGGCCCGGTCTATTTCGCTAAACTGCGCCATAAACGGCTCTTTGATGCCGTCGATGGTCAGAATGGGCAGCGAAAACCGTTCCGACAGTTGATGTGTCACCGTGGTTTTCCCGGATGCCGGCACACCGTTGACCAGCACGACCGTTTTCATTTGCGTAGTCATAACAGCGCTACTACCTCCTCCCTTGTCCGTGCCGCCCGCAGCGCCGCCAGCGTGTCATCGTTATCCAGCAAATGAACAATGGCGCGAATACCTTCTTCAATATGCGCATTACTGTTGCGAGCCCCGAACATAATGACGATATCCGCCGCTTCACTTTCGCCAAAGCGTATCGGTTCCTGCAATAACACCAGACTAAAACAGTCGCGCTTCACGCCGCACTCCGGGCGGGCATGCGGCATGGCGATGCCCTCATCAAACACATAATAGGCACCATGCTCCAGCGTACTGTCGATCACCGCTTCGCCATAGCGGGCCTCCAGATAGCCCCCCTTAATCAGAGGCCGGGCGGCGAGCCTGATCACCTGCCTCCAGTCCTTTTCCGTTACGCCAACCTGAATCGCATCCGCTTCGATAAGAAGATCTTTAATCGTCATCCGTTCTCCCTAAATATTACGCCGAATAATATTGCGCAATTCATCGATACGAATAAAGAGAGAATCCACTTCATGGCGATGCTGTTTACTTTTAGCAAAGACATTTAATGCCCGGTTATATAGCAACATTAATTGTTTTTGCACATCGCTATTTCGCGGATCCTCCACCAGTTTACCTTCCAGTGTTTTAATATCGACAGCCAGCAATTCAGCCTGTCTGTCATATTCTTCCACCGCCGTATCGTCTTTTTTCCACAACGACTTCAATGATTCAAACATGACTCACTCCCGCCCCGACGGGTGCCGGAGCACCAGGGTTATGGAATAAAATTAACGTGGTAATGCAGGATTATTTAAATAAATTCATTTTCTCGACCAGCACCTGGGTGACCGCATCGTTGGCAGGGATCAGGAATTTACGCACGCTGTCATTCACCTTCCCTTTTTCAAAGGTCGATTTGCACTGGCCAACCCACTGCACATTCATCTCCGTGCCGACGTTCACTTTATTGATCCCTTCGGTCACGGCCTTGCGCATATCCTCATCACTGACGCCGGTTCCGCCATGCAGCACCAGCGGCGTGCCGGTGGCGGCGCTTATCTCCTGTAAACGCTGATGCTGGATCTGCGCCTTACCGGTATACAGCCCGTGTACCGTGCCGACCGACACCGCCAGCATGTCCACGTGGGTTTCCTCGACAAAACGTTTCGCATCTTCCACGGTGGTAAAGCAAATGTCCTCTTCGGCCACGGCCTTACCGTCTTCCGAACCGCCAATCGCGCCCAGTTCGGCTTCAACCGAAATACCGCGTGGACGCGCCATCTCCACCACAATACGGGTATTAGCAATATTCTCATCAATATCCAGATGCGAACCGTCGTACATAATTGAGCTGAATCCGGCATCGATCGCAGTCTGAATGGCGTTAATATCCGAGCAGTGATCTAAATGCAAACAAGTAGGCACATTTTCGCTTGCCGATAATGAGCGCACGGAATCAACCAGTAATTGATATCCCAGATAGTGCGCCGTTCCGGTTGATATCTGAATCATTAATGGGCTGTTAGTTTGCTTTGCCGCTTTAAAAAAAGCGGGCAACATTTCCAGACAATGTAAATTAAACGATCCGACAGCTTTAAATTGACGCGCTTTGGCAATTTCTAACAGCGCTGTGAAATTATGCAGACTCATGGATTTTCTCCCCTTTTGGTTTTACTGATTTGCCATTAACAAACCAGGCAAGGAACGCAACAAAGACAATAAACAGACCGACAAACAGCCAGTTATTCTGGAAGGCATGCCCCAGAACCAGGCCAGAGCTGATGACATCGGAGTCACTGAACGTCACCCCGGTAAAGCCGTAACTTTCCAGCATCGGCACCAGGATGGCCGGGAGGAAGGTGATAAACAGGCCGTGGACAACGCCGCCGATGACCGCGCCACGGCGCCCACCCAACGCGTTACCAAAGACACCTGCCGTGCCGCCCGCAAAAAAGTTGGTCAGCAGGCCAGGCAGAATCATCGCCAGACCAAACATCGGGAAGACCAGCATGCCGATAATCGAACCGACGGTGGTGGCCAGGAAGCCGACGATGACCGCATTCGGGGCGTAGGGGAACAGAACCGGGCAATCGAGCGCCGGTTTAGCGTCCGGGACGATGCGCATGGCGATCCCCCGGAAAGCAGGCACCAGTTCGTTCAACAGCAGACGCACGCCGCTATAAAGGACGAACACCCCGGCGACAAACTGAATGGATTGCATAAAGGCGTACATCAGAAAATTCACGCCATGGGAGAACTGGCTGATATATTCCGGGCCCGCCGCCACTGCCGGGATGAGGTACATCGGCACCATCACCACCGCCATGGCAAGGTAGGTATCCTGCAGAAATTTGAAGTTGTCCGGCAGTTGCAGGTCTTCCGTAGAGCGGGAGCCTTTACCCACGACTTTTGCGACAGCCGCCTGGACCAGGTAGCCAATGGTACAGAAGTGCCCCAGCGCCACGTCATCGGAACCGGTAATGCGTCGGACCACCGGTTGCGCCAGCGCAGGCATCAGTACCGCCATCGCGCCGCCAAAAATACCGCCCGTGAGGATCAGCGGCAGCCCGGTCAGACCTGATTTATAACCAATAACCGCCCCGATGGTTGCCATCCACAACAGCGCCTGCCCGGTGAGGAAGATGTATTTCAACGGCGTCAGGCGGGCAATAATGATGTTGACCGCAAAAATCACCATCAGCGTCAGCGCCACTTCAGAACCCAGTTCACGGTTTGCCAGCCCGGCGATGGCGGCAACGTCCGTGATGTAGCCTTTCATGCCAAAACCGTGGGTGAAGATATCGTTCAGGAAAGTCAGGGTGGCAACGATAATATTGATACCGGCCATCATGATTAAAAAACCGAGCAGTGTTTTAAATGTACCCTCGGCGATTTTTCCCGGCGATTTCTTTTGTAAGATCAAACCGAGCATGGCAATAAAAGCAATTAATATCGATGCCTGCCCAAGTAGATCTTTGACGATAAACTCAACAAAGCTATTCATGGTCAGTTACCTTCATGTTATGCAGTTTTAAGAACGCGATAATTTTTTGTTCGATCTCTTCTTTATCGGTTAATTTATTAAGCACAACGACTCGTTTGATTTCTTCTTCACTGGCATCTGCCGTTAAAATGTCGGCAAAGACTTTTTGTGTCAAAATCATATCGGATTTAAATGCACCGGCTTCTGAAACTGTCGTGTGTTCAACTTTTGCCGGAATTTCTAATTTTTTCAGCACCGCTTTCGCGCTCATTTCGATCGCAAAGCTGGAGCCGAGGCCGCAGCCACATACGCAAAGAACTTTAAGCATGTAAATCTCCTCAAATAATATTGAGTTGTTTGGCCAGTTTGTAGGGATGTCCTTCTGTGTCTACCAGACGTTTTTTCATACTAACAAGATCAATCGGAATAGGTTTATTACTGGAATTGATAATAATGGCTTTATTCTTCATGCCAGATTGAATACAACGTACGACTTCACTGGCCATAATGGTGCCCTGATAAATCTCTTCACAGGTGGGGTCACCGTTACGTAGGCCATAGCCAATAATTGTTTTACGAATACGCACGCCAATCCGTGGTTCAAGCTGCTTCATCATGGTGTCGATAGCACCCTGAAAACCGGGCGTATACTCTCGGGTGTAACCTTCGGAGCACAGGATCACCACACTGTTCTGGCTGGCAAGGCGGTCTTTAATGCGTTGCGATAACTCATCAATGGGGATCTGGCATTCCGGAATAAGAGCAATATCGGCATTGCTTTTGATCGCCGATTGCAGCGTCAACTCGCCACAGTAACCACCCAGGACTTCCACCATAAATACACGGCCTGGTAACGCCCTGCCGGTATTTCTGAGCCGGGAAACTTCCTTGATAATTTGTTCGCAAGCGGTAGAAAAGCCAATCGAATAATCGCTGCCATACACATCGTTATCAATCGTCATGCCGACGCCAAAACAATTCACATCAAACTCACTGAGCGTATTCAAAAATTGCAGCGATCCGTCACCACCCGCCATAACCAGCACATCAATTCGCAACGACTTTAATTTTTTCGCAATCGTTTCGTATTCACTTCGCACTAATTTACGGGTTGTGCGACCAGAGGTAATAATAGGGATAGAGGCAATGGAAAAATCCACTAAATCCCGCCAGGCAATTTCATTGTGTTTCTTTTCAAGTAAACCAGGTATCCCTCCGTTGAACAGGGTAATTTCTGCCTGCGTCAATCTCGCGATTTGAAAAATAAAATTATTTATTCCCGATACATCACCACCGCTAATGACTACACCGATTTTCATCGCGAATTCCCCACTGGCTGCCTGTGCGAATATTCTTCCCTGACTTCAAGAGGCATATTTGCAATGAAAGTCACATTTTATGGATAATTTTGTTATCACTAACCATTGACAGAAATGTTAAACAGCCATTTTATGTGATAAAAATCACATAAAACCAGTGAGATGCAACTCACAGTATTTTTATTAATTTCTTGTCAATCATTGAGTTATAAAAAAATAAGGATGGGGATAAAACAGGGAAATAAAATCGTCGTTAAGGCGTTTCGACGGATAGTAATTTTGTGATTCTCACCTCATTTTTTAAAGGAAAAGAGGCATAGGGGAGAAAAATACAGATGCGGGAGAGAGAAAACCGGGGGAAATAACCTGTCCCCGCTCCGAAGAGCCAGGGACAGCGGCAATGCGGGAAAACTTATTTGGTCAGTTCAGCAGTCATATGGACCTGATTACCGGTAAAAGCTTCGGTAATCTGGTATGAAGACGCGCCAGCCTGTTGCGCCTGAGCGGCAATTTTCGCTTCTGCACCGGACAGTGTAGAGTCAGTTGCGGTGACGGTCTGTGCAGCAAATGAACCGAAAGAAGAAGCCAGAGCGATAACTGCGACAAAAGTTTTGATGCTTTTCATGATATAAACCCTTCTGAATGTTTGTTGAGATGAGGCGTTGTGCCTCGATGAAAGAAATAATAGCCCTTAACCTCATCAACAGACAGCGGAATGATTTGCATTTATTTTTCAAATTATTTGAATCACTAAGAGAGTGAAAAATGACCCCAGACTGGCTCACCGCCCTGCAGCAATTTGGGCGCACGCGTAGCGTGTCGGCGATGGATATTCTGCTACGTCAGGGGGAGCCACAGCATAGTGTATTTTGGTTGCAGGAGGGGACGGCCCGAGCGGTGTATCACTCGGCACAGGGCCACGAAAGAGTGAAAGAGTTCTATTTCACCGGGGAGTGCTGTTTTCTTTATCTGAGCTGGCTCACCGGCACGGCGGCGGACTACAGCCTGCAAATGCTCACCCCAGGCAGGCTTTGTGAAATCCCGCTGCGCTTGCTTGATAAACCCGAACACCTCGCCGCGCGGCTGGCGCTGCTCAGTCAGCAGGTGGTTTACAAGGAAAAGAAAGAGCAGATGTTTTTGCTCAATAACCCCGAACAGCGCTGGCAATACGTGCAGGCCAATTTCCCGGACTGGGAGCAGCAACTCACGCAAAAAGATCTTGCCAGCTACATCGGTATCTCCCCGGTGAGTTTGTCGCGAATTCGCGGGCGTCTTAACAAAGGTTAATGACCAGCGCGCCCACCCGTCTTATGCTGCCCCCCTTTTCTGCTGCCGGGCGACGCGATGACGCCATTTTTCTTCTCACAAATTCTGGCGGGTCTGTCGTTTGGCCTGGATTTGCTGGCCTTTCAGCTTGTCCGTCGTCAGCACTCTCTACTGACACTCGCCTGTTCTACCAGCCTGCTGGCGCTCCATTTCTGGCTGCTCGGTGAAGTCAGCGCCTGCGGATTGATGGTGCTGGCTGCCTGCCGATATCTTCTGGCGACCGTTACCACCAGCCAGCGTGTGAAAGGGGGATTTCTTTGCGCGTCGGTGTTATGCAGCGTGCTGACCTGGCAGCACGCAACGGATATCTTCCCGCTGGCGGGCAGCTTGCTCATGACGGTTGCCGCCTTTCAGTCAACGGCGACAGGATTACGACTGATCACCCTGAGCGGCAGCCTGTGCTGGCTTATCAATAATATTCTGGCGGGCTCGCCGATGGCGATCGTCATGGAAGGCACGTTTATGCTGAGTACGCTGGTGTCGTACTGGCGATTAAAACGAGGAGCGGCGGTAGCCGGGTAATTCAGAAACGAAAAAAGCGCCCGCAGGCGCTCTTTCGACAGTGTTACGCTTATTTGGTCAGTTCTGCGGTCATGTGCACGCGGTCACCGGTGAAAGCTTCGGTGATGTGGTAAGAAGAGGCACCCGCCTGCTGAGCCTGCGCGGCGATTTTCGCTTCTGCACCGTCCATTGTGGAGGCGGTGGCGGTCACTGTCTGTGCAGCGAAAGAACCGAAAGAAGAAGCCAGAGCGATAACTGCGACAAAAGTTTTGATGCTTTTCATGATATAAACCCTTCTGAATTTTTGTTGAGGTGAGGCGTTGTGCCTCGATGAAGTAAATAGTAGATCTTAACCTCATCAACAAAAAGCGGAAGAATTTGCTCTCAACATTCAAAAAAACTGATTTATATCTTACCCTGCAATCAAACGCTGCGGATGGGTATAAATCGTTGCCCTGCCCGGCTTACAAAACCCCACCAGCGTCAGGTTACAGCGCTCAGCAACCTCAAGGGCCAGGGTGGTTGCCGCAGAGACGGCGAACAGAATTTCCACGCCGCACATGGCTGATTTTTGTACCATTTCATAACTCGCACGGCTGGACACTAACGCTGCTCCCGTCTGCCAGGATGCCCCTTCATCGGCGCGATGGCCCAGCAGTTTATCCAGCGCCACGTGGCGTCCGACATCCTCATGCCCACCCACAAGTTGCCCGGAAGGCAGCATCCACGCCGCCGCATGGGTGCACCCCGTAAGTTTGCCTATCGGCTGGAAATCGGTGAGATGCGCCAGCGCCTGATCCAGATTTGCCACATCAAAGGTCTGCGTAAACGGCAGCGGCGCAACAGGTTTACCGATGTCATTGAGTTGTTCCACACCGCATACACCGCAGCCTGTTCGGCCAGCCAGCGCCCGACGCCGTTCTTTCAGCCCCCTAAAGCGACGGCTGGAAAGTTCAATCTGTACCTCCAGACCGTTACACGACGGCACGACCTCCATACCGAAGATTTCCCGCGGGCTTTCAATAATCCCTTCGGATAAGGAAAAACCGACGGCAAACCACTCCAGGTCTTTGGGCGAGGCCATCATCACGACATGAGAAATGCCGTTATAGACCAGGGCAACAGGAACCTCTTGCGCAAGGGTATCAGGGCGGGAATGCTGCAGATCATTACGCGACCACAGCGAAACGCGGCGGGCGCCTGTGATCACGTCTGCATTTTCGAGTTGTTCTGTATGGACTTTGTTCACGTTGTTTTAACCGAATAAGAACAGTCTTACCTACATTATGATATTCTGGACGTATACCCCTTTTGGGCCAGGGGATTAGCGTCAATTTTGTACCTTTGCGGCGGCGACCGCAAAGTAAAAAAATCTCGTGACAATGTCGAAACAAGGAGCAAACCATGCAGGTCAGCAGAAGGCAGTTCTTTAAGATCTGCGCTGGCGGTATGGCAGGTACGACGGCGGCGGCGCTGGGCTTTGCCCCCAGCGTAGCGCTGGCGGAAACGCGGCAATATAAATTACTGCGCACCCGTGAAACGCGAAACACCTGCACATACTGTTCTGTCGGCTGTGGGCTGTTAATGTATAGCCTCGGCGACGGCGCGAAAAACGCCAAAGCATCTATTTTCCATATCGAAGGCGACCCGGATCACCCGGTGAACCGCGGTGCGCTGTGCCCGAAAGGTGCAGGTCTGGTGGATTTCATTCATTCAGAAAGTCGTCTGAAATACCCGGAATACCGTGCGTCAGGCTCCGACAAATGGCAACAAATCACCTGGGAAGACGCGTTTGATCGCATCGCAAAACTGATCAAACAAGACCGCGACGCCAACTACATCGCGCAAAACGCTGAAGGCACCACCGTTAACCGTTGGCTTTCCACCGGTATGCTGTGCGCTTCCGCATCCAGTAACGAAACCGGTTATTTAACCCAGAAATTTACCCGCGCCCTCGGCATGCTCGCCGTGGATAACCAGGCGCGTGTCTGACACGGACCAACGGTAGCAAGTCTTGCTCCAACATTTGGTCGCGGTGCGATGACCAACCACTGGGTAGATATGAAAAACGCCAATCTCATCATCGTGATGGGAGGAAACGCTGCTGAAGCGCATCCGGTGGGATTCCGCTGGGCGATGGAAGCAAAAATCCATAATGGCGCCAAATTAATCGTTATCGATCCTCGATTTACGCGAACCGCTTCGGTCGCAGACTTTTACACGCCCATTCGTTCCGGGACGGATATCGCTTTCCTTTCCGGGGTTCTGCTGTATCTGCTGACCAATGAAAAATACAACCGCGAATACACCGAAGCCTACACCAACGCCAGTCTGATCGTGCGTGAAGATTTCGGCTTTGAAGATGGCCTGTTTACCGGCTATGACGCGGAAAAACGCAAATATGACCGTTCAAGCTGGAACTATGAGCTGGATGAACAGGGCTTCGCCAAACGCGACACCACCCTTACTCACCCGCGATGTGTCTGGAACCTGTTGAAACAGCATGTTTCTCGTTACACGCCAGAAGTAGTGGAAAACATTTGCGGCACGCCAAAAGCGGATTTCCTGAAAGTCTGCGAATACATCGCACAAACCAGTGCCCATGACAAAACCGCGTCGTTCCTGTACGCACTGGGCTGGACGCAGCACTCTGTAGGTGCGCAGAACATCCGTACCATGGCGATGATCCAGTTGCTGCTCGGCAATATGGGAATGGCGGGCGGCGGCGTTAACGCCCTGCGTGGACACTCCAATATTCAGGGACTGACCGACTTAGGCCTGCTGTCGCAAAGCCTGCCCGGTTACATGACGCTGCCAAGCGAAAAACAGACGGACCTGCAGACCTATCTGACCGCCAACACGCCAAAACCGTTGTTGCAGGGCCAGGTCAACTACTGGGGCAACTATCCAAAATTCTTCGTCTCGATGATGAAAGCCTTCTATGGCGAAAAAGCGACGAAAGAAAATAACTGGGGCTTCGACTGGTTGCCGAAGTGGGATAAAAGCTACGACGTCCTGCAGTATTTCGACATGATGTTTAAAGGTCAGGTGAACGGCTACATCTGCCAGGGCTTCAATCCGGTCGCGTCGTTCCCGAACAAAAACAAAGTCGTGGCGGCGCTGTCGAAACTGAAATTCCTGGTCACTATCGACCCGCTGAACACGGAAACCTCCACGTTCTGGCAAAACCACGGTGAGTCGAACGACGTTGATTCATCGAAAATTCAGACCGAAGTGTTCCGTCTGCCCTGTACCTGCTTTGCCGAAGAGAACGGCTCTATCGTCAACTCCGGCCGCTGGCTGCAATGGCACTGGAAAGGTCAGGATGCGCCGGGAGATGCGGTTACCGATGGTGAAATTCTGGCGGGCATCTTCCTGCGCCTGCGCAAAATGTACGCCGAAGAGGGCGGCGCCAACCCGGAACAGGTGCTGAGCATGACCTGGAACTACTCCACACCACACGAACCGGCTTCGGAAGAGGTGGCGATGGAGAGCAACGGGAAAGCGCTGGCGGATATCATCGATCCGGTGACCAATACGGTTTTGGTGAAAAAAGGTCAGCAACTCAGTTCGTTCGCCCAATTGCGTGACGACGGCACCACCTCCAGCGGCTGCTGGATTTTCGCCGGTAGCTGGACACCGGACGGCAACCAGATGGCACGTCGTGATAACGCCGATCCGTCAGGCCTTGGCAATACGCTCGGCTGGGCATGGGCATGGCCGCTTAACCGCCGCATCCTGTATAACCGCGCTTCCGCAGACCCGCAGGGTAAACCGTGGGATCCAAACCGCCAGCTCCTGAAATGGGACGGGGCGAAATGGGGCGGTGCGGATATCCCGGATTACAGCGCTGCCGCGCCAGGCAGCGATGTCGGGCCGTTTATCATGCAGCCGGAAGGGATGGGACGTCTGTTTGCTATCGATAAGATGGCGGAAGGGCCGTTCCCGGAACATTATGAGCCGTTTGAAACACCGCTGGGCACTAACCCACTGCACCCGAATGTTGTCTCTAACCCGGCCGCGCGCGTCTTTAAAGACGACATGGCCGCGATGGGTAAAGCGGATAAGTTCCCTTATGTCGGCACCACGTACCGTCTGACCGAACACTTCCACTACTGGACCAAGCATGCATTGCTTAACGCGATCGCACAGCCGGAGCAGTTTGTGGAAATCGGTGAAAAACTGGCGGGCAAGCTGGGGATCGTCCAGGGCGATACCGTGAAAGTCTCCTCCAACCGCGGCTATATCAAAGCCAAAGCAGTGGTGACCAAGCGTATTCGGACACTGAACGTGCACGGCAAAGAGGTGGATACCATCGGTATTCCCATTCACTGGGGTTATGAAGGCGTGGCGAAGAAAGGCTTTATCGCTAACACCCTTACCCCGTTTGTCGGTGACGCAAACACCCAGACGCCGGAGTTTAAGGCGTTCCTGGTGAATGTGGAAAAGGTCTAGCGGAGACGAATTATGGCTTACCAATCTCAAGATATTATCCGTCGTTCCGCAACCAACGGTTTTACCCCCGCGCCTCAGGCGCGGGACCACCAACAGGAGGTGGCGAAGCTTATTGACGTCACCACCTGTATTGGTTGTAAAGCCTGTCAGGTAGCCTGCTCGGAGTGGAATGATATTCGTGATGAAGTGGGACATAACGTCGGGGTTTACGATAACCCGGCGGACCTGACCGCTAAGTCATGGACGGTCATGCGTTTTTCCGAGGTGGAGCAGAACGACAAACTGGAATGGCTTATCCGCAAAGATGGCTGTATGCACTGCGCCGATCCGGGTTGTCTGAAGGCGTGCCCCTCAGAAGGGGCTATCATTCAGTATGCCAACGGGATTGTCGACTTCCAGTCTGAACAGTGTATCGGCTGTGGCTACTGCATTGCGGGTTGCCCGTTCAACGTACCGCGCCTGAATCCGGAAGATAATCGCGTCTACAAATGTACGCTGTGCGTAGACCGCGTTACCGTCGGTCAGGAACCGGCCTGCGTGAAAACGTGTCCGACCGGCGCTATCCACTTCGGTAGCAAAGAGGATATGAAAACGCTGGCAGGCGAACGCGTGGCGGAGCTCAAAACTCGTGGTTATGACAATGCGGGCCTGTACGATCCGGCCGGCGTCGGCGGTACGCACGTTATGTACGTGCTGCACCATGCCGATAAGCCGAATCTGTATCACGGTCTGCCAGAAAACCCGGAAATCAGTGCCACCGTGAAGTTCTGGAAAGGTATCTGGAAGCCGCTGGCCGCGGTGGGTTTTGCCGCGACATTCGCAGCCAGTATCTTCCACTACGTCGGTGTCGGTCCAAACCGCGCAGAGGAAGAAGACGACAATCTGCATGAAGAAAAAGACGAGGTGCGCAAATGAAAAGACGTGACACCATCGTGCGCTACACGGCGCCGGAACGCATCAACCATTGGGTCACCGCCTTCTGCTTCGTGCTGGCGGCGGTGAGCGGGCTGGGATTCTTTTTCCCGTCCTTTAACTGGTTGATGCACATTCTGGGTACGCCGCAGTTAGCGCGTATTCTGCACCCGTTTGTTGGGGTGGTAATGTTCGCGTCGTTCATCATCATGTTCTTCCGCTACTGGCATCACAACCTCATAAATCGGGATGATATCTTTTGGGCGAAGAATATTCGTAAGATCGTCGTCAATGAGGAAGTGGGGGATACCGGGCGCTATAACTTCGGCCAGAAATGTGTGTTCTGGGCGGCGATTCTCTTCCTGGTGTTGTTGCTGGTGAGCGGCATCATCATGTGGCGTCCGTACTTCGCCCCCGTTTTCTCTATCCCGGTCATTCGAATTGCGATTATGGTTCATTCGTTTGCCGCCGTTGCGTTAATTGTGGTTATTATGGTGCACATCTACGCCGCACTGTGGGTGAAGGGCACGATAACCGCCATGGTGGAAGGCTGGGTCACCAAAACGTGGGCGAAGAAACATCACCCGCGCTGGTACCGTGAAGTCCGCGAAAAACAGCAGGATAAGCCTCTGCCGTAAGGACACAGGGTTCATGAACGCATAACTGGGCGCCGGAGACGTTTTTCTCCGGCGCTTTTTTTTGCCCGATTGCGACGTTTTGACAAATTTTTGACAACTTAATACAGATAACAGACCAACCCGGAGCCAGGCCACAACAGAATGGAGGCGATTCTTATGACAAGGAGACGTATCGTGAATCTTAAACACCTCTTTGCCGCTCTGGCATTCATTCTGCTGGCCCTGACGGCCAATGCCAGTGCGCAGCAACCCGAACAGAAAGTCACCATCAAATCTGACCTGGCCTCACCCGTGATGCTGGAAAATGTGCAGGAAAAAAACTACCTGAAAGTGTCCCTGACAGGGTTCCCGCTCAGCGCCACCAGGCGTAGCCCCATTAATCTTGCGCTGGTTATTGACCGTTCGGGTTCAATGGGCGGCGATCGCATCCAGCAGGCGACAGAAGCAGCAGTGATGGCCGTTAACACCTTGAGTAGCCAGGACACGCTCTCTGTCGTGATTTATGACGATGTTGTCGATGTCATCGTGCCGGCCGGCAAGCTCAATAATAAAGAGAAACTCATCAGGCAGATTCGTGAACGACTCACGCCGCGTGGCGGCACCGCGCTGTTTGCCGGTGTCAGTCGCGGCATTAAAGAAGCCAGTAAATATCTCGATAAAGCGCAGGTTAATCGCATTATTTTACTTTCTGACGGGCAGGCAAACGTGGGTCCGTCATCCACCAGCGAACTGGCGGAACTGGGTAAAATTGCCGCCCGTAAAGGCATTGCCGTTACGACGATGGGAATTGGTGAGGGCTACAATGAAGATCTGATGGCCGCCATTGCGCAATACAGCGACGGTAACCACGTTTTTGTGCAAAACACTGACGCGCTGGAAAAAGCCTTCGCCCATGAATTTGGCGATGTGATGTCCGTTGTCGCACAGGACGTGATGGTAGAAATCAAAGTGGACAATGGCGCAAAACCGTTGCGACTGCTGGGGCGTGAAGGCGACATCCATGGCAATACCGTGAGCGTAAAACTGAACCAGCTTTACGCCAACCAGGAGAAATATGTCATGCTGGAAGTGCTTCCGGCCAAAGGTGATGCGACGCAAAGTAAGCCGCTGGCCGAAGTGAAAGTCAGCTACGACAATCTGGCCACCCACCAAAAAGATCGCTGGGATGAATCCGTCGCCATTCGCTATACCGCGTCTGCCGATGAGGTGCAAAAAGCACAGGTGGAAGAGGTCGTCGTTGACTCCGCCATTCAAAAATCAGCCATTCAGAACGAGCAGGCCTTAAAGCTCATCGACGAAGGCAAAATGGATGAAGCGAAAGCGGTGTTGCAGGATAGCGCAAACGCGTTGAACGCCCTGCCTGTCCGCGCTCCCGCACCCAAAAAGAAAGCGCAGGCAAGCGCGGAGGAAAACCTCAAGTTGCTGGAGAAAATGGAATCTGAAAGCAAAGAGGCATCGCGCAAATCGCTGAAAGAGCAAAGTTACAAGACGAAGAACCAAAGCTCAAAATCGAACTGATCCACAAGGAGTGCCGGATGCCCGGAAGTAAGCCGATTTTTCTCATCGCCACGCTGATGTTTTTTATCCTGCTTGCGTATCTGGGCTTTCGCACCCTGGAGCATGAAGTTTTGCTACGCCAGTACCAGGCGCAGACCCTCGCCAGGACACAAACCGCCAGCATACTTGCCGGTATCGAAGGGCTTCTGCAGCAAAAAGCTTCACGTCTTCACGCCATCAGCGATTTTATCAATCCTGACGATTCTGCCATGCTCAACGCACTAAAAGAGAGCGACGATGATATTGCTGCCGTTTTTATGATGCGTAAAAACCAGCTCCTTTTCCCCGACGAGCGTCAGCTGTTAAGCAATGAGGATAAAGAGTGGGTGCGTCAGCTTACTCCTCTGGTCAACGATCCCAGTCAGCTTGCCAGCCATATCGCTCACGGTGAACAAGAATCGCCGCAGGCCGGATGGTTTATTACCAACGAAACGCAGGAGCCGCTGCTTATTTACTGGCGACTAAAAGACAGCGCGGTAATCGGCTTTCGTCTTTCTTATGTGCAGATGATGATGGACATCACCAATAACATTCAGGTCGACACTCAGGAATCGCAGCTGATAGTGAGAGTGACCGAGAATGGCCGCCAGCTTTATCAGAACGCCCCGGCGACTCTGAGTCAGTTAACACTTCTGGATTCCCACACGCTGGATTACCCACTGACCACGTGGCAAATCAGCATTTATGGTGTGAAGGCTCCGCTCTGGCACGTCTGGATATGGGGCTGTGCGTTAATTGTTCTGCTACTGGCGGGTGTCGCGCTGCTGGGATATTTACTGTGGCGGGAATACACTCGCGCTGCACGTCTCGCCCGACAACAGGTCGATTTTGTCAGCCAGGTGTCACATGAACTCAAAACCCCGCTGACCAATATCACCTTATACGCTGAACTGCTACGCGAAGGTCTGGATGACGAACAAACGCACGAACGACGCTATCTGGACGTTATCACCCAGGAAGGACAACGGTTAACCCGTCTTATCCAGAACATCCTCACCTTTACCCGAGCACCTAAAGTGCATATCCGGGAGGTGGATATGTCAGAACTTGTCACTGAGATTGCCCATATCTTCACCCCGGCGCTGCAGGCAAAGGGAATAGAGATTCATATTGCCTGCCCTGGAAATGTCACGTTACGGAGCGATCGCGACGTAATCACGCAAATTATCAGCAATTTTTTGAGTAATGCTGAGAAATATGCAGCCCAGGGAAAACGTGTTGATATTGAGGCACAAGCGGTATCCGGTCAGATTGAAATCGCCGTTCGCGATTATGGACCCGGCATTGCGGAGAAAGAGATTAAGATGATTTTTCTTCCGTTTTATCGGGTCAAATCGTCCATTACCGAAGGCGTTTCAGGGACCGGCATTGGTCTGACTATCGCCCGCCAACTGGCACAACGCCTGCAAGGGGAAATCCGCGTCGCGGCGAAAAACCCCGGCATATGTTTTACCCTGATACTGCCTCAAGGATGAAACCATGAAGATACTGATTGCAGAAGATGACGCCAATATCCGCCAGGGGCTTGTGGATGCTCTTGCACGGGAGGGCTATACGCTGATTGCCGCGCCCGATGGTCGTGCGGCGCTGACGAGCTACCATCGCGACATGCCCGATTTCGTGCTGCTGGACATTATGATGCCTGAAATGGATGGCTATGCCGTGTGCCGTGAAATTCGCCGGCACAACGAGCATATCCCGATTGTCTTCCTCTCCGCCAAAGATGAAGAAATTGACCGGGTTGTGGGGCTGGAACTCGGGGCAGATGATTACATCAGCAAGCCTTTTGGCATTCATGAGCTACGGGCGCGGATAAAAACCATCGCCCGTCGTTGCTTAAGCCACAATGCTCCCCAACCCAATCTCTGCTTTCCTTTCGGCGACTTAACGGTTTTTCCCAACGAACTGTGCGCGAAGCGCGGCGATCAGAAACTGGAGCTCACGCTAAGGGAAGTTCGGATTTTAAGCTGTCTTTACAGTAATAAAAATCAGGTGGTGACCCGGGATATGTTGTTTGATGCCGCCTGGGGCTATGACTACTTTCCCAACAGCCGCACGCTGGATCAGCATATTTCTCGCCTGCGCAAAGTCATTGAGCTGGACAGCAGTCACCCACAACTGATTCGCACCGTACACGGCATTGGATATCGCTACCAGGTTCAAACATAGCCCTAAATAAGGATGGCTGCCTGCGTAAATGCCGTTATCATAAATAGATTCATTCCGCCCTTACATCAATACTGAGCGAGGGCCATAAGACAGGAATCATTACGGCATGAGTATTCGCATAATCCCGCAAGACGAGCTGGAGAAGAGCGAGAAACGCACGGCGGAGGTCATTCCGCCGTTATTATTCCCCAGACTGAAAAATCTCTATAACCGCCGGGCGGAGCGCCTGCGCGAGTTAGCTGAGCACAATCCGCTGGGTGATTACCTGCGTTTTGCCGCGCTGATCGCCCATGCCCAGGAAGTGGTGCTGTACGACCATCCGCTGGAGATCGATCTGACAGCGCGTATCAAACAGGCCGCCGCCGAGGGCAAACCGCCGCTGGATATTCACGTCCTGCCGCGCGACAGGCACTGGCACCGACTGCTGCATTCCCTCATTGCCGAACTCAAGCCGGAGATGAGTGGACCCGCGCTGGCGGTGATTGAAAATCTGGAAAAATCCTCCGAACAGGAACTGGAACAAATGGCCAGCGCGCTGTTTGCGTCTGATTTTAGTTCGGTCAGCAGTGATAAAGCGCCGTTTATTTGGGCTGCGCTTTCACTCTACTGGTCGCAAATGGCAAGCCTCATCCCCGGCAAAGCCCGGGCTGAATATGGCGAGCAGCGTCAGTTCTGCCCGGTATGCGGATCGATACCTGTTTCAAGCGTTGTGCATATCGGCACAACCCAGGGGTTGCGCTATTTGCACTGTAATCTGTGTGAAACCGAGTGGCACGTGGTGCGCGTCAAATGCAGCAACTGCGAGCAGACACGCGATTTACACTACTGGTCGCTGGACAACGAGAAGGCGGCAATCAAAGCCGAAAGCTGCGGCGATTGCGGTACCTACCTTAAGATTCTGTATCAGGAAAAAGATCCGAACGTGGAACCTGTTGCCGATGATTTAGCCTCGCTGGTGCTCGATGCCCGAATGGAACAGGAAGGGTTCGCCCGCAGTTCCATTAATCCATTCCTCTTCCCCGGCGAGGGGGAGTAACGTCATTATCTGCGCCGGATTGTGAATGCGCCCGGCCCCCGTTGCCAGGGCGCACTCACTCCCGGTACACCGGTAAACTCAAAGGTATTTCGCATTGCCCGTTCACGACGCTGCGTCTGCGCTGTCGCCAGGATTATGGCGTCTGTCCGCCCCATGTCCTATTCCTGACGCAGATTAAGACGCCGCTCTGCAATCTAAATTGAGCGTTAATACAGGCGCCTTACGGCCTGCATTTCATCTTTGCGAGACGCTTTCCCGTTTCACCCGCCTGCGGAAAATCGCCGTTCCCATCGCCGTAAATCCAGGTTATAACACTGGATATATATACAGAAAAGAGGTGCAATAATGGCGCTGGAAACAGGAATTGCAGAGCTGGTCAGGGAGTTTATCGCCGCCGGGCGGCCATCCTCGAGGGACAAAAGTATTGATGAACGGAGAGCAGGCTACATCGCCAGTACCGTGCTGGCGGGTGAAACGGAAACCCGGGTCAATGTGAAAGATGTACATCTCAACGGTATGACATTTCGCGTTATCTCCCCACCGACGGCAACGGGTCCATTGCCTACGCTGGTCTATTACCACGGCGGCTGTTTTATCAGCGGCGAATTTGCCACTCATGACAAACCATTACGCCAGCTCGCCTTTTATAGCGGCTGTCGGGTGATTGCGGTGCAGTATCGTCTGGCCCCGGAACATACTTTTCCTGCCGCACATGATGACGCGCAGAAAGGGGCACAGCTTATCTGGCAATACGCCGATGAACTGGGCGTGGATCGGCAAAAAATCACCCTCGCCGGAGACAGCGCAGGTGGCCATCTGGCGCTGGTCACGGCACTTCGTCTTAAAGCGGCGCAGGTATGGCAACCTGCTCAACTGATCCTGATTTATCCGATGCTCGATGCAACCGCCTATTTTGAAAGCTACACCACTAACGGCGAGGACTATGTGATAACCCGTGATGCGCTGCTTAGCGGCTACGCGCTCTATCTCGGTGACACGGATCCAATGCACCCGGAAGCCAGTCCACTCTGGCGCGATGATTTCAACGGCCTCCCTCCTGTGCATATTCTTACTGCCGAATATGATCCGCTCTGCGATGAAGGCGAAGCATTGTTTCAACGGATGACCGAGCAAGGGGTGGAGTGTTCCTGTCAGCACCATCTGGGGGTCATTCACGGCTTCTTTCAGCTTGGTGGCATCAGCAAAACAGCACGTGGGGCGATAAGAGATGTGGCCTGGCGGTTGGGATATTGACACTATCCTGTTGAAACAAAAAACGTAAAGATGATAATTACGTTTTTCAGCTTAAGGAAACGCCATGTCCATCGTTGCGCCCGTCGAAAGACAATTTGCCGCCTATAACGCCCATGACATCGACATGTTCACGGCCTGTTTTAGCGAAGACTTTACCGCATGGCGCATGCCTGCCACATCGCCTTCCACACGGGGCCGGGAAGCGCTGCGCGCGTTTTACAGCCAGCATCGCTTTAACAACCCGGCGCTTCGGGCGGAGCTACTCAGCCGCACCGTGATGGGGAATAAGGTGTTCGATCACGAAAAAATCTACGGCATCGGCGAGCAGGTTATCGAGAATATGGCAGTGTATGAGATTCAGGATGGTTTGATAAAAACCGCGTGGTTTTACTTTGCCGAATAGCTGTACGTTGCCAGGGTCGAGTCCGACCCTGACGCCGGACTCGCTAATTACTCTTCTTCGTTGCCGCCTTCTTCAAAAGCGCCATACGGTTTAGCCGGTAACACGATGTAGACCGCCTCAAATAAGGCACCCTGCTTATCATCGCCAAACAATTCTACCTGCAACTGAACGCGCGCTTTACGCCCGCGAGCCAGTCTGTCGAGGTCGCCACTTAGCGAACCCAGATCGGCAATCGCGCTGGGTTTACCGGTGATAGGCGTGCTGTAGCGGATATGCGCATCAGCAAGAATAATCGTCCCCCCCAGATGCCGCTCACGCAACATCAACCAGATAAGCCCCCAGCCCGTTAACGTCGCCAGTGAGAACAGGCTTCCGGCAAACAGCGTATGGTGCGGATTCTGGTTGCCCGTTTCCGGCATGGTGGTGATAAATTTCTGTCCTGTGTACTGCTGAATACGCACGCCCATCTTTTCGCTAAGCGGAATATGCTGATACCAGGCCTGCTGCAACTGCCCACACCAGTCGCCGCGATGCAGAATATCCTCCAGCGTCGCCACGGGTTTGATCATCAAAAAATGGCGCACCGGCGTGGTTTGCGGGGCGGTAATTTCGCCCTCATTGATAAAACCCAGCTTTGCGAAGAACTCCACCGCATCTTCACGTGCGCTACAGGTCACCCGCTTCACGCCTTCCTGGCGCGCGACCGATTCCAGCGTCATCGCCATGAGCGTGCCGAGTCCTTTATCCTGCACGGAGGGGTGCACAGCCATAAAACGGATCGAAGCCTCATTGTCGGCATTGATATATAACCGACCAACGGCAACGATTTCGCCTTCTTCATCCACAACCATTTGATGATGGGCCATGGCATCCCAGGCATCGCGTTCGGAACCTTTCGGCTGATGCAGTGGCTTGCGCAGCATCTCCCAACGGAACTGGTAGTAAAGCTCTAGCTCTTCTTCTGTTTGCGGTACGCGAAGGTGATACATAGCTGTATTCTCTCTTGTTACCCGTGGCAACTCCGCAAGCTGGCTCATACTTGCAACCAGAACGTTACGGGGCCGTCATTAACCAGCGATACCTGCATATCTGCAGCGAATCGTCCGGTCTGTGTTTCTATCTGCTGGCTACGGCAGCGACTGACGAAATAGTCATATAATGCTTCCGCTTTTTCCGGCGCGGCGCCCCGGGAAAAACCAGGACGCATGCCGCGTTCGGTATCCGCCGCCAGTGTAAATTGTGACACCACCAGCACGCTGCCGCCGGACTGCTGAACATTGAGGTTCATCTTGCCGTCAGCGTCACTGAAAATACGATACCCCAGTACGCGCTCGCACAGGCGGTTCGCTTTTTGCTCGTCATCTTCCCTTTCGACACCTAACAACACCAAAAGTCCCGGACCGATTTCACCCGTCACTTCACCCGCCACGGTAACGCTGGCCTGGGATACACGTTGTATCAATGCAATCATGGTTAGTCTTCTTCTTGTTCTGCGGCTTTTTTTAATCGTCGATATTCACCGAGAGTGACAGTTATTTCAGCGCCAAGCAAGACGATACACCATGTCCAGTAGACCCACAGAAACAAAATCGGGACCACCGCCAGCACGCCATAAATGAGCTGGTAAGAAGGAAATGTGGTGATATAAAGCGCAAACCCTTTTTTTCCCGCTTCAAACAACACAGCGGCGACAAAAGCACCAATCACTGCATCACGATTGGGCACGCGCGTGGTTGGCACAATGCTGTACAACAACCAAAAAGAGATCCACGACAAAATGAGCGGGAAAACGCGCAGCATATTATCTATCGCGCCGTTGAGTCCGCTGGCCCAGCGCAGAGAGAGCAAATAGGAGCTTATCGCCAGGCTCGCCCCGGCAAGCAGCGGCCCCAGCGTCAGGATCATCCAGTAGACAGCAAAGGAGTATATCCGCGGACGAACGCGCGTACTGCGCCAGATAGAATTCAGTGCGCTGTCGATGGAATACATCAACAGCAATGATGTCACCACCAGCCCGCATGCCCCAACGGCAGTCATTTTGCTTGAATTGGCAACAAACTGTTCAATATAACGTTGAATCACGTCGCCGGTGGAAGGAATAAAATTAGCAAAAACAAAATGACGCAGCTGGATGCTAACCTCAGAAAACATCGGAAACGCGGCAAATAACGCAAAGATAACGGCAATGAGTGGCACCAATGAAAGCAAGGAAACATAGGCGAGATTTCCCGCCAGGGTTGTCATATGGTCTTCATCGATGCGCAACCAGAGCAATTTAAGCCACGACCAAATGGGTCGCGTATGGTGTTTCGTTTTATGGCGAATAAATTTCAGCATAACTGCTTCGCAAAATAGTCAGGGAGGGTGTTCTTACCCGTCACCAGAATACTGGTAATCCCCAACTGGTTAGCCCCTTCTATATTATTCGCATTATCATCGAAAAAGACAGTATTATCAGCGCTATAGCCTTCCAGTTCGAGTACCCGCTGGTAGATACGTGTTTCCGGCTTACGCATCCCCATATCTTGCGAAAGATAAACGTGGTCGGCGGCGGCCAAAATTTCCGGGTATTGATCCGGCCAATAGGTGGTGTGAAGGCTGTTGGTATTTGAGAGCACAACTACGCGGTGCCCTTGCTCGCGCAGTTGTTTCATGATGCTGATAACGTCCTTACGCAGGGAGACGAAAACCGCCTGCCAGCCCGTTGCAAATTGCTCAAAACTTAACGACATGGACATCTCTTCACACAGCGCTTTGGCAAAATCTTCATCACTGATTTCACCCCGCTCATGAAGCTGAAAAGTTTCGCCCATCGTGAAGCTTTGTTTGAGCGTTGCAAGCGGCACACGACTGAAGTCACTCCATACGCCCAGCACCCGATTGAAGTCGATATCAACGATCACGTTACCCAAATCAAAGATATAGAGCATCTCTCTCTCCTTATTTTCCGTGGAAAGTTAACTGTAGCGGGAAAGTAAGGAGTTGAGTAGTTCGCCCGCTCAGGCGGGCGACAGGAATGTGACGACTTCGTGAGGAAACGTCCCGCATGGAAATGACACCATGCGGGAACATGCACGACTTAGCATTGTGTGAACTGCCAGCGGGTTTCGATAACCAACGGCTGCGCCGGGGAAACAAATTCAGGATCAGTATTAATGGCATTCGGAGCTTGCGTCAGTGGGTTAACACAGGTGGCATCTGGTTGCTTATCAAATACCACCAAACCTGGCGCCCCAGAGGTCATGCTTAATGCCAGTTTGCCGGGCCATTCAAGATTTACCGATACCCCCTCAGTAAAACCAAAACAATCATCCCACGGGCCTGGGCGTGGTGAGACACGCCTTCCGGTCGGCAGTTCATTCGCTCCGGACTCTTCTTGCCAGTCAGCCTCAAAGCGCAACTGTAGAGCCTCATCTGTGGGTAAACCGCTGACGTTTTGTGGTGCATTCACCCATTTCACAAACCAGGGATGCCAGCCAGCAGAAGCAGGAAACGTGTCGGCATCGCTACGAATTTCCAGGCACATGATTAACGCATCGTCCTGTAGCGTAATCCGCTGTATGACATGACCTTTCCACGGCCAGGGTTCCGCCAGCACCATACTGAGCGTCAGGCTATCGGAGGTTAGCTCAACAATATTCCACAATGAATAACACGCCATCCCGTGCAGCGCATGCGGCGGTTTGTTGGTGGGTAATTGCCAGATTTTCCCATTTGCATCCAGTTGGCCATTACCCAGACGCCCTGCCCACGGCACCATAGGAAACGAACCATACTGAAACGCACGGCGCTGCGGGTTCCACTGGCGCAGCAGTTCATAGCCAAATACCCGTAGCGATGTCATCCGGGCAGCATCCTGTGGATAGATCGTCACCTCAACATGCCCGCGCTTCAATGTAATGGCATCACCCATCGGCCCCGGCCAGGGCGCATCAAACGCCCGCTGCAGTGCCTGAAAATGTGCATTTTCCCCTTCATTGTTCATGAGATTGCTTCCTGAGAAAGTGATAATCCTGTGTCAATTTTTGCGCCTTTTCCTGGGGTGTATTGAGCGGCAGCGGTTCGATAAACCAGACGCAGACAAACGACACCACAGAGACAACGAATAAGAAGGTGGCCACATACCAGGGATCGCCGCCCCCTAATGCCAACAAACTCGAGGCGATAAGCGGGCTCATTCCGCCAAGAATGGCGGAGAACTGATAGGCAAAAGAGAGTCCTGTGTAGCGCACCTGAGTACCAAACATGCGGGTAAACAGCGTAGGTTGAACGGCAAACATCATCGTTGGGCCAAAGTTGTAGCCCAGAATCATGCTGATCCAGATAATCGCCACGCTTTTGGTGCCCAGCAGCAGGAAGAAGGGAAACGCAAATAGCACACAAAAACCGGCCCCCAACAGATAGATTTTGCGCTGTCCGACGCGGTCAGATAGCCAGCCTACCAATGGGCAACTCACTATCCCGATAGCAGAAGCGATCAACATCCCGGTGAGCGGAATATCACGGGAAAGCGCCAGTTGCGTGGAGATATAAACGATACCAAAGGCGTTGATAATGTTTGAGGAAACACTTTCAGCGAGACGTGCGCCCAATGCCAGTGAGATATTTTTCGGGTGTTTACGAAACAGCTCAATCAGCGGCGGCGGTGCTTTCCTTTCCTGCGACTTTGTTTGCCGTTGTTTAAAATCCAGCGTCTCTTCGGTAT
Organism: Phytobacter ursingii; assembly: GCA_901456055.1. Taxonomy (GTDB): domain Bacteria; phylum Pseudomonadota; class Gammaproteobacteria; order Enterobacterales; family Enterobacteriaceae; genus Phytobacter; species Phytobacter ursingii. Next base: position 326,910 of record CABDWT010000003.1, read on the forward strand.
GCAGGCGAATGAACATCCCCACCGCCAGCATTAATGCCGACAGCCAGAACGGGATACGCCAGCCCCAGGAAAGAAATTGCTCCGGGGTCAACAGATGATTACAGAGCGCAAAAATGCCGGTGGCCAGCATAATGCCGACAGACGCAGCCGTTTGCGGTAATGAGCCCAGAAAGCCCCGTTTATTCTGCGGTGCAGATTCAATGGTCATCAGCGCCGCCCCACCATATTCACCGCCCAGGCCAAACCCCTGAATGAGGCGCAATGCCATCAGCAGCAACGGTGCCCAGATACCAATATCGTGATACGTGGGAATAAACCCGATCAGAAAGGTGGATGTACCGACAATGCCCAGCGTCCAGATAAGGGTGATTTTACGACCAATCTTGTCACCGAAATGACCGAAAACAATGCCCCCCAACGGGCGAGTGAGAAAGCCGACGCCAAAGGTGGCGAAAGCCGCGATAACGCCAATAAAGGGATCGCTATCGGGGAAAAACAACGGTGCAAATACCAGCCCGGCGGCGGTGCCAAAAATAAAGAAGTCATACCATTCCAGTAACGCGCCGGCGAAACTTCCCATAACGACGCGGCGCATCGCTTTACCGGTAAGTCCGGCAGTAGGTTCATGTAATCTTTCAGACATTGTGTTTCCTCTCCGTAGCGGTGAGAAAACTGTGGGTGAAACTCACCCACAGCAGGTACAGGTCATAGCGCATCGTTACATGCCGGGCGCGTTATTATTTTTCCAGTTCAGCTAATACCTGAGCATCTTCCGCATCCACATTGGCCCCCAACGGTTCCCATTTAATCAGTGCGCACGTGATGAACCCGATAAACGGCACCACTGCCAGCCAGAAGAAGGCATCCGTCTTTAATGCGCCCCAGAGCATAGGCCAGAAAATAAGGCCAGCAATCGCTCCGGTACGCATAATAGCGCGAGCAAAACCGACACCTGTCGGGCGAATACTCGGAGGATATGAAAGCGTGGCGATTGTCATCCCCAGCCCGCCAGGTCCGGCAGAATGGAAGAAAATGATGGCACCCAGTAACCCCAGAGAGAGCCAGGGGTTGGTCGTGGCCAGCGCACCCAACGCCAGCAGCGCCAGAGTCACGACGGCGAAGCCGTACATTGACTGCAGACGCGTCCCTAAGCGCTGCAGGATAAGAGAGCCAATCAAACCACCGGAGATCCCGCACAGGGCGTTAACCACGGCCGAACCGGAAAGTGCTCCTGCCAGACCGCCGCTCAGAATACCCGCCAGCGTCAGCGGTAAATAGACGCCCACCGCGTTGTACTGCCATGCCTGCATCGTGGCGACAATACATCCCAGAATAGTGCGTTTGCGGTAACGCCCGTTGAACAAAATGCCGTACCCGGTGTGGATTTTGTTTTCACTCTGCGAGGCCTGGACGATGGATTTTTCCAGCGCCACGCGGGCATGTACCCCATAGCGTTTTCGCAAGATATCGCAGGCTTCGTCATAGCGACCGACACGTGCCGCCCACATAGCTGATTCACCGATGAAGACGTAGCGCAGGATCATGATGATGACGGCAAACACGGCACCAATGAATATGCCGTAACGCCAGAGTTGGTCTTCCGCAATCCCGGAAAGCAGTAGCGGCAGCAGCACCAGATACACCACGGTGGTCGAAACATACCAGGCCATCTGCCATAAGTTGACCGATGTACCGGTTTTTTTCGACGTGGAACCACGAAGTTCCGCCACCGCATTGGTCGCCAACGGGAAATCGATCCCCAGGCCGAAGCCCATTACCACGCGGCAGACCAGTACCCACCAGATGTTCGGCGCAACTGCAACAGATGCCGCCCCCAGCGTACACAGCGCCATACCAATCAAAAATGCGCGGCGCTGACCAAAACGGTTAATCACGCGGTTTGCCAGCAGACCGCCAATCAGCGCAGCGATCAGGACAGAGGCGTTTACCGTGGCCGCCAGCCCGGGGGAGATCCCAAACTGCGCAGCAATGTATTTATTACCAAAACCCACCATTGCCGCCTGATAGGCATCAATCAAAATGCCGCCCAGCGCAATGAAGATAACGCCTGCACTAGCGTTAACAGCCGAGTTTTTATTAACAATATCAATCACGTCCTGTGGACGACTGATTGAATAAGGTGCAGGACTGGTGATTTGTACCATCACAATATCCTTTCTTTTTGTTGTAGGGGACGCTGCCCTGGTGCGGCGTCTGTCAGAGGTTGTGGCCCATCAGGCATCAGCGAATTGCAGCATGACTTTGATGGAGTCATTTTGCTGCGCACGCTCAAACGCTGCAGCGGCTTCACTCACCGGGAACATGTCCGTCACCAGTTCACTGGTATCAAAGCGCCCGTCCGCCAGCCATTCGATCACCACGTCAAAGTCTTCGGGGATGTACATGCCGGAGTTGAGCAGGTCGCGTTCGAAACGCTGCATCATCGGCAGCGGAATTTCACGCGGGCCGCTCGGTACCCCCATGCAGACCACGGTGCCACCGGCATACACGCGGGTGCAGGCTTCATTGAGCGTTGCCTGTGCGGCAACCACATCAATCGCGCCAGTAAAGCGGGCTTGCGCATCCAGCTCACCAGGGGCCCAGGCCTGTGCTGCACCCAGTTTGAGTGACAGAGCACGTTTCGCGGCATCGGGTTCGATAACGGTAATCTCTCCCGCGCCCATGATGCGCAGCGCCTGAACAATCGACAGGCCAATAGTGCCCGCGCCAATCACCAGCACGCTTTCCAGCGAAGCTTGCGGCATGCGTGTCACACAGTGGCGAGCACAGGCAGCAGGCTCTGCAAACGCGAGCACGTTTAACGGCATTGAGGCTGGCGCGACATGGCAGTTGCGCGCCGGAACGACATGCTGCGAACGGGCAAAGCCCGGCGCACGAAAACCCGCCACCTGCGGCGGCTCACATAGGTTAAAACGCCCGGCTTTACAGGCACGGCATTCCATACAGGCCATAATGGGATCGACCACCACATGATCGCCAGGCTTTACATTCGCCACATCGCTACCCACTTCGGTAATGCGGGCGGCAATTTCATGCCCCGGCACGACGGGGGGTTTGGCGAAGGGATGCCCGCCTTTCAACACATGCAAATCCGAGCCGCAAATCCCAAAGAATGCCGGAGCAATGCGGACTTCGTGAGGCTTAAGTTCCTGGTGTGGCTGCTCGACGTACTGCGTCGTGACCTTTCCAATATCGGAAAATAAAACTTGGGTAATTTTGTCCATGGTTGTTCTCCTGGTGCGCTTATGGTTTTGTGTTAACGCTGAGAAATACCTTCATCAACAATCTCGGCCAGCCGTTGCAGGCGCGGAACTGACACATCACGCAGCATGGTTTGCGGATCTTGCGCGCCTATAACTGATGCCCAGACCGCACGGCCTGCCAGGAAACCGGATGCTCCGCTTTTCATGGCAATGCGCACAGCACGACCAAAGATATCGGCCTCGACGCCTGATGAAAGGATGACCCATGGCATGTTCATCTGGTCATTCAGTTTCTGGCAGGCGGAAAGCAACGCCTGCTCACTGCCCTTCCCGCCCAGTGGCATTTCCACTTTGTAAAGATCAGCCGCGGTGCTACCTAGTTCGGCGGCAGCGGCCACAATGGCGCTCTCGCGGTCAAATTCCCAGCCGCAGCGCGGCGGACGAACAACCGGTTCGATGATGCTCACCAGACCGGCACTGCGGCAGCGTTGAACAAACTCATCGACCATCGCGAGACGCGCATCTGCTGGTTCATCTTCACGCCACAAGACTAATAACTTCATTGCCTTACCGCCCATTTCACGCACGCGTTGCGGATCGATAGCCCGGTCGATTTCCACGCTATCAACCGGAATACCGTTACCCGGCACAAAATGGTCAGCGGCGACAATCAGACCGCAGGTATCGGCAACCGCGCCCTGCGCAATAATCTGATCGAGACAAAATTGTTTATCAGCCAACACGGCGGAAGCGTAAGGAGAAAGAATGCGTGTCGCCGCCACTTTAAAATCGGTCAGTACGCTGTCAGCAACCGGTTTGGGCTGACCCGCAGCGGCAAACATCAAACGCATTGCTTCACGCTGATCGACGGCCAGCATGGCGAATCCACCGCCCGGACGCGAGATATCTTTCAGTGTGCAAGGGTTGTTCAGAGAAGACATAGTTACTCCTGTCGTAATCGATAATTAAAGAGAGTCTGGTCGGCCAGCAAGATGGCGAACCTGAGATAACAAAGCGCTCCAGTCCTGGCGGCCCCGGCCGTCGTGGCTGGCCGACCGGTAATAGGTTTCGGCGACTTCGCCCATGCCCAACGGTGCGCCGGTCTGTCGGGCGACATCAACGGCAATACGCAGGTCTTTCAGCGCAAGGTCGACCATAAAGGCCGGTGAGAGATCGCCTTTGAGCACTTTGCCCGGCCAGGTGGTAGTGAAGTGGCCTTTACCCGCCGCCGTACCGCTCATCACGTTGATAGCGACATTGAGGTCAAGGCCTAAGGATTCGCACAGCACCGCAGCTTCGGCAGACAGCGCATTGAGCGCGATACTCATATAGTTGTTAATCAGTTTGACGCGGATACCCATTCCCGGACCGCCTGCCTCCACCAGCTCAGACCCCATGCACATCAGGATGGGGCGAGCGCGTTCAACCTGTTCAGACGTGCCGCCCGCGAGAATAAGCAAGGTGCCGTCTTTGGCGTTATCAGAGGTGCGACCAACCGGCGCATCCATCATGGCGTGGCCTTTTTCAGCCATTTCGCTCATCAGCGCATCGGTTTGCAGGGGGTGGATAGTAGACATGTCGATCACCAGCGCGTTCGCGCTCAGCGTTTCGCACACGCCCGCTTCGCCGAACAGGACGTCACGGACAATGTCGCCATTAGGCAGCATGGTGATGATAAACTCGGCATCCAGGGTGGCATTTGCGGGGGTCGTTGCCGCAACCGCTCCCTTTTCCACCAGCGCATTAACTGCCTGTTGGTTGAGGTCGAAAACACGTAAGGAATGGCCTTTGCGCAACAGGTTGCTGGCCATAGGGCTTCCCATCTGGCCAAGCCCTAAAAATGCGATGGTGGACATGAACACTCTCCTGTAACTGAATGAGCAAAAAACTACAATCGATAAGTCATTTTCGTCTGTTTTTGATCATATTTGTAATTTATGCCTAAAAACCAGACACCGGTCACTAATTTGATCATTTATGTCATTAAAATGAGCATTAGACGACAAAATAAAACAGGAACAGACAAAGATGACCAGAATTGCGTGTGTAGGGATTGCCGTACAGGATCGTATTTACTCTGTGAACGCGTTACCGACAGGCGGTGGCAAATATCAGTCTAACCAGTACCAGGAAACCGGCGGCGGGCCAGCGGCGACGGCCGCCGTGGCAATTGCGCGTCTTGGGGCTGAAGTCGATTTCATCGGACGCGTGGGGGACGACAACTGCGGTAAAACGTTAATTGCCGAGCTCCAGCAGTTTGGCGTGAATACGCAGCATTGCCTTCAGGTACCACATGCACGATCTTCACAATCGGCCATTCTGGTGGATGAACATGGCGAGCGGATCATCATCAACTATCCCAGCCCGGATCTCCCGGCCGACGCAGATTGGCTCGATGCCATTGATTTTTCGCAATATGATATGGTGCTTGCCGACGTTCGCTGGCATGACGGTACCGCAAAAGCCTTTACACTGGCGCGAGCGGCGGGTGTGCCGACTTTGCTGGATGCGGATGTTACGCCGCAGGACATCACCTCGCTGGTCGCCCTGGCGGATCATGCCGTATTCTCTGCCCCAGGCCTGAAACGAATGACCGGAAGCGAGAACGGTGAAGAGGGGTTGAACAAGGCCGCCGCGCAAACGGACGGCCGTGTTTATGTTACTCAGGGCGCGGAAGGCGCATTATGGAAAGAGTATGATCATTTTTGTCACTTACCGGCCTTCGTCGTTAAAACAGTAGACACCACCGGTGCTGGTGACGTTTTCCACGGCGCGCTCGCCCTGGCGCTGGCGGAAAATATGCCGACAGAAACCGCAGTACAGTTCGCCAGCGCGGTTGCGGCAATGAAATGTACGCGTCCCGGAGGACGTGCGGGAATACCAGAACGTGAGCAAATCGCGTCATTTTTGTCACTTTATGCATAAAATAACGGGTTTTTACAGGGGAACTAACAGGAGTGTTCATGAGCATCACCGAACTGACCGGTAATCCGCGGCACGATCAGCTTGTTCACTACATTGCTGAGCGCGGCTATATGAATATTGAGGAGCTCGCGCAATTACTGGATGTTTCTACCCAAACTATTCGTCGTGATATTCGCAAGCTGAGTGAGCAGGGTTTGATCACCCGACACCACGGTGGGGCGGGGCGCGTTTCGAGCGTCATGAACACCGCGTTTGAAGAACGCGAACTGTCATTAACTCAGGAAAAACGGGAAATGGCCGATGCGGTGTCGGATTATATTCCTGAGCGTTGCACCGTATTTATTACTATCGGGACGACCGTCGAAGCCGTCGCCCGCGCGTTGCTGGGCCGCCAGGACTTGCGCATTATCACCAACAGCCTGCGCGTGGCGCAAATTCTGTATAAAAACCAGGATCTGGAAGTCATGGTACCCGGAGGAATGCTGCGTTCACATAATGGGGGCATTGTCGGGCCAGGAACAGTGAGTTTCGTTGAGGGCTTTCGGGCAGACTACCTTATCACCAGCGTAGGTGCCATTGAGAACGATGGTACGTTGCTCGAATTTGATGTGAATGAAGCCACCGTCGCTAAAACCATGATGGCCCATGCCCGTCATACGTTGTTAGTCGCCGATCATACAAAATTCCACGCATCCGCCGCCGTGTCGATTGGCAACGCGCGCAAGGTTAAAGCGTTCTTTACCGATAAACAGCCGCCTGCGGCATTTCGGCAACTGCTGGAAGAAGACAAGGTGGAACTGGTCATTGCTGAGGATGACGTAAACTAAACGTCGCCCTTACGCTATGAATAAAAAAGCCGCTGATATCAGCGGCTTTTTTTCCGGCTGACCATGAGACCAGCCCGACATCACATGTCCGTGAAGAAAGAAGATCAGTCTTCTTTAGAACCACGGTTAGCGCGACGACGATCGTTTTCCGTCAGGTGACGTTTACGAATACGGATAGAGGTCGGGGTCACTTCTACCAGTTCGTCATCATCGATAAACTCCAGAGCCTGCTCCAGGGTCATCTTAACCGGCGGAACCAGAACCGTTGCTTCGTCAGTACCGGACGCACGCATGTTGGTCAGTTTCTTACCGGTCAGGCAGTTTACCGTCAGGTCGTTAGAACGGCTGTGAATACCGATGATCTGGCCTTCGTAAACTTCTGCGCCATGGCCCAGGAACAGCTTACCGCGGTCCTGCAGGCTGAACAGTGCAAACGCAACCGCTTTACCCTGACCGTTAGAGATCAGAACGCCGTTCTGACGCTGGCCCACATCGCCCGGACGAACGTCGTCGTAATGGCTGAAAGTGGAGTACAGCAGACCGGTACCGGAGGTCATGGTCATGAATTCTGAACGGAAGCCGATAAGCCCACGGCTTGGGATCACGTAGTCGAGACGTACGCGGCCTTTGCCATCTGGATTCATGTTTTTCAGGTCGCCTTTACGCTCACCCAGAGCCTGCATCACAGAACCCTGGTGCTGCTCTTCGACGTCCAGCGTTACGTTTTCGAACGGCTCTTGTTTACGGCCATCGATTTCGCGGAAGATAACTTTCGGACGGGAAACCGCCATCTCGAAACCTTCACGACGCATGTTCTCGATCAGTACAGACAGGTGCAGCTCACCACGACCAGAAACGCGGAACGCATCAGCGTCTTCGGTTTCTTCAACGCGCAGTGCAACGTTGTGCACCAGCTCTTTGTTCAGGCGGTCAAGGATCTGACGAGAGGTAACGTACTTACCTTCTTTACCGCAGAACGGAGAGGTGTTTACGCAGAAGAACATGGTTACGGTCGGCTCATCAACAGACAGCGCCGGCAAAGCTTCAACATTCTGCGTATCGCAAATGGTGTCAGAGATGTTCAGCTCGCCCAGACCGGTGATCGCGATAATGTCGCCTGCTTCCGCGATGTCGCTCTCAATACGCTCAAGACCCAGGTGGGTCAGAACTTTACCGACTTTACCGTTACGCGTTTTGCCTTCGCTATCAATGATAGTGACCTGCTGGTTCGGTTTCACTTTACCGCGTTTGATGCGGCCGATACCGATAACGCCAACGTAGTTGTTGTAGTCCAGCTGGGAGATTTGCATCTGCAGCGGGCCATCAAGGTCAACGTTCGGTGCCGGTACACGATCAACGATAGTCTGATACAGCGGGGTCATGTCTTCCGCCATGTCTTCGTGATCCAGACCCGCGATACCGTTCAGCGCAGAGGCGTAAACGATAGGGAAGTCCAGCTGCTCGTCGGTAGCGTCGAGGTTAACGAACAGGTCAAATACCTGGTCAACAACCCAATCAGGACGCGCGCCCGGACGGTCAACTTTGTTGATAACAACAATGGGTTTCAGGCCGTGAGCAAAGGCTTTTTTGGTCACGAAGCGCGTCTGCGGCATCGGACCATCCATTGCATCAACGACCAACAGAACGGAATCTACCATGGACATGACACGTTCAACTTCACCACCGAAGTCGGCGTGCCCCGGGGTATCAACGATGTTGATACGGTAATCATTCCATTTGATAGCGGTGTTTTTAGCCAGGATGGTAATCCCACGCTCTTTCTCCAAATCGTTGGAGTCCATCACTCGCTCTTGAGTTTCGGCACGCGCATCAAACGTACCGGATTGCTGCAGCAGCTTATCGACCAGGGTAGTTTTACCATGGTCAACGTGCGCGATGATGGCGATGTTACGCAGATTTTCGATCACAACTTTGCCTCAGGCATTTAGAAATAGCGCGTTATTGTACACGGATTAATCGCACTACAAAACAGGATCACAAACATCCCCCGCAAACAAGGATTGCAGGGTTGCTTTGTGATCATTTTCACGAAGCGAAATTGGGCTGCTCAACGCAAGTTGCACTAATTCGGTGCTTGATGTTCACATTCAGGCACTGAATTAGTGCAACGTAACCATCATGGTGCAGCCCTTTTGCACTATGGTGCGCATAATAGCGCCTTTTTAGTGACATTTAAAAGTTGGCATAGATTTCGCTTTATCTTTTTCATGGCAACAACGACAGGTTAGCGCCGTAATTGTAGACCTCGTTACCACGACGACAATGATAAATCCGGGAGAGTTTAAGTATGTCCGCTGAACACGTTTTGACGATGCTGAACGAGCACGAAGTCAAGTTTGTTGATTTGCGCTTCACCGACACTAAAGGTAAAGAGCAGCACGTCACGATCCCAGCTCATCAGGTTAATGCTGACTTCTTTGAAGAAGGCAAAATGTTTGATGGCTCCTCGATTGGTGGCTGGAAAGGCATTAACGAATCTGACATGGTACTGATGCCGGACGCCTCTACCGCTGTCATTGACCCGTTCTACGAAGAACCGACTCTGATCATCCGTTGCGATATCCTTGAGCCGGGCACCATGCAGGGCTACGATCGCGACCCGCGCTCCATCGCAAAACGCGCTGAAGAATACTTGCGCGCAACGGGCATCGCAGACACTGTGCTGTTCGGGCCTGAGCCAGAATTCTTCCTGTTCGACGACGTACGTTTCGGCAGCTCAATTTCAGGTTCCCATGTTGCTATCGATGATATCGAAGGCGCATGGAACTCCTCCACCAAATACGAAGGCGGTAACAAAGGTCACCGTCCGGCTGTTAAAGGTGGTTACTTCCCGGTTCCGCCAGTGGATTCCGCACAAGACCTGCGTTCTACCATGTGTCTGGTTATGGAAGAAATGGGCCTGGTTGTTGAAGCTCATCACCACGAAGTCGCCACTGCTGGTCAGAACGAAGTGGCAACCCGCTTCAACACCATGACCAAAAAAGCGGACGAAATTCAGATCTACAAATATGTGGTTCACAACGTTGCTCACCGCTTCGGCAAAACAGCAACCTTTATGCCGAAACCCATGTTCGGTGATAACGGTTCCGGTATGCACTGCCACATGTCTCTGTCCAAGAACGGCGTAAACCTGTTCTCTGGCGACAAATATGCGGGTCTGTCTGAGCAGGCGCTGTACTACATCGGCGGCGTAATCAAACACGCTAAAGCGATCAACGCCCTGTCTAACCCGACCACCAACTCCTACAAACGTCTGGTCCCGGGTTACGAAGCACCGGTAATGCTGGCTTACTCTGCCCGTAACCGTTCTGCTTCCATCCGTATTCCGGTGGTTGCATCCCCGAAAGCGCGTCGTATCGAAGTGCGTTTCCCGGACCCGGCTGCTAACCCGTACCTGTGCTTCGCAGCGCTGCTGATGGCTGGCCTTGATGGTATCAAGAACAAGATCCACCCGGGCGAAGCGATGGACAAAAACCTGTATGACCTGCCAGCTGAAGAAGCGAAAGAAATCCCGCAGGTTGCAGGTTCTCTGGAAGAAGCACTGAACTGCCTGAACGAAGACCGCGAGTTCCTGACTGCGGGTGGCGTATTCACCGACGACGCAATCGATGCTTACATCGCACTGCGTATCGAAGAAAACGACCGCGTACGCATGACGCCGCACCCGGTAGAGTTCGAGCTGTACTACAGCGTTTAATAATTTAAATCCGATGGATTTTATGTCGCAGCAAGGCGGCAACCTAAGGAAGCCCGATGAGCTTAATGAACTAAGTGATTCGGGTGACTGAGGGCAGCCAACACAGCTGCGGCGCGAAAGACATCAGGAGTTTTGTTGCCGTGGAAACTTTCAGCCCATCCCAGGATGGGCTTTTTTCTCCACCAACAACCTGAATTACCGCCTTATTTACTTATAAAACGCTATACTGCACTAAAATAGTGCAATCTTTGGGAGACTGCTGGATGGCAAGTGGCTCGTTGCCCGATGCTGGGCAGATCCTCAATTCTTTAATCAATAGCATCTTGCTGGTTGATGACGAACTGGCGGTACATTACGCCAACCCGGCGGCGCAGCAACTTCTGGCGCAAAGTTCCCGTAAATTATTCGGTACGCCGTTGCCGGACCTGCTGAGCTATTTCTCGCTCAATATCGTTCTGATGCGGGAAAGTCTCGATGCCGGACAAGGCTTTACGGACAATGAAGTGACCCTCGTTATCGACGGGCGCTCACATATTCTCTCGTTAACGGCGCAACGGTTGCCTGAGGGGCTCATCCTGCTGGAGATGGCGCCGATGGACAATCAGCGACGACTGAGCCAGGAACAACTCCAGCATGCCCAACAAGTGGCAGCACGCGATCTGGTACGCGGCCTGGCGCATGAAATCAAAAATCCGCTCGGAGGCTTACGTGGCGCGGCGCAGCTCTTAAGCAAAGCCCTGCCCGACCCTTCATTGCTGGAGTACACCAAAGTCATCATCGAGCAGGCCGATCGTCTGCGTAACCTGGTGGACCGACTGCTTGGGCCTCAACAGCCCGGTATGCACGTAACAGAAAGCATTCACAAAGTCGCTGAACGCGTCGTGAAGCTGGTGTCGATGGAATTGCCTGATAACGTCACCCTGGTCCGCGACTATGACCCAAGTCTGCCTGAGCTGGCACACGATCCCGACCAGATTGAGCAGGTGTTGCTGAACATTGTTCGTAACGCGCTACAGGCGCTGGGACCTGAGGGTGGCGAAATTATTCTGCGGACTCGTACCGCGTTTCAGCTCACTCTGCACGGCGTTCGCTATCGCCTTGCGGCACGTATTGATGTGGAAGATAACGGGCCAGGTATTCCGTCAAACCTGCAGGACACGCTGTTTTACCCGATGGTGAGCGGACGTGAAGGTGGTACTGGCTTAGGGTTATCTATCGCACGAAGTTTGATTGATCAACATTCTGGCAAAATTGAATTCACCAGTTGGCCAGGCCATACCGAGTTCTCGGTGTTCCTGCCTATTCGGAAATAGAGGTGTTTATGCAACGAGGGATAGTCTGGATCGTTGATGACGATAGCTCCATCCGTTGGGTGCTTGAACGCGCGCTCACCGGGGCAGGCTTGAGCTGTACAACGTTTGAAAACGCAAATGAAGTGCTTGATGCGCTGACCACCAAAACGCCGGACGTGCTGTTGTCGGATATTCGCATGCCCGGTATGGATGGTCTTGCCTTGCTAAAGCAAATCAAACAGCGCCACCCGATGCTTCCGGTCATCATTATGACCGCGCATTCCGACCTGGATGCGGCAGTCAGCGCGTATCAGCAAGGGGCGTTTGATTATCTGCCAAAGCCTTTTGATATTGACGAAGCGGTGGCGCTGGTTGAACGTGCCATCAGCCATTATCAGGAACAGCAGCAACCGCGTAATGTGCAGGTTAGCGGACCAACCACCGATATTATTGGTGAAGCGCCTGCGATGCAGGATGTCTTTCGCATCATTGGCCGTCTGTCTCGTTCGTCTATCAGCGTCTTAATCAACGGTGAGTCCGGTACCGGTAAAGAGCTGGTCGCCCACGCGCTGCATCGCCATAGCCCGCGGGTGAAAGCGCCTTTCATTGCGCTGAACATGGCGGCCATCCCAAAAGATTTGATTGAATCTGAGCTGTTTGGCCACGAGAAAGGGGCGTTTACCGGCGCCAATACCATACGTCAGGGTCGTTTCGAACAGGCCGATGGCGGTACGCTGTTCCTCGATGAAATCGGCGATATGCCGCTGGACGTACAGACGCGCCTGTTGCGCGTTCTGGCCGATGGACAGTTCTACCGTGTCGGTGGTTATGCGCCGGTGAAGGTCGATGTACGCATCATTGCCGCTACGCACCAGAACCTGGAGTTGCGCGTGCAGGAAGGAAAATTCCGCGAGGATTTATTCCACCGCCTGAACGTTATCCGCGTGCACCTTCCGCCGCTGCGTGAACGTCGCGAAGATATTCCCCGTCTGGCGCGCCATTTTCTACAGGTCGCAGCCCGTGAGCTGGGGGTCGAAGCAAAGCAATTGCATCCGGAAACCGAAGCGGCACTCACTCGCCTGGCCTGGCCGGGTAACGTACGCCAACTGGAGAACACCTGCCGTTGGTTAACCGTGATGGCTGCCGGACAGGAAGTCCTGATTCAGGATTTACCGGCTGAATTGTTTGAAACCACGATCCCGGAAAGCAGTACGGGGCAGTCGCTGCCGGATAGCTGGGCAACCCTGTTGGCACAATGGGCCGACAGAGCGTTACGTTCCGGTCATCAAAACCTGCTTTCCGAAGCGCAACCGGAGATGGAACGGACCTTGTTGACGACTGCATTACGTCATACGCAGGGGCATAAACAAGAAGCAGCACGTTTACTGGGATGGGGGCGTAACACCCTGACGCGTAAGCTCAAAGAGCTGGGAATGGAGTAATATTCCAGCTAATTGTAAAGATTGAATAGCGAGCGCAAATTGCTGCAATTTTGCGCTTTACTGTTCCGATGGGTTCAGTATGATCTTGCCCGTCCACGGGGAGGTCATCATGCTGGAATCACTCATCAACATCGTGTCGAGCAGCGCAGGCGTTAGCGCCGCCGCCAGCCACACGCCACAAGCCGCCGTCGCTGCCGTATTGTGCGCCGCGCTGTTTGGGCTATTTAGCTAAGCGCCTACTGGCGCTTCGCTTATCAGGTCACGGTCTGATATCCCCGGCCAGCGCATCGCCGCCGGGGAAACCGCTTAAATCACCCTTGAGAACTGCTGCATGCGCGCTTTCTGGCGCAGGTATACATCAAAACACATGCAAATATTGCGAATTAATAAGCGCCCTTTCGCCGTTACTTCAATACCCTGCTCGTTAATCTCCACCAGCCCATCATTCGCCAGCGGCTTAAGCAGTTTCAGATCTTCGGCAAAGTAGTCGTTGAAGCGCAGATCCCACTGATTCTCAACACGGCTAAAATCGAGACGGAAATGGCAAATAAGCGCTTTTATCACGTCACGACGAATACAGTCGTCACGGGTCAGCGCAATCCCGCGCCACAAAGCATTGCCGGTTTCGTCTACCTGTTGGTAATAGGCTTTTAACTCTTTCTGATTCTGCGCGTAACTGTCGCCAATCATGCTGATGGCCGAAACGCCCATCCCTAACAGATCGGTATCGCCCTGGGTGGTATAGCCCTGGAAGTTGCGGTGCAGAACCCCCTCACGCTGGGCTACCGCCAGCTCATCATCAGGACGGGCAAAATGGTCCATACCGATGAACTGATAACCGGCGTCGGTCAGCGAAACAATGGTCTGTTGCAGGATATCCAGTTTCTGTTGTGCGGACGGCAGATCCGCGTCTTTGATTTTACGCTGGGCCGCAAACAGAGTGGGAAGATGGGCGTAGTTAAACACACTCAGGCGATCGGGACTCAGTTCTGCCACCCGACTCAGGGTGAAGGCAAAACTTTCCGGCGTCTGTTTCGGCAAACCATAAATCAAATCAATATTGGTCGAGGTGAAACCAATGTCGCGCGCACGTTTAATCAGCGCAAAGATAAAGGACTCGTCCTGCTCACGGTTAACCAGCCGCTGGACCTCTTTATTAAAGTCCTGCACTCCCATGCTCAGGCGATTAAAGCCTTCCGATCGTAAATGATCCAGGACATCCAGCTCAATTTCACGCGGATCCACTTCAATAGAGATTTCCGCATCCACATCGAACTGAAAATGGCCACGCAGTAAGCCCATCAGGCGGCTGATTTGCGCTTTATTCAGGTAGGTTGGCGTACCACCGCCCCAGTGAAGCTGGCTAACGCGACGATCGGCGAACAGCGGCGCGCGGTGGATAATCTCTTGTTCCAGGGCATCCAGATATTGGTCAGCTTTGTGTTGTTGGCGCGTAACAATCTTATTGCAGCCGCAGAAATAACAAAGCTTATGGCAAAACGGAATGTGCACATAAAGTGACAACGGTCGCTCTGGATAACGTGCGACGGCGCTACGGAAATTTTCTTCGCCATAGTCAGCGGAAAACTCCAGCGCGGTGGGATATGACGTGTAGCGCGGCCCGGAATAGTTATATTTCTGGATAAGGGCCAGATCCCAGTCAATTAGTTGCTCAGACATGCTCACTCCTTCCGATAACGCCGCTGGCGGGTACGGCGGCCCGGCCTGACCTCATTTCGGGTCATAAGCCGGTTGCGCAGCCACAGTTTGCGCCGCGACAACCGCTGTAGTTTAACGAATAACCACACCAGATAACATATAACCGGAAGGGTTATAAGCAGGACAGGCAGGCCCATACCTGACCGTTAATTGCCGCCTTTGAGTAAGCGCATCATGTCTTCGCGGCCTTCTTCCTCTTCTTCTTCGTCATCATCGTAGGAGAGGCCGAGTTGCTGCATTAATTCATCGATGCGGTCAAGTTTAGCGTCTACCCAGCTTTGTTCTTCAGCGCTCAGGGATTCGCCCTCTTCAAGTCGTTCCAGCAGCGCGTCCAGGCGCTCATCGTTCTCCAGCAGATCCAGTTCAGCTTGCGGTGAAAGCATAGGTTTCTCGCTCTTTGGTTTGTGCTGCTTTTTGACCTGGGGCTCGGTCGCACCCAGTGGAATCGGTTTCTTGCTGCCAACGCGCGGATCGGCCTGAGAAGCGCCTTTTCCTGAGCCAGAGGACGCGCTCGCACCGCTTGCACGGCTACCGGCCGCATTGCCACGGTGCTTTTTATCGCGCTTACGGTCACGCCCTTCCTGGTTAAGTTCTTCACGTGATTTACGGTGCGCTTTGCCAGGTGTTTTGCCGCGCGGAGTGGTTGAAGGTTTTTTCATGATAGTCGGCTTAGATGGTTTTATTCAGTATAGAATTGCGGCGGAATCTAGCAGAAAGCAAGCAAAGAAAAAAGGCGACAGAGTAATCTGTCGCCTTTTTTTCTGACCCTCAACCCTCAATGGGTACTACGTTCCCTGTTTGCTTACAACACACCCTGTTTTTCCCTTAGCATGTCACGTTCCATGTTATGGTCCATTATTCCTTTTAAGACTGCCATCCTGGCAGTTTCCTGGTCTTCGCCTCCTGGCGCTCCTGACCCCTCAATCCGTAAGTCTTCATCCCCCAGGCTTCCTCGCCTTTGTAAATACTTTACCTGCTTAATTGAAACGCACAAGCAACAAAGCGCCCCAAAAATACAAATTCAGAAAATTCTCTAATAACAAAACCTTTTTTTTCATTGAGTTATGTTTTTATGACCCTGCAACTTCTCTGAAAATTCGCATAAGCTTTATGGCAAATATCCTACAAATAAAAAGGATATTTTCTGGCGGATCCCCGTTAACGAGAAAAACAGTCTTTTACGTGGGTTCAGGTATAATCCCCCCATGCCGAGATTACGGAGACGACCAATTTGACTAACTGGAACTACCAACAGACGCATTTTGTCACCAGTGCGCCTGATATTCGCCACTTACCCGCCGATACCGGTATAGAAGTGGCTTTTGCTGGCCGCTCCAACGCCGGGAAATCCAGCGCGCTTAATACCCTGACAAATCAGAAAAGCCTGGCTCGCACATCCAAAACGCCCGGACGTACGCAGCTGATTAACCTCTTCGAAGTGGCCGAAGGCAAACGCCTGGTGGACTTACCGGGTTACGGTTACGCCGAAGTGCCAGAAGAGATGAAGCGCAAATGGCAGCGCGCGCTCGGTGAATACCTGGAAAAACGTCAGTGTCTGCAAGGTCTGGTAATACTGATGGATATTCGCCATCCCCTGAAAGATCTTGATCAGCAAATGATCGAGTGGGCAGTGGAGAGCAATATTCAGGTGCTGGTCCTGCTGACAAAGGCGGATAAGCTGGCCAGCGGCGCACGTAAGGCGCAGCTTAATATGGTGCGCGAAGCAGTGATTGCCTTTAATGGCAACGTGCAGGTTGAAGCATTTTCATCATTGAAAAAACAGGGTGTGGATAAACTTCGCCAGAAGCTCGACAGTTGGTTCAACGACCTTCCCCCGGTTATCGAAGAAGACGCAGAAGCCTGATCCTTTCAGATATAGCGCGGCATTGGTCCGCGCTTTTTTCGCTACTACTCTAAATAATTCGAGTTGCAGGAAGGCGGCGACGCAGCGAATCCTCAGGAGCTTACTCCAGTAAGTGACTGGGGTGAGCGAGGAAAGCCAACGCACATGCAGCTTGAAGTATGACGAGTACAATAAAAAACGCCCCAGTCATTTCTGACTGGGGCGGCTAAATATTCAGCCAAATCCGATTACGTGAAGTAAAAGGTCTGAAAGATAGAACATCTTACCTCTGTACCCTACGTCTTTAACTCTACTCCCTTTTTGGTCACGGACAAAGCATTTTTTGTAGTTTATTTTCAATCTTTACATAGGGAATATGAATGATCGTCACAAAATGTACTGGTTATGTTGCTTACTTACATAAAAAGAAGCTTATGTGACCAGTACTTAGTGCGCTTGATCCCAGTTTTGCCCGCTACCAACTTCCACCAGCAGCGGCACATCCAGTTTGGTACTGCTTTCCATCAGCTCGTGGATCTTTTGCGATACCGCCTCCACATCATCTTTATGCACTTCGAACACCAGTTCATCGTGTACCTGCATGATCATTTTCACGCGCGGTTTCTCCGTTTGCAGCCACGCATCAACCGCAATCATTGCGCGTTTGATAATGTCTGCAGCCGTACCCTGCATCGGCGCGTTGATAGCCGCACGTTCTGCACCGGCACGACGCGCCGCGTTGCTGGATTTGATGTCCGGAAGATAGAGACGACGCCCTTCCAGGGTTTCGACATAGCCTTTCTCTTTCGCCTGGGCGCGGGTATTCTCCATATATTTCAGGACGCCCGGGTAGCGCTCGAAATAGAGGTCCATGTACTTCTGCGACTCTTTACGCGGAATGTTGAGCTGGCGAGAGAGGCCAAACGCGCTCATGCCATAAATCAAACCGAAATTGATGGCTTTCGCGCTGCGGCGCTGCTCGTTCGACACCCTTTCCAGCGGTAAGCCAAACACTTCGGCTGCCGTTGCCCGATGGATATCCTTCCCTTCGGCAAAGGCAGAGAGCAGACCTTTATCCCGTGACAGATGCGCCATAATACGCAATTCAATTTGCGAGTAGTCAGCGGAAACAATGACGTAGTCTTTTGGAGCGATAAACGCCTGACGAATACGTCGGCCTTCCTCATTACGCACCGGAATGTTTTGTAAGTTCGGATCGGTGGAGGACAAACGCCCGGTCGCCGTGACCGCCTGATGATAGGACGTGTGTACGCGTCCGGTCTTTGGATTAATCATCAGCGGCAGCTTATCGGTGTAAGTCGACTTCAGTTTCGCCAGGCCACGGTGCTCAAGAATGACTTTCGGCAGTGGGTAATCCAGGGCCAGCTCTTCCAGCACTTCCTCCGACGTTGACGGTGCGCCGCCAGGCGTCTTCTTAAGCGGTTTGATGCCCTGTTTCTCAAAGAGAATCGTCTGCAGTTGTTTGGTCGAGGAAAGGTTAAAAGGTTCACCTGCGATTTCATGGGCCTTTTTCTCTAACTCCGCCAGACGCAGGGTAATTTCCTCAGAATGTTTGTGCAGTACCGCAGGATCGATATTAACGCCGTTACGCTCTACGCGCGAAAGCACCGGCACCAGCGGTATCTCAATGTTCCGGAAGATATTTAACGGACCTGCATTCTTTTGCAGTTCCGGCCACATCTTAAGGTGCAGCTGCAGCGTAACGTCCGCATCTTCTGCCGCATAGCGCCCTGCCTGCTCAAGATCGATCTGGTTAAACGTCAGCTGGTTTTTGCCTTTACCCGCAATTTCTTCAAATGTAATGGTTTTATGCTTTAACCAGCGATCAGACAAGCTGTCCATATCGTGACGGCCAGCGACACTATCCAGCGTGTAGGATTCCAGCATGGTGTCAAAGGCAATACCGCGCAGCTCAATACCGTAATTCTGCAAAATGCCACGGTCATATTTGAGGTTCTGGCCAACTTTCAGGGCCTTCTCATCCTCAAGCAGGTCTTTCAGTAATTCGAGTGCCCGATCACGCGAAATCTGCGCTGGCGCATCCAGGTAGTCATGCGCTACCGGGACATAAGCGGCTACGCCAGGTTCGATCGCAAACGAAAGTCCCACCAGATTAGCGCTGATGTTATCCAGGCTGTCCGTTTCGGTATCGAAAGCAAACACCGCCGCTTTTTTGAGTTTCGCAATCCACTCGTTTAACACGTCCTCATCAAGGATAGTGACGTAGTTATCAAATGACAGTATGGCTGCAGGCACGTCGGCCTCAGCTTCAACGACAACCGTTTCTTGCGGCTTAGCGGCCGGTTTTGCGCCTTTTGCCTGGAGCCATTTACCGCCCTCCAGATCCGTAATCCAGCGCTTAAATTCATACTTTTTAAACAGGTCGAGTAGCGCATCCGCAGCGGGTTGTTGAACTTCCAGTTGTTCACAGGTCAACTCCAGCTCAACATCGGTTTTAATGGTCGCCAGCTGGTAAGAGAGGTAAGCCACCTCTTTATTCTGCTCCAGCTTCGCCGCCATATTTTTGGCGCCACGGAATGAGAGTTCGGCAATCTTTTCCGGTTCGGCGTACAGCGTATCAAGGCCACCAAGCCCTTGTAACAACGCCTGAGCGGTTTTTTCGCCCACACCAGGAACACCGGGGATGTTGTCCGAAGAGTCGCCCATTAAGGCGAGGAAATCGATGATCAACTCCGGCGGCACGCCGTATTTAGTGACGACCTCTTCTGGCCCCAGGACAGTATTGGTCATGGTGTTGATAAGCGTAATTCCTGGCGTCACTAGCTGAGCCATGTCTTTATCGCCTGTGCTGATCAAGACCGGACGCCCTGCTTTTTCGGCTTCACGCGCCAGGGTGCCTATCACATCGTCAGCTTCTACGCCCGAAACAGCCAGTAGCGGTAGCCCCATCGCTTTAACCATTTCATGCAGCGGCTCGATCTGCGCGCGCAGATCGTCCGGCATTGGCGGACGGTGGGATTTATAGTGCTCAAACAGTTCGTCACGGAACGTTTTGCCCTTCGCATCAAACACCACTGCGGCATGTGTCGGCTGATACTGCAGGATTAAACTTCGCAGCATATTCAAGACGCCATACATAGCGCCAGTAGGATCGCCTGCACTGTTGGTCAACGGAGGAAACGCATGGTATGCGCGATAGAGATAAGAGGAACCGTCAACAAGGATAAGTGGGTTTTCTGGGATCTGAACCATAATGTCCGTGCCTGTTTATTAATTTATGGCTAAAGGATGCCACAGACGGGCGAAAACATCAGTTTTTCACCGCATTTGCCGAAAAAGATTTCACGATCTGGACGATCAAATACCCCATCATCCTGTGGATAAGTTTGTGCATTATTTCTTAAGGACTGGATTATTGTGCATTTTTCTCGATCGCAGAAAAGTAAGTTCCCTTTATTTTCAAATAATTAAAAAAAGATAAGTGATCATTATTGCTTTTTGGTGACTATTTGCTCCATGTGGATATAAGAAAATGTAATTTGATTTAGCACAACGTATAACGACCGCACGCTAAGACTAACCTTTACCCCATCATGCCAGGTGTTTTCTGATAAGATCAGCACCTTGCATGCTCTGTGATGCCCATGCTTTGATTAACCTTTTGAATAATATAATTATGTCGAGACTGCTCGTTGTGTGCACTCTGGTATTGAGTGTCATACTCACCATCCTGGTGACTATCTTCTGCTCTGTACCGATCATTATCGCCGGTATCATTAAGCTATTAATGCCGATTCCGGTACTGTGGCGCGCTATCTCTGCATTTTGTAATTTTATGATGTATTGCTGGTGTGAAGGGCTGGCCTGGCTGTTGCAGCTTAACCCTCATCTCCAGTGGGATATTCAAGGCCTTGAGGGACTCAATAAAAAGAACTGGTACCTGCTAATCTGTAACCACCACAGTTGGGCTGATATCGTGGTGCTGTGCGTGCTTTTCCGCAAACATATCCCGATGAATAAATACTTTCTTAAGCAACAGTTGGCCTGGGTCCCTTTTATTGGCCTGGCCTGCTGGGCGCTGGATATGCCGTTTATGCGCCGCTATTCGCGGGGTTATCTGATTCGTCATCCTGAGCGTCGCGGTAAAGATGTAGAGACCACGCGCCGTTCCTGCGAGAAGTTTCGCCTCCATCCGACAACCATTGTGAATTTCGTTGAGGGTTCACGCTTCACCGACGAAAAACGTATCGAGACACGGTCGGCATTCAATAACCTGCTTCCCCCTAAAGCAGCAGGGATAGCGATGGCTCTGGGCGTATTGGGAAAGCAATTCGATAAATTGCTTGATGTAACGCTCTGCTATCCTGAAAACGACAAAAAACCTTTTTTTGATATGTTAAGCGGGAAGTTAACGCGCATTGTCGTTCGCGTAAATTTATTGCCAGTTAATGATGACCTGCATGGCGATTACGTTAATGATAAGAACTTTAAGCGCGGTTTTCAGCAATGGCTAAATGCGCTATGGAGCGAGAAAGATCAGCAAATTGACGCCATCAAACGTGAATATAACAACGCCGGTCAATGACCGGCGTTAACGTTATTACTTCTTCTCAACAAGATATCGAACAGTGTCAGCATATTGCTGTACGAAAATATCCATGCTGCTGGTATCCATACCTTGCATATTCAGCTGATATTTGCCGTTAACATACATGGCCGGAACACCCTGTAACTGCAGGTCAGCAGCTGCTTTCTCTTGTTGGGCAACCAGTGATTTAACGACAAAGCTGTTCCACGCTGCATCGTACTCCTCACCTTTGACGCCGGCTTTGATGAAGACATCGCGGATATCAGCAACAGACTGAACGGTTTGCGTTTTCTGTACAGCCTCAAACATCGGTGCAGTGATTTTATCTTCTACGCCCAGAGCCATTGCGACAGCCCATGCCTGAGTCATCTCTTTACCCAACGGGCCAAGGAACTCAACATGGTATTTCGTCATTTTAGTGCCTTCCGGCAGCTTCTGTTTTACAGCATCCGCAACATGCCATACATGTTCAAAGTCGTAACAGTGCGGGCAATAGAATGAGAAAAATTCCAAAACTTGTGGTTCACCAGCAACGGGTTTGTCGAGCGTGGTGTACTGTTTACCATCGGTAAATTGTGCTGCCGAAGCACTAAAAGCCAGAATCATTCCTGCCAGCGCCAGCCAAATTTTCTTCATGATTAAATCTCTCCAGGATGTGTCACACATTAATAAATCGGCATTAATTGTAGAGGCGGTTCTTGCAATGCCTTTACCTGCCCAAGAAAAGTCGTTGTCTGATCGCGCCAGTAATCTTCCC
The DNA here is from genome assembly GCA_901456055.1 of Phytobacter ursingii. Taxonomy (GTDB): domain Bacteria; phylum Pseudomonadota; class Gammaproteobacteria; order Enterobacterales; family Enterobacteriaceae; genus Phytobacter; species Phytobacter ursingii. The sequence goes on from CABDWT010000003.1 coordinate 349,227, forward strand.
CGGTTAACCACGGGAAATTTTTGGGGAAAGCGGGGTCATCCCAGCGACGGATAATCCACGCCAGGTAGTAAACCAGGCGCATAGCACGAAGCGGTTCAATAAGGCTCAGTTCTGCCGTATCAAATTCGCAGAATTCTTCATAGGCTTCGATAATCATCTCAAGCTGCATGCGCTGCTCAGCTTTATCGCCATGCAACAACATCCAGAGATCCTGAATCGCAGGGCCATTGCGGGCGTCATCCAGATCCACAAACAACGGACCATCGCGCCAGAGAATATTCCCGGCATGACAATCTCCGTGTAAGCGCAGATTGGTGAAGCGATTATGCCACTGCCCCATGACGGCTTCGATAAGCTGATCGGCGGCACGCAGGAAACTGTCTTTCAACGAGGCTGGGATAAGCACAGAATCTTCAAAAACCTGGCGAGGCTCAAGTAGATACTCCTTCACCCCTATATCCGGGCGATGTGCGAACAACGCCTTACGGCCTGTTTGATGCAGGCGCCCAAGATAGCGGCCAACCCATTCCATTTGATCCAGGTTATCCGCTTCGAACTGGCGTCCACCTACACTTGGGAAGACCGCATAATAAAATCCCTGATGGGTCAGTAAGGTTTGGTTGTCGAAAGCGAGCGGCGCGGCAACAGGAACGTCATCGCTCAGGAGATCCAGAGCAAATCGATGTTCTTCCTGGATTTGCTCTGCGGACCAGCGTTCAGGACGGTAGAACTTCACCACATAACGGCGACGGTCTTCGTCCTGAAACTGGTAAACACGGTTCTCATAGCTATTTAGAGGTGTAAGACCGGAGTCGACCCGGATTCCCCGCTCAAACAGCGCATCCATGATGGTGTCAGGATGGAGAGTCTGGAAAGTAAAAGCGTTATGGTTCATCCCATTATCCGCAAATAAAGCCGAATGATTGAGGATATCATTTCACTGCGCTTTCGGTGGCTTCCCTTACAAGCTTTTACTCTTTAATTACGCCACGGGCGCGGAGCAAAGCAGTTTTAAAATCTTCCTCATAATCTTTCTTAATACCCGGAATAACCGCATCTTTATCTGAGTCACGCATTTTCAGGTGATAAATCAGAATGTCGTCGCTTAAATCGGTAAGCTCGCCTTCATAACCTGATTCATTCGCCAATTTCTGCAAAAATTGTATCAGGTTTAATTCAGGTTCTTTCTGCCACGCAGGCTGGAGGAGTTCAATAAGTTCATTCAGACGTTTACATTTCATAGTGGTGCTCCTTACTCTTAGTACAGACACGTTATCAGGGTCAAATCCACAATAAAAGAGGCGATAAGGTTGATTAAAAAGGACGTGGTAACGGGTGTGATACTCGCAGGCGGTAAAGCCTCCAGAATGGGAGGTCAGGACAAAGGATTACTGTCGCTAAAAGGTAAGCCACTGTGGGAATACGTCGCGCACGCGATGGCACCCCAGGTTGAGCATATTGTGATTAGTGCAAACCGTAATATGGAATGCTACCGGGCAAGCGGTTTACTCGTCATCGAAGATCAATTAGCTGATTTTCCGGGACCACTGGCAGGTATGCTGTCTGTTATGCAACAGTGCGAGAGTGAGTGGTTTCTGTTCTCTCCTTGCGATACACCTTATATTCCGGACGATTTGGTCGAGAGATTGAGTGCAGAATGTCAGAACACCAATCCGGTGTGGGTACATGATGGCGAACGAGATCATCCAACCATAGCCCTGGTGAACCGAGCCAATGCACCACTACTGCAAGATTACCTGAGCCGGGGAGAACGTCGGGTCATGTTGTTTATGCGGGAAGTCGGTGGGCATTCCGTCGATTTTAGCGATAAAAAGGAAAGCTTTGTGAACGTGAATACACCGGAAGATCTGGCGCACTGGCAGGAGAAAGCATGATACCCGCACTGGCTATTGCCGCATGGAGTGGTACCGGAAAAACGACGCTACTTAAAAAGCTGATTCCTGCATTATGCGAACAGGGGATCCGCCCGGGTCTAATCAAGCACACTCATCATAATATGGATATTGATAAGCCCGGGAAGGACAGTTATGAATTACGTAAAGCCGGTGCAGCGCAAACTATCGTAGCCAGTTCGCAACGCTGGGCCTTAATGACAGAAACGCCGGATGAGCCCGAGCTGAATTTAGCGTATTTGATGAGCAGAATGGATGCTTCCAGGCTGGATATAGTACTTGTTGAGGGCTTTAAGCACGAAGCCGTCGCTAAGATCTTACTGTTTCGTCAGGACTGTGGACACAGCGAAGAAGAACTTACTATCGATAAACATGTCATCGCAATCGCCAGCGATGTTCCGCTGACTGTGAATGTCCCGCTTTTAGATATCAATGATATACCGCAGATCGCGGCATTTATTATGCGCTGGTTAGGGCGATAAGGGAGATTGCAAACTTCCAAAAGCAAAGGGCTGGCGATGAATGAAAACACAGAAACGCAAAAAGCCCATCCGTCAGGATGGGCTCTTCACTTGTTTGATGCCTGGCAGTTCCCTACTCTCACATGGGGAGACCCCACACTACCATCGGCGCTACGGCGTTTCACTTCTGAGTTCGGCATGGGGTCAGGTGGGACCACCGCGCTAAAGCCGCCAGGCAAATTCTTTGTGCTCTGTCCTGTGTCTTTTGTGCTGATACTGCGTTGGCTGCTCTCGTAAAGTCAGTCACATACCTCAGTATGCTCCTTCCTTTCCTTCGCTGGCCGCCTTGCCTCAGCGCAAAATCCTTCGGACTCTGAATCTAAGCTGAAAATCTTCTCTCAAATCCGCCAAAACATCTTCGGCGTTGTAAGGTTAAGCCTCACGGTTCATTAGTACCGGTTAGCTCAACGCATCGCTGCGCTTACACACCCGGCCTATCAACGTCGTCGTCTTCAACGTTCCTTTAGTGTCCTTAAAGGACAAGGGAAGACTCATCTCGGGGCAAGTTTCGTGCTTAGATGCTTTCAGCACTTATCTCTTCCGCATGTAGCTACCGGGCAATGCCATTGGCATGACAACCCGAACACCAGTGATGCGTCCACTCCGGTCCTCTCGTACTAGGAGCAGCCCCCCTCAATCTTCCAGCGCCCACGGCAGATAGGGACCGAACTGTCTCACGACGTTCTAAACCCAGCTCGCGTACCACTTTAAATGGCGAACAGCCATACCCTTGGGACCTACTTCAGCCCCAGGATGTGATGAGCCGACATCGAGGTGCCAAACACCGCCGTCGATATGAACTCTTGGGCGGTATCAGCCTGTTATCCCCGGAGTACCTTTTATCCGTTGAGCGATGGCCCTTCCATTCAGAACCACCGGATCACTATGACCTGCTTTCGCACCTGCTCGCGCCGTCACGCTCGCAGTCAAGCTGGCTTATGCCATTGCACTAACCTCCTGATGTCCGACCAGGATTAGCCAACCTTCGTGCTCCTCCGTTACTCTTTGGGAGGAGACCGCCCCAGTCAAACTACCCACCAGACACTGTCCGCAACCCCGATTAGGGGTCCACGTTAGAACATCAAACATTAAAGGGTGGTATTTCAAGGTTGGCTCCATGCAGACTGGCGTCCACACTTCAAAGCCTCCCACCTATCCTACACATCAAGGCTCAATGTTCAGTGTCAAGCTATAGTAAAGGTTCACGGGGTCTTTCCGTCTTGCCGCGGGTACACTGCATCTTCACAGCGAGTTCAATTTCACTGAGTCTCGGGTGGAGACAGCCTGGCCATCATTACGCCATTCGTGCAGGTCGGAACTTACCCGACAAGGAATTTCGCTACCTTAGGACCGTTATAGTTACGGCCGCCGTTTACCGGGGCTTCGATCAAGAGCTTCTCCTTACGGATAACCCCATCAATTAACCTTCCGGCACCGGGCAGGCGTCACACCGTATACGTCCACTTTCGTGTTTGCACAGTGCTGTGTTTTTAATAAACAGTTGCAGCCAGCTGGTATCTTCGACTGATTTCAGCTCCGTCCGCAGGGACTTCACCTACATATCAGCGTGCCTTCTCCCGAAGTTACGGCACCATTTTGCCTAGTTCCTTCACCCGAGTTCTCTCAAGCGCCTTGGTATTCTCTACCTGACCACCTGTGTCGGTTTGGGGTACGATTTCGTGTTACCTGATGCTTAGAGGCTTTTCCTGGAAGCAGGGCATTTGTTACTTCATCACCGTAGTGACTCGTCATCACACCTCAGCCTTGATTATCCGGATTTGCCTGGATAACCAGCCTACATGCTTAAACCGGGACAACCGTCGCCCGGCTAACATAGCCTTCTCCGTCCCCCCTTCGCAGTAACACCAAGTACAGGAATATTAACCTGTTTCCCATCGACTACGCCTTTCGGCCTCGCCTTAGGGGTCGACTCACCCTGCCCCGATTAACGTTGGACAGGAACCCTTGGTCTTCCGGCGAGCGGGCTTTTCACCCGCTTTATCGTTACTTATGTCAGCATTCGCACTTCTGATACCTCCAGCATGCCTCACAGCACACCTTCACAGGCTTACAGAACGCTCCCCTACCCAACAACACTTAGTGTCGCTGCCGCAGCTTCGGTGCATGGTTTAGCCCCGTTACATCTTCCGCGCAGGCCGACTCGACCAGTGAGCTATTACGCTTTCTTTAAATGATGGCTGCTTCTAAGCCAACATCCTGGCTGTCTGTGCCTTCCCACATCGTTTCCCACTTAACCATGACTTTGGGACCTTAGCTGGCGGTCTGGGTTGTTTCCCTCTTCACGACGGACGTTAGCACCCGCCGTGTGTCTCCCGTGATAACATTCTCCGGTATTCGTAGTTTGCATCGGGTTGGTAAGCCGGGATGGCCCCCTAGCCGAAACAGTGCTCTACCCCCGGAGATGAATTCACGAGGCGCTACCTAAATAGCTTTCGGGGAGAACCAGCTATCTCCCGGTTTGATTGGCCTTTCACCCCCAGCCACAAGTCATCCGCTAATTTTTCAACATTAGTCGGTTCGGTCCTCCAGTTAGTGTTACCCAACCTTCAACCTGCCCATGGCTAGATCACCGGGTTTCGGGTCTATACCCTGCAACTTAACGCCCAGTTAAGACTCGGTTTCCCTTCGGCTCCCCTATTCGGTTAACCTTGCTACAGAATATAAGTCGCTGACCCATTATACAAAAGGTACGCAGTCACACCACGAAGGTGCTCCCACTGCTTGTACGTACACGGTTTCAGGTTCTTTTTCACTCCCCTCGCCGGGGTTCTTTTCGCCTTTCCCTCACGGTACTGGTTCACTATCGGTCAGTCAGGAGTATTTAGCCTTGGAGGATGGTCCCCCCATATTCAGACAGGATACCACGTGTCCCGCCCTACTCATCGAGCTCACAGCCTGTGTGCTTTCGTGTACGGGGCTGTCACCCTGTATCGCGCGACTTTCCAGACGCTTCCACTAACACACAAGCTGATTCAGGCTCTGGGCTGCTCCCCGTTCGCTCGCCGCTACTGGGGGAATCTCGGTTGATTTCTTTTCCTCGGGGTACTTAGATGTTTCAGTTCCCCCGGTTCGCCTCATTAACCTATGGATTCAGTTAATGATAGTGTGTCGAAACACACTGGGTTTCCCCATTCGGACATCGCCGGGTCAAAGGTTCATATCACCTCGCCGGCGCTTTTCGCAGATTAGCACGTCCTTCATCGCCTCTGACTGCCAGGGCATCCACCGTGTACGCTTAGTCGCTTAACCTCACAACCCGAAGATGTCTTGTTCTGTCCGGTTTGTTGCGCGTCGTGAATACTGCGTTGTTCCGTACTCGCGATGCTCATGGACATTAAGTCCACTGCGCTCGCTGCGTGCGGTACGCCTTGCCTTCACTTCGCTCACATCACCTCTGACAGAGCTGTCTTCATGATTGCGAAAATTTGAGAGACTCGAACACACGTCATCTGTTCTTATTACGGAGAACAGACACTGTGTGTCGTTTCAATTTTCAGCTTGATCCAGATTTTTAAAGAGCAAAACTTCGCAGTGCACCTTTTCAGGTTCACTCTGAGGTTTTTTTGTGTTCGCAGTAAATGATGGTGGAGCTATGCGGGATCGAACCGCAGACCTCCTGCGTGCAAAGCAGGCGCTCTCCCAGCTGAGCTATAGCCCCATCGTGGTCAAATCTCGTTAACCGTAATTTTCCTGAGACAAGGCGTGGAATGGCGAAGCATACACCGGTATGCGAGTCATTTCACAACGCAGTATTCAGGGAAATTTGGTAGGCCTGAGTGGACTTGAACCACCGACCTCACCCTTATCAGGGGTGCGCTCTAACCACCTGAGCTACAAGCCTGCAGAGATTTTTTACTGCTGTATTTCATCAGACAATCTGTGTGAGCACTGCAAAGGCAGGTTCTTTAAGGTAAGGAGGTGATCCAACCGCAGGTTCCCCTACGGTTACCTTGTTACGACTTCACCCCAGTCATGAATCACAAAGTGGTAAGCGCCCTCCCGAAGGTTAAGCTACCTACTTCTTTTGCAACCCACTCCCATGGTGTGACGGGCGGTGTGTACAAGGCCCGGGAACGTATTCACCGTGGCATTCTGATCCACGATTACTAGCGATTCCGACTTCATGGAGTCGAGTTGCAGACTCCAATCCGGACTACGACGCACTTTATGAGGTCCGCTTGCTCTCGCGAGGTCGCTTCTCTTTGTATGCGCCATTGTAGCACGTGTGTAGCCCTGGTCGTAAGGGCCATGATGACTTGACGTCATCCCCACCTTCCTCCAGTTTATCACTGGCAGTCTCCTTTGAGTTCCCGGCCGGACCGCTGGCAACAAAGGATAAGGGTTGCGCTCGTTGCGGGACTTAACCCAACATTTCACAACACGAGCTGACGACAGCCATGCAGCACCTGTCTCACGGTTCCCGAAGGCACTAAGGCATCTCTGCCGAATTCCGTGGATGTCAAGACCAGGTAAGGTTCTTCGCGTTGCATCGAATTAAACCACATGCTCCACCGCTTGTGCGGGCCCCCGTCAATTCATTTGAGTTTTAACCTTGCGGCCGTACTCCCCAGGCGGTCGACTTAACGCGTTAGCTCCGGAAGCCACGCCTCAAGGGCACAACCTCCAAGTCGACATCGTTTACGGCGTGGACTACCAGGGTATCTAATCCTGTTTGCTCCCCACGCTTTCGCACCTGAGCGTCAGTCTTTGTCCAGGGGGCCGCCTTCGCCACCGGTATTCCTCCAGATCTCTACGCATTTCACCGCTACACCTGGAATTCTACCCCCCTCTACAAGACTCAAGCCTGCCAGTTTCGAATGCAGTTCCCAGGTTGAGCCCGGGGATTTCACATCCGACTTGACAGACCGCCTGCGTGCGCTTTACGCCCAGTAATTCCGATTAACGCTTGCACCCTCCGTATTACCGCGGCTGCTGGCACGGAGTTAGCCGGTGCTTCTTCTGCGGGTAACGTCAATCAACACGGTTATTAACCGTATTGCCTTCCTCCCCGCTGAAAGTGCTTTACAACCCGAAGGCCTTCTTCACACACGCGGCATGGCTGCATCAGGCTTGCGCCCATTGTGCAATATTCCCCACTGCTGCCTCCCGTAGGAGTCTGGACCGTGTCTCAGTTCCAGTGTGGCTGGTCATCCTCTCAGACCAGCTAGGGATCGTCGCCTAGGTGAGCCATTACCCCACCTACTAGCTAATCCCATCTGGGCACATCCGATGGCAAGAGGCCCGAAGGTCCCCCTCTTTGGTCTTGCGACGTTATGCGGTATTAGCTACCGTTTCCAGTAGTTATCCCCCTCCATCGGGCAGTTTCCCAGACATTACTCACCCGTCCGCCACTCGTCACCCGAGGAGCAAGCTCCTCTGTGCTACCGTTCGACTTGCATGTGTTAGGCCTGCCGCCAGCGTTCAATCTGAGCCATGATCAAACTCTTCAATTTAAAAGTTTGATGCTCTTAGAATTAAACTTCGTAATGAATTACGTGTTCACTCCAGAGACTTGGTATTCATTTATTGTCCGAAGACATTAAGAATCCATGTCACTTTGAGTGCCCACACAGATTGTCTGATAAATTGTTAAAGAGCAGTGCAACGCGGCTTTCGCTCACCGTTGCGAGGTGGCGTATATTACGCTTTCCTCTTTCAGAGTCAAGCGTTTATTTTCGCTTTTCTCTGCCGGGACTCTCAGTAGAACCCCGCTGACCCGGCGGCTTGTTTGCCGTTGTTCCGTGTCAGTGGAGGCGCATTATAGGGAGTTCTTGTGAAGTGACAAGCATAAATTTAAAAAAAGTTTTTAACCGTCTCTTTTTTCAACAAGACGCGGCAAAAAGCACCGTAAAAGGCCTGTTTTGCTGTTTTTGCCACCACAGGAATAGCCCCGGTGGCATACTAAAGAGTGAATAAGAACAAAAGGAAGCAATAAATGTCTTTGAACGCACAACAGCTTGCCGCGCAAAAAAATCTCTCATGGGTGCTGGCGGAAAAACTGGCACAGCAAATCCTGAGAGGTGATTATGCCCCGGGCAGCATTTTGCCTGGTGAGATGGAGTTGGGTGAACAGTTCGGTGTAAGTCGTACGGCGGTCAGGGAGGCGGTAAAGACATTAACGGCGAAAGGTATGGTGCTTCCTCGTCCGAGAATCGGTACCCGGGTAATGCCCAGGGAAAACTGGAATTTCCTTGATAAAGAATTACTGGTCTGGTGGATGAGTGAGGATAATTTTCACGAAGTCATTCAGCACTTCCTTATTATGCGTAGCAGTCTCGAACCACAGGCGTGCCAGTTGGCGGCACAATCAGGAAGTGCGGAACAAAAAGCGTATCTCAATACATTAATGGAAGAGATGGTGTATCTGAAAAAGCACTTTAACCGTGAGCGCTGGATTGAAGTTGATATGGCCTGGCACGAACACATCTATACGATGAGTGCTAATCCTTTTCTCATCTCTTTCGCTACGCTATTTCATTCTATATACCATACCTACTTCACTTCCATCACTCAGGACCAGGCTATAAAGCTCGATCTTCATCAGGCTATTGTTGACGCGATTCAGGAAAGCGATGGGGAAAATGCCTTTCAGGCTTGCCAGGCTCTGTTGAAGACGCCAAATGCGCCCACGGCAAAATAACAGGACAAAGAATGACTGAAAAGAAAGCTCGCAGTATGGCCGGATTGCCGTGGATTGCGGCGATGGCCTTCTTTATGCAGGCGCTGGACGCCACTATCCTGAACACCGCACTACCCGCTATCGCACAGAGCCTTGATCGTTCTCCTCTTGCTATGCAGTCCGCCATTATCAGTTATACCTTGACGGTCGCCATGTTGATTCCGGCAAGCGGCTGGCTGGCGGATCGGTTTGGTACCCGGCGGGTCTTCATGTTGGCCGTAACCCTTTTTACGCTGGGTTCGCTGGCGTGCGCGCTCTCGACGTCGCTCGGGGCGCTGGTGTGCTTTCGCGTGATTCAGGGGGTCGGCGGCGCAATGATGATGCCGGTTGCACGCCTGGCACTGCTACGCGCCTATCCACGCAGTGAACTTCTGCCGGTACTTAATTTTGTCACCATGCCTGGTCTGGTTGGCCCCATCCTCGGCCCGGTATTGGGTGGCGTACTGGTGACCTGGGCAAGCTGGCACTGGATCTTCCTTATTAATATTCCGATTGGCATAGCCGGGATCTTCTATGCACGTAAATATATGCCGAACTTCACCACACCGCGTAAGGGCTTCGATACCAGCGGCTTTTTCCTCTTTGGCCTGAGCCTGGTCCTGTTTTCCAGTGGCATGGAGTTGTTTGGCGAGAAAATTGTCGCAAGCTGGCTGGCATCGGCCGTTATTCTGAGCGGTGTGCTGTTATTTCTTCTTTATATTCGCCACGCGCGCCGTCATCCTACCCCGCTCATCTCGCTCAATCTGTTTAAGACGCGCACTTTCTCTGTCGGTATTGTTGGCAATATTGCTTCACGACTGGGGACAGGCTGTGTGCCCTTTTTGATGCCGCTGATGTTACAGGTTGGGTTTGGCTATCCTGCACTGATTGCCGGATGCATGATGGCGCCAACGGCAATGGGTTCAATTCTGGCAAAATCACTGGTCACCCAGGTATTACGCCGTCTGGGTTACAGAAAAACACTGGTTGGTATTACCCTGTTTATCGGTTTGATGATTGCGCAATTTTCTCTGCAATCACCGTCAATGGAAGTGTGGTTGCTGATCTTACCGCTATTCATTCTGGGGATGGCCATGTCCACGCAATTCACCGCCATGAACACCATTACGCTTGCCGACCTGACTGACGAAAACGCCAGTAGCGGGAATAGTGTTCTGGCCGTAACGCAACAGCTCTCCATCAGCCTTGGTGTCGCCGTCAGTGCAGCAGTGTTGCGATTTTATGAAGGGTTTGACAGCGCGAATACCGTGGAACAGTTTCACTATACTTTTGTGACAATGGGAGCAATTACCCTGGTATCCGCCCTGACATTTATGCTCTTAAAGTCGAAAGATGGGCGTAACCTGATAAAAGAAAAGCATTAACACTACGCTGAACCACGCTCCATCAACACTGGCGTAAGCTGTAGCCGCTGTTGCTGTTGCGTAGGGTCAGAAATACGGTGAATCAGCACATCGATCGCCAGCTCACCCAGTTCATCTTTCGGCTGATGAATAGTGGTGAGCGGCGGCGTCATATACTGCGCCAGTTCAATGTCGTCATAACCAACAATGGCAATATCCTGCGGCACACGTAGTCCGGCCTGATACAGCGCCAGGTAAGCCCCCACAGCCATCGCATCATTACAAATAAATACCGCCTGCGGGCGTACTTCCAGCGCCAGCAGCATCTGCATCGCTTCAAAGCCGCCGCTAAATTCGAAGTTGCCGATAATTTCGTTACCGTCAAGGATGGTCAGGCCCGCACGGGCCATCGCATCACGATACCCTTCGAGGCGCAGGCGAGCCGGGGTTTTATCCAGCGGGCCAGCAATACAGGCAATATGCGTATGACCTTTATTGATCAGATACTGCGTCGCCATATCGCCGCCGAGCAGAGAATTATCCTGAATAAGGTCACTGTCTCCATCAAAAGGAGCCCAGTCCATCATCACTGTGGGAACCGAGGGATAGCGCTGCAGAATTTCTCGTGAAGGCTGATGGGTTTCAGTACATAAAAGCAGCAGACCATCGACACGCTTTTGCATCAGCGTTTCCAGATTGCTGTTCATGCGCTGCTCATCCCCTTCGGTGTTGCATAACACCAGGCTATAACCACGTTCGAAGCAGTTACGTTCCACCCCACGCACCAGCTCGGAGTAGAAAGGGTTGGTACTGGCGGTGATCAGCATCCCGATAGTGCGGGTCTGATTGATTTTCAGACTACGCGCCAGCGCAGACGGCGCATAGTTGAGCGCCTTGATCGCGGACTCCACCTTTTCGCGAATAGCATCACTGACAAAGCGATCTTTATTGATGACATGCGAAACGGTCGACGTCGATACGCCCGCCATCCGGGCCACATCCTTCATCGTAGCCAATCATCACCCCTGCTTAGCCAGGAAATCGTCAATTTCTTTGCGCCACGGAACAGACGGTTGCGCGCCTTTGCGGGTGACAGCAATGGCCGCCGCCGCATGAGCAAAACGAATAGCCTCATCCAGCGCGAGGTTTTCCAGCAATGCGGTCATCAAAGCGCCATTAAACGTATCACCGGCTGCAATAGTATCAATGGCTTTCACTTTAAAGCCCGGCACGCGACGACCGTCGCCTTTCACGCTCGCCCAGACGCCACGGCTTCCCAGCGTAATGATGACCGTATCAATACCTTTAGCATGTAGCGCCTGGGCCGCGCGCGCCGCATCCTCATCGCTGGCAACATTAATACCCGTCAGTTTTTCGGCTTCGGTTTCATTAGGTGTGATGATATCCACCAGCGCCAGCAGTTCATCAGAAAGCTCACGCGCCGGGGCGGGGTTGAGCGCCACAATAGTCTGGTTTTCATGGGCGATACGCGCTGCTGCCAGTACGCTTTCTACCGGAGATTCAAGCTGCATCAACAGGGCAGACGCCTGGGCAATACGCTCACGCTGTGCATCAACAAGTGCCGGAGAGAGCGCCGCGTTAGCCCCCGCATGAATACCGATGACATTCTCACCTTCGCCATTAACAAAAATCAGCGCCACGCCGGTCGACTCATTAGCGATCACGCTAACGGGCGCCACATCGATATTGTCGCTAATCAGTTGCTGGCGGACACGTTCACCGGTGTCGTCATCACCCGTACAGGCAATAAAGGCAATATCCGCACCACTGCGTCCGGCAGCCACCGCCTGGTTTGCGCCTTTACCGCCAAATGCAATCTGATATTGCGTGCCGGTAACGGTCTCTCCGGGGGTTGGAAACGAGTCAAGGTTAAGAATGTGATCGGCATTAATACTACCGAGGACAACAAGTTTGCCTGTGGTTTTCATAATGAGCTTGTCCATTAAAATGCGCCACCCGCCAGCGGGTGGCGCGAGCTCTGCTTTTCTTGATGCTTTTTTCAGGCTATCCCGGTGAGATAGCCTGACGATTTTTATTGTTTGATAACCAGTTTCAGGTCTACCGGGATCTTCGCGTGGACTTTTTCACCTTTCAGCACCTCTGCTGCGGTGTCTACGCCTTTCGCGCCAATCATTTCCGGAAGCTGAGCAATCGTCGCCGCCATTTTGCCGTCATTCACGGCTTTTACGCCATCAGGCGTACCGTCAAACCCAACAACCATCACATCGGTTTTACCGGCAGTTTGCAGCGCGCGCATCGCGCCCAGCGCCATTTCATCGTTCTGTGCAAATACTGCCTGGACATCCGGATGCGCCGTCAGCAGGTTCTGCATTACGTTCAGGCCTTTTGTACGATCAAAGTCAGCCGGCTGGCTCGCCAGGACATTAAATTTGTGGGCTGCAACAGCTTGCTGGAAGCCTTCGCCACGCTCACGGGCGGCAGAAGTACCGGCAATACCCTGCAGTTCGATAACCTTCGCACCTTCACCTGCTTTCTTGGCAATGTAGTCGCCAGCAATTTTACCGCCCAGCACGTTATCAGAAGCGATATGGCTTACCACTTCGCCTTTTGCAGCAGCGCGGTCAAGGGTGATAACCGGAATGTTTGCCTGATTCGCCATCTTCACGGCGTTACCTACAGCGTCGGAATCAGTCGGGTTGATGAGCAACAGTTTGGTGCCGCGTACCGTTAAATCCTGCACGTTAGCCAACTCTTTTGCCGGGTTATTTTGGGAATCCAGCACAACCAGATCGTACCCCAGTTTGTCCGCTTCTTTCTGGGCGCCATCTTTAAGGCTGACGAAGAATGGGTTGTTGAGTGTGGAAATAACCAATGCAATCGTGTCTTTCGCCATCGCGTTCGCGCTTACGGTGGCGCTCAGTGCAACAGCAGAAACCAGAGTGGCCAGTTTTTTCATGTTCATATCATGATGTCCTGTAGTGTAGGTAATTACTGTTTTTTGTTGTCTACCAGCACCGCCAGCAGAATCACCACTGCTTTAACGATCATCTGGTAATAGGAGGAAACGCTTAACAAATTCAATCCATTATTCAGGAAGCCGAGAATTAATGCGCCGATCAATGTCCCAACGATACGCCCTTTACCGCCTGCCAGACTGGTACCGCCCAACACCACCGCGGCAATAGCGTCCAGCTCATAGCCAGTACCTGCCGTTGGTTGCCCTGAGGAGAGACGTGCAACTTCAATAATGCCCGCCAGCGATGCCAAAAGCCCACACAAAGAGTAGACAATCACTTTGACTTTATCGACGCTGATACCCGACAAGCGTGTTGCTGCTTCATTTCCCCCAAGCGCATAGATATAGCGGCCCAGGCGAGTGTGATGCAGTAAATACCAGGTGGCGATAAAGACAATCGCCATGATCCATACCGGCGTCGGGATCCCCAGCGGACGACCAATACCGAACCAGCCAAAGACATCTGCATTGTCCGTAAAGCCGGTATTGATTGGACTCCCGTTGGTGTAAACCAGCGTCACACCGCGCAGTAACAGCATCATGACCAGGGTTGCGATAAACGCCTGTACTCGCCCTTTCGCCACGATAGTCCCGGTTACTGCGCCAATCGCTGCGCCCAGCGCCAGAGCGGCGGCGACAGCCACCAGCGCATTCACTTCCATACCGACGAGCGACGCGGCAACCGCACCGGTCAACGCAAGCAGAGAACCGACGGACAGATCGATCCCGGAAGTTAAAATGACCAGCGTCATGCCAACCGCCATAATGGCGTTAACCGAGGTCTGCTGCAGGATATTCAGCATGTTATTGACGGTAAAAAAGTTCGGACTCATGGTCGACACAATGGCAATCAACACCAGCAAAGCGATCAGCGATTTTTGTTCCATCAACCACGCTTTGGTGAAATAGCGGCGACCAGAAACAGCCTGGGTAGTCATCTTTTTTACTCCTGATTCACACGATTAAGCTTGCCCACTGCGGCAGCCATCAATACTTCCTGAGTGGCCTGCTCGCGCGTGAATTCACCGCCGAGATGCCCTTCATGCATCACCATGATGCGATCGCTCATGCCTAAGACTTCCGGCATCTCCGATGACACCAGAATGATACTCAGGCCGTCGGCCTTAAACTGGTTAATAAGCTGATAAATCTCTTTTTTCGCCCCGACGTCAACACCGCGCGTCGGCTCATCGAGGATCAGCACTTTCGGGCGCGTCATCAAACCGCGCGCGATAGCCACTTTCTGCTGGTTGCCACCGGAAAGCAGGCCAATAGCCTGTTCCATTGACGGCGTTTTGACATTGAACAGACGAATGAAATCACTCACCGCCTGCTGCTCTTCTTTATGTTTTAAATTTCCACCCGGACGGCTGAAATAACCCAGCGCCGTCAGCGACATATTCTCTTTAACCGACATGCCCAGTACTAAACCATCGCGCTTACGATCTTCGGAGATGTAGACGATACCGTTCGCCAGACCATCCTGCGGTGAACGGGTCACAACCTCATGGCCATCCAGCGTGACGCTCCCACTGGTGCGCGGCAGCGCGCCATAAAGGACTTTCATCAGTTCAGTGCGTCCGGCGCCCATCAGGCCCGCCACACCCAGAATCTCCCCTTTACGCAGGGTAAAGCTGACATTGTTCACGCCCGGGCCGCATAAGTTATCGACTTTCAGGCGGATATCACCCGGTGCTTTATCGAGGCGCGGGTACTGTTCTTCCAGTTTGCGCCCGACCATCATTTCGATAAGCGTATCTTCGGTCAGCGTTGCCACTTCACGCTCGGCGATAAACTGGCCGTCACGGAACACCGTTACGTCGTCGCAAATCTCGAAGATCTCTTTCATACGATGAGAGATATAGACGATCCCGCGCCCCTGCGCTTTCAGCTCGCGAATAACGCGGAACAGGGATTCCGTTTCGGTATCAGTCAGGGCGTCGGTCGGTTCATCCATAATGATGACCTGCGACTCATAGCTCAGGACCTTCGCAATCTCCACCATCTGTTGATCGCCAATGGAAAGTTCCCCCACCAGCTTGTCGCTTTTAAAGCGGAGATTCAGTTTAAGCAGCAGCTTATCGGCTTCGGCATACATCTTTTTCCAGTCGATTTTGCCAAAGCGGTTAACGAATTCACGGCCGATAAAGATGTTCTCGGCAATAGTGAGCTGCGGGATAAGGTTGAGTTCCTGGTGAATAATGCCGATGCCGGCTTCTTGCGAGGATTTCGGTCCGGTAAAGGTGGTCTCTTTACCCAGCCACAGTAATGAACCGGCATCACGGGTATAGATCCCAGTCAGGACCTTCATCATCGTGGATTTACCTGCGCCATTTTCGCCTACCAGCGCCATTACGCGACCTGGATAAACATTTAACGCGGCGCCGGATAAGGCTTTAACGCCGGGGAACGCTTTATCGATCCCTTTGAGTTGCAGTAATGCGTCCATGATGGCCTCAGAAGGTGACGCCAGCACAGAGAATAATATTCGCATACGGGGAACATTCCCCGCTGCGAATCACCGCCTGACTGTCCGCGGTGTGTTTTTTAAATTGTTCGTGTGAAACGTAACGAACTTCTATGGTATTCCCCTGGTGTTGCTGCAGCTGCTCAATATGTCTGAGCAACGTTTCGTGGAGCTGTGGATTCTGCTGTTCGATTTCCGACGCGAGGATAGCTGCTTCAACCTGCATCTCGGTGGTAACCACTTCCAGTACCTGCATAAAGGATGGAACCCCCTGGGTTAATGCCATATCAATACGCGCGGTACTTTTCGGCACAGGCAAGCCTGCATCACAAACCACCAGCGTATCGGTATGCCCAAGACGGGAGATGACCGACGAGATTTCAGCGTTGAGAACAGTACCTTTTTTCATTTTTATGCTCCATTAGCGAAACGTTTCGCTGATCTCAGTGTAGATCTGAGAATGTTCAGAAAACCACCATGGCATTACAGAAGTGTGATCGAAATCGAAACGTTTCGCGCGCGTTGCAGAAAGAAAACATAAGTTATCTTACTTAAATAAAATTGCGGGAGATAAATAGCAAAAACCCCTCTAGATGAGGGGTTTTAAAAAGTATTAAATTTCGACCTGCGTACCAAGCTCAATAACCCGGTTGGGGGGGATTTCAAACTGGTCCGGAGCACGCAGCGCATTGCGTTGTAATAGCAGGTATAGCTTGCCACGAAGCCGTAGATACCAGGGCCGTTTACCCACAATCAGCGACTCATGAGACATAAAGAAGGATGTCTCCATCATGCGGCAACTCAGCCCTTCAAGGCCGCAGCGGTGGAACACCTCTTCCACATTTGGCGTTTCGCGCCAGCCGTAGCTGGCCACCACGCGCCAGAACGTCGGCGAGAGTTGCTCAATCTGCACGCGACGCACGTTATGCACATAAGGTGCATCTTCTGTACGCAGCGTCAGCAGGATCACGCGTTCATGCAGCACCTTGTTATGTTTCAGGTTATGCAACATAGCAAACGGAATGACATTCAACGCGCGGGACATATATACCGCAGTACCCGGGACTCGAACCGGCGGGGATTTTTCCAGTGAGGCAATCATCGCCTCCAGTGAGTTGCCATGCTCATGCATGCGGCGCAACAGGCGGAAACGTTCACTCTTCCATGTGGTCATCACGATGAACATAACCAGACCTAAACTCAACGGTAACCAGCCGCCAGACAGCAACTTATCAAGGTTTGCCGAGAAAAGCGGCACATCGATACACAGGAACATCGTAAGCAACAGACCCACAACCATTTTATTCCAGTGCCAGTTCTTGCGCGCCACGGTCATAGAAAGAATCGACGTCAGCACCATCGTACCGGTCACCGCAATACCATACGCCGCCGCCAGGTTACTGGAGTGTTCAAAACTGACTATCACGATAACGACCGCGAAGTAGAGCAGCCAGTTAATAAAGGGAATGTAAATCTGGCCGGATTCCATCTCTGAGGTATGGATAATGCGCATTGGCGAGAGATAGCCCAGACGCACGGCCTGACGCGTCAGAGAGAACACGCCCGAGATGACCGCCTGAGACGCAATGACCGTCGCCAGCGTCGCGATGATCAACATCGGAATCAGTGCCCACTCAGGCGCCAGCAGGAAGAACGGGTTTTTGATGGCTTCCGGGGTTTTCAGCAGCAACGCCCCCTGACCAAAATAATTCAGCGCCAGAGATGGCAATACCACGATAAACCACGCAAGGCGAATAGGCAGCTTACCGAAATGGCCCATATCCGCATATAACGCCTCTACCCCGGTGATAGAAAGCACCACCGCGCCCAGCGCAACAAACGAGACGGCTTTGTATTTAAGGAAGAAATTAACCGCCCACGCCGGATTAAGCGCCTGTAGCACCTCAGGATTGCTGATAATACCGCGCGCGCCCAGCACCGCCAGAATCAAAAACCAGGCCAGCATAATGGGAGCGAAAAGTTTCCCCACCAGCCCTGTGCCGTGCTTTTGGATCATGAACAGCAGCGTGAGCACCAGAATGGAAAGCGGAACAATCCACGTATCCAGCGATGGTGCGACGATTTCCAGCCCCTCTATCGCCGACATCACGGAGATGGCGGGCGTAATAACGACTTCACCATAGAAGAAGCTGCCGCCAATAAGTCCCATGATAACAAGCGCTGAGGTCATTCTGGCGGAGGTATTTCGTCCAGCCAGCGACATCAACGTTAAGATCCCACCTTCACCCGCGTTATCTGCACGCATGACGAAAGTAAGGTATTTAACCGAGACGACCAGTATCAGCAGCCAGAAGATGAGCGACAAAAAGCCGAAGACGGCGTCGCGTTCAACCCCAAAACCAAATTGACCTGACAAACATTCACGAAGTGTATAAAGCGGGCTGGTGCCAATATCACCGTAGACAACCCCAATAGCCGCGAGTGTTATCGCGGGCAACGATTGCTTATTATCAGTGCTCATAGACTAATCTTTTGTTTGAATGACAAATGTGTGCTTAGTCCCTTGGCCCACAAAAAGCGCACAGTATGCACGATTATTTACGAAATCGTACCCCCTAATTGCGACCGTATTAACCTGGCGCAAAGAAAATGATGCTGTTGTTCAGTCTATTACAAGCCTTTATCGAAACGTCTATACTCGCAGTTGCAAGCCGGAATCGCGGCGAAAGGATGCAAATCAATTATGGCTCACTCACATTTATTAGCAGAAAGAATTTCCCGCCTGAGCAGCGCGCTGGAAAAAGGTCTTTTTGAGCGTAGCCACGCTATTCGCCTGTGCCTGCTGGCCGCGTTAAGTGGTGAAAGCGTCTTCCTGCTCGGTCCACCGGGCATCGCCAAAAGCCTGATCGCCCGCCGCCTGAAATTCGCCTTTAAAAATGCCCGCGCTTTTGAATACCTGATGACCCGCTTCTCCACCCCCGAGGAGGTGTTCGGTCCTCTTTCGATTCAGGCGCTGAAAGATGAAGGGCGTTATGAACGCTTAACGCACGGCTACCTTCCGGAAGCGGAGATTGTGTTTCTGGACGAAATCTGGAAAGCCGGACCGGCGATCCTGAATACGTTATTGACTGCCATTAACGAACGTCGCTTTCGCAACGGCGCGCTGGAAGAGAAAATCCCCATGCGTTTACTGGTGGCGGCGTCTAACGAACTGCCCGAGGCTGACAGCAGCCTCGAAGCACTTTATGACCGCATGTTGATTCGCCTGTGGCTCGATAAAGTGCAGGAGAAGAGTAATTTCCGCTCGATGCTCATCAGCCAGCAGGATGAAAGCGATAACCCGGTTCCGGCTGACCTGCAAATCAGTGATGAGGAGTATGCGCGCTGGCAGCAGGAAATTGTGCAGGTGAAATTGCCCGACGCCGTTTTTGATCTGATTTTCATGCTACGCCAGCAGCTTGATAACCTACCCACTGCGCCTTATGTCTCTGACCGGCGCTGGAAAAAGGCCATTCGCTTGCTACAAGCCAGCGCCTTTTTCAGCGGACGCGATGCGGTTGCCCCAGTGGATTTGATCTTGCTGAAAGACTGCCTGTGGCATGACGCTGAAAGTATGCGCCTGATGCAAAATCAGCTGGAAATATTGATGACCGGGCACGCGTGGCAGCAGCAACCTATGCTGACGCAATTGGGCGCTATCGCACAGCGCAACATTCAGATCCAGCAGCAGCAAAGTGACAAAACCGCTCTTAAAGTTTCGCGTCAGGGCGGCATGTTCAGCCGTCGTCCACATTACGATCTGCCGGAAGAGCTGCAAGAAAGCACACTGACATTGTTGCTCCAGCAGCCTTTAAAATTGCATGACTTGCAGGTCAATCATGTGACTATCGAACGCGCCGCACTGGCCCAGTGGCTGGTTAAAGGGGGCGAGATCCGTGGCAAACTTAACGGTATTGGTTTCGCACAGATCCTTAACCTCGAAGTTGACCCCAGCCTGCATCTGTTGATCCGCGATATCAGCTTGCAGGGTTCCCGTCTTGCTTTACCGGGTGGAACAGCAACCCAGGTGCCGGAAGAAATAAAGCAGCAACTGGCCGCGCTGGACACGCTCTGGCACCAGCAGCACACCCGTTTTAGCGAACAGCAAAAATGTCTGTTCATCCCCGCCGACTGGTTAGGGCGCATTGAAGCCAGCCTGCAGGACGTCCGCGCGCAGATACAACAGGCGCTTCAATGCTGACGCTGGATGCGTTGAATGCCCTGCTGGCCATCAGTGAGGAGACGATAGTTGAAGAGCTTATCGTCGCCTTACTGGCCTCCCCCCAGTTGGCTGTTTTCTTCGAGAAATTCCCCAAACTCCGGCACGTCATAACCGAAGATGTGCCGCGCTGGCGCGAAGCGCTGAAAAATCACCTCAAAGAGGCGCAGGTACCGCCAGAACTGACCGAAGAAGTGCTCTGCTATCAGCAAAGCCAGTTGCTTTCCACATCACAGTTCATCGTCCAGTTGCCGCAAATTCTGACGCTTCTGGATAAGCTTCGCTCGCCTTTCGCCGCTCAGGCAAACGCAATGGTGAAGGACAACCCGACCTTTACTCCAGCGCTACAGACGCTTTTCTTACAGCGCTGGCGGCTGAGTCTGGTGGTGCAGACAACCGCATTTAACCAGCAGTTGCTGGAAGGAGAGCGTGAGCAATTACTCAGTGAAGTACAGGAACGCATGACGCTAAGCGGTCAGCTTGAACCGATACTGATTGAAAACGAAAATGCCGCCGGGCGGTTATGGGATATGAGCGCCGGGCAAATCAAGCGCGGCGACTACCAGCTCATCGTGAAATATGGCGACTTCCTGACGGAACAGCCGGAACTCAGGCAACTGGCAGAACAACTTGGACGTTCCCGCGAAGCAAAATCTGTTCCGCGCAAAGATGCGCCAATGGAAACCTTCCGTATGCTGGTGCGCGAACCTTCCACCGTACCGGAGCAGGTTGACGGGCTGCACCAAAGTGACGACATCCTGCGTCTGTTGCCGCCTGAACTGGCGACGCTGGGCATTACCGAACTGGAGTATGAGTTCTACCGTCGGCTGGTTGAAAAACAGCTCCTGACCTACCGCCTTCACGGTGATGCCTGGCGGGAAAGAGTCGTTGAGCGTCCGGTGATTCATCAGGATTTCGATGAACAGCCGCGTGGGCCGTTCATCGTTTGTGTAGACACATCCGGTTCGATGGGCGGGTTCAATGAACAGTGCGCAAAAGCCTTTTGCCTGGCGCTGATGCGCGTGGCGCTGGCAGACAAACGACGCTGCTATATTATGCTGTTTTCCAGCGAGGTCGTGCGCTACGAACTGACCTGCCAGCAGGGACTGGAACACGCGATCCGCTTTCTGAGTCAACGCTTTCGCGGCGGCACGGACTTAGCGAGCTGTTTTCGCGCCATTATTGAACGTATGCAGGGTGGAGAGTGGTATGACGCCGACGCGGTGGTTATCTCTGACTTTATCGCCCAGCGTCTGCCGGACGATGTGATTGGCAAGGTCAAGGAACTGCAGGCCGTGCACCAGCACCGTTTTCATGCGGTGGCGATGTCAGCACACGGAAAACCCGGCATCATGCGTATCTTCGATCATATCTGGCGCTTTGATACCGGGATGCGTAGCCGTCTGCTCAGACGCTGGCGTCGCTAATTACAGTAACGCGTCGACGGTATCACGAACCTGTGCAGGCCATACGCCACACTGAACCTGTCCGATGTGGGGCTGTTGCAGCAGCAGCATCGTCAAACGAGACTGCCCAATACCGCCACCGATAGTTTGCGGCATATCGCCCCGCAACAACGCCTGGTGCCAGTCGAGACGCAGACGATCTTCATCGTCGGTGATGTTAAGCTGGCGTTTCAGCGCGTCAGCATCAACGCGGATCCCCATAGAAGAGAGCTCAAGCGCATCTTCCAGTACCGGGTTCCACACCAGAATATCGCCGTTCAGACCGCGCACCCCCTTCTCACCAGGTGTACTCCAGTCATCGTAATCCGGGGCCCGTACATCGTGGCGCTGACCATTGCTAAGCTTCCCGCCAATGCCCATCAGAAATACGGCGCCCAGATCTTTGGCTATTGCGCGTTCGCGCCCTTTTGCATCCAGTCCCGGATAGCGGCTCAGCAGCTCTTCACTGTGCACGAAGTGGATCTGCTCAGGCAGGAAAGGGGTCAGGCCAAACTCTTTGCTCACCGCCGCTTCGGTTGCTTTGATCCCGGCATAGATGGCTTCAACCGTTGATCTCAGCGTGCCGGTGTGGCGTTCGCCTTCACCCAGTACGCGTTCCCAGTCCCATTGATCAACATAAACAGAATGGATGGGAGAGAGACGATCTTCATCCGGTCGCAGGGCTTTCATGTGCGTGTACAGCCCTTCACCCGCGCTGAAATCATGTTGCCCCAGCGTTTGACGTTTCCATTTAGCCAGGGAGTGGACCACTTCAAACTGCGCATCCGGCAGGTTTTTGACTTTTACCTGTACCGCTTTTTCACAGCCCGACAGGTTATCCTGAGTCCCATCTCCTACGCGGCTTAGAATGGGTGCCTGAACTTCAATTAGCCCCAGTTTTTCTTCCAGCTGACGGGAAAAATGCGACTTCACGAATACGATCTGACGTTGTTTGCTGATGTAAGCGGATTTCATCTTCTAACTCCTTTGCTCTGTTGCAAACGATTAAGCAACAAAGCCTATCCTTTATTCAATAATCAACAATAAAAAAGGCCTCATGGGTTTTGATTCGTCATAATTAACCGCTAAAATAATAAGAATGTTTATTTATCATAAGAAAAACCTATGGAAAATTATCAGATCGACAATCTGGACCGCGGCATCCTTGACGCCTTAATGGCGAATGCGCGCACCGCTTACGCAGAGCTCGCCAAGCAATTCGGTGTAAGCCCAGGTACGATTCATGTGCGCGTAGAGAAAATGAAGCAGGCGGGGATTATTACCGGCGCGCGAATTGACGTCAGCCCCAAACAATTAGGTTATGACGTCTGCTGTTTTATCGGCATTATCCTCAAAAGCGCCAAAGATTACCCTTCTGCGCTGGCCCGGCTGGAAAGTCTGGAAGAGGTCACCGAGGCGTACTACACCACCGGTCACTACAGCATCTTTATTAAGGTGATGTGTCGCTCGATCGACGCACTGCAGCAGGTGCTTATCAACAAGATCCAAACAATTGATGAAATCCAGTCCACTGAAACGCTGATCTCTTTGCAAAACCCCATCATGCGTACGATCCGCCCGTAACAGGGCGTTTTCCCCCACCGTTAATACCCATATTGTCCACAGGTAGATCCCAGTCCATTCACAGCGTACAATACGCAGCTCATAACCGGAGTGGACTTAATGGCAGATATTACGCTTATTAGTGGCAGCACCCTGGGTGGCGCAGAATATGTAGCAGAACACCTGGCGGAAAAACTGCAAGATGCAGGCTTTACAACCGAAACCCTGCACGGCCCGTTACTGGAAGATCTGCCGCGGGAAGGAACCTGGCTGGTGGTGAGTTCTACTCATGGCGCAGGCGATTTGCCGGACAACATCCAGCCATTTTATGACGATCTTAATGAACAAAAGCCTGACCTTTCCGCCGTACGTTTCGGCGCGATTGGTATAGGTAGCCGCGAATACGACACGTTCTGCGGTGCAATTGAAAAACTCGAGGTTTCACTCAAGGCCTGTGGGGCAAAACAGATAGGTGAAACCGAGAAGATCAACATCCTTGAACATGACATTCCTGAAGATCCGGCTGAAATTTGGCTGGGATCCTGGATTATTTTACTCAAGAACGATTAAAGATCGCGCGATCGAGTGTGGATAACTATGCTTAAAACTGCTGATCAACCGGTAGTTATCCAAAGTATAACCGTCGCTTAGTTTTTGAGTTGTGTATAACTACCCATTCTGATCCCAGCTTATACTGACCAGGATCACCGATCATTCACAGCTAATGATCCAGGCTAACGTCATGATCTTCATATCAGGATCCGGGTTATCCACAAGCCAGGGCGATCCTAATAAGAGATCACAGTAAAACAGATCTCTCTAAATAAAGATCTTCTTTTTAATACCCGGGATCCTGATGCTTTCTCACTGAGCTAAAGTTGAGTAGAATCCACGGCCCGGGCATCAATCCACTTTCTAACCGCTTTATGCGAGGCAATACACCATGTTTTATCCGGATCCTTTTGACGTCATCATCATTGGCGGGGGTCATGCAGGCACTGAGGCCGCGATGGCCGCAGCGCGTATGGGTCAACAGACTCTGCTTTTGACACACAATATCGACACGCTGGGGCAAATGAGTTGCAACCCGGCCATTGGCGGTATTGGGAAAGGACACCTGGTAAAAGAAGTGGATGCACTCGGCGGCCTGATGGCGAAAGCGATCGACCATGCGGGTATCCAGTTTAGGATACTAAACGGCAGCAAAGGCCCGGCGGTTCGGGCGACCCGCGCACAGGCCGATCGCGTGCTTTACCGTCAGGCTGTGCGTACCGCGCTGGAAAACCAGCCCAATCTGATGATCTTCCAGCAGGCGGTCGAAGATCTGATTGTAGAAAACGATCGCGTCGTGGGTGCTGTTACCCAGATGGGCCTGAAATTCCGTGCCAAAGCGGTCGTTCTTACCGTCGGGACATTCCTGGACGGCAAAATTCATATCGGGCTGGATAATTACAGCGGTGGCCGTGCGGGCGATCCGCCGTCCATTCCGCTTTCTCGTCGTCTGCGTGAATTACCGCTGCGCGTAAGCCGTCTGAAAACAGGTACGCCGCCGCGTATTGATGCACGTACCATTGATTTCAGCGTTCTGGCTCAGCAGCACGGTGATAACCCGATGCCGGTCTTCTCGTTCATGGGCAATGCGGCGCAGCATCCGCAGCAGGTGCCGTGCTACATCACGCATACCAACGAAAAAACCCACGACGTTATCCGTAATAACCTCGATCGCAGCCCAATGTACGCAGGTGTGATCGAAGGGATCGGCCCGCGCTATTGCCCGTCGATCGAAGACAAGGTGATGCGCTTTGCCGATCGCAATCAGCATCAGATCTTCCTTGAACCGGAAGGGTTGACCTCTAACGAAATTTATCCGAACGGTATCTCCACCAGCCTGCCGTTTGATGTACAGATGAACATTGTCCGCTCGATGCAGGGGATGGAAAACGCAAAAATCGTTCGCCCTGGTTATGCCATTGAGTACGATTTCTTCGATCCGCGTGACCTGAAACTAACCCTGGAGAGCAAATTCATCCACGGGCTGTTCTTTGCCGGGCAAATCAACGGTACCACTGGCTACGAAGAAGCGGCGGCTCAGGGGCTATTAGCCGGTCTGAACGCCGCACGCTTCTCCGCCGAGAAAGAGGGCTGGGCACCGGCGCGTTCTCAAGCCTATCTTGGCGTACTGGTGGATGATCTTTGTACGCTGGGTACCAAAGAACCGTACCGTATGTTCACGTCTCGTGCCGAGTATCGCCTGATGCTGCGCGAAGATAACGCCGATCTGCGTCTGACCGAAATCGGTCGCGAACTTGGTCTTGTGGATGACGAACGTTGGGCTCGCTACAACGAGAAACTCGAAAATATCGAACGTGAACGTCAGCGCCTGAAATCTATCTGGGTTAACCCAATGTCGGAAAACGCGCCGGAAGTGAATAAAAACCTGACTGCGCCGCTGTCTCGTGAAGCCAGCGGTGAAGATCTGCTGCGTCGCCCGGAAATGACGTACGAACAGCTGGTACAACTGGCACCATTTGTTCCTGGGCTGAGCGATGAACAGGCGGCTGAGCAGGTTGAGATTCAGGTGAAGTACGAGGGGTATATCGCCCGTCAGCAGGATGAAATTGAAAAACAGCAGCGTAACGAGAATACCCTGTTACCTGCATCGCTCGATTACCGTCAGGTCAGTGGACTGTCGAATGAAGTGATCGCGAAGCTCAACGATCACAAACCGGCATCTATCGGACAGGCATCGCGTATTTCCGGGATCACACCTGCTGCGATCTCCATTCTGCTGGTCTGGTTGAAAAAGCAGGGGATGCTGCGCCGTAGCGCTTGATACGCTTCGCTAAACCTCCACTGGCAGATAGCGCGCTGCCTGACAGCGCAACAGATTTAAGCCCGGTAAGCGTTAACGCCGCCGGGCATATTTTTCAGACAGGTAATCACCGTGCTCAATAAACTTTCTCGTCTGCTTGATGAAGCAGGTATTTCGCTCACCGATCACCAGAAAAACCAACTGGTGGCTTATGTTGAAATGCTTCACAAATGGAACAAAGCCTACAACCTGACCTCCGTACGTGACCCGAACGAGATGCTGATTCGCCATATTCTGGACAGTATCGTGGTGGCGCCACACTTGCAGGGGGAGCGGTTTATCGACGTCGGTACGGGGCCGGGCCTGCCGGGGATCCCGTTATCTATTGTTCTTCCTGATGCACATTTCACCCTACTGGATAGCCTGGGTAAACGTGTCCGTTTCCTACGTCAGGTTCAGCATGAGCTTCGTCTGACGAATGTCACTCCTGTACAGAGCCGCGTCGAGGATTTTCCGGCCGAGCCGCCTTTTGATGGCGTCATCAGCCGGGCATTCGCATCGCTGAATGACATGGTGAACTGGTGCCAGCATCTGCCTGGAACACAAGGCAAGTTCTATGCACTTAAGGGGTTGATTCCCAATGATGAAATTGACACGCTGCCTGCTCAGTTTTCAGTAGAATCTATCGTCAAATTAGATGTACCGCATCTTGAGGGCGACCGACATCTCGTGGTCATTAAGGCAAACAAAATTTAATTTTTATCAAAAAATGTAGAATTCGTGCTGTTTTCTGAATGTTAAAAAACGGCGTAAAAAACAGTGATACGTTCGGTTACATTTAACGCATATTTTACTTTGATTTTTCGATGTTTTAACGCTGGGCTTTTGCTTAACCCTTAAAATAGTCAACTGCGAAAATATCAGTCTGCTAAAAATCGGCAGGTTGTACCAATTTATGAATGTTAAATGATTATTATAAATGTCAATGAAAGGTTTTTATTGTATAGCGAGCTGTTTTAAAAAGAGTTGTCAGTAATCATCTTGAATATCAAAAAGATGAAAAGGCTCAAATTCCGCAGGTGAATATTTTGGCGAGCGCATAAATGTTTAATTTGTGATCTGGTGCACGCTTTAACAGCAGCTGTTTCGCGTTATTCGACGTTTTGCATAATGGTTCACAGTTTCGCTAAAAGTTGAAAAATAGCCCTCGGGAAAATTATTTAAACATTTATTCACCTTTTCGCTACTTATTGTTTGAAATCACGAGGCCGCACCGTATAATTTGACCGCTTTTTGATGCTTGACTCCAGGCCTTAAAGAACGTTTTATACGACACGCGGCCTACCCCGAAGTGAGCAGGAGTTAAAAGTGATGTCTGTGTCGCTCTTGGGTCGAAATGTTGCTCGCAGGCTTCTGCTTATTCAGTTCCTGGCGGTAATAGCAAGCGGATTGCTGTTTAGCCTCAAAGACCCCTTCTGGGGCACTTCCGCCGTGTGCGGCGGTATGGCAGTCGTTCTGCCGAATATGTTGTTTATGATTTTTGCCTGGCGTCATCAGGCGCATACACCAGCTAAAGGCCGAGTGGCCTGGTCCTTCGCCTTCGGTGAAGTGTTCAAGGTGTTAGCAACATTCGTGTTGCTGGTGGTGGCGCTGGCGGTTTTAAAGGCGGTGTTTTTACCGCTGATAGTCACGTGGGTTTCGGTGCTGGTTGTTCAGATACTGGCACCCGCTGTAATTAACAACAAAGGGTAAGAGGCATCATGTCTGCAGGAGAAATCTCAACACCGCAGGAGTACATAGGCCACCATCTGAACAACCTTCAGATCGACCTTCGTACGCTTTCGCTGGTGGATCCGCATAACCCCCCGGCCACCTTCTGGACGCTCAACATTGACTCCATGTTTTTCTCGGTGGTTCTGGGTCTGTTGTTCCTGGTGATGTTCCGTAGCGTAGCCAAAAAGGCCACCAGCGGCGTCCCGGGGAAATTCCAGACCGCGATTGAGCTGGTTATTGGTTTTGTCCACGGTAGCGTGAAAGACATGTACCACGGCAAAAGCAAGCTTATCGCGCCACTGGCCCTGACGATTTTCGTCTGGGTATTCCTGATGAACCTGATGGATTTACTGCCTATCGACCTGCTGCCGTACATTGCTGAGCATGTACTGGGTCTGCCTGCGCTGCGCGTAGTGCCGTCCGCAGACGTGAACATCACCCTGTCGATGGCGTTGGGCGTATTTATCCTGATTCTGTTCTACAGCATCAAAATGAAAGGCCTGGGTGGTTTTGCTAAAGAGCTGACACTCCAGCCGTTCAACCACCCGGTGTTTATCCCGGTCAACCTTATCCTGGAAGGTGTGAGCCTGCTGTCCAAACCGGTTTCTCTCGGTCTGCGACTGTTCGGCAACATGTATGCCGGTGAGTTGATTTTCATTCTGATTGCTGGTCTGTTGCCGTGGTGGTCACAGTGGATCCTGAATGTGCCGTGGGCCATTTTCCACATCCTGATTATTACGCTGCAAGCCTTCATTTTCATGGTTCTGACGATCGTCTATCTGTCGATGGCGTCTGAAGAGCATTGATTTTTAACAACACTACTACGTTTTAACTGAAACAATCTGGAGACTGTCATGGAAAACCTGAATATGGATCTGCTGTACATGGCTGCCGCTATTATGATGGGTCTGGCGGCAATCGGTGCTGCGATCGGTATCGGCATCCTCGGGGGTAAATTCCTGGAAGGCGCAGCGCGTCAACCTGATCTGATTCCTCTTCTGCGTACTCAGTTCTTTATCGTTATGGGTCTGGTGGACGCAATCCCGATGATCGCTGTAGGTCTGGGTCTGTACGTGATGTTTGCTGTCGCGTAGTAAGGGTTGCTTTTTACAGCAAGTATTTAGAACGTTAACCAGATAAGAGGCATTGTGCTGTGAATCTAAACGCAACAATCCTCGGCCAGGCCATCGCGTTTGTCCTGTTCGTTCTGTTCTGCATGAAGTATGTATGGCCGCCATTAATGGCAGCCATTGAAAAACGTCAGAAAGAAATCGCTGACGGTTTGGCTTCTGCGGAACGAGCTAAGAAGGATTTGGACCTTGCACAGGCCAATGCGACCGACCAGCTGAAAAAAGCGAAAGCAGAAGCTCAGGTCATCATTGAGCAGGCGAACAAACGCCGCGCTCAGATCCTGGACGAAGCGAAAGCAGAAGCCGAGCAGGAACGTAACAAAATCGTGGCGCAGGCTCAGGCGGAAATTGACGCCGAGCGTAAACGCGCTCGCGAAGAGCTGCGTAAACAAGTGGCTCTGCTGGCTGTTGCCGGCGCCGAGAAGATCATCGAGCGTTCCGTGGATGAAGCTGCTAACAGCGACATCGTGAATAAACTGGTCGCTGAACTGTAAGGAGGGAGGGGCCGATGTCTGAATTTGTAACGGTAGCTCGCCCCTACGCCAAAGCAGCTTTTGACTTTGCTGTCGAACACCAGGGTGTTGATCGCTGGCAGGATATGCTGGCGTTCGCAGCCGAGGTGACGAAAAACGAACATATGGCAGAGCTTCTCTCCGGTGCTATTGCGCCGGAAACGCTTGCCGAGTCGTTTATCGCAGTCTGTGGGGAGCAACTTGACGACAACGGTCAGAACCTGATTCGGGTGATGGCTGAAAATGGTCGTCTTAAAGTGCTTCCTGATGTTCTTGAGCAGTTTGTTCAATTGCGTGCAGCCAGCGAGGCTACCGCAGAAGTCGAAGTGACCTCTGCGACCGCACTGAGTGAAGAACAGCTTTCGAAAATCAGCGCCGCGATGGAAAAACGTCTGTCACGCAAAGTTAAGCTGAATTGCAAAATCGATAAGTCTGTAATGGCAGGTGTTATCATCCGTGCGGGTGATATGGTCATTGATGGCAGCGTACGCGGCCGTCTTGAACGCCTCGCAGACGTCTTGCAGTCTTAAGGGGACTGGAGCATGCAACTGAATTCCACCGAAATCAGCGAACTGATCAAGCAGCGCATTGCTCAGTTCAATGTTGTGAGTGAAGCTCACAACGAAGGTACTATTGTTTCTGTAAGTGACGGTGTTATCCGCATCCACGGCCTGGCCGATTGTATGCAGGGTGAGATGATTTCCCTGCCGGGTAACCGTTACGCTATCGCACTGAACCTGGAGCGCGACTCTGTAGGTGCCGTTGTGATGGGGCCGTACGCTGACCTCGCCGAAGGCATGAAGGTTAAATGTACGGGTCGTATCCTGGAAGTTCCGGTTGGTCGTGGTCTGCTGGGCCGCGTTGTGAACACCCTGGGTGCCCCGATTGATGGTAAAGGTCCGCTGGAGCACGACGGCTTCTCCGCTGTCGAAGCTATCGCGCCGGGCGTTATCGAACGTCAATCCGTCGATCAGCCGGTACAGACCGGTTATAAATCCGTTGACGCCATGATCCCAATCGGTCGTGGTCAGCGTGAATTGATCATCGGTGACCGTCAGACCGGTAAAACCGCTCTGGCTATCGACGCCATCATCAACCAGCGTGATTCCGGCATCAAGTGCGTCTATGTGGCTATCGGCCAGAAAGCGTCCACCATTTCTAACGTGGTGCGTAAACTGGAAGAACACGGCGCGCTGGCTAACACCATCGTTGTGGTGGCTACCGCATCTGAATCCGCCGCATTGCAATACCTGGCACCGTATGCCGGTTGCGCGATGGGCGAATACTTCCGTGACCGCGGTGAAGATGCGCTGATCATTTATGATGACCTGTCGAAACAGGCCGTTGCTTACCGTCAGATTTCCCTGCTGCTCCGTCGTCCGCCAGGACGTGAAGCATTCCCGGGCGACGTATTCTACCTCCACTCTCGTCTGCTGGAGCGTGCTGCGCGTGTTAACGCCGAATACGTTGAAGCCTTCACCAAAGGTGAAGTGACTGGGAAAACCGGCTCTCTGACCGCTCTGCCGATTATCGAAACGCAGGCAGGTGACGTTTCCGCGTTCGTTCCGACTAACGTAATTTCTATTACCGATGGTCAGATCTTCCTGGAAACCAACCTGTTTAACGCCGGTATTCGTCCTGCGGTTAACCCGGGTATCTCCGTATCCCGTGTGGGTGGCGCAGCGCAGACCAAG
This sequence comes from Phytobacter ursingii, assembly GCA_901456055.1. Lineage (GTDB taxonomy): Bacteria > Pseudomonadota > Gammaproteobacteria > Enterobacterales > Enterobacteriaceae > Phytobacter > Phytobacter ursingii. The sequence goes on from CABDWT010000003.1 coordinate 380,317, forward strand.
ATCATGAAAAAACTGTCCGGTGGTATTCGTACCGCGCTGGCGCAGTATCGTGAACTGGCAGCGTTCTCCCAGTTTGCCTCTGACCTTGACGATGCAACCCGTAAACAGCTTGACCACGGTCAGAAAGTGACCGAACTGCTGAAACAGAAACAGTATGCGCCGATGTCCGTTGCGCAGCAGTCTCTGGTTCTGTTCGCAGCAGAACGTGGTTATCTGGCGGATGTAGAACTGGCGAAAATCGGTAGCTTCGAAGCCGCTCTGCTGGCTTACGTTGACCGTGACCACGCTCCGTTGATGCAAGAGATCAACCAGTCCGGTGGCTATAACGACGAAATCGAAGGCAAGCTGAAAGGCATCCTCGATTCCTTCAAAGCAACCCAGTCCTGGTAACGTCTGGTGGCCTGCCTTAGGGCAGGCCGCAAGGCATTGAGGAGAAGCTCATGGCCGGCGCAAAAGAGATACGTAGTAAGATCGCAAGCGTCCAGAACACGCAAAAGATCACTAAAGCGATGGAAATGGTCGCCGCTTCCAAAATGCGTAAATCGCAGGATCGCATGGCGGCCAGCCGTCCTTATGCAGATACCATGCGCAAAGTGATTGGTCACCTTGCGAACGGTAATCTGGAATATAAGCACCCTTACCTGGAAGAACGCGACGTTAAACGCGTGGGCTACCTGGTGGTGTCGACCGACCGTGGTCTGTGTGGCGGCTTGAACATTAACCTGTTCAAGAAAGTACTGGCGGATATGAAAGCATGGTCCGATAAAGGCGTTCAGAGCGACCTCGCGATGATCGGCTCGAAAGGCGTGTCCTTCTTTAATTCCGTTGGTGGCAACGTTGTCGCCCAGGTGACCGGTATGGGTGATAACCCGTCCCTGTCCGAACTGATCGGCTCGGTTAAAGTGATGTTGCAGGCCTACGACGAAGGTCGTCTGGACAAGCTTTACATTGTCAGCAACAAATTTATCAACACCATGTCTCAGGTTCCAACCATCACCCAGCTGCTGCCGTTACCGGCAGAAGAAGATGAAGAGTTGAAGCGTAAATCCTGGGATTATCTGTATGAACCTGATCCGAAGGCGCTGCTGGATACTCTCCTGCGTCGTTATGTGGAATCTCAGGTTTATCAGGGTGTTGTTGAAAACCTGGCCAGCGAGCAGGCCGCACGTATGGTGGCGATGAAAGCCGCGACCGATAATGGCGGCAGCCTGATTAAAGAGCTGCAGTTGGTTTACAACAAAGCTCGTCAGGCCAGCATTACTCAGGAACTCACCGAGATCGTCTCGGGGGCCGCCGCGGTTTAACCAGGTTTACGAATTTCGTAGAGGATTCAAGATGGCTACTGGAAAAATTATCCAGGTAATCGGCGCCGTGGTGGACGTCGAGTTCCCTCAGGATGCCGTACCACGAGTGTACGATGCACTTGAGGTAAAGAATGGTGAAGAGCGTCTGGTGCTGGAAGTTCAGCAACAGCTCGGCGGTGGCGTTGTACGTACCATCGCAATGGGTTCTTCTGATGGTCTGCGTCGTGGTCTGGAAGTAACGGACCTGGCTCACCCGATCGAAGTCCCGGTAGGTAAAGCAACACTGGGTCGTATCATGAACGTACTGGGCGAACCAGTAGACATGAAAGGCGACATCGGTGAAGAAGAGCGTTGGGCGATCCACCGTGCAGCACCGTCCTACGAAGAGTTGTCAAACTCTCAGGAACTGCTGGAAACCGGTATCAAAGTTATCGACCTGATGTGTCCGTTCGCTAAGGGCGGTAAAGTGGGTCTGTTCGGTGGTGCGGGTGTAGGTAAAACCGTAAACATGATGGAGCTTATTCGTAACATCGCGATCGAGCACTCCGGTTACTCTGTGTTTGCGGGCGTAGGTGAACGTACTCGTGAGGGTAACGACTTCTACCACGAAATGACCGACTCCAACGTTATCGACAAAGTATCCCTGGTGTATGGTCAGATGAACGAGCCGCCGGGAAACCGTCTGCGCGTTGCGCTGACCGGTCTGACCATGGCTGAGAAGTTCCGTGACGAAGGTCGTGACGTACTGTTGTTCGTTGACAACATCTACCGTTACACCCTGGCCGGTACGGAAGTATCCGCACTGCTGGGCCGTATGCCTTCTGCGGTAGGTTATCAGCCGACGCTGGCGGAAGAGATGGGCGTTCTGCAGGAACGTATCACCTCCACCAAAACCGGTTCTATCACCTCCGTACAGGCGGTATACGTACCTGCGGATGACTTGACTGACCCGTCACCAGCCACCACCTTTGCGCACTTAGACGCAACCGTGGTACTGAGCCGTCAGATCGCGTCTCTGGGTATCTACCCGGCCGTTGACCCGCTGGACTCCACCAGCCGTCAGCTGGATCCTCTGGTGGTTGGTCAGGAGCACTACGACACTGCGCGTGGCGTACAGTCTATCCTGCAGCGTTACCAGGAACTGAAAGACATTATCGCCATCCTGGGTATGGATGAACTGTCAGAAGAAGACAAACTGGTGGTAGCACGCGCGCGTAAGATCCAGCGCTTCCTGTCCCAGCCGTTCTTCGTGGCAGAAGTGTTTACCGGTTCTCCGGGCAAATACGTCTCCCTGAAAGACACCATCCGTGGCTTTAAAGGCATTATGGAAGGCGAATACGATCACCTGCCGGAGCAGGCGTTCTACATGGTCGGTTCCATTGACGAAGCCGTGGAAAAAGCCAAAAAACTTTAACGCCTTAATCGGAGGGTGATATGGCAATGACTTACCACCTGGACGTCGTCAGCGCAGAGCAACAAATGTTCTCTGGTCTGGTCGAGAAAATCCAGGTAACGGGTAGCGAAGGTGAACTGGGTATTTACCCGGGTCACGCGCCGCTGCTCACCGCCATTAAGCCTGGTATGATCCGCATCGTGAAACAGCACGGTCATGAAGAGTTTATCTATCTGTCCGGCGGCATTCTTGAAGTGCAGCCTGGCAACGTGACCGTACTGGCTGATACCGCTATTCGTGGCCAGGATCTCGACGAAGCGCGAGCGCTGGAATCGAAACGTAAAGCCGAAGAGCACATTAAGAGCTCGCACGGCGACGTGGATTACGCTCAGGCGTCTGCCGAACTGGCGAAAGCTATTGCGAAACTGCGCGTTATCGAGTTGACCAAAAAAGCGATGTAACACCGGCTTAAAGTCAAAAAGCCAGTCTGATTATCAGGCTGGCTTTTTTTATGGGCAAAATCTGTACTTTTATTGATGACACAAATGCCCTGCTCAAGACTTTATTCACCGCTAAAAAAAATAGCAAAAACATCGTCCTGCTCACGATATCCGGGCAGGAAGCGCTATTTTTGCAGATAAAGTACCGTGTAAAAGCAAAAAAAATGCCCTAAATTACGCTCTGGTAAGGCAGGTTGCGCATTTTACTTTCTTGCCATTTCGCGTTGAAAAAAATGTAGAATTTTCAAGGTGAAACAGTAAAACTTCCACTCAAATTAAAGTCAGGACGCGTATGTTGAACACGAAAATGAGTGTGGTGATCCTTGCCGCTGGCAAAGGCACACGCATGTATTCCGATCTTCCGAAAGTGCTGCATACCCTTGCAGGGAAAGCGATGGTTCAGCATGTTATTGATGTGGCGAATAATCTTGGCGCCGATCATGTACACCTTGTCTATGGGCACGGCGGCGATCTGTTAAAACAAACGCTGTCTGACGACAAACTCAACTGGGTGTTACAGGCTGAGCAACTGGGCACCGGGCATGCAATGCAGCAGGCTGCGCCCTTCTTCGCTGACGACGAAGATATCCTGATGCTTTATGGCGATGTGCCCCTGATCTCCATCGATACCCTCACCCACCTGCGTGAAGCAAAGCCGCAAGGGGGGATTGGTCTGCTCACCGTGAAGCTTGACGATCCAAGTGGATATGGCCGAATTACGCGTGAGAACGGTAAAGTTACCGGCATTGTTGAACATAAAGATGCGACCGAGCAGCAGCGCCAGATCCAGGAAATCAATACCGGTATTCTGATAGCAAACGGCGGCGACATGAAACGCTGGCTGAGTCAGCTCACCAATAATAATGCGCAGGGTGAATATTACATCACCGACATCATTGCTCTTGCTTATCAGGAAGGTCATGAAATCGCCGCCGTCCATCCGCAGCGCCTGAGTGAAGTGGAGGGGGTGAACAACCGCCTCCAGCTCTCCCGCCTCGAACGTGTCTATCAAACTGAGCAGGCTGAAAGATTGCTTCTCGCTGGCGTGATGTTGCGCGATCCGGCGCGCTTCGATCTGCGTGGAACCCTGACGCATGGGCGGGATGTTGAGATTGATGCTAACGTGATCGTTGAAGGTGACGTCAAACTTGGCAACCGCGTGAAAATTGGCGCGGGTTGTGTCATCAAAAATTGCGTCATTGGCGATGACTGCGAAATCAGCCCTTACAGCGTGCTGGAAGATGCCACGCTTGAAGCTGCCTGTACGATTGGCCCGTTTGCCCGTCTGCGTCCGGGCGCTGAATTACAGGAAGGTGCGCACGTAGGTAACTTCGTTGAAATGAAGAAAGCGCGTCTGGGCAAAGGCTCGAAAGCAGGTCATCTGACGTATCTTGGCGATGCGGAAATTGGCGACAACGTCAATATCGGCGCGGGGACCATCACCTGTAATTATGACGGGGCCAACAAACACAAGACGATTATTGGCGATGATGTGTTTGTCGGGTCCGACACTCAACTGGTGGCCCCGGTGAGCGTGGGTAAAGGGGCAACCATAGCGGCAGGCACGACAGTGACCCGTAATGTCGCTGATAACGAACTGGTTTTAAGCCGCGTGCCGCAGGTCCATAAACAGGGCTGGCAGCGTCCGGTGAAGAAAAAGTAATTTTCATGCCGGAGGAATCCGGCAAACAGGGATGAGGGGATAACATAATCCCCCGCCCGATAAGCAGTACCATAAAAATAACCCCACTCTCTACAAGGCTCGGGGCGCCCAAAAAAGGGCATTACCCACAGGATTTCGCGTTGTGGCAAGGCGGCAAATGCGTGAGGCCATGGGAGCTTACTGATGTAAGTGACCATGGCGAACACATGTAGCCAATGCAGTTACAGCGTGAAAGACAAAGGGTGAAAACAGGTCAGCGACAACGCATGGCACAATGCCATAATCAGGAAATCTAACTATGTGTGGAATTGTTGGCGCAGTTGCGCAGCGTGATATTGCTGAAATCCTTCTGGAAGGCTTACGTCGTCTGGAATACCGTGGCTATGACTCTGCCGGTCTGGCAGTGGTTGATGCAGAAGGTCATATGACCCGTCTGCGTCGTCTCGGCAAAGTACAGATGCTGGCTCAGGCCGCGGAAGAGCATCCGTTACACGGTGGTACCGGTATTGCTCACACCCGTTGGGCGACGCACGGTGAACCTTCCGAGGGCAACGCACACCCGCATGTGTCTGAACACATCGTTGTAGTACACAACGGCATTATCGAAAACCACGAACCGCTGCGCGAAGACTTGAAAGCGCGCGGCTACACTTTTGTTTCTGAGACCGATACAGAAGTGATTGCTCACTTAGTACACTGGGAGCTGGCGCAAGGCGGTACGCTGCGTGATGCTGTACTGCGTACTATCCCGCAACTGCGTGGTGCGTACGGCACAGTCATCATGGATTCCCGCGATCCGAGCACGCTGCTGGCTGCTCGCTCCGGTAGTCCGATGGTTATCGGTCTGGGTATGGGCGAAAACTTTATCGCGTCCGATCAACTGGCTCTGCTGCCGGTGACGCGTCGCTTTATCTTCCTTGAAGAAGGTGATATCGCTGAGGTAACACGCCGTAGTGTGACGGTGTTTGATAAAACGGGCGCGCAGGTTAAGCGTCAGGAGATCGAATCCAATCTGCAATATGACGCAGGCGATAAAGGCGCTTACCGTCACTATATGCAAAAAGAGATCTACGAACAGCCGAATGCGATTAAAAACACGCTGACCGGGCGTATCAGCCACGGTGAAGTGGATTTAAGTGAACTGGGTTCACATGCCAATGATCTGCTGAGCAAAGTTGAGCACATCCAGATCATCGCCTGCGGTACCTCGTATAACTCCGGCATGGTTTCTCGCTACTGGTTTGAATCGCTGGCGGGTATTCCGTGTGATGTAGAGATCGCCTCCGAGTTCCGTTACCGCAAATCTGCCGTGCGTCGCAATAGCCTGATGATTACACTGTCTCAGTCTGGCGAAACCGCAGACACTCTGGCGGGGCTGCGTCTGTCTAAAGAGCTGGGCTATCTGGGCTCGCTGGCTATCTGTAACGTTCCTGGTTCCTCGCTGGTGCGTGAATCTGATTTGGCCATCATGACCAATGCGGGTACGGAAATTGGCGTGGCTTCGACCAAAGCCTTCACGACTCAGTTAACCGTGCTGCTGATGCTGGTGGCGAAACTGAGCCATCTGAAAGGGCTGGATGCCTCTGTTGAACATAGCATTGTTCACGGTCTGCAGACGCTGCCGAGCCGCATTGAACAGATGCTGTCGCAGGATAAACGCATTGCGCAACTGGCAGAGGACTTCTCTGACAAGCATCACGCCTTGTTCCTTGGTCGTGGCGATCAATACCCGATTGCCCTGGAAGGCGCGCTGAAGCTCAAAGAGATCTCCTATATTCATGCAGAAGCGTATGCCGCTGGTGAACTGAAACATGGCCCACTGGCCCTGATTGATGATGATATGCCGGTTATCGTCATTGCGCCGAACAATGAACTGTTGGAAAAACTGAAATCCAACATTGAAGAAGTTCGCGCTCGTGGCGGCGTACTGTATGTCTTCGCCGATCAGGATGCCGGCTTTGTCAGCAGCGATACCATGCATATCATTGATATGCCGCATGTTGATGAAGTTATTGCCCCTATCTTCTACACTGTTCCGCTACAGCTGCTGGCCTATCATGTTGCGCTGATTAAAGGCACTGATGTGGACCAGCCGCGCAATCTGGCAAAATCGGTGACCGTGGAATAAAGTCGTAAACACGTCATGACGCATAAAAGAGGTTGCCTGGTGGCAGCCTCTTTTTTTTTTCAGGATGATGATGAATCTGTTGAAACGCATAATCGGGCGCAAATTTTTGGCGCTCATCGACTACTGCGACAAGGTGGATGCAGCAATATCGGGCCGTAAACTTGCGCAATTAAAACTGCTGGCAGAGGCCTTTCAGGAAATGCCGAAGGCTTACTACATCCGCGTGACGACATATTTCGGCAGCATACTGGCGCTGTTTTATACGTTGCTGTTGAGCTATGTCGGTCTTGCCATTGCACTCAGAACCGTTACCGGCGGCTGGGGTGTTATCGCAGGTCTTGTTGTCTTTATTCTGCTCGTGGTGGCGTTATCAGGAGCAGATAAAGGGAGAACACGATCCCTGAGATTATTTTTAGCCGTCTGGTCGCTGTTATGTGTTTGCAATGTGCTGGTGGCAGGATGGCTGCTGTTCGCCTCTTTTTCAGGGTTAAGTGTCGGTTGTTGGGCCGGGAGTTTACTTCTCTTATGGCTAACACGGCAGGTCATGAATGGACCAGAACTGACGAAACTGATGCAGTGGCGTGTTTCACTTCGGATAGCGCAGTATCGGCGCCAGGCATTGACGCAACCCAGACGCAAATGAATTGATCTGCGGCTATCTTTTGTCGATTTTTGCTGGGACATCTTGCCGGCATCAACTACTTTTTTAGTGTCATAAAACTAAAATCTTGCGGACATCTCACTGTCATGAAACACGTTATCTTGCTGATAAATCATACAAGATACGGTTAATCTATGTGAAAGCCGTCATTGTCATCAAACAGTAACAATCATTGCATATAACTGTCATCAAAGTGTCCTATTTTGCTCGTCGTAGCCACTTAAACAACGATTTACGATTCTTGCAGGAGACATTATGAACGTTATGCGTACCACTGTCGCAACTGTTGTCGCCGCGACCTTTTCTCTGAGTGCATTTGCAGTTAACGCCGCTGCAAGCCTGACAGGTGCGGGTGCAACTTTCCCGGCGCCGGTGTATGCCAAATGGGCTGATACCTACCAGAAAGAAACCGGTAACAAGGTTAACTACCAGGGTATCGGTTCTTCTGGCGGCGTAAAACAGATCACTGCAAACACTGTAGACTTCGGCGCTTCTGATGCTCCGCTGGCTGACGATAAACTGGCTCAGGAAGGCCTGTTCCAGTTCCCGACCGTCATCGGCGGCGTTGTTCTGGCTGTTAACCTGGAAGGTTTCAAATCTGGTGAACTGGTGCTGGACGGTAAAACGCTGGGTGATATCTATCTGGGCAAAATCAAAAAATGGGATGATGCGGCCATTGCTAAGCTGAACCCAGGTAAGAAACTGCCATCACAGAATATCGCTGTTGTGCGTCGTGCTGATGGTTCCGGTACCTCTTTCGTGTTTACCAGCTATCTGGCAAAAGTTAACGAAGAGTGGAAATCCTCTGTCGGCGCTGGCTCTACTGTTAACTGGCCGACCGGTCTGGGCGGTAAAGGTAACGACGGTATCGCTGCATTCGTACAACGTCTGCCGGGCTCCATTGGTTATGTTGAATATGCGTATGCTAAGCAGAATAACCTGACTTACACCAAGCTGCTGTCTGCTGATGGCAAGCCGGTTAGCCCGACCGAAGCAAACTTCTCCAATGCGACCAAAAACATCGACTGGAGCAAATCTTTCGCGCAGGACCTGACCAACCAAAAAGGTGCCGATGTGTGGCCGATTACGTCCACCACCTTCATCCTGGTTCACAAAGAGCAGAAAAATCCTGAGCAGGGCGCAGAAGTGCTGAAATTCTTCGACTGGGCATACAAAAACGGCGGCAAACAGGCTAATGACCTGGACTACGCTACCCTGCCTGAGAGTGTTGTTGCACAGATTCGCGCTGCATGGAAAACCAACGTGAAAGACAGCAGCGGTAAAGCGCTGTACTAAATACCCGTCATACTTCGAACCGCAGCTGTGTTGGCTGCACTTGTCCGCCCCAGTTACATAGTAAATCTATGCTCCTGGGGATTCACAAGTTTGCCGCCTTGCTGCAACTCGGATTATTTAGGGTATGGCATTACGTTAGCCAGGAAGCACGATAAAATGCGCGCTTCCTGGCCCAAACTTAAAGAGTGATTTATGGCTGCAACCAAGCCGGCTTTTAGCCCCCCGGGCAAAAAAGGTGACATGATTTTCAGCGCGCTGGTAAAACTGGCTGCGCTGATTGTGCTATTGCTGCTCGGCGGCATTATCGTGTCTCTGATTTTCTCCTCCTGGCCGAGTATTCAGAAATTTGGTTTTTCCTTCCTATGGAACAAAGAGTGGGATGCGCCGAATGAAACCTTTGGGGCACTGGTTCCCATTTACGGTACGCTGGTCACGTCATTTATCGCACTGCTGATTGCCGTTCCGGTGAGTTTTGGTATCGCATTGTTCCTGACGGAGCTGGCGCCTGGCTGGCTGAAACGTCCTCTGGGGATTGCGATTGAACTGCTGGCGGCTATTCCGAGTATCGTTTACGGCATGTGGGGGTTGTTTATTTTTGCGCCGCTGTTTGCCAAATATTTCCAGGAGCCGGTCGGCAACGTCATGTCCGCGATTCCGTTTGTTGGCGCCCTTTTCTCTGGCCCGGCATTTGGTATTGGTATCCTGGCTGCAGGGGTCATCCTCGCCATTATGATCATTCCGTACATCGCCGCCGTTATGCGCGATGTATTCGAACAAACCCCGGTGATGATGAAAGAGTCTGCCTACGGCATCGGCTGCACCACGTGGGAAGTTATCTGGCGTATTGTTCTGCCGTTCACCAAAAATGGCGTTATCGGCGGCATTATGCTGGGGCTGGGTCGTGCACTGGGCGAAACCATGGCGGTGACCTTCATCATCGGTAACACCTACCAGCTCGACAACGCCTCGCTGTACATGCCGGGCAACAGTATTACCTCCGCGCTGGCGAATGAGTTTGCCGAAGCGGAATCCGGTCTGCACGTTGCCGCCTTGATGGAACTGGGTCTTATCCTCTTCGTCATTACCTTTATTGTGCTGGCGATTTCGAAGTTCATGATCATGCGCCTGGCGAAAAATGAGGGGGCTCGATAATGGCTACGCTTGAAATGCAAACCACCGCAGAGCTGGCTGAATCTCGCCGCAAGATGCAGGCTAAGCGCCGTACCAAAAACCGTATCGCCCTGACGCTGTCGATGGCGACCATGGCTTTTGGTTTGTTCTGGCTGGTCTGGATCCTGCTGTCGACCATTGGGCGTGGCTTTGATGGGATGTCTCTGGCGCTCTTTACCGAAATGACGCCGCCGCCGAACACGGCGGGTGGGGGGCTGGCGAATGCGCTGGCGGGAAGCGCGCTGCTCATCTTCTGGGCGACCGCTGTTGGTACGCCGCTGGGTATTATGGCCGGGATCTATCTGGCCGAGTATGGTCGTAAATCGATTCTGGCCGAAATTATCCGTTTCATTAACGATATTCTGCTTTCCGCACCGTCTATTGTTGTTGGCCTGTTCGTTTACACCATTGTGGTGGCGCAGATGCAACACTTCTCTGGCTGGGCGGGTGTGATTGCGCTGGCGCTGCTGCAGGTGCCGATAGTCATTCGTACCACCGAGAACATGCTGAAACTGGTGCCGGACAGCCTGCGAGAAGCGGCTTACGCGCTGGGGACACCAAAGTGGAAGATGATTTCCGCGATTACCGTGAAAGCTTCTATCTCCGGGATCATGACCGGCGTACTGTTGGCGGTTGCGCGTATCGCAGGTGAAACCGCACCGCTGCTGTTTACCGCGCTGTCGAACCAGTTCTGGAGCACCGACATGATGAGGCCGATTGCGAACTTACCGGTCACCATTTTTAAGTTTGCGATGAGCCCGTTTGCTGAATGGCAGCAACTGGCCTGGGCCGGTGTTCTGATTATCACGCTGTGTGTGCTGTTGCTGAACATTCTGGCGCGTGTCATTTTCGCGGCGAAGAAACACTAATTTTTGCGGCGCGGTGTAATGCGGTGCCGAGTGAGGAAAGAGATAAATGAGTATGGTTGATACCACGCCGGGCAAAATTCAGGTTCGCGATTTGAACTTCTATTACGGCAAATTCCATGCCCTGAAAAACATCAGCCTGGACATTGCTAAAAACCAGGTAACGGCGTTTATCGGGCCGTCAGGTTGCGGTAAGTCAACGCTGCTGCGTACGTTCAATAAAATGTTTGAACTGTACCCGGAACAACGCGCAGAAGGTGAGATTCTGCTGGATGGGGATAACATCCTCACCAATACCCAGGACATCGCCCTGTTGCGTGCAAAAGTTGGGATGGTTTTCCAGAAGCCAACGCCGTTCCCGATGTCGATTTACGACAACATCGCCTTCGGCGTGCGTCTGTTTGAAAAACTTTCTCGCGCCGATATGGACGAACGCGTGCAATGGGCCTTGACCAAGGCTGCATTATGGAATGAAACCAAGGATAAATTGCACCAGAGCGGGTACTCTCTTTCTGGTGGTCAGCAGCAGCGTCTGTGTATCGCCCGCGGGATTGCTATCCGTCCGGAAGTGTTACTGCTGGACGAACCTTGTTCGGCACTCGACCCCATTTCGACTGGTCGTATCGAAGAATTGATCACCGAGTTGAAGCAGGATTACACCGTGGTCATCGTCACTCACAACATGCAGCAGGCTGCGCGTTGTTCCGATCACACGGCGTTTATGTATCTCGGCGAATTGATTGAGTTCAGCAACACAGATGACCTGTTCACCAAGCCGAAGAAAAAGCAAACCGAAGATTATATTACTGGCCGCTACGGTTGATTTGCCATACTGCTTTCAGGCTCTAGCTGTGTTGGCTGCCTTTGTTCACCCCGGTCGTATCGTGTGATGCGCTCCGGGGATTCGCTCAGTTGCCGCCTTGTTATAGCCCAAAAATAGTTGGGCATCAGGAGACACCATGGACAACCTCAATCTTAACAAACATATTTCGGGCCAGTTCAACGCTGAGCTGGAGAGTATCCGTACTCAGGTCATGACCATGGGTGGGATGGTAGAGCAACAACTTTCTGATGCGATCACTGCGATGCATAACCAGGACAGCGAGCTGGCTCAGCGCGTTGTTGAGGGTGATAAGCAGGTGAACATGATGGAAGTCGCTATCGACGAAGCCTGCGTACGCATCATTGCAAAGCGCCAGCCGACCGCCAGCGACCTGCGTCTGGTCATGGCGATCATCAAAACGATCGCTGAACTGGAACGTATTGGTGATGTTGCCGATAAAATCTGTCGTACCGCGCTGGAGAAATTCTCTTCGCAGCACCAGCCGCTGCTGGTGAGCCTGGAGTCACTCGGCCGTCACACCGTGCAGATGTTGCACGACGTGCTGGATGCCTTCGCGCGTATGGATATTGACGAAGCGGTGCGTATTTACCGTGAAGATAAAAAAGTCGACCAGGAATATGAAGGCATCGTGCGTCAGCTGATGACCTACATGATGGAAGACCCGCGTACTATTCCGAGCGTGTTGACTGCGCTGTTCTGCGCCCGTTCCATCGAACGTATCGGCGACCGTTGCCAGAATATCTGCGAATACATTTTCTATTTCGTTAAAGGCCAGGACTTCCGTCACGTAGGTGGCGATGAACTGGATAAATTGCTCGCCGGGAAAGATCCGAAAGAGTAAGGCTGATCGCCGTAAAACCTGTCGTCGACAGCAAGTGGCGACAGAAAAACTCGTTATAAATCACAATTTATTCTTTTGCTCATTGCTGGTGGTTTAAAAATCGCTATGTTGTGGGCTGAAACTGGATTGCTACCGCTTTGCGGGCTAAACCTGACATCTCTTCTTCGGAGGTGCCAGGTTTTTTGTTTTTTGGGCCGTTGAAAAAAACAGTCAGCCGCAAAGATGTGTCCAGTACAGGATTGTTACTGCTTTAGACAGGCAAAACCTGAACCCTTACCCGATCACTCTCGGGTGGGTTCAGGTTTTTTTTTATCCAAAAAATGGTTGGATGGAAACCATGAAAAAAACAATACCCTTAATTCTGGCATCATCTTTTTTATACTCAGTGACCCCAGCGATGGCCGCGAGCGGAAATATGACCATCGAGCAGCGACTTGCGGCGCTGGAGAAAGACCTCAGCGAAACGAAAAAGGAATTACAGCGCTACAAGGACGAAGAGAAGAGTAAGCAGGCGGTTTATTTTGCCCAGGCCTCTTCTGCGCCTGCATCGGCGGCGGCAAATAAGGCGAAAGCGACCCCGGCTCCTGCACCCGCAGCTGTGCTGGTTCAGACAGCGCCAGCGCCGGGCGCTCAACCGTCTAAAACTGACGATGTTTCATCTATATCGATGAAAGATCTCAGTAAGTTCGTTAAAGATGAAATTGGGTTTAGTTACAACGGTTATTTCCGTTCTGGTTGGGCGACCACCACTAACGGATCCCCAAAATCCTGGGCTATCGGCTCGCTGGGGCGTTTTGGCAACGAATACACCAGCTGGTTTGATTTACAGTTCTCCCAGCGCGTCTATAACGAAAATGGTAAGAGTGCGAAAGCGGTCGTCATGCTGGATGGCAACGTTGGACAGTCTTACTCTGCTGGCTGGTTTGGTGATAACAGCACCAACGAAAACTACCTGCAATTTTCCGATATCTACCTCACCACCACCGGTTTCCTGCCATTCGCCCCGGAAGCGGATCTGTGGGTGGGTAAGCATCAACTTCCCAAATATGAAGTGCAAATGCTCGACTGGAAAACGCAGCGTACCGACTCATCAGGCGGCGCCGGGATTGAAAACATGAAGCTTGGCAGCGGTAAGCTCGATATTGCGCTGTTGCGTGAGGATATTGACCAGTACGACCGCTCACTGAGCCACTCACAGAAACTCAATACCAACACCGTTGATGTCCGCTACAAAGCCATTCCGTTGTGGGATAAAGCCGAGCTGATGATCAATGGCCGTTATGCGATGGCGAACTCAACGGATACGCAGAAAGAGAACGTGAACGACAACGGGTATTACAAATGGAAAGATACCTGGATGTTTGGCACGGCGTTAACGCAGAAATTCAAAAATGGCGGCTATAACGAATTCAGCTTCCTGATGGCCAACAACTCGCTGGCAAGCAGCTTTGCCCGCTACAGCGGCTCCAGCCCGTATATCGCGTTCAATGGCCGTTACTATGGCGACCACACCAACGGTACGGCGATTCGTCTGGTTTCGCAGGGTGAAACCTATTTACGTGACGATGTGATCGTGGCCAACGCGCTGGTCTACTCACGCGGCGAAGATGTCTATAGCTATGAGACGGGCGCACACAGTGATTTCAACAGCTATCGCGCGGTGGTGCGTCCGGCGTATATCTGGGACAAATACAACCAGACGGGCGTAGAACTGGCGTATTTCAACCAGCAGAATAAAAATCAGTATGGCGCGAAGTTCAAAGAGGCGGGGTATAAAACCACGCTTTACCATACGCTTAAGGTCAACACCAGCATGCTGACGTCCCGTCCGGAAATTCGTTTTTATGGTACTTACATCCATGCGCTGGACAACGAACTGGATAATTTCAGCTTCGCTGACGAGAAAAACAACCAGTTTGCCGCAGGCGTTCAGGCTGAGGTCTGGTGGTAATGCCCGCACAGGGATTTACATGAACGAGACAATAAAATGAGGGATTTGCTATGAAAAGAAACATCGCCTGTCTGACACTCGCCATCACTGCGCTGCTGGGTGGTGCCGCCCTGCCTGCGTTCGCCGCACCCTTTCCGGCAACCCCGGATTTGTCGGTGCCGGTGAGCCAGTACGTAACCCAGGTTAACGCTGATAAAAGCATTACCTTTCGCCTGTTTGCGCCCGCAGCAAAACGGGTGTCGGTGGTGACCGGTTCGACCCCGGACAGCTTTGTCTCCCATGATATGAGCAAAGATGAGAGCGGCGTCTGGTCCTGGAAAAGCGATTCTCTGACGCCGAATCTGTACGAGTACTACTTTGATGTGGATGGTTTCCGCTCGGTAGACACAGGAAGCCGTTTTCAGAAACCGCAGCGTCAGGTTAACACCAGCCTGATCCTGGTACCGGGAAGTATTCTCGACGATCGCGCCGTACCGCATGGCGATCTGTTGACGGTAACCTATCACTCGAAAGAATTGCGCTCAGAACGTCGCGTCTATATCTGGACGCCGCCGGGCTATAACGGCAAAGGCGAACCCCTGCCGGTGCTCTATTTCTATCATGGTTTTGGCGACACCGGTCTGTCCGCTATCGATCAGGGGCGTTTGCCGCAGATAATGGACAACCTGCTGGCGGAGGGGAAAATCAAGCCGATGCTGGTGGTCGTTCCGGATACGGAAACGGATATTGTGCAGGCCATACCGGAAAATTACCCGCCAAAAGATCGTCGCAAAGCATTTTATCCCCTCAATGCAAAAGCGGCCGATCGCGAGTTGATGCATGACATTATACCGATGGTCGATGCACGGTTTAACGTGCGTAAAGATGCAAACGGACGCGCGCTGGCTGGCTTATCGCAGGGCGGTTATCAGGCGCTGGTATCCGGGATGAACCATCTGGATAGCTTTGGCTGGCTGGCAACATTCAGCGGCGTGACCACCACCACCGTTCCGGATGCCGGTGTTACCGCTCAGCTCAATAAACCTCAGGAGATCAATAAGCAACTGCATAACTTCACGGTAGTGGTCGGCGAAAAAGATTCTGTTACCGGGAAAGATATTGCCGGACTGAAAACCGACCTGGAAAAACAGGGTATCAAGTTTGACTATAAAATGTACCCTGGCCTGAACCACGAAATGGATGTCTGGCGTCCGGCTTATGCCGAGTTTGTGCAGAAACTGTTTAAGTGATGCATTACGCCTCTCCTGTTATGGGGGAGGCGTTTACCGTTAGCGCGTAATGTTCCAGCCGCGCGCTTTCCACAATGTCGGGAGTTGCGACAGTTCGGTGAATGTGGTCACCTGCGGATGGTTGATCGGTTTGTTGTGCGGATCGGCACAGAAATAAAAAACTTCCATGCCCGCTGCGATACCCGATTGCGCGCCCGCGACCGAGTCATCAATCAGAATGCAGCGTGTCGTATTCACATTCAGCGCTTTTGCCGCATGGAACATCAGTTCCGGGTCCGGCTTCCAGCGTTGAATATCGTAACCGCTAAACAGGCGTTCCGGGAAATGGTGCAGAAGGCCTGTTTTGCCAAGAGAGTGTTCCATTTTGCTTACCGGCCCGTTAGAGACCACGCAAACAGGCACGCTGACCGCATCGAGTAACTCCTTCGCCCCCGGAATGATTTCCAGCTCGGAATCAAACAGCCGCGCCACTTCGCTGCGAAAAACCGGCTCCAGCTTCGTCTTATCCAGCGTCACGCCGTGTTCTTCACCTGTCACCTCAATGATCTCGTAGAGTTTCATCCCTTTGAAACGTTTGAACACCTCTTCAAGATCGAGCGTGATGCCAAATTCTTTAAACATATGCACATATGCGCGCGAACAGATGACTTCACTGTCGACCAGGGTGCCGTCACAGTCGAAAAATACTGCTTCTATTTGGGACATGTGATTTCCTGTAACTTGCAAGTTTATCGTTTACTTAAGGCAGATTACCCCACGCAATCGTTGCCGTATAAGCAAATTCAATGAAAAAAAGTGTGTGATAACCGTCAACATTGTCTCATTTTGGTATAGGATAGCGACGAGTTTTCCCTCCTTGTTCGGAAATTGATAATGAGCCAACAACACACTACCCAGGCGTCGAGCCAAGGGTTGCTTGAGCGCGTGTTTAAACTGCGTGAACATGGCACGTCGGCACGCACCGAAGTGATCGCCGGTTTCACCACGTTTTTGACGATGGTTTACATCGTTTTTGTTAACCCGCAGATTTTGGGTGTCGCCGGGATGGACACCAGTGCGGTATTCGTCACCACCTGTCTGATTGCCGCGTTCGGCAGTATCCTGATGGGGCTGTTTGCTAACCTGCCGGTTGCACTGGCACCCGCGATGGGCCTGAACGCTTTCTTCGCGTTTGTGGTTGTTGGTGCGATGGGGTTATCGTGGCAGATTGGTATGGGCGCGATTTTCTGGGGCGCAGTCGGTCTGCTGTTGCTGACTATCTTCCGCGTGCGTTACTGGATGATTGCTAACATTCCGGTCAGCCTGCGTGTGGGCATCACCAGCGGTATTGGTCTGTTTATCGGTATGATGGGCCTGAAAAATGCCGGTGTGATTGTCCCGAACAAAGATACCCTGGTGGCGATTGGTAACCTGACATCTCATAGCGTTCTGCTGGGGGTTCTGGGCTTCTTCATCATTGCTGTTCTGGCTTCCCGCAATATTCACGCTGCGGTACTGATTTCTATCGTCGTGACCACCCTGCTGGGCTGGATGATGGGGGACGTGCAGTATCACGGGATTATTTCTGCGCCGCCGAGCGTGGCGAGCGTAGTGGGTAACGTTGACCTGGCCGGTTCATTCAACATTGGCCTGGCAGGCGTTATCTTCTCCTTTATGTTGGTTAACCTCTTTGACTCCTCCGGTACGCTGCTCGGTGTAACTGACAAAGCGGGTCTGGTTGATGAGAACGGTAAATTCCCGCGCATGAAGCAGGCGCTGTATGTCGACAGTATCTCTTCCGTGGCAGGTTCGTTCATCGGTACCTCTTCGGTGACCGCCTATATCGAATCCTCTTCCGGCGTCTCTGTTGGTGGCCGCACAGGCCTGACGGCTGTTGTCGTTGGCATCCTGTTCCTGCTGGTTATCTTCCTGTCGCCGTTGGCCGGAATGGTTCCTGCTTATGCTGCTGCGGGCGCGCTGATTTATGTTGGTGTCCTGATGACATCCAGCCTTTCTCGTGTGAAGTGGGATGACCTGACCGAAGCCGTCCCGGCATTTATTACCGCCGTAATGATGCCGTTCAGCTTCTCGATTACCGAAGGTATCGCGCTGGGCTTTATCTCTTACTGTGTGATGAAGCTGTTCACCGGTCGCCTGCGTGACCTCAGCCCGTGTGTGGTTGTGGTTGCGGTGCTGTTCGTGCTGAAAATTGTCTTTATCGACGCCAAATAAGCAGTAAGCCCTTTTCGAAGAAAAGGGCTTTCGTGTTTGCGCCCTCTCTCCGTGGGAGAGGGCATCAGCCCGCACTTCGCTTACGCTTTTACCCGCCTGATGTAATCGCCAAATGCCATCAACTGCCCGGTCAGATGATCGCGTGTACTCTGATCGACCACTTCTCCCGTTTGTTGATCGACTTTGCTCTGGATCACGCCGCCCATAAATTCCGGTTTGTTCATCACCATGGCATCAAGGAAGACCAGGATTTGCCGCAGGTGATACTGGCAACGCGCGCCGCCAATCGCGCCCATTGAGCTGGTCTGGATAAGCACCGGTTTGCCGGACAGCGGCTGTTCAGGAAGACGTGAGAGCCAGTCGATGGCGTTTTTCAGCCCGCCGGGTACGGAATAGTTATATTCCGGCGTCACAATGACCACCCCATCCGCCTCGCGAATCTGTTGTGCGATCTCTTCGATACGTGCGGGAAAACCGTTTTCCTGCTGCAAATCGGCGTCATACAGCGGAATGTCACCGATGGACGGTAGCGGTAAAACGTCCATGCCCACAGGGGCCAGTTTGGGTAGCGTCCGTGCAACCATCGCGTTAAACGATCCTTTACGCAAACTACCCAGTAACGTCACAACGTTAAGTGATGCAGACATAATGACTCCTTGCGATCGGGTCAGTTAATAATAAGGGCTTTTTCTGCTGGTAAGCTGGTGAAGCGCATCAGGCGGGAGGCGGGATCGTTAGCGCGTGTCTGCACGTCAGGCAGAAAGCGCCACCCATTTCTACAATCAAACTCCCAGATCTTAAGGCTCTCGATGGCCGGCGTTACCGCAACCGACCAGATTAGGACATCCTCAGCATCGCATAACACTTCGACCTGAGCCAGTTGGGGAACGCGCAGTCGCCCGGCGCCGGGCAGGAGTTGCAGCATGCCGGGGGAATCCTGCATTTGATTGAGAAGCTTGAGCACGCTTTGTCTCAGGGTTGAGAGCTGCGCCTGTGCTTCGTTAGGGTCGTTTTGGTTATTGATCCACAGCTGTTCGTTGCTGCTGAACTGCCAGGCTTTTTGAGCATGAGGGCTATGAAAACTGCGGGTGGCGCGCTGTAACTCCATGTCCAGGCCACACTCACCTTCGGTGGTTATCGCCACGCCGACCATATTTCCGGCGTACGCCAGAGAGAAATGGGGCAGGCCAGGATCGGAAAATTTCGGGCGTCCGCTGGACTCAATTATGATGTCCGGGAGTTCGCTGATGCCATAAAGCATAAACATCATTTCGGCGAGCAGTGCCCGTGAAGCCAGATAGCGCGACTGCTGGTGTTCAGGAAGTTGCCGGGCGCTGTTATGACAAGCCCCGGAGAGTCGCGTTGAAACTAAACATCCCTCTGAGAGGATCCCTCGTGCAAAATGCGTTGCCATTTTCCCTCCGTGATAATGGTCTGATGCAGGAAACGATAATCAACATTATCGCGCATACCGCATAGGTTTTAATGCGGAAAAACGCCGCTGAAAAGACCAAACTGGCCACATTTACAATATATTTAGTCAATATGTGCCCATCTACATATTTCCTGCACAATTCATTCAATCGGCAGTACGCGTGTCCAGTTGTAATTCACCTGAGCCAGTTTCAGCATTCCTTCTACGCTTCCGTAGCGATGCTGGCGATTTGCGAGGAAAAAGCGTCGTAAAGATGGGGGCAGGTATTGTGCACGATACCGTAATAGCGTGGTGTGCCAGAATGGCGGTGGCAGAGGAGTGTGCGCATGGCGGTCAAGCAGAGGAGTGCGCCAGGGGGAGGCGAGTAGCGCGTCGCAAAATTGCTGGCGCGCCTGCTGGCTTTTCTCATCAGGAATGCCTGCCAGTAAAATCTGACCCGGTAGCGCAACCAGCCGTAGTTCACTGATGCGGACGCTATGTTGTCGCCAGCGCAGCCAGAGTGTTTGTAAAGTGCTTATGTCATCCGGCGGCTCCGCGGCGGTATAAAGCGGCAAAGTGATCGGGAGAAAGGTAAAGTGCAGGCCGTTAGCAGGCATGACATCGGCCAGTGTATCGCCGCTTGCTCGTATCGCCAGTTGCTGGCGCAGGGAAGCGACAAGAGTGGGTAATGGTGGCTGAATACCGCTGGCCAGCGCCAGTTTGTGCGGATCGTAATAGCCTTGCAGCATGATATCGCCGCAATCAGGCGTTTTCTGCCAGGCGGCCAGCGTGCGTTCGCTGGTCGCTTCGTAGAGCGCTGACAGGCTATCGTTCGTCTGGCTCATTTACCGATACAGAAGCTGGAGAAAATACGGCCCAGCAGATCGTCGGAGGTAAACTCTCCGGTGATCTCACTTAACGCCTGCTGCGCAAGTCTCAGCTCTTCTGCCAGCAGTTCCCCTGCCCAGGCGCCCAGTAGCTGCGCTTTGCCCTGTTCAAGGTGACTTGCAGCGTCTGACAGCGCCTGCAGATGGCGACGACGTGCCAGAAAGCCGCCTTCCAGACGGGTATCAAAACCCATGCTCTGCTTGAGATGGTTACGCAACTCATCCACGCCTTCACCAGTACGTGCCGACAGACGAATCAGTGAGTGACCATTTACATCGCTGATACCCAGCGTTTCGCCGGTCACATCCGCTTTGTTACGCACCACGGTAATGGGCAGTTTGGCGGGCAGACGGGCGATAAAGTCCGGCCAAATCTCCGCCGGGTCAACGGCGCTGGTCGTCGTACCATCTACCATAAACAGTACGCGGTCTGCCTGTTCAATCTCCTGCCAGGCTCGCTCAATACCGATGCGCTCCACTTCGTCGCTGGCATCGCGCAACCCGGCGGTGTCGATAATATGCAACGGCATGCCATCAATGTGGATATGCTCGCGCAATACATCGCGCGTGGTGCCAGCGATATCTGTCACGATCGCAGCCTCACGGCCCGCCAGCGCATTCAGCAGGCTCGATTTCCCGGCGTTTGGACGCCCGGCAATCACTACCTTCATCCCTTCGCGTAGCAGGCTACCCTGGCGAGCTTCGGCACGCACGGCATCTAAATCGCCCATCACGCTGTTGAGCTGAGCTTCTATTTTGCCGTCGGACAGGAAGTCGATTTCCTCATCCGGGAAATCAATCGCCGCTTCCACGTAGATGCGCAGGTGAGTGAGTGCTTCCACAAGGTGATTAATGCGTACGGAAAAAGCCCCCTGCAGTGAATTCAGCGCCGAGCGTGCCGCCTGTTCTGAACTGGCGTCAATCAGATCGGCAATGGCTTCCGCCTGGGCTAAATCAAGCTTGTCATTGAGGAACGCCCGCTCAGAGAACTCTCCCGGCTTTGCAATGCGTAAGCCCGGGAGCAGCAGAATACGTTTGAGCAGCAGATCGAGGATCACCGGGCCGCCGTGGCCCTGCAGTTCCAGCACATCTTCGCCGGTGAAGGAGTTCGGGCCCGGAAACCACAACGCAATACCCTGATCTAACACGGTGCCGTCTGCCTCTTTAAATGGCAGATAGTCGGCGTAGCGGGGTTTTGGCAGCTTGCCCAGTACGGCTTGCGCGACGTCGCGCGCGTTGAGACCGGAAATACGCAGGATACCAACGCCACCGCGTCCCGGTGGGGTAGCCTGGGCGACGATCGTGTCGTTATGGCTCATGATATGTCTCGCTGAAAACAAATAAAAAAGGCGGTCATTTGACCGCCTTCTCTGGCATTAACTCTACCGTGGATACTCGAAATAATTCAAGTTGCAGGAAGGCGGCAAGTTTGTGCGCCCCAGAAGCTTACTTAAGTAAGTGACTGGGGCAAGCAAACGCAGCCAACGCGCCTGCGGTTTGAAGAATGAAGAATATCAGGAGCTTTTCTTCTCGCGGCTATGCAGGCCACGTTTCTCCAGACCACGATAAATCAGCTGCTGCTGGATAATGGTCACCAGGTTGCTGACGATATAGTACAGCACCAGACCTGACGGGAACCACAGGAAGAACACCGTGAAGATGACCGGCATAAAGGTCATGATCTTCTGCTGCATCGGGTCGGCCACGGTGGTCGGCGACATCTTCTGAATGAAGAACATCGTCACGCCCATCAGGATCGGCAGGATGTAGTACGGGTCTTGTGCAGACAGGTCATGGATCCACAGGGCGAACGGCGCATGGCGCAGTTCAACGGAACCCATCAGCATATAGTACAGCGCAAGGAAGATTGGCATCTGGATAACCAGAGGGAAGCAACCACCCAGCGGGTTTACTTTTTCTGCTTTGTACAGCGCCATCATTTCCTGGCTCTGACGCTGCTTGTCATCGCCTAAACGCTCACGCATCGCCGCAATTTTCGGCTGCAGCATACGCATTTTCGCCATGGAGGTGTACTGCGCTTTAGTCAGCGGGTACATGATGCCACGGACGATAAAGGTGATGGCGATGATGGAGAAGCCCCAGTTGCCCAGGAAGCTATGGATCCATTTCAACAGTTTGAACAGCGGCTGAGAGATAAACCACAGCCAGCCGTAATCCACGGTCAGATCCAGGTGCGGCGCAACGGCAGCCATTTTGTCCTGAATTTCCGGGCCGACCCACAGGGTGCTGCCCAGCGTACTGGTTTGACCCGGTTGAACCAGAACCGGCTCAGATTTATAACCGATAGCGGCAATACCGTTGCCCAGGTTCGTCGTATAGAAGTTATTGGTGCCTTCGTTACGCGGAACCCATGCAGTCGCGAAATACTGCTGCAGCATTGCGACCCAACCACCTTTTGCGCTGACGTTCAGGTTTTCGTTATCGGCGATGGTGTCAAATTTGTATTTTTCATACTTCGCGTCAGGCGTGGAGTACGCCGCACCGCGGAACGTATGCAATGCAAAGTTGCTGCTGCCGGTGTCGCGGTGAGATGGCAGATTGATGGACTGCTTCAGCTGACCGAAGGTAGCAACTTCCAGCGGTTTTTCGCCGGCGTTCTGCACGTTGTAACCTACATTCACCGCATATTCACCGCGTTTCAGGGTGAAGGTTTTAGTGAAGGTGTTACCCGCAGCATCGGTATAGGTCAGCGGAATTGCCAGTTCGTTCTGGCCATCGGCCAGTACAAACGCATCTTTTTCGCTGTTGTACAGAGGACGTGGGCCGTTTGCCGGATTATCCGGGCCGTCGCGACCGGTCAGACCGCTCTGAGCCTGATAAATAAACTGCGGCGTCGTTTCCAGTAACTGGAACGGCTCACTGGAACCCAGCTCTTTCGGATAACCCAAAAGCTGTGCCTGCTCGACATCACCACCACGGGTGTTGATAGTCAATTCCAGCACGTCGGTTTTAACCGTAATCAGTTTCCCCTGGCCACTGGCTGGTACGCCCTGGTCGGCTGCGCTACCCGCTGCGGTGGTCGTAGTCTGCGTGGTCTGCTGCTGAGGCTGAGGATTTTTATCCTGCTCCCAGGCTTGCCAGATCATGAAAGACACGAACAACAAAGCGATGACAAAAAGATTGCGTTGCGAATCCATCGTTAGTGTTCTCTGGTATTAAAGGGTCCTGGCGGGACGGGGTCGTCTCCACCCGGGTGTAAAGGGTGGCATTTTAATACGCGTTTCACTGTCAACCAACTGCCTTTTATCACTCCAAACCTGCGCAATGCCTCAATTCCATAGCGAGAGCATGTAGGGTTGAAACGGCAACGCGGCCCGAGTAGCGGACTAATCAGGATTTGATAGACCCGAATCAGGCCTATCAGGAGCCGAGTGCCAGGCGACAATGGCGGCGCCATAATTTTTCCAACGCTTCCGAAAGAGCACGGTTATCGAGGTCAGCAACCCCCTTTTTCGCCACTACCACGAAATCCATTGCGGGAAGTTCATGTTGACGCAAACGAAAACTTTCACGCGTCAGACGTTTAATCCGATTGCGTTCATGTGCGCGTTTGACGTTTTTCTTAGCGACGGTAAGACCGATACGGGGATGCCCCAGCGAATTCAGGCGGCCGAGAATGGTGATTTGCGGCGTGCCAGCCCGTTGTGGCTGCTGGAAGACGAAAGTGAAATGACTGGGAGTTAACAAACGTAACTCCCTGGGAAATGCGAGCTTAACCACTCAGGGTTAGCTTTATTACTTGGAAACGGTCAGACGTGCGCGGCCTTTAGCGCGACGACGAGCCAGAACCTGGCGACCATTTTTAGTAGCCATACGAGCACGGAAGCCGTGAGAACGGTTGCGCTTCAGTACGGACGGTTGAAAAGTGCGTTTCATGGCGATTTCTACCTAAACTTGAATAAATTCAATGGCTTTTTTGGATATCCGAACGAATATCGTACGACGGACGCCGAAGCCATGGGTGATTAAAGAGGCCGGATTGTAATAATTGTACACTCCGGAGTCAATTCTCTTTCCTTAATAACACGCTTATTTTTGCACAGTTTCGCGTAAAAAATAAGCCGTGCTCGACGACTAAAAACGAGCAAAGCGCGCCGGGTGGTGGATTATACGGCCTGATGGGCAAAGCGCAAGGATCCGCCGGGATCTTCATTAGATCGATTAAGCAGGAATTCGGCATTACTCATTAAATTTTCCAATATGCGGCGTAAATCGTCCCGCACTGCACCTGGGATCGATTACACTTACCCGATTCCGAATCCCCCTGTGGATAAATCGTGAAGAATCTGTGATAAACAGAAGATCTCTGACGCAGTTTAGGCTATGATCCGCGGTCCCGATCGCGATCCGTGGATCGTGAACAGGGCAAAGTACACTTTCCTTTAAGGTGCAATGATGCAGCCAGAAGGAAGCGTGTAAAACCGCAGATAGCGGTTCGCACGTCACCCTCGTTGGGTCTGATCGACGTGTGTCAACAATCATTAATGTTTCTGCCTTTTATTTATCGATTTTTGTTCGAGTGGAGTCCGCCGTGTCACTTTCGCTTTGGCAGCAGTGTCTTGCCCGATTGCAGGATGAGTTACCAGCCACAGAATTCAGCATGTGGATCCGCCCGTTGCAGGCGGAACTGAGCGATAACACGCTGGCTTTGTATGCGCCAAACCGTTTTGTGCTCGATTGGGTAAGAGATAAGTATCTCAATAATATCAATGGACTGCTGAACGATTTCTGCGGTGCGGACGCCCCGCAACTGCGCTTTGAGGTCGGTACGAAGCCTGTCACGCAGATCCACCGGGAACCTGCCCATGTTGCTGCGCCTGTACAGACGACTCAGGTACAGCCACAGCGCGTTGCGCCGGCGGTACGCCCTGGCTGGGACAACGTTCCTGCGCCGGCTGAGCCAACATACCGCTCCAACGTCAACCTGAAACATACCTTTGATAACTTCGTCGAAGGTAAATCAAACCAGCTGGCGCGCGCGGCGGCGCGTCAGGTGGCGGATAACCCTGGCGGCGCCTACAATCCACTGTTCCTTTATGGCGGTACGGGTTTAGGTAAAACTCACCTGTTGCACGCGGTGGGCAATGGCATCATGGCGCGTAAACCCAATGCCAAAGTGGTGTATATGCACTCCGAGCGTTTTGTCCAGGACATGGTAAAAGCCCTGCAAAACAATGCGATCGAAGAGTTTAAACGCTACTACCGCTCCGTTGACGCCTTACTTATCGATGACATCCAGTTCTTTGCCAATAAAGAACGATCTCAGGAAGAGTTTTTCCACACCTTTAACGCGCTGCTGGAAGGGAATCAACAGATCATCCTGACGTCGGATCGTTATCCTAAAGAGATCAACGGCGTTGAAGATCGTCTGAAATCCCGCTTCGGTTGGGGGCTGACGGTCGCGATCGAGCCGCCTGAGCTGGAAACCCGCGTCGCGATCCTGATGAAAAAGGCCGACGAAAATGACATTCGTCTGCCGGGTGAAGTGGCCTTCTTTATTGCCAAGCGTCTGCGCTCTAACGTGCGTGAGCTGGAAGGGGCACTGAACCGCGTTATTGCCAATGCCAACTTTACCGGCCGGGCGATTACCATTGATTTCGTGCGTGAAGCGCTGCGTGATTTGCTGGCGCTGCAGGAAAAACTGGTCACCATCGACAATATTCAGAAGACGGTGGCGGAGTATTACAAGATTAAGGTCGCGGACCTGCTGTCGAAGCGTCGCTCGCGTTCTGTCGCGAGGCCGCGTCAGATGGCGATGGCGCTGGCGAAAGAGCTCACCAACCACAGTCTGCCGGAAATTGGCGATGCGTTTGGTGGCCGTGACCATACTACCGTGCTACACGCCTGCCGTAAGATTGAGCAGTTGCGTGAAGAGAGCCACGATATCAAAGAAGATTTTTCCAATTTAATCAGAACATTATCATCGTGACGCTATGAAATTTACCGTTGAACGTGAACATCTTTTAAAGCCGCTGCAACAAGTCAGCGGCCCGCTGGGCGGTCGCCCGACGTTACCCATTCTCGGTAATCTGCTGCTTCAGGTTGCAGACGGTACGCTTTCGCTGACCGGTACCGATCTTGAAATGGAAATGGTGGCCCGTGTTGCGCTCGTCCAGCCGCATGAGCCCGGCGCGACTACCGTCCCGGCGCGGAAATTCTTTGATATCTGCCGTGGTTTGCCGGAAGGCGCGGAAATCGCCGTCCAGCTTGAAGGCGAGCGTATGCTGGTGCGTTCTGGCCGCAGCCGTTTCTCCCTTTCCACGCTGCCTGCCGCCGATTTCCCGAATCTGGATGACTGGCAAAGCGAAGTGGAGTTCACGCTGCCGCAGGCCACAATGAAACGCCTGATTGAAGCGACTCAGTTCTCAATGGCGCATCAGGATGTGCGTTATTACTTAAACGGCATGCTGTTTGAAACCGAAGGTGAAGAGCTGCGTACCGTGGCAACGGACGGCCACCGCCTGGCGGTATGCTCTATGCCTGTCGGGCAGCCTCTGCCCAACCATTCGGTGATCGTACCGCGTAAAGGGGTGATTGAACTGATGCGTATGCTCGACGGCGGCGACAACCCGCTGACCGTGCAGATCGGCAGCAACAACATCCGTGCACATGTCGGCGACTTTATCTTCACCTCGAAGCTGGTCGATGGCCGTTTCCCGGATTATCGCCGCGTATTACCGAAGAACCCTGACAAACACCTGGATGCGGGTTGCGACATTCTCAAGCAGGCCTTTGCCCGCGCCGCCATTCTCTCGAACGAGAAATTCCGCGGCGTGCGTCTGTATGTCAGTGAAAACCAGTTAAAAATCACCGCTAACAACCCGGAACAGGAAGAAGCGGAAGAGATACTGGATGTGACTTACTCCGGTAGCGAAATGGAGATTGGTTTTAACGTTAGCTATGTGCTGGACGTACTTAATGCGCTGAAGTGCGAAAATGTACGCATTATGCTGACGGATTCCGTTTCGAGCGTGCAGATTGAGGATGCGGCATCGCAATCCGCAGCTTACGTCGTCATGCCCATGCGATTGTAGAATCTGCAAAGGGGCTGGTTTACTTGCCATTTCGCCTTCCGGCAGTGCTCGAAATGCTCACGTACTTCGTGTACGCTCCGCTTTCTGCGCGCTGGCGGTAGACGAACTGGCTGCGACACCCACGCCCCTTGAATGATGACGAGCTGATATGTCGCTATCCCGACTCCTAATCAAAGACTTCCGCAATATTGAAAATGCGGATCTCGCCTTATCTCCCGGCTTTAACTTTCTGGTTGGCGCGAATGGCAGCGGCAAAACCAGCGTGCTGGAAGCCATCTATACGCTTGGCCACGGTCGGGCCTTTCGCAGTTTGCAAATTGGCCGCGTCATTCGCCATGAGCAGGAGTCATTTATTCTGCACGGGCGTTTGCAGGAGGCGGAGCGGGAAATCGCCATTGGTCTGACGAAGGATAAACAGGGCGACAGCACCGTGCGCATCGATGGAACCGATGGTCACAAGGTGGCGGAACTGGCGTTGCTGATGCCTATGCAGTTGATTACGCCGGAGGGGTTTACTTTACTCAACGGCGGCCCCAAATACAGAAGAGCGTTCCTTGACTGGGGATGCTTTCACAACGAAGCCGGATTCTTTAACGCCTGGAGCAACCTAAAGCGGCTGCTCAAACAGCGTAATGCCGCGCTTCGTCAGGTAAGCCACTACGGCCAGTTGCGTCCGTGGGATAAAGAACTGATTCCTCTGGCGGAGCAAATCAGCCTGTGGCGTGCCGAGTACAGCGCCGGTATCGCTGAGGATATGGCAGACACCTGCAAACAATTTTTACCGGAGTTCTCTCTGACCTTTTCTTTCCAGCGCGGCTGGGAGAAAGAGACGGATTATGCCGAGGTGCTGGAGAAGAACTTCGAACGCGATCGCCTGCTGACTTACACCGCACACGGCCCGCACAAAGCGGATTTCCGCATACGTGCTGACGGTGCGCCGGTGGAAGATACGCTTTCCCGTGGGCAGCTAAAACTCCTGATGTGCGCGCTACGCCTGGCACAGGGGGAGTTTTTGACCCGCGAGAGCGGTCGCCGCTGTTTGTACCTGATAGATGATTTTGCCTCGGAACTTGACGATGCGCGTCGCGGACTGCTTGCCAGCCGCTTAAAAGCCACGCAATCACAGGTTTTCGTCAGCGCCATCAGCGCTGAACACGTACTGGACATGTCGGACAAAAATTCGAAGATGTTCACCGTGGAAAAGGGTAAAATAACGGATTAACCCAAGACAAAATGAGCGAGAAACGTTGATGTCGAATTCTTATGACTCCTCCAGTATCAAAGTCCTGAAAGGGCTGGATGCGGTGCGTAAGCGCCCGGGTATGTATATCGGCGATACGGATGACGGCACCGGTCTGCACCACATGGTATTCGAGGTGGTAGATAACGCTATCGACGAAGCGCTCGCAGGTTACTGTAAAGATATCGTTGTTACGATCCACAGCGATAACTCCGTCTCCGTACAGGATGACGGACGTGGGATCCCAACCGGTATTCACCCGGAAGAAGGGGTTTCTGCAGCCGAAGTCATCATGACCGTGCTGCACGCGGGCGGTAAGTTCGATGATAACTCTTATAAAGTCTCCGGCGGTCTGCACGGCGTAGGCGTTTCGGTTGTAAACGCCCTGTCGCAGAAACTGGAGCTGGTTATCCAGCGTGATAATAAAGTCCACCGTCAAATTTACGAACACGGTGTACCGCAGGCGCCACTGGCCGTCACGGGTGATACAGAAAAAACCGGTACCATGGTGCGTTTCTGGCCGAGCTATGAAACCTTCACCAACGTCACCGAATTTGAGTATGAAATTCTGGCGAAACGTCTGCGCGAGCTGTCCTTCCTGAACTCCGGCGTATCCATCCGCCTGAAAGACAAGCGCGATGGCAAAGAAGACCACTTCCACTACGAAGGCGGCATCAAGGCGTTCGTTGAATATCTGAACAAGAATAAAACGCCGATCCACCCGAATATTTTCTACTTCTCCACCGAAAAAGACGGTATTGGCGTGGAAGTTGCGCTGCAGTGGAACGATGGCTTTCAGGAAAATATCTACTGCTTCACCAACAATATTCCACAGCGTGATGGCGGTACGCACCTTGCAGGCTTCCGTGCGGCGATGACCCGTACCCTGAACGCCTACATGGACAAAGAAGGCTACAGCAAAAAAGCGAAAGTCAGCGCCACCGGTGACGATGCCCGTGAAGGCCTGATTGCGGTTGTATCTGTAAAAGTACCAGACCCGAAATTCTCCTCTCAGACCAAAGATAAACTGGTCTCTTCCGAGGTGAAAACGGCGGTTGAACAGCAGATGAACGAACTGCTGGGCGAATACCTGCTGGAAAACCCGTCTGACGCAAAAATCGTGGTCGGCAAAATTATTGATGCGGCGCGTGCCCGTGAAGCGGCGCGTAAGGCCCGTGAAATGACCCGCCGTAAAGGGGCGCTGGACTTAGCAGGCCTGCCGGGCAAACTGGCTGACTGTCAGGAACGCGACCCGGCGCTGTCTGAATTGTACCTTGTGGAAGGGGACTCTGCGGGCGGCTCTGCGAAGCAGGGGCGTAACCGTAAGAACCAGGCGATTCTGCCGCTGAAAGGTAAAATCCTTAACGTTGAGAAGGCGCGCTTTGACAAGATGCTCTCTTCTCAGGAAGTGGCGACGCTTATCACCGCGCTCGGCTGCGGTATTGGTCGCGACGAGTACAACCCGGACAAACTGCGTTATCACAGCATCATCATCATGACCGATGCGGACGTCGACGGCTCGCACATCCGTACGCTGCTGTTGACCTTCTTCTATCGTCAGATGCCGGAAATCATTGAACGTGGTCATGTCTATATTGCCCAGCCGCCGCTGTACAAAGTGAAAAAAGGCAAGCAGGAACAATACATTAAAGACGACGAGGCGATGGATCAGTATCAGATCGCCATCGCGCTGGACGGTGCGACCCTGCACACCACCGAAGGCGCGCCTGCGCTGGCCGGTGAAGCGCTGGAAAAACTGGTGTCTGAATACAATGCCGCGCAGAAGATGATTGGTCGTATGGAACGTCGCTTCCCGCGTGCGCTGTTAAAAGAGCTGGTATATCAACCGACGCTGGCCGAAGCCGACCTGGGCAACGAGCAGACCGTCACCCGCTGGGTGAACGCGCTGGTCACTGAGCTGAACGAGAAAGAACAGCACGGTAGCACCTGGAAGTTCGATATTCGCGAAAATGCGGAGCTGAACCATTACGAGCCGATTATTCGCGTGCGTACCCACGGTGTTGATACTGACTATCCGCTGGATAATGAGTTTATCGCCGGTGGCGAATATCGCCGTCTCTGCACGCTGGGTGAAAAACTGCGTGGTCTGATTGAAGACGATGCGTTTATCGAACGTGGCGAGCGCAAGCAGCCGATCGCCAGCTTTGAGCAGGCGCTGGACTGGCTGGTCAAAGAGTCACGTCGTGGTCTGGCTATCCAGCGTTATAAAGGTCTGGGTGAAATGAACCCGGATCAGCTGTGGGAAACCACGATGGATCCGGAAAGCCGCCGCATGCTGCGCGTGACCGTTAAAGATGCGATTGCCGCAGACCAACTGTTCACCACCCTGATGGGTGATGCCGTTGAACCGCGCCGCGCTTTTATCGAAGAGAACGCCCTGAAAGCCGCGAACATCGATATTTAATCGTCGCTGTACACCATACCCGGGCCGCGCTTTTAGCGCGGCTTTTTTATGGGGTCAGGAAAATCCAGCGACATCGCCATCGGTAAGCGGCTCACCAGCGTGTCTATAGCCATTCTCACCCTCAGCGGCAGATGCGGCGTCTTCTGCCAGACTGCATGAACGTCAAAGCGCACATCCGGCGCCTGCCTGAAGAGCAGGACGAGTTTTCCAGTCTGGATCTCTTTACTTGCCATCCAGCAGGGCAACCATGCAATACCGTGTTCGGCTATCGCTGCGTCGCAGATCGCCTGTAAATCATCCATATTCAGTGATGAACGGAGAACAAGGGTTTGCGGCTTTCCTTCGTTGTCCGCGAGCTGCCAGGGTAAAATTCTGCCTGCCTGCAGATAGTTAATCGCCGTATGCTGACGTAAATCGGCAACGGTTTCTGGATGGCCTCTTTTCATCAGATAATCCGGCGCGGCGCACAGGACCATTTGGTGCTCGCCCAGTTTTCTGGCGGCCAGCACGGTACTGTCTGCCAGTATGCCGTTACGCACGGCCATATCGAACCCTTCCTCCACGAGATCTACCACCCTGTCGCTGAATGACATTTCCAGCTCAAGCCCTGGATGTTCCTGTGCCAGCGTTATCAGCAGCGGGGCGACGCACTGCCGACCAAAGAGCACCGGCATAGCCACACGCAGACGACCACTCACCTGCTGCTTCCCTGTTTCCAGCAGCGATTCTGCACTGCGGATTTCCTCCAGCGCGCGCAGACAACGCTCATAAAAAAGCGCGCCGTTATCGGTCAGCCGCTGGCTACGGGTGGTGCGCTGAAACAGACGTACCCCCAGTCGCTGTTCAAGCCGGGCAATACTTTTTCCCACTGCCGAGCGCGACAAATGCAGGCGGACCGCGGCCTGAGCAAAACTACCCGCTTCAACGGCAGCCACAAAAACAGGAATATCTTTCAACGTATCAGTCATGGATTGTATCCATAATGGCGTCAATGAAGAGAAAAGGTATCGCCACTGGCGACATTGAGTCAACGTTAGACTGTCGTTACTGAAATTCATTTAATGGCAGGAGAAAGACAATGACAGAGACAATACAACGCTGGTCAATGGACGCCCTCGGGCGCGAGAACCTCAGACTTACCCAGGAACCCCTCCCGCAGCCTGGCCCGGGTGAAGTACGCGTGCGGGTGAATGCCGTTGCGCTCAACTATCGCGATAAAATGGTGATTGAAGGCAATATGCCCATTTCGCGCACCTTCCCCTTTACACCTGCTTCTGACATGGCGGGGGTTGTGGAGAGTACTGGCGAGGGCGTCACGCGTTTCAAACCCGGCGCACGCGTCATTTCAAACTTCTTCCCGGAGTGGATCGACGGCAAGCCAAAAGCGGACGCACGCGTTTTGCCCTACAGAACCCTCGGAGGCTATTTCCAGGGAGTGCTGGCTGAATACGTCATCATGAATGAAAACTGGCTGGTTGCCGCCCCGGAAACACTGGATGACGCAGAGGCCAGCACCTTGCCTTGTGCAGGGCTAACGGCCTGGTTCGCGCTGGTGGAGCGGGGCAATTTACGCGCCGGTCAGTCGGTGCTGGTACAAGGGACAGGGGGCGTGGCGATATTCGCGCTGCAAATCGCTAAAGCGCATGGTGCGCAAGTCTTTGTCACCTCCGGCAGTGATGAAAAGCTGGCACAGGCCAAAAAGCTTGGGGCCGATCAGGGCGTTAACCGGCTAAAAGGCGACTGGGCTGAAGAGCTCCTTACGCTGACCGAAGATCGTGGCATTGACCATATTATTGAAACCGTGGGCGGAGAAAATCTGAAACACTCCCTGCGAGTCGTGTCGGTTCATGGGCGCATCTCGGTCATTGGGGTGCTGGCGGGGAATGAAATCTCGCTTTCTGCCAGTGAACTGTTGCTGAAATCGCCGGTGATTCAGGGGATTGGCGTCGGTCACCGCCGTGCGCTGGAAGATCTGGTGCGTGCTGTTGATGTCAACGGGCTGAAACCGGTGATTGAGCACCGCTACCGCTTTAACGAGCTTGAACAGGCGCTTAAGCACCTCGATCGCGGTGCGTTTGGCAAAATAGTTCTCACCCGCGAGTGAGCCCTCGTTCCCCGGGATCGGTGCAAAAGGGGTGCTTCTGTGGCGCAATGTAGCTCTATTTTTGTGTGCTTAATCGCGTTAGCATGAGGCAGCACTCATTTATCCCGGGGATCTCATGGCTATCAAACTTATTGCAATCGACATGGACGGCACCTTACTGCTGCCTGACCACACAATTTCACCTGCCGTAAAAAACGCGATCGCCGCAGCGCGTGAGAAAGGCGTGAAAGTGGTACTGACGACAGGCCGCCCTTACGCCGGGGTTCATGCCTACGTCAAAGAGCTGCACATGGAACGGGAAGGTGATTACTGCATCACTTACAACGGCGCGCTGGTGCAAAAGGCCCATGACGGCAGCACGGTGACACAAACGGCACTGAGCTATGACGATTATCGCTATCTGGAAAAACTGTCCCGCGAAGTCGGTTCACACTTCCACGCGCTCGATCGCAATACGCTGTACACCGCCAACCGGGATATCAGCTACTATACGGTGCACGAATCCTACGTCGCCACCATCCCGCTGGTGTTCTGTGAGCCGGAAAACATGGATCCGAACACGCAGTTCCTCAAGGTGATGATGATTGATGAGCCGGAAATCCTCGATAAAGCGATTGCCCGCATCCCGGCAGAAGTGAAAGAGAAATATACCGTGCTGAAAAGCGCGCCTTACTTCCTCGAAATGCTTGATAAACGCGTCAATAAAGGTACCGGCGTGAAATCGCTGGCTGAGGTGCTGGGCATCAAGCCGGAAGAGATCATGACCATCGGCGATCAGGAAAACGACATCGCCATGATTGAATATGCTGGCGTGGGGGTGGCAATGGATAACGCCATTCCGTCGGTGAAAGAAGTGGCCAACTTTGTCACTAAATCCAACCTTGAAGATGGCGTAGCGTATGCCATTGAGAAGTTTGTGCTGAATTAATCTGCCGTCAGGCAGGGGCGATCAGGCCCTTGCCTGCCCAGGCGTCTCCTGCTGCACCGGGATATGGCTTATCCCACTTTTCATGATGAGACTGCGTATCCATGGCGTAGTCAGACAACGATTTTTAACAACTTTTCCCAACAATTTCATGCGTAATCGCCGCGTTTTCTTCCAGTATTCCGCATTGAGGTTTTTTGCCCCTCCGCGCAATACGTCTGCCAGAATTTCCGCACTATCCAGTGCATAGCTGATCCCTTCCAGGGAACTGGCGCTGATAAAACCCGCTGCTTCGCCAATCAGAAACGCATTCTCTTTTCCGCAGACAAAATCCGCCCAGCGGGACGGGCACAGCACTGTACATTTCTCCGTTTTCACCGCGTCGCCAAAGCGAAAATCGAACGGTTCAAGACGCTGTTTGAGGCGGAGAAAATTCTCCCTGCCATCCTTCATGGCAAATGCCCCACCGAAAATGAAATAGCCGTCTTTACAGATACTCCATGAATAACAATCGGTTGTCTCGTTATCAAACACACAGGAATAGAACGGTGAAGGGTGACGGTCCTTGAACCACTGCTGCAACGAGACGTACTTGCGGATTTCATGATCGGGATACAGAACACGCCGCACCATCGAGTTCGCGCCATCGCCGCCCACCAGATACGCTGTCGTTGCCTCATGGGTTTCACCGTCAACCGCATACTTCAGATGCCAGCGGTTGTCCTGGCGGCTGATCGTTTTACACAAGGCATCGTGATGAACGGCGACCGAAGCAGGGATTAATGACTTCATCCATAAATCAAAGGCATGTCTGTCAATATTGACATAGCTGCGTTGATAATTGCGTGCAATTCCCGTTTGCACATCCAGCGTTTGCACGCTGAAAATTTGTGGATCGGCCAGTACCTGCACCGGCAGCGTAATACCCGCACGGATAAACGAGCGTTGGGCGTCCGGGGCCAGCAATCCGCCACACGGTTTCATAAATCCGCCCGTCCCGCATTGTTGCTTTTTGTCTAATGCCAGCACGCTCATCTTGCCCGCTAACTGCCGCGCCAGCGCGGCTCCCGCTGGCCCCAGACCAATAATCGCTACATCAAAATGCTGCATATCCCCTCCTCATGTTGATAAGGACGATAAGCGGCTCGGGTGAAGTGACGGTGAAGTGAAGGGCGTTAATTTTGTGATCTGTCGTTCATTTTACGATCTAAATTGTAGTACAACTATAAATGATTGTACTACATTTCAATTCAACGAAAGAGAAGTAAGCGCTGTTTGTAGTGCAAGGATGAGGCGAAAATCGCCGGTCGAGGTAAAGTAGGCAGGCATACACAGTGAATAAGGGCATGCCATGACTCTCACCAAAACCGACCGCATCGTCATCACATTAGGGCACCAGATTGTGGCCGGGAAATATGTCCCCGGCTCAGCGCTTCCGGCAGAAGCAGAACTCTGCGAGGAGTTTGAAACCTCGCGCAACATCATTCGCGAAGTCTTTCGCTCATTAATGGCGAAGAGACTGATCGAGATAAAACGTTATCGCGGCGCATTTGTGGCGCCGCGCAATCAGTGGAATTACCTCGATACCGAAGTACTGCAATGGGTACTGGAAAACGACTATGACCCGCGACTCATCAGCGCGATGAGTGAGGTGCGAAATCTTGTCGAGCCTGCAATTGCTCGCTGGGCGGCGGAGCGCGCGACCTCAAGCGATCTGGCGCAAATCGAGGCGGCGCTTAACGACATGATTGCGAATAACCAGAATCGCGATGCGTTCAATGAGGCGGACATTCGTTATCACGAAGCGGTACTGGGGTCGGTACACAACCCGGTGCTACAGCAATTGACCGTAGCGATCAGCTCGCTTCAGCGGGCGGTATTTGAACGAACCTGGATGGGCGATGAAGCCAACATGCCAAAAACGCTCCAGGAACATAAGGCGCTGTTCGATGCGATACGGCATCAGGACGGTGATGCAGCAGAGCAGGCGGCGCTGACCATGATCGCCAGCTCTACCCGAAGGCTTAAGGAAATCACATGACATCTCGCTACATCGCAATTGACTGGGGGTCGACCAATTTACGTGCCTGGCTTTATCAGGGGGCGGAATGCCTGGAGAGCAGGCAATCAGAAGCAGGTGTTACACGCCTGAATGGTAAATCCCCACAAGCGGTGTTAGCAGAAATTACCCACGGCTGGCGTGATGCGCAAACGCCAGTGGTGATGGCAGGTATGGTAGGCAGCAATGTCGGCTGGAAAGTGGCTCCCTACTTACCCGTTCCTGCCTGTTTCTCCGCCATTGGCGAGCAGTTGACTGCCGTTGGCGACAATGTCTGGATTATTCCCGGCCTGTGCGTTTCTCGCGACGATAACCACAACGTGATGCGTGGCGAGGAGACGCAGCTGCTGGGCGCACGCGAACTTTCTCCTTCTTCTGTTTATGTCATGCCGGGCACCCACTGCAAATGGGTGCGCGCAGATGAACGCCAAATCCATGATTTTCGCACCGTGATGACCGGTGAATTGCACCATTTACTGTTGCGCCATTCGCTGGTGGGGGCGGGTCTGCCGGAGCAGGAGGTGTCATCTGCGGCGTTTACGTCCGGGCTTGAACGCGGCCTCGCTACGCCCGCAATTCTGCCGCAACTGTTCGAAGTCCGTGCTGCCCATGTGCTCGGTCATTTACCGCATGAACAGGTTAGCGAGTTTTTATCGGGTCTGCTGATTGGCGCCGAAGTCGCCAGCATGGCTGAACGCTATAGCGATCATCAGGTCACCATCGTTGCGGGAAAAGCACTGTCCGGCCGCTATCAGCAGGCGCTGGAGGCAATGGGCCGTAAGGCTACGGTTATCTCCGGCGACACCGCATTTCAGACAGGAATAAGGAGCATCGCTCATGCAGTGGCAAACTAACCTTCCGCTCATCGCCATATTACGTGGCGTCACCCCCGACGAAGCGCTGGCGCACGTCGGTGCGGTGATTGACGCCGGTTTCGATGCGGTAGAGATCCCGCTCAATTCGCCCCAGTGGGAAAAAAGTATTCCAGCCATCGTGGAGGCCTTTGGCGACAAAGCATTGATTGGCGCGGGCACCGTTCTCAAGCCAGAGCAGATTGACCAACTGGCTGAGATAGGCTGCAAATTGATCGTCACTCCCAATATTCAGCCCGAGGTCATTCGCCGCGCGGTGCGCTACGGCATGACGGTCTGCCCGGGCTGCGCGACCGCCAGCGAAGCCTTTACCGCGCTTGATGCGGGCGCCCAGGCGCTTAAAATCTTCCCCTCTTCGGCTTTTGGCCCGGACTACATCAAAGCGTTGAAAGCGGTTTTACCGCCGGAAGTGCCGGTCTTTGCCGTGGGGGGCGTGACGCCAGAAAACCTGGCGCAATGGATTAAGGCTGGCTGCGTGGGCGCCGGGCTGGGCAGCGATCTGTATCGTGCCGGGCAGTCCGTGGAGCGCACCGCACAGCAGGCAACCGCATTTGTTAACGCGTATCGAGAGGCAGTGCAATGAAAATAACGAAACTCACCACTTACCGTTTACCCCCGCGCTGGATGTTCCTGAAAATCGAAACCGATGAAGGCGTTGTTGGCTGGGGAGAGCCGGTCATTGAAGGACGCGCCCGCACGGTTGAAGCGGCAGTCCATGAATTGGGGGATTATCTGATTGGCCAGGATCCGGCACGTATCAATGACTTATGGCAGGTGATGTACCGTGCTGGTTTTTATCGTGGCGGCCCGATTCTGATGAGCGCCATTGCCGGTATTGACCAGGCGCTGTGGGATATCAAAGGCAAAGTTCACAATGCGCCGGTCTGGCAACTTATGGGCGGCCTGGTGCGTGACAAAATTAAAGCGTACAGCTGGGTCGGCGGCGACCGTCCGGCGGAAGTGATCGACGGCATTAAAACTCTGCGCAATATCGGCTTTGATACCTTTAAGCTGAACGGTTGCGAAGAGATGGGCGTGATTGATAATTCCCGCGAGGTAGATGCCGCCGTAAATACCGTGGCACAAATTCGGGAAGCTTTTGGCAATGAGATTGAATTTGGCCTCGATTTCCATGGGCGCGTCAGCGCGCCGATGGCGAAAGTATTAATTAAAGAACTTGAGCCGTATCGCCCGTTATTTATTGAAGAGCCGGTACTGGCAGAGCAGGCGGAATATTATCCGCGTCTGGCGGCGCAAACGCATATTCCGATTGCCGCTGGTGAACGTATGTTCTCGCGTTTTGAATTTAAACGTGTACTTGAAGGCGGTGGCATTTCGATATTGCAGCCGGATTTATCCCACGCTGGCGGGATTACCGAGTGCTATAAAATTGCCGGAATGGCCGAAGCCTATGACGTGGCGCTGGCTCCGCACTGCCCGCTCGGTCCGGTGGCGCTGGCGGCCTGTCTGCATGTGGATTTCGTTTCCCACAATGCGGTATTCCAGGAGCAGAGTATGGGCATTCATTACAATAAAGGCGCTGAATTGCTCGACTTCGTGAAAAATAAAGAAGATTTCAATATGGAAGGCGGCTTCTTTAAACCATTGATGAAACCAGGGCTGGGTGTGGACATTGATGAAGAGAAGGTTATTGAGTTGAGTAAGAATGCGCCGGACTGGCGTAATCCGGTTTGGCGGAATGAAGACGGCACCGTCGCCGAATGGTAAATGCGCTTCATACTTCGCACTGGTGGCGCGTTGGCTGCGTTTTCTTACCCCGGTCACATACTTTTGTATGCTCCCGGGGATGCGAAAACTTGCCGCCTTCCCCCAGCACGAATTATTTAGCGCATTACGTGTAGCGTATTAATTAATAAATAAATTCAAACACCCTCTGTAATTTACCGGGCATGGTGAGCGGCCTCGCTATGCCCAAAATCTGGAGACAGATTGCGATGGATATTTCAGTTACTGCTGCAAAAGTCGGTCGTCGGCGTTATCTGACGCTGGTGATGATCTTTATTACGGTTGTTATTTGTTATGTCGACAGGGCCAACCTCGCGGTGGCCTCCGCGCATATTCAACAAGAGTTTGGTATCACCAAAGCGGAAATGGGCTATGTCTTTTCCGCCTTCGCCTGGCTTTATACGTTGTGTCAGATCCCCGGCGGCTGGTTCCTCGACCGGGTCGGCTCTCGCCTCACCTATTTTATCGCCATCTTTGGCTGGTCGGTGGCGACGCTGTTTCAGGGCTTTGCGACAGGGTTAATGTCGCTGATTGGTCTGCGCGCCATCACCGGAATTTTTGAGGCGCCCGCCTTTCCGACCAACAACCGTATGGTGACCAGTTGGTTCCCGGAACACGAACGCGCTTCCGCGGTCGGTTTCTACACCTCTGGTCAGTTTGTCGGCCTGGCATTTCTTACCCCGCTGCTTATCTGGATTCAGGAGCTGCTGAGCTGGCACTGGGTATTTATCGTTACCGGCGGGATTGGCATCATCTGGTCATTAATCTGGTTCAAGGTCTATCAACCGCCGCGTCTGACCAAAAGCGTCACCCATGAAGAGCTGGAATACATTCGCGAAGGCGGTGGTCTGGTAGACGGCGATGCGCCTGTGACCAAAGAGGCTCGCCAGCCGCTCACTAAAGCCGACTGGAAACTGGTGTTCCACCGTAAACTGGTCGGTGTTTACCTGGGGCAGTTCGCCGTCACCTCTACGCTATGGTTCTTCCTGACCTGGTTCCCGAACTACCTGACTCAGGAAAAAGGCATCACCGCCCTGAAAGCCGGGTTTATGACCACGGTACCGTTCCTCGCCGCCTTCTTTGGCGTGCTGCTCTCCGGCTGGCTGGCGGACAGACTGGTGCGCAAAGGCTTCTCCCTTGGCGCGGCGCGTAAAACCCCCATCATCTGTGGTCTGCTGATCTCCACCTGCATTATGGGTGCGAACTACACCAATGACCCGGTGTGGATCATGACGTTGATGGCCATCGCGTTTTTCGGCAACGGTTTCGCCTCCATCACCTGGTCGCTGGTCTCCTCCCTTGCGCCGATGCGTCTGATTGGGCTGACGGGCGGCGTATTTAACTTTGTTGGCGGTCTGGGCGGTATTACTGTGCCGCTGGTTATCGGCTATCTGGCACAGAGCTACGGTTTTGCTCCGGCGCTGGTCTATATCTCCGTGGTGGCATTAATCGGCGCACTTTCTTACATCCTGCTGGTCGGCGATGTAAAACGGGTAGGTTAATCTCCCCGCCTTGCGATACCCTGATGCCAAACATGGCATCAGGGTCCTCCATTACATGAAACAAATTACTACCGCACCCCGTCATCACCAGCTCACCAATATCCACACCTGGACACCGGACAGTCAGTGGCTGGTGTTTGATGTTCGCCCTTCCGGCGCGTCGTTTACCGGTGAAACCATTGAACGCGTCAATATCCATACCGGTGCCGTTGAGGTGATCTATCAGGCGCAAGCGGGGGCACACGTAGGCGTAGTGACCGTTCATCCTTATGAAGGGAAATATGTCTTTATCCACGGCCCGGAAAACCCCGATGCTGACTGGCATTACGATTTTCACCACCGTCGCGGCGTTATTCACGCGCACGGAAAAACCGCCAATCTGGACGCGATGGACATCACCGCACCCTTTACGCCGGGCGCGTTGCGCGGCGGTAGTCATGTGCATGTCTTTAGCCCCAACGGCGAGAACGTCAGCTTTACCTATAACGATCATGTGATGCACGAACTGGACCCGGCGCAGGATTTGCGTAATGTCGGTGTCGCCGTACCTTTTGGCCCGGTGCAACCCCCGCTCACCCATCCACGCGAGTATGCGGGGAGCCACTGGTGCGTGCTGGTAAGCCGTACTACGCCAGCGCCTGTTCCCGGTAGCGATGAGATCAACCGTGCGTACGAAGAAGGTTGGGTGGGTAACGATAAGCTGGCCTTTATCGGCGATACGCTGTCGTTAACAGGCGAGAAAGTGCCGGAAGTGTTTATCGTTGACCTGCCGAAAGAGGCGCAGGGATGGAAACGGCCTGGCGATAGGCCGTTACAGGGTACGCCGACAAGCCTGCCAGCACCACCAGCAGGCGTTTCGCAACGGCGTCTGACGTTTACTCATCAGCGTGCCTTTCCGGGGCTGGTTAACGTACCGCGCCATTGGGTGCGCAGTAACCCGCAGGGTACGGCGATTGCGTTTTTAATGCGTGATGATGCGGGTATTGTCCAGCTTTGGTTGATCTCGCCACAGGGTGGCGAACCGCAGCAGTTAACCCACACGGAAACAGGTATCCAGTCTGCCTTTAACTGGCATCCTTCGGGGGCGGCGTTGGGCTTCGTGCTGGATAATCGTATCGCATTGTGCGATGCCGCTTGCGGCGACATCACCTTTTTGACAACCGATCACGGCAATCCGCCGTCTGCGGATGCGGTTGTGTTCTCGCCGGACGGTCGTTATATCGCCTGGATGGAAGAGATTGCGGGTTTCCGCCAAATTTGGATGACGGAAACGGGAATGTAATTACTGCTTAGCCATGGGGGCGGGTGGAATCACGTTGTCCGTCGCCATGGTGGCCTTTTCGCTTTTCTCTACGCGGGATTTAACGGAGCTGTCGGTGCGGAACATATCCCACGGCAGCAGTATTGTGTCCATGACGGCTGTAAAAGGCATATCCAGAACCACCAGTGATTTCATACCGATATTCGTATCATCATCCGACAACATTGTGGAACTTGCTTTCATACCCGGATACACGCCTTCTTTGCCCCCGGTATGCGACATCACGCTGGAGCAACCACTGAGTAACACCATTCCACTAAGCAGCGTTGAAACAATCAGAGTATTTTTCATCATCAATTAATCATTGTTATGGGCAGTATGGAGGCTGCTGCTGGCGTTATATCTGTCCTGCACCAAAAAAGACAGCCTCCATGCTGCGCTCTGTGGCGACATTCGCACTTTCACCTTTTGTGCTGTGATCCCAGTCTATGCAAAGCGCGAGAAACTGCAAAAAAAAGTCAGAAAAAGACACTTGAAAACATAAACATCATCCCTATTTTAAGAATGTAGCCGGAAGACACGCCGGAAGGGTGTTGGGCTACCGCAGCCTGTCCATTGTGGAAGGTAAATGACAACCTCGCTGATTTCAGGAGCTTTATGTATGCGTAACTTCGATCTTTCTCCGCTTTATCGTTCAGCTATTGGTTTCGACCGTCTGTTCAACCTGCTGGAAAACAATCAAAACCAAAGCAACGGCGGCTATCCTCCGTACAACGTTGAATTAGTTGACGAAAACCATTATCGCATCGCGATCGCGGTAGCGGGGTTCGCGGAAAGCGAACTGGATATCACCGCCCAGGACAACCTGCTTATCGTGAAAGGCGCGCACGCGACCGAACAGAAAGAACGTACCTACCTCTACCAGGGCATCGCCGAACGTAACTTTGAGCGCAAATTCCAGCTTGCCGAAAACATCCATGTTAAAGGCGCAAATCTGGTGAATGGCCTGTTGTATGTTGATCTTGAACGCGTTGTTCCGGAAGCAAAGAAACCGCGTCGCATTGAGATTAACTAATTACCTGAACTGAATGCTTGCCGTCAGGGAGCATATGCGAGCCACACGCTTGCAGGAACTTACTCGCTTCTCAGAAGGAGAAATATCATGCGTAACTATGATTTATCCCCGCTGCTGCGTCAGTGGATCGGTTTTGACAAACTGGCTAATGCGCTGCAAAGCACCACCGAGCATCAGACATTCCCGCCCTATAACATTGAAAAGGGCGATGATAACCATTACCGCATTACGCTGGCATTGGCTGGTTTTAACCAGCAAGAGCTGGATATTCAGCTGGAAGGCACACGTTTAGTTATCAAAGGTTCGCCGGAAAAACCGGCCAACGAGCCGAAATGGCTGCACCAGGGGCTGGTAATTCAACCTTTCACCCTGAGCTTTACACTGGCGGAAAATATGGAGGTCTCTGGCGCGACATTCGCTAACGGCTTACTCCATATTGACCTGACCCGTAACGTGCCGGAAGTCATTGCGCCCCAGCGGATCGCCATTAGCGAGCGTCCGGCATTAAATAGCTGATAGTCGTTTGTGCCCGGAGGGATTGCGCGGTTTGGCGCTCTCCTCTCCCCCCTTTCACGGGCGCATGCACACACACCCAAAACGGTCACCTCAGGGTGACCGTTTTGCGTTTACTTTGCCCCGTTTCGGCGGGGCTTTTTTGTGCGCCAAAGCCCATACATCCCAGTGCCGCTCTGAGAGAATCCATTGTGTTTACAATGTTATTCACAGGGAGCCATCATGAGTGATATAGCGTTAACCGTAAGCATGCTGGCGCTGGTCGCGGTCGTCGGTTTGTGGATCGGCAATGTAAAAATACGCGGCGTGGGTTTTGGGATTGGTGGCGTGCTTTTCGGCGGTATTATCGTTGGCCATTTTGTTGATCAGGCCGGGATTACCCTGAGCAGCCCGATGCTGCACTTCGTGCAGGAGTTCGGCCTTATCCTCTTTGTCTATACCATCGGTATTCAGGTCGGGCCGGGCTTTTTT
Organism: Phytobacter ursingii; assembly: GCA_901456055.1. Classification (GTDB taxonomy): domain Bacteria; phylum Pseudomonadota; class Gammaproteobacteria; order Enterobacterales; family Enterobacteriaceae; genus Phytobacter; species Phytobacter ursingii. Next base: position 423,923 of record CABDWT010000003.1, read on the forward strand.
GCCTCGCTGCGCGTTTCCGGGCTGCGCCTGAACTTGTTTGCCATTCTGATTGTGATACTGGGCGGCCTGGTCACTGCTATTCTGCATAAACTCTTCAATATTCCGCTGCCCGTCATTCTGGGTATCTTCTCCGGTGCGGTCACCAACACCCCGGCACTCGGGGCCGGGCAACAGATCCTGCATGACCTGGGTACGCCGTCTAATGTTCTTGATCAAATGGGGATGAGCTATGCGATGGCCTACCCGTTCGGCATCTGCGGCATTTTACTGACCATGTGGCTGATTCGTGTCGGTTTTCGCATCAATGTTGAGCAGGAAGCGCAACTGCATGATGCGGGCATCAGCTCGGGTAACTCGCTGATCAAGACCATTAATATTCGCGTGGAAAACCCGAACCTGAACAATATGGCGATTCAGGATGTGCCGATGCTGAACAGCGATAAAATCATCTGTTCGCGCCTGAAACGAGATGAATTGCTGATGGTGCCTTCTCCGGGCACGATTATTCAGGTTGGTGACCTGCTGCATCTTGTTGGCCTGCCGAAAGACCTGCATAGCGCGCAACTGGTGATGGGCCAGGAGGTCGATACCTCGCTCTCGACGCGGGGGACCGATCTTCGCGTTGAGCGTGTGGTGGTGACTAACGAAAAAGTCCTGGGTAAGCGCATTCGCGATCTGCACTTCAAAGAGCGCTATGACGTGGTGATTTCCCGTCTTAACCGCGCCGGGGTGGAGCTGGTAGCCAGCAGTGATTCCAGCCTGCAATTCGGCGACATTCTGAACCTTGTCGGGCGTCAGGCGGCCATTGATGCAGTGGCTTCTGAGGTCGGGAACGCGCAGCATAAACTCCAGCAAGTCCAGATGTTGCCAGTCTTTATCGGCATTGGGTTGGGGGTTTTGCTGGGGTCGATTCCTGTTTTTGTTCCCGGCTTCCCGGTGGCATTAAAACTGGGGCTCGCGGGCGGGCCGCTGATCATGGCGCTGATCCTCGGGCGTATCGGCAGCGTGGGTAAGCTCTACTGGTTCATGCCGCCCAGCGCCAACCTTGCTCTGCGTGAGTTAGGTATCGTGCTGTTTCTCGCGGTGGTCGGGCTGAAATCCGGCGGTGATTTTATCGCGACGCTGACTCACGGCGATGGGTTCAACTGGATGTGCTACGGGATTTTTATTACCGCTATTCCATTGCTGACTGTCGGGATTCTGGCGCGGTTGTCTGCAAAGATGAACTACCTGACCCTGTGCGGCATGCTGGCCGGTTCGATGACCGATCCCCCGGCGTTGGCTTTTGCTAACGGCCTGCACGCCACCAGCGGGGCCGCCGCGCTCTCTTATGCCACGGTTTACCCGCTGGTAATGTTCCTGCGTATCATCACGCCGCAGTTACTGGCTGTGCTGTTCTGGGGCTGAGGAATCCCCACAAAAATGCGAGCACGAACGGTCCCCTCTCCCTTGAGGGAGAGGGCCAGGGGGAGGGGGAAAATGCGGCTCTGATGGTCATTCCGTTCACCTTATTTTCCTTGCTTTTCTGTCGTGACAGAACCCATGAACGTGCCAGGGTGGCTCACCGCCACCACCCTGGCGACCCGGGCTCCCGGCCAGGAAAATCGCCGCTGGCGCGGTCCATTCGCCTTATGCCGTCTGACTTTCGGGTCGGGGACCAGCCTGCGTCCTTGCAGGCTATCCCCTCCGCCCGCTTCCCTGCGGGCGGCCCCGGTCAGCCGCCAGCGCCTCATCGATTTTCAGCCGGACCCTGTCATCGCTGTCACGGTTTTATTCTTATTAAGCGGCGTTATCGCTGTAAAACGTAAGATTACTGGGGATTCCTCACGTTCTGGGGCGTCAGTTAGCTATTTTCGGGGTGGATACGCCGCAGATGGTAGTCCACCTGGTAATCACGGGTATTACGGAACATAACGGAATAATTCAGGAACTCGCCGCTGTCACTGTAAGAAAGGGAGGTGATTCGCAGCAGCGGCGTCTGTTCCGGGACATTCAGATACCTTCCCAGCGATTTATCCGCCAGCACGGGTGTCAGACTCTCATAGTTCCCGCTGATGGTTATCCCACACTCCTTCTCAATGTAATCAAATTTCGACCCTTCGAGATGTGCCAGTGAGAGGTTGCGAAAGAGCTTCACGGGCATAAAGCTGTCCTCCAGCATCAGGGGCTTCCCTTCCACGTAGCGCATCCGGCGCGAAAAGTAGATGCGCTCATCCACCTGAATCCGCAACAGGCTGGCAATCGCAGGCGGCGCAGGCATCACCTCGAACTGCAGGACTTTACTCTGCACCTCTTTCCCCTGCTGGCGGAGCACTTCCACAAGGCCGGTCAGATTGGCGGTTTCATGGTGCACATCCTTGCGTGCGACAAATGTCCCGCTACCATGGCGGCGTTCAACCAGCCCCCAGCCTTCCAGCAGATCTAACGCCTTGCGAATGGTCATTCGCGCCACGCCAAATTCTTGCGCCAGCGCTTTTTCTCCCGGCAATGGGCTGCCGACAATGTAGTCCGACGAATTCAGCCGTAGCCGCAATCTGTCGGCAATGGATTTGTAGATCACCAGTAGACCTCTTTGCCCTTATCAGTGCATGCATGCGGTTCTGACATGTCCATATTTGCTATCGAAAGTAGACCTGACAGGTCAAATTAAAACCATGAATGCGATCACGAATCGTAACGGCACGCCATGTTCGCGTATGAGTAAATTCTTATCCTCACCCCAGGCCAGCAAAAAACCATAAAGGCCTCTACTCCCTACAGGTTGTTACGTGAGGATTTAAAAATGCTCAGTCAAATACAACGTTTTGGCGGTGCCATGTTTACCCCGGTATTACTGTTTCCGTTTGCCGGGATCGTGGTGGGAATCGCTATCATGCTTCGCAACCCGCTGTTTGTCGGCGAGGTCTTAACCGCCCCGGATAATCTGTTCGCGCAAATTGTTCACATCATTGAAGAGGGCGGCTGGGCGGTGTTCCGTAATATGCCGCTGATTTTTGCCGTCGGCTTACCAATCGGCCTTGCGAAGCAGGCGCAGGGCAGAGCCTGTCTGGCGGTGCTGATCAGTTTCCTGACCTGGAACTACTTTATCAATGCGATGGGTATGACCTGGGGGCATTTCTTTGGCGTTAATTTTTCTGCCGAACCCGTAGCCGGAAGCGGTCTGGCGATGATCGCAGGTATCAAAACGCTCGATACCAGCATCATCGGCGCTATTATCATTTCGGGCATCGTTACCGCTATCCACAACCGCTTTTTCGACAAGCCGCTTCCGGTTTTCCTGGGGATTTTCCAGGGCACCTCGTTTGTCGTTATCCTTGCGTTTTTCGTCATGCTCCCCTGCGCCTGGCTCACCCTGTTGGGCTGGCCGAAAGTGCAGATGGGCATTGAGTCCCTGCAGGCGTTCCTGCGTTCTGCCGGTGCGCTGGGCGTGTGGGTGTATACCTTCCTGGAACGCATTCTGATCCCAACCGGTTTACACCACTTTGTTTACGGGCCATTCATCTTCGGCCCGGCGGCAGTGGAAGGCGGTATTCAGGTCTACTGGGCGCAGCACCTGCAGGAGTTTAGCCAGAGCACATTGCCGCTGAAAACGCTCTTCCCGGAAGGCGGTTTCGCGCTGCACGGCAACTCCAAAGTGTTTGGCTCGGTCGGGATTGCGCTGGCTATCTGGTACACCGCATCAGCGGAAAATCGCGTTAAGGTCGCGGGTCTGCTTATTCCGGCCACGCTTACGGCTGTGCTGGTGGGCATTACTGAACCACTTGAATTCACCTTTCTGTTTATCTCTCCGCTGTTGTTTGCCATTCATGCCGTACTGGCGGCCTCCATGGCGACAACGATGTATGTCTTTGGCGTTGTGGGCAACATGGGCGGCGGGTTACTTGACCAGTTTCTGCCGCAAAACTGGATCCCGATGTTCCATAACCACGCCTCAACGGTCTTCACCCAAATCGGTATCGGCGTCTGCTTCACCGGCCTCTATTTCGTGGTCTTCAAAACGCTGATTGAACGACTGAACCTCAAAACCCCGGGCCGCGAAGAGAGCGAAATCAAACTCTACAGCAAAGCCGACTATAAGGCGGCGCGCGGGCAAACCAGCGCACCGGCCGCCGCCAGCCAACAGATCGGCCAGGCCGCCGGATTCTTACAGGCCCTCGGCGGTGCGGCCAACATCGAAAGCATTAACAACTGCGCCACCCGCTTACGCATCGCGCTGGTCGATATGGCGCAAACCCAAAGCGATGACGTCTTTAAAGCCCTGGGCGCACATGGCGTGGTGCGACGCGGCAACGGCATTCAGGTGATTGTCGGTCTGCATGTCCCCCAGGTGCGCGACCAGCTTGAATCGCTGATGAAAACCCCTTTAACAAACGAACAAACCACCATGACGGAGGCTGTATCATGAAAAAATTCTCAGTTGTCATAGCAGGCGGCGGTAGTACCTTTACCCCCGGTATTGTCCTGATGTTGCTCGCTAACCGTGATCGCTTCCCGCTGCGCGCGCTGAAATTCTATGACAACGATGGCGCACGTCAGGAGACTATCGCCGAAGCGTGCAAAATCATCCTCAGGGAACAGGCGCCGGAGATAGAATTTAGCTACTCCACCGATCCGAAAACGGCCTTTACCGATGTCGATTTCGTGATGGCGCATATCCGCGTGGGCAAATATCCGATGCGCGAAAAAGATGAGAAAATCCCCCTGCGCCACGGCGTGCTGGGCCAGGAAACCTGCGGACCGGGTGGGATTTCCTACGGTATGCGCTCTATCGGCGGCGTGCTGGAACTGGTGGACTACATGGAGCAGTACTCCCCGAATGCGTGGATGCTGAACTACTCCAACCCGGCGGCCATTGTCGCGGAAGCCACGCGCCGCCTGCGTCCGAACGCTAAGATCCTCAACATCTGCGATATGCCGATCGGCATTGAAGGGCGTATGGCGCAGATTGTCGGCCTGAAAAACCGCAAAGAGATGCGCGTGCGTTACTACGGGCTGAATCACTTCGGCTGGTGGACCTCCATTGAGGATCTGAACGGCAACGATTTGCTGCCAAAACTGCGGGAATATGTAGCGAAAAACGGCTATGTTCCGCCCTCTGACCATGCGCATACCGAAGCGAGCTGGAACGATACTTTTGCCAAAGCAAAAGACGTACAGGCCCTCGATCCGGACACGATGCCCAACACGTACCTGAAATATTACCTCTTCCCGGACTATGTGGTGGCGCACTCCAACCCAGAACGCACCCGTGCCAATGAAGTGATGGATCATCGCGAGAAACATGTTTTCAGCGCCTGCCGGGCGATTATTGAAGCCGGTAAGTCTTCCGCCGGGGAGCTGGAAATCGATGAACATGCGTCGTATATCGTCGATCTGGCGACCGCGATTGCTTTCAATACTCAGGAGCGCATGCTGTTGATTGTGCCAAATAACGGCGCAATTCATAACTTTGATGCTGATGCGATGGTGGAAATTCCTTGCCTGGTCGGCCATAACGGACCGGAGCCGCTCACCGTCGGCGATATTCCGCACTTCCAGAAAGGGCTGATGAGTCAGCAGGTGGCGGTGGAAAAACTGGTGGTGGATGCGTGGGAACAGCGTTCATACCAGAAATTGTGGCAGGCGATTACGCTGTCGAAAACTGTACCGAGCGCCACGGTCGCCAAAGCGATTCTGGATGACCTGATTGACGCTAACAAGGGCTACTGGCCTGAACTGCATTAATCATCCTGGCCGGCATCGCCCGATGCCGGTTTTTTGTCCTTGTCGATTTACGCTATGCTGATGCCAGCCTGCAGCACGACATGGAGCCTTCATGAAAATTTCCCAGCTTGGTGAAGCACCGGATTACCGCTTCTCTTTGGCCAACGAGCGTACATTTTTAGCATGGATCCGCACCGCGCTTGGCTTTCTGGCGGCGGGCGTGGGGCTTGATCAACTGGCGCCGGAATTTGCCACGCCGCTGATTCGCCAGGTGCTGGCGTTGCTGCTCTGTCTGTTTGCCGGCGCGCTGGCGGTTTACGGTTATATGCGCTGGCTGCGCAATGAAAAAGCGATGCGCCTGAAAGAGGACCTGCCCTATACCCGCAGCCTGCTGGTGATCAGTGCTGTTTTGCTGACGGTGGCGGTTATCGTGATGGGACTGGTGCTGTATGGTGGCTGACCGTAAGGCGCGGCGTAAGGCAGACCCGGGTCTACAGCCGGAGCGCACTTCACTTGCCTGGCTACGTACCTTTTTTGGCTACATTGCCCTGCTTGCCTTTGCGGTAAAGCACAACTGGCAGCACGCGGGGATCACCTTCTGGATCTCGCTGGTGGTGCTATTACTGGTCGGCGGTATGCTGTGGCGCTATACGCGTAATCGCACCCTGATGGATGTTGAAAGCAGCGATTTCGCCACGCCGGGCGCGATCCGCGATAAGCTGCTGATCGCGCTGGCAGTGCTTTCTCTTTCGCTGCTGTTCGGGCTAATGCATATCCGCCATATCCTTAACGCCCTTTGAGGCAGTATCAGACCTGCCGGGCTTTTGCCAGGTAATGCGCCATCTCTTCTTCTGGCACCATCCCGCCGCCGGTCGCCCAGACGATATGCGTGGCGTTATCCAGATGGTCTGCGGTCATACTCTGTAAACGTAAATAGTCCGCGCTCGCGCAAACGCGGAGCGGCCCTGCCATGCCTGCCAGTGCGGAAGGTTCCAGTCGTATGCCTTCTTCCTGGGCCAGAATGCCGAGCAGGTTATACATGGTCTGGTCATCCAGGGTATAGAACCCGTCCAGCAACCGTTGCATGGCGCGGCCTACAAACCCGGACGCTCTGCCCACCGCCAGTCCGTCTGCCGCCGTGACATTATCGATACCCAAATCCTGAACGGCGATCGCATCATGCAGGCCGGTGTACAGCCCCAGCAGCATGCACGGCGAGTGGGTCGGTTCGGCAAAGAAGCAGTGTACGTTATCGCCAAACGCCAGTTTCAGGCCAAAAGCCACGCCGCCAGGCCCGCCGCCTACGCCGCAGGGGAGATAGACGAACAGCGGATGATCGCTATCCACCACGCGTCCTTGTTGTGCAAACTGCGCTTTAAGGCGCTGCCCGGCGACCGCATAGCCCAGGAAAAGGGTGCGGGAGTTTTCATCGTCAATGAAAAAGCAGTTCGGATCGGACTGCGCCGCTTTGCGCCCCTGCTCCACCGCCACGCCGTAATCTTCTTCATATTCAACGACCGTCACGCCGTGGCTGCGCAGTTTGGCTTTTTTCCAGGCGCGGGCGTCGGCAGACATATGGACCGTCACGTTAAAACCGATGCGGGCGCTCATGATGCCAATCGACAGCCCCAGATTGCCGGTCGAGCCAACCGCAATGCTGTACTGGCTAAAAAACTGTTTGAATTCCGGTGAGAGCAGCACGCTGTAGTCATCCTCGGTGCTCAGCAAACCGGCTTCCAGCGCCAGTTTTTCCGCGTGAGTCAGCACTTCATAAATGCCGCCACGGGCTTTGATGGAACCTGAGATGGGCAGATGACTGTCTTTTTTCAGCAGCATTTCGCCACCAATCGGCTGCCTGAAGGCGCTTTCGAGCCGCTTTTGCATAGCCGGAATGGCAATCAACTCTGACTCAATAATCCCCCCGGCAGCGGCCGTTTCCGGGAATGCTTTCGCCAGATACGGTGCGAAACGGGTAAGGCGGGCATGCGCCTCCTCAACATCCGCCTGCGTGAGGCCGACATAAGGCAGGCCTTCAACAATAGAGGTGGTGCCAGGGTTAAACCAGGTCGTCTCTTTCAGAGCGATCAGGTCCGCCACTAAGGGATGACGGGCGATGAGTGTTTGAATGTTTTCCATAGTACGTCTCTTTGCATTCAGATAATAAAGGAAAGCAGGAATGTGCCAGCCAGCGCAACGACCGACGCAATAAATGTTGCCGTTGTATAGTATTTGAACGTTTCGTTAAGGGTTGCGCCGCAATACTGTTTTACCAACCAGAAGAGCGAATCGGTGACAATGGTGCAGCCAATGGCGCCGGAACCGATAGCAATGGCGATGATCTCCGGGCTGACGTTGGGATAAAGCGGCAGCATCGGCGCGACAATCGCCGTCGCACCCATCATGGCTACCGTCGCCGAACCGACTGCCGCATGCAGGATCAACGCCACCAGCCAGGCGAGCAGAATCGGGTGCATGTGCATACCGGAGAGGAGCACCGCCAGGGTATCCGCCAGACCGCTACTCTTGAGAATGGCGTTAAACGCACCGCCCGCGCCGATAATCAGTAGAATATTCGCAATGGAACCAAAGCCGTTTTCGGTGTGGGTGAGAAGCGTGCTCATGCCCATATGCTGACGCAGGCCGAGCATGTAATAGGCCGCGAAGACGGCGATAAACATGGCGGTAATGGGGTTGCCGATAAATTCCAGCAGCGTATAGAGAGTACCGCTTTTTGTCCCGTTCAGCTCCGAGACGGTTTTTACCAACATCAGGCCGATGGGCAGCAGTACGGTAAAGAGCGTCGCGCTCAAGGACGGCAGGGTGTTTTCCTCGCGAACGTCAAGATCGGCAAATTCCGTGGGGACCGGCTTAAACGGCAGGCGATTGCCGAGGAGTTTCAGGAATAGCGGGCCGCCAATCAGTGACGCCATCAGACCGACCAGCAAACCGTAGACGATGACTGACCCGATATCGGCGCCCAGTTTATTGGCCACAAACAGTGCCGCCGGGTGTGGCGGGACGACGCAGTGAACCGCCATCAACGCGGTACAAAGCGGAATAGCCAGTTTCAGTAATGACGTATTGGTCTTTTTGGCGATAGAAAACGCCAGCGGGATCAGCAACACGACGCCCACTTCAACAAACAGGGTAATACCACAAATCAGCCCCACCAGTACCATGATGACATCTGCAGAGAGCCAGCGGCAGCGCTGGAGCGTAAGCCCGATACGTTCAGCCGCGCCGGAGATTTCCATCATTTTGCCGAGAATCGTCCCGAGACCAATAACCGCGGCGAGGAACCCTAACGTTCCGCCGATTCCGTTTTCAATCGCGTTGACCATGTCCAGCGGCCCCATCCCCATCATCGCTCCCACGAAGAAGCTGGCGAGCAGCAGCGCCAGAAAGGGGTGGAATTTGAACTTCACGATGGTCAGAACAATCAACACGATGCTTATCAGCAGCGTGCTCACTACCCAGATTTGAGCGTGCATATCTCACCTTGCCCTGTGATTAACCTGTCTCTATTGGACAAAAACACGGGCAAGGCTGACAAACGATATAAATTGCCCTTCACATGAGGCAGATTGAATCAACCGGGTGATTTGCGTCGAATAATGGCAATGAAAGTGACTATGGTTCATTTTGCTTCATCTTTATGCTGATTTTTGCAGCGTCTTTTTCTACACTGCGGGCAAATGAACTCGGGTGACAGAGGTGGCTATGGACCCCTTACGCGACGGCAGAAATCGCCTGCTCAACGGCTGGCAGTTATCAAAGCTCTATACCTTTGAGGTGGCTGCGAGGCATCAATCTTTTGCGCTGGCGGCAGATGAGCTGTCATTGAGCCCCAGCGCCGTCAGCCATCGCATGAATCAACTGGAAGACGAATTGGGCATCCAGCTGTTTGTCCGTTCTCACCGTAAAGTGGAGCTTACTCAAGAAGGTAAGCGGGTGTTCTGGGCGCTAAAATCGTCACTGGATACGCTGAATCAGGAAATCCTCGATATTAAAAATCAGGAACTGTCCGGCACATTAACCGTATACTCCCGGCCCTCCATCGCTCAGTGCTGGCTGGTGCCCGCATTGGGCGATTTTACACGCCGATACCCGTCCATTTCGTTAACGGTGCTAACCGGTAACGACAACGTCAATCTCCAGCGTGCCGGCATCGATCTGGCCATCTATTTTGATGATGCGCCCTCTGCACAGTTGACCCACCATTTCCTGATGGATGAAGAAATTCTTCCGGTATGTAGTCCTGATTATGCTCGCCGCTTCGACTTAACCGGTTCACTGGTAAACTTGCCCCATTGTACGTTGCTGCATGACAGGCAGGCCTGGAGCAACGACTCCGGCACCGATGAATGGCACAGTTGGGCGCAGCATTTTGGCGTAAGTTTGCCTCCATCGCCGGGGATTGGTTTCGATCGTTCAGATTTAGCGGTGATTGCCTCTATGAACCATATCGGCGTGGCGATGGGGCGCAAACGGCTGGTGCAAAAGCGTCTCGACAGTGGGGAGCTTATCGCGCCTTTCGGCGACAGGGCGCTGAAATGTCATCAGCACTATTACATTTCCACGTTACCTGGCAGACAATGGCCGAAAATTGAGGCATTTATCCAATGGCTACAGCATTTGAATGTGTAAAACCAGATAGCTCTGCTTGTGTTATCTGACCATTGTGGAGAGACAGTGAGAATTTATTACGCTTTCGCGCTACGTATTCGGCGAGAAATCATGCTAAATACATGTAATCACCACCGATTTTGGCAAGGTCAATTGTGTTAAAACCACTATTAGCGATGGCTCTGCTTCTGGCGGGCGCGTCTGCGTTTGCTGCTGATACGCCGCTTACGGCGACACGCTACGCTCAGGAACTGGGCGTGGGTATGGATGTAGACTGGGCGCGAACCGAGCGCGGTATCCGTGAGTTCGATCCGCTTATCGTCCGTGATTTCTATGCGGAAGGGATTCGCCATGTGCGTATCCGGGTGGCCGATCCATTAACCGAAGCCCGCCTGATTCACCTGCGTAAGCTGGTGGAGGCCTGCGAAAAATATGGCGTGATCCCGATTATTTCTTACCAGGCGGATACCTTTAAGGCGGAGCCGGGTGCGAAAAACGAAGCGCAACTGGTGGCATGGTGGTCAACGGTGGCAAATTACTTCGGCAGCGAACATCCGACGCTCGGGTTTGACCTGATTTATGAGCCTTCGGATAAGCTTAATCACGATATGCCAGCGCTTAACCGCGCGTATGAAAATATCATCAAGACCATCCACGACATCAACCCGCAACGCATGATCTTTATTGCGCCGCGCCTGCGGGCCGCGCCCGAGGATTTAATGTCGTTGAAATTGCCTGGGCGTAGCCAGAACTACTTGCTGGCGGAGTGGCATATTTTCCCGTGGGGCCCACTGAAAAATAACGGAAAGTACCCGTGGACGTCGGGTACGGCGGCAGAGAAGGCGGCAATCAGAGCGCGTATTAATACGGCGGTCCACTGGCAGCAAAAAACCGGTCATGCGACCTGGGTCGGCGGTTGGTCAGTGGGTGAAACGATTAAAAGTCCGCCTGGTGAATCGCAACTGGCATTCGCCGCGTTTATGGCCTGTGAGCTGAATAAGGCGCAGATCCCCTTCGCCCTCAATGCGGATACGCAGTTTTATGATGGCGAAGAGGGGGCATGGCGGCCAACAACTGAACCGCTGCTAAAAACGATTATTTCACCGGACTGTGAGAAGGCGGATGCGAAGCCGGATCGCCGGGAAGGGAAGCCGCCGGTTCGTGTTCATGGCGCTTCTGGCGCAGCGCCAGCGGCAGCCAGCTCAGCAGAATCAAAAGCCCTGCCAGCGTCATCAGCATCCCAAGGCTAAACTGACTGGTCTGGGGAAGCCCGGCGGAAAACCAGGCCAGCGCGCCGGATCCCATATTTTGCATGCCGCCAACCAGCGCCCCTGCCGTTCCTGCCAGAAAAGGGAACGGCTCCATTGCGCCACTGGTCGCCAGTGGGAAGAGCATGCCCGCCCCGAAGAAGAACAGCGCGGCGGGAACCAGCAGCGTCCAGACTGTCATTACGCCAAACCAGCCGGGGATCCACATCATGATGCCTGCCAGCAGACAACTGGCGACCGCCTGCCACATCAGCGTCGGGAAGCGCGCATTTTGCCGCCCGGCGAACCAGGCACCGAAAAAGGCTGCCGGAATGGGGAGGATGAACAAAATACTGACCGCGATACTGGAAAGCCCCAGCGTGGCGCCCATCAGCACGCCTGAGCAGGCCTCAAACACGGCAATACCGGCCAGCCCGCCAATCAGCATCAGCAAATAGCAGTTAAACATCCCGTTACCCAACAGAGTCTTATAACGGGTAAGCAGCCCCATTTTAACAGTACCTGTCGGGCGCGTTTCCGGCATCCAGCGCGCCATGCTGAAGGTGACACCAGCACAGAGTACCAGCAGGAACGCAAAACAGGCGCGCCAGCCCCAGAGGGTGGTCAGCAGGCCGCCAATCAGCGGGGCGAGCAACGGGCTTACCAGAATGCCCATATTCAGCAAACTGTTAGCGTGGCGTAACTCGGTGCCGGAATAGAGATCGCGCGGCAGGGTGCGCGCCATTACGCCGCCGACGCCGGTTCCCATCCCCTGAAAGGCGCTGGCGACAATCAGAACGGTCAGGCTGTGGGTCGTGACAGCGACCAGTGTTGCCAGCATAAACACCGTTAACCCGCAAAGAATGGCCGGACGACGGCCAAAACGGTCGGCTAACGGGCCGTAAAAGAGTTGTGATACGCCATAGGTGAGCAGATAGGCGGCCATGACATTCTGCACCGCCCCTTCACGGGCATTGAGATCCTGCGCCATTCCGGCAATGGCGGGAATATAAATGGTTTGCGCCATTTGTCCCACTGCCACCAACAGGACCAGCATCAAGAGTAAACTGACGTTACGCTGTCTTTTCATTTCGCTGAATACGTTTTAAAAAAAGATAAATAAAGAATATGGTGCTGCCATAACCGTAAAATGCGAGAGGAATCTACCACAGTAATGTGACACAACAAGATGCGGGGTCAGAAAGAATGACCGCCGCCAGGCAGGATTTGTAAACAATTTGTGGCAACTTTGATTGCCAGTATGATCAGGACAGGCGCAGTAAGATCGCACCCGCAGCGATGCCACAGGCCGCAACAATCCGTAATCCGGCGACCTTTTCTTTGAGCATTAAAAAGGCGAGCAGCGCGCCAAAGAGAATTGAGGTTTCGCGCAGCGCGGCGACTACGGCCAGTGGCGCCTGCGTCATCGCCCATAACGCCAGCCCGTACGAGCCCATGGTGCCAATACCGCCCGGCAGCCCTTTTTTCCAGTTATTCGCCAGATAGTGCGAGACTTCACGACGGCGAGCGATCATCGCCCAGGCCAACAGGCAAAAACCGTTCATGAAAAACGTCCAGAGGGTGTAACCGAATGCGCTACCCGCAAGGCGTACGCCTGTGCCGTCCACCAGCGTATATCCGGCAATAAAACAGGAATTGAGTAGGGCAAGCCAGATTCCGCGCGTTGAACTGTGACGACCGTTACAGGCCATGGCAAGAATAGAGAGGCAAATGACCGCGATACCGAGCCAGGCAAAGGTGGATAATGTATCACCCAACAACAGAACGCTTATCAAGGCCACCAGTAGCGGTGCGGTGCCGCGCATCAACGGATAGGTCTGACTCATATCGGAAACCTGATACGTTTTAGCGACCAGTACCGTATAGACAACCTGTAACAGGCAGGAAACGGCGAGATAAGGCGCGCTGGCGAGCGAGGGCTGCGGTGAGAAAGGCAACATGACCAGGGCGATTAACGCCGCAGAGCCGCTGACGCAGATGGCGGAATAGAGTTTATCGCTGCCCGCTTTAACAATGGCGTTCCAGCTCGCATGCAGAAGGGCGGCAAACAGCAGAATACAAAAAACAGTAACAGTCATGAGTACGCAGTGTCAGTGGGCGGCGTAAAAACGTACCATGAAAGCGGCGATCGGAGCGACTATTCTGTGCGATGAGGAAACTGCCAGTGATTATTAAAGAGGGGCGGTTGCCCGCCCCTCTTAGGTACGACTTGAACCTGATTTACCGCAGTAATTTCAGGACAGCTTCAAGCAGTTGCAGCAAGGCAACTATGAGTTTCAGGATAAGGATAACCATATCCATTTCGCCCATACGCTTCTCCTTTGGCAAGGAGCACGACCGGCTGGCGTACCTTTCCGCTGCCTGTAACCAGCCGTTTTGTTGGCGTAACACAGTGTGCTCTCAAGGGGTTAAGGCACTGACGGCACCACCCGTTTCAGCCAGGACTTAATGTGCGCCCGTATCATTGCGGTCCCTCATACACACCGTGGTCGGCAAGACCATTATAAATTCATACTGTAAATATATACAGTTATTTCTGGACGAAATTTGCACCCTGTTCCATACTCAAACTGCTCATCGTGTGCGCATAATTTGCGCACAGGGTTAATTGATCGTATAGTTTCACTGTTGACGTAACACAGTGTGCTTGCGGCTACCAACCGCAAAAACCTGCTAAAAACCTCGCTCCGGCGGGGTTTTTTGTTTTTATTGTCTGATTATTAAAATGTGATCTGCGACGCATATTGCTGTTGCGACGTAAAAACCGGTTGTCCAAATGCCATTCCTGTGTTTGTATGAATCCTGTTAATTATTCAAACACGAGTCCCCTAATGAACGCTTCCACTATGACGATGAACCTACTAAAAACCGCGCATAACGCCGCGGTGGTCGTCGTGCGTGTGGTGGTGGTCGTCGGCAATGCGCCGTAGGGACTGGAACAACACACGATTCCAAAACCCCGCCGGCGCAAACCGGCGGGGTTTTTCGTTCTAACCCTCCCGGAAAGTCGGCCCAGAAGAAAAGGACTGGAGCATGGCAAGTTCGGGCATAACACAAACGACACGCTTTACCGGCGCACAGTTGATCGTTCATTTACTGGAACGTCAGGGCATTACCACGGTAGCGGGTATTCCTGGCGGGACCGTTCTCCCGCTGTATGACGCTTTAAGTCAGAGTACGCAAATTCGCCACGTACTGGCGCGCCACGAGCAGGGCGCCGGGTTTATCGCCCAGGGCATGGCGCGTACCGAAGGTAAACCGGCCGTTTGTATGGCCTGTAGCGGACCCGGCGCCACCAACCTGGTGACCGCCATCGCCGATGCGCGTCTCGATTCCATCCCGCTGGTGTGTATCACCGGACAGGTGCCTGCCTCCATGATCGGCACCGATGCGTTCCAGGAAGTCGACACTTACGGCATCTCTATCCCCATCACTAAGCACAATTACCTGGTCCGTAATATCGCCGAACTTCCGCAGGTGATAAGCGACGCGTTTCGTATTGCGCAATCCGGCCGTCCAGGCCCGGTGTGGATAGATATTCCTAAAGATGTTCAGACCGCGACCATCGAACTGAGTGAGCTGCCTGAGCCCGGCGGCAGAGCGCCTGCCCCGGCGTTTGATGCGAAAAGTGTTCAGGAAGCGGCGGCGATGATTAATGCCGCACAGCATCCGGTGCTGTACCTGGGCGGCGGGGTGATTAACGCGCCGGAACAGGTGCGCGCACTGGCGGAAAAAGCGAATCTGCCGACCACCATGACCTTAATGGCGCTGGGAATGTTGCCAAAAGCACATCCGCTGTCACTGGGGATGCTGGGCATGCACGGCGCTCGCAGCACCAACTTTATTCTGCAAGAGTCTGATTTATTAGTGGTTCTTGGTGCGCGTTTTGATGACCGGGCTATTGGGAAAACCGAGCAGTTCTGCCCGAACGCGAAAATCATCCATGTTGATATTGATAAGGCGGAGCTGGGTAAAATCAAGCAGCCGCACGTTGCCATTCAGGGCGATGTGGGTGAAGTGCTGGCGCAGTTGCTGCCGCAAATTGATGCGCAGCCGCGTGAGGCGTGGCGTGGTCTGGTGGCGCAACTGCAGCAGGAATTCCCGTCTGCCATTCCGCAGGGTGGCGACCCGCTGACCCATTACGGGCTGATTAATGCCGTTGCCGCCTGCGTTGATGATGAGGCGATTATCTCCACCGATGTGGGCCAGCACCAGATGTGGACCGCACAGGCCTATCCGCTCAATCGTCCGCGTCAGTGGCTGACCTCCGGCGGGCTGGGTACCATGGGCTTCGGGCTGCCCGCGGCAGTCGGTGCCGCACTGGCGAACCCGCAACGCAAAGTTATCTGCTTTTCCGGCGACGGTAGCCTGATGATGAACATTCAGGAGATGGCCACCGCCGCAGAAAATAATCTGGATGTGAAAATCATCCTGATGAACAACGAAGCGTTAGGCCTGGTGCATCAGCAGCAGAGCCTGTTTTACAAGCAGGGCGTATTCGCAGCGACCTATCCTGGGATGATTAACTTTATGCAGATTGCCGCCGGTTTTGGCCTGCAAACCTGTGATCTTAACAACGAAGCTGATCCGCATGCCGCGCTGCAGGCGATCATCGCTCGTCCGGGGCCGGCGCTCATCCATGTGCGTATCGACGCCGAAGAAAAAGTGTATCCGATGGTGCCGCCGGGTGCGGCAAATACTGAAATGGTGGGGGAATAAGCCATGCAACAGACAGTTTCTGATAACGTCATTCTTGAACTTACCGTACGTAACCATCCGGGGGTGATGACACACGTCTGTGGCCTGTTTGCCCGTCGCGCATTTAACGTGGAAGGCATTCTCTGCTTGCCCATTAAAGACAGCGAGCACAGCCGCATCTGGCTACTGGTCAATGACGATCAGCGCCTGGAGCAGATGATAAGCCAGATTGAAAAGCTGGAAGACGTGGTGCAGGTCGTACGCAATCAGTCGTCGCCGGGGATGTTCAACAAACTGGCGGTCTTCTTCGAGTAAGGTGAAAACAGGCCCGCTTAGCGGGCTTGTTCGTTTTCTGAGTCCGGCGTAATCACTTTCACAAACCCGTTGCGGCAGTGCGCCGGGTACTCTGCCGGAAGCGGACGATCGCTGATAAGCACGTCGAACCCGGAAAGGGGCGCAATACTCGCCGGAGCCACTTCATCAAACAAGGCGTAGCGTGCCAGCAGGATTTTACGCATGCCGTGTGCCATCGCCTTTCGCTTCATCGGTAAATCATCCAGGTTAAACCAGGTCACGCCGTGGTGTTCATGCACGCCGCTGGCGGAAATAAACACTTTGCGTGGGTTTAATGAATCTAAAAGCGACGGGTTGTTCGGATCGTAAAAGGCATCGCTTTTGGCACGCCAGGTACCGCCGCATAACATGGCCGTTGCGTTAGGTTTGGCGGTGAGCGCGACAAACACCTGGTGGGAGTAACAGATGCCAGTAAACGTGATGTCGTCCGGGATCATGCTGATAACCAGCGGCATTTCCGGCCCGTTGTCGAAAAAAACCAGGTCGTTTTCGCTGACCAGCCCTGCGGCGAGGATAGCAATAGGCAAATCATCGCGATGATGCGTCCGAACAGTGGGCTGGGGAGCCGCGGCGGGGGCAGTGGGTTTGTTCACCATTACGATATAGCCGCCCAGCAGCGCCAGCGGCAGCGGTTCGTCATCCTGGCTAAAGTCTCTGCGAATGGTCATCACCGACACTTCCAGCATGCGCGCGGCGTCTTTTAAGTGGATTCGATCGGTCTTCTTGAGTAATTCAACCAGACGCCGGATGCGCTCTTTTTGCTTTGTTTCCACTCTTTTCTCCGCACTGATTCGGACTTGTGTGTTTCAAAAGTAACATTTCCCATCGCGCAGGAACACGTAATGATATCAACACTATAATCCTGTTAGCCGCTAAATAAAAGTGACGGCGCACCGGATGTCGGGGATTTGGGGGAGGATAACGGCGAAGAATTATGATGCGCTAATCGCGATCATGGTCACAAATGATACTAAAGTAACATGATAATGTTACTATAATATCATTGTTATGTGATTGTTTCTGAGAGGTAGTAAAATGGATATCGCAGTCATCGGCTCCAACATGGTGGATCTCATCACCTATACCAACCAGATGCCGAAAGAGGGAGAAACCCTGGAAGCCCCTGCCTTTAAAATCGGCTGCGGTGGTAAAGGGGCCAATCAGGCGGTGGCCGCCGCTAAAATGAATTCGAAAGTGATGATGTTGACCAAGGTGGGTGACGATATCTTTGCGGACAACACCATTCGTAACCTGGAGTCCTGGGGCATTAACACCACCTATGTCGAGAAAGTTCCCTGTACCAGTAGCGGCGTTGCGCCGATTTTTGTGAACCCCAACTCCAGCAACAGTATTCTAATTATTAAAGGTGCTAATAAATTTCTCTCACCGGAAGATATTGATCGCGCCGCGGAAGATTTGAAAAAGTGTCAATTAATTGTCCTGCAACTGGAAGTGCAATTAGAGACGGTCTATCACGCCATTGAATTTGGTAAAAAACACGGCATCAAAGTGTTATTAAACCCGGCACCGGCACTGCGTGAGCTGGATATGACCTACGCCTGTAAATGCGATTTCTTTATTCCAAATGAGACCGAACTTGAAATTCTGACCGGTATGCCGGTGGATACCTACGATAATATTCGTACGGCGGCACGAAGCCTGATTGATAATGGACTGAACAATATCATCGTGACCATGGGTGAAAAGGGCGCATTATGGATGACCCGCGAACGCGAAGTTCACGTTCCGGCGCACAAGGTCAACGCCATTGATACCAGCGGTGCAGGCGATGCCTTTATCGGCTGTTTCGCCCACTACTATGTCCAGGGCGGCGATGTCGAAGCGGCCATGAAAAAAGCCGCGCTGTTCGCTGCCTTTAGCGTGACCGGCAAAGGCACACAATCGTCTTACCCCAGCATTGAACAATTTAATGAGTACCTGGCTTTACATGAATAATAACCGCTGAGTTTATTTCGTAGCAGGCATATCACTGCCTGCTACCAGAAATAAAACAGTGATAAACCCTGCACATTGAAAGGTAGCACTATGAACGAAAAAAATATCGTTCAGATGCCCGATGGGTATCTGAATAAAACACCTTTGTTCCAGTTTATTTTGTTATCCTGTTTATTTCCGTTATGGGGATGCGCCGCTGCGTTAAATGATATTCTCATTACGCAATTTAAAAGCGTATTCTCATTGAGTAATTTTGCCTCTGCATTAGTGCAGAGCGCATTTTATGGCGGTTATTTCTTAATTGCCATTCCTGCTTCTCTGGTTATTAAAAAGAGCAGTTATAAAATTGCCATATTAATTGGGCTGACGCTTTATATCGTCGGCTGTTCACTGTTCTTCCCGGCTTCGCATATGGCGACCTATACCATGTTCCTGGCGGCAATCTTTGCGATTGCGATTGGGCTGAGTTTTCTTGAAACCGCAGCCAATACCTACAGCTCGATGCTGGGGCCAAAATCACATGCGACTCTGCGCCTGAACATCAGCCAGACCTTCTACCCGATTGGCGCGGCGGCAGGCATTTTGCTCGGTAAGTATCTGGTCTTCTCCGAAGGCGAGAGTCTGCAAAAACAGATGACGGGGATGACGCCTGAGCAGATCCACAACTTTAAAGTGCTGATGCTCGAAAACACCCTTGAGCCGTATAAGTACATGATTATGGTGCTGGTGGTTGTCATGGCGCTGTTTATGTTCACCCGCTTCCCCAAATGCAAAGTGGCGCAAACGGAAACCCATAAACGGCCGACCGCCATGGAGACACTGCGTTATCTGGCACAGAATGCCCGTTTTCGCCGTGGTATCGTCGCGCAATTCTTGTATGTCGGTATGCAAGTGGCGGTGTGGTCTTTCACCATTCGTCTGGCGCTGGAACTGGGTGATATCAACGAACGCGATGCGTCAAACTTTATGGTCTACAGCTTTGCCTGTTTCTTTATTGGCAAGTTTGTCGCCAATATCCTGATGACGCGGTTTAACCCGGCCAGGGTGTTGATTCTCTACTCCGTGATTGGCGCGCTGTTCCTGGCGTATGTGGCGCTGGCCCCGAGCTTTAGCGCCGTGTACGTGGCAGTAGCGGTCAGTATTCTGTTTGGGCCGTGCTGGGCGACCATCTATGCGGGCACTCTTGATACCGTGGATAACGAACATACGGAAATGGCAGGCGCGGTCATTGTAATGGCGATTGTTGGCGCGGCGGTGGTCCCGGCTATTCAGGGCTATGTGGCGGATATGTTCCACTCGCTGCAACTGTCGTTCCTCGTTTCCATGCTGTGCTTTGTTTACGTTGGCGTCTATTTCTGGCGCGAAAGTCGAGTGCGTCGCGAACTGACCGAAGCGACCGCTTCCTGAGGAGAAGGACGATGGCAACACGATTAACCCTGTGGCGCGAGCTGTTTAGCCAGCAGCCACGCACCTTACTGGCAAATGACGATTTTACCGTCACGGCGTTTCGCTACCCGAGCGGCGTGGAGGCCGTGCGGCTGGAAAATGCCCGTGGACATCTGGTCGTTCTGCCCTGGCTTGGGCAGATGATCTGGGATGCGAATTTCGACGGGCGCGACCTGACGATGCGCAACATGTTCAGCCAGCCCAAACCGGCGAATGTGATTGTTGAAACATACGGCTGTTTTGCTTTTCACTCCGGGCTGCTGGCGAACGGCTGTCCGTCGGCGGAAGATAGCCATGCGCTGCACGGCGAAATGGCCTGTGCCACCATGGATGAGGCGTGGCTGGAGCTCGACGGCGACTCGCTACGTCTGGCCGGACGCTATGAGTACGTGATGGGTTTTGGCGATCACTACCTGGCGCAACCGTCGGTTACGCTACACAAGGCGAGTGCGCTTTTTGATATCGCGATGGCGGTCACCAATCTGGCGTCGGTGCCGATGCCGCTGCAGTACATGTGCCATATGAATTACGCCTACGTGCCGCAGGCGACATTCAGCCAGAATATCCCGGATGAAGCGCTCATGCTGCGTGAATCCATTCCGGCGCATGTGAAACCGACGGAACAGTGGCTGGCATTCAACCGCCGCGTACAGCAGGGCGAAGCGACGGTGAATGCGCTGACGGAGCCTGAATTCTACGACCCGGAAATCGTCTTCTTTGCCGACAGGCTTGATCGACACACTGATAAGCCCGAGTTTTGTATGCATGCACCGGATGGCACTACCTTTGTGACGCGCTTTTCCAGTGAGCAGTTTAATTATGTCACGCGTTGGATCCTCTATAACGGCGACCAGCAGGTCGCGGCGTTTGCCCTTCCGGCAACCTGTCGGCCTGAGGGATTTCTGGCTGCGAAGCGCAGCGGCAGCTTGTTAAGCCTTGCGCCGCAGCAAACCCGCCAGTTTAGTGTAACCACAGGCATTGTCTGATCGTCTTATCTGAGCCCGGTTCGCCGGGCTTTTCTGTCCGTTCTCATCAATAAAATCAGCCATCTGCGTGATCCTCTGCGCCACGGAAAATCAGTAAGCTCACTCTTCGACTGTCCATTTTGTGCATTTTGACTTTATGATGTGCCTCCTGAGATGTGGCGGGAGCTTTCATGATTTGGTTAACACTGACGACGCTGGTTGTGGTCTTTATTATTGGTTTCAGGGTATTAACATCTGACTCACGTCGCGCAATACGTCGTTTGAGTGAGCGACTGGCGATAACGCCCGTACCGGTGGAAACCATGATTGATCAGATGGGGAAAAAAGCAGGGGGGGAGTTTATCCAGTATCTGGCCCGTCCGGATGAAGCACATCTGCAAAATGCCGCTCAGATGCTGTTTATCTGGCAGGTTTTTATTGTCGACAGTAGCGAACAGCATCTCCAGTCCTGGCATCGTATCCTGCAAAAAGCCCGGCTGGCCGCGCCGATCACCGATGCGCAAGTCCGTCTCGCGCTGGGTTTTTTACGCGAACTTGAGCCAGACGTTGCTGAGCTTAATGCCTTCCAGATGCGCTACAACACCTTGTTTGTTCCTGAGGAAGGGGTGCACTGGCTACATTGATTCGGAATATCCGACGGTGTAAATAGTTGCGTAAGTGTTAAATGAATCACACCGTTGTTTGTTACACTACACGGCTTTCACAATAAAATATGAAGCCGGGTGTAAAAATGATGGAAGTGCAGCGGACGCAGCCTGCAACAGGCGGTGTGAGTCGCCCCAACTGGTCGGCGGTATTTGCCGTCGCGTTTTGTGTGGCGTGCCTGATCACCGTGGAGTTTCTGCCGGTGAGTCTGTTGACGCCAATGGCGCAGGATTTGGGCGTGTCGGAAGGCGTCGCTGGCCAGTCGGTGACAGTAACGGCTTTTGTCGCCATGTTCGCCAGCCTGTTTATCACCCATATCATCGGCAAAACGGATCGCCGTCTGGTGGTTATTGCCTTTTCCGTGTTGCTGACGCTCTCGTGTCTGCTGGTCTCATTTGCCAATAGTTTTACCTTGCTGTTGCTTGGACGGGCTTGTCTGGGCCTGGCGTTGGGCGGTTTTTGGGCGATGTCTGCCTCCCTGACGATGCGACTGGTACCGGCCCGCACCATTCCAAAGGCACTGTCGGTTATTTTCGGCGCGGTCTCGGTTGCTCTGGTGATTGCTGCGCCTTTGGGCAGTTTTCTCGGTGGGATCATTGGCTGGCGGCATGTGTTTAACGGCGCCGCGCTGATGGGGTTCGTCTGTATTGGCTGGGTGTGGATGGCGTTGCCGTCGATGCCGGGGCAAACAGAACAGCATCAGAATATGTTTGGTCTGTTGAAGCGCCCGGGCGTACTGGCCGGAATGCTGGCGATTTTTATGGCCTTTGCCGGTCAGTTCTCCTTTTTTACCTACATTCGTCCGATCTTTATGACCCTCGCGGGCTTTGATGTGGATGGCCTGACACTGGTGTTATTGAGTTTTGGTATTGCCAGTTTTGTTGGCACCTCGCTTTCATCACATATCTTAAAACGCTCCGTAAAACTGGCGCTGGCCTGTGCGCCGCTGATCATTGCGCTGAGCGCGCTGGTACTGATTTTGTGGGGCAGCAATAAAGCGGTGGCGGCGGGGATTGCCATCGTCTGGGGATTATCATTCGCACTGGTGCCGGTGGGCTGGTCGACGTGGATCACCCGCTCTCTTGCCGATCAGGCGGAAAAAGCGGGGTCGATTCAGGTGGCGGTTATTCAACTGGCGAATACCTGCGGTGCGGCGATTGGCGGCTACGCGCTGGATAATCTGGGCCTGCTTTCGCCGCTGGTGTTGTCAGGGTCGCTGATGCTGCTTACCGCGCTGCTGGTGGCAGGAAAAGTGAAGGTGAAGTGATTTTCCCCTCGTCCTTATCCGGGAATGCCCCGGATGCGGCGTAAACGCCTTATCCGGGCTACGCCCCGTAGCCCCGGTAAGCGCAGCGCGACCGGGGAATGTCCCGGTAAGCGCAGCGCGACCGGGGAATGTCCCGGATGGGGGGGCCGGTTTGTAGCCCCGGTAAGCGTCAGCGCCACCGGGGACATATCAGGCGGCAGCCTGGACGCGTTTACGTGAATCCAGCGAAATCAGCAGCACCGACGACACAATCATCAGCGTGCCCAGCCAGTCAGGCAGGGTAAAGGCGATACCGAGCAGGGCCACCGACAGCAGCGCGCTGCTCAGGGGTTCGGCACAGCTCAGAATGCTGGCGCGTGAGCCGCCAATCATCTGCGCGCCTTTCAGATACAGGCTAAAGGTCAGCGCGGTGCCCACCATCACCAGATACATAAACGCCATCACCAGATTGCCGTCGATAACGAAATCGCCCCCTTTATTGCCATAGAACGGCGTCAGCATTAATCCGGCGAGAAACATACTCCAGCCGACAATCGGTAGCGTGCCGTAGCGGGCGATAAGTTTCGACGGGTAGGTTGAATAGAGCGCGGCAGAAAACGCGGAAGCGATGCCCCATACCAGCGCTTCGCTGGAAATCGACAGCGACGTCATATTTCCGTGAGTCACCAGCAACAGGGTGCCAATCAACGATGTTGCAATCGCTGCGGTGACAGCGAGCGTCGGTTTTGCTTTTCGCGCCAGGGCAAACCACGTCACGATGATCGTCGGCGAGAGAAATTGCAGCACCGTGGCGGTGGCGGCATTCGATTTCTCGATGGTTACCAGGAAGGTGAGTTGCACGATAAGCGCGCCAAACAGCGAAAAGAACAGCAAACTCAGCGTGTCTTTGCGGTTTTTGACGATCGTGAAAATTTTATCGCCATGAAAAAACGACAGAATCAATAACACTGCGCCGCCGGACAGCAGGCGAACCATCGTCAACCAGGGGGCCGCGATGTGGCTTTTCTCCATGATGTACTGGGCGCAAACCCCGGAACTGCCCCATAAAATGGCGGCAATCAGTACGTAAAGCATCCCTTTTTTTGTGGAACCCATTTTCTATCCAGACCTGCCATGCTGCTTTCTTATTGATGAGTTTTGCATCATAGCACAGGCGTGATAGATAACCGGAGGCAGCATCCCTGCCGCCCGCGGATTTACATTAGAACCAGGCTTCCCACATCGCCCCGACGTTGAAAGAGTCCAGCGTGGTGTCATCCGTGCCGTTAACACGCGCGGTGCGCTTGTTGTCAACTTCGCCACCGGTTACGTAGAAGCGCAGCATCGGACGGAACTCTGGCCCCATATCAATGGAGATGTTCTGCGACAGGGTCGCTTTCCAGCCGTTGTTATCGCCGCCTTTGTCGTAGGCCACTTTCTGCCAGCCCAGTTCCAGCCAGGTTGAATGCACGTCGTTCCACCAGTACATCGGACGCACAATGGCGTTGTAGTTCTTACGGTTGTCAGACTTGTCAGCGCTGTTGTCGTAATCGTGGAAGGCGAGCAGATATTCCACCTGCATCTGGCGACTAAACTTGTGCAGCCCTTCGAAGCTGGCATAGATAGTTTTCAGATCATCCGTTTTGTTGTAAACGCTGTTATCTGCGTTATCGGAGTAACGGGCGATAACCTTGTTCACGCCGCTGTCGTTGGTATGGCTTAACACCACGCCGCCCTGCCAGGCTTTCAGGCGGGCGTCGCTTTCAACGGCTTTCGAGTCAAAACCGTAGTTAGCGTAAATTTCCAGATCCAGCGGGCCGACTTTCATGCCGTGGACTTTTGAGGTGACGGCGTAGTTGCCTTTGTCGCCGGTGCCGGAGCCGCCGGTACAGGTAATGCGTGACGGGTTATCGCCATTGTCTTCCACTTCCGGGTTACAGGACTGCACGGCAGCCACAGTGGCCACGTCAAACTGTACGCCGCCGATGTCGAAGTTTTTCACCCCGGCGCCCTGGCCATCGTGGTTCATCCAGAAGTAGTCGTTGATGCCCTGTTGCGGACGCTGGTGGAAGTCACGACCCGCCCAGAAGTAGGCGTTCGGGTTGGATTCCAGCAGGTTGGTCACCCCGGCGTAGGCTTTTTTCAGGTTAACTTCGTCGCCCCAGTGATCGAACATCACGTTGACGTCCCAGATAGCCCCGTGCGAACTCTTAAACGCTTTGGAAAGCTGGAACTCGCCGCCGTTGCCTTCGTTACCCAGACGGCCAATCGCAGACGAGCCGTTATACGAACCGTCTACGCCAACGTATTTCTGATCGCCGCTCTGATAGTGGGCGCCATAACGGGCGTAACCGCTAAATTTCACGCCATAAGGAATGGCTAAATCAGGCGTTTGCGCGGTACTTTGCGGCTCGGTAATGACATCCGCTTTTTTATCAATAGCGGCATCCATTTTTGCCTGCCGCTCAGCTAATGCTTTATCCACCGCTTTTGCCACGATGGCGTCAATTTGTTCTTGGGTAAATTCTTGAGCTATCACCGAACCAGAGCAAAGCGCAGCCGCAACTGCCAGTGCCACTGGAAGTTTATTGTTTAATTTCATAATTATCTCAATTTATACCCTTGATATTTCTGGCTGCATGTTCGTTGGCAGTACTCATTCACCCGAATCACTTATATAAGTAAGCTCATCGGGATTCATTTGTTTGTCGCCTTCGTGAAGCTCAAAATATTTAGGGTGTAGTTGGTTGTTTTTAAACAATAACCATCCCGTCCTGATTTGACAGAACAACATGCCAGTATCAAAACAAGTTGATTTATATTTTATAATTCAGGTACAGAGTTATATTTTCCGTAATCAATAAGTTTTTAACGCTGATAAAGCTGAATGATCTCCTCTGATAATTCACGCGCCAGTAACGACGTCATTAAATGATCCTGGGCATGCACCATAATTAATGTCATGGGTTGCCGGGCTTCACCGGCGTCTTGTTCAATTAATTTAGTTTGCATTTGATGGGCCTGGCGCGAATAGCCATCGGCTTCACGCAGCAGGTTTTGGGCTTCCTCAAAATTGCCCGCTCTGGCGGCACGCAGTGCTTCAAAGCACAGGCTGCGCGACTGACCCGCGTTAACGATAATCTCCATTACCGCTTCTTCTAATGCGACCATATTTATTTACTCTTAATCAAAACCATTATTCTTCGCGGTGGCGGCAAACCATTCTCCGCTTTTCTTAACGGTACGTTTCTGGGTTTCTAAATCTAGCTGAACAAAACCGTAGCGGTTTTTATACGCGTTACACCATGACCAATTATCAATAAAGGTCCACATATGATAACCAAGGCAATTACAGCCTTCGCTAATTCCTTTATGTAGCCATTTAAGATGATCGGTAATAAAGGTAATGCGGTACTGATCGTTTATTTGTCCGTTTTCAATAAAGCGCTGTTCATTTTCGACACCCATACCATTTTCAGAAATAAAGCAGCGTGGGTTGCCATAATTATCACGAAGATTAACCAAAATATCGTAAATACCCGGCTCATAAATTTCCCAGCCGCGCCAGGGGTTCATTTTTCGCCCTGGCATCTCGTAGTAATCAAACAGCCATTCCGGCATAAACGGCGACTCAGGGTTAACGGCGCTGTCCCGGCATTTCACTCGCCGCGGCTGGTAATAGTTAATACCCAGTAAGTCGACTTTCCCGGCGGCAATCAGCTCTTTATCGCCCAGATGGCAAGCGGGAAGCTGATCATACTCTTTCAGCAAGGCCACCAGGTCCGCCGGATACTCGCCCCGCAGTACCGGATCAAGGAAGCTGCGGTTAAACAGCAGATCAGCATGATGCGCGGCTTTCAGATCTGCCGGATGCTGCGAACGTGGATACGACGGCGTCAGGTTGAGCACTATACCGATCTCACCGGAGTGATGTCCGGCGCGAAATACCCGCACTGCGCTGGCATGGGCCAGTACCGTGTTGTATGCCACTGTGGCTGCCCGTTTGAAATCCACTACGTTTGGGTAATGGAAGTCATACAGATAGCCCCCTTCTACCGGCACAATCGGTTCGTTGAAAGTAAACCAGTGCTTCACCTGATGACCAAACAGGTCGAAACAGATCTGCGCGTAGCGGGAGAACGCCTCAACCACTTCGCGATTTTCCCAGCCGCCTTTCTCCTGCATCACCATCGGCATGTCGAAGTGGAACAGGGTGATAAACGGTTCGATACCCTGTTCTGCCAGCTCACTGAGCATGGTGCTGTAAAACGCAACAGCCTCTCTGTTCACCTCGCCGATGCCATCAGGAATCAGGCGGCTCCAGCTTATTGAGGTGCGAAAACTGTTATGGTTCAGCGCTTTTAACAGGGCGATATCTTCGCGCCAGTGCTGGTAAAAGGTGGACGTATCCTGGGGGCCCACCTGCTGGTGAAAGCGCCAGGGTTGACTGGCGTACCAGGCATCCCATGTTGTGGCGCTCTTCCCGCCCTTTAAGCTTTCCCCTTCGGTTTGTTGCGCGGAACTGGCGCTGCCCCACCAGAAGTTTTCGGGAAATGCGTATTTCATTTTTCTCTCCTTGTTCAGTTACTGCCGACGGTTTCCGCCATCGGTGCGCTGTTCTGCGCTTTTTGCTCTTCGGTTTTCATCAATGAACGCTCGTAAGCGCGCAGGAACGGCAGGTACATCAGTGCGGACATCACCATACAAATTACGCACATCACCACCGGGCTGAATGCCCAGTTTGCCGCCCAGGATGCGCCAATCGGTGCCGGCGTTGTCCACGGTGTCAGTGACACAACTTGCGCCAGTAAGCCCATGCGGGTCGCGGCATACGCCAGAACGGCGTTCACCAACGGCACACAGACGAACGGGATAAACAACATCGGGTTCATGATGATCGGCGCACCGAAGAGAATCGGTTCATTGATGTTGAAGAAGCTTGGCACCACGCCCATTTTGCCGATAGTCCGCAAATGCGTAACGCGGCTACGCAGCAACAAGAAGGCCAGCGGTAAGGTTGAACCCACGCCGCCAATAAGGAGGTAGTGATCCCAGAAACCTTGCAGGTAAACGTGCGGCAATGCAGCGCCTGCAGCCAATGCAGCCTGGTTGGCGGAGAGGTTGGCCATCCAGAACGGGTTCATGATGCCGGTGACAATCAGCGAACCGTGGATACCGGCAAACCAGAAGATTTGGCACAGCAGCACTGAAAGCAGGATCGCAGGCAGTGAGTCTGATGCGGAGACCAGCGGTTCCAGCAGGTGCATAATCGCCTGCGGCAGGATCATGCCGGTTTGCGCTTCGATAAACAGGTTCAGCGGGTGCAGCGTACCGATAATCACCAGAACCGGGATCAGGATTTCAAACGAGCGGGCAACACCGGTCGGCACCTCTTTCGGCAGGCGAATGGTGATGTTGTGCTGCTTGAGCCAGGCATAAACGCGCGCGGAATAAATCGCTGTCAGCAGCGCGGTAAAGATCCCCTGGCCGGAGAGGTACTGGGTGGAAATCTGCCCTTCATGATAAGGCGCGGCAACCAGCAGGAAGGCCATAAACGCCAGCAGGCCGGTCATCACCGGGTCAAGATTGAACTGACGGCCCAGGCTCGCGCCGATACCGACAGAGATGAAGAAGGTCATGACCCCCATGCTCAGGTTGAAAGGCAACATCAGCTGCGCGCGGTATTCGGTAGAAAAATCCAGCCAGGCGCGGGCAAAGCCGTTGGTCGTTTCGGGTGAGAACGGCGGGAAAATAAACACCAGCATAAACGAGCCGATGATCATGAACGGCAGCGCGGCGGTAAAGCCATCGCGGATAGCGATAACGTATTTCTGCTGTCCGAGTTTGCCCGCCAGCGGGGTAATGGACTGCTCAATGACGCCAATCATAGACTGATATAACGAACTCATGGGTTCACCTTTTAGTGCGCCGCTTCAATCAGCGACAGTGCATAGTCCAGTACTTTATCGCCACGCTGCATCCCGTAGTCCATCGGATTGATGGGCTGTACGGGGATGCCGACGGCGGCGGCCTTTTCTGACAGCGTGTTTAACATATATTTTACTTGTGGTCCGAGAAGCACGACCTGGTATCGCGGGAACTGCACATCAAATTCAGCCACACCGTACGCATCGATCTCGACCGGCAAATTCCGCTGCTCTGCCTCCTCAACCATTTTCCTGACCAGCAGGCTGGTGGACATACCGGCGGAGCAACACAACATAATCCTGAACATCTTGACCATCCTCGAATGTAAAAAGTTATTGCGGGGGTGATTGGATATCATACGGAAACCGGTTTCCATCACAGCGCAAAAGAAGTGTGATGAGTATCAAAGTCTCGGTGAGATAAGCGCTTTTTTCTGGATTCAGGTCACGGAATTTGGATGGATTCTGATAGCAAGTGAGTCCAAATGGAAAATCGGTTTCCATGAAAAAAAGAAAAGGATATACTGCAAGTGGTTATATTATGAACCATTGCTGTACTTTGAATTTTCAGGCGCAATTTATTCGTCTGTCAGGGGAAAAAGATGTCTACAATCAACGATGTATCACGTTTAGCTGGGGTGTCCAAAGCCACAGTCTCACGGGTGTTGAGTGGTTCGCGCGGCGTTAAGGAAGCCAGTCGCCTCGCAGTACTGAAAGCGGTCGAAGAGCTGAATTATCGGCCCAATGTTATCGCACAGTCCTTACTCAGCCAGTCGACAGGCTGCATCGGCGTGATCTGCGCCCAGGACAATATCAACCAGACCACCGCGTATCTTTATGCGCTGGAAAAACACCTCAGCCAGAGTCAGAAACACCTGTTGCTGCGCTTTGCGAATACCAAAGCGGGAGTGATGAGCGCGCTGGAAGAACTCACCTGTGGATTGTGCGATGATGTATTAATTATCGGCGCCCGCTTCCCGCTGAATATCAACGACGAGAATGTCATTCTGGTGGATTGCGCGGAGTCGGATACGCTAAACAGCATCCAGTTTGATCATGCGTTCGCGGCAGAAACGGCCTGCAACTTCCTGATAAGCCAGGGAAGACGCCAGATTGCACTGATTCATCCGGATGCCCGCGGTAACACCGACCAGGTGTTGCTCGGTTATAAGCATGCGCTGGAAAACAACTTCCTGCCGTTTAACCGCAACCTGGTCTTTATGGATGACACCTCGTCATCCGTGGCGTTGCAGGTATTGCTCAACAATGCCACTACCTTGAATTTCAATGCACTGCTGGTCGCCGATGAGCAGGAAGCGCAGCGTGTCATTCCCCAGTTGCAGGCGTTCAATAAATCCGTACCGGGCGACATCATGGTCTTTAGCCTGGCGGGTTCGTTGCACCTGCCGGGGGTGCCAAAAATCCCGGCGATTGAGTACTCCATGGACGCGATGGCGGCGCGGATTGTCGCGTGGCTCAACGAAAAAACCCAGAGCGTATTGGGTTCTTGTGTAGTGCGCGGGGATTTAATTATTCCTGAGATGATCAAGCGCTAACGGTTAAAGCCAGCCTCCGCCCGGAGGCTTTTTTACGCCGCGATCATTGACTGATAAACTCCACCGCAACCTGCCGGGTCAGCCAGACGCCATTCTCCGCCTGATAGAACGGATAACCCTGCTCGAACATGGCTAATGCGTTAATTTCCAGCACCACGGGTGTGCCGTAGCGCTGCCCGACCTGAATAGCCACTTCCCGATCGGCAGAGAGATGAACATATTGTCGCGACTGCGCGGTTAATCCTTCGGCAAGAATGGCAGTGAGAAAACGGCTGGCGGTGCCGTGGTACAAGATGTCCGGCGGTTTTTTTTCTGTAAAGGCGATATCGACTTTCGCCGTCGAGTGCCCCTGAACGGCACGAATACGCAGCCCGTCTTCGGAGAGGGCGAAGCGCTTTTTATCACTGCCTTCCACGACGGCTTCAATGAGTTGTTTGTCCAGTGATTGCCCCTGGCCTGCCGCGCCCGCGATCAGTGCACCAATGTTCGCCCATCCTTCGCTATCCAGTTCCAGACCAATGGCTTCTGGTTGATGGCGCAGAACGTAGCTCAGAAATTTACTGACTTCATTATGTGTTTTTTTCATTATTGTCTGCCTTGCAGGTCGTTTGCGTGGCGTACTTATAAGCAAACGGTTGGCGGTTGTAAATCGCTCAGTTTGACACCCGTAAATGGATGATGAAAGGGTGAGGGAAGGGATAACTCATAAAACGGGACAACTGCTCTTCTTTGACGTAGAGGGGAATACCCGATGGCGGCGTAAACGCCTGATCCGGGCTACGTTCTGGTAGCCCCGGCAAGCGCCGCGCCGCCGGGGAGTGTCCCGGATGGCGGCGTAAACGCCTGATCCGGGCTACGTTCTGGTAGCTCCGGCAAGCGCCGCGCCGCCGGGGAGTGTCCCGGATGGCGGCGTAAACGCCTGATCCGGGCTACGTTCTGGTAGCCCGGCAAGTATCGCGCACGCAATACGGTCCCCTCTCCCTTGAGGGAGAGGGTTAGGGTGAGGGGGAAATGCCACAAACAGCACGCGTGCAGCATTCACCCTCAAATAAAGGTAAAAATCTCTTCACGCGGCAGACGGGATTTCGGCAGTGCGGCGTTGAAATCACCTTCGCTGCGGTAACCGAGCGACACCAGCACCACGCTGGTGAACCCTTTTTCACGCAGACCCAAAGAGAGGTCCAGCGCACGTTGATCAAACCCTTCCATCGGCGTTGCATCAATACCTAACATCGCCGCGCCCAGCAGCAGTCCGCCCAGCGCCAGATAAACTTGTTTCTCCATCCACTGCGGAATATCACGGGACTCATAGCGGTGCATATCGACATAAGAGCGACGGCTCTTATCCTGGCCTGCCTGCGCGCCTTCGGCGACGAAACGGCCATCTGCGCTCTCTTGTGCCAGCACTTTTTGCAGATGCTGATCATCCAGATCCGTACGCATGCAAAGTGCAATAACGTGCGAAGCGTTCAACACTTTAGGTTCGTTGTAAATGAACGCACCGGTGGTCGATTTTGCAATCGCGGCGCGGCCTTCGGCCGTCGATGCCACCACAAAATGCCATGGCTGGGAGTTCACCGAAGAGGGGCTGTTTTGTAGTACATTCAGCAGCGTTTCAATCTGCTCCTGCGGCAGCGTTTTACCCCCTTCAAAGGCTTTAACGGTATGGCGGGCAATCACGGCATCATCTAAAGTCATCGTCTCTCTCCGGGCAGGAAAATGAAATAAATTCGGGACTTGTCGCCCCGTCTGGTTGGTCGAGAATAAACACAAATGCTGACGAGATAAATCACCTCCGCTGTGCAGCACTTTCCCTCCGGAAGTGAAAATAATGCCCTGGCGCTTTGCGCCTGTGGGTTTTTCTGGCAAAAAGAGGGCAGACCGTAAGCCCGGCAGGAGAAATCATGATTCGCCTTGAAGATGTCACCTTATTTGTTCGCTCCGCCGCGCTGGGCAGTTTTTCCAGTGCAGCGCGGGAGGCAGGGCTATTGCCGGGGCAGGTCAGCGCCGCCGTACACCGCCTGGAGCGTGACCTCGACAAGCGCCTGTTTGCGCGCTCGACCCGCAGTCTGCGTTTGACCACAGAGGGAGAAAAATATCTCCCCTTCGCTCAGGAGATGCTGGCCGTGGTGCATGCGGGCGCGGAAAGCCTGCACAGCAGCGACAACGACATTCAGGGTGAACTGCGTGTGGCAGTACCGTCTGATATTGGCCGCAACGTGCTATTGCCGCTTATCACCCGCTTTTGCCAGCAGTACCCGAAAGTCTCGCTGCGCTTGTCGCTCTCTGATGAAGTCAGCGATGTCTTTCGCGACCCGGTGGACATTGCGATTCGCTATGGCGTGCTGGATAACAGTAGCTATGTCGCATTACCGCTGGCAGAAGATAACCGCCGCGTACTGGCCGCCTCCCCGGCTTACCTGCAACAACACGGCAGGCCGCAAGTTCTGGATGACATCGTCAATCACCACTGCCTGCTGTTTACCATGAACAGCCACGTCTATGACAAATGGAGCTTCCCGGAAGACGGCATGCGTCGCCAGTTGATCGTTAAAAGTCGAATGCTGTGCGACGATGCGGATGTTGCCCGCCGCTGGGCGCTGGAGGGGATGGGCATCGTCTACAAATCGTGGATTGATATCAGCGCGGATGTTCAGGCAGGCAGGCTGGAGGTGTTATTGCCGCAGCACCCAGGCGAAGCGGCGCCCCTCAATCTGATTTGCCCACACCGCAAGCAATTTTCCCCGGCGATTCGCCAGTTGCACAGCGTGTTACGCGAGCCTCTGCGCGCTATCACTGCGTTGCTGCATACCCATCCGGCGTTTCATCCGCAGTCCTGATGCGCTCGTCTGAAAGCTAAGCGGGCCCTGTATATCGTCCGCCTGCGTCTATCGTCAGATAATATTCAGCTTTCAAAAAGCCACGTTTTGCTAACCCCTGAGGTGACGATAGGCGACTATTGTTGAAGCCATACAAGCAATCAGGGATCGCGTTCAGTGATGAAGGCGGCGAAAGGCGCAAATCAGCGCCCTATGTTGTCCGGGCTGGCGACGCAGGGAGTGCCGGGCTAGTCCGTCATCTAAAAGGTATGTGCGAATGGCTTTACGTTCATTAGGTACCACGGGTTTACAGATCCCCCGGCTGGTTTTTGGCGGTAACGTATTTGGCTGGACCGTGGATGAGAAGCAGAGTTTCAGTTTACTGGACGCGTTGCTGGAGCGTGGCTTTAGCGCTATCGACACCGCAGACGTTTACTCTGCGTGGGCGCCGGGAAACAAAGGCGGTGAATCGGAAACCATCATTGGCAAGTGGTTTGCCGCTCATCCTGGCGTGCGTGAAAAAGTCACCCTTTTTACCAAAGTCGGCGCCGATCTGGGGGAACCTGGCAAAAAAGGCCTTTCCGCGCGCTGGATTGAACACGCGGTCAACGACTCATTACGCCGTCTGCAAACCGACTATATCGACCTGTATTTCTCCCACTGGCCGGACAGCGAAACGCCGTATGACGAAACCCTGGGGGCATACCAGACGCTGCTCAACGCCGGGAAAATCCGTGCTGTCGGGGCGTCAAATCTGAATGCAGAACAGTTACAGGCATCGCTGAGCGTGGCGGATGACAACGATTTGCCGCGCTACCAGGTGCTGCAACCGGAATATAACCTCTATGACCGTGACAGCTTTGAAGGAAAGCTGCAGGAGTTAACGGTTCGGGAAAATATCGGTGTGGTGACCTACTACAGCCTGGCCTCGGGTTTCCTGTCGGGCAAATACCGCAGCGAAAGCGATCTCAGCCAGAGCCAGCGGGGGCAGGGAATTAGCAAGTATCTGAATCCACGTGGCTTTGCCATTCTGGATGCGGTGGATAAAGTGGCGGCAAAACATAACGTCAAACCCGCTGAGATAGCGCTTGCCTGGCTTATCGCCCAGCCTGGCGTCACCGCGCCTATCGCCAGCGCCACAAAAATCGCCCATATAGAAAGCTTCGTGACCGCAGTGTCGCTGACCCTTTCCAGTGAGGATATCGCCGCACTGAACAACGCCGGTCAGTAAGGCGCAAACCGGATGGTCATGCGCCATCCGGTGCGCTTTTCCCACCTAAAAATTGTAGTTTTGCATGACCTGAGACAATTTTTCCCGTCGTTCGGTTGGAGTTTTTGTCGCCTCTGCCGTTAACCATGTTGATGAACGCCACGTATTACCGCACAAGTCTGGCAGGTGATTGCCGCCGCGTAAGCGCCTTCTGACTTGTCGTTCGGGACAGGGAACAATGAAGGAAAGTCACGCAAAGAAACACGATGTGCTGATTGAGCGACTGTGCGAAATTTTCTCGGTCCTTTATCAGGGAAACACCATCGATAAAGCATGGTTATGTACGAAATTCGGCATTACGGCGCGCACCGCGTATCGCGACCTGGCGCGGCTTGCCCACTTACTGGATCAGGTCTCGCCTGGTCGCTATCGCCTGAGCACGCATCTGCTGCCGACGCTGCATACCGGGCACCTGGCGGAATTTGCCGATTTCGCGGGCGTTGCGCATCTGTTCCCTCGTCGGGATGGTCAGTCGCTACGTAACAGAATGAAAAACCGGGATAACATCGCCTTTCATGGCGCCAGTAGCCGGGAAAATTACACCATGGATGCCCTGATAGACCAGCTCAACCAGGCCATTGCCGCCCGGCAGGAAGTCACGTACCGCTATCGGGAAAAAAACCGCTGTGTTCAGCCGTATCGCTTAATAAACCATTATGGTTTGTGGTATCTGGCGGCGGTGGATGCGGGCACGCTAAAGGCCTTCGAACTGGCGCTTATTTCCCGCTTTGTGCCGGGGACAAGCCGTTTCACGGCCGATCCGCAGGTGCTGGAGGAGCTTGAAGCAGGTTCGGGTATTCGCTTTGGCAAAAAGACAGAGGTGCAATTACGGATTTCGGCTCATGCGGCGAAGTTCGTCAGCCGACGCCCGCTTTTTCCTGCTCAGCGCGTGGTGGAACGGCACGACGACGGCGGCATGACGATTTCGTGTGATATTCGTGACCCGCACACGTTGTTCCGCTGGCTACGCTACTGGCTACCGGATGTCAGCATCCATTCGCCCGCTTCCCTGCGTGAGGCGTTTAAGCAAGATTTACAGCGGCGTTACGCCGAGGCTAGCGACGATATTGTTCATCCGATACCTGCTCAAGCCAGGTAACCGGGCTGCCGTTTTGTGATTCGGCGATAGCGATATGGGTCATCGCATTCTCTGGCGTTGCGCCGTGCCAGTGTTTCACATCCTGCGGGATCCAGATGATATCGCCCTGATTCATCTCCTGGATGGGTTCCCCTTCACACTGGATCCAGCCTTTACCGTGGGTGATGATCAACGTCTGACCCAGCGGATGGGTGTGCCAGGCCGTGCGCGCCCCCGGTTCAAAGGTCACAATCGCTCCGCCGACGCGCGCCGGGGCATCGGTCTGAAACGGAGAGTCGAGGCGTACGCGGCCGGTAAAATAGGCCTCCGGGCCGGGTGCGGAAGGGACAGAACCACTACGGATAATTTTCATTTTCTTCTCCTGAAAGGTAAAACCGCAGGATAAAGTTTACGCAGCATCGCCGGGATTGATTAGCCGTAGAACGCGAAAAGGTGCTATGAGGCACATTCATGAGTTTCTGAGGCAAAGGCTTTCACCCCCTGTCCCGACAGCCCGCTACAGAGGAGCGGCGAGCCGGGATAATGTAACAGGGTGCGGGTGGGGATAACCCGGCAAAATCATAATGGGGCTATGAGGCTGGCTTACGTATGGCGTTCACTGACCGTCATGGTAAACCACACTTCCTCATCACCGTCGTTGGCATAGGCATGGGGCGCATCGGTTCGGGCGACGGCGGAGCTGCCCTGCGTGACGGCCATGACGGTTTCATTGACGGTGATAGTCAGTATGCCCTTCTCCACGTACAGAAGCTCAACGGTGCCAGTCGGATGGCCCGCAGAGGTAAAATGCTCGCCGGGAAACAGATACCAGCGCCACATTTCCAGCATATCGGGCCCGCTGGTGCCCGCCAGTAAGCGGGCAGAACCGCCTTTATCACCGTTCCACAGTACCGGAATGTCCGCGGCGCCAATCAGGCGGATGGCGGGTTTACTGGCCACATCGACAATATCCGCCACGGAAACGCCCATCGCGGCGGCGATTTTACACAACATCGCGATGCTGGGGTTGGCCAGGCTCTTTTCGATCTCCACCAGCATGCCTTTGCTGACGCCTGCCCGGCGAGAGAGTTCGTCCAGCGACAATTTTTGCTGCTGGCGGAACGTTTTAATGCGTGCGGCC
Organism: Phytobacter ursingii; assembly: GCA_901456055.1. Taxonomy (GTDB): domain Bacteria; phylum Pseudomonadota; class Gammaproteobacteria; order Enterobacterales; family Enterobacteriaceae; genus Phytobacter; species Phytobacter ursingii. The sequence goes on from CABDWT010000003.1 coordinate 460,642, forward strand.
ACTGCCTGGCTGACGGTATCCAGGTCGGCGCCTGCATCGGTCGGTATATTGACTTTTTTGGTCATCGGTCGATAGTATGGGATAAATTGGTCACTAAAAGGATTATCCGATGCTTTCCATTCAGCCGTCAATCGACGCCGGTCTTGCCCATATTGCTCCCCAGTTTCGAGCCCTGAGTATGCTGGTGGAGGCCGCGCCGTTAGTGCATCCACAGGTGGGAGAAGCGGCGTTAACGCGCGCATGTGCTGAGGTGATGGCAGGCGGCCCGGTCTGGGCGCAGGCGCATCTGGATGCCTGGAGTGAGGTGTTTAAGCGCTTCGGCGCGAAGCCGAAACGCACGCCCTGTTCCGCCGACGCGCTGCGTAAACGGGTATTGCGCGACGGCGTAATGGCCGCGATTGATCCAGTGGTAGACCTCTATAACGCCATCAGTTTGCGCTATGCCATCCCGGTGGGGGGCGAGAACCTTGCTGCCTATGCAGGCGCGCCGAGGCTGGTCATTGCCGAGGGGACCGAGCGCTTTGACATGATGAAAGACGGACACGTGGCGGAAGAGTCGCCGGAACCGGGTGAAGTGGTGTGGCGTGACGATCTGGGGGTAACGTGTCGGCGCTGGAACTGGCGACAAGGGGTGCGGACCCGCCTGAGCGCCACGGATAGCCAGATGTGGTTTATCCTGGAAAGCCTGCCAGAGATGCCGCTTGATGCCCTGCATGCTGCAGGGGATGAACTGGCGGCCGGTTTGCAGGCAATGATGCCAGGCAGCATCATCCGTTCGTCGCTGTTGACGCTATGAAAGGGAATATCCCGGATGCGGCTTTACCTTATCCGGGATACGGGTTCAGTGCCCGATCGTAGAGGGGGAGGGCTCCCCACAAAAAATGCGAGCACGAACGGTCCCCTCTCCCTTGAGGGAGAGGGCCCCGGTCAGCCGCCAGCGCCTCATCGATTTTCAGCCGGACCCTGTCATCGCTGTCACTGTTTTATTCTTATTAAGCGGCGTTATCGCTGTAAATCGTAAGATTACTGGGGATTCTTCAGCCCTCAGGGATAGGGCCGGGGTGAGGGGGAAAATGCGGCTCGAAAGGTGGGTTCCGTTCACCGTATCTACAGTCCGTAGCCCCGGCAAGCGCAGCGCCGCCGGGGATGCCCCGGATGAGCACTACAACCTCGTCAACGTCGCAAAATAGGCGGCGAGACTGTCAATCAGGGCTCTGACCGCAGGCGGCAGCCCCTTACGCGTGGTAAATACCAGGTGAACAATCCCCGGCACGCTGCGCCACTGTGGGAACACCTGCACCAGCTCCCCTTTTTCTAATGCGCGATGGCAAAAATGCTCCGGTAAAAACGCCACGCCAAGTCCCTGGCTTGCCGCCGTGCGCACCGCCGCAAAATCACTACAACTCATCATCGGTTCATGACGAAACATCATGCTTTGCTTGTCGCGGTTTTCCAGCGGCCACTCCACTTCGGCGTCGCCATCATTGGTGCTGAGCGTGGGGAGGGTATTCAATATGGCTATATCCTCCCCCGTACGCCGCGCCAGTGCCGGGCTTGCCACCAGGATCCGATGCGAAATACCCAGCGTACGCATAATCAGTTCCGCGTCGCTATTAAGTTGCGTGCGCACGCGCAGGGCCACATCAATACGCTCATTAATCAAATCCACGGGCCTGTCGAGGGCCAGAATTTGCAGCCGGACCTTCGGATAGCGGTGCATATAGGCCATCAGTGTATCGGAAACCACTTCCACCATCCCGGTCGGGCAGCTAAAGCGCACCAGGCCATGCGGCTCGGCATGGGCATTCACAATCAACGCTTCTGCCTGCTCTGCCTCTTGCAAAATGGCCCGGCAGCGCTGGTAAAACGCCTCGCCGACTTCCGTGACGCGAAAGCGGCGGCTGGTTCGCTCAATCAGCCGTACGCCGAGGCGAGATTCCAGCTCGGCTATTCGGCGGCTGAGTTTTGATTTCGGTTCATGCAGTGCCCTGCCTGCGGCAGCAAATCCGCCGTGGCGTACCACCTCGGCAAAATAGCGATAGTCATTCAGATCGGTACGCATTGTCGCCTCATCGTTCCTTTAATAGAACGATAGGTAGCATAATTGCTATCTTTTTGCACCATCGTTCCACTGGTATCTTCATCATCACTAACCCAACGGAATAAACCGGAGCTTAAAATGAACAGATACAGCAATAAAGTCGTGGTAGTGACTGGTGGTACCAGCGGTATTGGCCTGGCGACAGCAAAAGCGTTCGCAGCAGAAGGGGCGCATGTTTACATCACCGGGCGTCGCCAGGAAGCACTGGATAACGCGGTACAGGCCATCAGCGGCAGCGTGGTCGGCGTGCGTGGCGACATGGGGAAACTGGCCGATATCGACCACCTCTATGATGTGATTCAGCAACAGCATGGTCAGATTGATGTGCTGGTGGCGAATGCGGGCGGCGGGGATTTTGCCGCACTGGGTGAAATCACCGAACAGCATTACGAGCAGACCTTCAACACTAACGTGAAAGGCGTACTGTTTACCGTACAGAAAGCCCTGCCGCTGCTGAAAGATGGCGCATCCATCGTGATGACCGCCTCCACCACCAGCGTGAAAGGCACCCCGGCATTTAGCGTTTACTCGGCGACCAAAGCGGCGGTGCGTAACTTTGCCCGTAGCTGGATTCTGGATCTCAAACCGCGCCGCATTCGCGTTAATGCCGTCAGCCCTGGTCTGACGGACACCGCCGGTCTGAATGAGCTCTTCGGCGGCGGGGATCAGGCGGAAGGCACTAAATCCTGGCTCTCCGAACAGGTCCCGTCAGGCCGTATTGGTCAGCCTTCTGAGGTGGCCAGTGCCGTGCTGTTCCTCGCCTCGGACGACGCGAGCTATATCAACGGCGTCGAGCTGTTTGTCGACGGCGGCCTGGCACAGATTTAAGGTATAAGTGTTGCCCCGTGTCGTATCGACATATACGGCGCGGGGGAGCGCACAATAAAATCCCTTCCTTTATGCATAAAACGCAAAAGCATTTCCATAAATAGCAATTGTTAAAAGTAGCTATCCATTCCTGGTTTATCTCGATACATCTACAATTCCGCCGTGGTAGACTCGCCTTATAAAATATATCTATGCCATTTAATTTATAACAACTGAAAATAATCATTTTCAGGAAGGTGAAGTGTGCCTGATTGGTTATCATTAGCAATCGATTCATTTTGGCCAATGCTGTATGCCGGGCTGACATTTACTATTCCATTAACATTGATTACCTTCGTCCTGGGATTAATTCTGGGATTTGTCGTGGCGTTAATTCGCTTATATGGTCCTGCACCGCTGAAAAGCGCGGTGCGCTTTTATGTCTGGATTATTCGCGGCACGCCGCTGCTGGTACAACTGTTTCTGATTTTCTATGCTCTGCCGAATGCGGGCATCACGCTGGATGCGTTTCCGTCGGCGGTGATCGGCTTTACGCTTAACATTGGCGCCTATACCTCGGAAGTGATCCGCGCGACGCTACTCTCGGTGCCAAAAGGCCAGTGGGAGGCGGCGCACTCCATCAGCATGAGCTGGAGCCAGTCGCTGCGCCACATCATTCTGCCACAGGCGGCGCGTGTGGCGGTACCGCCATTATCAAACACCTTTATTTCGCTGGTTAAGGATACTTCGCTGGCTTCGGTCATTACGGTTCCTGAGATGTTTCTCGCCGCACAACGTATTGCCGCCGTCACCTATCAACCGCTTATCCTTTATACCGAAGCAGCGCTTCTCTATCTGTTGATCAGTTCCGTCTTATCGTATTTACAGTCGCAGCTGGAAACCCGATTAGAAAGAAATACCGTGGCTAAGGAAAATAATAATGATAACGCTATCCGGACTTGAGAAAAGTTTTGGCTCGCAGAAAGTCCTGCACGATATTTCTCTTACGCTTCCGGAAGGAAGTGTCACGGCATTAATTGGCCCTTCCGGCAGTGGCAAAAGTACATTATTACGCTGTGTCAACTTGCTGGAAATTCCACAGGCTGGAACGCTGAAAATTGGCGGTGAAGATATTTCATTTAACGGACATGCCAAACCGAAGAAAAAAGATATCCGGCGTATCTGCCAGCAGACCGGCATGGTCTTTCAGAACTTTCAGCTATTTCCGCACTTAACGGTGCTGGACAACATTATGCGCGGTTTGGTGGTGGTGCAGAAATGGCCTGTCGCCAAAGCCCGTGCGAGGGCGGAAGAGTTGCTCACCAAGGTTGGCATGCTGCACAAGCGCAACGCATGGCCAGCCATGCTCTCCGGCGGCCAGCAGCAGCGCGTGGCGATTGCCCGTGCACTGGCCCCGTCGCCCAACGTCTTGCTCTGCGATGAACCCACCTCGGCGCTCGACCCTGAATTGTCCCTGGAGGTGGTGGCCGTGCTACGCCAGCTCGCCCAGGAGGGCACCACCATGCTGATGGCGACACATGACTTAAGGCTGGCGGCCAATATTGCCAACCAGGTCGTCTTTCTGGAGTCCGGGCACATTGTGGAGAGCGGCACCTCAAAGGCCATCTTTACCCAGGCGAAGAAGACACGAACCCAACTGTTTATTTCCACCCTGACCGACACCCTTCCCGATTCCTGGGAAATTTAAAACAACAACACGGCAACCCTTTAAGGAGCTAATGATGAAGGTATTAGTTACTGCACTGCTGGCCACCGCTATTCAACTGAGCGTTTCACATGCTGCTTTTGCGGCAACCGATCTGACCTCTATCAAATCTGCCGGGGTGTTGAAGATCGGCACCGAAGGCACCTATCCGCCATTCACTTACCATGACGCTTCCGGAAAACTGGTGGGGTTTGATGTAGAGATTGGGCGCGAAATCGCGAAACGTATTGGGGTAAAAGCTGAATTTGTTGAAGGCAAATGGGATGGCCTGATTGCCGGGCTGGACGCTAAACGCTACGACGCGGTGATTAACCAGGTTTCTATCACCCCCGAGCGTCAGGCGAAATTTGCTTTCTCCGAGCCGTACATCTCCTCCAAAGCGGTACTGATCGTGAACAGCAACAATACGGCGATCAAGAGCTTTGAAGACCTCAAAGGCAAGAAATCCGCCCACACCCTGACCAGTAACTATGCCCAACTGGCGCGTAAATATGGTGCGGAAGTGGTGGGTACCGATGGCTTTGACCAGTCGGTGTCGCTGGTGGCTCAGGGACGTGCGGATGCTACCATCAACGACAACCTGTCGTTCCTCGACTTCAAAAAACATAAGCCGGACGCACCGGTGAAAATTGTGGCGGCGCAAAATGATGCCGAGCAGGTGGGCGTGCTGATTCGTAAGAATGATGCGGAACTGCAACAAGCGATCAATAAAGCCCTCGACGGGATTAAATCCGACGGAACATACCAGAAGATATCCACTACCTACTTCGGGACAGATGTGTCGAAATAACGAACGGGCCGCCGCGGTTATTGCCGCTGTAGGTTTCGCTAAAAAGGGCAGCAGTTGCACGGGAGAGCCAGGGACAATCTGCTGCCAAAAGTACAACCGTTACTGCGTTTTTTCTTTTATTAACATGGCAAGGATAAAGAACACGGCGACGAAGGCGATGATGAAATTAAAGCCAGTCGAGATACCGTAGCTGTCGGAGACCTGACCAATGACCGACCCGGCCAGCGCACCGCCGAAGCCAGAAGCAACATAAATCAGCCCCATCACTGAACCGCTTTTACTGGTCAAGCGCGTGGCAATGGCAGCCGCCGTCGGGAACAGGACGGACATGGCGAAACCGAACAGCATGAACAAGTAGACGAACTCCACCACCAGCATGCGGCTGACGATGATGGAAACCAGCGACAGTATCGAGAACCAAATCAGCGTCCGACGCTCACCCAGTTTCAGAGTGATAAAACCGCCAATCACACGGCCAATAGTAAACAACCCGGCAAACGAGGAGATTACATAAGCGGCTTTCGCGGCTTTACCTGCGGCGTCCAGGTCAGCGATATCAAGTGCGGCGTAGAAAATCGGGAAGAAGTTCAGGAATGCCGCTTCGGCTGCCACATAGAATAGCAGAAAGGCAATCACCATCATGATGTGCTTCTGGGTCAGCAGCTCGATAAAATCACTCAGCTTCATGCTTGACTGGGCGTTACTCTCTATCTTCAACGTACACAGAACCAACACCAGCACGGCGACGATAACGGCGATGCCGACATAGAAGGCGCGCCAGGAGACACTGTTGGCAAACAGCTGGTGCAGGATCAGCGGGGTGACAATCATCCCAACGCCAAACATGGCGTTGGAAATATTAAACATCATCCCGGCTTTGTCTTTATAGAAGGTCGGGATCACGGTCACGATGGAAACCATCATCGAGCCAATGCCCAGACCAATCACCAGATAGAAGCCAAAGAACAGCGCTACGGTGTAGGCAAGGCTGGTGCCCATCAGGCCGACGATCATCAGCAGCGAGCCGACCAGCATCATGATTTTCAGACCTTTTTTGTCGGTCAGATAGCCGGTCAACAGGCTGGAAACCAGAAAACCAATCTGAAACAGGGTAATCAACGTCCCCACCTGCCCGATATTGAGGTCAATACTGTGCTGCACCTGTTCGAGAATCAGCCCTTTGGTGTTCTGAATCCCGCCCAGCAAAAACATCGTCATAAACAGCAGGAAAAAGACTTTCCATTTTTGCGCATTTGTCATTTTTCAGTTCCCTTGTGTTGTTCGTATTCTCCAATGGCGTCAAATAGCGCCTGATCTGCCCATCCGTAGCAGTAATAGAGCAGGTCATCGCAGGCGCTGGCCTCTGCGGCGCGTACCGCTTCCAGCAGTTGCTCTGGCGGCAGGTTCCACATCTGTATGCCGCTGAAAATAAAGGTCCCTTCCTGGGAAAGCTGGCGTACCCGGTCATTTTGTTCCTTGACGAAATCGATCGGGAAGCCGGAGGCTTTAAAGTCCTCGTAACTGAGCGAGTAAGGCAGGTTGAACAGTGCTTTAAACGCTTCAAAAGCGGATTCGTGTGCGGCTTCATCGCTGGCAAAAAAGTTCACCAGCCCCTGCACGTCCGCGCCGCCACCGAGTTTGTGGTAAGGGAAATGTTTCAGCGTGCCGGAAAGACGCGTCAGTTCGCGGTAATCCTGCCCGAGGATCCAGCTATAGGCGGGGGGCCAGAGATCGAGCCAGAAATGGATATCGCCAATGTTCTCCTTCGCGTTTTTCAGAATCCGTTCGACCAGCCCGGTGACGCTCTGCTGGCGAAACGCAATCCAGCGGGCAATGATGGGGTTATCGCGAAAGGCTTCTACGGGATAAGCGAAGTTCCCTTCGGCAAGCGCAGCGGCGATTTTATCCAGCTCGTCTTTGACCACTTCCGGCGCAAGATCCTGTGCGTTCATCGCCTGCTGGCAGTGCGGGCAGAAACAGGTGAACAGCCCGGCGGGATTGACCTCTTTTCCGGCCCAGTCCGGAAAGCGGATACGGTCAATCAGGAAGGTGTCATACCCGTAAAGGGTCTTAATGCGGCTGAACGTTTTTTGCCAGTAATCCGCCACATCCGGCGCGTTAGGGCACAGCCAGTACTTGATGACCCGGCCTCGATAATCAATGACCTGATTGTTGGCGATATCACCACTGAAATCCCCGTTCAGGATGTTCACCCAGGGAATCACTTTATAGCGACTGCCTTCGGTCGCCTGTTGAACCCGGCGCAAAGGATCGTTGCCCGCCAGTACGCCGGGGTCTATTTTCTGTTGCAGACGCGTACCGGGATTATCGATATTGACGTGCAGCATGCCGTTGCCCATCACCGATTTATGCACCGGGTTATGCGGTAATACGCCAACCGGATACGGATTACGTTCAAAAATAGTATTTAACTCAACAAATAAATGCTCAACGTTCTGCATGCCGTCTATTCGCTGCAGAATATCGTCCATTCCTTCGTCCAGAATATCATGCGGATGCAAATGGATTCCTGCCATAATGTTCTCCTTGTCGTCAGGTGACGGGCACTAATTAATTTGTGCGTCTGGCATAAATTGAATTGCGGGATAAATAGAAGAAAGCGCCAGAATGGCGATGCCATAGAGGGGGGCTTTCTCGCGTAATTCTGATAATTCCACGGTGACGTGGGTATTGGTGAAAAGCTGCCTGTCGAGAATCGCCTGCACGCGGGGCAGGAAATATTCCGCAGCGTGGGTAACACCACCGGTTAATATGACTTTTTGCAGGTTCGCCACGGCGACCAGATTAATAATCCCCATGGCTAAATAATCAGCCATCTCATCAAGCAGTGCGCAGGCCAGTGGGTCGCCCTCACGCACATGCGTCATCATCTTTTCCAGCGAGAGCGTCTGGTTTGTCAGCTCTTTCAGGCGGTCGCTGATGCCAGAGCCGGAGCAGTAGCTTTCAAAGCAGCCTTTATCACGCCAGTTTTTATAGAGCTGATCACGGTTAAAGATCATGTAGCCAATCTCGCCCGCCGCGTTCCTGGCGCCGCGAATGATCTTGCCATCCATCAGCAGCGCTGACCCTAAACCTGTGCCAATGCCAATCAGCGCGGCGCTGTTGCTATCCCGGCATTTGCCGCACCACATCTCGCCAACCAGCGCGGCGCGAATGTCATTTTCCAGGATGACCGGCAGAGAAAGCCGCTTTGTTAGCTCCGCTGCGAGGGGAAGGCTTGACCAGTCAGGTAAGTTTGGCGAGCCCTCCAGCACCACGCCATGACTGATATCGATAATGCCTGGCGTCGCAAGACCAATAACGCCGATACGGCGATATTCAATGCCACTTTCCACGATAAAGCTGGCGATGCTGGTGGATAAAAGGTCTATAAAGGCATGGCGGTCGTCGGTCTGGTAAGTCTCTTCGCGTTTTTCATACAAGATTGCGGCATCCAGATTAAACAGCGAAAAGGTAATTTTCGTTCCGCCCAGATCGATGCCAATGCCCAGCCTGGCGTGCGGATCAAAATTAATCAGAATGCCTTTTCTTCCCTGCCCGGTTTGCTCGCTTACGCCCCCTTCGAAAATGATTTTCTCCCGCAGTAAATCATTAATAATTTCCGAGACGGTCGCTTTGGTGAGTCCGCTGATTTTGGCGATTTGCGCGCGTGATAATGGCCCCTGCTCGCGAATGATATTGAGCACAAGCGTTGCGTTCATCTGGCGTAAGGTATTGGGAACCACAGGCGTCATAAGGAATACCCTTTAGTTTGCTTTCCATACTTAATCGTCAGTATTAACTGACTTCGATGTCCTTTTTTGCGTATTTATTGCCGGGAAAGGGATTCGTGTAAAGCATTTTTACGTATTTAGTTTGTATTCCATACTAATTTGGTGAATTCCGTCACAGGTTTATTTTTGCTGTTCTTTTGTTATTTGTTTTATGAATGATTGGCAGGTTTGGTTTTATTTTTTAAATATTTACATAGATTATTTAGGATTGCGTTATATATATATAATGAATGTTCTTAAGACTATTGATTTGCTATTTCATTCCTTTGCTTTTGCTTTTTTAGGGGGGCAGTCGCGGGGTTTTTTAGGTGCGTATTGTCATCCGTGGCAGGTTGCAAATCCCTCTGCGTAGTGGCATAGCTATTCAAAAAAGACGTGCAAAATGACGTCAGTCATAATAGTTTTCGGAGCCACAAACGTCGGGTTGATTAAGGGTGGGGAGCGATCCTGATGAGTAAAGGTAAAATTATTGTTGCGTCCATGATGTTATTTTGTGTTCTGTGCTTTGCCGCAGTCGCTTTTTATTTCCTGGGCAATAATACGCAACCGTCAAACCAGCAACAAACCGCCGCTATACTCCAGGTTGCCGGACTGATAACCCCAGGAAAACGCGACGCGGTGGCAATGCAGACGCTTTTCGAACGTCGGGTTATTGCCCGTCAGGTGAATCTGGACAGTGGTACGTTATTGTCTGCATCGTCCCGTCAGGATGCGCAAAAATCCTGCGTAAACCTGGCGGCGGACCAGGATCCTGCGCAGGTGCGTCAGCGCTGTAACATCGCAGATGTTTACCTGGTGCAAAATAATGATCTTCAAATTCAACAGGTTATTATTCCTGTTTCCGGTAAAGGCGCAAAGTCGATGATGCATGCGTTCATCGCGCTGGAGACCGATGGCCGCACGGTGAAAAACCTGCTGTTTTACGAACAGAACGAAACGCCGATGCTCGGCGCGAAGATTGAAGACCCGGACTGGCTGCGTCAGTGGCCGGGAAAAAAAGTACTGAACGATAATGCCGAGCCCGCGCTGAAAGTGGTTCAGCAGCGTAGTGGCGCTGCCGATGAATACACCGTCGACGGTATTACCGGCGCGACCATGACCTCAAGCGGTGTGGAGAAAAGCATTAATTTCTGGCTGGGCTCCCGCGGCTATGGACATTTCCTGCAGCGGCTGGCGAAAGATAAGCAAATATTATCGAATTAATCCGCTCATTTTAATCAGGCGACCCTAAGCCAGCAATATTGTTATTGCTGGCTTTTTATTGGCCTTTATCGCAATGATTTCTCCGCTAACAGTTCAGCAGCATCGATTAATTCCCCACCGTTGTCAGGTAATAAACCTGACTTACGCGTCAGGAATGCAGGGTTATTTCTGGTCCATTTTCATTATTTATTTACACAACTTGCGGCTGTTTGACGGTTTCATGATCCTGGTCATGTACAAACGATAAAAAAGACTCATGATAATCATTATCATTTGTATTTTATACGGTATGTACGGTGGCTATTTCCCGTTCCTTTCTGATGGTTCTGTTTGGTCTGATCTTTAGCGCCTGCGTGTGGGCGGCAACCAACTATGCGCCGTTTATCGAAGATATTGAGCAACGCCTTGATAAAACGGCGGAACTTTATCAACAGCAAAAAGATAACGAAGCCCGACGCGAAGTGCAGATGGCCTATTTCGAGGTATTCGAAAATCTGGAAGGCCCCATTCGTATCAACTTCTCTGCCAGCAAAAGCTATGAGATGGAAAGCACCTTCGGCGAGATCCGCAAGATGATCGGCGACGGCAAACCCCTGAGCGATGTACAGGCCAAAATCGACGGGCTGAAAAAAGCGCTGCGTGACGTAGAGCCGGTGCTGGATGGTGGACACAAGCTGGTCGCCGAAGAGCAGCACACGGCGCTCTCCCGTGATGATATCGCCGTCCACTGGCAGGATAGCTTCCGCACGATTGACGATTTACTGGCCCAGGCCGTTACCGAATACCAGGCGGGCCATTTCACGGTCGCCAGTCAGCACGTCCAGCAGGCTCACTATCAGGGCTTCAAAAATTCAGAAATGGAGATGTCGGTACGGCAAAACCGCTCGGCAAAAGATGCTGCCTCCATCAACCAGCAGTTCACCGCGCTGATTGCGTTAACCGCCGAGCCTGACCATCTGAACGATGTCTCTTACCAGACCACCGCGCTACTGCAGGATATCGAAGACCTGTTACCTGGCCTGCCGACGACCCGTGACGATCAGCCCGTAAGTGCGCCAAAACCGGCGGCCGATAACCTTCCGGCGGCAGGCAATGCGCCTGCCACTGCCGACTGGACAAGCATCGCGTCCGGCATTAATCAGAGCATCAGCGACGCCATTGCGCGCTACAAAGACGGCAATGCGCAGGATGCCATCATCGATGTCCAGGATACCTATTTCGACCGTTTTGAAGCGACCGGCATGGAGAACAAAATCGGTTCCCGTGATTCCGCGTTCAAAACCACGCTCGAAAATCACTTTACCCGCCTGGTCAGCCTGATGAAGGCCGGGCAGCCGGTTGAGGCGCTAACCGCCGAAGCCACTGCGCTGCAAAACGATCTGCAAAGCGCCGTCACCATATTGGGCGAAGGGGAAGAGACCCAGTGGAGCCTGCTGATTTACAGCCTGATGATTATCGTGCGTGAGGGGCTGGAAGCGTTGCTGATTGTGGCGGCCATTGTCGCTTACATGGTGAAAAACAACCATCAGGACAAGATGCCGCTGATTCGTCAGTCGGTGCTGATGGCGCTGGCTGCGAGCGTCGTGACGGCGGTTATCTTCCAGATGCTGTTCACCAACTCCGGAGCCAGCCGCGAGCTGCTCGAAGGTTTCACCATGCTGATTGCCGTAGTAATGCTCTTCTCCATGAGCTACTGGCTGCTCTCAAAAGTGGAGGCCCGCCACTGGAAAGCCTGGCTGGAGGGCAAGTTATCTCATTCATTAACGCGCGGTTCTCTGGTCGGCCTGTGGCTGACCTGTTTCCTGGCAGTGTATCGCGAGGGTGCGGAAACCGTGCTGTTCTACTTCGCCCTGATTAGCGATGCGAAGAATGTGGCGGGCCATATGGCCATTGGCGGCGGTTTCGTCATTGGCTGCGTGGTGCTGCTGGTGGCCTGGCTGGTGATGCGTTACACGGTCGTCAGGCTGCCGCTCAAACCCTTTTTCATGTTCACCGGCAGTTTTATGTACCTGATGGCATTCGTCTTTGCCGGGAAAGGGGTGCTGGAACTGGTGGAAGGCAAGTTGTTCCAGCCAACGTTAATGAATGGGATGCCGGAATTCGGCTGGCTGGGCATTTATCCCTATGTGGAAACGCTGGTGCCGCAGGCGGTGTTGTTGCTTGCTGCCGTGGTGGCGCTGTGGGTCATGCGCCGTCGCAACCACGTTTCGGGGGCGACAATTAAAAATAACCCATAGCCAATTTTTAAGACGAGAGGATGAGTCATGACCATCAAGAAGACCTTGATTGCCGGTGCCGTAATGGCCGGAATTTTCACTGCACCAGCAGCGTTGGCGTTTCAGGAACACCCGGCGGGCGAGCCTGTCAAAATGAACGAAATGGAGCTGGCTGCCGTTTACCTGCAGCCTATCGACATGGAGCCGCGCGGCATGGGCCTGCCAGCGGCGAAATCCGATATCCATCTGGAAGCGGACATTCACGCGACTGAGGGCAACAAAAACGGCTTCGGCGCGGGCGAATGGGTGCCGTACCTGACCATTAGCTACACCCTGGTGAATACCGATACCGGTGAAAAACAAGAAGGCACCTTCATGCCGATGGTGGCGAGCGATGGCCCGCACTACGGTGCGAACATCAAAATGATGGGCGTGGGTAACTACAAAGTGACCTACCACATTGAGCCGCCAGCAAAAGCCGGGATGCACCGTCACACCGACACCGAAACCGGTGTTGGCCGCTGGTGGAAACCGTTCGACGTTAGCTACGACTTCAAATACGTCGGCCTGAACTGATAAGGCGCAGGTGTTTGTGTCGCTTACGCGGGGTGGTCATGTGATCATCCCGCGATCTGTTTTTCCGGCGCGGCACCTTTTTGTTTCCGCCACACCCGAGTCGAAGCTATGAGTTACTTTTTCGTCACCACGCTACAGGTTTTTTTCTGCGTAGCCCTGCTATCCGGTCTGCTCTGGAGCCGCAGTCCGTTGCCCACCGTGCGTGCGCTGGTGTGGACGACGCTGCCTGGGCTGATTGCCGGGCTGCTCGTCGGCCTGCTTTTCCGCGGTTCCCAGCAAATCCAACTGCTGCTGGTCTGCGGCGAAATCCTCGTGTCGTTCCTGTTTCTGCTCAGTTTCTGGTGGACACCGCATCGCCTGCGTTACCTGTGGCAGGCGGTTCTGGTACTGGGCGCGGCGCGTCACTGGGGGCTGGACCCGAACCTTGGCGGCCTCACCAGTACCCATGTGCTGAACACCGATCTGCTGCTGAACCTTACCTCGCTGGTGCTGGCGTTTGCGGTGCTGAGCCTGGTCGCGGTGCTGTGCGGCATGCTGGTCAACCGGATGCGCTGGCTGTACTGGCCGCTGACGGTCGTCGTGATGATCATGCTCTGGCTGCCGCTCAGCGGTAACCTGCTATTGCTGCTGATGAAGCTGCAGGTGATGCCGCTGCTGAAACCGCTGTTGAGCTTCGTGGCGCGGGTGACGAATAACGCGCAAATGTATAACTGGGTCGGCGCGGGTTTGCTCCTGCTGCTCGGCCTGTGCTGGTTGCCCCGCTTACGCCGCTATTTCCGCGATGTCTGGTCCACCGGCGACCCGATTGCACACCGTCTGGCCCGTGCTCAGCGCCGGAATGCGCTACGTCTGTTAATGACCACGGTCGGCTGTGCCGCCGTGGTTATGGGTAGCCAGCTGTGGTGGGATCTGGTGGCTTCGCAGCCGCCGCAACTCTCAGAAGCTCAGCCGGTGACGCTGGCCAGCGACGGCATGGTGCATCTGCCGGTTGAAAAACTGCGCGACGGCAAACTGCACCGTTTCGTGTGGGTGGCGGATGACGGCAAAGCGGTGCGCTTTTTCATCATCAACCGTTACCCGGACAAATTGCGCTTCGGCGTGGTCTTCGACGCCTGCCTGCTGTGCGGCGATCAGGGCTATGTGATGGAAGGCAATCAGGTGATCTGCGTGGCCTGCGGGGTACACATTTTCATTCCCTCGATTGGCAAAGCGGGCGGCTGTAACCCGGTGCCGATCGACAACTGGCGCAACGATGAGAAAGAGCTGACCATCCCCGGCGACGCGCTGGCGGCAGGGGGGAACTACTTCTCCACGGTCATGACCATCAAGGTGACCGACCCGGTGGACAAAACGACGCTGACCAACACATCCGCCGAGTACAAATACAACTGGGGCGGTAAAACCTGGTTCTTCGCGTCCGAAGCGAACTATAACCGCTTCCGCAATGCGCCTGAGCAGTTCGCACCCGGCGTGGCGAAGGAGGAATAGTCATGTTATGGCGAATGCTACGGCAATCCTGGGGACGTAATCTCCGGCGCAAGATGCTGGCAATCCTCACCGTTTTCCTCGCCTCCAGCCTGATTTCGGCGCTGTTGGCGGTGTCGATTGATATCGGCGACAAAATGTCGCGCGAGCTGAAATCTTACGGCGCAAACATTCTGATTGAGCCTGCCGGACAGGCGGCGCTGCCCGCGATGTTCAGCGAAAAGAGCAACCCGCTCTCCGGCCAGGATTTCCTCGACGAAGCCGAATTGCCGAACATCAAAGATATCTTCTGGCGTAACAACATAGTCGGCTTTGCCCCGATGCTCGGCGGTGAAGTGAGGGTCAATGGGCGTGATATTCAGGTTCTGGGAACCTTCTTTAGCCAGCCGGTGGATATCCCGGATGAAGAGGGGTACCAGACCGGGCAGCGTACGGTGAGTCCGTTCTGGCAGGTGAGCGGCGAGTGGCCGCAGGAGCCGACAGGTGACGTACCGCAAACGCTGGTGGGCCACGCGCTGGCGCGCAATAGCGGCTGGAAAGTGGGCGATACGCTCACCCTGAGTGCCGGAAATCACACGCAAACCGTGGTGGTGAGCGGCATTTTATCCAGCGGCGGTGAAGAAGATAACCAGCTGGTGATGCCGCTGAATGTCGTCCAGCAACTGCTGAATTTACAGGGCAAAGTGCAGGCGATTCGCGTCTCGGCCCTGACGGTGCCGGAAAACGAACTGTCGCGCCGCGCCCGTGAAAACCTCGATGCGCTGAATGCCGAAGAGTACGACCTCTGGTACTGCACGGCCTATGTTTCGTCTATCGCCCACCAACTGGAAGAGGCGATTTCCGGCGCGGAAGTGCGCCCGGTCTGGCAGGTTGCCGCCTCGGAAGGGGTGGTGATCGACAAAATCCAGCTGTTGATGGGGGTGGTGACCCTTGCCGCGCTGGCGGCTGCGGCGATGGGCATCGCTTCGCTGATGACCAGCACCATCATGGAACGCGCCAAAGAGATAGGCCTGATGAAAGCGTTGGGTGCGCGCCAGTGGCAAATCTTACTGCTGTTCTACCTGGAGGCGGCCTCCAGCGGCCTGGCGGGTGGCGCCGTGGGTTGTATCGCGGGGTGGGGACTGGCGAAGGCCATCGGACTGATGCTGTTTGACGCGCCGCTCAATTTTGCCTGGGTGGTGATCCCCTGCGTGCTGGTGATTGCGGTACTGATTTCACTGATTGGTACCTGGTTCCCGGCCCGGCGCATTGCCCGTCTTTATCCTGTGGAGGTGCTGTATGGCCGCTAAGCGCGACATGCTGTGGTTACTGGTGTGGCGAGCCTTGCGCCTGCGTTTGCAGCGCGTCAGCGTGGTGTTTGCCGCCCTCACCGTGGGGGCGACCATTGTCACCGCGCTCTCTGCCGTGTGGTTCGACATCAACACCAAAATGAGTGAAGAGCTGCGCACCTTCGGGGCGAACTTTTATATCGGTCCATCGCATGGTTCCAGCATGCCGCAACCGGAACTGCAGGCCATTCTCGATAAGGCGCCGAAAGGGTTAATCCACGGCGCCAGCCCCTGGCTATACGGCATGGCGCGTACCGAGCTGGAAAAAGTGGTGATGGTCGGGGTGTGGTTTGAATCGATGCAGAAACTGGCGCCGTACTGGCAGGTTACCGGCAACTGGATTGGCGTGAGTTTTGATGACCGGAACGCGATGGTCGGCGTCAAACTGGCCGAGCGCCTCAATGTGCGACCGGGCGACAGCATTACGCTGGTCGACCATAAAGAGCGCAAAAAGCTGCTGGTGAAGGGCATTGTCGAGGCGGGTGACGCCACCGATAACATGCTGATTGTCAGCCTCGACGTAGCGCAAAGCTGGCTGCATCAGCCGGATAAAATCAGCCACGCGTTGTTGAGCGTCAGCAACGACGTTGGGCAGGTGGAGAGCTACGCGCAGACCTTACAGCAACAATATCCCGATCTTGAGATTCGCCCGGTGCGTAAAGTCTCAGCCTCCGAAGGGCAGGTGCTCGATAAAATCAAAGGGCTGATGGGGCTGATTTCCATCGTTATTCTGGCGCTCTCGTCGCTGTGCGTGAACACCACGCTGATGGCGATTGTTGGCGAACGTTCCCGTGAGTTCGCGCTGCAAAAAGCCCTCGGCTCAAGCAATGGCGACATCATGCGCCAGATGGTGCTGGAAACCGGCATTATCGCGCTGGCGGCGGTGGTGACGGGCTGGATTCTGGGGTATCTGCTGGCGCAACTGCTCGGCATGACGGTGTTTAATGCCGCCATTTCCCTGCGCCTGCCGGTACTGCCGATCACCCTGGTGCTGTCTTTGCTGGTCGCGGTGCTCGCGGCCATTGTTCCGGTACGACGCGCAGTGAGCGTTGAACCTGCAAAAGTATTGAAAGGAGAGTAACGCCATGTCTGTCACGCATATTCCGCAGATGGCGATTGAAACCCGCCATTTATACAAACGCTTCGGTGATGTCACCGCGCTGGATGACATTAATCTGCGCATCGCCCGCGGCGAGTTTGTGGCGATCATGGGCGCGTCCGGCTCCGGTAAAACCACACTGATGAACATCCTGACCTGCCTGGACACCGCCACAGAAGGGCAGGTGATCCTTGACGGCACCGATGCGGCTGCGCTGGATGAAGAGGGCCGTCGCCGCTTTCGTGCGGAGAAAATCGGCCTGGTGTTCCAGCAGTTCCACCTGATCCCGTTTCTGACGGCGCTGGAGAACGTCATGCTGGCCCAGCACTACCATAGTGTGGTGGATGAAGCCGCTGCCCGCGCGGTTCTGGCGCAGGTGGGGCTGGAGCATCGTGTGACCCACTTGCCGAGCCAGCTTTCCGGCGGCGAGCAGCAAAGGGTCTGTATTGCCCGAGCGCTGGTCAATGAGCCTCCGGTGATTTTCGCCGATGAGCCGACCGGTAACCTCGATGAAGAGAACGAACAGCGCGTGCTGGACCTGCTGACCGACCTGCACCGCCAGGGTCGCACCATCGTGATGGTGACGCACAACCCGGCGCTGGGGCAGTTTGCTGACCGCATTTTGCGTTTGCAACACGGGAAATATCTGGGCGAGGAGAGGACACAACATGCGCTGGCTTAATGGGTTTGTTTTGCTGCTGCTGGTACTGTTGAGCGGCTGCAAAGAAGAAAAACTGGCACAGGGCGCACCCGCACCTGCGCTGGCGGCGTTTGATTTGCACGGTAAAGACGCCAGCCTCGACAGCTGGAAAGGGAAGGGGGTTTACCTCAATTTCTGGTCAGCGAGCTGCGGCGGTTGCCTGGCTGAAATGGACACCCTGCAGGCGCTCAGCAAACAGTATGGCGACAACGTGGTGGTGGTGGCGGTGAACACCGACCCGGATTCCGTGGATATCCGCACGCTGTTGGCAAAACACCAGATCACCTATCCGGTGCTGCGTGACCAGCTCAACATCACCCAGGAACGCTATCAGGTGATCGGCACGCCAACGTCGGTGATGATCGACCGCCAGGGTCGGGTACTTGACCTGCATCAGGGGGTGCGTAAGCCCGCGGAATTGCAGGACACCTTTATACGCCTCGCCAGCAACTGAGAGATTAAGAAAGACAGGCCGGATGAGCGCAGCGCCATCCGGCACATTTCATCTTTCTTCAATGTAGGGTATGGCCTGTTTCTCGCCTTCAAACAGGCCACTCCCTATTCATACGTCATGATGAATTCTACTGCCGAATTAGCTGTTCCGGCAGTCACGGCGCCTGTGCGGATATAACGCGCTTTCATCGGGATGGTATAGCTGCCCCCGGTGGTTTTGTTATAGCCGGTGTAAGTGATTTTTGAATTAAACGGGACAAGCGTGTCGTTGTTATAGAGCACCTGAATGCCCACACCGCTGGCGGATGAGGCGCTGTCCAGCGTAATATGCTGGTCGCTATTACCATCACTGACCAGGCTGACGCCCGGCGCTGGCTTAAAGGTGTAATTCACTGAATTAATGTTGGGATCGCAGTTCTGGATTTCAAAATTAAAAGGTGTTGCAGGGCTGGTCGCACCGACGGTTGGAAAATCCGAACTTGCGTGTTTTTGAAGATCAACATGGATATCGGGGGTTTTGCAGGCGGCGGCTGTAACTATCACATTTCCGCTATTTATCTTGAGCTCGCTATACTTAACTGCACCTGTATCTCCGGTACCGGTGTTAGCCCATGCAGCCACCATAGGTGAAGGCAGCGTTACTGTTCCTGAAGATACGGGGCCGATGATGTAAAACTGTACGTTGATTCCTGCAATACGGTTTTCTGCACTTGTCGCACTCGCAGGCCAGGAGTACCAGTACTGCGGAATATCAGTTAGCGTAACAATTGGCGTTCCGCTGGGCCATCCACTTGTCATGACCCAGTTACTCCAGATCTTGATGCCGATTCCAGGGATGTTTGTCTTATATACAGTGGGGTCGTAATCTGAAGGTGTCATTGTTGTGCCCAACTGTAGCTTCATATTTACATTGCCTGCGTTACAGCTAACGCTTGAGGAGGGACCATCAGCAAGACTCATAACGTTTCCAACAGGCCCGCGCACACTATTTTTGGGGACTGATATTGCGAAAGAGGGTAGCGTTCTTTCATAGGATTGAGGATTCAGGGTGCTGCAATCCGCCCAACACTCAGGCGCACATGAAATAAATCCGACAGAAAACAGGATGGGTGATATTAATTTATTCATTTATTTACTACCTCGTCTTATATTAATGAGCAGGGCCTTATTAATAACTGGCGTGGCTTGGAAAATTATTCTCATCCTTGATTTCCTATTTTCTTAAATAATGTGCCGCTCTGATTTTGATGGGTTTTCCTTAAATATTTTATTTATTAAGGCCCATAACCGGACTCACCCTCTTTATATCCGCCATAGTCATCAATCGTGGTAAATAGCACTCTGCCGGAACGAGGTGCCATCACCTCCTTAACCGGAATTAATTTCTTCCCTTTTGCCGGGCACATACCGTTTTGCTTTGTGTCCGCCACGGCAGGGGCGCTTTTCAGCCGGACATCATGAAAAGAGACGTTCCAGGCGGTGGGGTTATCACACTCAAGGGCATAGCCCTTACCCTGGCTAATCAGCCGCCAGTGTAATTGCGCGGCGGCATCATTCGGTGAGCCCGGCAGCCCCATCGGCCGATAAAAAACCTTAAGCCGGGAGCGGACCGTAAATTTAATTCTGTCGCTGTTCTCTTTGCTGATGCTGGATTTTGGCTGAACCTCAAGGATATTTAGCCAGAAAACGGATTCACGATCAGCAGGCAGGGTGCCGCCGGTAAATATGATGCGTAATGTCTGACCCTTACCGGGGTCAATGCGGGAGATGGGCGGGGTGACCAGAAAAGGAAGTTTTGCTGTTTCTGGCTGCACATCAGGATCGCCATTGTCAACCCACGCCTGCAACAGACGCGGCGTGGTGGATTCATTAGTGATGCTGAGCGTAACCTCTTTTTTAGCCGCAGGGTAAATGACCCTGGTGGCATTAATCTGAATGCCAGCCAGGGCCGGATTTAGCACGAGCAACAACATATAAAAAAAGCAACGCCATGTTTTCATATACTATCTCATAATTCTCATCTATGAATTCGTGCTTAAATATAACCAGAGTATTCAATGATTGCGCTTTCGACGTTTACCAAATTATATTTTCACTGAATAAGTTTTTGTTAGATATAAAATACATCAATAAATTAGACAGAGTTGTCACTATAATAATATTGTTTTTTGGGGATTGTACAGAAATCCCGCCGATGCTTGCAATCGGAATTTTTCTTTCATGAATATTTTTGGTGTCAGCATGTTAATAGCCAGGACTTAATGCTGGAACAGGAGGGGGTGAATAATACATTGTTGATTTTATTATTTTTCTTCATTTATTTTTGTCGCCCAAAAATTCAGTTGTAACTATTTTCCTTAATTATTATTTCAACTATATATTCAAATGATGAATATATGACATTTACAGCGGCGGTCTCCATGAGCAACTTGCGCTGATCCCAATTTGCGAAAAATATCACCATGCTTTAAGTCGTCACCTCTGCGGCACGAAATCCACGATGACACTTCTCCCGGATGCGCTGTCACTTATCCGGGCGACGATTGGGTTTGTAGCCCCGGTAAGCGCTAGCGCCACCGGGGAATGTTGCGGATTACCGCGCGATTTACATCACCACGCTGGCCAGCAAAATAAACAGCAGCCCGCAGATGGAGAGCAATGTCGACATCAACGTCCAGGACAACAATGTCTCCTTGGTGGTCAGACCGAAGAAATCCTTAATCATCCAGAAGCTTGCATCATTCACGTGCGAACAGATGCAGGAACCCGCCCCCGTTGCCAGGGTAATCAGCGCCAGATTGGTATGAGGATGCGCCGCCAGCAGGGGAATCACTAACCCGGCGGTGGAAATAGCGGCAACCGTGGCCGACCCCAGACAAATCCGCAGGAACGCCGCGACGCCCCAGGCCATCAGAATCGGGTTAATGTCCATCCCTGACACCAGCGTGGAAATATACTGGCCCACCCCGGAATCAATCAGCACCTGCTTAAACGCACCGCCGCCGCCGATAATCAACAGCAGGCCGGCAATCCCGGCAATCGCTTTGCCACAGGAGTCCATCAGCTCCGAAATGGTTTTCCCACGACCCACACCCATGGTGTAAATCGCGAACAACAGCGAAATCAGCATGGCAATGGTGGAGTTCCCCAAAAACAGGAAGATGTTATACAGCATGCCAGGGGCGCCCGCGTCTTTCGGGCGAGCCATCTGCATAATGGTCACCAGCGCCATCAAAATAACCGGCAGCATGGCGGTCAAAAAGCTAATGCCAAACCCCGGCATTTCGCTCTCGGTAAAACTCTTTGTGGCGCCGAGAGAGGCAATATTGCCCTCTTTTTTAAAGGCATCCGGAATCAATCGCTGACACACTTTATTCAGCAACGGGCCACAGAGAATAAAGGTAGGAATGCCCACGATAATGCCGTAAATCAACACAAGGCCGACATCTGCGCCATATTCACGGGCGATCACAGTCGGTCCCGGGTGCGGCGGCAGAAAACCGTGCGCAACCAGTAAACCGGACAGCATCGGCACGCACATATACATCGGCGATATTTTCGCTTCGCGGGCAATGGCGAAGATAATCGGCACCAGCAGAATCAGGCCGACTTCGAAAAAGAGCGCAATCCCGACGATAAACGCCGAACAGACTACCGCCCAGTCGAGTTTTTTCGCACCGAAATATTTCAGCATGGTCAGCGCGATACGCTGGGCGCCGCCGGCATCAGATAATAAACGCCCGAGCATCACGCCGAAGCCAAATATCAAACCTATATGGCCCAGCGTACCGCCAAGGCCGGATTCGACCGAGGTAACAACTTTATTCAGGTTCATTCCACTGGCGATGGCGACCCCGATTGAGACGATAATTAACGAAACAAAAGTATTTAATTTTATTCTTATAGTTAAAAGCAGGAGTACAGCAATACCTGCCACGACGATAAATAGTGGCATAACGTCCTCTCTTTCCAGGATACAGATGTGAGCTACCAGACTGCCTGAGCCAGGCAGTCGAATAATAAAAACTTAATAATGGGTATGACTTAACTCAGGGCTTATTAATATAGTCCTGTAGTGCTTCACTAATTTTATTAACGTCATAAATACAGCCGCGCCATGTACCGCCGCTCACGGCCTGCAACATTGCCCAGAGGCGGGTATCGTCCGGTAATTCCGGGGCAGGCATTAAATCCGGATGCGTATTCCGGGTATTTAATAAGGCAGCCGCTTCCTCACGCGATGGCAGAATATTCTCTATATCGGTTCCTAAGAAATTCACCTCCCCATGCAGTTGTTTGCAGTCAATTTTAATTTCAATAATATCTCCGGTACGTAACTTACCAATCGGCCCACCCGCCAGGGCCTCTGGCCCGACGTGACCAATACAGGCACCGGTTGAAACACCGGAGAAACGGGCATCGGTAATTAACGAGACATGTTTACCGTATGACAGATGTTTCAGCGCGCTGGTGACCTGATAGGTCTCTTCCATTCCCGTACCGGAGGGGCCCGCGCCAATAATCACCAGAATATCGCCCGCTTTAATTTTGTCGTGCTTGATATCGTAAATAGCGGCTTTTTCCGAGAGATAGACCTTCGCCGCGCCTTTATGGTAATAAACGCCCTCTTCATTAATCACCGATGCATCAATGGCCGTGGACTTAATGACCGATCCTTCCGGCGCGATATTGCCCACCGGGAAGGTAATGGTGGACGTCAGCCCGCGTTTAGCGGCCTGCTGCGGCGACATAATGACATCATCCGCTGCGACCTGTTCTTGCTTAAATAACAGCTCCTTGAAAATCTGCCGACGTTCGGACTGCTCCCACCAGTCGAGGTTTTCCTTGAGGGTATTACCGGTGACGGTCATGACATCTTCATGCAGTAAACCGAGGCTGCGCAGATGCAACATCACCTCCGGTACACCGCCCGCCATAAAGGCATTGACCGTCGGGTGATAGACCGGGCCGTTCGGCAGTACGCTCACTAAGCGCGGCACCCGCTTGTTAATGCGGATCCAGTCTTCCACGGTAGGAATATGACAACCCGCCTGATGGGCAATCGCCGGAATATGCAGCAGCAGGTTGGTGGAGCCGCCAAAGGCCGCGTGGACCATCATGGCATTCTCAAAGGCTTTATCGGTAAGGATATCCTTCGTGGTGATGCCCTTGTGGGTCAGTTGCAGCGCCGCGCGGGCGGAAGCTCGGGCGATTTCCTGCCACACCGGCTCGCCTGATGGCGCCAGCGCGGAGTGGGGGATAGCCAGCCCTAAGCCTTCGGCCACCACCTGAGAGGTGCCCGCCGTGCCCAGGAACTGACAGCCGCCGCCGGATGACGCGCAGGCCTGACATCCCGCGCGGCGTGCGCCCTGCAACGACAATTCGCCATTGGCAAAACGCGCGCCGATGGTCTGCACTTTGCCGTTATCTTCGCCGTGCAGCGCAGGCAATGTCGCTCCGCCAGG
The DNA here is from genome assembly GCA_901456055.1 of Phytobacter ursingii. Taxonomy (GTDB): domain Bacteria; phylum Pseudomonadota; class Gammaproteobacteria; order Enterobacterales; family Enterobacteriaceae; genus Phytobacter; species Phytobacter ursingii. The sequence continues at coordinate 484,385 of CABDWT010000003.1, forward strand.
GATCAGCACCGTGGCTTTATCGTGCTGAGAGGCGAGCGCCATCATGGTGGCGGGCAGTCCTTTGTCGCAGGTCGCCACGCCAATCACCGCTTTGGCATCCGGCAGGGAGCGAATCAGGCGGCGCATCACCATCGAGGCGTCGTTGCGGTAGGGCAACGAGTCGAACATACCGGTTGTGCCCTGCGTGCGGCCATCGCACGGGTCGGAGACATAGACCGCATAAGGCAGGGCGTTATTGTGTTTGATAACGTCAGCCGCCGCTTTCATCTGGATATCCAGCTCATAGTGGCCCTGGTGAAGCGCCAGCGCGACAGGTTTTCCGTCTGGCCCGCGAAGCCCGCCCAGCGTACTCAGTAGTAGAATGCCATCACGGTTAAGCTCGTCCGGCGACCAGCCCATCCCGGCATTCATCGTCATACCAAAAATATCGCCACTGGGTCGGTTAACAAGCATATCCGGGGTCAGAGGCAGCTCGCCTTGCGGGCCAGCGGCGTGCGTCCTGACGTGGTAAATCTCCCGGTTGTCGTTATCAAATATTTCGCGAACAGACATGGTGTTCCCCTTATTGTTTTAAAATTCCCTGAGAGGACAGGAGCGCTCTCACTTTTTCTTTTGCTTCCGTCGACGCTTCCAGGATCGGTGGCAGGCAATACGCGTTCACCGGGAGCCCCACGCACTGCATGGCATATTTGATGAGTGAGACAAACGGGGTTTCCAGCGCATAAATTGACGGCAACTGGAGCAATTTTTTGTTAAGTGTGGCGGCTGTGGCGAGGTCGTTTTCCTGCCAGGCGCGATAGATGCCGATGGATAATTCCGGCGCGAAGTTGGCGCTGGCGGTAATCGACCCGTCACCGCCCAGCAGCAACGTGTTGAGTAAATGGTCGTCGTAGCCGCAGAAAACGGAGAAATCCGGGCGCACCGCTTTGACGGTGTTGATCATTGTGCGCAGGTGGCCGACGCTGTCGATGGTGTCTTTAATGCCAACGATGTTGTCGTTTTGCAGCACCAGGCGTTTGACGGTCTCAGGCGTTAAGTCCTGACCGGTCAGGTCGGGGAAGTTATAGATGATCACCGGCAGATTTACGCTACGCGCGATGCGGTGGAAATAATCGTCCAGGTTGCGCGGGGCGACTTTCCAGTAGTAAGGGTTAATAGCAACAATGCCATCAGCACCGCAAACTTCGGCATGCTGTGCCAGCTTCACCGCTTCGTCGGTGGAGGGCGAACCCACGCCAATCAATACCGGAACGCGCTTATCCGCTGCGGCGACCGCCGCTTCGGCGAGCGCCATCCGCTGGCTGGTGTTCATCTGGCTGAATTCCCCGCCGGTCCCCAGATAAAACAGTCCGTCGACCCCTTTCTCAATCAGAAAATCAGCGACCGCTTTCATGGCCGTTTTATCGATATTTCCGTCGTTATCAAAGGTGCTGGAGACCGGCGGAATAATTCCCCTGAACTTTTTCATTACATCAGTTTCCTTTTCTTAGGTTTTCACTTTCACTTCGGTACCCCAGCCCATATGATATTTGCCCGGCGCACTGACGGAGCAATTCGAGATAACCATCGATCTTATTTCCTGAATACACCACCGGATCGCCCGACAGTGAGATCGCATAATTAACCCGGTTATACATATTGAATACCGGCATACTCAGACATACTGCGCCATAGGTTGATTCTTCATTGTCTATGGCCCATCCGCGTAAACGCGTTTTCTGCAATTCTTCCCAAAATAATTTTTTATCCGTAAAAGTATTTCGGGTATGGGGTGTCAGCGTGAGTGCATTTAAAAAATAATCCATTTCCTCACGGGGCTTCCAGGCGAGTAATGCCTTACCCAACGCCGTGATGTGTAATTCTAACTTCTTGCCAATCCAGCTTTTTTTCGTTGGTACGGTGTCTGGCCCTTCCACTTTATCGAGATAAATGGCGTAGCAGTCTTCAATCGCCCCTAAATGACAGACCAGCCCACTTTTTTGCGAGAGTTCCTGCATCGGGCGTTTAGTGACCTCAAAAATATTTTTTCGGTGTAACGCCTGGCAGCCAAGTTCATAGTTTTTAATGCCGAGTGAATATTGGTTGCGATCGCTTTTCGTTAAAAAGCCGCAATCGACCATCACATTTAATAAATTCAGCAGGCTGCTCTTGGGATATTGAAATTCCCGCAGGAGCTCCATAAAACTCGCTGCACCGACATACGCTATATAGGTCAGTATTTTCTCAGCCCGAATAAGTGAATTACATCCTTTACCGCCCATAACGGCTCCTGTGTTGATGGAGAAAAGTTTATCTGTCCAGTAAAGCGGAAAATACGTCTGGTTCAACAGGCTGAACCGAGTTAGGGCGGGGAAACGTGATCTGTGACGAGGTTTTGCATAATGGATTTATTGGCGAAGCTCGTCGCCTGGATAAGGCGCATGCACCGTATCCGGGGACCCGGCGGTGCAATATTTACGGGATTACAAACGCAAAAAAGCCCCCGAAACGCGTAGCCCGGATAAGGCGTTTACGCCGCATCCGGGAACCCGGCGGTGCAATATTTACCGGATGACAAACGCAAAAAAGCCCCCGAAACGCGTAGATACTGTTAACGCCTGCAACTTTTTTATCTGCTGCAGTCGCTTCCGGCACCCGGATTTCAGCCATGACAACCACAGCGCCACATGGCGCTGTCGCTTTCCCACCTGCTCTGCTCTTACTCCGGCAGCATCTCATGCCGTGACGCATCGAACGCCTTTCCTGACATCAGCACCCCGTACGCCACCTGAGCAAGCTTGCGCATCATCGCGCCGATTATCACCTTCGGACGCTTTCCGTTTCCTTCCAGCCGCTCCCTGAACGCCTTACCCCAGGCCGTTTTGTACAGCGCCACCATCGCCGGCATATATAACGCGCCGCGCAGATGAACCGGACCCGCCTTACTCATCCGGCTTGTCCGCATCACGCTGCTCCCCGACTCATGCTGCTTCGGTGTCAGCCCTGCATATGCCGCGAACTGCCGCCCTGTACTGAACCTCAGCTTAAGCCCTGTGTACGCCAGCAGCACCGCCGCCGTTTTCTCGCCAATGCCCGGGATACTGTTCAGCAGTTTCCGCCGCTGCTTCATATCCGGGTCATTGTCCGTCAGCTCTTTTATCTGTTTTTCGATACGCGTCAGCTCTGCGGCCAGGCACTGCAGGAGCACATCTATGCTCTCCAGTTGTACCTCCGGCGCCGTCTCCTGACGGTTTTTCTCCTGCGTCTGCATTTCTGTCAGTGCATGATGGCGTAACACCAGCGCTTTCAGCGCCCGTTCCGTCGGGTGCGGTGCCTCCCATGCTGGCGGGCGTTTCTCCCGGCAGAAGTGGGCCAGCATACGGGCGTCCACGTTGTCGGTTTTACTGCGCAGCCCCTCACTCTGTGCGAAGCCTTTACTGAGGGCGGGGTTGATGATGGAGACGGTATAGCCGGCATCACTCAGATACGTGGCCGCGTCTTCCATGTAAGTACTGGTGGACTCCATACAGACATGAGCATGGCTCACATCATGGCTGCGAAGCCAGCGGACCAGCTCTTCGTGCCCGGAGGGGGTGTTTTCAAATTTTTTACCGCGATGCCGGCCATCCGGACGAAGGATATCAACATCCAGCTTAGCTTTGGCGACATCAATGCCGATGAAGTGCAGTTCATTTTCCATAGTGAGACCAACCTTGCGAATGCGGGTTACCGGTAGAAACCGGTCCATGATACTGTCCGGTTTGTCACATANGAAAGAA
>CABDWT010000004.1 GCA_901456055.1 Phytobacter ursingii
AGGTGATTTTGAATTAAAGATATAAAGATATAAATAATGAGTAAGGAATAAATAAACTAATTAAAACCTACGCTACATGAAAAACATACCTGACATGATTCTTATTATTCGTACATTAGGCTCTGGTGCTAGCAAACAAAATCACCTAAGTGAGATGAGCGCTGAATTGCGATATAAAATGGGGGTTATGTACGCAAAAGGGTTAGGTGTTGAGAGGGATTATCATAAAGCTTTTGATCTTTATATGAAATCAGCCACTCAAAATTATGCTCAAGCCCAAAATAATGTGGCATTTTGTTATGTTTCTGGGCAAGGGGTTAAAAAAGATTATTCAAAAGCTATGGAGTGGTATTTAAAAGCAGCACAACAAAACCATGCTGAAGCTCAAAATAACATTGGCGTCATGTATGAAAAAGCAGAAGGTATACCACAAGATTATTCTAAGGCTATGGAGTGGTACCTTAAAGCCGCCAGTAACGGTAATGCCAATGCTAAAAAAAATATTGGAAATCTTTATTACTACGGAAAAGGAGTGCCACAAGATTATGCTAAAGCCATGAAGTGGTATCAAAGCATTAACAACTCTGATATTTACTTACCAGAGTGATGCGCCCCAATCTGTACTTTGCAGAGGTGGATGTAGTTTCAGATATTGCGTTATGTCCGCTCCTCGCTCACAGCTGACCTTCAGTCCCGTTAGCTTGTCCGCTGTGTGCCAAGAGCGGACATCTCTGACATCGCGATGTGTTAACCAACAGGGAACAGGTCAAAGCATCGGTATATGTTTCAATAATTATTTATGGTTTATCGAGTCTGGAAATAAATAATTTTTGCCGCTACAGAAATGACCTAAATAATCAGAAAGGTGATGTATACTATTTCTTTATAGATTACACACATAATGTAGTTAAATTTAATCTTGAGGAATTTTATGTCAGGCTTAATCAGCATGCTTAATAACATTCGTTCTCTTCGTACACAAACACGTGACCTTTCACTTGGAGAACTTGAGGCTATACTGGAAAAATTCAGCACCATTGTTTCCGAAATACGAAATATTACTGCTGCCAAAGCAGAAGAAGAAAGTGGACGAAAAGTCAAGCTGGAAAACCTTCGACAACTTATGCTCGCAGAAGGTATATACCCGGAAGAATTATTGAAGTTTTCAGAAAATACAAGTAAAAAAAAGTCAACTCGTATTGTAAGGCCCGCTCGATACAAGTATTTAGATGAAAACAATAAGATTAAAACCTGGACGGGCCAGGGGCGCATGCCAAAAACAATAGCTAAACAAATGGCTGAAGGAAAAAAACCTGATGAATTCCTCATTTAAACCTTAAGCTGAGCATTAGGTTTTCTGACAACTACGTCGTGGCGTTTCTCTCGTATTGTTAGATGCTTGCGATTCAGCACAATTATAATCGTTGAATCGCTACGGATAATATCAATACCTCCGAGAGGTTGATAATATCGACGCCCATCGTCTATAACCAGCATTGCTGGTATAAAGAAAAAAAAGCCTGCATTTTAATGCAGGCTATCAAAGGTTTTTACGTACTTTTTTATTTTCTCATCTGATTTATACGGGAAAACATAGTTTCTATAACCGCCAGTACACGATCAAACATGGATTAGAGGAATAAAAAACCTCACGGTTTGCTACAGATACTTTCTGGCAGCATCCAGTATTTCCTGTGATGTCAGTTCCCTGTCTGAAGCTACATGTACAATACCATGCTCTGTAGTCAACGAAGGAAAACCGGCAGACATTATCTGAAGATGTATTTCTTCACCGTTTGGGTACTCCTCACGGATAGAGGTAATACCTTTAAGAACATTGATAACCTTGCACGGTTCGGCATTAAAAAAAACAATAACTTTTTTCATATGCCACCATAATTTTGTTAACTGGTTGTTCTGGAGATACCTGTGTCCGGATGTAAATATATACGTTCCCGTCATAATGACTTAGTTAAACATCCATGAACGGGCTGTTCCAAAAATTGAGAACATATTTTAGCTGCGCCCAAAAGGCTCTCAACTTCCCATACCCTATTGCAGTGATTTATTCAAATCAATACAACCATCCTAAAAAACTCACTCTTTCAAGGATGATGAGGGATAAAAGAATAATAATACCTGTTATGGGAATGTATTTTAGCAAAAAAACCACGTAAAATCGAAGAAGTGATGCTTGTGGAGGTTGTCTTACCTCTTACGCACTTTAATGTTTTTACAAGCAGTTAGCTTCTGCTTTTAGACTGTTCATGCAGCAGACCTGCACTTCATCACATCGGTCAGCACACTCATACATGAGCAAAAATGTACTAACCTGATGTTAAGAATAATCTGCCCTTCACTACCTTCACTAAATTAACCTATGGATCTGTCTACTCAGGAATGAACCCTCATCGTTGTCGCAGATCCACAAATATTTATTTATCGCAAAGTATTACGTTTGCAGCTGCCGGGCCTTTATCACCCGCGTGTATTGCGAATTCAACTTTCTGACCTTCAAATAAAGTTTTGAAGTTATCGCCGTTAAGCGCAGAAAAATGAACAAAGATATCTTTGCTTCCATCGAGTGGAGAGATGAAACCAAAACCTTTGTCTTCGTTAAACCACTTTACCAGGCCTTTAATTCTTGAGGTCATACTGACTCCCGTTACACATTAGTATTGATAGTAAACGTATAGTATTAAGCGTATGGACTCAAAAGAAGGGGATATCAGCGATAGCGCCTGGTAATGAGGACTGCACGGAAAATGTTTTACGTTCGTTTGTACATCGAACTGATGAGTTCATTAAGGCACGGGGAGTTATAATAAGCAAATTATATTTTAGCCGTCCAGAGGGCCGAGAGGATAAATTAAAAGTGGCATTAAATTTATTTCAACGTATAGTTATTATGTGTTTTCAATAAAAGGAATTGACTTGTCCCGTAAAATGACAGGAATTGTCAAAAGTTTTGACAGCCTCAGCGGCAAAGGCCTCATCACCCCTTCAGATGGTCGAAAAGACGTTCTTCTTCACATTTCAGCCGTTAATTCCAGAGAATCAGAATTACTCATTCCAGGGATACGCATCGAATTTTGTCGGATCAACGGTCTCTGTGGTCCGGTGGCTGCAAACATCTATCTTTCCTGAAACAACGTCATCTCTCCCTGTGGTATCCCACTATTGGAGAATTGATATGGGAGGAAAAATTAAATGATTAAATTTCAATCAAACGTGTTACGGTGAAGCTCATTCATTGAAAGGCTACTCATCATGTCTCTCATCGATTACGCAATGAAATTAATTGGCGGCTCATCGACGTCCTCTGTCATCTGCCCGGTTTGCGGCTTACGCTCATCTCAAATTCTCTCCAGAGTTCGCCGTCAACAGACAATGCTGTGCCCGGGTTGTAAGGCGCTGTTTGTCTTACCACACTCATCATGACACTCATCCACACAGAAATCCGGTGTTCTATACTACTTAGGTTAAATTCCAGCAGCTGTTAAATCCCAAAACTAATTTGGGGGCTTTAACTGCATGCAACGCAGTAAGAAAAAATTTCTGTCTCCGTGCAACATTAATCCTTACGGAGAAGACGTGTGCGGCACACATTCAGAATTTCATCAGCAAGAGCGGAATTATCCGGGCAGGCTCGGGAGAGCACCAGGGCACCGACAAGATGCGCCATGGTATCGAGCAGGTCTGCGCGCGTTTCATGTTCATTTTCTAAAACTGCCAACTGACGTTCAATCCCGGCCGCAAACGTCTCCCTGATTGATTCAGACTGCCGGGCTGTGTCAGCACCAAGTGCCGACATCACGCAGCCCTTTCCCATATCATCGCGATGGGGTCGGGAGAGGTAGTATTCAATAAATTTTTCCCGGTCCACACCTGCCGTGCTTTCTGCAGAACGCGTAAAACCGCAGTTCATTGCCTCCGCCATCAGATCAGCCTTAGAGCCAAAGTGCTTATAGAAACCGCCGTGGGTTAACCCTGCCGCTGACATCAGTTCCGCCACGCCCACGCCGTCAAAACCGCGTTCACGAAAAAGTTCGGAGGCCGTTTCTACAATGCGTGTCCGGTTTTCCCGAACCTGCTCTTTTGACACTTTCATGCTTTGCTACCCCTCTCAAAAATAGGGTCTAAGTATACATTGATGATGATCATAATCAAACCAGTTGACTTTATAGATTATGATCATCATCATTAAATTAACCGTTGACCCACCACGTAGCAAGAGAATAAACATGACGACATTATTTCAACCTTATGATCTCGGGCCAATCACACTTGCCAATCATATCGTGATGGCACCGCTGACCCGTAACCGGGCCGGAACCGGTCTGGTACCCAGCGAACTGGCGGCGACCTACTATGCCCAGCGCGCAACAGCAGGCTTGTTGATTACTGAGGCCACACAGATCTCCGCACAGGCGCAGGGCTATCAGGATACGCCGGGTATCTATACACAGGCTCAAATCGATGGCTGGCGCAAAGTGACGGATGCGGTGCATGCCAAAGGTGGGCGCATATTTGTGCAGTTATGGCACGTAGGACGAATTTCGCATGTCGATTTACAGCCGGGTGGCGCGGCGCCGGTCGCCCCGTCCGCCATCCGTGCCGCGACTAAGACCTTTGTAAACAACGGTTTTTCTGATGTCTCTGAACCACGTGCGCTTGAGCTGCAGGAAATACCGGGGATTATCGACGATTTCAGAAAAGCTGCCGCCAATGCCATTACTGCAGGGTTTGACGGCGTTGAGATCCACGGTGCGAATGGTTACCTGCTGGAACAGTTCCTGAAAGATGGCGCAAACCAGCGTACTGATGAATACGGCGGCTCTGTCGAAAATCGTGCGCGCCTGCTGCTGGAAGTCACGGCGGCCGTAAAGGATGAGATCGGCGCAGAACGCACCGGCGTGCGCATTTCACCGGTTTCGCCGGCCAATGCGATTTCATGCAGTGATCCGCAGCCACAATATGACTACCTCGCTGAACAACTCGATGCATTGGGCATCGTGTACCTCCATGTGGTTGAAGGTGCGACGGGCGGCCCGCGAGATGTATCGCCGTTCGATTACGACTCCCTGCGCCGGCGCTTTAAAAACACCTGGATCGGCAACAATGGCTATGACCTGGCGTTGGCGTCCACTCAACTTGCGCAGGGCAAAGCCGATCTGTTCGCATTTGGTCGCCCGTTCATCTCCAACCCGGATCTGGTCGAAAGGCTGAAGACGGGCGCGCCTCTGGCCCCACTCAATCCTGAAACACTTTATGGCGGTGGCGCGCAAGGGTACACCGATTATCCGTCGCTTGCCGAGACCAACAAGTAGATCTGTGGTGTCACGGTTCTATATACATCGCGCAGTGCGAATTCTGTTTACACATTAATAAAGAAGATCAACTTATGACTAAAGCTACAGTTCTCATTACAGGCGCATCCACGGGTATTGGTGCTGTTTACGCTGAACGGTTTGCCCGCCGGGGCCACGACCTTGTTCTGGTCGCGCGCGACAAAGCGAAGTTAGAGACACTGGCCGAGCGTCTGCGAAAGGAAAATGCCATTTCTGTCGACGTTCTGCCTGCCGACCTCACGCAAACGAGTGATTTGGCCGTGGTCGAAGCCCGTCTGCGTGAAGACACACGGATTGGCATCCTTATCAATAACGCGGGTATCGCTCAGTCGGGTAGTTTTACAGAGCAGACGCCGGAATCGATAGAAAGCCTTATTGCGCTTAACGTCACCGCCCTGACGAGACTTGCCAGTGCCGTGGCGCCACGACTGGTAAAAGCCGGAGAGGGCTCGATCGTTAATATCAGTTCCGTCGTAGGCCTCGCCCCGGAATTTGCCATGACGGTTTACGGCGCAACCAAAGCCTTTGTGCTTTTCCTGTCCCAGGGAATGAATGTGGAGCTGTCGTCTAAGGGCATTTATATCCAGGCGGTGCTCCCTGCCGGCACTTACACGGAAATTTGGGACCGTGCGGGTATCGATATCAGTAACTCAGCAAAATTCATGGAAGTGGGCGAGTTGGTGGATGCCGCACTGGTTGGCTTTGATCGCCGTGAGCTCGTCACCATCCCGCCGTTACATAATGCTGCCCGCTGGGACACCCTCGATGCGTCGCGTCAGGCTCTGCTTTCTGACATCAAACAAGATGAAGCTGCCGAACGATATAAAGCACTGTAGTCAATGAGGTGCACTGTGCAGAGCGGTTTTCCGGCTGTTCTGCACAGAAGTAAACCCGATATCAATCCCTTATAGCGTTTCCTCTCAGCAGCGATGAGAAACCTCAAACACATCATGAAGGCCTTATTCAGCATGACAAAAAAACGAGTAGCGTTGGTTACCGGCGCGTCTTCAGGTATTGGCAAAGCGTCGGCAATTAAACTTTTAGCGGCGGGGTATACGGTATATGGCACAAGCCGACGTGGCGCCCTGGCGGGAAAGCATCCGTTTCCGTTACTGACGCTTGATGTGACAGACGACGCTTCTGTCGGGGCCGCCATTGAGGAGTTGCTGCGTCTGGAGGGGCGGATCGATCTTCTGGTGAATAATGCAGGCTTTGGGATCGCTCCGGCGGCTGCGGAAGAAAGTTCTGTCGAACAGGCCAGGCAGATGTTCGACACTAACTTTTTGGGCATCGTCAGGTTGACCCGGGCGGTGATCCCTCACATGCGCCGCCAGGGCAGTGGCCGCATTATTAACATCGGCTCGATACTCGGGGTCGTTCCGTTTCCGTATGTGGCACTTTATGCGGCCAGTAAGTATGCGGTCGAGGGGTATACGGGGGCACTGGATCATGAATTACGCACGCAGGGTATCCGGGTGTCTGTCATCGAACCGGCTTACATGAAAACACAGTTTGAAGCCAATAATATAGAGCCGGATGCCAGGCTTGAAGAGTATGACCTGATCCGGGCGAAGCTGGCGAAAGTGCTTAGCAAGGCAATGGCCGAAGCGGAAAGCCCGGAGGTGGTGGGTGACGTAGTGGTTAAAGCGGCTCAGACTTTACGTCCGAAGGTGCGCTACACGGCGGGAACGCTGGCCGGTAAATTGAATTTTCTCCTCAGGTTCGCGCCTGCCTCATTCATGGATAAGGTCGTGCGCAAAAGTCTTCAGCTGGATGCGAAGGAGTAAAAATGAAATTTTCTCAACTGGCTGTTCTGACTGCAGTGTTGTTTTTCATCCTGGCCACGGTATGGATGTTTTTCCCGGAACAGCTTTTAACACAGTGGGGAATTGAACCAACGCCGGGTACCCGCGTTATTTGTCGCCGCTCGGCCGCATTTTTTGCAGGAATAAGCGTTATGTGTTTCCTGGCCAGAAATGCCGGGCCTTCCCCGACCCGTTATGCGCTGGCCGCGGGTATCAGCACCATATCGATTATTTCAGCTGTGCTGGGCATCGCTGAATGGCGCGAAGGGCATGTCAGCGGACAGATCCTTTTTGCCGTGTTAATCGAGCTGTTTCTGGGCGCCGCCTTTTTACTCAGCAACAGAACCCCTGTGAAAAATGTTACTGGCAAATACCAAAGGATAAAAAACAAATGAAAAGCAGGACGATGAAAGCCTTTACGTTTAAACGCTATGGTAAATCCCCTGACCTGGGATTCGATGACGTGGATTTTCCTTCCCCCGGCGCTGATGAAATCCTGGTGAAGGTACACGCGGTGGGCCTTAACCCGATTGACAACATGATCCCAACCGGAATGTTCAAGCCAGTATTGCATTTTAAACTCCCTGCGACGCTGGGCAGTGATTTGGCCGGGGTCGTCGTTGCAGTGGGGGCTAGTGTGACCCGTTTTATCCCAGGTGACGAAATTTTTGCCAGCATTTTCGATACGGGAACAGGCTCCCTTGCCGAATTTGCACGGGTTCCTGAAAGCGCTGCGGCCCTGAAACCCGCCAATCTGAGTTTCGTCGAGGCGGCTTCGTTGCCGATGGTGAGTCTCACGTCCTGGCAGGCGCTGACAGAACGTGCCGGGCTCAGGCCTGGTCAGAGCGTTTTTATACCCGCAGGCTCCGGAGGAATTGGCAGCGTTGCCATCCAGCTGGCGAAGCACCTGGGCGCAAGCGTGGGAACGACAACGAGTACAGAGAATGTCGACTGGGTACGCCGTCTTGGGGCCGATGAGGTGATTGATTATAAAAAGCAGGCGTTCGAAAACGTGCTGAGTGGCTACGATATTGTTCTGGGTACCCTCAGGGGGGATGTGATTGCAAAGTCCACTCAAATTCTTAAACCTGGCGGAAAGATTATTTCTCTCATCGGGCCGTTAGATGTCGCGTTCGCACGGGTCCGGGGATTGAACTTCTTATTGCGTTTTGTGCTCGGGCTGATGAGCCGCAAGATTATACGTCTTACGAAAAAACGGGGCCTGACCTATTCATTTCTCTTTGTTCGACCTGATGGCGACCAACTTGCCCGGATAGGCAAAATCCTGGAAGCGGAACATATCAGGCCGGTAATTGACAAGGTTTTCCCCTTTGCGGAATCCAATGCAGCTCTTGCTTACCTTGCCCAGGGACATGCAAAGGGCAAAGTGGTCATTAAGATAGCAGAGTGACAACAGCCGATAGTTGCATCAGCAATATGAAAATTTCGATAAAGTCCGTCGCTTAATATTCTAAATCCCCCAGGGATGAGGTATGGCATGTCTGCTTTTCGCCCACAGCAGACTGCAACGGATAGGCTAATCTGGCTACCAACATCTGTATTGTCAGGAGTCTGAAATGTCTGAATTATCAATGCCAATTCAGTTAGCATCAAAATGCGCGTCGCAAGGCGCGTTATAGGGCTACCAGAATAAGCTTCTAAAGCTTTCAAGAAATCTGGCAGTTGATCAGCCAGTCAGTGAGTGTAGTGAGTTGATTTCGCCGTGGTGAGGGCACTAGCAAGTTCGGCAAAGGGATTGGTTTTTGCTCTACCCGTAACGATGGCATAAGTGCAAACCTGTTTGCAGGCCTGACGAACCTTCCTCAATTTATCGAGCACGCCACGCTTTTCAAGTTTGCGTTGTGCTGCCGGGCCTCGGACAACGAGATTTCCGGGTAAACACCGAGTGCCAACATCTTTTGTTTCCCATCGAAACGATATTGCAATCGCCAGTATTTAGACCCATTGGGATGGACCAGCAGATGCATCCCTTCCCCATCAGTAAGCTTATAAGGCTTGTCCATTGGCTTTGCACTTCTTACCTTCACATCGGTTAATGCCATTTGAGGCCCCCATGCTGGCTGTGGGTACAAGATTTTATCGAACAAGGTGATACCATCACATATACCAACAAATACTACTTGATGTAGGTTGATACGAGTAGAGTTCAGTAGAATAGCGACGCGCTAAATTCAGCCAATACATTGAATTTTAGGCATAAAAAAAGACGTCGGTTGACGTCTGTTTATTTGAAATTGGTACCCTACAGGATTCGAACAGACTCCTTTTACCATTTGTTATTACTAGCTTTTTCTTCGTTCGAAAAACGTCGGAGCCCCCAATTAGGCCCCCAAACGCATTTCGCTGAAAACTTAAGCGATTTCGAATCGGTAGAATTGTAGTTACTAATTACCTTGCCGCCAACATCCCTGGATAATGTCTGCTGACGAAATCATTCATCGCCTCCATTTACTCAGGGCACTTAAAGGTTATATGCACACTGTTGACCCTGACCCAAGCCGCCAAGTATCTTTGTGACCAGTGAAAGTGCGTGCTACAAGGGTAGACTCGGTAGTTGCCATTAGCCCCTAGTTGGCAGGCCCGGACCATGCAGTGATTCGACGAAGCCAACCGGCCCTGCCGGTTGGCACTGTGAAGATTGACTAGCAGGAAGCACTAGAGCTTGGTGGCCATCACACCTGATATGATTTTTTGATTTATGCCAAAAAATATAAAACTAACCAAGTATTTCTTCTTTCATGTCGTCTGGACGTGAAAGCTCGTCCAGTTCTGAGTCGAAGTAACGGGTGTGGGTAATGATGACTTCAGTATGTGCGACAACCTCGTCACCACCACCTCCACCGACAATCGGAGAAATATTAACTGCTGGCAACCCTCCCAATCCATCAGTTAGCTGCACCAATGTTAATGGAAAAGTTATGCATTCTTTATTATCAGGGTTTATTGCAACTACCACACTTATATCTTTTTCTACATTCAATCCATGCCCCCCTCTGGGATTAGGTTCAGCAGGAGATGTAACTGTAGAACCTCCATTACCTGAGTCTGAACACTTATAGCATTTATTCGTTTTTTTATGAGACGTGAAACGGCTTACGTACAATGCGAACTCCTCTTGCGTCATACCAGCTTTTGAAGAAAGCGCCACATCTAATGTCTCACGAGCCTCCCTGCTAGGTGCGAAGTAATCTCTTACAACCAATTGAAATTTATTATCTTTATACTGAGCACCAATAAAATAATGCCCTTTTATTGAAGGCCTACCTTCCTCATCGCTAAAACAATCCTTAGCAGTATTGTAGCCTGCTAATTTTTTAGTAAACTTTTCATTAACTTCTAGTTTAAACCCCGCGTCCTCAAGATCTTTTTTAAACTCGATAATATAAAACTTGAAATTTTTGTAGGCATCTCTTAAGACTGTAATCGTATCCCCCACTTGCTCTCGAAAGCCGCTTAAGGGCGCTATGCTTTTAATAATTCCTTTATCTAAGCAGTCGGCAATAAATTTGTACTCAACAGTTTTTTCAAACCATACAACTTCTTCTTTAGTGGCTAACTCAGTTTTCTTCATATAACACCCGTCCTCATTGAAATATTTATATATCTCTGCTTTTTTATTTTTTAAGGCTGACCAAATAAATTCGCACTTTTCATAATCAGGTATTCATGAACTAATGTAATTTTCAACATTATTTCTCCAGCAAATGAAATCCTTGATTTTCTTTATCAGTTTTAACGTGCGTACTATTTTTGATAAAGTGATTTTTTCACACTTCCCTAGCCTCCATAAAGGGCATTCATTTCACCCTTGGTTGAGATTCAGGCTCAGTTGAATGCCTTTGCCATCAGCCCCCAGTCGACAGCACTAAAATGCCGCTTTTGACGGTTCAGCGAAACTTGCAGGCTTTACCAGCCTGAAGGCCCAGCCTGCCTAGAGCGGCAGGGAACCACACATTGTTCGAGGACTAACCCACGTCTCGTAATGATCACACCGCAGGTGTATTGTATCCCAATGATTTAAAGATGTATTACTTGCGCCTATATTCTGTGTTCAGAAGGGCGAGACCGAGAGGTAATCTGATTTCTCTGCCCCACCAGCAATGCCCGATCGGAAACTGTCAGCAAGCAAGGAAATTTACCAGGATAAACATAATGTTAAAATCTTATTCAGAGTATCCATTTAACAGCATCCTCGATGAATATCCGGATGCGAAGGCATTAAATCTGGTTACGACATTGGTTGAAAAATGGCAGCGCGCACTGATCACCTTTTACGCCCCAAAACCAAACAGCGTAAAGGAGCATGATGCAGTCGGAAGTGGTTTTCTCATTAAAACTGACGGGGTACATAAAATCCTGACAGCAGACCATGTCTTAGACCATCTGCAGTTAAATAACTGCTATTTCACCCTTAATAACGTGCGATTCCCGCTCACCCAAACCCTGGTAAAAAGAAATTCCTCACGCGATTGCGCTGAAATTATGCCTACCCTTGAAATTATTATGCATAAAGAAAAATTCATTTATTTCACAGACGACCGGCGCGATGATCTTGAACCCACATCGTCAATGATTATCTCAGGCTACCCTTCCAGCAAAAACGGTCTTCATGCGGATAAACCTGACGCTGTTCAGCATGCATACAATCTCCTCTTCAATCACTTTGAATACGACAAGGACACGGACGATCTTTACTTTCATTTTGACAGCCGAAAAAAAATGGTGCATCCGTCGATGTTCGAACCCTGCAGTGTCGGGACATCCCTGCCCTATCTGAACGGAATGAGTGGTTCACCCGTGCTTCAGATTATGAAAAACATCAACACTGGCGCACTGGCCCTGAGAGCTGTTGGCATCTTCAAGGAACATCATAGCAAAAAAGAGAAGCTGCTCGTTGCCAGCACACTCAGCTACTTCTCAGCTGAACTCATTGCGCTCAATGAATGAATACTCACCCGTTAGATACCATTGATTCCGTATACGTAAATTAAAGGTTCATTAGCATGTCTATATCTACAATTGCGCTGATCGGTGCATCAGCGGCACTTTCAGCGGCACTGTTCAAGGACAAAGACTCCCGGGTTAAAGACGTCATTGGTTTTGCAAAATCCTCCCCAGACGACTTCCTGTCTCCCGCACACTACACCATCATCCGTAATGACATTAATGCCTATATCACTGGCATCAAGGATCATAAATTTCATCATGTTTTGATAGATATCATGGCATGGGGAAATAAGCCCATTGGTTATTTTGGCAGACTGGAAGGCCGTCTGGAGATAAACATCACCGGGCAGCTAAATTTAAAGGAGATGACATGGTTTCAGTCCTCCCTTTCTGAATTCTTTAGCAAAACGGGCAGCATTTCAAATTTCGTTTTGGGGCTCTGTTTCGCGGGACTGGCATTATTTGCCATCGAGTACAGCGCGGCGAAAGAAACATGGCTGCAAGCTTTTTCGCTAGTATTTTCGGCACTCGCTGGGTTCATGCTCTATAACTGGTTCGACATCATTTCCACGACCTGGAAGCAACATGCCAACAAGAAAGACCTGAGGGAATACGCTTCTCTTCTGCAAAATTATGCAGAAGAAAAACAGAAAGAGGCTGCTTCAAGAACTTCGGAGGCTGCGACGCATAAGGCTAATATCTTGTGACGTAATCCTCTTCAGCCCGTATCCAAGAGAAACCAGAAATGTAAGGCATGGGGCTTTATACAGTATGGGGTGAATCTGGGCGCGCGATATATTTTGACGCTAGCGCGGTACTCCCCCTTGGCTCCCGCTATCAGTCCCTATAAATGCAAGTCGGTTGAAGATTAACTCCCTGTGAGCCAGAACATGACTGGTTCCAGGTAGTTGATCACAGCCAATATAAGAAAGATCGCATAACTGAATCCAATTGCCATTTCATGAGCAGCTACTTTTCAGGCACCAGTAAAGCAGGTTTTACCGTTACATATCAGAATAGTTTGCATAGTCTGGCTCGTCCTTTTATTAACGTCTGGTCAGAAAATGCAACTTTTTGCATGTGGATACTGGCGTAAAAAATTTTGGGTTCGCAACTTTATAGTCGTGCAGCCATTTTACTGCAGGTGGCATGGCTAACAACTCTTATCTCTTAGAACTTGCATGTCTGCTTCATGCCCTGAGACATTCGGCAAGATTTTTATGGCTTCAGTAAGGGCGGGTTTCGCGCTTTGAGAACCAGCAAATACTTTGCTTCGTCGTAAAAGTCTCTGTTCTTCCTGCACAAATTATCCGGATCTATTTGAACGCCAGTGCCCAGATCGCAGATCTGGAGAGATTCAGTGCCAGCCTGAAACGATAGCTCCCTGCTCTTTTTGGACTTTAGAGATAAATTTATCCCACGCAATGTGATGAAGCGCAATCTTCTGAAAACGTTCCAGTTGGTTTTACAAATAGGTATCCCCATTACTGTTTTGGTATTAATTACTACCACTACATGTAAGTTTAAATCTGTTTGTCACTCAGGAGATTTATATGGGTATAAAAACTGGACCAAAGCCGGTTGCCAAATCAACTGGTAAAGAAGATAAACGTCAAAGAGTTACGCCGGAAAATAAGCCAAAGCATCCGGGTCTGAAGGAACACGACCACAAAAAAGGCGAGTAACACCTTCCTGAAAAACACTCATATCGCAGGCGTGGAACTCATCCATGCCTGATTTCCCTTGACCAGAATCACCTTACCTCAGTCCCTCACATCACTTCTGGTGACATTTCAAACTGGTTAAACCGGGTGGCATTTTAAGCTTGTCATAACGGGTTTGACTATCCAACAGGTAGTGCATCCTTTCCAATTCAACAAACTGATCACAGTTGTAAAGAGAGCAGGTCACAGGAACACGGGCGGAGTGTAACGCAGAGCGAAAAAGATGATCGATTAAACCGATCGATTGATAAAAATTGATCTGCAAAATGAATTATCCGGCCCGGCACTGCCTGTGCTAAATTCCCAAAAACTCATTTAACGTATTGTTTATTAATTTATTTCCTGTCTTCTGGCGGGCGGCCTTCTTTTGTCCTGCGGGCACGACATGGGAATGCGACAGCAGGTGATGTAATGAAAAGATGTGCCAGATGTAACAAGAAAAGAGGCGTTCTGGACCGGATTTTCGGGCTGGATAAAGAATTCTGCGATGACTGTCTGATGGTGGTTAACCAGGAAATCAGAGAAAAACGAGTGGTATCCACACCAGCACGAAAATCACCTGAACGCTCTTCCTGATAATGTTTCTTACCCGGCAGGTTATTTCCCCTGATGGGGTGACAACTCTGAACCTTCCCTCTGTTTACATTCCCTTAGTGCAATGAAAATCAACATCGATATCAGCGTCATCATTCCTGCCTTCAATGCGGCTGACAGCATCGGAGTTTTGGTCCATACACTGCTTGGCGAAACAACGCTCAGTACTGAAATCATTGTTGTGGATGATGGCTCCTCCGACGCAACATGGACGGTACTCAGGGCCATTACAGATGAACGGCTTATTCTCATTCGTCAGGAAAATCAGGGTGTGTATGCTGCCCGTAATGCTGCACTGGCGATTCACCGTGGCGAATGGGTGGTGTTCCTGGATGCGGATGACCGGGTTGCGGCAGATTTTCTGCAGGAACGGCTGCGCACAGCCCGTGAAGCACAGGCCGATGTCGTCCTTTTCAATGCCCGGCATACAGACAGCGCCGGACATCTGCGGCATCCCGTTCACCGCAGACAGCCTTACGGTCAGACGCTGACGGGTCAGCAGTGGGTACGCCATTGCGTCAGTCAGAGGGAGTGGCCGCATTACCTGTGGCTGCAGATAATCCGTTCAGCGTATATCCGCGAGCATGACTTGCGATTCCAGGAAGGGAAAAGCCACAAGGACATTCTCTGGACGATACAGCTTGCCGCCGCAGATGGCCGGTTTTATTTCTCTGACAGGCAGGATTACCTGTGGGTGAATAACCCGGCGTCAATTAC
Source organism: Phytobacter ursingii (assembly GCA_901456055.1). Classification (GTDB taxonomy): domain Bacteria; phylum Pseudomonadota; class Gammaproteobacteria; order Enterobacterales; family Enterobacteriaceae; genus Phytobacter; species Phytobacter ursingii. Next base: position 15,160 of record CABDWT010000004.1, read on the forward strand.
CCACCGCCCGGATTATTACGATATCCGCGCGTTCAGCTATAGCGACGTGATTGCAGATATTCTGGCACTCAGTACACAGACGCAATACCGGGCAGTCAGACGAGCACTGGTCAGGCATGCGCTGGTGGAAAGCCGTCACTTTCTGGGCCTGTACCGGCGCAGGGTGAATGACCGGCAGGCGGTCCGGGCGCATTTTCGTGCGCGGATAGCCTTTCACCATCTGGTACCCGGCGTGAGCAACCTGAGCGATGTCTTTTTCCTCCTGAAGCTGGTTCGCAATATTTACCTGCCTGGTGTCCGCAATACTCCCGCAGCCGTTTCGCAGTTGCGGCGTTAATCCATGGATATCTCAGCGCTTCTGGCACGGTCGTGGCAAACTGCGACAACGGGTAATGAATCCATTCGTTCTGCGAGGGATATCGTCGAACGCTGGTATGACAAAGGCGGTGACCTCACCCGACGTACCCGACGGTTTATGCTGCGGGAATGCCTGTGGATAGCCGCACATTACCGGGACACCGAAGCGGTACTCACCCGGCAGTTTCGCCTGCTGGCCGTGTTACTGTATCTGGGCGGTTATTTTCCGAAAGGGAATGCCGCTGGCATGCTCCCGGAGAAATGTTTCATTTTACTGAACGCCCCGGAATTAAGCCCCCTCCTGACAGACGCTACGACTCCCGATGTTCTGGCGGCGTCCTGCCGCACCCTCTTCTACTGCAGACAGATATCTCCGCTAAGGTGTTACCGCCATACCCGCTGTCTGAGCGAACATCTGTATCAACTGATGGAGATCTGATAAAAGCACCAGTCGTTGTGCTGGCGTCTGAGGGGCTGATCGCTGACGGTGTCGGCGTCAACGATCAGGGCTAATTTCCTTATTTCCCTCCGCTGAATCTGCCGCTGGTGATGTCAGTTACTGTTTTATATCCCTTGCGGGTCATCAGCCCGGTAGCCTTCCGGGCGCGGAGCATATCGATGCTGCCGATGAACGGAGACTGCTCTGTCACACTGAAGCCGTGACGGTCAGTACGCACCAGGCCGTACTTTTCCACGATAAAATTCACCGCGTCACACAGTGAGATTCCCGCATCAATGTGCTTCTGGATCACACTGTCGTTACCAAACGGTGTGTCGTTCAGCATCAGACCGTAGTGTTGTTTCAGCAGATACTTTAGTAATTTTCGCCAGATTTCGACTGACGACAGACGTGACGAGGCCGCCCTTTGAGGGGACAGGGATTGTATTTGCATGGTTTGCGCTCTTTGTTGGCTGGTTTGACGAAGGAAAAGCGTTTGGGATTTATGCGGTTATTGCAGATGTCGGATAAATTATGATGTACAAATAGCCACAGGAGCCGAGCGTATCAGCCTCACATATCAGCCCTTTTGCGTGGAGCGTGATGCAGCGCTGAATGTGGGGTGTGAGTTCGCTGCTGGCCAGCATAAGCTCCATCTGCTTCATCAGTACCGGAAATGCCTGGTCCAGATGGCGTAAATCTGCGTCATTAAATGTCCCGGCAATGCTGGCGCGGTCAGCAAGGTAATGCAGGTGGTTACCCTCCTGTACCAGCCGTGCACCAAAACACGGTGTGATGTTGCGTCTGAGGCCCCACCAGGGTTCCGCGATGTTATGGTTGATTACACGGGTTGCTTTCTGCATGTAAGTACTCCTTAACGGTGAGTTAATTCAGGGTGACGCTGCGCAGGATCACATACGGACCGTTGCGGTCCTGTCGGCGTTCAGCAAACACGGCCAGCACACCCCGGATATCCTGCACTTCCCTGCCGTGGTAATGGCAGATACTGCCGGACCACTTATATTTCCCGGTACAGAAGCGAAACAGCCGGGACTCAGAATGCTGGCGGTATATCGCCATTGCCTGACGTTTACTGATGATTCTCATCATTATTCTCTCCCTAAAGCCAGCCACGCTCGGCAAACGAGACGATGTCCATGCCTCCCACGACCAGGTGGTCCAGCAGGCAGATATCCACGAGTTTAAGTGCCTGCTTCAGATGGTCAGTGAGCAGTCGGTCGGCATGGCCGGGTTCCGCATAACCTGACGGATGATTGTGTGAAAGCACAATGGCAGCCGCGTTGTATTTCAGTGCTGCCTTTATCACTTCACGGGGATGTACCTGCGTATGGTTGATGGTGCCGGTGAAGAGCGTTTCATGAGCAATAAGCCGATGCTGGTTATCAAGGAAGAGCACCATGAAGACTTCACGCTCCAGCGTGGCGAGCTGCAGACGGAGCCAGTCGCGAACCGCCTGGCTTGAGGTGAATGCCTCGCCGGGTTCGCGTAACTGGCGTTCCAGCAGGGTCAGTGCGCGTCTGATAGTGCGCTGTGCGACGGGAGATATTCCCCCGCGGTCAGGGGGACACGTGGTGGTATTCATTTGCTTTTCCTGTCTGTTGACGTATCCGGGACGGATGTGTTGTACAGCTTCACGGCAACGACGAACCCGTCGTGCAGGGATTCAAACCATGACCAGATATGGAAGAGAGGGGTACCTGCCGGGAAATGCAGGAAGGGTTCGTCGGTCACAACGTCACCGTCCTCATCCCTGACCGTTGTTTTCCCCAGCGCATCCCACAGGGCATTAAGGTGAGACAGTCCATATGGCATGGCGGGAGGCTCAGTCGATAATGCGCATGATGGCGCTGCATTCCGGGTGATGCAGCGCATAGTCACGCAGGCGCCAGTAATGTTCCGTCATGGCGTCGCATTCCGTGCGGCATGCGTGATGACTGTAAGCGATAAGGCAGACCGCAATCCCTGCTGCTTCGGCGCTCATGTCTGCGGCGTTGCCATTCATGGCGTTGAACAGCGACCAGAAGGCATCGTTGTCCGTTTCCGGAACCATGAAGGCCCCGCCGTTGCTGAGAGTATAAAAATTCCAGATGCCGCCACTGTAGTCAGCGCAGAACCGGTCCATCCACGCAAAGACCTGTGGTTCAAGGGTTATCCACTGCGGGATGTTGCCAAAGTGCTGCGGCCAGAATCCCACACGCTGTTCGTCCGGTACGGGCGTGGCTGCCAGAGCAGGTACAGAACCGTTATCGCCAGCCTGCAGAGGTCGCTGATGGTTATCGTTAATATTAATAATGTCGGTCATGTTAATTTTTCCTTATGCATGGAGATGTCGAATGGAAGTGTCGGGCCGGGGATTGATTTCGGTGGCGGGGCGCGGGTGATTACCTGCCCAACAGGTCCATCATGTTCTCCGCCATCACCCAGAGCGCACGGTTTAACTTAACGTCGCCATCAATCCCGTTTACTGCGCGTGTATGGGTGCGTTTACCCTGCGCGGTACGGCCACTTAGTCCGCCTTTCAGCAGGTTTTCCTGAATGCGCTGGTAAGTGGTCCACAGGTCATCGCTCTCGTCCTGCCAGCGGCGGGGTGCGAGGATTTGCGATTCAGTCACTGGCTGGTACTCTTCCCCAAAACGGTATGCCAGCGCCGCTTTAGCCAGTGAATGCTGTGCTGGTGGCGGTAGTTGCAGGGACTGCATGGCGTCACGTTTTTCTTCCACCCGGTCAAAGACGCTGAGAACCTCATAGGCCCCCTCAATCACCTTCCCGACAACATCACCCCGGTGTGGCACGCGGATCTCACCAAACGACTGTCCGCAGACGAGCGAATTGGTGCAGACGCTTCTGAATATCCCCGGCAGTAACTGAAAACTTGATGCGCCATCGTGCGAATTCAGAATGATGATTTCCGGCACCTGCTGACCGTTTATCTGACCGGCACGACGCAGGCGCAGCATATGCTTTGTATGTTCCCGTCGGCTCTGGTCGCGCACTCGTGACTGACAGGCAAAGAATGGCTGGAACCCTTCGCGCTTAAGGTTCTCCAGCAGGGTGATCGTGGGTATGTAGGTATACTTTTCGCTTCTGGAGTCATGCTTGTCTTCCCCGAAGACGCTGGGGACATGCTGCATCAGTTCTTCGCGGGTTAAGGGACGGTCCCGGCGAATCTGGTTCACCCGGCCAAAACGGCTGGCTAATCGCATAGTTGATTCCTCATCTGATTAATCTGAAGGCATAAAAGCAAAAGCCCCTGCTCCGTGAGGAGGCAGGGGCTGGATGTGTTGTTCTCAATGAACGGATAGGGCGGGACTACAGCGTATCCAGAATCTTCAGTATCTGCGCCATCAGGGCGGTGATAAGTGCAGTGACCAGTAACGTGACCGCTTCCCGGGCTGTATCAATGCTGCTGTCATCGTAGCCTGCCTGACGCAGGCGAATTTCAATAAATTGTCGGGCCTGATGCCCCCCGCACCAGGTCAGTGCCTGGGCCAGGGCTGTCACCAGCATTTTCAGAAAGGTCATAGGGTTTGCTCCGGATTGCCTGGCGGCAGTCCTCTGGTGGAGTGAGGATTTATTTGAGGAGGCTGATTCAGGAAAGCGGCTCAGTGGTAGGTGTAACGCCATCCCCCCTTATCCGTGGTGACGACGACTTCAGAAGCCACGCAGTTATTATAAAAATTCACTCTGACGGACTGCCCGTAGCGCAGAGTGACAGGCAGAATGGTTTCCTTATTTTTTGAAGACAGGTACTTCTGGTTATCGATACGACAGTTACCGCGGTTCACATCTATGTTTTCAACGTTGATACTGTCATCCAGGGAGGTGACCACAACAGTGACGTAGCGTGTTCCGGCAGGGTGAATATTGTTACTGGTTTCCACTTTAATCGGCGGAGCTGATGCAGCCATGACAGAGATGGAGTAGCAAAACAATACGGGTAATAAGCTCAGGTTGATTTTCATATCGAGTTCCTTGTTCTAACAGAAAGATGCGGGAGAGAATGTATGGGGGACAGTAAAGAACAGTATCTGCCGCGGTCAGAGTGACGCTTTCGAGACGCAGCCATGAGTGTCGAATTCTGGCAGGACGTTTCCTGCACCTTTTAGTGTGAACAGCGCGGGCAGGACGCCATTCCCGGTGACCTGCACCTGCTTACCGGTTTTCAGGGCATTCCAGGCCTGCGCGAGATTGTTATCCCCGCTCCGACTGTCGGACTCACTGATATCAATGGTTTCACTATCGTCAATCCGAACCTGAAGCGTTTTGCCGCTGTCCATGCTGACCTGATGTCCAGTGGTATCTGTGAAGATGATGGTGGCAGGTTGCGTGCCATCGTCCTCGCAGGCCAGATAAAGCTGAGACTGGCCTTTCCCCTTGATAACAAACTCAGACACACCCTGAGCCCAGCCCCGGGTCCAGGTGGTTTGATTTCCGAAGGCCATTGCCACTGCTGGCACCAGCGCACAGGTCAGCAGTAAAGGGTGAATCATTTTTCTGTTCATTTTTAAGCACCTCTGGTTTTCGTATAACGCTCCCCCGAAAGGGTATGTACATGATTTTTAATAGAAGACTGACAGACATAAGCATCCTATTGGGATTTTATAGCTGCAAAAATGAAGGGGATAACGATGAAATTCGATCGAACCGATCGACAAAATAGATCGTGATTCAGCAAAGATATTTACTGTAAACCTCGCCCGAGTTTATCGATGGTCGGTTTCACTTCAGGAGGGTGATATATACCTGAAAATTCATTGAAAAGGAGCTGATTGCATGCGTGGTGTTGAAGGGCGATCGCGGGTTATCGGGGGAGAGCGGCTGGCAGGATTCAGGCCATTTAACACGTGGTCAGATACGGTCATTTTGAATGACTTTTAGCACTGATTATTATATGAGTAATTAGGATTAACTTGAGAGTGGAATAATCGGTTTATTTACCCTGCAAACAGCCTAAATTAATATTTCTTTCTTCTATTGTGATTTTGATGTCATTAAGTCCTTGCTTGTCGGATTGGTAATATAACTATATAGAAGAATATTATTGCAAAGATATTATTAGCAAGCCATTGCCATTGGGATAAGAAGTGTAATTGAGAGAGTGTTATTCTAAAGTTTCTGTTAGGGAATTATTCTTCTCATTAAGTATGATAGCACGCTGTTTGCCAGGTTCAATTGAAGGGTATTACATTCATAGTATACTCGGGCCTATACGCTCGACAGTCATACAGTGCTCCAGGTGGCCTGGTCACAAATCACCCTCGGATTACCTGCCACATACTCTCATTATTACTTAAAAGTAATTTATTACTCCAGACTTACATTTTATTGAACATAACTAACACAGGACATCACTCATGAGTTTCAATATGTACAACCACTATCCATTGAATCGGAACCATGTTAAACGGATTCAGGATACCCTTAATAAATCACTTAATGAATATTCCCGTATATTAGTCCTGCGGGTCGATTTACGCTTACCTGAATTCAATTCCGTCTATTACAACACCGACTCATCACTAATTACACGGTTCATATCCTCCGTTAAGGCTCAGATTGAAGTAAATTTACTGAAAAGACAGAATGAGGGTAAACGGATTCATCCTTGTCGGATTCGTTATATCTGGACGCGTGAGTTCAGTGACTGTGGTAAGAAACACTATCATGTTGCATTACTCCTTAATCGTGAAAACTATGCGTATCCGGGTAATTACCGGTCAGTGAACGGTGAGTATTCACATAACCTGGCTTTAATGATTATGGAAGCTTGGGTACGGGCACTGGAGCTTAACCATTCGCAGTATTACTCACTGGTGGAGTTTCCGGTAAATTGTTATTACCACCTCAGCAAAAACAGTGCTGATTTTACTACGCAGTACGAAGTGGTGACGAATCGTATTAATTACCTTGCTAAAGAGTACAGCAAGGACTATTCAGACGGACAGCGTAACTTTGGATGCAGTCAAGACTGATTACGTGTAAGTATTTTTTTACCAGTACAGCAGATGTTATGACAGAGTGCCGGTATAAAATTTAACTCAATAAAACCGGTGCTCCTGTCTTCCCTTCCCATCAAGACAGAGAAGCACGTCATGACAATGCTGAATAACAAAACTGACTTACTGAATGACCAGCTCGTGGACATGGTCTTCATTACCACCTACACCGGACTGAGTGACAAATGGTTCTACCAGTTAATTCAGGACGGTAAGTTTCCTAAACCGATTAAACTCGGGCGTAGCTCACGCTGGCTTAAAAGTGAAATCGAAGCCTGGGTGCTGGAGCGTATTGCAATCTCTCGTGGTGAATAGTCTCTCAGAGAATATTTAAAATATCCTCTCAGCTATACTCAATAGTATATTTAATTCCAGTAAAAATATTGACAGGCATTTCTCCCCCTACCTTTCAGACAGAGCCAGTAATCATCAGATGAATTTATTAACCACCCGAAAACAGGAGACTGGCAACGGCTCCAGCGAGTGCGGAACACCACACCCATTAACATTCACACAACAATTACTGTATCGAAGAGTGCAAGTCCCCCTCCGCGCTCACCAGGCTGAAAGGCTTACATCTGGTTAGAAAAAGAGCACAAAAAAAATTAAAATTTTAAATTAGATAGCTAAGGCTGCTAAAGTTTATATTTTTAGCAGCTTTAGCTGGTTTCTCGACACGTCAATGAAACCTTCAACAACCAGTCATAGGCTTCAAACGGCGTTCACCCGCATTGCTACCACGGCATTGAGGCAATACATTTTATTAACATTATGATAACAAACTGCATTATCAATCCCATTGCAGTCTGGCCCGGTCAAAATGGTCAAGAGGACGTGAAACATCATTTTTTTCACGTTTAATGTTGAAACGCTCAAAAAAAGGTTCGTAAGGGAGATTCTTACCAATATCAACAAATACAGCTCTGGCAACATACAGTGTATGACTGCCTGGGTATTCGATGAGTATAATTAAACTAAGCCCGATAAGTTGATCCAGCACAGGCGTTAAATCATCAATTCGTCGTAGTCTGGCGGGGCCATGAGTCATTATCTCATTTTTTAAAAATGGCTGCCACGGCTCAAGATTTACATCCCGAGCACCACCGTATTGATTAGCGAAAATTTTCATTTTCCCTTTGGGTTTATTAAAATGATTCTTAATCCAGTCAAACAACTCATACACATCCTGCTGCAATCGATATCGGTCACTTAAACAATAAAAATATCTTCCAGCCTGATGCAGATGCCATTCCGTGAGAATAAAAGCATTCTTAAGCGTACTGGCAGAAATTTCATCATCGGATTCATGGCTAAACAGTGCAGCAATTCTTATTGCATTACTTCCTGCCTTAGAGACAAATTCGGGTATATGTTCCCACCACTCATATCTGCCTGTCATCCTCGTGTGCTGATTTACTTTTTCTTCATACAGTCTTTTTGCTTCATCAGATAATGGTAATGTTCTCCGGGTTAAAGATTTATCATAAAAGTGTTCCTTTTGTTCACGGAGATACTTGTTAAAGCGTTCAAAAAGGATATCAAGCGCTTGCCGGGATTTTCCCTGCTCAAGCTTTATTACTCGCTGCTCAATAGTGCTTACGGTATCCGTGAACAAAAAACGCGCCAGAAAACCACTGGACATAGCAACCTTCGCATTCTTTTTTAAATATTCTTCAAAGATGTCTCGTTGTACCATGAGTGAAAAGGTCAGATATGCATTGAGTCGGATATTACCGTCTTTTTTCCGGGAAAGCGAAAGGGGTTCATTTTTCCAGATTTTGTTAAGCAGGCCCAGGTTGTTTTTCAGATGGCCGGTAAAAAAGGTAATCGCTTCATCAGCAAATACCCCGGCGTAAGGGTATTCTTTTAATCCCTGAATCATCCCCTCGGGTGTGGCATCGTCATAGAACATTTCAAATGCCCTGGGCGGCTCAGGTTCGATATCAAGATGCTCGCTCAGCAGTAACTCTTCAGTCTGACTGTCACCACCATAGCGAGATGCTTTTTTATAGGTACTTTCTAACGATTTGCGTTTCACATCCCATATTTTATGGTCTTTCTGATAGCTCTCGTATCGTGCTTTATATTCCTCGTGCATCTGCGCCGAAAATGCTTCGAATGGTTTCATTACACATTCTCGCACCGGGCTTTTCCCCTCTCCAGATTTTGCCAGTACCAAAAAATACAGAGAACAGGGTTCAGGTTTATTGTTAGCAAAGGGGGAGGCAACATCAATCAATGGTTGCAGGGCCAGTGATAATGCAGCCAGAACTGTGCTGCCAATCATTTCAACAGGCATCGACATATCTTCATGCAAAGCAGTAATGACATCACGAAGAACAGGCGGAAAAGTCTCAACAGGGTAATTATTGGCGTTATTCATTGTTATTGCTCACACGGCTGATTTGAATTTTATCTTCCGCAGGATAAAGCAAACCGACCACCAAAAGCGAGTGAACGGGCATTTGGCTTGAGGTACGAGACCGCATCTAACAGGTCGTTTAAATCTTCTTCCCCACCATACTACGCCCTCATTGGCTCAAGATTGAGAATACCTTATGAATCATTATCCACCTGCTACAACCTCGGGCAGGACCGTCTACCGGGTTGGGGTCAGTCCATGGTAGTTATAGCGTTATATAGGGACTTAAGTGCCCCTATATACACCGAAGAATAGATCGTCATCACAGTGCGCCAAAGCATAGCCAACACTCGTATCAAATCCCCAATCTTTGCATTAGATTAGTATAAAGTGTTACATAATTGCTTTGGTTGTCTTAAGAGCATTCCCGCTACAAGGTGGGGAAATTAATTGCTGAGCAGTTATTTCAGGAGACAGGTGGATACAACACACAACAAGCATCAGTTACGTGTCAGGGCTCAAAGTATCTGTCAGCAATCGTCTCATTGATGTGGAATCATTATCTAGATGCAGTATGTTGGATTTTTCACTAACACAAAAGGGGTGGGTCTTGCCGATTGTCCTGAATGCGTTTCCACTGAAAGTCCCTGACATGGAGTTGAAATTTGTCCAGATACCCTACGACAAGACAACTCTAGATAGCCTCCGCTCCTCCCATAAAATGACGCACGTCTTCCGGCGTCAGGGTGACAATATGCAGATCTTTTCGAGTGATGGTACGTTCCCCAAATCTGGTACACCGCAGATACTGCAACTAAAGGATAATTTGGGTATCTTTTTCTCTCTGGTTAAAGATGGTCTGCTCAAGCACTTCGCTGGATTGGGTCGAACCCCTTGCGGCTTCAATCCTATCGAGGTGGTAAGTGCCAAACCAAAAGACAATCTTTTAGCCTCAATTCTTGGTGAAACTTATCCCTTAAAAATTTGCGCCAAATATTCAATCGATACCCGTACTGTCCAGGGCCAACCGTGTCTTATAATTGATTGCACAACACGTCGTGTAGTAAAAGAGAACTGCCTGTTTTTCCTAAAAACCGGATTCAATGTTATTGGTCGCTACGTCGTCACCGAGCAGGGTGACGGATTTAGAAAACTTTTAGGGTTTGTAGAAAGCTGCCACGAAGGGAGAACTTTGAATGTCATTCGTCCCGACGGCCAAGCTGTTCATGCTGAGGCGAAAGACGTTTATCTCGAAGCTAGTCGAGCGAATTTTGACGACTACATCCTTCATACGCATGGTACGAAGAAAGACTCCATTGTCGAACATATTCGGCAGTCCATTTCCATTTTCAACGGAGGCGAGAATAAAAAAGACCGCATCGACGCCCTTAAGAAGTATATCCAAGCGACAAACATCTCGCTGCTCGATGGAACGCGTATCGAAATAGAGGATCCATCCGACATTCAAAAAGATTGTGCACAGATGCAAAAGCCGGTGTTCGTCTTCAACGATAACGGTGAAGCAGATTGGACGGAGAAGGGTCTTACACAAAATGGCCCCTATACAAAACGTACCTTCGATAGGAACGATCCATCAATCTGCGTGATCTGCGCCCAACATGACAAAGGGCGAGTCGAGCAGTTCGTACGTAAACTTCTGAAAGGCATGGCTAATAGCAAATATTTCAAAAATGGCCTCGAGGGTAAATTTGCACTTGGAACCAGTCGTGTTGAAGTGTTCGAAACATCCACAGACAGCGTCGATGCATACAAAAATGCCATCGAAGCTGCAATACGCAAAAAAGCTGATGACGGAGGACGTTGGGATCTGGCCCTCGTACAGGTGCGGCAGTCATTTAAAAAACTCAAAGTTGCTGATAATCCTTACTATCTTGGTAAAAGCCTATTTTACTTGCACCAAGTTCCTGTACAGGATTTCACAATAGAGCTGCTAACGCAGTCTGATTATTCACTCGGCTACTCGCTTAATAACATGTCACTGGCCTGCTATGCGAAGATGGGTGGAGTCCCGTGGCTACTCAAATCATCGCCAACACTATCCCATGAACTTGTGATCGGTATTGGCAGTGCAAATATCGTCCAAGAGCGTGGTACCCATAATCAGCGCATTATGGGAATCACCACCGTATTTTCGGGAGACGGTAGTTACATTGTCTCGAGTACGTCCAAAGCCGTTGTACCGGAAGCTTACTGCGGCGCTCTAACCTCTGTTCTGGCCGAGAATATAGAAAAAATACAAAGACGAATGAACTGGCAGAAAGGCGATACGATTCGCTTAATTTTCCATGTACAAGTCAAAAAGTTCAATAAGGAAGAGATTCAGGCAGTCCGTGCGGTAATCGACAAGTATAGAGATTACCAGATCGAGTATGCCTTCGTAAAAATCTCAGAGAATCACGGACTCCACATGTTCGACTCTTCAACGGCGACCATGCCGAAAGGACGCTTGGCGACACATCGCGGAAAAACGTTTAAGCTTTCAAACAACGAAATGCTTGTTTATCTGATCGGCCAACGGGAATTACGACAAGAAACAGACGGTCATCCACGTGGTGTGATCGTCAACGTTCATAAAGACTCGACCTTCAAAGATATTAAGTATTTGAGTGCTCAGCTCTACAGTTTCGCATCACACTCCTGGCGTAGTTACTTCCCCAATCCCATGCCAGTTACCATTACTTATTCTGATCTTATCGCCCATAATTTAGGATGGTTGAATCAGCTTCCTGGCTGGAGTGACTCAGTCATGATTGGGAAAATAGGGCATTCACAATGGTTCCTATAGAGAAAGAAAACGTTTATCAGCTACGCGACTATTTTTACAGTAAGGTGAACGAATCCGCTCATATTGATCCATTTAAGTCCTGCTTTTTTAATCTTCTGGAAGAAGGTAAGAGCTGCATTACGAATTTTAGTTTTGCGGATCTATCTTTATACCAACGCTGTGCAATTTCAGGTTTGGGTGTTCTGGATGAAACTGTCTCGGTCCAGGATTTTTCTCGCCTGCTGGGACAAGCTCCCAAGATCGACTCAACACCGAGACCTTGGGTATCGGACATGTTCGGTGTAATGGCAGTAAAATGGCTAACCGCAAAGATGCAAGATGAGAGTATAGCTCACGAGTTCGAAAAGTGGATTTCAGGGTTTCTGGCTCAGCAGATTGAAAGCAACCATCTCAGTATCTTCGAGAAAGATATCGCGACTTATGTCAGTAACAGCGAATCAGCAACCTTCAGTAGTGCTTGCATACCACTCTTCCTTCATTATAGAAAGTTACTGAAGATCAATAGCCATCAGAACCGACTTTCTCTTGTCGGACGTTTCATGAGTGAATTTCAAGCACAAGCTACAGAAAATCCTTCAGTGACTCTCTTGTGCGTAATGCTTTACGTTTTTAATCAAATTAATCAGGAAATTGCCATTGCTCCACCCTCTGGATGGACCCTGGATGACCTGCTAAGATTTCTGGAGCATATCCCTGCCGGGTTAAAGCGGTGGACATGGGAAGACTCAGGGCGAACCAGAGGCGCAGAGCCCGTACAGTGGCAAGTCGATAATGAATATCATGTTCAGAATCTGCTTTATATTCTACTTGCACCAATATTCAACGATATTGCAGATGAGGTGAATCTTCAGCCTGTTGGACAAAAAAATCCCCGTATTGACCTTTATTTGCCATCATTGCACACAATTATTGAAGTAAAATACCGTAAGGATACAAAAAAATCTTTTCCAACATTAATTGGAGAAATCGCCGAAGACGCTTCTCTCTATCGCGTTGACGAATATTATAAGGATTCTTATATCATCAGCTTCCTGTGGGACTGCACACGTTCAACGCAAGAACATACGAAGTTCAAGGAGGGGGTATTGAAGATAAATGGCATTGATGGTTGTGTCGTAATAAACGCCCCCTCAACAATGAATTTAAAAAAAACAATATAACAATATTCATCACCGATTTAAATAACATTTAAAATAAATTAAAAGTGTCAGTCATATCTACATCATTTGAAAGTCTTAACTTCCAGTCAATTAATACCCAAACATCGTGTAAGTAGGCTTGATTTTGACTAGATAAAAACTCATAAACTTTATGCCACCAAAATCTCCACTCCGATTTTTTATAGTCTATTGGCATTTGCCTTGAATATCTATCTAATTGCCCACAGAAATCATCAAAACTTACTGGCCGCAAATCTGTAGCTATACGCTCGCAAAAGTGAGTTTTAAGATGCTGCTCAACTCTTTCTGTGACTTTATAAACTTCTTTCCACACTTCTATTTTACTAACTATGTCAGCTGGAGCCCTGGGAAATAGAATAGTTGCTGAGTTCAAGGGTGTGTCCCAGTTATTAGCAATTAAGTCTCTACGCTCACTGAGGTGAAGTGATACTTCTGCAAATTGCTCACATGACTCTTGTGATGGAGGGAGTGGATAAAATGCTGTTCTTCGCTGATTCCCGTTCGCCCTGAGAACATCTTTAGCTCCTTTTGCCTTACTGTTACAAATGTGGCAAGTCGGAATAAAATTACCTGGATGAACGCTGTAAATAGGATATTTATCCTTACAGAGGATATGATCATAATCTGAACGCCACTGCTCTTCATCTGCTACTTCCGCCCTATTTTGGGAAAGTAGCGCAGTACCGCAAATAGAGCAAAGATGGCTATTGTTGTTTTCCCTAACAAAGTTTTGATAATGATTTTCTACAGAATCATTTGACTGCAATTTTGCTTTAGCTAGATCTTTAGTGCGCGTAAATAGATGGGTTGTTAATGCTTTGCACGCATCAAATAATGGGCCCGGTACTAGTTCTGGCATTACCATCTGAGTATTATTGAAATACCTATCAATGTTCTGAGCCTGGCTTATTCTATCTAATAAACCCTGACGTTCAACAATGGTATTAGGTAGAACAGCCCATAAACTGCGAAATTTCTCTCTTGTAGGTTCATTACTCCAACAAACACTAGGAGAAAATATCTCTTGCTCTTCATTAAATTCCGGAAAAATTCGAAATAAAGCTTCTGAGAACACATTTGCATTAACAGCTGCTTCTAAAAAATGAAGAAACTCTGCATTAAGCATTGCAAATATAGAGCATTGAGGCGTCCGTGGGTTAAGCGAAAATAACATTAGTTCTCCAATTTCCTGAGTAAGTAAGCCTTTTCCATTGACTCACCTAGATTTTCCTCAATCCAAGTTCGCACCGCTAAAATTGCTTCAGGATTACTATCTTCAGGCAATCTATCTCTAACATCCTTAACCACAGTCTGTGAAATAAGGGATTGTAATCCATAATAATTTTTAATCAGGATATCAAAGGAGGTACCATAAGTCTGACTGGAAACCGGCTCCATACTAATACAGCCCATTTCATGACGTTCAAAGAAAAAGACATTCTCACGCTTGAGTGAGGAAATCATGAATGGTGAGTGAGTAGATAAAAATAATTGCGATTCACCGTTTCTCTCTTGTTCAGGTGCAAATGCTTCGGTTAAACGCTGGTGAAAATAGGTACGCCAAGCTGGATTCAAATGTGTTTCTGGTTCATCAAAAAGGAATATAGACTGAACTTGGCTAAATATCCGTGCAGCCGCTATAACCTGAATCAATTGAGCTTCACCGTCAGATAAATCATCAAACTTAACGGTATCACCCTGTTTATTAGCCATTAATAATTCAACAACAGATAAAGGTAATCTTGACTGGAGTGGTTTTTTTACCGTACCTATAAAATCATCTTTCATCAATTTCAAACGAGATGTACGATCCCAGTTCTTTATGCCAAGCTGTTGAACATTGTTAAGTCTTTTAAATAATGCGAAAGAATCATAGTAGTTATCTTCACGAAGTCTGTTTAAAACAGTCTCATCACTTAATTCGAGAGTGATTTCTCCAGACAGATATTCTAACTCATAAAGCTCATACTGGTTATCTGTCGTTCGGCCTCCTGTTGGCTTTACTTGATCGGAGCCTGCTATACGGATCAACATTTTCACATCACGAATGGCATCATCTTCTATGATACCGGAACGAAAGTCGTAATGAAGTACGGCTTTGACTGGATGCTTATATGTTATTTCATCCAACAGTTGAAATACTGTCTCTGTCGGAAGAATCGATAGTGATAAAATTAAGAGTCCAACATTATCGTAATCAAGGTAGTTAAAATTGCTAGAGGCAGGGTTCACTTCTCTCAAATTCAGGTGATAATTTGGAACAAAATCACCTTCTGATAAAGGATCAAATATGTGTGGGTATTTTTTAAGATATTTTTTATTGATTTCAGCCAACTGTTCATCATTGATTTCTCGTGATAGCATTTTTAGACGTTGGCTACTAATGCGACGGACTTCAAAATATTGCACAGCATTTTTCATAAAACTTCGCTGTAAATTTTCGTTTAGCCCCGAAGCATAACCAACCACGAGAGGGATGGGAAAATGGCGCTCACCAAGCTGTATTACATGCCACTCATCAGTACCACGAATATTTAAAACCACATCGCCGTCAAGTTCAACAGTTACCTTTAGCTCAATACTCTCACCATGATTCATGAGCTCGTCTGGGTAAGACATAACAGCACTATCATTTCTAAGATCCCATTGATAGTGTACCGCGACTCTAAAACCTAACGATGTTTTATTTTTGAACTCTGCACGTTGCCATCGCTCTAGATAAGCAAAAGTTTCCCCGATTAACTCAAGCAGTTGAGATTTACCAGAACCATTGAGGCCAATCAATGCAAATATATTATCTTGGGCATAACTAAAATCAAAAAATTGATCTTTCAAGCCTTTGTAGCTGCCACTCAAATCTAAAGAAATTATTCGCATCAGCTATTACCTTTGCTGCGTTTGATAGTTTTTGTGTTTTTGCGCTGCTGTTGAATTTTTGCCAGCAATGCTTGCGCGCTATTTTCACCACTAATTAAATCGGGATTTTCTGCCCGCCACTGCGCTGTGAGTTCCCCGAGAAATGCCTTAGTCAGAATCGATTGTGTGAGGTTGTTAACGCGCTCAAGGGCGTTTTGTACCTGCTTTTCGATACCGTCAGCATAAGCGAAGAGTTGTTCTAACCGGCGGACAATTTCGGTTTGTTCTAAGTAATCAGGGATAAAAATTTGTGCAGTTCTAATTGCATCAAGAGTGATTCTTTGATGACCCGCTGAGGATTTAATTGATTTTATAATATGCTCTCGAAAAATATTAGAGCTACAGAAATACTCTAGATAATTAGCATTTCGCTGATCTTTTAATCGTGCGCAAAATAAACGATCCGGGTATTGGTACTTTTTAGTAAGACCTTTAACTAATGCACAACTTCCCACATAATCTACTGACCCACTGAGTCTCGTAAATAAAAGATCGCCATTTTTCAGATAATTATCTTCATTCAGATTTTCTTCATCACTCAAATATCTTACATCTTCATAGTTGATTGTTTGCGGTCGTATTGCACTTGAGCGAAGAATTGGGACCCCAAAAGCATTATCGCTTGGTGTATCTCCCGAACCACTTCTAAGTTTCGTTATTAGCTCGAGAAACTGTATACTTTTCCAGTCTGAGGATATCTTATTCTTTTTACGCCATTTCTTCGTCATTTTCCCACTCACCGCAGCCGCCAACACAGCCTGACGAAAACGCTTTAGGATTTGTGGTATTTGCTCAAGGCGTACTTTAGTGCTATCAACCTGTGCTAGCAGAATGTCAAGTTTATCGGCGATAATTTTTTGTTCAACTATCGTCGGAAGGTTACAGACAAAACTAAACAGTTTTTTTTGGTTAAGAGATGATTGATTAACAGCGTGCTGAGCATTTAGTGAAAAAACTCCAATCGCTCTTGAATATTTGCAATGGTAGTTGAATATTTCAGGGAGAATTAACTCGCGATTTACCACGATACGTAGCAAGTTAATACCATGATATAACTCATGAACATTTTCTGTAAATAACGCTGTTTTCCCGAGGTGAGTAGGGCTATTTATATGACTAAATAAAATATCACCACTATTAAGTTTATGTTTGGCTATCTTCTCAACATCATAGTGTTCTAAAAATCCAACTCGAGAAAAATCAACTTCTCCGTTTGCGATAGTTTCGATTCTACTAACAGGTATTCCTAGACCACTTTTATTCTGTACTCCACCAACACCATTTGATGCAGATAATAATAAATCTCCATATGAAGTTTTTACCCACCCTTCCGGCAATTTAACCTCACTCATAACTTAACCCCACCCAACATCTCATTCAGCAACGACTTTTGCGCCTCGGCTTCTTCGCTAGCGCCAAGCTCGCGCATCAGTGCATCCAGTTCTCCCAGTGCCTGCACCAGTTCGCCCATCGCTTCGGCAGCCAGCACCGAAGGTTCGGGCATGTTAGCCGCATCAACGCTGTTATTGTCTTTAAGCCATGAGATATCTAATGAATCACCTTTGGCATCGCGGATCCATTCTCGGCTGAATGTACGCCAGCGGCTGGTCGCCATGCGGTCGTCAACGTGCTGATTTTCGGCATTATCGGGCGCGTCGAGTTCGTCGGAGTTAAAGCTCCATTCCCCTTCGCTGCGCGGGCTTTGGCCGTTGGCATCGTCACCGTAAACCGCTTCAAAGGGTTTTAAATGTTGCTCACCAAACGGGGTGCGTTTGCCAAAGCTTGGCATGTTGCTGCGCAGGTCATAGACCCAGACGTTTTCGGTGCAGTTTTCATCATGATGTTTGTTGCTGACACTACCTTTAGTGAAGAATAAAACGTTCGTTTTCACGCCCTGCGCGTAAAAAATCCCGGTAGGTAAACGCAAAATGGTGTGCAGATTACATTTGTTCATCAGGTCACGACGTACATCGGTGCCGACGCCCGCTTCAAACAGGACGTTGTCGGGCAGCACCACGGCTGCACGGCCACCTGGTTTTAAGTTTCGGTAGATATGCTGTAAAAACGCTAGCTGTTTGTTACTGGTTGGGTAGGTTAAGTCATCACGGGTAATGCTAGCATCACCGCCCTTCGCCGTACCGAACGGAGGGTTAGCAAGAATGATATCGGCTTTGGGCAAGCTAGCGCCCGCCATGCCCAGCGCGTTGCCCTGATGCACGACGCCTTCGTCATCCCCTTCCATGCCGTGCAGCAGGCAGTTCATTAGTGCCAAGCGGCGCGTAGACGGAACCAGCTCTACACCAACAAAGGCTTTATTTTTTTGAAAGGCTCTCGCTTTAGCCGTCAGGTCGTAGAGGTTGTCGGTTTGTTGCTTGATGTATTGATCGGCGGCAATCAAAAATCCTGCGGTGCCCGCAGCGGGATCTTGGATCACTTCTCCAGGCTGCGGCTTAATGCAGCGTACCATGCTGTTAATTAAGGCTCGCGGCGTAAAATATTGTCCTGCGCCAGATTTTGTTTCTCCGGCATTTTTCTCCAGCAGACCTTCATAAAGATCGCCGAGACCGTCTTTTTTAGCACTAAACCAGTCAATCTGGTCGAGAGTGCGGATCATCTGTTCGAGATGACGAGGCTCACGCAGGCGAGTTTGCGCATCGGCATAAATGGCGCTAATCAGCGGGTCGGCATGAACCAAATTACCTTCGGCATCTTTGCCGGTGGAAAGTTTCAGCAGCATTTGCTTGTAATGGTTGAGCAGGTTAAGGCCCGATAAACTGTTGAGGTCGCTCCATCTACAGCCCTCCGGTAAGGTATGCTGATCTAATAATTCTGCTTCGGTATTTTCATGCACCATCTTAATAAACAGCAGTAGCACTAGTTCGGTGACGTAATCGCTGTAGTTGATGCCGTCGTCACGCAGTACATCACACAGATTCCACAGTTTTTGTACAATATCGTTATTATTACTCATTATTTATCCTGCATTCGCTCACGGAACACGCCGCAAGCGCTATTAAAAAAGCGAGTTTCGCCCGCAAATTTTACCAGAATCAGGCGCTTTGTTGTGGCCAGATCGCACCGTTAAGTTCATCCAGCACGCTGTCTAGTTGGTCTACCAATATCTTATTTAGCTGTTTTACGCCGCCGTCATCAGCAAAACTACTGTTAATAAATTGGTGGTCAATGATCACTTCATGAACCAGCTGTTTTGCCAGACGATCCAGCCATTTTCGTTGCTGGGTTGTCCATGCGTGGCTGTTATAAATGTTGATCATTGCCTGTGATACACGCTGTGCAAAAGGCACAAGCGGTTCCCCTAGTGCAGCACGGCGAATATGGCCAACAATGCTGGCGGCGATATCCTGATTGGTTTGATTACGTACGGCAGTTTGTAGTTTAGCTTCGGAATAACCCGCGCCGTCTAATAATAAGCGGATCTCTTTAAGCTGTTCACGAGTAAGGTCGCGGGGTTTGTTGACAACCACGGCCAGCGCAGTGGATTGGTTAAGCTGCTGCTGAATAAAATCCGCAAAGCTTTCCAAGTAATCTTCTGGCCGCTGATGGCTACCGTAACTCTGATTACGTTCCTGTAGTTGGTCATGATGCTCAGAAATAATCGGCCGGTATTCACTTCCGAGTAATGTAGTTATCTCATTGAGCTGGCTAATTAGCCCTTGCTGTTGTTGGATGAAGGCTGCCGCCTGACGCGGCCCTAAGTGATGCAGATGTTGATGCAACTGTTTTGGCTCAACGCCCCATAGTTGATGAAGGTCAGCCAATTTTTGTTTAACCGCTGGGCGATTTTCTGCCCGTTTTTCCGCTTTACGTAGGATGCGCATCACCTTTTGGTTTAACTGACTGAGCACCACATCAGCCTGAGTTTCACCAGTCTGTTCGCCGGGGCTGTTGAGCGCTTTTTCGAGCTGTTCAGTATCTGTTAGCTCGCTGACCAATTGTTCAAGCGTGATATTGGGGTCTTTGACCAGCGGTTTCATGGTGTTGACGTCGCTGAGGGCCTCATAAATATCCACCGGATCGTAAATACGGAAGACCGTTTTGCCAATATCATCACAGCGGCGCGTTGCGCGGCCGATCATTTGTTCAAATAAAATACGTGACTTAACCCTACGCATGAAAACCAGATTACAAATCTTCGGCACGTCAATGCCGGTGCTGAGCAAATCAACGGTGACGGCAATATTCGGGTAGCGCTCATTTTTATACTGTTTAATCAGCTGTTTGACTTTGTCACTTTCACCGGTGATTTTCTCGACGGCCGCTTGATTATAGTTTTCATATTCGGCAGAGAACGCTTCATCCAGCAGGCGTTTGACCATGTCGGCATGTTTGTCCGTGACGCAGAAAACCAGTGTTTTCTCTTCGCCAAAGGGGTCGAGCTCTTTCACGAGCTGTTGGCAAATAACCCGGTTAAAGTTTTCACTGATGACGCCACGGTTAAATGCATCGACGTTGAAATCCACCTCGTCTTCTAGCTGGTCAATCTCAACCTCTCCGCTGTGGATATTAATGGCATGCACCTGGCTCCCTTTGTCAAAGTGGATGCCATTTTGCGTCAGCAGCGTTTCATAACGGATCGGGGGTTCATGATCGATGAGCCAATCATCCGCCACGGCTTCACGGTAAGAGTAGATGTAAATCGGTTTGCCGAAGATATCGCTGGTGTGTTTCGCCGGTGTGGCGGTAAGGCCGATTTTTACCGCGTCGAAATAATCGAGCACTCGACGGTAGCTTGAGAGGTATTGGCTGGCGTCGCGGGTCGAGAGCTCCCCTTCCGTCATTTCCTGATCTAAGGTGTAGCCTCGGTGGGCTTCATCAACGATGATGCAGTCAAATTCATCCACCGGCGGTGGTGTGTCCGAGGAAAAAATGCGGCTAACCATGGCCTGTACCGTCGCGACCTGTACTCGGGTTTCTGCCTGTGTAGCCATATCGCCGAGCTCAGCGATATTGTAAATCTGAGACAGCGTCTGGTTTTGCTCCAGCGGCGCTTCTTTGAAGGTGTCCGTGGCTTGGTCGCCCAAAGCCGTGCGGTCAACCAGAAACAGGATGCGCTTGAAGCGTTCAGTTTTCAGAAAACGGTACATCAAGCCAACAATGGTGCGTGTTTTCCCGGTACCGGTCGCCATCGCCAGCAGGGCATTGCGGATGTTTTGCGCCAATGTGCTTTCAACGGCGAGAATGGCCTTTTGCTGATAATCGCGTAACCGGAGGTAAGCGAAGCCTTCTTGCTTTAGCTTCTGTTCGGCGCTGTCTTTGCTGCGTTCGAGTTTATCCAGCAAGCCTTGCGGGGTATGAAACTTTTGCAGCGCACGGCGGATGTTGGACGGTTCGCGCACGTCCCTGAACCAAGTTCCTGATGACTCGGCCAACTGTGGCACGTAGGGGCGACCGTTGCAGGAGTATACAAACGGGATAATGTAATGCCCGTCAGTTTCATCCGCCCATGCAATGGTTCGGCCTTCCCGCTCCCATGCGCCGATCATGGGGGAAGTGATTTTGAAGCCTTTGCTGTAGCGTTCTGCCTGCGGAATTTTTCCCGCAACATCGGTATTTTCTTTTTTGGCTTCGACCGTGGCCAGCGGAGTTAAGCCGCAAAACAGAACGTAATCAGCGCGACCTTTTTTACCCTGATGCTCCGTAGGCCATTCGGCAATGGCTTTGTTTATCCCCTTTTCAGGGCGAGTTCCGTTAGCCCAGGTCAGTTCCTGACTGTCAGCAAGCCAGCCCGCATCATTTAAGTTTTGGTCAATCAGTATACGGGTGAGTTCTTCATTTAACGCGATATGTTGGCTGGCACGGCGGCTCTTCTGGGCAAACTCTTGCCGTTGTGTTCGGGCCTGCTTTTCATCTTTTTCGGTCAGCTGCGCTTGCAGGATTTTTAAATTTTCTTCGTATTGCTGTCGAAGCTGTTCGAGTGCTATTTCCTGCTCTTTCGCCTGCGATGCTAACACCTTGGTTTCATCATCCATGGCTAGCGCCAGCGTTTCATATTCACTCTTTTCCTGCACCAGCAAATTTTGCAGCTGTTGGCTGGAATCTAGCTGTATGTTGGCGTTAGTGAGCTCACTTTTGAGGCGATCGATTTCCGTTTGGAGTTGCCTGAGCTGATTGCTCGGGTCTGGGGGAGCAATAAAAGCACCGGGTTTAAAGGCCGCGCCCTGCTTGCCGAAAGATTGGTGGAACCAGATAGCTAGCGCTCGCGCCACTTTTAAGCCATCCAGCGCCTCTTTGTGCTTGGTTTTGAACTGGTGAGTGGCCTTGTTGCCCTCTATCCGCAATAGATGAAATAGCTCGCGTACCGTGGGTTCAAATTTTAGCTCGCGATTGAGGCGGTAGAGTAAATCAACCTGAGTGGGCGGTTCATCAAACGTGAGCCCGACCAACGCAGCAATATGTTGTGCTAAGGCTTCACCTAGTTGGCGCAATTTAATCAAGGTGGTGTTGGGATCGCCTGAAAAGGCATTTTCTGCAGCAGCGGCGATTTGTAGAAACAGCGGGTCATGTTCAGCGAGAAAACTGAAATTTGTCGATGTTGTAGCCCTTAAAGCATCCATTCAATCGCCTCTCGATTATAAAGCGCCTGTGCTTAAAATTAGTTAAATACTTGGTAGCATTGTATCGCCAGAACCTGCTACGACGAATTGCTCAAATACTATCAAAGTCCTGAAATCATGCCCACACCCCTCCACCTTAGTGTCATACTCCATAACCCACAGCGCCTTTTTCACCGTATTTTCACTCATCGGTTTACGCGGATTATTATCGCCAACGAAAATAAAATCAGGATCACCACTGATTTTGTAGACCTATTTAAGAATTGCTAATGCCTGACAAGACAGAGGCACTAAATGAGGTGTACACATTTTCGAACCACGCAGAGAGTGTTTCACTCCTTCGATCGCTTCTCGTTCAGCCGGTATCGTCAACATTGCCGTTTCAAAATCGATTTCAGACCAACTCGCTATTCACCAGAACGAATGAAGATTAACAAGTTGAATTCAACAGCCAGACGGGTCAAAGGGCATCCAGTGTAACCGTCAATTCGGTGGAGTAATTCGGGAATACGTTCAAGATCCAGAGGTGCACGGTGCTTTCCTTTCGCCTTAGCGACTCTTTGGTTTATAGCGACAGTATTCGGTTATCTATCCCAGTCAGTCAGGTCAGGTTTTCTTCACCCGTTGCAGTTCGAAAGGGCCGTCATGATCGCGCAGAGTAAACACTTCCAGTGTGCCATGGCCCGTGGTAACAGTCTCCCGTTGCAGGAGCTGGCCTTCGTTTTAGGCTGGTTTTTATCGTAGACCAGATGGTGGGGCATTTAGGCCTTGAATGCTGTCTCAAAGCTGTTTTTTCAGCCCGCGATTGAACTGGCTAAGATCTTCAGAGGTTTTGAGGTCCTGAGATTTTTGAGCAGTTCGTTAGCCAGAGCCTGCAACTGTTTTTCGTCCATATATTCACCTGCTTTTGATGTTAGAATGAACATATCAAAATCAGGCAATTACAGGATATATGTACAGGCTCTTAATCCTATAATACGTCTTGACGGTTTTTATTTATGCCGTCTTCCCACAAGCAGCTCTACCACAGACTCACCTTTCCCCTGGCCATCAATAAAATCCGCATACCATTGCAACATCTCCCTACGCTGTTCCAAATACTGCGCATGGTTGTAGGTGCCGCGAATGGTGTTCTTATCCACGTGAGCAAGCTGTAACTCAATCCAGGCAGTGTTATAGCCCTGTTCGTGCAGGATAGTACTCATCGTGTGCCGAAATCCGTGTCCCGTGGCCTTCCCGTGATAACCAATCCTTTTTAAAACCTGATTAATACTCGCTTCACTCATCGGCTTGGTGATGTCGTTACGCCCGGGGAATACCAGTTTATAACGCCCTGTGACTACTTGAATTTCTCGTAACGCTGCTATCACCTGATCGGAGAGAGGCACCAGATGTGGCCGCCGCATCTTCATCCTCTCTATCGGTACTTCCCATACTTTTTTATCGAAATCAAATTCTTTCCATTCCGCCATACGGAGTTCAATGGTACGAACACCCGTGAGCATCAGAATCCGTGTTGCCAGACGGGTTATTGGGCTGCCAGAATAAGCGGCCAGTGCCTGTAAGAAGGCCGGAAGTTCATCTGCTAACAGGTGAGGGTAATGGACGGATTTAGGCGCAGTTAACGTGCTTGCCAACTCTGAGGCTGGGTTAGTTTCAGCGCGGCCGGTGACGATAGCGTAACGAAAGACCTGGTTGCAGGCCTGGCGGATTTTACGCAGTTTATCCAGTACTCCACGTTTTTCGAGTTTACGAAGCGAACTGAGGATCTCAAGCGGCTTTATCTCTGCGATGGGACGCTTGCCAATATCAGGGAAGATATCGTTTTCAAAGGCTTCCATAATGTCTTCAGCGTAACCTTTAGACCAGTTAGGGCGTTTGTACTCATGCCATTCCAACGCGATAGCTTTGAAGGTGTTTTCTACATTAGCCTTCTGAGCCAATTTGTCAGCTTTCTTCTCTTCGCTCGGATCGCCGCCTAAAGCAACAATCTTGCGAGCTTCTTCGCGTTTCATACGGGCATCTGCCAAAGATATGTCAGGATAAACCCCGATAGAAAGTTTTTTCTCTTTACCCAAAACACGGTACTTAAAGCGCCAGTACTTCGCACCATTAGGCTTTATTAACAGATACAAGCCACCGCCATCGGTGAGCTTGTATTCTTTTTCTTTGGGTTTTGCAGTATCAATCTGTCGTGCATTTAGTGGCATATGGGGCCCCTAATTTCTATTGAACGAGATGAGCCCCCTCAAAGGCCCCCAGATACCACTTGATTTGGGTATAACTGAGTTGACTTCGATAGAACTCGTGACAGAAAAATCCAGTAATTTCAGGGAGTATAAAGGAGAAAAAAAGAATTCAGTAGAGGTGTGTTGACTTGAAAATGGTACGCCCTACAGGGTTCGAACCTGTGACCTACGGCTTAGAAGGCCGTTGCTCTATCCAGCTGAGCTAAGGGCGCACTGATGTCCCTGACGGGAGAGTTGCGGATCGGGATTATACGGTCAACACCAGTTGAGTCAATGGCTTTGCTCTCAGATGCTCGCGAAGTGAGCACCATTGAGCACTTTCTCCGCCCTGCCTTTATGCACGAAACATAAACGGTAACTGACAGCGCCGCCCACTTCTGACAAAATATACACATCCCCACTTCTTTTTAGTTACAGATGGAATCCTCTCTCTGATGGCAGCAAAGATTATAGATGGTAAAACGATTGCGCAGCAGGTGCGCTCTGAGGTTGCTGAAAAAGTGAAAGCTCGCCTGGCAGCCGGAAAACGCGCCCCTGGTCTGGCCGTTATCCTCGTTGGTAGCAACCCTGCGTCGCAGATTTATGTCGGCAGCAAGCGCAAAGCGTGTGAAGAGGTGGGTTTCATCTCCCGCTCTTACGATTTGCCGGAAACCACCACCGAAGCCGAATTGCTGACGCTTATCGACAAGCTTAATGCCGATGCCGAAATCGATGGTATCCTGGTGCAGTTACCGCTGCCTGCCGGTATTGATTATGTCAAAGTGCTGGAGCACATTTCGCCGGATAAAGACGTTGACGGTTTCCATCCGTATAACGTTGGTCGACTGTGCCAGCGCGCGCCGCGTCTGCGTCCGTGCACGCCGCGCGGTATCGTGACGCTGCTTGAGCGTTACAACATCGATACCTACGGTTTGAACGCGGTGGTGATTGGCGCCTCCAATATCGTAGGGCGTCCGATGAGCATGGAACTGCTGTTGGCCGGTTGCACCACTACGGTGACCCACCGTTTCACCAAAAACCTGCGCCACCACGTAGAAAACGCCGACCTGCTGGTCGTTGCGGTAGGCAAACCAGGCTTTATTCCGGGCGAATGGATCAAAGAAGGCGCCATTGTGATTGATGTCGGCATCAACCGCCTGGAAAACGGCAAAGTGGTGGGCGATGTGGTTTACGAAGACGCTGCCGCGCGCGCCTCGTACATTACTCCGGTTCCGGGCGGCGTTGGCCCGATGACGGTCGCAACCCTGATTCAGAACACGCTGCAGGCGTGTGAAGAGTACCACGACGTGGAGAAAGCATAAGATGGCAACATTCTCACTGGGCAAGCATCCGCACGTTGAACTCTGCGATCTGCTGAAACTGGAAGGCTGGAGCGAAAGCGGCGCGCAAGCGAAGATCGCCATTGACGACGGCCTGGTCAAGGTCGACGGTAAGGTCGAAACGCGTAAACGTTGTAAAATCGTCGCCGGACAAACGGTAGTCTTTCAGGGACAAAGCGTCACGGTCGTCGCCTGATATCCCCTCTGCAGGCCTGCTCGCCGGGCCTGCCACCTCTCAGATTATCCTTACCCCTGATACGGTCAATAATTGATCGCCTTCAAATAATCACATTTTGCTATGACCGAAATTCAAATTTCTGTTGCGGAGCCAGAATGCTTACACCACGATAGGTAGAACGTTTTACTATAACGTTCTACCTACAATAAATGTGCCTATTTCGCACACATAATGGTTCGGATTCGGGGGAATCACAGGATGAATGTGTTATCGGGATTTATTAAGTCACTCTCAAAATTGTCAATGATTGGGCGCGCGTTAATGCTGCCTATTTCGTTGCTGCCTGCCGCCGGTCTGCTGCTGGCGTTTGGCGATAAGTTTCATTTACCACTGATGATGAACGCCGGTGGGGTTATTTTCGATAACCTGCCTCTGCTGTTTGCCATCGGCTCTGCGGTTGGTCTGGCATCTGAATCCGGGATTGCCGCCCTTTCTGCGGCCGTGTCGGTGTTTGTCACCAACATTACCATCAGCACCGTACTGACGATTACGCCTGAAATGGCATCACAGGGCGGGAAATATGCGATGGTGGTCGGTATTCCATCATTGCAGATGGGCGTCTTCGGCGGCTTAATCTGCGGTATCCTCGCGGCCTGGTGCTATAACCGCTTCCATACCATGCAGTTGCCCGAATTTTTGGGTTTCTTCTCCGGCAAGCGCTTTGTCGCCATCGCTACCGCATTTATGTCGTTTATCCTCGGTCTGATCCTGCCCTACGTCTGGCAGCATATCCAGGCAGGTATCGACGCGCTGTCCGTTATCGTCAATGGGGATAATCAGGCTGCCTCGACCTTTATCTTTGGCCTGACAGAACGTGCGTTGATCCCGCTCGGCCTGCATCACATTTGGTATCCGTCATTCTGGTACTCCTTCGGTGACTACACCACCCAGGCAGGCCAGGTGATCCACGGCGACCAGACAATCTGGTTCAAAATGCTGGAAGAAGGCACCAAGTCATTCAGCAGCGATACCTATCAGAACGCCGGTAAGTTCATGCAAGGCGAGTTCCCGCTGATGCTGTTCGCGCTGCCTGCCGCCTGTCTTGCGATGTACCATGAAGCGCATACCAAAAATAAAAAAATCGCTGCCGGTATTCTCTTCTCCGCCGCGCTGACCTGTTTTTTAACCGGTATCACTGAGCCCGTCGAATTTACCTTTATTTTCGTCGCGCCGATTCTGTATGTATTCAATGCGATCATGGCGGGTCTGGCCTATATGTCCATGTACCTGATGCACGCACATATCGCGAAGTCGTTCTCCGCCGGTCTCATCGACTACATTTCGTTTGGCATTCTGCCGTCGTTTAACGGCTATGAGACAAACTATCTGAATGCCGTCATCATTGGCATACCGATGGCTTTGATTTACTACTTCACCTTCCGCTTTGTCATCCGTCGCTTTGATGTTAAAACGCCGGGTCGTACCGAAGTGTCTGCGGATGCGAAAGACAAAACCGATGAAGAACTGGTCACCGAAATTGTTGACCTGTTGGGCGGGGCCAAAAACATCGATTCCGTCGGCTCTTGTATCACCCGTCTGCGTATTGAAGTGCTGGACGGCAGCCAGGTTGATAAAGAGGGGTTAAACGGCGTCGGCGCTCGCGGGGTGGTCTTTGTTGGGGATAAAGGTGTGCAGGTGATATTCGGCGCCAGAGCACAGTTTATTGCCCAGGCTATGGCAACATCACTCGGCAAATAACCTTGTGCGGGTAAGGTGAAATAAGTCTCCTGGTTTTACCCAGGAGGCTTTACTATTTCTGACTGATTATTCTGTACTTTCAGGGAGCACGATTGAAAAAGGTCAGCATCATTGATGTCGCTAAACTGGCGGGCGTTTCGGTTTCAACCGTCTCTCTGGTGCTGCGCCAGAAGGGGAAAATCTCCGACGCCACCATCGAAAGAGTGCAGTCGGCTATCAATGAGCTGGGATATGTGCACAATATTGCAGCCGCAAACCTGCGCGCCAATACTTCAAACCTCATCGGCCTGATCCTGCGCGATTTCAGCGACAGCTTTTCCATCAAAGTGATGGCGAGTATTGTTCAGGAGCTTGAACGTCAAGGCTATATGGTCTTCCTGGGCCAGCCACTCGATGACAACGAACACCTTGAACGCTGCCTGCTCTCTTTCAAGCAACAGGGCGTGGCGGGAGTCATTTATCTCTCCTCAGATACCCTAAACCCGCACTTACCGGAAAAGATCAGCCAGTGTCCGCTGCCGCTGGTGGTGGTGTCGCAGTCGCAACCTGCGGAAAGTTGCAATCTGGTGATGCGCGACAGCCGCCAGGCCGCCAGCCTGGCGACGCGCTATCTCATTGAACGCGGGCACCGAAACATTGCCTATATCGGCGGTCTGGAAAAAGACCTGGTACGGCATCAGCGTTTGTTGGGCGTACACAGCGCGCTCAGACAGTACGGCATGGCGCTGCGTGATGAAAACACACCTGCCTGCAGTGAATCGACCGAATCAGCGAGCCTGGCGACTCGCCATCTGCTGGAGAAAAACAATACCATCACCGCCCTGCTGTGCCATTCGCCCAACGCAGTGATTGGCTCCATCAGCGGTATCCATCAGGTGGGCCGCACCATCGGTAAAGATGTCTTCCTGACACAGCAGGTGGCGCTGATTGGCTTCGAGGATATGCTCCACGTAAATCTCACCTCCCCCTCTTTCACGTATGTCTCGTCTGCCAGCGAAGAGGCGGGCCGACAGGCTGCGGGACTGATAATACGTAAGCTGAAAGAACCAGATTTGCTGACGCAGACCATTACCCTTTCCGGGCAACTGGTGGTGAGAGAGTCCGCATAGAAAAGTGGGTCTTACCGGAATGTACCGTGACGTTACCGCGCGGTGCTGGTCGCTATGCCAGGATCTGATCAGATAAGCGAGTTGTCGCGCTCAACAGGCGAGCTTGTACTTTTCCCCGCGAATTTCAGATAACAGGTAGATAATGATGTCTGCGTCGCGTTTTATACTTCCCGTTTTACGCAGGGAAACAGAAACTTATCATGCCCACGATTATCACCCACGCCGCCGTTCCACTGTGCCTTGGCTTAGGTCTTGGCAGCAAAACCATTCCCCCACGCCTGTTACTGGCGGGTGTCGCCCTGGCGATGTTGCCGGATGCCGATGTACTGGCATTCAAATTTGGCGTGGCGTACGGCAATATTTTTGGACATCGCGGCTTCACCCATTCGCTGCTGTTCGCTTTTGTGGTGCCAATTCTGGTGACATGGCTGGGGCGACGCTGGCTTAACGCCAGCCTGATGCGCTGCTGGGCCTTTTTAACCGTCACATTGTTGTCGCACAGTGTGCTGGATTCTATTACCAGCGGCGGGAAAGGGGTTGGCTGGCTTTGGCCATGGTCAGATGAACGTTTTCTGGCTCCCTGGCAGGTGATTAAAGCCGCGCCGTTTGCCCTGTCGCGATATATGACCCCTTACGGGCATCAGGTGATTATTTCGGAACTGCTGTGGGTGTGGTTGCCGGGGGTCGTTGTGATGGGCGTGTTGTGGCACTGGCGCAGACGTTGATGTTAAGCATCGTTCGCCCCAGCGTTGTGCAAACCCGTAGCCCCGGCCAGCGACAGCGCCGCCGGGGAATATCCCGGATGGCGGCGTAAGCGCCTTATCCGGACTACATCTCCCTCTGGGTAACGAGGAAAAACTACTTACGACGCCAGGTGGTACCCTGCGGGCCATCTTCCAGCACGATACCCATCTCGTTGAGACGATCACGCGCCGCATCGGCCGCCGCCCAGTCCTTCGCTTTACGCGCATCCAGACGCTGTTGAATCAACGCTTCAATCTCAGCCACTTCGCCATCATCGGCCTGCGCACCGCTTTGCAGGAACGCATCAGGTTCCTGCTCCAGCAGCCCCAGCACCGAAGCGAGCTTACGCAGATGAGAGGCCAGCGCATTCGCCGCCTGCATATCTTCTGATTTCAGGCGGTTCACTTCACGGGCCATATCGAACAAAACGGAATACGCTTCCGGCGTGTTGAAGTCATCATTCATCACCTCAACAAAGCGCGATTCAAACGCCTCGCCGCCAGCCGCCGCGACAGACTTATCGGTGCCACGCAGCGCGGTATACAGACGCTCCAGCGCTGAACGAGCCTGCTTGAGGTTCTCCTCGCTGTAGTTCAACTGGCTGCGATAGTGGCCTGACATCAGGAAGTAGCGAATGGTCTCGGCGTCGTAATATTTCAGCACATCA
This sequence comes from Phytobacter ursingii, assembly GCA_901456055.1. Taxonomy (GTDB): domain Bacteria; phylum Pseudomonadota; class Gammaproteobacteria; order Enterobacterales; family Enterobacteriaceae; genus Phytobacter; species Phytobacter ursingii. Next base: position 45,837 of record CABDWT010000004.1, read on the forward strand.
CGCACGGTAAAGAAGTTGCCCAATGATTTGGACATCTTCTCACGATCCACCATCACCATGCCGGAGTGCATCCAGTAATTCACATATTCGCCGTCATGGGCGCAGGTAGATTGAGCAATTTCGTTTTCATGGTGCGGGAACATCAGGTCCGAACCGCCGCCGTGAATATCGAAATGATTACCCAACTGTTTGCAGTTCATCGCGGAACATTCAATGTGCCAGCCCGGACGCCCTTCGCCCCACGGAGAAGTCCAGCTCGGCTCGCCAGGCTTTGACATCTTCCACAGAACGAAGTCCATCGGATTACGCTTCACATCCACGACGTCCACACGGGCGCCCGCCTGCAGCTGATCGAGATCCTGGCGCGACAACTGACCATAATTCGGATCCGTCGGCACAGAGAACATGACATCGCCGTTATCCGCCACATAGGCGTGACCACGGACGATTAACTGTTCAGTGATTTCGATGATCTCATGGATATGGTGCGTCGCACGCGGCTCCATGTCCGGGCGCAGAATATTAAGCGCATCAAAATCTTTGTGCATTTCCGCGATCATTCTGTCGACCAGCGCCACAAAGCTTTCGCCGTTTTCATTGGCGCGTTTGATAATTTTATCGTCGATATCGGTGATATTACGCACGTATTTCAGCTTATAGCCGATAAAACGCAGGTAGCGGGCCACCACATCAAACGCGACGAAAGTACGGCCATGACCGATATGACAGAGATCGTAAACAGTGATACCACACACGTACATGCCGACTTCCCCGGCATGGATAGGTTTGAATTCCTCTTTTTGGCGCGTCAGTGTATTGAAGATTTTTAACATCGAAGATTCCATGTAGACGTGTGTGGACCGGAAAAACGCATATATTACCCGTAATTCAATCCCGAAGCAGCACTGATTGCAAGGTGATCGCGGCAGCAGGTTATGCTATAACAGGCGACTATCACTGACCCATAGTCGGGTCTGCGCACCACTCTACCGGAACAGGATGCAAAAATGGTTACTTTCCACACTAATCACGGCGACATCGTAATCAAAACTTTTGATGATAAAGCGCCTGAAACAGTTAAAAACTTCCTGGACTATTGCCGTGAAGGTTTTTACAACAACACCATTTTCCACCGTGTCATTAATGGCTTTATGATCCAGGGCGGCGGCTTCGAGCCGGGCATGCATCAGAAAGCAACCAAAGACCAGATCAAAAACGAAGCCAACAACGGCCTGAAAAACACCCGTGGCACGCTGGCCATGGCGCGTACTCAGGCTCCGCACTCTGCAACCGCACAGTTCTTTATCAACGTCGTAGATAACGACTTCCTGAACTTCTCTGGCGAAAGCCTGCAGGGTTGGGGCTACTGTGTGTTTGCCGAAGTGGTTGAAGGCATGGACGTGGTAGATAAAATCAAAGCCGTTCCTACCGGCCGCAGCGGTATGCATCAGGACGTGCCGAAAGAAGATGTGGTGATTGAAAGCGTGACCGTTAGCGAGTAATCGTGGCGACACTTTTTATCGCAGACCTTCATCTGCAAACAGAAGAACCGGCGATCACCGCCGGTTTTCTGCGTTTTTTGACAGGCACAGCCCGCCAGGCTGACGCGCTCTATATTTTGGGCGACCTGTTCGAAGCCTGGATTGGCGACGACGACCCCACTCCCCTTCATCGCGAGATCGCCGCCGCCATCAAGGCGCTGGTCGACAGTGGCGTTCCCTGCTACTTCATCCACGGCAATCGCGACTTCCTGCTTGGCAAGCGCTTTGCACGCGAAAGCGGCATGCAGCTCCTGCCGGAAGAAAAAGTGCTCGATCTGTATGGTCGCAAGGTGCTGATTATGCACGGCGATACGCTCTGCACCGATGATGCAGGCTATCAGGCGTTTCGCGCCAAAGTCCACAAGCCCTGGCTCCAGACGCTGTTTCTTGCCCTGCCGCTGTTTGTTCGCCAACGTATCGCTGCAAAAATGCGGGCGAGTAGCAAAGCTGCCAACAGCAGTAAATCGCTGGCCATTATGGACGTGAACCCGCAGGCTGTCGTTGCCGCGCTGGAAAGACATCAGGTTCAGTGCCTGATCCACGGTCACACCCACCGCCCGGACGTACACGAGCTTATCGCAAACAGCAAACCCGCCCGTCGTGTGGTATTAGGGGCCTGGCACAGCGAAGGATCGATGGTGAAAGTGACCGCAGACAACGTCGAGTTAATCCCTTTTCCGTTCGGATAATTTGAGCCGCTGGATGATCATGCATCGACACAGCGGATTGCAGCACTCATCGCTACGCAACCGTTTTCCTTGCCCATTTTCCGTGCTATTCTTTGTGCCCTCAAAAGCTGTCCGTAGTCGCACCCACAGGAGTTTTCTTAACGCATGTCTTCTGCTAACCAACCGGCGCGTATCGCCATTGTCATGGGATCGAAAAGCGATTGGGCGACCATGCAGTTCGCCACCGAAATTCTCGATATCCTGAATGTCCCGCACCACGTTGAAGTCGTCTCCGCTCACCGCACGCCCGATAAACTGTTCAGCTTTGCCGAAAGCGCCGAAGAGAATGGTTTCCAGGTGATCATTGCGGGTGCTGGCGGCGCGGCGCATCTGCCGGGGATGATTGCAGCGAAAACCTTAGTGCCGGTGCTGGGTGTGCCGGTACAGAGCGCCGCGCTGAGCGGTGTGGATAGCCTCTACTCCATCGTCCAGATGCCGCGCGGTATTCCGGTCGGTACGCTGGCCATCGGCAAAGCAGGGGCCGCGAATGCCGCCTTGTTGGCCGCGCAAATCCTGGCGCAGCACGACGCCGAACTGCATCAGCGCCTGGCCGAGTTCCGTCGCGCTCAGACCGACGAAGTGCTGGAAAACCCGGATCCACGGGGTGCGGCATGAAACAGGTTTGCATTTTAGGTAACGGTCAGCTTGGGCGTATGCTGCGCCAGGCAGGCGAACCACTGAGCATCGCCGTGTGGCCCGTGGGGCTGGATGCGGACCCGGAAGCCGTGCCGTTTGCCCGGAGCGTGATTACCGCTGAGATCGAACGCTGGCCGGAAACCGCCCTGACCCGCGAACTGGCGCGTCACCCGGCATTTGTAAACCGCGATGTGTTCCCGATCATTGCTGACCGTCTGACACAGAAACAGCTGTTCGACAGACTCGGCCTTGCCACCGCACCGTGGCAGTTGCTGGCCGACAAAAGCGAATGGCCTGCGGTTTTCAATACGCTGGGTGAACTGGCGATTGTCAAACGCCGCGTAGGCGGTTACGACGGTCGCGGTCAGTGGCGCCTGCGTGCAGGTGAAACGGAACAATTGCCGGATGACTGCTACGGCGAATGCATCGTTGAGCAGGGCATCAATTTTTCCGGTGAGGTATCGCTGGTGGGCGCCCGCGGCCATGACGGCAGCACAGTGTTCTATCCGCTGACTCACAACCTGCATCAGGACGGTATTCTGCGCACCAGCGTGGTATTTCCGCAGGCCGACATGCGCCAGCAACAGCAGGCGGAAAGCATGCTCTCTGCCATTATGCACGACCTGAATTATGTGGGCGTGATGGCGATGGAGTGCTTCGTGACGCCGGCAGGCTTGCTGATTAACGAACTGGCGCCGCGCGTGCACAATAGCGGCCATTGGACGCAGAACGGCGCCTCGATCAGCCAGTTTGAATTGCATCTGCGTGCGGTGGTGGATTTACCGCTGCCGCCGCCGGTAGTCAACAGCCCGTCGGTGATGATTAACCTCATTGGTAGCGATTTGAATTATGACTGGCTGAAACTGCCGCTGGTGCATCTGCACTGGTACGACAAAGAGGTGCGCCCAGGCCGTAAGGTGGGGCATCTTAACCTGAACGACAGCGACACCGGCCGCCTGAGCGCGACGCTGGAAGCGCTGGTGCCTCTGCTGCCGCCGGAGTATGCCAGCGGTCTTGCCTGGGCGCAGGCGAAGCTTGCCTGATAACTGAACCCGGCGGCGCTGCGCTTGCCGGGCTACAGAACCGTAGATACTGTTAACGCCTGCAACTTTTTTATCTGCTGCAGTCGCTTCCGGCACCCGGATTTCAGCCATGACAACCACAGCGCCACATGGCGCTGTCGCTTTTCCACCTGCTCTGCTCTTACTCCGGCAGCATCTCATGCCGTGACGCATCGAATGCCTTTCCTGACATCAGCACCCCGTACGCCACCTGAGCAAGCTTGCGCATCATCGCGCCGATTATCACCTTCGGACGCTTTCCGTTTCCTTCCAGCCGCTCCCTGAACGCCTTACCCCAGGCCGTTTTGTACAGCGCCACCATCGCCGGCATATATAACGCGCCGCGCAGATGAACCGGACCCGCCTTACTCATCCGGCTTGTCCGCATCACGCTGCTCCCCGACTCATGCTGTTTCGGTGTCAGCCCTGCATATGCCGCGAACTGCCGCCCTGTACTGAACCTCAGCTTAAGCCCTGTGTACGCCAGCAGCACCGCCGCCGTTTTCTCGCCAATGCCCGGGATACTGTTCAGCAGTTTCCGCCGCTGCTTCATATCCGGGTCATTGTCCGTCAGCTCTTTTATCTGTTTTTCGATACGCGTCAGCTCTGCGCCCAGGCACTGCAGGAGCACATCTATGCTCTCCAGTTGTACCTCCGGCGCCGTCTCCTGACGGTTTTTCTCCTGCGTCTGCATTTCTGTCAGTGCATGATGGCGTAACACCAGCGCTTTCAGCGCCCGTTCCGTCGGGTGCGGTGCCTCCCATGCTGGCGGGCGTTTCTCCCGGCAGAAGTGGGCCAGCATACGGGCGTCCACGTTGTCGGTTTTACTGCGCAGCCCCTCACTCTGTGCGAAGCCTTTACTGAGGGCGGGGTTGATGATGGAGACGGTATAGCCGGCATCACTCAGATACGTGGCCGCGTCTTCCATGTAAGTACTGGTGGACTCCATACAGACATGAGCATGGCTCACATCATGGCTGCGAAGCCAGCGGACCAGCTCTTCGTGCCCGGAGGGGGTGTTTTCAAATTTTTTACCGCGATGCCGGCCATCCGGACGAAGGATATCAACATCCAGCTTAGCTTTGGCGACATCAATGCCGATGAAGTGCAGTTCATTTTCCATAGTGAGACCAACCTTGCGAATGCGGGTTACCGGTAGAAACCGGTCCATGATACTGTCCGGTTTGTCACATGAGAAAGAACGGCGGTCCGGTGCAGGGATCTACGGTACAGACTTTAAAGTCTAAGCCCGGATACGGCATCCGGACCGCCATCAGAGAGAACTGGCCGGTTCTTTCTGATGAGGTAATCATACAAGCCCGGATAAGGCGCGTGCGCCGCATCCGGGGATCCAGGGGCAGCGCAATATTTACCGAATCACAAACGCAAAAAGGCCCCCGAAGGGGCCAGAAGGATTTCTTTGAGGGCGGAACCGGCCGCCTTGCGGCGACCTGTCCGGCAGCTCCCTCTGCGACCATCCGGTCTTATTTGCTCAGTTCAGCGGTCATGTGAACAACGTTGTTCACGGTCGCTTCAGTAATTTTGTAAGACGCGCCTTCCTGCTGTGCCTGTGCGGCGATTTTTGCTTCTGCACCGTCAATGGTGGAGGCGCTGGCGCTCACGCTCTGGGCGAAAGCACCGAAGGACATCATGGAAAGAGCGGCAACTGCAACGAAAGTTTTGATGGATTTCATGGTCGTATTCCTTAAGTTATTTTGTTCGTGATAGGGCGTTTTGCCCTGATGTGATAAATAATAGACCGACCATCGGGTGATGAAAATCTAAACTATTTGCCGATAATGTTCAAAAAAATAGAACATGATTTGAACGTGTTTGTGGGGGGTGAATGCGGGGGGGTTGTAGCCCGGATAAGGCGTTTTACGCCGCATCCGGGAAGGAACCCGGCGGCGCGGTACTTGCCGGGTTAAATGCTATTTCCCGGCCTTTGTTTCCCATTTGACCAATCCCGTAATATCTTTTTCACCCTCAGCCTCTTTCAGGCGACGTTGCTGCTCGGCAAATTGAACATATTCAGCCTGTGCTTTTTCGTCAGCGGCCTTCTTACTGACAGAACCCGCATCCTTTAACACCTCACGGTCGTTAAATTGCAGAAACTGATCCAACTTTATCTGCCAGTCATGCAGGAAAACCTGTTTGCGTCGGCGGGCCTGGTCTTCGGCAAAATCCAGCCACATATTGACCACACGATTGAGTTCGCCGATCTCTTCAGGATTGAGATAATTTTTGGCTACCGTAACATCGCTTTTGCGCACTTCTTCACTTTTGTAACTGGTCAACCCCATATGCGGTTTACTGGCGTCAGCGCGTTGGTTGATGAGTTCCGCCGCAGTATGACCGGTGCAGGCAAAATGCAGTTTGTTCTGGATGGTTTGAAAAAAAAGCGTGGTCTCTTTGAGCGAAGGTTGATAGTCAGCGGCAAGGGCAAAGATCTCACGAACCCGTAAATAAACCCTGCGTTCACTGGCGCGGATATCGCGGATGCGTTCGAGCATCTCATCGAAATAATCAGGAACAGCTGAAGAACCCACGGGTGGATTTTTCAAACGCTCATCATCCATCACGAAACCTTTCACAAGGTATTCCTGAAGCGTTTGCGTTGCCCACTGGCGGAATTGCGTGCCTCGTATGGAACGGACGCGGTAGCCGACGGCGAGAATTAGCGGCAAACTAAAGAATTGAACATTATATGTTTTTCCATCGACGGCAGTTGTTCGGTAAAACCGAACAACTGAATTTTCGTCCAACTCTGCGTCGTCGAAGATATTCTTTATATGCCCACTGATAGTGGATTTGGCTTTGCCATACAGGTCGCAAATCATTGCCTGAGAAAGCCAAAGAGTATCGTTCTCGAAGCGACATTCAATACGTACTTTCCCGTCGCCGCTGGTAAACATTAAGAATTCACCTGCGGGGGATTGGGTTAATTCTCCATTTGTCATGCCACCTCCGAATCGCGAGCCGAATCTATCAAGTATGCCAGAAACACAGCCTGCGGTTCATTAGGTGAACAACTGATACGGGCATAACACCTATTGGCCGACAAGATACCTGCGCCGCATCCGGGAATCCCCCGGCAGCGCAATGCTTCCCAAATCGCAAACGCAAAAAAGCCCCCGAAAGGGCCTGAAGGGTTGTCTTTGAGGGCGAAACCGGCCGCCTTGCGGCGACCTGTCCGGCAGTTCCCTCTGCGACCATCCGGTCTTATTTGCTCAGTTCAGCGGTCATATGAACAACGTTGTTCACGGTTGCTTCGGTAATTTTGTAAGACGCGCCTTCCTGATGGGCCTGTGCGGCGATTTTTGCTTCTGCGCCGTCAATGGTGGAGGCGCTGGCGCTCACGCTCTGGGCGAAAGCACCGAAGGACATCATGGAGAGAGCAGCAACTGCAACGAAAGTTTTGATGGATTTCATGGTCGTATTCCTTAAGTTATTTTGTTCGTGATAGGGCGTGTTGCCCTGATGTGATAAATAATAGACCGACCATCGGGTGATGAAAATCTAAACTATTTGCCGATAATATTCAAAAAAATAGAATATGATTTGAACGGTATTTGCGGGCGCTGGATGCAGGGGAAAGGGGGAAAACCACGTCGCTCCTCTCGGGCACTGAACCCCCGGTGTCGCTGCGCTAACCGGGGCTACGCACACACTTTCACTCTGCCAGCGGGCCCATTTCCCAGCCTTGATCCACCGACGAACGCGATGCGCACCACCCCAGCGGCAGGGCGGCGAGTTGCTCTATCGTCGGGTCGTGCTCAACAATACTCTGCAAACTCGCCAGGCAGGCATCATTGATATCCATGGCTTCTGGCTGGGCGGTGTGAAACTGCCAGCATCCATCATCGCTATCGTGCGTGACATAGACGATGACATCACCGTGGGTGAAAATATTCTTTCTGGCAATCACCGCGACATTCGGCGGATCGTTAAATTTCCATGCGGGAGTGTTTGTATTGCTCATCGCGCTTTTCCTTTCTTATCTGGAAATCTTCCCGAACATGTACGTTCGCCTTACAGGTTGGGGCACACCATGCGTCTCTCGCGTGCGCCGCATCCGGGGAGCCGGCGACCGGGCTATGTTCTTTACTGCTTATCCGCTACCAGCGTTATGGATTAGCGTATTCGAGGATTTCTTCGCCCATCAACGTGCAGTCATTAAGGAAGATAAACCGCATCCGATATTTGCCTTTATAGATATTTCCCCATACCTGCAATACATCGAAATATTGTGATTTATTTTCCGGGTTTTGGATTTTTGCCAGCGGGCTGACATGGTCATCAATTTCCGCCCTGTCATCATTATCACGATAAAAGGCCAGCAGTTTTTTGGCTTCTGAAATGGCCTGTGGCTTACAGGTTTCGGCAGACTTTTTCTCAGCGGCGAATGACTGGAAAGATATTGCGAATAATAAAGATGCGACGAGGGCGATAACTGATTTCATTCTGAAGCGACCTTTTAACACATAAATGAGGGGGGCCTGTCGTCACCCACACAGGGTTAATAAGGTTACTCTATTTATAGACGTAAAAAAGCAGGCGTAGCCCGGATAAGGCGTTTACGCCGCATCCGGGAACCCGGCGGTGCAATATTTACCGGATTACAAACGCAAAAAAGCCCCCGAAGGGGCCTGAAGGGTTGTTTTTGAGGGCGAACCTGGCCGCCTTGCGGCGACCTGTCCGGCAGCTCCCTCTGCGACCATCCGGTCTTATTTGCTCAGTTCAGCGGTCATGTGAACAACGTTGTTCACGGTCGCTTCGGTAATTTTGTAAGACGCACCTTCCTGATGGGCCTGTGCGGCGATTTTTGCTTCTGCACCGTCAATGGTGGAGGCGCTGGCGCTTACGCTCTGGGCGAAAGCACCGAAGGAGATCATGGAGAGAGCGGCAACTGCAACGAAAGTTTTGATGGATTTCATGGTCGTATTCCTTAAGTTATTTGTTCAGGATAGGGCGTATTGCCCTGATGTGATAAATAATAGACCGACCATCGGGTGATGAAAATCTAAACTATTTGCCAATAACGTTCAAAAAAATAGAACATGATTTGAGCGGTATTTGCGGGCGCTGGATGCAGGGAAAGTGGGAAACCACGCTGCCCCTCTCGGGCACTGAAACCCCGGTGTCGCTGCGCTAACCGGGGCTACGGTGTAGCCCGGATAAGGCATTTTACGCCGCATCCGGGGTTATTCGATATCACGCTGCCGCAAGCGCGCCTTTAATTTCCTTCAACGCTCGCTTCGCCTGCTTTAACTCTTCTGACAGCATTTGTTCTTTGTCGCTATCGGTCATCAGCACAATACAACCGTCCATCACCTTCACGCTCACCTGACGTCCGGTGTCGAACCCCGCTTCACGCAGCCACTTGCCGGAAAGCGTCAAACTCGGCGTACTGGTGTCGCCATGATGCGGGCGATATCCCACAATTAACTGGCGTTCGGTTCCAGCAGGCGTAAAGTCCAGGTTAGAATGCAAATCAGCCATAATCAACTCCTTGATAGTTGGTGAGGTTAGGCGCTCCGGCTGTGTTGCCGCACATCGGAGCGTTGTTTGATGAATTCATGTGGTAGGTACCACGTGAAGTTAACTTAACCGAGATGGTACCTACCATGCAAGAAAAAAAGAAACTCAGTTTTGACCGTACGAAAAGCACCATGAAGAACATCCGTTTTGAGGATGAGCTGCTAGAGCAGATTGAGAAAGCGGCGGGGAAAGGGAATTTTAGTAAGTGGGTGAAAGAGGCTTGTATATTACGTTTGTCAATTCAAAAGAATTGAATCTGTATGAGGGCAAGGGCACGAGTTGTGCCCTTTTTTATTGTTATAGCTTGTATTTTAACCAATCAAGTAAACATATAAGTTTTCTAAAGAAATATTTTTTATTACTAGACATTAATATTTCATAATTATATTTTATATATTTTTCCAGAATGTCTATATCAATGTTTTCGTGATAAGGTGTTAAAGTAAGGAAAGCATTTTCACTTGCTTGTTCTTTAAAGTCCTCAAAAGTTAGATGTTGGTATTTTTCAAATGATTTTTTTGTGCCTGAAGCAAAAATATATGGAAAATCTCTGTTTACATATGAATCTATTTCAAGGTTTGCCTGGGCGTAAATTTCTTTTGTAGAAATGGCCATTTCATTTAAATATTTAAATATAGGTATGTATTGGCATTTATAACCGAGTTGTTTAACCGTAATGTTAAGTATTTTTTCTGGTGAAAAGTCTTTATTTTCAAAGACAGCATCATCAAAAATATCTTTTAGCGTAATTGATCTATATCCTGTTTCACCTACTTTACCTATAACCCCTAATCCGAATACAATCTCAATATCATCTTTATCTTTGATTTTATCGTAATCAATTACTGCCATCTTATTTTGTGGGTTTTGACTCTGCACAATTTCGTAAACTCTTTCTTTACAAAATCTCAATACTCGAGCTGGTAATTTTCTTTCGAAGCTATGTATCGCTCGATATACTACTGAAAAGTCATTTATTTTTATAATTTTTACAGGCACAGATACAGTATCGAATTGCAAGTAAGAGGTTTCAATTAGAGGTCCATCGGAAGGTTGGTTGCGATCTAGGAATATTAAATTATTTCTTAACTTTTCAAGTTTGTTACTACCGATACAAAGCGAAATTGATTTAAGTAAAGACCTTATGTTTTCATCTGTAATGGAATAACCAATAAATATAACAGGGTGTTCTACGAAAATCGTTATAAGCTTTGATGCAAGATATGCATTTTTATTATTGTAGTCAAAATAATCTTCGTCTGTTAAGACGAGGCTATCCGGTTTTGAACTGCAGCCATGTATTTTATAAATTTCCCCAATGTTATATGTATTAGAAAATAATAATTCCTCTTGCCCTATATATGTGCTATAGCCTTCAAATATATTTTCAATGAGGTTATCCCAATTGGTTGTTATGATACCATCAACATCACATGCTTTAAGTAATTCAATTTCGTTTTCGAGTTCAAGATTATCTTTTTTTTCTCTGAATTTATTATCAAGATACTTACTTATTTCATAACGTAAAGGTGATGATTTGTTTAGTACTTTATTTTCATATTCCTTTCTACTATCAGAAAACGAAGGATCGACCCACCAATAGTCATGAAAATCATTTGCAATAAGTTTTGCTGACATGGGAATATCCCCATTAGCACTACTTCTATAGTATGAATATGGTTTCCCCATAATACAAAAACGCTCAAGCAAACCTTCCCAATCTTCTAAGCCCATATATCTTCTTGAAAAACCAGAGCCAAGAAATAGAAATGGTCCAGAGGCTCTATGTGCAAATAAACTATTTAACTCATCCTCAATATCCATAATTCATTTACCTTATTTTATTTTCGGTAATTTGCTGTGTGAGATATTGTCAACCTTATAATTTGAAGAAATAAAAAACAACTAACTTTTCTTTATGATATGGATTAAATAAGACATTTTTGGGGAAGATCACAAGTGCCGAGGTCGCTCGAGTAACATCGATATCTTTGAATTAAAAGCTCAAGATCGTGCGCATATCTCGCAACCTGTAATCATGCTGTGTCGGAAACTTATGGATAAAAATGTGGGAGAATAAACGCGTTTCAACGTAATTTACTGGGGCGCTCTGAGAAAAAAAGGAATTAGAAAGAGAGTTTTGGTATGAGCAAACTGGCGGAAGATCACAGGAGTCGAACCTGCCCGGGATCGCTGGCGACCCCATCTGGATTTGAAGTCCAGCCGCCTCACCGGAGACGACGATCTTCCGCGCCTCGATTGCTACATGGAGGCGGGGCGCATTATAGCCACTTTCAACCATTTACCACATCCCCCATCACACTTTTTTCTCGGTCTGCTGTCCGCATTTCAGTACGTTTCAGTTAAATCCTAATTTATTCCGTGACTTAGTAATAATCCCCTCTTTAGCGCAACCGCGATCACAGAAAAGAAGAAACGTAATTTGATAACCAGAAAACGCAATTCCGGCGCAAAAGGCGATGGTTTACAACCACTGTAACCGGTCTCAGTGCAACTTTTGAGCGCTAAGGAATCAACATGAACTCGCATATCATTTCCGTGAAAGAAAAAATTGGCTACGGCATGGGCGATGCCGCCAGCCATATTATCTTCGACAACGTCATGCTCTATATGATGTTCTTCTATACCGACATCTTCGGCATTCCCGCCGGGTTTGTCGGCACCATGTTCCTGCTGGCGCGCGCCCTCGACGCCATCTCCGACCCCTGCATGGGCCTGATTGCCGACCGCACCCGCAGCCGCTGGGGGAAATTCCGCCCATGGATTTTGTTCGGTGCCATCCCGTTTGGCCTCGTCTGCGTCCTGGCCTACAGCACGCCGGATCTCAGCCACAGCGGCAAACTGATTTATGCCGCCGTCACCTACACGCTGCTCACGTTGCTTTACACCGTGGTCAATATTCCTTACTGCGCGCTGGGCGGCGTCATCACCGACGACCCAAAACAGCGCATCTCCCTGCAATCCTGGCGCTTCGTGCTGGCGACGGCGGGCGGCATGCTCTCCACCGTGCTGATGATGCCGCTGGTTAACCTGATTGGCGGCGACAACAAAGCCTTTGGCTTCCAGGGCGGCATCGCGGTGCTCTCCGTGGTGGCGTTTATGATGCTGGCGTTCTGCTTCTTCACCACCAAAGAGCGCATCCAGGTGCCGCCGAGCACCACACCAATGCGTGAAGACCTGCGCGACATCTGGCAAAACGACCAGTGGCGTATCGTCGGGTTGCTCACCATCCTCAATATCCTCGCCGTGTGCGTGCGCGGCGGTGCGATGATGTACTACTGCACCTGGATCATGGGTTCCGCGGGCATCTTCACCCTGTTCCTCACCACCTACTGCGTGGGCAACCTGATCGGCTCCGCGCTGGCCAAACCGCTCACCGACTGGAAATGCAAAGTCAGCGTCTTCTGGTGGACCAACGCCGCGCTGGCGGTGGTCAGCCTGGCGATGTTCTTCGTGCCGGTGGCCGCCAACGTCACCATGTTCATCTTTATCTTCGTGATTGGCGTACTGCACCAACTGGTGACGCCAATCCAGTGGGTGATGATGTCCGACACCGTCGACTACGGCGAATGGCGCAACGGTAAACGCCTCACCGGTATCAGCTTTGCGGGCACCCTGTTCGTCCTCAAACTGGGCCTGGCTCTGGGTGGTGCGCTGATCGGCTGGATGCTGGCAGGCGGCGGTTATAACGCGGCGGCCAGCAGCCAGAACAGCGCCACCATCAGCATCATCATTGCCCTGTTCACCATCGTACCGGCCATCTGCTACCTGCTGAGCGCCATTATCGCCAAACGCTTCTACACCCTGAAAACCCCTTTCCTCGTCAAGATGATGGCGGAACTGGCGCAGGGCGCGCGTCGCAATGAGCAGGATTTCGAAGGCCGGTCAGCGAACAAAGAATTTCAACACTAAGAGGACGTTGTTATGAAAATCAGTGATGGAAACTGGCTCATTCAGCCTGGGCTGAACCTCATCCACCCCATTCAGGTGTTCGACGTGGAACAACAGGGGAACGAGATGGTGGTTTATGCTGCGCCGCGCGATGTGCGTGAGCGCACCTGGCAACTGGACACGCCGCTTTTCACCCTGCGTTTCTTCTCGCCGCAGGAAGGTGTGGTGGGGGTGCGCATTGAGCACTTCCAGGGGGCGCTGGATAACGGCCCGCACTATCCGCTCAACGTTCTGAACGATGTAAAAGTTGAGATGCAAAACAGCGACGCGTTTGCCGAACTGAAAAGCGGCAACCTGAGCGTGCGGGTGACGAAAGGTGAGTTCTGGTCGCTGGATTTTCTGCGTAATGGTGTACGCATTACCGGTAGCCAGGTGAAAAACAACGGCTACGTGCAGGATGGCAACACTGCGCGCAACTATATGTTCGAGCGCCTGGACCTCGGCGTCGGTGAAACGGTGTATGGCCTGGGTGAGCGCTTTACCGCGCTGGTGCGTAACGGCCAGACGGTGGACACCTGGAACCGCGACGGCGGCACCAGCACCGAGCAGTCGTACAAAAACATCCCGTTCTACCTCACCAACCGCGGCTATGGCGTGCTGGTGAATCACCCGGAAAATGTGTCGTTTGAGGTGGGGTCTGAGAAGGTCTCCAAAGTGCAGTTCAGCGTGGAGGGCGAGTACCTGGAGTACTTCGTGATCGACGGCCCGACGCCGAAAGAGGTGCTCAACCGCTATACGCAGTTTACCGGGCGTCCGGCGCTGCCGCCTGCGTGGTCGTTCGGGTTGTGGCTCACCACGTCGTTTACCACCAACTACGACGAAGCGACGGTGAACAGCTTTATCGACGGCATGGCGGAACGCAACCTGCCGCTGCACGTCTTCCACTTCGACTGCTTCTGGATGCAGGCCTTCCAGTGGTGCGATTTTGAATGGGATCCGGTCACCTTCCCGGATCCGGAAGGGATGATTCGCCGCCTGAAAGCCAAAGGGCTGAAAGTCTGCGTGTGGATTAACCCCTACATCGGCCAGAAATCGCCGGTGTTTAAGGAGCTGAAAGAGAAAGGCTATCTGCTCAAACGCCCGGACGGCTCCCTGTGGCAGTGGGATAAATGGCAGCCGGGGCTGGCGATTTACGACTTCACCAACCCGGACGCCTGTAAATGGTATGCCGACAAGCTGAAAGGGCTGGTAGATATCGGCGTCGACTGCTTCAAAACCGACTTCGGCGAGCGCATTCCGACCGATGTGGTGTGGCATGATGGTGCCGATCCGCAGAAAATGCACAACCATTATGCGTACATCTACAACGAACTGGTGTGGAACGTGCTCAAAGAAACGGTGGGCGAGAAAGAGGCGGTGCTGTTTGCCCGTTCGGCATCCGTTGGCGCGCAGCAGTTCCCGGTGCACTGGGGAGGCGACTGCTACGCCAACTACGAATCGATGGCGGAAAGCCTGCGCGGCGGGCTGTCGATTGGCCTGTCCGGGTTCGGCTTCTGGAGCCACGATATCGGCGGCTTCGAAAATACCGCGCCTGCGCATGTGTATAAACGCTGGTGCGCGTTCGGGCTGCTCTCCAGCCACAGCCGCCTGCACGGCAGCAAATCCTACCGGGTGCCATGGGCGTATGACGACGAGTCCTGCGACGTGGTGCGCCATTTCACCGAACTGAAATGCCGGATGATGCCGTATCTCTATCGCCAGGCGGCGCTGGCCAACGAGTGCGGCACGCCGATGCTGCGTGCCATGATGCTGGAGTTCCCGGATGACCCGGCCTGCGATTATCTCGACCGCCAGTATATGTTGGGCGATAGCGTGATGGTGGCGCCGGTATTCAGCGAGGCAGGGGATGTGCAGTTCTACCTGCCGGAAGGACGCTGGACGCATCTGTGGCATAACGACGAAATACAGGGCAGCCGCTGGCATAAGCAGGTTCACGATATGCAAAGCCTGCCGGTGTATGTGCGTGGCAATACGCTGCTGGCGCTCGGCAATAATAGCCAGAGGCCGGATTACGCGTGGCATGAGGGCTCCGCCTTCCATCTGTTTGCGCTCGACGACGGGCAGCGCGCCGTTTGTCAGTTGCCTGCGGCCGATGGCTCGGTGGTCTTTACGCTGACGGCGACGCGTTCCGGCAACGTTATTACCGTGAAGGGGCACGGCGAGGCCCGTAACTGGACGCTGTGTCTGCGCAATGTGCCGCAGGTTCACGGGGTGCAGGGCGGTTCGCACGCCGGTAGCGAGTGGGGTGTGGTGGTGACGCCAGCGGGCGGTGAGCTGGTGATTACGTTGTAGGGTGGTCTTGGGTTAGGGAGCGGCTATGTCCCCCCTCACCCTACCCCTCTCCCTCAAGGGAGAGGGGACCGATCGAGCAGGTCGGGGTACTGTGCCCTTCCCCTTCTCCCTTTTAGGGAGAGGGCCGGCGTGAGGGTCATTGGCCGCGCCGCTGCTGAACTCCCGGATGCGGCGCAAACGCCTTTTCCGGGCTACGGTTCGTGCGTTGGGGGCTGGCCGGTAGCCCTGGTAAGCGCAGCGCCACCGGGGTTTTTGTACCTGACACGAGCAACGCCAGACATTCCTAAAAAAATGACCTTATTTAAAATTTTTACTCCGCCATATTTGCGAGCGCTATCACGTTAATTATCCCAAAAAGTGTGATCTGCGCTGTAAATATCTCTGAGATCCCGCTTGTTGTCTTATTTTTTGTCCGGAAGGCAGGACACGATTTAGTATTGTCGTTATTTCAATGCCCTTTTATATTTATCATCACGGATTGCAAGCGGAGCTTACCTGTTTTAGAGCTTCATCATTATTTTTAATCTGTGTAAGGGTAAATAATGCAAATGATTACCTCGCGACAAAACAGATTATTGAAATTCCTTCTCCCGCGAAGGGAATTTATCACTTTGTTAAAAATTGCTGAATATTTAAATGTTTCGGAAAAAACCATTCAGCGGGATTTACGCATCCTCGAACCGTGGCTGGCAGAATGGAATATTGGCATCAATAAACGTGCCGGTGCCGGGGTCATGCTCAGCGCGGACAATATTACAGACCTGTTGCACCTCGACCAGTTGCTTGGTACCGAAGGCGATGATACCGATGGCATGATGAACAATTCCCGGCGCGTGAAAATCGCCTCTCAATTATTAAGTGAAACGCCGCATGAAACGTCCATCAGTAAATTATCGGAACGCTATTTTATTAGCAGCGCTTCGATTGTGAATGACCTGAAGGTGATTGAGTCGTGGATTGCCCCGCTGGGATTGACATTAATACGCAGCCAGAGCGGAACGCATATTGAAGGCAGCGAAAGCAGCGTGCGTCAGGCAATGGCTTCGTTGATTAATGGCGTTATTAATCATAACGAACCCGGCAGTGTGATCTATTCCCGCCTCGATCCGGGCAGTTATAACGCACTGGTTCATTACTTTGGCGAAGAAGACGTTTTATTCGTTCAGTCCTTATTACAAGAGATGGAAAACGATCTCTGCTGGTCATTGGGTGAACCTTATTACGTTAATATTTTCACCCATATTTTAATCATGATGTACCGCATTACGCGCGGCAATGCGTTGCCAAAAAAAGACGACAACGCCAGTGCCTTTGATGAAAACATCTTTGCTGTTGCCAGCCGTATGATCCAGCGGATAGAGCAACGTATCGTCCATCCGCTACCGGAAGACGAAGTCTGGTTTATTTATCAGTACATTATCTCTTCCGGCGTGGTCATTGAAGAGCATAACGACGTCAGCGTGATTGGCCATATGCACTCCAGCGACGAGGCCCGGCTGCTTACTCACCGGCTTATCGCCACCTTCGCCGATATGGTCGACAGCGACTTTAGTCAGGACATCGCGCTGTACGACGGATTGCTGATTCATATTAAACCATTGATTAACAGGCTCAATTACCAGATTCGTATCCGCAATCCGCTGCTCGATGATATCAAAGGCGAATTGCAGGACGTCTGGCGGCTGACCCAGTGTGCGGTGAACCGGGTGTTCAGCGGCTGGGGCGATCAGGCGGTATCGGAAGATGAAATCGGTTATCTGACCGTGCATTTTCAGGCGGCGATGGAACGACAGATTGCCCGCAAGCGCGTACTGCTGGTCTGTTCGACGGGTATCGGCACCTCGCATCTGTTGAAAAGCCGCATTCTGCGCGCCTTCCCGGACTGGACCATCGTTGGCGTGGTCTCTGCGGGGAGCCTGCCGTCCGTTCTGACGGACGATATTGAACTGGTTGTCTCGACGATCAATCTGCCGGCCATTGCTCTGCCAGTGGTATACGTCACTGCCTTTTTTAATGATGCCGATATTAAGCGCGTGACGGAGACGGTGATTACGGAAAAATTGCATCGTGCGACGTCTTTGGTCGTCGAACATTAATATCTGAATCCATGAGGTATGTTTAATGGACATAACAAAAATCCTGAATACGAATCGCGTTATTTTAGATATGAAAGCTACGAACAAAACGGAGGCGATTGAGGAATTAACCGACCTTTTGCAAAAAGATGGCGCAATTAGTTGCCGGGAAACATTTATTCAGGATGTCTGGCAACGTGAATCAGAAGGGTCGACCGGTTTCGAAAATCATATCGCGATACCTCATGGTAAATCCTCGGCGGTGGTTAATACCACCCTGGCGATTGGACGCACACGCCACGATATTCCCTGGGAAACCCTGGATGGCAGTAACGTGCGCTGCATTATTTTATTTGCTGTACGGCTTGAAGATCAAAACACGACGCATATTCGTCTGCTTTCTCAGGTGGCGGGTGCGCTGGCGGATGAAGAGATCATCGAGCAATTACTGGAAGAGAGCAGTCCACAAAAGATTATTGACTTGTTTAGTCAATATGCCGAATCCGATGTTTGCTAAATAAAAAGTGGAGCATGTTATGAATATTGTTTGTGTTGCTGCCTGTACGGCGGGTATTGCACATACGTATATTGCCCGCGAGAAGTTAATTAAAGGCGCGAAAGCGCTTGGGCATAATATTAAAGTGGAAACTCAGGGCACTATCGGTACTGAAAATGAGTTACTGGCGGAAGATATTTCCGCAGCCGACGTCGTTATTCTTGCGGTCGATGTCAAAATAAAAGGAGAAGAGCGCTTCATTAATAAACGCATCGTGCGAGTTAAAACCGAGATTGTCATTAAATCACCCGTTCAGTTTCTTGAAAAGGTCGAAAAATCATTAGCTAATGCGTGATCCTTATCTGGAGGTCACATGAGTGAAAATAAAGTTCCTGTTTCGCAGGAAATAAAAAGACATCTTTTGACGGGCATCTCGTGGATGATTCCGTTAATTGTGGCCGCCGGGATTTGTATTGCCCTCGGCCAAGTACTCGGCGGCACAAACGTTGGAGAAAAAACGGGCACCATCCCCTGGATGCTCAATCAGATTGGCGGCTGGGGAATGGGATTGATTGTCCCTCTGATCAGTGCCGCCATTGCTTACTCCATTGCTGACCGTCCCGGATTCGCGCCGGGCCTGATTGTTGGCTTTGTCTGTGGGCAAATTCATACCGGGTTTATCGGCGGGATGCTGGGTGGGTTCCTGGTGGGCTACACCGTTCTGCTGCTTAAACACTACATTCGCCTGCCGAAATCCATGCAGGGTCTGATGCCCATCATGGTGCTACCTGTCCTGAGCACCATTATCGGCGGCCTGCTGATGATGACGCTGATCGGCAAACCTATCGCCTGGTTGCAGGAAGCGCTGATCCACATGCTGGAGTCGATGCAGGGTGGCTCGCGTTTCCTGATGGGGGCGATTCTTGGCGCGATGGCAACGTTCGACTTCGGCGGCCCGGTGAACAAAACCATGTCGCTGTTTGCCGATGGTCTGCTGGTGAGCGGGGTCTACGGGCCGGAAGCGGTGAAGTTTGTCGGCTCCATTATTCCCCCGTTCGGCATCACCCTCTCTTTCCTGCTGACGCGTCACAAATACACCCGCGCCGAACGCGAAGCGCTGAAAGCGGCTTTCCCGATGGGAATTTGCATGATTACCGAAGGGGTTATCCCGATTGCGGCGCGTGACCTGTTGCGTGTGGTCGGCTCCTGCGTGGTGGCCTCGGCGATTGCCGGCGGCCTGATCATGGTGTGGGGCGTGGAAAGCCCGGTTCCGCACGGTGGCATGTTTGTGGTTCCGCTGTTTACCCATCCACTGCTGTTCTGCCTGGCGTTGGGGATCGGCACGGTTATCTGCGGCGTGATGCTGTCGCTGTGGAAGAAACCGGTGACCGAACGTGATGAAGAGTTTGACGAGCTCAGCGATAAGAAACTGAAAGACGAAGAGATTACCTTCACCCTGGAATAAACGGAGACCCTATGTTTGCCGATATGAAAAGCATGGTGACCAAAGCCTGGCGTGAACACTATGCGCTGCTGGCCATCAACTGTATGAACCTCGAAAGCGCCCGCGCAGCGGTGCGGGTTGCCGAGAAACACCGTGCGCCAATTATCCTGAACCTGTATCAGGGACATCTGCCCCATTTCCCGCCACCGGTTGCCGTGGCGGTGGTGAAAGCGCTGGCCGACGAAGCCACGGTGCCGGTCACGCTGGCCCTCGACCACGGGAAAGATCCGGTGCGCATTCGCCAGGCATTTCGCGCCGGGTTCAGTGGGCTGATGATTGACGCCTCTGCCTTCCCGCTGGAAGAGAACGTCCGCCAGACCCGCGCGGTGGTTGAACTGGCCGCCAGTGCCGGGCTGTGTGTGGAAGGGGAGCTGGGCCATCTGGCCGATGCGCCGCGCTATGACCACGCCACCAATGCAGATCTGATGACCCAGGCTGCCGACGTTGAACCGTTTATTGCGCAGACCGGGATTGATCTGCTGGCGGTGTCGGTCGGGACCGCGCATGGCATGTACGCCCCCGGCATCACGCCTGCTATCGATTTTCAGCGCCTGGAAGAGGTGGCCCGCAAATCGACGGTTCCCCTGGCGTTGCACGGCGGCAGCGGCACCCCGTTTGACCAGATGCAGCGTTGCCCGTCCTTTGGCGTTGCCAAAATTAACGTCGGCGCGGCGGTGTTCGAAGCCGGGAAAGCCGCGCTGCTGCATACCCTGTGTCATGACAGCTCTCTGGATCTGGTGGACGCGCTGATCGCCATGGAGCAGGCCAGCGAGGACGCCATTATCCCGTATCTACAGGCCAGCGGCGCTATCGGCAAAGCCTGATCCTTTTTTCTGTTACGCCTTCTATGCCTCTGCAACGACGCACCGGCAGGGCTTGCTACACCCTGAAACTGGAGAATTAACATGTTAATTTCGATGAAAGAGTTACTGAAACCCACCCGCCAGCACGGTTTCGCCATTGGTGCGTTCAACGTGGCGGATAGCTGCTTTATCCGCGCGGTAGTGGAGGAAGCGGAAGCCACCAACACGCCTGCGATTATCTCCATCCACCCCAGCGAACACGATTTTGTCGGGGACAGCTTTTTCGGCTATGTCCGCGATATCACGATGCGCAGCCCGGTGCCGTTTACCCTGCATCTGGATCACGGCGCGTCGGTTGAGCATGTGCTGCGGGCGATTCAGTGTGGATTTACCTCGGTGATGATTGACGGCTCGCTGCTGCCCTATGAAGAGAATGTGGCGCTGACCAAAGAAGTGGTGCGCCTGGCGCATGCGGTGGGCGTATCGGTGGAAGGGGAGCTTGGCACCATCGGCCAGACGGGGACCTCTGTGGAGGGTGGCGTGTCGGAAGTGACCTACACCGACCCGGCACAGGCGGAGGATTTTATTGCCCGCACCGGGGCCGATACTCTGGCTGTGGCGATCGGTACGGCGCACGGTATCTATCCGAAAGGGATGCAGCCGAAGCTACAAATGAACATTCTGCGCGATATTGCGGGGCGTCTGGATATTCCGCTGGTGCTGCACGGCGGTTCGGCCAACCCGGATGCGGAAATTGCCGAGTCCGTGACCCTGGGCGTGGGCAAAATCAACATCTCCAGCGACATGAAGTACGCCTACTTCCAGAAAGTGCGTGAGATCCTTGCCCGCGAAACCTGGTGGGATCCGAACGTGATCTATCCGGATGCGATCAGCGCCGCGCGCGATGTGATCCGCCACAAAATGAAACTGTTTGGATCGACCGGGAAAGCCTCGCTCTACTAAGGCCATCGAGGCGGGTTCGCCCGCCTCTTTCGCAATAAGGAAAGGGACATGTACTACCTGGGGCTGGATATTGGCGGCACAAAAATCGCGGCGGTGGTGATGGATGCGCAGGGGCGGGAGTTGGCCCGTTACCGCTGCCCGACGCAAAAAGCGAGTTATCCGCAGTTTGTGGAATCGGTGGTCGCTTTTATCGATCAGATTCGCCATGACATACAACAGCCGATGATGACGGGGATTGCCCTGCCGGGCAGCGTCTCGCCGCTGAACGGGCTGATTAAAAACTCGAATATTCAGGTGATCAATGGCCGCCCATTGCAGGCCGATCTCCAGCAGTTGCTGGGGCAGACGGTGGTGATGGCGAACGACGGCAACTGCTTTGCCTTGTCGGAAGCCTGCGACGGTGCGGGGCAGCAGCATGAGGTGGTGTTTGGCATCACGCTCGGTACTGGCTGCGGCGGCGGGATAGCCATTCACCGCCAGCCGTTTGTTGGCGCGTGGGGGAATGCCGCCGAGTGCGGGCATATCACCCTGCCGGGCTACAGCGAGCAGCACGACGGGCCGCCAGCACGCTGTTACTGCGGTAAAGATAACTGCGTGGAGTCGTTTGTTTCGGGAACGGGCATCAGCGAGCGCTATCAGCGGCTTAACGGGCAGCATCTTACGGGCGATGCGATTGTGGCGCTGGCGCAGCAGGGGGAACCCGATGCCGTGCGGCAGGTGGCGCGCTTTCGCCAACAGCTTGCCCGCACGCTTGCGACGGTGGTGAATCTTCTCGACCCCGGCGTGATTGTGATTGGCGGCGGGCTGTCGAACGCGGCGTTGCTTATCACGGACCTCGCCGATGAAGTGGCGCCTTTCGTTTTTACCGATCATTTTTCCACCCCCATCGTGAAAGCCCATCACGGCGACAGCAGCGGCATGCGCGGCGCTGCCTGGCTTGCCATTCGAAGCGGGAGAATCTAATGAGACGTTCACACATTAATTATGCCATTGATAAAGCCCATGCCATCGCCGAGACGTTTCGCGTGTGCCTGCCGACGTTTGCATTCTTGACCGCCGATGCCTGGCGGCGGCAGCCGCTGGCGGAGTGGAGCGAAGTGCTGGACCTCCAGCTGGGTTGGGATATCACCGATTTTGGCCGGGGCGATTTCAGTAAAACGGGCCTGACGCTGCTGACGTTGCGTAACGGCGCGCTGAATTCAGCTACATACCCCAAACCGTATGCCGAAAAGATGCTGCAAATTCAGCAGGAGCAGGAGACGCCGTGGCATTTTCATACCCATAAGATGGAAGACATTCTGAACCGGGGCGGCGGCGATTTATGTATGCAACTCGGCTGGGCGACAGAGGAGGCGTTGTTTGACGAGCGGCGCACGGTAGAGGTGAGCGTGGACGGGCGGCGTCGTTCGTTTAAGCCCGGCGAGACGCTGGTGTTAAAACCGGGTCAGGGGGTGTGCCTGCCGCCGCGTCTGTATCACCGTTTCTGGGCCGAGAAAGCGTTTGTGCTCGGTTGGGAGATTTCGATGGTCAATGACGACAAGCGCGATAACCATTTTCTCGAACCCGGCGGGCGTTTCCCGGCCATTGACGAGGATGTGCCCGTGAAGTGGTTGTTATGCCATGAGTATGGGCGTTTGAATGTGGCGTGATGTTCCCGGATGCGGCGCGTTTTTCTCCCTTTTCCCGAGGGGGGAAATGCGGCTCTGGTGGTCATTCCGTTCACCTTATGTTCCTTGCTTTTCTGTCGCGACAGAACCCGTGAACGTGCCAGGGTGGCTCACCGCCACCACCCTGGCGACCCGGGCTCCCGGCCAGGAAAATCGCCGCTGGCGCGGTCCATGATGCTTATGTCGTCTGACTTTCGGGTCGGGGACCAGCCTGCGTCCTTGCAGGCTATCCCCTCCGCCCGCTTCCCTGCGGGCGGCCCCGGTCAGCCGTCAACGCCTCATCGATTTTCAGCCGGACCCTGTCATCGCTGTCACTGTTTTATTCGTATTAAGCGGCGTTATCGCTGTAAAACGAAATATTACTGGGGATTCCTCAGCCCTCGGGGAGAGGGCGGGATGAGGGTTGCCGGATTCCTGGATGCGGCGCAAACGCCCGATCCGGGCTACGTATCGTACCGACTCGGCTGCAAGGCAGCGCGCTTTTCTCCCTCTCCCTTTTAGGGAGAGGATTGGGGTGAGGGGATTTCCGGATACGGTTGGTAGCCCCGGTAAGCGCAGCGCAACCGGGGAAAATGGGTTACGGCGCTGGCTGTGTCGTGGTTGGCGTCGGAACAGGTGCCGACGCGGGCGCAACCGCTTCACCACCGGACACCACGCCGTTGCGCATCGTCTGTTTCACCTGCTGTTGCTGGGCATTCACGGCAGAAAGCTCGCCATCAACCGTTGGTTTTAACGGCGCATCGGCCTGAATGCGGCCCGTGGCGCTCAATTGCAGATTACCGTCGCCGCTAAGCGGTAACGCCGGCCATCCCCATTGTTCCAGCACATTCACCGGTACGCCGCGGCCGTTCAGGCTGACTTTGACGGTGCGGTCCGGCGTCTGCCCCACGACGGCAGTTGCCTCCAGCATCCCTTTTTCGGTAAAGGCGCTCAGCTCAGTAATGTTTACCGAACTGCCGTTGGCGCTCAACCCCAGCGACGGCCTGCGCACATCCACCCGGTTAAAGGTTGCGGCGGCGGCATTGAGCTTCACATCGCCATTCCACACCCCCCATTTGTGGTCGCGCGCCAGCTGTACGTTAGTGCCGTAGCCATCCAGTGAGGTTAACTGCCACGGGAATGCCGGGTCGATATCAATCACCAGGTTGCGACTGGCGCTGAACTTGGTCAGCGTGACGCTGTTGAGCCAGTCGGGCAGCGTGTCCATCCACAGCTGTTTCCAGTTGGCGGGCAGGGTATATTCGAGCCCGACGATGGCCGCATCGTTTAGCACCAGCGCTTTACCGCTGCGCGTCCAGTAGCCGGATGTGCGCACCATTCCGTTTTCCCAGCGGGTAGTGAACTGCTGCATCGCGATGCCCGCCGGAGTAAATTCGGCGTTCACAATCGGGTCATAGAAATGCAGCGAACCGTAGATAAATTCATTGGCGTTCATCGATAGCTGGCCGTCATCCGTATGCCAGTCGCCTTTGGTCAGCGTCAGGTTGCGCAGCGTCAGGTCCAGGTCTGCAATCGCCCATTCTGGCCCTTGCAGGCGCGCATCGGTCACATCCAGTCGCCCGATTTGTAGCGACGGCAGGGTCGTGAGCGGTGCAAAAAAATCTTTCAGCGATTTGTCGCTCTGCAGGCGAATATCGGTCAGCCGCAGGTTATCCACCACCCAGCCGCCATCCGCATCGCGTCGCGCATTGCCCGTCAGCGAACCACGCGCCATATCTGCGCCGATGGTCGTTAACGTGACCGTGCCTTTATCGAGACTCCCCTGAATTAAGACATTGTTGGCAGGGACGCCGTTAAGGGTCATCGAGCCGGCGCTCATCTGGATTTGCGCCTGCGTGCCGAGCACATTGCCCTCGACCGGCTGCCATGGGATCACGGCGCCAGTGACGCGTTGCGCACTCAGATCCCAGCCAGTCGCCGGGCTGTTAAAGGCCATATTGCTCAGTTGCAGACGGTCAGCCTGGAAGGGGAGCGGCGCGGTAGCCGGGGAGAGATTTAGCGTGCCGTCCTGCAGCAAAATAGTATCGGTGTGCAGTGGATCGGTGAACTGGCGGCTACTCAGACCGATATCAACGGCTTTGGCGACCAGCGTAGCGGGCTGCCCTTTGCGACCAAAATTGACGTTGCGTAACAGCACATGGGAAGGCGAGGAAAGCTGGTGGTCTATCGCATCAACGGCGAGGTGATATTGACTCTTTTCGTTTACCCAGTTACTGACCTGCGTTGCGCCCCAGCGGGTCTGCAGCAGGAAATAACAGGCCACTATCGCCAGCAGCAGGACGACAATGACGAAAATTAGCAGCTTTCCAATAAATTTCATGATCTTCCACCCTCGTAAGCCTGTACAGGAGTTATGCACGATTTATGCGCATTCCTCAAGGCACGAATGGTGAAAGAGCGTTACAGAGGCAACGGAATACATCCGCTGCCTCTGCTGGAATTACGGCTTATCGGCAGGGAAAACCAGGTTCAGTACGATAGCGGTGATGCCACCCGCAGCGATACCGGAAGTGAGCAGATTTTTCAGCCAGTCAGGGGCGAATTGCAGAATCATCGGCTGCTGGGACACGCCCAGGCCAACGGCCAGCGACAGGGCGATGATCATGATCGCGCGGCGGTTCAGCGGCTCGCGGGAAACGATACGCACGCCGGAGGCGGCAATGGTACCGAACATCACCAGCGTCGCTCCGCCCAGTACCGGCTCAGGCAACTGCTGAACGAACGCAGCCACGGCCGGGAACAGACCCATCACCATCAGCATGACGGCAACGAAGAAACCCACATAACGACTGGCGACGCCCGTCAACTGGATCACGCCGTTGTTCTGGCCGAAACAGGAGTTCGGGAAGGTGTTAAACACCGCAGAAACAAAGGAGTTCAGACCGTTTGCCAGTACTCCGCCTTTCAGGCGATTCATGTACACCGGGCCGGAAACCGGCTGCTCAGAGACGTCTGACGTTGCGGTGATATCGCCGATGGTTTCCAGCGAGGTGATCATAAACACCAGCATCAGCGGCAGCAGCAGGCTCCAGTCGATGCTCAGGCCGTAATACAGCGGCGTGGGGATCATAATGGCGCTGGACGGCGCGTTATAAGCCGGGAGCATACCCATCATCATGGCGACGAGATAGCCGACCGCCATCGCAATCACCAGGGAGGCGATTCGCAGGTACGGGTTACGCTGGCGGTTCAGCAGGATGATGATGGCAAGGACAATGCCCGCCAGCAGCAGGTTTTTCGGCGCGCCGAAGGTATGATTCGCCATCGCGCCAAAGCCACCACCCACGGACGTCAGGCCAACCTGAATCAGCGACAGGCCGATGATCATAACCACCACACCGGAGACCAATGGGGTGATGATGCGGCGGGCGAACGGCAGAATGCGGGAGATAACCATCTCGGTGCAGCTTGCCAGCATCAGGGAGCCGAACAGGGCGGCCATCATTGTCGGCACATCGGCACCGCCGGTTTTCAGTGCGGTACCACCCATGATCAGCGGCGCAACGAAGTTAAAGCTGGTGCCCTGAATAGACAGCAGGCCGGAACCGACCGGACCCCAGGCTTTTATCTGGATGATGGATGCGACGCCGGAGGCGAACAGCGACATGCTGATGATGTGCTGCGTATCCTGAGCCGGTAAACCCAGCGCCTGACAAATCAGCAGGCCTGGCGTGATAACGCCAACAAACATCGCCAACAGGTGCTGTAGCGCGGCAAAAATAGTTTGCGCCAGCGGTGGGCGGTCTTCAAGGCGGTAGATCAGCTCACTGGGCTGGGTATGCGCAACCGTTTGCGCATTTTCGGACTCGATGGTGTTGACAGACATCGCAAACAATCCCCTGATGGAAAAGCGGAGATTCTATCGGACTGTTTGGTAAAAGCAAACGGTTGCTAAACAATAAAACGTACTTTTATAAAGAATGTTGAGAGCGACAAATTGGGTTCTAAAGCCTACGGATTTTGGTTGGTCCGGGTATTTAACGCTCCGCAGGATTTGCGCAATGCTAAAATCATCGGCAATCGCGCATGAAAATTAAAAGTTAGGGATTGATATGAAAGGAAAAATACTGCTCGCGCTGACCTTTTTCTCCGCCGGGTGTCTTGCTGACGAATACGATCTGCACAGTTGTCGTAATGGTTATTTTCCCACCTGGCCAGGCGTGTTCAACCAGGCAACAGTGAAAGCCGACGGCGATGCAAAAGTGCATTTTTATCGCGACGATGAGGGATGCCCAGGGCAAGGCAACGCCTGCGCAACAAAACCGTATCTGGTGGCGGGCAATACGGTGCTGGTGGCGCAGGAAGTGCCGGGCTGGAGCTGCGTCTGGTACTCAGGTAAAAAGCATGAGTTTGTCGGCTGGATGTCTACCGCAAATCTGGAAAAACAGCCGGTACACAGCGCAACGCTTGCCGAATGGACCGGTAAATGGCGAGCCGAAGTGGGTGACAATGAAATTCACATCACCTCTGTCGGGAAAGGACAGCTGAATGTCGACGGCCAGGCGACCTGGTATGGCGGGAAAGATTCGCAAGGGTATGACATTGTCCACACCGGCGATCTCGATGAAACCATAACGCCACAGGGGAATGCGCTGCATTGGGGAAACCCGAAAGAGGAATACACCTGTAGCGGGACGGCGCAACTGGTCAATGGCAACTTAATCGTCCATGACAGCGGCTATTGCGGTGGCATGAACGTCAGTTTTGATAACGTCTATCACAAACAGTGATCAGGCATTTGAATAACGCTCTGTTTCCGGCATCCAGCGCTCAATAAGGGCTGCGGCCTGCTGAGGATAGCGTTCGTGAATATGACGGGCGATGCGCTGCACTTCCGGGATCATCGCCTGGTCACGCAGCAAATCGGCCACTTTGAACTCGGCATTCCCGGTCTGGCGGGTGCCGAGCAGCTCGCCGGGACCGCGAATCTCCAGATCTTTTTGCGCGATCACAAACCCGTCGTTACTGTCGCGCAGCACCTGCAGGCGTTTTTGCGCGGTTTTCGACAACGGCGATTTGTAGAGCAGTACGCAGTGCGAGGCTACCGCGCCACGTCCGACGCGACCGCGCAACTGATGGAGTTGCGCAAGGCCCAGACGCTCCGGGTTTTCGATAATCATCAGACTGGCATTAGGCACATCCACGCCCACTTCGATCACGGTTGTCGCTACCAGAAGGTGCATGTCGCCCTGCTTGAAAGCCTGCATCACTGTCTGTTTTTCCGCCGGCTTCATGCGACCATGAACCAGGCCGATATTCAGCTCCGGCAGCGCCAGCTTTAACTCTTCCCATGTGGCTTCCGCCGCCTGGGCTTCCAGCAGGTCAGACTCTTCAATCAGCGTACAGACCCAGTAGGCCTGGCGACCTTCCCCGGTACAAGCGTTGCGCACGCGATCGATAATTTCGCTGCGTCGGGTATCCGGGATGGCGACGGTGGTCACAGGCGTTCGGCCCGGCGGGAGTTCGTCGATAACTGAGGTGTCGAGATCGGCATACGCGGTCATCGCCAGGGTACGCGGAATCGGCGTTGCGGTCATGATCAACTGATGGGGATGGAAACCCTGTTGCTGGCCTTTCTCCCACAGTGCCAGGCGCTGATGGACGCCGAAGCGGTGCTGTTCGTCGATAATCACCAGCGCGAGGCCGTTAAACTGCACCTGCTCCTGAAAGATAGCATGTGTGCCGACGATCATTTGTACCTGACCGCTGGCAATCGCATCCTGCTGGGCCTGGCGCGCCTTGCCTTTTTGTTTACCCGCCAGCCAGCCCACTTCCACACCGAGCGGGGCAAACCAGTTGCGGAAATTATTGGCATGTTGTTCAGCCAGCAGTTCGGTCGGCGCCATTAATGCCACCTGGTTGCCGTTCGCAATCGCCCGCAAGGCTGCCAGCGCCGCGACCAGGGTTTTCCCCGAGCCCACATCACCCTGCACAAGGCGCATCATCGGCACATCGAGCGCCATGTCACGTTCAATTTCTGCCACCACGCGTGCCTGAGCGCCGGTAGGTTTGAACGGCAACGAGGCCAGCAGGGCATTTTTCAGCGTATCCTGAGGATTCAGCGGCTTTGCGTGATAACGCTGCGCCCCGGCACGCAACGCCAGCATGCTGAGGTTGTGTGCCAGTAACTCTTCCAGGATTAAACGTCTTTGCGCCGGGTGTTGCCCGGTTTCCAGCTCGGCGAGCTGCAGCGTCGGCGGCGGGCGATGCAGGGTGCGCAAGGCTTCCGGCAGTGTCATTAGCCCCTGTGCCAGCTCTGGCGGCAGCAGTTCAGTAATCGCGCAAGTGGCAAGCAGATCCAGCGCCTGGTCGGTGAGCTTGCGTAACGTCGCCTGTTTTATCCCTTCGGTTGTCGGATAAACCGGCGTTAAGGTTTCCTGTAATTCCGGCGTGCTGAGATCGCCCTGCACGCGGTATTCCGGGTGAATCATCTCTGCGCCGTATTTCCCGCGCTTTGCTTCACCGTAGGCCAGCACACGACGCCCGGTCGCGAGGCTGTTTTTCATCGCCGCGTTGAAGTTGAAAAAGCGCATGGTCAGAATGCCGGAACCGTCGCTTATCTGGCAGGTCATCATCCGACGCCCGCCAAAGGTGATATTGCAGTTCAGCACTTCGCCTTCCACCGTGGCGTAAATGCCCGGCAGCAGGTCGGCAATGGGGTAGAGTTGGGTGCGATCTTCGTAGCGTAAAGGCAGGTGCAGCAGTAAATCCTGAACCGTATGCAGGCCAATTTTGGCAAGTTTGTTGGCCTGCGCCGCGCCAACGCCGGTAAGAGTATTGAGGGGGACGGCATCCAACAGACGACCTTGCATAGGCGTTATCTCGCTGCCTGCATGGTAGCCCACCAGCCTTCGTCGGCATCCACTTCGCCGCGCTCGTTGACGCGGGGATACGGCAGACCTTTGCGTTTGGCAACGCGCGCCAGTACCGGATAACCGCCTTCAAACAGCCGACGCTGCTGCTCTTCGTCGGGCAGCATGCTGTTTTCGCGCAGGTACATACCGGCGTTTTGCCGTTGGCGCTGGGCTTCGTAGAGGATCAACGCAGAGGCAACGGAGACATTCAGTGACTGCACCATGCCGATCATCGGGATGATGATGTCCTGATCCGCCAGATCTAATGCTTCCTGGCTGATCCCGGTTTTCTCCTGCCCCATCAAAATACAGGTGGGACGGGTGTAGTCGATCTCGCGAAAATCAACGGCTTTGTCTGAGAGATGTGTCGCCAGTATCTGCATTCCCGCCGCTTTCAATTGGGAAACGGCGTCGCCGATGGTTGGGTGGGTTTTCACTTCCACCCAACTGTTGCTGCCCGCCGCGGATGACAGCATGGTATGCATGCGACGGCTCGGCCAGACGGCGTGAACTTCATGTACGCCAACGGCGTCTGCGGTGCGGATAATAGCGGAGACGTTATGCGGTTTATGGACCTGCTCCATGCAGACGGTCAGGTCCGGTTGACGTCTGGCCAGCATCTCGCGGATTCGCGCATAACGTTGTGCATTCATATCCACTTCATCCTTCACATTGCCCCTTAAGTCGCTGCGGATGACTCGGCCCATCCCTGTGCCTCACCCTTTCAGGGCCAGCGCAAGCGCTGTTCAAAACGCTAAAGCGTTTGTGAAGCAATTCGAATGCTTTTGAGTCAACACTAGTTGCGGTTACGGGTTACTTTAATCACATCCGGCATGACGCGGATTTTACGCATGATGTTCGCCAGATGGACGCGATCGCGTGACGTCAGACGGATAAAGGCGCTGTAAACGCGACCGTCTTTTTCTTCCGTGTTCAGGCTCTGAATGTTGGAAGACGCGGTGTTGATTGCCGCAGTCAGATTCGCCAGCGCGCCCTGATGGTTGAACATATCCACCTTGATTTCGGTGATAAATTCCTGCGCGGTGTCTTTGTCCCACTCAACGGCCATAAACTTCTCTGGCTCTTTCTGGTAGCCACGGATGTTACGGCAAGATTCATGGTGGATAACCAGTCCTTTGCCAGGGCTGACGTGCGCCACAATCGGGTCGCCGGGAATCGGACGGCAGCACTTCGCGAAAGTAATCAACACACCGTCCGCACCTTTGATCGGCAAATGACCGCCGCTGGCACTCGTGGCAGTACTGGTGCTTTGCGTTGTCGCCACCGCTTCGCCCTGCTGCAGGTTTTTCGCCACCACCACGCTCATGGCGTTGCCGAGACCGATTTCAGCCAGCAGATCGTCAAGCGAGGCGAGCTTCATACGGTCCAGCTCGCGCTGGATATGTTCTTGCGGAATTTCCGCCAGTTTACGGCTTCCACCCAGTGC
Organism: Phytobacter ursingii; assembly: GCA_901456055.1. GTDB lineage: Bacteria > Pseudomonadota > Gammaproteobacteria > Enterobacterales > Enterobacteriaceae > Phytobacter > Phytobacter ursingii. Next base: position 77,417 of record CABDWT010000004.1, read on the forward strand.
GTGATTGAGCAGACGGCGGCCAAGGCTTACCGAGTCATCACGCTTGAGGTTTTTCAGTAACTGGCGAATTTTGGCGCGGGCTTTTGAGCTCACGACAAAGTTAAGCCATGCCGCATTCGGGCGTGCGCCCGGTGCGGTAATGATTTCTACGGTCTGGCCGCTGGAAAGCGACTGCGACAGGGGATACGGCTGCCTGTCGACGCGTGCGCCCACACAAGCGTGGCCGATGTCGGTGTGTACCGCATAGGCAAAGTCGACCGGGGTCGCGCCTGCCGGCAGTTCCACGATGCGGCCTTCCGGGGTGAAAACATAAATCTCATCCGGGAAGAGATCAGATTTAACGCTCTCGATAAATTCAAACGAGCTGCCTGCGCTCTGTTGCAGTTCGAGCAGGCTTTGCATCCAGCGCTGGGCGCGGATTTGCGCGGTGGTGCTGGTTTCGCCATGCTCTTTGTAGGCCCAGTGCGCCGCGACCCCCATTTCCGCCATCTGGTCCATATCTTCGGTGCGAATTTGCACTTCAACCGGGACGCCATGGGGACCGATCATCGAGGTGTGCAGAGACTGATAGCCGTTCGCTTTTGGAATGGCAATATAGTCTTTAACGCGACCTGGACGCGGTTTGTAGAGGCTGTGCATCTGGCCCAGCACGCGATAGCAGGTGTCAGCATCATGGACGATTACGCGGAAGGCGTAGATATCCATAATTGAATGAAAACGTTGCTCTTTGAGCACCATCTTGCAATAGATGGAGTACAGATGTTTTTCGCGACCGCTGACGCGACACGGAATGCCCGCTTCCTGCAAACGCCCTTCGATTTCAGAAAGGATCTTCTGAATCATCTCTTTACGGTTACCGCGCGCGGCTTTTACCACTTCTTTAATGACGCGATAACGGTTTGGGTACAACGCTTCAAAGCCCAGCTCTTCAAGCTCGGTTTTGATGTGATGGATACCTAAACGGTGCGCCAGCGGGCTGTAAATTTCGAGGGTTTCACGGGCGATGCGACGACGTTTATCCGGGCGAAGAGAGCCCAACGTGCGCATGTTGTGAGTACGGTCGGCGAGTTTGATGAGAATGACGCGGATATCCTGCACCATCGCCATAATCATCTTGCGAAAGTTTTCAGCCTGCGCTTCTTTCTTGTCGCGGAACTTGAGCTTATCGAGCTTTGACACCCCTTCCACCAGTTCGGCAACGCTTTTGCCAAACAGCTGTTCCATGTCCTGGTAGGTTGCGGGGGTATCTTCAATCACGTCATGCAGCAGCGCGGCCATCAGCGTTTCGTGGTCGAGTTTCATCTCGGCCAGAATACAGGCTACGGCAACCGGGTGCGTGATATAGGGTTCACCACTTGAACGTGTCTGGCCCTCGTGAGCGTCACGTGCAACGAGATACGCCTGCCGAAGACGTTTAATCTGGTCTTCCGGCAGGTAGTTTTGAATCAGTTGATTCAGACTTTCAAACAGATACAAGGGCGACCCGCTTATTGATTAACGACGACCTTCAGCAATAGCGGTAACGGCTTGTAATTCAGCGGCTTCCTGCTCTTGCTGTTCCTGGCGCTCACGTACGTCGAGGATCTGGTTGTTGATCAGACCTTCTTCGATTTCGCGCAGCGCGATAACGGTGGTTTTATCGTTTTCTTCCGGTACCAGCGGATCCTTTCCGCCTACCTGCATCTGACGAGCGCGACGCGCGGCGACCAGTACCAGGTCAAAACGGTTACCAATTTTCTCTACAGCGTCCTGAACAGTTACGCGTGCCATATTTAAAATGCTCCACAGATGGTGATGGACTGGGCATGATACTGAATGTGAGTTCAGTCTGCCAACAGTTTGCTGATTAAAGCGTCATGTCGCTGCATCTGGCGGCCCATACGCAGACGTTCGGCGCGAATGATGGTTTTGAGGTCGCCCAGGGCGGTATCGAAATCATCATTCACAATAAGGTAATCATACTCTGCGTAATGGCTCATTTCCGCAACTGCTTGCGCCATGCGCTTTGCGATAACGTCTTCGCTGTCCTGACCGCGACCGCGCAGACGTCTGTCCAGCTCGATTTTTGACGGCGGCAAAATAAAGATGCTGCGCGCCTGCGGCATTCTCATGCGGATTTGCTGCGCGCCCTGCCAGTCAATATCCAGGAATACATCTACGCCCGTTTTAAGAACTTGCTCAATCGTAGCGCGCGATGTGCCGTAATAATTGCCAAATACCTCGGCGTGTTCAAGGAAGGCGTCATCGTCAATCATCGCTTTAAATTCGGCATGATTAACGAAGAAATAGTGTTCACCGTGCACTTCACCCGGACGCGGCGCGCGCGTGGTGTGTGAAACAGAAACCTGGGTGTCATACAACGGTTGGGTTTTTAATAAAGCCTGGATGAGGCTTGATTTACCCGCGCCACTGGGGGCGGAAACAATATAAAGCGTGCCTTGAGCCATGAGAGTCTTTTGTATGTGAATTGCGAAAGGAAACTTACATACGTGCCTATTATACACAACGGCGCAACGTGACGTAGCCCTCGTCACACTTTTTACTGTGGATAATGGTGTTTTGCGCGCCTTTTCCCTGATTTGCCACCTTTTTTCTGCAAACGGTGAAAAACGCCGGAACCTGCCTCGCAAACCCTATGTTATCGCCTCGAAAACCTATTCCCGTCGCGATATACCCGCAGCATTCAGCTAAGGAGATGGCGAAATGTGGATCAGGATATTTATGATGATCGGCGCGATGGCATGGAGCGCATGCAGTTACGCGGCTTGCCCGGTATGGACGCCTGCGCGGGCAGAGCAAGAGATTGCACTGCTGGAAAAACAGATGGCGCAATGGAATGAGGATTACTGGCTACAGGGCGCGAGCGCCGTGAGTGACGATGTTTACGATAATCTCAACGCCCAGCTTGCGAACTGGCGGCGCTGTTTTGGGCAGGAGGCTGCTTATGATGCGCCAGTGTTATCCGGCGGTACAGTGAGGCACCCGGTCGCGCATACAGGGGTCGATAAACTGCGTAATAAAGAAGCGCTACAGATATGGATGGCGGGTAAAACAGCGCTTTGGGCACAACCGAAAGTGGATGGGGTGGCGGTCACACTGGTCTATCGCCACGGCACCCTTGAACGGGTGATCAGCCGGGGAAATGGGCTGGTGGGGGAAGACTGGACGGAGAACGCCCGTCGTATTCCCGCTTTACCGCAAAACGTTACGGGCGCACTGGCAAACAGCGTTTTACAGGGCGAGTTGTTTTTAAAGCGCGAGGGCCACATCCAAAAGCAGATGGGCGGGATGAATGCCAGGGCCAAAGTGGCGGGCGCCATGATGCGGCGAGGTGGGGCGGATGTGTTGAACGACATTGCTGTCTTTGTCTGGAGCTGGCCGGACGGGCCACAGACGTTAGCCCAACGCCTGCAAATATTAACGCAGGCCGGTTTTGACTGGGTGGAACGCTACAGTGTGCCCGTCAGCAATACCAGCGAGGTGGAAACCCTCCGCGAGCGCTGGTTTACCACCGCACTGCCTTTCGTGACGGATGGTGTGGTGGTGCGTAGTGCTCAGGAACCGGACGGAAAACAGTGGATTCCGGGGCAAGGTACCTGGGTTGCGGCATGGAAATATCCGCCGGTTGAACATGTCGCCGAAGTGAAAAACATCCGCTTTACCGTCGGGCGTACCGGGAAAATAGCCGTGGTTGCCCAACTTGAACCGATAAAGCTGGATGATAAACGTGTGCAGCGGGTCAATATTGGTTCCGTACGGCGTTGGCAGGAACTGGATATCGCGCCTGGCGATCGCGTACGGGTAAGTCTTGCAGGGCAAGGGATACCGCGCATTGATGATGTGGTCTGGCGCGGGCTGGTTCGCGATAAACCGCAACCGCCAGCCCCGGTTTTCACGCCGCTCACCTGTTTTTATGCTTCGTCGGAGTGCCAGGAGCAATTTCTGGCCCGTCTGACGTGGCTGAGTTCAAAGCAGGCGCTGGACATTGACGGCCTGGGGGAGGCGGGATGGCGGGTATTGCATCAGACACATCGCTTTGAACATCTCTTTTCCTGGCTGGCGCTGACCAAAACACAATTGCAGGAAACCGTCGGAATAACGCCTGCAAGAGGGCTGCAACTTTGGCATCGTTTTGAGCTGGCGCGCGACCGTCCGTTTGTGCGCTGGATTTATGCAATGGGTCTGCCTATAACAAAGTCGGCAATTCAGGCCGCCGGGGATACCCACTGGCAGCAGATGCAGGACCGAAGCAGCCTGGCGTGGCAGCGCCTGCCAGGCATCGGTACCGAAAAAGCCCGCCAGATCATGGCATTTATTCAGGATCCGGTGATTCAGACGCTGGCGGCCTGGCTGGGTGAACATGGCATCGTCGGCTTTTAGCGCCGTGTCTGCGGAGGTATCCTTCTCCGTAACCCTCGCTTCGTAATCGCGGGGTTTGTCTATTCACCGGATGATAAAAGGCTGGTCACGATTTACATCGCAGGCGCCACGCCCGTAACCGTATGGCTACGCACCAGAAATGAGAAAGTCTGCCTGAGCTAAAGCGACGGGCCATGTAGCTCAATGAATCCTTTCTCAATGTCGTACCTGAGATGTTTGGTTAACGAAAATTGCGGGTCATTCTTATCAAATTTTAGGGTGACCATCTCCTGGTACGCTTCAACGGTCATTCCATCATAAATATGCTGGTTGATGTTGTAGCCGGAGCAGTTGGTACGATTAGAGGTGCCCCGTCGCCAGGACTTACCCACTATCCTGATGATGAAATAATGGCATTCGGACAAATTATGGCTGCGAATATTTGTGGCGTTAATGATAGTCATATTCTGCCTCGTGAGTGTCCCACGCATTGAGCTTAAGGGCATGATCCCGTGGCGCCTGATGCGATGGTGCCCTGGAGAATGGCGTATTTTTTGTGTATTGCCGAATCACTGGCAAGTGTCACATTGTTCAGGGTGGTCATAATCGGATTGCTGTCGCTGTCTCCCTGAAATGTCAGCGTACCTGCCGTAAGCACTTTGACCTGATCAAACGTAATATCACGAAAAACGGGAAGGTTGTCTCCCTGTGCTTTCGGCTCATAGCGCGTGTCCAGAACAATCGGGTTTTTCACGTTTTCCATGCAGATATGGCGATAGGTAACTGCGGTGACCAGGCCCCCACGCGAGCGATCGCTTTTAATGCGCAGCCCGTTGGTTGTGCCGTTCAGCGCGAGAAGGTTGACGTCCACGTCACTCACGCCTTTATTGACCTCGCTACCAATGGACATGCCGTGTCCGGAACCAAATCGGTTATCCACAATAGAGATATGGGACGTGCTGGCATTTCCGGCCTTAATGGCCACATTATCATCCCCGGTGCCGATCACGCTGTGGGTGAGCGTCACATTCGTCGACCCCATAGGGTCAAAACCATCCTTATTGCGCGCAAAAGCGGGAGTGTCGATAGTGATCCCCCACAGCGTCAGCCCGTTACTGCGGTTGCCCACTATATGGAAATTTGGCGCGTTTTTAAGGGTTATCTGGTACAGCGTGATATCGCTGGAATTATCAATTTGGATCAAACGAGGCGCATTCTGTTTGCTGTCGCTTTTTTGCGCCTCCTTTGCCAGTTGCCACCAGGTCTGGTTTCGCCCGGCCATGACCGCGCCACCCTGGCCATCAATTGTCCCCTGCCCATAAATCCCGCTGCCGACCGCATTTTTAATCCAGATAAATGGCTTACAGCCCTTCCCGGAATTATCCAGCGTGCCGCAGGTCTGTTTGCCGGTGTCGAAACGGGCCGGGTTAGCGACAACTCTCAGCGTTGCTCCTTTATCGATCGCCAGGCTTACGCCCGATGGCAGGCTGAGCGGGCCGCTGTAGAAAGTGTCTGTGTTTTCAGATGCGGCCAGATGCACTGTTTTTCCGCGAGCGCAGGTATTGAGTGCCGTCTGGATGGCCTGCGTTGCATCGTCTGTTTCTCTGGCATAAAGGGTCTGACAGGGCGGCGGTGGGACGGGCTCTGTGACGGTGCGCGTGTCCCCGGCTTGTACCCCGAAGGCGCTAAGCATCAACAGGGGTGCGGCCAGATAGTATGTACGGGTATGAAGTGGTCGCGAGGATGAAAACATAAAAAGCCCGGACAGGTGGAACCCTGAAAATCACAATACCGGGAGCGATGCCGAACTGTAAAGCGGTGCCGGAAGGTAGGTCTTAAAAATAAAAAAGCCCGCAACGGGCGGGCTTTCAGGGTACTGGCGCAAGATTACTCGATATTCTGAATCTGTTCGCGCATCTGCTCAATCAACACTTTCAGCTCAATGGCGGAATTGGTGACATCGGCATTAATGGACTTAGACGCCAGGGTGTTCGACTCACGGTTGAACTCCTGCATCATAAAGTCGAGACGGCGACCTACAGCCTCTTTCTTCTTAAGGATGTTCCAGGTTTCTTTGACGTGTGCGTCCAGACGATCCAGCTCTTCGGCAACGTCAATGCGCTGCGCCATGAGCACCAGCTCTTGTTCAAGGCGATTATTTTCGAGTTGAACCTGCGCATCTTCCAGTTTGGCAACCAGGCGGTCACGTTGCCACTGCAGGATTTCCGGCATCTGTGCACGCACTTTTTTCACTTCGGTGCTCACGCCTTCAAGACGCTGCTCAATCAACGTTTTCAGCGCCTGGCCCTCGGTTTCACGGGAAACGATAAAGTCATCCAGCGCGCCATCAAGTGCTGACAGAATTTCTGCGGCAATTGCGTCCAGATCCTGCTCCTGAGCGGCCATAACACCCGGCCAACGCAGAATATCCACCGGGTTGATTTCGCCTTCATCGCTCTGCATTTTGACCCAGTTGGCGGCGTTCACCAGCTGCTTTGCCAGTTTTTCGTTGAGAATCAGCTCGCCTTGCGCGCTGGCATCAGGTTCAAAACGTAAATTACATTCGATTTTCCCGCGAGTCAGACGCGCACGGATGCGCTCGCGAACCACGGGTTCCAGGCTACGAAATTGTTCCGGCAGACGGAAGTAAGTTTCAAGATAACGCTGGTTTACCGAGCGCAGTTCCCAGGAGGCAGAGCCCCAGCTACCCTTGATTTCACGCCGGGCGTAGGCGGTCATACTGCGGATCATAGACGTTCCCGTTTTTTAAGGAGAGATGCGGGGATTATAGCTTTCACGGGCTTATCAGGATAGGAATAACCTCGGTAAGCCAGTATAATGCGCAGCCACATTCGTAACAGCCGGAGAAATCATCATGCGTCCAGCAGGCCGTAGCACCACCGAGGTGCGTCCCGTCACCCTGACTCGCCACTATACAAAACACGCAGAAGGCTCCGTGCTGGTTGAATTCGGTGATACCAAAGTGCTGTGCACCGCCACCCTTGAAGAGGGTGTACCGCGTTTTCTGAAAGGTCAGGGCCAGGGCTGGATTACCGCTGAATATGGCATGCTGCCACGCTCTACCCACACCCGTAATGCGCGCGAAGCGGCGAAGGGTAAACAGGGCGGGCGCACCATGGAAATTCAACGCCTTATCGCCCGTGCGCTGCGTGCGGCCGTCGACTTAACCGCGCTGGGTGAATACACCATCACCCTGGACTGCGACGTGATTCAGGCCGATGGCGGCACTCGTACTGCTTCCATCACCGGTGCATGCGTTGCGCTGGCCGATGCGTTGAACGCGCTGGTAAGCGCAGGCAAACTGAAAGCGAACCCGATGAAAGGGCTGGTGGCTGCGGTTTCTGTCGGCATCGTCAATGGCGAAGCGGTTTGCGATCTGGAATACGTTGAAGACTCCGCAGCGGAAACCGACATGAACGTGGTGATGACCGAAGATGGCCGCATCATTGAAGTTCAGGGGACCGCCGAGGGCGAGCCGTTCACTCATGAGGAACTCCTGACCTTGCTGGCGTTGGCCCGAGGGGGAATCGAATCGATTATCGCGACGCAGAAAGCGGCGTTGGAAAACTAGTTTTTAAGGCGACTGAGAAGTCGCCTTTTTTTTGTCCGTTAAAAAGAAAGAGCCTAATGAGGCTGGTTCTACGATGAGGAGCGAATCCATGAAACAGTATCAGCGTGAGTTTATTGAGTTTGCGCTTAACAAACAGGTACTCAAGTTTGGCGAGTTCACCCTGAAATCCGGGCGTAAAAGCCCCTATTTCTTTAACGCCGGCCTGTTTAATACCGGGCGCGACCTGGCGTTGTTGGGCCGTTTTTACGCCGAAGCGCTGGTGGATTCGAAAATTGATTTCGACCTGCTGTTTGGTCCGGCCTACAAAGGTATCCCTATTGCGACCACCACAGCGGTCGCACTGGCTGAGCACCATGAGCGTGACGTACCGTATTGCTTTAATCGCAAAGAGGCCAAAGACCATGGCGAAGGCGGTACGCTGGTGGGAAGCGCATTGCAGGGCCGCGTCATGCTGGTGGACGATGTGATCACGGCTGGTACGGCAATTCGCGAGTCCATGGAGATCATCAAGGCGCACGGTGCGACGCTGGCTGGCGTGCTGATCTCTCTTGATCGTCAGGAGCGTGGACGTGCGGATATTTCCGCGATCCAGGAAGTTGAACGCGACTACGGTTGCAAAGTGATTTCAATTGTCACCCTGAAAGAGCTGATTGCTTATCTGGAAGAGAAGCCGGAGATGGCTGACCATCTGGCTGCGGTACGGGCATACCGGAAAGAGTTCGGCGTTTGATAGTATTCCCGGTGGCGCCGCGCTTATCGGGGATACATCGATAAAGTTGCCCGGATAAGGCGGTTAACCGCCATCCGGGATAACTTATCGTTTACTGCAACTGCGCCGCCAGCAATGGCCAGCGTGCTTCAAACTCATCGGTCGGGCTGTATTTGAACTCGCTACGCACATAGCGTGACAACATTCCTTCACAAAACGACAGCAACTGACTTGCCAGCAGCGTTTCGTCAGTGACGTAGCCTTCGCCTTCACGCATCTTCTTTTCGCGCAGTACCTGACGAATCTGGGATTCGATACGCTCAAAAAGCTGATTGATACGCCCCTGTAAGCGATCCTGTTCAAACATCAGCGCATGACCAGTAAGAATGCGGGTCAGCCCAGGATTACGCTCACCAAACCCCAGAATCAATTGCACGATCAGACGCAGGCGCGCTGTGGTGTCCTTTTCATCTTTCATGATCAGGTTAATGCGTGTAATCAGGCTATCTTCGATAAACTCAATGAGGCTATCGAACATGCGTGTCTTGCTAGGGAAATGTCGGTACAAAGCGGCCTCGGAGACGCCAACAGACGCCGCCAGTTTTGCCGTAGTGATGCGTTGACTTCCATCGCTGGATTCAAGCATCAGTGCCAGAGACTGAAGTATTTCTTCGCGACGATTCCTTTTCGCGGTTTGTTTTTCTGCCATGTTGCAAAATACCCCTGAAATAAGCGCTTATCAGGCGAACATCCACGCGGCGGCCGCAAACCGGCGTTTGCGGAAATGTTATGGCGTTATGTCGCCGCAGGATGCGTTAAATGGGCTGCTTATTTACGCCCGGAGTGACCGAAGCCACCTTCACCACGATCTGTGGCGTCAAACTCTTCAACCAGATTAAATTCAGCCTGAACGACCGGAACAAAGACCATTTGCGCGATGCGCTCACCGGGTTCAATGGTAAAGCTGTCCTGACCGCGGTTCCAGACGGATACCATTAATTGCCCCTGATAGTCAGAGTCAATAAGTCCCACCAGATTACCCAGCACAATACCATGCTTATGACCGAGGCCAGAACGCGGCAGAATCACTGCGGCAAGCGACGGATCGGCAATATGAATCGCCAGACCGGTCGGCAGCAGAGTGGTAGCGCCCGGCGCCAGCTCTACGGCGTCATCGAGACAGGCTCGCAGATCAAGGCCGGCAGAACCGGCGGTGGCGTAAGTAGGCAGTGGAAACTGCTTACCTACACGCGGGTCCAGAATCTTAACGTCGATTTTTTTCATCATAACGGGTAACGATCTCGTCCAGTAATAAGTGGCCTAACTCTTCCTTGCTCTTTAGCGGTAAATGTTTATCGCCATCCTGCCAGAAAAGATGTAAAGCGTTATTGTCGCTATTAAATCCTTGATTTGATTGCGAAACGTCATTAGCGCAAATCAGGTCAAGGTTTTTGCGGGCACGTTTTTGCCGGGCATATTCTTCCACATTATTTGTTTCGGCGGCAAACCCAACGACATAGGGGCGATGCTCGGTCAATGCGGCGACACCGGCGACGATATCCGGGTTTTTGACCATTTTTATTGTTAATTCATCGCCTTGTTTTTTGATTTTTTCGTCAGCAATGGCGGCGGCGCGATAATCCGCAACGGCGGCACAGCCAATAAAAATATGCTGCTGCTGAGCGAGACCCTGTACGGCGGCCTCCATTTCCAGCGCGGTGGTCACGTCAATCCGTTTTACCCAGGCTGGCGTTGCCAGTGACACCGGGCCTGATACCAGTGTCACGTTAGCGCCACGACGGGCGGCCGCCGCAGCGATGGCAAAGCCCATCTTACCGGAACTGTGGTTCGTAATATAACGCACCGGGTCCAGCGGCTCACGGGTTGGACCGGCGGTAATCATGATATTCAGATGTTGCAGATCGTTGACAGGCGAGAAATGCGCGGCGGCGAGATCAACGATGGTCAACGGATCCAGCATCCGGCCCGGTCCGATGTCTCCGCAGGCCTGGCTGCCACTATCGGGGCCCCACAATAACAGCCCGCGCGAGGCCAGCACCTCTAAATTGTGCTGCGTGGCGGCGGCGCGATACATCTGCTGGTTCATGGCGGGCACAACCGCAACCGGAGAAGGCGTGGCAAGGCAAATCGTCGACACCAGGTCATTGGCCATACCCGCAGCAACGCGCGCGATTAAATCGGCGGTGGCGGGGGCGAGAATCACCAGGTCGGCCCATTTACCAAGCTCAATATGGCCCATTGCGGCTTCGGCAGCCGGGTCGAGCAGGCTGTCGGAAACCGGGTAGCCTGAAACGGCCTGCAGGCTCAGCGGCGTAATAAAGGCTTTCGCCGCTTCGGTCATCGCTACGCGCACATCGGCGCCGCGATCGCGCAGACGACGCACCAGTTCAGGCGCTTTATAAGCCGCGATACCGCCGCTTATGCCGAGAACGATTTTTTTACCCGCCAGACTCATCATGACTCTTTCCTGTTGGATTTCACCAGAAGGCGGGCATTTTATCACAATCCTGCTGTTGTCGTGCTTTTGCCCGTCGTGCTCTTTGCGAGGTATTACGCAATCGTGGCGATCCCGTGTCGATGCGCCTTTTCGCTTGTGGCAGCATGGTGCGTAAAAGGGAGGATGTGACATGGAATCGGTTTTTTTACCCCCATTGCCCAGAGAAAAAATGATGAGTGCGGGTATCGAGTCGCTGACGGATGTCGAGCTACTGGCGCTGTTTTTACGCACTGGCACGCGCGGGAAATCAGTGATGACGCTTTCCCGCGACTTGCTGCAGCACTTCGGTTCACTCTACGGCCTGCTCTCGGCGGACTATGAAGATTTTGCCAGGGTTAACGGCATTGGGGTGGCGAAATATGCGCAATTAAAAGGTATTGCCGAACTTGCGCGGCGTTACTACAGCGTACGGCTACTGGAAGAAACATCATTGCTAAGCCCGGAGATGACCCGGGAATTTCTGCAAAGCCAGCTGACAGGCGAAGAGCGCGAGATCTTTATGGCGATCTTTCTCGACAACCAAAACCGGGTGTTGAAGCATTGCCGTCTTTTTTCAGGCACCATTAACCAAGTGGAAGTGCATCCGCGCGAGATTGTCCGCGAGGCGATTAAAGTGAATGCCGCCGCCGTGATCCTTGCACATAATCATCCTTCGGGTAGCGCTGAACCCAGCAAAGCGGATAGAATCATCACCGAAAGGGTGGTGAAGTGCTGTCAGTTTATGGATATTCGTGTGCTCGATCATCTGGTGATAGGCCGTGGAGAGTACGTTTCGTTCGCAGAACGGGGCTGGATTTAGACCTCTTTGGGCGATCCATCGGGATCTTTGTCTGTTCGGGACTTGAGCACATCGCCGACTCAGCGTATACTACGCCACCTTTGAGAATCTCGGGTTTGGCAATTGGGCCTGGCTACACGAGTTCGCTTAGAACCGTCAGACCAGGCTGTGAAAGCCTGACGAGGCGCCAATACCCCATACGAAGCTCGAGCTAATTTGATTTTTGGAGAATAGACATGTCCCGAGTCTGCCAAGTTACTGGCAAGCGTCCGGTGACCGGTAACAACCGTTCCCACGCACTGAACGCGACTAAACGCCGTTTCCTGCCGAACCTGCACTCTCACCGTTTCTGGGTCGAGAGCGAGAAGCGTTTTGTCACCCTGCGCGTATCTGCTAAAGGTATGCGTGTAATCGATAAGAAAGGCATCGATACAGTTCTGTCTGAACTGCGTGCCCGTGGCGAAAAGTACTAAGTACTTAGAGGAAATAAATCATGGCTAAAGGTATTCGTGAGAAAATCAAGCTGGTTTCTTCTGCTGGTACTGGTCACTTCTATACCACCACGAAGAACAAACGTACTAAGCCGGAAAAACTGGAACTGAAAAAATTCGATCCAGTTGTCCGTCAGCACGTTCTTTACAAAGAAGCAAAAATTAAATAATTTGCGCTTTATTTGTACGAAAACCTCGCTTCGGCGGGGTTTTTTGCATTTTGCCCTTCGTAGTTTGAGCCGCAGGCGCGTCAGCTTCGTGCGCTCCCCCTTGTCACTTACTCAGGTAAGCACCCGCGATTCACTTCTTGCCGCCTTCCTGTGACGCAAACTACATTGGGGAAATAAGGAGAAATAGCCATGCCAGAATTACCCGAGGTAGAAACCAGCCGCCGCGGCATTGAACCGCATCTGGTTGGCGCCAAAATTCTTCATGCCATCGTCCGTAACGGGCGCCTTCGCTGGCCTGTCTCGGATGAAATTCATCGCCTGAGTGACAAACCGGTCCTCAGCGTGCAGCGCCGGGCCAAATACCTGCTGCTGGAGTTGCCGGACGGCTGGATAATTATCCATCTGGGGATGTCCGGTAGCCTGCGTATCCTCAGCGAAGAGCTCCCGGCGGAAAAGCACGATCACGTCGACCTGGTGATGAGCAACGGTAAAGTCCTCCGCTACACCGATCCTCGACGGTTTGGGGCCTGGCTGTGGACGAAAGCGCTGGAAGGCCACAATGTTCTGGCGCATCTGGGGCCGGAACCGCTAAGCGAGACGTTTAACGCCGATTACCTGCAACAGAAATGTGCGAAGAAGAAAACCGCCATCAAACCCTGGCTGATGGATAACAAGCTGGTAGTGGGAGTGGGAAATATCTACGCCAGCGAATCGCTGTTTGCCGCCGGGATCCATCCTGACCGACTGGCCTCGTCGCTGTCACGCGAGGAGTGTGAACTGCTGGTGCGGGTGATAAAAGCGGTACTGCTGCGCTCGATTGAGCAGGGCGGCACCACGCTGAAAGACTTTCTGCAAAGCGATGGCAAGCCCGGGTATTTTGCGCAGGAATTGCAGGTCTATGGACGTAAAGGTGAACCGTGCCGGATCTGTGGTACGCCGATTATCGCGTCGAAGCATGCACAGCGCGCGACCTTTTATTGCCGTCAGTGCCAGAAGTAAAGTGCGGTGGTTGCGTTTATCCCGGCTCGCGTTGCGCTTAGTCGGGCTCCTGGTTTTCAGCCGTCTGTGGACAGGTAGCCCGGACAAGGCGCGTCAAGCGCCGCCTGCGGGAAGAGCGTCCTGCAGCTTTTTCAGCAGCGCCTGATGCACGTTAGCGGGCAGGAAATGCGTGACATCACCGGCATGGCGCGCCACCTCTTTTACCAGCGTGGACGAAATAAACGACCACTCTTTTGATGGCATCAGAAATACGCTTTCCAGGTCAGGCATCAGATGGCGATTCATGTGCGCCAGTTGCATCTCATATTCAAAATCCGCCACCGCACGCAGACCACGAATCAAAATGTTCGCCTGTTGAGCACGCGCAAAATTGGCCATCAGATCGCTAAAGCCTGTCACCGTGACGTTAGGAATATGTCTGGTCGCTTCCTGAGCCAGCGCCACGCGCTCATCGAGCGTAAACATCGGTTTTTTGCTTGGGCTGGCGGCAATCGCCAGTACCACCTGATCGAACATGGTGGCGGCGCGGGTCACGATATCAATATGCCCGTTGGTAATGGGATCAAACGTACCGGGATAAATCGCTTTTGTGCTCATCGCTTACGTTTTCTCGCTGTAACCGTGGTTTAGCGCCCACAGTTCGGTGTATTTGTTGAAAGTATACTGCGCATTGACCACCGCGAGCAGCCAGCCTTGTTTGCCATCCAGCACGCCGCCGCGCAATAGCAGCGTTTTCAGAAACGCCCCCAGCGTATGGGTGAAAATACCCGTCAGCGATGCCTTCTTACCCTTCTGATGTCGCTCCTGCGCCCAGGCGGTGGCGTAATTCAGTTGTTTGCGCTGAAAGCTGGCGAAATCACGGCAGGTCAAATGTAGCAGGTCGCCTTTCAACTCGATAACTTTTGCACCCCGGGTGTCCAGTGATTCATGTACAAGACTGGCGTTGTACTGGTAGCGTTCTCGGGGATAGAGTCGCGTCACCCGGTCCGGGTACCAGCCGCTGTGACGCATAAAACGGCCAAGGAAAAAGTTACGGCGGGCGATGCTGTAAACCGCATCCGGCTGTGGAGCGGCAAGCACGGTACGTATTGACTGCGCCAGTTCCGGTGTGACCCGTTCATCGGTGTCAATCATTAAGATATAGTCACCGCTGGCCAGGCGTTGCGCCTTCTGGCGCTGAATGCCATAGCCCTGCCAGTCGGTATCGGTGAAGACTTTTACGCCCGCCGCGCGCGCCACTTCAGGCGTTGCATCCTCGCTGCCGGAATCGAGCAAAATAATTTCATCGGCCCATGCAACGGACGCTAAGCAATCTGGCAGCAGGTCTGCCGCGTTTTTGGCGATCATGACCACCGACAGGCGTTGAGACATTAATGGCTCCGCTGAGGCAAATACGGTTGCAGGAGTTGCAGCAGACGCGTCAGCGCACCCTGGTTCTGATGCAGGACTTCAACGGCGTGGCGACCACACCACAGACGGTAATCTTCGTCCGTCAGCAAGGTCGAGACCTCTTTAACCAGCGAGTCGGCATCGGTGACGGTAATCAGGCCGTCAGCCGCCTGCAGGCGCGCGCAGATATCTTTGAAGTTGAATGTGTGTGGCCCCATCAGCACGGGAATAGCATGTGCCGCCGGCTCCAGCGGGTTATGACCGCCGCGCTCGACCAGACTACCACCGACAAAGGCCATATCAGCAATACCGTAAAGCAGCATTAGCTCGCCCATGGTATCGCCAATGACGACCTGGGTGCTGCCGGAAGGAATTTCACCTGAGCTTCGCATGATGAAACTAAAGCCGCCTTTGCGCACCATCTCGCGCGCATCAGGGAAACGTTCCGGATGACGTGGCACCAGGATCAGCAGTAAATCCGGAAAAGTCTCCAGCAACTTACGATGCGCCTGCAGGATAATGGTCTCTTCGCCGTCGTGGGTGCTGGTAGCGATCCACACTTTGCGGCGAGGCGCCCACTGGCGCCGCAGTGTTATGGCTTTGGCCGCTAATTCCGGGGTGACGGAAATATCAAATTTCAGGCTGCCGGTAACGGCAAGTTGGCCACGTTTCAGGCCCAACTGCATAAAACGATCGCCATCTTCCTGGGTTTGCGCAGCAATCAGCGTGATTCTGCTGAGCAGACGACGCATAAAACGGCCCAGCTTGCCGTAGCCTTTGGCCGAACGTTCCGAGAGGCGCGCATTGGCGATCACCAGCGGAATTTTGCGACGGTTCAGCGCGGCAATCATATTTGGCCACAGTTCGGTTTCCATCACGATCACCAGCTTCGGGCGGACCGTATCGAGAAAACGACCCATTGCGCAGGGCAGATCGTAAGGGAGATAGACGTGATGAACATCTTTGCCAAAGGCCGACATTACACGCTCTGAGCCCGTCGGTGTCATGGTGGTGACGGTAATGGGCAGCGTGGGGTAGCGGTGGCGCAATGCGCGTACCAGCGGAATGGCCGCCAGCGTTTCGCCAACGGAGACGGAATGCAGCAAAATACCGTCCGGCTTTACTTTATTACGGCAAAAGCCATAGCGTTCAGCCCAGCGTTTACGATAAGCCGGAGCCTTGCGGCTGCGAAGCAAAAGCCGCAGCCACACCAGAGGCTGAATTAAGTAGAGCAGGATGGTATACAACAATTCCAAGCGATTATCCGTTTTTTGAGTTTCGGCGGGCAAATTCTAAGCATTTAGCCCGCTTAAAGCTATCTCTTTGGCGCATTGATACTGAACCAGCGTTATAGCGAGAATGCGGCACACGCTATGCGACATCGCGGTATTTTTTAATCCGGAAATAACGGCGCCCCAGACGCCAGCGTAAACGCAAGGAGCTGGCATTGGTCCAAATCAGCCGCCAGATTCCGCGATCGAAAAACTCACTGATGATAATACGTTTTTTCGCTTCATCTTTCATTTCATCGAACGTATGAATAATGCCAAGCCCCTCTTTGGCTATTTGCCAGCGACAGGCGGAGATGTTGCGCGCCTTGTCCGGGTAACGTTTATTGATGGCGTCCAGCATCTCCAGAATTTTCATGTAATGGCGCGCTGAGCGCATCAGCGTATCGTCATTGTCCGGCTTGTGCGACACCGATTCTGAGTGAATGTAGTAATCATAAAAGGTTTCACTGGTGTACTGCACACGCTCCGCTGCCAGCAGTACCTCTGTGGTCCAGGGAATATCCTGATGGCGTAGCCCCGGTTCGAAATGAAAATTATGTTGAGTAATAAATTCCCGACGATAGATATTCAGCCACGTGACATGCAGAAATTTGCGCGAGTCGAGCGCGGTTTTCAACCAGACGTGGCCCGGCAATACTGGCGTCGAAGATAAACGCTCAGGCGGGAAAATAGGGTGGCTTTCACGTTTCTTTTCGTAAACATAGCGGCCATTACAGGTGGCAACATCAAGATTGCCCTTTTCCGCCATATCCAGCAGCGTGCGGAACATCCCTGGGTAGAGCTTATCGTCAATGTCGGGGAAAGTCAGGTATTTGCCTTTTGCAACGGCAAGGCCGGAATTTCGCGCGACGGAAACGCCCTGGTTTTCCTGTTGAATCAGCGTGACGTTTTGCATTCTGTCGCGCCAGGCATCGATCACGGCCAGGCTGTTATCGGTCGAACCGTCGTTTACCAGGATCAGTTCATAGCTTTCCAGTTGCTGTTGTTCAATGCATTCAAAAAACTGTGGGAGGAATTTCCCGCCGTTATACACCGCGACCACGATGCTCAGTAAAGGGTTTTGACTCATAAAAGATCCGGTATCGGTAAGGGGCCAGTTAGTCTTTGCTTAGCTGGCGGTATTGCTGACAGATTGTCTCCACGCTGAATTTTTCCAGCGCAGCCTGCTCAATAATCGGCGGATTAGTGTAAATGCTTTGCATCGCCTGAGCCAGCGCAGGGCTATTGAGGTCTGCAAGCCCTTTTGCCAGCGGGCCCGTCAGGATTTCGGGGATGCCGCCCGGGCAGCGGGTACTGGCAACGGGCGTGCCCAGAATCAGCGCTTCAATGACCACATTACCCAGCCCTTCGCTATCGGAGCTGAGCACCAGCATTCGCGCCTGTTTCATCCATGAATGTGGGTTGCTCTGAAAGCCTTTAAACAGCACGCGGTCAGCAACGCCCAGTTTTTCAGCCAGCGCGCGCAAACGCTGTTCCTGCTCTGGTTTGCCCTGGCCGAGCAACACTAATGGCGCGGTGATGTGACTTAGCGCATAGGCTTCAATCAGGCGGTCCTGGCGTTTTCCAGGATGCAGGCGCCCGACGTGGATGATGTAATCCTGGCCAGCCATCTCGAAGGGGACGTCGGCGCTTGCGCGGATCGCGGCAATATCAAAGGGGTTATAGATGGTTTTCAGCTGTGCAGGCTGGATGGCGAACTGTTCGACCAGGTCCTGCCCGACGGCGCTGGAGACGCTGACGATATTGCGCCCCTGGTAAACGCGTTTAATTTTCTGCTGTTTCAGCCAGCGGTCAAAACCGGTCCGGTGACCGAGATAAGAGGTTGAAAACACGCCATGCAAACAGAACCACAGGTTATGCGAGCGCAGCGTTTTACTGCGCGACACAATGCGATCGGTTTTATGCAGGTTAGATAACACCAGATCGAAACGACCCGCTCGCTCGGCATCGACGACCGCATCGTCAAGCTGTCGCGCGCGACGAGAAATCTCCGTCAGCTTACGCCAGGGCTTGCGACATTTATCGGCGATAACCCGGTAATCGAGTCCGTCAGGCAGCGGATATTCGCAGACGTCGCGCAGCGAAAAAAGGGATACTTCATCGCCCCGGCGTAAAAACGTCTCTGCAAGCGTCAAAACGACTTTCTCGGCGCCGCCGCCCGGTAATCCATCAATGATAAACAGTATGCGCATGGTCATTTCACCAGCTTCTGGTAAAGGGCAAGTAATTGCGTCGACAGACGCTCAGCGGTGCAGGACAAAATGCGTTCTCGGGCATGCTGCCCTTCACTGGAGCCTGATGCGCGTGCGGGGAGTGCCATAACGGCGTCCTGCAAGGCGGGAATATCCAGCGCATCGCACACATAGCCATTCTGCCCCTGCACAATGAATTCCTGGCCGCCGCAGCCGGTCGTGGTGATAACCGGCAAACCACAGGCCATTGCTTCCAGAATCACATTCGGGAACGGATCGTAAAGGGTTGGCAAAAGCAGGCCATCCGCCATTTGATAGAACGGTAGCGTCTCTGTCTGCATGCCAAAGAAATGCACCCGACTGGCACAATTCAGCGATACCGCCAGAGATTCGTAGCGACGCTGATCTTTATCCTTGCCCACGACGAAAAGGTGGCGATCCGTGGGGGCGATAGCGCGAATGGCAGCATCCAGACCCTTACGCTCAAAGCCCGAACCGACATAGACCAGGCAGGTTGCCTGTAGCGGAATCCCGTGCTGTTGGCGCAGCGTCGCGAAGGTCTCTTCATCCGGCGGCGTGAAACGCTGGTTATCGATGGCGTTGTAAATCACGTGGATTTTGTCTGCCGGCAGGCCGAAATCCGCAATGATCTCCTGCTTTATCATCTCGGCATTGCAAATGACGCCGCGCAGATGGTCATGCTGATACATCTCACGTTCAGCATTCATGACATAGCGGTGATAGCGGTCAGCGAATAACAAGGCTTGTTTCCAGCCCGGGAGAATACGCGCACGTTGCTCCAGCCAGCGGCGGTGCACGCCGTCCCCGGCGCGATACAAATCGCAGCCCGGAATGCGCTCATGGCTTTGCACAAGGTCGAACTGTTTGCTTTCCCAGAGCGCTCTTGCGGCGTTAGCGAACCCGCGTTCGCGACTGATGCGTCCCCATTTTCTGGGGTTACAGATATGAATATGCCAGTCCGGTTTTACCGGCCCCTGCCACTCGCGGGTGATAACGTTCAGTTCGAGGTGACTGCTATCGAGCGCTTCCAGCGCGCGGGAGACAAAACGTTCCGCGCCGCCATCGGGGCGGTATTTTTGCCTTACCAGCGCCAGGCGAAATTTACTCATGCTAAAACCCTTCTTGCCGCGGCGATAACGTCTTCCTCAGGAATCAAATTCAGGTAGCGTTCATCCGTGCGGGTATCAATGGCGTCAGGATCGGGAAGCGGGCCGTAATCCCCTGCCCAAATGACTTCGCCCTGAGCCTGCCATGGACGCCAGAAGGTCAGTTTAGAGGGGCCAAACAGGGCAACCAGCGGCGTATTAAGCGCGGCGGCCATATGCATCGGTACGGAATCGACCCCAATGAACAGGCGGGCGTGGTCAATCAGCGCGCCGAGCTGGCGCAGCGTCAGTTTCCCGGCCAGCGAGACCAGACGCGCATCCTGGCAGCCTGCGATAATGGTATCAACCATCTGCTTCTCTTTGGCATCCGGGCCAGAGGTGAGGACAACGGTGTAGCCGTCAGCCGAGAGCGCGTTAATCACCGCGCTCATGCGATCCTCTCGCCAGCATT
This sequence comes from Phytobacter ursingii, assembly GCA_901456055.1. Taxonomy (GTDB): domain Bacteria; phylum Pseudomonadota; class Gammaproteobacteria; order Enterobacterales; family Enterobacteriaceae; genus Phytobacter; species Phytobacter ursingii. Next base: position 97,484 of record CABDWT010000004.1, read on the forward strand.
TAAAGAACCAGCGTGAGGTGGGTTGCACAACGATATAGCCACCGGTTAAGCCTTCTGGCAACAATGCCTTGCAGGCCTGCCAGTCTGCTTCGCTATAGCCCATTTTGGCCGGGGCAGTTTGTACCTCTATACCCAATGGCGCAAGGATGGAAAGATTTTGCTGGACCGTATGCAGGCTGCTATGGGCCTGCGTGGAGGCCAGGTCCGTATGGCAAAAGCGCCAAAAGGGGTGGCGGCGTTTCGGGAAATCAAAACCAATGCGACGAGGTGCGCCAGTAAAGCGGCTGACGATGGCGCTGCGCCATTGATCGGCCAGGTTCAGTACCAGGTCGTAGTGTTGCTTACGTAAAGCCCGTAGCAGCCCCCACTCCATGGCGATCAGATGGCGCTGCCCCTGCTTTTTCCATTTCCGGTCAATGCCGTAAATGCGATGGATATCGGTGTTGGCAGCGAGCATATCCCGCGTCTCTTCATACAGCAAAACGTCGATTTTTGCGTCAGGATAGCGCTGGCGAAGTGTCTGGATCACGGGCGTAATCAGGAGCATATCGCCATGATGGCGTAGCTTTATCACTAAAATGCGCGCAGGCATTGTGCTGTTGAAAGGGCGGGTTTCGGGCGTCATACGGTCTTCTTAATCCGATTACAAGCCTCTGATTCTAGGTTATCAGATGCATTGAGAGAAGCGTTGTATTGCTCTACCATGGCCGGATAACTAAGCCTGAGGACAAAGACGTGCAGAAACCGGCATTTCTTATCACGATCGATACAGAGGGTGACAACCTCTGGCAAAAAAATGACAGTATCACCACAGAAAATGCGAAATATTTGCCGCGTTTTCAGGCTGTGTGTGAAAAGTATGGTTTTAAACCGGTCTATCTTACGAACTACGAAATGGCCATCGACCCGTTTTTTATCGAGTTTGGTCAGGACGTGATTGCCCGGGGCACGGCAGAAATCGGTATGCATTTACATGCCTGGAATAGCCCGCCAGAGACGCCGCTGACCGATAACGACTGGCGCTATAAACCCTACCTTATTGAGTATTCCGACGCGCTGATGCGGGAAAAGGTCGATTTTATGACCAAACTTCTGCAGGACACCTTCCAGACCAAAATGCGCAGCCATCGTGCCGGTCGCTGGGCCTTTGATGAACGTTATGCGCGTCTGCTGGTTGAATATGGCTACGAGGTGGACTGTTCCGTCACGCCAAAAGTGAACTGGAAAACCGCGAAAGGGGCGCCGCAGGGGACCGGGGGCACGGATTATCGCCATTTCCCGCTACAGGCCTATTTTCTTGATGAAAACGACATCAGTAAGCCCGGCAACTCGTCGCTGCTTGAGGTGCCAATGAGCATCCAGTTCAAGCACTCGGCGCTGATGAACAGCATTAAACAGGGTTATGACAAACTGCGCGGTAAATTGCGTTCGCCTTCTGTCCATTGGCTACGACCGATGGGCGGCAACGTTGATACCATGCAGCGTGTTGTGGAGCAGACGCTGGCGCAGGGCAATGACTACGTTGAGTACATGCTGCACTCGTCTGAATATATGCCAGGTGGTAGCCCGACATTTAAGAATGAACAGGATATCGAGCGTCTGTATGATGACCTTGAATCTTTCTTTACATGGCTGCAGCCGCGCGTTAAGGGCATGACCCTGGCGGACTACTATCAGCAAAAAATTGTACAGCGCTAAACAGATAAGTTGAGTTGGTAACGATGGCTGCCCTTAAGCAATTCACACGCAAAAAGAACGCGTTTTTCCGTAGCATTAAATTTGCGTTGATCAATCGCCGCTATCGCCATAAAGCGGCGCGTGCGCCCTTTAATCCGCATTCGGTGAAACATCTATTGTTACTGCGCCTCGATGACAAGATTGGCGATATGGTGGTGACAACAGGTTGTGCCCGCGCGCTGGCAGAAAAAGGTTATCGGGTTTCAGTCCTGACGGGACCGATGTGTCAGCAACTTTTGGCGGGGGCGGACTATCTGGAAAACGTTCACCTCTATAAACCGCGCATGTCGCTTGCGGCATTACAGGCCGAGCGGTTTGATGCCGTTATTGATTTTGATGATGTGAATACCTACGAGCGTTTTAAGTTGTTGTCAGAACTGAACGTAGGTTGCGTCATTGGCTACAACAAAGAGCAGTACAAGCTTTTTGATCACACTATCCCTTTCTTTGATGCCACAAAGCACATTTCCGCACGCTATCAGCAGGTATTGAATTTGTTCGGTATTGCGGCTGACCACTACACCTACCATGTCGCGGGAGACGCACACGAACGGGAGAAGGTGGCACAATTGCTGGCAACCGAAGCACCGCAAACCTGCTTTGTGGCGATCAATCCTTTTACGGGGTCCGAGGATAAGGATTTTTCTCGCGAGCAGGTCGTCAGCATTGTTGAGCATCTTAACGCGCTGCCTTATCCCACCCGGGCGGTAATAATTGGCCAGAGCGCAAAAGTCAGTCAGCTCAATATAGATAATGCCCTGTTTCTTAAGGACAGTACGATCAATACTGCGGTAGAAATCGTTCGTCGGGTTGATCTGGTGATCACGCCGGATACCTCAATTGTGCATATTGCTCGTGCGCTCGATAAACCGCTCATCGCCGTTTATAACCAGCGTAAGCTCAAAGATACGGGGTTGCCGGGGTATAAAATCTGGGCACCACACTATGAAAAGGCAACGCAGCTTATTTGCTCAACAGACGATATTTCGGCGATGCCGATGGTGGAATTGCTGCGAACTATCGATATCCGCCTGGATGAGATTTACCATCCAGTAGCAAAAGCGATGTAATCAAAAATAAAGGCCCGCAATGCGGGCCTTTATCGTTTAGAAGGTATAAAACAGATTCTTTGGTTTACTGTGGCTGATGACAACCGCCAACGGCAGCCAGAATAAAATCCAGGATTCTCTTGGGTTACTGATAATAAACATCCCCTGCGAGGACATAAATATCAGCGCAAAGATGAACAGCGCGGCCTCATAACGTTTGTCTTTGACATACTTGCCAATCGCAAAAGCCAGTCCACAGAAGATAATCATCAGCAGAATGAAGAAACCCAGAATGCCACCTTTCAGTAAGGTGCCAAGGTAGACACTGTGCGTCGTGGTAATATGCTCGCCGCTGTAATTTATAAAATCCAGATCGAAAGTAAAACCACGACCAAGCCACCAGTGAGAGGACACTTCCTGTAACGTATGGTGCCAGATACTCAAGCGCAGCCCACTCTGCGTGCTGAGCGCCTCGAAGCGTCCCACCAGTAAATCGCCCGCCGGGGTAAAGAAGAATAAGGCCGCGAAGACGATAATAAGTACCGCGCCGATAGCCAGATTGCGTCTTGTCAGTAAATGAAGATGCAGTGTGAAGAGAAAGGCGATAAAGAGCGAAATAATGGGGCCACGGCTTTGCGTTAGCAGCATCATAAACAGCAAAATGACGATGGGAATCCAGTACAACGGCTGTTTCTGCTCCTTCATGAGTATCCCTGAGAGCAAGATGCCCACGCCGCAATAGCCTGCTAAATCAATAACATTTGCCGGACCGGGATTGCTGAGCGAGACCTGACGGAGCGTGAGCACCAGCGAGTAGTCGGTTATCAGTGTGTACACTGACAGAACGGTAATCCCCGCCACCACACTTAATAACGCAATGTGTCTGCTTTTTGGATTTTCCAGCAGGCTGCTCAGAATAAGCACGTAGAAAAAAAGATAGGTGCCATGGGTCAGTGTGGAATTGAAACGCGGCGGCTCGCTTCCCCAGAAATTGCTCAGCGCGAAATAAATCATAAAAACTATCATCGCAAGCAGTATCAACCCTTTACCACGACAGTCTTGTACCAGCATGCTCAGATTTTGACGGCTTAATAACGACAGTACAAACAAAGCTAACGTGATATGGAAAAGATTATTAGTGCGGGTTGACATACAAAAGATGGCACTAAAAAAAAGAAACAAATAAAAGAAAACCGGATAAGCGTTTTTGGAATGCTTAGCGATTGTTGAAGTAATCATCAAAAGATACCTTAGTAAAAACTGCATCAGGTACTGCGCTGTCTAAAGAAAAGTTCACGACTGTGCTTTTATTCTCTTTCATTATGCGTGAAGCATGAGCGAAAGACGGCATAACAAGGTTGTCGATTTTTGTTTCCAGATAGGATGGCAGCTTGTTTTCTGCGGTCTCATAAAAACGCGGCTGGTGGAAATTATTCATATCCAGGCCACTAATGAGAATAGTGTTAAATCCCATAAAGGTTAAAATCTGCAATGCCCAGTACACCACGGTCCCCGCATCAAAAATACCCAACCGGATATCGGTACTAAAACAGATATCGTTGCGCTTCTCGCAAAACCGCATCGGCGAATTGCCGTTATAGGCTTCCCATTTTTGGTCGTGCGGAACTTTTGGCTGATAAATTTTATAGCAGGCGTCTTCAATCAGGGCTAAACGGCATTTGAGCTCTGCCGCGTGGCGATCGAGAATTTTGGCGATACCGTGCATAGTGGTAAACAGCAGGATACTGCTATCGGCAATAATGGCGCGGATGATATCGCTTCTTTTGTCAAAAAACTCCATATCCACAATCACATAGAGTGAAAAACTCACATCCAGCGACAGGGAATAGGCGCCGTTAACGCCCATTACCGGGATATCTTTTGGCAGTTTTTTGAAATCAATGCCTCGGGTTGACGGGCCAGTGGCTGTCAGTAAAACCTCCCCCTGCACACTTCCTTTCAGCCCGCTGAGCGACACCAGAGGAACCGGGAAGCCTTTATAATTCAGTGAGCTAATCTCACCGCTCTTCGCCCGCTGGATTTTGGTCCACGGCCAGAGATTTTCGTTATGGCGGAAGCTTCGCGGGCGCGTATAACGATAGATTTGCTTGAAAAGTGAACCCATTACACCCCTGCCTGGCTTTTAAGATGTGCATAAACGCGTGCGGCGGAAATATCGTCCGTGCGGTTTCCGGTTTCCGGACGCAGGCTGTGCTGGTTTTTACCGTAACCCCCGATCAACCCTGGATCCGTTGGTCCGTAGAGCGTCACATTCGGGCGATCCAGTGCCGCCGTCAAATGACTCAGACCGGTATCGACGGAAACCACAAACCTCGCTCCGGCCAGCACCTGAGCGACATTTTCCAGGCTCATGCGTGGCAGGACATCCACGAAATCATAGCCCTCGGCAAGGCGTTTTGCCCGCGCTTCTTCATGCGGCGCGCCCCAGGGTAACTTAATCCGCAAACCGCTGTTAGCCAGCAGGCCAAGCAGCTCACGCCAGTGGCTCTCAGGCCAGTGCTTATCATCACGCGTTGTGGCATGTAAAAAGACGGCATATGGCGTCTTGAGGCCGCTACTGCTGGGAAAATGGCGGGCAATGGCGTAATCGCCCTGAATTTGTGGTTTGTCGTAACCCAGGCTTTTTGCGAACAGTTCACGGGTGCGCTCCACCGCATGTTGCTGCTTTGCGATGTGATGGCGGCGATTGTAGAACAGGCTCGCCAGCGGCTCACGCGCGGTTTGCCAGTCCATACCATGTTTAATGCCGTGGGCAAGACGTGTCACCAGCGCGGCGCTTTTTACCAGCCCCTGAGCATCGATGATAGCGTCGTAGTATTCGGCCTGCACGGCGTGGCGAAATGCATGACGCTCTGCTTTCACGGGCGCAGAAAACCACGCTTTACGCCAGCGGCGAATCGCCACAGGAATAACCCGGTCAACCGCATCATGCCATGAGGGGATTTGCGCAAAGTTTTCTTCAACAACCCAGTCAAAGTGAATACCAGGAATCGCCTGTACCGCGTCGGTTAACGCAGGCAGGGTATGCAGCACATCACCCATTGAAGAGGTTTTAACGATAAGAACCCGCATTCGCTATCCTTCTTCATTCAACAACAGCGTGTTTAGCTCGCTCAGTACCTGCTGTGGGGTAATGTCGATCAGGCTCTGGTGATAGCCTTCGGCCGCATCGCCTTTGCGTACTTTGTGATAGCCGGTAATCAGGCGAATCACCCGTGCTTTGTGCGATAGCGGCGGGGTGAAATCCGGGCTGCTGGGCCCATAAAGTGCGACCAGCGGGCGATTAAGTGCGGCGGCAACATGCATCAGGCCTGAGTCATTGCTGACGACCGCTTTACAGGAGGCGAGAAGAATGACCGCCTGCTCCAGTTGGGTTTCCCCGGCCAGATTGCGGCACCAGGCCTGCTGTTCAACGCTGAGTGTCGCGAGAATTTGATTGCCTGCGTCGTGATCTTTCGCCGAGCCAAACAGCACAATCTGAAAGCCTTCGTCGATCAGCTGTTTTGCCAGTTCCGCATAGTGATAGTGTGGCCAGCGCTTGGCCGGGCCAAACTCAGCGCCGGGGCAAAAACCAATCAATGGACGCTCTGCTGAGAGGCTAAAGGCAGCGCAGGTCTGGGCTTTTTCGCCCTCATTCACCTGCAACTGCGGCCACAGTAGCGGCTGCGGCAAATCTTTTGCCGACGCCATCACGCCTTTATCGTAGGCCAGTGCCACATAGCGTTCGACCATCAGCGGCCAGGCCTGCTTGTCTAAAACGCGAACATCGTTCAGTAAGCCGTAGCGCATTTCGCCGCGCCAGCCGGTACGGCGAGGCACTTTGGCAAAGAAGGGTACCAGCGCCGATTTAAAGGAATTTGGCAGGACATATGCCCTGTCATAGCGTTTTTCGCGCAGGCTGTGACCCAGCCTACGGCGTTCGCCAAGTTCCAGCGCCCCGTGGCCGAGCGGCATCGGGATCGCCTCGTTGACTTCCGGCATCCGCGATAACAGCGGACGGCACCACGCAGGTGCCATCACGTCGATTATCGCCTGGGGATAGCGCGCCTTGAGCGTGCGATAGAGACTTTGCGACATCATCATGTCGCCCACCCATGACGGGCCTATCACCAAAATTTTCATTCACTTCATCCTTCAAGCTGTCTCTGCGTTGGCTGCCTTTGTTCACCCCAGTCACAAAGTAATTCTATGCTCCCGGGGACTCACTCAGTTGCCGCCTTGATACCGCTTAATGATTTTATGAATGGGCGCCGTTATCGCGGTTCAGCCAGGCCATATATTCCGTTACGCCTTCGGCAACGGTTTTGAACGGCTTGTCATAGCCCGCGGCACGCAGGTTGGTTAAATCAGCCTGGGTGAATGCCTGATAGCGGCCTTTCAGTTTATCCGGGAACGGAATGTATTCGATGCTGCCTTTTTTGTGGAACGCCAGCGTGGCATCGGCCACGGCCTGGAAAGATTCCGCCCGGCCTGTGCCGAGGTTGAAAATGCCGGATACGCCGTTTTCCCAGAACCACAGGTTGACTGCCGCCACATCGCCTACATAGACGAAGTCGCGCTTGAAGCTGTCGCTGCCTTCAAACAGTTTCGGGCTTTCACCATTATTCAACTGGGTGTTGAGGTGGAATGCCACGCTCGCCATGCTGCCTTTGTGACCTTCGCGCGGACCGTAGACATTGAAATAGCGGAAACCGACAACCGGAGAGTTCGCTTCCGGCAGGATCTGACGGACATATTCATCAAACAGGAATTTGGAGTAACCGTAGACGTTCAGCGGTTTCTCATATTCGCGGGATTCGATAAAGTCGCTGGTGCGTCCGCCGTAGGTAGCCGCAGAAGAGGCATACAGGAACGGGATTTCACGCTCCAGGCAGTAGTGCAGCACCTCTTTGGAGTACTGATAGTTGTTATCCATCATGTACTTGCCATCCCACTCGGTGGTGGACGAGCAGGCGCCTTCGTGGAAAATAGCCTCGATATCGCCGAATTCTTCACCCGCCATAATCTGGATAAGGAAGTCTTCTTTGTCCATGTAATCGGCAATATCCAGATCCACCAGGTTCGCAAACTTGGTGCCGTCTTTCAGATTGTCCACCACCAGAATGTCGGTGATGCCTTTATCATTCAGGGCTTTAACGATATTGCTGCCAATAAAACCCGCGCCGCCGGTAACGATAATCATAACTATGACCTTTGAATTGTGGAGCTCCGAGACTATCTCAGACACTAATGATTCTTATCATACCATCTCATTGCCAGCCCGACAGCCATTGACGGACAGGGCATAATCTTACACGTGATTTATGCTACAAAATGTGCAACAGGTGATGCGTCATCTCGTATCAACGTATAGCTTTGGGTAATATGTGCCGAAATTTGCCCAGTCTGGAGAATTGCGATGCGTGGGGATTTTTACAAGCAGTTAACGAGCGACCTGGAGACCGCACGTGCGGAAGGGTTGTTTAAAGAAGAACGCATTATCACGTCGGCCCAGCAGGCTGATATCACCGTGGCGAATGGAAGCCATGTCATTAACTTCTGCGCCAATAACTACCTGGGGCTGGCCAACCATCCTGAATTGATTGCCGCCGCGAAAGCGGGAATGGACAGCCACGGGTTCGGCATGGCCTCTGTACGTTTTATCTGCGGCACGCAGGACAGCCACAAGCAGCTTGAAAAGAAACTTGCTGAGTTCCTCGGTATGGAGGATGCGATCCTGTATTCCTCCTGTTTCGATGCCAACGGCGGTCTGTTCGAAACTCTGTTGGGCGCGGAAGATGCGATTATTTCCGATGCGCTGAACCATGCATCGATCATTGACGGCGTACGTTTGTGTAAAGCGAAGCGTTTCCGCTATGCCAATAACGACATGCAGGAGCTGGAAGCGCGTCTGAAAGAGGCTCGCGAAGCCGGCGCTCGCCATGTCCTGATTGCCACCGATGGCGTCTTCTCGATGGACGGTGTGATTGCCAACCTGAAAGGGGTCTGCGACCTGGCGGACAAGTACGATGCGCTGGTCATGGTCGATGATTCCCACGCGGTAGGGTTTGTCGGCGATAACGGTCGTGGCTCGCACGAGTACTGCGACGTCATGGGCCGTGTGGACATCATCACTGGTACGCTGGGTAAAGCGCTTGGCGGCGCGTCTGGCGGCTATACCGCAGCGCGTAAAGAAGTCGTCGAGTGGCTGCGTCAGCGCTCACGCCCGTATCTGTTCTCCAACTCGCTGGCGCCAGCGATTGTCGCTGCCTCCATTAAAGTGCTGGAGATGGTGGAAGCGGGGAGCGCGCTGCGCGACCGTCTGTGGTCTAACGCACGTCTGTTCCGTGAAAAAATGAGTGCGGCAGGTTTTACCCTGGCAGGCGCCGATCACGCCATCATTCCGGTGATGCTGGGGGATGCGGTGGTGGCACAGAATTTTGCCCGCGAGTTGCAAAAAGAGGGGATTTACGTGACCGGCTTCTTCTTCCCGGTAGTGCCAAAAGGCCAGGCACGTATTCGTACCCAAATGTCTGCCGCTCATACCCCTGAGCAAATCGAACGTGCGGTGGATGCCTTTACCCGCATCGGTAAACAACTGGGCGTCATTGCCTGAGGACGTAAGATGAAAGCGCTATCTAAGCTGAAAGCGGAAGAAGGCATCTGGATGACCGATGTGCCGGCTCCGGAAATCGGCCATAACGACCTGCTGATTAAAATTCGCAAAACCGCTATTTGCGGTACCGATGTGCATATCTATAACTGGGATGAATGGTCGCAAAAAACGATCCCGGTACCGATGGTGGTCGGGCACGAGTACGTTGGCGAAGTGGTAGGCATCGGCCAGGAAGTGAAGGGTTTTAAAATCGGCGACCGCGTTTCCGGTGAAGGCCACATTACCTGCGGTCATTGTCGTAATTGCCGCGCGGGTCGTACGCACCTGTGCCGCAATACCGTGGGTGTCGGCGTCAATCGCCCGGGCTGTTTTGCTGAATATCTGGTTATTCCCGCGTTCAACGCGTTCAAAATTCCGGATAACATTTCCGACGACCTGGCTTCTATTTTCGATCCGTTCGGCAATGCGGTTCACACCGCGCTCTCCTTCGACCTGGTCGGGGAAGACGTGCTGGTCTCCGGCGCTGGCCCGATTGGTATTATGGCGGCGGCGGTGGCAAAACACGTTGGCGCGCGCCATGTGGTTATCACTGACGTGAATGAATACCGTCTGGAGCTGGCGCGTAAAATGGGCGTTACCCGCGCAGTGAACGTGGCGAAAGAGAACCTGTCCGATGTGATGGCCGGGCTGGGAATGACAGAAGGTTTTGATGTTGGGCTGGAAATGTCCGGCGCGCCGCCAGCCTTCCGTACCATGCTCGATACCATGAACCACGGCGGTCGTATTGCGATGCTCGGTATTCCACCGTCTGATATGGCAATCGACTGGAATAAAGTGATCTTCAAGGGTCTCTTTATTAAAGGTATCTATGGCCGTGAAATGTTTGAAACCTGGTACAAAATGGCGGCACTCATTCAGTCCGGACTGGATTTGTCCCCTATTATCACTCACCGTTTCGGCATTGATGACTTCCAGAAAGGATTTGATGCGATGCGTTCTGGTCAGTCTGGTAAGGTAATCCTTAGCTGGAACTAAAAATAAAGACGCCTGCGGGCGTCTTTCTCTTATTCCTTTCCTGTTTCCACCTTTCAATCGCACAAATGGCACAATTTCCGTAACAGTGTTCTACATTAGAAAGTAAAGTTCGTTGACGATCCGTTTAACCTTTTCAGTGCGGCTAATTATGTTCAAACTTTCGGTGTGTCTGTTAACCTGCAATTCCGCTCGCTTATTACGGGATGTGCTCCCGCCACTGCTTAAAATCGCGGATGATTTTGTGGTTCTGGATTCCGGCAGTACAGACGCGACGCTGGATATTTGTCGGGAATATGATCTTCATGTTCATTATCATCCATATGCGATGCATGGCGCGCAGATGAACCACGCAACCAGCCTGGCTGCGTATGACTGGGTGCTCTGTATGGACAGTGATGAAATTCTTGATGAGCAGACGGTAAATTTTATTCTGCAGCTAAAAGCCGGTGAGGAGCCGAGTGCCGATCAGGCATGGCGTTTGCCGCGTTACTGGTATGTGCTGGGCGAACAAACTCGCACGATATATCCTATATCTTCACCTGATTTCCCTGTGCGCTTATATAATCGCCGCAAGGCGCGGTTTAACAATCGCGCCGTCGATGATCAGGTGGAAGGTTATTCGACATCGACAAAAATACCGGGGCATGTGCGCCACGATACGTTTTATTCACTGCATGAAGTATTCAGTAAACTTAATAGCTACACCACGAGGCTGGTGAAATATCAGAAAATCCGTCCATCAATTGGCCGTGGAATTATCAGCGCCATTGGTGCGTTCTTTAAATGGTATTTATTTAGCGGCGCGTGGCGAAACGGCAAAGTGGGCGCGGTGACGGGTTTATATGCCACCTTGTACAGTTTTCTTAAATATTTCAAGGCCTGGTATGCCCACAATGGCCACAACGATGAAAAAAACGTTGTGGCAGAAGAAAAGAAAAACACCCGCACAGTTTAGGGGTGTTTTTTCCCCCAGCCTTGCCATTCATTTGTGACATATTTCACCAGCGTACTCTCACTGATGCTGTCCTTCACAACTGTAAAGAAACGGCTGGCATTGACGGGCTCTGGTTTATGTGGCGCTTTGCACAACGTCACGCCCCGGAACGGGTTACGCGGTGGCTGATTATGTGGCAGCGCCTGGCCCGGCGTTGAGCTATCTGTCTGCGGCTCATTCAGCAGGCTTCCCGCGCGAACCAAAGTGATATCCGCAGGCAGGTTATAGAGCATCTGCTGCAGTACGCGCACCGTTGTCGGATGCGGGTGGCCGATAGCAATCGCAGAACCGCTACGGCGCGCCAGATCGATGGCTCGATTAAACTGATAGCGAATGTCGCTCTCGTTTTGCGTGTCATCAAGAAACACTTTGCGTTTAATAACCTTCACGCCGGTACCGCTCGCGGCGCGCATCGCCTGGCTGTTGCCGATGGTCATGCTGTCCAGAAAGTAAAGATCGTAATGCCCCAGAACCTGCATCACCTTCTGCATGCCAAACAGGCTGGAGGTCATGGCACTGCCCATATGGTTGTTTAACCCGGTGGCATAGGGCACTTTACTGACCGCATCGCTGATGATGCGCTCAATCTCCGCGCTGCTCATATCCGGGCGCAGGGTATCTTTTTCCAGCGGCTGTTTGCTTAAGGGGGCCATGGGCAGGTGGATCAGCACCTCATGCCCGGCGTTATGGGCTTTGGTGGCCATCTCTTTTGCGTGCGGCGCGTTTGGCAGCACGGCAACGGTGACTGTCGCAGGCATGGCGATAACCTGATTTTCGGTCTGTGGGCGATAGCCGAAATCATCAACAACAATGGCGAGTTTGCCGGCAAACGCTGGCACGGAAAAAGCCAGCATGCTGGCAACGACAACAACAACGCGACGAAATTGAAGCAAAACTTATCTTCCCAACCACGGCTGTGGATTGACCGCCTGACCCTGGCGGCGAATTTCGAAATAAAGTGAAGGTCTACCCTGACCGCCACTGCTCCCGACAAGGGCTATCGGCTGACCGGCGCGGACTTGCGCGCCTACGCTCACCAGCGCGCTCTGGTTGTAGCCGTACAAACTCATATCGCCCTTGCCGTGTTCAACCACGACCACCAGGCCATATCCCTGCAGCCAGTCGGCGAGGATCACCCGCCCGTCGGCCACGGCTTTGACTTCGCTACCTTCAGACGCGCCGATAACAATCCCTTTCCAACGTAGCTCACCCTGCAGCTGTTCGCCATAGCGATGTAGCAACGGACCGCGAACGGGCCAGAAAGCCTGGCCGGATGGCGCACCCAGCCCACCAGTACGGGACATCAGTGAACGTTCGCCTTCGGTCGGTTTGTAGGTGGTGCCTTTACGGGATGCATCTTGCTGTTTTTCACGTACGGCCTGCGCTTCGCGAGCTTCACGCTCGGCGCGCGCTTTGGCGGCGGCTTCGGCACGGGCCAGTCGATCGCGCAAGCGGGATTCGTTCGCGCGCAGTTCGCCTAACTGTTGCTGCCCTTCCTGGATAGATGACTCCAGCCCGGCGAGCGTTTTCTTACGTTCGCTGAGTGCTTGTTCCAGTTTCGCCTGCTGTGCTTTTTGTTCATACATCAGCGTTTGCTGCTGGCTCTGCTTCTCTTCCAGCTCCGCCTTCTGCGTGGCAACTTCTTCGCGCGTTTGCTTGAGTTGCGCGATAGTCTCCTGCCGGGCCTGATTGAGATAGCCAAAGTAGGCCTGCAGGCGTTGCCCGCGTTGGGTTTCTTCGCCACTGAGAATCAACTGAACGCCAGTATGTTGGCCCTGGCGGAACGCGGCATCCAGCTGGGCAGCCAGATTATGCTCTTGCGTCGCTTTCTGTTTTTCCAGTTTGGCAATGGATGCGTTCATGGCATCGATTTGCTTATTGAGCTGGGCGAGGATGTTCTGTGTTTCGCGCAGTTGCCGCGTGGCTGCGGAGATGGCGACTTCCTGCGCTTTGAGTTGCGCAAGCAGGCCGGAACGCTGCTGTTGCTGCTGGCGTACGTCGCGTTCTTTTGCGGCGATATCCGCCTGAATGGATTTTAACTGGTCGCGGTCATCCGCGTGGGCAGAAAAGGCGCACAACAATGCGCCAGCGCTAAAAGCGCTGGCGCAAAGCAAAGGCCTGACTGCGGCCAATGTGACAGAAAAAATCGCCTTTCCCCTCATGGGGAGCGATTATTCCACGATGAACAGCGGCTTACCAGTCATCTCTTTCGGGATTTCCATGCCCATCAGGGCCAACATGGTCGGTGCGATATCGGAAAGTTTGCCACCTTCGACCGCTTTCAGCGCTTTATAGCCAACGTAAATCAGCGGAACGGGCAGGTTAGTATGGGCAGTGTGCGCCTGGCCGGTTGCCGGATCACGCATCTGCTCAGCGTTACCGTGGTCGGCGGTGATCAGCAACTGACCCCCAACGGATTCCACCGCTTTGGTTACCTGCTCAATACAGTGATCCAGCGCTTCAACCGCTTTGATTGCCGCTTCCATTACCCCGGTGTGACCGACCATGTCGCCGTTCGGGTAGTTACAAATGATGGTGTCGTACTTACCGCTGGTGATAGCGCCAACCAGTTTTTCTGTCAGCTCTGCGGAGCTCATTTCTGGCTGCAGATCGTATGTTGCCACTTTCGGAGAGTTAATCAGAATACGGTCTTCGCCCGGGAACGGCTCTTCAACACCACCGTTAAAGAAGAACGTCACGTGAGCATATTTTTCCGTTTCAGAGATACGCAACTGTGTTTTGTCTTTCTTCGCCATCCATTCGCCGAAGGTGTTCGCCAGGGAGGCTGGCGGGTATGCAACGGCGGTTTTGATGTCTGCGGCATATTCGGTCAGCATGACAAAATCGAGGTTCACCACTTTTTTCCGGGCGAAACCGTCGAAATCGCTGTTAACGAAGGCGCGGGTGATTTCGCGCGCGCGATCTGCACGGAAGTTCATGAAAATCAGCGCATCGCCGTTTTCCATTGCCGCATCGGCTTGACCTTCAGCGCGGATCACGGTGGCTTTCACAAATTCATCGTTTTCGTCGCGCGCATAGGCCGCAGCCAGACCTTCAACGGCGCTGGCAAACTGGAATTCGCCTTTTGCCAGTGTCATCAGGTCATAAGCTTGTTCTACGCGGTCCCAACGATTGTCGCGATCCATAGCGTAGTAACGGCCAATGATGGATGCCACACGGCCTTTGCCCAGCGCGGCGAATTTGTCTTCAAAACGTTTCAGTGAGGACTCAGCGCTACGCGGCGGCGTATCGCGACCATCCAGGAATGCGTGCAGGTAGATTTTTTCCGCACCGCGCTCAGCGGCCAGTTCGACCATGGCCAGGATGTGGTCTTCATGGCTGTGAACGCCGCCGGCAGACAGCAGGCCCATGATGTGAACGGCTTTGCCCGCAGCAACGGCTTTATCAACCGCGCCCGCCAGCACCGGATTGCTGAAAAAAGTGCGTTCTTTGATTTCAACATCCAGACGGGTCAAATCCTGATACACGATGCGGCCTGCACCCAGGTTGACGTGCCCCACTTCGGAGTTACCCATCTGGCGGTCTGGCAGACCGACTTCCAGACCAGAAGCGTCAATCAGAGTATGCGGGCGTTTGGCCCACAAGGCGTCCATAACGGGAGTTTTTGCGCTGTAAATTGCGTTATCCTGCTGCTCTTCGCGATAGCCATAGCCATCCAGGATCACCAGTACCATAGGTTTTTTAGAAACCGACATTGCGACAACCTCATGCTCAAAGACGAAAAATTTGCGTAATTTTACTACAGCTGAATCGATAAAATAGCCGCAGAAGATCAAAGAATACCGCCGCAGGCGGTGAGGATTTCGCGGCGTTGATGATTTTTTTTCGTAACAGTCCGCAGAAAATGCATTCCATTACGCTCGCTGGCTGTATTTGCTACACCGCACAGGTATACTCCTTTCCTGGTTTTTACTCACTGATTCGGGAGCTGTTACCCCCCATGCAAGAAATTATGCAATTTGTTAGTCGCCACCCCGTACTTTGCCTCGCCTGGGTTGTATTACTGGGGGCGGTGCTGTTCATGACGTTCAAAAGTTTCGCATCGAAAGTGAAAGTGATCACCCGCGGTGAAGCGACACGTCTGATCAACAAAGAAGATGCTGTTGTTGTGGACTTGCGCCAGCGCGATGATTTCCGAAAAGGTCATATCGCAGGCTCCGTGAATTTGCTGCCAACCGAAATCAAGGCCAATAATGTAGGTGAGCTTGAGAAACACAAAAGCAAACCGGTTATCGTCGTGGACGGCTCCGGGATGCAGGCTCAGGAACCTGCAAATGCGCTGATCAAGGCCGGTTTTGAGCAAGTTTTCGTGCTCAAAGAAGGCATCGCAGGCTGGAGCGGCGAGAATCTTCCGCTGGTACGCGGCAAGTAATATTCAGAGGAACAGTCATGGCCAATATTGAGATCTACACCAAAGCAACCTGCCCGTTTTGCCATCGCGCAAAAGCGCTGCTGAGCAGCAAAGGCGTTTCTTTTGAAGAACTGCCGATCGATGGCGACGCGGTTAAACGCGAAGAGATGATTAAACGTAGTGGCCGTACGACGGTACCGCAGATTTTTATTGATGCACAGCACATTGGCGGCTGTGATGATTTATATGCGCTGGACGCGCGCGGTGGGCTCGATCCGCTGTTGCGTTAATGCATAGACGAAGTGATTCACGTTGCGTCAAGGCCGACAAACAGAGGCAGCCTGAAGAATAAAGCGTATTAAGGACAACACTTAAGGGTTTTAGACATGTCTGAACAAAACAACACGGAAATGACTTTCCAGATTCAACGCATCTACACTAAAGATATCTCTTTCGAAGCACCGAATGCCCCACACGTGTTTCAGAAAGACTGGCAGCCGGAAGTGAAACTGGATCTGGATACTGCATCCACTCAGCTGGCTGAAGGCGTTTATGAAGTGGTACTGCGTGTTACCGTTACCGCTTCCCTGGGCGAAGAAACGGGCTTCCTGTGCGAAGTACAGCAAGGTGGTATCTTCTCCATTGACGGTATCGATGGTAATCAGCTGGCGCATTGCCTCGGTGCGTATTGCCCGAACATCCTGTTCCCTTACGCGCGTGAGTGCATCACCAGCCTGGTTTCCCGCGGTACTTTCCCGCAACTGAACCTTGCGCCGGTGAACTTTGATGCGCTGTTCATGAACTATCTGCAGCAGCAGGCTGGCGAAGGTGCTGAACAACATCAGGATGCCTGATGAACGCACGCAATGCTGAAATGACTGTGATCGGTGCCGGCTCTTACGGCACCGCTCTTGCCATCACACTGGCAAGAAATGGCCACCAGGTTGTTCTCTGGGGCCATGACCCGAAACATATTGCGACCTTACAGCATGACCGCTGTAACGCCGCTTTCCTTCCTGATGTGCCTTTTCCTGATACGCTTGCGCTGGAGAGCGATCTTGCTTCCGCTCTGGCGGCCAGCCGTAACATTCTCGTCGTCGTACCAAGCCATGTGTTTGGCGATGTTTTACAGCAGATTAAACCGCTGATGCGTAGCGATGCGCGCATTGTCTGGGCCACCAAAGGTCTGGAAGCCGAGACGGGACGCCTGTTGCAGGACGTCGCCCGTGAAGTGCTGGGCGATGCGATTCCTCTGGCTGTTATCTCCGGACCGACCTTCGCGAAGGAGCTGGCAGCGGGACTGCCAACGGCGATTTCTCTGGCAGCGACTGATCCGGTGTTTGCCGACGATCTCCAGCAATTGCTGCACTGTGGTAAAAGCTTCCGCGTCTATAGCAATCCGGATTTCATCGGCGTGCAGCTTGGCGGCGCGGTGAAAAACGTCATTGCCATTGGCGCAGGGATGTCGGATGGCATCGGTTTTGGCGCTAACGCCCGAACGGCGCTTATCACCCGCGGTTTGACCGAAATGTCGCGTCTGGGAACGGCGCTCGGCGCCGATCCTGCCACCTTTATGGGTATGGCGGGGTTAGGGGACCTGGTGCTGACCTGTACCGATAACCAGTCGCGCAACCGTCGTTTTGGTATGGCGCTGGGACAGGGAATGGACGTGCAAACGGCACAAGACCAGATTGGTCAGGTCGTTGAAGGCTACCGCAATACCAAAGAAGTTCGCGCTCTGGCGCATCGGTTTGGTGTCGAAATGCCAATAACCGAGGAAATTTATCAGGTATTGTATTGCGGAAAAAATGCGCGCGAGGCAGCATTGACCTTATTAGGTCGCGCGCGCAAGGACGAGCGCAGCAGTATTTAGCATGCACTTCATCCTTCACGTTGCCTCTTTGTTGGCTTCCGCTGCGTCCCGGGTCACTGACTTATGTAGGTGCCCGGGGATTCCAGCCTCGCCGTCGCGACGCAGCAAGAATGATTTTGTGTTTATGTCCTCAGCCAGTTAAGCAGTGACTGGCTGAACTTATTACGTCTGGAGTAAGCAATGCCGTGTGAAGAACTGGATATCGTCTGGAATAATATTAAAGCCGAAGCCCGGGCGCTGGCGGACTGTGAGCCGATGCTGGCCAGTTTTTACCACGCAACGTTACTCAAGCATGAAAACCTGGGCAGCGCGCTGAGCTATATGCTGGCAAACAAGCTGGCGTCACCCATTATGCCTGCTATCGCCATTCGTGAAGTGGTGGAAGAAGCCTACGCGGCTGACCCGGAGATGATCGCTTCGGCGGCCTGCGATATTCAGGCGGTGCGAACCCGCGACCCGGCGGTGGATAAATACTCCACGCCGCTGTTGTATTTGAAAGGCTTTCACGCGCTACAGGCTTACCGCATCGGCCACTGGCTGTGGAACCAGGGACGCCGCGCGCTGGCCATTTTCCTGCAAAATCAGGTCTCAGTATCGTTCCAGGTTGATATCCACCCGGCGGCCAAAATCGGACGCGGCATCATGCTCGACCATGCCACAGGCATTGTGGTGGGTGAAACCGCGGTCATTGAAGACGATGTATCGATTCTGCAATCAGTGACGCTGGGCGGTACTGGCAAAACCAGCGGCGATCGTCATCCCAAAATTCGTGAAGGGGTAATGATTGGCGCCGGGGCGAAAATCCTCGGCAACATCGAAGTGGGGCGCGGTGCGAAAATCGGCGCAGGCTCCGTGGTGTTGCAACCTGTGCCGCCGCATACCACTGCCGCAGGCGTTCCGGCGCGCATTGTCGGCAAGCCGGAATCTGACAAACCCGCGATGGACATGGATCAGCATTTTAATGGGATTAATCACGGGTTTGAGTACGGTGACGGGATTTGATTTAGTGCCCGGAGGCGATGCTACGCATCTGTCCGGGCTACAAAGCCGAGCGCTTTCTGGTAGTCCGGACAGCTACGCGCCGCCTCCGGGAGAACGCTGATTCAGCTCCGCAGTACCGCGCCAGGGTATCCCAGCTGGCGCCAGGCTTCATACACCACCACCGATACCGCATTAGACAAGTTCATGCTGCGGCTGTCCGGCATCATCGGAATACGGATTTTTTGCTGCGGCGGTAAGATGTCCAGGATTGATGCCGGTAATCCGCGCGTTTCCGGGCCAAACATCAGAAAGTCCCCGTCCTGATAGTTCACCGCACTGTGCGCTGGCGTCCCTTTGGTGGTGAGAGCAAACAGACGTTCCGGCTGTTCAGACTCAACAAAGGCTGCGTAATCATGATGGCGCTTTACGGCGGCAAATTCATGATAATCCAGCCCGGCACGGCGCAGGCGTTTATCATCCCAGGTAAAACCCATGGGTTCGATGATATGCAGGCGAAAGCCCGTGTTGGCGCATAAGCGGATGATGTTCCCGGTATTCGGTGGGATTTCTGGTTCGAATAAAACGATGTTTAACATACTGCCCCCTTGATAGCGGGGGCAGGATAGCAGAATTTTCCCCTCACCCTAACCCTCTCCCGGAGGGAGAGGGGACTTTTCCTCTGCCCGGTGTGAGACTGTGTGTTTTTTCTCCCTCCCCCTGTGGGAACTTTTCCTCTGTCCGGTGTGAAATTGGGTATTTTTTCTCCCTCTCCCTGTGGGGACTTTTCCTCTGCCCGGTATGAAACTGGGTGTTTTTTCTCCCTCCCCCTGTGGGAACTTTTCCTCTGCCCGGTGTGAAATTGGGTGTTTTTTCTCCCTCTCCCTGTGGGAGAGGGCCGGGGTGAGGGCATCAGAGAGCTCTTACTTACGCTGCATCCCCCTGCGACAACGGTGCCAGCGCCGCAGGAACCTTAGCCAGCTCCTGCACCAGCGCGTCTTTACTGATCTCACTGATGGATTTTGCCCCGGTCAGGGTCATCGCTACCCGCATCTCTTTTTCGATTAAGTTCAGCAGATTAGCGACCCCGGCGCGGCCATGTGTCGCCAGTGCGTAGAGATACGCGCGCCCCAGCAGTACCGTGTCTGCGCCCAACGCAATCATGCGCACAACATCCAGCCCGTTGCGAATGCCGCTGTCCGCCAGGATCGCGATGTCGCCTTTCACCGCATCGGCAATGGCGGGCAAAGCACGGGCGGAAGAGAGCACGCCATCGAGCTGACGCCCGCCGTGGTTAGATACCACAATCCCGTCTGCGCCAAAGCGTACCGCGTCACGCGCATCTTCTGGATCAAGGATCCCCTTGATCACCATCGGGCCATCCCAAAATTCACGGATCCACTCCAGGTCTTTCCAGGAAATGGAGGGATCAAAATTATTCGCCAGCCAGCCAATGTAATCTTCCAGTCCTGTCGGCTTCCCCAGATAGGTGGAGATATTCCCCAGATCGTGCGGACGACCGTTGAGTCCCACATCCCACGCCCATTGAGGATGTGTCACTGCCTGCCAGTAGCGGCGCAATGCGGCGTTTTGTCCACTCATGCCGGAATGGGCGTCGCGGTATCGCGCCCCAGGTGTGGGCATATCAACGGTAAAGACCAACGTGGAACACCCCGCCGCTTTGGCACGCTCCAGCGCATTGCGCATAAAACCGCGGTCGCGCAGAACATACAGCTGAAACCACATTGGGCGTTGGATAGTTGGTGCTACCTCTTCAATCGGACAAACGGATACGGTCGATAAGGTAAAGGGAATACCTTTCGCGTCCGCCGCCCCTGCAGCCTGGACTTCCCCCCGGCGCGCATACATGCCGCATAACCCCACCGGTGCGAGCGCAATCGGCATACTCAGTTTCTCGCCAAAAAGGGTGGTCTCTGTGCTTAGCGCTGACATATTTTTCAGTACTCGCTGGCGTAGAGCCACCTGCCCCAGGTCTTCCACATTGCGGCGCAGCGTATATTCCGCATAGGCGCCGCCGTCGATATAGTGGAAAAGGAAGGGGGGCAGGATACGTTGTGCGGCCGCGCGGTAGTCACTGGCTGCGGAAATGATCATCTTTATCTCCCTGGATAAAAGTAACGCTCTCGCCAGGCAAACGGGTGATGCGTGCTCGGCGGGCCTGGTCTTCATCAAATTGACGAATCGTAGTGTGAACAAAACCAAGGTGCGCCATCATCGCTTCGCGGGCGCTCCCGGCATCTCCGGCAAAAATGGCGTCCATAATTTCACGATGCTGCCCGGTGAGCTGCGTAAAGACCGGAGGAACCTGGTACATGCGCTGGCGGCTCTGTTTCACCGAGCTTTGCAGCAAATCGAAAAAGCCGCGCATGGTCTGTAGCAGTACGACATTGTGCGACGCTTCGGCTATCGCCAGGTGAAAGCGAACGTCCGCTTGAGACGCTAAATCCGCGTCCTCGACCTGGGTGGCCTCAAAACACAGACGGATCTTTTCTTTATCGGCATGGGTGGCGCGTAGCGCCGCATGCCAGGCGGTACTCCCCTCAATGGCATGGCGTGCTTCGAGGATATCGAAGCTGTAATCCGGGTCATCTTCGAGCAGCGTTTTTAACGGCTGGACGATGTTGTGTTCCGACCATGCTTCATGTTGCCAGCGCACGAACGTGCCACCGCCATGACGACTCAGCAACACGCCTTCGCTGATGAGTTTGGCGATGGCTTCGCGCAGAGAGTTACGCGACACGCCAAGTTGCAGGGCGAGCTGACGTTCAGACGGTATTCGCATACCGGCCTCCAGCCCTCTGTCGCGGATGAGTGTTCGGATTCGCCGTGCAACATCCTCAGAAAGACGCTCTGCTATCGCTGTCATGGTGTGCCCCATTACCTGTGTGCGTGGAAAAGTGGTACTGCCAGTTAGTGGCAGCGCTTTACCCTGTACATTAGGTTAATCGGGCGTTTTGTAATGGCAATGTTAATTTTATGTGATTTTGCGGGGTGTGAACTGACACGCATTAACGTGTAAAGTGGTAGGGCCACTTGAAGCCCATTCCATCAGGCTATCTTGCGTACTAGTTTGAACCTGGGCTGTGCTCAAACAAGACGCAGAGTGTTTTGAACGTCCGCAGGGCGGTCCCGTCGGGATAAGCGAAGCGCATAATCCTCACGTACTACGTGCACGCTCCGGTTTTTCCGCACTGTCCATGCTTAAACTTTCTGCGCTGATTACGCCAGATGGGATGGATTTTAACGGAAAAAGGCTCCCCTTCGGTTAAGAAGGGGAAACGGGATCAAAACTCGCTTTTCGCGAAGCCTGTCATCTCTTTGAG
Source organism: Phytobacter ursingii (assembly GCA_901456055.1). Lineage (GTDB taxonomy): Bacteria > Pseudomonadota > Gammaproteobacteria > Enterobacterales > Enterobacteriaceae > Phytobacter > Phytobacter ursingii. The sequence continues at coordinate 119,482 of CABDWT010000004.1, forward strand.
GCCCATTTCGCGGCCCAGCGCAGTCATCGGGTGCACAACCACAATGCCTCGCACGCTTTTTTTCAGCTTACCCAGATCGGCCTGTTCTTTTTTGGTGATGGCGCGCTTGAACGGCATGCTCACCAGCTTTTGTGCTTCTTTGCTGAGTTTCTGGCTGTACTGGCCACGCAGACGTTCGATTTCAGCTTCGATCGTCTCTTTTTCTTTCTCCAGCTCCGCGTATTTTTCGGCGGATTCCACCAGCGACAAACCAGCCTGCTGGTGACGGATAGCGTCCAGACGATCGCTCAGGCGTTTAATTTCGTTCTTTTCAACTTCTTTCATAGGAATGTGTTTCTGTTGATTAAAATATAAGGATACCGCATTGCGGCGAACAACCCCAGAAAAGCACGGAAACACTAAAAGTATCCCGCATGCAGGTCCATCTTTGTTTTACGGTTGGGCGAGAAGGAGAGGCGAAAATGGCTAAATTAGGTGACTACACCCCACAAATTATCGATAAAGCGATTGATTTTATCGCTTCAAGCCAGGCGTTCCGTGAATACCTGGCGCATCAGCGTAAGCAAGACCGTGTTCCTGACGATATTCCGACAGATAAAGTCGAGATGTACCGGGAACGGCTGGAATATTATCGCCAGCTTTACCGGCCTGTGTGTGTTCATGAAGAAGAGACAGAGTAAACCGGCTGATAAACCTGGAGAGCTTATTTCTGAAATGCTTTTTTCAGGCTGATTCGGGAAATCAGCTCAGTCAGGGAAAGCACCATCGTTGAACGAACGACCTGCTGGTAACGTTGTTTTTGCATAGCGAACAGGTCGGGGTCGCTGGTATCAAAGGGCGGCGTTGCAGGCAGCGCCGCCACGCAGTGCAGTTCGCCAAACGGCCCCAGGATTTCATCATCCGTGAAAGCGTATTCTGTGCCGTCGTGATTCAGTTCTTCACGTAACGCCATCAACAATTCCGCATCTTCATACTCATGCCGACTAATTACACCAAGCCCATAAATCAATTTTAAGCGCACGGACAAATTGCCCAGCGGTCCATCTCCGTCAAGCAACGGCTCTACAGCGTATTTCACTGCATAGTCGTCTTTGCGGAAGACCTGAAGCACCAGGATATTTACCGCCTCGGTCAACAACTCGACGGCGGCAATCAGAAAGCTTCGTACGGTTTTGCCAGCATTCAGACGCTCGAGCACACGGTTTTCGAAAGCCTGTGTTAGTTCCATTATTGCCTGCATATCTGACAATCTTGTTAACAGGCGCGGGATGTCCCGCGCCAAACTCGGCATCATGCCTTTGCGTTGTATGCGTTAACAGCTTCGGCTACCACCTCGCTTGCTGCATCCAGACCGGAGATCTGCACCAGCGCGGCCTGTGGGCCTTTTTCTTCAATTAAGGTCGCTAATTCCTGCGCCTGTGGATCTTGTTCACTGCGGTAATGCATGGCAGCGGCGATACCTTTTACCAGGTTCGCGTGCGGTAAACCATATTCCAGCGTGCCGAGCAGCGGTTTAATCAGACGATCGCCAGCGCTCAATTTACGCAGCGGCTGACGGCCAACGCGCTCAACATCATCTTTCAGGTATGGGTTCTCAAAACGACCAAGGATTTTTTCGATATACGCGGCGTGTTTGGCAGCATCGAAGCCGTAGCGCTTGATCAGAACCGCGCCACTCTCTTCCATCGCGCCTTTCACTACTGCACGGATGCTGTCATCCAGAATGGCGTCGCGAATGGTCTGATGACCGGTCTGTTGTCCAAGGTACGCGGTTATAGCATGCCCGGTGTTTAACGTGAAGAGCTTGCGCTCAACAAACGCCATCAGATTGTCGGTTAATTCCATGCCCGGGATGTTTGGCAGGTCGCCAACAAACTGGGTTTTGTCGACAATCCACTCGCTAAAGGTTTCTACGGTCACTTCCAGCGGATCGTTTGTGGCAGATTCAGAAGGCGGAACAATGCGGTCTACTGCGGAATCCACGAAGCCGACATGGGCTTCAACCCACGCTTTATCTTCTGCTGCCAGCGCGTTGAACACATGGCCTTTTAACTGCGAGGTGCCGCGCACCATGTTCTCACAGGCGATGATATTCAGCGGCGCTTCTACGCCCTGCGCTTTACGTTTTGCCAGGCCTTTGGCGATAGCTGGTGCGATACGCTCCAGAACAACCGGACCAACGGCAGTCGTCACCAGATCGACAGAGGCAATCAGCTCAACGACTTCGTCGCCGACGCTGCTCACCGCGTTAACGCCGGACACGGTGTCAACCTGCTCGTTTTCACCAACAACATGGACCTGATAGCTATGACGGGCATTAAGGGCGTCGAGAACCACCTGATTAACATCGGCGAATGTCAGCGTAATTCCCGCGTCAGCCAGCAGTTTGCCGATGAAGCCACGTCCGATATTACCTGCGCCAAAATGTAATGCTTTCATAGAATTAACCTTAATCAATGTTTTTACCCAAGAGGGCTGGGGTGAGGAACCACGTGAAATTCTCCTCACCCTAACCCTCTCCCCAAAGGGAGAGGAAAGGGGCTTGCCCGAATGCGCTTCTCTTTATTCGGGCTATGCGTCTGCGTTTCGCCAGCCCGGATAAGACGGAGCCGCATCCGGGACCCGGGTTACGCTTTCAGCAACGCCAGTACTTCTTCAACGCTATTGGTATTTGCCAGACGCTCGATAACGGTTTCATCATCCAGTGCATTGGTCAGGCTGGTAATCACCTGAATGTGCTCATTGTTACGAGCGGCGATACCGATAACCAGACGGGCAATATCATCCTCTTCTTCACCGAAACGGACGCCTTGCGGGTACTGGCAGAATACTACGCCGGTTTTCAGCACGCGATCTTTCGCTTCAACGGTGCCGTGCGGTACGGCGATGGACTCACCCAGGTACGTCGGGGTCAGTTTTTCGCGTTCCAGCATCGCCTCAACGTATTCCGGCTGAACATAACCGCCTTTAACCAGTTGCTCACCGGCAAAACGGATAGCTTCTTCTTTGTTGCTTGCAGTACGGCCCAGGAACACGTTTTCTGCACCCAGCTTGAACAGGTTGCTGTCGCCAGCGTCAAAGCTATCCTGCAAGCTGGCCTGAACCTTTACGCTGTTGTCCACATGGCGCTGTGCGGCAACCAGGCGTTCAGTCAGATTGCTATACAGGCCGCTGTCCAGGAAGTTGGTCAGCGAAATGTGTTGTGCCTGAGGAGCCTGACGCATAGCGCGCTCGGTCAGGTCACGGTGCGTAATCACCAGGTCAACATCTGACGGCAGGCTGTTGATAGCGCTGTTGGTCACAGAGATGTTGGTCAGACCGGCATCCTGGACTTTCTTACGCAGCACACCTGCACCCATTGCGCTGGAGCCCATACCGGCATCACACGCAACGATGATTTTACGAACGTGGCTCAGGTCGTTAGTCACGTCGCCAGCAGCCAGCGGGGTAGCGCCTTTAGACTGTGCTTTCATGTCCTGTACACGACGGGTAGCCGCTTCGATATCTTCCTCTTCTTCTTTAACTTTGCTGGTTTTCAGCAGGATAGATGCGATAACGAAGGAGACGAGCAGCGCCGCGAAAATAGCCACGAGGTTCGCGAAGTAAGTTCCTTTCGGCGTCATTGCCAGCACGGCCAGGATAGAACCCGGAGAAGCCGGAGAGACCAGACCGCCGTTCAGCACGCTCAGCGTGAACACGCCAGTCATACCGCCGAGGATTACAGCCAGCAGCAGACGTGGGTTCATCAGCACATACGGGAAGTAAATTTCGTGGATACCGCCCAGGAAGTGGATGATAGCTGCGCCGCCAGCAGACTGACGAGCACTACCACGACCAAAGAACATGTACGCCAGCAGCACGCCCATCCCCGGACCCGGGTTTGCTTCGATCAGGAAGAAGATAGACTTGCCGAGATCATGGGACTGCTGAATACCCAGCGGTGAGAAGATACCGTGGTTGATGGCGTTGTTGAGGAACAGGATTTTCGCCGGTTCAACAAAGATGGACGCCAGCGGCAGCATGTCGTGCGCCACCATGAAGTTAACGCCTGCAGCCAGGCCTTTAGACAGGACTTCAACCGCAGGGCCGATACCTTTAAACGCCAGCAGTGCCAGGATCATACCGATGATGCCAGCGGAGAAGTTATTCACCAGCATTTCGAAACCGGATTTGATCTTACCGTCTACCGCGGCGTCGAATTTCTTGATGCACAGGCCGCCCAGAGGACCGGCAACCATTGCACCCAGGAACATCGGCATATCCGCACCAACGATAACACCCATGGTAGTGATTGCACCCACCACGCCACCACGATCGCCACCCACCAGACGACCACCGGTAAAACCGATCAGCAGCGGCAGCAGGAAAGTAATCATTGGGCCGACGAGTTTCGCCAGCGTTTCGTTTGGTAACCATCCTGTAGGAATAAACAATGCGGTAATAATACCCCACGCGATAAACGCGCCGATATTTGGCATTACCATGTTGCTGAGGAAGCGACCAAAGCTTTGCACTCTGATCTTGATATCGGATGACATAAAACACCCCTTCTTATGTTTGCTATCTCACAGGCCGGAAGCCCGAGGTTTTGTTGTTAACGTGGCGGCAGAGGTAGCCGGACCCATGATCTGTGCTGCGAAATCTCGCACCGAATTGATGAACTGTCCAGATAGCGCCAATTTGTGTGATTAAGATCACGTTAATGCAGGGGGTATACCATCCAATTAAGTGATATTTGTCACAAAAAGAATGTGTAAAAAAAGAACAAAGGCTAAAAATTAACCGCCAACTGCCTGTTAATGTGATGTTAATCACAATTGTTAACGGTGAGTTTGTTTCTTGTTTGTGATCTAAATCACAAGATATTTTCGCCAGGAGTTTTCCGAGTGTGATCCCTCGCAAACTGTGGTTTTTCCGGTCCCATGCCTCTGTAATTCCCTTTCATTTTTCATGCTGTTTCGAAAGCAAGACGCAATGCAATAGAGTCAGAGCAGTTTTCACATTTATGAAATGGTCTGCGCGCGCTTTGGCCTGGTAGTACATACTTAATGTTTTGTTGGCGAAGCGGAGAAAGCAATGAAACTTATCGGCAGCTATACCAGCCCTTTTGTACGAAAAATATCGGTCATCCTGCTGGAGAAGGGCATCACCTTCGAGTTTGTGAATGAACAGCCTTACAACGCGATTAACGGTGTGGCGCATTACAATCCGCTGGGAAAAGTACCGGCCCTGGTAACCGATGAGGGTGAAGTGTGGTACGACTCGCCGATCATTGCCGAATATATTGACCTGTTGGGCATCGCTCCGGCTATGTTGCCTGCCGATCCTAAAGCCGCGCTGAAAATTCGTCAGATTGAGGCACTGGCGGACGGGATCATGGATGCGGCGCTGGTTTCCGTACGCGAGCAGGCACGTCCGGTTGCTCAGCAATCAGAAACGGAACTCTTACGCCAGCGCGAAAAAATCAATCGGGGGCTCGATACCCTGGAAAGCTATATCAACGAAGGGGCATTGCGCATTGATGAGATGAACCTTGCCACTATTGCCATTGCCTGCGCCATTAGCTATCTCAATTTTCGCCGTGTCTCGCCCGGCTGGTGTGTTGAACGGCCGCAATTGGTCAAAATGGTGGAAAATCTCTTTCAGCGTGAAAGCTTTGCGCGCACAGAACCACCAAAGGATTGACGCCCGTTCTGTCAGGCTGAATCAAGTCGCTGTACAATCCCTCCATGTCGAATCCCTCTCCTGTCGGGAGGGGGCCACTCTCAGCCAGGCCATTTCATGACAACGGAAAATCACTCGCTTTACAGCCAGATCCCTTCAACCGATCGCCTGTTACGTGATGAGGCGTTCACTCTGTTACTGACCGAATTTGGGCACAACCGTGTGGCGCAGACGCTGCGCCAGTTGCAGGATGAAGCCCGTGATGGCATCCGCCAGCGTCAGGCATTGCCCGTCTGGTGTAATGACTGGGCACAGGCAACGTATCAGCGCTTGTTAGATGAAAATGCCAGCGCGCTGCGTCCGGTCATCAACCTGACAGGCACTGTGCTGCACACCAATCTGGGGCGGGCATTGCAGGCGGAAGCGGCGATAGAGGCGGTCGCACAGGCGATGCGTTCTCCCGTGACGCTGGAGTATTCGCTGGATGATGCCGGACGCGGGCATCGCGATCGGGCGTTGGCCGATATCCTGTGTCGCCTGACAGGCGCGGAGGATGCCTGCATCGTCAATAACAATGCGGCGGCGGTGCTTCTGATGCTGGCGGCAACGGGCAGCGGCAAAGAAGTGGTGGTCTCCCGTGGTGAGCTGGTGGAAATCGGCGGCGCGTTTCGTATTCCGGATGTCATGCGTCAGGCAGGCTGTTTTCTGCATGAAGTCGGCACCACCAATCGCACGCATGTTAAAGATTATCGCGAGGCGGTGAACGACAATACCGCGTTGTTGATGAAGGTGCACACCAGCAACTATCACATTGAAGGCTTTACCAAAACGGTAGACGAAACTGAACTGGTGGCGCTGGGTGATGAGCTGAATGTCCCGGTGATTGCGGATTTGGGTAGCGGCTCGCTGGTCGATTTACGTCTCTATGGTTTGCCAAAAGAGCCCATGCCGCAGGAACTGATTGCGGCCGGAGTGAGCCTGGTGAGTTTTTCTGGCGATAAACTGCTTGGCGGTCCGCAGGCTGGCATTATCGTAGGAAAAAAAGCGCTGATTGAAAAGATGCAGCGCCACCCGCTCAAGCGGGCGTTACGGGCAGATAAAATGACCCTGGCGGCACTGGAAGCGACGCTACGTCTTTATCTGCACCCGGAAAAGCTGCGGGACAATTTACCGACCCTGCGTTTACTCACTCGCAATCCGGGCGAGATCCGCCAGCAAGCGTTGCGGCTTGCCGGGGTGCTGGCCGACCATTACGATGCGTTTAACCTGAGTGTAGAGGATTGTTTCTCGCAAATCGGCAGTGGTTCCCTGCCGGTGGACAGGCTACCCAGCGCCGCGCTGACCTTTACCCCGCGTGACGGCAGCGGGCGTCGTCTGGAAGCGCTCGCGGCAACATGGCGTAACCTGCCAGAGCCGGTGCTGGGGCGGATCGCTGATGGCCGCTTATGGCTCGATTTACGCTGTCTTGAGAATGAACCCCGATTTCTGGAGATGTTGTTGAAATGATTATTGCCACCGCCGGGCATGTCGACCACGGCAAAACGACATTATTGCAGGCGATTACCGGCGTGAATGCTGACCGTTTGCCGGAAGAGAAAGCGCGCGGTATGACCATTGATCTTGGCTATGCCTACTGGCCGCAGCCGGATGGCCGCGTGCCGGGCTTTATTGATGTGCCGGGACACGAGAAATTTCTGTCCAATATGTTGGCAGGCGTAGGCGGTATTGACCATGCGCTGCTGGTGGTGGCCTGTGATGATGGGGTGATGGCGCAGACCCGCGAGCATCTGGCTATTTTGCAACTGACCGGCAACCCGGCGCTGACCGTCGCGCTGACCAAAGCCGACAGAGTGGATGCGGCGCGTATTGATGCGGTGCGGCAGGACGTGCTGGCGACGTTAAATGACTTTGGCTGGGAAGAAGCGGCGCTGTTTGTGACGGCGGCAACCGAAGCGCGCGGCATTGACGAACTGCGCGCGCATCTGCTGCAACTGCCTGCGCGCGCGCATCCGCAGCATCAACGTTTTCGTCTGGCGCTTGACCGGGCGTTTACGGTCAAAGGGGCGGGGCTGGTGGTCACCGGAACCGCGTTGTCGGGTGAAGTGCGGGTGGGCGATACGCTATGGTTGACCGGGGTAAATAAGCCGATGCGTGTTCGCGGTCTGCATGCGCAGAATCAACAGGCCGACAGGGCGCATGCCGGGCAACGCATTGCCCTGAATATCGCCGGCGATGCGGAAAAAGACGATGTGACCCGTGGGGACTGGCTGCTTTCCGTCACGCCACCCGAACCTTCGGAGCGTGTCATTGTGGCGCTGCAAACCCATACGCCGTTAACGCAGTGGCAACCGCTGCATATTCACCATGCTGCGAGCCATATCACCGGGCGCGTATCGCTGCTGGATAACAACCTGGCGGAGCTGGTGCTCGATACGCCGTTATGGCTGGCAGATAACGACAGGCTGGTGCTGCGGGACATTTCCGCGCGTGAAACGCTGGCGGGCGCCCGCGTGGTAGCGTTGCGCCCACCGCGTCGCGGCAAGCGCAAACCAGAGTATCAGCAGTGGATTGGCGCGCTGGCGGCCACGGAAAGCGATGCGCAGGCGCTGGCCGTGCATCTTCAACGTGGGGCGGTGAACCTTCCGGCATTTGCCTGGGCGCGGCAGTTGAGCGAAGCCGGGCTTGAGGCATTGCTGAAAGAACCGGGCTTTATCCGTGCGGGAGATAATCTGCTCAGTGCGCCCGTGGCTGCAGGCTGGCAGCGTAAATTGCTTGCGACGCTTGCGCAGTATCACGATCAGCATGCGGATGAACCCGGAACTGGCCGCGAGCGTTTACGCCGTATGGCGCTGCCGATGGAAGATGAAGCGCTGGTGCTGACGCTGATTGAACAGATGCGCGCCAGCGGTGAGATCCACAGTCATCACGGCTGGCTGCATCTGCCGGATCACAAAGCGGGCTTTACCGATGAACAGGCCGCCATCTGGCAACGTGCCGAGCCGCTGTTTGGCGATGAACCCTGGTGGGTACGTGATTTAGCGCGTGAAACGGGCGCGGATGAGCAGGTGATGCGCAGTGTGTTGCGCCAGGCGGCACAACAAGGGCTGATAACGGCGATCGTCAAAGATCGTTATTACCGCAACGATCGGATTGTCGCGTTCGCCAGTATGATCCGCGACCGCGATCCGATTCACGGTTCTACCAGTGCGGCAGATTTCCGCGACACTCTCAACGTCGGGCGCAAGCTCGCTATTCAGATTCTGGAGTACTTTGACCGTATCGGTTTCACCCGCCGTCGCGGCAATGACCATATTTTGCGCGATAAAGCGTTGTTTACGAAATAGCCTGATTCCCCGGTGGCGCTGCGCTTACCGGGGCTACGAGGTGTAGCCCGGATAAGGCGTTCGCGCCGCCATCCGGGGGCAGCAGCAGAGCACAAAACCCGCCACCGCCTTAACCTTCCTGGCTGTTTTTGCGCACCTCTTCCCAGACTACATCCCTTCCTGATGACCGATATTGTTCTCTGCGCTAGTGTGATCCTTGTGCCTGCATTCGTGTGTATGGTGTGTATAATCAAAAGCGCGAGCAAGGATTGTGTCCAGCGCAGAGGTGATGGTTACCTTGAGAAAGCAGGGATGGGTCCATATCCGAACAAAGGGAAGCCACCACCAGTTCAGCCATCCCCAACGAACTGGGCTGGTGACGGTTCCCCATCCACGAAAAGACATAAAACCAGGTACGCTGGCGCAAATCTGGCGTCAGGCGGGTATTAAACCATAACGCAGGAGCCAGACATGTTTTATCCGGCCTACATTCATGCTGATGCCGACGGCAGTGCCAGCGGTTTTTTCCCGGATGTTCCCGGGTGCTATTTTGCGGGTGACACGCTGAATGACGCATTTCGGGATGCACAAAGTGCATTGATGGCCCATTTTGAGACGCTCTGTGAAAGGGGGGAGGCGTTACCCGGCGCGCGTGGGGTGGAACATCATCTTGAGGCGCAGCCTGACGATTTCACCGACGGGCAGTGGCTGCTGGTGGACATCAACATGAACCAGTTTGATGGTCGCGCTGAGCGCATAAATATTACGCTGCCCCGCCGGTTACTGACTAAAATTGATACGTTTGTTCGCGACCATCCCCAGTTCAGTAATCGAAGTGCCTTCTTAGCCGAAGCGGCGCGTCGGGCATTAACGCGCGAGCAAATATGACCCGTTGCCCGTAGTCTGCTAGCATAGCGGCCTGCAACTACTCAGAGATAACACCGTGACCGCCTTTTCAACCTTAAATGCTTTGCCCGCTGAACTCCTCGCCAACCTTGATGAGCTGGGTTATCACTCCATGACCCCGGTCCAGGCGGCGGCATTGCCGGCGATCCTTGAAGGCAAAGACGTGCGCGTACAGGCGCAGACCGGCAGCGGCAAAACCGCCGCCTTTGGCTTAGGCTTGCTGCAGCACATTGATGCCAGCCAGTTTGTGACCCAATCTCTGGTGCTTTGCCCAACGCGCGAGCTGGCCGATCAGGTCGCCAAAGAGCTTCGTCGTCTGGCGCGTTATCTGCCCAATATTAAGATTCTGACTTTATGCGGCGGCGTGCCGTTTGGCGCACAGCGCGATTCGCTCCAGCATGCGCCGCACATCATCGTCGCCACGCCGGGCCGTCTGCTTGATCATCTGGAAAAAGCCACCGTCAGCCTGGACGCCCTGAAAACGCTGGTGCTGGACGAAGCCGATCGCATGCTTGATATGGGCTTTAGCGACGCGATTGATGCGATTTTGCGCCACGCCCCGGAACGTCGTCAGACGCTGCTGTTTTCCGCCACCTGGCCTGCGGCGATTGCGGCAATCAGCACCCGCTTCCAGCGCGAGCCGCAGACCATCGAAATCGACGCGGTCGATGCCTTACCGGCGGTGGAACAGCATTTCTACGAAGTCTCGCGCCGGGAAAAAATTCCGTTGCTGTTGAGTTTGTTAAGCAAACATCAGCCGGCCTCCTGCGTGGTGTTCTGTAACACCAAAAAAGATTGCCAGGAAGTGTGCGATGCCCTGAATGAACGTAACCAGAGCGCGCTGGCGCTACATGGCGACATGGAACAACGCGACCGCGACCAGACGCTGGTGCGCTTTGCCAACGGCAGTAGCCGTGTGCTGGTGGCTACCGACGTCGCCGCGCGCGGGCTGGATATCAAAGCGCTGGAAATGGTGATCAACTACGAACTCTCCTGGGACCCGGAAGTGCACGTACACCGTATTGGCCGTACCGCGCGTGCCGGGCAGAGCGGCATGGCGCTGAGTCTGTGCGCACCTGAAGAAGCCCAGCGTGCGGCGATTCTCGGTGAGATGCTGGCGATTTCGCTCGACTGGCAATCCCCGGTTATCAGCAACAACATCAAGCCGCTGGAAGCCGAAATGGCGACGCTGTGTATTGATGGCGGGAAGAAAGCCAAAATGCGCCCGGGCGATATTCTGGGCGCACTGACCGGCGATATTGGGCTGGATGGCGCAGATATCGGCAAGATCGATATGCACCCGATGCATGCCTATGTTGCGGTGCGTCAGTCCGTAGCAAAACAGGCCTGGAAGCAGCTCCAGCAGGGCAAAATCAAAGGCAAAGCCTGCCGGGTGCGTCTGCTTAAATAAAACCCGGCATCCCCGGTAGCGGGGCGACAACATGGCGGTAGCCCGGATAAGCACAGCGCATCCGGGACATCCCAACCCCTGTCGCTTCGCCTTACCTTTCCTCGTTAACCCAAATCCGCATCTCCCCTTCGCCACGGTTCGCCCAGGAGAACCACGGAATAAAGGTCAGCGTCTGTGCCTGGCGTTCCCCGGGCGTTTTGTCATACCGCCACAGCGCCTGCTGCCCGGCATCCGCCGCCGTTTGTTTATAGCCCTGTGCCTGAATCAGCATTTTATGGGCGAAAATCCCCTTGCCCTCAAAAACGGTGAATGCCGCCTGCGGTGAGAGCCACAGGTTATGCAGCTCTTCCCCATTGTCCGCCTGCTCCAGGCAGTAGACCAGCGGCCCGCGCTGAATCGCCACTTTGCCCGCCACATGGCGCAGCAGCGGATTGCCATACACCCGGCGTACCGGCATCGGCAGGGTGAGCGTCAGGGTATCCCCCTCCTGCCAGCGACGCTGAATGTGCAAATAACCTTTGCGGATGTCTTTCACGACGTCCACACCGTTCAGTGAAACCTGCGGATTATCGCACCAGTCCGGTAGACGCAGGGCCAGCGTGTGGTCAATCGCCTGCGGTGACTCAATGGTAAGGGTGACCTGCTCCTGCCACGGATAGTTACCGCTGATACGCAGCCGCAGCGCCTGGTCGCCCACCGGGATCTCCACGCTGTTACCAATGTAGAGATTGATATAGAGCGCATCCTCGCGCGGCGTGTAGAGATAATGGCCGAGCGAGGTGAGCACGCGGGCGATATTCGGCGGACAGCAGGCACAGCCAAACCAGCGCTGACGCACAGGTTTTACATGGTCATAGATATGATTGAATTTCAGCGATTTTGGGTGTACTTCCAGTGGGTTAACGTAGAAGAAATGCTTCCCATCCAGCGCCATCCCGCCGAGCACCGTATTGTAAAGCGCACGCTCCATCACATCGGCGTACTGACTGTCGGCCTCCATCTCCAGCATTCGGCGGGCGAACATCATCAGCCCAATCGAGGCGCAGCTTTCGGCATACACCGTGTCGTTGGGCAGGTCGTAATCGCTGCTGAACGCCTCGCCGCTGCTCTGCGAGCCGATGCCGCCGGTGATATATAACTGGCGCTGCGCCATGTTGTTCCACAAACGCAGGCAATCCTGACGCTTGCCTTCATCCTGGCTTAAGCGCGCCAGGTGCGCCACGCCGGTCATCAGGTAGACGAAACGTACCGCGTGACCAATGGCGGTTTGCTGTTCGGCCAGCGGCTGATGCGCCTGGCTGTAAGCTTTGTCTTTGACCATCCAGGCCGGGCCATAGGTGTTCCAGTAAGAGGTTTTGCCGCGCTTTTCATACTCTGCATCGTAAAAATGCGGCCGGGTGCCGCGCTGTTCGACAAAGTAGTTCACCAGCGACATATAGCGCGGTTCCTGGGTCACTTCATACAGGCGCATCAACGCCAGTTCGATCTCCGGGTGCCCAGGATAACCGTGCAACTGGTTGACGCCGGGGCCAAACACCGTGTCGATATGATCAGCGAGGCGGCAGACGACATCGAGCAGGCGGCGCTTGCCGGTACCCTGGAAGTACGCCACGCCCGCTTCAATCATATGCCCGGCGCAATAGAGCTCATGGCATTCGGCCAGGTTAGTCCAGCGATCCTGCGGCGCTTTGACCGTGAAATAGGTATTGAGATAGCCGTCGTCACATTGGGCCGCGGCGACCAGTTCGATCACCTCATCGGCGGTCTTCTCCAGTTCCGCATCCGGCTTCTGGCAGAGCGACCATGCCACCGCTTCCAGCCATTTGGCGACGTCGCTGTCCTGAAAGACCATGCCGTAAAACTCGCCCTCCTGCAGCCCGGCGGCGATACGAAAGTTTTCAATCGCATGGCTGGGGTCGGCTTCGGCGATACGGTCATTCAGCGCGTCCCACTGGTAGGGAATGACAACCTCGCGCACCAGTTGTTGGTACTGGCCGAGAAACGCATCGCTGACTTTCAGTTTGTGCAGATCGACTTCCATTACAGACTCCTTAAGACTGAACATGACGCTGGCGCAGATCGGTAGCAATACGCGCCATCATGGGATTGTTGAGCTTGCAGACGCGGATGGTGAACGCCAGCAGCAAATGGAACAGGGCGGGCAGCAGTGTCTCCATTGCAGTGATGCCTTGTAACGAGGCCGGGGTCTGATTTCCTGCGCCTGGCTGGTAGGCGACGAAAATAAACACCAGGCTGATGATGACGGCGCTGGAGGCCCACGCGAGCTTGATGCAGAAGAGGTTAAAGGCGAAGTTCATGCCGGATGAACGCACGCCGGTCTTCCACTCGCCGTAATCATCGGCGAAAGCCATCAGTGAGAAGTGCAGCGGCAGGGTAAAGCCGAGGATGACGCCGTTGCCCAGAATCACCGCCAGCCACAGGGTTTGCCAGGCCGGCCCGGTGGGCAGGAACCACATCATTACTGACAGCGCGGCCAGCACCAGGTTGGTGGAGTAATAGAGTTTCACCGTGTCCAGTCGCTTCGATAGCGGGTTCACCAGCACCGAGCCGAGAATCGAGGCAAAGGTCACCATGGTGAAAAACAGCGAGGTATAACCAGTGCTGCCCTGCAGTACATAGGTGATAAAGTACATGTAGCCGCCGCCGCGAATATTGAACACATTGATCAGCAGGAATGACATCAGCAGCATCAGTAACAACTGGTCGTTTTTGCGCAGCCCCGCCATATGTTCACGCAGGGTGAATTTGCCCATCGTTGACAGCGGCACCCGTTCGCGCACCCAGAAGAAACAACACAGGAACATCACCACGGCAATCGCGCACAGTACGCCGACACCGAGTTGGTAACCCTGCGCGGCATTGCCTTTACCCAGCGTGGAGACCAGCCACGGCAAGCCGACAGAGACCAGAAAGCCCGCCACGCCGCACAGCACAAAACGCCAGGACTGGCAGGAAATCACTTCGCTGTGACGCGTGGTCATCGTATTGATAAGCGCGCAATAGGGCACGTTGATGGCGGTATAACCGACGGAAAGTAAAAGATAAGTGCCAAACGCCCAGGCAATTTTCACGTTCATACTGGCATCGGGTACGGTGAAGGTCAGTACGCCGATAATGCCGACAGGCAGGGCAATCCACAGTTGCCAGGGGCGAAAGCGACCCCAGCGGCTTTGGGTGCGGTCGGCAATGATCCCCATTACCGGATCAGAGATGGCGTCAAAAACACGTAAGGCCATAAACAGCGTACCGACCAGCGCCGGGGTTAAGCCAAAAATATCGGTATAAAAAAAGGTCAGAAAATTCATGATTAAGCAGGTTATTACCGTTCCGCCTGCATCACCCAACCCATAGCCTATTTTTTCACGTACGGATAATTTATCGTCCAGCGCCTTTTGCGCTGAATCGGTATTGGAAATTAATGTTGAAGTCATGGAAAACGCCTCACGGATATTCCAAAAGTAACCCGCTTATTTGCAGATTTTGTTTTGTAGTTTGCAAAGTACGTTATTTATTTTGCATTGAATTCACCACACAACAAGGGAAGGGAAAAGTACAAAAAGGTGACGATTCCGACCTGATGCGTAAAGTGTGATTTTGATCCGGAACAAGGCTTATATTTCGTTAATAATCAAAAACAAAATGCAGCGTTATTGTTCATATGTAGCGAGAATTGACATATTTATGCTTCAATTATCCATAATATTTCCGCTCCGTGTACAAAATGGCGGCTTATTTATCTCTCGCGGCGTGGGGAGCCATCCATCACGTACACTGCATTCCTGGGAGGTGATTTTCGTCGAAAAGGGGACATTAGCGATCCGCGAAGAAGATAAACTCTTTACGGTTAATGCCGGCGAAACGCTTTTACTCTGGCCGCAGCGACGACATGTTGGTGTAGGGGAATTTCCTGCAGATCTTAAATTTTACTGGCTGCATTTTGAATTAACGGCGGCGGCGGAAAAAACAGGGCAAAACAGTGTGCTTTTGTTGCCACAACATACTGCATTAAATGATCCGCAATATATGACAGCGTTATTTCGCCAGTTTTTACATGAGCAGGAAAATGTCCATCGCAGCGTGGCGATGGAATGTATTTTACTGCTGATTTTGCAACAAATATCGGCCTCGGCGCAAAGTGAGCGAGCCGTGGATAATCCGGGAATGGCGCTCGCCTGGAAAGCCCGGCAGATGATTGGCACGCAGTTTCATCTGCCGATTTCAGCCTCGACGCTGGCGAAGGAGCTGCACTGTAACGCTGACTACCTGGGACGGGTGTACCGACGCGCCTTTCGCCTGACGTTGACCGAAGCCATTCATCGCCAGCGGGTGCGGGCGGCCGAAAAATTGCTGATCAGCGATTCGTTGTCGTTAAAAGAGGTGGCGGGGCAGTGCGGGTTCCACGATGTGGGCTATTTCCGGCAGGTATTTCGCAAGCACACAGGACTGACGCCCGCCGCCTGGAAGCGGCGGTATTGCAAGGAGCATATTAATTCGGGGTGAGGATGGTGCGGTTTTTCCCCCTCACCCTAACCCTCTCCCCAAAGGGGCGAGGGGATGGTTTGCTCCCTCTCCCTGTGGGAGAGGGCCGGGGTGAGGGCATCAGACAGCAGAAGACTTACTGCCCGTAATAGGCATTCGCGCCGTGCTTACGCAGATAGTGCTTATCCAGCAGTTCAGACTGCATATCCGGCAGCTGTGGTGCCAGTTGGCGGGAGAACAGACCCATATAGGCGCACTCTTCCAGCACCACTGCATTATGCACCGCGTCATGTGCGTTTTTGCCCCATGCAAACGGACCGTGGGAGTGCACCAGCACGGCCGGAACCTGCATTGGGTTGAGGTCGCGCGCTTCAAACGTCTTGATGATCACTTCCCCGGTTTCGTACTCGTACTCGCCGTTGATTTCCTCGGTCGTCATCAGGCGCGTGCACGGAATGGTGCCGTAGAAGTAGTCCGCGTGCGTCGTGCCCCATGCGGGCAGATCCAGCCCCGCCTGCGACCAGATCGTCGCGTGGCGGGAGTGGGTATGCACAATCCCGCCAATTTCCGGGAAGCGACGATACAGCGCCAGGTGCGTTGGCGTATCAGAAGAGGGCTTTTTGCTGCCGTCCACGACCTTGCCGCTGGCGATATCCACCACCACCATGTCGTCGGCTTTCATCACCTCGTACTCCACGCCCGAGGGTTTAATCACCATCAGTTTGCGGCTTTCATCGACTGCGCTGACATTACCCCAGGTAAAGGTGACAAGCCCGTGGGCGGGTAGCGCCAGGTTGGCTGCCAGCACCTCGGCTTTCAGTTGCTCTAACATATGAATCCTCCTTCCTGCATACGGGCTTCAATCCAGCGACGGGCCTGGATGATCTCCAGCACCGGCTCTTTGGCTTTTTCGGTCCACATCTCAATCAGAAATGCGCCGCGATAATTCAGGTTCTGCAATGTGCTGAATACGTTGACGAAATCCACACAGCCTTCGCCAAACGGCACGTCGCGGAACTGGCCGGGGCTGGTTTCGGTGACGGGTTGCGTGTCTTTCAGGTGGATGGCGGCGATGCGGTCGATGCCGAGCGCCAGCTCTGCCGGTACGTCGTTACCCCACGCGCTGAGGTTGCCCACGTCCGGGTAGACGGTGAACCACGGCGAGGCGAGCATCTCGTCCCATTTTTTCCATTTTGTAATGGAGTTCATAAACGCGGTGTCCATGATCTCCACCGCCAGCATCACCTGCGCCCCTGCCGCCTGCTCAACGGCCCATGCCAGCCCTTCGGCGAAACGCTGCTGAGTGCCTGCGTCATGCTCTTCGTAATAGACGTCGTAACCCGCAAGCTGAATAGTGCGGATACCTAAATCGCGCGCCAGTTTGATTGCTTTGATCATGATGTCGCGGGCGCGTTCACGCACGGCTTCATCGCGGCTGCCGAACGGGAAACGGCGATGGGCGGAAAGACACATCGACGGAATCGACACATTGGTTTCCAGCATCGCTTCCACTAACGAGGCGCGCTGGGCGGTGGTCCATTCGAGTCGCGAGAGTCGCTCGTCGGTTTCGTCGACGGACATTTCCACGAAGTCGAATCCGCAGCTTTTAGCCAGAACCAGACGCTCCGGCCAGGATAAGTCTTTCGGTAACGCTTTTTCATAAATACCTAACGGATGGTTGCGCATGGTTACGCTCCCCAGATGTCGCGAATGCGGGCGTGGAATTCTTCGGCGACCTGCTGCGGATTCGCCGCGCCAGACAGCGCGCGTCCGGCAATGAACGCCTTCACATTGATCTCTTTGAACAACGGCAAATCGGCAGGGGTGATGCCGCCGGTGACGGAGAGTTCCAGGCCGATGTCGGACAGCGCTTTCATGCGTGCCAGGTCCGCCTCACCCCACTGCTGGCCGCTCGCCTGGGCGTCACGACCACGGTGATAAATGGCCTGGCGCACGCCGGTGTTGTACCAGTCACGGGCATCATCGAAAGTCCAGTTACCAAACAACTCAATCTGAATTTCTCCCCCGCGTGCGGCGGCGACGGCATGGCCTTTTTCGATGGTGGCGAGCGGGGCAGCGCAGATGATGGTCATCCAGTTTGCACCCGCTTCCAGCGCCTGCCGGGCAAGCGTTTCACCGGCATCGGCCACTTTCCAGTCGGCAACGATGGTTTTCTCCGGGCACTGGGCGCGTAAAGCACGCACGGCATGCAGCCCTTCGCTGAGGCAGAGAATGGTGCCCGCTTCCACGATGTCGACGTGGCCTTTTAACAACGCCACGTCACGCTGGGCGGCGGCAAGGTCGGTGTGGTCGAGCGCCAGCTGCAGTAATGGTCGGCTCATAAAGAGTGCTCCTTAATACGGGCGTGAAAGCCCTGAAGTGCTTCAATTAAAATTTGGTAACGGTGATATTTGCGCTGGTAGGCGGCATGGGCGTTCATGTCCGGCGTCAGGGTGTGCATCGCGTAATTAAGCGTCTGCTGGGCATCGCTAAAGTTCTGATAGATGCCGGTGCCGACCAGCGCGGCGATGGCTGCGCCAAAACAGCCGGTCTCTTCTACCTGGGGGAGTTCAACGGGCAGGCCGCTGACATCCGCCAGCATCTGCATCCACACCCTGGAATGGGCTGGGCCGCCGGTGACACGCAGGGCGCGCACGTCGGTAAAACGCTCACGCATGCGGTTCAGGTGCGTCATATGGCTGAACACCACCCCTTCGTAGACCGCCTGTAATAAATGTGCGCGGGTGTGCAGCGCCTGCATGCCATAAAAGCCACTGGTCATGTCGAGCCCGGCGTTGCTGCCATACAGGAAAGGTAAGAAGAAGACGTCACTACCCGCTTTCGGCAGGCTGTCGACGAGTTTGTTGATCTCGTCAAAGCTGATGTCGCCCCACTGGGTGGTTAGCCATTCCAGATTGCCGGAAGAGGTGGGGCTGGCTTCGTGCACAATGTACTTGCCGTCATTGACATAGCGGCCATACACATAAGGGTGTGCTTCGTTGTCGCGCAGCCCTTTGGCGATACCGCTGGTCACCGCCCAGGTACCCATCACGGCATTGAGCGTGTATTCGTCTTCCAGACCGGCGCAAATCGCGGTGGAAACCACATCAAACAGACCGCCCACAACGGGAGTTCCCGCTGCGAGACCGGTAATGGCGGCTGCCTGAGCGGTGATTTCCCCGCTGATCTCGGCTGAACCCACAATCGGCGGCAACGCGGGGTCTATCTCGCTAATGCCCAGCCACTGTGTCAGGCAGGGGTCATACTGCCCGGTGGTCATATGGTAGAGATTCGATTCGGAAATATTGCTCTCTTCGCACCCTTTCACGCCGGTCAAACACCAGCGCAGGTAGTCATGGCCCATCATCACGCAGCCAATTTGTGCGTAACGCTGTGGCTCGTTCTCTTTCACCCAGCGCAGCAGTGAAGCCGGGTGCCCGGTCCATAAGGTCTGGCGTGTTAACGGGTAGAGTTTTTGTGGAATGCCGTCCTGCTGCCAGCGCTTGACGATTTCCATGGCGCGGCGGTCGGAAGAGAGGATCGCGCTACCCAGAGGCTGGTCATTTTTATCGAGCAAAAATAATCCTTTGCCCTGAGCGGAAATGCCCACACCCTGAATGTTTTCGCCGCCAACGCCGGTCCGTTGCAACAGGCGGGAGATGGTCGCCGCACAGTGCTGCCACAGTTCCGCCATGTCGCGCTCCGCCCAACCTGGTTGCGGGCTGAGGGTGCGCACGGACTGGCGCTCAATGGCAAATTCTTTACCCTGGCTGTTATACAGTCCTGCTTTCAGATAAGTACCGCCACAATCGATACCCAGCCAGAAGGTCTCTTTTTCACTCATCTTTTTATCCTGGAGTACGCCCTCTCCGCGTGGGAGAGGGCAGGGGTGAGGGCATCAGACCGCACCGGGTTTACTCCCTCTCCCTGTGGGAGAGGGCAGGGTGAGGGCATCAGACCGCACCGGGTTTACTCCCTCTCCCTGTGGGAGAGGGCAGGGTGAGGGCATCAGACCGCACCGGGTTTACTCCCTCTCCCTGTGGGAGAGGGCAGGGGTGAGGGCATCAGGCCGCACGTTTGGTCGCATTAACCGCACCCACAGACGACGCTTTGGCGTCACACTTCGCAGGCAGCAGCAGCGCCATCAGCGCGGCAATCGCCAGAGACACCGCCAGGCAGTAGACGCCCGCATCTTTGCTGTACATGGTGATCAGTACCCCCACGGCATACGGACCGCAGAAGCCGCCCAGGTTGCCCAGGGCGTTAATCACGCCGCGTGCGCCGCCGGCCATTTCCGCGCTGAATAGACGTGCAGGAATGGTCCAGAACACCCCGGCTGCGGATTGCAGGAAGAAGCCGCAGCCGACCAGGGCGGCATATGACAGCCAGATGCTCTCTTTCAGGGTGACGGAGAGGAACATGCAGGTGGCGAAGCCAATCAGCGGCAGGGAGACGAACAGTTTGCGTTTACCGGTACGGTCGGACAGAGAAGAGAACAGGAACATCCCGGCGATTGCGCCGACATAAGGCAGAATGGCAAGCATCCCGACCTGGCCCATGCTGGTGTGGGTCAACTCTTTGAGGATGGTTGGCAACCACAGGGTATAGCCATAAATCCCGGTCTGATAGAAGAAGTTCAGCGCAATTAACTGCCACATGGTGCGGTCAGATAACACCGCGCCCAGCGAGGCATTGACCACGGTTTTACCCGCAATGGCCCGCTGCTCGGCGGCCAGGGTTTCCACCAGATATTTCTTCTCGGCCTCAGAAATCCAGCGCGCTTCCTGCGGACGGTCATAAACGGTCAGCGCCCACAGCACCAGCACGACCAGTGACAGCAGACCTTCGATGATGAACAGCCAGCGCCAGTCGAGTGCGGTAATGATCCAGCCGGAGAGCGGGGCGGTGATGATCCCGGCAATCGGCACGAACATAATGACGATGGCATTTGCACGACCACGTTCGGCATCCGGGAACCAGTTGCTGATCATGGTGAGCACCACGGGCAGCATGCCGCCTTCCGCCACACCGAGCAGGAAACGCAGTGCCAGCAATTGATATTGATTGGTGACAATGCCGGTCAGGACAGAGATGACCGCCCAGGCGACCAGTGACCAGCCGATGAATTTTTTCCCGCTGCCGTGTACCGCGATTTTCCCGCCCGGTACCTGCAAAAAAAGGTAACCAAGGAAGAAAATACCGCCAGCAAGACCGGCCATAGTGGCGGAAATACCTAATTCTTTATCCATACCGCCGGGCATGGCAAAGGCGATATTCACGCGGTCCATATAGGAAATAATACACGCGATAAGAATAGGGGGAATAATTCTTAACCAACGTTGGCGCGGAATATCCACAGATGTAGCGTAAGAGGAAGTGTTCATATTAATCTCTCGTTAAAAGTAACTGGCCTTGCGATTAAAGTGACGCTTTATATTTATTGTCTGGATTTGTTTAACGCGTTAATGCCATCGCGTAATATGGCTATGCGATGATTCGCATCAGCATTAGCATCAATTTCCAGTAACTTAATACCGGCAAACTGTAATTTTGCTGTGTCAGCCACATTAAATAATTCTTTAGCACTTTCTACCGTGAGCAGGCTTTCCGGGCAGAAAGGGGCGAAAGGCGTGTGCAGGTCAGTCCATTCACCATACGGCCCTTCGGTGGCGGTGCCGGAGAACATCAGCGCCCCCAGTTTGCCTGCGGCTTTCACCACCTGAGTATGTTCCAGCGGCAGGGCGGTGTTACGCCCTTCAATCGCAGAACGCGCCCAGTTAATGCACACATCAATGTTGTAACCGGCGAGGGTTTCCAGCACGTTTTCCAGTGGCAGAAAACCTTTGCGCGGGGCGGGTTTGTTCATGGCATCGCAGTGTTCCAGTACGAGCGAACATGACCAGTCCCAACTGGCGATTTCTTTGATGGAGCGGGCAAACGCCTCGGTTGCCTGCGCCACATCAGCGTTACCGCCCAACGGTGCAGCCTGCAGCTCCAGCGAAATCACCTTGTTGGCAAAACGCTGGTTTACTGCATTGATTTTATTCAGCAAATGACGATGGAACTCGACGCATGCCCGACGTTGCTCTTCATCGCTGGAGGCCAGGCCGAAGGCCAGGTTGCCGCCGCTGCGACGACGCATGGTCTCCGGGATGGCGGTGACCACAATCTGCCACTCGCCCGGCGTGTGCCGGAACAACCACTCATCGCCGTAGGCATGCAGATTCTCATGGCACGGCTGTTCCAGGCCGCGAATGTGCGGCGTATCCGCGAGTAAACGCCAGAATTCCTTCTCTTCCTGTTCGCTTTTTTGGTGAAACGAAGGCGCACAGGGGTATGCGCCGATAATATAACCGGCGTCATTCGTTTTCATGTTTCGCTCCTCTTATTTATCGGGTATCGATAAATAAACAACGGATTAATTCAGTGCGGAAACCGCAACTTTAACGACTATTTTTCTGATCGCTGTTTCTCTGTGTTTATTACAGGCAGGACGATGGACATCCTGCGGGAAAAATATGGCGTAATTACCCGGCACCATTTCAATCAGTGATTCATTTTCACTGTCGTGGTAGAAAATAATATCGCGCTGCTCAAGCAGTTCTTCGCTCACCACGTTATTGCCAGTATCAATGGCGACACCAATTTGTTCTTCGCCGGAATATAAATATTGAATATCCAGATAACGGCGATGCACTTCCGGGCGCAGCTCATCGTGAGGGCGAGTGGTCAAATCGAGGATCTGCGCGTAAATGGTGCGCCCCTCAATTTCCACCACGCCCGGCTCCAGCTTGCTGAAATCCGTGGTACGCAGGAACGCCAGCGCCTTTTCAATCGCTGCCGGATACTGGCAAGCGTTGGGTTGAGAAATATGTCCATAAATCATGATGATAATCCTTACAGCGACTTGATTTTCGCCCACACGCTGTCGTCAACGGTGATACCGTTGCGGCGGTTTTCTTCCAGCAGACGCGTAAATTCATGGCCCGGCAGACGCACAGGGACATTTTCATCGGCACGTTCGGCGGTCGTGATGTAGTCCATGATGCGTTGCAGCTTGGCATCACGGGTGGCGCCGTCGATCAGTTTGTCCACTTCAATGGCGATAAAGACCTGCGAAATGTTGAACTCGTCGCTGTTGTCTTCGGTGACGGCGGCCACGGAGGAGCCATCGGACAGCAGGGTGGCGATCATATCCAGCACGATGGAGAGGCCCGAGCCTTTCCAGTAACCCATTGGCAGAATGCGGCGGTTTTTCTCAATCGGTGCCGGGTCTTTGGTCAGCTTGCCTTCGTCGTCAAAGCCCCCCTCAACCGGCAGCTGGCGGCCCGCCAGGCGGTTCACTTCCAGCATGCCGTAGGAGAACATCGACATGGACATATCCACCATGGTGATCGGCGTGGACGGAATGGCAACGATCAGCGGGTTGGTCCCGATACGGCACTCTTTCGCACCCCACGGCGGCATAACGGCAATGGAGTTGGTCCAGCAAATGCCGATATAGCCTTTTTCCGCTGCCTGCCAGCCGTAGCTGCCGCCGCGCATCCAGTGGTTAGCGTTACGTACCGCCACCAGGCCGATACCGTGGTCGGAGGCCAGTTCAATCGCGCGGTCCATCATCTTTTTCGCGGTCAGGTTGCCGATGGAACGCTGGGCATCCCACTGTTCAATCGCCCCCAGCGACGTGATGCGTTTTGGCAGCGCATCCGGGATGATGTCGCCGTTTTCCAGTTGCTGGATAAAGCGCGGGAAACGGTTTACGCCGTGTGAATAGACCCCTGACTCGGTGGTGCGGGCAAACATCTCCGCACAGGCATCGGCGGTTTCTGCCGCCACGCCGCGCGCCAGCAGGACACGGTTAAACTCATTTTTAAGGTCAGAAAAACTCAATAACATACGCTTTCTCCATCACATCTTCGTTTTACATAGTGGAATGTCATTCCACTAAACTATGTTGGGTTGTGAAAACGCGCCGGCAGGGCCGGTGCGTTTCGGTATTAATCCTGTTTATCCCTGAATACGGGAGGGGGCGATGGTCACCCGGTAAAGCGATGTGGTCGCGGTAATAAACAGCGTATTTCCGTCAGGCCCGCCAAACGTGCAATTAGAGACCCGCTCAGGGACCGGAATAGTTTCCAGCAACGTCCCCTGCGGCGAGAAAATCAAAACGCCGGTCTCGCAACTGCAGAAAATATTCCCCGCCCGGTCAACGCAAAAGCCGTCCGGAATACCCGGCGCAACCTGGGTGACCACGTGGGAAAATACCGCGCTATCGCCGTCGAGACGGTAAGCGCGAATTTCCCGGCGACCCTGCGTGGGGAAATCGATAATCGACATATCCGCCACATACAGCCATTTATCATCCGGCGAGAAGGCCAGCCCGTTGGGGCGCTGGGTATCGCTGATGGCGATGGTGGCCCGATTACCGACGTCATCAAAACGGTAGACGTAGCAGCCGATCACCTGGCTTGCCGCGCGATAGCCCTCTTCGTCGCCGACGATGCCGTAGGGCGGGTCGGTGAACCAAATCGACCCGTCCTGGCGCACTGCGATATCGTTAGGCGAGTTGAAGCGCAGCCCGTCGATTTTATCCACCAGCAGGGTGTGATTGCCCTGCTTATCCGTCCGGCTAATACCGCGTCGACCGTGTTCGCAAGTCACCAGGCGCCCTTCGTTATCCAGCGCGTTGCCGTTGGCAAAGTGGGACTCGGCGCGAAACACACTGACACCACTTTGCGCATTCCAGCGGTACATCTTGTTGCCCTTCACATCGCTGAAAATCACGCTCTGCTGTTCTGCCAGCCAGACCGGGCCTTCCGCCCAGATGGCCGGAGAACAGAGGCGTTCAAAACTGCCCGCGACGGCTAACATCTCACTTCACTCCCCAGATAGCTTTGTAGTGATCGCGATACTGGTTGCCGGGGTCGAATTCGTTGTTCTGACCACCGTCGGCGCTGATGTTCTCTTTGGTGACCAGGTGCGCCGGGGTGACGTAGCCAGACGGTTGTTTGCCGGCGAAGGCACGGTTGAATTCATCCAGTAACTGCCAGCCGTGCAGTTTCAGCGGCTCCGGCACGGTCGCGACTTGTGCTTTTCCGTCGCGTACGCGCTGGTAGGCGGTGACGGAACCATCGCCTGCCGAGATGTTGTATGGCGGTTTGCCATCCGTGCCTTTACCCGCGGTTTGCAGGGCCGGGGCCATAAAATCAAAGTACAGGTCGTTGATGGCCAGTGAGTATTCGAACTTATCACCATATTTTTGCATCAGGCTGTAGGTCATGCCCGGCATGCGGTTAGAGGTGTCGGCAAGCGGAGTATCGATAAATTCCACTACCTGGCAGCCGCTGCACTGCTCAATCACTTTCTTCATCGCGTTGGCTTTATCCAGGGCGATTTGGTAGAGCGAGTCGGTGAAAATCAGCACCTTAGCGGTACCGTTGGATTTCGCGACGGCGTAGAGCGCCGCCATGCGTGACACTTCGTTAGAGTCCGAGGTCACGTTGTAAAAAATGTTGTAGGCCGGCACCGGGCCCGGTGTCGGAACGGCGTGCCATGCGGTCAGCACGATGCCCTCTTTCACCGCTTTTTTCAGCGGGATTTTGGCGACGTTTGGGTTCCAGCCACCAATCACAATACCGTCCGGTTTGCGGGCAATCGCCTGGTTCAGCGCCGCCAGTTGGTCTTTCACCGAACCCGCGCCATCCAGCACGTCGAGTTGCCAGCCCGCGATTTTCGCCGCTTCTTCCAGCCCCTCTTTCACCCCCAGCACGCCGCCGTTTTTCATGTCTGACGCGATGAAGATAATCTTTTTATTCGGCTGTAACGCCGGGCCCTGCGTTGGGCCATCCCACACGGTGACAGGCGCGGTCGCTTTGGCAATGGCTGCCTGTGCCTGCTGAACATAGCTGTCATCGGCCAGGGCGAAACCGCTTGCCATCATCAACCCGGCAGCCAGACAGCATTGAACTATTTTGTTATACATTTTCAGTTCCTTACGCGAGAGTCATTGGGTAACAGAGGAGCCCGGTGCGGTCGTTTGAGCACGCTGCACCAGTTTTTTATTTAATGCCCGGCGGCGCTGTGCATAACCGGCCAGGGTAATCGACAACAGGAGCGTCGCACCGTTAAACAGCGGCTCGACCCAGAAGGCGCCGCCGAACTGCTGAATCCCGGCGATACCAATCGCCAGTACCGCAATCCCGACCACTGTGCCCCAAACGTTCACGCGCCCCGGACGAATAGTCGTACTGCCAAGGAACGCCCCCACGAGGGCAGGCAACAGATAGTCCATACCGACGCTGGCCTGGCCGACACCCTGTTCAGCGGCGATGATCACCCCGGTAAACCCGGTTAAGGTGCTGGAGGCGATAAACGCGCCGATGGTGTAACGGTTAACGGCAATACCGTTGAGCGCCGCCGCGACCGGGTTACCGCCCACCGCATACATGCAGCGACCAATCGGGGTGTGCTCGGTGATGATCCACAGCACCACGGCGGCGAACAGGACATAAAAAGCCACCACCGGAATGCCAAACAGGTCTGAGTGGTGCAGGGCAATAAAGGCGTCCGGTAAATCGCCGACAATCTGCCGTCCGCCGGAGTGCCAGAGTGCGATGGCGTAGAGCACGGTGCCGGAACCGAGCGTGGCCACGAAGCTGTCGATATCCGCCAGCGCCACCAGAATGCCGTTCAGCAAGCCATACAACGCGGAGAGCACCAGCACGATCGCCACGGCCACCGGCCAGGAAAAGCCATATTCCACCTGCAACGTGATGGCGAGGATATGCCAGAGCACGATGCCAAAGCCGACGTTAAGGTCGATTTTCCCGACGATCATCGGGATGGTTGCCGCCAGCGCCAGCAGGGCTATTTTCGATTTACTGTCGAGAATGGCCTGTAAGGTCAGCAGTGAAGCGAATGAAGGCGTCGTCAGCGAAAAAACGATAACCAGCACCACGCAGATCACGGGCAGACCGTAACGGGTGGTTAATTGTCCAAGCCAGGCGGCGGCGCCGTGTTCATGAAGCGATACGCGTGATTCCAGGGCCGTCGATTTCATTGATGTTTTAGCCATAACTAACGCACTCCGACTTAATGTAGTGTGCCGCTGCCGGACGCCAGTTCGAGCAACCTGGCGAACGTGACATCCTGGTTGAGAAGCTCGCCGACAATCTGCCCGCGGTTAAACACCAGCGCCCGGTTGCAGATATGCGCCACCTCTTCCAGGTCATTGGAGATGACCAGAATGGCGACGCCGTTTTGCAGCGCCTGATTGAGCAGGTCATAGATTTCCGCACGCGCGCCCACATCGACGCCTGCGGACGGGTCTTCCAGAATGAGCAGTGGGGCATTCAGTGAAAGCCAGCGCGCCATCACAACCTTTTGTTGGTTACCGCCTGACAGAGCGCTGATTTCAATGTTGATTTGCGCTGGCCGGACATCGAACTGGCGGATTTTCTCCCAGCTCATCGGCGCTTCGCTTTTTTCGTTATAGCGGGACAGTGGGGCGTGACCGTGTTTACACGGGTTCATAAATAAGTTTTCACGCACCATCATGCCCGGAATCAGACTTTCATGAAGGCGATCGCCTGCGACAAAAGAGACGCCCGCAGACATCGCCTCCCCTGGTGTTGTCGCCGTAAACGGCACGCCATTTAATGTTATTTGCCCGCTTTCCTGTGTACGGCAGGCAAACAGCAAACGTCCAATTTCCTCCTGTCCGGCGCCGCGCAGACCGGCGAGCGCCACCATCTCACCGGCACGCAGCTCGAAAGAAACCGGTCCGGTATCACCCACTTTGACGTGGTCCATCTTTAACAGCACCGGCGCATCCTTACCGGGTAAGGCCTGGCGCTGGTCGTCACGCAGACTTTCGCCAACAATCAGCTCGACCAGACCACGCAGGGTGTAATGGTCGATATCACCACCGCCTGCATAGCAACCATCGCGCATGGCGCAAACGGAGTCGGCCATCTCCATCACCTCATCCAGACGATGGGTGATATAAATCATGCCGACCTGTTTTTCCCGCAGGATGTTCATCACCCGGAACAGGTGGCGAACATCGTCCGCAGGAAGGGAAGCCGTCGGCTCATCAAGCACCAGTACCGAGGCATCTACTGCCACCGCGCGGGCTATTGCCAGCAGGGACTTTTCAGTACGGGAGAGGTCGAACACGCGGTCATCCGGGTCAAGCTGAATGCCGATATCTTCCAGCGCTTTTTGCGCCTGGCGGCGTGTTGCCGCCCAGTCGATCAGCCCAAAGCGACGGGGAAACCCCATTACCAGCGCCATGTTTTCCGCGACAGTCATCCACTCCACCAGACCTAAGTCTTGATGTATGAAGGCGATAGGTTGTTCGTTGCCCTGGCGCAGCGCGGCGGCAGAATCTACCGGTTCACCGCGAAACAGGATTTCGCCGCCGTCGCGGGAATAGACGCCGGCCAACACCTTAATCAGCGTGGATTTGCCCGCACCGTTCTCCCCCAGCAGCGCCACAACCTTGCCCGGATAGATATCCAGGCTGACATTGTTGACCGCCACATTTCCCCCAAAGCGCTTAACGATATGGCGCATGGATAACAACGGAGATAACACTGCTGCTTCTGCCATTTAAGGTGACCTCCCACCGAGGGAAAGAGAACGTTGTGCAACCTGTAAATTTCACTATGCGAAATCTGATTTCAAATATAGCGATCATAATTTGACAAATCAATTGCTGGATATATTTTTGAAATGTAATAAAATCAATAAATTACAAAATTTCTGTTCAGATCGTGAAGTGAAACACACTTTGCGCTACCATCAGGTCGCCACAAAAAGGAGGCGGAAGCGATGAACACCAAAGAGAGTGAAAACACGCAGGAGAAAGAGAGGCCGGCAGGAAGCCAGAGCTTGTTTCGCGGTTTGATGTTGATAGAGATACTGAGCAATTACCCGAACGGTTGTCCGCTGGCGCATTTGTCCGAACTGGCGGGGCTGAATAAAAGTACCGTGCACCGATTACTGCAGGGGCTGCAATCCTGCGGCTACGTTACCCCCGCGCCCGCTGCCGGGAGCTACCGCTTAACCACAAAATTTATCGCCGTCGGCCAAAAAGCGCTGACGTCGCTGAATATCATCCATGTTGCCGCGCCGCATCTGGAAGCGCTGAACCTGGCGACCGGGGAAACCATTAACTTCTCCAGCCGCGAAGACGATCACGCCATCCTGATTTACAAACTGGAACCGACGACGGGCATGTTGCGTACGCGCGCCTATATTGGCCAGCATATGCCGCTGTACTGCTCGGCGATGGG
The DNA here is from genome assembly GCA_901456055.1 of Phytobacter ursingii. GTDB lineage: Bacteria > Pseudomonadota > Gammaproteobacteria > Enterobacterales > Enterobacteriaceae > Phytobacter > Phytobacter ursingii. The sequence goes on from CABDWT010000004.1 coordinate 148,584, forward strand.
GAAAATCTATATGGCCTTCGGACAGCCCGACTATGTGAAAGAGTATTGGGAGACGCATCAGGAACAGATTCAACCGCTGACGCGTAATACCATTACCGGCCTGCCTGCGATGTATGATGAACTGGCGCAGATCCGTGAAACCAGTATGGCAATGGACCGGGAAGAGAATGAGCTGGGCGTCTCCTGTATTGCCGTACCGGTGTTTGATATTCACCACCGCGTGCCTTACGCCATCTCTATTTCGCTTTCTACATCACGCCTGAAACAGATTGGCGAGAAAAACCTGCTCAAACCGCTGCGCGATACGGCACAGGCTATCTCTAACGAGCTGGGATTTACGCTGCGCGTGTAGGCAGAAGGCCAGATGTGCTCAGGCAAATGAACGATTTACCCGCTTTCACCATCGGGATCAAAGCGAAGACGGTTCGTTCTCTGGCACTCTGAGCGGAATTTTTCTGTATCAGGGGTGTGGAGAATGAACCGTTTTATACTTGCGGATTCGACCAAATGTATCGGCTGTCGTACCTGTGAAGTCGCCTGTGTAGTCTCACACCAGCAGGATCAGGACTGCGCGGCGATCTCCCCGAAAACCTTCAGCGCGCGTATTCGCGTCATAAAAACCGGCACGTTTTCTACGGCGGTCACCTGTCGTCACTGCGAAGATGCCCCTTGTGCCAATGTTTGCCCGTCCGGGGCTATCAGTCGGGTCAATGGCGCGGTGTATGTGGAGCAGGCTTTGTGCATCGGTTGTAAGAGCTGCATGCTGGCCTGCCCGTTCGGCGCCATGCAGGTGACAATGGAAAAGGGCCAGGTAGAGGCGCAAAAATGCGATTTGTGTCTGCACCGCGAAGCCGGACCTGCCTGCGTGGAAGCCTGCCCGACCAGCGCCCTATCCTGTATTGATCCCGTCAGGCTGCGACAAAATCGCCTCAACAGCTATTTAGCGTAACGCATTGACGTTTCTGGTTAAGAGAGGCAGGCAGGTGAGGCCCTCATCAGGAGGGCCGCGTTATCTGTTACGCGTGCTCACGCCAGGCGCTTTCAATTTCCTCGGCGAGGATTTTCACCCCGGCTTCGATTTTTTCCGGGTCTGGCACATAGTTCATGCGCATACACTGGTGCGTATGCGGCCATGGCTTATCAAGTCCCGGGAAGAAATAGTTGCCGGGGACCATTAACACGCCGCGCTTTTTCAGTCGCTGATACAGCAGCTCGGTGGTGATCGGCAGGTCTTTAAACCACAACCAGAGGAATATCGCCCCTTCCGGCTTGTGGATCAGACAGCGTTCTTCCGGCAGGTAACGACGAATAATCGCGATTGTTTCCTGTACGCGCTGGTAGTAAAACGGCTTAATCACGGTTTCCGACAGGCGCAGCAGATCGTTACGCTTAATCATTTCACACATCATCGCGGGGCCAATACCGCCTGGTGCGAGACTGATAATGCCGTTCATATTTCGGATGGCGGAAATCACTTTGTCGTTGGCGATGATAATACCGCAACGACTTCCCGGCAGGCCCAGCTTCGACAGGCTCATGCAGAGAATAATATTCGGATTCCATAAAGGCCGGGCTTCGCTAAAAATAATGCCCGGAAAGGGGACGCCATAGGCGTTATCAATCACCAGCGGAATGCCGTGCTGATTGGCCAGCGCATCCAGTTTGATCAGCTCTTCATCGGTAATGACGTTCCCGGTTGGGTTGGTCGGGCGCGATACGCAGATCATCCCGGTCTCTTCACCGATATGCAGGTGTTCGAAATCGACATGGTATTTGAACTGGCCGTCCGGCAGCAGTTCGATGTTCGGGCGCGCGGAGACAAACAGATCTTCTTCCAGCCCGGAATCGGCATAGCCAATATACTCAGGCGCTAATGGAAACAGCACCTTACTGGTGGTTCCGTCGGCACGGCGGCCAGCAAACAGATTGAATAAGTAGAAAAACGCGCTTTGGCTGCCGTTTGTCAGTGCAATATTTTGTGGTTCAATGTCCCAGCCCAGTTCATCGCGCAGCATATTTGCCAGCGCCGTCAACAGCTCTGTCTTCCCTTGCGGACCATCGTAGTTACACAGCGCATCAGTCGCTTTACCGTTTTCGACCATTTCTGCCAGCAGGCTATGGAAGTAGTCGGTCATCGCCGGAATTTGCGCCGGATTACCGCCGCCGAGCATGATGGCGCCGGGGGTGCGCAGGCCATCGTTAAGGTCTTCCATCAGGCGAGTGATGCCTGCGTGACGGGTAAATTTGTCGCCGAAAAGTGAAAATGTCATAGCTGATGTTCTGTCGGGCCGATTTTAAAAATGGCTAACCATAGCGCTACATACCCTGCTGTGCAAATCGGATGAGATGGGGTGTGGTGACGTTTTATTTTGTTGATTTATGATTTGGTGGAATTTTATATTGTTGGGTGAATCTGTCTGACCGCCGGGTTTACGGCCTGTCCCGGATGCGGCGTAAACGCCTTATCCGGGCTACGACTGGCTGGCAATCATTGAGTCTGGTAGCCCCGGTAAGCGCAGCGCCACCGGGGAATATGTAGGATGCGGCCCGGGAAAAGACTCAGTGATTCCCCGCCCAGACCACCATCACTTTGTCGCCGTTATGCTCGCGAACGAAGCCGTATCCTTGCGGCAGGCTAAGTGTTGTTTGCTTACCTGCGCCCAGCGCCGGGTGACGAGCGCGGAACTGTCCCAGCGTTTGCCAGTGTTGCAGGGTTTGCGCCGCCTTGCCGTTGATATCCTGCCAGTTCATGTCTGAACGCGTTCCTTGTAGCGGGTCGGAGCCGGTCGGCCCGAAAGGCCGGCTGGTTTCATCGCCATAAAAAATCTGTACCGCCCCTGGTGCCAGCATCAGCAACTCTGCCGCTTCCTGCCCCCCCTCGCGAAACAGGCGGGTGTCATGAGATGAGAGGTAACTCAGCGCGTTGAACCCCTGGAGCTTCTCCGCCATCTGCTGCCAGACGAGATCCATATTCGCCAGACATTTCACCGCGCCTGCGGCCTGTTCCTGATAATCAAAATTGATCATCGCATCAAAGCCATGGTTGTAATAATCGCTGCGCATGACGCCGTGCCCCCAGGACTCTCCGGTCATCCAGAACGGCGCATCGTCGAGCTTTTTCTGCGGGTTCGCTTTTTTCCATTCGGCCAGCGCATCGGTGGCCTGGGTTTTAAGCTGCTGCCAGGCGGCAAGTTCGACATGTTTGGCGGTATCGACCCTGAAACCGTCGATGCCGTAATCACGCACCCACTGACTTAGCCAGTGGGTCAGATAATCCCGCGGCGTGTAACCGGGAATTTCACGTGCGGCGGTATCAGGTTTATGGCGATAAAAGTTCGGCAATCCTGACGGCGTGGTGGATTCAGTTTTTAAATCCGGCAGGAAAGCCAGCGACATGGTCAGGTCATCGAAGCCGGGGTTGTCGTAGTCGCCAATGTCGGTACGGATCCACTTTTTACCCCACCAGTTCTCCCAGGCGGCTTTGTCGCTGAAATTAATAAAGTCGTTAAAGCTGTGCCAGCTTTGCCCTGGTCCTGGTCGCCAGTCGGTCCAGCGATCGCCGAGCACTTTTTTGCGCTCTGCCCCCTCAACATAGAGCGCGCCGAACTGATACTCCTGCATATCTGCCAGCGTCGCATAGCCCGTATGGTTCATGACCACGTCAAAGAGGATGCGGATACCGCGTTTGTGGGCTTCGTCTACCAGGGTGTGCAAATCCGCTTCGCTGCCCATATTGGCGTCCAGACGGGTCCAGTCCTGCGTGTAGTAGCCATGGTAGGCGTAATGCGGAAAATCGCCTTTTGTTCCACCGCCCACCCAACCGTGGATCTGCTCAAGCGGTGAGCTAATCCACAGCGCGTTGACGCCGAGTTGTTGCAGGTAGTCCAGTTTGCTGGTGAGCCCTTTCAGATCGCCGCCGTGAAACGTGCCAATCTCCTGCATCCCATCTTTGTGGCGTCCGTAGCTGTTGTCGTTTGACGGATCGCCGTTGACGAAGCGGTCAGTCAGCACGAAATAGACCGTCGCGTTTTGCCAGCTAAAAGGGGCTGGAGCGGTGGTTTCGGCCCGTTCGAGCAGCAGCAAGCCGCCGCTGCCATTAGCCGGTTGCAGCGTTATCTTGCCGTTTTGCACCATCGCCGTTTTCTGGCTGTAGAAATCGCGCACCATGCTCCCTTCCGGGAAGGTCTTGCTGACGTCGAGCGTCAGGGCTTTACCGTCCCAGGTGGGGCACTGACGCACCACGTTAACCGCCTGAGTTGCGGCTTCGCTTTTCACTGATAGCATCAGCGTTGGCGTGCCGGAGCGGGTATCGAGTTGAATCTGGTATTGCCCTTCACGGAAAACGCGCCACTGAGGGGCATCGCCAGTGCAGGGTTTCAGGGAGAGCATCTGGTTGAGTTTGATGTCGGCGGCAGGCTGCCAGCACTGCTGATCGTTGTGCAGGGTCAGCGGATACGTCCCTTTCTGCAATGCGCTGCTGCTGCGCCAGACTCCGGTGCCATCATCTGAAAAGGCAGAGAGACCAGGAGCCGACCAGTTGGCGCTGGCGAGGGCCGGTATAAGCAGGAGAAAAAGGGCACTGTATTTCATCTGAACCTTCCCGTGGCATCCGTTTTTACCATTGTGCCACTGGCGCAGCGCGGGCAACTCATCCTGTGCGGGTAATCGCCAGGGTGGAGAGCGCCGGGTGAGTGATCGTGCGCAAATTTTGCGCAGAATTTGCGATAACCGCCACAAATCTCTGCTGTTGTTTTCGTTACGTAGCAGGTTTGAGATGACAGGCTTTCGGAATTGGATTATTTCTGTACGTGCCCTGAAGCGCTATTTTTGATATGATTTGAGATTCAGCTCTCAAAATTGTGTAAAAAATAAGGTGTTGGAATGTTTATATCCGACCAGGAGACTTAATGATATCGACTCCCTTACGACGAATAGGGGCTACGATACTCATGTTACTCACCGTGGCATTTTCAGGTGAGGTGCTTGCGCAGACGCACAGCAAAACAGCGAGTCACAAAGCCCCAGTCTCAAAGACGACCGGTAAAAAACAGGCAATCAGTAAACAAGAGTATTCTCGCAATAGTGTAAATAGCAGTTCACTTCCTGACTTGCGAAAATACCCTTCCGGAGCACCAAGAAAGAAAGCGTTTCTCCGGACGGTCATGCCTTACATTACCAGTCAAAATGCAGCGATTACCGCTGACCGTAACTGGCTGATGACACGTCAATATAGCCAACAATGGTCGACGGCTGACCGTACACGCTTAAAGGATATCGCCAAACGCTACAAAGTGAGCTGGTCTGGCAATACCCGCCGTATTCCGTGGAATGCGTTGATGGAGCGCGTGGACATCATCCCGGACAGCATGGTCGCCACCATGGCAGCGGCAGAAAGCGGCTGGGGTACGTCGAAACTGGCGCGTACCAACAACAACCTCTTCGGTATGAAATGCGGGAAAGGCAGTTGTAAAAACGGCCCAGGCAAAGTGAAAGGGTATTCGCACTTTGAATCGGTGAAAGAGTCTGTGGACGCCTATGTGGTGAATCTCAACACCCACCCGGCTTATGCCTCTTTCCGCAAGTCCCGCGCGCAGTTGCGTAAAGCGGACCAGGAAGTGACAGCCAGCAACATGATCCACAAGCTGAAGGGTTATTCCACCAAAGGCAAAAGTTACAACAACTATCTGTTTGCCATGTATCAGGACAACCAGCAGCTCATCGCCTCGCACATGTAATCGCATAAACGCCTTCCTGTCGGAAGGCGTTTTTCTTTTCTGAATACCACGTTAAATCAATGTCTCGCCGTAGCGTTCACGGTAATCCTTCGGCGTGCTGTCGTACTCTTTGCGAAACACCGAGTAGAAATATTGCAGGGATGGGTAGCCGCACATCTGCGAAATCTCGTTGATGGAAAGGGAGGTGGAAACCAGCAGACTGCGTGCTTTTTCCAGTTTTTCGGCGTGGATCACCGCATGGATGGTTTCGCCCACTTCCTCTTTAAAGCGCTTTTCCAGATTCGAACGTGAAATCCCGACGGCATCCAGCACCTGCTCTACCTTGATTCCCTTACAGGCGTGATTACGTATGTAATGCATCGCCTGAATGACCGCCGGGTCATTCAGGGAGCGGTAATCCGTTGAGCGCCGCGCCACCACGCGTACCGGTGGAACCAGCAGGCGCTGTAGCGGCATGGGCTCGTTGTCTAACAGGCGATGCAGCAGTTTCGCCGCCTGGTAGCCCATCTGGCGCGTGCCCTGGGCAACCGACGAGAGCGCCACGCGGGACAGATAGCGGGTCAGCTCTTCATTGTCGATACCAATCACGCAGAGTTTCTCAGGTACCGGAATATGCAGATGGTCACACACCTGGAGCACATGGCGGGCGCGGGCGTCGGTCACGGCGATAATGCCTGTCTGCGGCGGCAGCGTTTGCAGCCAGTCTGCCAGCCGATTTTGTGCGTGCTGCCAGTTCTCCGGCGCGGTGGTGAGCCCCTGATAGACTACGCCGCGATACTTCTCCTGTGCGACCAACTGGCAAAAAGCATGCTCTCGCTCAACGGCCCAACGTTTACCGCTGGAGGCGGGCAGACCATAAAAGGCAAAGCGGTGCACCCCTTTCTCTTTAAGATGCAGAAAGGCCTGCTCGACCAGGGCAAAGTTATCGGTAGCAATGTAGTGCACCGGCGGGTAGTTTTCCGGCGCGTGATAGGAGCCGCCGACGCCGACAATAGGAACGTCGACATCGGCCAGCAGGCGCTCAATTTCAGGATCGTCATAGTCGGCAATGACGCCATCGCCGAGCCACTCTTTGATGTTTTCGATGCGGGTGCGGAAATCTTCTTCGATGAAAATATCCCACTCAGATTGTGACGCCTGCAAATATTCGCCAACCCCTTCAACCACCTGGCGGTCATAGGCTTTGTTGGCATTGAATAACAACGTAATGCGGTGGCGTTTCTCGAACATATCGGTTCCGTCGCTGGTTAATCATTAATTCTGATTATCATATTCGGCACACTACCGGAGAAAAATCTTCCGGCAGTGTGATCGCTCCTGGTTTACGCCCGACGTTTGGTGGCGGAATCCATCCACACCGCTAACAGCAAAATGGCCCCTTTAACGATGTACTGCCAGAATGTGGGCACATCCATCATGCTCATGCCGTTATCCAGCGACGCCATGATAAATGCCCCCATCACTGCCCCCGCCACGCTACCAATCCCGCCTGCGAGGCTGGTACCGCCGATAACGCAGGCGGCGATAGCGTCCAGTTCGGCAATATTACCCGCCGAGGGGGAACCCGCACCGAGACGTGAGCTGAGAATCAACCCGGCAATCGCTACCATCACGCCGTTGATGGCGAATACCGCGAGCTTGGTGCGCTCCACATTGATCCCGGACAGGCGCGCCGCCTCCAGGTTACCGCCGATAGCATAGATGCGACGGCCAAACGCGGTGCGCGTGGCCATAAACATCCCCGCCAGCAGCAGAAAGACAAGCAGCAATACCGGCGTCGGGACACCGCGATAATCATTAAGCAGCCAAATGGCGCCGAGTACCAGCACGGCGATGAGCGACTGGCGCCCCACGACGGCGGTGGAGGCGGTGGTGGTCAGCCCCATCGCCTGGCGGCGCAGTCGTCCACGCCACTGCCACAAGATGAAGGCGACAAGCCCCAGCGCACCTACGCCGAAACCTACGCCATCAGGTAGATAGCTTTGCCCGATTTGCGACATGGCGGCGCTGGTGGGCGAGACGGTCGTGCCGTTGGTGATGCCAATCAACACACCGCGAAACGCCAGCATCCCCGCAAGGGTGACGATAAACGACGGCACTTTCCGATAGGCGACCCACCAGCCATTCCAGGCACCCAACAGTAAACCCATTACCAGCGTGACCACAATGGTCAGCGGTAAAGGCCAGCCCAGCCAGACGTCGAAAATCGCCGCCGCACCGCCCAGCAGGCCCATCATCGAACCCACGGAGAGGTCGATTTCCGCTGAAATAATGACGAACACCATGCCTACCGCCAGGATGCCGGTGATGGCCGTCTGGCGCAGCAGGTTTGAGACATTACGCGCGCTCAGGTAAGCGCCGTCGGTCATCCAGGTAAAGAACATCATGATCACGGCGATGGCCGCAATCATAACAAAGACCTGTAGATTCAGGGACTTCAACCCTGTGAAGGCACCCGGTACCGGGGCGGATAGTTTCATTTCAGACGGGTTGCTTTTCGACATGATGTTCGCTCCTCAGCGCCGCTTCCATGACCTGCTCCTGGGTCAGTTGATGATTAATTAGGTCGGCTTTTAGCTTGCCTTCATGCATCACCAGTACCCGATCGCTGAGCCCCAGCACTTCGGGCAATTCGGAAGAGATGACAATAACGGCAATCCCCTGCTGTACCAGTTGATTGATTAATTTGTAAATTTCGTACTTCGCGCCGATATCAATCCCGCGCGTCGGTTCGTCGAGGATCAGAATGCGCGGGTTGAGCAGCAGGCAGCGGGCAAGAATGGCTTTTTGCTGATTCCCGCCGCTCAGGCGACCAATCGCCAGATCGGGGGAGGAGGTTTTCACTTTCAGACGTTGCAGCGACTGCAAAATGCAGTGCTGCTCTGCTGCATCGTCCAGGCTACTCAGTGTGCCGGAAAACTGGTCCAGCGCCGCGAGGGTAATATTTTTGCCGACGGCCATCACAGGGACGATGCCATCTTTTTTGCGGTCTTCCGGCACCATCGCGATACCGCTGGCGATGGCCTGCTGGCAGTTATGGATGTGTACCTGCTTGCCATCAAGGAAGATATTGCCTTCCCAGCGTCCCGGCCAGACGCCAAACAGGCATTGCACCGCTTCGGTACGTCCTGCCCCCACCAGCCCGGCAATACCCAAAATTTCGCCGCGTTTAAGGGAGAAGGAGACGTCATTGACCCGTTTGATGTGCTTATTGACCGGGTGCCAGGCGGTTAAATGTTCGACGCGTAAGATCTCATCGCCGGCGGTGTGGGGTTCGTTGGGGTAGAGAGCCGTGAGTTCGCGACCCACCATCATGGTGATGATGTCGTCTTCGCTCATGCCTGTGGCATCGCGTGTGCCGATATGCTGACCATCGCGGATCACGCAGATGATGTCAGAGATGGCCTTCACCTCGTTAAGTTTGTGCGAGATATAAATACAGGCGATACCGTGGTTCTGCAGGTCGCGAATAATATCCAGCAAGACGGCCGTTTCTTGTTCGGTGAGCGAGGCGGTCGGTTCGTCAAGAATAAGCAGACGGACCTGTTTATTCAGCGCCTTGGCGATTTCTACCAGTTGCTGTTGCCCAAGCCCAAGATCGCCGACACGGGTATTAGGGGAAATCGTCAGACTGACCTGAGCGAGCAGCTTTTCACAGCGCAGCGTCATGGTGTCGTAATCCATCACGCCATGATGGGTGATTTCGGTACCGAGAAAGATGTTTTCCAGTACTGTCAGGTGCTTAACCAGCGCCAGCTCCTGATGAATTATCGCAATGCCTTTACGCTCGGTATCACGGATATGGCCGGCCTGCAGGGTTTCGCCAGCAAAGATAATTTCGCCGTCATAGGTGCCCCAGGGATAAATGCCGCACAGTACTTTCATCAGCGTGGATTTGCCGGAGCCATTTTCACCGCAAAGAGATAATACTTCGCCTGCATTGAGCCGCAGACTCACATTATCAATGGCCTTGACCGCGCCAAAGGCCTTGGTGATGTTCTTCATTTCAAGTAAATAAGGCATAACTGCTCCACGTAATTCGAGGTATTCACAGTGCCTGAAGACATGTTCCGGCGTGCCTCCTGTCGGGAGACACGCCGCGAGGCTTAGAGCTGATCTTTCTTATGGAACCCGTCTTTGATGACCGTGGCGTCGATGTTGTCTTTGGTGACTTCAATCGGCGTCAACAGACGGGCGGGGACGTCTTTCAGACCGTTATTGAGGGAGGAATCCGCTTTCGGCTGTTTGCCATTACCGAGCTCAACGGCGATCTCTGCGGCAGTGTTAGCCAACTGGGTGATGGGTTTATAGACCGTCATAGTCTGGCTACCATTCATCAGGCGTTTAATCCCGGCGAGGTCGGCGTCCTGACCTGAAATGACCACTTTGCCAGCCAGGCCCTGGGCGCTAAGCGCCTGAATTGCGCCGCCTGCGGTAGCATCGTTAGACGCCACGACAGCGTCGATTTTGTTGTTGTTCGCCGTGAGGGCGTTTTCCATGATTTTCAGCGCATTTTCAGGCAGCCAGCCGTCAACCCACTGATCGCCGACAATTTTAATTTTGCCGCTATCAATATAAGGTTTTAATACTTTCATTTGGCCTGCGCGGAATAACTTGGCGTTATTATCAACGGGTGAACCGCCCATCAAAAAGTAATTGCCCTGAGGCACTTTGCTGACCAGACTTTGCGCCTGCAACTCACCAACCTTTTCATTATCGAAGGAAATATAAAAATCAATGTCGGCATTATTGATCATACGGTCATAAGCCAACACTTTAATCCCTTCTTGTTTGGCTTCTTTTACAACATTACTTAATACCTGACCGTTGTAGGGAATAATAACCAGAACATCAACGCCGCGGTTGATCATATTTTCAATTTGCGACATCTGGGTTTCTTCATTACCGTTAGCCGACTGGACAAAAACCGTGGCACCCAGCGATTCGGCTTTTTTCACAAAAATATCACGGTCTTTCTGCCAGCGTTCGAGGCGTAAGTCATCAATCGCCATACCGATTTTTACTTCTTTTGCGTGACCGGCCATGCTGGCAAGCAGCAAAGAAGCACACAAAGTAAGGCAAAGGTTCTTTATCTTCATAATAGTAATACCTTTTTGTAGGGTGACGAAGCGAGATAAAAGAAACATGCACTGCGATGAACGTTGCAAATTCTTAACGCGTAAACGGTGGCTGGCAATTGCTGGTTTTTATCCCGGCGTTATGTTTTTTGGTTTATTTGTGGAATTTTGACCGTGATCTGATTTTAAAATAAGCGGAAACGGTTTTGCAGGTGGCAACAATTAACACAACGGCCCTCTTGTGACTTATTTTGCGAGATGGCGCACATTTGCGCATTCTCTTAATGTCAGTGTGAAATAACGTAATTGAGCAAGGCGAGGAGAGAATCCAGTATTACCTGGAAAATGAATCTTTGCCGACACCTGATTATGGAGCTCATTATGCATGCTTATTTCGACCAGCTCGAACGTGTTCGTTATGAAGGCCCGAAAACAACCAATCCTTTAGCGTTTCGTCATTACAACCCGGACGAGTTAGTGCTGGGTAAGCGAATGGAAGATCACCTGCGCTTTGCCGCCTGCTACTGGCATACCTTCTGCTGGAACGGTGCTGACATGTTTGGTGTGGGTTCATTCGACAGACCATGGCAACAGCCGGGCGACGCGCTGGCGCTGGCAGAGCGCAAAGCGGATGTGGCGTTTGAGTTTTTCCACAAACTGAATGTGCCGTACTACTGCTTCCACGATGTCGATGTCTCGCCGGAAGGCGCCTCGCTAAAAGAGTACCTGAATAACTTTGCCCACATGGTAGATGTGCTGGCGCAAAAACAGCAGCAGAGCGGCGTGAAACTGCTGTGGGGTACCGCCAACTGCTTTACTAACCCGCGCTATGGCGCTGGCGCTGCCACTAACCCGGATCCAGAGGTGTTTAGCTGGGCGGCCACCCAAGTGGTGACCGCGATGAATGCAACTCACCAGTTGGGTGGCGAAAACTACGTGCTGTGGGGGGGACGTGAAGGGTATGAAACCCTGCTCAATACCGATCTGCGCCAGGAGCGCGAGCAGATTGGCCGCTTCATGCAGATGGTTGTCGAACACAAACATAAAATCGGCTTCCGCGGCACGCTGTTGATTGAGCCAAAACCGCAGGAACCGACGAAGCATCAATATGATTATGATGTGGCAACGGTATACGGCTTCCTCAAACAGTTCGGCCTGGAAAAAGAGATTAAAGTGAACATCGAGGCGAACCACGCCACGCTCGCAGGCCACTCTTTCCACCATGAAATTGCCTCTGCTATCGCGCTGGGTATCTTCGGTTCGGTCGATGCCAACCGCGGCGACGCGCAACTGGGCTGGGATACGGACCAGTTCCCGAACAGCGTGGAAGAGAATGCGCTGGTGATGTACGAAATCATCAAAGCGGGCGGCTTTACCACCGGCGGTCTGAACTTTGACGCCAAAGTGCGTCGCCAGAGCACCGACAAATACGATCTGTTCTATGGCCATATTGGGGCAATGGACACCATGGCGCTGGCGCTGAAAGTGGCCGCGCGGATGAGTGAAGACGGCGAGCTGGATAAACGCGTCGCGAAACGCTATGCCGGCTGGAATGGTGAACTTGGCCAGCAAATTCTGCAGGGTCAGCTAACGCTTGCTGAACTGGCGAAGTACGCTGAACAGCAAAACCTGGCGCCACGCCATCAGAGCGGGCATCAGGAACTGCTGGAAAATCTGGTGAACCATTACCTGTTCGACAAGTAACCGAGGCTGGCCTGTATTCGGGCCTGCACACCGACCCGGCCCGGTACGCATAGCGTTGCCGGGCAGGTTTTTTTAAGGAGCCATCTATGTATATCGGGATTGATCTTGGCACATCAGGGGTAAAAGCAATTTTGCTCAGTGAGCAGGGCACCGTACTGGCCTCACAAACGGAAAAGCTAACGGTGTCGCGCCCGCACCCTTTGTGGTCGGAGCAGGACCCGCTGCACTGGTGGCAGGCCACGGACCGGGCGATTCGCGCTCTCGGTGAACAGCATTCACTACAACAAGTGAAGGCCATTGGCCTGGCCGGGCAGATGCATGGCGCCACGCTGCTCGATAACGAAAATCAGGTGCTGCGTCCGGCGATTCTGTGGAATGACGGGCGCTGTGCCGAAGAGTGCGCGTTGCTGGAAGCGCAGGTAAAAAACTCACGGTCGATAACCGGCAACCTGATGATGCCGGGGTTCACCGCGCCTAAATTACTCTGGGTGAAGCGTCATGAACCTGACGTGTTTGCCCGCGTGGCGAAGGTCCTGCTGCCGAAAGACTATCTGCGCTGGCAAATGACCGGACAGTACGCCAGCGATATGTCGGACTCCGCAGGTACGATGTGGCTGGATGTGGCAAAACGCGACTGGAGCGACGAGATGCTCGCCGCCTGCGCGCTGACCCGCGACCATATGCCGGCCTTGTTCGAAGGCAGTGATATCACCGGCGCCTTATTGCCGGAGGTGGCGGAGCGCTGGGGAATGGCGCAGGTTGCTGTCGTCGCGGGCGGCGGCGATAACGCGGCGGGAGCCGTGGGCGTTGGCATGGCGGACGCCGGGCAGGCGATGCTTTCCCTGGGAACGTCCGGCGTCTATTTTGCGGTCAGCGAAGGTTTTCTCAGCAATCCCGAAAGCGCGGTACACAGCTTTTGCCATGCGCTACCGGGACGCTGGCATCTTATGTCGGTCATGCTGAGCGCCGCCTCTTGTCTGGACTGGGCCGCTAAGCTGACCGGGCTGGATTCTGTACAGGCGCTGATTGCCGCGGCGGAACAGGCGGATGACAACGCGGGCGATCTCTGGTTCTTACCCTATCTTTCCGGCGAGCGTACGCCGCATAACAATCCGGAAGCCAAAGGCGTGTTCTTCGGCCTGACCCATCAGCACGGGCCGAATGAACTGGCAAAATCGGTTCTGGAAGGGGTGGGTTATGCGCTGGCTGACGGGATGGATGTGGTGCACGCCTGCGGCGTGAAACCGCAAAGCATCACGCTTATCGGCGGTGGGGCGCGCAGCCGCTACTGGCGACAAATGCTGGCGGACATCAGCGGGCAGCAGCTTGATTACCGCACGGGGGGAGATGTCGGCCCGGCTTTAGGTGCGGCCCGTCTGGCGCAAATTGCCGCCAACCCGGATGTCCCGGCGACCAGCCTGTTACCTCAACTGCCGATTGAACAGCAGCATCTGCCCGATGCCGCGCGCCATGCATTGTACCAACCGCGCCGTGAAACCTTCCGCCGTATCTATCAGCAGCTTTTACCGTTGATGTCGTAACGTCTGCGTCCTCCCCGCCTTTGCGGGGAGGATGTTCGTCTGTAATCACCCTGATGATGTCCTTTTTTGGTCTTAGCACCTTGCTTGCTCCTTGCCAGAATAGCCTTACACCCACTGTGTAAGGAGTCCCAAAATGTCACGTACCGCTCTTATCAATATTGATACTCAAATCTCTTTCCTGCATCGCGACAGCTGGCAGGAGGACAATTTCCCCGCCTTTCGCGACGCCATGCTGACCCTGATTGCTGGTTGTATTGCGCGTGATGTCCCGGTAGTGGATATTTTTCATGTCGCTGATGGCGGTCCGTTCGCGCTGGAAAGTGGTTATGTTGCGCCAATGGACTTCTTGCAACATCAGCCTGCGGTGGTCTTCTATAAGCATGTGCATAATGCATTTACGGATACCGGGCTGGATCACTGGTTGCGTAAAGGTGATATTAACCATGTGATTATTTGCGGGATGCGCACCGAACAGTGCTGTGAAACGACCGCCCGCGTAGCGTCAGATCTTGGCTACAGAGTGACTTTTGTCAGTGAGGCGACGTTAACCTTCCCGATGACGCATAAAGGTATTACGCTGGACTGCGACGCATTGCGTCATCGTACGGAAACGGTGCTGGAAGGCCGTTTCGCCACCGTGAAAACTGTTAGTGAAACACTGGAATCCCTATGACCACCGATGTCTGGTTCGTCATGTTACCGGGCGTGCTGGCGTTGGACATGACCGGCCCGGCAGAAACCTTCTCTCTGGCGGGCGAGGCCTTTCGCCTGCATTACATTGGACCGGACGCTGAGGTGTCGACCTCTATCGGACTGACGATGGGGAATATTGCGCCGTTGCCGGACAGCCTGCCGGAAGGCAGCCTGCTGGTATTGCCCGGCGTTCATCAGTCCGCTCACTATTTTGCCACGCCCCAGGCTGATACTGTTCGCCACTGGCTGATGCGTCTGCAACCGTTGATCCACAGCCAGAAGGTGCTGCTGATGTGTGTCTGTTCCGGTTCGCTACTGGCGGCAAAAGCGGGGCTGATGACGGGGATTCAGTGCACTACGCACCATGATGTCATTGCGCGTCTGAGGGTGGCGGCGCCCGCCGCGCTGGTCAAAGAGAATCGGATTTTTATTGAAGACCGGGGGATCTGGACCAGCGCCGGCATCACCTCCGGTATTGATCTAACGCTGCATATCATTCATCGGCTGTGTGGGCCGGAAACGGCGCTGGCGGTGGCGCGCGAGATGGTGGTCTGGTTCCGTCGCTCCGGCGATGACCCGCAGCTCTCGCCGTGGCTGCGCTATCGCAATCACCTTCACCCTGCGGTTCACCGCGCACAAGATGCTCTTAGCGCCGAACCGCAAAAAACCTGGCAACTGGTGGATATTGCTGAGCAGGCGCACGTGAGTCCACGACATTTAACACGTCTGTTTCAGCAACATCTGGGTATCAGCGTGCGTGATTATCTGGAACAACTGCGTCTGGCGGTGGCCGAACAGTGGCTATTACAAGGGCGGGGTATGGAGCAGGCCGCAATGGCTGCCGGATTTTCCTCTCCCCGCCAGTTGCACCGTGCGCGTCAGCGCGCCGCCGGGTAATGTCGCTATTGGCGTTTTCCGAAAAATGGCCCTCTCCCTCCCGCTTCGCCCCCGTGCCTTTACTATGGGTTACCAAAAAACGGAGGGTATTATTGATGGAAAAAAACGCAGCACATGTTTCTCCCGCGTTCAATATCGTGTCGTGGGTGGCCCTGATGGGAGGCGTGGCGTCTTATCTGGTGGGCTTGTGGAATGCTGAGATGCAACTGAATGAACGGGGTTATTACTTTGCGGTGCTGCTGCTTGGCCTTTTTGCCGCCGCCTTCTATCAAAAAACGATCAGAGACCGCTATGAAGGCATTCCCACCACGCAGATTTATTACTTTATGTGCCTGATGGCCTTCATCATTTCAATCGGCTTACTGCTTGTCGGACTGTGGAATGCGACATTGCTGCTCAGTGAGAAAGGGTTTTACGGTCTGGCCTTCTTTCTTAGTCTGTTTGGTATTGTCGCTGTGCAAAAAAATGTCCGTGATGGCTGGGATAAAACCGAGCCGGAAGTCGTGCCCCCTGAGGTGCAGGAATAATTCATCGCCCGGCGCTGACGGCCGGGCTGCTTTTTAGCTCACATACCGGCGTGTATCAATGCGTTGCAGCAGTATCGACAATCCCAGACTGATGAGCAGCGTTGCGGTAAAAATCCACAGGATATCGAGCACTGGCCAGGCCTGAATTTCGACGCCACGGGTTCGCAGCGCATGAATGATCAGGGCATGAAAACCGTAGATTCCCAGCGAGTGGCGGGAAATGATGGCTAATCCCGGCAGCGCCCGCGTACTGAGGGTATTTTTCACCAGGGTGAACAGGGACATGGCGCAGATAAATACCAGCGGGCCACAATAGACATACCAGGTATCGGCGAAATTTCCCCGCCATCTCAGTTCATGCAGGGTACCGCGAGAAATGGCAAACGCGGCGACGACAAACACAATCGCGCTCAGCACCGTAAGCGATTTTTTCTGCGTATCCATCATCCCTAGTGCCCGGCCCAGCATGCCATACAACACGTAATAGAACGTGTCGCCATTGATATACAAATTGATGGGTAACCATTCGAAATGGCCGATTTTTTGCGTCACCATATTGGGGTTGGCAATAACGCCAATGACAACCATCAGCGCCAGCAGCATTTTCCCGCTCACCTCTTTGACCTGGATAAGCGGCGAGACGAGATAAATAACGATAATCGCAAAGAAAAACCACAGATGATAAAACACCGGTTTTTGTAGCAGGTTTCGGAGCGATAACTCGCCGTTAATCGAGGTAAAAAAGACAATATAGAGAAACGCGAGCGTACTGTAGAACAGCAAACATAAACCGATCCGCAAGAAATGGCGCGGTTGGGCGCTGCGTTCGCCAAAAAAGAGATAACCCGAGATCATAAAAAAGAGCGGCACGCTGACGCGAGAAGCGGAATTAAGGAGATTGGCGACCCCCCAGTCGACGGTACTCACGCTGGCTGCGTTAGTCACGTACCAGGCAGTGGTATGGATCATCACCACCATCAAACAGGCGATCCCTCGCAGATTATCAATCCAGTATATTTTCGACGACATCTGTTCCTCAATTTTCCCGTTAAATACCCTCTGACTTACGATTTAAGGCACTTTCTTTCTGGATAAATCCGAGTTTTTCCTGCCTGTACTTGTGATGTTCCGGCAGTTTTGCAAAATTCATTGCTTCGCACTCCTGACTTCTAAAAATAACAGCAGCTTAGCCTGGCGGTAAAAAAATGATGATCAAAAGTATGGTGTCAGCTCTGTTGTTCCTGCTGGTGGCCGGATGCAGCGCGCCACAAGAAATGCCTGCGCAACGCGCGCAAAAAGCGAAAGTGAGCCCGGCGCACTCCCTCGAAATGGAAAAGCTCTGCAAGCAATCTGCGGCGCACCGCTACAATACCGACTCGCAAGACATCGCAGTGACCCGCTTCGAACAGTTTCAGAGTAGCTATGAAATGCGTGGCGTTACCCCCCGGAAGGAAGGTTTTGTCTGCTCTTTTGACCCGGAAGGCCAGTTTTTGCATCTCTCGATGCGCTAGTTATTCAATTTTCCATAAACAGACCCGTTTCATACTGTATATCTTCCGGTCAGCGGGTATACTGGCCCCTTCCTTTAAATCCACACGTATCCAGCACGAAATCATATGCAAAAGTTTGATACCAGGACCTTCCAGGGCCTGATCCTGACCTTACAGGATTACTGGGCTCGTCAGGGCTGCACCATTGTTCAACCTCTGGACATGGAAGTTGGCGCCGGCACATCTCACCCAATGACCTGCCTGCGTGCATTGGGGCCAGAACCGATGGCGACTGCCTACGTGCAGCCTTCCCGTCGTCCAACCGATGGCCGCTATGGCGAAAACCCGAACCGTTTACAGCACTACTATCAGTTCCAGGTGGTGATTAAACCGTCTCCGGACAACATCCAGGAGCTGTACCTCGGGTCTCTGAAAGAGCTGGGTATGGATCCGACCATCCACGATATCCGTTTCGTGGAAGACAACTGGGAAAACCCGACGCTGGGTGCCTGGGGTCTGGGTTGGGAAGTGTGGCTGAACGGCATGGAAGTGACGCAGTTCACCTACTTCCAGCAGGTCGGTGGTCTGGAATGTAAGCCGGTTACCGGTGAGATCACCTACGGCTTAGAACGTCTGGCGATGTATATTCAGGGCGTAGACAGCGTTTACGACCTGGTCTGGAGCGACGGCCCGCTGGGTAAAACCACTTACGGCGACGTGTTCCATCAGAACGAAGTGGAACAGTCCACCTACAACTTCGAATACGCGGATGTCGACTTCCTGTTCTCCTGCTTCGAGCAGTATGAGAAAGAAGCCCAGCAGTTACTGGCGCTGGAAAACCCGCTGCCGCTGCCTGCATATGAACGTATTCTGAAAGCCGCTCATAGCTTCAACCTGCTGGATGCGCGTAAAGCCATTTCCGTCACCGAGCGTCAGCGCTACATTCTGCGCATTCGCACGCTGACCAAAGCAGTGGCAGAAGCCTATTACGCTTCCCGTGAAGCCCTTGGCTTTCCGATGTGCAACAAGAATAAATAAGAGGCGGCCATGTCTGAGAAAACTTTCCTGGTGGAAATTGGCACCGAAGAGCTGCCACCAAAAGCCCTGCGCAGCCTGGCTGAATCTTTTGCTGCGAACGTGACCGCTGAGCTGGATAACGCTGGCCTGGCGCACGGTAAAATCGAATGGTTTGCCGCGCCGCGCCGTCTGGCGCTGAAAGTGGCGAATCTGGCGGCTTCTCAGCCTGACCGTGAGGTTGAAAAACGCGGTCCGGCGATTGCTCAGGCGTTCGACGCCGAAGGCAAACCAAGCAAAGCGGCAGAAGGCTGGGCGCGTGGCTGCGGTATCACCGTCGATCAGGCTGAGCGTCTGACCACTGACAAAGGTGAATGGCTGCTGTATCGCGCGCATGTGAAAGGCGAGAGCGTCGAGTCACTGCTGCCAGACATGATCGCCGCCTCGCTGGCGAAGCTGCCGATCCCGAAACTGATGCGCTGGGGCGCGTCTGACGTCCACTTCGTGCGTCCGGTTCACACCGTGACCCTGCTGCTGGGTGACAAAGTCATTCCTGCCACTATCCTCGGCATCCAGTCCGATCGCGTGATTCGCGGTCACCGCTTTATGGGCGAGCCGGAGTTCGCTATCGACAATGCCGATCAGTATCCTCAGATCCTGCTGGAGCGCGGCAAAGTTGTGGCTGATTACGAAGCGCGTAAAGCCAAAATTAAAGCAGACGCTGAAGAAGCAGCGCGTAAGATTGGCGGCAACGCTGATCTGAGTGATAGCCTGCTGGAAGAAGTCACCTCGCTGGTGGAATGGCCGGTAGTGCTGACGGCGAAATTCGAAGAGAAATTCCTCGCGGTGCCTGCCGAAGCGCTGGTCTACACCATGAAGGGCGACCAGAAGTACTTCCCGGTGTATGACAACGCGGGCAAGCTGCTGCCGAACTTTATCTTTGTGGCCAACATCGAATCCAAAGATCCGGTACAAATCATCTCCGGTAATGAGAAGGTCGTTCGTCCGCGTCTGGCGGACGCCGAGTTCTTCTTCAACACCGACCGTAAAAAACGTCTGGAAGACAACCTGCCGCGCCTGCAAACCGTGCTGTTCCAGCAACAACTGGGTACGCTGCGCGACAAAACTGACCGTATTCAGGCCCTGGCGGGCTGGATTGCCGCTCAGATTGGCGCTGACGTGAATCACGCCACTCGTGCGGGCCTGCTGTCCAAGTGCGACCTGATGACCAACATGGTCTTCGAGTTCACCGACACGCAGGGTGTGATGGGCATGCACTACGCGCGTCACGACGGCGAAGCGGAAGATGTTGCCGTTGCGCTGAATGAGCAGTATCAGCCGCGTTTTGCGGGCGATGATCTGCCGTCTAACCCTGTCGCCTGCGCGCTGGCGATTGCGGACAAGATGGACACCCTTGCCGGTATCTTCGGTATCGGTCAGCACCCGAAAGGCGATAAAGACCCGTTTGCGCTGCGCCGCGCCGCGCTGGGCGTGCTGCGTATCATCGTTGAGAAGAACCTCAACCTGGATCTGCAAACGCTGACCGAAGAAGCGGTGCGTCTGTACGGCGACAAGCTGACCAACGCGAAAGTGGTTGATGACGTTATCGACTTTATGCTCGGTCGTTTCCGTGCCTGGTATCAGGACGAAGGCTACACCGTCGACACCATCCAGGCCGTGCTGGCGCGTCGTCCGACCCGTCCGGCAGATTTCGACGCACGCATGAAGGCGGTCTCTCACTTCCGTACGCTGGAAGAGGCTTCTGCGCTGGCGGCGGCCAACAAGCGCGTCTCTAATATTCTGGCGAAGTCAGACGAGACGCTGAACGACATCGTGCATGCGTCCGTACTGAAAGAAGCGGCAGAGATCAAACTGGCGGGCAATCTGGTCGTTCTGCGCGACAAGCTGCAGCCGTACTTTGCCGAAGGCCGTTACCAGGAAGCGCTGGTGGAACTGGCATCCCTGCGTAAGCCGGTGGATGAGTTCTTCGAAAACGTGATGGTGAATGCGGAAGATAAAGACATTCGTCTGAACCGTCTGACGCTGCTGTCAAAACTGCGCGAGTTGTTCCTGCAGGTTGCGGATATTTCCCTGCTGCAGTAAGTGCGTGGCCGATAACGAAAAACCTGCCTTCGGGCAGGTTTTTTTATGCCCGAAGACATTGCTCAGGATACCTCTTCTGCGGCCTTCATGCTGGAGAGGGCCGGGCCATTTTCACGTGTGCCGATAAGTTGCGGTATCAAACTCAACATATATTCTTTAAGCGGGCGGCGCTGCACGTTTCACGCTGGGGAAGAGGGAATGGCCGTCTGCTGTTTACATGGATTGTATTGCTTGGTTCAGCGGTGGCTGCGCTGTTTACTAACGATGGTGCGGCCCTGATTTTGACACCGACAGTGATTGCCACGCTGATTATGTTGCATTCGCGGGGTGGGATTTTCAAAAACATTACCCTTGAAATCCCGCCTGCGATACGGCTATTCTTTGCCCCGACGAATCCCTCGTCTCACTGAGGCCGACTGAAAATGGATAAACACACCTGCTGATTTCGAATCCTTGCTTTGCGCATATCGCGAGCAGGGGATGTATTGATTTCATTCAGGAGTGCTTATGGCTCAGTATGCCCAATCCCCTTCATTTATTTTGCATCAGGTCACCTGTCAGTTTGCGACGGGCGTGACGCTTTTTGGCCCCATTTCTCTTTCGCTCGAACCCGCCTTGTGCGGCCTGGTTGGGCGCAACGGCTGTGGTAAAACTCGCTTACTGCGTCTTCTGGCGGGGGAGGATCTCCCTGCATCCGGACATATCGAACGTTTTGGTTCTGTGGCCTACGTTGCTCAACAGCACACCGTTTCCCACTCGACAACGCTGTCTGAATTGCTGGGTTATGACGCGGTTTTTGCCGCGCGTCGGCGTATCGAATCGGGTGATTACCTGCCGGAAGATCTCGAACGTCTGGAGGGCTTTTGGGATCTGGAGGAGCGCCTGACGGCGGCTTTTCTGGATGCCGCGCTGCCTCCGTTCATCCCGGCGCGGCCTGCGGCAGAATTGAGCGGCGGCGAACGGGTACGCGCGCTGCTGTGCGCCGCGTTGATGACAGACGCCGATTACCTGCTGCTTGATGAACCGACCAACCATCTCGACAGGAAAGGTCGGGAATGGTTTTATGCGCGACTTTCCCGTCGGCAGGGAGGGACGCTGGTCGCCAGCCACGACCGGGAATTACTGTCCCTGATGCCGCGTATTCTCGAATTATCTCCTGCCGGGTTACGGAGCTTCGGCGGCAACTACGCTGACTACCAACGCCAACGCGAAGCTGAACAACAGGCGGCTTACGCCGCGCTGGAGCATGCGGCCACCGAGCGGCGTCGAACCCGACAGCGCCTGCAAAAAGAGCATGATGCAAGCCAGCGACGTTCTGCCCAGACTTTGCGTACTGTCGATACGCTCAACATCGCCTCGTTCGAGCGGGTGAAATACAAAGGGGCAGCGAAGGAGCGAACAGGCACGCTACGTCGACAACATCGTGAACAGAATGAGGCGCTGAATGCCGCAGTTGCACAAGCGCGGGAAAGGGTTGAAGAAGATGCGCCAGTCATGTTTACCCTGCCGGGCAGCCAGGTGGCCGAGGGGAAACAGGTGGTGGTGATGGATAATCTGGTCCTGCCCTATGGCGTGCCGTCTCCCCTCAACGGGCGAATGGACGGGCCAATGCGTGTAGCGCTCCGTGGGCCAAACGGTTGTGGAAAATCGACCCTACTGCGCGTCATGCTCGGAGAAGAAAAACCGCTGGCTGGCGCGTGTCAGGTATCCGTCGCGACGGCATATCTCGACCAGCATCTGTCGCGGCTGGATCTCTCCCTCTCGGTTCTGGCGCACCTTAACGCCGGCGATACGCCGCTGGAGGAGGGGGTACTGCGAACCCGGCTGGCGCAGCTGCACCTGGGGGCTGAAAAAGTAACGTTGCCGCTGGCGGCATTAAGCGGTGGTGAGCGTCTGAAAGCGGCGCTGGCCTGCGTACTCTGGCGTCGTGAGGCGACACAGCTGCTCTTGCTTGATGAACCCACCAACCACCTTGATTTGACCTCGACACAGGCGATTGAACTGGCGCTGTCGACCTTTCCGGGCGCCATAGTGGTGGTTTCACATGATGAGGCCTTTCTGCAGGCGTTAAATTTAACGCACCAGATAGAGTGGCGAGGAGAAAAATGGCACTATGAAAGGAAGTAAGAGGGTATTGACCCCCGTCGTTGCGGGGGTTTTGACAGTCATGCTTATTCCATTAACTGTTTACTGAGCATCGGATTTGAATGGATAAGGCGCATCAGTTTCATTTCGGTTGCTGAAGGGCGAACACGTTTTGATTCCCATTCCTGAACCATTGCTACGCTAACACCCATTGCGCGTGCAAAATCATCGATTTTTAACCCAGTGCCACGTCGTAATTGTTCAAACTCATTGAAAGAATTAGGCTTTTGGGTCAGGGTAACCGCTTGCGCTACATCTTTTTTAAAGACAATCTGTTCCAGACTGCTCAGCAGCTCAAACATCGGATCTTTATATTCCATTGAGAACTCCTCTACAAACACACAGCGGATAGTGATACAGCACCAGTAAGAATAGTCGCTAAAACCGCTGGCGTGGGGCAGCAACAAGGATATATCGCGAATAAAAAGGCTTTTCATGCTTTTGATATGCATATTCAAACGTTTCGCTAAACGTTAATTGCTTGATTACGCAAGCCCAGGAATAAATACGTATTTTTTTGTAAATCGTTAGCAAAAAATCGCATGACGAGACGGCGTGAGGTTTGCCCTGACGTGAATAAGAAAGCATGGAAAAGGGTATCCTGAGACGCCGACCTGGACTATCCTTGTAAGCCGTCAGGCACGCGTGTTTCGTTGTGCGCATTTTTGGGTGAAAGGAGTATTAAAATGGCGACAGGTAAGTCCTGCTCTCGCTGGTTTGCGCCTCTTGCGGCGTTGTTAATGGTAGTTGGCCTGAGTGGGTGTTTTGATAAAGAAGGCGATCAGCGCAAGGCATTTATCGATTTCCTGCAAAATACGGCGATGCGTAGCAGTGAACGTCTTCCCGCGCTGACGGCTGACCAGAAAAAACAATTTGGCCCCTTCGTCTCTGATTACGCCATTCTGTATGGTTATTCCCAGCAGGTGAATCAGGCGATGGATTCTGGTCTGCGTCCGGTGGTAGATAGCGTGAACGCGATTCGCGTACCGCAGGATTATATGACCCAGCGTGAGCCGCTGCGTCAGGCAAATGGTTCTCTCGGCGTGCTGAGTCAGCAATTGCAGAATGCGAAAGTGCAGGCAGATACAGCCCATGCCGGCCTGAAACAGGCGGATGATTTGAAACCGGTCTTCGAGCAGGTGTATTCGAAAGTGGTTACCGCGCCGGCTAACGCGCTGCAACCGCTGATCCCGGCGGCACAAATCTTCACGCAACAGCTGGTGCAGGTGGGTGATTTCATTGCTCAGCAGGGTACGCAGGTGAGCTTTGTTGCCAACGGCATCCAGTTCCCGACCTCACAGCAGGCCAGCCAGTATAATGCGCTGATTGGGCCGCTGGCGTCTCAGCATCAGGCGTTTACGCAGGCCTGGACTGCCGCGGTGAATGCGACGCAGTAAGCCAGGGATCCCTGAAAAAAAAGAGGCGACAGGATCGCCTCTTTTTTGTTTTTGTCGGGGGGACTTACTTTATAACCTGCGGATTGACGCAGTTTTTCTCGACGTTGCCATTCAGCGCATCAATGAGATTATCCACCGCGCAGGCGGCCATACCGTAGCGCGTTTCGTGGGTGGCAGAACCAATATGCGGCAGCGCCACCACGTTGGGTAACGTTAGCAGAGGGGAGTCCACTGGCAAAGGTTCCTTCTCAAACACATCCAGACCGGCCGCATGAATCTCACCTTTTTTCAGCGCCTCAACGAGGGCTTTCTCATCGACAACCGGGCCGCGACCCGCATTCACAAAAATCGCTGAGGATTTCATGATGGCGAACTTCTCAGCGTTGATCAGGTGATGCGTTTCCTGGGTATATGGCAGGACGAGAACCACATAGTCAGACTCTTTAAGCAGCGTATCCAGATCGCAGTAACGGGCCTGGAACCGGCTCTCCGCTTCCTGATGCTGGCGGCGCGCATTATAGAGAATTGGCATACCGAAACCAAAGTGCGCGCGTTGCGCCAGCGCCAGACCGATGCGTCCCATGCCTACGATGCCAAGCGTTTTGTGGTGTACGTCAACGCCAAACCAGTCAGGACCAATGCTCTTCGTCCATTCGCCTTTCTTCACTCGTTCCGCCACTTCCACCACCCGACGTGCGGAACTCAGCACCAGCGCCATGATGGTATCGGCCACGGTTTCGGTCAGCACGGTCGGGGTGTGCATCAGCAGAATCTTTTTCGCGTTCAGCGCGTCCACATCAAAGGTGTCGTAACCCACTGAAATGGTCGATGCGGCACGGAGTTTCGGCATCTTTGCCAGCAGTGAAGCGTCCACCTTTTCACTGGAACCCAGCAGGCCTTCGGCACTGGCGAACGCATCGGCGTGTTGCTCCACCGTTTCCGGTCGCAGGTTGGCCACCTGTGTGACGGTGAAATGCGCTTCCAGGCGACGTTTCAGATCATCAGGCAATGCTTTGTACAGGATGATGGACGGCTTCATGAATTCTCCCTCGTTAAGATTCAGGCGTGACGCGCGCCTGCTGGATACGTTTTATTGTTAGCAGGCTTAACAATTAAAGTAAGCCACACGGATGCAAAAAGTGCCACCCCCATAAAAATGTACGAGGCTGCCGGGCTGCCTGTGGCGCCATTGAGGTAGCCAACGAACCAGGAGCCGAAGAAAGAACCGAGCGCGCCCATACTGTTGATAAGCGCCATGGCGCCACCCGCAACGTTACGCGGCAGCATCTCCGGAATGATGGCAAAGAACGGGCCGTAGGGGGCGTACATGGCTGCACCGGCGATCACCAGCAGGGTATAAGAGGCCCAGAAGTGGTTTGCGCCGACAGCCCAGGATCCGATAAAGGCGAAGCCGCCAATCAGCAACAGTGGCCAGACAAACAGCTTACGATTTTGCAGTTTATCCGACGCCCAGGAGGCCAGAATCATCGCAATGGTCGCGGCCAGATACGGGACAGATGAAAGCCAGCCTACTTCGACCATACCGAGGTTGGCCCCGCCGTTGCGGATGATGGAAGGCAGCCACAGTACAAAACCGTAAACGCCAATACTCCAGGCAAAATATTGCATACACAGCAGAATAACGTTACGGGAGCGGAAGGCTTCGCCGTAATTACGTACCGCTTTGATACCTTGCTGTTCCTGATCCAACTGTGTCTGCAGGGCAGATTTTTCGTCCTCTGACAGCCAGCCAACCTGAGTCGGTTTGTCACGGACCAGCATCCACCAGGCAAAGGCCCAAATGATGGCGGGTACCCCTTCGATGATGAACATCTCGCGCCAGCCGAGCGCCTGAATCAAATATCCTGAGACCACAGACATCCACAACACGGTGACCGGGTTTCCGAGGATCAGGAAGGTGTTGGCGCGTGAACGTTCCGATTTGGTAAACCAACTGCTGATATAGATCAGCATGGCGGGCATGACCGCGGCCTCTACCACGCCGAGAATAAAGCGAATGGCGGCGAGCATGGGGATATTGGTGACCATCCCGGTCAGTGACGCACAGCCACCCCACAGAATCAGGCAGACAAAAATCAGTTTGCGAACACTGCGGCGCTCCGCATAAATCGCGCCGGGGATCTGGAAGAAGAAATAGCCCAGAAAGAACAGCGCCCCGAGAAGGGAAGAGACCCCTTTGGTAATACCTAAGTCGTCGTTGATCCCGGCGGCGGAGGCGAAACTAAAGTTCGCCCGGTCGAGGTAGGCCAGACTGTAAGTGATGAAAACAATCGGCATGATGTAAAGCCAGCGTTTTGCTGCATTTGTCGAGCTTTTCATAATGTTGCCTCTATGGTTGAGGTTTGCGCCGCCTGTTTGTAGGGTCCAGGGTGGCTTTGTTTTTTTGTGAGGAGCTTTCCCCCTCACCCTAACCCTCTCCCTCGAGGGAGAGGGGATCAGTCCTGCGATGTATTTCTCCCTCTCCCGCCCGGAAGGGGAGCGTTTTCTTTCTCCCTCTCCCGCCGGGAGAGGGCTGGGGTGAGGGGGGAATTACTCGCCCAACTCTTCCCGAGTAGGCAAACCCTCGCTATCCCCTAATACCTGGATGGCAAGCGAGCCAATCTTATTGCCGCGCCGTACGGCCTGGTGCATCGTCTTACCTTCCAGCAGAGCGCTAATCACCCCGACGGCGAAACCATCCCCTGCACCGACGGTATCGACCACGTTATCCACTTTTACCGGGGCGACCGCGCCTTGTTCGCCACTGGCGGTTTTGTACCAGGCGCCATCCGGACCGGTTTTGATCACCACCGCTTTTACGCCACGCTGCAGATAAAAATCAGCGATACCTTCCGGCGACTGCTGTCCGGTCAGGATCACGCCTTCTTTCAGCCCCGGTAACACCCAGTCGGCCTGGAAAGCGAGGCGGTTAAGTTTCTCTACCATCTCCGCTTCGCTTTTCCACAGCACCGGGCGCAGATTCGGGTCGAAGGAAATGGTCTTGCCCTGTGCTTTCATTGCCGCTGCCGCGTGTTCCAGTAGTTCATACGATGTCGAAGAGAGCGCGGCTGCAACGCCGCTCAAATGCAAGTGGCGCGCTTCGTTGAATGCCGCGGCGTGAAAATCCTCCGTTGAAAGGTGGCTGGCCGCCGATCCTTTGCGGAAATACTCTACGATGGGATCGGTTCCATTTTCGGCTTTCGATTTAAGCTGATAGCCCGTTGCGTAGCGTCCATCGACGGTGACGCCGCGAGTGTCAATATTCTCTTTTTTCAGTGAGTTAAGAACAAAACGTCCAAAACTGTCATCGCCTACGCGGCTGATCCAGCAGACATTCATCCCCAGCCGCGCCAGGCCCGTAGCCACATTCAGCTCCGCGCCCGCAACGCGCTTCACAAAATGTTCAGCATCGGCAAGCTCGCCGGTTTCTGTGGCGACAAACATGGCCATGGCTTCGCCAATCGTGATGACATCAAGCGAGTTAGGCATGGCGTTACTCCTCACGTAACAAATCGACGTAGTGACGGGTGACGGCGGTCAGGTCGTCGCCTTCAAGTGGAAACTCAATACCACGCGGGGCATCGGGCGGCAGCTGATTTAACAGGGCAAGCCAGCGTTCATCGGCTTTATCCGGCGCCACGGCGCGATAATTCTCATGGTGTGGGATGGCTGCCTTCACATGAATATAGCTCACCGCAGGGGCCAGAAGATGAGCAGCGGCTTCCGGCGACTCGCCGACCCATACCCAGTTGCCGGTGTCGAAGGTGAGCGTCACCGGTAGCGCCATGACAGAGCAGGCGGCTTTAAAACGCTGCATGGGCGCCAGTTGCCCGCATTCGGTCTGGTCGTTTTCCACCACCAACGCCATCCCGCTCTCGTCGAGCCAGCCACGTAAGGTTTCCAGCACGTCTTTACGCTGATAATGACCGAGGGAAACTTTGAGCCACAGCGCCTTGAGCGTGCGCGCTTCTTCAAGCAGAGCAGGCAGGAGCGGGTTCAGGGAACCATCTTCCAGGCACAAGGCTTGCGGCGCCGAATAGCAGGCCAGTAAACGGTGGGCTTCGATGGTGGCAGCAAGTGTTGGCAGGCTGCTCAATTCTTTATCGCTTAACAGTTCGCGGCGTATCTCCACGCCGTCTGCGCCTGCGTTGGCTATCAGCGGCAGGACGGCGCACTGGCCGCCCATCGCGTTAATTTGTTCGCTGCCATAGGCGGCGGTGACAACGATGATTTTTCTTTTCATCTTCCGGCTTCCCAGGAGTTAAAGACAATTTGCTTGTCTGTAACGCTAGATGGAACCGGTTCCAAAGAAAAGCGCGGTGCATCGAATTTATGATCGTCATCACGAAGGTTAATTATCGCGCAGTTGAACCGCGCACGATGAGCTCCCCGGAAAAGACCCGTTCGCGGACGGTATCGCTATTGCCCTCGATACGCTCAACGACTTGTTCTACAGCGGCATAGCCGATTTGCCAGGTCGGCTGTTTGAGGGTGGTGATGCCCACTCCGGCCAGCTCAGCCCATTCCAGCTCATCAAAGCCAAGCAGGCCGATATCGCTACCCCAGTGCAGACCGATACGTTTTAGTGAGCGGGCGACTTGCAGCGTCAGTGCGCCGTTGGCGGAGATAACGGCTTTACGCATCCCGCGATGGCTGGCGTGAAACTGGCGTAGCACGTTATCAATCTGGCTGCTTTCATGCAGCGGCGTTTCGGCGTTTTCGGCCACCGTACCGGGGTAGCGGGCAAGCGTTGCGCGAAAGGCGTCCAGGCGTTCCCGGCGCGTATTCACCGTTCCCAGCGGTTCGCTCAGAAACAGCAACGCTTCAAAGCCCTGTTCAATCAGATGCTCGGTGGCGGTGGTGGCGGCCTGGGTATTGTCTAACCCTACGACATCACAGGCAAAATCGGGGATCTTGCGGTCAATCAGCACCATAGGCAGAGAAGATTGCTGCAGCCGGTTGAGCCCCTCTTCGCGCATCCCGACGGCGTTCACCACGATGCCCTCCACCTGATAGCTACGTAGCAGGTCCAGGTAGTGCAGCTCCTGATCGACTTCGTTGTTGGTATTACAGACCAGCGGGGTGAAGCCCTTTTCCCGACAGGCTGCTTCAATACCGCTGAGCACATGTACAGAATAGGGGTTGGTGATATCCGCGATAATCAGGCCAATCAGGCGGGTGCGACCATGCTTGAGATTGCGCGCCATCAGGCTGGGGCGGTAATCGAGTTCGGCAATGGCATGTTCGATCCGCGCCAGCAATGCATCCGACAGAAGATGTTTTTCACCGTTCAGATAGCGTGAAATGCTGGTTTTGCCCGTTTTTGCCGCTTTTGCGACATCGCTTATCGTCGGGCGCGTCGTTTTCGCCATAAGTGCTTCCCTCGCGGTAGTTGTGAGACCACACGATAGCGCGAAAATCCGCACTGGCAAGGGGGAACATACCGCTTATCGCCTTCTGCGTGGCTATCATGCCGTTTAATTCTTTGCCAATTCGCCGCGCGTGTGGATGATAGAGCGCGACATTGATTATTTCACAAGACAGCGAGATGACGCTGTCATCACCTGCATGCATCAGGAGCGCGCTTTGGCAAACTCTGCAGTTAAAACAGTTCTTACGGCAGCCCACTGGGGGCCGATGTTGGTTGAAACCGACGGCGAAACGGTGCTCTCTTCACGCGGGGCGCTTCCCACCAACCACCCTAACTCTCTGCAAACGGTGGTGCGCGACCAGGTCCACAGTAAAACCCGCGTCCGTTTCCCGATGGTACGTAAAGGCTTCCTGGCGTCTCCGGACAGCCCGCAGGGCGTTCGCGGAGAGGATGAGTTTGTCCGCGTCTCCTGGGATGATGCGCTTGCCCTCATCCATCAGCAGCACAAACGGATTCGTGAGGCGCATGGTCCGGCATCCATTTTCGCTGGATCTTACGGCTGGCGGTCGAACGGTGTGCTGCATAAAGCGGCGACACTGTTGCAGCGTTATATGAGCCTTGCCGGTGGCTATACCGGCCATCTGGGGGACTACTCCACCGGCGCGGCGCAGGCGATCATGCCGTATGTGGTCGGCGGCAACGAGGTGTATCAACAACAAACCAGCTGGCCGTTAGTCCTGGAGCACACCGATGTGGTGGTGCTGTGGAGCGCTAACCCACTAAACACGCTGAAAATCGCGTGGAACGCCTCCGATGAGCAGGGTATCGGCTATTTCGATGCTTTACGCAAAAGCGGCAAACGTCTGATCTGCATCGATCCGATGCGATCGGAGACGGTCGATTTCTTTGGCGAGAGCGTGGAGTGGTTAGCGCCGCATATGGGCACTGATGTGGCGATGATGCTCGGTATCGCCCATACACTGGTGGAAAATGGCTGGCAGGATGAGGCTTTCCTCGCGCGCTGCACGGAAGGCTATAGCGTCTTTGCCGACTACCTGACCGGGAAAAGCGACGGCGTGGCGAAAACGGCAGAGTGGGCAGCGGATATTTGCGGTATTCCGGCGGCGAAAATTCGCGATCTGGCAAAACTTTTCCACGAAAATACCACCATGTTGATGTCCGGCTGGGGAATGCAGCGCCAGCAGTTTGGCGAGCAGAAACACTGGATGCTGGTGACGCTGGCGGCGATGCTGGGCCAGATTGGCATCCCCGGCGGCGGCTTTGGCCTGTCGTATCATTTTGCCAATGGCGGTAACCCCACGCGCCGGGCGGCGGTACTGGCATCCATGCAGGGTTGCGTAAAAGACGGTATTGAGGCGGTCGAAAAAATCCCCGTGGCGCGCATTATTGAAGCGCTGGAAAAACCGGGAGCGTTCTATCAGCACAATGGTATGGATCGACACTTCCCGGAGATTAAGTTTATCTGGTGGGCAGGTGGCGCCAACTTTACCCACCATCAGGACACTAACCGGCTGATACGCGCCTGGCAGAAGCCGGAACTGGTCGTCATTTCCGAGTGTTTCTGGACCGCCGCCGCAAAGCACGCGGATATCGTACTGCCTGCCACCACATCGTTTGAACGTAACGATATGACCATGACGGGTGATTACAGCAACCAGCATCTGGTGCCGATGAAGCGTGTGGTTCCCCCGCGCGATGAAGCGCGTGACGATTTCGAGGTGTTCGCCGATCTCAGCGAGCTTTGGGAACCGGGTGGACGCGAGCGCTTTACAGAAGGGAAGAGCGATCTGGCGTGGCTGGAAACCTTCTACGACATCGCCCGACAGCGCGGCGCGAGCCAGCAGGTTACGTTGCCGCCGTTTGCCGAGTTCTGGGAAGCGAATGCCCTGATTGAAATGCCAGAAAGCGAAGAGAATGCCCGCTTTGTACGCTTCGCTGATTTCCGTCGTGACCCGCAGGCGCATCCGCTCAAAACCGACAGTGGCAAAATTGAAATCTACTCGGCGCGCATTGCCGGTTTTGGTTATGCCGACTGCCCGCCGCATCCAATGTGGCTTGAGCCGGATGAATGGCATGGCAACGCCCGACCGGAGCAGTTGCAGCTTCTTTCCGCTCACCCTGCGCATCGTCTGCACAGCCAGCTTAACTATTCGTCACTTCGCGAGCAGTATGCAGTGGCGGGGCGCGAACCGGTGACGCTGCATCCGCGTGACGCGAAAGCGCGCGGTATTGCTGATGGCGACCTGGTTCGCGTCTGGAACCAACGCGGACAGGTGCTGGCTGGCGCTGTGGTTAGCGAAGGGATCAAACCCGGCGTGATTTGTATTCACCAGGGCGCATGGCCGGACCTTGAGCGTGCTGAGGGAGGGATCTGTAAAAACGGCGCGGTTAACGTGCTGACAAAAGATCTCCCCAGCTCAAAGCTGGGGAATGGCTGTGCGGGAAATACCGCACTGGTATGGATGGAAAAATACAGCGGTCCGGCGCTTACGCTGACGGCGTTTGATCCGCCTGCCAGTTCATGATCCAGGTCGGGTGCTGCGTCTCTTCCTGCCAGGCGCTGTCTTCTATGCGAAAGCCCTGCGCGTGATAGAACTTCACCGCCCGCTCGTTTTTCTGATACACCTCCAGGCTTAAGGCATTAAAGCGCTGCTTGACGTGGTCAAGCAGCGCGGTGCCTATCCCTTTGCGAAGCGCCTTCGGGCAGACGAACAATGCCCCGATATACTGTGAATCCATCACGCTGACAAAACCGTACAGCTTACCTTCTTCCTCCCAGACCCAGGTACGGGCCGACGGGAGGTAAACTTCGCGCACCAGCATCTCGCTGTCTTGCCAGTACGTTTGCGCAATAAACGGGTGCGCGTAGGTGGTGCTTTCAAGCCACAGGCGCAACAGAGGAGATAAATCTTTACTGTGCCACTCGCGGATCATGCCGGCCTCCGGGATGACAGAAACAGTCTGTAATATGGTCATTAACCAAACCGCAGGCTTGCATAAAGGAGTAGCAGATGGTGGTGCCGACAAATTTGAAGCCGCGTTTCTTTAACGCTTTTGAAAGCGCGTCGGAGGCGGGCGTTGAGGTGGGGATATCACCGAGTGCGGCGGCCTGGGTAATTTGCGGTTCGTTATCGACAAACGACCAGACAAACGGGGCAAAAGGTTCGCCATTTTGCTCCATGGCAAGCCAGGCGCGGGCGTTGCCGATAATCGCCTCAATTTTGCCGCGATGGCGAATAATCCCGGCATCCAGCACCAGGCGCTCGACATCATCCGGCCCCATCGCGGCCACTTTTTCAGGATCGAACTGATGGAAGGCATTACGGTAGTTTTCGCGTTTTTTAAGCACCGTAATCCATGATAAACCGGCCTGTTGTCCTTCAAGACAGATCATTTCAAACAGCTTTTTACCGTCCATTTGCGGGACACCCCATTCTTCATCGTGATAAGCCAGATAAAGCGGGTCTTGAGTCACCCAACCACAACGCTGCATATCCTTCTCCGTTGCTGATGTTGATCAAAATTATGTATGTTGCAGGCTTGACGTGCCTGCGAAAAAGATAATAGTTAGGTAAGGGATATCTACCCTCGCCTTTGCCCAACAAAAACGATAACAATTACGCCGGTTTGGCTCTTTTGTGGAGTCGCATTGATGAAAATTAAATACAGTGGCCGTTTGATAGCGGTAGTGCCTGCTTGTCTGCTTTTCAGCCATTCGGCATTTGCCTGGCAACAAGAATATATCGCGATCGATTCGCAAAATAATATGCCGCAACGCTATACATGGGATAGCGATCACCAGCCGCGTTATAACGATATCCTGGAAGAACGCATTCGCTCAGCGCAGAGTGGGCCTGGCGTTGCCTTTAATCTGCCAGATAAAACGCCGATGGATGCCGTCAGTACAATGAGTATTGGCCTGAATATTCCATTATCAACGAATGTGATGACCGGGCCGGTGGCAGTCTGGCATTACGATGGTTCAACGACGTCAATGTACAATGAATTTGGCGACAGCGCGACTTCACCGCAATATAGCGATCCGCTCTGGCACGCAACCGTCAGTTCACTGGGATGGCGCGTGGATAGCCATATGGGTGACTTTCGTCCATGGGCGCAAATTAGTTACAACCAACAGTTCGGTGAAAACGTCTGGAAATCGCAATCCGGTCTGAGTCGTCTGACCGCCGCGAACCAGTACGGCAACTGGCTGGATGTGTCCGTCGGCGCCGATATGCTGCTTAATCAACATTTTGCCGCTTATGCTTCCATGTCGCAGTCGGAAAACTGGATAACCGGGCCAAATTACCTCTATAGCATGGGGGTTAGCGCGCGTTTTTAAGAACATCTAATACAAAGTGATCACAATTAAGAAACAATAAACACGCGCCCTGCATTGATAGTATGTACTAACTTATCCGGTAAATTGTGGCGACTCCGTTTTCCGTAATGTCATTCATTCCTGCCTGAATGCATTTCATTCCCCGCTTACTGCATTTCATGCCTTTTTAGCCCTGGCATGAAATGCGCTTCGTTATGGTTGTCAGCAGTGAATTCCCTTAATTTCCTCTGCAGGACAACTGCCATGAATACATCATCCTTGAATCGCACACGCTGGCTCACACTGGCTGGCACTATCATCACACAATTTGCGTTGGGATCTGTCTATACCTGGAGCCTGTTTAATAGCGCGCTGGCAGATAAGCTGGGCGAGCCGGTAAGTCAGGTTGCGTTTTCATTTGGTCTGTTAAGCCTCGGGCTGGCATTGTCCTCCTCTGTGGCCGGGAAACTGCAGGAACGTTTTGGCGTGAAACGCGTGACCATGGCCTCTGGCGTTCTGCTGGGAATCGGCTTCTTCCTGACTGCTCACGCCAGCAGCCTGACCATGCTGTGGCTGAGCGCGGGCGTGCTTGTGGGTCTGGCAGATGGCGCCGGATACCTGCTTACCCTTTCCAACTGTGTGAAATGGTTCCCGGAGCGTAAAGGACTGATTTCTGCCTTCTCCATCGGGGCTTATGGCCTGGGCAGTCTGGGTTTTAAATTCATCGATAGCCACCTGCTGGCCACCGTTGGCCTGGAACAGACTTTCATGATCTGGGGAGCGATGACGCTGGTGATGATTGTTTGCGGCGCGATGCTGATGACTGACGCGCCGCAACAGAAAACAACCACGGTCAATGGCGTGGTGGAAAATGATTTCACGCTGGCGCAGTCCATGCGTAAACCACAATACTGGATGCTGGCGGTGATGTTCCTGACCGCCTGTATGAGTGGTTTGTATGTGATTGGGGTAGCGAAAGACATTGCCCAGGGCATGGTGCATCTGGACGTGGCAACGGCCGCTAATGCGGTAACGGTTATCTCTATTGCGAATCTGAGCGGCCGTCTGGTGCTGGGCATTCTGTCCGACAAAATCGCCCGTATTCGTGTTATTACGATTGGCCAGGTGATTTCACTGGTTGGGATGGCAGCCCTGCTGTTTGCGCCACTGAATGCGGTTTCCTTTTTCGCGGCGATTGCCTGCGTGGCCTTCAACTTCGGGGGCACCATTACCGTATTCCCGTCGCTGGTCAGCGAATTCTTTGGTTTGAACAACCTGGCGAAAAACTACGGTGTGATTTACTTAGGCTTTGGTATCGGCAGTATTTGCGGTTCGATTATCGCTTCGCTGTTTGGCGGCTTCTATGTCACCTTCTGCGTCATTTTTGCTCTGCTGATTGTCTCACTGGCACTGTCCACGACCATCCGTCAACCGCAGCGCAGCGTTTATAAACCGGCGCACGCCTGATTCCTGCCTGTCTTCTAAAACGCCGCCGTCAGGCGGCTTTTTTATTACCCTTATGTGCCCCTTTACCGGGACTCTCTTTAGTAGCGGCTATCCTTAATAGCAGGTCTTCCAACAGAAGGAGTCGCGTATGTCATTAGAAAAAGTCGTGTATCGGGCGAAGGCGAAAGCCACCGGAGGCCGCGATGGCAGAGCTGTCTCGTCCGATGGCGTTCTGGATGTAAAACTGGGCGTGCCAAAAGAGATGGGCGGCGCTGGTGGGGAGGTGACGAACCCGGAGCAACTGTTCGCCGCCGGGTATTCCGCCTGTTTTCTCGGGGCGCTAAAACATGTCGCGTCGGTAGAAAAACAGCGCCTGCCGCAAGAGGCTTATATTGAGGGTACAGTGGGCATTGGGCCTTTGCCGACCGGCTTTGGTATTGAAGCGCAACTGGATATTCACCTGCCGGGAATGGATCATCAGATAGCGCAGGAACTGGTGAAAAAAGCCCATATAGTTTGCCCCTATTCCAACGCTACTCGCGGCAATATTGACGTTAAATTGAATGTGATCACCGCCTGAAAAGTCGTCATGGGGTGATTAGCCTATTTCCGGTTATATATTTTTGTAAATGTATGACCGGATCACAACTCAGACGGACACTTTTTCCCGCCCTTGTGGTCTACTTATCCGCGCTTAAGAAGTTCCTCAATTAACTTCCCTTGCGTTTAATGCCCGATCGGCGCTGCTTTGCGCGCTGAGCGGTGCTGTTTTCCCTTTTTCCAGGGTTGCTTGCATGAGTTATATAAAAACGATGACTCAGCAGAAATTGAGTTTTCTGCTGGCGTTGTATATTGGCTTGTTTATGAATAGCGCAGTTTTCTACCGTCGGTTTGATGGTTATGCGCAAGCGTTCACCGTCTGGAAAGGACTCTCTGCGGTTGTCGAACTGGTTGCCACTGTCCTGGCGACTTTCTTTTTATTACGTATCCTCTCATTATTCGGACGCCGTGCCTGGCGTGTACTGGCATCGCTGGTGGTGCTGTTTTCAGCAGCGGCCAGCTATTACATGACTTTCCTGAATGTGGTGATTGGCTATGGCATTATCGCTTCGGTGATGACCACTGACATCGATCTCTCCAAAGAGGTGGTGGGCTGGCAACTCTTTGCCTGGGTGGCGATTGTCAGCGTTATGCCGTTGCTGTCTATCTGGAATAACCGCTGTCGCTATACCCTGTTACGTCAGTTGCGTACCCGTGGTCACCGTATGCAGAGTGTGGTGCTGGTGGTGATGGCCGCGCTGCTGGTTTGGGGGCCAATCCGCCTGCTGGATCTGCAGCAAAAGGAAGAAGAACGGACCTCAGGCGTGGACATGCCGAGCTATGGCGGCGTGGTCGCGAACTCCTATCTGCCTTCCAACTGGCTTTCTGCGCTGGGTTTGTACGCCTGGGCGCAGGTGGACGAGTCGTCGGATCATCGCTCCTTGTTCAACCCGGCGGCGAAATTCAGTTATGTCGCGCCGGACGACATCAATGACACCTATGTGGTGTTTATCATCGGTGAAACAACCCGCTGGGATCACATGGGGTTACTCGGTTACTCGCGCAATACCACGCCTAAGCTTGCTCAGGAGAAGAACCTGGTCGCTTTCCGGGGTTACTCATGTGATACCGCCACCAAACTGTCGTTGCGTTGTATGTTTGTACGTGAAGGCGGGGCGGCGGAAAATCCTCAGCGCACGATAAAAGAGCAGAACGTTTTCTCCGTGCTCAAACAGATGGGCTTCTCTTCCGACCTGTATGCGATGCAAAGCGAAATGTGGTTTTACAGCAACACGATGGCAGACAACATTGCCTATCGTGAACAGATTGGTGCGGAGCCGCGTAACCGGGGTAAGAACGTTGACGATATGCTGTTAATTGATGAGTTACACCACTCGCTCGATAACAACAAGCAGGGCAAGCATCTCATTATCCTGCATACCAAAGGTTCGCACTTCAACTATACCCAGCGTTATCCGCGTAGCTTCGCACAGTGGACGCCGGAGTGTGTGGGAGTGGACGATAAATGCAGTAAAGAAGAGTTGATTAATTCTTACGATAACTCCGTTACCTATGTGGACTATTTTATCGACAGCGTGATCGACAAACTGCGCGATAAAAAAGCCATCATCTTCTATGCGGCAGACCACGGTGAGTCAATTAATGAGAAGGAACATCTGCACGGTACGCCGCGTATGATGGCGCCGCCGGAGCAGTTTCGCGTACCGATGATGGTGTGGATGTCAGACAAATATCTGCAAAACCCGGATAAGGCGAAGATGTTTGCGCAGCTGAAACAACAAGCGGATATGAAGGTGCCGCGCCGGCATGTTGAACTGTACGACACCATTATGGGTTGCCTGGGATATACCTCGCCAGACGGCGGGATTAATGAAAATAACAACTGGTGCCATCTGCCTTCCGACAAGGTAAATTGAGGCACTGGCGGCTTTCTCGCCAGTCAGTTGGCTTTTTTACATTAAGGGATTGACGGTCGGGGTGTGTGGCAGTAAGATGCGCCCCGCATTCGGTGATTGGCGCAGCCTGGTAGCGCACTTCGTTCGGGACGAAGGGGTCGGAGGTTCGAATCCTCTATCACCGACCAAATTCGAAAAGCCTGCTCAACGAGCAGGCTTTTTTGCATCTGCGCCAGAGAGGATGAGAACCTCCGGGGGCAGAGAGGTTCGACTCGAGCGGAGCGAGAGAACGTTGCGTCAGCAACGGCCCGCAGGGCGAGCCACGCAGTGGCGAGTAATCTCTGGCACCGACCAAATTCGAAAAGCCTGCTCAACGAGCAGGCTTTTTTGCATCAGGGGTTTTGTAGCCCTGGCAAGCAAAGCGCCGCCGGGGTGGGGGAAAATGCGGCTCTGGTGGTCATTCCGTTCACCTGATGTTCTCTGCTTTTCTATAGCGACAGAACCCGTGAACGTGCCAGGGTGGCTCACCGCCACCACCCTGGCGACCCGGGCTCCCGGCCAGGAAAATCGCCGCTGGCGCGGTCCATGAGGCTTATGTCGTCTGACTTTCGGGTCGGGGACCAGCCTGCGTCCTTGCAGGCTATCCCCTCCGCCCGCTTCCCTGCGGGCGGGCCCGGTCATCCGTCAACGCCTCATCGATTTTCAGCCGGACCCTGTCATCGCTGTAACTGTTTCGCTCTCATTACGCGGTGTCATCGCTGTAAAACGAAATATTACTGGGGCTCCCTCTCCCTCAAGGGAGAGGGGGAAAGTTAGTGTTCGCCTGGTGTTTTGTATGGCGGCAGATACCCGCCATTTTATGCTGGCATGAACCGAACCCATCCCCTCACTCTTTTAGGGAGACAGTTAGGGGAAAACCATCCGCTTCTGTTAGCGTTCCATAACCTTATTTCACCCTGCTATGTCACGGTTTTGTGACATAATCCATTGTATTTTTTTATATATAGTTCGATCTTTTTTCGCGTTGCTTATGGATAGGGTTAGCATTTTACGCTGTGCGTTTTAACGTTCGCGGTATTAATCGCTCACATATTCAGCATTCTGCAAGAAATTTTTCATAATCTGCTCAAACGTTAAACACCAGCCTGAGATGATTCTCAAGCTTATTATTCTGCTCATAACGGCATAGCACAAATTTACCTGCTGAAAATAGCGGCTTGAAGTTTTTTTTAACTTTGTTTGTTGATTCTCATCAACGATGTAAATCCCCGTTACCTGTATTGACGTTTTGACATTCTATTGACAGATTGTAGGGCATGAGGGGCATTTCATGGAGAATCTGCACTGCAACTCAGTCAATCTTGTGAAAGGATTTCCCGTCTCTCATAACTTCCGATAAGTCCAGGCAAAAATCTAATAACGGCCTGTCGGATAACCCAGCGCAAGGGTAACAACACATATCACATTGGAGCAGAATAATGAGTATTTCCTTGAAGAAGTCAGGGATGCTGAAGCTTGGTCTTAGCCTGGTGGCTATGACTGTGGCGGCCAGCGTGCAGGCAAAAACCCTGGTTTATTGTTCAGAAGGCTCGCCTGAAGGCTTTAACCCACAGCTTTTCACTTCTGGTACTACTTACGACGCCAGCTCTGTGCCGATTTATAACCGTCTGGTTGAGTTCAAAACCGGTACTACTGAGGTCATTCCGGGTCTTGCTGAGAAGTGGGATATCAGCGCCGATGGCAAAACCTACACTTTCCACCTGCGTAAAGGCGTGAAGTGGCAGGACAACAAAGATTTCAAACCGACGCGTGAATTCAACGCGGACGACGTCGTATTCTCCTTTGATCGTCAGAAAAACGCCCAGAACCCGTACCATAAAGTTTCTGGCGGCAGCTACGAATACTTTGAAGGTATGGGCCTGCCAGACCTGATTAGCGAAGTGAAGAAAGTCGACGACAACACCGTTCAATTCGTGCTGACCCGTCCGGAATCGCCGTTCCTGGCTGACCTGGCCATGGACTTCGCGTCTATTCTGTCCAAAGAATATGCCGACAACATGCTGAAAGCCGGCACGCCGGACAAAGTGGACCTGGATCCGATTGGTACCGGTCCGTTCCAGCTGCAACAGTACCAAAAAGATTCCCGCATTCTGTATAAAGCGTTTGAAGGTTATTGGGGTACCAAGCCGCAGATCGATCGCCTGGTCTTCTCCATCACGCCTGACGCTTCCGTACGTTATGCCAAACTGCAGAAAAACGAGTGCCAGGTTATGCCGTACCCGAACCCGGCTGACATCGCTCGTATGAAACAAGACAAAAACATTAACCTGATGGAACAGGCTGGCCTGAACGTCGGTTACATGTCTTTCAACACCGAGAAGAAACCGTTCGATGACGTGAAAGTACGTCAGGCGCTGACTTACGCGGTAAATAAAGAAGCGATCATCAAAGCTGTTTACCAGGGCGCTGGCGTTGCCGCGAAAAACCTGATTCCGCCGACAATGTGGGGCTACAACGACGACGTTAAGGATTACACCTACGACGTTGAGAAAGCGAAACAGTTGCTGAAAGAATCCGGCCACGAGCAGGGCTTCACCGTTGAACTGTGGGCGATGCCGGTACAGCGTCCGTACAACCCGAACGCTCGCCGTATGGCTGAGATGATTCAGGCTGACTGGGCGAAAATCGGTGTTCAGGCCAAGATCGTCACTTACGAGTGGGGCGAGTACCTGAAACGTGCGAAAGCCGGTGAGCACCAGGCTGTGATGATGGGCTGGACCGGTGACAACGGGGATCCGGATAACTTCTTCGCTACCCTGTTCAGCTGCGCTGCGGCGAAAGACGGTTCCAACTACTCTCGCTGGTGCTACAAGCCGTTTGAAGACTTGATTCAGCCGGCGCGCGCAACAGATGACCACAACAAGCGTGTTGAACTGTACAAACAGGCTCAGGTAGTGATGCATGACCAGGCTCCGGCACTGATCGTCGCTCACTCCACCGTGTATGAGCCGGTGCGTAAAGAAGTCAAAGGCTACGTGGTTGATCCGCTGGGCAAACACCACTTCGAAAACGTGTCAGTTGAATAATAGGCACGATGCCTGAGTCCCTCCTCCCTTTCCGGGGGGAGGGTTTTTGTTCCTTATTCCTCCGGGAAAAGGCCTGGGTAGAGGGGATTTTCCCGTTTACCCAAACATGTGTGAGCAATACAGACGCACTACCGCCAGGTGCATGCGTCACTACAGAGAATCCGGGTTATGTTGCAGTTCATCCTCCGACGTCTGGGGCTAGTTATCCCGACGTTTATCGGTATCACCCTTCTCACCTTTGCCTTCGTTCATATGATTCCCGGTGACCCGGTGATGATCATGGCAGGTGAGCGTGGTATCTCTCCTGAGCGTCATGCCCAGTTGCTGGCAGAGCTTGGTCTCAACAAGCCGCTGTGGCAGCAATACGTCAACTATGTATGGGGCGTGTTGCATGGTGATTTAGGGATCTCTCTTAAGAGCCGTCTTCCGGTGTGGGACGAGTTCGTACCGCGTTTTAAAGCGACGCTGGAACTCGGCGTCTGCGCCATGATTTTTGCTGTGGCTGTCGGGATTCCGGTGGGCGTAATGGCCGCTGTGAAGCGTGGCTCCATTTTTGATCATACCGCCGTGAGCCTCGCGCTGACCGGTTACTCCATGCCTATCTTCTGGTGGGGCATGATGTTGATCATGCTGGTGTCGGTTCACTGGAATCTGACGCCGGTATCCGGTCGCGTCAGTGACATGGTGTTCCTGGATGACAGTAACCCACTCACCGGTTTTATGCTGATCGACACGGCTATCTGGGGCGAACAGGGTAACTTTATCGATGCCCTGGCGCATATGATTCTGCCTGCCATTGTGCTGGGGACTATCCCGCTGGCGGTTATCGTGCGCATGACCCGTTCGTCGATGCTGGAAGTGCTGGGTGAAGACTATATCCGCACCGCGCGCGCCAAAGGGTTAACCCGGATGCGCGTTATCATCGTCCACGCGCTGCGTAATGCGATGCTGCCGGTAGTGACCGTTATCGGTCTGCAGGTCGGGACATTGCTGGCGGGTGCGATCCTGACGGAAACCATCTTCTCCTGGCCGGGCCTTGGCCGCTGGTTAATCGACGCGCTGCAACGCCGCGATTATCCGGTTGTGCAGGGTGGGGTATTGCTGGTCGCGACGATGATCATTCTCGTCAACCTGTTGGTCGACCTGCTCTACG
This sequence comes from Phytobacter ursingii, assembly GCA_901456055.1. Lineage (GTDB taxonomy): Bacteria > Pseudomonadota > Gammaproteobacteria > Enterobacterales > Enterobacteriaceae > Phytobacter > Phytobacter ursingii. Next base: position 190,762 of record CABDWT010000004.1, read on the forward strand.
GCGTGGTGAACCCGCGTATTCGTCACAAGAAGTAAGGGGCCATCATGTCACAAGTTACTGAAAATAAAGTTATCTCTGCACCGGTGCCGATGACCCCGCTGCAGGAGTTCTGGCACTATTTCAAACGTAATAAAGGCGCGGTCGTTGGTCTGGTTTACGTGATTCTGATGCTGCTTATCGCCATTTTCGCGAACGTACTGGCGCCGCATAACCCGGCGGATCAGTTCCGCGATGCCCTGCTGGCACCGCCGGTATGGCAGGATGGCGGCACATGGTCGCACATTCTGGGTACTGATGACGTAGGTCGCGATACCCTGTCGCGTCTGATGTTTGGCGCGCGCCTGTCGCTGCTGGTCGGCTGCCTGGTGGTGGTACTGTCACTGATCATGGGGATAATCCTCGGTCTGGTGGCAGGCTACTTTGGCGGCGTTGTGGATAACATCATCATGCGTGTCGTCGACATCATGCTGGCGCTGCCGAGCCTGTTGCTGGCACTGGTGCTGGTGGCGATATTCGGTCCCTCGATAGTCAACGCGTCGTTAGCGCTCACCTTCGTCGCCTTGCCGCACTATGTGCGTCTTACCCGTGCTGCGGTACTGGTGGAAGTTAACCGCGATTACGTCACGGCTTCCCGCGTGGCGGGCGCAGGCGCAATGCGTCAGATGTTCGTCAATATTTTCCCTAACTGCCTGGCGCCGCTGATTGTTCAGGCGTCGCTCGGTTTCTCGAACGCCATTCTCGACATGGCCGCCCTCGGCTTCCTTGGCATGGGTGCGCAACCGCCAACACCGGAGTGGGGCACCATGCTCTCCGACGTGTTGCAGTTCGCGCAAAGTGCCTGGTGGGTCGTGACCTTCCCGGGTGTGGCGATCCTGCTGACGGTGCTGGCATTTAACCTGATGGGTGACGGCCTGCGTGATGCGCTCGACCCCAAACTGAAGCAGTAAGAGGTTCGAGATGGCGTTATTAAATGTAAATAAATTATCGGTGCATTTCGGCGACGAAGGCAGCGAGTTCCGCGCCGTTGACCGCGTTAGTTATAGCGTGAATCAGGGTGAAGTGGTTGGCATCGTGGGTGAATCAGGCTCCGGTAAATCGGTCAGCTCGCTGGCGATCATGGGGCTGATTGATTACCCTGGTCGCGTGATGGCAGAGCATCTGGAGTTCAACGGTCAGGATCTGAAACGCATTTCGGAAAAAGAACGCCGCAGTCTGGTGGGTTCTGAAGTGGCGATGATTTTCCAGGATCCGATGACCAGCCTGAACCCCTGCTACACCGTCGGTTTCCAGATTATGGAAGCGATCAAAGTGCACCAGGGTGGCAATAAGCACACCCGTCGCCAGCGCGCGATTGACCTGCTCAACCAGGTCGGTATTCCTGACCCGGCATCAAGGCTGGACGTGTATCCTCACCAGCTCTCCGGTGGGATGAGCCAGCGTGTCATGATCGCGATGGCCATCGCGTGTCAGCCGAAGCTGCTGATTGCCGATGAACCGACCACCGCGCTGGATGTGACCATTCAGGCGCAGATTATTGAGCTGCTGCTGGAGCTACAGCAAAAAGAGAACATGGCGCTGATCCTGATCACCCATGATCTGGCGCTGGTGGCCGAAGCGGCACACAAAATCATTGTGATGTATGCAGGTCAGGTGGTGGAAACCGGTGCGGCGAAAGATATCTTCCGCGCGCCGCGTCATCCGTATACCCAGGCACTGCTGCGCGCATTGCCGGAGTTTGCGCAGGATAAAGCCCGTCTGGCATCGCTGCCGGGCGTCGTTCCCGGTAAGTATGACCGCCCGAATGGCTGTCTGCTCAATCCGCGTTGCCCCTATGCAACGGACCGATGCCGTGCCGAAGAGCCTGCGCTGAACACAGTCGATGGCGGACGCCAGTCGAAATGTCACTACCCACTCGATGATGCCGGGAGGCCCACACTATGAGTACGCACGAGGCCGCCACGCAACCGCTGTTGCAGGCTATCGACCTGAAAAAACATTACCCGGTGAAGAAGGGGCTGTTTGCCCCGGAACGCCTGGTAAAAGCGCTGGACGGTGTATCGTTCACCCTGGAACGCGGCAAAACGCTGGCAGTGGTGGGCGAATCCGGTTGTGGTAAATCCACGCTGGGCCGTCTGCTGACGATGATCGAAACCCCGACCGGCGGTGAGCTGTACTATCAGGGGCAGGATCTGCTGAAACACGATCCACATGCGCAGAAACTGCGTCGGCAGAAAATCCAGATCGTGTTCCAGAACCCGTACGGTTCGCTGAACCCGCGTAAAAAAGTGGGACAGATTCTGGAAGAACCGCTACTGATTAACGCCTCCCTGAGCAAGGAAGCGCGTCGTGAGAAAGCGCTGGCGATGATGGCGAAAGTCGGCCTGAAAACTGAACATTATGACCGTTATCCGCACATGTTCTCGGGTGGTCAGCGTCAGCGTATCGCTATTGCCCGTGGCCTGATGCTTGACCCGGACGTGGTGATCGCCGACGAACCGGTCTCCGCGCTGGACGTTTCTGTTCGTGCGCAGGTGCTGAACCTGATGATGGACTTGCAGCAGGATCTGGGGCTGTCCTACGTATTTATCTCCCACGACTTGTCGGTGGTGGAACACATTGCCGATGAAGTGATGGTGATGTATCTGGGCCGCTGCGTGGAGAAAGGCACCAAGGACCAGATCTTCAACAATCCGCGTCATCCGTACACCCAGGCGCTGCTCTCTGCAACGCCGCGCCTGAACCCGGACGATCGCCGTGAGCGCATTAAGCTCACCGGCGAGCTGCCCAGCCCGCTGAATCCACCGCCGGGTTGCGCATTCAACGCCCGCTGCCGTCGTCGCTTTGGCCCCTGCACCCAGTTGCAGCCGCAGCTCAAAGACTACGGCGGCCAGTTGGTTGCCTGCTTCGCGGTCGATCAGGATGAAAACGGCGAGAAGCCACAGGCGTAACGCGCTGAAATGAAAAACCGGAGCCATGCACTCCGGTTTTTTTATGCCTTCCCGGATGCGGTGCTTAACGCACCTTATCCGGGCTACGATTTTGGGGTTCGGGCTACGTCTTTCTCCCTCTCCCTGTGGGAGAGGGCATCAGATGCTTATCCGAGCTACCTTTCGGCTCTGGCCGTAGCCCTGATAAGCGCAGCGCATCGGGGAATATTTAAAGCATCGGTTCTTTATCGTTATCAATCGGCGACCAGTCCAGCTTGCCCTGCTCGCGCACCTGACGCCAGGCGAGGAAGGTCAGCATCAACGTCACCACCGCATAGGCGAAGGTCACCGTCGGCGAGGCGTTAACCGCCATCTGATGCCCGTGAATAAAACCAAAGAAAGAGAGCACGGTGGCAGCAGCGGCATAAACAGCAGCCCAGTTAAAGCGACGGTCAATGATAAACGCGGCAATTGCCCCCATCATCAGCCCTGCCAGCACGGCGCCCCCGCCAGCGGTTGCCATACCGTTATAAAGCACGCCATTGTTGGCCATATTGGCTATCACCTCAGCAGGCAAATTCACCGTGTTGGCGCCTGCCGCATTCAGTGCGCCGTCGACCTGCGTTTTCGCCCATTCCGCGATATTGGGTACCAGCGCCAGAATAATGGCTGGCGCATGGCGTTTCGGCGACACCTGGAATGCCTGCGCACCAATCACCAGCCCGATAAACAGCAGAATCGGCACAATCGCGACCAGCGGAATGATCGACAGCAGCAGGGCAGTAAGCCCCAGAAAACAGACAATCGCCATCGCGATACCGGTCGCCAGTGAATAACCGATACGTCCCCCCATCGCTTTCCAGCCTGGGTGACCGATATAGACCGCAGGCGGGAACGGCGAGCCGAGCAGCGCACCGACAATCGCCCCCACGCCATCTGCCGCCAGCACCGCACGCAGGTTATAGCTGTCGCCGCCTACTGCCGCCGACTCCACGTTATTCAGGATTTCGGTGAAGTTGAAGATACCCAGGGGGATAGCCGTTACCAGTAGCGGCCAGACCAGCTCCGATGGCACACTGAATACATCGCCGGTAATGGAAGGCAGGTGTAACGCAAAATTGCCCGCCGCTTCTTTTACTGCGGCCGGGTTCATAATGTCGCTCAGGCCCAGCAGCGTGGCTCCCCAGCCCAACACGCAGCCAACGATAACCACCGCCAGTCCGCCCGGCAAACCGAACGGCAGGCGCACATTACCGACCCAGTTGAGCAGGATAATGGCGAAGCAGATAACGCCAATCCATGCCGTATCAAACATCTGGTAAGCCGGGCGCATGGCGATAAAGGCAATCGCGATCCCGGCCAGCGTCCCCAGCATGGCGGCTCGCGGGGTATATTTCCGGATGGTCGGGCCAACGACGACGCCGAGCAGAACGATAACGCCGACGATCATTGCCCAGATAAGGCCCAGCTTCCACGCCAGCATCCAGTCTTTATGAATCAGCAACGTAGGCAGCATTACCACAAAGACCACGATAAACATATGCGGCACGCTGGGGCCGTAAGGCAGGGCAGTAACATCATTGCGGCCTTCGCGCCGGGCTAATCTCCAGGCGAGCCAGGCGTAGAAAAGATTTCCGAGGGGAAGTGCGATGCCCAGAGCAGGCAGGATACGACCATAAACCGTTGTTGCCGGGATTTGCGCGACGTACAGTGCCAGCCCTGAAAGCACCAGCACATTCAATAACACATTCGTGAACAGACCAAAAAAAGCATTTAAATCGCCCGCGACCCAAAGCTGTGGCCGATGAGCGAAATTTCCTTGCGCCATGATCCTACTCCTGACGTTATCAAGCTGTCATAAAGTGGCCGGTATAAGCTCTCCAGCCTCCCAAAGAGGTAATTTCTTTTTGTCCTTTCACCAGCCAGGGTTCGGCCAGCACACCCAGTACTTCACTACCGTCACTTAATTCCACTTTGCCAACGCATAAACCGGCCGGTTCTTTTTGCAGAATCTCCCCCAGCCCGGCAGGTGGCACGGCCCAAATTTCCAGCGCAATCTGCCCGCCCTCTCCGGGTGTGCGAATCATGCCAGGGTGGTTATCATTTATGCTCCAGCAGCGGTAGCAAGCGGCGGTAGTGTCTTCACGAACAAATTCAGCCTGTGCAGCAATCATATTAGGATTAAGCACAAGGCCACGCATTAATGTGCCATTAACGGCGAGTAAAATCTTATTACTTATCATGGTATTTTGCTCTGAAAAGCGAATCAGTATTAGCAAGTAAAACGGGTGCCGCCATTGCCGCTTAGCGCGCGGGAAATGCCCTGCGGCGTGGTAATCAGGCCCAGCCCCTGCGGTTGAGCGCGCAAGTAAGTCAGCATGGCCTCAATTTTCGGGGCCATGCTGCCCGCGCCAAATTCGCTGCTTTGCAGCAGCGCTTCTGCTTCGGTGAGTGAAAGCTGGCTGAGCCAGCGCTGCTGCGGTGAACCAAAATTGACGGCTACTTGTTCGACGCCCGTCGGGATGAGCAGCATCCCGGCTCCCAGTTCACAGGCTAATAGCGCAGAGGCGCGGTCTTTATCGATAACGGCCTGCGCCGCAACCAACGTGCCGTCGCTATCGCGCCAGACCGGAATACCGCCGCCCCCGCAGGCAATCACCAGTACGTTTTGTGCCAGCAGGTCGCGAATGATGGGGGTCTCGATAATTTCCAGCGGCGCCGGAGAGGGCACAACACGTCGCCAGCCGCGTCCTGAATCTTCGGCAATATGCCAGCCTTGCGTTTTCGCGAGACGCGTTGCCGTTTCGTGGTCCATCCAGGCGCCGATAGGTTTATCCGGCGCTGAGAATGCCGGATCGTTTGGGTCAATACGGGTTTGCGTCACCAGCGCCACAACGCGGATAGCGGAAAACCCCCGCGCGGTCAGGGCATTGCTCAACGCATTCTGGAACATGAAGCCAATCGCGCCCTGCGTGTCGCCAACAGCATATTCCAGCGGTACGGTGGGCGCCGCATCTTTGGCGACTTCACTGCGGCGCAGGATAAACCCCACCTGTGGGCCGTTGCCGTGCGTTAATACCACACGCCAGCCAGCGGCAATCAACGCCACCACATGGCTGGCCGTCTCTTTTACGGCTTCATATTGCTGCTCAAGCGCATTTTCACCCGGCGAGCGGATCAGTGCGTTGCCGCCGACAGCGACGACAGCGACCTTACCGCTACACACGTTCGTCCCCTTGCGACAGTGCCGTCAGCCCGGCAATAAAGCAGGCCAGCGGTGCGGTGGTGATGCCCGCGCCAATTTGTCCGACGCCCGCCAGCTTATGGGCGATGCCGGTATTGATGATGGGCAGAATATTGCTGTCGACAACGCGTCGCGCGTCAATGCCGCAGCCGCTGCCGACAAAATTGAGGGCCGGAAGGGTAAACGCCGGCTGGGTGGTCAAGGTAATTTCATGCATGGCCTGGCTGTGTCTCACCGCGTCGGCCGGCGTGCCGCCAACAAATTTAACGATGGCCGGTGACGCTGCCATGGCAAAACCGCCAATGCCTGCGGTTTCCGTAATGGCGGAATCGCCCAGATCTGCTGCCGCATCGTTAATGCCAAAACCCGGAAAAAACAGACCATCAACCGGGTTTGCCGGCGCCTGGAACCAGCGATCGCCGGTCCCGGAGAGACGGATGCCGAAGTTGACGCCGTTGCGTGCCATCACGGTGACCATTGAACTGTGCGGGACATCACTGGCGGCATCAAGCATCGATTTACAGGCCGCCATGGACAGATTCAGAAAGAAGTGATCGTTGGCCGCGATAAACTCCAGCACTTCCGGACCCTTTTCAAGACGGGCCAGATGGGAGGCAAGGCGGCGAAAGAACAACCCGCTGGCCGCGACGTTGCGGTTATGGCATTCATCACCCATATGCAGCGCCTGGGCAATCATTGGCTTGAGTTCAATATCGCCACTCATGGCAAGTGCTTGCCTGAGCACAGGTGCCAGCACATCGGCCATCCAGCGCAGGCGGGTCAGCACATCCTCGTGGTTGGCGCCAAAGCGCAGCACTTTCCCCAGCCCTTCGTTGAAATTACAGTAGGCCCGGTTGCCATGCGTTTTATTCTCAACAATCCAGACTGGCATGGAGGGACTGATAATCCCCGCCATTGGCCCGGTGGCGTGGTGGTGATGGCAGGGTTCCAGCGCGACTTCGCCATTTGCCGCCATTCGCATGGCCTGCTCAACGTTGTCGGCCCAGCCTTCGAGCACAATCGCACCGGCAATCGCCCCCTGCATTGGGCCACACATGTCTGCCCAGGCGATGGGCGGGCCTGCATGCAGAATTTTACGTTCTGTTGCCAGCGCCGGAATCGCTTCCTGCGCTGTACTGATTCCGATAAGCACCGGTTGCGCATCCAGGTAGCGCTGTAACGCGATGTCATTTGCCGCATCCACGCGGGTATCTGCCATTAATTTCGCCAACATCCAGTTAGCCTCTTCGTCACCGAATGCTGCGGGTTGCCATTGCAGATGCAAAACATCCCCTCCTGCATCTCGCAGATTATTGGCGAAACTCTCCAGACCCAGGTTGAGCACGCTGAGCGATTGTTGAAATAACGTCGTCATAATCTATTTCCGTTGAAGGGCTACAAAAGCCGCCAGTCGCGCGGCCTCAATATTGCTGTCCGCCACCAGAACGCCAGCCTGTTCTAATCGTTCAATTTGCTGCTGGCGATTCTGAGGATCGCCTTCGGTCCCGCAAACGTGAGCAATCAGCAGAATGTGTCGCCGATCCCGGTCAGCTTCTTGTCGCAGCGTGTCCAGCACGGGCAACAACGTGGCGCAAGGATCTGCGCTGGCGCCATAGCCCAGAACGATGTCAAACAGCAGGACGGCCGTGGAGGGATCGCGACCTTCCGACAACAGGCGCGCGTTGCGCAGTTCAGGGTCAATCATGGGATGCGGTCGGCCCTGGGTGAATTCGTCATCCCCCATATCGACCAGACTGTGGCCGGTACCCTGCTGACGGTTGCGTAATTCCGTGGCCCCACGGACAGGGGCGTTGGATTCACAGGACAACCCCGCCGCCAGCAGGGCGAGTTGTGCTTCGTAACAGAATGTGCCGCCGGCGAAAACGCCGCGAATGTCTTTTTGTTGTGCCGCCATTGCCCCGATGCTATCCCGGGCTTTGACGAGGAGAGATTCCCTGGTGTTGGTCTCTTTGGGCGCCTTTTGACCCTCTAACGTGGCTACCGCAATCTCCGCTGCGTGACGCAGACTGAGTGCGGGTATGACGCCTTCATATTGCAAACAGTGCTCGTCGGCGCCGAGGAAATGGACGACGACGGGTTTTTCACACTGGCGTGCGCAGGCCAGTACTTTTTGCATAATCCCTGGTGCTGGTGGTTTAGAAATAAGAACAATAAGTTGTGTTTCAGGGTCTTCTGCTAACAGGGTGATTCCCTGAATCATGCTCAGACCGCCGATTGCCTCGTGCAGATCCCGTCCGCCCGTGCCGATGGCCTGCGACACGCCAGCGCCAAGATGGTGAATATGGCAACTGACCTCTTGTAGTCCTGTCCCGGATGCCGCCACCAGACCAATCGCCCCGCGCCGCACCACATTGGCAAAGCCCAGCGGCAGACCGTTAATGATGGCGGTGCCGCAATCTGGCCCCATGACCAACAGCTGGTTCTGACTGGCGTAACGCTTTATGGCGGCTTCCTGCTCTTCCGGGACGTTATCGCTGAATATCATCACGTGCAGACCGCTGCTCAGCGCTTTCAACGCTTCGGCAGCAGCATAGCGGCCTGGTACAGAAATCAGGGCAAAATTGGCCTCCAGCGCATCATGCAGGCCCATGGCGATGCTGACCGGTATACGGTGTGTCGTGCCGGAGGCAGGCTCTACTGCAGACGGACGCAGTAATGAGGCCGCGAGTTCCAGCGCCCCTTGTGCAGCAGCGTCGCTGGCTTCCAGCGCAATTAACAGATCGTTAGGACGCGCGTCGATGACAATGTCCAGGCCTGCGTCACGCATGCGTTCAATATTAGCCGGGGTCGCCATCGCGACAGATGCCTGTTCTACCCCATCCAGCGCGTTGAGCCGGGCGGAGATCTGCATAAGGGAAACGGAGTCCTTATACAGGTTCGGGAAACATTGATAGTGCAGTGTCATCTTTTATCCTCGGGCAAAAACGGTACTTACTTTGTTGCTTACTTCGTGGTATCGGTCTGCCGGCGTATCACGGGCGTAGTGCCGCAATGACCTCCGCTGAATGACTCACCCAACCAACAATGGCGCCCTGGGCTTTGATCATCGCCAGCGCCGCCTGATGAAATTCCGGAAAGTAAGAGGCACAGCAATCTTCTGGTATCACCAGCTCATAGCCGCGATCGTTGGCTTCACGGGCGGTACTCTGCACACACACTTCGGTGGTGACGCCGCAAATAATGAGCGAGGAGATGCGCTGAGATTGCAGAATGAGATGCAGGTCAGTGGCGTAAAACGCCCCTTTGCCTGGCTTATCAATCACCGGCTCGCCGGGCCGTGGCGCGAGTTCGGGAATAATGTCGTGACCCGGCTGGCCCCGCACCAGAATACGGCCCATCGGTCCTGGCTCGCCGATAAAGGTTTTACCGCCACGGGTGCGTTTCGCGGGCAGGCAATCGCTGAGGTCATCACGGTGGCCTTCCCGGGTATGAATAATCAGCAGACCCGCCTCGCGCGCGCTTTTCAGTAATGCGGCACAGGGTTCGATAGCACGGCGAACGAGGGAGACGTCATTGCCAAGGGCTTCACCAAAACCGCCGCGCTCAACAAAGTCGCGCTGCATATCAATAACCACGAGTGCGGTGGTGGCGGGATCGAACTGAAAGTCAAAAGGTTGGGCTTTAATCGAGCGCATAAACGTCACCTTGTTAATTCGCCTTTATCTGGAGTGTACGGAGTGATAACGCCGTGTGCGCAAAAAGGTTTTCTGCCTGAACCTCAAAAAATATGAGGCATATCGGTACGCGAAAACGCCATAATGCGTAAATCGTGTACTGGCGAGGCTTTAGGCGTACAAGCATCGGATTGGGGTAAAAAAATCGCCCAAAACAAGATAGCGGATTTGTGACCTCGCACCTATTGACGGGAGTGATAATGGGCTCAGGGCGGGACGTTGTGGCGACACAATTTTGCGATGCGTTATTACCCGGGTTCCCGACGGTTTCCTGGGTTCGGGTGCATTCAGTTTTTCAGCGCGCCTGTAACGTACAAACGCCGCAAGGGGGATTATGGGTGGTGCAGGCGCGTGGCATGCCTCTCGCCCCGGCGGGCATAGTGACCGACAGCGCTGACTTACGCCCTTTTTTTACCGCAGGGGAAAGGCTGTACTGGCATGGCGAGACCTGCCTGTGCGGCACAAAAGCGCATATTGAACTGAGCTCAGCCGTACCCGTTTCCACCCGGCTCGAACCTTGTGGCGATGTACACATGCTGGCGCATCTGGCGGCAGAGATCGCGGCCTTTTTTAGCCATCAACCGGAGAAAGGCATTCGCCAGGCGCTGCTAACGGACGCTACGTTAATGCGCGCGCAGACATCTTTGGTGCACTGGTTGCGAACTGGTGAGGGCGAGCTTAATGCCCTCCTTATACGCTTTATTGGTTGGGGGGAGGGGCTTACCCCCGCCGGGGATGATTTCCTGCTGGGCGTGTCGCTGGTATTGAATCACTGGCGTTTTGCGCGCGCGGCGGCATTAAACGAGGCGCTACCTCCATTACTCGATCGTACGACCGACCTCAGCCGCGCCATGCTGGAGCAGGGCTGTGACAGTCGTTACAGCGCCCAGTTGCTGGCACTGGCGACAGGCAACAGCGAAACATGGCCGCTGGCCATCGCCCGCGTTGCCGATTACGGGCACTCTTCGGGTCACGATATGCTGGCAGGCATCCTCACGGCAGCACATGCCTTAGCTTAACGCCGTAAATAACCCTTTCTGCACGTCCGGCTGTTTTAACTGCTGCAACCACCAATTAAAACAGGGGCGCGGCGGTCTGCTTTGCCAGGCCAGAAACAGCGGCGTCGGTTGCTTGCTCTCTTCAACATGCAAGTGGACGAGTCGGCCATCATCAATATAGGGCTGACAAATGTGGCGCGGCAGAAAACCAATGCCCAGCCCTTTGAGATGCATAGTGATTTTTGCATGGTAGTCAGGCACAACCACCGCTTTTTGCCCCCGCAGTTGCCAGGCGACTTTGGGTTCCAGTTTTACCGACGTATCCGGGATACAAACCGCGGGATAACGACGCAGGTCTTCGGCACGCAGCGGACGATGAATGGCGGTAAGAGGATGATCGGGCGCGATGGCGAATAGCCATTCGGCCGTCCCTATCTCCAGGCAGCAAATTTCTCCGGGTAATGCGACCTGGTTGGGTGCGGCAATGGCAATATCCGCCCGTTTTTCCAGTAGGGCATCCCAGACACCATCATGCACATCAATCGCGATATGAATTTCGGTTTGCGGGAAAAGCAATTCGCTTTCTGACAGTAGCGTGTAAACCGGCCGCAGGCTGACGATATTATTAAGGGTAATGTTGAGACGCGTCTCTACCCCGGCGGCAATACGCTGGGTCGCGAACTGGAGATCGTCCAGTTGCGCCAGGATAATCTGCCCCTTACTAATGAAATAATGGCCAGCCTCTGTTAATTCCAGCTGTTTCCCGAGGCGTTTGAATAACTTGAGTCCCAATTCGCTTTCCAGCTTGTGGACCGTATAGCTGAGCGCCGTGGGTACTTTATGCAGTTCCTCTGCGGCTGCGGCGAAACTACCGCAGCGTGCAATGGTGATAATCACATTCAATGCTTGTGCACTAATCAACATGCTGTCTCCCTTGCCGGATAGCGCGTTGTTATTGTTTAACGCATTACATACGTCCAGACCAGCTTGCTTGTCGGGCCCCTGCTAAAAACAGGTAGGTTGCGTTAATTCTCACAGCTATAGTGAGTTGCCGTTTTTTATCCCGGATCTAAATCAAATAATTATTTCTAAATATTTCTACAGGTAACTAATAATTAAAATGATCACTATTCATACCGGTGTAAAGCTCTGTTAAACGTCTATTATTTGGAGTTTTGTGTTAGTTATCCACATTAAGATGATTCTTATGTTGAGGTTCAATGCAGCAAATTGCTATTAACTACTTTAATGATTTTTAGAGAAAAAAAAGATAGCATGTGTACAGCTGAACTTTATATATTTGCTTGAAATAAACAGCGTGTTAGCACTGGTGTAATTTAGACACGCGATAATAAGGCGAATTGTTAATAGCCAAAGCCTCTACGTACCCACACGACAGGTTAGCAGCCTAATTATAAAACGAATCTACCAATAACTGATCGCTCAGGTTATGCAGGTGGTGGGTATATAGTTTTTTTGTAAATCATGAGTATAGCCATGAACCATTATGATGATTTGCAGAGGTTTAAGGATAAGACCCGCAACCAAAAATACGAATTCAAGGATCTGTCGGCGCAGAACCTCTCTCCTGACCAGGGAAGTTGGGCGATCATGAATCAACTCGCTCCTGCATCTGAGACGTCGAAACTGGCGATGGGTGGCCATGTTTCGCTACCACAACCCCAGGCTATCGCGCCGGATGTGTTTGCGAGCGCCGAACGCCATGAGATCGTCGAAATCCCGGAAAGTATCGACAGCCGCGAAAATAGCGAAAGTACCGAAAGCAGCAACGAAAGCGTACTTCCACCTGTCGTAGCAGAGGTTCCGGCGACGACCGCACCGTCTATTTTCCGTGATATTGCCAGACAACTTGCATCGCAATCGACGGCATCCGCTGCGCCTGCGGCCCAGCAGGCGGCTGAGCCGGTTTTACCCGCGGCAACGAACTCACCAGCCTCGTCTGCGACAGAGTCTGCTGATTATTCCCGGCTGTTTGCAACGAAAGCGACAGAAGCAAAACCCACGGTCGAAAAAAACCAACCTTTACAATCTTTGCTAGAAAGGATCGCTTCATGCCGTTGATTTGTGTTTGTTCACCGAAGGGTGGTGTTGGGAAAACGACGCTCACGGCTAATCTGGCTTATGCCCTTGCGCGATCGGGCAGCAAGGTTCTGGCGCTGGATTTTGACGTGCAGAACGCGCTGCGTCTGCATTTTGGCGTTCCCCTCTCTGACGAGCGCGGTTTTGTCGCCAAAGCGGCAGAATCCTCGGACTGGAGTCAGTTTGTCTTGACCGCAGGCGGGAATATCTTTGTCTTGCCTTATGGCGAAGCCAGCGAAGAGCAACGCCTGATATTCGAAGAGCGTCTGACGAATGACGAACATTTTCTGATTCGCGGCCTCAACACATTGTTGAATTATCCGGGCCTGATCATCGTGGCCGATTTTCCTCCCGGCCCGTCTGCTGCATTAAAAGCCATGTCGCGTCTGGCAGACCTGCATCTGGTCATCATGCAGGCGGATACGGCCTCTCTTTCCCTGTTGCCTCACGTTGAAAATCATCGTCTGACCGGCGATGTCCTCAATCGAAAGGCGGGCCACTATTTTGTGCTCAACCAGAGTGACAACCGTCGTCAGGTCAGCCGGGATGTCACCGCATTTATGGAACAGAAATTAGGTAATCAGCTCCTGGGCGTTATTCATCGTGATGAAAGCGTCATAGAAGCGAATGCCTCGCAGCAATCGGTTTTTGACTTTAGTCCTGCATCCGCCGCTGCATTCGATATCGAACTCATTGCAAAAAGAGTCGCCGGAATCTTAGGTGTAAAAATCGGAGACGGCACGGTTCACAGTAAACCGAAAATGTCTGGCTTCTAATTCGCGCAGGGCAACCTATGAAAAAGTTCCTTTATGTTTTGCTGGTACTGGCAATGCTACCTGTTGCGCTGCTGGTCATCATCACGCCTATGGACAGCCAGAAACAGTATATTTTTGGTTTGCTCAGTATCGGTGTGCTGTTTTTGATGGGATTTAGCAAAAAACGCAGCGTGTCGGTCATTATGGTGGTTATGTCGGTTTTATTATCGACGCGTTATATGTATTTCCGCCTGACGCAAACCCTGCATTTTAATTCCGAAATTGAAACCATTCTTGGGATGGGGCTGTTTCTGGCCGAGGTCTACGTCTGGGTCATGCTGCTGCTGAGCTATCTGCAGACGGTCTGGCCGTTAAAACGTGAGATTGTGCCGCTGCCGGATGATATGAGCCAATGGCCAACGGTGGATGTCTATATTCCTACCTATAACGAGCCGCTGGATGTGGTGCGCGATACGGTACTGGCAGCGCAATGCATTGATTATCCTCGTGATAAGATGAACATCTATCTGCTGGATGACGGCAAGCGCCGGGAGTTCGCGGTTTTTGCCGCAGACGTTGGCGTCGGATACATCACGCGTAACGACAATAATCACGCCAAAGCCGGTAACCTCAACCACGCTATGAAATTGACGCAGGGTGAGTTGATTACCGTGTTCGACTGCGACCACGTTGCCACACGCATCTTCCTGCAGGCGACGGTGGGCGGTTTCCTGAAAGATCCGAAACTGGCGCTGGTGCAGACACCTCACTATTTCTATTCGCCGGACCCGTTCGAGCGTAACCTCTCCGTTGGGCGTAACATCCCTAACGAAGGGACACTGTTCTACGGGCCGATTCAGCAGGGCAACGACAACTGGAACGCCACCTTCTTTTGCGGCTCTTGTGCGGTGATTCGCCGTAGCGCGCTGGAAGAGATTGGCGGTTTTGCCGTAGAGACGGTTACCGAAGATGCCCACACCGCGCTCAAGTTGCAGCGCCGTGGCTGGGGCTCTGCGTTCCTGGATATCCCGCTGGCTGCCGGTCTGGCGACTGAGCGTCTGGTGCTGCACGTCATCCAGCGTACCCGCTGGGCGCGTGGTATGACGCAGATTTTCCGTCTGGATAACCCGTTGTTTGGTCGCGGTCTGACCATTCAACAGCGCCTGTGCTATCTGAGCGCCATGCTTTATTACCAGTTCGCGTTGCCGCGTATTGCATTTGTGACTGCGCCGCTGGCCTATTTGCTGTTCAACCTGAACATCATTCACTCCTCTGCGAGCCTGGTTTTCGCCTATGCGCTCCCGCATCTGTTCCTCTCGATTTACGTCAACTCGCGTATGAACGGACGGTATCGCTATAGCTTCTGGGGGGAGATCTACGACCTGGTGCTGGCCTTCCACATTGCACTGCCGACTGTGGTAACGATGTTTTTCCCGAAACGCGGCAAATTCAACGTGACCGACAAAGGCGCGCTGCTGGACGTGGGGTACTTTGATTTTAGCGTGGTGCGCCCACATTTGATTATCGCCCTGCTACTGGCGGCCGGGGTGATTGCCGGTATCGTTCGTGCCTGTGCGCATGACTATTTCGGTGTGGATCCACGCGTTATCGCCCTTAACGTCGGTTGGGGATTGTACAGCCTGATCTTTCTGCTGGCCGCGATTGCCGTTGCGCGCGAAACCCGGCAGACGCGTAAAACCATTCGTATTGATGCTGAAATCCCGGTACTGCTCCACCATGCCAGCGGCGTGGTGACGCGCAGCCATACCGCTGACCTGTCGATGGGCGGCTGCCGCATTGTGGCGCCAGATGATCGCCATCTGGACGATGAGATTGAAGAGATTGAATTGCTGCTGCAATCCGGCGCGATCCTTATTCCGGTGAAAACCATCGCCACGGATGAAGAATCGATTCGTCTGATGTTTGAAGACATCCCGCTGGCCCGCCGTCGTGAACTGGTACGCGTGGTGCTCTCCCGTGCGGATGCATGGATTAACCCGCCGAAACCGCAGGACAACCCGTTCCGTTCGTTGGGGACCATTATGCGTTGTGTGTTCGACCTCTTCTGGCTGACCTGGAAAGACCGTCGCGAAAACCGCCGTTTGCGCGCCGGGCAGGCCCAGGCCGCTTCTCAGGAGGAGGGCAACGCATGAAACGTCTGACAACACTGGCTGTGCTGGTTGGCTCATTCTTTATGATGCCGCTGCATGCCGACGACACTTCTATCGAGTCGCTACTGAAATTAAACGAACCGGCGGAGACGACGCCTGTTCCCGTACCGCCGCCCGGCGCGCCGGTATTTATTCCGTCGGTGGTTAACAGCATCAGTATCGCGCAGATGGGTTTTCCGGAAGGGATCTCCCTGACGGGTGGCCAGTTCCAGGGAGGCGCGTCCTTTACCCTGCCTGTGGACCAGGTCATCACGACGGCGCGGCTTGAACTGAACCTGAAAATATCGCCCGCAATGGTGGCGCGAAATGCCACCATGCAGTTGATGCTTAATGGCCAGCCGCTGGGGACGGTACCGCTGACCGTGACCGACAGCGACACCGCGCGTTATCAGCTGGATATTCCGTCAGCATTGATGGTGTCGAGTAACAACCTGAGTTTTAAAATCAACGACGGCGATGCCATGCAGTGCCAGCGCGATCTGAGTGATAAATATCGCGTCACCATCATGGCGGATTCGCGTTTCGAGCTGGAAGGGCAGCAACTGGATATTGGCGCCGACTTAAGTCACTTCCCGCGCCCGTTCTTTGACAGCATGCAAATGACCCCGGCAGCGATCGCCATGGCTTTCCCGGCGAAGCTGAGCCCCGATACTTTAAGCGCCAGTGCGCTGATCTCATCGTGGATGGGGATTCAGGCAGACTACCGCGGCGTATTGTTTGCCGCCTATCACGATCGTTTGCCGGAAAAGAACGGCATCCTGATTGGTCATCCGGGCGAGCAAATTGGCGGCCTGACGTTGCCGAATACCGAGCAGCCGCTACTGAAAGTGGTCGATAACCCGGCAAACCCGGTTTATAAGCTGCTGCTGGTGGTGGGTAAAGATGATGCCAGCCTGCGCGCAGCGGCATGGCGTTTAACCCGCGGCAATTTCGCCATGCAGACGCCATCGGTGGATGTCACCCCCCAAACGATCCCGGCGAGTAAGCCTTATGACGCGCCGCGCTGGATCCCCACCGATCGTCCGGTCAAACTGTCAGAGCTGATCCGTAAAGATCAGAGCCTGACCACCACGGGGTTGTGGCACGATCCGTTGCGTGTGGCGTTCCGTGCGGCGCCGGATCTGTTCCTGTGGGATGGCGAAACGATTCCTCTGCATATTGGCTACCGTTTCCCGACGGAAAGCTGGATTGATGAAGACCGTTCCTGGCTCAGCATGACCATGAACGACACCTTCCTGCATAATCTGCCGGTGAATAAGCAGGGGGCGCTGGAAACGTTGTGGCATAAGCTTGGCGGCGATGCGCGTCAGGAGAAGTTTGATATGCCGCTGGAGCCGTACATGATCTACGGTGACAACCAGCTCTCGCTGTACTTCAACATTCAGCCAAAGGCGAGCGCCCCCTGTAGCGTGCTGCTGAACAATAACATTAAGAGCCGTATCGAAGACGACTCGTGGATTGATCTCAGCCACACGCGACACTTTGCGCTGCTGCCGAACCTCTCTTATTTCGTGGGTGCTTCCTTCCCGTTCACCCGGCTTGCCGATTATTCGGAAACGGTGCTGATGCTGCCGGAAAACCCGACGGAAACGCAGATTGCCACCCTTTTGGATATGGCGGCCCGTTCCGGTAACGCGACGGGAACTGCGCTGGGCCACAACCGGGTGCTGTTGGGTGTCCCTGCTGCGGGGGCGAACGCAGACTTGCTGAACGACCGCGATGTGCTGGCGGTAACGGGGCTGGATCAACATGACTTTAACCGTGCGATCCTCAGTACCTCGCCGTTCGTGATGCACGACACTACGTTGGGCGTACGCGAGCCGACAACCTGGGAACGCATCAAACGCTGGGTAGCAGGAGACTGGGCCTCGGACGGCCTGGAAGCTGACCGCTACTTCTCTTCCAACGAGGCCTGGCGAGGGTTTGTCAGCTTCCGTTCACCGTGGAATAACGATCGTCTGGTGGTGCTGGCTATCGGCAGCAATGACGACCAGCTTTCGCGCCTGCACGGCGACCTCGCCTCGGCGAAGATAAACGCCGGGATCCGCGGCGACGCAGCGGTGATCACGAATGAGAACGGCGTGCGCAGTTTCCGGGTGGGTGAACAGTTCCCGAGCGGCGAGATGCCAACGCAGATGCGGGTGATTTGGTATGCAAATCAGCACTCGGCGCTGCTGGCGATTTTGGGACTGCTATTTGGCTGTATCGCTGGCTCGGCAATCTTTGTCTTGCTGAGAAATCGCGCGAAACGACGTCTGGATCTGGACAACCGCAAATAAGAGGGTGACAAGAATGATGATAAAAACCGCCCGCCGGTTGACGACGCTGTGCCTGTCCAGCGTCCTCACTTTCGGTATGTCAGGGCTGGCACATGGCGCTGCGAATGATGCCGCGCTCAAGGCCTTGTTTGATCAGGCGAATTACTGGCATGAGAAATCTCACGATGACCTGGCGATGGAGTCGCTGCGGAAAGTGCTGATGGTGGATGCCAATAACACCCAGGCGATGTACCTGATGGCGTTATGGGCGCAGCAAAATGGCGATCTGCAAGTCTCATCCCAATGGCGTACGCGTCTGGCGCAGGTTTCCCCTAATGATCCGGGGTTACAGGCACTCGATAATGCCAAACAGCTGACGCAGGTGCCGCAAGGGCAATTGAGTCTTGCCCGCCAGCAGGCGCGTAGCGGCAACGTACCGGCGGCGCTGGCGACCTGGCGCAGCATGTTTAATGGCGATACGCCGCCGCCCAGCCTCGCTCCTGAGTACTATCAGACGATGGCGGGAGACAAAGCTCTTTATCCGCAGGCCGTGGCGCAGCTGAAAAATTTCGTCATGCATAACCCGCAGGATACCTCTGCGCGTATTGCGCTGGGCAAAATCCTGACCTGGCGCGAAGAGACGCGTCGCGACGGCATTTTGTTGCTCGAACCGATGGCCAGCGGCAGTAAAGAGGCTGACGATGGGTTGCGTCAGGCGCTGTTATGGCTGGGGCCGCAGGCGGGCGATGAACGCTTCTATGACACCTGGTTGCAGCGCCACCCGCAGGATAGCGATGTTCAGAATTATTACCGTAAAAATGTTGGCGGCGCGGCGAAAGGCGCGGGCTATACCGCGCTGAACAGCGGCGATAACAGTGCGGCAAAAAGTAAATTTGAACAGGTACTGCAAACCAACCCCAACGATGCGGATGCTCTTGCCGGGATGGGTTACATTGCCCAGCGTAGCGGTGATTACAAAGCGGCGGCACAGTACCTGAACCGGGCGGCCAGTCAGGGCGGCGATGCGTCTGAGGAACGTAAAAATCAGGCTGCAGACGCGGCGTTTTACGGCCAGCTCGCCCAGGCCCAGCAGGCATTGAAAGAGGGCAATATCAGCCAGGCGCTGGCGCTTTCATCCCCGCTGGCACAAGAGAGCGGGGAGCGTGGCACGGCAGGTAAACTGTTCCGTGCCGCCGTACTGCGTCAGAACAAAGACTTTGCGCAGGCCGAGCAAACCCTGCGAGGTATCCTCAACGATCAGCCGCAGAATGCTCCGGCACGGGAAAACCTCTATTACGTTCTGCGCGACCAGAATAAAACGGAAGAAGCTCAGGCGATGCTGCGCACCTTACCCGCCAGCCTGCAGGAAAAACTGCAGCCGCGCGTGGTGGCGGGCGCACCTGGCGATCCGATTCGTCGTCAGGCACAGCAGCTGGTTCAGGCAGGTAACACTGACCAGGCTATTTCGGTGTTACGTCAGGGCGTTGCCCGCGTGCCGGATGATCCGTGGCTGCGTCTGGACCTTGCCCGTCTGTTGCAAAAATCCGGGCAAGAGGGCGAAGCGGCAACGGTAATGATCCCCGCCGGGCGCGACGGTGCCAACAGCAACTCACTGTATGCCGCTGCGCTATACGCCAGCGAAAGCGGTGCCTGGCAGCAGGCTAACTCTCTGCTGGCGCGTATTCCGCCGTCCAGTCGCAATAGTCAGATGCGCGATCTGGCGGAGAGTGTGAATTACAACCTGCAAATGGCGACGGCAGAACGTTATCTCGCGCAAGGGAACATGACCGCGGCAGCCAATACTCTGAAAGCGCTGGCCAGTCAGCCGCCGAAAAGCCCGGTTGATGCGGGGAAACTGGCGCGGATGCTTGCCCGCTCGGGTGATATCACCACCGCCGTATCGCTGGTACGCAACAGTATAAAAGACGGCGTACAAGGCAACGCCGGGGATTATGCCGATCAGATAGCGGTACTGAATCAGGCGGGGCTCACGCAGGAAGCGCAAACCCTGATGTCGAACCCTGAGCTACAGGCGCGTAGTACGCCTTCGCAGCTTGCAGGTATCCGCAATGGTTACGTCATTAATGAAGCGGACAAACTGCGAGAAGAGGGCAACTACGCCGCTGCTTATGACAAGCTGATCCGTGCGCTGCAAAGCGACCCGCAGAACACCGATTTGATGTTCGCTATGGGCCGCCTGTATCAGACAGGCAAAATGAACAAAGAAGCGGGCGTGCTCTATGACTACCTGATGACGCGCGATACCGAGGATCAGGCGGCACGCGTCGGCGCTATCGACGTTGCGCTGTCCGAGAATAACGTGCAGAAAGCCACGACTCTTGCCAGCGGTCTGCGCAGCGACAGCTCACCGGAACGTATGCTGTTGCTGGCGCGTCTGGAAGAGGCAAAAGGTAATCATCAGCAGGCGATGACCTACTTACGCAGCGCGCGCGGCAAACTGGTGGGGCTGGAATCTTCTAATAGCGCCACGACGCCGACGATTGGCGGTGTATTGTTGGCTGATAACCCGTTTACCACCACCAGCAAAACGGCGCCGCAATCGAGTTCGCCGCAGGCGTTGTACGGCACTATTTTACCGTGGCAGGTCGCGCAGGTGGCCCGTGAGCCGGGAACCAGTTTACCGGGCACCACCCGTACCGATTTGCCCGTCGAGACCGCGCAAAGCCGTACCCTGCGTCAGGTTGATAACATGATGCAGGAGCTCGATGAGAAGAAAGGGATGTGGTTGCAGGGCGAGGTCGATATCCGTGGTCGCGACGGTGAGTCGGGCACCAGTAAACTGACCGAAGCCAAAACGCCGCTGACCTGGTCAAGTTCGCCGTTTGGTGAGTCGCGTTTCGAGTTTACCGCCACGCCGATCAGTTTGAGTTCAGGAACCGCATCGGGCGATGCCTGGCGCCGTTATGGTTCGAACCCGCTGGCGAATGCGGTGACCAATATCAGTCAGTCTGTCACCAATGCCAATACCACGACCGATACCAACGCGACGGATAAGTTTACCGACCTGTCCGGGTACGCAGATGCGAACAAATTGTCGCCGTTTACCGATACCGGTCTGGCACGCCTGAACCGGTTGTTGGGTACCGATTTAGGCCGCCTGAAAGCGCTCAGCACCTCCAGCTATAAAGCGAGTTCCAGCGATCCGATTAACTCATCCACGGATTCGCAAAACGGCAACGGCGTTGAGCTGAATATGGCGCTTAGTGGCGATAGCTACCGTGTGGATATTGGCAGTACGCCGCTGGGCCAGGACATGAGTACGCTGGTGGGCGGCGTGAAATGGTCGCCGAAACTCTCCAATTACCTGACGTTAATTCTGACCGGTGAACGCCGCGCGGTGACCGATAGCCTGCTCTCGTATGTTGGCCTGAAAGATAAATATTCAGGAGATCGTTGGGGTCAGGTAACGAAAAACGGCGGTAGCGTACAACTGAGCTATGACGACGGCGATGCGGGCTTCTTCGTGGGAGGCGGCGGTTACAGCTACATTGGCGATAACGTGGCGAGCAACACCAGCGCCAACGCTGATGCCGGCGTCTATCTGCGTCCATGGCATGATGATTTCCGTCAGTTGCAGACGGGGTTAAGCGTCAGTTGGATGAATTTCTCGAAAAACCTGAGCTACTTTACCTACGGTCAGGGGGGCTACTTTAGCCCGCAGAACTATGTCAGCGTATCGTTACCTGTCGATTTCTCGCAAAAAATCGATAACTGGAAGCTGAGCCTGGGTGGATCGGTAGGGTACCAGTCCTATACCCAGGATAAGAGCAATTATTTCCCGAACGATCCTGAGGCACAGAGCATGCTGCAGCAACTGGCTGATATGGGCTTTACCAAAGAAGCGCAGTACGGCAGCAAATCGCAAAACGGGATTGGCTATACCTTCCGGGCAGGGATTGATTACAACCTGAATAAGAACATGACCGTCGGCGGCAGGGTCGGTTACGACACCTTTGGCGACTACAACGAAAGTACTGCCGGGATCTGGTTCCGCTATATGTTGGGAGATAAATAATGACGTCGAGTACGGCTAATCCTTTACTGCTGTCTTATTTTCAACGGCAGCAAACGCCGGCCGGTTGGTTTGACCTGCTGTCGGTGATGGTTGATGGCATGGTGAGAAACGTGGGGGAAGCGGAAAGCCAGCCCTTCTTGCGCCAGATGGGGGAGTCGCTGGCGGAACGTTTTCCTCTGCCAGCCTCGGAAACCATCGGCGAGCTCGAGGCCAACATCAACAGGCTGCTTGCAGAATTTAATTGGGGCTATATTGATATTCAGGCCAGCGAAGAGGGGTTGTCGTTCCGCCATCAGGGTGTACCTGTTTCCCGGGATGAGAACAGCCAGACGCGTTGGTGTTATGCCTTTTGCGCCATACTGGAAGGACTTTATACCCGTTGGTTGCAGGGACAGGGCGGAAAATCGCATCTTGCTTTTAGCCGCGAACGGCTTTACTCCGTATCGGACGTTGTGTTCCGCTACGCTAACCCACAATGAGTCTGAGTATGTTTAAACGCGTTTTCGCCATGATGGTGATGATGGTGAGTGTGCTCTTTTCCTCGTTTTCCCAGGCGGGACAGGCCTGGGAAACGTACAAAGCGCGCTTTCTGATGACGGATGGCCGTATTGTTGATACGGGCAATAAAAACGTCTCTCACACGGAAGGCCAGGGCTTCGCCATGCTGATGGCGGTCGCCAGTAACGATAAGGCGGCGTTTGACCGCATTTGGGGATGGACGGATAAGACGCTAAGGAACAAGGACAATGGCCTGTTCTACTGGCGTTTTAACCCGGTTGAGCCGGATCCGATTGCAGATAAGAACGACGCAACGGATGGCGATGCGTTAATTGCATGGGCGTTGTTAAAAGCCAGCCAGCGCTGGAATGATAACAGCTATGCGACCGCATCGGATGCCATTACCCAGGCGATGATTAAACATACGGTGATCAACTTTGCGGGTTATCGGGTAATGCTGCCGGGCGCGAAGGGGTTCAATCTCAACAGCTATGTGAATCTGAATCCGTCGTATTTTATCTTCCCGGCATGGAAAGAATTTGCCAACCGTAGCCATCTGGTGGTCTGGAATGATCTGATTCGTGATGGCACGACGCTGCTTGGCAAAATGGGCTGGGGTCAGTCGCACTTGCCTACCGACTGGGTATCACTGTCGGCGGATGGCAAACTGAGCCCTGCCAAAGAGTGGCCACCGCGCATGAGTTTCGACGCCATCCGTATTCCGCTGTATCTCTCATGGTGGAACCCGCAAAGTGCGCTGCTGACGCCGTGGCGCAACTGGTGGCAGGGTTATGATCGTAACCGCACTCCGGCCTGGGTAAACGTCACAACCAACGATACCGCCCCGTACAATATGAATGGCGGTTTGCTGGCGGTGCGTGATTTGACGATGGGCCAAACGTCCGGCGAGCCGCAAATCAGCGCGCAGGATGACTATTATTCTGCCAGCCTGAAAATGTTGGTCTGGCTCGCGCAGCAGCAGTAATTCTTCGCTTTTCCTGGTGATGTCCCCTCACCCCGGCCCTCTCCCCAGAGGGGCGAGGGTGCAAACCCCTTCCGGCACAATTTATCTCGCTCTTACTGAGAGCTGAGTAATTCCCGGCAATTTGGTGTTTTACAGCGATAACACTGCGTCATGAGAATAAAACCATGACAGCGATGACAGGGTCCGGCTGAAAATCGATGAGGCGTTGACGGCTGACCGGGGCCGCCCGCAGGGAAGCGGGCGGAGGGGATAGCCTGCAAGGACGCAGGCTGGTCCCCGACCCGAAAGTCAGACGACATAAGCATCATGGACCGCGCCAGCGGCGATTTTCCTGGCCGGGAGCCCGGGTCGCCAGGGTGGTGGCGGTGAGCCACCCTGGCACGTTCACCGGTTCTGTCGCGACAGAAAAGCAAAGAACATAAGGTGAACGGAATGACCACCAGAGCTGCATTTTCCCCCTCACCCTGGCCCTCTCCCTTGTACGGTCCGGAGACATGGTAGACAGGTGTTCGGGGACATGGTGAACACTTTTTAACACCCTTTCCCCATGATGATCGACCCCTTTTTCAGGTCGATCATCCCCACTTTCGTGCTGTACCACCACACTTCATAGCAGCCATCCTCTGCCGTTTCACGCAGGCCCACATATTCACCCCTGAACGCTTTCCCTGCACTCAGGCTCACTCCTTTTATGCTCAGCTTCCCGCTCACATCCACCTTCCTCACCTCCACGCCCTCATCATAGTCCGGCGGCTGAACCGCCCCGCTGTACTGTCGCGATGACGGCTGATAACGTGACGCCGGGACCGCCATGTCCAGCGCTTCATGCGGACGCTCCTGGTTGTAGACCGCGCGCCAGTCGTCGAACACCTGCTGTAACTGGCTGGCGTCCGTGAACCACCGGCCCTGCAGCACTTCGGCCTTCAGGCTGCGGTGAAAACGTTCCAGTTTGCCCTGCGTCTGCGGATGGTAAGGCCGCGAATGTCCCACCCGGATACCCTGGCGCATCAGCCACAGCTCCAGCGCGGTCCAGCTTCCTGTGGTGTCGCCCCAGGGCGCGCCGTTATCCATCGTCATCCGTTCCGGCAGACCGTAACGTTCAAACACCCTCACCAGTTGCTGCCGGACGGTTGTGAGCCGTTCATCAGGACAGTGTGCGAGGCAGAGTGAGAACCGGGAATGGTCATCCAGCAGGGTGAGCGGGTGGCAGCGGCCACCGGCAAAAGGAAAGTGGCCTTTAAAATCCATCTGCCAGAGCTGGTTGGGCGCGCTGTGTTCGAAGCGTCCGGAGGCAGGAATGCCGGGTGTGCCTCCCGGCAGCAGACCGTGGCGGGCCATCAGGTTGTGCACGGTGCTGAACGCGGGCAGAACGTGTCCGCGGTCCTCAAGCCAGCGCTTAATCTTACGGGCGCCCCAGCGTTCATGGGCGCAGTGGGCCATGCGCAGCAGGTCCGTCACACGGTCATCGGTTCGCCGGGGCGAATGGAGAGGCGCACGGGAACGGTCGGCAAGACCGGCGGCACCTTCCTCAGTCCAGCGGCGAAGCCACTTGTAGCCGGTGGACGGCGAAATGTTGAAATGACGGCAGAGTGCCCGGAGGTTCGCCCCGTCCTGCGAGGCGAACAGTACAAACTCAGAACGTAATGACATGGTATCTCTCGCATCCCAGGGCATAAGCGACTCCATAAACGGGTTCTTATGCCTCAGTTGTAAGTGTCCACCATGTCCCCGAACAAGCGTTCACTATGTCTCCGGACCGTACACCCTCAGGGAGAGGGGACCGCTCGTGCTCGCCTTTTTTGTGGGGACTCCTCACCCCTGAGGGAGAGGGGACAAACCACTTACTGTGGATACGGCACCCAGTCGCCGCCGTTCAGGCGAACATACGGCTTATTCTGGTACTGGATCACCACGGCATTGGCATTTTCTGAAACGGGCGCGGTCTGCGGCAGGCCGCTGGTCAACTGATCCCAGTTCACATGGTCTTCGGTAAAGATCTTGCCATCCAGCACGCGCGTCACCAGTTCTGATACCGCCAGGAAGCTACTCGGCTGGTTGATCTCAATGGCTGCCCCTTCATGCGGAGCCTTCATGCCAAAGAACTTGATCGCCGTGGGCACGTGAGTAATCGATGGGCTTGGAATATCACGCAGACCGGAAACCTGCATCTTATCGCCCTGTAGCGCCGCGCCGTGTTCCGGCACCATCACCACCATCACTTTACGCCCGGATTTCTCCAGTTGCGTAAAGAAGGCATCCAGTTCATCAAACAACTTTTGCGCGCGAATTTTATAATCCGCTGTCTGGCGAACGCCGGGGAAATGGTTACCGTCGTGTAGTGGCAGCAGGTTATAGAAGGTCGCGGTACGTTGGTCATTATTGGTCGCCTCGTTCTCCATCCAGCGGTTCAACACGGCGGTATCGTCATAGACCGGGGAGCCATCAAACGACAACAGGACTGGCGGCAGGCCTGCCTGGTTCATTAATGGCACCTGTACGCCGCCGTTGTCGCGGATCTCTTTGAGGAAATCGCCGAATACGCCGTTGTGATCCATCATCAGCTGTTGGGTGAAACCCAGTTTGGCCAGGTTATCAAACAGGTAACACTGAGCGCCGGCTGTCTGATAGAGATTTTTATGCGACGTCTGGCCGCAGCTTGCGCGTAGCAGGCGAATGGCCGCCGGGCCGCTGTAGGCGGTGGCCGAATTAAACTGCTTAAATACGATATCGAAATGCGACCACAGTGGGTGCGATGACAAGCCCGCGGCGTCAATATCGGACCAGGAGAGTGAACAGATGTTGATCACCAGTAGGTCAAAAGGCTGCGCATCTGCCGGCAGTTGCGTCGGGAACGGCGTCTGGCGTTTCTCTTCGGCGGCATAAAAACTGGCAAGCCAGGCATTCAAATTTTCAGAGGTTGGCGGCGCGGTTTGTGCCGGAATATCGCCTACTACGGGTGTTGTTGCGGTATTTGCCACCGTCGGCGCCACCGTTGCGCCCGTTGTGGCAATGGTATTTTGCTGGGTGCTTTGCGGCCACAGGGTGAACGCTGGTCCGACAAGAGTCAGCACATTCAGCCAGATCATTATGGCGACGACAAATACCGTTACACGAATCCACTGCGCCAGGAACAGCCAGGCGATCAGTAATACGAACAGGGCCCCCATCATCTGCCAGTTAATAAAACGCGTAACCAGATCGAGCAGGTAATCCGCGCTAAAGCCCGCCACCTGCGAGCCCTGACTCATAATGCTATCGATACCCGGTAGCCAGGTATCATGCCAGAACAGGCCGAAACCAATCGGGATGGCAATCCAGTGGCGCAAACGGTGCAGGCCAGGACCTGGCATGGGCATCAGCAGAAAGGCCATAAATACCAGGTTCAGCAACGGATGAAAATTAAGGTAGCCCGCCCACAGCAAACCAAATTTCACTAAAAAATAGAAATTCCATGCGGATAAACCGCGCCAGTGTTGCCACAGCGTCGAGGGACTGGAAGGCGTCAGCGTTTGATTAGTCATATTTTCGGTCTGCCTTGACGAACGATTCCCGACGCAATACTCCGGCCGGTTTAACGTAGCGGGGTTTAATAAACATTATTCTTGCAATAAGACGAATACGGTACAGCCAGTGGCGGGCCAGATAGCCCAGCGGGAAGAAAATCAGCGCGCAAAGTATCACAAGTTCAATTATATCGGCGATGGACATCATGATGCGCTCCCCCTGTCTTCATTTAACAGCCGCAGCGGTTCCGGGATACGTCGCCAGGTCTGCCCGTCATGCTCGGCGTTAATGATTTTCTTCTCATCGCTCGTACCAGCCAGCGGACTGCCCCATTTTTCCGCTCCGACTTCCCGCAACAGCACCAGTTCCGCTGCAATCTGATTGTCCTCGAACCAGATCATGCGGTTAGAGAAGATGTCGGCGGTAGGTAACGGGAAAATATGGTTAAGCGCGGTATCAAGATCGTTTACGCGACAGAATGACAAAAACATCAACAGGCGATTATCGCCGATGGTGACAATATCCCCGACCCGATTTGGACGACAGAGCGTCAGCGCCTGTTCAACCCGAATACCGGGCACCGGGCGCAGCGCCACCAGCACCCCTTTGCCATCGGGTGGCAACAGCGTGTTATTCACCATATTGCCCACGGCTTCGCAGAACGTATTCCATGTCTGGAATCCGCGCAATTTGAGCGGCAGGGTCATTGAGATCAGCGTCGAGATATCTTCCGGTACAAGGCGTTTAAACTGTTGCCCTTGTACGCTTTCGATAAGCGTCAGACAGCGGGAGAGCGGGGCGTTCCAGGAGATGACCATATTGGCGCCACACCCCAGCAGCAGACGTTCATCGGTGGCGCGCAGGCTGGCTTTGGTTTCACGGACGATGATTTTCAGAGCGCTGCCGCGCTGACGGCGCAAAGTATGAATCTGGCGGGCAATGGTTTCGATTTGGTTATTTTGACGCAGGGCGAAAATAAGGGTCGCGGCCTGGCTGGTTCGCGCCTCGTTAAACATACCTTCGTTGGTTTCGAAAAGCGTCCAGTGTTCAGAAAGTGCAGGCGCCCCTTCCAGCACATCGACATTACTGAGCACCCGTTTTTCATCACTGCGCGGCTGGACGGAAGCCTCTTCTTGCTTCGCTAACTGCCAGTGGCCATCGTGCTGTTCAAGAATAAGTTGTTGCTGGGCACTCACGCCTCTGTCATTACACCACCAGGCAACATCATAAAGATGTGTTCCGCTTGTATAACGCAAACTCGCCAAACCAAACAATGAACGGTATTTACCTATCAGGACTGATGATTGCCTGTCGCTATTGTTTGCAGGGTTTATTACCAGTAATGTGCAGTTATGATATTTCGTCCAGTCATGAATTCGTATTAGCCAGCGGTGCAAATTCTCCACCGAAATATTTTTCCAGGCGTTATTTGCACACAGCAAAATGAGGAAATAATTCTCAGGCTCAATTGAACACAGTAAATCGCGAGAGAAAAAGTATAGACTCTTTTCATGATTTGGCATGGAAAAAAGTTGTATTTCTCGGGGGCCGTGATCGGGTTCTGATTTGAGGATGTTCCGCAAATCATACCCCATGCCCGCAACCGCGACTTTTGCGTTTTCAGATTGCGATGCAATTGTTTGATTAACAAGGCTAATTGCATCCTCCTCGCGGTCGGCGTTAATCCACCAGACGCCGCCGGCAGGCATGTGACGCAATTCGTCCCATAGCGACTGAATGCCGATAGAAAATATGGGGTCCACGGTGTCCCTCTACAGGTAATTTATCTGTATCTCAGTTTACTAGCGAAAGTATAGAAATAAACCTAACATTGAAATTAAAGAACATCAGATTTAGCATGTAAACGAATTTCGTCGCAAATACCTTGCTAAGAATGTACGCAATCTTTTTCTGATTATAAGGATCGTGTCTGAATGCATAACGATGAGCCTAAAACTCAGACGGACTCGACGCTGGGTTATACATTTCAAAATGACTTTTTAGCACTCAGTAAGGTGTTTTCATTGCCCGAAATAGATTATGCCGATATTTCCCAACGAGAACAGTTGGCGGCGGCTATTAAACGTTGGCCTCTGCTGGCAGAGTTTGCTCGTCAACAATAAGGAAGCCGTGGATGGCTGTATTGGGGTTACAAGGGGTACGCGGCGGTGTGGGCACCACATCAATTACCGCGGCGCTCGGCTGGGCATTACAGATTTTAGGGGAATCGGTACTTGTTATTGACGCCTGCCCCGATAACCTCCTGCGCCTGTCATTTAATGTTGATTTCGGCCACGCCGATGGCTGGGCGCGCGCGATTCTGGATGGCAAAGACTGGCGCGACGCGGGGCTGCGTTATACCTCCAGCATCGACATCTTGCCCTTTGGTCGCCTGACGGATGCCGAATGGGAGAAACTGCACCTCTTGCATGAACCGCCAGGCCAGTTAACGGCGATATTACAGGCGCTCAAAGCGCAGCAGCGCTACCAATGGGTGCTGCTGGATTTACCGCACGGCTATTCGCCGCTGGCGCGCCAGTTTCTTGAATATTGCGACCATACGCTGGCGGTCGTGAAACCGGATACCAACTGCCACGTGCGCCTGCATCAGCAGCGGTTGCCGACAGGCGCGCATATTCTGATTAATGATTTACGTATTGGCAGTCAATTGCAGGATGACCTCTACCAGGTGTGGCTTCAGAGCCAGCGTAACCTGATGCCTGTCCTTATCCACCGCGATGAAGCGATGGTGGAATGTCTGGCAGCAAAGCAACCGTTGGGGGAATACCGTAGCGACTCACTGGCGGCAGAAGAAATCCTGACGCTGGCAAACTGGTGTTTACTGCACTGTTCGGGCGAATCGGGCGAACCCGCTCAAGGGGAACAACACACGAGGATGCTCGAATGAGTCGTCTGGCCGCCTGGTTTCTTACCCCCCCGGTTTATGCCCGCTTAAGCGAGCGTTACCGCTGTTATCGCCGGAATAAGGCATCGGGGTTTAGTGCGGCATGCGGCTGTTTCTGGGTAGCGCTGGCCTGGCTGTTTCTGCCCCTGGAGAATGCTAACTGGCAGCGAGTGCGTGAGCAGCATCAGGCGCTCTTTCCCCATATTAATCCGGAAAAACCGCGTCCGCTTGACCCGGCACGTTACCTGTTGCAGGTCCTCTGGCTGCTGGCAACGCTACCACAGCACAGGACAACGCAGGCGTCGAAACCTGAACGCGCGCATAAGATCCGCGAACGTTACCATAACTGGCTGGATGCTCTGCCCACCCGCGTTTCCGACCAGACCAGCCACCTGGATAACCATAAAGAGCTGGGCCATCTCAGCCGGGGAGCGCGCCGTTTTATTCTGGGGATCATCATCACCTTCTCGTTGATTCTGGCCCTCGTCTGTATTACCCAGCCGTTTAACCCGCTATCGCAGTTAATCTTCCTGCTGCTGCTGTGGGGCGTGGCCCTGCTGGTGCGCCGCATTCCGGGGCGTTTCTCGGCGTTGATGTTGATCGTGCTTTCGCTGACCGTCTCCTGTCGCTACATCTGGTGGCGCTATACCTCGACCCTGAACTGGGATGACCCGGTCAGCCTGGTGTGCGGCATCGTGTTGCTGTTCGCGGAAACCTATGCGTGGATTGTGCTGATTCTCGGCTACTTCCAGGTGGTCTGGCCGCTTAATCGCCAGCCAGTACCGCTGCCTAAAGACATGGCCCTGTGGCCGTCGGTCGATATCTTCGTGCCCACGTATAACGAAGATTTGAATGTGGTGAAAAATACCATCTATGCGGCGTTGGGTATCGACTGGCCGAAAGACAAACTCAACATCTGGATCCTTGATGACGGCGGGCGAGAAGAGTTTCGTCAGTTTGCCCAGACCGTGGGGGTGGAATACATTGCCCGTACCACCCATGAGCACGCGAAAGCCGGGAACATCAATAACGCGCTGAAATATGCCAAAGGCGAGTTTGTCTCGATTTTTGACTGCGACCATGTGCCGACGCGCTCTTTCCTGCAAATGACCATGGGCTGGTTTATCAAAGAGAAAGAGTTGGCAATGATGCAGACGCCGCACCATTTCTTCTCGCCGGACCCGTTCGAGCGCAACCTGGGCCGTTTTCGTAAAACGCCAAACGAAGGCACCTTGTTCTACGGGCTGGTACAGGACGGCAACGATATGTGGGATGCCACCTTCTTCTGCGGTTCATGTGCGGTCATTCGTCGTGGCCCGCTGGATGAGATTGGCGGTATCGCGGTGGAAACGGTCACCGAGGACGCCCATACCTCGCTGCGCCTGCATCGCAGAGGACATACCTCGGCCTATATGCGTATTCCCCAGGCTGCCGGTCTGGCAACGGAGAGTTTGTCGGCGCACATCGGTCAGCGTATCCGCTGGGCGCGTGGGATGATTCAGATTTTCCGTCTCGATAACCCCCTGTTCGGCAAAGGGCTGAAACTGGCGCAGCGCCTGTGCTACGTCAACGCCATGCTGCACTTTCTCTCGGGTATTCCGCGTCTGGTGTTCCTTACCGCGCCGCTGGCGTTTCTGCTGCTGCATGCCTACATCATCTATGCGCCTGCCATCATGATTGCGCTGTTTGTTCTGCCGCACATGATTCACGCCAGCCTGACCAACTCCAAAATTCAGGGCAAATATCGCCATTCGTTCTGGAGCGAAATCTACGAAACCGTGCTGGCGTGGTACATCGCACCGCCGACCCTGGTCGCATTATTTAACCCGCATAAAGGGAAGTTCAACGTCACGGCAAAAGGGGGACTGGTCGAAGAAGAGTATGTCGACTGGGTTATCTCAAGGCCCTATATCTTCCTTGTTTTGCTGAACATTATCGGCGTGCTGGTGGGTATCTGGCGTTATTTCTATGGCCCGCAAAATGAGATTTTGACGGTGTTCGTCAGTATCGCATGGGTGTTCTACAACCTGATTATCCTCGGCGGCGCGGTGGCGGTATCGGTGGAAAGCAAGCAGGTTCGTCGCGCGCACCGTGTGGAGATCTCCATGCCTGCGGCTATCGCCCGCGAAGACGGTCATCTGTTCTCCTGTACCGTGCATGATTTCTCTGATGGGGGGCTGGGGATCAAAATCAACGGCCAGTCACAGGTACTGGAAGGGCAAAAAGTCAGCCTGTTATTAAAACGCGGCCAACAAGAGTATGTCTTCCCGACCATGGTCGTGCGCGTTTCCGGTCGCGAGGTGGGGCTGCAACTTATGCCGTTGTCCACGAAACAGCATATCGATTTTGTGCAGTGTACGTTTGCCCGTGCGGATACATGGGCGTTGTGGCAGGACAGCTTCCCGGAAGATAAGCCACTGGAAAGCTTAATGGATATTTTAAAACTGGGCTTCCGTGGTTATCGCCATCTCGCGGAATTTGCTCCACCGTCTGTGAAAATGATTTTCCGGTCGCTAACCGTAGTGGTTGCCTGGATTGTGTCGTTTATACCGCGTCGCCCGGAACGGGAAGCGGTAATACAGCACCCCGTGACGTGATTGGCTCAACAATGATGAAAACGCGATGAAAAGAAAACTTTCCTGGATTTGTGCAGTGGCTGTGGGGATGAGCGCTATACCCTCCCTGATGACGTATGCGGCACCCGGTGATCCGGCGACGCAAGCGGCCCCCACCGTGCCTGCCGTCGCGCCTGCGACTCAGCCGGTCGCGACGCCTGCGCCGACACAATCGGAAACGCTGGTACCCACCACCCCAACAGAGGGGCAAACCCAGCCGGCACCGCCGACCGGAAGCCGGGCCACGGGACAGGTGACGCCTGGCGTGGCGCTTTCCAGTGCGCCGTCGCGTGAGGTTAAACTGACGTTTGCTGAGATTGCGCCACCGCCAGGCAGTATGGTGCTGCGCGGCGTCAACCCGAACAATGGCATTGAGTTCGGCATGCGCAGTGATGAAGTGGTATCGAAAGCGTTGTTGAATCTCGAATATACCCCGTCACCGTCGTTGCTGCCGGTACAGTCGCAGCTGAAGGTTTATCTGAATGATGAACTGATGGGCGTGCTGCCGGTCACCAAAGAACAACTGGGTAAAAAGACCTTTGCTCAGGTGCCTATCGACCCGCTTTACATTACCGACTTCAACCGCGTGCGGCTGGAGTTTGTCGGCCACTATCGCGATGTCTGTGAAAACCCGGCCAGCACTACGCTGTGGATGGATATTGGTCGCAGTAGTTCGCTGGATCTTTCTTACCAGACGCTGGCCGTACAAAACGACCTGTCCCACTTCCCGATCCCGTTCTTTGACCCACGAGACAGCCGTCCGTTAACGCTGCCGATGGTCTTCGCCGGTGCGCCGGATCTGATTGAACAGCAGGCGGCGGCGATTATCGCTTCCTGGTTTGGTTCACGTACCGGCTGGCGGGGGCAGAACTTCCCGGTCATGTACAACGGTCTGCCGGATCGTAACGCGATTATTTTCGCGACCAATGATAAGCGCCCGGATTTCCTGCGTGATGCGCCGCCTGTGAACGCCCCGACCATCACTATGATGAGTCACCCGAACAACCCTTATGTAAAACTGCTGGTGGTATTCGGGCGCGATGACAAAGACCTGTTACAGGCGGCAAAAGGTATGGCCCAGGGGAACGTGCTGTTCCGTGGCAGCAGTGTCACCGTTGATGAGGTGAAACCACTGTTGGCGCGCAAACCCTATGATGCGCCGAACTGGGTGCGCACCGACCGAGCGGTCACCTTTGGTGAACTGAAAACCTATGAAGAGCAGTTGCAGTCCACGGGGCTGCAACCGGCGTCGATCAATGTCGCGTTGAACCTGCCGCCGGACCTTTATCTGTTGCGCAGTAACGGTATCGATATGCACCTGAACTATCGCTATACCGCGCCGCCAACCAAAGACAGTTCGCGCATGGATATCAGCCTGAACAATCAGTTCCTGCAATATTTCAATCTGGTCAGCAATCAGGATACCAACCGACTGCTGCTGCGCCTGCCGGTATTACAGGGGCTGCTGGATGGCAAAACTGATGTTTCTATTCCGGCGCTGAAACTGGGGGCGGTGAACCAACTGCGTTTTGACTTCCAGTACATGAATCCGATGCCGGGTGGCACTA
This sequence comes from Phytobacter ursingii, assembly GCA_901456055.1. Classification (GTDB taxonomy): domain Bacteria; phylum Pseudomonadota; class Gammaproteobacteria; order Enterobacterales; family Enterobacteriaceae; genus Phytobacter; species Phytobacter ursingii. Next base: position 225,021 of record CABDWT010000004.1, read on the forward strand.
TCGAAAACTGCGTCACCTTCCAGCCGGTGCAGAACCGTGTGGTGATTGGCGACGATTCCACCATCGACTTCTCGAAGTACTACCATTTCCTGGCGATGCCGGACCTGCGCGCCTTTGCGAATGCAGGCTTCCCGTTCACCCGGATGGCTGACTTGTCTGAAACCCTTGTTGTGGTGCCACCAACGCCGACAGAAGGGCAACTGACTACGCTGCTGGACTCACTGGCGACCGTTGGCGCGCAAACGGGCTTCCCGGCTATCAACATGACATTGACCAATGACGGTACGCAGATTCAGGGTAAAGACGCCGATATCATGATCATTGGCGCGCTGCCGGAAAAACTGAAAGATGATAAACGTATCGATCTGCTGGTTCACGCAGCGCAAAGCTGGGTGAAAACGCCGCTGCGCCAGACACCGTTCCCTGGCGTTATGCCAGATGATGTCGATCGTCAGGCTGATGCGCAGACCTCGGTATCGTCCAGCGGCCCGATGGCAGCCATTATCGGCTTCCAGTCGCCGTATAACGATCAGCGCAGCGTGGTTGCGCTGCTGGCGGATAGCCCACGCGGCTATGAGTTGTTAAACGGCGCGATGAATGACAGCGGTAAACGTGCCTCGATTTTCGGCTCCGTGTCGGTGATTCGTGAATCGGGCGTGAACGGTCTGCGTGTTGGCGACATTTACTACGTAGGGCATTTGCCGTGGTTTGAACGGGTCTGGTACGCGCTGGCGAATCACCCTGTACTGCTGGCGATTCTGGCCGCGGTGAGCGTGGTATTGCTGGCGTGGGTGCTGTGGCGTCTGCTGCGTATTATCAGCCGTCGTCGTCTCGACCCGGATCACGAGTAAGCGGTGATGAAAGCGCTACGCTGGATGATCATGGCGGCGCTTATGCTGGCGACGGCGCAGGTGAGCGCCGCCTGTAGCTGGCCTGCATGGGAGCGCTTTAAACAGAGCTATATTAGCGATGGCGGGCGGGTCATCGACCCGAGTGATGCCCGCCAGATAACCACCTCGGAGGGGCAAAGTTATGCCCTGTTCTTTGCCCTTGCGGCGAACGATCGCGATGCGTTTAAAACGCTCTTGAACTGGACGCAAAATAACCTCGCGCAAGGGGATTTAGGCGCGCAACTTCCCGCATGGTTGTGGGGGCGGAAAAACGAAACTGAATGGACGGTACTGGATACCAACTCCGCGTCGGATGGGGATGTCTGGATCGCCTGGTCTCTGCTGGAAGCCGGGCGGCTGTGGAACATGCCTGATTATACCGGGCTTGGAAAAGCGTTGCTCTCACGCATTGCCAAAGAGGAGGTTATCACCGTGCCCGGCCTTGGCGCCATGCTACTTCCCGGCAAGGTAGGTTTTGCGGATAACGATGTCTGGCGCTTCAATCCCGGTTATCTGCCGCCTCAACTGGCCCAGTACTTTACCCGTTATGGCGCGCCCTGGACGACGCTGCGGGAGACCAACCTGCGTTTAATTATGGAAACCGCGCCGAAAGGGTTCTCGCCTGACTGGGTGCGTTATCAGAAAAATAAGGGCTGGCAGCTCCAATCCGATAAGTCGCTGACTGGCAGTTACGATGCGATTCGTGTTTATGCATGGGCAGGCATGATGCATGACGGCGACCCGCAAAAGGCGCGTTTGCTGGCGCGTCTCAAGCCAATGGAAACCATGACGGCGAAACAGGGCGTACCACCAGAAAAAGTCAACGTGGCGACCGGCAAGGCGCAGGGCTATGGCCCTGTGGGTTTCTCGGCGGTATTGCTGCCGTTTTTACAGGATCGTGATGCTCAGGCGGCGCAGCGTCAGCGGGTGGCGGATCACTTCCCCGGCAAAGACGCCTATTACAGTTATGTTCTGACCCTTTTCGGACAAGGTTGGGACGAGCACCGTTTTCGCTTCACCCCTCGCGGTGAGTTACAACCTGACTGGGGTCAGCCATGCGCAAGTTCACATTAAGTTTATTGTCTTTCACGCTCGGCATCTCAGTGATGCCTTTCGCGCAGGCGGCGCCGACCGCGCAACAACAACTGCTTGAACAGGTACGCCTGGGTGAAACCACCAAACGTGAAGATTTGGTACGCCAGTCGTTATATCGCCTTGAATTAATGGCCCCTGACGATCCGGACGTGATTGCCGCGCGCCTGCGCTATCTGCTGCGCCAGGGCGATAATGCCGGGGCGCAGAAACAGATGGATCGGCTGAACGCGCTTGCCCCGAACGCCAGCGCGACCAAAGCGTCGCGCATCACAATGGCGCTGTCGACGCCCCAGGGACGGCAGGCGTTACAGGAAGCGCGCTTGCAGGCTGCCACGGGTCATCCGCAGGAGGCCGTTGCCGCCTATGAGAAGATGTTTAACGGCAGTGTCCCTGAAGGCGATCTGGCGGCGGAATACTGGATTCAGGTCGCAAAAGTGCCGGCGCGACATAACGAAGCCATCACGCAACTGAAAGCCCTTAATGCCAGTAATCCGGGAAATGCAGATTTGCAAAGCACGCTGGCACGGCTATTGATTGCCGATGGCCGTACCGAAGAAGGTTTTGCCGTTCTTGAGCAAATGGCGAAGAACAACACCGGGCGTGATACCGCAGCTACCCTCTGGTATCAGCAAATTCAGGACATGACCGTCAGCGAAAAAAGCGTGGCGGCACTCAAGCGTTTCCTGAGCGTGTTCAGTGAAGGCGATACGGTGGTAACGGCGCGCCAGCAGCTTGATGCACAACAGAAACAGTTGGCGGATCCGGCATTTCGGGCGCGTGCCAGCGGACTGGCGGCCGTAGAAGCCGGAAAAGGCGGCACGGCGATTGGCGCGTTGCAGGATGCGGTCAGCAAAAATCACCAGGACAGCGAAGCCGTCGGGGCGCTGGGACAGGCTTATTCCCAGAAGGGCGATCGCGCACGGGCGGTGGCGCAGTTTGAACGGGCTATCGCGCTCGATCCTGACAGCGATAATCGTGGCAAATGGGACAGCCTGCTTAAGGTGAACCGCTACTGGCTGCTTATCCAACAAGGCGATGCACAACTGGCGGCGAAAAATCCGCCCCAGGCGGAACGCCTCTACCAGCAGGCGCGTGCGATTGATAATACCGACAGCTACGCGGTGCTGGGGCTGGGCGATGCGGCCATGGCCCGCAAGGATACCGCCGCTGCCGAGCGTTACTATACGCAGGCGCTGCGTATGGACAGCGGCAACAGTAACGCGGTGCGTGGCCTGGCGAATATTTACCGTGCGCAGTCGCCGGAAAAAGCCGATGCCTTCATTCAGTCGCTTAGCGCCAGCCAGCGTCGCAGCATTAACGATATTGAACGCAGCCTGACCAACGACCGACTCGCGCAAGAGGCAGAACGGCTGGAGAACCAGGGCAACTGGGCACAGGCCGCCGTATTGCAAAAACGCCGTCTGGCGCTGGACCCGGGTAGTGTGTGGGTGACTTACCGTCTGGCCAGCGATTTGCGCTCTGCCGGCCAACAAATTGAGGCCGACGCGCAGATGCGCGAACTGGCGCGCAGTAAGCCCGCAGACCCGGAACAGGTGTACGCTTACGCGCTCTATCTTTCCGGCAATAATCAGGAGAGCGCGGCGCTGGCGCACCTCAACACGCTGGCGCGTGAAAAGTGGAACAGCAATATTCAGGAACTCGCCGACAGGCTGGAAGCCAATCAAGTGCTGGCACGGGCTAACCAATTGCGCGATACGGGCCATGAACCAGAGGCGATGGCTTTTCTTCAACAGCAGCCTGCTTCGACGCGTATTGATTTGACGCTTGCCGACTGGGCGCAACAGCGGGGCGATAATCCTGCGGCGATATCGACTTATCAGCGCGTGTTAAATCGTGAGCCGAACAATGAAGAGGCGGTACTGGGTCTGGCAGAAATTTACGCCGCCGAAGGCAACCGCATGGCCTCCCGCGAACTGCTGGCGAAATTACCGGCTGCCACCCCGACAGCGCCACGGACGCTCAATACCCAACGCCGGATGGCGATGGTGCAGGCGGCGGTGGGCGATAATGACGCCGCCCGCGAGACATTCAGCGAAATTGTGCCGCAGGCGAAGGGGCTGCCGCCTTCCATGGAAAGCGCGCTGGTGCTGCGTGATGCGGCGCGTTTCCAGGCGCAGCAAGGGCAACCGCAGGCCGCGCTGGAAACCTATAAAGACGCGATGGTGGCATCGGGGGTAGCGGCAACCCGTCCTGCCAGTAATGACGAATTCACTTATAAAACCCGGAACAATGAGAACGATGACTGGCTGAAACGCGGCGTGCGCAGTGATGCCGCCGATCTGTATCGCCAGCAGGATGTGAATGTCACGCTGGAGCATAACTACTGGGGTTCGAGCGGTACGGGCGGCTACTCTGATTTGAAAGCCCACACCACAATGCTTGAGGCCGATGCGCCACTGGCTGACGGCAGGATGTTCTTTCGTACCGATATGGTGAATATGGATGCCGGAAAATTCTCGCTTAAAGATGACGGAACCTATTCGCCGCACTGGGGAACCTGTAATGAGGTGGCCTGTGAGGGAGGGGATCGCAGCCAGACGGCTAATGGCGTAAGCGTTGCGGTCGGCTGGCGTAACAAGACCTGGGATATGGATATTGGCACTACGCCAATTGGCTTTAATGTGGTGGATGTTGTCGGCGGTCTGAGCTACAGCAATGATATCGGTGTGATTGGCTACACGCTGAATGTCCATCGTCGTCCCATCTCCAGTTCATTACTGGCGTTTGGCGGACAGAAGGATAACGGCAATGGCGATCATCCCGGCACCACCTGGGGCGGCGTGCGTGCGAACGGCGCCGCCGCCAGCATGAGCTATGACCGTGGCGAGGCGCATGGCGTCTGGGCTTCGTTGGGCGCCGATCAGTTGACCGGGAAAAATGTGGCTGATAACTGGCGAGTGCGCTGGATGGCGGGGTATTACTACAAGCTTATCAACGATAATAACCGCCGCGTGACCATTGGTCTGAATAATATGATTTGGCACTACGACAAAGACCTGAGCCACTACACCCTGGGACAAGGGGGCTATTATAGCCCGCAAGAATATTTGTCATTTTCTGTGCCCGTGACCTGGCGTCAACGCACGGAAAACTGGTCCTGGGAGCTGGGTGGATCTGCCTCGTGGTCACATTCACGTAAGAAAACGGAGCGAAGCTATCCGTTACTGAATTTGATCCCGGCGGGTTATCGTACCGACGCCAGCACCGCACTGGAGGAGGGAAGTTCATCCAGCGGCGTGGGTTATACAGCACAGGCATTGATTGAACGGCGGATTAACCAGAACTGGTCCGTTGGCCTGGGGGTGAATATTCAGCAGGCGAAAGATTACACGCCAAGCCAGGGCATGCTCTTTGTCCGTTATTCTGCCGCTGGATGGCAGGGCGATATGGATATGCCGCCGCAAATGCTGACACCTTACGCTGACTGGTAGTAAATAAGGATAATTCCTGGGGGAAGCGTGGCGGGAAGCGAGGCCCGCCACATGAAAAATGTGCTTATTATTCTTCGTATTGCTGACGCTTTTTCCTTACAGCGTTGTCGCTGAGTCAATCATGCCTGCCCTTTATCTCAAACTGTCACGATAGGGTATACTCTGGCGGCGGAGTGATATTTTATTGCCCTGCGCTTGTGTATCTCTGGAGAGTGATTTTGCGTGTCAGCCGTTCTTTAACGATTAAACAGATGACTGCGGTTTTTGCCGTGGCGATGGTGTTTATTTTCATTTTTTGCGTCATTTTGCTGTTTCATTTTGTTCAGCAGAATCGCTACAACACGGCTACGCAACTGGAAAGTATTGCCCGCTCGGTACGTGAACCGCTGTCCGAAGCGATACTAAAGGCTGATTTTCCTGAGGCAGAATCCGTACTTAAACAAATCAAACCTGCCGGGGTAGTTATTCGGGCGGATGTGGTGCTGCCAAACCAGTTTCAGGCATTGCGCCTGCGTTTTATTCCCGAGCGCCCGGTGCCGATGATGATTGCGCGGGTCTTTGAACTGCCGATCCAGATTTCATTGCCCATTTATTCCCAGCAGCGCCCGGCCAATCCACAGCCGATTGCCTATCTGGTACTCGAAGCGGATTCCTATCGGGTCTATAAATTCGTGATGAGTACGCTTTCGACATTAGTGACTGCTTACTTACTTCTAACGCTGATCATTACGGTGGCAATCACCTGGTGTATTAATCGCCTGATCGTCCATCCGTTGCGGAAAATTGCCCGCGAGTTGAGCGATGTACCGCAACAGGACCTGAGCGGGCACCAGCTGGCGTTGCCCCGCCACCATCAGGATGATGAAATCGGCAACCTGGTACGTAGCTATAACCGTAATCAACAAAACTTGTTGCGACAGCATGATGAGCTGAACACCCAGTCGACTCTCTTCCCGGTATCGGAGCTGCCAAACAAAGCCTTCCTGATGGCGCTGCTGGAGCAGGTAGTGGCACGGCAGAAGACCACCGCGCTGATGTTTATCGCATGTGAAACATTGCAGGATACGGCTGGTGTGTTGAAAGAGTCACAGCGCGAGATGCTGCTGCTCACGCTGGTGGAGAAGCTAAAATCTGTCATTTCACCGCGGATGGTACTCGCCCAGGTCAGTGCGTATGACTTCGCCATTATCGCGCATGGGGTGAAAGAGCCGTGGCACGCTATTACATTAGGTCAGCAAGTACTCACTGTTATCAATGAGCGCATACCCATTCATGGTATTCAGTTGCGCCCGAGCGCCAGTATCGGTGTGGCCATGTTCCATGGCGACCAGACGGCGGAACAGCTTTACCGACGTGCGGTTTCAGCGGCGTTCACATCGCGACGCAAAGGAAAAAATCAGATTCAGTTCTTCGATCCACAGGAGATGGAAGAGGCGCAAAAGCGGCTGACGGAAGAGAGCAATATCCTGAATGCGCTTGATAACCACAAGTTCGCTATCTGGCTTCAGCCGCAGGTGGACCTCGCCACGAATGAGGTGGTGAGCGCCGAAACATTACTGCGTATGGAGCAACCGGATGGCAGTTGGGATCTGCCGAAAGGGTTAATCGAACGTATTGAGTCTTGCGGGCTAATGGTCACGGTGGGTTATTGGGTTCTGGAAGAGTCATGCCGTCTGTTGTCTGCCTGGCAAGAGCGCGGGCTAATGATGCCGCTGTCGGTGAATCTCTCGGCGATGCAACTGATGCACCACAATATGGTGTCGGACATGCTGGAGCTGCTCAATCGCTATCGCATTAAACCCAATACCTTGATTCTGGAAGTGACAGAGAGTCGTCGCATTGATGATCCGCAGGCGGCGGTGACCATTCTGCGCCCGTTGCGTAATGCGGGCGTACGCATCGCGCTGGACGATTTCGGCATGGGGTATGCCGGGTTACGTCAGTTGCACCATATGAAGTCGCTGCCGGTTGATGTGCTTAAAATCGACAAAATTTTCGTTGAAGGGCTGCCCGAAGACAGCAGTATGGTGGCGTCGATTATCCACATGGCGCGAAGCCTGGATTTAAGCATTATTGCAGAAGGGGTCGAAACCGAAGCGCAGCGCGAATGGCTGCAAAAAGCGGGTGTGGAAATCGTACAGGGCTTTTTATTCGATCGCGCCATGACGCCGGAAACGTTTGAAGCGCGTTATTTTTCGATCTCAGACAATGCTGAAAATGATTGAAATGTTGCTGGCTTGTACGAGTCAGCTCTAATTTTTTAACATCATTGTTTCAAATTTGATGTGAGTATATTTCTGTCATGTTTTCCGGGTGTTATTTTTAAACCGCAGGCGCGAGAAACCCCTAAAAAGCCTGTGGTTTATACCTCAAGGACACCCTAATGAAAACCTCTCTGTTTAAAAGTCTGTATTTCCAGGTACTGACGGCAATTGCTATCGGTATTTTGCTCGGCCATTTCTACCCTGAACTGGGCGCGCAGATGAAACCGCTTGGTGATGCCTTCGTTAAGCTGATTAAAATGATCATCGCCCCTGTTATCTTCTGTACGGTGGTGACAGGTATCGCCGGTATGGAAAGCATGAAGGCGGTCGGTCGCACCGGTGCGGTGGCGTTGCTCTACTTTGAAGTGGTCAGTACCCTGGCGCTGATTATCGGCCTGATTATCGTCAACGTTGTGCAGCCCGGCGCGGGGATGAACGTTGATCCGTCAACGCTGGATGCCAAAGCGGTTGCGGTATATGCGGAACAGGCCAAAGAGCAGGGTATCGTCGCCTTCCTCATGGACGTAATCCCCGGTAGCGTTATTGGCGCGTTTGCCAGCGGCAACATTTTGCAGGTGCTGCTGTTTGCCGTGCTGTTTGGTTTCGCGCTGCACCGTCTGGGCAACAAAGGCCAGTTGATTTTCAACGTGATTGAAAGTTTCTCGCAGGTCATCTTCGGCATCATCAACTTCATTATGCGTCTTGCCCCGATTGGCGCGTTTGGCGCAATGGCCTTTACCATCGGTAAATACGGTGTGGGTAGCCTTATACAGTTGGGGCAGCTCATCATCTGCTTCTATATCACCTGTATTCTGTTCGTGGTGGTGGTGCTGGGGTCGATTGCCCGCGCCACGGGTTTCAATATTTTCAAATTTATTCGTTATATCCGCGAAGAACTGCTGATCGTGCTGGGGACGTCCTCTTCGGAGTCTGCGCTGCCGCGTATGCTCGAGAAAATGGAACGCCTCGGCTGCCGTAAATCCGTTGTGGGGCTGGTTATCCCGACCGGCTACTCGTTTAACCTCGACGGAACCTCTATTTACCTGACGATGGCGGCCGTCTTTATCGCCCAGGCCACCAACAGCCACATGGATATTTTCCATCAGATCACCCTGCTGGTGGTCCTGTTGCTCTCATCAAAAGGCGCAGCGGGGGTGACCGGGAGCGGCTTTATCGTCCTGGCGGCGACCATTTCTGCGGTCGGGCATTTACCGGTGGCTGGCCTGGCGCTGATCCTGGGGATCGACCGCTTTATGTCAGAAGCGCGTGCGCTCACCAATCTTGTCGGTAATGGCGTGGCAACCGTGGTTGTGGCGAAATGGGTAAAAGAACTCGATCAGAAAAAGCTATCAGATACGCTGAATAATCGTGTATCGAGTGGTAAAACCGGCGAAATTTCCTCTTAATTTCGCTACTTAGACCCGTAGTCCTTGTCGGGCTGCGGGTGCCTGCGCATAATTAACCCCTGGCCCGTCACAATTCAGAACGAATTGCCCGGGATATTTCACTTCGCTGTGTGACATTTTGCGATTCGCGAGGTCTAACAGCGAAGTGTTAAAGTAACTTTTAGCCTCCAGACATGTCGGGGCTGACTTTTTAACCAGGAACGTTGATCAGGGGTTCTCATGCAGGGCACAAAAATTCGATTGTTAACAGGCGGTTTGCTCATGATGGCAGCTGTCGGTTATGTGCAGGCAGACGCGCTCCAGCCCGACCCGGCCTGGCAACAGGGGACACTGGCAAATGGTTTGCAATGGCAAGTCCTGGCCACACCGCAACGCCCCAGCGATCGCATCGAAGTACGTCTGTCTATTAATACCGGTTCGCTCACCGAGAGTACGCAACAGAGCGGTTTTAGCCATTTTCTCCCCCGTATTGCGCTGACCCAAAGCGGCAGCCTGCAACCCGCGCAGGTACGTTCACTGTGGCAGCAGGGTATAGACCCGAAGCGTCCCTTACCCCCCGCGCTGGTCTCGTATGAATACACGATGTTCAACCTGAGCCTGCCGAATAACCGTAACGATTTGCTCAAAGAAGCGCTGGTCTGGCTGTCTGACAGCACCGGGCGACTCACGATTACGCCGGAAACGATTAATCATGCGCTGGCCAGCGAAGATATGGTGGCGACCTGGCCTGGCAACACCAAAGATAACTGGTGGCGCTATCGCCTGAAAGGTTCGTCCTTGCTGGGCCATGATCCGGCCGAACCTCTTAAGCAGCCGCTGGATGCGAAACAGCTCCAGGCGTTCCATCAGAAATGGTACACCCCGGACGCGATGACGCTGATTGTGGTGGGTAATGTAGATAGCCGGGCGGTTGCGGAACAGATTAACAAGGCGTTTGGCGATCTGAAAGGCAAGCGCGAAACACCGGCGCCGATGCCAACCTTATCGCCGCTACCGCGTCAACCAGTGAGTATCATGACGGATTCTGTGCGTCAGGATCGCCTCTCCATCATGTGGGATACCGCCTGGCAGCCGATTCGTGAATCTGCGGCGTTGCAACGCTACTGGCGCGCGGATTTAGCCCGTGAGGCGCTGTTCTGGCACGTTCAGCAGTATCTGGCAAAAACCAACGTCAAAGACATTGGCCTGAGTTTCGACTGCCGGGTGTTGTTCCAGCGCGCGCAATGCGCAATCAATCTTGATTCGCCAAACGATAAGCTGAACAGCAACCTCGATATTGTAGCTCGCGAGCTGGCGAAAGTGCGCGATCGCGGCCTGCCGGAAGAAGAGTTTGATGCGCTGGTAGCGCAAAAGAATCTTGAGCTCCAGAAGCTGTTTGCCACTTATGCCCGAACCGATACTGACATCCTGATTAGCCAGCGTATGCGCTCGCTGCAAAACCAGGTGGTGGATATCGCTCCCGAGCAGTATCAAAAAGTGCGTCAGAACTTCCTGAGCAGCCTGACGAAAGAAATGCTGAATCAGGATCTACGTCAGCAGCTTTCGCAGGATATGGCGTTGGTATTGCTGCAGCCGAAAGGCGAGCCGGAGTACAACATGAAGGACCTGCAGGCGAGCTGGGAAGAGTTGATGTCTTCTGGTGAGCAGAATGCCGCGCCAGCAAACGTAGATGATGCCCATCAGGATGTGTCGGATATTCCGCCGCAGCAGTAAAGGTTGTGGGTGTTCCCGGATGGCGGCGCAAGCGCCTTATCCGGGCTACCAAACGTTCAGGCCGCACGAAATAGTCCCCTCGCCCTGTGGGGCGAGGAATCCCCACAAAAATGCGAGCACGGACAGTCCCCTCTCCCTTGAGGGAGAGGGCCAGGGTGAGGGGGAAAATGCGGCTCTGATGGTCATTCCGTTCACCTTATGTTCCTTGCTTTTCTGTCGCGACTGAACCCGTGAACGTGCCAGGGTGGCTCACCGCCACCACCCTGGCGACCCGGGCTCCCGGCCAGGAAAATCGCCGCTGGCGCGGTCCATGAGGCTTATGTCGTCTGACTGTCGGGTCGGGGACCAGCCTGCGTCCTTGCAGGCTATCCCCTCCGCCCGCATCCCTGCGGGCGGCCCCGGTCAGCCGCCAACGCCTCACCGATTTTCAGCCGGACCCTGTCATCGCTGTCACGGTTTTATTCTTATTAAGCGGTGTTATCGCTGTAAGTCGTAAAATTACTGGGAATTCCTCAGCCCTGTGGGAGAGTGTTAGGGTGAGGGGAAAAAGACCTGCCCCGGACAGGAGGCAGGGAAAATCCTTAGTTCGGCATGGCGTCGCGAGGAATGATCGCGCCACGGTATTGAATTACCGTGCTGGCGGTTAAGTGACCGCGTCTGGCGGCGGCTTCGGCATCGCCACCGGTCAGGCGTACCGCCAGATACCCGGCGCTGAATGAATCACCCGCTGCGGTTGTATCCACCACTTTCTCTTTTGGCAATTTCACCGCCGGCACTTCTTTCAGGGCTTCTCCCTGGATTGCGACCAGACACGAATCCGCGCCACGCTTAATCACGACCTCTTTTACGCCAGCCTGTTGAGTGCGCGCGATAACTTCTTCCACTGGCTGTGCGCCCCACAGCAGGTCTTCATCATCCAGCGTCAGGAATGCGATATCGGTACAGGCGAGCATCTGTTGATAGACCTGACGGGTCTCTTCTTTGCTGGCCCACAAACGCGGACGGTAGTTATTGTCGAAAATCACCTGACCGCCGTTTGCGCGGCATTCCTGTAACAGCGACAGCAGCTTGAGACGACTGGCCGGACTTAAAATCGCCAGGCTGATACCGCTGAGATACAAATAATCAAAGGTTGCCAGCTCTTCACAAATAGCGGCAGACTGCTCGCTTTCCAGCCAGAATTTTGCCGCGGCTTCGTTACGCCAGTAGTAAAAGGTGCGCTCGCCGGTATCATCGGTCTCGATGTAATACAGGCCCGGCAGTCGATTTTCCATGCGCTGCGTCAGGCTGGTATCGACGTTTTCTGCCTGCCAGGATTCCAGCATTTGTTGGCTGAAGCTGTCGGTACCCAGCGCAGTGACGTAGTGCACGGATAACGCCGGGGCGTCTACCTGACGGGCGATATAAACCGAAGTATTGAGTGTATCGCCACCAAAACCGCGATTCACTTCCGCGCCTTTTTGTGACAGTTCAATCATGCATTCGCCGATTACGGCAATTTTCTTTGACATAGTCCGGAACCTGAATCAGATAAGTTAACGGTAGTGTGCGTTGTGCGCGTTTCGTGGTCAACCATATTAAAACGACGTTCCATTATTTTTTTGACACAGAACGTATTCTCTGCTGATTCCGCAAAGTGCTTTTTCATTTTGCGTGGGTCATGGAGGTAAAGTTCTCCTCTTATGGGCCGATAACCCAATGACGAGAGCTCCGGGGCTACTCATTTTCAACAGGAAGAAGAAATGAAGTTAAAGCAGGTAATCCAGCGGCTGAACTACTCCGAGGCGAGCATAGAAAGCCTACAGGAACGTCGTTTTTGGCTGCAGTGTGAGCGTGCTTATACTTACCAGCCTATTTACAAAACCGACGGTCGCCTGATGGCGGTGGAGGTGCTGACAATTGTGACGCATCCGAGCCAGCCCGATCAGCGCATCCCGCCGGACCGTTATTTTTCTGAGGTCGCGGTGCGTCAGCGTGTGGATGTAGTACACGAACAGATCGCCCTGCTGGCCAAACAGAAAGACTTTTTCGAGCAGCACGGCGTGCTGGCATCCGTCAATGTGGACGGCCCTACGCTAATCGCAATGCGCTCGAATAAAACATTAAGAGCCCTCATCGAAACCGTACCGTGGCTCCGTTTTGAACTGGTAGAGCATATCCGTCTGCCGCAAGACTCCACATTCGCCACGATCAGCGAAATGGGGCCGCTGTGGCTGGATGATTTTGGGACCGGCATGGCCAACTTCTCGGCACTTAGCGAAGTGCATTATGACTACATCAAAGTATCGCGCGATCTGTTTATTATGCTGCGCAAGACGGCGGAAGGACGCAACCTGTTCACGCTGCTCATTCAACTGATGAATCGTTATTGTCAGGGCGTGATTGTTGAAGGTGTTGAAACCCTCGACGAGTGGCGCGACGTTCAGAATTCTCCTGCTTTTGCCGCACAAGGCTATTTCCTTTCGCGCCCGGTTCCGCTGGATACGCTGGAAAACGTATTGCTGGAGCTCTGATCGCAGGCAACCCCTTTCTGCCAGCCTCGGCTATCTTTATGACAGGCAAGGCAATAAAGAAAGGGCGCCCGCATGACAAAAACAAGCAAAGCGATTATTGCTGTCACTGGAACACTGGTTTTATTGATTGTGGTGGCCATCATTATCATCGCCACCTTCGACTGGAACCGCCTCAAACCTACCATTAATCAGAAAGTCTCTACCGAACTTAATCGTCCCTTTGCTATTCGTGGTGATTTGGGCGTGGTGTGGGAGCGACAAAAAGAGGAAACGGGCTGGCGTAGCTGGATACCCTGGCCGCACATTCATGCCGACGATATTCTCCTCGGTAACCCGCCAGAGATCCCGGAAGTTACCATGGTGCACCTGCCGCGCGTTGAAGCCACTCTCGCACCGCTGGCGCTGTTAACCAAAACCGTTTACCTGCCGTGGATCAAACTGCAAAAACCGGATGCGCGCCTGATCCGCCTGTCTGAAAAGAACAACAACTGGACCTTTAACCTCGCCAGTGCAGAAAATAACGATCCTAATGCGCAGCCCTCTGGCTGGTCATTCCGCCTGGATAATATTCTCTTCGATCAGGGGCGTATCGCTATCGACGACAAGGTGAGTAAAGCGGATATCGAGATCCTTGTCGATCCGTTAGGTAAACCGCTCCCCTTCAATGAAGTCACGGGCGACAGTAAAGACAAAACCCGCGTGGCAGATTATGTTTTCGGGCTGAAAGCGCAGGGACGTTACAACGGTCAGCCGCTGACCGGGTCGGGGAAAATCGGTGGCATGCTGGCGCTACGAAGCGAGAACACGCCTTTCCCGGTGCAGGCTGATTTCCGTTCCGGCAACACACGTGTCGCGTTTGTCGGGAAAATTAACGACCCGATGAAAATGGGCGGCGTCGACCTGCAACTGAAATTCGCTGGCGATACCCTGGGCGATCTCTACGAACTGACAGGCGTGCTGCTGCCGGATACCCCGCCGTTTGAAACGGATGGACATCTGGTGGCGAAGATTGATAGCGAAAAGAGCAGTGTCTATGACTATCGCGATTTTAACGGGCGTATCGGCGATAGCGATATTCATGGTTCGTTAACCTACACCACGGGCAAACCGCGTCCGAAGCTGGAAGGCTCTCTGGAATCCCGTCAGCTTCGCCTGGCCGACCTTGGGCCTTTGATCGGCGTGGATTCCGGTAAAGGGGGAGAAAAAGCGAAGCAGGCAGAGCAGAAGAAGGGCGAGAAAAGTATCCAGCCTGCCGGCAAGGTATTGCCCTATGATCGCTTTGAAACCGATAAATGGAACACGATGGATGCCGACGTGCGCTTTAAAGGGAAGCGTATTGAGCATGGCAGCACGTTGCCGATCAGCGACCTCACAACCCACATCATTTTACAGAATGCGGATCTGAAACTGCAGCCTTTGAAATTCGGCTTAGCGGGCGGGACGATTTCATCCAATATTCGCCTCGAAGGGGATAAAAAGCCAATGCAGGGGCGGGCGGAAATTCAGGCGCGGCGGTTAAAACTGAAACAACTGATGCCCAATGTCGAGCTGATGCAGAAAACCCTGGGTGAACTGAATGGCGATGCGGACATCCGGGGGACAGGAAACTCCGTGGCGGCGTTGCTGGGCACCAGCGACGGTAACCTTAAGCTCTTGATGAATGACGGGCTTATTAGCCGTAACCTTATGGAGATTGCCGGGCTGAACGTGGGTAACTACGTTATCGGTAAGATCTTTGGCGATGATGAGGTGCGGGTGAACTGCGCGGCGGCGAATCTCGATCTGGTTAATGGCGTCGCGCGTCCGCAAATCTTTGCTTTTGATACCGAAAACGCGCTGGTGAATGTGACGGGGACGGCGAGTTTCGCCTCGGAGCAACTGGACCTGACCATCAACCCGGAAAGTAAGGGCGTTCGTATCGTTACGCTGCGTTCGCCATTGTATGTGCGCGGGACATTCAAAAACCCGCAGGCGGGGGTAAAACCCGGACCGCTGATTGCCCGTGGTGCGGTGGCCGCGGCGCTGGCAACGCTGGTGACGCCAGCGGCTGCGCTACTGGCTTTGATTTCTCCATCGGAAGGCGAAGCCAACCAGTGCCGGGCGATTCTGGCGCAGATGAAAAAGTAAGGTCGGTGCGGTGGTCTCCCCTCACCCTGGCCCTCTCCCACAGGGAGAGGGAACCGATCGAGGGAGTGTCAGGTTTGCTCCCTCCATTACCATGCCGTCGCAAAATCACAGAGCGGATAAGGCGCTTACGCCGCATCCGGGACAACTCCCGGCGACGCAAAGCTTGCCGGGCTACAAGGTACGGTGCGGGCATCAGATGTCGGGGTGGTAGCCCGGATAAGGCGGTCACGCCGCATCCGGGAGAGAGGTCAGGGTAAGGCCATCAAGTACTGACCATTACAACGACTGGTGTTTGGTCTCGTGAGTCAGCAACAGCGCGGTCAGCGTCAGGGCTGCCATCGCCGCCAGATAGATCCCCACATACATCAGACCGTAATTCGCCTGCAGCCAGGTGGCGATATACGGCGCAACGGACGCGCCCAGAATCGACGAGACGTTATATGAGAATGATGCACCGGTATAACGCACTTCCGTCGGGAACAGTTCTGGCAGCAGCGCGCCCATTGGGCCAAACGTCAGCCCCATCAGGCTCAGGCCGATCAGCAGATAAGCCATCACCAGCGCGGGATTACCGGAACCCAGCAGCGGCGGGAAGACGAACAGGGCGAAGAGGATAATCAGGCTCGTAATCACAATCATGCTGTTACGACGACCGTATTTATCTGCCAGCAGCCCGGCAACCGGTACCATCACGCCAAAACCAATGACTGCCATCATCAGCATCCACAGCACTTCGTTACGCGGCATACCCAGCCCGGTCGGCGAGGTGCTGAACGTCATGGAATAGACGGTCATGATGTAAAACAGCGTGTAAGTGGCCAGCATGATGAACGTCCCCAGTACGGTGACGCGCACATGTTTGGTCAGCAGGGTGCCCAGCGGGATTTTTACCTGTTTTTTCGCGGCGGCGATTTTGGCAAATACCGGGGTTTCGTGCAGTGACACGCGAACATACAGGCCAATCAATACCAGCACGGCGGAGAAGATAAACGGTACGCGCCAGCCCCAGCTCATAAACTGCTCGTCAGTCAGTAACCACGAGAGCAGCAGGAAGGTGCCGTTCGCGAAGAAGAAGCCAATCGGCGCGCCTAATTGCGGGAAGGAGCCGTACAGGGCGCGTTTTTTCGCCGGCGCGTTCTCTGTCGCCAGCAATGCCGCGCCGCCCCATTCACCGCCCAGTCCCAGACCCTGACCAAAACGTGCCAGCGCCAGCAGCAGCGGCGCCATCACGCCAATGCTGTTATAGCCCGGCAGCAGGCCAATTAATACCGTGGAGATCCCCATCGTCAGCAATGACGCCACCAGAGTGACTTTGCGTCCTACGCGATCGCCGAAATGACCAAACACGGCGGAGCCGATAGGACGTGCGACGAAGGCAATCGCAAAGGTGGCGAGCGACTGCAGCGTTGCGGCAGTCGGGTCACCCTGCGGGAAGAAGATATGCGGGAAAACGATAACTGCGGCAGTGGCATAGATATAGAAATCAAAGAATTCGATAGCGGTGCCAATCAGTGAAGCGATAACGACTTTACTGCGTGAGTTTACCGGAGTGATTTCCTGCTCGTTGTCTAAGGTTGTGGCTGTGGCTTGCATATAATTTTCTTATTTTTGGGCGAACGAACGACCATATTAGCCACAGCAAAAGCGACATTTCAATCTGTAACAAAGTACGGAAACGTACAAAAACCAGGCAAAAAGCGGATAATTTTCAGACTTGGGATTTCTCTTCCATGAAATGCTTCACATATTTTCAATAATAGAATTTAAAACTGGTTTTAGGTTAAATAAAAGTTACAACCTGGATATTAATGCTGAAATGATGAATTGGGCTGAAATATTCAGCCCAATTAAGGTTTTAGCGGTGTGATTTGCCCGGCATCCGTGGGTCGTCTTTGTAGTGCGCAGTCGCAATCCATGCGGCGCAAAACAACGTCAATCGGGCAAAGAAGTAGAAGAACGCCATCAGGCCCAGTACAGAACCGAAGGCGGCACCAGAAGGTGATTTCACCAGCGATGGCAGCGTATAGGTCATCACGATTTTGATCACCTCAAAGCCAATCGCCGCGATAAGCGTACCGCGAATCAATGCCTTTCTGCGTGGACGGTGGCGTGGCAGACGCCAGAAAATCCAGAAGAATAACAGATAGTTGGCAAACACAGAGATCGCCAGACCAATCAGTCGCCATGCAGGTTTCAGCCACTCAATATTATCAAGATAGAGTGCGGAGATAATCATCTCCTGCGCTGAGCCGGCAACGGAGGTGATGGAAAGGGTGACGATCAGCGCCACCAGCAGGCCAATCAGCGAAATAAAATCACGGAAATATTTCAGCCAGATCTTTTCCTGGTCTTGCGGGGTACGCTCCCAGACATCCCGGGACTGCGCGCGTATCGCTTCGCGCAGGTTTCCCATCCAGTTAATGCCGGAATAGAGCGCAATCGCCAGCCCGACAATACCTACCGTCGTACGCTGTTGCACGGCGGTATTGATGGTGTTTTTCAGGGTCGTCGCCAGCGTCGGGTCGCTGACGTTGGTCAGGATCTTATTGAAAATGTCCTGCAGTAGCGTGGGGTGTGAGGCCAGCACAAACCCGGCCGCGGCAAAAGAGACCATCATGATGGGTATCATCGACAAAAATGAGAAATAGGTGATGGCGGCACCAAACTGGTTTCCCATACGGTCATTGAAGCGCTCAGTGGCGCGAATCAGATGCGCAATCATTGGACGGCGCTGCACTTTTTTCGCCACGTGAGTGACGGTTTCCAGCGTTGATCGCGCTGCGTTATCCTCAGCGTTGGGCGTGGTATCTTTCGTTGATGTTCCCGAGGTGTCCATTTTTCTGACTGGCTCGTACTCCAAATCCTGGGTCGGACGTTTTTCGCTGTTTTCCGGCGTCATCAGGGCAATTTTCCTTCTTTATAGCTCGCAGTGAATAAAATTATAGACTGCGTCTAATCGACGTAATCTTTCATCACCCCGGCCAGCCATTCCATAAACAGGTGCACGCGGCGCGACAGATTACGGCGATGGGGATAAATCAGGGATACCGGCATGGGGTCTGCGCGATATTGCGGCAGGATTTCCACCAGCTTGCCAGCGCGCAGAGCTTCCCGCACGCCGATGCGCGGCACCTGGATAATCCCCAGCCCTGCGAGGCAGGCGGCGTGATAGGTCTCGGTACTGTTTACCGTCAAAATGCCGCCGGTTTTCACCCATGTTGTCTGTTTATCAAGGCAAACTTCAAAGCCTTGCGGACGCGCGCCGAGGTTGAGGGCGTAATGCACGACCGCATGCGAAGAGAGATCGTCCAGACTCTCCGGGTAGCCGAAACGCGCCAGGTAGTCGGGGCTGGCACAGTTGATAATGGAAAGCTTACCCAGCGGGCGGGCAATCAGGCCGGAGTCTTTCAGCGTGCCGACGCGCACCACGCAGTCAAATCCTTCGCGAATAATATCCACCAGCCGATCGCTGCTGCTCAGCTCCAGCTCAATCCCCGGATATTGCTGCAAAAAGGCCGGTAGCCGAGGAATCACCAGGTTTTTCGCCACGGCCACGGGCATATCAACGCGCAACCGCCCGCTGATGCTTGACGGATCGTGCAGAAAAAGCCCGTCGAGCTCATCCATATTGGCGAGCAAATCTTTGGCCCGCTCGTAATAAACCATGCCGTCCTGGGTGAGCTGCACCCGTCGCGTTGTGCGATGTAACAGCTGTGTACCAAGATGATTTTCCAGCGTCTGAATCTGCCGCGAAACACTGCCTTTGGGTAGACCTAAGGAGTCTGCCGCGCGGGAAAAACTCTCCAGTTCTGCCACACGGATGAACAATTGCATTGCATAAATTTTATCCATTGAATGCTTCCATTGTTGTTGTAAATGAAACAGTGAAGCGTAATTCAGTGCCTTTATTGTTTTACCACCAGCTAATAAGCTTTTTCCACAGTGAACAGCAGACAAAATGAGGTTTCTTATGACACAACGTATCGCATTAGTGACCGGCGGCAGCCGTGGACTGGGAAAAAACGCAGCGCTGAAGCTGGCAGAACGCGGAACCGCCGTTATCCTGACCTACAACAACAACCAGCAAGCGGCTGATGAAGTTGTGGCGGAAATTGCGGCAAAAGGCGTGAAAGCGGTGGCTTTGCAGTTAAACGTCGGCGATGTGGCGAGTTTTGAGGCTTTCGCGCTGAACGTACAACATCAGCTAAAAGACGTCTGGAACCGGGATACGTTTGATTATTTATTAAACAATGCCGGTGTCGGCATCGCGGTTCCCTTTGCTGAGGCCAGCGAAGCGCAATTTGATGAATTAATGAACATTCATTTTAAAGGGCCTTTCTTCCTGACGCAGCGCCTGTTGCCGCTGCTGGCGGATGGTGGTCGCATCCTCAACGTTTCCAGCGGGCTGGCGCGTTTTGCGCTGCCAGGATACGCGACTTATGGCGCAATGAAAGGGGCGATGGAAGTGCTGACCCGCTATCAGGCCAAAGAGTTGGGCGCTCGCGGGATTTCCGTCAATATCATTGCCCCCGGGGCGATTGAGACCGATTTCCGCGGTGGCGAAGTCCGCGATAACCCGCAAATTAATAAACATATTGCCGGACAAACGGCGCTGGGACGCGTCGGTAAGCCGGATGATATTGGCGGCGCGATGGCGGCACTGCTGAGTGATGACCTGGCATGGATGAATGCTCAGCGCGTGGAAGTCTCCGGCGGGATGTTCCTGTAAAAGGCCGATAGTGTAGTGTGGATTATCTCTCGGTATCAGACGTATGCGTTATCCTTTGCCCGGCGGCGTTATGCCCCGGGCGGTGAGACGATTATTGCTTCTGAAAGTGGCTGACTTTAATACGCACCGGTTTTTGCTTGGCATCTAACGACCCGCTAATGCCTACCAGTTCGTCCGGGGAGACATTTTTGCCATCGAAAATGGCCATGGGGATATAGACGTCAATTTGCCCGGTTTTGTCGCGGAACTGATAGAGATCTTCCCCTGTTTTCTTCACAAGGTACCCTTTGAGCGAAACGGAAGCTCCGTCATGCATGGTTTTCGCCTGTTGAATGGTCATGCTACGGGCATCCTCCATTCCACGATAACCCTCTTCCATTTTATGCGGCGGTGGCGGCGCTTTATCCGTCTTTAAGCCCGTCGCATCCTGCGCGAATGCCGCCATGGAGAATAATGCTGTCAAACTTGTTATCAGCAGAATCTTCTTCATATGCACTCCTCTTTATTGCCAAAACACTGCCTAAGCCTGGCACAGAGAGAGGAAGATGACAGGTGAATTATCTGTTTTCGCGGTATTCATGGCGCAGCAGCCCAAACAGCCAGTCGTTATGCCAGTGACCCGCCAGCCAGAAAGCCTCGCGCAGCTCGCCTTCCTGCACAAAACCGACCTTTTCCAGCAAACGCTTTGAAGCGTCATTTCCTGCCGTCACGGTCGCCACAAGGCGGCGGATGCCACCCTCAGCAAAGGCATAGCGGCAGACCGCCTGTAGCGACTCCAGTCCGTAACCTTTACCCTGAGCCTGGGCGGCAAACAGAAACCCGACTTCGGCGCAGTCCGCTTCATGATGACGATAGCCCGTAACCCCAAGCGGGGTCTGCGTGGCGATATCACGAACGACCAGACAGAGCCAGTGTTCACTGCCGGGAGACCAGGCGGGCAGGCGGGTGTCAAACGCTTCGCGGATGGCTTCTGGCGGGCGGTCTTCGGCAACATACCGCATGACCTGCCTGTCCTGCTGTAAGGCGAGGAAAAAAGGCCAGTCTTGTGGTGTTATCGGAGTACAAATGAGCCGGGGAGTAAGCAGCGTCGGCATAAAAATAGCCCCATTGTTTTTTTCGTGTTAAAACCGCTATCACTGATAATAATCATTAACTGGTCTATGTTTTAACTATCCATAAATAAAGAAAAATTAACGTTTCTTTTTACCAGTTAATTATTTCACCGGTTGTACTTAAAGGAAAAGAATGACCCATATATCCTCGCAGAGCCTGGAGGAACAATTCGAGCAATGCACAGGAATTATTCGTCAGGCATCGATAGAAATATTAATGCTGCTAAATGTGCATTTTGACGAAGGGAAGGATCCTCGCTGGTTTCTTGAACAACTCGATATCGCGCGTCTGAGCCTTGGCGGATGGGGCGCTGTTGCGAAACGGTTAAGGCTTAATGATTCTGAACTAACCCAATTCACCCTACAGCTACGCCATTTGCAACAACTGGTGCCGTATTATGAAAAGGGGCAGAACGTTACAGAGAACCAGCTCATTGTCGCGCTGCGTTTCGTGCGCATGCTGGAACATCTGCGGGCGAAGCAACCATTGCTGACCTATGCGACCACCCTGAATGCGGACAAAGAAGGGCAGTTGCAGGGGTTAAAACAGTTACGCGCGCTGGAGTTGATGCTCAAATCGCTGGTGACAAATGCCTGGCCGGATGCGTTGCGGCTTAGCAACCACCTGAAAACGCGATTTGGCGCCGATTGCGTTCGTCGCTGGTTGAAAATCGGCGATCGCAACGATGTACTCAGTGGCATGTTATTTAGCGAGCTGGCGCTGTTATTAATCGATAAGAAAGAATTTAGTCAGCATTATGCCCGGCTTTTTAATGATTCACCGGTATTGAGTCTGTTTCTTGAGCCGCGCAAAACGCTGCAAACTTTTCTGGACGATATTCGGCAAATCCGCAGCACCGTTGTCGCGGGACAACCGCTAACCTCGAACCAGTTAATGCTGCTGGAGAACTATTTTCCGCAGATTGCCGGACCCGTGCAGCGAGCATGGGATGACGGGCGCATACAGATTAATCCAGCAAGCTTGCTGGAAGAGGCTGAGGATGATTTAGATACATTCTGGGAACAGGCGCGCAAAAAAGATCGTGCGGCGGGAGGTGATGCTATGCAAATTCGCGATGGAATTGAAAGGCCGGACAAACGCGCCGCGCGTAGCCGCGAGGAGCGTGAACAGATACTTACCAAAGCGCTGTGGGGCGCAGTCGGCGTTGCGGTGCTGGTTATCGTGGCGGGGGCATTCTGGTTGTTCAGCGACGCGTCATCAGTATCGGTGCCGCTCGCGGATCAAGGGCGCATTACGGTTCCTATCTCTCAGGACAAAGAGAAAGTGACGCCAAAAGAAGAGCTGACCAAAATGGGAATCAGCCGGGATGAGGGCAACTTCCGTTCTGCTATCGACCGCAACGATACTCGCGTCGTTTCGCTGTTTCTGCGTACGGGCATGAGCTGGAAATTGTCGTGGACAGAGCAGGCCATGGCGAATGATTACACGGACGTGCTGGAGATGTTGCTGCGCTATCGGTTACAGATGGACGAAAACCGACCTTGTCGTCGGTTTATCGAGAACATGGCGCATGAGATGTCTTCCGGCACGAAGCTGACATCGTTGCGGAAGAACTACTTACAGGCATTCTGTACGTCGGAACCCGTAGTGAGACGTCAGCGTTATGAAATGGAACAGGCGCAGTTGCGTTATGAGGCTGCGCCTGACGATAACAGTAAAAAATGGGCGGATATCCAGTCGGCCATTTATGATGCTATCGACTGAGTCAGCAGGGGGAGCTACGGCTCCCCGTATAATCCAATCAGGCGGCGAACCACACCGTTTGTCCAGCCAAAGCCATCCTGGAGCGGATATTCACCCCCGCCCCCTTCGCGCGGCGTGCTGCTGGCGATATGGTATTTCTCAATAAGTTTGTGGTGGCGCTGGTAGAAATGGTTAACGGTGCGCAGCCAGTTATGGGCGATTTCATCACCCAGCGCGTCGTTGCCATACAATTTAAAGCCCTGAATCGCCATCCACTGTAAAGGCGCCCAGCCGTTGGGCTTATCCCACTGCTCGCCGGTTTCATACTCTGTCGCCAGAATCCCGCCAGGCGTCATCAGACGCGTGCGTGTGGCCTCTGCCAGCTTGTCTGCCTGCTCATGGGTGGCCATGCCGACATACAACGGTACCAGGCTGGCTGCGGAAAAGAGCGCCATTTCGCCACGGCGCCAGTCGTAATCGCGATAGCAGCCCTTTTCCTCATCCCACAAGTAGCGATTGACCGCCGCGCGTCTGTCGCTGGCTTTCAGACGGAATTGTGCCTCACGCTCACGTTCGCCTTTTAAACCGGCAATATTGGCGATGGCGCTTTCCAGTTTGAACAGAAAGGCGTTCAGGTCGATTGGGATGAACTGGGTGGTGCGAATACTTGCCAGGCGATTGGCATCTCGCAGCCAGCGCGATGAGTAGTCCCAGCCGGACGCCGCGCCCGCACGGAGATCCCGATAGACTTCATTAGCCGGGCGAGAAGAGTGCTTCGCTGTTTCCACATCCTCCAGCCAGGATTCGTCACGCGGCGTGTCCCTGTCGTCCCAGTAACGGTTGAGCAGAGAGCCGTCAGGCATACGTACCGCGTGGCGATAGGCCTGGTTCGGCAGCAGCGATTCCGCCCCATCCATCCAGAAGTCATACTCCATGAGCAGATGATCCAGATAGCGTCGCGCGCCGCGCACGCCATCCTCTTCGAACAGTTCTACCATCAGGGCAAAGACCGGTGGCTGCGAACGGCTGAGATAGTAGGTGCGGTTGCCGTTCGGGATATGGCCGTAGCGTTCGATCATCCAGGCGAAATTATCCGCCATACATTTCAGCATGTCGTGGCGACCGCTCTCCGCCAGCCCCAGCATGGTGAAATAGGAGTCCCAATAGTAGGTTTCGCTAAACCGCCCACCGGGGACGATATAGGCTTGCGGCAGGGCAAGCAGCGATGACCATGGTATATGATCCTGCGGTTCACGCGTCAGCACCGGCCAGAGCTGGTCGATGTGCTCTTTGAGGGAGTTTTCCGGGTCGGAAACGTATTCACTGCCATAGGTTTCCGGCATCCAGAAGTGCGCCTGAACAAACAGTCGCAGGTCAAAATCGGGCTTGCGCTTAATTTTGCGATAGCGAATTAAAATATCGAGCGGATCCATTTTCGGCGCACAGTCCGGGAATGTTTTGCTGTCGGCAAAAATACGTGATGACTGAACGTGTTCAAACAGTTCAAGATAACGATCGGCAGGGGTCAGGGCATCCGAAGCTGGCAGCCCCTCGATCATTTCCGGTTCCGGCTCCGCGTCGATCATTTCAGCCAGTTTTAACTCGCAGGGATCGATTTCGTAGCGGGGTTCTTCTGCGATCCCAAACTCTACGGATTCAGCGCTGTGAAGTTTCTGGTTGAACATAATAATAATGGCCTCCGGAGGTCGTCGTAAGAGATTACGGGTGTTTCCCGGCATATCTATTAAGCTTAGACATTCGCCTCGATCTTTGGGGTGCAAAGCGTGCGCTAGATCACATTTAGATATTGGTGAAAAAAGAGCGAAATCTATTAATTTTTATTTTTTCAATCGCTTAATTACTATGTGTCAGCAAGCGCAACGACAGAATTCAGAACATTCAAAATGCAACAGGTTATGAATGTTCAGGGTAATCTCTTTAGCCTGGTGACTTTCCTGCATTCACGCCAGTCAATAACCGCAAAAAATTCAGCGTTCGTGGGTTATTCTCACCCTTGCGGGTGACGATCGCCATGCATAACTCTGCGTCATCTTCGGCAAGAGGGATAAACTTCACCCCCTTTGGCTTGAGCTGATCGATAGGCCTGGGTAAGACGGAAACCCCCACGCCTGCGCCGACAAGCCCGATATGCGTCAACACTTCCGCCGCTTCCTGTACGACATAGGGGGTGAAGCCCGATTTTTGGCACATACGCCTGACTTTATCCGGCACCGACGCACCGGCAGTGTCGGGATAAAAGATAAAAGGCTCCTCTTTCACATCGCTAATGGTCAGGGTTTTACAGGCGGCTTTGGGATGATCGTCCGGCAGCACGACGCAGAGCTGGTCGCGCCTGAGTACACGGATATTCAGGCCATCGCGGGTGGTGCCCGGCGTGACGCGAATGTATCCCACATCGATATCCTCATTCAGCAGAGCGGTGAATTGTTGCTGTGAGTACATCTCGCTGAGCGTGACCCGAACCGCAGGGAACTGACGGCGGAAAGCTTTGAGCGGTTCGCTAAGTTCATCAACCAGCAGCCCGGTGGTGGTAAACCCAATGCGTAACTCGCCGCTTTTTCCCTGCGCGATAGCCTGTAGTTCTGCGGGCAGGTCGCTACTGAGTCGTAACATCTCCCTGGCTTTAATCACGAAATGCTCGCCCGCTTCTGTCAAAGCGACTTTGCGGCGGGTGCGATTGAACAACAGAACGCCAAGCTCTTGTTCAAGTGCCTGAATCTGTTGTGATAGTGGCGGCTGGCCGATGTTGAGCTTTTCTGCCGCGCGGGTGAAGTGTAGTTCCTCGGCCACGGCCAGGAAATAGCGAAGGTGACGGAATTCCATTTATATTTCCAGCTATATAAATACATAGAGATTTATATATTGGACAGGTATAAATCGCAAATTTACTATAGCCGCCGGATTATAAATAAAACGCACTTCCCCTCTTTTTCAGGCGGTCCCGCGCATGCGGGGGCACTCCTGTACGCTGAAACCAGGAAAACCAAATGAGCAGTGAGTTATTGGTATTACTACCCGTGGCGTTTATTGCCGGAATCATTAATGCGGCGGTAGGCGGGGGTGGGCTGATTACGATGCCGACGTTTTATTCTACGCTGCCGCACTTCACGCCTGCCGAAATAATGGGAATCGATAAGTGCTCCTCGGTGATGGGGCACCTGATGTCTATTAAACAGTTTACCGCGCGCCTGCGATTGCCATGGACATTGATTTTGCCGACCGCCATAAGTGCGGTTATCGGCGCATACACGGGTATAAGGTTGCTTGATTTTATGCCATCGGACTGGATGCGCCCGATAGTGATTGTGGTGCTGGCGATCATGCTGGCGTACACGTGGTTTAAACCGCAATTCGGTCATAGCGATACCAGCCGGGAACCTACCCGCGGTGATTTGGCGAAGGGGATACTGTTAGGTTTTGCGATTGGCTTTTATGACGGGTTTATCGGCCCGGGGACCGGCAGTTTTCTGCTTTTTTTATTTATTCGTTTTTTCCATTTTGATTTTTTACGCGCAACGGCCTGTGCGAAAGTAGTAAATTTCGGCACCAATTTCTCCACCTTATTCTTTTTAATTCCTCATGGCCTGATTCATTACGATATGGCGATACCGTTAGGCATTTCCGCTATTTGTGGTTCGCTGGTGGGGGTGCGTGTTGCCCTGCAGGGCGGAAATGTGTGGATCCGCCGTCTGTTCCTGATTCTGGCCGCAACGCTGCTGACAAAACTGTTATGGGAAACCCTGCGTTAACGGTGCATCAGGTTATCGAATGATCTGTCGACGCCTTCGCGTGTTATTGTCAGCGTTTTCCCGATTTTTGCGTGAGATGACAATGAAATTCACGACGGTGACTCTCGACGACTGCCTTGATATTCGCCACCCGGTATTATGGCCGCAACTTCCCCGTGAGGCGTCAAGGGTAGAGGGCGACGATGATGCACAACATTTTGGCGTGCTGCATAACGGCAAGCTGGTGAGCTGCCTGTCGGTGTTCATGCTGGATGCGTCGGTGTGTCAGATTCGCAAGTTCGCGACCCTGAAAACGTATCAGGGGCAAGGTTTCGGGCGCTTTTTGTTTCAGTCGGTGCTGGAAAAGATGGCGGAGGCCGGGGTACATGAAGTGTGCCTGGATGCGCGTATCGGCGCCGTCAATTTCTACACGAAATTTGGATTCCGTCCCGAAGGAGAGCACTTCTTCAAAAAAGGGGTGGAGTACGTGCGAATGGCGCGGCGGTAAATTTCCTGGCGGTGTGCGGTGTTTTCCCCTCACCCTAACTCTCTCCCCAACGGGGCGAGGGAACCGATCGCGCGGGCTGCGGACTGGCTTTTCACCCTCTCCCAACGGGGCGAGGGAGTCGATCGCGCGGGCTGCGGACTGGCTTTTCACCCTCTCCCTTTTAGGGAGAGGGCAGGGGTGAGGGTTTGCGGAATTAACGCGGAATCTGCTGCGTAATACAGTGAATATTGCCGCCGCCGAGCAGGATCTCACGCGCCGGGACACCGGTAATCAGAAAGTCCGGGTACATCTGGCGAAACAGCACTTCAGCCTGCGCATCGGTGGCCGGGTCCAGCAGCGGGTAAATAATATGGTCATTGCTGACCAGATAATTCACGTATGAGCCCGCCAGACGATTGCCTTCGGTACGCGCAATCGCTGTCCCTTTCTCGACGTCACAGGTCTCTTCCGCGCTGGCATACAGCGGCTGCGGTGACGGCACTTTCCAGATTTTCAGCTTACGGCCACGCGCATCCGTGGTGTTTTCCAGGATGTTGAGGGCGGCAACGGAACGGGCGTACTGTGGATCGTTCTCGTCGTCAGTCCAGTGCAACGCCACTTCGCCCGGGCGGACAAAACAACACATATTATCGATGTGACCATCGGTTTCGTCGTTAAACACCCCTTCCGGCAACCAGATAAAGGTCTCAACGCCCAGATACTCACGCAGCTGCTGCTCAATTTCCGCCTGTGAAAGGTGTGGGTTGCGGTTCGGGTTAAGCAGACACTCCGCGGTGGTCATCAGCGTGCCTTCGCCATCCACGTGAATGGAGCCGCCTTCCAGAATCAGGTCGGTGTGGTAGCACGGCATCCGGTGATACTGTGCCACCTGGCCTGCCACGAGCTGGTCTTTATCCCAGCTCTCATACAGACCGCCCAGCAACCCACCCCAGGCGTTAAACGTCCAGCTCACGGCGCGAACTTCTCCCGCCGGGTTACGTACCACGGTTGGGCCGGTATCGCGCATCCAGGCATCGTCACTTTCCATCTCCACCAGGGTGACGCTGGCAGGCATGGTTTTACGTGCCTTTTCCATTTCAGCACGCGGTACCGCCATGATGACTGGCGTCTTGCGAGAAATGGCCTCAGCCACGTCGGCGAACGCCCGTTGGGCGGGCGCGCCGTTGGCGCGCCAGTTGTCAGTACGATATGGCCAGCACATCCAGACAGCCTGATGCGGCGCCCATTCTGCCGGCATGGCGAAACCGTCCTGATGCGGCGTTGTCAGCGTAGACATCATTTGCTCCTTACGCTGCCGTCAGAGGTCGCGAGGGTGCCGTACATGTTCGGGCGACGGTCGCGGAACAGGCCCCACGATGCGCGCTGTGCGGCGATCGCATCCAGATCGAACGTGTGTACCAGCACCGCTTCGTCGGTTTTGTTGGCTTGCGCGACCAGCTCACCGGTCTGATCTGCGATAAACGACGAGCCGTAGAAGGTCATTTCCAGCCCTTCGATATATTTGCTCGCTTCGGTACCGATACGGTTAGAGGCGATAACCGGCACCAGGTTTGCCGCAGCGTGGCCCTGCTGAACACGCGTCCAGTGCGGCTGGCTGTCGATGTCCGGGTAAGCCGGTTCAGAACCAATTGCCGTCGGGTAGAAGATGATTTCCGCACCATCCAGCGCCAGGCAACGTGCCGTTTCCGGGAACCACTGATCCCAGCAGATGCCTACGCCGATTTTGGCGTAGCGGGTGTTCCACACTTTGAAGCCGGTGTCGCCTGGAATGAAGAACTGTTTTTCCTGATAAGCCGGGCCGTTCGGGATATGCGTTTTACGGTAGGTTTCCATGACGGTGCCATCGGCATCGATCATCACCAGCGAGTTGTAGTACGCGTTATTGTGTTTTTCGAACAGGCTCAGCGGCAGGACCACTTCCAGCTCTTTCGCCAGCGCGGAGAAATGTTTGATCAGCGGGCTGGTGGCCACTTCCTGCGCCAGCGCATAGTGTTCCGGGCTCTGATCGATACAGAAATACGGCGCAGCGAACAGCTCCTGAATCAGGATAACTTGTGCGCCTTTACTATGCGCTTCGCGTACCAGGCGTTCAGCATTGGCAACGTTTTTTTCAAGTTCCCAGGTGCAGGCCATTTGGGTCGCGGCAACCGTTACATTTCTCATGAGCGTCTCCAAAAACAGAGGTTGAAGGGGGCAGTGAATAAACACAATGACGCGTTTATTTTACGTTGCGATGACTATAGCAATGTCTGGCGTTATGCATAAAATGTATTGTTTGCATGAAACAATGAACAGGATGCATAGTAATGATGGATCTGAATTTGTTGCGCCTGGTTCCCATCCTGGCGAAAGAAAAAAACGTCACCCGGGCGGCGCGCAAAGCCAACATTACCCAGTCGGCGTTCAGCCACGCGCTCAATCGCCTGCGTGAACAACTCAATGATGAGATGTTTGTCCGCACCCGCAATGGCATGGAGCCGACCCCTTATGCGGCGTCGATGATCCCGGTGATTGAAAATGCCCTGAGCAAACTGGAGGCGGCCACGCGGGGAAAGGGCAATTTCGACCCCAGTCGTGACCCACACACCTTTTATATTGGTGCCGTGGATTACTTCGAATTTATGTATATGCCGGCATTGACGGCGGCGTTTAAAACCTCGGCCCCGAACGTGCGGTTATCGGTGGATATTCTTTCGGAAACCATCAAGTTCGAGCGGGTCGAGCGTGGGCAACTGGATGCCTTTATTGGCGTCGATAACCTGCAATATATTCCGCAGTACTTTAATAAACATCCGCTTATCTCAGACCATTATGTGGCGATTGCGTCGGTAGAGCGCACCGACTTGCCCGAGCAATTGACGCTCAAACATCTGGTTACGGAAGCGCAAATCCACCTTCCGGCGGTGAGTTCGGGAGCTGATCATATTGATAGCTGGCTGCTGGACCTGCATCTCTACCGCCCGCTAACCACCGTGGTACAGAGCTATGCTGTCGGTGGTCGCGTGGCCGTGGCGTCGGGGTATTTGATGTGCGTGCCGTATCGCATTGCGAAAGAGCTCGCTGCAATGATGCCGCTACGTATTATGGATTTGCCCGAGGGTTCGCCATCGTATGATTTAATTCTGTTAACCCATCGGTTATTTGATTATCAGTCGGCGCTGCAGTGGCTGATTAATGAATTGAAGACGGTGAGGATAGATTCATTATGCATATGATGCGCGATATTAGATTCTTTTATTTTTTAAAATAATTCTTTTAGCTTTTTCTGAAAGTCAGATTAACGTTATTTTTTGATTGCAGGCGTTACCGCGGAGCCTGTATTTTACCGCATCTAATATTTTATCGAGTCAACATTCCTGCTTTATATTATTAATCCTGTTTCATATTCCCGGTCGTGATGATCGCTCTGGTTTTTTAAAGAAAGCGATCCGCATGGATTTGATGGCGTCTCATGCCGTTGCAGGAAAGAAAAGGATGCTGAAAGATGAAAAAATGGATTTGGTTCTCTGTCGGACTGCTGTGTTTAGTTGCTTTGTTGGTACCACGAATAACCTGGGCGTTTAGTTGTAATTCTACCTCCGGCAGTAACACAATTGCAGCCTCATCTATTCCTCTCACTACCACGGGAACATCATCTTCAAGTGGTACCTGGACATCGAATTGCAACGGCGTGTCTCCGGGTTGGCCGTATGATGCATTACGTATCGAGAGCATCACCCTGGGGCCAGAATTTTCAAGCGCCGGTTTTGATATTGAAGTGTCGATAAACAATGGTACCTGGCAAGCGCGAACTGCTGTCATTTGGGCATGCTTGTGGCCTGCAGTGAATACTAATTACAATTGTAATCCGACGACGGGAAATGGTAGTGCGCATAATATGCGAAGCTTGCAGGTACGAGTGACGCGTACTGCAATTAATGCGTTTACTGAAATCGCTTCTAATACAACTATTGCCACTATTAAAATTACACAACGTTCGAGTGGAAATTGGGGATATGCACCTATGACGTATACAATTACATCAAGCGGTGAACTTAAATCCGTTGTTCCTACCTGCGATGTAACAAATTTCGATAAGAAAGTACTGCTTCCTACCGTAAAAGCCGCCGATTTACTCAGCAACGGTACCGGGCGTTATACCAAGGTCAAACAGCCGTTTAGCATCAATCTTGAATGCAAAGATAACCCCAAGGTTAATGTTACCTTCACTGGTGCAATCATGGGGACTAATAATGAGGTTTTGCTTAATCAGGAGTCTGGTAATCCCAATGTCGGCATACAACTGGAATATGTCGATAATTACAGCTCGACCAGAACGACCGTGAAAAACGGTACTGTATTTCAGGTGTTACAGAGTGCCACGACTAATGAAACGCTTAACTTTAATTCCTATTACTACTACAAAGGTGGTGGCTCAGTCGTCAGTGGCGGTCTGGTGAAATCAAATGCGGAATTTCTTTTTACGTATCAATAAACCTGGCAGGCTATTAAAAAGGCTACTGCGAGAAAACAGTGGCCTTTTAGATTATCACGCACTCTGCGCCAGACCATCCTGTTCGGGCACTGCACGGTTAAACGCCTGATGCACAAAACGGCGCAGCAATTCTGTCGCTTCCGGTGACGGCAAAACTCCAGAAAGCAGGGCTTGCGGGTCGAACCCCTCTTCAGTCAGCGCTTCTTCACGCTGATTAATCATGGCAGAGGCAATTTCCGGGGTAAATTCCGGGTGGAACTGGGTCGACATGGCGTTCGGTCCGTAGCGGACAATCTGATGCTGATCGTGTGAAGACGACGCCAGCGCCAGCGCCCCTTCCGGCAGACGAGAAACGGTCTGCATATGGGTCAGGTGCGCGGGGAACTCACGTGGCAGGGTGCTGAGCAGCATGTCGTTGCTGGCATGCGGATGCAGCGAAATCGCCTGACTGCCCACTTCGCGTCCGTCCGGATGCCATATCACCTCGCCACCCAACGCATGGGCCATCAACTGGTGGCCGTAACACACGCCGAACAAAGACATGCCGATTGCCATGGCGTCGCGGATCCATTCGGCGGCCGCTTCGCTCCAGGGAAGCTTGTCTGTCACCATCGCCCAGGAACCAGTAATCACCGCAACCCGGTTAGCATCCGGTGGGGGAAGCGCTTCACCTTCAAATACTCTGACAATTTCCGTTTGTTCAAGAGGGTGCTGGATAGCACGACAGAACCAGGAAGGAATATCGCCGTGGACTTCGCGAATAGACTCTGAGGGAAAACCTACTTGCAGGATAATTAACGGACGGTCTGTCATTACAACTACTCTCTTCCTCTGCTGAACATTTGTTCAACTATGCGCCGAAAAATTCGGCCTGTGAAGGGCTTAGCGAGAAGAGGATTGTAAAGGCGAAACGGCGAATGGGGCCCTTTACAGGCCTGTATCGTGGCTATTTGTTTGTTTTAGTGGCGAAAAAATAAACACAGTCTGGCTTATGCTTTTTTTGGCTATTTTTAGCTTTTTTCGGCTCGCGGAGGGGCGTACCACCGTCAATATTGACAGACATGCCCTTATGATGGTTGTATTGTGCAACTATTGTTTTAAAGGCCATGAGCATGCCGAACGCCAGTCTGGTTAACGAGATCCGTGTTGCCTCCCGTCTTATGGTCCGTGAGCTGGGGTTTATGAATGCCACCCTCGCCGCCACAGACTATTCCCCCTCGGCGGTACATACCCTTTTAGAAATTGAAAACCAGGGAGCCATGACCGCCGCGCAACTGGTACAGATGCTGGGGCTGGAGAAATCCAGCGTCAGCCGTATGCTCGGTAAGCTCGTCCGTGCGGGGGAAATTCAGGAAGTTCCGTCCAAAGAAGATGCGCGTTTTAAAAAGTTGCAACTGACCGCGCAGGGAAAAGAGAGAGTCGCGCGCATTAATCAGTACGGCAGCATGCGGGTTGTCGAGGCGCTGGCGCATCTCGCATTATCCCGGCAGCACGTTATTGCCGAGGGCCTTTCAGCGTATGCGCATGCGCTGGCGGCTTGCCGGAACGGCGAAGCGCCGATGCCACAAAACGAGATTGAGATTGTTTCTGGCTATCGTCCCGGCATGATTGGCCGAATCAGCGAAATGCACGCCAGCTACTACTCCCGCCATTATAACTTCGGCTACTTTTTTGAAAGCAAAGTGGCGGCAGGGCTGGCTGACTTCGCCGGGCGTCTGGATGCTGCATGCAATCGTATCTGGCTTGCCATTCATCATGGACGAATTGTGGGGTCGGTCGCGATTGATGGGCAGGACCTCGGTAATAACGAGGCCCATCTTCGCTGGTTCATTCTTGATGATGATTGCCGTGGCGGCGGCGTGGGCCGTCGGTTGCTGACTGAGGCGATGCGTTTCTGCGACAGCCAGGGATTCGCGGCTGTGCAACTGTGGACGTTTAGCGGGCTTGATGCGGCGCGGCGACTCTACGAATCCTTTGGTTTCCGGCTGACAAAAGAGTGGCAGGGGGAACAGTGGGGTAGCAAGATGCAGGAACAGCAGTTTGCGCGCCAACGCATCTGAGATTCACATAGCGTTAATAGAGAGTGATTGCTGAATTGCCTCTCCCGATACGCAGATATTTATTACATACACGTTTTCAACCTGGCGGCCGTTTTACGAATTGCTGTCCGGAACGTATCGCCGGGAATAATTCATCTGATTACCTGAAAATATTATCCCAGTGCGGGTGTTTTTTCAGAGGGAGAATATTTAAATGGGAATGGTATTCGTTTCGGCCAGGGCGGCGTTTATTTCATTTAAGGATATTGCCTGACGAAAAATAAGGGTACTTGCCGGGATTAAAATGTTTTTATATCTGCCCTGATGTGATGATAACAATGCTCCGGTATCAAGAGTGGCACCGGATTCAGTGATCGTCAGGCCGTGAAAAAACGTGCACAAGAGGTGTGTAAAAACATGCGATATGAGCAACATGTGGCTGCCTTTCTTCTTGCCAGAACCGCACAGAAGCATGGTGTTGCCGTTGTGGAGCCTTTACACCCTGGCTGGTTAAAAAGTGTGCGAACGCGCATATTGCTGCCCATACTGCTCTGTTTCATGAGAATGTTCGCATATTAGTGAAAATGATATTGTTATCATCAAAGTATCTTCATCGACGGGAAATAATTCATTACGGCGGTATTATCTTTTATAGAAACAAGGCATGGCACTAAAAAAAGTAAACGGCAGGCCGTTTTTTTCTAAAACGTCATTTTGCCCTATGGAATGCGCTTTTATATGAAACCGTAGCACGATTTAGATTAAAGAATTTCAAATAAATGTCGTTATTACATCTAATTCAACCAGATCGAGTGCTGCCATTATGACATGGAAAAATACCCAAGGCCGGATTGGCCTGTTGCTTATAAGTTTTTTCGTTATCTTATTGATAGTAACCTATATTGTTATCAAGCAATTTGTTTCTCCGCAGATTATTGAAACCGAAACCAAAAATATCCAGGCGACGGTCGAATTACAAAGTAATGCGATAAAAGAGCAGATGAACCGTGTTAAGGCTCAGCAACGCTCGATTACCGAACTGGTTGTTGGACTACAAAGTGAGCAAATCGACGCGTTATTACCGCAACTCGTTAACCAATATGGCGATGTAAACGTATTTGGTGGCGGGATTTGGCCATTACCGGGCCAGCGCGATCCGGCGCGTGACAAATTCAGTACCTTTTACGCTCGCGATGCCGGGGGTAACCTGCAGGTCAACACCGTATGGAACCAACCGGAATCGGCAAAATACTGGGAACAGCCCTGGTATAAAGACGGCATGAATGCACCGAAAGGCGAATGTGCCTGGGCGAAAGCCTATCAGGATGCCGCCAGCGCGCAGCCGCGTACCAACTGTGCGATGGCGATCTGGAAAGATGGCAAAGCCTGGGGCGTGGCGACCATTGACGTGACGCTGGGCTTTTTTAATCAGCTGGCTGTCGATATGGGCAAGGCGGTAAACGGCAGCGTACTGATTGTGGAAGCCGACGGCAAAATCGTTGGTAATGGCTCTTCCGTAAAGGACAAACCCGCGCTGTCAAATGTGCGCGATTTGGGTATTCCGGCTGCGGCGCCGTTAATCAGCCTGCTCGGTCAGGGCAAGAAAACGGAAGTACGCGGTAGCTACGACGGCGAAGACGGGGCGCATTCTCTGTTTGTTCTCCCCATCAGCGGTAGCCCGTGGTTCATGGCGGTGGATATTCCGAGCAGCCAACTGGTCAGCATGTCCGATGCCATTATGACCAAGTTGACCATTGTACAGGCGATCATTGGTATTCTGATCGTGTTCATCATGATGATCATCGTGCGTAACATTTTCCACAATGTGACGTTGCTCAACCGTAATATTGAAGCCCTTTCCAGCGGCGGTGCGGATCTTACTCAGCGCCTTGCACAAAGTAAGAGCCCGGAATTCAACGCCATCATCAATAACTTCAATAAGTTTATTTCGTTCCTTAATGAGCTGATGCAGCAGGTGGGGAGCAGTTCGATGGCCATTTCTTCGGCCTCGCGTCAGATTGCCAGCGGCAACCTGAATCTTTCTTCGCGCACCGAAGAGCAGTCATCCTCGATTGTTGAAACGGCTGCATCGATGGAAGAGCTGACCAGCACCGTACGTCTGAACGCAGAAAACGCACTGCAGGCCAACAAGCTGGCGGGAGAAGCGTCAACGGCAGCGAAAGAAGGGGCGAATGTCGTTAATAAAGTGGTCTCCACGATGAATAACATCAATGCCTCTTCCTCCAAAGTGGTGGAAATCATCAGTGTTATTGATGGCATTGCCTTCCAGACCAACATCCTGGCGCTTAACGCGGCGGTGGAAGCGGCAAGGGCGGGTGAGCACGGGCGCGGTTTTGCCGTCGTGGCCGGTGAAGTGCGTTCCCTGGCACAACGCAGCGCCCGTTCAGCGCAGGAGATCAAGAAATTGATTGAAGAGTCCGTGAGCAGCATTGAGCAGGGTAGCGGGCTGGTTCGTCAGGCGGGGACCACGATGGACGGCCTGATGGAGAAAGTGGAAAGCGTGGGTGTGCTGATCTCAGAAATCAGCTCTTCCAGTGATGAACAAAGTCGCGGGATTGCCCAGATTAATATCGCCATCAACCAGCTTGATAGCGCTACGCAGCAGAATGCGGCGCTGGTCGAACAGGTGGCGGCGGCTGCGCAGTCCATGGAAGAACAAACCGTTCAGCTCGAAAACGTCGTCGGCAGCTTCAAGCTCTGATACGCAAACATGCCGACTCTGCGGAGCCGGCATTCTTATGTCCGGCGTCTGCCGCTAACCCTTCCCGTTAATGCTCATTTCGCATTTCCCTTGTCGTAAAAATCCGTTAGCACTACTGTATTTTTATTAAACAGAGGAATCCCCATGCTGAACTGGTTTGCAAGCGGCGGCGCCGATTACGCCCGTTATCGCCCGGAATACCCCGCGGTTTTACTGGACTACCTGCTTTCGATAACACCTGTGCACCACCACGCGCTGGATGTTGGTTGCGGTACGGGTCAACTGACCACGTTACTGGCCTGCGCCTTCGACAAAGTGACGGGGATTGATCCCAGCCAGACGCAAATTGACAACGCTGAACCCCACCCCCGGGTTGACTATTGCGTGGGGCCGGCGGAACAACTTCCCCATGCGTTGCACGACATCAACCTGATCACCGTCGCTCAGGCTGCACACTGGTTCGATCTACCCGTCTTTTACCGTGAAGCGCAGCGGGTGGCGGCCCCCAATGCCGTGATTGCCCTGATCAGTTATGGCGTGCTCAACCCTGATGAGACGCTACGGGCGCGCTTTCGTCGGTTCTACTACGACGAGATAGGCCTCTATTGGCCTGCGGAAAGACAGCTGGTCGATAACGGTTATGCTGGCATTCTCTTCCCGTTTACGGAAATGTCCGCGCCGGATATGGAGATTCGCCTGCAGTGGGACCTTGCGGCATTGATGGGTTATGTTTCCACCTGGTCTGCGGTGAAGCGGGCATTTGATGCAGGGCAGGACGCTCTTCTGGTCCGATTTTATGACGATATGCGCGAACTCTGGGGAGATCCGGCGCAGAAGCGCACGTTTTCGTGGCCCATTAATATCAGAGCGGGGCATTTGCGACAGGCAATATATGCGTAGTGAAAGCAACCTACAGGCGGGGCGGCAGATCTTTCCGGGCGACATCGTTGTCACCCGGAAAGGCGTCAGTCGTCACTCGGGGGCGATCAGCGCATCGTCACAAACTCTTCTGCCGCTGTGGAGTGAATCGCCACGGTATTATCAAAGTCTTTTTTGGTGGCACCCATTTTCAGTGCGACCGCAAAGCCTTGCAGGATTTCATCCATCCCGAAGCCAATACCGTGAATGCCGACGATCTTCTCTTCCGGGCCAACACACACCAACTTCATGCGGCATGGCTGACGGTGAGGCGCAGACTGTCTGAGGGGGAAGGCTAAAGTAACATTACGGTAATAAATTATTCAGAGGCCTCCAGAATATATCCAGCATTATCAATAGCATTGCTGTTGTGGTTAGTGAAGTTCATTATAAAGTACTTACAAAATAGTGGGTTTTGTATTATTCAGTTTTATTTATGGTGCAAAG
Source organism: Phytobacter ursingii (assembly GCA_901456055.1). GTDB lineage: Bacteria > Pseudomonadota > Gammaproteobacteria > Enterobacterales > Enterobacteriaceae > Phytobacter > Phytobacter ursingii. The sequence continues at coordinate 262,884 of CABDWT010000004.1, forward strand.
GTTTATTGATTGAGGTTTTTTTATAAAAAATATGGCCGATTTGTTTTTTTTGCCGTAATTAATTTATATTCTTGATACATCCGCGTCCCTATTCTCCCTTTATGAAGTTTCCGTCAATATTCATGGAAGGGATGGTCAATGAGAAAAAGGAATATAATCGGCTTTCTGCTGGCGATTGCCTGGTGCACTCTTCTGTTCCCCCGGTCCGCATGGAGTTTTTCCTGTTCAACCCGAAAAGTTGATGTGCCGGTTCCTGCATCAACCTTTACCAACAAAAGCTCAACCTTTACTCTCCCGTCAGGAATTATTCGAAATTGTGCGGGTTCAGTAGATGGATCATTCCAGGATGCGATGCGTGTAAAAACGGTACGTTACCACAGCAGCCTGAGCGGTTTTACCCGTACCTTACAGGTGACGGGCGGTAGGAGTTCCGTGAGTACAGGTGCCACGGCCGTGGCGTCGGCGCAAACCATCAGCTCCAGTAATCTGTGCGTCTGGCCGGATGCGAATTGCTCAACATCATCTTACCATGGCACCAAAAACACACTGGGGATATCCGTCGAACTGGCGGGTACGCCGGTGGAGCTGGTCAGTGGTACCGTACTGGCGACGGTGATACTGGAGCGCCGTTCTACGGTGTCTGGTGGGTTTAATTCGGAAAACTATACCATTACCTTTACGCTACAGGATAAAGTCGAGCCGCCTGTTTATACCTGCACAATCAGTGATTACGATGCGACTATTACCCTGCCTTCGGTACGGCGTAGTGACCTTGAGAATAACGGGGCAGGGAAATATGCTGCTATTTCAAAACCACTGAATCTGAATTTGCAATGTAACGACAACACTGATGTCACGATAACGTTTAATGCGACGGCATTAAGCGGAACGGATAATGTTCTCGAAAATACTCTGGAAGGGAATGATAATGTTGGTTTTCAGCTTTTATACGGTGGTAACCCGGTTAAGGTAAATAACGAACTTTTATTAAGAACGGGTGCCTCAGGGGCAACAAATTTGCAGTTCGATGTCTACTATTATTATAAAGGTAGTGGGGCTGTAACTGCCGGTGCAATAAAGTCCGGTGCGGAATTTACTCTGGATTATAAATAATAAAAAAGGCCAGAACATGTTCTGGCCTTCACGAGGGGATGCCGGTGATTCCCGGAGGCGGTGCTACGCACCTGTCCGGGCTACGGGTCTGATTACCGCATCGTCACAAACTCTTCTGCCGCTGTGGGGTGAATCGCCACGGTATTATCAAAGTCTTTTTTGGTGGCACCCATTTTCAGTGCGACCGCAAAGCCTTGCAGGATTTCATCCATCCCGAAGCCAATACCGTGAATGCCAACGATCTTCTCTTCCGGGCCAACACACACCAACTTCATGCGGCATGGCTGACGGTGAGAGGTGACGGCGGTATACATGGCGGTAAACGACGATTTATATACTTTGACCTGGTCGTCACCGTACTGTTCGCGCGCCTGCGGCTCGGTTAACCCCACGGTGCCGATAGGCGGGTGGCTGAACACGACGGTGGGAATGTTGCTGTAATCCAGATGCTCGTCCGGTTTATTATTAAACAGGCGTTCAGAAAGACGACGGCCCGCCGCCACGGCAACCGGCGTCAGTTCAACGGCGCCAGTGTTATCGCCCACGGCATAAATACCCGGCACCGAGGTGTTCTGGAATTTGTCCACCACGATGAAGCCTTTCTCGTCGGTTTTCACCCCGGTAATATCCAGATTGAAAGTGTCGTTGGCCGGTTCGCGGCCAATCGCCCAAATCAGGCAGTCCACCGTCTGGCTGCGCCCATCGTCAAGTTCCAGCGTTAAGCTCCCGTCGGCGTTTTTCACTACCGCTTTCGGCACGGACTGGGTATGCAGACTCGGGCCTTCGGCCGCCATCACTTCTACCAGCGTTTCGCTGATCATCGGGTCGAAGCTACGTAATGGCGCATGTTTGCGCACGAAGAGGTGAGTTTCCGCCCCCAGGCCATTGATCACGCCGGCCAGTTCTACGGCAATGTAGCCCGCCCCGACCACCGCCACGCGTTTTGGCAGCGCAGGCAGCGCAAAGAAACCGTCGGAATCAATACCGTATTCCGCGCCGGGGATCTGCGGATGGCTCGGACGGCCGCCGGTCGCGATCAGGATGTGATCGGCAGTGATCGTTTCGCCATTCACTTCGACAGTCTTTGCGTCGACAAAGCGCGCGAAACCACGAATCACATCCACATTGTTCTTGCCCAGAACATTGTCGTAAGAGGTATGAATACGGTCGATGTAGGCCGTGCGACTGGCAACCAGTTTGCTCCAGTCAAAATGATTCACGGTGGTATCAAAACCGTAATCCGGTCCGTACAGATGGATAGCCTCGCGGATTTGCGCCGCGTGCCACATGACTTTTTTCGGTACGCAACCTACGTTCACGCAGGTGCCGCCCAGCTCTTTGGCTTCAATCAGCGCGCACTTTTGGCCGTACATGGCGGCGCGGTTAATTGAGGCAATCCCGCCGCTGCCGCCGCCGATGGCGACATAGTCGTAATGTTTGCTCATGGTTAATTCCTTAGAGCCTATCCAATTAGGCTATTTTATTGGCCATTTTGGACCTGGGCAGTGCTCACAATCCTCACGTACTGCGTGTACGCTCCGGTTGTTCCGCGCTGTCCGTGTCCAAACTCGCTGCAACAATGTGTACGCCTACTGGGTAGGCTCTTAATCCTGAACGAGGTCGAAAGTGTCGCGATTGTAACGCGCAGCCAGCAAGGTTCCTTCGATTGTTGCGATTACTCGGGCACAATCCAGTTGACGAGGGTGTGGCCGATCCCGGCGGGCACCAGTTTACTGTGCAGCCAGGGCAGGACGTTATTCATCTGTGCTTCTAATTTCCACGGTGGGTTAATCACAATCATGCCGGAAGCCGTCATGCCGCGTTGGTCGCTGTCCGGGCGTACCGCCAGCTCAATCTGCAGGATTTTACGGATACCCGTCGCTTCCAGGTCATGCACCATACGCTTAATTTGCTGACGCAATACTACCGGATACCACAGGGCATAGGTGCCGGTTGCAAAGCGTTTGTACCCTTCGCTAATCCCGGATACGACAGCCTGATAGTCGGTTTTGATTTCATATGGCGGGTCGATCAGCACCAGACCACGGCGGGAAACCGGCGGCAGTTTAGCTTTCAGTTGCTGGTAGCCATCGGCACGTTCGACGCGTGCGCGCTCGTCTTTCTGAAACTCCTGACGCAGCAATGGGTAATCGCTTGGGTGCAGTTCGGTCAGGAACAGGCTGTCCTGCTCGCGCAACAGCTGGCGGGCAATGAGCGGCGAACCGGGATAGTAGCGTAACGTGTCGTTGCGGTTGAAATGACGGACCACATTCATATACGGCTCAAGTTCAGCCGGCAGGTCGTCTTGCTGCCAGATGCGGCCAATCCCTTCCAGATATTCCCCGGTGCGTTCAGCATGTTCGCCGGAGAGCTGATAGCGCCCCGCGCCTGCATGGGTATCGAGATAGAGAAACGGTTTCTCTTTTTCCTTCAGCGCTTCGATGATGAGGCTCTGAACGGTGTGTTTGAGGACGTCGGCGTGGTTGCCTGCGTGGAAGCTGTGGCGATAACTGAGCATGGAGATAGAAATTCCAGAATATGAACGAGATTAGCCACAGTTTACCGTAGATTGCGCGGGAATGCCGTTAACCCTTCTGATGTTTCAGGCAGCCGTAAAACGTTTCAAAATTTATCCGTGTCACAAAAGCGTCAAGTTAGCGGACTAGCGTCGAGTTCAGGCAAGGTAATTGTTTGAATAAAAGGATAAAAAATGAAAATCCGTATGACATTGTTAACCGCCTCCCTGCTGCTTGCTCAGCAGGCGATGGCGAAAGATGTGCCGCTGACCGTTGCGCGTGACATTGCGAATACCACCACACCGGCCTCGGTTAGCCAGACATTTGATGGGCTGGAAAACCAGTCGCTTGCCGCCTTGCGCGACGCGCTCAAAGGTGACGGTACCAAAGTGGAACGTGAGCACCTTGAAAAAGCGGCGCAAAGTACAAAACAGGCGGATACCGCCTGGCTGAAAGCCAGCGGTTATGATTTCAAAGTGAAAGATAACCAGCAGACGGGCATTGAACTGCTCTCTACGTTCAGCGCTTTGCCAGCCCCCGTGCTCGATCAAAACCTGAAAATCGTCGAAGAGATTAACCTTAACGCCACATCGGGGTTGCGCCATCAGGCGCTGGCAGATGCAGAAGGCATCAGCTACCTCTATTTTCTCTCCGATGCGCTTGGCCCGCGTTTGGGCAAAGCGTTTATCGCGGCTTATGACAAAGGCGAGTTGGGCAAAACCGCGGCGCTCATTAAAGCCAGCGAAGTCAGCACCGGCGCGGCGAAGAAGCACTTCGACTACAAGCGTCCGTTCCTGGTTCAGGGCAACACCATTCATCAGGTTCCGGATGATGTGGTGGTGAAAGACAACAAACCGTACTCCGCAGATGGCGGTTCCTTCCCAAGCGGCCATACCAATACTGGCTATACCGATTCATTGCTGATGGCGGAGATGATCCCGGAACGCTTTGATTCGCTGGTGGAACGCGGCGCCCGCTATGGCTATTCCCGTATCGTGCTGGGCGTACACTACCCGCTGGATGTGATGGGCTCAAGAATGGTGGCCCAGCGTAACGTGGCGCATTACCTCAACGATCCGCGTTACCGTGCGCTGTTTAATGAAGCGCGCGATCAGCTGCGTGTTGCGCTAGAAAAAGAGTGCGGCACGTCGCTTGCTGAGTGCGCGAAAACGGCGGGTAAAGACGATCCGTACCGCGACCCGGCGATGAAAGATTTTTACCGCTTCACCATGACCTATGACCTGCCGCAGCAAAAAGGCAAAGCGCAGCCGGTGAAAGTGCCGGAAGGGGCGGAAGTGCTGCTGGAGGCGGCGCTGCCTGACCTGTCGGCGGCAGCGCGGCGCGACTTGATGGTGAAAACGGCGCTGCCGGGCGGCTATCCGCTTTCTGGCGAAACGGCCGATCAGAACTTCTGGCAACGCCTGAATTTACCTGCTGCATTCGCGGCGGCGCATAAAGCGAAGTAAGCGTTACAACGGCGCTGGCGTTGTCGGCATCGTGATGCTCACAGACTCAAGATGCTCAGTTTACGTACGCTGGCATCAGGACTGGCGCGTTTAACCGCATCCAGGAAATCGGCAAAGGCCGTATTGAACAGGGTGTAGTTGTGGCGAAAACGCGCCTGCTTCGTCTGCCCTTCGACGACGTAAGTGACTATCCAGAAGGAACGGTTATTCACTTTGATAGTGTCGCGCTCGACTTTGGTTATCGCGCTCAGTGGCACAGATTTTTTTACATCAAGCTGAATTTCATAGAAATATTCTTCATCAAAATAGTAATCCGTCGGTAAGAGCTGACCTCCTTTACCTGGCCGAAAGGTTTTGGTGGTGGTGGCTATCTTTCGCATCCCCTGATTTGCTGGCGTGTCGTTTTGCCGACGTCGCCATTTTGGAAATACGAGTGCCAGCCCGATAAGCATCAGTAGTGGAAGTATTGCCTGAATGAAATTCAACATGCGGTCTCCTTGTCGCCGTTGTGATGAGTATACGCGCTGGATGGCTCTTCTTATTACTTTGATTCGATAGTAGAAACGACATCATGCGTGCAAATGGGTATTGCAGCGATAAGCAGTTCAGCGCAACGCCTGCCATTGAAATCCTCTACACTTAACCCCATGCTACAACGTTATGCAGAGCGCCGGATCGTGCGCTTCACTCACTCTCTTTAACAGGACAGGACTGCGCTTATGACCAATCCATTACTCACGCGTTTCGAATTACCGCCGTTTTCAAAAATCCTGCCTGAACACGTCGTGCCTGCTGTGACGAAAGCGCTGGACGATTGCCGTACCGCGGTGGAAAGCGTGGTAGCCCATGGTGCGCCGTACACCTGGGAAAATCTCTGCCAGCCGCTGGCGGAAGTGGACGATGTACTGGGACGTCTGTTCTCCCCGGTTAGCCATTTGAATTCCGTGAAAAACAGCCCGGAACTGCGTGAAGCCTATGAGCAGACCCTGCCGTTATTGTCGGAATACAGCACCTGGGTTGGGCAACATGAAGGGCTGTACAACGCCTACCGCGATTTACGCAATGGCGATCACTACGCCACCCTAAGTGTTGCGCAGAAGAAATCGGTCGATAACGCCCTGCGTGATTTCGAGTTGTCCGGTATTGGCCTCGAAAAAGAGAAACAAAAACGCTATGGCGAAATCGCCGCACGTCTGTCCGAACTGGGCAATCAGTACAGCAACAACGTACTCGATGCGACCATGGGCTGGACAAAGCTGGTGACTGACGACGCCGAGCTGGCCGGTATGCCGGAAAGCGCGCTGGCCGCCGCGAAAGCTCAGGCCGAAGCCAAAGAGCAAGAGGGCTACCTGCTGACGCTGGATATCCCAAGCTACCTGCCGGTGATGACCTATTGCGATAACCAGCCGCTGCGCGAAGAGATGTACCGCGCTTACAGCACCCGCGCCTCTGACCAGGGGCCAAATGCAGGCAAATGGGATAACAGCCCGGTGATGGCGGAAATTCTCGCCCTGCGTCACGAGCTGGCGCAACTGCTGGGTTTTGAAAGCTATGCCTATAAATCGCTGGCGACCAAAATGGCGGAAAACCCGGCACAGGTGCTGGACTTCCTGACCGATCTCGCTAAACGCGCCCGTCCGCAGGGTGAAAGAGAACTGGCGCAACTGCGTGCGTTCGCCAAAAAAGAGTTTGGTGTGGATGAGTTGCAACCGTGGGATATCGCTTACTACAGCGAGAAACAGAAACAGCATCTGTACAGCATCAGCGACGAACAGCTACGTCCTTACTTCCCGGAAAACAAAGCGGTAAGCGGCCTGTTTGAAGTGGTGAAACGGATTTACGGCATTACCGCGAAAGAGCGTCACGATGTCGATGTCTGGCATCCGGATGTGCGTTTCTTTGAGCTGTATGACGAAAGCAATGAACTGCGCGGTAGTTTCTATCTTGACCTCTACGCCCGCGAGCACAAACGCGGCGGCGCGTGGATGGATGACTGTGTTGGGCAGATGCGCATGGCGGATGGCTCTTTGCAGAAGCCGGTGGCCTACCTTACTTGTAACTTCAACCGTCCGGTCAACGGTAAACCGGCGTTGTTCACCCATGATGAAGTGATCACCCTGTTCCACGAGTTTGGTCACGGTCTGCATCATATGCTGACCCGTATCGAAACCCCGGGGGTTGCTGGTATTAGCGGTGTGCCATGGGATGCGGTGGAGCTGCCGAGCCAGTTTATGGAAAACTGGTGCTGGGAGCCGGAAGCGCTGGCATTTATTTCGGGTCACTACGAAACGGGCGAGCCGCTGCCGCAAGATCTGCTGGATAAAATGCTGGCCGCGAAAAACTACCAGGCGGCGCTGTTTATTCTGCGTCAGCTGGAGTTCGGCCTGTTCGATTTCCGCCTGCACGCCGAGTTCAGCCCGGAGCAGGGGGCGAAAATCCTCGATACGCTGTTTGAAATTAAAAAACAAGTCGCCGTGGTGCCAAGCCCGACATGGGGACGCTTCCCGCACGCCTTCAGCCATATCTTTGCGGGGGGCTACGCTGCCGGCTATTACAGCTATCTGTGGGCGGATGTGCTGGCGGCAGATGCCTACTCACGCTTTGAGGAAGAGGGCATTTTCAACCGCGAAACCGGGCAGTCGTTCCTCGACAATATTCTGACCCGTGGCGGTTCCGAAGAGCCAATGGAACTGTTTAAGCGTTTCCGCGGCCGCGAGCCTCAACTGGATGCGATGCTGGAGCATTATGGTATCGAAGGCTAATCCCCGTCATACTTCAAGCTGCATGTGCGTTGGCGACGTTTGCTCACCCCAGTCACTTACTCTTGTAAGCTCCTGGGGATTCACGCACTTGCCGCCTTCCTGCCGCTTGAATTATTTAGGGTTTATGTAGTGAAAATCTGTTTGATAGATGAAACAGGCGCCGGAGACGGCGCCTTATCTGTTCTTGCGTCCCGTTGGGGGCTGGAGCATGACGAAAATAACCTGATGGCACTGGTGCTGACGACGTCGCATCTGGAACTGCGTAAACGCGATGAGCCGAAGCTCGGCGGTATTTTTGTCGATTTCGTGGGTGGGGCGATGGCCCATCGGCGTAAATTCGGCGGTGGGCGCGGCGAGGCGGTAGCAAAGGCCGTCGGCATCAAGGGTGATTATCTGCCGGATGTGGTGGATGCGACGGCGGGACTGGGGCGTGATGCCTTTGTGCTGGCATCAGTGGGTTGTCGGGTGCGGATGCTGGAGCGTAACCCGGTGGTGGCAGCACTGCTGGATGATGGCCTGGCGCGTGGCTACGCGGACCCGGAAATTGGCGCATGGCTACAGGAACGGTTGCAGTTGATTCATGCCTCCAGCCTGACCGGGCTTGCAGATATTACCCCTCGTCCACAGGTGGTCTATCTCGATCCCATGTTCCCGCATAAGCAAAAAAGTGCACTGGTAAAAAAAGAGATGCGAGTTTTTCAATCGCTGGTGGGGCCGGATCTGGACGCTGATGGGCTGCTGGGGCCGGCGCGTCAACTGGCGACGAAACGTGTAGTGGTAAAGCGCCCGGATTACGCGCCGCCGCTGGCGGATGTAGCGACGACCAATGCAGTGGTGACCAAGGGGCACCGGTTTGATATTTATCCCGGTACACCGGAGTGAATTAGTGAGGGCAGTGCGGCCTGGTGCCCTCACCCCACCCCTCACCCTGTACAGTCCGGAGACATAGTGAACGCTTGTTCGGGGACATGGTGGACACTTACAACTGAGGCATAAGAACCCGTTTATGGAGTCGCTTATGCCCTGGGATGCGAGAGATACCATGTCATTACGTTCTGAGTTTGTACTGTTCGCCTCGCAGGACGGGGCGAACCTCCGGGCACTCTGCCGTCATTTCAACATTTCGCCGTCCACCGGCTACAAGTGGCTTCGCCGCTGGACTGAGGAAGGTGCCGCCGGTCTTGCCGACCGTTCCCGTGCGCCTCTCCATTCGCCCCGGCGAACCGATGACCGTGTGACGGACCTGCTGCGCATGGCCCACTGCGCCCATGAACGCTGGGGCGCCCGTAAGATTAAGCGCTGGCTTGAGGACCGCGGACACGTTCTGCCCGCGTTCAGCACCGTGCACAACCTGATGGCCCGCCACGGTCTGCTGCCGGGAGGCACACCCGGCATTCCTGCCACCGGACGCTTCGAACACAGCGCGCCCAACCAGCTCTGGCAGATGGATTTTAAAGGCCACTTTCCTTTTGCCGGTGGCCGCTGCCACCCGCTCACCCTGCTGGATGACCATTCCCGGTTCTCACTCTGCCTCGCACACTGTCCTGATGAACGGCTCACAACCGTCCGGCAGCAACTGGTGAGGGTGTTTGAACGTTACGGTCTGCCGGAACGGATGACGATGGATAACGGCGCGCCCTGGGGCGACACCACAGGAAGCTGGACCGCGCTGGAGCTGTGGCTGATGCGCCAGGGTATCCGGGTGGGACATTCGCGGCCTTACCATCCGCAGACGCAGGGCAAGCTGGAACGTTTTCACCGCAGCCTGAAGGCCGAAGTCCTGCAGGGCCGGTGGTTCACGGACGCCAGCCAGTTACAGCAGGTGTTCGACGACTGGCGCGCGGTCTATAACCTGGAGCGTCCGCATGAAGCCCTGGACATGGCGGTCCCGGCGTCACGTTATCAGCCGTCATCGCGGCAGTACAGCGGGGCGGTTCAGCCGCCGGACTATGATGAGGGCGTGGAGGTGAGGAAGGTGGATGTGAGCGGGAAGCTGAGCATAAAAGGAGTGAGCCTGAGTGCAGGGAAAGCGTTCAGGGGTGAATATGTGGGCCTGCGTGAAACGGCAGAGGATGGCTGCTATGAGGTGTGGTGGTACAGCACGAAAGTGGGGATGATCGACCTGAAAAAGGGGTCGATCATCATGGGGAAAGGGTGTTAAAAAGTGTTCACCATGTCCCCGAACACCTGTCTACCATGTCTCCGGACCGTACAACCCTGAGGGCTGAGGAATCCTCACAAAAATGCGAGCGCGGACAGTCCCCTCTCCCTTGAGGGAGAGGGCCAGGGTGAGGGGGAAAATGTGGCTCTGGTGGTCATTCCGTTCACCTTATGTTCTGTGCTTTTCTGTCGCGACAGAACCCGTGAACGTGCCAGGGGGCTCACCGCCCCCCCTGGCGACCCGGGCTCCCGGCCATGAAAATCGCCGCTGGCGCGGTCCATGATGCTTATGTCGTCTGACTTTCGGGTCTGGGACCAGCCTGCGTCCTTGCCGTCTATCCCCTCCGCCCGCTTCCTTGCGGGCGGCCCCGGTCAGCCGTCAACGCCTCATCGATTTTCAGCCGGACCCTGTCATCGCTGTCACGGTTTTATTCTTATTACGCGGCGTTATCGCTGTAAAACGTAAGATTACCGGGGATTCCTCAGCCCACCGGGAGAGGGAACAGTTTAGTGCTTATCGGTCTTGTGTTTTGTAGCCCGGACAAGGCGACAGCCGCTGTCCGGGAACCCTCCGTGGTGCTACGCGTACCGGGAATACATGTAACTGCACAGGACGGTTTTATCGGCCTTTGGCGAAATCAGCGCCAGAAAACAAAACGCCCGCAGCAGCGGGCGTGAGCAGGCAAAAGAAGATGGACGGTTATTCTTCGTCTTCATCTTTCAGCGGAACAATCAGCATATCCACGTGGACCGTATTGATAAGCTGACGCGCGGAGGACATCAGTTTGCTCCAGAAGTCCTGATGATGCCCGCAGACGACCAGATCCATATCGTATTTCTTGATGGCATCCACCAGTACCTGCCCCAAATCGCCGCTACCGCTCAAGGTTTCCGTGATCGGATAGCCCGCGTTGGTAGAAAGCTCGGTCAGCGCATGATGTGTTTCATCAGAGATACGTTTTTGCATATCGCCGAGGTTAACGTCGATAAGACCAGTGTAGAGATCAGAATAATTTACATCGACATGAATCAGTGACACCTTCGCGTTATAAGGCCGCGCCATGGATACTGCTTTATCAACCAGTAATTTGCTTTCAGGAGAAAGATCGACTGCGATGAGAATGTGTTTGTAAGCCATAGTGTTACTCCTTCCATAAGTTGTCGATGACCATAGGGTTATACACCCCTGACACAGCACTGTTTCCCGCGTCCTGCGTACCACCTGCACGGGTAGCGCCCGGCCTTAAGGATTCATTTTATACTCTTCGTACTTCAAGCCGCAGATGCGTTGGCTACGTTCGTTCACCCCATCATATTCAGGGGATTTATTCTCTTGCCGCCTTCCTGTCACTCGAATTACCCAGAGTATGGGAATATTTCTACCTTATAACTCTGCGCACTTATCGTCAATCTGCCTGGATCACGATTCACTTAACCAATATTTACAACCAGATGCACAAGATTGCTTAACGTTGTGGCAAAAAAATATACAAATCTCCTACACTATTTAATGAGCCGTTTGGATTTCAGTTTGTGATCTCGATCGGCTATTGGTAATACTCTTCACTAAATGACTTGGTTGATTATCTGGGAGCGGTAATCCCGGATCACGTTTCCGTGGGCGGTTCGCCGGGGGAGGAGATATGATCAGCACCGTCGCGCTGTTTTGGGCTTTGTGCATCGTTTGTGTGGTTAACATGGCGCGTTATTTTTCATCACTGCGCGCATTGTTAGTGGTACTTCGTGGTTGTGACCCCTTGCTTTACCAGTATGTTGATGGCGGAGGTTTTTTTACCTCTCATGGACAACCCAGCAAGCAGATGCGTTTAGTCTGGTACATTTATGGCCAGCGCTATCGCGACCATCATGATGAAGAGTTTATTCGCCGCTGTGAACGAGTGCGCGGGCAGTTTATCTTAACCAGCGCGCTCTGTGGGCTGATTCTGGTGAGCCTGATTGCTCTGATGATTTGGCACTGAGAAAAAAAACGGGCCAGTTTCCTGACCCGTTTTGTTGTTAAATCAGCTTGAGGGCTATCCAGTAAAGCACGCCCGAAAGGACGATGGACGCTGGCAGGGTAAAGACCCAGGCCATCAAAATGCTGGTGACGGTTTTGCGTTGCAGACCACCGCCATCGACGATCATCGTCCCTGCGACTGAAGACGACAGCACGTGCGTGGTGGAGACAGGCATACCGGTATAGCTTGCCAGACCGATGGAAACCGCGGCAGTCATCTGCGCTGACATGCCCTGCGCGTAAGTCATGCCTTTCTTACCGATTTTCTCGCCGATGGTGGTCGCCACACGACGCCAGCCAATCATCGTACCCACACCTAACGCCAGCGCGACGGCCATAATAATCCAGACAGGCGCATATTCGATGGTGCTCAGCATGTCGCTTTTCAGCTTCTTAAGCAGACGCTGGTCGTCAGTATTGACGTCAGGCAACTTCGCGACCTGATCGGTGATATCTGACAGACAAAGCATGATGCGACGCAGCTGGCTGCGCTGCTCCACGCCGAGTTTGTCGTAACTTTCAATCCCGGTCAGCATCTCTTTAGCACGATCCAGCGCGATAATGGCGCGGCTTGGATGGCAGTGGAACTGTGACGGCGTGGCCGCTGTTTCCGCAGGGGTCAGCGGCTGTTGCTCTACGCCCGTTGCCTTCTGCAGAAGTTCCGGATGTTGCTGGAAGTACACTTCCACGTTGTTTACGGCGTCACGAGTACGGGTGATGTCATAACCTGAGGCATTCATGTTCACTACGAAGCCAGCAGGCGCGACGCCAATCAGTACCAGCATGATCAGACCGATGCCTTTCTGGCCATCGTTCGCGCCGTGAGAGAAGCTCACGCCAATGGCAGAAAGAATCAGGGCGATACGCGTCCAGAAAGGCGGCTTTCTTTTGCCGTCTTGCTTTTCACGCTCTGCGGGCGTCAGGTGAATACGCGCGCGTTTTTTACTGCCGCTCCAGAACCGACGCAACAGGAACACCAGCCCGCCCGCGAAAATCAGGCCGACAATCGGCGAGACAATAAGGGAGGCAAAAATGTTCAGCACTTTGGGAATGTTAAGCGCATCCACTACCGACGTGCCCGTCATCAGCGCGTTGGTTAAACCAATACCAATAATCGCACCAATCAGGGTGTGGGAGCTGGATGCAGGCAAGCCGAGATACCAGGTACCCAGGTTCCAGATGATCGCGGCCAGCAACATAGAGAAGACCATGGCAAGGCCATGTGCTGAACTGACGTTAAGCAGTAAATCGGTAGGCAGCATATGCACAATGGCATAGGCCACGCTTAACCCCCCCAGCAGTACGCCGAAGAAGTTAAAGACCGCTGCCATAACAACAGCCAGCTGCGAGCGCATGGCTCGGGTATAGATAACCGTTGCCACTGCGTTCGCCGTATCGTGGAAGCCATTAATCGCTTCGTAGAACAGAACAAAACCCAGAGCAAGCAAAAGTAACAGCCCGGTGTGGAGATCCAGACCGGCAAATAAATGTAGCATAGGACGTTACGCCATTTTGAGGACATGAACGCGGCGCATTATCAGGGAGTTTGGCGGCATCGGCAAAGTGAAATATGGACTTTTTTTGACATTCTTTCTGGTCAGTCGCCATTGCTTTAAGCATATTCTCATATTTTTCAATGTAATGGCCATTGCTCTGCGTATTCGGGCTGGTGTGACCACTCTGAACTATTTACAATCCGCAGCGACATAATGAAGAGGATTTTAGTGTGGAACGGTTTGATGCCATCGTTATCGGCGCCGGTGCGGCGGGAATGTTTTGTGCAGCTCAGGCGGGGCAGGCGGGGTTACGCGTGCTCTTACTGGATAATGGCAAAAAGCCAGGCCGCAAAATCCTGATGTCCGGCGGCGGTCGCTGCAACTTCACTAACCTTTATGTCGAGCCGGCGGCGTATCTCAGCCAGAACCCCCATTTCTGCAAATCTGCACTTGCTCGTTATACCCAGTGGGACTTTATTGATTTGGTGGGCAAATACGGTATCGCCTGGCATGAAAAGACACTGGGCCAGCTCTTTTGTGATGACTCTGCTGAGCAGATCGTCGACATGCTGGTAGCGGAATGTGAAAAAGGCAAGGTGACCCTGCGTTTGCGTAGCGAAGTCCTGAACGTTGCCCGTGACGAGGAAGGCTATACATTGCAGCTCAATGGTGAAACGGTGACGGCGAAAAAACTGGTGGTCGCTTCCGGTGGGCTTTCTATGCCAGGCCTGGGCGCCTCGCCGTTTGGCTATAAGCTTGCCGAGCAGTTTGGTCTGAACGTTTTGCCGACGCGTGCTGGTCTGGTGCCGTTCACGTTGCACAAACCGCTGCTGGACCAATTCCAGGTGCTCTCCGGCGTTTCAGTACCTTCTGTGATTACGGCAGAAGACGGCACGGTATTTAAAGAGAACCTGCTTTTTACCCATCGCGGTCTCTCCGGGCCAGCGGTACTGCAAATTTCCAGCTACTGGCAGGCAGGGGAGTTCGTGACGATTAACCTGCTGCCTGAATGCGATCTCGATAGTCTGCTGAATGAGCAACGTCAGGCGCACCCGAATCAAAGTCTGAAAAATACGCTTGCAATGCACCTGCCAAAACGGCTGGTGGAGTGCCTGCAACAGCTTGGGCAAATTCCGGATGTCACACTTAAGCAGCTCAATAGCCGCGACCAGGAAGCATTGATCGACACGCTGACCCACTGGCGCGTGCAACCTAACGGTACCGAAGGCTATCGTACCGCAGAAGTGACGCTGGGTGGCGTAGATACCCATGAACTCTCTTCACGTACGATGGAGGCCCGCAAAGTACCCGGGCTCTATTTTATTGGTGAAGTCATGGATGTGACCGGCTGGCTGGGCGGCTATAACTTTCAGTGGGCATGGGCAAGCGCCTGGGCATGTGCTCAGGCGTTAGTCGGCGAATAAGGATCCCTGGCGGCTCGTCATGTGCTGCCCCCGATCGTGCAAAGGTCAAATATCGTCCAACGTATGATCGACCACGATCTCCAGAGTCTTGCGAAGAACGTCCTTCCTGACGACATCTTCTGTATTTTCCATCAGGTTAATGAGGCGCAGGATAATGGCTTTGTTGGTCACTTGACCATCGTAAGCCAGAATGCTGCGGATCACGCCCCCGAGAATAATGGCTTCTTCGGCCAATAAATCGCCAGCGTTACGAAAATAGTCAGACAATGTCTTGTTGGGCAAATTCTTATAAAGATCTGATTTTTCAATCATCACCTGGTTCATTTTCACGCCTTAGTATAGTTTTCCGTAATAGGGCCATCAGCTATCATTGCTTTCTACTGCGGCCCTGCCGTTGGCGATTGCCGAATAATGGATAGACATTGTCTCCGGCATCTCTGATGTTCTCATCTTGCTCATTCCCATTCTGAACACGGGATGAGGCAATTTTATTACTACTGATTTCATCGATCAGACACACAAGTAGCGCCCGTCTCTGGCTGTCTTGTTCACTGCTCTCCATGTGTTGCAGTCGGGCAATGAGAGCCGGGGTGTTTATCGGGCCATTTTCTTTAAGAAGAAAAAGCAGCGCCTCTCCAATCAATTCATCTGTTAGTTGCTGATTATCACTACTCTTCATAACTGCATCTCTGCTTGCCGCTCTGTTCGTGAATGAAACGCGGCATGAAGTCATCTCTGTACAGGAAGCAAGCTGACACCTGATTTGCAGAAGTGACTTGATGTATCAGGATACTTTTACTGCATTTGGCTTAATCATTACCAAAAAGCAGGCTTATGAGCCCCTGATAATGGCGTTCCTCTTCTGACGTTGACGCCTGCTCAAGACGGCAAAGTAACTTAGTACACAGTGATTTACGGTTCAGTTGACGGCCATCCCGGAGGATATCCACCACAATCTCTCCTAACGTCTCTTGTTGAGACGGCAGGTCCGCTGCGCTGAAATAGCGAGCGATGGCATTCGTTGTATCCGGAAGGTATCCGTTCTGGCGCATATATCACTCCTGTATAACCGATAGTCATTTATTGAACGCGTTAAGCTATACAACTATAGAAAACCTGTACATAAAAATTGTACAAATTTGATGATGATTTTAAGCAATAAGTGCTATTTGTTACTTTTCAATAAGATAGAAAGCACAAAATCAACACATTTCACCATTCCAGGCTACACTTTTGGCACGCGTTTCTCTGCGATGACATAAAAACCACACGGATCCTGGGATTGTCGTCTCCACTTTCATCTGTTGTATATCCGCCGTTGATCATGTTTGTTTACAAGGTCCCCTGCGTAAGCCCCTGTCATTGGGGCAATTACAACGCTCTCTCTGGGATAGCTCATGCTCACAACCCTTATTTACCGCAGCCATATCTGCGATAACGTTTCCTTTAGCGTGCTGGAGGAGATGGTCGCTGCGGCGAATCTCAAAAACGGTGAGGCGGATATCACCGGGATTCTGCTGTTCAACGGCACCCACTTTTTCCAGTTGCTTGAAGGCCCTGAGGAGAGTGTTTCTGCTATCTACCAGCATATTTGTAATGATAAGCGGCATTACAACCTGGTGGAGTTGTTGTGTGATTACGCGCCTTTGCGGCGATTTGGTAAGTCAGGGATGGAACTCTTTGATTTACGTGAATATGACAGAGAGGAAGTCCTGCAGCATGTGCTTGATAAAGGCACCTCAAGATATCAACTGACCTATGAAGATCGCGCCCTTCAGTTCTTTCGCACGTTCGTTGAGGATCTGGAAAAAGAGAACTATTTTGAGATTCCGCCGGGGGATACCTGGGAATTCGTGACTGACGAAAGCGATGCTATCTCGCAAACGCTGCCCCCTGACCGCGAGGCCGGTTGCTATTTCGCATTTCAACCCATTATCGATCCGTTCGCACGGCAAGTTGTTTCAGTGGAAGCTTTGATCCGCACCCCTGAGGGGCACGCGCCGCAAGCCTGGTTCGAGGGGCTTCGCAGTGATGAAATCTATGAGGCCGATCTGAAAAGTAAAAAAGTCGCGTTTGCCATGGCGGCGGCCTTAAATCTGGGGGCACAGACCCTCTCCGTGAACCTGCTGCCCATGACGCTGGTGAATGTTCCCGGTGCGGTTAATTTTCTTCTGGATGCCATTAAAGCCCATGATCTGGTGCCTGAACAGGTCATTGTTGAGTTCACCGAAAATGAAGTTATTTCCCGTCTGGATGAGTTCACGAATGCCGTCAGGTCATTGAAAGCAGCCGGATTTCGTGTGGCCATCGATCATTTTGGCGCCGGATTCGCGGGTCTGCTCTTACTGGCGCAATTTCAGCCAGAGAGGATCAAAATTAACCGCGACCTGATCAAAGATGTCCATAAAAGCGGCCCCCGGCAGGCCATTATCCAGGCCATCATCAAATGCTGTGTTTCTCTGGAAATCATGGTCTCGGTCGTGGGGGTGGAGAAGCCGGAAGAATGGATGTGGCTTGAGTCGGCGGGTATCTCTCAATTTCAGGGGTATCTGTTTGCCCCTCCGGCGCCTGGCGCTATTCCTGCCGTTGCATGGCCGGAAAAAAAGGGTGGTCTGTAACCTCCTCCTGTCGTGACCTGTTAATTTTCCCTTACCGCACTCTTGCACTGGCGGTAGGGGAGAGCCTGCTTTTACCCTCTCCGCACGAGCGGCGGTGAAATAAAATCCATTTTTGCACATGGCCCTTTTCCGGTTATGCTTGCTCATAAGCACTTTCTGGCTTGTACAAGTTATGAAAATTGTACAACCTGTACAGAAGCATGAATTTTGAAGAGTAACGTATTGGGTTTGAGTTGAGGGAAGCAATGACCTTTTACAGCATTGGCGATGTCGCAGAACGATGTGGAATAAATCCTGTCACGCTCAGGGCGTGGCAGCGCCGCTATGGATTGTTGAAACCTCAGCGTAGTGAAGGGGGGCATCGACAATTTGACGAAGAAGATATCCAACGGATTGAGGAAATTAAACGATGGATTGAAAGTGGCGTTCCGGTCGGTAAAGTCAAAGCGCTTCTGGAAGAGAAAAAAGTGGATTCCCATGATGGATGGGAATCGCTTCAGGAAGAGGTCATGTCCGTATTACGGCAGGTCCGTCCTGCGAAACTACGTGCCCTGATTATGAGTCTGGGACGGGAGCATACCGCCGATATTCTTATCGATCATGTGTTTGTCCCCGTTCGCCAACGGCTTTCTCTCGATCAAAGTACCGCCCGCGCCATGTGTAGTTTACTGGATGGCGTATTAATTGATTATGCCGTCTTATGCCTGACTCGTGCCCGCAAAAAGATGGGGAAAGACGCGTTGTTTATTAGCTGGGGCAGCGACGATCGCACCCGGATGTGGCTGGAAGCATGGCGTTTGTCACAGCACGACTGGAATATTGATGTTCTCGCGGAGCCACTGGAAACGGTTCGTCCGGAGCTTTTTCCTGGCCTGCATATTTTTGTGTGGACCGGTAAAGCGTTATCGCGTCATCAACAAGAACAGTTTACCCACTGGCGGGAACAGGGATTTGCCATCGCCTTGCATGGGGCATAAGGTCAAAATGTAACGCGCACTCTCTTCTGTGTCCTCTGCAGAAGGTGAGCAGCGCAGTTCCATTCGTTCTCCGTTATTTTCCTGTCCTTGCTCAGTAACCGCTGAGTAATAATCCTTTGAATATATTCGCTCCTCGCACATATCCCGCAGACATGATTTTCTTCCGCTCACGGCCCCTTTTCATATTTCATCCCTTCGATGACCATATTAAGAATCCCCTGAATATTATTTTGCTGAAAACGTACCGGCTATAATAATAATGCAAGACATTATTTATGCCGAGAATGAAAGGAGGTGGGTTTGGTAAAAACCATTGAAAAACATGAATCAGGTTATATTGCGATCGGTGAAGCCGTGCTAGCCCATATCGCCAGTAATAAGGAAATATCACGTGAGTCACTAATGCTGATGTTAACGCAACACGCGGAGGAGGTGACGAATGAATACCAACTATCTCAAATTTGGCTGGGGCACTCATTACTTAAAAACGCCAGCCATGGCCATACCACTCACTGAAAATTAATATTCAGTAACGTGCCAATGCCGCTTAAACCGGCTTTCAGCCAGCCTCGATAACAGGCTAAGCATCCTTTTATTTGTCTTGTCATTTATCGGGTGGCTACTCGCGCTTTGATTTTATTCATACACCGCGCTCAGCCTCGCGAAGGGCACATAGAGGAGAAACTATGCCTTTATTTATCCGATTGATAAGCGTTGTCCGATCGTTCTGATTACTGACTGAACGTCGGCGGCAGAATATCTCTATTTCTGCTGGCTATAACAAAGCAGCGCTTTAGCGCTCTGATCTTATTTGTACAAATGTTTATTTCTGTAACAAACAGGAGGTTTTTACCATTATATGACTAAACAATCCGGTAATGAAATTTTAACCCGGGATGAACTGATTCGTGAAGCGATAGGCTTCGCAGCAGCATATTTAATTAAGAATAATTTACCCGTGACGACACGCGGGTTAAGTCTGGCTCTCCTTATGGAAGAAGAGAGAACGGATATTGCAGAACGTAAAGCAATTTATCAGGAAGCCAGGAAAATAGTTTTGCGTAAAATGCAGTAAATAAATATATCAGGCTGCAAGTAATGGTGACATCAGCAGCCTGATACAAAAATCATGAGGAGGAGATGATGACTGTAAAAACAGCCGACAAAGCCACAGAAATTCTTATTAGTGAGGCGTTGGTTCATTTACTTGAGTGTGGTGCGGAAATCACGCATGACACACTAATGCACACTCTGGATGATAAACGGGTAAATGTAACTGACCGGAACTTGCGAATGCGCTATTCCCGGGCGATTGATGAGGTGCGGACGCACCAGCGTTTTTCGCCCCAAAAGCGCAGTGGAATTGGCCACCGCAGCTATCAGATTCATTAAACCGCACCGAAGGTGAATAAACGCCTTCGGTTTTTATGCTTGTTGTTTCAGTAAATTATTTCCCTTTAATATTACTGAGTTAAGTAAAGTCTGACATTCATTACATTATGAGATAGATTGTTTTTTAGCGGATCATGCTTTTAATCTCACATCCCCTGGGCAGTTATTTTTGCTAACAGGATCAGATATCCTTTCAATTAGGTGCTGCTAATGCCACAATGCCCGCCATGCTTATTGTTTAGCAGCGTTAATTGGTTACTGGCCGTAAGGTATTTTCCTGAATGCATAAGCAAGGTGAAATATGAATAATTCACGCAGTGACGGCCCGCAGGAGACGGAGGGCGCCTCGGGTAATGAGAAGCTAAGTCTGGAGCAGACATTAGGCGCCATCGTTATCCAAATGTTACGTGAAGGGCGGTATATTACTCGCCATAGTCTCTGCATTACCGTCGCAGGATGTATAGAAAAAAATACTCGCACCGAGCTTGAAGCGCATTATGCTGATATCTTGCGAGTATTACTCAGTCGCGAGACTGAGTAATTATCTGCGGCTGCCGTCATCGCTCATTCGCATGAAATGCATTCTGGAGTCAGCATGATTAAAGATGTAAAAGAGAGTCTGGTCGAACTGGTCATGGGTGATGCCATTCTCGAATTGCTTGAAGCGGATGCGCCCATTTCACATGAGGCGCTCATTAAGCAGCTTACTCAGACGCTGGAGAATGAAACGCGCGCATCCCGTCGGGAGGCCATTTTGGCTGCTATCAATGAGATCCATGAGAGTATCAGGCTTATCGGCCGTCGCGTGAAAAAGGAGCCCCTGCGGCATAAACATGAAGTGCGGCCGAAAGTGGGTGAGCCGTTGAGCTTCCCTCACCCTTCGTCAGGGATGAATGATAAAAAACATTAAACTTTTGTGCAGCGTTCAGGTTGAGCTGCGCAATACGAAATGATGGCAATCGTTCTCTTAACGCCAGAGCATTAACGAATAACGCGAACATTGACGTCAATACCTCTCTTCATTCGATTGGCGGTGAACGCCTGCCTTTAAGCATTCTCTTTTATTCCTGCTAACGCTACTACGAGGGATAAACCAGCGCGTTAATCAATTTTATTAAGGCCGGAGTCGTTTGCTCCTGAGCATAAACCACATATAAATCTGCCGGGATACGTTCTTCTAATGGGCGGAACACCACCCCAGGCCAGTTCATCTGAGCATAAGCATCCGCCATTAATGTAATGCCCATGCCCATACTGATCATGGCCAGAACGGTTTGGGGTTCCACGGCTTCACGAACAATAATGGGCGCAAAGCCTGCTTTCTGGCAGACGCGTTGTAAGAAAGCCCAATCGGAGTGTACCGAAGGCAGCGTGACAAAATACTCATTGCGTAACGCATCCAGCGGTACGGCGTTGAGTGCAGCAAGTGAATGGTTTTCCGGCATAGCGATCAGAAATGAGGACTCATGCAAACGCAGGCTCGTAAACCCGGCTAACGGCTCTATCGCCATACGCCATATTCCTGCATCCAGCTCGCGGCGTTCCAGTAGCGCCATTTGCATCCCCGGTGATTTTTCACGAAATAGCACGTCAACATTCGGGTTTTCACTAAAAAAACGGTGCATTGATTGACGCATTTTTCCCCATAAAGCCGTGCCCACGACCCCCAATTCTATCCGCCCGGCTTCTCCACGTCCTATTTGTTCAATGCGAGCCAGCGCCTGGTTTGCACTTGCCAGCAGGCGGCGGGATTCCTCCATCAGGACTTTTCCGGCGTGCGTGAGGGCTACGCTGCGCGAGTGTCGCACAAAAAGAAGGGTGCCAAGCTGTTGTTCAAGCTCTTTGATATGCAGGCTCAAGGGCGGTTGCGACATATTGAGACGGGCTGCGGCCCGTCCAAAATGTAATTCCTCAGCGACGGCAAGAAAGTAACGCAATAATTTCAGGTCGATACGATGGGCTCGTTCCATAACTATTGCGCTCCATACAGGTAGGATTACGCTCTGAATCTATCACACTCTCTATTGAAAAAAGAATTTGATTGTAAGATATCCAATATACATAAATACGATAGAGAGTACGCCGGGTAAAACATTCGGTGCCGGAATAGGTAACCGGCAAAATGTAAATAAAGCGCCAATTCCAAATCCTATCCCGGATGATAAAATAATGTCTTTCATTTTAATCCCTTATTCATAAAAAAGCTGGCGAGCCTGGGCCGCCAGCCGAAAATCTTAATGTGTCAGCGAATTAGCGAATGCTTTGTCAGGATCATGCTTATACCTGAAGAAGATGGCGAAAATGATGGCCAGCGCCAGTGCATAGGCCGCGAAGACTAACCAGATCGTCTGCCAGTCTTTTACCCCGTCTATGGAAAAATAATCGACAGCCATACCACTTAAAATTGATCCCACCCATGCGCCGACGCCATTGACCATCGTCATAAATAGCCCTTGTGCGCTGGCTCGGATGTTCGGGTTAACTTCCTGCTCAACGAAAACTGACCCGGAAATATTGAAAAAGTCGAATGCGCAGCCGTAAACGATCATCGACATAAGCAGCAAGACAAAGCCAAACGGTGAGGGATCGCCAAAGGCGAAGAACCCAAACCGTAATGTCCATGCCAGCATACTCATCAACATAACCGTCTTGATGCCAAACTTTTTGAGGAAGTAAGGAATCGTTAAAATAAAACCTACCTCCGCCATTTGAGATACTGATAATAAAATGGAGGGATATTTCACAACAAAACTGTCCGCAAATTCCGGATGGCGGGCAAAATCATGCAAAAAGGGGTTACCAAATACGTTGGTTATTTGCAGTACCGCGCCCAGCATCATCGCAAACAGAAAGAAGATCGCCATCCGAGGGTTTTTAAATAAGACGAAGGCATCCAGCCCAAGCTTACTGGCAAGCGAGGAGTCTGTTTTTTTCTCTGCTACAGGGATTTTGGGGAGAGTTAAGGCATATAACGCGAGCACCAATGATGCGCCTGACGCGATGTAGAGTTGTGTATTGCTCAGCTCCAGCCCCATTAAGCTCACTGTCCACATTGCGAAAATAAACCCCAGGGTGCCAAACACGCGGACAGGGGGAAAAGCATTCACCGGGTTTAGCCCGGACTGGGCAAGGCAGGAGTAAGAAACGCTGTTAGATAACGCAATGGTCGGCATGTACGCCATAGCATTCGCCAGCATGACCCAAAACATTGTATCCGGATCGGTGACCGTTGTTGCGTACAACAACACTCCGGCACAGACCAGATGACAAAGCATATAGGCACGTTCAGCGCGTAACCATTTATCGGCAATGATCCCCATAAGGCCCGGCATAATAATTGCCGCAATCCCTTTTGAGCTATAAACCATTCCTACATTGGCACCGGTGAAATGTAAGGTGTTAATCATGTAAGAGCCCAGAGTCACCAACCAGCTACCCCAGATAAAATATTGCAAGAAACACATGATTTTTAATCGGGATGTTATACCCATGTTTTTATTCCTTACCGTAGGATACAGCCCCGCTGTGCGAGGCGTTATTATTTTGAAGCTCAGGCTAGTTTCCGTAAGAAGCCACAAATTAAATTAATAAAATTCTGCCGTGACAGCTCAGCAGCAGCCAGGGTTTGAGCATGGGATAGTTTTATATCCCCTAATCCTTCGGCAAGGTTAGTGATGGCAGAAACGGCAACGACTTTGAGTCCGCAATGTCGGGCGGTAATAACCTCAGGCACGACAGACATGCCGACCACATCGCCACCTATAATTTGCATCATGCGGATTTCTGCCGCTGTTTCGAAATTAGGGCCAGGGTAAGAGACGAATACGCCTTCATTCAGCGTAAAACCCTCTTCTTTTGCTACTGCCTGTAAGATAGCGCGATATCCGGCGTCGTAAGCATTGGCCAGAGAGAAGAAACGATCGCCAAAGCGCTCATCATTTAATCCGACCATCGGAGTACCCGGCATCGTATTGATATGATCGCATAATGATACCAGGCTTCCTGGCCCCACTTCCGGGCGTAACGATCCCGCAGCATTGGTGCAAAAAAGCAACTCGCAGCCCAGTAATTTTAAGGTGCGGATAGCATCTGTCATGACGGTCATCCCCTTACCTTCATAAAAATGCCCGCGTCCCTTCATGCACGCAACGGGAACGCCTGCCAGTGTTCCCAGCACCAATTCTCCCGCGTGTCCATGAACGGTACTGACCGGAAAGCCGGGCAGTTCTTCATAGGAAATTTCTACTGCATGTTCAATTTGTTCTGCTAATGCGCCCAGGCCGGAGCCAAGAATAAAGGCGACGCGCGGTGTAAAATCCTTTTTATAAGCATGAATGATATTTACGCAATGATATGGGTTCTGTGTTAAATGAGTTGAGCGCATGGAACATCCTTCTTTCGATAATTATTGTTGATAACAACCAAACATTTTCTTTTATAACGAGGAGGCCGAAGGATTTACCAATACCATTTTCAATAGCGATTGATATGGTTTCTATATTGATTGTTGATAATACATTGAGATCTTTTGTGTATCGGTTTTTAATAATTAAGTATTGGATTTGTTGTGTACGCTTTGAATATTATTTTCTCGTCGCTGTTAAGTGTAAAAATATAAAAATTTAACACATCTTATTGTGGAAGACGGAATATCCTATGATTAAAAAGCGTGTTTTATTAACCATTGCCGTAATGACTCTATTACCTTTTGTCACGCAGGCGGCGTACAAAAGCGGATTCGTCACTACGGGGATTCACTACCTGGACTGGACATCCGAGACAACGCATCGGACGAGCAATAAATCCCATAAAGATGATTTTGGTTATCTGGAGCTTGAAGCCGGGGCGAATTTCAGTTGGGGAGAGATGTACGGCTTCTTTGACTGGGAAAATTTCTATAATGGCCGCCATGATAAAGCCGGTAGTGAACAGCGTTATACCATCAAAAACACCAACCGGATATTTCTCGGTGATACCGGGTTGAATCTCTATTTACATGGCTATGGTACTTACGGCTCACCTCACCGCAGGAATTTCCATGACGACATGTTTCTCTATGGTTTGGGTTATAACGTGACCGGCAAGGGGTATTGGTTTAAGCCGTTTTTTGCCAAACGCTACACCGATCAAACGTATTACACCGGTGATAATGGTTATGTATTGGGCTGGGTAGCGGGGTATTCTTTTATGCTGGGTAGCGAGAAATTTACCCTGACCAACTGGAACGAGTATGAATTCGATCGCGACAGCAAGTATGCCGCGGGCAATGGCGGGAAAGACGGTATCAATGGCGCGATTGCGCTCTGGTGGAATGCCACGCCGCACCTTACCGCCGGTCTCCAGTATCGCTATGCCGACAATAAACTTGGCGAGGCGTTTTTACAGGATGGATTCATTTACTCCATCAAATATGTGTTTTAACGCAATGCCTGCCTGTACGGCAGGCAAAATCCCGCCGCCAGTTCTCTGACAATCCTTTCTTGCGCTTACACGCTTCCAGGTTGCCTGTTTTAGTATATTATACGTTTCATATATGATTCGTATAAGGTGAAGTATGGGTATCGTTAAAATCTCGGATTTGATGCACGAAAACCTGCGTCTGGCCAGCAACGCGCTGAGTCGTTCGATCAATGCCCAGGCTGAGCACTGGCTGAAAATCGGCATGCTCTCCGAGCTGTATCCCCATTTGACGCATCAGGAGCTTACCCGTCTGTTGGTTCGGGAAGAGCTTAAGGGCGGCGTGGATATCCATAGGCTGGTTGACGATGAGTCGTTGTCATTACACATGGAGCATGAAGCCAGATGACGAACATCAAATTGCACTCTCCGCAAGAGATTGAAATGGCCCGGGCAGCGGGTCACGCTGCGGCCAACGTTCTGGAAATGATCAAGCCCCACGTTCGCGCGGGCGTGACCACCGATGAGATCGACACGCTGTGTCACGATTTTATTCGCCATGAGTTAAAGGTGATTCCGGCGAACATAGGTTACAACGGCTATACCCGTACCGTTTGCACGTCGGTCAATCATGTGGTGTGTCACGGCATCCCGTCGGAGAAACGCCTTAAGGATGGTGACATTATCAATATTGACGTGGCGATCATCAAAGACGGATGGTACGGCGATACCAGCCGTATGTATTTTGTTGGTGAACCCTCAGTACGCGCCAGAAGACTCACCACCATCACCTATGAATCGATGGTCGCCGGTATTAAAGCTGTGCGTCCCGGCGCGACACTTGGCGATATCGGCGCGGCTATTCAGCAGGTGGCGGAATCCGCCGGTTTTTCGGTAGTGAAAGAGTACTGCGGGCATGGCGTGGGGCAGGAGTATCATGCAGAACCGCAGATCCTGCACTATGGACGTCCGGGCACTGGGCTGGTGCTGAAAAAAGGGATGATTTTTACCATTGAGCCGATGCTCAACGCCGGTAAAGCCGCCACGAGCGTGCTGTCTGACGGCTGGACGGTTGTCACCAAAGACCGTTCACTCTCGGCGCAGTGGGAGCATATGGTAGCGGTCACCGATACCGGTTTCGATTTACTGACACCCTGGCCGGACCCTTCACCCGAGTATTCAGGGCTTTAATTTTCCTCTTCTTGATTCAGGCGGGTCAGACACCCTTTGACCCGTCTGCCTGGCCACGTCTTTGTACTCTTGCTGCCGCGAAAAAGATGCCGCTGACGGTATGCTTTAATTCCTTTGCTTCCATCACAAATTCCTTCGGGTATTACTGCGACAATCGCCCGGTGTCATGCCAAAGATTTGCTTTTACTCTGCGCACATCTTATTTCCAACGCCTTTTTCTGCCTGTACGCAAAATAAAACCCAATCTTTCTCTTAAATTTATGGAGTCTTCTATGACATTTTCATTCTCTATTCCGCGCAGTATTATTTGTGGTGAAAACGCATTAGACCATCTGGCAACCCTTAAAGGGAAAAAAGCCGCGCTGGTAACGGGCGGCAGCTCAATGAAACGCTTTGGCTTTCTGGACAGGGCCATCAGCGAGCTGAATAAAGCCGGGATGGAATGCACCGTCATTGATAATGTCGAACCCAACCCGTCTGTCGAAACGGTCTGGCGTGGGGCGAAAGCAATGCTGGCGTTTGAACCAGACTGGATTGTAGCGATTGGCGGCGGTTCCGCGCTGGATGCGGCAAAAGTGATGTGGTGTTTCTACGAACATCCGCACCTGACCTTTGAAGACATCATTCCCGTGGGCTCAATGCCCGCATTGCGTAATAAAGCCCGTTTCGTCGCCATTCCGTCCACCAGCGGCAGCGCCTCTGAAATCACCGCGTTCTCGGTCATCACCGATACGGCGCATCACATCAAATACCCGATTGTGGCGGCAGATCTGGTCCCTGATATTGCCATTCTGGACCCGACCATTCCGGCAAAAATGCCGCCGCATGTCACCGTGCATACCGGGATGGATGTCATGACGCACGCGCTTGAGGCGTATGTCTCCACCGCGGCCAACTCTTTTACCGATCCCTACGCGGTAGAAGCTATTCGCCTGGTGTTTGAATATCTGGAAATCGCTTATCTGTCGCCGAATGACCTGAATGCGCGTATGCATATGCATAATGCCTCGGCGCTGGCGGGCATTGCATTTACTAATGCCTCTCTGGGACTGGTGCATTCTATGGCGCATAAGATTGGCGGGGAGTTTGGTATTACGCATGGCCTGGCGAACGCGATTATGCTGCCATATATCATTCAATATAACTCTATCTACACCAATAAATACCAGAAGCTGGAGAAAGCGCTGGGTATTGGCAATCTGATCACCGCCATTAAAGACCTGAATAAGCGTCTGAATATACCCGAAACCCTTGGGCAATGTGGCGAGGTTGAAATTAAAGAGGCCGCCTTTATGCAGGTACTCGACCGCATGAGTCATAACGCGGTGGATGATCCATGCACCCTGACCAATCCTAATCAGCCAACGGTACAGGATGTGAAAACATTATATTCAAGCGCCTATTACGGCGCCTGATATTCATGGTGACAAAGAACAAAAGCGTATGGCGACATACGCTTTTTTTTGCCCTGTATCCTGCCCGATAAGCGAGCATAAACGCCACCGCAGTGCCGGGAATGCTTGCGCCGCTAAAAATGCCTCAGCGCGTAAGAAAACAGCCACTGACATATCATAACAACGTGCTAATTTTAAAACGGTTCATTCACGCGCGGTTTATGTTGTAAACGCAGGTATGGAGATAACGATGTTTTTTATCTGGATGCTGTTGCCGGCACTCTACATTGGTTCTCGTTTTATCTGGTGGCTTCCACTGTCCCCTGTGCTGCGCCTTGGCCTGTTTCTTGTGTTGGTGGGCATTTGTGAGTTCCGCTTTTTTAGTCGCTGGCTGTGGGGTGGCTCATTTTCCCCTGAGTGGCCGCGTCAGATAGTGATGCTGGCTGGCGGATTGTTTGGCGCCGTGGTGCTGTTCGCCAGTTTCCTGCTGCTGCGCGATATTCTCGCTTTACTTGTCGGGCTGCTGACCGGTAAAACGCTCCCCGTGTTGCCCATTATGTTGCCGCTGCTCGTACTGTCTGTAGTGCTGGCGGGTATCGGCGTCTGGCAGGCAACACGTATACCCCATGTTCGTACTGTCCATGTTGAGATCCCTGGCCTGCCCCCTGCTTTTGACGGCTACCGGCTGGTACAACTGGCCGATATTCATGCCACGCGCCTGTTGCCCCGCAAATGGGTACAACAAATTGTCGCCAAAACCAACGCCCTGCAACCAGATCTCATTGCCTTGACCGGCGATATGTCAGACGGCGCCGTGGAGGATCGCTTGCCGGATGTCGAGCCGCTGACACAACTGCGAGCGGCGGATGGCGTCTATGCGATCACGGGCAACCATGAATACTACTTTGACTACGCAAGCTGGGTGCCAGCCTGGCAGAAGCTGAGCATTCCCTTTTTGACTAATCAGCATGTGCGTATTGCGCGCGGTGACGACTCATTTGTGCTGGCAGGTGTACCGGATATAGCGGCGAGAAATTACGGTTTTGCAGGACCGGACCTGAAACGCGCACTGGAAGGTACTCGCCCCAATGATACCGTTATCCTGCTCGATCACAGACCGGGGACCGCGGATGATAACGCCGCGGCAGGTGTGAAGTTGCAGCTATCCGGTCATACCCACGGTGGGATGGTGCTGGGTCTGGACCAACTGGTGAAGCCCCTTAACAACGGTTATATATCCGGCCGTTATTCGGTGGGGCCGATGACGCTCTACGTCAGCAATGGCGCCGGGCTGTGGAACGGCTTTCCGCTGCGGCTGGGCCGTCCTTCTGAAATCACCGAGCTTATTCTGCACCCAATGACATCCACGGCGCGTTGACATTGAGACAGTCGCATGATGGATTCTGCTCCGGCTGGCGCTGTTCACCAGCGTGGCCGGGTTTGATCCCGACGGATAACCGAAGAGCATCGTCTGGTCTTTAGCGTGGCCAACGATGCACCCCTGGTGGCGGCTTGCCGTTATCACTTTTGATAACGCTTGAGTGGGTTATCCCTTTCTCGCCCGCAGCGCAGCAACTGCCTGCACGCATTGCTCAACCACGTCTTCGACCTCATGGTTGATATCGATGCGCATGACATCATCCTCTTCCTGTTCCGGGCGTTCCAGCGCAGCGAACTGGCTTTTGAGTAACTCTACCGGCATAAAATGCCCCTGCCGTTTCGCCATTCTCGCCAGAATGGTTTCATAATCGCCGTCCAGCCACAGAAAATGTACATTCGGACTGCCTTTGCGCAGAATATCCCGGTAGCGTTTTTTTAATGCTGAACAGACAATTAAACCTGTTTCATTCTTTTTATACAGACTGTAAGAGGCATCATTTAATCGTTCCAGCCATGGCAATCTGTCTTCATCGGTTAAAGGAATGCTGGCAGACATTTTATCGATATTCTTTGCCGGGTGAAGATCGTCCCCATCAATAAATTTCGCACCAAGTTTGGCGGCGGCTTTAGCGCCAATCAATGATTTTCCGCTGCCCGATACCCCCATCAAAATATAACTCTCACCGCCCATTTAATTACTCCCGTCTCATTTTGATGACGCGGATATTACCGTGCAAATAGCAATGTGCTTATGTTTTTCTGCACCGGAAAAGCAGAATTATAAAGCGCGTCACGTTATGCGTAACATTGCAGTGTAACAATTTTTGAGCGTGACATACATCACAATTCAGCGCAGACAAAACCGTTTAAATGCCCACCAGGCCACGTCCTGACCAGAGAGGAAACATGAAGATTAAAACTCAATCCTGCGTTGTAGCGGGAAAGCAAACTGTTGACGTTACCGACCAGGAAATTGAATGGAATAATAAAGGTACATTGGTACAAATAACCCGCGGGGGGATTTGTGGATCCGATTTACATTATTATCAGGAAGGCAAGGTAGGTAATTTTTCTGTTAAAGCACCGATGGTATTAGGCCATGAAGTTATTGGTAAAATTGTTCATTCAGATTCAGAGAAATTACATGAAGGACAAACTGTTGCAGTAAATCCATCAAAACCTTGTGGTCATTGTAAATACTGCCTGGCAAAAGAAGAAAACCAGTGTACTGAAATGCGTTTCTTTGGCAGCGCGATGTATTTTCCACATGTCGATGGCGGGTTTACCCGTTTTAAAGTGGTGGATACTGCGCAATGTATTCCTTTCTCCGGTAATGCCGATGCCAAAACCATGGCTTTTGCCGAACCGCTGGCGGTCGCTATTCACGCTGCCCATCAGGCCGGTGATTTACAAGGCAAACGTGTCTTTATCTCGGGCGTTGGCCCAATTGGCTGCCTGATTGTCAGCGCGGTGAAAACCCTGGGCGCGGCAGAAATTGTGTGCGCGGATATCAGCTCTCGCTCGCTTGAACTGGCGCAAAAAATGGGGGCCGACACGCTACTCGACCCGCGTAGCGCTGACCTGACGCCGTGGAAAGCGGAAAAAGGTTATTTCGATGTCAGCTTCGAAGTGTCGGGCAACCCGACATCCATTACCACCTGCCTGGAAGTGACGCGCGCCAGAGGGGCGATGGTTCAGGTAGGGATGGGCGGCGCGGTGGCGGATTTCCCGATGATGATGCTGATTGCCAAAGAAATCGCCCTGAAAGGCTCGTTCCGTTTCACCACTGAATTCAATACCGCTGTCTCCTGGCTGGCGAATGGCGTGGTGGACCCGCTGCCGTTATTGAGTGGCGAATACCCGTTCACCGAGCTGGAGCAGGCGCTCAAATTCGCCGGCGATAAAACCCAGGCCGCCAAAGTTCAACTCGTTTTTTAATGCATTGTGATAAGGAATAAGACCATGAACGACCTTTTTTCACTGGCGGGCAAGAATGTCCTGATTACCGGTTCTGCACAGGGTATTGGTTATTTATTAGCAACGGGCCTCGGTAAATACGGCGCACAAATTATCGTTAACGATATTAATCAGGAACGTGCTGATGCCGCCGTTGAGAAGCTGCGTGCGGCAGATATCCGCGCCGTGGCCGCGCCATTTAACGTAACCAAAAAAGCTGAAATTGATGCCGCTATCGCGCGCATTGAGGAGCAAACCGGGCCGATTGATGTCCTGGTCAATAATGCCGGTATCCAGCGCCGCCATCCGTTTAATGACTTCCCGGAACAAGAGTGGAATGACGTGATCGCGGTTAACCAGACGGCGGTTTTCCTGGTATCGCAGGCGGTGACCCGTCGTATGGTTGAACGTCAGGCCGGGAAAGTGATCAACATCTGCTCCATGCAAAGTGAGCTGGGGCGCGACACCATCACACCGTACGCCGCGTCTAAAGGTGCGGTCAAAATGCTGACCCGCGGCATGTGCGTTGAACTGGCACGGCACAATATTCAGGTGAATGGTATTGCGCCGGGTTATTTCAAAACCGAGATGACCAAAGCGCTGGTCGAAGATGAAGCGTTCACCGGCTGGCTCTGCAAACGTACTCCCGCGGCACGCTGGGGCAACCCGGAAGAGCTGATTGGCGCAGCGGTGTTCCTTTCCTCTAAAGCCTCTGATTTTGTTAACGGTCATCTTCTGTTTGTTGACGGCGGCATGCTGGTCGCAGTGTGACTCGTTAGCACTAAAACGCAGCGCTTCGGCGCTGCTGGTTCGGCACATAACAAGAGACAAGATTATGCCATTACTGATTATCGCGGCAGGTGTAGCGCTGCTGCTGGTCTTAATGATTGGTTTTAAAGTGAATGGGTTTATTGCCCTGGTGCTGGTTGCCGCCGTCGTCGGGTTTGCCGAAGGTATGGATGCGCAGGCCGTGTTGCACTCCATTCAGGGAGGCATCGGCGGAACCTTAGGCGGCCTGGCGATGATTCTCGGCTTTGGCGCCATGCTGGGGAAGTTGATTTCCGACACCGGGGCCGCCCAGCGTATCGCCACTACGCTGATTGCGACATTCGGTAAAGAGCGGGTGCAATGGGCGCTGGTCATTACCGGTCTGGTCGTGGGGCTGGCGATGTTCTTTGAAGTGGGTTTTGTCCTGCTGTTGCCGCTGGTATTTACCGTGGTGGCGTCGTCTGGTCTGCCGCTGCTCTACGTCGGAGTCCCGATGGTGACCGCGCTGTCCGTGACCCACTGTTTTCTGCCGCCGCATCCGGGGCCGACCGCTATCGCCACCATTTTTGAAGCCAATCTGGGTACCACCCTGCTGTATGGCATGATCATTACCATTCCGACGGTTATTGTCGCCGGGCCGCTGTTTTCGAAACTGCTGACGCGTTTTGAAAAAGCGCCGCCGGAGGGGTTATTCAACCCGCATATCTTTGCCGATCATGAAATGCCGGGCTTCTGGAACAGTATTTTCGCGGCGGTGATGCCCGTGATCCTGATGGCGATTGCGGCAGTTTGTGAAATTACCCTGCCAAAAGGCAACAGCGCGCGTGTTTTCTTTGAGTTTGTCGGTAACCCGGCGGTGGCCCTGTTTATCGCTATCGTGATTGCTATTTTCACTCTCGGATTGCGCAATGGGCGTAATCTCGAAAACGTGATGGAGATGGTGGGCGCCTCCATCGGCGCTATCGCGATGATTGTCTTCATTATTGCGGGCGGTGGGGCGTTCAAACAGGTACTGGTCGATAGCGGAGTAGGCAAATACATCTCACAATTAATGACCGGCACGACCCTTTCGCCGCTGCTGATGTGCTGGACCGTTGCCGCCGTATTGCGTATTGCGCTGGGGTCTGCCACTGTGGCGGCCATTACGACCGCGGGTGTCGTACTGCCGATAATTAATGTTACCCATGCCGATCCGGCGCTGATGGTGCTGGCAACCGGGGCGGGCAGCGTCATTGCGTCACACGTCAACGATCCGGGATTCTGGCTGTTCAAAGGCTACTTTAATCTCAGCGTTGGTGAGACACTGCGTACCTGGACGGTCATGGAAACGCTGATTTCGTTTATGGGCTTACTGGGTGTGCTGACACTTAACGCCATCCTCCATTAACTTCATTTTCCGCAATGACGGCATTCCCAGGGGGAAGTGGATATCCGCTTCCCTCTGGGGGGAGAGACGATGAGAAATCACAGAATTTCACTGCAGGATATCGCCACGCTGGCGGGGGTCACTAAAATGACCGTCAGCAGGTATATCCGCTCGCCTAAAACCGTAGCGAAGGCAACAGGCGAGCGCATCGCCATGATCATGGAAGAGATCAACTATGTACCCAACCGCGCGCCCGGCATGTTGCTCAACGCGCAAAGCTATACGCTTGGCGTGCTGATCCCCTCTTTCCAGAATCAACTGTTCGCTGACATTCTCGCGGGCATTGAGTCTATTACATCTGACCATAATTATCAGACACTTATCGCTAATTATAATTACAACAAAGAGTCCGAAGAAGAGTCGGTAATTAATCTGCTTTCCTACAATATCGACGGCATTATCCTCTCTGAAAAGCACCATACCGTTCGCACCGTTAAGTTTCTGCGCTCCGCCAAAATCCCCATTGTGGAGCTGATGGATGTGCAGGGCGCCAAAATGGATATGGAGGTGGGGTTTGATAATCGCCAGGCCGCCTTTGATATGGTGAGCACCATGCTGGCTAAGCGGCAGCGGCGCAAAATTATCTATCTGGGCTCGAAAGACGATATGCGTGATGAGCAGCGTTTTTGTGGTTATTGCGATGCCATGAATCAGCATCAACTGGAGGCTTACCGTATCAATCCCCGCGCGAGTTCGTCTATCTATCTCGGGTCGCAGCTCATGGCCGAAGCCTTTAAATCCCACCCGGATCTTGATGGTGTTTTTTGTACAAATGACGACATTGCGATGGGCGCGCTGTTTTACTGCCGCGAACACGATCTTGCTGTTCCGGAACGCATTTCCATCGCCGGCTTTCATGGCCTGGAAATGGGGAAACAGATGATTCCGAGCCTGGCGAGTGTGATCACGCCGCGTTTTGATATCGGAAGAATGGCGGCGCAGATGTTACTGAATAAATTAAAAAATGACGCGCTCAATCACAACACTGTCGATTTGGGTTATCAAATTTATCAGGGAAAAACCCTCTGACGCCTTCCTGCATCCTCTGACATTGCCCCCTCCGGATAAAAAAATTTCATCAAAATTACGGTGAAGTGTTAAGTGGTTTTTACCGATATATGAAGCATGAGTTAATTGGGTTATTTGCCACGGGGCGATTGCCTGAGCGGGGAAACATGAACACACGTAAAAAACTCACAGCCAGAACACTCATGCTGGCGTCTATTTTTGTCACTATCACCACCGGGTTCCTGGTCACCATTGGCCTGTTGCTCTGGCAATCTATGGGCCAGCAGGAAGCGGTCGCCAAAAGACATCTCCAGCAAATTGCGCTCACTGAATCATTACGTGTTCAGCAACAGCTGGACTCGGCGCTGAATGCCGCGCGTGATTTGGGCAACAGCGCCTGGGCATTACATCAGGCCGGGTTAACAGAACGGCGTGGCCTGGACCAGCTATTGACCGATTATCTGCATCAGCATCCTGATTTCCTGTCGATGTCACTGGCCTTTGAAGCCAACGCATTTGACGGTAAAGATGCGGAGTTTGCAGGGAAGGCGGATCAGGATCCGGCAGGCCGCTACGCGCGCTATGCTGACCGTGATAACAGCGGTAACCCGGCGCTGCACAACCTGGTGGATTATGAAACGCCGGGCAGCGGCGACTACTACCTTTTGCCGCGTCAGCGCCAGAAAGAGGTGATTATCGAGCCGTATATCTACCCCTATAACGGTGTGGATGTGATGCTGACCTCCATTGCGGCACCGATTGTCCGCGACGGTAAGTTTCAGGGCTCTGTGACCTCGGATTTCTCGCTGGACACGCTGCAAAAAATGATCGGCGCGATCAAGCCGTGGGAAGGCACGGGCTATGCGCTGTTGCTCTCGGCGGATAACAAAGTGGTTTCCAGCCCTGATAAGGCGGCAACGGGTAAACCCTGGACAGGGACGATCGGCGGGCAAGCGGTGATACGCACCGACGATGCCCTGTTAAAAGAACCGGCATTTGTCACCTGGCGCACCATCGATATTGGTAATAGCCAGACGCCGTGGAAACTGGCAATAGTCACGCCCGTCAGCGTCGTGATGGCCGAAGCGTGGCACTACCTGCGTAACGCCATCCTTCTGATGATCCTCAGCATTATCATTGTCAGCGTGGTGGTGGCGATGGTGTTCACCCGCAAGGTTGCGCGCCCGGTAGGCGGCGAGCCGACGGAGGCCTCAGAGATTGCGCTGTCCGTAGCTCAGGGGGATTTGAGTCATCAGATTTCTGTGCGTAACGGCGATAACAGCAGCATCTTTTATGCCCTGCATACCATGCAAGCCCAGCTCCGGCGTATCGTTGGCAGCATTAACGATGCCAGCCATTCTGTGCGGGCGGGAAGCAGTGAAATCGCAGCGGGCAACCTCGATCTGGCCTCCCGAACCGAAGAGCAGGCCGCAGCGATTGTGCAGACGGCAGCGAGCATGGAGCAGATTTCCGTGACCGTGAAAAACAATGCCGAGAATGCGCATAAGGCAACATCGCTGACGCAGAATGCGGCGCAGATTGCCGGGCAGGGCGAATCGCTGGTGGCAGAAGTGGTCGATATCATCGGCAAGATTGATGAGAGCGCCGGCAAGATTGGCGATATTAACAGCATCATCGACAGCATTGCTTTTCAGACCAATATCCTGGCACTGAACGCGGCCGTCGAAGCGGCCCGCGCCGGTGAGCAGGGCAAAGGCTTCGCGGTGGTAGCCGGTGAAGTACGCAACCTGGCGCAGCGTAGCGCCAGTGCAGCCAGAGAGATTTCGGCGCTGATTGAGGAGTCATCCGGGCGCGTCAGTAAAGGGGTTACGTTGGTCAATGAAACAGGGGCAATGATGAAGCAAATCATTGCATCGGTTTCCAGTGTCCATCTGGTGATTGCCGAGATTGTGCAGGCGCTGGATGAGCAAACGAAAGGCGTGAGCCAGGTGAGCGAGGCGGTCAATCAGATGGATAGCGCCACCCAGCAGAATGCGTCACTGGTGCAGCAGATCTCCGCGGCGGCCATGTCGCTGGAGGAGCAGGCGAAGAACCTGGAAGAGACCCTGGCGTTTTTCTCGGACGCGCGGCAGAGCTATTCGTAATGAGTGGGCTATGATTTCGTCCCCGGTGTCGCTGCGCTCACCGGGGCTACGACTGGTGCGGTTGGTAGCCCGGATAAGGCGTTTACGCCGCATCCGGGAAGAGTCCCCGGTGTCGCTGCGCTCACCGGGGCTACAGCTGGTGCGTTTGGTAGCCCGAATAAGGCGTTTACGCCGCATCCGGGAAGAGTCCCCGGTGTCGCTGCGCTCACCGGGGCTATGGCTGGTGCGGTTGGTAGCCCGGATAAGGCGCTTGCGCCGCATCCGGGAAGAGTCCCCGGTGTCGCTGCACTAGCCGGGGCTATGGCTGGTGCGGTTGGTAGCCCGGATAAGGCGTTTACGCCGCATCCGGGAAGAGTCCCCGGTGTCGCTGCGCTCACCGGGGCTATTGCTGGTGCGTTTGGTAGCCCGGATAAGGCGCTTGCGCCGCATCCGGAAAGAGTCCCCGGTGTCGCTGCGCTAACCGGGGCTATGGCTGGTGCGGTTGGTAGCCCGGATAAGGCGTTTACGCCGCATCCGGGAAATAACCTTTCTGCACTTCATACATCTGCAATATAACGCCAGGGCATTTATACAGACTGCTTTCATCCCACTGACTCACCTACATAAAACCCCTATACTGCCAAAAAACATAAAAATTATTCATTTTTACGATGATACAGGCAGGGTAACGGATGGAAACGGCGAGCTTTCTGGGGCAGCTTTCGCAGCAGATGCTGTTGTCTGCGCCTTTATTTTCCTTAATTGCATTAGGGTATTGCCTGGGGCGTTTTGCGGGCTGGCCGGAATCGGCAAGCGGCGTATTTAATCGGTTTTGTTTCTCCGTTGCGCTGCCTTGCATGCTTTTTAAGGTCATGAGTAAGTTCTATCAAAGCCCGCCGGTTGATATGCGTCTGCTGATAGCCTATTTCGGCAGTTGCCTGTTGATATATATCGTTGGGCGCATTGTCGCTAACCGTATTTTTGGCCTGGATGCGATCTCCGCATCGGTATTTGGCCTGGGCGGTATCTTTTCCAATAATGTCATGTTAGGCATTCCTGTTGCGGTTATTCTGCTGGGGCAGGCAAGCCTTGCCTCGGTTGCGCTGGTGCTGGTGTTCAATAGCCTGATTTTGTGGACGCTGGTCACCGTCTCGGTAGAGTGGGCCCAGAGCGGCAGTTTTTCCTGGAAAGGTATTGGCAAAACCCTGGTCAATGTCCTGCGTAATCCGCTGATTATCGGCATCTTCTCGGGATTCGCCTGGAGTGCGACCCATCATCCCCTGCCACAATTTATTGATGGCCCGGTCTCGATGCTGGGACAGATTGCCGCGCCGCTCACCCTGGTGACACTGGGCATGAGCCTCTCCCACTATAAAATCAGCCAGGGATGGCGGGAAAGCTCGGCCATTTGCCTGATTAAACTGCTGCTGATGCCGGGGCTGATTTGGGCGCTCGCTTACGCATTGCATCTGCCGCAGCAGGAGAGCCAGGTCGTGGTTTTACTGGGTTCAATGGCGGTGGGGATAAACGTTTATCTGATGGCGCAGAAATTCAATGTGCTGCAAGGGGCGACGGCAACCAGCATGCTGATTTCCACCCTGCTCTCGACCCTTACCACGCCACTATTAATGATCATGATGTCCCGTTTTTACCCGGCATGGCCATAGATGTTTCTCCAGCAGGGCAGCATTATGCAGCCCTGCTGAAAACGCGTTACAGGATGTCGTCCACCACACCACCGTCAACGCGCAGCGCCGCGCCTGAGGTCGCTGACGCCTGGGTCGAGCATACGTAGACCACCATGTTTGCCACTTCTTCAACCGTTGCCGCCCGCTGAATAACGGAGCTGGGACGGTTGGTCATCACGAACTCTTTCGCCAACGTTTCCAGTGATTTGCCGGTTCTTTCCACTTCATCCTGCATCATGGCGGCAAAGCCATCGGAAAGGGTCGGGCCCGGCAGCACGCTGTTGACCGTCACGCCACTTCCGGCGACAAATTTCGCCAGCCCGCGCGACAGTGAAAGTTGCGCCGTTTTGGTCACGCCATAATGAATCATATCGGCAGGAATATTGCGCGCCGACTCCGAGGAGATAAAAACCACGCGACCCCAGCCTTTTTTCACCATGGCCGGCAGCAGCGCGCGGGAAAGACGCACGCCTGACATCACGTTGGTTTGCCAGTAATTTTCCCAGGTCGCATCATCGGTAGCATAAAAATCCTGCGGCCCGTAAATCCCGGCATTATTGACCAGAATATCGGCATCCGTTGCCGCGCTTAATAAGGTTTCAACACCCTCTGCCGAACTCAGGTCGGCAATGGCGGTACGTACTTTTGCGCCCGGTACGCGCTCATTGAGCGCCTGGAGCGCTTTGTTCACCGACGACTCGCTGCGTCCGTTAAGGATCACTTCCGCGCCGCTTTCGGCAAGCCCCGTGGCAATGGCGAAACCAATGCCGCCCGTGGAAGCGGTGACCAGCGCTACTTTCCCACTCAGATCAATTTTCATTCTCTGCTCCTTCATTTTTATGTGAATACGATGAAATAAGCGTAGCACTTAGCCTGAACAGCGACGTCGGGATGGTCATCTGGGTTACACAAAAGAATATGTTCACAAATAATGCCAATATTACTTAGCTGATATTTTGATATCGATATGAAAATAGAAGAAATAGAGATCATTGTTTTTAATTTTTATTTTTGTAGCATGGTGAGATAAAGCGAAATAATTCGCGTACACATGGAAATGCCAATGCTTGCGATAAAAACTCCGCAGACCTGGTTTCACCAGTCTGGTATTCGTCATGACGCAGGAAAATATATTGCGCCGCTGACCCGGCATATTTTGATAATTACCAGCGTAAAGGCATGGGCGCAGGTCAACCCTGGGCTGGAAGAGAGCTTACGCGCCAGCGGCATCCGCTGGCAGACCGAGATCATGACCGGTTACTGTACCGAAGATAATGTTGCCCGTTATGTACAGCGGGCAAAAAAGCTGGGGGTGCAGTTTATTGTCGGCGTCGGCGGCGGTCGCGTTCTGGATACGGCTAAAGCCGTCGCCGATACCCTTGAGGGCGGTGAATCCATCACTATTCCGACCCAGGCAGCCACCTGTGCGGCCTGGTCGCCTCTGGCGGTTTTCTATACGGATGAAGGTGCACAAATCAGTAGCCAGGCTTTACGCACGCTGCCGCGCCTGGTGCTGGTGGATAGCGAAGTGATTGCCCGTAGCGACGTGCGATATTTAAAAGCGGGTATCGTCGATGCGCTGGCAAAATGGTATGAATTTCGTCCCTATTTGCAGAAAAACCCCGATAACCTGGGGCTGCAATTAAAAGTGCAAAACGCGCGTCTGGCCGTCGATATTTATGAAAAATATGGGCAACAGGCTATTCACGATAATAAAGCCCAGGTGGTGTCAAATGCGCTGATCAATGTGATTGACGCCAATATTGCCGTGGCCGGTATGGCCAATAGCGTGCGCGGCGAAATTCCTACGCCTGGTGTGGCACATGCGATTCATAACCGCCTGACCCATGAACCGGCTTTGCGCCAGTGGTTGCATGGTGAACGTGTGGGATTCAGTCTGCTGGTGCAATCGATTCTGGAAAATGACAATAGCCAGCCAGACCCGGTATTACTGGCGCTGCTGCGTCAATATGACATGCCGTTAACCCTGGCGCCGCTGAAAGAGATCCGCCTGGCGGTCATCCAGGCGGTAGCGCGCAGTATTCCCTTCCCGCGTGATGCACTTGAGTACTTACCGTTCACGCTCGAACCGACGCGTATTGAACAGGCGCTGCGCCTTACAGAACAATATGTCTCAACCCGTGCGTATGCCCGTGATCTGGCGGGGCAGTCTCATCCGTGACGCGCTGAAGGTGACCGTGACGCACGCCGCGCTGGGCGATGACGCTATCGGCAAATTGCTGCACATCGCCCATTTTCCCTTTCAGGACGGCTATCTCCAGGCAGTCGTCATGGTTGATATGCACATGTAATGTGGCGACCGAGAGATCGTGATGGTGATGCTGTGTGGCGACTATGCGGCTCGCCAGATCGCGTTTTTCATGTTCATACACATATGACAGCACCGCATAGCCCTGCGTGTCCTGCTCGCATGCGGCTTGTTGGGTGAGCGCATCGCGCAAAATATCCCGCAGCGCTTCGGAGCGATTGTTATAGCCGCGGCGCTGGCTGAGATCGTCAAGGGTGGCAAGCAGGTCATCATCAAGCGTAACGGTTACACGTTGCATGGCAGCGCTCCTGAAATTCGGGGTTTGGGAAAGGCAGGCAGGACGGCCTGTTGCAGCGCCTGCCCGGCCAGAGAGGTAAAACGTAATGGGGGAGTGACGGCAATATCTTCGGTGATATGACCGTTCTCCATCACCACCACGCGCTGACAAAAGCGCTCCACCAGACGTAAATCGTGGGTGATAAACAGGCAGGCGATGCCCGAGTGCTGTTGCAGTTTTTTCAGCAGACGAATGATGCCTGCCTGCAATACCAGATCCAGGCTCGATACAGCCTCATCAAGGATAAGCAGCGTCGGACGCGTCGCCAGCGCGCGGGCCAGGCAGACGCGCTGTAACTGCCCGCCGCTCAGTTGAGGCGGGCGCTGATCCAGCAGGCTGCTTTCCAGCTCCACATCGCGCATCAACTGTTCGATACGGGCGCACTGTTCCGTTTTGCTTAAGGTAAACAGATGGCGCAATGGTTCAGCGAGGATCTCGCGCACCGTTTTACGCGGGTTGGCGGCGCTGATGGCGTCCTGAAAGACCAGTTGAATATCCCGGCGGAAATCTTTTTTCATCGCCCCGGACATTCTGGCAAGTGACGTTCCCTGCCAGATGATATCGCCGCTGACCGGTCTTTCCAGCCCAACCAGCAGGCGCGCCAGCGTGCTTTTGCCGCAGCCGCTACGTCCTAATAACGCCAGGCTTTCCCCGCTGTCGATCGAAAGGGAGATGTTCTCCAGCACCGGATGAGTGTGATAGCGGTGGGAGACGTTAGAAATCGTGAGTAAATTCATTGGGCAAGCTCCATCCCGTACAGCGCAAGGTGTGCTGCCACCAGGTTGCGTGTCACAGGATGTTGCGGCGCGCTAAACAGCACATCGACACTGCCCTGCTCGACGATACGTCCTGCCTCCATCACCGCAACGTCATCAGCGAGTCGCGCCACCACGCCCATATCATGGGTGACCAGCAACATGCCGCAATGGCGGGTCTGTAAGAGACGTTCGAGCAGATCGAGAATTCTGGCCTGTGCCACGGCGTCGAGGTCGGTGGTTGGCTCATCGGCAACAATAAACGCCGCGTCGCTGAGCAGCGCCATGGCGATCATCATGCGCTGTAACATGCCGCCGCTCATCTCAAAAGGATAGAGCGTCAGTACCCGTTCCGGTGCATCCAGCCCAACGTCGGTCAGGGCGGCAATAAGCGTGGCGTCATCCGCCGGTTTGCCCAGCGCCAGGCAGGTTTCCCTGGCGTGCGCCGCCATGGTCCGCAGTGGATTAAAGGCGCTGCGCGGGTTTTGCATAATGGTCGCCACCTTCAGTCCGCGTAGCGCCTGTGGCGAGATCGGGTGACCATCCGCCAGCAGCGTGCCCGCCGTTTGCCGAACACCCGCAGGCAATACGCCGAGCGCGGCAGCGCAGGTCAGCGATTTCCCGCTGCCGCTTCCGCCGACCAGCGCCAGCACGCGTCCGCGTTTAAGGGTGAGTGAGACGTCATGGGTGAGAGGACGCTGCGCCTCAAGGGTGAAATTTTGCAGTTCAAGTTGTGCAGGCATCAGTGAGCGTGCTCCGTTTCCAGATGAGGATCGAGGCGGTCACGCAGGGCATCGCCCGCCATGTTAAAGGCCATCACGCTGATAAACAGCGCCAGCCCCGGCCACAACATTTGCAGCGGCTGCGTCCAGATATACTGACGGGCATCGTTAATCATCACTCCCCATTCGGCGGTGGGGGCGCTGACGCCCAGTCCCAGGAATGACATTCCCGCCACGTGCAGCATCATATGGCCGATATCCAGCGTCGCCAGCACCAGCAGCGAGGGCACCACGGCACCGGCCAGGTGGTCGATAAACACCTGCGTATAGCTCGCCCCGCTAAGACGGGCAGCCAGAATGTACTCGCGGCTACGCAGAGAAATCACCAGACTGCGTACCATGCGCGCGTACCAGGCCCAGTGGGAGAGCGCGATGGCGATGATCACATTGGTCAGCCCGGTGCCGAGCACGCCCACCATAAAGAACGACAGGATCGAGGTGGGGAAGGTCATAAAGACATCCGCCACGCGCATAATGGCCTGATCGATGCGCCCTCCGGTCAGCCCGGCGCAGCCACCGAGCGTCAGCCCCAGAAACAACACCAGCAGGAGGCAGGCCATGACCGAGCCTAAGGAGACGCGGGTGGCGCTCATCAGACGGGCAAAAATATCGCGCCCAAGGTGGTCGGTCCCCAGCCAGTGTTCACTGCCTGGCGGCAACAGGCGAGCGGGCAGATTGATTGCCTGTGGGTCATAGGGCAGCCACCACTGGCAGGTCAGGGCGATGACCAGCAGCAGCGCCAGAATCAATACGGCAACGCGTACCGACCAGCGGGCAGAGCGCAGAAAATTCATGCGTGCGCTCCTTCATGATGACGAATTCGCGGGTCCAGCGCGGCGCTGAGCACATCCACCAGCAGGTTACACAGGGCGAATACGATGACCATCACCAGCGTAAAGCACTGGATCACCGGATAGTCGCGGTTGAAGATGGCCGACACGGCATAGCGGCCTATGCCCGGCCAGGCGAAGATGCTTTCGATAATCATCGTACCGCCAATCAGTTCACCCACGTGCATGCCGAGCGCGGTGATCACCGGCAGCGACGCGTTACGCAAAATATGCTGACGCTCGGTCTGTTTTTCACTCAGCCCACGCAGCCGCGCCCAGGTGACATGCCGCTGCCCGGCGGCTTCCAGCATACTGGCGCGTAACAGGCGAGCATTGATGGCGAGCGACATAAAGGCAATCGACACGGCGGGTAGCAGGATATGCTGCCAGCCGCCGTAGCCCATTGCCGGTAACCATTGCAGATAAACCGAGAAGAACATCACCAGCAGAAAGGCCAGCCAGAAGTTAGGCATTGAGACGCCGAGAAAGGCAATCAGACGCACGATATAGTCCGGCAGGTTATTGCGGTGGCGCGCGGCCCAGATGCCCAGCGGTACAGAGGTCAGCAGAATCAGGATCAGTGCGACGCCCGCCAGTTGCAATGTCGCTGGCAGGAAGTGCAGGACATCATCCAGCACCGGGCGCTGGGTCGCATACGAGAGACCAAAATCGAGATGCAGCGCCTGCCATAACCAGTGCAAATACTGCTGCGGCAGTGGCTTATCCAGCCCCAGCATGATGCGCGTCGAGGCCACCATCTCCTGCGTGGGTGGCAGGTTCGACAGGCGCAGATAATCCAGCGCCGGGTCGCCCGCTCCCATGCGCAGCAGCAAGAAGATGACCACCGAGGCAGCGAAGATCATCGGGATAAGCAGCAGTAAACGGCGAATGACATAGCGCAGCATCAGGGTTTCACCGGGGTAATGTTTTCAAACGGGATATCGCTGGCGATAGGGGCGAAAGGAATCACGCCCAGCTCAGGCTTCGCCACCACCAGCGTAGAGACGTAGCTGATGGGCAGATAGACCGCCTCATCATGCAGGCGGGTCAGAATGTCGCGATAGAGGCGCTGGCGGTCGGTTTCATCGCGTGTCGTCAGTACCTCGCCAATTTCTTTGTCAATTTGCGCTTTATCCGGCAGGCCAAGCTGCGCCTGGTAATCCGCATGAGACGGGACGCGCATGGAGCTTAAGAAAGCGTGCGGGTCATAAGGCGCTCCCCAGGTACGGTTGAAAATCATGCCAAAACGACCGTCGCGCTGGCGGGCGTAAATACTGCTCTCTTCCTCGCCCACAAGTGCCGTGTCCACGCCGATGTCGCGCAAATTGGCCTGGATAATTTCGGCCATCGATTTACTCATTGCA
The DNA here is from genome assembly GCA_901456055.1 of Phytobacter ursingii. Classification (GTDB taxonomy): domain Bacteria; phylum Pseudomonadota; class Gammaproteobacteria; order Enterobacterales; family Enterobacteriaceae; genus Phytobacter; species Phytobacter ursingii. The sequence continues at coordinate 307,454 of CABDWT010000004.1, forward strand.
TCGGTGCCGATAAACGCCAGTTCGACATGCAGCGGCTGGCCCGCTTTTTCACGGATGGTTTTGCCGTCCGGCAGTTTCCAGCCGTCGGCGTCCAGCAGCGCACGGGCTTTTGCCGGGGAGTATTCACGCGCTTTCAGACCGATATCGGCGTATGGCACGGTGGGGGCGAAGAGCGTGTCGGCCACCTTCTGGGTGCCGTACAGCGTGCTATCAATCAGCGTCTTTTTATCGACCGCATAGTTGAGCGCTTCACGAACGGCCTGTTCGTTGGTGGGGGCTTTGGCGGAGTTCAGCGCCAGCATCACCGTTTCGACCGGGGCGGAAAGCTGGGTGCGTAACGCCGGGTTCTGACTGAAACGGGAGAAGGTGTCGAGCGGCAGTAGCCCTTCGTTGCCATACAGCAGGTCGATATCGCCGGTTTCAAACGCCACCGCGCGACTGGTCGGGTCCGGGATCACTTTGATGGTGATTTTGCTTAATGCCGGTTTTTCGCCCCAGTAATGTTCGTTACGCACCATGACGTCGTATTGATTCAGCTTTGATTCCTGCAACACCCACGGCCCTGTGCCAATGGGGGCCACGATGCCGTTCATGGTTTCGTGATTTTTGAACTGCGAGGGGGCGATAAAACGGAAGGGGCGGGGCAGGGAAAGCTCTTGCAGGAACGGGTAATAGGCGCTTTTCAGGGTAATTTGCAGTTCGCTGTCGCTGAGCGCTTTCACGTCGGTTATCTGGTTGGCGAGCTCAAGCCAGGCATGTCGCTGGCGGTTATCGAGTACCGCACGGAAATTCTCTACCGCCGCCTGGGCGTTAAATGGCTCACCGTTGGAGAAAGTCACGTCGCCGCGCAGGGTGAAAACCCAGGTTTTGCCATCTTCGGATGAGGTCCAGCTTTTGGCCAGCCAGGGCTTCACCGTGCCGTCGGCCTGATATTTCACCAGCGGCTCGTAGACCATGCTTTGGGCGAACATCTGGTTTGGCGTATAGAGGTGCGGATTAAGCGGTCCTGCGTTGACCGGCCACGCCGTGGTCAACTCCTGAGGGGATGAAGCCTGAGCAAAAAACGTAGTACAGGCCAGCAGTAACGCACTAAGAGAGCGAAAGGACGACATGGTTTTCCCTGAAAGTCTGCCACAAAAGGAGTATGACGATTTTATTGATTCATCATACGAATGCGGTGCGCGGGATCAAAAAAGGCATAAGAAGCGTGTGGAAATAGAAAAACGATCACATCGAACTGGTCAGCGGAAGGCGGCGGTGGGTAGCATAGCGTTTTTCTCATGATGCGGAAAACCTATGTCATCTTTAACGGTGCTGGCGGCAGGCAGCCTGAAACGGGCACTTGTGCCCTTGTTTGAGCGTTTTAGCGCAGAACAGGGGTGGGTGGTTGAGGCACATTTTGGTCCGGCCGGGTTATTGCGTGAACGGATTGAAGCCGGGGAGCCCTGCTCGTTGTTCGCCTCCGCCAACACGGCGCACCCGCAGGCGCTGCTGGCCGCCGGCCGCGCCCGTGAGACACATCTCTTCGCCTGTAACCAACTGAACCTGACTGCCCGCCGCACGGCGCAGACCGAGGAGGATGACTGGCTCACCTTGTTGTCTAATCCGGCGCTTAAGCTGGGTACCTCGACGCCGGGCTGCGATCCGTCCGGCGATTATACCTGGCAACTGTTTGACGCTATTGAAAGTCTGCATCCAGGACTTGGGCAGGGGCTGAAACAACGGGCGCACAAACTGGTGGGGGGGCGCGATACGCTAACTGTTCCGCCTGGAGAGATCGCCAGCGCGTGGCTGATTCGCCAGGGGCTGGCAGATCTGTTTATTGGTTATAGTCATTATGCGATGGCGCTGGCCGGAGAGGCGGATTTGCGGGTGGTGGCGATCCCGGCGGCCTGCAATATCCGCTGCGACTATCAACTGGCGCTGCTGGATGACGCCCCGGCAACCCAGGCGCTGGCGCAGTATATGCTTGCCGCAGAAGGGCAGGCGTTTTTGCGTAACGCCGGATTTTTAGCGCCGGATGTGAAATAGCAGCGCGAGAACCGGACAGCCGTAATCGCCCACATCAAGTTTGCGCACCGGCAGCCCGTAGGCGCGCTGTAAGTTTTCTTCACTGAGCAGCACGTGGGTTTCCCCAGCCATCCACTGTTGGTTGGGCAGTAATAACAGCGTGTGGCTGGCGACCTGGAGAGCATGGGTCGGATCGTGGGTAGTGAATATGACACTGCGCGCCTGGCGATGTGCCAGATCGCTGATCAGTTGCAGCACCACCCCCTGGTTGGCTAAATCCAGCGCTGAGCAGGGCTCATCAAGCAGAATATTGTGACTGCCACTCACCAGCGCCCGGGCAATCATCACCAGCTGCTGCTGCCCGCCGGAGAGATTACGAAACGGCGTGTGCGCCAGATGGCTGATATTGAGCTGGGCCAGCGCCTGTGCGACCCGTTCTTCATCGTCTTGCGATGGCACGGAAAATAACGCCACATGCCGTGCGCGGCCCATCAGAACCACTTCATGCACATTCCAGGCGAAGGCCGGGCGGAACGATTGCGGCACGATCCCGATGCCGCCTTCAATGTAAAAGGTGCCTGCCAGCGGCGGCAATACGCCAGTGAGGGTGTCCAGCAGGGTACTCTTTCCCAACCCGTTGGCCCCCAGCACCGCCCAGATATCGCCGGGCTGACAGCAGAAGCTGAGTGGTGAAAATAACGGCCGGTTATGGCCATAGAGCAGGTTATTGACGGTTAACGAGGCATGCATCACTGGCGGCTCCGGCGTCTGTTATGAATAAGCAATCCGGCGAAAACCGGGGCGCCCAGCAGCGCCGTGATAATGCCGATGGGGATTTCCGCCTGGGTGAGCGTGCGTGCCAGATCATCCACCACAATCATAAAACTTCCGCCAACCCAGAACGCGACGGGCAGCAGGCGACGGTGATCGGCGCCGACCAGCAGCCTTGCCAGATGCGGAATCACCAGCCCAACCCAGGCAATGCTGCCGCTGACCGCCACTTGTGAAGAAACCAGCAGGGCGCAACAGACCAGCACGCTGCGGCGCAACGTTTTGAGCGGGACACCAAGGGCCAGCGCGTCCTTTTCTTCCAGCGCCAGCAGGTTGATGCGCCAGCGCAGTCGCAGCAGTACGAGGGAGACGATGCTGACGGGGAGCGCCAGCATCAGAACTTTATGCCAGTTGGCGGTGGCGAAGCTGCCCAGCAGCCAGAAGACGATGTTGGGCAGCGTCTCTTCGGTATCGGCCATATACTGCATCAGGCTGACCAGGGCGGCAAAAAAGCCGCTCATAATAATTCCGGAGAGGATCAGCACCAGTGTGTTTTCACGCCCTTGTAGCGCGGCAATCAGCCAGACCAGCATCAGCGCCGCCAGACCGAAGCTGAACGTTGAGGCAATCATCACCATCGGGCTGAACCCCAGCAGGATAGCCAGCGTGCCGCCAAACGCCGAACCGGAAGTGACGCCAATAATGTGCGGGTCGACCAGCGGATTTTGAAATACCCCCTGTAATACTGCGCCGCACAGGCCCAACGCGCCGCCTGCCAGCAGGGCCATCAGAATTCGGGGTAAACGCACCGACCAGACTATCTGCCCGGCCGGGCCATCCGGCGTGGCGAGCATCAATAACTGCGACAGAACGTTGCTCACGCACAGGCGATACTGACCGAGGCATAACGAGCCCACGGCCAGTATTAGCGTCAACAGGATCAGACCACCATGCAGTAGCCGGTAGCGATTACTGTCTGGCATCCGGCTTCCAGTCCGTCCGATAAAAACGTTTGTAGTAAGCCTGTGCCTGCGCCTCTACGTCGATGTTGTTGTACTGTTCCGGGTAGAGTTTTTTCGCCATCCACAGTTCGCCAATGGCCAGCGCTTCCGGCATCGGGTAGCCCCAGGCTTTGGCGTATTCCGGCATCAGCCAGACGCGATGGTTTTTCACAGCGTCAATTTGCTGCCAGTTCGGATCGGTCAGGATCGCTTTGACCACTTCCGGGTAGCGATCCTGAACAAAAATCACCTGCGGATCCCATTGCAATACCTGTTCCAGGGAAACCTGTTTTGCCCCTTTAACGGTGGCGGCAGCGACGTTCATTGCGCCAGCGTGTTCCATCATCAGGCCGGTGTATTTTCCTGAACCGTAGGTGTTGAGATCCGGGTTTGCCATATAGACGCGCACGCGTTGATCCGCCGGAATGTGAGCGACCGGTGCGTTGAATTTTGCCCGGGCATCGAAGGTGTATCTGATGAGATCTTCCGCCTGTGCTTTGCGGTCAACCACCTCGCCTATCAGGCGAATACCCTGTTTCAGGCCGTTGTTGTAGGCCGTCTCTTCATCTGCCATCGTGGGGTTCATTTTGTTTTTCTCGCCCGCCGCGTCTTCACGCAGGGAGACCGCGACAACCGGAACACCAGCATTTTCAATCTGTTGGATCATCTCCGCCGGGGCGTAGTTGGCGATAAACACCACCTGCGGATGCAGGGCCAGCAGGCTTTCCATATTCACCTGCGTTAGATCGCCCGGCGTGGCCAGCTTTTCAATGCCCGGCATAAAACGCGCGAACTCCGGACCGAGCTGTTTTTTCCAGCTGCTCAGCACGCCCACGACATCGTCAGCGGCGTTGAGTTGCACCAGCAGGTTCAGCGTCTGGTGTTGTAAAACCACCGCGCGGGTGACGTGGTCAGGTAAGGTGATTTGTCGTCCAAGCTGGTCGGTAACAGTGCGATCTGCCATCGCGGAAGGGAGGGTAAAAAGTGAGGCGCAGGCCAGCACGGCACCCAACATAATACGTTTTAGATTATGGGTCATGGTTATCGCTCTAAGGGGGAAGGGAAAGCGATATATATTAAATTATATAACGTTGGTGAATGTAAACGCCTGTCGGAGAAATACGCCTTAATTGCCCGCCGCTGGCTACTGGGTTTTGAACAACTGCAGCAGCGTTTCTACCTGCTCATCCAGCGGCATCAGGTCTTTTTTGACGATCAGATGCAGCGGCGTAGCGCGACGCGAACCGTGGCTTAAGGGCAGGATTTTCAGCACGCCGCTGGCAAGCAGTGGCCCGATACGCTCCTCCGGCAGCCAGCCGTAGCCCACCTGATATTGCACGGCTTCTACTGCGGCATCGATGGTAGAAAAAGTCCATGACTCGCCGCTCTCCTGGGGAAGGCGATTTTCACGGTCAGCAATGCGGATCAGTGGCCAGGCGGCCAGGATATCCTCGGTAATCGTGCTTTCGGCGCAAAGGGGATGATCCCGGTGGGCGACCGCGACAAAATCAATATTCATCAGCCATTCACCGCGCCCGGTCATGTCCTGGCGACGGGTCAGCACCAGTACGTCGGCTTCGGCGTGGACGGGGCGCTCCACAGAGGCGTTTTCGAGCACTTCGGTCAGATGCACCTGCGTTTGCGGATAGCGCTGCTGAAACTGGCGCAAAATGGCAAACAGCCGTGAGCGGGGAAAGATGCTGTCGACGACCAGGTCAAGCCGGGTACGTTGCCCGTTGCGCAGTGTGACCGCCCGGGTTTCAACGTAATCGAACGCTTTCAGCAGCGGTTTAACCTGATTAAGCAGCAGTTCGCCGGAAGGGGTAAGTACCGCACGGCGGCCTTCCTGTATCAGCAACGCCACCCCCAGCCGCTCCTGTAATAGCGCCAGGTTATAGCTGACGGATGACTGGCTACGGTGAGTCTCTTCGGCGGCTTTCGCAAAACTGCCCAGTTCCACGACCTTTTGCAGCAGCGACCATTGTTCCAGCGTGGTTTTATGCATAACTTATCTAAAAAATGAATGAATTTAATTCAAACATAGCGTTATTCATTCATTTTTTGAAGCGGTATGATCTTCTTATCGATTAAGAGGAGAACAATGATGAGCAGCTTTGATAAACATGATCTGAGTGGTTTTGTCGGTAAACATCTGGTTTATACCTACGATAATGGCTGGAACTACGAGATTTATGTCAAAAATGAGACGACGCTGGACTATCGCATTCATAGCGGAATCGTGGCGAACCGGTGGGTGAAAAACCAGCAGGCTTACATTGTGCGTGTTGGCGAAAGCATCTATAAAATTTCCTGGACCGAGCCGACAGGCACTGACGTGAGTTTGATTGTAAACCTCGGCGATCGCCTGTTTCATGGCACGATCTTCTTCCCACGTTGGGTGATCAACAATCCGGAAAAAACCGTCTGTTTCCAGAACGATCATATTCCGCTGATGGAATCCTATCGTGCGGCTGGCCCGGCCTATCCGACCGAAATGATTGATGAGTTTGCGACTATCACCTTTGTGCGTGACTGTGGCGCAGACAATGACAGTGTCATCGCCTGCGCAGCCAGTGAACTTCCGGCGGATTTTCCGAACAACCTGCGCTAACACAGGCTAGCCGGGCAGGCGGTTTTTCGGCCTGCCTGGGCCAAGCATAATGGCCAGTTTGCTGCCGCCAGTGGTGGTTTCCATCCATATTTTACATACGCTGGTAAGCGGCACAGAGAGCAGCATCCCCACCGGACCGAGTAACCAGCCCCAAATCAGTAACGAAAGAAAGACCACCAGTGTTGACATACCGAGCCTGTGACCCATCATTCGTGGCTCCAGAATATTGCCGATAATCATATGCACGATGAGAAACAGCGCGCCGACCAGCAGCCATTCATACGGGCCGTTAAAGAGCAAAGCCTGAACCATCGGCGGGATTGCCGAAAGCACTGAGCCGATATTCGGCACGTAATTAAGCAGAAACGCCAGCACTCCCCACATAAGCGCAAACTGGATGTCCATAATGGCCAGCCCCGCCCAGACAATCACGCCCGTCCACAGACTGAGCAGTGTTTTTAGCGCCAGATAGTGAGAGACGCCCTTAAGCGCGCGGTGCAAACCGGCGATATGAATCTGTGGGTTATTCAGGGCGAAACGCATTTTATACGGCACGTGACGCACTTCGAAGAGCATGAATACCATGGTCATGACCAGTAAAACGATGCTCGCCATCGCGTTAGACAGTTGCGTCATCATCGTGGTGGCAAAGCTCATTACCCGCTCGGAATCCATGCGTTGCAGCATGCGTTCAGGTGAGACATGCAGATGCAGGAAAGGGAGCGCGTCCTGAAGCTGGAGGAATTTACGCGTGAACTCCCGATTGTATTTCGGCAGCATCGTCATGAACTCATTCACCGAGGCGGCCAGCACGCCAATCAGCGCGGTCAGGAAGACAAGCATCACCAGTACCACAATAGCGATGGCGACAGGCCGTTTCACGCCCCGGCGAAGAAACCAGGTCACCAGCGGATTGAGCACAATGGCGAAAAAGAGCGCCAGTAACAGTTGAACAATGATATCGGCAGCGGCATGAATACCGGCCAGAATAATGACCAGTGAGGCCAGTTTGAGAAGAATATGTAAACCCGCACGATCGGGTTGGGGCTGTGTCATGGGCAATTCCTTTTTCTATACCGCCCGATAAGTGTAGCTACTGGCGGACGCTTCGCCCGAGGCAGATATTCTTAATCTGCATACTGATTTCCAGGCCATGACGTGGTAATAGTGAAACATCGTTGTGAAAATCTGGTGACCCTCCATGCCCGAACAAGCCGCTGAACCGGCGCTAAGCGGATTACGTCTTAATCTGCGGATTCTCTCCGTCGTTATCTTTAACTTCGCAAGTTATCTCACAATAGGTTTGCCGCTGGCGGTGTTGCCCGGCTATGTCCATGAAACGCTGGGTTACAGCGCCTTCTGGGCTGGGCTGGTTATTAGCCTGCAATACTTCGCCACCCTGGTTAGCCGTCCACATGCCGGACGTTACGCCGATATGCTCGGCCCGAAAAAAGTGGTGGTGTTTGGCCTCTGCGGCGCGTTCATTTGTGGGCTGGGGTATCTGCTGGCGGATCTGCAAAGCGGCTCGCCGCTGGTGAGCCTGGTGCTGCTCTGTGTAGGGCGCGTCATTCTCGGTATCGGGCAAAGTTTTGCCGGGACCGGGTCAATGCTCTGGGGCGTCGGGGTAGTCGGTTCAATGCATATCGCCCGTGTTATTTCCTGGAATGGTATCGCGACCTATGGCGCAATGGCGCTGGGGGCGCCGCTTGGCGTGATTTGCTATCACTACGCGGGACTGAGCGGTCTGGGCGGGTTCATTATGGCGGTGGCGTTTGTCGCGATTGCCTGCGCGTTGCCGCGTGCGGCAGTGAAAGCCAGCAAAGGTAAACCCCTGCCGTTCCGGGCGGTGCTCGGGTATGTCTGGGTCTATGGGATGGGACTGGCGCTGGGTACGGCCGGGTTTGGCGTTATTGCCACCTTTATCACCTTCTTTTATGACGCTAAAGGGTGGGATGGTGCCGCCTTCGCCCTGACACTGTTTAGCCTGGCATTTGTCGGCTCACGGCTGGTGTTCCCGAACAGCATTAACCGTCTGGGAGGGCTGAATGTGGCGATGATAAGTCTGGCGGTGGAAGTTGTCGGCCTGATTCTGGTCGGTATCGCCGATGCCCCGCTGGTGGCGAAAATCGGGGTATTCCTGACCGGAGCGGGTTTCTCGTTGGTCTTCCCGGCGCTGGGCGTGGTGGCGGTCAAAGCGGTGCCACAGCACAATCAGGGCGCGGCACTGGGCACGTATACGGTATTTATGGATATGTCGCTTGGGATAACCGGGCCGCTTGCCGGACTGTTAATGGTATGGTCGGGAGTATCGATGGTGTATCTGCTGACGGCGGTGCTGGTGGCGGGGGCGTTATTGCTGACGTGGCGGTTAAAAAAACGGCCTCCACTGGAGGCCGCTTCCTGATTACTTGATGACCAGGGTGTTAACAATGTTTTCCGCGGCAGTCTGCGCCTGCTGCTGGTTATCCGCCGGCAGCGTTACCTGCAAGGTCAGCAGTTTGTTATCCACTTTACCCAGCACCACGGTAGACCAGGCCGTTTGACCTTTGGCGGAGATGATGCTGTCGAGCTGCTGCATTTTCTGGCCTTTCAGCTCGATAGATTTGTTGGTCACCACCTGCAACTGCGGGTCGCGGTTACGCTGCTGGTCTTCCAGGCGTTTTGCCAGCGTATCCAGCCCTTCCTGGGTGTCGTCGCCCACAATCACAATGACCGCTTTCTGACCGGTTGAGTCAGAGTAAACGTGCATATTATTAGATTGCGTACCCAGTTTGCCGCTTTGATCGGTCATGTCTGCGGGCAGCGAGAAACTGAGTTTGCCATCGAGCAGCGTCACCGGCTGCCCGGTCGCGTTGCTTTCTGCGGAAGCCCCCTGTGCGGGCGTTTTCTTGCTGTCGCTGTTGTCGCAGGCTGCCAGACCCATTACCAGCAGGCCAATACCGACATATTTAACCAGATTGCGCATTGACTTCTTCCTTTCGATAAACAGCCATAACGGCTCATGCGGGCCATCTTACCACAACTGTCATCGCGTACTCTTAACTGGCCTGTAACGCTGAGATTTCAGATTTGTCTGCCAGCCTTTTCAACAGCATATTCAACAACACACCGTACATGGGGAGGAAGAAAGCGATACTGATAATGACCTTGAAGGCGTAATCCACCAGCGCGATTTCCATCCAGTGCTCGGCCATAAACGGGTCCGGGCTGTGCCAGAAGGCGATGAAGAAAAAGGCGAGGGTATCGCTGGCATTACCGAACACCGTGGAGGCCGCAGGTGCCATCCACCAACGTTTGTTCTGACGCAGACGGTTAAAAACATGCACGTCGAGGATCTGCCCCAGCGCGTAGGCCATAAAACTCGCGGTGGCGATACGGGCGACGAACAGGTTGAAATGGGTCAGCGCTTCGAAGCCCTGCCAGCTTCCCATATAAAACAGTGAAGAGATGCCGTAGGAGATAACCAGTGCCGGGATCATCACCGCGAATATAATCCGCCGTGCCAGCGGCGCGCCAAAAATACGCACGGTCAAATCCGTCGCGAGGAAAATAAACGGGAAACTGAATGCGCCCCAGGTGGTATGGAAGCCGAAAATGCTAACCGGTAACTGCACCAGGTAGTTACTGGAAGTGATCACCAGAAGGTGAAAAAGGGATAACCAGAACAGCGCTTTCATGCGCTGAGTTTGTGAAAACTGCGTCATATTGTGACCTTTTTAGTGTTTGGGGTGAGGGAACCCAATAAATATGTAACGCGTTATTTTATCTGCCGTTTTGACCTTGTTCAGCGCGCGTCATCCTCACGTAAGCCGTGTAGGCGGCGTTGCCTGTGCCAGGGTCTCAATCAAACGGCTATGCAAAAACGCGTGTTGATATTGTGCAAAGCCGCAGAATGATACTGCAACACTCTGCCGATGCAATGGTTATTTTTAACGCAATCGTTAACCTGGCTTGCGTCATAAAATGGGCAGCGTAAACTAATGCCGTTTTTTCCCGTGTGAGACGAAAATGAGCGACCTCTTTACTACCGCCGATCATACCCTTGACGCGCTGGGCCTGCGTTGCCCTGAGCCGGTGATGATGGTGCGCAAAACCGTACGCAACATGCAGCCGGGTGAAACCCTGCTGGTGATTGCCGACGATCCGGCGACCACCCGTGACATTCCGGGTTTCTGCCGTTTTATGGAACACGAACTGGTGGCCCATGAGACGCAATCGCTGCCGTATCGCTATCTGGTGCGTAAAGGACAATAACTCCCCCTGACAGACCGCGTTTTTACGCCGTTTGCGATCTTTGCCACCATTCTAAACCGTTGTTTCATTTTTTAGCGCTTTTTGTGAGGCGCTTCACCCTCCCTTTTCCAGCGGTAGTCTAGGTTTTAAGCGTAAAAATAAAACATTGTTTTAACATTTACCTTTCACTACCCTGGAGAAGACCCGATGAAAACGACTTTCAAGCCGTTGCTGGCCGCGTTGTGCCTGTCCACCGTGTCACTGTTTTCTGTATCCGCTGTTAATGCGCAGACGATCAAAGCTGCTGATGTGCATCCGGAAGGCTACCCCAATATTGTCGCTGTGCAGAACATGGGTGAAAAACTCAAACAACAAACAGACGGCAAGCTGGAAATTAAAGTTTTTCCTGGCGGCGTCCTGGGCGATGAAAAACAGATGATCGAGCAGGCGCAAATGGGCGCTATCGATATGATTCGCGTCTCGATGGCACCCGTCGCCGCCATTCTCCCGGATATTGAAGTGCTCACCCTGCCATACGTATTTCGTGATGAAGACCATATGCATAAGGTCATCGATGGCGATATCGGTAAACAGATCGGCGATAAGCTGACGGCAAACCCCAAATCCCGGCTGGTATTTCTGGGCTGGATGGACTCCGGTACGCGCAATCTCATCACCAAAAAACCAGTGGTGAAGCCTGAGGATTTGAACGGAATGAAAATTCGCGTCCAGGGCAGTCCCGTCGCACTGGCAACGTTGAAACAGATGGGCGCTAATTCGGTGGCGATGGGGGTGAGTGAGGTCTATAGCGGCATGCAAACCGGCGTGATTGATGGCGCGGAAAATAACCCGCCGACGTTTATCGCCCATAACTATATGCCGGTTGCCAAAAACTATACCCTCAGCGGCCACTTTATTACCCCCGAAATGCTGCTCTACTCGAAAGTGAAATGGGACAAACTCAGCGCCGATGACCAGAAAAAAATCCTTACCCTGGCGCGTGAAGCCCAGTTCGAACAGCGCAAACTCTGGGAAGCCTATACCCAGCAGGCGCTGGATAAAATGAAAGCAGGCGGCGTGCAATTTCATGACATTGATAAATCGGTGTTTATCAAAGCGACAGAGCCGGTGCGTGCCCAGTATGGCGACAAGCATCAGGATCTGATGAAAGCTATCGCCGACGTCAAATAACCCCCCACTTTTCTGCGGAGAATGTATGTCAGAACTCTACTTAAAGTGGATGGATCGCCTGTACCTGTTCGCCATGGCGGTGGCCGGAATATCGCTACTGGTAATGACGATAGTTATTCCGATCGGCATTTTTTCGCGTTACGTACTGAATCGCGGAGAGTCATGGCCGGAGCCTGTCGCCATTATCTGCATGGTGACGTTTACGTTCATTGGCGCGGCGGTGGGATACCGCGCCGGTTCCCATATTGCGGTCAACATGCTCACGGATCGTCTGCCTGAAACGCTTAAGATCCTCTGTGCGAGAGTGGTTGATCTGCTGATGCTGCTGATCTCAGGGATCATGTGCTGGTACAGCTACTGGCTATGCGTTGAACTCTGGGAACAACCTGTCGCGGAGTTTCCCTTGTTGACCTCAGGCGAAAGTTATCTGCCATTGCCGATAGGATCGGTCATCCTGATCCTGTTTGTTCTCGAACGATTATTGTTCGGCTCGCAGGAAAACCGCCCGGTCGTACTGATTGGCAACCATGGCTAAGGGGTGAAAAATGGATGCATTTGTCTTGTTGTTCACCCTCGCCCTTTTGCTGGCGCTGGGGATGCCGGTGGCTTTTGCGGTGGGTTTGAGCGCAGTGGCCGGGGCACTGTGGATTGATCTTCCGCTGGAGGCGTTGATGATCCAGATAACCAGTGGAGTGAACAAATTCACGCTGCTGGCAATCCCGTTTTTTATTCTGGCGGGGGCGATCATGGCAGAAGGGGGAATCGCCCGGCGACTGGTCAACTTCGCCTATCTGTTTGTCGGGTTTATCCGCGGCGGGCTGTCGCTGGTGAATATCGTCGCCTCGACCTTTTTTGGCGCGATTTCCGGCTCGTCGGTCGCCGATACGGCGTCCATCGGCAGCGTGATGATTCCGGAAATGGAAAAGAAGGGCTATCCGCGCGAATACGCGGCGGCGGTAACCGCCAGCGGGTCGGTGCAGGCGATTTTGATCCCGCCCAGCCATAACTCGGTCATTTATTCACTGGCGGCGGGAGGCACGGTATCCATTGCGACGCTGTTTATCGCGGGCGTACTGCCGGGTTTGCTTCTGGGCGTGAGCCTGATGGTGTTATGTCTGGGGTTTGCCCACAAACGCGGTTACCCGAGAGGGGAGCGGATTCCGTTTAAACAGGCGATCAAAATGTTCGTTGATGCGCTATGGGGGCTGATGACGGTAGTGATTATTCTCGGCGGTATTCTCTCCGGGATTTTCACTGCCACGGAATCTGCCGCTGTCGCCTGCCTGTGGGCCTTCTTCGTCACCATGTTTATCTACCGGGATTACAAATGGAATGAGCTGCCGAAGTTGATGTGCCGTACCGTAAAGACGGTCACCATTGTGATGATTCTTATCGGCTTTGCGGCCGCCTTTGGCGCCGTGATGACCTATATGCAGCTTCCGATGCGCATCACCGAATTTTTCACGTCGCTGTCGGATAACAAATACGTCATTCTGATGTATCTCAATATCATGCTGTTGCTGATCGGTACCTTGATGGATATGGCGCCGATCATCCTGATCCTGACGCCGGTGTTGCTGCCAGTGACGAATGCACTGGGGATTGATCCGGTTCATTTTGGCATGATCATGATGGTCAATCTCGGGATCGGATTGATTACGCCTCCCGTCGGATCGGTGTTGTTTGTTGCCAGTGCGGTGAGTAAGCAGAAGATTGAAACGGTGGTGAAGGCGATGCTGCCGTTTTACGCGATGCTGCTGATTGTGCTGGGAATGGTGACCTATATTCCGGCGATTTCTCTCTGGCTGCCTGGGGTGCTGGGAATGCAGTGACGGATGCTCTCTCCTGCGTGGAGAGGAAACCTCAGAAAATAATATGAGCACGATCGATCCCCTCTCCTCTTTGAGGAGAGGGCCAGGGTGAGGGGGAAAATGCGGCACTGATGGTCATTCCGTTCACCTTATGTTCTGTGCTTTTCTGTCGCGACAGAACCCGTGAACGTGCCAGGGTGGCTCACCGCCACCACCCTGGCGACCCGGGCTCCCGGCCAGGAAAATCGCCGCTGGCGCGGTCCATGATGCTTATGTCGTCTGACTTTCGGGTCGGGGACCAGCCTGCGTCCTTGCAGGCTATCCCCTCCGCCCGCGTCCCTGCGGGCGGCCCCGGTCAGCCGCCAACGCCTCATCGATTTTCAGCCGGACCCTGTCATCGCTGTCACGGTTTTATTCTTATTAAGCGGCGTTATCGCTGTAAAACGTAAGATTACCGGAGATTCCTCAGCCCACGGGGAGAGGGAGCAGACACTAAAAACGGCACCCGATGGTGCCGTTTTGCTTTTACCTGCGCAGAAGCCGCAGTGCGTTGGCGGTTACCAGTACCGTCGCGCCGGTATCTGCCAGTACCGCCAGCCACAGGCCGGTTATTCCGAGCAATGTTGTCACCAGGAAAATGGCCTTCAGCCCCAGCGCGATAGCAATGTTCTGCCGGATATTGGCCTGCGTGGCGCGGGCAAGGCGAATCATCTGCGCCAGCCCGCCGAGCCGGTTATGGGTTAATGCCGCATCGGCGGTTTCCAGCGCCACGTCCGTCCCGCTGCCCATCGCAATGCCAATGGTCGCGGCTTTCATCGCCGGGGCATCGTTGATGCCATCGCCAATCATCGCCAGCGGCGCATCCTGATTCAGCAAGGTAACTGCGCTCACTTTATCTTCGGGTAATAGCCCGGCGCGGAAGTCCATCTGTAACTCTCCGGCAATCGCGGCAGCGGCGCGCGGGTTATCGCCCGTTAACATCACGCCCTCCACGCCCAGATTACGCAGTGCGGCGATGGCTTCCCGCGCATCCTCTCGCAGGGTATCGCGCAGTGACAGAGAGCCAATAGCGACGCCATCACGCAGGGCGACGATCACCGTTTCCCCCTGGCTTTCGCGGGCATTGATATCAGCCAGCAGCGCGGCATCCAGCACCTCTGACGGCAGCTTATCCGGTGCGCTCAGACGGATAAACTGACCCTCAACCCGCGCTTCAATACCTTTACCCGTCAGCGTGCGCTGCCCGGTAGCCTGAGGCGGTACCAGTTTGCGTGTCAGGGCTTCCTGCACAATAGCCTGCGCCAGCGGATGGGTCGAACCCTGCTCTACGGCAGCGCTCAATGCCAGTAGGGACTCCTCGTTACTCCCGGCCAGTGGATACACGCCGACAACCTGAGGTTTACCGATGGTCAGCGTGCCGGTTTTATCAAACGCCACATGCTGAACACGGCCAAGCTGTTCCAGCGCCGCACCGCCTTTAATCAGCGCGCCACGACGTGCCGCCGCGGCCAGGCCTGACGTAATGGCGGCTGGTGTTGAGATAACCAGTGCGCACGGGCAACCAATCAGCAGCAATGTCAGCCCCTTGTAGATCCACGCCAGCCAGTCTGCCGAGAACAGCAATGGCGGCAACACGGCGACCAGCAGGGCGATAACCATAATCACCGGCGTGTAAATGCGGCTAAAGCGGTCGATAAAGCGTTCAATGGGCGCGCGGCGCTCCTCGGCTTCTTCTATCAGCTTGAGGATACGGTCAATCGCGCTTTCGCCGGGGCGGGACACCACCTCCAGTGTTACCAGTCTGTCAACGCTGGTCGCCCCGGCAGGAATACTGTCGCCATCGCTGTGCTCGACGGGCAGGGATTCGCCAGTCAGTGCGCTCTCATCAAAGCTGGCGAACGGCGTCAACAGCTTGCCATCCGCCGGTAAGCGCCCGCCTGCCGGGACCTCGATAACATCGCCGGGGCGTAAGTCCTGCGCGCTAACGCTCTGCCGCTCGCCCGCACGGATGCGCGTGGCGGTGTCCGGTTTCAGCGCCATCAGTGCGCTCACCCCTTTTCTGGCGCGGCTGGCTGCCCAGCCTTCAAGCCGCTCGCCCACCAGGAACAGCAGTAGCACCATGGCGGCTTCTGCCGTCGCACCGATAAACAGTGCGCCGATGGCGGCAACGCTCATCAGCGTTTCGATAGCAAACCAGCTACCGCTACGCATCAGGCGCAGTGCCTGGCGCGCAATGGGATAGAGCCCCACCAGGGTGGTCACGATAAAGGCCGTCTGGCCCAGCGGATGGTTAAATTGCTCCAGCAGCCAACTGATTGCCATCAGCACAATCAGGATCAGAAGCGGCATATTTTCCTGCCAGCGCGATGGTGCAGACGCTTTGGGCGCGTTTTCATCCTGTACGGCGTACCCGGCCTGTTGAACGGCTTTTTCCACCTGTTTGCGGATATCGTTATCGGCAATGACAGTGAGTTTTTCGGTAGCAAAGGCGACCTGGACCTGATTGACCCCGGCTATCTGGCGAACGGCATTTTCCACCTTGCGGGCGCAGGCTGCGCAGTCCATCCCCGTTACCCGCCAGCTGTAACGTTCGCCATTGATATTTTCGAGGGGCGCGGCGGCAGTTTCACAGGGAGCATCGCACGTACAGGGCGCCATTTTCTCGGGTAACGGGCGAAGTTTCATGGCCGCAAACTGCGGGGGATTTTTATTGTCGAGGGGTGTCATCGCATCCTCCGGTGAATGATAATTTTCTCATTAACCGGAGGATACACTCTGGAGTCGACTCCAGAGTCAAGCGTTTTAAATGTACAGTGAACGCACGATCAGGAAGTGCCCGGCAAAGTAGCAGGCTGCGGAAATCGCGTTATCGGCGCGGAAGCGGCGGCGGTAATGGCTACCCAGCCAAACAACGTTGCTTATCAGCAGCAACGCCGCGCCAACAAACGCAGAGAGCGCCGGACTGGTGGGACGGAAGAACCACAGCTCACCAGCCAGCCAGACCATCACCAGCGTCATGGCTATAAATGTGCAAACGGGTAAACGCAGCTCTTCCAGACGCGACCAAATCACCGCAATCAATACGGTGCCAACAACCAGTAGCACAACCGGCAGCGGCCAGAAGAAGGAAAGCGACATCTGCGTGGCGAAATAGATTGTGTAAAGCAGGTGGGCAAGGAAGAAGGCGCCAATGGCGTAGAGCAGTTGCTGGCGCGGCAGTAAAGTTAGCGCATCGCCAATCAGCGAGGCGCACAGTCCTGCGAGTACAAGGTAGCTGATGGCATCAAACATGGGGGCTTGCCAGGCCAGTAACAGTAACAGCAGCAGCGTGACAGGTTTGAATACCCAACGTTGCCAGACTGGCCCACGGTAGGAAGCGTCCACATACAGCCAGGTGGAAAAACAGACAGCAATAAATGACCAAAGCATATTAAGTCCCTGAATCCGTTATTGTATCGCGAGCACCATGCCCACGGCTCTACTCATGAGTTTAGTGGTCGTAGCAGATGAATGACAATGTTACGGAAGACAGGGGAATCTTAAAAAGGTGCTTTTTATTTTTTTGCTTTCAGTTTTTTCAGCCAGATAAGCAGCTCAAAAACGCCAAAGACAAAGATGCGAAACTCTTCAAGCCGTGTCATTTGCGGGCCGTCTTTCGGCAGCGTTTTTTTCATCATCGTCGCCTGTATAGCGTGCATAAAGATAGTGAAAAACAGCGCCACGTTGACGAAAATATTCAGCGGCTTAGGAAACGGGGAAAACAGGTTCAGCAGCAAAAAAGCCCAGACAAAGAGCATTAACAGCCGTCCCAGATTAATCAGTATGTTCATTTTCCTCTCCTTGTGATCCACGCTGATATAAGCGGTAGGCGACCTGTCCCGCGACTTTCTCCCGGTGCAAACTCCAGCTTACAGGGACCGGCGGCAGGCCATTTTCAACTTCGCTTTCAACATAGATTAGCGCGCCATTGGCCAGCCAGCCGTTGTTTTCCAGCAGGGTTAATGTCTCTTCGAGCATCCCTTTGCGAAACGGCGGGTCGACAAACACAATATTGTGCGGGGTACCGCTTTGGGCGAGATATGCCAGCGTGTTCCCGGTGACCACTTTACCGTTGGCGGCTTTCAATGTTGCCAGGTTTTGCTGCAACTGCTGTGCGACGCCGCGTTCCATTTCGAGTAGCGTGGCACTGGCGGCGTAGCGCGACAAGGCTTCTAAGCCCAGCGCGCCGCTTCCGGCGAAGCAGTCGAGACAACGCGCGTCGACCATAGACGGCGCCAGCCAGTTAAACAGGGTTTCGCGCACACGGTCAGTTGTCGGGCGCAAGCCAGGGCTGTCCGGCACCGGGAGTTTGCGTCCCCGCCATTGCCCACCAATAATACGTATCTGGCCGGTGGCGGCCCGATTGGGTTTCTTCATGGTCATCGCTTAGCTCATTATTTCGGCCTGCTATTCTAACGATGCCCGACGCGACGCGAAACCTTAATCCGCAGGCGGTGATGCGAGTTAAGGAAAGTGATAGACTATCTCTCTAATTAACCCTAATTTTCAGCCCTGTTGCGCCAGTACGGGCTGCGCCATGAATAAACCGCGAGGAGTGTAGTCGCAAATGGCAGATGAGAAGAAACGTGGCTTTTTTTCCTGGCTGGGCTTTGGGCAAAAAGATCAGGTAAAAGAAAAAGAAGCGGAGCAGGCAACTGAAACGCAGTCGCCGCATACCCAGGAAGAGAGCGAAACCTTTGCAGAAGAGGTCGTTGAGGTTACTGAAAAGCTGGTTGAAAGCGAAAAGCCGCAGCCAGTAGAAGAGGAACTGAAGCCTGAGGTCGTGGCGCGTGAAGAGCTGCCGCTGCCGGAAGAGGTGAACGAACCGGAAGGTGTCGCGGAAGAGTGGCAGCCGGAGCAGGAGCCTGTCGACGAAGACGCGGCGATAAGCGATGAAGAGCTGGAAGCCCAGGCGCTGGCTGCGGACGCGGCTGAAGAAGCGCTGGTTGTGGTGCCGGTTGACGAAGTCGAAGAGCCAGCCCAGGAGGCTGTTGAAGAGGCCGTTATTGAACAAGAGAAACCGACTAAAGAAGGTTTCTTTGCGCGACTCAAACGCAGCCTGCTGAAAACAAAAGAGAATCTCGGTTCCGGATTTATCAGTCTGTTCCGAGGTAAAAAAATCGACGATGATCTCTTCGAAGAACTGGAAGAGCAGTTACTGATTGCCGACGTCGGGGTGGAAACCACGCGTAAAATCATTACGAGTCTGACGGAAGGCGCGTCGCGCAAACAGCTGCGTGATGCCGAGGCACTGTATGGTTTGCTCAAAGAAGAGATGGGTGACATCCTTGCCAAAGTTGATGAACCGCTGAATGTTGAAGGCAAAACACCGTTTGTTATTCTGATGGTTGGCGTCAACGGAGTCGGTAAAACGACCACCATTGGTAAACTGGCGCGTCAGTTTGAACAACAGGGCAAGTCGGTGATGTTGGCCGCCGGGGATACGTTCCGTGCCGCGGCTGTCGAGCAGTTGCAGGTGTGGGGGCAGCGTAACAATATTCCGGTTATCGCCCAGCATACGGGGGCCGACTCCGCCTCGGTGATTTTCGATGCCATCCAGGCCGCGAAAGCACGTCATGTGGATGTGCTCATCGCCGACACTGCCGGGCGCTTGCAGAATAAAGCGCACCTGATGGAAGAGTTGAAAAAGATCGTCCGTGTGATGAAAAAGCTGGACGAAGACGCACCGCATGAAGTGATGCTGACCATTGATGCCAGCACCGGGCAGAATGCGGTAAGCCAGGCCAAACTGTTCCATGAAGCCGTTGGCCTGACGGGTATCACCCTCACCAAGCTGGACGGTACGGCGAAGGGCGGTGTGATTTTCTCGGTAGCGGATCAGTTTGGCATTCCTATCCGCTACATCGGGGTCGGCGAACGTATTGAGGATCTACGTCCGTTTAGCGCGGGCGATTTTATAGAGGCACTTTTTGCCCGAGAGGATTAACAATGATTCGCTTTGAACACGTCAGCAAAGCCTATCTCGGTGGGAGACAAGCGTTGCAGGGGGTGACATTCCATCTGCAACCGGGCGAGATGGCCTTTCTGACCGGCCACTCCGGCGCAGGGAAAAGTACCCTGCTCAAGCTTATCTGTGGCATTGAGCGGCCAAGCGCCGGGAAAATTGTGTTTGGCGGGCACGATATTACGCGCCTGAAAAACCGTGAAGTGCCGTTTCTGCGTCGGCAGATCGGTATGATTTTCCAGGATCACCATTTGCTGATGGACAGGACGGTCTATGACAACGTGGCTATTCCGTTGATCATTGCCGGGGCCAGCGGTGATGACATCCGTCGCCGCGTTTCCGCAGCGCTGGACAAGGTAGGTCTGCTCGACAAAGCGAAGAGTTTTCCGATTCAGCTTTCCGGCGGTGAACAACAGCGCGTGGGTATTGCCCGCGCGGTAGTGAACAAACCTGCGGTGCTGCTGGCAGACGAACCGACCGGTAACCTGGACGATGCCCTTTCAGAAGGGATTTTACGTCTGTTTGAGGAGTTCAATCGTGTTGGGGTCACTGTGTTAATGGCGACGCACGATCTGGGGCTGATTTCCCGGCGTTCGTACCGCATGCTGACTTTAAGCGATGGCCATTTGCATGGAGGCCTGGCGGGTGAATAAGCGTGATGCATTGAATCAAATGCGGCAATTCGGCAGCAAGCTGGACCGTTTTCGTAAATCGGCGGGCGGTGCCGGTGATGCAGGCCGTAGCGCACCACGACGTGGTAAAGGTGCGCCGAAAGTCAGTTCGCGTAAGACCAACGTCTTTAACGAACAGGTGCGTTATGCCTTCCAGGGCGCGCTTCAGGACCTGAAAAGTAAACCTTTTGCCACCTTCCTGACGGTAATGGTGATTGCCATTTCCCTGACGCTGCCGAGTGTCTGCTATATGGTGTACAAAAACGTTAACCAGGCCGCCTCGCAGTATTATCCGTCACCGCAAATCACGGTCTATTTCGATAAGGCGCTGGATGACGACGCTGCGGCTCAGGTGGTAGGGCAGCTCCAGGCGGAGCAGGGTGTGGAGAAGGTCAACTACCTTTCTCGTGAGGATGCGCTCGGCGAATTCCGCAACTGGTCTGGTTTTGGCGGTGCGCTGGATATGCTTGAAGAGAACCCGCTGCCTGCGGTGGCGGTGGTGATTCCTAAACTCGATTTCCAGAGCACGGAATCGCTGAAAACCCTGCGCGATCGTATTTCGAAACTGCACGGTATTGATGAAGTGCGGATGGACGACAGCTGGTTTGCCCGTCTTGCGGCATTAACCGGGCTGGTTGGTCGGGTCTCGGCAATGATCGGCGTGCTGATGGTAGCGGCGGTGTTCCTCGTTATCGGCAACAGCGTCCGTCTGAGCATTTTTGCCCGCCGCGATACGATTAACGTACAAAAATTGATTGGCGCAACGGACGGTTTTATTCTGCGTCCTTTCCTGTATGGCGGGGCGCTATTGGGTTTTAGTGGCGCATTTTTATCACTGATTCTTTCTGAGATTCTGGTGCTGCGGCTCTCCTCTGCGGTGAGCGAAGTGGCGCAGGTCTTCGGCACGAAGTTCGATCTGAACGGCCTGTCCTTTGATGAATGCCTGCTACTGTTGCTGGTGTGCTCAATGATTGGCTGGGTTGCTGCCTGGCTTGCAACTGTGCAACATTTACGTCACTTTACTCCGCAGTAAAAAAAGTCTGATATACTCTTTCCCTGCAATGCAGTATTCCCGTCGCAGGGAAAGCGTATAGCGTATATCTCCTTTCCTTTGCCGCGGTTTTTCATTCTTATGTCACATTTTGTGCCTAATTTATTCACAATCCAGCCTGGAACTTGTGGATAAAATCACTGTCTGATACAAGAGTGGATGATATTCTCGTTGCTCATTAACGCTGGCATGTGTGTTGCCTGATGGGGACAGACCGCCGCCAGTCGAATGTAATTTGAGAGGATTTGAATGACCAAAGAAATGCAAACTTTAGCTTTAGCCCCTGTTGGTAACCTGGAATCTTATATCCGGGCCGCTAACGCATGGCCGATGTTGACGGCTGATGAAGAAAGGGCACTGGCTGAAAAGCTGCATTACCAGGGCGATCTGGAAGCAGCTAAGAAGCTGATCCTGTCACACCTGCGCTTTGTTGTTCATATTGCTCGTAACTATTCGGGCTATGGTCTGCCGCAGGCGGATCTGATCCAGGAAGGCAATATCGGCCTGATGAAAGCCGTACGTCGCTTCAACCCCGAAGTGGGTGTGCGCCTCGTCTCTTTCGCCGTGCACTGGATTAAAGCTGAGATTCATGAGTACGTGCTGCGTAACTGGCGTATTGTGAAAGTCGCGACCACCAAAGCACAGCGTAAGTTGTTCTTTAACCTGCGTAAAACCAAGCAGCGTCTGGGCTGGTTTAACCAGGACGAAGTGGAAATGGTGGCCCGGGAACTGGGCGTGACCAGCAAAGACGTGCGTGAAATGGAATCACGTATGGCGGCGCAGGACATGACTTTCGATATGTCGCCAGATGATGAATCTTCCGATAGCCAGCCTATGGCGCCGGTGCTCTATCTGCAGGACAAATCGTCGAACTTTGCCGATGGCATTGAAGATGATAACTGGGAAGAGCAGGCCGCCAATAAGCTGACGGATGCGATGCAAGGTCTCGACGAGCGTAGTCAGGCGATCATTCGTGCTCGCTGGCTGGATGAAGAGAACAAAACAACGCTGCAGGAACTGGCAGATCGTTACGGTGTTTCCGCTGAGCGTGTGCGTCAGCTGGAAAAGAACGCGATGAAGAAACTGCGTGCCGCGATCGAAGCGTAATTCTGTACGTTAAATAATGGGCCGGGTCAGCGAGAGCTACCCGGCTTTTTGTTTTCTGGCGTTCAGTTTTCTGTTTTCAGGGCTGGTACTGGGTAGCCCGGATGAGGCGACGCCGCATCCGGGGTCAGACAGGCCAGCAAGACCTTAAACGCCGCGTCCATCTCCTCTTCCTCCATGGCAGCAAACCCCATCAGCAGTCCCTTCAACGGCTTGTCGCCGGAGTAATACCGTGACAATGCTCGCACCAGGATCCCCCGCTCATTCGCGCGCCTGGCAAGCGCCACGTCATCACACTCAGCAGGCAGTGAAAGCACCAGGTGTAACCCGGCATTGTCGTTATATTCGCTTAGCGCCTCTTTGCCCAGCGCATCGATAATCAGGCCCGCCAGTCGGGCGCGGCGGCGGGCATAGAGCAGACGCATCCGGCGGATATGTGCGGTGTAATGTCCCTCGGTAATAAACTGTGCCAGCGCCTCCTGGTCCAGCAATCGGCCGCCGCGATACAGCTCTGCATGCGCTGTTTTTAGCGAATGCATTAATGGCCGTGGCAACACCAGATAACCCAGACGCAGACCGGGGTAGAGCGTTTTGCTGAATGTCCCGGTGTAGATAACCGGTGCGTCATCAACCAGCCCTTGTAGCGCGGGGATCGGCTGGCCGGAAAAGCGAAATTCGCTATCGTAATCATCCTCAACAATCCAGCTGCTCGTCTGCCGGGCGAGTGCCAACAGGCGCTGGCGACGCTCCAGGCTCATGACGCAGCCCAGCGGGTACTGATGAGAAGGGGTTACAAAAATCAGCCGGGGCGGCGTGTACCCGGTATCCGGCGGTTGCATGCCGGCAAGATCGACGTCAATTGCGTGCAGTTCGACACCGTTCATCGCCAAAACGTTACGAATACCCCAGTAGGCTGGTTCTTCAATCCATGCACTATCGCCGGGATTACACAGCATGCGCGACACCAGGTCGATGGCCTGGTGAATACCCTCGGTTATCAGGATTTGCCCGGCGCTACAGCGCACGGAGCGGGTGACGCGCAAATATTCCACCAGCGCCTGTTGCAATGCCTGACTACCGCCGGCATTGCTGTAAGAGAGTTGGCTGGCCTGGGGCTTGCGGCTGATACGGGTCTGGATTTTACGAAACAGGGCGTGTGGAAAGGCGCTAACATCGGGCACACCGGGCAAAAATGCTCCCCACTGGCGCGGGCTGGCGCTGCTTTTTTGCAGTAGCGCCTGGCCCCGGAAGGAAAGATGAGAGGGAAGATCGCCCGCACAGTGTCCGGCAGGCGACAGAGGCGCTGAAAGTAGGCTGTCTGGCACCGTCTGTGCCACAAAGGTGCCGCTTCCGGCACGGGAAACGACGTAACCTTCCGCCACCAGCTGCTCGTAAACCGTCAACACCGTGTTGCGCGACAGGCGGAGTTCTGCGGCTAAATCACGGCTCGGCGGCAGACGGCTTTGCGGGGCCAGACTCCCCTCGAGGATCGACAGGCGAATCGCGTTATATAATTTCTTATGCAGTTTGCCTTCGGTTTGTTCGTCCAGACGCAACTGCAGTAAATCACACACAAGCGAGCGCAAATTGGATCCCTTAATTATTCAAAACTGGTACTCGATTATAGGACCGCTTGTGTCATTGTTGCAAAAGAGGGTTGCTGCGAAATGAATCAATGACGGGGGGAGTTTAAGGTGAAGAATAACGAATTACATCAACGCCGTTTACAGGCGACACCGCGTGGTATTGGCGTGATGTGCGGCTTCTATGCCGAGAAAGCAGAAAACGCGACGCTCTGGGATGTGGAAGGCAACGAAGTCATCGATTTCGCCGCCGGGATTGCAGTGCTCAATACCGGGCATCGTCACCCAAAAATCGTCGCAGCGGTGGAAAAACAGCTGCAGGCGTTTACCCATACGGCCTATCAAATTGTCCCGTACGAAAGCTATGTCTCGCTGGCGGAACGCATTAACGAACGCGTGCCGGTAGACGGCCCGGCCAAAACGGCCTTTTTCTCGACCGGGGCGGAAGCACTGGAAAACGCGGTGAAAATTGCCCGCGCCTATACCAAACGACCGGGTGTGATTACCTTCGGCGGCGGTTTCCACGGACGTACCTATATGACCATGGCGCTGACCGGTAAAGTGGCGCCGTACAAAATCGGCTTTGGCCCGTTTCCTGGTTCCATTTTCCATGCGCAATTTCCCAATACGCTCCATGGTGTAAGCACTGACGATGCACTGAAAAGTCTGGATCGTATCTTCAAAGCGGATATCGCCCCCGATCAGGTTGCGGCTATCCTGCTTGAACCGGTTCAAGGGGAAGGCGGATTCAATATTGCCCCTGACGACTTTATGCAGGCGCTGCGTAAACTCTGCGACACTCACGGCATTCTGCTGATTACCGATGAAGTGCAGTCTGGCTTTGCGCGCACCGGTAAACTCTTTGCGGTGGAACATTACAGCGTCAAACCGGACTTGATCACCATGGCGAAGAGTCTGGCAGGTGGCCTGCCGCTTTCTGCGGTAGCGGGGCGTGCGGAAGTCATGGACGCACCGGCACCGGGCGGTTTGGGCGGTACTTATGCCGGCAACCCATTAGCCGTGGCCGCGGCGCATGCCGTGATAGATGTGATTGACGAAGAGAATCTGTGCGAACGCGCGAACCACCTGGGTAAACATCTGGTAGAAGTGCTGACTAAAGCGAAAGCAGACTGTCCGTACATTGCGGATATTCGCGCCCAGGGTTCTATGGTGGCCGTAGAATTTAACGATCCGCAAAGCGGGGAGCCGTCGGCGGAATTCACGAAACAAGTACAGGATAAAGCGCTGGCCGCCGGGTTGTTGCTGTTGAGTTGTGGTGTCTACGGCAACGTGATTCGCTTCCTCTATCCGCTGACCATCCCGGAAGTTCAGTTCCGTAAAGCACTGGATATTCTTTACCGGTCGCTGACCCACTAATTACCCAGCACAATGAAAGCCGCCGTCTGGCGGCTTTCTTACCCACTGTCATCCGCCTGTTATATAACCTTCAAAATTGTGGTTCCAAATTTCAGAAAATGGGTTATGTTTTAGCAGAGAATGCTGCCAAGACACGGGCGGCATCCCTGCTGGCTACTATCATATTCTTTGCTTATGACCGTCAGCAAAATAATGTGTCAAATAACAACATCACAACAAATGCAATCACCATAAACAATGGGGAATCTCAGGATGAAAATGAAGGGTAAAGCGTTACTGGCAGGATGTGTCGCGTTAGCGATGAGCAACATGGCATTCGCGAAAGATATTAAAGTCGCTGTCGTGGGTGCGATGTCTGGCCCGGTTGCGCAATACGGTGATCAGGAATTTACTGGCGCTGAGCAGGCTGTTGCTGATATCAACGCCAAAGGCGGTATCAAAGGCGACAAGCTGGTTATCACCAAATATGATGATGCCTGCGACCCGAAACAAGCTGTTGCAGTAGCGAACAAAGTGGTTAACGACGGCATCAAATACGTTATTGGTCACCTGTGCTCCTCTTCTACCCAGCCTGCGTCCGATATTTATGAAGACGAAGGTATTCTGATGATTACGCCAGCGGCGACGGCTCCGGAGCTGACGGCTCGCGGCTATAAACTGACTCTGCGCACCACCGGCCTGGACTCTGATCAGGGCCCGACTGCGGCAAAATACATTCTGGAACACGTTAAACCGCAGCGTATTGCTGTTATCCACGATAAACAGCAGTATGGTGAAGGTCTGGCGCGTGCCGTACAGGATGGCCTGAAAAAAGGCGGCGCGAACGTGGTGTTCTTTGACGGTATCACGGCTGGCGAGAAAGACTTCTCCACGCTGGTTGCGCGTCTGAAAAAAGAAAACATCGACTTCGTTTACTACGGTGGTTATCACCCGGAAATGGGCCAGATCCTGCGTCAGTCTCGTGCTGCCGGTCTGCAAACTAAATTCATGGGTCCGGAAGGCGTAGCGAACGTTTCCCTGTCTAACATCGCGGGCGATTCTGCCGAAGGCATGTTAGTGACCAAACCGAAGAACTACGATCAGGTTCCGGCGAACAAACCTATCGTAGAAGCGATCAAAGCGAAGAAACAGGATCCGAGCGGCGCATTTGTATGGACCACCTACGCCGCGCTGCAGTCTCTGGCTGCTGGCCTGAACCAGTCTTCCGACCCGGCGGCTATCGCGACCTGGCTGAAAGGTAACTCTGTTGAGACCGTTATGGGGCCGTTGTCCTGGGACGAGAAGGGTGACCTGAAAGGCTTTGAGTTCGGCGTGTTCACCTGGCATGCGAACGGCACCGCGACTGACGCCAAATAAACAGCAAAAAGGCAACGCAAGTTGCCTTTTTTAATGTTTGCGCCCTCTCCCCGTGGGAGAGGGTCGGGGTGAGGGCATCAGACCGCACCAGAATAAAAGCAAAAAGGCAACGCAAGTTGCCTTTTTTAATGTTTGCTCCCTCTCCCGGTGGGAGAGGGTCGGGGTGAGGGCATCAGACTGCACAGACCTACTTCCCCGGATGCGCTGCGCTTATCCGGACTACTTTCTTACGCGCTGACGCGTTTTACCCAGCCATCTTGCTCAGCGGTAAAGCCCATCGCCTGAGCAAATGCGGCCATCACGCTGCGATCTTCCACGCCGGCTTCGGTAATCCACCAGGTAGTAATAGCAGGATTATCGCGGATCACTTCTTCGAGCAAATATTGGCCAACGCCGCGGCGACGGGTGACATCACGCACGCGCAGCGAATCCAGAGCGGCCTGAGTGCCACTCAGGGTCACCCGAACAGCGCCTAGTAATCGGTCATTAAAACGCGCCGCATAAATGCGATGTGTTTCGTCAACCTCCAGCGAGGCAGGGGAGTATTCAGGCCAGACTTTAGCTAAATCAATATGATCCTGCTCGGTAAAACTTACCAGACGGATAATGGTCAATTTCATTCACAGCTTGTCCATGTCTCAAAAGATATTTGCAGTGTAAACAATTTCCTCTGACGCAGGCTGTTACTTTTTCATTTTTCGGTTTGCAGGCGATTACTTTTGAGCCAGGCGTTGCGGCAGATTTAAACATTAGGGATCGAAAAACAAGCAGCATTTTCCCCTGAAAGGTAGCGTTTTATTCCGCTCTTTGTGCCATTATTTTATGCTGTAAACTGAACTTTTTTGGTTTATCTCCAGCGTAATTCAGAATATTATCTCTGCTTAATCGCCTGAAAAATAGAGTATTTAGTCTGGTTTTTGCCAAAAAACTGCGCTAAACCATTCATGGCGCTGGTAAAAATAGCGTTGTCTATAAAAAGTACAGAATGCTTTTTAACCATAAAAAAACAATATATTTACACACGACATCACGAACGAGGATTTCAGAATGAGAAGGAACGCGAAGACATTAATCGCGGGGATGGTTGCACTTGCGATGTCTCACGCGGCCATGGCGAAGGATATAAAAGTTGCGGTTGTGGGGGCGATGTCCGGTCCGATTGCTCAATGGGGCGATATGGAGTTCAACGGTGCGCGCCAGGCTATCAAAGATATCAACGCTAAAGGCGGCGTTAAGGGCGACAAACTGGTCGCTGTGGAATATGACGACGCCTGTGACCCGAAACAAGCCGTTGCGGTGGCGAACAAAGTCGTTAACGACGGTATCAAATACGTAATTGGACATCTCTGCTCATCGTCAACGCAGCCTGCGTCTGACATTTACGAGGACGAAGGCATCCTGATGATCTCCCCCGGGGCGACTAACCCGGAACTGACCCAGCGCGGCTATCAGCACATTATGCGTACCGCGGGCCTGGACTCATCTCAGGGACCGACCGCCGCGAAATATATCCTCGGCACGGTTAAGCCGCAACGCATTGCCATCATTCACGACAAGCAGCAGTACGGTGAAGGCCTGGCGCGTTCTGTTCAGGAAGGGCTGAAAGCCGGTGGCGCGAATATCGTCTTCTTCGACGGCATTACCGCCGGTGAGAAAGATTTCTCTGCTCTGGTAGCCCGCCTTAAGAAAGAAAATATCGATTTTGTCTACTACGGTGGTTATTACCCGGAAATGGGGCAAATTCTGCGTCAGGCGCGTGCGAATGGCCTGCAGACTCAGTTTATGGGGCCAGAAGGCGTAGGGAATGCATCTCTTTCCAACATCGCGGGCGATGCGGCGGAAGGCATGCTGGTGACGATGCCGAAGCGTTACGACCAGGATCCGGCTAACCAGGCCATCGTCGACGCGTTAAAAACCGAGAAGAAAGACCCGAGTGGTCCGTATGTCTGGATCACCTATGCCGCAGTACAGTCTCTGGCACAGGCAATGGCGCGTTCTGGCAGTGATGAACCGCTCGCGCTGGTAAAAGATTTAAAAGCTAACGGAGCTAAAACCGTCATTGGGCCGCTGAACTGGGATGAGAAAGGCGATTTGAAAGGATTTGATTTCGGAGTCTTCCAGTGGCATGCCGATGGTTCGTCCACGGTAGCCAAATAAGGCAACCACTCATCATATTTCGCGCCGCAGATGCGTTGGCTGCGTTTAGCCACCCCGGTCACGTATGACTTGTACGCTTCCGGGCTGAACAAACTTGCCGCCTTCCTGCAACTCGAATTATGGAGAGTGGGGGTTCAACATCCCGGCTTGTCGGGTTTAGAAAGGTTACGTTATGTCCGAGCAGTTTCTCTATTTCTTGCAGCAGATGTTTAACGGCGTGACGCTGGGAAGCACCTATGCATTGATCGCCATCGGTTACACCATGGTGTATGGCATTATCGGCATGATCAACTTCGCCCATGGCGAGGTCTATATGATCGGCAGTTATGTCTCCTTTATGATTATTGCCGCTTTGATGATGATGGGTATCGATGCCAGTTGGCTGCTGATTGCCGCAGGCTTTGTCGGCGCTATCGTCATTGCCAGTGCGTATGGCTGGAGTATTGAGCGTGTGGCCTATCGGCCGGTGCGCAACTCCAAACGCCTGATTGCACTGATTTCCGCCATCGGCATGTCAATCTTCCTGCAAAACTATGTCAGCCTGACCGAAGGTTCGCGTGACGTCGCGTTGCCGAGCCTGTTTAACGGCCAGTGGACGGTCGGCAGCAGTGATAATTTCGCGGCCACCATCACGACTATGCAGCTGGTTATCTGGATTGTGACCTTTGTTTCCATGCTGGCGCTGACGGTGTTTATCCGTTATTCCCGCATGGGGCGCGCCTGCCGCGCCTGTTCAGAAGACCTGAAAATGGCGAGCCTGCTTGGTATCAACACTGACCGCGTGATTGCCCTGACCTTTGTGATCGGCGCAGCGATGGCGGCAGTGGCGGGTGTGTTGCTCGGTCAGTTCTATGGCGTAATCAACCCCTATATCGGCTTTATGGCGGGGATGAAAGCCTTTACCGCAGCGGTACTGGGCGGTATCGGCAGCATTCCGGGTGCGATGATCGGCGGCCTGATTCTGGGCATCACCGAAGCACTCTCCTCGGCGTACCTGAGTACGGAATATAAAGACGTGGTGGCGTTTGCCCTGTTGATCATCGTGCTGCTGGTGATGCCGACCGGTATCCTGGGTCGCCCGGAGGTTGAAAAAGTATGAAACCAATGCATTTTGCGATGGCGTTGCTCTCAGCCGTCCTGTTTTTTGTGCTGGCGTCCGTCTTTATGGGCGTACAGTTAGAGCTGGATGGCACCAAACTGGTGGTGAACACCGCGGCGAGCATTCGCTGGGAGTGGGTGTTCATTGGTACTGCCGTGGTCTTTTTCTTCCAGCTGCTGCGCCCGGTTTACCAGAAAACCCTGAAAAACGTCTCGGGGCCGAAATTCATTCTGCCGGCGATCGACGGTTCGACCGTTAAACAGAAACTCTTCCTGGTGGCCCTGCTGGTTGCTGCCGTAGCATGGCCGTTTGTGGTTTCGCGCGGTACGGTGGATATCGCCACCATGACCATGATTTATATCATCCTCGGCCTCGGGCTGAACGTGGTGGTGGGGCTGTCCGGTCTGCTGGTGCTGGGTTATGGCGGTTTCTACGCCATTGGCGCTTACACCTTCGCGCTGCTGAATCACTATTACGGCCTTGGTTTCTGGACATGTCTGCCGCTGGCGGGCCTGGTATCTGCGGCAGCGGGTTTCCTGCTGGGCTTCCCGGTACTGCGTCTGCGTGGAGATTACCTGGCGATTGTCACCCTCGGTTTCGGCGAAATCGTCCGTATCCTGCTGCTGAACAACACTGAAATTACCGGTGGCCCGAATGGGATCAGCCAGATTCCAAAGCCGACGCTGTTCGGACTGGAGTTTAGCCGTACCGCGCGCGAGGGCGGCTGGGATACGTTCAGCAACTTCTTTGGCGTGTCTTATGATCCCAGCGACCGTGTTGTCTTCCTCTATATGGTTGCGCTGCTGTTGGTCATCGTTACCCTGTTTGTGATTAACCGTCTGCTGCGTATGCCGCTCGGTCGCGCCTGGGAAGCGCTGCGTGAAGATGAAATTGCCTGCCGCTCTCTGGGCCTCAACCCGACCCGAATCAAGCTGACTGCGTTCACAATTAGCGCCGCGTTTGCGGGTTTTGCCGGTACGCTGTTTGCTGCCCGCCAGGGTTTTGTCAGCCCGGAGTCCTTCACCTTTGCGGAGTCCGCATTTGTGCTGGCAATCGTGGTTCTGGGCGGTATGGGTTCGCAGTTTGCGGTTATCCTGGCAGCGATTCTGCTGGTGGTTTCCCGTGAGCTGATGCGTGATTTCAATGAGTACAGCATGTTGATGCTGGGTGGATTGATGGTACTGATGATGATTTGGCGTCCTCAAGGCTTGCTGCCGATGACCCGTCCGCAACTGAAACTGAAAAACGGTCAGGCAAAGGGAGAGCAGGCATGAGTCAGCCATTGTTATCCGTAAACGGCCTGATGATGCGTTTTGGCGGCCTGCTGGCCGTCAACAACGTGGCGCTGGATTTACATCCGCAGGAGATCGTTTCGCTGATTGGCCCGAATGGTGCGGGCAAAACCACCGTCTTTAACTGCCTGACCGGATTCTACAAACCGACGGGCGGCACCATCATGCTACGCGAACAGCACCTGGAAGGGTTGCCAGGTCAGCAAATCGCACGCATGGGTGTAGTTCGTACTTTCCAGCACGTACGTCTGTTTCGTGAAATGACGGTGATTGAAAACCTGCTGGTGGCACAGCATCAGCAACTGAAAACCGGTGTGTTCTCCGGCCTGCTGAAAACACCGTCTTTCCGCCGCGCGCAGAGTGACGCGCTGGATCGCGCCGCCACCTGGCTTGAGCGTATTGGTCTGCTTGAGCATGCCAACCGCCAGGCAAGCAACCTCGCCTATGGCGACCAGCGTCGTCTGGAGATTGCCCGTTGCATGGTGACACAGCCGGAAATCCTGATGCTGGATGAACCGGCGGCAGGTCTGAACCCGAAAGAAACCAAAGAGCTGGACGAGTTAATTGTTGAGCTGCGTAACAACCACAACACCACCATTTTGCTCATCGAACATGATATGAAGCTGGTGATGGGGATCTCCGATCGTATTTATGTCGTCAACCAGGGGACGCCGCTGGCTAACGGTACGCCGGAAGAAATTCGTAATAACCCGGACGTGATCCGTGCATACCTCGGTGAGGCATAAGATGGAAAAAGTCATGTTGTCCTTTGACAAAGTTAGCGCCCACTACGGCAAAATCCAGGCATTGCACGATGTCAGCCTGCATATCAATCAGGGTGAAATTGTCACCCTGATCGGCGCCAACGGCGCGGGTAAAACCACGCTACTGGGTACCCTGTGCGGCGATCCGCGTGCGACCAGTGGTCGTATCGTGTTTGATGGCAAAGACATTACCGACTGGCAGACGGCGAAAATCATGCGTGAAGCGGTGGCGATTGTGCCGGAAGGACGCCGTGTCTTCTCCCGTATGACCGTGGAAGAGAACCTCGCGATGGGCGGCTTCTTTGCCGACCGTGACCAGTTTCAGGATCGTATCAAGTGGGTCTACGAGCTGTTCCCTCGTCTGCATGAACGTCGGATTCAGCGTGCGGGCACGATGTCCGGCGGCGAACAACAGATGCTGGCGATTGGTCGCGCGTTAATGAGCCAGCCGCGCCTGCTGCTGCTGGACGAACCCTCACTGGGGCTTGCGCCGATCATCATTCAGCAGATTTTCGATACCATCGAACAACTGCGTAAAGATGGGATGACAATCTTCCTCGTCGAGCAGAACGCCAACCAGGCGCTGAAACTCGCCGATCGCGGCTATGTGCTGGAAAACGGCCACGTCGTACTGGAAGATACCGGCGATGCGCTGCTAGCGAACGAAGCGGTGCGTAGCGCCTATCTTGGCGGTTGATCGCGTTTCCCCCTCACCCTAACCCTCTCCCCGTGGGAGAGGGGCGGGGTGAGGGCATCAGGTTGCACCCAACCCTAAAAACCCCTTCACACAACCATCATCTCTCTGACGCCTGGTTGTCACCTTATTGTAATTAAAAGGTTATTTTTCTGTCATTCGAGCATGTCATGTTACCTCGCGAGCATAAAACGCGTGATATCGCGCATCCGGCACAACAAGAGAGAAAACCGAATGACACCGTTACGACACACAGCTTTAGGACTAGCTCTTGGGTTGATCTTTGCAGGCAACGCAATGGCTGTCACGACAATCCCATTCTGGCATTCCATGGAAGGCGAGTTAGGCAAAGAAGTTGACTCCCTGGCGCAACGTTTTAACGACACCCACCCGGATTACAAAATTGTGCCGGTGTACAAAGGTAACTACGAGCAGAGCCTGAGTGCGGGTATCGCAGCGTTTCGTACCGGTAATGCGCCGGCCCTGCTGCAGGTTTACGAAGTAGGGACGGCGACCATGATGGCATCGAAAGCCATTAAGCCGGTCTACGAAGTGTTCAAAGATGCCGGTATCAACTTTGATGAATCCCAGTTTGTGCCGACCGTTGCCGGTTACTACACCGATTCAAAAACGGGTCACCTGCTGTCCCAGCCGTTCAACAGCTCCACACCGGTGCTGTACTACAACAAAGATGCTTTCAAAAAAGCGGGTCTGGATCCCGAGCAACCGCCAAAAACCTGGCAGGATCTGGCTGCATACACGGCCAAACTGAAAGCAACAGGGATGAAGTGCGGTTACGCCAGCGGCTGGCAGGGTTGGATCCAGATTGAAAACTTTAGCGCCTGGCACGGCCTGCCTGTTGCGACCAAAAACAACGGTTTCGACGGTACGGATGCGGTTCTGGAGTTCAACAAACCGGAGCAGGTGAAACACATCGCCATGCTCGAAGAGCTGAACAAGAAGGGCGATTTCAGCTATTTCGGTCGTAAAGATGAGTCTACCGAGAAGTTTTATAACGGCGACTGTGCGATTACCACTGCGTCCTCTGGCTCGCTGGCGGATATTCGTCATTACGCCAAATTTAACTACGGTGTGGGCATGATGCCTTACGACGCCGACGTGAAAGGCGCGCCGCAGAACGCCATCATCGGCGGGGCCAGCCTGTGGGTTATGCAGGGCAAAGACAAGCCGACCTATACCGGTGTTGCTCAGTTCCTGGAATTCCTGGCTAAACCGGAAATCGCCGCTGAATGGCACCAGAAAACCGGCTATCTGCCGATTACTACGGCGGCATACGATCTGACCCGTAAAGAAGGCTTCTATGACAAGAACCCGGGTGCAGATATCGCGACGCGCCAGATGCTGAACAAGCCGCCGTTGCCATTCACCAAAGGTCTGCGTCTGGGCAACATGCCGCAGATTCGTACCATTGTGGATGAAGAACTGGAAAGCGTCTGGACCGGCAAGAAAACGCCACAGCAGGCGCTGGATTCGGCGGTCGAACGTGGTAATCAACTGCTGCGTCGCTTCGAGCAGTCGACTAAGTCTTAATGTAAAGGTGCTGGATGTTCCCCGGTGGCGCTGCGCTTACCGGGGCTACATCATTAAGTAGCCTGGATAAGGCGCTTGCGCCGCCATCCGGGAGTGCATTCAGCAACGTTTAGCCAAAGAGTAACCTCATGTCCTCATCCCGTCCGGTGTTTCGTTCCCGCTGGCTGCCTTACCTGCTGGTCGCGCCTCAACTGGTTATCACCGTTATTTTTTTTATCTGGCCTGCAGGCGAAGCGCTGTGGTATTCGGTACAAAGTGTTGATCCGTTCGGCCTGTCGAGTCAGTTCGTGGGCCTTGATAATTTTGTGGCCCTGTTCCATGACGGCTATTACCTTGAGTCCTTCTGGACAACGATGCGTTTTAGCGCGCTGGTCACTTTTTTTGGCCTGTTCTCGTCCCTGTTCTTTGCCGCACTGGTCGACAACGTGGTACGTGGCAGCCGTGTATACCAGACGTTGATGCTGCTCCCGTACGCCGTCGCCCCGGCGGTCGCCGCGGTGTTGTGGATCTTTCTCTTTAACCCCGGACGCGGTTTGATCACCCACTTTCTTGAACAATTTGGTTATAACTGGAACCATGCGCAAAACAGTGGACAGGCCATGTTCCTGGTGGTTTTTGCTTCTATCTGGAAGCAGATTAGTTACAACTTTTTATTCTTCTTCGCTGCACTGCAATCTATTCCCCGTTCCCTGGTGGAAGCGGCGGCGATTGACGGCGCAGGACCGATTCGACGCTTCTTTAAGCTCTCGTTGCCGCTGATTGCCCCGGTGAGTTTCTTCCTGCTGGTGGTCAACCTGGTGTATGCCTTTTTCGATACCTTCCCGGTGATCGATGCCGCGACGGCGGGTGGCCCGGTACAGGCAACGACCACGCTGATTTATAAGATTTACCGTGAAGGCTTTGCCGGTCTGGATCTGTCCGCTTCCGCTGCACAGTCCGTGGTGCTGATGTTCCTGGTGATCGTGCTGACGGTCGTTCAGTTCCGTTATGTTGAAAGCAAGGTACGCTACCAATGATTGAGAATCGTCCCGGGCTGACTTTTTTCAGCCACCTTCTGCTTATTCTGGGCATTGTGACGATCCTGTTTCCGCTGTATGTCGCCTTTGTGGCGGCAACGCTGGATAACAACGCCGTTTATGAAACGCCAATGACCCTGATTCCCGGCACGCACCTGCTGGAAAATATGAAAGCGATTTGGGTTAACGGCGTTGGCGTTAACAGTGCGCCGTTCTGGCTGATGATGCTTAACAGCTTCATCATGGCGTTCTCTATTACCGTGGGGAAAATCGCCGTCTCGATGCTCTCCGCCTTTGCCATCGTCTGGTTCCGCTTTCCGCTACGTAACCTCTTTTTCTGGATGATTTTTATCACCCTGATGCTGCCGGTTGAAGTGCGTATTTTCCCGACGGTGGAAGTGATTGCGAACCTGAAAATGCTCGACAGCTACACCGGGTTAACGCTACCGCTGATGGCTTCGGCTACGGCGACATTCCTCTTTCGCCAGTTTTTTATGACGCTGCCGGATGAGCTGATGGAAGCGGCGCGTATTGATGGCGCCTCACCGATGCGCTTTTTCCGGGATATCGTGCTGCCGCTGTCAAAAACCAATCTGGCGGCGCTGTTTGTCATTACCTTTATCTACGGCTGGAACCAGTATTTATGGCCCCTGCTTATCATCAGCGACGTCAATCTGGGCACCGCTGTCGCGGGCATCAAAGGCATGATCGCCGTAGGTGAAGGCACCACACAATGGAACCAGGTAATGGCGGCCATGCTGCTCACGCTGATTCCCCCGGTCGTTATCGTTTTTGCCATGCAGCGTGCGTTTGTGCGTGGTCTGGTAGACAGTGAGAAATAAGATGGCAGGATTAAAACTACAGGCCGTAACCAAGAGCTGGGATAACGGCAAAACGCAGGTTATTCAGCCGTTGACGCTGGATGTGGCAGACGGCGAATTTATTGTGATGGTTGGGCCATCCGGTTGCGGAAAGTCGACGCTGCTCCGCATGGTCGCCGGCCTTGAGCGCGTCAGTACAGGCGATATCTGGATTGATAGCCAGCGCGTAACAGAAACAGAACCGAAAGATCGCGGTATTGCGATGGTGTTCCAGAACTATGCGCTCTACCCGCATATGAGCGTGGAAGAGAACATGGCCTGGGGGCTGAAAATTCGCGGCATGGGTAAAGAGCACATTGCCGAACGCGTGAAAGAGGCGGCCCGTATTCTGGAGCTCGATGGTCTGTTAAAGCGCCGCCCGCGCGAGTTATCCGGCGGTCAGCGCCAGCGTGTGGCGATGGGGCGTGCCATTGTGCGCGATCCGGCGGTGTTCCTGTTTGATGAACCGTTATCAAACCTGGACGCGAAACTACGCGTCCAGATGCGGCTCGAATTACAGCATTTACATCGTCGCCTGAAAACGACCTCGCTCTACGTAACCCACGACCAGGTAGAGGCAATGACGCTGGCGCAGCGTGTTATGGTGATGAATAAAGGCGTGGCGGAACAGATCGGCACGCCTGTTGAGGTGTATGAAAAACCGGCCAGCCGCTTTGTGGCGAGCTTTATCGGCAGCCCGGCCATGAACCTGCTTGATGGGCGTATCAGCAGCACCGGCACCCATTTTGAGTTAGAAAGCGGGATGGCGCTGCCCATTAACTGGTATTACCGGGGTTATGCCGGACGTAAAATGACGCTGGGTATCCGCCCGGAACATATTGCGTTAAGCTCTCAGTCCGCAGGTGGCGTACCGCTGGTGATGGATACGCTTGAGATGCTTGGCGCAGACAATCTGGCTCATGGTCGCTGGGGCGATCACAAGCTGGTGGTGCGTCTTGCACATCAGGACAGGCCGCAGCAGGGCAGCACGTTGTGGCTGCATTTGCCGGAGAATCACCTGCACCTTTTTGATGGTGAAACAGGACAACGTGTATGAGTAACTGGCCTTACCCCCACGTCGCCGCCCATCGTGGCGGTGGTAAACTCGCCCCGGAAAATACCCTGGCGGCCATTGATGTGGGTGCCCGCTATGGTCACACGATGATCGAATTCGATGCGAAGTTGTCGAAAGACGGGCATATTTTTCTGCTGCATGACGATAATCTCGAACGTACCAGCAACGGCTGGGGTATTGCCGGGGAGCTGGAATGGAGCGATCTGCTGAAAGTTGATGCGGGTGGCTGGTTTAGCGGCGAATTCAAAGACGAACCGTTGCCGCTGCTGTCGCAAGTTGCCGACCGTTGCCGTCAGTACGGCATGATGGCGAACATCGAAATTAAACCGACGACCGGCACTGGCCCGCTGACGGGCAAAGTGGTGGCGTTAGCCGCGCGTGAACTCTGGGCTGATATGCCGACACCGTTGCTGTCGTCGTTTGAAATCGATGCGCTGGAAGCGGCAATGGCGGCAGCGCCGGAATTACCGCGTGGGTTGCTGCTGGATGAATGGCGCGACGACTGGCGGGAACTGACCAGCCGTCTGGAATGTTTTTCCATTCATCTTAATCACACGCTTCTGGATGAAGAACGAGTGGATATGCTGCGGGACGCTGGATTACGCATTCTGGTTTATACCGTCAACCGCCCTCAGCGCGCATCCGAGTTGCTACGCTGGGGCGTTGATTGCATCTGTACTGACAATATTGCCGTCATCGGGCCAGATTTTCAGCCTTAAGGCGCAACGGTTTTTAGCGGTATATTGGCTTGCGGCGTGCTGACATGGCTTTGATTCAGCATGCTGCTGCCTGTCTGGTTCGCGGGCAGCATATGTTGCTGCTGGCCCAGTGTCGCATCGTTGTTAGCGCTTTGGTTCAACATGCCGCCGTTTGTATTGGGGAGTATCTGCTGGGTATTCGGATCGAGCTCCCCCGGCTGTGCCTGCCTTACCCGCTGGGAATTATTATTAATCTGCGCTTCCAGATGCTGCTGTTGCAGGCGGGTCTGCGTCTGCAAATTCTGATTTAACATCCCTTTTTGCTGCTGTTGCTGATTGAGCATTTGCGTCTGCATTCGCTGCTGACTCGGTATCTGGTAACCCGGCTGATTCGGGTTATTGGTGGTGTTGAGCGGCTGTGCGAAAGCGGCCAATGGCAAGAATGCGGCCAGAATAAATAGTCGTTTCATCATCATCTCCTCCTTCTGAGGCTTCCTTTAAGTTTACTCCGTTTCACGCATTACGATGATCTTTTAGGAGTTCTGAACCAGGCTTAAGCGGGGACTGTTGCCCCTTCTCAGGAGAACGACGATGATGAAACAGAAGTTTGCGCGTTGGGTGGCGATAGCCGCTCTGATGGCGGGAGGATGTTTTAGCGTTGCGGCGGCACCTCCGCCCGTGGCGGCCCCGGCTCCGGTGTCATATGGCGTTGAGGCGGATGTCTTTCATCCGGTTCGTGCGAAGCAGGGGATGGTGGCGTCCGTTGACGAAACCGCCACCCGCGTTGGCGTCGATATCCTTAAGCAGGGGGGCAACGCCGTGGATGCGGCTGTGGCGGTTGGCTATGCGCTGGCCGTGACGCACCCGCAGGCCGGTAATCTTGGTGGCGGCGGGTTTATGATGATCCGCACTAAAGACGGCAAAACGACGGCTATTGATTTTCGTGAAATGGCCCCGGCAGCCGCAACGCGCGATATGTTTCTTGACGACCAGGGCAACCCGGACAGCAAAAAATCTCTCACGTCACACTTAGCTTCCGGTACGCCTGGCACGGTGGCGGGCTTTGCGCTGGCGCTGGAAAAATATGGCACATTGCCGCTGAATAAAGTCGTACAACCCGCGATTAAGCTGGCGAAGCAGGGCTTCGTAGTGAATGACGCGCTGGCTGACGATCTCAAAACCTATGGCAGTGAAGTACTGCCAAATCATGAAAACAGCAAAGCTATCTTCTGGAAAGATGGCGAACCGCTGAAAAAAGGCGACAAACTGATTCAGGCTAATCTGGCAAAGAGTCTGGAGATGATTGCCGAAAAAGGGCCGGATGCATTCTATAAAGGGGCGATTGCCGATCAGATTGCCCAGGAGATGAGCAAAAACGGCGGCCTAATCACGAAAGAAGATCTGGCTAATTATAAAGCCGTTGAACGCATACCGATCAGCGGTGACTACCGCGGCTACCAGATTTTCTCCATGCCGCCGCCCTCTTCCGGGGGGATCCATATTGTGCAGATCCTCAATATTCTTGAGAACTTTGATCTCGCAAAATATGGCTTCGGCAGCGCGGATACTTTGCAGGTGATGGCTGAGGCAGAAAAGTACGCCTATGCCGACAGGTCTGAATATCTTGGCGATCCGGATTTTGTGAAGGTGCCCTGGCAGGCGTTGACCAACAAGGATTATGCAAAATCGCTGGCCCAGCAAATTGACGTCAACAAAGCGAAGCCATCGAGCCAGATTCGTCCGGGCAAGCTTGAACCCTATGAGAGTAACCAGACGACACACTATTCGGTGGTGGATAAATACGGTAATGCTGTTGCGGTGACCTACACCCTTAACACCACCTTTGGCAGCGGGATTGTGGCGGGGAATACCGGCATCCTGATGAACAACGAAATGGACGACTTCTCTGCCAAACCGGGTGTTCCGAATGTGTATGGACTGGTGGGGGGCGATGCAAATGCGGTAGGGCCGGGCAAACGTCCGCTCTCTTCTATGTCGCCGACTATCGTAGTGAAAGACGGAAAAACATGGCTGGTCACAGGCAGCCCTGGTGGTAGTCGAATCATCACAACGGTGCTGCAAATTGTAGTAAACAGCATCGATTTTGGGATGAACGTCGCCGAAGCGACCAATGCACCGCGCTTCCATCATCAATGGCTGCCGGATGAACTGCGCGTCGAAAAAGGCTTTAGCCCGGATACCCTCAAGCTGCTTGAGCAGAAAGGGCAAAAGGTTGCCGTGAAAGAGGCGATGGGCAGTACGCAGAGCATTATGGTTGGCCCGGACGGCACGCTGTATGGTGCGTCTGACCCACGTACGGTGGATGATTTAACGGCGGGGTATTAAGCGAAATGGCCCTTTTATGGGAAAGGGCCATTTATTATATGAATGAATTCACAGTCAGCCTGAAATATTCTTAGTTGTATCAACGGAGTATATTCCCTTGCAGGGAATTAGCGTTTTTGTTTCAATGATGGTTAGGTCGGATTAGCCATGTTTTAAACATGCGCACCAAGGACAGGCCAGGAGAATATACATGGACGCTAATCAGGTGATTTTATCCGTTTTAACTAAGCATGACCTTTTCTATCTTAAAAACAGATATTTACAGATGCGGAAAAATGCGCGGGCGGCGGCAGAACGCCGAAACGAACGAGAACATTTATCCTTTGTTATTCTGAGCCTTGCGGATTTTTGTTCAAGTATTAAGCTTCTGTTTTTAGTAGCGATTATTTCCATCACTGCCAATGCTGTTTTTCATGATGAAGTCTTAAAGAGTCTTATTATTGCCGGGATCACATTAATACTATCGATTCTTGCCTTTTTATATGCCGAAGTCAGGCTGACGAGGTTTCCGGCTATGCTTATTTTTAAAATGCTATTAATTAGAATTAAATGTCTAAACTATAAAATTCCGGTGCCGCAAAGCCTCCCTGATGACTGGGAAATTTATCCTATATAGTGGGCAAAGGCTTTTTAAGTCGATATTCGCCTTTTAGAATGTTGCTTTAAGTTTTTGCCGCGAGGCGTTAGTCTGAAATAAATTCAGGTGTTGGTTTCAACGAAGATGCTTTTTTTAAGCTATATTAAGCATCAGCAAAAGGACAGGCCAGGAGAATATACATGGACGCTAATCAGGTGATTTTATCCGTTTTAACTAAGCATGACCTTTTCTATCTTAAAAACAGATATTTACAGATGCGGAAAAATGCGCGGGCGGCGGCAGAACGCCGAAACGAACGAGAACATTTACCCTTTGTTATTCTGAGCCTTGCGGATTTTTGTTCAAGTGGCATCGTCATGTTTTCATCGATCGGTTTTATCTTTATTATTTATGCTTTTTTTCAGGGTGAAGTATTGAAAGGTCTAATTTGTAGTGGCATTACATTTATAATGATTATTCTTTGCTTTTTATACGTCGGCGTCAGACATACCAGGTTTCCATGCATACTTGCT
Organism: Phytobacter ursingii; assembly: GCA_901456055.1. Taxonomy (GTDB): domain Bacteria; phylum Pseudomonadota; class Gammaproteobacteria; order Enterobacterales; family Enterobacteriaceae; genus Phytobacter; species Phytobacter ursingii. Next base: position 348,890 of record CABDWT010000004.1, read on the forward strand.
TTAAAAATTTTAATAATCAGGGCGAAATGTTTGAGGTATAAAATTCCGGTTCCGCAAAGACTCCCTGATGACTGGGAAATTTATCCTATATAGTGAGCAAAGGCTTTTTAAGTCGATATTCGCCTTTTAGAATGTTGCCTTAAATTTTTGCCGCGAGGCGTTATTCTGAAATGAATTCAGGTGTTGGTTTCAACGAAGATGCTTTTTTTAAGCTGTATTAAGCATCAGCAAAAGGACAGGCCAGGAGAATGTACATGGACGCTAATCAGGTGATTTTATCCGTTTTAACAAAGAAGGATCTTTTCTATCTTAAAAACAGATATTTACAGATGCGGAAAAATGCGCGGGCGGCGACAAGGCACCAAAATGAAAGGGAGCGTTTACCCTTTGTTATTCTGAGTCTTGCAGAGTTTTGTTCAAGTGGTAACTTCCTGTTTTTAGTAGTGTTCGTTTCCGCAATTGCTAATGCTGTATTTCGGGATGAAATTATAAAAGGTCTTATTATTACTGGGTTTATAATTATAATAACTTTTTTTGGATTTTTATACGTCGACGCCAGGCAAACCAGATTTCCGTCTATGCTTATTTTAAAAATGTTCTTAATCAGGGTGAAATGTTTGAGATATAAAATCCCGGTACCGCAAAGTCTTCCTGATGACTGGGAAATCAACTGGTCCATATAGTCGACTAAGGCTGTCCATATCGATATTCCTCATCGATAAAGGTGGCCTTAAATTTTTTCAGCGAGTCGCCAACCTGATAAATTTTCAATGGCGTTGGTTTTAATGAGAATGTGTTTCTGAAGTCCTGCGAAACGGCTTTATAAAGCCGTCCGGTGCCGGGTTTGTCTCCCAAGGAGCGTAACGCCAGCGAATTTTTATTGGGAACGATTTTCATACCGGAATAGGCTGCATAGGCGGTAACGGTAAAGTCTACTGAGCTATAAGCAAGGTAGACTTCATCAATATCATAGCCCATTTTTTGGGCAATAAAGCGATAGATGTCACGTATTTTTCCTGGTTCCTGCCGATCGTAAAACAAAGGTGAAACACTTTCAAAAATATTATTGGCACCATGAGTAGCTAATACCACGCTTATGCCTTTTATTCGTTTTGAATGGACCGTATTGCCAAACTTATAAACACTCAGCGCACCAAAAATCTGCCCAAAGCCGGAAACAACCCCTCCGGCAATCTTAGCGTATTTTAAGATACCTTGATCCTCAAATATATCGGTGATGATATACTTGTGATAATCGCCTCGCCGCAGGCTCTGATACTCTTTTTCAGCTAGCTCGAACTCAAACTTAAGCTCATTGATTAACCTGATTCGTTCATTTATATCAAAGGTACTGTTAAATCGACGAGTGATATCGATGATGACATTTTCGATCTCCTGAATATAATCCATTCTTGATATCGATGAATCTATAAAAAATACCGAGGCCAGGTTTGCTACACGGCGAAGCGCTAACGCGTACTGTTCCAGATCCCGCCTTAAATAACTGATCGCTGCTGTTCCCATTTAAAATATCCTTTCTTCCCAGAGGCTCCATGCGCTTGTCCCTGCAGCAACATGCTCCCATACCACCGATTCATAGACAAAGGAGACGCTCTCCTGAGGTTGGCTGTCATTATGGGTGAGGGAATTAGGATAATAAAAACGAATATGATTTATTTTTGCTTTGACAAGTTTTAGTTGGAAATAATTTTCCATGCCTCCGCCACGGCTTGAACGATAAAAATTAAAAAGACATTCAAGCTCTTCATTTTTACTTATGGCATTGGCTAACAGTGGCGTGGACTTATCGATGGGCTTTCTGATTTCAACTGGCTGCATTAATACATTTTGTTCACGCGTTATCTCGCTGGTTAATTCATAGATGAAGATTTCATCCTCATGCATCAATTGATAACTATTGCCAATGGATTTCTGTGTTGAACACCCTTCGGAAATCAATCCTTGCTGCGAGCCCTGAAGAGAAAGATAAATAATGTTTGCCATTTTAGCCTCCTGCTAAAAATATTTATTTACTCTTTTTATTGGCGCCGTGTCCAGAACAGATTAAACATTTATTTTATGAATAGATTTATAAATAATATTTATGTACCTAAAAAACCTTCTCTCTCTTTTTCAAAAGAGAGAGAAAGGGATTATTTTATCCGCGCCATAAAATAGGCATCAATATACTCGCCGTTGCGCAGAGCGAAGCGCTTTCCGGTGCCTTCAATTTTAAAACCAAACTTCTGATACAGCGTCAACGCCGGGGCATTATCAACGAAGACGGTCAGTTCAATACGTTCTATTCGCAGCCAGTTGTCGCACAGATTGACCATTTCATGCATCAACGCACTGCCAACGCCGCGCCCCTGTTTTTCGGCTGAAACGCCAATACCAAAAGTGGCAACGTGGCCGCGCCGGGGGTTTTCCATGATATCCAGAGCCAGGTGTCCGACGACCTCTTTATCAAGACAGGCGACGAGATGGCGTCGGCCTGGTTTGACGGCGGCCCTTTCTTGCCACATTGCCATAGAAGGATGAGGAATTTGTAGCGTGTCGTGATACACCCCAGGATGTGAATTGATATGGCGTAATGCTTCTGCATCGCTGGCTTCAATATGGCGTATCACAATGTCACTCATTCCTTTTTTCCTCTGTTGGTGAAGTTGCCTCTTCAACATCATGGACTTTGCAAAGTGCGTCAACTGCCATTTTTTGCAAAAAAGGGGTAGACAAGTGCGAATGATAATGATTATTATTGCCATGCGTTCAGGGAAACCGATACGGTAATCCTGAAAGCACGACATTGCTCACATTGCTTCCAGTATTTCTTAGCCAGCCGGGTGCTGGCTTTTTTTTTACCTGCGTTTTTCCTCAACCTTTTTGCTTACACTATCCGTAGTGGCGTCGAGTACCAGCCCTACAACGTTCGTCTGTTCATGCCGTGGGGCACGCAGTTCTGCCTGGCCGGTAAAGGTGCCACCCTGCTTTACGCTCAGCGAGTGATAGGCGAGCGTGCCGGTTAACGTACCGTTTTCGGCAATATCTACCGCATCACCTGTACACTGACCTGTCACGGTGCCGTCGATAATCAGTTCCTGACAGTTAATATTCCCATCAACCCGTCCTTCACGCATGACGTTGACCAGACTCTCTTTTACGTTGATATCTCCCCGTACGCTGCCATAAACATAAACCGGGCTGGATGAGGTGATATTGCCTTCAAGGTGAACATCGCTGGCGATCACCGTACGAGTCTCTTTCTGCGCCGGATGTTGATTATCGGGGGAGGGCGTGGTGACGATTGCGCCCTGGTTTTCGCTGTTTTTATGTTTTTTGAACATACCTGTTATTAATCCTCTGAGGATAAAAGCGCTAAAGAAGGCAAAAGCCAGCAGTCCTGCGCTTTTTGCCAGCGTTGATGCGCCAACGCACCATGCCAACAGCGCAAACAACCAGACCAGAAGGGTGATGTTTAGCAGGAGATATTTTCTGTCCATGCATAATTCCCTGGGCCGCTTTCCATTGCAGTCAGCGTCATGCGCGGCTGACCTGTTATCGCGAGAAACATCCTGCTTTTCGCGGCACTTTTATCAGCAATTTGGGCGAAGAGATCAAGATGTGATAGGGGATTTTAAGAATGGAAGTGGTTGTTTATTCTGCTTTTATAATTCCAGAATATAGATGGTAAGGTTGCTATGCTGTGGCTGAATATCTTGTTCATTGATGGCGGCGGTTTTTATCCGTGAGTGTCTTGCGCTAAGGTTTAAGGCTGCGACGCTAAACAAGGACAGCATTATGACTCTGCATTGCGCATTTATCGGCTTTGGTAAAAGTACCACCCGCTACCACCTCCCTTACGTTCTCAATCGCAAAGATACCTGGCATGTGGCGCATATCTTTCGCCGCCATGCGAAACCGGAAGAACAGCAGCCGCAGTATCAGCATATTCACTTCACCAGCGATCTTGATGAGGTTCTTAATGATCCGCAGGTCAGGCTGGTCATTGTTTGTACCCACGCGGACAGCCATTTTGAGTATGCGAAACGGGCGCTGGAAGCCGGGAAAAATGTGCTGGTTGAGAAGCCATTCACCCCGACGATTGCCGAAGCAGTGACTCTCTTTGAACTGGCGAAAAGTAAAGGTCTGATCGTTACGCCGTATCAGAATCGCCGCTTTGACTCCTGTTTTTTGACGGCCAAAAAAGCCATTGAAAGCGGCAAGTTAGGCGAAATTGTTGAAGTAGAGAGCCATTTTGATTACTACCGCCCGGTTGCAGAAACGAAACCGGGCCTGCCGCAGGACGGATCGTTCTATGGTCTTGGCGTGCATACGATGGATCAAATTATTTCACTGTTTGGTCGCCCGGACCATGTGGCATATGACATTCGTAGCCTGCGTAACAAGGCCAATCCGGATGATACCTTTGAAGCTCAGCTCTTTTATGGCGACCTGAAAGCTATCGTGAAAACCAGCTACCTGGTTAAAATCGACTATCCGAAGTTTATTGTCCATGGCCGCAAAGGATCATTCATCAAATACGGCATCGACCAGCAGGAGACCAGCCTGAAGGCCAATATCATGCCCGGCGATGCGGGGTTTGCGGCAGATGACAGTATCGGTGTGCTGGAGTATGTGAATGACGCAGGTGAAACGGTGCGTGAGGAACTGAAACCGGAAATCGGTGACTATGGACGAGTCTATGATGCGCTCTATGCCACGCTGACTGCCGGGGCGGATAATTACGTCAAGGAATCTGATGTTCTGACCAACCTGGAGATCCTGGAACGTGCCTTCGAACAGGCCTCTCCCGCGACGGTAACCCTCGCAAAATGAGCGGTCTTCCGCTATTGGAAGTCATTCATTATTTTTGAACAGAGGAGTCAATTTTCACCCTCTATGATTGGTCAGCGATCGGGTCCACACTTACCCCATCGAAACGAACATGAGGGTGAAAACATGATTTACTTACGCAAAGCAAACGACCGTGGCCATGCAAATCATGGCTGGCTGGACTCCTGGCATACCTTTTCGTTTGCCAACTATTACGATGCAAACTTTATGGGTTTTTCTGCACTGCGTGTGATTAATGACGACGTGATTGACGCCGGGCAGGGGTTTGGTACTCATCCCCATAAAGATATGGAAATCCTGACATATGTACTGCAAGGCGCGGTTGAACATCAGGACAGCATGGGCAATAAAGAGCAGGTCCCGGCAGGCGAATTCCAGATTATGAGCGCAGGTACCGGCGTGCGGCACTCAGAGTACAACCCGAGCGCTACTGAACCGCTGCGTCTGTACCAGATCTGGATTATTCCGCAAGAAAATGGCATCACGCCGCGTTATGAACAGCGTCGCTTTGATGCAACGCAGGGCCGCCAACTGGTTCTGTCGCCGGACGCGCGTGATGGTTCGCTGAAAGTGCATCAGGACATGGAGCTTTATCGCTGGGCGCTGTTGAAAGATGAGCAGTCTGTGTATCAGGTTTCAGCAGACCGCAAAATCTGGATTCAGGTGGTGAAAGGCGAGGTTTCCATTAACGGAACGAAAGCGACCACCAGCGATGGCCTGGCTATCTGGGACGAGCAGGCTCTGTCCATTCATGCCGATAGCGACAGCGAAATTTTACTCTTCGACCTGCCGCCAGTTTGATCGGGCTTAAATAAATGACGCAACCTTCCGGTTAACACCAGAAGGTTGCGCTTTGTCCGTGATAAACTGGCCTGATGTTTCCCCGTTTATCAATTCAGGACGATGAAAAAGAAAAGACCCGTACTTCAGGATGTGGCCGATCGCGTTGGCGTGACCAAAATGACGGTCAGCCGATTTTTACGCAACCCGGAGCAGGTCTCCGTGGCGCTTCGGTCTAAAATAGCGGCTGCACTTGATGAACTGGGCTACATTCCGAATCGGGCTCCGGATATCCTCTCCAATGCCACCAGCCGTGCGGTTGGCGTGCTGCTTCCCTCTTTAACTAACCAGGTCTTCGCAGAGGTTCTGCGCGGTATCGAAAGCGTGACGGATGCGTTTGGCTATCAAACCATGCTGGCACACTTTGGCTATAAGCCTGAGCTGGAAGAAGAGCGGCTTGAATCCATGCTGTCATGGAATATCGACGGTCTTATCCTTACTGAACGTACGCATACCCCTCGCACGCTGAAAATGATTGAAGTGGCCGGTATCCCGGTGGTTGAACTGATGGACAGCAAATCGCCTTGTCTGGATATCGCCGTTGGCTTCGACAACTTTGAAGCGGCACGGCAGATGACGTCAGCCATTATTGAACGTGGTCATCGCCGGGTGGCCTACCTGGGCGCACGTCTCGACGAACGTACTATTATCAAACAGAAGGGGTATGAGCAGGCGATGCTTGATGCGGGTCTGACGCCATACAGCGTGATGGTAGAACAGTCCTCCTCCTATACCGCGGGCATTGAGCTCATGCGGCAGGCGCGTCGCGAATACTCGCAACTGGACGGAATTTTTTGTACCAACGACGACCTGGCGGTCGGCGCGGCGTTCGAATGCCAGCGTCTGGGACTCAAAATTCCTGATGATATGGCGATCGCCGGGTTCCACGGTCACGACATTGGTCAGGTAATGGAGCCGCGTCTGGCGAGCGTGCTTACGCCACGTGAACGCATGGGGCGTATTGGCGCAGAACGCCTGCTGGCGCGCATTCGTGGTGAATCTGTTACGCCAAAATTGTTAGATTTAGGTTTCACATTGTCACCGGGTGGATCTATTTAGTCTGACAAATTTGAAGTAGCTCACACTTATTCACTTCTGGCACGAATGGTTATTGCTTATCCATTATCCCGGCAGGACAATGTTACCGATAACTGTTACCCGTAACAATTCACTTTGTACCTGTGGGAGCTACGCTTTGAGCACGACTAACCATGATCACCACGTCTATGTCCTGATGGGCGTATCCGGCAGTGGTAAATCCGCCGTCGCCAGTGAAGTGGCGCATCAACTCCATGCCGCGTTTCTTGACGGCGACTTCCTTCATCCACGCGCTAATATCATGAAAATGGCCGCAGGCGAGCCGTTGAATGACGATGACCGCAAACCCTGGTTGCAGGCGCTCAACGATGCGGCCTTTGCAATGCAGCGTACCAACAAAGTGTCGCTGATTGTCTGTTCGGCGCTGAAAAAGCGTTACCGCGACCTGCTCCGTGATGGTAACCCTAACCTCTCCTTTATCTACCTGAAAGGGGACTTCGATGTTATCGAAAGCCGCCTGAAAGCGCGTAAAGGACACTTCTTTAAAACGCAAATGCTGGTGACTCAGTTTGAAGCCCTGGAAGAGCCGGGTGCGGATGAGCGCGACGTGTTGATCGTGGATATTGACCAGCCACTGGACGGTGTTGTCGCCAGCACAATTGAAGTGATTAACAAATAAAGGCAGTTCGTTGTGAGTACATTGACGCTTGTTTTAACAGCAGTTGGCTCTGTGTTGCTGCTGCTGTTTTTAGTGATGAAAGCGCGTATGCATGCTTTCGTTGCTTTGATGGTGGTTTCTATTGGTGCAGGTCTTTTTTCCGGTATGCCGTTAATCAAGATTGCGGCGACGATGGAAAAAGGGATGGGTGGGACGCTGGGCTTCCTTGCCATTGTGGTGGCTTTGGGAGCGATGTTCGGCAAAATTCTGCATGAGACCGGCGCGGTCGATCAGATAGCCGTGAAGATGCTCAAATCATTTGGTCACAACCGCGCACATTTCGCGATTGGCCTGGCCGGGCTGATTTGCGCGCTGCCGCTGTTCTTTGAAGTGGCGGTCGTGCTGCTGATTAGCGTTGCCTTCTCTATGGCGCGTCATACCGGTACGAACCTTGTGAAGCTGGTGATTCCGCTGTTTGCGGGTGTAGCGGCGGCCGCAGCATTTCTGCTGCCGGGGCCTGCGCCGATGCTGCTGGCGTCGCAGATGCACGCTGACTTTGGCTGGATGATCCTGATTGGGCTGTGCGCTGCTGTTCCAGGAATGCTGATTGCCGGGCCGCTGTGGGGCAACTTTATCAGCCGCTATGTTGAGCTGCATATCCCCGACGACGTCACTGAGCCGCATCTGGGCGAGGGTAAAATGCCGTCATTCGGCTTTAGCCTGTCGCTGATTCTGTTGCCGCTGGTGCTGGTGGGGCTGAAAACGATCGCTGCACGTTTTGTGGCAGAGGGATCGGACCTCTACAACTGGCTTGAGTTTATCGGTCACCCGTTCACCGCGATTCTGGTGGCGTGCCTGGTGGCGATTTATGGTCTGGCTATCCGTCAGGGCATGGCGAAAGACCGGGTCATGGAGATCTGCGGTCAGGCATTGCAGCCGGCGGGTATCATCCTGCTGGTGATTGGGGCTGGCGGTGTGTTCAAGCAGGTGCTGGTGGATTCGGGTGTTGGCCCGGCATTAGGTGAAGCGTTGACCGGTATGGGGCTGCCCATTGCGGTGACCTGTTTTGTGCTGGCCGTAGCGGTGCGCATTATTCAGGGGTCTGCGACTGTCGCCTGTTTAACCGCGGTGGGTCTGGTCATGCCAGTGATTGAACAACTGCATTTTTCCGGTGCGCAGCTGGCGGCCCTGTCGATTTGTATCGCGGGGGGTTCCATTGTGGTCAGTCACGTGAACGATGCGGGATTCTGGCTGTTCGGTAAATTTACCGGCGCCACCGAAGCGCAGACGCTGAAAACCTGGACCTTAATGGAAACGATTCTGGGCACCACGGGGGCGATTGTCGGGATGATTGCGTTTACGTTGTTGAGTTAAGGTATTGCAGGGAGAGGTGCGGCCTGATGCCCTCACCCTTGTGGAGCGGTGCGGTTTGATGCCCTCACCCCAACCCTCTCCCACGGGGAGAGGGAGCAAACACCAAAAACGGCAACCAAGGTTGCCGTTTTGCTTTTACCTCCACGGGGAGAGGGAGCAAACACCAAAAACGGCAACTAAGGTTGCCTTTTTGCTTTTGTTCCCGCTGCCGTTTTGCTTTTTGCCTTGCTAACCCTTCATCCACAGGCGGATGCCATCCAGGAACATCTGGGTTGCGAGCATCACCAGCACCAGTCCCATTAAACGCTCAAGCGCGTTCACCCCTTTTTCACCGAGCAGGCGCAGGAACAGCGATGATTGCAGCAATATCGCCACGGTACCGCCCCAGGCAATCAACAATGCAATAACCAGATGGCCCATCTGATTAGGGTACTGGTGTGAAAGCAGCATCAGGGTGGCAAGCAGTGTCGGCCCGGCCACCAGCGGAACCGCAAGCGGTACAATAAAAGGTTCTTCACCTGCGGGCAGACCCATACTGCTGCCGGACTCGCTGGGGAAAATCATTTTAATGGCGATCAGAAACAGGATGATGCCGCCGGAAATCGAAACGGTTTCGGCGCGCAGGTTGAGAAATGCCAGAATATTTTCGCCCGCGAAGAGGAAAACCAACATCAGCACCAGTGCGATGAGGAGCTCGCGAATCATGATTTTTCGGCGGCGCTTCGGCTCAGTGTGCTTAAGAACTGACATAAAAATCGGCAGGTTCCCGAGAGGGTCCATAATCAGGATCAACAACACTGCCACCGAAATGATTTCGCTCATTATCAATTACCCATATTGCCGCTGATAAGCGGTATTTCTGATGGCTTGCCCATCATTGATTAATTTCACTTGCGACTTTGCGTGCATTTTGTAAGGTGGACTATTAGCGCCAGTTGGATACTGGCTCGCACTAACAGCACACACCTTCGCAGGAAATACGCTATGAAAAATGTTGGTTTTATCGGTTGGCGCGGAATGGTCGGCTCCGTACTCATGCAACGCATGGTAGAAGAGCGCGACTTCGACGCCATTCGCCCGGTCTTCTTCTCTACTTCCCAGCTTGGTCAGGCAGCCCCGACGTTCGGCGGTAAGTCTACCGGTACGTTGCAGGACGCATTCGATCTGGAAGCACTGAAGGCCCTCGACATCATTGTCACCTGCCAGGGCGGCGATTATACCAACGAAATTTATCCAAAGCTTCGTGAAAGCGGTTGGCAGGGTTACTGGATTGATGCTGCCTCTTCCCTGCGTATGAAAGATGACGCCATCATTATTCTTGACCCGGTGAACCAGGCGGTAATCACCGACGGTCTGAACAAAGGCATCAAAACTTTTGTTGGCGGCAACTGTACTGTCAGCCTGATGCTGATGTCACTGGGCGGTCTGTTCGCCAACGATCTGGTGGAATGGGTTTCTGTGGCGACTTATCAGGCTGCTTCCGGCGGCGGTGCGCGTCATATGCGTGAATTGCTGGCGCAAATGGGGCAACTGCATGGTTACGTGGCGGCTGAGCTGGCAGACCCGGCTTCTGCCATCCTCGATATCGAACGTAAAGTCACCCAGCTCTCCCGCAGCGGCGAACTGCCCGTCGATAACTTTGGCGTGCCGCTGGCTGGCAGCCTGATCCCCTGGATCGATAAACAGCTGGATAACGGTCAAAGCCGTGAAGAGTGGAAAGGCCAGGCTGAAACCAACAAAATTCTCGCGACAACCACCACAATTCCTGTTGATGGCTTGTGTGTTCGCGTCGGCGCGCTGCGCTGCCACAGCCAGGCATTTACCATTAAATTGAAAAAAGATGTGTCTATCCCGACCATCGAAGAGCTGCTGGCGGCCCATAACCCATGGGCGAAAGTGGTGCCGAACGACCGTGAAATCACCATGCGTGAACTGACGCCAGCTGCCGTAACAGGCACGCTGACCACCCCTGTAGGGCGTCTGCGTAAGCTGAATATGGGGTCGGACTTCCTCTCTGCATTTACCGTAGGGGACCAGCTCCTGTGGGGCGCAGCGGAGCCGCTACGCCGCGTATTACGCCAGCTCGCATAATCTTAATTTGTTTAAAAAGGGGTGCTTGTCACCCCTTTTTTTTGCGTATTAACGGAGTGTACGCAGATGTTGATATTTTTCTCGGGGGTCAGATAAAGCGTTGGCTATGCTTTAAGTGGGGTGTTTACGCATTCTGCCTGAAGGTAGGACGGAGCAGAGAGGATGCACATTATGTGCTGCGCCGTTCAGGTCAAAAAAAATGTCACAGCTGGGCGTATAACCTTGCCGGGAAAGGTGTGACATAAATAACAAGGATTAAACCATGTCTGTTTTTGTAGATAGAGACGTGATTAATGCGCTCATTGAAGGCCATTTTGCAGACCCCTTTTCCGTCCTCGGCATGCACCAGACGGAAGCCGGGCTGGAAGTCCGCGCATTATTACCTGACGCGACCGAGGTCTGGGTTATTGAACCCAAAACCGGGCGCAAAGTAGGCAATCTTGATTGCCTTGATTCACGCGGTTTCTTTAGTGGCGTTCTGCCGCGACGCAAAAACCCCTTTCGCTACCAGTTGGCCGTTATCTGGCATGGGCAGCAGAACCTTATCGACGATCCTTACCGCTTTGGTCCATTGATTCAGGATATGGACGCCTGGCTGCTTTCCGAAGGTACCCACCTGAGACCTTACGAAACGCTGGGCGCACATGCAGATACAATGGACGGCGTGACCGGGACCCGCTTCTCTGTCTGGGCACCAAATGCCCGCCGGGTCTCCGTCGTCGGGCAATTTAACTACTGGGATGGTCGCCGCCATCCCATGCGCCTGCGCCGTGAAAGCGGTATCTGGGAACTTTTCATTCCGGGCGCGCACAATGGGCAGCTCTACAAATTTGAGATGATTGATGCACACGGCAAGCTGCGGATCAAATCTGACCCTTACGCTTTTGAAGCGCAGATGCGCCCGGAAACAGCATCCATGATTTGCGACCTGCCGGAAAAGATAGAACAGACGCAAGAGCGTAAAAAGGCCAACGAATTTGATGCGCCCATCTCCATCTATGAGGTCCATCTGGGGTCATGGCGTCGCCACACGGACAATAATTTCTGGCTGAGCTACCGTGAGCTGGCGGACCAACTGGTGCCGTATGCAAAATGGATGGGCTTCACCCATCTGGAGTTGCTGCCCGTTAATGAGCATCCGTTTGACGGAAGCTGGGGCTATCAGCCGACGGGCCTCTATGCCCCGACGCGCCGTTTTGGCACCCGTGATGATTTTATCTACTTTATCAAAGCGGCTCATACCGCTGGGTTGAATGTGATTCTGGACTGGGTACCGGGTCATTTCCCGTCCGATGATTTTGCTCTGGCCGAATTTGACGGCACCGCGCTGTATGAACACAGCGATCCGCGTGAAGGTTATCATCAGGACTGGAATACCCTGATTTATAACTATGGTCGCCGTGAAGTTAGCAACTATCTGGTGGGTAATGCGCTCTACTGGGTTGAGCGTTTTGGTATTGATGCCCTGCGCGTGGATGCCGTCGCCTCTATGATTTACCGCGATTACAGCCGTAAACAAGGCGAGTGGATCCCCAACGAATTTGGTGGACGGGAAAATCTCGAAGCCATCGAGTTTTTGCGTAGCACCAACCGGATTCTTGGCGAGCAGGTTCCTGGCGCGGTGAGTATGGCGGAAGAGTCCACCGACTTTGCCGGTGTCTCGCGTCCGCCGTCGCTGGGCGGTCTGGGCTTCTGGTACAAGTGGAACCTCGGCTGGATGCACGACACGCTGGATTACATGAAGCTCGATCCGGTCTATCGCAAACACCATCACGACAAACTCACCTTTGGCATGCTCTACAACTACACGGAAAATTTCGTGTTGCCGCTGTCCCATGACGAAGTGGTGCATGGCAAGAAATCTATTCTTGACCGTATGCCCGGCGATGCGTGGCAGAAGTTTGCCAACCTGCGTGCTTACTACGCCTGGATGTGGGCTTTCCCTGGTAAAAAACTGCTGTTTATGGGTAACGAATTTGCGCAGGGGCGTGAGTGGAACCACGACAGTAGCCTCGACTGGCATCTGCTTGAAGGGGGCGATAACTGGCACCACGGCGTGCAGCGTCTGGTGCGGGATATGAACCACGTCTACCGTCACCACAAAGCGTTGCATGAGCTGGATTTTGACCCGTATGGCTTTGAATGGCTGGTGGTGGATGACCATGAAAACTCGGTGTTTGTCTTTGTGCGTCGCGATAAAGCCGGGAACGAAATTATTGTTGTCAGCAATTTCACCCCTGTACCGCGCCATAACTACCGCTTTGGTATCAACCAGCCGGGGCGCTGGCGTGAAGAACTGAATACGGATTCGATGCACTATCACGGTAGCAATACCGGCAATGGCGGTGGCGTGCACAGTGATGAAATCCCGATGAACGGCAGGGCGCAATCTCTCTCGGTGACGATTCCGCCGCTGGCAACCGTCTGGTTTGTGCGGGAGGGGTGATGACCAGGCTGACCGCAGGCAACGCGACGCCACTGGGAGCCCATGTGGAGGAAAATGGCGTGAATTTCACGCTATTTTCGGCACATGCGGAGCGAGTGGAGCTGTGCATTTTTGATGACGAAGGCAACGAACAGCGTTTTGACTTACCCGCCCGTAGCGGCGATGTCTGGCACGGTTTCCTGGCAAATGCGTTGCCCGGTACGCGTTATGGCTACCGTGTACACGGCCCGTGGGAACCTGGGCTTGGGCATCGCTTTAACCCGGCGAAGCTACTTCTCGATCCCTGTGCGCGCCGTGTCGAAGGTGATGTGAAAGACAGCCCATTGTTGCACGGCGGCTATGATTCTCCTGATCCACATGACAGCGCGGCCATCGCGCCAAAAAGCGTGGTCGTGGATGACACGTTTGACTGGGAGAATGATGCCGCGCCACGCACGCCATGGGGTAATACAGTCATCTATGAAGCGCATGTCAAAGGGTTGACGTATCTGCACCCGGATTTGCCCGCTGAGATTCGCGGTACCTATAAAGCCCTTGGTCATCCGGTAATGATCAACTACTTCAAAACGCTGGGTATCACCGCGCTTGAGCTGATGCCGGTGGCGCATTTTATCAGTGAGCCGCGCCTGCAACGTCTGGGTTTAAGTAACTACTGGGGCTATAACCCGCTGGCGCTCTTTGCGCTTGACCCGCGTTATGCCACCTCTCCCGAGTCGGCCATCAATGAGTTGCGTGATGCGGTTAAGTCACTGCATCAAAACGGTATTGAGGTCATCCTTGATATCGTGCTGAACCACAGCGCTGAAATTGACCTTGATGGGCCAACCCTCTCCCTGCGCGGAATTGATAACCGTAGCTATTATTGGATCAGGGATGACGGCGATTACGAAAACTGGACCGGTTGCGGCAATACGTTAAACCTGAGTCATCCAGGCGGCGTGGCTTATGCATATGCTTGCCTGAAATATTGGGTAGAGACTTTCCATATCGACGGCTTTCGTTTTGATTTGGCTACGATTATGGGCCGCACGCCGGCATTCAGCCAGCAGGCGCCGTTGTTTGAGGCAATCAAAAACTGTCCGTTGCTCTCCCAGGTGAAGCTTATCGCTGAGCCTTGGGATATCGGCTGGGGCGGTTACCAGGTGGGGAATTTTCCGCCGTTGTTTGCCGAATGGAATGATCATTTTCGTGATGCAACGCGCCGTTTCTGGCTGGAGCAGTCACTCTCGCCTGGGGAGTTTGCCGGGCGCTTTGCCGCATCCAGCGATATGTTCCGTCGCGAAGGGCGTCTGCCCCATGCGTCGGTCAATCTGGTGACGGCGCATGACGGGTTCACATTGCGTGATTGCGTGAGTTTCAACCATAAGCATAACGAAGCGAATGGTGAGGAAAATCGCGACGGTACTAACAACAACCACAGTAATAATCATGGTATAGAAGGGCTAAGTAGCAGTTTTGATGTAACAGAAAGGAGGCGAGCAAGCGTCCATGCCCTGTTAACAACACTGCTATTGTCCCAGGGAACACCAATGTTGCTGGCCGGTGACGAGCATGGTCATAGCCAGCACGGTAATAACAACGCTTACTGTCAGGACAACACGTTGACCTGGCTTGACTGGCAACACGCTAACAGTGGGCTGATGGCATTTACCGCCGCGTTGATTCACCTCCGCCAGCGTATTCCCGCATTAACCCGGGATGCATGGTGGGAAGAGGGGGATGGCAACGTGCGTTGGCTTAATCAGGAAGCGCAGCCTCTCAGTGTTGCGGAGTGGCAAAGCGGTGTCCACCGTCTGCAAATTCTGCTGTCCGATCGTGTACTGCTGGCGATTAACGGCACGCATGAAGTTGCAGAGATTGCGCTACCAGAAGGGGAATGGCGTGCTGTTCCTCCGTTTGCCGGTGAGGATAATCCGGTAGTGATGGCTGTCTGGCATGGGCCCGCGCACGGAGTGTGCGTCTTTGAAAGGTCATAAAAAAGGAGTTAGTCATGGTTAGATTAGATAAGAACGATCCCTTAATGTTAGCGCGCCAGCTGCCATTAAAATCTGTAGCCCTGATACTTGCGGGAGGGCGCGGAACCCGCCTTAAAGATTTGACAAAAAAACGCGCCAAACCCGCGGTTCACTTCGGCGGTAAGTTCCGTATTATCGATTTCGCATTATCCAACTGCATTAACTCCGGTATTCGTCGTATTGGTGTGATCACGCAGTATCAATCCCACACGCTGGTGCAGCATATTCAGCGTGGCTGGTCCTTCTTCAACGAAGAGATGAACGAATTTGTCGATCTGTTGCCTGCTCAACAGCGTGTGCATGGCGAGAGCTGGTATCGCGGCACCGCCGATGCGGTTACGCAGAACCTCGACATCATTCGCCGCTATGGTGCGGAGTACATCGTCATTCTGGCCGGCGACCATATCTATAAGCAGGACTATTCACGCATGCTTATCGATCATGTCGAAAAAGGTGCGCGTTGCACCGTGGCTTGTCTGCCGGTGCCCATTGAAGAGGCAAGTGCGTTTGGCGTCATGGCGGTGGATGAAAACGACAAAGTTATTGAGTTTGTCGAAAAACCCGCCAACCCGCCTTCAATGCCGAATGACAGCACAAAATCGCTCGCCAGCATGGGAATTTATGTTTTCGACGCTGAGTACCTTTATGAGCTACTCGAAGAAGACGACAAGAATGAAAATTCCAGTCACGATTTCGGCAAAGATATCATCCCGCTGATAACCAAGTCTGGCATGGCTTATGCACATCCCTTCCCACTGTCCTGTGTGCATTCGGACCCTGAATCAGAACCCTACTGGCGTGACGTAGGAACCCTCGAAGCGTACTGGAAAGCAAACCTCGATCTCGCATCAGTTGTACCTGAACTGGACATGTATGACCGTAACTGGCCAATACGTACCTATAATGAATCTTTACCACCGGCGAAATTTGTTCAGGACAGATCGGGAAGTCACGGTATGACGCTGAACTCACTGGTTTCCGGTGGATGTGTGATCTCCGGATCGGTAGTGGTGCAATCGGTATTGTTCTCACGGGTGCGTGTGAACTCGTTCTGCAATATCGACTCTGCGGTTCTTTTACCGGAGGTCTGGGTCGGACGCTCCTGTCGCTTGCGGCGTTGCGTTATTGACCGGGCCTGTGTCATTCCGGAAGGGACGATCATTGGTGAAAATGCCGAAGAAGACGCCCGTCGGTTCTACCGCTCCGAAGAGGGCATCGTACTGGTGACGCGCGAAATGCTGCGTAAGTTGCAACAAGAGTAACAGCATCGAGATAACCTTGCGCGGAAGGGGTCCGCGCGCTGTTTTTCCCGCTAGCGCCCGCTAAGTGTTAGCGGTTTTGACAGGAGCGATAATGCAGGTTTTACATGTATGTTCTGAGATGTTTCCGTTGCTGAAGACCGGTGGTCTGGCTGATGTTATTGGCGCATTGCCTGCGGCGCAAATTGCCGATGGCGTTGATACGCGCGTTTTGCTGCCTGCATTCCCGGATGTTCGTCGCGGTGTGACTGACGCTCAAGTGGTCACCCGGCGGGATACATTCGCTGGTCGTATTTCATTGCTGTTCGGACATTTCAACGGGGTGGGGATCTACTTAATCGATGCGCCGCATCTTTACGATCGTCCCGGGAGCCCGTACCACGATACTAATCTTTTTGCTTATACCGACAACGTACTGCGTTTCGCCTTGCTTGGCTGGGTTGGTGCTGAGATGGCCAGCGGGCTGGACCCGTTCTGGCGACCCGATATTGTCCATGCCCATGACTGGCATGCAGGATTGGCGCCCGCTTATCTGGCGGCGAAGGGGCGCCCGGCAAAGTCGGTGTTCACGGTACATAACCTGGCTTATCAGGGGATGTATTACGCGCAACATATGAGTGAAATACAGCTGCCATCGTCGTTCTTTAATATGCATGGGCTGGAATTCAACGGACAGATCTCTTTCCTGAAAGCGGGGCTGTATTACGCGGATCATATTACGGCGGTCAGCCCGACGTATGCGCGCGAAATTACCGAGCCGCAGTTTGCCTATGGCATGGAGGGTTTGCTGCGTCAGCGGCAGGTTGAAGGGCGTCTGTCCGGTATTCTGAACGGCGTGGATGAAAAAATTTGGGATCCGGCAACAGACCTGCTGCTCTCTTCGCGTTATACGCGGGATACGCTGGAGGAAAAGGCGGAGAACAAACGCCAGCTACAGATCGCTATGGGGCTGAAAGTGAACGACAAAGCCCCGCTTTTCGCGGTGGTGAGTCGCTTAACCAGCCAGAAAGGGTTGGATTTGGTGCTGGAGGCATTACCCGGTTTGCTGGAGCAAGGCGGGCAACTGGCGCTACTTGGCGCGGGCGATCCGGTTCTGCAGGAGGGTTTCCTTGCGGCGGCCGCTGAGCATCCAGGGCAAGTCGGCGTGCAAATTGGGTATCACGAGGCGTTTTCACATCGCATTATGGGCGGGGCAGATGTCATTCTGGTCCCGAGCCGTTTTGAGCCGTGTGGGTTAACGCAACTTTATGGATTGAAGTACGGCACGTTGCCGTTAGTTCGTCGCACGGGCGGGCTGGCGGATACCGTGACCGATAGCTCATTGGAGAATTTGGCAGATGGAATCGCCAGTGGTTTTGTATTTGAAGACAGTAATGCCTGGTCGCTGCTTCGCGCGATTCGGCGTGCTTTCGTGTTGTGGTCCCGTCCCTCTCTCTGGCGCTTTGTTCAGCGTCAGGCGATGGGCATGGATTTTAGCTGGCAGGTCGCCGCGCAATCCTATCGCGATCTTTACTATCGGTTGAAATAGTTTTCCAGGAATCACTTGTATGAATGCACCTTTTACATATGCATCACCCACACTGAGCATCGAAGCGTTAAAACATTCGATTGCCTACAAGCTGATGTTTACCATTGGTAAAGATCCTGTCATCGCCAACAAACATGAGTGGTTGAACGCCACATTGTTTGCGGTGCGCGATCGCCTGGTAGAACGCTGGTTACGCTCCAACCGTGCGCAGCTCTCTCAGGAAATGCGTCAGGTTTACTACCTGTCGATGGAGTTTTTGATTGGCCGCACCCTATCCAATGCGCTGTTGTCGTTAGGTATTTATGACGATGTCAAAAATGCTCTGGAAGAGATGGGGCTGGATCTGGAAGAGCTGATCGACGAAGAAAATGACCCCGGCCTCGGCAACGGCGGTTTGGGCCGTCTGGCGGCCTGTTTCCTCGACTCTCTGGCGACACTGGGCTTACCGGGCCGGGGTTACGGTATTCGCTATGACTACGGCATGTTCAAGCAGAACATTGTCGATGGACGGCAAAAAGAGTCCCCGGACTACTGGCTGGAATACGGTAACCCATGGGAATTCAAACGCCATAACACGCGCTATAAAGTGCGTTTTGGCGGCCGTGTGCAGCAGGAAGGTAAAAAGTCCAATTGGCTGGAAACCGAAGAGATTTTGGCCGTGGCCTACGACCAAATTATTCCAGGCTACGATACCGACGCAACGAATACCCTGCGTTTGTGGAATGCGCAGGCGAGTAGCGAGATCAATCTGGGTAAATTTAACCAGGGTGATTATTTTGCGGCGGTGGAAGATAAAAACCACTCCGAAAACGTATCTCGCGTGCTCTATCCTGATGACTCGACCTATTCAGGCCGGGAATTGCGCCTTCGTCAGGAGTACTTCCTGGTGTCGGCAACCGTGCAGGATATTTTGAGCCGTCATTATCAGCTACACAAAACCTATAGCAACCTGGCGGAGAAAACCGCGATTCACCTGAATGACACCCATCCGGTGTTGTCGATTCCCGAATTAATGCGTCTGCTGATTGATGAACATAAATTCTCATGGGATGAAGCATTCGAGGTGACTTGCCAGGTGTTCTCATACACCAACCATACGCTGATGAGCGAAGCGCTGGAAACCTGGCCGATAGAGATGCTCGGTAAGATCCTGCCGCGCCACCTGCAAATTATCTTCGAAATTAATGACTACTTCCTGAAAACTATTCAGGAACAGTACCCTAACGATATGGACTTGCTCAGTCGCGTGTCGATTATCGACGAATCGAACGGGCGTCGCGTGCGCATGGCATGGCTGGCCGTGGTGGTGAGCCATAAAGTAAATGGCGTGTCCGAACTGCATTCAAACCTGATGGTGCAGTCCCTGTTTGCCGATTTCGCCAAAATTTTCCCCATGCGCTTTACTAACGTGACCAACGGTGTAACACCGCGTCGCTGGCTGGCACTGGCGAATCCGTCGTTGTCTGGCGTGCTCGATGAGCATATTGGTCGCACCTGGCGTACCGATTTGAGCCAGCTCAGTGAGCTGGAGCAGCATATCGACTACCCGTTGGTGAATCAGGCGATTCGTCATGCCAAGCTGGAGAACAAAAAGCGCCTGGCGGCAGTCATAGGCCAGCAGCTTAATGTGGTGGTCAACCCGAAAGCGCTCTTCGATGTGCAAATCAAACGTATCCACGAATACAAGCGGCAACTGATGAATGTGTTGCACGTGATCACCCGCTACAACCGTATCAAAGCGGATCCGACAGCGGAGTGGGTACCGCGCGTTAATATCTTCGCCGGTAAAGCGGCCTCAGCGTACTACATGGCGAAGCACATCATTCATCTTATCAATGATGTGGCGGCGGTGATCAACAACGATCCACAGATTGGCGATAAGCTGAAAGTGGTCTTTATTCCCAACTACAGCGTAAGTCTCGCGCAGGTGATCATCCCGGCGGCAGATCTTTCTGAGCAGATTTCTTTGGCAGGGACGGAAGCATCCGGCACCAGTAACATGAAGTTTGCCCTGAACGGCGCGTTGACTATCGGTACGCTGGACGGCGCGAACGTGGAAATGCTCGAACATGTGGGGGCAGAGAACATCTTCATTTTTGGTAATACTGCGGAAGAGGTGGAAGCGCTGCGTCGTAAAGGCTATTCACCACGTGAATATTACGAAAAAGATGAGGAGCTGCATCAGGTGCTGACGCAAATCGCGACTGGCCTGTTCAATCCGCAGGATCCAGGCCGTTACCGTGACCTTGTGGACTCGCTGATTAACTTTGGCGACCATTATCAGGTGCTGGCCGATTACCGCAGCTACGTTGATTGCCAGGATAAGGTAGACGAACTCTATCTCACCCCGGAAGAGTGGACCACGAAGGCGATGCACAACATTGCCAATATGGGCTATTTCTCATCTGACAGAACGATTCAGGAATACGCCGAGCAGATCTGGCATATCGATCCGGTACGCCTGTAAGTCACTTTTGCTTTGGACATAAACACCGCACGGAGCCTCAGGGCTCCGTTTTTTTTCAGAAGATGAAAGGGGTAAACCCTCCTTTCCGGTCTCTGTAGTGAGTTGACAAACAAGGATAAGACGGCAGGGGAAAGGTGCGGATGGGGGAAGATTGTTTATGTTGAGGCACTGTGGGCTTTCATTGTAAGCCCCTGGTGCCGCGTCATAAAACCCCCGCTGAGCATCTCTCAGCGGGGGCACGATTACGAGGCCAGCGAGAGTTCTGCTTTGCTGTGGCGAGCCAGCCACTGGGCTACGCGGGACTGCTCGTCGGCATTGAGCCACATACCCAGTTTGGTACGACGCCAGATGGCATCATCCAGACGGCGCACCCACTCATGCTCAACCAGGTAACGCAGCTCGGCTTCGTACAGCTCGTGCCCGAAGTGCTCACCCAGGTCTTCGATGCTACTGGTTCCGGCCAGAATCAACTCGGTATTGCTGCCATAGGTCCGGGCGTAATGGCGAGCCAGCGATTCGCTAATGAATGGATAACGGCGACGCAGTTTTGCAGCGTAATCATCGCGATCGCCTGCCAGTTCACCGCCGGGTAACACACCGTTTTTGGTCCATGCCGGGCCGATACCTTCATAGTAGGAGGCCAGTTTTTCCATCGCATGTTCAGCCAGTTTACGATAGGTCGTGAGCTTGCCGCCAAACACGGAAAGCAGCGGCGCTTTGCCGTCCTGATCGTGAATATCCAGCGTGTAGTCGCGGGTGATTGCCTGCGGAGAATCCGACTCATCGTCACACAGCGGGCGCACACCGGAGTAAGTCCAGACAATATCATTGCGCGTCAGTTGCTTTTTAAAGTGCGCGTTATAGACCTTCAACAGGTAATTCACTTCGCTTTCTTCAATTTCGACGTTTTTCGGGTCGCCTTTATATTCCACATCGGTTGTACCAATGATGGAGAACTCATCCATCCACGGGATCACGAAGACGATACGTTTATCTTCGTTTTGCAGAATATACGCCTGCTTTTGTGAATGAACGCGTGGCACAACGATATGGCTGCCTTTAATCAGGCGAATACCGTACGGAGACGGCAAATGCATCCCGTCATCAAAGAACTGCTTAACCCATGGGCCGGTGGCATTGACCAGACCGCGAGCCTGCCAGTTAAATTTTTCCCCGGTGTCGATATCTTCCGCTTCAACAATCCACAGTCCGTTTTCACGTTTTGCTGAGATGGCGCGGGTGCGGGTGCGCACTTCACCGCCTTTTTTGACAACCATCTGCGCATTCGCCAGTACCAGGCGGGCATCATCGACCCAGCAGTCAGAATATTCGAAACCGCGCACGATTTCAGGTTTGAGGACCGATTCTGAGCCAAAACGCAAACTTTGCGATCCGGGTAAACTGGTGCGTTTCCCCAGATTATCGTACATAAAAAGACCGATGCGGATCATCCACGCCGGACGTAAATGGGGGCGATGCGGCAAGCGGAAGCGCATCGGGAAGGCAATGTGCGGTGCCATTTTCAGCAGCACTTCACGCTCGGCCAGCGCCTCGCTAACCAGACGAAATTCATAGTGTTCAAGGTAGCGCAGGCCACCGTGAATCAATTTTGAGCTGGCGCTGGAGGTCGCGCAAGCTAAGTCCTGGGCTTCCAGCATCAGCACGGATAAACCTCGCCCGGCGGCGTCCGCCGCAATACCGGCACCGTTGATGCCCCCGCCAATAACGATAAGATCTTTGGTTTCCATGCTGCCCTCACGCGCTTTCGTTAAAGCTCACAAATGTTCGATATCGCTCATAATAGCAAAAGATCGCGCTTTTGGTAACATCAGAAAAACAATTTAGAGTGATATACATAACATAATGGTGTTTCTCCACCTGGAGGACGTACACTAAGCGGTAAACTTATGCAGCCTGCTTTTTCCGCCCTGATGTATACGGGATGAAGCAGGCGTACCACCTGTCATACGTAAAAGAAAAGAGATCAGAATGGATCATTTTGTCTGTATTAATGTTGAAGAGGCCCACCAGAAACTGCAGCTTAAGCAGGCGGTTCTGGTCGATATTCGTGACCCGCAAAGCTATGCGATTGGCCATACGCCGGGCGCTTTTCATTTAACAAACGATACGCTCGGTGCGTTTATGCGTGAAACCGACTTCGATACCCCGGTCATGGTGATGTGCTACCACGGCAATAGCAGTAAAGGCGCGGCACAATACCTGCTCCAGCAAGGTTATGATTCGGTATTCAGCGTCGATGGTGGCTTTGATGCCTGGCACCGTCACTTTCCAGCGGAAGTCACGCAGGGATCCCTTTAGAGAGTGATGAATCTGCCGCTATACTGTGCTCTTTTCCGGAGACAAAGCGACCGCCAGCCATGTTGATGATTACATCATTTACCAACCCGCGCGTCGCCCAGGCGTTTGTCGATTACATGCAAACACAGGGCGTCATTCTTACGATTCAACACCACTCGCAAAGCGATATCTGGCTGGCGGACGAAAGCCAGGCTGAGCGCGTGAAAGCTGAACTGGCGCGTTTTCTGGAAAATCCCACCGATCCACGTTATCTCGCCGCAAGCTGGCAATCCGGAGAGACAGGCAGCGGTTTGCACTACCGTGGATTTTCTCTGCGCACGGCGCTGCGCGAGCGCGGTGGGCCGATTACCCTCTCTGTCTTCGCGGCTTGCGTGCTGGTCTTTATCCTGATGAGTATGTCTGACGATCAGACCGTGATGGTCTGGCTTGCCTGGCCCTATGACGCCTCGCTGAAATTTGAAGCCTGGCGCTACTTTAGCCATGCGCTAATGCACTTTTCGCTGGTTCATATCATCTTTAACCTGTTCTGGTGGTGGTATCTTGGCGGAGCCGTTGAAAAACGCCTGGGAAGCGGCAAGCTGGTGGTGATCACGCTTATCAGCGCGTTACTGAGCGGCTTTTTACAGTACAAACTGACGGGCCCCTGGTTTGGTGGTCTGTCAGGTGTGGTCTATGCATTGATTGGTTATGTGTGGCTACGTGGTGAGCGAGACCCGGAACGCCCGGTCTGGCTGCCCCGTGGACTGGTTATTTTTACGGTCGTGTTACTGGTTGCTGACTGGTTTGGCATCTCAGCAGTGGATACGGCTATCGGCGCCCACACCGGCGGGCTGGTGATTGGCCTTGCGATGGCGCTGGTAGATACATTGAATGCGCGAAAACGAACATAATTATCCAGAGACATTTCATGAAACAAACACAACGTCATGACGCGATCATTGAACTGGTTAAACTGCAGGGATATGTCAGCACGGAAGAACTGGTAGAGCAATTCTCGGTAAGCCCGCAGACGATTCGCCGCGATCTGAACGATCTGGCTGATCAAAACAAAATCCTGCGCCACCACGGGGGGGCTGCGCTACCTTCCAGCTCCGTCAACACCTCCTGGCATGACCGTAAGGCAACGCAAACGGCGGAGAAAGAACGGATTGCCCGTAAAGTGGCCAGCCAGATCCCGAACGGTGCAACGTTGTTTATTGATATTGGAACTACCCCTGAAGCCGTGGCGCACGCGTTGCTCGATCATAGCGATTTACGCGTGGTAACTAACAATCTGAATGTGGCAAACACGCTGCTGAAAAAAGAAGATTTCCGCGTCATCCTCGCGGGCGGCGAATTGCGTAGCCGTGACGGCGGCATTGTCGGCGAAGCTACGCTGGACTTTATCTCTCAGTTCCGTCTGGACTTTGGCATTCTTGGTATCAGTGGCATTGACGCTGATGGTTCGCTGCTTGAGTTTGACTATCACGAAGTCCGCACCAAGCGGGCGATCATTGAAAACTCCCGCCATGCGATGTTGGTGGTGGATCACTCGAAGTTTGGACGTAACGCGATGGTTAATATGGGCAGTATCAGCATGGTGAATGCAGTGTACACAGATACCATGCCACCTGCGGGCGTCATGCAGGTGATAACCAGTAATAACATCCAGTTAGAGTTATGCTGAGAGATAGGGTCGGGCGGCGTTGCGCCAGCCCGACCTGAACTCAGACGCCATAGCCCATCATTTTCAGCAGCCGCTGGGCATGTAATACGGCATCCTGACGGTGAGCTACTCCCAGTTTCTGATACAAATTACGGATATGCGTTTTAATGGTGGTCGCCGCTACGGCGAGCTCACCGGCTATCTGCTCATTGCTATAGCCTGAGTAAATAAGCCCCAGAACCTGCCACTCTCGCTGGGTTAGCGGACTGGTACGGATAAGTTCCGGCACTTCCGGATGGTTCAGCAAACGTTCAACGAAGTTCTCATCAAAATGGGCGAACTTATGCCGATGATGTTGGTTGATGTCGCGCAGAATACGCTGCGCGCGGTGCTGGTCCAGCTCCGGCAATGTGTTGAGTTGAATAAGCTGACGCAATTGCTGCGCCATCGCCTCGCCCTCTATGACAAAGTGGCTGATAAACCCGGTGCGATTGGCAAGCTGCAGCGCCTCAAGTAGCACACGCTGTGCGTCGTTTTTGCGTCCGGACTGCCAGTACAGCTGATTCAGTAACAGCAGGTTGCGATTCAAATCGCTCATCAGGCGCAGACTGCGGGCGTTCTCGTTAAGCTCTTCGAGGACCATTTCGGCCGGATCGAAATCACCGAGCAGAATTTGCGCTCTGGCGATATTACGCCACTGCCCTTGCAGGAAATGGTTATTAGCGAACTCCGGTTTAGGCGTCTGGCGAAGCCACTGCGCTGCGGATTTGCGATCCCCTGTCATGTTCCAGTAAATCACCCGAACCTTATCGGCGTTCGATACCCAATCGCTGTGATACTGACCGTTACCCAGCAAGTTTTCCAGACGATGCAAATGCGCGCGCGCGTTATCCAAATCGCCTCTTGCCAGTGAGTTTTGAATCACCAGCGCCAGACACTGTAACTGTTGCTGCGGCTGGAAGGAGGCGAGAACCTCCATCCCCTGGCGGGCGGCGGCTTCAGATTCGTCAAGGCGTGCCCAGGCCCAGAGCAACTGCGAACGAATACGCAGTAAGAATTCGTGCATCGGCAGTTGTTCAAGATGCTGTTCGCGCACCAGGACAAACCCTTTTTCCTGGGTCTCCCAGGCAGCCTGCAGGAAGCCTTGCGCAAAGAGAATTTCGCTTTGCTGAATCAGGCTCCATAAGGCGTAGTGCCACACGTCGTGGCGGCGCGCCATCTGTTCGGTTTGCTGCATTAACGCCAGGGAGTTGGTGAGTTGCCCTTTGCAGTGCAGAACTTCGCCATGTACCGATGTGGCGACAATACGGCTGTAGTAATTCGCGAGCGGCAGTTCGTCGAGAGCGACCATGGCCAGACGTTCCGCTTCGACGGCGTCACCATCATTGATCGCGACCTGCGCGCGCAACGCGTTGAAATCACCGTGCAGGGAGGCATCCATTCGGGTGGTCATCTCCTGTTCGGCACGGGCCAGCAAGGTATTCACTTCACTGTAGCGATGCTGGCTTTGCATCAGCCAGGCTTGTAGCAGAACCAGACGAGGGTTTTCCAGCAGGCTCTCCCACGGCAGCGCTTTCAGCGATGCTTCCAGCAGGCTGAGTTCGCTGTGATTGAACAAACCCCAGGCGTGATGCAACAGGATATCCCGCAACATGATACCGTCACCCGCAGCCAGTGCGTGATGAATGGCTTCGCTGGGGAAACCCTGTGCCATCCAGCTTTCTGCCGCCGCGCGATGAATTTCCGGTAGTTCAGTCGCCAGTTCCCACTGGCAGCGCTGGCGCAGGAAATTGCCGAACAGCGGGTGGTAGCTGAACCACTCGCCGGAGTCATCCATGCGCTGCAGGAATAGCCCCTGGCGCTCAATTTCTTCCAGCCGCATCTGACCATTTTCTTCGCCAGTGACACGGACAATCAGCGCATCGTTCATGGAGCGTAATAGTGAGCTTTTCAGTAAGAAGAGGCGCGTACTGGCATCCACATTATCCAGCACCTCATCCACAAGATAGTCAGACAGGTGGCTGGCGTTGATCCCCGCCAGACGGCGAGCGGATTGCTGTGCGGCGCTGTGATTCTGGCGTACGGAAAGGGCAATGAGTTGTAGCGCAGTGGCCCAGCCGGCAACGTCATCACACAGACGGCTGCTCTCTGCCGCTTCGATGGGCGAGGTCAGACGGCAATCGAAAAATTGCTTCGCTTCCTGATGATTAAAGGCCAGTTGATGGCTGCCGATCTCCAGCAACTGTTCACGTACGCGCAGGTTGGCAATGCCTAACTGCGGTAAATTGCGCGACAGCACAATCAGCGTCAGATTTTCTGGCTGATGGCGCAAGAAGAAGCGCATGGCTTCATGAATTACCGGGTTGGTGATGAGGTGGTAGTCATCAATCACCAGATAGAGCGCGCGTTGCCACTCTGCCAGTTCAATAAACAACTGGGCAAAGAGGGAGGAGAGGCTGGCGTACTGGCGTTTTTGTGCCATCACCTCACTGCTGACGCAATGCCCACCGGTGGCTTGCTGAATGGCCGCAATGAAATAGCTGGCAAAGCGTTCCTGTTGGTTGTCGCCTCCATCCAGCGAAAACCAGCCGACATCATTTTTACCGGAAGCCCATTGAGAAATGAGCGTTGTTTTTCCGTACCCTGCCGGGCTAGTGATCAGCGCAAGCCGAAAATTGTTCGCGCCGGAAAGTTTAGCCAGCAGACGCTCACGAACGACAGTATGGTCGAGGCGTACCGGGCGACTTAATTTAGACGGAATCAACATAGTTATCACTTCACTGTGAGGACATAGGGGAAAAACGATTTTTTTTGCGCTTCGTAATTAATATAAATAAGGTCGGATAAATTCCGAATTATTGCAAGTTATGTCCGGATCTGACGATTGTGAATTTGCACTATGTCACATTTCTATTTGAGTTGTGAATAAAGAGACAGTACCTGTGGCGAAAGGGCATGCAGCCCGATTTGCAGCAAGGTTGGTCAAAATAAGGCGAAATAGTTTTGCATGTTTTGGGGGCTTTGGTGGAATATTTCCCAAAATGGCGACGTAATCGCACAAATAGCAAAAGGCGAAATTATCATTTAAGAAAATATTATTTACTCAAATTATGTTGATGCCGGGAGTGATAATCTCCCTGAAACCATATTTCATATTTTTGACTTTGTCCCCCGTTATCCCCTCTGTAAGTGAACGGTGCGTTAACGTGTTTTTTCACGCCCCGTGAGGCAGCAAATGCTTGAAAAATGCTTAAATAAACAGCTAACTTTAGGTGGCAGAGATCACACTTTTCGCTCATCCCTGCTGCTCCTCCCCGTTGAATCCCTGGCAGGATGAGGACGTCATTTCATGAGCCTGGCACACTAGCGCTAACGTTGTTTTTTCAATTACAGGATCCGAATTCTTTATGTCAAAGCCCACGTTTAACAAAGCGCAATTTGAGGCGGCCCTGACGCGTCAGTGGCAGCATTTTGGTTTGCACGCCGCCCAGGAGATGACCTCTCGTCAGTGGTGGCAGGCCGTGAGCGGCGCGCTGGCGGAATTACTGGTGGCACAACCGCTGGCTAAGCCTGTGAAAAACCAGCGCCATGTGAACTACATTTCGATGGAATTTCTGATTGGCCGCCTGACGGGTAACAACCTGCTCAACCTCGGCTGGTATCAAGAGGTGAGCGATGTACTGCAGGAAAGTGGTATCAATCTGAGCGATCTGCTGGAAGAAGAGACCGACCCGGCGCTGGGTAACGGTGGCTTAGGACGTCTGGCAGCTTGCTTCCTGGACTCCATGGCAACGGTAGGCCAGTCCGCGACCGGGTATGGCCTGAACTATCAGTACGGTTTGTTCCGTCAGTCTTTTGACGAGGGTCAGCAGAAAGAGGCGCCAGATGACTGGCAGCGTCGCAGCTACCCCTGGTTCAACCATAATGCTCAATTGAACGTGCAGGTGGGCATTGGCGGCAAAGTGAGTAAAGACGGACACTGGACGCCGGGCTTTACGATTATCGGCGAAGCCTGGGATTTACCGGTCCTGGGTTATCGTAATAGCGTGGCACAGCCGCTGCGCCTGTGGCAGGCGACACATGCACACCCGTTCGATCTGACCAAATTCAACGACGGTGATTTTCTGCGTGCCGAGCAGCAGGGCATTGATGCAGAAAAACTGACCAAGGTGCTCTATCCGAATGACAACCACCAGGCGGGCAAGAAGCTGCGTCTGATGCAGCAATATTTCCAGTGTGCCTGCTCCGTGGCGGATATTCTGCGTCGTCACCATCTGGCCGGACGCAAAATCGCCCAGTTGCCTGACTTTGAAGTTATTCAGCTTAACGATACGCATCCGACTATTGCGATCCCGGAAATGCTGCGCGTACTGATTGATGAACATCAACTGAGCTGGGATGACGCCTGGGCTATTACCAGTAAAACCTTCGCCTACACCAACCATACGCTGATGCCGGAAGCGCTGGAGTGCTGGGATGAAAAACTGGTAAAAGCGCTGCTGCCTCGCCACATGCAAATCATCAAACAGATTAACGATCGCTTTAAGGTACTGGTTGAGCAAACCTGGCCTGGCGATGAGGATGTGTGGGCGAAACTGGCGGTGGTGCACAACAAGCAGGTTCGTATGGCCAATATGTGCGTCGTTGGCGGGTTCGCGGTGAACGGCGTTGCGGCGCTGCACTCCGATTTAGTCGTCAAAGATCTGTTCCCGGAATATCACCAACTGTGGCCAACGAAATTCCATAATGTCACTAACGGTATTACGCCGCGTCGCTGGATCAAACAGTGCAACCCGGCGCTGGCGGCATTGCTGGATAAATCGCTGAAAAATGAGTGGGCGAACGATCTCGACCAGTTGATTAATCTGGAGAAATTTGCCGACGACGCGAAATTTCGCGCGCAATATCGTGCCATCAAACAGGAAAATAAGGTGCAACTCGCGGCCTTCGTCAAGGCGCGTACCGGCATTGAGATCAATCCGCATGCGCTGTTCGATATTCAAATCAAACGTCTGCATGAATACAAACGCCAACATCTGAACCTGCTGCATATTGTGGCGCTGTATAAAGAGATTCGCGAAAATCCGCAGGCAGACCGCGTACCACGCGTATTCCTCTTCGGCGCGAAGGCCGCGCCGGGCTATTACCTGGCAAAAAATATCATTTACGCCATCAATAAAGTGGCCGAGGTAATCAATAACGATAAGACGGTGGGCGATAAGCTGAAAGTGGTTTTCCTGCCGGATTATTGCGTCTCGGCGGCAGAACGTCTTATCCCGGCGGCAGATGTATCCGAACAAATTTCTACCGCAGGTAAAGAAGCTTCTGGTACCGGCAATATGAAACTGGCGCTGAACGGTGCGCTTACCGTCGGTACCCTTGACGGCGCCAACGTCGAGATTGCTGAGCAGGTTGGCGATGAAAACATATTCATCTTCGGTCATACCGTGGAAGAGGTGAAGGCGTTGAAAGCCAAAGGCTACGATCCGGTGAAATGGCGTAAGAAAGATAAGCTGTTGGATGCGGTGCTCAAAGAACTCGAGAGCGGCAAGTACAGCGGGGGCGACAAACATGCGTTCGACCAGATGCTGCACAGCATCGGTAAGCAGGGCGGCGATCCTTATCTGGTTCTGGCGGATTTCGCCGCCTACGTCGACGCGCAAAAACGGGTAGATGCGCTCTATCGTGATGAAGACGCCTGGACCAGGGCTACAATATTGAATACCGCACGTTGCGGCATGTTCAGTTCGGATCGTTCGATCCGTGATTACCAAACCCGTATCTGGCAGGCAAAACGCTAAGGAAACGCCATAGTGAGCAAACGTCTTGATAATGCCGCGCTGGCGGCGGGAATTAGCCCGGATTACATCAATGCGCATGGCAAACCACAGTCTATTGGTGCGGAAACCAAACGACGTTTGCTTGACGCTATGCATGCCGTTACCGCGACGCCTGTCGCGGTAACGCCGGTCCCGAATGTACTGGTTCATACCCAGGGAAAGAAGAAGTCATTGCCGATTGAGGGAAACGGTACTTTCAACTGGATAATCACCACCGAAGATGGCCAGCAACATAAGGGCCAG
The DNA here is from genome assembly GCA_901456055.1 of Phytobacter ursingii. GTDB lineage: Bacteria > Pseudomonadota > Gammaproteobacteria > Enterobacterales > Enterobacteriaceae > Phytobacter > Phytobacter ursingii. The sequence goes on from CABDWT010000004.1 coordinate 379,507, forward strand.
GTCGACGCGGGGAAAAATCTCACCCTGCCAGCGAAGTTGCCGCAGGGATATCACACGCTGACCCTGCGTCAAGCTGAGCAGAGCTGGCATTGTCGCTTAATTGTCACCCCAAAGCGTTGTTATGAACCGCAGGCCCTGCTGGAAGGGAAAAAACTCTGGGGGGCATGCGTACAGCTTTATACCTTGCGATCTGAACGTAACTGGGGGATCGGTGATTTTGGCGATCTGAAAGTTATGTTGGGCGAGGTGGGTCAGCGCGGTGGCGCGTTTATCGGTCTGAATCCCATTCATGCGCTTTATCCGGCCAATCCGGAAAGCGCCAGTCCGTACAGTCCCTCTTCTCGTCGCTGGCTGAATATCATTTATATCGATGTTAACGCGGTAGAAGATTTTCAGTTGAGCAAAGAAGCGCAGGCGTGGTGGAAACTCCCTACGACGCGCAAGGCGCTGGACGCCGCCCGCGATGCGGAGTTTGTCGATTACGCTGGCGTAACGGCCCTCAAACTGGCGGCATTACGCCTGGCCTGGCTGCAGTTTTCACAGCGTAAAGACGATGACGATTTACGCGCTGCGTTTCATGCCTTTGTGAAGGAAGAGGGGGAAAGTCTGTACTGGCAGGCGGCGTTTGATGCGCTACATGCCAACCAGGTGAAAGAGGATCCGCTACGCTGGGGCTGGCCTGCCTGGCCGGCAGGCTTTCAGTCAACCGACAGCCCGGAGGTCAAAGCCTTTTGCGATAGCCATGCCGATGAAGTGAATTTTTACCTGTGGTTGCAGTGGCTGGCATATACGCAATTTGCCGAATGCTGGCAGGAGAGCCAGAGTCACCACATGCCAATTGGGTTGTACCGGGATCTTGCCGTGGGTGTCGCCGAAGGCGGTTCGGAAACCTGGTGTGATCGCGAGCTGTACTGCCTGAAAGCTTCTGTGGGCGCGCCGCCGGATATTCTCGGGCCGCTGGGGCAGAACTGGGGGTTGCCGCCCATGGACCCGCATATTATCGCCGCGCGGGCGTACGAACCGTTTATCGAGTTGCTGCGCGCCAATATGAAAAGCTGCGGCGCGTTGCGTATCGATCATGTGATGTCGATGCTGCGCCTGTGGTGGATCCCGTATGGCGAAACGGCGGATCACGGAGCGTATGTGCAGTACCCGGTGGACGATCTGTTGTCTATCCTGGCACTGGAAAGTCAGCGTCATCAGTGCATGGTCATTGGCGAAGATTTGGGGACCGTTCCGGTGGAAATCGTCGGCAAGCTGCGCGACAGCGGCGTTTACTCCTACAAAGTCCTCTATTTTGAAAATGATCACGAGAAGCGCTACCGCGCCCCCAAAGCCTACCCGGCCCAGTCAATGGCAGTGGCGACGACTCATGATTTGCCGACGTTGCGGGGATACTGGGAAAGTGGCGACCTGACGCTGGGTAAGACCCTGGGTCTTTATCCGGATGAAGTGGTGCTGCGCGGGCTGTATCTCGATCGCGAACTGGCAAAACAAGGGCTACTGGATGCGCTTCACGCCCATGGCTGTTTGCCAAAACGGGTGGGGCATAAGGCTTCCCGTATGCCGATGAGTGCGGTGCTTAATCGGGGGATGCAGCGCTATATCGCTGACAGTAATAGTGCGTTACTGGGGCTACAGCCGGAAGACTGGCTGGACATGGCCGGGCCGGTGAATATTCCGGGCACCAGTTATCAGTACAAAAACTGGCGGCGTAAGCTCGCCGTGTCACTGGAGAAAATGTTTGCGGACGAGAACGTCAACAAGCTGATCAAAGACCTGGATAAACGCCGGAAAGCGGCAGCGAAGAAGTAAATACAACGAACCCGCCATTCGGCGGGTTCTCTTTTAACAGCCAGTTAAATGGTAGAACTTATACCACCATTCCCAGCAGCAGACAGCCAACCAGACCGCAGACGGAGATAATGGTCTCCAGTGCGGACCAGGACTTCATGGTTTCCCCGATGGTCAGGTTGAAGTACTCCTTGAACAGCCAGAAGCCAGGATCGTTCACGTGAGAGAAAATCACACTACCGGAACCCACCGCGATAACCATCAGCTCTGGGCTTACGCCAGTGGTGGCAATCAGCGGTGCGACAATCCCGCCTGCGGTAATGGCTGCAACGGTTGCGGAACCCAGGGCGATACGCAGTACGGCGGCAATTGACCATGCCATAAAGATTGGCGAGATATTGGTTTCATGCATCAGCGACGCGATGTATTTATCCACGCCGCTATCCACCAGAACCTGCTTGAATGCGCCGCCACCGCCGATGATCAGCAGCATCATGGCAATGATTTTGATTGAGCTGGTCAGCGTCTCGTTGATGTCGTCCATGGAACGACCACGGTTCAGGCCGAAGGTGAAGACCGCAATCAGCACCGCAATTAAAGTCGCCATAACCGGATCGCCGAAGAACTCAGCGTAAGGCAGAATCGCATGACCTTTCGGCAACAGCATCTCAGCTACCGCACGCAGGGCCATCAGCACCACTGGCACCAGAGAGGTCCAGACGCTAACGCCAAAGCCCGGCATTTCTTCTTCGGTAAATGTTTTCTTATTGTACAGACCTTCCGGAATCGGCTTGTCGATGCCTTTCAGGAAACGGGCGTAGACCGGGCCGGCCAGTATAACGGTCGGGATACCGAGCAGCGTACCGTAGAGCAGGGTTTTGCCCATATCCGCATGGAAAATAGTGGCGATAGCAGTCGGGCCAGGGTGCGGAGGCAGGAAGCCGTGGGTAACGGAAAGCGCGGCCGCCATCGGGACACCCACATACAGCAGCGGGATACGGGCTGCTGCTGCGATAGTGAAAACCAGCGGCAGTAACAGAACAAAGCCCACTTCATAGAACAGCGCGAACCCCACGGTGAAGCCAGTCAGTACGACGGCCCACTGAATGTGTTTTTCGCCAAATTTCGCAATCAGCGTGGTGGCGATGCGTTGTGCGCCGCCGCAGTCCGCCAGCATTTTACCCAGCATGGCGCCGAAGCCCATGATCAGCGCAAGGCTGCCCAGCGTTCCGCCCACACCGGCTTTGATAGATTTGATGACTGCGTCCAGAGGCATGCCCTGCATCATACCGACGGCGAGTGCCACCAGGATCAGGGCGATAAATCCGTTCAATTTGAAGCGGATCATTAATAACAACAACAAGACTACACCGATAGCAACGATGACTAATGGCATGATTTACCTGGCCTTAATTTGTTATGGGTAACGTCAGTTTTTCAGCGGTTATTACAGATTTTAGCCCTGTAAAAACGAAGCGCTGGAGTACCGATATGCCTTACATCCCCTTTTTAAAAGGATAGCCGGATGTTTTTTATATTTTGGGTACTGGCACAGATGATACGGGTAACATTCACCAAAAGAGAATCACCCGGCGGGTCAAAATTTGCGAAGTGAGATGCCGGTCATACTCCAGGCTGGAAATGAATGCAAAAAAGAGAGGCGTTTATACGTGGAGAGATACAGGTAACATGCTCTCCCGTATCGGGAGAGCATAAAACAAGAAGGGGCTTAGTAGTAGGAGTGCTCGCCGCGCTGGTGTTCGGTGAGGTCGCGTACACCTTTCAGCTCCGGGAATTCGTTAAGCAGCTGCTTTTCGATCCCTTCTTTCAGCGTCACATCGACCATTGAACAACCGTTACAACCACCGCCAAACTGGAGGATAGCGTAACCTTCATCAGTAATTTCCATCAGCGTGACGCGACCGCCGTGGCCTGCCAGTTGCGGGTTGATCTGCGATTGCAGCAGATATTCAACACGTTCCATCAGCGGCGCGTCTTCGGACACTTTACGCATCTTCGCGTTGGGGGCTTTCAGGGTAAGCTGGGAGCCCAACTGGTCAGTGACAAAATCAATTTCCGCATCTTCCAGGTACGGCGCACTCAATTCATCGACATAGGCGGTCAGTTGTTCAAATTTCAGGGCGGTGTCAGTTGCTTCCACTGCATCTGGCGGGCAATAAGAGACGCCGCATTCAGCGTTTGGCGTGCCTGGGTTAATCACAAATACGCGGATTTGTGTCCCTTCTTCCTGATTTGCCAGTAGTTTAGCAAAATGCGCTTGCGCAGCGTCAGAGATACGGATCATAGCAATGGCCTAATAGTTGACTATTTTACTTGGTTATAATACGCCCATCATCGAGGGTCTACAAGGTTCGACAAAGGCACCATACCTGAACAGACGCCGCGCCGTTGCGCAGGAGCAACCGACTTATTTCCCCGACAGTGCTGCCGGTCGTGACGACATCATCCACGATAACCATATGGAGTCCCTGTACGGGCAATTCAAGGCGAAAGGCATTTTTCAGGTTGCGCTTGCGTAACCGGGCGCTGAGATGATGTTGTATGGACGTTGCCCGAATGCGGACAATAGCGCTCTGTTCATAGCGACAGCCAAGCCAGTGATTTAGGGCGCGACAGAGCAGGTCACTTTGGTTATATCCTCTGCGCCACTGGCGATGCCGATAGAGCGGTACGCTGATAAGCATATCGGGCTTTTGCCACATCGGCGCTCTGCGAGCATTAATGACCGCCAGAACCAGCAGGCGTGCCAGCGTTTTTGCCATTTCTGGACGTCGCACAAATTTGAACTGGTGCACCAGCATACTCAATGGCAATGCGTAATCGCTGACCGCCACCAGACGCTGCCATGGCGGCGGTTTTTGCAGGCATCTGCCGCAAGGCAATGTCTGGCTCGCTGCAGGCAAACCACAGCACGGGCAAACGGAAAGGGGAGCAACCACCGCCCGGGTGCAGCAGGAGCACAATCCCCAGTGCGTTACCGCCAGCGGCATTCGACATAGCCAGCACAAGCCCGGCACTGTTAGCATGTTCACCCTCCCTGTTTTAAGCAAGAGAACGATAACTGATGAACAACATCTGGTGGGAAACCAAAGGCGAAGGAAATTGCCATCTTGTGCTGCTGCACGGATGGGGGCTGAACGCGCAGGTCTGGGATTGCATTGTGCCGCAGCTAAGCTCGCAATTTACACTGCATCTGGTGGACCTGCCGGGTTACGGGCGCAGTAGCGGATTTTCGGCAATGACATTGCAGGAGATGGCAGAGCGCGTATTGGCGCAGGCGCCGCAGCGCGCTATCTGGCTGGGCTGGAGCCTCGGCGGGCTTGTCGCAAGCAAGATTGCGCTTCTTGCCCCTGAACGTGTCAGCGGACTGGTGACGGTCGCATCATCCCCTTGTTTTAGCGCGCTGGATGAATGGCCTGGCATCAAACCGGATGTGCTGGCCGGTTTCCAGCAACAGCTCAGCGAGGATTTTCAACGTACGGTCGAGCGTTTTCTGGCCCTACAGACGATGGGTACGGATACGGCCCGTCAGGATGCGCGTCAGCTTAAGCAGGCGGTATTGTCGTTACCAATGCCCTCGCCAGAGGTGCTGAACGGCGGGCTGGAGATTCTGAAAACAGAAGATCTGCGTGAAGCGCTGGTCGGGCTGGAGATACCCTTCTTGCGGCTTTACGGACGTTTAGATGGACTGGTTCCGCGTAAAATTGTCGCCACCCTGGATGCGTGCTGGCCGCAAAGCCAGTCGCTGATATTTCCGAAGGCCGCCCATGCGCCTTTTATTTCCCACCCAGAGGATTTCTGTAGCGCTTTGATGAATTTTAATAATTTCGGCAGGTAATTATTGCGCCACCTGGAAAAAATGCCGCTTAACGACAATACTCAGAGCGTTGCTGCGGTTGGCTTATCTTTTTTACCGCAGCATCACAATCTAAAAAACCCGAGGAGAATCAAGTCTATGAAACTTGTTACAGGTATTGTTACATCTCTGGTGATTGGCTCCCTGTCGTTTGGCGTGATGGCGGCAAAGGAACTCGAAAAAGATAAGGTCGCGGGTATGAATCTGACGAAAGTCGGGACGATTAGCACGTCAGATACCTCGGCACCGATGGACGCGAAAAAAGAGCTGTCGAAAAAAGCGGATGAGCTGGGCGGCAAATATTTCGTCGTGACCAGTGGTCAGAAAAATGAAAAAGACATCCATGCCACGGCGGATGTCTATAAGTAATGTGATGAGCGGGTCGTCTGACCCGCTATCAGCATCCTGTCAGTGACCACCATTCACGCTCACAGGCTGATTTTCCATCCGGGCATTTTTTACACTCGCCGCTGAGACAGCCATCCGCCTCTTCCTGAATACGTACCGCTTTGCCCATGGCTTCCATGCGCGACAGCATGGCATCGGCCATGGGGCGGGAGAGATGCAGCGCGTTACAGAGCTGGCTGATTTCCATCCGGCCCTGTAAAGCAAGCATATCGCGAACCTCAATTAACGATGCCATGTTTCATCTCCTCAGTGGCAGTCGCCCGCCGTGCTTTCACAGCAACTGGCCACGGTTTTACGGCTGGCCAGTAGATTGACATCCACGCGACTTCTGGCGCGACGCAGACCACCAATCACGACGACGTTGAACAGGATCACCGCAAGAATACAGGTGAGGCTGAAAACCGGATGCTCATGAAAACTCACGATCTGATAGAACAGGGTGGCAAGTGAATACGCGATATTCAGCCCCCACAGCACGGAAAATCCCATCCAGCCACGGCTCGATTCACGGGCGATGGCACCCATGACGGAAATACATGGGGTATAAAGCAGAACGAAAATCAGGTAACTGTAGGCCGCCGCGGCGCTGCCGAATTTCTCACTCATGACGCCCATGGTACCTTCTGCCATCTCGCCGTCGCCTTTGCTGGCCTCAATCGGGTTTGCCAGGACGCTCAGACTAAAGGTGTTTTTCAGGCTGGTCCAGGTCTCGTTGAGCGCGGCGATCAGTTCATCGCTGAGACGGTATTCTGCTGGATTGAAATCCGCCTTCTGAATATGTTCAGCGGTATAGAGAGAGTTAAGTGTCCCGACCACCACTTCTTTCGCCATGGCTCCCGTCACCAGACCAACAGTCGCCTGCCAGTGATCGCCGTGCACGCCAATCGGTTCCAGTATGGGGGTAAAGACGCGGCTGATTGATGCCAGCGCGGAATCGTTAATGTTATCGACCGTTTTACCGCTTAAAGAGAAGCTGTTGAGGGCACTGAGGAAAATGCTCACGACCACAATGACTTTACCAGCACGGAGCACAAATCCTTTCAGGCGCTGCCACGTCTGCAGCACCAGACTTTTCAGGTGTGGCACGTGGTAGACCGGCAGTTCCATAATGAACGGTGACGCTTCGCCGCGCATGATGGTGTGTTTCAGCATCAGGCCGGTAAGGATTGCCATCACAATGCCCAGCACGTACAGAGAAAAGACCAGTAACGCCCCCTGCTGGCCGAAGAAGGCCGCCGCAAAGACAGCAAAGATGGCCAGACGCGCACCGCAGGACATAAACGGCGCCATCATCATGGTCATCAGCCGTTCACGTGGCGCATCAAGGGTTCTTGCCCCCATCACCGAGGGGACATTGCAGCCAAAACCGACAATCAGCGGCACGAAGGATTTACCCGGCAGCCCCAGCGCCTGCATCAAACGATCCATTACAAAGGCCGCACGTGCCATATAGCCGGAGTCTTCAAGGAACGAGAGAAACAGGTACATCATGCCGATTTGTGGCACCAGCGGCAGTACCGTGTTGATACCCCCACCCAGACCCTGGGCGAGGAAAACGGTCAGCCATTCCGGGAAATGCAGCGTGTAGCCCAGCCACTGGATACCGTGGACGAAAATCGCTACGGAGCCTGCATCAAAAATTGGCTGTAACGCGCCGCCAATGTTAATCGCGAGCAGGAACATCAGGTACATCACAAACAGGAAAATCGGTAAACCGAGGAAGCGGTTCAGAACGATACGATCGACGGCTGCCGTAAACTGGCTGGATTCCGCCGTCAGGGTGTTACTGACCGCCTCGCAAATCGCGGCAATGGTTTGATACCTGGCATCCGCGATATGCAACGCTGGATCATCAATTTCATCCTGCAGGCGTGCCAGCGAAATATCCAGCTTAAGGGCGGCGTCACCGGCGTAAGCGCGACTGTAGATATCGCCTTCCAGCATTTGCAGGCCAAGCCAGCGGCGTTGTTGCACGGGCATATCCACGGCCATGCTTTGTGCCAGCGCATCCGCTTCGCGAGACAGTGGCTGCGCATAGTGCACAAGCTCGATTTGTCCGTTTTTCTGGTGACGATCCAGCGCGATTTTTAACGCGTCAATGCCGCGACCCCGTGTCGAGACCAGCGGAATGACCGGACAGCCGAGGCGAGCGGAGAGGGCGTCGATATCAATGCGGACTTTTTGTTTCTCGGCAATATCCAGCATATTCAGCGCCACCACGCACGGAATACCCAGTTCCAGCAACTGCAACGTGAGATAGAGGTTACGCTCGAGGTTAGAGGCATCCACGACATTAATCAGGATGTCCGCATCGCCACTCAGAATGTAGTGACAGGCAATTTGCTCATCCAGTGAAGTCTGTGACGAGATAGTGGTCAGCGAGTAAGTACCGGGCAAATCAACCAGCGTAACCTGATGGTCGGTGGTAGAGAATTGCCCCTCTTTGCGCTCAACCGTCACACCCGCCCAGTTCCCTACGCGCTGGCGTGCACCAGTTAACTGATTGAATAACGTGGTCTTCCCGGAATTAGGATTACCAATTAATCCCACGGTCAATTTTTTCATTGTACTTCTATCTCTTTCATGGCCGGGCCATTAGCGGGAAACGGCTTCCAGTTCCAGAAATGCGAGATCTTTCTTACGCAGGACCAGATTAACGCGCCGGGTTTCAATGTGAACAGGATCACCAAGGGGAGCTACGCGCACGACATTAAATGATGAGCCGGGCAACATGCCTAATGAGAGGAGTTTCTGGCGCCACGCCGGGCTGATTTCGCGAGAGAACCCCGTTATTTTCCACGCACTGTCAGGAGAGAATTGCATAGGACCTACTTATATGTATCGCAAACAACATTCCCACCATGCGCCAGTAAAGCGCATGAAACCAGATAGTTAGCCAGCACGGCAATGAGTGTTACTCCACTCATACAATGATAATGAGAATAGTTTTTATCATCACTATTAAACCTCGATATTGCACAAAGCGGAATCACAATCCGAGCCATTGTTGATGTGGCTCAATATTTATGGTGTTTTGCATTTCACGTTTGCAATAAGAAATAAGAAGCCGCGAAGGGATGTTTAATTTATTCCACTAGCTTAAGGTTAAATTAATAATAAATATTTATGAGATCATCTTATTAACTCAAATATAACTAATGAAAAATAGGTTAATAATTTTGAAAATTAATCCAGTGATTATTCAAAGAGATACTGGCGATAAAGAAATAAAGTAATGTATCTGTCTGTTCAGATTTGAACATCAGGAAAGGAGAGTGCCCCCTCCCGAAGGAGAGGGCGAAGGGCTTAACGTTTTTTCCCCATGGCGGCGGCCAGCGCATCCATCATCGCGCTGTTGCCGGCAGGCTGCGTATCGCGTCCACGTGGTTTAGCCGGACGGGCGGCAGGGCGATTGCCTGCCTCGCGAGCGCCGCTGTTACCACGCCGTGAATTGTTCTCTCCAGGCTGCTCATCCAGGCGCATGGTCAGCGCAATACGTTTGCGCTGCAGATCCACTTCCAGCACTTTAACTTTGACGATATCGCCCGCTTTCACCACGGTATGCGGATCTTCAACAAATTTATCGGCGAGCGAAGAGATGTGTACCAGACCATCCTGATGCACGCCAATATCCACAAATGCACCGAAGTTGGTGACGTTGGTTACCGCACCTTCGAGTACCATACCCGGCAGCAGATCATTCATCGTTTCAACACCGTCAGCAAACTGTGCGGTTTTGAACTCAGGACGCGGGTCGCGGCCCGGTTTTTCCAGCTCTTTGATGATGTCAGTGACGGTCGGTACGCCGAAACGTTCGTCGGTAAAGTCGGACGCTTTCAGGGATTTTAGCCCATTACTGTTGCCCATCAGATCGCGCAAAGACTGCTCCGTCGCCGCCAGAATACGTTCCACAACCGGGTAGGCTTCCGGGTGCACGGTAGAGGCATCCAGCGGATTATCACCATGATTGATACGCAGGAAGCCCGCGCACTGCTCAAAGGCTTTTGGCCCCAGCCGGCTGACTTTTAACAACTGTTGACGATTCTGGAACTGGCCGTTTTCATCACGCCAGTCGACGATATTTTGCGCCATCATGCGGGTTAAACCGGCAACGCGGGTCAGCAGGGGAACAGAAGCGGTGTTCAGGTCCACGCCGACGGCGTTCACACAGTCTTCGACTACCGCGTCCAGTTTGCGCGCCAGTTGAGTCTGGCTGACATCGTGCTGATACTGGCCGACACCAATGGATTTCGGATCGATTTTCACCAGTTCTGCCAGCGGATCCTGCAAACGACGGGCGATAGAAACCGCGCCTCGCAGGGAAACATCAAGTTCCGGGAACTCCTGCGCAGCCAGCTCGGAGGCGGAATAAACGGATGCGCCGGCCTCGCTGACAATCACCTTCTGGGCGGTCACTTTCGGGAACTGCTTCTGCACGTCCAGGAAGAAACGTTCGGTTTCACGCGATGCTGTTCCGTTACCAATAGCGACCAGTTCAACGTTGTGTTTTTCGCACAGTGCGGCGACCGCCACAGCGGCTTTTGCTGCCTGGCCGGTATGGGGGTAAATGGTGTCAGTGGCGACCAGCTTGCCCGTGCCATCGACAACGGCGACTTTCACGCCGGTACGCAGACCCGGATCGAGACCCATGGTCGCGCGCAGCCCCGCAGGGGCGGCCATCAGAAGGTCATGCAGATTGCGGGCGAAGACGTTGATCGCCTCGTCTTCCGCGCGCTCACGCACGGTGCCCATCAGTTCGGTTTCCAGATGCATCAGCACTTTAATACGCCAGGTCCAGCTGACAACACCTTTGCGCCAGCTGTCTGCCGGGGCGTTGTTCAGGCGCAGGCCGAGGTGATCCTGAATAATTTGTTCGCAATGGCTCTCTTTTGGCGGCTCATCAAACTGCGGATCGGCATTCAGAGAGAGCTGCAAGACCCCTTCGTTTCGGCCACGGAACATAGCCAGCGCGCGGTGGGACGGTACGGTCGAGATCGGTTCGTGGTGATCGAAATAGTCGCGGAATTTTGCGCCTTCCTCTTCCTTACCACTGACCACTGTGGCGACCAGATGGGCGTTTTTCCACAGATAATCACGCACTTTCGCCAGCAACTGCGCATCTTCGGCGAAGCGCTCCATCAGAATGTAGCGTGCGCCATCCAGTGCTGCTTTGGTATCGGCAATGCCTTTGTCGGCATCGAGATATTTTGCAGCTTCGCTTTCCGGGTCGTGTGAAGGGTCGTTCCACAGCAAATCCGCCAGCGGCTCCAGGCCTGCTTCAATGGCGATTTGCCCACGGGTACGGCGCTTAGGCTTGTACGGTAAATACAAATCTTCGAGTTCGGTTTTACTGAGCGTGCCGTTGATGGCTTTACTCAATTCATCGGTGAGCTTACCCTGCTCGCCAATCGACTTCAGAATGGCCTGGCGGCGTTCTTCCAGCTCACGCAAATAACCCAGGCGGGTTTCCAGATTACGCAACTGCGTGTCATCCAGACCGCCGGTGACTTCTTTACGATAACGCGCGATAAACGGCACGGTGTTCCCTTCATCAAGCAGACGAACGGCAGCTTCTACCTGTTCGGATCTGGCCTGAAGTTCACCCGCAATAATGCGGCAGAGCGAATCATTCATCATTTCAATATCATCTTCTGAACAAAATCAGGGGATAGTTATACGGATTGAGACAGAAAAATGCCAGTCGCGCCGGGGGCTCCCGGATAGTTCCTGGTGCGCTACTTCACATACTCAATTTCGTTAACATACCAGGTGGCTTCCCCGCCGGGCGTCTGTACCAGTGCGACATCGCCTACCTCTTTTTTCAGCAGCGCGCGCGCCATGGGGGAGTCGATGGAGATATAGTCTTTGCGGCCAAAAATTTCGTCGTAACCTACAATGCGAAAACGTAATGTATTGCCATCGTCATTTTCGATTTCCACCCAGGCACCGAAGAAAACTTTGCCTTCCTGCTGGGGTGAGTAATCGACAATTTTCAGGTTTTCCAGGCATTTCGTCAGATAGCGAACGCGGCGGTCTATCTCACGCAGACGCTTTTTATTGTACTGGTAGTCGGCATTTTCACTGCGATCGCCGAGGCTTGCCGCCCAGGTGACTTTTTTGGTGACTTCCGGGCGCTCCTGACGCCAGAGAAAATCCAGTTCCTGCTTCAGCTTGTCGTAGCCTTCTCGGGTGATCAGGGGCGTTTTCATTTCGTGGCCTTATTTTTTCTCTGATTTCTTTACAAATCACCGCCCCTTAAGGTACGGATTAATCATCATTTCTGTGATGCAATGTGCATATAAGCTGCTGTTAAATATGCTTTGTAACAATTTCGACTAGAATTTATACCAGATTTAGCTGGTCCTCGACGCGCACTTTTTTAGAATACGCACTCATAATTGTCGGAACCTTTGGGAGTAAAAACAATGCAAGAGAATTATAAGATTCTGGTAGTGGATGACGATATGCGCCTGCGCGCGCTGCTTGAGCGTTACCTTACCGAGCAGGGCTTCCAGGTTCGTAGCGTCGCTAACGCGGAGCAAATGGACCGCCTGCTGACCCGCGAATCATTCCACTTGATGGTTCTCGACTTAATGCTGCCGGGTGAAGATGGCCTGTCCATCTGCCGCCGCCTGCGTAGCCAGAGTAACCCGATGCCGATCATTATGGTGACGGCGAAAGGGGAAGAAGTTGACCGTATCGTTGGCCTCGAGATTGGTGCCGATGACTACATTCCAAAACCGTTCAACCCGCGTGAGCTGCTGGCGCGTATTCGTGCGGTACTGCGTCGTCAGGCAAATGAATTACCTGGCGCGCCTTCGCAGGAGGAAGCGGTCATCGCCTTCGGTAAATTTAAACTTAACCTCGGGACCCGCGAGATGTTCCGCGAAGATGAGCCGATGCCGCTGACCAGCGGTGAGTTCGCCGTGCTGAAAGCGCTGGTGAGCCATCCGCGTGAGCCGCTGTCGCGCGATAAGCTGATGAACCTGGCGCGTGGTCGTGAATACTCCGCGATGGAGCGTTCTATCGACGTGCAAATCTCCCGCCTGCGTCGCATGGTGGAAGAGGATCCGGCTCATCCACGTTACATTCAGACCGTTTGGGGTCTGGGCTACGTCTTTGTGCCGGACGGTTCTAAAGCATGAGGCGAATGCGCTTCTCACCGCGCAGTTCTTTTGCCCGCACGCTGTTGTTGATCGTCACATTGCTGTTCGTCAGCCTTGTGACGACCTACCTCGTGGTGCTGAATTTCGCGATTTTGCCCAGCCTTCAGCAGTTTAATAAGGTGCTCGCCTACGAAGTTCGTATGCTGATGACCGATAAACTGCAACTGGAGGACGGCACACAGCTGGTGGTTCCTCCGGCGTTTCGTCGCGAAATTTATCGCGAACTCGGCATCTCGCTCTATTCCAACGAAGCCGCAGAAGACGCGGGCCTGCGTTGGGCGCAGCACTATGAATTTTTAAGCCAGCAGATGGCGCAGCAACTGGGTGGTCCGACGGAAGTCCGCGTTGAAGTTAACAAGAGTTCTCCCGTTGTCTGGCTGAAAACCTGGCTGTCGCCCAATATTTGGGTGCGTGTGCCGTTGACGGAGATTCATCAGGGCGACTTCTCTCCGCTGTTCCGCTATACGCTGGCTATTATGCTCCTGGCGATAGGGGGCGCATGGCTGTTTATCCGAATACAGAACCGACCACTGGTGGACCTGGAACATGCCGCGCTAAAAGTGGGGAAAGGACATATTCCACCGCCGTTGCGTGAATACGGTGCCTCCGAAGTGCGTTCTGTGACGCGCGCCTTTAACCAGATGGCGTCAGGGGTCAAGCAACTGGCGGATGACCGCACGCTGCTGATGGCGGGGGTTAGCCATGACTTACGTACGCCGCTCACGCGCATTCGTCTGGCCACAGAGATGATGGCCGAAGAAGATGGTTACCTGGCAGAGTCGATCAATAAAGATATCGAAGAGTGCAATGCCATCATCGAGCAGTTTATCGACTACCTGCGCACCGGGCAGGAGATGCCGATGGAAATCGCCGAATTAAACGCGGTACTGGGCGAAGTGGTGGCGGCTGAGAGTGGCTATGAGCGTGAGATTGATACGGCGCTTAATGACAGCGAAATTCTGGTTCGTATGCACCCACTTTCAATTAAGCGTGCCGTTGCCAATATGGTGGTGAACGCTGCCCGTTACGGCAATGGTTGGATCAAGGTCAGTAGCGGTACGGAGCTTAATCGTGCCTGGTTCCAGGTGGAGGATGATGGTCCCGGCATCAAGCCGGAGCAGCGTAAACATCTGTTCCAGCCGTTTGTCCGTGGCGACAGTGCGCGTAGTACCAGCGGTACCGGCCTTGGGTTGGCGATTGTGCAGCGTATTGTCGATAACCATAATGGATTACTGGAACTTGGTACCAGTGAGCGGGGCGGCTTGTCAATCCGCGCCTGGCTGCCGGTTCCCGTTACCCGCCTGAACACGCAGACGAAAGACAGCTAACAGAAAACCCGCCGTTCGGCGGGTTTTGTTTGGCTTGTGTTGGAAAGTTACAGCTTCGGTCCGGCACTCACCAGTGCGGCGCCCGCAGGGGTATCCGTATACTTCTCAAAGTTACTGACGAACAGTTTAGCCAACTGCGTTGCCTTCTCCTGCCACTGTTCCGGTGATGCGTAGGTATTACGCGGGTCGAGGATTTTTGTCTCCACGCCGGGCAAGGATGTGGGGATTGCCAGGTTAAACATCGGCAGGGTGAAGGTTTCGGCGTTATCCAGTTCACCATTCAGAATCGCATCGATAATCGCACGCGTATCTTTAATGGAGATACGTTTGCCGGTACCGTTCCAGCCCGTGTTTACCAGGTATGCCTGCGCCCCGACGGCCTGCATACGTTTCACCAGCACTTCCGCATACTGTGTGGGGTGCAGCGACAGGAATGCCGCGCCAAAGCAGGCAGAGAAGGTCGGTGTAGGCTCCGTTACACCACGCTCCGTGCCCGCCAGTTTTGCCGTAAACCCGGACAAGAAGTGGTACTGCGTCTGGTTTGCGGTAAGGCGGGACACCGGCGGCAACACGCCAAATGCGTCTGCGGTCAGGAAGATGACTTTTGTTGCATGCCCGGCTTTTGAAACGGGCTTAACGATGTTGTCGATGTGATAGATCGGATATGACACACGGGTATTTTCTGTTTTCGAGGCATCGTCATAATCGATGCTGCCGTCGGCGCGTACGCTAACGTTTTCCAGCAGAGCGTCCCGACGAATGGCGTGGAAAATATCCGGTTCCGCTTCCTCTGACAATCTGATGGTTTTGGCGTAGCACCCACCTTCGAAGTTGAAGACGCCATCGTCGTCCCAGCCATGTTCATCATCGCCAATCAGGCGGCGTTTCGGGTCGGTGGACAGGGTGGTTTTCCCGGTACCGGACAGCCCAAAGAAAATGGCGACGTCGCCTTTCTCCCCGACGTTTGCCGAGCAGTGCATTGATGCGATACCTTTCAGCGGCAAAAGGTAGTTCATCATGGAGAACATCCCTTTTTTCATTTCGCCGCCGTACCAGGTGCCGCCAATCAGTTGGATGCGTTCGGTCAGGTTAAATGCAACGAAGTTCTCTGAATTCATTCCCTGTTCTTTCCATAACGGGTTAGTGCATTTCGCCCCGTTCATAACAATAAAATCAGGTTTAAACTCAGCGAGTTCTTCGTTTGTCGGGCGGATAAACATGTTCTTCACGAAGTGTGCCTGCCAGGCGACTTCGGTGACGAAGCGAACGGAAAGACGGGTATCCGGGTTGGCGCCACAGAAAGCGTCAATAATAAACAGTCGCTTACCGGAGAGTTGTTGCGTAACCAGCCCTTTCAGGTGTTGCCAGACTTCGGGCGAGAGCGGTTTGTTGTCGTTCTTGCCTTTGCCTTTATCAGACCACCACACGGTGTCACGGGTGGTGTCATCACGAACAATGTATTTATCTTTCGGCGAACGGCCGGTGAAAATACCGGTGTCGACGGCGACCGCACCAGAATTCGTCAATACTCCGCGCTCGTATCCTTCCAGGTCTGGACGGAGCTCTTCCTGATACAGCGTATCGTAGTCGGGGTTATAGACGATCTCCTGAAC
This sequence comes from Phytobacter ursingii, assembly GCA_901456055.1. Lineage (GTDB taxonomy): Bacteria > Pseudomonadota > Gammaproteobacteria > Enterobacterales > Enterobacteriaceae > Phytobacter > Phytobacter ursingii. The sequence goes on from CABDWT010000004.1 coordinate 395,693, forward strand.
ATCGTTGATACCATAAGCCTCGAGATCTTGCGGGGTTAATTCGTTAACGCGCATGTCACTACTCCTTAGCCAATATGTACTGCCTGAAATTGTAGGGGTGTTGCTCATTCCCTGACCGCGACGGGGCTCATAGATTTACGTATCCCGACAAGCCCTGAATCGCGGAAAACGCTGTGACATGGGTCACGTGGCGACACAGTTTCTGGCAATAATAGCCAGAATAATCGAGAAAATGTTACTAAAGCGACGTAAAGCGATATTTTTAACGGCAGCTTTGTGACTGTAATCGCTTTCATGAAAGTAAATTACGTAAGACTTTCAGAAAACATTTTAGCGGAAACGTGACGCGCTATGCAAAAGTGCCACCATTAAGGCGGCACTTTTACTGGCGATTAAGGAAGGTCTTAATGTACCTGTGGGTCGGCAGGGGAGGCGTTGTTACGGATTTCAGCAATGTCCATGGCATTGAACAGATAGTGATTACCGCAGTAGTCGCAATGCATGTCGATCTCGCCTTCTTCGGCAATGATGCTGTCAACTTCTTCATCTGGCAGGGTTTTTAACGCGCCAGCGCAACGTTCGCGGGAACAGGTACATTTAAATTCCACATCCTGCGGGTCGTACAGAGTCACTTCTTCTTCGTGGTATAAACGCCACAGAACATCCTGCGCAGGGAGCGTAAGCAGCTCTTCTGCTTTGATCGTTTCAGTCAGCGTCGCCAGGTGTTCAAAATCCACCGCTTGCGTATCCTGAGCGGGCAAAACCTGCAGCAACATACCACCTGCGGCCGGAGCGCCATCCACATCCCCCGTACGGATGAACAAACGGGTGGGCAGCTGTTCAGAACGCAGGAAGTAATCTTCCAGGCAGGCTGCCAGCGTATCGCCTTCCAGACCAACGACACCCTGATAACGTTCACCTTCTTCAGGGGTAATGGTAATGACCAGGTAGCCATTGCCAACCAACGTTTTCAGATCCGCATCGTCAGCAATATCGCCCTGCACGCGCGCGACGCCGCGCATCTGCTGGCGGTTGTTGCCGTTAATGACAGCCAGGCTCATTGGGCCATCGCCCTGTAGCTGAACGGTAATGTCGCCCGCAAATTTCAGGGTGGCAGTCAGCAGACTGGTCGCGACCAGCAGTTCGCCAAGAATGGTTTTAACGGGCTGCGGATAGCTATGGTTTTCCAGGATCTGCTTCCAGGTTTCGGAGACAGTTACCAGTTCGCCACGCACGGCATAGTTTTCGAACAGATAACGGTGTAATTGGTCATGTTGAGCCATAGTTTTCTCTCTTGCGGGTGCGCGTTACTCGCTGTCACCGTATTTAAATTTCATCAGGTCGCGGCGTTCTTTTTTATCCGGACGGCGATCGGGGTGCGGCATTGTAAGCGCATTCATCTTCCGTGCCAGCGCCATTTTTTCGCGCTTCGCTACGCTTTCCGAAGTCTCTTCATACATTTCGACGGCTTCTGCGGCGGGGCGGCGTTGTTCGGTAATTGCTTTAATAATCACCGTTCGTTCGTCATTACCCTGCCTGAGCGTCAGCGTGGCGTTCAGTTCGACGATTTTACTCGGCTTGCTGCGCTGACCGTTGTAATGCACTTTGCCGCCTTCGATCATCTCGCGGGCTAATGCGCGTGTTTTATAAAAACGCGCGGCCCACAGCCATTTATCGAGGCGAACATCGGGTGCTGACTGTTCTTTCATTACCCCTCCTTCACGCTCAATGAGGGAATCAGATGGCGATAATCATTCATGCCGGGATGACGTAGATAACTTTTCTCCGCCAGACCTGAATCCGGGTTGGTTACGCCAAGGCAGTAACGAATGCCAAATTTTGCGGCGGCATCCAGAATGGGTTCACTGTCGTCAATGAACAGCGTTCTTTCGGGGTTTAAGCCCGTCTCTTGCGCCACGGCTTGCCACAAACGCTGATCCTCTTTCGGATAACCAAATGTGTGGGTGGAAAGTAATAAATCAAGGTGCGAGGCCAGCCCGGTGTGTTCAAGTTTCACCGCGAGGTTATGCGGATGCGCATTGGTCAACAGAATGCGTCGCTTGCCGCTTTTTTGCAGCGCATCAAGAAAAGGAACGGTATCTTCACGCAGCACAGCGCGCGGTCCCTGCTGCGTGGTCATCGCGCAGATATCCAGTCCTAAGCGTTCGCTCCAGTAATCCAGACAATACCAGTTTAGCGTATGCTGCACGGCGTGATATTCCTGGCGAAGGATGGCCTGGGCCTCTGCGGGTGTAATGCCTTTCTTTGCGCCAAACGTCTCCGGCACCAGTTTTTGCCAGAAATAATTATCAAAGGCGAGATCGAGCAGCGTACCGTCCATGTCCAGCAGAACGGTATCCACGCTCTGCCAGTCGATATCAAAATGCATAAGAAACTCCAGCCAGAAATAACGATGCGCGACAGGTTAACATACCCGGCGCGCATGACATTTATCAGGTCAGGCTATCGGGTGCGGGGATAAGCCCGGGGTTCAGGCAATTTTCGTAGTATTGCTGAATTTCAGCCAGGCGCGTGCGGTTTCGATGGTAACGGCGTAACGCCTGGATGCCGTTATAAACGCAGCAGACAATCATCGCCAGAAGCAGAAACGCGGTACTGACATAACGCCAGAGCCCGGTTGTGCTATCTGGCATACGGTGCAGGCTGATATGACGAGTACCGTTGGCGTCGGTTGAAATATTGGTGATGATGCCTTCGGCGGTGAAAGGCGTTTGCATCAGCATTTCTGCCAGACGCTGGAACTCTGCCCACTGTTCGGCTGCCGGATAGTCGTATAACGCGACGCCAGGATAGGGCTGATCGACCAGCTCGCTACCTTCTTCACTGATAATCAGGAAGCCGCCAGGCGCCGGGCTGTTAAGCGCCTGTGCCGCGCGGGTCGTTTCGCGCAAAATAAAAGGCGCGGTAGAGGTTGTGACCAGGTTATCCAGCGATTCAGCGCTGACCGGGCGCAGCAACACATTCACGCCGGTGAGTTTACCTGTACTGGCGCGTGACGTCAGCGTATCCCAGTCTTTACTGTTCCCCAGGTTAACCAGCGCGTTTTTAAGGCGCAGGCAGTCATCTTCTGCCGAACAGAGATCCTGTGTTTTCAGCACAATCTCAGAAAAGTCATCCAGCAAGACCATGCCTGATTTCTGAATTGCTGTCCGCAGTGCCGGACTGACGCGAGAGCCATCATCCTGTTTCGGATGCAACTGGCGATTGACAGCTTCCACCAATGCTGTCGCTTTGGTGACGGTTTCGGATTCCGGCAAGGGTAGCGGCGGCGCATCGTTCCAGATAATTTGTGAACAGTCGAACGGCGCAAATGGCGAGCTCTGGCGTGCGTTCCAGTTGCTTGACGAATGGATGCTACACATGCCGGTACCGTGGATCTTTAGCGAGTCACCGATACGAAGCCCTGCTTCTTCAAGCTGGCTAACTTTCGTCGCCTCGATGGTCTGCGCCCCTTTAATCCATGAAAGGGTAAATTTGATCGGCATATCCAGCGGAACCCACATCAGCAGCATGATCAGGACCAGCATCGCTCCAGCTGAAATGACGGCACTGCGCACCCAATGCTGGAGAGGGAAGTTCTTCACCTCATCATGGAGCGATAAAAACCGCCCTTGTCGGACTACGTGACGATCAAGATAGATATCAATGTCGCTTTGTTGCCCCAGATCCTGGGCGATAAAAGGCTGCCAGTGGCGCGGGTAGATCAGATCAATAATGCCTAACGAGATATTGTTGATCTGTTCCTGATTGTTCTCACCAAAAAGGCCCCAACGTTTGGGCGTGCCGCGCAGGCAGTGGATTTCGCGCAGCGCGTTTTGCGCAGGTGGCGCAAAGATGCCCCAGAGCCCGGCCGCAAGCAGCATGATCCCGGCTATGGCAAGCCAGGGGACGAAGACGTCGGGTGTGACCAGGCAGAAAAAGAACAGTAAAAACGATGTGGAAATCAGCAATGCCTCGCGCATGCCATCCGGGCGGCTCAATGCATACTCTTCCACCGTTTCATGACGAATATTAAGAAGCTCGATTTGTTCCGTCTCTTCGCCGCGGATAGCCGAGTGCGACGATGAAACCTGTTCCGGCATCAGGCTGTGTTCTTCCGGACGGTATTCATTCAACGCGTGACCATTAAGCGAAATGACCAGCGGCAGAGTGTCGGTACGAATGAGCTCAACGCTGTTTTCGTCGTTGATGTACTGTTCCCAGAACGGCGGCAGATGTACTTCCACCGAATCAAGGTAGTAGCGCCATTTGTTCGGGGCATCGGTCGTAATGCCGTAGCGGGTAATTGCACGGGTGACACTGATGACGGTATTACTTTGCGCGTTGAGCGTGAGAGAGATCGGGGCTGCCGTCGCACCAGTCGGACCTGGTACCTGACGGGTACGGGAGAGCGATTCCAGATAGCTTTCAACAGCGCTGCGCTCATCAGGAGTTAATTTGCGGGTTGTCGCGCCAGCGAAGGCTTGCAGATGTGGCAGACGGTATCGCCTTTGCGATCGCGCTCTGTAAAACCACCCAACAAGGCATACGCAGGCCAGCATAGCAGCGAAATAAATCAAAGTGGTGCTCATGCTTTCCCCATCTTACTTTTACTAGCAGGTGTAGTCAGTTGCACCCTTTCCCGTAAATTCAATGAATATGGCTGGAGCGTTATCGGGCAAATCGTTAGTCTAATAGGTGAGCGCCTGACAACATGCAAAATAGTAGCAAAGCCGTAATAGAGCGAATATCAGCAAATTCTTAGTTTTATTTCAACCTCTTGACTTTTAGGTTTATTTGGGAAATAGCTTCTGCTAAGTTACAGGAATGTAAATGAGGCGCGAAGAACATTGCCGAAACAGTGTCGCATGTCGCACAATAATGCCAGTAATCTCTGGAAAGACCGATAATAATGAGCGAATCATTGCAAAAACCCACCATTCTTAACGTTGAAACCGTCGCATCTTCACGACTTTTTAACGTCGAAAGCGTGGATCTGGAATTCAGCAACGGCGTACGTCGTGTCTATGAGCGTATGCGCCCCTCGTCACGTGAAGCGGTGATGATCGTGCCTATTGTAGACGATCATATCATTCTTATTCGCGAATATGCTGTGGGTACCGAATCTTATGAGCTGGGATTTTCCAAGGGGTTAATCGATCCTGGTGAAAATATGTATGAGGCGGCGAACCGCGAGCTTAAAGAAGAGGTAGGTTTCGGCGCGAAAGAATTGACGTTCCTGAAAAAACTCAGCATGGCTCCGTCTTATTTCTCCAGCAAAATGAATATCATGGTTGCTGAGGATTTATACCCTGAGTCGCTGCCCGGTGATGAGCCTGAGCCGTTACCCCAGGTGCGCTGGCCGCTGGCCCATTTGATGGATTTGCTGGAAGAGCCTGATTTTAATGAAGCCCGTAATGTTAGTGCACTGTTCTTATTAAGAGAGTGGCTGAAAGGGCAGGGTAGGTTATAAAAAAAGCGCGTAAGCGCTTTTTTTATGTCGGTCAGAACAGTGGCTGGCCCGGATAAGACGTTTTGCGCCCCATCCGGGAGACCGTTTATCAGAACAATTCGTGCGTCTCGCCATTATCAATAATGGTGGTCCCCACTTCGTGCACGGCCTGCTGTGTCGGCTGCGTCCCATCAATAAAGTACTCCTGACGGCTGCTGCCACCACTCGCCAGTTGTCCTGTACTCCGGTCAATATTTACCGTCACAATTCCGGGCGGTGGCGTGAGCGGTTGCTCCGGAACGCCATTGAGAACAACCTGCATGTAAGCATCCCATGCTGGCTGCGCGCTCTTCGCGCCGCCTTCGTAACCCGAGATCTGATCTTTGATTGCGCCTGAAGCGGAGGTGCGTCCCAGATCGCGACGATGATCATCAAAACCGATCCAGACCGAGGTCACTACGCCCGGGCCATAACCGGAGAACCAGGCATCTTTCGAGCTGTTTGTGGTCCCGGTTTTACCACCGATATCATTACGTTTGAGATCCCGGCCAGCTCGCCAGCCTGTGCCTTGCCAGCCAGGCTCACCGAAGATGTTACTGTTAAGCGCGCTCTTAATTAAAAACGAAAGCGGCGTGCTGATGACGTGCGGTGCATACTCCTGGCCGCCACTCTTCACCACCAGATCCTGATTGGCTTGCTCCAGTTGCGGCATCGGTACGGAAGGGTTCTGCTGCTCCTGAGAGATAGCCACGTTTTCCATATCTTTGTTTTCCAGCACGTCTGACTTCGGTGTATCTCCGTAAATCACCGGAATATTACACTCTGCGCAGGCTACTTTGGGTCGGGTTTCAAACAGAACATTCCCCTGATCGTTCTCAATTTTGGTGATGAAATACGGATCGATGAGGAATCCGCCGTTCGCCATGACCGAGTAGCCGCGAGCCACCTGCATTGGGGTGAAGGAGGCGGAGCCCAGCGCCAGCGACTCCGTATGGACGATGTTTTGTGCCGGGAAACCGAATCGCTGTAAATACTCGGCGGCGTAGTCGACCCCCATTGCACGCATAGCGCGTACCATCACCACGTTCTTCGACTGCCCAAGCCCCTGGCGCAGGCGAATTGGCCCGGCATATTCATCGGGTGAGTTTTTCGGACGCCAGTCGGAACCTGCCCCGGCATCCCAGCGGGAGATAGGTACATCGTTCAGAATACTGGCCAGCGTCAGGCCTTTGTCCATCGCCGCGGTATAAAGGAATGGTTTGATGTTAGAGCCAACCTGGCGCAGCGCCTGGGTGGCGCGGTTAAATTTGCTCTGATTGAAATCAAAGCCACCCACCAGCGCCAGGACCGCGCCATCGTGTGGGTTGATGGAGACAAGAGCAGAGTTAACATCCGGCACCTGTGCCAGCCACCAGCCTTCGTTGACCATGCGAACCCAAATCTGTTGTCCTGCCAGTACGACATCGGTCACTTTGCGTGGAGTGGGACCTTGTGCGGTGTCAGAACGATAAGGGCGTGCCCAGCGCATGCCGTCCATATGCAATGATACGGAGGTACCGTCACCCAGCATCGCAGTGGCTTCTTGCGCATTGGCGGCTGTAACGACAGCCGGTTCCAGCGGTCCATAGGTCGGCAACGCTTTTAAGGTATCGGTGATTTTTTTGCTATCCCAGGCGCTTTCGCCTGGTTTCCACAGCACATTGGACGGGCCGCGATAACCATGACGCATATCGTAATCCATCACGTTATTGCGCACGGCGTCCTGCGCGGCCAGTTGCACTTTACGGGTGATGGTGGTGTAAACACGATAACCGTCTTCATAGGCTTTATCGCCGTAGCGATTCACCATCTCCTGGCGCACCATTTCCGAGAGGTACGGCGCCGAGAAGGCAATCTCCGGCGCATGGTAATCCGCATCAATGGCTTCGCCACGCGCCTGGTCATACTGCGTCTGGCTGATGTAGCCCTCGCTTAACATACGGGCCAGCACCACATTACGGCGGGCCGTTGCGCGATCAAGCGAATAAAGCGGGTTAAAGGTGGACGGCGCTTTTGGCAGCCCGGCAATGACTGCCATTTCACTCAGGGTGAGCTGGTCAACCGGTTTGCCAAAGTAGACCTGTGCCGCCGCACCCACGCCATAAGCACGATAACCGAGGTAAATCTTATTGAGATAAAGCTCGAGGATCTCGTCTTTATTCAGCAACTGCTCAATGCGAATAGCCAGGAACACTTCCTTGATTTTACGCATCAGCGTGCGTTCCGGGCTCAGGAAGAAGTTACGCGCGAGCTGTTGGGTGATGGTGCTGGCGCCCTGTGAGGCGTGACCAGAGAAAAGCGCCACGCTGGCCGCGCGGAAAATCCCCACAGGATCAACGCCATGGTGTTCATAGAAGCGGCTGTCTTCTGTGGCAACAAACGCTTTGACCATTTCTGGCGGTATCTGACTTAAGGTCAGCGGAATGCGGCGTTTTTCGCCGTACTGCGCAATCAACTCGCCGTCGGCACTATAGACCTGCATCGGGATTTGTAGTCGCACGTCTTTCAGCGTGGCGACGTCAGGTAGCTGCGGCTCAATGAATTTGTACAACCCATAAATCGAGCCTGCTCCCAGCAGAATGCAACACACTGCAAGGATCAATAAATACTTTACGAACTTCACCGGAGGATTCCCATTTAGTTTCATTTGGGCAGTTTATAAACAACCGCGCGGTAGTATAAATGCAAGCCTGATGCATTGATATAGCCGTTATCTTTCCTGGCGATAAGGAGGTCGCGATTTATGGCATTCGGGCACTGGCAGATTGGACTGCATATTCAGCAAGATAGCGTTTTCAGCGTTGCGTTAACCCCGGCCAGAGCCGGGTGGGCGCTACGCCGTTGGTGGCATATCCCGTTACCATTGGGCACAGTTGAAAACGAGCAGCTTAAAGCGCCACAACAGTTATTGACGACGCTCTTACCGTGGCGAAAATCATTACCGCAGCGCCATCGGGTACGACTGGCATTTCCGGCTGCGCGTACATTGCAGCGTAAGCTTCCTCGCCCGGCAATGGCCTTACGGGAAAACGAACTGGCAAGCTGGGTTTCTCACGCCATGGCGCGTGAACTTGAAATGGCCGCGGCAGAGTTACGTTTTGACTACACCGAAGATGCACTGGCGCAGGCCTATAGCGTGACGGCGGCACAGCATAAAGAAGTGGCCGAAATGCTGGAACTGGCAACGTCCTTGCACCTGAATCTGGCCTCCCTGACGCCTGATGCCTGCGCATTACAGTACCTCGTCCCTTTTTTACCGCCGCCGGCACATTGCCTTATTTGGGAAGACGACGCGCAATGGCTGTGGGCAACACGTACCGGATGGGGACGTCGGTCGCGTGAAGATCAGCCCACCGTAAACCAGCTAAGTGCGAGCCTCGGGCTGGACATCACCGACATTGCGCTATGTACAGCGGCAGCGCCCGATTTTGATCCCTGGTGCGCCATTGTGCAGCGGCAACCGCCTCTGCCGAAAAATGGTATGCGTTTCGCGGTAGCGATTGGCCTGGCGCTGGGAGCGGTACGCTAATGGAACAGATGATCAACCTGCTTCCCTGGCGAGAGCAGCGGCAGCAGGCATGTCGACGTTTCTGGGGGCGACTGCTGGTGTCCGTTGTGGGCATGACGGCGCTAGCCATCGTGCTGTTTCATACAAAGACGGGTCAGGACAAGCAGATCGCTACGTTGTGGCTGCAATCCGACGAGCAGATATTGTCGGCGCTGAAGGCAAGACAACCGCATTTTCAGGCGTTACGCCAGTTGTGGTTAAAACAGCAGGCCAGAATGCAGCGTCATAGCCATACCCGTCAATGGCAGCAGCGGCTGGCTGGGCTGGCGGAAAGAATGCCTGACAGCGCCTGGCTTACGGAAATGCATTTTCAACAAGGGCAATTCAGCGTATCGGGGCTTGCCAGAACTTTTCAATCATTAAGCGATCTGGAGCAGGCGCTTGAAATGACAGACGGTTTTCGTCTTCGTCAAGCCGGTTCAACTGAGCGGGACGCGCAGGGGCGCTGGCAGTTTCACTATCAGCTTAATAAGGAAAATGAACATGCCGCGCAGCCTTGATCTCTGGTACGCCCTCTCGCCCGGAGCCAGGGCCGGGTACGGATTGTTGCTTATGGTTTTTCTCCTGCTTGCGGTGTGGTGGTGGCAGATTAAGCCCATAACACGTGAGCAAACGGCACGGGAGCAACAGCGTCTTGTACAGCAGGCGGCGCTACAGGCCAGTTGGCAGGATATCCTGGCCCTTAAGCCCCCGGACATCCCGCATTCTCAGGCGGATGCCCCAAAGGCTTTTTCACCTCTGGATTTTCATACTCCTGATGCCCAACTGATTCGCTGGCGTCCTGCCGATCGGGGGGGCGAGATGGTGCTGGAGGCGCAGTGGGTATCGATTCCGCGTATATTTTCCTGGCTTGCTGAACGGCAGATGCTCGCGCCGGCTTTTTCCATCACCGTACAGGAACATGCGCTGCATTTTGTGCTCCAGGTGGAGAGCGATGATGGCGACTAAACGCATCGCAGCGGCATGTTTGCTGGTATTGATGCTGGGGGGGATGCGTGATCCTTTCCAGCCTCCCCTCGATCGCTGTATGGCCAGCCAGCTTGAGCTTTGGCATTACCAGGGCGTGGTGATCATGGCTGAGGCTGCGACAGGGATCGTGCGTGATTCTGCCGGGAGATGGCGACGCGTGCAGAAAGGAGACACGCTTTTGGGGGGCTGGCGCGTGGTGGATTTTGATAAAGAAGAGATGCGCATCGCGACAGGGGAGGGTTGTGAACCCGCGCGCTGGCAGTGGAAACGAGAAGGATCTCAAAATGAAAAGAACAGTAATCGTAGCTCTTTGTCTCAGTAACGTCGCGGCGAGCGTGGCAATGCCTGCACCCGTAACATTAATGGTGGATGATGTTCCTGTCACTCAAGTCTTACAGGCGCTTGCTGAGCAGGAAAAACATAACCTGGTGATCTCGCCTGATGTCAGCGGGACACTCTCCTTACATCTGGTCAATGTGCCCTGGAAGCAGGCATTAAACACGGTGATTTCCAGCGCCGGACTAACACTACGCCGCGAGGGCAATATCCTGTATGTGCATTCCGCTAACTGGCAGCAACAACAATACGACGCACGTGAAGCGGCACTGGAAAAACAAAAACAGAGTCTGCCGCTGGAAGAGCGTAGCCTGACGCTGCGTTATGCGCAGGCCAGTGAACTGGCAAAGGCTGGCGAAAAACTCCTTGGACCGAAAGGTACGATCACCGTGGATACCCGCCTTAATCGGCTGGTGCTCCGTGATCATAAGGCCTCGCTAAACATGCTGGAAAAGTGGGTTGCGCAGATGGATTTGCCCGTCGAACAGGTTGAACTGGCGGCGCATATTGTCACCATAAATGAGAAGAGTTTGCGTGAGCTCGGGGTGAAATGGGGGCTGGGGGAGGCGACAAAGCCCGGTAAACGCGGTCAGGTATCGTCGCTTTCCAGCGATCTATCGGTTGAAAGCGCCACTACCCGGGTCGGTTTTAATATAGGCAGCATTAACGGGCGGTTACTGGATATTGAATTATCAGCGCTGGAACAAAAACAGCAACTGGAGATTATCGCCAGCCCGCGACTTCTGGCATCCCATATGCAGCCTGCCAGCATTAAACAAGGTAGTGAAATCCCTTATCAGGTTTCCAGCGGCGAAAGCGGTGCAACGTCGGTGGAATTTAAAGAAGCGGTTCTGGGTATGGAAGTGACGCCGACCGTGCTACCCGATAATCGTGTGCGTCTGAAACTGCGTATTACCCAGAACGTGCCGGGCCAGGTGCTCCAGCAGGCAAATGGCGAAGTACTGGCAATTGATAAACAAGAAATTGAAACGCAGGTAGAAATAAAAAGCGGAGACACTCTGGCGCTCGGCGGCATTTTCTCGCAAAAGCATAAACTCGGTTCCGACAGCGTACCAATTTTAGGGGGGATACCCTGGTTCGGCCGACTCTTTCGTCATGATGGTAAAGATAATGAGCGCCGTGAACTGGTGGTCTTTATTACACCACGACTCGTTCCGGTACGCTGATCGATACCTGTTCTGTATCGCTTTTTCTGCCGAACTCGCTACAGGTGTTTGACGTGAGAGATGATTTAGCTTACAAGGAGTACCGATTTGAGCGTCAGCAATCTCCGTCTTACCATAAGTAGTGTTAACGTCTGGTCGGCGATTTATTCAGTTGCCAAACCAGTCTCAGTACTGAGATAATTTTTGGTCTGACTCTCGCACTATCGCATATGAGGTTTCAGTTCATGTCCGGCTTCGCACGGTGTCAACGGAGCGGATTTATCATCAACGAATAGTCTTAGTAGTACCGAAAAAATGGCAGAGAAACGCAATATCTTTCTGGTTGGGCCTATGGGTGCCGGCAAAAGCACTATTGGGCGTCAGTTAGCTCAACAACTCAATATGGAATTTTACGATTCTGATCAAGAGATTGAGAAACGAACCGGAGCTGATGTGGGCTGGGTCTTCGATGTAGAAGGTGAAGAAGGTTTCCGCGATCGCGAAGAAAAAATCATCAACGAGCTAACGGAAAAACAGGGAATTGTACTGGCAACCGGTGGTGGCTCTGTGAAGTCTCGCGAAACCCGTAATCGTCTCTCCGCCCGCGGCGTAGTGGTTTATCTGGAAACCACTATCGAGAAGCAGCTGGCTCGTACTCAACGTGACAAAAAACGTCCGCTTTTACAGGTGGAAACGCCGCCGCGTGAAGTGCTGGAAGCGCTGGCTGATGAACGCAATCCGCTGTATGAAGAGATTGCCGACGTTACCATTCGCACTGACGATCAGAGCGCGAAAGTCGTCGCAAACCAGATTATTCACATGCTGGAAAGCAATTAATTCTGGCGTAATACACAGGCCTGCGGGTTTAAGCAAATAAGGTGGATGTCGCGTCATGGAGAGGATCACAGTCACTCTGGGGGATCGTAGTTACCCTATCACCATCGCGGCTGGTTTGTTCGACGATCCAGCTTCCTTCTCGCCCCTGAAATCCGGTGACCAGGTCATGCTGGTCACTAATGAAACGCTGGCTCCGCTCTATCTCGACAAGATTCGCCATGTACTTGAAACGGCCGGTATCAAAGTCGATAGCGTGGTTTTACCCGATGGCGAGCAGTACAAAAGCCTGACGGTGCTGGACTCGGTCTTCACTGCGCTTTTGCAAAAACCTCACGGTCGGGACACCACACTTGTCGCGCTGGGTGGTGGTGTAGTGGGCGATCTGACCGGTTTTGCCGCAGCCAGCTATCAGCGTGGCGTGCGTTTTATTCAGGTTCCCACGACGTTGCTTTCGCAGGTCGACTCTTCTGTTGGCGGCAAAACGGCGGTAAACCATCCACTTGGCAAAAACATGATTGGCGCGTTCTACCAGCCAGCCTCGGTGGTGGTGGATCTCGACTGTCTGAAAACACTGCCCGCGCGCGAACTTTCCTCTGGTCTCGCCGAAGTTATCAAATACGGCATCATCCTTGATGGCGAATTTTTTGACTGGCTTGAGCAAAATCTGGACGCGTTGTTGCGTCTGGACGGCCCGGCAATGGCGTACTGTATTCGCCGTTGTTGTGAGCTGAAAGCCGACGTTGTGGCGGCTGACGAGCGGGAAACAGGCTTACGTGCTTTACTGAATTTGGGCCATACCTTCGGTCATGCTATTGAGGCCGAAATGGGATACGGCAACTGGTTGCATGGTGAAGCTGTCGCTGCCGGAATGGTGATGGCCGCGCGAGCCTCCGAGCGTCTTGGGCAGTTCAGCAAAGATGATACCCAGCGCATCATTACCCTGCTTGAGCGTGCAGGTCTGCCGGTTCACGGGCCGAAGGACATGACCGCCCAGGCATATATCCCGCACATGCTGCGTGACAAGAAAGTTCTGGCCGGCGAGCTACGTTTAGTGCTTCCGCTGGCAATAGGGAAAAGCGAAGTTCGTGGCGGAGTGTCACAAGACGTTGTACTTGGCGCTATTGCTGATTGTCAGCAGGCGTAATTGATTAGAAAGGTCTTGCTGCGCGTGCGTGGCGTTTAACTTCGGGCGAATGCAATTGTTGGTAGCATGAGCCTTTGAGTGGGGTGTTAAATGGATGAATTCAAACCAGAAGACGAGCTGAAACCCGATCCCAGCGATCGTCGTACTGGTCGTTCTCGTCAATCTTCTGAACGTGTTGATGAGCCGCAGATCAATTTTGATGATGTTGAACTTGATGCTGACGAGCGTCGCCCTTCGAGAACACGTAAGACGCGCGATGAACGCGAAGAATACGCAGAAGAAGATTATGAAGCGGATGAAAACTCACTGGACGAGGAGCGCGCAGAGCGTCGCCCACGTAAGCGCAAAAAAGCCGCCGCCGCAAAACCTGCTTCGCGTCAGTATGTGATGATGGGGGTCGGTGTTCTGGTACTGCTACTGCTGATTGTCGGTATCGGTTCTGCATTGAAAGCCCCTTCCAGCAACAGTACTGCTCAACCGAGTGCATCTGACAGCAAAAACATCGACCTTTCGGGGAACGGTGCGGCTGCCGATCAGGCTAATGCCACTCAGCCTGCGCCGGGCTCCACTTCTGCAGAACAGACTGCGGGTGCTGCACAGCCGACGACAGGCACTACATCGCAGGATGTTTCCCTGCCGCCAATCTCTTCTACGCCTTCTCAAAGCCAGGCGCCTGCAACCACAGGCACTCAGCAGCGTCTTGAAGTGCAGGGTGATTTGAACACTGCGCTGACTTCGCCGCAAAACCAGGCGCAAATCAACAACGCGGTAGCAAACAGCACGCTGCCGACGGAACCTGCAACCGTTGCGCCAGTGCGTAACGGCGGTGGGAATGCGGCTCATAGCGCAGCTACCGCAGAAAACCATACGGCAACGACTCGCCCGGAACACAAACAAGCGGTTATCGAACCGAAACCACAGCAGCAGGTCAAACCGCCCGTGATAAAGGCAGAGCCGAAAGCGGTTGTTCAGGCGCCGGTCGCGCAACCTAAAGTGGTTGCCTCAGAGCCGGTCAAAGCGCCGACCGTGGCGGCAACGACGCCGAAAGCGACGACCAGCACAGCTGCACCGGCAGCGACTGCGGCCAGCACGAACGTGGCAACGGGTAATGTGGGCTCACTGAAATCTGCGCCCGCCGATCATTACACGCTGCAGTTAAGCAGTTCATCGAATTACAACAACCTGAATGCCTGGGCCAAAAAAGAAAATCTGAAAAACTTTGTGGTTTATCAGACGACACGTAATGGCCAGCCGTGGTATGTACTGGTCAGCGGTGTGTATGCCTCTAAGGATGATGCAAAACGCGCTGTTGCTGCACTGCCATCAGATGTTCAGGCTAAGAACCCGTGGGCCAAGCCTATTCATCAGGTTCAGGCCGACCTGAAATAATTTCACGTCACAACATCATTCAGGCAGGCCACCCAGGCTTTGCCTGAATGATAACGTGTATAAAGCGCAGGATGCTGTCGGAGCTGTCTCCACAGCCGGAGAGAGTGTAATCAATCATCCAGCATGAAAAAAAATCGCGCTTTTCTGAAATGGGCAGGGGGGAAGTACCCTCTGCTTGCCGATATTGAACGACATTTGCCAAAAGGCGAATGCCTGATCGAACCCTTCGTTGGTGCTGGCTCGGTATTTCTCAATACTTCATTTTCCCGTTACATTCTTGCGGATATCAACAGCGATCTGATTGGCCTTTATAACATCGTCAAAGAACGCGCTGATGAGTATGTTCAGGGCGCCCGGGAGCTCTTTACGCCCACGACGAACCAGTCGGAAACCTACTATCAGTTGCGTACCGAGTTTAACCAGAGCCGGGACCTGTTCCGGCGCGCGCTGTTATTCTTGTACCTTAACCGCCACGGCTATAACGGTTTGTGTCGTTATAATCTGCGCGGTGAATTTAACGTACCGTTTGGCCGTTACAAAAAACCGTACTTCCCGGAAGCTGAGTTGTATCATTTCGCTGAAAAGGCGCAGAATGCCTTTTTTTATTGCGAATCCTATGCTGAGAGCATGGCCCGTGCGGATGCGAATTCGGTGGTTTATTGCGATCCGCCTTACGCACCGCTCTCAGCCACGGCGAATTTTACGGCGTACCATACGAATAGCTTTACCCTGGAGCAACAGGCCCATCTGGCGGCCATTGCCGAGAGTCTGGTGAATAATCGGATCCCGGTACTGATTTCCAACCACGACACCGCGCTGACGCGTGAGTGGTATAGCCAGGCGAAACTGCACGTTGTGAAAGTACGGCGCAGTATCAGCAGCAACGGTGGGACGCGTAAAAAGGTGGATGAACTGCTGGCGCTCTATCGCCCGGCAACTCTCTGAGCCAGAGCGGCTTCGCCGTCAGGAATGCGTTTGTCTACACCCTGTAAAATGAATGTATATTCTTCTCAAGGAGATGCGGATGACACAGTATTTGATCGCCCCCTCGATTCTGTCGGCTGATTTTGCCCGCCTGGGTGAAGACACTGCCAGTGCGCTGGCTGCCGGCGCGGATGTGGTTCACTTCGATGTCATGGACAACCACTATGTGCCGAACCTGACCATTGGACCGATGGTACTGAAATCGTTGCGTAAGTACGGCATTACGGCGCCTATTGACGTGCATCTGATGGTGAAGCCTGTCGATCGTCTGGTGCCGGACTTTGCCGCCGCCGGGGCCAGCATAATTACGTTCCATCCGGAAGCTTCTGAGCATGTTGATCGTACGCTGCAATTGATCAAAGAGCATGGCTGTAAAGCGGGCCTGGTATTTAACCCGGCCACGCCGCTGAGCTATCTGGATTATGTTATGGATAAGCTGGATGTGATTCTGCTGATGTCGGTCAACCCTGGCTTTGGCGGTCAGTCGTTCATCCCCCATACCCTGGATAAATTGCGCGAAGTACGCCGTCGGATTGATGAATCCGGTTTTGATATTCGCCTGGAAGTGGACGGCGGTGTGAAGGCCAGCAATATCGCGGAGATCGCCGCCGCGGGTGCAGATATGTTTGTTGCGGGTTCGGCGATTTTCGATCAACCCGATTACAAAAAAGTGATTGATGAAATGCGTAGTGAACTGGCAAAGGTAAGTCATGGATAAAATGCAGGCAATTCGTGGGGTGGCCTTTGACCTCGACGGGACGCTCGTGGACAGCGCGCCGGGGCTGACGGCAGCGGTAGATAACGCATTATATGCGCTGGAACTGCCTCAGGCGGGTGAAGATCGTGTCATCACCTGGATTGGCAATGGTGCGGATGTGCTGATGTCACGGGCGCTGACCTGGTCGCTACAGGAGCGTAATGCGCAGCGCGCTGCGTCCGGTAAACCGGCGATTAACCATGCGGATATTCCCCAGGAAGAGCAGGCCGTGATGCTGCGTAAGCTGTTTGACCGCTACTACGCTGAGTCGGTGGAAGAGGGCAGTTTTCTGTTTCCTGATGTGGCCCATACGCTGGCTGCATTGCACGCAAAAGGTTTCCCAATGGCGCTGGTGACCAACAAGCCTACGCCATTTGTTGCTCCGCTCCTTGAAACGCTGGGTATTGCGCCGTATTTCAGCGTGGTCATCGGTGGTGATGATGTGAAAAACAAAAAGCCGCACCCGGAACCGCTACTGCTGGTCGCCGAAAAACTGGGCCTGGCGCCGAACGAATTGCTGTTCGTTGGCGATTCTCGTAATGATATTCTCGCCGCTCAGGCTGCAGGCTGTTGCTCTGTCGGTATGACCTATGGTTACAATTACGGCGAAGCCATTACATTGAGTGAACCGGACTACGTGTACGATCGCTTCAACGAACTACTGCCCGCACTCGGGCTCCCGCACAGTGAAAATCAGGACGTGAAACATGACTAAACCCATCGTATTTAGTGGCGCACAGCCTTCAGGTGAACTGACCATTGGTAACTACATGGGTGCGCTGCGTCAGTGGGTAAACATGCAGGATGACTACCATTGCATCTATTGCATCGTTGACCTGCATGCCATCACCGCGCGTCAGGATCCTGAAAAACTGCGCAAAGCGACTCTGGACACGCTGGCGCTCTATCTGGCATGCGGTATCGATCCTGAGAAAAGTACCATTTTCGTTCAGTCTCATGTGCCGGAGCATGCACAGCTGGGATGGGCGCTGAACTGCTACACCTATTTCGGCGAACTGAGCCGTATGACCCAGTTCAAAGATAAATCAGCGCGTTATTCTGAAAACATTAACGCCGGTCTGTTCGATTATCCGGTATTGATGGCGGCGGATATTTTGCTGTACCAGACCAACCAGGTTCCGGTCGGGGAAGACCAGAAACAGCATCTGGAACTGAGTCGCGATATTGCCCAGCGTTTTAACGCTATCTACGGTGACATCTTCAAAGTGCCGGAGCCGTTCATTCCGAAATCCGGCGCGCGCGTGATGTCACTGCTGGAACCGACGAAGAAAATGTCCAAGTCTGACGATAACCGCAACAACGTTATCGGCCTGCTGGAAGATCCGAAATCGGTAGTGAAGAAAATCAAACGTGCGATGACCGACGGCGATGAGCCGCCAGTGGTGCGTTACGACATTCAGAATAAAGCGGGCGTATCTAACCTGCTGGATATTCTCTCAGCCGTAACCGGGCAGAGCATTGCGGAGCTGGAACAGCACTTTGAAGGCAAAATGTACGGCCATCTGAAAGGCGAAGTAGCCGATGCGGTTTCCGGTATGCTTACCGAGCTGCAGGCGCGTTATCACCGCTATCGCGATGACGAAGCGTTCTTGCAGAAGATCATGAAAGAGGGTGCGGAAAAAGCCAGCGCGCGTGCGTCTGAAACGCTGAAAAAAGTCTACGACGCTATTGGTTTCGTGGCGAAGCCGTAAGCCCGTCTGGTTGTATGTTCCTCTCTGCCCATAGGGGCGAGGGGATCGATTGTGCAGTCTGGAAACGTGGTGTGCTAAAAAGTAACCCGGATTAGGCGTTTATGCTGGGTCCGGGATGCTCTGGCTATGCGTGTTGGTTATCAATTGTTAGGGTAATCCGGTTGGCGCGGCAGAAAAGCTCGGAAACATGCACCGGTTTACTGTTCTGATCGAAGGCGATTTTGCTGATGCGAAACAGCGGCTCGCCCAGTTCGCACTTAAGCCACTGCACCTGAGAACGGGTGGCAGCGAAAATATCGATCGTTTTTTTGTCGCTCACTATCCGCGTGTCAAAATGCTTCTGGAACAACTGATAGGTTGATTCTCCCTCGCTGTAATACGCGTCAAATTGCGGATAGCGCGACAGCGGGATCCATGAGCTGTCGATAAAGAGCGGTTCCTTGTCCAGATACATCACCCGGCTTAAGTGAAAGACTTCGCTGTTACCCGGAATGTTCAGCTTTTCACAAAACGGCGCCGCAGAGATACGCGCCTGTTCAATCACCTTCTCTTTCGTCGGCTTACCCTGCGAGACGCCAAAATCGGTAAACCCGCTGACGGTCAGCAACGCGTTTTCTACCTTCTGGCTTTGTACAAAGGTTCCTTTGCCCTGCCAGCGAATCAGCACGCCGTCCGCTACCAGGTCACTTATCGCTTTACGAATCGTGATTCTGCTTACATTGTACTGGGCGCAAAGTTCACTCTCGGTGGGGATCTGTTGTCCGGCTTTATAGACGCCCTGAGCAATGTCATCCAGCAGACGCTGGCGAACCGTGGCGTACAGTAGTTGGTGAGAATAGCGGTCCGTAGCTGGCATGGCTCAACCCTGAAAAGAATGGAATAGGGGAATTATAGGGTTGTTTATCAGCGAGTAACAGAGCGCTGGCATGATGCGGCTCATGCCAGCACAGTATTACCATGCTCCGTGGTATTGAATAGTGCGCGCCGCGCTGAGTGTACCCTGCTCCATAGCCACCGTGAGCGACCAGCCGCAGGCCATTGCGCAGAGGAAACCGGCAATAAACGAGTCCCCCGCGCCCATGGTATCGATGACATCAACGCAAGCCGCGGCCTGGCGGTAAAACTGCCCGCCATCCCAGGCGATACTGCCATTTTCACCCAGCGTAACGATTGCGATACCTGCACCGTGCGCGACTATCGCCTGCATACGCTCTCTCAATGTATCGTCCTCCTGCTGCGCCGAGGCAAAGGCAAAATCAAGATGCGGCGGCAGGGTTTGCCAGAGTGGGCTGTCCCATTTATCGGCAAAATCAAACGCTGTCAGCTTGCCGGCCGCATGCAATCGGGGAAAGGCGCTGTCCGCGTGGCCCCAGATAGCGGAGTGAATAATGTCATAGCCATCAAGCCAGGCGAAATCCTGCTCATCCAGGGTAAAATTCGCCATTACCCCTTCGGTATAGTCACCCAACACCCGGTCATTACCCTTCATCTCCACCTGAGTTTGTGCGGTGACGCCGCATTTGACATGCACATGGCTGGTATCGACGCCCATTCGGGCCAGATCGTTCAGTAACATCCGACCGTATTCATCCTCGCCAACCCAGGTCACGCAGCCTGGCGCCATGCCATAACGGGTGCTGTAAACCGCCACATTGACCGCATTGCCGCCGGAAAAGGCTTTGCTGAGGTGTGGATAGATGTCGACGCAGTTATCGCCGATGGTCGCCAGCCGTTTCATGCGCTTTCCTCCGGCAGCAACGCGCGAAAGCGCTCCAGCGCCTGGCGGGCAAACAGCCGCGGCTCGTTCATGTACATTGTTACCAGCTCAATTGTGCAATAACCGCTGTAGCCGCTGGCGATAACATCGCGCATCAGTTCCCGCAGCGGCATTTTGCCTTCACCGGGGATGAAGTGGCTGTCGCTCGCGCCGTCGCTGTCGACAATATGAAGATGGCGAAGTTTATCGCCCAGTTTGTTGAAGTAGCTCATCACCGGCTCGCCCTGCACCCAGGGGGCGCAGATATCAATCATGCTGTACAGGCGCGACGACGGGACAAGAGAGAAGGCGCGCAGCACATCATTGGCATTGCAGACCACGTTGGATTCATAGGGCGTAAGCGGTTCCAGCACCAGATCCATCTCAATCTCCTGCGCATACTCGCACAGCTCATGCAGATTATCGGCCAGGCGCTGCCAGATAACCTCCGGCGGGGTCAGATATCCTGCGTGGGCGGCGGAAATGAGCGTGAATCCGGCGTTCATCTCTTTGGCCATATCCATGGCCAGTTTAATCATCTCCAGGCTTTCGCGGCGCATCCGCTCATCGCCCAGCATCATATTCCATGGGTAGCCGTTGGTTTCTGGCGTGTAGCCGATAATGGGCAACTGGTATGTCCGGGCGAGTGCTTTAATTTGCTTAACCCCACCCGCTTTTAAATCGGGGGCGAAAGCGTGGGGACGTCCACCCCACAGTTCAATACCGTCATAGCCCAGTTCATGGGCATCACGAAATGCCTCTTCAACGGGTAAACGCTGATGTCCGCAGGTAAACATGCCTGTTTTCATTGCTGTGCTCCTTTTAAGGAAAACCGGCCCGGACGGGCCGGATAGCGAAATCAATACTCCACAAGGCCGCCGTAATAGCGACGTTCATCCGGATTGTGATCTTTGTAAATCGACAGGTAATAGCAGAGCCACTCCATCGGCACGAACATCAAAAACGGCGCCAGCCACGGGTGCAGACCCTGGGCAATGTCGGCGTAATCGATGACGATGACGTTATCCGTACGCGCTTTCACGAAGCGGATGGCGCGCTCGGTCGTGTGGCGGCTTTCGTCATTACCCAGCAGGAACAGGAAGGGGACGCCAGGCTCCACCACCTCAAGCGGGCCGTGGCGGAATTCCCCGCTCTCAATAACCGAGCCGTGCGTCCAGGTAAACTCCATCAGGGTGACAATCCCTTCCTTATAGCCCAGCGGACGCAGCGGACCGGCGGAAACGGTGTAGATCATCGGCCATGAGCTTGCCTGCTCGCCAAGTTGGCGACCTTTCTCTTCCCAGTTACGCACCAGGTGTCCCAGCGCCTGTGGTAGTTTTTGCAGATCGGTTTTGATTTTGCCGATTTCCGCATGCGGCGCGAGGCGGGTTACCATTTCCAGTACCACGCTGTAGCAGAGCAGCAGATGGATTTCCCAGATACAGTCGGCCTGGTAGTCCACGACATACTCCACCGGAACGGTGATCGGGCTGTCCGGTTTTTTCGTGAAGGCGGCAGTGAGTGCGCCGCAGGCACGGCCTAATTCCAGCGCTTTAATCACCTCTTCGGTTTTGCCGTAATCCGATACCCCTATCACCGCGCAACGGTTGTCCAGGCGGTGCGGGGTGTTATCGCAAAACTCCCAGCCGGAAATGGCGTAAACCTGTAAATCTGAATAACGATCCGCAAGATGCTTCGCCGTTTGCGCAGCGTTAAGCGGCGATCCGCAGGCGACGAAATAGATCCGGTCAATACCGCGACGCAGCATCTCATCAACAATGGCATGAACGCGGGGAACATCCTGTTGAAGAACTTTCTCCACCTCCGACACCATATTTTCGGTAACCAGGAAATCCACGGTGCTTTTATCAATATCCAACATGTAACGTTTCTCCAGACGGGTTTACGAAAGTGCGGCCAGTCGACGATTGCGCTTTTCCCAGAAGGCATAAGCAGGCAGGCCGGTGGCGATAACGATCAGGGCGCAGACCAGACCAGGAACGGGCGCCCAGACAAAGGTAGAGGCGACGAGGATCAGGCTTGAGCCGATGGCGAGGAACGTCATCAGGCCAAACAGAGGCGTGCGCCAGAGCGGTTTATAGTCGTCGCGTTTGCGACACCAGATAATCGAGCCGAAGGTGAGGGTGTTTTTAAAGCACATCACCAGCGTGAAGTAGCCGAGCAGGCTGGTCAGGTCGGAAACGAAGATGAAGAAGATCCCGAGCGCCCCCTGCAATACGATCGACACATCCGGGGTGTTGTATTTTGGGTGAACGTGAGCGAAGCATTTGAAGAAGAGCTTGTCCTTCGCCATCGCATACTCCAGGCGCGGCTGGTACATGACGCAACTGGAAAGCGAGCCCAGAATAACGATCATCGCGGTGATCGCCACAAAAATGCCCGCCATACTGCCCAGTGCCGGAATATAGGTCAGTGCGTCAGAGATGGGCGTTTCCGAGGCCGCCAGTTTTTCAAATGGCATCAGACCGGAAATTACCAGTGCCAGCAGAGAGTAGAGCACCAGAACCAGCAGGCAGGAGCCAATCAATGCGCGCGGCATGGTCTTGCCGGGGTTTTTGATTTCGCCGGTCATATAGCAGATGGAGGCCATACCGGTATAAGACCAACTGGTGGCTGATACGCCCGCCAGCAGTGCCATAATGCCGGATGCCGCCGTAACGGTGGCGGTCGCCGCTGGCGCAGCGAAGTTGTCGGTTTTGAACCAGAAAATGCCAATGCCAATAACGATAGTGAAGGGGATAATTTTGGCGATGGTGATCAATGTCTGGAAGGCCGCTCCCCCCTCGACAGAGCGCAGATGCAGCAGCATAAACATGACGATTAACGCCGTTGCCACAAGCTTGCCGGTGAGGGGATCGAGCGGCATCAGGAAGCCGAGATTACTGACCACCGCCAGCGCCATAATCGACAACGAAGGAGCATCGTTGGCCCAGAAGCTTGCCCAGCCGGAGAGAAAGGCCAGCGGACGGCTGCCCGCATTTTTCAGATAAATATAATCCGCGCCGTTCTCAGGGTAGGCGGTAGAGAGCTCGGCGTAGACGCACATCTGCGGAATAACGATCAGGCCGCCAATGACGAAAGCGAGCACGGTTAACCACGGCGATCCTGCCGCTTTCGCTACTTCTCCCACTGAAACGAAAATACCGGAACCGACGGTTGTCCCGACGGCGATAGCGAGCACGGCCCAGAAGCCGAGCTTGCGTTGAAGTTCCTGGCTTTCCATATCAATACCTTTCTTAGAATGTTGTATGTAGGGTCAAAAGGGTGCCGCCTGACATCTACCGACAGCCAACGGTAGATTTCAACATATGACGACACATAATCAATATAACAACACATGATGAATTGTATTGTGGAGAGAGATCACAAAATTGCCACTGGCTGATAATGCTATGGCTATGTGATAATTAACTAATTGAATTAATTATGAAAATTATTGTGGTGATCCGAGGTTTAGGAAACGGTGCAGCACGGGTAAGCGTCAGCGCACCCGTCCGGATGCGGCGCATACGCCTTATCCGGACGGGTGCCTGTGGAATGACTAACCTAATGAATGAACAGTTAAAACCACTTAAGTTTGTCGCGCAGGCCGACGACGCGGCCTACGATGATGAGCGCCGGGCTTTCGACCTGCCGGGCCAGTTCCCCCAGCTCAGCCAGGATGCCGCTAACGACACGCTGTTTCACAGAGGTGCCGTTTTCTACCAGCGCGACAGGCATATCTGCCTGCATGTTGTGCTCAATCAATTTTTCCTGAATGGTCGCCGCCTGGTTCAGCCCCATATAGAAGACCAGCGTCTGTTTTTCTGCCGCCAGGTTTGCCCAGTCCAGCTCGCCGCCGGTTTTTAAGTGACCCGTTATCAGACGTACGCTCTGGGCATAATCCCGGTGGGTTAATGGAATACCGGCGTAAGCAGAACACCCTGAGGCTGCGGTAATGCCGGGTACCACCGAAAAGGGAATTCCCGCGTGGCACAGGGTTTCCAGCTCTTCGCCGCCGCGTCCGAAGATAAACGGATCGCCCCCTTTCAGGCGCACCACCCGTTTACCCCGTTGCGCTTCCTGCAGCAGGATCTGGTTAATCTCTTCCTGCGGGACACAGTGATACCCAGCACGCTTGCCAACAAACACGCGGTCGGCATCGCGGCGTACCAGGTTCATGATCTCATCCGAGACCAGGCGGTCATAGACCACCACATCGGCCTGCTGGATCTGTTGCAGCCCTTTGAGCGTCAACAAACCGGCATCGCCCGGACCTGCCCCGACCAGCACCACTTCGCCACGATTGTCCAGCGGCTCGGCAAGCATTTGTTCCGTGATCGCTTCCACTGCCGGCGCGTCCTGATTGGCCAGTGACTGAGCAAGACGGTCATTCACAAACAGCTTTTCCCAGAACCGGCGGCGCTCGGCGACGCTGGCAAAGTGGTCTTTTACCCGACGACGCAGTTTGCCTGCGTAGCTGGCGACATGTCCGAGATGCTGCGGAAGAAGCGATTCCAGTTTCTCGCGCAGCAGACGCGCCAGTACCGGGGAGGTACCGCCGGAAGAGACGGCGACCATCAGGGGCGAACGGTCAATAATGGACGGCATGATAAAGCTCGCCTGTTTCGGTGCGTCCACCACGTTACAGAAGATACGCCGGGACTCCGCCGCCACGCTAACCTGCTCATTAACCGCTTCGTTATCTGTCGCTGCTATCACCAGCCAGCACGAGTCGAGCAGGCTTTCGTCGAAACTGCCTTCCACCAGCGTTAGCATCCCTTCGTTCGCCCACACCTGGAACTGGGGAACGAAGGCGAGTGAGTTAACGGTCAGCCGCGCACCAGCATCCATTAAAAGTCGGGCTTTACGTTCGGCAACATCCCCACCGCCTACCAGCAGGCAAGCGCGATCGCGTAATTGACAAAAAATGGGTAAATGGTCCACGACATCACCTCAAATACACGCCATTCTTCGGGCCGCAGGTGCGTTGTCTGTAACCCGAAGTGTGCGTGTCTGTATTAATTAGTTGTAATTGGTTGGCTCTTCGCTGTCTGGGTTGCAGACGGGCGCTCCGCTTTCGGCGTAGCATACCAGTAACCCAGACCCATAAACACGGCACCGGAGAAAGTATTGCCCAGGGTTACCCACAACAGGTTATGGCCAATCCCGGAGAGGGTATACGCGTCGCTGTGGTGACCAAACCATGAGAGGGCAAACAGCGTCATATTGGCGACAGAGTGCTCGTAGCCAGAGGCGATAAAAGCCAACAGACACCACCAGATGGCGAGGAATTTCGCGGCGCCTTCGGTACGAATTGCCATCCAGATTGCCAGACAAACCAACCAGTTACATAAAGCGCCTTTAAAGAACAGTACCCCAGCCGGTGCGTGGGTTTTGGCCAGCGCAACGGTATGCACGAGGCTGGTATCCAGCGGCAGTAAACTACCACCACCCCAGTTATACAGCAGCGCAACCAATACCGACCCTAACAGATTACCCAGCCAGGTTTGCGGCAGAATCGTCCACATCTGGCCCTGGGTGATGGTGCCGGCTTTCACACCGAGAGTCAGGAACATGGTATGGCCGGTAAAGAGTTCAGAGCCGGCAATAATGACCAGGGTTAATGCGATACCGAACGTTGCGCCCATCACCAGCGGACGCACGGATGGGTCAAGTAAGTTACCGAGGGTGAAAATCAAAATAATCCCTAAGCCGACATAAGCGCCTGCCATGGCAGAGCTAATCCAGAACCCTACAGGATTATTGGTCGAGAGGCGTGAAATGCGCGCAGCGTTAGCCGCACACTTATTAATCGTGTCTGTAAACATAGTGTTGATTACCCTTTAACACGTCATCCTTTGCGCTGCCTCTTTGTTGGCTGCCTTCACCCCCCCAGTCACATAGTTCACTATGCTCCTGGGGAATTGTTCAGTTGCCGCCGCGACGCAGCACAAATGATGTTGTGTAAATAATGAAAAGTTAAAATTAAAAACAAATAAAAATTACGAGTTCAATAAGCAACTACGGTATGGGTGAATCCCATGAATGGGGGCATTGCACCCCCACTGGAAAATTACGCTTTAAGTTGCACGACGCCATCTTTAACACGCGCGTCGAAGTGGGCCACAGAACGGCTTTCGTCTTCCATACATAGTCCGTCACGCAGGCGGAAGCGCTGTTTTTTCAACGGGCTGGCGACCCACAGCTCTCCATTGTGCTCGGCAATCAGGCCGCGTGACAGAACGCTTGCTTCAAAGAACGGGTCGATATTGCTGATCGCGAAAACCTGTTCATCGTGACGCGGGCGGAAAATGGCCACCTGTTTGCCATTCAGCAGTGCGCATACCCCGGTTGCCGGGACGATGTCATCGATTTTGCAGATAGTGTTCCAGTGGCTCATACGGTTTCCTCCACCATTTTGACCGGGATGCGTTCATATGGCGTTGCCGGACGGTGTTGCTCGCGTTCTGGCACAACCTGAACGTTCGGGTCGCGCTTGTCGCTATTGATAAAGTGTCTGAAGCGTACCTGCGCCTGCGGGTTGTTGACGGTCTCGGTCCATTCGCAAATAACGGCGTCGCGCAGACGCGCCATTTCGGCTTCAAGCTGGTCGTTCAGGCCCAGTTTGTTATCGATGATGACGCTCTTGAGGTAATCGATGCCGCCTTCCAGATTATCCAGCCAGGAGGCCGTGCGGGTCAGTTTGTCGGCCGTACGGATATAGAACATCATGAAACGGTCGAGGTACTGGAGCAGGGTTTCACGGTCGAGATCCGCCGCCAGCAAATCCGCATGACGCGGTTTCATTCCGCCGTTACCGCAAACATACAAGTTCCAGCCTTTTTCGGTGGCGATAATGCCCACGTCTTTACCCTGCGCTTCGGCACATTCACGGGTACAGCCGGAAACCCCAAACTTCATTTTGTGCGGAGTACGGATGCCTTTGTAGCGGTTTTCCAGCTCAACGCCGAAGCCCACGCTGTCGCCCACGCCGTAGCGGCACCAGGTGGAACCGACGCAGGTTTTTGCCATCCGCAACGCTTTGGCATACGCGTGACCGGTTTCGAAACCCGCGTCAATCAGTTGACGCCAGATTTCCGGTAAGTCGTCTTTCTGCGCGCCAAACAGGCCAATACGCTGGGAGCCGGTGATTTTGGTATAGAGATTAAATTCGCGGGCGATACGGCCCACTTCCATCAGCCCTTCCGGGGTGATTTCGCCACCTGCTGAGCGCGGGATAACGGAGTAGGTGCCATCTTTCTGAATGTTCGCCAGGAAGTTGTCGTTGGTATCCTGCAGTGGCGTGTGCTGCGGCTTGAGCACATATTCATTCCAGCAGGAGGCCAGCAGAGAGCCGACGGTCGGTTTACACACTTCGCAGCCGTAACCCTGGCCGTGTTTCTGCAGCAGCTCGTCGAAGGATTTGATGCCTTCCACGCGGATCAGGTGGTACAGCTCCTGGCGAGAGTAAGCGAAGTGCTCGCACAGGTTGTTGTTCACTTCGATACCCTGTTTCGCCAGTTCGGCGTTCAGTACCTGAGTGACCAGCGGAATACAGCCGCCGCAGCCGGTACCGGCTTTGGTTTCCGCTTTCAGCGCGGCAACGGTGTGACAACCCTTGTTGATGGCAGAGATGAGCATGCCTTTGGTGACATCGAAGCAGGAGCAGATTTGCGCGCTGTCCGGGAATTTATCCACGCCGATAGACGGTTTGCCGCTGCTGGCATGCGCCGGCAGGATCAAGGCATCCGGGTTTTCCGGCAATTCAATCGCGTTCAGGACCAGTTGCAGCAGGTTGCCGAAATCGCTGGTGTCGCCCACCAGTACCGCGCCGAGCAGGGTTTTGTTGTCAGGACTGACGATAAGGCGTTTGTAGACTTCTTTGCTTTCGTCGAGGTAAACGTAGCTGCGTGCGCCTGGTGTACGGCCATGCGCATCGCCGATACCGCCAACGTCTACGCCCAGCAGTTTTAGCTTGGCGCTCATATCCGCGCCGGCAAAGGCGTTAGCATTGCCGAGGATATGGTCCACGGCGACCTGCGCCATTTTGTAGCCCGGTGCGACCAGACCGTAGACGTGGCTATTCCAGTTGGCGCATTCACCAATCGCATAGATATCCGGGTCAGAGGTCTGGCAGGCGTCGTTAATCACGATCCCGCCGCGCTGGCCTACCTCCAGCCCACATTGCGTCGCCAGTTTGTCGCGTGGGCGAATACCGGTTGAGAAGACGATAAAGTCGACTTCAAGATCGGTACCATCGGCAAAGCGCATGGTTTTACGCGCGCTGAGGCCCTCCTGGACGATCTCTTTGGTGTTTTTGCTGGTGTGTACACGCACGCCCATGCTTTCGATTTTGCGTTTAAGCTGTTCACCGCCCATCTGATCGAGCTGTTCAGCCATCAGCATGGGGGCAAATTCAATAACGTGCGTTTCAACGCCGAGGTTTTTCAGGGCGCCGGCGGCTTCCAGACCGAGCAGGCCCCCGCCGACCACAGCACCCCGTTTGCTGCGGCGGGCGCAGGATTCGATGGCATTAAGGTCTTCAATAGTGCGGTAAACAAAGCAATCCTGGGTTTCGGAGCCTTTAATGGGCGGGATCCACGGATAAGAGCCTGTCGCCATGATCAGTTTGTCATAATAGACAGTACGACCAGCGCTGGAGTGGATCACTTTCTCCTGACGGTTGATGGTTATTGCGCGTTCGCCAACGAGAACGTTAACGGCATGCTTTTCGTAGTAACCTTCACGTACCAGCGACAGTTCTTCCGCAGTATGATGCGAGAAGTAGGAAGACAGGTGAACGCGATCGTAGGCTTTACGGGGTTCTTCACAAAAAACGGTAATATCGAACTGGCTGGCATCTGCTTTATCAAGGAGATCCTCAATAAAACGGTGGCCGACCATGCCGTTACCGATTATAGCGAGTTTGACTTTGCTCATTTTTGCCTCGATTTCTTTTCTATTACTGCCTACCTTAACGATTCAGCCCTGGCACTTATTGATGCAGGTCAAATACATCTTCGCCTACCACTTAATGAGTAGATAATTGATTTTGATGGATTTTTATAAGTCGCGGATCTGTCAGGCTTTTCAGAATTGCGGAAATTGTGTACAAAAAAAGACGTCAATTTAAGGCAATTGCCTGAAACAACGTTTCAGTGATAACCAGGGGGTAGAAGCATGACGGCAACACCACTTTGGCTGGTTCAGAACGTTCATTTACCTGGGCGAAAAGGGCTATGGCAAATCGCGATTGAGAAGGGCCACTTCGGTGATATCACCCCGATGAGCGCTCCGCAGCATGAAAGTTACGAAGTCTTAAATGCCAGGGGCGGGCTGGCGCTGCCCCCCTTTATCGAACCACATATTCACCTTGATACCACTCAGACCGCAGGCGAGCCCAACTGGAATCAGTCGGGCACACTGTTTGAGGGCATTGAGCGTTGGGCGGAACGTAAAGCGTTACTCAGCCATGATGATGTGAAAACGCGTGCCTGGCAGACGCTAAAATGGCAAATGGCAAATGGTATCCAGCATGTACGAACTCATGTTGATGTCTCCGACCCGACGCTGACGGCATTAAAAGCCATGCTGGAAGTGAAGCAGGAAGTTGCCCCCTGGATAGACCTGCAAATTGTTGCCTTCCCGCAAGAGGGGATTATGTCTTATCCCAACGGTGCTGCCTTGCTGGAAGAGGCCTTACAGCTAGGCGCGGATGTGGTAGGGGCGATTCCCCATTTTGAATTTACCCGCGAGTACGGGGTGGAATCGCTGCATATCGCCTTTGAGCTGGCAAAGAAATATGACCGGCCGCTGGACATTCACTGTGACGAGATCGACGACGAACAGTCAAGGTTTGTCGAAACGGTTGCCGCGCTGGCGTTGAAAATGGAGATGGGTGCGCGCGTTACCGCCAGCCATACCACGGCGATGCACTCCTATAACGGCGCCTATACGTCCCGCCTTTTCCGCTTACTGAAACTTTCCGGCATCAACTTTGTTGCTAATCCGCTGGTGAATATCCATCTGCAGGGACGTTTTGATGATTATCCGAAGCGGCGCGGAATTACTCGCGTGAAAGAGATGCTGGCCGCCGGGATTAACGTTTGTTTCGGCCATGATGATGTCTTTGATCCCTGGTATCCGCTTGGCACGGGCAATATGTTGCAGGTGCTGCATATGGGCCTGCATGTTTGCCAGCTGATGGGGTATCAACAAATTGACGATGGCCTGCGACTTATTACCGACAATAGCGCCAGAACCTTTGGTCTTAAGGACTACGGTATTGTGACAGGCAATCCGGCGAATATGATCATTTTGCCGGTTGAGAGCGGTTTTGACGCGGTGCGATGCCAGTCCCCGGTGCGATGGTCCATTCGCCAGGGGCGAGTGATTGCCACCACGCAACCGGCGCAAAGCTGGATTCAAACGGACAGCGGGGGTGAAGAAGTGGCGTTTTATCGCAAGAGTGAGTGAAGGGGATAGCAGAATGACCACACAATGCGTGGTCAGGCTGCGTAACATATGTTTCAATTGCGTAAAATTAAGTAAAAGGCTGGCCTGGTGGCGGAGTGCTCTTTAGAATCAAGCCACTCGCTTTCTTACCTGTATTTCGTTAAGGAAACCTCATGGTTAAATCGACTCTGGCGGCAATGGCGGCTGTGTGTGCCCTTTCTGCAATCTCCTCTTCCGCACTGGCGGCAAAAGGCGATCCTCATGTTCTGCTCACCACGTCAGCTGGCAACATCGAACTGGAGCTGAACAGTCAGAAAGCCCCCGTGTCGGTGAAAAACTTTGTGGATTATGTCAATAACGGTTTTTATAACAACACCACGTTTCACCGCGTGATCCCGGGTTTTATGGTTCAGGGTGGTGGTTTTACAGAACAAATGCAGCAAAAACAGCCTAACCCGCCCATTAAAAACGAAGCGGACAACGGTTTACGCAATACGCGCGGTACCATCTCCATGGCCCGTACGGCAGATAAAGACAGTGCCACCAGTCAATTCTTCATCAACGTCGCCGATAACGCCTTCCTGGACCACGGCCAACGTGATTTTGGTTACGCGGTATTTGGTAAAGTTGTCAAAGGGATGGATGTTGCCGACAAGATTTCTCAGGTTCCAACCCACGACGTCGGCCCTTATCAGAATGTGCCGTCAAAACCGGTAGTTATCCTCTCTGCCAAAGTCCTGCCATAACCTTTTTCGCGCACGGGCCGTCCGGCCTGTGCGCGCGCTCCTCCCTGCGTGACGCGAAATTGCTGCTTATACTTGTGGCACATGAGCGAGACATCAGGGAGGCGTTATGACCAAAAAACTCACCGACCGACAAAAATCCCGTCTCTGGGAACAAGACCGTAATGTCAATTTTCAGGCCAGCAGGCGTCTTGAAGGTGTTGAAAGCCCGCTGGTAACGCTCACACCCGATGAGGCGATGACGCGGATTGCAGCGTTAAGGAGGCATTATGAGCGATAAATTCGGCGACGGTCGCGATCCTTACCTCTACGCTGGCCTCAATGTAATGCGTAACGTGCTGGGTATTCGTGAGGCGAAACGCCTGGAACAGGCGGCATGGGAACTCACGGCGTTACGTGCCGCCACGCTGGAGCTGGGGCCGCTGGCCCGCGGGCTGCCGCATCTTTGCGCCATTCACCGCCATATTTACCAGGATGTTTTCGACTGGGCCGGGCAGGTGCGCGAAGTGGACATTTATCAGGGGGATACTCGTTTCTGCCATTTCGAATACATCGAAAAAGAAGGCAATGCGTTAATGCAGTCGCTTGAAGACGAAGAGTGGCTACAAGGGCTCGGGAAGGAAGAATTTATTGAACGACTGGCCCATTACTATTGTGAAATTAACGTCTTGCATCCCTTTCGTATTGGCAATGGCATTGCCCAGCGAATTTTCTTCGAACAGCTTGCGCTGCATGCCGGGTACCGGCTGGACTGGCGCGGGATTGACCCGGAAAGCTGGAGTAAAGCGAATCAGGCCGGGGCGATGGGCGAGCTAAAACCGCTGTGCGAGATCTTCGGCAAAGTGGTAAGCGAAGCCGTCGAAACTGAGTAGAATAGGGCGGCTTAACATGATGAGGCCGCCATGATCCTGCTTATTGATAATTACGACTCTTTTACCTGGAACCTGTATCAGTACTTTTGCGAACTGGGCGCGCAGGTCGAGGTCAGGCGTAATGATGAGATAACCCTGGCGGATATTGCGGCTATTGCCCCCCGAAAAATCGTGATATCACCGGGCCCCTGTACGCCGGATGAATCGGGGATCTCGCTGGACATTATTCGCCACTATGCCGGCACGTTGCCGATTCTCGGCGTCTGCCTTGGTCACCAGGCCATTGCTCAGGTTTTTGGCGCCCGCATTATCCGGGCGAAGCAGGTTATGCACGGCAAAACCTCCCCGGTAACCCATACCGGGCAGGGTGTTTTTCGCGGCCTGAATAATCCGTTAACGGTTACTCGCTACCATTCTCTGTTGATCGATCCGCCTTCGTTGCCGGACTGCTTTGAGGTGACCGCCTGGAGCGAGACGCAAGAGATTATGGGAATTCGCCATCGTCAATGGGATCTGGAAGGGGTGCAGTTTCACCCGGAAAGTATTCTTAGCGAGCAAGGCCATGAGTTGTTGAATAACTTTTTGCATCGCGCCGATTTTTAGTTGCCATTGAGTGATTTTTTATGCATATTTCGTGATTATATTTTCACTTCTACTTCTTGTATAAAAAGGGTGGGGTTACATGGCAACTCAGCAGGGTGCAATCACGCGCGCAACATTTGACGAAGTCATTTTACCCATTTTCGCACCGGCAGAATTTATTCCGGTGAAAGGAAAAGGTAGCCGCGTTTGGGATCAGCAGGGGAAAGAGTACGTCGATTTTGCGGGGGGTATCGCTGTTACCGCACTGGGGCATTGCCATCCGGCGCTGGTGGAAGCGTTAAAAACGCAGGGCGAAACGCTGTGGCATATCAGTAACGTGTTCACGAATGAACCTGCACTCCGCCTGGCGCGTAAGCTGATCGACGCCACCTTCGCCGAACGTGTTGTGTTTATGAACTCCGGCACCGAAGCCAACGAAACGGCATTTAAACTGGCGCGTTATTATGCATCTACACGCCATAGTCCGCATAAAACCAAAATCATCGCTTTCCACAACGCGTTTCATGGTCGGTCGCTGTTCACCGTGACCGTCGGCGGTCAACCGAAATATTCGGACGGCTTCGGGCCGAAACCCGCGGATATCATTCACGTGCCCTATAACGACCTGCATGCGGTGAAAGCGGTCATGGACGATCATACCTGCGCGGTCGTGGTTGAACCGATTCAGGGCGAAGGCGGAGTGACGGCGGCAACGCCGGAGTTTTTACAGGGATTGCGTGATCTTTGCGATGAACACAAAGCGCTGCTGGTGTTTGATGAAGTGCAGTGCGGGATGGGACGCAGCGGCGATTTGTTCGCCTACATGCATTATGGTGTGACCCCGGATATCCTGACCAGCGCCAAAGCGCTTGGCGGTGGTTTCCCGGTAAGCGCTATGCTCACGACCCATGAGATCGCCAGCGCGTTCCACCCGGGTTCCCACGGCTCAACCTATGGCGGTAACCCGCTGGCCTGTGCTGTTGCCAGTGCGGCATTCGATATTATCAATACACCAGAAGTCTTAAATGGCGTAAATACGAAACGCGAACTGTTCGTCAAACATCTGCAAGACATCAACGCGCAGTACGACCTGTTCAGCGAAATTCGCGGCATGGGTCTGCTGGTCGGTGCGGAGCTGAAACCGCAGTACAAAGGCCGCGCGCGCGATTTCCTCTACGCTGCGGCGAATGAAGGGCTGATGGTACTTAACGCCGGTCCTGATGTGATGCGTTTTGCGCCGTCGCTTATCATTGAAGAGAGCGATATCGAAGAAGGGATGCAGCGCTTCGCGAAAGCAGTCGCCAATGTGATTAACGTTTAAGGTCGCAAGCGGCGAGTTAACCAAATGCCGTGATGTGGACGCTGACGCCATGCCACCGACGAAATGGTGTGCATGGTGTTCAGATGCCCCAGGATCCGCTGCAGATGTTGTTCCAGCGTGCTCATAGGGCCATGCGTCATGCTCTCCGGCGCCTCCAGAATATTCACATCCCCTGAACTTCCCGGACCATCATACTCCAGCCGTTGCTGACAACGTTGCAGGGCAATTTCGCATGACTGCAGGTAACGCTGTGCCAGATCCGGCGTGAGCATAGTGTGTTCCCGCGCCAGCGTCGTCATCGCATTAATATGTTCGACAATAAACTGACTGTGCGTGACCCACAGTTTCATGTCCGCCAGGTAGCGCGTATCAAAGCCAGGCTCCTGCATGGCCTGATTAAGCGAGTTAAAGAGCGCATTGTGCGCCTGGTTTACCCGCATGCGCTGCCAGGCCAGCGGAGTCGGCTGAGGATCATCGCTCAGGATCAGACGAATGGCGTCCTGGTAGGTTTCCAGCGCGTCATGAGCATTTTTTCGCAGCAGGCCGCTTTGCCATTGAGGCCACAGCCAGACCATACCGCCAAAGGCAATCAGGCAGCCAATCAGCGTATCGATAAGACGGGCAACGATAAACTGGTCGCCATTCAGTGTGAGCAACTGGAGCGTATATACCGCGGTGAGGGTAAAGCCTACCATCGCCCAGCCGTAGCTTTTGCGGATAATCAGATAGCTTACCAGCGTCACGATCAGCATCGCGGTCAACGTGAAACCTTCCGGTACGTGGTAGTGCAGTGTCGCGCCGGCAATGATCAACCCGGCCAGGGTGCCTGCCGCCCGGTGCAGAATGCGTACCCGTGTCGCACCATACCCGTTTTGCGTAACAAACATTACCGTCATCATTATCCAGTAGGGTTTAGGAAGATGCAGCGCACTGCCCATCAGGCTGGCAATACTGAGCATGACGCTAATGCGTGCCGCATTACGCAAGGCGGAGGATTTCAACGACAGATAACTTTTGAGGGCCGGGAGCAGGGGCAAGCGACGCTGCTTCTCAGCCATCAGATCGCGTATATAGAGCGGGCGCTGGGTACGCAGAACACGGGCTATCTGGCTGAAATGCCAGGCGCAAAACTGCCCAACCGGGTTATCCGGGTGCTGGCGGGCAATTTTCTCCAGCGCGCCAATCTGTTTATCCATATTGAAGCGTTTGGGGTAGCGATGATAAAGAATATCATCGGCGATAACCCGTAACCGCGCGGCAACGGTTTGCGCATTCCAGCGGATAACCTCTTCGGCATGGCTGCGTTCTACCAGTTCCTGAACTTCCTGCGGTTGATGCAGACTAACGGCAATATGTTCCTGTAAGTCCAGAGCGACCTGGAAAACGCGGCGTAACCGCTTGTAGTCGTTGTTATTATTCGCCGCCAGCATATGCAACTGTTGGTAACACTGGCTGATCATATCCACCGCCTTTTGCTGACGTGTCAGCAGCGGGGGCAGGGCTTTTTCTGGATCGACATGTTGCGTCAGCAGGCTGTATTTCGCTTCGCAATAGTCCGCCAACTGGCGATACAGCAGACTCAATGATTCACGTAGCGGTTGCTCCCGCCATAGCCAGAACCAGAAGGCGTTAAACGCGCCGTACCACAGGGTACCGAACCCATAAATCAGCAATGGTTCCCAGACAGGCATATTCCCGGCGAGGCTTAACGTGAAGATAGCGGCGATAAGCGAGGCGGGCAGCAGGCGTCCGTGAAGCGCGCTGATTTCTGCCGTTACGCCCAGGATAAGGGTCAGGCCCGTCAAAATGATCGGCAGGGGGAGCGCTTGCGCCAGAAGCAGTTGTACCGCAAGGCTGCTGCCCGCAAAAAGCGAACCGCCGATGATCAGACGTTTAAAAAAGCGTTTGTGAGGTGTATCCAGACCCGCAATATTGCAACAGGCGGGAACGAGTGAGAAGAGCAGCCCCTGCTGTAAATGGCCCAGAATGAGTCCGACAGCCACAGGAAGACATAACACCAGCGTTTGTCGCAGTGCATAGTTGATTTCGGGGTGATAAATCAGCCTGCGCCACATGGGGAAGAGAGACAAAAACGGCGCATCGTTAAGGGCGATGCGCCGCTTGAGAATTAACGTGTACCGTACACGACGATGGTTTTACCGTGCGCGGAGATCAGGTTTTGATCTTCCAGCATTTTCAGGATACGACCAACGGTTTCGCGGGAGCAACCGACGATCTGACCAATTTCCTGACGGGTAATTTTAATTTGCATACCGTCCGGGTGGGTCATTGCATCCGGCTGTTTTGCCAGATTCAGCAGCGTCTGTGCGATACGGCCTGTCACATCAAGGAAGGCGAGGTTACCGACTTTTTCTGAGGTGACCTGCAGACGACGCGCCATCTGGGAAGACAAACGCATCAGGATATCCG
The DNA here is from genome assembly GCA_901456055.1 of Phytobacter ursingii. Taxonomy (GTDB): domain Bacteria; phylum Pseudomonadota; class Gammaproteobacteria; order Enterobacterales; family Enterobacteriaceae; genus Phytobacter; species Phytobacter ursingii. The sequence continues at coordinate 432,208 of CABDWT010000004.1, forward strand.
GGTTCACCTGAATTAACTGGCGGAATTTTTTGTAGGAGATTTCGGCCACTTCACAAGCGGTTTTGGCGCGTACCCATGCACTACGCTCCTGACCCTCTTCGAACAGGCCCAGTTCACCGATAAAATCTCCTTGGTTAAGGTAAGAGAGGATCATCTCTTTACCTTCTTCATCCTTGATTAGCACAGCCACTGAGCCTTTGACGATGTAATACAACGTTTCCGCTTTTTCACCCTGGTGAATCAGCGTGCTCTTCGACGGGTACTTATGAATGTGGCAATGAGACAAGAACCATTCGAGAGTCGGGTCTGTTTGCGGTTTGCCAAGCACCATGCGCGGTTATCCTCTGTTATAAGCTGGCTCCAGACGCTGGATTCACATATCGCGTCCGGGGTTGCAATCTATCTTCCCCATACCTGGGAAGTGGACCGTCAGACATGCCTGCGGCCTGTAATATGTGATGTCCTCTGCATACATGCATAACGTCAATGTATCACTGTAGCATCCCGATTGTTTTAGCATAGCTTTTGTCGCCTGTCTCCTGGTGTCTCGCTTCAGCTTGACGCAGGTCGCCTTCCGTTGCGCGTTTTCTTATGTACGCGTAATCTGTAAAGAAAACTGTAACTCCGGAGTGAATTAAAAATGCAAGCTCGTGTGAAATGGGTAGAAGGTTTAACGTTCCTTGGCGAGTCTGCGTCCGGGCACCAGATCCTGATGGATGGTAACTCAGGCGACAAAGCCCCCAGCCCGATGGAAATGGTGCTGATGGCGGCGGGGGGATGCAGCGCTATCGATGTTGTCTCTATCCTGCAAAAAGGCCGCCACGATGTGAAAGACTGCGAAGTGAAGCTGACATCGGAGCGCCGCGAAGAGGCTCCGCGTCTGTTTACGCATATCAATTTGCACTTTATCGTGACTGGCAAAGAGCTGAAAGAAGCGGCTGTATCGCGTGCGGTGGATCTTTCTGCCGAGAAATATTGCTCCGTGGCATTAATGCTGGAGAAAGCAGTGAAAATCACGCACTCGTATGAGGTGATTGAGGCCTGAGAACGCAGGCCGGATAAGCGGAGCGTATCCGGCGTTTTCCCCGGTGGTGCTGCGTGCCGGGCTACCCAGGCGGGAGCCGATGTTGCGTCCCGCCGGAAGGCTATTGAATCTTCTTCCCTTCCATCAGCCGTTGTACCAGCGGCGTCATGATAAGCTCCATCGCCAGCCCCATTTTTCCGCCCGGCACCACCAGCGTGTTCATGTGCGAAATGAATGACCCCTGGAGCATTGCCAGCAACCAGGGATAGTCGATCCCTTCCAGATTACGAAAATGAATAACCACCAGGCTTTCATCCAGCGAGGGGATCACTTTAGCGGCGAACGGGTTGGAGGTATCCACCGTCGGTACACGCTGGAAGTTGATATGGGTGCGGGAAAACTGGGGAGTAAGGAAGTTGATATAATCTTCCATCGAACGCACCACTGAGTCCATTACCGCCTCACGGGAATGGCCGCGCTCACTGGTATCACGCACCAGCTTTTGAATCCACTCAAGGTTAACGATCGGAACCACGCCCACCAGCAGATCGACATGGCGGGCGACATCATGCTGTGGCGTCACCACGCCGCCGTGTAACCCTTCATAAAACAGCACATCCGTTGGCTCTGGCAAGGGTTGCCAGGGGGTGAAAGTGCCAGGGACCTGATTCCAGGGAACGGCTTCATCATAGGTATGCAGATATTTTCGCGCCTGGCCTTTACCGGTTTGTCCGTACTCAATAAACGTCTGTTCCAGCAGCCCGAAGTCATTCGCTTCCGGTCCAAAATAGCTGATATGTCGGCCTAAATCCCGGGCTTTACGGATTGCCATGTCCATCTCAGGGCGGGTATAGCGGTGAAAACTGTCACCTTCGACCTCGGCGGCATGCAAATTCAGTTGAGCAAAGATTTTGCGAAACGCGAGGCTGGTGGTGGTGGTTCCCGCACCGCTGGAACCTGTTACGGCAATAACCGGATGTTTAGCGGACATAGCAGCTCCCTGAGTAACCCATTGTTGTAAACGAAGCCAGCCGCCAGTGCGTTACTCGCGAAACTGCGAGCGCGGCATAATGTTGACGGTTTCGTGCAGTTCTGACCACACCAGCACGGCTTCGCCGTTTTTCAGTTGCCGTCTCACATCGGCGACCTTTTGTTCGAGTGAGCGCTCATGTTCACCATAATCGGTGCCTTCACGCAAGACAAAGCTTTCAATCAGGTTGTCGAGCGTCTCAGGTGCAAGATCCTGCCAGGGAATAATCATTTAGTTTTCCAGATAAGTGTGCAGCCAGTCGGGGATGCGCTTTTCCAGCCACATTTCCGGGCGCAGTAACGTGCCGCCCACAAACCCCACGTGACCGCCATGTTCGGTGAGTTGATATTCTATTGACGGTGGTAATGCCTGCATATCGGGGATCACATTTTGATCCATAAAGGGGTCGTCTTTCGCATGGATGATCAACGTTGGTTTGCTGATTTTATTCAGCAGCGGCATGGCGCTGCACTGACGGTAATAGTCAATCGCATCGGCAAAGCCATGGATACGTGCGGTAATTGCATCATCAAAATCACGCAGGCGACGCAGACGTTTCAACTGTCGCAAATCAATGGGTAAAGAACCTGGATAAGCTTTTAACTTACGCGACGCATTAGCTTTCAACAGATTGAGCAGATAGTGCTGGTACACCCGCGAGAAGCCGGTTTCGATATGCGCGCTGCACGCTTCCAGCACAAAGGGGGCAGAGACAATCACTGCGGCATCGAGGGGGACTCGATTTTCCTCTTTCGCCAGCAGACAGGCCAGCATATTGCCGCCCAGCGAATAGCCCACCGCGGCGGTGGGGACCCGGCCAAATTCCCGCTGCAACCAGTGCAAAAACCAGGTGCCGTCTTCGGTTTCGCCGGAGTGGTAGATACGGTTAAGGCGGTTAGGTTCACCGCTGCAGCCACGAAAATGCATCACTACGCCCAGCCAGCCGCGCGCTTTTGCCGCTTCTATCAGTCCGTGAGCATAAGGGCTGTGCAGGCTACCTTCCAGCCCGTGAAAGACCACCAGACGCGGTTTATGTTTTGCCTGCGCAGGGTCTTCGCTCCAGGCGAGATCCACAAAATCGCCATCGGGCAGTTCCAGGCGTTGCCAGGTCGGCGTGAAGCCCAGTTTCCGGCGGATCAGTCGCGGTAGCATGGTCTGGAAATGCGGATTGCTTCCGCCGCGTAGTGGGCGGAAGAGCGTGCTGTCGTCGCCGGGAATATCGAGTTCTGCAGGGGTTATTTGAGTCATGACGGTACAATATTTTCTAATTCGTTAATGCTTACTATACCGTCTGTTCCGTGATGTGTTTATGAATTCCCGGCATTATCCTGCTTTCTGACGGCAATGTTAGCCTGTTTTTGCTTCGAGCAGTGGCTTACGGCTTTCCGGTCCGGGTTCCGGTTTGAGACTCGCAGGGGTAATTCTACATACCGATTCCGCAACAATACCTATTAGCGATTCCTTCGGAAACGACGACCAGCGCCCGATTTCATCTGAGGTTGCCACGATATCGCCCTCGCCAAAAGGCAGAGTCATAAATGCCTTATCAAACGAGGCACGTTCGAACGTATCACAATTAATGACGTTTACCGTGCGGGAACTGCTTACCTGCCACTGACTGACGGGCCTGGGTGGGATGTAGTTATTAATAATGTAAATACGGCGCAGGTGATCATTGCCTTTGTAGCGGGAAACACTGCGCAGGTCGGCCCAGGTTGAGCCTTTATCATCCTCCAGCAATTTGAACATGCCTTTAGGCGGCGTAGTTGCGGTGGACTTTGTCATTACCGGGTTGGCGCAGCCGTAGAGTGTGAAGAATGCGGCGCAGACTAAAAGAGGCTTGAACATTATTTTTCTCCTGCCAGATCGGGGCGCAGTGGCAGAATCTGTTTATCTGTCACACTTCCCTGCACGGTACAAAGTAACTGGGTTTTGCCCTGACGATTTTCCAACATGACAACACGCTCGGTGCTGCCTTTTGCCGTAGCGATACCGCTGACAGCCGATCGATTTTCCTGCCACTCGCTGTCGCCAGCGCGCATGATCATCCCCCTGGCCATATAGCCATCACCGTCCGCTTTCCATTCAACATCATGCAGTGACGCAATAACCTCCTGCGGCGACTCACTCAGAATGAATCCCCAGAAATAAAAGCGTTCGTCGGCGCCGTAAATGCTGTCGCGACGGAAATACCCTTCCAGTGTCAACTTCCCTACGCGCAATGGTTGTGAAAACCAGAGCACATCGTTACCGCTCCTGGGCTGTGCAAACCAGGCGTAGGGTTTTTGTTTGATGAGAGGGGCCGTGTCTTTTAGCTGCGAAGCGGAGGAATAAAGCGCGCTAAAAAAGCGACTGTCACAATGTAATAAGCTCTCGGGGAGCGATTCTGCAAAAGCGTTGGTTATGCCCGCAGTGACAAATGCGGTGGCAAATAACAAGCAACGTACCATGTCTTGTCTTTCTCCTTCTATCCCTGACCCTAAATACCGCATCTGTATGGCGGCGCAGAAAAGCTTATCGGCCCCGCATGCGCAGTTTTTAGTCCATACGGCGTTTATTTTGATCCTGTTCTGATCTGCATCACAAATCATCACTTTGATTATTACCCTCAGGCTAACAATCGTCTTTGATCCTTAATTGATGCCTTTCTCACCAGCGCGCACACTTTATTCAGTGTTAAGCAAATCAAAATGATTCGCTGAATCAGGAGGTTAATAATGTTATCTGGACAAACACCAGAACGGGTCTGGAACACGCGGCGCACGGAAAAACAGCGTCGCCTGGCATCCGTACCCGTACAGGGTAAGGTGCTGCCGACCGACGATCTGGTCGCCATGCTGGAAAAATTGATCGCCCCGGGCGACAAAGTGGTACTGGAAGGGAATAACCAAAAACAGGCTGATTTTCTTTCCCGCGCGCTGGCGTCGGTCAATCCGCAAAAAGTCCACGACCTGCACATGATCATGCCAAGCGTCGGGCGCAGCGAGCATCTGGATATCTTCGAAAAAGATATTGCCCGCAAGCTGGACTTCTCCTTCTCCGGCACACAAAGCCTGCGCATCTCGCAACTGCTGGAAGACGGCCTGCTGGAAATTGGTGCTATTCATACCTACATCGAGCTTTACTCCCGTCTGTATGTTGACCTCTCGCCGAACGTGGCGCTGATTGCCGGTTACAAAGCGGACCGTAAAGGCAACCTCTACACCGGCCCAAGTACCGAAGATACCCCGGCACTGGTGGAAGCCGCTGCCTTCCGCGACGGGATTGTTATCGCTCAGGTCAATGAACTGGTGGATGACGAATGCGATTTACCGCGCGTGGACATCCCGGGTTCATGGATTGACTACGTGGTCGTGGCTGACAAACCGTTTTTTATCGAGCCACTTTTCACCCGCGACCCGCGTCTCATCAAACAGGAACATATCCTGATGGCAATGATGGCCATCAAAGGTATCTACGCCGAACATCAGGTGCAGTCGTTAAACCACGGTATCGGTTTTAACACCGCGGCGATTGAGCTGCTGCTGCCAACCTACGGCGAACAGCTCGGCCTGAAAGGCAAAATCTGTAAACACTGGACGCTGAACCCGCATCCGACGCTGATTCCGGCGATTGAAAGCGGCTGGGTTGAGAGTGTGCACTGCTTCGGCGGCGAACTGGGGATGGAAGAGTACATCCGCGCCCGTCCGGACGTGTTCTTTACCGGCTCTGACGGCTCGATGCGTTCCAACCGTGCCTTCTGCCAGCTTGCAGGTCAGTACGCGGTAGATATGTTCATTGGTTCGACCCTGCAAATTGATGGCCTGGCGAACTCCTCAACGGTAACCCGTGGGCGTCTGGCGGGTTTCGGCGGTGCGCCAAATATGGGCCATGACCCGCACGGTCGTCGTCATGCGACCCCGGCCTGGCTGAATATGATCACCGAACCTGACCCGATGCAGCGCGGTAAAAAACTCGTCGTGCAGATGGTCGAAACCTTCCAGGCGGGCGCAAAACCGACCTTTGTGGAAACGCTCGATGCGGTTGACGTGGCCAAAACGTCGGGTATGCCTTTGGCGCCGGTCATGATTTATGGCGATGACGTCACCCATGTCCTGACCGAAGAAGGCATCGCCTATCTCTATCGTGCTGAAAGCCTTGAAGAGCGCCGTGCGATGGTCGCTGCCGTGGCAGGTATCACCGATATCGGCCTGGGTGTGGACGCCAAACGCGTTGCCGACCTGCGCCGCAGCGGCAAAGTGGTTTACCCGGAAGATATGGGTATTCGTCGCACCGAGGCTACCCGTTCGTTACTGGCTGCAAGCAGCGTGGCAGACCTGGTGGAATGGTCTGGTGGTCTTTACAACCCGCCTGCGAAATTCCGGAGCTGGTAATGAAACTTCTGCCACAGATTCAGGTTGAAGGCGGTGCCGAATGGCTGGCGCGAACCGCCACGCAGTGTCTGATTGACGAAGCACGATTAAGCCCGAAACCCGGTCTGGTGGACAGTCGGGGGAACGGCGCGCACCACGATTTAACGCTCGCGTTAATGGAGCGGTCTGCCCATAGCCTGACCCCGACATTTCAGGCGCTGGCGTTACAAAGCTGGCTGCGTCCGGCAGATATTGCGCTGCGGCAAACTGTCGGGCGACTCGGACGTGTTGGCGAACAGGCCATGATGGCGGCAACAGGTGGCGTGAACACCCATCGCGGGGCTATCTGGGCACTGGGGTTACTGGTGAGTGCGGTAGCGATGCTCGGCGGTGAGGCGAACGCGCCTGTTATTGCAGCGACCGCCGCCACACTGGCGAAACTGCCGGATGATGCCGCGCCCAAAGTCTTCAGTAAAGGGCTTCGCGCTACGCACCGTTATCGCGTACCTGGCGCCAGAGAAGAGGCCCAGCAGGGCTTCCCGCATATTTTGCAGCATGCGTTGCCGCAGTTGCGTTTGAGCCGGAGAAACGGTGGCAGTGAATCTCACGCCCGGATTGATGCCCTGATGGCCATCATGACGTCGCTTACCGACACCTGCGTGCTCTCCCGCGCCGGGATGGAAGGGCTTGAGACCATGCAGCGCGGCGCGCGCGCCGTCTTAAGCGCAGGGGGGAGTGCGACCCCGGAGGGACAGCTGGCACTCGGCATCCTGGATCGCCAGATGTTGACGCTGAACGCCTCGCCCGGCGGCGCCGCAGACTTACTGGCTGCCACCCTGTTTCTTGACCGTATCGGGACGCCCTATTTCAAGCATTAAGAGGATGTTATGGAAAAAATCACATTAACCGTGCCCGCCAGCCGTACCTTAAACGGCAAAGCGCTGGCAGGGGTTGTTGGTTCAGGGGATATGGAGGTGTTATTCACCGCCGACCAGAGCCAGACGCTCACTATTGATATCACGACTTCCGTCGACAACAGCCGTGGCCGCTGGGAAGCCTTATTCAACCGTCTGCAGACCGTCAGCAGTCTGCCTGCGGGCAAACTGACCATCCACGATTTCGGTGCCACGCCCGGTGTTGCGCGCATTCGTATCGAGCAGGTCTTTGAAGAGGTGAGCTATGCGTAATGACCGCAGTTTTATCGAATTAAAAGCACGCCAGCGGGCGCATGCGCTGCTGGACGAAGGCAGCTACCGTGAACTGCTCGACCCGTTTGAAGGGATTGTTTCCCCGTGGCTGGGCGCGCAGGGCATTGTTCCACAGGCTGATGACGGCATGGTGGTCGCGAAAGGCACCATCAACGGCCAACCGGCGGTGGTGATTGCCATTGAAGGCGCCTTCCAGGGCGGCAGTATGGGCGAAGTGTCCGGTGCCAAAATGGCAGCGGCACTGGAACTGGCGGCGGAAGATAACCGTAACGGTATCCCGACTCAGGCCGTTCTGTGCCTCGAAACCGGCGGCGTGCGTCTGCAGGAAGCGAACCTCGGTCTGGCGGCGATTGCCGATATTCATGCGGCGATTGTTGACCTGCGTCGCTACACTCCGGTCGTCGGTATTGTCGCCGGGACCGTGGGCTGCTTCGGCGGGATGTCCATTGCCGCGGCGCTGTGCAGCTACCTGATTGTCACCCGCGAAGCGCGTCTGGGTCTGAACGGCCCGCAGGTTATCGAACAGGAAGCCGGGATTGAAGAGTACGACTCCCGCGACCGTCCGTTTATCTGGAGCATGACCGGCGGTGAAGTGCGCTATCAAAGCGGGCTGGTGGATGCGCTGGTGGGCGATGGCGTGAATGCGGTGAAAGCGGCTATGAACGACGCGCTGGCAAAAGGCGTTCCCGCACAACACCGTACCGATAATTACGACTGGTATCTTGACCGTCTGACGAATTTCGACACCCGCAAACAAGCCGATTCAGAACAGATTAACGCGCTCTTTGCCCGGGAGGTGAAATGATGAGTAACTCAATAAGCCGTGGCGAATTATGGCTGGAAACCCTCGCCCCAAACGCCCAGCGCCTGGCAGGCTTATGCCCGTCCGTACAGGTAGCTGATGGCGAACTGAATGGTGAAACGGTGCGCTTTATTGCCGTTGTGCCGGATGCGAATAACCATTTCCCGCGCGCCGCCAAAGGCGAGGTGGGCCTGCTGGAAGGCTGGACACTGGCAAAAGTGGTCAGCGAAACCGTGGCCGAGGATGCGAATAAGTCCGTGAAACGCCCGATTGTGGCGGTGATCGATGTCCCAAGCCAGGCCTATGGTCGCCGCGAGGAGGGGTTTGGCATTCACCAGGCGCTGGCCGGAGCAGCAGCAGCCTATGCCAATGCGCGTCTGGCGGGCCATCCGGTGATTGGTCTTATCGTCGGTAAAGCGATGTCCGGTGCGTTTCTGGCGCACGGTTATCAGGCTAATCGACTGATTGCCTTCAATGATAAAGGCGTGCTGATCCACGCGATGGGCAAAGAGTCCGCCGCGCGTATCACCTTGCGTACTGTGGAGGCGCTGGAAAAACTGGCAGCAACCATTCCGCCGATGGCATACGACATCAGTAACTACGCCACCCTGGGGCTGCTGGAGAACCTGCTGGATATCAGCAATCCGGATGCCCCGTCGTCGACCGATCTGGCGCGGGTGAAAACCACGCTCCAAGAGGCTATCAACGCCGCTCGTCAGGATGCCACCCTGAAAAACCGTCTGGGCGCTGACAATCGCCGCAGCTCTGCGCTTGTGCGTGAACGCATGAAAGCGAGCTGGTAAGCAAAAAGAGACCTGCCAGATGCATTAACGCCGTGGGCACAATCATTGTGCCCACGCGGGAACGTGCATCCTGAAAATAATAATCATCGCACCAGTGCTAAACGTTTCTTTATTTATTACAGGTGATTTATGACTTATGTGATTGTTCATGCCCTCGCACCGATTTTCATCATCATGTTGCTGGGTTTCTGGGCGGGCAAGGCCAAAATGGTGGATAACAAGAATGTTTCCCTGCTCAACATTTTCGTTATGGATTTCGCACTCCCCGCTGCGTTGTTCAGCGCCACCGTGCAAACACCGTGGACCGGTATCGTTGCCCAGTCTCCGCTGATCCTGGTCCTGACGCTGGCAATGTGGGTGACTTACGCGGTTATCTACTTCCTGGCGACCCGCGTCTTTAAAAAATCGCCGCAGGATGCCGCCGTGCTGACCCTGACCGTGGCGCTGCCAAACTATGCGGCGCTGGGGCTGCCTATTCTGGGCAGCGTGCTGGGTGAAGGGTCTTCTACATCGCTTTCTGTCGCGGTGTCGATTGCTTGTGGCTCAGTATTGATGACCCCGTTCTGCCTGCTGATTCTGGAACGTGAAAAAGCCCGTGGGCAAGGTGGTCACTCCGGCTCCACGCTGGCTATGTTGCCAGTATTGATGTGGCGCTCGCTGAAAAAACCGATTGTGATGGGGCCGCTGTTAGGCGTGATCCTTTCGGCGATTGGCATCAAAATGCCGGAACTGCTGTTGGCGGCGATTAAACCGCTGGGCCTGTCCGCAACCGCAGCGGCGCTATTCCTGACCGGGGTGATCCTCTCCGCCCGTAAACTGCAAATCAACACCATGGTCATCACCTCAACCATCGCCAAACTGCTGATTCAGCCCTTTATCGCCTGGGGCATCGTGCTGATTTTTGGTCTGCACGGTTCGGTGGCGATCACCGCGATTCTGATGATTGCACTGTCTGCCGGTTTCTTCGGCGTGGTATTCGGCAACCGCTTTGGCGTGCAATCGCCGGATGCAGAAGCCGTGCTGCTGTTAAGCTCTGTACTGTGTATTCTGTCGTTGCCGTTGTTTATCTCGCTGACCTCAGGAATCTAAACCATGAAAACATTACGACCGCACGACCTTGTCTGGCTGGCTGACCGTCGCGCCCTGGAAGGCGTGACCGAAGCCTGGGTTGAAGAGATATGGCATCCCGGTTTACCGGTAGTGGTGCGGCGTGATGTGAATCCTAATGGCCGCGTACCCGTCGGGATACGCGGCCTCAAACGTGAACAGCGCGCGGCGGCCTGGGTTGCTCCTGAGCACGTTATCCGCGTCGTCTCTCCGGAAGAGCTCGTTGATACACAGACACTGGTCCGTTCGCCGTTTATCACTCAGCCGCCCGTGCAGGTCGCGTTTCAGTTGGCGCAGCAGCGTTGGCCGTGGGTCTGGGGAATTACGGGCAGTAGCGGTTATAGCCTGGCAACCGGGATTCCGGTGTTGCATGCGACCAGCGATCTCGACCTGCTGATCCGCGCGCCGCAGCCGCTGGCGCGCGAGGTATTACTTCGCTGGCAGCAGCAGATTTCAGGCGCCTTATGCCGGGTTGATACGCAGGTCAATGTTCCGCAGGGCGGCTTTGCGCTCTCGGAGTGGCTGCGTGACGGCAGGGTGCTCCTGAAAACGAATCGCGGGCCACAGTTGGTCAGCGATCCCTGGTTTGAGGGGAATTAAATGAAAATTCTGTTTACCTTTCCGGGTCAGGGAACGCAGCATCCGGGGATGCTGCGTGCGCTTCCGGGAACGGAACTGGCGCAGGCGCGTGAGGTGCTGGGCGCAGAGATCGATACGCTGGATACAGCCAAAGCCTTGCAACATACGCGCGCCGTTCAGCTTTGTTTGTTGATAGCCGGAGTGGCCTGGGCGCATGAACTCATGCGCCGGCACGTTTCGCCCGATATCGTCAGCGGGCTGTCGATTGGCGCGTATCCGGCCGCGGTCATCGCCGGGTCGCTGGATTATGCCGATGCCCTGCGGCTTGTGGCTTTGCGCGGGGATTTGATGGAACAGGCCTGGCCTCACGGTTATGGTCTGACGGCGATCATGGGCCTGACGCTGCCGCAGGTGGAAACACTGGTGGAAGGGAGCGGGGCGTATATTGCCAATCTGAATGCCGAGACCCAGATTGTGATTGCCGGTAGTGATGCGGCGATGGCGGATGTGGGGCAGAAAGCGCTCGCCAAAGGCGCGAATAAAGTTCGTCGTCTTGATGTCAGCGTACCGTCGCACTGTGCGCTACTGGCTGAGCCCGCGCAAAAACTGGCCGAGGCATTTCGCAAGGTGACACTTTCTCGCCCGAACTGTGCTTACCTCAGTGGTAGCACCGGACGTGTACTGTGGCAGGCCGATAAGATTGCCGACGATCTGGCAATGAACATGGCGCGGACCGTACGCTGGCAGGAGGCGATGATTGCGGCAAACGAACGCGAAGCACGGCTGGCGATTGAGATGCCGCCTGGCGGCATACTGACCTGTTTAACCCGTCAGGCCGCCTGGGAAGGTGAGTCAGTCTCGCTGGAACGTAGCGGAATGGATGTGGCTGTACATCTGGCGAAACGGCTCAGAGCGCAGGCCGGGTGACAATACGTAGTCGACTCTGCGACTGTAGCCCGGCTAAGCCGCGCGCCAGCCGGGTATAGGCCGCGTTGGTGCTTTCCCGGGTGGCGGCGTAAACGCCTGACCCGGGCTACGTCCGTTGGTGCTTCGCTTATCGGGCCGACAATCAGGCGTTTTCCTGTCGGTTTCTGGCGTACATACGACCTTCCGCCGCCAGCGCCAGCAGGTTCGGGTCATGCTCGCGATTGCGGGCAAAGACGATGGCGATCTGCTGCTGCATCTGGTAGGGCTGTGCGAGTTTAAGTAACTGCACCGAGTTCTCATACACCTTCTTCATCCGCCCCGGCATCAACGTGAAGCCAACGCCCGCCTGCACCAGGCTCAGCATAGAAAAGATGTCGTTCACCCGGGTGACAATCTCAGGCTCAAATCCGGCGATGTGGAAGGCTTCCTGGAACCCGGCGTACGTGGCAAATCCTTCGGCGAGAGAAACGAATTTTTGCTGGCGATAGTCGCGTAAATCAGCGGGGGCGGAGGTATGCAGTTTCGCTGCTGCTGGTGCGGCCAGAAAGATTTCATCGTGGAAGAGCGGCAGCATTTCGAGGTTGGCAGAATCAAGTTCCGACTCAGAAATGGAGATCAATATTGCATCCAGCGACCCTTCCTCAAGTTTCTGCAACAGGGTCTCGTTTGACCCCATCGTCAAATCCATCTCCAGCTGCGGGCGGCGCAGTTTCATCCCCATAATCAACTGGGGGACGGTTTCAAGGGTGAGGGAATAGAGCGTGCCAACACGCAAACGATTCTGGCCGATACCCGCCATCTTACGGGCTTCTGCCAGGCCTCGTTCCATGATTTGCGTGGCCTCCTGGCAGTACTCCAGCAATGTCCAGGCTGCGGGAAGGGGCAGTAAGTTACGCCCCTTATGAACAAACAGCGGGCAGCGTACGTTCTCCTCCAGCGTATGCAACGCACGATGCACACTCACGCCGCTGAGGTTCAGCGCCTCGGCGGTTCGGGCGATATTGCCTTTCTCCATGAAGGCCATAAAAATGGCCAGCTTGCGAAAGGTGAGGTCACTGGTGATGTCGGGGGTCATCTCCGCCTGCCTGCGTGATTAATCGGTTTGCAGCATTGCCTCAAGCTGCTCGTGCGCCGCCAGCCATGCCATTTCGCACTCTTCAAGACCAGCTTTTGCCTTTGCCTGTTGTTGCAGACACTCGGTAAGCTCTGCTTTACGGCTTTGGTCATACAGGCCGCTGTCTCCGAGCTTCTCTTCCGCCAGGGCTAACTGAGCATTAAGCTTTTCCATCTCTTTTTCGAGGCGGGTGATCTCTTTGCGCAGCGGTTGCGTTTGGGTTCGCAGTTCGGCTTCACGGCGTTTCTGGTCTTTTCGCGCCTGTGCACTGTTGGCGTTGTCTTTCGGTGCATCGGTCGGCTGGCTTTCCTGTTTCTGGATGTCGCTCAGCCACTGCTGATAATCTTCCAGATCGCCATCGAACGGTTCGACTTTACCGTCGTGTACCAGGTATAAATCGTCCGTGGTGGAGCGTAGCAGGTGACGGTCGTGCGACACCACCACCAGCGCGCCTTCAAATTCGATTAACGCTTCGGTCAACGCCTGACGCATGTCGAGATCGAGGTGGTTGGTGGGTTCATCGAGTAGCAGCAGGTTCGGACGCTGCCAGACGATCAGCGCCAGCACCAGGCGTGCTTTTTCACCCCCGGAGAAGCGGCGGGTCTCTTCGCTGACTTTGTCGCCCTGAAAACCAAAACCGCCGAGATAATCACGAAGCTTTTGCTCCAGCTCCTGCGGGGCCATGCGCGCCAGATGCTGTAACGGCGACTCGTCGGCACGTAAGAACTCCAGTTGATGCTGGGCGAAATAGCCAAGCTTGATGCCTTTCGCCAGACCGATATCGCCGCTAAAGGGCGTCAGTTCACCGGCCAGCAGTTTAATAAGCGTTGATTTCCCGGCGCCGTTGCGGCCCAGTAACCCGATTCGCGATCCCGGCACCAGATTGAGCTTAATAGAGTCGAGAATGACGCGATCGCCATAGCCGGCGCTGATTTTTTCCATTTTCAGCAGCGGGTTAGGCAGGCTTTCTGGCGCACGGAAACTAAAGTGGAATGGGTTATCCACATGGGCCGGGGCGATAAGCTCCATACGCTCCAGCATTTTGATGCGGCTTTGCGCCTGCTTCGCTTTGCTGGCTTTGGCCTTGAAGCGATCAATAAAACTTTGCAGATGCGCCACACGCTCCTGCTGGCTTTCGTACATTGCCTGTTGCTGTGCCAGCCGGGTTGCGCGCTGACGTTCAAAGGAGCTGTAGTTGCCGGTGTATTCGAACATGGTTTGCTGTTCGATATGAATAATTTTATCCACCACCGGATCGAGGAAGTCACGATCGTGGGAGATCAGAATCAGAGTGCCCTGATAGCTTTTCAACCACTTTTCCAGCCAGATCACCGCGTCGAGATCGAGGTGGTTGGTCGGTTCATCGAGCAGCAGCAGGTCGGAGCGGCAGATCAGCGCCTGGGCGAGGTTAAGGCGCATACGCCAGCCGCCGGAGAAATCGCTGACCGGACGTTCGAGCTGTTCGTTAGAAAAACCCAGACCGTGTAACAAACTTGAGGCCCGCGAACGGATGGTCCAGGCGTCGATAGCATCGAGCTTGCCGTGGACGGTCGCGATGGCATGACCGTCATTGCGTTCGTTGGCCGCATTGAGTTCTGCTTCGAGCCGACGGTATTCGCGATCGCCATCAATCACATAATCGAGTGCGGGCATTGGCAGGGCAGGGGTTTCCTGATTCACCCACGCCAGTTGCCAGTTATTGGGAAAGGTAAAACTACCGCCATCAGCGCTGAGCTCGTTTTTCAAAAGCGCCAGCAACGTAGATTTGCCGCAGCCGTTTTTGCCCACCAGGCCGACTTTCTGACCCGGGTTGATGGTAGCTGTGGCGTTATCCAGCAGGACACGCACGCCGCGACGAATTTGTAACGAGGAGAAAACAATCATAAGGCGCCGTATGTTCAGACTATGTTAATTTGTCATTATGATAATGTAAGTAGTGAGCGGTTTCGCCTCACCAGGCCCGCAATGGTAGCCCAAAACAAAGAATTTAGACAAAATCATTCTGGCCGCTGAATGCGGTAATAAAAATGACAGGTTTTACGCCCGGGAGGGGGATGATGTCCCAGACAGCAAAAGTACTGCTGCTGTATGCCCATCCGGAATCACAGGACTCGGTGGCAAATCGAGTTTTGCTCAAGCCGGCAAAGCAACTGCACAATGTCACCGTGCATGACCTCTATGCACACTATCCAGATTTTTTTATTGATATTCCCCGGGAACAGGCATTGCTGCGCGAGCATGATGTCATCGTTTTCCAACATCCTCTTTATACCTACAGCTGCCCGGCGCTACTAAAGGAGTGGTTTGACCGCGTGCTTACGCGTGAATTCGCCAGCGGCCCGGCGGGGAGTCAGCTCGCGGGAAAGTACTGGCGTAGTGTTATCACCACCGGCGAGCCGGAGGCAGCCTATCGCCATGACGGACTCAACCGTTATCCCATGAGCGATATTTTGCGCCCTTTTGAGTTAACGGCGGCAATGTGCCGCATGCACTGGATGAATCCTATAATCATTTACTGGGCGCGTAGACAGTCGCCTGAAGCGCTGGCAAATCATGCGAAAGCCTACGGTGACTGGCTGGCCTCGCCGATCATGACGGGAGGTCTGTAATGGAAGGTTCGGATTTGTTGCTGGCAGGCGTCCTGTTTCTCTTCGCTGCGGTGGTGGCGGTTCCGCTTGCTGCCAGGCTAGGGATTGGCGCGGTACTCGGTTACTTGCTGGCGGGGATTGCCATCGGCCCATGGGGGCTGGGTTTTATCAGCGATGTTGATGAGATCCTCCATTTTTCGGAACTCGGGGTCGTCTTCCTGATGTTCATTATTGGTCTGGAGCTGAATCCGTCAAAACTCTGGGCGCTGCGTCGTTCCATCTTTGGCGTAGGCGCCGCGCAGGTGCTGATTAGCGCGGCTATCCTGGCCGGATTACTGATGCTGACGCAATTCTCCTGGCAAGCGGCGGTGATTGGCGGGATTGGTCTGGCGATGTCATCCACCGCGATGGCGCTGCAGCTAATGCGTGAAAAAGGGATGAATCGCAGCGAGTCGGGGCAACTGGGCTTCTCGGTCCTGTTGTTTCAGGACCTGGCGGTGATCCCGGCGCTGGCGCTGGTACCGCTCCTGGCGGGTAATGGCGACGATCATCCGGACTGGGTAAAGATAGGCATTAAGGTGCTGGTGTTTGCGGGCGTGTTGGTTGGCGGACGCTACCTGTTGCGCCCGGTGTTTCGCTTTATTGCCGCATCCGGCGTGCGCGAAGTCTTTACCGCTGCAACATTGTTACTGGTCCTCGGATCGGCGCTGTTTATGGATGCGCTGGGGCTGTCGATGGCGCTGGGTACCTTTATTGCGGGTGTGCTGCTGGCGGAAAGTGAATATCGTCATGAGCTGGAAATTGCCATCGATCCGTTTAAAGGGCTGCTGTTAGGGTTGTTCTTTATTTCCGTCGGCATGGCGCTCAATCTGGGCGTGCTCTATACCCACCTGTTATGGGTGCTGGCAAGCGTTGCCGTGCTGGTGGCTGTGAAAACGGCGGTACTTTATTTGCTGGCGCGGCTCAATGGCATGCGCAGTTCCGAACGCATGCAATTTGCCGGGGTATTGAGCCAGGGGGGAGAATTCGCTTTTGTGCTTTTTTCATCGGCCTCCTCACAGCGCCTGTTTCACAATGATCAAATGGCGCTGCTGCTGGTGACGGTCACCTTATCCATGATGACTACGCCAGCGCTGATGAAGCTCATCGATAAGTTGTTGTCGCGGCGTTTTAACCAGCCAGAAGATGAAGACGAAATGCCGTGGGTTGACGATGACAAACCGCAGGTGATTGTGGTGGGATTCGGGCGTTTCGGTCAGGTGATTGGTCGCCTGCTGATGGCCAATAAAATGCGCATAACGGTACTTGAACGTGATATCAGCGCCGTTAATCTGATGCGTAAATATGGTTATAAAGTCTATTACGGCGATGCCACGCAGCTTGAATTATTGCGTTCTGCAGGAGCGGAAGAGGCCCAGTCCATCGTCATTACCTGTAACGATCCGGAAGATACGATGAAGCTGGTGGAGTTGTGTCAGCAACATTTCCCGCAGCTTAAGATCATGGCGCGTGCGCGGGGCCGTGTGGAAGCCCATGAGCTCTTGCAGGTGGGGGTAACACAATTTTCCCGTGAGACGTTTTCCAGTGCGCTGGAATTAGGCCGTAAAACACTTATCTCGGTGGGGATGCACCCGCATCAGGCCCACCGCGCGCAGTTGCACTTTAAGCGTCTCGATATGCGTATGCTGCGTGAGCTGATGCCAGTGCATACCGATACGATGCAAATTTCCCGTGTGCGGGAAGCGAGACGAGAGCTGGAAGAGATTTTTCAGCGTGAAATGCAACAAGAACGTCGCCAACTGGATGGCTGGGACGAGTTTGAATAAGGGGGAACCCATGGCAGTACGTAAACGTTTTATTGCCGGGGCCGTATGCCCTTCCTGCCAGGCGCAGGATTCGATGGCAATGTGGCGCGAGAATAATGTCGATATTGTTGAATGTGTTAAGTGCGGTCATCAGATGCGTGAGGCGGATAAAGAGGCCCGCGAGCATGTCCGTAAAGATGAGCAAGTTATCGGGATCTTTCATCCGGACTAGCGATATACCCAGAGTTTTTTTAAGCTAAAGGGTACACAGGGGCGGATTTCCGTTACAATCTGCGCCAGCAATTTTCCCACGCTCAGGAGATATCATGAAAGTAGCAAAAGACCTGGTGGTCAGCTTGGCCTATCAGGTACGTACAGAAGACGGTGTATTGGTTGATGAGTCTCCGGTGAGTGCGCCGCTGGACTACCTGCATGGTCATGGTTCCCTGATCTCTGGCCTGGAAACAGCGCTGGAAGGTCACGATGTCGGCGACAAATTTGATGTTGCTGTAGGCGCGAACGACGCTTACGGTCAGTACGACGAAAACCTGGTACAGCGCGTTCCTAAAGACGTCTTCATGGGCGTTGACGAGCTGCAGGTTGGCATGCGTTTCCTGGCTGAAACAGACCAGGGGCCGGTACCGGTAGAAATTACCGAAGTGGAAGACGACCACGTCGTCGTTGACGGTAACCACATGCTGGCTGGTCAGAATCTGAAATTCAACGTGGAAGTTGTTGCTATTCGCGAAGCAACCGAAGAAGAACTGGCTCACGGCCACGTTCACGGCGCGCATGGCCATGACCACGATCACGACCATGGTCACGATGGTTGCTGCGGCGGCCACGGCCACGATCATGACCACGGTCATGAGCACGGCAAAGGTGGTTGTGGCGGTCACGGCGGCTGCGGTTGCCACTAATCACCGTCGTCACGGCACAAAAAAGCGGGCATTGCCCGCTTTTTTTACATCTCAATAATGGGGCGGCGGCGTCTCTTCGGACTGTGAAGCGATGTGTGAGGGCTGGCTGGCTTTGAGTTTCTCTGCCATTAAGCGCATATGTTCGCGCAGCTTCGTCATTTCCAGTTCATGGGAAATGACCGTCTGGTTGAGTTCTTCAATGGTCATTTCCTGGAAGGCCAGTTTGCTTTCCAGTTCTGCCAGCCGCGCTTCCATTGTTAAATCGTTCATTGTGTACCTCATTCAACGTTATGCACGGTTATCACCAGGATGACGGATTTTACTGAACTTTCACCCCGTCTGCAGCATCCTCCTGGCGACGCGAAACTAATTTAAACAAAAATAGTCTGAAAACAGGCGATTTCAGGGGGAGACCTTATGTTGATTTCGCCCACAACGTTTTATAGTACGTTTCTCATTTACGTTTAACCCTGGGGTGAGATGCCCCGGCCCTGGAGATATGGATGAAATCACTGTTTAAAGTCACGCTGCTGGCGACCACGATGGCCGTTGCACTGAATGCGCCGCTCACCTTCGCTGCTGAAACCGCAACGAAAGATGCAGCTGCTGCAGCTGACAGCAAAGCGGCATTTAAAAATGACGACCAGAAATCCGCCTATGCGCTGGGTGCGTCACTGGGCCGCTACATGGAAAACTCCCTGAAAGAGCAGGAGAAACTGGGTATCAAACTGGACAAAGATCAACTGATCGCAGGTGTTCAGGATGCGTTTGCTGATAAGAGCAAACTGACCGACCAGGAGATCGAACAGACTCTGCAGGCGTTTGAAACCCGCGTGAAGACCGCCGCGCAGGAAAAAATGGAAAAAGACGCTCAGGAAAACGAAACCAAGGGCAAAGCTTTCCGTGACGCGTTCGCTAAAGAGAAAGGCGTGAAAACCTCTTCTACTGGCCTGCTCTATCAGGTAGAGAAAGAAGGTACGGGTGATGCGCCGAAAGACAGCGACACCGTGGTGGTTAACTACAAAGGTACGCTCATTGACGGTAAAGAATTTGATAACTCTTATACCCGTGGCGAGCCGCTCTCTTTCCGTCTTGATGGCGTTATCCCAGGCTGGACCGAAGGCCTGAAAAACATTAAGAAAGGCGGCAAAATCAAACTCGTGATTCCACCAGAGCTGGCTTACGGTAAAAATGGCGTTCCGGGTATTCCGGCTAACTCGACGCTGGTCTTTAACGTAGAATTGCTGGATATCAAACCAGCAGCGAAAGCAGACGCATCTGCTGCGCCTGATGCAGCTCCAGCCGCGGGTGATAAAGCCGCTGACGCAACCAAAAAATAATGATGCCAACGCCGCCGCCTTTGAGCGGCGGTTTTTTTGCAGCATAGAGAGACAAACCATTCATAATGCTTCGGCGCGAAAGAGACCGACATTCTCCTGGTATATCCAAATCTGTGACCAGACAGCGCTGATGCCGTCAACAAAGAAGCAGTCTGCAGCATAAAGTGTATATAATTCTGGAAAGCGTCACCCACGCTGTATTAATTTAATCCTCTGTGTAAATGTCGAGCCTGCCCTGAAAACATAACGACAGGCTCCTGAAAAGGAGTGCTTTTTTTCATGTCCAGGTCGCTCTTAACCAACGAAACCAGTGAACTTGATTTACTGGATCAACGTCCCTTCGATCAAACTGACTTCGATATTCTGAAGTCATACGAAGCCGTTGTGGACGGGTTAGCGATGCTCATTGGTTCTCACTGCGAAATTGTTTTGCACTCCCTGCAGGATCTGAAATGTTCCGCCATTCGTATCGCTAACGGCGAGCACACCGGGCGTAAAATCGGTTCGCCGATAACTGACCTTGCATTGCGTATGCTGCATGATATGACCGGTGCGGACAGTAGCGTTTCCAAATGCTACTTCACGCGCGCGAAAAGCGGCGTTTTAATGAAATCGGTGACTATTGCTATTCGTAATCGCGACCATCGGGTCATTGGTCTGTTGTGCATCAACATGAACCTTGACGTGCCGTTCTCGCAAATCATGAACACCTTTATCCCACCAGAAACACCGGATGCCGGTTCTTCTGTCAACTTTGCTTCTTCGGTAGAGGACCTGGTGACTCAGACCCTCGAATTTACGATTGAAGAAGTCAATGCCGATCGTAACGTTTCAAATAACGCCAAGAATCGACAAATCGTTCTGAATCTCTATGAAAAAGGTATCTTCGATATTAAAGATGCCATCAACCAGGTGGCGGATCGCTTGAATATCTCCAAGCACACCGTTTATCTGTATATCCGCCAGTTCAAAAGCGGTGACTTCTCCGGGCAGGATCGTTAATGCGTTTTGCCCTGATGGTCACCGGACCGGCTTATGGTTCCCAGCAGGCGAGCAGCGCATATCAGTTCGCCTGCGCGCTGCTGGCCAGTGGGCATGAGCTGGGATGCGTCTTTTTCTATCAGGATGGGGTCAGCAATGCGAATCTGCTGACCTCTCCCGCCTCGGACGAGTTTGACCTTGTTCGCGCGTGGCAACGCCTACATGAACAGTATCAGGTTGGATTGCATATCTGCGTTGCAGCGGCGCTGCGCCGTGGCGTCGTCGATGAAACAGAGGCCGGTCAACAGGGCTTGCCTTGCGCTAATCTCCAGCCGGGGTTCACTCTCTCGGGACTGGGGGCGCTGGCCGAAGCGGCATTAACGTGCGATCGTGTGGTGCAATTTTAATGAAACGTATCGCTTTTATCTTTACCTCTGCGCCACATGGATCGGCTGCCGGGCGTGAAGGCCTTGATGCCTTAATGGCCGCATCCGCTTTTACCGATGATATTGGCGTATTTTTTATTGGTGACGGTGTCTTCCAGTTGCTGGCTAACCAGCAGCCGAAGGCTATCCTGGCGCGTGATTACATCGCGACCTTTAAAGTTCTTCCTCTTTATGACATCGAAACCTGTTGGGTTTGTCAGGCATCGCTCCGTGAGCGTGGCCTGAGTGATGCGACGCAATTTGTGTTGCCAGCGCAATTGCTGGCGCCGGATGTGCTGCGTGACCAATTAGATGGGTACGATGTTGTCATGACGTTTTGAGGCATTTATGTTGCACACTTTGGCTCATTCTCCCTGGCAATGTGATATGGCAACGTTACTGCGAACCGTACGCGGCGGGGACGATCTCTTATTGATTTCTGACGGCGTGATCGCTGCTGTGGAAGGCGGGCAATACCTTGAGTTGCTGCTAAATGCCCCCATAACGGTGCATGCGCTGGATGAAGATATTGATGCGCGAGGTCTGTCTGGTCAAATTTCGAGCAGTGTCGTCAGGGTTGGCTATAATGATTTCGTTAGCCTGGCGGTAAAACACGAGACTCAGATGCGTTGGTGATACGGATCGTTGTATATTTCTTGACACCCTTTCAGCACAGCCATAAAATTCTGCGTCCTCATATTGCATGAGGTCGATTTATTACGTGTTTACGAAGCAAAAGCTAAAACCAGGAGCTATTTAATGGCAACAGTTAACCAGCTGGTACGCAAACCACGTGCACGCAAAGTTGCGAAAAGCAACGTGCCTGCGCTGGAAGCATGCCCGCAAAAACGTGGCGTATGTACTCGTGTATATACTACCACTCCTAAAAAACCGAACTCCGCACTGCGTAAAGTATGTCGTGTTCGTCTGACTAACGGTTTTGAAGTGACTTCCTACATCGGTGGTGAAGGTCACAACCTGCAGGAACACTCCGTGATCCTGATCCGTGGCGGTCGTGTAAAAGACCTCCCGGGTGTTCGTTATCACACCGTTCGTGGTGCGCTTGACTGCTCCGGCGTTAAAGACCGTAAGCAAGCACGCTCCAAGTATGGCGTGAAACGTCCTAAGGCTTAATGGTTCTCCGTTAAGTAAGGCCAAACGTTTTAAATTAATGTCAAACTAAACTCTTTGAGTTTTGGACAATCCTGAATTAACAACGGAGTATTTCCATGCCACGTCGTCGCGTCATTGGTCAGCGTAAAATTCTGCCGGATCCGAAGTTCGGATCAGAACTGCTGGCTAAATTTGTAAATATCCTGATGGTAGATGGTAAAAAATCTACTGCCGAATCTATCGTATACAGCGCGCTTGAGACCCTGGCTCAGCGTTCTGGTAAAAACGAACTGGAAGCATTCGAAGTCGCTCTCGAAAACGTGCGCCCGACTGTAGAAGTTAAGTCTCGCCGCGTTGGTGGTTCTACTTATCAGGTTCCAGTTGAAGTCCGTCCGGTTCGTCGCAATGCTCTGGCAATGCGTTGGATCGTTGAAGCTGCTCGTAAACGCGGTGATAAATCCATGGCTCTGCGCCTGGCGAACGAACTTTCTGATGCTGCAGACAACAAAGGTACTGCAGTTAAGAAACGTGAAGACGTTCACCGTATGGCAGAAGCCAACAAGGCGTTCGCACACTACCGTTGGTAATCCCTTCGGTTTAGTCACCAGGCGGGCGCTTCGGTGCCCGCTCTGGCTCACTTAATCTGAACGTCTAAAGCAATAAACGAGGAATCAAATGGCTCGTACAACACCCATCGCACGTTACCGTAACATCGGTATCAGTGCGCACATCGACGCCGGTAAAACCACGACTACCGAACGTATTCTGTTCTACACCGGTGTAAACCACAAAATCGGTGAAGTTCACGACGGCGCCGCTACCATGGACTGGATGGAGCAGGAGCAGGAGCGTGGTATCACTATCACCTCTGCAGCGACTACTGCATTCTGGTCTGGTATGGCCAAACAGTATGAACCGCATCGCGTAAACATCATCGACACCCCGGGGCACGTTGACTTCACCATCGAAGTAGAACGTTCCATGCGTGTGCTTGATGGCGCGGTCATGGTTTACTGCGCAGTTGGTGGTGTTCAGCCGCAGTCTGAAACCGTATGGCGTCAGGCAAACAAATATAAAGTTCCGCGTATCGCGTTCGTTAACAAAATGGACCGTATGGGCGCGAACTTCCTGAAAGTTGTTGGTCAGATCAAATCCCGTCTGGGCGCGAACCCGGTTCCGCTGCAGCTGGCGATTGGTGCTGAAGAAGGTTTCACCGGTGTTGTTGACCTGGTGAAAATGAAAGCCATCAACTGGAACGATGCAGACCAGGGCGTTACCTTCGTTTACGAAGATATCCCGGCTGACATGCAGGACCTGGCTGACGAATGGCACCAGAACCTGATCGAATCCGCAGCTGAAGCGTCTGAAGAGCTGATGGAAAAATACCTGGGCGGCGAAGAGCTGACCGAGGAAGAGATCAAGAAAGCGCTGCGTCAGCGTGTTCTGAACAACGAAATCATCCTGGTAACCTGTGGTTCTGCATTTAAGAACAAAGGTGTTCAGGCGATGCTGGATGCGGTAATTGATTACCTGCCTGCACCGACTGACGTACCGGCAATCAACGGTATTCTGGACGACGGTAAAGATACGCCGGCTGAGCGTCACGCAAGTGATGAAGAGCCGTTCTCTGCGCTGGCATTCAAAATCGCAACTGACCCGTTCGTAGGTAACCTGACGTTCTTCCGCGTGTACTCTGGCGTGGTTAACTCTGGTGATACCGTACTGAACTCCGTGAAATCGGCTCGTGAACGTTTTGGTCGTATCGTGCAGATGCACGCGAACAAACGTGAAGAGATCAAAGAAGTTCGCGCGGGCGATATCGCTGCAGCTATCGGTCTGAAAGACGTGACCACGGGTGACACCCTGTGTGACCCGGATCACCCGATCATTCTGGAACGTATGGAATTCCCGGAACCGGTAATCTCCATCGCAGTAGAACCGAAAACCAAAGCTGACCAGGAAAAAATGGGTCTGGCTCTGGGCCGTCTGGCTAAAGAAGACCCGTCTTTCCGCGTATGGACTGACGAAGAATCTAACCAGACCATCATCGCTGGTATGGGTGAACTGCACCTCGATATCATCGTTGACCGTATGAAGCGTGAATTCAACGTTGAAGCGAACGTAGGTAAACCTCAGGTTGCTTACCGTGAAGCGATTCGTCAGAAAGTTACCGATGTTGAAGGTAAACACGCGAAACAGTCTGGTGGTCGTGGTCAGTATGGTCATGTTGTTATCGACATGTACCCGCTGGAGCCGGGCTCAAATCCGAAAGGTTACGAGTTCATCAACGACATTAAAGGTGGTGTAATTCCTGGCGAATACATCCCGGCCGTTGATAAAGGCATCCAGGAGCAGCTGAAATCGGGTCCGCTGGCTGGTTACCCGGTAGTTGACATGGGCGTGCGTCTGCACTTCGGTTCTTACCATGACGTTGACTCCTCTGAACTGGCGTTTAAACTGGCTGCGTCTATTGCCTTTAAAGAAGGCTTTAAGAAAGCAAAACCAGTTCTGCTTGAGCCGATCATGAAGGTTGAAGTAGAGACGCCGGAAGAGAACACTGGTGACGTAATTGGTGACTTGAGCCGTCGTCGCGGTATGCTGCGCGGTCAGGAATCCGAAGTGACTGGCGTTAAGATCCACGCTGAAGTACCGCTGTCTGAAATGTTCGGATACGCAACTCAGCTGCGTTCTCTGACCAAAGGTCGCGCATCGTACACTATGGAATTCCTGAAGTATGATGATGCCCCGAACAACGTTGCTCAGGCCGTAATCGAAGCCCGTGGTAAATAAGCCGCAGGGTTAAAACCAAAGTCCCGTGCTCTCTCCATAAGGGGGGAGCACTATAGTAAGGAATATAGCCGTGTCTAAAGAAAAATTTGAACGTACAAAACCGCACGTTAACGTCGGCACCATCGGCCACGTTGACCACGGTAAAACTACTCTGACTGCTGCCATCACTACCGTTCTGTCCAAAACTTACGGTGGCCAGGCTCGTGCATTCGACCAGATCGATAACGCGCCGGAAGAAAAAGCACGTGGTATCACCATCAACACCTCTCACGTTGAATACGATACTGCGATCCGTCACTACGCACACGTAGACTGCCCGGGCCACGCCGACTATGTTAAAAACATGATCACCGGTGCTGCGCAGATGGACGGCGCGATCCTGGTTGTTGCTGCGACTGACGGCCCGATGCCGCAGACTCGTGAGCACATCCTGCTGGGTCGTCAGGTAGGCGTTCCGTACATCATCGTGTTCCTGAACAAATGTGACATGGTTGATGACGAAGAGCTGCTGGAACTGGTTGAAATGGAAGTTCGTGAACTTCTGTCTCAGTACGATTTCCCGGGCGACGATACTCCGATCGTTCGTGGTTCTGCTCTGAAAGCGCTGGAAGGCGAAGCTGAGTGGGAAGCGAAAATCATCGAGCTGGCTGGCCACCTGGATACCTATATCCCGGAACCAGAGCGTGCGATTGACAAGCCGTTCCTGCTGCCGATCGAAGACGTATTCTCCATCTCCGGTCGCGGTACCGTTGTTACCGGTCGTGTAGAGCGCGGTATCATCAAAGTGGGCGAAGAAGTTGAAATCGTTGGTATCAAAGATACTGCGAAATCAACCTGTACCGGCGTTGAAATGTTCCGCAAACTGCTGGACGAAGGCCGTGCTGGTGAGAACGTTGGTGTTCTGCTGCGTGGTATCAAACGTGAAGAAATCGAACGTGGTCAGGTACTGGCTAAGCCGGGCACCATCAAGCCGCACACCAAGTTCGAATCTGAAGTGTACATTCTGTCCAAAGATGAAGGCGGTCGTCACACTCCGTTCTTCAAAGGCTACCGTCCGCAGTTCTACTTCCGTACAACTGACGTGACTGGCACCATCGAACTGCCGGAAGGCGTAGAGATGGTAATGCCGGGCGACAACATCAAAATGGTTGTTACCCTGATCCACCCGATCGCGATGGACGACGGTCTGCGTTTCGCAATCCGTGAAGGCGGCCGTACTGTAGGCGCGGGCGTTGTAGCAAAAGTTCTGGGCTAATTACTCGCTAATTAGTTTTGAATTGAAAAGGGCGCTAAGGCGCCCTTTTTGCTGTCTGTCCGCTGACTCGCGTCGTATTTGTTCGCAATTTCCTCATCATGCCGCCATACAAACATCACCGTGCTATTGTAATCATAACTATTCTCATTTAGAATTTGTGCATAAATTGAACGGGAGTGATTATGTACGTTTGTTTGTGTAATGGTGTAAGTGATAAAAAAATTCGCCAGGCTGTACGCCAGTTTCATCCCCAATCCTTCCAGCAATTGCGCAAATTTATTCCTGTTGGAAATCAGTGTGGTAAGTGTGTACGCGCTGCTCGTGAAATTATGCAGGACGAGTTGCTGCAGATTCCGGAATATAAAGAAACCGCCTGAGTCTTCTGCTTTTTTTTGACTTCCCTGTAGCCCGATCTACGCTTCAATGAGTGGAAGCGGAGGGACTATAATGAAAGGTGATGTCAAAGTTATAAATTATCTCAATAAATTATTGGGAAATGAGCTTGTCGCAATCAACCAGTACTTTCTCCATGCGAGAATGTTCAAAAACTGGGGCCTGATGCGTCTGAATGATGTTGAATACCACGAATCCATCGATGAAATGAAACACGCCGATAAATACATCGAGCGTATTCTGTTTCTTGAAGGCATTCCGAATCTGCAAGACCTGGGCAAACTTGGTATCGGTGAAGATGTTGAGGAGATGCTACAGTCCGATTTACGACTGGAGCTGGAAGGGGCGAGGGATTTGCGTGAAGCCATTGCCTACGCGGATAGTGTGCACGACTATGTGAGCCGGGACATGATGATTGAAATCCTTGCCGACGAAGAAGGCCACATTGACTGGCTGGAAACTGAGCTGGATCTTATCGGCAAGATTGGTTTGCAAAACTATCTCCAGTCGCAAATCAAGGTTGAAAATTAACCATCGACCTAAAGAAACTTTAGTAAGCTACTATCAAACCCGCGCCCGCCAGGAATGGACCAAAAGGCAGCGGGTTTTTTATTATCTGCGTACTTCTGTGTTTTAACATCATGATGCAGGCGGCGCCTGAGGCGAGTGATGCGGCAACGAAGATAAGTAAAGGTAAGGCTTCCCAGCCATGCCAGGCACCCAGCGCAGCCAGAAATTTAACGTCACCATAGCCGAGTCCTTCCTGATGGCGCAGGAGACGATATCCCCAATAAAGTGCCGCGAATCCGCTGTATCCCGCTATTGCCCCAAAGACCTTTTCCTGTAACAGCATCGGATTGAACCAGCCACAATACAACAGCCCGGCCCAGAGCAGGGGACAGGTGAAGCGATCGGGTAGAAGACCCTGCCGGATGTCATACCAAACCAGGAAGATATTAAGTATGAGATAAATAACCATAAAGAGAACTGTACCCGCCATTTAACCTCCGATGCTCGCTTGTCGTCGAGCTTCTACGATAGCGATAAGCGGTAAAAGAGGGAGAGATGCTTCTTGCGCACCAGCCCCAGAAAAAATAATCGTCTTACATCGTGCTGCAAACAATGTGCGAAGCCAGATGCACAGGCGTTTAATTTATAAACGCCCCTTGCGTAAATGCCAGATTTACGTATAATGCGCGGGCTTGTCGTAATTGACGGCTGGTTCGATATGAACCCTGATAGCGCATTTGGCTATCAAACAATGCTCCCAATCGGGGGGCTATGTAAGAACGGTTACACTCTCCCATCAATCGTAATGGGTATGAGGAGTAATCATTTCGTCTATAAAATAATTGGAGCTCTGGTCTCATGCAGAACCAAAGAATCCGTATCCGCCTGAAAGCGTTTGATCATCGTCTGATCGATCAATCAACCGCGGAAATCGTCGAGACTGCCAAGCGCACTGGTGCGCAAGTCCGTGGTCCGATCCCGCTGCCGACCCGCAAAGAGCGCTTCACCGTTCTGATCTCCCCGCACGTTAACAAAGACGCGCGCGATCAGTACGAAATCCGCACTCACAAGCGTCTGGTTGACATCGTTGAGCCAACCGAGAAAACCGTTGATGCTCTGATGCGTCTGGACCTGGCTGCCGGTGTAGACGTGCAGATCAGCCTGGGTTAATCAGGTCATCGAGCGATTGAGAGGTTGAAACAATGATTGGTTTAGTCGGTAAAAAAGTGGGTATGACCCGCATCTTCACTGAAGATGGCGTATCTATCCCAGTAACCGTAATCGAAGTTGAAGCAAACCGCGTTACTCAGGTTAAAGATCTGGCTAACGATGGCTACCGCGCTATTCAGGTGACCACTGGTGCTAAAAAAGCTAACCGTGTAACCAAGCCGGAAGCGGGTCACTTCGCTAAAGCTGGCGTAGAAGCTGGCCGTGGTCTGTGGGAATTCCGTCTGGCTGACGGCGAAGAATTCACCGTAGGTCAGAGCATTAGCGTTGAGCTGTTTGCCGAAGTTAAAAAAGTTGACGTAACTGGCACCTCTAAAGGTAAAGGTTTCGCAGGTACCGTTAAGCGCTGGAACTTCCGTACCCAGGACGCTACCCACGGTAACTCCTTGTCTCACCGCGTTCCGGGTTCTATCGGTCAGAACCAGACTCCGGGCAAAGTGTTCAAAGGCAAGAAAATGGCAGGTCAGCTGGGTAACGAACGTGTCACTGTTCAGAGCCTGGACGTAGTACGTGTTGACGCTGAGCGCAACCTGCTGCTGGTTAAAGGTGCGGTCCCGGGTGCAACCGGTAGCGACCTGATCGTTAAACCAGCTGTGAAGGCGTGAGGAGATAGCAATGGAATTAGTATTGAAAGACGCGCAGAGCGCGCTGACTGTTTCCGAAACTACCTTCGGTCGTGATTTTAACGAAGCGCTGGTACACCAGGTTGTTGTTGCTTATGCAGCTGGTGCACGTCAGGGTTCTCGTGCTCAGAAGACTCGTGCTGAAGTAACTGGTTCCGGTAAAAAACCGTGGCGCCAGAAAGGTACCGGCCGTGCGCGTTCTGGTTCTATCAAGAGCCCGATCTGGCGTTCTGGTGGCGTGACTTTCGCTGCGCGTCCGCAGGACCACAGTCAAAAAGTTAACAAAAAGATGTACCGCGGCGCGCTGAAAAGCATCCTGTCCGAACTGGTACGTCAGGATCGTCTGATCGTTGTCGAATCATTCTCTGTTGAAGCACCGAAAACCAAGCTGCTGGCACAGAAACTGAAAGACATGGCTCTGGAAGATGTGCTGATCATCACCGGTGAGCTGGACGAAAACCTGTTCCTGGCTGCGCGCAACCTGCACAAGGTTGACGTACGCGATGCAACTGGTATCGACCCGGTTAGCCTGATCGCCTTCGACAAAGTCGTAATGACTGCTGATGCTGTTAAGCAAGTTGAGGAGATGCTGGCATGATTCGTGAAGAACGTCTGCTGAAGGTGCTGCGCGCACCGCACGTTTCTGAAAAAGCGTCTACTGCGATGGAAAAAACTAACACCATCGTTCTCAAAGTTGCTAAAGACGCGACCAAAGCAGAAATCAAAGCTGCTGTGCAGAAACTGTTTGAAGTCGAAGTCGAAGTCGTTAACACCCTGGTTGTTAAAGGGAAAGTTAAACGTCACGGACAGCGTATCGGTCGTCGTAGCGACTGGAAAAAAGCTTACGTCACCCTGAAAGAAGGCCAGAATCTGGACTTCGTTGGCGGCGCTGAGTAAGTCGGAGGAGTAATACAATGGCAGTTGTTAAATGTAAACCGACATCTCCGGGTCGTCGCCACGTAGTTAAAGTGGTTAACCCTGAGCTGCACAAGGGCAAACCTTTTGCTCCGCTGCTGGAAAAAAACAGCAAATCCGGTGGTCGTAACAACAATGGCCGTATCACCACTCGTCACATCGGTGGTGGCCACAAGCAGGCTTATCGTCTGGTTGACTTCAAACGCAACAAAGACGGTATCCCGGCAGTTGTTGAACGTCTTGAGTACGATCCGAACCGCTCCGCGAACATCGCGCTGGTTCTGTACAAAGATGGCGAACGCCGTTACATCCTGGCCCCTAAAGGCCTGAAAGCTGGCGACCAGATTCAGTCTGGCGTTGATGCTGCAATCAAAGCAGGCAACACCCTGCCGATGCGCAATATCCCGGTTGGTTCTACCGTTCATAACGTAGAAATGAAACCAGGTAAAGGCGGTCAGCTGGCACGTTCCGCTGGTACTTACGTTCAGATCGTTGCGCGCGATGGTGCTTATGTCACCCTGCGTCTGCGTTCTGGTGAAATGCGTAAAGTCGAAGCAGACTGCCGCGCTACCCTGGGCGAAGTTGGCAATGCTGAGCATATGCTGCGCGTTCTGGGTAAAGCAGGTGCTGCACGCTGGCGTGGTGTTCGTCCTACCGTTCGCGGTACGGCGATGAACCCAGTCGACCACCCACATGGTGGTGGTGAAGGTCGTAACTTTGGTAAGCACCCGGTAACTCCGTGGGGCGTTCAGACCAAAGGTAAGAAGACCCGCAGCAACAAGCGTACTGATAAATTTATCGTACGTCGCCGTAGCAAATAATATTAGAGGATAAGCCATGCCACGTTCTCTCAAGAAAGGTCCTTTTATTGACCTGCACTTGCTGAAGAAGGTAGAGAAAGCGGTGGAAAGCGGAGACAAGAAGCCCCTGCGCACTTGGTCCCGTCGTTCAACGATCTTTCCTAACATGATCGGTTTGACCATCGCTGTCCATAATGGTCGTCAGCACGTTCCGGTATTTGTTTCCGACGAAATGGTCGGTCACAAACTGGGTGAATTCGCACCGACTCGTACTTATCGCGGCCACGCTGCTGATAAAAAAGCGAAGAAGAAATAAGGTAGGAGGAAGAGATGGAAACTTTAGCTCAACATCGCCATGCTCGTTCTTCTGCTCAGAAGGTTCGCCTTGTTGCTGACCTGATTCGCGGTAAGAAAGTGTCGCAGGCCCTGGATATTCTGACCTACACCAATAAGAAAGCGGCTGTACTGGTCAAGAAAGTTCTGGAATCTGCCATTGCTAACGCTGAACACAACGATGGCGCTGACATTGACGATCTGAAAGTTGCGAAAATTTTCGTAGACGAAGGCCCGAGCATGAAGCGCATTATGCCGCGTGCAAAAGGTCGTGCAGATCGCATCCTGAAGCGCACCAGCCACATTACTGTGGTTGTGTCCGATCGCTGAGACTCTGGAGACTAGCAATGGGTCAGAAAGTACATCCTAATGGTATTCGCCTGGGTATTGTCAAACCTTGGAACTCTACCTGGTTCGCGAACACCAAAGAATTCGCTGACAACCTGGACAGCGATTTTAAAGTACGCCAGTACCTGACTAAGGAACTGGCTAAAGCGTCCGTATCTCGTATCGTTATCGAGCGTCCGGCTAAGAGCATCCGTGTGACCATTCACACCGCTCGCCCGGGTATCGTTATCGGTAAGAAAGGCGAAGACGTAGAAAAACTGCGCAAGGTCGTAGCGGATATCGCTGGCGTTCCTGCTCAGATCAATATCGCCGAAGTTCGTAAACCTGAACTGGACGCAAAACTGGTTGCTGACAGCATCACTTCTCAGCTGGAACGTCGTGTTATGTTCCGTCGTGCGATGAAGCGTGCTGTACAGAACGCAATGCGTCTGGGCGCTAAAGGTATCAAAGTTGAAGTTAGCGGCCGTCTGGGCGGCGCGGAAATCGCACGTACCGAATGGTACCGCGAAGGTCGTGTTCCGCTGCACACTCTGCGTGCTGACATTGACTACAACACCTCTGAAGCGCACACCACTTATGGTGTAATCGGCGTTAAAGTGTGGATCTTCAAAGGTGAGATCCTTGGTGGTATGGCTGCTGTTGAACAACCGGAAAAACCGGCTGCTCAACCGAAAAAGCAGCAGCGTAAAGGCCGTAAATAAGGAGCGTCGCTGATGTTACAACCAAAGCGTACAAAATTCCGTAAGGTGCACAAAGGCCGCAACCGTGGTCTGGCGCAGGGCACGGATGTGAGCTTCGGCACTTACGGTCTGAAAGCTGTTGGCCGTGGTCGTCTGACCGCTCGTCAGATCGAAGCAGCACGTCGTGCCATGACACGTGCAGTTAAGCGTCAGGGTAAGATCTGGATCCGTGTATTCCCGGACAAACCGATCACCGAGAAGCCGCTGGAAGTTCGTATGGGTAAAGGTAAAGGTAACGTGGAGTATTGGGTTGCCTTGATTCAGCCGGGTAAAGTCCTGTATGAAATGGACGGCGTTCCGGAAGAGCTGGCCCGTGAAGCCTTCGAGCTGGCAGCAGCAAAACTGCCGATTAAAACCACCTTTGTAACTAAGACGGTGATGTAATGAAAGCAAATGAGCTGCGTGAAAAAAGCGTTGAAGAGCTGAACGCTGAGCTGCTGAACCTGCTGCGTGAGCAGTTCAACCTGCGTATGCAGGCTGCAAGTGGCCAGCTGCAACAGACTCACCTGCTGAAGCAGGTTCGTCGTGATGTTGCACGCGTTAAGACTTTACTGACTCAGAAGGCGGGTGCGTAATGACCGATAAAATCCGTACTCTGCAAGGTCGCGTAGTTAGCGACAAAATGGAGAAATCCATTGTTGTTGCTATCGAACGTTTTGTGAAACACCCGATCTACGGTAAATTCATCAAGCGTACGACCAAACTGCACGTACATGACGAGAACAACGAATGCGGTATCGGTGACGTGGTTGAAATCCGCGAATGCCGTCCGCTGTCCAAGACTAAGTCCTGGACGCTGGTTCGCGTTGTAGAGAAAGCGGTTCTGTAATACAGTACGCATTCTCAATAATAAACGGTCCAGCGATGGGCCGTTTATTTTTTCTACCCATATCTAAGAAGCGGTGTTATAATGCCGCGCCCTCGATATGGGGCTTTTTAACGACCCGTTTTTAGGGTCTCAGTAGTAGTTGACATTAGCGGAGCACTAAAATGATCCAAGAACAGACTATGCTGAACGTCGCCGACAACTCCGGTGCACGTCGCGTAATGTGTATCAAGGTTCTGGGTGGCTCGCACCGTCGCTACGCAGGCGTAGGCGACATCATCAAGATCACCATCAAAGAAGCAATTCCGCGTGGTAAGGTCAAAAAAGGTGATGTGCTGAAGGCGGTAGTGGTGCGCACCAAGAAGGGTGTTCGTCGCCCTGACGGTTCTGTCGTTCGCTTCGATGGTAATGCTTGTGTTCTTCTGAACAACAACAGCGAGCAGCCCATCGGTACGCGTATTTTTGGGCCGGTAACTCGTGAACTTCGTTCTGAGAAGTTTATGAAAATCATCTCTCTGGCACCAGAAGTACTCTAAGGAGCGAATCATGGCAGCGAAAATCCGTCGTGATGACGAAGTTATCGTGCTGACCGGCAAAGATAAAGGTAAGCGCGGTAAAGTTAAGAATGTCTTGTCTTCCGGCAAGGTCATCGTTGAAGGTATCAACCTGGTTAAGAAACATCAGAAGCCGGTTCCGGCCCTGAACCAACCAGGCGGCATTGTTGAGAAAGAAGCAGCTATTCAGATCTCTAACATTGCAATCTTCAATGCGGCAACCGGCAAGGCTGACCGTGTAGGCTTTAGATTCGAAGACGGCAAAAAAGTCCGTTTCTTCAAGTCTAATAGCGAAACTATCAAGTAATTTGGAGTAGTACGATGGCGAAACTGCATGATTACTACAAAGACGAAGTAGTTAAAAAACTCATGACTGAGTTTAACTACAATTCTGTCATGCAAGTCCCTCGGGTCGAGAAGATCACCCTGAACATGGGTGTTGGTGAAGCGATCGCTGACAAGAAACTGCTGGATAACGCAGCAGCTGACCTGGCAGCAATCTCCGGTCAAAAACCGTTGATCACCAAAGCACGCAAATCTGTTGCAGGCTTCAAAATCCGTCAGGGCTATCCGATCGGCTGTAAAGTAACTCTGCGTGGCGAACGCATGTGGGAGTTCTTTGAGCGCCTGATCACTATTGCTGTTCCACGTATCCGTGACTTCCGTGGCTTGTCCGCTAAGTCTTTTGACGGTCGTGGTAACTACAGCATGGGTGTCCGTGAGCAGATCATCTTCCCAGAAATCGACTACGATAAAGTCGACCGCGTGCGTGGTTTGGATATTACCATTACCACTACTGCGAAATCTGACGAAGAAGGCCGTGCTCTGCTGGCTGCCTTTGACTTCCCGTTCCGCAAGTAAGGTAGGGTTACTTAATGGCTAAGCAATCAATGAAAGCACGCGAAGTAAAGCGCGTAGCTTTAGCTGATAAATTCTTCGCTAAACGCGCTGAACTGAAAGCTATCATCTCTGATGTGAACGCAACCGACGAAGATCGTTGGAATGCCGTTCTCAAGCTGCAGACTCTGCCGCGTGATTCCAGCCCGTCTCGTCAGCGTAATCGCTGCCGTCAAACTGGTCGTCCGCACGCTTTCCTGCGGAAGTTCGGGTTGAGCCGTATTAAGGTCCGTGAAGCCGCTATGCGCGGTGAAATCCCGGGTCTGAAAAAGGCTAGCTGGTAATTGTCACCAATTGAATCACGGGAGTAAAGACAGATGAGCATGCAAGATCCGATCGCGGATATGCTGACCCGTATCCGTAACGGTCAGGCCGCGAACAAAGCTGCGGTCACCATGCCTTCCTCCAAGCTGAAAGTGGCAATTGCCAACGTGCTGAAGGAAGAAGGTTTTATTGAAGATTTCAAAATCGAAGGCGACACCAAGCCTGAACTGGAAGTAGCTCTTAAATACTTCCAGGGCAAAGCTGTTGTAGAAAGCATTCAGCGTGTCAGCCGCCCAGGTCTGCGCATCTATAAGAAAAAAGATGAGCTGCCGAAAGTTATGGGTGGTCTGGGTATTGCAGTTGTTTCTACCTCTAAAGGTGTTATGACTGATCGTGCAGCGCGCCAGGCTGGTCTTGGTGGCGAAATTATCTGCTACGTAGCCTAATCGGAGGAAAAAATGTCTCGTGTTGCTAAAGCACCGGTCGTTATTCCTGCCGGCGTTGATGTAAAACTCAACGGTCAGGTTATCACGATCAAAGGTAAAAACGGCGAGCTGACTCGTACTCTCAACGATGCTGTTGAAGTGAAACATGCAGATAACGCTCTGACTTTCGGTCCGCGTGATGGTTACGCAGACGGTTGGGCTCAGGCTGGTACCGCGCGTGCCCTGCTGAACTCAATGGTTATCGGTGTTACCGAAGGCTTCACTAAGAAGCTGCAGCTGGTTGGTGTAGGTTACCGTGCAGCGGTCAAAGGGAATGCAGTAAACCTGGCTTTAGGTTTCTCTCATCCTGTTGACCATCAACTGCCGGCTGGCATCACTGCAGAGTGCCCGACTCAAACTGAAATCGTGCTGAAAGGCGCTGATAAACAGTTGATCGGTCAGGTTGCAGCTGATCTGCGCGCCTACCGTCGTCCTGAGCCTTACAAAGGCAAGGGTGTTCGTTACGCCGACGAAGTCGTGCGTACCAAAGAGGCTAAGAAGAAGTAAGGTAACACTATGGATAAGAAATCTGCTCGTATCCGTCGTGCGACCCGCGCACGCCGCAAGCTCAAAGAGCTGGGCGCAACTCGCCTGGTGGTACATCGTACCCCGCGTCATATTTACGCACAGGTAATTGCACCGAACGGTTCTGAAGTTCTGGTAGCTGCTTCTACTGTAGAAAAAGCTATCTCTGAACAACTGAAGTACACCGGTAACAAAGACGCGGCTGCAGCTGTGGGTAAAGCTGTCGCTGAACGCGCTCTGGAAAAAGGCATCAAAGATGTGTCCTTTGACCGTTCCGGGTTCCAATATCATGGTCGTGTCCAGGCACTGGCAGATGCTGCCCGTGAAGCTGGCCTTCAGTTCTAAGGTAGAGGTGTAAGATGGCTCACATCGAAAAACAAGCTGGCGAACTGCAGGAAAAGCTGATCGCGGTAAACCGCGTATCTAAAACCGTTAAAGGTGGTCGTATTTTCTCCTTCACAGCTCTGACTGTAGTGGGTGATGGTAACGGTCGCGTAGGTTTTGGTTACGGTAAAGCTCGCGAAGTTCCGGCAGCGATCCAGAAAGCGATGGAAAAAGCCCGTCGCAATATGATTAACGTCGCGCTGAACCACGGCACCCTGCAGCACCCGGTTAAGGGTACTCACACGGGTTCTCGTGTATTCATGCAGCCGGCTTCCGAAGGTACCGGTATCATCGCCGGTGGTGCAATGCGCGCCGTCCTGGAAGTCGCTGGGGTTCATAACGTTCTGGCTAAAGCATATGGTTCTACCAACCCGATCAACGTGGTTCGTGCAACTATTGATGGCCTGGAAAATATGAATTCTCCAGAAATGGTCGCTGCCAAGCGTGGTAAATCCGTTGAAGAAATTCTGGGGAAATAAACCATGGCAAAGACTATTAAAATTACTCAAACCCGCAGTGCAATCGGTCGTCTGCCGAAACACAAGGCAACGCTGCTTGGCCTGGGTCTGCGTCGTATTGGTCACACCGTAGAACGTGAGGATACTCCTGCCGTTCGTGGTATGGTCAACGCGGTTTCCTTCATGGTTAAAGTTGAGGAGTAAGAGATGCGTTTAAATACTCTGTCTCCGGCCGAAGGCTCCAAAAAGGCGGGTAAACGCCTGGGTCGTGGTATCGGTTCTGGCCTCGGTAAAACCGGTGGTCGTGGTCACAAAGGTCAGAAATCTCGTTCTGGCGGTGGCGTACGTCGCGGTTTCGAGGGTGGTCAGATGCCACTGTACCGTCGTCTGCCGAAATTCGGTTTCACTTCTCGTAAAGCAATGATCACTGCAGAGATTCGTCTCTCTGATCTGGCTAAAGTAGAAGGCGACGTAGTTGACCTGAACACGCTGAAAGCAGCAAACATTATCGGTATTCAGATCGAGTTCGCGAAAGTGATCCTGTCTGGTGAAGTTTCTACTCCGGTAACTGTTCGTGGCCTGCGTGTTACTAAAGGCGCTCGTGCTGCTATCGAAGCTGCTGGCGGTAAAATCGAGGAATAAGTAGCAGATGGCTAAACAACCGGGATTAGATTTTCAAAGTGCCAAAGGTGGCTTAGGCGAGCTGAAACGCAGACTGCTGTTTGTTATCGGTGCGCTTATTGTGTTCCGTATTGGCTCTTTTATTCCGATCCCTGGTATTGATGCCGCTGTACTTGCCAAACTGCTTGAGCAACAGCGAGGCACCATCATTGAAATGTTTAACATGTTCTCTGGTGGTGCTCTCAGCCGTGCTTCTATCTTTGCTCTGGGTATTATGCCGTACATCTCGGCATCAATTATTATCCAGCTGCTGACGGTCGTTCATCCGGCCCTGGCAGAACTGAAGAAAGAAGGGGAATCTGGTCGTCGTAAGATTAGCCAGTACACCCGTTACGGTACTCTGGTGCTGGCAATATTTCAGGCAACCGGTATAGCTACTGGTTTGCCTAATATGCCTGGTATGCAGGGCTTGGTTATTAACCC
Organism: Phytobacter ursingii; assembly: GCA_901456055.1. Taxonomy (GTDB): domain Bacteria; phylum Pseudomonadota; class Gammaproteobacteria; order Enterobacterales; family Enterobacteriaceae; genus Phytobacter; species Phytobacter ursingii. The sequence goes on from CABDWT010000004.1 coordinate 469,757, forward strand.
GGGCTTTGCATTCTATTTCACCGCTGTTGTAAGTCTGGTTACAGGAACGATGTTCCTGATGTGGCTCGGCGAACAGATTACTGAGCGTGGTATCGGTAACGGTATCTCAATCATTATCTTCGCTGGTATCGTTGCGGGACTCCCGCCAGCCATTGCCCATACTATCGAGCAAGCGCGTCAAGGCGACCTGCACTTCCTCCTGTTGCTGTTGGTTGCAGTATTAGTATTTGCAGTGACGTTCTTTGTTGTATTCGTTGAACGTGGTCAACGCCGCATTGTGGTAAACTACGCGAAACGTCAGCAGGGTCGTCGTGTCTATGCTGCTCAGAGCACACATTTGCCGCTGAAAGTGAATATGGCGGGGGTAATCCCGGCAATCTTCGCTTCCAGTATTATTCTGTTCCCGGCAACCATCGCGTCATGGTTCGGGGGCGGTACTGGTTGGAACTGGCTGACAACAATTTCGCTGTATTTGCAGCCTGGGCAACCGCTTTATGTGTTACTCTATGCGTCTGCAATCATCTTCTTCTGTTTCTTCTACACGGCATTGGTTTTCAATCCGCGTGAAACAGCAGATAACCTGAAGAAGTCCGGTGCATTTGTACCAGGAATTCGTCCGGGAGAGCAAACGGCGAAGTATATCGATAAGGTAATGACCCGCCTGACTTTGGTTGGTGCGTTGTATATTACGTTTATCTGCCTGATCCCGGAGTTCATGCGTGATGCGATGAAAGTGCCGTTCTACTTCGGTGGGACCTCGCTGCTTATCGTTGTTGTCGTGATTATGGACTTTATGGCTCAAGTGCAAACTCTGATGATGTCAAGTCAGTACGAGTCTGCATTGAAGAAGGCGAACCTGAAAGGCTATGGCCGTTAATGGTCGCCCGAGAAGTTACGGAGAGTAAAAATGAAAGTTCGTGCTTCCGTCAAGAAATTATGCCGTAACTGCAAAATCGTTAAGCGTGATGGCGTCATCCGCGTGATTTGCAGTGCCGAGCCGAAACATAAACAGCGCCAAGGCTGATTATTTCGCATATTTTTCTTGCAAAGTTGGGTTGAGCTGGCTAGATTAGCCAGCCAATCTTTTGTATGTCTGTACGTTTCCATTTGAGTATCCTGAAAACGGGCTTTTCAGCATGGTGCGTACAAGTAAAATTATAGGAGTGCATAGTGGCCCGTATAGCAGGCATTAACATTCCTGATCAGAAACATGCCGTGATCGCATTAACTTCGATCTACGGCGTCGGCAAGACCCGTTCCAAAGCCATCCTGGCTGCAGCGGGTATCGCTGAAGATGTTAAGATCAGTGAGCTGTCTGAAGAACAAATCGACACGCTGCGTGACGAAGTTGCCAAATTTGTCGTTGAAGGTGATCTGCGCCGTGAAATCAGCATGAGCATCAAGCGCCTGATGGATCTTGGTTGCTATCGCGGTTTGCGTCATCGTCGTGGTCTGCCAGTGCGCGGTCAGCGTACTAAGACCAACGCACGTACCCGTAAGGGTCCGCGCAAACCGATCAAGAAATAATCGGGGTGATTGAATAATGGCAAAGGCACCAATTCGTGCACGTAAACGTGTAAGAAAACAAGTCTCTGACGGCGTGGCTCATATCCATGCTTCTTTCAACAACACCATCGTTACTATTACTGATCGTCAGGGTAACGCATTGGGTTGGGCAACAGCCGGTGGTTCCGGTTTCCGTGGTTCTCGCAAATCCACTCCGTTTGCAGCTCAGGTTGCAGCAGAGCGTTGTGCAGAAGCCGTTAAAGAATACGGCATCAAGAATCTGGAAGTTATGGTCAAAGGTCCGGGTCCGGGTCGCGAATCTACTATTCGTGCTCTGAACGCCGCTGGTTTCCGCATCACTAATATTACTGATGTGACTCCGATCCCTCATAACGGTTGTCGTCCGCCGAAAAAACGTCGCGTATAACGCCTCGTTTCTAGGATTGTTGGAGAAAGAAAATGGCAAGATATTTGGGTCCTAAGCTCAAGCTGAGCCGTCGTGAGGGCACCGACTTATTCCTTAAGTCTGGCGTTCGCGCGATCGATACCAAGTGTAAAATTGAACAAGCTCCTGGCCAGCACGGTGCGCGTAAACCGCGTCTGTCTGACTACGGTGTGCAGTTGCGTGAAAAGCAAAAAGTTCGCCGTATCTACGGTGTGCTGGAGCGTCAGTTCCGTAACTACTATAAAGAAGCAGCACGTCTGAAAGGCAACACCGGTGAAAACCTGTTGGCTCTGCTGGAAGGTCGTCTGGACAACGTTGTATACCGTATGGGCTTCGGCGCCACTCGTGCAGAAGCACGCCAGCTGGTTAGCCACAAGGCTATCATGGTAAACGGTCGTGTTGTTAACATCGCTTCTTATCAGGTTAGTCCGAATGACGTTGTTAGCATTCGTGAGAAAGCGAAAAAGCAGTCTCGCGTGAAAGCCGCTCTGGAGCTGGCTGAGCAGCGTGAAAAGCCAACCTGGCTGGAAGTTGATGCTGGCAAGATGGAAGGCACGTTCAAGCGTAAGCCAGAGCGTTCTGATCTGTCTGCGGACATTAACGAACACCTGATCGTCGAGCTTTACTCCAAGTAAAGCTTAGTACCAAAGAGAGGACACAATGCAGGGTTCTGTGACAGAGTTTCTAAAACCGCGCCTGGTAGATATCGAGCAAGTGAGTTCGACGCACGCCAAGGTGACCCTTGAGCCTTTAGAGCGTGGCTTTGGCCATACTCTGGGTAACGCACTGCGCCGTATTCTGCTCTCATCGATGCCGGGTTGCGCGGTGACCGAGGTTGAGATTGATGGTGTACTTCATGAGTACAGCACCAAAGAAGGCGTTCAGGAAGATATCCTTGAAATCCTGCTCAACCTGAAAGGGCTGGCGGTGAGAGTTCAGGGTAAAGATGATGTTATTCTTACTCTGAATAAATCTGGCATTGGCCCTGTGACTGCAGCCGACATTACCCACGACGGTGATGTCGAAATCGTCAAGCCGCAGCACGTGATCTGCCACCTGACCGATGAGAACGCGTCTATTAGCATGCGTATCAAAGTTCAGCGCGGTCGTGGTTATGTGCCGGCTTCTGCCCGAATTCATTCGGAAGAAGATGAGCGCCCAATCGGCCGTCTGCTGGTCGACGCATGCTACAGCCCTGTAGAGCGTATTGCCTACAATGTTGAAGCAGCGCGTGTAGAACAGCGTACCGACCTGGACAAGCTGGTCATCGAAATGGAAACCAACGGCACAATCGATCCTGAAGAGGCGATTCGTCGTGCGGCAACCATTCTGGCTGAACAACTGGAAGCTTTCGTTGATTTACGTGATGTACGTCAGCCGGAAGTGAAAGAAGAGAAACCAGAATTCGATCCGATCCTGCTGCGCCCTGTTGACGATCTGGAATTGACTGTCCGCTCTGCTAACTGCCTCAAGGCAGAAGCTATCCACTATATCGGTGATCTGGTACAGCGTACCGAGGTTGAGTTGCTGAAAACGCCGAACCTGGGTAAAAAATCTCTTACCGAGATTAAAGATGTGCTGGCCTCACGTGGTCTGTCTCTGGGCATGCGCCTGGAAAACTGGCCGCCGGCAAGCATTGCTGACGAGTAACCGGATCACAGGTTAAGGTTTTACTGAGAAGGATAAGGTCATGCGCCATCGTAAGAGTGGTCGTCAACTGAACCGCAACAGCAGCCATCGCCAGGCTATGTTCCGCAACATGGCAGGTTCGCTGGTTCGTCATGAAATCATCAAGACGACCCTGCCGAAAGCGAAAGAACTGCGTCGCGTAGTTGAGCCGCTGATTACTCTTGCCAAGACTGATAGCGTTGCTAATCGTCGTCTGGCATTCGCCCGTACTCGTGATAACGAGATCGTGGCAAAACTGTTTAACGAGCTGGGCCCGCGTTTCGCGAGCCGTGCCGGTGGTTACACTCGTATTCTGAAGTGTGGCTTCCGTGCAGGCGACAATGCGCCGATGGCATACATCGAGCTGGTTGATCGTTCTGAATCGAAAGCAGAAGCTGCTGCAGAGTAATCTGCAGTAACGTAAAAAAACCCGCCTCGGCGGGTTTTTTTATATCCGCATTATTCCCACATTCCTTACAATGTCTGTATGTTTTTCGCTCCCCTCCTGGAGGTAGTATGTGGTTACTTGACCAGTGGGCAGAACGGCACATCCTTGATGCGCAGCAAAAAGGCGAATTTGAGCATTTGCCTGGTAGCGGTAAACCCCTTGTCCTGGATGATGATTCACATGTACCGCCTGATCTACGCGCAGGGTTCCGTTTGCTCAAAAACGCGGGTTGTCTTCCGCCTGAGCTTGGATATCGAAAAGAAGCGCTCGCTTTGTCGGACTTACTGGCTCATATACATCACGATCATCCGGATTATCACGAAATAAGTCGGCGATTGACGCTTCTGGAATTGAAATTGAAGCAGGCTGGACTAAGTACGGAATTTCTTCACGGTGAGTATGCGGGAAAATTGATGTTGAAATTAGATGAGGAATAGAGATGTATCGTATTGGAGAATTAGCAAAACTGGCTGAGGTCACCCCGGATACCATTCGTTATTATGAAAAGCAGCAGATGATGGATCATGAAATCCGAACGGAAGGCGGCTTTCGCCTTTATTCGGATAATGACTTACAGCGTTTGAAATTTATCCGGCATGCGCGCCAGCTTGGCTTTACGCTTGAGTCGATTCGTGAATTGCTCTCTATCCGTATCGATCCTGAGCATCACACTTGCCAGGAGTCCAAAAGTATAGTTCAGGCCCGATTGAGTGAGGTAGAAGCGAGAATTCAAGAATTACAGATTATGCAACGGTCTTTGCAGAAACTAAATGATGCTTGCTGCGGTAGTGCGCACAGTAGCGTCTATTGCTCGATACTCGAAGCCCTGGAGCAGGGGGCCAGCAGCGCTCCGGACGGGCATTGATTTTTGTGGTAAGCAAGCCTACACTTGCGCCGTTTAAACCACAATCTGGAGAAATTATGAGCCATTATCAGCATAAGAAAGGGCAGATTAATGATAACGCCATCGAGGCATTGCTTCATGACCCCCTGTTCAGACAGCGAGTTGAGAAGAATAAGAAGGGGAAAGGGAGTTATTTACGTAAAGATAAGCACGGTAAAAAAGGTAACTGGGAGGCCAGTGGCAAGCAAGCGAATCGCTTATTTACCACTGGCCTTCTGCTTAAAACAGCCTAATCAAATGCGTTTGTTCTGTTCTTTCAACAGATCGCGGATTTCCGTAAGCAGCAATTCCTCTTTGCCCGGTGCAGGCGGCGCTTTGGGTTCATCTTCCTGTTTACGTTTGAGTCGATTAATGAGTTTAATCGCCATGAAAATAGCAAACGCGACAATAATAAAGTCGAAAATATTCTGGATAAAGACACCGTAATGCATAACGACAGCCGGGACGTCGCCTTGTGCCTCGCGCAAAGTGAGAGCGAATTGCTTAAAATCTATTCCGCCAATCAGTAGCCCTAATGGTGGCATGATAATATCAGCAACCAGCGAAGAGACAATCTTGCCGAATGCCGCCCCAATGATTACACCTACCGCCAAATCAACTACATTTCCCCGCATCGCAAATTCGCGAAATTCTTTTAGCAAGCTCATGCTCTTCTCCTTGTGCTGTCAGACAAGTTAAGTCTAACAAATGTATTCTCGTTTGCCATTAAGGGTAAAAATTTGCTGGAATTTTTTAACACTGATAAATCCAGGGTTAAATAAAAGGCGCCAGTTGCGGCGCCCGATAATTAGAGGAAGAAAGGGCTGGGCTGAAACAGGCGCTCAACATCGGTAATATATTTTTTGTCGGTAAGAAACATGATGACGTGGTCACCTTGTTCGATGCGTAAGTTGTCGTTAGCGATCATGACATCATTGCCGCGTACGACAGCGCCGATAATTGTACCAGGCGGTAATTTAATCTCATCGATGACACGCCCGACGACGCGCGATGTACTCTCATCACCGTGCGCCACAGCCTCTATCGCCTCAGCCACTCCGCGGCGCAGCGATGACACACCCACGATATCTGCTTTACGCACATGACTCAGCAGCGCAGAAATAGTAGCCTGCTGTGGTGAAATCGCAATATCGATCACGCTTCCCTGTACCAGATCGACGTAGGCGCGTCGTTGAATTAGCACCATGACTTTCTTGGCGCCCATTCGCTTGGCCAGCATGGCAGACATGATATTCGCTTCATCATCATTTGTGACGGCTATGAAGAGATCCATTTGATCAATATGTTCTTCTGCCAACAGTTCCTGATCGGATGCATCACCATAAAACACAATGGTGTTTTGTAGTTTTTCTGCCAGTTCCGCCGCGCGCTGCTGATCGCGCTCGATCAATTTGACGCTGTAATCTTTTTCCAGACGCATTGCCAGCCCAGCGCCGATATTACCGCCGCCAACAAGCATGATGCGTTTATAAGGTTTTTCAAGACGCTGTAACTCGCTCATTACAGCACGAATATGCTGAGACGCGGCGATGAAAAAGACTTCATCACCGGCTTCGACAATCGTTGAACCCTGCGGACGAATTGGACGGTCATGGCGGAAGATGGCGGCGACGCGGGTATCAATATGCGGCATATGCTCGCGCATCGTTGATAGCGCATTTCCTACCAGAGGTCCGCCGTAATAAGCTTTTACGACGGCGAGGCTGACTTTCCCTTCGGCAAAATTCACGACCTGCAGTGCCCCTGGGTATTCAATCAATCGATAAAGACTATCGATGACCAGTTGCTCGGGGGCAATGAGGTGGTCGATAGGCACCGCTTCGGAATGGAACAACTTGTCTGCATCTCGGACGTAATCCGGGGAGCGGATGCGAGCAATACGATTTGGCGTATTAAACAGTGAATAGGCCACCTGGCAGGCAACCATATTTGTTTCGTCCGAACTGGTTACCGCAACCAGCATGTCTGCGTCGTCTGCACCGGCTTCACGCAGCACGCGTGGATGTGAACCATGTCCCTGGACAACGCGTAAATCAAATTTGTCCTGCAGACTACGCAGACGATCGCCATTAGTATCCACGACGGTGATGTCATTATTTTCACCGACCAGGTTTTCCGCCAGCGTACCGCCGACTTGTCCCGCGCCCAGTATTATGATTTTCATCAGCTGCGACCCGTTATCCTACTCATTGTTTGGAAAGCTTAGCGTAAAAGAAACCGTCGCCCTCTTCGGCCCCTGGCAGATTCTGTTGCCCTGGCCGTTCTGGCGTTCCCGTCACGCTTAAGCGAGCATCAGACGTGCGTGAAAGGAATGCGGCAATTTGCTGGCTGTTCTCTTCCGGCAAAACGGAGCACGTGGCATAAACCAGCGTACCGCCTGGTCTGAGATGTGGCCAGACAGCATCAAGGATCTCAGCCTGTAATTGCACAAGTTCGCTGATGTCACGATCCCGACGCAACCATTTGATATCCGGATGGCGGCGAATTACACCCGTTGCCGAGCAGGGCGCATCCAGCAAAATACGGTCGAATTTCTCATCACCGCACCATTGCGCAGGGTGACGACCATCGCCTTGCTTCACTTCAGCCTTCATTCCCAGGCGTTTAAGATTGTCATAGACGCGGGAAAGCCGTTGCTCATCAATGTCGACAGCCAGAACATTGGCTTGCGGAGCAGCTTCAAGAATATGCGTGGTTTTACCGCCAGGTGCAGCACACAAATCCAGGATACGTTCACCATTTTGCGGTTCAAGGAAGGTGATACATCCCTGGGCGGATGCATCTTGTACGGTGACCCAGCCCTCATCAAACCCTGGTAATGCGCTAACAGGAACCGCGGAGGCCATGCGTATGGCATCGGGATAGCCCGGATGAGGGAATCCTTCCATTCCGCTTTCAGCCAGCAGAGCCAGCCAGGCATCACGAGAGTGGTGGTTACGATTCACGCGCAACCACATCGGTGGACGCAGATTATTGGCTTCTACTATATGTTGCCACTGTTGCGGATACGCTTTTTGCAGGCGTTTTAGCAACCAGGTCGGGTGCAGGAAGCGTTGTTCGCTCTGTTCAAACTCAGCCTGTAAAACGTCTTGCTGGCGCTGGAACTGACGCAGGACACCATTAATTAATCCCTTAAGTTGCGGGCGCTTGATAGCAACGGCACCTTCTACGGTCTCGGCCAGCGCAGCGTGAGCCGGAATACGGGTATGCAGCAACTGGTACAGGCCAATCATAATCAGGTAATGCACAGTACGCTGTTTACCCGTCATCGGGCGGGACATCAGTTTGTTGATGAGCCAGTCCAGTTGCGGCAGTGTTCGCAGGGCACCAAAGCAGAGTTCCTGCAGCAATGATTTGTCTTTATCAGAGACTTTATGCTGGAGCGCCGGCAGAACATTACTCAGGGACTGCCCTTGTTCAACGACCTGTTCGATGGCCTGTGCCGCCATGCTGCGTAAATTAATATTTTTTTTCATAGCCACGAAAATAAAAACGCCCGGCAATACCGGGCTTAAAGATAATTGTCAGACCAGGCGATTACCCGGCGTAAACCACTCCCGCCGGGAGTTTAGGAGATCCTGAGTGTTCATCGCTTTTTTACCGGCGGGTTGGAGCGATTCAAGATTCAAAATGCCCTCAGCCGTGGCAACCTGAATGCCTTGCTTATTGGCTTCAATAATGGTGCCGGGTTCGGCTTTAGCCTGGGTGTTTATCACCGATGCCTTCCAGACCTTAACCGGCTGGTCATCAATGACGAAATAGCTCATTGGCCATGGATTGAAGGCACGAATACAACGTTCCAGTTGCGCCGCAGGCAAAGACCAGTCAAGAAGCGCTTCTTCTTTACTGAGTTTTTCTGCATAGGTAACCTGCTCTTCGTCCTGCACCTCGGGTGTTGCCGTACCGGTTGCAATGTGCGTAAGCGTTGCGAGTAAACCCTGTGGACCAAGCTGTGCCAGCTTATCGTAAAGTGTCGCACTGGTGTCTTCGGCAGTAATCGGGCAGGAGAGCTTATAAAGCATATCACCCGTGTCCAGCCCGACATCCATTTGCATGATGGTGACGCCAGTTTCCCTGTCACCCGCCCAAAGGGCGCGTTGGATCGGCGCTGCACCACGCCAGCGTGGGAGCAAAGAGCCGTGTACGTTCAGGCAACCGAGACGAGGCATCTCCAGAACGGCTTTTGGCAAGATGAGGCCATAGGCGACAACCACCATGATATCGGCCTGCAAATCGGCAACGAGTTGTTGATTTTCCTGTGGACGAAGAGACACTGGCTGAAATACCGGAATCCCTTTCTCTTCAGCCAGCACTTTGACCGGGCTCGGCATCAATTTTTTGCCGCGTCCGGCAGGACGATCAGGCTGAGTGAATACGCCAACGATCTGATGCTCAGAAGAGAGCAGCGCGTTGAGGTGACGCGCTGCAAAATCAGGTGTGCCGGCAAATATAATGCGTAGTGAATCTGACACGTGGATTCTTATCCTTAAGCTCGCGCTTTCATGCGATCAAGTTTTTCAACTTTCTGACGAATACGTTGTTGCTTGAGCGGCGACAGATAATCGATAAACAATTTACCGACCAAATGATCCATCTCATGCTGGATACAAATCGCCAACAGACCATCTGCTTCCAGCTCGTAGGTTTGGCCTTCACGGTTCAGCGCACGGATTTTCACTTTTTCGGCACGCGGAACAAGCGCTCGTTGCTCTGGAATAGAGAGGCAACCCTCTTCAATTCCCGTCTCGCCGCTTTTTTCCAGCAGTTCTGGGTTAATTAACACCAGTTGCTCATCGCGATTTTCAGAGACATCAATAACGATAATGCGTTGATGAATATCCACCTGGGTTGCAGCCAGACCAATACCTTCTTCCGCATACATCGTTTCAAACATATCGTCGACGATACGCTGAATTTCTGCATTAACTTCTTTTACCGGCGCGGCGACTTTGCGAAGACGCTCGTCCGGAATATGTAACACTTGCAAAACTGCCATAAATATCCAGAGTCGTGTTCAGGAGTAAGAAAGATTATCCCTTCTATTCTAGACAAATCCCCCTCTGATTGACAGCATCGGTGACCAATCGCAAGGATTGGGCGAGCTATTTATGGCAGGGACGCAGATGACTTCTACAGAAATATGGTTGCGCCTGATATATACAGGCGATTTGTTCGGTGAGGGGATGCTCAGCGCGGCGCAAAATCTGGCAAACAGTGCCGTGATTGATGTTGAGACGTTAACCGCAAGTGGCTTAACGGCAAAACAGGCCAGACGGTTTCTGGCAATGAGTTCACATGAAATCGAAGAGAGTCTGCTGTGGCTTGAGCAGCCGCAGCATCATCTTATTCTCGCCTGCGAGCAGCAATATCCTCAACAATTACGGGCGATTGCAGATTACCCGGGAGCGCTTTTTATTAAAGGGGAGCCAGATGCGCTGGTGAACCAGCAGCTTGCTGTAGTCGGTAGCCGGGCACATTCATGGTACGGCGAACGCTGGGGTACACTGTTTTGTGAGGCGCTGGCGCGAAGCGGTTTAACGATTACCAGTGGGCTGGCGCTTGGAATTGACAGTGTCGCACATCGCGCAGCACTTAACGCGCAGGGTAAAACCATTGGTGTACTGGGGCATGGCCTTTTTACCGTTTATCCACGACGCCATGTCTCCCTTGCCGCCGATATCATCGCCAATGGCGGGGCGCTCGTCTCCGAATTTTCCCTCAAGACCACGCCTTATCCAGGCAATTTCCCTCGGCGTAATCGCATTATCAGTGGGCTTAGTCGTGGGGTGCTGGTTATCGAGGCTGCTTTACGCAGCGGTTCATTAGTCACTGCACGCTGTGCGGCGGAGCAAGGGCGTGACGTTTTTGCACTCCCCGGCCCGGTTGGAAACCCCGGTAGCGAAGGGCCGCATTGGTTGATACAGCAGGGCGCGCTTCTGGTTATCTCGCCAGAAGAGATCCTGGAAAATTTACAATACGGGCTACATTGGTTGCCTTCGGGTAACGAAAATTCAATTTATTCTCCAGATCAAGAAGAGGTGGCATTGCCATTTCCCGAGCTCCTGGCTAACGTAGGAGATGAGGTAACACCTGTTGACGTCGTCGCTGAACGTGCCGGCCAACCTGTGCCAGTAACTGTGGCTCAGCTACTTGAACTGGAGTTAGCAGGGTGGATCGCAGCTGTACCCGGCGGCTATGTCCGATTAAGGAGGGCAAGCCATGTTCGACGTACTAATGTATTTGTTTGAGACTTACATCCATAACGAAGCTGAAATGCGGGTGGATCAGGACAAACTGGAACGGGACCTTACCGACGCTGGTTTTGATCGTGAAGATATCTACAACGCGCTTCTGTGGCTTGAAAAGCTGGCTGATTATCAGGAAGGCCTCGCCGAACCGATGCAGCTCGCTTCTGACCCGCTCTCCGTGCGTATTTATACGCCAGAAGAGTGTGAACGGCTGGATGCCAGTTGCCGGGGATTTTTACTATTCCTGGAGCAGATTCAGGTGCTAAACCTCGAAACACGTGAGATGGTGATTGAACGAGTGCTGGCGCTGGATACGGCAGAATTCGAACTGGAGGACCTGAAATGGGTCATTCTGATGGTTCTGTTTAACATCCCAGGATGCGAAAACGCTTACCAGCAAATGGAAGAATTACTCTTTGAAGTGAATGAAGGTATGCTGCATTAATCATTTTTGCAGCTTCCAGAGTCCTTATGGCCAAATCAGCACTGTTTACGGTGCGTAACAACGAGCCCTGCCCACAGTGCGGGGCTGAACTCGTTATTCGTTCCGGCAAGCATGGTCCGTTTCTCGGATGTTCTCACTATCCGGAATGCGATTATGTCCGTCCGCTGAAAAGTCAGGCGGATGGCCACGTCGTCAAAATTCTGGAAGGACAAGACTGCCCCATTTGTGGTGCCGTACTGGTATTGCGACAGGGGCGGTTCGGGATGTTTATTGGCTGCAGCCACTATCCTGAGTGTGAACATACCGAGCAAATAGACAAACCCGACGACACTGCGATCACTTGTCCTCAGTGTCAGACCGGGCACTTGATCCAACGGCGGTCGCGATTTGGCAAAACCTTCCATTCCTGCGATCGTTACCCCGATTGTCAGTTCGTCATCAATTTCAAACCCGTGGCAGGGGAGTGCCCAACATGCCACTACCCGCTACTGATCGAGAAAAAAACGGCGCAAGGCACCCGATGTTTCTGCGCCAGTAAACAATGTGGAAAGCCGGTAACGGCGGAACAGACCTGTGAAGAATAACCTGCATTTGGATCCCATCGCTGCTGCGGTGGCGGCCCTGAAAAATAAAGATGTCATCGCCTATCCCACAGAGGCAGTTTTCGGTGTTGGGTGTGACCCGGACAGCGAGATTGCTGTAAATCGTCTGCTTGAGTTGAAACAGCGCCCGATCGAGAAAGGACTTATCCTCATTGCCGCCAGCTTCGAGCAGTTAAAACCCTATATAGACGACAGCATGCTGAGCGAGGCCCAGCGGCAGGCCGTTTTCGCCTGTTGGCCAGGACCTGTAACATTCGTATTTCCTGCCAAAGCTACCACGCCGCGCTGGCTGACCGGGCGTTTTGATTCTCTGGCAGTGCGCGTTACCGATCACCCGCTGGTGATTGCGTTATGCGAAGCGTATGGCAAACCGCTGGTATCAACCAGTGCAAACTTGACCGGTTTACCTCCTTGCCGAACGGATGACGAAGTACGCCAGCAATTTGGTGCCGATTTCCCTGTCGTGGAAGGGAAAACGGGTGGCCGCCAGAATCCTTCTGAAATTCGCGACGCCCTCACCGGCGAACTATTCCGTCAAGGTTAACGCTATGGAATCCTACGCTGTATTTGGTAATCCAATCGCACATAGCAAATCGCCGTTCATCCACGCGCAATTTGCAGCCCAATTAAAGATTGAGCATCCTTATGGCCGCGTACTGGCGCCAATGGATGCTTTCATCAATACGCTTGAGGCTTTCTTCGTTGCGGGGGGGAAAGGTGCCAATATCACTGTGCCTTTTAAAGAGGAAGCGTTCAGTCGGGCAGACGAACTCACCGAACGTGCTGCGCTTGCGGGTGCGGTAAACACGTTAAAGCGTCTTGAAGATGGGCGTTTGCTGGGTGACAACACTGACGGAATTGGGTTGTTAAGCGATCTGGAACGCTTGTCATTTATTCGGCCCGGATTTCGCATCCTACTGATTGGTGCGGGTGGCGCCGCACGAGGCGTACTGCTCCCACTGCTTTCGCTGGATTGTGCAGTGACAATAACAAACCGGACGTTGGCTCGCGCACAAGAACTGGCAACGCTTTTTGCTCACACCGGCAGCGTGAATGCGCTTGCGTTATCCGATCTGGCAGGCCATGAATTCGACCTCATTATTAATGCCACCTCCAGCGGTATCGATGGAGGAGTACCTGAACTTCCTGAGTCTCTCATTCATGCAGAGCTTTATTGCTACGATATGTTTTATCAAAAAGGCAGCACGCCTTTCCTGGTATGGTGTCAGCAGAATGGGGCGCAGCGATGTGCCGATGGTTTGGGGATGCTGGTGGGGCAAGCGGCGCATTCGGTGCTGCTATGGCATGGTGTATTGCCAGATATAGAATCTGTTATTAAACAGCTCCAGAGGGAACTGGCGGAATGAACCAGTCTATTCAGTTTCCCGACAGGGAGGAATGGAATGACATACAGCAGGCGATTTTTTTTCCTGCACTGGTGAACGGCTTGCAACTTACCTGCATTATGCGTGCTGAGATTCTGGCGGATCGTTTTGGGGGCGATTCGCCAGCGCTGTGGCTGGCGTTGTTCCGGGAAAACCGCTGGGATCTGGAAGACGAGGCCGAACAGTTGATCCGTGAGCAGCAAGAAGATGAGCTGGGTTATATCTGGTTATCCTGAGCCAGATACTCATCTTTCCATTTCACGTAGTTGTTCGCCGAGTATTTTAACCCAGCGATCTCTTCTTCTTTTAGCGGGCGGATCTGTTTCACTGGACTTCCAAGGTAAAGGTAACCGCTCTCGAGGCGTTTATTTTGCGGAACCAGGCTGCCTGCGCCAATCATCACATCATCCTCGATAACCGCGCCATCTAACAAAATGGACCCCATGCCGACCAGAACGCGATTGCCGATAATACAGCCATGCAGCATGACCTTATGTCCCACCGTCACATCTTCGCCAATGATCAGCGGATTACCTTGGGGGTTATAAGAAGATTTATGCGTAACGTGTAATACGCTACCGTCCTGGATATTACTGCGCGCTCCTATCTCCACATAATTAACATCACCGCGGATAGCGACCAGCGGCCAGATACCGACGTCATCAGCAATACGGACATCGCCGATCACAACGCTGGTGGCATCGACCATGACCCTTTCACCGACTTGAGGATACAAATTTCTATAAGGACGTAGAACTGCGGACATAGCTACCTCATCAAAAACAGGTTGTGAAGAAGACTTTGGTGGCAATAACGTCCTTCTGCAAGCCTTTTACTTGTCATAATTCGAACAGATCGTACGGGATCTCAGCGAAAAGGGCGAAAAAACAACAATCAGTAAAAAAGATCGAAAAAACGCTTGTGCAAAAAAATGGGATCCCTATAATGCGCCTCCGTTGAGACGACAATGTGAAACACTTCACGAGATGGTCGGAACAACGAAGAGAAAAATCCTGAAATAACGGGTTGACTCTGAAAGAGGAAAGCGTAATATACGCCACCTCGCAACGGTGAGCGAAAGCCGCGTTGCACTGCTCTTTAACAATTTATCAGACAATCTGTGTGGGCACTCAAAGTGACATGGATTCTTAATGTCTTCGGACAATAAATGAATACCAAGTCTCTGGAGTGAACACGTAATTCATTACGAAGTTTAATTCTAAGAGCATCAAACTTTTAAATTGAAGAGTTTGATCATGGCTCAGATTGAACGCTGGCGGCAGGCCTAACACATGCAAGTCGAACGGTAGCACAGAGGAGCTTGCTCCTCGGGTGACGAGTGGCGGACGGGTGAGTAATGTCTGGGAAACTGCCCGATGGAGGGGGATAACTACTGGAAACGGTAGCTAATACCGCATAACGTCGCAAGACCAAAGAGGGGGACCTTCGGGCCTCTTGCCATCGGATGTGCCCAGATGGGATTAGCTAGTAGGTGGGGTAATGGCTCACCTAGGCGACGATCCCTAGCTGGTCTGAGAGGATGACCAGCCACACTGGAACTGAGACACGGTCCAGACTCCTACGGGAGGCAGCAGTGGGGAATATTGCACAATGGGCGCAAGCCTGATGCAGCCATGCCGCGTGTGTGAAGAAGGCCTTCGGGTTGTAAAGCACTTTCAGCGGGGAGGAAGGCAGTACGGTTAATAACCGTGTTGATTGACGTTACCCGCAGAAGAAGCACCGGCTAACTCCGTGCCAGCAGCCGCGGTAATACGGAGGGTGCAAGCGTTAATCGGAATTACTGGGCGTAAAGCGCACGCAGGCGGTCTGTCAAGTCGGATGTGAAATCCCCGGGCTCAACCTGGGAACTGCATTCGAAACTGGCAGGCTTGAGTCTTGTAGAGGGGGGTAGAATTCCAGGTGTAGCGGTGAAATGCGTAGAGATCTGGAGGAATACCGGTGGCGAAGGCGGCCCCCTGGACAAAGACTGACGCTCAGGTGCGAAAGCGTGGGGAGCAAACAGGATTAGATACCCTGGTAGTCCACGCCGTAAACGATGTCGACTTGGAGGTTGTGCCCTTGAGGCGTGGCTTCCGGAGCTAACGCGTTAAGTCGACCGCCTGGGGAGTACGGCCGCAAGGTTAAAACTCAAATGAATTGACGGGGGCCCGCACAAGCGGTGGAGCATGTGGTTTAATTCGATGCAACGCGAAGAACCTTACCTGGTCTTGACATCCACGGAATTCGGCAGAGATGCCTTAGTGCCTTCGGGAACCGTGAGACAGGTGCTGCATGGCTGTCGTCAGCTCGTGTTGTGAAATGTTGGGTTAAGTCCCGCAACGAGCGCAACCCTTATCCTTTGTTGCCAGCGGTCCGGCCGGGAACTCAAAGGAGACTGCCAGTGATAAACTGGAGGAAGGTGGGGATGACGTCAAGTCATCATGGCCCTTACGACCAGGGCTACACACGTGCTACAATGGCGCATACAAAGAGAAGCGACCTCGCGAGAGCAAGCGGACCTCATAAAGTGCGTCGTAGTCCGGATTGGAGTCTGCAACTCGACTCCATGAAGTCGGAATCGCTAGTAATCGTGGATCAGAATGCCACGGTGAATACGTTCCCGGGCCTTGTACACACCGCCCGTCACACCATGGGAGTGGGTTGCAAAAGAAGTAGGTAGCTTAACCTTCGGGAGGGCGCTTACCACTTTGTGATTCATGACTGGGGTGAAGTCGTAACAAGGTAACCGTAGGGGAACCTGCGGTTGGATCACCTCCTTACCTTAAAGAACCTGCCTTTGCAGTGCTCACACAGATTGTCTGATGAAAAGTGAATAGCAAGGCGTCTTGCGAAGCAGACTTTGTGTCCCCTTCGTCTAGAGGCCCAGGACACCGCCCTTTCACGGCGGTAACAGGGGTTCGAATCCCCTAGGGGACGCCACTTGCTGGTTGTGTGAGTGAAAGTCGCCTGCCTTACTATCTCAAAACTGACTCACGAGTCATGTTTGAGATATTTGCTCTTTAAAAATCTGGATCAAGCTGAAAATTGAAACGACACACAGTGTCTGTTCTCCGTAATAAGAACAGATGACGGTGTGTTCGAGTCTCTCAAATTTTTACAGCGCGAGGATGAATCGAAAGAAACATCTTCGGGTTGTGAGGTTAAGCGACTAAGCGTACACGGTGGATGCCCTGGCAGTCAGAGGCGATGAAGGACGTGCTAATCTGCGAAAAGCGCCGGCGAGGTGATATGAACCTTTGACCCGGCGATGTCCGAATGGGGAAACCCAGTGTGTTTCGACACACTATCATTAACTGAATCCATAGGTTAATGAGGCGAACCGGGGGAACTGAAACATCTAAGTACCCCGAGGAAAAGAAATCAACCGAGATTCCCCCAGTAGCGGCGAGCGAACGGGGAGCAGCCCAGAGCCTGAATCAGCTTGTGTGTTAGTGGAAGCGTCTGGAAAGTCGCGCGATACAGGGTGACAGCCCCGTACACGAAAGCACACAGGTTGTGAGCTCGATGAGTAGGGCGGGACACGTGGTATCCTGTCTGAATATGGGGGGACCATCCTCCAAGGCTAAATACTCCTGACTGACCGATAGTGAACCAGTACCGTGAGGGAAAGGCGAAAAGAACCCCGGCGAGGGGAGTGAAAAAGAACCTGAAACCGTGTACGTACAAGCAGTGGGAGCACCTTCGTGGTGTGACTGCGTACCTTTTGTATAATGGGTCAGCGACTTATATTCTGTAGCAAGGTTAACCGAATAGGGGAGCCGAAGGGAAACCGAGTCTTAACTGGGCGTTAAGTTGCAGGGTATAGACCCGAAACCCGGTGATCTAGCCATGGGCAGGTTGAAGGTTGGGTAACACTAACTGGAGGACCGAACCGACTAATGTTGAAAAATTAGCGGATGACTTGTGGCTGGGGGTGAAAGGCCAATCAAACCGGGAGATAGCTGGTTCTCCCCGAAAGCTATTTAGGTAGCGCCTCGTGAATTCATCTCCGGGGGTAGAGCACTGTTTCGGCTAGGGGGCCATCCCGGCTTACCAACCCGATGCAAACTACGAATACCGGAGAATGTTATCACGGGAGACACACGGCGGGTGCTAACGTCCGTCGTGAAGAGGGAAACAACCCAGACCGCCAGCTAAGGTCCCAAAGTCATGGTTAAGTGGGAAACGATGTGGGAAGGCACAGACAGCCAGGATGTTGGCTTAGAAGCAGCCATCATTTAAAGAAAGCGTAATAGCTCACTGGTCGAGTCGGCCTGCGCGGAAGATGTAACGGGGCTAAACCATGCACCGAAGCTGCGGTAGCGACACTATGTGTTGTTGGGTAGGGGAGCGTTCTGTAAGCCTGCGAAGGTGTGCTGTGAGGCATGCTGGAGGTATCAGAAGTGCGAATGCTGACATAAGTAACGATAAAGCGGGTGAAAAGCCCGCTCGCCGGAAGACCAAGGGTTCCTGTCCAACGTTAATCGGGGCAGGGTGAGTCGACC
The DNA here is from genome assembly GCA_901456055.1 of Phytobacter ursingii. Classification (GTDB taxonomy): domain Bacteria; phylum Pseudomonadota; class Gammaproteobacteria; order Enterobacterales; family Enterobacteriaceae; genus Phytobacter; species Phytobacter ursingii. The sequence continues at coordinate 487,913 of CABDWT010000004.1, forward strand.
CCTAAGGCGAGGCCGAAAGGCGTAGTCGATGGGAAACAGGTTAATATTCCTGTACTTGGTGTTACTGCGAAGGGGGGACGGAGAAGGCTATGTTAGCCGGGCGACGGTTGTCCCGGTTTAAGCATGTAGGCTGGTTATCCAGGCAAATCCGGATAATCAAGGCTGAGGTGTGATGACGAGTCACTACGGTGATGAAGTAACAAATGCCCTGCTTCCAGGAAAAGCCTCTAAGCATCAGGTAACACGAAATCGTACCCCAAACCGACACAGGTGGTCAGGTAGAGAATACCAAGGCGCTTGAGAGAACTCGGGTGAAGGAACTAGGCAAAATGGTGCCGTAACTTCGGGAGAAGGCACGCTGATATGTAGGTGAAGTCCCTGCGGACGGAGCTGAAATCAGTCGAAGATACCAGCTGGCTGCAACTGTTTATTAAAAACACAGCACTGTGCAAACACGAAAGTGGACGTATACGGTGTGACGCCTGCCCGGTGCCGGAAGGTTAATTGATGGGGTTATCCGTAAGGAGAAGCTCTTGATCGAAGCCCCGGTAAACGGCGGCCGTAACTATAACGGTCCTAAGGTAGCGAAATTCCTTGTCGGGTAAGTTCCGACCTGCACGAATGGCGTAATGATGGCCAGGCTGTCTCCACCCGAGACTCAGTGAAATTGAACTCGCTGTGAAGATGCAGTGTACCCGCGGCAAGACGGAAAGACCCCGTGAACCTTTACTATAGCTTGACACTGAACATTGAGCCTTGATGTGTAGGATAGGTGGGAGGCTTTGAAGTGTGGACGCCAGTCTGCATGGAGCCAACCTTGAAATACCACCCTTTAATGTTTGATGTTCTAACGTGGACCCGTGATCCGGGTTGCGGACAGTGTCTGGTGGGTAGTTTGACTGGGGCGGTCTCCTCCCAAAGAGTAACGGAGGAGCACGAAGGTTGGCTAATCCTGGTCGGACATCAGGAGGTTAGTGCAATGGCATAAGCCAGCTTGACTGCGAGCGTGACGGCGCGAGCAGGTGCGAAAGCAGGTCATAGTGATCCGGTGGTTCTGAATGGAAGGGCCATCGCTCAACGGATAAAAGGTACTCCGGGGATAACAGGCTGATACCGCCCAAGAGTTCATATCGACGGCGGTGTTTGGCACCTCGATGTCGGCTCATCACATCCTGGGGCTGAAGTAGGTCCCAAGGGTATGGCTGTTCGCCATTTAAAGTGGTACGCGAGCTGGGTTTAGAACGTCGTGAGACAGTTCGGTCCCTATCTGCCGTGGGCGCTGGAAGATTGAGGGGGGCTGCTCCTAGTACGAGAGGACCGGAGTGGACGCATCACTGGTGTTCGGGTTGTCATGCCAATGGCATTGCCCGGTAGCTACATGCGGAAGAGATAAGTGCTGAAAGCATCTAAGCACGAAACTTGCCCCGAGATGAGTCTTCCCTTGTCCTTTAAGGACACTAAAGGAACGTTGAAGACGACGACGTTGATAGGCCGGGTGTGTAAGCGCAGCGATGCGTTGAGCTAACCGGTACTAATGAACCGTGAGGCTTAACCTTACAACGCCGAAGATGTTTTGGCGGATTGAGAGAAGATTTTCAGCTTAGATTCAGAGTCCGAAGGATTTTGCGCTGAGACAAGGCGGCCAGCGAAGGAAAGGAAGGAGCATACTGAGGTATGTGACTGACTTTACGAGAGCAGCCAACGCAGTATCAGCACAAAAGACACAGGACAGAGCACAGAATTTGCCTGGCGGCTTTAGCGCGGTGGTCCCACCTGACCCCATGCCGAACTCAGAAGTGAAACGCCGTAGCGCCGATGGTAGTGTGGGGTCTCCCCATGTGAGAGTAGGGAACTGCCAGGCATCAAATTAAGCGTGCTGATATGGCTCAGTTGGTAGAGCGCACCCTTGGTAAGGGTGAGGTCCCCAGTTCGACTCTGGGTATCAGCACCAGTTTTAAGGTTAAAGTTCGGCGCTTAGAAAGAATTTGTCTGGCGGCTTTAGCGCGGTGGTCCCACCTGACCCCATGCCGAACTCAGAAGTGAAACGCCGTAGCGCCGATGGTAGTGTGGGGTCTCCCCATGTGAGAGTAGGGAACTGCCAGACATCAATTAAGACAAAAGGCTCAGTCGAAAGACTGGGCCTTTTGTTTTTGGCATGGAATTTTGAGTGAGTTTTTAGCGTTTTTTCCGTACTACCTCCTGAAGCTGCATTAGTAAAAATCCGCCCTCATGAGCGCGGCATTGATTCCACCCATAGGGGCTTACTAAAACCCTTAAAAAATAAGTCCCTGCCAGTCTTGTGAGATTAAAAATCCAAAGACAATGAGGCAGAGTTAAAACCTGTTGATGACCACGCCCGTAGGACATGGTTTTCAATCGGCAATAAAAAAGGCCATCCCTGCGGATGGCCTTTTGCATTCCTGTCATTAATATCAATGGATAACCTGTGATAGAAAAGCACGGGTGCGCTCAGATTTAGGATTCGCGAAAAATTCCTGTGGCGGCGCCTGTTCAACGATTTCACCGCGATCCATAAAGATCACCCGATCCGCAACGGTACGTGCAAAGCCCATTTCATGTGTTACGCACAGCATTGTCATTCCCGATTCTGCCAGACCAATCATGGTATCCAGCACTTCCTTCACCATCTCAGGATCAAGCGCAGAGGTCGGTTCATCGAAGAGCATAATCTTCGGTTTCATGCAGAGCGAGCGCGCGATAGCCACACGCTGCTGCTGACCACCAGAAATCTGCCCAGGGAATTTATGGGCGTGCTCAGCGATACGAACGCGCTCCAGATAGTGCATTGCCAGCGCTTCAGCTTCCTTCTTAGGCATCTTACGCACCCAGATTGGTGCCAGCGTACAGTTCTGCAGTACCGTCAAATGCGGGAAAAGATTGAAGTGCTGGAACACCATCCCTACTTCCTGACGAACCTTTTCAATGTTACGGATATCTTCGTTTAACTCGATCCCGTCAACGACGATACGGCCCTGCTGATGTTCTTCCAGATGGTTAATGCAACGAATGGTTGTTGATTTTCCCGAACCGGAAGGACCGCACAGTACGATACGTTCCCCTTGCTTTACTTTGAGATTGATATCTTTCAATACATGAAACTGTCCGTACCACTTATTCACATCTTCGAGCGTAATCATCGCATCGGCAGGTTGCATAGTAATTTGACTCATAATTTCCTCAATGCGCTGAACGCCCGGTATGGAAGCGCTTCTCCAGATGTTGGCTATAGCGCGACATGCTAAAACAGAAAATCCAGTAAACTAACGCGGCAAATACATAACCTTCGGTCGACATACCGAGCCAGGCCGGATCAACCGTTGCCTGCTGGACGCTACTGAAAAGGTCAAACAGACCGATGATGATCACGAGGCTGGTATCTTTAAACAGCGCGATGATGGTATTCACCAGACCTGGAATCACCAGTTTTAATGCCTGCGGTAAAATCACCAGCCCTTGTGTTTTCCAGTATCCCAGCGCCAGTGACTCGGCAGCTTCGTATTGCCCTTTTGGCAGAGCCTGCAAACCGCCACGCACGACTTCGGCGACGTAGGCGGACTGAAACAGAATCACCCCGACCAGTGCACGGATCAACTTATCGATACTTGTGCCTTCCGCCATAAACAGCGGCAGCATAACCGAGGACATGAACAGTACGGTGATCAACGGTACGCCGCGCCAGAACTCGATAAAGATCACGGACAATACACGCACCACCGGCATTTTCGAGCGACGGCCCAGCGCCAGCAATATGCCCAGAGGCAAAGCGCCAGCGATACCGACAGAGGCGATGATCAACGTCAGTGTCAACCCGCCCCATTGGCGCGTTTCCACACGATCGAGTCCCAAAAAACCACCATACATCAACCACCACACCACAAGCGGATAGACCACAGCCCAGCAGGCGATATAGCGACCACGGCTCGGTAGCTTTTTCCAGAACATCGGTGCGATAGAAAGCAGTCCGACAATCAGGGCGAGATTGATGCGCCAGCGTTGCTCATGCGGATAGAGGCCATACATGAACTGGCCAAAACGCTCATGAATAAATACCCAGCACGCACCTGCTTTGGTACAGTCCGCACGCGTAGAGCCTATCCAGTTCGCCTGAAAAAGAGCCCAGTTCAGTAATGGCGGGATTAACTCCCACATCAGCCACAGACAGAAGAGTGTCAGTAGCGCGTTCAACCAGCTTGAAAATAAATTTTTCTTTATCCACAGCACGATACCGCTGCTTCCTGCACGGGTCTGGCGCGTAGATTGAGACAGAATAGCTTTTGTCATCAGGTGTCCTTAGCGCTCAATTAATGCGATGCGGCGGTTATAGATATTCATAAGTAACGAAATCGACAGGCTGATAATCAGATAAACCGACATGGTAATCGCGATAGTTTCGATGGCCTGGCCTGTTTGGTTGAGTACCGTACCGGCGAACAATGACACCATATCCGGATAACCAATCGCGGCTGCCAGAGACGAGTTTTTTGCAATGTTTAGATACTGGCTGGTCAGCGGTGGAATAATGACACGCAGCGCCTGCGGAATGATGACCTGACGTAATGTCACCGGATTGGGCAAGCCAAGCGAACGTGCCGCTTCATGTTGACCGTAGGGAACAGATTGAATGCCTGAGCGGATAATCTCAGCAATGAATGCCGAGGTGTAAACCGACAGGGCAATCGTCAGTGCGGCCAGCTCCGGAATTAACACCATGCCACCCTGGAAGTTGAAACCGCGTAAATGCGGGATGTCCCAGTGAAGCGCCGCGCCAAATACCCAATGTGCCAGCAGAGGGAGCACAATGATTAGCCCCAGTGCCGTTGGCCATGTACGACGCAGTTGGCCGGTTTTAATCTGGTGCGCTTTGTTAAAGCGATACAGACCGATGCTGATAGCCAGCGCGAAAACGATCGTGCCAATAAACGCCCACAGACCTTCACCCAGTTGAGGTGAGGGGATATAGAGTCCCCTGTTACTGAGGAAAAGCAAATCCATCGCGCCAATGGCCTGACGTGGGCCAGGTAAATTACGCAATACGGCGAAATACCAGAAGAAGATTTGCAGCAACGGGGGAATATTTCGGAACGTCTCGATATAAATGGTAGAGAGTTTGCGCAGCAGCCAGTTTTCTGAAAGACGGCAAAGCCCCAGAAAAAAGCCGATAAATGACGCAAAAACAATACACAGCGCTGATACCAATAAGGTATTTAGCAGGCCAATGAAGAAAACGCGGCCATAAGTGTCACCCTGTTCGTAGTCGATAAGGTGCTGAACAATGCCAAATCCGGCAGCGCGGTCGAGAAAAGCAAAACCAGAGGTAATGCCGCGACTGTTCAGGTTGGTAATAGTATTGTGTATCAAATAGATCGCGATGCCGATAACAGCAAGAATAGCGATAATTTGAAACAGCCAGGCACGAACCGCAGGGTTTGAAAAGGAGAGCGATCCTTTAACGGTTGGGCGGCGTTGGGACATAAGAAAACCTCGGTAACCATGACTCTGGAGTGGGCGCCGCATGTGCAGCGCCCGTTACAGCGCTTACGTCTTAACGTACTGGCGGAGCGTATTGAATACCGCCGTTGTTCCAGAGATTGTTCTGGCCACGTTTGATTTTCAGCGCGCTGTCAGCACCGACGTTACGCTCGAAAATTTCAGAGTAGTTGCCCACTTTCTTGATGATGTTGTAGGCCCATTTGTTGTCGAGTTTCAGGTCCTTACCAAAATCACCTTCGGTACCCAGCAAGTGCGCCATGTCTGGCGTTGCCGGTTTAGCCGCTTTCTCGTCAACGTTTTTCGAGTTGATGCCCATCTCTTCTGCGTTCAGCATTGCAAACAGCGTCCAGCGAACAATGGAGAACCAGTCTTCATCACCGCGACGAACGACCGGGCCCAGCGGCTCTTTGGAGATGACTTCTGGCAGAACGATCCATTCAGCCGGGTTGCTCAGCTTAATGCGCAGCGCGTACAACTGGGACTGGTCAGATGCCAGCGTATCGCAACGACCGGATTCCAGCGCTTTTGCGGATTCATCAGAGCGATCAAAGGTTACCGGCGTGTATTTCATATTGTTGGATTTAAAGTAATCCGCCACGTTGAGCTCGGTATCGGTACCCGCCTGAATACATACGGTTGCGCCGTCCAGCTCTTTGGCGCTTTTCAGGCCAGCTTTGTTGTGGGTCAGGAAGCCGATACCGTCGTAATAGGTTACGCCAGTAAAGGACATACCCATGCCCGCGTCACGTGAAGAGGTCCAGGTCGTATTACGGGAAAGAATATCGACCTCGCCGGATTGCAGCGCAGTGAAACGCTCTTTAGCGGTCAGCGGGGTATATTTCACTTTCGTGTCATCGCCAAATACGGCAGCAGCAACGCCACGGCACACATCTACATCTATACCGGTAAATTTACCGTTTGCATCCGCGTAAGAGAAGCCAGGGAGACCGTCACTGATACCGCACTGTACAAAGCCTTTCTTCTTAACGGCATCCAGCGTTGTGCCAGCATGGGCTTGATTAGCAACGGCAAACAGCACGCCGGCAGCTGCCAGGCTGGCAATCATCATCTTTTTCATAATGCATCCTGTGTGGCGAAAAAAATTATCGTTATATGAAGGCGTCCGGGAAACGCCTTAAACCTGTCTGTGGCTTTGGCCATACTCTTTAAAGCAAAGGTAGTGCCAGTTTTTGCGAACGCGGAAAAATGCGAGCCGTGAGCGCAATATGGAGAGTGTAGACAGGAAAAAATAACCTCAACGCCCTGCTATGGTGCAAAATTACAACCTGCGCCACAAAACAGAGCAAAAAACTTTCACTTAGCCAATTCTGCTAACAAGTAAGTTTCCTGGGGTAATATAAGCAAGGTAGTTAAACGTATTACTTTGTGAATCTCGTCACGAGCACAGAGGAAATAATTAAAAATGTGGTGGGAAATCATGCAAAACGGCAGAATTATTTAAATGATTTGCTCATTTTTGATGCTAAAAATTTACGCCGATAAATAAACATGCACTGTAATAAAGCAAAGCGCGGCATCGCCGCGCTTTGGACCCATTATTTCGTTAACGCGACGATACCCAGCGTTAACCCTGCCAATGCTGCAGCCCCTCCGGCAATCGCACCTGCGGTTTCCCAGTTATCCTGAGTGGTTCCTTTTACGCAGGTATTGGTATGGACCAGACGGCCCTGGTCGTCATATACAGGGACGCAAGGAGAGTCGTGCGCACAGCCTGCCAGGGTAGCAGTAAGCAGAACAACGGAAATTAATCTTTTCATGATGTTACCTCTAAATAGTCCCGATCCCCGATATCAAATAACGACACCAGCGCAGAATCGATACGCTATTTTAACATCGCGAAGATTAAGAATGCCCCGTTCAATAATCTCAAAGTATGAGCAGTGTAAACATCATGGAGAGAATCATGATATTCCATCAAATAGTGCAGAAAAAATGGAAGTACAAAAAAGCTGTGAGGTATTGATAAGGGAATATAAAGATTTCAGGTTCGTTATTTGTGGCGAGCCAATGATTTTAATAAAGATAATGTAAATAGCACTAACAGAAAAGAGTAAAAAAGACTGACAGGTGCTTCGATAAAAGGGTGTAACACTGAACACCCTTACTTATCTATTCTATTGATATTTAACAAACAGGTTCCTGCTGGCACAAGGTATTTCCCTGGGAACTGATAATTTCAGGCGTGACCGGGCGACCGAGAAGATAGCCTTGTAAGGTATTGCACCCCAGTTCAGTCAAAAAGGCCTGCTGTTCTGCGGTTTCGACCCCTTCTGCCACCACTTTCAGATTTAACGTTTTCGCCAGCGCAATAATAGCCGAGACGATAGTCGCGTCGTCGCCATCGCTGCTGAGTTCTCTGACAAAAGCGCGATCAATCTTCAGTTCGCATGCGGGAAGCCGCTTGAGATAGAGCAAGCTGGAATAGCCGGTGCCAAAATCGTCAATAGATGCCTGCACGCCTGCATCGGTCAGTTCCGTCAGGACGCGAACGCTCTCGTCAGGGTTAGTCATCGCCGTGGTCTCGGTGACCTCCAGGATCAGCGTGTCAGGCGGCACCCCATGCTTTTGCAGGCTATCCATGATGGTCTGAACCAGAGACGGCTGTTCAAATTGCAATGTTGATAAGTTGACCGCTACCGACCAGTCGATATTACCCTGTTTACGCCATTCGCTTAACTGCCGGCACGCTTCATCAATGACCCAGTTTCCGAGTGGCACAATCAGGCCGGTCTTCTCTGCCAGGGGTAAAAAGACATCCGGAGAGAGCATCCCTCGTTTGGGATGCTGCCAGCGAAGCAGGGCTTCAAAGCCAATAATTGGTCCTGCCGGCGCCTGGAATTTGGGCTGATAAACCAGGCGGAATTCTTTACGTTCCGTTGCCAGCCACAGGTCGTTCATCAGTTGTAGCTGCGTTTGCGCCAGGGTGTTCATAGAGGGCTGGAAGAAGTGATAGCCGTTTCGCCCCATATGTTTGGTGTGATACATCGCGGCGTCCGCGTTAAACATCAGCTCACGCTCATTTTTACCATCATGTGGATAGAGTGCAATGCCAACGCTCAGGGTGACCATCATGTCATAGGGATCGATATTAAATGGCTTGTCGATAACGCGCACCAGCGAGCCTGCAAGCGCCGCTGCCTCATCCGGGGCGCTTACGTCAGTCAGCAGGACGAACTCGTCACCGCCCATACGAGCCAGCGTGTATTGTCCGTTGAGCTGCTGCTTGAGACGTTCAGTGACGGCAACCAGCAATTTATCGCCCACATCGTGCCCATAGGCGTCGTTAACAGTTTTAAAGCCGTCCAGGTCCATAAACATCAGAGCAAAGAAGGACCCTTCACGTCTGGCTTTATGTATCGCCTGATCCAGACGGTCTTCCAGCAGTACGCGGTTAGGCAGGCGAGTCAGGGTATCGTGTAGCGCCAGTTGGGCAAGTTCGCGGTTCGCTTCCGCCAGTGAAGAAGCCAACTGAGATGTTCGCGCCTGCAGGCGCGCGTCCAGCATGGAAACGAGTAGGGTGATGCCTAGGATAGAAAATGCCACGACGCTTACCAGTACGGCCAGCCAGTTGCCGTTAACACCATGGTGACTCATTGGTTCCTGGTCAGGAAATTTCGCGGCCATCATGCCGCTATAATGCATACCGGCAATGGCAAGCCCCATCAAAATGGCCGCGCCAAAGCGCATTAACGCCACCTGAGCGGCTTCATGACGAAGACGGAATGTCAGCCATAGCGCGGCAAAAGAGGCGGTTAGCGCAATGATGACCGAGATGGCGACCCAGAACATATCCCAGATAATGGCGGGTTCCACTTTCAGCGCTGCCATGCCGGTATAGTGCATGGCAACGATCCCCATACCCATCACAAAGGAACCGGGCAGAAGATGCAGCATTGTCAGTTCATTATCGCTGACTAACCAGAGTGCGAACCATGAGGCGCTGATGGCGATGAGCATGGAGATCGCCGTCAATAACGGGTCATAGCTCAGGTGCATTGAGATATCCATCGCCAGCATGCCGATAAAATGCATGGCCCAAATACCAATGCCCATTGCGACCCCGCCGCCCGTCAACCACACCCATGAGGAAGACCCTGAGCTGGTGGACACACGACCTGCCATATTTAGCGCAGTATAGGAAGCCAGAATGGCGACAATAAAAGAAACAACAACAAGGATTTGGTCGTATTGGCTAACCAGCATTATGTCATCAACTCATTCACAAAAGGTCTTATGCGTAACTACACTTGAGAAGACAAAAAAGAGGGTGACATGATCACTGCAAATGGACGACTCAAAGCGGTTTCTCTGCTTGCACGAAGCAAGAGGCCGGGCGGGAAAAAGCTAATTTAAATCAGCACAGTTCACCAGCTTGAGAGGATTGACGGAATCCATGTTTCGGCATTTATCTACCTCTGTTGTCAGGAATTCGATCCACTGCATGATCAATGCATCCAGCAACAGGACAGAAAGGGCAAAAATAACCAGCCAAAAATACTTTCGAATCATCCCGCATATCCTTTTCGTGCAACCATTCGTTGGGAATATACACGAAAATGTTATCGGCAGGTGTTGAGGAAAGATAAGTTTTTTGGCGGAATTCCAGCGAAAAAAAAGCGCGTCCCCATGCCGGTCCGCGCCTTTTAACTAGCAGTCTCTGATGGCTATCAGTTCATGCCATATTTTTTCAGTTTCTTACGCAGCGTACCACGGTTGATACCCATCATCAGGGCAGCGCGGGTTTGGTTGCCGCGGGTGTATTGCATCACCATGTCCAACAGTGGCTGTTCAACTTCAGCCAGTACCAGCTCATACAGGTCATTCACATCCTGACCATTCAGTTGAGCAAAATAGTTCTTCAGTGCCTGTTTAACCGAGTCACGCAGGGGTTTTTGAGTTACCTGATCCTGAGAGTTAACGGTAGAAACGGTCAGTACGTCAGAATTTACGCGTTGTTCGAACATAGTTCTGTCAGCTCTTTATTTCATTACGCAAGATTTTCGAAGTATGCCTCCAACGCCTCCAGCTGTTCGCTGGCATCCTCTATGGCGTTGAATGTGCGCCGAAACTGGTCATTTGGAGCGTGCTCCTGGAGATACCAGGAGACGTGTTTACGTGCAATTCGGTACCCTTTTGCCTGACCATAAAAGTCATGCAATTCCCGAACATGCGCGCAAAGCAAGCGCTTAACCTCTGCCAAAGGCAGTGGGGCGAGCAGCTCCCCAGTGTCCAGATAATGCTGGATTTCCCGAAAGATCCAGGGTCTTCCCTGAGCTGCACGGCCTATCATCAGGGCATCAGCCCCCGTATAGTCGAGTACAGCTCTGGCTTTAAGCGGGTCAGTGATGTCACCATTCGCGATAATCGGAATGGAAACCTTCTGCTTAACTGCCCGAATGCTGTCGTACTCAGCGTCTCCGTTGAACAAACAGGCGCGGGTGCGTCCATGAATGGTCAGAGCCTGAATGCCACAGTCTTCAGCCAGTTGGGCAATTTCTACGCAGTTACGGTGTTCCGGAGCCCAGCCAGTGCGAATCTTAAGCGTGACGGGCACATCCACTGCTTGCACTACCGCGCTCAGGATAGACTTCACCAGATCCGGGTATTGTAGCAGGGCAGAGCCCGCAAGCTTGCGATTCACTTTCTTTGCCGGGCAGCCCATATTGATATCAATAATCTGGGCGCCGCTTTCCACGTTGATACGTGCGGCTTCCGCCATTTCTTCCGGATCACTACCGGCAATTTGCACGGTACGAATACCGGGCTCATCGATATGCACCATCCGCAGTCTTGATTTGTCACTCTCCCAAACCTGCGGGTTGGAGGACATCATCTCGGATACCGTTAACCCGGCCCCCATCTCGTAGCACAACGTCCGGAACGGCCTGTCAGTAATGCCAGCCATTGGCGCTGCGATCAGTCGATTTCTGAGCTGGTGGTGTCCGATGCGCATGAGTTAAGAAATGACCATACTGTGACTGCAAGGCGGCGTATATTACGCATTTTTCGCACGAGATGAAAGGCCAAACTTTGACCAATCCACTGTCGCAGATCAATGAATCACAGCGTAAGACGGCTGGGGAAAATATTAATGATTTAAAATCATTGGCTTATATATTAATGGCGAATTTGTGAACAAATATAAATTCGTTAAACTTCTCTGTTTTTCTTCACCATAAGTCTGATCCAGCGACATATTTTGCTGTTTTAATGGTCAAAAAAGAGGGTGAAAATGAGATCAGACTCCCATTTTCACCCTGTGGAGCATTATGTTGCTGAATGCTTCTCGGCCTTATTAGCTTGCCGCGGGCTTACATTTTCTGCCCGGTAATGCGGCACCATTCTTCTTTTTCCACCACGGCGTCGAGTGCGAAGGTGTCACGATAAGCTTCACATACGCTTTCAGCCTGGCTGGCGAGGATGCCGGAAAGTCCGAGCAGGCCGCCTGAGACCGGCAGTACGCTGATGAGCGGGGCAAGCTCACGTAAAGGGCCTGCCAAAATATTGGCGACCACCACGTCCGCCTGCATCGCGTCAGGCTGCTCATGTGGCAGATACAGTTCCAGACGTTCAGAGACGCCGTTGCGCTCTGCATTATCACGGCTCGCCTGAATAGCCTGCGGATCGATATCAATACCGATCGCTTTCGCCGCCCCCAGTTTCAGCGCCGCAATCGCCAGAATGCCGGAACCGCAGCCGAAGTCGATCACTGTTTTACCCGCGAGATCCAGGCCATCAAGCCATTGCAGGCACAATGACGTGGTCGGGTGCGTGCCAGTACCGAACGCCAGGCCCGGATCGAGCATCACGTTTACCGCGTTTTTGTCCGGCACATCACGCCAGCTCGGGCAGATCCAGAGACGTTCGCCAAAGCGCATCGGGTGGAAGTTATCCATCCACTCACGCTCCCAGTCTTTATCTTCAAGCTGTTCAATTTTGTGTGCGAAACCGGCACCCAGCAGCGGATGTTGCTCAAGGATCGCGACAACCTCATTCATGTCGGTTTCGGCGTCGAACAGGCCAATAACGTCGGTATCACCCCACAGGCGTGTCTCACCCGGCAGCGGTTCGAAGACCGGCGTGTCATGCGTGTCCTGAAAGGTGATGGAGACCGAGCCGACCTCCATCAGCGCATCGCTCAAATCTTCGGCGTTAGCGCCGGTTGTATTCAGTTTTAGTTGGATCCACGGCATGGCAAAACTCTTTATTTATCAGTAGAAATCGTAGCAGGCTGTGAGGCGGGCTGACCGAAACGGTTCCCGACCACAAACGCCAGTAAACTTGACAGTAACGAAGGCACAATCGGATGGAAGCCCAGGTACTGAATCTTAAACGTTGCAAGGACGGCATAAAGCACGCCGCCGACGAGCATGGCGCTTAGCGCGCCTGCCGCGTTGGCACGTTCCCAGTAAAGCCCCAGCACCAGCGGCCACAGGAAAACGGCTTCCAGCCCACCGAACGCCAGCAGGTTCAGCCAGATGATCATCTCCGGTGGTCGCCAGGCGGCAAGCATCATTAAAATACCGAGCACCAGGGTGATGATCATGGAAATGCGTTTCAGACGCTGCTCATTACGGAGTTGTTCCGGACGCGTATTCAGCCAGAGATCTTTAATGATCGTAGCGGATGCCTGCAAAAGGTGCGCGTTAACATTCGACATAATCGCCGCCATTGGCGCGGCCAGAAACAGCCCGGCGGCAAACGGCGGCAGCACTTCAACCATCAATGTCGGGATAACCAGATCAGGTACTTTCAAATCAGGCAGCACTGCGCGTCCCAGTGCCCCGGCCAGATGCATACCCAGCATCAGAAGCGTCAGCACAATGGTACCGATGATAATGCCCCGATGTACGGCTTTACTGTCTTTATAGGAAATGCAGCGAACGGCAGTGTGGGGAAGACCAATTACGCCGAAACAGACCAGTACCCAAAACGACGTCATAAACGCGGGGGAAAGAATGTCATCGCCCCCCTGCGGCGTTACCAGCTTCGGATCGATATGCTGTAATTTATCTACGGCACTGTGTAAGCCCCCTGCGGCATGGACCACACCGACCAGTAAGACAATAGTGCCAACCAGCATCACCATACCCTGCATGGTGTCATTCAGCACGCTGGCGCGAAAACCGCCAAATGCAGTGTAGAGCGCGATACTGATCCCGAATATCAGCAGCCCTGATTCATACTGAATACCGGCAGCGGTTTCCAGCAGGCGAGCACCGCCGATAAATTGCACGGCAATGGCCCCCACAAACGCAACCAGTAGGCTGATACTGGCCACCCACACTACGGTGCGGCTTTGATAGCGCGCCAGCAGCATATCGTTCAGTGTAATAGCGTTATAGCGGCGGGCGAGAATCGCAAATTTTTTGCCAAGAATACCCAGCGATAGCCAGATAGTGGGCACCTGAATCATCGCCAGCAGCACCCAACCCAAGCCGTATTTATAGGCTGCTCCTGGGCCGCCTATAAAAGAACTTGCGCTGATATAGGACGTGGTGAGCGTCATCGCCAGCACCAGTCCTCCCATCGAACGGCTGCCAAGAAAATACTCGGTCAGAAATGTCCCGGATGTACGCTGACGCATAGCATAGACCGACAAGCCCAGGACAATCAGCATGTAAGCAATCAGAGGAATAATGACTTCAAGCCGCATCGTTATCCTCCAGTGAGATATCGCGGAAGATAAAGCGCACCATCGCCCAACACAGCAGAATAAAAACCAGCGGCGTTAACAGGCAGGCCATTTCAAACCAGTGTGGTAATCCGGTAAACCCCATCATTGAATCTGGTAAGTAAGCAGTTACTAACCATGCGGCGAGGTAGAGGAGGGTCAGCCACAGCGCCCAGCGCGCTTCTTTGTGGGCCTGAACAAAACGCTTGTCCATTTTGTGTCCCATGTGGATAAAGAAAGCGGGGATTGTACCTTATGGATACTCCATGATCCCCTGAAATAAAAAAGGCCGGAAATCCGGCCTCTTGCATAGATACATCACCTGGTCTTACTTTTCGTTCAGACCGAGTTTCTTCTCCAGATAGTGGATGTTGGTACCACCCTGCTGGAATTTCTCGTCGCTCATGATGCGCATCTGCAGATCTACGTTGGTTTTGATGCCGTCAATGATCAGCTCCTGCAGCGCATTCTTCATACGCGCAATTGCCACATCACGGTTCTCACCAAAGCAGATCAACTTGCCGATCATTGAGTCATAGTACGGCGGTACGGTGTAACCGGCGTAGATATGTGATTCCCAGCGCACGCCAAAACCGCCTGGCGCGTGGAAACGGGTGATTTTACCCGGGCTCGGCAGGAACGTATTCGGATCTTCGGCGTTGATACGGCATTCCACCGCATGGCCTTTCACCACCACTTCTTCCTGCTTGATGGACAGTGGCTGACCGGCAGCAATACGCAACTGCTCTTTGATCAGGTCCACGCCAGTGATCATTTCGGTCACCGGATGTTCCACCTGAATACGGGTGTTCATTTCGATGAAATAGAACTCACCGTTTTCGAACAGAAACTCAAACGTACCTGCCCCACGGTAGCCGATATCCACACAGGCTTTGGAGCAACGCTCGCCGATATAGCGACGCAATTCCGGAGTAATGCCCGGAGCTGGTGCTTCTTCGACAACTTTCTGGTGACGACGCTGCATGGAGCAGTCGCGTTCGGCCAGATAAATGGCGTTGCCCTGGCCGTCAGCCAGTACCTGGATCTCGATGTGACGAGGATTCTCCAGGTATTTTTCCATGTACACCATATCATTGTTGAACGCCGCTTTGGCTTCAGCTTTGGTCATGGCAATGGACTGCGCCAGCTCAGCGTCACCGCGAACTACGCGCATACCGCGACCACCGCCGCCGCCGGACGCCTTGATGATGACCGGGTAGCCAATGCGTTTGGCATGCGCGCGGTTGACATCCATATCGTCGCCCAGCGGGCCGTCGGAGCCCGGTACGGTCGGTACGCCCGCTTTCTTCATAGCGGTAATGGCCGACACTTTGTCACCCATCAGGCGAATAGTGTCGGCTTTCGGGCCGATGAAGATAAAGCCGGACTGCTCAACCTGCTCAGCAAAATTGGCGTTCTCTGAGAGGAAACCATAACCGGGGTGAATCGCCACCGCGCCGGTGATCTCCGCCGCGCTGATGATAGCCGGGATGTTCAGATAGCTTTTTACGGACGGCGCCGGTCCGATACAGACCGTCTCATCCGCCAGGAGTACGTGTTTTAAATCGCGGTCCGCAGTGGAGTGCACAGCGACGGTCTTGATGCCCAGCTCTTTACAGGCACGAAGAATACGCAGTGCAATCTCGCCGCGGTTGGCGATGACAATTTTATCCAGCATGTGCGCCTCGTTATTCGATGACGACCAGCGGCTCGTCAAACTCTACCGGCTGGCCACTTTCAACCAGAATGGCTTTCACTACGCCCGCTTTGTCGGCTTCGATCTGGTTCATCATTTTCATGGCTTCAACGATGCACAGGGTATCGCCTACATTGACTTTCTGGCCGACTTCACAGAACGCTTTTGCGTCCGGGCTCGGCGTGCGGTAGAAGGTCCCGACCATCGGGGAACGTACGATGTGACCACTGATTTGCGCTGCCGCAGGTTCTGCTGCCGTAGCCGGAGCTGCGGGAGCGACTGCGCCAGAAAGCGCAGGGGCTGGCTGCTGCATAACCGGAGCCGCATAAGCTTGCTGCATCACCGGGAAGCCCGTGTTCACCGGTGCGCGGCTGATGCGTACAGACTCTTCGCCTTCAGAAATTTCCAGTTCAGCGATGCCTGATTCTTCAACCAGTTCGATCAGTTTTTTAATCTTACGAATATCCATGAGTGGGTTCCGTACTCTTGTTTAGTTTGATTGTGACAGGCGTTTTACCGCCGTCTGTAAAGCGTATGTACAACTGCCAGCATCAGGTCCGAAGACCACGCCGGTAGCGATTTCGGAGAGCCAGGAATGATGGCGAGATGGTTCGTGCGCATGCATATTGCTTTGAGTGAACTCAGTAAAGTCGAAGGGTGCCATAGGTTTCCGACTTGCGTGCTCCCGGCATGTTAAGATTGGGGCCGTTTAAAAGCAAAATGCGCAACTTGCCAGCCATCGTGCTGCTATCTCCTGCAATTTTCCGGTAAAAAACAAAATATACCTTCATTGCGTGGTTGTCACCTTTTTGGGCCTTAAAAAGCCCTCCGGGCAAAACCAAAGTCGCACATTATAACTATTTCGTAGCATTTAGCAGCTAAATACTGGTCTTATCAGGGAAGATTATCAACCGCATTTGGTTTTAACCCTGCGATTGATAATGGAACTGCGGAGGACTGCACATATCGGAACTTTAGCGCCACCACTGGCGGAACTTCTTGTATCGCCACGCTAATAGCGCGAATGCAGCGGCTGCATAAAGGAGGGGCAACGGCGATAAAATCTTCACGGACCACAGATAATGGATGGGTGCCAGGATCGCGACCAGATAGACGAAGTTATGCAATTGTTGCCATCGTTTGCCCAATTTTCGCTGTGCCCACTGGGTAGATGTCGCTGCTAGCGCCAACAGGATAAACCAGCTAACAATTCCTAACATTAAATAAGGGCGCGTTGTCAGTTCCCGGCCAAGTAGCGCCAGATTGTTGATGCCCAGTTCCAGCAATGCGTAACTGGTCAGATGCAATGTTGCCCATGCAAAACACCACAGTCCCAGTAAGCGACGGGTGCGAATAAGCAACGGTTGTTTAGCGTAGCGCGCCAGTGGCGCAACCAGCAACCCTGCCAGTAAAAATTTCAACGCCATTCTGCCGGTAAAATGTTGAATATCTTTTGCCGGGTCGGCACTAAAATACCCCTGCGACGATGCCCAGAACAACCAGACAAACGGCAAAAAACCAGCCAGGTGCAGCAATACTTTAAGCCAGACAATCTGTTTCGCTGTTAAACGCACTCAAAAGTTCTCCCGCAGATCCAAACCACGATAAAGGGACGCCACTTCATCCGCATAACCATTAAAGAGAAGCGTAGGCTGGCGTTTTACATCCAGCACGCCGCCGGATCCGATAAAACGTTCGGTCGCTTGTGACCAGCGAGGATGGTCGACATGCGGATTCACGTTGGCAAAAAAACCATACTCATCTGGTGCCGCAAGGTTCCAGGTCGTCGGGGGGCGTTCTTTCGTTAGCTTGATGCTGACTATCGATTTGATCCCTTTAAAGCCGTATTTCCACGGGACGGTCAGGCGGATCGGTGCCCCATTCTGCGGCGGCAACGCTTTCCCATAAACGCCAACAGACAACAACGTGAGGGGATGCATGGCTTCATCTATACGTAACCCTTCTACGTAAGGATATTCCAGGCCGCCGCCAATGAAGCGATCCTTCTGACCAGGCATCTCGTCGGGTGCATAGAGGGTTTGAAATGCCACATATTTTGCGTTGCTGGTGGGTTCGACCAGGGAGAGCAGTTTATGCAGCGGGAAACCGGTCCATGGGATCACCATCGACCAGGCCTCAACGCAGCGCATGCGATAGATTCGCTCTTCCAGCGGGAAACGCGTGGTAAGCGCGTCATAATCAAGTGTAAGGGGTTTGGCTACTTCACCATCAATTTTGAGCGTCCATGGATTGGTTTTCATGCTGCCTGCGTTGGCCGCGGGATCGGCTTTATCCAGACCAAATTCATAGAAATTGTTATAGCCCGTTACTTTATCTTCCGGAGTCAGCGTCAGCGTGTTTTGCCACTGCGGCGGTTTGCTGAACTGCAGGGGTTTGCCTGGCGGGGCTTTAGGACGATCGTTTCCTTTAAACCAGTCAAGCAGATCGGCGCGTGCAGCAGGAGACAGACTCAGTGCAGCGGCACTGATGCCCAGCGTTTTCAGGATCTGGCGACGTCGCAGCATAAATACGGATTCGGCGGTGACATCGGCTTCGGTAAGTTTTTTCTTTTGCATAATCTTCCCCCTTTTCAATACTTGTAGCACGGCGAATATGCCGTCGGGGGATTATCACGAAAAATTGAAATCTGACCGTTTACTTCCCGCAGGCGGCCTTTACTCCCCAGGATGATTGGCAAAAAAATTCTGAGGGCTATACTCGCATAGTTGTATGCAATACTGATTGCCAGCGGCGTCAGGCCTGCTAGTATGCCGGGCTCATTTTCTAGTTAGCGCTTACTTAGTTTTCACGGGTTTGCCGCGTCTCGTTCTTTTACACTACGGAGTTAACACAAGGATGCGATTAACGACGAAATTCTCAGCTTTTGTGACGCTACTAACGGGGTTGGCAATATTTGTTACCCTGCTTGGCTGCTCATTAAGCTTTTATAATGCCATCTAGTCTAAGGTAACGAACCGCGTAGAATCGGTTGCGGCGGTGGTCGATACTCGTTTGATTTTTATGTCTCCGTCTGCCATCTCATCTCATCTTGATGAATTGATGGTGCCAGTGGACATTGTGGGTATTGAGGTCCGTCAGGGAAAGAAAACCGTTCTGCAGCACACCCGCAAAAGCAGCTATCGTCCGGCAGGCAGTAATTACCAGTACCGTGAATTAGAGATTAACTCCCTTAAAAATCCGGGCATGACCATCACGCTGGTTTACCAGGACCCGATGGCTAACTATTTCCGTTCTCTTATGACTACCGTGCCGTTGACGCTGGCTATCGGCTTCATGGTCCTGATTATTTTTCTCTCCGTACGCTGGTTGCGCCGACAACTCTCGGGGCAGGAGTTACTCGAACTTCGCTCTACCCGTATTCTTAATGGGGAGCGCGGAGCGCAGGCGCGCGGTTCTGTTTATGAATGGCCATCCCGCGCCAGTAGCGCGCTGGATGTGCTGCTTTCAGAAATCCAGTTTGCCAGCGACCAACGCAGCCATATCGACACGCTGATTCGCTCCTACGCCGCGCAGGATACTAAAACCGGTCTCAATAACCGTCTGTTCTTTGATAATCAACTGGCCACGCTGCTTGAGGATCAGGAGAAAGTCGGCGCACATGGCGTTGTCATGATGATCCGGCTACCCGATTTTGAATTATTGCGCGATAGCTGGGGGCGTCCCGCCGTTGAAGAGCATCTGTTTATGCTCATTAACCTGTTATCGACATTTATTATGCGTTATCCCGGCGCGCTGCTGGCGCGCTATCACCGCAGTGATTTTACCGTGCTGTTACCGCACCGGACATTAAAAGAAGCGGAAAGCATCGCCGGGCAGATTCTCAAAGCGGTGGATGGTCTGCAGCCCAGCAAAATGCTCGATCGCGAAGATATAATGCACATTGGCATTTGTGCATGGCGTAGCGGCCAGTCGACAGAGCAGGTTATGGAACATGCCGAAGCGGCGACCCGTAATGCGGTACTGCAAGGGGGAAATAGCTGGTCGGTTTACGACGATACGCTACCTGAGCAAGGGCGCGGTAATGTTCGCTGGCGCACGCTCATTGAGCAAATGCTGAGTCGTGGCGGTCCGCGGGTCTACCAGAAGCCCGCAGTGAATCGCGAAGGGATTGTTCACCATCGCGAACTGATGTGCCGCATCTATGATGGCGACCTGGAAGTTATTTCTGCGGAATATATGCCCATGGTGCTGCAGTTTGGGCTGTCTGAGGAGTATGATCGGCTGCAAATCGGACGCCTCATTCCCTATTTACGTTACTGGCCGGAAGAAACCCTCGCCATGCAGGTGACGGTAGAGTCCCTGATTCGGCCACGTTTTCAGCGCTGGCTACGTGATACCTTGATGCAATGTGAAAAATCACAGCGTCGACGGATTATTTTTGAACTTGCCGAGGCTGATGTTTGTCAACATATCAGCCGGTTACAACCGGTGGTGCGGTTAATTAATGCGTTAGGCTCGCGTGTTGCTGTCGCGCAGGCGGGTCTCACCCTGGTCAGTACCAGCTGGATTAAAGCGCTGGACGTTGAATTACTTAAACTTCATCCTGGGATTGTCCGGAACATTGAGAAACGCACGGAAAATCAGCTACTGGTGCAAAGCCTCGTGGAGGCCTGCAAAGGTACGCATACGCGCGTTTTCGCCACTGGCGTTCGTTCGCGTGGTGAATGGCAGACGCTGATTGAATGTGGCGTTTCAGGTGGGCAGGGCGATTTTTTTGCTTCCTCCCAGCCGCTTGACACCAATGTGAAAAAATATTCGCAAAGATATTCGGTTTGAACTGCCGTTTAAGCCGTTTTCACGTAGAATAACGCGCGCTGTATCGTACGTATGGGGGTGTGCTTGTCTGCCCGCCAGATTGCCACAGCGCGAACGCTAGTTTTAACCTTTGACAGGTTGCAAACGCAGGGTAAGGATTACTCCCGCCATGGTTCACTCCTGAAGGAGTCAGGTTGTTTGTAACAAAGGAAACAAACTGCACTAATTTTCACCGTAGCAGATGATTTTTGCGCCTTGTCGCTGCTGCGTGTGGTTGGTAAAGTAAGCGGATTTTGTTTTCCGCCCCAGCTTTCAGGATTATCCCTTAGTATGTTGAAAAAATTTCGTGGCATGTTTTCCAATGACCTGTCCATTGACCTGGGTACCGCGAATACCCTGATTTATGTAAAAGGACAAGGCATCGTATTGAATGAGCCTTCCGTGGTAGCCATTCGCCAGGATCGTGCCGGTTCACCGAAAAGTGTGGCCGCGGTAGGTCATGAAGCTAAGCAGATGCTGGGCCGTACGCCGGGCAACATCGCAGCTATCCGCCCGATGAAAGACGGTGTCATCGCCGACTTCTTCGTGACAGAAAAAATGCTCCAGCACTTTATCAAACAGGTGCACAGCAACAGTTTCATGCGTCCGAGCCCGCGCGTCCTGGTTTGTGTACCGGTTGGCGCGACCCAGGTAGAACGTCGTGCGATCCGTGAATCTGCTCAGGGTGCGGGTGCTCGTGAAGTCTTTCTGATTGAAGAACCGATGGCTGCGGCAATTGGCGCAGGCCTCCCGGTTTCTGAGGCAACCGGTTCGATGGTTGTCGATATCGGTGGTGGTACCACAGAAGTGGCCGTTATCTCTCTGAACGGCGTGGTGTACTCCTCCTCCGTGCGTATCGGCGGCGACCGTTTCGATGAAGCGATCATTAATTATGTGCGTCGTAACTACGGCTCTCTGATCGGTGAAGCGACCGCTGAACGTATTAAGCATGAGATCGGTTCTGCCTACCCGGGTGATGAAGTCCGCGAAATCGAAGTTCGTGGTCGTAACCTGGCAGAAGGCGTTCCGCGCGGCTTCACCCTGAACTCTAACGAAATTCTGGAAGCTCTGCAGGAACCGCTGACCGGTATTGTAAGCGCGGTGATGGTTGCACTGGAACAGTGCCCGCCAGAACTGGCGTCCGATATTTCTGAGCGCGGTATGGTTCTGACCGGTGGTGGCGCGTTACTGCGCAACCTTGACCGCCTGTTAATGGAAGAGACAGGTATTCCTGTCGTAGTTGCAGAAGATCCACTGACTTGCGTAGCGCGTGGCGGCGGCAAGGCGCTGGAAATGATCGATATGCACGGCGGCGATTTGTTCAGCGAAGAATAGTCTGATTCAGATTCGGGGCGAAGATGTCGCCCCGGATTTGTCAGTCCTGAGAATACGCAAAGCCTATGAAGCCAATTTTTAGCCGTGGCCCGTCGCTACAGATTCGCCTTTTCCTGGCGGTGGTAGTGGCGCTCGGAGTCATTATTGCCGACAGCCGCCTCGGTACGTTCAGTCAAATTCGAACGTACATGGATACTGCCGTCAGTCCTTTCTATTTTATTTCCAACGGTCCTCGCGAATTATTAGATAGCGTTTCACAAACGATCTCGTCGCGCGATCAACTTGAGCTTGAAAATCGGGCATTGCGTCAGGAGCTGCTGCTGAAAAACAGCGAGCTGCTGATGTTAGGGCAATATAAACAGGAGAACGCGCGACTGCGCGAGCTGCTGGGTTCGCCGCTGCGTCAGGACGAACAGAAAATGGTCACTCAGGTTATCTCGACGGTCAACGATCCCTATAGCGATCAGGTTGTTATCGACAAAGGCAGCGTAAACGGCGTCTATGAAGGCCAACCGGTCATCAGCGATAAAGGCGTGGTAGGCCAGGTTGTCGCGGTGGCTAAACTGACCAGTCGGGTGTTGTTGATTTGTGATGCGACCCATGCGTTACCGATTCAGGTGCTGCGTAATGATATTCGCGTTATTGCCGCAGGCAATGGCTGTACTGACGATCTGCAACTGGAACATTTGCCGGCAAATACCGATATTCGGGTAGGCGATGTGCTGGTGACATCCGGTCTGGGTGGACGTTTCCCGGAAGGTTATCCTGTT
Organism: Phytobacter ursingii; assembly: GCA_901456055.1. GTDB lineage: Bacteria > Pseudomonadota > Gammaproteobacteria > Enterobacterales > Enterobacteriaceae > Phytobacter > Phytobacter ursingii. The sequence goes on from CABDWT010000004.1 coordinate 510,735, forward strand.
GGGGTGGTCTCCTCGGTAAAACTCGACACGCAGCGGGCGTATACCGTTATCCAGGCGCGTCCTACCGCAGGTTTGCAGCGTCTACGCTACTTACTCTTGCTGTGGGGAGCCGATCGTAACGGCACAAATCCGATGACGCCGGAAGAAGTTCACCGTGTGGCTAATGAACGCCTGATGCAGATGATGCCGCAAGTATTGCCTGCGCCGGATGCCATGGGGCCGCCTGCGCCGATTCCTGCGCCTGCAACCGGTATTGCCGGGCCACCGTCACCTTCTCAAGGTACCCGGGGAGGCCAATAGTGGCAAGTTACCGTAGCCAGGGGCGCTGGGTTATCTGGCTCTCGTTTCTTATCGCATTGTTGCTTCAAATTATGCCCTGGCCGGATGACATTCTTGTCTACCGGCCAAACTGGGTGTTGCTTATCCTGCTTTACTGGATTCTGGCGCTACCGCACCGCGTAAATGTCGGCACAGGTTTCGTTATGGGTGCCATACTGGATCTCATTAGCGGATCCACACTTGGCGTTCGTGCGTTGTCTCTGAGCATTATCGCCTATCTGGTCGCGCTTAAATTTCAACTGTTCCGTAATCTGGCGCTGTGGCAACAGGCGCTGGTGGTGATGGTTTTGTCGCTGGCAACCGAAGTCATCGTCTTCTGGGCAGAGTTTTTGGTCATTAATGTCTCCTTCAAACCAGAGATTTTCTGGAGTAGCTTCGTTAATGGCGTACTTTGGCCGTGGCTTTTCCTGCTTATGCGTAAAATTCGCCAACAGTTTGCCGTGCAATAAAGGTTTCTATGACATCGATTTGGCTTGCCTCTGGTTCCCCGCGTCGTCAGGAACTGCTCACTCAACTGGGCGTCACCTTCGAGCGAATTATTCCCGGTATTGAAGAGCAACGTCGGGCGCAAGAAAGCGCCCAACATTATGTTGTACGGCTGGCAAGGGAAAAGGCGCGCGCCGGTGTGGCGATGGTTTCCCGTGATTTACCGGTGTTGGGGGCAGATACCATTGTCATATTAAATGGTGAAGTGCTTGAAAAACCGAAAGACTCCTCGCATGCTGCTAAAATGCTGCGACAGCTCTCTGGTCAGACCCATCAGGTGATGACGGCCGTCGCGCTGGCGGACAGCCAACACCTGTTGGATTGTCTGGTGACAACCGAGGTGACGTTCCGAACCCTTTCTGATGATGATATTGCTGCCTATGTTGCCAGCGGCGAGCCGATGGACAAAGCAGGCGCGTATGGCATTCAGGGGCTGGGTGGCTGTTTTGTCAGAAAAATAAACGGGAGTTATCACGCTGTGGTGGGTTTACCGCTGGTAGAGACCTGGGAACTGTTGAGCAACTTTAACGCATTGCGCGAGGGAAGAGACAATCATGACGGCTGAATTGTTAGTTAACATTACGCCATCGGAAACACGCGTGGCCTATATCGATGGCGGTATCCTGCAAGAGATTCACATCGAACGTGAAGCGCGACGCGGGATTGTAGGCAATATCTACAAGGGTCGGGTCAGTCGCGTACTGCCTGGTATGCAGGCGGCTTTTGTAGATATTGGTCTGGATAAGGCCGCGTTTCTTCATGCCTCGGACATTATGCCTCACACCGAATGTGTGGCGGGGGAGGAGCAGAAGAACTTCACCGTTCGTGATATTTCTGAGCTGGTGCGCCAGGGGCAGGACCTGATGGTACAGGTGGTGAAAGATCCGCTGGGTACCAAAGGCGCTCGCCTGACCACAGACATCACCTTACCTTCACGTTATCTGGTCTTCATGCCAGGCGCATCACATGTCGGAGTTTCTCAGCGAATCGAAAGCGAGGCTGAACGCGAGCGACTCAAGCAGGTTGTTTCTGAGTATTGTGATGAGCAGGGCGGCTTCATTATTCGTACGGCGGCAGAAGGGGTGTGCAATGAAGATCTCGCCGCAGATGCAGCCTACCTCAAGCGGGTATGGACGAAGGTAATGGAGCGTAAAAAGCGTCAGCAGACCCGGTGTAAGCTCTACGGCGAACTGGCGCTGGCGCAGCGTGTGCTGCGAGATTTTGCCGATGCGCAACTCGACCGGATCCGCGTTGACTCACGGTTGACTTATGAGATGTTGCTGGAGTTCACCGCGGAATACATGCCGGAAATGACCAGCATGATTGAACATTACAGCGGTCGCCAGCCGATATTCGATCTCTACGATGTTGAGAATGAAATTCAGCGCGCGCTGGAAAGAAAAGTGGAACTGAAATCCGGCGGCTATCTGGTTATTGACCAGACCGAAGCGATGACGACGGTGGATATCAACACCGGGGCGTTTGTCGGCCACCGTAATCTCGATGACACCATTTTCAATACCAATATTGAAGCCACGCAGGCTATCGCTCGCCAGCTGCGTTTACGTAATCTTGGCGGCATTATCATCATTGATTTCATTGACATGAATAATGACGACCATCGTCGCCGTGTTCTGCACTCACTGGAACAAGCGCTGAGCAAAGACCGGGTGAAGACCAGCATCAACGGCTTCTCCCAGCTCGGCCTGGTCGAGATGACCCGTAAACGTACCCGTGAAAGCGTGGAACATGTTCTCTGTAATGAATGCCCAACCTGCCATGGACGAGGCACAGTAAAAACGGTGGAAACCGTCTGCTACGAAATCATGCGCGAGATTGTTCGCGTACACCATGCTTACGACTCGGATCGTTTCCTGGTCTATGCTTCTCCTGCTGTGGCGGAAACCCTGAAAGGGGAAGAGTCCCATGCGCTGGCTGAGGTTGAAATCTTCGTCGGTAAGCAAGTTAAAGTGCAAATTGAGCCGCTCTATAATCAGGAGCAGTTTGATGTGGTGATGATGTAAAAGACGATTACGTCCAGACGTTTGTTGACAAGGAGAGGTGCGTGAGGCGATTGCCGGGGATATTGCTGCTTACAGGAGCGACACTGGTGGTGATAGTGGCGCTGCTGGTAAGTGGCCTGCGCCTTGTCCTGCCCCATCTGGATAGCTGGCGCCCTGAAATTCTGGCGAAAATTCAGGCACAAACCGGCATTGTGGTCGATGCGAGTCACTTGAACGCCAGTTGGGAAAATTTCGGCCCTATCCTCGACGTTCGTGATGTTAAAGCTACGCTCAAAGACGGCGGCGATCTGTCCGTTAAACGCGTTACCCTGGCGCTTGACGTCTGGCAAAGTCTGCTACAAATGCGCTGGCAGTTCCGCGATCTCACGTTTTATCAGTTAGCTGTACGCACAAATACCCCCTTGCAGCGCAATGACGATGGTAATGCGATCGAAACTGACCGCATCCGCGATCTGTTCCTTCGCCAGTTCGATCACTTCGATCTGCGCGACAGTCGACTTAGCTTTTTGACGCTCTCCGGCCAGCGCGCCGAACTCGCGATCCCGCAATTGACCTGGCTTAACAGCGATGATCGACACCGCGCAGAGGGCCAGGTGAGCCTGTCCAGTCTGACCGGACAACACGGCGTTATGCAGGTAAGAATGGATTTGCGCGATGACCGGGGCATTCTCAATAATGGCCGGCTGTGGCTACAGGCAGACGACATTGACGTTAAGCCCTGGCTTAATAAATGGATGCAGGACAACGTTGCGCTGGATAGTGCCCGTTTTAGCCTTGAAGGCTGGATGACCCTTAACAAAGGTGTGGTGGAAAGTGGCGATGTCTGGCTTAAAAAGGGCGGCGCCAGTTGGCAGGGCGACAATGAGACACACCATCTCCTGGTCGATAACCTGACGGCACACGTCTCGCGTCAGCAACAGGGCTGGCAATTTGATATTCCTACAACGCGCATCACAATGGATGGTAACCCGTGGCCGCAAGGCTCACTGGCCTTTGCGTGGGTGCCTGCCCAGGAAACGGGGGACGCAAACGACAAGCGCAGTGATGAATTACGCGTCCGGGCCAGTCGTCTCGATCTGAATGCGCTTGACGGTATGCTGCCGATTGCCGAAAAAATTTCTCCAGAGCTGGGGAAAGTGTGGCGGACGATGGCGCCGGCAGGGGCGCTGGAAAACCTGGCGCTGGATATTCCGCTACAGGCGACGGAAAAAACGCGCTTCCAGGCAAGATGGAAAAATATTTCCTGGAAACAGTGGGAACTGCTGCCAGGCGTTGAGAACCTTTCCGGTACGTTATCCGGTAGCGTTGAAAATGGGCGTGTAACGATCGACATGGCAAAGGCGAAAATGCCTTATGCCACCGTTTTCCGTGCGCCGCTGGAAATAGAAAAGGGCGTGGCGACCCTTGCCTGGCAGAACGATGAACGTGGTCTGCAGATTGACGGGCATGATATCGACGTGCAGGCGAATGCAATTCATGCCAGGGGCGATTTCCGCTACCTCCAGCCGGAAGGCGACGAGCCGTGGCTGGGAATTCTGGCAGGCATTAATGTGACCGATGGCGGCCAGGCATGGCGTTACTTCCCGGAAAACCTGATGGGTAAAGCGCTGGTAGATTACCTTAGCGCAGCCATTCAGGGCGGGCAGGCGGACAACGCGACGCTGGTCTATGGCGGTAACCCGCGGCTGTTTCCCTATAAGCACAATGAAGGACAGTTTGAGGTGCTGGTGCCGTTACGTAATGCCACCTTTGCCTTCCAGCCAGACTGGCCAGCGCTGAAAAATTTCGATATTCAGCTCGATTTCATCAATGACGGCCTGTGGATGAAGACGGATGACGTGGCATTAGGCGGTGTCAAAGCCACAAACCTGACGGCTGTCATTCCGGATTACCTCAAAGAGAAATTGCTCATTGATGCCGATATCAACGGGCCGGGGAAAGCGGTTGGACCCTATTTTAAAGATACGCCGCTGAAAGATACGCTTTCTACGGCCCTTGACGAACTCCAGTTGGATGGTGATGTGAGTGCTCGCTTACATCTTGATATTCCGCTCGACGGCGAAATGACGACGGCGAAAGGCGATGTCGTTCTCAATCACAATAACCTGTTCATTAAACCGCTTAACAGCACGGTGAAGGATCTACGGGGTGCGTTCAGCTTTGTGAACGGCAATCTGAAAAGCGAACCACTGCAGGCGATGTGGTTTAACCAGCCTGTGAACATTGATTTCACGACTACCGAAGGGGCGAAAGCCTATCAGGTAGCGGTGAATCTCAATGGCAACTGGCAGCCGGCGAAAACGGGCGTAATGCCGCAACAAGTCAGTGATGCGGTGAGCGGCAGTATGGGCTGGAAAGGCAAAGTAGACATCGAATTGCCGCATAGCGCCGGGGCGAAATATAACGTTAGTATCGACGGTGACTTGACGGGTATCGCCAGTCGCCTGCCACCGCCGCTTGATAAGCCTGCGGGGAAGGCGTTGCCGGTGAAGGTAAATGTTGAAGGCAATCTGCGCAGTTTCGATCTGACCGGCAGCGCAGGCAATAACAACCACTTCAACAGTCGCTGGTTACTCAACCAGAAACTCACCCTCGACAGGGCAATCTGGACCTCAGATAGTCGCACGATGCCGCCACTGCCTGAGCAGGCCGGTCTTGAGTTGAATCTGCCGCCAATGAATGGCGCGCAGTGGCTGGGCCTGCTGCGTCAGGGGGTCGCCAACAATGTCAGCAATGCGACCGCGTTCCCGGCCAGTGTTACGCTGCGTACGCCTGCTCTCACGTTGGCTGGCCAGCAATGGAACAATCTGAGTATTGTCTCGCAGCCACAGGTCTCGGGGTCAGTTGTCGAAGTACAAGGGCGTGAAATCAACGGGACGTTTACCCTGCAGGATAACGCACCGTGGCAGGCTGCGATTCGCTATCTTTATTACAACCCGTCTGCAACGGCATCGGATGACAACGACATCTCTTCGCCGTCGACGTTGCTGCGCGGCAAGATGCAGGTGGATTTCACCGGCTGGCCGGATCTGCAACTGCGCTGTGCGGAGTGCTGGCTATGGGGACAAAAGTATGGCCGCATTGAGGGCGATTTTGCGATTAAAGGAGATACCCTGTCGCTGGCGAATGGCCTGATAGACAGTGGTTTTGTCCGCCTGACTGCCGATGGCGAGTGGGTCAATAAAATCGGTGGTGAACGGACGTCACTGAAAGGCACCTTGCACGGCGACAAAATCGATTCGGCGATGAATTTCTTTGGCATTTCAACGCCTGTGCGCAATGCGCCGTTTGATGTGAACTATGATTTACACTGGCGTAGCGCGCCATGGCAGCCGCAGGAAGAGTCGCTTAACGGTATTCTGCGCACTCGCCTTGGCAAAGGCGATATTACCGATATCAGTACCGGGCACGCCGGGCAGCTGCTGCGCCTGTTTAGCGTCGATGCGTTGCTGCGCAAGCTTCGTTTCGATTTCAGCGACACGTTCAGTAGTGAAGGGTTCTACTTTGACTCTATCCGCAGTGCGGCATGGATCAAAGATGGTGTTCTGCATACTGATGATACGCTGGTGGACGGCCTGGAAGCCGATATTGCGATGAAAGGGTCGGTGGATCTGGTACAGCGCCAATTAGATGTTGAGGCAGTTGTCGCCCCGGAAATCTCCGCAACGGTAGGTGTTGCGGCCGCCTTTGCCGTCAACCCTATTGTTGGTGCAGCGGTGTTCGCCGCCAGTAAAGTTTTGGGGCCGCTGTGGAATAAAGTCTCCATTTTGCGTTATCGCATTACCGGTCCGGTAGACAAACCACAAATCAATGAAGTCTTACGCCAGCCGCGTACAGATAAAAAGCAATGATTTGACGGCGTCGGCGAATTGCCTCAAGCTCCTTATATCACACTTTTTTTATTGCCCGATGTGGCGGCAACGACGAGTAGCAAACGATGAGTCTGAACCTGGTAAGTGAACAATTGCTGGCAGCAAATGGCCTGAATCATCAGGATCTGTTTTCCATCCTTGGTCAATTGACCGAGCGCCGACTCGACTACGGTGACCTCTATTTTCAGTCGAGCTATCACGAATCCTGGGTGCTGGAAGACAGTATCATCAAAGACGGGTCATACAACATCGACCAGGGCGTTGGTGTACGTGCGGTGAGCGGCGAGAAAACCGGTTTTGCCTACGCTGACCAAATCAGTCTGCTGGCACTGGAACAGAGTGCGCAGGCGGCGCGCACCATCGTGCGTGAGGCAGGCGACGGCCGTGTGCAAACGCTTGGCGCCGTTGAGCATCAGGGGCTCTATGCCAGCATTGATCCATTGCAAAGTATGAGCCGCGAAGAGAAGCTGGATATCTTGCGCCGGGTGGACAAAGTCGCCCGTGCGGCGGATAAGCGCGTGCAGGAAGTGTCCGCCAGTCTGACGGGCGTGTATGAATTGATTCTGGTTGCCGCGACGGACGGTACGCTGGCGGCGGATGTTCGCCCGCTGGTGCGTCTTTCTGTGAGTGTGCAGGTAGAAGACGACGGCAAACGCGAGCGCGGTTCCAGCGGCGGCGGCGGTCGTTTTGGCTATGACTGGTTCCTCAACGATGTCGACGGCGATGTACGTGCCGATGCCTGGGCAAAAGAAGCCGTGCGGATGGCGCTGGTGAATCTTTCTGCCGTGGCGGCGCCTGCCGGAACTCTGCCCGTGGTACTGGGGGCCGGCTGGCCGGGCGTATTGCTGCACGAAGCGGTCGGACATGGCCTGGAAGGCGACTTTAACCGCCGCGGCACGTCAGTATTCAGTGGCCACATGGGCGAACTGGTAGCATCGGAACTTTGTACCGTTGTGGATGATGGCACCCTCGCCGATCGTCGTGGCTCCGTCTCTATCGATGATGAAGGTACGCCGGGTCAGTACAATGTGCTGATTGAAAACGGTGTGCTGAAAGGCTACATGCAGGATAAGTTGAATGCCCGTCTGATGGGCGTTGCGCCAACCGGTAACGGTCGTCGCGAATCTTACGCGCATCTGCCGATGCCGCGTATGACAAACACCTACATGCTGGCAGGGAAATCGACGCCGCAGGAGATCATTGAGTCGGTCGAGTTTGGTATTTATGCGCCGAACTTTGGCGGCGGTCAGGTTGATATCACCTCCGGTAAGTTCGTGTTCTCTACCTCTGAGGCCTACCTGATTGAGAAAGGTAAAGTGACAAAGCCGGTGAAAGGGGCAACCCTGATTGGCTCAGGCATTGAAGCCATGCAGCAGATTTCCATGGTGGGTAATGACCTGAAACTGGATAACGGCGTGGGGGTCTGCGGTAAAGAAGGCCAGAGCCTGCCAGTGGGCGTTGGTCAACCGACGCTGAAAGTGGACAACCTGACCGTCGGCGGCACGGCGTAATCGCGGTGAGTGTCCCGGCGGCGCCAGCGCTTAACCGGGTCACCACCATATAGCCCGGTTAAAGCGTTATGCCGCAACCGGGTTCACAACCCCCGTCCCTGTACGCCCTGATACAGCTTTGTGACCTCGGTAAAATACTCTGTCAGATAGTTAATACAGACCTGCACCTTTAACGGCAATTTGTCCTTTTCGGTATACAGCGCCCAGACCGGACGCGGATCGGACTGATAGCGGCTAAACAAGATCTCCAGCGTCCCGTTATTGATCTCATTGATCGCCCACATCAAGGGTACATAGGCGATCCCGGCCCCGGCGGTAAGCCAGCGCGTCATGGTCATTGGATCGTTGGTGACAAAGCGACCCTGGGGGATCAGGCGAGTGGAAATGCCCTCTGGTGCTATCAGCTCAAATTCATTATCCGGCCTCACGCTGTATTCCAGCCATGAATGGTTCACCAGATCCGTGGGTTTTTCCGGAATGCCATATTGCGCCAGATAGCTTTTGGCCGCGCAGACGACCATTGGCATCGCGCCCAGGCGGCGTGAAAACAAGCTCGAATCCTGCAACGCGCCCACCCGGATGACAACATCCAGCCCGTCGGCAATCAGGTCCGGCGCAGGAATACCTGTCACCAGATTGACCGATAAACCAGGATATTCTTTCAGCATCGCAGCGGTCATCTGCGCGAGGACATTGTGCGCCATGGTTGAAGAACAACCAATGCGCAGCGTACCGATAGGCGTGTTATTAAAAGCGTATAGCTGCTCATGCACATCCTGCACTTCGTGCAGCATGCGTCGGCACCCCTGGTAGTAAATTTTCCCGGCTTCGGTGAGCCCAAGGCTACGTGTGCTGCGGTTTAGCAGCTTTACCTGTAGTTCATCTTCCAGCTTCGCCACCGTTTGACTGATGGATGACACGCTCATTTGTAACTGCCGCGCCGCGGCAGTAAACGAGCCTTGTTCCACCACTTTGGCGAATACCGACATGCGTTTCAGTCGTTCCATTATTCACTCTGGCTTAAAAGTGATTTAGATCACATAATATAGATAACAGCATAACAGTTACGTTAATATACTATTTGCTGAATAATTAACGTGCCGATCTCGCCTTGCTTCCTGCTCCGCTGCGGTGCGTATAAGAAATATTGTCGCCTGCATTCTCTCTAATCAAGGTCAACATGAGTCTGTTTCCCGTTATCGTGGTGTTCGGTCTGTCGTTCCCACCGATTTTTTTTGAATTGCTTTTGTCACTGGCGATCTTCTGGCTGGTGCGCCGCATGCTGATCCCAACCGGGATCTATGATTTTGTCTGGCATCCGGCGTTGTTCAACACTGCGCTTTACTGCTGCTTGTTTTACCTGCTGTCGCGTCTGTTTGTTTGAGGTTGAAGTGAAAACACTAACAAGAAATCTCTTTCGTACCGCCATCACCCTGGCGCTGGTTATCCTTGCTTTCATCGCTATTTTCCGCGCATGGGTGTACTACACAGAATCCCCCTGGACCCGCGATGCGCGCTTTAGCGCCGACGTGGTCGCTATCGCGCCTGACGTTGCCGGGTTAATTACCGACGTCAGTGTTCACGATAACCAACTGGTTAAAAAAGACCAGGTGCTGTTTACCATCGATCGACCGCGTTACCAGAAAGCGCTGGAAGAGGCCGAAGCCGATGTCGCTTATTACCAGGCGCTGGAAAGTGAAAAGCGCCGTGAGGCCGGCCGCCGTAACCAGCTTGGCGTTCAGGCGATGTCCCGCGAAGAAATCGATCAGGCCAATAATGTCTTGCAGACAGTATTACATCAACTGGCTAAAGCGCAGGCCACGCGTGACCTGGCCAAACTGGATCTGGAACGTACCGTTATTCGCGCGCCGGCAGACGGCTGGATTACCAACCTGAATGTCTACGCCGGTGAGTTCATTACCCGTGGTTCTACTGCTGTTGCGCTGGTTAAGCAGAATTCCTTTTATGTTCAGGCTTATATGGAAGAGACCAAGCTCGAAGGCGTCCATCCGGGCTTCCGGGCTGAAATTACCCCGCTGGGCAGCAACCGCGTTCTGAAAGGTACCGTGGAAAGCGTGGCCGCCGGGGTGACCAATGCCAGCAGCAGCAACGACAGCAAAGGGATGGCGACCATTGACTCGAATCTTGAGTGGGTACGTCTGGCGCAACGCGTGCCGGTACGTATTCGCCTGGATGAGCAGCAGGGGAACCTTTGGCCAGCAGGCACGACGGCCACGGTTGTGGTAACGGGTCAAACCGATCGCGATGAGAGCCACGACTCTTTCTTCCGCAAACTGGCTCATCGCCTGCGTGAGTTTGGTTAATTACTATGGCTATGTTTTCCATCGCCAGTTACCACGTTCGCTTCGCGCTAAAACTGGCGTGCGCTATCGTACTGGCGCTGTTCGTCGGCTTTCATTTTCAACTTGAAACGCCGCGCTGGGCGGTATTGACGGCGGCGATTGTGGCGGCAGGTCCGGCTTTTGCTGCCGGGGGCGAACCCTGGTCGGGTGCGATTCGTTATCGCGGTATGTTGCGTATTATCGGTACCTTTATTGGCTGTATCGCCGCTCTGACCATCATTATCGCCATGATCCGCGCGCCATTCTTAATGTTGACGGTGTGTTGTATCTGGGCGGGGTTTTGTACCTGGCTTTCTTCGCTCGTCCGGGTGGAGAACTCTTATGCCTGGGGACTGGCGGGCTATACGGCGCTGATCATTGTTGTGACGATCCAGAGCGAACCGCTGCTGGCGCCTCAGTTTGCCGTTGAGCGTTGCAGTGAAATCGTCATCGGTATTGTCTGCGCCATTGCGGCAGATTTGCTGTTCTCTCCCCGTTCGATCAAACGCGAAATTGACCGCGAGGTGGACAGTCTGCTGGTGGCCCAATACCAGCTCATGCAGATGTGCATTAAACATGGCGACCCTGAAGAAGTGGATAAAGCCTGGGGAGCGCTGGTGCGTCGCACGACTGCCCTGGAAGGGATGCGCAGCAACCTGAAAATTGAATCCTCCCGCTGGGGGCGCGCGAACCGTCGCCTGACCGCGATCAATACCTTGTCGCTTACGCTGATTACTCAGGCTTGTGAAACGTATCTGATCCAGAATACGCGACCCGAGCTGATGACCGACACATTCCGGGAACTGTTCGACGCACCTGTAGAAACCGTTCAGGATGTGCACAGACAAATGAAGCGGATGCGCCGGGTGATTGCCTGGACCGGTGAACGCGAAACGCCCGTCACCATTTATAGCTGGGTCGGTGCGGCAACGCGGTATTTACTGCTCAAGCGCGGCGTGGTGAGCAACACCAAAATCAGCGCGACGGAGGAAGAGGTTCTGCGTGGCGAAGTGGTTATCAAACCGGCATCGGCGGAACGCCATCATGCGATGGTCAACTTCTGGCGTACCACCTTATCCTGCGGGTTAGGAACGTTGTTCTGGTTGTGGAGCGGCTGGACTTCAGGCAGTGGAACCATGGTGATGATCGCGGTGGTGACGTCGCTGGCAATGCGTCTGCCAAATCCGAAAATGGTGGCCATCGATTTTCTGATAGGTACGTTGGTCGCCCTGCCGGTCGGGGCGCTCTATTTTCTGTTTATTATTCCCTCGACGCAGCAGAGCATGCTGTTGCTCTGTATCAGCCTGGCTGTGCTGGCTTTTTTTGCCGGTGTCGAAGTGCAAAAACGGCGGCTGGGATCGCTGGGCGCGCTGGCGAGTACCATCAATATTATCGTGCTCGATAACCCGATGACCTTTAAATTCAGTCAATTTCTTGATAATGCGCTTGGGCAAATCATCGGCTGTGGGTTGGCGCTGATCGTCATTTTACTGGTACGGGATAATTCGCAGGCACGGACCGGACGTATGCTGCTCAACCAGTTTGTCTCGGCGGCCGTCTCGGCGATGACAACCAACAGCGCGCGACGGAAAGAGAACCATCTGCCTGCGCTCTACCAGCAGCTATTTTTATTGTTGAATAAATTCCCTGGCGATGTGGCGAAATTCCGCCTGGCGCTGACATTGATCATTGCTCATCAGCGTTTACGTGATGCGCCTGTACCGGTGAATGATGAGCTTTCGGCGTTCCATCGACAGCTTCGCCGTACGGCTGATAGCGTCATCTCTGCCCGATCTGACAGCAGACGACGGCACTATTTCTCGCAATTGCTGGAAGAGCTGGAGGTCTATCAGGCGAAATTGCAGCACTGGGATGCGCCGCCGCAGGTGACCGAGCCGGTAAAACGACTTGCCGGGATGTTACACAAATATCAGCATGCGCTAACCAGCAGCTAGAGCCGAAACCGACGCCAGAAGCGTCGGTTTTTTTATGGCTATACTTTACGGGAGCTTTTGTAAATCACAGATCAGGAGGACAAATGACAACGCAGGCATTGCAGGACAGCGAACTGTTCCAGACAGGTTATCTTGTCGATGGTGTCTGGAAATCGTTGGACACGACATTTGACGTACTGAACCCGGCAACGGGTGAGGTTATCGTAAAAGTCGCGAAAGCCGGGAAAAAAGAGACTGAAGCCGCTATCGCCGCAGCCTCGAGGGCTTTTCCCGCCTGGCGTGCGAAAACCGCAAAAGAGCGTTCCGCCATCCTCTACCGCTGGTACGAATTGATTATTGAAAACAAAAGCTGGCTGGGAAGGCTGATGACCACCGAACAGGGCAAGCCGTTAAAAGAAGCCGAAGGCGAGGTGGAATATGCTGCAAGCTTTATTCAATGGTTCGCCGAGCAAGCGAAGCGGGCTAATGGCGAAATTATTCCGCCGATAAAACCCGGTTCGCGTATTTTGGCGACTCGTGAACCGATAGGGGTGGTGGCAGCAATAACCCCCTGGAATTTCCCGATGGCCATGCTGACCCGTAAGCTGGGACCCGCGTTAGCCGCAGGATGTACGGGGGTGATTAAACCTGCCAATAACACTCCACTGAGCGCCTTTGCGCTCCTGGCGCTGGCAAAAAAAGCGGGTGTGCCGGACGGTGTGCTGAATGCAGTTGCCGGGAATACATCCGAAATCAGCGACGCGATCATGGCGAGTCATGAGGTACGCAAAATTTCCTTTACCGGATCTACCGCCGTGGGCAAAACATTGATGCGTAACGCGGCCGAAACCATGAAGAAAGTGTCGATGGAACTGGGGGGCAACGCGCCTTATATCGTCTTTGAAGATGCCGATATTGATGCCGCAGTCAAAGGGGCGATTGCCAACAAATTCCGTAATGCCGGGCAAGTATGCGTGAGTGTAAACCGTTTCTACATCCATGAGTCGGTGTATGACGCTTTCACGCAAAAACTGGCAGAGGCGGTTAGTGCCCTCAAGGTCGGGAACGGTCTTGACGACGGTGTTATCGTCGGCCCGCTTATTGAAACTTCTGCCGTGGATAAAGTGCGTGAACACGTGGAAGATGCCGTCGCGAAAGGGGCGAAAATTCTGGCAGGTGGGAAAGCGCATGCGCTGGGGGGGAATTTCTGGCAACCCACCGTGCTGGGTGATTGCAGCGATGGCATGAAGCTGGCGAACGAAGAGACTTTTGGTCCGGTTGCTGCCTGTTTTCGTTTTACGACCGAGGATGAAGTTATCCAGCGCGCTAACGCAACGCCGTTTGGCCTGGCAGCCTATTTTTACACCCAAAACTTATCCCGCGTGTTTCGCGTCTCCCAGGCGATTGAAAGTGGGATGATTGGTATTAATGAATGTGCGGTCTCCACTGAACTGGGGCCGTTTGGCGGCGTAAAAGAGTCTGGCCTGGGGCGGGAAGGCTCCGTTCTGGGGCTGGAAGAGTTTATGGAAGTCAAAACCCTGCATCTCGGGGGCTTGTAATGAAACGGGCGGCGTAAGCCGCCCGACAGGGCTGGATGGCGGACAATGAATATCTATACCTTCGATTTTGCTGAGATAGACACCCAAAACATGTTCTATCGCGAATTTTCCCGCCGGTTTGCGCTCGCTGGAGCCAGCATTACCGATCTGGATTCATTATGGTTAGCGGTGACGGAAACGTTGCCGTTGCCGGTTGAAATTGAGTTCATTCATCTTAGCGAAACGCTGCGGCGTCGTTTTGGCGCGTTAATTCTCTTGTTTGATGAAGCAGAGGAAGAGCTGGAAGGTCAGTTGCGTTTTAACATCCGTTAAGGCAGCAAAAAAAAGCCCCCGACAGGCGGGGGCAAGTCGTCGGAGTAGACGACGAGGGTTTATTTGTAGAGTTCCGCCGTTGCGTGCCAGGTATCACCTTCCTGGAGTTCGGTCACGTGGTAGGCTTTCGCACCCGCCGCGTCCGCTTTGGCAGACAGTTCATCGCGAATGCTCATTGGAGAACTTGCGGTCTGGGAAACAGAAATAGAGCCCATGGCCTGCATGTTTTGCGTTTGATTATCGGAAAGTTGGGTAGCTGCGCTGGCGCCAAATGAGATCAGTGAAGCTAAACCAAGGGCTGCGATGATGACGTTACGTTTCATTGTCTTTCTCCTCAATACTCAACGGCGAGAAGGTTTATACCGCTATTTTTATGCCTGGTGCCGCTGAGTGATGATGACATAGGGTGGTCGGTTAATTATTTATACAGCTCAGCAGTGGCGTGCCAGCTATCGCCCGTACGTGCTTCGATGATGCGATAAGAAGACGCACCCTGCTCTTCAGCTTTTTTGTTCAGTTCTGCACGCATATCCATGGGGGACGATGCAACGCCGCCGACAGAGACGGTACCTAATGACTGGCGGTTTTGCGCCTGGTCAGTATCAATAGAGCTCGCCGCAAAGGCGCCGAATGACAGAACAGAAAGAATGCTGAGTGTTGCTACAGTTGATTTGATTTTCATAATGCTTACCTCGTCGAATCGTAATTCCTGAGGGCTTTGTTTCGTGACCCTCATCACAAAATCAAGTATACACTAATAACGCGTAAAATTAATACCGAGCTAATTATTGCTATTGTAAGTAAGTGGTAAAGAAACCTTTTTTTATAGTCAAAAAGATATAAAAAACGGCTGTTCTTGCCCTGTGTGCATTTTTTTATTGTTGAAAATCAGCGTGATGAGTGGCTTTGATTTTTTGTGCGAAAACATTCATCACGTGAATGAAATGCGACAGAAATTCGCACATTGTGTTAAAACAAAGGGGCGGTAGAAAGAAAAAGACCGTTGGCGGGGCGTATCCCCGGCGTGAAACCGGGGAGCGAATTAAAGCTCTTGTTCGAACAGTACGAGGATGGCCTC
Organism: Phytobacter ursingii; assembly: GCA_901456055.1. Taxonomy (GTDB): domain Bacteria; phylum Pseudomonadota; class Gammaproteobacteria; order Enterobacterales; family Enterobacteriaceae; genus Phytobacter; species Phytobacter ursingii. The sequence goes on from CABDWT010000004.1 coordinate 526,192, forward strand.
GCAAAGTTCTTTGACCGTAAAGCCGCTTGCCGGGGTGATGAAAATGGTATCGTCACCGGCAATAGTGCCCAGAATGCCTTCCGCTTTGCCCAGTGAGTCCAGCAAGCGCGCAATTAACTGCGCAGCACCCGGGCTGGTATGGATAACGACAATAGCGTCGTTGTAGTCGATATCAAGCACCAGATTTTTGAGCGGGCTGGAGGTGGTGGGAACGCCCATTTCGACGGGCAAACAGTAGACCATCTCCATTTTGGCGTTGCGCGTGCGCACCGCACCGAATTTAGTCAGCATGCGGGAGACTTTAGACTGATTGATATTGTCAAAGCCCTGTTCCTGTAACGCCAGAACAATCTCTCCCTGAGAACTAAATTTCTCTTCTTTAAGTAGCGCTTTAAACGCTTTAACTAATTCTTCTTGTTTTGCCGAGCTTCGCATAAGTCACCCGTATTAAGGCCGTGAAAACTACATTATTATGCACATGGATGAATTTTTATGCAAATAATCTGCTGGGGAAATAACTCAAATCTTCTTATGGTTCACGTGAATTTTATCAAATTACGTTATGGAACCCACTGTGTCATGTGTCGCAAATTCAAGCAAAAGTAAAATAAATGTTACTAGAATGATATTGTTTAGATGGATATCAGCGCTATATTGTAAACTCTCAATGTTAGTTGCTTGGTTTGCCGGTCCGACGGTCATGAAAGCCCATTATAATATTTTAAAAGCGTGCCATGCCGCAGAATTTTGGCTGGTTCGTTGCCATAATTATCAGGGTGAATTAAGGTCGCCGCAATGGAGTAACAAAATATTTAGCTAACCATAATAAGGAGTTTATGATGAAAGTTGCAGTCCTCGGCGCAGCTGGCGGCATCGGCCAGGCGTTAGCTCTACTACTTAAAACACAACTGCCTTCAGGTTCAGAACTCTCTCTCTATGATATTGCTCCTGTAACCCCTGGGGTTGCTGTTGACCTCAGCCATATTCCCACTGCTGTAAAAATTAAAGGCTTTTCTGGCGAAGACGCCACGCCTGCTCTGCACGGTGCGGATGTGGTGCTGATTTCCGCTGGCGTCGCGCGTAAACCGGGTATGGATCGCTCCGATCTCTTTAATGTGAATGCCGGCATTGTGAAAAACCTGGTCGCGCAAATCGCAAAAACCTGCCCTAAAGCCTGTATCGGCGTAATCACTAACCCGGTTAACACGACGGTGGCGATTGCGGCAGAAGTGCTGAAAAAAGCCGGTGTGTATGACAAAAACAAACTGTTCGGCGTAACGACACTGGATATTATCCGTTCTAACACCTTCGTGGCAGAGCTGAAAGGTAAGCAGCCGGGCGAAGTCGAAGTGCCGGTCGTGGGTGGACATTCGGGCGTCACCATTCTGCCGTTGCTGTCGCAAATCCCGGGTGTCAGCTTCTCTGAACAGGAAATTGCCGATCTGACAAAACGTATTCAGAACGCGGGCACAGAGGTGGTCGAAGCGAAAGCGGGTGGCGGGTCAGCAACACTCTCCATGGGTCAGGCTGCCGCGCGCTTTGGCCTGTCGCTGGTGCGTGCGTTGCAGGGCGAAAAAGGCGTTGTTGAATGCGCTTATGTTGAAGGCGATGGTCAGTATGCCCGCTTCTTCTCTCAGCCGTTACTGTTAGGTAAAAATGGTATTGAAGAACGCCAGGCGATTGGCAAATTAAGCGCATTTGAACAGCAGGCGCTGGAAGGGATGCTGGACACCCTGAAAAAAGATATTCAGCTCGGCGAAGATTTTGTTAACAAGTAAATAGCTGCCGTCGTCTGGTGTGCCGTTTGCCTCCAGAGATGCGCAAAAAAACCGGAGTTCATTGGGCTCCGGTTTTTTTATCGCGGCTAGTTGGTCGCCGGGTATTCCTGGATCGTGACCTGCAGTTTCAGCTTCTTATCATCACGCATCACTTCAACCGGGATTTCTGACCCGGGACGGATCTCCGCGACCTGGTCCATGGTTTCCAGAGCAGAGACGGCCGGCTTACCATTTACGCTGACAATCACATCATTCACCTGAATACCGGCCCGGGCTGCAGGACCATCTGGCGAGACTTCATTGACCACAATTCCCTGTATCTGATCGATGCCGCCGCTCTGGGAATGCATAGGGGCGATTTCTCTCCCGCCGATACCGATATAGCCACGGATCACCCGACCATCGCGAATCAACTTATCCATGATTTTCGTCGCGAGCTGGAAGGGGATAGCGAAGCCAATACCTTCCGGCGTCTCGCCATCGTTGCTTTTGTCGAAAGAGAGCGTATTGATCCCCATTAACTCCCCCAGCGAGTTCACCAGCGCGCCGCCGGAGTTGCCATGGTTGATGGAGGCATCCGTTTGTAGGAAATTCTGTCGACCAGTAGGGTTCAGGCCAATTCGCCCGGTGGCGCTGATGATCCCCTGGGTAATGGTTTGCCCCAGGTTATAGGGGTTACCAATCGCCAGTACCACATCACCAATGTGCGGTACACGATGCGGATTGATCGGAATCACCGGCAGACCGCCTGTGGCGTTGATTTTCAGCACCGCCAGGTCGGTAAGAGAATCCGAACCTACCAGAAGCGCTTCAAAAACGCGGCCATCCTGCAAGGCAACGATAATCTGGTCCGCATCGTTAATGACATGTTTATTCGTCACGATATAGCCGCGTTGATCCATGATCACCCCGGAACCCAGGGTACGGATTTCCAGACGATTATGCGATGACGTATTCATACTGCGGTTGTAGACATACACGACCGCGGGCGCAGCGCGGCGAACCGCCGGGTTATAGCTGGCGGGCGTTTCATCGGTACTGTCAAATTGCGTTGCGGTTAGCGGGTTATGCTGGCGTAGCGAAGGCAGGGCGGCGAGGATAATGCCACCAACCATCAAACCAATTGCCACCGAGCGTAAGAGCTTCAAAAACATGATGCGGGCGTCGTCATTAGGGAGTCGCAGCAGCATAACACGAGTTATCCGGACATCACATGCAGCGGTGATGTCCGGGATCGCATTTGCTTAACGTAGCAATAAATAGAGGGTTTCATTGCCGCGGATGATTTGCAGGGCAATGACCGACGGTTTAGTTTCAAGGACCTTGCGCAGCTCGGCAATAGACTGTACCTGCGTACGGTTAATGCCAATAATGACATCATCTTTACGCAGGCCTGCCTGAGCGGCCGCGCTGCCTTTTTCGACGTTCTCAATGTTGATACCTTTCGTACCATCTTTGAGTTGACCGTCACTCAACGAGGCGCCCTGCAGCGCCGGGGAGATCAGCTCAGCGCTGGCGGAAGACGAAGTGCTCTTATCCAGGGTCACTTCAACATCCTGCGGTTTGCCATCGCGCAGGATGCCCAATTTCACTTTTGCGCCCGGTTCCGTCGTTGCAATGCGCGAACGCAGCTCGGCAAAGCTATTCAGCGGCTTGTCATTAAGGCTGACAATCACGTCGCCCGATTTAATGCCTGCTTTCGCCGAACCGGAGTTCGGTAATACTTCACTGACAAAGGCACCGCGCTGCACATTCAGGTTAAAGGCTTTGGCGATATCAGCACTCATCTCCGTGCCTTTAATCCCCAGCAGGCCACGTTTGATTTCGCCGAACTGGATCAACTGGCGAGAAAGTGTTTGTGCCATATTACTGGGAATTGCAAAACCGATACCGACGCTGCCGCCGCTCGGCGCAAGGATCGCAGTATTGATACCAATAAGCTCACCGTTCAGGTTCAGCAATGCGCCGCCGGAGTTACCGCGGTTAATCGAGGCATCTGTCTGGATAAAGTTTTCCAGTCCTTCGAGATTAAGTCCGCTTCGGCCCAATGCCGAAACAATCCCGGATGTCGCTGTTTGCCCCAGTCCGAACGGGTTCCCGACAGCAACGACAAAGTCGCCCACTCTTAATTTATCGGAATCGGCGATAGCGATTTGCGTCAGGTTGCTGGGGTTTTGGAGCTGCAACAGCGCAATGTCGCTTTGATCGTCGCCGCCAATCAGTTTGGCCTCGAACTCGCGACCATCGTTGAGCTGGACATTGATTTTTTGCGCCTGGTTAATGACGTGGTTATTCGTCAATACGTAACCTTTTGCTGCATCGATAATGACCCCGGAACCCAACCCTTCAAAAGGCTGAGCCTGCTGCTGTTCAGGCATCTCGTCGCCAAAATATTTTTTCAGTTCATCAGGGACTTTTTGTCCTTGTACCGCCGTACCTTCCACCTGCACGCTCACCACGGCAGGTAAAACTTTTTCCAGCACGGGTGCGAGGCTGGGAAGCGCTCCCTGGCCTGGAACCTGCGATGGCATCGCTGCCACAGTCTGGATGGGTGCCGAGAGAGATAACCCGACACTTAACGCTAACGCACTCAACAGCTGGGTTTGTTTCTTCATTGATGCTGGCTCTCGCAACCTAAAGTGAAAGGGAAAACGATGCAAAACAGTTTGATGTTATTGAAATTTCAATCGAGTAACAATGAGGTTAATGACTAAATGATAGCTGTGATTATAAAGACAGGACGGGCGCAACCTGTGCGCCCGTTAAAAATGCGGAAATTAAGTGATTATTTGCGGTTTGCGTTGCCGCGCAGCAAGCCGGATGCACCTTCGGAATAATCGCGAGGAATCTGCACCGGCGCCTGATCGTTGCCCGCTTCGGACTCCGCCAGACGGTTACGGAAAGGGTTATCCTCAGCAGACATTTCCGGCAGTAAGCTGCTGGAGCTTTTTGCCATGTGCTGATAAAGCTGGCGGTAATCATGCGCCATATTGTCGAGAAGCTCTGCGCTGCGAGCGAAGTGATTGACCAGCTCTTCACGGTACTCTTCAAGTTCTGCTTTATTTTTTTCCAGCTCGTACTGCATTGCCTGTTGCTGGCGTAATTTCCGGTTTCCAAAACGCATGGCCACAGCACCAATGATGACGCCGACGACTAACCCAATTAGCGCGTATTCCCAGGTCATGTACTTCTCCCATTGTCTTATGGTTCCGTAGGGTAATAGCTGCAAGCTCCTTGCCTGCGCCTGATTATGCCACTATAACCGCTATTCGCGCAGAAGTGGAATCCCGACGCGGCATCGCGTAGGGTAGAACGACCTTTTTTTCGCCAACCCTGTGGGCAGGATCGATTTTCAAGGAATAACGATAACACCATGCAGAGCCTTACCCCGACATCGCGTTACCTCAATGCCCTCAACGAGGGTAGCCATCAGCCGGATGATGTGCAAAAAGAAGCTGTTAGCCGTCTTGATCTCATTTACCAGCAAATTGTGACCAAAGAACAATCGGCCCCGCAAACCCGTGGCTTGATGGCGAAATTTGGCAAATTGTTGGGTAAGCGTGAGCCCACCACGCAGACCCCCGTTCGCGGCCTTTATATGTGGGGGGGCGTGGGGCGGGGTAAAACCTGGCTGATGGACCTCTTTTATCAAAGCCTGCCTGGGGAACGGAAACAGCGTCTGCACTTCCACCGTTTTATGCTGCGTGTGCATGAGGAATTAACGCAACTACAGGGGAATAGTGACCCGTTGGAGATTGTCGCCGACCATTTCAAAGCCGAAACCGATGTGCTCTGTTTTGATGAATTTTTCGTGTCGGATATCACCGACGCCATGTTGCTCGGCGGATTAATGAAAGCACTCTTCGCCAGAGGGATTACCCTGGTCGCCACCTCGAATATTCCGCCGGACGAACTTTATCGTAACGGGCTGCAACGGGCGCGTTTTTTACCGGCCATTGATGCCATCAAACAGCACTGCGATGTGATGAATGTCGATGCAGGCGTGGATTATCGTCTGCGTACACTGACCCAGGCCCATCTATGGCTTTCGCCCTTAACCGAAGAGACGCAGCAGCAGATGGATAAACTCTGGCAAGTGCTGGCAGGGGTAAAACGTACTCATTCCCCGGTATTAGAAGTCAATCACCGCCCGCTGGCGACGCTGGGTGTGGAAAATCAGACGCTGGCCGTATCGTTCGCCACGCTGTGTGTGGATGCCCGCAGTCAACACGACTATATTGCGCTCTCTCGTCTTTATCACACCGTCATGCTGTTTGATGTTCCCGTCATGACATCGCTGATGGAGAATGAGGCGCGGCGTTTTATCGCGCTGGTGGATGAATTCTATGAGCGCCATGTGAAACTGGTGGTGAGCGCGGCGGTTCCGCTGTACGAGATTTACCAGGGCGAGCGACTGAAATTCGAATTCCAGCGCTGCCTGTCACGTCTGCAGGAGATGCAGAGCGAGGAGTACCTCAAGCGGCAGCATATGCCATAAATGATCCCCTCTCACCGTGGGTAATGGGCTGGTGGGAAGACGCTAAATGGCATAACCCCCTACCGAAAAACCCTCTTCAAATCACAAATAGGGGTCGATCTTTGACCCCGACTTCTCTATAATCCTGCGACCCCACGTTACAAGAAGGTTTTTTTCCCAAAACTTTCTCTGCGCCGGCATAGGCTATTCGAAGGGGTAGGTTTGCTGGACAATGTCGTGTGAACCTCAACTGACTAAACGTTTGGGTGTTCACCAACGTGTAACTTATTATTTGGGTAAGCTTTTAATGAAAACTTTTACAGCTAAACCAGAAACCGTACAACGCGACTGGTATGTTGTTGACGCGACAGGTAAAACTCTGGGCCGTCTGGCTACTGAACTGGCACGTCGCCTGCGCGGTAAGCATAAAGCGGAATACACTCCGCACGTTGATACAGGTGACTACATCATCGTTCTGAACGCAGAAAAAGTTGCTGTAACCGGCAACAAGCGCGAAGACAAAATGTACTACCACCACACCGGCCACATCGGTGGTATCAAAGAAGCGACCTTTGAAGAGATGATTGCCCGCCGTCCTGAGCGTGTGATTGAAATCGCGGTTAAAGGCATGCTGCCAAAAGGCCCGCTGGGTCGTGCTATGTACCGTAAACTGAAAGTTTACGCTGGCAACGAGCACAACCACGCGGCACAGCAACCGCAAGTTCTTGACATCTAATCGGGATTATAGGCAATGGCTGAAAATCAATACTACGGCACTGGTCGCCGCAAAAGCTCCGCCGCTCGCGTGTTCATCAAACCGGGCAACGGTAAAATCGTAATCAACCAGCGTTCTCTGGAACAGTACTTCGGTCGTGAAACTGCCCGCATGGTAGTTCGTCAGCCGCTGGAACTGGTCGACATGGTTGAGAAACTCGATCTGTACATCACTGTTAAAGGTGGTGGTATCTCTGGTCAGGCTGGTGCGATCCGTCACGGTATCACCCGCGCTCTGATGGAGTACGACGAGTCCCTGCGTTCTGAACTGCGTAAAGCTGGCTTCGTCACTCGTGACGCTCGTCAGGTTGAACGTAAGAAAGTCGGCCTGCGTAAAGCACGTCGCCGTCCGCAGTACTCCAAACGTTAATGGGTTTCTGCGAAAGCAGAACGATTGGCGAAAAACCCGGTTTATACCGGGTTTTTTTATGGATAAAAATCACGTTATCCACAGTAACGAGTTGATTCGCGCTTCTTTTTCAGCATTTCCAGAATCCCCTCACCACAAAGCCCGCAAAATCTGGTAAACTATCATCCAATTTTCTGCCCAAATGCCTGGGATTGTTCATTTTTTGTTTGATTTTTAAACGAGAGTGACTGTGCGCGTGGGTGGGTTACCAACATCTCGCCGGTCAAAGTAAGACTGGTTGCAGTAAAAATACTGAATATACCTGGAGGTTTTCATGGCTGTCGCTGCCAACAAACGTTCGGTAATGACGCTGTTTTCTGGTCCTGTTGACATCTATAGCCATCAGGTCCGTATCGTGCTGGCAGAAAAAGGTGTCAGCTTCGAAATTGAGCACGTGGAAAAGGATAATCCTCCTCAGGATCTGATTGACCTCAACCCGAATCAAAGCGTACCGACTCTTGTCGATCGTGAACTCACTCTGTGGGAATCACGCATTATCATGGAATACCTGGATGAGCGTTTTCCTCATCCGCCGCTGATGCCGGTTTATCCGGTTGCGCGTGGTGAAAGCCGTCTTTACATGCATCGCATTGAGAAAGACTGGTATTCGCTGATGGAAGTGATCATGTCCAGCAGCGGCGCGCAGGCCGATAACGCCCGCCGTCAACTGCGTGAAGAACTGATGCAGATTGCTCCGGTGTTCGGCCAGAAGCCGTACTTCCTGAGTGATGAATTCAGCCTGGTGGATTGCTACCTGGCGCCGTTGCTGTGGCGTTTGCCGATTCTGGGTATTGAACTCAGCGGCGCAGGCTCGAAAGAGCTGAAAGGCTATATGACACGTGTTTTCGAACGCGATTCATTCCTCGCGTCTCTGACAGAAGCCGAGCGCGAAATGCGCCTGGGCCGGGGCTAAGCGAATGGACTTGTCGCAACTGACACCGCGCCGTCCTTACCTGTTGCGGGCCTTTTATGAGTGGTTGCTCGATAACCAGCTCACCCCGCATCTGGTCGTTGACGTAACGTTGCCGGGTGTGCGTGTGCCCATGGAGTATGCGCGCGACGGACAAATCGTGTTGAATATCGCGCCGCGAGCCGTGGGTAATCTTGAACTGGCGAATGATGAAGTGCGTTTTAACGCGCGCTTTGGCGGCGTCCCGCGTCAGGTTGCTGTGCCGCTGGCCGCTGTGCTTGCCATCTACGCCCGTGAAAACGGTGCGGGCACGATGTTTGAGCCTGAAACGGCTTACGATGAAGATGTGGCCACGGTGAATGACGACGACGAAACCGCTCAGCCGGACAGTGAGACGGTGATGTCGGTTATTGATGGCGACAAACCCGATCATGCGGACGATAACGATCCGGATGATGATCCTCCACCACGTGGCGGGCGTCCATCGCTGCGTGTCGTGAAGTAACATAAAAGCAGGGTCAATCGACCCTGCTTTTTTTTACGTCAGCAACCCCGGCGCCAGCCAACAGGCGATCGTTTCGCGCATGACCTTCCGCCTTGTGGCCAGTGCTTCCGGACGCTTAAGATCCTGCTGATAGATGATCGACAGCGTCGACTGGTTAATCAGATAGAAAAATCCCAGCGCTGACATGGTGATGTTGAGCTGCATCGCATCGATACCGGGGCGGATCGTTCCATCCTGCTGGCCGCGGTCCAGAATGCGTTGGGTTATTGAAAGCCAACTGCTGTTGATGGGGACAATCGTATCCACTTCCTTGAGATGGCGTGCTTTGAGCTGGTTCTCACTGTTAAGCAACTGGATAAACTCCGGGTTCTCAAGATAGTAGTGCCAGGTGAAATCCATCAGTTCAAGTACCGCGTCGCGGGCAGGCAGATGATCCAGCTCCAGCGCGGCCTCTTTGGTGCGGATATCCTGGTACGCGACCTGTAAGACATGGGTAAACAGCGTATCCTTGTTCTCAAAGTAGTAATAAATCAGCTGCTTGTTCACATTTGCCGTCGCGGCGATCTGATCAATCCTTGCCCCGTCAAAACCCTTCTCAGCGAACTCCTTTTTGGCCGCATCAAGGATCAGGCTTTTTGTGAGATCTGGATCATGCCTGCGCTTTGTTCTGGCTTCCCCTTTCATAGATCCTCCATTCAATTTATTGTTTTAATTGTAGTTTTAAATAAATCAACCAGTTGGTTGATTTTGAGAAGTCGATCATGAATTTAATTTTTCTCTCTTTCTATACTGCGTTCATAGTTTCAACTGATTAGTTGAAATGTTTGGCACTCATCAGGGAGTATGCTCATGATCCATTCGCAACGTCCGGTAGCATTAGTGACAGGCTCGACACGGGGAATCGGTAAAGCGTGCGCGTTAGCGCTTGCCAGAGCCGGGTTTCACGTCGCAATTAACGGACGCGATAACGAAGATGGTCGCGCCCGACAACAAGCCATGGTAGCGGAATTAGAACAATTTGGCATCGAAGCTCTGGCGTTACCGGGTGATGTTGCAGATTTAATTCTCCAGCAAGGGATGCTGGACACCGTTTTACAACGTTGGGGGCGCCTGGACTGCCTCGTCAACAACGCCGGGACGGCGGCAAAACAACGTGGCGATCTGCTGGAGGTCACGCCGGAGAATTACCAGTACTGTCAGGACGTCAACACCAGGGCAATGTTCTTTTTTTGTCAAAAAGCGGCGCGCGCCATGCTTTCGCAGGGTGAGCTTAATAACCAGCACCGCTCCATTATCAATATCACTTCCTGTAGCGCCCATAGCTTATCGATTTCTCGCGGTGAATATTGCGTATCGAAAGCGGCCGCCAGCATGGTGACGCAACTTTTTGCGCTGCGCCTGGCGGAAGAAGGCATCGGTGTTTATGAAATTCGTCCTGGCATCATCGAAACTGACATGACCAGCGTGGTGAAACCGAAATATGATCAGTTGATCGGCGGCGGTCTGGTGCCGATGAAACGCTGGGGTCAGCCGACGGACATTGCCGTGGTCGTCGATGCGCTGGCAAACGGCAACTTACCTTTCACTGTCGGTCAAATTATTGATGTCGACGGCGGCCTGAACAAATCCCACTTTTAATTGCGAGGCACAGCAATGGCGACAATTTCCGTTGGCATTATCATGCATGGCGTAACCGGGCGGATGGGCAAAAATCAGCATCTGATCCGCTCGATCGTGGCAATTCGTGAACAGGGCGGCGTTGAGCTGGCGAACGGCGACAGACTCATGCCGGACCCGATCCTGATTGGTCGTAATGAAGAAAAAATTGCCGCACTGGCGAAACAAACCGGAATCAGTCGTTGGGGTACGGATCTGGATGCGGCGCTCGCCAACCCAAACGATACCATCTTTTTTGATGCCGCCACGACGCAGGCGCGCCCCGGTTTACTGAAAAAAGCCATTGCCGCCGGTAAGCATATTTACTGCGAAAAACCGGTAGCGGTCAGCCTGTCAGAAGCCGTCGAGTTATATCACTATGCAGAGCAGCAGGGCGTTTGCCACGGCGTGGTACAGGACAAACTGTGGCTGCCGGGGCTGCGTAAACTGCAAATGCTCAATCAGGCGGGCTTCTTTGGTCAGGTGTTGTCGGTGCGTGGTGAGTTTGGCTACTGGGTGTTTGAGGGCGACTTGCAGCCGACCCAGCGCCCGTCATGGAACTACCGACAGGAAGATGGCGGCGGCATTATTCTTGATATGATCTGCCACTGGCGTTATGTCGTCGACAACCTGTTTGGCGAAATCAAAAGCATCAGTTGTCTGGGTGCGACCCATATTCCGCAACGTTTTGATGAGCAGGGGAACGCCTACAAAGCCACCGCTGATGATGCAGCCTACGCCACCTTCGAGCTGCATAATGGCACCATCGTGCAGATCAACAGCTCCTGGTGTGTCCGGGTGCGCCGCGATGATTTGGTGACTTTCCAGGTGGATGGCGTGAACGGTTCTGCGGTCGCGGGGCTGACCGACTGTCTGACGCAATCACGTGTGAACACCCCGAAACCGGTCTGGAACCCGGATGTTCGCCAGACACATGACTTCTTCGAAGACTGGGCGCCAGTACCTGATACCACGACTTATGACAACGCCTTCAAAGTGCAATGGGAACTCTTCCTGCGCCATGTTCACGGTGAAATCGACTTCCGCTGGAACCTGCTGGAAGGGGCAAAAGGGGTGCAACTGGTTGAACTGGCGCTGCAAAGCTGGAAAGAACGCCGCTGGGTCGATGTTCCGTCACTGGTGCGCTAAGGAGGCCATATGCAACAGCCCGATCCACGTCGTTTATCGATGAATACCGCCACCGTCCGTAAGCAGTGGTCACTGGATAAGATCATCGACGGCTGCGCCCGTCATGAAATTCGTGGCATCTCGCCGTGGCGCGATCAGGTTCAGGCTCTGGGTCTGGAACGTACCGCGCAGATGATTCGCAGTAACGAACTGACCGTCAGCGGCTATTGCCGCGGCGGAATGTTCCCCGGTATTGATGAGGCGGCACGCCGTGCGGCAGACGATGATAACCGCCGTGCTGTGGATGAAGCACTGGCGGTGAATGCCGCCTGTCTGGTTCTGGTGGTGGGCGGCTTGCCGGGTGATTCGAAAGATATCACCGGCGCCCGCAGCCAGGTACGGGATGGTCTGGGCCGCCTGCTGGAGTATTCGCGCAAGGTGGGAATGCCGCTGGCGATTGAGCCGCTGCACCCCATGTATGCAGCGGACCGCGCCTGCATAAACACCCTGGAGCAGGCCAACGACGTGTGCGATGAACTGGGTGACGACGGGTTAGGGATGGCCGTCGATCTTTATCACACCTGGTGGGATCCGAAGTTTTTCCAGCAGATCGAACGTGCCGGACGGAAACGTATCCTGGGTTTCCATATCTGCGACTGGCTGGTGCCGACACAGCATCTGCTGTTGGATCGCGGCATGATGGGCGATGGGGTGATCGACATTCGCGCAGCCCGTCAGGCGGTGGAGGCGCTGGGGTATCAGGGGGCGCATGAAGTGGAGATTTTCTCCGAACATAACTGGTGGCAACGTGACCCGGATTCGGTGCTCGCTACCTGCAAAGCGCGTCATTTAACGCATTGTTAATCAGATTTTGGCTGTATCTGATGTCTCGTCAGTCTTACCAGGTTAGTCGAGGGAATTATGAATACAGATACAAAAAAGATGATACTGGTGTCGGTGCTGTGTGGCCTGGGCTACATGATGTACTCCGTCGACCGTATGACTGTCTCCTCCGCCATTGGACTTATCGCGACGGATTTTGGGCTCGGTAGAGCCCAGTCCGGTATCCTGATGAGTTCATTCTTCTATGGCTTTATTGGCTTCTTGTTTATCTCCGGGATCATTGCCGACAAACTCAGCGGCAAGCCGGTACTCATTCTTGGCTTAGTGATGTTCTCGCTTGCGACGATCCTGACAGGGGTGGCGGGTAGCCTGACGTCGCTTATCTTTTACCGCGTAATGACCGGTATCGGCGAAGGCGTCTTCTGGCCCGCCGCATCGCTGGAAGTGGCCAACGTTACCACCGAAAAACAACGCACGACGGTGATGTCACTTTACTGGATGGGATACCCGATTGGCGGCTTCTTCGGTACCTGGCTCGGCGCGATGCTCGGCCCGGTATACGGCTGGCGTGTCGTGTTTTATGTGGCCGGGGCGCTTGGCCTGCTGGTGGCGCTGGCGTACGCCGTGATGGTGAAAAACGCGCCGAAAAAAGTGGTTGTCGCTACGACAAAAGAGAAAGTGCCATTAAAACAGCTGTTCCGTAACCAGTCCGTGATGCTGATGGCGTTCTATTACTTCCTGCTGCTGAGCGGCTGGTGGATTGTGCTGCTGTGGGCGCCGACCTTCCTGATGAATGTGAAACAGTTGCCAATCAGTACCGCAGGGACGATTGCCAGCCTGCTGGGTCTGACCGGCGCACTGGGAGGCTTCCTGCTTGGGCGTTTGTGTGACCGTGGTGACTTCTCGCGTAAACGTGCGGTGCTGATTGGTATTACTCTGGCCAGCAGCCTGCTGATGGCGGCGATGGTGCTGCAACTGCCGGTCTTTGCGGTGGTGATTCTGGTGCTGTTCCTGGGCCTGCTTGGTTATCCGATAACACCGCTGGTCCTCTCCTTTACCGCCGAACTGGTGCCGCCACAGCTTCGCGGCTCTGCCATTGGTTTTGTGATGAATGTCGGCATGACGGCCGGTGGGATTTCACCCGTCCTGGCGGGCTATTTCGCGGATAAATATTCCATGTCTGCCGTCTGGTTCGTCGCGGCCTGCGTGATGGTTGTCAGTTCGGTACTGCTGCTGGGAGTGCGTAAAGCGCCCAGGCCAGTGAAAGAGATGGAAATATCCGGCCTGTCATCACGCGTTTAACGAGGTAATACATGAGCACAGCGATCCCGCAATCGATCCTGGAAGCGCTTACGAATGTCTCCATGCCGCGTCACGTCACGATGGCGCAACCGCAACAGACGCTGGAGGTGGAGGGGTACCGCATTCCGGTTTACCACAGCGAGGTGTTAGTGGTCGGCAGCGGTGCCGCCGGGCTGCGCGCCGCAGTAGAGCTGCGGCGGCGCAAAGTGGACGTGCTGGTGGCGACACAAACCTTGTTCTGGGGGACGTCGGCCTGTTCCGGTTCTGATAAACAGACCCTGCATACCGCCTCTACCAGCTTTCGCGGTGATAATTTTACGGCGCTTGCCAACGCCATTGGCGCCGGTGGCGCGATGGACGCCGACACGGCGTACGTGGAGGCGGTCGGTTCGGTGGAAGCCTTTATCGGCCTGAAAAGCATGGGGCTTCCCTTGCCGGAGGATCGTTACGGCGCCGTGTTGCGCTATCAGACCGATCACGATGAAGTGGGGCGCGCAACCAGCTGTGGGCCACGTACTTCCCGCCTGATGGTCAAAGTGCTGGCGGAAGAGGCGGCGCTGCTGGGTGTGCCGTTTGTCGATCATGCGACGGCAGTGCGTCTGCTCACCGAAGGGGAAGGGGAGCAGCGCCGGGTTGCCGGGGTACTGGCCATTGTGAAAGGCGCTCGGCAGGAGGATAACCCGTGGGGGCTGTGCCTGATGCGCAGCGCGACGGTGGTCCTGGCGGCCGGTGGGCCGGGTGAACTGTTCCGCGACAGCGTCTACCCGAAACGGTGTTTTGGCTCGCTGGGGCTGGCGCTGGAGGCGGGGATTGCGACGGTCAACCTGACGGAACATCAGTTTGGTATTGGCACGCGGCGCGATGAGTTCCCCTGGAATCTTTCCGGCACCTATGTGCAGAGCATGCCTTATATCTACTCGGTAGACGAGCAGGGCGAGGAGCATAACTTCCTTGCCCGCTACTATCGCACCACGCGTGAACTGGCCTCGAATATCTTCCGTAAAGGATATCAGTGGCCGATTCACGCCACGCGGATGCTGGATTTTGGCTCCAGCCTGGTGGATTTGGCAATCTACAATGAGTCGCAGTCCGGGCGTACTATCTACATGGATTTTAACCGCAATCCGCTGCCGGTGCCGGGTGATGAACCGTTCGCCCTCGGCAATCTGGATGAGGATGTGTACCACTATCTGCGCAATAACGATGCCTGTCTGGAGTTGCCCATCGCGCGCCTGCAACGGATGAACCCACTGGCCATAGAACTCTATAAGCATCACGGGCATGACCTGACCACCAAGCCGCTGCCGTTTAATGTGAACCACCAGCATATGAATGGCGGGATTGCGGTGGATATATGGGGTCATTCGTCGTTAAGTGGCTGCTATGCGATTGGCGAAGCGGCGGGCACCCACGGGGTGACACGCCCCGGCGGCGCGGCGCTGAATGCCGGGCAGGTTTTCGCGCTGCGCTGTGCGAAGCATATTGCGGCGACGCCGCGCGTCGCATCGGACTCCCTTTTTGCCCGCGAAACGGCCGAACTCCTGCAGCAGATCCAGCATGACAGCAGCCATCCTCAGGCGCTGCGGATTGATGATATTCGCGACGAAATCCAGCAGCGCATGAGTGAGCGTGCCGGGTTTGTCTGCGATGCCGCGCAGGTACCTGACGCCGTTGAGGCGGCACGTCGACTCAATCAACGTATTGCGCAAAACGGGGTGGCAATAACCCATCCGAACCAGACGGCGTTTAGCCTCCAGTGGCGGCAGATGGCGCTGGCATCGGAAGCCTTACTGGTGGCGCTGGAAAACTATATTGCCCGCGGCGGCGGCAGTCGCGGCGCGAGGATGTTGTGCTCGGCGCAGGGAGATGTCGCGCCGCAAACGCGCGAAGGCGTAATGTCTGAGTTTCGTTTCATCTCTGAAAAGGCGGAGCACCGGCAGGAGCAAATACAGGTGACATGGCGCAACGGCGAGTTTATTGTCGATCGGCGGCCATTACGCGCACTTGACGATCTTTCGACGATCTTTTTTGAGAAGAGCTGGCCGGATTATCTTACGGAGGAGATCTACCGGTGTTAATACCTTGCCCAGGTTACGTGAGTGCGCGTAGCCTGGGTAAGCGAAGCGCCACCCGGAAATAGCCCTGCTCACCGACTTCCCCCTCTGGCGCTCACTTCGCCAGTCAGATATTCCTGTGATATGATGAAGTTGCTGTCACATTCGTCACACTCCACTGCCATGAGCGCTATGAAATCATCGGATTCGCACGCTGAAAACACTACTGAAAATGTCGGGCGCACGTTGCGTCGCCGTCCACTGGCGCGTAAAAAATTGTCCGAGATGGTAGAAGAAGAACTTGAGCAGATGATCCGCCGTCGGGAGTTTGCCGAAGGCGACGCGCTGCCCTCAGAGCGTGAGCTGATGGAGTTTTTCAACGTGGGGCGCCCTTCGGTGCGTGAAGCGCTGGCAGCGCTCAAACGTAAAGGGTTAGTGCAAATCAATAACGGCGAACGTGCCCGCGTTTCCCGTCCGTCTGCTGATACCATCATTGGCGAACTCTCTGGTATGGCGAAGGATTTCCTCTCCCGGCCTGGCGGTATCGCCCATTTTGAGCAGCTTCGTCTGTTTTTCGAATCCAGCCTTGTGCGTCATGCGGCGGAACACGCCACGGATGCGCAGATTGAACGTCTCGGTAAGGCGCTGGAGCTGAACAGCCAGGCGCTGGATGACAACGCGCTATTTATTCGCTCCGATGTAGAATTCCACCGTGTTTTAGCCGAAATCCCCGGTAATCCTATCTTTCTGACGATCCATGTCGCCCTGCTTGACTGGCTGATCGCTGCACGTCCCACGGTGCCGGAAAAAGATCTGCATCAGCACAATAATGTGAGCTACCAGCAGCATATTGAGATCGTCAACGCTATCCGCCAGCGCGACCCTGATGCCGCCGATCGCGCGTTGCATACCCATCTCAACAGCGTTTTCGCCACCTGGCACGCCTTCGATAAACAGCAAAAATCTCGCAACTGATCGCCCGATCCCTTTTTCATGCTAACGATCGTTTAGTGCGTTAGATCCCATTTAGCGTTTTCTCATCCCGATGGCGATCATTTGTACTGGTATAATAGGTATAAAGGTATATAGTCAAACCGACATGATACGACAGGAGAAGAGGATGAGTGCTCAGTTAAGAGGGGTAATGGCCGCGCTGCTGACTCCGTTTGATGCCAGCGAAAAGCTGGATACCGAAAGCCTGCGCCGTCTGGTGCGGTTTAATATCGACCAGGGGATCGATGGGCTGTATGTGGGGGGATCTACCGGGGAAGCGTTTGTACAAAGCATCGCCGAACGCGAACAGGTTCTGGAGATCGTCGCCGAAGAGGCGAAAGGAAAGCTAACGCTTATTGCCCATGTCGGTACTGTCAGTACCCATGAAAGCCAGCAACTTGCCCGTGCCGCCAGTCGTTATGGCTTTGATGCGGTATCTGCCGTTACTCCGTTCTACTATCCGTTCAGCTTTGAAGAGCACTGTGACCACTATCGTGCGGTAATCGACGCTGCTGATGGGCTACCGATGGTGGTCTATAACATTCCGGCTTTGAGTGGCGTGAAACTCACGCTGGATCAAATCGACACGCTGGTCACCCTGCCAGGCGTGGGGGCGTTGAAACAAACATCGGGCGATCTCTTCCAGATGGAGCAGATCCGCCGGGCGCATCCCGATCTGGTGCTCTATAACGGTTATGACGAGATTTTTGCTTCCGGGCTGATGGCGGGCGCGGATGGCGGTATCGGCAGTACTTACAACATTATGGGCTGGCGTTACCAGGGGATCGTCCGCGCGTTGCAAAAGGGGGACATAGCGACTGCGCAGCGCCTGCAAGGGCAGTGCAATGAGGTTATTGATTTGCTGATTACCGTGGGCGTCTTCCGTGGGTTGAAAACGGTGCTGCACTATATGGATGTGCTGGCGGTACCGCTGTGCCGTAAGCCGTTTGCCCCGGTTGCGGAAAAATACTTGCCAGAACTCAAAGCGCTGGCGGCAGCACTGCAACAAGAGCAAGAACAACAACAACAGTGATTCGGGCCGTCTGCCCGGAGGCCCCACGCTGACCGGGCAGGCAGAGCCGTGCTTAACTCTGTCGGTCTACAAAAGTGATGGGTAATGCCCGTCGCGGGAGTATCACATGAGTACTGCTATGCAAAATATCCCGTGGTATCGCCACCTCAATCGGGCGCAGTGGCGGGCTTTCTTCGCCGCCTGGCTGGGCTATCTGCTTGATGGTTTTGATTTTGTCCTTATCGCGCTGGTGTTAACAGAAATTCAAAGCGAGTTTGGGTTAACGACGGTGCAGGCGGCAAGCCTCATCTCCGCTGCTTTTATTTCCCGTTGGTTTGGCGGACTAATGCTGGGCGCAATGGGCGATCGCTACGGCCGACGGCTGGCGATGGTCACCAGTATTCTTTTGTTTTCTTGCGGTACGCTGGCCTGTGGGCTGGCTCCAGGTTATACCACCATGTTTATCGCCCGTCTGGTGATCGGTATGGGGATGGCAGGCGAGTATGGCTCCAGCGCGACCTATGTGATTGAAAGCTGGCCCAGGCATCTGCGTAACAAGGCCAGCGGTTTTTTGATTTCTGGTTTCTCTGTCGGGGCGGTTATTGCAGCGCAGGTTTATAGCCTGGTGGTGCCGGTCTGGGGCTGGCGGGCTCTGTTCTTTATTGGCATTTTGCCTATCGTCTTTGCCCTGTGGCTGAGGAAAAACATTCCGGAAGCCGAAGACTGGAAAGAGAGGCATGCGGGTAAAGCGCCGGTACGTACGATGGTCGATATTCTCTACCGTGGCAAATTTCGCCTGATAAACGTGGCGATGACGGTGATTGCGGCGCTCTCTCTCTGGTACTGCTTTGCCGGTCAAATGAAAAACGCGGCGCTGGTGGCGCTTTTGGGTTTGGCGTGCGCCTTTATTTTTATCAGTTTTATGGTGCAAAGCAGCGGCAAACGCTGGCCGACCGGCGTGATGTTAATGGTGGTCGTGCTCTTTGCTTTTCTCTACTCCTGGCCTATTCAGGCGCTGCTGCCAACGTATCTAAAAACCGAACTGGCTTATTCTCCTTCTACGGTCGCCCGGGTGCTCTTTTTTAGTGGGTTTGGGGCGGCGGTTGGCTGCTGCGTGGGCGGCTTCCTGGGGGACTGGCTGGGCACGCGTAAAGCCTATGTCTATAGCCTGCTTGCCTCGCAAATCCTGATCATCCCGGTGTTTGCCATTGGTGGAACCAGCGTCTGGGTACTGGGGTTTTTGCTCTTCTTTCAGCAAATGTTGGGGCAGGGGATCTCCGGGATTCTGCCTAAGCTTATCGGGGGCTATTTCGATACCGACCAGCGTGCGGCAGGGCTGGGATTTACCTACAACGTCGGGGCGCTGGGCGGCGCGCTGGCTCCAATCCTGGGAGCGCTGATCGCCCAGCGTCTGCATCTGGGCACCGCGTTAGGCGCACTCTCCTTTAGCCTGACCTTTGTGGTGATCGTGCTGATTGGTCTGGATATGCCCTCGCGCGTGCAGCGCTGGCTGCGTCCGGAAGCGCTGCGTACGCATGATGCGATCGATGGCAAACCATTCAGCGGTGCGCTGGGTCGCGACGGTGCGAAGAACGGATTATTAAAAACGAAAGGATAACTGAGACATGTCTCTGATAGCGAAAATGGATGCATACATTGCTCGTCTGGGCGGGCTGGTGGTCTCCTGCCAGCCTGTTCCGGGCAGTCCGCTGGACAAACCGGAGATCGTGGCTGCGATGGCGCTGGCGGCACAGCAGGCCGGGGCGGTGGCGCTGCGTATCGAAGGCATTAACAATCTGCGCGCCGTGCGTCAGGTTGTTACGCTGCCTGTCATCGGTATTATTAAACGCGACTTAACGGACTCTCCGGTACGCATTACCCCCTATCTGGATGATGTCGATA
This sequence comes from Phytobacter ursingii, assembly GCA_901456055.1. GTDB lineage: Bacteria > Pseudomonadota > Gammaproteobacteria > Enterobacterales > Enterobacteriaceae > Phytobacter > Phytobacter ursingii. Next base: position 545,935 of record CABDWT010000004.1, read on the forward strand.
AGCTGGCACAGGCGAGGGCGGATATTATTGCCATTGACGGTACGGAGCGCACTCGTCCGGTTCCGGTCCGTGAGTTGCTTGCAAGGATCCATGAGCACGGACTGGTGGCAATGGCGGACTGTTCCTGCGAACAGGACGGTCTGATGTGCCAGCAAGCGGGCGCAGAGCTGATTGGTACGACGCTGTCTGGCTACACCCATGAGCATACGCCTTTGGCGCCGGATCTGGCGCTGGTGACGACGCTTAGCCAGGCAGGATGCCGGGTAATGGCCGAAGGGCGTTATAACACGCCTGAGCTGGCCGCGCAGGCGAGACGCCACGGCGCATGGGCGGTGACGGTTGGCTCGGCCATTACCCGGCTGGAGCATATATGCCAGTGGTATTGCAGCGCACTCCAGGAGGCGGCGAATGGCCACGCTGGCAATTGATATCGGCGGCACCAAGCTGGCTGCTGCGTTGATTGACAGCGAACGGCATATGCATCAACGTCGTGAACTGCCGACGCCCGCAAGCAAAACACCGGATGCTTTACGAACCGCACTCCAGACACTCGTCGCACCGCTTATTCCTCACGCGCGACAGGTGGCGATTGCCTCAACCGGGATTATCCACGAAGGGACTTTACTGGCGATTAACCCGCAAAACCTGGGCGGCCTGCTGCATTTTCCGCTGGTATCAACACTTGAAATGCTCTCTGGTCTGCCTGTGCTGGCGGTAAACGACGCGCAGGCGGCGACCTGGGCGGAATATCATGCCTGCCAGGACGAGACCAGCGACATGGTGTTTATCACGGTCTCTACTGGGGTGGGCGGCGGCGTGGTGAGCGGCGGTACGTTACTCACCGGGCGTGGCGGGCTGGCTGGTCATTTCGGCCACACGCTGGCCGATCCCCATGGCCCGCGATGCGGCTGCGGACGGATTGGGTGTGTGGAAGCTATTGCGTCCGGTCGCGGGATAGCCGCTGCCGCGAAAGATGATTTGGCCGGGTGTGATGCAAAAAGCATTTTTGCCCGTGCAGCCGAAGGGCATGCGCAAGCGCAGGCATTGATTACCCATTCTGCGCACACCCTGGCGCGGCTGATTGCCGATGTGAAAGCCACAACTGACTGCCAGCGTGTCGTGCTGGGAGGCAGTGTTGGCCTTGCATCGGGGTATCTGGCGCAGGTTCAGGCGTCTCTGGCGCAATTGCCAGCGGTGTATCAGGTGGCGATGAGCGCAGCACATTACCGGCATGATGCGGGGCTGCTGGGCGCAGCTCTGCTGGCGCAGCTCTGCTGGCGCAGGGAGGTCACCTTGTTTATCAGTGAACTGACATCACTTGCGCATGCGGGGTTGCATCCGGTGCTGGCAGAGGCGCTGATGCTGGCCCTGGCCGCCTGTCCGCAGGAAAAGGCTCCGGGACGTTACGCGCTGTTGCGTGAAGACATCTATATGAATGTCATGCAGTTTCCCACCGGGTCGCCAGAGCAAAAACGGGCTGAACTGCATGAGGCGTTTATTGATATTCAGCTTCTGCTCGCCGGGGAGGAGCGCATTTTCTATGGCGTTGCAGGTTCCGCGCGGGAGTGCGATGAATGGCATAGGGAAGACGATTATCAGCTGTGTTCTGCAATAGCGAATGAGCAGACAGCGACGTTATTACCGGGGATGTTCATCGTTTTTATGCCGGGTGAGCCGCATAAGCCGGGGTGCAACGTTACCGTATCAAGGGACATTAAAAAAGTCGTCGTGAAGGTGCGCGCCCGTCTCCTGACGGCATAAAAAAAGCCGGATAAACAGTTATCCGGCTTTTATTGTCAACGCAAAAGAAACTTACACTTCAAGCCAGTTCAGAATGCCGTCTGCCGCTTTACGGCCTTCGGCGATGGCGGTGACCACCAGGTCGGAACCACGAACGATATCGCCGCCCGCAAAGATTTTCGGGTTGCTGGTCTGGAAAGCATTCTCGCTACCTTCCGGCGCGATAATGCGACCTTGTGAATCCAGCTCAACGCTGTGTTTCGCCAGCCATTCCATGCTATGCGGACGGAAGCCAAACGCCATCACGACCGCATCGGCCGGCACCACATGTTCGGAGCCCGCAACGATTTCCGCACGACGGCGGCCTTTGGCATCTGGCGCACCCATTTCGGTACGCGCCATTTTCACGCCGCAGACTTTACCGTTGGCGTTTACTTCGACGCCCAGCGGCTGCACGTTGAACTGGAATTCCACACCCTCTTCACGTGCGTTTTTCACTTCGCGTTTTGAACCCGGCATGTTTTCTTCATCACGGCGGTAAGCACAAATCACGTTGGTGGCACCCTGACGTACAGAGGTACGTACACAGTCCATCGCGGTATCGCCACCGCCCAGCACAACAACGCGTTTGCCTTCCATGCTGATGAAGGGTTCATCAGCCGATTCACCAAAGCCCATCAGTTGTTTAGTATTCGCGATAAGGAACGGCAGGGCATCGAACACGCCATTTGCATCTTCGTTTTCCAGACCGCCGCGCATGGATTGATAGGTCCCCACGCCAAGGAACACAGCGTCATAATCTTTGAGCAGGTCATCAAGTTGTACGTCGCGACCGACTTCGGTATTCAGCCTGAACTCAATACCCATGCCGGTGAAGATTTCGCGACGGCGGGTCATCACCTCTTTTTCCAGCTTGAAGGCCGGGATGCCAAAGGTCAGCAGACCGCCAATTTCCGGGTGACGGTCAAACACCACGGCTTTGACGCCATTACGGGTCAGCACGTCGGCGCATGCCAGACCAGCCGGACCTGCACCGATAATTGCCACACGTTTGTCAGTCTGCTTCACGCCGGTCATATCCGGACGCCAGCCCATCTCGAACGCTTTATCGTTGATGTAGCGCTCAATGTTGCCGATGGTGACCGCGCCGAACTCATCGTTCAGCGTACAGGAACCTTCACACAGGCGGTCCTGCGGGCAAACGCGCCCGCAGACTTCCGGCAAGGTGTTGGTCTGGTGAGACAGCTCGGCGGCCTCAAAAATACGCCCTTCGTTGGCCAGTTTCAGCCAGTTTGGGATGTAGTTATGGACCGGACATTTCCATTCGCAGTACGGGTTACCACAGGAGAGGCAGCGATCTGCCTGCGCCTTGGCCTGGCCTTCCGAAAATGGCTCGTAGATTTCAATAAATTCAATCTTACGGATCTTCAGCGGTTTCTTTGGCGGATCCACGCGCTGTAAGTCGATAAACTGGTATACGTTCTGACTCATTGCTGCCCCTTACTGCGCCTGCACACGCAGCTCTGCTGCGCTACGACTACGATGACCCAACAGTGCTTTCACATCACTGGACTTCGGTTTAACCAGTGCGAATTTCTCTGCGAAGGCTGGCCAGTTCGCCAGAATCTCTTCGCCGCGAGAAGAACCGGTATGGTGCACATGCTCGGTAATCAGCCCGCGCAGATGCTCTTCGTGGATGGCGAGGTCATCGACGCTCAGCACTTCCACCAGTTCCGGGTTCACACGTTTGCGGAACTCGCCGTCTTCATCCAGCACATAGGCGAAGCCGCCGGTCATCCCTGCGCCAAAGTTCACGCCTGTTTTACCGAGGATACAGACAATACCACCGGTCATGTATTCACAACCGTTATCGCCAATGCCTTCCACAACAGTAATCGCGCCGGAGTTACGCACGCCGAAACGTTCACCCGCACGGCCTGCGGCATACAGACGACCACCCGTTGCGCCATACAGGCAGGTGTTACCGATTATGCTGGCCTCGTGGCTACGATAAGCAGAGCCTACCGGCGGACGTACCGCGACTAAACCGCCTGCCATGCCCTTGCCGACATAGTCGTTGGCATCGCCAGTCAGGTACAGCTCAACGCCACCGGCATTCCAGACGCCAAAGCTCTGGCCTGCTGTGCCGCTAAAGTGAACGGTAATCGGATCCGCCGCCAGCCCTTGATCGCCATGCGTCTGCGCGATGTAGCCAGACAGCGACGCGCCGACAGAACGGTCCGTGTTGCGGATATCAAACCAGAAAGTTTTGCTCTGGCGTTCATCAACAAACGGTTTGGCCTGCTGCAGTAACTGCGCGTTCAGTACGCCGTTGTCAAAGGGCGGGTTGTTTTCCGTGCAGTACAGCGCTTTGCCTGGATGCGGCTCGGCGGTTTCCAGCAGTTTCGACAGATCCAGCTTCTGTTGTTTGGCGGTAAATCCGTCCAGCTCTTTGAGCAGGTCGGTACGACCAATCAAATCCACCAGGCGTTTAACGCCCAGTTGCGCCATTAACTCACGCACTTCACGGGCGATAAATTCAAAGTAGTTGGTCACTTTGAACGGCAGACCGTGGTAGTGGTTTTTACGCAGTTTTTCATCCTGAGTTGCTACGCCGGTTGCGCAGTTGTTCAGGTGGCAAATACGCAGGTATTTACAGCCCAGCGCCACCATCGGGCCAGTACCAAAGCCGAAGCTTTCGGCGCCGAGGATTGCCGCTTTGATGATGTCCTGTCCGGTTTTCAGACCGCCATCCGTTTGTAAACGAATTTTGTGGCGCAGACCGTTGGCCACCAGCGCCTGTTGGGTTTCCACCAGGCCCAGTTCCCACGGACAACCCGCGTATTTCACCGATGACAGCGGGCTTGCGCCGGTACCGCCATCGTAACCAGCGATGGTGATGAGATCCGCATAAGCTTTTGCCACGCCGGTCGCAATGGTGCCGACGCCCGGTTCGGAAACCAGCTTCACGGAGATCATCGCTTTCGGGTTGACCTGTTTCAGGTCGAAAATCAGTTGCGCCAGATCCTCGATAGAGTAGATATCGTGGTGCGGCGGCGGGGAAATCAGCGTCACGCCCGGTACGGAATAGCGCAGTTTAGCGATATACGGGGTCACTTTATCCCCCGGTAACTGACCGCCTTCACCCGGTTTCGCACCCTGAGCGACTTTAATCTGAATCACGTCAGCATTGACCAGATACGCCGGGGTCACACCGAAGCGGCCGGAGGCGACCTGTTTGATGCGTGACACTTTGTTGGTGCCATAGCGTGCCGGGTCTTCGCCGCCTTCACCAGAGTTGGAGAAGCCGCCGAGGCTGTTCATGGCTTCTGCCAGCGCTTCATGCGCTTCCGGGCTCAATGCGCCGATGGACATTGCCGCGGTATCAAAGCGTTTAAACAGTTCGCTTGCCGGTTCAACGTCGTTGATGCTGACGGTTTCGCCGTTCGGCGTGATGGCCAGCAGGTCACGCAGGGTGGCCGCCGGGCGCTCATTCACCAGCTTCGCGTATTCCTGATAGTCTTTGTATTCCCCGCTCTGAACGGCTTGTTGCAGCGTGCGCACCACGTCCGGGTTATAGGCGTGATATTCACCGCCATGCACGTATTTCAGCAGACCACCCGCTTCGAGCGGTTTACGTGCCAGCCAGGCGCGTTTGGAGAGGTTCAGCAGATCCTGCTGGAAGTCCGCAAAACCTGCTCCACTGATGCGGCTGACCACGCCCTGGAAGCAGAGTTCGGACACCTCTTCATGCAGACCGACGGCTTCGAACAGTTTTGAGCAACGGTAAGAGGCAATCGTCGAGATGCCCATTTTGGACATGATCTTGTACAGCCCTTTGTTGATGCCGTTGCGGTAGTTCAGCATCACTGTGCGGTAATTCTTCTCAATGGCTTTGGTGTCGACCAGTTTCGCCAGTGTTTCATAAGCCAGGTACGGATAAATCGCGGTGGCGCCGAAGCCCAGCAGCACAGCGAAGTGGTGCGGGTCGCGGGCGCTTGCGGTTTCTACGATGATGTTGGCATCGCAGCGCAGGCTTTTCTCAACCAGACGGGTCTGCACCGCGCCAACCGCCATCGGTGCCGGTACCGGCAGACGGTTTTTGGCGATGTTACGGTCAGACAGCACCAGCAGCACGGTGCCGTTACGCACCATCTGTTCTGCTTTGTCGCACAGCGCTCTCACCGTCTCTTCCAGCGAGGTTTCGGTCACATCGAAGGTGATGTCCAGCACATCTGCGCGATAGTGCTCCTCTTTCATGGTGGTGAGCTGCGTGAAATCGGAGTACAGCAGGATCGGCGATTTGAAGCTCAGACGATGCGCCTGGCCTTCTGCTTCACAGAAGACGTTCATCTCGCGACCGATGCTGGTGGCCAGCGACATGACATGTGCTTCACGCAGCGGGTCGATTGGCGGGTTGGTCACCTGCGCAAATTGCTGACGGAAGTAGTCGTAAATGATACGTGGCTGGCTGGAGAGCACGGCAAACGGGGTGTCATCACCCATTGAACCGACCGCTTCCTGACCGTTTTCACCGAGGACGCGAATAACCGAATCCAGCTCTTCGAAGCTGTAGTTAAACTGCTTCTGATAGCTTGTCAGCAGATCGTCGTCCATTTCACGGATGCCAACCTGATCATCTGACAGATCTTCAAACGGCACCAGACGGCGGACGTTTTTCTCCATCCACTCTTTATAAGGGTGGCGGCTTTTCAGATCGTCATCGGTCTCTGCGGAGTGCAGAATGCGACCGCCACGGGTATCGATAACCATCAATTCACCCGGACCGACGCGACCTTTTTCGACCACTTCGTCAGGCTGATAATCCCAGATACCCACTTCGGAAGCGCAGGTAATCAGCTTGTCTTTGGTAATGACATAGCGTGCCGGACGCAGGCCGTTACGGTCGAGGTTACAAGCCGCGAAACGGCCATCGGACATGACGATGCCCGCCGGGCCATCCCACGGTTCCATATGCATGGAGTTAAAGTCAAAGAATGCGCGCAGATCCGGGTCCATATCCGGGTTGTTCTGCCAGGCTGGCGGTACCAGCAGGCGCATGGCGCGCACGATATCCATCCCGCCTGCCAGCAGCAGTTCGAGCATGTTATCCATGGAACTGGAGTCAGAACCGGTTTCGTTGACGAACGGCGCCGCATCATGCAGATCCGGGATCAGCGGGGTCTGGAATTTGTAGGTACGCGCGCGTGCCCACTGACGGTTACCGGTGATGGTGTTGATTTCACCGTTATGCGCCAGATAGCGGAACGGCTGTGCCAGCGGCCAGCGCGGTACGGTGTTGGTGGAGAAGCGCTGGTGGAACAGGCAAATGGCCGATTCCAGACGCAGATCCGCCAGGTCCAGGTAGAAGCGCGGCAGGTCAGCCGGCATACACAGACCTTTATAGATATTTACCAGGTTCGAGAGGCTACAAACGTAGAACTCTTTATCTTCCTGCAGACGCTTTTCAATGCGACGACGGGCAATAAACAGACGGCGCTCCATATCACGCGGGCGCCAGCCAGCCGGGGCGTTAACAAAAATTTGCTCAATACGAGGCAGCGAGGAGAGGGCGATTTCACCGAGTACCCCTTCGTTGGTTGGCACGTCGCGCCAGCCGACAATAGACAGGGTTTCACGTTGAAGTTCTTCTTCTACAATACGGCGTGATGCGCTGGCTTTCTCAGGATCCTTATTCAGGAACAGCATACCAACGGCATAGTTTTTGGCTAAACGCCAGCCGCGCTCTTCCGCAACAATACGGAAGAAACGATCGGGTTTTTGCAGCAGCAAGCCGCAACCGTCGCCGGTTTTACCATCAGCGAGGATCGCGCCACGGTGCTGCATACGGGCCAGTGCGTGAATAGCGGTACGCACTACCTTGTGGCTAGGTTCGCCTTCTATGTGGGCGATCAGGCCGAAACCACAGTTATCCCTCTCAAGGGATTTATCGTACAACATATCAGTGAACCTCCCCAGGCTCTGCGGGATTCCCATCCGATACCGATTGCGCGCGGGCACAGCAAGAGCCTGGCGACGGGGCTAATAAAGCCTCGCATGTCGCCCTCTTTAATTTCCTTTTCGCATCGGTACACAAGTGTTGAGGACTTGCTTAAGAGGGAATCTCAATAACTGCATAAATATGATGAGCAGACCACTCATCCAGAAAGCTTCCAGCGGATTCCCAACTTATCGGGAATCCTTACACAGGTCAAATGCCAGGCTTATTTATCTAATAATGTGCTAAAGCTTATTTAATGCATTGATATATAATTGAATTTAACCTTATTTACAATCAATAAGCCCGACGCTGAGCGGCAGAGTAATGTGATCTGACTCACTATCGGGAAGCGTTGTTAATGCGCTACCCTACTAAGGCTAATATAGATTTCAGAATATTATTCTGAGAATGTTCTTACAGACGCAGGAACACACTGTTTTTTACTTGCGACAGTATTTCTGCAAAATATCGCCTGAACATAAGGAAAAGTAATTGCCGGAGAAGTGAATGAAATGGCGGTAATCTTGACTTTTTATGCAATGAATAAAAGCCTTGCCGGGCGATTGATCCACATCATCGCCGTCGAAAGCTAAAAATGGCAGGCTTGGCCCTTTTCAAAGGCACGGCCTGTCAGATTATGCAGTTACAAAAATTAGTCAATATGTTTGGTGGGGATCTTGCCCGTCGTTATGGGCAAAAGGTTCATAAATTGACGCTTCACGGCGGTTTTAGCTGCCCGAATCGTGATGGCACTATCGGTCGGGGCGGTTGCACGTTCTGTAATGTGGCCTCCTTCGCCGATGAGGCGCAGCAGCATCACTCCATTGCCGAACAGCTGGCACATCAGGCGAACCTGGTGAATCGTGCTAAACGTTATCTCGCCTATTTTCAGGCTTACACCAGTACCTGGGCCGAAGTACAGGTACTGCGTTCTATGTATCAACAGGCGATAAGCCAGGCCAGCATTGTGGGCCTGTGCGTCGGCACGCGCCCGGATTGCGTACCCGAGGCGGTGCTGGATTTATTGAGCGAGTATAACGATCAAGGCTATGAGGTCTGGCTCGAACTGGGATTGCAAACCGCACACGATAAAACACTGCACCGTATTAACCGTGGGCATGATTTCGCCTGTTATCAGCGAACCACCCGTCTGGCCCGCGAGCGCGGGTTGAAAGTATGTAGTCATCTTATTGTTGGTTTGCCAGGTGAAGGGCAGTCGGAATGTCTGCAAACCCTCCATCGTGTGGTGGAGACAGGCGTAGACGGTATCAAGCTGCATCCTCTGCATATTGTGAAGGGCAGCATCATGGCAAAAGCCTGGGAGGCGGGCCGTCTGCAGGGCATTGAACTGGAAGACTATACTGTCACCGCCGGGGAGATGATCCGCGCAACGCCACCGGAGGTGATTTACCATCGCGTCTCCGCCAGCGCTCGCCGTCCGACGCTGCTGGCGCCGTTGTGGTGCGAAAATCGCTGGACGGGAATGGTGGAGCTGGATCGTTATCTTACTGAACATGGTGTGCAGGGTTCCGCATTGGGCCGCCCATGGATCCAGCCGTGACGGTTGCCTGACACCGCATTTTTCGCACAACCTTCAACGCGTTGCTCAGAATTGGGTATTATTGAGCGGAATTGTTTAAGGAAATCGCTATGAAGCAAATCCGTTTACTGGCGCAGTATTACGTCGACCTGATGATGAAGCTCGGGCTGGTTCGTTTCTCCCTGTTACTTGCCCTGGCGCTGGTGGTGCTGGCTATCGTCGTGCAAATGGCGGTGACGATGGTATTGCAGGGGCAGGTGGCGAGCATCGACGTCATTCGTTCTATCTTTTTTGGCTTGTTGATTACCCCCTGGGCGGTCTATTTCTTATCGGTTGTCGTCGAGCAACTTGAAGAGTCACGTCAGCGCCTTTCGCGGCTGGTGGACAAACTGGAAGAGATGCGCGATCGCGACCTCAAACTCAATATTCAACTTAAGGACAACATCACCCGGCTTAACCAGGAGATGGCCGATCGCGAGAAAGCCGAAGCTGAACGTCAGTCGACATTTGAGCAGCTTAAAGTAGAGATGCAGGAGCGCGAGCAGACGCAGATTCAGCTTGAACAGCAATCCACATTTTTACGCTCTTTCCTCGATGCCTCCCCGGACCTGGTTTTCTATCGCAACGAAGACAAAGAGTTTTCCGGCTGTAACCGGGCGATGGAACTGCTGACGGGCAAAAGCGAGAAGCAACTGATTAACCTTAAACCGCAGGATGTCTATGCGCCGGAAGCGGCGGAAAAGGTTATCGAGACCGATGAGAAGGTGTTTCGCCACAATGTTTCGCTGACCTATGAGCAGTGGCTGGATTATCCGGATGGGCGCAAAGCCTGCTTTGAAATCCGTAAGGTGCCCTACTATGACCGCGTAGGTAAGCGCCACGGCTTGATGGGTTTCGGGCGTGATATTACCGAGCGTAAGCGCTATCAGGACGCCCTGGAGCGTGCCAGTCGCGATAAAACCACCTTTATTTCCACCATCAGCCACGAACTGCGTACGCCGCTTAATGGCATCGTCGGTCTGAGCCGTATTCTTCTGGATACTGATTTAACGGCTGAGCAGGAAAAATACCTGAAAACTATCCATGTTTCTGCCGTCACTCTGGGCAATATCTTCAACGATATTATCGACATGGATAAAATGGAACGCCGTAAAGTCCAGCTCGATAATCAGCCGGTGGATTTCACCAGCTTCCTTGCCGACCTGGAGAACCTTTCCGGCCTGCAGGCACACCAGAAAGGTCTGCGCTTCGTCATGGAGCCTACGCTGCCGTTACCGCATAAGGTGGTCACTGATGGTACGCGGTTGCGGCAGATCCTGTGGAACCTTATCAGCAACGCCGTCAAATTTACCCGTGAGGGACAAGTCACCGTACGTGTGCGCTATGACGAAGGCGATATGCTTCACTTCGAGGTTGAAGATTCCGGGATTGGCATTCCTCGCGACGAGCTGGATAAAATTTTCGCCATGTATTACCAGGTGAAAGACACCCATGGCGGCAAGCCAGCTACCGGTACAGGGATTGGCCTCGCCGTATCGCGTCGTCTGGCGAAAAACATGGGCGGTGACATTGTTGTTGCCAGCCAGCCGGGCAAAGGCTCTGTCTTCACGTTGACCGTTCACGCGCCTGCGGTAGCGGAGGAAGTGGAGGATGCCTTTGAAGACGATGATATGCCGCTGCCAGCGCTGCATGTGCTTTTGGTGGAAGACATTGAACTTAACGTGATCGTTGCCCGTTCCGTTCTGGAAAAACTGGGCAGTAGCGTGGACGTTGCGATGACCGGCAAGGCCGCGCTGGAGATGTTTAAACCCGGCGAATACGATCTGGTACTGCTCGATATTCAGTTGCCGGATATGACCGGGTTGGACATCTCGCGCATTCTCACCAGCCAGTTTGCCCGCGACGATTTACCACCGCTGGTGGCGCTTACCGCCAACGTGCTGAAAGATAAAAAAGAATATCTGGATGCAGGGATGGACGATGTCTTAAGCAAGCCGCTGGCGGTCCCGGCATTAACTGCCATGATTAAGAAATTCTGGGATGCAGACGAAGAAGAGGAGCAAGGCGCAATGTCTCATACCGATGGTCAAAAATCACAAAACCTGCTGGATATCCCGATGCTTGAGCAGTATATCGATCTGGTTGGGCCGAAGCTGATTACCGATGGGCTGGCGGTATTTGAGAAAATGATGCCGGGCTATCTCAGCGTTCTGGAGTCAAATCTCACCGCGCGGGATCAAAAAGGGATCGTCGAAGAGGGACACAAGATCAAGGGTGCCGCTGGATCGGTCGGCCTTCGTCACCTGCAACAGCTGGGTCAGCAAATTCAGTCACCCGATCTGCCAGCCTGGTGGGATAACGTCGGTGAATGGGTTGAAGAGATGAAGCAAGAGTGGCAGCACGATGTGGATGTATTGAAAGCGTGGGTAGCAACCGCTGGAAAAAAATGACCCCGGATTAACCGGGGTGCGCGAATACTGCGCCAACACCAGGGAAATCGTGGCTGCGCCGTAAAGTTATATTTTTTTATCAAGGGCGCAGTCGGGAAAATTTGAACTGCACGCACATAAGATAGCAAATCTTAAAGTATTTGTTACATCAATCAGTGAAATGTGTGAAGCATAGCGCCCTTATCAAAATATTTAATTATCCCGAGTACGTTGCATAAAGGACGAGCAAAATGAAAAAAATCGGTGTTGTTCTCAGCGGATCAGGCGTTTATGACGGATCGGAAATCCACGAAGCTGTCATTACCCTGCTGGCGATCGCTCGTGAAGGCGCTGAGGCAGTATGCTTTGCGCCTGACAAGCGTCAGACCGATGTCATTAATCATCTCACGGGTGAACCGATGAGTGAAAGTAGAAACGTGCTGATCGAAGCGGCCCGCATTGCGCGTGGTGCGATCCTTCCGATCGCGCAGGCATCAATAAACGATCTGGATGCGCTGATTGTGCCTGGCGGATTTGGCGCAGCGAAAAATCTGAGCAGCTTTGCCAGTCTCGGTAGTGAATGTGTGGTAGATCCGGATCTGAAACGGTTGGTTCTGGAGATGCACCAGGCGGGGAAACCACTCGGTTTTATCTGTATTGCGCCTGCGATGCTGCCGAAAATCTTTGATTTTCCGTTGCGCCTGACGATTGGAACGGATATCGATACGGCGGAGGTGCTTGAAGATATGGGTGCTGAACACGTGCCTTGCCCTGTCGACGATATTGTGGTCGATGAGGATAACAAAGTGGTGACCACACCGGCGTATATGCTGGCGCAGAATATTGCGGAGGCGGCTACAGGGATCGAAAAACTGGTCTCCCGCGTTCTGGTGCTCGCTGAATGAGAGGGTTGCGCGGCCCATTCATGGCGAAAATCAAAAAGCTATTACTCCGTGTGGTCCTGGCGCTGGGAATCTTCTGGGGCGGCGGTATTCTTCTGTTCAGTTTTATGCCAGTACCGTTTTCAGCCGTCATGGTCGAACGGCAAGTGGGGGCCTGGCTGACGGGGGATTTCGGTTATGTTGCTCATTCGGACTGGGTGGGTATGGACGAGATTTCACCCTGGGTGGCGCTGGCGGTAATTGCCGCTGAAGATCAGCGTTTCCCGGACCATTGGGGGCTTGATTTTGGCGCGATTGAAAAGGCCTTATCGCACAATGAGCAGCATGAAAATCGAATTCGCGGTGCATCAACCATTTCTCAGCAGACCATTAAAAACCTGCTGCTCTGGGACGGCAAAAGCTGGGTGCGTAAAGGCTTTGAAGCGGGTTTAACCCTGGTCACCGAGGCTGTCTGGACAAAACGGCGTATTCTGACCGTCTATTTGAACATTGCTGAATTTGGCGACGGTATCTTTGGCGTGGAGGCGGCTTCGCAGCGTTACTTTCATAAACCTGCCAGCAAGTTGACGATGGCTGAGGCGGCATTGCTGGCAGCAGTATTACCGAATCCGGTACGCTTTCGCGCTGATGCGCCGTCCGGGTATGTGCGCAGCCGACAGGCGTGGATTATGCGCCAGATGCGTCAGCTTGGAGGAGAGGATTTCCTGGCGCGCAATAAACTGCATTGATGATTCCCTCTCCGCCAGGAGAGGGAAAACGCGCGCTCTCAGTCTTCGTCAAACCCGGCGATAAAGAGCGCAATGACAGCTGCCAGCGCTTCTTCTTCCTGAGGGCCTGTTGCTTCTATCTCAATCTGTCGCCCCTTCGCGGAGTCCAGCATGAGTAGCGCAATCACACTATTGGCCTCGGCTTCGGTTCCCTCGTCGTTACGCAACAGTACCTCAGCATCAAAGCCCTGAACCAGTTCAAACAGTTTCATCGCCGGGCGCGCGTGCATGCCCAGCTTATTGGTGATTTCAACAGTTTGTTTTACGGTCATGTTTTCCGTTTTTCCAGCGTACGATGACGAGACTGAACGTTTTTACCGCGTGAGCGGAAATAGTCTGCAAGCTGTTCAGCAACATAGACGGAACGGTGCTTACCGCCGGTACATCCAATCGCTACCGTTAAATAGCTGCGATTATTGGTTTCCAGCATTGGTAGCCACAGTTCGAGATAACTGCGGGTCTGGTAAATAAAATTGTGCACTTCCGTATGTCTGTCAAGGAAGGCGGCTACCGGTTTATCCAGCCCGGTCATCGGGCGTAATTTCGGGTCCCAGTGCGGGTTAGGCAAGAAGCGAACGTCAAACACGTAATCGGCATCAATAGGGATACCATGCTTAAAGCCAAAGGACTCGAACACCATAGTCAGTTCGCGCTCGCGTTTACCCAACAGTCGGGTACGGAGCATCTCGGCGAGTTCATGAACGGACATTTCCGATGTGTCGACGATGAGATCGGCGCGTGAGCGCAGTGGCTCCAGCAGATTACTCTCTTCATCGATGGCGCTTTCCAGCGACAGGTTTTTGCTTGAAAGAGGGTGCAGACGACGTGTGTCGCTGTAGCGGCGGATCAACGTGTTGCGATCGGCATCCAGGAACAGCAGTTGCGGAGAAAAATAATCCGGCAGGCTGCTCATTGCCTGCTCAAAAATTTCCGGCGATTCCGGCATATTACGCACATCGATGCTGACGGCGGCAGACGTCTGACGGTCAGCCAGCGTTCTTGCCAGCTCCGGCAAAAGAACGACCGGCAGGTTATCGACGCAGTAAAATCCCATATCTTCCAGGGCGCGCAGGGCCACTGACTTACCTGAGCCCGAACGACCACTCACGATCATCAGGACCATGAACCAATTCTCCTCAGAACCAGCGACACAAGGGAAGCTGTTGTGTTACGCATCGTCATTTTCGCCTTCTGTCAGCGTGATGATCTGGTACAACTCTTCATCGCTTTGCGCTGAGCGCAGACGGCGACAGATGGTTTTATCCGCCAGACGCTTGGCCACCAACGAAAGCGTATGCAGGTGGGTTTTGGTCTGATCGGCGGGAACCAGAAGCGCGAAGAGCAGATCGACTGGCTGGTTATCAATAGCATCGAAGGCGATGGGTGTTTCCAGTTGCACAAAAACACCAACGGCACGAAGAGTATCTTCTTCGAGTTTTCCGTGAGGGATGGCGATACCGTTACCAATACCGGTACTGCCCATTTTCTCACGCGTCAGGATCGCTTCGAAGACCACTTGTGGTGGCAGGCTCAACTGCTTTGCCGCCAGTTCACTGATAATTTCCAGCGCACGTTTCTTGCTCTGGCAGTGAACACCACTACGGGTACATTCCTGGTTAAGGACATTGCTCAATTGAAGAGCGGAATCGTTATTCATCATAATTTCACCTAAGCGTCGCCAGTGCAGACACCCTGCCGGGTTGCGGCAGGGTGATACGCGCCAGACGAGTGCCCGGACAATTAGTGTTGTTTCAGTTTATCTTTATGTTTCGTGAGTTGCCGCGCCAGTTTATCAATTAAACCGTCGATGGCAGCATACATGTCTTGTCCTTCCGCACTGGCATGAATCTCCCCCCCGTTTACATGCAGGGTCGCATCCGAGATATGAGTCACTTTCTCCACTTTCAACACAACATAGACCTGATTGATCCTTTCGAAATATTGTTCGAGTTTGGCAAATTTCGCGGTAACGAATTCGCGCAGGGCCTCGGTTATCTCGACGTTATGTCCTGTGATGTTAAGCTGCATAGTGTCTTCCTTATCGGTTAGGTCACACCAGCTGTTTGCGCTGATTAGACGGCGGAATGGATAAAGACTCTCGATACTTCGCAACGGTTCGCCGCGCTACCATAATACCCTGATCGGAGAGCATGGTAGTCAGCTTACTGTCGCTCAACGGCTTCGCAGGATTCTCTGCGGCAATTAATTTCTTCACCAGTGCGCGGATAGCCGTCGACGAGGCTTCGCCGCCGCCTTCGGTATTCACATGGCTGGAGAAGAAATATTTAAGCTCAAAGATGCCACGCGGACTGTGCAGATATTTTTGGGTCGTGACACGGGAAATCGTGGATTCATGCATCTCGACGGCCTGAGCGATATCGGCCAAAACCATCGGTTTCATAAATTCTTCGCCTTGCTCGAAGAACGCCTGCTGCTGTTCAACAATGCAGCGGCTCACCCTTAACAGGGTGTCGTTGCGACTCTCAAGGCTTTTAATCAGCCATTTCGCTTCCTGCAGATTGCTACGGATAAACTGGCTGTCGGCATCGTTACGCGCACCACCGCACATGGCGGCATAGTGCTGATTGATCTGTAAACGGGGGATGCTGTCGGAGTTGAGCTCGACCGTCCAGCGCCCATTGTGCTTACGTACCAGGACATCAGGGATAACATACTCGGGCTCACCTGTCTGGATTGACTGACCCGGACGTGGATCAAGAGACTGGATTAAATTGACCGCCTCTTTCAGCACTTCTTCTTTCAGACGTGTTACGCGCATCAGCGTACGGAAGTCGTGGTTTGCGAGCAGATCCAGATGATCGCTGATGATTAAACGCGCTTCCTCGCACCAGGGGGTCTCTTTGGCAAACTGAGAGAGCTGGATCAACAGGCAATCGCGTAGATCTCTGGCCGCGACGCCAACCGGATCGAAACGCTGAATACGTTTCAATACCGCTTCGACTTCATCCAGACCGATCTCTTCATCGCCCATGCTTTCCAGGATGTCTTCCAGCGGAACGGTGAGATAACCTGTGTCATCAACAGCGTCGACAATCGAAGTCGCAATGGCGCGATCGGTGTCTGAGAAAGGGGTGAGCTCCACCTGCCACATCAGGTAATCCTGCAGCGACTGGGTGGTTTCTCCCTGATAAACAGGCAGTTCATCGTCAAGATAATCGGTGCTGCTGCCAGACGGGGTGCCAGCGGTATAGATTTCATCCCAACTGGCGTCCAGGGGCAACTCTTCGGGCATCTCTTTTTGTTCGAGAGCGTCGACTGTATCCAGGCCTTCGTTATCCTGAGATTGTTGCGCATCCACTTCTTCGTGAAGATCGGTTTGCTCAAGCAATGGATTACTTTCCAGAGCTTGCTGGAGTTCTTGCTGAAGTTCCAACGTGGACAGTTGCAGCAGGCGAATAGCCTGTTGCAACTGTGGCGTCATGGCTAGCTGTTGGCTGAGCCTTAATTGCAAACCTTGCTTCATATTCAGAGCAGTACTCTCCGACTAAACACGTCAATAAACCCTACCCTATCAGAGTCTGAAGTCTTCCCCAAGATATACGCGCTTAACATGTTCGTCTTCAAGGATTTGCTGAGGCGTACCGTGCGCGATCAAATGCCCCTGGCTGACAATATAAGCACGCTCACACACCGCCAACGTTTCGCGAACGTTGTGATCGGTAATCAACACGCCAAGCCCGCTATCACGCAGGTGCTCAATAATGCGTTTGATATCAATGACCGATATCGGGTCAACACCGGCAAACGGTTCATCCAGCAGGATAAATTTAGGGTTTGCCGCCAGCGCACGAGCAATTTCGACACGACGGCGTTCACCGCCAGAAAGCGCCTGCCCCATATTGTCGCGCAGATGTTCAATATGGAACTCTTCCATCAACTCATTCGCCCGATCCACGCGCTGTTCGGATGTGAGATCATCGCGAATTTGCAGTACTGCCATGAGATTGTCAAATACGCTCAGGCGCCGGAAAATAGAGGCTTCCTGCGGCAAATAGCCGATACCGCGACGTGCCCGGGCATGCAGCGGCAACAGACTGATATCTTCGTCGTCGATGATGATATTGCCCGCATCACGCGACACGATACCCACAACCATGTAGAACGTTGTGGTTTTACCTGCACCGTTAGGACCGAGCAGCCCGACAATTTCGCCTGAATTGACTGTCAGACTGACATCTTCCACCACACGGCGGCCTTTGTAGGCCTTGGCGAGATTCTTTGCAGTTAATGTTGCCATAACGAATTAGTTACTCTTTTTTTGCGCCGGAGCCGGGGTCTGATTGTTGCTCTTATCCTGCAACTGCGACGGCACCAGAACCGTCGTCACGCGTTTGCCTTTATCGCTGAAAGCCTGCATTTTCTGCTCTTTCACCAGATAGGTAATTTTGTCGCCCTTGATATTGCTATCAAGCTGTTCCAGGTAGGCATTGCCTGTCAGGACCACGAAATCTTTTTCCAGCTCATAGTGCATCTGGGACGCGTGGCCTTTTACGGGTTTGCCGCTATCCTGCATCTGATAAAAGGTGGCAGGATTACCGTAGCCATCAATGATCTCTTTACCTTGCTGACCATTAGGGCGGGTTACCACCACTTTGTCGGCGTTGATTTTGATGGTGCCCTGCGTCACGACAACATTGCCGGTGAAGGTCACCACGTTGCCTTGCATATCCAGAGACTGCTGATCGGAGTCGATATGGATAGGCTGTTCGGTATCGCCGGTCACCGCAAGCGCCGGAAGACTGGCGGCAAAAAGGACACTGGCCAGGGCAACATTAAGGCTGAGTTTGTTTGTTCTGAATTTCATAGGAGCTTCTAACCTTTTCAATCAGCTCGGCGTTTTTGCTGCGTAAATTGCCGCGCATTTTCAGGCCGGTGGAATTAAATGTTGTTCCGTATAACGTGACTTGATCATCAGAGGTGACATCCTGCGTGACCAGGTTTATCTGCGCGTTATCCGTCGTAATTTTTCGCAGTTGAGCGTCCGCCGTCAGGGCATTGACCTCAACATGCCCATAAAGATAAAGCATCCGGTCATTGGTCAGCTTCGCTTTATCCGCCTTGATGGACCAGTCAGGAATTTTATCTTTGTCGAAAGTCGTCAGTACTGGCTGGGTAAACCACGTGATAGCATCAGCAGAATAGTATTCAACATGCTGTGCTATCAGCCGATAGTTCAACGCACCTTCCGGACTGTAGACTACCGTATCGGTATGCTCACTTTTATACGTTGGGTCAGTATTGTTAACGGTAACTTGTTCAGTCTGTTCGCGATCGGCCAGGTTCACCCCAATCAGTATCAGCGCGACCAGTGACAGCACAATGATGACCCAACGTCTGGTTTTACTCATATTGATTGCCCTTTGGCCTCATCAAGCTTGCCTTGCGCCAGCAATAACAAATCACATACTTCACGAACTGCACCGCGTCCGCCTGCTGTACGGGTGACATAATCCGCCCGGGGAATCAGCAGCGGATGCGCATCCGCCACCGCCACGCTTAAACCAATTTCCGCCATCACAGGCCAGTCGATGAGATCGTCTCCGACATACGCAACTTGTTCCGGTACCAGCGAAAGTTTGGTCAATAACTCGCGATAAGCTAACAACTTATCTGATTGTCCTTGATAGAGATGCGTGATGCCCAGCGTTTCGCAGCGGTCTTCCATCAGTTTAGCTTTTCGGCCAGTAATAATGGCAACCTCAATATTGGATGTTAATGCACAGCGGATACCGTAACCATCGCGGACGTTGAATGCTTTCAACTCTTCTCCATTATTACCCATGTAGATAGATCCATCTGATAAAACACCATCTACATCAAGAATTAACAGCTTAATTTTTTCTGCTTTCGCCATTACCTGCGTACTGACGGGTCCGTAGCATGTCGCAAGCGACGCTCCAACGTTACTCATTCTTCGATCCTTTTTCACACCACGCCCGCGCGCAGCAAATCATGCATATGTACCACACCCAGCAACTGGTCGCCATCTGCAACCAAAACAGAGGTGATGTGGCGGGACTGCATCAGATTAAGTGCGTCCACCGCCAGTGTGCCAGGACGCACGCGGATACCTCCAGGCGTCATTACCTCAGCAATCCCTAAACTACGTACATCTGCGCCCATATCAAAGACACGGCGCAAATCGCCATCGGTAAAAATGCCTTCGATCTTCATCAGATCGTCGCAAATCACCGTCAGGCCTAAATTCTTACGCGTAATTTCGAGAAGAGCGTCGCGCAGCGTGGCGTCCTTGCTCACATGCGGAATTTCGTCCCCGGTGTGCATGATGTCATTGACCCGCAACAGGAGCTTACGTCCAAGCGCGCCGCCGGGGTGAGAAAGTGCAAAATCCTCAGCGGTAAAACCCCGGGCTTTCAACAGTGCGACTGCCAGAGCATCTCCCATTACCAATGCGGCGGTAGTGCTGGAGGTCGGCGCCAACCCTAATGGACAGGCCTCTTGCGGCACCTTCACACACAGATGAATATCAGCCGCGCGGCCCATACTGCTGTCAGGACGGCTTGTCATACAGATCAGGAATACTTTTAGTCGCTTGAGCACCGGGATCAACGCCAGGATCTCATTTGACTCTCCGGAATTCGACAACGCGATCACCACATCCTGCGACCCGACCATACCCAGATCGCCATGCGCCGCTTCTCCCGGATGAACAAAGAAAGAAGAGGTACCGGTACTGGCGAATGTGGCGGCCATTTTTCGACCAATATGACCCGATTTCCCCATCCCCATTACCACGACTTTGCCGCTGCAATAGAAAATCTTTTCACAAGCCTGTGCAAAGTCCTGATTAATGTATTGGTCAAGCTGGGCCAGACCTTCACGTTCAATTTGCAAAACGTCCCGGCCAGCCTGCTGAAAGTCGAAGCCCGGTTGCAGATCGATATGCGACATAAATGTGTGTCCAATTATCCTGTCAGACGCGGCGTAACCCAGTACAGTAATGCTAACCAGGTGATAAAACCGCCTAATAGTAATGCGCCAGTTCCTCTGCCTGTCTGCTGCTTACGTCGCCAGCAGGTGAGGGCAAAAATGACGCTGACCAGTAACATCACGCCATAATCTCGTGTAAAAGCCAGACTATTAAAATGACCTGGCGCGATCAGCGCGGGTAAACCCAGCACCAGCGTGATGTTGAAAATATTCGAGCCGATGATATTACCGATCGCAATATCGTCTTCTCCCTTACGTGCCCCGGCAATGGCTGTTGCCAGTTCCGGCAGACCCGTCACAATGGCAATCACCGTCAGGCCGATGGTTAATTCGCTCATCGCGAAATGGTTTGCGACCACCGTGGCGTTGTCCACTACCATGCGCGTTGACATCGGCATAATGATGAGTGCGACCCCGAGCCACAAGAATGCCACTGACAGGCTACCGCCACGCGGCAACTCTGCAACTTGCTCACGTGTCAGTGTATCGCTACCTTGCAGCTCAGCCAGACGGGCGATTTTAACAATGTATACCAGCCATAGCACGGCCAGCAGAAGTAAAAACAGGCCGTCCAGCCAGGTCAGTTGCCCGTCAAACAGCACCAGCCCTGCCAGCAGGCTGGTTATTAACATTAGCGGCAATTCACGGCGCAGGATATCGGAATGGACAGTAAATGGATGCAGGAGCGCTGCGAGTCCAAGGATCAACAGAATATTGGTGATGTTAGAGCCGAGGGCCGTACCAATGGCCAAATCGAGTTGGCCGTGCAGGGAGGCCGCAACGGAGACAATCATCTCCGGAAGAGAGGTACCGATACTCACCACTGTCATCCCAATGAGCAACGGTGGAACCCCCAAACTGCGACACAAAATTGAGGCGGCGAATACCAATCGGTCAGCGCTGTATACCACTAACAGTAAACCAATAATTAACAGCGCCGTCGCTAAAAGCATCTAAAGTCCTTTCTTGAGGTATAATCTGCCGGTCCGCAGGCTGCGATTGCCGGGGAAAACCGGGAATTTTAAGCGGCGTAGAGAATTCTTAATTTTGACTTTATGCGGCTCAAAAGTAAAACAAATGCCAGCTTTCGCTAACTCATACGGGTAATATTCTGTAAAAATGGTGGGTTCTTGCAGTTATCCGGCGTCATGCTTAGACCCAATCAAGGCTTATAAGGAAGAGTGAATGAGCCAGACTGTGGCGAATCTGGTCGATATCCGTGGTGTGAGTTTCTCCCGTGGAAGTCGGCGTATTTTCGACAATATCTCGCTGACGGTGCCACGCGGTAAAATCACCGCCATTATGGGGCCGTCCGGGATTGGTAAAACAACATTGCTGCGTCTTATTGGCGGACAGATACCGCCAGACGCGGGTGAAATCCTCTTCGACGGTGAGAATATCCCCGCGATGAGTCGTTCCCGGCTGTTTACCGTTCGTAAACGAATGAGCATGTTGTTCCAGTCCGGCGCCTTATTTACCGACATGACTGTGTTCGATAATGTGGCCTATCCGTTGCGCGAACATACGAACTTACCGGCCCCGTTGCTGAAAAGTACGGTCATGATGAAACTGGAGGCGGTGGGACTGCGTGGTGCAGCAAAACTCATGCCTTCTGAACTCTCTGGTGGGATGGCGCGCCGCGCCGCGCTAGCAAGGGCTATCGCGCTGGAGCCAGATTTAATCATGTTCGACGAACCTTTTGTCGGCCAGGATCCTATTACTATGGGTGTGCTGGTGAAGCTTATCTCTGAACTGAATAGCGCGCTGGGCGTCACCTGTGTTGTCGTCTCCCATGACGTGCCGGAAGTGCTGAGCATCGCCGACTATGCGTATATTGTTGCAGACCGTAAAATTGTGGCGCAGGGCAGCGCGCAAGGCTTGCAAGAAAACGCCGACCCTCGCGTCCGTCAGTTCCTCGACGGCATTGCTGACGGCCCCGTTCCGTTCCGCTATCCCGCAGGTCAATATCAATCCGATTTATTTGAGACAGGGAGTTAAGCCACTCATGTTGTTACATGCACTGGCGTCGCTTGGACATCGCGGGATCAAGACGATCGCGACGTTTGGCCGCGCTGGTTTAATGCTCTTCAACGCGCTGGTCGGTAAGCCGGAATTTGGCAAACACGCGCCGTTGCTGGTGCGCCAACTCTATAATGTGGGTGTCCTGTCGATGCTCATCATTATCGTGTCCGGCGTATTTATCGGCATGGTGCTTGGCTTGCAGGGCTATCTGGTGCTTACGACCTATAGCGCGGAAACCAGTCTGGGAATGCTGGTGGCGCTCTCCTTGTTGCGTGAACTGGGGCCCGTTGTCGCTGCTCTGCTTTATGCCGGGCGCGCGGGTTCGGCACTGACGGCGGAAATTGGCCTGATGCGCGCGACTGAGCAACTTTCAAGTCTTGAAATGATGGCTGTTGACCCCCTGCGGCGCGTGATTTCTCCTCGTTTTTGGGCGGGGGTGATCTCCTTACCATTGCTGACGGTTATCTTCGTTGCGGTAGGTATCTGGGGCGGCTCGCTGGTGGGTGTGAACTGGAAAGGAATCGACTCAGGGTTCTTCTGGTCGGCGATGCAAAACGCCGTCGACTGGCGACTGGATCTGGTGAACTGTCTGATTAAGAGCGTTGTCTTTGCCATTACCGTAACCTGGATTGCTTTATTTAATGGTTATGACGCGATCCCGACTTCCGCCGGGATCAGTCGGGCAACGACGCGTACCGTTGTGCACTCTTCGCTGGCCGTGCTTGGTCTTGATTTTGTGCTCACCGCATTGATGTTTGGGAATTGAGTTCATGCAAACGAAAAAAAGTGAAATTTGGGTAGGCATTTTTCTGTTACTGGCGCTGCTGGCGGGGTTGTTTATCTGCCTGAAAGCGGCCGATGTTGCCTCTATGCGTACCGAACCGACGTATCGCGTGTACGCCACCTTCGATAACATTGGCGGCCTGAAAGCGCGCTCGCCGGTCCGTATTGGTGGCGTGGTGGTTGGCCGTGTTGCTGATATTGAACTCGATCCAAAAACTTATCTGCCGCGCGTCGCGCTGGACATCGAAGAGCGTTACAACCAGATTCCTGATACAAGTTCACTGGCTATTCGTACGTCAGGTTTGCTGGGGGAGCAATATTTGGCGTTGAATGTGGGATTTGAGGATCCTGAACTGGGAACTTCTATGCTTAAAGAAGGCAGCACTATCCAGGATACGAAATCCGCAATGGTCCTTGAGGACCTGATCGGACAATTCCTTTACAACAGTAAAGGCAGTGACAATAAGAATTCTGGCGATGCGCAGTCAAAACAGCAGGATGATACTTCCAGCGCACCGTCTGCTGGTAAGACGAATTAACGAGGAGAGTTGACGCATGTTTAAACGTCTATTAATGGTTGCCATGCTGGTTATCGCGCCACTTGGACTCGCCAACGCGACGGAACAAAGCAATCCGTACAAAGCAATGCAGGAAGCGGCAAAGAAAACGTTTGATCGCCTCAAAAACGAACAGCCAAAGATTCGCGCGAATCCAGATTATTTACGTGATGTGGTCGATCAAGAATTACTGCCTTACGTCCAGATTAAATACGCCGGTGCCCTGGTGTTGGGGCGTTACTATAAAGACGCAACGCCTGCGCAGCGCGAGGCCTACTTCGCTGCTTTCCGTGAATACCTGAAACAGGCTTATGGCCAGGCTCTGGCGTTGTACCACGGCCAGACCTACGAGATTGCCCCGGAGAAGCCGCTGGGTGATGCTACGATCGTCCCGATCCGCGTGACCATTATCGATCCAAACGGCCGTCCGCCAGTGCGTCTGGATTTTCAGTGGCGCAAAAACACGCAGTCCGGTAACTGGCAGGCTTACGATATGATTGCCGAAGGGGTGAGTATGATCACCACCAAACAAAATGAGTGGAGCGATCTGTTGCGCACTAAAGGTATCGATGGTCTTACCGCGCAGTTGCAGGCCATTTCTCACCAGAAAATTACGCTGGATGAGAAGAAATAATGACGCCGCAATTAAGCTGGGCGCGTGAAGGTGAACGGCTGGTGCTGCAGGGCGAGCTCGATCAGGATGTGCTTAATCCTTTGTGGAATGCCCGGCAGGATGCAATGAAAGGGGCTACCTGTATCGATCTGCGCGCTGTATCGCGCATTGATACTGCTGGTGTGGCCCTATTAATTCACCTGATTGCTCAGGGAAAAACTCAGGGCCACCAGGTTTCACTCGAAGGGATAAGCGAGAATCTGCAGACGCTTGCAGCACTCTATAACTTGCCTGCTGACGTATTGCCTCGCTAATTTTTTCAGTACGTTACTCTTTAAAGCCTCGTTTGGTATACCGACGAGGCTTTTTGCTTATTTAAGACCGCCTCACTTTCCTCTAAGATGTGGGGCTGTTTTCACTATCAGATGAAATTAACGCCCATGGAAAATCATGAAATTCAGACAGTGCTGATGAACGCACTCTCTCTCCAGGAAGCCCACGTCTCTGGCGACGGCAGTCACTTTCAGGTTATTGCTGTGGGTGAGGTTTTTGACGGCATGAGCCGGGTCAAAAAACAGCAGGCCGTATATGGCCCATTAGCGGAATATATAGCGGACAACCGCATTCACGCTCTCTCGATCAAAGCGTATACCCCGCAAGAGTGGGCACGCGATCGCAAACTAAACGGTTTTTGAGCTACGGGTATTACGCCCGCAGCGCGTGTGAATTCTTAACAGAGATCAGATGAATGGATAAGTTTCGTGTACAGGGGCCAACCCGGCTCCAGGGCGAAGTCACAATTTCAGGTGCTAAAAACGCCGCGTTACCCATCCTTTTTGCCGCACTGCTGGCAGAAGAACCGGTAGAGATCCGCAACGTTCCGAAACTGAAAGACATTGATACCACCATGAAGTTGCTGAGCCAGTTGGGTACCAAGGTTGAACGCAACGGATCTGTCTGGATCGATGCCAGCAAGGTTAACGTTTTCTGCGCGCCTTACGATCTGGTTAAAACAATGCGTGCCTCTATCTGGGCGCTGGGGCCGCTGGTCGCACGTTTTGGTCAGGGTCAGGTTTCCTTGCCGGGTGGCTGTGCAATTGGCGCGCGTCCGGTGGATCTGCACATTACGGGTCTGGAACAGCTAGGCGCGGAAATTAAGCTCGAAGAAGGTTATGTCAAAGCGAGCGTGAATGGTCGCCTGAAAGGCGCGCATATCGTCATGGATAAAGTCAGCGTTGGCGCGACTGTCACCATCATGACGGCGGCAACGCTGGCAGAAGGCACCACCATTATCGAAAACGCCGCGCGTGAACCGGAAATCGTTGATACCGCGAACTTCCTCAATGCGCTGGGTGCGAAAATTAGCGGCCAGGGTACTGACCGTGTCACCATTGAAGGCGTGGAGCGTCTCGGTGGCGGTGTCTATCGTGTGCTGCCGGACCGTATTGAAACGGGTACCTTCCTGGTAGCGGCTGCAATCTCTGGTGGCAAAATCGTATGTCGTAACGCGAAACCCGATACGCTGGATGCCGTACTGGCTAAACTGCGTGAAGCCGGCGCGGAAATCGAAGTGGGTGACGACTGGATAAGCCTGGACATGCACGGTAAACGTCCGAAAGCCGTTAATGTGCGCACTGCGCCGCATCCGGCGTTTCCGACAGACATGCAGGCGCAATTCACGCTGCTTAATCTCGTTGCAGAAGGCACGGGCGTGATCACCGAGACGATCTTTGAAAATCGTTTTATGCACATTCCTGAACTGATTCGTATGGGCGCGCACGCGGAAATCGAAAGCAATACCGCGATTTGCCACGGTGTCGAAAAACTCTCCGGCGCACAAGTGATGGCGACCGACCTGCGTGCGTCTGCAAGCCTCGTGCTGGCGGGGTGTATCGCGGAGGGGACGACGATCGTGGATCGTATTTACCACATCGATCGTGGTTATGAGCGCATTGAAGACAAGCTGAGTGCGCTTGGTGCGCATATTGAGCGTGTAAAAGGCGAATAATCTCGCTTTGCCGTCAAACCCCCAACCCGCCTCGGGAAGGGGGTCATCTTGCTTATTTTGGCTTCCTTTGCCGCATCATGCTGGTTCTGTCGATAAATTCATGGGTGACGGGATCGTGATAGCGCGATGGCCATATCACCCAGGGATCGGTATCCAGCGCACGGGCAATAATAAGTTCTCCTTTCGGCCAGGAGCGCGTTAGCGCATTCGCAAGCGTTGATGAACTTAAACCGCACTTACGCGATTCAGCGGCCAGTGACGTCCCTTTTTTGTGAAGTCCAGCAATGATATCCGCCGGGTGCCAGTCAATAAATTTGTTTTCCATTCTTCCTCCCTGGTAAAAACCCTTAAAACGCTATGGCAATATGAAGAATGTTTACTATACGCATATGAGAGCTATTGCTCTAAAAAGTTCATGTAACATCGCAGCATTTAAGAATTCACCAGGACTGATAATTCTGAGGGTGAGCCTTTTTTTTGATTGTAATAAGAACTTATTGGCGCTTTCCCGTGGTGAGCGGGAAAGCGAATGAACGCGCGAATTAGTGATCGCGCTGGACCGCGATATGGGCGAGACCGATGAGTGCTTCGCGCCATGGGGAGTCCGGAAGAACCTGCAGGGCAGCGATAGCTTTATCCGCCTCTTCCTCTGCGCGACGACGCGTCCATTCCAGCGATCCACAGGCTGCCATCGCTTCCAGAACTGGTTCCAGAAGATGTCGCCCGTTGCCCTGCTCAATGGCTTCACGAATCATCTGCGCCTGCTCTGCGGTGCCGTTATGCATCGCATGGAGCAAGGGGAGAGTCGGCTTACCTTCGTTAAGGTCATCGCCGGTGTTTTTGCCCAGTGTTTCGCCATCCGCACTGTAGTCCAGCAAGTCGTCAATCAGCTGAAAGGCGGTGCCCAGATAACGGCCATAATCCTGCAACCCTTTTTCCTGGGCGTCGCTGCAACCTGCCAGCAAGCCAGAGCACTGCGCAGCCGCTTCAAACAGGCGCGCAGTCTTGCTGTAAATCACACGCATATAGTTCTCTTCGGTGATGTTCGGGTCATTGACGTTCATCAGCTGCAGAACTTCACCTTCGGCGATGACATTCACCGCTTCGGACATGACTTCCAGTACTTTCAGTGAGCCAAGGCTGGTCATCATCTGAAAGGCGCGGGTGTAAATAAAATCACCGACCAGTACACTGGCCGCATTACCAAACGCAGCGTTAGCGGTGGCTTTGCCGCGGCGCATATCTGATTCATCCACAACATCGTCATGGAGAAGCGTCGCAGTGTGGATAAATTCGATTAATGCGGCGATGGTGACATGCGCATTGCCTTCGTAGCCAACGGCACGTGCAGCCAGAACGGCAATCATCGGACGGATACGTTTACCGCCGCCGCTAACAATGTAATAACCCAACTGGTTGATTAGCTGAACATCAGAGTTGAGCTGTTGCAGGATTGTCGCATTAACACCCGCCATATCTTGCGCGGTTAACTCATTGATTTTTTCTAAATTCATCGCAAAAGCCGGGCTTTCAGTCCTGTTTACCACATATCAAAATGGGATAACGAAGGGTTACGGGTTAGAATAGTATTGTTGATTGTACTGAAAAAACGCGCCAGATAAACGTTGCCCTACGCATTGTGTTTTTTTTCTGCATGGATTGACGATCGCACTTGTCAAAGGCTCGCGTTTTGCGTAATATTCGCGCCCTATTGTGAATATTTATAGCGCACTCTGAATCACACGATGATGTGCGCGGAAGCGGAGTTTTTTATGTACGCGGTTTTCCAAAGTGGTGGTAAACAACACCGAGTAAGCGAAGGTCAGACCGTTCGCCTGGAAAAGCTGGACATCGCAACTGGCGAATCTGTTGAATTCGCTGAAGTTCTGATGATCGCAAACGGTGAAGAAGTCAAAATCGGCGTTCCTTTCGTTGATGGCGGCGTAATCAAAGCTGAAGTTGTTGCTCACGGTCGTGGCGAGAAAGTTAAAATCGTTAAGTTTCGTCGTCGTAAACACTATCGTAAGCAACAGGGCCATCGTCAGTGGTTCACTGATGTGAAAATCACTGGCATCAGCGCCTAAGACCTGAGGAGTAGATTTAAATGGCACATAAAAAGGCTGGCGGCTCAACTCGTAACGGTCGCGATTCAGAAGCTAAACGCCTGGGCGTTAAGCGTTTCGGTGGCGAATCCGTTCTGGCGGGTAGCATCATCGTTCGTCAGCGTGGCACCAAATTCCACGCTGGTACTAACGTAGGTTGCGGTCGTGACCACACTCTGTTTGCTAAAGCAGACGGTAAAGTGAAATTTGAAGTTAAAGGCCCGAATAACCGTAAATACATCAGCATTGTCGCTGAGTAAGTTTTTCGTGGTCCGGTAACGGATGAAAGCCCCGCAACACGTTGCGGGGCTTTTTACATTAGAAGTCCGGAAAACTTTCTGTAGGGAAAACGGGCATGAAGCAGCAGGCTGGCATTGGTATTCTTTTGGCGCTCACTACCGCAATGTGCTGGGGAGCACTGCCAATCGCAATGAAACAGGTGCTGACGGTAATGGAACCCCCGACAGTGGTGTTTTATCGTTTTTTAATGGCGGCAATCGGCCTTGGTACGATTCTGACCTGTAAACGTAAACTCCCTTCGCTGCGCCAGTTTCGCAAGCCGAAATGGCTGGTGTTGCTCGCCATTGCGACCGGTGGGCTATTCGGTAATTTCGTGCTCTTTAGTTCCTCCCTGCAGTATTTAAGCCCGACTGCGTCGCAGGTGATTGGGCAACTGTCGCCGGTTGGTATGATGGTCGCCAGCGTCTTTATCCTGAAAGAGAAGATGCGCGGGACGCAGGTGATTGGCGCAATCATGTTGCTTTGCGGTCTGGTTATGTTTTTCAACACCAGCCTGATTGAGATTTTTACCAAACTGACCGACTACACTTGGGGCGTCATTTTCGGTGTCGGAGCGGCAACGGTTTGGGTCAGTTATGGTGTCGCGCAAAAAGTATTATTGAGGCGTCTGGCTTCACAACAGATCCTCTTTTTGCTGTACACTTTATGTACGATAGCGTTACTGCCTTTGGCCAGGCCTGGCGTGATTTCCCAGCTCAGCAACTGGCAACTTGCGTGCCTGTTTTTCTGTGGCCTGAATACGCTGGTTGGCTATGGCGCGCTGGCGGAAGCAATGGCTCGCTGGCAGGCTGCGCAGGTCAGCGCGCTCATCACCCTGACGCCGCTGTTTACGTTGTTGTTTTCAGATTTATTATCAATGGCCTGGCCCGATGTTTTCGCCAGACCGATGTTAAACCTTATCGGTTATCTCGGTGCGTTTGTCGTGGTTGCGGGAGCAATGTATTCCGCCATTGGCCATCGTCTTTGGGGACGCTGGCGCAAGCGTGAAGTGGTTGTCACTTTGCCCCGCTCAGGCGAATGAGTTACGGAGAGTAAAATGAAGTTTGTTGATGAAGCGGTCATCCTGGTCGTGGCGGGTGACGGCGGTAACGGTTGTGTGAGCTTCCGTCGCGAAAAATACATTCCCAACGGTGGACCGGATGGCGGCGACGGTGGTGATGGTGGCGACGTCTGGCTGGAAGCAGACGAGAACCTGAACACCTTAATTGACTACCGCTTTGAAAAATCATTCCGCGCTGAACGTGGTCAGAACGGTCAAAGCCGTGACTGCACGGGTAAGCGCGGTAAAGATGTGACGGTGAAAGTGCCGGTAGGTACTCGTGTGATTGACCAGGGCACAGGCGAAACCATGGGCGATATGACCAAACACGGTCAGCGTCTGATGGTGGCGAAAGGCGGCTGGCATGGTCTGGGCAATACCCGTTTCAAATCATCCGTGAACCGTACGCCGCGTCAGAAGACGATGGGGACGCCGGGTGATAAACGCGACCTCATGCTGGAGCTGATGCTGCTGGCGGATGTAGGGATGCTGGGTATGCCGAATGCGGGCAAATCTACTTTCATCCGCGCCGTCTCTGCGGCAAAACCTAAAGTGGCTGACTATCCGTTTACCACACTGGTTCCAAGCCTCGGCGTCGTGCGCATGGATAACGAAAAAAGCTTCGTGGTAGCGGACATTCCGGGGCTGATTGAAGGAGCATCTGAGGGCGCAGGTCTTGGTATTCGCTTCCTCAAACATCTTGAGCGCTGCCGCGTATTGCTACATCTGATCGATATCGATCCGATTGACGGTTCCGATCCGGTTGATAATGCGCGGATCATCATTGGCGAGCTGGAAAAATACAGCGAAAAACTGGCGGCTAAACCGCGCTGGCTGGTCTTCAATAAAATCGACCTGATGGATAAAGCTACAGCAGAAGCCAAAGCCAAAGAGATCGCCGAAGCATTAGGCTGGGAAGATAAGTATTACCTTATCTCTGCGGCCAGCCAGCAAGGTGTTAAGGACCTCTGTTGGGATGTGATGACCTTTATTATCGAAAACCCGATCGCTCAGGCGCAGGAAGAGAAACAGCCAGAGAAGGTCGAGTTTATGTGGGACGATTATCACCGTCAGCAGCTTGAAGAAGCCGAAGAAGACGACCTGGACGATGATGACTGGGACGAAGATGACGAAGAAGGCGTTGAGTTCATCTACAAACACTGATTCTGCTATTCCCCCACGGACGAACGTCTGAGGGGGATTACAGACACTCTGAGCCGGGAAAGCGTTAACGCTACCCGGCTTTTTTATTAATTGTTCTGATAAATATCTTTGTACAGGCGGCTTTCAAAGCGAACCAGTGGGATACGTCGGTTACGCTGATCGGCGGGTTCTACCGCATAGCCCGACAAATATTGTACGAAGGCCATTCGCTGCCCGCTTGCGGTAGTGATAAAGCCAGCCAGGTTGTACACGCCTTGCAGCGAACCTGTTTTGGCGGATACCTTGCCGTCCACGCCAGCCTCATGCAGACCTGCGCGGTACTGTAATGAACCATCATAACCTGCAAGCGGCAGCATAGAGATGTAATTGAGCTCGTTGTCATGCTGGGCAATGTACTGGAGTACCTGCATCATGGTGGCAGGCGCAATCAGATTGTGGCGCGACAGACCCGAGCCATCCGCAATGATCGTGTTTCCGATATCCACGCCGGCTTGCTGACGCAGAATCTGACGAACTGCATCAGAACCGGCGCGCCAGGTGCCCGGTACGCCAAAGTGAGCATGACCAATCATGCGGAAAACGGTATCGGCAATCATGTTGTCCGACTTTTTCAGCATGATTTTCAGCAAATCATGCAACGGGGCCGATTGTGTACTGGCGATAACGGTGCCGGGCTCGTTGACTTGTGTCTGGCGCAACAGGGTTCCCGTATAGGTAATGCCTGCATCTTTGAGTTCAGCCTTGATTATAGCGCCGGCATAACTGGCGCCGTCCTGAATGGCAAAAGCCAGCGGTAGCGGATCAGTACGCTGTGGCAGGCAGCCGGTTAGCGTGAAGCGGTTTAAATCGCCTGGAACAACATCCAGTTCGCAGTATTGCCCTTCGGATGAGCCGCGCGCCAGCGTACGGACCTGGCTGAACATGTTCACCGGGTAGTATGATGCGACGCGGATATACGCAAGGTCTCCGGGTTTCTGCGCGCTGTATAACGAAACAGAAAAACAGTTGCGGTCGATAATGGCTGCTGCGGGTGGGGCGCTAAAGCACTGGGTCATGTCGTTCCATGGCCAGCCGGGGGCTTTGTCATGGCTGGCAAAAATCGATGTATCGATAAGGACATTTCCCTCGATTTTTTGCACTCCAGATTTTTTCAGGGTCGCGACCATATTGCGTATATTCTGACGTTTTAACGTCGGATCGCCGCCAAATCTTGCGATTAAGTCACCTTTTAATACGCCATTGTCAACCGTACCTTTACTCTCCAGCGTCGTGGTGAAACGGAAATCAGGGCCAAGCTGTAATAAAGCAGCCAGCGCGGTAATGACTTTTTGCGTACTCGCCGGTAAAGCCATTTGCTTGCCGTGATAATCGATATCCGGTTCCTGTGCTCCCACCTTTTGCACTATGAGGGCGAGATTCGCGCCGTCCGGTAACTGGTTTGTGTACTCGTCGACATTCGCGGCCTGAACATTCAGGGCTATACTTGTTGTCAATCCGATGAAAAATCTGGGAAATCGCATAATCTCGCGCTAACAACCTGGAAACAAGCCGTCATACTACGGCGCATCGACCCGGAAAGTAAACGATGACCCATAGTGAACTTCCGGGTAAAATACGTATCAAATTGAAAAATTGTTGCTGACCTGGGGCTTTGTCTCCGGGTCAGTTTTCTTTTGCTTCTGGTCGGGGGTTATGCACCTGAATCCGGGCAGACATAGCAGCCGGGGCGGGAGACTGCTCCATACAGGAAAGTTTAAGAGGTATAACAAATGCAAGCTATTCCGATGACCTTACGTGGTGCCGAAAAACTGCGCGAAGAGCTGGATTTTTTGAAATCAGTGCGCCGTCCTGAAATTATCGCCGCGATCGCGGAAGCGCGCGAGCATGGTGACCTGAAAGAAAATGCGGAATACCATGCAGCCCGCGAACAGCAAGGCTTTTGTGAAGGTCGTATCAAAGATATCGAAGCAAAACTGTCCAATGCGCAGGTTATCGATATTTCTAAAATGCCGAACAATGGCCGTGTAATTTTTGGTAGTACGGTCAGTGTGCTCAATCTGGATACTGAGGAAGAGCAGACTTACCGTATTGTGGGTGACGACGAAGCTGACTTTAAGCAAAATCTGATCTCCGTAAATTCACCGATCGCGCGTGGTCTGATCGGTAAAGAACAAGACGATGTCGTTGTCATTCGTACCCCGGGCGGCGATGTCGAATTCGAAATTATCAAAGTGGAATATCTCTGAATAGTTTCGTTAACCGCACTTGTTGACGTATTGTAAAGAAAAGAAAAAGGCCGCACTGCGGCCTTTTAACAACTCAGTGAGCATGGCATTTTGCTCGTCTGTTAGCGAAAACCCCTCGTTTTACACAGATTTTGTGTTCAATTAAGGATATTCTTAGCGCGGCAGCGAGATTTTGCGCTCTTTAGCAGGACGATAAAGTACCAGCGTTTTACCGATGACCTGTACGTTACAGGCGCCGGTTTCGCGTACAATAGCTTCCACGATCAAGGTCTTAGTTTCGCGGTCTTCGGTAGCGATTTTAACCTTGATAAGCTCATGGTGCTCTAACGCTTGTTCGATCTCGGCCAGTACCCCTTCGGTCAAACCATTATTGCCAAGCATAACTACCGGCTTGAGCGGATGTGCCAGACCTTTCAGGTGCTGTTTTTGTTTAGTACTCAGATTCATCGTATATTTTGCTTACGTTGGGATTGAAAACGGGTCATTCTACCGCCATCTCCCATATATCACCAAATCGCCGCGTGTAATTTTACGTTGCTGAATACGATGAACCCAGACGGAATGTGAAATGACAGGTAAGAAGCGTTCTGCCAGCTCGAGCCGCTGGCTTCAGGAACACTTTAGCGATAAATATGTTCAACAGGCGCAGAAAAAGGGGTTACGTTCCCGTGCCTGGTTTAAACTTGATGAAATACAGCAAAGTGACAAACTTTTTAAGCCGGGAATGACGGTTGTCGATCTCGGTGCCGCTCCTGGTGGTTGGTCGCAATATGCGGTCACGCAGATCGGGGGCACAGGCCGAATCATCGCGTGTGATCTTTTACCTATGGATCCAATCGTTGGTGTGGACTTTCTTCAGGGTGACTTTCGTGATGAATTAGTCCTGAAAGCATTACTGGATAGAGTCGGGGACAGTAAAGTACAAGTTGTCATGTCAGATATGGCACCAAACATGAGCGGAACCCCAGCAGTTGATATTCCCCGCTCTATGTACCTGGTGGAACTGGCGCTACAGATGTGCCGGGATGTGTTAGCGCCTGGTGGTGGTTTTGTTGTGAAAGTCTTTCAGGGCGAAGGTTTCGATGAGTACCTTAGGGAAATTCGCTCTCTGTTTACGAAAGTGAAAGTTCGTAAGCCGGACTCTTCCCGTGCCCGTTCACGAGAAGTGTACATTGTAGCGACCGGGCGAAAACTATAGTAACCTGACGCTGTTTTTAACACAGTTGTAATATGAGGTTAATCCCTTGAGTGACATGGCGAAAAACCTAATACTCTGGCTGGTCATTGCCGTTGTGCTGATGTCAGTATTCCAGAGCTTTGGGCCCAGCGAGTCTAATGGCCGTAAGGTGGATTATTCTACCTTCCTGCAGGAGGTCAACCAGGACCAGGTTCGCGAAGCGCGTATCAACGGACGTGAGATCAACGTTACCAAGAAAGATAGTAACCGTTACACGACTTACATCCCGGTGAACGATCCGAAACTGCTTGATAACCTGCTGACTAAAAATGTCAAAGTGGTTGGCGAGCCGCCGGAAGAACCTAGCCTGCTGGCTTCAATCTTTATTTCCTGGTTCCCGATGCTGTTGCTGATTGGGGTCTGGATATTCTTTATGCGCCAAATGCAGGGCGGCGGTGGCAAAGGTGCCATGTCGTTCGGCAAGAGCAAGGCGCGTATGCTCACCGAAGACCAAATTAAAACGACTTTTGCGGATGTTGCGGGTTGCGACGAAGCGAAAGAAGAAGTGGGTGAGCTGGTTGAATACCTGCGCGAACCGAGCCGCTTCCAGAAACTGGGGGGTAAAATCCCGAAAGGCGTCCTGATGGTCGGCCCTCCGGGTACCGGTAAAACACTGCTCGCGAAAGCGATCGCGGGTGAAGCGAAGGTGCCATTCTTTACGATTTCTGGTTCTGATTTTGTGGAAATGTTCGTTGGTGTCGGTGCATCACGTGTGCGTGACATGTTCGAACAAGCCAAAAAAGCGGCACCGTGTATTATTTTCATTGATGAAATCGACGCCGTTGGTCGCCAGCGTGGTGCTGGCCTGGGCGGCGGTCATGATGAACGTGAGCAGACGCTGAACCAGATGCTGGTTGAGATGGATGGTTTCGAAGGTAACGAAGGTATCATCGTTATTGCTGCGACTAACCGTCCGGACGTTCTTGACCCTGCACTGTTACGTCCGGGCCGCTTTGACCGTCAGGTTGTTGTGGGTCTGCCGGATGTGCGCGGTCGTGAGCAAATCCTGAAAGTGCATATGCGTCGCGTACCGCTTTCTCCGGATATTGATGCGGCAATTATCGCTCGCGGTACGCCTGGTTTCTCCGGTGCGGATCTGGCAAACCTGGTGAACGAAGCAGCGCTGTTTGCTGCACGCGGCAACAAGCGCGTCGTTTCGATGGTTGAGTTCGAAAAAGCGAAAGACAAAATCATGATGGGTGCGGAACGTCGCTCCATGGTGATGACGGAAGCACAGAAAGAATCGACTGCTTATCATGAAGCAGGCCATGCGATTATTGGTCGTCTGGTACCGGCACACGATCCGGTACACAAAGTCACTATTATTCCGCGTGGTCGCGCACTGGGCGTGACGTTCTTCCTGCCGGAAGGGGACGCGATCAGCGCCAGCCGTCAGAAGCTGGAAAGCCAGATCTCTACACTGTATGGCGGTCGCCTCGCAGAAGAGATCATCTACGGTGCTGAGCAAGTTTCTACCGGTGCGTCAAACGACATCAAAGTGGCGACAAACCTGGCGCGTAACATGGTGACCCAGTGGGGTTATTCAGACAAACTCGGTCCATTGCTCTACGCTGAAGAAGAAGGCGAAGTGTTCCTTGGTCGTAGCGTAGCGAAAGCGAAACATATGTCTGATGAAACCGCACGGATTATCGATCAGGAAGTGAAAGCATTGATTGAGCGCAACTACAATCGTGCACGCCAGATCCTGAACGAAAATATGGATATCCTGCATGCGATGAAAGACGCGTTGATGAAATATGAAACCATCGATGCGCCGCAAATCGATGACCTGATGGCTCGTCGCGACGTGCGTCCGCCAGCCGGCTGGGAAGATCCTGGCACCAACAATTCTGACAGCAATGGCACCCCGCGTGCGCCGCGTCCGGTAGACGAACCGCGTACGCCGAACCCGGGTAACACGATGTCTGAACAGTTGGGCGACAAGTAAGTTTTCTCTTGCCGATGATGTGTTCTTTTGCTGAAACCCTGGGGCTTGCTCCGGGGTTTTTCTTTTTTGCACAACCAAATATTCAAAAGGTTTTACGTCATGAAATTGCATGCTCAGGGTACCACCCTCGATCTTTCTCATCCGCATGTGATGGGGATCCTCAATGTGACGCCGGATTCTTTTTCAGATGGCGGAACGCATAACACGTTGGTCGAGGCGGTCAGGCATGCCAATCTGATGATTAATGCCGGCGCAACGATTGTGGATGTCGGTGGCGAATCTACCCGCCCTGGTGCTGCAGAGGTCAGTGTGGAGGAAGAGCTGGAGCGCGTTATTCCGGTGGTGGAAGCGATAGCGCAGCGTTTTGAAGTATGGATTTCTGTCGACACCTCTAAGCCTGAGGTGATCCGTGAATCGGCCAGGGTAGGGGCGCACATTATTAATGACATCCGTTCGCTGACTGAACCTGGCGCACAGGAGGCCGCGGCGGAAACGGGGCTCCCTGTCTGTCTGATGCATATGCAGGGGCAGCCTAAGACCATGCAAGAAGCGCCAAAATATGATGATGTCTTTGCCGATGTAAATCGTTTCTTTATTGACCACATTGCACGCTGTGTGCGGGCTGGTATCTCAAAAGAGAAATTGTTACTCGACCCTGGATTTGGTTTCGGTAAGAATCTCACACACAACTACGCGCTCCTCGCCCGCCTTGCGGAGTTTCATCATTTTAACCTGCCTCTGTTGGTAGGAATGTCGCGTAAATCGATGGTTGGCCAGCTACTGAACGTTGGCCCGAACGAAAGATTGAGTGGTAGCCTGGCATGTGCGGTGATTGCCGCCATGCAAGGTGCGCACATTATTCGTGTCCACGATGTAAAAGAAACGGTTGAAGCCATGCGGGTGGTGGAAGCCACACTGTCAGCGTCAGCGAAGGAAAACAAACGCTATGAGTAATCGTAAATATTTTGGCACCGATGGTATCCGTGGTCGCGTTGGTGATGCGCCAATTACCCCTGACTTTGTGCTTAAACTGGGCTGGGCGGCCGGTAAGGTACTGGCGCGTCATGGCTCACGCAAAATTATCATTGGCAAAGATACCCGCATTTCCGGCTATATGCTGGAATCTGCACTCGAAGCTGGTCTCGCCGCTGCGGGTTTGTCTGCCTCTTTTACCGGGCCGATGCCTACTCCCGCAGTGGCCTATCTTACCCGTACGTTTCGTGCGGAAGCGGGGATTGTCATCTCAGCATCGCATAACCCTTTCTATGACAACGGCATTAAATTCTTTTCTATTGACGGTACCAAGCTGCCGGACGCGGTAGAAGAAGCCATCGAAGCTGAGATGGAAAAAGAACTGACCTGCGTGGATTCAGCCGAGCTGGGTAAAGCCAGCCGTATCGTGGATGCCGCTGGTCGTTATATCGAATTTTGCAAAGCGACATTCCCGAACGAGCTCAGCCTGAATACGCTTAAAATTGTTGTGGACTGCGCGAATGGCGCTACTTACCACATTGCTCCGAGTGTTTTCCGCGAACTGGGTGCGAAGGTTATCGCAATGGGATGCGAGCCTGATGGCGTCAACATCAATGAAAACTGCGGCGCAACGGATGTCAGGGCGTTGCAGCAACGTGTCCTGAGTGAAAAAGCGGATTTAGGTATCGCTTTTGATGGCGACGGTGATCGGGTGATCATGGTTGACCATGAGGGCAACAAGGTCGATGGCGACCAAATTCTCTACATCATTGCGCGCGAAGCCTTGCGTCAGGGGCAATTACGCGGCGGCGCTGTAGGGACGCTGATGAGTAACATGGGACTGGAACTGGCGTTAAAACAGCTTGGCATTCCATTTGCGCGCGCGAAAGTGGGTGACCGCTACGTCCTCGAAAAATTGCAGGAAAAGGGCTGGCGACTTGGCGCAGAGAACTCCGGTCACGTCATTCTGCTGGACAAAACGACAACCGGCGATGGGATTGTAGCAGGCCTGCAAGTTGTGGCGGCAATGGTGCGTAATCACATGAGCCTGCATGATTTATGCAGCGGGATGACCATGTTCCCCCAGATACTGGTGAATGTGCGCTATACCTCCAGCGACATTGATCCGCTCGAAGATGAGCAGGTTAAAAGCGTGACCGCTGAGGTGGAAGCGGCGTTGGGCAATCGTGGCCGCGTACTGTTGCGTAAATCCGGAACTGAACCATTGATTCGTGTCATGGTGGAAGGCGAGGTTGAAGAGCACGTAGTTGCGTTTGCCAACCGTATCGCAGATGCGGTTAAAGCAGTTTAATGGCCATTAAGTGTCTAAAAAGGCGGCGTTTGCTGCCTTTTTAATACGAGATGTCTCCGTTTTTGCTGTTTTTTTCCTCACTTGATAAAATGCGCTTAAAATGCCCTTGCGAAGGTGATTCGCTTTGGTTAGTATTCACACCCGCTTCAGTGGGAAACATTAACAACCCCACTTTTATTGGTTTGAAGCATTGGCATGCGGCAACCCCGCAAGGAACAGGTTGATTATGTACGAAGCTCTTTTAGTTGTTTTCCTTATTGTGGCAATTGGCCTTGTTGGTTTAATCATGCTGCAGCAAGGTAAAGGCGCTGATATGGGAGCCTCATTTGGTGCAGGCGCTTCTGCAACGTTGTTCGGTTCAAGTGGTTCTGGTAACTTCATGACCCGTATGACCGCTGTGTTGGCGACACTGTTCTTCATCATCAGTCTGGTGCTGGGTAACATCAATACCAACAAAACCAATAAAGGAAGTGAATGGGAAAGACTGAGTGCTCCGGCTCATACTGAGCAGACTCAGCCAGCAGCTCCGGCGCAGCCGAGCAGCGATATCCCGAAATAAGAAGTCGTCGTACCGAGGTGGTGGAATTGGTAGACACGCTACCTTGAGGTGGTAGTGCCCTAACGGGCTTGTGGGTTCGAGTCCCATCCTCGGTACCAATATTCCGAAAAAAAAGACGCTAAAAAGCGTCTTTTTTTTCGCCTGCAGAAAAGCCCTTTCTCCAGAAGCTACATGGCACCGCCTGGGCTGATGGCGTTTCGCTGCGGCAGATGTCATTACATAGACGTTATCGCATAAAAAAAGCCGCTTTCGCGGCTTTTCTCATTTCTGTCTGTGCTTATTTGGCTTTGTTTTCCAGGTTTTCAACCTGCGGCAGACCCGTCGCAGAGGAGGCGGAAAGCAGGCCAGATTGTGCATAACCAAACAGTTTTTCACGTGTATCGGTGATGTCCAGATTGCGCATGGTCAACTGGCCAATACGATCATCCGGAGAGAAGACGGAATCGCCTTTCTCCATGGTCAAACGTTCTGGCTTATAAGTCAGGTTATCAGACACAGTATTCAGGATGGAGTAATCGTTACCACGACGCAGTTCCAGCGTGACTTCACCCGTAATCTGGCTCGCTACCCAGCGTTGCAGACCATCACGCAGCATTAATGCCTGAGAATCGAACCAGCGACCCTGATAGAGCAAACGACCCAACTGGCGCCCATGCGCATGATATTGCTCGATAGTATCTTCGTTGTGAATGCCCGTCAGCAGACGCTCGTACGCAATATGCAGCAGCGCCATACCCGGTGCTTCATAAATACCGCGGCTCTTCGCTTCAATGATACGGTTTTCAATCTGGTCGCTCATGCCCAGGCCGTGACGACCACCGATCCGGTTGGCTTCCAGCATTAGCTCAACATCATCGCTAAACGTTTTGCCGTTAAGGGCAACCGGATGGCCTTGTTCAAAGCGTACGGTTACTTCTTCCGCCGGGATTTTGACATTTTCATCCCAGAACTTCACGCCCATGATCGGGTTAACGATTTTCACGCTGGAGTTGAGGAATTCTAGATCCTTCGCTTCATGCGTTGCGCCGAGCATGTTCGAGTCAGTGGAGTACGCTTTTTCCACGGACATTTTGTAGTCGAAACCACAGGCGATCATGAATTCGGACATTTCTTGACGGCCGCCCAGCTCATCAATAAAGTCGGTGTCCAGCCAGGGCTTATAAATTTTCAGCTCGGCATTGGTCAACAGGCCATAACGATAGAAGCGCTCAATATCATTACCTTTATAGGTACTGCCATCGCCCCAGATGTTAACGCCATCTTCTTTCATTGCTGCCACAAGCATTGTACCGGTCACCGCGCGACCGAGCGGGGTTGTGTTGAAGTAGGTCAATCCACCCGTTGTATTATGAAACGCGCCGCACTGAATCGCAGCAATGCCTTCGGCAACCAGTTGCTTGCGGCAGTCGATCAGGCGGGCATTCTCCGCGCCATATTCCTTCGCACGACGAGGAATTGCGTCATAGTCGTCCTCGTCCGGTTGACCCAGATTCGCAGTGTATGCATAAGGAACGGCACCTTTTTTGCGCATCCACAGCAATGCCGCGCTGGTATCCAGGCCTCCGGAGAAGGCGATACCAATACGTTGACCAACCGGAAGATGCTTGAGAATCGTCGTCATAAAATAAATCCCTGCTTTATATACCTATGGTGAGAGACTTAACAGCCACGCCATGATGTTTAATACCATTCTCAGTTGTTGCGATAGTGAATGGTTATGCAAAATAAATGAGTTTTCATTTAAACATCTTTTGGCGAAGACAGGAAGAGAAGAGTGCAATTTTCATCGCAATAATGACGGGAAATGCCCTCTGAAAATGCATCCACCCTCGCGCATGATAATACAAGTCAGGGCGCATAAAATGCAAACTTCTCAGGGTTGACAGATAGTTATGTTTATCAATATAATGGATGCAGATTATACGTCCCGTCTTCGGTACCAAATCCCAGCATTATTTGCAAATCTTCTGCTAACCGAGTAGAATTTGCCACGTTTCAGGCGCGGGGTGGAGCAGCCTGGTAGCTCGTCGGGCTCATAACCCGAAGGTCGTCGGTTCAAATCCGGCCCCCGCAACCACTTTCCCGAAGTGTTCTTTTTCAAATATACTATGAAGACTTAACGCCTTCGTCGCTGGATTTGAAAAAAATACTCCCGGAAGGTTCTCCAGGCCGCAGTTGCGGCTATAGGGTTCAGTTATTTAAAGCCCCGATTTATCGGGGTTTTTTGTTATCTGACTACGGAATAACTGGGCTTTACGCCCTTTTTTTATGTCTTGGGGGTGGGCTTGTCCACATTAGAGCAAAAATTAACAGAGATGATCACAGCACCGGTTGAAGCGCTGGGCTACGAGCTGGTTGGTATTGAATTTGTGCGTGGTCGCACATCTACACTGCGCATCTATATTGATAGTGAAGATGGCATCAATGTTGATGATTGTGCCGATGTCAGCCATCAGGTCAGCGCGGTGATGGATGTTGAAGATCCTATTACCGTCGCTTATAACCTGGAAGTGTCCTCACCAGGCCTTGATCGTCCCTTATTTACAGCGGAACACTACGCGCGTTTTACGGGTGAAGAGGTGTCGCTGGTCTTGCGCATGGCGGTACAGAACCGTCGCAAATGGCAAGGTGTTATCAAAGGTGTCGATGGCGAGATGATCACCGTTACGGTCGAAGGTAAAGATGAAGTGTTCGCATTGAGCAACATTCAGAAAGCGAACCTGGTCCCCCACTTTTAACAGTCTGGATTGAGGTGAAAGGCCCCCGATGAATAAAGAAATTTTGGCTGTTGTTGAAGCTGTTTCTAACGAAAAAGCGCTGCCGCGTGAAAAAATCTTCGAAGCGCTGGAAAGTGCTCTGGCTACAGCAACCAAGAAAAAATACGAGCAAGAGATCGATGTCCGCGTAGAGATCGATCGTAAAAGCGGTGATTTCGATACGTTCCGCCGTTGGGTTGTGGTTGAAGAAGTTACCCAGCCGACGCGCGAAATTACGCTGGAAGCGGCTCGCTTCGAAGACGAAAGCATGAATGTGGGTGATTTTGTTGAAGACCAGATCGAATCTGTCACCTTTGACCGTATTACCACCCAGACGGCAAAACAGGTTATCGTGCAGAAAGTTCGCGAAGCTGAACGTGCGATGGTTGTTGACCAGTTCCGTGAGCATGAAGGCGAAATCATCACCGGCGTGGTGAAGAAAGTGAACCGCGATAACATCACGCTTGATCTGGGTAGCAATGCCGAAGCGGTCATTCTGCGTGAAGACATGTTGCCGCGTGAAAACTTCCGTCCGGGCGACCGTATTCGCGGTGTGCTCTACGCTGTACGTCCCGAAGCGCGTGGTGCCCAGCTGTTCGTAACGCGTTCCAAACCTGAGATGCTGATCGAACTGTTCCGCATTGAAGTACCGGAAATCGGCGAAGAAGTTATTGAAATCAAAGCAGCGGCTCGCGATCCTGGTTCTCGTGCAAAAATTGCTGTGAAAACCAACGACAAGCGTATCGATCCGGTCGGTGCGTGCGTGGGGATGCGTGGCGCGCGTGTTCAGGCGGTATCAACCGAACTGGGCGGCGAGCGAATCGATATTGTCCTGTGGGATGATAACCCGGCGCAGTTCGTTATTAACGCCATGGCACCTGCTGATGTTGCTTCTATCGTTGTCGATGAAGACAAGCACACCATGGATATCGCTGTTGAAGCCGGTAAC
Source organism: Phytobacter ursingii (assembly GCA_901456055.1). Classification (GTDB taxonomy): domain Bacteria; phylum Pseudomonadota; class Gammaproteobacteria; order Enterobacterales; family Enterobacteriaceae; genus Phytobacter; species Phytobacter ursingii. The sequence goes on from CABDWT010000004.1 coordinate 588,853, forward strand.
CTGGCTCAGGCGATTGGCCGTAATGGCCAGAACGTTCGTCTGGCTTCGCAGCTGAGCGGCTGGGAACTCAACGTAATGACCGTTGAAGACCTGCAGGCGAAGCATCAGGCAGAAGCCCATGCGGCGATCGACACCTTCACTCGCCACCTCGACATTGACGAAGACTTCGCCACTGTTCTGGTTGAAGAAGGTTTCTCTACGCTGGAAGAACTGGCATATGTGCCAATGAAAGAGCTGCTGGAAATCGACGGTCTGGATGAAGATACCGTTGAAGCCCTGCGCGAACGCGCGAAAAATGCCCTGACCACTCTGGCCCTGGCGCAGGAAGAAAGCATCGGTAATAAAGAACCGGCTGAAGACCTGCTGAACCTGGAAGGTTTGGATCGTGCGTTAGCGTTTAAACTGGCAGCCCGCGGTGTTTGTACGCTGGAAGATCTCGCCGATCAGGGCGTAGATGACCTGAGCGATATCGAAGGTTTAACCGACGAGAAAGCCGGGGAGCTCATCATGGCCGCACGTAATATTTGCTGGTTTGGTGGCGAAGCGTAATAAACTGTAGCAGGAAGGAACAGCATGACAGATGTAACCGTAAAAACGCTGGCCGCTGAGATTCAGACCTCTGTGGACCGCCTGGTACAGCAATTTGCTGATGCAGGGATCCGCAAGTCCGCTGAAGACTCAGTGACAGCACAAGAAAAGCAGACGCTGTTAGCGCATCTGAACCGTGAACATGGCTCAGGTCCTGACAAGCTGACGTTGCAGCGCAAGACGCGCAGTACATTAAGCATTCAGGGCACCGGTGGGAAAAGTAAATCGGTGCAGATCGAAGTCCGTAAAAAACGCACCTTTGTAAAACGCGATCCACAAGAGGCGGAACGTCTCGCAGCGGAAGAAGAGGCGAAGCGTGAAGCGGAGGAGAAGGCCCGTCGTGAAGCAGAGGAAGCTGCTAAGCGCGAAGCCGAGGAACAAGCCAAACGTGATGCCGAAGAAAGAGCGAAGCGTGAAGCGGATGAAAAAGCCAAACGCGAATCTGCTGATAAAGCAAAACGTGAAGCTGCGGAAAATAGCAAAGTGAGCAACCAACAATCTGACGAAATGACCAGGACAGCCCAGGGTGAAAAAGCCCGCCGTGAAGCTGAAGCGCTAGATCTTAAGCGCAAAGCGGAAGAGGAGGCTCGTCGTAAGCTGGAAGAAAATGCGCGTCGCGTAGCGGAAGAAGCTCGTCGCATGGCTGAGGAAAACGAATCCCGTTGGAATGCCAGCAGCGATAAAGAAGAAGAAAGCAGCGACTATCATGTAACCACTTCTCGCCATGCACGCCAGGCTGAGGACGACAGCGACCGCGAAGTTGAAGGTGGTCGTGGTCGTGGTCGTAACGCGAAAGCGGCACGCCCAGCGAAAAAAGGCAACAAGCATGCCGAAAGCAAAGCCGATCGTGAAGAAGCCCGTGCGGCCATTCGCGGTGGTAAAGGCGGCAAACAGCGTAAAGGTTCTGCGCTGCAACAGAGCTTCCAGAAGCCTGTGCAGGCGGTTAACCGTGACGTTGTGATTGGTGAAACGCTGACAGTTGGCGAGCTGGCTAACAAAATGGCGGTGAAAGGTTCTCAGGTCATCAAAGCGATGATGAAACTGGGTGCAATGGCCACCATTAACCAGGTCATCGACCAGGAAACCGCGCAGCTTGTAGCCGAAGAGATGGGCCACAAAGTTATCCTCCGTCGTGAAAACGAACTGGAAGAAGCGGTAATGAGCGACCGTGATACGGGTGCTGCGGCTGAACCGCGTGCGCCGGTCGTGACCATCATGGGTCACGTTGACCACGGTAAAACCTCTCTGCTGGACTACATTCGTTCAACGAAAGTAGCCTCAGGCGAGGCGGGTGGTATTACCCAGCACATCGGTGCATACCACGTTGAAACCGAAAACGGCATGATCACCTTCCTGGATACCCCGGGCCACGCCGCGTTTACCGCGATGCGTGCACGTGGTGCGCAGGCAACGGATATCGTGGTTCTGGTTGTGGCTGCTGACGATGGTGTGATGCCGCAAACAATCGAAGCTATCCAGCACGCAAAAGCGGCGCAGGTACCGGTTGTTGTTGCGGTCAACAAAATCGATAAGCCAGAAGCGGATCCGGATCGCGTTAAGAATGAATTGTCCCAGTACGGCATTATGCCGGAAGAGTGGGGCGGCGAAAGCCAGTTCGTTCACGTCTCAGCAAAAGCGGGCACAGGTATCGACGAGCTGCTTGACGCTATCCTGCTGCAGGCTGAAGTTCTTGAGCTGAAAGCTATCCGTACCGGTATGGCGAGCGGTGTTGTGATCGAATCCTTCCTGGATAAAGGTCGTGGCCCGGTTGCGTCTGTTCTGGTACGCGAAGGTACCCTTCATAAAGGCGATATCGTTCTGTGTGGCTTTGAATATGGCCGCGTACGTGCGATGCGTGATGAACTTGGTCGTGAAGTTAGCGAAGCTGGTCCGTCTATTCCGGTTGAAATCCTCGGCTTGTCTGGTGTTCCGGCAGCGGGTGATGAAGCGACTGTTGTTCGCGACGAGAAGAAAGCGCGTGAAGTTGCACTGTATCGTCAGGGTAAATTCCGCGAAGTCAAACTGGCGCGTCAGCAGAAATCCAAACTGGAAAATATGTTCGCCAACATGACCGAAGGCGAAGTTCACGAAGTGAACGTCGTTCTGAAAGCGGACGTTCAGGGCTCGGTCGAAGCGATCACCGATTCTCTGCTGAAGCTGTCTACCGACGAAGTGAAAGTGAAGATCGTAGGTTCTGGTGTCGGTGGTATTACCGAAACCGATGCTACGCTGGCCACCGCTTCGAACGCCATTCTGGTTGGCTTTAACGTTCGTGCTGACGCCTCTGCGCGTCGTGTGATTGAGGCCGAAGGTCTGGATCTGCGTTACTACTCCGTCATCTATAACCTGATCGACGAAGTGAAAGCGGCGATGAGCGGCATGCTGTCTCCGGAACTGAAACAGCAGATCATTGGCCTGGCAGAAGTTCGTGACGTGTTCAAATCACCGAAATTCGGTGCGATCGCGGGCTGTATGGTTACCGAAGGCACGATTAAACGTCATAACCCAATCCGCGTCCTGCGTGACAACGTGGTTATCTATGAAGGCGAGCTGGAATCCCTGCGCCGCTTCAAAGATGACGTTAACGAAGTCCGTAACGGCATGGAATGTGGTATCGGCGTGAAGAACTACAACGACGTTCGCGTTGGCGATATGATCGAAGTGTTCGAAATCATCGAGATCCAACGCAGCATCGACTAATCCCGTTGGGATAAGTCCATATGCAGGTCGGGATCGCCTCGCGCCACCCGGCAGTAATCTTAAAAAGGGGCTTTAGCCCCTTTTTTGTCTGGAGAATTTATTATGGCGAAAGAATTTGGTCGCCCACAGCGCGTCGCCCAGGAGATGCAGAAAGAGATCGCCATCATCCTGCAGCGCGAAATTAAAGACCCGCGTGTTGGTATGATGACCACTGTATCGGGCGTTGAAGTCTCTCGCGACCTGGCCTATGCCAAAGTGTTCGTTACCTTCCTGAACGACAAAGATGAAGCCGCCGTTAAAGCGGGCATCAAAGCGCTGCAGGAAGCATCCGGTTTCATCCGTACGCTGCTTGGCAAAGCTATGCGCCTGCGTATCGTGCCGGAACTGACCTTCTTTTATGACAATTCACTGGTGGAAGGGATGCGCATGTCCAACCTCGTTACCAGCGTGGTGAAACATGACGAAGAGCGTCGTGTGAACCCGGACGACAGCAAGGAGGACTAATGAGTCGTCCTCGTCGTCGCGGTCGCGATGTGCACGGCGTGCTGTTGCTGGATAAACCGCAAGGCGCCTCCAGCAACGATGTACTGCAAAAAGTTAAACGTCTTTTTAATGCCAATCGCGCCGGGCACACCGGTGCATTGGATCCTCTGGCCACGGGTATGTTACCGGTGTGTTTGGGTGAGGCGACAAAGTTCTCCCAGTATCTTCTCGATTCAGACAAACGTTACCGCGTGATCGCGAAGCTGGGCCAGCGTACAGATACGTCCGATGCCGATGGCCAGGTGGTTGAAGAACGTCCGGTCGATTTTAATGCTGAGCAACTGGCTGCCGCCCTGGATACCTTCCGTGGCGATATCGAACAAATACCCTCCATGTATTCGGCGCTGAAATATCAGGGCAAAAAGCTCTATGAATACGCACGTCAGGGTATCGAGGTCCCGCGTGAAGCCCGGCCTATCACGGTGTATGAGCTACAGTTTATCCGTCACGAAGGCGATGAGCTGGAGCTGGAAGTACACTGTTCGAAAGGCACTTACATCCGCACAATTATTGATGATCTGGGCGAGAAACTGGGCTGCGGCGCCCATGTGATATATCTGCGTCGCCTGGCGGTGAGTAAATATCCTGCCGAGCGGATGGTTACGCTGGAACAACTGCATGACCTGATTGCGCAGGCCGAGCAGCGCGATATCCCGGCGGCTCAACTCCTTGATCCGTTATTAATGCCAATGGATAGCCCGGCAGCTGACTATCCGGTTGTTAACCTCCCGTTGACCTCATCAGTGTACTTTCGCAACGGTAATCCTGTGCGAACGGCTGGTACGCCCTATGAGGGTCTGGTGCGTGTCACCGAAGGTGAAGAGGCTAAATTTATCGGTATGGGTGAAATCGATGACGAAGGGCGTGTTGCTCCGCGTCGTCTGGTGGTTGAGTACCCGCCAGCCTAAGCCTCATCTTGCGATAACCAGCCACTGAGAGTAGAATATTGGCGCTTAATGCCGGGTCAATTGTTTAACAATATCTGGTATTAATTCCGGGGTTGCTGAATTAGAGATCGGCACCCTTTCATTTTTTTATCACTGGAGTACAAAATGTCTCTAAGCGTTGAAGCTAAAGCAAAAATCGTTTCTGAGTTTGGTCGTGGCGAAAACGACAGCGGTTCTACCGAAGTTCAGGTTGCACTGCTGACTGCACAGATCAACCACCTGCAGGGCCACTTTGCAGAGCACAAAAAAGATCACCACAGCCGTCGTGGTCTGCTGCGTATGGTTTCTCAGCGTCGTAAACTGCTCGACTACCTGAAACGTAAAGATGTTGCACGCTACACCGCGCTGATCGAGCGTCTGGGTCTGCGTCGCTAATTCTTGCGAGTTTCAAGAAAGGGGCCGTAAGGCCCCTTTTTTCAACCAGACGGCAGTAATTAACAGTACAATAATGTATTGTTGCTATGAATGATCTTCGTTGCAGAGGTTCGCGCGGCTAATGAGAGGCTTTACCCACAAGAGCGGGGTTAGGGTTGTCATTAGTCGCGAGGATGCAGGAAGATCGGGTTTAAACGACAGCATTCCTGGGGTTTGCTGTCATTCATTAAGATTAAGAAAGGATAATATTTTGCTTAATCCGATCGTTCGTAAATTCCAGTACGGCCAACACACCGTGACACTGGAAACCGGCATGATGGCGCGTCAGGCGACAGCCGCTGTTATGGTTAGCATGGATGATACTGCGGTATTCGTTACCGTTGTGGGTGCTAAAAAAGCTAAACCGGGCCAGGATTTCTTCCCTTTAACGGTTAACTATCAAGAGCGTACCTACGCTGCGGGTAAAATTCCGGGTGGCTTCTTCCGTCGCGAAGGCCGTCCAAGCGAAGGCGAAACCCTGATTGCGCGTCTGATTGACCGCCCGGTTCGTCCGCTGTTCCCGGAAGGTTTTGTTAACGAAGTTCAGGTTATTGCAACCGTGGTTTCCGTTAACCCGCAGGTTAACCCTGATATCGTTTCTATGATTGGTGCTTCCGCGGCACTGTCTCTGTCAGGTATTCCGTTCAACGGCCCGATTGGCGCAGCGCGCGTGGGTTACATTAACGATCAATACGTACTGAACCCGACCCAGGAAGAACTGAAAACCAGCAAGCTGGACCTGGTTGTTGCGGGTACCGAAGGTGCGGTACTGATGGTTGAATCCGAAGCTGAATTGCTGAGCGAAGACCAGATGCTGGGCGCAGTCGTATTTGGCCACGAACAGCAGCAGGTTGTTATCCAGGCCATCAATGATCTGGTAAAAGAAGCGGGCAAACCGCGTTGGGACTGGCAGCCGGAAGCCGTCAACGAAGTGCTGAACGCGCGTGTTGCTGCTCTGGCAGAAGCGCGTCTGAGCGATGCTTACCGCATCACTGACAAACAAGAGCGTTATGCTCAGGTTGATGTCATTAAATCTGATGTTGTTGCTGCGCTGGTTGCAGAAGATGAAACGCTGGATGCTAACGAGCTGGGCGACATCCTGCACGCTATCGAGAAAAATGTTGTTCGTAGCCGCGTCCTGGCTGGCGAACCGCGTATCGATGGTCGCGAAAAAGACATGATCCGTGGTCTGGATGTACGTACTGGCGTACTGCCGCGTACTCACGGTTCCGCGCTGTTTACCCGTGGTGAAACTCAGGCTCTGGTGACTGCAACGCTGGGTACTGCCCGCGATGCGCAGATCATTGATGAACTGATGGGTGAGCGTACTGATACCTTCCTATTCCACTATAACTTCCCTCCGTATTCTGTAGGGGAAACCGGTATGGTCGGCTCGCCGAAACGTCGTGAAATTGGTCACGGTCGTCTGGCGAAACGCGGCGTGCTGGCTGTTATGCCTGAAATGGAAAAATTCCCGTATACCGTTCGCGTGGTATCTGAAATCACCGAATCCAACGGTTCTTCTTCCATGGCTTCCGTGTGCGGTGCCTCTCTGGCGCTGATGGACGCTGGCGTGCCAATCAAAGCGGCCGTTGCGGGTATCGCGATGGGCCTGGTGAAAGAAGGCGACAACTTCGTTGTTCTTTCTGACATCCTGGGCGATGAAGATCACTTAGGCGATATGGACTTCAAAGTAGCGGGTTCCCGCGACGGTATCTCTGCACTGCAGATGGATATCAAAATTGAAGGCATCACCAAAGAGATCATGCAGGTTGCGCTGAACCAGGCTAAAGGTGCTCGTCTGCACATCCTGAGCGTGATGGAACAGGCGATCAACGCGCCGCGTGGCGACATTTCTGAATTCGCACCGCGTATCCACACCATCAAGATCAACCCGGACAAAATCAAAGACGTCATCGGTAAAGGTGGCTCTGTTATCCGTGCGCTGACCGAAGAGACCGGCACCACCATCGAAATCGAAGATGACGGTACCGTTAAAATCGCAGCGACCGACGGCGATAAAGCGAAACATGCTATCCGTCGCATCGAAGAGATCACTGCGGAAATCGAAGTCGGCCGTATCTACAACGGTAAAGTGACCCGTATCGTTGACTTTGGCGCATTCGTTGCCATTGGCGGCGGTAAAGAAGGTCTGGTTCACATCTCTCAGATTGCTGACAAGCGCGTTGAGAAAGTGACCGACTACCTGCAGATGGGCCAGGAAGTACCGGTGAAAGTTCTGGAAGTTGATCGCCAGGGCCGTATCCGTCTGAGCATTAAAGAAGCCACTGAACAAACTCAGCCTGAAGCCGCGCCGGAAGCGCCGCAAGCAGAGCAGGGCGAGTAAAATGGTGTTTGCCCTCCGCGTAAGCGGAGGGCTATTTAACTGGCAGGACGCCGTGTTTGCAGCCGGGGGACAGGACGTTCATCCAATTGTTGTCTTCGGGAGTGGGAAATGAAGCCTTTTTTGCGCTGGTGTTTCGTTGCGACAGCTTTAACGCTGGCAGGATGCAGCAACTCTGCCTGGCGTAAGAGCGAAGTCCTCGCGGTGCCATTGCAACCGACTTTGCAGCAAGAAGTGATTCTGGCGCGCATGGAACAAATTCTTGCCAGTCGGGCTTTATCCGATGATGAACGCGCACAGCTTTTATATGAGCGCGGAGTATTGTATGATAGTCTCGGTCTGAGGGCACTGGCGCGAAATGATTTTTCACAAGCGCTGGCTATCCGACCGGATATGCCTGAAGTATTCAATTACTTAGGCATTTATTTAACGCAGGCAGGCAATTTTGATGCTGCCTATGAAGCGTTTGATTCTGTACTTGAGCTTGATCCAACTTACAACTACGCGCACTTGAATCGCGGTATCGCATTATATTACGGCGGTCGCAATAAGTTAGCGCAAGATGATCTGCTGGCGTTTTATCAAGACGATCCCAATGACCCTTTCCGGAGTCTGTGGCTTTACATCGTTGAGCGGAAGCTTGATGAGAAGCAGGCTAAAGAAGCGCTGAAACAACGCTTCGAAAAATCGGGCAAAGAGCAATGGGGATGGAACATTGTCGAGTTCTACCTTGGCGATATTAGCGAACAAGAGCTAATGAACCGCCTGAAGGCAGACGCAACGGATAACACCTCGCTCGCTGAGCATCTCAGTGAAACCAACTTCTATTTAGGTAAGTACTACCTAAGTCTGGGGGAAAAGGACAGCGCTGCGGCTCTGTTCAAATTAGCGGTGGCTAACAACGTTCACAATTTTGTTGAGCACCGTTATGCATTGTTGGAATTAGCGCTCTTGGGCCAGGAGCAAGATGACCTGGCAGAATCGGACCAGCAATAGCTGACGTACACATCAGCCCGTAATCATTATCTTGATTGCCATCACCTTCGCGGGTGAGGGCGTTGTTGTTCGTTAATACACCTACTTTGAGCCGGTTCACACTTTTAATGAAAATTACCGAAAATTTTCACGATGAGTTATGTAGACTGGCCGCCATTAATATCGAGGCACACGTACTACATGGCTGAATTCGAAACCACTTTTGCAGATCTGGGCCTGAAGGCTCCTATCCTTGAAGCCCTTAACGATCTGGGTTACGAAAAACCATCTCCAATTCAGGCAGAGTGCATTCCGCATCTGCTGGGCGGTCGCGACGTTCTGGGTATGGCCCAGACGGGTAGCGGCAAAACCGCAGCGTTTTCATTACCGCTGCTGAACAATCTTGATCCTGAGCTGAAAGCACCGCAAATCCTGGTGCTGGCGCCGACCCGCGAACTGGCGGTTCAGGTTGCCGAAGCCATGACAGATTTCTCTAAACATATGCGCGGCGTGAACGTGGTTGCCCTTTATGGCGGCCAGCGTTATGACGTGCAGTTACGCGCACTGCGCCAGGGGCCGCAGATTGTTGTCGGTACCCCGGGTCGTCTGCTTGACCACCTGAAACGCGGTACGCTGGACCTCTCTAAACTGAGCGGTCTGGTGCTGGACGAAGCCGATGAAATGCTGCGTATGGGCTTCATCGAAGACGTTGAAACCATCATGGCAGAGATCCCGGACGGTCATCAGACCGCGCTGTTCTCTGCAACCATGCCGGAAGCGATTCGCCGCATCACCCGCCGCTTTATGAAAGAGCCGCAGGAAGTGCGCATTCAGTCCAGCGTGACCACGCGCCCGGATATCAGCCAGAGCTACTGGACTGTGTACGGCATGCGTAAAAACGAAGCGCTGGTACGTTTCCTGGAAGCAGAAGATTTTGATGCGGCGATCATCTTCGTTCGTACCAAAAATGCGACCCTGGAAGTGGCGGAAGCGCTGGAGCGTAGCGGTTATAACAGCGCCGCGCTGAACGGCGACATGAATCAGGCGCTGCGTGAGCAGACTCTGGAGCGTCTGAAAGACGGTCGTCTGGATATCTTGATTGCAACCGACGTGGCAGCACGTGGTCTGGACGTTGAGCGTATCAGCCTGGTTGTGAACTATGACATCCCGATGGATTCCGAGTCTTACGTTCACCGTATCGGCCGTACCGGTCGTGCTGGTCGTGCTGGTCGTGCGCTGCTGTTCGTTGAGAACCGCGAACGTCGTCTGCTGCGTAACATCGAACGCACCATGAAGCTGACCATTCCGGAAGTTGAACTGCCGAATGCTGAGTTGCTGGGCAAACGCCGTCTGGAAAAATTCGCCGCGAAAGTACAGCAGCAGCTGGAAAGCAGCGATCTGGATCAGTACCGTGCTCTGCTGGCTAAAATGCAGCCGGAAGAAGAGCTGGATATCGAAACTCTGGCCGCAGCACTGCTGAAAATGGCACAGGGCGAGCGTCCGCTGATTCTGCCACCGGATCCGGTTATTGAACGCCGTCCGCGTCGTGAATTCCGCGACCGTGATGAGCGCTTCGAGCGCCGTGGCGACCGCAACGATCGTGCTCCGCGTGGCGATCGTAACGGTGAAGATCGTCCGCGTCGTGAACGTCGTGATGCGGGCGAAATGGAGCTGTACCGTATTGAAGTTGGCCGTGATGATGGTGTTGAAGTTCGTCATATCGTTGGCGCGATTGCTAACGAAGGCGACATCAGCAGCCGTTATATCGGTAACATCAAGCTGTTCGGTACCCACTCTACCATTGAGCTGCCGAAAGGCATGCCGGGCGAAGTACTGCAGCACTTTACTCGCACCCGCATCCTGAACAAGCCGATGAACATGCAACTGCTGGGTGATGCACAGCCGCGTCCTGAGCGTGGTGGTGAGCGCCGTGGTAACGGTGAGCGTCGTGAAGGTGGCCGCAGCTTCGGTGGTGGCGAACGTCGTGAAGGTGGTCGCAGCTTCGGTGGTGAGCGTCGTGAAGGCGGTCGTGGTGAAGGCCGTAGCTTCAGTGGTGAACGTCGCGCGCCGCGTCGTGATCGCGAAGAAGGCACCAGCCGTCGTCGTTTCGGTGACGCATAATCGCACAGTAAGTCAGCTTTACACTTCGTAAAGTAATTGATACAACCCCGGTGCAAAACATCGGGGTTTCTTTTATCTGTTATGTACTCTTGTACTGGTACAATGCAGCGGCATTTTACCTTACTGGAGAAGAAACATGGCAACACTGACAACCACACAAGCGACTCCTTCATTGCTTGCTGGTGTGGTGATTATTGGCGGTACGGTTATTGGCGCGGGGATGTTTTCACTGCCAGTGGTCATGTCAGGCGCGTGGTTCTGTTGGTCGATAGCGGCGCTGGTGTTTACCTGGTTCTGTATGCTGCATTCCGGGCTCATGATTCTGGAAGCGAACCTCAATTACCGCATTGGTGCCAGCTTCGACACCATTACCAAAGATTTGCTGGGCAACGGCTGGAATGTGATCAACGGGCTGTCCATCGCGTTTGTGCTCTATATTCTGACCTACGCCTATATTTCGGCGAGTGGTTCCATTCTGCACCACACCTTTGCGGAGCTGTCGTTAAATGTCCCGCCTCGTGTCGCAGGCCTTGGGTTTGCGCTGCTGGTCGCGTTTATCGTCTGGCTATCAACCCGTGCAGTGAGCCGGATGACGGCGATTGTGCTGGGGGCGAAAGTCATCACCTTCTTCCTGACCTTCGGCAGTTTGCTGGGGCATGTTCAGCCTGCGACCTTATTCAACGTGGCGGAAAGCAACGCATCTTATACCCCGTATTTGCTGATGACCCTGCCGTTTTGTCTGGCGTCTTTTGGCTACCATGGCAACGTGCCAAGCCTGATGAAGTTCTACGGTAAAGATCCGCGCACTATTGCGCGTTGCCTGGTGTACGGCACGCTGCTGGCGCTGGTCCTGTATATGGTGTGGCTGTTGGGCACGATGGGGAATATTCCGCGCCCGGCGTTTATCGATATTGCCCGGAAGGGTGGCAACATTGATGTGTTGGTGCAGGCATTAAGCGGCGTACTGAACAGCCGTAGCCTGGATCTGTTGCTGGTGGTCTTCTCCAACTTTGCGGTGGCGAGTTCTTTCCTCGGCGTAACGCTGGGCCTGTTTGATTATCTTGCCGATCTGTTCGGTTTTGATGATTCGGCGCTGGGGCGTTTTAAAACCGCGCTGCTGACGTTTCTGCCACCGATTGTCGGTGGTTTGTTGTGGCCGAATGGCTTTCTCTATGCGATTGGCTATGCGGGGCTGGCGGCGACCATCTGGGCGGCCATTGTGCCGGCTTTACTGGCCCGCGCATCGCGTAAACGTTTTGGCAGCCCACGTTTTCGCGTCTGGGGCGGCAAGCCAATGATTGCGCTGATCCTGATGTTTGGCGTGGGCAACGCGCTGGTACATGTCCTGTCGAGCTTCAACCTGCTGCCTGTGTATCAATAAACATAAAGCCCGGTGGCGTGCTACGCTTACCGGGCCTACAGGGATCGCGTAGGCCGGATAAGGCGAAGCCGCCATCCGGCAAAAAACTACCCCACCAACTCCTCTTTCACCTGCATCGCTAAATCAAACGAATACAAACGCGCCTGGTGATCAAAGATTTGCCCGTTAACCATAATCTCATCGGCCTGCGTTTCGCGCAGTACAGACTCCAGCCCGTGACGCACTTTCGCCTTATCGCCCACCAGAGACATCCCCAGCGCCTGCTGTACGCCGTATTGCTCGGATGGCGACCAGAATTGATCCATATTTTGGATCGGTGGTGGCAACTGGCCGGTTTCTCCACGGCGCAATTTCACGAAAGCCTGCTGCATGGAGGTAAACAGGAATTCTGCATCGCGGTTACTGTCCGCCACAACGATATTGATACACACCATGGCATACGGTTTTTCCAGTCGCGCGGAAGGCTTGAACTGGGTGCGATACAGATGCAACGCCTGGAACAACATGTCCGGTGCAAAGTGCGAGGCAAACGCAAACGGCAGGCCGAGCTGTGCCGCCAGTTGGGCGCTATAAAGGCTCGAACCGAGCAGCCACACCGGAATTTTCTCGCCATAACCCGGAACCGGGCGAACGTGCGGATTCGGGTCATTGGCATCAAACCAGTCCACCAGTTCGGCAACATCGCGCGGGAAATTATCCACATCGCCGCTCATATGGCGACGCAGTGCCCGCATCGTCGGTTGATCGCTACCTGGCGCGCGTCCAAGCCCCAGATCGATACGACCCGGATAGAGCGTATTGAGTGTTCCGAACTGTTCGGCAATCACCAGCGGAGCATGGTTTGGCAGCATGACACCGCCTGATCCCAGATGCAGAGAGGTGGTATTTGCCGCCAGATAACCAATCAGGACAGACGTCGCCGCACTGGCGATACCCACCATATTATGGTGCTCAGCCAGCCAGAAGCGGTGATATCCGCGCTTTTCAGCAAGCCTGGCGAGATCAAGGGAATGGGCGAAGGCATCTTTGGCAGAAGCGCCCTGTGGGATCGGTGCCAGGTCCAGCACCGAGAAGGCAATCGTTTTGTCAGTCATAACGGCTCACTTTGCTACAGCATAGTCATCAGATTGAAGGTCTTCTTCCAGCCTGGCGCATCCAGGATGCGTCGGCCAGAAAAGCTGCATCTTTAATAGTGCATTAAAATCTGATTACCGTTGTTAACAAAGTGAGCGGTTTCTCAGGCCTGGAGCTCCAGGCCCGGCAGGCGACGCCAGTAGCCATTACAGTCGCTGTTTGCGATCAGCGGCAATGGCGCTTGTCCATGTTCATTAGCGCGGAAGGCGTCGAGCATGGCGAACGTATCCTCGCCCATGGGTGACAAACGTACCATATCCACGATACCCGCCATCGACTTGAGCTCATTGCCCAGGTTGTAAACGTAACCACTCATGGTCTGGATGCCATTAAGCACAAACACCTGCTGGTTTTCCTGCGACAGCATGCGGCGTCCATTGGGATACTTAATACAGCAGGTTTCGCACTCATCTTTTGGTCTGTCTTCCGAGCGTGCGGTAAAGCAGCGCGCAGAATACGCCAATGGCAGGTGTCCGTAACTCAGCACTTCCACTTCAAACCGATCGCGGATACCCAGCGTTTCACACTGATCGAGCAAGTTGATGAGCCAGTCGCGGGAGAGTTCTACCGGCATACACCAGCGCATCATGCCTTGTTTAAGCAGAAGTCGCAGCGTAACGGCGTTGTAGCAGTTCAGCGCGTGTCCCGCGACGAAGGGCAGTTTGCGCTCGGCGCACAGGTTCACCACGCCGAGATCGCTGGCCTCCAGCAGGAAATCGCCGTTATCGACATAGCGTTTGAGTTCGTTAAGCTCAGACGAGGCCTGCACCAGCGCGAGAGTCGAGAGCACGACCTGTTTGCCGCTGTCGGCCAGTTGCTTCGCCATATCCAGCCAGTCGCCTGCTTTGGTGGCGCGACGCTTGCTGCACACCGCTTCGCCAAGGTAAATCACGTCCGCGCTGCTGGTTGCGGCTTGCTGGTAAAACGCCTCTAACGTCTCTTTTGACCAGTACCAGAGCACCGGTCCAAGTGAATATTTCATCGTATTTCCTACTGCCATTTGCGATGGTAAGCGCCAAGTGTAGTCTGCGTGCCTTCTGACATTGCGCCCAGTGTGTTCATCCAGGCGGATTGCGGTACGAAGTTCTGCGGATCGGCAATGCAGCGGTCGATGGCCTGTCGCCAGACTTTGGCCACCTGGCTCACATAGGCCGGACTGCGTTGACGCCCCTCGATTTTTACCGAGGCAATATTGGCGGCCAGCAGTTCAGGCAATAATTCCAGCGTATTCAGGCTGGTGGGCTCTTCCAGCGCGTGGTAGCGCTCACCATCGACCATATAGCGGCCTTTGCACAGCGTCGGATAGCCTGCGTTTTCACCATCCTGGTAGCGGTCAATCAACACTTCATTGAGGCGTGATTCCAGCCCCTGGGGGGTTTGCTGCCAGCGCACAAAGCGTGCCGGAGAGCAGGCGCCCACGGTATTCGGCGACTCACCCGTCAGGTAAGAGGAGAGATAGCAGCGACCTTCAGCCATAATGCACAGGCTACCAAAGGCAAAGACTTCCAGCGGCACAGGGGTGGTGCGGGCTAATTGTTTAACCTGATGAATAGACAAGACACGGGGCAGAACAACGCGGGCAACGTCAAAATGGCGATGATAGAAGCGGATGGCCTCTTCATTGGTCGCCGATGCCTGCACGGAAACGTGGCGTTCGATATGGGGATAACGAGCGGCAGCATATTCCAGCATCGCAAGGTCGGCGAGAATCAACGCATCCGCACCGATTTGCGCCGCCATATCCACCGCGCGCTCCCAGCGTTGATAGCCATCCGGGTGCGCGAAGGTATTAATTGCGATATGCAATTTACGTCGGTGCTGATGCACAAAATTGACCGCTTCCTGCAGTTTCTTTTCTGTAAAATTGAGACCGGCAAAGTGGCGGGCGTTAGTATCATCTTTCAGGCCGATATAGACGGCATCGGCACCGTTTTCGATGGCAGCTTTGAGTGCCGGAAGATTTCCGGCAGGGCAGAGCAACTCCATAATTTATCCTGAAATCAGGGGCTGTATTGGCCCTGGCAGCCCACGGGGGGCGCTAAATTGTTAACGAACTGGGATTTTAGTTAACCTGGTAGCGACAATTTTTGATTTGAGGCAGTTAATTGTGTATTGGTGACATCAATAATCGAGGCATTCTTCTTACGTAATTGTTGATTTACGCCGCCATGTCGTTTATCTGATATGGCAAAATAGAAGGAATTTTCATTTCAGGGAGTAACGCTCGTGTTGGAAAAACTGCGCTCACGTCTTGTGCACTCAGGCCCGTCTTTGTTGAGCGTGCCGGTTAAGCTGACGCCTTTCGCCATTAAACGGCAGGTTCTTGAGCAAGTCTTATGTTGGCAGTTCCAGCAGGCGCTGGCGGACGGGGAGCTGGAGTTTCTTGAAGGCCGCTGGTTAAGTATTCAGGTACGCGATATTGGCCTGACGTGGTATACCTCGGTTGAAAATTCACGATTAATCGTGCGAGAGTCTGCCGTAGCTGATGTCAGTTTCAGCGCGGATGCCAGCGATCTGCTGATGATTGCTGCACGTAAACAGGATCCGGATACGCTGTTCTTTCAACGCCGACTGGTCATTGAAGGCGACACGGAACTGGGGTTGTATGTGAAAAACCTGATGGACGCCATTGAGCTGGAGCAGATGCCAAAAGCACTTCGCGTCATGCTGCTGCAACTGGCGGATTTTGTTGAAGCCGGCCTGCAAACGCCGACCTCAACGCCACAACCTTCTGTAGGTGAACCATGCTGATTCGAGTAGAAATTGGGATTGATGCACCGGGAATCGACGCGCTGTTGCGCCGCACTTTTGCGGATGAGCGCGAAGCAACTCTGGTGCACGATCTGCGCGAAGACGGCTTAATTACGCTTGGACTTGTCGCAACGGATGATGAAGGGCAGGTCATCGGTTATGTCGCATTCAGCCCGGTTGCCGTGCAGGGCGAGGATTTACAGTGGGTCGGCCTTGCGCCGTTGGCCGTCGATGAGGCGTATCGCAGCCAGGGCCTTGCGCGCCAGTTGGTATATGAAGGGCTGGATTCACTGAATGAGTTTGGCTATGCCGCCGTGGTGACGCTGGGTAACCCAGATTTCTTCGGTCATTTAGGTTTTGAGCCTGCGGCGAAGTTTGGTTTGCATTGTCGTTGGCCAGATACCGAAAGCGCTTTCCAGCTCCACCCGCTGGCGGACGATGCGTTAAGTCACGTCAAAGGGCTGGTGGAATACCACGAGCATTTTAATCGCTTTTAATTGGCTGCGGTACCAGGCTTTCTAGCAGCGCTTCAAAGATGCCATCTCCGGCGACGAGGCGCTCCTTCTGACGTTTTGTCAGTTGTTTAATGCGATATTCCACACGAAGCGCCAGCGAGCGCTCTCCTACTGGCGCGGAAAATGCCAGTATAAGTTCACCTTTTCCCCGCAGTGCTTTTGCCCCTTTGCCGCTCTGATGCTGCATAAAGCGACGCGCCACATCGGTGGTAATACCGGTATAGAGACGGTTGTCCGCGGTGCGGATGAGATAAAGAGACCAGAGCGTCATAACGTCATTCATTGTGCTAATGTGAAAGAAAAATAACACGAGGATGAAGAGAAATGGAAACTCTTGCGGCCATTAGTCGCTGGCTGGCGAAGCAGCATGTTGTGACCTGGTGTGTGGCCAACAGGGGGGAATTGTGGTGTGCCAATGCCTTTTATATCTACGATCCGCAGAAGGTCGCATTTTATCTTCTGAGTGAGGATCATACGCGACATTCGCAAATGACTGGCCTCCAGACGAACATCGCCGGAACTGTGAATGGGCAACCGAAGACGGTCGCGCTTATTCGCGGCGTGCAGTTTACCGGGGAGATACGTCGTCTTGAGGAGACGGAAAGCGCCGGCCCGCGTGCGCAGTACAACCGACGCTTTCCCGTTGCCCGCGTATTATCGGCGCCGATGTGGGAAATTCGCCTCACCGAGCTGAAATTCACCGATAACACACTGGGCTTTGGTAAAAAGCTTCACTGGATTCGTGACTCAGGCACCCAGCAGCCGTAACGCTTCGCGGTTAAACGCGGGGAGATCATCCGGAGTACGGCTGGTGACAAGTTGGTTATTATCAACCACCACTTCCTGGTCGTAGAATTCGCCCCCCGCGTTTTTTACATCTACCACGATCGGTTTCACCGCCGTTAATTTTCTGCCGCGCAGGGCGTCGGCGCTGATTAACAGTTGCGGCCCGTGGCAGATGGCAAAGACAGGTTTCCCACTGTTGATAAAATCGCGGGTAAAAGTGACGAAACGATTGTCGCCGCGCAGAGAATCTGGCGAATGTCCGCCAGGCAGAAGCAGGGCATCAAAATCGGCGGGTTGGACATCATCAATCGCTTTGTCAATGGTGACGCTGGCATCACCTTGCTTACCTTTCACTGTCTTGCCCGCCTGCTTCTCTATGGTGACCACTTCGTGGCCTGCTTTACGAAACTCCTCTGCCGGAGACGTAAATTCTGAATCTTCAAACTCGTCGGTGATCAAGACTGCAATTTTCTTGCTCATGTATCCTCCGTTATTCAGCTCAGGCTGGTCATTTTCAACAATAATGACTATCAGGATTACTAAGCCTGGTTCAGGGCGATGACATTGCAAGACAGACTATTCTGCAAAAGGAGAGGGTATGAGTCGGGTATTGATAACGGGCGCGACCGGATTGGTTGGCGGGATCTTATTACGGATGCTGGTGAATGACGCCCGCGTTAATGCCATTACCGCCCCTACGCGTCGGCCATTAGCACCGGTCTCTGGCGTGTTCAATCCTTATGACCCGCAGTTAAGTGATGCGCTCTCGATGGTCACGGAGCCCATTGATACCGTTTTTTGCTGCCTGGGAACGACACGACGTGAAGCGGGTAGCAAAGAGGCCTTTATACATGCCGATTTCACCCTGGTGGTCGATACGGCGTTAACAGGGTTACGTCTCGGGGCGCGGCATCTGTTGGTGGTCAGTTCGCTGGGTGCAAATGCACGTTCGCCTTTTTTCTATAATCGGGTGAAAGGTGAGATGGAAAATGCGCTGATGAAGCAAGAATGGGAGCGTTTGACCCTTGTGCGTCCGTCGATGCTGGTGGGAGAGCGCGAAAAACGTCGTATTAACGAATCACTGTTGGCACCGTTGTTTCGCATCATGCCGGGGAACTGGAAATCCATTGATGCGCAGGATGTTGCCAGTGCGATGCTGAAAGCGGCCTTTTCCCCTTCCCCGGAGCGCGTGGAGATTCTCTCCTCTGCCCGGTTGCGCGCCATGGCAGGTGATTAATCATTTTCAAATAAATAGCGCAGGAGTACTATTCGCCGGATAACTAAATCCGCTTTTCCCCCGGAGAAATGTATGACTGGTCAGTCTTCATCTCGGGCGGCGTCACCTGTGCAATGGTGGAAACCCGCTCTCTTTTTTCTCGTCGTGATCGTGGGGCTCTGGTATGTGAAATGGCAGCCTTATTATGGCAAGGCCTTCACTGCCGCAGAAACCCACAGCATTGGTAAATCTATTCTCGCTCAGGCCGATACCAGCCCATTCCAGGCGGCTCTCGACTATGCCATGGTCTACTTTCTTGCCGTCTGGAAAGCGGCGGTGCTGGGGGTGTTGCTGGGTTCGTTAATTCAGGTGCTTATTCCGCGAAACTGGCTGATTCGCACCCTTGGGCAAAAGCGATTGAGCGGGACGCTGTTCGGTACGTTGTTTTCCCTGCCGGGCATGATGTGTTCCTGTTGTGCAGCGCCCGTGGCGGCGGGAATGCGTCGTCAGCAGGTATCGATGGGTGGCGCGCTGGCATTCTGGATGGGCAACCCGTTGCTTAACCCGGCAACCCTGGTTTTTATGGGGTTTGTGCTGGGCTGGCATTTTGTCGCGATGCGGCTTATTGCCGGGTTAGTGATCGTGATTGGGGTGGCGACGCTGGTGCAGTATCTGGTCAAAGATGATGTTCAGCAGACTGCGCCGGTCGATCTTTCCTTGCCGGAGCCGGAAGGGCACTTTTTTGCCCGCTGGGGAAAGGCGCTGTGGGCGCTATTCTGGAGCACCATTCCGGTTTATATTCTGGCCGTTCTGGTACTTGGCGCGGCGCGCGTCTGGCTGTTTCCGCATGCCGATGGTGCGATTGATAATTCGCTGATGTGGGTGATAGCGATGGCGATAGCGGGTTGCCTGTTCGTGATCCCGACGGCGGCGGAGATTCCGATTGTGCAAACAATGATGCTGGCGGGAATGGGGGCAGCTCCGGCAATGGCGCTACTGATGACGCTTCCTGCGGTCAGTCTGCCGTCGCTGATTATGCTGCGCAAATCCTTTCCGGCAAAAGCGTTGTGGCTAACGGGGGGACTGGTGGCATTCGGTGGCGTTATTACCGGAACACTGGCGCTGTTTTAACTGCGGCTCAACGTTAACTGATTCTCCCCGGCGTGTATCTGCCGGGGAGAAGAATCAACGCTATTTAATCATCGTAAACGCGGTGGTGACATGTTTCACACCGCTGACGCGACTGGCGATATCCGCAGCGGCTCTACCTTCACGGTCGGTCACCAGACCCAGCAAGAATACTTCGCCATTCTCAGTGGTGACTTTCACATTGGACGATTTCACCTGGTCGCTACTCAGCAACTGTGTACGTACTTTGGAGGTGATCCAGGTGTCACTGGCGGCCGTTCCCATACCAATGGGCTGACCCTGGCGGATTTCGTTATAGACCTCCGTTGCACCGTCGACACCCATAGCGATTTGCTTAGCACGTGACGCCAGCTCTGTGGTGGGGGCCTGACCCACCAGCAGGACTTTCCCCTGATAGGCGGTGACGTTTATGCGAGCCTGCTTTTTAATTTGTTCATCTTTGGACAGCGCGCTATTGACGCGTAACTCAAGAGTACCGTCATCCACCTGAGTGCCGACCGTACGTGGATCGGTTGCCGCCTTGGTGCCGACAGCAGCTGAACCGACCACCACTGCGCCTACACAGCCTTGTAGCAGCAGTGCGGAAATAAGGACTGCGAGGGGCGTAAATGCCTTCATATGTACTCCTTAATCATCCTGGTGAGGGAAAAGCGTGTTATCTATCAGGTCGCACAAACAATTTACCGTCAGCATATGCATCTCCTGTATGCGCGCGCTGCGGTGGGAAGGAATACGTATTTCGACATCCTGCGGTCCCAACAAACCGGCCAGTTCGCCACCGTCATACCCGGTAAGCGCTACGATACTCATATCGCGCGTTACTGCGGCTTCAACGGCTTTGACAATATCGCGGCTGTTCCCACGGGTGGAAATCGCCAGCAATATATCGCCTGCATGACCAAGAGCTCGGACCTGCTTGGCATAAATTTCGTCATGCAGACGATCGTTTGCGATGGCTGTTAAGACCACATTATCGGTATTAAGTGCAATGGCAGGTAAACTTGGACGTTCCGTTTCAAAACGATTAATCATACTGGCAGCAAAATGCTGTGCATTGGCGGCGGAAGTCCCATTGCCACAACAGAGGATTTTGTTGCCATTAAGCAGGGAATGGACCATGGTCATGGCGGCGCGTGAAATTGCGTCTGGCAGCGCTTCTGCCGCCGCAATCTGAGTTTGAATGCTTTCTGTAAAGCAAACTTTAATTCTATCGAGCACGGGTGATCCCTATCATTCAGTCATTATGAGTGGTCGTTAAAGGCGTTTTGTATCCACTCAACTTCATTTTCGGTGAAGGCTACCACATCGAACCGGCAATCCACAGTATCAAAACTCCCATTGTGCCGGGCCAGCCACACACGAGCGGCATGCAGTAATTTACGTTGCTTGCTGGCGGTGACACTCGCTGCGGCACCGCCGAAAAATGACGATTTGCGATAGCGCACTTCCACAAACACCGTTGTCGACTTGTCCTGCATAATCAAGTCTATCTCACCGCCGCGCTCGCGCACGTTAGCGGCAAGAAAGCGCATTCCCTTGCGCTCAAGCCAGCGACGCGCCTGTAACTCCCAGGCATCACCGGTCTGCTTACGGGTCAACTGGCGGGGACGATTTGCCCCTGCTGGTATTTGAGCCATGACAACTTCCTGTTAATCACGCATTCCTGAGTGGCGGTCAAATCGCCCGTGTTACCATTAATTTCAAATCCTGGCACCTGACGCATTTGCGAGAAGTGGTTTGCCAGCGTCCAGGCATCCGCGCCCATCGCATACAGACGCGCCAGTGAATAGTCGTTATTGGTGTGCATCAAAGCCTGTTGCATCAGCGCCGGATTGCTGCCTGCAAGCATCGGGATTTCGCTGAACTGCAAGCCTTCCATCTCCAGACGGAAGTCCGGGCCCGAACCGCCCTGAGCGCTACGGGAGCTGGCATATAGCACGATACCGCTCTGGCTGCCGGTACGCATAGCGATCATCGGCTTGATCAGGGCGATTTCATCCTGGGTCGCGACGATATAGACCGCATCAATATTGCCGCCGCCGGTGATCTGCGCTTCGGTTGGCGGAGCCGGAATATTCAACCCGCCGATGGTCACGCCCTGCTGCTGCGGCAGGCTTGCCGTTACAGGACTCCCCGTCATCGCAATACCGGAACCGCTGTTAATGCCCATGCGTAATTCTGTCGTCGAGCCGAATTTTTGCTGCAGCACAATACTGCCGCCCAGTTTTTGCCACTCCTGGGCGAAAGCATTGGCGACGCGGTCGCCAAGTGAACTACGCGGCAGCAGAAGCAGTGGCGTATGACGGCCTTGCTGGTGAATATGGCGTGCCGCATCGCGGGCTTCATCTTCCGGGGACAGAGCGAAGTAACAGATATTAGGACGATTTTCGACTTTCTCTGGCTGGTTCAACGCCAGCACGTTCAGAGGCGTCTGGCTACGCATCAGCTCTTCGACGTGATTTTTCAGCAGCGGTCCGACAACAATGCTCGCGCCATCTTTCTGAACCTGGCTCAGAACCTGGTCAAGCGGCTGTGAGCTGGTGTCATACACTTTCAGCACCGCGCTCGGATTGGCCGGGGTGCTGGCAACAGCAGGGGTATTCACCGGTTGCCCTGCCGGAGCGGCCGGATCGGTTTGTTCTGCGGGGGGCTGAGAGGGTTGCACCGCAGGCGGCGTTTGTTGCGTCTGGTCTGCCTGTGCCTGTGCCTGTGCCTGTGCCTGTGCCGTTACTGGTGATGTGCTAGTCGCAGGCGCTGACTGCGGCGTAGTCAGATCGCTAACATTGGTCTGCGCGGGGCTGACAACATCTGCTGTGGTCGCCATCGTCGCGGCCTGTGCCACCTGGACAGGCACTGCCGGACCAGAAACGGTGGTGGTGCCGTTTTTCGCTGCTTCAAAACCCTGCTGGATCGCGCGGCTAAAGACAGCGGCCTGGCCGTTTAACGGCAGCAACAGCGCGATTTGATTGACCGACGCCGGGCGGAAGTTCTGCACGTTCGCCAGTTGGCTCGGTAACAGAACCGCGCCAGGATTTTGCGGGAAGCGTTTCTGCCAGTCGGCAATACCCGCTTTTAGCATGTTCGGATCGTTGCGGTTATTGGACCACACGCGTTGTAAATCCAGCCATCCTTGCAGCACCGTTTCGTCCTGGCTCACCTGAATAGCGTTGACCTGATCGGGCGTCAGAGAAGAGAGCGCCTGCCAGGTCGCATCAATATTCTTTTGTTTGTCCGGTGCCGCAGTCAGCAGCGGTTGCTGTGCGATAAGGGCACGCAGCAGTGTCGGCGACGGTTTGTTCTGGCTTGCGGTGATCACATCCTGCCAGTAACGGGCTTGCTGATTCTGACTAAACCCTTTCAGATCGACCTTGCTCAGCAGTGCCTGCGCACCGGCGTAGTCTTGTTGCGTGAGTTTGAGCTCAGCACTCAGCAAGGTTTGCTCAGCGCGCTGCTCGTCATTCAACTCTTGAGGTAATTGGGCCAACAATTCACTGGCCTGCTGGGTTCTGCCTTCTTTAAGCAGTGCACGAATGGCGAGTAATTGCCAGTTGGTCTTGCTATCATCTGAGCTTTGCTGCATCTGATGCAGATAAAAACCCGAATCAGCCTGAGCTTTACCCTCCAGGTGCCCGGTGCTTTGATCGACCGGGTGTGTGCCGCAGCCTGCGAACAGCAGAGCGGCCAGCACGACAGGCAGACAGCGCATGGCTTTCGAACGTAGAAATGTTGACGGTAGCATACTGTATCCAGTGATATTTTTTACGCAATGCTCAATATTAAATCGGCAATACGGATAGAACAATGAAACAACACGAATCTGCGGACAATTATCAGGGGCAGCTCTACATTGTCCCTACGCCCATCGGCAATTTGGGTGATATTACCCAGCGTGCGCTCACCGTATTGCAGGATGTCGATCTTATCGCTGCCGAGGACACGCGCCACACCGGGCTGCTGCTTTCTCATTTTGCCATTAATGCCCGTCTGTTTGCCCTGCACGACCATAATGAGCAACAAAAGGCCGACACGCTGGTGGCGAAGCTAAAAGAAGGGCAAAACATTGCGCTGGTCTCCGATGCCGGCACACCGCTGATCAACGACCCTGGCTACCACCTTGTCCGCACCTGCCGCGAAGCGGGCATCCGGGTGGTTCCACTGCCCGGTCCGTGTGCCGCTATAGCAGCATTAAGTGCGGCGGGGTTACCGTCCGATCGTTTTTGTTACGAGGGGTTTCTGCCCGCCAAATCGAAAGGGCGTCGCGATACCTTAAAATCGCTGGAGACAGAACCGCGTACGCTGATTTTTTATGAGTCAACGCATCGCCTGCTGGAAAGCCTGGAGGATATCGTTGCGGTGCTGGGTGAAGCACGTTACGTGGTGCTGGCCCGCGAGCTGACCAAAACCTGGGAGTCGATTTATGGCGCGCCGGTAGGGGAATTGCTGGCATGGGTGAAAGAGGACGAAAACCGCCGCAAAGGCGAAATGGTGCTGATCGTCGAAGGCCATAAGGCGCAGGAAGATGCCTTACCCGCCGATGCCCTGCGAACGCTGGCGCTGTTGCAGGCTGAACTCCCTCTGAAAAAAGCTGCTGCGCTGGCTGCGGAAATCCACGGCGTGAAGAAAAACGCGCTCTATAAATATGCATTGGAGCAGCAGGGCGAGTAATGTCGCAAAAGCGCATTGTGTTCATGATGCTGCAATTATTTAGCATGGTTCAAAAAACAGGGCATCGTGAGATGCCCTGTTTGTTCTGTTAATATTCTCCGGCATTGTAAGCACAGGTCACGTGCTGATGAAGCCATAAAAACGAGGCCGGGAGCCGAGTGGTAATTTTTCTGGTCATCAATTGCGTAAATGGTTTCGCTTTCCCTGACCCTGCGACCAGCAAAAGGATTTCCCTCGCCGAAAGAATTTCTTTTAATCCCAGAGTAACGCCTTGTTTTACGGGATGAGAAGCTTCTTTAAGCATCTGATGACTAAGGGTTCGTTCATCAAGTTGTGCAATGTGCGTTAACGGTTCGAATTCATCAGCGGGTTCATTCAGCCCCAGATGACCGTTTTTCCCTAGTCCGAGCAGGCATACATCCAGCCCGCCTCGCTCAGTGATTTTTCTCTCTACCTGTTCGCATGCCTCTGTTGGATCCCTGTGTGTTTCAAAGGCGATGTACTGTGTGTCGGCGATCTTTAACGGTTCCAGAAGATGCTGGCGTAAAAAGGTCTCGCAGGTTCCCGGTTCGTCCAGCGGTATCCCCAGCCATTCATCGAGTTTAACGAAGGTGGCGCGGCTGACATCCAGTTTGTGACGGCACACCTTCTCGACAAAGAGTGAATAAGCCAGTTTCGGTGTTTCCCCTGTCGCCAGGCAGATGGTTGCCGTGGGCTTCGCCGTAATCACTTCAAACAGGTATTGACTGGCATACTCGCTAAGCTCCTGATAATTTTCATATCCTTTGAAAATCATGTCGGCCATTTATAGCACCCCCAATGCTGAACCCAGAATAGACAGCACGAAGGTGACGCCAATCAATACCACCGGATGCGCTTTTTTCACCCGCAGCAGGTAATACATCAGCAGGGTATAGGCCATCGGCAGAATATTCGGGAAGACTTTGTCGAAGAAGTCTTTTTGCAACGCCACGCTGTGCGTATCGTCAATGGCGAATGTGGTCGCCACGTTGATATGGACATAGGAGGCGATAAGCCCTCCAATCACCGTGATCCCCAGGATTGTGGCGGAGCGCGCAATCATCTGCGAGTTTTCCCGCACCTTGTCTATCGCTTTAACACCCACGGAGTAGCCGACATGCGTCCAGCCGACGCGCAGGAAGAAAATGGCGAGATAGACGGCGAAAAAGAGAATCGGCCCAAGCAGGTTCCCCTGGCTTGCAAACGAAGAGCAAATCCCGGCCATAATCGGCAGCAGGGTAAACCAGAAAATGGCATCGCCGATCCCTGCGATTGGCCCGAAAAGTGCGACTTTCAGCCCTTTTATCGTGTTGCGGTCCTCGCCTTTTTCCTCCATAGAAATCAGCAACCCCATCAAGAAACCGACAAGGTTAGGGTGGGTGTTGATAAACTCCAGATGGTCCTTCATGGCGGCGCTGAGGCCGGCTTTATCGTCCTTATAAATTTTTTTTAGCAGCGGCAGCATGGCCCAGGTAAAACCGCCAGCCTGCATCCTTTCATAGTTGAAACTCGCCTGCAAAACCGAAGAACGAAACCCTAAGCGGGTAATATCCTTTTTACTGATTTCAGATGCCATTGCTGTAATCCTCTTTGTCATTATTGTTCACTTGCGGCTGAGGTTGACTCTGGTTTTTTGCTTTCGCATTGAAGAATTCATACACCGCGAAACCCGCGCCCAGTACGGCCACTGGCAGGAGATTGTTAACCTGGATGTAGCAAACGAACAGGAAGCCAGCGATCAGATAAGGAATGTATTGCGCCTTAAACATCACACGTAGCAACAACCCGAAACCAACGGCAGGCAGGATACCCCCGGCGACTTCGAAGCCATGCGTCAGCCAGGCTGGCATGGATTTCACCAGCGACTGCATCGCACCCTGTGCCAGGTAAGTACACAGGAAAGCAATAATTGCGTAGGCGCAGGCGACGATCAGGGTCGTAAGCAGATTCATTCTGGCGAAACCGCCCGTGTCCGCTTCTCTGGCACACTTGTCCGCCCTGGTCATAAAGAGGGAGAAGGCGGAATAGAAGAACAAAATCACATACTGCATCAACAGACTAAACGGCAGGCCAAGTCCAATCGCCGTTTTTGCGTCCACGCCAGTTGACCAGGCAATGACGGTGGTCATGACGCCAGCCATGATCGGATTGGGGGGCTGAACCCCGCCTGCAGGCGTTAACCCGGCGAAGGCGAGTTCTGTTAAACCGCCGGTGATTAAGCCAATATGAATATCGCCGAGAATTGCCCCGGTTAACGTACAGACGATTATTGGGCGAAATAAAAAAAGGGCTTCTAACCAAAAATCGATACCAAGGAAAAACACTAATGCGGCAAGCGATATTCCCTGGATAAGCGTAATTTCATGCATTTTTTAAGCTCCTTAAGGATCATTGGATCGTCAGAGACGAGACACATCAATTCGGAATGGCCTCTTTGCTATCTCCGGGCACGTCCTGAATAAAAACATTGACCCCCTGGTCGCGAATAAATCGGAGATCGTTAATGTCTTTTTCGTCGACATAGACTTTGCTACTGATCTGTTTTTTTCCTTCCGAAAAATGCATGTTTCCGACGTTAACGTCTTTTAATGGTACGCCGCCTTCAAGCAGTTTTCTGACGGTATCCGGCGTGCGGCAGATAAGAAAAATTTTCTGATGCGGTGCAGCCTTAGCAATTACGTTAATTGTTTTTTCAATAGTGAAATAGCGAATGCCAAAACCATAAGTTTCAGCTGTGATACCCATTAATTTTTGTTGGATTTCGTCACCAGCTACCACGTCGTCAACAACGACAACAAGGTTTGCACCAATTGTTGATGTCCAGGTTACACCGACTTGTCCGTGTACCAGTCGATTATCAATGCGTGTTAAAAGAATATTTGGAGTGTTCATTGGTGCCTGCCATTATTTTGAGATGATAATTTCATTATCATAACTCTATGTTGTCCGGCTATATTTCTGAGGGTACAGAAATACGCGTTACGATATGATTTCCTTATCAAGTACGATGCGGTTCTCTGCGCCACAAACGGTGATCTTGCTTCTGACTACATCTTTCATGGCATTCATTCCCACACGCATGTAATAACGTGGATCGTTACCCTGAGGATTATCATGGAACCATTTTTTGATGGCGCTGGCGAAAGCGATTTTTAATTCCGTCGCCACGTTGACTTTACAAACTCCTAATGAAATGGCTCGGCGTACATATTCATCAGGCACATCGCTGGCACCATGTAAGACCAGGGGAACATCGACCACCTGACGTATTTCTTCCAGACGCTGAAAATCTATTTTCGGCGTTTTGGCATACAGACCATGTGCGGTGCCGATAGCGACAGCCAGGCTATCAACATCCGTCAGTTCAACGAAGCGGCGAGCTTCCTGTGGCGAGGTAAGGAATGCGCTTTCCGCATCGACATTCATATCATCTTCTACACCGCCCAGGCGTCCCAGCTCTGCCTCCACGCTGCAGTCATGGCGATGGCAAAAATCGACTACCGATTGCACCAGCGCCACATTTTCATTAAATGGAAAATGACTACCGTCAATCATGGCGCTTCGCACACCTGCATGTACTTTATGACGGATATCTTCCAGTGATTCATGATGATCAAGATGTAGCGCCAGCGGCATGTTATAGCTCGTGGAATAGGCCTGACATAAGGCGAAAATCTCTTCAAAAGAGATATGTTTAAAGGTGCCCGGCGTGCCCGCCAAAATCACCGGAGAACACATCTCCCGACAGACCTCCAGGATTGCCTGGATGGTTTCCGCGTTATGGATGTTAAAGGCCGGTACCGCATAACCTTTTGCCTGAGCATCCTGCAGCAAATATTTCGTCGAAATAATACCCATCTTATGCTTCCTCCGGTTGCCATGGATGAATGTAGACGCCCTGTACAACGCGGTTAACCGTACCGCTTACCGATGGGCTGTCCGGCGTTATACCCGCCTTGATGGATTCGCTAAGTGCGAACATTTGCGCATACATCAGGAAACAGAAGACTTGCTCAATGTCGATAAACTTCCGGGCTGGCGGGAGTGTGATATGCAAGTCGCCGTCTGGCGCGGGTTCATTCGTCGCGGAAATGGCAACGACACGCATTGCCTGTTTGTCACGGCGCAATTCGGCAATCAAGTCCATGTCATATTGACGTGTGTAGGGGTGGCTTGAGACGAATACAACAACCAGCGTTTCGTTGTCGATAAGCGATTTCGGGCCGTGGCGGAAACCGGTTGACGAGTCATAAAAGGCCACCAGTTTACCGGCTGTCAGTTCCAGCACTTTTAATGCGGATTCGCGCGCTACGCTTTGTAACCCGCCGCTGCCAAGATAGACGATGCGGCGCACAGGGAGATCGCCAAATACAGGTTTAGTAAAATCAGGTTGACCATCAATAATTTGCTGACAGCGATCGGCAACATCGCCAAACGTGGTGCTATTGATAATCTTCGGGGCGAAGACGGCCAGGCAACTGACCATCATTGTCGTGATACTGCTGGTCATCGCGAAACCGCGATCATGCGTTTCTGCGGGCATCAAGAGCGCATAGGCGTTCTTACTGGCGATGGCGTTTTGGTACAGACTGCCCTCTTCGTTACAGGTAATCACCAGGTGAAAGCATTTTTTTACGTACTGATCGACAAGCGCTACGGCCGCGACGCTTTCTGGGCTGTTGCCTGACCGGGCAAAAGAGATCAGTAGCGTCGTCTGTTCAGGATGTAAATAATCCATTGGATTCGTCACCAGATCGGTGGTGGGAATGGCGACAATGTTTTCCCCGGTCTGGCGCGAGAGCCATGGCGAAATAATGTCGCCGATAAAAGCCGATGTTCCTGCGCCAGTCAGGATAATTTTCACGTTCTTTTCCGCGAGGATCGTAGCGAGAAAAACATCAATCTTGTCTCTTTGTTCGTTAATGAACGCCAGCGAACGGCGCCAACTGCTGGGCTGCTGACGAATTTCTTGTTCTGTCCAGGTTTTGGTCCCGGTCATAGGGGACGGCCTCGCGTCGATCATTTCTTTATCCTTAGTCAGTCTGGGTGAACGAAAGGAGAGTGTTCTTCTTCTTTCGTTTTGTTTCTCTTTAAGGAATTTTCCTTTTCTTGAAATCTACTGATAAGAAATCGAAAGATCAACTGAGATAAATTAATAAATCGAAAATTGTGACACAATAAACAAAAAGGTAACGTAACGATAAGCAACAGGCTTACACGTTGTCATGTCAGTTTTCGAAATGAAACGAAAGATTATGCGTCAGACAGCCGGGAGGCAAAACAGGATGAGGCGGCCTGTGAATGGATGACCGCCAGGATACGTCATTAATACACTAAATGCCCTCATCACTCTCTACGATGGCAGGGCTTCGCGACAATTCGTCTGCCAGGCTGGTTAAGCCTCGATGACCACACTCCAGCGCTCTCAGGCGAAAGGTTTCGCTATCAAGATCATCACGCTCCATCATCATTTCCAGTAATAATTGCAAATTGGTGCCAGTAATGACCTCCCAACCCGTCTGCTGTAGGGCCAGTGTTGAAGCCACGCGAAATGGCGTACCGCCTAATAAATCTGTTAAAAAGATGATGCTTTCGCATTCACGGAGCGTCGCCAGCGCCGCTTCCAGTTGCGTGGTTAATAAGGCCGTGGTTGAATCCTCTGGAAAATCGACAGCGACCATGTGTTCCTGCTCGCCGAGGATCTGTTTCATTGCTTTTTCAAGGCCTGTAGCAAAGCCTCCATGCCCGGTTAATACGATGCCCAGCATTACGTGTTCTCCCTTTTTAATAATAATTGCGTGTGATGGGTTGGTAATGTCACTCTGCGATGCCCCGACAGGCGGCGTGATACTGACGCAGAATATCCTGAATATGGTCGATAACCAGCGCATGAGGCGTTGCAACAATGGCGCCTTCACGCAATCGATTGTATTGCAGAGGTAAATACTGGCTAACCAGTGGTAATGGAAGCGGTATGGCCGCCAGGTTTTTTAACAGGTGTTCCATTGCACAGTCGACCTCTTTATCCGGCCAGTAGTAACGTACTCGATCGGAATAGCTAAAGCTGCGCGCCAGGTGACGGGATTGATGGTTTCCCTGGTAATGGCTTTGCCAGAAGTCAGGTCTGTCGAGCATGACATTTTCCATTACGTTGCGCAGCCCGGAGCGCTTATGGGCGGGTAGAAGTTCCTCTTCAATTGCCGCAAGGGCGAACAATGCTTCCCGCATGGCGAAGGTTAAGGCCGGACCTACTTTCAAAATGGCGAAATGATCGCGCACAAGTTGCTGTAATGCTTGTGGTGTCTGGTAATCCGTCGAGTGCGCTTCAAAAACCAGCGAATCAATTCCCTCGACCATATTGCTCAACGCCTTCGTTTTTTCGGGAACATAGTCAATGACATGCGTATGATCGAACTCCACGCCTGGCTGAACGACAAGTGCGATAACTCGCGGCCATATATCGCCGATCCCTTGTTTTTCAAAAGCATCAATGTGCGCATGCAATGTCTGTTGTGCCGCATATGGTGATGTCACAGCAAGTTCCATGAGGGTTTCGTGCGCGCCGCCTGGTACAGGAACTTCGGTGCCAATCACATACATTACATCACGCACCCCAAAAGTCTTCTGGCAGGTCTCTTCTGCCACCTGCGCCAGTCTTGCCGCTCGTGACGAGACAATGTCGTCGCTCAATGGCACAGGATCTCCGGCACAAGGCATGCTGCAATCGAGGTGGATTTTTTTAAACCCCGCGGCAACATAATGGGTAATCAGTTCGCAGGCATTCTCCATCGCTTCTGCGGCGGGCTGATCTTGCCAGCGATTAGGGCCAAGATGATCGCCACCCAGAATGAGCTGCTCATGAGGAAAATTCAGTCGGGAAGCCATCTGGAGTACGAAGTGGCGAAAATCCTTCGGCGTCATTCCCGTATAGCCGCCAAATTGATCAACCTGATTGGAGGTCGCTTCAATCAGCAGAAGATGGTGATGAGCAAGGGCATAACGTAAGGCGGCTTCCAGCACCATGGGGTGTGCAGAGCACACCGAATAGATACCTTCCATACTGCCTTGCTTATGCGCCCTTACAATCTCAAGAATATTTTTCACTTTCTTCTCCATAATGATGTGTGACACCTTTTACCTTTCATTTGGTTTCTTTTACTGTGTTTTGTTTTTTGTTTAAAGGAAAATGAAAGATCTGTAAAGCACGATCCGCCTCACAAAAGAAATAAATCGAAACAAATAAAACGGAAGATATCGCAACAGTAAGATCCAGCCCTTGCATTCTATTTTGAGAAAAGAGTTAATAAGTGAATCGAAATGAAACGAAAGGTTTTCACAGGAATTTCTGATGATGAGTACAGATTCTTTAGCGGGAAAGCGCACGGGCGGCACCAGCGGCAGACGTGAGCAAATTATTCAGCAATTGCGTGAGCAGGGAAGTGTGCAGGTTAACGACCTTTCAGAGCAGTTTGGCGTCTCTACGGTCACTATCCGTAATGATCTCGCTTTCTTAGAAAAACAGGGCATTGCGGTTCGTGCCTATGGCGGAGCGCTGATCTGCGATGGCAATGCTCCACCCATCGCGGAACCGACGCTGGAAGACAAAAGTACGCTCAACATTTCCCTCAAGCGTAGCATTGCGCAGTCTGCCGTGGCACTGATTAAGCCTGGACACCGCATCATCCTCGACTCTGGCACAACTACCTTTGAGATTGCGCGATTACTGCGACAGCATACCGACGTTATTGTGATGACAAACGGAATGAACGTGGCTAATGCGCTGCTTGAAGCGCAAGGCGTGGAGTTACTCTTAACGGGGGGGCATCTGCGTCGCCAGTCACTCTCCTTCTATGGGGATCGCGCTGAACAGTCTTTGCAGAATTACCATTTTGACATGCTCTTTCTTGGCGTCGATGCCATCGATCTTGAACGGGGAGTGAGTACCCATAACGAAGATGAGGCGCGATTAAACCGACGTATGTGCGAAGTGGCTGAACGAATCGTTGTGGTCACTGACTCAAGCAAATTTAACCGCTCCAGTTTGCATAAAATTATCGATACCCAACGTATTGATATCGTGATCACTGATGAAAATATTCCACCAGAAAGCCTGAGCGGGTTACGGAAATTAGGGATAGAGGTATTACTGATTCAGGAATAAAAAAAGCATGGCCGAAGCCATGCTAATAATACGATGAGATTTTTATAATGATGAATCACGTCACCGGAGCCGGGTTGAACACAGCCAGTTGGTTGTGCAGACCCCATTGATCCGAAAAGGTTTTTTTGCGGCCGCTGGCGACATCAAGGATAAAGTGGAATAGCTTCCAGCCCACCTCCTCGATAGTCTCGTCGCCCGTTGCGATAGTCCCTGCGTTGATATCCATCAGGTCGAACCAACGGTTTGCCAGCTCGGTACGGGTTGCCATCTTGATAACCGGTACCGCCATCAGACCGTACGGTGTACCGCGACCGGTGGTGAAGACCTGAACGGTGATACCGGACGCCACCTGTTGCGTACCGCAGACGAAGTCACTGGCTGGGGTGGCTGCGTAAATCAGACCACGTTTGGTCGGACGCTGGCCCGGAGAAAGCACTTCAACAATGGCGCTTTTACCGGATTTAGCGATAGAGCCGAGGGCTTTTTCCACCACGTTCGCCAGACCGCCTTTTTTGTTCCCTGGCGACGGGTTGGCGCTGCGGTCAGTTTTACCCATGTCCAGGTAGTTATCGTACCATGCCATCTCTTCAAGCAGGCGTTTGCCCACTTCTTCGGTTTCTGCACGCGGTGTCAGCAGATGGATAGCATCACGCACTTCGGTCACTTCGGAGAACATGACGGTCGCGCCACAGCGTACAAACAGGTCAGATGCATAGCCGACCGCCGGGTTCGCGGTCACACCGGAGAACGCATCGCTACCACCACACTGGGTGCCAACAACCAGCTCAGACGCCGGACAGGTTTCACGTTTACGTTCGTTCAGTTTTGCCAGGTGACGTTCAGCTACTTGCAGAATGTCGTCGACCATTGAGCGGAAGCCAACATGGTGCTCGTCCTGCAGACGGACGATACTCGCACTGTCTACCGGAATGGCTTTCACATCTTCGGTACCCTGCAGCAGACGTTCAGGCTGCAGTTTTTCACAGCCCAGACCGATCACCATCACTTCACCGCCAAAGTTCGGGTTCAGCGAAATGTTATGGATGGTACGGATAGGCACCACGGCTGCCGGTGCGTTAATCGCCACGCCACAGCCGTACAGGTGGTTCAGACCGACCACGCCATCCACATTCGGATATTTCGGCAGCAGGTCGCGTTCAATAATTTTCACCACATAGTCGACGACCCCCGCCACACAATGCACGCTGGTCGTGATGCCGAGAAGATTCTTGGTACCGACGCTGCCATCGGCATTGCGATAGCCTTCAAAGGTGTAACCTTCCAGCGGCGGCAGCGGTTCTGGTACTTTCGTCGCCAGCGGCAGTGTGTTCAATGGCGGTGCTTTCGGTAATTCAACGGTGGATTCGTCAATCCAGCTGCCGCGCGCAATATCACGCACCGCATAACCGATAACTTCACCGTAACGGATGATTTCCCCGTGATGAGGAATATCTACCAGCGCAACTTTATGGCCTTGCGGGATATGTTCGATTAATTCGAGACCATCCGGAAAACGGGTACCCGCTTTTAATCCATTGTCATTAACGATGATAGCGACATTATCGGTGTCGTGTACTTTAATATAAAACGCCGTAGGCGACTGCTGTCTAATTTCAATGTCGGCCATTATCAAGTAATCTCCAGCTAACGATACGATGCATTACTCAAAAAAAGAAAGAGGGGACGTTCTGTAATTATCAGAAGTTAAAACCTCGTTTGATGAAATAAGAATGTCAGGAGTCTCAATATTAAAATGTGATCTAAATCACTTATTTTCGTGATTACCCGGCCTGCAAGGATGAGAATTACCAGATCTGTGCATCAGCGCCCAGCCATGTGTGCATATGCTCAAAATAATCTTAATGGGGTACGTTAAAATTGAGCAAACCACCAGTGCGTGACTGCCTGACGATGATTATACTGTGCGGTAATAAAATACAAACATGCTATTACCTGATATTACGTTTCGTGAGTTTATCTTTATATATTGGGTAAATTACATATCAAAAAAATTATATTTTTAAAATTAAGCGGCACGAGGGAAAACCATATGTCTGTGCAAAGTTCAGTTGAGATAAAAAGGGGAATACCAACTCGCTATTTAATTCTGCTTATTATATTTATTGTTACAGCAGTTAACTATGCGGACCGCGCCACGCTCTCCATTGCAGGGACCGATGTCGCAAAAGAGTTGCATCTTGACTCGCTATCAATGGGTTACATTTTTTCTGCGTTTGGCTGGGCATATCTGCTGATGCAGATCCCCGGCGGCTGGTTACTTGACCGCTACGGTTCGAAAAAGGTGTATACCTGGAGCCTGT
This sequence comes from Phytobacter ursingii, assembly GCA_901456055.1. Classification (GTDB taxonomy): domain Bacteria; phylum Pseudomonadota; class Gammaproteobacteria; order Enterobacterales; family Enterobacteriaceae; genus Phytobacter; species Phytobacter ursingii. The sequence goes on from CABDWT010000004.1 coordinate 623,585, forward strand.
TCTTTTGGTCGCTCTTTACCTTCTTGCAAGGCTTTGTCGACGTCTTCCCGCTCGCATGGGCCGGGGTCTCGATGTTTATCATGCGCTTTATGCTGGGCTTCTCTGAGGCACCGTCTTTCCCGGCAAATGCCCGTATTGTGGCGGCCTGGTTCCCGGCGAAAGAGCGCGGTACCGCTTCGGCGATTTTTAACGCGGCGCAATATTTTTCGCTCGCGCTGTTCTCTCCGCTGCTGGGGTGGTTGACCTTCGCATGGGGCTGGGAACATGTCTTCACCGTGATGGGCGTGATCGGCTTTGTGCTGACGGCGGCCTGGGTTAAGTACATTCATAACCCAACCGACCATCCGCGTATGACTCGCGAAGAGCTGGATTATATTTCCGCTAACGGCGCGGTGGTCGATATGGACCACAAAAAAACCGACAGTGATAAGCAATCCGGCCCAAAACTGGATTACATCAAGCAGTTGTTATCCAGCCGTATGATGCTTGGCGTGTTCTTTGGTCAGTACTTCCTGAACACGATCACATGGTTTTTCCTGACCTGGTTTCCGATTTACCTGGTACAGGATAAGGGCATGTCAATTTTGAAAGTGGGGTTTGTCGCGTCCATTCCGGCCCTGTGTGGTTTTGGGGGCGGTGTGCTGGGCGGTCTGTTCTCTGACTACCTGATTAAACGTGGTTGCACTTTGACCATGGCGCGTAAATTCCCCATCGTTGTTGGGATGTTGTTGGCTTCCAGCATCATTCTGTGTAACTACACCGACAACACCGTGCTGGTTATCGCATTGATGGCGCTGGCGTTCTTCGGCAAAGGTTTTGGCGCGTTGGGCTGGCCGGTTATTTCCGATATCGCACCGAAAGAAATTGTCGGTCTGTGCGGCGGCGTGTTTAACGTGTTCGGTAATGTGGCATCGATTGTGACCCCGCTGGTGATTGGGTACATGGTCAAAGAGTTGCATTCGTTCAACGGGGCGCTGATTTTTGTCGGCTGCTCGGCCCTGATGATGATGGTTTGCTACCTGTTTGTGGTAGGCGACATCAAACGTATGGAATTGAAAAAGTAAGCAACGGCTTAAAAAATTAAGGTGCAAAAGATGAGTAACGATATCTTCCCGAACAAATTTAAAGCTGCGCTGGCGGCAAATCAGGTTCAGATCGGTTGTTGGTCGGCGCTGGGTAGTCATATCAGCACTGAGGTTCTGGGCCTGGCAGGTTTTGACTGGCTGCTGTTGGACGGTGAACACGCCCCGAATGACGTGCTCTCTTTTGTACCGCAGTTGATGGCACTCAAAGGCAGCGCCAGCGCACCGGTGGTACGTATCCCGACGAACGATCCGGTAGTGATCAAACGTCTGCTGGATATCGGTTTCTACAATTTCCTCGTCCCGTTCGTTGAAACGGCAGCAGAAGCCGCCAACGCCGTGGCGGCAACCCGTTATCCGCCAGAAGGTATCCGCGGCGTGTCTGTTTCTCACCGCGCCAATATGTTCGGTACCGTACCGGATTACTTCGCGCAGTCGAACAAAAACATCACGATCATTGTGCAGATCGAAAGTCAGGAGGGCGTGGATAACCTCGACGCTATCCTCCAGACCGACGGGGTTGACGGTGTATTCGTTGGCCCGAGCGACCTCGCGGCAACCCTGGGTTACATCGGCAATGCCGGGCACCCGGAAGTACAGCGCACCATCCAGCATATTTTTGCGCGTGCAAAAGCACACGGCAAACCGAGCGGTATCCTGGCGCCTGTTGAAGCGGATGCCCGCCGCTATCTGGAATGGGGAGCGACCATCGTTGCTGTTGGCAGCGACCTGGGTGTGTTCCGTGCGGGTACGCAGAAGCTGGCTGATTCCTTCAAAAAATAATCAAACCACCACTGAATAAAGAGAGAGACGCAATTATGACGATGAAAGTTGGTTTCATTGGCCTGGGCATCATGGGTAAACCAATGAGTAAAAACCTCATTAAAGCAGGTTACTCACTGGTGGTCTCCGACCGCAATAGCGATGTGGTCGCTGAACTGATCGCCGCAGGCGCAGAAGCCGCCAGCAGCGCTAAAGCCATTGCAGAACAGTGTGATGTGATCATCACCATGCTGCCGAACTCCCCGCACGTGAAAGACGTTGCACTGGGCGAAGGCGGCATTATTGAAGGCGCTAAACCGGGTACTGTTCTGATCGATATGAGCTCCATCGCCCCGCTGGCCAGCCGTGAAATCAGCGAAGGCCTGAAAGCAAAAGGCATCGATATGCTGGACGCGCCGGTAAGTGGCGGTGAACCGAAAGCTATCGACGGCACCCTGTCGGTAATGGTTGGCGGTGATAAAGCGCTGTTCGACAAATACTACGATCTGCTGAAAGCCATGGCGGGTTCCGTTGTTCACACCGGCGATATCGGCGCGGGTAATGTGACCAAGCTGGCTAACCAGGTCATCGTGGCGCTGAACATTGCGGCAATGTCTGAAGCGCTGTCTCTGGCAACGAAAGCGGGCGTTAATCCGGAGCTGGTGTTCCAGGCAATCCGTGGCGGTCTGGCTGGCAGCACTGTGCTGGAAGCCAAAGCGCCGATGGTGCTGAACCGCAACTTTAAACCGGGCTTCCGTATCGACCTGCATATCAAAGACCTGTCCAACGCGCTGGATACCTCTCATGGCGTAGGCGCGCAGTTGCCGCTGACAGCAGCAGTCATGGAAATGATGCAGGCATTGCGTGCCGATGGTCATGGTAGCGACGACCACAGCGCGCTCGCGTGCTACTACGAAAAACTGGCGAAGGTAGAAATCTCTCGCTAATAAGAAGGGCGCGGGAGCGCGCCCTGAATTTCTTAAGCATCAACACCTTGCAGGGCGGACATCGCGGTGACGTGAATGGCCTGTGAGGTGAAAGAATGCCTTGCGCGGCAATGTCAGGCTAATCAACTATGAAAATCGTAATCGCCCCAGACTCTTATAAAGAAAGCCTTTCTGCTACCGAAGTAGCGCAGGCGATAGAAAAAGGATTTCGGGAAATTTTCCCGGATGCTCAATACGTTTCAGTTCCGGTCGCAGATGGCGGTGAGGGAACGGTTGAAGCCATGATTGCCGCAACAAAAGGTTCTGTGCATACGGCGCGCGTTACTGGCCCTTTAGGTGAAAATGTCGATGCGCGTTGGGGAATGTCCGGCGACGGTAAAACTGCTTTTATAGAAATGGCCGCCGCCAGCGGGCTGGCACTTGTGCCCCCTGAATTACGAAACCCTCTGATCACCACTTCGCGCGGCACCGGGGAACTTATTTTGCACGCGCTGGCTCATGGGGCAAAAAATATCATTATCGGTATCGGCGGCAGCGCAACGAATGACGGCGGCGCGGGTATGGTGCAGGCGCTTGGCGCGAAGCTGTGCGATGCCAATGGTACCGACATCGGTAACGGCGGCGGTAGCCTGATAAGCCTGAATGCTATTGATGTTTCGGGGCTCGATCCGCGTCTCGCAGGCTGCACTATTCGTGTTGCCTGTGATGTGACGAATCCGCTGACCGGCGAAAAAGGCGCATCGCGTATTTTTGGGCCACAAAAAGGCGCGACGGAGGAGCTGATTGTTGAGCTGGACCGTAACCTCGGTCACTACGCCGATGTGATTAAAAAATCGCTGCATATTGATGTGAAAAACGTGCCAGGGGCCGGTGCGGCGGGCGGTATGGGTGCCGCGTTGATGGCATTCCTCGGCGCGGAGCTACGTAGCGGCATCGAAATCGTAACCCAGGCGTTGAATCTGGAAGAGCATATTCATGATTGTACCCTGGTGGTCACCGGCGAAGGCCGTATCGACAGCCAGAGTATCCACGGCAAAGTGCCGGTGGGCGTGGCAAGCGTGGCAAAAAAATACCACAAACCGGTTATCGGTATTGCCGGGAGCCTGACGCGTGATGTTGGCATTGTGCATCAGTATGGTATTGACGCAGTATTCAGCGTTCTGACGAGTATTGGTACGCTTGAAGAGGCGTTCCGTGGCGCGTTTGACAATATTTATCGTGCATCCCGCAACATTGCGGCCACCTTACAGGTTGGCATGTCTGCTGAGGGGTGACATCGGCGCGCAAACCCTCTATACTGCGCGCCGAAGCTGACCAGACAGTCGCCGCTTCGTCGTTGTCCTCCTTCGGGGGAGACAGGCGGAGGGGAGGAAAGTCCGGGCTCCATAGGGCAGGGTGCCAGGTAACGCCTGGGGGGCGAGAGCCTACGACCAGTGCAACAGAGAGCAAACCGCCGATGGCCCACGCAAGTGGGATCAGGTAAGGGTGAAAGGGTGCGGTAAGAGCGCACCGCGCGGCTGGTAACAGTTCGCGGCACGGTAAACTCCACCCGGAGCAAGGCCAAATAGGGGTTCATAAGGTACGGCCCGTACTGAACCCGGGTAGGCTGCTTGAGCCAGTGAGCGATTGCTGGCCTAGATGAATGACTGTCCACGACAGAACCCGGCTTATCGGTCAGTTTCGATCTTTTCAGGTAAAAACCCGCTTCGGCGGGTTTTTGCTTTTCTGTGTTTTCAAATTTCTGCACGATCTTCCCCCCGGCCCAGTGGGGTGAGGGGAAGCCTGAACATTCCCCGGTGGTACTGCGTTTAACGGGGCTACAACCCTATTCAGAGTGGCATTGTCGAGACAATCCGTCGCGCGACTTATGTTTTTCGCCACAGTGCTGAGCTGGGCTGGTTATGCACCGTCGATAATTCTTACGGCACCGATTTGCTCGATAGCGAGTTGCCGTCAGGTTAATTATTGCGGAAGCCACATAAAAAAAGCCCCGGTTTTTAGACCAGGGCTTCTGTTACGCTGCTTCGTCTTCTTGCGCCAGCCGCTGCTCTGCATCGGCGACGATTGCTTCCAGTTCGCTCAGCATATCGTCGTAATCAAAAGATTGCGGCGATTCGGCCGGGCTAGTTTGCTGTGTGGGCATGTGCGTTGACGTTCTGTAGTGAACACTCTTTTTCTTCACCGTCGTACTCCGTAAAACTCTCGCGCTTACACGGGTAAATCTATCAGTAAAGCGCGCAACGGCGTATCGGCGACTAACGTTATGTTAGCCTCATCACGAATAAAAGCGCCGTCACCACAAGTGAGCGCTTCCCGCGATTCGCACGGCGTGACTGCGTGTACCGTACCGTGAATCGACTGCAGGTAGGCGCGTGGCCCATGCAGTTGAAACGTAAGTTCTTCACCTTTTTCCAGCTCGATATGGTGTAACCACACCTGCTGACGTAATTGCAGACTGTCCTGGCTGCCGTCCGGGGAGGCAATCAACTGGTGAGCCTGATCGGCAATCATCACTTTTTGCACCGTCGGATTTTCACGTTCCGGGCAGGCATCCAGCCACAGCTGCATACGCGTCAGCGGCTTATCTTTACTCAGGTTATGTTCGCTATAGCTAATGCCCGGCTGAGTCGCAATGAGCAATGCTTCGCCCGTTTTGGCCTGAATATGGTTACCTTCGCTGTCGCGATACTCGGCTTCACCTTCCAGAATCAGGTTCAGAATATCCACTTTCGGGTAGGTACGCGGCTGGAATGAGGCACCGGGCGCCAGCACTTCCTGGTTCAGTACGCGCAGGGAGGCGTAGCCCAAAAGCTTCGGGTCAAAGTAATGTCCAAAGGAAAAGGTGTAGCGGGCCTGCAGCCAGCCGAAGTCCGCTTGTCCACATTGTTTGGCTGTTCTGGTAGTAATCATAATTCTTGACCTCTCTTTACACTAAAACAATGGTAAAGGTATGGACGCTGCATTGTTAGCCAGATATTCTGCCCGGTATGTTCAAATTTCCTGAATGAGAACAAAAATGGCGAAAGATAGGGCACTTACGCTGGAAGCGTTACGCGTCATGGACGCAATTGACCGTCGCGGCAGCTTTGCCGCTGCAGCAGATGAACTGGGGCGAGTCCCCTCTGCACTCAGCTACACGATGCAGAAACTGGAAGAAGAGCTGGACGTTGTTCTGTTTGACCGCTCCGGCCATAGAACAAAGTTTACCAACGTGGGTCGCATGTTGCTGGAGCGCGGGCGTGTTTTGCTCGAAGCGGCTGACAAACTCACTACCGATGCCGAAGCGCTGGCACGCGGCTGGGAAACACATTTGACGCTGGTCACCGAAGCACTGGTGCCAACGCACGAACTGTTCCCGCTTGTTGATAAACTGGCGGCGAAAGCCAACACACAACTCTCGATCATTACCGAAGTGCTTGCGGGCGCATGGGAACGGCTGGAGCAGGGGCGCGCGGATATTGTGATTGCGCCGGATATGCATTTCCGCTCTTCGTCAGAAATCAACTCTCGCAAGCTGTATAAAGTCCTCAACGTCTATGTCGCGGCGCCGGATCATCCGATTCACCACGAACCGGAACCGCTCTCTGAGGTGACGCGAGTGAAATATCGCGGTGTGGCGGTCGCGGATACCGCGCGTGAGCGTCCGGTCCTGACGGTGCAATTACTGGACAAACAGCCGCGTCTGACGGTCAGTACGATCGAAGACAAGCGTCAGGCATTACTGGCGGGATTGGGGGTGGCGACAATGCCTTATCCGCTGGTTGAGCAGGACATTGCAGAAGGGCGTCTGCGCGTTGTCAGCCCGGAATATACCAGCGAAGTCGACATTATCATGGCCTGGCGGCGTGACAGTATGGGCGAAGCGAAAGCCTGGTGTCTGCGCGAGATTCCTAAACTTTTCTCCGGTAAGTAATCCTCCCGGCTGCACCCTTAAGGAAACGCTTTTGGCTCCGGCCCGAAGCGGTTTTCTTCAGGGGTGCCGTGCTGGCTCCAGAAGGCCAGCAGCATCAGCCAACCCAGCACCGGAAGACACCACAACCACAGCCATTTGGCGGTGCGATCGGTATCGTGCAAGCGACGCGACTGAACGGCAAGGGAAGGCAGGAAAACCAGCAAAGCGTAGATCAGGCTTAACAGGCCAACGCTACCCGCGCGCCAGCCCGATATGTTATCCACCACGACAAGCACGCCTGCGAGAATGATGTTGACCAGCATAAACGTCCAGAACTCACGGCGATGCGCACGGCCACGAAAGAGGACATAGTTGCTCAGCACTTTGAAATACCAGTCCATTCTCTACCTCGGAATACGCTCAATGCATTGTTTTGTCAGCGATCACTGTAAGAATAGACGGGGAAAAAAGGATACGTGAAATATATTCGGGCGCAGTGACCGCACCCGAAAATATTAAGCGAAACGGACGTCCCGACCGTGGGGTTCGTTAAGATCCTGCCATGGGCCGATGGAGATAATTCCCGTCGGATTGATGATTTTATGACTGCGGTAGTAGTGGGTACGGATGTGGTCAAAATTGACCGTTTCCGCAATGCCCGGCATCTGATAGATATCCCGCAGGAACCCATAAAGGTTGAGATAGTCGCTGATGCGATGCTTATCGCACTTAAAGTGGGTCACATAGACCGGATCGAAACGGATAAGCGTTGTCCACAGGCGGATGTCCGCCTCGGTTAGCCGATCGCCTGTCAGGTAACGGTGTTGCCCAAGGATTTGTTCCAGCCTGGCAAGAGATTCGAAGACCTTGTTGACGGCTTCATCATAAGCCTCCTGGCTGGTGGCGAAACCGGCTTTATAGACGCCGTTATTGACGTTGTCATAAATCCAGCTATTCAGCTCGTCAATTTGCGCCCGCAAGTCTGACGGGTAGTAGTCGCCGGCACGCGCGCCCTGCGCATCGAACGCTGTATTGAACATGCGAATGATTTCAGCGGATTCATTGCTGACAATAGTGTGATTCTTTTTGTCCCACAGCACCGGGACCGTTACGCGTCCGGTGTATTGCGGGTCGGCATGAAGGTAAAGCTGATAAAGAAATTCATGCTGATAGAGCGAATCGCCGGTCGCCGCCGGGAAGGTATCGTCAAACGTCCAGCCGTTTTCCAGCATCAGCGGATTCACTACGGAAACCGGTAAAAAGTCTTCCAGGCCTTTTAACGTACGCATGATTAGCGTGCGGTGGGCCCAGGGACAGGCGAGAGAAACGTACAGGTGATATCTGTCTTTTTCCGCCGCAAAGCCGCCTTCGCCAGACGGGCCAGGCGCGCCATCGGTGGTGAGCCAGTTACGAAATGCTGACACTGAGCGCTGGAATCGTCCACCGGTCGAGCTGGTATCATACCAGGTATCATGCCAGACGCCGTCGATGAGTTGTCCCATGATGCATCCTCCTTATAGATGGCAAAAGCGAGGAGATGTCCCCTCGCTTCATGTCTCTTTATCAGTATAGAGCGCTTACCATTTTTTATTCAGTACGCGGTCGATGCTGAATGCGCCCGGCCCGGTGATACCCAGCAGCAGGAAGCCGCCAGCGATGGTCAGGTTTTTCATAAACATCAGGGAGTTCATACCTTCCGCAAAATTACTGTGGAAGATAAACGCAGTCAGCAGGGTAAAGCCTGCGGTGAACAGCGCAGTGGTGCGTGTCAGAAAACCGAACAGAATAGCCAGACCGCCGCCGAACTCAAGCAGGATAACCAGCGGCAGCATAAAGCCCGGGACACCCATGGCTTCCATATACTGCTGAGTGCCAGCATAACCGGTGATTTTGCCCCAGCCTGCGGTAATGAACAGGATTGGCATCAGAATACGCGCTACCAGTACACCAACATCTTCTAATTTTTTCATCTTTCTCTCCAGGGAACCACTGTGTCTTCTTAAGTAAAAAGTCCGGCAATCATCGGCGCTGGCCGCATGCTTGCTGTCGATGGAGAGGATATTAAACGGGGCGGGAAAAGATTGTTAGCAAGGAAAACTGTCGAAATTTTTCAAAGATACTGAAGGAGTTGCCACGAAACAGGTGGCTGCCCCGGTCAGCACATTGCCGCCGGGGAAGGGATTAACGTTGTTGATCAAGCGTGGATTTTACCAGCCGCCAGACGCTCCACAGACCAAGTCCGCGCTTCGCCCAGCGCATCAGCATGTTTGGGTGGCGCACAGACCACACAGCCATGAAGCTGCTGCCAACCAGCGCCCAGGAACGCAGGCTCAGGAAGGTGTTCCAGCCGCGATCATAACCACCGGTGGCGTCCAGCCAGTCACGGCGAGCAGCGGTCAAATCCAGCCGTTGCTGCTGAATTTGACTGAGCAGCAGGGCTTTACGCTTGAGACGCTCGGCCTGGTGACTCATGGTTTTTCCTCTTCCAGCAACTGACGGTCATTGGCCAGTTCCTGGCGCGTGTGGCGCAAGATTGTGGATTCGCGGGCTTTACGTAGGGTCCAGATGCCGCCAATCAACGCCAGTACCAGGAGCACCACCGTTGTGGCGATCATGGCGTTGAGCCGGTATTGCGGGTCGATGGCCCAGATAATCAGCACCATCAGACTCATCAGGCCGAACGCAGCGAAAAGCATGGTCAACCCTACCATCAGGAGCAACTGGAAAAGGTTAGCTTTTTCCTCTTCCAGTTCGACCACAGCCAGGCGGAGCCGCGTTTCCACCATTTCAACCATAATGGAAACAATGCGCTGCCCGATACCCAGGACGCTTTTGCCCGGTCCTTGCGTGTGTCGTGAATCCGCCATAATCAGCGACGCGTCAGGAGCACGCCCAGCACGACGCCAATCGCCGCGCCAATGCCCACGCTGGCCCATGGGTTTTCACGTACATATTCGTCGGTTCTTGCAGCGGCCTCCCGGGTCTGGCGGGCAATAGCATCACCCGTTTCGCCCAGGCGATAGCGACTTTCCTGCAAGGCTTTTTCGGCTTTGCTGCGCAGTTTGCTCAACTCTTCTTTTGATTTGTCCCCGGAGGTGCTCAGGACTTCCTCAAGGGTATCCGCCAGGGATTTCAACTCAGCGCGCAGATGTTCTGTATTTGCCTCTTTAGACATAATTCTCTCCAGGTGAGTGAGTGTTAACTTCCATCAAAATCAGTAGTCACGGGCTTCCAGCGCCTTAAGTTCTGTCTCGGCCTCTTTCAGCTTGTGCTCGCGTTTGCTTATTTTGTCCGCATCGCCTTTTTGTTTCGCTTTGGCGAGATCGTCGCGACGTTCGGCAACCTCGTCTTTCTGTCTGGCAATTTTGCGCTGATGCTCCGCACGCAATTTACTGTCGGAACAGGTGGTGCGAACCTCGTGCAGTGCCTTATTCAACCCATCAATCCGACTCTGATTGTTGTGCTTTTCGGCATAGCTGATTTCACGCGCAATCTCTTGCTCCTTCTCCTGGCAGGGGGAGGAGGCCTGAGACATCGCGCTTACAGATAATAGGGTTAGCGCCAGTGCGATGCGGTATTTCATAGTCGAAACCTTCCATTGTTGGCTGGCGAAACAAGGCTCGCCAGCATCCAGTAACATAACGTGGACTTTGGTTCCATTAACTCAAGCATAGAACGTTAACGGCTAAAGCACCAAAGTAGGTGAAAAGATTCAGAATCCTGGAGGATCAGCCAAATCGATGGGTGGTATCGCGTAAACGCGAAAGCCAGGCAGAGGTCTGACTGTCGTCATCCTGTAATGCGACGATGTAGCCGTGAGGGAGTGTTCTGTCCAGCACTTCCTTTGCAGCAGCGCTCTGGGCGCTGGATTCAAATTTGATTAACAGCGTGTCGTTTAGCGGCGTAATACTCTTGAAATGGATGCCGTTTGCATCCAGATGATGCCAAATGGAAAAACCATCCGGCACACTTGTGTTTTGCGCGATTGGGCGTATCGCCAGCGTAGATTCACGGTTCTGCACTGTCACCCACCCCAAAAAGAGTACGCTGAACAGCGCCATCGCGGCGATGCCCATCAATAACCAGCGCAGGAAGGGACGTTGCGATTCCATTATTGACCCCGATTACCGTATTTTTTCTTCCACAACACCACCAGTGTGCCAACCAGGCCAATCACCAGCAGAACAACGGGAAGCAGCATCAAACAAGACATCAATGCGTCTTCATATTTACGAAACACCGGCGTTATACCCAATAAATACCCCAGTGTCGTCAGAATCAGCACCCATAACAAACCGCTCATCCAGTTGAAAAACTGGAAGCGAGCGCTACTAAGACCCGAGATTCCGGCAATAGTTGGTAACAGGGTGCGAACAAATGCAATAAAACGTCCAATCAGCAACGCTGAAAGACCGTGTTTATGAAAAAGATGATGCGCACGTTGATGATAATGCGCCGGAAGATGCGACAACCAATTTTGTACGGTTCGCGTGTTCCCCAGCCATCGGCCCTGGATATAGCTCAGCCAACATCCCAGACTGGCGGCCATCGTTAATAACAAAATGGTCTGCGGATAGCCCATTGCCCCTTTTGCAATCAAAACACCGACCAGCACCAACAGACTGTCGCCAGGGAGGAAAGCGGCCGGAAGCAGGCCATTCTCGAGAAATAAGATGACAAATAACACAAAGTAGAGCATGCCGATCATGGATGGATTCGCCAGCGTTTCGAAATCCTGGCTCCAGAGGGCATGCAGTAATTGGCTTAAAAGTTCCATTCAATGTTCCTGGTACATCGGTTTACGGCACGTCGGATACCTGTAAAACAGCACGGCGACATTATTGATAGTGACATTATGGTCGCTCGTGGCGCATTCAGCAGCCTGGCTATTTCGGTAACAACGCTGTGAGCAAGCGCTAACTCACGCAGTGGCAAAGTGCGTCCAATTGTAACAAATGCCATAGTTCTGCGGCAGAGAAATTACGCTTTGTCAGAAAATGATTTTGCTTGTCGAAAGGAGGGGTGGCGAGGGTATTTACAAAGGCTGACACTCTATACTTTTTACTGACCCTTAAGTGGCCAGGCGCAGCGATGCTGCGCGCCTGACAGAGAAAAGCATTATTTTACGCCACTTGCTACGGTATCAAGGTGAACAACGGGGTTTTCCGCAAACAGGTAGCGGTCAGCATTGAACTCGAAGTCGTCGCTGGTTTCGTTAAATAACATCTGTTTGGTATTTTCCAGATGCTGCCACATCGCGACTTTAGCCGCATGCGGGTCCTTGCGAATCAATGCCTTGAGGATTTGGTCATGATCGTCACACCAGTTATCCACGGTGCGCAGATCAATATGGTCGTGCAGTTTTTTCCAGTACGGGTTGTGCACACGCTGGGTCCACATTTTTTCGACAATGGCCGCCAGCGCGCTGTTCTGTGTCGCCAGGGCCACCTGCACATGAAACTGTAAATCCCATTCAGAATCGCGGAAGCACTTCTCTTTCCGCGCGTTTTCCTGAATTTCCATCAGCTTCATGATGTCTTGCTTGGTGACCTGGGTTGCGGCAAATTCAGCAATATTGCTTTCAATCAGCTGACGCGCCTGCAGAAGCTCGAACGGACCGTAGTTAGCAAATTCCAGCGATTCGTCAGGAGCCTGGGTATGACGAGGCTGATTGGAAATAACATGAATGCCTGAGCCTTTACGCACCTCAACATAGCCTTCGACTTCCAGCATGATGATCGCTTCACGAACCACGGTCCGGCTGACGCTTTTTTCGTCTGCAATAAAGCGCTCGGCGGGAAGTTTGTCACCCACAAGATAGACACCCTGCTCGATCCGGCTTTTCAGCTCGGCGGCAAGTTGCTGGTACAAACGACGTGATTCAGTGATTTCCATATGCGCTCCAGGCAAGATAAGGCATTAGTAGATTTGTTATACCACTTTTACGTCATTCTCACCACAACCCGGCAAGAAAAAGCCGCCCGAAACGGTGGGCGGCTTTTGGACAAACAGCAGTACAAATAAGTGCGTGTTCTAGCTTTGCGTTGCGGTACCGCCGACCGCATTTTCCTGCTCTAATTCACTGGCGGATTTACTTTTCAGTACCGTCCAGATAACCACCGCACCGAGCAGGTCGAACAGCGCCAGCACAGCGAACAGTGGGCTAAAGCCGATGGTATCAGCCAGCGCACCTACCACCAGAGCAAACATGGTACTTGCCGTCCATGCTGCCATCCCGGTCAGACCGTTTGCGGTTGCTACTTCATTACGACCGAATACGTCAGAAGAGAGCGTGATCAGCGCGCCGGACAGAGACTGGTGAGCAAAACCACCAATACACAGCAGGCCGATTGCTACATACGGGCTGGTGAACAGACCGATCATGCCTGGGCCGATCATCAGCAGCGCACCCATGGTCACAACCATTTTACGGGAAACAATCAGGTTCACACCGAACCAGCGCTGGAACAGCGGCGGCAGGTAACCACCAACGATACAGCCCAGGTCAGCGAACAGCATTGGCATCCAGGCGAACATGGCGATTTCTTTCAGGTTAAAGCCGTAGACTTTGAACATGAACAGCGGGATCCAGGCGTTGAACGTACCCCATGCCGGCTCTGCCAGGAAACGCGGCAGCGCGATACCCCAGAACTGACGGGTGCCCAGAATCTGCAGGACGGACATTTTTTTGCCATTAAAGGTCTGGTGTTGTGCTTCCTGACCACCAATGATGTATTCGCGTTCTTCTTCAGTCAGTTTTTTCTGATCGCGCGGGTGTTTGTAGAAAATCAACCACGCCATTGCCCAGGCGAAGCTCAGTACGCCAGAGATAATGAACGCCAGCTGCCAGCTGTGCATGACGATTGCCCACACGACCAGCGGCGGTGCAATCATCGCACCAATAGAAGAACCGACGTTGAAATAGCCCACTGCGATAGAACGCTCTTTCGCCGGGAACCACTCAGAAGCCGCTTTCAGGCCTGCCGGAATCATTGCAGCCTCTGCCGCACCAACGGCACCGCGCGCCAGTGCCAGACCGCCCCAGCTACCTGCCAGCGCTGTTGCGCCACAGAAGATGGCCCAGGTCACGGCGAAAACGGCGTAGCCGATCTTGGTACCCAGGATGTCCAGTATGTAACCTGCGACCGGCTGCATGACGGTATAAGCAGCCGAGTAGGCCGCAATAATATAGGAGTATTGCTGTGTGGAGATATTCAGCTCTTGCATCAGCGTAGGCGCTGCCGCAGCAATCGTGTTACGCGTCAAGTAACCCAGCACGGTGCCGATCGTCACCAGTGCTATCATGTACCAACGTAACCCTTTAATTTTACGCATGTAAACCTCATCGTTATGTTAATTCCGCCAGCGCGGTCACCTGCCGGTTGCGGTCGGGAGGTGAAAACGGAGGGCGTAGCCGGTAAACACCGGAACGACCCGAACCTTGCTATTCAACGTGCTCAATTCGGTATCCGTACCGTAAAGACCGATGATTAATCACCGGCAATGCATTCCGTCGGCTGATGTATTCGACGGCAGAAAGATAACTTGTCATACAACTTCAAAAGGTGAGTGACATCACAAAAGTGTTTTTCTTTGTGTGGTTTTTAGCTTTGCGGCACCAGACCAGTACTGGCGCGGGCTGGCGGTGATTTTGATGCGCAATCTTGTAAATATTTGTCATCGTTTATTGATCTAACTCACGAAAAAGTCTTCGGCCACTGGAAATTGGTGTGATAACTTTGTCAGCATTAAGGTAAGCATCAGACGCACTCGTTTAGAGGAAGACGATAATGACCCCGTTTATGACCGAAGATTTTCTGTTAGATACCGAATTTGCGCGCCGTCTGTACCATGACTACGCGAAAGATCAGCCGATTTTTGACTTTCATTGCCACCTGCCGCCGCAGCAGATCGCGGATAACTACCGCTTCAAAAACCTGTATGACATCTGGTTGAAAGGCGATCACTACAAATGGCGTGCAATGCGCACCAATGGTGTGCCGGAGCGCCTGTGTACCGGTGATGCCAGCGATCGTGAGAAGTTTGACGCCTGGGCCGCAACCGTACCGCATACGATCGGCAACCCGTTATACCACTGGACCCATTTAGAACTTCGTCGCCCATTTGGTATTACAGGTAAGCTGCTTTCGCCGTCTACGGCGGATGAAATCTGGAATCTGGGCAATGAATTACTGGCGCAGGATAAATTTACTGCTCGCGGTATCATGCAGCAGATGAATGTGAAGATGGTCGGCACCACCGACGATCCGATCGACTCTCTGGAGCACCACGCTGCCGTTGCCAAAGACACCACCTTCACCATCAAAGTGCTGCCAAGCTGGCGTCCGGATAAAGCCTTCAACATTGAACTGGCCACGTTTAACGACTACATGAGCAAGCTGGGTGAAGTGTCTGACACCGACATCCGTCGCTTTGCCGATCTGCAAACCGCGCTGACTAAACGTCTGGATCACTTTGAAGCACATGGTTGTAAAGTGTCAGACCACGCGCTTGACGTCGTACTCTTCGCCGAAGCAAGCGACGCGGAACTGGACAGCATCCTCGCTCGCCGCCTGGCAGGTGAAAGCTTAAGCCAGCATGAAGTCGCGCAATTCAAAACTGCCGTTCTGGTGTTCCTCGGTGCGGAATATGCCCGTCGCGGCTGGGTACAGCAGTATCACATCGGTGCGCTGCGTAATAACAACCTGCGTCAGTTCAAATTGCTGGGGCCGGATGTGGGCTTTGACTCCATCAATGACCGTCCGCTGGCGGAAGAGCTGTCGAAATTACTCAGCAAGCAGAATGAAGAAAACCTGCTGCCGAAAACTATCCTGTACTGCCTGAACCCGCGTGATAACGAAGTGTTGGGCACCATGATCGGTAACTTCCAGGGTGAAGGTATGCCTGGCAAGATGCAGTTTGGTTCCGGCTGGTGGTTCAACGACCAGAAAGACGGTATGGAACGTCAGATGACCCAACTGGCACAGCTCGGTCTGCTGAGCCGCTTTGTGGGGATGCTGACCGACAGCCGTAGCTTCCTGTCTTATACCCGTCACGAATATTTCCGTCGCATTCTGTGCCAGATGATTGGCCGCTGGGTGCACGCGGGTGAAGCCCCGGCTGATATCCAGTTGCTGGGCGAGATGGTGAAAAATATCTGCTTTAACAATGCGCGTGACTACTTCGCGATTGAACTGAACTAAGGCCGTTTGAGGTTGATATGCAATACATCAAGATCCACTCGCTGGATAATGTCGCGGTAGCGTTGGCGGATCTCGCCGAAGGCACAGAAGTTGTTGTTGACGGTCATGAGATTTTGCTTCGTCAGGCGGTGGTACGTGGACATAAATTTGCCCTGCAGGCCATCCCGACGGGTGAGAATGTGGTGAAGTATGGTCTTCCTATCGGCCATGCCACAACAGATATTGCCGCAGGTGAACACATCCATTCTCACAATGTGCGTACCAATCTAAGCGATTTGGATGAGTATAGCTATCAACCTGATCTCATTAATGAAAATGCACCGGCGGCCGATCGTGAAGTTCAGATCTACCGCCGTGCAAACGGGGAGGTTGGGGTTCGCAACGAACTGTGGATCCTGCCGACGGTGGGCTGTGTTAACGGCATTGCTCGTCAAATCCAGACCCGTTTTCTGAAAGAGTCGCACAACGCCGAAGATATTGATGGCGTGCACCTGTTTAGCCACACCTACGGTTGCTCACAGTTGGGTGATGACCATATTAACACCCGTACTATGCTGCAAAATATGGTACGTCACCCGAATGCGGGGGCGGTGCTGGTCATTGGTCTGGGCTGTGAAAACAACCAGGTCGATGCGTTTCGCGAAACGCTGGGCGAATACGATCCGTCCCGCGTCCACTTTATGATCTGCCAACACCAGGACGACGAAGTGGAAGCGGGCATTGAGCATTTGTACGAATTGTATGAAGCCATGCGCCATGACAAGCGCGAGCCCGGCAAACTGGGCGAGCTGAAATTTGGTCTGGAGTGTGGGGGATCAGACGGACTTTCCGGGATCACTGCGAACCCGATGTTGGGACGTTTTTCTGACTACATTATCGGTAACGGCGGTACCACGGTATTAACCGAAGTGCCGGAAATGTTCGGTGCAGAACAGATTCTGATGAGCCATTGCCGCGACGAAGAGACCTTCGAGAAGACCGTCACCATGGTGAACGACTTCAAACAGTACTTTATCGCGCATAACCAGCCGATCTACGAAAACCCATCTCCGGGTAATAAAGCCGGTGGAATCACGACGCTGGAAGAAAAATCCCTTGGCTGTACCCAAAAAGCGGGCGCCAGCCAGGTGGTCGACGTGCTGCGTTACGGTGAACGCCTGAAAACCCACGGACTCAATCTGTTGAGCGCACCGGGCAACGATGCGGTTGCCACCAGCGCACTGGCGGGGGCGGGCTGCCACATGGTGCTGTTCAGCACCGGTCGCGGCACGCCATACGGTGGCTTTGTGCCGACAGTAAAAATCGCGACTAACAGCGAACTGGCGGCGAAGAAGAAACACTGGATCGATTTCGACGCGGGTCAGCTTATTCACGGAAAAACCATGCCGCAACTGCTGAGCGAGTTCGTGGATGTTATCGTGGATTTTGCCAACGGTAAGCAGACCTGTAATGAACGCAATGAGTTCCGCGAGCTGGCTATCTTCAAGAGCGGCGTAACGTTATAAGTTACCCTTCATCTCTCGCGCTACAGCGGTGTTGGCTACGTCCGCTCACCCCGGTCACTTACGTATGTAAGCTTCCGGGGATTCCCGGACTTGCCGCCTGGCTGTAGCACGACATCTTTTGGGTAACACAGCAGTAGAATTTAAAAACGACGTTTCATATTATGAAGCGTCGTTTCTTTTTGTGTTATTAACAAGGATCTTCCATGAGCGCGTATTGGTTAGCCCAGGGCGTTGGTGTACTGGCGTTTATCATCGGCATCACCACGTTTATTAACCGCGACGAAAAGCGTTTCAAGCTCCAGCTTTCCCTCTATAGCGCCACGATCGGCGCGCATTTCTTTCTGATGGGCGCACTGCCTGCCGGTATGAGCGCAGAACTCAACGCCATCCGCACCCTTATCTCCATGCATACCCGTAAGCTGTGGGTCATGGCCGTCTTTATTGTGCTGACGCTGTTTTTTGGTTTGATCAAATTACACCACCCGGTCGAACTGCTGCCGATTATAGGTACGGTCGCCAGTACCTGGGCGCTGTTTCGCTGTAAAGGGCTATCCGTGCGCTGCATCATGTGGTGTTCAACCGCCTGCTGGGTCACGCATAACCTGTGGCTGGGATCGATTGGCGGCACTTTGATCGAAGGCAGCTTCCTTGTGGTGAACGGCCTGAACATTATCCGTTTCTGGCGGATGCAAAAACGCGGCATCGACCCGTTTAAAGTCGAAACCGCGTTGCAAAAAGAGAGCACGTCTTCGCGTTAATCGCGCAGAGGCATTAACGACGTGCGCTCGTTGTCTGTCAGGCAGGCCGCCGCGGTAAACAGCACATCGGTTGAGGAGTTGATGGCGGTCTCGCAGGAGTCCTGCACGACGCCAATAATGAAGCCGACGGCGACGACCTGCATGGCAACATCGGCTGAAATGCCGAACAAGTTACAGGCCAGCGGAATAAGCAGCAGCGAGCCGCCCGCCACCCCGGATGCGCCACAGGCGCAGAGCGAAGCCACGATACTTAAGAGCACGGCTGTCGGGATATCCACGGCCACGCCCAGTGTATGTACTGCTGCCAGCGAGAGCACGGTGATGGTGATGGCCGCGCCAGCCATATTGACCGTCGCCCCCAGGGGGATCGATACGGAATAGGTGTCTTTATCAAGCCCGAGTTTTTCGCACAGCGCCATATTTACCGGGATATTCGCCGCCGAGCTACGGGTGAAAAAAGCGGTTACACCGCTTTCACGTAAACAGAGAAGCACCAGCGGATACGGGTTGCGGCGGATCTTCACCCAGACCAGCAGCGGGTTAATCACCAGCGCGACCAGCAACATACAACCGACCAGCACAAGCAGCAGTTGCGCATAGCCCCAGAGCGCGCCAAAGCCCGTTGTCGCCAGGGTGGAGGCCACAAGACCCAAAATACCCAGCGGTGCAAAACGAATCACTAACCTAACCATAAACGCCACCGCACTGGACGTGTCGTTAAGCAGACTTTTGCTGGCATCACTACTGTGGCGCAGGGCAAAGCCGAGACCAATGGCCCAGGCCAGGATCCCGATGTAATTCCCTTTGATCAGCGCATCGACCGGATTTGCGACGATATTCATCAGCAGTCCTTCCAGCACGCCAATAATACCGGAAGGTGCGACGATATCGGTCGCGCCTGCTACCAGATGCAGGGTGGACGGGAACAGAAAACTGACCATCACCGCAGTCAATGCGGCGGAGAAGGTGCCGATTAAATAAAGCAGCAGGATAGGGCGAATGCTGATTTTTTGCCCCTGCCGATGATTAGCCACCGAGGCCATCACCAGAAACAATACCAGAACCGGAGCCACGGCTTTTAGCGCGCTGACAAACAGTGTACCCAGCACGCCAGCGGCGAGAGCGGTATCAGGCGAAAGCCAGCTCAACAAGATGCCCAGTACCAGTCCGGCGAGAATTTGCTTGACGATATTGCCGCGCATCATGCGCTGCAACCATGTCGTAGTGAGTTGTGTGTGCATACCTTTTCCTTGGTTTTATGGGTGTTCCATCGGTGCTGCGCCAGCAGGCGCAACGGATTGAGTATAAAGAATTCGCTGCTCGGAGGGCTGTTTCAGATACTGGCGGGGGGAAAAATCAGAAAAACGCCCTCTCCGGAAAGAGGGCGTACCAGGGGCGCTGTTAACTCAGCGCCTTAGAACTGCTTATTCAGCAAGCTTACGCTTATCGTTGCGGTGGTTAACCCATGCGTTAATCAGCAATGTCACCACCAGAATGCCGCCCACGATGCCAAGCGAGATGGCAATCGGGATATGGAAGAAATCGACAATCAGCATCTTAATACCGATAAACACCAGGATCACCGACAGGCCATATTTCAGCATCGAGAAGCGTTCTGCCACGCCTGCCAGCAGGAAGTACATCGCCCGCAGGCCCAGGATTGCAAACAGGTTAGACGTCAGCACGATAAACGGGTCGGTAGTGACAGCAAAAATTGCCGGAATACTGTCGACCGCAAATATCACATCGCTCAGTTCAACCAGAATCAGTACCAGCAGCAATGGCGTGGCAAACAGCAAGCCATTCTTACGCACAAAGAAGTGCTCGTTTTCGATTTTATCCGTCATGCGCAAATGGCTGCGTAACCAGCGAACCAGAGGCTTGTCGCCAATGCCGCCTTCATCTTCTTTTGCCAGCGCCATTTTCACACCGGTGAAAAGCAGGAATGCGCCGAAGACATACAGCAGCCATTCAAACTGGGAGATAAGCCAACTGCCGGCGAAGATCATGATGGTACGCAGGACGATCGCGCCGAGCACACCGTAGATCAACACGCGACGTTGCAGCGCAGCCGGTACCGAGAAGTAGCTGAACAGCATCAGCCAGACAAAGACGTTATCCACCGCCAGCGCTTTTTCAATCAGGTAACCGGTCAGGAACGCCAGCGCCTGGGTGTCGGCAACGGTGCGGCCCTCGTTTTGCACCAGATACCACCAGAATGCAGCGTTAAATAAGAGAGAAAGACTAACCCAGACCAGAGACCAGACGGCCGCCTGTTTCATGGACATCGTGTGCGCGCCACGACGCCCCTGAAGCAGGAGGTCGATAGCCAGCATGATAACGACAACAACGGCGAAGCCGCCCCAGAGTAGCGGTGTACCGACAGTATTCATGTGAGGTTCCTCAGCACCTTACACGTCATTCTTGATGATGGCGTGTATAAACAAAAACGGCTAACGTCGAAAGACGTCAGCCGCATGCTTTAGGTGCAATTGGGTCCTCGCCTTTCGGCAAGGTCTCACTTACGTCACATTAATGACGCCCGGCGACCGGATGCTTATACCCGTCATATTTCGAACCGCAGGTGTGTGGCTACAACTCGAAATCTTGAGGGTAGAGGCATCGTAATGACGACCCACCGGCAACGAAGTTACTCCCCTTTGCTCGTAACAAAATATGACAGAGCATTCGCCCCGTCAATGATCTGTAACATCTGTTTTACATACCTTTACGCAGGCAGCTCCACGCTCACATCATCTGCCGGGAAAACTACCCCCGTTTGACGGCGGATTTCCGTCGACAGCTTCGCGGTGATACGGCTGACTGCCAGGCCTGCATGGTTTACTTCATTCTGCTCGACCAGGCTGGCGAACGTTTCCGCTTCGTACAGCATGGTGTTGATATGCTGAGGCTGCGTCAGCTCCTGCGCTTTACCGCCGCGCGGCACGAAAGAGAGCTTCTGGCATTCGGAGATCTTTTCGATGACCAGCGAACCGGCTTCGCCCTGAATTTCGCTTGGCAGTACCGAGTCGCTCACTTTGGAATGTTGCAGCGTGACGCTGAAATCGCCGTAGTCGAGTACGACCACGCCGTGAGCATCTACGCCGCTTTCCAGCAGGCTGGCGGTGGCCTGCACGCCCTTCGGTTCGCCCCAGAGCGCAACGGAGGCGGCCAGGACATAAAAACCGATATCCATAATCGAGCCGTTAGAGAAGGCCGGATTAAATGTGTTCGGGTTTTCGCCGTCCAGGTAACGCTGGTAGCGCGAGGAGTACTGGCAATAGTTGAGAAACGCTTTGCGCAGTTTACCTGCTTTCGCAAGTGACTGTTTAAGCAGCACAAAATTGGGCAGGCTGGCGGTTTTAAAGGCCTCGAACAGGACTACCTGATTCTCTCTGGCACAGGCAATCGCCTCTTCCACTTCGTGCAGGTTCGACGCCAGCGGCTTTTCGCAAATGACATGTTTTTTATGGCTGAGAAAGAGTCGGGTTTGCGGAAAATGCAGCGAGTTGGGGCTGGCAATATAAACTGCATCAATCTCATCGCTTTGCGCCATGGCCTCCAGCGAGGTAAAAAGATGTTCGACAGGATAATCCCGGGAGAAATCCTGCGCCTGTTCGAGGCTGCGGGAGTACACCGCCGTGAGTTTATATTTGCCCGTTTCATGGGCGGCATCGACAAACTGGCGGGTGATCCAGTTTGTGCCAATGACAGCAAAACGTATCATTAAGCGAGTTCCTTTAACTGAGCACTGTCTGGCAATGTAGCATGATGCGCGCAGAGGAAAAAAGGTTCATCTCCCGGTTATAGAAGACGTCTCGCATGTCACTCTTTTTGTTAAAAAAGATTTAGCCCGGCAAGGCGATCCAGTGCGCTTTGCAACGCATCTTCTCCCGCCGTCAGGCTAATGCGGATAAAACCTTCCCCACCTTGCCCAAAGCCTGTGCCTGGCGCGACCAGCACATGCGCCTCGTGCAACAACAAGTGGGCAAATTGCTGCGAGTTAAACGCAGGCGGTACCGCAAGCCAGAGGAAAAAAGTCCCTTGCGTTTCGCGTACCGGCCAGCGTAGCGCCACCAGGCGCTGTAACACGTGTTCGCGACGCTGGTGGTAGACAGATACCAGTTGCGCTAAACGTTCAGAGGGGAGGGCGAGTGCCGTGACCGCCGCATCCTGAATAGCGCCAAACACAGTACTGTAGCTGTGCGTGTGCAATTTTTTAAATGCCCGGAGGATCGAGGCGTTGCCGACCGCAAAGCCAAAGCGCCAGCCCGCCATATTAAAGGTCTTCGAGAAGGTGTACGTCTCCACTCCCCACGCTTTCGCGTCGGGTTGCGAGAAGAGGCTCAGCGGAGTGTCTGCGGTATCGCTGCCAATGGCGGCATAGGCAAAATCATGCAGGATCGGCACGTGATAACGCCGTGCGAAGCGTAACGCGCTGGCGAACAGTTCCGGTGTGGCCAGCGCACCCGTCGGGTTATGTGGATAATTGAGTACCACCAGTCCGGCGTTGTCCGCAACGTTATCCGGTACCTCGTTGAAATCAGGCAGGAACTGATTTTCCGCACGAAGTGGCAGGCCGTAAAAACAGGCCTGAGACTGCAATGCCGCCGAGCGGTAAATGGGATAGCAAGGGTCGGTAGAAATCAGATATTGCCCTGGGCTGAGGACCGCACGAGGGATCCCGCCCACCCCGATATGTGACCCCTGGAATACCGCCACTTCGCTGTCGGGATCGAGCGCCACGCCGTAATGGCGCAGATAAAAATCGGCAATGGCCTGGCGGATCTGCGGCTTGCCCCAGAATGAGGGATACCCGTGGTTCTCACTTCTCGCAATCGCTGCCTGCAACGAGGCGACCACTTCCGGCGGCGTGGGTTGATCCGGGCTGCCGCTCGAGAGATCGATCAGCGGTAAATCGGGCGTGTTCACCTGGGCTGCCAGTTTTTCCAGTACACTGAATAAATTCTCTTCCAGCGCATCGACCAGCGGTGAGGCGTTAAAATCAGGCATGGGGTTCTCGGATTTATTTATTAATATGTTTCCATCTTTAATTTATTTTTCTGCATTGTCTAAGCAACAAAATTAGCTATTGATTTCTGATTTTTAGATATGGATTTCCTGATTATATTTATGCAAAAAAAGCAAAATGAAATCCGGTAATGTGACTTACAACGCACAGTCGGCTGTGATTTAATCGATTTTACTTGCACACCAACAGGGAAAATGCGTTATGAACAAGCCAGTAGTATTAGGTTTTGTCTTTGCTTTATTGTCATTATCTTCATTTCTGGCTGCGGCGCAGGATAATATTATTCGTGTCGGTTTTAATCCCGGGCCTTATAAAGAACAATTTGAAAAGGGTGTCGCACCCTTTCTGATTAAGAAAGGCTATAAAGTCGAATATAAAGATTTCAGCGATGGTATTCAGGTAAACGATGCGGTTGCCCGTGGCAACATTGAAGCCAATATCATGCAGCATCCGGTATATTTGAAATCGGTGAATGAACGTCTGGGTATCGACAACATTGGTATCGTGCAGGTGCCGACACCGCCGATGGGGCTGTATGGCGGCAAAATCAAAGCGCTGAAAACCCCGGCGGCAGGCACCGTAATTTCTGTTCCTAATCAGCCGCCTAATGAATACCGTGCCCTGTTAGTACTCCAAAGCCTCGGCTGGGTAAAACTCAAGCCAGACAGCGATCCGGCCACCTTCTCACAGCGCAACATCCTCGAGAATCCGTACAAAATTGTCCTCAAAGAGATGGATAACGCGCAGCAGGTCCGTGCGCTGCCAGACGTGGATTACGGTTTGATTCAGGGCAACTTTGCCGTATCCAGCGGTCTGAAGCTCAATTCGGCATTACAGCTTGAAACCCCGGTAAGCCATTTTATTAACGTTGTGACCATTGCCGGTAAAAATAAAGATGCGCAGTTTGCTAAAGATATTGTTGCCGGGTACCACTCAGCTGATTTCAAAAATTATATTTTGACTCACGAGCAATATAACGGTTACTTGCAGCCTGATTATTTGAAATGAACAATGCAATGATTGAGTTTCGCCATGTCAGCAAAACATTCTCCCGAAATGGGAACCCGGTTCTGGCATTAAAGGATATTAACCTTAGTATTACTAAGGGCGATATTTTCGGGATTATTGGTTATAGCGGTGCAGGGAAAAGTACCTTGCTACGTTTAATCAATCGTCTCGAATCGCCAGGCCAGGGAGAGGTGGTGATTAATGGTGAAGTATTGCAGGAATTTAGCGGTAAACGTCTGCGTGCGATCAAGAAAGATATTGGCATGATCTTTCAGAACTTTAATTTGCTGAATTCGAAAACGGTTTTCCATAACATCGCCATTCCGCTCATTTTGCAGGGGCGTGATAAGGCCTTTATTCAGACACGGGTGACGGAGTTGCTGGAGTTCGTCAATCTCAGCGACAAGCTGCATAGCTTCCCGAACGAATTATCGGGCGGGCAAAAACAGCGTGTCGGTATTGCCCGCGCGCTGGCGACCAATCCATCCGTTTTATTGTGTGATGAAGCGACATCGGCGCTGGATCCCCATACCACGGTGCAGATCTTACTGTTGTTGCAGGAGATCAACCGCCGCTATGGCATCACCATCGTGCTGATCACGCACGAAATGTCGGTTATTCAGAAGATCTGTAACAAGGTTGCGGTAATGCAGAACGGCAGCATTGTGGAGCAGGGAGAGGTCTTTAACTTGTTTGCCCAGCCGCAACATCCGGTCACCGCCAGCTTCGTGCAGTCGGTGATTCATGACAAGCTGCCGGAGCGCGTCTCCTCTGTGCTGCAACGGGATAACGGCGCGCAGGCTCTGCGCCTTGAGTTTGTTGGCGCAACGGCACAGCAGCCCATCATCAACCGCATCATCAAGGACTATGCCATTGAGGTGAATATTCTCTTTGCCAGCATGTCCGACGTTCAGGGGCGGATTCTGGGGTTCATGATCGTGCAGATTCTCGGTGAGGCAGAGCAAACCGACAATGCCATTGCCCACCTTCGCGACGCAGGAGTGAAAATCACCCATGTTTGAGTTTATTGACACAGCCGTCACCGGCGATCAATTCCTGCTGGCATTGCACGACACCCTGGTGATGATCGCCATTTCGTTGGGTTTCGGTTCACTGCTCGGCATCCCGCTGGGCATTGTGCTGGTCGTTTGCCGTCCTGGCGGCATTCTGCCCAACCGGTTTGTGCACCAGGTGCTGAACCCGATAATCAATGTTGTCCGCTCACTGCCGTTTATCATTTTGCTGATCACCATTCTGCCTTTTACCCGTCTGGTGGTGGGCACCACTATCGGTACGGCAGGGGCGATTGTGCCGCTGATTGTTTTTATTGCGCCCTATATTTCCCGTCTGGTCGAAAGCTCGCTGCTGGAAGTGGATGAGGGGATCCTTGAGGCCGCCGATGCCATGGGGGCCACCGCCTTACAGACCATCTGGCACTTTATGTTGCCGGAAGCGGCGTCATCTCTGATTTTGGCCCTTACTACCGCCACCATTGGCCTGCTGGGTGCCACCGCCATGGCCGGAACCGTGGGCGGCGGCGGGATCGGCGATTTAGCCATTACCTATGGTTACCAGCGCTTTGATGCTTTCGCCACGCTGGTCACCGCGCTGGTGCTGATTGTCATCGTTCAGCTTATCCAGACCCTCGGAACCCGCGTTGCTCGCCGTATTCGCCGCGAGTGAGGCTGCTATTTCATCTATTCAGGAGAGCAATATGCCAGTTGTAGAGAGCTTTACCCTCGACCATACCAAAGTCAAAGCCCCGTATGTCCGCGTAGCCGGTTATGAGCGTCACCGGCTTGGCAGTGTAGTGCAGAAGTTTGATTTACGTTTCCTGCAACCCAATGCGGATGCCATTCCCACCGCCGCGCTACACACTCTGGAACACCTGCTGGCGTTTGGTCTGCGTGAAGAACTGGAAGGCGTTATCGATATTTCACCGATGGGTTGCCGTACCGGTTTCTATCTGATCCTGTGGGATGAGCACGATCCGAAACACATCGCAGCGGCGCTGACACGGGTCTTGCAGCGTGTGCTTACCGCAACAGATGTGCCTGCGGTCACGCCGCTTGCCTGCGGTAACTATCGCGATCACTCACAGTTCTCGGCCCAGGAATACGCGAAGCTGGTGCTGGATGCCGGTATCAGCGACGACCCGTTTCGGGAATAAGCGATGATTGCCCTCGATTTTCGCGGCCAGACTGCCGTCGTGACCGGCGGCCTGCAGGGGATTGGTAAAGCCATTGCAGAACTGCTGCATCGCGGCGGCGCAAATGTAGTGGTAGGCGATATCGCCGCCAGAGCGCGGGAGCAGACGCTGCGCCAGCTAGTGCTACGTACCGATGTTTCCTCTCGCGAACAGGCCCATCAGCTCATTGGCGCCGCGGTGGAGACTTTCGGCGGCGTGGACATCCTGGTCAACAGCTGCGGCGTCTCGGCGATGAGTACGGTAACGCAGATGAGCGATGCCGACTGGCAGCGCATTCTGGACGTTAACGTCAAAAGCATTGGTTACCTGGCGGAGGCGGCCATACCGCTAATGAAAGCCAAAAGCGGTGGCCGCATCATCAATATCGCCTCACAGGCGGGAAAAAATGGCTATCGGCTAATGGGGCAGTATGTGGCGTCGAAACATGCGGTCCTCGGCCTGACTAAAGTGATGGCCATTGAGCTCGCCCGTGACAATATCCTGGTGAACGCGGTGTGCCCCGGCATTGTCGAGACGGAGATGAAGTGGCGCGAACGTCGCGAAGGTGCGGAACTGCGCGGCATGACGCCGGAAGCCATCTACGCCGAAGACTGTTCCCAGGTTCTGCTGGGACGCACGGCGCAACCAGAAGATGTGGCTGGCGTGGTGGCGTTTCTTGCCAGCCCGCTGGCGGCCTATATGACCGGGCAGGCGATTAATGTGACCGGTGGGATGACGATGCACTAAAACCTGCCCATCAGGCTATTTTATTTGCCATTTTGGACCTGGGCAGTGCTCACAATCCTCACGTACTACGTGTACGCTCCGGTTGTTGCGCGCTGTCCGTGTCCAGACTGCCTGCAACAATAACGCCTGATGGGCAGGTTTCATTTCTGAGGTATCACAATGAAACCTGATCAACTTGCGGTAATGCACTGGGGAACCTACCGGGTCACCACTGATAACGGCACGCTGGCCTCGGTCACCCCGGTGGCATGGGACCGTAATCCGTCGCGTATCGGGCAATCGCTGCCGGGTGCGGTGCAGGGAACATCACGCGTTCGTCGTCCGGCGGTGCGGGAAGGGTTTCTCAAAGGGGGGGCGACGTCACGGGAAGGGCGTGGACGTGAACCTTTTGTCGAAGTGAGCTGGGAGCAGGCGTTGGCGCTGGTGGCCGATGAACTCACCAGGGTGAAACGCGAACTGGGCAATGCGGCTATTTACGGCGGCTCTTATGGTTGGTCCAGCGCCGGGCGTTTTCATCATGCGCAAAGCCAACTGCACCGTTTTCTCAATTTCTTTGGTGGCTATACCGGCAGCACCAATACCTACAGTATCGCCGCCGGAGAGCGCATTTTGCCGCATATTCTCGGCGATCTCGACACCCTGCAACGCCAGCATACCCACTGGCCGGTACTGGCGGAGCATTGCGAGTTATTTGTCGCCATTGGCGGCTTGCCGCTGCGTAATGCGCAGGTGAACGGCGGCGGGGCCAACGATCATGCTCTGCAACACTGGTTGCAGACCTTGCGCCGTAACGGCACCCGCTTTATCAATATCAGTCCGGTAAAAAACGATCTCTCTGCTGTACCGGATGCCGACTGGCTGACCGTTATCCCGGGGAGCGACACTGCGCTGCTGCTGGCGCTCTGCCAGGTGCTGATTGCCGACGGGTTATACGACCGGGCGTTTGTTGACAGCCACACGGTGGGGTTCGCACCCTACCGGGATTATCTCTTTGGCCGGGATGACGGCGTAGTGAAAAGCCCGGAATGGGCTGAGCCCAGAACCGGACTTGCCGCCGGGGCGATCCGTCATCTGGCCCATGAGATGGCAAGACATCGCACGATGATTAACATAGCCTGGTCGGTTCAGCGTGCCCGTCAGGGAGAACAGACCTTCTGGGCGACGGTGGCGTTGACCGCGCTGCTGGGACAGATTGGCACGCCTGGCGGTGGACTGGGTTTTGGCTACGCCTCGACCAACCTGGCGGGAGCCGACCGGCGCGTCTTTTCCGGCCCGCGTTTGCCCCAGGGGCGCAATCCGGTTGAGGGCAAAATCCCGGTCGCCCGTTTCGCCGACATGCTGCTGCACCCCGGCGAACCCTATGAATTTGACGGGCAGACCCACTTTTACCCGGACATTCGCTTTGTCTACTGGGCGGGTGGCAATGTCTTTCATCACCATCAGGATCTCAACAGGCTGGTGCGCGCCTGGCGGCGTCCGGAAACCATTGTGGTCCACGAGCAGTACTGGACGGCGCAGGCGAAATTCGCTGACATTGTGCTGCCCGCCACCACCTCACTTGAGCGCGAGGACATCGGGAGCGCCAGCAACGACGGCTTTATGATCGCCATGCGCCAGCACATTGCGCCGTTTGCCGATGCCCGCGATGACTATGCTATTTTCAGCGGGCTGGCTGCCCGTCTCGGGTTTGGCGAGGCTTACACCGAAGGACGGGACGTCAGGGCCTGGCTACAGGTTATGTATGAGCAGTCGCGCCCGCGCGCCGAGGCCGACGGGATCGCACTCCCGGCGTTCGATGATTTCTGGCAACAGGGCGTGCTGGAATTTATGCGTCCTGAAGAGCCGCAAATCCTGCTTAAGGATTTTCGTGACGATCCGCTTAACGCCCCGCTTGCCACACCTTCCGGCAAGATAGAGCTTTTTTCGCAGACAATTGCCGATTTTGGCTACGAAGAGTGTCCGGGGCATCCGTACTGGCACGAGCCGGAAGCGCAATATCAGCAGACGGTTGCCCGGGAATGGCCGCTGCATTTGCTCTCCAGCCAGCCGCGTACCCGGCTGCACAGTCAGTACGACCACGGTAGCGTAAGCCGGGAGACCAAAATTTCCGGGCGAGAGCCGCTGTGGATGCATCCGCGCGATGCTGCCGCGCGCGGCATCGACGATGGCGATGTAGTGAAAGTGTTCAATACGCGAGGCGCATTACTGGCCGGGGTGAAATTGAGTGAGGCTATACGGCCCGGCGTGGTGCAGATGTCCACCGGCGCCTGGTATGACCCGGAAAATACCGCCGACGCCCAGCCGCTGGATAAACACGGTAATCCCAATGTGTTAACCGAGGATCGCGGCAGTTCGCGTCTGGGACAGGGATGTAGCGCGCAGAGTTGCCGGGTGGAGATTGCGAAATTTGAGGAGAGTTTGCCAGCGGTAACGGCCTGGGAACCGCCTGTTTTTGTCACGTTGGCGCAACAAAAACAGGCGTGAGGCGTTATTGCACGGCGGCGAAGGCTGAGGCTACGCGTGCGATATTGCTGTGGTTAAGGCCCGCCACGCAGACACGGCCGCTGGCAATCAGGTAGACCCCAAAGGCTTCACGCAGTTTATCCACCTGTTCTGCGCTGAACCCGGTGTAGCTGAACATCCCGCGCTGGGTCAGCAAGTAGGTAAAGTCGTGCGCTGGCAGAGCGTCTTTTAGCACATCCACAAGGGCCTGGCGCATTTCGCTGATGCGAGTGCGCATAGCGTCCACTTCGGCACGCCACAGGGCGTTAAGCTCCGGGTCATTGAGCACCATGGAGACCACCTGCGCGCCAAAGTTGGGCGGGCTGGAGTAGTTGCGACGCACGGTGGCTTTTAACTGGCCCAGCACGCGTCCGGCGGCATCGGCATCTTCACACACCACGGACAGCCCGCCCACGCGCTCTCCGTACAGCGAGAAAATCTTGGAGAACGAGTTGCTGACCAGCGCAGGCAGGCCGGTGCTGGCGATAGCGCGAATGGCGTAGGCGTCATCTTCCAGGCCCGCGCCAAAGCCCTGATAGGCGATGTCGAGGAACGGGATCAGATCGCGGGAAATCAGCACTTCAATCACTTCATCCCACTGCGCATTCGTCAGATCCGCACCCGTCGGGTTATGACAGCACGGGTGCAGCAGCACGATACTGCGCGGCGGTAGCTGTTTTAAGGTGCTGAGCATGCCGCTGAAATCGACACCACGCGTGGCGTTATCGAAGTACGGGTAAGTGTGTACGTTAAATCCGGCACCGGCAAAAATAGCGATGTGGTTTTCCCAGGTCGGATCGCTGACCCATACGTCGGAGTCCGGGAAGTAGCGTTTCAGGAAATCGGCGCCCACTTTCAGCGCACCGGAGCCGCCCAGCGTCTGGATAGTGGCAATACGTCCGGCGTTCAGCGCCGGATGGTTGTTGCCAAACAGCAGAGTCTGAATGGCGCTGCGATAAGGCGCAAAACCTTCCATCGGCAGATAGAGGCTGGCTTTTTGTGGCTGACTCTGCAGGCGGGTCTCAGCTTCCTGAACGGCCTTAAGGCAAGGAATGATGGCCTGCTCGTCATAATACAGCCCGATGCTGAGATTCACTTTGTCAGCGCGTTTGTCCTGATGGAAAGTCTCCATCAACGACAGGATAGGGTCGCCCGCGTAGGCGTCAACATTCTGGAACACAGTCACTACTCCTGAAATTACAGTCAGAGGTCAATCCATTACACCGCATAGCGTCCCGGGCGGTGGTTCATGGCAATAATGGAATTCAGAATCACGGCACCCACAATAGAGGCCGCGAGCATCGGCAGGCTCACGAAGAACAGCGATGCGGTCACGATGCAGGCATCAACCACCATCTGGAATTTACCGGCGCGGATGCCGCTTTTATCCTGCAGATAGAGCGCCAGAATATTTACGCCGCCGAGGCTCGCTTTATGGCGGAACAGCACCACAAAACCGATGCCGACCATGATGTTGCCAAAGAGTGTGGCGTAGTAGGGATTAAGCTGATCGAAATGGATAAAGCGCCCGTGCAGATCGGAGAACAGCGACACCAGCGCCACGGCGCAGAACGTTTTCAGCGTAAACTGCATGCCCATCCGGCGAACAGAGAGCCAGTAAAACGGCAGGTTGATCAAAAAGAACGCCACGCCAAACGGCAAATGGGTCGCGTAATGGATCAGAAAAGCGATACCCGCCGTACCGCCAGTGAGCGCGCCCGCCTGGCGAAACATAATCACGCCAAAAGAGATCATCAGCGTACCGAACAGCAGCGCCAGCGCATCTTCCAGCCAGGTATGAGCAAGTTTATTGGGAGTCAGGACGTTATCCATAAGAAAGTACGATTCAACAATTGCCAGAGATAAGAAATATCCTGCAAAAACCACACCAGATCCGCTTTACGGCATAACTGAATGGGGGAAAAACAGGCGGCCATATCCCTAACATATTGATATGGCGAAAAGAGAGGGGTGCGTGTTTTGTGCGTTTATATGCCTGTATGCGGGTGATGTGTGTGATTTTGTATCACTCTATACATTGATCAACCGGGTGGTTGCACCAAAATAAGGCGCATTGCCCTGTATCAGGGCAGCAAACCGCTGTCAGGCATCAACTGGCCATTTTCTTTCAGGCGATTAAGGACAACGGAGGTTTTCAAATGCGCAACCCCTTTGTTTTGCGCCAGAATATGGCTGATTAAATGACTCAGACCGGGTAAATCCGGCACGGCAACCCGGAGCAGGTAATCGGCGTCACCGGTGGTTTTCCAGGCATCGAGAATCGCGTCCACTTCGCTTATCATCTGGTGGAAGCTTTCCACATACTCTTGCGTGTGGTTTAAAAGACGCACTTCAATCAGCCCCAGCATTTCACGTCCGGCGGCGTCCGGCGCGAGCCGCGCATGGTAACCGAGAATCAATTGTGCCTGCTCCAGCGCGATACGACGCCGTGAACACTGGGAAGCAGAAAGGCCAATGAGATCGCTCAGTTCCTGGTTGGTCAAACGGCCGTTGGCCTGCAGCAGGGTGAGGATTTTCAGATCAAAGTCGTCGATGTTATACATGTGCGCCAATACCGGAACGAAAGAGTGACTACCAGACTAACAGCTTTTTTGATGGCGGGAAGCCTGACGGCGCTGCGCTTTTTTCCATTGCACTAAAACGGTTCGTTTTCATGCATGCGAAAGTTACTTTTCTCATAAGTCGTGCGTGATTGGCGTCGTTAATGCGCGAAACTGCTGAACATTCAACCGGTGCTCACAAAATGTGAATCTGCGTGAAAATTTATATTGTTCGCTTATTCAGTGAGTTAGCCCACGATTGTTGTTCTCTCCCCGCTGGCTGGCCTGAAAGTTGCTCAGGCCGGTGGTGACTTTTACAGACAGGGGAGCGGTCAGAGATGGCAGCACAACACGATAACGAATTAAAACGCGGGTTAAAAAACCGCCACATCCAGTTGATTGCGCTTGGTGGGGCCGTGGGCACCGGGCTGTTTTTGGGCATTGCACAGACGATTCGCATGGCCGGGCCGTCCGTACTATTGGGGTATGCGATTGCCGGGCTGATTGCCTTTTTCATCATGCGACAGCTCGGCGAAATGGTGGTAGAGGAGCCGGTGGCGGGATCTTTCAGCCATTTTGCCCATCGCTACTGGGGACCTTTTGCCGGGTTTATGTCCGGCTGGAATTACTGGGTGCTGTATGTGCTGGTGAGCATGGCAGAGCTGACGGCGGTCGGGATTTATATTCAGTACTGGTGGCCTGACGTGCCAACGTGGGTGTCGGCGGGCATTTTCTTTGTGGCGATCAACGCTATCAACCTGACGAACGTCAAAGTGTACGGTGAGATGGAGTTCTGGTTCTCCATTATCAAAGTCGCCGCCATCATCAGTATGATTGTTTTTGGCGGTTATCTGCTGTTTAGCGGCAACGGTGGTCCGGACGCGTCGGTGGCGAATCTATGGCAGGATGGCGGATTCTTCCCGAACGGCATCAGTGGTCTGGTCATGGCAATGGCGGTGATCATGTTCTCCTTTGGCGGTCTGGAGCTGGTGGGGATCACCGCGGCAGAAGCCGACGATCCGCAAAAAAGCATTCCCAAAGCCACGAATCAGGTCATCTACCGTATTCTGCTGTTTTATGTGGGGTCGCTGGCTGTTTTGCTGTCGCTCTATCCATGGAAAAACGTGGTGGAAGGTGGCAGCCCGTTCGTCCTGATCTTCCATGCGCTGGACAGCAATATCGTCGCCAACGCCCTCAACCTCGTCGTGCTATCCGCCGCGCTGTCGGTTTATAACAGCTGTGTTTACTGCAATAGCCGCATGCTGTTTGGCCTGGCGCAGCAGGGTAACGCCCCGCGTTCGCTGCTCAAGGTGAACCGCAGGGGGATTCCGCTGACCGCGCTGGGCGTTTCCGCTGTGGCTACGGCGCTGTGTGTGCTGATTAACTATGTGATGCCGGGTAAGGCCTTTGAATTGCTGATGGCATTAGTGGTTGCCGCATTGGTGATCAACTGGGCGATGATCTGTATCACCCACCTGAAATTCCGTCTCGCCATGCAGAAAGCCGGGAAAACCACCGCCTTTCAAAGCCTGGGTTACCCGCTGACTAACGTTATTTGTCTGCTGTTTCTGGCGGCGATTCTGGTGGTGATGTTTATGACGCCGGGGATCCGCATCTCCGTATGTCTGATCCCGGCATGGCTGCTGGTACTTGGCGCAGGCTATATGTTCAAGAAAAAACGCGCCGCCGTTCTGATAGCGGAAGTAAATCAGGGCTAAACCATCGCGCCGGAGCAATGCTCCGGCGATGAGACGAAATAGGGTGAGAAGCGCCACCAGCCGTATTTGGAATAACCCTCCATCCACCCTATGCCCGTGCGTTTGAACATACCTGTCTGATTGCCTCTCCCGAGCAGGATAAAAACCGCAACAGAAAGGCAGTATCTTTCTCTTTCATTTGCCTCGACCTGATGTGTGCATTAGCTGTGTATAAATACAGTCACTCAGCTCTCACACGAGACGGAACGCAATTCACATGATAATGCTGGCTGGATGGTTGATCGCAGATGAGCCGTCTGCATTGTTTTAAAATGATCGCACGATGATCAGAGGAAATTCCGGATACTCGCCGGTCATAGATATCTATTTAATTAATATTTCTCGTCATGTATAGAGTATTAAACCAAAAAAGATAAAAATACTGGCGGAATATAAATAAAGTCAGGGGCGAAGCGGCTCCGTTTACGGCCTGTTTTTATTGCTGTATAACGGAATTGCTTAGCATGAAAACTATCGCACCATAATAAGAACGAACGGCAAAACAAAGGTTAAGGTAATGTCAGACGAGAGAATCTCCGAGAAAGTCAAAAATGTGCAGTCATCTGCCATCCGCGAATTATTAAAACACAGCAAAATGGAAGGGGTTATCTCTCTTGGCGGGGGCATTCCTAACCCTGATCTCTTCGATCGCGAAGGGCTCCAGATGGCGATGGATAAAGTGTTATCTGTTTCCTGGAAAGATGCTTTTCAATACGGTCTGAGCGAAGGCAGCCCGGATTTGCGTGAGGCGATCTGCCAGCTTCTGAAACAGCGTCTGATGACCTGCCACCCTGACGACGTCGTGATTACCTCGGGTTCTCAGCAGTCTCTGGATATGCTCGCCCGCGTACTGATTAACCCGGGTGATGTCATTGTTGTGGAAAGACCCACCTACCTGGCCGCATTGCAGGTCTTCCATCTGGCGGAAGCGCAGCTTGCGTCTGTGGGCACAGACGGTGAAGGCATGAGGGTTGATGAGCTGGAAGAGCTGGTTAAAACCACCACCATCAAAGCCGTTTATATTGTGCCGACCTTCGGCAACCCTGGCGGGGTCACACTTTCTGATGAGCGCCGCAAAAAGCTGGTGGCGCTGTCCAAACGCTATAACTTTGTCATTATCGAAGATGATCCTTATAGCGAAATTAATTTCACCGACAAACTGTTCAAGCCATTAACCGCATGGGCGAAAGAGATCGATAACAGCGAAAACGTTATTTACACCTCGACGTTCTCTAAAATCCTGGCGCCGGGCGCGCGCGTGGGTTGGGTTGTTGCGCCGGAGTGGATTAAAAAGCAGATTGTGACCCTGAAACAGGCCACGGATTTGCATACCAGTTCACTTTCGCAGTCGCTGGCCTATCACTATTTGCAGACGGGGCGCCTGCCAGATCAGTTAAAAATTATCCGTGCCTCTTATAAAGATAAATGTCAGGTGCTATGTGAAGAGATTGAACGCGAGTTAGGCGAGCATTTGACCTTCCATCGTCCGCAGGGCGGGATGTTCCTGTGGGCTAAATTTAAGTATCAAAAGAACACCACTGACTGGCTGAAAAAGACGCTGGCAAACGGCGTGGTCTATGTGCCTGGCGAGTTCTTCTATGCGGATAACCCGGATGCGTCGACGTTGCGTATGTCTTACGTGTCAGTGGCAGATGAAAACCTGAGAAAAGCTGTCGCCCGCCTTAAAGCCTCTCTTGAATAAGTTCAGACAAAAAAACCATGTATCCCACAAGGGATACATGGTGAGTAAAGGGTTTATGCCCATATCCACTGACAAATGATTCATGTGCCTGAGTGCGAATATGTATTAAACCAATCATCTAAATGCTTCGAGAATACTTCTACAACAAGCTGTAAAAGTATTTCTGCATAATGATTTTATTGTGCCTCTGCGTCAAATTCAAATGTTGAATCATATGATTCAAAATCAAAATAAATAACGTTCCGGGTGTTTATCTGCTTGCGTTCTGGCGGGTGAAAATGCAGGTTATTTCTAAATAAGCACTTATATTACCGTTAGTTATGTATATCTCTCCGTGGGTCTTTAAAGATAAATTCATTGCGCGATTAGTGACTGGGATCGCATATTAATAAATGTAGAATAAATCACTGGAATTATTTATTAGTTGTTGATGGTTTATTTAATCTCATCTCAAAGCCACCCTTCGTCTTTACATAAAAGCCACAAACGCATATCAAATTCCAGTTGATGGTACTGAGATTCCATATGACAACATAATTGATAAAACGCTTTGTTGTGTTCTTTCTCTTTCAGGTGTGCCAGTTCGTGTACCACAATCATTCGCAGAAAGGCTTCCGGCGCCTGGCGAAAAACGGTAGCGACGCGGATTTCTGCTTTGGCTTTAAGCTTACCCCCCTGCACGCGCGACACGGCGGTATGCAGCCCTAATGCGTTTTTCAGAACGTGGATTTTGCTGTCATAAGCGACTTTGTTGATTTGCGGCGCGTTACGCAAAAACTGATTTTTAAAATCCTGCGTATAAACATAGAGCGCTTTATCGGTCGTGATGTCGTGCGTATCGGGGTAGCGCTTGCGTAAAACCTCGCCCAGTCGGTTTTGCGTAATCAGCGTTTGTACCTGCGTCAGCAGTGTTTCGGGGTAACCCTGCAAATAAGTGAGTGTTGTCATGTTTAAGGGGTTTACAACTCCGGATAATTAAGCGATAAAACGCGCGAATTCTAGCACCCCGGAGGGTCGATGGGCCAGGTTGAGTTAATTGGACAGTCATTTGCATTAGAGCGTTTCCCACCCAATGCCGAAGAAGCGTCGTTACAGGCGTGGGATGCGGCAGATGAATATCTGCTAAATCAGGTAAATGATAGCGAAGGCACGACGCTCATCTTTAACGATAGCTTCGGCGCGTTGGCCTGTGCCCTGGCGGAGTATCGTCCTGTCAGCGTCAATGACTCATTTATCGCGGAGCAGGCTACGCGCCATAACCTGCGTCTGAACGGAATGGACGAAGACGCGGTGACTTTCCTGGACAGCCTGAGCGAATTGCCGGCTGCCCCCGCCCGCGTGCTGATTAAAGTGCCCAAACAACTGGCGCTGCTGGAGCAGCAGCTTTGCGCGTTGCGTCGCGTCGTGACCCCGCAAACGCAGATTATCGCCGGAGCCAAAGCGCGCGATATTCACAACTCCACTATGGCGTTGTTTGAAAAATACCTCGGGCCGACCACGACATCGCTGGCGTGGAAGAAAGCACGCCTGATCTACTGTACCTTTACTGCCCCGGCCGTGGCCGATGCGCCGCAGACCTATGACTGGCAATTAGAGGGAACGGACTGGACCATCCATAACCATGCGAATGTCTTTTCGCGCAGTGGGCTGGACATTGGCGCGCGTCTTTTCCTCAAGCATTTGCCGGAAAATGTGGAAGGGGAGATGGTCGATCTTGGCTGTGGTAACGGCGTGATTGGTCTGCAACTGCTGGCGCAGAACCCCCAGGCGCGCGTGCTGTTTACCGATGAATCCCACATGGCCGTCGCCTCCAGCCGCCTGAATGTGGAACGCAATATGCCGGATGCGCTGGCACGCAGCGAGTTTATGGTCAATAACGGGCTGTCAGGTATTGAGCCGGACCGTTTTGATGTGGTGTTGTGCAACCCGCCGTTCCATCAGCAAAGCGCCATCACCGATCATATTGCCTGGCAGATGTTCCACGATGCGCGCCGTAGCCTGAAATATGGCGGCGAATTAATCGTGGTCGGCAACCGTCATCTCGATTACTTCCGCAAGCTTAAGAAGATTTTTAGTAACTGCAGCAACGTGGCGTCTAACGGTAAGTTTGTGGTGCTAAAAGCAGTAAAATTGCGCAAACAGCGCTGATTTTCCCCCTGGATGCGCTTCGCTAAGCGGGGCTACAAAATTGTAGCCCGGATAAGCGCAGCGCATCCGGGAACACCGCAAAATCTCAAATCGTCAACGCCAGTGTGGTGCCCTGCGCAATCGCCCGGCGGGCATCAAGCTCCATTGCCACATCACAGCCGCCAATCAAATGCACCGTTTTTCCCGCTGCCCGTAGTGGATCCGCCAGCTCGCGTCGCGGCTCCTGACCCGCACAGAGGATCACATTGTCCACCGCCAGCAATTGCGGTTCGCCGCCGATCAACACATGCAGACCCTCATCGTCGATCTTCTGATAACTGACTGACGGGATCATTTTCACCCCGCGCGACAGCAGGGTAGCCCGGTGGATCCAGCCGGTGGTTTTACCCAAACCTTCACCCGGTTTGCTGGCTTTCCGCTGGAGCATCACTACCTTACGCGGGCTTTTCGGCAACTGTGGCCCTTCCGGGCGCAGGCCGCCCACCTGGTCGAGACTGGTATCGATCCCCCATTCCACGCAAAATTCCGCGATATTCAGGCTGGTGGACTCGCCTGGCTGGCTGAGATACATCGCGGTATCAAAACCAATTCCCCCGCAGCCGATAATGGCCACCTTCTCACCGACCGGCACTTTATCGCGTAAAACGTCAAGGTAGCTCAGCACCTTCGGATGGGCGATCCCCTCGATCTCCGGCGTGCGCGGCACAATGCCGCTGGCGAGGATCACCTCGTCAAAGGCGTCCAGCATGGTGGGCTGCACAAACTGATTGAGTCGCAGCGTCACGCCGGAAATGTCGATCATTTTGCGGTAGTAGCGCAGGGTTTCGTAAAACTCCTCTTTGCCGGGGATCTGTTTGGCGATATTGAACTGACCGCCAATCTCGGCGGCCGCATCAAACAGCGTCACGCGATGACCACGCGCTGCGGCGTTGACAGCAAAGGCCAGTCCGGCAGGACCGGCGCCAATCACGGCCAGCGTTTTTGCACGGGGGGCTGGCGTGAGCGGCATTTTTGTTTCGTGGCAGGCCCGCGGGTTGACCAGGCAAGAGGTCACTTTGCCCACGAAAATCTGATCGAGGCAGGCCTGGTTGCAGCCGATGCAGGTGTTGATCTCATCGGCACGGCCATTTTGCGCTTTGGAGAGGATCTCGGCATCGGCAAGGAACGGGCGTGCCATGGACACCATATCAGCATCGCCCCGGGAGAGAATATCGTCGGCTACCTGCGGATCGTTAATGCGGTTGGTGGTAACCAGCGGGATGCCGACTTTACCTTTCAGCTTGCGGGTGACCCAACTGAATGCCGCGCGCGGCACCGGGGTGGCAATGGTCGGAACACGGGCTTCGTGCCAGCCGATACCGGTGTTGATGAGAGTCGCACCCGCCGCTTCAATGGACTTCGCCAGTTGCACAGTTTCCGCGAACACGCCGCCACCTTCCACCAGGTCGAGCATCGACAGGCGATAGATAATAATAAACTCCCGGCCAACCCGTTCACGTACCGCCCTGACCACTTCCACGGCGAAGCGCATCCGCCGGGCGTAATCGCCGCCCCATTCGTCTTCCCGCTGGTTGGTCCGCGCGGCAAGAAACTCGTTAATCAGATAGCCTTCTGAGCCCATCACTTCGACGCCATCATAGCCTGCCTGCTGTGCCAGATGCGCGCAGCGGGCGAAGTCGTCAATCAGGGCGAGGATCTCGTCGTGGGTCAACTCGTGCGGAGTAAAGCGGTTAATCGGTGCCTGAATGGCGGACGGTGCCACCAGATTCGGCTGATAGCTGTAACGCCCGGTATGCAAAATTTGCAGGGCGATTTTGCCCCCTTCCTGATGCACGGCATCGGTTATCAGGCGGTGATGAGGAAGCTGATTCTCATCATTAAGCACCGCGCCGCCCTGCATGGTTACCCCCGAAAGCGCCGGCGCTACGCCGCCGGTGACAATCAGCGCCACACCATGACGCGCGCGTTCGGCATAGAAGGCCGCCAGCCTGTCCGCGCCGTCAGGGCGCTCTTCCAGGCCGGTGTGCATTGACCCCATTAAGACGCGGTTCTTTAACGTGGTAAATCCCAGTTCCAGGGGGGCAAACAACGATGGGTAATGGCTCATATCGCTTCCAGTGTTAATTTTTTGTTATGTGGTCGGATGAGTTGTAATTTAGCCGTTGCAGGGGAAAGTGGAAAACGGGAATGCGATGATTGTGATGGGATTCAAAGATTGGTGCGGCCTGATGCCCTCACCCTAACCCTCTCCCACGGGGAGAGGGCCAGGGTGAGGGGGAAAATTCGTCTCTGGTGGTCATTCCGTTCACCTTATGTTCTTTGCTTTTTATAGCGACAGAACCCGTGAACGTGCCAGGGTGGCTCACCGCCACCACCCTGGCGACCCGGGCTCCCGGCCACGAAAATCGCCGCTGGCGCGGTCCATGAGGCTTATGTCGTCTGACTGTCGGGTCGGGGACCAGCCTGCATCCTTGCAGGCTATCCCCTCCGCCCGCGTCCCTGCGGGCGGCCCCGGTCAGCCGTCAACGCCTCATCGATTTTCAGCCGGACCCTGTCATCGCGGTAACGGTTTTATTCTGATGACGCGGTGTCATCGCTGTAAAACGTAATATGACCGGGGATTCCTCAGCCCACGGGGAGAGGGAACCAGGGGGCCTCTCCCGTAGCCCGGATAAGGCGTTTACGCCGCATCCGGGATTGCTGCCAGGGCCCTCAGGCAGAAGGCCGGGGTGAGGGGGAACGCACCAGCCCCGGAGCCTGCCACATGGACGTTGTCAGTCCGCTGTCCACCAGGCCGAGTTGATCGGCATACACAGCCTGCCATTTCCGCATCATCTCGTCATACAGCTCACGGTGCTGCGGGTTCGGCGTGAACTCCCGGCTCCATTTCACCAGCCGCTCACCGGTCGCCGCCATATCGTCGTACAGACCTGCCCCGACACCTGCGGCAATGGCGCAACCCAACGCGGTCGCCTCTTTAACCTCCGGCACGCGCACGGGTAAACCAGTGACATCACTTAAGATTTGGCTCCACAGCGCCCCTTTTGAACCGCCGCCGGCAAACACCAGACTGTCGAATTTCACCCCGGAAAAACGGGAAATCTGTGCCAGATTACAGGCTGAGACAATGGCGGCATTCTCTTCCAGCGCGCGGAACAACGTTGCTTTATTGCATTTTTCCGGGTCGATGGAGAGGTTAATAAACGACGGCGCCGCGTGGTACCACTGCTTGAAATGCATCGCATCGGAAAAGATCGGCATCACGCCGTGGGAGCCCGCCGGGACACGAGCAGCCATCTCTTCCAGCAGGCTATATGTGTCCATGCCCATGCGTTCGGCAATCAACTTTTCTTCCGCGCAGAAGGCGTCACGGAACCAGCGCATGGTTAAGCCGGTAAAGAAACTGATCGACTCCGCCTGTGCCATGCCTGGGATCACATGCGGATTCACGCGAATATTCATCTCCGGGTCGGTTCGCACCTGGGGCAAGTTGACCACCTGTTGCCAGAATGTCCCGCCCAGCACCGCCGTCTGCCCGGGACGGACCACCCCGAGCCCAAGACAACCCAGTT
Source organism: Phytobacter ursingii (assembly GCA_901456055.1). Classification (GTDB taxonomy): domain Bacteria; phylum Pseudomonadota; class Gammaproteobacteria; order Enterobacterales; family Enterobacteriaceae; genus Phytobacter; species Phytobacter ursingii. The sequence continues at coordinate 664,951 of CABDWT010000004.1, forward strand.
GCACGTCGCCGCCGCCCATAATGACAGGGGTGCCCTCGCGTAGACCGCTCTCCTGCGCCGCCTCTTTGGTCACTTCACCCAGCACGCTGCCGGTCTCTTTGACCGGCGAGAGAATATCGGCGCGCAGTCCGGCCATATCCAACAGGGACGGCCGCCAGTCACGGGTAAACAGATCGAGCATGCCGGTCGTGCCAGCGTTGGAGGGATCAACCGCCAGCCAGCCGGAAAGGCGCGCCGCCAGCCAGTCGCTGATCATGGTGATCGTGGCCGCGTTGCGATAGATATCCGGGCGATGGTGCGCCAGCCACAGCAGGCGTGGCATGGCGCTCAGGGCCAGCGTCTGTCCGGAGACGTCATAAACTTCGGATTCAAACTGATCATTGTGGATCTCTTTGAGTTCGGCGACTTCCCGGCTGGCGCGGGCGTCGACGTTAGCGCAGGCCCAGATGGCGTCACCGTACTGGTCGTACAGCACGATGCCTTCGCGCATGGAACAGCAGGCGATGGACTTGATATCCGCACCGGAAAGACCCGCGCGCTCCAGCGCCTGGCGAATGCACTGGCAGGCGAGTTTCCAGTTGGTCGCGAGATCGAATTCCATTGAGCCCGGCACGTTTTCCACGCTCAGGTGTTTCCATTCCGCCTGGCCAACGGCGACCTGTCTGCCGGTTAAATCGAAGATCACTGCACGTATGCTGCCGGTCCCTGCATCTAACGCTAAAAGGTAACTCATGGGCTTGCCTCGCTGTTATCAGCGCAGCGCGGCAAGCGGCGCGTTATTGCGCCAGCGCCAGAACCGCGCGTGCTGTTGTTTCTTCCGTCACCAGGCCATTGATACGGCGACCTTTGAGTGCGGCATAAATCGCGTCTGCTTTTTCCACACCTCCGGCGGCACCGATGATGGTCGGCAATTGCGCCAGCTCATCCAGGGTGACGCCAAGTAATTCCCGGTGAATCTCCAGCCCTTCGACCCGTTTGCCATCGGCCTGTAAAAAGAAACCCAGGATGTCGCCGACAGCGCCTTTGCGCGCAAACATCAACTGTTCACCTTCGCTGATATAGCCCGAGCGCAGGATCGTGGCATCGCGTTTCTGGTTTACTGACCCAATGCCCACCACGGCAACGTCGGCGGCGGTGGCGGCGAGGATCACATCCCGTACGCTCGATTCCCGTTTCAGGATCTCCGCCACCTCCGGCGACGATACGCGCAGTGGGGCGGGGATCATGCTGACGCTACAGGCGGCATCGAGTTGACCAATCCCGGTCATATAGGGGCCGACGCCGCCGGATAACGTCACCAGACGAATTTGCTGCGAACTGATAAACCCACTCAGATGCTGCAGACAACTCATCATGGTTTCGCCAAATCCCACCGCCAGAAGCTGGCCTGGCTCCAGTACCCCCATCAACGACTGTGCTGCGCCAATCCCGAGCCGCACGCTCATTGGCGGGGTATTCAATGCAGGCAGCACGCGGGTCAGACGTAAGCCAAACTGGCGCTGCAGCTCCGTTTCCAGCGCCAGGCATCCTTCATAGCGGGAGTTAATCTGTACGCGGATCACCCCGGACTGGCGCCCCTTCTCCAGCAGGCGAGAAATTTTGAGGCGCGGTAAACCCAGGCGCTCTCCGATATCGTTCTGCGTCAGGCCGTCGTGGTAGTAACACCAGGCCACACGGGCCACCAGTTCTTCTTCTGCCAGCGCCAGACCTGCAAAGCGTCCTTCTTCTGATGTTCTTTTTTCGCTCATATATGAACTCTTATAAAAATTTAGATCATATGTTCGTGCTTGCCTGGGGTGAAAGTGTGAGCCGCCTGGCAAAACGGATCTTTTGATGTCGCTGTTGGAATAGAGAGATCCAAATACATAAAAGTGTGATCATTGCACGGTTGTAAATATAGTTCACCGTCTACGCTTTTGAACATTATTTAAATAAAAAATCATTTGTTCAATGGCGGGGCTGCAATGAATCCACTGATTGAAGCGCGAGGCATCAATAAACAATTTTCAGGCGTAACGGTCCTGAAAGGTATTGATTTTACGCTATATTCAGGCCAGGTCCATGCGCTGATGGGGGGGAATGGCGCAGGAAAATCGACGCTAATGAAAATTATCGCCGGGGTGGAAACGCCAGACAGCGGTGAACTTTTCGTTTGCGGCAAGGCGTTTGCGCGCCTTAAGCCGAATCAGGCGCATCAGCTTGGTATCTATCTGGTCCCGCAGGAACCGATGCTGTTTCCCAACCTGAGCGTGCGGGAAAATATCCTGTTTCGTCTGCCGCGCAGCGCGCAACACGACGCGCAACTGACAGAGAAACTGCAGCAGCTTAACTGCCAGCTTAACCTGCAGGCGGCCGCCAGTACGCTGGAAGTCGCCGACCAGCAAATGGTGGAGATCTTACGCGGCCTGATGCGCGACGCGAAGATCCTGATCCTTGATGAACCCACCGCCTCTCTTACGCCGGGCGAAACCGATCGGCTGTTTCGCCAGATCCGCGCCCTGCAAGAACTGGGCGTCGGCATTGTTTTTATCTCCCATAAATTGCCGGAAATCCGCGCCCTGGCAAGCCATGTCTCGGTAATGCGCGACGGGGCGGTGGTGCTGAGCGGCGAAATCGCCAGTCTTGATGACAACGCCCTGATTACCGCCATGACGCCCGCGAGCCGCGAAAAAAGCTTAAGCGATACGCAAAAATTGTGGCTGGCGTTGCCGGGTAATCGTCGTACTCAGCCGCAGGATTTCCCTGTACTGCGGGTAGATGCGCTGACGGGGGAAGGGTTTATCGATCTCAGTCTTGAAATCCACGCCGGGGAGATCGTCGGTCTGGCAGGGCTGGTCGGCTCCGGGCGTACTGAATTTGCCGAAACCCTTTACGGCCTGCGCCCGGTGCGTGCCGGACGCATCTGGCTGGAGAATCGTGAAATCAATGGCGATTCTACCCGCGCTCGCCTGGCGCGGGGGCTGGTCTATCTGCCGGAGGACCGCCAGGTCTCGGGGTTGTTCCTGGATGCCCCGGTACGCTGGAACACGGTCGCCCTCAATGAACCCTCGCTCTGGCAGCAGCGCAAACGTGAAGCTGCGGTGGTGGAGCGTTATCACCGGGCGCTGGGCATCAAGCTGAATCATGCGGATCAGATTGTCCGCACCCTTTCCGGCGGGAATCAGCAAAAAGTATTGCTGGCGCGCTGCATGGAGGCTAACCCGCTGTTGCTGATTGTCGATGAGCCGACGCGCGGCGTGGATGTAGCGGCGCGGGCGGATATTTATCAGTTGATCAAAAGCGTGGCGGCACAAAACGTGGCGGTGCTGATGATCTCAAGCGATCTGGATGAGTTCCCGGGGCTGGCCGACAGGGTACTGGTGATGCACCAGGGGCGACTTAGCGGGGAACTGCCGCGTCACGCGGTGAGTGTGGATCGCATGATGACACTGGCTTTCGGCGGAGGGCAGGCATGAAAACGTTACTGAAAAATCGTGAGCTCAGCGCCTTTTTGGCTATCCTGGCGCTGTTTGTGGTGCTGGTGGCGCTGAACCCTTCTTTTTTCAGCCTGCAAACGGTGGGGATGATTTTCGCCAGTAGCCAGATCCTGATGCTGCTGGCGCTCGGCGCGACCCTGGTGATGTTAACCCGCAATATTGATGTATCGGTTGGCTCAACGGTGGGGCTGTGCGCCATTGCCGTCGGGGTGGCGTTGAACAGCGGCTACAGTCTGCCCGTCGCCATGCTGTTTTCCCTGATGATTGGCGCGCTGGCTGGCGCTTTTAACGGCCTGCTTGTAGTGGGGCTGAAAATTCCGGCAATTGTGGCAACGCTGGGTACGCTCGGGCTGTATCGCGGTGCGATGCTGCTATGGACGGGCGGCAAATGGATCGAAGGGTTACCCGCCAGCCTGAAATCCCTCTCTGTGGCGGGGCCGACCGGGGTGTCACCCTTAGGCTGGCTGGTGCTGCTGATGCTCGGCGCAGGCACCTGGATGCTGGCGCGCACGGCGTTTGGCCGCGACTTCTATGCGGTGGGGGATAATCTCGCCGCCGCCCGCCAGCTCGGCGTGGCGGTAAATCGCACGCGGATGCTGGCCTTCACCCTGAACGGCGTACTGGCGGCCTGCGCCGGGATTGTCTTTGCCTCGCAGATTGGCTTTGTGCCGAACCAGACCGGCAGCGGGCTGGAGATGAAAGCCATCGCCGCCTGTGTGCTCGGTGGTATTTCGTTGCTCGGCGGGACGGGGACGCTTATTGGTGCTTTCCTGGGCGCCTTTTTCCTCACCCAAATCGACACCGTGCTGGTGCTCTTTAAGCTCCCGGCCTGGTGGAATGACTTTATCGCCGGTCTGGTATTGCTCGGCGTGCTGGTGCTGGATGGACGTTTACGCCAGGCGCTGGCCCGCCATCAACGGCAACTGAAATACAGCCGCTTTATGCCCGGTAATAAAGGGGGCAAAAACGTGGCCCCCTTTCCCAAACGTAAAAACAAAGAGGTGGCGTAAATGAAGCTCAACTGGGAATTTGCGCTACTGCTGTTACTGGTGCTGGAGATTCTGCTCTTTGGCGCGCTGAACCCGCGGATGCTGGACGTCAATATGCTGCTGTTCAGCACCAGCGATTTTATCTGCATCGGCATTGTGGCCCTGCCGTTGACGTTGGTGATCATCAGCGGCGGCATTGATATCTCGCTTGGCTCGACCATCGGTCTGTGCGCTATCGCGCTTGGGGTGATGATGCAGGCAGGCTGGCCGATGAGCCTCGCCATTGTGCTGACCCTGCTGTTGGGGTTGCTGTGCGGGCTGGTCAACGCAGCGCTGATTCACTACACCGGCATCAGCCCGTTGGTTATCACACTCGGCACGCTTTACCTCTATGGCGGCGGCGCGCTGCTGCTTTCCGGCATGGCAGGCGCGACGGGCTATGAAGGCATCAGCGGTTTCCCGGATAGCTTTACCGCCTTTGCCAATCTCACCTTGCTGGGCCTACCCGTACCGCTGGTGCTGTTTGCGGTAGTAACCCTGTTTTTCTGGCTGATTACGCACCGGGCGCGTTTTGGCCGCCATCTCTTTCTCCTGGGGCAGAACCCGCGCGCGGCACGCTATGCGGCGCTGTCGGTCAACGGTATGCCTTACGCACTGTACGGGCTGGTCGGAGTGGCATCGGCCATCGCCGCCGTGGTGCTGGTTTCTTATTTCGGTTCAGCGCGTTCCGATTTGGGGCGCGATTTGCTGATGCCTGCACTCACCGCCGCAGTACTGGGCGGCGCCAATATTTATGGCGGTTCAGGTTCGGTGCTGGGTACTGCGCTGGCGGCGTTGCTGGTGGGGTATCTACAGCAGGGTTTACAGATGGTCGGCATCCCCAACCAGGTGTCGAGCGCGTTGTCAGGGGCGCTGTTGGTGGTGGTGGTGATGGGGCGTTCGCTGAGTCTGCACCGGGAATGGGTGCGCATGACCTGGCGTCGGGTTCTCTCGCGAAAAACAATCGGAGCATGAGATGAAGACAAAACTGATAGTGCAACTGAGCGCGCTGGCGCTGGCGGGTAGCGTCATGGCGGCGCAGGCGGCAGACCGTATCGCCTTTATTCCCAAACTGGTTGGGGTGGGCTTCTTCACCAGCGGCGGCAATGGCGCGAAAGAGGCGGGCAAAGACCTGGGGGTGGATGTGACCTATGACGGCCCGACCGAACCGAGCGTGTCAGGCCAGGTTCAGCTCATCAACAACTTCGTCAACCAGGGTTACAAAGCCATTATTGTCTCCGCCGTTTCGCCGGACGGGTTATGCCCGGCGATGAAACGCGCGATGCAGCGCGGTGTGAAAGTGTTGACCTGGGATTCTGATACCAAGCCTGAGTGTCGCAGCATTTACATCAATCAGGGTACGCCGGAGCAACTGGGTGGCCTGCTGGTGGATATGGCGGGCAAGCAGGTGACCAAACCGAATGCCAAAGTGGCGTTCTTCTATTCCAGCCCCACCGTCACCGACCAGAACCAGTGGGTGAAAGAGGCGAAAGCCAAAATCGAGAAAGATCATCCCCAGTGGCAAATCGTCACCACGCAGTTTGGCTATAACGATGCGACCAAATCCCTGCAAACCGCTGAGGGGATTTTAAAAGCGTACCCGGATCTGGATGCGATCATCGCACCGGATGCCAATGCCCTGCCGGCGGCAGCGCAGGCGGCGGAAAACCTGAAACGGGAAGGGGTGGCGATTGTGGGCTTTAGTACGCCGAACGTCATGCGCCCGTATGTGGAGCGCGGCACGGTGAAAGCCTTTGGCCTGTGGGATGTGGTGCAACAAGGGAAAATTTCGGTGAATGTCGCCGAACATCTGCTGAAAAAAGGCGATCTTAACGTTGGCGACAGCGTCGACGTGAAAGATATCGGCACGCTTAAAGTCGAGCCAAACAGCGTGCAGGGCTATCAGTATGAAGCGAAAGGCAACGGGATCGTGCTGCTGCCGGAACGCGTGGTGTTCACCAAAGAGAACATTGGTAAATACGACTTCTGACGGGAGGAAACGATGGCGGATTTAGATGACATTAAAGATGGCAAAGATTTTGGCCTCGACCGGCCGCAAAAGAATGTGCCGTTTACGCTCAAAGGCTGTGGGGCGCTGGACTGGGGAATGCAGTCGCGGCTCTCACGGATTTTTAACCCCAAAAGCAACCGCACGGTGATGCTGGCATTTGACCACGGCTACTTTCAGGGGCCGACCACCGGGCTTGAGCGCATTGATTTATCCATTGCGCCGTTGTTTGGCGAAACGGATGTGCTGATGTGTACCCGTGGGGTGCTGCGAAGCCAGGTGCCGCCCGCCACGAACAAACCGGTGGTGCTGAGAGCGTCAGGCGGTAACTCCATTCTGACCGAGCTGTCGAACGAGTGCGTGGCGGTGGCAATGGAGGATGCCCTGCGCCTCAACGTCTGTGCGGTGGCGGCCCAGGTCTATATCGGCAGCGAGCATGAGCACCAGTCGATCAATAACATCATTAAACTGGTGGATGCCGGGAACCGGTACGGTGTGCCTACGCTTGCGGTCACCGGCGTCGGCAAAGAGATGGCGCGGGATGCGCGCTATTTTTCGCTGGCCAGCCGTATTGCCGCCGAGATGGGGGCGCAGTTCGTTAAAACCTACTTTGTCGAAGAGGGGTTTGAGAAAGTGACCGCCAGTTGCCCGGTGCCGATTGTGATTGCCGGTGGTAAGAAATTGCCTGAACTGGAGGCATTAGAGATGTGTTTTCGCGCCATCGACCAGGGGGCGTCCGGCGTGGACATGGGGCGCAATATTTTCCAGTCCAGCGCGCCGCTTGCCATGCTCAAAGCGGTAAAAAAAGTGGTACACGAGAATATGAGCGCCCGTGAGGCGTATCAGTTCTGGCAGGAAGAGAAACAGGGAGAGCAACAATGAATGTGACGCTGGTGGAGATAAACATCAAGCCGGACAAGATTGATGAGTTTCTTGAGGTATTTCGCGCCAATCACGAGGGGGCAGTGAAGGAGCAGGGAAATCTGCGTTTTGATGTATTGCAGGATCCGAAAGTGAAGACGCGGTTTTTTATCTACGAGGCTTATAAGGATGAGGCCGCCGTGCTGGCACACAAAAAGACGCCACACTATCTGGCCTGCGTGGAGAAACTGGAGGATCTGATGTCGGAGCCGCGTAAAAAACGGACGTTTGTTGGGCTAATGCCGGAGTAGCGGTTTGGTGTGCATTGTTTCCCTTCAACCCAAAGGGCTGAGGGGGAATATGTGACGTGAGGGGATTGTTCCGTTCACCTTAAATTCGCTGGATCTCTGCATTTTCATCACCCGTGAACGTGCAAGGGAGGCTCGCCGCCGCCTCCCTTACAACCCAGGCTCCCGGCAAGGAAAATCGCCGCTGGCGCGGTCCATGATGCTTATGTCGTCTGACTGTCGGGTCGGGGACCAGCCTGCGTCCTTGCAGGCTATCCCCTCCGCCCGCATCCCTGCGGGCGGCCCCGGTCAGCCGTCAACGCCTCATCGATATTCAGCCGGACCAGAAAATCCTCGCTGCCAGAAAGTGCATTAAATATGAAACGACCCCGCTGCTTCCTGAAAGAAACCCCACAGCCATTCCTTTTTTCATTTTGTTCCGGACTTTCAGCGAGGGGTGTGTCCCCGCTGAAATCGGCGAGCCGGAGGCCGGAAGGCAAGGGCTGGCCGCCAGGGTGGGCGGACAGAGGTTTGTAGAGCCAGGACGGCGAGTCAAACCGACTGCAGGCTGGGGGTCGGGAGGTGAGCGCAGTGCGAAGCACCGATTTCCGTGCGGGGCCGCGGGGATAGCTAAGGGGCGGCGGCAAGCCCCCTTAGCACGTTCACGAGTGACGGATTCGGCATGTTCAGCAGGACTGGAGGTGAACGGAACAAGCCTCGCTGCCGCCTGTTTCCCCTCACCCTAACCCTCTCCCCTGGGGAGAGGGAATCGAGCGAGCGGGCTGGGGAAGCTTTTCCCCTCTGCCTTGAGGGGCGAGGGAATCGAGCGAGCGGGCGGGGGCAGCTTTTCACCCTCTGCCTTGAGGGGCGAGGGAATCGAGCGAGCGGGCTGGGGCAGCTTTTCCCCTTCTGCCTTGAGGGGCGAGGGAATCGATCGAGCGGGCTGGGGCAGCTTTTCCCCTTCTGCCTTGAGGGGCGAGGGAATCGATCGAGCGGGCTGGGGCAGCTTTTCCCCTTCTGCCTTGAGGGGCGAGGGAATCGATCGAGCGGGCTGGGGTCGCTTTTCCCCTTCTGCCTTGAGGGGCGAGGGAATCGATCGAGCGGGCTGGGGCCGCTCCCCCTCTCCCTTGAGGGGCGAGGGAATCGAGCGAGCGGGCTGGGGCCGCTTTTCCCCTTCTGCCTTGAGGGGTGAGGGAATCGAGCGAGCGGGCTGGGGCAGCTTTTCCCCCTCTGCCTTGAGAGGCGAGGGAATCGATCGAGCGGGCGGGGGCCGCTTTTCACCCTCTCCCTTGAGGGAGAGGGCAGGGGTGAGGGGGAGAAGGCCGCACAGTCTGCTTTTACGCTTCTTCCACCGCCACGCGCATCGCTGCCAGTGCGGTGCGAGCGGCTTTGAGCACCTGCTCACACTGCTCAATCGTCAGCGTAAGCGGTGGTTCGATACGAATGGTTTTCGAATTATTGAGTGTCCCGGCAACCAGTACACGCTGGCGGAACATTTCGCTCGCAAACGTATAGCCGATTTCGTTATCCACAAACTCGATAGCCATCAGCATCCCTCTGCCGCGCGCATCCTGTACCAGATCCGGGTATTCCCGCGCCAGCAGGCGGAAGCCGTCCAGCAGCATGTCACCTTTCTGCTCAGCCTGTGCCGGTAAGTTCTCTTCCAGCAGTACATTGATGGTTGCCAGCGCGGCCGCACAGGCCAGCGGGTTACCGCCAAACGTGGTGGTATGCAGGAAAGGATTATCGAACAGGACAGAGAAGACCTCTTCGGTAGCGATCGTCGCACCGATCGGCATCACACCGCCGCCGAGGGCTTTCGCCAGACACAAAATGTCCGGCTGAACATTCTCATGTTCGCAGGCGAACATTTTGCCCGTACGCCCCATCCCGGTTTGCACTTCATCAAAGATAAGCAGCGCGCCAAATTCATCACACAGCTTACGCACGGCTGGCAGATAGCCCTGCGGTGGCAGGATCACCCCGCCTTCACCCTGAATAGGCTCAAGGATCACCGCAGCGACATCATCGCCGGTTTTATGACATTCGCTAAGCAGGGTACGCATGGCCTCGATATCGCCAAACGGCACATGACGGAAGCCCGGCAGTAACGGCATAAACGGCTTACGGAAGGTCGATTTCGCCGTCGCGGACAGCGCACCCAGGGATTTACCGTGGAACGCGCCGCTGGTAGCGACAAAAGTGAACTTGCCACGTGGCGACTGATACGCTTTGGCAAGCTTTAACGCCGCTTCGACGGATTCCGTGCCGCTGTTGCTAAAGAAGCTGTATTTGAGTTTGCCGGGGGCTAATGCCGCCAGTGTTTTTGCCAGCATCGCCCGCAGTGGGTCGAGAAGTTCCTGGCTATGCAGAGGTTGTTTTGCGAGTTGATTCTGTACGGCGGAAACCACTACTGGATTACGGTGCCCCACATTGAAGATACCAAACCCACCCAGACAATCTAAAAATTCCTGTCCCTGGGTGTCGACAAGCGTATTCAGACTTCCCGCTTGCCATTCTACGGCTCCGTAATCCCCGCCGGCAGTAACAGATTTTCGATACTCTAAAAACCCCGGATTTACATGCTCTTTAAAGTATTCCCGTACCTCTCGGTTTAGTTCTTTCATCTCCTCATGATCAAGCTTTCGTTTCTCTATGAGGTTCAGTGCGTGTGCGCTGCAGGCCAGAGCCGATGCGCTGGAAGGTAATCTGTTCAAAATATGCTCCCGGGGCTCGCGTATCACATGATACTGATTTAAGTATTGCAGGGATTGCGCCACATCGAAGCCGCAAACGAAAATCGGGATAAACGCCAGGGAAAAACGCAGTTCTGCGAGATTAGATCCCGGAACTTACCCTTTGTTACGTTCTGAAATAGAGGAAAAGAAAACAAGCGCTGAGCATTATTTAAGCAAAATGCACCGTGGTGGTGCGATTATTGCCTCATTTTTGCGCAGTGATAAATCAGGAAAACTTGGTAGTTTCAGTGCGTTACTATATAAATCAGCAACTTAAAAACATACAAATAGTGCGGTTTAATCGCAAATTGCGATCTAAATCAAATTTAACAACTAAAGATAAATTCATTATCGCCGAAATAACATTCGATAAAATTTTTAACAGTCGAATAACTTGCAAAGGATGCTAATCATGTCTGCTCCGCCGTTTGTCACGCAACGGGAATACACCCTTGACGCTGACACCACTCTGATGTCGACCACCGATTTGCAAAGCTATATCACCCACGCTAATGATACCTTCTCTCAGGTAAGCGGCTTTGATCTGGACGAATTGATCGGCCAGCCGCACAACCTGGTACGCCACCCGGATATGCCGAAAGCCGCTTTTGCGGACATGTGGTACACCCTTAAACAGGGCGAACCCTGGAGTGGTATCGTTAAAAACCGCCGCCGGAATGGCGATCACTACTGGGTACGGGCTAACGCTGCGCCAATGGTGCGTAACGGAAAAGTGACGGGCTATATGTCCATTCGCACCCGCGCCACCCAGGAAGAAATTGACGCTGTGACACCTTTATATAAGGCCATCCAGGAAGGACGAGCTAAAAAGCGTATCCATAAAGGGCTGGTGGTGAGCCGGGGCTGGCTGGGTAAACTGCCGTCTCTGCCTTTGCGCTGGCGGACGCGTGGGATGATGGCGCTACTATGGATACTGCTGGAAACCGGCCTGTGGTTTTTCGGAAATGGTCCGGCGACGATGTTGTTCAGCGCCGCCATGTTGCTGTTAGGCTGTGCCTGCCTTGAATGGCAAATCGTGCGTCCGGTTGAAGAGGTCGCCCGTCAGGCCCTCAGCGTGGCGACAGGGGAACGTAACAGTGTGACGCACCTTAAACGTAGCGACGAACTGGGCCTGACTCTGCGCTCAGTTGGGCAGTTGGGGCTAATGTGTCGCTGGCTGATTCACGATGTTGCCGGTCAGGTGAGTAGCGTGCGCAGCGGTAGCGAAACGCTGGCAAAAGGTAACGAGGATCTGAACGAACGTACGCGTCAAACGGTCGTCAATGTTCAGCAGACGGTTGCCACGATGAGTCAGATGGCCGCCTCGGTACAGAATAATTCCCATACCGCTACGGAGGCTGACAAGCTCTCCAGCTCCGCCAGTAGTGCGGCGGCGAATGGAGGCAAGGCGATGGAAACGGTGGTGAAGACAATGGACGAAATCGCCGACAGTACGCAGCGCATTGGTTCCATCACCGCATTGATTAATGACATCGCTTTTCAGACGAACATTCTGGCGCTCAATGCCGCGGTGGAAGCCGCCCGTGCCGGCGAGCAGGGCAAAGGTTTTGCGGTGGTCGCTGGCGAAGTTCGTCACCTTGCCAGCCGCAGCGCCAGCGCGGCAAATGATATTCGCAAGTTGATTGATGCCAGCGCCAGTAAAGTCCAGTCAGGCTATGAACAGGTCCATGCGGCAGGCAGGACGATGGACAATATCGTTACCCAAGTCCAGAACGTGACCTCGCTGATTGGTCAGATTAGCCAGTCGACTTCTGAACAGGCGCAAGGGCTGTCGGAGCTGACGCATGCGGTGGCAGAGCTTGATACCATCGCGCAAAAAAATGCCGGGCTGGTAGCCGAAAACGCTAATGTCTCCTCCATGGTAAAACACCGCGCCAGTCGTTTGCAGGACGCCGTTTCCGTGCTTCATTAATTCTTCTCCCTCTCTAATAAAAGAGAGGGAGTTTTCTCCTTATATTTATTTAACCTTTCTATTTGCATGGTTATTTAGCATGGTCTAATTTGTTATTTTATATTTATAAAGTGTTAAATTAATATTAAATATGGTTTCTTTTTTGATCGATTATATTACATATAATTTAACTTGTTATTGTTATTAAAAGATCATTAAGCACGGTTAATATACGTTGCGCAACTTCTTTCCTTAGTACATATAACGATCGATAGATCTCCATTAATAGTTGATAACTATCAGAATGATCACAATCGAAATAAAAAAACGATCAATCTCATAAAGTTAGCGCTGCGGTTACCGATAACATGCAGTGGAGATATTATTTCTGGCGTCTCTTTAAAAGCAACATATCTAACTCTTTGTTAAAAAGGGTTTTTTATCAAAATTACAATCATGTGCATGGGGGAATATATGTTTTTACATGATGTAAAAATTGGTGCGAAATTATTTTTCGCGTTCGGTTTTTTTATTGTCTTGATGGTAGCCAGCTCCACTCTTTCACTGTTCAGCCTGAATCGTGCTAATAATGGGATGCAGGAAATTATTCACAATGATTATCCGACCACAGTAAAAGCCAATCAACTCATCGATAACTTCCAGACCTTCGTCAATACGCAACAACTCATGTTACTGGACACTGACGGTAAATGGCAGGAAGAGACCCAGAAGCAACTCGGTGAAATTAGCTCCCGCGTAACGACGCTTCTGGACGATCTGACAAAAAACCTCCATGACAGCGAATCGCAAAAAATCCTCGCCGAAATTAAAGATATTCGTCAGCAATTTTTGGACTCGCGCTTTCGTATTCTGGAAGCCGTGAAGAATCAGGATCATTCGGCCGCTATCACCGAAATGATGACCAAAATGGTGCCAATCCAAAAAGCCTACAAAGAGAAAGTGCTGGCCCTGATTGCTATCCAGGATGCGCAGATGCGTCATGGCAGCGTACAGGTCCAAAGCGATTTCACGACCAACCGCTTACTGCTGATTGCCCTGGCGATTATCAGTATCGGTGTGGGTACGCTTTTGGGATGGGTGATAGTGCGCGCCATTACTCGTCCGCTGCGTGAAGCGGTGACGTTTGCTGAGGCGATTGCCAGCGGGGATTTAACCCGCACTATCCACTCTGATTATCGTGATGAGACGGGTGTGTTGCTGCGTGCACTGATGGAGATGAAAACCCGCCTGGTCGACATCGTTCAGGAAGTTCAGTTTGGCTCGGCCAGTATTTCAAGCGCTGCGGCGCAAATTGTGGCCGGAAATCAGGATCTGGCAGCCCGTACAGAGGAGCAGGCCAGTTCTGTCGAACAGACCGCATCGTCCATGGAGCAGATTACCGCCACCGTGAAGAACACCGCCGATCATACGACCGAAGCGACCAGTCTTTCAGCAGATGCGGCCAATGTGGTTAAAAACAACGGTGAGATGATGAAACAGGTCACCGAGAAGATGCGCGTGATCAATGAGACGTCCAACCGCATGTCTGACATCATCAACCTGATTGACGCCATCGCCTTCCAGACCAACATCCTGGCGCTAAACGCGGCAGTCGAAGCGGCACGCGCGGGCGAGCATGGTCGTGGCTTTGCGGTGGTGGCTGGCGAAGTAAGGCAACTGGCACAAAAGAGCGCCGCATCAGCCAATGAAATCCGCCAGCTTATTGAAAATTCCACCAGCCAGACCCGTGAGGGCATGGCGCTGGTGGAAAAAGCCAGTAGCTTGATCAACGGCATGGTGAGCAACGTTCAGGAGATGGATATCATCCTGCGTGAGATTGGCCAGGCAAGCCGCGAACAGACCGACGGCATTTCGCAAATCAATAGCGCTATCGGGTTGATAGATTCCACCACGCAACAGAACTCAAGCCTGGTGGAAGAGTCCGTTGCAGCGGCGGCGGCGCTGAACGAGCAGGCGACGCATCTGCGTGAACTGGTGCAAGTCTTCCGCCTGCGTGAAGATGGGGTAATGGCCTAATCCAGCTGCGAGATATCCAGCGCTGCCCGGTCGATAATGCCGATAATTTGTTTTAACTGGGCGGCGCTTAACTCTGACTGGTTGACTTTCAGATCCAGCACCGCCTTGAAGTTTTCCAGCGCGCGCTTCATCTGCGGATCTTTTCGTAACTGATAACCCACGCTTCGCGCCTTAATACGCGCCTGAATATGCTGCAGATGTTCGTTGTTTTCGGCAAGCCACGCCTGGCCTTGCGGAGTAATGGCTATCTTTTTACGTCCGCCGTCTTCCTCGTTAATGATAATAAGCTGCTGATCCTGCAAGAGATCCAGCGTTGGGTAAATCACGCCCGGGCTGGGTGTGTAATTTCCCTGGGTCAGGGTTTCGATTTCCTTAATCAACTCATAACCGTGGCTGGCGTTACGGGTCAGAATATCCAGGATAACCAGACGTAATTCCCCATGACCAAAAAAGCGTTGCCGACGTCCACCGCCGCCACGCCCGTGGCGGACGTCGCCGTGATGGCCGCGATGATGTTCCCCGCGACGTCCAGTGTGGCACTCGCTGTCATGACCCTGCTGGCATTCTTCATCGAATGCATTGTGATGGTGTCGCATGTTCTTCCCCTCCGTTAATTTGATATATCTAATTTATATCTAAAATTAAAAAACTGACAAGGTTGTTTTTGGGTAATTATGTAATTTGTTGATTTTGATAATTTTAAATTTTATTTTTTGCAGGTTGTGCGTTTCGGTTTTTGTGTATCTAAAAAATGCTTGCCATCTCGACAAACAGCAATCATTATCATTTGGAAATCAATTTAGATATATCGTATTCAATTTCACGAAGGCCGATTATGACAATCCAACAACAACGTTATCCTCAGCGTGTGCGCAATGCGCTGCGTTTTCGCGAGTTGACGGTATTACGCGTCGAACGCGTGGGTGCCGGATTCCAGCGCATTGTACTGGGCGGCGAAGCGCTGGAGGGGTTTACCTCTCGCGGGTTCGATGACCATACCAAAGTCTTCTTCCCACAGCCTGGCAGTCAGTTTACTCCCCCACAGGTAACCGATGAGGGTATCGTTTGGGCTGATGGCTCGCGCCCCGCATCACGTGATTACACACCGCTGTATGATGAGCGCCGCCATGAGCTGGCGATCGATTTCTTTATTCATGAAGGGGGGGTGGCGAGCGCCTGGGCGATGCAGGCCCTGGCGGGTGACAAACTCACGATCGGCGGTCCGCGTGGATCGCTGGTGGTGCCTGAGGATTATGCCTGGCAGTTGTATGTGTGCGATGAGTCCGGGATGCCGGCGCTGCGCCGTCGCCTGGAAGGGTTAAGCCGCCTGGCGGTACGACCGGAGGTGAAAGCGGTGGTCACCATTGCGGATGCATCTTACAAAGATTATTTCGCTCATTTAGAGGGTTACAATATTGAGTGGGTGATTGGTCATGACGGGCAGACGGTGATGGATAAACTGGCGTCAGTTGCCGTGCCGCCGACAGACTATTTTATCTGGCTTACGGGCGAGGGTACGGTGGTGAAATCGCTGCTGGATCACTATGCGACCGGGGATATTGACCAGCAACGGGTTCGTGGTCAGGCTTACTGGCATAAGAAATAGTTCGCTGCGGTTTCCTTCATCCTGAGGGGGGGCCTGCACTTATCCCACTCCCCGGTGGCGCTGCGCTTACCGGGGCTACGATTGTGCGGTGGGTGCGTTCACTCCCCGGTGGCGCTGCGCTTACCGGGGCTACGATTGTGCAGTGGGTATCGGTGAGTAGCCCGGATAAGGCGTCTGCGCCGCATCCGGGAGGTGGCTGGATTACGCCACCTCGTCGTATTCAGCTTCGCTGACCTGTTGCTCCAGCGATTGACGAATCTCGGCAAGGGCTTTCTCTTGCTGGCGGAAATACCCTTCCTGATCGGTCAGTGACGATACCAGTTGCCACGACTCCTCTTTCTCCAGCGCATTCAGCTCATCGATCAGGCTGGCAATATGCTGCTTCACCTCATGAATACGCTGGCGCAGGCGGGCAAGATCG
This sequence comes from Phytobacter ursingii, assembly GCA_901456055.1. Lineage (GTDB taxonomy): Bacteria > Pseudomonadota > Gammaproteobacteria > Enterobacterales > Enterobacteriaceae > Phytobacter > Phytobacter ursingii. Next base: position 681,325 of record CABDWT010000004.1, read on the forward strand.
TTAAGACGATCGCTGGCCATTAACGGCTCCAGCCCTTTTTGCAGGCGAGTTAATAAAAGGCGAATTGCCCCCAGATCGCCACGCTGCCTGGCCTGATTCAACTGAACCATCATGGCATGCGCTTCCTCTTTAAAGGCGTCGTCGACTAAATCCGGATGGCAAAGTTTACTGGCCTGGCGCCACAAGCGTTTCAGTTCAACACGTTCATCCGGCGACATCTTCTGTTCGAAGCCAAAACGCTGCTCGGCATCGTGCTGTTGTTCCTGGTACTCCTCATACTCCTGGCGCGCTTCATCCCTCGCCTGACGCGCCGGTTCATCTTCACGCGTTAAGCCTTGCTCCAGTTCCTGCGCTTCGGCCAGCAAAGACGCGATCAGCGCGTTCTGCTGCTGCAGATGTTTACGCGCTTCCGCAGCCTGTGGGGACTGTGGCGGGAAACTTTGCCAGCGGCGGGTAAGGGTGACCAGCACCTCTACCGCCTGCGACAGATATTTCTGACAGCGAAGGTAATCTGCCTCACGACGATGCGCTTCCGCTTCCTGGCGACGAACGGCGGCTTCGGCGAGGATCTTACGCAGGCGCAGGATCTGTGACATCAATGGTCCAAGACGGGTGAGGTACAGATCGTTGAAATCATCCAGCAACTGGATGCGTGTGTTACGTTTATCGATTAACTCACGCAACTGCTCTTCCAGCGCTTTCAGCTCCAGCTTGCTGGCGGCAACCTGCGGATCCTGCCACTGCACCACTGAACGCTGGCTCTGCAGCCAGGCATTGATGGTACGCAACGCATCGGAATAGTTTTTCTCTTCAAGCGCCCATACGATGAACGCCAGTTCACTGTCGGTGACTTCATTTTTTAGAAAGGGAAGCTGGCTCTGAATAATGCCTTCATCTTCCAGTTCAATGGCGTATTTAATGATCTCAAGCCGTTTTATAGGTTTGTTCATGGTGTTTTGCTAAGGCGCTTAAAGATTGAGTTAATGGTAGTTGTTAATGATCAAACACGAAATAAGCTCATTGTCGTAACCACAGCCGCTGCGTTCAACCCTGAAAGATTAGCACCAGTTCAGCTAAGCCGATATGGCTGAAATCATAATACAGGTGACAAGTTACAGGCGTTAGTATTCCTGAAAGAAATACTTCCCCGGTACGTTTTTTCCCCATTTCCCGATTGTTTCATATTCACCTTATCGAGTGATTTAGCTCTCATATTTCCATGAAACCGGTTGCATGGTGGGTTGTCCAGGTTAGCATGAAACCGGTTTCATTCATTGCATGACTCAGTTACCGAAAATAAAAGGTAGAAAAAAGATGGCTGTTATTCGGGATTACAATAAGTTAGCAAGTGATATTCTCCGGGAAGTCGGAGGGGAAGAGAACATCAATAGCTTTACCCGTTGCGCCACGCGTTTACGTCTGGTCCTGAACGAAACGCCCGCTGATGCGAAACGTCGGGTGCAAAGTCTGCCCGGCGTCATTGCGGTGGTGGAGAGCGGCGGACAGTTTCAGGTGGTTATCGGTACCCACGTGGCAGACGTGTTCAACGCGATGTCGGGTCTGGTAAACGAGACGGCTTCCATGAACAGCGCCGCGAAAAAAACGCGTAAGCTCGACGCGGTGATTGCCACCATGTCGGCCGTATTCGCGCCTATTGTCTACATTCTGGCGGCGGCAGGCATTTTGCAGGGGCTGCTGATTGTTGCCAGCCTGATAGATGCCGATATCAAAACCACCGGCACTTTCGCTGTGCTCAACTTTATGTCCTGGACGCCATTTGCCTTTTTGCCGGTATTTATCGCCATCACGGCGGCGCGTCATTTCAAATGTAACCCGTTTATCGCTGTTCTTTGCTGCTGTGCGCTGATTAGCCCGGACTGGGCGGCGCTGGCTGGGCGCATTGCCGGTGGGGAGAGTATTACTTTCCTCTTCTTTCCGCTGTCTAAAACGGTGTATACCTCCTCTGTTTTGCCGCCGCTGTTTCTGGTGTGGGCGCTCTCCTGGTTCGAACGCCGGGTAGAAAAATGGATCCCGGAAGTCGTGAGCCCGCTTTTTACGCCATTGATCTGTTTTGTCGTCATTGTGCCGCTGACATTGATTGTTATTGGCCCCCTTACCACCTGGGCGGCAATGGGGGTGGCAAATGGCTATAACACGTTGTTCCATGCGGCGCCGGCGGTTGCGGCGGCGGTAATTGGCGGGGTGTGGCAGATTATTGTTATTTTCGGGGTGCACTGGGGAATAACGCCGGTAATCATGGCGAATTTCGACACCCAGGGGTACGACTCTTTCCAGGCTTACCAGACTATTGCGGTTATCGGCCAGATGGCGGCGGTGTTTGGCGTGTTCCTGAAAACCCGCAATACCCAGTTAAAAGCGACCTCCGTGTCTGCCGGGATTACGGCGATTTTTGGCATCACCGAACCGGCAATTTACGGCGTGACGCTGCGTTTTAAAAAGCCGTTTATTTGTGGCTGTATCGGCGGGGCGATTGGCGCGGTTGTCGCCAGCCTCTTCGGTAGCCTGTACTACGCCTATGCTGCGTTGCCTGGTCTGTTTACCCTGGTTAACGCCATCAGTCCGAATGCGCCAATGTCGTTTGTCGGCGAACTGGTAGGCGCCGGAACCTGTATCGTGCTAACAATTGTGATGGTGCAGTTCGTGGGCTTCGAAGACCCGATGAATGAAGAAGAAAGCCAACCCGCTGATGCGGTTAAATCACAGGCGACGCCCCATGTCGCAGTGGTAAACGCGATAGAGATGCTTAGCCCGCTGAAAGGCGAAGTGGTCGCGCTGGAGAGCGTGGCAGATGATGCGTTTGCCGGAAAAGCCCTTGGCGACGGTATTGCCATCAGGCCGGAAGAAGGAAAGGTGGTGGCTCCGTGCGACGCGACGGTAGCGACCGTGATCGAGTCACATCATGCCATTGGGTTATTGTGCGATAATGGTGCTGAGTTATTGATCCATGTTGGGTTAAATACCGTCAACCTGCAGGGGCAACATTTCCGTCCGTTGGTGAAAGAGGGGGATGTGGTCAAAGCGGGGGCGCCTCTTCTTGAATTCGACAAAGCCAGCATCGAACGCGAAGGCTATGACCTGACAACCCCGGTCCTGGTGGTGAACAGTGAAGATTTCACGCTGACAAAGCATCAGCTTGATGGCGCGATTGGTAGGGGGGCGCCGCTGATGTCTCTTGCATAAGGAGGCACGGGCGCACGAACATGGTGTCAACGAAGCCACGGCGTAACCCGTCGGGCTTCGCGAGTCGCACGCTTTGCAGCATGTTTCTGAGTTGGATGTTCCCGACTCGGTGTGAGCCACCCATTGATCGAGGTTTTCTTATGGTAACGATACTGGACGTCGCCAGAATGGCGGGAGTGTCAAAGGCGACGGTATCGCGTGCGTTAAGCGGTAAGGTGTTTGTCCGGGAAGAGGTGAAGGCCAGAATTTTACAGGCCGTTGCTGACACCGGTTATCGACCCAACCAGCTGGCGCGCAATCTTGCTAATAACAAAACGAATTCGATTGGGCTGGTTATCACCAACGGGTTGTACAACGGCCCGTTCTTCTCAAGCATGGTTTATCAGGCGGCGACCCGCAGTGAAGGTCATAGCCGGCAACTGGTGCTTGCAGACGGGAAACACAGTGCTCAGGACGAGCGCGATGCCATTGGTTTACTCCTCGAGCTTCGCTGCGAAGCCATCATGATCTATCCCAAATATCTGTCGGTCAGTGAGCTGGATGACATCATTGACGGTAATCAGACGCCGATAGTTGTTATTAATCGTGAACTTATCAGAAACCGAAACCGCTGCGTGTTTACCGATCATCGTCGCAGCAGCGAAGAAATGGTGGAACATTTGCTGGCCCAGGGGCATACCCGGATAGCATTCGTGGCCGGCGTATGTGGTTCGCCCACCGGCGAGCGCCGTTTACGCGGCTACCGTGATGCGTTGCGAAAAGCGGGTATCAGCCCTGATCCACAACTGGTGGTGCGGGGCGCCTGGAGCACCGAAAGCGGTTATGAGGCGGGACGCCAGTTGCTGGCGCTCAATGTCCCGTTTACCTGCGTGCTGGCAGCCAATGACGATATGGCCATTGGCCTGGCAAAAGCCTTTCAGGATGCGGGGAAAACGGTGCCGGGGGAGATTTCGCTGGCCGGATTCGATGATTCGGTGATTGGTAAGTATTACACGCCTTCTTTGACAACTATCCATGTCCCGATGGACGAAATGATCCGCGATGCGGTCGAAATAGTACTGCATCCCGACGAAAAAACTGTCTTTTCCCATCAGGGAACCCTGGTGAGCCGGGAGTCAGTTGCCCGACGCGTTAACGCGGAGTGAATATTCACACGTCGTAAGGCGAAGCGTGATGTTTTACGCAAAAGCATATGTTGTTGTGGGTAACGTATGGGGTACTGAGTGAAAGGAAAAACTGACCGATTGTGATAGCGAATGCACCTGGCGTTGTGCCCGGACTGATTACCTTTAGCATCGGGTTACTGCCATTAACGTAAAAAGCCGCCATGCGTTGCGTGCTGGCGGCTTTGTTGCCCTTACTGACCCGATCGTTCGCGCATCCCGCGAGACAATGTGGCGATACGCTGCGTACGACTATAGAGCACGAATAAAATAAACCCTCTTCCATTAAGCACATAGCGGCAGGCCAGCATGATGAGCATTGCCACCAGCATAATGACCGCATGATGCATCTGCCCATTCAGCACGGTGATCGCCAGAAGCACCGCGCTCAGCACGGTAAGAACGCCATGCACCAGGCCATACCACGCCAGTCCGGATGTTTTACCGCGCGCGATAAGCCAGGTGGCAGTCAGGTTGCTGAAAATAAACAGGATTGCAGGCAGAAAGAAGAGAAGCGCCCTTGTTGGCGGCGTCTGCCTGGGCAGCATCGACATCAGCGTCAGTAAATTACAGGCGAAGGCTACCAGAAAAAACAGCAGTACAAACGCCAGCGGAAATCCGTTCTGGCGGGGCAGTTCAGAGGGTGGCTTATCAAACCAGCGCTCTAGTTCGGGCGTTGAATGCTGCAACAGACTGTTATCGCCGCGGGCAATAACCTGCTCCATCTCCCTGCCATGCGCCAGCAGATCACAAAAAAACCAACCAGAAATGAGCGTGGTCAGGCGCATTACAGTACCGCCAGCGACTGAATGGTGCCCACAATATAGCGGCTTGCTTTGGGGATCCCGTCCGCAATGTATCGCCCGGTTTTGGGAATATTACCCGGCGAGGCAACGACGCCACTTACCGCGCTTCCTGCCAGCGCTGCCGCACTGGTGACCAGGTTGCCCAGTTGCCGGGTAAGTTCGACCTGTACGGGTTCAACCGGGAACCGTTTCGGGTAGATGCCTGCGCGGATAAGCGCTTTGATTTCCTTATTACTGATGCCAGGGTTTTGCAGCTTGATGATGAGCTCCGTCAGGCGTTTGCGATCCTGACGGGGGTACTCTTTCAGCCATTGAGATGCTTTCAATGATGAAACGGACTTCATTGCGCGCCACGTCGTGACAACCTCTTTCAGTACGCCGCCAGCGCTTGCCAGCGAGATAAGATCGAGCGCGGTAGAGGTGGCGTTATACCAGCCTTGCGAATCCAGCCAGGCCACATCTTCCCCGCCATTCTCCACCAGGTCATACAGCCGATAGAGACCGTTAATGCATTGTAAACCTGTGGCAGCCGCACCGGCATAACCTAATGCCACCAGCGCACCGCTTGCTCCGGCAGTGAGCGGGACGGCAGCCCCCGCAGTGGCCATGACCCCGGCGGTAATGATCATCGCGCCGCAGGAGAGGACAGTAGAGGCGATTTCCGGGCCGAGAGAGGTTGCGGAAACGGCATCGGTCAACGACTGACCCACAGTGGTTTTTGAGCCTTGTGCGGGAGGCTTTGTGACAACCACATGCGTGACGATGCCGCTTTGTCCGTTCGGGTGACGTTTACTGGGGCGTACGAGGTATCGCTCCGGGCCATCGGCGTAGATAATGCCAGCCTGCGCAAAATCACGTGTGCAGTCCATCGCTGCACCAAGCGCATCGAAATTGAAATCTGTCGCACCTTTACCGCTAAAGCGAGCAAAATCATAGCCAGGCATATTTGCTTCGGGGTTGAGTCCGGGCAGCGTCATTTTTCATTCCTTGTAATGATGAGTACAAAGTATTAATCCAGGATTATTCCTGGACTCCCAGGGCTAACAAACGGGTTTTTTCCCCTTTGTGTGGACCTGTTTCGCCACACAATATTCAGACCAGACAAAGATACTCACGTAATATTCTGGACTGTATGGAACGAACGGAAATGCATTTTTATATTTTAAATTATTGATTTAATTTGTTTTTATTGATTTTTCGCTTGCTGTCATTACTGACCAACGGCAAAGGAAACGTTAAAGTTTCCTTATTTTAGACAGCGAACAGGCAAACTTCACCCCGCCAAAAATCGGGCTTTTACGTATTCACAGTGATGATATGAGATATTCTTGATGTGAATAATTACAACGTGTAATTAAAACGTGGCGATGTATTTAGCAACCAGAAATGTTTTTTAAGCAGCATTAACATGCCAGTAAATTCAGGCGCGCTGTAACCTTATTCGGGATGAAGTAGCCTCGGGATTGGGGGCTAATTCTCAAAATAGACAAAACGCTCATGTTGCCACGTTTTCACCGCTGGCGGCCTGGTACGTTGTGCATTACCTTAGAGCCGAAAATGACTGTCGCATTCGAAAAGGAGCCAGGTTCGATGTCTGATCAACACATAATGAAAGCCATGTTCACGCAGCAGCGAATTCAGATCATGCATTTGGGAAAGCATCATAAGGAATATACCGACGCATATATTTTTGCCTGGGAATCCGGCGTTTATCCGTTTTTGCACGATTTGGGAGGCGAACATCAGTATCTTCCTCATGAGTTATACGGCGACTATTTTGAGATTACGGCGCAGAAAGGCGCATCGATTTACGAACGCCTCAATCGGGCATGGGCAGATGAAGAGGACCACTTGACCTATAGCTGTCTGGAGTCCGAGTTGATGGGCGTTGGCGGTGCGCGCGACTGGCGTCCCGATGAGTTAATGAATGTATGCCGCTATCTTTTCCTGACGGGTTGTTTTGACGACGTATTCTGGAAAGCGCTGTGCAAGCCGTACGGGGATTCATCCTGGGTTGAGTTCGTGAGGGATGCGTACAGCCGGGAGCATGATACGGCATTTATGTGAGTTCAGTCTGAACCGGGGACACCGATCGCCTTCACCGGCCATACCGGATAGAAATATTCGATTTTTATCGGTTCACAAAAACTGAATGAGGTGTGGGAAATCACGGAAGGTTGATTGTCAGAATACAACTGTGAGTCCCTGCGTACGTCTTTGAGCCATCATTCATCAGTCGAATATCGTCAGGACATTGTTTGGCCGGAAGTGTAAAAGGTACCTGTCTCTGTTAATACCATCGGTTATATTTGACATAAAAAAAGGTGACAATGACGATCCACAAAAAAGTCATTATTCCGAAATAATCAGGTATGAAGCGCGCAAATATATAGGCGCCCGCCAGGATGAGGACGAAAGGAACTAAATAGATATATGACTGTAAAAGCCATAAAATTGCACGTTTCATTTTTTACAACTCATATAATGCCTCACCGAACATGATAGCCCGCCACGTAAGACTTGCCGACGATAGCCAGGTACAGAACTAGCTTACTGGATTTTCAAGCATATTTGTAAACTCTATAAAAGTATGGCGTGTATGTGCTTCTGACCTTTCTTGATGGTAGTACTGGCCGTCAGCGCAATGATCGGCTGGGGAAGCAGTAACGTTCCGGTAGATGCGAAAAAGCGTTTGTACTTTTTGGGGGGGGGGGCGTCATCGAGCAGAAAAACATCACATACGACGCTGATTTTGGGGCCAGGTAACAGATTTAATCATCAATTGCAGACTCTTCGCCATTTCAGGTCATAGTGAAGAGGTGATTATTAGATGGTTAGTTTAAGGATACGAATATGCCAACAGTAATTGATAAAGCATTAGACTTCATTGGCGGTATGAACACGTCAGCCTCAACGCCGCATTCCATGGATGAGAGTACGGTGAAGGGGATGTTTAAGTATTTGAAAGACCTTGGTGTCCCGGCTCATGCCGAGGAGATTATTGCGCGAGGAGAGCGGGAAGGGTGGAACCCTGAGTTCACAAAAAAAGTGGCGGGATGGGCGGATAAAATCGAGTCTGCTGACCGGGTGGTGATTAAAAATCCTGAATACTTTACTTCGTATATGAAGGAAGAGCTGCGCGCGCGAATGAACGCCGAATTTGACCCGGCAAGTTAAGCGCGTCTCGTTTAGCTACTCACCTGGGTTTTAATACGCCAAAGGGCCTGTGTTTTCACCCAGGCCCTTTAATTTGGTGGCCCCTGCTGGGTTTGAACCAGCGACCAAGCGATTATGAGTATCTAAATACAATAAGGTAAATCAATGAGTTACTTTTAAATCATCGGCTTACGAAGTCTATGTAAGCCTATATGAGCCAATATTGCTGATCTCCTGCGACACTTTTGCGACAATTTTATGATATTAAATACACGGTGGATTATTAAATTGTGACACTATATCGGTGTCTGAAAATATTCCTTTTAATCTTTTAAGTTTTTCGTTATCTTCACAAAATACACCATAGAAAAAATATTCCATATAAATGCAAGCTCCAAATATTTTGATGTCATCAATGCTTAATTCTTTGTATTGAAATACTTTGTTTTTAGAAACTAAGCTTTGTTCATATATAACATGATTTTCAAAATCCTCAATGCCTAATGCAATTTCAAAATCATTAACGTTTGATTTTGAATCTCCCTCTAGAATAACAAGGCTTCGAGGGAGGATGAATATTTCGCCTGGCCATGTTTTTTTATAGGTATGAAAATACAAGCCTCTTAATATACATTCTTGATAAAATCGGTGGTCGTTATAATTTATTTTTACTTGAACATCATTTATGTTCGGTAAAAATAATGTGTTTTTATTGTTCTTGTTTTTTATTATTCTTGCGTTGTCAGTGAGGTTGTTAAATAAATGTTTATTCCTCATGATTGCTCTTATGGTTTTCAACTTGATTTTATTGAAATCTCTTTCAGTGCAAACTGTTTTGTTTACACCCATTAAAAAAACCAGCATCCTTTCATCAAGCGTTGATTTCTCTTTATTATGTTTATCACATGATGGTAATTTAATTAATTCATATCTGTATTGGGGTGTTTCTGGGAATAGGTTTTTGGGAGGTATGTGCTCCCCGGAGACAACTCCTTGCCCGCAAAAATAGCAAATATTGGGATATTTTATATTGTTGCTCATTATTTCTCCTTGCTAACTATTGGATTGAATTTTATCGCTTCTTCAAGATGATTTGGTGAGAAGTGTGCGTAGCGCATGGTCATTTTAATGTCAGTATGACCTAAATAGCTGCGCGGAATAGTAGATCACTTAAAGGGAACTCAGCCCGGATTGTGCGATCTGATCAATCGCCAAACCAACCAAAACCACCAACCGGACTGAGCGATGTCGATCATAGCACTAATACCCCGTGGCGAACGACGCCTGATGCAGAAAGCTATTCATAAAACGCGCGATAAAAATCATGCCCGCAGACTCACGGCCATGCTGATGCTTCATAGGGGTGAACGGGTCAGCGATGTTGCCAGAACTCTCTGTTGTGCCCGTTCATCCGTTGGTCGCTGGATTAACTGGTTTACGCACTCAGGTATTGAAGGCCTGAAATCCTTACCCGCAGGGCGCTCCCTACGCTGGCCTTTTGAACATATCTGCACCCTGTTACGTGAGCTGATAAAGCATTCTCCCGGCGATTTTGGTTATCAACGTTCACGCTGGAGCACCGAATTACTGGCAATAAAAATCAATGAGATAACCGGGTGCGCATTACATGCCGGGACTGTGCGTCGCTGGCTGCCCTCTGCCGGACTGGTATGGCGCAGGGTAGCACCAACGTTGTGTATCCGCGATCCTCATAAGGATGAAAAAATGGCTGCAATCCATAAAGCACTGGGCGAATGCAGCGCAGAATACCCGGTCTTTTATGAGGATGAAGTGGATATCCATCTCAACCCCAAAATCGGCGCAGACTGGCAACTACGCGGACAGCAAAAACGAGTGGTCACGCCGGGTCAGAATGAGAAATACTATCTTGCCGGAGCCTTACACAGCGGTACAGGAAGGTCAGTTACGTTGGCGGCAACAGCAAAAGTTCGGCGCTGTTCATCAGACTGCTGAAACATCTTAAAGCCACATATCGACGGGCAAAAACCATCACGCTCATCGTAGATAACTACATTATCCATAAAAGCCGTGAAACACAGCGCTGGTTGAAAGCAAATCCCAAGTTCAGGGTCATTTACCAGCCGGTTTACTCGCCGTGGGTGAACCACGTTGAGCGGTTATGGCAGGCGCTTCATGACACGATAACCCGTAATCATCAGTGCCGCTCAATGTGGCAGTTACTGAAAAAAGTCCGGCATTTTATGGGAACTGCCAGCCCATTCCCCGGAGGAAAACATGGTCAGGCAAAAGTGTAGCGGTATTAGGCGCAGCTATTTAGGCTAGCAATTAGGAATCAGCGAATCATGTACGATTACAAAGTTTCCATACGCAATCACTTTGATGCTGCCTGTCTTGCCTTTGCTCAGTCACATAATGTTGAGAAATTGGCTAAAAGGATTGGGATGCGTCCGGCAACTTTGCGTTGCAAACTCAATCCCGATCAACCTCACCAGTTATCATTGGCTGAATGAAATCATCTTAGCCCGCCAGTGTGCGGGATTTTTTATGCCCCTTCGTCAGACGCGCTGCAACGCGCTGTGAGCGCCTCTCCCGACAGAACATTCGCAAGTAATACCCCGAAACGATCAAACGCACCCCGGCAGACTGGCGCAGCCATACCCCAACAAAATAAAGACGCCGCAGACAAAAACGGCGCTACACCGCACCCGCCTGCGGTTTTTGGATCGGGTAATTTTTTCAGTTTTATTTTTCTTCAAATCGTATCGCCAAACCGCGCCAGTGCTGGGGATTTGTGCGAATTTGCGAACTGAAAAGATTGAAAAAGATTTCATTATTTTTCAGTTTTGAGGATCGATTAGAATAATGAATATTAATGTATGTAACTGAAATTTAATGATAAATAATATTTTTTGTGCATTGGGATGGATCTTTTCAGCTGGTTTAGTTCCTTATGGTTTTTATCTAAGACTCAATCATGGGGAGGTTGTAGGGCAACTCTATGACTGGAGCAAGTTGCAAATTATTTCATATGATAGCCAGTATTTAAATATTAACGCTGGCTATTTTATTTTAATTTTAACAAATTACCCTATTATTTTTAAAGGTGGTGTATTCGATTGTCTATAGTGTTAGTAGGGACGCCTAATCTAATGAGAAAAGCGAGTTTCGCAAGTGTGCTTACGTTGTTTCTGAAATTATAGATATTTTCACGTGTTTCAATAAATAATGGTTGATGAATTATTTTGTTTCTGGAATCACATATTTCGCCAATGTTTATCATATCGAGGTTGAATTTTTTAATTATTGGCTGCGGCAGGTCTTTAATGAAATGTTTAATACAACGTTCAGTGTTATTTTTCTTTGTATTTGCTGTTTTGATTGCTCTAATAAAACTAGATATTGATGTGCATGGGAACTTCTTGGACAAAAAAGGTTTACAACGATTTAAAAGAACAGCTAAATCATTTTCATCAACAAAATGCGAAACTTCTAATGTCATCGTTTCGAGTATTCTGTAATACCCCAGAAATTGCTCTTCTTGACTATTGATCATGGAGTAAGTTATATATTTTTTTAGTAGATCTTTAATGTCTTTGTTTTGAGGGGAGAAATAATTCACCCATATAGATTCAGGGAATTCATTGCTTGTTTGTTCATAATAAGGTGATGAATAAGGCATTATCATCCCATTGTGATAGTCTTTGTTACTTATTATTTTTTCAGGAATGTAAAGTTGTATACCGTCGCTCATCGTTGCAGATGATGTCGAAATTATAACATTAGATATTGAAATCGACTCACCTATCAAAAAACGTAGTATCATGTATAGGTCGGTATAAGTTTCAATTAAGTCTTCGAAGTGGACAGGCTGTTCAAAGGTGAATTTTATATGGGGATCAACCTCCAATGAAAAAGAATGTAACCCATTAATACCGCCATATCTAAACGAATTGAATAATCCAACGGAACCTATACCAGCAATGTCTTTTTCAAATTCAATCAAATCGCTATCATCTGGGCTAAGATGATTATTTATTTTCTGTATTATATTTCCTACTTTTATTGTTGGTCCTGACCATTGTTTTACTCCGTTACCGTAAATACTAATGCTGGGAAAAGTTTCGTCATGTCTAATGTAATATCTTTGCGAATATATAAAACCTTGTACACTAAAAGAAAATACTAGAGCTGATTTATCTGAGCCAATTTTCATCGAGTGTGATTTTATAATATTCAAGCCAAACAACAAATAAAACCCTTGATTCAAGTGATTAAATGAAATTGGAAGAGAGTTATTTAAGTAAAATACAGAGCGGTTTAATTGCATGTCGAAATCGATTATTCTTACGCTTATCCCATCCTCATTTATAGTTAATTCGGAGAAAAGGTCTATTTCATCAATTGTCACCCATCCCGTGAGTATATCTTCAACTTTGTCTGTGTAATAATTAATCTCGTTCATGACAACCTCTTTAGATTAAAAAAGTGATTGATGTCAAATAAAGGTTAAATATTAGGAGATGACCAAATGTCGCATAAATCTTTACGAGCAATGCTGTAGACACCGTTGAAAATCGATTCCATTAGGTTACATTCATTTTATAGTGGATTTTTTCGGTGATAATTATTTCTAGATATAAGGTTATAATCAGACTTTGAGTTTGAATAATCAACATAAATATTATGGAAAATCAAAGAAGAGTAACCTATTGTGCTGCTTAACGGGTGGTTTTTGTTAACCTTTTGTTTTTTTAAGCATTACCCCATAATCTAAAGCAGTGCCGGAGATTCAGTTGAACATCCTACTCTATGGAGACCTTCTTTAGCCTGGTGCCGTAAGGTGATCCATCATTATATGAAATGACGAGTTTGTTAGAACTTTCTACCCCGGTTTTACCTTACGGCTTGCACAGCCATCAGTGTCTATTTCACTACGAAAAGATTTTACCTTGGCATCGTAGAACGGCCAATTCCGAAAGTTGCTGCGACATTTTTGCGACATATACCATCGGGAAACAAAAAAGCCACTCTGAAAAGTGGCTTAATTATATGATTTTAAATCTAAAATTTGGTGGCCCCTGCTGGGTTTGAACCAGCGACCAAGCGATTATGAGTCATAAAACTGGCTTGTTTTTAATTGTTCGTCATTGTCTCTATTTGTATTTTTAATTGTCTATAATCAATTAGTTATTAAGTTTTCTTGTTTCTGATTGGTTGTCTCGTTTCCCCATTGTACTATCCTTACCTGACCCGTTACCTGACCCGAAATGGGTATCGGGTCAGGTAACGCTTATTCTCATAAAGGTAACCTTATGGCCGCTAATCTCACCGAGACTGCTATACGTGGATTGAAGACAAAAAGCACGGCGTACTACGTGTGGAGCAACAGCGCTCAGCGTGGTACCGGTAGGCTTGGCGTTAAGGTTCAGCCTTCAGGCAGCAAAATTTTTTATTTCCGTTACTACGTTGAGAAAGGGAAGAAAGAAAGATTCATTCAGTTAGGCATCTGGCCTGAGATGAAACTGGTGACGGCCAATGAGCTGGCGAAAAAGTATGGCGCCTGGCTTGTTGAAGGAAAAGAACCCCAGCAAGAGCTTGAGCAACAGCGCCTGGCCGAGCAGCACATCATGCAGCTTCATCGTTCGCAGGGATCGTTTAAAGAACTGGTGCACGGCTACGTTAACAAGATGAAGCTCGACAATAAGCGGACCTGGGCCGATGTCCTGAAGCGTCTGGAAAAAGAGTGCTATACAGTTATACCCCGAGAAACCAAAGCGAAGGATGTCACGCCCTTACAGATCAAAACGATCTTGTCAGGTATTATCCAGCGTGATGCGGTGGTCCATGCAAACCGAATTCGTTCCTACTTAATGGCTGCATTTAACTACGGCCTTAAAGCCGATAACGATCCGATGAATACCAGTGTGGGCATTACGTTCGGGCTTGAAGTTAATCCGGTATCGGCCATACCAAAGCAGTCCTCTGCGGAAAAAGTAGGTGATACATGGTTAACGCTGGAAGAGCTACGTTTTGTAATGGAGCAATTCGCTCAGGCAACTAACGTTGGGCCGTTGATGCAGCACCTTATCCGCTTCTGCGTTTATGCTGGCGGGCAGCGCCCGTTTGAAATGATTGCCAGCCAGTGGAGCGCGATTGACTGGCAGCAAAAGACGTTGTTGGTCATAGCCGATGTATCGAAAAACAAGCGTGAGCACCTGATTCCGCTGACTGAATCGGCACTACAGGAATTAGCCTCAGTGAAAGAGCTGACGAAGGAAAGTAACAGTCCTTATATTTTCCCGCTATCAACCAACAGTGAACGCCCGGTGCGTACCGACAGTCTGGCGCGTTCCATCATGTATTTCCGGGCCTTTAATCCAGAGTTTAAAGTATTCACAGCGCGAGATTTACGTCGGACCTGTAAGACTCTGATGGGGGAAGCTGGGATCAGTAAAGAGATCCGCGACCGTATTCAGAATCACGCTTTGAACGACGTCAGCTCGAAACACTATGATCGCTATGATTACCTGCCTGAAAAGCGCAGGGCGCTTGAGATCTGGGAGGATCGGGTTAACCACTATCAGCGGCAGAAAGAGAGCAATGTTGTGAGTCTGTTTAGTCGGCGGTGATAGTGTTAAAAAATATAATTTTAATAGAAATGAATGATAATGGCATATCTGATTTATTTAACCTTCCCCAATTGTACTGCACCAGCTGTACATTGGGGACAATCCGTAATTGGGTTTAAATGGGGTAATTCAAAGTGTCTATACCTACTTATAGCAACACGTTCATGTAAAATTGAATTATTTTAATAGCATAAGGTTGCTAGACATTATGCCGATAATTTATAGTTCTTAATTCATTTTTTTTGTATGAAAACAAAGGTTTGTGTTTGTTTTTTTTAAATATGCGGATAATATATGTCTGTTGATTATTTGAAAATAAAAGGATGGTGGAAATGTGTTCTTCTTCGGATTTTGTCTCACTAAGAGAGATGAGTGAATTTGCTGGATTAGAATCTGATTCTCTTTTAAAAAAATGGTTAATTCACGAGGTTCATTTATATATAAAATTGGATTCCGTGAGTGGTAAAATATATCGAAATATGAGTGGTGATATAACTTCATGCATTAGTGAGATTGGTTCGCCACTTGATCGGTATATGTCGAGCTTTGATATTTCTGAGGAAATGGTAGGCATATTTGTTACTGGAAGGGAAGATTTTATTTGTATTGAGAATGTTCTCGATAATTCTATTTTCTCATCCGTGCGGTGCTCCTATAAGGGCGTTGCTCATGGGTTTTGGGAGGCAAAGCCGAGTTTATTAACTGGCTCTGGTACGGGGTTTTATTTTGCTGGTAACTTACACGCTGAAATAAAAAGTATGCGCTCTGGAACCTTTTTCGTTTATGGGGTGGATGGCGATTATCTTACGTTTGAAGAGGATATTCCTGTAAGTAAAGTTGATTTTTTTATTAAAAGAGATGATCTTCTGAAAATAACCTCTCAGGTGAATGAAAGAATTGATTTAAGAAAAGAGGTTGATGATAAGGAAATACAAACAAGAGTATCAAAACCAGAAAGTGCAGCACTATACATTATGATAAAAAAACATTATTTAGATAAAAATGGTAAAGCCGTTAGCGAGAAAATTGCCAATATCTTAACTGAAGATGCTGAAGATATTTTGCCCGGTCACACTTTTAACTCGGCAACGATAAGTCGATGGCTCAAAAAATTTGATAAATAAAAAGTATGTCAAAAGTTATTAGACAAAACTAAGCGTCAAATTGCTGAACTCGATGCTGCTTATCAACGGGGCTGGTCACCTTAGCAACATTATACATTTGGTTTATAGAGATGATTCATGGGAATGCCGGTCAGCACCCCATGACAACTCCCTCAGATCAGGAGCAGCATAAAGCAGCCACTGCAATGGTATTATGATCCGGTATGATTTCTCCCCTGAGTCGCGGATGTGTCAAAGGTCACGTATACGCTTAGGATTAACAATCTTTGCAGTGTGGCATCATTATCTGAGATGTACTCATTTAAGAAACTATGTTTATGCCACTGCTGTGTAAATGGACAGATAAAAACAAATGTAAACATAGAGTTATCTATTTTCTGTTTATCATTAAGCCCCTCATTAAGCCCCTCATTAAGCCCCTCATTAAGCCCTGTTACCTTAATAAGTCCTCATCTTCTGTCAATTGTATACGAGGTGGTTCATCCTTCGTTTGACTAAAACACGGAGGCAGTATGATGGCTACATTCGGTAATCCTACACCAGAACAGCGTTTACAAATTTTGCGAAGTTACGGCGAGCAAAGTGATCGTTTAGTACGAGAGCGTGAACGTCAGCATATTACGTCTATTTCTCGTTCAACTGCCTGGAAGTTAGAGCGGGCTGGGCATTTTCCTTTGCGCAAATCTATTGGATCGAAATCCTGTGGATGGTTGTTAAGCGACCTTCTTTATTGGATCAATGAGCGTTAATGAAGGTGTTTTTTAATATTTATCTTGCATTTTTATTTGATGAAATAGTGTTCACATTGCTATTTCTGCTATTTGTAGCGGAATAGCTACGATACTGTTGTTTAATCTAAACTTATTCATCTGGAGGTTTTTATGCTTGGCAGTAATACTTTCCCTATGGATGCTTTTCCACCGACAATAAGGAATGCCATTTATGAAGTACAGACGCAAACACAGGCACCAATTTCTTTAATTGCTGCATCTGCCCTTGGGGTTATTTCACTTGTTTGTCAAAACCGCATTGATGTGTGTAGGCTGGAGAACCTTCGTAGTTCCACATCTCTTTTTTTATTAACGTTAGCCGAATCTGGGGAGCGAAAGAGTACAGTTGATAAACTTCTATTAAAACCATTATATCAGCTCGAGGAAAGTCACTATGAACGCTATTTACGGGAAGTGTCTGCGTATCATGTTGAGATGGAGACTGTTCAGAGTAAGAAGAAAGCATTACTATCAAAGATGAAATCTGAAATTCGCCGTGGTAAGGATGTTTCAGATACGGAAGAAGAGATTAAACAGTTGCTTTTCTCCTGCCCATCAGCACCAACAAGGTACAAATTGATATTTAATGACGCAACTCCTGCAGCTATAAAAAACTACCTGAATGGTCCTTGGCGCTCTGTTGGCATCATGTCTGACGAGGCTGGAACCATATTTAATGGTTATGGTTTGAATGAGCTTCCATTTATTAACAAGCTGTGGGATGGTTCGACATTCTCCGTAGAAAGAAAAAATTCACCTGAGTTATTAATTCGGGATGCCCGACTGACTCTTTCTTTGATGGTTCAACCTGAAGTATTTAGGGGATATCTTGAACGTAAAGGAGATATGGCAAAGGGTATTGGTTTTTTTGCCCGTTGTCTGGTTTGTCAACCCATCTCAACACAAGGGGGAAGGCAGATAACCAGTCCCGCCGTATCTACGGAACATTTACCCGAGTTTCATAAAAGATTGATGGAAATTGTAAACAATAGCATCTCCTTTAATGGTAAAACTGAACGGATTTGCCTGCGTTTTAGTTCTGAAGCTGAACAACGATGGATTGTATTCTATAACAAGGTTGAGTCGCAAATGGGGTTTCTTGGTTTTCTGTCAGATTTTAAAGATTATGCATCTAAAGTTGCAGAGAATATGGCAAGAATTGCTGCGTTGCTACATTACTTCCATTATGGTGAAGGTGATATTTCTTTAGGTGCAGTTGAAGCTGCTGTAAAAATAAGTGCATGGTATGCTGAAGAATATGTACAACTATTCTCTAAACGTGAAGAGTTTGTACTCGTAAGTTCAGAAGCAGATGAACTATTGGTCTGGATTAAAAGTCATTGTTTTCAGTGTGTTGTGCCGTACATCAGAAAAAACACTATCTTGCAATATGGTCCGAACCGGTTCAGAAACCGGAGTAAATTGAATGAACTGCTCAGTACTCTTTACTCGCAAAATAAAGTACAAACATGGCAAAGAGGAAAAACAATTTTCATTCAACCTGTTGATGGTTTTATATAACGAATGGTCCAAAGATACAGTGAGAACATTATTTTTATCAAGAAGTTGTCATTGCAACTAATTACAGAGTTACTTTTAATCAGTCATTGCAGGCTGTATCTATTATTTTTCTGAAAAATAATGTCGGATAGTTATTATATTAGGCTATCGGTTTTCATATATTCCGATAGTCATGATTTCAGTATATCAATCACGCTAATAAACCATATGCAGCAATGCGATGACTACTATCCATCAAGGTGTAAATTATTATGAATCTCTACGAGAGCGAGTTTGGAAGTCATGTTAAATCATACAAAGAAAGAATTATTGAAGTTATTAACAGAGCTGTTAAAGAACACAACCGTACACTGGCAATACGGGTGGATCTCCATGACCCAGTTATTTTGGATAATGGTGATACCATTTCCTGTATCGCTAATACTGATTCAGGTTCAATATCAAGGTTTACCAATTCACTGAAAGCTAAACTGGCAGCAGATGAGCAGCGTAAACGTAAAGAAGATAAGCGGGTGCATCAGAATACGCTCCGCTATGCATGGGTGAGGGAGTTTACCAAGAATGGCAAACGCCATTTTCATGTATTTCTTTTTCTAAACAAGGATGCTTACTATCACTTGGGGGATTATAATCTGGAGCAGGGTACTCTGCGAACAATGATAATGATTGCTTGGAGCAGTGCATTAAATCTGGAACCAGAAGATGGGCCGGGTCTGGTACATTTCCCTGATAATGGTAAATATGTTTTGAATCGTGATGATATTCTAAATGGTGTCTATCCGAGTGACTTATTGAATCGAATAGATTACCTCACCAAAACTAAGAGCAAGGTCTTTGGTGATTGTGAACGTAACTTTGGATGTAGCCGAGTATAACTTTTTTAAGAAGAAGGCTTTTCATATGGATAGAAAGGCCTAAATAACTTTGTAGGTTATCGCCTTACAGTATATTCGCTATTAATGGTCAAGGCAGAATGACTTTAATAAACTTATAGCAAATAGTTTCGATCTTTATTGATACTCCCAAAAAGTAAGTCCGGCATGAGGCCTGTTTCTTGAATGTTTTTTGACACGCTGTCTTTTGAAGGTTCAGAAATTATTTGTATTGCCATGTTCCTAATTGTAGAGGAAGAGGGGGAACTTCGTGGAAGTAGAACTTCCAGAAGGTACCCCATGACTTTTCCATTAATAGATAATGAATATGTTCCTGCTTTGTGGTCCACATTCCTGATGTAAATAAGTGGTCCGATGCCTATATTTTCTGCCTCAGACTCATTTTTAATTTAAGGTAGGTACACTGGGATTGACAACTTCTCATCATTTAATGTCAGCGTGATCTACTGGTTGAGCTGAGCACCGTCTCTGCATCTATTATGTTGTTTTTACGTTTAAGAAAATTAAACGTCTTTCCTTTATCTCTAAATTAAACTTCTAATGAAGTGGAAGCGTTCAACACAATTCTCATCCGGGGTGTTCATTACAACTAGCAGGATGGTTAAAATGACTTCCCCGGCATTATTAATGAATAAAAATCCTTCAGAATCTACCACAACACCTCGTTTCTAATTACGGTGCAATTTTACTGGTATCCTACTGATATTAGAATTTAATTTTGAATCCGCTGCTGTGCATCAACTACCAGCCCCTGCTTGACTTCTTCATATATCGGCAAATCACTACTTGGCGCATCCAGTGTTACAATCAAGGCATAAGGAACAGAAAGTTTTTTATCTTTCTTACGGCTAACGCAACTGACTTTTATTCCCATGGTGTCCCCGCTGGTAAAGTTAGCAGCATCAGCACCTCTTCTAACTTCATGGAAGACCGTACCGTTCATCGTGTAATGCTGGTAATAGTCGCAGTTGTTGGCATTTATGGTGCCGAACACTGGTGTTGCCCAAAGTTGCGCATCACGGTAATCATGATGCAAATGATCAACCGGGGAATGCCATGCCAGCGTAACAATCAGTCTTCGTTTTAGGGTATTAGCAGACAGGCACGCGGGAAGAGGAAAATAATAGTCCTGCCCTTCATCATGTTTGATAATATTGGTGTAGATCAGTGTGGCCTGATTATCCAGACAAGCATGGATTCGGAGCTCATTCACCACACCATATCCCATAAACTGTGTCAGTTCAGATTTAAAATAACTTTTATTATCATTGGTCCTGAAATAGCGTTCAAGTACTGATTTTGCTAATTCACCCTGTTCAGCTCCGTGTAAAATTAAGGCCTTGAGAATAACGGCCTCCGGCGCTTTAGACAAAGCTCCATTGTCTGAGAACTCTTTCATATCTCTGACGGTTTCATACAGCATTGCCAGGCGCCGGGTTGCTAGTGCTGCTGCATTACTGGTTCCGGATGTATAACCATAACCACTGAGTTCTCCGGGGTTTGGAGAAGGTAAAGCGACTTTCATTCCAGGTCCCAGCCTATTGCTACGGTTGAGATCCAGCGTAATTTCTTTCATTACCTCAAAGGTTTTATTCAAAAAGGTTTGCCGTCCACCAGGCATCAGAATTTCTGGTTTCACAGACCTGTTTTTGCCAAACGTGATTGGGTTCAATGGGCTGAAAAGTCCGGGGGTGACAAAGAGGTCAATCTGATTGGGAGCAAGTGCATCCCGATAACCATCAGCGTGAACAGCTCCGACGGTGAGGGCATTAACTGACTCGGCAGGGGAATAGAGTCGTCTCACTGGGCGCATCTTTTCAATGGCTCTCAGGGAATGCTCTTCCTTTTGAACTGGCGTCAGTCCTGCAAATTCCTTCTCACGTATCCCCTCAAGAAAGACTTTTTGATCATTATTACCAGCACTGACAACAAACAGTACGTTGTAGGTTACTGCCAGCCAATCAAGCATACGGGCCAGTGGACTCATTTGAACATCAAAAGCCCGTGCTCGGTCGCCAATTGAAAAGTTAATGATAACGACCTCAGGAGCCGTTGGCTCGTTTTCAGCATCCCCTTTTTTCATGCGTAACACAGCACGGTGAACAAGATCCGTTGGTAGAACAAATGAAGGAATTTGTTCCTGTCTCGGGCCACTACGTTGTTCTCGCTCTGGAGCCATAACGGGCCTGACATACAGTGGACGAAACAGGGAACCTTCCTCAGGATTATTAAGATCGCCATGCAGAATCAAGGATGCCATAGCTGTCCCGTGCATGTGTTCCTGAGGAGAACGGTACAGAGAATCAAATTCATCAGGATCATCAATGATCAGGCGACCTCTCAGTGCTTCGTGATTCGAGAGAGGAACACCGTCCAGCAGCGCAACAACAGGCAAGTTGTCACCAAAATCTTCTGCTGGCTCAACTTCCCCAGGCAAGGATAAAAGCGCCTCGTCCTCCGGTATGGTGACGTTGCACTGACCCAGAGGGCGGAAAAACATGATGTCATCACAGCGCATCAATTCTATGGATGTGCCACCTGCGGCGATAATGTCACTGACCTGGCTGATAGGTAGCTGGCCGACAAGGGTATGGTAATGAATACCAGCGTGAAAGTAAGGATAGGATATATGTCCGCCGCACTGTCTTATGAGGCGCTCGATACGATCCTGAGCCTGCTGACGCTCCACTGGATTGTCTCGGTACCAAAGTTCGATTTCAAAAGGGATATCATAATCATCACCCTGTTCAGCCTCACGAATTCGTTCTTGCCAGTCTTCAAGCAGGAAAGTATTTGCCAACCTGTCTTTTGTATCCCAGAAACGAATGTCTTTAAGCTGTTCAAAGGCGTGAATAAGAGGAGCATGTCCCCTTTCCAGAATTTTTTTATCTCTGAATTTCTTCCAGATACTATAAAGTTTATCAAGGCCATCTTTATTGCTCATCGTAAGGTAAGCAATTTTAGTTAAAGGTTTACGAACGCCATGACTATCGGTCGCATAAAACTCATCATCCTGATACTTCCGGTCCAGAATGACCGAGGTCATGAATTCGAACCCTTCAACTTTAGAGAGCCTTTTAGCCAGATTTTGAGGATCCCCGGCAATTTCAAGGACCAGAACTTTTTCTGGAGTCAGGCCATCTGCTGTTTCAGACAGCCGAATATGCTCAGCAAACTTTTGCCGTAGTGCGTCAATTTTTGGAAAAAAAACATCGGATTGCTTATCAAAACCAGGATGTGTGATCGGTGGGGAGCCACCTCTTAATTTACCTTTTTCTCCGTCAACATCTGGTTTATTAAATACAAGAATGGGATTCAAAGCCATATCCGTATTTCCCTATTAGGTTGCATTATTTTTCCGGTTTGTAGCGTGTTATCCAATATTTTAGACAGTGATTAGTAATATCTTTAATTTTATTATCGCTGTGAGGTAGTCCAAGAACGTATTTGCGCTGAACATCCAAGCCAAACTCTTCCAATTCGGCAAAACTCAGACCAGCAAGTTTTGCTGCAAGTGTTGATGGGGTGTAACCCAATGAGTGACCGATCCGTGACTCAAATTTCTTGAACCATTTTTCTGCCATTATTTTGGTAGGAGACGGAATTGTGACCTGAACCTGAAAACGACGCCAAATAGCTCTGTCTAACATTGATTCGTGGTTAGTGGCACCAATAACAACGACATGGCTCGGTAGCATATCAATCTGTTTGAGCAACGAATTGACTACTCGTTTCATCTCACCGTTATCGTTGGCATCCTCGCGCTCTTTGCCAATAGCATCGAATTCATCAAAGAAAACCACACAGCGCTGAGTTTTGATGAAGTCGAAGAGCTTATCGATTTGTTGAGCGGTTTGCCCTAGGTAACTGGTAATGATACCTTCATACTTGACGGTAAAGAAAGGCACGGAAAGATGGTTCGCCAGTGCCTCTGCAAGCGTTGTTTTACCGTTACCAGGTGCACCACAAAATAGTAGTTTATGGCGGGGCTCCAGATTAAATGAACGTAGCAGATCACGGCGAGCATGTTCTTCAATGACTTCACTGATGAGGTTGATCACCTCATCCGGCAGTACCAAGTCC
Source organism: Phytobacter ursingii (assembly GCA_901456055.1). Lineage (GTDB taxonomy): Bacteria > Pseudomonadota > Gammaproteobacteria > Enterobacterales > Enterobacteriaceae > Phytobacter > Phytobacter ursingii. The sequence continues at coordinate 704,653 of CABDWT010000004.1, forward strand.
GACAACACCCTCTGCGGCTGAATTTCGTAAAACGCATTTTGTAAGGATTCATCCCGCGTGAAACGACGTTCTTCAACACTAGGTGTTGCCGTAAGAAGTGTTTTGAGTTTGTCAGCAAGAATATGCTGATGGCGTGCCGAAGCCTCAGCAGCGATGGCCTCTGCTGTTTTTTTAAATCGAGGCAGGTCTCCACGCATACCTGTCTCTACCAGATTAAGAACTAAATCGGCCCGAGCCATACACCACCCCTCGCTGCACCTGTTGCACAGCATACTTGCACTAAGAATATTATGAATAGCAGTATATATCAATTTGACATTGTAATTCGTTAAAAGAATAATTTATCTCTCCTAACTTGAAGAAAAATACCTATGCTTGTTCTTAGTGGCTCTGAAATCATTAAACTGGCAATGAATAAAACTGAGTTAAATCAACATGATTTTTCAATTCTTATAGGCAGGAGTCAATCTCAGGTTTCTAAATATTTAACAGGAAAAAGCGATATTCCAAGTGATGTAAATATTCAATGTATGAATATTATCAAGAATATAAAACCTGACAAAGACAGCCATATGGAGCTTCTTATCAAGGTAATCCAGTTACAGGGGGATGATAATAAAGCGTTGCGCAGGGTATTGATGGAGCTGATCTTGGCCTGGCAGGAAAGATAGAAGGTCATCGTTGTAGTTAGTGAATTGCTGCTGGTTTAATAGAATCCATGCAGGATGAAGATCCTCTAGTAGATTTTGACAAGGGTGATCAGTGAGCCAAGCAAAAGAAAAAATGAGGAGCAAATTTTGGTAGTGTTAGGGAAGGTGCGAACAAGTCCCTGATATGAGATCATGTTTGTCATCTGGAGCCATGGAACAGGGTTCATCATGAGTCATCAACTTACCTTCGCCGACAGTGAATTCAGCAGTAAGCGCCGTCAGACCAGAAAAGAGATTTTCTTGTCCCGCATGGAGCAGATTCTGCCATGGCAAAACATGGTGGAAGTCATCGAGCCGTTTTACCCCAAGGCTGGTAATGGCCGGCGACCTTATCCGCTGGAAACCATGCTACGCATTCACTGCATGCAGCATTGGTACAACCTGAGCGATGGCGCGATGGAAGATGCTCTGTACGAAATCGCCTCCATGCGTCTGTTTGCCCGGTTATCCCTGGATAGCGCCTTGCCTGACCGCACCACCATCATGAATTTCCGCCACCTGCTGGAGCAGCATCAACTGGCCCGCCAATTGTTCAAGACCATCAATCGCTGGCTGGCCGAAGCAGGCGTCATGATGACTCAAGGCACCTTGGTCGATGCCACCATCATTGAGGCACCCAGCTCGACCAAGAACAAAGAGCAGCAACGCGATCCGGAGATGCATCAGACCAAGAAAGGCAATCAGTGGCACTTTGGCATGAAGGCCCACATTGGTGTCGATGCCAAGAGTGGCCTGACCCACAGCCTAGTCACCACCGCGGCCAACGAGCATGACCTCAATCAGCTGGGTAATCTGCTGCATGGAGAGGAGCAATTTGTCTCAGCCGATGCCGGCTACCAAGGGGCGCCACAGCGCGAGGAGCTGGCCGAGGTGGATGTGGACTGGCTGATCGCCGAGCGCCCCGGCAAGGTAAGAACCTTGAAACAGCATCCACGCAAGAACAAAACGGCCATCAACATCGAATACATGAAAGCCAGCATCCGGGCCAAGGTGGAGCACCCATTTCGCATCATCAAGCGACAGTTCGGCTTCGTGAAAGCCAGATACAAGGGGTTGCTGAAAAACGATAACCAACTGGCGATGTTATTCACGCTGGCCAACCTGTTTCGGGCGAACCAAATGATACGTCAGTGGGAGAGATCTCACTAAAAACTGGGGATAACGCCTTAAATGGCGAAGAAACGGTCTAAATAGGCTGATTCAAGGCATTTACGGGAGAAAAAATCGGCTCAAACATGAAGAAATGAAATGACTGAGTCAGCCGAGAAGAATTTCCCCGCTTATTCGCACCTTCCTTAGGGATTTTTTCATCAATGTGTAGGTATAATTTACCTCACTGGATAACCTCCTGTTGAGGCACTCTTTACGATTCTTTAACTTCTGAACTTGGTTGGCTGAGTTCTTTTACGACAATGTTCTGTTGCGTGCAAAGAGCCCATGTATGAGCGTAAATAATCAAATGATTAAAATTTGTCTTACAATTGGTGTTTCTAAAACAGAAAGGCTTGATTTGCTTCCTGGTGCACTTACCGCCGCAGATGAAGTTTATAATTGGGCTCAGCGATCAGGGTACATTACAGAAAAGATCACGGATGAAAATGAACCGGTAACAATAGCGAGGATTAAGAGCGTCCTTGAGTCATTGCTTTGTGCTAATGAGTATATCGAACATCTTGTTCTGCATTTTGCTGGGCATGGTTATCGAACTGGTGCTGAACAGCATGTCTGGTTGCCAAGCAACTGGTATAACTCAATGCAGGTTATTTCAGTTGAGGGCCTCAAAAGCCAGCTTTATCAGTACAATATCAATAATCTTTCCATTTTCAGCGATGCCTGTCGCTCATTCCCCGATGCTATACAACAGGAAAATATTGAGACAACACAGGTCTTGGGACGGGGGCGCCGCCCTGCCACTACTATCAAAGTTGATCGATACAATGCGTCTCGAGATGGAAGAAATGCTTATATGCTCCCTAGCGATGGAATCTCTCCTCCTCGCTGTATATTTTCATCGGTTCTTTTTGAAGGTATTAATGGGCATCACGCCGCGTTTGATGTTATCAACCCGGATAGTGTATCCGCTCATTCACTCGAAACCTTTGCCAACAACAGAATGGAGGAAATTGGAGTTCTCTATCGGCTTGACTGCCAGGCAGATATTATGGTCGCGAGTACGCCTCAAAAGGTAGTGTTTCATGAGAGGGATTTAGCCACTTCGATCGCCTTACCCCAGCCTCAATGGCCAGATCCTTTAGCTATCAATAGCCAGGCTGTTTTACTTTCTGGTAAGAAAGTTGTTACGCTTCAGAATGCGTCAATATTTCAAGATAATGTCATGTGCCTTATGGCTAGGGTATTTGACCATTTCGAATCTGATTACACCATCGATGGTTATTTTCGCAGGCCTAATTTGATTGTGCTAGGGGAAATACCGTTGCGGGTATGGGCATTAGGTGATTCAGAACGAATTTCGGAGTCAAATTCCTATAGTATGTTTAATGTTGACATCAAGAAAGATGATGTTTCTCAGGTCTTGATTGAATTTACCGATGGTTTTGTTGCATCCGCCGTCGTTTATAAGGAGTTATTTACCGTCCTGATTAAGAGTGAAGATGGTATTTCTGGATGGTTCTGTATTAAATATTTTGAGGATTTTATCCCTTGGCGTGGACAAGCTATTAAAGCTATCTGGGATCTTCAAATGGGGGAACTGGATGCAAGGGAAGTAGATGATCTGGCAGCTAAATTAAGATCAGGAAAACATGATAACCCAGTGCTGGGGGCCATTTCGAGTTATCTCTATGATTATACTGGTGATATTGACAGTATACGCCGTATGGCATATTTTTATTGCAAAAATCGGCAACCTATTCCTTTTGATATAGCACTTATGGGGCATCTCATAGTCACACCCGGGAAATATAAGATTCGTAGCATAGCTAATGTTCCTGCGGTTCCTGCGCGTGAACTAACAGACGTAATGGAACAATTACCAAAATGGGTAAGCCAAGCTACTGGGGAAACAAGGGGCTTAGTGGCTGGGTGGTGGCCTTGGTTACGGCAAGGGTGGCAGTTTATCGCCGGACAGTCTGATGAAAATAGTCTATGTGATGTCAGCTTGAAGAGGATCATTCCTCATCTGTTGCCGTCTCAATATTCATCATTCAACAAAGTTGGAGCCAAATTGCTGATTGAAAAATTTCATTTGAGGGCTAACTCATGACAGTGTTATTTATTCATGGCATTGATCAGCAAGAGTTTACTGCAGCACAGCTATTGACGACTTGGACTAATAATATTGAAGATGTTGCACCGGGTCTCCTGCTGAACACCCCAGTACAAATGGCCTATTATGCAACTATACTTGCAGAGTTTTCTGCGGGTAGCTTCTCTTCTGCAACTACTATGGGAAGTGACCTTAGCAATGCTAATTCTGCGGAGCTGAATTTTTGTTATGATGTTCTGGATGAGATTGCCATCGCAAACGGTCTGGATTTATCTACTGTCCAGCAGGTGATGTCGGGTGAAACGGATGATATTGTCCCTATGGGCAGCTCACTGTTGCGTAGTATTGTGAGAATTGCGGCGGCGCTGGAAAAAAAAGCACCTCAACGGACTGAAATAGTTCTTCGACTTCTAAAGCAAGCCTACATCTATCTAACAGTGATGTCAGCACGAAGGGCGGTAGACTCAGCTGTTCGCCCCATGATTGAGCAGAACCCACAAATCTTGATAACTCATTCATTAGGTACGGTTGTTGCGTTCAATATATTGCAACAACTGGAGAAAGAGATGGCATCAATTGACATACCGCTTTTTATCACGCTAGGTTCCCCCTTGGGACTTGAAGCATTCAAAGCCAGGCTTGAAGGTCCTCGTAAAAAGCCTGGTAATGTACAACGCTGGGTCAATTTCTTCGACACATCAGATATAGTCACATTGGGAAAAAACTTAGACATTGATACGTTTGCTGATGGTATAGAGAACGATGGAACTGTTAACAACAAATCGAAAAATGCACATAGTATTGCCGGTTATCTTATTCACCAAAATTTAATTGACTTGCTCAGGAATACCATTAATAAAGAATTTAACCTCCGTGGTTAATAAATTCAGATTGTTCGACTTGGATGAAAAATGAGAACATAATATTTTTAATTATGTAAATAAATGCAGTGACGTCATTTTCACATGCTATTATCACGTAAGTCACTGATTATGTTTTCTTCTGAAACATAATCAGATAGCATCTAGTTTACAGCTCAGCTGCAGCTTGAAGTATAAATTATGCATTTCTTTATATTCTTCTTAGTATTTTCTCATTCATTAATTTAAATAATTTCAGATAGATGTCATCAGCATGACCTTCCCTGAAAGCTGATTTATTAGAGTCCGCTTTCTTTTTTCATTAAGGAAAGAATCATGCAAGAGAACAATGGTTTTACCGTTATTGAACACTCCCTGTCTGCCATTCCTGACACCATACGAAAACATATCCTGAACCACATCCGCAAGCTCACCGATTACGAACCCGTCATTGGCATCATCGGTAAAACCGGTGCGGGGAAATCGTCGCTGTGTAATGCCCTTTTTAAGGGGGACGTGTCGGCAGTCAGCGATGTCTCGGCCTGTACCCGCGAGCCACTGCGGCTCCGGATTTCGGTCGGACGGCACAGCCTGACGCTGGTGGATTTACCCGGTGTCGGGGAAAGTCTTGCCCGTGACCGGGAATACCGGCAACTCTATCAGGAATGGCTCCCCCGGCTGGACCTGGTCCTCTGGGTGATGAAAGCCGATGACCGGGCGCTTTCCGTTGATGAGCAATTCTACCGGCAGGTGATTGGCGAAGCACACCGGCACAAGGTGCTGTTTGTGGTGAACCAGGCCGATAAAATTGAACCCTGCCATGAATGGGATGCGCTCACAGGCAGTCCGTCCGCGATGCAGTACCTCAATATCCAGAGCCGACTTATCGATATCGGTAAGCTGTTTTCCCCCGCAGCACCAGTGGTGGCCATCTCCGCCCGGACCGGATGGGGACTGACCGCGATGGCGGAAGCAATGATGAAACATTTACCGGTACAGGCAGGCAGTCCGGTGTCCACACAGTTGCGTGAGGAGGTCCGTACTGAGCAGGTAAAGTCCCGGGCCCGGTACGGGTTCGGTGAGGCGGTAGGGCGCTCGCTGGACACGGTAGCCGAAGGCCCCTTTATTCCTGCCCCTGTCAGCACACTGATACGCTGTGTCCGCGATGCGGTCGTGTCCGTTGCCCGCGCCGTGTGGGATTTTTTCTTCTGAGCTGTTAATCCGCTACTTCTCCCTGAGCCCTGTCGCCACTGCGACGGGGCTTTTTTATTTTCACGCTATATCCAGGAGTTCACCATGACCCGTCTGGCCTCGCGCTTTGGCGCAACACACCTTATCCGCCGTGACCGCCCGCTGACCCGTGAAGAGCTGTTCCGCACGGTACCGAGTGTGTTCAGTGAAAACAAACACGCTTCACGCAGTGAGCGTTACACGTATATCCCGACCATCACCCTGCTGGATAACCTGCAGCGGGAAGGCTTCCGCCCGTTCTTTGCCTGCCAGGCGCGGGTACGGGATGAGGGCAAACGCGAGCATACAAAACATATGCTGCGCCTGCGCCGTGAAGGGCAAATCACCGGCCATCAGGTGCCGGAAATCATCCTGCTCAACAGCCATGACGGCTCCAGTTCGTATCAGATGTTGCCGGGACTGTTCCGCGCCGTCTGCCAGAACGGCCTTATCTGCGGTGAGTCATTCGGGGAGGTTCGGGTGCCGCACAAGGGAGATGTGGTCGGCAAAGTGATTGAAGGGGCTTATGAGGTGCTGGGTATCTTTGACCGGGTGGAAGAAAAGCGCGAGGCGATGCAGTCGCTGTTGCTGCCGCCTCCGGCACAGGAAGCCCTTGCCCGGGCGGCCATCACCTACCGCTTTGGTGAAGACCACCAGCCGGTGACCGAAGCGCAGGTGCTGTCCCCCCGTCGCTGGCAGGATGAAAGCAGCGACCTGTGGACGACGTACCAGCGGGTGCAGGAGAACCTGATTAAGGGCGGGTTATACGGACGCAATGCAAAAGGGAACCGCATGCACACCCGGGCCGTGAAGGGTATCGACGGTGACGTGAAGCTCAACCGGGCACTGTGGGTGATGGCGGAAACGTTGCTGGAAAAGCTGGGCTGACAGCGGCTCCTGCCGGTGTAGTTTAGGTTAGGGAAAAATTGCGGTCAAATTCAGCCTGTTATCGGCATGTTGTAAACGGACATCTCCTGTCCGTCAGGGGCCCGCCCGGGTGCCTGGAAATGTCCCTGTGCGTGGTCAGCCCGCGTCCTGACTCACATCCTTTTCCTGAAAAAAATTTCCCGGTGTGTCCATACCCTGTCCGGCCCCCTCTTTAAAGTAATTACATTCATTTCAGTCAGTTAACTGCCAAGGAGCGTATCCAATGGTTCAGACAGAACGCCGTCATGACCGGCTGGCTGTCCGGCTCTCCATCATTATCAGCCGACTGCTGGCGGGTGAAACCCTGAGCGTGCAAAAGCTGGCCGCTGAATTTGCCGTTTCTCCCCGCACCCTGCGCCGGGATTTCCGCGAGCGGCTGATGTACATGGACCTGGAGTACCGCAACGGTATCTGCCGTCTGCGTTCCGGTGTCAGTGGTACACAGCGTGAGCTGGACATTCTGACGTTTGCCCACCGTTCCGGTCTGGCGGACCTGTTCCCCGGGCTGGACCGGCGTCTGGTCAGTACCCTGCTGGAAAGCGAAGCCTCGCCCTGTCTGGTCTGGCCGGTGCCCTCCGGCAGTTCACCGGCGCTGGCACTCTCCTTTTACCGTCTGATTAAAGCCATAACGGCACGTCAGCAGGTCGGGCTGCAGACGGAAGGCCAGCGCACGGAGTATCTGTCGCCTTACCGGCTGGTGGCGCAGGAGGGTGCCTGGTATCTGGTGGCGGAACACAACGGACAGCCCGCCGTGTTCAGGCTCGATGACATTCAGGTCGTGCAGCCCACTGCCGAAACGTTCAGATGGAATGAACAGCTGTACCGGCTGTCGGAAAACCCCGGCTTCGTTCAGGCCCTGCCGCATTTCCGCTGTATCCGGCAGTCCCTGGATGTTCTCTCTTCCCCGTAGCTGTTTCTTACCGGTCTGCCCCGCACCTGCGGGTGCAGGCCTTTTTTTACTTAAAACTCAATAAGGTTACTCCAGTGAAACGAAACCTGAACACCAGCTACCGGCTGGTATGGAATGATGTTCTGGGTGCATTTGTGGTGGTCTCTGAGCTGGCCACAGCCCGGGGTAAACGCAGCCGCACCGTACTGGCCATTGCCGTGGCCGGGCTGATGAGCACTGCCGCGCTGGCTGCCGGTAATACCACAGTTCCCGCCGGACAGACGGTGGACGGCGCGGTTATCAGCAACCACGACACCCAGGAGGTCTGGGGCAGCGCCACCGGTACGGTGGTGAATACCGGCCAGGAATACGGTGACAATGATGATGCCAACACAGGCGGACAGTTTGTGCAGTCCGGTGGCGTGGCAGACAACACTACGGTGAACCGCAATGGCCTGCAGGCAGTCCTGTCCGGTGGCTCCGCCACCCGCACGACGATTAATGCCGGTGGCGGTCAGAGTGTGCACGGACAGGCAACGGACAGCGTACTGAACGGCGGTGAACAGTGGGTACAGAGCGGTGGCAGTACCACCGGTACCGTCATCAGTGCCGGGGGGTATCAGCTGGTGAAAAGCGGTGCGCAGGCCAGCGGTACGGTGGTGAATACCGGGGCGGAAGGCGGGCCGGATGCGGAGAACAGCGACGGGATGTTTGTCAGCGGCATCGCAACGGACACCCTCATTCATGCAGGCGGACGGCAGATTGTGGCGGCAGGTGGCTTATCGACCGGTACCACCATTCAGGCAGGTGGCGACCAGAGCGTGCATGGTCAGGCACAGAACACCACGCTGGACGGCGGTAATCAGTATGTCCACGCCGGAGCCCAGGCCAGCGGTACGACGGTGAATGCCGGTGGCTGGCAGGTGGTACAGCAGTCCGGGACCGCAGACGCCACCACGGTGAACCGTGACGGTAAACTCAGCGTGGCCGCAGGCGGCACCGCCAGCAATGTCACCCTGAATGCCGGTGGTGCACTGGTGACCAGTACGGCGGCCACGGTCTCCGGTATCAACAGTCTCGGCAGTTTTAATGTGGATGCAGCCACGGCCAGCGCCACTAACGTTCTGCTGGAAAACGGCGGTCGCCTTGATGTGCTCTCCGGTGGTTCAGCGGACACCACCACCGTCAGTAATGGCGGCGTGCTGGCGGTTGCCACCGGCGGTGTGGCACAACATATCGTAATGAATGAGGGCGGCGTGCTGATTGCAGACAGTGGTTCAACGGTCAGCGGGACGAACACTGCGGGTACCTTTGGTATTGATGCGGCCACCGGCAGAGCCAGTAACCTGCATCTTGGTAACGGCAGCACGTTCAGCGTGCGGGCAAACGGTGTGGCGGACAACACCACTGTCAGCAGTGGCGGCACACTGAATGTCAGTCAGGGCGGCGTGCTGAGCGGGACCACCACGCTGACTGACAGTGCCACACTCAGCGGCAGTGCCACCAGCAATGACCTGGTGCAGGTCATCACCGCGACGGGGACGGGAGCACTTATCACCGGGTCGCTGGGCGGCAATGGTCAGTTGCTCAAGGACGGTGGCGGTACCCTGACGGTCAGCAACGGCACCCTCACGCAGTCTGCCGTGAACCTGAATCAGGGGGCACTGATACTGGATAATGCGCAGGTCAGCACGGACATCATCGCACAGTCCGGCACGTTACTGACACTGACCGGCAATACCGTGATGAACGGGGCCATTGACCCGACAGATGTCACTCTGGACAGCGGTGCCACCTGGAATATCGACCGTCACGCCACCGTGGCTTCCGTGCTCGACACGCTTTCTAACGCCGGGACCATCAGTTTCTCAGCCCCTCAGGGTAACTTTGTGCCTGCCACCCTGACGGTGAAAAACCTCACCGGTCGCGGCGGGAGTATCAGTATGTTTATCCGCCTGGATGACCCGGCCTTCCCGACCGACAGGCTGGTGATTGACGGCGGTCAGGCGACCGGGAAAACCTGGCTGAACTTCACCAGCACCGGGAACAGCAGACTGGGCCTGGCCACCACCGGCAACGGGATTAAAGTGGTGGATGCGGTGAACGGGGCGACGACCACCGGTGATGCCTTTGCGCTGGGCCATAAGCTGCAGGCCGGGGCCTATAACTACACCCTGAACCACGGTACAACGGATGAAAGCTGGTATCTCAGCAGTGAATCTGTTTACCGGTCCGAAGTCGCCCTCTATGCCTCGCTGTATGCGCAGAGTATGGACTATGACCGGGCACTTGCCGGAACGTACAGCCAGCGCAGCACGGCGCAGGAAGCCAGAGGGATGTGGGGACGTGTTCAGGGCGGGCATACCGGCCACGGTGACCGCAGCGGTATTGCGCAGGGTGCAACACCGGAAAGCAGTGGCAGCTACGGTTTTGTGCAGCTCGGGGGCGACCTGGTGAAAACGCAGACCGGTCCGCTATCACTGACGGCGGGGATGTACGGTGCTGCAGGTGAGTCCCGTTCAGACGTGAAGAATGATGACCGCTCTGCTGCCGGTACCGCGCGAGACACGGTATACAGTCTGGGCGGATACCTGACAGCCGTGCACCAGCCATCAGGTTTATGGACGGATGTGGTGGCGCAGGGTTCGCGACATTCCCTGAAAGCACAGTCTGATAACAACAACTTCGATACCCATGGACAGGGCTGGCTGGGTTCGGTGGAAACCGGCCTGCCACTGAGCGTCAGCCAGGGGCTGGTACTGGAACCACAGTTACAGTATGTCTGGCAGGGGCTCAGCCTGAACAATGGTCATGACGATGGTGGCTATATGGATTTTGGTCACGGCACCGCACAGCATGTCCGTGCCGGTCTGCGCTTTGGCAACCAGTCTGAAATGGCCTTCGGTCAGGGCTCATCCACCCTCCCGGGCCATGGGCGCGGTATGAAGCACAGTATCAGTGAACTGCCGGTAAGCTGGTGGGTCCGGCCGTCGGTGGTCCGGACATTCAGCTCGCAGGGTAACCTGGATATGGGTACCGCAACTCCGGGCAGTAATGTCACGTTCAGCCCGTCGCAGGACGGCACCTCGGCTGAGTTACTGGCCGGTGTGTCAGCCCGGGTCCGGGATAATGTGACACTGGGTGTTCAGGGGGGATATACCCGCAGTGTCAGCGGGAACAGTGCAGAGGGTTATAACGGACAGGCCAGTGTGAAAGTCATGTTCTGATAAAAAAACAGGCACAAAACGCTCCCTGAATGGGGAGCGTTTTGAACAAGGCTGATATTTAAAAGCAACTCATACCACCTTGTTGTACCTCAACGCGATGGTCCAGAAAAACGGACAACGCAGTCCTTCCCTCTCCCGCATCAATAAGGCTTACTGCCAGCCGTAATAGCGGCGGTAAATCCCCTTCATCGCCTGTGTCAGCACGACGTAGGCTACCAAGATCACGGGTAGAAACACGAAAAACAAAGGCGGTAAGGATTGAAGTTTGAAGTAGTGCGCCAACGGCCCCATCGGTAGGAATATGCCTACCGCCATAATGATGCCGGTCATCACCATCAACGGCGTTGAAGCATGGCTCTGGAAGAAAGGTATCTTCGGCGTGCGGATCAGGTGAACGATCAGGGTCTGCGTCAGCAAACCGACGATGAACCAGCCCGACTGAAACAATGTTTGGGCTTCCGGGGTATTGGCACCGAATACAAACCACATCATCAGGTAGGTCGTGATGTCGAAGATTGAACTGATTGGTCCAAAGAACACCATGAAGCGCCCGATATCTGTTGGTTGCCAGCGCTGAGGCTGGCGCAGCAGTTCCTCATCTACGTTATCGAACGGGATGGCAATCTGTGAGATGTCGTATAACATGTTCTGCACTAGGAGTTGCATCGGCATCATCGGCAGAAAAGGGACGAAGGCACTGGCTACCAACACTGAGAACACGTTGCCGAAGTTAGAGCTGGCTGTCATCTTGATGTACTTGAGCATGTTGGCGAAGGTACGACGGCCTTCGATCACTCCTTCTTCTAAAACCATCAGGCTTTTTTCCAACAATATGATGTCGGCCGCTTCCTTTGCTATGTCCACGGCGGTATCTACTGAAATGCCGATGTCGGCCGCGCGAAGAGCCGGGGCATCGTTGATGCCGTCGCCCATGAAGCCAACCACATGTCCGTTGGCTCTGAGGAAACACACTATGCGCTCCTTGTGCGAAGGTGTCAGCTTGGCAAACACGTTGTGGCTTTCCACCTTTTCGGCTAACTCCTTGTCGCTCATGCGTTCGATATCGCTGCCCAGCAGCACGCCGTGCGGGGCCAAACCGACTTCACCGCAAATCTTAGCAGTCACTAGTTCGTTGTCACCGGTTAGGATTTTGACTGTAATACCATGCTCAGCCAACGCCTTGAGTGCCGGAGCGGTCGATTCCTTCGGTGGATCTAGAAAAGCGACGTAGCCAATCAAAGTCAACTCGCGCTCGTCTAATTGGCTGTAGGTGTCCTGTGTCGGCGGCGCTTCCTTGGCAGCGACAGCGACCACGCGCAGACCTTCTTCGTTCAGATCAGTCGTCACCGTACGGATGCGAGCTAGTAGTTCTGGCGTCAGTGGCTCGACCGTTTCACCGTGGCGCACCTGCGTGCAGACGGAAAGGATTTCCTCAACAGCACCTTTGGTAATGAACAAATGATGCTGATCGTGTTCGGCTACCACCACCGACATGCGGCGGCGATTGAAATCGAACGGTATTTCATCTACCTTGCGGTAGTTCTTGGCTGGCTCCAGCTCGCGATGCACTTCGGCGTGCTCTAGCACCGCCACATCCAGAAGGTTTTTTAGGCCAGTCTGGTAGTAGCTGTTGAGGTAGGCCGTTTCCAACACCTCGTCTGAGTCTTCTCCCCAAACATCGACATGGCGTGATAGAAAAATCTTATCCTGTGTCAGCGTTCCAGTCTTGTCGGTACACAGAACGTCCATAGCGCCGAAGTTCTGGATGGCGTCCAACCGCTTGACGATGACTTTCTTGCGTGACAGGATCACTGCCCCCTTAGCCAGGGTAGAGGTGACGATCATCGGTAGCATCTCGGGCGTCAGGCCCACAGCAATGGACAACGCGAACAATAGTGCCTCCATCCAGTCATCCTTGGTGAAGCCGTTGATAAACAAGACCAGTGGTGACATCACGAACATGAACCGGATCAGCAGCCAGCTCACCTTGTTAATACCTGTTTGGAATGAGGTCGGAGCGCGGTCTGTGGCAGTCACCCGGCTGGCCAGTGCACCGAAATAAGTATGGTTGCCAGTGCCCAGCACAACAGCCGTGGCAGACCCAGACACCACGTTAGTGCCCATGAACAGGATGCTGTCCAGTTCCAGCGGGTTGATGGACTTCATATTGCGCTGGGTTGTGAACTTTTCCACCGGCATTGACTCGCCAGTCATCGCCGCTTGTGCCACGAATAGGTCTTTGGCGGCAAGTATTCGGCAGTCAGCAGGGATCATATCGCCAGCCGACAGGACGATCAGGTCGCCGGGCACTAGGAGCCTGATCGGAAGCTCCATTCGTTGCTCTGCCTTTACATGCGAGTGGGCACCAAAGCGGTTCTCGGTCTCTGTTGCGACGTCTTCCGACTGGTCGCGACGTATGATGGTAGCGGTGTTGCTGACCATAGCCTTTAGCGCGTCGGCGGCCTTGTTCGACTTGCCTTCCTGCCAAAAACGCAGCAATGTGGAGAGCATCACCATAGATCCGATGACCAGCGTAGCCTTAATGTCTTCAGTAAAGTAGGAAATGGCGGCCAGCAGCGTCAGCAGCAGGTTGAAGGGATTGCTATAGCAGTGCCACAGGTGCATCCACCACGGCAACGGCTTCTCGTGTTCGACCTCGTTAAGACCCGCGTACTCGCGGATTGTCTCGGCCTGCGCTTCAGACAAGCCCTCACTGTGGCTGCCAAGTTGCTTAAGCAGGGTATCGGATTCGGCGATCGCCGCCGCAACCAGCATATGGGACAGCGTGGCTGGTACTTCCCGATTAACTCCGGTCTGGGTCAGGGTGTCCAGCAGAACTAGGCGGCGGAAGTGCCTTGTTACATGGCGCGAGCGAATGAAGCTCGCGAAGAGTTCTTTCAGAATGGTGAGTTTCATTGTTTTTTCCTTGCCGCTACTACCGAGAACATATCAGGAAGGTGACTATGTAGTCGGACAGTCAATAGTGCTTTCTTCGAATTCCGTGTGCGGTTTTACCGAACCTATGTTGAACGATCCCCGGTCATTCCGTGGGTTAGTGGCCGTAAATGAATAGCTTGTTTCCTTTTTAGCGCTCAGGCTGTTAGCTCCCGAAATAAGTGGCAGAGAACGGCGACGTATCCTGCAACATAGATGATTTGGAACTTGGCATTCCAATTCTTACTCTCCTGTACCTTGGTATGGCCGATGCCGAACAGGGCAACTACAAAAATGACATGAAGGGCTTTGATGAACGCAATTTGACGCGAATGGATGAATTTGAAACGCCTGCGAGCGCATTTGCCAACAAGGCGCACTTGGCCGAATCTGCGTCGCATATCACGGCACAGATTTATCATAAAGGAAGCAACGAAATAGCCGAGAATTGACTACTGATGCCACCACTCTCCAAAAGCGGCAAGGTAGTGGCGAGAGGTGATACCCGCAGTTACCTCACCTGTGTGTCGCCGATTAAAGATCGGCTTCTGGGACTGTCCACAGGGAAACCTTCGTTTATTGAGATGCGTATAGTCTAGCGTAATCAAAAGTGGCAATCAATATCCCCCCGGGGGGGATTTGATGGCAGAATTATGACAACACAAACTGAACCCCTAAAGTTATCAAACGACTCAAATGAGCCTCTGGGCGTTGTTGGTCAGACAGCGTTCTTTGGGCAGATAGAATACAAATGCACTTGGTGGTGTGAGGTTACTAAAAGTGGGACTCAGGGAGCTTATAGTGCATGTAGTGAAATCAGTGCTGGCTCGACATCAACGTGGCCCTGTTGATGTTCTGGGCACTACAGGGATATAAGCTCTGGTATCAATATTGCTGCGGCGCCAACTTAGATGGGCGGAGAGTAGATACAAATAACCATGAACAGAACAGGGAATCCTTGTCGGGTTTGTGAGGCGTTGAGCAAGCCCGTCATTTTCCTTCGGCACGGCGGCTATGAGTGGCAAGCAGAGGGGGGACCATAATAAATTTCAGCAACGTCTCAACGTATTTCGATTACCCGTGGCAATTATGACCATGGAAAATTATCGTCGAGTTCATATTTTTTATTGCTATCGCTGCGCAAGCCAGTTTAGATTACGTCCGTCATTCCAATGTATCGTCAGGAAACTGTTGACAGTGCCTCATTGCTGCAGAAGCTATTACAGAATCGTGCTAATCATCGTGATGCTTGTCATGTTGATGGGTTCGTTTATGGCAAGGCCTCAGCTTCCCTTGTCATCCGTGCAAACTCTGGCAGCAGTTGATTCTCATCAGCATGATGTTGAGGTCAGTGATCCGCTGCATGATCCACTGATTTATCACTCACACGGTAACATTCATCATCTGAATGCTGATCACTCTCATGAGCTGAATAAATTATTCGCACTCACCACCCTTATTCTCTTGCCGGTGTGCTGCTACATTGCACTGACATCGCCTTTCTCTCAAATACAAAATATCCTCCTGACAGGTCCTGAACGCCCTCCGAAGTTGCTTTTTGCCTGAAAACTAACTTATTGTTATTTCTAGCTTAAGGACTTTGTATGTTCACTAACCTTGCGTTACGTGGCGGGGTAAGCGGCGGCCTGTTTTCTGCCCGTGCGCGCTCTGCCTGCCTGCTATTTGTACTCTTTATTCTTTTCTACAGCCAGGGCGTCGCTGCCCATGGTGTAGCGGAAGGGGATAAAGGGTATATTCAGGAAATCACCGGGATAAACATCATCCCATTTATCTATCTGGGTGCCAAACATATGGTAACAGGGTACGATCACCTGCTTTTCTTGTTTGGCGTGATTTTCTTCCTCTACAAAATGCGCGATATCGGGCTGTATGTAAGCCTTTTCGCACTGGGTCACTCAACTACACTTCTGATTGGCGTTTTCTTCAACATCAACGTAAGCGCTTACATTATCGACGCGATTATTGGCTTATCCGTCGTCTATAAAGCGCTGGACAATCTTGGTGCTTATCAGCGCTGGTTTGGTATTCAGCCGAACACAAAACTGGCGACGCTCATTTTTGGTTTTTTCCACGGCTTTGGTCTGGCGACAAAAATCAAAGAGTTCGAAATCTCACCTGATGGCCTGTTCATCAATCTCATCTCTTTCAATATCGGTGTGGAAATTGGACAAATGATCGCCCTCTGCACCATTTTGATTGCCATGAGTTTCTGGCGCAGAACGGCGGGATTTTTCCGCCATGCCTACACCGCGAACGTCGTAATGATGAGCGCTGGTTTCCTGTTAATGAGCTACCAGATTTGCGGCTACATCCTGTCTGAATGAGGAACGAAAATGTACAACAATGACTTACCCACTCGCGCGGAACTTCCGTCAACCATCAAATTACTCCAGTCCACTCTCGTTGCGGCTATTGTGGCACTGGTCTTGCTGATAACCACGGTGATGCCGTCTGAATTCGGTATTGACCCCACCGGCGTTGGCCGCCTGTTGGGGCTGAAGAAAATGGGCGAAATTAAAACCCAGCTTGCAGAAGAAGCGGCGGTAACAGGAAAAACTATACGTGGAACGGAAAACGGCCCCTGGGCGGTAACTCCCACACCTGCGTCCGAGCGGCCCGTCTCAGATTTTCCACCTAAAGCAGTAACTTCAAATTATCCCGAGCTAAGTGCACCGGATGGGGCAATTCAGAATAGCGATACGCGAAGCTCTGGATCATTGCAGCACAAGTTGATTATTACCCTTAACCCCAATGAAGCAGCAGAGGTAAAAATGGAGATGCGTAAGGATGCGCGGGTTTCCTATCAGTGGGTGAGTAACGGTCCGGTCAACGTGGATGCGCATGGCGACCCGGTTAATGCGCCGAAAGGTTTCTATCATGGATACGGTAAGGACAGGCAAATCACCTCAAGTGACGGAGTGTTACAGGCCGCATTTGATGGAAAGCATGGCTGGTTCTGGCGTAACCGTGGGTCTGAGACTGTGACAATCCAGCTGGATACTAACGGTGAGTATCTGAGTATCAAACGGGTAATTTAATCCTCGGACCTGCTTACAGGCTGTCATATTGAAAAACCGATACAAGAATTTACATTGATATGCCTTAACATCCCCCCTGGGGGGATGTTAAGCTTTAATAACCCGATTATTCTCTGAGAAAAGTTGAGTTATGCATCCGTTGTTCAGACGCTCCCCCCGATATGTAGTGATGATCTTCATCATGGCCATAGGCATGATGATTTCATCTATGGGGTCGTTTGCATCACACGGTACAAATGGACTGACGGGAAATGATGTAGATATCCATGATGTCTTAAAGGCGTCCGATGCTTTTGGTCACTCCCACGATTCCAATGCTCAGCGCATGGGTCATAGCGGACATAACGCTGCGGACCATTTTCATGAAACTCCTGAACCTCCGCCCTCTGTGGAGATTTCTTTTACCCCTGTAGCAGAATCCTGGCGTGTCCTGGAAGATACGCGCTCACCCGTCAAGAGCACCGATATCATTTACCGTCCCCCCAGTCTTCGCGTGATCTGATTTTGTGTCCGGGCGACAGGTTGTTCGCCAAATACATACATCTTACAGGTTTGCGGAGACGCTATGTTTAAAGACTCCATTCAGGCGCGTCGCGAGATTGCGCAAAATTTTGCTGAATTAAATTATCAGATAAGCCCTGGTCACTGGCAGACGCTGTGCATGGGAATTAACCGTGATTTACAGGCGAAGAAATTACGCCCCAACGTGTCGGTTCCCTCACGTAAGGCCGTACTGCCCTTCCTCAGGTCAATGTACAAAGAAACGGGCTCAATGCTGAAAGCTATTCTGGCTTTTGGATTTGACGGCCCGTGGACATCAAGCGGTGGATCGTTCAGGCTTGCCCGGGAGATTGGCTTCGACATTGCGATGTACTCACGCAATGTTCACCACAAATACGGCAGTCTGACATTCCTGGAAATCGGCGCGGCGTGGGCAGGATTTCATGACAAAGGGGACGTTTATCCGGATGCAGCTATCTCTGGTCTTGCCACAACGTTCCGCGAACATCTGGGTGAAAGCGTACATCTGCACTTCACCAATCTCACGCCCTGGCATGAAGCATTACCAACAGGCGTGGTGGAACATCCCTATGTCACGGCAGCAGGCCTTGGTCTGCTTGAAGCCAGGGGACTTGGTCCAGGTCAAGTGGATGTTATCTATTCCCAGGCTGCAGCCTATTTTGAGGAAGATTTTCCGGCATTTATCAAAAGTGCAGCACGGCTTCTCAAAGGCGGTGGGGTACTGGTTTTCAACCATGACCCGGTTATTGCTGCAGAAATGGACGAGATTGCGTGGGATTGCGGGTTACGCCTGGTCAGACGTAAACAAATGGGCGGGATGAACGGCGCCATCGCACGGTATCACCGCCTTAGCTCCTCGGCGGCAGACGTTATTGCATTTACGGGTAAGAAGACTGAGCAGGAGACCGAAGTTGTCTGTGAATCTCTGGTGATGTCAGCTCTGCGCCGAAACGTGGAGGTGTAAACATCAGTATGTTCACTCGTAGACAATTCATCACCACAACAGGAGCGCTGCTTATGACGACCTTACTGCCAGGGGAAACCCTGGCAGCCCCGCTGGCAGACAGAATAAGCGACACCTGGCAAAAAATTAATGCAACCCGAAATAGCGGCGGGATCATCACCGTTGAAAGCATTGTCCAGACTCTCTCCCTTCCGCCGGGTACCTCAGAATTCCGGCGTGCAATTTTTGAACTTGTGCGCCGGGTCCCGTACAAACTTGGCCCGTGGGATGGGGATACCATGGGCTTATTTCAGCAGGGATTCGGAGACTGCCGTCACAAAGCATCAGCTGCCGAGGCTTTACTGGTTGCCGGTGGGATCCAGGCAAAGAAAAAACTCATTAAATTTGACTGGGCCAGTTTGCCCATCCCACCTGCAATTCTGGGCATCCTCCCCCAGACTCAGGGATTTCACGACACGGTTTTTTTCCATTTAAAAAACAGGGAAATGCTGTTTGATGCCACCTGGGATCTGGCGTTGCGAGGGGCAGGGTTTCCGGTCATGCCATCATGGGACGGAAAAACAAGTACATGGGGTGTGACATCTTCTCAGATCAACACCCTGCAGGCTGTTGTTTTACCTTCACCGGGCGAAGACATCTACAGCGCAAATAAAATGAGCTGGCCTCAGCGTGAAAAAACCATGGAATTTAACCAGGCTATTAACGCCTGGTTCGATGAACTACGGGCGAAGCGCGATGACTGGTGTACGATCGTGCATTCTGATTTAGAAGCCACAAGATTAAGCCTGAAAACCTGTCTGGGTTTTCTGAGCTAATACATTCAGGTTTGGTGGGCCTTCCAGGGAAGGGGGAGATAACATCATCGGCCTTACTCATGTTGCTTCGGATATGACGCTGGGATATCCGAAGCTTTTTTCGCAATCAACTCAATACATTAATCCATGTTTTATCCTGGGTACCTGGATATCTCTTGCCAGTTTGTAAAGTATTCTCTATGCTTTTCATATCCCCCTGGGGGGGATATTGATTCGCTGAACATAGAGAGCCTCTTATGCTGAATATTCTGTCCAATCGTACCTACCGCCACCTGTTTATGGCCCAGGTAATAGCCCTTATTGGTACAGGTCTGGCAACGGTCGCTTTGGGGCTACTTGCTTATAACCTTGCCGGAGATCGTGCCGGAGCCGTTCTGGGTACGGCGCTGGCGATCAAAATGAGTGCTTACATCCTTGTTGCTCCTGTCGCTGCCGCCTTTGCAGATAAAATCCCGCGTCGCAGAATGCTGGTCAGCCTTGATCTTATTCGGGCGGTCGTTGCGGCTTCACTGCCTTTTGTGACGGAGGTGTGGGAAATTTATGTCCTGATTTTTATTCTCCAGTCGGCCTCTGCGGCATTTACACCGACATTTCAGGCGACGATACCGGATATTTTGCCGGATGAGCGTGAGTATACCCGCGCCTTATCTTTATCACGCCTGGCCTATGATCTTGAGAGCGTTATCAGCCCTGTATTAGCCGCCACCTTGTTGACAGTTATGAGCTTCCACAATCTTTTTGCCGGCACTGTTGTGGGTTTTCTGGCCTCAGCAGCGTTAGTGGTGTCCGTGACGTTACCGAAAATGCAGGAAAGTGTGGTTAAGCGCGGCATTTATGAGAAAACCACTCGTGGAGTGCGCATTTTTCTGAAAACGCCGCGATTGCGTGGGTTGCTTGCGCTCAATATGGGGGTGGCCGCTGCCAGCGCAATGGTCATCGTCAATACCGTCGTACTGGTGCAGGCCAATTATGGTTTATCTCAGCGTTCCACAGCAATGGCACTGGCAGTGTTCGGTCTTGGTTCAATGATTGCCGCCCTGGTCCTTCCCCGACTGCTCGACAGGATGAGCGATCGAACTCCTATGCTGGCGGGTACGGCGATACTGGTTCTGGGGCTGGCTATGGGGGTTTTCCTTAATGATTACACCACACTGCTGGCGCTCTGGTTGCTGCTCGGCATCGGATATTCACTGGCCCAGACACCCAGCGGGCGCTTACTCCGGCGTTCATCTTCTTCTGAAGACAGGCCTGCCTTGTTTGCCGCACAGTTTGCTTTATCCCATGCCTGCTGGCTAGTGACCTATCCCCTTGCCGGTTGGGTGGGAGCAACGATCAGTATCCAGACTTCGTTTATTGCACTGACCATTATTGCCGGGCTCTCACTGATAGTAAGTGTGGTTATCTGGCGACCTGAGCATGATGAGTCAGTCCAGCAACATACCCATACAGACCCGAAGACACAACGTGAAACGAAGCATGAACATTCATTTGTGATTGACGATAAACACCCGTCATGGCCGCAAAAGAAAAAATAGCCACCTGGATTTAATGATTACGGCAGGGGAGGATGAGTAAAAAATCGTGTGACCTGTATGAATTAACACACTATCTTATCCCCTCCACCAGGAGAGGATTAGTTATGTCAGTTCATACGTCACACCCCGATATTATTAAAAGACTCAAACGTGCTGCCGGGCACCTTAAAAGCACCATTCAGATGCTCGAAGACGAACGAACCTGTCTGGATATTGCCCAGCAACTCCATGCTGTTGAAAAAGCAATTACGAACGCGAAGCGAACATTGATCTACGACCATCTTGACCACTGTCTGGAGGACATTATTCAGACTGAAAATCAGGAGGCCGACAATACGCTTAGTGAGTTCAAAGAGATAACCAAATATCTTTAAGGCAAGCTAAAATGACTGATTTTTCTGCTCTTTTGCAGCAAGGCGTTGCGAATGCCTGGCTGTTTATTCCCAGCGCCATCTTGCTCGGTGCATTACATGGCCTTGAACCGGGTCATTCAAAGACGATGATGGCAGCATTCATTGTGGCCATCCGAGGTACGGTTAAACAGGCCGTGCTTTTGGGGATTGCCGCGACAGTGTCCCACACTGCAATTGTCTGGCTCATCGCGCTGGGTGGTATGTATATCAGTCAGAAATTTACAGCAGAATCCGCTGAACCCTGGTTCCAGTTGATCTCCGCCATTATTATTTTGGGTACCGCTGTCTGGATGTTCTGGCGTACCTGGCGTGGTGAGCGCATGTGGCAAATGGAACAGAGCCACGAAGCGGATCATGGGCAGGGCCATCATGGACATGATGAAACCCGTATTATTGATACCGGGCACGGCAACGTTGAACTTTCTATATATGAAGAAGGGCAACCCCCGCACTGGCGTTTGCGCACGCTGAGTGGGCGTAAATGGAGTGCCCAAGACGTCTTGCTTGTCACTGAGCGTGCAGAGGGCACCCCCTCTCAGGTTTTTGATTTTGTAGAAAAAGATGGTTTTCTGGAGTCGGCTTTTGCCATCCCGGAGCCGCATAGTTTTGATGTACGTCTTTCGCTGGGACACCGTGGGCATGTGCATGATTATGTCGTCGAATTTCGCGAACATGAGCATGATCATAACCATGACGAAGAGCATGATCATTCGGCGCTGGAAGGACTTGATGTCAGCTCTAAGGAATATCAGGATGCTCACGAAAAAGCCCATGCCAGTGACATTAAAAAACGATTTGCAAATCGCAATGTGACCACGGGACAGATCATACTGTTTGGCCTGACAGGAGGGTTAATCCCCTGTCCGGCAGCAATTACTGTCCTGCTGTTATGCATACAAGTGAAAGAATTTACACTGGGAGCAGCCCTGGTGTTGTGCTTTAGCATTGGTCTCGCCATTACGCTGGTTGCTGTAGGCGCAGCGGCCGCATTCAGCGTGCGCCAGGCAAGTAAACG
This sequence comes from Phytobacter ursingii, assembly GCA_901456055.1. Lineage (GTDB taxonomy): Bacteria > Pseudomonadota > Gammaproteobacteria > Enterobacterales > Enterobacteriaceae > Phytobacter > Phytobacter ursingii. The sequence continues at coordinate 726,979 of CABDWT010000004.1, forward strand.
CTGGAGTGGATTAGATAAGCTGACGCGCCGTGCACCCTATTTCTCCAGTGTTCTGATTGCTCTGGTTGGTGTGTACATGGGGTATCATGGCTGGACAGGTTTAATGTAGTAGTACAGTGATTTTGTTTGACACAAAGCCCACCGTAGCGGTGGGCTTTTGCTTTTCATTACGCAACAAATAGCGCATTGTCGCACTTAATTTATCCTCCCTTCCCGGATATCTGTTGTCCATGATGGCATGGTCATTTATTATTCTCATATCCCCTATGGGGGGATGTGAGAAACGATAAGAGAACCTGCTATGAAAAATATACTGTTAAAACACGCTCACCCGTTATTACCTCCGTTGTCTGGCTTATTATTGTTATCTCTGTGTACTACGCCTCTCCTTGCCGCAGAGGGGGGATTTGAGTCAGGTAAAGATCCTGTACCTGTTGAAAGGCTATATGCGGGGCATAAGCTACAACAGGAAAACCGGCAGAGTCGTATCAAAGATGTCCGTGATTTGCGCAAGAATGCATGGGTGACACTTGAGGGCAATATTGTCAGTAAGGGCAAGGACAGCGACTACATTTTCAGGGATACAACCGGCAAGATTGATATAGAAATCCCTGATAAGGTATGGTCAGGTCAACATTTTGGCGCTCAGGATCTGGTTCGGGTGAGTGGTCGGGTTGAAGGCCAGGGAAATGAAACAAAAATAATGGTCGACGTGCTGAGTAAGCCTTAGGGTTGGTTTTTATCATCGTTCCTTAACAGCGAGGCCTTTCTAAGGCCTCTGAGCTGGCATTATCCGTCACCTATTTCATTACACAACGATAGTATTGCTGCTTGAATGTCCGCTTCACGCCCTGAGACATTCGACAAGCTTTTTATGGCTTCAGTAAGGGCGACTTTCGCGCTTCCAGTGTCAGCAAGTATTTCGCTTCGTCGTACCGGGTTTTGGTCTTCCAACAGCGGTAAATGATCCTTATCCATTTAAACGCCAGAGCCCGGATAGCTGATTGATGCGATTTCCCTTTTTCTCGCTGGCCCTGGTAATAAAGTCTGGCCCAGTACGATGAGTTAACCGTCTTCGCATTCCATTCCACGAATGTCTGTCGGACGAACTTCGCGCACTGCCAACGCCAGTGTACCCAGGATTTTTGACCACTTCGCTCGGTTACTGGTGCGATGTCAGCGTAGTTTTGAATTTCTTCGGCGCTGTTGAAGCGGTCGCGGTTATCATCCAGTGCGGCAAGCATCCGGGGGCCCATACACGGTCCCATTCTAGGGAGTGATTTGAACAGTTCTGCATCCGGAAGCGTATCGAATAAGGATTCAATACGTTCGTCGTAGGTTCTGATTAGATCGCCTGCCAGTTTGATTTGGGATGCAAGTGCTGTTGCCATCAATGCATTTGCCTCGATGACAGTTTTATCTGTGGTCAGGGGAATAGCGCTGGCAATACTTGCAACCCGCTGTTCGGTATATGCAACAGCAGGACCACCTTTAGCGTTCATAAAATGACGGACAGTATCGCTGCGAGCTAATCATTCGCTGGCCGAGCCTGCAACAACTCAAACGGGCTCGCAGAACAGTGAGCTGTCCCGATGGGAGAACCATTCCAGGGGCTGGGGGTAATACTGCTTAAGCGTGTTGATGAGCCGATTAACAAAGCGACGCTTGTCTTCGACCAGCAGTCGGCGCTGCTCAACTAATTGCTGGAGTAATCGGATATCCGGATTGTCGGCTTCAATGGCTTTTATCTTGTGGGGATAACGTAGCATCAGGTCTAATGCCAGCTCAGCATCCTGCGGATCATTCTTCGCACCGCTGGGCCAGAAAGCCTGTCGGTAGCGGGCCAGTGACAAGGCGTGTACTGGAAAAACAGTGACAAATGGGTACTTCTGGAAGGCATATACCACAGGGCCTTTCTTCAGCTCAACGGCAATAGCAATCCTACCTTTCACCCTCTGGTGTAACTCATTGAGCCAGATATCAAGCGCCTCAGGCGTATGTTCAATCACATGGAATATGCGATCACCGTTTTTAAACTGAACGCAGACATCGTGTTTTTTATCCGCCCAGTCCAGACCAACATGAGCAGCAAACTGATCTTTCGCAGTCATCACCAACTCCTTTTATCGGGGATTGGTATGCATTCCACGCTCTTCGAAAGAAATATAGTCAGCAGTTTTTCTGCATGCCCTGAGTATTCGTTTGCGAACGTGGAGCACTTACTGGCTCGAAAGCAAAGCGGCAATCATCAAATCACATGATGCTGGCACAATATTCGTAACCAATAAGCGCAATACCCTGAATCACTTAAAAGTGTAACTCTCAGGGTGTGAATGACTATATCTGGCACAGAGCTGCCTCTCAAGTCGGCGCCACAATCCGGATTATTGCTGTCCTACCTTTACCCTGAGTATGGTTTGCCATGGATGGGGAACTCTGTACTTCATTCAGCACTGAAGTACGACCAAACGGCGTTTCTGGTGCTTTTATCCGCTTCGTTTAGATCATAGACAGTTTAGATCTGTTATTGATTTCTAAAGAGGAAATATTTGGTTGAGCTTAAAATAATCTCAGATATATATTATTAACATGGCTATCTATGGAGATAGTTTCGGATGCGTATATACCTATTTTGCCCCGAATTTATAATTACTGTTTATGTCGGCTGATTGTTCATGGGAAAGGTTCAAATCTTAATTGAGTTAATCTGGACCAAACCTGTCCATGTGTCGAAGTATTGCACGATGCATTCACACACAGATCTTAAATAACCTATTGTGAGTACTGTATTATCCAGCAATAAAATATTTTTATCCTGGTGTCCATACCCTGTCCGGCTTCCTCGTTAAAGTAATTTCTCTCGATAGAACTGCTCATTACCGTTCCAAAAAGCTTTCGCAGTCGCTCCGCCATCGTCTTGACCAATGTGTATCTATTTACTTCCGCTTTCGTTGCGGGAAACTACAAAGGTGACTTTATGAGATCAATGATTTGTATCCTGCTCGCTGCAGGTTTACTAATGATAAATGCAGGTAAAGCTCAGGCTCAGCCCTTTCGCGGAATACTGCCTGCAGCGGTTAATTACAAGACCGGTAACCGTTTCTGGTGTGATGCTCATCTGCAGATGACACACAAATGTGCAGCTACGGAGGCGGATCAACCCGGTATGATGGTGATTGTGCATTCTGCGCCCACAGAACACTGTGAAGGTGGATTATGGGGTTTCATCAGTATTTACCGGAATGAACCATCCCTTGGCTTTACAATCACGCCAGATCAAAAATTTGGTGTAACGGTTAAGGATTTATGCCGTCCTGGCACGGTTGTGATGTTCCAGCCCAACAGTACCCATCCCGATTATGACGATCTCGTCGGTCTGTTTCAGGGAAAGGAAATTTTCCGTTATAAACACTCTTCATAACGGCAGCATTTACCATCCAGACTGCCGCCTCAAAGTTGGGTCTGTCTTTATGTCCCTGATCACTTGGCCCATGTATTCCACATTCATATCACCAGAGTCCTGCCAGCGAATGCTGGCAGGACTCTTTATTATTTTCGGGAGTTCACTATGTCTGATATTTGTATTGCTTCATCTTCGCCGTTCACAAGTTCTGAGCGGCGAATTATTGATTGTGCAGTCCGGACGCTGGAGAAATATTTAAGGAAAACCGGAGAGGCATTCACGACGTCTGCTTATGCAAAAAACTGGGTTCGTCTGCAGTTTGCGAACCTGGATCGTGAGGTGTTCACTGTGCTTTACCTCGACAACCAGAACCGGTTTCTTGATAAAGAAACACTTTTTCTGGGAACGGTTAATCACACAGAAATTCACCCGCGCGAAATCGTGAAAGGAGCTCTACGTCATAATGCTGCGGCCATCATCCTGGCTCATAACCATCCTTCCGGCTGTACGGTACCGAGTGAGTCTGATAAGGCAATAACCCGCAAAATTATTCAGGCACTGGCGCTACTGGAAATACGGGTGCTTGATCATTTCATTATCGGCACTCACGATGTTTTATCCTTTGCCGAGCACGGATTGATGTGATGGATTTTTACGTTGTTGTTATTCAAGTTAAAGGTAACTGATTGATTAAGGATAGAAAATCTATGAACATACGTATCATTGAATTAACCAGAAGAACCATTTTTTCCCTGCTGCTCATCAGTGGATATGGCTATGCAGACAGTAATATCGTCACGGCTGAGCAGGCGATGAACTGTAATACAGCAGCTACCCCCGGGGCCGGTGATGCATGCCCCTATCCATTTGACGTTGAAAAAACCGATGATGCATTCAGAAAAACTGTCAGCCATGCAATGGATAAGGCTGACCTGGGTAAGCTATGGGAAAATGAAGGGATTCTTCGTGGGCCACAGACACCTCTGGAGCCAGTAACCATTTCGGGCGTGACCTGGTTACGTTCATCTTCCTGCGAACAGCATAATTGCGGGGAGCACTATATTGCATATCTGTACCAACCCAACCTGAAAGCCTTCGTGGGTCTCTACAGTAATGGGGGTAAAAAGCTGTTAATCGGCAATCCGGATGCAGCCCAACTGAAATTTCTGCAGTCTCAGTGATCTAATTTCTCTCTGATAAAAGTATTCAGGCATTGTATTCGTGCCTGAATACAGATAACCCAACTTTCCACATCCCACATATACGTATCGTAATCACTGGCTTTTGCAACATTGCAGCCAGCACCCTGTCCTTATTCAATTATCAAGAGAAGAAACAACGTGACTACAAATACTCCCCATCAATGGGGACTTCGGCGTGACATCACGCCATGCTTTGGCTCCCGCCTGGTGCAGGAGGGATATAAACTGCATTACCAGGGGGACCGTGCCAGTCTCTATGGTTCGTTCTCACCAGCGCAGTTACAAATGCTTGATCGCAGTTTTCCGATGTTTGTCGGACTTATGGAAGCAGCACTGCGCTCCGGCGAGCTGGACCCGCATAACACTCATGCCATCAGACTGGAAAATGAAGGTCTCGTTTGCGAAGCCGACACGCTGGGAAGCTGTGGCTATGTCTATGTTTCAATTTATCCAGCGTCACTTGCTGAATAAAAGGAGGCAGACATGCCTGTCCCCATGCAACGTCTGAATGATTTATGGCGAGATCTGGGAAACATCGTTGTAACAGAAGAAGAAGGTATGCTGGCCATCAGTGAACCTTTTATCCATTTCCCCGTCGGAACGCCCGTTTCCGATATCTGGACCTGGTTCGAAAACAGTAATAACGAGTTCATCGTTGCCCAAAAGCTTTACGGCATGCCAACACGCTATTCGTTCTGAAATCAACTCATCAAGGATTACGTATGAAACAGTTAACTGCGCCGGTTACGGTTTCGCCATGCCTGTCACCCGTGCAGGTATGGCAGACATTACTCACTTTTCTGCTGAATAAACACTACGGACTTACTCTGGATGACACACCTTTTCATGATAGCAACGTTATCAGTGAACACATTGAAGCAGGGGTTACCTTAGTCGATACGGTAAATTTTCTGGTTGAACGAGATGAACTGGTTCGCATCGACAGGCATGGATTCGCATGGCTGGAACAATCGCCGTTTTTAACCACGCTGGAAGTTTTGCGGGCAAGTTACGCGACAGGGCTAAAAGTAGCTTATGCAAAACCAGAAATTAAGGAGGGAAGGGGATGAAGCTCATGACTCCTGCACTCCCACTACACTGTATCTTTACCGGCATACAGTGCAGCACTGCACACATAACAGATCAGGACAACGAACGGTTTTATCAATTGTCACATGATCAGACTGAATACAGTGATGCGGAGTGGATTCACTTTACCGGGACGGGATGTTTACTTCGGCTCAATGCCTGGCAATACCCAGTGCTCAGACTGAAACGGCTTGGCCTGTCGAAAGCGTGCCGTAGATTGATCCTAGCGCTGTGCCACCAGTATGCTATCACCTCCATCCATTTCGATGCGGCTGGAGACGTGCTGCCTGGTTTGGGGGTTTTTGAGTGGTAACCAGTGGCTATTTGAAGCCATCCATTTATTGAACCTAATCACCGAAACGGACTAATGCAAAATATGAAAGCCTTATCTGTATTGGGTCTCTAAATTCTTACCTGACCCATTACCTGACCCAATTCGTATAAAATGAAAAAGGAGTTAGATGATTTATCATCTAACTCCTTGTTTTATTTGGTGGCCCCTGCTGGGTTTGAACCAGCGACCAAGCGATTATGAGTCGCCTGCTCTAACCACTGAGCTAAGGGGCCGTGGCGGGCAATTATAAAGTAACTTGTTCAGGCGATCCAGCATCAACCATCCATCTGCCTGTTTTATAAACAATGCATAATCAATCCTTTATACTTAAGTCCCGCGTCTTGCAGCGGTAGAGGAGATGTTCTCGATAAGCTCGTGCCAGCCTGCACGTTGTTTTCTGTACATTGAATATCGCCAAATACTCTTGATGTACCAGGCGCTTCTTAAGCGCAAAAAATCGTATCTGGTATGGTATTCATCGGGTTGGCAGTATTGACTGCTTACAGCAACCAGCGGAAGAGCAACTGATCCGGTATTACTCAAGGAGCAGGCTGTATCAGCGACGTTCAAATTAACGACGTTTGCTTAAACATAATGGATGACGATTAGCTCACGGTACTCATTACTCCGGACAATGGGAAGTGTGTGAAGGGGCACCTCTGTAGCCGCCAGGAGACAACACAATTATCATTGAAATGACCCCCTATCCGGAGTTTCAAAACGTAGGAGGGTGAAACAGAACAACATACGAGAGGATTCTGCTGACTTAGCATGAGTAGCCTTCTACATGTTTATTGATACGCGATAACGTTCATTCTCGATAAGTATCACCACAATGAATAAATTAATATCAGCCTGAATAACTATTATTTACTCATTCTCTCGCATAAATTAATGAGTAAATTGCTTTATCCCGTTACAAAATAATAAGTTATCTTTTTTAATATTAAATATATTATGTTTTAGGTGGGGGGCGTGAATTGAAAAAACAAAAGAAATAGCGTTATTTATTTCGGGGGTAAATATTATAACTAAACCAATAGAACTGAGTGAATCTATTCAAATTACAAATTTGATGTCTTAATTATTATCTGATATAAAGTAATCCTTATTGGTTGAGGTAGAATTGCATTATTTTTCTTCTTAATTAATAACATTATATTAATACTTTTAAGTTATAGGATTTATCAGGATACCTCGCTACATTTTGAGTTGGTTTGGAGTTTCAGGAAGTTTGTCTCAGGATGATACTAGTAATTTTTTATCCTTTCTTCGTTACCTTCCTGTCAGTAGTTTTATTTCCGAAAGTTGATGTTTCTAAAATAAAAATTTAGCAAGCTGATTTTTTATTTGGTTTATACAACGCGTCCGAGCATGCTGGTAGCTATAGCCAGGGGCGGTAGCGTGTCTCACGATATTAAGGTTATATCAATAATGATCAGAAGTGGTCTGGAAGTTCAGCAAGCGGCTGTGAAAGCTCTATTCTTACGCGAGATTAGGACACGCTTTGGTAAGTATCGATTAGGGTACTTATGGGCGATACTGGAACCAACGGCACATTTGCTTATTCTATTAGCAATCTTTGGTTACATTATGCATCGCAGCATGCCTGATATTTCTTTTCCTGTGTTTTTGCTTAATGGTTTAATTCCTTATTTTTTATTTAGTAATATAGCAATTAGATCAATTGGTGCTATTGAAGCAAATCTCGGACTATTTAATTATCGACCAGTAAAGCCAGTAGATACCATTATAGCCAGGGTTATTCTGGAACTATTAATTTATAGTGGGGTTTATATCATTTTAATGGCAGTGGTTGGGTTATTAGGTGAAGAGTTTTCTATTGCGAATATTCTTGTCTTGATAACAACATGGATGTTACTGATTATTTTTTCTTTTGGCATGGGTCTTGTATTTATGGTTGTAGGTAATGCATTTCCTGAAACTGAGAAGTTCTTACCGATAATAATTAAACCACTATATTTCATTTCGTGTGTGATGTTTCCACTACATGCTATACCTAAAGATTACCGGTCTTATTTCTTATGGAACCCTATCGTACATGTCATTGAGTTAAGTCGCGAATCTGTGGTCTCGGGTTATATCAGTGAAGGTGCAAGTCTAAGTTATTTAACGTTTTGCGCGCTGGCTTCGCTTTTTTTAGGCATGGCTTTATATCGTACCCGTGAAGAGGCGATGTTGACATCATGATTCGTATTGAAAATTTGAGTAAATCATACAGAACCCCAATGGGAAGGCATTATGTTTTTAAGGATCTTTCAATAGCACTACCAACGGGAAAAAGTATTGCATTAATCGGACGCAATGGGGCGGGAAAATCCACGCTTTTACGCATGATTGGTGGCATAGATCGTCCTGACTGCGGGAGAATATTCACAGATAAAACTATCTCATGGCCCGTCGGACTTTCTGGTGGATTTCAGGGAAGCTTGACGGGGAGAGACAATGTGAAATTTGTTGCCAGGTTATATGCAAAAAAAGAAGAGTTAAAAGAGAAAGTTGCCTTTGTAGAAGAATTTGCTGAGTTAGGAAAATATTTTGATATGCCAATAAAAACTTACTCTTCGGGTATGCGATCTCGTCTGGGTTTTGGCTTAAGTATGGCTTTTAAATTTGATTATTATCTGGTAGATGAAGTCACAGCTGTTGGTGATGCAAGATTTAAAAATAAATGCCTGGATGTTTTTAATTCAATGCGAAACTCTTCTAATTTTTTAATGGTATCGCATAGTTTAAATTCGTTAAAACAATATTGTGATATTGCAATCTATATAGGAAGAAACAATGAAGTAACGTACTTTGAAGATGTTGGTAACGCAATTGATACATATACAAAAGATGTTAGTAAGTACAGTTAGGTGAAATGAATATGAAAATTACTGTTATAATACCATTAAGGATTACTGAAGGACTTTACCAGGCTCAGGAGAGGTTAAGTCGTATTATTGAAAATATTCCATCTGGAAAATTTAATATTCTCATTGTTAATTACGGAACCCCAAAAAAATTTTCTCACATTTTAAGTGGATTAAAATCCTATTCTCATCTAAAAATATTGGATTTTGATACGGGGTCGCAAATTTTCAGCATAGGCCATGCGAGAGATTTAGGGGCGCAATATGCGGAAGATAATGTCGTTTTATTTAACGATATTGATTTCTTTGGAAATAAAGATATGTATGAACGTATCCATGCTGAGGTTCTAGCAAGAGATATGGTTAATTCAATATACGATTTCTTTTGCGTTCCTGTCTTTTTTCTTACTGAGAATGGGACTGAAGATACTTTATCTTCTTCCCATTATTCAGAATGTAGTGAAAATAGCTATATACATAGAAAAATTTATGAATCACATAAAGATTTTGTAGAGTTTCCAGCATATGGCAGCTCTGCGATGGTGGTTAATAAACATCACTATTTAGCCATTGGGGGGCATAGTAGAGAGTTTTATGGCCATGGTGCAGAAGATTATGATGTATTACATAGGCTTAGTAGCTATTATTCTAAAGGTCCCAGGACCGCTGATTATTACAATAATACCAAATCAAATCGCATAGATAATTATCATGGCTTTAGAGCCTATTTTGCTTTATATGGGATAGATGTTTTTAATCGGGGGATCTTCTTTCAGCATCTGTGGCATCCCATAAGATCAATACCGGGTTACCATCAAACGCAAAGAAACTTTTCTTTATTAGAAAATCTAATGAAGAAATTTGATCAGGATAAAGAACAACCTTTTCCTTTGAGTAATGTAAATATTAAGGATAAAACGTTATTTTTAATTGATACAAAATCCCGTACTTTCAAAGCTATAAGACATTTAACTCCTCTTTTTGGCAGTTTGGTTTTCATGTCTGAGAACTTATTTTCTAATATTGATTCATTGTTGCGTTATATTAATAAAAATGAAATCGATCGAATTTTCTTTCTAAATCCTTATGGAAACGAGCACCGTTTGGCCTTATATGAAGGTGTTAAAGAAAAAAACATTCCGTTTATTGTATTCGATCGTGGCGCTCTGCCAGACTCATGGTTTTTAGATCATAATGGATTTAATTACGATAGCAAAAGTTATTCGCCAGAGGCCTGGCAACAACAATTAACGCATGAACAAGAAGATGAAGTTGAAAATTATCTTTTCAATTTAAGAAATAGCGAGCACACATTAGAACATAATTCACCGAGAAAAACTTCCAGATTTTTAAAAGAATTATATCAAATTGGTGACCGAAAAGTATTATTTGTGCCGTTTCAAAGGCCAACAGATACCGTTACAACCTATTTTGCAGGACCTGCCGGATCAGTCAATGGATTTCAGTGTTGGGTTGAATATATAGCTGAAAACCTTCCCAGAGAAGAATGGGTTATAATTTGTAAGAATCATCCTCTGGAAAAAAATCTTCCTAGAGTAAATGGTGTTTTATATGCAGAAGATGATACGCATATACATGACCTGATAGATTTGGCAGATAAAGTGTTGTTGATGAACTCTGGCGTTGGTTTAATTTCTCTCGCTTTTATGAAACCAGTTATTTGTGCGTCCAATGCTTTTTATGCACACGAAGGTTTAGCTATTCCGGCATTTGATGCGATACACGCTCTGGAACTCATTAACAACGATGTGCTAGTTGATAAAAGAAAAGTATTACAATTCTATTGGCATATGCTTAATAGAGTTTACTCATTTGGACAATCAACTTACAACAAAACAAAATCATGTGATGGTACTGATCGGAAAATTATTAATGAGATTTTGTTTAATAAAATAAACTATAATAATCAAACGATTATTTTAGGCACATCTCCGCAAGGGATTAGTCTGGATGCACCACTTTTTTACTCTTTTGGTGGTCGTGAGAAAATTATGGAAACTTTCAAATCATCTAATGCAAAATCCAATGGAACGAAGGTGGTGGTCGATACGAGTACTGTTAAAGACTCGAAATCCCATATTCAGAATAATTCGGCAAATAGTTCCGAGCTTAAAATAAATAACGTAAAGGAAGATAAGCGTAAGCCTGGGAAATTTGGCAGGAAAGTCAGGAAGTTGATAAGAACCCCAGGTGCTTTTTTTAATGATGCCATCAAAAATAGAAATAGCAATACTGGCGATTTAAAATTCAGACAGTAACCATTAATTTCCGGAATGTATAATATGTGCAAAAACTCAGTTCCCATAATTAGTTATTTTAAAAGGTTATGAATGATTTAAATTATCTTAAAATTACTTCCTTAAATTTTAATGCCTGGATCTTCTTTCTTGTTCTTATCGATTATATTCCCTTTGCAATCAATTACGATATTAGAGGTGGCAATATTTAAAGATGATATATCGTTGTCCTCTTTCCAATTAGATAATTCCCTTCACGCTTTATTTCATAACACTTACTGCAGGATAAAACTTTATGAATGGAGAGCGCGATAATTTTCTTGACATGAAAAAACTAAAAAGGTTAAGAGGAACATAAGGCAATGGTGATTTTTTAATCATTGCCTTCCTCAGGTTTCATTTTATATCCCGTTTTGAATACTCCAATGAATCAAAAAGAGAGGGTTGATTATTCCCAAATTCTTTTTTATTAAACAAGTAGATGTGTTTATAGTTTAAGTTATTAGTATAATACACCGCATTAATCTGTGTATTCTCCAGCAAATATCCCCGAAATTTCTTAAACAACGTCATATCCGGCCTGAAGTCTGCCATCCAGAACTGGTGCAAATGTCCCTGATATGTCATCCCTTTGATGTCGTACAGGGCATTGCCCATCACTTTCAGCGGCTTGTTATGGATCAGCGCTGAAATCCCCGCCGTACTGTTAATCGTCACCACTGCTTTGGCGTGTGTCAGTAGTTCCGGCATCGACAAATCATGCACGTATATTACGCGATTGGTCACACCATACTTCTTACTCAGTCGCTTAATCAGTGGCCGGTACAGACGATGCCCGCGATCCATCGGGTGGTGCTTAATGACCAGCATATCTTCCTTAGGCGCTTTGCGTGAAAACGAGAAGATAACATCATTAATATAATCCCGGACATCAACGTATGGGCTATGGTTACGAATCTGACTATCGTTATAGACCTGTAAAATCGCAAGATAATAGCGGTGATTGAATGTTGTCCGCAGCGTTTCCATTACACCTCGTTGTTTCCAGCCATACCATTGTTTACGCCACCACGCACGCACCCAGCATTTTGCCTCGTACCAGGGCGAAAAAGATTTATGATGTCGATAGTGACTAAACTCATGGCGATAACGCCAGCCGACAAGGTAATACCATGTCGCATGGATGTAGCGCAGAGCAGAAGACGGTTTTAGCGGCTGGGGTTCTGATGGCGAGAAATCGGGCAAGCTCCGGTAAAAATCAGGATCGCGGGGCAGGGTAGAGAAAGCATTCACTCCACCTTCTTCGAGGGTAATAAAATGGGGGCGCAGATAGCCCTCTTCGAAAGCCAGAAAACGAATACCTTTCGCTTTGGCCCAGGCGTGTGCCGCTCTGTGTAATGGTCGACAATCACCGAAGCACAAGATTGTATCGAACGAATAATTCTTCCACGTCTCTTTCAGCCAGGTCGGGAATTCCTTCGGGGTTTGTCTATAGGTAAGATACTGGCGGTGTCGACAATAGAATCGATCGCCGCCATTAAATACAACGTTCACCGCCTCGCGTTCCAGCGTTTCCAGCCAGGTGGCGACATCATTGAAGAAAGGCCCCATCGGTCCTTGCAGCAGCAGGTATTTTTTGCCCGCGAGTAATGTCTTAACGGTATTGTTTTGCATCATCGTCCATGAGTCCAGGAGTAACGCTAACCAAAGCGAATTTTATAAAACATCAATAACTTGCGGTACTGTCTGGCTAATCGACCAGTATTCTTCTTCGTGATTTTCATTTCTCCGCGAGGGGCGGAACTTAGCCACAGCGCGGCTTCTTCTGCCTGCATCGGTTCCATCCGCTGCGGATGGATATAGGTTGGATACGCGATTAGCGTTTGCCAGACTAAATCCGTAAGCGTGAGCTGGCGGGATCGTCGAGGAATCTGGTGCTCATCCTGTGTGAGCCCCCAACCCGCATAAAAAGGCATGCCATAGCAAAATACGCGCTTACCGTGCATCAGGGCTTCGAAGCCAGAAAGAGAGGTCATGGTATGTAATTCATCTGCGAGTTGGATGCATTGAATAATATCGGCGTCCAGCGCCTGGCAGTCGGCCCAACGGCTGACATCTTCTGCTGCAACTTGCCCTTTGCGATTACCTACCAAAACATCCGGGTGCGGTTTAAAGACAATAAACGCACCAGGATTACGCTCGCGTACCGTGCGCAATAAATCCCGATTGGTGTTAACAGACAATGTCCCGGTCAGAATCGAGGCGTCATCTTCCACCTGACCGGGTACCAGAATGACTTTCTTACCGACCGCCCCGGGTGGTAAGTGCCACTCCTGTCCGAGGTTGTATTTACTGACTTTGTTGTGCACGAGTTGTTGCTGTAGGGCTTGTGCGCGCACCCGTTGACGCTCACTCAGGTTGCTCGCGCTCAGCAGATTTTCCAGATCGCTGGGACGTGATGCGTCGTAATAGATACCGGTTTTATCCAGTACTAAAGACAGTGGCGCGAGCAGATCAGAGCCCAGGCCGGAGGAACGGATAAACCCGTCCTCCATTCGCCACAGTGGAATACGCTGTGCATCTGCCTGCACCTGCCATTTTTTCTCCCCCCGAGTGCCCCAGGCGATAAGCGCGCTGGCTTGTGGACACTGTTTCGCAAAGCGAACCTGATTCTCTGCTGTTTTCAGGAAGGGTTTGAGAATTGCGGTTTTCCACAGACTCAATCCCGGTGCCCATAGCGTACCGCGACGTACCAGGCTGTGGTTACGCTGTAAGGACAGCCAGTCGACAACGCAGGCCAGCGTTGCTGGTTTTCCACTTACCGGATGTCGGTAACGGCAATAGCGCAAATAGGCGGCGGTAAACAGATTGCTCAGTGTGGAGGGTTGTCGGCGTGCGGCAAGCTCGCTGGCCTTTGGATGACGATCATCTGTGAGTCCCCAGCCCGCATACCATGGCTGCCCAAAGCAGACGACGGGTTTGCCGGCCAGCAACGCTTCAAAACCATACTGCGAGGTGACCACATACACTTTTTGCATGTGCCGCAGCAGCGATTGTGGGCTGACATCTTCGGCAAACATGCGCACACGGCTGTCGGATTTCAGGTTAGTAAAATAGCCCGTCTTTTTGCCGCATAGCACATCCGGATGCACCTTCACCCAAATTTCTGCACGCGGATTTTCCTGCTTTGCCGCCTTGAGCATCTGCTGGAAGCTTTCCGGCCCGGCGTTGCCTTTGATGACAGACATATCGCCAAACGTCTGGTCAACCACCAGCACGGCCTCCGGCATAATATCCGGTGCGACAAACGGCGGCGCCTGATTGTATTTCGACAAATCATTGTCGACGATGGCGCGCATCATCGCCTGCGCTTCAGCTGCCAGAGGCTGATTGCCGGCCTTATCTTTGATCAGGCATTCGAGCATGCTCGGAACCGAAGCGTCGTAATAGATGCCAAAATGATCAACGACGATGGAGAGGGGCGAACAATCCTGAACACCTAAGCCGAGAGAACGAATAAAACCATCTTCGAGGCGGATGACTGGCAGACCCGCTGAATGTGCCAGGGCAACAGGTTTTCGCGCGCTGGGGCGATGGCCCCAGACGACAATAGCATTCACCTGCTCCGGGATGGTTTTAAAAGGCGAAAGCCGCAGATGTTCTCCTGGCAGAAAACTGTCCAGATGCGGGATACGCCAGATCCCCCCGGAGTAAATGCCCAGTATGTTTTTCATTCGTTCCATCAATATCAATAAGCCGATTAAAGAAGAAAACGTTTTTACAACGGCTTGTTTCGCTTTCCCCTTTGCGCCGGGAAAAGCGTTCTCGACAGCGTTGATTAGATTGTCAGCACAACTTTGGCCGCAACGGCAAGCTGGTAAAGGATGGTCGAAATCCCTCGCGTAACTTCGATATTTTTCGATTCGTATTTCGGCAGAACCATGATTTCATCACCGGGCTGCAGTTTTCCTGCATCGTCAGCGTCAGCCGACTCACCATTCTGGTGAATCACGATAATTTTCGAGTTACCGGATTTTTGCGTTAGCCCGCCACATTTCTTGATGTAGTCATCTGCATCTAACCCGTCCTGCCAGGTGACGGCGTTCGGAAACAACACTTCTCCGTGCACCATAATCAGCGAGGTTTTTTCCGGTATCATGATGACGTCACCATCTTCCAGCAGTACTGAGTCGATGTTGCTTTCATTAAGTACGACCTGCCCTTTCGGAACGACTTCTCGCGCTTTATTGACGAAGCGGCTGACCAGTTGTGCTTCCTGCATACGTAAACGGGCCTCTTCCTGCGTCGAGGATTGTGCAGACAGAGAGGCCTCTTCCAGTTTCTGCAGAGACAGATTCAGCATCTCTTTCTGGCGCTCCGCCACTGACGTTCTGTACAACTGAATAGCCTTCATCTGTGACATGCTATTTGCGCGGATCTGCGACAGGACCTGACGCATAGTCGAGCCGTAGGGCAGAACTATTGCATGCTCGCCGGAATGGGCTCCATCGACACGTACCTGAATGGTGCCTGCATAGCGGTCTGAACTCACAATGAGTCGGTCGCCGTCCTGAAGAGAGCGACCTGGCGCGGAGCTAAGAGGATAGTATTCGCTACGTTTTATGGCGCCTTGCTGACGGATGATGGTCATATGGGTGGCGCCGGGTTTCGGACGCGCCCAACTGAGTGCCTCTGTTACCGGAATGGTGCTGTTGGCGAACTCAAAGTCGTAACTGTTAAACACATCACCTTCTACGCTGAACGTATGCTGACGTGGACCAACGACGATGGTATCGCCATCCACAAACTGCGACAGGCCCAACTTACCGTTCAGCAGAAAATCGTACAGGTTCACGCGTGAGATAACCGATTTGCCACGTTTGACGATGATATCAACATAGCTGCCGCGTTCACTGTCGACGCCACCAGCTTTGCTCAGATAAGAGAGCAGGGAGTCAGACGCGACGCCGCCATATAAGCCGGGGCTACGCACGTAGCCGGTCACGAAGACTTTAACCGGCTGGGCCTGCAGCAGAGAGGCATAAACGTTGACGTTAGAGGTATAAACTTCTTTGATCTTACTGGTGACGGTATTGTTCAACTGCGCATTGGTCATACCCGAAACTTTCAGCGGGCCAATATTCGGCAGGAAAATATTGCCTTTCGGATCCACGGTCAGCGCTCCGTCGTACTGGAATGCCCCCCACAATCGAATCTGGATAGTATCGCCGAGACCAATGACATAGCCTGGGTTGAATCCCAGACCTGCGCCTGAGGCCGCGCTGATAGAGGTAAATAATTGTGCGCCGAACATGCGACTGGGCAGAGCGGCAGCCACGGGTGGGGGGGTGTTGTCAAACCCTGTTGCATCCTGGGGGGCTTCCGTTTTGCCGGAGATAATCGACGGCAACGGCGCCGCCCCTGTCAAATTCGGATCGGCTGTAATAGCAGTCGGACCAGCCGCAAAGGCCGTATGGCAGATCAGAAGAAGCAGTGCCGATTTTAATAATTTCATGTTCAACTCTGTAAAATTCACTGTGCGTCCAAAATTAGTCTTTGTGATCTTCAATCACGGCCAGCAGCAATTTGATCGTGCCGAAGAGTAGACAGCAGACTAACAACCAGCTTGCCAGCAGGTAGCCGCACCGGGGAAAACTGGACTCTTCCGGTTGTTGTGGTGAACTGATAACCGACAACACTTTGAGTTTACGTGCCGCTTCCAGGCGTGTTTTTTCAATGGCTTTGATCGCCATCGTGTAGATTTCGGTATCGAAGGTGACGCGGGCTTTAATCTCGTCAAAGTCAGCCGCCATGCTGTTAAGTTTCTTATCGCCTGGCGCGGTGATTTTGTTCTGTTCTGCATCGATCTGTGCCTGCAGGGCTTTTACTGAGTTACGAATGCTAATGACCTGGGGCGCATCTTCACGCAAGTAACTCAGTAAATTACGCAGCTCGGCTTCCAGCTCAACTTTTTTACCTTGCAACGTCATCACCAGCGATGTGGCCGCCGTTGCGGAGACCTCAGGGTCGAGGATGTTGTTCTGATTCTGATAATTCAGTAATTCCGCTTTACTTTTATCCAGGCGAACACGGGCCTGCCGTAATTCTTCCTGGGCGAAGTTCTGCTGGTCTCGGGCGATTTTATGGGAGAGCTCGTTAATAAAACGCTCTGACTCTTTGAGGACTGCGTTATTAAACCGCTGTGAGAACTCTGGTGTAAAACCCTGAGTCTGAATCGTCAGCAAACCGGTTTTGTCATCAAAGATCACAGAGATACGATCGCGGTAGTAATTGAGGAATTGTTCTGCCGTTGTGTCTTTAGACAGATGATAAATAAAATCCAGCCCGCTATGGCTCCATGCATCGTGAAAATTGAGCTGCTTGTCGAGTACTTTCAACATATCCGCTGAGTTGATGTACTCCTTTAAATAGAGAGAGTCTTCGCCAGAGCTGGAGGTGGAGGCGCCCAGCAGCAATCCGACATTCAGGCTGGAAGCTTCGATGTCGCTGGGACGTTTTACCGCGACCTTCGATT
Source organism: Phytobacter ursingii (assembly GCA_901456055.1). Taxonomy (GTDB): domain Bacteria; phylum Pseudomonadota; class Gammaproteobacteria; order Enterobacterales; family Enterobacteriaceae; genus Phytobacter; species Phytobacter ursingii. The sequence continues at coordinate 744,676 of CABDWT010000004.1, forward strand.
CGCTCATATAGCGAGGCTGGCTGAAAATCACCAAATAGATGACGAGTAACGCCATCGGGGCGGCAATAACAATCCAGGCAAGATGCTGCTGGATCCAGGCAAGGTTAAATTTGGCCGTACACGCGCGTAGCGAGGAAGCCAGTAACTTCACTTTGTGTGTAGACATGTCACTTTCAACGTTATTCCCTTCGGCAAAAATCAGCTGATGGGATGACTTATTATTTCGGTATACACAGGTGAGGAATTAGTCGAAAATCCTGACTAAACCAATCACATCCTGTGATCCATTGGTAATGAGTAGGGTTGAGATGCGGTGTTTGGTCATCTTTTCTTCTGCATCGATAATCATGGTGTCTTGCGGCATGGTAATCGGATTGCGAGTCATCATGTCTGCTGCGGTACCCTTGACAAAATCTTCGCATTTTTCCATGTAACGACGCAGATCGCCGTCGGTAATAATACCTGCCAGCTTGCCATTCGCTTTGACGGCTACCATACCCTGGCAACCGCTGGTCAGTTCCTGAATGATTTGACGGAACGTTGCGTCAATATCCACAGAAGGTACATCCGATTGCATCACATCGGTCACGCGGGTCAACAGGCGACGGCCCAGTGAACCACCCGGATGATAGCGGGCAAAGTCGTCAGGTTTGAAGTGGCGTTTGTGAATAAGTGCAATCGCCAGGGCATCGCCAATGGCCATTGTCAGGGTGGTGGAGGTTGTCGGTGCCAGATTATTAGGGCAGGTTTCACTGACCATATTCAACTCAAGGATGGCATCGGCGTATTTTGCCAGCGTCGAGTGTGCATTATTGGTAATAGCGATGATTTTATTGCCAAAATTTCTTAATGAAGGCACTAGCTTAAGCACTTCATCAGTTTCACCGCTGGCAGAGATCAGCAGCAGCACATCGTAGGGGGTTATCATCCCTAAATCGCCATGGAACGCTTCTGCCGGGTGAACAAAAAAGCTGGGGGTACCGGTTGAGGCGAGGGTTGCAGACATTTTACGTCCGACATGCCCGGATTTTCCCATGCCGGAGACAATCACATGGCCTTTACAGGCCACAATCAATCTTAATGCGGCGTTGTAGGCTTCCGCATTGATGACTTCTGCCAGATGGCGGAGGGCGTCACCTTGTTCCGTCAACGTGCTGCGTACGCTGTCAATCAGCGCTTGCTCTTCAGCTTCCGTATTCAAGTCAAAATCCATTTTGTTTCCTGTTGGTAATCTCTACGTGACGGTCCAGACCACAGTTAACAGGCGCACCGTCACAGCAACCGATTTAGGACATGCCTCTCAGCTGCCAGCCATTTTTCAGAAATGCAAATAAATACCAGTCACCGTGGTGGTGACTTTTATGAAGTGCATTTGAAACTTGCGAATTTGGGGACTGTTTTTATTCCCCTGCTTTTTAGCACAAGCGGCACTTATACACAACATAAACGGATTTGGTTATTCAGTATTAATCGCTTTTACTATCGTCTTTGCGTGTATAATATTTTGAAATATATGCTTTTTATGATTTTTATAAAGTGATGTGATTTAGTGTTAATGTATGTTTAAGAACGATAAAAACCTAATGAAATAATATTTAATCGATAATTTGTATTTATTTTATCAAGTAATTTTGTTTTTATATTCATATTAAAAATATATTTGGGATGATATGGAATAGTCTGGCATTGATATTTGGTTTCATTTTTCCCCTTATTAGCGGTAAAAAAAACGCCATCCCGGAGGATGGCGTCTGACAAGACGTGAAATGCAGGCGAATTAATCGTCCAGGAAGCTACGCAGAACCTCAGAGCGACTCGGGTGGCGCAGTTTACGCAACGCTTTCGCTTCGATCTGACGGATACGTTCGCGGGTAACGTCGAACTGTTTACCCACTTCTTCCAACGTGTGGTCGGTGTTCATATCGATACCGAAACGCATACGCAAGACTTTCGCTTCACGGGCGGTCAGGCCAGCCAGAACATCGTGGGTGGCGGCACGCAGGCTCTCGGTGGTGGCAGAGTCCAGTGGCAGCTCAAGGGTGGTATCCTCGATGAAATCACCCAGATGCGAATCTTCATCATCGCCAATTGGCGTTTCCATGGAGATTGGCTCTTTAGCGATTTTCAGCACTTTACGGATTTTGTCTTCCGGCATCAGCATGCGCTCGGCCAGCTCTTCCGGCGTCGGTTCACGTCCCATCTCTTGCAGCATCTGGCGGGAGATACGGTTGAGCTTGTTGATGGTCTCAATCATATGCACCGGAATACGGATGGTGCGCGCCTGGTCCGCGATAGAGCGGGTGATTGCCTGACGGATCCACCAGGTTGCGTAGGTGGAGAACTTGTAACCGCGACGGTATTCAAACTTATCTACCGCTTTCATCAGACCGATGTTGCCTTCCTGGATCAGATCGAGGAACTGCAGACCACGGTTGGTGTATTTCTTGGCGATTGAAATAACCAGACGCAGGTTCGCTTCAACCATCTCTTTTTTCGCACGGCGCGCTTTCGCTTCACCGATGGACATACGACGGTTAATATCTTTCACCTGCTCGATAGTCAGGCCAGTCTCTTCTTCAATCTGCTGCAGTTTTTGCAGGCCGCGCTGAACGTCCTCAGAGACCTCATGCAATTTTTCAGACCACGGCTTGTTCATCGCCAGGGCTGCATTGAACCAGGTTTCGTTGGTTTCGTTGCCAGTGAAAAGCGTAATGAAGTTTTTCTTCGGCATTTTGCACTGTTCAACACACAGCTTCATGATAATGCGTTCCTGGGTGCGTACGCGGTCCATCATGGTGCGCATGCTGTTTACCAGGTAATCGAACTGTTTCGGTACCAGACGGAACTGTTTGAAGACTTCAGATAGTTTTAAGATCTCTTCCTGCGCTGCTGCGTGACTGCGGCCTTTTGCCTTAATGGTGTCACGTGTTACTTCATACTGAGTACGCAACTCAGCAAATTTTTCACGCGCCAGCTCAGGGTCGATGCTGTTGTCATCATCGCTGCTGTCATCGCCGTCTTCGTCTTCGTCTTCTTCGTCATCATCGTCCAGGTCTTCCTGAGAGAGCTCAGAACCGACGTGGGTCGCCGTAGGCGCCAGATCTTCTTCAGCGTTCGGATCGACGAAACCGGTAATCAGATCGGACAGGCGAGCCTGTTCCGCTTCGACACGGTCGTATTGTTCCAGTAAATAGGTGATGGCTTCCGGGTACTCAGCAACGGAGCACTGTACCTGGTTGATGCCGTCTTCAATACGTTTGGCGATGTCGATTTCGCCTTCACGGGTTAACAGCTCAACGGTGCCCATTTCACGCATGTACATGCGCACCGGGTCGGTCGTACGACCGATTTCAGATTCCACGCTGGAAAGCACCTGCGCGGCGGCTTCGGCAGCATCTTCGTCCGCGGTGTTTTCAGCAAGCATCAGATCATCAGCATCCGGTGCTTCTTCCATCACCTGAATGCCCATGTCGTTGATCATTTGGATGATGTCTTCGATCTGATCGGAGTCGACGATATCTTCCGGCAGATGGTCATTGACCTCGGCATAGGTCAGATAGCCTTGCTCCTTACCACGGGTGACAAGAAGTTTCAGCTGTGACTGCGGGTTTTGCTCCATAAGACGGTATCCACACTTAATTCAAGAGGGTTGGTGTCGGTTAGCGAAATTAAAAACCGCCAACTTGGTCTAACGAGGGCTTACTTATATTTTTGCCGCTGCCCCTCAATGCGGCTGTCGGGTGCTTCCCGAACGATTATCGGCACTTAAGCCGTTGAATACTTCATCCTTCACGTTGTCTCTGCGTTAACTGAGTTCTCTTGCCGCTTTGATACAACCTGAATGATTTTGTCTTTTTATTTCTTCGCCAGTTCCTGGTTTAGTTGCCAGAGCTCCCGGCGTTCTTCGCTGCTTAAACCATGTGTGCGGTCACGAGCTATCAACTCTTCTTGCCGCTGTACAAGCATCGAATCAAACATATGATTGAGCGCGTCGTTGAACGTTTTTTCTGCAATGTCTTTATCTGCTATATCGTCCCACATCGCCAGTTTTTCAAGGGTTGCGGCCTCTTTTGTTCCGCGATACTGTTCCAGAAGCTGCCCTGTGGTTAATCCAGGCTGTGACAGACAAGTGTTGACCAGTTCTGTAAATAAGCCAAGTCCAGCCATTCTGGATTTATCCAGCCCCTCCAGCGGAGGCACTAACGGCGCAAGTTCCGGACTCTGGACCAGCAATCCTATCAGTATACGCATGGTTGTGCGTTTTAGCTGAGGCGCCGGCCGGGCCGTGGCATTTTCCGCCTGTTTTGGCATCAAACGATCAAGCTGCGCGTCGTCGAAGATGCCAATTTTATTGCCCAGTAACTGCCTGAGCTGGATACGTAACGTTTCACCCGGCACCTGCGAAATCAACGGCAGTGCCAGCGCGGCAAGTTGCGTTGTCCCATCCGGGGTGGTCAAGTCCGCCTGCGGCAGTAAGCTGTTAAACAAAAACGTGGAGAGCGGCATCGCCTGCTCCATCCGCGCTTCAAACGCGGCTTTGCCTTCCTTACGTACCAGCGTATCCGGGTCTTCGCCGTCCGGAAGGAACATAAAGCGTAGCTGACGCCCGTCGCTCATGTACGGCAATGCGGTTTCCAGCGCACGCCATGCGGCATCGCGGCCCGCGCGGTCGCCGTCATAACAGCAAATGACGTTTTTCGTTACCCGAAACAACAGCTGAATATGGTCTGCTGTGGTCGAGGTGCCAAGTGACGCAACGGCGTAGTTAATACCATATTGCGCCAGCGCAACCACATCCATGTAACCTTCCACGACTAAAAGCCGCTGCGGTTCATCATTGTCCTGCTGCGCTTCATAAAGCCCGTATAACTGGCGGCCTTTATGGAAAATATCGGTCTCCGGGGAGTTGAGGTACTTGGGCGTATCATTACCCAGCACTCGGCCACCAAATCCCATTACCCGACCACGTTTGTCGCGGATAGGGAACATCACCCTTTCGCGAAAACGATCATAACTGCGTCCCTGATCGTTAGTGACCAGCATGCCCGCATCAATCAGAGATTGACGATTTTCCTGGTTTGCACCAAAACGCTTTAAAACGTTGTCCCAGCCGGGAGGGGCGTAACCAATCGCAAAACGGGCGATGACATCGCTGCTTAAACCGCGTCTTTCCAGATACTGGCGCGCCGGTTCAGCCGCAGGTTGCGTCAGGGATTGCTGATAAAACGCACTCAGGCCATCCATCAATTGATAGAGACTTTGCCGCTGGTGGCGCTCTATCTGACTTGGCCCGTTGCCTGCTTCATAGGGCACTTCCAGGTTATGCATGGCGGCCAGTTCTTCGACGGTTTCCACGAACTCGAGTTTGTCGTAGTTCATCAGAAAGTCGATCGCGTTGCCGTGCGCCCCACAGCCGAAGCAGTGATAAAACTGTTTTTCACCATTTACGGTGAAGGAAGGACTTTTTTCGTTATGGAATGGACAGCATGCGTGCCAGTTCTTGCCCTGCTTTTTCAGTTTCACCCGCGCATCGATCAGATCGATGATATCGGTGCGAGCCAGCAGATCATTGATAAAAACACGTGGGATTCGTCCAGCCATATGCCCCATTCATTTTTAGCAATTCATAAACGAAAATAAGCCGCGCATTCCTTTCGGAAGCACGGCCTTACAACTACAACTCGGTCTGAAATTGAGAGCTAAACTCTCAAAAAACTTAGTACAGACGAGTGCGGCGTGCGTTTTCGCGAGCCAGTTTCTTCGCGTGACGTTTCACAGCAGAAGCTTTAGCGCGCTTACGTTCGGTAGTCGGTTTTTCATAGAACTCACGACGACGAACTTCCGCCAGAACACCTGCTTTTTCGCAGGAACGCTTGAAGCGACGCAGTGCTACGTCGAACGGCTCGTTTTCACGTACTTTAATTACCGGCATGTGCCTCTCACCTTTGATAAATTCGGTTTGCCGCTGGCGTCAACGCCAGCTTATTTCAAAATGGTGCGGAATTTTACTTCAACAGTTGCTGCTTTGTAAAGCACCGCTGCCTTTTTTGAAAGGGACTTTTGTAAGGGTGGGGAGTATACACGAAGTCCTTCAAGGGGGTGAGTAAAGTTTACAACAAGGGGCATTGATCCTACACTGCGCGGCATTGAAGCGAGGTAAAAAAACAGCCATGCGTGTACTGGGAATTGAAACATCCTGCGATGAAACCGGCATCGCTATTTATGACGATAAGAACGGCCTGTTAGCCAACCAGTTGTATAGTCAGGTAAAACTGCATGCCGACTATGGCGGCGTCGTACCTGAACTGGCCTCCCGCGATCATGTACGTAAAACCGTACCGTTGATTCAGGCGGCACTGAAAGAGGCAGGGCTGATGGCAAAAGATATCGATGCGGTTGCCTATACCGCCGGTCCTGGTCTTGTTGGCGCGCTGCTGGTCGGCGCAACGGTCGGCCGGGCGCTGGCATTTGCCTGGGATGTTCCGGCTATTCCAGTTCACCATATGGAAGGCCACTTGCTGGCGCCGATGCTGGAAGATAATCCGCCGCAATACCCGTTTGTGGCGCTGCTGGTCTCCGGCGGCCACACTCAGCTGATTAGCGTGACGGGGATTGGCGAGTACCAGTTGCTCGGCGAATCTATTGATGATGCCGCCGGCGAGGCGTTTGACAAAACGGCCAAATTGCTCGGTCTTGATTACCCTGGCGGCCCTATGTTATCGAAACTGGCGTCACAGGGTACGGAAGGGCGTTTCGTTTTCCCGCGTCCTATGACGGACAGACCCGGTCTTGATTTCAGCTTCTCTGGTCTGAAAACCTTCGCGGCAAATACCATTCGTGAAAATGAGCCTGATGAGCAAACACGTGCCGATATCGCGCGTGCCTTTGAAGACGCGGTGGTCGATACGCTGATGATCAAATGTAAACGTGCGCTGGACCAAACCGGATTTACCCGTCTGGTCATGGCGGGAGGCGTTAGCGCAAACCGTACACTTCGCGCGAAACTGGCTGAAATGATGAAAAAGCGCCGTGGCGAAGTGTTCTATGCACGCCCGGAATTTTGTACCGATAATGGCGCAATGATAGCCTACGCCGGGATGGTGCGCCTGAAAGCCGGCGGCGTTGCCGGACTTGGCGTGACTGTGCGCCCACGCTGGCCGTTGGCAGAATTACCGGCTGCGTAATCTATTCCCCCGGGGGGCCGGGGGACATTAACCTGGCGCCAGCCCGGCAAGCTCAAAACGAACGTATTACCGTCGTACCCTCCTCGGGAAAGCCGGGCATTCCACTTTCCCGGCCTGTTTTCTGTCATTACGATTTTTTGCCCGGCAATATTTCACTCATCAACTGGTTTGCTGTATCGGCGAAAATTTTCCCGGCGGATCGGTCCCCTTTGGCCATTGACGCCATAAAGGCTTTTGCCTGTTTCAGGGTGATATGCGGCGGTAGCGGCGCCACCTCCGGATCGGTTTTAACTTCAAGCACGACAGGGCGTTCTGCTGACAAGGCTTGCTGCCAGGCAAGCGGTAACTGCTGTGGATCATTAACAAAAATACCCTTGAGCCCCAGCGATTGCGCGAAGCGGGCATAACCCACATCGGGAATATCCTGGGTTGCCTCAAACCGTGGATTGCCTTCCATTACGCGCTGCTCCCAGGTTACCTGGTTAAGATCCTGATTATTGAAGACGCAAATGATCAGACGTGGATCGCTCCAGCCTTGCCAGTATTTCTGAATGGTGATCAGTTCTGCCAGATTGTTCATTTGCATAGCGCCATCCCCGACCAGCGCGACCACCACTTTCTGCGGATAGGCAAATTTTGCGGCGATGGCGTAAGGTACTGCCGCGCCCATACAGGCAAGGCCGCCAGACAGAGAAGCGCGCTGACCCTGCTTCACTTTATAATCACGGGCAAACCAGTTGGCGCAAGAGCCAGAATCGGACGTGACGATGGCATCGTCAGGCAGCAGGGGTGACATTTCCCATACTACCCGTTGCGGGTTAACCGGTTTGGCGTCCGCCATCGCTCGTTCTTCAAGCGTCTGCCACCACGCTTTCACCCCTCTGGCAATTTCCTCTTGCCAGCTACGGTCAGTTTTATGCGCTAACAGCGGCAGCAATGCGCGCAGGGTTTCCGCTGCATCGCCATGAAGATTGACCTCAACCGGGTAGCGGAGCCCCAGCATTGCCGGATCGATATCGACTTGCACAGCGCGTGCCTGCCCCTCTTTCGGCAGGAATTCCGTCCACGGAAAACCGGTGCCGATCATCAGCAATGTGTCGCAACCCATCATCATGTCATAAGACGGTTTCGTACCCAGCAGACCGATTGCGCCAGTGACAAAAGGCGCGTCATCCGGTAATACATCTTTGCCGAGCAGCGCCTTGGCCACACCGGCGCCAAGTAGGTTGGCCAGTTGCACGACTTCGAGCGCCGCGCCGCGTGCGCCTGCCCCGACCAGGATAGCGACTTTCTTTCCGCTATTAAGAATATCCGCTGCACGTTGCAGGTCTGCTTCATAAGGCACAATTTTCGGACGCTGATATCCCGCTCCCGAGTGGGTGAAACCATGGGTATGTGGCGGCGCCTGCCAGGGTTCGTCCTGAATGTCCTTCGGCAAGATCAGTACCGTTACGCCATTTTGCGCCACTGCGATGCGAACTCCACGATCAACCAGATGCCGAACCTGACTGGGCGAGGCGGCTTCTTGTACAAAGTTCGCCACATCAGCGAAAACACGGTCGAGGTTTAACTCTTGCTGATAGCTGGCGCCGCGAGCGGTAGCTTCTGCCTGACCGGCGATGGCCAGTACCGGGGCATGGTCCATTTTCGCATCATAGAGGCCGGTCAGCAGATGGGTGGCGCCAGGCCCCCCGGTTGAGAGACACACGCCCAGCTCGCCGGTGAATTTTGCGTGACCTGCCGCCATAAACGCCGCCATTTCTTCATGGCGAACCTGAATAAACTCAATGCCATTGCCTGCTTTGTTCGCGCGTTGCAACGCGCCGAGCACGCCGTTGATGCCATCGCCGGGATAGCCATAAATTCGACTGACGCCCCAGGCTTTCAGGCTCTCAATGAAAAAATCACTGGTCATTTTTGTCACTGTATTGCCCCCTGGCTCAAAAAGTAAATCGAGCGTTAAGGATAGACGACATCATCAGGGTATGAGGAAGGGGCGCAGGACGTAGCACAGTGTGGTGTTACGCCTGTTGAGATACAGGCGTAACGGCAATATTCGGTCCATTCAGGCAATGCAGGGGATGAGACGGTCGTTTTCCCGGTTACGCTACTTTTTATCCGGGCGGATGGCGTCTACTTTTTTTTCTTTAGCTTGTGCCAGATTTTTGTCTCCTGACGACGCCACAACCGCTGAATATTGTCGTGGTGACGTATCAGGATCAGGCAGGAGAGCATGGCGACCGGAAAGGTAAACTGGGGTTTAAACCACCAGACATAGAATGGCGCAATCAGGGCGCTGACAATCGCGCCTAACGAAGAATAGCCGCTAAGCAGGACAGTCAGCAGCCAGGTTCCCGCCATCACGCCGGTTAAGTCCCAGCCAATGGGCGCAATCGCGCCGAAGGCGGTAGCAACACCCTTGCCGCCCTGGAAATGGAAAAAAACAGGCCAGATATGCCCAAGGCAGGCGGCGATAGCAATAAGGCCTAGCCAGAAGGGGGCAATGCCAAGCGCATAGGCTCCCCAGACCGGCAGCATGCCTTTTAGCACATCAAAAATCAGTACCGTTACGGCTGCTCCTTTGCCGCCAATTCGTAATACGTTGGTCGCCCCTGGGTTGCCAGAACCACTCTCACGTGGGTCAGGCAGACCAGCGATGCGGCAGACCAGAATGGCGCTGGATATTGAGCCGCAAAGATACGCGAGGATGATCATTCCAGGCGCGATTGCACTCATAACGCTGTTCCATTGTGAAAATGTCGTTTTATTATCTGCATCAGTGGATAATACGCATAAATTATGGAAAGTGGTATCCAGGTTAGCCAAAAAGCAGGTGGGGCGTGATGGACATTGTATTTATAGAGCAACTTTCGGTAATCACCACCATCGGTGTGTATGACTGGGAGCAGACGATTGAACAAAAGCTGGTGTTCGATATCGAAATGGCATGGGATAACCGTCAGGCGGCGAAGAGTGACGATGTGAATGATTGTCTGAGCTATGCGGACATTGCAGAGACCGTCATTGCGCACGTCGAAGGAAGCCGTTTTGCCCTGGTAGAACGTGTCGCCGAAGAGGTCGCAGAGCTACTGCTGGCTCGTTTTAACTCTCCATGGGTGCGTATCAAATTGTGTAAGCCAGGCGCCGTCGCCCGGGCTGCCAATGTTGGCGTAATCATTGAGCGTGGCAATAATCTGAAAAAAATTATTTAAATTCATAATTGTTAAACCAAGCGCTAGTCTTCTGGTCATATATCATGGCCATACGCGGCTTCCCCAGTGGTAAGCCGTTTTTTATGTCTGTTTAGGGGTTTATTTAATGAGCGATATGCACTCGCTGCTGGTGGCAGCAATATTGGGTGTTGTCGAAGGACTGACGGAGTTTTTACCGGTTTCCAGTACAGGCCACATGATTCTTGTGGGGCATTTGCTGGGTTTTGAGGGAGAAACCGCAAAAACCTTTGAAGTAGTGATTCAGTTAGGTTCGATTTTGGCTGTGGTGGTGATGTTCTGGCGTCGCCTGTTTGGCTTGATTGGTATTCACTTTGGCCGTACCCCGCATGAAGGCACAGGCACGGGTCGCCTGACGCTCATTCATATCCTGCTGGGCATGGTGCCTGCCGTTGTTCTGGGGCTGGTTTTTCACGATGCTATTAAATCTCTCTTTACCCCCATTAACGTGATGTATGCGCTGGTGGTGGGCGGGGTGCTGCTGATAGCGGCTGAATGCCTCAAACCGAAAGTGCCGCGCGCAGAAGGGGTGGACGATATCACCTTGCGTCAGGCATTTATGATTGGCTGCTTCCAGTGCCTGGCGCTCTGGCCGGGGTTCTCCCGTTCTGGCGCGACAATTTCAGGCGGTATGCTCATGGGCGTAAGCCGTTATGCGGCTTCGGAGTTCTCGTTCCTGTTGGCGGTGCCAATGATGATGGGAGCCACAGTACTGGATTTGTATAAAAGCCTGAAATTTTTGACCGTAGGTGACATCCCGATGTTTGCTGTCGGCTTTGTGATGGCTTTTATCGTCGCCCTTATTGCGATCAAAACGTTCCTGGAGTTGATCAAACGTATCTCGTTTATCCCTTTCGCGATCTATCGCTTTATTGTCGCCGCCGCGGTTTACTTCATTTTTATCTAGCGTATACCTTTGCCCTCAGTCTTTTGGCTGAGGGCAGCGTTGTGCTTTCCAGTCGGACACGGCTTGAATGCGACGACGGGTTAACTCTTCTCGCACTTCAATGCCTTTGAAACCTGCTTCAACGACCGCTTTGCTGGAGACCGCTTTTGCGATGCTCCAGGCCTCACGCAGTAAGCGTCCCTGCGGATAATCGCACGCCTCAAACCCCGCGCGTCCGCGAACGTCGGCCTCGCTGGTCAGGGCGATTTGCTCAACCCGCTGTGGCTTGCGCCAGGCGTCAATCGAATCGAACAATTTAATAATGGTCTTTGGCTGCAGGATCGGGAAGGTATGGATCAGGTCATGGAATTCTGCCACCAGCCTTGCCAAATCGCGGATCTCATTCGGTACGCGTAAACGCCGACAGACGCCCTCGACCAGCCGGACGCCCGCCGGACCATGCCCGTGATGGCGTGGCCACAATTCTGGCGGCGTCAACCCTTTGCCCAGATCGTGGCACAGGGTGGCAAAACGCACATCAACCTCAGGGCTGAGCATGGCGGCCATGGCCACGGTCATCAGGGTATGGAGCCCGGTATCTATTTCAGGATGCCATTTTGCCGGCGCGGGCACACCAAACAGCGCGTCCACTTCCGGGAATAACACTTTTAGCGCCCCGCAGTCACGCAACACCTGGAAAAAGACCTGCGGGTTACGGGTCTTGAGGGCGTTCTCCGTCTCTTTCCAGACGCGTTCCGGCGTAAGATGCGTCAGCTCGCCAGCGTCGGTCATCTCGCGCATGAGCGCCATGGTTTCGTCGGCAATGCGAAAACTTAAATGCGCATAGCGGGCGGCAAAACGCGCCACGCGCAGAACACGCAAAGGATCTTCGGCAAATGCGGGGGAAACATGGCGCAGCAAACGGTGGTGCAGATCGCTCTGACCGCCGTAGGGATCGATAATGTTGCCATTATCATCTTGCGCCAGCGCATTGACGGTCAGGTCGCGGCGCAGCAGATCTTGCTCAAGCGTCACATCCGGCGCGGCATAGCAGGAAAATCCGGTGTAACCAAAACCGGATTTTCGTTCGGTGCGGGCAAGCGCGTACTCTTCGTGGCTTTGTGGATGGAGAAACACGGGAAAATCGCGGCCTACCTGCTGGTAACCCGCGTCAAGCATCTCTGCTGGCGTGGCGCCAACCACCACCCAATCTTTGTCTTTGACCGACAGGCCCAGCAAGGCATCGCGAACTGCACCACCGACCAGATAACTCTTCACGCCGCCTGACTCCTTACCTCTGTGACTTTTCATAAACCTGACTTATCGGAATTGAGACAGGTTCTATTTTTGCCGACAGATAATACGTAAGTGTAGAGAAGATGGCTAATCAGCTTAGTTCATCCAGCGATCTTTGCTTTTACGACGCGGGATTAAATGCGGCAGCACCAGACCGAGGAACAGGCCAGCGCCCAATACGCCACCGCCATACATAAACCACTGCATGATGATGGTGCGCTGTTTGTCATCGAGCTGGAGGTTAGCGGCATTCACCTTCTTCTGCGCTACGATCAGCTCGTTTTTAAGCTTCTGATTTTCTTCTTTCAGGCTGTTAATGACCCCATCGCTACCGGCCACTTTTTGCTGCATATCTGCCGTACGCTGGTTCCAGGTATTATCGATATTGTTGAGCTTATCGGTGAGGGTTTTCACCTGATTTTCCAGTTCTGGCACGCGAGTGCGCAGGCTGGGCTGAGTATTGAGCTCTTTTAGCGGGATCCAGGCCGTACGGCCACTGCTGTCGCGAACCTGAGCGTAGTTAGACGCTTCATTGGTTTGCAGCAGTTCCACTTCTTCGCCGGCGTTTACGGTGCCCACGAGGCGATAGTTATCTCCCGGGCCACTGCGAACCCAGGTGTTCAATTCATCAGAGACGTAACGTTTTTCTTCGGCGTGAGCCAATGTGGAAACGCTAAGCGCAAATAAGGTTATTCCAATCAGGCGTAATTTAAGCATCAGGCGTCGTTATTATCTTTAAGCGTGAATAAAAACAGTGCCAACAGTCTGACGATAGCTGGCAGGCGGCATCAATCGGAATCATCCGGGTCGAACAAAGCGCATAAGTGAACTTTTACACCCATCAGATCGCGCATTGCATGGCAATCTGACACAAAATACTATCTACTGACAAACATCGGGCGCGTTAGTTCGCCGAAATTTTCACTGATGTGACATAACCATAAGTGCAAAGCCATGGCTCAGGAAATCGAATTAAAATTTTACGTACATCCCGACAGCGTTGAAACGCTCCGTAACCATCTTCATTCGCTCACCGACGATCGCGTAGCGCCCACTCAGTTACTCAACATCTATTACGAAACGGCGGATAACTGGCTGCGTCGTCATGATATGGGTCTGCGTATACGCGGCTTCGATGGTCAGTACGAAATGACGATGAAAATCGCCGGACGCGTGGTCGGCGGGTTACATCAACGCCCTGAATATAATATTGCGCTGGATAAACCGGAGTTGGACCTGGCTCGCTTCCCGCAGGAAGTCTGGCCCGACGGCGTGCTGCCAGAAGATCTCCAGACGCAGGCACAGCCGCTATTCAGCACCGATTTCTACCGGGAGAAATGGCTGGTTAATGCCGGGGAAAGCCGTATTGAGATTGGGCTGGACCTGGGCGACGTTAAAGCCGGCGAGCTGGCTGAGCCGATCTGTGAGCTTGAGCTTGAGCTGCTCAGCGGTGACCCGGCGGATATCCTCAAACTGGCCCGTCAGCTCGTGACGCTTTCAGGGCTGCGCCAGGGAAGCCTGAGTAAGGCAGCGCGCGGCTATCATCTGGCGCAGGGGAATGCCGAACGTCATCGTCGTCCGACGCCGATACTCAACGTTCAAGCGAAAGCCACCACTGAGCAGGCTTTTACCGCCGCGCTGGAGTTGGGGCTTTCGCAATGGCAGTACCATGAGGAGCTGTGGGTTCGCGGCGATAACCGGGCAAAAGCGGATGTCCAGTCTGCGATAACGCTCATTCGTCATACTCTCATGTTGTTCGGCGGCATCGTGCCGCGCAAAGCGAGCGCTCGCCTGCGCGATTTGCTGACCCAGGCGGAAGCGACGCTGACGTCAGATGTCTCCGCGGCGACGGCCGCATGGAGCGCAGAGGCGGCAACGGCGAAACTGCTGCTGACAGAATGGCTGGTTTCTCAGGGCTGGCGCACCTTCCTGGATGACAAAGCGCAGGCGAAATTTGCCGACTCCTTCAAGCGTTTTGCCGATACCCATTTGTCCCGCTGCGCCGCTGAACTCAAAAGTACGTTCGCGCATCCGCTGGGCGACAGTTATCGCGACCAGTTGCCGCGTCTGGCACGAGAAATAGACAGTGTGCTGTTACTTGCTGGCTATTACGATGCGGTACAGGCCAATGCCTGGCTGGAAAACTGGCAAGGATTGCTCCACGCCATTGAGACGCGCCAGCGTATTGAGATCGAACATTTCCGTAACGAAGCAATCTGTCAGCAGCCCTTCTGGCTGCACAGTGGACAACGCTAACCCGGTCAAGGATACCCATCGATGATGCCGCACTCTCCACAGCTCCAGCAGCACTGGCAAACTGTACAGGCCCGCTTGCCTGAGTCGTTCAGCGAAACACCGCTTAGTGAACAAGCGCAGTTAGTGCTTACTTTCAGCGATTTCGTGCAGGATAGCCTTGCCGCGCATCCTGACTGGCTGGCCGAACTGGAAAGCGCGCCGCCACAGGCGGAGGAGTGGAAGCAGTATGCGCAAACGCTTCGCGAATCGCTCGAGAGCGTGGCAGATGAGGCATCATTAATGCGTGCGCTGCGTCTGTTCCGGCGTCACAGGATGGTGCGTATTGCCTGGGCGCAGTCGCTGGCGCTGGTGGCAGAAGAGGAGACGTTGCAGCAGTTAAGCGTACTGGCGGAGACCCTGATCGTCGCTGCACGTGACTGGCTCTATGATGCCTGCTGCCGCGAGTGGGGAACGCCGTGCAATCAGAAGGGGGAACCGCAGCCGTTGCTGATCCTCGGCATGGGTAAGCTGGGCGGCGGGGAGCTTAACTTTTCATCCGATATCGATCTGATTTTCGCCTGGCCGGAAAACGGCTCAACGCGCGGCGGGCGACGCGAACTCGATAACGCCCAGTTCTTTACTCGTCTGGGACAGCGCCTGATCAAAGTGCTCGACCAGCCGACGCAGGATGGCTTTGTCTATCGCGTGGACATGCGCTTGCGCCCGTTTGGCGACAGCGGCCCGCTGGTACTGAGTTTTGCCGCGCTGGAAGATTATTATCAGGAGCAAGGGCGCGACTGGGAACGTTATGCGATGGTGAAAGCGCGCATTATGGGCGATAAGGATGATGCGTACGCCGGTGAATTGCGGGCGATGCTGCGGCCATTCGTTTTCCGTCGCTATATCGATTTCAGCGTTATTCAGTCTCTGCGCAATATGAAAGGGATGATTGCCCGTGAAGTGCGTCGCCGTGGCCTGAAAGATAATATTAAGCTGGGGGCGGGCGGCATCCGTGAGATTGAATTTATCGTTCAGGTGTTCCAGTTAATACGCGGTGGGCGTGAGCCCTCGCTACAGTCCCGCTCACTGTTACCGACGCTGGGGGCTATCGATAAGCTGGGGTTGCTGCCGCCAGGCGACGCGCCGGCGCTGCGGCAAGCCTATTTGTATCTGCGCCGCCTGGAAAACCTGTTGCAAAGCATTAATGACGAGCAAACGCAGACGCTGCCGTCAGATGAACTCAATCGGGCGCGTCTGGCCTGGGGAATGCGTGTACCCGACTGGGAAACGCTGACCGCTGAGCTGGAAAAACAAATGTCCGCCGTACGAGGCATATTCAACACCCTGATTGGCGATGATGAAGCCGAAGAGCAGGGGGATGCGCTCTCGGGGCAATGGGGGGAGTTGTGGCAGGATGCGTTCCAGGAAGATGACAGCACGCCCGTGCTGGCGCATCTTTCTGACGATGATCGACGCCGTGTGGTGGCGATGATTGCTGATTTTCGCAAAGAGATGGATAAGCGCACCATTGGCCCGCGCGGCCGCCAGGTACTCGATCACCTGATGCCGCATCTGTTGAGCGATGTATGCTCCCGCGAGGATGCCCCTGTGCCGCTGTCACGCGTGACGCCGCTGTTAACGGGAATTGTCACGCGCACAACGTACCTCGAACTGCTCAGCGAATATCCCGGTGCACGTAAGCATCTGATTTCACTTTGTGCCGCTTCGCCAATGGTGGCGAGCAAGCTGGCGCGCTATCCGCTATTGCTGGATGAATTGCTCGACCCGAATACGCTTTATCAGCCCACGGCGATGAATGCCTACCGGGATGAACTACGTCAGTATCTGCTGCGTGTGCCGGATGATGATGAAGAGCAGCAACTGGAGGCGTTACGCCAGTTTAAACAGGCGCAATTGTTGCGTGTGGCGGCAGCAGACCTCGCTGGCACACTCCCCGTGATGAAAGTGAGCGATCACTTAACCTGGCTTGCCGAAGCCATCATCGAAGCCGTGGTGCAGCAGGCGTGGAACCTGATGGTTTCGCGTTACGGGCAACCGAAACACTTACGCGATCGTGAAGGTCGTGGGTTTGCGGTGGTTGGTTACGGCAAACTGGGCGGCTGGGAACTGGGGTATAGCTCCGATCTGGATCTGATTTTCCTTCATGACTGTCCGGTGGATGTGATGACGGATGGCGAGCGCGAAATCGATGGCCGTCAGTTTTACCTGCGCCTTGCCCAGCGCGTGATGCATCTGTTCAGTACGCGCACTTCGTCCGGCATTCTGTATGAAGTGGATGCACGCTTGCGACCATCCGGCGCGGCAGGAATGCTGGTAACGTCAACCGAATCTTTTGCCGACTATCAGCGCACTGAGGCCTGGACGTGGGAACACCAGGCGCTGGTACGCGCCCGCGTGGTCTATGGCGATCCGCAATTAAACGCGCAATTTGATGCCATCCGTCGCGATATCACCATGACCGTGCGTGGCGGCGCGACGTTACAAACCGAGGTGCGCGAGATGCGCGAAAAAATGCGCGCCCACTTGAGCAATAAGCACAAAGATCGCTTTGATATCAAAGCCGATGAGGGCGGTATCACTGATATCGAATTTATCACCCAGTATCTGGTGCTGCGTTATGCCCATACAAAACCGAAACTGACGCGCTGGTCGGACAATGTCCGCATTCTGGAAGGGCTGGCGCAAAACGGCATTATGGAAGAGCAGGAAGCGCAGGCGCTTACCGCCGCCTATACAACATTGCGTGATGAACTGCACCACCTGGCGTTGCAGGAGTTGCCGGGTCATGTACCGGATGCATGTTTTGTCGCTGAGCGCGCGATGGTGCGAGCCTGCTGGAACAAGTGGTTGGTGGAGCCGTGCGAGGACGCGTAAGTGTGCTATTATCGCGCGCAAATTTTGTATCTCTCAGGAGACAGGAATGAAAGTAACGCTGCCAGAGTTTAATCAAGCGGGAGTGCTGGTCGTTGGCGATGTGATGCTGGACCGCTACTGGTACGGTCCAACCAGCCGTATTTCACCGGAAGCGCCGGTGCCAGTGGTGAAGGTCGAAACCATTGAGGAGCGTCCGGGTGGCGCGGCTAACGTTGCAATGAACATCGCTTCCCTGGGCGCGGGCGCGCGTCTGGTCGGGTTGACCGGTATTGATGATGCGGCGCGAGCACTGAGCAAGGCGCTGGCGGACGTCAACGTGAAATGCGACTTCGTTTCTGTTCCAACTCATCCCACCATCACCAAGCTGCGCGTACTGTCGCGTAATCAGCAACTGATTCGCCTCGATTTCGAAGAAGGCTTTGATGGCGTGGATCCTGAGCCGCTGCATGAGCGTATTAATCAGGCGCTGAGCAGCATCGGTGCGCTGGTGCTGTCCGATTATGCCAAAGGGGCGCTAACGAGCATTCAGACGATGATCGCGCTGGCGCGCGGTGCGGGCGTGCCGGTACTGATCGACCCGAAAGGGACCGATTTTGAACGCTACCGTGGCGCGACCCTGTTGACGCCGAATCTCTCCGAATTTGAAGCCGTGGTTGGCAAATGCAAAGACGAAGACGAGATTGTGGAACGCGGTATGAAGCTGATTGCCGATTTCGACCTGACCGCGCTGCTGGTTACCCGTTCTGAGCAGGGAATGACGTTGCTGCAGCCGGGCAAAGCGCCACTGCATATGCCGACACAGGCGCAGGAAGTGTATGACGTGACCGGCGCGGGTGACACGGTGATTGGCGTACTGGCGGCTACCCTTGCCGCAGGTAATTCGCTCGAAGAAGCGTGTTTCTTCGCAAACGCGGCTGCGGGCGTGGTGGTGGGTAAACTCGGGACCTCTACCGTTTCACCTATCGAACTGGAAAACGCAGTGCGCGGACGCTCGGAGACGGGTTTTGGCGTGATGACCGAAGAAGAACTGCGTGATGCCGTCGCTGCAGCACGCAAACGTGGCGAAAAAGTGGTGATGACCAACGGTGTGTTCGACATCCTGCATGCGGGCCACGTGTCGTATCTGGCTAATGCCCGTAAGCTCGGCGATCGTCTGATTGTCGCAGTGAACAGCGATGCATCCACTAAACGTCTGAAAGGGGATTCACGCCCGGTAAACCCACTTGAGCAACGTATGATTGTTCTGAGCGCGCTGGAAGCCGTGGACTGGGTGGTGCCGTTTGAAGAAGATACGCCGCAGCGTCTGATTGCCTCCGTTCTGCCGGATAAGCTGGTGAAAGGCGGGGATTACAAGCCGGAAGAGATTGCCGGAAGTGAAGAAGTGTGGGCCAACGGCGGCGAAGTGCTGGTGCTCAACTTTGAAGATGGCTGTTCGACCACCAATATCATCAGGAAAATCCAGAAAGACAGCGAGAAGTAAGCAATGCGGGAGATGCATCGAACATCCCGTTATGAGGCTCTCCTCGCTGTTGACGGTGCTGCTTTTTCGACCTAAATTAAAGGAACAAGGGTGAGAGGGGATTTCTCCCCCCTCTGATTGACTGTTAGTAAGCGTGGAAACTTATCGTTAACAGAACAATCAGTATGATGACGTGCTTCATCATAACCCTTTCCTTATTAAAGCCCCTTCCTCGGGAGGGGCTTTCCCATTTCAGCCCCTTGCTGACCCAGCGATTGTTGGTGAGTGCTTCTACAGGGACAAGGGCTTTTCCCCTCGGATGTTTTATTACTGGATCGTTCACGCAAAATGGCCCCGTTTCGAACGTTACGCACTGAAACGGCGCGTTCAGAATAAAAAATCCCCGGCTTTACAGGCCAGGGAGGGAGTGACATAAGGTGGTCAGGAACTATTCCTCTTTTACCGTCTCTTCTTTTACTGCTGTTACCTCGATTTCTTCATTTGGCCCGACCGCTGGTGATGCATTTAACGGCGTTGCCATGGCGGCCAGCGAGCCACCGGAAATGCCAATCTCATTAAGCAGCGAATCAATCAATGGTGCCTGGGTTCGGTAGGCAAGGGCGGCAGAGAGCGCTTGTTCCGCAAGGTTTCCGCCGCTGGCTGTTCCCGTGCTCACTTCGCCAGCCGCTCCGCTACGATTCAGCCCATCCACCTGAATGATCTTGATTCCGTCGATAGACTTCATCGGCTCAACGGATTTTTCGATAACCGCAGGCAGTGCTTGCAGAAGCGCCAGTTTAAATTTGAGGCTGGTTTGTTCGTTGGAAAGTACGTTAATCGCATCGTTTAGCGCGCGCTGCGCTTCGGCTTCCGCCAGCCCTTTTTTGCGCGTGGCTTCCGCCAGTTCTACGATGGCTGCGGCCTGCAATTCGGCCGCTTCTTTTTCGGCTTTGGCGCGTACTGTCAGCTCAACCGCTTTGGTTTCCGCGTCCTGAGCGGCGGCAATCAGCGCAACCTGTTTGGCACGATCGGCTTCGGCAGTCTGGCGCGTGGTTTCTACATTTTGCTGAGCACGAACGGCTTGCGCCAGTGCATCATTGGCCTTTGCTTCCGCCTGTGACTGTAGTTCTGACTTCGCCGCAATGGCGATGGATTTCGTCTGGTTGGCAATCTCCGTCACCTGCTGCTGTTCGATCTCTTTAATGCGAACTTCACGCTCAGCCTCAACTTTTCTGGAACGTACCGCCTGCTCACGCTCGATTTCGCTTTCTTGGATTTGCCGTTCCGCAAGGATACGTGTTTGCTCGGCTTCACGATGACGCTCTGCTTCGAAGGCGGCGATTTTGGCATTCTGCTCGGCGGTGCGGGTTTTCACCTGCTGCTCCTGCTCAAGCGTCATAAACGCCTCTTGCTGCTCAATCTCAAGTTTGCGCGCCAGGGCATCGCGGTTCTTCTCACGGACTGCGACTTCCACATCCTGCTCGACTTCGTTACGTTCACGACGACGGCGCTCAGTTTCCTGCGTCAGCTTGGTGAGACCTTCGGCATCAAAGGCATTATTCGGGTTGAAATGCACCTTTTCCGTCTGGTTGAAGTTGGTTAATGAAACGCTCTCCAGCTCCAGACCGTTTTTTGAAAGATCTTCCGCCACGGTGTTTTGTACGCCCTGAACGAAGTTTTCGCGGGTGTCCTGTAACTCATGCATGGTCATCTGGGAGGCTGTAGCACGCAGGGCATCAACGAATTTATCTTCAATTAACACACGGAGATCCTCTGGCGACAATGTACGCTGACCCAACGTCTGTGCGGCAGTGGCAATCCCCTCAATCGACGGTTTTACACGGACGAAAAAGGCAACAACGACATCAACGCGCATACGGTCTTTAGTGATCAGGCTGTCTACCGTAGAACGGCTTACTTCGAGCTTGAGGGTATTCATGTTAATCGGAATTATTTCGTGGAATATGGGCATCACAATCGCGCCGCCGCTCATTACCACTTTCTGCCCGCCTAAACCGGTTCGTACAAACGCTTGCTCAGCCGAGGCCCGGCGATATAATCGGGCAAAAATAACCCCAATGACCAACAGGATAAAAACGACTGCCAGAGCATAACTCATCCATGAGGGAAATAGACTCAATAGATTTTCCATAATATTTCCTTTTGTTTTTACAATTCATTTGGCCAGGGATTCAACTCCGCCAAATAACGGCTGGCGGACAACCGACAAATAATGAGAACCTTATCACCGCGTTTAAAGGTTTTTCCCTCTTCGGGTTCCAGAAGTAAATAATGTACCTGTCCAAATTTATCTTTAAATTTTCCTTCGCAGGGGCGTTGAGGTGCCGCGCTGTGACCCGTGATAATGGCCATGGCGCCAATAAAATCATCTTCTGTGATTGCGCTGGTTTCATCGCCCGGTAGCCAGCGCCCCAAAAGCTTACCCGTGTAGTGTGTGCTAATGCCTGAAAAAATAAGGCAAAAAGGGATAAGGGCTACGTTGGGAAGCGGGGCTTGTAGCAGTGTGACGCTCAGCTGCTGCAAAAAAATGCCAGACAATCCGAAGCAACCGGCGATAAGGCAAAGAACAACCAGCGCGGGAACTCGACCAAAATTAAGGTAATGGAAAAATTGACTCAAATGGCCGGAAGCGACCCCATCATAATGACCCAAATGTGAATCAATGACGCCAGAAATAACATTCCCAAAGAACAGCGAGACAATTTCCACGATACCTATAAGCGCCACAAATGTGAGGGCGAAAAAGTAAGGTGAGTAGTATTCAGGAAAAATATCCATATATTCTCCTTGGGTTATTATTTTTAATAAAGGCAAATAACGCCTTGAGTGTCGAAGGCAATAATATCACGAATGGGGGAATAACAGAAAGGCAGAGGGACTACTGGAATATTGTAGGGGTAATCAAGGACACTTTATTGATTACCCCCTTTGCGGGCAAAGACTCAGTGAATGCCGGCGTGAGCTTATGCGCCCGTCTCCGGCGAATCAACCGGAGGGATCGCCGGGGCTGGTTTCACCTCTGCTGAGGCATTGCGGTTTTCCAGTTCGTTAAGACGTTGCTCAAGCAGCGCCAGTTTTTCACGCGTGCGCAACAGTACCTGCGTCTGTACGTCAAACTCTTCGCGGCTGACCAGGTCAAGACGGGTCAACTGCGCCTGCAGGGACTGGCGGATTTTTTTCTCAACATCTTCCCCGAACTCGCGGATCCCTTTTGGCATCGATTCGTGGACCTGACGCGCAATCTGTTCAATTTTTTTCGGGTCAATCATTTGTAAGTTCCCTGTTCGGATAGGTTCTGACAATTATTGTAGTGTGATATGCCATAACGATAAACCAGATTTGTTTGAAGGTTACGCGTTGCCGAAGGTAATCAATAGCGTTATAGTTATCCCGCTTATTCTCAGGGCGGGGCGAAATTCCCCACCGGCGGTAAATCAGCGTACGCTGAAAGCCCGCGAGCGCTTCTGGTGAAAACCGGAAGGTCAGCAGATCCGGTGTAATTCCGGGGCCGACGGTTAAAGTCCGGATGGGAGAGAGTAACGATTCAGTTGGGCCTGGAGGCCCGCTCGCGTTATTTTTTTATACTCCTAAGACTGCCCTGATTCTGGTAACCATAACTTTATTGAGGTCTTTTACCATGAATCAGACGCTGCTTTCTTCTTTTGGCACGCCATTCGAACGTATTGAAAATGCTTTAACCGCACTGCGCGAAGGTCGCGGTGTGATGGTTCTCGACGATGAAGATCGCGAGAATGAAGGCGACATGATTTTTGCTGCTGAAACCATGACCGTTGAGCAGATGGCGCTGACCATCCGTCACGGTAGCGGTATTGTTTGTCTGTGCATCACCGAAGATCGTCGTAAACAACTTGATCTGCCGATGATGGTTGAAAACAACACCAGCGCTTACGGTACCGGCTTTACCGTTACCATCGAAGCCGCTACAGGGGTTACTACCGGGGTTTCTGCGGCTGACCGTGTTACCACCGTGCGTGCTGCCATTGCCGATGGCGCTAAACCTTCTGACCTGAATCGTCCGGGCCACGTTTTCCCGCTGCGTGCGCAGCAGGGCGGCGTGTTGACTCGCGGTGGCCATACCGAAGCGACGATCGATCTTGTCTCCCTGGCAGGGTTCAAACCGGCTGGTGTGCTGTGTGAACTGACGAACGATGATGGCTCCATGGCGCGCGCGCCGGAATGTATCAAGTTTGCACGCGAGCACAACATGGCCGTTGTCACCATTGAAGATCTGGTGGCCTATCGTCTGGAGCATGAGCGTAAAGCAAGCTAAGCGATAGCCATGCTTTGCAAAGAATCCGAAGCCGGACCGCCTGCTTCGGATTTTTTTATTTCCCTTTTAGTCCCTTGCTGAAAATAGCTCATTTCTCCGCTTTGTTGATCTCGCTAATGGCGACATCGGCTTGCTACTTATAAAGTGGTATCCATGACGTAATGGCTCGCGTAAACAGCGAGATAAGGAAGGGATATGCTGATTTACTGGTGCGGTTTTTTGGTCGTTGTGCTCGTGATGTTCGCACATATCATGTGCTTGCGACGTAATTGCAGGGCATTTCGCCAGGATCGTGATGCACAACAGGAAGGATACCAGCGCGCGTTAAAGATCATCCAATCAATGCAAGCAAAGGAGCAAGAGCAGGTGGAACCTGAGGCGGCTTCCGGAAGCGGCGTTGCCCAATAGGCGCGAGCAACGCCTGCATGTATTAACCAAATCCCATCGTTTGCAGCGCGACCAGGCTAAGCCCCATCACTGACATCCCACAAAGCACACCATAGCTTGGGTTGTTGTTGGGGTCGATCTCTTTTGCCAGCGGCATCAGTTCATCGACAGAGAGCGCGACCATAATGCCGGCAACCGCCGCCATGACCGCCGCCATCACCATCGGGGAGACCAGACTTCCCAGAATCAGCCAGGCCAGAACCCCACCAAGAATTTCCGCAAGCCCGGAAATCCCCGCCCAAAAAATTGCCGTGCGCTTTGAACCGGTTGCCGCATAAACCGGGCCGGCAACCGCAAGACCTTCTGGAATATTGTGCAAGGCTACCGCCAGGGCAATACCGAAACCCAGTTCAAGGTCGTTACTGGCTGTCACAAAGGTGGCGATGCCCTCCGGAAAGTTATGCAGGCTGATACCCAACGTTAATAAGATCGCCGTACGTTGAATTTTGCGAGGGACAGGGTGCTGTGAATGCGCACTCTGCATTAAATCCTGTGGATGTGCATGGGGAAGCAGACGGTCAAGAGCAAAATAGCCCAACAGGCCAATAACGAACATACCATAGCCCAGCATGGGTGACATGCCCTCAGTTGCCAGTGCGGCTGGCAACATCTCCATAAGGGAGATAAGCAGCATAATGCCGGCGGCAAATCCCAGCGAGAATGCCAGTACACGGTTTGACGGTTTCTGGCCAAGAACCCCCAGAAAGGCGCCGATAAAGGTGGCAGCGCCGGCAAGTAACGTCAGAATCAGTGGTGCTGACATGTATCACTCCTTATGATAATGCTTCTCATTAATGTTAAATATTAATGGGTTCCAAAGCGAGGCCGCCGCATCACCTTTACGCAATCCTTACATTCAAAAATTCTGAATATCTTCATCACGCTTATCTGAGTTCATCACCCGGGGAATAAGCGTAATGTGTGTTCATCAAATATGACACACTCAGTAAGGATATCATCATGTCTGCACCTCGCATGCCAGCACTGTTTTTGGGCCACGGCAGCCCGATGAATGTTCTGGAAGATAACGTTTATACCCGCGCCTGGGCTCAGCTTGGCGAAACACTGCCGCGTCCTAAAGCTATTGTGGTTGTCTCAGCGCACTGGTTTACGCGTGGTACCGGGGTAACGGCGATGGAAGCACCGCAGACAATTCATGACTTTGGCGGTTTCCCTCAGGCGCTGTACGACACCCATTACCCGGCTCCGGGTTCGCCTGCGCTGGCCCGGCATCTGGTTGAACTGTTATCACCCGTGCCGGTTACTCTGGATAAAGAAGCATGGGGTTTTGACCACGGTTCCTGGGGCGTGCTGATCAAAATGTATCCGAAGGCCGATATCCCGATGGTGCAGTTGAGTATCGACAGTACCAAACCGGCGGCATGGCATATGGAAGTGGGGCGTAAGCTGGCAGCACTGCGCGATGAAGGCATTATGCTGGTGGCGAGCGGTAATGTGGTGCATAACCTGCGCACGGCACGCTGGCATGGCGATAACTCGCCTTATCCGTGGGCGACCGCTTTCAACGAATTTGTGAAGGATAACCTGACGTGGAAAGGGCCGACCGAGCAACATCCGCTGGTTAATTACCTGGAACATGAAGGCGGTTCGCTTTCTAACCCGACACCGGACCATTTCCTGCCGCTGCTCTATGTCCTGGGGGCGTGGGATGGGGTGGAGAGTATCTCGATTCCGGTAGACGGTCTTGAAATGGGCAGCCTCAGTATGTTGTCGGTGCAGATAGGCTAAGGCTTTGTAGCCGGGTAAGCGTACAGTATGCGTACCCGGTATATTCCCGAATGCGGCGTTGCCTCGGGCGACGACTCAGGAGCCCCGGGTAAGTGTATCCGGGGATCCTGGACGCATGTTACTCAACAAAGACATGCGGATAGAAGCGCGACAGATCCTGAGTGATCAACGCCCGGTCTTCACGAATGCCAATACCTGCGGGTTGATCGTTGATAAGCCAACTGCCAATCAGCATGTAGCTGTCGCCATACTTGGGTAGCTGACAGAACTGCTGGACGATCATTCCTTCTTCACCGTATGGGCCTTCGACTTTTTCAACCGTTTTGCCATTTTCGATGATGGACACATTCGCCCCTTCGCGAGAGAAGATAGGCTTAAGTACGTATTTGTCCATTTCCGGATGCGCGTCTTCGGCAAACCAGGCGGGCAACAGATTCGGATGGTTCGGGAACATGTCCCACAGCATTGGCAGGAGCGCTTTGTTCGAAATGATGCTCTTCCATGCTGGTTCCAGCCAGCGCACGCCCGCATCTTCCAGCTTGGTTGAGAAAACTTCGCGCAGCATATACTCCCAGGGATACAGCTTAAACAGATTACTGATCACGTGATCCTGCAGATCGGTAAACTGTCCTTTTTCCCCGAGGCCGATATCTTCGATATAGAGAAACTCGCTGGCCACATCGGCTTCGGCGGCGCAGTCTTGCAGGTATTGCACGGTACCACGGTCTTCGACGGTATCGCGACAGCAGGCGAAATGCAGCAGGTTAAAGCCATATTGCTCGCGTAGCGCGGCAAAGCGCTCAATCAGTTTTTCCTGCAGACTGTTGAATTGATCGCAGCTTTCCGGCAGTTTGCCCGCGGCTATCTGATCTTCCAGCCAAATCCACTGAAAAAATGCCGCTTCATACAGTGAGGTTGGTGTATCGGCATTATTTTCCAGCAGCTTAGGTTCGCCGGTACCATCCCATGCCAGATCCAGGCGTGAATAAAGCGACGGCTGTCCGGTTTTCCAGGACTGGCGCACAAAGCCCCATGTATGCCTGGGAATGCGGAATTTCGCCAGCAATTCGTCACTGGCGATAACTTTATCCACAACCTGCAGACACATCTGATGGAGCTCGGCGGTAACTTCTTCCAGTTTCTCGACCTGGGCGAGCGTCAGTTTGTAGTAGGCGTCTTCACACCAGTAGGGTTCGCCATACATGGTGTGAAAGTTGAAACCATACTCGGTGGCTTTCTCGCGCCAGTCGGGCCGTTCGGCAATAGTCATTCTTTCCATGGTTATTAGCCGCCCATTGAACGGGTTGAGGTGCCGCTGGCACTGCGCTGCATCGAAGTCTGTTTGGCCACGGATTCGCCAAAGCCGCCACGCGTGACGGTGGAGGTTGTTGCCGGTTTTGGCGCCATCGCGGTTTTCGAAACTGTTGCGCTACGCCCTGGCTGGGCTGCGCCGTAGCTTTTGCCGCTGGCATCGGTGTACTGGCCATAGGCCGGGCTGGCCGGGTTTTTGGAGCTGAACAGCGGCTGCTGGGCATAACCCGCGCCGCCACCCATCAGGCGGCCCATCATGTAACCCGCCATTAGCGGCATCCAGAAGCTGCCGCCAGACTGTTGTGCTTGCGCCTGGTTTTCCGTCGCCACGCCTGCCTGAGCGGGTGCTTGTTGACACTGGCCTTCGCCAAATTCAGCCACACAATCTTCGCGTGATGCATATTTCGGCGCGGTACGTGCTGCTTCTTTCAGCGCGTTGTCATAGGTGGCTTTGCATTCGGCGCTTTTGCCCGGGTTTGCCGAAGAGCAGTCATCGGCATTCTGATACATTTTCACCGTTTCATCGTTTTGTTCGCACCCTGCCAACATAAAGACGGCAGTCACGGCCAGCGCCACGGGCGTCAGGTGACGAGCGCCCCAGCTTTTGCGAAACATCGCATGATTAATATTCTTTGTCCGTTTCATATTTGTCTTCCGAGACCCACAGGTATTAATAAAAGGTCAGGATAGTGGATGAGTGTCTGAAAATGAAGCAGGGTGCGGGTCAGCAGGGGGGATCTTTACGTTGCCTTACGTAAAAACGGGGGCTAAGTGCCCCCGTAACGATAATGCGGGAAAAACGAATTAACGCGTTGTTTTGCGTACGCTGGCTGGCTGTGCCTGCGACGCTTGTCCGTTTGCCATCTTCTCAACGCGAGCTTCTTGCTCCGGGTTTTCCGGGGCGACATTTTCCGGCGAGGTCGAGACAGGTTTACCCAGCGTGTTATTCAGCGCCAGCAGATCCTGTTCATTCAGGGTGCCGAGAGCAGATTTGATATTCAACTGGTTAATCAGGTAGTTATAACGCGCGCTGGAGAGCTGCTGTTTCGCGTTATACAGCGTGGTGGTTGCGTCCAGTACGTCCACAATGGTACGCGTACCCACGGAGTAACCTGCTTCCATCGCATCCAAAGAGCTTTGTGCAGAAACAACGGCTTGTTTATACGCGTTGATGCTACTGATGGAGGCATTCACATTATTGAAGGAGGAACGGACAGTCTGCACAACGCTGCGGTGCGCGCTTTCCAGTTGCTCGCTTGCGCCAACAAAGTTGTACTGCGCTTGTTTCACCTGTGAATTCACCATCCCGCCCTGATACAGCGGCAGGGAGAAGCTCAGACCCACTTTATTCTGACCAATTTTGCTGTCGTCATACTGGGCGCTGTTTGTGCGGGAGCCGCTGTAAGACGTATTCGATACTGCGGTGGACGCGGTCAAATCCAGCGTCGGCAGGTGGCCGTCTTGCGCCTGGCGAATCTGCTCGCGAGCCAGATCCTGACTCAGACGTGCCTGCAGCAACGTCAGGTTGCGACTTTCCGCGTCTTTCAGCAGTGCGTTCACCGCCTGCGGTTTGTCTGTTTTGAAGCCATCGACATTCAGGGATGCCAGTTGCGGATAGTAGTTACCGGTGACCTGACGCAGTGACTCGACGGCATTGTCGAGGTTGTTACGGGCGGTCACTTCGTTAGCCAGGACAGTGTCATACTGTGAACGGGCGTTCTGCACATCAGTAATAGCCACCAGACCCACATTAAAACGCTGGGTTGTTTGGTCCAACTGACGGTAGATGGCCTGTTTCTGCGCTTCGGTATAAGAGAGCGAGTCAATCGCGCTCAGTACGTTAAAATAGGCAGTAGCGGTATTCAGAATGAGCGTTTGCTGGTCGGTCTGGTACGTCACATCCTGGATGCCCGCGGATTTTTCCTGTAACGTCAACGCACGCCATTTAGACATATCAAACAAGGTTTGCGTAAGCTGCAGGGAGCCGCTGGTGGCGTTGGAGTTCACACCATTGCTGTCGCGGTAGCCATTGCTGTAGGTGTAATCCGCACCCAAACCCAGCTGTGGCAGTAACGGGCTGCGCGCTTCGTTAATTTTCTCGAAAGCTGCATCACGATCGGCGGCGGATTTACGCAGATCGGGGTTGCTTAAACGCGCCTGCTGATAAACCTGCAACAGGTTTTCTGCCTGGCTCATAGCGCTGAAACCTGTCAGGCTCAGGCCGATAAGAATGGGGAGCAATTTCTTCATTTGCATTCCTTGTTGTGAAGCATGAATAGCGCTGATCTAAATTCAGAAATATTCGCCGATTCTAACAGAGAGCGCCACCGCTGAAGGTTGGCGTAAAGTGCCATCCGACGTAAATTTGCCCCAATCTATCACATGGCGGTTGAAACGGCAGTCAAACAGGCTTGAAAACCACAAAATCAACATTAATTAATAACAGGATATCCGCATGAGTAAGCCAGAAACCTCTGCTGTGACTTTCACAAAAAACGATGTAGAAATTATTGCACGGGAAACTCTCTATCGCGGTTTTTTTTCGCTCGATCTCTACCGTTTTCGCCACCGTTTATTCAACGGTGAGATGAGCGGTGAGGTACGGCGTGAAATTTTTGAACGCGGCCATGCCGCAGTCTTGCTACCCTTTGACCCAGTGAGGGATGAAGTGGTGTTGGTCGAACAGATTCGTATTGCCGCGTTTGATACCAGCGAAAGCCCGTGGTTGCTCGAGATGGTCGCAGGCATGATCGAAGAGGGCGAGTCTGTTGAAGATGTCGTTCGACGCGAGGCGGTAGAAGAAGCCGGGCTGAACGTGGGGCGCGTGAAGAAGATGTTGAGCTATCTGGCAAGCCCGGGGGGCACCAGCGAGCGCTTGTCCTTATTGGTTGGCGAAGTGGATGCCACGCAGGCCGAAGGTATTCACGGCCTGGTGGATGAAAACGAAGATATTCGTGTTCATGTGGTGAGCCGGGAACGGGCTTATCAGTTAGTAGAAGAGGGGAAAATCGACAACGCAGCGTCTGTCATCGCCCTGCAATGGCTGCAACTGCATTATGAGAGCTTACGAAACGAGTGGAAAAAATGAAGCGTTATACACCTGACTTCCCTGAAATGATGCGCCTGTGCGAGACCAATTTCGCGCAGCTCCGCCGCCTGCTGCCGCGTAACGACGAGACAGGCGAAACAGTGAGCTATCAGGTGGCGAATGCGCAATACCGGTTAACGATTGTCGAATCCACCCGCTACACTACGCTTGTGGAAATCGAACAGACCCTGCCCGCAGTGAGTTACTGGAGCCTGCCGTCAATGACAGTGCGCCTGTATCACGACGCGATGGTAGCCGAAGTGTGTTCGAGTCAGCAGATCTTTCGTTTTAAAGCGCGTTATGATTACCCGAATAAAAAGTTGCATCAACGCGACGAAAAGCATCAAATTAATCAGTTTCTGGCCGACTGGCTACGTTACTGTTTAGCACATGGAGCAATGGCGATTCCGGTTTGTTAGCGTAGTGAAACCTAAGGACACCATTTGGAAAGCCTGTTAAACCTTCCTCTGGCTGGTGGGGCCAGAGTCAGGATATTACAAATTACTGACACTCACCTGTTTGCCGAAAAACATGAAACGCTGTTAGGTGTGAATACCTGGGAAAGCTATCAGGCCGTACTGGATGCCATTCAGGCCCAGCAGCGTGAGTGTGATTTGATTGTCGCCACGGGCGACCTGGCGCAGGATCAGACCGCTGCGGCTTATCAGCATTTTGCTGAGGGCATCGCAAGATTTGGCGCGCCTTGTGTCTGGCTGCCAGGCAATCATGATTTTCAACCGGCAATGTATACCGCACTGCAGGAAGCAGGAATTTCCTCCTCCAAACGGGTAATCACTGGCGATAACTGGCAAATTCTCCTGCTTGATAGCCAGGTGTTTGGCGTTCCACACGGTGAACTGAGTGAATTTCAGCTCGACTGGCTGGAAAAAAAACTGAGTGCCAGCCCTGAGCGTCATACGCTGCTATTGTTACATCATCACCCGCTGCCTTCAGGATGTAGCTGGTTGGATCAACACAGCTTGCGCAATGCCGCAGAGCTGGATAACGTGCTGGCGCGTTTCCCTCATGTTCGCTACCTGTTATGTGGACATATTCACCAGGAGCTGGACCTCGACTGGAATGGCCGTCGCCTGTTAGCGACGCCATCAACCTGTGTGCAGTTTAAACCGCATTGTGCCAACTTCACGCTCGACACAATCGCGCCTGGCTGGCGCTGGCTGGATCTGTACCCGGACGGAAGCCTGCAAACTGAGGTCTGTCGTTTGCAAAGCACGCGGTTCAATCCGGATACCGCGTCAGAAGGATACTGATGGCCACGCTTCTTTATTTGCATGGTTTTAACAGCTCGCCGCGTTCTGCGAAAGCAACGCAGCTGCGTCATTGGCTGGCTGAATATTACCCTGATATCGACGTCGTCGTTCCCCAGTTGCCCGCTTACCCGGCGCAGGCAGCAGAATTGCTGGAATCGTTGGTGATGCAACATGGCGGACAACCGCTGGGTATTGTCGGTTCGTCGCTTGGGGGCTACTACGCAACCTGGTTATCTCAGTGTTTTACGTTGCCAGCGGTGGTGGTGAATCCTGCCGTTCGCCCGTTTGAATTGCTGGCGGAGTTCCTCGGTAACAACGAGAACCCCTACACCGGGGAGCAATATGTGCTAGAGTCTCGCCATATTTACGAGCTCAAAGTGATGCAGGTCGACCCGCTGGACGCGCCGGATTTAATCTGGTTGCTGCAACAGACTGGGGACGAAGTGCTGGATTACCGCCAGGCCGTGGCGTATTACGACGCATGTCGTCAGACGGTAGAAGAGGGCGGTAACCATGCATTTGTGGGCTTTGAGAATCATTTCACACAGATTGTCGATTTCCTTGGGCTCCATTGAGCCAACGGGGAAACGAAGCGGTCATTATCTACGAACACACCATGACGCAATCCTATAACGCTGATGCCATAGAGGTACTCACCGGGCTTGAGCCGGTTCGCCGCCGTCCGGGGATGTATACCGATACCACCCGTCCCAACCATCTTGGTCAGGAAGTTATTGATAACAGCGTGGACGAAGCGCTGGCAGGTCACGCGAAGCGCGTGGATGTCATTCTTCACGCCGATCAATCTCTCGAAGTCATTGACGATGGTCGCGGTATGCCGGTGGATATTCACCCGGAAGAGGGCGTGCCAGCGGTTGAGCTGATTCTTTGTCGTCTGCACGCGGGCGGCAAGTTTTCCAACAAGAACTATCAGTTCTCCGGTGGCTTGCACGGCGTAGGGATTTCCGTGGTCAACGCCTTGTCTCGCCGCGTGGAAGTGAACGTGAAGCGTGACGGCCAGATTTACAATATCGCTTTCGAAAATGGCGAGAAGGTCAGCGACCTCAAAGTTGTCGGTACCTGTGCGAAACGCGCGACCGGCACCAGCGTCCACTTCTGGCCAGACGAGAAGTTTTTCGACAGCCCGCGTTTTTCCGTCTCTCGTCTGACCCATTTGCTGAAAGCGAAAGCCGTGTTGTGCCCTGGGGTGGAAATCACCTTCAAAGATGAGGTGAACAACGCCGAGCAGCGCTGGTGCTATCAGGACGGTCTGAACGACTATCTTGCCGAAGCGGTGAATGGCTTGCCGACCCTGCCGGAAAAACCGTTTATTGGCAACTTTGCTGCTGAAACCGAAGCGGTGGACTGGGCGCTGCTCTGGCTACCGGAAGGCGGTGAACTACTGACGGAAAGCTACGTTAACCTGATCCCGACCATGCAGGGCGGTACCCATGTAAACGGTTTGCGTCAGGGGCTGCTCGACGCGATGCGCGAATTTTGCGAATACCGCAATATCTTACCGCGCGGCGTGAAACTCTCGGCGGAAGATATCTGGGAACGCTGTGCATATGTGCTGTCGGTGAAGATGCAGGATCCGCAGTTCGCCGGACAGACTAAAGAGCGTCTGTCATCGCGTCAGTGCGCGGCCTTTGTTTCCGGCGTGGTGAAAGATGCTTTTAGCCTGTGGCTCAACCAGAACGTGCAGGCCGCAGAAATGCTGGCGGAAATGGCGATTTCCAGTGCCCAGCGCCGTCTGCGCGCCGCGAAGAAAGTGGTGCGTAAAAAGCTCACCAGCGGCCCGGCACTGCCTGGCAAACTCGCGGACTGTACCGCCCAGGATCTCAACCGGACCGAGTTGTTCCTGGTGGAAGGGGACTCGGCGGGCGGTTCTGCCAAGCAGGCACGCGATCGTGAATATCAGGCGATCATGCCGCTGAAAGGCAAGATCCTGAATACCTGGGAAGTCTCCTCCGATGAGGTGTTGGCATCCCAGGAAGTGCATGACATCTCCGTGGCGATCGGTATTGATCCCGACAGTGACGATCTGAGCCAATTGCGTTACGGCAAGGTCTGTATTCTGGCGGATGCTGACTCGGATGGGCTGCACATCGCGACGTTGCTGTGCGCGCTGTTTGTGAAACATTTCCGGACGCTGGTGAAGAACGGTCACGTCTACGTTGCGCTGCCGCCGTTGTATCGTATCGATCTGGGTAAAGAGGTTTACTATGCCCTGACCGAAGAAGAGAAAACGGGTGTACTGGAGCAGCTTAAGCGTAAGAAAGGCAAGCCGAACGTGCAACGCTTTAAAGGCCTGGGTGAAATGAACCCGATGCAGTTGCGCGAAACGACGCTCGATCCGAATACTCGCCGCTTGGTGCAGCTTGTTATCAGTGACGATGACGACCAACGCACCAATGCGATGATGGATATGCTGCTGGCCAAGAAACGTTCGGAAGATCGCCGTAACTGGTTGCAGGAAAAAGGCGATATGGCGGATATTGAAGTTTAAGTAATTGAAACTCTTCAGGCCGGGAGGCCTGAAGAGTGTTTGCCTCAGTTAATCCATTATCGCTTTCTGTTTTGGTGAAAGGTGTTGTGTTTCAGCGGCAATTTCCGGCCAGAGTTTTTCATATTTTACCCCAGTCAGATCTTCCACAATGCTGCGCGTTTCAGCCGTTACGGCTGCACGTGAACCGTTCTTTTTCAACCTTTCTACTTCATCAACAAACACTTTGTGAGTCTGTTTATTCAGATGGAAGGTCAATGCCTGCCATAAGGCGAGCACCAGCAAACCTGCGGTACCGATAAACAGCGTCATGGCAATGGTATGAACAGCTTGTTCTGGCTGAACCTGGCTGCCTTTTACAAAACCGCCTTCCTGCAGAATAAAACCGACAATAAAGGTCGCGATAGCGACGGTGGTTTTGCGAGAGAAGGTCATCACCGCAGCAAACAGGCCTTCACGGCGCTGACGTGTAATCATCTCATCAATGTCCGGAATAAACGGAAAGACGTTCCACGGCGTGAATTCCAGAACACAGCGGCCAACCTGGTACAAACCGGCAAGGATAATCAGTAACAGGGCTTTTTGTTCCGTCGGGAAGAGATAAATCAGCAGAATGCCGCCAAGGCAAAGCATCATCAGGCTATAGGCAAAAACATACAGTTTTGACGGGCCAAATTTGATGATGCCGAAACCGGCCACCAGTGTAACGGGCAGACCGATAATACTCATCGACAGCAGGCTTCCTGCAAATGCGGAAGAAACTTGCAGGCAGTAGACGCAGAAAAATACAAAAACGGTGTTGTAAATATCTTTAGCGGTAAAGGAGAGCAGATAGATGGCCAGATGTTTACGGAAAGCTCTGACTTTCAGCGTTGACAAGTAATCCTTAAAAAGGCCCACAATATTCACTCGTGAAGCCGAGCGATCGCTTTCCAGTTCGGCAAGCATTTCCGGCGTTAATTCGCGCTCCCAGGTCACTTTCCATGAGATAAATACGCAAACCATAAAGGCCACTGCAAATACAATACCATTTATCAGGTAGGCTTCCGCACTCTTTTCGCCAAGGTAGCCAATCAGCAGCCCCGGAATAAATGTGGCGAGAAAGGTGCCCGTGGCAGAAAGAAACATACGCCCTGTAGAAAGTTTTGTCCTGGAGTTGAAATCTTTGGTCATTTCAGACGGCAGCGTTTCCCACGGAATAAGCACCATGGCAGCGATAATTTCAAAGGCGAGATAAACGCTGAGATAGAACCAGTAGTTCATGCCATTCAGCCAAAGAAGGGCATAAACCAGCATCAACGGTGAACCAATCAGCAGGAAAAACCGGCGACGGCCAAATTTCTTACCAAGCGTATTTTTATAAAAATGGTCGGTGAATGATCCCATGAACAAGCTGATTATTGCATCGACAATTCGCGCTATTGCCACGATGGAAGCCGCTTGTAATGGCGAGAGGCCAACAAAAGTTGTGTAATAAAATAATAGCCATGCGCCAATGACGGTAAATGCGCCACCCCCCATGATATCGGTAAGACCATAACCGATACTGACAGGTATGGTGATTTTTCTTTCTGAATTCTTCATGTTTTATCTCGATTATAAAATCAGAAATTGAAATAAGAACGGGCGTTATCAGCGCAAATCCCTTTGACCATGCTGGATAAAATATCCATATCCTCTGGTACTTCGCCCCGGTCCACCCAACCGCCTATAAGATTGCAAAGAATACGTCTGAAATAATCATGGCGGGTATAAGAAACAAAACTACGGGAATCAGTAAGCATGCCAATGAAATTAGCAAGCAGCCCTTGATCGGATAATGTCGTTAATTGATTGAGCATGCCTCGCTGGGTATCATTAAACCACCATCCAGAGCCGAATTGCATTGGCGATTTAATTCCTTCTTCACCACTCTGAAAATTAGCCAATGCGGATGCAACAATATCGTTGTAGCCAGCGTTTAAGTTGTAGAGAATGGTTTTAGGCAAGCCATCATTTTCCGCCATTGCGTTGAGCAGGGCATTTAAATGAGTAGCCAGATTTTGTTGGTCGGCAATTGAATCAAAACCGCTATTAATGCCAATGGCGTGATATTGCGGCATATTGTTATTGCGGATAGCTCCGAAATGAATCTGCATCGCCCACTCTTTTTGCTTATAAAGGGCGGCGAGTTTAACCAGCATAATGCTGTTCCATGCCTGCATCCCCTCAGGAGAAAGCGCTTGTTGCGCCATACGAGCTGCAAAAAGTGTCTCTGCCTGATCATCGCTAACGCGCTGATAGCTCACTTCCAGCGGACCATGGTCGGAAATACGGCAGCCCACTTCATGAAAGAAATCGATACGCCCGGCAATGGCAGCAATGAATGATGAAAAATGCGTAACAGTGACTGAGCTTATTTTACTGAGCTGTTCAATAAATTGGCTAAAGCGGATTGGATCCGCTTCGAATAATTCATCAGGGCGAAATGTCGGTAGAACGCGCGTTGTGAACTCTTTCTCATTTTTAAGCAGTTGGTGATATTTCAGATCATCAAGAGGTTTATCTGTCGTGCAAATAACCTCAACATTCGAGCGTGTAATAAGGCTGCGCGGGGTGAAATCACTGCTTTTCAATTTGTTATTACATTCATTCATCACTTCGCGCCAATTGCTATGGTTTAGCGGAGTGTGAATGTCAAAATAGTGAGCTAATTCAAGGTGTGTCCAGTGATATAAGGGGTTGCCAAAGCTGGATTCAACCGTATTAGCCCAGGCCTCAAATTTCTCCTCAGCAGAAGCATTGCCTGTAATATATTTTTCCTTAATACCATTGGCACGCATAGCTCGCCATTTGTAATGGTCCCCTTCAAGCCAAAGGTGGGTGATATCGCGAAAGGGGAGGTTTTCGAAAATATCCTTCGCTTCAAGATGACAATGATAATCCAGTATCGGTTGTTTCTTAGCATAGCGCGTATATAGCGTTTTTCCTGCGCTACTGTTAATCATAAAATCGTCGTTAATCAACGTCATGACCGACTTGCTCCTGAAATTTTTTACCTGAGGAAATTCTATAGATGCATTAACTGAGCTGTATTTACGGTATACCTAAAAACCGCTCAGTCTACTACCATACCAGATTAGTTTTTAATTATGTGAAGATGGTCAAATTTTGAAATGATGTTTTAACCGCATTTACGGGTTAGTTATTAACGGATACTTAACATACTGCTTAATCTATTTAACCTCGCTTATTGATTCACAAAATCTATTGATTATTGAAGCTCGTCGTTTTACTGTACTGCTCATCAGCTACTAGTATGGTAGATATTTTTATTCATTCGGGTCGAGGTTGTTTTATGCAGATGACAATGCGGTGGTTTGGACCAAAAGAGGACAAGGTTTCTCTGGAATATATTCGCCAGGTTCCGGGCGTCGAAGGTGTAGTCGGCGCGTTGTACGACGTCCCGGTAGGCGAAATCTGGCCCGAAGACAAGATTGAAGCGCTGGTCGGCCAGGCCAGTGCTGCCGGGCTGAAAATGGAGGTTATCGAAAGCGTTAATATTCATGACGACATTAAAATTGGTCTGCCGAGCCGCGATCGTTACATAGCCAATTACCAGCAAACCATTCGAAATCTGGCGCGGTTTGGTGTGAAAGTCATTTGCTACAACTTCATGCCTGTTTTTGACTGGATGAAGACTGACATGAACTATGTTCTGCCAGACGGCTCCCTGACCATGGCATTTGAGAAGAAGGATATTGATAAAAGCCTGGAAGAGGTGGTCAGTGAAGTGCTCAGTAATTCAAACGGCTTTGCGCTGCCTGGGTGGGAACCGGAACGACTGGCGCAGGTACAGAAATTATTCGCCAGTTATAAAGATGTCGATGACGAAAAGCTGCGTGAAAATTTAGTTTATTTTCTCAAGGCAGTGATTCCGGTTTGTGAAGATGTTGGCGTCAAAATGGCTATTCATCCGGACGATCCGCCGTACTCTATTTTCGGTCTGCCGCGCGTGGTCAAAAATCGTCAGGATCTGGATTGGCTCTGCAATGCCGTGAATTCAGAAGCCAACGGCATCACTCTTTGCACGGGGTCAATTGCAGAAGACCCTGAAAACAATGTCTACGAAATTCTGGCTGAATTTACCCGTCGCAAGCGTATTCATTTTGCCCATGTGCGTAATATTAAGCTTCTAAAAGATAAAGATTTTTATGAGTGCGCACATCCATCGCAGTACGGATCTCTGGATATGTACAACGTGATGAAAGCGCTGCATGACAATGGTTTCGATGGTTATATTCGCCCGGATCATGGTCGCTTTATCTGGGGGGAGACCGGTCGCCCGGGCTACGGATTATACGATCGCGCACTGGGTGTCACTTACCTGATGGGCCTGTGGGAAGCGTTACAAAAACAGTCTGCGTAATGTTCTGAAACTGGCGATACTCCATCGCCATAACCCTGTGATACTGAAATCACGGGGGCCTGGATAAGGCGTTTTACGGCGCAACCGGATGTCCCGGGTGCGCTTTTTTCATACCCCGTTATCTCTCTTCTTCCTGGCCTACCCCCTCTCTACCCCTCATGTTGTACATCGCCGCTTCAACGCTTTTATTCTCTCATTAAAGGTGTATTTTATTTGCAATATATCGTTTCAACCGACACTCACTTTATTAAGGATGAAACATGCAACGTATTGTTATACCAACACATTATGTGCACGTGCGATCAACACCGTTATGGACCAAAGAGACTGCGCCCGCCTCTATATGGCAACGCCATCTGGATGCCGGAACGCGCCAGGGGGTAAATCCACGCTTGTGCGTTATGCAGGGGGCGATTCGCTATTACGGCTATGCCGACGAAACCAGCCCGCAGCCGGTGGAAACGCTAACCATCGAAGCCGGTCAGTTTGGCGTATTTCCGGCAGAAAAGTGGCATCGCATTGAAGCGCTATCAGACGATACGGTATTCAACGTCGATTTTTGGGTCGATCCCAACGTACTGATTGAAGGGTGAGGTGGATATCATGACAACGGAAAACAAAGGCTATTCTCTGGCCATTACAAACCGCGGCAGCAAAACAAGCGCAGAGAAAGTGTATCTGAAACCGATGGCGCTCTATGTGCCGGATATCGCCGTCGCGGCGGTAGCAGAACTGGTTGAAACATTGGCGGACAAGAGCGCAAGCGAGCTGGGTTTTATTCTGACAGTGACCAATAACAATAATGGCGTGTCAGTGGATAAAGATTTCTCTGCGCTGGCCGAGTTGCAGGATGCTACCGTGGCAGCGGATGCGGTCAAGGATCTGATTAATATCGTGCGTGGCTATGAATCAGACGAAGAGACCAACGTCTGCGGATGGTAAGTCACTTCTGATATAGCAAGGATCGCCAGCTCGGCCAGTATGACTGGCCAGGCGGCGCATCTGATTACATTCTTCCGGTAACGGGCACAAGAACGCGATATGTTTCGCGCTCTCGCCTTTGGGTTTACCGCCGTGCGATCTTAAACGCGGCCAGACGCGCCACCAGGTAGCCGCCCTCAATAAAATGTACTGCGACCGGTCAGATGGCCAACCCAACCTTCCGGGTTGGTGAAGATGCGGATGGCGACAAAATCCGGGTATTCACCGCTGTCAAACCAGTGCGGCGTATTGGCGGGGACGCGCAGCAAATCCCCCGCATGGCAGACCAGTTTTACCACCTGGTTCCCGACAGGCACGAAGAACGTGCCGCTGCCATGCACAAACAAACGCACCTCATCTTCACTGTGCGTATGTTCCTGAAGGAATTTTTCCCGCAGCGCGATACGGTCTTTATGGTCTGGCGTCAGCGCTATAACATCCGTCGACTGATAGCCTTCGCGCTGTTTTAATGCTTCGATACTGTCGTGAAATTGTGCCAGCAGCTGTGCGCCATCCGTTCTTTTATCAACGCCGCTGACATCCCAGCGTTCAAGCACGATACCGGCCTGGGAAAGAAAGGTGCGGATATCGTCAAAGTGGGAAAGCGATTGTATGGGTTCGGTTGTCTGCGGGCGCTGGAATACGTGTAATGCCGTCATCGTGATTTACCCTGGTAACATAGAAAGACTATAACCTTTCATGTCGCATGGGTAATGGCAAGACGGGTTCTGTATATAATATTGCTATTGCTTCTGAGCGAAGCGGGTCGCATGATTTTTTCGATACTGTAAGGGCGTCTCGCCAATCCCTTTTTTGAAGGTACTAATAAAATAGGTCACATCAGAAAATCCTGTCTCGCTGGCAATTTCGCCGATGCTTCTCATACTGTGCAGCAGTAATTCGCAGGCTTTTCGCAGGCGTATGGTATTGAGGTATTGGTGAATATGTTCACCGGTCTCAAACAGAAAACGACGCGATACATAGCTGCGCGATTTCCCCAAATCCTCTGCCAGCCGGGCGAGGCTAAATTTCTGCTGATAATTTTCTTCCAGCCAGAACATCACCGGCGTGGCAATCCCGGTGAGATCTTCCGGCATTTTTTCATTCTCTTCCGGCAGCATATTCAGCAGGGTTAACAGCAAACAAGCGACCTGCTCACTATTGAGGCTGGCGAGGGTGGCCTGCTGCGCGTAGCGGCTAAACAGGTGATCGATATGCGTATGAATATCCGCTGCATCCATTACCACGGCCTGCCCGCCGCGCGCCGAGAGACGCTGCAACCGCCGCTGGTTATGCGGAAAGTCACGAAATAGTTTGAGGATGGCTCGGTGATCCACGTGGATGATGGTGCGCCGGTAGCTGTTCTGCGCTTGCTCATCCACCATCACTTTATGGAGTGTGAAAGGCGGGAAGAAAAACAACCTGCCGGGGCGCATGGTGTACTGGCGGTTATCGACCATCACTACGCCAAATCCCTCTTCCACGTACAGCAGCTCAAGGCATTGATGCCAATGATGGTAGCGAACGGTATTGGCAAACAGGCGGCTAAACGACACGATAGCGTCGTTTAACGAGATCAGCTCCAGACGTTCCGCGTGCCAGGGTTCAGCCATAGTGCAACCATTCTCAATTTTGGTCTCATTACCTGCTGTTATAAACCACCATTTTAAATTTTCTCAACTACTGGTTCGGTGAAAATTCTCCACTGTGACTGAGGTAACATTTCACTACTCTATCGATTCACTATTCTTTAGCCACTTACCGGAGGGTGAACCGATGCAGATGGCTGAAGGAAAAAAATCAATTCCATTGTCTTCACGTAGCGATGTGTCAGCAGCGCTTAAGACGATGCTGAGCGCGCTGGATAAGCAGTTTCCGGCGGGGCGTTCGGGATTTTCGCTGGGCGAAACCTGTGCGCATTACGGCGCAGACATTGCTGAAATGGAGGGATTATCCCGGGCGATGTGGGGGATTTTCCCTCTGTTGGCAGGCGGAGAAGCACTGCCGCTGAGTGAAAAATACATCACAGCGTTGAAGCTCGGCACCGACCCGCAAAGCAGCGGCTACTGGGGCGACACAGGACCTTACGATCAGCGTCTGGTCGAGATGGCGGCCTGGGGACTTGGGCTCGCGCTGTTGCAGGACACATGCCTGGCCAGCTTCTCTGCACGGGAGCGGGACAATCTGCATCGCTGGCTTAATCAAATCAGCGACGCGCAGATGCCGGACAGCAACTGGAATTACTTCGCCATCCTGGTGCAACTGGGCTTCAAGCGTGCGGGGTTGCCGTGGGATCGTGAAGCCATCGAGCGGCGCTTTAACCTGATGGAAGCCTACTATCTGGGCGATGGCTGGTACTCGGACGGGCCGGGTAGGCCCAAAGATTACTACATCTCGATGGCCTTTCATTTCTATGGGCTGATTTATGCCACGCTCAATGGCGAAGATGACCCAGGGCGCGCCGCCTGTCTGCGTGAAAGGGCGGCGTTATTTGCCCGCGACTTTATCTATATGTCCGCGTCGGGCGGCGAATCCGTGCCGTTTGGCCGTAGCCTGACGTACCGTTTTGCGATGGTGGCCTTCTGGAGTGCGGTGGCATTCGCGGGGCTGAATACGTTCTCGCCGGGCGTGGTAAAGGGGCTGATCCTCCGCCATCTGCGCTGGTGGTTACGCCAGCCTATTTTCGATCGCGACGGCATTCTGACACTGGGGTTTGCCTACCCCAATCTGGCGATGTGCGAAGACTACAACTCGCCGGGTTCGCCTTACTGGGCGCTGAAAGTGTTTTTGGTTCTGGCGCTGCCGGAAAGCCACGCCTTCTGGCAGGCAGAGGAGCTGCCGTTACCGGAGCTTGCCGCGCAACGTGTCGTTCCTCATGCCCAGCAAATCCTGGTGCACAGCGCGGCATCCCGGCACGTCTATATGCTGACATCCGGACAATTGGAGCTGAACAATTACGTCAATACCGAGGCCAAATACACCAAATTTGCGTACTCCAGCGCCTTTGGTTTTACCATCGAACGCGGGCGCTACGGCATCAAGCATGCTGCCAGCGACTCTATGCTGCTACTGAGCGAAGGCGATAACTATTTCCGCGGCCGCCGTGAGTGCGAAGAGGTGAGCGTCCATGTCGACCACATTTTCTCGCGTTGGTCTGCCTGGCATGACGTACATGTCTCAACCTGGCTGATTCCCTGCGATGACTGGCATGTCCGCGTGCACCGTATTGACACGGCTCGCACGTTGCAGAGTGTGGAAGGGGGCTTTGCGGTAATCAAAGCGCCATACCAGTTTGCTCCGCATGAAGGGAAAGCGGGCTGTCGGGTGGAGGCGGAAAACGGGACCAGCATGATTTATGACTTATCGCCTGATCTGGCGCGCGAGCCGGACTGCCTGGTAACACCGCCCAATAGCAGCATCATGTTTGCCCAGTGCGCGGCTATCCCGCAGCTTAAAGGCGAGCTTTTACCGGGAACGCACTGGCTGGCGTGTGCGGTGCAGGCAATGCCAACGGACAGCCCGTTAACGCCTGAATTACCCGTGTTTCAACGTGA
Organism: Phytobacter ursingii; assembly: GCA_901456055.1. Taxonomy (GTDB): domain Bacteria; phylum Pseudomonadota; class Gammaproteobacteria; order Enterobacterales; family Enterobacteriaceae; genus Phytobacter; species Phytobacter ursingii. The sequence continues at coordinate 787,488 of CABDWT010000004.1, forward strand.
AAATAACCAGCTGGTGGTGACTCCCGCTCGCTGGAATAAAAGCATCACCATTGTATTTTAGTGAGTGCTATTACCTACAAACAGTCTTTTAAATTTCATTCAGCACCTCTGAACTCTACCTGTTTTGTCGAGGATAGTATGGAAAAGTTAACCATAAATACCCGTACTGAATATTATAAAATCAGTAGTTTTATCTTTCTCTATTTCTTTACCTGGTCGGCAAGTATTGGTTTGCTCGCTATCTGGCTGGGACAAAAAGCCAACCTGAGTGGTACGGTTATCGGTACCGTGTTTGCCGTTAACGGTGTGTTTTCCGTTATTCTCAAACCGATATATGGCTACATTCTGGATAAAATAGGCATGAGTAAATATCTGCTCTATTTTGTTGTGCTGATGTCGGCATTAATGGCGCCGTTCTTTATCTATGTCTATCAGCCGCTATTAATTTCCAACACTATGTTGGGGATTATTGTTGGTGCGATTTATTTAAGTTTTGCCTGGTATGCCGGGGTGGCCGCCTGTGAATCGTACAGCGACCGCTATAGCCGATTAAACGGTATGGAGTTCGGGCAGATCCGCATGTGGGGTTCGCTCGGTTGGGCGGTAGCGTCTTCTTTCTCCGGGCTGCTGTTTAACATCTCCCCGGCGTGGAACTTCATTATGGGGAGCATGGCCTCCGTCATCATGCTCTGCGTACTGCTGAGCCTGAAAGTGAACACCCAGGCGGCTCACGCCAGTGAGGTGCTGGCAAAAGAGAAGATCGCTCCGGCGGACGTGTATGCCCTGCTGCGTAACCGGAAGTTCTGGGCTTTCTGCCTGTATGTCGCGGGTGTGGCATGGATGATGTTTATCGCCGAACAGCAGTTCTCCCGTTATTTCGTTACCTTTTTCGCGGATATCCACCAGGGCAACGCCGTGTTCGGCTATCTGGGCACGGTACAGTCGGGCATGGAATTTGTGATGTATATGGTCATCCCGCTGTTTGTGAACTTTATCGGTGCTAAGCGTGGCTTATTACTGGTCGGCGCCTTTGTCGGTGCCCGCCTGATTATTTCCGGCCTGTGTGAATCGCATTTGCTGATTTCCGTATTAAAACCGCTGTATGGACTGGAAATCTGTTTGCTCCTGGTGTCGGTATTTAAATACATCGCTGAGCACTTCGATAAGCGCGTTAATGCCACTATGTATTTGTTAGGCTACCAAGCCATGTTGTATGTCGGCAATGTGGTGGTCTCTTCACCGGCGGGATTATTGTATGATCGCATTGGTTTTGAAAATACCTACATCATTATGGGATCAATTGCGCTGGCCTTTACCGCCATCTCTGCAATAACGCTTTCCGCCTGCCAAAGCAAATGGCGACAGCATTCTCCTTTAGATATTGCTGGAAATAACCTTTCACGTTAATTCCCGGGCATAACTGCCAGTAAAATAAGGAACCGAAATATGTTAAGTAAAATCGTTGAGGAGCCGTTACGTGAATGTCCAGGCGCACCGTTTACTCGGCAGGCGTTTTCTGATGAGCTGGACAGCGCACGTCAACACACCCTTGAGCTGATTCGCCGTCATTTAACGGAATTCGGTGAGAAGTTTCCCGCAGAGACCTGCGAGAAAGGCTATTACCCGCTGACCGATAACGTTGAGTGGACCACCAGTTTCTGGACCGGGCAACTGTGGCTGGCGTGGGAGATGAGCGGTGACGCGGCGTTTCGCGCCATGGCGGAAAAAAATGTGCGCTCTTTTGGCCTGCGCATTGCGGGGCGCAGCGACACTAACACGCACGACCTCGGCTTTCTTTATACGCTTTCTTGCGTTGCCGCCTGGCGTTTAACGGGTAACCGCGATGCACGCGGGTTTGCTCTGCAGGCCGCCGAGGCGCTGCTTGAGCGTTTTCACGCAAAGGCACAGATCATTCAGGCATGGGGCGATCTTAAAGACCCGCAGCAGGCCGGGCGGATGATCATCGACTGCAATATGAACTTGCCGCTGCTGTACTGGGCGAGCGAGCAAACCGGTGACCCGCGTTTTGCGCAGGCGGCGCAGGCCCATGTCCGACAGGCGGCGACTTATCTTATCCGCGAAGATGCCTCGACCTTTCATACCTACTATATGGATGTGCAGACCGGCGAGCCGCGCTACGGTAACACTCAGCAAGGCTACGCCGATGACTCCTGCTGGTCGCGCGGGCAGGCCTGGGGGATTTACGGTTTCCTGCTGAGCTTCATTTATACCGGCGATAAAGAGATGGTGGCTCTGTCAAAACGGCTGGCGAACTACTTTTTGAATCGTCTGCCGGAAGATGCAGTGTGTCACTGGGATCTGGCGCTGGTGGGGACCGACGCGCTGCGCGACTCCTCTTCTGCGGCGATTGCGGTCTGCGGCCTGCTGGAGCTGGTCAAACACCTACCGGTAACCGACCCGGATCGCGAACGTTATCAGCAGTGGGCGATGCGTATTATGTCGTCACTGGGCAAGCACTATCTGGCCGGTAAAAACGAGCCAACCAACGGGCTGCTTAAGCATTCGGTGTACCATCTTTCCAGTGATAAAGGGGTGGATGAGTGCTGTAGCTGGGGGGATTATTTCTACGTTGAGGCGTTAATGCGCTTTAGCGAGAGCTGGAAGCTGTACTGGTAGTGAGTGGGGTTTTGTCCCGGATGCGGCTTCGCCTTATCCGGGCTATTTGAGATACCCGGGTGAGGCGTTGCCGCATCCGGGGTTCTACGAGGGGATTAAACCCCTTGCTCCAGAATGCGGATATGCGTTTCCAGAACATCGCCTTTCACGGCTTCGCTCCAGGCTTTCATATGGGGCGTTTGCAGATGTGCTTCTAAGTGCGCCACGCTTTCCCAGTTTTCCACCATGATGATGGAGTCCGGTGCGGTTGTCTGGAAACTGACGCCTGCGGCATGGTCAACCCACGGCGCATAGCCATGGCAACCCTCTTCCTGCAACACGGTCGGGATAATTTTTGCGAATTGATCAAGGACCGCCTGGCGATGGTGCTGGCCAGGACGGGTACGAATTTCAGCAATCACTGTCAACATGGTTAACTCCTTCTAAGTCCAGTCTCACAGTTAAGCAAAAATCTCCGCAAGATGCTTGCGATATTCCTCAATATAACGCGGCACATCTGGCATTTTGATCACGTCATTCGCGATAAAACTCGGCAGGGCTTCCATCCCGAGGAACTGATTCGCTTTATGGAACGGCAGATAAACACCGTCAACGCCGACGCCATGGAAGAACTGCTCTTCATCGGTAAATGCGTCAAGCGGGGCGTTCCAGGTCAGAGAAAGCATATATTTTTTACCCTGAATCAGACCACCGGAACCGTACTTTTTCGCGCCGTCAGAACGGGTACGGCCGTCACTGGCGTACAGCGAGCCGTGGCCTTCGGTAAATACATCGTCCATGTATTTTTTCACAGTCCAGGGTGCGCCCATCCACCAGCCGGGCATCTGCCAGATAACCACATCGGCCCAGAGAAAATTCTGCACTTCTTCTTTAACATCATAATCTCCGTCGGTACGTACGCTTTTTACAGCGTGCCCGTTATCGCGCAGGAAACTTTCCGCGACGGAGGTAAGGGTGTCATTGAGTTGACCTTTGGAGTGGGCGAATTTTTTCGCGCCGTTGATGATCAAGATGTTGCTCATTTTTTGTCCTTAGTAAAACGTTAATGCCGGTCATTTTATCCCGCCTGCGTCGATGACAAAATTGGCAAAGCGTGCAAAGACTTTTGCGTTTAAAGCAATAATCCTTTTCAGGTGGCGTACGGAAATGACTGTGCGTATTACGCAAGATCGGTCAGGATTAACGTCTGTCGAATCGCCAAAGTAGAGCCTCAGGAGGATGCGATGAACGACACGCGTAAGGCGGATTATTCAGCACGTTTCAGAATGGTTTGTCACTATATTGAACGTCATCTGGATGAGCCCTTATCACTGGAGGCGTTGAGTGCGATTGCGCACTGCTCGCCTTTCCACTTTCACCGGATGTTTACGGCCTGGAGCGGGTTACCGCTTTATCGCTATATTCAGTGGCTGCGGCTGCGTCACGCCTCATGGCGGCTGGCGTTTAATCCGCACGATAAAATTATCGATATTGCCCTGGATGCCGGTTTTCAAAATCCGGAGTCGTTCAGTCGCGCCTTCAAAACGGCGTTAGGCGCCAGCCCCCGTCAGTTCCGTCTTGAGCCGGACTGGGTGAGCTGGCACCAACGCGTACCGAAAAACGTTTTACAGGAGCGAACGATGAAAGAGATCAACATAGTCGTATTCCCAACCACGCCGGTGGCAATACTTAAACACCGCGGCGACCCGGCACGGGTGAATGCCAGCGCGGCGACATTTATTGAGTGGCGTCGAAGCAGCGGACTTTCGCCGGTTGAGCGTTATCCGACCTACGGTATTGCGTGGGACGATCCCGCCTCAGTGCCTGCAGACGCGTTCCGCTTTGATATTTGCGCGGCCGTGGAGCAGGCCGTCCCGGCGAATACATTTGGCGTGGAAAATGGTGAGATCCCCGGCGGGCGCTGCGCGGTCATTCGTCACCATGGCTCTCTCGATTCCATAGGCGAGAGCGTGTATCACCTCTATCGGCACTGGCTGCCGGAGAGTGGCGAAACCGTGCGCGACTTCCCGGTTTTTTTCCACTATCTGAATTTTGTGCATCAGGTGCCTGAGCACGAACTCAAGACCGATATTTACCTTCCCCTCGCGTAAGCATAACGCGGTCGCCAGCCTTCGGCGGCCGCTGCCATGTTGATAAATGGCTAAATGATCCCTGACCAGACGAAAGTCTCCCGGCGCGATCGGTTTTGTATGCGCATCACTATGCCTTAACGTCACAGATAGGGTAGTATCTGCGGCAATATTGCCGCCGAAAAGGCGGACGCACACGTTGAGGAATCACACTTAATGAGCGATATGGCAGAGCGCCTTGCGCTACATGAATTTACGGAAAACGCGTATCTGAACTATTCCATGTACGTCATCATGGACCGTGCGTTGCCGTTTATCGGTGATGGCCTGAAACCTGTTCAGCGTCGCATTGTTTACGCTATGTCTGAATTGGGGCTGAGTGCCAGCGCCAAATTCAAAAAATCCGCCCGTACCGTGGGCGACGTATTGGGTAAATATCACCCGCATGGCGACAGCGCCTGTTACGAAGCCATGGTTTTAATGGCACAGCCGTTCTCTTACCGTTATCCGCTGGTTGACGGGCAGGGGAACTGGGGCGCGCCGGACGATCCGAAATCCTTCGCCGCAATGCGTTATACCGAATCCCGTTTGTCTAAATACGCAGAAGTGCTGCTGGGGGAACTGGGGCAGGGTACGGCGGATTGGGTACCGAACTTTGACGGCACGTTGCAGGAGCCGAAGATGCTCCCTGCGCGCCTGCCAAACATTCTGCTCAACGGCACCACCGGCATTGCGGTAGGGATGGCGACCGATATTCCACCGCATAACCTGCGCGAAGTGGCAAAAGCGGCTATAGCCCTGATTGAACAACCGAAAACCACCCTTGACCAGTTGCTGGATATCGTCCAGGGGCCGGATTATCCGACCGAAGCGGAAATCATCACGTCGCGAACTGAGATCCGTAAAATTTACGAGAACGGGCGTGGTTCCGTGCGGATGCGTGCGGTGTGGAAAAAAGAAGACGGCGCCGTGGTGATTACTGCGCTGCCGCACCAGGTTTCCGGTGCGCGCGTACTCGAACAAATTGCCGCCCAGATGCGCAACAAAAAGCTGCCAATGGTGGATGACCTGCGCGATGAGTCCGACCACGAAAACCCGACCCGTCTGGTGATTGTGCCGCGCTCCAACCGCGTGGATATGGAGCAGGTGATGAATCACCTGTTTGCCACCACCGATCTGGAAAAAAGCTACCGCATTAACCTGAACATGATCGGTCTGGATGGTCGCCCGGCGGTGAAAAACCTGCTGGAAATTCTCACCGAATGGCTGACATTCCGTCGCGATACGGTACGTCGCCGCCTGAATTACCGTCTGGAGAAAGTGCTCAAGCGCCTGCATATCCTTGAAGGTCTGCTGGTGGCCTTCCTCAATATTGACGAAGTGATTCATATTATTCGCACCGAAGATGAGCCGAAGCCGGTTCTGATGTCGCGGTTTGGCATCAGCGAGACCCAGGCCGAAGCCATCCTCGAACTGAAATTGCGCCACCTCGCCAAACTCGAAGAGATGAAAATTCGCGGTGAGCAGGACGAGCTGGCAAAAGAGCGCGATCAACTGCAGGCTATCCTTGCCTCTGAGCGCAAGATGAACAATCTGCTCAAGAAAGAGCTGCAGGCGGATTCTGATGCTTTTGGCGACGACCGCCGTTCACCGCTGCATGAGCGTGAAGAAGCGAAGGCGATGAACGAACACGATATGCAGCCGTCTGAGCCGGTGACTATCGTGCTGTCGCAAATGGGTTGGGTGCGTAGCGCGAAAGGCCATGACATTGATGCGCAGGGCTTAAGTTATAAAGCGGGCGACAGCTGGAAGGCGTCGGCGAAAGGCAAGAGCAATCAGCCGGTGGTCTTCATCGACTCGACCGGGCGCAGCTACGCCATTGACCCCATTACGCTGCCTTCCGCGCGCGGGCAAGGGGAGCCGTTAACTGGTAAATTGACCCTGCCGCCGGGCGCCGTTGTTGAGCACATGGTCATGACTAACGAAGACCAGAAACTGCTGATGGCGAGCGATGCTGGCTATGGTTTTGTCTGCACGTTCAACGATCTGGTGGCGCGCAACCGTGCGGGTAAAACGCTGATCAGTCTGCCGGATAACGCCCGTGTGATGCCGCCGCTGGAAATTGAAAACGACGCGGATATGCTGCTGGCGATCACCACGGCAGGGCGCATGCTGATGTTCCCGGTGGGCGATCTGCCGCAGTTGTCAAAAGGCAAAGGCAATAAGATCATCGGCATTCCATCGGCAGAAGCCGCAAAAGGCGAAGATGGCCTGGCGCATCTCTATCTGCTGCCGCCGCAGAGCACGCTGACGATTCATGTGGGTAAACGTAAAATCAAACTGCGCCCGGAAGAACTGCAGAAAGTGCAGGGGGAACGTGGTCGTCGTGGGACACTGATGCGCGGGTTACAGCGTATCGACCGCGTGGAGATTGATTCGCCGTCCCGCCCCAGCGCCGGAAACAGCGAAGAGTAACCGTTCTGCATTCATCCCCCGCTCATCCGTGGGGGAATGACGAATTTTTCCCGTAAAAGCGTTGTTTATTCCAGAGTTGCGATTAACAATACGTTTTTACGCCCCCGCATCTAACCCGGCCTGAGTGTTGCAGGCTAGTGTTTATGCACATAGGGATGGGTTTTCGAGGTAGCTATGCTATTTATTGTTCGCTTCATTATCGTTGTTATTTATTCCATTCTGGTGTGTGTCTTTGGTTCTCTTTACTGCCTGTTCAGCCCGCGTAATCCGAAGCATGTTGCTACCTTCGGGCATATGTTCGGCCGACTGGCGCCGGTATTCGGCTTAAAGGTTGAAAAGCGTTTCCCGCAGGGTTACCAGCAGCATGGCAAGGCTATCTATATCGCGAATCACCAGAACAACTACGATATGGTCACCGCGTCTAACATCGTGCAACCCCCTACCGTCACCGTCGGCAAAAAGAGCCTGCTGTGGGTGCCGTTTTTTGGTTTGCTTTACTGGTTAACGGGTAATCTGCTGATTGATCGTAATAACCGGGCAAAAGCGCACGGTACCATCGCCCAGGTGGTGAAGCATATTCAGAAACGCAATATTTCTGTCTGGATGTTCCCGGAAGGGACCCGAAGCCGTGGGCGTGGTTTACTCCCATTTAAAACGGGCGCGTTCCACGCGGCTATCGCCGCAGGTGTGCCGATCATCCCGGTTTGTGTGTCTGGTACGTCGAATAAAATCAATCTTAACCGCCTGAAAAACGGGCTGGTAATTGTGGAAATGCTGCCGCCAATTGATACCACCGGTTACGGTAAAGATCAGATTCGTGAACTGGCCGCGCGTTGCCATGAGCTGATGAAAACGAAAATCGATGAGCTGGACAAAGAAGTGGCTGAGCGCGAGGCCACGGGACGGGTCTAATCCTTTTGCTATATTGATGCCGGGAAATGATTTCCCGCGCGGTTTATTCAGTTTTTACACGGAGCAACTATGTCACTCAGTCGGCGTCAATTTATCCAGGTATCCGGAGCTGCATTCTGTGCAGGCGCGATACCGCTGAGGGCGAACGCCGCCGGGCAGCAACCGCCGCTACCGATACCTCCGTTAATTGAATCCCGTCGCGGGCAGCCCCTTTTCCTGACACTCCAGCGTGCGCACTGGTCATTTGCCACCGGAACGCGCGCTCAGGTCTGGGGAGTAAACGGGCGTTATCTTGGGCCGACGATTCGGGTCTGGAGCGGCGATGACGTCAAAATGATTTACAGTAACCGCCTGGCGGAAAATGTCTCCATGACGGTGAGCGGGCTGCAGGTGCCCGGGCCATTAATTGGCGGCGCCGCGCGGATGATGACCGCGAATAACGACTGGGCGCCTGTGTTGCCGATTCGGCAAAGTGCCGCCACGCTCTGGTATCACGCCAACACGCCAAACCGTACCGCACAGCAGGTTTACAATGGCCTCGCCGGAATGTGGCTGGTGGAAGATGACGTCAGTAAATCTCTGCCTATCCCGAACCATTACGGTGTGGATGATTTTCCGATCATTATCCAGGATAAACGGCTGGATAATTTTGGTACGCCGGAATACAGCGAGCCAGGCAGCGGCGGCTTCGTGGGCGATACCCTGATGGTCAACGGCGCGCAAAGTCCGTTTGTCGAAGTGTCGCGCGGCTGGGTACGTTTACGTCTGCTGAATGCCTCCAATTCACGTCGTTATCAGTTGCAGATGAGCGACGGACGTCCTCTGCACGTGATCTCCGGCGATCAGGGCTTTTTGCCGGTTCCGGTGTCGATCAAGCAACTGGCGCTGGCGCCGGGTGAGCGGCGCGAAGTCCTGATTGATATGACCAATGGTGATGAGGTTTCGGTTACCTGCGGTGAAGCCGCTGGCATCATGGATCGTCTGCGGGGCTTTTTTGAGCCCTCCAGTATTTTGATTTCCACCCTCGTGCTGACGCTGCGTCCTACCGGACTGTTGCCGCTGGTTACTGATACGTTGCCGATGCGGCTGTTGCCATCGGACATCATGACCGGCACACCAGTGCGTAGCCGCGATATTACGTTGGGAAGCGATCCGGGGATCAATGGGCAATTATGGGATCCGCAGCGTATCGACATTACCGCCCAGCAGGGCTCATGGGAGCGCTGGACAGTGCGTGCTGACATGCCGCAATCGTTCCATATGGAAGGCGTACAGTTCCAGGTGCGTAACGTTAATGGCGCGATGCCGTTCCCGGAAGACCGTGGCTGGAAAGATACCGTGTGGGTTGATGGTCAGGTGGAACTGCTGGTCTATTACGGGCAACCGTCATGGCCACATTTCCCGTTCCAGTACGGCAGTCAGACGCTGGAGATGGCGGATCGCGGGTCGATTGGTCAGTTGCTGGTGAATCCGACGGCATAATCCCCCTCTCTCCACAGGGGAAAGGGAGAAAACCATACCGTAGCCCAGGTAAGCGAAGCGCCGCCGGGGCGAGGGGGAAAGCCCCACACATATTCCTTCATTTCATGTATTGATCCAGCGTATAATCCACGCCCTTTGTTTATTTTTTTGCCACTTTTTTTTGGAAGCAAGATGAGCGCAATATCCCTGATCCAGCCGGATCGTGACCTTTTTTCATGGCCCCAGTATTGGGCGGCCTGCTTTGGTCCGGCTCCGTTTTTACCTATGTCCCGCGATGAAATGGATCAACTTGGCTGGGATAGCTGCGACATCATTCTGGTCACCGGCGATGCGTATGTCGATCACCCGAGCTTCGGTATGGCGATCTGTGGGCGTATGCTCGAAGCCCAGGGTTTCCGTGTTGGCATCATTGCCCAGCCGGACTGGAACAGCAAAGACGACTTTATGCGTCTGGGGAAACCCAACCTGTTCTTCGGCGTGACCGCAGGTAACATGGACTCGATGATCAACCGTTATACGGCGGATCGTAAACTGCGCCATGATGATGCTTACACCCCGGATAACGTGGCGGGTAAACGTCCGGATCGTGCGACGCTCGCGTATACCCAGCGCTGCAAAGAAGCCTGGAAAGAGGTGCCGGTTATTCTCGGTGGCATTGAAGCGAGCCTGCGCCGTACCGCCCATTACGATTACTGGTCCGATACCGTGCGTCGTTCAGTGCTGGTGGATTCCAAAGCCGACATGCTGATGTTCGGTAACGGCGAGCGTCCGCTGGTGGAAGTGGCGCATCGCCTGGCACAGGGCGAGCCCATCTCAGAGATTCGCGATGTCCGTAATACCGCGATCATGGTGAAAGAAGCGCTGCCAGGCTGGAGCGGCGTGGATTCACGTATTATTGATATGCCGGGTAAAATCGACCCCATTCCGCATCCGTATGGTGAAGATTTACCGTGCGCGGATAATAAACCTGTCGAACCGAAGAAAGCCGAAGCGAAAGCGGTTGTTGTTCAACCGCCGCGTCCGAAACCGTGGGAAAAAACCTACGTGCTGCTGCCCTCCTTTGAGAAGGTCAAAAGCGACAAAGTACTGTATGCCCATGCTTCGCGTATTTTGCATCATGAAACCAACCCCGGCTGTGCTCGCGCACTGATGCAAAAACATGGCGATCGCTACATCTGGATTAACCCGCCAGCCATCCCACTTTCTACCGAAGAGATGGACAGTGTTTTTGCCCTGCCGTACAAGCGCGTTCCACATCCGGCCTACGGTAACAGCCGTATTCCGGCGTACGAAATGATCCGTTTCTCAATCAATATCATGCGTGGCTGCTTTGGTGGTTGCTCCTTCTGTTCAATCACTGAACATGAAGGACGCATTATTCAGAGCCGTTCGGAAGATTCGATCATTAATGAGATCGAAGCAATTCGCGACACAGTTCCGGGCTTTACCGGCGTTATTTCCGATCTGGGTGGCCCGACGGCCAACATGTACATGCTGCGCTGTAAGTCGCCGCGCGCGGAACAAACCTGCCGTCGTTTGTCGTGTGTTTATCCGGATATCTGCCAGCACATGGATACCAACCATGAGCCGACGATCAATTTATACCGCCGTGCGCGCGATCTGAAAGGCATCAAAAAAATCCTGATCGCATCCGGGGTACGTTACGACATCGCTGTAGAAGATCCGCGTTATATCAAAGAGCTGGCAACTCACCACGTGGGTGGCTATCTGAAGATTGCGCCGGAACATACCGAAGAAGGGCCGCTGTCGAAGATGATGAAGCCGGGCATGGGCAGCTATGACCGTTTCAAAGAGCTGTTTGATACCTTCTCTAAACAGGCCGGTAAAGAGCAGTATTTGATCCCGTACTTTATCTCTGCGCACCCGGGTACGCGTGATGAAGATATGGTTAACCTGGCGCTGTGGCTCAAACGGCACCGTTTCCGCCTCGACCAGGTGCAGAATTTCTATCCGTCTCCGCTCGCCAACTCGACGACCATGTATTACACGGGGAAAAACCCGCTCGGTAAGATTGGCTATAAGAGTGAAGATGTGGTGGTGCCGAAGGGCGATAAACAGCGTCGTCTGCATAAAGCGCTGCTGCGCTATCACGATCCGGCGAACTGGCCGATGATCCGCCAGGCGCTGGAAGAGATGGGTAAAAAGCACCTGATTGGTTCACGTCGCGATTGCCTGGTCCCCGCTCCGACGCTGGATGAAATGCGTGAAGCGCGCCGCCAGAATCGTAATACCCGCCCGGCGCTGACTAAGCACACGCCGATTGCTCATCAGCGTCAGAATGGCTCCCCACGCAGCGAAACCGCAACGCGCGGCGCTGTGAGAAAGGGTGCGGTGAAAAGTGAAACGGTGAAGAGTGGTGCGGTGAAAAGCAGCGTAATGAAAAACGATAACGCGAAAAAAGCGGTAAAGCGTAAGGCGGGTTAACTGCGGTCTGATGCCCTCACCCTAACCCTCTCCCACAGGGAGAGGGAACATGTGCTGCATGTGGGAGAGGTGCCAGCATTCCGCCATTTCCGATTGGGAGAGGTCTCTGGCTTTTCTCCCTCTCCCACAGGGAGAGGGAACATGTGTTGCATGTGGGAGAGGTGCCAGCATTCCGCCATTTCCGATTGGGAGAGGTCTCTGGCTTTTCTCCCTCTCCCTCAGGGAGAGGGCTGGGATGAGGGTGAACTGGCGGCACTTTTCTCCGCCGCTTTATCGCTTAACGCTTCCTGCTGCCGCTCGCGGTTATACTCTTTAATCCCCTGATATAAGCTCTGGGTTTCATTGACGATGTCGTCAATGAGCCAGCGTCCATTTTCATCCACCAGCGAGAGCGTCTGTGTCACGGTCTCCGGCCCGTCGCTGAATGGGCGGAAGCGGACCACGGCGTCAACGTGCTGGCCATCATGGGGCACGATATCGACCTGTTCCAGCACCAGATTGTCATAATCCTGGCAATTGCAGATAGGATCGTAATTCAGATAGCCCACATCCCCCTCAGCCGTCAGCCGCTGATCTTCGGCGACTTCTTTCATGAGCCGACTGGAAATCACCTGATCTTTACCGGAAGCATCAAAAATAACGCCGGCTTGATTATCCTTATAGTGCTGATAGAGCAATTCCACGCTACGCTGAGGTGACTCAGCAAACGCGGGAAAGCTGCAAATAAAAAGCAATACCAATAGTTTTCGCATAGTCGATTCTTCTTGTGGGGCACTCAACCCAGAGTAGCATTGCCTTTGCGCAGGCGTAAGTCTTCATATACGAAGAGATGTTCATCTGAATTCAAGGAGCGAGTGATGGCAACACGATTCTGGCCAGGTTTCGCGCTTTTAGCGCTATTACAAAGCGGGTGCGTTGCTTACACCCAGTCTCAACCCGCCCTGGAAGGGCGCCTGTTGAATAGCACAGGAAAACCCATACCTGCGGCCACTATTACGCTGAAAAGTCATCGTCCCGGCGCCAGCACCGTGACCGATAGCAACGGTTTCTTCGCTTTTGCAGGCGAGCACGAATGGTCGTTCTTTTTACCCATTGGGCCAATCGATAAGATTAACCTTTCCCGGTTGCTTATCAGCGCGCAGGGTCAGCAATACGATGTTTTGCTCTCGTATGGGCTGAGTGGGCCTTACGGTTCGGGGCCGTCGGAAGTGGGCGTGTTGTGTACGTTACCTCAGGCGCAACTGCCGACAGAAAAAGAGGGCACAACGCCGGAAATCTGCCAGCGTGTACCGTATAAAAATATGCAAGCATCCCGCGCGGCAGAGTGAGACTACGCAAATCAGCCCGGCCGTGAAGCCGGGCGTAAAGGGCTAATCAGTACAGCCCCAGCATTTTCCACCAGGCAAGGCCGATGACCATAAATACAGCCTGGTTGAACAGGCTGATTAAAAACCCTGTTCGCCACCAGATACCGGTTGGCACGTAACCGGCGCCAAACAGAATGGGGCCGCGTGCGTGGGTGTACTGCGTCAGTGAACAATAGAGGCTACTGGTAAACGCCAGCATCAGCGCCATCGGCGCGGCGGGAATATTCAGATGAATACCTACGCCGAGGAAGACGGCATACAGCGCGGCGATTTGCGCATTACCGCTGGCGAAAAAGTAGTGGGTGTAGAAGTAGGCCGCGTTCAACAGCAACAGCACTATCACCCAACTGGTACCGCCCATCGCGTTACCGATACTTTCACCAATCACGCCGCCAAACCAGGTGGTGAAGCCCAGTTTTTTCAGCTGGTTTGCCATCATCAACAGCGCCGCAAACCAGATTAGTGTATCCCAGGCTCCTTTCTCGCTTTTTACATCTTCCCAGCTCAGCACTCCGGAAAGTAACAGCACCGACAGGCCGACGAAGGATGCCGTGGTCGGATCCACCCCCAGCGCATCGCCGAAGATCCACAGTATCAGCAGAAGCAAGACGGTGCCGAGCATCAGCCATTCGCCCCGGCTCATTTTCCCCATCAATGCCAGCTCACGCTGCGCCAGGACGGGCGCATCCGGGGTGTGTTTGATTTCGGGACGCGTTATCCAGTAAACCAGTACCGGCACAATCAGCAAGGAGACCAGGCAAGGGGCCAGCGCGGCGATGAACCAGCCGCCCCAGGTCAGCGTCACCCCAGCGTTTGCCGCCAGTTTCACTGCCAGCAGGTTGCCGGTATACCCGGTCATAAACAGCGCGGCGGTGACATCGTTAACGTTGCCGATACAGGTAATGAGAAAGGTACCGATTTTGCTACGTGATTCATCTTCCGGACGGGAGTCAAAACTGCGAGCCAGTGAGTCCGCAATAGGATAGATGACGCCACCGCAACGCGCAGTATTGCTTGGCATGGCGGGGGAGAGGATCAGGTCGGCAAACGCCAGACCGTAAGCCAGCCCCAGTGTGCGCTTACCGAGCAGGCGGATCATTTGTAGTGCGATGCGTCGGCCAAGCCCGGTTTTGATAAAACCGCGGGCGATCATAAAGGCGACGACGATAAGCCAGATAAGTGAACTGTTTAACTCACTCAGTGCCGTGAGGATAGCGCCATTGGCCGTTTTATCACCGGCGGCGTAAGTGATGGCGAACACGGTGATGCCGATGATGCCGACAGCGCCAATAGGCAGCACCTTAGCGACGATTGAGGCAATGGTCGCGACAAAGACAATGGCAGAGTGCCAGGCCTGGGCGCTGAGTCCTTCCGGGGGTGCCACCTGCCAAAGACCGGTGGCGATAACAACAATAATAATTAAAGGGAGCCATCGGACTCCTGACGTATTTTTTTCAGCCATAAAGTCATCCCTATACATGATGTAAATAAAACGTCGAGGAAAAATAATCAACGTGAGTAATTATGTTGTTGCAGCATAAATTATGCTGCGCTACAAATGTGAACAAATACACACGAAGAGTGTGGTTAAATTGTTTCCTGATGTTTCTGATTTCATGGCAAAAAAAGCCCGACGCGGGCGCCGGGCTGGGGGGAGTAAAAAGAATTAGCCGCCGAACTGATCCGGGTCAGGGCCAAGACGTTTCCCCTGATCGAGTCTGGCGATTTCGCCCAGTTCGTCTTTATCGAGACGGAAATCCCAGACGTCAAAGTTCTCGGCAATGCGTGCCGGGGTAACGGATTTCGGGATCACGATCAGGCCGCAGTCCAGATGCCAGCGAATCACAATCTGTGCTGGGGTTTTGCCGTATTTATCCGCCAGTTCGCGAATAATTTTCTGATCAAATACCCCTTCGCCACCCTGTGCCAGCGGGCTCCAGGATTCGGTCTGGATTTTGTGCGTGGCGTTCCAGGCATGCAACTGACGCTGCTGCAAAAGAGGGTGCAGCTCAATCTGGTTAATAACCGGGGTCACGTTTGTCTCATCAATCAGCTTCTGCAGATGATGAATCTGGAAATTACACACCCCAATACTCTTCACCAGGCCCTGTTCCTGGAGTTTGATCATTCCTTTCCAGGCCTCGACATAGTGATCGATAGCCGGGACCGGCCAGTGCATCAGGTAGAGATCAACATAATCAAGCTGGAGTTTGTCGAGGCTTTCCTGCAATGCTTCCTGTGGGCGTTTCTGATCGTCATTCCACAGTTTTGTGGTAATAAACAGGTCATCACGCGCAACGCCTGCACTTTTTAATGCCGTGCCAACGCCGTCTTCATTTTTATACGCGGCAGCGGTATCGATAGAGCGATAGCCGACTTCCAGCGCTTTGTGAATGGCGGAAACCACTTCCTCATTGCCCGCTTTCCACACGCCAAGACCCAGCTGCGGCATCAGATTGCCGTCCGAAAGCTTAATCACGGTTGGATGTGTCATGCATTCCTCCTGTATGAGCTTACCGGGACATGTCCCGGTAAGGTTGTGTGCATTAAGTCTGGACGAAAAGTCCAAAAACGAAAGGCAGCGGAGTAAAAAGCTTAGCGTGCCGCTTCGTAAATGCGACGGCTGACATCAAGAGTAATGTCCTGATGTTCGCCGAGTTTTGTCATGCCGTGTTCTTCCAGTTTTGCCAGCAGCGCCGGGATGGAGCTACCGTCCAGACCGTAACCGGACAGGCGAGTCGGTACACCCATCTGTTCAAAGAAACCACGGGTTGCTTCGATAGCGGCATCAATACGGCTGTCTTCGGAACCTTCGGTGATATTCCAGACGCGTTCTGCGTATTGCAGCAATTTGGCGCGTTTGGTGTCGCGTTTTTCATTCCACAAAGCAGGGAGCACTATCGCCAACGTTTGGGCATGGTCAAGACCGTGCATTGCCGTCAGTTCATGGCCAAGCATATGGGTCGCCCAGTCTTGCGGCACGCCCGCGCCAATCAGGCCGTTCAGCGCCTGGGTGGCCGCCCACATGACGTTGGCGCGAATATCGTAATTTTCCGGTTCTTTCAGCGCTTTCGGGCCTTCTTCGATGAGCGTCAGCAGAATACCTTCGGCGAAGCGATCCTGAATTTTACCGTTCACCGGGTAAGTGACATATTGCTCAACGGTATGCACAAAGGCATCGACAACGCCGTTCGCCACCTGACGCGGCGGCAGGGTGTAGGTG
The DNA here is from genome assembly GCA_901456055.1 of Phytobacter ursingii. Lineage (GTDB taxonomy): Bacteria > Pseudomonadota > Gammaproteobacteria > Enterobacterales > Enterobacteriaceae > Phytobacter > Phytobacter ursingii. The sequence goes on from CABDWT010000004.1 coordinate 804,098, forward strand.
TATACCGGATCCAGCACGGCAAAAATCGGCTGAACGTGTTCAGACATAAATGCTTGTTTATCACCGGTGGTTTTACGGGAGATAACTGCGCCTTTGTTGGATTCGGAACCGGTGGCTGGCAGGGTCAGCACGGAGCCCATTGGGATCGCACTGGTGATTTTGCCGCCGTAGGTTTGCAGAATTTCCCACGGGTCCACGCCATCGGCGTAATGGGCCGCTGCGGCGATAAATTTGGTACCATCCAGTACAGAGCCGCCGCCGACCGCCAGCAGGAAGGTGATGTTGTCATCCTTGGCGATTTTGACGGCTTTCATCAGGGTTTCGTAAGACGGGTTGGGTTCGATGCCGCTGAATTCCCGTACATCCAGACCTTCCAGCGCGCTATATACCTGATCCAGCACGCCGTTTTTCTTCACGCTACCGCCACCGTAGGTAATCAGTACGCGAGCGTCTGCCGGAATTTGTTCACGCAAATCGGCAATCGCGCCTTTACCAAACAGGATGCGGGTAGGGGTATGGAGATTAAAGTTGTTCATTGCTCGTTCCCTTTAGGTGGGTGATAGAAGAGCAGGCAGGATGCTGCCCGATGGCATTAATTGTGGCCGTGGCGGGCTTGCCTCTCAATGCACATTTCTGCCGATGTCTTGCCTGTTTCTCCAGGTTACTGGAGAAACCGCACAAAAGATTGCACACTGTAGCGGTCAAAAAACAGTGAAGGAGCGGCGAATTATGAACCGTGACGAGATTTGCCAGGTATTAACGCAAAAAGTAAAAACACTGAAAAATAATGAAAATTATCTCAGCACGCTGCTTCCGGATATCCGTTTGCTTTACGGCACTGAGCCGGGAACCCGTACCCCGGTGATGTATCAGCCGGGGATCGTTTTTCTCTTCTCCGGCCATAAAATTGGTTATATCAATGAGCGTGTGTTTCGCTACGATACCAATGAATATTTACTCCTTACCGTACCTTTACCGTTTGAGTGCGAAACCTATGCAACGCCAGAAGTTCCGCTGGCGGGATTACGCCTTAACGTCGACATTCTGCAGTTACAGGAACTGTTGATGGATATCGGCGAAGATGAATCTTTCCAGCCCGCGATGGCGGCAAGCGGTATCAACTCTGCCACCCTGTCCGAGGAAATTCTGTGTGCGGCGGAACGTTTACTCGACGTGATGGAGCGCCCGCTGGACGCCCGTATTCTGGGTAAACAGATCATTCGTGAACTGCTCTATCACGTGCTCATCGGGCCGCGTGGCGGCGCATTACTGGCGTTGGTCAGCCGCCAGACCCATTTCAGCTTAATCAGCCGGGTGCTTAAACGCATTGAGAGCCAGTACACAGAAAACCTGAGCGTCGACGAACTGGCTGCTGAGGCGAATATGAGCGTCTCTGCGTTTCACCATAACTTTAAATCGGTGACCAGCACCTCGCCGTTGCAATACCTCAAAAGCTACCGCCTGCACAAAGCACGGATGATGATGATCCACGATGGTATGAAGGCCAGCGCTGCGGCCATTCGTGTGGGTTATGAAAGCCCGTCGCAATTTAGCCGCGAGTTTAAACGCTATTTTGGCGTCACGCCGGGGGAAGATGCGGCGCGTATTCGTATGATGCAAGGGGGCTGATTTTCCTTCTCCTTTTGGGAGAAGGAAAAGAGGAAAAGTATCAGGCGCTGCAGTATTTTTTCTTAATCACCACGGCCAGGGTGCCCACCAGCCCGGCGACCAGCAGGAAAAGCGGCAGAATCATCAGGAATGTCATCACCTGATCTTCGTGGCGTTTTACAAAGGGGATCATGCTGATGGCGTAGCCCAGCGTGGTGATCATGCCGACCCACAGCAGGCCGCTCAACCAGTTGAAAAGCTGGAAACGGCGGCTGGATAAGCCTGAAATCCCGGCCATGGTTGGCAGCAGGGTGCGCACGAACGCCAGGAAGCGCCCAGCCAACAGCGCCAGCAAACCGTGTCGGTCAAACATGCAGGTCGCCCGCTGATGATATTTCTCCGGCAACTGCGCCAGCCAGCCCTTCACCACGCGGGTATTCCCCAGCCAACGCCCCTGCAGGTAGCTCAACCAGCAACCCAGGCTGGCGGCAGAAGTCAGGATTACGAGTGTCGACAGGTAGTCCATGCAACCACGCGCCACCAGCGCGCCAGCCAATAAAAGCAAACTGTCCCCAGGCAAAAACGAGGCTGGAAGCAATCCGTTTTCTAAAAAGAGAGTGGCAAACATCACTAAATAAACGACGCCAACAATATGTGGATTCGCCAGCGCTGCAAAGTCGTGGTGCCAGAGCGCAGCGATAATGTCTTGAATTACAGCCATGGACTTTCCTGTGGTACCGCTTAGAGAAGGCTATTGTACCCGCTTATCGCCCGAAACACCTTGATCCCAGGCGCAATTAATACAGAGTATTCTGCTGGCGTAATGAGAATTTTCAACCAGCAGTTAACAATTTATACGATGCGCTGAAAACCTGCAGCCAAATCTTCAATTAAATCATCAACATCTTCCAGACCAATATGAACACGAATCAGAGTGCCGCTAAAATCCACGCCGCTGTCAGGACGGATAGCCGCGATCTGTTCCGGTTGATTTGCCAGAATTAATGATTCATACCCGCCCCAGGAGTAGGCCATGCTGAACAGCGAGAAATTATCGAGATAGGCCGCCATCTCTTCATTGTTAAGGCGCTTGTTCAGAATGAAGGAAAACAGACCGCTGCTGCCGTTAAAATCGCGCTTCCAGAACTCATGTCCTTTGCTACCTGGCAGCGCCGGATGGTTAACTTGCGCGACTTGCGGGTGCGAAGCCAGCCACTGTGCGATTTTCAGGCTGCTTTCATGATGCTGACGCAGACGTACGCCCAGGGTACGCAGGCCGCGACTGGTCATATACGCCGTATCAGCATCGACCATTTGCCCCATCAGATAGGCATTCTCGCGCAGTTGATCCCAACAGCGGGCATTGGAAACCGCGGTACCAATCATGCCATCAGAGTGACCAATCAGGTATTTGGTGGCTGCCTGAATAGAAATATCGATATCGAACTCAAGCGCCTTAAAGAGAATGCCCGCAGCCCAGGTATTGTCGATCATAATGATCGCCTCGGGCGCAACGCTTCTGACAGCCTGCACGATTGCCGGCACATCATGGACTTCCATGGTTATCGAGCCTGGTGATTCGAGAAATACGATTTTGGTGTTGGGCTGTATCAGACGCACAATACTTGCGCCGATCATTGGGTCAAACCAGCTGGTGGTTACCCCCAGTTTGGCGAGGATTTTGGTGCTGAAATCCTGTGTGGGTTCATAGGCCGTATTGGTCATCAGGATATGGTCGCCCTGTTCGACAAACGCCAGGATGGTATTGGCTACCGCGGCTGCGCCGCAGGGGAAAAGAGCACAGCCAGCGCCACCTTCCAGCTCGCACATGGCTTCCTGTAACGAGAAATGGGTCAGCGTGCCGCGACGTCCATAAAAAAGCTCGCCCTTCGCGCGGTTGCGCGTGGCCTGCTTTTTCGCCTCGACCGTATCGAAAACCAGAGAGGAAGCTCGCTGAATAACGCTATTCACCGAACCCTGCGTGTATTTCTTGCTGCGCCCCGCGTTAACCAGAGCAGTATCAATATGCTTCGCCGTCATGTTCGCTTAACCTGTTTTTATACGTCTGGATGTCCAGACTACCATGAATGCCAGGTGATGCATCGATACCCGTTCTGATAAAGCATAAAATTTTATGAATATTCAGCTATGAGACTTTTTTACTGCGTGAGCGCAAGGAAAATGCGGGGATATTGCGGCAGTATGTAAATACTAATGAGAACTACTATCAATTCGACGATGTTTTGATATTATTATGCTCAGATTTTGTGATATGCGTCGTGGAGATACACAGTGGGTAATAATTTGATGCAGGCGGATCTTTCCGTTTGGGGTATGTATCAACATGCCGACATCGTAGTAAAAATTGTGATGATCGGGTTGATACTGGCATCAGTGGTCACCTGGGCAATCTTCTTTAGTAAAAGTGCTGAGATGATTGCGCATAAACGCCGTCTTAAACGTGAACAACAATTATTGGCCGATGCCCGTTCGCTGGATCAGGCCAGTGAAATTGCCTCCTCTTTCCATGCCAGAAGTCTAAGTACGCAGTTACTTAACGAAGCCCAAAATGAGCTGGAGTTGTCCGCAGGTAGCGAAGATAACGAAGGGATTAAAGAGCGTACGGGCTTCCGTCTGGAACGTCGCGTTGCCGCTACGGGCCGTCATATGGGCCGTGGTAATGGTTACCTGGCGACTATCGGCGCCATCTCCCCGTTTGTGGGGCTGTTTGGTACCGTATGGGGTATCATGAACAGCTTCATCGGTATTGCCCAGACGCAGACCACTAACCTTGCTGTGGTCGCACCGGGTATCGCGGAAGCGCTGCTGGCGACCGCGATCGGCCTGGTGGCAGCGATTCCTGCGGTGGTTATCTATAACATCTTCGCCCGCATGATCGGCGGTTATAAAGCGACGCTGGGTGATGTTGCCGCACAGGTTCTGTTGCTGCAAAGCCGCGACCTGGATCTGGCTGCCAGCGCCTCTGCAAAACCTGTCCACGCCGCCCAGAAACTACGAGTAGGTTAATGCCCCATGGCAATGCGTCTTAACGAAAACCTCGACGATAACGGCGAAATGCACGAAATCAACGTAACGCCGTTTATCGACGTTATGCTGGTTCTGCTGATTATCTTCATGGTGGCCGCGCCGCTTGCGACGGTAGATGTGAAAGTTAATCTGCCTGCTTCTACCAGCCAGCCGCAGCCGCGCCCGGAAAAACCGATTTACCTGTCCGTAAAAGCGGATAACACCATGTTTATTGGTAACGAGCCGGTGACCGACGAAACGATGGTTACTCAGCTTAATGCTGTCACCGAAGGCAAGAAGGATACGACGGTTTTCTTCCGCGCAGATAAGACCGTTGACTACGAAACCATTATGAAGGTGATGGATACCCTGCATCGCGCGGGATATCTCAAAATTGGCCTGGTCGGAGAAGAGACCGCAGCCGCGAAGTAACCCTCGCGTTTGCTTATTAAGGCTGGCCTGCGGGCCGGCCTTTTTCATTTCAGGATTCCGCTCAGCTAACGCTATAACGCATTATTTTAGGGATATCTAATTTGCACTTAAGAATGCGTAAATCATTAAACGCGGGGATTATTCAGTGAATAATCAAATAGGGTGAATAATTATTGATAGTAACAGGGGGGATTATGAGGTTATTTCTGCGCTTGCGCAGGCTCTGAGGTGAGGGGCGTTACAGCGTCTTCTGGCGTGGTTTTTTCCTCAGGCGCGACGGTAGTCACAACTGCGGTACGGTATTCTGCATCGGCAAGTTTGCGGCTGATACGCAGGGTTGCTGTCTCTCTGGCAAGAATATGCTGGTAATTGGCTTCCAGTCTGGCCATTACTTTTTCCAGCAGGTCAGGACGTTCCTGCACGATCGCGTTAATGGTCGCACCGTAGATCTCTTCTTTCACCTGAAAAGCATAGATTTCCCGGCGATTTTGCCACTTCAGGCGCACGAGGGCTGCGGGGATGGAGATGAGCTCATGGGCAATGCGCTGGATAGTGGCATTCTTACTTTGAATGAGCGCATCAATATTTTGCTTTAAGATAAATTCGTCGCTGGGTTGATTGTCTAAAGTCAAATAAACGTCGTTATTATCTATTTTCTCCACGTCATTCATCCCCTAGTTTATAAAACAAAGGCGTATCTTTTTCGCGGGTAATGAGATTAAGCCAAATTTCATTTCCGGCTTCATTAATTTGTTTGGTCTTTTCGGAAATTATTTGGCTTAATGCCTGAGCATCAATCTCGCCTTCGGCTTGCAAATCGTTCAGCAGGCGGGCAAAAGTTTCGATTTTTACCACACGATATAATCGGTCTTTTATATGACGATCGCGCTCTTCAAGCAACATATTCCGCGACTGCCCGGTACGATTGGCGTTCGCTAATATATCGCTGGCATAATCAGAGAGCGTTCTTTTTCCCTGAGTTAAATTAGTATCTTTTTCTGCTTCTCCCGGTTCTGTTTCCGTAACAGAAATGTGAAATCGAGCCGGGACAAGATTCTCGGGGAGCATTTCCAATATCCTTTAATATCAATAAGGTAGGCGAAGTTTGGGCGTGAGGTTCGTTGACAATATCATGGCGCACTTTTAAAATCAAAAAAAATGGAGCCTGCATATGAACAGTATTTATTATTCTGTTGTCATTTTATTGCTGTTAACGGGCGGCGTACTTTTATTGATGCGCGAAAACAATAAAAAGCCGTCCGTAGATGAAACTGAAACGTTGGCCCAGCAAGCTAAGCCTCTGTCCAAAGAGGAGGGCGAAGACCATTTCGCAATGCTAATGAATGCCATTACCCCGGTGTGGTACTGGCGAGTAAATCACGAATATATCGATTTTCTTCATGCGACGATTAAGCGTATGAACATGGCGGAGCTTAATAGCGTACCAGGGTTATTTGAGGCGCAGCGCCGTTGCAGCGATCTCAATTCCGCTGTGTACAAGTATTATGACAATATTAAAAAGCGCTGTTTAAACGGCGAAAAAGTGATGTACTCCGACCTTGACGTTTTGAACCTGCGCCAGTGTTTTCGCGAGTTCAGTATGGAAGCCTACCCGGAACTGGTTGTGTTGGTATGGCCCGAATATAAGCGCCCGGAGATCGACCCGGCAGAGGTGTAACTCGTCATGACGAGCCACTGCTGCCGGAGCAGCAGTGGTCAAGGATGATTAATATTTCGCGTGGTGTTTGAAGCGGAAATCTTCCATAAAGCCGGTCAGTTTCTCTACCGCTCCGAGCGTTAGCGCGTTATAGATTGAGGCGCGCACGCCGCCAATGGCACGGTGACCACCCAGGCCGGAGAATCCGGCGGCTGTTGCTTCATTCAGGAATAACGCTTCCAGATCTTTGGTTGGCAAATTGAATGCAACATTCATATCAGAACGGAAAGCCGCTTCACCCCACGGGCGGTAGAAATCGTTGCTACCGTCAATCAGGCCATACAGCAATTTCGCTTTTTGCTGGTTGATTTGCGCCATGTTTTCCAGCCCACCGACCTCATTGAGCAGCCAGCGGGTGACCAGCAAGACAACATAAATTGCGAAGACCGGCGGGGTGTTGAAGTTCGAATGGGACTCAACCTGGCGGCGATAATCCAGGAATGACGGCAGGTTATCCGGGGCGTTTTGTACCACGCTGTCGCGAACCAGTACGATGGTAACGCCTGCCGGGCCAATGTTTTTCTGCGCATGGGCATAAATCAGCGAGAATTTATCCGCTTCACACGGCTTCGACAAAAAGTCAGAAGACATATCACAGACGCGTGGTACATCGTCACGACCCAGAATACGATTGAACTGCAGACCTTCTACCGTCTCATTCGAGACATAGTGAATGTAGGGCGCGTCCGGCGAAAAATCTAATTCTTCATCGGTTGGCAGACGGCGATAACCATGCTGCTCGCCACTCCAGATGACGCGAACCGGGCCTTCACGCATGGCTTCGGTCACCACTTTACGGCTCCAGTAGCCGGTATCAAAATATTCTGCCGGGTGTTTTTTCCCCCGCAGCATGGTCATCGGGACCATAGAGAACTGCTGTGTCGCCCCCCCCTGCAGGAACAGGATGTGGTAGTCGGAAGGCAGACCCAACAGCGTGCGAATATTGTTTTCGGTTTCGCGCACCACATTTTCAAACCAGTCTGAACGGTGGCTGATACCAAGAATGGACAGCCCCGCTTCCGGGACATTAATGATCGCCTGTTGGACCTGGTTTAAAACTACCTCGGGCAGTGCGCCCGGGCCGCCGGAGAAATTCAGTGCGTTATTCGGATTCAATGACATGTTCATACCTGTGTAGCATAAATGGGTTAGCGCGTTTTACCGGCTCGTTGTAACAACATTTCCCGCATCGCAGTTTTGACTTTATGCATATGAATCTGCTTGTTGGGAAACATCTCTTCGTCGTCCATGGCGTGTACGACCATCGCCGGATCGATTTCAAAAATCAGTAATTCGCCGCTCTGCGTCTCGGCACAGTCGATACCGATGTACTCAAGGCCTGTGCGCTGGCTGATTGCCTCCAGGGCATCATGGTGGCGTGCGGCAAAATCAGCGAATTCGTTCAGGAAGCGAGCTTCCTGGGCGCGCTTGTTTTCGTCTTCGTACATGCCTGCGTTGACGTAATGAATCATCCAGTTGGACGACACGCCCATATGGCAGGCATACGCTTTGCCGTCGATCAGCACCAGGCGCATTTTGCGAAACAGCCCGTCGTCATTGCTGTAATCAACGAAACGCGACAGAAAAAACATATCGCCTTCGTGGTGCTGCAGATAGGAAGCGACGGCCTCACGGTCATCCACTTTTTGCAGACCATGGCCACCGTGGCTGCCGACAGGACGCAGAATAATCGGGAATGCGTGATCGTCGGCGATATCAGACACGGACTTTTCTCCCGCAGCCACAGACTGCAGGGACTGGCGGCTGATATGCAGCGCCGGACAGATCACCAGACCGGGCACGTTTTGCAGCAGGATGCTGGCGTTGTGACGCTCAGAATTGGGGACATTTTGAGGTGAGTTCAGAATCGGCTTCGGCCAGTCGTGAAGTACGTTTTCCAGGCGCTCTAAAACGGCAGCTTGCTCGTCGCTGGCGCCGATGGCCACCATGACCAGATCGTGCTCCGGCACAGGGGAGGTCAATGGGTGCGGCGCGCCGGGATCAACATAGTAATGGATAAGATCGATGTCGCTGTCTTCAAGCAGGCAGTCGAGCGGAATATTGGCCGAAAGATTACCCGGCACCATCAGCAGCAGTACGCGCAGTTTTGTCGGCTGACGCGCATGCCAGTGGTAGACGCGTTGCATTTGCAGCGCCTGGTTTTGAATTTGCAGACCTGACTCTTCGTGCTTTAGGCTCATCATAGCGATGGCCAGGTTCATCCACAGGGTCGCATCTTCCGGCGCTTTTTCCGCAAGAGCGATCATTTCTTGTGCCATAGAGGAGAAGTCAACACCTGCGATGCTCATACGTAAAAACGGCGCCATTCCCAGGAATGGCAACGATTGAGCTTCCGGCTCTGACGTTAACGACATACTGAGTGCCTCGGGTTATACAGTCGATATGACTTATGATGCTATAAATAACCAGAGAGCAATGCGGTGATTAGCGGGGATAAAAAGCGGGATAACGGGAGTTACCCGCTGAAAGTGCGTCAATGCCGGGGCGAATATGGCGAATTTTTCTCTTTATCGCTCATAAACCACCTGAATGGTAATAAAGGAAGGGAGCTGAGCCCCCTTCTTGTTTTACTTATCGGAGGAAGCTTGCCAGAGGTTGAGTTCACCGTCGGCGACATGCTTATCAATCTGTGCCAGTTCTTGCTCACTGAACGTCAGATTATTTAACGCCAGAACGTTTTCTTCCAGTTGTTCCGGACGGCTTGCGCCGATCAATACCGAGGTGACGCGAGGGTCTTTCAATAGCCAGCTCAGCGCCATCTGCGCCATGGACTGACCACGCGCGCTGGCCATCTCGTTGAGCAACCGCAGGCTGCTCAGGTTGGCTTCGGTCAGCATTTTTTCCGACAGGCCGCGAACTTTTTTCCCTTCTTTCTGCATCCGTGAGCCTTCCGGGATGCCGTTAAGGTATTTTCCGGTCAGCAACCCCTGAGCCAGCGGGGTAAAGGCGATGCAGCCAACGCCATTGGCTTCGAGCGTATCCAGTAAGCCCGTTTTATCGACCCAGCGGTTAAGCAAATTATAAGAAGGCTGGTGGATCAAGAGGGGGATCTTCCACTCGCGTAGCAAAGCTACCATTGCCTGGGTTCGCGGCGTTGAATAAGACGAGATGCCAACATAGAGTGCTTTACCGCTCTGTACGGCCTGGGCCAGCGCCGCGGCGGTCTCTTCCATCGGTGTATTCTCGTCGACACGGTGCGAATAGAAGATATCGACATAGTCCAGCCCCATGCGTTTCAGGCTTTGATCGAGGCTGGCGAGCAAGTACTTACGGGAGCCACCGGAACCGTACGGACCGGGCCACATGTCGTAACCCGCTTTAGTGGATATAACCAACTCATCGCGGTAAGCGGCGAAATCTTCACGCAGCAAACGACCAAAGTTCTCTTCTGCACTACCTGGAGGCGGCCCGTAGTTATTGGCTAAGTCAAAATGGGTGATGCCTAAATCAAAGGCTTTACGCAACAGGGCGCGTTGGGAATCAAGGGCATGAACATGGCCGAAGCTGTGCCACAAACCCAGCGATAATGCGGGCAGGCGCAGGCCGCTCTTCCCGCAGTAACGATACTGCATCTGCTCATAGCGAGCAGGGTTGGCAAACCAGGGCATGATGTCTCCTTTCTTGTAGGTGTAGGGTCGAAACCGTGTTTTATTCTATATTGCCATCGCGTCACAACAAGACTTTGTGTTTTTAATGCGGATGATTGTTGGGCAAGCACACGACGGTATGTTTTGCCTGACTGATGTGAAAAGTCTCTTCGACAGTATCTCTTCTGATAATAATTTCAGTACGAAATTATCAGGTGCTCAATGGATGGTCGAAACGTAAGTCGATGAGGAGGCCCGGACCTTCGCTGCAATATAGCGCTTAAAGCGTCACGGTAAGGCAAAATAGACTTGCGCAAATGCTTCATATCGTCAGCACTGGCGGTGAGGCAGGCGATGGGCCTTTCCGGAAGATGCGCAACTTTTCTGAGAAAATTCTTAGGTTATGAGGGGCGGGAATCGCTGCAACCGTTAGACGGATAAACGATAAATTATATTTATCCGAATATGTCTGAAATAACATTTTGTATCCCGCGTGCCTCGCCATGCTGCCTGGTCTGTGTCACTTTTAGCACAACGTGCTATGTGATTTATTCCTTTTTAATCAGTTTGTTATGGTTTGCTCCGGGTGTTGGAGTGAATACCCTCTTTTGTCACCATTACGGGTAACAAAAACATGCCTTTACGGCACTCATAATGGGGAGTTAATGCCTTTTTTATTATGGTTTGCGACATGTTTAATGTGATTTTTTATATTTTTTTTAGCATTCTTGTTTTTATTTTTAATCCACTCATGGTGCGCAGGATTTTCTTTATTCGCTGTCGGTTATTATGATTTTAAAATGTCATCCTGGGAGGCTTTTATTCCTTTTATTTTATTTATGGAAATTGCGTTAATTCAATCTACGTTGCAGGACTGATAAGGGTTTAATAAATTTCTCTCATGATATAAGGCAGTTACCTATGGTTTAGTTAGGTTGCTAACCTTAAGAAATGAATGATAAATCGCCTTTTCTTATCAAAAAAATAACATCCGCAAACCGTAAAAAGTCATCTTTTCATATGGACAATTATTGCACATTTTGTGATCAATTTTTTACTTTGAACCATACATGTTTCCTGAATGGTGCCGATAAAGGAATTAACTCTCACTTTCGAGTAAGCATGTCCCTTCACTGCAAGGAAATAATTATGCGTATGCTTCAAAACTTTACTATCCGAATCGTCATGCTGGTGATCCTGGGCCTTTTTGGCCTGCTGTGGTCCGGTGTCGGTTTGTATAGCGTTTTCTCTCTTTCAAAAGTATCAGATGGCAATGCAGTCGATCGCCAACTGGTGTCACAAATGACATTGCTTAGCCAGGGCAATGACCAATACTTCCGTTTTGTTACGCGCCTGAGTCGTGCGATGGAGACAAAAACCGCAGGCGGTGCAGTCGATTTTGCTCCTGCGCAGCAGTCGCTTGAAAGCATGGCGAAAAAACTCACCGAATTTAAAGCTATCTCGCCAGGACCGATGGATCCGAAGGTATCAGAGCAGGTGATCGCGGCCTGGCAGGCGCTGCTTGATCAGGGCATCACACCGCAGATGCAGGCGGCCCAGCAGGGCTCGGTTGAAGCCTATCGTCAGCAGGCAAACAACGTGACGCCAGCCTTGAGCCGGGCATTTGGCGCAACCACTGACAGCTTTAACAAAGCGGCTGGTGCCAGTCTCGATGAAACTCGCGTGATGGTTGACACCCAGACCTATATCACCCGTGTGATTATTATCGTGGCAATGGTGCTGGGGTTACTGATTCTGTTATTCACTGACCGCTACCTGGTGGCCATGCTGGTGAGGCCGTTGGATGCCATCCGCGATCATTTCACGAAAATGGCGCAGGGCGACCTTAGTCAGCCAATCCCTGATTTTGGTCGCAATTGCGTAGGGCGTGTTGTGCCCTTACTGCGTGCGACTCAGGATAGCCTGCGTGATGCGGTCAGCTCTATCCGTAACGGCAGTGAAAATATCTGGCGCGGCGCGACGGAGATTTCAAGCGGTAACAATGACCTCTCTTCCCGAACCGAAGAGCAGGCGGCGGCGCTGGAACAGACGGCGGCCAGCATGGAACAACTGACGGCAACGGTAAAACTGAACGCCGACAACGCCAGCCAGGCCAGTGAACTGGCCGATGTCGCCTCCTCCACGGCGAGCAAAGGCGGGGCGCTGGTTGATGAAGTTATCAGCACGATGGATGGTATCTCTCAAAGCTCGAAGAAAATTGCCGAAATCACCACGGTCATTAACAGTATCGCTTTCCAGACCAACATCCTGGCGCTTAACGCCGCCGTTGAAGCGGCACGTGCGGGCGAGCAAGGGCGCGGCTTTGCGGTAGTGGCAGGCGAAGTGCGTAACCTCGCCAGCCGAAGCGCGGGCGCGGCGAAAGAGATCGAGTCGCTGATCGCAGACTCCGTTAGCCGTGTGGAGAAAGGGGCCAAACTGGTCAATGACACCGGCACGACCATGGAAGGCATTCTGCGTGCGGTTACCGAAGTCACCACCATCATGAAACAGATTGCTGCCGCATCCGCTGAACAGAGCAAAGGCATTTCTCAGGTGGGCGTCGCCATTACGCAGATGGATAGCGTCACCCAGCAGAACGCCTCGCTGGTAGAACAAGTTTCTGCTGCGGCTGCTGCGCTTGAACGTCAAACAGAAGAGTTGCAGCGCTCTGTACAGCAGTTCCGTTTGTCTGCTGATGAGCAGGTTAACGTCGCCGCACCGATGCCAGTGAAAACCCCTGCACTGCGTGGTACCGCTAAGAAAGCCGCTGCTTCGGCAGATGAATGGGTCGCGTTTTAAATAATGCTATCACTGCTCAAAATGTCGCTATATAGTTGTGTATATATCGATTGAGGGCAGTAAGAATGGAAAACCATTTTGGCAAAGGCTTGATGGCAGGACTTAAAGCAACACAGGCGGATGAGGCCAGTCGTATCGCGCATTTTTGTTCTGACTATAAACGCGGTTTTGTGCTCGGTTTTTCGCACCGCATGTTCGAAAAAACCGGTGACAGGCAGTTAAGCGCCTGGGAGGCAGGTGTGCTGACGCGCCGTTATGGGTTGGATAAAGAGATGATCATGGATTTTTTTCGTGAGAGTCATTCCAGTACGGTAATCCATTTCTTTATGGCGGGTTATCGGGTCGAACGCTAAGTTCATTGCCGAATGCTTTCAGCGATATTTAACTCTTTTAAGAAGCCGTATCTCAGGATGCGGCTTTTTTTATTTCATTTCCAAAATCAATGTGATCTGTTGCTCCGATATTGAATTTTTTCTATATATAGCCACAGTTTTTGTGTGATTACTTGATCGCACACGCACAACTCTGCTCGAAAAACAGGGTAAAAGCAGGGTTAATTTTTGGCAAAGGAATGACAATGCATGGCTGACGAAATTCCTCAACTGACGTCTTTTACCTCCTGCGGCATTAATCGTCGCGATTTTATGAAGCTTTGTACCGCGCTGGCGGCCACGATGGGGCTTAGCAGCAATGCTGCTGCGAAGATGGCGCAGGCCGTTACCCAGAACAAGCGCCCACCCGTGGTCTGGATTGGCGCGCAGGAGTGTACAGGGTGTACTGAATCACTTTTGCGCGCAACACATCCCACCGTTGAAAACCTGGTGCTGGAAACCATCTCGCTGGAGTACCACGAAGTTCTGAGTGCTGCGTTTGGTCACCAGGTTGAAGAGAACAAACACCACGCTCTGGAAACCTATAAAGGGCAGTATGTTCTGGTGGTGGATGGGTCGATTCCGCTCAAAGACAACGGTATTTACTGTATGGTGGCGGGCGAACCGATTATCGACCATATCCGTAAAGCGGCGGAAAATGCCGCGGCGATTATCGCGATTGGTTCCTGTTCGGCATGGGGCGGTGTTGCCGCCGCCGGGGTCAACCCAACCGGGGCGGTGGGTCTGCAAGAAGTGCTGCCCGGTAAAACGGTGATTAACATTCCGGGTTGCCCGCCAAACCCACACAATTTCCTCGCCACCGTGGCGCACATCATCACCTTTGGCAAACCGCCGAAGCTCGACGCGAAAAATCGTCCGCTCTTTGCCTATGGTCGCCTGATTCACGAACATTGCGAACGACGTCCCCATTTCGACGCCGGACGCTTTGCCAAAGAGTTTGGCGATGATGGTCATCGTGAAGGCTGGTGTCTCTACCATTTAGGCTGTAAAGGTCCGGAAACCTGGGGTAACTGTTCAACACTGCAATTTTGCGATGTGGGCGGCGTCTGGCCGGTTTCCATTGGTCACCCCTGCTATGGCTGCAACGAAGAAGGCGTTGGTTTCCACAAAGGCATTCACCAACTGGCGCACGTTGAAAACACCACGCCGCGCGTTGATAAACCACAGGTGAACAGCAAAGAAGGCGGCGTGATGTCGGCTTCCGCGGTCGGCCTGCTGGGTGGTGTGGTGGGATTACTGGCAGGCGTCGGGGTAATGACGGTGCGCGAGCTGGGCCGCCAACAAAAGAAAAACAACGCTGACTCACAGGGAGAGTGACCGTGAACAGACGTAACTTTCTGAAGGTGGCCTCCGGTGGGGCGCTGCTGGCGGGGGGAGCATTACCCGTTTCCGCCGCCGTGCATAACCGTCCGGCAATACCGGGCGCGTGGGGAATGCTCTACGACTCTACCCTGTGCGTTGGTTGTCAGGCGTGCGTCACCCGTTGTCAGGACATTAACTTCCCGGCGCGTAACCCGCAGGGCGAACAGACCTGGTCCAATAACGCCAAACTCACCCCGTATACCAACAATATTATCCAGGTATGGCGTAGCGGTACGGCGCAGCATAAAGATCAGCCGACGGACGGTTATGCCTACATTAAAAAACAGTGCATGCACTGCGTCGATCCTAACTGTGTTTCTGTCTGCCCGGTTTCGGCCCTGAAAAAAGATCCCAAAACCGGCATCGTCCATTACGACGCCAGCGTCTGTACCGGTTGCCGCTACTGCATGGTGGCCTGCCCCTACAACGTGCCGAAGTACGATTACGACAACCCCTTCGGCGCGCTGCATAAATGTGAGCTCTGTAATCAGGCCGGCGTGGAACGGCTTAACAAAGGGGGGCTACCGGGATGTGTTGAAGTCTGCCCGACCGGCGCGGTTATTTTCGGTACGCGTGAAGCGTTAATGGCCGAGGCGCAAAAGCGCCTGAAACTGCAACCCGGCAGTGAATACTCTTACCCGCGCCAGACACTGAATGCCAACGATCCTAACGTTCGCGAAGTCCCAAAATACCATCCTCATCTCTATGGCGAACATGAAGGAGGGGGCACACAGGTGATGGTGCTGACGGGCGTGCCGTATACCTGTCTGGGCTTGCCTGAGTTGGATGATGTTTCGACCGGGGCGCGTTCAGAAAATATTCAGCATACGGTGTATAAGGGGATGATGCTGCCGCTGGCCGTTCTTGCGGGCTTGACCGCGCTGGTGTACCGCCATACCCGAAGCGATGACCACAAGGGAGGGGATGACGATGCATCATGATCCGCAACCGCTTGGCGGAAAGTTACTCAGCAAGCCAATTTACATGTTTGGCCCGCTGATCGTCTTGTGCGGGCTATTTATTCTCAAGCGCCTGGTTTTCGGCCTGGGCTCTGTCTCCGACCTGAATGGCGGCTACCCGTGGGGGATCTGGATCGCCTTTGACTTGCTGATCGGCACCGGTTTCGCCTGCGGCGGCTGGGCGCTCGCGTGGATGGTCTATGCCTTTAATCGTGGCGAATACCATCCGTTGGTGCGCCCGGCATTGCTGGCCAGCCTGTTCGGTTATTCGCTCGGGGGGCTGTCCATTACTGTCGATGTCGGCCGTTACTGGAACCTGCCGTATTTCTACATTCCGGGCCATTTTAACGTCAACTCGGTGCTGTTCGAGACCGCAGTGTGCATGACGATTTATATCGGCGTGATGGCGCTGGAATTTGCCCCTGCGTTGCTGGAGCGTCTGGGCTGGAAGGTGTCGCTAAAACGGCTCAATAAAGTAATGTTTTTTATTATTGCGCTGGGCGCATTACTGCCCACCATGCACCAGTCGTCCATGGGCTCGCTGATGATTGCTGCCGGACACAAAGTGCATCCGCTATGGCAAAGCTATGAAATGCTGCCGCTTTTCTCATTGCTGACGGCGTTTATTATGGGCTTCTCAATCCTCATTTTTGAAGGCTCTCTGTTGCAGGCCGGGTTAAAAGGTAATGGGCCTGATGAGCGGCATCTGTTCTCGAAACTCACCGGTACGTTGAGCGTGCTGCTGGCGCTGTTTCTGGTGGCGCGCTTTGGCGAACTTATCTGGCGTAACAAACTGGCGCTCGCGTTTGCCGGTGATGGTTACAGCCTGATGTTCTGGGCCGAAATCGTGCTGCTGGCGTTCCCGCTGGTGGTATTTCGTCTGCCACGCCTGCGCAGCGACGCCCGGTTCCTGTTTACCGGGGCGGTGAGCATGCTGCTGGGCTGTGCGCTGTGGCGGTTGTCCTACTCGTTGCTGGCATTCAACCCCGGCGATGGCTACCACTACTTCCCAACGGCTGAAGAGCTGATCATTTCCATTGGTTTTGTGGCAACGGAGATTTGCGCGTACATCCTACTTATCCGCCTGTTACCCATAATTCCCCCGTTAAAACCATCAAAAAGCCATGAGGCGAGTAAAGCATGAGTCAACGTATCACCATCGATCCGGTGACCCGTATTGAGGGTCATTTACGCATTGATTGCGAAATTGAAAACGGCGTGGTTTCCCGTGCCTGGGCATCGGGAACCATGTGGCGCGGAATGGAAGAGATTGTGAAAGGGCGGGATCCGCGTGATGCGTGGATGATCGTGCAGCGCATTTGCGGCGTTTGCACCACCACCCATGCGATTTCCTCGGTACGTGCGGCGGAAAGCGCGTTGAAAATCAATGTGCCGCTGAACGCTCAGTACATTCGAAATATTATTCTGGCGGCGCATACCACCCACGACCATATCGTGCACTTCTACCAGCTTTCTGCACTCGACTGGGTAGATATCACCTCAGCGTTGCAGGCCGATCCGCAAAAAGCCTCGGCATTGCTCAAAGGCATCTCGACCTGGTCGCTTAATAGTGCCGAAGAGTTCGCCAAAGTGCAGCAGAAAATCAAAACGCTGGTAGCTAGCGGGCAGTTAGGTATTTTCGCGAACGGGTATTGGGGACATCCGGCCATGAAACTGCCGCCGGAAATTAACCTCATTGCGGTCGCGCACTATTTGCAGGCGCTGGAGTGTCAACGCGATGCCAACCGCGTGGTGGCATTGCTCGGCGGTAAAAGCCCGCATATCCAGAACCTGGCGGTGGGCGGCGTGGCTAACCCGATTAATCTCGATGGCCTGGGCGTGCTCAATCTTGAACGTCTGATGTACATCAAAACCTTTATTGACCGCCTTGAGGACTTTGTCGAACAGGTTTACAAGGTCGATACGGCGGTGATCGCGGCGTTCTACCCGGAATGGCTGACGATGGGCAAAGGTGCGGTTAACTATCTGAGCGCGCCAGAGTTCCCTACAGACGCTCAGAACGGCAGCTTCCTTTTCCCGGGCGGTTACATTGCTACTGGTGACCTCTCTTCTCGTCGTGAAATCACCTCTCACAGTGATGAATACCTGATTAAGGGTATTCAGGAGAGCGCGAAACACGCCTGGTATAAAGACGAGGAGCCGCAGGCACCGTGGGAAGGAACGACTATCCCGGCTTATACGGGCTGGCAGGATGAAGGCAAATACAGCTGGGTGAAATCCCCCACCTTCTATGGCAAAACGGTGGAAGTCGGCCCGTTGGCGAACATGCTCAATAAGCTGGCTGCGAAACGGGAGGCAACCTGGGAAAAACTTAACGATATCATCGCTATTTACCAGAAGCTCACCGGGAAAACGCTTGGTGTCGAACACTTGCACTCCACCCTGGGGCGCGTAATTGGCCGCACCGTTCACGCCTGCGAGCTACAGCATATTCTGCAGCACCAGTACAACGCGCTGATTGCCAATATCGGTAAAGGGGATCACGTAACGTTTGTGAAACCGGATATTCCCGCAACGGGCGAATTTAAAGGGGTGGGGTTCCTGGAAGCGCCGCGCGGTATGTTGTCGCACTGGATGGTTATCAAAGACGGGAAAATCAGCAACTACCAGGCGGTAGTACCGTCGACCTGGAATGCCGGTCCGCGTAATGCGAATGGCGATATTGGGCCCTATGAGCAGTCGCTGATTGGCACCCCGATTGCGGATGCGAATAAACCGCTCGAAGTGGTGCGTACCATCCACTCGTTTGACCCTTGCATGGCCTGCGCGGTGCATGTGGTCGACGCGGACGGTAACGACGTTGTCTCGGTGAAGGTGCTGTGATGCGTATTTTGGTACTGGGTGTCGGTAACATTTTATTGAGCGACGAAGGCATTGGCGTGCGCGTTATCGAGGCGCTGGAGCAGCGATATG
This sequence comes from Phytobacter ursingii, assembly GCA_901456055.1. Lineage (GTDB taxonomy): Bacteria > Pseudomonadota > Gammaproteobacteria > Enterobacterales > Enterobacteriaceae > Phytobacter > Phytobacter ursingii. The sequence continues at coordinate 822,936 of CABDWT010000004.1, forward strand.
TTATGCCCGAAGGCGTAGACGTACTGGACGGGGGAACCGCCGGCATGGAGTTGCTGGAGGCCATGGCAAGTCGCACCCACCTGATCATCGTTGATGCGATCGTGTCGCGCAAAAGCGAGCCGGGAGAACTGCTCATCCTGCGTGATGAAGAGGTACCGGTACTGTTCAACAATAAAATCTCGCCCCATCAGTTGGGGCTTTCTGATGTGCTTTCCGCCCTGCGCTTTACCGGTGAATTCCCGGACAAAATTACGTTGGTGGGGGTGATCCCCCACTCGCTGGAACCGAACATTGGGCTTACGCCAACGGTCGAGGCAAGCCTGGAACCCGCGCTACAGGCGGTACTTGCGGCGTTACAGGAATCCGGTATAACCCCGGCATTACGGGAGCGTGCGCATGTGTGATTTCCCCGGTTTTGAGCATTCTCCGCACGGCGTGGTGCAGGCTGCGTTTGCGCGCATTGCCGCAGAAGAGATGCAGGATTTGCCTTTTTTACATCCGACCATGCCGGTTTTCGTCCCCGGGTTTACGCTGTTTGAAGGGCAATGGATCGGCAGTGTATTGACGCCATGGATGTTGAGCCTGGCTATCTTTCCCGGCCCGGAACAGGCCTGGCCGCCGCGAAAAGTGGGGGAGAAGCTCGGTCTGCAGCTTCCCTATGGCGAGATGATGTTTACCGTTGGCGAACTGGACGGGATATCACAGTACTGTGCCTGCTCGTTGATGTCGCCGCTGGCACCGGATCTCAGCGTCGAGCAAGGGGAAGCGCTGGCCCGGGACTGCCTGCGGATGGTGCTTTCGTTGCCGGTGCGTGATCCGCAGATCAGCCGTCGGGCCCTGTTTGCCGGCCTTAAAGGCGGCGAGTATGCATGAGCTTTCCCTATGCCAGAACCTGGTTGAGATTCTGCAACAACAGGCTTCGCAACATGGCGCAAAGCGGGTGACGGGCGTCTGGCTGGAGCTGGGGGCCTTTGCCTGCATCGAGGAGCGCGCGCTGCGTTTTGGCTTTGAGATAACCTGTCGCGGCACGGTGGCGGAAGGGTGTCAGTTGCACCTTTCACAGCGTCCTTCGCAGGCCTGGTGCTGGAACTGTAACGAAAGCGTTGAGGTGAGCGGGGAAGCGGTCTGCCCGCGTTGCCACAGTCCCGGCTTGCAGCGAGAAAACGACAGCGGCATGCAAATCAAAAGTATCGAAGTCGATCAGGAGTAGCTATGTGTATTGGGGTGCCCGGCCAGGTGGTTAGCGTCGGTGAAAGCGTTCATCATCTGGCGCAGGTCGATGTCTGCGGCGTTCGCCGTGACGTGAATATCATGCTGGTGTGCGAAAGCGAGCCAGCCGCCTTACTTGGTCAGTGGGTGCTGGTGCACGTGGGGTTTGCCATGAGCGTAATTGATGAGCAAGAAGCCCTGGCGACGCTGGAAGCCCTGCGCGAACTGGATATGGATTTCACCGAACCTCAAAGATGAACCATCCCGGGTTTGGCATCGGTAATCATCTGCGTGACCTGCGCCAGATTACCGATTTTCGCCTCACTGGCCCGGTAAAATTTGCTCTTATCTATCAGCAACAAAGACTGGCTAGCCCGGCGCAAAAGATGCGCTTTATAGGTGGCGTTGTATTTCGTTGAATCCCACATCTCTCCGCTGGCATCCACCCCTTCGCAGGAGAAAATGAACAGGTCAACCTCAAGCGATTTCAGCATCGTAACCAGCGCCGGGTTTACGTAGCAGCGATTTTGCCGGTCCAGCCGCCCGCCTGAGCAAATCAGGTTGATATGCTGGCGGCGCGCCATCTCCTGGCACACGGGCAGGCTGTTGGTAAAGACCGTCAGCGGGATATCCGGTAACTGACGTGCAAGATGAAAGCAGGTCGAACTGGCATCCAGCGCCAGCGTCATGCCTTTCTCAATCCAGTTCAGGGCGTGACGGGCAATATCGGCTTTATCGGCATAGTGACTTTTGCGCCGGGCGTAAAACGGCTCGCCATCATTCTGCTGCGGCGCGTGAAGTAAGCGCGCACGCCCGTGACGCCGGACAATTTTTCCCTCGGTCTGCAGAGCCTTAAGGTCCCGACGGATGGTCTCTTTGCTGACGCCAAGCTGCCCGGCGAGAGCGTCGGTGGTCAATGTCTCATGTTCTGCCAGTAGCTGAATTAACGATGCCTGGCGTGTCATTTTCATGTGGGTTCCGCCTGCCGATACGAAAGGGATAGCAGCGTGTGACCAATGGCTGCGCCATTTTTACCCGTATGTTTAATCTGGTACATCGACTGATCGGCGCGCCGCAGCGCGTTCACAAAATCGTCGTCGCGTTGTACTTCATCAATGCCAATGGAGGCGCCAACCTGCGCATCGCCATTGTCCAGTTCGAACGGGGTGAGCGCGGCGCGCAGACAATTATGCGCAGTGCTATTGGTCAGCAGACTGTTGAGCGCAAACGGCAGCAACAGAACAAACTCATCGCCCCCCAGGCGTCCCACCACCGAGCCTTCCGGACAGGCCTCGCGCAAGCGCTGGCTCAACTGTATCAATAATTCATCGCCGCTACGGTGACCAAAGGTATCGTTAACGACTTTAAAATCGTCCAGATCGATAAACGCCACGCACAGTGGGCCGGCGTTTTTAAGGGTATCGAAGTGCTTGATCAGCGCGTGGCGGTTCGCCAGCCCGGTCAGTGGGTCGTGGTTCGCCAGAGCCGCGAGCTGCTCTTCATACTGTTTCTCTTTGGTCATGTCGATATGGGTGCCGGTGACCTTTAACGGCTTGCCATCGCTGCCCCACTCAGTGACGCGTCCACGGTCCAGCACCCAGGTGACGGTGCCGTTTTTATGCTGCATACGGTGTAGCGCTTCATAGAAAGGGGTTTTGCCATGCAGGTGATCGTAAAACGCATCCAGCACGCGCTGGCGGTCGTCCTCATGCAAGTGCTCTTTCCAGACATCGAAGTGGGCGCTGAGCTCCTTTGGCTGATAGCCGAGCATCGATCCCCAACGGCGGTTATAGATAATCAGTTTTCCGCTTGGCACATCAAGTTGCCATAAACACAGCCCTGTACCATCCAGCGCCGCGCTGAGCTTATTACGGGCATCACGCGCAATCCGCACCAGTCGGGCGTTATGCTTTTTCAGATTCTGGATCTGCTGTTTTAGCGCATTTTCAGTCATTTGGCGTGACTATGGATAAATAAAAGGCATTCTTACTGGTTATTTCTGGTGATGTAAATATGAAGTGATAAAAACAGTGTAAGGCCGGATATGGAAGAGACATTCCCGGACGTTTGACGTCCGGGAAGCGGAATCAGCCGTTGCGTTTGTCTTCGGTATGGGTATCGAAGTCGCTGGCGTCGTGGCGTTCATGCAACTGTTCATTTGGTTCGCCAAACGTACGGTTGACCATGCGCCCACGTTTTACGGCAGGACGTGCGGCAACCTCTTTGGCCCAGCGTAGAACATTCTGGTAGCCACTGGCTTCAAGGAACTCAGCGGCGTTGTAAACGCTGCCCAGCACCACGTTGCCATACCACGGCCAGATGGCCATATCGGCAATAGTGTATTCGTCGCCCGCGACGAATGTGTGTTTCGCGAGCTGTTTGTCGAGCACATCTAACTGGCGCTTGGCTTCCATCGTAAAGCGGTTGATGGCGTACTCGATTTTCACCGGCGCATAATTATAGAAGTGACCAAAGCCGCCGCCGAGGAACGGCGCGGAGCCTTGCAGCCAGAACAACCAGTTCAGCGTTTCAGTACGCCCGGCCGGGTCTTTAGGCAGGAAATGACCAAATTTCTCCGCGAGATACAGAAGAATGGCACCGGACTCAAACACACGCGTTGGCGGGGTGGTGGAGTGGTCACGTAGCGCTGGAATTTTGGAGTTCGGGTTTACGTCCACAAAGCCGCTGGAGAACTGATCGCCTTCGCCAATGCGGATGAGCCAGGCGTCATATTCCGCCTCTTTCACGCCCTTCGCCAGTAACTCTTCCAGCATGATCGTTACTTTTTGCCCGTTTGGCGTACCCAGCGAATAAAGCTGTAGCGGGTGCTTACCTACGGGTAACTCTTTGTCGTGGGTCGCGCCGGAAATCGGGCGGTTAATATTGGCGAATGCGCCGCCGGCGGACTTATCCCACGTCCAGACTTTGGGTGGCTGATAGTTGTTTTCTGACATGTTGACCTGCCTTTTCGTTAATGTATTGAAGCAGTGTAGCAGCCGTCTGAGGGGGGCGTGTTTTCCCCATTCTTATCAGGCCAGAATGCGCGCCGCCCAGGCGCTGATATCATCGCCGCTGCCGAGATCTGCCTGTACCAGGCCGTTGACCATAAAGGTGGGGGAGACGTGAATACCGTTCTGGCGCGCATACTTACAATGCCATTTAATTTCCGCCTGCAATTCCGGGCGCGCAAAGGCTTCGCCCAACTTCACGCCGCTGTAATTTTCAATGCGTTCAATAATCTGCTGTGGCGTTGCCTCCATATTCGGGCCGCTGCAGTGGTCGGTAAACTCGAACTCTTCCCGATGATCGGCGACAGCCTGCATCACCTTATGCGCGGCATCGCGCCCATTGGGCAGCGTGGAGGCGGCAAGAATGCAGCGCACAATAACGCCAGAGAACAAATGCCAGGGCTGCGACTGCAGGCGAATCTTTACTGTCACCGTGTCTTCACCCACTTCTTTTAGCAGCGCATCCAGTTTGTTAAAGGCGCGCACGGAGAACGGGCAGGTGGGTTCCAGAAATACTTCGAAAGTGCGTGGACCGTGACCCCAGACCAGCGGCTCGGCATGTAACGGTTGGCTCATGTTGACTCCTGATGGTTAGCACGATGTTGTGGCAGATGTGAACGTTGCGATGACAAAAGAGAATATCAGGATGTGATTTCGCGAGGCACTGGAATTGATGAATTTGACAGGAAGAACGGCTAAACCGCCCAAAACGCTAATTCAACAAACCGGCCACCTGGCGAGGCCATGCTGTTGATGTAGCGCAGGTCATGTTGCATTGGCAACAGAATAGATTTGCTTTGCTAAAACGGTTTAATTAAATTTTAGCGATACATTCTACCGGGAGAAAATCATGTCATCTCAAGTCTGGTGTCTGGGTGATGCCGTTGTTGATCTGTTGCCTGAGGGCGACGGGCGATTAATGCAGTGCGCGGGCGGAGCCCCGGCCAATGTTGCCGTTGGCATTGCGCGGCTGGAAGGGAAAAGCAGTTTTATCGGCCGGGTGGGGCAGGATCCCTTTGGCAAATTTATGTACGACACGCTACGCCAGGAAAAGGTGAACACGGATTTTATGACCTTTGACGAAGCACAGCGCACATCCACCGTGGTTGTCGCCCTTGATGATGAAGGCGAGCGTTCCTTCACGTTCATGGTGCGTCCCAGCGCCGATCTTTTCTTGCAGGCCGATGATTTGCCAGCTTTCCGGCAAGGGGAGTGGCTACACTGCTGTTCTATTGCACTTTCCGCAGAACCTTCGCGGAGCACGACGTTACTTGCCATGCAACGCATACGTGAAGCGGGAGGTTTTGTCAGTTTTGATCCTAATATTCGAACCGATCTCTGGCAGGATCCGCAGAGGCTGCAACGGTGTCTGGAGCTCGCCTTTGAACTGGCTGATGTGGTCAAACTCTCGGAAGAGGAGCTGGCTTTTATGACAGCCTCTACGGATTTGCACATCGCGATGAAAACGCTGGTAAACCGCTTTGCGATCAAACTGTTGCTGGTCACCCAGGGTAAAGCCGGCGTGCTGGCGCTGTTTCAGGGCGATATTTTCCATTATCCCTGCGTCCCTGTGGCAAGCGTGGACACCACCGGCGCGGGTGATGCCTTTGTGGCCGGGCTGCTATGGCAACTGGCGCAAACAGGCTTACCTCACAGTGAATCGGATCTGGCATTGAGCCTGAGGTATGCGCAGCGGTGCGGCGCGCTGGCGACCACGGCGAAAGGGGCCATGACCGCGTTACCCCGTCTTGCGGCGTTGATGGCACCGCAGGACTGATTTTCCAATGATTTGCGACCCTCCTCACATTCACTAAACCGGTTTAGCTAATTTGTTTGCAGGTTGAAATTGACCACGATTATGATTCTCAACTAAACCGGTTTAGCAAAATATTCAGTATTCTTACCTCTTTCTTAGGGACGCAAAAACAATGAGAAAAAGCACGCTCGCTATCACGCTTGGTTTATTAATGGGATCGGGTTCTGCCCTTGCGGCAGAGGCGGGAACCGGGAGCATTGAGGCGCGCCTTGCCGCGCTGGAACAGCGTCTGCAGGCCGCAGAACAACGGGCCACTAACGCTGAAAAAAGAGCGGAAGCCGCCGAGTTACAGGCAAAAAACCTGGCGACTGAACAGCAGAAAACGCAAACCACCACGGCAGAGGTGGCGCAGCGCACCACGCAACTGGAGCAGAAATCATCACAGGAAGGTGGATTTGAGTTCCATGGCTATGCTCGTTCGGGGCTACTGATGAGCGACTCCGCAGCGAAAACCCAGGGGGGGCCAGGGATGACGCCAGCCGGAGAAACGGGTGGACATGTCGGGCGCTTGGGTAACGAGCCGGATACTTACGTCGAGCTGAATCTTGAACATAAACAGACGCTGGCTAACGGCGCCACCACGCGCTTTAAGGTGATGCTGGCCGACGGACAGCGCAGCTATAACGACTGGACCGCCTCCAGCAGCGACCTCAACCTGCGTCAGGCTTTTACCGAACTGGGCCATCTGCCCACCTTCACCGGCGCGTTTAAAGATTCCACCGTCTGGGCCGGGAAACGCTTTGACCGCGATAACTTCGACATTCACTGGCTCGATTCGGACGTGATTTTCCTCGCCGGAACCGGGGCCGGTATCTATGACATGAAGTGGAGCGATACCGCGCGCAGTAACGTCTCACTGTATGGTCGCACCTTTGGCGATATCGAAAACAGTGAAAACAATGCCCAAAACTACATCCTGACGCTGAACAACTACTTTGGCCCGGTACAGGCGATGGTCAGCGGGATGCGTGCGAAAGACAACAACGACCGCCTCGATCTTGATGGCAATAAAGTGAAAAGCGATGCGGCGAATACCGGTGTTCATGCGCTGTTAGGGCTGCACAACGAGAGTTTCTATGGCCTGCGTGAGGGGATGTCGAAAACGGCGCTGCTTTACGGTCATGGGCTGGGTGCCGAGGTGAAAACGGTAGGGGCTGATGGCGCACTGTTACCCCAGGCGGATACCTGGCGTCTGGCGACCTACGGTATGACGCCGCTGGGTGGTGGCTGGCACATTGCTCCTGCGGTACTGGCGCAGAGCAGCAAGGACCGTTACGTCAAAGGCGACAGCTATGAGTGGGCGACGGTTAACATGCGGCTGATTCAGGCGCTGACGCAGAATTTCGAGATGCAGTATGAAGGCAGCTATCAGTACATGGATCTCAAACCTGAGGGCTACAACAGCCGCAACGCGGTCAACGGCAGCTTCTACAAACTCACCGTCGCGCCAACGTTGAAAGCGGGCGATGTGGGTGAGTTCCTGAAACGTCCGGAGTTGCGTCTTTTCGCTTCCTGGATGGACTGGGATCATAAGCTGGACAACTATGCCAGCGATGATGCTTTGGGTAGCAACGGCTTTAAATCTGGCGGTGAATGGACCTTCGGCGTGCAGATGGAAACCTGGTTCTGATAATCAAGCCCCGGTAAGGGGCTTTTTACGCGCTAATTATTACAAATTTCCATAAAACAGGGGCTTATATGGACTTTGAACAGATTTCCCGGTCGCTCTTACCGCTGCTGGGCGGCAAGGACAATATCGTCAGTGCGGCGCATTGCGCCACACGTCTGCGGCTGGTGCTGGCGGAAGATGCAAAAGCAGATACCACCGCAATTGGCAAAGTGGAGGGTGTGAAAGGCTGTTTTCGCAATGCCGGACAGCTGCAGATTATCTTCGGCACCGGTGTGGTGAACAAAGTGTATGCGGCGTTTATCAAAGAGGCGGGGATTGGCGAAACAAGCAAGTCTGAAGCGGCCGCCATTGCTGCTCGCAAACTGAATCCGTTCCAGCGCGTGGCCCGTTTGTTGTCGAACATTTTCGTCCCGATCATCCCCGCCATCGTGGCGTCGGGTTTATTGATGGGGCTGCTGGGCATGGTGAAAACCTACGGCTGGGTAAACCCGGAAAATGCGCTTTATATCATGCTGGACATGTTCAGCTCGGCGGCGTTTATTATCCTACCGATCCTGATTGGCTTTACCGCAGCGCGGGAATTTGGCGGTAACCCCTTCCTGGGCGCGACGTTGGGCGGCATTCTGACGCATCCGGCCCTGACCAACGCCTGGGGCGTGGCCGCCGGGTTCCATACCATGAACTTTTTTGGTATCGAAGTGGCGATGATCGGCTATCAGGGGACGGTCTTCCCCGTGTTGCTTGCCGTCTGGTTTATGAGCATCCTGGAAAAACAGCTGCGCCGGGTTATTCCGGACGCGCTGGATCTGATCCTGACGCCGTTTTTGACGGTGATTATCACCGGTTTTGTCGCGCTGCTGGTCATCGGCCCGGCGGGGCGTGCGCTGGGTGATGGCATCTCCTTTGTGCTGAGCACGCTCATCACCCACGCAGGCTGGCTTGCAGGTCTGCTGTTCGGCGGTCTCTATTCGGTGATTGTCATTACCGGCGTGCACCACAGCTTCCATGCGATCGAAGCGGGATTACTGGGCAATCCGTCCATTGGCGTGAACTTCCTGCTGCCTATCTGGGCGATGGCTAACGTCGCGCAGGGTGGCGCTTGTCTGGCGGTGTGGTTCAAAACCAACGATGCCAAAATCAAAGCTATTACCTTACCGTCGGCGTTTTCTGCGGTTCTCGGCATTACAGAAGCGGCGATTTTTGGTATTAACCTGCGTTTTGTGAAGCCTTTTATTGCCGCGCTGATTGGCGGTGCAGTGGGTGGGGCATGGGTCGTTTCCGTCCACGTCTACATGACCGCCGTCGGCCTGACCGGTATTCCGGGCATGGCGATTGTGCAGGCCAGCTCGCTACTGAATTATGCTATCGGGATGGTGATCGCTTTCAGCGTCGCTTTTGTTATCTCTTACCTGCTTAAATACAAAACGGACTCAGAATAATGACGTCATCAACCCTGTTGCCGAAGATTTTACTGGCAGTGCTGAAAGGCCAACCGAAAGCATTGCAGGACAGTCACTATCCGGTCTGGCATCTGGCCCCGGCAACGGGGCTGTTGAATGATCCCAACGGCTTTATCCATTTTCAGGGGCGGTTTCATCTGTTTTATCAGTGGAATCCGCTTGGCTGCCAGCATAATCATAAATGCTGGGGACACTGGAGTTCAGCGGATTTACTGCACTGGCAGCACGAGCCGATAGCGCTGATGCCGGAAGAAGAGTATGACCGCAGCGGTTGCTATTCCGGCAGCGCGGTCGACAACCAGGGCGAACTGACGTTGTGTTATACCGGCAACGTGAAATTCGCCGAAGGCGGACGCACGGCCTGGCAGTGTCTGGCCGTGCAGAACGCCGAAGGTGGGTTTGATAAGTCCGGGCCTGTCATCGCGTTGCCGGAGGGATACACCGGGCACGTCAGGGATCCGAAAGTCTGGCGGCACGAAAACCAGTGGTACATGGTGCTCGGCGCGCAGGATCTGGCGCTGCGCGGTAAGGTGCTGCTGTTACGTTCCGACGATTTGCACCACTGGCAATTACTCGGTGAAATCGCCGGGAGCGGACTCGGGGGGTTAGGGGAATCCGGATACATGTGGGAGTGCCCGGACCTGTTCACGCTGGGGGCAGAGACCTTCCTCATCTGCTGCCCGCAAGGGGTGGCTCGTGAAGCGCGCCGTTTCCTTAATACGCACCCGAGCGCGTACCTGAGCGGGACATTTTCACCCGAACAGGCGACGTTTGAACATGGCGCGCTGCATGAACTTGACGCCGGATTTGAGTTTTACGCCCCGCAGACCACGCTAAGCTCTGATGGTCGGCGCCTGCTGGTGGGCTGGATGGGCGTGCCGGATGGCGAAGAGATGCGCCAGCCGACGATAGCGCAGGGCTGGATCCATCAAATGACCTGCGTGCGTGAACTTTCCAGTCGCGATGGCAAGTTGTATCAACAGCCGGTCAGGGAATTGCAGGCGCTACGCGAAGATGAGCACCGTTTTGCAGGCCGTGGGGATGACGCACCGGTGATTGACGCCCGGAGCCAGGAGCTATTGGTCGAGAGCGAGGGCGAGCTGACGTTAAATGTTGGCAATACGCTTATCCTCCACTGGCATAAAAACCAGCTGCGCCTTGACCGCCGTAGCCTGGAGAACGGTGAATGGCTCTCGCGTTACTGGGAGGGAGAGGCAAGGGTACTGCAGATTTTATGCGACAGCTCCAGCGTTGAGATCTTCATTAATGAGGGGGCTGGCGTAATGAGCAGCCGCTACTTCCCGTCACATCCTGCGCAAATAACCGTTAGCGGAAGTGGCGAACTGCGGGCGCAATACTGGTCGTTACGCCCTTGCATGGTAGAATAACCGCTTGTTTCATTAACTGATGCATCGTCGTGAGAAAAACAAAACGCGTTACCATCACTGATATTGCCGCGCTGGCGGGTGTCTCTAAAGCCACCGCCAGTCTGGTACTCAATGGACGAGGTAAAGAGTTACGCGTGGCGCAGGAAACTCGTCAGCGTGTGCTTTCGCTTGCTCAGCAGCACCATTATCAGCCGAGTATCCATGCCCGGCTGTTACGCGAGGATCGTAGCCACACGCTGGGGCTGGTGGTCCCTGAGATAACCAACCACGGGTTTGCTGCTTTTTCTCATGAGCTGGAAAACTTGTGCCGCGAAGCGGGGTTGCAGCTTCTTATCTCCTGTACCGATGAAAATGCCAGCCAGGAGTCGGTGGTGGTCAACAATCTGGTCTCCCGCCAGGTGGATGGGCTGATTGTCGCCTCCAGCATGCTCAATGACGCGGATTACCTGAAACTGAGCGAGCAACTACCCGTAGTGCTGTTTGACCGCCACATGAATAGCACCCCTTTGCCGCTGGTGATTACCGATGCGGTGACGCCAACCGCCGATCTGGTTGAGCGGCTGGCCCGGGCGAACCCTGATGAAATCTATTTTTTAGGCGGGCAATCGCGACTGTCGCCAACCAAAGATCGTCTGGCGGGGTTCACGCAGGGGCTGGAGAGAGCAGGGGTGGCGCTGCGACCTGAGTGGATTATTCACGGCAACTACCACCCCAGCAGCGGCTACGAAATGTTTGCAGCCCTTTGTGCAAAACTGGGCCGTCCGCCCAAGGCCTTGTTTACGGCGGCATGCGGGCTGCTTGAGGGGGTGTTGCGCTATATGAGTCAGCATCATTTGCTGCAGAGCGATATTCACATCGCCAGCTTCGACGACCACTATCTCTACGACTCGCTTTCGCTGAGTATTGATACCGTCGAACAGAATATCCCGCGCCTGGCGTACGACTGTTTTGACCTCATCACGCAACTGATTGAGGGTAATGAACCGACCGAGCTGCAGCGAATTTTGCCGGCCACTCTGCGCCTGCGTAATGAACGTTTGAAAAACGCAGCGCCTGGTCAGGCTGGCTGACAGAGCGGTAATGCGTGTCTGAAAGCAGAGCACCATTTTGATCATGTGAGGGGGAAGGGGCTTCCCCCTCGTGTTCGTCATTGCGGGTTGCCGCGCACTCTCGTCACGATCACCTGCACCAATTCATCCTTCGCCTGCTGCGCGCTGATTTTGCCTGTCACCACCGCCCAGGATAACCCTTCTGCGGCACCGAGCATCGCCCACAGTGCAGATGTCGGTAACGGATTACCATTGCAGAAAGGAGCAAACAGTGTCCCGCATTTCTCGGTAAATGCCGTGGCGTACTCCAGGCGTAGTTGTTCGAGTTCCGGCGTGCCACTAAGCGCGGCAATCACACTCGGCATTTCGCGTCCGGACAACAACACGCATTCGATATAGGCATCGGCAATCACCGTCGCGAGCTTCTCCAGTACTAGTGCCGTCTGGCGAATTTGTTCATCCATACGTGCCGTCGAGCGCAGGTCGTATTCCCGATAAAGTGCGGCAAACAGCCCCGAACGACTGGTGAAATGATCGTAAACCACCGGCTTCGTGATCCCGGCGCGTTCTGCGAGATGACCGAGCGTCAGGGCTTCTGTGCCTTCTTCCCGAATGATCTGCCAGGCCACCTCAATCAGTTGGGTATAACGTTCCTGCCTTGATAAACGTTGGCGCGCGATCTGACTGCCCATGTAGACATTCTCCGTTGACATGCTTATATACCAAAGGTAACTTACTAATGGTAACTTACCTTTGGTATATAGAGTACGTTTGCTTACGCTATCCCGCAACCAGGAGTCGCCAGATGCATGCTTTAATCGTCGTTTCTCATCCGGATACCCATTCTCTGACCCACGGCGTCGCAGCCGCCGTGGCGAAAGGGATCACCGCTAAACCGCAACACACTGCGGAGATTATCGATCTCACCGCTGAGGGTTTTAACCCGACCTTCACCGCGCACGATTTTGCCGCGTTCAAGCTTACCGCACCTGTCCCGGCGGATATTGTCGCAGAGCAGGCACGAATTGATAAGGCCGATGCGCTGGTACTGGTGTTCCCGGTCTACTGGTGGTCGATGCCTGCGCTGCTCAAGGGCTGGATTGACCGTGTATTTACCAACGGCTGGGCCTATGAAGAGACCGCCGAAGGGGACATAGTGAAAAAGCTGGGTCACCTGCCGGTGCATATCATCGGGCTGGGCGCGGCAAGCCAGGGCGCCTATGACCGACATGGTTTTACCGCCGCCTTTCACGCACAAATCGCCCACGGCATTTTTGATTACTGCGGCGCACAAGTAAAAGCGTCTGAGCTACTGTTACTGCCGGAACTGGGAAGTGGCGAGGCGTATCTGGATAAGGCGCTGACGCTGGGGGAGAAGGTGTTTGGGTGAGAGGGAATGGCCGAAAAGCCTGAGATTGCAAAGAGGCCATCAATTCAAAGCGCATGTCTGGTGCTGCTTCTGGCTGCGCACGGCGGTGGCTTTAAGCTGATATAAGCAAAAACTGCCGCCTGTAGCACAGGCGGCAGCCACTATCAGAACAACACCGAGTAATTCAGGCCGAAAGTACGACCGCGGCCTTTGTAGGTATAGAGATTCTCAGCGCCGTAGGTTGGGCTGTAGAGGCCCGGCGCACGCTGACCCCAGGCGGTGGTGTAATCTTCATCCAGCAGGTTTTCGACGCTAAAGCTCAGCTTGCCCACGGGCAGGAGATAACTGCCTAACAGATCAACGGTGTTGTAGCCATCGATGTGTTTACCCGCTTCGTCAGAGAGATCAAAGGTCTGGGTACTTTGCAGACGCAGTGTCCAGTCGCCCGGCGCCCAGGCCACCCATGCGCTCATTTTCGACGGGCTGGCGCTGTCGACCGTCAGTTTTTCCCATTTGCCATCGACACGGGTCTGCGATTTGATGGCGTTAAAGTTCGCGCCGGTGCTCCACTCGCTGTCGGTAAAGAAGTAATCCACCTGGCCTTCCACACCGTAAATACGACGCTGGTCATCTTCAATATTGATGGTCATGTCGGTTTTATTGATGTTGATGGTCTTGTCGGAAAGCGAGTAGTACGCGGCAACCTGGGTACGCAGGTTATCCCCGGTGAAGCGCCAGCCCAGCTCGTACGCATCGACTTTGATTCCGTCGAGTTTTGAGTCGTTGACGTTCACGCTGTTAACCAGACGATAGTGGCCATTGCTCAACTGATAGGTGCCGGAGCCGTAGTATTTCGCCAGATCCGGAATTTCAAACCCTTGTGAGAAGTTAAACCACAGTTGCTGGCGATCCGTCAGATGGCCCAGAATGCCTGCGTTAAACAGCAGATTGTTGTAATCGGTTTTCCCGCCCGGCACTGCGTCTGCCGACGTGGCTTTGCCCGTGGCGATGGCCTGCTGCTGGGCATAACCAATAAAGTCGTCGACCCGGTTTTCCGTATACTGGTAACGCACGCCGCCGCTTAAGGTGATGGCAGAGATGTCGTAGCTCGTTTGCAGGAACGGTGCGAGGTTAGTGATGCTGTAACCCGGATAACGACCAACGTTATACGCATTATCCAGCTTCATGCCACCGCTGGCCGCCGCTTTGTTGAGGTCGAAAAATTGCTGGTTGGCGTCGAAGGTTTCATGCTCGGCATCCACGCCCCATGTTAGCGTTAAATCTTCCAGTGGCTTGCTGTTGATGGTCAGCTTGCCGCCGTAGAAATCGGTCTTTTGCTGCGATGCGCCAATACTGGTCACCCGGCCGCCGGAGAGGGTAGGGAAGGGGTAAAATGTCAGGCTTTCATCACGGTAGTAAATCTGCGCGAGCAGGTCCTGGCCCCAGAAATCTGTGTTTGAATATTGCAGATTGATCAGGTGGCGCTCTGTGCCCGGAATGCGGTCGGAGTCGAGGTTGTTTTTATTGTACGCGTTACCAGAACCCGTCACCGCTGAGAAATTCTCGCCAAGGTACAGGCCGTGCTTGCCGTCGGACTGGCTCTTGTAATATTGGGTGGTGAGCTGCAATTGTTGATGAGCGTCGATATTCAGCGTGCCGGTGCCCATCACGTCCAGGCGGTCGGAGTACTGCAGACCGGTCTGGGTGTTATCGATATTGACCTCATTACCTTTGCCGTCATACCAGCCGCCAAAGCGCTGATACGCCACCGACAGGCGACCCGATGCGTTGTCGTTGCCGCCGCTGACCGCCGCCGCGATGTTCTCGTCATTATCGTTATGGCTGTTAAAGCCCGTCTTCATGCCTGTCTGAAACTCGACTTCCGTTTCCGGCTGGCCTTTTTTGGTCACGATATTGATCAAACCACCCGTACTGCCGCCGCCGTAGAGAGAGGTGGCGCCGGAGATGACTTCAATGCGGGCGATATTAAATGGATCGATAGAGTCCAGTTGGCGACTGTCGCTGCGCGAGGAGTTTAAACGTACGCCGTCGACCATCACCATCATCGAACGACCACGCATATTCATCCCGTAGTTGGTGCGCCCCTGGCTACTGACATCCATACCGGGAATCAGCTGCGCCAGTACCTCTTTGAACTCTTTACCGCCCTGAACCTGCTGTTCGATTTCAGCCTGTTCAATGACCCAGGTGGTCTGCGCCATGTCGGTAATGCTGTGATTCGCACGGCTGGCGGCCACCACCAGTGTCTCTTCTTTTTGACCTTCGGCTGCGGCATTCGTGTTTAACATCATGAGTAAACAAGGACTTAATGTCCAAAAGTAACGAGGTTTCATTATTGTGGTAATCCTGATTAATCCAAAGGTACGGCGGCATTGATTCTCCTGTGCCGCAAACGCATCACCTCTATGGTGATAGTGATTATCAAGATGATATGAATTATCGTTACCATGTAAACAGTTTATGTTAAAAAATATTTCTATAATGGCATGATTTTTATGTGGTTTATGGGTGCGGGGCAGGAGTCATACAAGAAGGGCGGGCTGGGATCCGTAGCCCGAAGAAGGCGTTTGCGCCGCCATCCGGGAAAATCCTGTCGGGTGGCGCTTCGCTTACCCGACCTACAATCACGTAGCCTGGATCAGGCGTAGCCGCTTCCGGGAGAGAAGGGGCTGCATGCTGCCCCTCACCCTCAGGGAGAGGAAGAAAACCAAAAGCAAAAACCCGCTAACGGGGTGAGTTCTCTGAATAGTTGTGCCCGGGCCTGGACTAACGCCAGAGGTTACGTGGAAAGTGTATTCTGACTGCAGCTGTCGTTCAGGATGTTTGAAATTTTACGCTGCGGACTGCACATGAAACAGGCAGGCCAGTATAGTCGTTCAATCACATTACAATCCTCCCAAATTGGTTAAGCGTCCATTGTTATCAATAAAGAATTCATGAATATATTTTTGACCATTCAGACCATAGTTAATCGCATAACTATATCCGTAATCCCATTTGATATTTATGCAGGAACCTGGATAGGAAAGTTTCAATTTTTCTTTCGCCGCTATTATGGCATACCCCTTACCCTTGCTTGATTCAATGGTGTAGTAGTTAAGGACATCATTCCTGTCCACACTAAAACAAAGATTATTCCCATCAATAAAAGTAGATCTTGGATGAGGGGCAGGATTACCGCCGGGGCAACCAGTAAGTACGAAGGTTAATGGAAGGAATACAAGTAGTTTTCTCATCCAGGGAATCCTCTCAAAACGGTTCTATATTTAGCAATCAAAGAGCGGACAGATTCAGAGGGATTGTAATCGCGGTAGACATGAAGATTGCTATTACCTGCAAGGCCGTAATGAAGGAGCAGCCAATAATCACTAACAATAGACGCCTGTTGCTCCAGCCCATAGTTAAGGAGACCGGCTTTATCCAGGCTGTAACTATAATCAGCAAATCGAGAGAACAACCCTCTTGTTCTCACGAACATTCCTTTCTGGGCTTGCCAAACATGCATCATTTCATGCATAAACCGATGCTTCTTAACTAATATGTCCGCTGAGAAATCAGGAGAATAAGTATCCTCTCTGTACCACATTTCACCATTCGGACTCATAGCAATATCAACGGGTTGTAAATTGAAAGGTAGATAACTCTCTCGATGTATCCACACTTTGCTATAAACAATACTCCCGCCATAAAGCGTTCTTGCTAAAGCTATCTCACCTAATGTTAGAAGTCTCACCCCTCCAGATACTATCGGTGTTCCTGAGGTTGGGGTTATTCGTTCATACACTGACATTCGCTTTGCTCCGTGCAAAATGCAGAATATTGATCATACACCTGCAAACACTTAGAGAGAAAAGGGGGATGTTCCGAGAATATTCTTAAAGTGCACGAAGAATAAAGAGAGATTGCAAACTGATGAGTATTAATCGTTGTTGCTGTTGGTAGAGGTGCGTATTTTTTAATCACCACTGTCTGCAAAGACATTGCCAGCGAACCAACCTGCTTATGTATGACAACAAGCTGCTTCGCTATTTTTGCACCGCCGTTCAGTTAGCCTTCGCCGGGAACCAACATCGGTCATTGTCGCGAAGGTGATTTACAGGCTTCCGGAAGCTAAAAAGCAAAAACCCGCCACCAGGGCGGGTTCTCTGAATAGTGGTGCCCGGACCCGGACTAACGCCGAAGGCGTTGAACAGCGCGTTTGTCGCGCTGGCCCCGAAGGGGTGAGCCGCTCGCGGCGAATAATCGAACGGAGTTCGATGGAGAGTCCGGCCGCAGAAAAGCAAAAACCCAGCCATAGGCTGGGTTCTCTGAATAGTGGTGCCCGGACCCGGACTAACGCCGAAGGCGTTGAACAGCGCGCTTGTCGCGCTGGCCCCGAAGGGGGGAGCCGCTCGCGGCGAATAATCGAACGCAGTTCGATGGAGAGTCCGGTTGCAGAAAAGCAAAAAACCCAGCCATAGGCTGGGTTCTCTGAATAGTGGTGCCCGGACTCGGACTAACGCCGAAGGCGTTGAACAGCGCGCTTGTCGCGCTGGCCCCGAAGGGGTGAGCCGCTTGCGGCGAATAATCGAACGGAGTTCGATGGAGAGTCTGGTTGCAGAAAAGCAAAAACCCAGCCATAGGCTGGGTTCTCTGAATAGTGGTGCCCGGACTCGGACTAACGCCGAAGGCGTTGAACAGCGCGCTTGTCGCGCTGGCCCCGAAGGGGTGAGCCGCTTGCGGCGAATAATCGAACGCAGTTCGATGGAGAGTCTGGTTGCAGAAAAGCAAAAACCCAGCCATAGGCTGGGTTCTCTGAATAGTGGTGCCCGGACTCGGAATCGAACCAAGGACACGGGGATTTTCAATCCCTGATTTAAACACGCGCAAAACGTTTGTTACCTGTAAAGCGTACGCAGGTGACTTATATGCATGTAATTTCAGTAATTTCTACCAAAGGTGGTGAAGGTAAATCCACTCACTCCGCTAACCTCGCTGGCTTCTGTGCTGATGCCGGTCTCAAAACCCTTCTGATTGACGGCGACTACGCCCAGCCAACTGCCTCCAGTTACTATTCTTTACGCTATGAAGCGCCATGCGGTCTTTACGAGATGCTGATGCAGACCGTAGACCTCAACCGTCCCGGGCAACTGATTTCCCAGACCTGCATCGATAACCTTGACCTAATTATCTCTAACGATCCCCATGAACAACTCAAGACAGCCATGATGCACGCGCCGGATGGCCGTATTCGCTTGCGTAATTTACTCCAGCATCCACTATTTGCTGCTTACGATGTCATTATCATTGATTCACAAGGCGCACGTTCCATCATGCTGGAACTGGTGCTGCTGGCAACGTCGCATACGGCGGTGGCGATGGTAAAACCTGTTGTGCCAGATGTCCGGGAGTTCCTGCGAGGAACGGTAACGCTAATAGAGGAACTTCTTCCTTACCGTGGGTTTGGCCTCACATTGCCGCCAATGAAAGTCCTGGTCAATTGCATGGATTACACCCTGCTGGCTGAAGAAGCGCTGAGTGCATTAACATCGATTATTGCTGACGGAACGTATAGCAAAGCGGATATTCCCCCCGTCACTCTGCTCGAAACCCAAATCTACGATCTTGAAGTCTACAAGCTAGGCCATACGCGAGGGCAACCCGCTCACCGCCTTGAATACCATACCGACCGTAAGAGCCTGCCAGCGGCGCAGACCATGCACGATCTGGCCTGTGAGTTATTCCCTGAATGGTGCGACCGCTTTGATGCGGTACTGCAAAACCAGCCAAAGGGGGATAAATAATGAGACTTTATCGTGCAAATTACAGCCTCGTAGCTCGCGATGGTCGGGTAAAAGTTGATGAGCAATGGGTCTTTTTTGAAGCTGAAACCTATTCCGATGCTCTGGAAAAAATCCCTGGCCTACTGAAGGCTATGTGGGAATGTTGTGAGTTTCAGCTCGAAGTATGGGGATTGATGCCGGATAACCAGCTTGTTGATCTCAGCATGGATATGGAAATTGATTCCCCCCGTGACTGGCGTTTATTTGAGGTCGGTTACTCCTCTAGTTCTGCCGTTTATCTTGATGTCGAACGTGATGGCTGGCCGCTGTTTCTTGTCTCCCCGACCAATTTGACCCGCCTGAATAAAGCACTGATCGAGTGCCGGAGGTCAGCATGAATAATGCTGAACAGATATCGCCGCCGCATTCAATCAGCGCCGAGCAGGCTGTTCTTGGCGGTCTGATGCTTGAGAACGATCGCTGGGATGATATTGCGACGATAGTCTCTGCTGATCGCTTTTATTCGCGGCCGCATGGCGTGATTTTCTCTGCGATGCAGACGCTGCTACTTCAGAACAAGCCCATCGATCTGATTACCCTGGCTGAATCAATGGAGCAGCAGGGTACATTAGAACAGTGCGGTGGCTTCGCTTATCTCGCTGAACTCTCCAAAAATACGCCTAGTGCGGCCAATATTGTGGCTTATGCGGAGTATGTTGCCAGCTACGGGCAGAAGCGTCAGTTGCTGAAATTGGGTCACGACCTGGTTGGGCAGGCCAGTGATGCCAGAAGTGACCTGATGGTATTACTGGATGAAGCTGAGCGCCGTATCTTCGCCATTGCCGAACAGCAATCCCCGGATGGTGACGTTGATTTACCTGCTTCACTGGAAACCTTCCTTAACCGGCTAGAGCAGCGTTGCGGCAGCGAAGATCTCATTACCGGTACGCCTACCGGCTTTGCTCAACTAAATACGATGACCAGCGGCTTCCAGTCCAGTGATCTGATACTACTGGCTGGTCGCCCATCAATGGGTAAAACCTCGCTCGGGCTGGCATTCTGCGAAGGGGCATTGAACGAGCGCCTGGATATGGCGGTGCAGGTCTACAGCCTGGAAATGCCTACCGAGCAGCTACTGATGCGCTTTACCGCCATGTTGGGACGTGTCCCTCTGCAACACCTGCGCAATGGCGATATGCAGGATGAAGACTGGGCGCGGGTTAGCGTCGCAATGAAAGTCCTGCTTGAGGACTGGAAAGGCAGGCTGGTAATTGATGATTCCAGCTATATGACACCAACGATCCTGCGCTCCCGTGTAAGAAAAAACATCCGTAAATACGGTCATCCATCCCTGATTCTGCTGGATTATTTGCAACTGATGCGCTGCCCGGGGCAGGAGAACAGGACGCAGGAAATCGCGGAGATATCCCGTTCACTCAAAGCGCTGGCGAAAGAAATTGGCTGTCCAGTGGTGGCGTTGTCTCAGCTTAACCGGGCGCTGGAAAGCCGGGCGGATAAGCGCCCGAATAATGGCGATCTGCGTGATTCCGGGGCACTGGAGCAGGATGCCGATCTGATCATGTTTGTCTATCGGGATGAAGTATATGACGCTGATACGCATGAGCCGGGTGTGGCAGAAATTATTCTCGGCAAGCAGCGTAACGGCCCGATTGGCACCGTAAAAGTGCAGTATCAGGCGGAAATTACCCGTTTTGAGGATTTTACAGGAGGTTGTTATGACTTCTAAGAAATCCAGCCAACTGGGCGAAAAGTTGCTTCAGCGGGGGCGAACCCCGAATACTGAAAGCTCTGCCGTGGTGCTGCCGGTGAATGAAATGCCGATGGTTCTGACGTTGGAGCAGTTGCGTCCCAATCCGGATAACCCCCGAACCTCCCGTAATCCAAAGTACGAAGACATCAAAGCGTCGATCCGCGCCCGGGGGCTGGATTCGGTGCCAAAAGTCACCAAAGATCCGGAAAGCCCAGAGGATGTTTATATCTTTAGCGACGGCGGTAACACTCGCTATTCCATCCTGACGGAACTGTATGCAGAAACAGGCGATGAGCGTTTTCGCCGTGTTCAGTGCATCGTGAAACCGTGGCCCGGACGTTTGCAATGCGTTATCGGCCATCTGGCCGAGAATGATGTACGTGGTGAACTGTCATTTATTGAGAAAGCCTTTGGCATCGAGAAGGCGCGAACTATATACCAAGAACAGCTAGGGCGCGAAGTGAGTCAGCGCGAGCTGGCCGATCTGCTGAAGGAGGCGGGTTATCCGGTTCACCATTCGAATATTAGCCGTATGACTGCAACGATAGAATATCTCTGGCCGTGGATGCCGAACCTGCTTAATTCGGGTATGGGACGGCCACAGATAACCCAGCTTATCGCGTTGCGAACTGCGGCGGAAAAAGCCTGGCAGACCTTCAGCCAGAATGTCGCGTTACCACTGGAACAGGAATTTAATGATGTTTTTGGTGGTGTTTGCCAAACCCTCGATGATCCGGAACACTACTCAGCCGACGTCTTTAAAGACGAGCTGATTACGACCCTATTGAAGGCGATGCCCGATCCGCAACTGACTTACGATAGTTGGTTGATTGAGCTTGACCCGCAGGAACAGAACCGGCGCAAACTGTTTGGCGAACCGGAACCGCTTCCCCAGCATATTTTAGATGCAGACAAAACCCATGATGAGCCTTCATCTCCACTAGCTTTTTCCGAGCCGTCTTCTGTCATTACAGGCTCCAGTTCATCGAGTAAAAAGCAGGTCGTTGCTGAAACTGATTCCTCTGCCGATATTAACCAGCAGTCTGATGAGGAACAGTTGGACCTTTATGATGAGAACGTACCTGGAGATTTAGAACCTGAATTATCTGATGTTTCTTTGAGTGTTGAGCAAAATCCTGATGATTGTTTTGACGGTCAGCTTCAGGAACCGCCTGCGAACTCCATTACATTTGCCGCGAACGGGCTGGAGCCGGTAACCGACATCTGGCATATCCCGGCGTTACAGGATGATGTTGAACATCTACAGGACATCGCATTTCGCCTGGCGTTTGAACTGGCTGAAGTTATGGGGATTGAGAGTACGGTTCTGGAGGATAAATCCTTTCTGAGTGTGGGTTATGTCCTCCCATCAACACCTGAGGGCGAGCTACTGAACGCATTGTGTGGTGATGTGACTTATACCCCATTATCAGCCTTGACCGGGTTCCTTCTTGGTGCCAGTGGGCCGTTCGATGATCCTTTATTTGATGATGTGTACGCAGTGAAATTCCTGCGGTTGATCAGAGTAATACGCCGTTTACGTGAGTTGCAACGCCAGATGTTCAGGGAGGAAACAGCATGAAAGCTGACTGGGTTGATGAGGCGCAGGAAGTGACCCAACTGATGGTTGATAGCCAGGTTGAGCGTATTCGCTCTTCATTGATATCACCTGCGATATCGTTCGCTGAATGTGAAAGATGTGGCCATGAGATCCCGGAAGCCCGTCGTAGAGTTCTCCCGGGTGTCAGGCTGTGCGTTGAATGCCAAACCATTGCCGAGTTTCGGCGGCGTGTTGGTTATGGAGGATTCGATGAAATCTGAAGCCACATCATGGATCGTTATTTTGCTTTGTTTTCTGGCATGGGCTGTTGATATTGCGATTATTTATGGAGGGAGTGCGCGATGAATGCACTGTTAACGCAGATAGTTATGGAGCTGAAATCGGGCAATATCCGCCGTTGTGAGGCAATGGGGTTAACGCTGGAAGAGATCCAGGAACTAAACAGCCTGACCGTTGAGGATCTGCATTATCTGGTGAATACACCGGTATCGCTTCTGACCTTCCGTATCAACCATACCAACCTGAACACCATGCTGGCGCAGGCCCGTCGTGAGCAGACCCGGACACAGCGTATCGACAGGGCGTTAACGCTGGGCGGTTCTATCGAGCTGATGCAGCATTTTTTCGGCCTGACGGCGACAGAGGTCAGTTCCCGGCGACGCCTGGTTGGTGTCGTAACCCGACAGGGGCGCAGCCAGATCCCCACAGAGGAGCAGGAACTGGCTGTGTGGCAGCAGTGGAAGGCATCGAACGTTGACAACCTGGAATCGCTAGATGCACTGGAGGCCATGATGTTAATCGCTGAGCAGCAGGACATTTCGTTAACTTCAGTCTGGACGCTAACCAAAGGATGGAGTGTCGCTTGATGGCCGTGGTTCCCGTCGATGATGTTATCCAGCGTACGCTGGCGAAGATGCAAAACCGGATTGAGCAAAAAACGCAGTCTGGCGAGCAGAGTAATGAGCAGAGCGGATTACTCTTTCTGGGGAACGTGCATGACGCCGTTCCCCGGCGCTTGTTTCTGGATAGCCGGTTATCGCCGCTGGATAAGATGGCGTGGATAATGATCCGGCTGTACGCCCAGCAGAACGAAGGTACTGTTTTTCCTACCTATGACGAATTGCAGTGCCAGCTGGCGTTACCTCACTCGGATAAAGCCTCCCGGGAGACAGTCAGTCGGGCGCTATTAATGCTGCGCCTTACGGGATGGTTGAGCCTTTGCAAACGAGTCAGAGATAAGTCCGGGCGCATTCGCGGCAATATCTATGCTCAGCATGATGAGCCTCTGGGGCTGTTTGACGCGGAATATTTTGATCCCGGCTGGCTTGAGGCTGTCGCTGACGCCTGCCGACACACGAATAAAACGATACGCCTGACAGCGCTGACTGTTTTGCAGGATATCAAAAGCGATACCCGTATGCGTCACCGGCACTCGCGTGTTGCGCTAATAGAAACCCGGTTATCCGCCCCACAAACTCCGCAGGAAATGGTGTCATCACGGCAGAAGAAAACTCCCGGTTCTGAAACCGAACCATGTCAAAAATCACCGAGTTTGGAATCCGAACTGGGTTGTCTGAAGGGGGATATTTTACCGGGTTCGGATTCCGAACTAAGCCGAAAATCAAGGGGTGGCGGCTTAGTTCGAAAATCGAACCGTTACGTACGTAGTTTTACACAGAGTGTAAAAGATACGTACATAGTGAGTGAAAGTCGGTTGTCATGGCCGACAACGGTGATCGAGCGACTGAATACTTCCGATCGGGATATGCTGGAATGTCAGCTTAGCGCGTTGCCTGATGGTCTGGGGCAAAGGATTCTGGACGATCTGGCTGTTCGCATGAAAGCGACAGAGGTCAGGAATGTCACGGCCTACCTGCTGGCAAACCTTAAACGGGCGAGGGAAGGACAGTTTAACGTCGGAGGCATTGCCTCCGGGCATTCTCCTGTAAAGCAAAAAAAATCAGTGGCTATACCACCATCTGGCGGGAAAAAAGAGGTCAAGCGCGCCCGAAGAGAGTTTGTATCCGATGTGATGGCTGAGATCCGCTCTGCGTATTTTACAAATTAACTCGTGTTGACAGTGTCAACGGTGGTTAAAAAACGAACGCCGTTGACACTGTCAACACCATCCAAAAATTAAACTATCGAGATTTTATAAATTGTATAAAAGCTATTTATATTTATCTGTGGTATCAAATTCCTGGTTTTTGTTTATTGCTGTTTTTGTTGCAATAAAAGGACCTAAGGATGAAAGTTTCAAGATTATCCCTCGCTGTAAGTGTTTCATTAAGTATGATTTCATTATCTGCGATATCTGCTAATACCTGTCTGGGAAATAACTGTACACCAGTCAATTTTTTTGGAGGCGACAAAAATACGGTTACTAATATAGAAAACTGGATTGACAGAGTAAATGGTGGTAAAACAATTGTCTCTGGTTTTAATAACACTCTTGAGGGTACGTATGCCACATTGGTTTATGGCGATAGCAATAAATTGTATGATGTCGACGTTTCACTTATAGGACAGGCCAATATTATTACTGGAGTCAGAACCGGGGTAGATGCAGGGAATGAGGATCGCTCCGCCATCTACGGAAATGTATTTGGTGATCATATACATATCACTGGTCATGGTAGTCAAAATGCATTTGGTAATAAAAGCACTGTTGAAGGCGGTGATGCATCTGTGTTTGGTTCGTTTTCTACAATTTATGGTAACAACTCGTCTATTTTTGGATCGTTTGCTAGCGTAAATGCTCATAATTCTATCTCGATTGGCAACTATTCAACCAATACAAGAGACAATACTGTTTCAGTTGGTAGTGAAGGAGCAGAACGGCAGATCACTAACGTAGCGGCAGGCACAGAAGATACGGATGCTGTAAATAAAAAACAACTTGATGACAAATCAGTTGCTGATCGCACTTATACAGACTCCAAAGCGGCAGATACCCTCGACAGCGCAAAAAATTATTCTGATGAGAAATCGACTGCTGACCGGGCTTACACCGACTCCAAAGCGGCAGATACCCTCGACAGCGCCAAAAATTACACAGATGAGAAATCGACCGCTGACCGGGCTTACACCGACTCCAAAGCGGCAGATACCCTCGACAGCGCCAAAAATTACACAGATGAGAAATCGACCGCTGACCGGGCTTATACAGACTCCAAAGCGGCAGATACTCTCGACAGTGCAAAAAATTATACAGATGAGAAATCGACTGCTGACCGGGCTTACATCGACTCCAAAGCGGCAGATACCCTCGACAGCGCCAAAAATTATACAGATGAGAAATCGACCGCTGACCGGGCTTATACTGACTCCAAAGCGGCAGATACCCTCGACAGTGCAAAAAATTATACAGATGAGAAATCGACCGCTGACCGGGCTTATACCGACTCCAAAGCGGCAGATACCCTCGACAGTGCAAAAAATTATACAGATGAGAAATCGACTGCCGACCGGGCTTATACAGATTCCAAAGCGGCAGATACCCTCGACACTGCAAAAAGTTATGCTGATGAAAAAGTTGCCGATATTGCGTCTGAGACACTCGATAACGCAAAGAATTACACAGATGAAAAGTCAGCAGAAGATCGTGAATACACAGATAAAAAATCATCTGATACTGAACGGAATGCTAATGAATATGCAGACCGCAGAGCTACTGACGCGGAAGAAAATGCCAAAACTTATACAAACTCAGTAGTGAAAGAAGGTAATAGCTATGCCATCGATTATTCAACGACATATACAGATAACTCGTCTAAACAGACACTAAATCAGGCTAATTCATATACTGACAATAGATATAATCAATCAATTGAATATACTAATAAGAAAATCAATCAGGTGAATAACCGTGTCGACCGGTTGAACGACAAGGTTAACTCAAACAGGAAAGATGCTTCGGCAGGTATCGCTGGCGCTATGGCGATGTCATCAATTCCACAGAATCTTAGTTACGACTTTAACTTCGGTATGGGGATCGCCTCGTTTGAATCTGAACAAGCAGTTTCAGCAGGTGGCTACTATAAAGTTAGTGATAGAACTGTAGTGTCATTGAAATCATCATACGACACGCAACAAAATTTTGGTGTGGCGGCAGGTGTATCAATCTGCTGGTAATTATAATGTGTTTATGGGCAGGTTTTTTCTGCCCTTTTATTTTTTTAGTAATAGGTGAGAAGAATGGCTTTCTTATATGGATTTGTGGTCGGTGCCGTTTTCACTGCCATTATAATAGCGACGCTTGTAATACAATCTGCCTGTAATGATTTGAAGGGCGATTACTAAAGTTGCATCATAAATTTTATTATGCAGAAAATAATTTATTGTTGTTAATGTTCATAGTAAACCGTAACCATTTCCATCTCGTTAATACTCAACGGATGGATAAAAATGCCAATAAAAACAGAAAAGAAAGCCGGTGCGTTGCATTCTGAGCTGCGCATCGAACTGCATACCCAGTACGCCATTAACACCTGGAGTGGGCGGTCAGCCTCGGATGGTAAGCCATCGCTCATCGGGATGCCGCTGTTTTTCCGGCTCATTTCCCGGATTAGTCGCGATTCACTGGCAGATAATCCGTGGGCGGATGCGGTCCTGGTGGAAGTGGAATCATTACTGGAGTCGGCCAGCCAACAGCTCCAGAAATGGCTGAATGATATCGATGCCCTGATGGCGATGCTGCCAGCCAACGCTTCTGTTTCCGGGGCCACCTCCACCGCGCCGCTGAATATCGGCGTTCACAGCCATACCCCGCTGGGATATCGCTGCGTTTACCTCCTTGTTGGATTCGATCAGCTGATTTTGCGTGTCTTCCAGGCTCACCATTACGGTCTGATGTCGTTGAAAGAGCGCAAAGCCTGGTTACATCGTGGTAGCCATCAAATTCGCCGCATCTTCTCGATTGCCCTGCGTTACCGTTCTTACCCCGTTACCCGCCAGGATATAGCTTCAAATAACGATGTTGCCCGACAGGCTATCGAACAATTTGGGGAACTGGACGGGGCGATCCTGCTGGGAACCCGTCGTTCCCGCTTTTCTCCACCGGTAAGCGCCGAAAGCATTAAGTTGCTGAAAGCTGCCTTCAAGCGCCAGTCACGCAAAGATAAAGCCGCAAAGCAGGAGGTGCAGGATGATCAGCAATAAGATTGCCTTGACCGGATTATTCGCCCTGATTACCTGTCTGAGTGGGTGTGCGAGTGTTGACAGTGTCAACAGTGCGATAAACCAGATTAGTGGCGGGATCTTCTCTGTTGATAACGCACCATCAGATAGCGGCCCGGCGGTGTTGTCGAAAGGCGTACCGCAGGCCAGCCATAAAATAACGCAGGAATATCGTGTTCCCGTTGATGTTGACACGGCGGCTGCGCGGGTCAAACGCTATTACCACTTCATCTCTGCCGAAGAGGTGGCGCAGTTACGTAATAATGGTACGCAAAGTGGAGGGTGGACTGCCGCTTCAGCAGCCGATGGAGCATGGGTATGGGACGGACAACCCGGTAGCTACTACAAAATGGGGCGTGACTGGGGAAGTGAGAATACCGGCGATAGTGTTCAGGTTGAGCTGGAGAAAAACGGTGCCGGTAGCCGCCTGTATATCACCTTTCGCTCCAGTCTGGCTTCTCATACCACGGCGGCTTATACCAGCAAGTTGTTTGAGAATATGAAGAGCGTGGCGGAAGGGGCGATCCGATGAGGCTCTTTTTATGTGAAAAGCCCAGCCAGGGACGGGATATTGCCGCAGTGCTGGGGGCGACAAAGAAAATGCCGGGATATCAGACCGGGAACGGTGTGTGTGTTACCTGGGGTTTTGGTCACCTGCTGGAACAGGCCAGCCCGGATGCCTACGGTGAACAGTTCGACGTTCCCTGGCGTACTGAAGTGTTGCCGGTATTGCCGACAACGTGGCAAATGCAGGTTAAACCGGATGCATCAGCTCAGTTTTCCGTGATCCAAAAGCTGCTGAAACAGGCTGATACGGTAGTGATTGCCACTGATGCGGATCGGGAAGGAGAGGTGATTGCCCGTGAAATCCTCGATTATTGTCACTATCAGGGAAAGGTTGAGCGGTTATGGCTCTCGGCACTGGATGAAGCCAGCGTTCGCGCCGCGCTGGCGGCGATAAAACCCGGAAGTGCGACTTTGCCATACTATTTAGCTGGTCTTGGCCGTGCGCGGGCTGACTGGCAGATCGGTATGAATATGACGCGGCTATATTCGGTCAAGGCCAGGGAAAACGGTTACGGTAGCGTTTTATCCGTGGGGCGGGTGCAGACGCCGACGCTTAATCTGATTGTGGTACGCGATCGTGATATTGCGCAGTTTGTTCCGAAGCCTTACTGGAATGTCGTGGCGCAGCTGGCGGCGGGAGGGATCGCATTTCAGGCGCAGTGGGTGCCAGCAGCAGCGTATTGTGACGAGGAAAAACGCTGTATTAACCCGGCAGCGGCGCAGCAGGTGGTTCAGCTTTGTCAGAAAACCGGACAGGCGACGGTAGCAGAGGTTGAGACCAAAAGGGAAACAGAATCCGCTCCGCTGGCGTTTGATCTCGGTACGTTACAGCAGGCCTGTTCCCGCCGTTTTGGCTATGGCGCTCAGCAGGTGCTGGATATCGCGCAGGCTTTGTATGAGACCCACAAAGCGACGACGTACCCGCGAACCGACTGCGGATACCTGCCAACGTCAATGCGTGAAGAGATTAGGCAAGTCCTGACCTCGATACAGCAAAGCGAGCCTTCTTTATCTGCGATCATTTCGCGGCTTGATATGCAGCATGTTTCCCGCATCTGGAATGACAAAAAGATTACCGCGCACCACGGTATTATCCCCACGAAGCAGCCCTGTGATCTGGCGAAAATGAGTGAGCATGAGCGCAACGTTTATCAGCTTATCCGGCTGCATTATCTGGCTCAGTTCCTGCCGAACCATGAAGTGGATGCCACGCGGGTTTCGTTGCATTGTGGCGGGCAGTTATTTAAGGCCAGCGGTAAGGTTGTGGTCGTAGCTGGCTGGAAAAGCCTGGTTGGTAAGGATGCTGAAGAGGATGTGGATACTGCCGGTGATAAAGCCCGGTTACCTGCAATGGCTAAAGGGAGTATATGCCAGGTCACTGGTGCCGAAGCAAAATCGCAGCAGACAAAACCACCGGAGCATTATACGGAAGGGACGCTGATTGCGGCGATGAAGAATGCAGCGCAGTTTGTTACCGATCCGCGCCTTAAAAAGATCCTCAAAGAGAACGCGGGGCTGGGAACGGAAGCGACCCGGGCTGGCGTGATTGAAACGTTGCTGAAGCGTGGATTTGTGGTGAAGAAAGGCAAGCATCTGCTGGCGACACCTATAGCTGGTGATCTGATGGATGTGTTACCAGAACAACTCAAAGATCCGGGCATGACGGCACTCTGGGAGCAATCGCTGGATGATATCGCTGAAGGACGGATGTCGCTGGATGACTTTATGGCAAAACAGTCCGCCTGGACAACGCAACTGGTGGCAAAAGGGCGGCAGCAGACCGTTAAGATTGCTTTACCGCCTTCTCCACCATGCCCGATCTGCGGTGGGGCAACGCGCCAGCGCACGGGCAAATCAGGCGCATTCTGGGGATGTATTAACTACCCTGACTGCAACGGGATTGTGAATGTCGGGGCGAAGAAACCGGCTCGTCGGCGGAAAAGTCCGGCCAAGAAAAGTGGCTGACTGGCTTTATGTTTTTGGTTGGAAGCGTGTCGTGAATTTGCTATTTTGCTGATGGCTTTGAAGTACCCCGCGACTGCGGCGACAGTATAGCGACCCATTTTGTTACCTGGATGAGGTTGTAAGGCGTGACCCTCCGTGAAATTACACGTCAGCCAAAAAAGGCTCTGGCCCGGAGATGTGATATAGACGATGAACCCGTGGTACAGGTTCAGAGGCTCGATACTAGGATGGATCGGGCCTTTTTATTAAGCAGAGTTTAATCATTCATCAAACAAGTATGCCTTCAGTGAGGGAATGAATGGAACAACGTACTGATAAGGGTAAAATTTTAGTAAAGGCAATCAAATCAGATAAAGTAAAAGATCTGGGCGCTGAATATTTGGAATTAGGCTTAGATACGCTATTGCATGATGAAACGCTCAAATGCTTACCTGTAGTGAAGAGTGTTATTGGTATTTGTAATTTTTTCAGAACAGTAAAGGATCAGATTCTCGCAAAAAAAATCATCCGCTTTATCAATGAACTTTCTCAAATTGATGTGCAGGAAAGAGAACGGATGCTAGATAAGCTTGATGAGGACGATAAATTCGCCGGGGAAGTGGGTGAAGTAATAATTGAGTATTTAGATAAAATAGATGGTGAGAAAAAACCGGAGTTAGCAGCGAAGTTTTTCATGGCATTTACAAGAGGGTTTATATCTTATGGCGATTTTCGTCATTGTCTTCTCGCTCTGGAGAGAGTTCCCTCTTTTGATATAGATAAATTGGTTAATTTTTTAGAGCGCAATAGTTATTCAGATAATTATGAGGAGTCTGTGTTACTTGGATTTGTTAATGCTGGGTTAGGGGTGAATAATGGAGCAATGGATGGGGGAGTGATAGTTCCGACTAAACTTTGTCAAATTTTTGTGAATAATTGTTTGAGAAGCTGAGTATTGCTACATTACCTTTTTATTACTGGCAGTGTCAGTGTTTTTATGATCACTGCTGGCGATGTAAGCTCATTTTAATAAACTGTTGATATCAAGTTTTAATCATATTTCTGTAAATCTAATTATTGTATTGATTTAGCTTCATGTTCATAAAACAATACCCACTCTTACTCCGTTGTCTCCGACAACAGCCAATGTCCCGGCAATCTGAGAGGGACGCCTTCGGGTGATTGCCAGCCAAAAGCGTCACGACCTGAGAGACTATGCCTTTGGGCGGTAACCTTGCTTAACCTTTGAGAGCAGGGATCGCAACAGCGATAAAGGTATACTTCAACCACAGACCGTCAGCGTCGCTTTGATGTCTGATACCCCAGCGGGAAAACACCCGGCTGGGATGTTTCTCCGTTTATCGAATTTTTCCAGGAGAAACATCATGTCTACAGCATCTAAAACCACCACCGCTAAACCTAAAAAATGCAGTGCCAGCAAGAAAGCCCCGGTTCCAGTTCCGGCTGAATCAGCAACTCCAGCTCAATCAGCAGCTCCGGCACCGGAACAATCGAAACCACAATCCAGCTACTTTAATTTGCATATTGATGGGCTGGGTTATCTGAGCAACATTCGCGAAATTAACACAGCGACGGGTTCATTCCTGAGCTGTACGATTAACGCGTTACATGGCTCAACTGAAAAACCTGAATACACGCGTTTTGATGTTACGGTCTCGGGTAAACAAACCAATTCGTTAATCAGACGCTGCCAGAATGCGGTAAATGAAGAGAAAAAGGTCCTTATCGGCTTTAAGCTCAGTAACCTCACTGCCGATGTTTTTACTTTAACCAAAGGCGATCATGCAGGTGAATCAAGAGCGTCACTGAAAGCGAGACTGATAAAAATCAGCTTTATCAAAGTGGGGCAAAATATGGTTTATAAAGCGGAAAAGCCTGAGTCTGCCGACTCCGCATACTAATAATAGAAAGTTGATCTCCGCATCATACCCTCCTTGTTATTAGCGCCAGATTTTTCTGGCGTTTTTTTTGTGCTGTAAAAACAGTTGTTCGTTGAGGACATAACGCTGGTTTCGCAAAGTTGTGCCTCTTATGTCTGACTAAGGAACCTGCATGCATCTCCATATCTCAATGGCTGTCTGCCTGGCGGCCAGCATCCTGGCCGGTTGTACGCACAAACTCCAGCAACCTGATACGCAACCTCATCCAACGGCACTGAACGGCAACGTCCAGCCAGCCCGAATGGATGTCTATGCCTCCTCTCCCGAAGTTGTTCGCTATGACCGCTATCTGCTGATTGATACTTCCCCGAGCGCTGCACAGCGTGCTCCGCTGGAGCAGACCATTGATATCCGTATTCCCGCGTCATTATCGCCGACCGTGGCAGATGCCATGCGCTATGCCCTGCGCCAGTCCGGATATTCGTTGTGCAGTACCACACAGGCGAATCGGGTGCTTTACAACCAGAAGTTGCCTGCGGTGCATTATCAACAGGGGCCAATGCGCCTGAGTCAGGCATTACAAATACTTGCTGGTGAGGCCTGGCAGCTTGAGGTGGATTCTGTACAGCGGATCGTCTGTCACTCACTGCGTGATGGCTATCGTTTGCCGCCTAACACAGAGAAAACGTCTGTCACTTCGGTCTCTGTGCCGCTACCCGCTCAGCCCGTCAATATCGCTGCTCCGGCTCCGCAGAGGATGCTGAAATGAACGAGTCCGTTAGTTTCATGGCGGTGCCTGAAATGAAAGAGTCTGTCAGACCTGCACGCAGCAAACTCTGGGCGATAGTTCGTTACGGATTCGGTGGGCTGGTTTTGATTGTGTTGGGCGGAACCACATTTATCAGCTTGAAGCAGGTCCAGCTACTTTCCGGGGAGGTTAGCCAGCTTAAAACTGCGTTGCAGAGTAGCCCGGATATAGCGCCACTTCAGGCTCAGTTGGCAACGCTGCAACAGCATTTTGAAGCGTCACGAATGCAGTTGGGAGGGATGGCTGACAAACCGGCGCTTGCGGCTTTGCAGCAGAAGATAGAAGCGCTGGATAAGCAACAGAGCGAGCAGGCTGCTTCGGTTGCGGCCCTTAAAACTGGACTGTCTTCCCTTCAGGAACTGGTTCGTTCTTTGAATCAGCGTCCGACCAACGCCATCGTTGTTTCTGCCGTAACGCCTGATGCAGCGGCGGTAAAGAAAAAGCCCACGCCGAAAGCGCAGCGGCCAGTTACCGCACCCTTCGTCCTCACCGGTATCGAACGGCGAGGTGGGATTGTATTTGCTGCGATAGCACCGAAATCGGCAACGCAACTGACAGAAATATCGCTGATGGAGCCGGGCGAAACGCGTCAGGGCTGGACGCTGCTGCCAATCACGGGGCAGCAGGCACAGTTTCGCGTGGCGGGGCAAACCCGGACGTTGACGGTGCGATAAGGAGATCGGAATGAAAAAGTTCAATGCTGTGCTGTTGTCAGGAGTGTTGATCGTGTCAACAGTCGCGTTTGCCGCATCTTCGGTGAATCAGGAAAACAGCCTGACGGTGAATACGTCATTACAGATGCTGGAACAGCAACAAATGACGCGGAGCGCACAGGAGTGGGGGCTGACCTCGGAAGAATGGCAACGTTATGAAGAGCTAAAGAAAGGACGGCGCGGAGTGCTGTCTCCGGGGTTAGATCCCCTGACGATGCTCGGCATCGAGGCGCGTAGCGATGAAGAACGCCGTCATTTCGCAGAACTGGCGGTGAAGCAGGAGTTTCAGCGGGTGGAGGCTGAACTGGCGTTCCAGCGGGAAGTAAATAGCGCGTGGACGCGGGTCTATCCCGGCGTCCTGCCCGTTCAGGATCTGCGCAGTGAAGTCAGTAACGCCCGTCAGGCGTTGTTTGTGAAAGACAGTTGTCCGGCCTGCGAGCGCAAACTGACTCAGTTGATGAAATTGAACCAACCGCTGGATATCTATCTGGTTGATAGTGGTGGTAAGGATGAGGCGGTTCGACGCTGGGCGAAGAAACACAATATTCCTCCTGAAAAAGTGAAATCCCGCCAGGTAACGCTGAATCACGACAATGGCATGTGGCTGAAATATGGCAGTGGGCTGATGCCGGTTGTATTGCAACAGGGGGCGCAGGGATGGCAACGCGTAAACTGATGTGGCTGGCAATGTTCATCGCGCTGCAGGAATGTCTGGCGGCGCAATCTGTTCCAGAAGGATATTGCCGGGTTGCGCAGGCGGAAAATGTCCCCGCCGAAGCGCTGTATAGCCTGGCGCTGACGGAGTCTTCCCGCAAACTGGCTCATGGTGTACGTCCGTGGCCGTGGACAATCAATGTTGCCGGGAAGGGATATCGCTACGCCTCCCGGAATGAGGCCTATCAGGCGCTGTTAGGCTTTATGCAGCGCTATCCGCTCAAGCGTATTGATGTCGGTATTGCGCAGGTCAATCTGGGCTGGAACGGTCATCATTTCACATCCACCTGGGACGCATTTGATCCCTATATCAATCTGCACGCTGCGGCGCGTATTTTGCGTTCCTGTTACGAGCGTAGCCCCGGTAGCTGGATATCGGCTGCGGGGTGCTATCACCATCCGGCAGGCGGCAAACCGGCACAAACCTATAAGGCCATCGTGTCGCGTCACCTGGACACATTACAGCCGTCTGTACAGGCGTTGGCGTTTAATCAGGGAGGAACACAATGATGATGCGTTTTGCTGTTCGTTTTCCGCTGGTACTGGCATTGCTGGTTCCGGGCATGAGTCAGGCAGAACTGACCGTTGTCGCTGATCTGGGCGGACAGTCAACGGCTGAATACTTTGCCGGTATTAACAATCAGGAGGAAGCGCCATCCGCCCCGCAAGTGTTGACACTGTCAACACCTGATAAAGCATCCGTATTGCCCATTCGTACCCCGGAACTCTCACCCGGCCCACTGGAGGCGCGTTCTGTCCATATGCCTGGGATGCGGTCGATTTTCCTGATTGGCGACGATGATCTTTCCCGGCGCTGGCTGGCTTTGCGGCGCGATCAACTTCTTCAGCTCAATGCCGTGGGATATGTGGTGAATGTTGCCAGTAAAGCGGCATGGGATAATTTACAGCATCAGGCTACCGGGCTGGAGTTGCTTCCGGTTTCTGGTAGCGATCTGGCCGTTCGACTGGGGATTTCTCACTACCCGGTACTGATTAGCGAGAAGGGGCTGGAGCAATGAGGGCAGAATTACCACTGGATGAAATCAGTATTTTGATTGGCCTGACTACTGCTAACCTACTGATCTGGTTAATTTTTCTTGTCGGGCATGACGGGAGGAAAAAATGAGCGATCGCTATGTTATTGAAGCCATGCTGCGCCCGGCGGTTGAGCTGAATACTGCTGTCATTGCCGCCTGCGCCAGCTATATCTGCGTGACGGCACCATGGGCAGTGGCGCTGGCTCCCTCTGTCAGCTATGTCACTGCGGCAGGGTTCGCTGTGCTGTCGGTGAAACGCACGCAGCAGGGATTACGGGTATTACGTTACCGGCGTAATATCCGGCGTCTGCCGCGTTATGTTGTGACAAGTAGCGAGGTGCCGGTGAGTAATCAGCGGTTATTTCTGGGCAAAGGGTTTATGTGGGAACAAAAACATACCCAGCGACTGCTGGATACCCTGCGCCCGGAAGTGGCGGGTTACGTTAATCCACCGGCGCTGTACCAAGCCGCACGTCGTTTTGAACAGCACTATGAACATCGCTTTCCTGCATTGTGCAAACTACTGGCGCGTGATTCGGCGTTGAATCCCGTCAGACCATTGCCGCCAGTTGGCGGTCATCCAGCGTTACATGGCATCGAGCCTGATGAAGTCAACGTCTCAATGAGTCTGGGAGAGCGTGTCGGGCATATGTTGGTTCTGGGTACGACACGCGTCGGGAAAACTCGCCTCGCCGAGCTGCTGATCACCCAGGATATTCGTCGTGGTAACGTCACCATTGTTTTCGACCCGAAAGGCGATGCCGATCTGCTGAGGCGAATGTATGCCGAATCACACCGCGCAGGCCGCGCCGGTGAATTTCATGTTTTCCACCTGGGATGGCCGGATATCAGCGCCCGTTACAATGCAGTCGGACGCTTTGGGCGTATCTCAGAAGTGGCTTCGCGTGTCGCCGGTCAGCTCAGTAGCGAAGGTAACAGCGCCGCATTTAAAGAGTTTGCCTGGCGCTTCGTCAATATTATTGCCCGTGCGCTGGTCGCGCTGGGGCAACGCCCGGATTTTGGCCTTATCCAGCGTTACGTAAACAATATCGGCGATCTGTTTGAGACCTATGCGGAAACCTGGATGGGGAAGCATACTCCGGCGTTGTGGCAGCAGGTGGAAAATCTGGCGCAAATTCTGGATGAGCGCGATATTCCCCGGCATATGGAAGGTCGTTCGCTGCGTGTGGTGGCGATTGAACAGGTGCTGAACAGTGATGAAGGGAAGAAGGTTTACGATCCGGTACTTGATGGCCTGCGTTCGTCGGTACGTTATGACCAGAAGTATTACGACAAAATTGTGGCATCGCTTCTGCCATTGCTGGAGAAGCTTACCTCCGGTAAGACAGCGCAACTGATTTCGCCGAACTACACCGATATGTCCGATCCCCGCCCTATCTTTGACTGGCAGCAGGTGATCCGTAAAAAAGGTGTGGTGTATATCGGTCTTGATGCGTTATCCGATCCAGAAGTCGCGGCAGCGGTGGGCAATTCGATGTTTGCCGATCTGGTTAGCGTCGCCGGGCATATCTACAAATTTGGCGTGAATGACGGTTTGCCAGGTGATGAGGGCAAGAAGACGCCGATCAGCCTGCATTGTGACGAGTTTAACGAGTTGATGGGGGATGAATTTATTCCGCTGATTAACAAAGGCGGCGGTGCGGGTATCGAAGTGACGGCCTATACCCAGACGTTGCCGGATATCGAAGCGCGGCTGGGTAATGCGGCGAAAGCGGCGCAGGTCGTGGGGAACTTCAACAGCCTGGTGATGCTGCGGGTACGGCATACGGAAACGGCGGAACTGATGACTAAACAATTGCCGGAAGTGGAGGTCTATACCAAAACGCTGGTTTCCGGTGTCACCGATATCTCGAACCCGGAAATGGGAAGCGATTTTACCTCTAACACGCAGGACAGGGTCAGTACGGTACGTACACCGCTGATCACTGCCGCAAACGTGATCAATCTGCCGAAAGGACAGGCGTTTGCTTTGCTGGAAGGCGGTCGGTTGTGGAAGATCCGTATGCCGTTGCCAGCGGCTGGCGCGGATGCCCTGATGCCGGATAGTATTGGGCAAATTGCAGACTATATGCAGCGAAATTATCGGACAAGCGATGCCTGGTGGTCGGGCAGTGCGTTACCGGGAGATTACGATGCGGCCACTTTTTGAAAAGGAAATCATAATGAAAAAATTATACCAGGTTGGAATGGTGGCGGCGGTGACGAAAGACAGCACGTTGCTTGTTCCCCGCGATGTGATGGATGTGATGAAAACGCAAATCTGCTCATCACTGGCGATCCCCGAAATTGTTGATCAATTGAGTATGTTGGGCTATCGGGTGAGATACGAACCGATGTCACATATTGAAAATGAGATCGCCAGTCTTTGGATCATGATTGGTCAGGAAGAGATGCTGCTGAACTGCCAGATGGAGCCACTTCCGGTGCATTAAGGAGATGTTATGTCACAAATCAACACCTCTTCAGCTCCAGCGCAAACAACTGCTCCGCCAAAACCACATGGTTTTTTCACCGTACTGCTGTGGGATACTCCGTGGCGTATCATCGGGATGCTGCTGGTCTCGCTGCTGTTTAGCCTGATTGTGGAATATATTGGTATCGCGTTCTTCTGGCCAGAGCAGGGCGCGGAACATAGCCGCGCAGTTATGCAGGCGGAGAGCAGTTATTTTGTTGAAGGGTTTACGCGAAGTTTGTTGCTGTCATCTCCGGTGGTGACGATTCAGGGCTGGATCGCGCTGGGTTATGAGTGGTTGTTTGTGAACAGCGGTTTTATGGGCTGGTTGCAGTCGATTCAGACGCCCACTGTGGGAAGTGGTAATGGCGTCACTGATGGGCTTAATGCCTGGATTGCCTGGACCGTGCAGACCGGCTATGAATACCTGGTGGCAACGATGTATGTTTCGCTGGTCTTTCTGATGAGGATTACCATCCTGGTGTTGTCGGTGCCGTTATTCGTCCTAGTTACTATTGTTGGGATCGCTGATGGGATGGTACGACGCGATCTCCGTCGCTACGGTGCGGCCTATGAATCAAGCTTCCTTTACCATCATGCCAAGCGTGTGGTGAAGCCAGCGGCATATATACCGTGCGTGTTGTATCTGTCAGCACCGTTCGCGGTCTATCCGAATTTGTTGCTGCTACCGGCGGCATTGCTGATGGGGCTGGCGATTTCAGTGACGATGGGGAGTTTTAAGAAGTATTTGTGATTAATCTACTAGTAGGTTGATTACGGTAATTGAAAAGGAGGGCTAAGAAGCCCTCCTTGGGCACATTGCTGTTACTCTATGTGCTGTACTAAATCTTGTATATTAGGTACTTGTTTGTCTAACTGAGACTGATTTACGGTAATACTCCTTCCTGCAACATTTTTCTGTCCAGCTGTTAGAGATGCAATCGGTATGCCTAAAGCGCCTGAAACTACGGATGCAGAGTTAGCATCATTGACTTCATATTGAAACATAGCTTTGAAAGCGCGTTTATTGTTAGGTGTTGCAGCTCCATTGGGGTGGATACAAAAAACCTGTGGTGTAGTCTGCCATACATTCCAAATCTCATCCCCAATCTCACTTACAACAGTTCTGAATGCGGAAGCTGAAGAACTATTCATTTGTGTCAGACGGTTACCAATATACATATATATTTGAGGAACTTGCATTCTGAATCTGCGGGTTTCATTTACGAAATCAGAAAGCGGATCGCCAACATGTCTCTGAACGCCGTAAACCAGTGAAAGAATTGCTCTTACCGCACGTTTCGATGAGCCATCTGCTGAGAATGGGATTAGCAAACGATCAGAGGCAGTTAATGCTAATTCTGTATAGACTGAAAAACTAGGATTACAGTCAATAAAAACACAGGTTTCCGCATTGTTCCATGAGGTTTGAATGTCATTAATCAGCTCACGAATCCATAGGTGGACGCTACGCCAAGCATCTTGTGGACCAGGATTTGTAGCGCTGGAAACTCTGGATGATTGCGTCTCTAATTGCTCGTCACCAACGACTAGGAAGACATTAGCAGGAATGCGATTGTTGTATTGGGATACCTGAGTTACATAATTTGCACCCGAATTAGGTGACATATATGGGCTGCGGATTCGCTCTTCAATGTAACCTGAAATAGTGCGCCTGTTGTTTTGTTGAGAGTGGATGTTAGTTAATTGAGCTTCTCCTGCAATCATTCCACCCAGCAACATTGAAGATGAGTTAGCTTGAGGACATAGATCGACAACCAACACTTTTTTATCTGGGTGCTGTCTTGCGTATTCAGAAGCCAATTGGAAGGTCAGATAGCTTTTCCCAACTCCACCTTTATTGTTCCAGACTGCGTAGATTGACATATATGAACCCCTTAATTTGTTGATGAGGCATTCTACAAAAAGTTAGTCTATTACTGTTACTATATTTTATTTCTTTGTAATTCTTTGATATTTATGATGTTGATTTGCCAAGTTTAAGACCCAGTATAGCAAGTCTGGGCGTCTTTCTGGGTTTTAGACTGGGCCTTGCCGGGAGCGCAAGCTTGCTTGCGCCGGGGTGGCAAAGAACCCCGATGGCGCATTCTGCGCCACGCTTTACTCCTTCCATAATTTTCAAAATTCCACTTCTGTTTTCTTACTGCCCGCCAGAACGCTTTTCGCCACTCTCCCTCCATACATGCAATCGCATTAAAGGAGGTTTACATGCGCATGACACAACCCCGGGCATGGTGCCTGTTGGGGATTCTGCTAACGTCGGGCGTTCAGGCTGCTGAGTCTGACGAGCTGGCGCTGGTAATGAAACAGCTGGATCAGGTACAGGCCGCTCTGGAGCGCGCCCGTGTTGTTGCCGTTCAGGATGGGCAGAAAGGGCGCTTCTATTTTGATTACCTGCGGGCAACGCAGGATATCAAGGCGATTCGACAGGGGATCGGTATTTACCTGGAACCTTCCCGCGCTCAGCCGGTGCCTTCGGCATCTCTCACCGGTCAGTACCGGATGGAGCGTCGCCCGTGAACGATGCCCAGACCAACGCATTTAAGGCGGCAAGCGGTAACTCCGATCCCGCACTGCTGAGCAAAGTGTTTATTGGTGCGCTGATTGCCCTGCTTATTTTGTGGGTGGGATGGGGTTTTGTTCATGTTTATCGGGGGTACGTGGCAGGTCGCATCAAAGAACAGGCACTGGTGCATTTTGCTATTCGTTCCATCCTCCTAATCCTTGTTGGTATCTATCTCTTTGCCAGCTAAGCCTGGCTTCTCTTATAAGGAAATAACTATGTTTTGCTCCGCATTATCTTCTCTGCATTTTTCTTTTCGTCTCTGGTGTGCGCGGGTTTTGGCTGTTGCCCTGACAGGAATTGCTGCTGCTCAAGCAGGTTTGCCAACCGTTGAAGGTCCAAAAAGCAGCACCGACAGCTCTTTTTACGGTCAGATCTCTGGGTATCTCAATGACGGTATCGTGCTGGGCGGGTTAGTCCTTGCGGCGGTTGCCATGCTGGTTGTCGGTAATGCCATTATCTCAACTTTTGCTGAAGTTCGTGATGGTAAAGCGACATGGGGTAAGTTTGGGATGCTGGTTGTTGTTGGCGTAATCCTGATTGTCATTGTTATCTGGCTTGCATCCAAAGCCGCGACAATCCTGCTCTAAGGATGGCGTATGGCGACTATCGAATTTATGCCTGACAGGCTGAATGCTGAGCCAGTGGTGTTCCGTGGGTTCACCACGCCGGAACTGGGATTTACCGCGTTGTTCAGCGTACTGGGTGGCCTCGTGGTCGCCATACCGGTTCTGCCGTTTCTCGGCTGGATAGCCTTTCCGACCGTAGCGTTGTTAATGCCGTTGGTCACGATTATTTTTGGTGGCAGGTTAATGGCGCGGTTTAAACGTGGCAAGCCAGAAAATTACCTCTATCGCAGGCTGGACATGCTGCTTAGTCAGTTTGGCCTGGGAACAAAAGGGCTGGTGCAAAACAGCCGGATACTGGCGTTACGCCGTCTGCGTCCTGTTGTTCGCCATCAGGAGGTCGTTCATGAGTAAGTTTAAAAATGCTCTGAATGCCCGCGATAACCATATCCGGACGCTACGCGCAGCATGTGGGGTTATACTGGTACTGCTAGTGTTGTCTATGTTTGGCTGGATGATGTCTCCGCGCAATCTGACCATTCATAATCCCCCCGATCTCCGCTCCGGCAGCTCCCGCCCGTGGTGGGAGATCCCTCCCTCAACGGTGTATGCCTTCAGCTTTTATATTTTCCAGCAACTGAACAGCTGGCCGAAGGATGGCGACGTCGATTATCCATATCGCATCGAGACGCTGTCGGCCTACCTGACGCCGACCTGTAAGGAACTGCTGCATAAGGATGCGAAGCAGCGTAAGGACCTTGGGGAATCACGCGACCGCGTGCGTGGCGTATCGGAGATCCCTGAGCGGGGTTACCGGGATGACAGCGTCACTATTATTGATCGCGATAACTGGCAGGTTCGTCTGGATTTAGTCACCGATGAATATGTTAACTCCGAGCCGGTTAAACGCTCACTGGTGCGTTATCCGCTGAAGGTGGTGCGCTGGGATAAAAATCCGGAAGCCAACCCGTTCGGTCTGGCACTGGATTGTCTTTCGGAAGCGCCGCAGCGTCTGGAAGCGGCCCCTGTGGTTAAGGAAGAGAAAAAGGGAGTGTTTAACTGATGAGTTTACGACGATTTTTGCTATTAGTGGCCTGCCTTGCCGCATTACCGTCGCAGGCGGTTGAACTGGTGAAGTGGGAGCGTATCCCTCTGCCGGTGGCTCTGCATGTCGGGCAGGAGCGCATTGTGTTTGTGAACCGTAATGTGCGCGTGGGATTTCCGCCTGAGCTGAAGGGTAAATTGCGCATACAAAGTTCTGGCGGCGCGGTGTACCTGCAACCGGGGGCACAGTTTGCCCGTACTCGGCTGGCGCTTCAGGATGTTGAGAACGGCGAGATGATTCTGTTGGATATCAGCGCTGATGAGGGTAAAAACCTTCTGGAGCCGGTAAGCCTGGTGTATCAGGGGGAAGTCTCCAGCTCGACGGGGAACAGTGACGTTGCAGCGATCGACAGTAGAAAATCGACAGCTGGCGAACGGCAGTCCACATCGAAAAAAAAAGAGAAAAAATCTACCACGCCGCTGCCGGTTGCCTTAACCCGCTATGCCGCGCAAAGCCTGTACGCGCCGTCGCGCACGATTGAGCCGCTGTCCGGTGTGCATTCCATTTCGCTGGCATTACCGGACAAACTTACATCATTGCTGCCGTCAGAATCCGTTGAGGTCAAACCGCTGGCCGCATGGGGATTGCAGGGCTACAGCGTGGTGGCGTTGACGCTGCGTAATCAGCGTTCGGAGAAAGTGGTTCTCGATCCGCGTCGTCTTCAGGGTAATTTTTACAGCGCGACATTCCAGCATCGCTGGTTGGGTACAAGTGGAACGCCGGAAGACACCACTACGGTGTATCTGGTGACCAAAGGGCGTCCCGATGCTGCGTTTCTTCCTGAGCCAGTTAAGGCGAAAACAGGCAAAGGGGGGAAGGGCGATGCAGATTAAATCGAATACTCTGCTGAAAGTTATTGTGCCTGTGGTGTTGCTATCAGCAGTCATGATCGGCGTGAAGGCCTGTGGTGGTTCAAAACAAACAACTCAGGATTCGGCGGATAATACCACTGTTGCCGACCTGACTCAGGAGGAACTGCGCATCCTTGGCATCGAGGGCGATACGCCGCAGGACACACTGCGTACGCTGGTTGGCCGTA
This sequence comes from Phytobacter ursingii, assembly GCA_901456055.1. Taxonomy (GTDB): domain Bacteria; phylum Pseudomonadota; class Gammaproteobacteria; order Enterobacterales; family Enterobacteriaceae; genus Phytobacter; species Phytobacter ursingii. The sequence goes on from CABDWT010000004.1 coordinate 865,609, forward strand.
TTAAAACTATCCAGACTAATCAAGAGAATCTGGAGAAGCAGAATGCCGCGCTGATTGAAGAAAATGCCCGCCTGCAAAATAAAAGTAATAGCGTGGACGGACGTATCAGTGATGCGGTTAATGCTGTCAAACAAGAAAGTACCCAGGCGCAGCAAAAGCTTCATGCTGAACAGCAACGGCTGGCTGGCCTGCTGGAATCACTGAAAAATACGCTTCCTGGCCCGGCAGCGGGTAGCAATACCCCCGCAGGCAGTGATTTACCTGTCGGGCTGGGGCTGGAAGATTCAGGGCAAGCCGAAACGGTGGCGCAAGGCACTGTCTGGATAGAACCGCAGGATGGTGTGCAACTGGATCGCAACGGTAAGCCGGTGATCGGTACAGCAGTTGCGACCAATGGCACCGGTACATTCCAGTTTCCCACGGCGTTTGGCGGGCTGAATGACAACGAGATCACCCGTCAGAAAGCGGAACTGGATCGCGTTGCGAAAAACCAGCAGAGTATTGAAGAAACCGATCAGCCAGTCTATACCCTGCCGGAGAACTCCACGCTGGTCGGTAGCCAGGCCATGACCGCCCTGCTGGGGCGCGTGCCGATTGATGGCAAAGTCACCGATCCCTATCCCTTCAAGGTACTTATCGGCAAAGAGAATCTGACAGCCAACGGCATCGAGCTGCCGGACGTTGAAGGGGCTGTTGTGTCCGGTACGGCCACCGGCGACTGGGTTTTGTCCTGCGTACGTGGCGAAGTTCACTCCATTACGTTTGTCTTCACTGACGGTATGGTACGCACAGTGCCGCAGTCAGCGAAATCCAGCGATGGCAGCAATGGGAAATCCAGTGGCGGCAGTATTGGCTGGCTGTCCGATGAGCACGGTATTCCCTGTCTTTCCGGTGATCGTAAAACCAACGCCGCGACCTACCTCCCTACGCTGTTCGCACTCTCTGCCGCCGGTGCCGCATCGGACGCGATGGCTGAGAGCCAGACCACGACAACCACTGACGGAACATCTATCACCAGTACGCTTACCGGTAGCGCCGGACAGGCTGCGCTGGGGAAGGCGTTATCGGGCGGTACGAACGAGCTGGCGGAATGGGTAAAAGCGCGATACGGCCAGATGTTTGACGCGATTTATGTCCCTCCCGGCGCGAACGTTGCTGTGCATATCACCCGTCAGATCCCGATTGATTACGAAGAGAAGGGCCGCAAGGTCAAATACGATTTTGATGTCAGCCAGCAACACGAGCTGGATTAAGGAGAGACCATGAAAGGATACGGTTTATTCGTACTGGTTGCGGTGTTGCTGAGCGGTTGCAGTACCTCTAAAGATGAAATGCTGCCGCCCGGCGACAGTACCATGCTGGATATGTGGCAGAACAAGGCCAGCAGCGCCCGGACCACGACAGAGGCCCGGAGCGTGTTACGCCGGGGGCTGAACGATGCGGATCTGGCTACTCGTCAGTCACTGGAAGAGAGCTATACCCGCGATGCCCAGAATGAGATCCAGCAACTTTTCCCGCGTCTGCCAAACCCGGATATGGTGATTTATATCTACCCGCATATGGCGGGTAATGAGCCTGCGCCAGTGCCGGGATACAGCTCGGTCTTCTCTTTTTACAGCCGGGTGCAGTATGCGTTACCGGGCGAGCGGCTGGAGGCACTCTGATGTTCAGTTTGTTCACGAAAAAACAGCCGCAACCCGCTGCCGGTGAATCATCACGCCCTGAGCTGAAAAAGAACGGCTGGCTGACGCAGGACGGCGTGCGCTCGCTGTACCCCAATAACGCTTCGTTTATCGACTTCCTGCCGTGGGTGGAATATCTGCCGGAAAGCCAGAGCCTGTTGCTTGATGACGGCGTTTCAGTGGGCGCCGTATTTGAACTGGTGCCGGTGGGAACAGAAGGGCGCACCGGCGAACGCCTGGAAGAGATCCGCGATATCGTTGAAGATGCGCTTCAGGACAGCTTTGACGAGCGGGACAGTCATCCGTGGGTCATCCAGTTTTTCTGCCAGGATGAAACTGATGTGACGGAGTACATCGATAAACTGCGCGGCTATGTCAAACCGTGGGCGCAGGGGACGGCTTTTACCGCCGCATATCTGCGTGAGATGGAACGCCATATGCGCGGCATCGCCGTACCGAAAGGACTGTTTATCGATAAAGCCGTCACCGGCGCACCGTGGCGCGGCCAGCAGCGCTGTACCCGGATGGTGATTTATCGCTATGTAAATCCAGGTGTCTCTGAGCCGTATTCACCGGAAGAGCAACTGAATCAGGTCTGCGAGCGGTTATCCTCTGCGCTGGCCGGTGCGGGGATTGTGACTGCCAGACAGAACGGCGAGCAGATCCATGCCTGGCTGCTGCGCTGGTTTAATCCTGAGCCTGACTGGGTGGATAAGGAGACGTTGTACCGCACGGCGGCGCATGTTGACACCCGCGACGGCGAGCTGCCGGTGCTTAATGATTTCAGCGAAACCCTGATGTTTACGCCGCCGCGCTCTGATGTCGAAAATGGCGTGTGGTGGTTCGATGAGCGACCGCATAAAGCCGTCAGCATTGATCGTATCCGTCGTGCGCCATCGGTCGGCCATCTAACCGGCGAAACCCGCAAAGGGGAAAACATTAACGCGCTGATGGATTTGCTGCCGGAAGGTACGGTGATTTCCCTGACGCTGGTCGTGCAGCCGCAGGATGTACTGGAAGAACGCTTCAACCATCTGGCGAAAAACGCGATTGGCGAGAATACCGAATCGGAACGCGTCCGGGCCGATGCCGATACTGCCAAAAGTTATCTGGGTGAACGGCATAAACTGTATCGCGCCAGCATGACGTTCTTTCTCTCCGGGGAATCACTGAAAGTCCTGAACAGCCGCCAGCGCGATCTGACGGCCATCCTCCTGAATGCCGGGTTGCAGCCAGTGAAACCAGAATACGACGTGGCACCGCTGAATGGTTACCTTCGGGCGCTGCCGATGTGCTTTAACCCGACGCTGGATAAGAAGAACTGGTACACCCGCCTGACGTTTGTTCAGCATATGGCAAATATGCTGCCGGTGTTTGGTCGTGACACCGGCACTGGTCATCCGGGATTTACCTTCTTTAACCGGGGCGGTGCGCCGCTGACGTTCGATCCGCTCAACAGCGCCGACCGTTCCAAAAACGCGCACCTGGTGCTGTTTGGCCCGACCGGTTCCGGTAAGTCGGCGACGCTCAACAGCCTGTTTGCCCAACTGATGGCGATTCACCGGCCACGCCTGTTTATTGCTGAAGCCGGTAACTCGTTTGGTCTGTTTGCCGACTACTGCGCGGAGCTGGAACTGACGGTGAATAAGGTCAGTATCAAGCCGGGTTGTGGTATTTCGCTGGCCCCGTTCGCCGATGCGTACAAGCTGATTGAAGCGCCGGTGAAAAACGTCGATGAGAGCGAGCTGAGTGAGCGTATTGAAGTGGATGAAACGGACGACGGCGATGCGGAGGAAGAACGCGATATTCTGGGCGAGCTGGAGATTGTGGCGCGTCTGATGATAACCGGTGGGGAAGCCAAAGAAGAAGCCCGGCTGGAACGTGCCGACCGGGGCATGATGCGTGAAGCGATTCTGGCCGGTGCGCGTAAAGCCTGGGATGAAGAGCGGCAGATGATTACCGCCGACCTTCAGAATGCGTTTTACGCTTTCGCGAAGGATGAGTCCCGTCCTGAAGTCCGCCGCGCCCGGGCGCAGAATATGGGAGAGTCGCTGGGCGTATTTATGCAGGGCTTCCTGGGAGAGCTGTTTAACCGCCCGGGGCAGAACTGGCCGGAAGCGGATGTCACGCTGATTGACCTCGGTACGCTGGCGCGTGAAGGCTATGAAGCGCCGCTGGCCGTGGCCTATACCTCACTGGTTAATACCATCAATAATATCGCCGAACGTGACCAGTTTCTGGACCGGGAGATCGTCTTCCCGACCGATGAGGCGCATATGATCACAACTAACCCATTGCTGGCCCCGTATGTGGTTAAGGTGGTGAAAATGTGGCGCAAGTTAGGCGCGTGGCTATGGCTGGCAACGCAGAACCTTGAAGACTTTCCGGCTACGGCCAAGAAGATGCTCAATATGATTGAGTGGTGGCTGTGTCTGGTAATGCCGCCTGAAGAAGTGGAAGAGATCGCCCGGTTTAAAAAGCTTACTGCCGAGCAAAAAGCGATGCTGCTCTCCGCGACCAAAACGCCGCGCTGCTACACCGAAGGCGTGGTGCTGGCAAGTCGGATTGAAGCGCTGTTTCGGGCTGTACCGCCGAGTCTTTATCTCGCTCTCGGCATGACCGAGAAGGATGAGAAGGCGGCGCGTCGGGCGCTGATGGTTGAACACGGTATCAGCGAACTGGATGCTGCGAAGCGTATTGCGCATCAACTGGATATCGCCCGTGGGATTGCCACGAAGGAGGCGGCATGATGCGATTCAGAGCCACGGTTCTGGACATTGTGGACGGCAATATTTCCAGTACCGGTGTGTTGTTTGATGCGCCCCCGCAGGGTAATCCACGAATCAGCCAGCACCATCATGCGCAACTGGCGGAATTATGCCGCCAGATCCGTCAGAGGGTAGGGGAGAAGGCGACATTTACTTATTCCCCTCATCGTGTGGCCGGGCATAACTGCTTAGCTGTTCAGGTGGAGGGAACGACAGGAATGGTAAATCTACTACTGACTGTTACTGGTAGTTTAAACTGGCCTACGATAGATGATTACGAGCATGGGTTACGCTGGTATATCAGTGTTCCTGATGCGGTGGATGTGACTTATTTGATCATGGAATTGCACTTCAAATCAGAGTAGATTGTTGTTTTTTATAAGTTTGATTTCTCACACAGCATGCTAAATAGGCCAAAAGTAATATGACGAATAGCCCAAGAGAAGTTGCAATCCATGCGATGAAGCGAAAATTATTAAAGATGTATGGTGATTTTATCGATTTATCAAACGTGGGAGGAAATGAAGCTAACCGTGAGATTGTAAAAGTGACTCGCGCATTAGCTGCATTTGCTATTAACTATTTCAATTATGATATTGAACCAAGAGTTTGTGCAGAATCTGTTTGTGATGGATCTGATGACCATTGTATTGATGCTGTCTATGTAAATCATGATAAAAAATTAGTTTGTTTAGTTCAATCTAAATTTGACCAATCAGGTAGTGGTGGTATTTCAAGGAATGAATTTGGTGATTTTACCAACTCTTGTCGAGACGTAATCTTAGAACGTTATGAGCTTTTTAATGCTCGCTTTAATCGTTTTAAAGATGATATAGAAAGAGCTTTCGATTTGTCATATCGATTTAAATTAATATATATTTACTCTGGTGTGGCAGATCCATCCCCCGATATTGTTAGAACTATTGCTGATAGACAGGCTGAATTCAATGCAGATATTGATGATGGTGCATATCAGTTTGAATTAATGGACTTGGGGAAAATAAACTCCATATTAGGTAGATCCACATTAGGTAGCATAAATTTAGATGATGTGGAAGTGTTGCAATACGGAATGACAGAGAATCCGTTGCCATCTGTTCATGGTATAATCACAGGGGACCAGTTAGCTCAGTGGTGGGAAAAATATAGCGATTATATATTGGAAAAAAATATAAGGGGTGGCTTGGGGTTAAATTCTGATGTGAACGTATCTATTAAAGATACATTGATAAATAATCCTGAAATGTTCTGGTATTATAATAATGGAATAACAGTTCTTGTTGATTCTTATACCGCTAGTATGAGAAATGCTTCTTCACGCAGAGAGTCTGGTCGTTTTAATTTTGTGAATGCAAGTATAATTAATGGAGCGCAAACAGTTACTACAATAGGTAATGCCTATTTAAATAATGACATTAATATTGAACAGCTTGAAAACGTTAAAGTAAACGTAAGATTTATAAAAGTTGACCCTGCTATAGAAGGTAATAAGGACGTTTCACTAAATGTAACTATTGCTAACAATAGTCAAAACAAGGTGACAGGTCGTGATTTCGTTTCAAAGGATCCTGTTCAAATAGCATTAAGAGATTCTGTGAATTTAGAAGAACCATATAACTATGAAATAAAAAGGTCTGGGGAATTAGATAACCAATCCAACCCTCATCATATTAATATGGATGATGCACTTAATGCTTTAGTATGTTCTTCGCTTTTGCCTAGAAGCTTGGCTTTGTTAAAATCAAATAGAGGTCGCTTTTTCGAATCTCTTACAAGCCCCTTATATCGGGGCGTTTTTAATCCCTCAGTTTCTAGTGTTTACCTTATAAATTCGGTTAACCTTTATCGCAAATGTTCGACGTATCTAAAAGCTGTTGAAGAACGTTACGATAATGGGAGGAATAAGAAGATAGCAATACATGGGAGGCTTGTACTTATTGCTAGGGTTTTTAAAGCTAATAGATCTTTTTTGAATTCGAAGACTGTTGTAGAAGTAGATAACCTCCCATCAGTGCAAGAAGTTATTGATTCATCTTTCGCCATGATAAATTCTTATATATCAATGCATTACCCTACAAGCCATATGCCAAGATTTTTTGAAAATACAGGTAAGGTTGATTTAGTAATGAATATTGAGCAACATATTGAACAAGATGACGAAACTAGTTCAGATGATTAATCTATAAGCGGCGCACCTAAAATAATTATCAAGTACGTCTTTATAATTATTTGCTGAGTTTTTTTTTCAAGCCACGCACCCTGTGATATTCACCCTCACAGGAGTGCGTTATGAGACCTTCAAAGTTCCTGATCTATCTGCTGACCGTTGCTGTTCAGGCACCAGCAGCGACCACTGTTTACACCGATAGTCATCACCCCCCATTGAACGTAACCAGCGGCCAGGTGGTTTATCTGGATGCGCCGGAGACCGTTCAGCGCCAGTTGTTTGGTGAGTTGCCTGCTGATCCAGTGCAGGCGGAACAGGTTGCAAAAACCATCATCCAGTCGCCGGACTGGCAGCAAAAGCAGCAACAAATCATACAGGCCTACCAGGGCGTACTTCAGGCATACGGCCTGAAACTGGTGAAGTATCCCGCCGTGGTGTTTGACGATCGCTACGTGGTTTACGGCACGGCGGATATTGCGGTGGCTGAAGCCCGCCTTGCTGAATTTCAGGGGGCGCGATGATTAAAAAGCTTCGGCAATACCGGCTGGGGCTTGCACTGGCCTCCATCTCTATGGTGCCCCCTGTTTTATCCGGGACAATCAACACCGCGCAAGTTATTGCGAGCGCTCTGTCTCCTCAATGCTTGGAATACAAAATCGTTGGTATTTGCTACTGGCTATTGTGTACCCCCTACGGCTGCACGGTCCAAACCTCTACCAAAGTTCGTCATTATATCCCCAATGCGGTAGTTTCCAGCTACAACCAGACGGGTATCAATCCCTGGGCAGAAATGTCGTTTCTGGGAACCCCCATTTCAGGCATTGCGGAGGGGGGGGGGGCGAACGAACAGAAGCGCTCCGGACGTAAAGATAATCTGCGGTTTAAAAATGCGGATGTTATAGGTCATCCTGCACTTGCTGCGCCTGCATTGAATCAGTTTATGGGGCAGATGGGATACACCTGCTCCAGCCCGGCCACGGCGATGATACCCTATCTTCTGAGTACCCTGGATGCGGTGATGTGGCGATCTGGCTTGCCAGAGTCGTTTTATCCGGAAGCGCTGACACCCGGTCTGCGTGAAATAGGCTCCACAACTGGCGGCAATATGTGGGGGAACGTCTATCCCCGTAGTGGGTTTGTTACTCAGGTTGATGACTATAAAGCGGCTGCGGTTGTCGCGCAGCGTGCGGCGGATGTTGTTACCCGCAACGGCCAGATTCACGTCTATCAACCTATGACGGCCAGTGCCAGCCCGGGCTACTGGCCTCCTTCGCCTGTAATGGAAAATACGGGCACCCGTAATCACAAATGGCAACAACTCTCGCCATTGCTTTCTACATCTTGTGCTGTCTTTCCAGATAGCCCCAATCCTATTGCAACTGATGGTAATTACGCCTGGGCTTTATGGCAGCCCTACAGTTGCTGCAAGCGACGAGGACAAACCTTTCTTTACAGCGTTGGTTATTAATAACAAGGAGAGTGAATATGACAAATAAACAATTAGTGCTTGCAGGCGTTCTGATGGGATGTCTTGCGCTGAGCCTTCCGGCCCGGGCGGTTTTCGATCTGGATAATGATGTAATTAATACCGATTCCAGCAAGGGGGTGAAAGGCGCAGTAAACGATAACCTCTTTTATACCATTGGTGGTGGGACGGTGATATCGCAACCGCCCAGTAACAACAATATGGAAAAACTGGGCATGGGGATTAGCTGGAACAGCGATCTGATGTGCGGCAATTTTGACATTAATACCACAGTTAAAAACCAGCTCAATGGTGTGACCAGTGGCTTTAAGGACATGATGAGTAATGTCATCAGCAGTGCCACCGGCGCGGTAGCAAGTCTGCCTGCGATGATTATTCAACGAGCGAACCCGGGTCTGTATGAACTGCTTACCAACGGTGTGCTTCAGGCCAATGTCTCGTTTGATAAAGCCCAGCTCAATTGTCAGAACATGTCGAAGAAAATGGCGGATTACACTATGTCCAGCCAGTGGACGCAGGCGGCGATAGGGGAAGAATTCAAGAATATCGTCTCTACTACGCCGGATGCGGTGGCTGCGGATAATCAGCTAAAAACCTCCACCGGCAAAGAGGGGGTGAAGTGGATTGGCGGGCAAAAACGTGGCGGTAGCGGCCAGCCTGCAATAAAACCCACACATGACCTGGCGAAAGCGGGCTTCAATATTCTGAATAAACAGTCAGTCACCAGTAATGGCGGCGTCAGCGGATCGGCCTGCAATGGCTCTTTGTGCAAAAAGTATAAAACCAGCGAAGAGGCGGCGGAAGCCGTCGTCAAAGTGTTGGGCGACAGGGCGATTCGTACCTGTTCCGAAGCCAGTGACTGCAGCAGCGGTGGAGTGGAAAATGAACCAGGCGCATCAACTGCCGGTGTCGGTTTTTCACCGATGCTGGAAGAGACCACGCAGGAGAATCTGGAAATCCTGGTGAAGCTGGTTAACGGGAACCTGACGCCTGACGCGACTAATCTGGCGACGCTGAAAACGGGAGATCTGGCAGTATCCCGTGGTGTTATTCAGGCGCTGAAAGATGACCCGGATAATGCTGCGCTGGTACAGCGTCTTGCCAGCGAACTGGCGATGTCAGAGACCATTTCCACCGCACTCGGGATGCGCCGGATGCTGATGGCAGGTCAGTCGGAACCGAATGCTGCGGATCAGACAATGGCGCTTGAAGAGTCCGACCGTCGTCTGGAATTCCTCGACCGTGAGGTCATGGCGCTGAAGAACGAGATGGAGATCCGCAAAGCAATCAGCAACAACTCCATTCTGGTTACGCTGACACGACAGGAAAGCCGCGAGGCCGATCATGGCCTACGCCAGCCGGTGCAGCAGAATGATGACGCCATGCAGAATCTGAATCAGAAGGCAGAGGAATAATATGGACGTTATTCGTAAACCGCTCTGGCAGCGGGTATTGCGGGCCTTACTGATCTTTGGTGCCGCTATTCTGGCTATCGGGGGCTTTAGCTTCACACTGCTGCACTTTGCAGGTAGCGAAACAAAGCTGAGGACGTGGTTGCTTCAGATAAAAACGCCGCTCCTGTTCTGGCGGCTGGCGCTGTATACGGCCATCACATTTTTCTGGCTGCACCGTGTCCGGGGCTATTTCCTGCGTCACTGTACCCAGCGTTTTCAGGTTTACCGGTTGGAAATGATGATGGTTTGCCTGTTCGCGATAATCGAAATCACCAGTTCGCGTTGGGGGATTTGATGACGGCTGACAGCTATCTGGAAATGGTGCTGGTCTTTATGGGCTGGCTCATCAACAACGCGCTGTGGATGATTATTACCACCACAGGGATTTTTGCCATTCCGCTGGCGTTTAAAATCGCCGGTGTCTGGCTGAAGGTTCGGGAAGAGGGGGATGATGAAGGGAATAAGGGGGCGCTGGCGCTGCCACGCATGGAACACGTTCTGTATGTTGCGTTTGTGGTGATCATGTTCTGTGCGATGCCGATGCAGGATATCGATATCACAACGATGAAGTTTGATCACACCCGTTCTTCTCAATGTGGCGTGAACGTACCTAAACCGGACGAATCCGGCTATGGGCCGCTGATTGCAGAGTTTAACGGCCAGACGGCAAAAATCCCGGCGTGGTGGTATCTGGTACATTCGCTATCCAAAGGGGTGATGCACGCCGCTATCGCATCGATCCCCTGCGGGAATGACTTCCGGTTGTTACGTTTCGAAGTTCAGCATACTCAGCTGATCGATCCCATTATCAGGGAGGAAGTGCAGGAGTTTGCCAGCCAGTGCTATGCGAAATCGTATTACAAGCTGAAGAACAGTAATCCGAAACTGACCGCAGCCACGATTGATTCAGTTGGCTGGATTGGTTCTGATTATTTTCTCAATACTTCAGGGTATTACGACTATTACACCTCAACGTCGCCGCGAGCTTCGTGGCCGTATAGTGAAAGCCGGGACAGTGGATATCCCAATGTTGGCCGTGGCGGCTATCCAACCTGCAAAGACTGGTGGAGTGCATCACGTAAGGGACTGAAAAGCCGTCTGCTGGAAAGCTTTGATACCCGGACGGTCAATATGATGAAGGCAAAGTCCCCGAGTAACTGGGAAGAAAGTCTGCTGCGCTGGTTGGTAAGTCCGCAGAACACGCATCTGTCCGGTGGGGGCGATACTTACATGATGGGGAATCAGCAGGGGCAGGGAACGGGGATCGATACCGGCATTAAGCAGGCGCTGAGCGGTCTTGGCGCGCTTTCTGCTCAGACAACTCAGCTTCCGGCATTTGATGCACTACGGCAGGCATTGCCGATGGTCCATGCGATTTTGTTGATGGCTATTGTAGTGTGTATCCCACTGATCATGTTGTTTGGAGCTTACGATCCGAAAGTGGTAGTCACCATTACTTTTGCGATGTTTGCGCTGATATTCGTCCCGTTTTGGTGGGAGCTTGGCGGCTGGCTGGATGACAAATTCATCGCGCTAATGTATGCCAGTTACAAGGGATATACGAACAGCTTCAATAACTGGCTTGCTAGTACAGGCTCGGATGGTTGGATCATGAATTTGGTACTGGGGGCAATGTATGTGATGTTGCCTATGTTTTGGTTTGGGGCGGTGAGTTGGAGTGGTGTTCAAATAGGCGGAGCTTTATCTTCGTCAGTTGATAAGGCATCACAAGGGGCCAGGGATGCTGGCGCGAACGGACCTGGTGTTGCTGGTGAAGTAGTTAAAACGGTAGCAACGAAAGGGGCATATAAAGGGAAAAATTAGTTTAATCTGGCAGGCTGTGAAGGTAATTTTCACAGCCTTTTTTATGCATCATTGTCATAATGAACGGACTTATCGTTATTATGTCGATCACCTACATGGGGTGTTTTATCATCTGTCGATAGTTTTACGGCGTTTGTTGGTTTGCTGCTAGCAACAACAACAGCCATAAAAATGGAGAATAGCATCTTTACGGCTTCGGCTAATCCATTGAAAATTACAGTCCAAATATCTGGTTGCTCTTTGTCATTATTCATTTAAATGTCCCTTTTTAAATTATTTCCTGTATGCCTTTAGCTAAGCCGCCTAGTAATATTAATGTTGAAAGAAGGCATAGTATAAAGTTAACTAGAATTCCGAATTTACTGATGTCTTTATTCTTGAATTTTGTTTCAATTGTTCTAGCAGTAGTAACTATCGCCAACACAGATAATAGGCCTGCGGCTATGTAAATTGTCCAGCCGATGTACTGATAGTTATGTTTTATTAAATATATTCCTAAAATAGCAATGGTTATGCATGTCAAAGTGTCTTTGTATAAATCAAAAATGTTTTTTCTATAATCGGCGGATAATATTTTGTATGTGTTTTCTTTTTTTCTATCAAAGCTAACATTTTTTGCTTTATGATCTTCTATATCAAAATAGACTATTTGACCCTTTTTAGGAAGGGATGCACCTTTAACATTAGTTACATGAAAGTAATAATCGTTATTGTCTTTATCGGTAATGAATCCATATCCTTGCTCTTCACTGAACCACTTGACTATGCCATCCACTATTAAATCCCTATAAATGCCACCATAAAAGGAGATTAATAGATGGAGGAAATTTATGCAATATATTGAAAGTTCTCATCGAAAGATTTATTCTGCGAGCGTTACACCGTTGTCTCCGACAACAGCCAATGCTTCAGCGCAATCGGAACTGCGCCAGCGATTTGAGAGAAGCGCCTTCGGGTGATCGCAAGCCAATATCATAGGGAAAGAAGCGTGGCCTGAGACTGATGCCTTCGGGTGGCCGCAGCCAAAATCGTCGCAATCTGAGAGACGATGCCTTCGGGCGATAACACTGTTTAACCTTTGAGAACGGTGATCGCAAACGCGATAAAGGTACACTTCAACGCAGGGCAACAACGTCTGCCCAACATCCTTAAAGCTGTTTTCCTTTGGGCTTACGTCCAGCTTATCCTGGCAACATTTGCGGCTCGTTGCTATGCCAATTGGAACATTTGGCATCTGCAAGAGCTGCATTTGGCGGCGGGATATGCGCAGCGTCACTTGTGTAAAAGCGTTAGCGATACCAAGTGACGCTGCGCGAAAGGGCACCGTCTTAGCAGACGGAATGCGGCCTTTCAGCAGTCGGTACAGTCTGACACACACGTAGTCACGGTGTTCGGACTGGGGAAATAGCATCATTAAGCACACTTTTTAACCATAACGTCTTGTCACGGAAAGCATCCATTTACGGAGAAACCATGAGAGCAGACGTATCAACTTCAGGAGAAAATTCGACTCGGTATCGATGGCAATGTCAGTGAAAGCTGACGTATGGAGGTAGTCTGACTAACGTCAGGACGGCATACGCCGCGAACAGCTCTGCGAGCTGGGGAACCTCGTAAAAACTCAACATGTTGTCACCCCGATGCACAGATACCCGTCGAGACGCAGGAAGCGCAAAACCTAACCGTGCCGTCGGGGCCAGATGTATCACTCATGTTCTGTGTGAAGATTCAGAATATAGATCACGTTCGTTTCCTTATTTCGGGAGAAGAGCTTGATCTGTATTTCTTGGTGAAGGAGGACAGGTATGTCGAAATTAAGTAAACAGCTCGTTACGCTGGCAAGGCAGGGAGGTGGCGGATTTAAAACCATTGCGGATCGTTCAAAGATCGCCACCCGTGTAGCGGAGAGGATAGCTAAGTTAAATATTCAGATCCGGGACGTGAAGAATATAAAAACCAATCATATTGAGCTGTATGTGAAGAGCCGCCAGGCAGAAGGGATATCTAAAAGGACAATGCAGAATGAGATGGCCGCAATCAGAAATATTCTGACCGTTGCCAGTCGGACAAAACTTGCCGACCCTGGTCATGAAAAATTAAGTAATTCAGCTCTCGGATTAGCAGATGCCAGTCGTGACGGTACTAAAGTCGCAATTAACAGCGAACGCTATCTCGCAGCGTTCGCTTATTCAGAGAGACAAGACGTTGGCGTAGCTGCCGCTATGCAGGTCGCTCGTTGTTTTGGTTTGAGGACAGAAGAAGCGGTGCAATCTGTTAAATCATTAAAAACCTGGCAACGTGCATTATCGCATGGCGATGAGCGCGTCAGGATCGTATTTGGCACAAAAGGGGGAAGGCCAAGAGATACGACGGTTATTGATCGCGATAAAATGCTTAGTGCTGTGAACTATGCTCTGAAAGTTGCGGCTGAGCAGAATGGCAAATTAGTTGATAAACCGGATCTGAAATCAGCGATTGATCGTTATCGAAATATTGTCAGAGATGCGGGATTAGTAGGGAAATATGCGCCTCATAGTCTGCGATATGCCTGGGCAGGTGAAGCGATGGAATACCATAAAAATAATGGTATGAGCGACGATGAGGCGAAAGCAATGGTGTCAATGGATTTAGGGCATGGTGATGGGCGAGGTCGTTATATTGAGCGTGTTTATAATAAAGTGGACGTTGAAGAGTAATTAAACCTGCTTGAATCTACGGAATATAAGCGATAGCATTTAAACGCTAATCCGTTGTCTCTGACAACAGCCAATGTCCCGGTAATCTGAGAGGGACGCCTTCGGGTGATTACAGCCAAAATCGTCATGACCTGAGAGACGATGCCTTCGGGCGGTAACGTTGTTTAGCCTTTGAAAACAGCGGTCGCTTTCGCGATGAAGGTACACTTCTGACTACTGCGGATTTTCCGCTATCAATGTTGTCACTCACCCTAAGGGAACACGCTTCCCGCAGGGGATCGGTGTTCCCTTTTTTACGTAAGGAATACACCGATGACTCATCGCTTATCTCTGGCATTTACGCCAGTTTCTATCACGCTCCCGGCCTGGGAACACGCCGTTGAAGTATTCGATTTTTCCCAATGGGAACGTCGGCAGTTTGCGCTGATTAAAGCGGCGCAGGATGCCTGGAACTGTCGTTCTGATCCCGACACTCAGCAGGTGACATTTTCGCTAACGCTGTTTGTTCGTCTGGGAGGCGAAACCGCCGAACGGACGCAAAACTTTGTCGCCAGATATGTGGACGATGCACTGGTGGTAACTCTGGAGAACGAGAGATGAAACTACAGCTTGAACTGACCGATGAAGAAGCGCTGGCATTGTCGCATCTGACTCAAAGTCTGACATGGAACACGATGCGTGACTTTGTCATGACTAACAGCGAATGCGATGAAATGCTTGATGCGGTCCGGAAATTAGAAAGAACGTTGACGGAACATGGCTTCAGGCACCAATACGGCTGTCTTGCTTAAATCTTAACTTGACCCTTGCGGGGATTGATTTCCCGTCAGGGAGCAATCCCTGCTTTTATTCACAGGGATATTAATATGACATCGAAATACACATATCTTCCGGTTGCGGACTATCGCAATACGACTGAGCGATTATTCCGTCAGGCGATTGTTCATTACAGTGCCTGCGTGGGGAATGATGAACGAGCTTCCTGGCGCAGTCAGTCTATTATGGCGCTGGAAATAACAGCGGATATCAACTGCAAGCGAGCAACTGAACGTGACCGGCGGAATTTTCTTTCAGCCAGGGAGCGTTTACAGAAACGTGTTAACAGTGTGCTGGCTTCCGGGGAGATATGTCATGGATAACGTAACGATGATTGACATGCAGCCCGTTCCCTTTGGCTTGGTTCTTCTGAAATATCTGCATACTTCACGCCGCGTGGCTCCGTTTTTAGCGTGGGCTAAACGTCTGGGTGATGATTATGAAGAAACCAGCCGGTGGGAAGGTCGGACGTTGTCAAACAACGGATTCTATCTGGTCCCAAACTCCCGTCTGACTTATGGCGTCAGTGTGGCCGGGAATGGCTATGAAGGCACCATGACGGCAGAGGCTTTTGGCATCACGCTGTCATTGTTTGCCCTTGGGCAGATTGCGAATACTACCGAAGATGACGGAGATATCCTGCTTTACCACGCTTTGCGTGATTATGCGTTGGATCACTCTGAATCGGTCGAAATTATGGCCGCGATAGACTGATTTTCTACTTTAGCCTGGGTAGGTTTTTCTACCTAGTTACATCAATCCATATCGCCCCTACAGGGAACTAGTTTCCCGGTGGGGAGGACGGTTCCTTTTTAATTATGGAGGAACTTACCATGATGACAGACCAGACAAATAGCGTATTTTCTGCTGAAGATTTATGCGAGCTGGCAAAACTTGAAGGTGATTTGTTGGTTGTGGCCACATTCGAACGTCTGGATATCGGAACACAATCGGATGAAGATAACTTTACGGATAATCAGTGGATGATTGCCAGTCTGGCCCGAACTTTTGCATGGGGATGTGCTGGCAATTTGCCGCGTTATGCGCACCCTTCATGCAAGGCTCTTTTCGATGAGGTTATGGAGCTTGCCAGAACAGTGTGCCCGGGAACCTGGGATCACTTTTTCAAGGCAGGACTGGATGAATCGTTAGCTATGGCTGCGATGGACTGATTTTTAACTTTAACCCAAACGGGGATTGTTCCCCGTTTGGGAGCCATCCCCGTTTTTTTATTGACGGGAATGGCATATGACGAAGAAAACAACTCACCGTAAATCTGCCCCACGGCAGG
This sequence comes from Phytobacter ursingii, assembly GCA_901456055.1. Lineage (GTDB taxonomy): Bacteria > Pseudomonadota > Gammaproteobacteria > Enterobacterales > Enterobacteriaceae > Phytobacter > Phytobacter ursingii. The sequence goes on from CABDWT010000004.1 coordinate 881,793, forward strand.
ATTTATTCCAGACCGTAACCGATAAGATTATTACGGCGCTGGAGAACGGGACGACGCCCTGGCGTAAAGCATGGCAAACCGGAAAAGAGGGTTTGCCTGCTAATGCCATCACTGGTCGGAACTACAGCGGTATTAACGTGATGCTGTTATGGATCGATGCTGCCGATAAGGGATTTTATTCCAATCGCTGGCTGACGTTCAAACAGGCGCTGGATGCCGGTGGTAATGTCCGGAAAGGTGAAAAATCGACGCTGGTGACGTTGTTTAAACCGTTCCAGAAAGAGGCTACGGATAACAGCGGCCAGCCTGTGTTTGATGAGAACGGTGAGGTGGTTATGCGGGATCGCTGTTTTATGACCAGCTTCCACCTCTTCAACGTTGAGCAGTGTGAAAACCTGCCTGATAACCTTTACCCGGAAATACCGGTTTTGCCCGACGTGGAACGTATTGCCCGGGCAGAACAGATAGCAGCCTGTAGCGGCGTATCTGTGATACATCGTCATCAGGATCGTGCCTATTACCGCCCGGGTGTTGACCACATTATGATGCCGGAAGCCGCTCAGTTTGATTCGGCGGAAGACTACTACAGTACGCTGCTGCATGAACTGGTGCATTCCACCGGTCACGCTTCGCGACTGGCGCGTGAAGGCATTGTCTCCACCTCGCAGAAGTTCGGCGATCCGGTTTATGGATTTGAAGAGCTGATTGCGGAGATGGGATCGGCCTTTCTGTGTGCTGAACTTGGCATTCATGGCGATTTGCAGCATGACAGATATATCGCCTCGTGGCTGCAAACACTGAAGGAAGACAACCGCGCTGTGTTTCGTGCCGCTCGCTTTGCCCGGGAGGCGTTTGAATACCTGGTGCTGCGCGAGCAGGTACTGGCAGCGTAACTAACTTAACCAATGTTAATTCAATTAATCAGCCACCTCTCAGGGATAGACTACTGAGAGGTGTTTTGGATTTGATATATCATTTATTCACTTTACTTATTACTCTAATTAGTGGCATTGGGAGTTCAGTTACATATCGGAAACCGTATTTAGCTTCTAAATGTTTATTTACTGCTGGAATGTTATTCCTATCAATGCTTTCCCGAATAGTCAAAATTTTTTTACTTGCCTCCTTATCTATCGGGTCTATAATGCCCGTATGAAATTTCCTGACTAGTGGAGTGTTTTTAAAATTAATATATCGAGGTGATAAATCATTAATACAAATTGTTGCACAATTATCACCAATGATGATTGCACCGTCAATGGTCTTTCTGTGATAATGAAACGCGCTGTTCTTATAATAATAGCAATCATACACTGGTATGGAATTCTTTCCCTTTGCATATAACTTAACTCTTCCGTATAAACTATTTATAAATTGCTCGTAAAATTGTTGCGATCCAATCCCTTGGCATAATAAGATCAATAGCTTAAAGTCACTTTCGTTATTTTGGAAAGCGCTATTTAGTTGTTTGGTAGCATCTCTTGAGAGGTTTATTATATTATTGTTTGCTGATGTCGGTACTGTTTCTATATGGCAGGGATAAATATCATTACTGCTAACTAATTGTTCTTTTCTTTTTTTGATGATATCATTACTTTCAAATTTTGTTTTAAGCTCAGCTAAATATATGAATTCCCCGTCATCGATTTTGAAGTCAGGGGTGGGTATATCTATCTCAGGGATTTTAATTGCTTTTAGATTGAGCATTTTCAATACGTCGATTATATATTGTTCTTCTTTTTTTGTGTTCATTTTTCTACCTTTATTAAGAGAGCTAATTTTATCGAAATATTAATGATAATAAACTAAATCTATTATTGATAAAAATATTGCCTATGAAAACTTCTTACATAGATAAATAATTATTTATTGTATCCCATGGGGTTAAGAATAACGTAGCGAAATCTTCTACCAAACGGGTTCCTTCTATGTTAAATCTGAAATTTTTTCTCCGTTCGGGACGTTCACGCCCAGATGCTCTCCCGATTGTTGAGGCAATGAAACCCTCTTTGCTCCCGGGCTACTTCCAGCCCATGAAAGCCAGCGAACTGCTGGCGACAACCCGTCGTCAGCAATGGCTGCAATCGCTCTGGGATTACTCGTCCCTGCCGAAAGACATGTATCGCCAGTATTACCTTGCACCGATGGAGCATTGTGTAACGCTGATGCAGCAATTTCCTCTTACGGAAAGTGGTTCGTATGCCCGTCCCGGAGGGATGGCTGACTATATGCTGGAAACCGTGTCGTATGCGGCGCGGTTGTCAAAAAGCTACATGCTGCCGGTTGGCGCACCGCCAGAAGAACAGGCGGCGCAAAGCGCAGCCTGGAATGCGGTGGTGGTCTATGCGGCCATGTTGCCTTCGCTTGAGTATCTTTGCCACCTCCACGTTGAGCTGGAGAACGGTAAACGCTGGTGTCCTCTGCTGGATGCGCCTCCAGAACCTTATCGCTTTCGTTTTGAACTGGAACAGTCTCCGGAACGGCTGCAAAGTTTTGGCGCAATGCTGGCGTGGAAGATTATCCCTCCGGAAGCGATTAACTGGTTGAGCAGCTGGCCGGAAGCCATCAAGACCCTGTCAACGTACCTAACCGGCTTCCGGGTACAGTCGGGTGTGGTTAATGCCATTGTGTCTGAAGCGATTCGCCTCACTGCCGGAGTGCCTGAAGGTGAGCCACTGGCCGCACCGGCGGCAATAGTTCCAGTCTTGGCTGAATCATTGCAGGGTGACTCGTTGCTGTCCGGATTAGCGGATGATGTGCCTGAGCTAGTTGCGTCGTATTCCGAAGAGGAAAACCTTCTGGCCGCAGAATCTGTTTCGTTGCTGGATGTGGGCCAGGTATCCCCGTATGAGCAAGAGGGGCCGGATGATACTGACGCGTTACTGGCAATGATGGGCTTCTCCAGCACTAATGCGGCAGAAACCGGAGACATCATTTCATCCACTGAGTCGAACGATCCTGGAGAGTCATTCTGGCAATGGCTGATCATAGGATGTCGTTCTGGCAGTCTGGTTCCGAACAAACCTGACGGGCGGATTCACCTGGTCGCTGGTTACGTGTTTCTGCGTGCGCCGGGGATTTTTCACCAGTATCTGACAGAGACGAATGCACCGGTGGAAGATAAAGCCCGGCTTCAAAAAGCATTTGAGCGACTGGGCCACCACAGACAGGACAAAGGCACTATGTATAACTGTCAGTTGTATCAGAACGAACAACGGGAAGGGCGTTTTCAGAAACTGAGTGGCTATTTGGTACTTGCCAGTAAGATTTTTCCGGGTGATAACAATCCTGGGGATAACCCGTTATTGGTTGTTATATAAGGATATTTTTATGAATGATTGTACCTTTGGGATTCTTACTGAACAATATTTTTACAGCAAATCATTACGACCAGCGACTGAGTGGAGTTACCAGAAAGTGGTCCGCTCTTTTGAGTGTTTTACGCCGTTAAACCCTGCAAATATTGACCATCTGACCGTATTGAAGTGGCGACATACGGTACTGAATGATCAGCGCAGGGCTACCCGGACGTGGAATAATAAAGTTGCTCATATGAGGGCGCTGTTCAATTTTGGCATTAAGCATGGATTGCTGCCGCAGGCTGAAAATCCCTTCAACGGCGCAGTTGTTCGTCCTGGTACGAAAAAAAAGAAGACCCTGACGCAGGCGCAAATGGATGCAATGTACCGCCTGATGGAACAGTCTTTAGAATCAGAGGGAAGGCAAGGGAACAGTAGCATGTTCAATGGCCGCAGAAATGCGTTACGCCCGGCATGGTTCTGGCTGACAGTAATGAATGTATTCCGCTATACCGCGATCCGACAAAACCAGCTTCTGCATATCCGGCTGGGCGATATAAATCTTGAGGAGCGTTGGATAGATTTAAATATCGAAGGAGCGAAAAATCATCGCGAGCATCGTGTCCCAATTGTTTCGGCGTTGTATCCTTCGCTGGAGAGGTTAGTAAGAAAAGGCAGTGAAGCAGGAATGGAGCCATGCGATCAGGTATTTAACGTGGGATGGTTCGATCTGGTAAGAAAGAACAAATACCCGGAGGTGATGAACGAGTACCCGCTGAGAGCATTCTTCCGGCGCTTGTCCCGGGAATGTAAGTTCACGATAACTCCACATCGGTTCAGACATACGGTTGCCACTCATATGATGAAATCACCAGAGCGAAATCTATATGCAGTTAAGAAGCTACTGGGACATGTCAGCATCACGTCCACACTGGAATATATTGACGAGAGTGTTGATAGCCTACGGGGTATACTGGAAACAGAGTTGATGTAGAAGAGAGCAATGTCAAATACTTACACTATTTGACATTGTTGTGATTTCTTGTGAATATCAAGCGCGAAAAAAACAGACTTGCGTCAACAAGTCTGTTTCTCAAGAGCCTTTTTTGTTCAACAACCGGTAACTGCGTTACGTCGTGTTTTTTACTGGCTCGCCTTCGTGTCCGTCAGTATTGCATCATGCAAATCTGACCAACCGGCTTTGAATAGTGGTGCCCGGACTCGGAATCGAACCAAGGACACGGGGATTTTCAATCCCCTGCTCTACCGACTGAGCTATCCGGGCAACGGGGCGCATTAAACCCGATCCGCCTCGCCTCGTCAACGAAATTTCTTCAAATCGTTGCAGACTGCACAATCTATCACCACTTTGCCGATGATGCACGCGAGCTCAGGCAAAAAAAGCGGTCCACAGGGCAGAGAGCGGCATCGCAAGTACCAGTGCTGGCAGCATATTTGCTACTGCAAACATTTTGATTCCACAAATCCTTAAGCCCGTCGCCAGCAACAGCACGCCGCCCACTGCGGTGAAATCACCCATCATGGCGGGCGTGGTCAACGGCAAAATCAGCGTGGCGCAGGTAGCGAGCGTCAGTTGAATAATAAGCATCGGTACGGAGATCAGCGCGACGGCAAAACCTAATGAAGTCGCGAATATCACCGCCGTGAAAAAATCGAGAAATGCCTTGGCAATCAGTAGACTCGGGTCGCCGGTCATCCCCTCGCGCATGGCGCCGAAAATCCCGGTACCACTGGCGCAGAACAGAATAATGATGGCCACCAGGCTTTGGATAAAAGATTCGTGGGCATCCAGCGCATGGCTTGCTGCACGGCGTTTTTGCACTACTTTGCGTAAACCGTTCACCGCGCCGCTGATACCGCGCTCCACATAACACAGTTCACCTATCAACGTACCAACCAGCGTTGCAAGCACCATAACGGGCAGATTGACGCATTTAATCACCAGCAGGATACCGATGCCCAGCGAGGCAAGACCAAAGATGGAGGGCATAGAGGAGCGAACCCGCTCCGGTAAACGGTGGCTGAGCAATGCACCAATCGTCCCCCCCAGTAAAACGGCGGCGGCGTTGATATAAGGTCCTGTTAACACGTTTTTTCTCCAGAGATTTTGCGAATACAACTGCATAGTATGCCGCAATGAATCACATTATTATGCCTGATTAATGCGAGTAATAATTGCATTTGGCTTTTGAATATAATCACTTATATAAATTACTAAAAACGCAATTGCATTATGTTGCATTTCGCCTTCGCTTCGTTGGTTGCACCTGCGAAAAAATGATGACATGATTGCGCGAATTTTCTTCTCTACCTCACGGGGACACCTGAAATGACGCAGTTTTTATCGCTCATACAGAGATGCCGCGCCACGCTGCGAACGTGCACCCGTTCAATTTTATCCCATACTTCACTCACCATGCGGTGAGGGTAACGCACGCTCACTGTAGGACAACAGTAAAACCAGAATGTCTCTGTTTTTACTGATGTCTGGCGGTCGGAGCTGGTTCCAGTCAGACACGTTCGTTGGGTAAGGCGCCTGCTTTGCCCGGGGCCTTTTCTTCCCCTGAAACGGGTATCTGTGCTTATGAAAACAATGAAAATTGCCGTCAGCCGCGAGCTGATCTCCATCCTGTCTACCCACCGTCAGATGGTGACGCTGGACAGTACCGATTTTACGGATGTGGCGGCAGTCGTCATTACCCTGGCGGAAAGCCGTAGCGGCATTCTGACCCTGCTCAAACGGACGGGCTTCGACGTGCCGGTATTCTTATTTGACCAGACGTCGGATGAAACGCCGGATGGCGTCACGGCGGTGATCAATGGCAAAGAACAGGACTGGCTGGAGCTGGAAACCGCCGCCTGTGATTATGAAGATAATCTATTGCCGCCGTTTTTCGATACGTTACGCCAGTATGTCGAGATGAAAAATGACACCTTCGCTTGCCCGGGGCATCAGCATGGTGAGTTCTTTAAAAAGCATCCGGCGGGCCGACAGTTCTACGATTTCTTTGGCGAAAATGTTTTTCGCGCCGACATGTGCAATGCCGATGTGAAGCTGGGCGACCTGCTGATTCACGAGGGGTCCGCTAAGCATGCGCAGAAGTTCGCGGCCAAAGTCTTCAACGCGGATAAAACCTATTTTGTGCTGAACGGCACCTCTGCTGCGAATAAAGTAGTGACTAACGCGCTGCTGACGCGTGGCGATCTGGTACTGTTTGACCGTAACAACCACAAATCCAACCATCATGGCGCGCTGATACAGGCGGGCGCGACGCCGGTGTATCTGGAAGCCTCCCGAAACCCGTTTGGTTTTATCGGTGGCATTGACGAACACTGTTTTGATGAAAAATACCTGCGTGAATTGATCCGCGAAGTGGCGCCGGAAAAAGCCAACCAGCCGCGCCCGTTTCGCCTCGCGGTGATCCAGCTTGGCACCTATGACGGCACGATCTATAACGCACGTCAGGTGATCGACAAAATCGGCACCCTGTGCGACTACATTTTGTTTGATTCCGCCTGGGTGGGTTACGAACAGTTTATTCCGATGATGGCGGACACGTCGCCGTTGCTGCTGGAACTCAACGAGAACGATCCGGGGATTTTCGTCACCCAGTCCGTGCACAAGCAGCAAGCCGGTTTCTCGCAAACCTCGCAGATCCATAAAAAAGATAACCATCTGCGCGGTCAGGCGCGTTTCTGCCCGCATAAGCGGCTGAACAATGCCTTTATGCTGCACGCCTCGACCAGCCCGTTCTACCCGCTGTTTGCGGCACTCGACGTGAACGCCAAAATTCATCAGGGTGAAAGTGGCCGCCGCCTGTGGGCCGAGTGTGTGGAGGTGGGGATCGAAGCGCGTAAGTCGATTATCGCTAACTGCAAAATGATCCAGCCATTCGTGCCGCCGGTCATTGCCGGGCGTCCGTGGCAGGATCATCCGACAGAGATCATTGCTCGCGAACGTCGCTTCTTTAGCTTTGAGCCCGGTGCAAGCTGGCACGGTTTTGAAGGCTACGCGCAGGATCAGTACTTTGTTGATCCCTGCAAACTGCTGCTCACCACGCCGGGTATCGACGCGCAAACGGGCGAATACACGGAATTTGGTATTCCGGCGACGATCCTCGCCAACTATCTGCGTGAGAACGGCATTGTGCCGGAAAAATGCGATCTCAACTCCATTCTTTTCCTGCTGACGCCAGCGGAAAGCACCACAAAGATGGCCCATCTGGTGGCCATGCTGTCGCAGTTTGAGCGCCACATTGAAGACGATACGCCGCTGGCGGATGTGTTACCGACCATCTATAACAAGTACCCGGTGCGTTATCGCGATTACACAATCCGCCAGCTCTGCCAGGAGATGCATGACCTATACGTCAGTTTCGATGTGAAGGATCTGCAAAAAGAGATGTTCCGCAAGGCGAGTTTCCCGGCCGTTGCCGTCAACCCGCAGGATGCCCACCAGGAGTATATTCGCGGCAACGTGGAGCTGGTGCGTATCAGCGAAGCGGAAGGACGGATTGCGGCGGAAGGGGCACTGCCGTACCCGCCGGGCGTGTTGTGCGTGGTGCCCGGCGAAGTGTGGGGCGGGGCGGTGCAACGCTACTTCCTGGCGCTGGAAGAGGGTGTCAATTTGCTGCCAGGCTTCTCACCGGAACTGCAGGGGGTTTACTCCGAGACGGATGCCGACGGGATTAAACGTTTATACGGGAATGTGCTGAAATAGTCCTCTGCGGCCTGATGCCCTCACCCCGGCCCGTACTCCCACGGGAGAGGGGGGTAGCCCGGATAAGGCGTTTACGTCGCCATCCGGGAGGGGTTGTGAATGGCAGAAATCCCGGATGGCGCTTCGCCAATCCGGGCTACGTGCCGGAGAGGGTGAGGGGAAACCCTCAACCCCTACACCCCTTCATCTGCCCGGCGGTACATCCTGCGTGGATGCCCAATCTTGCCATATTGCATCTCTACCGATAAAAAGCCGGACTCCACGCCATGCTCCAGGTAGCGGCGAGCGGTGGTCTTACTTAGCCCCGTCTCCGTCACGACTTCATCAACGGAAAAACAGCGCTCGCCTGCATCGGCAAACAGTGTCTGTACGCGAGAAAGCGTATTCTCCTCAATCCCTTTACTGCCGTTATCCAGCTTGTAGTTCTTCGCCTGCAACTGGTACAGCGAATCCACGTTCTGCTGATCGACGATCTTCCAAACCCGTTGTTGCTCGGTGAACTGGACAAAACGTTCCAGTGACTGGCTCAGACGCTTCCATGACACCGGTTTGAGAATATAGTCAAACGCACCGTTGCGAATAGCCTGGCTACAGGTATCCATATCGCTGGCGGCGGTAATGAAGATAACCGAACAGTTGGCGCGAATGATCATCGGGTCGCTGATTAGCGTAATCCCTTTTCCGTCCGGCAGATAATTATCGAGTAATACCAGCTGCGGTTGCTTACTGGCGAGCTGCGCCTTAGCCTCTGCCAGGCTGGTGGCGATGCCCACTAACCGCAATCGCGGATGTTTGCCAATAAGTTCCGCATGGAGCTGCGCCAGCTCATTTTCGTCTTCTACTATCAGCACATCTATCTGTTCATGTCGCATAATTCTGATCTTCCAGAGTCGGAGCGGGGCGTAGTATCTGACCCGTTTCCGGAATAAATAAAGAGAAAATCGTTCCACGCGGCGCGTTATCAGAAACTTCAATGGTGCCGCCCACCTGCGTGACATAGCTGGAGATCAGATACAGGCCGATACCATGATCGCCATTGCGTTTCGTCGTCATCCCCCGGTCAAAAATGCGATCCCGGATGGATGGATCGATCCCGACGCCGCGATCCGCCACTTCAATAATCAGCTCGCGTTCATTTTGCAGGATCAGGACCTCGACCGGCTCATGAGGCAACCTGGCGCGTTGCGTTGCTTCAATGGCGTTATCCAGCAGGTTACCAATAATCGATATCAGTTCGGCTTCCACCAGCAGGTGCGCGGGGCGCGACATCCGGCAGCCAGGGTCAAAAACCAGCTCCACGCCTTTTTCTCTGGCGCGGGCCGCTTTGCCCAGCAGCAAACCGCACAACGTTGGGGAGCTAAAACGTGACGAAATAAAGTCGAGCAACTCCTGCGCATGTTCCGACTGGGCCTGAAGATAACGTATCGCCTCGTCGTAGCGTTCCATATGCAGCAGGCCGGAAAGCGTCGTCATCCGGTTAAGCTGCTCGTGGCGCATGATGCGCAGGTTATCGACATAACGCTTCACCTGACTTAATTGGGCGCTAAGGCTGTCGATTTCATTGCGATCGCGAAAAGTAATGACCCAGCCTTGTAGCTTATCTTCCAGCATGATGCGCACGCGACTGGCAATAACCGTCGCGTGATTAAAACGGCAGATCTCATCGTGTGTATCTTTCGCCAGCATCGCATCGCGGGAAAAAAAGGGCACAGCCGGAATCACGTCGGTAATCAGTTGCCCCCGCAGTTCACGCGTGGGCTGGCTCAAATTGAGTAAGGTTCTCGCGGCCTGGTTTATTACCTCGATGCGCAGATTGCTGTCGATGGCGATCACCCCTTCGTAAATCGACTCCATCATCGCTTTTTGCTGGCGCACCAGTAGGCCTATTTCCCGCGGCTCCAGTGAAAATATCTGCTTCTTGATACTGCGGGTAAAGAACCACGAAAAGATAAAGAGTGCCGCTAACAGCAGTACGGCGGCTATAAAGATATTGATTGCCTTACCCAGCGTGATGGTATCAAGGTAACTGGTGAGATAACCCACGGAAACAATACCAATCACCTGACCCGCATCATTGAATATCGGTGCTTTACTGCGTAATGAAATACCCAGGCCGCCCTGACGAATAGTGGTCAGGCTTTTGCCCTGCAACACTTCCTGGTTATCGCCCCCAATCAGGGTGGTGCCCACCCGATCATCATAAACAGAATGAAACAGATGAATCCCTTTATTATCGCCAATAACAATAAAGCTGGCGTCGCTGCGGTCGACGACTTGTTGCATAAATTCTGCAATCGCGGGAATATCTTTTTCAGCAACCGACTTGCGTAAATTCGGAATTATCGCTATTTCTTCTGCTTGTATTTTTGCTCGCGTACTCATTTCCTGATAAAGCTGGCGACCGATATCGATATAATAATAACCACCCAGTAAGATGAACAAACCGGAGAAAAACAGCACCAGCGAAATAAAAAGCTTAATCTGGAAAGAAACTTTCATGGTGTGGTACGCACAGAGTAACAAACCAGTAATGTAACATCTTTCCTGTTGACAGTGGCGAGTTTACTGGAAACTTGTGATCCCTTGCACATCAGGCACTGACTGGCGATGCGAAAGAAACAAAGATTTTCTGGAAATGTTATTAACTTGTATTTTTATTTAAAAAAACCATAAAAACCACGGAAATAATTACGGCATTAATCACACTAAATAAAAGAAACCATAAAAACCATAGGTGCCATTAAAACTTCGGTTTTATTATGCTGTGCCTCACATAACGTAAAAACATGGCCCTTTAAGCTAAAAATGCAAAATAACCAAGGGGCTTAATTATGAGCACAACTGACGATTCTTTTTCTATTACCTCTGAGTCACTATCGATTCAAAAACCATCTTTGAAAGACAGATGGTGGCACATTATGGATACCTGGAAAGTCGGGATTATTCCATTGCCGTTGTTTTTACTGGCTGGTGTATTAATCGCCATTGATTGCCTGGGCGGTAAATTACCCAGCGATATCGTGGTGATGGTTGCCACGCTGGCGTTTTTCGGCTTCGCCTGTGGTGAGTTCGGTAAACGTCTGCCGATTGTCGGTAAACTGGGCGCGGCGGCGATTTGCGCCACCTTCATCCCTTCCGCAATGGTCTATTATGGCCTGTTGCCGGACGTGGTCGTTGAGTCCACCACCAAGTTCTACAAATCCACCAACATTCTCTACCTTTACATCTGCTGCATTATTGTCGGCAGCATTATGAGCATGAATCGCACCACGCTGATTCAGGGCTTCCTGCGTATTTTCTTCCCGATGCTGTGCGGTGAAATCGTCGGCATGTTGGTAGGGATGGGCGTGGGGCTGCTGCTGGGTCTCGAACCGTTCCAGATCTTCTTCTTTATCATTCTGCCAATCATGGCGGGTGGTGTGGGTGAAGGCGCTATTCCGCTTTCTATCGGTTACGCCACGATTCTGCATATGGATCAGGGCGTCGCGCTGGGTCGTGTCTTACCAATGGTGATGCTTGGCGGCCTGACGGCGATCATTATCTCCGGCTGTCTGAACCAACTGGGTAAACGCTTCCCGCACCTGACCGGTGAAGGTCAACTGATGCCTGACCAACCGAACAGCGCTGAGAAGTCAACGCCTGCGCCTGCGTTCAGCGGTAAAGCTGACGTCACCACTATCGCCTCCGGCGCGTTGCTGGCGGTGCTGCTCTACATGCTGGGTATGCTGGGCCATAAACTGATTGGTCTGCCGGCGCCGGTTGGCATGCTGTTTATGGCGGTGCTGGTCAAACTGGTTCACGGCGTATCGCCGAAGATCCTCGAAGGTTCTCAGGTTGTTTACAAATTCTTCCAGACCTCTGTGACTTATCCAATCCTCTTCGCGGTGGGCGTGGCTATCACCCCATGGCAGGAGCTGGTACATGCATTCACCATCACTAACCTGCTGGTGATTGTCAGCACCGTGTCCGCGCTGGTCGCCACGGGCTTCTTCGTAGGTAAAAAAATCGGTATGCATCCGATTGATGTCGCCATCGTCTCCTGCTGTCAGAGCGGGCAGGGTGGCACCGGGGATGTTGCCATCCTCACTGCAGGTAACCGTATGAGCCTGATGCCGTTCGCACAGATCGCTACCCGTATCGGCGGCGCGATCAACGTCTCGGTATCACTGCTGGTTCTCGGCAACTTCCTCGTCTGATTCATGTGTTACAGGAACTGATATGAAACTCGCAAGCTTTGTCCATCAGGGGATCCGCAGTTACGGGATCGTGAAGGCGGATGGTGTGATCAATCTGGGACGCCGTCTGGGCGATCGTTACAGCGATTTGAAATCGTTGCTCGCCGCCAACGCGTTAAATGAAGCGCAACAGCTGTCTGGCGAAACGCCGGATCTGAGCTTCGACGCGCTGGAATTTTTGCCGGTGATTGATAACCCAGGGAAAATTCTTTGCGTCGGCATGAACTACGCCGACAAACGTAAAGAGTTCGATCAGCACAATCCGGCGCCGACGCTGTTCGTCCGTTTTGCTGATTCGCAAACCGGCCACCAGACCCCGGTACTCAAACCGCGTCACTCCAGCGAGTTTGATTACGAAGGTGAACTGGCGGTAATCATTGGCAAAAGCGGAGAGAACATCTCCCGTGAAGCGGCATTAAGCCACGTTGGCGGTTACAGCTGCTATATGGACGGTTCTGCACGCGACTGGCAGCACACCTGGTTTACCGCCGGTAAAAACTGGCGTCAGACCGGTGCGTTCGGTCCGTGGATGACCACAGCTGATGAGATTCCGGATCCGCACAGTCTGGCGATCCGCACCTGGCTGAATGGCCGTATGGTGCAGGAAGACAACACCGCCAGCATGATCCACAAAGTGGCGGAGCTTATCGAGTACATCAGTACCTTTACGCGCCTGAATGCTGGCGATGTGATCATCACCGGTTCGCCGGGCGGCGTTGGTAAAAAACGTAATCCACCGCTGTTTATGAACGCGGGCGATCGCATCGAAGTGGAGATCGAAAATATCGGTCATCTCAGCAATGTGATCATGGACGCGCCAGCCTTATCGCTGTCGCCCATGCACTAAGGAACGCGGCGGATTTATGCAAGCACAACCTCCCATTGATTTTCGCATTGCGGATGTCACGAGCGGGGCGCAGCGTTTTGCGCAGATTCGTAATTTGCTCGCGGACAGCGGCTTAGGCATGGACAACGATATCACCACTTTCGTTGAAGCCTGGTCGGGACTCCGGCTGGTGGGTTGTGCGGGCCTGGCCGCCAATGTCATCAAGTGTGTGGCGGTAGATGAAAACCTGCGCGGGGAAAATCTCAGCGCCCGTTTGCTGGCTGAGGTGGAACACCTCGCGCTGTCCCGGGGCCATTTTCATCTGTTTCTCTGCACGCGTCCTTGTAATAAGGAGCGCTTTGCGCACAGCGGATTCTGGCCCATTGCGCAGAGCGGCAACAATGCGGTGTTAATGGAAAATACGCCTTTTGGCATCAGCCGTTACTGCCGTTCATTGCAGCCTTATCGCGTGGAAGGAAAGCGCATTGGCGCCATCGTGATGAACGCCAACCCGTTCACTCTCGGGCATCGCCATCTGGTGGAACAGGCGGCGCATTCCTGCGATCACTTACATCTGTTCGTGGTCCAGGAAGATGCGTCGTTTTTCCCCTTCACCGACCGTCTGGACATGGTACGGGCAGGGGTCGCTCATCTGCCGAACGTGACCGTACATAAGGGATCGGAATACATCATTTCGCGGGCGACATTTCCGGCCTATTTCCTCAAAGAGACCGGCAAGGTGCAACAGGCATGGAGCGAAATCGATCTGTTGATTTTTCGTGACCACATCGCCCCCGCGCTGGGTATTACCCATCGATTTATCGGCTCAGAACCGTTTTGCGATATTACGCGCCAGTACAACCAGACTATGCACCGCCTGCTTGCAGGCGCGGTTGAGGTGGTGGAGATCCCGCGCATCAAAGCCACGGGCAATGCCATCTCTGCCTCGGAAGTTCGTCGTCTACTTAAGACGCACCAGTTTTCCCGTATTCGGGAAATAGTACCGGATACCACTTTCGTGCATCTCGAAACGCACTACAGCGCGGAAGTCGCTTAAAAAACTCAGGAAATAAATTATGAAAATTGTTAGGGAGGCGCTGGCCGGGACTATGGAGTCCAGCGACCTGATGGTGAAAATAGCCCCCGCCGATGGCGAGCTGGACATCGTCATCCACAGTGAAGTGATTAAGCAGTTTGGCGATCAAATTCGCCATGTGGTCACCACCACGCTGCGTACCATGGAAGTCCACCAGGGACTGATCATTATTGAAGATAAAGGCGCGCTGGACTGTGTGATCCGCGCCCGCCTACAGAGCGCGGTATTACGCGCCAGTGACAGTGACAATATTGACTGGGAGAAACTGCAATGAGAAAGCTTCGTCGTAGCATGCTGTTTCTACCCGGCGCCAACGCCGCCATGCTCTCCAACTCGTTTATTTACCGCCCGGACTCTATCATGTTTGACCTGGAAGATGCCGTGGCGCTGCGTGAAAAAGACACAGCGCGTCTGCTGGTTTTTCATGCGCTGCAACACCCTATGTATGAAGATATCGAAACCGTTGTCCGTATTAACCCGCTTAATACCCCGTTTGGCCTGAAAGATCTGGAAGCCGTGGTACGTGCCGGGGTGGATGTCGTACGTCTGCCGAAGACCGACACGCCGGAAGATATTTACGAGCTTGAACGCCATCTTGAACGCATCGAAATGGCCTGTGGGCGTGAAATCGGATCCACGAAGGTGATGGCGGCGATCGAATCCGCGATCGGCGTTATCAATGCCGTGGCGATCGCGCGCAGTTCTCAGCGCCTGATCGGCATCGCGCTGGCCGCATTTGACTATGTGATGGATATGCAAACCGAGCGCGGCGACGGTACCGAGTTGTTTTATGCCCGCTGTGCAGTACTGCATGCGGCACGTGCCGCCGGGATCGATGCCTTTGACGTGGTGTGGTCGGACGTAAATGATGAAGCCGGTTTCCTGCGCGAAGTCGATCTGATCCGCAAAATGGGCTTTAACGGCAAGTCGCTGATCAACCCGCGTCAGATCGATCTGCTGCACAACGCCTATGCGCCAACGCAGCATGAAGTGGATCACGCGAAATTAGTGATCGAAGCGGCAGAAGAGGGCGAACGCAACGGGCTGGGCGTGGTGTCGCTGAACGGTAAGATGATCGACGGCCCCATTATTAATCATGCGCGAATGGTGCTGGAACGTGCCGCCGCGTCCGGCGTGCGTCGGTAAGGACAGAACAATGAATCAGACAGAGCTTCTCCACGTTAACTTTCCGCATCTGCGCGATTTAAAACCGTTCGATAGCGCCCATGCCAGCACGCCGTGGCTTGCCGATCTCGACAGCAAACATAACCGCAAATTATGCGCCTCCCTGGAAGACGCCATTGCCCGCAGTGGCCTGAAAGACGGCATGACCATTTCGTTCCACCATGCGTTTCGCGAAGGTGATCGGGTGATCAACAACGTGGTGGAAATCCTGGCGCGACTGGGCTTTAAAGATCTGACGCTGGCCTCCAGCTCGCTGATGACCTGTAACGAAAGCCTGATTGAGCATATCAAAAACGGCGTTATCACCCGCATCTACACCTCCGGCATGCGCGGTAAGCTGGCGGATGCGATCTCTCATGGCCTGATGGCGGAACCGGTACAAATCCACTCGCACGGCGGCCGTGTGAAACTGCTGCAGGATGGCGAGCTGAATATCGATGTCGCTTTCCTCGGCGTACCGTGCAGCGACGAGTTTGGTAACGCCAACGGTACACAGGGTAAATCCTGCTGCGGTTCGCTGGGTTATGCCATGGTCGATGCGCAATTCGCTAAAAAAGTCGTGTTGCTGACCGAAGAACTGGTGCCGTTCCCGAACATGCCGGCCAGCCTGGTCCAGGATCAGGTGGATTACATCGTCCAGGTCGAGAGCGTAGGCGACCCGGCGAAAATCAGCGTTGGTGCGGCGCGTGTGACCAGCAACCCGCGTGAACTGATGATTGCCCGTTATGCGGCGGATGTTATTGAGCATTCCGGCTATTTCAAAAATGGCTTCTCCATGCAGACGGGTTCCGGCGCGGCTTCGACGGCCTGTACACGTTTTATGGAAGAGAAAATGGAGCGTCGCGGCGTAAAAGCAAGCTTTGCGCTGGGCGGTATCACCGGTGGTCTGGTGTCTCTGCATGAAAAAGGTCTGGTAGCAAAACTGCTGGATACGCAATGCTTTGACAGTGAGGCGGCAGCGTCACTGGCGCGTAACCCGAACCACGTGGAAATCTCCACGAATGTTTACGCCAATCCAGGCAGCAAAGCAGCCTGCTGTGACCAGCTGGACATCGTTATCCTCAGTGCGCTGGAAATCGACGTTGACTTCAACGTCAACGTCATCACCGGCTCCGATGGCGTGATGCGCGGCGCATCCGGCGGCCACTGCGACGTTGCTGCGGCAGCCAACTTGACGATTGTCGTGGCGCCGCTTCTGCGCAGCCGTATTCCGACCGTGGTAAAACGCGTCACCACGCTGCTGACGCCGGGTGAAAGCATTGATGTGCTGGTTACCGACCACGGGATCGCCGTCAACCCGGCTCGCCCGGAAATCCGCGAACGCCTGGTGAATGCCGGGCTGAAAGTGGTGGATATCGAGGCACTGTACGCGCGTGCGATCTCGCTGACCGGCGCGCCGAAACCCATTGAATTCACCGACCGTATCGTCGGCGTGATTCGCTATCGTGACGGCAGCGTGATTGACGTTGTGCGTCAGGTGAAGGAGTAACTTCTCATGACATTACTGACGCCCGTAAGAGCGGGCGTCAGCCTTGAAGCGCTGCTGACGGCAAAAGAAAACCGCGCGGCGCGTCAGGCTGACTGGCTCACTCATTATCACCATCCGGTTATCTCACTGACGCTGGTTACCCCCGGTGCGCAGAAAGACAGTATTCGTTATCGTAATACCATGGGCGTGGCGCTACAGGCGTGCGATCAACTGCTGTGGCAGAACCACTGGCCGGTTTTGGATCGCCAGGTACTGTGGTTGCCGACCGGTGCGGAAGCTCTGTGGTGCGTTGACCATGCGGCGGCGGAAATTAAAGCTCAGTGTATTGAGCTGGAGCAGACGCATCCGCTTGGCAGACTGTGGGATTTTGATGTGATATGCCCGAAAAACGGCCAGGTGGGACGTCAGTCACTGGATCTCAGTACCCGACGCTGTCTGGTCTGCGATGAGCCTGCCCACGGTTGCGCCCGTTCGCGCCGTCATCCTATGGAAGAGGTCGTGTCACGCGTGGAGACCCTGATCGATGGCTGGTTCGCTCGCGACTAAACTCGCCCGTTTTGATGTCTGGGCGCTGGCCGCCACGGCACTGCGTCTGGAAGTTAATCTCACCCCCAAACCGGGGCTGGTGGACAGGGCGAACAACGGTTCGCACAGCGATATGGATCACGCGCTGTTTTTACGCAGTATCGACGCCATCACCCCCTGGTTTCGCGTCTTCGAAAAAGCCGGTTTCGAGTATGCTTTAAAACCCGCCAGCGAGCAGTTGCGCTTATTGCGCCCGGCAGGAATGGCCTGCGAACAGGCGATGTTCGAGGCGACTGACGGCGTCAATACCCATAAAGGCGGTATCTTTTCCCTGGGCCTGATCTGCTTTGCGGCAGGGCGTTTACGTGGTCTGAACCGTCTGGTCTGTGCACAATCGGTCTGTCAGCAGGTCGCTGAAATCTGTAAAGGGCTGGTGGCACGGGAGCTGGCTTCCCGCACACATGCGGCAACGGCCGGTGAAAAACAGTATCAACAATTTGGCCTGACCGGCGCGCGTGGTGAAGCGGAGCTGGGCTTTCCCACGGTACGGCAACATGTTCTGCCGTACTGGTATCAGGAGGCGGGGGAGCGGCGTTTTCACCATGCGCTACTGCGTTTAATGGCGATAAATCCCGACAGTAATCTGGTCTCCCGCGGCGGTATCGACGGGTTGTGCTATGTACAGGAATATGCGCAGACGCTGTTAAAAAACGGCTGGAACATTGCGCGCCTGCAGGAGATGGATAAGGCCTTAATCAGCCGTAACCTCAGCCCCGGCGGTAGCGCCGATCTGCTGGCGGTCTCTTACGTGCTGGCGACGTTGGGGTAGCGGCAGACGCTAATCGCCAGCCATAAAAAAGCCCGGTGGCATAACGCGCACCGGGCAGGCATTAAATTTGTCAGGCTTACGCTTTCTGCGCTACGCCAGCCGCTTGCGGCACATGTTTGTATTTGAACATCGCCATAAACGCAAAGGCCAGAACCACGGAATAACCGGCGAAAATCAGCCACACGGTTTTCCAGTCGGTTGCGCCGGCTACAGTGTACATTTCAACTACTTTACCGCTCGCCATACCACCGAGGATACAGCCGAAGCCGTTGGTCATCATCAGCAGCATACCCTGCGCACTGGCACGAATAGCCGGGTTCACTTCTTTTTCTACGAACACTGAACCGGAGATGTTGAAGAAGTCAAACGCACAGCCGTAAACGATCATGGAGAGAACCAGCAGGACGGTGCCGAACGGAGTCGGATCGCCATAAGCGAACAGGCCGAAACGCAGCATCCACGCAACGATACTCATCAACATCACGTTCTTGATGCCGTAGCGGCCCAGGAAGAACGGAATTGCCAGGATAAAGACGGTTTCTGAAATCTGCGAGATAGACATCAGCACGGAGGCGTGCGTCACGATAAAGCTATTCGCGAACAGCGGATTTGAGTCGAAGCTGTGCAGGAAGGTGTTACCAAACATATTGGTAATCTGCAGTTCCGCGCCCAGCAGCATGGAGAAGATAAAGAAAATCGCCATACGTTTGTTTTTGAACAGCGCGAAAGCGTTCAGGCCCAGCATTTCCACCCAGGTCTGGTTTTTCTGGGTGTTGCTTACCGGCATGTGCGGCAGGGTCAGCGAGAACAGACTCAGCAGCAGGGAGAGCGCCGCGCCGATATAGAGCTGCATATGGCTCAGTTCGAAGCCAGAGAAGCTCACCGCCCACATCGCCAGGATAAAGCCGATGGTGCCCCAGATACGAATCGGTGGAAAGTCCGTAACGATGTCATATCCGGCATTTTGCAGACGTGCATAAGATATTGTGTTGACCAGCCCCAGCGTTGGCATATACGCCAGCGAGTTGAGCAGGATAATCGCAAACATCGCACCCGGCGTGGTCACGCCAGCGGCGATAAACAGGGTAATGGCGCCAACCAGGTGGCAGAGGGCGTAAACCCATTTCGCGCTCAGCCATTTATCGGCCACGATACCCAGCAAAGCCGGCATAAAGACCGATGCAATACCCAGGGAGCTATAGACCGCGCCAATTTCTGCACCCTGGAATTTCAGGGTGACGAACATATAAGAGCCCAGCGTAGTCAGCCAGCTCCCCCACAGGCAGAACTGCAGGAAGATAATCACTTTAAGCTGCAGCTTAAGATTCATGTTAGTTTCCTCACCGAAGGAGTCTGATAAACCCGTCATACTTCAGGCTGCATGTGCGTTGGCTTTACTCGGCCATTGGCCTCACCCCTTCCGGGCCAGCGCAAGCACTGTTCAAAACAGTTAACCGTTTTGTCCTGCAACTCGAATTATTTAGGGTGTAGATGTTGGAATTAAGACAATTACTGTTGTTATGTGAGGCGATTCTATCATTGAAGCCGGAGCGAGATTGTTACATCCGACATATAAATGCAAACTTGATATGGTTGCAGTCAAATATAGTGAAGTTCGTCACATTTATAGCTGGGGGACAGCGACGTTCAAAGGGAATTCTTATCCCCTCCCGTTAAAACGGAAGGGGATAAATCACCGCTTACTTCGTGCGACGATAGCTTTTCTGCGCGGTATTCACTTTATAAAGATAGTTACGTGACTCCGCAGAAGGGTGACGTGTGGTCAGGGTGGAATAGACATCGCCTGGCGCCATCGTATTGATGATATTTGCAGCCTGTACTTTGTCGCTGGAGAAGACACGCAGAACGCTACCCGCACCGCCATTGTAAGCGGTGATGACGGCGTAACGGCGCGAGGTGGGGTTGGTTATCCCGGAAAGATAGACATTATTCAGCATCGCCAGGTAAGCCGTGCCGGTATCGATGTTGCTTTCCGGATCGAACAGATAGCTGCGACTTGGGGTACCGGATTTGCCCTGCGCGCGGAACACATCACGACCGGCGCTGTGCTGAACCACCTGCATCAGCCCCAGCGCGTCGGAGCGGCTGACTGCATAGGGGTTAAATGACGATTCGGTCTGCATAATCGCCAGAATCAGCGACTCGTCAACGCCATAGCGTCGGGCGGCCTGATGTACCATGCCGACATATTTATGCGCACGTTTATCCAGATGGTTTGGCACCAGATTAAACGTCACGCTGTAGATGATTTTTAGCCCGACGCTGCGTTTTTGCAGCCGCGTTTTCAGCAGGTAATCGGCGAAGCTGGTTGCGCGTCCTATCCAGCGAATCGGCTGGCCCGTGTTATCCACCACCTGGCCATAGAGGAACGGCTCTCTGGAAATCTGGATATCGTCGGCGTCGGAGTAGAGATCGATAGAGCCCGGATCATCACCCATCAGCAGGGTTTTAATAATGGCCTGGCGCAAATGTGCCGTAGGGTCGGTGCCGGAGATAGTCTCGACGGTGATGGTGCCTTCGTCGAAGTTAATGTGGCTTCGGGTTTGGTACTGATCGGTGTATTTGACGTAATCTTTTGGACCGGCAATCAGTACTTCACTAAACCCCCATAAATTCTCGATATTATGGGCGAACTGCCCCATCAAAATGTCAAAACCGTTGGTATCTTTAACCCAGGCTTCGTTATAGGTCTCGCTATTTTTATCTGAGTTGGAACACGAAATAAGCAACGGCGCAATGATCGCTAGCGCTAAAAATTTTTTCATCATTCCGGAAGTATTGTTGGTTGTAAAAATGACCCTGAATCAGGCCGCAGACAGGTGAATATCGCTGCGGCCATGAAATTATTTCTTATCTTCCGGCGTATAGCCTTCAATATGCACATCTTTCCCTTCGAACAGGTAACTCACCATTTCCTGCTCAAGCAATTTACGATGCTCAACGTTCATCATGTTAAGTTTCTTCTCGTTGATCAGCATCGTCTGCTTTTTCTGCCACTGGGACCAGGCTTCTTTGGAGATTTCGTTGTAAATACGCTTACCCAGCTCGCCCGGATAGAGCTGGAAGTCTTGTCCCTCTGCATCACGTTGCAGGAAGGTACAGAAAATAGTGCGGCTCATAAATAGTCCTCTTTACTCTGCGCGGCGTTACATCGCCACGCCGATACGTAATTGTTGTAACAGGCGCTCCACGGGGGCCGCCAGGCCCACTGACGGCGGCTGCGCTAAGTTATACCAAAGACCCGTACCTTCATCCATGCAAGAACTGAACGAGGACACGGTAAGCCACACAGGCACAATATCCAGATGGAAGTGGCTGAATGTGTGGCGAAACGCAATCAGTTGGCTGAGATTATCGGCGCTAATCTGATGTTGCGCCAGCCACTCCCGCAATGACGCTTCATCTTCGAACTGCGGAAAACAGAACAAACCGCCCCATAACCCAACCGGTGGACGCTGTTGCAGAAAGACCTGATCGCCCTGTTGCATCAGTAAGAAGTATGCGGTGCGCTCCGGCAGCGTTTGCTTTGGTTTTTTGCCAGGATACTCGGCCCATGAGTGGTTTGCATAGGCGATACAGCCTGTTTGTAGCGGGCAAAGCGCGCATTTGGGCTTTGAGCGTGTGCAGACCATGGCGCCTAAATCCATCATCGCCTGGTTAAACCGTTCCACACCTTTGGCGGGGGTTACCTGTTCTGCCAGCGTCCACAGACGTTTTTCGACCTCTTTCTTGCCTGGCCAGCCTGCCACCGCGTAGCAGCGCGCCAGAACCCGTTTGACGTTACCATCAAGGATTGGAAAGTGTTTACCCAATGATAAAGAGAGAATGGCCCCCGCCGTAGAACGCCCAACGCCCGGCAGGGCGGCAACCTCATTAAAGGTTTGCGGGAAGACGCCGCCGTGAACTTCGGCCACCCGTTTTGCCGCTTTGTGCAGATTACGCGCACGGGCGTAATAGCCGAGCCCGGTCCATAAATGCAGCACTTCATCCAGCGGCGCATTTGCCAGATCGGTGATGTCAGGAAAACGCGCCATAAAGCGTTCAAAATAAGGGATGACGGTTGCGACCTGCGTCTGTTGCAACATCACTTCGGATAGCCATACTTTGTAAGGCGTTTTTTCAATTTGCCAGGGCAGGGTTTTGCGCCCGTATTTGTCGTACCAGTCCAGAACCTGGGCTGAAAATTGAGACGCTTGCATGGTCACCAACATTGCATTAACAGGGGGGCTGATTGCAGCACAGCGGCATGAACGTGTAAACCGGAACTTTCCGGTGCTTTCAACTTGCATACTGTATCGAACTTTGGATAATGCCCGTTTCCTGAACACTCTCACAAGCAGACTTATTTATGAATAACGACGTCATCTCACCAGAATTTGATGAAAACGGCCGCCCGCTGCGCCGTATCCGCAGCTTTGTCCGCCGCCAGGGGCGCCTGACCAAAGGGCAACAGCACGCGCTTGATAATTACTGGCCGGTGATGGGTGTTGAGTTTGCTGAGCAGCCGCTCGATTTTGCCGCCCTGTTTGGCAATAACGGGCCGGTGACGCTGGAGATTGGCTTCGGTATGGGGGCATCGCTGGTGGAAATGGCGAAAACCCGTCCGGAGCAGAACTTTTTAGGTATTGAAGTACATTCGCCGGGCGTGGGCGCCTGCTTATCTTCCGCCCATGAAGAGGGTGTCGGGAACCTGCGTGTGATGTGCCATGACGCCGTTGAAGTGCTGCACAAAATGATTCCTGACAATTCCTTAAACATGGTTCAGCTCTTTTTCCCTGACCCGTGGCATAAAGCACGTCATAATAAGCGCCGTATCGTTCAGGTGCCGTTTGCTGAACTGGTGAAGAGCAAGCTGAAACTGGGCGGCGTATTTCACATGGCGACAGACTGGGAAGCTTACGCAGAGCACATGCTGGAAGTGATGTCCTCTATTGATGGTTATCAGAACCTGTCGTCGACGAAAGATTATGTGCCGCGCCCGGATTCGCGCCCGGTAACCAAATTTGAACAACGTGGTCATCGTCTTGGCCACGGCGTATGGGACTTAATGTTCGAGAGGGTAAAATAATGGCAAAGAACCGTAGTCGTCGTCTGCGTAAAAAGATGCACATTGACGAATTTCAGGAGATCGGTTTTTCCGTCAAATGGCGTTTTCCGGAAGGCACCACTGAAGAACAGATCGATAAGCTGGTAGATGAGTTTATCAGCGAAGCGGTTGAAGCTAATGGCCTGATTTTTGGCGGTAGCGGCTTCCTGGCATGGGAAGGCCTGGTCTGCAAACCGAACATTGGTCATTGCACCGAAAAGGATCAGGCGCTGGTTCGTAAGTGGCTTGAGGATCACAAATTCGAAGAGGTCAGCGTCAGCGAACTTTTCGATATTTGGTGGGACTAAGAATGAAAGGGTCGGCAAATGCCGGCCCGTTTTGTCTCTACAGGAGTGGTTATGATGCGCAAGACGCTACTGGCGGTAGTACTGACGGCAACGGCTTTTGCCGCGAATGCGGATTACAAATGTAGCGTGAACCCGCGTGATGATGTGATTCTAAGCCCGCAAACCGTCCAGGTGAAAGGCGAGAACGGTAATCTGATCTTAACGCCGGAAGGTAATGTGACCTTCAACGGTAAACAATATTCGTTAAGCGCTGCGCAGCGCGAGCAGGCGAAGGATTACCAGGCTGAATTGCGCAGCGCCTTACCGTGGATCGACGAAGGCGCTCGTACACGGGTCGAGAAAAGTCGCGTGGCGCTGGACCGAATCATCGTCAAGGAAGTGGGCGAGAGCAGCAACATGCGTGGTCGTCTGACAAAGCTGGATGCCCAGCTTAAAGAGCAGATGAACAAAATTATTGAGCATCGCAGTGACGGTCTGGCGTTCCACTATAAAGCAGTTGATGACGTGCAGGCTAATGGTCAACAGCTGGTGAACCAGGCGATGGGCGGTATTCTGCAGGACAGTATTAACGAGATGGGTGCCAAAGCGGTGCTGAAAGGCGGTGGCAATCCATTGCAGGGCGTGCTCGGCAGCCTCGGCGGTTTACAGACCGCCATCCAGAATGAGTGGAAAAACCAGGAAGCAGATTTCCAGCAGTTCGGTAAAGATGTGTGTAGCCGTGTGGTGTCGCTGGAAGGTAATCGTAAAGCGCTGGTGAGCGGGCTTAAGTAAGGTTCTGTTGTTTCGTGCCTGTTCCCCTCACCCTAACCCTCTCCCAAGGGAGAGGGGACTTGTCAGATGCGGTCTTTACTTTCTCTGCCTGTGGTTGAGAAAGCGTCAGGTGCGGTCTTTACTCCCTCTCCCTGTGGTTGGGAAAGCGTCAGGTGCGGTCTTTACTCCCTCTCCCTGTGGGAGAGGGCAGAGGTGAGGGCAACCGACGATGCAAATAGCCAAGAATCGCCAGTAATACACTCTCCTCATTGGCCCTCAGCTCATTGTTCCAGAAGCGAATCACTTCCCAGCCATTAGCATTCAGGAATGCCGTTCTGCGCAAGTCATACTCTTCGTTATCCTGATGCTGCCCGCCGTCCAGCTCAACAATCAGTTTTGCTTTAAAACAGGCGAAATCGACAACATAATTACCAATCGGCATTTGGCGACGAAACTTGTAGCCGTAAAAACGGCGTCCTCTGAGCAAGTACCAAAGGTGTAATTCCTCTGCCGTCATTCTGATGCGTAGTTGTTTTGCTTTTTCCATCCCCACACTCTGCCAGCTAAATTCTCAACTGGCAGAACGGGAGGCAAAAACCTGGAGCAGGCTTCAGGACTCCTCGGCGAGGAACAGCTCCAGCAATGAGTTGAGGAACAACTTACCGTGCTCGGTGATTTGCCAGTACTGCTCGCTTTCAGTGAGATAGCCCTGTTCTAAGGCCTCATCGATTTGCGGGCGAATCACACTTTCATCCAGCCCGGTGAAGAGCCCGAACTCCGCGCGTGGTGCCGGTTCGAGCAAACGGAAGCGGTTCATAAAGAACTCGAACGGTTTATCGGCAGCCTCCACGTCATGCTGGCGTTCCAGATAACGTCCCTGCATAAACCCGCGCGGGTGGCGCGTTTTCGCGGTGCGTAGAATGCGTCCGTCCGGGAAGGTGATTTTACCGTGCGCGCCGCAGCCAATACCGAGGTAATCGCCAAAGCGCCAGTAGTTCAGGTTGTGCTGACACTGGTAGCCCGGTTTTGCGTATGCCGAGGTTTCGTATTGCTGATAGCCTGCGGCGGTAAGCAACTGATGGCCGCGCTCGAAAATATCCCACAACGCGTCGTCATCAGGCAGCACCGGCGGGCGCGAGCCGAACAGGGTGTTAGGTTCGATGGTCAACTGATACCAGGAAAGATGCGGCGGGTTCAGTGCAATGGCCTGGCGCAAATCGTCCAGCGCCTCTTCCAGCGTCTGATCAGGCAGGCCGTGCATCAAATCGAGGTTAAAACTACGCAGCCCAAGACCCGTTGCCAGCCGCGCCGCGCGTTTGGCTTCTTCCGGACCGTGGATACGCCCCAGTCGCTGCAATTTCGGCTCGCTAAAGCTCTGCACGCCAATCGAAATGCGATTTACCCCGGCACGTTGATACTCAACGAAGCGGTCCGCCTCTACCGTTCCGGGGTTAGCTTCCATTGTGATTTCCGCATCTGCCGCCAGATTGAGGCGCGCACGCACGCCGTCCAGCAATGTCTGCATCGCCGGGCCGGAGAGCAGGCTCGGCGTACCGCCACCAATAAAGATAGTCTTTACGTCACGCCCCTGCGCGTAAGGCACATCAGCATCCAGGTCGGCGAGCAGATGCTGCACGTAATCATCGTGCGGCACTTCGCCTTTAAGCGCGTGGGAATTGAAGTCGCAGTACGGGCATTTCTGCACGCACCACGGAATGTGAATATAAAGACTCAGGGGTGGCAAATTAGCCATTACGTAACGCTTCCAGTAACAGTTTCAACGCCTGTCCACGGTGGGAGATAGCGCTTTTTTCTTCGCGGGTCAGTTCGGCGGCGGTTTTACCTTCCGTCGGGACGAAGAAAATCGGATCGTAACCAAACCCGCCCTGACCGGCAGGCGCACGGGTAATCACACCAGGCCAGGTGCCGTGGCATACCAGCGGCGTCGGGTCTTCGGCGTGGCGCAGATAGACCAGCACACAGTGGAACTGAGCCTGACGCTTGTCGTCCGGCACATCCTGCAGGGTGGTCAATAATTTTTGCAGATTCGCTTCATCGGTGGCATCCACGCCAGAGTAACGTGCGGAGTAGATCCCCGGCGCGCCGCCCAGCGCATCGACGGCCAGGCCGGAGTCGTCGGCAATCGCGGGTAGACCCGTCACCTGAGCGGCATGTCGCGCTTTCAGAATGGCGTTTTCAATAAAGGTCAGACCGGTCTCCTCGGCGGATTCCACGCCCAGCTCGGTTTGCGCCACGATATCCAGACCGAAGTCACTCAACAGCGAGGCAAGCTCGCGCACTTTGCCGGCATTACCGGTTGCGAGAACAACTTTTTGCATAGTAGATCCTAATTCATCAGAGCCGTGACGGCCGAAGGTATCTGTTGCGGATGGGTAATTTTGACTTGTTTATGGCGGCCCAGTTCGCCTTTTTCAATCAGCACCTGGTTTTTAGCCACCCGAAACTGTTTGGCGAGAAATTTCACCAGATGGGCATTAGCTTGCCCATCAACCGGTGGGGCGGTAATGGCGACTTTTAGCTCATCGCCATGCAGCCCAATAATGCTGTCCCGGCTGGCCTTGGGCTGAATATACAGCCGTAGCACCAGCCCGTCGTCACAGGATGTGACAGCACTCATGCCCAGTTCCAGATATAGGCTAACGGTACGATGGTATTAGCCAGAAACTCCATCACGCCCATATTGATGACATACATCAGCAGCACCAGAATCATCGGCGAGAAATCAAGACCGCCCATTGACGGCAGCAGGCGACGAATCGGGCGCAGCAAGGGTTCGGTAAGCTGCAGCAGCACATATTCCACTGGGCTACGGCCCTGGCTGACCCAGCTCATGATGGCCATTAACAGCAGCACCCAGAAGATCAGCGAGCCAAGGGTTTTGATAACAATCAACACCGCCGCCAGCACGATAAACACACCGTCCATGGAGACGTACGGGTTCAGGAAGGCTTTCACGACACACAGCAGTAGCGCGATGAGCAATGATGCGCTGTCAATGGGCCCCATTGCCGGAATGATGCGACGCAGCGGGCCAACAATCGGCTGGGTGATTTTCACGATAAACTGGGAAAACGGGTTATAAAAATCACAGCGCGCCCACTGCATCCAGATACGCAGCAACAGCACCATCGTGTAAGCCTGGATAATCAGTGACAGGAGAGTGGACAACGTATTCATGGCGTTCCTCAGTGTTCCTTAGTTTTTTGTGTAATCGCGCGCGCCAAAAATGGCGGTTCCGATGCGCACCATGGTGCTACCTGCCGCAATGGCGGCCTGCATATCGTCAGACATGCCCAGCGAAAGGGTGTCAACGCCAGGGTAACGTACCTTAAGCGCGTCAAATGCGACAGCCATTTGGCGGGCTACGGCAAACTGCCGTTCATAATCAGCCTCGGGGGCGGGGATCGCCATCAGTCCACGCAGGCAAAGACCGGGTAATTCCACCACCTGCGCCGCCAGCGCGTCCAGTTCTGCAAGGGAAATGCCGGACTTGCTCTGCTCGTCACTGATATTAACCTGAATCAGCACGTTCAGCGGCGGCAGAGACGCCGGGCGCTGCTCGCTCAGGCGGCTGGCGATTTTGAGGCGGTCCACGGTGTGACACCAGTCAAAATGCTCTGCCACGAGACGGCTTTTGTTGGACTGTAACGGGCCGATAAAGTGCCACTGAATATCCGCGATGCCCGAATCCTTGAAATGGCGAATTTTATCTACGCCTTCCTGCACGTAGTTTTCACCAAAGCCACGCTGACCCGCTGCGTAAGCTTCTTCGATGGCGCTCGCAGGTTTTGTTTTGCTGACTGCAAGCAGTGTGACTTCTTCTGGAGCACGGCCGCAGGACGTTGCAGCGGCTGAGATTTTGTCCCTGACCTGTGCCAGGTTATGCGCAATATCGTTCATGTTCCCAG
The DNA here is from genome assembly GCA_901456055.1 of Phytobacter ursingii. GTDB lineage: Bacteria > Pseudomonadota > Gammaproteobacteria > Enterobacterales > Enterobacteriaceae > Phytobacter > Phytobacter ursingii. Next base: position 910,112 of record CABDWT010000004.1, read on the forward strand.
GTGGCTTTATGGATATGGAAAAAATAGTGGAGCTTAGTGTAAAGCATAATGTCTCGGATCTACACCTGTGCGATCGCCATCCGCCGCGCTGGCGAAGGCAAGGACGGCTGGAAGCCGCACCGTTCGCCGCTGTGGATATTAACGCGCTGCTCGCGGAACGTTTGAACACGCAGCAACAACAGCAGTGGCAAGCGTGTGGACAGATTGATTTTGCCCTCAGTACCCCAGGGCTACAACGCCTTCGCGCCAGCGCGTTTTTACATCACGATGGGGTGTCGCTTGCTTTGCGCCTGTTGCCTGACACCTGCCCGACGCTGGACATGCTGGACGTGCCCGCCGCAATCCCCGAATTATTGCGGCGCGACAACGGCCTTATTCTGGTTACCGGGGCGACGGGGAGCGGAAAATCCACTACCCTGGCGGCGATGGTAGATAACCTCAATCACCATCTCGACGGGCATATCCTGACTCTCGAAGATCCGGTGGAGTTTATCCATACAAGCAAACGTTGCCTGATCCAACAGCGGGAAATCGGCCCGCACTGCGCCTCGTTTGCCGCGGGGTTGCGCGCGGCATTACGCGAAGACCCGGATGTCATTTTGCTGGGCGAGCTGCGCGACAGCGAAACTATCCGCCTGGCGTTGACCGCCGCTGAAACCGGGCATCTGGTACTGGCAACATTACATACGCGCGGCGCGCCGCAGGCTATTGAACGGCTGGTGGACAGTTTTCCCGCTCAGGAGAAAGACCCGGTGCGCAGCCAGCTTGCCGGAAGCCTGCAGGCTGTGTTGTCACAGCGGCTGGAGGAAGACAGGCAGGGCGGGCGTGTGGCGCTGTTTGAACTGCTTATTAATACACCTGCGGTAGCCAACCTTATCCGTGAAGGAAAAACCCACCAGTTGCCCGGCGTGGTGCAGACCGGACAGCTGGTGGGAATGCAGACCTTTGACCAAAGCCGCCAGCAGCGGCAGGCGCAGGGGCGGCTTTAGCGGATGTTCAGCGCGTAGACCGCCGGTAACGCGCCTGCGGTGGCCATGATCTCCAGGCGAACATTTTGCGCGGTGACGGGGGCGGATAACTGGTGTTCACGCACGGATTGGTGGTTATTTGTTTCCTCGACCAGCAGGGTATCATCGGCCCAAAGCCGATAATGGGTGATGCAGTGTGGCGTTACGGGCAGAAAATGGCCCATCTGCACGGTTTCCATAGCGTTATCGAAATCGTTGTCCTGTACCAGCGTCAGGCGGGTGAAAGTTTGCGGTGCATCCCAGCCCCAGCGCAATACCGGTTTAATGTCATCGGGGGCAGGTACCCAGGCATTGGCCTGCTGCTCGGGGCGCAGACGACCATTAAGCACGTTGTCGGCGCGATAGCAGCTCAACGGCTGGCTAAAACGCAATGCAGGCATTACCTGATGCGGGCGGCGGCGCGGCAGCCAGAAGTCAAACTCATCGACGCCATAGTCACCGTCCACCACCTGGCGGGTATGTTTGGCGACGCGGGCATTCAGGCTATTAAACACGGTCATGATGCCAGGCAGATGTGTGTCAGTGAGGGCAATTTCTACCTGCGCGTTCGCCTCAAAGGCGATAAAAACATACTGATCGCGCTCGCTTTGCCACGGGAAATGTACCGTCTGTTCCTGTTCGCCCTCAACGTATAGCGTTGTACTGGCGTACTGATAGTCGGGTGTGAAGTTACCGCTGCGCGCGCTGCCCAGAAGCGACACCTCAAGCGTCTGCTGAGAGGTGGAACGCAGGGTAAAGGTGATGTCGGGCAGCGATGCCCCGGTCTGAACAGGCAGGAGCAACGCCATTCTTTCGCCGAGCGAATGCCAGTGGCCGTTAGAGGCAAGCGTACTCAGAGAGTATTCACTGCTGGCGGTGACCGACGCGCCCATGGCCGGGTCCTGTAACCACTGGCGGGGGATGTAGCATCCGCTGGCCTGTAATCGTTGTTGCAGCAGGCCGACATTATCCCGTTGGGCCAGCTCTGCGGGCGACAGATCATACGCTTTACACAGCGCAGCAGCGCGACCGACCACATCCCCCAGCAGACCGCAGGTGCACATCACACGGGCGCTACCAAAGGCAACGTGGGAGGCGGAAATAAGCCGCCCGGTCAGGAAAAGATTATCCAGCGAGCGGCTGTAAAGGCTTCGCAACGGAATGGTATAGGTGCCTTTGCTATGAAACTGGCGACAGCCATCATGGGTGCTGTAGACCCCGTCTGCCGGATGCAGGTCGATAGACCAGCCGCCGTAGGCTACGGCATCGTAATGATCGCGCTGTTCAATGATGTCCTGCTGGCAAAGCAAATGATCGCCCATAAAGCGACGGCTTTCTCGCTTACCCGGAATGACGCCAACCCATTCGATGGTCATGTTGGCTGCTTCCGGGAACTCGCCGGCGTTTTTAATATAATCCCACACCCCCCAGACGATTTTCCACAGCTCCCATTTGATCTCTTCACTTTGGTGAACAGTGTCCAGCCGTCCGCCCCATTCCAGCCACCACAGGTCGCACCCATTCAGGGTGGACGTCAGGCGTTTGTAGCGGGGAATAGTAGTAATATCTTTTAACGCGAATGAGGGGGGAACAAAGCTCACCGGGCCGTTCGTCTGTTTAGTGTAGAAATAGATCGAGTGGCCGAGCTTGTGACCGAAGTTGTCGCCAGGCGCCATTTTTTCCCCCAGCTCGTCAACCTCTTCTGCGCCTTCGCGGTATTCTGCCCCGGCCAGAAAACCCAGTACGCCATCCCCCGTTGCGTCGCAAAACTGGTCGGCGGTGACGGTATAAAATGTCTCATTGATGGCGTTAAAGGCGCTCACCAGGGTGAGGGTTCGCTGGTTTTTCTCCAGTTCGTAAATCGTGGTATTGAGCAGCAATGTCAGCCCCGGCTGGCTTTTTGCCATATCCAGCAGCACCAGATCGAACATTACCGGGTTACCCTCTTTGTTGCGCCAGAGATTCTCTTCGAGGATTTCCCCCATGATGCCGCCTTCACGCGCCCAGCGGTTATTGTTGCCCATATGCGATGTGGCACCATTGGCCCACAGGCGAACTTCGCTGGACGCATTGCCGCCGAGCACCGGTCTGTCCTGGATCAATACGACCTGTAAGCCGTCCCTGGCGGCGGCGAGCGCGGCGCAAAGACCCGCGAGGCCACCGCCCGCCACCAGCAGATCGGCCTGCAAGTGTTCAGAGGGAAAGGTTCTGGACGCGGTTTGCGGATAGATGTTCATACCTTGTATCCTTCTTTACTGAACTGACGGTAAAATCGAAAACTCCTGCCACCTGAGAGATAAAGCCTGCTATGTCCTCACAACCGAACCAAAGCCTGATTGATGGCATTCGCTGCCTGCAATACCTGGTCTCCAGCGGCCGCGCGATTGGCTGTCGCGAACTGGCGCGTCTGATGGGGATCAATACCACCCGTGTAAACCGGTTGCTGATGACGATGGCATCCATTGGTCTGACGATGCAGGACGACCATCGTCGTTACCTTCCCGGCCCCGGCATTCATGCGCTGGCGGCGCAGGCGATACGCGGCTCGGCACTCTTTTCCCAGGCGCTCCCCCTGCTGGAAAGCTACGCGCCCAAAGACATCGTGGTGGCGATGGGCGTGCTCTGGGAGGATCAGGTGATTTATATCTATCACTCCGAACCCGGTAGCCAGATGAGCCAGGCGCTGGCCGGTTTTCATATGCTTCCCGCATGGCAGTCGGTTATCGGTATGTCGCTTCTGGCGGCAGAGAGCGATGAAGAACTGCAAAAACGTTTTGTCGACGAACAGTGGCGGCAACTTGCGCCGCATATTGCCCAGCAACGTGAGTTCGGACGTGTGGTCTGGCATCACGATGACGGTGAGGTCTCGATGGCGAAGCCTCTTGGCGCACACTCTGCCGCGCTGGCATTTGCCGGAATGTGGCAAGCCGACGACGCTGTCATTGATGAACGCTTAAGTGAACTTCACACTCTGGCGCGGCGGCTGACGCAAAAACCCTGACGCTTTTAACTTCTGGCTAATGTTTCTTTTATAGAAACATTAATGAAAAAGCAAAAAGCACACTCTGGAAATGTGAGGAGGATCGGGGGATTGCGTTTTGGGGAAGAGAGAAGACAAAAAAGGCTGAGCGGCGCTCAGCCTGAGAATCACAGATGCTGCTCGAAGTAGCTTTCGAGGATGATAACCGCAGAGGCAGAATCAACGCTGCCTTTATTCAATGCACGAAAACCGCCGCGCTCAAACAGACCCGCGCGGGCTTCTACCGTACTCAGTCGCTCATCATGCAATATAATTTTTGCCCCGAAACGGCCATGGATTTTATTGGCGAAATTGCGTGCGCGTGCGGTCAATGGTTGCTCTGTGCCATCCATATTCAGCGGCAGGCCGACAATAACGGCTTCCGGCTGCCACTCTTTTAACAGCTTCTCGATAAGCTTCCAGTCCGGCGTCCCGTCTTGCGCTTTCAGGGCGTTCAGAGGACGCGCCGTTCCGGTTATGCGTTGTCCGATGGCGACGCCAATACTTTTGGTACCAAAATCAAAGGCCAGCAGGGTTCCACTCATCAGGCATGCCCTGCCACGCCCGGCATGGTCGAGATATCAATGCCGATAAGTTTTGCCGCTTCCCGCCAGCGGTCAGCGATAGGCGTTTTAAACAGGATATTTTGATCCGCAGGCGCGGTAAGCCAGGCGTTATCCAGGATCTCCTGTTCAAGCTGGCCTTTTTCCCATGAGGAATAGCCCAGCGCGACCAGCACGTCCTTAGGTTGATCGGCCGTGCCCAGGGTCTCCAGAACATCGCGCGAGGTCGTGATCACGGTGTTATCCGAAACGCGAATGCTGGAAGAGAAACTGGCGGGCGGCGTGTGCAGAATAAACCCGCGATCTTCCGCCAGGGGGCCGCCAAGCAGCACCGGTTTATCCAGACGAATGGCCGGATCGCGTGCTTCCGGGTTAATTTTCAGCTTCTCCAGGACGCTTTCAACTTTCAGGTTTTCCAGGGGCTTATTAATGATAAGGCCCATGGCGCCGTCTTCATTGTATTCGCAAATATAAACCACCGATCGCCGAAAAAGGGGATCATGGAGAGCAGGCATGGCAATAAGAAAGTGATGCTGTAAATTCATTGTCAGAGGTTCTGTTTCCTGGTTCAAAAAAGCAGCAGCCTAGTATGAGGGGAAAGCTGCACGCTGTCACTAGCCAGACTTTGGAGTTTAAGAGCGGGTTCCCTCCCGCCATCCCTTTACCCGACCTGTTCGCGTTGCCTGTGCGTTGGCAGCGTTATGCGACCCGAATGAGCCCGAGTAAATCTCTTTATTGTTTCGCCAGGCGTTTTTCGATTGCGTCCATCAGCATGCCGGTAATAGAGATCGGGAACTCCGCCTCGATCTCACGTACGCAGGTTGGGCTGGTGACGTTAATTTCGGTCAGACGATCGCCGATAATATCCAGACCGACGAAAATCAGCCCTTTGGCTTTCAGCGTCGGGCCGACACGGCGAGCAATCGCCCAGTCGCTTTCGGTCAGCGGGCGCGGTTCGCCACGGCCACCTGCGGCCAGGTTACCACGCGTTTCGCCACCCTGCGGGATACGCGCCAGGCAGTATGGGACCGGCTCGCCATCCACCACCAGCACACGTTTATCGCCATCTTTGATAGCCGGCAGATAGTTCTGCGCCATGCAGTAGCGGGTGCCCAGCTCAGTCAGGGTTTCGGTGATAACGCCCAGGTTCGGATCGCCCTCTTTGACGCGGAAAATCGAGGTGCCGCCCATGCCGTCCAGCGGCTTGAGGATGATATCGGTGTGTTTTTGCCAGAACGCTTTAAGCTGCGCTTTATTGCGCGTCACCAGCGTTTCCGGGGTCAGTTCCGGGAACCAGGCGGTAAACAGCTTTTCGTTACAATCGCGCAGGCTCTGCGGCTTATTGACGATCAATGTGCCTTTTTCTTCGGCTCGTTCAAGGATATAGGTGGCGTAGATAAATTCGGTATCGAACGGTGGATCCTTACGCATCAGCACCACATCCAGCGAGGCGAGTTCGATATCCTGTTCGCTGCCAAACTCATACCATTTGTCGTAGTTTTGCTCGACGGAAAGCAGGCGGGTACGCGCACGGGCTTCACCGTTGATCAGGTAAAGATCCGCCATTTCCATATAGTGCAGTTCGTAGCCGCGACGCTGCGCTTCGAGCAGCATGGCGAAGCTGGTGTCTTTTTTGATATTAATCTGCGCGATGGGGTCCATCACGATGCCGAGCTTAATCATAGGCTTCTCCGTTTAACCCAGATCGCCAAACCGCACCTGCAGCGCGGTAATGGCAGTAAGGGCAGTTGTCTCTGTGCGCAATACGCGGGGTCCCAACAGAATATCAGTAAACTGGTAGCGCGAGGTCATGGCGATTTCGTCTGCCGTCAACCCGCCTTCCGGGCCAATCAGTAATCGTACGCGTTCCACCGGCAACGGCAGAGTATTAATGCTCTGGCTGGCGCGAGGATGAAGATTGAGCTTAAGGCCGCTCTCTTCTTCCGCACACCACTGTTCGAGATCCATTGCCGGGCGAATCTCGGGAATACGGTTACGACCACACTGTTCACAGGCGGCGATGGCGATCTTCTGCCACTGCTGGATCTTTTTATTCAGTCGCTCGGCATCCAGTTTAACGCCGCAGCGCTCAGAAAAAAGTGGCGTAATGAGGCTTACACCCAGTTCGATCGATTTCTGGATGGTAAATTCCATTTTCTCGCCGCGAGACATCACCTGGCCCAGATGAATGTGCAACGGCGACTCCCGATCGTCCACCTCTCCCTGAATCACTTTAACGATAACGCTCTTTTTATCGGCGCGGGTGATTTCAGCGTCAAACACCTGGTTTGAACCGTCAAAAAGCTGAATAGCCTGGCCCTGGCCCATGCGTAATACGCGGCCAACATGGTTTGCCGCATCGTCGGCGAGTGCGATTTCAGTGCCCGTCTGGATGAGTTCAGGATGGTAGATGCGTGGGACGCGCATAGTTCAGATTTCCCTGTGAAGTGTGGCGCATTTCCCCTCGCCGTAATCAGGCTGATTTCTGCCCTCTCCCTTTCGGGTAGAGAGCCGGGTGAGGGGCAATGCACCTGCAAATTTACAATTGCCGCTAGTGTAGGTTAGCTCTTTCGCGCCATGCAAGCGCGCTGCACGTAAGGGTTATGATTCCCCTGAACCTGAGCGATGCGCGAATCACGCGTACATTCCCAGTCGGTCACCGGGTAGAGTTTATCCCAGGCGGTAAAAAGCTGTGTCTGTTGGCGCGACAGGGTGAGCTGATACTGATCGCGCATATAGAAGTAAGTACGGGCAATCACGCCACGAGCGCTGGCAGGCGGCTCGGCCAGTTTGGCCTTGAAGTCGACTTTCATTTCGCAGCGACCATACTGGCCTTCGCCACCGTTCCACTGGCCGTACATAAAGTTGCCGCGATCGGCATTCACTTCCCCCACGGCGGGTTGCAGGTTATGCATGTCGCTTTCCATCTTGCGATAGACAGGGTCTTTGGCGCAGTTTTTCCGTCCGCCATCCTGCCAGCACTGACGCTGATGGCCGAATTGCCAGGCCGGGACAACATGCTCCCATTCAATTCGGCTGGCGCGGTTTTCATTTTTGCGCACCTTATAACCGCAAGAGGCCAGATCGACCACCCCTTTTTTCCCTTGCCACTGAATCTTACAGCCGCAATAAAAGTCGCCCGGTACGTCGGCATTGACGTTAACCCCGGCGGCTTTCGCCTGCGCGAAGCTATTGATGCCGTCCGCCAGCACCGGCGCGCTGAGAATAAGCAGTAAAGATGAGATAATGCGTAACATTGAGAACTCCCTGTCAACTGGAGTGCGCAACGTAGCGGATGCGATTGTCAGATGCAATCAGTTGGCGCGGAAAACATTCTTAATGGTTCATGTAATTAGCGCTCAGGTACCAGCGTTTCGCCGCAGTGTACGCAGCGATAGGTGGTCTCTCCGCGCACCACGCGATTATGTCGCCGAACGGTCAATTGGTGCTGCTGGCATTTGCAACGGTAGGGGAATGTATTGCGCCGTACCGATTCCAGCTCGAACTGATGAGTACGCCGCGCAGGTACGCCGAGCACGCTTTCCATCATCCATTTCCACTCTTTGCCGTGCGGTGGGACGCGGCCAAAATGTTTCCACACCAGCAGATGCGCCAGCTCGTGCGGGACCACCTCGTCAATAAACGCCTGCTGGTTTTCCATCAACAACACGGGGTTGAGGCGGATTTCATACGTATTGAGCCAGGCCGTGCCTGCCGCCGTCCCCCGTTGCTGATAAACCAGTTTGGGTTCCGGATAATTACGCTCAAGTTTCTGATTGGCCAGGGCAAGTTTTTCCCGCAGGCTGCGCATCACGGCCTGCTGTAAAGCGATGGGGAGACGGGTGGTTTTCATAATCGCAGAGAATAGGGCGGGCGGCGGGGGAGTGCAAGAAAAAGCCTCACCGCTGTGGGGTAAGACTTTTTAAGATTCATCGCGTTTTAGCATGGACCAATAGGAACGGCAGTCAGCAGGGCAAGATCATTAATTAAAATTCTATTTTATTTTCTTTCACTACGAAGCACTCCATATTGTATTTTCGTTATACATTCGTATGACTCATTTTTCTCAGGAAGATGTGCTGTCATACGGGCATAGGTCGAATTCTTCGTTTTAAAGTATTTTACCATGGATGGGTTATCAAAAATTGCCAGCAACTATGCCGGGTCGCTGCTCCTTTTTTGAACGAAGGCACCTCTGATATGACTTCTTGCATGAATATTGGCGCTCTCATCATCGAAAAATGCTTTTTTTTCAGCTGCATCCAGCAAATCCTGCAAGGATCCTTCGGCTGGTTTATTTTCATTAAGGCGCAGTGTTCCAAGGCGAATTAAGAGCCTTGCTCCATTCGGAATAAATTTATTGTCCTTACATATCCCCAGTTCTGTTTGCCAGTAATATTCACCTATATCCTCACTCCGATACCATTTCCATACAGGTTTAATATTTAAAACCGGAAATGAGGAAGCAATGCTGCTCTTCGTAAACATGGTAAGGCAAACTTGATTTTCAGGTTGTATTTCGCAATATGCTAATGCATCAAAATTAATGAAAGCTGTCAGCAATAATAATATAACGCGTTTCATTTTCTAACTCCTCTTGCTGTTCTTTGCATTCCTTTAATAAATAACTCAGCCAAATCATCTATCCCTGCCGTTGCTGGTCCTCCGGGGGGCATCAAGATCTGGGAAAAGACAGGGCTCTGCGCAGATATATCCCGCAGGCAATCGATCTGCTGGCCAATCTGTCTGTGGCAAGTAATCACTTGCTGTTTTTGTATCCATCCCTGGATAACTGGGATCATCCCACTGTGTGCAGGTCAGATTTGGTTTCACCCACTTCCTGCAATAGGGCGTGTAGTCATAGGGGCTGAATGCTGTGAAAAATGTTTTGAACACATTTGGCTCACTACTGGCCTGATCAATAGAATATTTCGGCATTAATTTTTCCGCTATGCCAGGCAGTTTGCTCGGATTGGGCTTAGGTGGTGGGGTAGGTCTCGCTCCGTAGCCACCGTTCTTCAAGTGCCCATATTTATTAGGTGCAAGCCCCATTGAATCAATCCAGCTAACTGGATCCAACGGATATGCATACCCATTCCATCCCCCCATCAACCCTATCGGGTCCTGCGTGATATACTGCCCCTGGCGCGGGTTGTAATAGCGGTGGCGGTTGTAGTGCAGGCCGGTTTCTTCGTCATACTGCTGGCCCGGCAGTCGGATAAGTTGCTCCTGATTCTCCGGGTCTGCTTCCTGCGGCGTGCATCCCTCATTCACCGTTCCGTCGGCCTTGCGATAAATTTAATATCAGGGTCTTCATCTGGATAATGAATAAGCCCGTAATTTTTTGTGTCAACCATAATCCCAGATGAGAAAAATCCTCCTCCTATTAGCTCCTCTTTTATGAGCCAGCCTTCATATCCATCTAGAGCAATACTATTTTCATAATCACAGACAACAACTCCATCAACTCCATCAACATTTACGATGTCACCAATTTTTATATTTTTACCGTCATCTACGTATTTCAATGTTCACCTCGCATTATTCTAGAAATGGCTCCATTGGCACCATGTTTGATGAAATCTCCCACGGTTTAAGTACATAACCTTGTTTCACCCAAAAGCATTTACATGGTTTAGGAGTATTAGGCGGGGCTTGATTGGCCTCAAATATATTGTGGTGAGAACCGTATACGCCATGCTCCATTTTATCATCAGGTATTTCATCCAAAGGTCGATATGATAGGGTCTTAACAGGAATAATCCTACCTGAAATTGTTTTACATGGAGGGCACAGTTTTGCTGTATCACATTTAGTTAAACTCTCCGTTTTTGCTTTGGATTGTGGAGCATCGCTCGGTGTTGCCAAAACTGCACCACTTGCCACTCCGCTACCTACAACCAACCAGTTAATAGCCACTTCCCCAATAATTGGGAGGACCATGACAAAGAGTCCCAAAGGATCGCTAGCTGCAACAGGATTCAACGGATACTGATATAAATTCCACCCACCCCGTAAACCTATCGGATCCTGTGTGATATACCGTCCCTGCCTCGGGTTGTAATAACGGTGGCGGTTGTAGTGCAGGCCGGTTTCCTCGTCATACTGCTGCCCCGGCAGGCGGATATCCTGCACCAGACCGTGCGGATTATTTTCACTGAGCAGAGTGCTCCAGGCGTCATAGTCCGCAGACCACTCAACCTGGCCTTCTGCGTTAATCAGCGCCTGCGGCAGGCCGTGGTGAGCCAGTCACTGCCTGCTCTGTTAACTGATGCCGCCGTCAGGTAGTTCGCTGACAAGCAGGCTAGCCTTTCCTGGCTTTTCATAAAAAATAACATTCACTATTTTTTATTTAGAATGAAATAATGATTTAATTTCACCATTTTTTTTTACTATTTTTATAAAAAAACTCCCACCTGCTCTATCTGTCTCGCCCCGTCCCTCTATTATCCATTCATTTTCGCTCTCCGTTATCCTATAAGGTTTTTGTCTTAACGCGGTACTCTCGCCATAAACATTTTTAATATATACATAAGCAACCTCCTCGGCAAATAAAGGCGTGGTGATTATATCCTTGTAAAAAGTAGAGTGTGAGTTCGTTGAGAAAAAAATAAGAAACAGTAACTTTTTCATCAATTACCTCTTATTACATTGAGATGGCATGTTAGAGTTTATTGAGTTGGTGCGATTTTTTCCATAATCATACTTTCTAAAGTCGCCATTGGGAGTTGCTAAGTATGCATCTATTTTGTGATGTATCGAAATCAAAAAATCGTCATTTGAAAATGTTTCATTACCAATTCCATAAGTTTGATCAAATGAACCATGTGTATGATACCATGCCACTATTTGATCACCATTATCACAAGGACTTCTAAAAGGCCATGAAGTATCTTTATTGCCTTTGTTAGGATGGCTGGCATAGTAAAGTATATCGTTACTAATTTTTTTTGCGCATATAAGCCCTGCGTATTCTGAGCTTTCACAAATTGATGTACTATTGACTCCCCTTAATATATTTTCAGCTACCCTATCCATTGAAAGTGAATACTGATGTGCTTTCAACCCGTATGGATCAAACATTGATAATGGATCCAGAGGATACGCATACAAATTCCATCCGCCCCTTATCCCTATCGGATCCTGCGTGATATACCGTCCCTGCCTCGGGTTGTAATAACGGTGGCGGTTGTAGTGCAGGCCGGTTTCTTCATCATACTGCTGGCCCGGCAGGCGGATATCCTGCACCAGACTGTGCGGATTATTTTCACTGAGCAGAGTGCCCCAGGCGTCATAGTCGGCAGACCAGTCAACCTGGCCTTCTTCGTTAATCAGCGCCAGCGGCAGGCCGCGGTGGTCGCAGTGATACAGGTGAAGTGTGCGCTGCGGAATATGCACCGGCTCCAGCTGGTTTCGTATCCGCTCCGCCGTCAGGCCGCACTGTGCCAGCCACTGCCGGCTCTGTTCACTGATGTCTCCGCTCAGCAGTTCACCCTCCAGCCCGTCCAGCAGGGCCACCAGTTCCGGTGGGAAGGTGACCCCGCCGTCCTGCTGCAGTTTTTCCGCCAGGCTTCCGGCAGCATCGGGTATTTATCCCGCTCCGTTATCCGGTTGCCCGCCGGGTCGGTGAGCGTCCACTGCGTGATGTCATGATGCGGGGATTTGATATGCGTGCTGACCAGTCGCCCGGCGCCGTCATAGCGGTAGTCTTCCTCCAGATGCACGCCACGGATGTGCACAAGCTGCCCGTTGTCTTGATAACCGTATTCCCGGTTCAGCACCGGGTCACTGAATGTGTGGCTCAGCAACTGCCCGGCAGAAGTGTATGCCGAGGTTCTTTCGTACTGACCAAAGCTGAGTAACGTTTCGCGGTGCAGGCGGTCGCGGGTGAAATCAACCAGCGGCTCGTCACCGAGCTTCATGCCGGCCAGGTGGCCGCTGCCGTACGTGAGCCACGCCACCGGCGGCAGACGGTCCGGGGTGGTGCGGTCCGCCAGGCCATTGCGGTAGTCATGCTGCGTGACGTGCTGCCAGAGCAGCGTCTGCGTGTCGGGTTGCACCACCGCCTGACGTTCCCGGCACAGACGACCGTGGTCATCGTAGTCATAATGCACGCTGACGTGGTGGCCGTCGCTGAGGTGGCTGATGCCCGCCAGCCAGCCCCGGTCGTTGTAGTGCCACTGCTCTGCCGGTTCGTCGTTAACGGTGCGGTGGCTGAGGCGGTCCGATGCATCATAGTGCCACCGGGTGACGAGGCCCTCATCCTCACTGTGAATCAGCTGTCCGGTCAGGTCATAACGGTAACACTGCGTCCTGCCGTCAAAACCGGTCTCCTGTGTCAGCCTGTCCAGCACATCATACGTGAAGGTGGTCCGGCTGCCGTTCTCGTTGACCAGCCCGGTGAGGCGCCCGGCCTCATCGTATTCCATCTGCCGTGTCAGCCCGCCCTGTGTGATGCTGACCGGGCGTCCGGCCGCATCGTACCGGGTCTCCGTGCGGCTGCCGTCCGGGTGAAGCACCGCGGTGAGGTCGCCCGCGTCGTTATACTCATACCGGGTTTCCTGGCCTGATGCATCGCGCTGGCTGACCACTCTGCCCCGCTCATCATACTGCCAGTACTGACTGAGCCCTTCTTCCTGGTGCCGGGCGGTCAGCTGGCCGAAGCGGTCGTATTCATGGCGGGTTTCACAGCCGGAGCAGTCGGTCAGGGTGAGTAACCGGCCGTAGCGGCTCCGGGTCATCTCATGACGGCTGCCGGTGGGGTCTTCGGTGGCGCAGGGCCATTCGCTCTGTGCGCCGGCATATTCATGGCGGGTGACATCCCCGCTGCGGGAGGTCTGTGTTATCAGCCGGCCCTGAGCATCGTATTCAGACCGGCTGCGCAGGCCGTCCGGGCCGGTGGTGGTGATTAGCTGGCGCTGGTCGTTGTAGCTGAAACGGACCGGCCTGCCGTCCGGGGGGACGATTTCCGTCACGTTCCCGGAACCCACATTCAGCCGGTATTCGGTTCTGCGCCCGGCCGCGTCCGTGACCGCCAGCAGCCGCCCGGCATTATCAAACTCCCGGGTCAGCGTGCTGCCGTCGGCTTTATCTTCCCGCACCACCCGTTTCAGGCCGTGCTCGCCTTCGGTGTGCAGCACCTCGCGGCGGTGCAGGCTGTCGGTAATGACGACGTGGTTTTTTTCATAGCCGTAGGTGTAGCTCAGTCCGGCGGGGTTGCGCTGTTCCACCACGCGCCCGGCCGCATCGTACCGGTAGGTGACGGGCGGCTGTCCGGCATACCGGTGCGCGGTCATGCGTCCCGGATGTGTCCTGTCGTATGTGAAGCTGCGCACGGGTGTACCGCTGCGGTCATACACCGCCGACAGTTCGCCGCGCGGGCTGTACGTGTAGCGGGCCAGTGGGCGCACGGGAAGGGTGTCGGGGTAGACCGGGTCGTGCACCAGCCACACCGCCTCCAGACGGATGCCGCTGTCGGTGCCGTAGCCTGCGACCGGCATCGTGTTCGGAAAAGACGGGACAGCCTCCCCGGCAATGGCCTGTTTACGCGCCATCTCCGCCCGCTGCGCCTGCGTGGAGAGCGCCAGCCGGAACTGGCGACCCGCGCCGTCCGTGACGCCGGTGATATGCCCGGTAAAATCGCCGTCGGCGTCCCGGTGAAAAGAGAGACACCGCCCGAAGCGGTCTGCCAGTCCGGTCAGCACCCGGTACGGCGGCAGCGGGGCCGGCAGTGCCTCGTCCGCCCCCGGAACACGCTCCGGCCAGCCGAGTATCCACCACGGCCCCCGGGCACTGTTCGTTGCCAGATAAAGGTGCGGATTTAACCGCAGGTCTTCCGGCAGGCTCTGCCACATGACATGCAGCACATTACTTTCATGCAGTTTCAGCGTGCCGCCGCGTGCGAGCCACAGGGATTCGCTGCGGCTGAAGGCGGTCTCACCGGGCAGCAGCGGGTCAAAATGAATGCTTCGCCCGCCGTTGTCGTTGAGTATCAGTTCGTCATCGCGCACCTGTACGCGGATATCGAAAGGGGCTTTCCAGCCGGGGCCAAAGAGGCCCACCGGTGCGGGCGTTTTCGTCCGGTAACTGCTGTAAGAGCGGGACAGCACAAACGGCAGCGGGCCGGGCAGAGCAAAATCAGTTTCGCCGGGCAGTACCTTGGCCCCGAGCAGGGGATTCACCGGATTACCCGAGGTCGTGCCACCCGGGCATACCGAGCAGGCCACGCCGGTGGGGGAGCCAATCATCACCCCCATGGAGCCCTGTACAATCGGGCCGCCGGACGTCGTCATATCGCCCATCCGGGCGGCGGGTTTTCCGCTCATGGTCAGTTCCTTCTGTGTAGTGAAACAGGCACGCTACCGCCGTAAGAAACACGGCTTTCTCCTGCGCGACGTGGACTGATTGTCCTTAAATAAGGAGGGGATAATTACCGAAGGGAGGATGAGGAAAAAGAGATAACCCGGCAGAAGAGCGGAATTCGGAATCTATAAAGAGTGGGATGCGTTCTCGATAATCTCCCGTCTGAGCGACAGCCATGCTGTTTGTGCATCGCAGCGATGCCGTGCTTACCATAAAACCGTGGTCAGGTTTTCTTGATCACGATAAGGGATTTCCACGGCAAAGCGCGATGAACCTTTCTTAACTTACAGCGATTGCAGGAAGGTCAGCAAATCGTTGTTCAGTTGATCCTGATGGGTCACTGCAAAACCGTGCGGCGCATTGTCATACACTTTTAACTGTGCGCCGGGGATCATTTCTGCAGCCACTTTACCGGTCGATTCGAACGGTACGATCTGGTCGTTACTGCCATGAATCACCAGCGTCGGCACGTTAACTTTAGCAATATCCTGGCGGAAATCGGTCTCGCCGAAGGCGGTGACGCAATCAATGGTCCCTTTGAGTGAGGCCAACAGTGCAATGTTCAGCGTCTGGGTCAGCACACCTTGAGAAACCGTCTGCCCGGCGTTAATACCATAAAACGGCGTGGCGAAATCGCTGATAAATTGCGCCCGGTCTTTGCGTAGTCCGTCGCGAATGCCCTCGAAAACGCTGGCATCGACACCCTGTGGGTAGTCCGCCGTTTTGCCGAAAATCGGCGTCACCGCACCCAGCAGTACCAGCGCTTTGACGCGCGCCGTGCCGTAACGACCGATATAGCGCGACACATCGCCGCCGCCCATGGAGAAGCCCACCAGCGTCACTTCCTGCAGATCAAGCGCGGTGATGAGATCGTTAATGTCGGAGGCGAAGGTATCGTAGTTGTACCCTTCCCACGGCTGGTCGGAGCGGCCAAAACCGCGGCGGTCAAAGGCGATGACGCGATAGCCGCGCTCGGCCAGGAAATTCAACTGGCTGTCCCACATATCGCCATCCAGCGGCCAGCCGTGGCTGAACAATACCGGTTTTCCCGCGCCCCAGTCTTTGTAATAAATCTGCGTACCGTCCTGCGTTTTGATTGTGCTCATACGTAAATCCTCACTGTCGCTATTGCTTGGGTTGATAGGGGTTGCTATTACATTATGGGTGCTATCAGATAACGTGCTTCGGGAAGCTGCCCGCCGCGATGGAATGCCTGTACCTTGCTTTGAATCAGCAGGTCATTCACCGTGTGACGCTCCAGTTGGCGCAGATGCTCAATCCATGTGCCGACCACGAACGATTCCACAAAGACGCCAGGGCGCTGGACATCCTCATAGACAGACCAGCTCAACGCGCCGCCGCGTACCCGTACCCGGCGAATCTCCTGGATACAGACGACAAAGCGGGAGACATCCTCGGGATCGATCAGATATTCATACATCACCATCACCGGGCCACGTTCATGTGAGATATCAAGCGCCTGGGCATTACTGTCGATATCGCGTATGTCCAGATTGAGGTCTGGATCTTTATTCAACTGCCAGCGCAGCACCGTCAGGCTTGCCAGCAGCATGCCCACTGTTGCCACGCACAATGAGGCTGGAATACTAAAGTGCGATGCCAGCTGGCCCCAGATGGCGCTACCGAGTGTCATCGAACCAAAAAAGACGGTCAGATAGACGGCCAGCGCCCGGGCTTTCACCCATTTAGCGGCACTACGCTGCGCCCCGACATTGAGGGTGGAGAGCACCGCAATCCAGGCGAAACCGGTCAAAAATTCAAAAGCGTTGAGCAGCCAGAAATGACGGATAAATGCCAGCGCCAGCATGCTGATAGCGAAAATGACGCTGTTAAGTACCATCAGCCTGTCCGGGTTGAGGCGCTTACGTAAACGCGGCAGCACTATCGCGCCGCAAATCGCTCCCAGACCGATACAGGCCAGCATGATGCCGTAACCGCCAGGTCCAAGACCCAACTCACGGCGCGCTACCAGCGGCAGCAGCGCCCAGCCGGCGCTGGCGAAGGTGAAGAACGCCACGGTACGTACCAGCACGTTACGCAATACCGGGGCGGCATGCACATAACGCAGCCCGGCGCGTACGGCGGAAAAGAAGTGTTCCGGCGGCAGGCGCTGAATCAACGGTTCGGCTTTCCAGCGCCACAGGACCCAGGCGACGCCCAGCACCGATGTCGCATTGAGGGCGAAGACCACCCATGGTCCGGCAAAAGAGAGGATCAGCCCACCCAGCGCCGGGCCAATGGCGCGGCTGATGTTGATGCCGAGCGAATTCAACGCGATAGCCGGGGCCAGTTCGTGTTTTTCCACCAGGTCCGGCACAATGGCCTGAAACGGTGGTGAACTCATCGCTGCACCGGTGCTTAGCAAGAACGCGGCAATCAGCAGCACCAGTGGCGTGACCAGCCCGAAGAGAGAAAGCAGGGTTAGCCCGGCGGCGGCAATAAACACCCATAGCTGGGAAAACAGCAGATATTTGCGCCGGTCGACAATGTCTGCCATCACGCCGGAGGGGAGGGCGAAAAGAAACATCGGCAGACTGCTCGCCGCCTGAACCAGCGCCACGGAAAGCGGGTCGGCGCTTAACGTCAGCATGGTCCAGTTTACCCCCACATCGTTCATCCATGAACCGATGTTGGAGACCACCGTGGCAATCCACAGCATCCGAAATACCGGCTGACGCAGTGGCTGCCAGGAGGATGCGCCAGCGGATGCGGCGGGCGGGGTTTGTGCCGTCGCCGCATGAACATCATTGACTTGCGCCATGCCTGAACTCCTGTTTGTCCGGCATATTTACCCGCCATTTACCCGGGCCGGTTAACGCCAGCGTGGTGAAGATGATGAGCAGCAGCCAGCCAAATTGTCCTTCCGCGATACTCCATTGCGGGTGCACAACCAGCATGGCAACCAGCAGCACGCCAATAATCGGCAGACAGGCCAGCCGCGCACCAGGTCCGAGAATGATGAATATCGGGCACACCACCTCAGCAAAAATGGCGGGCAGCAGGCTGAACCAGGGGCCAAACCCAAACGGATCCTCAATTCGGCTCAGTTCTTGATGAAAGTTCAGCACCTTCGGCAGACCATGCACATAGAGAAGCAACAGGCTGCCGGTCAGGCGCAGGAATAACAGCCCCGCATCAATACGGGGCGACATCAGCGTTGTGTTTTTCATAGGCATCAGAACGCGAAGCAACTGCAGCCGAGCGCGCCCCAGAAGGCGTTATCGTCTGAAACCGGAATGGACGATCCGCGCGCTACATTGTGCTGGTGGTTATGCACGCTACAGGGGCCGCTACAGTGATGTGCGGCGGGCATCATGCCGACGCGTGTTTGCTGTGGCGGCGCGCTGCGGTAGTGACCCGGCACGTTGACCACCGGCGACCACTCCGGCAGTACCGGGATCGCTGGCGGGGCCTCGGCGCTGAAACCGCCTGCGGCATAGACGATGTTGCCATTGACCACGGTCAGAACCGACTCAATGCCTTTGATCTCGTCTTCCGGCACGCGGAAATAGTCTTTGCTCAGGACGGCGAGGTCAGCCAGTTGGCCCACTTTAATCTGGCCTTTTTTGCCCTGTTCGCTGGAGAACCAGGCGCTGCCCTGTGTCCAGAGCATCAGCGCCGTGTCACGGTCGAGTCTGGCATTGACGTCGTACATCTGCATACCGCCGACGGTGCGTCCGGAGACCAGCCAGTACAATGCGGTCCACGGGTTGTAGCTGGCCACGCGGGTGGCGTCGGTTCCCAGCCCGACCGGCACGCCGGTTTCGAGCATTTTCACCACTGGCGGGGTGTGGCGCACTGCGTCCATACCGTAGCGCTCAGCGAAATATTCCCCCTGGAACGCCATACGGTGCTGCACGGCAATCCCGCCGCCGAGTGCTTTGATGCGGTCAATGTTTTGCTGGGTCACGGTTTCTGCGTGGTCGAAAAACCAGTGCAGACCATTGAACGGAATATCACGGTTCACGCGCTCGAACACGTCGAGCATACGGCTGATCGATTCGTTATAGGTGGCGTGCAGGCGGAACGGCCAGCGGTGCTCAACCAGGTGGCGTACCACGCGCTCCAGCTCATCTTCCATGCCGGGTGCGAGATCCGGGCGCGGTTCAAGAAAATCTTCAAAATCTGCAGCCGAGAACACCAGCATTTCACCCGCGCCGTTGTGGCGGAAGAAATCGGTGCCCTGGCCCGGCGTCAGCATGTCGGTCCATTTCTCGAAATCTTCCAGCTCATGGCCGGGGCGCTGGGTGAAGAGGTTATAGGCGATGCGGATCGTCATCTGCTCTTTGGCGTGCAGTTCGCTGATCACTTCGTAATCTTCCGGGTAGTTCTGGAAACCGCCGCCTGCATCGATAGCGCTGGTCAGGCCCAGACGGTTTAGCTCGCGCATAAACTGGCGAGTGGAGTTAACCTGCTGTTCCAGCGGCAGCTTTGGCCCTTTGGCCAGCGTGGCATAGAGGATCATGGCGTTTGGCCGCGCAATCAGCATGCCGGTAGGATTGCCGTTGCTGTCGCGCTGAATTTCCCCGCCCGGCGGGTTCGGCGTGTCTTTGGTGTAGCCAACAACGCGAAGGGCGGCGCGGTTGAGCAGGGCGCGGTCATAGAGATGAAGAATAAAGACCGGGGTATCCGGCGCGGCCTCGTTAATCTCGTCAAGCGTCGGCATGCGGCGCTCGGCAAATTGAAATTCGCTCCAGCCGCCTACCACGCGTACCCATTGCGGTGAGGGGGTACGCAGCGCCTGTTCTTTCAGCATCCGCAGGGCGTCAGCCAGCGACGGTACCCCTTCCCAGCGCAGTTCGAGGTTATAGTTCAGACCACCACGGATCAGGTGCAGGTGCGAGTCATTGAGGCCCGGAATGGCGGTGCTACCGTTGAGATCCACCACTTTGCTGCCGTCGCTGTGATATTCCATGACGTCGGCCTGAGTGCCCACCGCCAGGAATTTGCCGTCACGGATGGCGACCGCTTCTGCGACCGGGTTTTCCCTGTCTACCGTATGAAATTTGCCGTTGATGAATATCAGTTCGGCTTTACCGAGTGAGACCATAAATCCTCCTGTCTGAGCCATCCGAAACAGGCCTGATGCTGCCGGACGATAAGATGCGATGCTCCGTGAGAACAGAGCGTGGAAGTGGGAGGGATTATGGTGAGCTGGTGAAAACGGCGTCTAGTTATACGAAGGTATACCTATACGAACGTATAGTTATACACAGAGATAATAGTTCTCATTTCTGACAACTCTTACTATCCGTCCCGACAGCAGCGTCCGGGACGAACGTCATTTCGCCTGCTTAAGCCGCGCGAGAATACCCCGGTCACTGTCAGCAAAACGTCCGCTCCCCTTTCACGGGAAACTGCTCCTTAACGACAACGGGTATTCTTATGAACAACGCTAAGCTTGAAGTACTGACTCCCCAGAACTGCCAGATTATTTTTATCGATCAGCAACCGCAGATGGCGTTTGGCGTGCAGTCGATTGACCGCCAGGTGCTGAAAAACAATGTCGTTGGTCTGGCGAAAGCGGCAAAAGTTTTCAACATTCCAACCACCATCACCACCGTTGAGACGGAAAGCTTCTCCGGAAATACCTTCCCTGAACTGCTGGACGTATTCCCCGAGCATGACCTTCTTGAGCGCACGTCCATGAACTCCTGGGATGACCAGAAAGTGCGTGATGCGCTGGCGAAAAATGGTCAGAAAAAAGTGGTGGTATCAGGCCTGTGGACAGAAGTGTGTAATAACACGTTCGCCCTGTGCGCCATGCTGGAAGGGGGATATGAAATCTATATGGTGGCGGATGCTTCCGGCGGTACTTCGAAAGAAGCACATGATTACGCGATGCAGCGCATGATTCAGGCGGGGGTGATCCCGGTGACCTGGCAGCAGGTGTTGCTGGAGTGGCAGCGTGACTGGGCGCACAAAGAGACCTACAACGCGGTGATGGATATCGTGAAGGAACACTCTGGCGCCTATGGGATGGGCGTTGATTATGCCTATACCATGGTGCACAAAGCGCCGGCTCGCGCTAAAGGTGCTCACCGCACGCTGGCACCGGTTCCGGCCAATAAATAATGTGCAGGGGCGGCGCGTCAGCGTCGCCCGGCTCTGAACCCGATAAGGGGAGAATGACCATGAGTACAGCGCTCATTTCCCTCGGCGCAGGTGTGTTTATTGGGCTGGTTTATGCCTTGTTAAAGGTCCGTTCGCCGGCACCGCCAGCGGTAGCCCTGGTAGGGCTGCTCGGCATGCTGGCGGGTGAACAGGCTATCTCTGCGTTGCGCCCGCACCATGAACCCCAGGCCGCCATAAGTCAGCCACAGGCTGCAGCGCAAACGGCAGACAACGCGATCCTTTCTCAACGCCATCAGACAGGGGCAGGCTAACCATGTTGAAATCGTATGTCATTTCTCTGGCGGCGGGCCTGTTAGCGGGCGTTATCTATGGCGCAATGCAGGTACACTCACCCGCGCCACCGATCGTCGCCCTGCTGGGCCTTTTTGGTATGCTGGTCGGCGAACAACTGATTCCGCTCGCCCGGCGACTTCTGCGCCGCGAGCCGGTGACAATGGCCTGGTTTCGTCATGAATGTGTGCCCAAAATCAGCGGCACGCCACCTCCTGACGACAAAAGCGCCCCTTAGCCAGAGGGCAGACAGAGGAGTACGGCATGAGGCTGTCACCGCGCATTGTCATTATCGATGATGAACGTTCCGTCCGTAGTGGATTAAGCAACCTGCTCCAGTCGGAGGGGTACGATTCTGACGCCTTCGACTCTGCGGAGGCATTTCTTCATAATGAATCCGCGCTGTCTGACGCATCTCTGCTTATTATTGATATCAAGCTAAAAGGTATGAGCGGCCTGGATTTGTATCGCCGGGTGGCTCAGCTTTGCGCGCCGCCGCCGGTGATTTTTATTTCCGGACATGAAGATGAAAACCTGTCGCGTTATGCTCCCGAGTTCGGGGGCGTTACGCTGCTGCGTAAGCCCATTAAAATCGAAACGCTGCTGGAACAGATCCGCCGCGAACTCTCTGTGTGAGGAGCGCTAATGAGCGAGAAACTTTCTGCTGCCGGTAAAATGATGGATGGTGAGGTTGTCACCTTAACCGATGACATCATTTTCACGCCGCTGACGCAGGAAGGAGGGATTGCCTGGACACTCTGCCAGCCGCTCCATTCCGGCAGCAGTTTTATCCTTGCCAGCGCGGCCGTATCTGGCGATGAAGCCGCGTTTCATACGACCCAACGCTTAAAAAATGAATTTGCGCTTCGCAGGCGACTCTCAGACGCATGGGCGATAAAACCGTTCAGCAGTACCAGCTATCATGGTCATTACGCACTGGTCTATACGCCATTTCCTTTGCGTACCCTTGCCCAACTGCCCCGGCTGCGCACACGAAGCATTACCGATTTTCTTTCGATTGCCATTGGCCTCTGTGCCCCGTTACGCCAGATGCATGCGCAGGGGCTGATGCACAGCGATATCAAACCAGGCCACTTTTTTATCGACCCCGGCGGCGCTTATCGGCTGGGGGGATTTGGCCTCGCCAGCGAAGGGACGAACGCCTTCGACCCGTCTCGCCTGACGGAGCCTGGCGGTACGCTGGCGTATATGTCGCCGGAGCATACCTCCCGTACGCCGGACAGGGTCGACAGCCGCAGCGATCTCTATAGTCTTGGCATTGTGCTCTATGAACTGCTGACCGGCGAGCTGCCCTTCGATCTCAGCGATGGCGGGCAGGCTGAATGGGCTCATCACCATATTGCTTCCGCCCCCAGACCGCCCCGGCAGGTACGCCCATCGGTTCCCTCAACGCTGTCGGACATCATTTTACGATTGCTGGAGAAATCGCCGGACAACCGTTACCAGACCGTCGACGGATTGATTGCCGACCTGCGTCGCTGCGAGGCTTCGCTGGCTAAAAACGGTGAAATTACGCCGTTTATTCCCGGCTTGCAGGACCGGGTTGCGGCGCGTCTGCAGCCGGACCCGCTTTTTCTCGACCACCCGCAACACCATCAACTGCTGGCGGTATTTGACCGGGTGACGGAAAGTGGCGCGCACGCCCTGGTCACGATCGGTGGACCGCCGGGCTGCGGTAAATCTTCGCTCATTGCCTCGGCGCTGAGAAAGTTGCAACAGCGCCAGGCGTTACTCGCGGTAAGTAAGGCCGACCAGTATTCGCCGGTTTTGCCTTTTACGGTTATCGCCTCTGCGTTTCGCGCGCTGACGCTCTGGCTGCTCGGCCAGGGCGCGGAAGAGGTGGCCCGCTGGAAAATGCGTTTAACACGAGCGCTTGGCGTGCATGCTGCACTGGCGGTCAATCTGGTGCCGGAGTTAGGACTGCTGCTTGAAAACCCACCGTCGACCGTTGTGAATACCCAGTCGGCGGATAGCCGAATGCGTTTCAATCTGATGGCGCACCGGCTTGTTGAGGCGTTTGCCACACCGGACCGCCCGCTGGTACTGCTGATTGATGATATTCACTGGATAGATCAGGCCAGCCTGCATCTGCTGGAGCACCTTGTCAGTTGCAGCGAGTCGCTACCGCTACTGCTGGTGGTTTCGTACGCTGACACCGGCGTATTTGCGGATGGCAGTGAAGAGGCTCTGTTATCGACTCTGCGCGTTGGCGCCCATTATGCTGTTGAACTGCGGCCTGAGCCGTTGAGTGTAAAAGCGGTGTCGCGATGGCTGGCGGAACTGTTGCAGACGCGGGCCTCCTGCCTCGGTGAGCTGGCGGCGCTGATCCACGAAAAAACCGGCGGTAATCCACTCTTTACGCATGAATTTATTCAGCGCATCGTCAAAGACGGGCTGATTACTCATCACAAACAGCATGGCAAGTTGCACTACGATTCACACGCGATCCGTTCGCGTAACTACACGGAAAATGTCGCCAGCCTGGTGTTGCAACAACTGGCGGAGATGCCCTCCCTGACGCGCAGGCTGCTGGGCTGTCTGGCCTGTGTGGGGGGAAACGGTAACCCCGCACTGCTCAGTGCGATGCAGAAGATAGCGCCGGCACTGCTGCATGAACATCTGCTGCCCGCTGTTGCCGCCCGACTGATCAGCCGCAGCGGTGACCAGTACGCCTTTACCCACGATCGGGTGCAGAAGGCGGCGCAGGCACTGCTCGAAGCGGATGATATCTGTCATCTCCATTTTGCTGCCGCGCGGTTTTTTACCGACGCGGTGTCACAAAACGACAGCAATGAAAATCTGTTTCTGGCGGTCCACCACATTACTTCCTCCATTGACTGTGTTCGCGTCTCACCCCAGCGAGACAATTATCGCGCTATCTGTCGTCTTGCTGCGCAGCGCGCCAGGCTGACGGGGGATTATGCCTCGGCGGTGCGTTATCTGCGTACCGCGCGGTTATTGAAAGAAGATGCCATGATTACCGAGCCGGATGAGGATTTCACTCTCGCATTTGAAGAGGCGGAGTGTGAGTTTTTGCAGGGTAATCTGCCTTCTGCGCTGACGCTGTGTCATCAGCTCCTGCGCGCGCCGGGCAGCCTGAAACAAAAGGCGGTTACCGCAGGCATGATGGCGGAAGTGCAGATGCGACAGTCGGATATGGGCCTTGCGCTGGAGACCGCCCTGGCCTGGCTTGCGGTGTTCGGCATTCACCTGAGCCGTGCGCCGACAGATGCGGAGTGCGATGATGCCTGGCAACGGATAGAGGCGCGCATTGGGGATGACCCGGCGAACCTTTTTCGCCAGCTTGCGCGAATTAACAACCCCGAGGCCGAAGCTGTCATCAACCTGATGCTCAGCGCCAGTATGTTTTCCGCGTTTACCGCCCCACGCCTGCATTTTCTTTTACTCTGCCGAATCATACTGATGACCCTGGAGCATGGCTTCAACGGCGCGTTCACTACAGCGATTGCCTGGTACGGCGTCCTGACTGGCTGTCGTTACCATACGTACGAAAAAGGGTATATGTACACGCTGCTGGGGCGCGATTTGGTTGAGGAACATCCGCTAAATCCCTTTATGGGGCGTACCTTTCTGGCGGTAGATTTGTGCAGTGCCTGGGTCAAACCGCTGAGCGTAGCGGTGGATCACGCTAAAGCATGCTTTAGTGCGGCGGTCGAGCACGGTGATTTAACCGCGGCCTGCTTTATTATTCGCCATCAGACGATGAACTTCCTGATCCGTGGCGATCATCTCGATGGGGTGCTGACGACCATTGAAGGCGGGCTGAGTTTTATCCGCAAGCTACGTTTCCCGGATGTTGAGGTCATGCTGCTTATCCAGCGTCTGTACATTAACCATTTGCGCAACGTCGGTTCGGGCACGTTAAGTGCTCATAATCTCTTTTCCGCAACGCTCCTGGACCCGACCAATAAACCCGAGAGGCAGCCGATACCGCTGACCATTTTTTGGTTCTGGCTTTATCAGGGAATGGCCCATTTTATGGCTGGCGAATATGACGATGCTTCCCGCTGCCTGGAAAGGGCGGCGCCGGTAGCCGATATGGTACCGGGCTATCTGCATCTGCTGGATTATCACTTCTACAGCGCCCTTTCGCTGGCACAGAGGTTGACGCCGGCAACCGTGACCTCCGAACAGCGGGAAATCCTTGGCGCACATTATGAAGTTATCGCTCGCTGGGCGGATCACAACCCGGCGACCTTTGCCGATAAGGCGGCGCTGGTGCGCGCGGAGCTGGCGAGGCTGGAGCAGGAGAACGATCTCGCCATCGCCTCGTACGAAAACGCCATCGCCCTTTCCGCTGAGGTTGAATGCCATCCGGTGAATGGCCTGGCGTGTGAACTGGCCGGGGGCTTTGCTAAAACCATGGGCTGGCATGTGGCAGCAGACGGCTATTTCAGAAACGCCTTCACCGCATGGCGGCGCTGGGGGGCGATGGCAAAGCTGCGTCAACTTGAACGCCAGTACCCCCATCTGGCTTCCGCAGGGCAACGCTCGCCTTATGACACCATCACCTTCGCGCAAAACGAAATGATGCACGATCTGGAAAGTGTGCTGCGGGCGGTCCGCGCCATGACCGAAGAGATTGACCTCGACCGCCTTGTGCATACTTTGATGACGATGTTGCTGGAGCGGGCGGGGGCGCAGCGTGGGCTCTTGATTCGTATCCTTGATAACACCATTCCTGAAACGCAGGCGTGGGCAGAGACATCCTCGGAAGGGGTGAAGGTACAGATTGTTCGGGAGCGCCCCTCGGCTACCGATATGCCGTTATCGGTACTGACGGCAGTGATGCGTACCGGACAGGAAATTCGTATCAGCAAGTCTGAGTTGTTCGGTCCGTTCAGCCAGGATCCCTATCTGGTGACGTCTGGTGCAGGCATCATGTGCGTACCGATGCATAAGCAGGGCAAACTGGTGGGGGTGTTGTACCTGGAAAATCGGGTGATGCCGGAGATTTTCACCGCCGGGCATTCGCGTATCGTCAGAATGCTGGCGGCGCAGGCGGCGGTTTCGCTGGAAACGGCGCGCCTTTATGCCGAGCGGGTCGAAGAGAACGTGCAGCGTCGCCGGGCGGAAAAAGAGCTGCGCGCCAGTCAGACCTCGCTGATGCTCGGGGAGAAAATCAGCAATACGGGCACCTGGCGCTGGGAGCTGGAACAGGATGTGATGTTTGTGTCCGACGAGTATGCGCGCATCCTGGGCCTGCCTGAGCATCAGCGTACGTTATCAATGGCCGACTTTATGACGCTGGTGCATCCGGAGGATTTCCCGCGTATCAACACGCTGGTTACCGATAGCGTGCGTAATGGCGTCTCAATGCGCGCGGAGTTTCGTATTTTCCGCCCGGATGGCGAATGCCGTTATATTCTGGGCGTGGGCAACCCGGTGGAGTATGAGGCTAACGTCGCGGAATATTTCGGCGTGATTACCGATATCACGGCGCGTCGCCAGTCTGAGGATGCGGTTCGCGTGGCGCAGGCCGATCTCGCCCGTGTTTCCCGTGCGACCACCGTTGGTCAGTTGACGGCCTCTATCGCCCATGAGATTAACCAGCCGCTGATGTCGATTGTCGCCAATGCGGGCGCCAGCCTGCGCTGGCTGAGTCGCGAGCCTGCGATGCTGGGTAATGCACGCGCCAGCCTGGAAGAGATCATTAGCGAAGGGGAGCGTGCGGGTAACATTATCCGCGGCCTGCAGGCGCTGACGCGAAACCAGACCTCAGGCTGCACGCGGATTAACCTGCATCACCTTGTCTACCATATTGTGGCACTCTCGCGCAGCGAGCTGGAACGCCAGGAGATCGCGCTGCATTACCATCTGGAAGCGCAGGATGCCGCGATTTTTGGCGACAGCGTACAAATACAGCAGGTGCTGTTAAACCTGATCGTCAATGCGATTGATGCAATGGCGGGGATAGATGATCGTCCGCTGATGCTGACGGTGAGTTCAGACAATCCGCAATCGGGTAACATTCGTCTGGCTATTGCCGATACCGGCGTGGGTTTTACGCCCGAGGTACAGAAACGTCTGTTTGACTCCTTTTATACCACCAAAGAGCACGGTATGGGGATGGGGCTGAGTATCAGCTACGGCATTATTGAAAAGCACGGCGGTAAATTGACGGCGGAACCTCGCCAACCCTGCGGCAGCGTCTTTACTTTTACGCTGCCGACTCACCCTGCCGAAGCGTAAACCTGGCCACTATCGCCCAAGGGTTTTGTGAATATTCAGACGGTCTGCGGCCCTGACCAGATCGGTCAGGGAGCGGACCTGCATTTTCTCCATCACCCGCTTTTTATGGACTTTGGCGGTGATCTCGCTAACGCCCATTTCGGTGGCGATCTGTTTATTCAGCAGGCCGCCAATGGCCAGTTGAAACACCTCTTTTTCACGTGGCGTCAGTGAGTCATAACGCGTGGTCAATGCCTGCATCTCTTGTGTTTCGTCGAGGGTTTTCTCTGCCAGTTTCAGGGCATCGGCAACCGCCTGCAGCAGCAAACCGGGGACGGCGGGTTTGGTCATAAATTCATATGCCCCTGCTTTCATCGCTTTGACTGACAGCGGGATGGTGCCGAAGCCGGTCAGGAAGATAACTGGAATGATGTGTCCAAGTCGGCCCAGGGCTTCTGTGACGTCGAAACCGCTGGCGCCGGGCATGTTCATATCCAGAATCAGGCAGCCGGGCTGCGAGGTAAAAGGGTGGGAGAGAAACGCTTGCGCTGAGGAGAAGTCGGCCACCCGATAATCCTCCGCGCGCAGCAGACTCACCAGCGCCTTCCTGACGGAATTATCATCGTCCACAACGTAAACAATGTGATCCATGCGTGTTCCTGGTTATTAAGGAATATGTCTGTGCAAGGACGAAACTGACGAAAAGAGACACCCGTTATGTTTCTTACATTACAGTGACATACATGATTTTTACTAAAAGATAACTAAATGTTAACACAATAATTATCATTATCATGTTTCAAATGAAAATAATAAAAATGAATGGCGGAATCCCCGATATGTCATTCTTTGTGCGTTTTAGCGGATGAAAAACAGCATATTGGCGGCAGGAAGCAGGAATCGCAGGAGCGTCAATCGTTTTCCCCTTCTGTCTATAACAGCGGCGGAAGCTAAAATTCAGATTATTCTGTCAGGAGATGCGCGGGCCAGCGCTCAGAAGGGGCTGGCCCGCAGTAGCCTGGGTGGGACGGCGTGCCTCTGTTCCGAAGGCACGCCAGCAACTTAATTATGCGAACCGATTTCGCGCAGCGGGCGACCTTTCATCAGGTTACGCTCGATATGCTCCAGCGAAATATGTTTGGTTTCCGGAACCAGCCACAGCGTCAGGACAATAAACAGCACGTTCAGGCCACCATAGACCCAGAAGGTGTTGGCGTTGCCGAGAGAGTCCAGCATGGTGAGGAACGTGGCACCGACAATCATGTTCGCTATCCAGTTGGTTGCTGTAGAACAGGTGATGCCAAAATCACGCCCTTTCAGCGGCTGGATTTCCGAGCACAGTACCCAGATAACCGGACCGGCGCTCATCGCAAACCCGACGATAAATATCAGCAGCATGGCGACGGCAAAGTATTGTGCGCCCGGTGAGTGAATACCCAGATGCAACATGGTGCCCAGCACCCCCATCCCAACGGCCATCACCAGGAAGCCAAGCACCAGCGTGGGTTTACGGCCCCAGCGGTCTACGACGCCAATTGCGATAAAGGTGGCCAGTACGTTGGTCAGACCGACGATTACCGTTCCCCACATTTGCTGCGTGGTATTACTGTAGCCTGCCAGTTCGAAGATTTTTGGCGCGTAATACATGATGACGTTCATCCCGGTGAACTGCTGCATGACCTGCAACAGCACGCCAAGGAAGACAGCGCGACGGAAATTACTATTCTCTTTAAACAGCGCCCAGCCGGTCTGTTTTACCTGCAGGCTCTCACGAATTTCATCCAGTTCGTTTTTAGCTTCGGCGCTGGTATCACGCAAGCGTAACAGCACGCGTTCAGCATCGTGGAAACGGCGTTTGGCGGCATACCAGCGGGGGCTATCCGGCAGGAAGAAGACGCCGATAAGCAGCAGGATCGCCGGGATAACAATCACGCCGAGCATCCAGCGCCATGCGCCGCTGTAGCTGAATGCCGTATCCGACAGATAAGCCCCGAGAATACCGATGGTGATCATCAACTGGTACATCGAAATCATACTGCCACGGATTTTTTCCGGTGCAATTTCGGACAGATAAAGCGGGGCGGTATAAGAGGCTATCCCCACAGCAAGACCGAGAATTATGCGGGAAATAATCAGTACTTCCACGTTAGGGGCGACGGCAGAACACAGCGAACCAATAACAAAGAGGATTGCGCCGATCATCAGGCTTTTTTTACGCCCGAGTTTCCACGACATCCATCCGCTACCTACGGCGCCGACTGCGGCGCCAAACATCATTGAACTGACCACCCACTCTTGTACATGGGAGTCAATTTTAAAGTCATTGGTGATAAAGGGCAGCGCCCCGGCGATAACACCAATATCCAGGCCAAAAAGAAGTCCTGCCAGTGCAGCGAGGAAGCAGACAAAAAAGGTCATCGCCTTGTTTGAATGTCCCTGTTTTTTATTGTCAGGCATGATGCCCTCCATTCGTTATATCAGTTTTTGCGATGGTAAACGTAGGTTAATGCCAGGTTGTTTTTTGTGATGAATGTCACGCAAGTGTAATCGGTTACATTTCCATTCAAACGCACCGGCAAATAAAACTGATAAATATTATAGATATAAGAACAGCATCAGAGAGGGGGAGGAAGACAGTTTCAGACTAAACCGAAATCGGGTGTAACAACCCTGTCTGTTATGGGGGAAGGCCCTACAAATAGTGCTGCAGGCAGTAGAGATAAATTATGTAATCGCTTTCAATAAGCTACTGAATTCGCATGACAAGTATAGCTTATGTGCAGAAAGAGACGGGATCTCAGGCCAGCGGAAAAGCAAAAGGCCAGCACAAGGCTGGCCTTCATAGCGGCTCTTACTCAGTCGATTATTTCAGACCGGCAGCTTCACGCAACTGAGCGGCTTTGTCGGTTTTTTCCCAGGGGAAAGTTTCGCGACCAAAGTGACCGTATGCCGCCGTTTGCTTATAGATCGGATGCAGCAAGTCCAGCATCTGGATCAGACCGTACGGACGCAGGTCGAAGAACTCGCGCACCAACAGGATCAGTTGTTCAGCAGGCACTTTCTCAGTACCGAACGTTTCCACCATGATGGAGGTCGGTTCCGCCACGCCGATAGCGTAGGAGACCTGGATTTCACAGCGATCGGCCAGGCCAGCCGCCACGATGTTTTTCGCCACATAACGGGCTGCGTAGGCAGCGGAACGGTCAACTTTAGACGGATCCTTACCAGAGAACGCACCGCCACCGTGACGCGCCATGCCGCCGTAGGTATCAACGATAATTTTACGACCGGTCAGACCGCAGTCGCCCATCGGGCCGCCGATAACGAAACGGCCAGTCGGGTTGATAAAGAATTTGGTGGATTCGTTCAGCCACTCGGTCGGCAGGACCGGCTTGATGATCTCTTCCATTACCGCTTCCTGCAGCGATTTCTGGTCAATGTCTTCTGCGTGCTGAGTGGAGAGCACTACCGCGTCGATACCCGCGATTTTGCCGTCGTCATACTGGAAAGTGACCTGGCTTTTCGCATCCGGGCGCAGCCACGGCAGAGTGCCGTTTTTACGTACTTCTGCCTGACGCTCAACCAGACGGTGTGCATAGGTGATTGGCGCTGGCATCAGCACGTCGGTTTCATTGGTTGCATAACCAAACATCAGCCCCTGGTCGCCTGCACCCTGCTCCAGTGGATCTGCACGGTCAACGCCCTGGTTAATATCAGGAGACTGTTTACCAATCGCGCTCAGTACGGCGCAAGAGTTGGCATCAAAGCCCATATCAGAATGGATATAACCAATTTCGCGAACGGTGTTACGGGTGATCTCTTCGATATCGACCCATGCGCTGGTGGTGATTTCACCACCGACCAGCACCATGCCGGTTTTTACATAGGTTTCACAGGCAACACGCGCTTTCGGATCCTGTTCAAGGATCGCATCAAGCACGGCGTCGGAGATTTGGTCAGCAATTTTGTCAGGATGCCCTTCTGAGACGGACTCGGACGTAAAAAGGTGTTTTGCCATATTGTGTTTTCACCCTGGAATAAAACGGTTGGCTTAAACAGTGTGTCAGGATGCCTTCACGGTTGTTCCGCGAGGACGTGAAGTTAGCGACACGGACTGTCTAAGTGTTAATCAGTATAGATGGATTAACATCTGGATGGCTATTCTAGGTTACTTCTTAACCCCATTGCCAGCGTTTTTTGAGGTCACGCACGTTCTGTCTGAATTGGTTACAGAAATTTTCCCTATGGATGACGCGAACGTAATTTTTTATTTTGCATTTTCACCCCGTTATCGGTATAAAACGCCGCGCGCGGCTCATATTAAAAGCGCACGGGATCTCTCGTGTTGCCACTTCCAGCCGGGTTAAGCAATTTACGGCTTTGGCTTGTCGCAGGTCGCAAGACGTGTGTGGAGGTGATACGAGATAATGAACCGTTGCTTTCAGCAGAATCCGTTGCGTCGTTCTGACGCGCGTTTATTCCCCGCAACCTGCATTTCAAATCTGCAAACCTGCCGATGTTATACCCATTTCGGCGCTTCTCAGGACTCCCGGGCCGGTACGGCGCTGTGATGACTGAACAAGGGCTCTCCTGCTGATTCAGGAGTTTTCTCGTGGTTTCGCCGAACCGTCATATTTCGTTCGGTCACGTGTTTTACAATGTTATGAACAAGAAACCGGTCGCACAGTCGGTATTTCAGCATCTTATGCTGCATAGCCAGACTGTTTATGGGTTGTTATCGCAACGTAACGTTGTGATAGTAGTTAACTGTTTTACACTTAATACAAAGAGTTGAGGTTCGCTATGTCTGACGACATGTCTTCATTTTCGCCTTCGTCAGCAGGCGAACACGGTGTACTACGTTCCATGCAGGAGGTTGCGATGAGCTCCCAGGAAGCCAGCAAGATGCTTCGTACTTACAATATTGCCTGGTGGGGTAATAATTATTATGACGTCAACGAACTGGGTCATATCAGCGTATGCCCGGACCCTGACGTCCCGGAAGCCCGTGTTGACCTGGCTCAACTGGTAAAGGCGCGTGAGGCACAAGGCCAACGCTTACCTGCGCTGTTCTGCTTCCCGCAGATCCTGCAACATCGTCTGCGCTCCATTAACGCCGCCTTCAAACGCGCGCGTGAATCCTATGGCTATAACGGCGACTACTTCCTGGTTTACCCCATTAAAGTAAACCAGCACCGTCGCGTTATTGAGTCGCTGATCCATTCCGGCGAGCCGCTGGGTCTTGAAGCGGGTTCGAAAGCGGAGTTGATGGCGGTTCTGGCGCATGCGGGAATGACCCGTTCGGTGATCGTGTGTAACGGTTATAAAGACCGTGAATACATCCGCCTGGCGCTTATCGGCGAGAAGATGGGCCACAAGGTCTATCTGGTTATCGAGAAGATGTCGGAAATCGCCATTGTGCTGGAAGAAGCTGAGCGCCTGAATGTCGTGCCGCGCCTGGGTGTGCGTGCGCGTCTGGCGTCGCAGGGTTCTGGTAAATGGCAATCCTCCGGCGGCGAAAAATCCAAGTTCGGCCTCGCGGCCAACCAGGTACTGCAGCTGGTGGAAATTCTGCGCGAGCGCGGTCGTCTGGACAGCATTCAACTGCTGCACTTCCACCTCGGTTCGCAGATGGCCAACATTCGCGATATCGCCACCGGCGTGCGTGAATCCGCACGTTTTTATGTTGAACTGCATAAGCTGGGTGTCAACATTCAGTGCTTCGACGTGGGCGGCGGTTTGGGCGTGGACTATGAAGGTACGCGTTCCCAGTCAGACTGCTCGGTGAACTACGGCCTGAACGAATACGCCAACAACATCATCTGGGCGATTGGCGATGCCTGTGAAGAGAACGGCCTGCCGCACCCAACGGTGATTACCGAATCTGGTCGCGCGGTTACCGCGCACCATACGGTGCTGGTCTCCAACATCATCGGCGTTGAGCGTAGTGAAATTTCCGAAGCGACACCGCCGCAGGATGATGCGCCTCGTTCCCTGCAAAGCATGTGGGAAACCTGGCAGGAAATGCACGAGCCGGGCACGCGTCGCTCTCTGCGCGAATGGCTCCATGACAGCCAGATGGATTTGCATGATATTCATATCGGTTACTCTTCCGGTACCTTCAATCTTCAGGAGCGCGCCTGGGCAGAGCAACTGTATCTGAACATGTGCCATGAAGTGCAGAAGCAGCTCGATCCGAGCAACCGTGCGCATCGTCCGATTATTGACGAACTGCAGGAGCGGATGGCGGACAAGATTTACGTCAACTTCTCCCTGTTCCAGTCAATGCCGGATGCCTGGGGTATCGATCAGCTCTTCCCGGTTCTGCCGCTGGAAGGTCTGAACCACGCGCCTGAACGTCGTGCGGTGTTGCTGGATATTACCTGCGATTCTGACGGTGCTATCGATCACTACGTGGACGGTGACGGTATTGCAACGACGATGCCGATGCCGGAATACGACCCGGAGAACCCGCCAATGCTGGGCTTCTTTATGGTAGGGGCGTACCAGGAAATTCTCGGCAACATGCATAACCTGTTTGGCGATACCGAAGCGGTGGATGTCTTTGTCTTCCCTGACGGCAGTGTGGAAGTTGAACTGTCGGATGAAGGCGATACCGTGGCGGATATGCTGCAATATGTACAGCTCGATCCGAAAACTTTGCTGATTCAGTTCCGCGATCAGGTAAAACAGACCGATTTGGACGATGCGCTGCAACAGCAGTTCCTCGAAGAGTTCGAAGCCGGGCTGTACGGGTATACCTACCTGGAAGATGAATAAGTAGGGTTATTTCTTTGACTGACCGGTTTATTCGTATAAATCGGTCAGTTTTTCATTTATAGAGTCCTGGAAAGAGCGGTATCTGCTTCCACTTCGTTTTCTGTTAAGTAAGCTTCCCTGTTGATAATTCACTCACCAGGGACGGGCTATGACGACCTCTAAAATCCGCATCATTCTCACAGGCGTTTTCTTGTTGCTAAGCGGCTGCGCCAGTACGCCGCAATATCAGCGTTCATCTTCACCAGCAATGGGTACCGCATGGGGGCAGGATATTCATTCGACGGTCACCGCTGTTAGCGCTGAGCGTGCCGGGGCAGAACCGATTGACTCGATAGTTATCAATTACACTACGCGAACAGAACCCGGTTACGACAAAATCTACAGTATTCGTATCGGTGAACTGGAATATGCAGTACGGGATAAGAATTTTAACTCACTTCCCGTTAGCCGAATTTTCAATCGCTCACCTGGTCAGTGGCAATACCAACTGCAGGCGAAAATGAATACCCAGTATCAACTGTATGTCCGTAATTATAGCCATGACACGGATTATGAAATTGTGGCTACTGTCGATGGACTGGACGTATTAAATGGTAGGCCCGGCTCAGTAAGGAATCCCGGGTATATTGTAAAAGCCGGAGACTCGTTAGTCATTAAGGGGTTCAGGAGGAATAACAGTACTCAGGCCGCCTTTGTTTTTTCCCCACTTAATGAAGCTTATAGCGCT
This sequence comes from Phytobacter ursingii, assembly GCA_901456055.1. Classification (GTDB taxonomy): domain Bacteria; phylum Pseudomonadota; class Gammaproteobacteria; order Enterobacterales; family Enterobacteriaceae; genus Phytobacter; species Phytobacter ursingii. The sequence continues at coordinate 945,209 of CABDWT010000004.1, forward strand.
AACTCTGCATATGGCGATGTCCGGAATGCAGGCGTAATTGGTTTCGCCGCGTTCGTGCTTAAAGGAAAGAGCGGCAAACTTCCACCCTGTGCGGCGAATGCATTTCCTGGCGACGGTAATGAATTTGCCCCTGAGCCTTGCCAGAAATAATCGCCTACCTGGAAAGACCTCCGATTTTTGCCGATAATTTTTTCTTATCGAATGTTCCTGCAAGGCAATAAGCAATTTATACCGGGAACATTATCACGACGATATCAGGAGGTCGCTTTATGAGCACTCTGGGACATCAGTATGATAATTCTCTCATCTCCAACGCCTTCGGTTTCTTACGCCTGCCTTTACATTTTCAGCCCTGGGATAGCGATGCAGAGTGGGTGATTACCGGCATTCCTTTTGATATGGCAACGTCGGGACGTCCCGGCAGCCGTCAGGGGCCGGGCGCTATCCGACAGATTTCCACGCATCTGGCCTGGGAGCACCAGCGCTTTCCGTGGCAGTTCGATATGCGCGAGCGCCTGCGCGTCGTGGACTGTGGCGATCTGGTGTATGCCTTTGGCGATGCCCGCGAAATGAGTGAGAGGTTACAGGCCCATGCCGAAAGATTGCTGTCAGCGGGCAAACGGCTCCTGTCGTTTGGCGGTGACCATTACGTGACGCTGCCGCTGCTGCGCGCCTATGCCAAACATTTTGGCAAAATGGCACTGGTGCACTTTGATGCCCATACCGACACCTATGCCAATGGCTGTGAATTTGACCACGGCACCATGTTCTACACGGCGCCGAAGGAGGGGCTGATTGACCCGGCGCATTCCGTGCAGATTGGCATCCGTACTGAATTTAACCATCGAGACGGTTTTACCGTGCTGGATGCTTGCCAGGTAAACGATCGCAGCGTTGAAGACATCCTCGCAGAAGTGAAAAAAACGGTTGGCGATCTGCCGGTCTATCTGACATTTGATATCGATTGTCTCGATCCCGCATTTGCCCCAGGCACCGGGACGCCGGTGATCGGCGGGCTGACATCCGATCGCGCGATTAAACTGGTGCGGGGACTCAAGGATCTGAATATCGTCGGGATGGACCTGGTCGAAGTCGCTCCGGCCTATGATCGGGCCGAGATCACCGCACTGGCAGCGGCAACGCTAGCGCTGGAGATGCTCTATATCCAGGCGGCGAAAAAAGAGAGGTGATGTAGTCTATGTAGCCCCGGTAAGCGAAGCGCCACCGGGGACATTATGTGTAAAATTACTTGATACCATCCGCAGCCAGGCGGTCACGGACATGTTGCGCACGTTCCGCCGAGGCCGGGTGATCGTCAAACATGGAACTCTGGCGACCTTCTTCGAGTTTGGCTAATTTTTCGAAGCTGGTAGCCAGCCCTATCGGGCTAATTCCACGTTTGCGCAACAGATCATAGGAATAATCGTCCGCTTCGGACTCCTGACGCTGCGAGAACTGTGAATTAACCAGTTTTTCGCCCAGCGCGCCCAACTGAGATTGCGACAGATTGCCCACTACGCCCCCCGCCGATGCGGCAGCGGCGCGTACGGCATTGGTGCCAAGCGCCACCTGCATGCCTTTCTTCACGTGGCCGAGCGCAACGTGGCCCATTTCATGGCCAATCACCGCCTCAACCTCGTTGTCATTCATCATGTCCATCAAACCGCTGTAAACGCGGATGCAGCCGTTAGCCATGGCGAAAGCGTTGACATCTTTTGCTACGTAAACCTTGTAGTTCACCGGCTGGCCGTTGATGTTGTCGCCCAGGGCGGCGGCAATTTTACTAAGTCGCTGATTATACTGGCTGCCCGCCGGGGCTATCGTTGCTTTACTGTCCATCTGCTTACAGGCTTCGTCGCTCAGGCTTTTAACCTGAGCATCGCTGAGCGTGTAGGCCTGAAAAGCTTCTGCACCGGAGGTCAAAAAACCATTGGAATCCATATTCTGGCAGCCTGCCAACAGGGTTGCTGTCGTCAGAGCAAGCAAAGCCGGGCGAATTTTCATCTCTTATCTTCCACGCTGGTTAATTCATAATTCTGATAATGCGCCGCGCACAAACGAGCCGGTGCAGTTGCACAAGTATAAAGAATAGAACGATTACCGGGCGAGTCCATTGCGCAACGTGCAAGCAGCTTCCAGAGATTTCTTAATCCTCAAAAGGATGCTCCATGTACATGACTTCCCGCTTGGGTTACATTGTTGGCACTTTTTTCCGGCGTAGCCCATAACGCGCTGTAGTCAAGTCGTTCCGGGCATGGCCTTTAACAGTCCGATCTGGAGTCAAAATGTCCTCACGTAAAGAGCTTGCCAATGCCATTCGTGCGCTGAGCATGGACGCGGTACAGAAAGCCAAATCCGGTCACCCGGGTGCCCCGATGGGTATGGCTGACATCGCCGAAGTCCTGTGGCGTGATTTCCTGAACCATAACCCGCAGAACCCGGCATGGGCTGACCGCGACCGTTTCGTGCTGTCCAATGGTCACGGTTCAATGCTGATTTACAGCCTGCTGCACCTCACCGGTTACGATCTGCCGATTGACGAGCTGAAAAACTTCCGTCAACTGCACTCAAAAACGCCGGGTCACCCGGAAGTGGGCTACACCGCAGGCGTGGAAACCACGACCGGCCCGTTAGGGCAGGGTATTGCGAATGCGGTCGGTATGGCGATTGCGGAGAAAACGCTGGCGGCGCAGTTCAACCGTCCGGGCCATGACATTGTTGACCACTTCACTTACGCCTTCATGGGTGACGGCTGCATGATGGAAGGTATCTCTCACGAGGTATGCTCCCTGGCCGGTACCCTGAAACTGGGCAAACTGGTTGCCTTCTATGATGACAACGGTATCTCCATTGACGGCCACGTTGAAGGCTGGTTCACCGATGACACTGCAGCACGCTTCGAAGCCTACGGCTGGCATGTGGTTCGCGGCGTTGATGGTCACAATGCGGACTCCATCAAACGTGCGGTAGAAGAAGCGCGTGCTGTAACGGACAAACCGTCCCTGCTGATGTGCAAAACCATCATCGGTTTCGGTTCGCCGAACAAAGCGGGTACGCACGACTCCCACGGCGCCCCGCTGGGCGATGCGGAAATCGCACTGACCCGCGAAGCGCTGGGCTGGAAACACCCGGCGTTTGAAATCCCGTCTGAAATTTATGCCCAGTGGGATGCGAAAGAAGCCGGCCAGGCGAAAGAGTCAGCCTGGAACGAGAAATTCGCGGCTTATGCCAAAGCCTTCCCGCAGGAAGCGGCTGAATTCACCCGTCGTATGAGCGGTGAACTGCCGTCTGATTTCGACGCGAAAGCGAATGAATTCATCGCGAAGCTGCAGGCTAATCCGTCCAAAATCGCCAGCCGTAAAGCGTCCCAGAATGCGATTGAAGCGTTCGGTCCGTTACTGCCTGAGTTCCTCGGCGGCTCCGCTGACCTGGCACCGTCTAACCTGACTATCTGGTCTGGTTCGAAAGCGATTAACGAAGATACTGCCGGTAACTACATTCACTATGGCGTGCGCGAGTTCGGTATGACCGCGATTGCCAACGGTATCTCCCTGCACGGTGGTTTCCTGCCGTACACCTCCACCTTCCTGATGTTTGTGGAATATGCCCGTAACGCGGTGCGTATGGCGGCCCTGATGAAACAGCGCCAGGTGATGGTCTACACCCATGACTCCATCGGTCTGGGTGAAGATGGTCCGACGCACCAGCCGGTAGAGCAGGTGGCTTCTCTGCGTGTGACCCCGAACATGAGCACCTGGCGTCCGTGTGACCAGGTGGAATCTGCGGTGGCGTGGAAATACGGCGTTGAGCGCGCCGACGGCCCGACCGCGCTGATTCTGTCCCGTCAGAACCTGGCACAGCAGGAACGTACCGAGGAGCAACTGGCGAACATCGCCCGTGGCGGTTACGTGCTGAAAGACAGCAACGGCCAGCCGGAGCTGATTTTCATCGCGACCGGTTCAGAAGTTGAGCTGGCGGTTGCCGCATGGGAAAAACTGACTGCCGAAGGTGTGAAGGCTCGCGTGGTGTCCATGCCGTCTACCGATGCGTTTGACAAGCAGGATGCGGCTTACCGTGAATCCGTACTGCCGAAAGCCGTTTCTGCGCGCGTGGCCATCGAAGCGGGTATCGCGGACTACTGGTTCAAATATGTGGGCCTGAACGGCGCTATCGTCGGTATGACCACCTTCGGTGAGTCTGCGCCGGCAGAGCTGCTGTTTGAAGAGTTCGGCTTTACTGTCGACAATGTGGTCGCAAAAGCGAAAGCACTGCTCTAATTGTTGTCGGGCACGAACCGGTGCCCTCAACGCCATCCTTTCCCGCCGGGAGAGGGGCAAAGATTAAAACGGTAACCGCCTGGTTACCGTTTTGCTTTTACCTCGAATTATTCCTGCAAAAATGTGACGCAAGTCAGATAAATGGTCGCCAGGGCTGGACATGGATTCCTTTTATTCTGCGTTTCGCTTATTCTAGCTGAAGCGTTTCAGTCGCTTAAATGTTCGACAATTAATCAATCAAACGCAGTTTGTGACAGGCGAGGTTCCTCTGTAAAGGTTGCTGCATTACTCTGTGAGCCACCTCAAATTGGGTAACCTTGCAGGAGATCTATGAGCGTACGCATAGCGATTAATGGCTTTGGTCGTATCGGGCGCAACGTGGTTCGTGCTTTGTATGAATCCGGGCGTCGGGCGGAAGTCACCGTGGTGGCAATCAATGAACTGGCAGATGCAGCAGGCATGGCCCATTTATTGAAATATGACACCAGCCACGGGCGTTTCGCGTGGGACGTACATCAGGAACGCGAGCAACTGTTTGTTGGCGATGATGCAATTCGCATTCTTCATCAACGCGATATCGCAGCACTGCCATGGCGCGAACTGGGCGTTGATGTGGTGCTCGATTGTACCGGTGTTTTTGGCAGCCGCGCCGATGGCGAAGCACATCTGGCGGCGGGGGCGAAGAAAGTGCTGTTCTCGCATCCCGGTAGTAACGATCTTGACGCGACGGTCGTTTTTGGCGTCAATCAGGATGCCTTAAAGCCTGACGATCGTATTGTCTCTAACGCTTCCTGCACCACGAACTGCATTATTCCGATTATTAAGCTGCTTGATGACGCGTGGGGGATTGAATCGGGTACAGTCACCACGATCCACTCCGCGATGCACGATCAGCAGGTGATTGACGCCTATCATCCTGATTTACGCCGTACGCGTGCAGCCAGCCAGTCTATTATTCCTGTGGACACCAAACTGGCGGCGGGTATCACCCGTATTTTCCCGCAATTTCATGACCGGTTTGAGGCGATTGCGGTACGCGTACCGACCATAAATGTGACGGCCATTGATCTGAGCGTGACGGTGAAAAAACCGGTTAAAGCGTGTGAAGTCAATGAGTTGCTGCAAAAAGCAGCACAGGGAACATTTCATGGTATAGTTGACTATACGGAATTACCGTTGGTCTCGACAGATTTTAACCACGATCCGCACAGTGCCATTGTTGATGGTACGCAAACCCGGGTCAGTGGCGCGCACCTTATTAAAACCCTGGTATGGTGCGATAACGAATGGGGCTTTGCTAACCGAATGCTCGACACGACGTTAGAGATGGCCGCGAAAGGTTTCAGGTAGGGCGCACATTGCGTTCGCAAAACTTTATGAATCATTGAGAGGATTCACCATGTCTGTAATTAAGATGACCGATCTGGATTTGGCAGGTAAACGCGTTTTCATCCGTGCGGATCTGAACGTACCGGTTAAAGATGGCAAAGTGACCAGCGATGCGCGTATCCGTGCGTCTCTGCCGACCATCGAGCTGGCGCTGAAACAAGGCGCGAAAGTGATGGTTACCTCCCATCTGGGTCGTCCGACCGAAGGCGAGTACAACGAAGAGTTCTCTCTGCTGCCGGTTGTTAATTACCTGAAAGACAAACTGTCCAACCCGGTACGTCTGGTAAAAGACTACCTGGATGGCGTTGAAGTTGCTGCAGGTGAACTGGTTGTTCTGGAAAACGTTCGCTTTAACAAAGGCGAGAAGAAAGACGACGAAGCACTGTCCAAAAAATATGCTGCTCTGTGCGATGTATTTGTAATGGACGCTTTCGGTACGGCTCACCGTGCACAGGCTTCAACCCACGGTATCGGCAAATTCGCTGACGTTGCGTGCGCAGGCCCGCTGCTGGCTGACGAACTGGAAGCGCTGGGTAAAGCGCTGAAAGAACCTGCTCGCCCGATGGTGGCTATCGTTGGTGGTTCTAAAGTTTCCACTAAACTGACCGTTCTGGACTCTCTGTCTAAAATCGCTGACCAGCTGATCGTTGGCGGCGGTATCGCCAACACCTTCGTGGCTGCTCAAGGCCACAACGTGGGTAAATCCCTGTACGAAGCTGACCTGGTTGACGAAGCAAAACGCCTGCTGGGTACCTGCGATATTCCGGTCCCGACAGATGTGCGTGTTGCTACTGAGTTCTCCGAAACCGCTACCGCAACCCTGAAATCTGTTTCTGCTATCAAAGATGAAGAGCAGATTCTGGACCTGGGCGATGCTTCTGCACAGAAACTGGCCGAAATCCTGAAAAACGCGAAAACCATTCTGTGGAATGGCCCGGTTGGCGTGTTCGAATTCCCGAACTTCCGCAAAGGCACCGAAATCGTTGCTAATGCTATCGCAGACAGCGACGCGTTCTCCATCGCAGGCGGCGGCGACACTCTGGCGGCTATCGACCTGTTCGGTATCGCTGACAAAATCTCCTACATCTCCACGGGTGGCGGTGCGTTCCTCGAATTCGTGGAAGGTAAAGTGCTGCCGGCAGTCGCAATGCTCGAAGAGCGCGCTAAGAAGTAAGTATTCAAAGGGCAGGGAAACCTGCCCAATTTTCAGCGCGCGTAATGCTCGCGAACTTTTTTCCAACGGTCGAAGATACAGATACAGGACTCGAAAACATGTCTAAAATTTTTGATTTCGTAAAACCGGGCGTCATTACCGGTGATGACGTTCAGAAAGTGTTCCAGGTAGCAAAAGAAAACAACTTTGCGCTGCCAGCAGTTAACTGCGTGGGCACCGATTCCATTAACGCCGTTCTGGAAACCGCTGCGAAAGTGAAAGCGCCGGTTATCGTTCAGTTCTCCAACGGTGGTGCTGCATTCATCGCGGGTAAAGGCGTGAAAACTGATATTCCTCAGGGTGCTGCTATCCTGGGTGCTATCTCTGGCGCACATCACGTACATCAGATGGCAGAACACTACGGTGTTCCGGTTATTCTGCACACTGACCACTGCGCGAAGAAACTGCTGCCGTGGATCGACGGCCTGCTGGACGCGGGTGAGAAACACTTTGCTGCTACCGGCAAACCGCTGTTCTCTTCTCACATGATCGACCTGTCTGAAGAGTCCCTGGAAGAAAACATCGAGATCTGCTCCAAATATCTGGCGCGCATGTCCAAAATCGGCATGACACTGGAAATCGAACTGGGTTGCACCGGCGGCGAAGAAGATGGCGTGGACAACAGCCATATGGACGCTTCTGCGCTGTACACTCAGCCGGAAGACGTTGATTACGCTTACACTAAACTGAACGCAATCAGCCCACGTTTCACTATCGCTGCTTCCTTCGGTAACGTGCATGGCGTGTACAAACCGGGTAACGTGAAACTGACCCCGACTATCCTGCGCGACTCTCAGGAATATGTTTCTAAGAAACATAACCTGCCGCACAACGCCCTGAACTTCGTTTTCCACGGCGGTTCCGGTTCTACTGCTCAGGAAATCAAAGACTCCGTAAGCTACGGCGTTATCAAAATGAACATCGATACCGACACCCAATGGGCGACCTGGGAAGGTATCCTGAACTACTACAAAACTAACGAAGCGTATCTGCAAGGTCAGTTGGGCAACCCGAAAGGCGAAGACCAGCCGAACAAGAAATACTACGATCCGCGCGTATGGCTGCGTGCAGCTCAGTCTTCTATGATCACGCGTCTGGAACAGGCTTTCAAAGAACTGAACGCGGTTGACGTTCTGTAATTTTTGCCTTGTTTCCTGAATCAGGCCCGCTTATGCGGGCCTTTTTTATTGCCGATTCAATAGCCTGCATAGACTATTAAATGTGATCGATTTGGCAAAATTGCCCCTTATTGTTTACCCTTTAGGTGTCTGTCCGTCACCGTCGGGAAGGCATTTTCCCGCACGGATCAACATAAGGAACAAAGAATGGAAGATCTTCACGTCGTCGACAGCATCAATAACGCAGGCTCCTGGCTGGTGACTAACCAGGCGTTGCTGCTGAGTTACGCTGTTAACATCGTTGCCGCCATTGCCATCATCATCGTGGGTATGATCATTGCCCGCATGATTTCAAACACCGTGAACAAACTGATGCGGGCGCGGCACATTGATGCCACCGTTGCCGATTTTCTCTCCGCGCTTGTCCGTTATGGGATCATTGCCTTTACCCTGATAGCCGCACTGGGGCGCGTGGGCGTGCAAACCGCATCGGTCATTGCGGTACTCGGTGCCGCAGGTCTGGCAATCGGTCTGGCGCTACAAGGGTCACTCTCGAATCTGGCTGCCGGTGTTTTACTGGTGACCTTCCGCCCGTTCCGTTCCGGGGAGTACGTCGACCTGGGCGGCGTGGCCGGTACTGTGCTGCAGGTGCAGATTTTCTCCACCACACTGCGTAGCGCCGATGGTCGTATCATTGTGGTGCCCAACGGAAAAATCATTGCCGGGAACATTATTAACTTTTCCCGCGAGCCGGTCCGCCGTAACGAATTTATCATTGGCGTTGCCTACGATTCTGATATCGATCTGGTCACCAAACTGCTGACTGATATCATTCAGGCTGATGACCGTATTCTGAAAGACCGGGAGATGACGGTGCGTCTGAATGAGCTCGGGGCGTCATCCATCAACTTTGTGGTGCGCGTCTGGAGTAACAGTAGCGACCTGCAAAACGTCTACTGGGATGTTCTGGAAAAAGTGAAACGCAGCTTTGATGAGCACGGTATCAGTTTCCCTTACCCGCAAATGGATGTGAATTTCAAACGGGTGAAAGAGCCTGTCAAAGCGTAAATCATCAGGTCGGCGTTGCCGGCCTTTTTCTTGTCTTTTAGTATTAGCAATTCTTATTATTCATTAGAATATTCAATTTCCGCTAATGATTTTCGCGCGTTATAGTCTGCGTCCAGATAAAGTTGATTGAGAATCTATTGTGATAACCTATTATTTTCAAGGTCTTATATTGGGTGCGGCATTGATTTTACCCCTTGGTCCGCAGAATGCCTTCGTGATGAACCAGGGGATTCGTCGCCAGTACCACATCATGACGGCTTTTCTGTGTACGCTAAGTGACTTACTGTTGATTTGTGCCGGGGTGTTTGGTGGCAGCGCATTGTTGATGCAATCTCCCTGGCTGCTGGGGCTGGTAACCTGGGGCGGCGTCGCCTTTCTGTTGTGGTATGGCTATGGCGCATTGAAAACCGCGTTTAGCAGCCATATTGCGCTTGCCAGCGCCGAAGCAATGAAGCAGGGGCGCTGGAAGATTATCGCGACCATGCTGGCGGTAACCTGGCTTAATCCTCATGTTTATCTGGACACTTTCGTAGTGCTCGGCAGTCTGGGCGGACAACTGGATGCGGAGCCGAAGCGCTGGTTTGCGATGGGGACGGTGAGTGCTTCCATCATCTGGTTTTTTGGCCTGGCGCTGCTGGCCGCCTGGTTTGCGCCGCGTCTGCGTACCGTGAAAGCACAGCGCATTATCAATCTCCTGGTCGGGGCGGTGATGTGGGTTATCGCGGCGCAACTAGCAAAAGATGGCGTTGCCCATCTGCAGGCCTTGTTCAACTAAGGCTAGTCCGATGGACAAAGCCGAATCATCCGCTAAGCTTCTGCCAGGCGTGCCGTTTTCTTACGGACGTAATAAGCAACATGGAGGAGCAAACGTGAAATTCAAAGTGATGGCCCTGGCGGCATTAGTGGGACTGAGTGTCATGTCGGTACAGGCAAGTGAACTGCCTGATGGCCCGCACATTGTTACCTCGGGTACGTCGAGTGTGGACGCAGTGCCTGATATTGCTACCCTGGCGATTGAAGTGAATATCCAGGCGAAAGATGCCGCAACAGCGAAGAAACAGGCAGACGATCGCGTCGCCGAGTATCTCTCGTTCCTCGACAAGAATGGCGTCGGGAAGAAAGACATCAACTCCGCCAATTTGCGCACCCAGCCGGATTACGATTACCAAAACGGTAAAAGCGTACTGAAAGGCTGGCGTGCCGTACGTACGGTTGAAGTGACGCTGCGCGATCTGGAGAAGCTCAATTCCCTGCTCGATGGTGCGTTAAAAGCTGGCCTGAATGAAATCCGCTCCGTTTCGCTGGGTGTTGCGCAACCGGATTCGTACAAGGATAAGGCGCGTAAAGCGGCCATTGATGATGCCGTTCATCAGGCGGAACAGCTGGCAGCTGGTTTCAATGCTAAGCTTGGCCCGGTGTATAGCGTGCGTTACCACGTTTCCAATTATCAGCCGAGCCCGATGGTTCGCATGATGAAAGCGGATGCGGCACCCGTATCTGCACAGGAAACATACGAACAGCCGACCATTCAGTTTGCCGATCAGGTGGATGTTGTATTCCAGCTTGAGCCTGCTCAGGCTCAGCAGACGACGAAATCACAGTAAACTTTTTGCGCACTGTAAAGCAGATAAGAGAAAGGCCGGGTTATCCCGGCCTTTCTGTATCAATCCTGTCGCAATACCTTATGCCCATAAGCCAGCAGTGCGTCGGTGACGTTGCGCATCATGCGGCTTTCTGGCGCAAAGCGATGCCAGTACAGCATCCGGCGCTGGAACAGACCCGGCGTGAGGTCGATCAGTTCTCCGGCGTTCAACTCTCTTTCTATTTGCAGGTGCGGGATCATACAGCAGGTCGTTCCCTGCCTTGCCAGTTGCACAAACGCTTCCGATGAGTTAACGATATGGCAGGGTACGCTACCTGGCGGCAGATCGAAGTTTTGCTGCAAGAAGGCCTGGTGCATATCATCGAGATGATCAAACGCCACAGCAGGCGCTTTCAGTAATGCTGAACGTGTTACGCCATTCGGGAAGTAACGTTCAGCAAAAGCTTTTGAACCGACAAACAGGTAATCAAGCGCGCCAAGCTGGTCAACGAGGCAGCTTGGCAGAGCCTGCGGCTGAATACTTACCGCGCCGACCACTTCACCGCGACGCAGTCGCTCCTGGGTGCGGGTTTCATCTTCAACCTGTAAATTCAGGCGGATTGGCGAATCGGCCAGCACCGGCGCAAGCGCAGGTAGCAACCAGGTCGCCAGACTGTCGGCGTTCACCGCAAGTGACAGCAAAAGCGGGGTGGAGCCGGTTTGCTCATCACCCAGCCACTCTTCTTCCAGCAGTTCTACCTGGCGCAGCAACGCCAGCAATTTTTGCCCTTGTTCCGTTGGACGCGGTGGGACGGTACGCACCAGAAGGGGCTGGCCAAACATGTTTTCGAGCTGTTTAATACGCTGCGATACGGCGGACTGAGTGATACACAGCTTTTGCGCGGCGCGCTCAAACCCACGTTCCCGAATGACCGCATCGAGCGCCTGTAACGTTCTGTAGTCCGGACGTTTCATCTGACTGACATACTCCTGCAAAATAATTACTCAGCACTATGACATAATTTTTTATGTCTTACAGACGAAAATGTACCTGCTGGTAATGTGACACAGCTCACAGGGACTTTTCCCCCTTCCATGTTCTATAATGCGCTTCGAATTCCACACCATTCTCACCACAGGCGAACGACGATGACGCAGGACGAATTAAAAAAAGCAGTGGGTTGGGCAGCGCTCAAATATGTTGAACCGGGTACTATCGTAGGTGTTGGTACTGGTTCCACCGCTGCGCACTTTATTGACGCGCTTGGTACCATGAAAGGTCAGATTGAAGGGGCGGTTTCCAGTTCCGACGCCTCGACAGAAAAACTGAAAGGCCTGGGTATCACCGTATTCGATCTGAACGAAGTCGACCGTCTGGGAATTTATGTAGATGGCGCGGATGAAATCAACGGTCAGATGCAGATGATTAAAGGCGGTGGCGCAGCGTTAACCCGCGAAAAAATCATTGCCTCGGTAGCCGATAAATTCATCTGTATCGCAGATGCATCCAAACAGGTCGAGATCCTGGGTAAATTTCCGTTGCCGGTAGAAGTGATCCCAATGGCACGCAGCGCCGTGGCACGTGAACTGGTGAAACTGGGCGGTCGTCCGGAATATCGCCAGAACGTGGTCACCGACAACGGCAACGTTATCCTCGACGTCTTTGGCCTGGAAATTATTGACCCTGTTGCGCTGGAAAACACCATTAACGGCATTCCGGGTGTGGTGACCGTGGGCTTGTTCGCCAACCGCGGTGCGGATGTGGCGTTGATTGGCAGCGCCGATGGCGTCAAAACCATCACAAAATGATCTGTATGGGGGATGTGTTCCCCCATTAAAAAAATCTCAAAGAGCAAATTTGGTGACATCTGTCACGCTTCTGAGTTCACCCTGATAATCCTCCCGCCCCTATAGCTATTTTCAGCATATTCATCTGCCATTTCTCGCTGTATGACATTCCTTCACAGTGGCGACGCAAACGTTCATATTGCTGCAATAGTTTTTTTTGATATGTTGACTACAGGGGATGAATATCCACACAACATCAGTTATGACAAAAAACAGGGTCGGGTAAATGGCAAAGGTATCACTGGAGAAAGACAAGATTAAATTTCTGCTCGTCGAAGGGGTGCATCAGAAAGCACTCGATAGCCTTCGTGCGGCAGGTTACACCAACATCGAGTATCACAAAGGCGCGCTCGACAGTGAGCAGCTCAAAGAGTCTATCCGTGATGCCCACTTCATTGGCATTCGATCCCGTACTAACCTGACCGAAGATGTTATTGCCGCAGCTGAGAAACTGGTAGCGATTGGTTGCTTCTGTATCGGTACCAACCAGGTCAATCTGGATGCGGCGGCACAACGCGGTATCCCGGTCTTTAACGCCCCGTTCTCTAACACGCGTTCCGTGGCGGAACTGGTGATTGGCGAGCTGTTACTGCTGATGCGCGGTATTCCGGAAGCGAACGCCAAAGCGCACCGCGGTATCTGGAACAAACTTGCCGTGGGCTCTTACGAAGCGCGCGGTAAAAAACTGGGCATTATTGGTTATGGCCACATCGGCACCCAGCTTGGCATTCTGGCCGAGTCACTCGGCATGCACGTTTATTTCTACGATATTGAAAGCAAATTGCCGCTGGGTAACGCGACCCAGGTTCAGCACCTGTCCGACCTGCTCAACATGAGCGATGTTGTCAGCCTGCACGTGCCGGAAAATGCTTCGACCAAAAATATGATGGGCGCGGAAGAGCTGGCGCTGATGAAGCCAGGCGCGCTGCTGATCAACGCCGCACGTGGTACGGTGGTTGATATTCCGGCGTTGTGCGATGCGCTTAAGCGTAAACATCTGGCGGGTGCGGCAATTGACGTGTTCCCGACTGAGCCTGCCACTAACAGCGATCCGTTTAATTCACCGCTTTGCGAATTTGATAACGTGATTTTGACGCCGCATATTGGCGGTTCAACGCAAGAAGCGCAGGAAAACATTGGTCTGGAAGTCGCGGGTAAACTGATTAAGTACTCTGATAACGGCTCTACGCTCTCTGCCGTTAACTTCCCGGAAGTGTCGCTGCCGCTGCACGGCGGCCGTCGTCTGCTGCATATCCACGAAAACCGCCCAGGCGTACTGACCGCCATCAACCAGATCTTCGCTGGCGACGGCATCAACATTGCTGCTCAGTATCTGCAAACGACACCGTATATGGGCTACGTGGTTATCGATATCGAAGCCGAAGAAGATGTGGCGCAAAAAGCGCTGCAGAGCATGAAAGCGATTCCGGGTACGATCCGCGCACGTCTGCTGTACTGATTCGGTGTAATGCCGGATGCCGTGATAAACACAAAACGGCAACCTCAGGGTTGCCGTTTTTTCTGTGTTCTCCTTCACCCACAGGGTGAAGGCGTCTTTCATTCACCAACTCCACAATGTCGATGGCGTCACCACCGCAGGTAGTGGAATATCCCACTCTTGCGCAGGAAGCACATCAACATGCTGACAATCATGCGCGTAACCAACGGGCTGAAGAGAATATCTCTGCCAGTTTTGCAATGTTCTGTCGTAAAAGCCGCCGCCCATCCCCAGCCGTTGTCCCTGGCTGTCAAAGGCAACCAGCGGGGTTATCAGGACATCTAACTGAGCAAGCGGTAACACATCGCGCACGTCGAGTTTCGGTTCCTGAATTTTCAGACGATTGATAACCAGCTCGCTATGCGGATGGTATTGCAAAAAAAGCAGGTTGCCAGGGCTGAACGGATGCAGTACCGGGAGATAAACGCGTTTGCCGCTGCGCCAGAGCTGTTCGATAAGTGGTTGGGTATCCAGTTCGCCATCGAAGGAGAGAAAAAGGGCGACGGTATGTGCCATCACGACCGGCGGATAAGCCATCATGCGCGCTGCCGCTGCAACCGAAAACTGTTCCTGTTGCTCAGCGGTAAGGGCGCGACGACGCTGCCGTATGATTTTACGGATTTCCTGACGTGATGGGGGAAGCGCAGAAAGTTGTGTCATGGTACCAGGTAGAAAGAAGGGAATCTCCGAGATGCCGCCGCAGGCTGTAACCCTTGAACCCTTGGTTCAAGGTGAATGTGTCGTCATAGTTTTAAGGCTTCTCGGACGGACCGAGCATGCTCACCAACCATGGAGCGCCACATTCTTGTGGTATGAAATATCGGCTCAGGGGACTGGCCCGCTTGCGAACATCTCAGAGAAATTTTTTCTTCACGGTCACTCTACCATAGTTAACCTTGAAGTGTTATTCAAACTTCGGCCCCGGTCTTTCGGATATGCGACCCTGATCAAGCAATGCCTGTTCGATGGTCTGTTGTAACATCCGAATACGCTGTTCCATACTGGATGCGTAGTCACGGGTTTTTGCCTTTTCCTGAGTCAGTTCATAGCTGATATTCAGCGCTGCGATAAAGACTAACTGCTCAGTATTTGTGACTCTAGTGCGAACTTTCAGATCTTGCAACCGCTGATTCAGATCCTCCGCGGCCTGATTCAGAGCATCTCTCTGTTCAGGCGGGCAATTCACTCGCAGTGAACGGCCAAAAATTTGGATATCGACGGGTTGTGCAGACATGCCACCTTCCTGCTGTTTGACTGCGCTCTGCCTTCACACCCGAGTCCTGGCTGCGAAGGGGCGTCACTATAGCCACCCTGGTGAGAGGATTCAAGCTCTTTGCTATACCTTAAATTCACTCATAGTGCATGCAAAGGCATGTAACGTGAAGCATGACGGGTATATCACCAGGGTCCAAAGTGGTAGCATACCATGAATATTCTCCCCAACGACGATGAATGCGCATGTCTATACAGAACGAAATACCTGGTTACAACGATGTAGGCCAGTTGCTCAATCAGCAAGGTGTTGGACTGATTCCTGCGGAAATGCACGGGCTTATCGCGGGGATGCTTTGTGGCGGGAACAACGACAGCTCCTGGCAGCCATTGTTGCATGATTTGACCAATGAAGGGCTGGCATTTGGCCATGAGCTCGCACAGGCGTTGCGCAGCATGCATGCCGCTACCAGCGACTCACTGGAAGATGACGGTTTCCTGTTCCAGCTTTACCTGCCGACTGGCGATGACGTGAGCGTGTTTGATCGTGCCGATGCGCTGGCAGGCTGGGTTAACCACTTTCTGCTGGGGCTTGGTGTCACGCAGCCTAAACTCGACAAAGTAACCGGCGAAACCGGTGAAGCGATTGACGATCTGCGTAACATCGCCTTGCTCGGTTATGACGAAGATGAAGATCAGGAAGAGCTGGAGATGTCGCTCGAAGAGATCATCGAATATGTGCGCGTTGCGGCGCTGTTGTGCCATGACACATTTACCCGCCCGCAGCCAACCGCGCCAGAAGTGCGTAAGCCAACCCTGCATTAATCTATTCCGCTCAGAGGAGGTGTCATGACACAGCTTGAGTTTCTCCGACGCCGTCAGGCGTTGCTGGCGCAAATGGCCCCAGCCAGCGCGGCGCTTATTTTCGCGGCGCCGGAGGTGACCCGCAGTGCCGACAGTGAATACCCGTATCGTCAGAACAGCGACTTTTGGTATTTCACCGGTTTTAATGAACCGGAAGCGGTACTGGTGCTGATTAAAAGTGATGATACCCATAATCACAGCGTCCTGTTTAACCGGATACGTGATAAAACGGCGGAAATCTGGTTTGGCCGTCGACTCGGGCAAGAGGCAGCGCCAGAAAAACTGGGTGTGGACAAAGCGCTGGCATTTCCGGAAATAGGCAAGCATCTTTATCAATTGCTCAACGGCCTGGACGCGGTCTATCACGCCCAGGGCGAATACGCCTATGCCGATGAGATTGTCTTTGCCGCCCTGGATAAACTGCGTAAAGGCTCTCGACAGAATCTCACTGCTCCGGCCACCGTGACCGACTGGCGACCTATCGTGCATGAAATGCGTCTGTTCAAGTCTGCCGAAGAAATCGACGTGATGCGTCGCGCCGGTGAGATTTCTGCGCTGGCACATACCCGCGCCATGCAAACCTGTAAACCCGGGATGTTTGAATACCAGCTTGAAGGCGAAATCCACCACGAGTTCAACCGTCACGGCGCACGTTTCCCGTCCTATACCACTATCGTCGGTGCCGGGGAGAACGGCTGTATTTTGCATTACACCGAAAACGAAAGCGTGATGCGTGATGGTGATCTGGTGTTGATTGACGCTGGTTGCGAATACATGGGTTATGCCGGTGATATTACCCGCACTTTCCCGGTAAACGGCACATTCAGCCCGGCGCAGCGTGAAGTGTATGACATTGTCCTGGAATCCCTGGAAACGGCTCTGCGCCTGTTCCGACCCGGCACCTCGATTCAGGAAGTGAACGGTGAAGTGGTACGCATCATGGTGACCGGGCTGGTGAAACTGGGCATTCTTAAGGGCGAAGTTGAGATGTTGGTTGCCGAGAATGCGCATCGCCCCTTCTTTATGCATGGTCTGAGCCACTGGCTGGGGCTGGATGTCCATGATGTCGGCGTTTACGGTCAGGATCGTTCACGTATCCTTGAACCGGGAATGGTGTTGACCGTCGAGCCCGGTCTCTATATTGCCCCTGATGCGGATGTCCCCCAGGCGTATCGCGGCATCGGCATTCGTGTGGAAGATGATATTGTGATCACCGAAAACGGTAATGAAAACCTCACCGCCAGCGTCGTCAAAAAAGCCGACGATATTGAGGCGCTGATGGCAGCGGCACGTCGCTTATGAGTGTACTTATTGTTGGTGGCGGTATGGCGGGCGCGACGCTCGCACTGTCGATTTCGCATTTAACCGGTGGCCGTCTTCCTGTTCATTTGATTGAAGCGACCGAACCGAGCTCTCAGGACCATCCCGGTTTTGATGCGCGCGCTATCGCGCTTGCGGCGGGCACATGCCAGCAGCTCGCGCGAGTGGGGATCTGGTCGCATATCGCCGAGAAAGCCACGCCGATCACCACCGTGCATGTCAGCGATCGCGGGCATGCCGGTTTTGTGACGCTTGATGCGGATGATTATCGCGTTGAGGCTCTCGGCCAGGTAGTGGAATTGCATGATGTCGGTACCCGTCTTTTCAGCCTTCTGAAAAAAGCGCCTGGCGTGACGCTCCACTGTCCGGCACGGGTGAGCTTCTTCTCCAGGGATGAGGATCGCGTGGCGGTCGCCCTGGAGAGCGGTGAGACGATTAATGGAACCCTGTTGGTCGCCGCTGATGGTTCCCGCTCTGCGCTGGGCGTGCAATGTGGCATCAGTTGGCAACAGGCTCCCTATCAGCAGGTCGCGGTGATTGCTAACGTAACGACCTCGCAGGCGCATCAGGGGCGCGCGTTTGAGCGTTTTACTGCTCACGGTCCGTTGGCAATGCTGCCGATGTCCCAGGGACGTTGCTCGCTGGTGTGGTGTCACCCGCTCGAAAAACAGGAGCAAATTCTGAGCTGGAGCGATGAGACGTTCTGCCATGAGTTGCAAAAAGCCTTTGGCTGGCGACTGGGCCGAATTGTGCAGGCGGGAGCTCGTAACGCTTATCCGCTTTCGCTTTCCACCGCCTCTTCACCCATTTCACATCGCACTGTACTGGTTGGTAATGCTGCGCAGACGCTCCACCCGATTGCCGGGCAGGGCTTTAACCTGGGGATGCGTGATGTGATGAGCCTGGCTGAAACGCTGGCTGATGCCTGGGCGCAGCAGCAGGATGTGGGCGGTTATCGCGTGCTGACGCGTTATCGCGATCGCCGCCATGATGATAAGTGCGCTACGATTGGCGTGACAGATGGGTTAGTGCATCTTTTTGCTAATCGCTGGGCGCCACTGGTGGTCGGGCGTAACGTCGGTTTGATGGCAATGGAATTATTTACCCCGGCGCGTGATGCGCTGGCGCAGCGTACCCTTGGCTGGGTGGCGCGTTAAGGTCCAGGAGTTATTTGTGCAAAGTGTTGATGTGGCGATTGTAGGCGGCGGCATGGTGGGACTGGCGCTGGCCTGTGGATTACAGGGCAGTGGCCTGCGCGTGGCGGTGCTGGAACAGCATGCGCCCGTCCCCCTGGAAGAGGATGCCCCTGCGCAACTGCGTGTTTCGGCGATCAATGCCGCAAGCGAAAAATTGCTGACGCGCCTTGGCGTCTGGTCGTCGATTGTTGCCCATCGCGCCAGCTGTTATCACGGCATGGAAGTGTGGGATAAAGACAGCTTTGGCCGGATTGCTTTTGACGATCAGAGCATGGGTTACAGCCATCTCGGTCATATTATTGAAAACAGCGTTATCCATCAGGCGTTGTGGAACAAAGCCCATCAGTGTTCGGATGTGTCAATCCTTGCGCCAGCGGAGCTGCAGCAAGTGGCCTGGGGTGAAAACGAAGCGTTTCTTACCCTCAAGGATGGCGGCATGCTTACCGCCCGACTGGTCGTCGGTGCTGATGGCGCCAACTCATGGTTACGCAACAAAGCCGATATCCCGCTGACCTTCTGGGATTACAACCATCATGCGCTGGTGGCGACTATCCGTACCGATGAGCCACATCAGGCTATCGCGCGGCAGGTTTTCCACGATGAAAGCATCCTCGCGTTTCTGCCGTTGGCCGATCCGCACTTGTGTTCCATTGTCTGGTCGCTGCCGCCTGAACGGGCAGAGCAAATGCAACAGGCAGACGCAGAGGCATTCAATCAGGCGCTGTGCGTTGCGTTTGATAACCGCCTTGGGTTGTGCCGTGTGGAAAGCGAGCGGCAGGTTTATCCGCTGACCGGACGCTACGCGCGTCATTTTGCCGGGCATCGCCTGGCATTGATGGGCGACGCGGCGCACACCATTCATCCCCTTGCCGGGCAGGGCGTTAACTTGGGCTTTATGGATGCGGCCGAACTGGTGAGCGAACTCAAGCGGTTGCACGGTCAGGGCAAAGATATTGGTCAGCATATGTATCTGCGTCGTTACGAACGCAGCCGTAAACACAGTGCCGCACTGATGCTGGCCGGAATGCAGGGTTTCCGCGAATTGTTTTCCGGCACCCACCCGGCGAAAAAGCTGTTCCGCGACATTGGACTGAAACTGGCGGATACATTGCCAGGGGTAAAACCCCAGTTGCTTCGCCAGGCGATGGGGCTGAATGACCTCCCACAGTGGTTGCGTTAACTGCATCACATTTTCCCTTCCCCCTGGCGGGAAGGGAGACCCTCCCTCATTTGAAAAATTCTAATTTCACCTCATTTTTCAGATTAGTTTTTCTCATCTCTTGTTTTTTCTCTGTCGGGAAAATTATCTCTTTTGCAGTGGTAAATATCGCTTAATGCGATAGTTTTCCGACCTGAGTGATTCTTCATGCGCCATTTTGCGCTCAACACTGGTTTAATATTCTGTAGGGGTTTTTGCTAAAAATGGTCATAAGCTAATGTGATGACCCATTTTCTCTTATGGTTAAGTGCCCCTTTCGGTGATAAGTTCAGGCGAAAGTGAACGTTTGCGTCGGCGACCGGGATCGGAGTCGACGTCTTGTCATGCGGTGAATTTTTCGCCGCTGAAAACGTGAAAGCCCCGCTTACTCGACGAGGAAAAGATGGCCCAGCAGACTCCTTTATATGAACAACACACGCTGTGCGGCGCACGCATGGTGGATTTCCATGGCTGGATGATGCCGTTGCATTACGGCTCGCAAATTGATGAACACCACGCGGTACGTACTGATGCGGGCATGTTTGATGTATCGCACATGACAATTGTCGATTTACGCGGCAGCCGTACCCGGGAATTCTTGCGCTATCTGCTGGCAAATGACGTAGCGAAGCTCACCAAACCCGGCAAGGCGCTATACTCCGGAATGCTGAATGCGTCGGGCGGCGTCATTGATGACCTCATCGTCTACTACTTCACCGACGATTTCTTCCGCCTCGTTGTAAACTCCGCCACCCGCGAAAAAGACCTCTCCTGGATTACCCAACACGCTGAACCTTTTGCCATTGACATCACCGTTCGTGACGATCTGTCGTTGATTGCGGTTCAGGGGCCAAACGCGCAGGCCAAAGCCGCTACCCTTTTCACTGACGAACAGCGTCAGGCAGTAGAAGGCATGAAGCCGTTCTTTGGCGTTGAATCTGGTGATCTGTTTATCGCGACCACAGGCTATACCGGCGAAGCGGGTTATGAAATCGCGCTGCCGAACGAACAGGCTGCGGATTTCTGGCAAAAACTGGTGAAAGCAGGCGTCAGGCCTTGTGGCCTCGGCGCGCGCGATACGCTGCGTCTTGAAGCGGGCATGAACTTGTACGGGCAGGAGATGGATGAGGGCGTTTCGCCCCTCGCAGCCAATATGGGCTGGACCATCGCCTGGGAACCGGCAGACCGGGATTTTATCGGTCGCGAGGCGCTCGAGTTACAGCGCGAGAAAGGCACCGAACACCTGGTTGGTCTGATCATGACCGAGAAAGGCGTGCTGCGTAACGAATTGCCGGTGCGGTTCACCGATGTCCACGGTAACGCGCAAGAAGGCGTGATCACCAGCGGCACTTTCTCCCCGACGCTGGGCTACAGTATTGCACTGGCGCGTGTGCCTGCGGGCATTGGCGATACGGCAATCGTTCAGATCCGTAATCGTGAAATGCCGGTAAAAGTGACGAAACCTATTTTTGTACGCGCTGGCAAAGCCGTCGCGTGATTCATTCTTATTTGGAGAGTTAGTGATGAGCAAAGTACCTGCAGAATTGAAATACAGCAAAGAACACGAGTGGCTGCGTAAAGAAGCGGATGGCACCTACACCGTCGGTATCACTGAACATGCGCAGGAATTGTTGGGCGACATGGTGTTTGTTGACCTGCCAGAAGTGGGTGCAACCGTTGCTGCTGGCGATGATTGCGCCGTCGCCGAATCAGTTAAAGCGGCTTCCGATATTTATGCCCCGATCAGCGGAGAAATCGTTGCTGTCAACGAGACTCTGGGCGATGCGCCGGAGCAGGTTAACAGCGAGCCTTATGGCGAAGGCTGGATTTTCAAAATCAAAGCCAGCGACGAAGCAGAAGTTGATGCGCTGCTGAATGCAACAGAATACGAAGCACTGTTAGAAGACGAGTAATTGTTAATCCCCCTCTCCCTTTGGGAGAGGGCAGGGGTGAGGGTGCCAATCTTCCCCTCACCCTAACCCTCTCCCGGAGGGAGAGGGAACTTATATTCACCGCACGTTTCAGGAACCATCGCTCATGACACAGACTTTAAGCCAGCTTGAAAACCGTGGCGCTTTCATTGAACGTCACATTGGGCCGGATGCTCAGCAACAGCAGGAGATGCTGAAAACGGTTGGCGCGGATTCATTAAATGCACTGATTGCGCAGATCGTGCCGAAAGATATCCAGCTCGCCACGCCGCCGCAGGTGGGTGAAGCCACGACTGAATATGCCGCGCTGGCGGAGCTAAAAGCGATTGCCGGTCGTAACAAGCGCTTTAAGTCTTACATTGGCATGGGTTATACCGCCGTGCAATTACCGCCGGTTATCCTGCGCAACATGCTGGAAAATCCTGGCTGGTACACCGCCTATACGCCGTATCAGCCGGAAGTCTCGCAAGGTCGTCTTGAAGCCTTGTTGAATTTCCAGCAGGTGACGCTGGATCTAACCGGCCTCGACATGGCCTCCGCTTCTCTGCTGGATGAAGCTACCGCCGCTGCCGAAGCGATGGCGATGGCAAAACGCGTCAGCAAACTGAAAAATGCCAACCGTTTCTTTGTTGCTGCCGACATTCATCCGCAAACGCTGGATGTGGTGCGCACCCGTGCCGAAACTTTTGGTTTTGACGTTATCGTGGATGACGCCAGTAAAGTGCTGGATCATCAGGATGTCTTCGGCGTGCTGTTGCAGCAGGTGGGCACCACGGGCGAAGTACACGACTACAGCGCGCTGATTACCGAACTGAAAGCCCGTAAGATTGTGGTCAGCGTGGCCGCTGATCTAATGGCGCTGGTGTTGTTAACCGCGCCGGGCAAACAGGGGGCAGACATTGTCTTCGGTTCCGCGCAGCGCTTCGGTGTGCCGATGGGCTACGGCGGTCCGCATGCGGCATTCTTTGCTGCAAAAGATGAATTCAAACGCTCAATGCCGGGACGTATTATCGGTGTCTCCAGAGACGCGGCGGGCAATATCGCACTGCGTATGGCGATGCAGACCCGCGAGCAGCATATCCGTCGCGAAAAAGCGAACTCCAACATCTGTACCTCGCAGGTATTGCTGGCCAACATCGCCAGCCTGTACGCGGTCTATCACGGTCCGGTTGGTCTGAAACGTATTGCCAGCCGTATCCACCGTCTGGCCGATATTCTGGCGGCCGGGCTGCAGCAAAAAGGGCTTAAGCTGCGTCACGCGCACTACTTCGACACACTGTGCGTTGAAGTCGCTGATAAAGCCGCCGTACTGGCGCGCGCGCAAGCGGCTGAAATCAACCTGCGCAGCGATATTCTGAATGCCGTGGGTATCACACTGGATGAAACCACTACCCGCGAAGATGTGCAGAAACTCTTTGCTGTGGTATTGGGCGACGCGCACGGACTGGATATTGACGCGCTGGATAAAGACGTGGCGCTCGACAGCCGTTCCATACCTGCCGCGATGTTGCGTGATGATGCGATCCTGAGCCACCCGGTCTTTAATCGTTATCACAGCGAAACCGAGATGATGCGCTATATGCACTCTCTGGAGCGCAAAGATCTGGCGCTTAATCAGGCGATGATCCCGCTGGGTTCCTGCACCATGAAGCTCAACGCCGCTGCGGAAATGATCCCGATCACTTGGCCTGAATTCGCCGAACTACATCCGTTCTGCCCGGCGGATCAAGCCGAAGGCTACCATCACATGATCGCTCAGCTTTCCGACTGGCTGGTGAAACTGACGGGTTACGATGCCCTTTGTATGCAGCCGAACTCTGGCGCACAGGGGGAATATGCGGGCCTGCTGGCGATTCGTCACTATCATGAGAGCCGCAACGAAGGCCATCGTGATATTTGCCTGATCCCAAGCTCTGCACACGGTACCAACCCGGCGTCCGCACAGATGGCGGGTATGCAGGTGGTGGTTGTAGCCTGTGATAAAAACGGCAACATCGATCTGGCCGATCTGCGCGCGAAAGCGGAACAACATGCGGCAAATCTCTCTTGTATCATGGTGACCTACCCGTCCACCCACGGCGTCTACGAAGAGACTATCCGTGAAGTGTGCGAAATCGTGCACCAATTTGGCGGGCAGGTTTATCTCGACGGCGCGAACATGAACGCGCAGGTGGGGATTACCTCTCCGGGCTTTATCGGCGCGGATGTGTCGCATCTCAACCTGCATAAAACCTTCTGCATTCCGCACGGTGGCGGCGGCCCAGGTATGGGGCCTATCGGTGTGAAAGCACATCTGGCTCCGTTTGTACCGGGCCACAGCGTGGTGCAGATTGAAGGCATGCTGACTCGTCAGGGCGCCGTATCCGCTGCCCCGTTTGGCAGCGCGTCGATCCTGCCAATCAGCTGGATGTACATCCGTATGATGGGTGCCGAAGGGCTGAAACAGGCAAGTCAGGTGGCGATTCTGAATGCCAACTACATCGCCAGCCGTCTGAAAGAGGCATTCCCGGTTCTTTATACGGGTCGCGATGGTCGGGTGGCGCATGAATGTATTCTCGACATTCGTCCGCTGAAAGAAGAGACCGGCATTAGCGAACTGGATATTGCGAAGCGCCTGATTGACTACGGTTTCCATGCGCCGACCATGTCCTTCCCGGTCGCGGGCACGCTGATGGTTGAGCCGACGGAGTCAGAAAGTAAAGCCGAACTGGATCGCTTTATTGACGCGATGCTGGCCATTCGTGGCGAAATCAACCGCGTGAAAGCGGGCGAGTGGACGCTGACTGATAACCCGCTGGTGAATGCGCCGCATACTCAGAACGAGCTGGTAACCGAGTGGCATCACGGCTATACCCGTGAGCAGGCTGCCTTCCCGGCGGGTGTAGCGAACAAGTACTGGCCGACGGTGAAACGTCTTGATGACGTGTATGGTGACCGTAACCTGTTCTGCTCCTGCGTGCCGATGAGCGAATACCAGTAATTAGCGCTACGCTTCTACAGGCCGGGTGAACGTTCGCGTTGCCCGGCCTTTTTTATTGGAGGAAATACAGATTGGCAATTGCACTGGTCACTGGCGGTAGCCGGGGAATAGGTAAGGCGACGGCGCTGCTGCTGGGCGTGGAAGGGTATAGGGTCGCGGTCAATTACCAGCACAATGCGCAGGCTGCGCAGTCCGTGGTGGAAACCATTATTGCGGCGGGCGGGAAGGCGTTCGCAATACAGGCCGATATCGGCGAAGAATCGCAGGTTGTGGCGATGTTTGCGCGCATTGATGAGGTGGGTGAACCACTGACCGCGCTGGTCAACAACGCCGGAATTCTGTTTACCCAGAGTCGTGTGGAAGCGATGACGGCGGAACGTATTAATCAGGTACTGCGTACTAACGTAACGGGTACTTTTCTCTGCTGCCGGGAAGCGGTTAAACGCATGGCACTGCCCCATGGCGGAAAAGGCGGGGCTATAGTGAATGTCTCTTCGGCCGGGGCGCGGCTCGGTTCGCCCGGAGAGTATGTTGATTACGCGGCGTCAAAGGGGGCGATGGATACGCTTACCACGGGGTTGTCGGTGGAAGTCGCGGCGCAGGGGATTCGCGTGAACAGCGTTCGACCAGGGTTTATCTATACGGACATGCATGCTTCCGGCGGTGAACCTGGGCGAGTCGATCGGGTGAAATCGATGCTGCCGATGCAACGTGGCGGCCAGCCGGAAGAGGTGGCGCAGGCGATTGTCTGGCTGCTGAGCGAGAAGGCGTCTTATGTAACCGGGAGTTTTATCGAGCTGGCGGGGGGAAAGTAGTGCCGGTTTGTCCCCTCGCCCCGGTGAGGTGAGGGGAACTCAACTTAGATATTCTCGCCGTTGCTGGCGATCACTTCTTTATACCAGTTGAAACTCTTCTTACGGGAACGGGACATATCGCCGGTGCCGTCATCATGCTTGTTCACGTAGATAAAGCCGTAGCGTTTGCTGTACTGGCCGGTGGTGAAAGAGACGCAATCGATACAGCCCCACGGTGTGTAACCCATCAGGTCAACCCCATCATACGTTACCGCTTCAATCATCTCTTTTACGTGAGCACGCAGGTAATCGATGCGATAATCGTCGATAATGCTGCCATCTTCTTCCACTTTGTCGTATGCGCCAAAGCCGTTTTCAACAATAAACAGCGGCTTCTGATAGCGCTCATACAGTTCGCACAGCGCATAACGCAGACCTACCGGATCAATCTGCCAGCCCCAGTCGGAGGCTTTCACGTGTGGATTCGGTACACTGCCCTGGAAGCCAGAGATCGCATCACCGCTGCCGCCTTCTGCCTTCACAGCATTCGTCATGTAGTAGCTAAAGCCGAGATAATCACAGGTTCCTTCACGCAGAGCCTGCTCGTCGCCCGCTTCCATTTTGATGTTGAAGCCGCGGCGCTCCCATTCGTTCAATACGTAAGACGGGTAGTAACCACGCAACTGAACATCAGTAAAGACATAGCGCTCACGCATAGATTCCTGCGCAAACATCACATCTTCTGGCTTACAGGAGAACGGATACAGCGGCACCATGGCCAGCATGCAGCCGATTTTCATTTCCGGATTGATGCGATGACCAATGTTGACCGCCATTGCGCTGGCAACGAACTGGTGGTGCAGCACCTGGTACATGGTCTCTTCAGGGTTTTCATGGTCGGTATAGACCACACCAGAACAGCAGTAGCCAAACAGCGGCGCACGCCAGTTACGTTGGTTATTGATTTCGTTGAAGGTCATCCAGTATTTCACTTTCGCTTTGTAGCGCTCAAACACCACTTCGGCAAAGCGAACAAAGAAATCAACGACTTTACGGTTCGTCCAGCCGCCGTACTCCTGCACCAGGTGCAGCGGCATTTCGAAGTGAGAGAGGGTGATGACAGGTTCGATGTTATATTTGAGCAGTTCGTCAAACATATTATCATAGAATCTCAGGCCTTCTTCGTTAGGCTGCAATTCGTCGCCTTTCGGGAAGATGCGTGTCCAGGCGATAGAGGTACGGAAACACCTGAAACCCATTTCGGCGAAGAGTTTGATGTCTTCTTTGTAGTGGCCGTAAAAATCGACCGCTTCATGGTTCGGGTAGTATTTTCCTTCGATGACCTGCCGGGTGATTTCACGTGGAACACCGTGCGCGCCACCGGTGAGCACATCACAAATGCTCGGGCCTTTTCCGCCCTGATTCCAGCCGCCTTCAACCTGATGTGCGGCAACGGCGCCGCCCCATAAAAAGTCTTTCGGTAAGGTCAATTTTTTCATCGTTGCTATTCCCGCCCTGGTAATAAAATCTGCGCTCGAGTCTAGCAAAGGGAATAAAAATGTCACGATATAACAAATTACCCTTATGGTGATTTGTTACATCAATAAAACAATATGTTTTATTATGCTATTTTCTTCGCCAGTTTCCGACCCAGTGATTCCAGAATATAAATAACCGGAATTTGCGTCGTTATATCATAAACCCCGGCAATACGCGTTTGCGGTACATGCCAGGAAAGATTGAAATCGGCCAGCTTTGCCAGTCGCGAATGCTCA
Organism: Phytobacter ursingii; assembly: GCA_901456055.1. GTDB lineage: Bacteria > Pseudomonadota > Gammaproteobacteria > Enterobacterales > Enterobacteriaceae > Phytobacter > Phytobacter ursingii. Next base: position 972,472 of record CABDWT010000004.1, read on the forward strand.
TGGCTGGTGATGGTCAACACTTTACAGTGATGGAGGCTGAACTGGCTGGCGAAACGCAGAATCTCCTCGGTCTCCCCGGAGACAGACAACACGATAGCCAGGGCATTTCTCGCCATGTCATTTGTAACCGGAAAATAAGGATCGTCGATATGATTACTGAATTTCCCGACGTTGGAAAAAAATCGTGCACCGTATTTTGCCAGAGCGCCGGATGTTCCCGCGCCAACAAAAATAATACGTTCCGATGATAATATAATATCGACCGCTTTATCTAATAACGTGTCAAACTCATCGTTATTTACGCTTTTAAAAAAACTGATAATTTCGCTGGCGCCAAAATTAGCCTGCTGGGGCTCATTTTGTTCTAAATATAATTTAACGCGGACGCGAAATTCTGAATAACCCTCACATTGCAGCTTGCGGCAGAAACGCAGCACCGTGGTGGTTGACACCCCAGCTCCGTCGGCCAGTTCGCGGATAGTCATGTACATCACTTTGTCACGATTTTTGACGACATAGTTGTAGACCATCATCTCAAGATTGTTGAGACTGGCGATAGCGGCGTGGGAGAACATACTCACAGTATCAACGACTCACTTAACAGATTTATCATCAGGGAATAATAACATGCAGCCGAACGACATCACTTTTTTTCAGCGCTTTCAGGACGACATTCTGGCGGGCCGCAAAACGATTACTCTCCGCGATGAAAGTGAATCGCACTTTCGCACCGGGGATATCTTGCGCGTGGGGCGTTACGAGGATAACGGCTATTTTTGCACCATCAAGGTTATTGGTACATCAACGACCACCCTTGACAGCCTGACAGAAGAACATGCGCAGCAGGAAAACATGTCCCTGGATGAGCTCCGGAATGTCATTGCCGATATCTATCCCGGACAGAACCAGTTTTATGTGATTGATTTCAAGGTTCTTTAGAAAAACAGTAACGGCTGTTAGTTTAAATTTTTATGTAACTAACTGATATTTATCTATTCATATAAATATCATGATTTATTTTAGCGAACAGGTGTGCACTGAAATCATTCTCAGTTACTCTATAGGCGCGACGTTTTATTTTGAGTTCTCCCGGAGTTAACTATGGTGGATAAACCATTAATCGCACAGGGATACACGCTGGCTGAGGAAATAGCCAACAGCATCAGTCATGGCATCGGGCTGGTGTTTGGTATTGTAGGACTGGTGCTTCTGCTGGTGCAGGCCGTTGACACGAATGCCAGCACGCTGGCGATCACCAGCTACAGTCTTTATGGCGGCAGCATGATTCTGCTGTTTCTCGCCTCCACGCTTTATCACGCTATACCGCATCAGCGAGCAAAAGTGTGGCTTAAGAAATTCGACCATTGCGCGATCTATCTGCTGATTGCCGGAACCTATACGCCTTTTCTGCTGGTGGGACTGGATTCGCCGCTGGCCCGGGGATTGATGATTGTTATCTGGGGCCTCGCCCTGCTGGGCATCCTTTTCAAGTTGACCATTGCCCACCGTTTCAAAGTCCTGTCGCTGGTGACCTATCTGATCATGGGCTGGCTGTCGCTGATTGTGGTTTATCAACTGGCGATCAAACTGTCGGTTGGCGGGGTGACGTTACTGGCCGCAGGTGGCGTGGTTTACTCGCTGGGCGTGATATTTTACGTCTGCAAGCGTATTCCTTATAACCACGCTATCTGGCACGGCTTTGTGCTGGGCGGCAGTATGTGCCACTTTCTGGCGATTTATTTGTATGTGGGGCAGGTGTAGTTTGTTGCCGGGTGGCAGCTTCGCCTTACCCGACCTACACGATCGGTAGGCCCGGTAAGCGCAGCGCCACCGGGCGATACGGCATCAATCTTCCAGGGAATACGGCAACGGCTCGATGCTCAGTGTGTTTACATCGTCACGCACGCGGAACACGCTGTCGGCTTCCATATCGTTGTTCATGACGGCTTGTACTAAAAGGCGTCCATCATCCAGCTGTACGGCAGCCAATACCGTACCAGTACGACGCCAGTTTTCACCCATCTTCAGTTCCAGATCTTCACCCGCTTCCGGCACCCGGCTGGCTTTCCCCGCCAGATACCACAATGCCCGTTTGTTCGCACCACGGAATTTCGCACGGGCGACCATCTCCTGGCCGGTGTAGCATCCTTTCTTGAAGCTGATACCGCCCAAAGCCTGAATATTTGTAGCCTGGGGAATAAATTGCGCGCTGTTGACGGTGTCAATGACAGGGAGGCCCGCTTCGATATTGAGCGCCAGCCACTGCTGGCTGTTGTTCAGTTGCGCTTCGCCACGCAGGGCTTCTGTCACTTTTTCTGCGGTGGCGGCATCGGTTACCAGTAAAAAACGTTCCGCCGGATGGGCAAACCAGAGAAGTGTGGTTTCACCATCATGCACAAGCTGTCTGTCTGCATCCGGCAGGGCCGAAAACAGATTGGCAAGCGCGGCGCGAGCCTGGAACCCGGCAATACCCAGCAGAACATGCTCATTGTCTGCTTCGATAGTGACTTTGGAGAACACCGCGTATTTTTTCAATTCTTTAAGCTGCGAGTCTGCAACGCTACGGCGTAAAATCCAGCTAAAACCCTCAGTGGTACGGAATAGACGCAGGTTGCTCCACATTTTGCCTTTCGCATCGCAGTGCGCAGCCAGCAGATGCTGGTCGTCAGTCAGTTTCGCCACATCGGCAGTCACCTGGCCTTGCAGGTATTTCTCACTGTCTGCGCCTTTGATAGTTGCCAGCGACCAGTCATCGAGAGTCATAAGCGTCAGCGGCAGGCGCGCTGATGCGGTCGGCTGGCGCGGAGGAAACGAAGTAAAAGCCATAGTATTGTCCTGATTAGCCTGATGCGTATTATCACCTAATGGTAAAAGAGCCGTTGCCCAATGCAAGCGATAAAAACAGGCGATTTGTGCCTTATAAAGAGTATGGGAAAAGTCGCGCAAAATGGCCGTAATGGTTGCAATACATGGGATTTATTCTGGAAGTCTCCTCGTAAAGATAAATATTCCGCCGATGGATGATTAAAAACACGTTACAATGGCAACCCATCGTGGCTATGCAGGTTTCAGAACATGGATATTAACAACAAAGCCCGTATTCATTGGGCATGTCGACGTGGAATGCGTGAGCTGGATATTTCCATCATGCCTTTCTTTGAACATGAATATGATTCGCTGAGTGATGATGACAAACGCGTGTTTGTGCGTCTCCTGCAGAGCGATGATCCGGATTTATTTAACTGGCTGATGAATCATGGCAAGCCCCAGGATGAGGCGTTGCAGCGAATGCTCCAGTTAATTCAGACACGGAATCGGGAACGTGGTCCTGTGGCAATCTGATATACGCGTCTCATGGCGCTCACAATGGCTCTCACTATTACTCCATGGCTTGATGGCGGCTTTCGTGTTGCTGCTGCCCTGGCCGTTGAGCTATACGCCGCTTTGGCTACTGCTTTTGTCACTGGTGGTGTTCGACAGCGTCCGAAGCCAGCGCCGCATTAATGCCTGTCAGGGGGAGATCAAACTGCTGATGGATGCGCGTTTGCGCTGGCAAGGCGTGGAATGGGAAATTGTCGGAACGCCGTGGATGCTGAATATTGGCATGATCCTGCGTTTACGTCGGGAAAAAGATAGCCGCCGCCAGCACTTGTGGCTGGCCGCAGATAGCATGGACGCGCAAGAGTGGCGTGATTTGCGCCGACTGATTTCGCAACAATCGGCGCAGCGCCAGCATTAAGCTCAGGCGAACTGTCCGGCCATTTCTACCAGAATCTGTTCGCACCAGTTCTGGATACGTTCATCGCTCAGGTCATATTGGTTGGTTTCATCCAGTGCGAGGCCCACAAACAACTGTCCATCGGCAATGAGCGGTTTGGTGGTTGTGAATTCGTAGCCTTCTGTTGGCCAGTAACCAATGAATTTTACGCCACGCGGTGCCAGCTTATCGTGCAGCATACCGAGCGCGTCGAGGAACCATTCGCCGTAGCCGAGCTGGTCACCCATACCGTACAGCGCGACGATTTTTCCGTCGAGATTGAGTGTGTCGAGCTGATCCCAGATGGCTTCCCAGTCTTCCTGCAATTCGCCAAAGTCCCAGGTGGGAATGCCAAGAATCAGAGCGTCGTACTGCTCCATTAAGGCGGGGGCGTCGTCTTTCAGGTTGTGTAACGTCACCAGTTCCGGGCCGATGATATCGCGGATTTTTTCTGCCGCCATTTCGGTGTAGCAGGTACTGGAACCATAAAACAGGCCGATGTTCATAACGTAAACGTCTCAATTCCGGATGTGTCTTTGCGTGCAGTGTACCAGAATGACACCGCAATCAGGCATAATGCAAAGATTCGAAGCAAGGGGGAGCACAGGTGGAACAAGATTTCGCACGTATCGAACAATTTCTTGATGCCCTCTGGCTTGAGCGAAATCTGGCGGAAAATACCCTTAGTGCGTACCGCCGTGATTTGCAGGGCCTTGTGGAATGGCTACATCATCAAGGGCTGTCGCTGGAAAGCGCGCAGGCGGATGATTTGCAAAACCTTCTGGCGCAAAGAATGGACGGTGGCTACAAGGCAACGAGTTCAGCGCGATTGCTTAGCGCCATACGCCGTTTCTTTCAGCATCTCTATCGGGAGAAGTTTCGTCAGGACGATCCCAGCGCATTACTCGCTTCGCCAAAACTGCCGCAGCGTCTTCCGAAAGATCTCAGTGAAGCGCAGGTTGAACGGCTATTAGCATCGCCGGGCATTGACCAGCCGCTGGAGTTGCGCGATAAAGCGATGCTGGAAGTACTTTATGCTACCGGCCTTCGCGTCTCAGAACTGGTAGGGCTGACGATGAGTGACATAAGCTTGCGTCAGGGGGTTGTCCGTGTCATCGGTAAAGGAAATAAAGAGCGTCTGGTTCCGCTGGGGGAAGAAGCGGTGTACTGGGTAGAAAACTATCTGGAACATGGGCGCCCCTGGCTGTTGAATGGCGTTTCGATTGATGTGCTTTTTCCGAGCCAGCGCGCTCAGCAGATGACACGGCAAACGTTCTGGCATCGTATCAAGCATTACGCGCAGTTGGCCGGCATCGACAGTGAAAAACTCTCGCCGCACGTTTTGCGTCATGCGTTTGCTACCCATTTACTGAATCACGGTGCAGACTTACGTGTGGTTCAGATGTTGCTTGGCCACAGCGATCTCTCCACGACCCAGATTTACACGCATGTCGCGACGGAGCGGCTGCGACAGCTTCACCAGCAACATCACCCGCGGGCGTGATCGTTGCTTTTTAAAGGATATGTTATGAAAAAAGGTTTTATCATGTTCACCCTGCTGGCGGCGGCGCTGACCGGCACCGCGCGTGCGGATGATGCCGCTATCAAGCAATCGCTGGCGAAACTGGGTGTACAGAGTTCCGATATTCAGCCTGCGCCCGTTGCCGGAATGAAAACTGTGCTGACCAATAGTGGCGTGCTGTATGTCACCGATGACGGCAAACACATCATTCAGGGACCCATGTACGATGTGAGCGGTGCCCAGCCGTTGAACGTCACCAATCAGTTACTGATGGCGCATCTCAACGCCCTGGAAAAAGAGATGATCGTCTATAAAGCGCCACAGGAAAAGCATGTGATTACCGTGTTCACGGATATCACCTGCGGCTACTGCCACAAACTGCATGAAGAGATGGCTGACTACAACGCGTTGGGGATCACCGTGCGTTACCTGGCTTTCCCCCGTCAGGGGCTGCAGAGTCAGGCCGAGCAGGATATGAAAGCCATTTGGTGCGCAAAAGACCGTAACAAAGCTTTTGACGACGCGATGGGCGGAAAGGGTGTTAAGCCGGCCAGTTGCGATCTTGATATCGCCGATCACTATGCGCTTGGCGTGCAGTTTGGCGTGAACGGGACGCCAGCCATTGTGTTGAACGATGGTTATGTTGTTCCGGGCTATCAGGGGCCGAAAGAGATGAAAGCTTTCCTCGACCAACATCAAAAACAGACTGGCGGTAAGTAATTCACGTGAAAGCCGAAATTCGACTTCGCCGCCGCGAGGCAAACGACGCGGCGGATTTACCTGCCGAACTTCCTCCACTTCTGCGTCGCCTCTATGCCAGCCGTGGTGTTTGTAGCGCTGCGGATCTGGAGCGCGGGGTGAAAGGCATGCTGCCCTGGCAGCGGCTGCATGGCATTGATAAAGCGGTAGAGATTCTCTATAACGCCTTGCGCGAGGGGTTGCGTATTGTGGTTGTCGGTGATTTTGACGCCGATGGCGCAACCAGTACTGCGCTGAGCGTACTGGCCTTACGCGCACTGGGCGGCAATAACATCGCCTATCTGGTGCCGAACCGTTTTGAAGACGGCTACGGGCTAAGCCCTGAGGTCGTCGATCAGGCGCACGCACGCGGTGCGCAACTGATCCTGACCGTCGATAACGGTATTTCGTCACATGCCGGGGTTGAACGGGCCCATGCGCTGGGTATTCCGGTGGTGGTAACCGACCACCATCTTCCCGGCGAAACGTTGCCTAATGCCGAAGCCATCATTAACCCGAACCTGCGCGAATGCGATTTTCCGTCGAAGTCGCTGGCGGGTGTAGGTGTGGCTTTTTATCTGATGCTGGCGCTGCGAACTTTTTTACGCGACAAAGGCTGGTTTGATGAGCGTGGGCTGGCGATCCCTAACCTGGCGGAACTGCTCGATTTAGTGGCCTTAGGCACCGTTGCGGATGTCGTGCCGCTGGATGCCAACAATCGCATTCTCACCTGGCAGGGCTTAAGTCGCATTCGTGCCGGGAAATGCCGTCCTGGCATCAAAGCGCTACTCGAAGTCGCTAACCGTGACGCACAAAAACTGGCGGCCAGCGACCTGGGCTTCGCACTTGGCCCACGTCTGAACGCCGCCGGCCGTCTTGATGATATGTCAGTTGGCGTGGCGCTGTTGCTTAGTGACAATCTCGGCGAAGCACGTGTGCTGGCCAGCGAACTTGATGCGCTAAACCAGACACGCAAAGAGATTGAGCAGGGCATGCAGGCAGAAGCGTTGACGCTGTGCGAAAAACTGGAACGCAGTCGGGATACGCTGCCGGGCGGCCTCGCTATGTACCATCCTGAATGGCATCAGGGGGTGGTCGGTATTCTGGCGTCGCGTATTAAAGAGCGCTTCCACCGTCCGGTTATTGCTTTTGCGCCAGCCGGGGATGGCACGCTAAAAGGCTCAGGACGTTCAATCCAGGGCCTTCACATGCGCGATGCGCTGGAGCGTCTGGATACGCTCTACCCTGGGTTGATGATCAAGTTCGGTGGACATGCGATGGCGGCGGGGTTGTCGCTGGAGGAGGCGCGTTTCGAGGAATTCCAGCGCTACTTTGGCGAACTGGTCACCGAGTGGCTGGATCCGGCACTGTTGCAGGGTGAAATCGTTTCTGACGGCCTGTTAAAAGCGGATGAAATGACCCTTGATACAGCCGAAATGTTGCGCGATGCCGGACCCTGGGGGCAGATGTTCCCGGAACCGTTGTTTGATGGCGAATTTCGCCTTTTGCAACAACGGCTGGTGGGGGAGCGCCATCTCAAAGTGATGGTCGAACCGATCGGCGGCGGCCCGCTGCTTGATGGTATCGCCTTTAATGTCGACACCACCTGCTGGCCCGATAACGGTGTGCGCGTCGTCAATATCGCTTATAAACTGGATGTGAATGAGTATCGCGGCAATCGCAGCGTGCAATTAATCATTGATCACCTGTGGCCAATTTAACGCCAGTATTCTCTACTAATAAGGGCTGAAATCCGGTAAAATTCCGCCCTTATGACCGCATTTTGACAAGTCCATCTAAAGAAATCAGACCATGTTTGAAATTAACCCGGTAAAAAATCGCATTCAGGACCTCACGGAGCGCTCCGACGTTCTTAGGGGGTATCTTTGACTATGACGCCAAGAAAGAGCGTCTGGAAGAAGTAAACGCCGAGCTGGAACAGCCGGATGTCTGGAACGAACCTGAACGCGCACAGGCGCTGGGTAAAGAACGTTCCTCCCTCGAAGCCATTGTTGAAACGCTCGACCAAATGAGTCAGGGGCTGGAAGATGTTTCCGGTCTGCTGGAGCTGGCTGTCGAAGCCGATGACGAAGAAACCTTCAACGAAGCTGTCGCTGAACTCGATGCGCTGGAAGAGAAGCTGGCACAGCTTGAATTCCGCCGTATGTTCTCTGGTGAATATGACAACGCCGACTGCTACCTCGATATTCAGGCCGGTTCCGGCGGCACCGAGGCGCAGGACTGGGCGAGTATGCTGGAGCGCATGTATCTGCGTTGGGCAGAAGCGCGCGGCTTTAAGACGGAAATCATCGAAGAGTCCGAAGGTGAAGTGGCGGGTATCAAATCCGTTACCATCAAAATTTCCGGCGATTACGCCTATGGCTGGCTGCGTACCGAAACAGGCGTTCATCGCCTGGTACGTAAGAGCCCGTTCGATTCCGGCGGCCGTCGCCACACGTCATTCAGTTCGGCGTTCGTTTACCCGGAAGTGGATGACGATATTGATATCGAAATCAACCCGGCGGATCTGCGCATCGACGTTTATCGCGCATCGGGCGCGGGTGGTCAGCACGTTAACCGTACGGAATCTGCGGTACGTATTACCCACATTCCAACCAACACGGTAACGCAGTGCCAGAATGACCGTTCACAGCACAAGAACAAAGACCAGGCCATGAAGCAGATGAAAGCGAAGCTTTATGAACTGGAAATGCAGAAGAAGAACGCTGAGAAGCAGGCGATGGAAGACAATAAGTCTGACATCGGCTGGGGTAGCCAGATCCGTTCGTATGTCCTTGATGATTCTCGCATTAAAGACCTGCGCACTGGGGTTGAAACCCGTAACACGCAGGCAGTGCTGGATGGCAGCCTGGATCAATTTATCGAAGCAAGTTTGAAAGCAGGGTTATGAGGAACCAACATGTCTGAACAACAAGCACAGGGCGCTGACGCGGCAGTCGATCTTAATAATGAACTGAAAACTCGCCGCGAAAAGCTGGCATTGCTGCGTGAACAAGGCGTGCCGTTCCCGAACGATTTTCGTCGCGACCACACCTCAGACCTTCTGCACGCTGACTTCGATGCAAAAGAAAACGAAGAGCTGGAAGCGCTGAACATTGAAGTGGCCGTCGCTGGTCGTATGATGACCCGTCGCATCATGGGTAAAGCGTCTTTCGTCACCCTGCAGGATGTGGGTGGTCGTATTCAGCTATACGTTGCCCGTGACGATCTGCCGGAGGGTGTTTACAACGAGCAGTTTAAAAAATGGGACCTGGGCGATATCCTGGGCGCAAAAGGCAAGCTGTTCAAAACCAAAACCGGCGAGCTGTCCATTCACTGTACTGAACTGCGCCTGCTGACCAAAGCCCTGCGCCCGCTGCCGGACAAATTCCACGGCCTGCAGGATCAGGAAGCCCGCTATCGTCAGCGTTATCTGGATCTGATCTCTAACGAAGATTCCCGCAACACGTTCAAAGTGCGTTCCAAAATCATGGCCGGCATTCGCCAGTTCATGGTGAGCCGCGACTTTATGGAAGTGGAAACCCCGATGATGCAGGTGATCCCTGGCGGCGCATCTGCGCGTCCGTTCATCACCCATCACAACGCCCTGGACCTCGACATGTACCTGCGTATTGCGCCGGAACTGTACCTGAAACGTCTGGTGGTCGGCGGTTTCGATCGCGTGTTCGAAATTAACCGTAATTTCCGTAACGAAGGGATCTCCGTTCGTCATAACCCAGAGTTCACCATGATGGAACTCTATATGGCGTATGCGGATTACAAAGATCTGATCGAGCTGACCGAATCTCTGTTCCGTACCCTGGCGCAGGACATTCTGGGTAAAACCGAAGTCCCTTACGGTGACGAAGTGTTCGACTTCGGTAAGCCGTTCGAAAAACTGACCATGCGCGAAGCGATTCAGAAATACCGTCCGGAAACCAACATGGCAGATCTGGATAACTTCGACTCAGCAAAAGCCATTGCAGAAAGCATCGGCATCAAAGTTGAGAAGAGCTGGGGCCTGGGTCGCATCGTAACCGAGATCTTCGAAGAAGTGGCCGAAGCACACCTGATTCAGCCGACTTTCATCACCGAGTACCCGGCAGAGGTTTCTCCGCTGGCGCGTCGTAATGACGTGAATCCGGATATCACCGACCGCTTTGAGTTCTTTATTGGTGGTCGTGAAATCGGTAACGGCTTTAGCGAACTGAACGATGCCGAAGATCAGGCGCAACGCTTCCAGGATCAGGTTAATGCGAAAGATGCGGGCGATGACGAAGCGATGTTCTATGACGAAGACTATGTGACCGCGCTGGAACATGGTCTGCCGCCGACTGCGGGCCTGGGCATTGGTATCGACCGTATGGTTATGCTGTTTACCAACAGCCACACCATCCGTGACGTGATTCTGTTCCCGGCGATGCGTCCGGTAAAATAAGTCGTTAAGACGTGAAAAAGCCCTGGCGTGCAAACACAGGGCTTTTTTATTGCCTGACGCTGGCGGCAAATTGTCTGAGTTGTTCGTTGGCGTTCTCGGCTTCCAGCACCATCCACGGACTAAATGCCCAGGGAGTTGCAACCAGAGAGAGGAAGAGAACATCGATTTTAACCCACTGATATTCCATGACTTCCTCGGTGTTGATATCCAGTGGCGTAACGATTTGTGCAGCAAAGACGGGGCAAATTTCGTTTTCGACAATCCCGGACGGGTCGGTTTCGCGATAGCGGAAACCCGGCGCAATAGGCGTAATGTCGATAATATCGACCCCAACTTCATAGCGGCAGCGGCGAACCATCGCCTGTTCAAGCGTTTCCCCCTCTTGCGGATGTCCGCAAACGGAGTTAGTCCAGACACCCGGCCAGGCCTTTTTGCCCATCGCCCGGCGTGTGACCAGACATTCACCATGTGAATTGAAAAGCCAGGAAGAGAAGGCGAGATGGAGCGGGGTGTTATGGTGATGAGCGGTATACTTTTCTTCCATGCCGATGGGTGAGCCGTGCTCATCCAGCAAAATGACATGTTCTTGCATGCTTATGATTTCTCCGGAGCGATATAAAACCGTATGACGCGACGCCAGGGTGGCTATGGCGCAACTCCATAGCCGGATCGGTGGCGTCGCGCCAACGGTTAAACATTATACCCGTTCTCAGGCAAACAGTTTGGCCCAGAGGGCGGAAAAGGGCATTACCAGCAAAAGGCCGGGCAGCATATTAGCGACCGGAAACGGTTTTATGTTGCAGATACGCAACCCCGTTGCCACCATAACCAGCCCGCCCGCGCAGGAGAAATCCGCCATCATATTGGGTGTGATCATGTGCAGGATATAAACGGCAATCGTTGCCAGCGCGACCTGCACAATGATCAGCGGAATACCGATGGTCATGACCGAGAAACCGAGCATGGTGGCAAAAATCGCGGCGGTGAACAGATCCAGTACTGTTTTGATATACAGAATCGACGGATCGCCGGTCATCCCTTCATGCATTGCCCCGAAGATCCCGGTGCCGCTGGCGCAAAACAGCACCAGAATGGCGACGAATTTTTCCGTGAATTCGTCATGCGTCAGCCCCTGTACCGGCGGGAAAACACGGTTGATCAAACCGCGCGTGGTACCGGCGGCTTTGCCAATCTGTTTTTCCAGGAAGAAGACTTCCCCGATGACCGCACCCAGTACCATGGCCAGTACGACAGCGGGCATAAACTTCACTTTGATAACCAGATTGATGCCCAGGCCAATCGAGCACAAACCAAAGGTCAGCGGCAGCGCAGTTTTGACGCGATCCGGAATACGGCTGCCAACAACGGAGCCAAGCAGGCCGCCGATAACGACCGCCGCGCCATTAACATAAGGTCCAATTAACATAGAAATTCCTGAGAAATTAAGCGCGATGAAGCAAGTTCCCTTCGCCCCAGCGCGGGATGTTTTTAACATCAATATCGAACAGATCCAGCGCGCGGCTGACACTATGCGTAATGATTTCGTCGGCCGTTTGCGGGCGCTGATAGAGCGCCGGAACCGGCGGGAAAATAATCCCGCCCATCTCCGTAACGGCCTGCATATTGCGAATGTGCCCCAGGTTCAGCGGCGTTTCGCGTGCCAGCAGCACCAGGCGGCGGCGCTCTTTAAGCACGACATCGGCCGCCCGGGTCAGCAGGTTATCGGTAAGACAGTGTGCGATGGAGCCCAGAGATCGCATCGAACACGGGGCGACTAACATCCCCAGCGTCTTAAACGACCCGCTGGAAATAGAAGCCCCAAGATTTCCGATCGGATGCACCACATCCGCCAGCGCCATTACCTCATTCAGCCGATAATCCGTTTCCAGCTCGCAGGTTTTTTCCGCCCCTTTTGTTACGACCAGATGGACTTCGAGATCCTGCCCACGTAAAAGCTCCAGCGCCTTCACGCCATACTGAAAACCAGAAGCACCGCTGATGCCGACAATGATGCGTCGTGATGTGGTCACACTTATCCCCTTATTCGAAGTCTGGCAGGAAACGTTTCACATCCACCTCTTTGAACTTCGAGCGCTCAAAGTGGCTTTTCAGATGGAATGGTACCGTGCAGTCGAAGATCGTTTTGCAGGATGTCCCTTGCTGCAGAATGTTCGGGCTGTATTCCGGGATCTGCGACGGATCGAGCGGGTGGCAGCGAACGCCAGGGATAGTGATGGTATCCACATCGCCCTGGTAGCGGGTTTGCATCGCCCATAGCACGTCGTCACTGTCGAAAATGTCCACATCTTCATCCACCAGAATGACGTGTTTCAGCTCAGGGAACGCAGCGAACGCGAGCAGTGCAGCCTGGCGCTGACGGCCTTCATCCACCGCAGCCGCTTTCTTAAACTGCATCACGGCCAGCAGCTTGCCGCCGCCCGCGGAGTGCGCAAACACGTTGAGTAATTTGCCCGGCATTGCACGGCCGACCATATCCAGGATGCTGGCTTCGGTCGGGATACCTGCCATGTTGACGTGTTCTTCGCCAGGCCCGACGGTAGTGCGCCAGATCGGGTTGTAGCGATGGGTGACCGCTTTCACTTTGATAACCGGCAGCGCGTTTTTGGCTTCGCCGGTATAGCCCGGGAATTCCGGCATCGCTTTGCCGGTATTGGTGTTCTGGTCTTCACGAAGACGCACGTTTGGCAGCAGTTCGCCTTCAATGACGATTTCTGCATGAGCGATGGCTTTTTCGTTAATGGTTTTACACTGCACCATATCTACCGCACGGCCGCGCAGCGCGCCGGCAACGCTCAGCTCGTCATAACCTAACGGGGTGGTCGGCGGCTCGAAGCAGGCAGCGATTTCGATAGCTGGATCCACGCCGATGCTAATGGAGATGGGCAGCGGTTGGCCTGCGGCTTCTGCTTTCATGCGGAACGCATCGATATGGCGGCCCGGGGTCAACCACATGGACAGCTCATCACGACTCTGTACGCACAGGCGGTGAATGGTGATGTCGGATTCGCGGGTTTCCGGATCGGAGGCATAGCACAGCCCCATCGTGATGTACGGACCCGCATCCTCTTCGGTGTTGGTCGGTGCAGGCAGTAATTTACGCAGGTCGAAATTGGGGTGGCTTGCCAGGTGTACAACCTGCTGGCAAACAGCATCGTCTTTGCTCAGTACCGGCGGAATCGGATTCTGCACGGAATCTTTCAGCAGGTGGCCGAGTTTTTCCGGTGGGCAGTTAAGAAAGTGGCTGACGCGTTTGCGTGAACCATTAAGGCCAATTGCCACACTGATATCGTGAAAGCCTTTCACTTTGTTGAACATCATGACCGGGCCGTTTTTACGTGTCGGTCGCTGGCAGGTACCGCCTGCGCCAACGTAGCGATAGACGCCGGACAGTTCGGCATGTGGATCCACTTCGGTATCGGTTTCCACATATTCGCCGGGCAAGGTTTTTAATAATTCGAGCGCTGAACGTAAATCGTAAACATCGCTGGTAGGTTTATTTTCTGAATTTGACATAGCCTGTTCCATCTCAGGAAAGATAATTAAGGTCTGTGCCTACCTTATTTTCCAGGTGCTTTTTAAACAAATACCGTTTTCCTGATTCTCCCCATATCAAAAAAGTACTCTTTGCACAGATGTTAAATATTTAAAGCAAAAGTGAAATAATTAACGTGCTTTTCCTTTGGTTGGGTAAGTGTGATACTGAACGCCTCAATACTACGGGGTATAAGCGTATGGATTTGAAAAGATTACGTTATTTTTGTCGTGTGGTGGAACAAGGCTCCATAAGCCAGGCTGCAAAAGTGCTGAATATGGCACAACCCCCGCTTAGCAAACGCATACAGGAACTTGAAGAAGAACTTAATGTGCCATTGTTTACACGCCAGGGAAATCGCATTGAACCCACTGATGCGGGTTATTTTCTTTATCGTAAAGCTTGTGAAATATTACGTCAGGTAGAAGATACCGCCCGTGAAACTGTGGCGATTGCTAATAAAGAAAAATTTCAGTTAAGAATCGGTTTAACTCATCTTTTTCAGTCCTATTTTAAACCTCTGCTTCTCGAGTTATATAAGCGTCATCCGCAGGCTGAAATAAATATCTCTGTCACCGATTCCAGTCATTTAGAGACGATGCTAAATGAGGGGACTATCGATCTGGCGCTGATTCAGCGCCCGTACCGCAGTGAAGGGTTCGATTTTGTCTCCTTCGACCCGGTCAGGCTGGTGGCGGTGATCAGTAAAAAATGTCTGCCGTTGGTACCGCAAAGTCCCTTTGATTATCAGGCGCTGGAGGCATTCCCGTTGGTGCTTCTGCACCGGGCGAAAGATTCCGGCACCTATGAAATGCTGATTGATTTGTTCCGCAAAGCCGGGGGTAATCCGAAGGTCATCATGCATATCACCCAGCCGGGAGTCATTCTGGAATGGCTGGAGTCCGGGCTGGCGGCGGCGACTTTACTGCCCTCCTCAGAAGTGGACGCGTCGAAGCTCGCAAACTGCCACGTGGTGGATGTTTTTCCCTCGCCGCAGGTCTTTTATCCGGCGCTGGTGAAAATCCCGGCCATGAACTGGCTACCTGAAATCATGGAGATAATTGCTCACGGCTACCCCTTTATCGACAGTAAGCGGTAAGTGGTTGGCATCCCGGCGTTGGCTGCCTAGAATAAGGGGTCATTCATTTTTTCAGAGGATCTGTTTTGCGTGCAGGAAGCCTGACAAGAAACCCATTCCACATTGCCCTTTGCCTGGCCGTGGCGATATTGCTGGCGGGGTGTGCTGGCAGTAAATCGTCTGATAGCGGCAATGTTTACACGGTAAAACGTGGGGATACGCTATATAAAATTTCGCGCCAGACCGGCACCAGCGTGAATGACCTTGCCCGGCTTAACGGGATTTCCCCGCCGTACACCATTGAAGTTGGTCAACGTCTGAAACTGAACGGTACGGCGAAATCGTCTTCTACAAAAGGCGGCACTCAAACGGCTAAGGTTGTGCCTTCATCGGCTGTACCGCTCTCTTCCTGGCCGCCCGTTGGGCAGCGCTGCTGGCGCTGGCCGACCTCTGGCAAGGTGATCAGCCCCTATTCCACATCCGAAGGCGGTAACAAAGGGATTGATATTGCTGGCTCTCGCGGGCAGGCGGTTTACGCCGCCGGAGCAGGGAAGGTGGTCTATGCCGGGAACCAACTGCGCGGTTATGGCAATCTGATCATGATTAAGCACAGTGATGAGTACATCACAGCCTATGCGCACAACGACACTATCCTCGTTAACAACGGGCAGAGCGTGAAGATTGGGCAAAAAATTGCCACGATGGGCAGCAGTGATGCCGATGGGGTGCAGTTGCACTTCCAGATACGCTATAAGGCGACGGCCATCGACCCACTGCGCTATCTGCCACCGCAGGGCAGCCCACCGAAGTGTTAAGATGAGCGCTAAGCGTTTAATTTATGGTCAGTTAGTCGTTTAGCGTCTTGCCAGTCGGTGTTTAAGGTTTATAATGCCTGTCACACCGCAAGGCGGGTGTAGTTCAATGGTAGAACGAGAGCTTCCCAAGCTCTATACGAGGGTTCGATTCCCTTCACCCGCTCCATAATCTTGCATTTTCAGTTTTACTCCATTTCCATTACGCCTTGAATGTCTCTGCAGTATGACGTGTTTTGCCGTCTGCTGGTAAGTTTTGGATATCTAGCGCCTCGGTAGTTCCGGGTGGCAATAATTTCCTACTTCTGGACTGTTCAGACATGGGTAATGCTCGTAGCCGTTTGCAACCATTAATGAAAAGTGCAGTTGGAATACCTGGGAAGGCTGGGAATTTTCAGCGTGACGTAATGATCGTTCAATACCTTATTAATATAATCAAGCCCGTTATTCAGTATGAAATACCGTAGGACGGTATCATCTCTCGTGCATTAATCAGAACGATAAGCCAGTTCCAGTCTATACATTTACGGTTTCAACATCCTGATGAAGTTATTGAACCAGAAGAGTACGATTAAGCACATCCTTTTTTGTCGTATAAAGACATAAAAAAGCAGGCGCAGAATGACAAAAAAACAACAAGGATCAGGCTCCTGCATGGGATACGCTTGCAAAAGCTTATTCGCTGGATGCAGATGCTGCCATAAATGCTTGTTCCTGGGGAATGTTTCAGATTAAGGGATTTAATTACGAGTCATGTGGTAATAAATATCTCGATTCTTTTTTGAAAGATATGAAATCAAATGCAGGTAAATAGTTAAACGCCTTTCTATATTTGTGTAATAAGAATAGTTCCTTGTTATCTGCAATGGTGAATAAAGATTTTTATAATATGGCATTCAACTATAACGGAAGTGATTTCGGCGATTACGATGTTAAAATCCGCAGAACATATGAAAGCCATGGGAAGAAACCGTGATAAAAAATCGACTAATGCGCGCAACCTTAGCCTTTTCGCTATTGATGGCAGCCTTTTCTTCTCATGCCAGCAACCTCCATTCGGGAGTGTATGAAGGTTTAATATTAGCTATATCTCCTGCGGGTCATCTTACCGGCTATTATGCCGAATCGGCTACGGATGGCGTGAAACGCACCTGTTCATTTTCTTTATCAGGGCTGGTTTCAGCACAGAAAACAAATGCGATTACCTCATGGTCCTCATCGGTATTGCCAGGTCAAATTAGCGCCAGCACGGACGGTGTAAAACTGACGATTCCTGGCGGTCAAATGCATGCCGGGTGCATTAATGTGTTAATGCCTGAAATTAATACGGGCCTTGAACTGGAAACAACACAAGAGACACACTGGCAAGCTCTGGCACAGGCGAATGCTGAACGTGTTTATCTGAGTTCAACTGCCGATGTCGGTACCCGGCGTAAAGCATGGATCGTCAAGGGCGATGTTGTGGGTGTTTTACAGACCCAGGCAGGCTGGATGCAAATTGAGTTTGTTAGTGGAGCAGGGAAAATGATACGCGGCTGGGTTAACAGTAAGGAGATTCAGTCTCTGACGCCACCCGCTTCCTGACAGGCGAAAAAGCAGGGATATCTGAGCTACGATATCCCTTAAATCTTTAATGTCATCCCATCATACCGTTCAATTTGAATAAGCCCATGTAATTACCATTGGGTATTACTATGTTAAAGTGGCGTCGTCTCATATCCTGATAACAATAGACTTCGTGATATTAATCGCTACTAAATGCTTATTTGTCTTTTTCTTCGTTTATGACGAAGGGTGTTTAGTGGATTGAGTGTTTCATTATATTTTTATATATTTCATTTTATTACTGGCCGTGATGCCGATCACGTTAGCAATAATAAATAATTTAATGTTGGCATAATCTATCTGAAATGTGATTGGTTCTGCATTCGCCTGTTCACTGTCACAAATAAACGCTGTTTGCTCGCTCTATATATGTATTGATGCACAAAACACAGGCCTGAGGCATGCGCAATAATAAAATTGCCATTCCAATTATCTGATGCCAATGCAATGAAAATACAAAAAATAGAAGTGATAAGAATAGCTATCCCGTTTGAATCGGGAAGGCAAAAAAAAGAAAACGCGCAGCAGGATTATAATGCCGCGTCGCCCCTGTTGAGTAAGATGGAAACCCTGTTAATTAAGGTCCATGCCGACAATGGATTATATGGTTGGGGGGAAGCCTTCGGCCATCTCAGTAATCCTGTGACCTTTTCAGCACTGGAAAATCTCGTCGCCCCCTTCTATGTTGGTCGGACATTCAGCACAACTGACGATATCGCAAATATCATGCAGGAGGCGGAAGTCGCGCTCCATGGCTTCGGGCGTACTGGCCCCGTGCGCTACGCGCTCTCCGCGGTGGATATCGCCCTGTGGGATTTGCTGGGTAAACAGCAGCAGCTACCGCTGTGGAAAATGCTAGGTGCGAGCCGTAACCGTATCGGTCTATACCCTAGCCTGGTCAGCTATGACAACGACCCGCAGGCCGTAGCGAGCAAAGTGCGGGAGGTGTTTGAACTCGGCTATCGCGAGATCAAGTTGCATGAAACGACGTGGGAAGCCATCGCTGCCGCGCGTGACGTCCTCGGCGATCGCGGTGAATTGATGGTGGATGTGAACTGCCCCTGGACGCCACAAGAGGCGTTTGCCCATGCGCAGCGCCTGAAACCGCTGAACCTGCAATGGCTCGAAGAGCCCGTATGGCCACCGGAAGATGTTTGCGGGCTGGCGAAAGTCCGCGAGGCAGGCGTGCCGCTTTCCGCCGGGGAAAATGCCGCCGGAGACGGGGATTTTATTAACCTCATCCTGCAGCGCGCGGTGGATATTCTCCAGCCAAGCGTCAGCAAAGTAGGGGGCATTACCGCCATGCTGCGCGTGATTGAGCTGGCGCAGACGCACGGTGTCAAAGTGGTTCCGCACTGCTTTTATTACGGCGCAGGTATGCTGGCAACCGCGCATCTGGTGGCGATGCTGCCGGACAATATCCTCCTCGAGGTGCCGTATATCCAGTGGATGCCGCCGTTACATGATTTCCTCAACTACCACCCGGAAATGACCTTGTCCGATAAACCCGGTTTAGGGTTTGAGCCGGATGAATCCGTTATTGCCGCGCACCTGCTTGCCAGCGCCATTTGCTCATCCGCAAAAGGAGAACGTCATGCTTAAAAATCGCTATCGTTTGATCGTCGCGCTGCTGCTCTTTTGCGCCGGGATGCTCAACTATATGGATCGTGCTGCGCTGTCGGTTATGGCACCGCTGGTGAAGAGTGACCTGCATATTAACGATGCGCAACTGGGTTTTTTATTTAGCTTCTTCTTCGTCGGTTACTGTGCGTTCTGCTTTATCGGTGGCTGGGGGGCGGATAAGTTTGGCCCGCGTAAAGTATATGCATGGGCGGCGACAATCTGGTCCGTCTTCTGCGGTGCGACGGCATTGGTGACCGGATTCTGGCAACTGGTGGTGGTGCGCGTGCTGTTTGGTATTGGTGAAGGACCGATGGGGACCACCACCAATAAATCGATCGCCAACTGGTTTCCGAAAAAAGAGATTGGCCGTGCGGTTGGTTTTACCAATGCAGGGCAGCCACTAGGGGCGGCGATTGCCGCACCGGTTGTCGGCCTGGTCGGGCTGGCTTGTGGCTGGCGCATCGCGTTTATCGTCATCGCCCTGTTAGGTCTTATCTGGGTTGCCGCCTGGTCGCTGTTGTTTCGTGATAAACCTGAACAGCACCCGAGTGTCAGCAAAGAAGAGGCGCGGTATATCAGTGCTGAACGGCCTGCGAGTCAGCAGAATGACGACGCGGCATCGCAATCACAGCATACGTTCTGGCACTACATCCTTTCTCCTTCTGTACTCGGGGTGGCCGCGGCGTTTTTCTGCTTCAACTATATCCAGTTCTTTTTCCTTTCCTGGCTGCCGAGCTATTTGACGGATTTCCAGCATCTGGATATTAAGAGCATGAGTATTATCGGTATTCTGCCGTGGCTGGGGGCGACCGTCGGCTTTATGGGCGGTGGCTCGGTCTGTGACGTGCTGTACCGTAAAACGGGCAATTTCCTGTTATCGCGCAAACTGGTGATTTTTGTCGGTCTGGCAATTGCCGGGGTGAGCGTACTGGCGACTGCCTATACGCAAAGCCTGACCGGTGCCGTTTCCTGCATTACGCTGGCGACGATTTTTGCCTACATGACGCCGCAGGCATGCTGGTCGTTATTGCAGGATATCGTTCCGGCTGACCGTATCGGTACAACGGGCGGGTTTGTGCATCTGCTGGCGAACCTGGCGGGGATTATGTCTCCGGCTGTTACCGGGCTGTTGATTCAGTACGGCGGCGGTTATCACTCGGCCTTTATTCTGGCGAGCGCGTTGTCGCTGGTGGGGATCGTTGCGCTGTTGGCGCTGGTGCGGCAAAAACGTGGTCAGCTGAATTTAGCGTGATGCGTGACAGCGGAAAGTAACAGGTAATAAAAAACCGGGGTGCATATACAAACCCCGGTAAAAGGTGGATCGATTTTCAGGCTACGCGTACTCCTGATCAGTTTCTTATTGCTTTAAATTGCCTTGTGGTCTCAGTTAATGCTATTTCAGTCGGCAGACGCTCCATAGAGCTTGCGCCATAGAAACCGTTACATTCCGGGCAGTTCTCTAAAATGAATTTCGCATCTTCCGGCGTCGCAATGGGGCCACCGTGACACAGGATGATGACATCCGGACGCACTGCTTTTGCCGCTTTTGCCCAGTCATTAATTAATGGCACGCAGTCTTTCAGGGTGAGAGCAGTTTCCGCGCCGATATTCCCGCCGGTGGTTAATCCCATATGCGGCACAATAATATCCGCACCGGCTTCGGTCATCGCAATCGCATCTTCGCGGCTAAAGACATACGGTGTTGTGAAAAGGCCTTTTTCATGCGCCAGACGAATCATATCCACTTCTAACGCATACCCCATCCCGGTCTCTTCGAGGTTGGCCCGGAAATTCCCGTCAATCAACCCCACGGTTGGGAAGTTCTGAACGCCAGCAAAGCCAATCGCTTTAACATCATCCAGAAACTTATCAAACTGACAGAAGGGGTCAGTCCCATTCACTCCCGCCAGGACCGGCGTTTTTTGGGTGACTGGCAGCACTTCTTTTGCCATATCCATAACAATTTCATTGGCGTTGCCGTAGGCCAACAATCCAGCTAATGAACCACGACCCGCCATGCGGTAACGGCCTGAGTTATAGATAACAATCAGATCGATACCGCCGGCTTCTTCGCATTTTGCCGACAAACCTGTGCCCGCTCCGCCGCCGATGATGGGTTCCCCCCGGGCAATCATCTGATGAAATTTTTGCAATAATCCTTCACGCGTATGTTTCATGGCTTTAATTCCGTATTTAGTGAATTAATTCTTTGTGTAAATTTATAAGTAGCTGATTAAATTCGGCAGAATTGATGTGATGTGGGCTGACGATCAGTTTACGGTGCAGCGTTTCGATAAATGTTGCCTTAAACGCATCGAGAAAAGCCTGATCTGCTTCTGGATCCCAGAAATCCCCACCAATGTTGTCCAGGGCTGAAAAACCGCCCATGGGGATAGCAAATCTGACTTCTCCCTCACATCGATTTAAACGCTCGGCAATCCACGTCCCCATCTTGCCGTTTTCCTCTGGTGTTGTGCGCATCAATGTTACTTGTGGGTTGTGCTGATAAAGCCGACGACCCCGATAGTGCTCGGGTACCGAAGGTCGGGACCCAAAATTAACCATATCAAGTGCCCCGCAAGAACCTATATACGGGATTTTAGAGCGGGCGATCGCGCCGAAGCGGTCATCACTACAGGCCAGAACGCCGCCAAATAAGTAGTCGCATACTTCGGTGGTACTGATATCGAGTACGCTGTGTAATAAATGGTTATCTGCCAGTTTTTCCATGGCCTTACCCCCGCTACCGGTGGCATGGAAAACCAGACAGTCATAATCGTTTTCTAATTTTTGTGTTAATTGCTGTACGCAGGGCGTAGTGACGCCGAACATAGTGAGGCCAATCGCGGGTTTATCCGTAACGGCTTCGCTGTCGTCCTGAGAGAACACCACAGCGCCGGCAATCTGATTCGCTGCACTTTTTAATACTTTGCGGGAAATTCGGTTTAAGCCTGAAATATCAGTGACGGAGTTCATGATGGCGATATCGCTGGCGCCGATATAGCCGGAGACATCTCCGGAGGCCATTGTTGAGACCATCAATTTCGGAATACCAATCGGTAGGGCTTGCATGGCTGGCGTAATTAATGCGGTATTGCCAGACCCTCCTAAGCCAATAATGCCCAGCACATCTTCACGGCTTGTTAAGAATAATTCAAAGGCGAGAGACATTGCGGTGATAGCTTTTCCCCTGTCACCACAAAAGACAGCACTTTCTCCCTCAGGATGAAAGCGGGCCACGGTTGTTGCTGTAATATCCGCACCCCTTGCGGAACGATCAGCGACTGTCGTCAGGTCAACGATGAGCGCATCGGCACCCGTTTTTTTTATTAACGACTTAACGTAAAAAGCTTCCGTGCTTTTCGTGTCAAGAGTTGTTACGACGTATATGTAGCCATTGTCTTTGCTCACGTGTTCTCCTTAACTAAACTCACTTTTGTAACGAGTATTTCAAAGTCGGAAGAGTGAAATGCATTTGTTGCGACAACGATTGAGACTGCCGTCTCAAAAAATGTAGCAGCGATTGAGACTGGCGTCTCAAAAAAGCTAGCATAAATGAGACGATTGTCTCAAATATTTTTTGATGTTAAAATTAACAGTATGTTTTATAAGGTAATTAATTTCCTGGTCGAGCATGATTTGTCATTTTGCGTCACCTGGATAGGCGAATGTTGATTTGCTATGTTTGTGTTACAACAAGTGAAATTGGGAAAGTCTGGACGTATGGAGAGGAAGCTTTGGAGCCATCTGTAACGCGCAAGAAAACGTATGATTTGCTAATGAATAAGGCGTTAGTTTTGTTTGAGCAAGGGGAGATCCCCTCCATTTCACGGTTAGCCACAGAAGCGGGTGTTTCACGGGCGACGGCTTACCGTTACTTCCCGACTCAAAGCGATTTAATTGCCGCTGCCGTTGGCGCGAGTCTGGAAACTATTCGGGAATGGAAACCTAAAAGCGATGATAAAGTCGGCGAACGTATCGCCGAGTTGTTTGATTTCGCGTTCCCGGAAATGTTTCGTCATGAGGGTGCCCTGCGTGCAGCACTGCTTGTCTCGTTGCAGCAATGGGCGCTTGAACGGCACTCTCCGGATAAAATGGAAAAAAAGCTGGTCCGTGGTAATCGTAAAGCGACGCTTGCTCGGGTGATGGAACCGGTGAAGGAAAAATATTCGCCTGAGATGTATCGCAAGGTCATTGCTGCCTTTTCGTTATTGTACGGTTCAGAAGTCTTTCTGGTGATGAAGGATATCTGGGGTATGGACAATCAGGAAGTCATTGATAACGTACAATGGATGGCCAAAGCTATTATAAATCAAGCAAATAGAGAATCCTCTGAGGAAGAGTATGCCGGAAACAAATAGCTTATCTTGCTGCCTGTCTTATAAGTAAGGGGCAGCAGCCCCGCTTACTTAACCAAAATACCCCATCATTAATTGAAGTGTATTTAAAATACAATTCAGCGCCCCTGAAACATCCATTCAAAATAGTGTTATTAATTTGCTTTAAGGTTTGTTTTTTATTTTCTTTACGTCTGACTCATGACATTCACTGATGAAGAGAATGATAAGCAAGCTTAGTTTTTTTAAGCGGAAATAATTGTCGTAGATTATAGAAGTGGCGTTTGATGATGATAAAATCCGTTTATGAACTATGCTGAGGTAAACGGTTTGTTTATTTCAATAGCATAATTTCATTGCGTTTATCTTGTTTCTTCCAACATAACGACAGGCCTTTAATATAAATTAAACTCTCTTAAGCTTTATGGGGAATACATTCTATGCGTGAGAATCACCCTGTAACACAGCAAGAACGCATTTTTGATAATGATGCGACGTTAATGTCTACAACAGATCCTGAGAGTTATATTAATTACGCTAATGATGCCTTTATTGAGGTGTCTGGTTTTTCGCTCAGTGAACTTGAGGGGCAACCGCATAATCTGGTTCGTCATCCGGATATGCCGCCGCACGCATTCTCAGATATGTGGTTTACCCTTAAACAGGGGGAGCCGTGGAGCGGCCTGGTAAAAAACCGTTGCAAAAATGGCGATCATTATTGGGTTCGCGCCAACGCAATCCCGATCATCCGCAAAGGTGATGTGAAGGGGTATATGTCGGTACGCACTAAACCTGATAACGATGAGGTCGTAAAGGCAGAAGCGCTGTATCAGCAATTTCGTGAGGGGAGTGCAAACGGCAAACGCCTTTTCAAAGGGTTGATCATACGTAAAGGGTTTATGCGCTGGCGTACGTGGTTTGTCACGATGCCATTACGCTGGCGATTACGATCAGCGTTAATAACAACCTTTTTGCTGAGCATTCTCGTCGGGGCGCTATGTCAACTGACGTCCGGGCAGATGGGCATGTTTACGGGGGGAATGGCAGTCCTGTTTTTAGCGTTGATGACATGGCTGGAAATGCAAATTGTGCGTCCCGTCGAGCGCCTGTGTCATCAAGCCCTGCAGGTGGCAACCGGGGAAACGCAGCAGGTGGAACAACCGACACGCATTGACGAAGTCGGCGTCACCCTGCGGGCAATCGGCCAGCTCGGGTTGATGTTCCGATGGCTAATCAATGATGTCAGTAGTCAGGCTGTAAACGTACTTAACGCTGCAGATGCGTTATGTAAAGGAAACGATAGCCTGAGCCGTCAGACGGATCAGGCGGCGGCGAATGTGCAGCAAACAGCCGCGACAATGAATGAGCTGGCGGCCACCGTAAAAAGTAATACCCTTACCGCTGCCGAAGCCAGTGCCTTATCTCAGGGCGCGCGTGAAGCGGCTGAGCAGGGCGGCAAAGTGATGAGCGGCATGATACAGATGATGGGCAATATTGGTTCCAGCTCCGATCAAATCGCCAGTATTACCAGCATCATTGACAGCATTGCCTTTCAGACCAATATTCTCGCACTGAATGCCGCGGTAGAAGCCGCAAGAGCCGGCGAACAGGGGAAAGGTTTTGCCGTGGTGGCCGGTGAAGTTCGTACCCTTGCCCAGCGTAGCGCCAGCGCAGCCAGCGAAATTAAAGCGCTGATAGAGTCCAGCGTGACGCAGGTCCGCTCCGGCAGTCAGTTAGCCGATGATGCCGGGAAAGCGATGCAGGAGATTGTCGGTAAGGTGAAACATGTAACCCAGTTGATTGAGCATATCAGTCAGGCGACGGCTGAGCAGGCATCGGCAATAAGTCAAATGAGTCTGGCGGTAGAAGAGCTCGATAAACTCACTCACCAAAATGCCGACCGTGTTCAGGAAGGCGCAGAAGCGTCAGATCGGTTGAATAGTCAGGTGACGCGTCTGGCAGAAGCCATTTCTGTATTCCGCTAACGACTGCAATCCGGCCCCGCCAGGTAAGGCGGGGTTGTTAAACGACTGGCATTTACCTGTCGAAATCAACGTAACGAATGAGCCACTGAGCATCCGGTTGTGATGAACAGGGTTGGGGAGTGCGCGTTAAACGTATCATAGAGCGAAGTCTTAAACGTTCTGTTGCACTGTCCACGGAATAAATGTCGAAGACCCAAGATTATTGGAGGCGGATGATCTTATCTGTCGGAGGCCGCGAGTGATAACCCGAAAATGTGAAATCTTGCGGGGTGAGATGGTGCGGGAAGGCGGTGCAAACGGCCAGGACAAGTGAATCTGCCGGACAAAACTGGCTAATAAAAAGCCCTTCGTGGCTGTCCAGCGTGTTCATTTGCCAGACGTTGCCGCCGCACTGTTTTAAGAGGGCTTCTTTGCGCGTCCAGATACGCCAGAATATGCTGGACTGTTGTGCTTCATTCGCAGAGGCGAGCTGCTTTTGCTCCGCTTCACTGAACACCGCATGGGCAATGCGCTGCACATTCTTTCTGGGACGTATGACTTCCAGGTCGCAGCCTACTTCTCCCTCATCGCTGACGACTATCGCAATGTCATCGCCGCTATGGCTGATGTTAAACCATAGCGGAATGTTTTCTTCGAAATACGGCTTGCCATGAGGTCCGTAAATGATAACCGGAACGCAGGCCGGGGAGAGCAGGGTGCTGAGCAGTACGCGCCCTGCAAGCCAGGAGGCTCGGTGAGACTTCTCCGGCTCCAGTTGACGCACTGCCGGAGGTGCCATTTCACTAAGCACGGATATTTTCCCCAAGCCCACGCGCAACATTACCGGGCCCAGCGCTTGATGATGATGGAGGTGTTGATGCCGCCGAATGCAAAGTTGTTGCTTTGTAGATACTCACAGTCGATGCGGCGTGCTTCGCCCATGATGTAATCCAGCGCACCGCAGCGCTCATCCGGCTGTTGCAGATTAATCGTGGGAGCAAACCAGCCTTCACGCATCATCTGCAGACTCATCCAGGCCTCCAGCGCGCCACAGGCTCCCAGAGTATGACCAAAATAGCTTTTTAATGAAGAGATAGGTACGCTTTCGCCGAAAATGGCCGCGGTTGCCTGACTTTCAGCAAGATCCCCCCTGTCTGTGGCAGTGCCGTGGGCTGAGATGTATCCCATATCCAGAGGGCTTAATCCGGCAATATTTAGCGCCTGCTCCATGCAAATTTGCATGGTTTCTTTCTGTGGCTGAGTGATATGCGCCGCATCGCAGTTGGTGGCAAAGCCCACGATTTCACCGTAAATTGTGGCGCCACGGGCTTTGGCATGTTCCAGGTCTTCAAGGATCAAGGTCCCCGCGCCTTCACCAATCACCAGGCCGTCGCGCTGTTGGTCGAATGGTGATGGTGTGGTTTTTGGCGCGTCGTTGCGTTGGCTGGTGGCAAATAACGTATCAAAGACAGCCGCTTCGGAAGGACAGAGTTCTTCTGCGCCACCAGCCACCATCACCGTCTGATAACCATGGCGAATAGCCTCCCAGGCATAACCAATGGCCTGGCTGCCAGAGGTGCAGGCGCTGGAGGTGGGAATCACACGACCACGCAGACCGAAAAACAGGCCAGTATTAACGGCAGTGGTGTGCGGCATCATCTGTACATAGGTGGTGCCAGTGATATTGTTGGTGTGCTTTTCCGTCAGCATGGTGGCAAATTCACTTACCGGCCCCGTACTGCCGGTTGACGACCCGTAGGCAATGCCTGTCTGACCGTTGGTCAGCACCGGATCATCAATCAATCCCGCCTGCTCCAGCGCCAGCTCTGTGGCTCGGGTGGAGAATAGCGAGACGCGACCCATGGCGCGGATACGCTTGCGCGTATAGTGTTCCGGTAGCGTAAAATCATCAATCGGCGCGCCCAGTAGCGTATGCAGCCCGTCGTAAACTTGCCATTCTGGCATCTTGCGCACAGCATTTTCATAGGCCAGCAGACGTCGCGAAACACTCTCCCAGTTCTCGCCAAAGGCAGTCACGCCGCCCATCCCTGTAATCACGACGCGACGTGTCATAGCATTCCTCCATTAATGGAAATAACCTGGCGAGTCACATAACCCGCAATATCTGACATCAAGTAGCTGGCCAGCCCGGCAACTTCTGCCGCCTGGCCCATACGTTTCATGGGAATCATGGCCATCGCTTCGTTCAGCGCGGCCTCTTCTATTTCAATCATGCCAGTATCAATCAGCCCCGGCGCGATGCAGTTCACGGTGATTTTGCGTTTCGCCAGCTCAATGGCGAGCGCTTTCGTCGCCCCGATAATGCCTGCTTTTGCGGCACTGTAATTCACCTGTCCCCGATTGCCCATCACCCCAGAAACCGACGAAAGAGTAATAATTCGCCCCCCTTTGCGCAGGCCAATCATCGGCATAATGCAGGGGTGAATGACGTTATAAAAACTGTCGAGGTTAGTGTGGATAACACTGTCCCAGTCTTCTTCGCTCAACGCCGGAAATGCCCCATCACGGCAGATACCCGCGTTGCTGACAATACCGTACCACGCGCCATGACGGGCAATATCGTCCTCGATAATGTCTCTGGATTGCTGGCGATCGCCCACGTCAAAACAGAGCAAACGCCCCTGTCCCCCCGTGCTTTCGATCGCAGCCAGCGTCTCTTTTGCTCCCGCCTCATCCCGGTGATAATGCACACCGATAACAAAACCATCCGCGGCAAGCTGGCAGGCAATCGCGCGCCCAATACCTTTACTGGCCCCGGTGACCAGAACGGAACGTTTCATGATGTCTCTCCCTGATTAAAAAGCGATGCTAATTCTTCTGGCATAGGCTGGAAGGTATTGACGCGCCCAGTGGCTACGCGCTCTTCACCCACGAAAATGGCACAATCAAAACTGGCGAAACGTTCGTCCTGCATCAGCAACTTTACATCAATGTCCAGTGTCGCTCCGGCGGGAAGCATCCCCTTTGCGCAGATAAATTCGCGGGCACCCAGCATCATTCCCAGCGTGATGGCTTGCTGACCATTGTGCCGACGATGCCAGCCAGACCAGACACCAACAGTTTGTGCCATCAGTTCCAGTGCAAACCAGCCTGGCAGGTTACCCTGCGCATCAATAAAGGGGGCCAGTACGCTGTCATGGGTGACGCTCACCCGACAATGGGTCGAACAGTCGGTGACACTGATAACCTCTTCGAGAAGCATCATTGGCGCATCGTGTGGCAGGTACTCTGAGGGGGTGAGATAACGGTTCATACGATCCTCCCCAGCATAATACTGGTGTTATTACCGCCAAAGGCGAACGAGTTTGACAAAATCACCGGGCGCGTCAACGGCTGAGGCTGGCGCAAAATGCCACAGGCGGGCAGCGCCGGGTCAATGGGCGAGAGGGAAAAATCCTGCGGCGGCAGTGGAAGGTCCAACTGCAGGATAAGCATGCTGATGGCGGCTTCGATAATGCCTGCAGCCCCCAGCGTGTGCCCGGTTAAATGTTTGGTGGAACTGCAAGGTACGCTTTCGCCAAACAGATCATGAATAACTTTCGACTCTATCTGGTCGTTGAGTGTGGTCGCCGTACCGTGCAAATTGATGTAGCCGACCTCGTCGGGTTGCATTCCGGCATCTGCCAGCGCCTGCTTAATGGCTCGGATTGCCCCTTCACCTTCCGGATGCGGCGCGGAGATATGCCAGGCATCACTTGACTCGCCAACGCCAAGCAGGGCGATAGGCTGCGGTTCTCGGGTGAGCAGCATCAGCGCCGCCCCTTCACCGATGGTAATGCCGCTACGGTCGCGTGCGAAAGGAAGGCAACGGGTGGGGGATAGCGCTTCAAGGCTATTGAAACCGTTAACCGGCATGCGACTCAGGGTATCTGAACCCCCAACGATAACGACATCGGCCAGACCTGCCTCGATCAGGCGTCGACCGCTGATAATGGCACGGGCGCTGGAAGAGCAGGCGGTAGACAACGTATACGCCGGACCTTCCAGTGCCAGCCAGCGGCTGAGAAAACGCGAGGGGTCACCAAGCTCTTGCTGCGGATATTGCCAGTGCATGCTGGGTTCGTTGTTGAGACGTAATTTAACATGCTCGTCCCCTTCATTCAGCCCGGAGGTGCTGGTACCCAACACCACCCCAATGCGATCCCGTCCATAGTGGGCGATAGCCTCTTCCACCTTCGACTGGATTTGTGCCAGCGCGGCCAATAAAAGTTGGTTATTGCGCGTACGGTGGGCAGAAAAAGCATCGGGTATCGCGGGCAACTCGCCATCCACGCCTGCCAGTACAGCCTCTGGCTGGTTCATTAGCCAGTCCTTGCGGGCTCGCATCCCCGGAGAAACGCCGCGCACCAGATTGTCTGCAACCTCGGCTGACGTTTTTCCGAGCGCATTAATGATGCCAACGGCAGAAATATAAATCATATCAGTCACCCAAATATTGAATGGTGATGTGGTAGTTGAACACATGCTGCTCGATGCTAATCGGCTCGCGTTTACCTTTGCGCTGCAAATAGATTATCTCAGTGACCAGCTTGCCATGCGCATTGCGTAGCTCGCGTTTGTCGCCGATATCACGCAGCGTCCAGCTCTTTGGCAACTGTGGCTGCCAGGCTGAAATCGGCCAGTGGCTGAGCATTACATCTGCCAACACCTGGCTGGCTGGCGGCAGTTGCGGCACAATGATCGACTGCTCGGTATGCAGCCCTGTGTTGTCATAGGTGGCCAGGAACAGACGGATTCCCACCGATGACAGCCCGGCTAAGGTGACTTTTTTCTCATCCGCATTGAGCATCACCATCAGTGACTGTGTTTGCCCGTTAAAGGTACCTGTAAGCAATTGCTGTGAACTCACCGCGGGTGTAATGCCGGGCGCGGGAAGTGTGACGCGAGCACCGGGTTCCAGCCATGCCTGAGGGCGACCGTTTTCATCCTGTTTCGTTGAGTGGCTACAGCCTGCCAGCAAGAGCGTTATGCTAAGGGCGCAGACCTGCCAGAAATTTCGTATCGTCATCTTTTATCTCTTTTTTTATTGGGCATCGCCAGCGGGGAAAGCAGGTACGCGGTAAAAATACCGCTGATAAGGACAATGCCGAAGCTGCTGATTGCCTGGGTTGCGCTAAAGACCAGCATGCCCAATGTCATCAGCGTGGTGAGCATGGCAAGCGTGATAGCCAGCAGCGACGTTAGAGGGGTCCCCTGTGGGTTACTGAAAAACAGCGTGTAGTTAATGCCGATCCCCAATACCAGCACCAGCGCCAGCAGTGAGAACAAATTCACCGAATGACCGCTCAAGGAGAGCACCGCCAGCCCGCAGCTCAGCGACAGCACCGAGGGTACCATGCTGATAAGCCCTTTACGCCAGCCCAGGCGTGCCATCGCGCCGCAAGCAATCACCGCCAGTGCTACCACCAGGAGGCTGGTCAGAACGCCACGATAAAGCGCAAAAAGTGAATCGAACGTCTGTTTTCGGTCCACCCAGGCTACGCCCGGGTGTTTGTGTGCAAGCGCATCCAGCGCAGCGCTTTCTTTGACGCCGCTAACCGGAATCAGCACACCGCTTGCGCCGCCGGGCAGCGTTAGCCACATCAGACGCCAACCTTCACTGGCCGGGCTGGCAAGCCATGCGTCCACGGAGACAGTCATTGGGCTCAGATCGGGGTCGACATTGGTGAGCCCGGCGCTCTGCAGCGTGTTCTTCACTGTCGGTACCGCCTGTTGTAAGAGCAAAAGGTCTTGCTGCTGGCGGGTCATCGAATTGAGTGGAACCGTGCGCCAGCCGCTGATCTTCCCTTCGTGGCGTGATTGCTCAAGGGTCGGGATAAAATTCTCCATGCGGGTCAGCGTCTCTTCCGGGGTATCGCCATACACCACAAACCACTTTTGATCGACACCCTGTCCGGTCAGTCGGGTTATGGCTTTTTCCTGCGCCAGAATGGACTGCGGTAGCGCCTGCAATTGTGCGATATCGTCATCAATATGTAGACGTGAAAGCCCGACCAGCGAGAAGATCGCGAGTGCCGTGGGGAGTCCAATGGAGAGAGATTTATTGCGTCGCCAGGCCGCCAGCCAGCGCAACATAAGTGCCATTGCCGGCACGGGACGTACCGGCAGCCCACGACAGAGCCACGGGTGCCAGAAGATAACCGTCAGGCAGGCAGCACTGAGGCCGCAGGCAGCGAAAACAGCCATCTGGCGAATGCCGGGGAAGGGGGCCAGCATCATGATGAGATACGCGGCTACCGTGGTGAGCAGCGCAAGCAACAGCGTTTTGCGCACTTTTGCCAGGCTTTGCCACGGCGTCGCGTGCTCGCCGTGTACCATCCGTTCGGTCAGGTAGTAGAGGGTGTAATCTGCAGAGATACCGATAATGCTCATGCTCATGACCAACGTCATCAGATGAAGTTCACCGAAAATCAGCAAGGTGGCGACTATTCCGGCAAGTGCACCCACTGCGATAGAGACAAGGCACAGTAACAACGGTCGCAGGGAGCGGAAGGTGGCAACAACCAGCAGAATCACCCCCAGGATTGTCGCCACGCCGAGCGTGGAAATATCACGCTTCGCCTGCTGGCTGGCGTAATCGCTATAGAATATCGTCCCACGCGATAGCAAGCGGGCCTGCGGATACTGCGTTGTTAACGACTGTTCAAGCGTAGACAGGCGGCTAACCAACTGGTGGGTTTGCTGCATATCGAATGAATTACCCGCCAGCTCGCCGTGCAGCAAATACCAGTAATTGCCGTCATCGTCCTGGGTAACCAGCCAGCCGTCCATTAAGCGCAGGCGCTGGGTGTTTTGCGCCATTGCCAGTTGCTGTCCGCGCATCAGCATTAGCGGATCGTTTTGCAACTCCTTACCACTGACACCGGAAAATCCTGAATAAAGCTGCGACAGGATCCATTGCGCCTGTTTTTCTCCGCCGTGTTGCAGCCGTTCGCGCGTGACGCTATCAATCAGCGCGTTGCGATGCTGCCAGAAAAAGGTTCCCCACTCTTGCTGGCTGGCGGCGTCCATCGGGCCTTTGACGTCAGCGAGCTCCGGGGTTTTGCGCAGTTGCGCATACCACGCCTGAGCCACTTCCGGGTTGGCGGTTTTACCGGGGCTGACCAGCCAGACAAGCTGCCTGTCCAGGCGCTGCATAAAGCCATCGTTGAGCGCCGGTGGAATGGCCCCCATCGCCTGCTTGGGCAGCATTGCCAGCACGCTGCTGTTCATTCTGGCCTGTGGCATTAGCATGAGCAGGACGCCCAGCATTGCCAGGCAGGCACAGACCCACAGTAGCATCGCGCGACGGGCGTTAGTGAGCGGCAAAGCGTTGGCGTTCGTCATCGGTAAGCGTAGCTGGCGTCAGTCGGTGTTGGGAAAGGACGATATCGGTACGATCGCCCTGTTTATCGTTAAGCTGGATCGACTCAAGATAAGTCTGCCCGGCGAGGTCAATCGACGCGAAGATCTTATCCAGCGGCGTAGTGACAGGCGTCAGGCTAAGTGTCCAGCGCCCTTCGCCTTTGTCATGAAAATCGATACGGAAGTTTTGCTCCAGCACTTGGCGATCGGCCTGAAATAGCGCGCGCAACAGGTGATTAAACTGGAACATTTGCGGATTATTTTCGGCGGTAATCACCTGTGCAGGCTGATTATTGACGACCTGCACCATGCGGGAATCATCCAGCATTAACATCATCGGAAACGGGGCTTTTTGATCCCAGAGCAGACCTTTATCGCGGGCAATCAGCATTTCACCCTGAGAGCGCAGCGGCTGCGCTAGATCTTTAATGACTCGCGACTGGGCAAAATGGGCTCGGATGACAGGTTGTTCTGTGAAGCGTTGCTGGAGTTCATCAAGCGTGACGGCGTTTACCCATGGGCTGAGCAACAGCATAAGCAGGGGCCAGTGCTTCATGGCATAACTCCTATGCATTCAAACAGAACCGGTGGACTGATAAAGCACAGCTCGCGGCTTTTCTCCTCGACGGCCACCTGGATGGTGTAACCGGTGGTGGTGCGTTTTCCCGTCCCGGCATCAAAAATCTGGTAGGCGATGCGCAGGCGGTTTTCATACTCTTCGAGCGTTGCCCGAACGCGGATACGCTGTTCGAAGGTCAGCACATCGCGGTATTTCACCCGCGTATCGACCACCGGCCAGACATAGCCTGATTCTTTCATCTGGCGATAGCCGTAGTTGAACTGGTTCAGCAGGGCTTCTCGGGCAATCTCAAAATAGCGGAAGTAGTTGCCGTGCCAGACGACGCCCATCATGTCGACGTCGTGAAACGCAATGGTTAACTCTACTTCGGTCGTGAAACGGGGATCGTTAAGCACCTTTACTCCTTATCGGTGACAGCGTCTGGCAACTGCCAGAAATCGAAAAAGTTGAACCAGTCCAGCGGAGAGAGCAGCGCGTAGTGCTCGAGCCGTTCGGCATAGCGATTGACGGTGTCTTGCAGTGCGGCCTGGCGTTGTGCACGAGGCAGTAACAGCGGATTGGCAAAAGGTTCGCAGTGTATATGGAGTTTGTTCTGTTGCTGGATGGCGAAAATAAGCACTACCGGGCAACGTAAAATTGACGCGAGGATAAACGGTCCCTGCGGGAAGGGCGCGGGCTGGCCCATAAACGGGCTCCAGACCACACGCCAGTCGCTACCGCGCTGACGCTTTACGGCAATGCGATCGCCGACAATTGCCACCCACTCACCGCGATCCAGCTTCTCTTTGAGCAGCATGGCGGTGTCAGGACCAATATCGGTCACCGGCAGCAGATTGAGTCCGGCCTGCGGCGCCATCTCTTGCATAATTTGCTTAAAGCGCTGCGCATTTTCGCTAAAGACCAGCGCATTGATGGTTTTGGTGCCATCGAGCTGGGCCAGTGCGCGGCAGGCTTCAACATCGCCCAGATGTGATGCCAAAAGCAATTTCCCTTGTGGCGATTCAACCCCCAGCGCGGCTTTTGCGCCCTCGGCAAAGACCACATCGCGATCCAGACGAAGCTCGCCGCGCCAGCTTGCCACTTTATCCAGCATGGCGTTACCAAAGCGCAGGAAATGCTGATAGCTATTGAGACGGGACGGCTCTGGCAGACCGCGAAGGGCGAGCTGGACTTTTACGCGGGCGACCCACCCCTGTGAGGCCTGACGTGCGGATGTGGCCGTTAGCCAGTAAACCGCTACCACCGGTCTGAGCAACAGTGAAAATGCCCGGCGTCCCAGCAGCCGCCAGACGGTCAGCATGATGCGCATTCCCCATAGCCCTTTCACTTCTTCCTGTTTTGCCCAGTGTTGATGGCGACGGCGAAACAGCAGGGAAGGGATGCGCGGCAACATGCCGAAAAACAGGCGGGTGTGCATCAGCGAAATGCGCATATTGTCTTTGAGGGCGTCAAAGTGCGACAGGCCATCCAGCGGGTAGGTCACGCGCGTCGGCACAAAATAGCTGATATTGCCCTGCCAGTAGAGGCGCACCATCACTTCGGTATCGAAATCCATCCGCTGACCGAGTCTGGTACGTTTCGCCAGTTGCAGGGTCGGCGTTATAGGGTAGACGCGAAACCCGCACATGCTGTCTTTCAGTTGCAGAGAGAGCGTTTCGATCCACACCCAGATATGAGTCACCCAGCGGCCATACAGTCGCGAACGCGGAATGGAGTCGTCATAGATGGGCTGACCGGAGATCAGCGCTTCCGGGTGCTGCTTTGACAGCGCCAGCAGCGCCGGGATGTCTTCAATCGCATGCTGCCCGTCGGCATCCACCTGCACGGCGTGCGTAAAGCCGGCCTCGCTTGCTGCCTCCATACCGCGGATCACCGCAACCCCTTTTCCGGCGTTCTGCGCAAGACGGATCAAGGTGAGCGTCGGGTGGCTGATAGCGAGATCGTCAAGAACCCGACGGGTAGTGTCATCGCTGCCATCGTCCACGACGATACACGGCAGTTGAAACGGCGCAAGACGAGCAAGTACACGGGCCATCATCGCCCCGTGGTTGTAACAAGGGATCACCACGCAGGGGGCATAGTTTAGCGACATAAACGGATCTTCCCACTGCTTGCGGTATGGCGCGCCTCGCCATCATGGCGTTGATAGCAGAAGGTCAGCGTCTGTTTTGCTTCCTGCCAGGTCAGCGTCAGCGTGAGGATGTTCCCCGGAATCAGCGGCGACTGGAATTTAATGTTCTGGATGCTGTGAAACCGAAAGCCCGGCGCGAGTAACTCGCTGGTGTAGTGCATCACCCAGTCGAGTTGTGCGACGCCGGGCAGCAGCGGCTGAACGTTGAAATGACCCTGAAACCAGAACAGCGTTGGATCAAGGCACAGGACAATACTGACCTGTTCTGGCGATGTCTGATGACGTTCAATTTCACGGGGTTTCATAAAATAACTCCTGTAATTGCGTATAGACACGTTTGTTCATTGTGTTAACCGGGATTTCATCAATAACACGCCAGTAGCGAGGTATCGCGACAGGCTCAAGCCAGGGAATGAGCGCACGTCGCCACGACAGTTCCAGCGCCTCGCCATCATTATTCCGCCAGGCCTGATGCAGGGCATTATCAAGTACCAGTAACACACCAATACTCTGTCGGCCTCCACGCGATACAGGGAGCGCTGCAGCATCAATAATGCCGTCCAGCGCCATCAGGCGATGTTCAATTTCACTTAATGAAATACGTTTTTCTTCGATTTTTACTACGCGGCCACGACGTCCATGCAGATGAAAGTGCCCGTTTTCTTCAAAATGCAAAATATCATCAATCAATAGCCCGGCTTTTTCGTCAATCATCGGTGATTTGACACGAAACGCATCGCCTTCTGCAGTAATGCTCACATCAGGAAAGGGCAGCCAGGGGGTGCCATCCTGTAACCGCTGGCGCCAGGCGAGAATCCCCGTTTCCGTGCTGCCATAGATTTCATCGGGCCAGATGCCAAACCAGCTTTTTACATCCATCACTTCCTTCCATGGCAGCATCCCCCCTGCTGAGAGGACCATGGTGACGGGAGGTGGCGTCAACTGGCGATCCAGACGCTTAAGAAAGGCCGGACTGCTGACGAAAAGATAAGTATGCTGAGAGGGCACCGCACTGAGTTGTTCCGCGTAAAAAATCATTGCTGCATGTAGCGTCAGGCCTAACGACATCGGCAGGAAAATACGAAACGTTAAGCCATACAAATGCTGTGGGAGGACGGAGGCAACGACCCTACAGCCCTCCAGCCGTTTGGCAAAGCGTGTGGCCAGAAGCCTGGCTTCTTGATCGAGCGAGGCAATACTCTTTACCACCCGCTTTGGCTGGCCGGTAGAGCCGGAGGTAAAGATCTCAATAACCTGATTGTCATTAATAACGGGCAATGCTGTGGTCGATGGCAGCATCATTTTTGCCGAATTGACCACCAGAAGCGCGCCGTTCCAGCCGAGAGTTTTGTCGCTCAGTACACCGTTGAACAGGTCGCGTTGCTCTTCCAGCAATGAAACGCGGCTGTGGCCAGGGACGACAGGCGTCTTCCCCGTACTCAGGGTTGCCAGTAGCGCGACAATAAACAGATAGCTGTTCTCAAAGCACAGCGCCCAGCGTTCGCCTTCCTGCTGTTGCAGCGCATCCATCACCAAAGAGACATCATAACGAAGCTGCCCCAGCGTCCATGTATGCTCGCCTAGCCAGGCCACGGGCGTATCGTCCGGGCGAGTCGTGCTGAGCCACTGCGCGATGGGAAGGGTCTGATTCATGGTTTTTCTCGTTTTAGTAACCGGCTACGCACCAACCACTCACCTGCCATCAGCGTACCGATCAGCAAATAGGAGATCATGCCGTTCCATGCCGCCCACAACGGCATATCGCCATATATTGCTGTAAACAGGGCAATCCCGCCGTTGAGGATAAAAAACAGACACCATACCTGAGTAACGCGGCGGGTATACTGTATGCCCTCGGGAGGAAGATGGGGATCGTGCAGACGAGCCAGACGTTCGACCAGCGGCATTGCTGTCCATAGCGATCCGCCAAAGACAGTAAGCATCACGATATTTACTACGACCGGGTAAAACAGCAGAAGCTGGTGGATGTTGAGCAGAGTGCTGGCGATACACAGCACGATTCCCGCCAACGCCACGCTTTGCATAACAAAGCGCATCGGCCCGGCTTTTTGCCGCGCCTGACGTAAGCGTAACAGCAGCATGACTGCCATCAATGGTAGCAACCACTGCAGGCTGTTATACCTCAAGCCAAACCAAATAATAAATGGCCAGGCCAGCAGTAACACTCCCGTCGCTGCACCTATCCCCGGCAACGCTTTGAAATCGCGCACTGTGAATCAGGCTTCTTTCAATAGACGTTCTACCGCTTCGACAACATCCTGAACCGTTCGAACCGCTTTGAACTCTTCCGGTTTGATTTTTTTGCCGGTTTTTTTCTGTAATTGCACGATCATGTCGACGGCATCAATGCTGTCCAACTCAAGATCTTCGTACAGGCGGGCCTGTGGTTTGATGTCGTCAGGATCGATTTCAAACAGTTTGGTCAGAAGCGCGGAGACTTCCTGATAGATAGCACGTTGTTCTGTCATAAAAGGCTCGTTCTCAGGCGCGTTGTGAATGAATAAAAGAGGCCAGTGTTGCCACGGAATAAAAATGCTGTCGCATTTCTTCACTTTCAGCTGAAAGCACGATGCCATACTGATTTTTCACCGCCAGACCAAGCTCAAGCGCGTCAATAGAATCCAGACCCAACCCATCCCCGAATAGTGCTGCATCGGTGTTGATATCTTCCGCCGTCAACTCATCAAGGTTTAACGTATTGATAATAAGATTTTTAATTTCGAGATAAAGCGCTTGCATCATTAAGCCCTGCTATAGGTATTTCAACAGATTGTAATTGCTGTAAAAGATGCCGGTTTAGCTGCCTTGCCGCCAGCGCCGGTTCTTGTGTTTCAGCATCATAAAAATGATCAGTACGTACGCGTTCGCCAACCTTTACGGTAAACAGTGGCCTCGACGGTGGGGCGTCATACCATTTGCTCTGCTTACTCAGAAAATGTTCGGTGCAGTGAATGGTAACGATACGCAAATCTTTGGCACAACGGACGGCAATATTGGCCGCGCCGCGTTGTAACGTCATCTCTTCACCAGGGCGAGTACGTGTCCCTTCCGGAAAAATCAAAATGGTATCGCCACGATCGAGACGCTGCTGACTCTGCGGTAGCAGTGTCTCGGACTGGCTGTTAATAAGGTAGTCGGCTGCGCGTATGGGCCCACTCACAAAAGGGTTTTTCAGCAAGGCGCTTTTCACCAGGCAGTCCGTTTCCGGCATCACCGATGCGATCATGACATAGTCGATGAGTGAGGGATGGTTGGCGACCACAAGGCAGCCGCTTTCCTGGCGTAAAAGTTCTTCACCTTCAATCCGGTAATCGAGAACGCCCACGAATCTGACAACGGTCAGGAAAAAACGAAAACAGGCTGAGATGCTGCGGCGGGCGTAGCGCCGACGGGTCTGTTTGTCACGAATGACGAGCGACAGAAGATTGAACCAGATAACGGAGAGCAACACGCCACCAAGACCGAACAGGGCAAAACAAAAGCCGGTCATGGGTATCCGCCACAGGCGGTTTAATATGGCTGCGAGACGTGTCATAGACGACTCCATTGCCACTGGACTGTCTCTCCGGTGATGGTAAAGGCGGAGACGTCGCACATGTAGTGCTGCAAAAATTGGATACTTTGGGGCAACGGATTCTCTTCGCCATCGCTTCCGCTTTGTGTGACACATTGCAATTTGTCGCCAGTCTCAAAAACTAGCGCGACAGCGTAAGCCCAGGTTGGCATTTTCTCGGGCAGATGCGGGTGGTAAAAGACCGGCAGATGCCCATCGAAATCCACCATCAGCACCCGTTTGAACCCTGCCTGCAGGAGCGCGGTAACCTCGCAAAGCCCCTGTTGAAACGTGTCCATGCCAGCAGATAAAGATGACGAGACAATGGGCTGTTTCGCCGCAATAGTCAGATTACCCACGGAAGAGTTATGCACCGACATTGCAAAATCGGTTGGCGAAACATCCTGGTTATTGGCCAGGGCTTCCAGAATGCGGTAGTTACGTTCAAGTTCACCGTGACGACTGGTATAGAGTACCGCATCAATATTGTGGCGACGTAACAACGCCAGACCGCATTCCACGGCGAGTTTACTGCCTGAACTTAATCGTCTTGCCGTCATCATTGGCAGTTCAGTCAGTTTGGCATAGGGTGCGTCAGGGTTTATGGCGTGGGGCTGCCGTGACCATTGTTGCCACTCGGCTACTTCACTTAATCCAGGCGCTCGGGCCTGCCAGTCGATCAGATTCAGGGCTAATTTCATCAACGCGCTTCCGCGATAAAACGATAGACCCGGCACCGCGATTCACGGCTGCCAGGCAAGATAAATATTAACATTTTTCGCAGATCAATAAGGTGTGTCCAGCGCCGAGATTATCCACGCGTTGCGCCACCTTAAAACCTGCCATTTCAAGAAAATAATAAAATTTTTCAACGCTGTAGAAGCGGCTATTACCATTTGCCATACAGGTAAAGTAAAGCGATGTAGCGTTCAGGCTAAACGACGCGGCTTCAAATCGTTGTGCATCCCAGAAAAGCTCAAGGATGTAAAGTTGTGCTCCTGGCTTCATAACCGCTGCGATTCGCCCCAACATGTCAATGATTTGTTCGGGGGAAAAACAATCCAGGAACTGACTCATCCACCAGATGTCAGCCTCAGCAGGCAGCGATACCTCGCTGAGCATATCAACCTCGTGGAAGTGGATACGATGCGATAAATCTGCGTTTTCAATATTCCGGCGGGCCAACGCAATCTGTTGCGGTAAATCGAGGATGGTGACAGTGATATCATCATCATACTCGCAGCAACATAACGCCCATTTTCCAGTGTTACCGCCGACATCATAAAGTATTGCTGGATGCTGTGCGAAAACATACGGCAGCGCGGCATTGAATGCGCTGTCGGAATAATAGTGATCGAAAGCAAACCAACTTTTACGGACGGGCGACGGCAATTGCGAAAGGACCGGATAGATGGTTTCCGCGTCGCTAAATACTTTAAGTCCTGCGGGTTTCGTTTCTTGTAGCGACTTTTCTAAAAAGAATAAGCCCTGATAGCAAACGTCCTGGGTAAAGTCCATATTCACACGAGTCATTGCATCATGGAGAAGATAATGACCCACTTTTGACAGGTAATAGCGTCCCTTTTTGCAAATCACAATTCGTCCGCTCAGTCCCATATCCAGTAACACACTGATGGCATATTCGCTGAGACTGACATGGGGCATTATTTCATCAATTGTCGCCCCCGCTTTTCCCTGTTTATCAAGGTAAGTCAGCACGTTTGCATTACGTAAACAACGTGCGGTTTGAAACAACATTGGCGCAAAAGCAATACGCTGCGCCTCTGTGATGGCATCCAATGCGCTGAGAGTGTCCTTTGTATACATCACTTACCTGTCTGAGGTGAAATTAGGGCAGTTGGACCCGTTGAATGGCCCAACTTATTGTCTTATTAATGTGCTGATATTGCCGAAAGATTAACCTGAATATCTTTATCCAGATTATTTACCCAGCGATTGTAGTTTTTGTGGATTTTACCGTCTGCAGCTTGCAGGTTCAGGCTGCTGTCATAATTGATGGTATATCCTGTTGCGGTATAGTTAATGCGAACTTCTGCAACGTGATCGCGGCTCTGTTGGCGCGCTTTAATAACACCTGGACCCGCTTCATTCATAATCCATTGACGCTGTACGCCTGCCTTAAAGATAGCGCTTTTTACCTGCTCAGCAGTATGGCCTGTACCGACAGTTGTGCGGACGTTTTCAATCGGTGCGGTACGCGCACAGCCTGCAAGGGCACCCACAACAACCAGTGCGGTAAACCACTTCCCAACTTTCTTCATAAGATCTCCATTCAAAATAAGCGATTAAATCATTGTGACGACTAATTGATATTCGGGATAACTATCAGTTTTAAGCGAAATATAACCAGATACAGCAATTTACAAAAAATACAATTCTTTTCATATTCTAAACAAACTGTTTTGCAGTTCATAGCGCTTCAGACCGCGGTTTTAAAAAAACAAAGTATTTTTAGTGTGTTATTGCGATATGTATAAAGCGTGAAAAGAGACACTACACGTGCTATGGCGTTTTTAAATCGAGTGTAAAAGTAACGGGTGCAAT
The DNA here is from genome assembly GCA_901456055.1 of Phytobacter ursingii. GTDB lineage: Bacteria > Pseudomonadota > Gammaproteobacteria > Enterobacterales > Enterobacteriaceae > Phytobacter > Phytobacter ursingii. The sequence continues at coordinate 1,014,114 of CABDWT010000004.1, forward strand.
TTCATTTTTCCCTAAGCCAATTTTTTGTTTGAAAACACCAAAATAAAGGCATGGAAAGCAGACCTGGGATGATATCCGCAAAGGGTAACTGAACTTTATTCAGCACGGCTAAGAAGCAGAGAAGTGCCGACTCGACCTGTTGTTGGCGCAGTAGCTATTCGGGTCAGCAGGGTTGCAGAAATATCAGGCGAAGAATCTGAGGTGTTCCAGTAAAATAGAACAGCCAATACCGATCAGCACGACGCCGCCCATCACTTCGGCCCACTTGCCAATCGCGGCACCCAGGAAGCGGCCAAGTAGCATCCCCGTCGTGGCCATAATGGTGGTCGCAAGGCCGATTAGCAGGGCGGTGGTGACAATATTTACATCCAGGAACGCGAGGCCCACGCCAACGGCCATTGCATCCAGGCTGGTGGCGATTGCGGTGGTGATCAGCAGCCAGAAACCGTGCCGTCTGGGCGCATTTAGCGGTTCCAGCCCATCTTTTTTCATTCCCTCAAACATCATTCGTGTGCCGAGCAGCATCAGTAGGGTAAAGGCAATCCAGTGATCCCAGCGCATAACGTACTGGCTGGCGGCCAGGCCAATCCCCCAGCCAATCACCGGGGTGATGGCTTCAACCACGCCAAAGATGATGCCAGTGCGCAGCGCTTCTTTCAGTGGCGGGCGATAAAGTGCCGCCCCCTTACCGATCGATGCAGCGAAGGAATCCATAGACATCCCAAATGCCAGAATGAGGATTGCGTAGAAGCTCATGTGCGTACCTTTAAATACCCGCCAGTGTGAGCGGGTCAAATGTGTCAAATCTCAATAATGTCCATGCTGCCATGGAAATGCGTGAAAATCAAAAAATATCTTATAAATCAATTATATATAGTATTGGCTATGTTTTATTGCACTGGCTATGTTTGGTTTTATCGTTGCAAAATGAAAACGTTGCGGTGGGCTAAGATCGCATAAGGTAAGGATGTCGGGTCGCTACGTTAATGTTGATGCATCCATGTTATGAATGTCTTGCTCTTGCCCCCCGCTAAAAAAAGTTGAAAAATGGTTAGCAAGGTGATGGCGTTCCACCTTACCCAACCGCTTCCCTGTGAAGCTGATGACGTCTGGTATGACTCTTTCAATGGAGGCATGTCGGGCGCTTGTCTTTTCCCTTCTGCATGCCTCTGACATTATTAATTTTGTTGAGGAAAACATGCTGAAATCTCTCATTGCCGTGATTGTCGGTGGTTCTGCCGGATGCGTAATTCGCTGGCTGCTCTCTGTGCGCCTGAATGTACTCTTCCCTCATCTGCCGCCTGGCACGTTGCTGGTGAACCTGATGGGTGGGTTTATTATTGGCGGGGCGCTGGCGTTCTTCACTCGACAGCCGCATCTGGATCCTGGCTGGCGATTACTGATTACCACCGGACTTTGCGGGGGAATGACCACGTTCTCGACGTTTTCGCTGGAAGTTTTTTCGCAGCTACAGGTGGGCAATTATCTCTGGGCCATCATGTCAGTGATGGTGCATGTGTTTGGCTCATTGCTGATGACTGCTCTGGGTTTCTTTGTCATCAACATGCTGTAAAAAAAAGCCCGCAGGTTTGCGTCTGCGGGCTTTGTAGAACGTATTATGGGCTAACGCACCATGCACGGACGTTTGTTGTCGAACGTCCAGCCGGGGATGAGGTACTGCATCCCCATGGCATCGTCGCGCGCGCCCAGACCGTGTTTCTGATACAGCTCGTGCGCCTTCATCACCTGCTCCATATCCAGCTCCACGCCCAGCCCCGGCGTCGTCGGCACCTGCACCATCCCGCCCTTGATTTCAAACGGCTCTCTGGTCAGGCGCTGGTTGCCTTCCTGCCAGATCCAGTGGGTGTCGATGGCGGTGATTTTGCCCGGCGCCGCGGCCGCCACATGGGTGAACATCGCCAGCGAGATGTCGAAGTGGTTGTTGGAGTGGGAACCCCAGGTCAGGCCGAACTCGTGGCACATCTGCGCCACACGCACGGAACCCTGCATGGTCCAGAAGTGCGGGTCCGCCAGCGGGATATCCACCGACTGCAGGGACAGCGTGTGCCCCATCTGACGCCAGTCGGTGGCAATCATATTGGTCGCGGTCGGCAGGCCGGTGGCGCGACGGAATTCCGCCATCACTTCGCGCCCGGAGAAGCCCTGCTCAGCGCCGCACGGGTCTTCCGCGTAGGCCAGCGAGCCTTTGAGGTACTTACCGATGCTGATAGCTTCGTTCAGGGACCATGCACCGTTCGGGTCGAGGGTGACACGGGCCTGCGGGAAGCGCTTCGCCAGGGCGACAATGGATTCCGCTTCCTCTTCACCGGCCAGCACGCCGCCTTTGAGTTTGAAGTCGTTAAAGCCGTATTTTTCATACGCGGCTTCGGCCAGGCGCACCACGGCATCCGGGGTCATCGCCTCGTCATGACGCAGGCGATACCAGTCGCATTTGTCGTCCGGCTGGCTCTGGTACGGCAGCGGGGTGGCTTTGCGGTTACCCACAAAGAACAGGTAGCCGAGCATTTCCACTTCGCTGCGCTGCTGGCCGTCACCGAGCAGGGAAGCGACGTTCACGCCCAGATGTTTGCCCAGCAGGTCGAGCATGGCGGATTCAATGGCGGTGACCACGTGGATGGTGGTGCGCAGGTCAAAGGTCTGCAGGCCACGGCCCGCGGCGTCGCGGTCGGCAAAGGCGCCGCGCACCCCGTTGAGGACGTTTTTGTAAGCGCCGAGGGTTTTGCCGACAATCAGCGGAGCGGCGTCTTCCAGGGTCTGGCGGATTTTTTCGCCGCCGGGGACTTCGCCGACGCCAGTGTTGCCGGCATTGTCGGTGATGATAACGATGTTACGGGTGAAGAACGGCGCATGCGCGCCGCTCAGGTTCATCAACATGCTGTCATGCCCGGCAACCGGGATGACTTTTACGGATGTTACGACTGGAGTTGAAGACTGGCCTGACATAATTCCTCCTGCGGATAGATGGTAACCGAGTACAGACGTCATATACGGTTATCTGCCATCGATATAAAACGTGGCGCTGAATTGCGTGTTGCCAGGATTCTATGACTTTCATTTCAACAAAAATAGACTTACTGAGAGTTCATTTGATTCAATAATTGAATGAATAAAAATGAGGTAATGTGTTAATTATTAAATGGTTACATTTTTTTTGCACATTGGGTGGTGTCATTAAAACGTGATTATGTACAGGCAGGCTAAGAACTGAAAATGAATGTAGTTTAGGGGAGCAGATTTGCCGCAAAACATCGGCAAATTAATCACATTATAGGTATTTTTATGCGCTTTTTCGCTGTGCTTTTGCCTGTTTTTCCCGCTGGAATAGAATTGTTTTTCTGTCATTTGCCCAGTGAGGTACGACGGTATTCACGAAAAACAACGCCGAAGTAACATTTGCGTTAAAACAGGCGCTGGCGAGCCCCTCAGATCATTCACAAATGCTCATTGATGAGTTTGGGTTATCTTCTTGATGAGAGTCTGAAAGCACGGCTTTTCCGTCGTGTACATGGCGGAAATAGCACGGCTTATAAAAGCTGCCATTTTGGAAAACAAATGCGAAAGGAGTCACGAATTTTTCGTTTTGGGAGGCTGGTTGCCCGAACGGAACGGGGGGTAAAGGAGGGAAAAACGCACATCAGCGCTCGCGTATTGTCGTGCACAAATGTCGTAGTGTGGCAGTATCCCTGTTTATCAATAGAGGGGCACACGAGAAAAAGATTCAGTCGAAGCGTTTTCTGTGCAGCAACATACACATCATCTATTTTGAACCGGGGGGTGCCTAAAAAGTATCCACGTTTGTTCGACCACGTGTACAACTTGTCATTATTCCCGAAATGGGAATTTTCTTACGACACCTTTTTAAAATAAATCATTCAATCAACCTTGTTTGCCTATTAAAAACAGAATAATCGCCAGTTTAATAAACACCGTATATAAATAGAGGAAAATAAGATCGATTTCATCAATAATTGATCGGTATTTAACCTTTTGCTTTTATTGGTATTTTTGTTGGGTTTAGGAAAAGCGCCATGGATTATTACGCAATTATTATCTATTTTATATAAAACACTAAAGAAATTCCCGGGAAGGTCGATGAATATAAGAATGACCACGGATAATTGCACCCGGTATCGAGGAAACGATGAAAGCTGAATCGCAAAGTCAAGGCCACCCTTTACATCTGGATCCGCTATCTGACAAAAATGTCCTGGTTCCGCCATTTGTGAAAACTATTGCGGTGCGGCTGTCATGGGTCGCCGCTGGCGATGAGAACGAGCTCTATCAACTTTTATCACGGCCTTATTACGAGGATGGGGTAAGCATTGAATATTTTGCCCGGCTTAGCGCGCGTTTGCCGTTTATCGCGTCGCAGCAGGTACCCTTAGCGATTGCGGATTACACCATTCTGCTGGTGACGGTCTGGTTAACTATTGAAGAGTTGTACCATCGCGGAGTGGTATTACCGGAACAGATTATGCAGGAGCTAATGGAAAAAGCGACAACCCTGCGGGCGCATGATTGTCGCAAAGAGAATCGGGAACATGGCGATATGTGCCAGCACCAATAATGCTGAAACTGTCCTGGCTACGCCATTACATTGAAATCGATAAAGTAGCGTTCCATGTAACGTGCAATCGCGTTGCGCAGTATTTCGTATTTCTTACGCATCGGATCGCTGCGATGAAAAATCAGCACCACCTTGCGTTTTGGTTCCGGCGCGATACAGCGGATATATTTAATGTTCTCGTTATTGCCGTGCTGGGTGGACAGCAGCGGGAAGAAGGAGACGCCGCGGTTGAATGCCACACTGCGACGTAATGTCTCCAGATGCATTGCCACGAAGCGCGTATCGGGTTCCAGCTCAAATTGATAGCAATAACGCAGCACCTGGCTGTGCAGGCAATTGCCGTCATCAATCATCAGAATTTTGCTGTTTTTCAAATGCCCCATATTAATATCATTAAGACGCGCCCAGGGATGCTGGTGGCTGACACCCAACATCAAAGGCTCATCAAATAAGGGCAGTTCCACGTATTTGCTGGTGTCTTTATTGGACGTCATGATGGCGCATTTTATGGCGTCTGACTCCAGCATCGTCAGCAATTGGTTGGTTTGCGCCTCATGAATTTCCAGTTCGATCTCCGGAAAACTCTCGTGGCACACTGCGTTCATGTGGGAAAACATGTAGGGCGCCAGGGTTGGAATAATGCCGACATCCAGTGTTTGTGACAGACTCTGGTGATAGCTGCTGCTGGCCATATTTTTTAGCGCTTCAATTTCCCGCAGAACAACCTGGGTCTGTTCGACAAGGCGCAATCCCGTCTGTGTGAAGCGGATTTTCCGGGTAGTGCGCTCCAGCAATTGCAGGCCCAGCTCGTTTTCCAGCTTACGCAATTGGGCACTCAACGTCGGTTGGCTGACATTACACGCTTCCGCTGCGCGTTGAAAATGGCGGTATTTTGCCAGCGCGACAAGATATTCAAGGTTACGGATGTTCATTGATTTCCCCGGCCCGCAGATTCCCACTCTGTTGTGGACGCACAAACACCCCTGTGATTTGCATATGACATCTTATTATTTTCAACTTTGCCATTAAGTCTCTCCCTCATGCCTGCACATGAGATGTGATTATTTTTATTATTCATTAGCGGTTGGCCTTCATCTTGCCACCCGGATCGCCACACAATGCATCGACCAGCACAGGCGCTTTTCTGGTCGATAAGTGTTTATTCTTTAAGGCGTCCTGCCAGAATGTCATGCTGCCCTCGTGCCTGTCGCGAGGGAGTGCGGCAAATTGCCAAAACAAGTTCAATACCCTTTTAATGACGCGGCGAATAACGAAAGCATATGCAGAGCGGATAAATAATAACCTTCTCCCGGATGCAGGGATTTATCCATTCGCTGATAATCGCCCATCGTTAAATCACGCACCGCCAGAATACCACCGGACATGTCATAATTCGCCTGCCCGTCACCAGAAACATCCACCCAGGCGGGAGTCGCGTTGCGGCTGTAATTCGCCCAGAAATGCCGAAAGTTGTCCATGGAGTACTGATGCATCTCGCTCAAGCTTAAATAAAGCGGGATACGGATAGCATCATAACTGAATCGGGCGGGCCAGCTATCGGCAGGCTCGACTTCACCACCATTTTTGACAAAAATCCAGTCGCTGGGTAACTGCGTTTTTCCAAAGCGGGCTTTGTCGAGTAATGCAACGCTCGATTTACTGAGTTTCAACCAAATATCGTTGTGTCGTTGCTGCCAGAAACTTTCCCACGCCGGAAAGATAAAATAGGATGGATTAATCACGTAACCGTCATCGCGAGTAAACCCCGATAAGCCAGGCAAAAGTAATGTCTGGCTATCCTGCTCAATAATCAGGCAATTGATCAGCGCATCCTGAATATTCTCCGAGGCGGCGATATAGCTTTGATCGTGCCATTTTTTTCCGGCCAGTAATAATGCCCAGGCGATTAATGTATCGCCATCACTGGCGTTATTTTCATCGGTCACTCTCTTTTCGATGGGGTCATAACGCCAGGCGAAAAGCCAAAGCGACGGTCGAAGCAGGGTGTTGCGCGTCCAGTGCCACATTTGTTCGAACGTCGCCGGGTCGTTATTCATCACCGCCAGTAACATGCCATAACCCTGTCCTTCAGAGTGGCTGATATCCCCATTCTCGTGATCAACAATGCGGCCATCTTCATTCAGATAATTATGCTTAAACAGCGTCCAGTTATTATCCTGCGCCTGTGTTGAAAATGACATAATGGCTAATGAAAGGGATAAACAGGTCATTAACCAGGCAGTTCTTAACATGAGATTTCCTGTCGTTGAATGAGGCAATCCGTGAAAGAAAAGATCTACGGCGTTACCGGTTGTGGAACGAATTACAGTGCGGCTTCGGCCTCAGCGGGGGCCAGCACAAGCTCATCACGCAGCCAATGGCGGAAAGTTTCGCCAGTCGCGCCATGTCGCAAACCGTACTCAACAAACGCTTTCATGTAGCCAATTTTATCGCCACAGTCATGGGACTTACCGGTAAGGCAATACGCTTCTACCGGGGATTGCTCAAGCAGCATGGCAATCGCATCGGTTAACTGAATTTCACCGCCAGCTCCCACAGGGGTTTTGTGCAACAGTGGCCAAATCGCTTTTGACAGCACATAGCGTCCCACAACCGCCATATCCGATGGCGCATCCGCCATTTTCGGTTTTTCCACCATGCCACGCACAAGGCCAAAGCCGCCTTCTGGCAGGTTGTGACCACCACAGTCGACCACGCCATAACGGGAGACATCTTCATGGGCCACTCGCTCAATCATCAGTTGGCTTGCGCCGGTGCTGGTGAAGCGGTTGATCATCGCGGCAAGATTGTCATGTGCAATGTTGCAACGGCTGTCGTCAATGAGCACATCCGGCAGGACTACGATAAAATCGTTGTCGCCTATCAGCGATTCAGCACACAGTACGGCGTGACCCAGCCCTTTCGAATGCCCCTGACGGACATGCATAATCTTCATACCTGCCGGGCAAATAGTTCGCACTTCTTCCAGTAGTTGGTTTTTCACACGTGATTCCAGCAGAGACTCCAGCTCAAAAGAGGTATCGAAATGGTTTTCGATAGCATTCTTTGAGGAGTGGGTCACCAGTACGATTTCCCGGATGCCGCTGGCATAGCACTCTTGCACGATATATTGGATCAGTGGCTTATCCACTACGGGTAACATCTCTTTGGGGATAGCTTTGGTGGCGGGCAGCATACGCGTACCGAGGCCAGCGACTGGAATGACAGCCTTTAACATTCTTATTTCCTCTGGAGACAATTTCTGATTTTTGTGTGTACTCAAATATCAGCACTTGTGGTGCTGATAATTCCGCCAGGCTCGGTTACTGCGATTACCTGATAATTAATAAAATCGTCACCACCTTGTGCTTTAACTTTATAAAGTGCGGTGTCGGCAGCTTTTAATACTGACGAAAAATTCGGTCCGTGTTCAGGATATCTGGCTACGCCAATACTGACGGATAACCCGACCGGCCGAGGCTGAGAAGTGATGGTCATGGGCTGACGAGTCTCTTCGACGATGTGCTGTAATAATTGTCGACCGTCAGGTTCATCAATACCTTCGATAAAGGTCAGGGCAAATTCATCCCCGCCAAGGCGACCTAACAGAGTGTCCTGCGAAATACAGTTTTTCACCCGGCTAATAAAACAGCGCAGCACCTCATCGCCGGCAGCATGCCCCAGGTCATCATTGATATTTTTGAAATTATCCAGATCCAGAATCGCCACGAAGGTATGGGCGCCATGCGCTCTGGCGGCACGGATTTTTTTGCGGCTACGGATGAAATAGCCTTGTCGATTCAATGTCCTGGTTAAGGCGTCATTGTGCGCGCGATAGTGTAACTTCTCGCGTATGGTCATATGCCGTGTAATATCAAAGCCCAGCATCACGAAGGCGAACACTTCGCCGTGTTCGTCTTTGCGCGGCGTTAATCGGGCGTCGAGCCACAGTTGTTCGCCATTCTTTTTGGGTTGATAAATTTCACCGTGCCAGGTTTCACCAGTAAGCAGGATAATATTTATCGCCGCGAGTACCGACGAGCATAATGCTTCATCAGTGGCACGAAATAATACTTTGCCAGTAATTTCGTCGCTGCCAAATCCGCTTAACTGGCAGAAATAGCTATTGGCAAAAATAATACGCCCGGCGGTATCAAAGACCAGTGAAACAAAGGCATTATCCTCCATAAAGTGAACATCCTCGAGCTCGAGTTTTCTTCCAGCAACAATAATTTCATTCAACATAATGGTCACCTGACTGTCTCTGTTCAGGATGGAAATGCCTTTGCGGCGTTATTCGCTGATGGCGTAACGGAAAATCAATACATCTTCGGTGGCGTTGTCTTTCCAGCGAACCGGAACATGGTTACCCGCTCCCTGAGAAACCAGCCACTGCGAATAGGCCCCTTCCAGCACGGTAGCGCTGGCGCGTCGCCAGCCCGCTTCATCGCGATGCTCCGGCGCGTGTGGCCAGGCGCAATGCATCAGAATGAGTTCACGCTGTGCCGGGGCCATTTTGACGAACCCCCAGTTAAACAGTTCCAGTACGCGGTTGATGCTGCTCTCCAGTTCGCTCACCGTAGTGGCGCGATCGATGGGGTACCACTGGGCCATCATCTGGCCGATACGTCTCAGCGCTTCGGGGTCTTTGTCCGACTGCCCGTCTGAAAACTCGTTGAAAAACAGATACACCAGGTCATGCCAGCCTGCCTGATAGTTACGTTGCAAATAGGTGTCTTGGTTACTAAACATCATTCATCCCACGGGTTATTTGTTTTGGTCGACAAAATATTTAAAATAAAACAACGCTTTACCTTCGTTATAACTGCCGAAAGTGTCATATCCCAGGTTGGCGCCGAGCGCCACGTTGTCGTTCAGGCGATAGCGTGCGTCGACGCCCAACGTATAGCCCACACCGTTTTTCGCGGAGGCTTTGTACACTGCATCCACGTTGTCGACGGTACTGGCCAGGCTATTCAGCTGTGACTGCAAACTGCTGTGGCCCGGGAAGTAGTCACTCTGATCCTGTCGCCAGGACTGATACCCCACCGCGCCATTTAGCGTCAGGTCCCATTTATCCACCTTCCGTGTCAGGGTGACGGGCAGCGAGACCGCCATATAGTTCTGCGGACTGAAATAGCCGCCCTGACCGAGGGTGTAGTTACTCAGGTTGCGATCAAAGTCCATGTAGTTGACGTTGACGCCCATCTTGAGTTCGCTTTCTGTGGTGCGGAACAGACGCAAATAGCTACCCGCCAGCGCGTTTACTGAGTGGTTGGTTGGCACGTTTTCACCAATCCAGGTATCGAAGCCCAGACGGGCATACAAGCCCACAAGATCGTTATCCCACGCGTACTGGGCCGACACGCCGTTACGTGTGACCGCCCCCCAGCTTTCGCCGGTGCTTTTATCTTTCGCCCCGACATACGAGAGCAGGCTATCGGTGACCGCGCGGCGTTCGACTTTCAAATCGAGTGAGCTGTTGCGCGACAGTTTCGGCATCCACTCGACGCCACCGACCAGACGGGTGAACTCACCACCGGTCGGCGTATTGCCGATATCCAGTTTGTAGCTATCGCCGGTCAGGCTCAGGTTGGTCTCCACGCCGTTCGCCTGCTGGCCGCTCTGGGCATCCGCATCGGTTGACGTGGTAGTCGTGGTGGTACTTGCTGCGGCGGCAGCCAGTTTGGTGGCATGAGTGATCGGCCCCGAACCAAAGCGATTTGCCGAATTGCTGGACATCTCTCCGGCATTCAATGAGACCGGCGAGACGTTCAGACTCAGACGCGCGCTGTCGGTTATCGTGCCAGAAATCGTCAGCGGCGCTTTCACCTCATCCAGTGCGCCCAGGCCGGACTCACCGCTACGGCTACGCAGCGACACGCCGCCACCGGTCCAGGTTGCGGTCTTGTCCTGCAAATCCTGCATCATGTTGTTGATGCTGGTGAGGGCGGTCTGCTGTGCCTGCTGCGTGGGCGAGGGGAGGGAAACCACGTCGCTTATCACGTCGCCCTCATCTTCCTCGGTACTCTGTTGCAGACGCCACTGTGCGGTGCGCAGCAGCGACATTGCCCGCTGGCTTTCGCCGTTGGCAGCCGCTACGCGTGCGGCCAGCATCATGTAATCCGCATCCTGCGACGGTTCCAGCGCGCTAAACGCACGGCGGGCGGCATCGTGGTCATTACGTGCCAGCGCCAGGTTGACGATCCCCGTCAATGCCTGCTTATCGCGTGGTGATTTGCGTAGCACGAAGGTGTAAATCTCATCGGCTTTATCGTCCATATGATCGGACTGATACACCCGCGCCATTGCCAGTAGCAAATCGGTATTGGCCGGGTTGGCGCGCAGAGCGGGCATCACAAGGTTCCAGGCGGCATCCGGTTTGCCTTTTTCGCGCAACTGGTCGGCGCGGGCAATGACGCTGGCGATACGGATATTGTCGATCTCTTGCTGACTGGCGCTGTTTTGCAGCACCGGCGAGTTGAGCACACTTTCCGCTTCGGCGAAGCGCCCGGCCTGGTTCAGTACGCGGATTTGCCCGGCATAATCCGCAAGGGTGCCATGTAGTCCCTGGGCCTGGTTTTCACGAACCAGTTGCAGGGCGAGAGGCGAGTCTCCGGCCTGCATCATCAACTGGGCGTAACGGCCAAGATCGACGGGCGTTTGCGGCGGCGTGCGTTCCAGCGATCGCAGGGAGTTGCGGGCGGCCAGTGTATTACCCTGCCGCAGATAGTTTTGAGCGATATCCATCTGCAGGTTGCTCTGGACGCGGCTGTTGAGTGCGGTCATGTCAGCGCTGAATGTCGCGCGTGGGACCTGCGAAAGCAGGCTCTGGCTTTTCGACCAGTCGTTATCCTCGGCGGCATACACGGCGGCGGCGTACAGCGCTTCGTTACGCTTGTCGGTGCGTTGTGCCACGCTTGCCATCAGCGTGGCGGCCTGCTGTTTCTGTCCGGCTTTACGTAACTGACGGGCATAGTCCAGCTGTAGCCAGACGTTCTGCGGGTATTTGCCGGAGGCAGCCTGCAGGATCTGCATGGCTTTCGACCCATTACCTGACTGCAGCGCTGACTGTGCGGCTTTACGCTCGTCATCACCATTATCGCCAAAAGTGGCGTAGCGGGTACGCAGATTGGCGGGCAGCGTACGCAGGATCTGATCCGCTTCGGTCTGTTTGTTTTGCTGGCGCAGTACCCACATCAGGCCGGTGCGAACATCGGTGTTTTGCGGGTTATCCGCCAGCAGCTGGCGATAGACCTGCTCCGATTCCGCCGGTTTGCCCTGACGGCGCAAAATGTCGGCGCGTAGCATATCCGCCGCCTGACGCTGGCGAGAATCGCTGCTGGTGCTGGAGTCCAGGCTGGCGAGCGCGTCGGCGTAGCGTCCTTTCTGCGTCAGGCTGCGGGCCTGGTTCAGGGAGGCGTAGAAGCGTGCGTTGTCGGCATCTTTTGCCCACTGCAGGCTGTTCTCATTGTGGGTATCTTCCTGCGAGGCGCGACGCAGATACTTTTCCGCATCGGCAAAGCGGCTCTGGCGCAGCGCCACATAGCCCATCCCGGCCAGCGCGTTGCCGTTGCTGGCTTGCCCTTGTAAGACCTGGGAGAATTTATCCTTCGCCGAATCGAGATCGCCGCTGTTCAACGCATCAAAACCGGATTTGGTCGCATCCCCTTCCACGCTCTTGCGATAGTGGTCCATCGGCGCGTTATCTTCCGGGTGACGCTGAGCATAGCTGGTATAGACCGGCAGATCCGATGCTTTGGGTTCCAGCCACAGCAGCGCCTGTTGCAGCGCTTTGTCGGCGCTTTTGTCATCTGCCGCGAGCGCTGAGAGTTGTGCGATCCCTTCGCGACGAGTGTCTTGCTGCCAGGTCAGCGCCATCGCCAGCGCCTGTTTGCTGGCGTTATCATCCGGCATCATTTTCACACGCTGACGAAGGCCTGCTACCCCTTCTGACCAGGTTGCGCTGTCGCCCGCCATCGTCTGGTAATACTCCAGCGCGAGATCGTCCGGCGGGTTGCCTTTAAACAACGCGCGATAGGCCGCAACCGCCTCTTTGGTTTGCCCGCGCTGTGCCAGAGTGCGCGCCGCATTGAGCTGAGAGGGGGAAATGGACTGCATTAAGTTGGCACTGTTCAGCGCCGACAGGCGCGGGTCCTGCGGAGCTATCTCAGCCATTTTCTTGCGCCAGATCTCCGCCTGCTGGGTGTTACCACGCTGGAGCTGATAGAGCGCCGTCAGGTACATCGCGTCGACGTTGTGTTCATCCACCGCGAGCACTTTTTGCAGTGCTTCGAGCGCCATATCATCATGGGCTTTGCTGTGCCAGTAGCCTGCCTGGGTCAGCAGTTTTTTAACCGCTGCATCATTAGCGCTCTGGCCGGCATCTATTGTGTCGGTGGCACATGCCGGGTGGGCCGTGCCAATCAGACACAGCAGGTAAAAGGTGTGCCTCAATGGTTTGCCAATAATACGCTTATTCATGTTCGGTCTTATCCTGCAGGCGTTGCTGAGCGTGTCGCTTCAACGTGCGGTACAACATGGGGCTGGCAATCGCGGCAATGAGGCATGCGAGAAATGACAGCCAGAAAATATGTTGGCTGGCGAACCACAAAATCATCAGATAACCCGGCAGATCGCCCCGGGTAAACTGCTCGCCAACGCGCCAGCTACGCACATCGCCAGCGCCCCCCGACGCCACAAAATCGCCGTTCGCATTGCTTTTAAACGTGGATGTCGTCATATCACCCGGCAGTTGCTGCAACTGGTGATCGTCGGTACCGGTGGCAATCACCACCACCCGTTCGGTGTTCCAGGGCGAACGAACGCTTAACAGGCCACGCCACTGGCTGGTGTCGCTGAGATAACTTGCGGCATCGATATCTGTTCGTGCCTGCTCGCCGCTGAACAGCGATGTCAGGCGGCTGGCGAAGCCGGCGGTACTCACTTCAAGCGTATTTTCATTCAGTGAGAAAGCGCTGCCCTGTAACAGCGGTTTAAGCAGTTCACCATTACGCAGGCTGCCAATGGCGAGCACGTCGTTGCTGGCTAACTGCTGCTGCCCGTACTCCTGTTGTGGCATTCCGGTGAAGAGGTGCAGGTAATTGGCGCTAACACCCGTGTCGCGGCCGGATTTCGCCATCAGGTTTAGTAGCACAGCGGTCTCTTCCAGGTTCGGGTGCGCAGACATCAGAACACTGGTGTTCGCCAGGTCGGCATTACGAGTGAAGGGGAACATGGCATTGCTGAACCAGTTCAGGTTTGGCAACTGCCCAAAGTGCCACGAATGGGAGAAATCCAGCGTTGAGTTGCCGTCAATGCGGCTCTGAACGTTGTCATCGCCCAGCGCATTGCAGGGGGCATTTTTCTGCGGTTTGATACCGAACCAGAAGCCCAGTTGGTTGCTGCCGAGGATGGCGCGCGGGTCGATATTCACCACCGCGCTTTGCTGGCGCTGGGTCAGCCCGAGCATATTCATCACCGGCGCGAAAATGCCGTCTTTGCTCACCGGCAGGCGCTTGAGGAACTCACCATTCAGGCTGACATTGAGGAACGAGCTACTGTCATCGATCCAGGTTTTCTGCGCGAAGCTGTAAGTAAGACGCAGCGGTACGGCGCTGCCATCCCACATAAAGAGATCCGGGGCAGTGGCGAAGGGGAGCTGGTTTTCCCCGTGCCAGACGCCGTGCGCCACCAGGCTACCATCGTCAGCCTGTAAGCTACGAAGCGTAACCGGATGGCTGGTGTTGACCCAGCGCGGGGCATCGTATTCGCCACGCTGCGTCATTTTTACCGCCGTAACTTGCAGGGTGTCGCTGTCTGGCAGGGCGGGTTGGATAAGACGCCAGGCCGCCTGGCGCAGTTCCGTCTCGTTGTGGCCGCTTATCACCAGCAGTTTGTAAGCCGGGTTCACCGGGTTATCTATCACCTGCAACGCCGGCCCTGGGTTTTCGCCAAGGGTCACATCGCCGATATGGTCGCCAGGCTTGCCGAATAAAATACCGTTACCTGCAGGCAGATTATTGTACTGCACGTCAAAACGGCTGGGTTTATCTGCACTGATCACGCCAAAGTGTGAGGCGACAATGGCGGCTGCGGTAAGGACATCCGCATCGGGGCTGGCGGAAAAGGCAATGCTCAGCGCCTGATCTTTGGTCTGTTTCGTATCAAAAAACGGACGTGGGAAGGTGCTGAGCGTTTTACGCACGTTCAGCCACAGCCCCTGGTAATTAAGCGTCGATGTCGGCGTCAACGTCACGCGGTAATCTTCCGGTAGCGTGCGCTGACAGCTCCAGACATTATTGATAATGTCGTCGCTGGTTTTTAACTGGAAACTCAGGTTATTACCCGAGGAAATCATTGATGCCGGAATATCCAGGTTCCAGAAGCCTTTCTCCTGCTGGACCTGATCGAGCGGAATGGCGCCCAGCGGTTGCCCGTTAAGCATCAGTTGCAGGTTTTCGCCGGGCACATCCGTGCGGTTCACTTCCACATTCAGACTGATATGCGCATCGGTAATCACCAGATCACCCGGCAGCGTAAAACTCACGCCATTCTGCAACTGCTGGCCGGAAAGCGTCAGGCCGCCTGTAGCCCCCATATCGCCAAAGCTCAACGAGCTGGTGATGTTCTGATTGCTGGCATTTGGCGCGGCGGCGACAGCCGCCACGGGTACTGCCTGAGCGCTCTTTGCGCCTTGCAGCGGTGGCAGTTCCGGCAAGGCATCATTGGTCGACTGCGCTGCCCTGGTGATACCGCTGGTGCCCCACAACAAGGCCGTGACTAACAGCAGAGGATTACAGCGCATGTTTAACCTCTTCCTGTTTTTTCACTACGGTGGCCATGTTGCATTTCACCGTGGCACTGCTTTTTTTACGGCCAAAGAACAGCTCCCAGACGCATTGCAAAATGCCTGCGAAAGAGGCCAGCGGGCGGTCCGGGGCATGTGGCGGTTTGTACCAGGCATCGGCGCGGGAGAGCACTACGCGTACCAGTTTGCGGCGTTCGTTGAGGGGCAGGTTGTCGAACTCTACACGAATATCGTTGTTTCCCACGCCAGCGGCGCGCAGCGGCACATGGGCAATTTCATTCCCCAGCCCCAGTTCAATCTGAACCGGAACTTTGTAGCGGAGGTCTTCTCCTTTCTGTAGCGCCACGCGCGCGCCGCCCATGGAGATATCAACGGTGCGGGTAAGCATGTGTGAGCCGTCAGAAAAGAGCACTTTAGTCGGCAGACTGGCGTAGATGCGGATCGTTTTACGGATCTGCTTACTTTCTTTCGCCACGGCAATAGAGGCCAATAAAATGATGGTGCTAAAGCAACCCCAGGCGATGTTAAACAGGATGACGCGGGGGTCGATGCCGGCGTAGCCATTCATGTAATAACGCACGCCGACCCACATCATACTGCCGACCATCAGCAGCACGGTGATGATCAGCGGACGCACGGTATAGGCATCGAAGTAATCGCGATCGGTCAGATCGCCTTTATCCGTCACGTTAAATTTCCCAAGGCGCGGTGAGATTAGACTGAGTAGCGTCGGGAGAATCAGGTGGAAGGCCATCACCGTCTCATAGATTTCCCCCCAGAACGCGTAGCGATACCTGCCCGTGATGCGCGAGTTTACGAGGGTAGAAAGCACCAGGTGCGGCAACACATAGGAAAAAATCAGCGTCGCGGAGGAAGAAATAATGTTCAGGTTAAACAGCATAAAGACCAGCGGTGAGGTGAGGAACACCACCCGCGGCAGCCCATACTGGAAGTGCATCATCGCATTGAGGTAGCACAAACGCTGTGTCAGCCTGAGGCCGCGCCCGAGCAGTGGATTATCGATACGGAAAATCTGCGTCATGCCGCGTGCCCAGCGAATACGCTGGTTAACATGCAGCGCCAGACGTTCTGTCGCCAGCCCTGCCGCCAGAGGAATATCGAGAAACGCCGTGTTCCAGCCGCGACGCTGCAATTTCAGCGCGGTATGGGCATCTTCGGTGACCGTTTCGACCGCAAAGCCGCCCACTTCTTCCAGCGCGGAGCGCCGAATAACGGCACAGGAACCGCAGAAGAAGGTCGCGTTCCAGTTGTCATTACCTTGTTGCACCGGGCCGTAGAAGAGTGCGCCTTCATGAGGCACTTTCTTCGCTGCCGTCAGGTTACGTTCAAACGGATCCGGTGAATAGAAGTGGTGTGGTGTCTGAATCAACGCCAGTTTGTCATCACGGAAGAATTCACCGACGGTCGCCTGAAGAAACACGCGGGTTGCCACGTGGTCGCAGTCGAATACGCAGATAAGCTCACCTTCGGTGAGGGTCATCGCGTGGTTGAGGTTACCGGCTTTCGCATGGCTGTTATCCGGGCGAGTCAGGTAGCCTACACCTGCTTCTGCGGCGAAATCCCGGAACTCATCCCGCTTGCCGTCGTCCAGGATATAGACTTTCATTTTATCCTGCGGATATTCGATGCACTGTGCCGCCAGCACCGTATCGCGAACCACGTCGAGGCTTTCATTATACGACGGCACATAGATATCAACGGTCGGCCAGGTGTTGTGATCTTTAGGCATCGGGGCAATGGGTCGTTCCAGCGGCCAGGCCATTTGGACATAGCCGAGCACCAGGATAGTCCAGGAATAGATTTCAGCCGCGAAAAGCAGGCCGCCGAGTACCATCTCCAGCGTGGAGTCGAAATGCAGCGTCGTCGTTGCTCGCCACCAGATATAACGTGTGGACATCAGCAGCGAAAACACCAACATAGCGAGGACCGATTTTTTGCTTTTGAATCGACCAAGAATAAAAACGGCCACAATCACTGACAGGCCGAAAAGGTATTGTTTATCGCTGCTCATTGGGGTGACTATCACCAACAACGACAATAAAAGCAGCGTCAGCGTGAGAATAATTCCGATGATTTTTTGCATGTTTAATAATCTGTACGGAAAACAGTAAGGTATACCGGTCTGTTTTCCGTTCCGGTAACCCTGTTAAAAATCATGACTTGTCAGACTGAACAGCCCCCGCCGAAAACCACGACGAGCGGCGCATTCCCTCACCTGGAGTCAGGACACGCTTATTAGAAAAAACTGGGCGCCAGCCCGGCAATTGGGCGGGGCTATCTGCCAATGACGGTAAATAACACGTCCAGACGTACCGGGTTGCGTTCACGAATTTCCGGTTCGGACGCCTGACGGGACAAGGCTGCGACACTTTCCAGAATGCCGCCGGTCGGAGAGGAAAACACATTTTGTACCAGTGCTGGCTTTGCTTTCGGCCAGGAGAGGGTATTGACGTTGGATGCCGGTTGAGGGCTTTCCTGGCAAATATCCGCAGACATGGTTTCAACAATGGCTTCTTTAACATCACCATTAACATCGGGCGTTGTGACTGTTACTGCTGTTTGCATCGTTGCACCATCTTCATCGTTTATTTTCTGGAAAGAGACACCGGACATCTTCAGTTTTGCAGTCAAAGAACTTAAATCGTCATACATAGTATTTGCCTGTCCTCGATGTGTTAAACACGCACTAAATTTAAGCAATGTTATCTGCCTCTTTCTCTATTACCGCTGGCTCCTTATTGCTGCGGAACGTATTACCATCAGTCATTGAATACGTTAAGTGGAACACCATTTATTGTTGATGACCGCTTTAATTGAGAATTTCCTTATATACTGAGGTGGGCAGTGTGGCAGGTCAAGTGACGCTATCAATAAATAGAAATTCACTTATTTAAGATGTCTATTAATCTCTCTTTTATTCATTGGCTTGCATGGCGAGAAGGCGCGTACCATCAGGCCTGCGCGGTGGCAAGATGAAATAATGATGGATTTAGCGTAGACGATAGTTTTCAATAATAATTGTGGTGAGCCTCAATCTCCTCAATTTCTTCATAATTGATTCATGTTTTTATTATTCACCACATCGGCATTTAGCGCTAAAACTTTATCAATAAATAATTGCTAATTTATTTAATTTCTCTATAAATGCCGCTTACTGCCAATATCGTTATTGGATGATATTGAACCGGTAGCCGCTTTCTATTAGTATTGCCCCGACCTCCCTGGTATAGAAAAATTATCATGCCTTTTGACAATGATATTTTCGGCTCGCAGTCAATGCTTGCCGCGCTGGAATATGTTCATGATGCTGTTGTCCTTATCGACGGCGCGGAAACTGTTTTTTTCTTTAATAAAGCGGCGGAGACGCTATGGCGTTATTCGCGAAGCCAGGTGCTGGGCAGAAAAGCGGCGGAGATTCCCCTGTTCACATCCCCGGAGGCGCCAGGCGAAGAAACGTCGCTTACCATTGTGTCGGCAACCGGGGAAGAAACCACGCTTTCTGCAACAGTGCGCTATGACGGGGTGGCGCGTGCGGGAGCCCCCTGCATGGTGGTCGTGCATATCGATCAGCAAAAGATTACGCAACTGTCGACCTTTAATCTGCTGACCGGTCTGCCAAAGCGTAGCGCCCTGCATCGTCACATTGATGCGCTTTTTCAGCATGGCGTCCATGCGTGTGCCGCGCTCTTTTTCCTTGACCTCGACCATTTTAAAGATGTTAACGATGCTCTGGGTTATGCCGCCGGCGACAGCGTGCTGGCCGCCATTGCCCAGCGGCTGACGGCGGAGTTTTCCCGCCATGCGTTTGTCAGCCATCCTGACAGCGACACCTTTGTTATGGTCTTCCCGGATTGCGATGCCGCGAAGGCAACCACAATAGCGCAGCGTATTCAGGCGTTATTCCGTCTGCCGTTTAATGTGGCAGATCTCGCACTCAACGTAACGGTAAGCACGGGGATCAGCCTCTATCCCGATCATGGGAGGTCGCGCGATGCATTGCTGAAGCAGGCAAACCATGCCTCGCATCTGGCAAAAGGGGCGGCGTCCGGTGGCTATCTTTTTTTTAGTAGTGAAATGAATCAGGTGGATCAGGAACGGTTAAAGCTGGCGGCGGCGCTGAAACTCGCTATTGCCAGTAACCATTTACACCTGCACTACCAGCCGCAGATTTGGCTCAAAAATGGCGAGCTTTATGGGGTTGAGGCACTGGCGCGCTGGTCCGACCCGGTATTGGGCGATATTCCCCCAGGTAAATTTATCGCACTTGCTGAGGAGACCGGTGAAATCGAAGGCATTGGTCGCTGGACGCTCCATGAAGCTTGCCGCCAGATGGCGGAATGGCGTAGTAACGACATTCATGTGCCCGTGGTATCGGTAAATCTTTCACCGATTAACTTTTATAACAGCAGCTTGCCGCAATATATTTCTTATTTGCTACGGCAATACCGCATCCCCGCACACTGCCTGACCATTGAGATTACCGAAGGCGTCATGATGGATAAGCGCCCAGAAACCATGGACGTCATTTGTGCGGTGCGTGAGTTGGGGGTGGGGCTGTCGATGGATGATTTTGGTACCGGGTTCTCCTGCTTGTCCCGGCTGGCGCATTTGCCAATGACCGAGTTGAAAATCGATCAAAGCTTTATGCGCGACCTGCGTGAAGGTAGCAAGATGAAAGCCATTGCGACAACAGTGGTGAGGATCGGCCAGAGCCTGCATCAAACTGTTGTGGCTGAAGGCGTCGAAACGGAACAGCAGCGTAATGAATTGCGGGAATTGCAGTGTGATATTGCCCAGGGGTATCTCTATTCGCGGGCGTTAAATGCCTCGGCGTTAGCAGGATGGGTGAAAAATCGCCCGCGTAGCGAAATTATACTTGAGTAAAAGCTTAGCATTTGCGCTCAGCCAGTTTTGCCTGTGAATATAAGCCACCAGGATATATCATCCGGTGGTTTATATTTTTGTGCCGTTACTAAACAGTATGTTAGCTGATATATTTCAGTATCAGTAATAGCAAGCAAAACCCCAGTACTCCCCAGGACATATGACGCCCCGAACGATATACAGGATTCGTGCTGGTGGTTTTACTTTGACTATTATCGATACGCATTAGAACCTTACTTTCAGGTTATCGCTAATTAATCGTAATCACCGCAAGGGCTTGCGGTGCGCCAAAAGGACGCAGCGGCATGTAAATCCGCCGTTGATACCAGGTGGGTTAATCAATAAAAAATTTCTGTTTAAATATTCATTGGGAAAATACAGATTGTTGACTAAACCTAAACTGGATAATAACCGATAAGCTTGGGTAATTCATGAGAAAAAACGAGTTGCTTTAAATTTATTTATATAAATAGACAGTATCTATGGTTAATTAAATGATGGGTGGTACTGTATAAATAAATGAAGGGCTGAACACGAGGGACAGTAAAGTAATGGCTGAATCTGCGGTGTTATTATTTTAAAAAATGCGAGGGTAAATATTCATTCACCCTCGTGGTGCGAGCCATAACTCAGGAGCTATGAGTTTTCGCTGGATTTATGTGCCTGCGTCGGGTTTAGCGGTGGTTTTTTTCTTTCCAGATACATCACATGCTCGCTGTTGTTCATCATCTCCAGCAGGTTGCTGTGCCTGTCCGGGTCATACTCCACGATGCCGTAAGAATAGTGCAGGCGGAATTTTTTCATTGATTTTTCATTGAGATCATCAATTTTTGACTGCAGGCTGAACAGGAACGTATCCACATCGCGGTCATCGTCATGGCCAAGTAGAAGGACGAACTTGCCCCCTTCCAGGCGTGCGGCAACGTCATTCTTTTTCATGCAACGCAGGAGCGCTGAGGCAAATTTTTTGAGCGTGTTGTCACCTTCATTATGACCAAAGAATTCATTAATAGCGGTGATGTTTTCCACATCTAAGTAAATGAGGCTAAACGATCGTTTATTATCAGTTAACCATGAGAAGCGTTTCTCGCCCAGTTTGTAAAAACCGCGCTTATTGGGCAACTCGGTCAGTGTATCCGTCATCGCCATGCTGATGATATGAAATTCGTCCTCAACAATGGCACCCAGATCGAGCAATGCGTTGATATTTTCCGGGGTGAAATCGCGCGGTTTGTCATCAATAATACATATCGTTCCGGCGATCGAGCCATCAGGGAGGCGCACCGGGCACCCTGCATAAAAACGTATATATGGTTCGCCAATAACGAACGGGTTATCGTGAAAACGCTCATCCACGCTGGTATCTTTCACAATAAAAATTCCCTGTGCCAGGATCGCATGTGCACAGAAAGATATATTGCGAGATGTCTCGCGGACTTTTACTTCTCCGCTGCACGAAACCAGCCATTGTCGGTCACGATCTAACAGGCTGATTATGCCTATTGGAACGTCAAAAGCCGTTTTTGCCAGACGAGTCAGGCGATCTAAGCGCTCGTCATCCTTTTTATCGAGCAGGTCCATCATATAAAGGGATTTAAGACGCTCGGTTTCGTTTTCTGGTATTTCAGGAAATTTCATAGTGAGGCCTCATTAGCTATAGATTTACTATATCAGAGGTTTTTTATTTAGGTAGCGACTCATCGCTCACCTTTACGTTGTATGAGAAATCTCCTCCTCATGCAGGACGGCACAGATTACGCTGTTGCCTCTGCCTGTGCCGTCCTACAATGTGTTCACTTATCACCCAGGAGGTATCCCATGTCTCAACCCACGCTTACTTATCGTCTTGGCGACCGCGAAGTCGGTCGTCTTGGCTATGGCGCAATGCAACTGGCCGGTCCGGGCGTTTTTGGGCCGCCTGCTGACGAAGCGAAGGCGATTCAGGTGCTTCGTGACGCCGTGTCGGCCGGTGTTAACCATATCGACACCAGCGACTTCTATGGTCCGCATATCACTAACCAGATAATCAAAAAAGCGCTGCACCCGTATCCGGCAGATCTGTGCATCGTGACTAAAGTGGGGGCGCGTCGTGATGACAAAGCCAACTGGCTGCCTGCGTTTAGCGCCGAAGAACT
The DNA here is from genome assembly GCA_901456055.1 of Phytobacter ursingii. Lineage (GTDB taxonomy): Bacteria > Pseudomonadota > Gammaproteobacteria > Enterobacterales > Enterobacteriaceae > Phytobacter > Phytobacter ursingii. The sequence goes on from CABDWT010000004.1 coordinate 1,036,552, forward strand.
GACGCGCGCGGTAGAAGATAACCTGCGTAATCTTGGCCTCGATGCGATAGAAGTGGTCAACTTGCGCAGCATGCACGGTTTGCACGGACCAGCGGAAGGGGCGCTTGAAGCTGAACTGGAAACCTTGATCGCCTTAAAAGAGCGCGGGCTGATCCGTCATATCGGGCTGAGTAATGTGACGGCGAAGCAGGTTGCTGATGCGCAGTCGATGACGCCGATTGCCTGCGTACAGAATATGTATAACGTGGCTAACCGTGAAGATGATGCGCTGATTGATGTGCTGAACGCACAGGGCATTGCCTATGTGCCGTTCTTCCCGTTGGGTGGATTTACGCCGCTGCAATCCGGGGAACTGAACGCAGTAGCGCAACGTTTAAATGCCACACCGATGCAGGTCGCGCTGGCATGGCTGCTGCAACGTTCGCCCAATATTCTGCTGATCCCGGGCACCTCGTCGCCGGCGCATCTACAGGAAAACCTGGCCAGCGCACAGCTGACCCTGCCCGCCGATGTGCTGGAGATCCTTAACGGCATCGATAAGCGTTAAGCCGCATTCCCCCCTCACCCTAACCCTCTCCCTCCAGGGAGAGGGGACCGATCGAGCCAGTTTTTCTCCCTCTGCCTGAGGGAGACGGGGCAGACCGCAGCGTGCTTACGGTTATGACTGTCAGTAGCCCCGGTAAGCGCAGCGCCACCGGGGAAGGTCGATGCCGTTACGCCAGCGCCTGCTGCCAGTCGGCAATCAAATCGTCTACCCCTTCGATTCCTACGGATAAACGAATGAACTGCGGCGTAATGCCGTTCGCCAGCCGTTGCTCCAGCGGAATCGAGGCGTGCGTCATGCTGTAAGGCTGGCTCACCAGGCTTTCTACGCCCCCCAGACTTTCGGCGAGGGTAAACAGTTTTAGTCTACTGATTATCTGAGCGGCATACTGGTCATCGCCTTTTACCACTACCGAAATCATGCCGCCGGGCAGCGCCATCTGCTTACGCGCCAGCGCATGATGCGGGTGCGACGGCAGCCACGGGAACCACACTTTTTCGACCTGCGGCTGCTGCTCCAGCCACTGCGCCAGCGCCAGTGCGTTGCTGCTGTGGCGCTCAATACGCAGTGACAGCGTGCGGATACCGCGTAGCGTCAGGAAACTGCTGAACGGGTCAAGCACGCCGCCTGTGGCGTTTTGCAAATAGCCCAATTTTTCTGCCAGCGCCGGGTTATCGCCTACGACCGCCAGCCCGGCCACCACGTCAGAGTGCCCGTTCAGGTATTTGGTGGCGGAGTGAACCACAATATCGAAACCGAGCTCTATCGGACGGTGGATAACCGGCGAGGCAAAGGTGTTGTCCGCCACGCTGAGGATCTTATGCCGTTGCGCGATCGTCGCGATCGCTTCCAGATCTGCCAGTTTAAGCAGCGGGTTGGTCGGGGTTTCAACCCAGATCATCCGCGTGTCCGGGCGGATGGCGGCTTCCAGCCCCGCCAGATCGTCGGGCTTCACCCAGCTCACTCGCAGGCCGGTGCTGCGCTTGCGTACATTTTCAATCAGGCGGTACGTTCCGCCGTAAACATCATCCACCGCGACAATATGGCTATCTTTATCCAGTAACTCCAGTACCGTGGAGATGGCCGCCAGCCCGGAAGCAAAGGCATAACCTCGCGTACCGCCTTCTAGTTCGGCGATCGCAGTTTCCAGCGCGTGACGAGTCGGGTTGCCGCTGCGGGAATATTCATAGCCGGTATGCTGACCAGGCGCAGGCTGCGCAAAAGTGGACGTGGCATAAATCGGCGGCATCACCGCGCCATGCTGGTCGGTGAAGGTGCCGCTGTGCACGCTCAAAGTATTCAACGTTTTCATCTGTACTCCTTTATTGTTCCAGGCGGTTACGCCAGGTGGTCAGGACATCGCTGCGGGTAATCAGGCCGAGAAAGCGGTCATTGTCGGCAATCACTGCCACCAGGCCCCGGTCAAAAATGGCTTTCAGGGCACTTTCCGGCGCGTGCTTGTCGAGGGTTTCTACGTTGCGAGTCATCGCCTCTTTTACAGGTGATGAAAAACGCGCGCTGTCACCCTGAACGTGGCTTATCAGGTCCCATTCATCGACGATGCCGACGACACGACCGTTTTCCAGCACTGGCAGTTGCGAGAAGTCATACAGCCGCATCCGTGCCAGTACGGCGGCCAGGGTGTCATCTGGCGCGGCGGTGACGGTGGCGCCTTCGTCATGGCGCAGGGCAATGAAGTCGGTTAAATCACCGCGCGTTGGGCGGTTCAACAGTCCCTGCTGGCGCATCCAGTCATCGTTAAACATTTTTGAGAGGTATTTGTTGCCGCTGTCGCAGGCGAGCGTCACCACGCGTTTGGCGGTGGTCTGCGCCCGGCAGTAACGCAGTGCGGCACTGAGCAGTGTGCCGGTGGAGGAGCCGGCCAGCACCCCTTCGGTTTGTAGCAGGGCGCGCGCGGCGGCGAACGCTTCGGCATCGGTCACACGGTAAGCCGTATGGACACCCTCGATATGGGCCAACGGTGGGATAAAATCCTCACCGATCCCTTCGACCAGCCAGGAGCCCGGCTCACTGTACTGTCCGGTTTCGACCTGATCGGCGAGGATCGAACCGGCCGGGTCGGCGAGGACAAATTCGGTTTTTGGCGAGTGTTCGGCAAACCATGCCTGCAATCCTCCCAGCGTCCCGCCAGAACCGACGCCAACGACAATGGCGTCGATATCACCGTCAAGCTGGGCATAAATTTCCGGTGCGGTGGTACTAAAGTGCGCCAGCGGATTGGCTTCGTTATTGAACTGGTCGATGTAAAACGCCCCCGGCGTCTCCTGCGCCAGACGGCGGGCATAATCCTGATAATAGGCCGGGTGACCTTTGTTGACGTCCGAGCGCGTTAATACCACTTTCGCCCCCAGCGCCCGCAGGTGGAAGATCTTCTCCCGGCTCATTTTGTCCGGCACCACCAGAATCAATGAATAGCCTTTTTGCGCGGCAATCAGCGCCAGCCCAAGGCCTGTATTACCCGCCGTTGCCTCTATGATCGTTCCACCGGGCTGTAAATGGCCCAGACGTTCGGCTTCGTTAATCATCGACAGCGCAACGCGGTCTTTGATCGAGCCGCCTGGGTTCTGATTTTCCAGTTTCAGAAACAGGCTGCAGGGGCCAGTCTCCAGCTTATGGAGCTGGAGAAGCGGGGTCTGGCCGATAAGTTCACTAATCGAATGCAATACTGACATGGTTAATCACCCACAGATAAACGCGATGAGCGGATGATAGGTCTGTCATTTTGCCTGTTTAAAGATCGTTTATCCGGCGATTAGAACGAAAAGAAATATGAAGTGCTATTTAGACATCAGGAGGGAAAGGCGGTTAGCCGTCCGGATGTGTCGATTGCCATAACCAGCCATTTTTGCTGTGTTTTTAGCCATTTTTTCACGGTTCTTCCTGTGGATTATGCGTTTAGCAGATAAACATTGCTGAATTTAATCATTAGACAGAAGAGTGAGAATCACCGCCACTTAGCGTTAAAAGTTATATCTAATGTCTATTTAGTTATTTGAATTATATTCATGACTGATTATTATCATTTGGACTTCCATACTGCTAAACCGCCAAACGGAAAAGTAACGCAATGATCGTTCTCAGGAATATTTCTAAGATTTTCGACCAGGGAAAGGCGTCGATTACCGCCGTGGACAGCGTCAATCTGTTGGTTGAGCAGGGGCAAATTTACGGGATTATCGGCTACAGCGGCGCCGGAAAAAGTACGCTGATTCGTTTGCTGAATGGTCTGGAAAAACCGACTTCCGGCAGCGTAGTGATAAACGGCCAGGACATCTCAGCGGCAAAAGGTGAGCAGTTGCGCCAGGCCCGGCTGAAAATCAGTATGGTCTTCCAGCACTTCAACCTGCTGTGGTCGCGCACGGTAGCGGAAAACATCGCCTTTTCTATGCAGATTGCCGGTGCGCCAAAAGCGAAAATTAAGGCGCGTGTTGCGGAACTCATCGAGCTGGTGGGGCTGACTGGCCGTGAAAATGCTTACCCGTCGCAACTGAGCGGTGGGCAAAAGCAGCGCGTGGGGATTGCCCGTGCGCTGGCAAACAATCCGGATGTGCTGCTTTGCGATGAGGCGACTTCGGCGCTGGATCCGCAGACGACCGATCAAATCCTCGATCTGCTTCTGGATATTAACCGTCGTTTCAGGCTGACGATTGTGCTTATCACCCATGAAATGCATGTGGTGCGCAAAATCTGTGACCGCGTGGCGGTGATGGAAAACGGTAGCGTGGTGGAAGAGGGGGATGTGATCAGCGTCTTCACGCATCCGCAGCAGCCGATCACCCGTCAGTTTGTCCGCCAGATTAGCCAGTATGAGGAAGCTGAGTTTAATCCTGATCTGAACGCGGATCTCGACGGCACCGTGATCAAGCTGACTTTTACCGGACATAGCACGCATCAACCGGTGGTGGGTGAACTGACGCTGCGCTACGGCCTGCCGTTCAACATTTTGCATGGAAAAATGACCCAAACCGCGCATGGCGTGTTTGGGCAACTGTGGGTGCATGTCGTCGCCACAGAGGAACAGGTAAACAATATCATCGCGGATTTACGCCATAGCGATATTGAAGGCGAGGTGATCACACATGCTTGAGACAGTATTTCCGCATCTGAAACTGGCCCAACTTTGGGCGGCAACGCAAGAGACGCTGTACATGACGGCACTCTCTGGCGCGGCAACCTTTGTATTAGGGATCATTCTGGGGCTGGCGCTGTTTTTAACCGCCCGTGGCGGGTTATTTCAAAACCGCGCGCTCTATAGCGTGATTTCGATTGTGGTGAACGTGTTCCGCTCTATTCCGTTCATCATCCTCATCGTTCTGTTGATTCCATTCACCAAAACGATTGTCGGCACCATTCTCGGGGCGAACGCCGCGCTGCCCGCGCTGATTGTCGGAGCCGCGCCGTTTTACGCTCGCCTGGTGGAGATTGCCCTGCGTGAGGTGGATAAAGGGGTTATCGAGGCGACCCGTTCGATGGGGGCACGCCTTAGTACATTGATTTTTCGGGTTTTACTGCCTGAATCATCGCCTGCACTGGTTTCCGGTATCACGGTGACGCTGATTGCTCTGGTGAGCTACAGCGCCATGGCCGGGGTTATCGGTGCGGGTGGCTTAGGAAATCTGGCTTATCTGGAAGGATTCCAGCGCAACCACGGCGACGTCACGCTGGTGGCGACAGTGACCATCTTAATCATTGTCTTCATCATCCAGTTCTGCGGCGACGCAATAACTTCTCTGTTAGATAAACGCTAATTTACCCGTCGTCCTTCAGGTTGCATGTGCGCTGACTACGTTTGTTCACCCCTGTCACTTACCTCAGTAAGCTCCAGGGGGGCACGCTCTTGCCAGCTTCCTGTAACCCGAATGACTTAGGCTAAAAACAATAATGGAAACCAACATCATGAAAAAAACACTGACACTGATTGCCGCCATGACTTTGGGTGCGATGAGCTTCTCCTCCTGGGCTGACAAACTGACCGTTGGCGCGTCCAACGTGCCGCACGCTGAAATTCTGGAGCAGGCGAAACCGATCCTGGCGAAGCAAGGCATCGATCTGGAGATCAAACCGTTCCAGGACTACATTCTGCCGAACACCGCGCTGGCTGGCCGTGAGATCGACGCCAACTATTTCCAGCACATTCCGTACCTGAACAGCGTACTGAAAGACCACGCGGGTGATAAAACGTATGATTTCGTCAGCGCAGGCGCGATTCATATTGAGCCGATTGGTATCTACTCCAAAAAATACAAATCGCTGAAAGATCTGCCGCAGGGCGGCAAAATCATCATGCGTGATGCGGTGTCTGAGGAAGGCCGTATTCTCTCTATCTTCGAAAAAGAGGGCGTTATCAAGCTGAAACCGGGCGTGGATAAAGTGTCTGCACGTATCAGCGATATCGTTGAGAACCCGAAAAAACTGCAATTCCAGCCGAATGTCGAAGCAGCGCTGCTGCCGCAGATGTATAACAACGATGAAGGTGACGCGGTCGTTATCAACGCCAACTACGCCATTGATGCTGGTCTGGATCCGGTACATGACCCGATTGCCGTAGAGAGCGGTGAAAACAACCCGTATGCCAACATCATTACCGTACACCGTGGCGATGAGAAGAAAAAAGACATCGTAGCGCTGGTTAACGTTCTGCATTCTAAAGAGATTCAGGACTGGATCCGCACCAAATACAAAGGTGCTGTTATTCCGGTAAACAACTGATTCTTGCTGTTTCGGTGCGGCGGGCTTGCCCGTCGCACCGCCTTCCCTCGACTCTGTTCCTGCCCGCCTGTGTGATGAATCTCACCAATTTTAAACAATTGCGATAATACTTGATAACAACGTACTACTATTGCCTGGGTCAATTTGCGCTGAGGTAGAAATGAAAGATGTCGTTATTGTGGCTGCGGTTCGCACGCCTATCGGCTGTTTTCAGGGGGCGCTATCGCACCATTCTGCCGTTGAACTGGGCAGTTATGTCGTTCAGGCGCTTCTTGATCGCAGTGGGATTCACCCCCAGACCGTTGACGAAGTTATTTTAGGCCAGGTGCTTACCGCAGGTGCCGGGCAAAACCCTGCCCGCCAGTCGGCGATTAAGGGCGGGCTGCCGATGACTGTCTCGGCTATCACTATTAATGATGTGTGTGGATCCGGGCTTAAAGCGCTGCATCTGGCGTCGCAGGCGATTCAATGCGGTGAAGCCGATGTGGTGATTGCAGGCGGACAAGAGAACATGAGCCGGGCTCCCCATGTGCTGACCGACAGCCGAACCGGGGCGCGTCTGGGCAATAGCCAACTTATCGACAGCCTGGTCCACGACGGATTATGGGATGCCTTCAACGATTACCATATGGGCGTAACTGCAGAAAATCTGGCGCGGGAGTATGGCATCAGCCGTGCCCACCAGGACGACTGGGCGCTCCGCTCCCAGCAAAAGGCGCGCGCTGCTATCGATTCCGGGCGTTTTCGCGATGAAATTGTGCCGGTGAAAGCTGTGTCCAGCGACGGGCGGCCACTTTTGGTCGATACCGATGAGCAGCCGCGTACCGACGCCAGCGCAGAAGGGCTGGCCAGACTCTCCCCGGCTTTCGAATTGACGGGGTCTGTCACGGCGGGGAATGCCTCGTCCATTAATGACGGCGCCGCCGCCGTGATGATGATGAGCGAAGCCAAAGCGCAGGAATTGAATTTGCCGGTGATGGCGCGTATCCGTGCCTTTGCCAGCGTGGGCGTCGATCCCGCCCTGATGGGTATTGCGCCGGTGTATGCCACCCGACGTTGCCTTGAGCGCGTGGGCTGGCACCTGGATGACGTCGACCTGATTGAGGCTAATGAAGCCTACGCCGCACAGGCGCTGTCTGTCGGTAAAGTGCTGGAGTGGGATGAAAAGCGGGTCAATGTGAACGGCGGTGCGATTGCGCTCGGCCATCCTATCGGCGCATCCGGCTGCCGTATTCTGGTCTCTCTGGTGCATGAAATGAAAAAACGCAATGCCCGTAAAGGGCTGGCGACGTTATGTATCGGTGGCGGTCAGGGGGTGGCGCTGGCGATAGAACGCGACTGAGGCTTTGTTGCCGATAACATCCCTTTCCCCCTAAAAAAAAGCCCTCCGTCAAGGAGGGCAAGGCCAGTTACAGAAACACTAACTCAAACGTCCCCGGGCAACGCGCCGCGCTACCCTGTTGTTTCTTTGTCGATACTTCCCTGGTGTATACGCATCCATTTTCACGCTGTTATACACGCCATCAACATTTCAAAAATTCGGTGTTAATTTATCAAAACATCGTTTTACTTTGTGTGACGGCCTGCGCAGTTTAAAAGAAAATGCAGCACATAGCACCCTAAAAAAATGATGGCGTAGGGATATGAAAAAAGATCTTAGATTTCACGCAGTAAAAATGCCGACAGGCTGTTAAAACGTCAAGATGGTATTAACTGTTTGTTTGATATAATTAAATTCTTTTTACTCACCCCATAAGTCGCCCACCTCATTCGCACCAATGTCAGGCGTTCGTGATCGCAACTACAGTTTTAGAAATATATTACGGAAAAAATGAAACGTTGTTTTATATAAGATTGAAAACGTGTTTTAGCCGGGATAAGATGTGCGCATACTGCAAAACGGAACGTTTTTTATCCGCTCCGTTACCTGCGATTTGAATGAAATATTGACTGCGGAGGTAAAGGTGGACGTAAGACAAAGCATCCACAGTGCGCATGCGAAAACGCTGGATACTCAGGGACTGCGCAATGAATTTCTGGTTGAGAAGGTATTTGTTGATGACGAATACACCATGGTGTACAGCCACATCGACCGTATCATCGTCGGAGGCATTAAGCCGGTAGCCAAAACCGTTTCTGTCGGCGGCGAAGTAGGCAAGCAACTGGGTGTCAGCTATTTTCTTGAACGCCGCGAGCTGGGCGTGATCAATATCGGTGGCCCCGGTACCATCACCGTTGATGGTCAGTGCTATGAAATCGGCCATCGCGATGCGCTGTATATCGGCAAAGGGGCGAAAGAGGTGGTTTTCGCCAGCGTCGATACCGCAACCCCCGCAAAGTTTTACTATAACTGCGCCCCGGCACATACGACTTACCCGACCAAAAAAGTGACGCCTGCGGATGTGTCTCCGGTCACGCTGGGTGACAACCTCACCAGCAACCGTCGCACCATCAACAAATACTTCGTACCGGACGTACTGGAAACCTGCCAGTTGAGCATGGGGTTGACTGAACTGGCGCCGGGTAATCTGTGGAACACCATGCCGTGCCATACCCATGAACGCCGTATGGAAGTTTACTTCTATTTCAATATGGATGAAGACGCGTGCGTGTTCCACATGATGGGGCAGCCGCAGGAGACTCGCCATATCGTGATGCACAACGAACAAGCGGTTATTTCGCCGAGCTGGTCAATCCACTCAGGCGTGGGGACGAAGGCGTATACCTTTATCTGGGGTATGGTCGGTGAAAACCAGGTCTTTGATGACATGGACCACGTCGCGGTTAAAGATCTGCGCTAAGCACCGAAGGCATAACGAAAATATGCCTGCGGCTGCAGGCGCTGAAAGATTAAGGAACAAACATGATTCTGGATGCATTCTCTCTTCAAGGTAAAGTGGCTGTCGTTTCCGGGTGTGATACCGGTCTGGGCCAGGGTATGGCGCTGGGTCTGGCGGAAGCGGGCTGTGATATCGTGGGCATCAACATTGTTGAACCGACCGAAACTATCGAGCGCGTCACCGCGCTGGGTCGTCGTTTCCTGAGCCTGACGGCTGATCTGCGTAAAATCGACGGCATCCCGGCGCTGCTGGATCGCGCGGTGGCTGAGTTCGGCAAAATTGACATTCTGGTCAACAACGCAGGCCTGATTCGTCGCGAAGACGCGATCAATTTTAGCGAGCAGGACTGGGATGACGTGATGAACCTGAACATCAAAAGCGTCTTCTTTATGTCCCAGGCGGCGGCGAAACACTTTATCGCTCAGGGCAATGGCGGCAAGATCATTAACATCGCCTCCATGCTCTCCTTCCAGGGCGGTATCCGCGTTCCTTCTTACACCGCGTCCAAAAGCGGCGTAATGGGCGTGACCCGTCTGCTGGCGAACGAATGGGCGAAACACAACATCAATGTCAACGCCATCGCACCGGGCTATATGGCCACCAACAACACCCAGCAGCTGCGCGCTGACGAAGAGCGTAGCGCCGCTATCCTTGAGCGTATCCCGGCGGGCCGCTGGGGGCTGCCGAGCGACCTGATGGGGCCGATTGTGTTCCTGTCCTCCAGCGCATCTGACTACATCAATGGTTATACCGTTGCTGTCGACGGCGGCTGGCTGGCACGTTAATTTGCTTGATTTACCAAAAACCTGCCTTCGGGCAGGTTTTTTTATGCCTGTGGGGTGGTTGAAACTCGCCCTTGAGTTTGCTTGACTGAGTGCTTACTCAGAGGGAGAGGCATAATGAAAACGATTGGACTGCTGGGCGGCATGAGCTGGGAATCCACCATTCCGTATTACCGCCTGATTAATGAAGGGGTGAAGGAGAAATTGGGTGGCCTGCACTCCGCCAGCCTGCTGCTACACAGCGTGGATTTCCACGAGATTGAAGAGTGCCAGCGCAGCGGCGAATGGGAAAAGGCCGGGGATATTCTGGCTGATGCGGCTATTGGCCTGCAAAACGCCGGTGCGCATGGCATCGTGCTCTGTACGAACACCATGCATAAAATTGCCGGGCAGATTGAAGCGCGCATCGATGTGCCGTTCTTACATATTGCCGATGCCACCGGGCGAGCGATTGTGGCGCAGAAACAGTCCAAAGTGGCGCTGCTGGGCACACGCTACACCATGGAGCAGGATTTTTACCGTGGCCGTCTGACCGAAGCGTTTGGCATCGAAACGCTGATCCCGGGGGAGTCAGATCGCGCGCGGGTCAATCAGATTATTTTTGACGAGCTGTGCCTGGGGACGTTTAGCGATGCGTCGCGCGCCTATTATGTGAGTCTGATTACCCAACTGGCAGAGCAGGGGGCGCAGGGGGTGATTTTCGGTTGTACCGAAATTGGCCTGCTGGTTTCACAAGATCAGTCGCCAATCCCTGTTTTTGATACTGCCGCGTTGCACGCTGCCGATGCCGTGACCTTTATGCTCTCCTAAACGGCATTGAGTACCGCGTTCAGTGGGCCGGTAATCAGCGGCATCGCTTCCTGCAAATGGCGACTAAATGCGTCGACCAGTGCGGAAGAAGGGCGATGCAGCGGGCGAATCAGGCTTACCGTGAAAGGCACATCGATACTGAAACGACGCACCACCACGCCACTGGCGGCGTAATCGAGCGCGGTCAGTGGGTTGACTACTGAAATGCCGACGCCGGCGCGGACCATCGCGCAGACCGATGCCGCGCTGTGCGTTTCGAGTACCATACGGCGTTTTACCTGATGTTCACTGAACAAAGCATCCAGTAATTGCCGATAGCTGTCGGTACGCGACAGGCTGATGTAATTCTCACCCTGAAAATCCGCAGGGGTAAGCTGTGTTTTATGGGCCAGTCGGTGGTTCTGCGGCAGGACACACACTTCGTTAAAGGTCAGCAGCGGCGTACGCTCGGTACCGGCAGGCGTGCTGACGGTTTCCGTCAGGCCCAAATCATGACGCTGGGCGGAGAGCCACTCTTCCAGTAGCGGCGACTCTTGCGGCACGATATTCAGACTTACGTCCGGGTAGCGGGCAAGAAAAGGCTGCAACAGCAGCGGTAAAAATGACTGGGAAAAGACCGGCAGGCAGGCGACCGACAGCTCGCCCTGACGAAATTCACGCAGGCTTTCGGCGGCGCTGACAATTCTGTCCAGTCCGTACCAGGATCGCTGTACCTCTTCAAACAGACGCAACCCCTGCACCGTGGGATGCAAGCGCCCGCGTGCGCGTTCAAACAATTTCAACCCCAGCACTTTTTCAAAGCGCGCCAGCTCCCGGCTAACGGTAGGCTGCGAGGTATGCAGTAACTGAGCGGCTTCCGTCAGGTTACCGGTAGTCATCACGGCATGAAAAATTTCTATGTGGCGCAGGTTTACGGCGGGCATGGCGGCATCCTGGTAAGCGAATCCATATCATTTTTGCATAGACTCACGATAAAACGATATTTTTTATTCCTCTTTGCCTGTGGCGTAATCATAAAAAACACCGTTCCGGAGTCTGTTATGCCACGCCCACTGACACAAACCACCACTGACCTTAATGCCGCTAACCTGCTGCGGCTGCCTGCTGAATTTGGCTGCCCGGTGTGGGTTTACGATGCGCAAATTATTCGCGACCAGATTGCCCGCCTGACGCAGTTTGATGTGATTCGTTTCGCGCAGAAAGCCTGCTCGAACATTCATATCCTGCGCCTGATGCGTGAGCAGGGGGTGAAGGTGGACTCGGTGTCTTTAGGGGAAATTGAGCGCGCGCTGGCGGCAGGGTACGACCCGCAAACCCATCCGGACGATATTGTCTTTACGGCGGATGTAATTGATGAGGCGACGCTCGCCCGCGTGAGCGAGCTGCGTATCCCGGTTAACGCCGGGTCAGTGGATATGCTGGAACAACTGGGGCAGGTTTCGCCCGGTCACCCGGTCTGGCTGCGCGTTAACCCCGGTTTCGGTCACGGCCACAGCCAGAAAACCAACACCGGCGGCGAGAACAGCAAACACGGCATCTGGTACAGCGACCTGCCGGCCGCACTGGAAGTGATGCAGCGTTATAACCTGCAACTGGTGGGTATTCATATGCATATCGGTTCCGGGGTCGATTATGACCACCTTGAGCAGGTATGCGGCGCGATGGTGCGCCAGGTGATTGAATTTGGTCAGGATTTACAGGCTATTTCCGCAGGCGGCGGTCTCTCGATTCCTTATCATGAAGGGGAAGAGGGCGTGGACACGGATCACTATTACAGCCTGTGGAATGCCGCGCGTGAACAGGTGGCGAAACATCTGGGCCACCCGGTAAAACTGGAGATCGAACCGGGACGCTTCCTGGTGGCGGAATCCGGTGTGCTGGTCGCTCAGGTACGCAGCGTGAAAGAGATGGGAAGCCGCCACTTTGTGCTGATCGATGCAGGATTTAACGACCTGATGCGCCCGTCCATGTATGGCAGCTATCACCATATCACCGCGCTGGCGGCAGACGGGCGTGATTTGACCGCCGCGCCGCGTATTGACACCGTGGTGGCCGGGCCGCTGTGTGAGTCTGGCGATGTGTTTACCCAGCAGGAAGGCGGCAAAGTGGAAACCCGCGCGCTGCCTGCCGTGAGGCCGGGGGATTATCTTGTGCTGCACGATACCGGTGCTTATGGTGCGTCCATGTCATCTAATTACAACAGCCGCCCGCTGCTGCCGGAAGTGCTGTTTGATAACGGCGTGGCGCGTCTCATTCGTCGTCGTCAGACGATTGAAGAGCTGCTCGCGCTGGAGCAGGTATAAGGCCTGGTACTCTCTCCTGAGGAGCGAGGATAGCAGCGATTCTCAAAAGAAGGTGCAGCCGTATCCGTTAATTCCCCGGTGGCACTGACGCTTACCGGGGCTACGGTTGATATGTTCGCTAGCCCGGATCAGGCGTCAGATTTATTCGGGAAAAATGGCCCGGGGGCGACGGAATCACGCAGTACCAGGGTGCCGGTAAAAGGAGGGATCGCTTCGATCGCCTCTTTGTTGACCAGCCGGACAGCTTGATCGATGGCCGTGGTGATCATGCTCTCAATCGGCAGATAAACCGTCGACAGCCCCGGCTCCAGCCAACGGGCGCTGGGTGCGTCATCGAAACCAAACAGAGAAATGTCCTGCGGAATACGTAGCCCCGCCTGATGCAGCGCCTTTGAAGCCCCCAGCGCCATATCGTCGTTACAGGCAAACAGCGCGCTGACCTTAATGCCCTCGTGTAAGATCTCCTGGCACAGTTCATAGCCGCGTGACATGGATGAGTCGCCGTATTTCACTTTGGCCGGATCCCAGCAAATACCGTGTTTTTCCAGCGCCTTGCGATATCCCATCAGACGGGCTTTGCCGGTTGGCGTGTGGATGGGGGCGGTGATACAAGCAATATCGTTATGACCCTGGTTCACCAGATAATCCACCGCCTGAAACGCCGCGTCCTGCTGTTCAAAAAAAACGCATTTATCGTGAGCCTGAAACACCTCGCGGTTGATCACGATAAGCGGCATCGGGGTCGTATCGATCAGACGAATAATCGCCTTCTCGCTCATAAAGCGGGTGTAAAGAATGATGGCGTCGCAGCGTCTGTCGGCCAGCATCTGTACGGCCAGTTCTTCACGTTCCGGGGCATCGTGCCCGTCGGTCACAATCAGCTGTTTACCATAGGCTTCCGCCTGGCGTGATGCCTGTTGTAAAAGGCGACCAAAATAGAAACCGTTAAAAGTGGAAACCACCAGACCAATGTTATTACTGGTGCGTGTTGCCAGCGACTGGGCCAGAAAATTAGGCCGATAACCCAGTTCTTCCATCGCCTGATAAACCCGTTTACGGGTGCTCTCTTTTACCTGACCTGTATCGTTCAACACGCGCGATACCGTAGCCTTGGAGACACCCGCGCGCAGTGAGACATCCAGCATTGTCGCCATGACCTGATCCTGTATCACATGAAGGCCGCTATTTTATCACATTCATCAAAGCGCAGCGGGACGGGGGAGAGACAATAACCGGATCGATCACGCTTTTCATGCAACCCGAAGAAATCCCTGATTTATGTATGGTGGTATGCCAAATTTGCTGAAAATGGCAAATCTGGAATGCCAGATACCGTGTTGCGACCTCAATCACAGAACTATTTTCTATCGATAGCTATTTTTGGTATGCCAAAAGGTATTGAGCTGTATACCTGACACGATAAAAGCCCTTTTACTGAGGTACCTCTGATGGCTCTACAGGAAAAGTTAATCGATTCTCTGGGTAGCTTCGCGACCAAATTCAACAGCTATCGCTATATCATGGCGATCAAGGCTTCGTTTATTACCCTGATGCCGGTCATTATCGTCGGCGCCTTCTCCGTGCTTATCTCCAATATGGTGCTGGATCCGAAAAACGGCCTCGCCAGCTTTGATGCGCTGTCGTTTCTGGCAGCGCTTAAGCCGATCACCAGCGCCATTAACTACGCCACGCTCAACTTTTTGAATATCGGTGCGGTATTCCTGATTGGTATTGAGCTTGGGCGTATTAACGGGATCAAAACTCTGTTCCCCGGTTTGCTGGCGGTTATCTGCTTTATCTGCGTGACGCCGACGACGGTGGAAATGCTGGTGGATGGCCAAATGCATGTGGTGAAAGATGTGCTGCTGCGCCAGTTCTCGGATACCCGTAGCCTGTTCCTCGGCATGTTTATCGCGATTCTCTCCGTTGAGATTTACTGCTGGCTGGAAAACCGTGAAGGGCTGAAAATCAAAATGCCGGATACGGTACCGCCTAACGTCTCGGCGTCGTTCTCTGCGTTGATCCCGGCCATTATTACTACCACGGTTATCGCGACATTGGGTTTTGTCTTTCATCAGCTCACTGGCATGTACCTCTATGATGCGGTTTATCAGGTGGTGCAACAGCCGCTGGAACGCGTGGTGCAAAGCCTGCCCGGCATCCTGCTATTGATGTTTGTCGCCCAGCTGTTTTGGGTGATCGGCATTCATGGCAACCAGATGATCAAGCCTATCCGCGAACCCCTGCTGCTTGGCGCGATCACAGTCAACATGAGTGCATTTGAGCAGGGCAAAGAAGTACCCAATATCATCACCATGCCTTTCTGGGATGTGTATATGAGTATTGGCGGTTCCGGTCTGACCATTGGCCTGCTGATCGCAGTGATGATTGCCACCAAACGCAAAGAGATGAAAGAGATCGCCAAGCTCTCCATCGGCCCAGGCATTTTCAATATCAACGAGCCGGTAATATTCGGCATGCCGATCATGCTCAATCCGATCCTCGCGATCCCCTTTATCATCACTCCGCTGGTAACCGGATCAATCGGCTACTTTGCCACGGTTACCGGTTTCGCCGGCAAAGCCGTGGTGATGGTGCCCTGGACCACGCCGCCGCTGATTAACGCCTGGCTGTCCACCGCCGGTTCGATGGGCGCGGTGGTGACGCAACTGGTCTGCATCCTGGCTTCGATCCTTATTTATCTGCCTTTTGTGAAGATTGCCTCCCGCCGTGCGGAGCAAGCGCAGTTGCAGGCCGAATCCACTGAAATGGCGAAAAATGCGTAAAGGAGCCTGACGTGAGCACGAAAACACTCACCATCCCGCCGACGTTTATCCTTGGCGCGGCGGCGTCAGCCTGGCAAACCGAGGGCTGGAGCGGCAAAAAAGACGGGCAGGATTCATGGCCCGATCTTTGGTACAAAAACGACAGACAGGTCTGGCATGAGGGCTATGGCCCGGCGGTGGCGACTGACTTTTATCACCGTTTTCGCGAAGACGTGCAACTGATGAAACAGGCCGGGCTGACGCACTATCGCACCTCCATCAACTGGTCACGCTTTCTGACTGACTATGAAAAAGGTGTCGTGGATGAAGAGTATGCGGCGTATTACGACCAGCTCTTTGACGAGATGGCGCGTAACCGCATTGTGCCGATGATTTGCCTTGAACATTACGAATTGCCCGGTTATCTGCTGGAAACCTACGGCGGCTGGGCGTCGAAAAAAGTCGTTGAACTGTATCTGCTCTACGTCGAAAAGGTTTTTGAACGCTTTCACCAGAAGGTGACACGCTGGTTCACCTTCAACGAGCCCATTGTGGTGCAAACCAGAGTCTATCTGGATGCGTTGCGCTGGCCATATGAGCAGAACACCAGTACCTGGATGCAGTGGAATCACCATAAAAATCTTGCCACGGCGAAAGTGGTGAAGCTATTTCGCGAGAAGGGTTACGTGGGAACCGTGGGCTGCATTCTGAACCCGGAAGTCACCTATCCCCGCTCCCGTGCGCCGCACGACCTGCATGCGGCCGATATGTACGATCTGTTCTATAACCGCGTGTTCCTCGACCCGATGGTGAAAGGAGCGTATCCGCCGGAACTGTTTGCGGTGCTGGAGAAGCATCAGGTGAGCTGGGACTACACCGAAGAAGAACTGGCGATCATTCGCGACAACACTGTCGATGAGCTCGGGATCAACCTCTATTACCCGCACCGGGTCAAAGCGCCTTCCCGCGCCTGGCATTCGGAGACGCCTTTCCATCCTGCTTATTACTACGAACCTTTTGAGCTACCGGGCAGGCGCATGAATAAATCGCGCGGCTGGGAAATCGGGCCGTTTATCATTTATGACATGGCCATGCGGATTAAAAACGAATACGGCAACATCCCGTGGTTTGTGGCGGAAAGCGGGATGGGGGTGGAGAACGAAGGGCAGTTCCGCAATGCCGACGGGGTGATTGAAGACGATTACCGTATTGCGTTTATTGCTGAGCACCTGTACCAGACGCTACGCGCGCGGGAGGATGGCGCCAACTGCCACGGTTATATGCTCTGGGCATTTACTGACAACGTATCGCCAATGAACGCTTTTAAAAATCGCTATGGGCTAGTGGAGATCGATTTGCAACACAACCGCGACAGACGGGCGAAAAAATCGCTCTCCTGGTATCGCCGGTTAAGCGACGAACGCCAGCTTACGGTCTCTTTTGATGATGAATGGAAATAAGGAGCTGTGATGAAACGTATTGTCCTGTGTTGTTCTGCCGGGATGTCTACATCACTGGTAGTCACCAAAATGGAAAAAAACGCCGCCGAGCGCGGTCTGGATCTGAAAATATATGCCATTGCTGAGCAGGCGCTGCGCGATGAATTAGACAGCCACAGCGGCGAGATCATCGCTGTTCTGTTGGGGCCGCAGGTGCGCTTTAAGCTCGCGGAAAATAAGAAACTTACCGAACAATACGCTATCCCTATCGATGTGATCGATCCGGTTGCCTATGGCACCTTAAATGGCGCGAAAGTTCTCGATCAGGCACTAAATTTGGTAAGATAGCGCGCCGAAAGGCCGGGGGATCTCCGGCCTGAGCGTTAATCCATATTTATATACCCTGAATAGTTTGGGTTGCAGGAAGCCAACGCACCTGCAGCGCGCAATATGATGGGTATAAGCAACAGGTGATATTGTGGAAAAAGCTGTTATCCCGCCGGAAAAAAAACAGTACCAGGAGATTGGCGAAGATTTACGCGCGCAAATAATCCAGGGGCATTACCCTGTGGGATCCCGCCTTCCGCCTGAGCGCAATATTGCCGAAAAGTATGGTGTCAGCCGCACGATAGTGCGCGAAGCGCTCTTAATGCTTGAACTGCAGGGAACCGTCGACATTCGTCAGGGGTCTGGCGTCTATGTGATGCGTATTCCTCAGGAGCATGAAAACGAAGAAGAGCGCTTTCTTAGCAGTGATGTCGGCCCGTTTGAAATATTACAGGCGCGTCAGTTGCTCGAAAGCAACATCGCCGCCTTTGCCGCCAAAATGGCGACGCGGGCGGATATCGATAACCTGCGCCGCATACTGGAACAGGAACAGCGTGCGATTGCCCTGAATGACACCAGCCAGGACAACAGCAAAATGTTTCATTTGGTGCTGGCGGGTGCCTCACAAAATCAGATGCTACTGGCAACGGTAGAAAGCGTCTGGCACCACATGGATAGCAGCCCGCTATGGCAGCAGTTCAATGTGCACATTACCAGTCGACCTTATCGCCTGAAATGGCTGGGCGACAGGCAAACGTTGCTCGCGGCGCTGCGCCGTCGCGATGTGATGGGCGCCTGGCAGGCTATGTGGCAGCATCTTGAAAACGTAAAAAAGAGTTTGCTGGAGCTCTCGGACGAAGATGCCCCGGATTTTGACGGCTATCTGTTTGAATCAGTGCCGATTTTTCAAGGGAAATTAATGTGAAAGTGATTCCGTTATACGACGCGCCGCAGCATGCCGAACAGGTGGTCGAGTGGCTCTGGCGCGAGTTTGGCGACTCACTGCCGCGCGCGTTCTTCGAAAGCATCATTCAACACAGCCAGACGCCGGGTAGCCTGCCGCTGACCTTTGTGCTGGTGGATGGCGAAACGCTGCTTGGCACCGTCGGGTTGTGGCGTTGCGATTTGATAAGCCGCCAGGATCTGTTCCCGTGGCTGGCGGCGCTCTATGTGGCTGAATCTGCGCGCGGGCAGGGGCTGGCGCGCGCATTACAGCAGCATGTGATTGCGTCTGCGCGGGAGATGGGGTTTAGCGAGCTTCATCTTTACTCGGCCTGCCGTGATTTTTATGAGCGCTTTGGCTGGCAGTATATCGGCGACGGCCTTGATTACCCGGACACGACCGTCCACCTCTATCGCTTTACCCTTTAGTTTTCCTGCGGCGTCACGACCGAGTGGCGCCTTACCAGCGTCGGGTTAAAGACATGTGTGACATCCGGAACCGGACGGTTTTCTGCCAGCGCCAGCGCCAGTTCCGCCGCCTGTGTCGCCATCGTCACGATGGGATAGCGCACCGTGGTCAGACGCGGGCGGACATAGCGTGACACCAGCACATCGTCAAAGCCAATCAGAGAGATCTCGTCAGGCACAGTAATGCCATTATCGTTGAGTACTCCCATTGCTCCCGCCGCCATCGAATCGTTATAACAGGCGATAGCCGTAAAATTCTTGCCGCGCCCGAGCAGTTCGGTCATCGCCTGTTCCCCGCCGCTCTCGTCCGGTTCACCGAAGGTGACCAGACGCTCATTACATGGCAGGCCGTTTTCTTTGAGGGCGTCGTAATAGCCCTGCAGACGGTCTTCCGCGTCAGAAATCGCGTGGTTGGAACACAAATAGCCTATCCGGGTATGGCCCTGTTGTATGAGGTGGCGCGTCGCTAGCCAGGCGCCGTAGCGGTCATCAAGCGACACACAGCGCTGTTCGAATCCCGGCAGAATGCGGTTAATCAATACCATTCCGGGGATCTGTTTCATTAATGCGATGAGTTCGGCATCCGGCACCATTTTGGCGTGGACAACCAGTGCCGCGCAGCGGTGGCGAATCAGTTGCTCAATCGCGTTACGTTCTTTTTGCTCATTATGGTAACCATTACCAATAAGCAGAAAATTACCGGTGCTGGAGGCGACCTGCTCAACGGCCTTAACCATCGCGCCAAAAAAAGGGTCAGAAACATCACCCACCACCAGACCGACCGTTTCCGTCGATTGTTGCGCCAGCGCGCGGGCGTTAGCGTTGGGGTGATAGTTCAGACTCTCCATTGCGATCTGGACCGCCAGTCTTGACGCTTCGCTGGCTTTAGGTGAGTCGTTAATTACGCGTGAGACAGTAGCGACAGAGACACCTGCAAGCCGGGCTACATCTTTTATTGTCGCCATTGAGCACCTTCATTTAGGGGTAAGCGTTTACACACCCACTTATGTTACGGGAATGCGCTGGCTAATCAAGGTTGTCGCCAGCGCACTTTCCACAAACGTGAGCTGGCGCGACGAAATGACGTGAAAACGTTACATGGAAAATATATCCGCAAATATACAGTTCGAACCTTTAGTTACACTTTGCGAAAGGCTGTTTCTATTGTCTGCTGGAGAAGTAATTGGCCAGATTGCTACAGTAGTTCTCCCAGAGGTATTGATAGGTGAAGTCAACCTGAGGGTTGAACACTTGAATTACACCAACCTGCGCAGATGTGCAGGTTTTTTTTTGCCATTAAGTCAATGTGTAACAAGCAGAATGATTAGAAACACCTCGTTGCACTTAGGCTCATTCGCTTGCTTTTTACCACTGGCGAGCTAACGCGCCGCCAGCCACAATCAAGATCCCAGAGGTATTGATTGGTGATTATTTCGGTACGCATTTCGTACTTAATTTCTTGCACCAACCTGCGCGGATGCGCAGGTTTTTTTTCGCCCGCGTTTTGCCACCCCCCACTTCTCGTGTAATCTGCCACAATTTATGCATAACCTGTCGAATTGACTAACAAAAGGAGTTGAAATGTTATTTGGCTTTTTTCGTGGCCTCTTTCGCGTCCTGTTCCGCGTGCAGCTCACGGGTAATACACAGGCGCTGCATGGCGAGCGCGTGCTGATTGTCCCCAACCATGTCTCCTTTATTGATGGAATTTTGCTGGCGCTCTTTCTTCCTGTTCGTCCGGTCTTTGCGGTTTATACCTCCATCAGCCAGCAGTGGTACATGCGCTGGCTTAAGCCGATCATCGACTTTGTGCCGCTGGATCCGACGAAGCCAATGTCCATCAAACATCTGGTTCGTTTGATTGGCGAAGGGCGGCCGGTAGTGATTTTCCCGGAAGGGCGCATTTCGGTCTCTGGATCGCTGATGAAAATTTACGACGGTGCGGGATTTGTGGCGGCTAAGTCGGCGGCAACGGTCGTGCCGGTCCGTATTGAAGGGGCGGAATTGACCTTTTTCAGCCGCCTGAAAGGACTGGTTAAACAGCGCTTTTTCCCGCGTATTCATCTGCATGTTCTGCCGCCAACGCAACTGCCGATGCCGGAAGCGCCACGCGCCCGCGATCGCCGTAAAATTGCCGGTGAGATGCTACATCAGATTATGATGGAAGCCCGCATGGCGGTGCGTCCGCGTGAAACCTTATTCGACGCCTTCCTCGCCGCACAATATCGTTATGGCGCGGGAAAGCACTGTGTTGAAGATATCAATTTCACCCCTGACAGCTACCGTAAGCTGCTGACCAAAACGCTGTTTGTCGCCCGTATTCTCGATAAATACACTGCTCAGGGCGAGAAAATAGGCCTGATGTTGCCGAATGCCGGTATCAGCGCTGCGGTAATTTTTGGTGCCATCGCTCGTGGGCGTATTCCGGCGATGATGAATTACACAGCCGGGGTGAAAGGGTTGACCAGCGCCATTACCGCCGCGGAAATTAAAACGGTATTCACGTCGCGGACCTTTATGGATAAAGGGAAGCTCTGGCATCTGCCGGAACAGTTAACCCAGGTACGCTGGGTCTATCTGGAAGATTTAAAAGGCAGCGTCTCGTTGGAAGATAAACTGTGGATCTTTAGCCGCGTATTGATGCCGCGTCTGGCGCAGGTGCCGCAAAAACCCGAAGATGCGGCGATCATTCTCTTTACTTCCGGTTCTGAGGGCAATCCAAAAGGGGTGGTCCACAGCCATAAAAGTATTCTGGCAAACGTCGAGCAAATCCGCACCATTGCGGATTTCACCGCCAATGACCGCTTTATGTCGGCGTTGCCGCTGTTTCACTCTTTTGGTCTGACAGTGGGGCTGTTTACGCCGTTACTGACCGGGGCAGAAGTCTTCCTCTACCCAAGCCCGCTGCACTACCGCATTGTGCCGGAACTGGTGTACGACCGGAACTGCACCGTGCTGTTCGGTACTTCGACGTTCCTTGGTAACTACGCCCGCTTCGCCAATCCGTATGACTTTTTCCGCCTGCGTTATGTGGTGGCAGGGGCAGAGAAGCTGCAGGACAGCACGCGTCAACTGTGGCAGGACAAATTTGGTCTGCGCATTCTGGAGGGCTACGGGGTAACCGAGTGCGCGCCGGTGGTGTCGATCAACGTGCCGATGGCGGCGAAGCCTGGTACGGTTGGGCGTATTCTGCCCGGAATGGACGCGCGCTTGCTCGAAGTGCCGGGTATTGATGACGGTGGGCGCCTGCAGTTGAAAGGGCCGAACATCATGAATGGCTATCTGCGCGTGGAGAAACCCGGTGTGCTGGAAGCCCCTGCGGCGGAAAATGCCCAGGGTGAGCTCGAAAACGGCTGGTACGACACGGGCGACATCGTGCGCTTTGATGAACAAGGCTATGTGCAAATTCAGGGGCGCGCCAAACGTTTCGCCAAGATTGCGGGTGAGATGATTTCTCTGGAGATGGTCGAGCAACTGGCGCTGGCGGTATCGCCCGAGAAGATGCACGCCACGGCGATCAAATCTGATGCCAGCAAAGGCGAGGCGCTGGTCCTGTTCACGACCGATGAACAACTGACGCGCGAGAAACTCCAGCAGCAGGCGCGTGCGCAAGGCGTGCCGGAACTGGCGGTTCCGCGTGATATTCGCTTCCTCAAACAGTTGCCGTTACTGGGCAGCGGGAAGCCTGACTTTGTGATGTTAAAAGGCATGGTTGAAGAGGCGGAACCCCAAAATGCATGAGTCAGTACCCACTAACACTTCACTGTGGTCGAAGGGGATGAAAGCGGTCATTGCCGCCCAGTTCCTGTCGGCTTTTGGCGATAATGCGCTGCTCTTCGCCACCCTGGCGCTGTTGAAAGCGGAGTTTTACCCCGACTGGAGTCAACCGATCCTGCAGATGGTGTTTGTGGGCGCTTACATCGTCTTCGCCCCGTTTGTCGGGCAGATAGCCGACAGCTTTCCTAAAGGGCGCGTGATGATGGTTGCCAACGGCCTTAAGCTGCTGGGGGCGGCCAGTATTTGCGTCGGGATTAATCCTTTCATCGGCTATACGCTGGTGGGCATCGGCGCGGCGGCTTATTCGCCGGCGAAGTATGGCATCCTCGGCGAACTGACAACCGGCGACAAACTGGTTAAAGCAAACGGATTGATGGAATCCTCGACGATTGCCGCGATCCTGCTGGGCTCAGTGGCGGGCGGTATTCTGGCGGACTGGCACGTGCTGGCCTCGCTGGGCGTTTGTGCGCTGGTTTATGCGGGCGCGGTGGCAGCAAACCTGATGATCCCAAAACTGGCAGCCGCGCGTCCGGGGCAATCCTGGCGTTTCACCCCGATGACACGTAGTTTTTTCTCTGCCTGTTCTATGCTGTGGCGCAATGGCGAGACGCGTTTTTCACTGGTCGGCACCAGCTTGTTTTGGGGGGCGGGCGTGACGCTCCGTTTTCTGCTGGTGTTATGGGTACCGGTGGCTCTGGGCATTACGGATAACGCCACGCCGACCTATCTCAACGCCATGGTGGCGGTGGGGATTGTAGCGGGGGCCGGGCTTGCTGCCCGACTGGTTACGCTTGAGACGGTGGCGCGTTGTATGCCTGCCGGGATCCTGATTGGTGTAGCGGTGACCTTCTTTTCGTTACAACATGCTGTGTTACCAGCATACGGTATTCTGCTGCTTATTGGCATGCTGGGCGGCTTCTTCGTGGTGCCGCTGAATGCCCTGTTGCAGGAGCGCGGCAAGCGTTCTGTGGGCGCCGGTAACGCCATTGCGGTTCAGAATCTCGGTGAGAACACCGCCATGCTGCTGATGCTGGGCCTCTACTCCCTGGCGGTCAAAGTGGGGATACCGGTGGTCGGCGTAGGTGTCGGGTTCGGCGTACTGTTTGCGCTGGCAATCGCGGCACTGTGGATCTGGCAACGCCGCCGCTAAGATGCAGGCCGGGTAACCCGGCCTGATTCAGATTATGGTGCCGGGTAGGTATAGACCTGATGCACCGCTTCAATTTCTGCCAGCACCTCTTCGCTGAGGGTCAGATGCAGACTTTCCACATTCGTTTTCAGCTGTTCTAAAGTCGTTGCGCCCAGCAGGGTGCTGGCAACGAACGGCTGACGACGCACAAAGGCCAGCGCCATCTGTGCCGGGTCCAGATTATGGCGTTTAGCGATATCCACGTAGGCGGCAACCGCTTTTTGCGCCAGCTCGCCGCTGTAGCGGGTAAAACGGCTGAACAGCGTATTGCGCGCACCTGCAGGTTTCGCTCCGTTCATGTACTTACCGGTTAAGGTGCCGAACGCCAGGCAGGAGTAGGCCAGCAGCTCAACCCCTTCATATTGTGTCACCTCAGCCAGACCGACTTCGTAGCTACGATTGAGCAGGCTGTAGGGGTTCTGAATAGTGACGATACGCGGTAATTCATGTTTTTCCGCCAGTTGCAGATAGCGCATTACGCCAAAGGCCGTTTCATTCGAGACGCCGATATAGCGAATTTTACCCGCACGCTGAAACTCCGTTAGCGCCTCCAGCGTTTCCAGCAGCGTGACGACAGGGGCGGATTCCGTCCATTTATAGCCCAGCGTACCAAAACAGTTGGTTGGTCGCTGCGGCCAGTGCACCTGGTAAAGATCAAGATGATCGGTTTGCAGGCGCTTGAGGCTGGCTTCAAGTGCGAGGCGGATATTTTTACGATCCAGCGCCTGGTTTGGTCGAATACCGCTGTCATTATTACGCGAGGGGCCGCTGACCTTCGAGGCGAGCACGACTTTCTCACGATTGCCGCGCTTCGCCAGCCAGTTACCGACGTAGGTCTCGGTCAGTCCTTGCGTTTCCGGGCGCGGGGGAACGGGATACATTTCTGCGACA
The DNA here is from genome assembly GCA_901456055.1 of Phytobacter ursingii. Classification (GTDB taxonomy): domain Bacteria; phylum Pseudomonadota; class Gammaproteobacteria; order Enterobacterales; family Enterobacteriaceae; genus Phytobacter; species Phytobacter ursingii. The sequence goes on from CABDWT010000004.1 coordinate 1,061,359, forward strand.
TCAATCAGGTTGATCCCCTGGCTGATGGCGTAATCAAGCTGTGCATGGGCGTCGGCTTCGCTGTTCTGTTCACCAAACGTCATTGTGCCCAGCCCCAGGGTGCTTATTTCAAGTGAACTGTGGGGGATACGGTGATAATGCATTGCCGGCTTCCTTTACTTACTGTACTGCGTCAGTTGTCCTGACAAAGGAATATAAACATGGCAGAGGGCAGAACAAAGGGAAAGAGGGGAGAGCAAAAAAGGTCAGCAGGTTACTGACCTTTTTAAAGATTTTTAGCGCTCGAGGATCTGGGAAACATCATCACGATTGATCTGCATTTTATTGCCTTGCTGGTCGTGATAACTGACCAGGCCGGTTTCATCGTCAATTTCTGGCTTGCCGTCAGTCAGGATCATCCTGCCATCTTTCGTTGCCATGACGTAATCACTACTGCAACCTGAAACCGCAAATGCCAATCCAACTGCAGAGATAATCACTGCCCATTTTTTCATCGTTCTGTCCTCATTTGGCCCGTGTCTCACATCATTCTAGTAATAACGTGATGTACCGGGAGAAAAAAGGGAGAAAATCTTAAAGTGTGGCGGCGGACGGAAAGGGAGGGGAAGAACGGCTTCCCCTTACGGGGAAGCGTTGTATTACAGGGGGTTTTTCTTGCCGCGCATTAAGTTGAGAGTCTCCACTGCGATAGAGAAAAACATCGCAAAGTAGATATACCCTTTCGGTACATGAATCGAGACGCTTTCCAGAATCAGGGTGAATCCCACCAGAATCAGGAAGGAGAGCGCCAGCATTTTGACCGAGGGGTGACGGTTTACAAACTCGCCGATAGGGCGTGCGGCAAACATCATTACGCCCACTGAAATCACTACCGCCGCCATCATAATAAACAGATGATCGGACAGGCCAACCGCAGTAATGACGGAATCGAGACTGAAAATAATGTCCAGCAGCATAATCTGTACGATTGCGCCAAAGAAGGAGTGGACATTGGTTTTCAGATCCTCTTCACCACCTTCGATCGTCTCGTGAATTTCTTTACTCGCCTTCCATATAAGGAACACGCCACCACAAAACAGGATCAGATCGCGCGCAGATACCGCATGTTCGAATGCGGTAAAGAGCGGCGTCGTCAGTTTTGTTACCCAGGCGATTGAGGCCAGCAGTAGTAATCGCATCACCATCGCGGCAGCCAGACCTAGCCTTCTGGCGTGGTTACGCTGTGCGGTGGGCAACTTCGCTACCACCAGTGAGAGGAAAATAATGTTGTCGATTCCAAGCACAATTTCCAACAGCGTTAGCGTGCCAAGGGCAAGCCAGGCGTTGGGATCGGTAATCCATGCAAATAACATCTATAAAGTCCTGCCAAAAAAGAAAGGCTGATTATAAGCGCCAGCCGCGCGGAGGTAAAAATTAATCCCCGGGCACCAGGAAATGTCTGGCGAGCAAGGCTCCGGTGAAGTTCTTTTTCAGATAGAAACCGCGCGGCAGCGTCAGAATAGGCTCTCCATGCGTGCCAACGGCCTCAGTCAACGCTTTGCTGTTTGCCGCTTTCGGACGCAACTGCAATACCTCACCGTGACGCGCTGTAATACGCTCAACCTGGCCAAGTACAATCAAATCCATTAACTCTTCCCAGTCCATACGCAACTGGTTCTCTTCTTCTTCATTAGGGCCCCACAGCAGCGGTGAGCCCACGCGGCGTTCGGCAAGGGGAATGTCGCGCGAACCTTCTATGGGAATCCATAACACACGGCGCAATTTATGACGTACATGGCTGGTTTCCCATACCACCCCTGTATTACCTGTTAGCGGGGCGACGCAGACAAAAGTCGTTTCCAGCGGGCGACCCGCGCTGTCGATGGGGATCGTTTTTAGCTCTACGCCCAGTGCCGCGAAATCCTGCTCCGGTTTACTGCCGGCGCTGGCACCGAGCCACTGTTCCAGCAGGATCCCCGTCCAGCCTTTATCGCGTTTGAGATCGCGGGGAATGGGCAGCCCGGCAAGCAGAGCGAGCTCGCCCAGGGTATAGCCTGCGAGCAATTGTGCCTGGGTAAGCAACTGGATTTCGGACTCGGGAGACGAGGTTAAAGGTCGTATGGCGGACATGCTAAGGCCTTGATTAAAAAATGAACTGTAATTATGCACACTATCGATGACTGCGATTTTTTTCCACCCGTCCTGATGAATGTACTGATTCTTAAGATAATTTTCCGTAAAAAAGGCGGCGTTGCGCAACACAATACGCGGTTGTTCAAATCTGGTCACTGACAATAAACAGGATCTTACACCATGTTATCCACAGAAAAATGGGATAACTGGGTAAAAGTGGCACTACTGTTTCGATTTACAGCCTTGACGTGCGACGAAAATCGAATTTCTGCACAAAATGTGCCTAACTTATTGGCATAATCTGTGGATAAAAACGACGTTGTTCGATCTTTCATCAGTACAAGGATCGCTATAGTGACGATCATCACATTATGGGATGTAAACAGAGAAATAAACATCTTAACTAAATGAATTTAAGATATTTATTCATTTGGCTGATTGCTAGTATATTCAGACTACTCCGGGTTTTCCAATGTTAAATCTCCGGTTCTTCACAAGTCTATCCACAGAAAAGGTGAATAAAACCCGACATGTGAGGGGATGTCTGTTTATAACTTTGCCGATAATTGTGAGTTATTCAAATGTTATCCGTTTGTTCCGTCGCAATTGAGTGGTTTACCGTTTTCCACGAGTGTGAAACAATCGATTAATTCAGGTTTATTTTGAGGTAGTCCGGTGATTGATGACGATGGCTACCGCCCAAATGTGGGTATCGTAATCTGTAATCGACAGGGCCAGGTCATGTGGGCCAGACGCTTCGGGCAGCACTCCTGGCAGTTTCCCCAGGGGGGAATCAACCCAGGCGAGTCTCCGGAGCAGGCGATGTACAGGGAACTGTTCGAAGAAGTAGGCTTAAATCGTAAAGATGTTCGAATCCTTGCTTCTACCCGTAACTGGTTGCGTTACAAGTTACCGAAACGTTTGGTGCGTTGGGATACAAAGCCGGTCTGTATCGGCCAGAAACAAAAATGGTTTCTTCTGCAATTGGTCAGCAGTGATGCTGATGTCAATATGCAAACCAGTAGTACCCCTGAGTTTGATGGCTGGCGCTGGGTGAGCTACTGGTATCCTGTTCGTCAGGTAGTGTCGTTCAAACGCGACGTCTATCGACGGGTGATGAAAGAGTTTGCAGGGGCCGTGATGGCGCTTCAGGAGATTCCGCCTAAGCCGCAAAGCGCACCTGCCTGGCGACGTAAAAGAGGTTAAGCCACGCACATTATGCTCACCCGCTTGCGAGAAATCGTTGAAAAAGTTGCCAGCGCGCCGCGACTGAACGAAGCGCTGGAAATACTGGTCACAGATATTTGCGAGGCGATGGAGACGGAAGTTTGCTCCGTCTACCTCGCGGACCATGACCGGCGTTGTTATTACTTAATGGCGACTCGTGGTTTAAAAAAGCCGCGCGGGCGTACGGTCACTCTCGCATTTGATCAAGGTATCGTCGGCCTGGTAGGCAGGCTGGCGGAACCTATTAACCTTGCTGATGCGCAAAAACACCCCAGTTTTAAATACATCCCTGCCGTAAAAGAAGAGCGTTTCCGCGCTTTCCTTGGTGTGCCCATTATTCAGCGTCGTCAGCTTCTTGGTGTTCTGGTTGTTCAGCAACGCGAACTGCGCCAGTACGATGAAAGTGAAGAGTCCTTTCTGGTTACATTGGCCACCCAAATGGCGGCTATTCTCTCCCAGTCGCAGTTAACCGCGTTGTTTGGTCAGTATCGCCAGACGCGTATTCGCGCGCTCCCGGCATCATCCGGCGTGGCGATCGCTGAAGGGTGGATGGATGAAACCCTGCCGTTGATGGAACAGGTCTATGAAGCCTCGACCCTTAACACAACGCTCGAACGTGAAAGGCTGACCAGCGCGCTGGAAGCGGCGGCCGGAGAGTTTCGCCGTTACAGCAAGCGCTTTTCTGCGGGGGCGCAAAAAGAGACGGCGGCGATTTTTGATCTTTACTCACACCTGCTTTCGGATGCGCGTCTGCGCCGTGAGCTGTTTGCCGAGGTGGATAAAGGTCTGGTCGCTGAATGGGCAGTCAAAACGGTCATTGAGCGTTTCGCCGAGCAGTTTGCGGCATTGAGTGACGGTTATCTGAAAGAGCGCTCTGGCGATTTGCGCACGCTCGGCCAGCGTTTACTGTTCCATCTGGATGATAATATTCAGGGTCCCAATACCTGGCCGGAACGCTTTATTCTTGTTGCCGATGAATTATCTGCGACGACGCTGGCTGAGCTGCCGCATGACAGGCTCGCGGGCGTCGTGGTGCGCGATGGCGCATCCAACTCCCATGCGGCGATCATGGTACGTGCGCTCGGGATCCCAACGGTCATGGGGGCGGATATTCAGCCTTCGGTGTTGCATCGTCGCACGCTGGTGGTGGACGGCTATCGTGGCGAGGTGCTGGTTGATCCTGAGCCGGTATTGTTGCAGGAATACCAGCGGCTTATCACCGAAGAGAATGAATTAACCCGCCTTGCCGAAGATGATGTGAACCTCGCCGCGCAGCTTAAAAGCGGCGAGCGCATTAGGGTGATGCTCAATGCGGGGCTAAGTCCAGAGCATGAAGAGAAGCTCGGCAGTCGAATCGACGGCATCGGGCTTTATCGCACTGAAATTCCCTTTATGCTGCAAAGCGGTTTCCCGTCGGAGGAAGAGCAGGTCGCGCAGTATCAGGGCATGCTGCAGTTGTTTAACGATAAACCCGTGACCCTGCGTACGCTGGATATCGGTGCGGATAAACAGTTGCCATATATGCCGATAAGCGAAGAGAACCCATGCCTGGGCTGGCGTGGCATCCGTATTACGCTCGATCAGCCAGAAATCTTCCTGGTGCAGGTGCGCGCAATGCTGCGTGCAAATGCTGCCACCGGTAATCTCAGCATCCTGTTGCCAATGATCACCAGTATTGATGAGGTGGATGAAGCAAAACGGCTGATTGAACGTGCCGGGCGTGAAGTCGAAGAGATGATTGGTTACGCCATACCGAAACCGCGTATTGGCGTGATGATTGAAGTGCCATCAATGGTGTTTATGATCTCGCATCTGGCTAATCGGGTCGATTTTATCTCTATTGGCACCAATGACCTTACCCAGTACATTCTGGCGGTAGATCGTAACAATACGCGCGTGGCCAGTATGTATGACAGCCTTCATCCTGCCGTGTTGCGCGCGCTGGCGATGATTGCCAGAGAAGCCGAACGGGCGGGCATCGATCTGCGGTTGTGCGGTGAAATGGCGGGAGATCCCATGTGTGTGGCGGTGCTGATTGGCCTTGGCTTTAGCCATCTGTCAATGAATGGTAAATCGGTGGCGCGTATTAAATATCTCCTGCGGCGTATTGATTTCGCCGAGGCGCAAACGCTGGCAAACCGTACGCTCGATGCGCAACTGGCTACCGAAGTAAGGCATCAGGTCGCTGCTTTTATGGAGCGTCGTGGCCTGGGTGGCCTGATTCGCGGTGGGTTATAGACACAAGTTCCCGGGAGCATAGATGACTCTGTGACCGGGGCGCGCTGGAGAGGCCAACGCACCTGCGGCGCAAAGGATGACGGGTATACATATCTTTTACAACTTCGCCGCATCAAGCCTGCCCGCACTATGCTATTATTCGCGCCTTTGGAGCGCCCGCCAGAACGGGCGCGCATCTATACCGCTGTCCACTTTCGGCGGAATAACAACTTGTTGTGGTGACAGATGAATAGTGGCTATCTGCGTTTTCCTGAATTTGATCCGGTAATTTTTTCAATTGGGCCGGTTTCCCTCCACTGGTACGGGTTGATGTACCTCGTCGGGTTTGTGTTTGCTATGTGGCTCGCAACCCGTCGTGCCGGCCGTCCCGGCAGTGGCTGGACGAAAAATGAAGTTGAAAATCTGCTCTATGCAGGTTTTCTTGGGGTGTTCCTGGGCGGGCGTATTGGCTACGTTCTGTTTTACAACTTTCCGATCTTCCTCAATGACCCGCTGTATCTGTTCCGCGTCTGGGACGGCGGCATGTCTTTCCACGGCGGTTTGATCGGCGTCATTGTCGTGATGATCGTCTTTGCCAAACGCACTAAACGTAACTTCTTCCAGGTTGCTGATTTTATTGCGCCGCTGATTCCTTTTGGCCTTGGGGCCGGGCGTCTGGGCAACTTTATTAACGGCGAGCTGTGGGGGCGTGTCGATCCGAGCTTCCCGCTGGCAATGCTTTTCCCGGGTTCGCGCGCGGAAGACGCCGCATTACTGCCGTCTCATCCGCAGTGGCAATCCATTTTTGATACCTACGGCGTGCTGCCGCGTCATCCTTCCCAACTGTATGAACTGGTGCTGGAAGGTATCGTGTTATTCATTATTCTGAATCTCTATATCCGTAAACCTCGTCCGATGGGAGCGGTGTCCGGCCTGTTCCTGATTGGCTATGGTGCGTTCCGTATCATCGTTGAGTTCTTCCGTCAGCCTGATGCACAGTTTACCGGTACGTGGGTGCAATACATCAGCATGGGGCAGATCCTCTCCATCCCGATGATTGTTGCGGGTATTATCATGATGGTTTGGGCGTATCGTCGTCGTGCGCCGCAACACGTTTCCTGAGGAACCATGAAACAGTATTTAGAACTGATGCAAAAGGTGCTCAATGAGGGCACCCCGAAAAACGATCGTACAGGGACAGGCACGCTCTCTATTTTTGGCCATCAGATGCGCTTTAATCTGCAGGACGGTTTTCCGCTGGTGACCACCAAGCGTTGCCATCTGCGCTCAATTATTCATGAGCTGCTGTGGTTCCTGCAGGGCGACACCAACATCGCATACCTGAAAGAGAATAATGTCTCTATCTGGGATGAATGGGCCGATGAGCAGGGCAACCTCGGGCCGGTTTATGGCAAACAGTGGCGTGCCTGGCCAACGCCGGATGGCCGTCATATTGACCAGATCTCGACAGTCATGAACCAGCTGAAAACGGATCCGGACTCGCGCCGTATCATCGTGTCAGCCTGGAACGTGGGCGAACTGGATAAAATGGCTCTGGCGCCGTGCCATGCTTTTTTCCAGTTCTATGTCGCGGACGGCAAGCTCTCCTGCCAGCTCTACCAGCGCTCGTGCGATATCTTCCTTGGCCTGCCTTTCAATATCGCCAGCTACGCATTACTGGTGCATATGATGGCGCAACAGTGTGATCTGGAGACGGGGGATTTTGTCTGGACCGGTGGCGATACCCATCTGTACAGCAACCATCTGGAGCAAACGCGCCTGCAACTGAGCCGCGAACCACGCGCACTGCCAACGCTCAAAATCAAACGTAAGCCCGCATCGCTGTTTGATTATTGCTTCGATGATTTTGAAATCGAAGGTTACGATCCGCATCCGGCGATTAAAGCCCCGGTCGCTATCTGACCTGCAGCATCGCATAACCGGCGCCACAGAGCGCCGGTTTTTGTATCCTCATTACGCATTCTTCGGCATATCTTCCAGACCGCTTGTAACCCGCTGCAACTCCGCCTGTTTGTTCCGTGACGTCTCGTAAAACGGCCACCTTCCGCTCGCCATGACTGCTGCGTCGCGCCAGACTGCCGTCATGAAAAACGAACATGGATTTACCCTGATTGAGACGATGGTTGCGGTGGCGCTGATTGTGATTTTGAGCGGCATCGGGCTTACCGGCTGGCGTAACTGGCAGGCCCAGCAGCGCTTATGGCAAACCGCGCTGCAGGTCAGGCATTTCCTGGAGATGCTGCGTGATGATGCCAACTGGCATAACCAGGAGCGGCTGATTCTGGCATCCCGTTCAGGAGATGTCTGGTGCCTGCATACCCAGGGGCTACAAACAGGATGCTCTGTCGATTCCCCGTATCTTATGCTCCCGGTGTGGCCCGAAGTTAACCTCGTGGAAATTACACCTTCATTAGGTTTTTATGGTCTGCGTAATACGGCATGGGGAGGGCATATCCGGGTCGGAAGCAGTGCAGGCGAGTGGCGAATCGTGGTGTCGGGCTGGGGGAGGATACGGATGTGTCAGTATATGGCGGATGAGTCATGTTAGCCCGACAGCTGGGGTTTTCCTTGCTTGAAACCTTACTGGTGATGGCGATAGGGAGCGTCATTCTGCTGGCGGCGGCACGCTTCCTTCCTGCGTTACAGTTTGCCGTGTTGCAACAGACGCTTCATCAGGCACTTGAGGATGAGCTCTGGCAGCGCCTGTATACGATTGCCAGACACATTCAGCGTGCCGGGTATTGCAATGGTGAATGTGCAGGACAACCCCTGGCGATCGGGCGTGATGGGAGTTGCGTGGTGGTGCAATGGGATGCTAACAGCAATGGACGATGGGAAACTTCGCCCGCCAGTGATGCCGACCAGACGGGGTTTCGTCTGCAAAACGGCGTACTGGAAACCCTGCGTGGCGCGACGTCCTGCGAGGGAAAAGGCTGGGACAAAATGACGGATCCCAATACGGTGAATATCTCCCATTTTTCTCTTACCCGGCAGCAAACCACGGGTTTTGTCCCGATTTTTATCATCAGTCTGGTGGGGCAAATTAAAGGCCAGGAAACACAGAACGTTTCTGCTGCCTTTAGCGTGAGTGGTTTTAACTTATGAACCGTCAGCGTGGTATCTCGTCACTGGCGCTGGTGCTACTTATTCTGATACTCGGTAGCCTGATGCTTAATGGGCTAAGCCAGCAATTGAATACGCATATTCGCCGGGTGAGCACCGAGAGCGAACACCTTCGCCAGTATGCGCAAGTGCAGTCGGCGATGATGTGGGCGCAAAGGCTCACATGGCTCAGGGAACCCGCGTTGCAATGTCTGCGACACCCCAGTGAGCCCTGGCAGGCATGCCTGCGCGTGCTCAGCGACCAGACTGTGTTATTAACCGTCGGAAGTGGCAAACAACGTTTATGGCGAGGCGGACGCATTGCGCGTAACAATGTCGTGTTTTCCGCGCACGGCTGGAGTGATTTTTGCCCACATAAGGAAACGGAGCTGTGTCAGATCCCACAAAACAACGCGGATTGAGCCTACCGGAAGTGCTGCTGGCTATGGTCTTACTGGTGATGGTGGTCACGGCGCTGGGAGGCTATCATCGTGCGCTCGCCGCCGGTTTTCACGCATGGAGTCAGTACCGGCTTTTGTGGCGCCATGCCTGGCAACAGGCACAAATGTATCCGCCGCCGCTGCCAGTCGGGTGGCAGGTACAGAAGGAGCAGACAAGCGACCGGGGATGTGTCAGCATCAGGGTTATTATCATTTCGCCAGTGGGCAGAAAGGGGCAAATGACGCGAACATTTTGCCCGAACAGCCTGTAGTCAGGAGCATGTATGCTAAGGGTTTATCACTCCAATCATTTGGATGTGCTGGAAGCATTGATGGAGTTTATCGTTGAGCGCGATCACCTCAGCGATCCTTTTGAACCCGAAGTGGTGCTGGTTCAGAGCACGGGTATGGCGCAATGGCTACAAATGACGCTGGCGCAAAAGTTTGGCATTGCCGCCAATATCGACTTTCCGCTTCCTGCCAGTTTTATCTGGGATATGTTTGTGCGTGTCCTCCCGGACATCCCTAAAGAGAGCGCATTTACGAAACAGAGCATGAGCTGGAAATTGATGTCGCTGCTGCCGGCTATGCTGGAGCAGGACGAATTTGCCATGCTGCGCCATTACCTCAGTGATGACGACGATAAGCGCAAGCTGTTCCAGCTTTCCTCCCGTATTGCGGATCTTTTTGACCAATACCTCGTCTATCGTCCGGAGTGGCTTACCCTATGGGAAGCCGGGAAAAAAGTGGATGGCCTTGATGAAGCGCAAATCTGGCAGGCGCCGCTATGGCGTCGTCTGGTGGAGTATACGGCCGAGCTTGGCCAGCCGCACTGGCATCGTGCCAATCTTTATCAGCGCTTTATCAATGTGCTTGAGTCAACTGAGCAGTGCCCGCCAGGGTTACCGTCTCGCGTATTTATCTGTGGCATTTCTGCGCTGCCGCCCGTCTATCTGCAGGCGTTACAGGCGCTGGGTAAGCATATCGACGTACACCTTCTCTTTACCAACCCTTGTCGCTACTACTGGGGCGATATTAAAGATCCCGCTTTTTTGGCCAAACTGCTGACACGCCAGCGTCGACATCATCGCGATGAGCGAACGCTCCCTCTTTTTCGTGATGCGAGCGCTGTACAAGGCTTATTTAACAGCGATGGCGAGCAAAATTTACCGAACCCACTGCTTGCCTCGTGGGGCAAACTGGGGCGCGATTATGTGCACCTGCTTGCCGGTTTGGAGAATTACCAGGACCTGGACGCGTTTGTCGATGTTACGCCAGGGCATATTCTGCAGAACCTGCAATACGACATGCTGGAATTGCAAAATAGCGCTGTCGCAGGAGTGAATGCAGAAGAGTATGAGCGAAGCGATAAAAAGCGTCTGCTGGAACCGGACGATCGTAGCGTGACGGTACATATCTGCCATAGCCCACAGCGCGAGGTGGAAGTATTACATGACAATTTACTGGCGATACTGGAAGCCGATCCGTCACTGACGCCGCGCGATATTGTGGTGATGGTGGCGGATATCGACAGCTACAGTCCTTATATCCAGTCCGTTTTTGGTAGTGCTGTCGGTGAGCGTTACATTCCTTACGCCATTTCTGACCGCCGTGCACGTCAGGCGCATCCGGCGCTGCAGGCATTTATTAGTTTGCTGTCATTACCTGATAGCCGCTTTGTTTCGGAAGATGTGCTGGCTTTGCTGGATGTCCCCGTGCTGGCAGCGCGTTTCAATATTGATGAAGAGGGGTTGCGTTACCTGCGCCAGTGGGTCAATGAGTCGGGCATTCGCTGGGGTATGGATGACGATAATGTCCGCGAACTGGAACTTCCGGCGACCGGACAACATACCTGGCAATTTGGTCTAACCCGCATGTTGCTGGGATATGCTATGGAAAGTCGTCAGGGGGAATGGCAATCCATTCTGCCCTATGATGAATCCAGCGGGCTGATTGCCGAGCTGGTTGGTCATCTCGCCTCCTTGCTCATGCAGCTTAATACCTGGCGGCAGGGACTGGCGCAGGCGCGACCACTTGAAGAGTGGCTGCCGGTCTGCCGGGAGATGCTCAATGACTTTTTCCTGCCCGATCAGGACACCGAGGCCGCGCTGGCGCTTATCGAGCAGCAATGGCAGGCGATCATTGCGCAAGGGATCGATGCGGCGTATGGCGAAGAGATTCCCCTTTCCGTCCTGCGTGATGAGCTGGCGCAGCGTCTCGATCAGGAGCGTATCAGCCAGCGCTTCCTGGCCGGGCCGGTAAATATCTGTACCCTGATGCCAATGCGTTCCATCCCATTTAAGGTGGTATGCCTGCTGGGAATGAATGACGGTATCTACCCGCGAACCCTTGCGCCGCTTGGGTTTGACCTGATGAGCCATCAGTCCCAGCGCGGCGACCGCAGCCGCCGTGATGATGACCGTTACTTGTTCCTTGAAGCGTTGATTTCCGCGCAGGAAAAACTCTATATCAGCTATATCGGTCGCTCGATTCAGGACAACAGCGAACGTTTCCCGTCGGTACTGGTGCAAGAACTGCTTGATTACATTGGTCAAAGTCACCGTCTGCCGGGTGATGAAGCGCTAAATTGCGATGAGAGTGAAAAGCGCGTTAAAGCGCATATCTGTTATTTACACCCCCGTATGCCGTTTGATGCTGCCAATTTCCGACCCGGCGAATGGCAAAGCTTTGCCCGTGACTGGTTGCCCGCGGCAAGCCAGCAGGGCACGGCCCACCCGGAATTTATTCAGCAACTTTCCCCTCTTGCGCTGGAATCGCTCACGCTTGAGCAACTCTTGCGTTTCTGGGCGCACCCGGTACGCGCTTTTTTCCAGATGCGCCTGCGGGTTAATTTCCGGCCGGAAGAGAGTGATATTCCCGATGCCGAACCTTTCATTCTTGAGGGATTAAGTCGCTATCAGCTCAATCAGGAATTGCTCAATACGCTGGTGGAGCAACAGGATGTTGAGAAGCTTTTCCGTCACTATCGCGCCGCAGGAGCATTGCCCTATGGCGCGTTTGGCGAGATTATCTGGGAAGCCCAACAGCTTGAAATGCAAGAACTGGCAGACCGGGTTATCGCACAGCGCCAACCTGGTCAAAGCGTGGAGGTCGATCTGGCGTGTGCGGGGGTGCATTTGAGCGGATGGCTTGCGCATGTGCAGCCTGATGGCCTGCTACGCTGGCGACCATCAAAACTCAGCGTCACCCAGGGTTTGCAACTTTGGCTGGAGCACCTTGTCTATTGTGCTAGCGGCGGCATTGGGGAAAGTCGGTTATTCGTCCGCAATGGTGGCGAATGGCGTTTCCCTGCGATGAAGCCGGACGACGCATTGCAACATCTGGCGCTCATGATTGAAGGCTACCGCGAAGGGATGGCAAAACCGCTGCTGCTGCTGCCGGAAAGTGGCGGTGCATGGATAAAAGCCTGTTATGACGCGACAAATGATGCCATGTTATCGGATGAGACAACGTTGCAAAAAGCGCAAAGTAAATTCCTGCAAGCGTATGAGGGCGGTATGTTTTCAACCGGTGAAGGTGAAGATATCTGGTATCAGAGGCTGTGGAGAACCCTTACACCTGAGCATTACCTGCAGATAACGACGCTGTCTCAGCGTTATTTGTTACCGCTGTATCGATTTAATCAGTCCAAATGACTGTATAAAAATTGCGCAAATAAGAACCATCCTTTATTATGCGCGACGGGTCACGGACTGATATACCAAGAGTTCGGCATGCTGCCGACGCACGTTTTGCCCTGAAAGTTTCAGCATGGCTGGAAAGCGACGGGATTGTTAATGATGAGGTTCGTGAATGCCCCGCAGCACCTGGTTAAAAGCTTTCGTTGTGTTCTTTGCCCTCTGGGCATCATACAGTCAGGCAGACAATGGTTGGCAGCCGGTACAGGAAACTATCCGTAAGAGCGATAAAGATACCCGCCAGTATCAGGCGATTCGTCTCGACAACGGCATGGTGGTACTGCTGGTTTCTGATTCCCAGGCGGTGAAATCTCTTTCTGCACTCGTTGTCCCGGTGGGCTCCCTTGAAGACCCGGCCGCACATCCTGGCCTGGCTCATTATCTTGAGCATATGTCTCTGATGGGGTCGAAAAAATACCCGCAGCCGGACAGCCTCTCCGAATTTCTGAAAATGCACGGTGGTAGCCATAACGCGAGCACCGCCCCCTATCGCACCGCATTTTATCTGGAAGTGGAAAACAACGCGCTGGAAGGGGCCGTAGATCGACTGGCCGATGCGATAGCCGCACCGTTGCTTGATAAAAAATATGCCGATCGCGAGCGTAATGCTGTCAATGCAGAGCTAACCATGGCGCGTACGCGTGACGGCATGCGTATGGCGCAGGTGAGCGCGGAGACCATCAACCCGGCGCATCCTGGCGCACGTTTTTCGGGGGGCAATCTCGAAACGCTGAGCGATAAACCCGGCAGCCCGGTTCACGAAGCGCTGCTCGCGTTTCACGAAAAATACTATTCTGCCAATCTGATGAAAGCGGTGATTTACAGTAATCGCCCTTTGCCGGAGCTGGCGAAAATTGCGGTTGAGACCTTTGGTCGGGTGCCGAATAAAAACATTGAACGTCCTGCCATCAATGTTCCGGTCGTCACCGATGCGCAAAAGGGCATCATTATTCATTACGTTCCGGCGGTGCCGCGTAAGGTGCTGCGTGTGGAATTTCGTATCGATAACAACACCGCGCAATTCCGTAGCAAAACGGATGAGCTGATCACCTATCTTATCGGCAACCGCAGCCCGGGAACGCTCTCTGACTGGTTGCAAAAACAGGGGCTGGCAGAAGGCATTCGTGCGGATTCTGACCCGGTCGTGAACGGCAATAGTGGTGTACTGGCTATCTCCGCCACCCTGACGGATAAAGGGCAGGCTAACCGGGATACGGTGGTGGCAGCCATTTTCAGCTATCTCACTATGCTGCGCGATAAAGGTGTGGATAAGCGCTATTTCGACGAACTGGCGCACATTCTGGATCTCGATTTCCGCTACCCGTCGATCACTCGTGATATGGGGTACGTTGAATGGCTGGCGGATACCATGATCCGCGTGCCGGTTGCCCATACACTGGATTCGGTAAACATTGCCGATCGGTACGATGCCAAAGCTGTGCAGGCGCGTCTGGATGAAATGACACCGCAAAATGCCCGTATCTGGTATATCAGCCCTGACGAACCGCATGACAAAACGGCGTACTTTGTCGAAGCGCCCTATCAGGTGAATAAAATCACCCCGGAGCTGTTTACGCTCTGGCAGCAGAAGTCGGCGGATATCGCGCTGAAAACGCCTGAACTTAACCCGTATATTCCGGATGACTTTACGCTGATCAAACCAGCGAAAGAGTACACCCATCCGGAACTGATCGTTGACGAGTCAAACCTGCGCGTAGTCTATATGCCGAGCCGCTACTTCGCGAACGAACCGAAAGCGGATGTTAGCGTTGTGCTGCGTAATCCAAAAGCGATGGATAGCGCGAAAAATCAGGTGCTTTTCGCCCTGAACGACTATCTGGCGGGGATCGCGCTGGACCAGTTAAGTAATCAGGCGGCAGCAGGCGGCATTAGTTTCTCGACGAATGCCAATAATGGCCTGATGCTCAACGCCAATGGTTATACCCAGCGTTTACCACAGTTGTTCCAGGCGTTACTGGCGGGATATTTCAGCTATACACCGACTGCAGAGCAACTTGAACAGGCGAAATCCTGGTATGCGCAGATGATGGATTCCGCGGATAAAGGTAAAGCCTTTGATCAGGCTATCATGCCAGTACAGATGCTCTCTCAGGTACCTTATTTCCAGCGAGAAGACCGTCGTGCGCTACTGCCGTCAATTACGCTTGATGACATCCTTGCTTATCGTGATGCACTGAAAACCAATGCGCGTCCTGAATTTCTGGTGGTGGGGAACCTTACCGAACAGCAGACCAAAGATCTGGCGCACGGCGTTCAGGATCAACTGGGAGCCAAAGGCAGCGAATGGTGTCGCAACAAAGACGTGCTGATCGACAAACCGCAGTCAGTGATGTTCGAAAAAGCGGGCAACAGTACTGATTCCGCCCTGGCCGCCGTGTTTGTTCCGTCTGGTTTCGATGAGTTTACCAGTTCGGCTTACACTGCAATGCTTGGGCAGATCATTCAGCCGTGGTTTTATAATCAATTGCGTACCGAAGAGCAGCTTGGGTATGCGGTGTTCGCCTTCCCGATGAGCATTGGCCGTCAGTGGGGGATGGGGTTCTTATTACAGAGCAACGGCAAGCAGCCTGCCTGGCTGTGGGAGCGTTATAAGGCTTTCTTCCCCACTGCGGAAGCGAAGCTGCGCGCCATGAAGCCGGAAGAATTTGCGCAAATCCAACAAGGAGTTATCGCGCAAATCCAACAGGCACCGCAGACGCTGGGCGAAGAAGCCTCAAAACTCAGTAAAGATTTTGATCGGGGCAATATGCGCTTCGATTCACGTGATAAAGTAGTGGCTCAGATAAAACTGCTGACGCCGCAGAAACTTGCCGATTTCTTCCATCAGGCGGTGGTTGAGCCGCAGGGCATGGCGGTATTGTCACAGATTTCCGGAAGCCAAAGTGGGAAAGCGGAATATGCGCAGCCCGAAGGGTGGAAAGTCTGGGACAGCGTCAGCGCGTTGCAGCAATCCTTACCCTTGATGAGCGAGAAAAATGAGTGAAACCGCTGAGTCCCTTGATCCACTTCGCTTGCCGCTAACCGGCGAGCGACTGATTGAAGCCTCTGCGGGCACCGGTAAGACCTTCACCATCGCCGCACTTTACCTGCGGCTGTTGCTTGGTTTAGGCGGTAATGCCGCCTTTCCACGCCTTCTCAACGTCGAAGAGCTGTTGGTGGTGACCTTTACCGAGGCCGCCACCGAAGAGCTTCGCGGACGTATTCGCAGCAATATCCATGAGCTTCGCATCGCCTGTTTGCGTGAGACAACTGACAACCCGTTGTATGCCAGCCTGTTGCATGAGATCACCGATAAGCAACAGGCCGCACAGTGGCTGATGCTTGCTGAACGGCAGATGGATGAAGCGGCTATTTTTACTATCCACGGCTTTTGCCAGCGCATGCTTAGCCTCAATGCCTTTGAATCCGGCATGCTGTTTGAACAGCAACTGATCGAAGATGAATCACTGCTGCGCTACCAGGCCTGTGCTGACTTCTGGCGTCGCCATTGTTACCCCTTGCCGCGTGATCTGGCACAGGTGGTTCATGAGTCGTGGAAAGGCCCCCATGATTTGCTCAAAGCCATCGATCGTTATTTGCAGGGTGAAGCGCCGCAAATCAAAGCCGCACCGCCAGCAGATGAAACGCTGGCGAGTCGTCATCAGAAAATCATAGCCCGGATCGATAGTGTCAAACAGCAATGGCTTGCGTCCGTGGAGGAGTTGGGGCCGCTAATTGAAGGCTCCGGGATCATGCGGCAAAAATTCAATCGCACCAACCAGGCCCGCTGGATGGAAAAGATCAGCGCCTGGGCCGCTGAAACCACCTGCAGTTATCAGTTACCGGAAGCGCTGGAAAAGTTTGCTCAATCGTTCCTGCGTGAGCGAACCAAAGAGGGCGGTGTGGTACCGGAGCATGCCGTCTTCGACGCGATTGAAACCCTGTTGAATGCACCGCTGACGCTCAATGATTTGATGTTAACCAGCGCGATGCGTGAAATCCGTGAAGCGGTGACCAGAGAAAAACGTCGCCGTGGCGAACTCGGTTTCGATGACATGTTGAGTCGCCTGGACAGTGCCCTGCAAAGTGCGAATGGCGAGGCGCTGGCAACGGCGATCCGCACCCGTTTCCCGGTCGCCATGATTGATGAATTTCAGGATACCGATCCTCAGCAGTACCGTATTTTCCGTCGTATCTGGCACCGCCAGCCGGAAAGCGGGTTGCTGCTGATTGGCGATCCGAAACAGGCTATTTACGCTTTCCGTGGCGCCGATATTTTTACCTACATGAAAGCGCGCGATGAAGTGAACGCCCGTTATACGCTCGATACCAACTGGCGTTCGGCCCCGGGAATGGTGGAGAGTGTTAATCAGCTTTTTAGCCAGACTGAAAACGCCTTTATGTTTCGGCAAATACCTTTTCAGCCAGTGAAGTCAGCGACGAAAAACCAGTCGTTGCGTTTTACGATAAAAGGTGAAAAACAGCCTGCGATGGCGGTGTGGCTGATGAAAAGCGAGGGCGTTGGGGTTGGAGATTATCAGACCTTTATGGCCGAGCTATGCGCGGCGCAAATCCGCGACTGGTTGATCGCCGGGCAACAGGGGGAGGCGTTGCTGTATGAGGGTAAAACGGCTCGCCCTGTGAAAGCCTCTGACATTACTGTGCTGATCCGTAGCCGCCATGAAGCGTCACTGATTCGCGATGCGTTGAGTCTGCTTAATATCCCCTCAGTTTATCTTTCTAACCGTGACAGCGTGTTTGATACGCCGGAGGCCCAGGAGCTTCTCTGGCTATTACAGGCGGTGCTTACGCCGGAACGTGAAAATACGTTACGCAGCGCGCTGGCGACCTCCATGCTGGGGTTGAGTGCGCTGGATATCGAAACGCTTAACCAGGACGAAGTCGCCTGGGATGCGATAGTGGAAGAGTTCGCCGGCTGGCGGGAGATGTGGCTTAAACGTGGCGTGATGCCAATGCTGCATGCATTAATGAGTGCGCGCCACGTGGCGGAAAATCTACTGGCGACACCGGGGGGCGAACGCCGCCTGACGGACATTTTGCATCTGAGCGAATTACTGCAGGAGGCGGGCACGCAGGTAGAGAGTGAGCATGCGCTGGTGCGTTGGCTGGCACAGCATATCGCCGAACCGGACGCGAATGCGTCGAGCGAGCAGTTGCGCCTGGAAAGTGACAAACATCTGGTAAAAATTGTCACTATTCACAAATCGAAAGGGCTGGAGTATCCGCTGGTCTGGTTGCCCTTTATTGCTAATTTTCGCGTTCAGGATCAGGCGTTTTACCACGACCGCACCTCGTTTGCGCCCGTGCTGGACCTCAGCAAGGCTGAGGAGAGTATTGAGCTGGCGGAGACAGAGCGCCTGGCGGAAGATCTGCGTCTGCTTTACGTGGCGCTGACGCGCTCGGTCTGGCATTGCAGTCTGGGGATCGCCCCTATTTTTCGTCGTCGCGGCGAAAAAACGGGTGACAGCGATTTCCATCTCAACGCATTGGGGCGCCTTATCCAGCAGGGGCAGCCTCGCGATGCGCAGGGGCTTCGGGCCTGCATTGAAGCGCTGTGTGATGAGAATATCGCTCTTTTGATGCCTGATGCGCCGGACAACGTTCGCTGGCAGGCGCCCCAAGATGTCGTGCAGGTGTTAACGGCCCGCCAGATGACACGAACCGTGCGTGATGACTGGCGCGTGACCAGTTACTCAGGGCTGCAACAGCACGGGCATGGCATTGCGCAGGATTTATTGCCGCGCCTGGACCTCGATGCCGCCGGGGAGCGAGACCTGCTGGCCGAGCCGATGCTCACGCCGCATCAGTTCCCACGCGGCGCCTCGCCGGGGACATTCTTACACAGCCTGTTTGAAGATCTGGATTTCTCCCAGCCGATTGCCCCTGACTGGGTGGCAGAGAAACTCCAGCGCGGCGGTTTTGAAGAGCACTGGCAGCCGGTTATCAGCGAATGGATCGACACGATCCTTCACGTTCCCCTTGCCGATACGGGGGCATCGTTGCATCAGTTAACGGCAAAGGAAAAGCAGGTAGAGATGGAGTTCTATATCCCGATTGCACAAAATTTGCGTGCCGGGGCGCTTGATGCGCTGATTCGCCGCTACGATCCGTTGTCTGCTGAATGTCCGCCGCTGGATTTCCGCGAGGTGCGCGGCATGCTGAAAGGGTTTATTGATCTGGTGTTTCGCCATGAAGGGCGTTACTACCTGCTGGATTACAAATCTAACTGGCTGGGAGAATCCGCCGAGGCTTATACCCGTGAGGCGATGGCTGCCGCCATGCAATCTCACCGTTACGATTTGCAATATCAACTTTATACACTTGCCCTTCATCGTTACCTGCGCCACCGCATTGCCGATTACGATTATGAGCGCCATTTTGGTGGCGTTATTTACCTGTTCCTGCGTGGTGTCGAGCCCGGTAATGCGCAGCAGGGGATTTTTACCACCCGGCCTGACGCGGCACTGATAAACCAGATGGATGCCCTGTTTGCCGGGGAAACACTGGAGGTGGCGCAATGAAACTGCGTACGTTATTGCAGCAGGCCGCAGCGCTAAAAATATTACGCCCTCTGGATGTGCAGTTCGCCCTGACCGTGGCCAGCGATGATGAACCTGCGGTGATGCTGGCGGCGGCGATGCTGAGCTTTGACGCCGGAGAAGGACATGTCTGCTTACCGCTTTCCCGTTTAGCGCCGGAAAACCTGCCTGCCAGAGCGCATCCGTTACTGACCTCTCTTTATGAAGAGGTTGGTCATCCTGCGGACTGGCGAAAGACGTTACTGGCCTCGCCTGCGGTCAGTGAGGGGGAGGCGGCAACGCCGATGATCCTCGTGGGTGAGCGGCTCTACCTCAATCGTATGTGGTGCAATGAATGCAGTATTGCCGCCTTTTTTGCCAGGGTTAATCACCCCCTGGCGGTAGATGAAAACCGCTTGCGGCAGGCGCTGGATAACCTGTTTCAGCCTTCGGATGATATCAACTGGCAGAAGGTGGCGGCGGCGGTTGCGCTGACTCGCCGCGTGTCGGTGATTTCTGGTGGGCCGGGTACCGGGAAAACCACGACGGTGGCGAAGCTGCTTGCCGCGCTGGTGCAAATGGCCGATGGTTCACGCTGCCGCATTTGTCTTGCCGCACCAACAGGGAAGGCAGCCGCTCGTCTGACGGAATCATTAGGCGCAGCGCTTCGTCAGTTGCCGTTGACTGACAAACAAAAGGCGACGCTGCCTGACGAAGCCAGTACCCTGCATCGTCTTCTGGGCGCGCAACCCGGTAGCCAGCGCCTGCGTTATCACGCGGGCAATCCGTTGCATCTGGATGTGCTGGTGGTGGATGAAGCCTCCATGATTGACCTGCCGATGATGTCACGGCTGATTGATGCACTACCGCAACATGCGCGGGTCATTTTCCTCGGAGACCGCGACCAGTTAGCCTCAGTGGAGGCCGGGGCGGTACTCGGAGATATTTGCGCCTGGGTCAATAAAGGGTTTACTCCAGAGCGCGCTGCACAGTTGTCGCGAATAACAGGAACGGCCGTACCCGCTGGAGAAGGCGCTTCGGCCAGTGCGCTACGTGACAGCCTGTGCCTGCTGCAAAAAAGCTATCGCTTTGGCAGCGATTCGGGCATCGGGCAACTGGCGGCGGCGGTTAATCGTGGCGATAAAGCGGCGGCAAGCGCGGTGCTGGGCCAGGGCTTTAGCGATATCGAAAATAAACACCTGCAAAGTACAGAAGATTATCAGAGCATGATTGATGATGCGCTGGCAGGCTATGGACGTTTTCTCGGGCTGGTTCGCGATGGCGCGCAGCCGCAAGAGGTCCTTACCGCTTTTGGTGAATATCAGTTGCTGTGTGCGTTGCGTGAAGGGCCATTTGGCGTAAGTGGGCTAAACGATCGTATCGAGCAGGCACTGGTCCGGCAGCGGCGGATTTCACGCCCGGCGCATGCGCGCTGGTATCACGGCAGGCCGGTCATGATCACGCGTAATGACGCATCGCTGGGGCTGTTTAATGGCGATATTGGTATTGCGCTCGATCAGGGGCAGGGCATCCGTGTCTGGTTCCCGTTACCTGACGGCAGTCTGAAATCCGTACAGCCCAGCCGTTTACCGGAGCATGACACCGCCTGGGCGATGACGGTGCATAAATCGCAGGGATCGGAGTTTGATCATGCTGCCCTGATTTTGCCGGGCCAGATTGTACCGGTGGTGACAAGAGAGCTGGTCTATACCGCGATTACCCGTGCGAAGAAGCGGCTCTCGCTGTATGCCGATGACCGTATTCTGGCGCAGGCCATTGCCACGCGTACCGAACGGCGAAGCGGACTGAATGCCATGTTTGAAACGATGTAGAACATCGCCCTCACCTGGCGGTGAGGGCTATCGGTCAACCTACCCCAAATCTGCCATCAGCACTTTTGACCGTCGCTGATAGTTGTACATCTCTTTTTTACTTTCCGGCAGGGAGTCGATATCCACCGGGGTAAAGCCGCGCTCCTGGAACCAGTGGATACTGCGGGTGGTGAGGACAAACAGTTTGCTCAAACCCATTTGTTTCGCCTGGGCTGCAATGCGCTCAAGCAATACTTCGCCGCGTGATGAACTGCGGTAGTCCGGATGTACCGCGACGCAGGCCATTTCGCCGATTTTTTCTTCCAGGAACGGATAGAGCGCCGCGCAGGCGATAGTCAGGTTATCGCGCTGAATGATGGTGAATTTATCGATCTCCATCTCCAGTTGCTCGCGTGAACGACGTACCAGAATACCTTGCTGCTCCAGGGGGCGAATCAGTTCGAGAATGCCGCCGATATCATTAATGGTGGCGCGGCGGATCTGTTCCGCACTCTCCATCACAATCTGCGTACCGATACCGTCACGGGAGAACAGCTCCTGCAATAAGGCGCCATCTTCCTGATAACTGATCAGATGGCTGCGACGTACGCCACTTCGACAGGCTTTCATTGCGCCGCGCAGGAAACGCACTGTACCGGAGTGATAATCGCCTTGCTCTTCCAGCGATTCGACCCGGGACTGGGCTTCGTTCGGGAACATCTCAGAGACAATCTGCCCATCTTCGTTGTAGACGCCCTGTGATGAACAAAAGCCGATCATCTTTTCCGCTTTCAGTTTGATGGCCAGTTGTGTCGCAATCTCTTCCGAGGTGAGGTTAAAGCTTTCGCCCGTGACGGACACCGCAACGGGGCCGAGCAACACGATAGCGCCGCTGTCTAACTGACGGTGAATGGCTTCTTCATCGATACGACGGATACGCCCGCTATGGCAATAGTCCACGCCATCATCCACGCCCAGGGGTTGGGCGATAATGAAGTTGCCGCTAACGACATTAATGTGCGCGCCCTGCAATGGCGTATTGTTCAGACTCATAGAGAGGCGTGCGGTAATGTCCAGTTGCAGCAAGCCGGCGGCCTGTTTTACCAGTTCAAGCGTTTTGGCATCTGTCACGCGGGTGTGTTTGTGATACACCGGTTCGTGGTTATGTGCGGCAAGATTTGCATCAATCTGCGGACGTGCGCCATACACCACCACCAGGCGAATGCCCAGGCTGTGAAGTAAGCCTATGTCGCTGACAATGCTGGAAAAGTTTTCATGCTCAATGGCTTCGCCACCCAGCATGATGACAAACGTTTTTCCCCGATGGGTATTTATATAGGGAACAGAATGGCGAAATCCCTGTACCAGTTCGGTTCTGCGTTCCTTTACCACGGCCAACCCTCACTGCATGATTATTCGTAAATTGTGTATTTTTATTCTTTTATGGCGCCAGGTGCAAGCCATAAATTAGCCTTAGGCAAAGAATAATTCCTGCGTGCCCTTGCATGGATTGTGTATGTTTACCCTTTTATAGATGACAGTTTATGCGTCATTCGTTAAAGTTTTCGGTCAAATCTGACGTTTACTTAGTATTTCATCTTTTTTGCTCGGGAGAAGCATGTCGGGAAGTCAATCAAGGTTGAGCCGCCGCAGATTGTTACAAGGGGCGGGCGCTATGTGGTTATTGAGCGTGAGTCAGGTCGGTCTTGCCGCCGTCAGTCAGGTGGTGGCGGTGCGCGTCTGGCCTGCGTCAACCTATACTCGCGTGACCGTTGAGTCTAACCGTGTGCTTAAATATCGCCAGTTTGCGCTCAGCAATCCGGATCGGCTGGTTGTTGATATTGAAGACGTAAACCTGAACTCCGTTTTGAAAGGGATGGGGGCACAAATTCGCGGCGATGATCCCTTTATCAAATCTGCGCGCGTTGGGCAGTTTGATCCAAAAACGGTGCGTATGGTGTTCGAGCTTAAGCAGGATATTAAGCCGCAGCTCTTTGCCCTTGCGCCGGTAGCGGGGTTTAAAGAACGTCTGGTGATGGATCTTTATCCGGCGAACGCGAAAGATGTCCAGGATCCGTTGCTCGCGCTTCTGGAAGAATACAACCAGGGCGATCTGGAAAAACAGGTGCCCCCTGCGCAAAGCGGGCCGCAGCCGGGGAAAGCGGGACGGGATCGACCGATCGTTATTATGCTTGATCCAGGCCATGGCGGTGAGGATCCGGGCGCCATCGGTAAATACCGGACCCGTGAAAAAGATGTGGTGCTGCAAATTGCCCGTCGCCTGCGCGCGTTGATTGAGCAGGAAGGTAATATGAAAGCCTATATGACGCGTAATGAGGATGTGTTTATCCCGTTGAAGGTGCGCGTCGCGAAAGCGCAGAAGCAGCGCGCCGACCTGTTTGTTTCAATTCATGCGGACGCCTTTAGCAGTCGCCAGCCGAGCGGTTCGTCGGTCTTTGCCCTCTCAACCAAAGGGGCGACCAGTACTGCGGCGAAATATCTGGCGGAAACGCAGAATGCCTCCGACTTGATTGGTGGGGTGAGCAAAAGCGGCGATCGCTATCTCGACCATACGATGTTCGATATGGTGCAGTCGCTCACCATCAACGACAGCCTTAAATTTGGCAAAGCGGTGCTCAATAAGCTGGGCAATATTAATAACCTGCATAAAAACAGTGTCGAACAGGCCGGTTTCGCGGTACTGAAAGCGCCGGATATTCCGTCGATTCTTGTTGAAACGGCGTTTATCAGTAACGTGGAAGAAGAGCGTAAGCTTAAGACGGCGAAGTTCCAGCAAGAGGTGGCGGAGTCGATTCTGGCAGGAATTAAGGCGTACTTTGCCGATGGCGCAACGCTGGCGAGAAGAGGCTAGTTTTTAGTCACCATTTTTATTGGCGGCGGCAACACAATGAATCCCCGGGAGCGTACAACGGTACGTGACGGGGGTGAATGAGGGCAGTCAACAAAGGTGTAGCAAGAAGGGCGAAGAATAAAAACAAAAAAACACCCATAAGGGTGTCTGTTGTATTGGTTGCGGGGGCCGGATTTGAACCGACGACCTTCGGGTTATGAGCCCGACGAGCTACCAGGCTGCTCCACCCCGCGTCCGTCTTTACTCTTCATCGAGTAAATGTGCATCAGATTGTTATTGGTTGCGGGGGCCGGATTTGAACCGACGACCTTCGGGTTATGAGCCCGACGAGCTACCAGGCTGCTCCACCCCGCGTCCGCGTTTACTCTTCCATCGAGTAAATTTACTTCTGATTTTAATTGGTTGCGGGGGCCGGATTTGAACCGACGACCTTCGGGTTATGAGCCCGACGAGCTACCAGGCTGCTCCACCCCGCGTCCGTGGATGCGCACTATACTCCGCTAACATTATGATGCAACCCTTTTTTAACGGAATGGCGGATTAGCGTGACATTTGTATAAAAACAGTACGATAAGATTGTTTTTTGTACTGCATTTGCGTCAGGTTGCGCAATCGCATTCCATTAGCAGGGGCGGTTTGTTATCTTCATCACGCTCCGGATTAACCAGAAGATGAGAGAAATGAAAGGACGTTGGGCAAAATATCTACTCGCAGGCACAATGGCAGCACTTCTCGCCGCCTGTACTTCAAAGCCGACCGATCGCGGTCAACAATATAAGGACGGGAAATTCTCCCAGCCTTTCTCTCTGGTAAACCAGCCTGATGCGACTGGCGCACCGATTAACGCGGGCGACTTTGCCGAGCAGGTGAATCAAATCCGCACCGCTTCTCCACGCCTCTATTCAGGACAGAGCAACGTTTATAATGCGGTACAGCAGTGGCTGCGTTCGGGGGGCGATACCCGCACGATGCGTCAGTACGGTATCGATGCCTGGCAGATGGAAGGGGCAGATAACTACGGTAACGTTCAGTTCACCGGTTACTACACACCGGTCATACAGGCACGCCACACCCGCCAGGGCGAGTTCCAGTATCCGATTTACCGCATGCCCCCCAAACGAGGGCGTCTGCCTTCCCGCGCCGAGATTTACGCAGGCGCATTGAGCGACAGCTATGTGCTGGCGTATAGCAATTCGCTGATGGATAACTTCATCATGGATGTTCAGGGCAGCGGCTATATTGATTTTGGCGATGGCAGCCCGCTTAACTTCTTTAGCTATGCTGGCAAAAATGGCCATGCCTATCGCAGCATCGGGAAAGTACTGATCGACCGTGGCGAGTATAAAAAAGAAGATATGTCGATGCAGGCTATCCGCCACTGGGGTGAAACCCACAGCGAAGCGGAAGTGCGCGCGCTGCTGGAAGAAAACCCGTCATTCGTCTTCTTTAAACCCCAATCTTATGCGCCGGTGAAAGGGGCGAGTGCGGTTCCGCTGATTGGTCGCGCCTCCGTGGCCTCCGATCGCAGCATTATCCCGGCGGGGACCACGCTGCTGGCAGAAGTGCCGTTGCTGGATGTGAATGGCAAATTTACCGGTCAGTATGAATTACGGCTGATGGTGGCGCTGGATGTCGGCGGTGCAATCAAAGGCCAGCACTTTGATATTTATCAGGGCATTGGCCCGGATGCGGGTCACCGCGCCGGGTGGTACAACCATTATGGCCGCGTGTGGGTGCTGAAAACCGCGCCGGGGGCGGGTAACGTCTTTAGCGGCTGAGTGTGATACGCTAAAATTGGTTTTTAAAAATGATGGATTTATGGAGTGGCGTCGCCCCGGATGGCGGCGCAAACGCCTAATCCGGGCTACGGTCCTGTAGCCCCGGTAAGCGCAGCGCCACCGGGGAGGTGTCCCGGATGGCGGCGCAAGCGCCTAATTCGGGCTACGGTCCTGTAGCCCCGGTAAGCGCAGCGCCACCGGGGAGAGTCCCGGAGGGCGGCGCAAACGCCTAATCCGGCTACGGTCCTGTAGCCCCGGTAAGCGCAGCGCCACCGGGGAATTCCCCTAATTTCATCGCTCCAGGGTTGTCAGCAACATCATGGGTGAGGGAGAAACTTCACCCGTTTTACATCTGAGGTCTTATGTCTGTGGTAATTAGCGATGCCTGGCGTCAACGTTTTGGCGGCACGGCGCGTTTATACGGTGAAAAAGCGCTGCAACTGTTTGCTGATTCACATATCTGCGTCGTTGGTATCGGCGGGGTCGGTTCATGGGTTGCTGAGGCGCTGGCGCGAACGGGAATTGGCGCTATTACCTTGATCGATATGGATGATGTTTGCGTGACCAATACCAACCGGCAAATTCATGCCCTGCGCGACAATGTCGGGCTGGCGAAAGCGGAAGTAATGGCGCAGCGCATTTCACTGATCAACCCGGAGTGCCGCGTCACTGTGATCGATGATTTCGTGACGGCCGATAACGTCGTCCAGTACATGGGGGCCGGTTACAGCTACGTGATTGACGCCATCGATAGCGTGCGTCCGAAAGCGGCGCTGATCGCCTGGTGCCGTCGCAATAAAATTCCGTTGGTGACAACCGGCGGTGCGGGCGGACAGATCGATCCGACGCAAATCCAGGTGGCCGATCTGGCGAAGACTATTCAGGATCCGCTGGCAGCGAAACTGCGCGAGCGCCTCAAAAGCGATTTTGGCGTGGTCAAAAACAGCAAAGGCAAACTGGGTGTGGATTGTGTTTTTTCCACCGAAGCGCTGGTTTACCCGCAGGCAGATGGTTCAGTGTGCGCCATGAAAAGCACGGCAGACGGGCCGAAACGGATGGATTGTGCATCGGGTTTTGGCGCCGCGACCATGGTGACCGCCACCTTTGGTTTTGTGGCGGTGTCCCATGCACTGAAAAAAATGATGGCAAAAGCGGAGCGTCAGGCAAGCGCCTGACGTGCAGCATCCTGCACGGCGGCGGCCAGGGCCGCCAGCCCCTGATTACGTGAAGCGCTAAGCTCGGTGCGTAATCCCAGTTCGTCAAAGAGCGCCAGCGGATCGCCCGCCAGCAATGCCTGCGGCAGTTTGCCTTCAATGGCGGTCAGCAGCACGGCCAACATACCGCGTACGATCCGACCTTCGCTGTCGCCAAAAAAATGCAGCGTGCCGTTTTCTGCTGGTGTATATCCCAGCCAGACACGGTTTTCACAGCCAGCAATCTCACGCGCCTGCGCTTTGAGTTCATCGGAAAGCGAGGGTAACTGTTTGCCCAGCAAAATCAGCTGGCGGTATTTGTCTTCCCACTGTTTGAGGGGAAGAAAGGTCTGGCGTAGCGTCTCTTCGGTAATGGTGTGGCCAAAGGGATGCCCGGCAAATGCGGCGTTAATCATCAATCCACCAGTAAATCTAAGGCGCGGTCAACGGCGTCAACCAGCGCGTCCACATCATGTTGAGTATTATAAGGCGCGAAAGAGGCGCGAAGCGTCCCTTTTACCCCAAGCGCCGCCAATAGGGGTTGCGCGCAATGTTGCCCGGCTCGCAGGGCGATGCCATAACCCGACAGCAGAGTAACCATATCGCTGTGGTGTACGCCGTCAAAATCGAAGGCCAGCAGGCTGGAATCCTGGCAGCGGAAAGAGCGAAAGCCTGCGCGTTTAGCAAGCGCGTCTTCAGCAAGCGTCGCCAGCCCACGGCTGTAGGTTTCCGCCTGGGCGATATCAACACCATCAAGCCACTCCAGCGCCGCGCCCAGACCAATCACCCCGGCCACATTTGGCGTACCGGCCTCAAGTTTGTACGGGACAGGCTGCGTCTGAAAACCCTTAAATGTCACCTCGGTAATCATTTTGCCGCCGCCTAACCACGGTGACATGGCCTCCAGCAGGTGCGATTTACCGTACAGCACGCCGATGCCCGTTGGACCATAGAGTTTGTGACCGGAAAAGGCATAGAAATCGATGTCCAGACGCTGAACGTCGGCCGGGAAGTGCACGACGCCCTGTGCGCCATCGACCATCACGACCATGCCTGCCTCGTGAGCAATAGCGATAGCCTGCTCCAGGTTCGGGCAACCACCAGTGACGTTCGACATCTGCCCCAGGGCGAGAATGCGGCTGCGTGGGGTGATAAGCTGCGGTAATTGACTGATATCAGGCAGGTTATCTGCTCCCAGCGGCAGCTTGATCACCCGTGCGCCGGTCTGTTCCGCAACCATCAGCCACGGTACCAGATTGGCGTGGTGCTCAGCTTCGCTGACGATGATTTCATCGCCGGCATTCAGACGAGGACGTGCATAACTTTGCGCAACCATATTAATGGCTTCGGTGGTGCCGCGCGTCCAGACGATGTTCTTGCCCGACGGGGCATTGAGCAGCGTCGCCACCCGATCGCGGGCAGACTCGTAACGCGCGGTCAGTTTTTGCGCTTCGGCGAACTGGCTGCGGTGTACATTACCGGCGCTCAGGCTATAAAACTGCTGCGTTGCATCGATGACCGCCTGCGGTTTTAGCGCTGTGGCAGCGCTGTCCAGATAAATACCGGCATCAGCGAGCGCGGGAAACTGGGCGCGAAATTGCGCCGGGTTGAAAGCGTTCATGGTATTCCTCGTATCAATCTGTTGATCGTCGCGCAAATTTCTCCCCGGAGCAAGGAGGTTGATAACCATCGGAATTGTCTGTTTGTCCATGCAACCTTCTATAAGCAGGTTATGCTATTTAGTGTTAGATGGATGTTTAAGCCTGTCAGTTATTGAGGTTTATTTAGCATTAATTGCTATGAGGAGAAGAAGATGAAAAAGACTGCTGCAATTATTTCTGCCTGTTTATTTACTTTTGCACTGAGCGCCTGTTCCGGTCCTAACTACGCCTTACACACCAATGACGGGCGTACGATTGTCTCCGACGGGAAACCGAAAACTGACGATCAAACCGGTATGATTTCGTATAAAGATGCCAACGGCAACGAACAGCAAATCAACCGTAGCGATGTGAAAGAGATGGTTGCGCTGGAGAAGAAATAACGCCGTTTTTTGGGCAAAAAAAAGCACCGCAATCTTGCGGTGCTACATTAATCACTATGGACAGACAGGGTAAATGTACAGGAAGTGAAAAAGGGTAGTCTCGCTACCGTGGCCTGAATTTCAGACCAATTGCAAACACAACAACACAACATCACAACCGTAAGCCAAAAGCCCTTCAGAACACGCATTCCAAAAAAAGCTTCTCGTTCCGGCTCAGGAAGTGCCGCCACTATAGGTATTTGCTGGTAGAAGCTCAACGGACAAATTATAATGGCTCAGATAAAAAAAACTAATAGGTTACATGTTGTTTCCTGTTTGTTAAAACGCCTTAACATCTAAGCCTGATAACCATGTCCAAGCGATTACCACCCCTTAATGCATTACGTGTTTTTGATGCTGCAGCACGCCATTTAAGTTTCACGCGCGCGGCAGATGAGCTATTTGTGACGCAGGCCGCAGTAAGCCACCAAATCAAGTCTCTCGAGGATTTTCTGGGGCTTAAATTGTTTCGTCGGCGAAATCGTTCTCTGCTATTAACCGAGGAAGGGCAGAGTTATTTTCAGGATATTAAAGAGATATTTTCCCAACTGACCGAAGCCACGCGTAAACTCCAGGCTCGCAGTGCGAAAGGGGCGTTAACGGTCAGTTTGCTGCCCAGTTTTGCCATTCAATGGATGGTACCCCGCCTCTCTAGCTTTAACTCAGCTTATCCGGGAATCGACGTTCGAATTCAGGCCGTAGATCGTCAGGAAGACAAACTGGCGGATGATGTTGATGTGGCCATTTTTTATGGTCGCGGCAACTGGCCGGGGCTGCGTGTTGAAAAATTGTACGCGGAATACCTGCTGCCGGTCTGCTCACCGTTATTATTAACCGGCGATAAGCCTTTGAAAACGCCAGCAGATCTGGCTCAGCACACGCTGTTGCACGATGCGTCTCGTCGGGACTGGCAAACTTATACGCGGCAATTGGGTCTTAGTCTTAACGTTCAGCAGGGACCTATTTTTAGCCATAGCGCGATGGTGCTACAGGCAGCAATCCATGGACAGGGGATCGCACTGGCCAACAATGTGATGGCACAGTCCGAAATTGAAGCAGGCCGTCTGGTCTGCCCATTTAATGATGTTCTGGTCAGTAAGAACGCGTTTTATCTGGTTTGTCATGACAGCCAGGCAGAACTGGGTAAAATAGCCGCCTTTCGACAGTGGATCCTGGCAAAAGCGGCAAGCGAACAGGAAAAATTCCGTTTCCGCTACGAACAATAATTGTACGCGCGGTAAGCGCATGACTTTAGGGTACGCACATGACCAGCCGTTTCATGTTGATTTTCGCCGCTGTGAGCGGTTTTGTTTATGTCGCGCTGGGAGCATTTGGCGCGCATGTTTTAAGTAAATCGATGGGTGTTGTTGAGATGGGCTGGATCCAGACCGGCCTTAACTACCAGGCATTCCATACGCTGGCAGTTTTGGGACTGGCGGTGGCGATGCAGCGTCGTATCAGCATCTGGTTTTACTGGAGTAGTGTATTTCTGGCCCTGGGCACGGTGTTATTTAGCGGCAGTCTGTATTGTCTGGCTCTTTCACATCTGCGTTTGTGGGCCTTTGTCACCCCTGTTGGCGGCGTCTGCTTCCTGGCAGGGTGGGTGTTAATGTTTATTGGTGCAATCCGTCTGAAACGTAAGGGCGTTGTTCATGAATAAAGTTGTTTTACTGTGCCGCCCTGGTTTCGAGAAAGAGTGTGCCGCAGAGATTACCGACAAAGCCGGACGCCGTGAGGTGTTTGGTTTTGCCCGCGTCAAAGAGAACGCGGGTTATGTCATTTTTGAATGTTATCAGCCTGATGACGCGGACAAACTGGCGCGTGAACTGCCGTTCAGTTCGCTGATCTTCGCCCGTCAGATGTTCGTGGTGGGCGAGCTGTTACAGAATCTGCCGCCGGAAGACCGCATCACTCCGATCGTGGGGATGTTGCAGGGTGTCGTGGAGAAAGGCGGTGACCTACGCGTTGAAGTGGCAGACACCAACGAAAGCAAAGAGCTGATGAAGTTCTGCCGCAAATTCACCGTGCCGCTGCGTGCGGCGCTACGTGAGGCGGGTATTCTGGTTAACTACGAGACGCCGAAGCGTCCGGTGGTGCATGTGTTCTTTATCGCGCCAGGCTGCTGCTATACCGGCTACTCTTACACCACCAACAATTCACCGTTTTATATGGGTATCCCGCGTCTCAAGTTTCCTGCCGATGCGCCGAGCCGCTCAACGCTGAAACTGGAAGAGGCGTTCCATGTGTTTATCCCGGCCGATGAGTGGGACGAGCGTCTGGCGAACGGTATGTACGCGGTGGATCTGGGCGCCTGTCCTGGTGGTTGGACCTATCAACTGGTGAAGCGCAACATGTGGGTTTTTTCGGTTGATAATGGCCCGATGGCGCAAAGTCTGATGGATACCGGGCAAGTAACCTGGCTGCGCGAAGATGGCTTCCGCTATCGTCCGAACCGTAACAACATTTCATGGATGGTCTGCGATATGGTGGAAAAACCCGCCAAAGTCGCCGCGCTGATGGCGCAGTGGCTGGTTAATGGCTGGTGTCGAGAGACCATTTTCAACCTCAAGCTGCCGATGAAAAAGCGCTATGAAGAGGTTTCGCAGAATCTGGCGTATATTCAGGAACAGCTAAAAGAACATGGCATTAATGCCGAAATCCAGGCGCGCCAGCTTTACCATGATCGCGAAGAAGTGACGGTCCACGTCCGTCGCTGGTGGGCTGCGGTGGGGGGACGTCGCGACGAGCGCTAAGCCTCTCCCGTCTGACTGACCTGCCTGGCAGGTCAGTTTGCTCGCCAGCTTTTACAGACTACATGCCGGTGTGATCCCTTTCTTCACTACTACATTACCGATGGGCTCTCTCCGGCCTGGGTATGACGTAACCCGTAGGCTGGTTATCGGGAAAGACGCAGTTGCTGCAAATTACCGTCAATATGGATATCCGTTTGCAGGCGTGAGATATCGCGGCATACAAAGGCCATCTCCTTATGCTCAGCAAGCTTTTTGCGCCACTTTTCCGGCACCTCGTCCAGACGGGCATAAATACCCTCCAGATCCTGAAAGTCGGTCAGCAATTGCGCCGCGCTTTTCGGGCCTATCCCTGCGACCCCCGGTATTTTTGAACTGCTGATGCCCGCAAGACCCCAGTAGTCGGGGAGTTGCCGCGGCGAAACGCCAAATTCGCTGGCGATAAAGGGAGTATCCAGCCAGCGCTTTTGAAAATAGTCGCGAATGCGGATGCCCGGCTCCAGAAGCTGACAATAGCCTTTATCTGTCGAGATAATGGTGGCCTGATGCCCTGCTGTTGCCACTTTACAGGCGAGCGTGGCGGCCAGATCGTCAGCTTCGTTGCCCGGCGACACCCAGCTTTGTACGCCGCGCTGCGCAAATGCAGCACGCAGGTCCGGCATCTCATCATGCAGGGTTTCCGGCATCGGCGGTCTTCCGGCTTTGTAATCGGGCAACCTCTGGTGTCGCCAGCTTTGGTTGCGGGCCTCATCGTCAAATACGGCGACCGCATGGGTGGGTTGGCTGTGGAGAATCAGCTGATCCAGCGCGTGCTGGCAGGTGGTGACGCAGGGCGACCCCTGAACTGCATGAATACGTCGAATAAGGTTGAGCGCGTCAACAATGAGCAGATGGATAGCCACCGTTCCCTCCAGGCCATGATACAGGCGCTCAGGGTAACATTGACGGAGCCGGGAGACTATCCGCAGCAGGGGATTCGGGAAGACACCTCGTAAAACGAGGCGTCGGATGATTAATCGCAGGCCACGATTTTCATCGCCAGTCCACCGCGAGAGGTTTCGCGATATTTAGCGTTCATATCCTTGCCCGTTTCGTACATGGTCTCGATAACTTTATCCAGGCAAACGCGCGGCTCGCTGGTCCGGCGTAGCGCCATTCGCGCGGCGTTCACCGCTTTTACCGAGGCGATGGCGTTTCGTTCGATACAGGGGACCTGCACCTGCCCGGCCACCGGGTCGCAGGTCAGGCCAAGGTTATGCTCCATGCCGATTTCTGCGGCAATGCACACCTGGGCCGGGCTGCCACCGAGCAGTTCAGCCAGCCCGGCGGCGGCCATAGAGCAGGCGACGCCGACTTCACCCTGGCAACCCACTTCCGCGCCGGAAATCGAGGCGTTCATCTTATAGAGCGAGCCAATAGCGCTGGCAGTGAGCAGATAGCGCGCCAGCGAGTTAGCGTTGACTTCACGGATAAACTTGTCGTAGTAGGCCAACACTGCCGGCACAATGCCGCAGGCGCCGTTGGTCGGGGCTGTCACCACACGACCGCCCGCCGCGTTTTCTTCATTGACGGCCAGCGCGAACATATTAATCCAGTCGACCACTGCCATCGGATCGCTGGTGGTTTTATCGCTGCTCACCAGCAGGCGCCGCAACGCCGCCGCCCGGCGCGGAACGCGCAGTTTGCCCGGCAGTACGCCTTCGGTGGTGATACCGCGTTCGATTCCACTGCGCATGACATCCCATACGGCGGAAAGATGCGCCTCCAGTTCTGCCTTGCTGTGCAGCGCCAGTTCGTTTTGCATCATCAGGCCGGAAAGGGAGAGTCCGCTTTCACGGCAGTGCTGCTGCAACTCCGCCGCGGATTTGTACGGATAAGGAACGGCGACAGGGGCGTCATTGCTCTGGCCAAAGTGAGCTTCATCAACAATAAAGCCACCGCCGATAGAGTAATAAGTCTGGCTATACAGAACTTTTTCACCGTTCAGGGCGGTGATGCGCATCCCGTTTTCATGCAGCGATAAATTATCTGCATGGAAATTCATGCACTTATCGACCGGGAACTCCACTTCATGGGCGCCGTTTGCCAGTAGCAGCCGCCCGTGGGTATTAACGTCCTGAATAAAATCAGGAATGGCGTCGATATCCACCGTGTCCGGCAGGTTACCTGCCAGCCCCATAATGATGGCGATATCGGTATGGTGACCTTTCCCGGTCAGTGAGAGGGAACCGTAAACGTCAACCACAACGCGGGTGACGTTTTGCAGCATGTCGCGTGCGATCAGGTCGTCCGTGAACTGCTTACCGGCTTTCATTGGCCCAACGGTGTGAGAACTGGAAGGGCCAATACCGATTTTAAAAATATCGAATACGCTGATCATGATGCAGTATCCATAGCTAAGAAGATCAGAGGAAAAGCGCCGTCGTGCTGACGGCGCTAAGGGGTTAGCTGAACAGAGAGAAGAAGATAGCGGAGATAGCAATAAGACCCATCACAACCACGAAAAGGTTGCTGATATGGCCGCTGTATTTACGCATAGCCGGTACTTTATGAATGGCGTACATCGGCATCAGGAACAGAATCATCGCGATAATCGGGCCGCCCAGGGTTTCGATCATCCCAAGAATGCTCGGGTTCAGCGTCGCAACGGCCCAGGTGGTCACCAGCATAAACAGCGCGGTGATTTTGTTCAGTCTATTGATTTCAATTGATTTTCCTTTGCCGCGCAGAGATTTAATCACCATGCCGTTAAAGCCTTCGCGCGCACCAAGATAGTGGCCGAGGAAGGATTTGGTAATGGCAATAATCGCGATAATCGGCGCCATCCAGGCGATAACTGGCGCGTTAAAGTGGTTTGCCAGGTACGACAAGATGGAGATGTTCTGTGCTTTTGCCGCGGCCAGGTCTGCCGGGGAGAGGCTCAGTACACAACTGAACACAAAGAACATCACGGTCAGTACCATCATGATGTGCGCGAAAGAGAGAATGCGCGCACATTTACGTTCGGCCTCGACGCCATATTCTTCGCGTTTTGCGACAGCGAAAGAGGAGATAATCGGTGAATGATTAAAGGAGAACACCATCACCGGAATCGCCAGCCATAGCGTCATCCACAGACCATTGCCTGTCGCACTTGCGTTGCTCAAAGAGAGGGTATCCAGTGCGCTGGTGCTCCACTGCGGGACCAGATACAGCGCCAGCATCATCAGTGCGACCACAAACGGGAATACCAGAATACTCATCGCTTTGACGATCATTTGCTCACCAAAACGAACGATAGTCATCATGCCGACAATCAGAATCAGCGACAGGATAGCGCGCGGCGGTGGGGTCAGGGCCAACTGGTGGGTCATAAAGCTTTCCACCGTATTGGTAATCGCCACGCTATAGACCAGCAGGATCGGATAGATAGCAAAGAAATAGAGCAGGGTAATCAGCTTGCCAGCGCCTTTACCGAAGTGTTCTTCTACGACTTCGGTGATATCTTCCCCTGGGTTTTTACCAGAAAGGACGAAACGGGTCAGGCCGCGGTGGGCGAAGAACGTCATGGGGAAAGCGAGAATCGCCATAATAATCAGGGGGATCATCCCACCAACACCCGCATTAATGGGCAGGAACAGCACCCCTGCGCCAATGGCGGTGCCATACAGTCCGAGCATCCACATGGTGTCCGTTTTACGCCATGCGCTTCGCGTCTCAATTGAAGCAACGGTGCCGGTTTGAGTCGTTTCCATCTAATATCTCCAGGGAAGTAAATGCCGTTTTTTGGTCAAATCCAATGCCAAAGAACACGGCGGTAATACGAAATTCTGCGCTTTTACGGTTTTCTTATAATTTCTTCTCGTAACTATTGGCGGGCGGCACGATACATTTATGTTATGAATGGATCAGTGATCCCGATCGCAAATGCAATAATCCACTTTTTATATGGTTAATGTTGGGGTAAAGCTCTGCTAACGGATCGTCGCATGAAATTTATGGGCGCGAAGGCTATCATTAGCGGAATTCACAAGCAAAGTGTGTAAGTTAAAACGCGATAAAAGAGCTGCCTGATTTGCGTGTTTTAGCGTTTTATCAGCATTAATATCGGTTTTGTGAATGTTTATCTGTTACGTCAGGGCGACGCAAACGATTGGCTGGGGCGATAATCCAAAGGGCGGCATAGGCCGCCCTTATGGTTCAGGTGCAAATTTCGTAGCAAGGAATGTAGGCCGAGCCCGGGAGCTTCATACGGTGCTGAGCGACGAAGCCTTGCAGTAAATCATCCATGCGACGCATCATGTCGCGGTCACCATGGATTTTGTACGGGCCGTATTTTTCAATGGCCCGGATACCCATTTCCTTCACGTTACCGGTGACGATACCCGAGAAGGCCCGACGCAAATCGGCTGCCAGAACTTCTACGGGTTGGTCAGGATAAAGTTTCAGGTTGGCCATGTTTTCATGCGTCGGTTCGAACGGTACCTGGAGATCCGGCGCAATGCGGATTGACCAGTTAAAGCTATAGGCATCGCCCGTTTCGCGACGGTTCTCTTTCACCAGTGGCATGGCTTTTTTCATCAGGCGGGCCACTTCGGCAGCGTCGTTAATGACAATGCGATAGTGGCGACGTGCGCTAACCCCCAGCGTATTGACGATAAACTCATCCAGCACGCGGAAGTAATCGGCACTCTCTTTCGGCCCGGTCAGAATCAGCGGCAATACCTGATCTTTGTTGGCCGGATTCATCAAAATGCCCAGCAGATAGAGTAGCTCTTCTGCCGTACCCACACCGCCCGGGAAGATGATGATGCCATGGGCGATACGGACAAAGGCTTCCAGACGTTTTTCAATATCCGGCATGATGATCAATTCATTGACCAGCGGGTTAGGCGGCTCAGCGGCAATGATAGAAGGTTCGGTCATACCGATGAAACGACCGTCTTTATAACGCTGCTGTGCATGTCCCACTGCCGCGCCTTTCATTGGCGCTTCCATCGCACCTGGACCGCAACCGGTGCAGATGTTCAGTTCGCGCAGGCCCAACTGGGTGCCGACGCGGCGTGCATACAGGTATTCCGTTTCGTTAATCGAGTGACCGCCCCAGCAGACGACCATGTTCGGCGCTTCACCAACGTGAAGCGCACGGGCATTGCGCAAAATAGAGAAGACCAGGTTGGTGATATGAATAGAGTCTTCAAGATTCAGATGCTGGAGTCGCCCGGCGCTGTGAATTTGTCCATTCACAAATAAAATATCGCGCAGGACGGCGAAGAGGTTTGCCTGCAGAGAGCGAATAATACGCCCGTCGACAAACGCCTCTTCCGGCGGGTTGATAAGCTCCAGTTTTACGCCGCGTTCACGGCGTAAGACATTGATATCAAAGCTTTCATAACGAGATAACAGTTCTTTACTGTTATCTGTCAGACTTCCGGAGTTAAGTACTGCGAGTGAACAGTTACGAAACAGTTGATACAGGTCGCTACTGGCCGTGCGTTTCAGCATGTCGACTTCCAGTTGCGACAACATATCCATCGAGCCAAGCGGGCTAATATGTGTAATCAAGTGAACTCCTTACGGGATGAAAATTGTATCTTCCCTGATGATTACAATAGCCTCGGGTTATGACGTTTAACAACCTGCTGCGATGAATCTCCCTCGCAGATAGCAAAAAATAGTGCCTTTACTGACGAACCAGGCGCCCGGTTGCGGGAATAAATGGGGTGTTAGTGCGCCACGGGTTGATATCCAGCCCACCGCGTCGGGTATAGCGGGCGTAAACACTTAAGCTCTCCGGCTGACAAAAACGCTGAATATCGGTAAAGATGCGCTCGACGCACTGCTCATGGAATTCGTTGTGATGGCGGAATGAGACCAGATAACGCAGCAGTTTTTCCCGGTCAATTTTCGGACCACGATACTGGATTTGCACGGAGCCCCAGTCAGGCTGGTGGGTAATCAGACAGTTGGATTTCAGCAGATGGCTGACCAGCGTCTCTTCTATCACTTTGCCGCTTGCCGCGTCGGTAAGCAGATTGGCATCGAAGGCGTAGTTATCAATGACAATGTCCTGATCATCAATGCAACTGCCGTGGAAGTGGGCAATCGGCTGGCCTTCAATTTCATCGAGTCGGTACAGGGCAACCGTCACAGCGCCTTGTGCGCAGGCGCTCAGATCGCGCTCAAGCGTGGCGCGTACCTCTTCCCAGCTTGCGAAGCGGGTCTGGTTGAAGCTGTTGAGGTAGAGCTTAAAGCTTTTGGATTCCACCAGATTGATGCTGGCGTAGTTTAACGTCACGTGGCCGACCGCCACCTGCGGGAGACCGTTAGCATTAAGCCAGGACAGCTCATATAACGTCCAGATATCTGCGCCATGGAAAGGCAGACTCTCTGCTTTTAATCCCAGCGGATCGCGGTTCAGGCTGCGGGGAACGCCTTGCAGCAGGCTGGCGTCGTAGCGATCGCGGTAGTCGGTGGTTTTGCCAAGCGTCAGGCCAGAAAGCGCCTGGTGGTTATCATAGGAAGACATGTTTCATCGCCATATTTACGGGTACACTAATAGGCAAAGTGTATCCTGGCTTAGATAGAGAGAGAAAGCGGTGGAAAAAGAGATAGCCCTTGCCCTGAAAGCGTTTACTAAACGCTATTGCGATGCATGGCAGCAGTCGTACGGTACCTGGCCGCAGAGTGAAGAGTTGTATGGCGTGCCCTCACCGTGCATTATCTCGTCAACCGATACCCTCGTCACGTGGCAGCCGCAGCCCTTTTTACCAGAGCAAAATGTAAACGCGATTGAACGTGCGATGGAGATTATGGTACAACCTGCGCTTCGCGCGTTTTATGCCACACAATTTGCCGGGGATATGCAAGCGACGTTCCGTGGGGAAACGCTTACACTACTGCAAACCTGGAGCGCTGACGACTTCAAGCGAGTGCAGGAGAACCTGATTGGCCACCTGGTGACCCAGAAAAGACTCAAGCTTTCGCCTACACTTTTTATTGCTACGCTGGACAGCGACATTGATGTGATTTCGTTGTGCAACCTGACTGGCGAGGTGATTAAAGAGACATTGGGCACACGCAAGCGTACGGTCCTTTCCTCAGATCTTGCGGACTTCCTCAATCAACTTGAGCCTGTTCTGTAATCTTTATTGCTACTCATCTTGTGAGAGATCTCTTACAAAGCTTGTGAGAGATCACCTGCACGCTTAAGCGTCATTTGCTCGCGCTTATTTTATTTATTCATTAAAATCAAGTTGTTAGTAATAATAACCTTAGTTAATTTATAGTCAACAGGGAAAATATTTGCCTTAGGCGCACTTGTAAGGCGAAGAGGAATGGGTAATTCTATCTACGTCGACACGGAGTCGCACACTGAAACGAACATCAGGATGATGTTGTTTCGAGACGGGATACACCAGGATGGTGCTTCACGGACAGGCTTCTGGATGAAGTAAAAGGGAAAATGCAGGAACGCATTAAAGGACACCTCCAGGAGGGAGAATGAGAGCCGGTCGGGATGTTCGGCGGATCAGGAAGATCAAGGACACGCTTTACGGATGAGGCTAATCCACATCGGGGTGGTGTGGGCAGGATGCGCTAGTTTAAGGATGAACAAGGGTCAGGAAACCCGCAGGAAAAGTTGTCAAGGATGAGCAGGGAGCACGAAAAGTAGCTGGATTGCTGCGAAACGAACCGGGAGCACTGTTTTTACAGTGCTCCCTTTTTTTATTTCTCGCCACAGATGCTATCCTGCGCGCCAGTCCGTTTGTTATCGAGGTTTTCATGACGCTTTCTTCCCGCGTGCGCCAGCAACTACAGCTTATCGAGGCGCTGTTACGTGAGCACAACCAATGGCAGTCCGTCGCGCCGGATGCCAGCGTATTCAACAGTACTCAACCTTTCTGTATGGATACCCTCGAGCCGTTCGAGTGGCTGCAATGGGTATTGATTCCCCGCATGCACGCCTTGCTGGACGGTGAACATCCGCTGCCCGAATCCTTCGCCATTGCGCCTTACTACGAAATTGCACTCGACTCAACGCATCCCGCGCGCGATGTCATTCTTGTGCAGCTGCAAAAACTCGATGCGCTCTTCTCAGATGACGATGCCTGATGCTTGAAATTATCTATCAGGACGAATGGCTGGTTGCGGTGAATAAACCGTCAGGCTGGCTGGTACACCGAAGCTGGCTCGATCGTGATGAAAAAGTGGTGGTGATGCAAACCGTCCGCGACCAGATTGGTCAGCATGTTTTTACTGCGCATCGTCTCGACAGACCCACATCCGGCGTACTGCTGATGGGGTTATCGAGTGAGGCGGGACGCCTTCTGGCGCAGCAATTTGAGCAGCACCAAATACAGAAGCGTTACCACGCCATTGTGCGCGGCTGGCTGATGGATGAAGCGGTACTGGATTATCCGCTGGTTGAAGAGCTGGATAAAATCGCAGACAAATTTGCCCGCGAAGATAAAGGCCCGCAGCCAGCATTGACGCATTATCGCGGTATGGCGACGACCGAAATGCCGGTGGCGACCAGTAAATTTCCTACCACCCGTTATGGCCTTGTCGAATTGCTTCCACAAACCGGGCGTAAGCACCAGCTCCGCCGCCATCTCGCCCATTTGCGCCACCCGATTATCGGTGACAGTAAACACGGCGATTTGCGTCAGAACCGCAGTGCGGCAGAGCATTTTGGCTGTAACCGTCTGATGCTCCATGCCAGTCAGTTAACGCTCACTCACCCATTTACCTGCGAACCGCTGACGCTACATGCCGGGCTGGATGATGTCTGGATGCGGGCGCTGTCGCAATTTGGCTGGCAGGGACTTCTCCCTGATAATGAAAGGGTTGAGTTTGTCTCGTCGTGCGGTCAGGATGGTGAGATTCACATTTAACGCAAGGAGTGAGCACCATGGCGGAAGTCGGAATTTTTGTTGGCACGATGTACGGCAATGCGTTTCTGGTGGCCGAAGAGGCGCAAACGATTCTGAGTGAACAGGGGCACAGCGCGACGGTATTTGCAGAGCCGGAACCTGCGGACTGGGATGCATATAAAGATAAATATGCGCTGGTGGTGACATCGA
Organism: Phytobacter ursingii; assembly: GCA_901456055.1. Classification (GTDB taxonomy): domain Bacteria; phylum Pseudomonadota; class Gammaproteobacteria; order Enterobacterales; family Enterobacteriaceae; genus Phytobacter; species Phytobacter ursingii. Next base: position 1,102,267 of record CABDWT010000004.1, read on the forward strand.
CGACCGGGCAGGGGGATTTACCGGACAGTATTGTGCCGTTGTTTCAGTACATTCGTGACAAGATCGGGTACCAGCCAGCGCTCCGTTATTGTGTGATTGCCCTGGGCGACAGCACATATACACATTTCTGCGGCGGCGGGAAACAGTTTGACGCGTTATTGCAAGAACAACGTGCACAGCGCGTGGGAGAAGTTTTGCTGATCGATGCCAGTGAGGATCCAGAGCCTGAGTCGGTATCTAACCCGTGGGTGGAACACTGGGCGACACTGTTAAAATAAGGTTTTGCCCTCCCCCTACAGGAGGGCTACCCACTTATTTGGCCGTAAGCGGTAAAATAGCGACGTGGCACATTATGCGGTAACTGAATCGAGTAAGCTTTGGGCGTTTGCCTCTAAAAACACCCTTCTTCCCGCAAGCTAAAAGGGCATTTACACTGCGTCAAGCGATACGTTTCACATTATTCAAAACAGGCTGACTTTTAACCAAATGTTAGCGCCCCAACTTTTCATTTCCGTGAGTTAGTCCCCATCCCCCTGGGCTTTTGCAAGAAACCTTCATGCCGTGACCGGACAATGTTGTGTTGTTGCACGGTGAGAGTTCAGGTACCCCTTTTTATACTTTTCCCGCAAGTTAAAAAAACGCAGTACGCAGGGAATAGCGACCCGGCAGTAAAACTGCAAAAAACACAGATACATCATTCGGTTCACCCCTACAGGTTGTCCTGTTCCGGATGAATGTACATGAACATTTATGCTTCGGGAGTACAACAATGAGTACATTAAGCCAAGCAGCGAGCAGCGCTGAAAAGCGTACCAATGCTCGCTACTGGATAGTGGTGATGTTGTTTATCGTCACATCCTTCAACTACGGTGACCGCGCCACGCTGTCAATCGCCGGTTCAGAAATGGCCAAAGATATTGGCCTTGATCCCATCGGTATGGGCTATGTTTTCTCCGCGTTTTCCTGGGCCTATGTAATCGGGCAGATTCCAGGCGGCTGGCTGCTTGACCGCTTTGGTTCCAAACGTGTTTATTTCTGGTCCATATTTATCTGGTCCCTGTTTACCCTGCTGCAAGGGTTTGTCGATATTTTCAGTGGCTTCGGCATCATCGTTGCCCTGTTCACCCTGCGCTTCCTGGTGGGGCTGGCTGAATCACCCTCTTTTCCTGGCAACAGTCGCATCGTTGCGGCCTGGTTCCCCGCCCAGGAAAGGGGCACGGCAGTGGCGATTTTCAACTCCGCACAGTACTTCGCAACGGTCATTTTCGCACCGATTATGGGGTGGTTAACGCATGAAGTGGGCTGGTCGCACGTGTTCTTCTTCATGGGTGGTCTGGGTATCGTTATTAGCTTCATTTGGCTGAAGGTGATTTACGAGCCGAACCAGCATCCGAAAGTGAATAAGAAAGAGCTCGAATACATCGCAGAAGGCGGCGCGCTGATCAACATGGATCAGAAAAGCGACAAAGCGAAAGTGCCATTCAGCGAAAAATGGGGACAGATCAAGCAACTGCTTGGCTCCCGTATGATGATTGGCGTTTATCTCGGTCAGTATTGCATCAACGCCCTGACATACTTCTTTATTACCTGGTTCCCGGTTTACCTGGTTCAGGCTCGCGGTATGTCTATTTTGAAAGCCGGCTTTATCGCGTCCATCCCGGCAATTTGTGGTTTTGCGGGTGGTGTGCTCGGCGGGATTATCTCTGACTGGTTAATGCGTCGTACAGGCTCTCTGAATATTGCACGCAAAACCCCCATCGTGCTTGGCATGTTGCTCTCCATGGTGATGGTGTTCTGTAACTATACCGACGTCGAATGGATGATTATCGGCTTCATGTCTATGGCGTTCTTCGGTAAAGGCATCGGTGCGTTGGGTTGGGCGGTTATGGCCGACACGGCGCCGAAGGAAATCAGCGGTCTGAGCGGTGGCCTGTTCAATATGTTCGGTAACATCTCCGGTATCGTTACCCCGATTGCAATCGGTTACATCGTTGGGACTACAGGATCATTTAACGGCGCGCTGATTTACGTTGGTATCCATGCTCTGGTGGCAGTATTGAGCTACCTGGTACTGGTGGGTGATATCAAACGTATCGAACTGAAACCTGTCACAGGACGATAATTATGAGTACGCAAGCAAGCCCCGTCATTACAGACATGAAAGTCATTCCGGTTGCCGGGCATGACAGTATGCTAATGAACATTGGCGGCGCGCATAACGCTTATTTCACACGTAACATCGTAGTACTGACAGACAACGCCGGTAACACCGGCGTTGGCGAAGCACCGGGTGGGGAAGTGATTTACCAGACGCTGGTGGATGCTATCCCGATGGTGTTGGGGCAGGAAGTGGCGCGACTGAACAAAGTGGTTCAGCGTGTTCACAAAGGTAACCAGGCGAGCGATTTCGACAATTTTGGCAAAGGCGCATGGACGTTTGAACTGCGTGTTAATGCCGTGGCCGCGCTTGAAGCCGCCCTGCTCGATCTGTTAGGTAAAGCGCTGAACGTACCGGTCTGCGAACTGCTGGGGCCGGGCAAACAGCGTGATGCGGTCACCGTGCTGGGCTATCTGTTCTATATTGGCGACCGCACCAAAACCGATCTGCCCTACCTCGATAAAACCGATGGCAACCATGACTGGTACCGTCTGCGTCACCAGGAAGCGATGAACAGCGACGCGGTTGTGCGTCTGGCCGAGGCGTCTCAGGACCGCTATGGTTTCAAAGACTTCAAACTGAAAGGCGGCGTGCTGCCTGGCGAGAAAGAAATTGATACGGCCCGCGCCCTGAAAAAACGCTTCCCGGACGCGCGTATCACCGTGGACCCGAACGGCGCTTGGCTGCTTGATGAAGCGATTGAACTGTGTAAAGGCCTCCAGGATGTATTGACCTATGCGGAAGATCCGTGTGGCGCTGAGCAGGGCTTTTCCGGGCGTGAAGTGATGGCGGAATTTCGTCGTGCCACCGGTTTGCCTGTCGCCACCAACATGATAGCGACCAACTGGCGCGAAATGGGCCACTCGGTCATGCTGAATGCGGTAGACATTCCGCTGGCAGATCCGCACTTCTGGACGCTGTCCGGTGCGGTACGCGTGGCGCAATTGTGCGATGACTGGGGCCTGACCTGGGGTTGCCACTCCAATAACCATTTCGATATCTCGCTGGCAATGTTCACCCACGTTGGGGCGGCGGCACCGGGTAATCCGACGGCCATCGACACCCACTGGATCTGGCAGGAAGGCGAGGCGCGCCTGACGAAACAGCCGCTGGAAATCAAGCGTGGGCAGATTGCCGTGCCGGAAGCGCCGGGTCTGGGCGTGGAGATTGACTGGGCGCAGATTGAAAAAGCCCATGCCATCTACAAAAGTCTGCCAGGGGGGGCGCGTAACGACGCGGGTCCGATGCAGTACCTGATCCCCGGCTGGAAATTTGACAGAAAACGCCCGGTATTTGGACGTCAGTAACAGACAAAAGGATCCACGATGAGCACGCAAAGTTCGACGCCTGTTGTTACCTCCGTAAAAGTCATCCCGGTTGCCGGGCATGACAGCATGTTGATGAACCTGAGCGGCGCGCATGCGCCGTTCTTCACCCGTAACATCGTTATCATCACCGACAATGCCGGCAACACCGGCGTCGGCGAAGTCCCCGGCGGCGAAAAAATCCGCCAGACCCTGGAAGACGCCGCCCCGCTGATTGTCGGCAAAACCCTCGGCGCCTACAAAAACGTCCTCAACGGGGTGCGCGGCGCCTTTGCCGACCGCGACGCCGCGGGCCGTGGCCTGCAGACCTTTGACCTGCGCACCACCATCCACGTGGTCACCGCCATTGAATCCGCCATGCTCGACCTGCTGGGCAAACATCTGGGCGTGAACGTCGCTTCCCTGCTCGGTGACGGCCAGCAGCGCAGCGAAGTGGAAATGCTCGGCTACCTGTTCTTTGTGGGTAACCGCAAAGCCACCCCGCTGCCGTACCAGAGCCAGCCGGACGACAAATGCGACTGGTATCGCCTGCGTCATGACGAGGCGATGACTCCGGATGCCGTGGTGCGCCTGGCCGAAGCCGCGTATGAAAAATACGGCTTTAACGACTTCAAACTCAAAGGCGGCGTGCTGGCCGGTGAAGAGGAAGCGGAATCCATTGTCGCCCTGGCGAAGCGCTTCCCGCAGGCCCGTGTCACCCTCGACCCGAACGGCGCATGGTCCCTGAACGAAGCCATCAGCATCGGTAAGTACCTCAAAGGCTCGCTGGCCTACGCGGAAGACCCGTGCGGCGCTGAGCAGGGCTTCTCCGGGCGCGAAGTGATGGCGGAGTTCCGTCGCGCCACCGGCCTGCCGACCGCGACCAATATGATTGCCACCGACTGGCGTCAGATGGGGCACACGCTGTCCCTGCAGTCGGTGGATATCCCGCTGGCGGACCCGCACTTCTGGACCATGCAGGGCTCGGTGCGTGTGGCGCAGATGTGCCACGAGTTCGGCCTGACCTGGGGTTCCCACTCCAACAACCACTTCGACATCTCGCTGGCGATGTTCACCCACGTGGCGGCCGCGGCGCCGGGCAAAATCACCGCCATCGACACCCACTGGATCTGGCAGGAAGGCAATCAGCGCCTGACCAGAGAGCCGTTTGAAATCAAGGGCGGGATGGTGCAGGTGCCGACGACGCCGGGTCTGGGCGTGGAACTGGATATGGAACAGGTGATGAAGGCGCACGAGCTGTATCAGAAACACGGTCTGGGCGCGCGCGACGATGCAATGGGGATGCAGTACCTTATCCCCGGCTGGACGTTCGACAACAAACGTCCGTGCATGGTGCGTTAATGGAATTGCCGGCCCATGCCCGGGCTGGCATTTTCCAGAAGCTTCCGGGTATATGCTTGCGGCAGTGAATATGCGTAAGGATGGCTTATGAAAATAGTTATCGCACCTGACTCTTATAAAGAAAGTTTGAGTGCTCTGGATGTGGCGACCGCAATTGAAAGCGGGTTTCGCGAAATTTTCCCGACGGCGGAATATGTAAAATTACCCGTTGCGGATGGCGGAGAAGGGACGGTTGAAGCCATGGTTGCCGCGACCTGCGGGCGCATCGTTTCGGTGACTGTCAAAGGCCCGCTTGGCGAGCCGGTCGACGGATTTTATGGCCTGTCAGGCGACGAAAAATGCGCGTTTATCGAGATGGCGGCGGCCAGCGGTCTTGAATTGGTTCCCGCAGCGCAGCGTGACCCGCTGGTCACCACTTCGTGGGGAACCGGTGAGCTGATCCGTCACGCGCTGGACGCGGGCGTAAAGCATATCATCATCGGCATTGGCGGTAGCGCCACGAACGACGGCGGGGCGGGGATGGTGCAGGCGCTGGGGGCCAAATTGCTGGATAACGAAGACCAGCAGATTGGACCAGGCGGTGCGGCGCTGGAAACGCTCGCCAGGATCGATATTCGTGAGCTGGACAAACGTCTTGCGGAGTGCCGTATTGAGGTTGCCTGCGATGTGACGAACCCGTTGACGGGGAAAGACGGTGCTTCGGCGATCTTTGGCCCGCAAAAAGGCGCGACACCGAAAATGATCGCCCGGCTGGATCAGGCGCTGGGGCATTACGCGAAGATCATTGTCCGCGATCTGGATCAGGATGTGTTGAACCTTGCCGGCGGTGGCGCGGCAGGGGGGATGGGCGCAGCGCTGTATGCCTTCTGTGGCGCGGAATTGCGTCAGGGCATTGAAATCGTAACCGATGCGTTAGCACTGGATAAACACGTTGCCGATGCCGACCTGGTGATTACCGGCGAAGGTCGTATCGACAGCCAGACAGTGCATGGCAAAGTGCCGGTCGGCGTTGCGAAAGTCGCGAAACGCTATAACGTGCCGGTCATTGGCATTGCGGGCAGTTTGACGGCGGATGTGGGTGTTGTGCACGATCACGGTATCGATGCGGTTTTCAGCGTGATTTATAAAATTTGTACGCTGGAAGATGCGCTGGCGAATGCAGGCGAAAATGTGCGTATGACCGCGCGTAACGTGGCAGCGGTACTGAAAGTCGGGCAGGGCAAATAATATAACCCTCTCTTGCGGGAGAGGGTATCTGCATTATCCCATCATTTTACGGGCGTCGCGGGTGACGTTGTCCATTTCATCAAGCAGTTCCAGAAACTCCGGTTCCAGTTCCTCAGCAGGCACACCGCTGCGTAACTGATGCTCAATAAGCTGGCAGAGTTTTTTCAGTCGCGGTACGCCGCTGTAACCACAGCTTCCGTGCAGCTTGTGAATCAGATCCAGCAGCCCTTCCGGTGTCTCGCCAACCAGTTGCTCTTCCACTTTGTTGCGAATTTCCGGCAGGAATGCCACCAGCATTTGCAGCATTTCACGCGCCAGATCCGACTTTCCCGCCGCCTGACGCAGCGCCAGTTGCCAGTCGAGAGTGACATCCGCTGGCTCTTCGGGCTCGGCAGGTTCCGGTACGGCGACAACATTACTGGCCAGGGCGCCGGGCTTGTAGCGAAGCAGCAGATTATAAAGTTTGTCTTCCTCAATCGGCTTTGCCAGATAGTCGTTCATGCCCGCGCTGAGCAGCTTCTCTTTCTGCCCCGCCATAGCATGGGCGGTCACCGCAATCACCGGCGTTTGCTGTTGATGCGGAAGCTGGTGAATCAACTCACAGGCGCGGATACCATCCATGCCCGGCATCTGAATATCCATCAGAATGAGATCGAACTGCATCTGCCTGGCCTTTTCCACCGCCAGAGGGCCGCTGTCACACAACTCGACCCGTTGCACCTGGTCTTCCAGCAGCGCGCCAATCAATTTCAGGTTGGCAGGGTTGTCGTCCACCGCCATCACCGTCATCGGTAATTTGCTCATATCCACCGAGTCCATTTGACGGGTTGAGCAGCAATACTCTGTCAGTGCAGGCAACAGGCGCGTTGAGGTTAACGGTTTAAGCAGACAAGCCGCCGCGCCATCCTGTTTAAGCGCTTCGGCATTAATCTGGGCGTGGCAGGGCAGCGCCAGCAGCAGATGATCGGTCATTGCCGCGGCGGCCGCGAGTTTCTCGTGCTGCATGGTCAGCGGCTCATGGAACGTGACCGGAACAGAGAATAGCAGGATGTCATAGTGATCCGGCGGCAGACCTGAGAAGGACGGACTGTAAACCACCTCGAGCGGCGTGGTGCTCAGCACATCCAGCGTACTTTGCGCTGCGGCGGCGTTAGGTTCGATATAAGCAAGGCGTTTGCCGGCCAGACAGCCAGTAACAGGACCTTCGGAAATCGCGTTCGGGTTCAGATCCAGGTTGATATGGAACCAGAAGGTGGAGCCGCGATTAGGCTGGCTATGGAAGGAGATGTCGCCTCCCATTTCGTTGACCAGCCGTTGGGTGATAACCAGCCCCAGCCCGGTACCGCCGTGGCGACGTGAAATACTGGCATCGGCCTGGCGGAATGCCTGGAACAGGCGTGACTGATCGCGTTCCGGAATACCAATCCCGGTATCACGGATTTGCACCTCAATTTGCACTTTATTGTTACTTATCGAGCGCCGTTCAACGTGGATATCGATATTGCCGTTTTCGGTGAATTTGATGGCGTTACCTACCAGGTTGGTGATGACCTGCTGCAGGCGCAATGGGTCGCCAATGACGTTATCCGGCACATCATTTTTGATATTGAGCGTCAGCTCCAGCCCTTTATCGTGGGCGGAGTGCGCCAACAACGTCACGACATCATCCAGCGTACTACGTAGCGGGAACGGGATACTCTCAAGGATCAGTTTCCCGGCCTCAAGTTTCGAAAAGTCGAGCACATCGTTGATGATAGCCAGCAGATTGTTGGCTGAACGTTCGATTGTCAGCATATGGTCGCGCTGGGTGGGATTCAGCTCTGATTTGAGCGTCAGGCGGGTGAAACCGATAACCCCATTGAGCGGCGTACGCAGCTCGTGCGACATATTGGCCAGAAACTCCGATTTAATACGTGCCGCTTCCTGGGCACGCTTTTTCGCCAGATCCAGTTCAACGTTCTGGATCTCCATCTGCTCCAGGGTTTCACGCAGGTCCGAAGTGGACTGATCGATATTGTGCTGCATCTCTTCGTGGTAGGCCGCCAGCGACATGGCCATTGAGTTAATGCCGTTCTTAAGCATATCCAGTTCGCCGAGCATAAACCCCTCAACCCGGCTGTCCAGTTGGCCGCGGCGGATACGGTCAACCGTGTTAACCATATTACGAATTGGTCCGGTGACATCGCGCATAAGCCGCCAGCCAAAAATGAGCGCAATACCAATACAGAACACAATCATCAGGCTTGAGATGAAAATTTCTTTGTACTGCTGGAGACGAACGGATTTGAGATCCAGCTCCAGCGCCACATAGCCCAGCATATTACCCGCAGGCTTTGCGTCGGATAGGGCAGACTCATCCGGCGAGTAGCCCTCCGAGATGATGGGCGTGCGCAGGATCATCAGATCTCCTCTGCGCGTTACGCTCAATCGCCGGGGGAGTGCCGAACCGTCTGCGAGGCGTAACTCACCCGGATCGAGCTGGAAATTTGAGGTGACGAACAGATGGTTCTGCTCATCATAAATGGAAATACCGCGCACGATTTCGGAATGGCGACGGTGCAATACGCTAATAAGTTGCCCAATGGCCTCGCGGTCCTGCAACGTCATGCTGTATTCGCTGGAGACGGCAAGCGGTTCAATGATACTGGCACCTGCGTCTTCCAGTTGACGCTGTAAGTCGTTATAGCGGTGAACGACGAAGAAGATACTCAACAGCACGCCGATCAATACGGTCGGGGCGAGGATCAGGATCATCATGCGCGCACGCAGGCTGTAGTTGGTCATGGGGTTCCGTTATGGGAGAATGTGGCCATTATTTGTAATTGAGAAAATTCTCGGCAATGGCGCAATTCTACTCTGCAAAACGACGCGTGACGACGCGTCAGATCATAACTGTAACAGTAAACGACCTCGATCCCTTTGGGCAGGGGGTTGCGCGACATAATGGTAAGGCATTGTTTGTAAAAGATTTTTTGCCGCAAGAAACAGCGGAAATTACCCTGATTGAAGACAAGCGACAGTATGCGCGCGGGGAAGTAAAACGCCGTCTGAACGACAGTCCTGAACGTGTTGCGCCAGTATGTCCCCATTTTGGCGTCTGCGGCGGCTGCCAGCAGCAGCACGCGAGCGTGGCGCTGCAACAACGCAGCAAAAGCGCCGCGCTTGCCCGCCTGATGAAGCAGGATGTCGAAGAGGTTATCGACGCGTCGCCCTGGGCTTACCGACGCCGGGCGCGTCTGAGTCTGAACTGGCAACCCAAAACCCAGCGTCTGGAGATGGGTTTTCGTAAGGCGAATGCCAGCGACATCATTAACGTCTCTCGCTGCCCGGTCCTGGTGCCCCGTCTTGAGGCACTCCTTGCGCCATTGCATACGTGTCTGGCGAGCTTAAAAGCGGTGCGTCATTTGGGCCATGTTGAACTGGTGCTGGCAGATAATGGCCCACTGATGGTTTTGCGCCATACCGCGCCGCTGAGCGCTGCTGACCGGGAAAAACTGGAACGCTTTTCGCATTCCGAGGGACTGGCGCTTTTTCTGGCGCCCGAAAGCGAGATACTTGAACATGTTACGGGAGAATCTCCCTGGTATAACTCTGACGGGCTACGCTTAACGTTCAGTCCACGGGATTTTATTCAGGTCAATGACGGCGTAAATCAGCAAATGGTTGCCCGCGCGCTGGAATGGCTGGATGTGCAGCCGGATGAGCGTGTACTGGATCTTTTTTGTGGAATGGGCAATTTTACCTTGCCGCTGGCAAAAAGGGCGGCGAGCGTGGTAGGAGTTGAAGGCGTTGCCGAACTGGTGGAGAAAGGGCGTGAAAATGCCCGACAGAATGGTTTGCAGAACGTGACTTTTTTTCACGAAAATCTGGAAGAAGATGTCACAAAGCAGCCGTGGGCGCGTCAGGGTTTTGATAAAATACTCCTTGATCCCGCGCGGGCGGGCGCCGCTGGCGTAATGCAGCACGTTGTAAAATTAGCGCCGGGCAAAGTAGTCTATGTTTCCTGTAATCCAGCGACACTCGCGCGTGATAGCGAAGCGTTGGTCAATGCGGGTTACCAGATTAAGCGGCTGGCGATGCTGGATATGTTCCCGCACACTGGGCATCTGGAATCCATGGTGTTATTCGAGCACAAGTGATTAATTTCGGCTTGTCGAGTTCGGCAGGCTCCGTCCCTGAAAGGAGAGGACAATGGTTGCGGTAAGAAGTGCGCATTTAAACAAAGCGGGTGAATTCGATCCTAAGAAGTGGATCGCCAGTCTGGGTATCTCCAGCCAGCCGTCGTGTGAACGCTTAGCCGAAACCTGGGAATATTGTCTGCGACAAACACAGGGACATCCTCACGCCGATCTGCTGCTATGGCGGGGCGTTGAGATGGTGGAAATCCTCTCCATGCTGAGTATGGATCTCGATACGCTGCGGGCGGCGTTGCTGTTCCCGCTGGCAGATGCCGATGTCGTCAGCGAAGACACCCTGCGTGAAAGCGTCGGCAAATCGATTGTCGAGCTTATCCATGGCGTGCGGGATATGGCGGCTATCCGGCAGTTGAAAGCCACCCATACCGATTCCGTCTCCTCTGAGCAGGTGGATAACGTGCGGCGCATGCTGCTGGCGATGGTGGACGATTTTCGCTGTGTCGTTATCAAAATCGCTGAGCGTATTGCCCATCTGCGTGAAGTGAAAGAGGCGCCGGAAGATGAACGCGTGCTGGCGGCGAAAGAGTGTACGAACATCTACGCGCCGCTGGCGAACCGCTTAGGGATCGGCCAGCTCAAATGGGAGCTGGAAGATTACTGCTTCCGCTATCTGCATCCGGCGGAATACAAACGTATCGCCAAATTGCTGCATGAACGACGTATTGACCGTGAACACTATATCGAAGAGTTTGTTGGGCATCTGCGTTCTGAAATGAAAGAAGAGGGCGTAAAAGCCGAGGTTTATGGCCGTCCTAAGCATATCTATAGCATCTGGCGCAAAATGCAGAAGAAGCACCTTGCCTTCGATGAACTGTTTGATGTTCGGGCGGTGCGCATCGTTGCCGAACGGCTACAGGATTGCTATGCCGCGCTCGGTATCGTCCATACCCATTATCGCCACCTGCCGGATGAGTTCGATGATTATGTCGCGAACCCGAAACCGAACGGCTACCAGTCTATCCACACGGTAGTATTAGGGCCGGGGGGTAAAACCGTTGAAATCCAGATTCGAACCCGGCAGATGCACGAAGACGCCGAACTGGGCGTGGCGGCGCACTGGAAGTACAAAGAGGGCGCAACGGCGGGGACCAACAGCGGCGGTCGCGGTTATGAAGACCGCATCGCGTGGCTGCGTAAACTGATTGCCTGGCAGGAAGAGATGGCCGATTCGGGCGAAATGCTTGATGAGGTTCGCAGCCAGGTGTTCGACGATCGGGTCTATGTCTTTACGCCGAAGGGCGACGTGGTGGACTTGCCTGCGGGTTCTACGCCGCTCGACTTCGCTTACCATATCCACAGCGATGTGGGGCACCGTTGCATCGGGGCGAAAATCAGCGGGCGTATCGTTCCGTTCACCTACCAGTTGCAGATGGGCGACCAGATTGAAATCATCACCCAGAAGCAGCCGAACCCAAGCCGTGACTGGCTCAACCCGAATCTGGGGTACGTTACCACCAGCCGTGGCCGTTCCAAAATCCACGCCTGGTTCCGTAAGCAGGATCGGGATAAAAATGTCCTGGCAGGGCGTCAGATCCTTGACGACGAGCTGGCACATCTCGGTATCAGCCTGAAAGAGGCGGAAAAACAGCTGCTACCGCGCTACAACTTTAATGATCTGGAAGAGCTGCTGGCGGCGATTGGCGGCGGCGATATTCGTCTCAACCAGATGGTCAACTTCCTGCAATCCCAGTTCAACAAGCCGAGTGCGGAAGAGCAGGATGCCGCGGCACTGAAACAGTTGCAGCAGAAAACCTACGCGCCGCAAAACCGCAGCAAAGATAATGGCCGTGTGGTGGTGGAAGGGGTCGGCAACCTGATGCATCACATTGCGCGCTGCTGCCAGCCCATCCCGGGCGATGACATTGTCGGTTTTATCACCCAGGGACGTGGGATTTCTATTCACCGTGCAGACTGTGACCAACTGGAAGAGCTGCGCACCCACGCGCCTGAGCGTATCGTCGATGCGGTGTGGGGCGAAAGTTACTCTGCCGGTTATTCGCTGGTGGTGCGCGTGACGGCCAACGATCGCAGCGGATTGTTGCGCGATATCACCACTATTCTTGCCAACGAGAAAGTTAACGTTCTTGGGGTGGCCAGCCGTAGCGATACCAAAGAGCAGTTGGCCACTATTGATATGAATATTGAAATCTATAACCTGCAGGTGCTGGGCCGTGTGCTTGGCAAACTGAACCAGGTACCGGATGTGATCGACGCACGTCGGTTGCACGGCGGCTAAATGCCCTCTTCTGTAGGCCGGGTAAGGCGACGCCGCCACCCGGCATTTTTTTCATCAGGACAGAACTATGACTCAAATCGACCGCCTGCTGGGCATCATGCAACGTCTGCGCGACCCGGAAAAGGGCTGTCCGTGGGATAAAGAACAGACTTTTGCCACCATCGCACCTTATACGCTGGAAGAGACTTACGAAGTGCTGGATGCTATTTCCCGCGAAGATTTCGATGATTTACGCGGCGAATTAGGCGATTTATTGTTCCAGGTGGTGTTTTACGCACAAATGGCCCAGGAACAAAAGCTGTTCAATTTCGACGATATCTGTGCCGCTATCAGCGACAAGCTGGAGCGCCGCCATCCGCATATTTTCGGTGACGCGCATGCGGAAAACAGCAGTGAAGTGCTGGCCCGCTGGGAACAGATTAAAAGCGCTGAACGTGCCGAAAAATCGCAGCATTCCGCGCTGGATGACATTCCCCATAGTCTCCCTGCCTTAATGCGCGCCCATAAAATCCAGAAACGATGCTCAACGGTAGGCTTTGACTGGACCTCGTTGGGGCCTGTGCTGGACAAAGTCTACGAAGAAATTGACGAAGTGATGGATGAGGCGAAACAGGCTGTCGTGGACGAGGCGAAACTGGAAGAAGAGATGGGCGATTTGCTGTTCGCAACGGTCAATCTTTCGCGTCATTTAGGCGTAAAAGCGGAAGTCGCGTTGCAAAAAGCGAATCTGAAATTCGAGCGTCGTTTTCGCGAAGTTGAGCGGATCGTTGCCGCTCGTGGCCTGGAAATGAGCGGAATCGACCTGGAAGCGATGGAAGAGGTCTGGCAGCAGGTAAAACGCCAGGAAACTGATATCTAAAGATATTGTGCTTTCAAGTGCGATTTGTATGATTTTTTAAATAACAAGCGCTTGATTTACGTCAAAATCATTTTGCTGAAAGTGGCTATTTTCTCACTCCTTATTACAGGTGAGGTTAGGGATAAGGGGTGAGAATGAAAGTTTGTGAGGCACGCCCTGTTCAGGTATACTACTTTCCCGTCCTGGTTATTCCATCGTTTCACCCTAACTTCTCAGGTTCAGCATGACAACGAACTATATTTTTGTGACCGGCGGGGTCGTATCCTCTCTGGGTAAAGGCATTGCCGCAGCCTCCCTCGCAGCCATTCTTGAAGCCCGTGGCCTCAATGTGACCATGATGAAACTGGATCCGTATATCAACGTCGATCCGGGTACCATGAGCCCAATCCAACACGGGGAAGTGTTCGTTACTGAAGACGGCGCCGAAACCGATCTGGACCTGGGTCACTATGAGCGTTTCATCCGCACCAAGATGACCCGTCGTAATAACTTCACGACTGGTCGTATCTATTCCGAAGTGCTGCGCAAAGAGCGCCGTGGCGACTACCTGGGCGCGACCGTTCAGGTTATTCCGCACATCACCAATGCTATCAAAGAGCGCATCATTGAAGGCGGCGAAGGCCATGATGTCGTGCTGGTGGAAATCGGCGGTACCGTAGGCGATATCGAATCTCTGCCGTTCCTCGAAGCGATTCGCCAGATGGCCGTTGAAGTGGGCCGCGAACGTACGCTGTACATGCACCTGACGCTGGTGCCGTACATGGCCGCTTCGGGCGAAGTGAAAACCAAACCGACGCAGCACTCCGTAAAAGAGCTGCTTTCTATCGGTATTCAGCCTGATATCCTGATTTGCCGTTCCGATCGTGCCGTGCCGGCAAACGAGCGTGCAAAGATTGCTTTGTTCTGTAATGTTCCGGAAAAGGCTGTTATCTCCCTTAAAGATGTCGATTCCATTTATAAAATTCCGGGCCTGTTGAAATCGCAGGGGCTGGACGATTATATTTGTAAACGATTCAGCTTGAACTGCCCGGAAGCAAATCTGGCCGAATGGGAACAGGTCATTTACCAGCAGGCGAACCCGGTAGATGAAGTCACCATCGGTATGGTCGGCAAGTACATTGAACTGCCGGATGCCTATAAGTCAGTTATCGAAGCGCTGAAACACGGTGGCCTGAAAAATCGTGTAACCGTCAACATCAAACTGATCGATTCGCAAGATGTTGAAACACGTGGTGTCGAAATTCTGAAAGGTCTGGATGCTATTCTGATCCCTGGCGGTTTCGGCTATCGCGGCGTGGAAGGCAAGATCGCCACTGCACGCTACGCGCGTGAAAACAATATTCCTTATCTGGGCATTTGCCTGGGGATGCAGGTTGCGCTGATCGAGTATGCTCGCAACGTCGCTGGAATGGAGGGCGCCAACTCGACGGAATTTGTGCCAGACTGTAAGTACCCGGTTGTGGCGCTCATTACCGAATGGCGTGATGAAGAAGGCAAGATTGAAGTACGTTCGGAAAAGAGCGATCTCGGTGGCACCATGCGCCTCGGCGCACAGCAGTGCCAGCTTGGCGACGACAGCCTGGTCCGTCAACTGTATGGTGAGCCGACCATTGTCGAACGCCATCGCCATCGCTACGAAGTTAACAATCTGCTGTTGAAACAAATTGAAGCTGCGGGTCTGCGTGTTGCAGGCCGTTCCGGCGATGATCAGTTGGTCGAGATCATCGAGGTGCCAAATCATCCGTGGTTTGTCGCTTGTCAATTCCACCCGGAATTTACTTCTACGCCGCGTGACGGGCACCCGCTGTTTGCAGGCTTTGTGAAAGCCGCCAGCGAGTATCAGAAGCGTCAGGCGAAGTAAGAGTTAGAACGGCAGTGCACCCAAATGGGTGCATTGTTTGTCTGGAGTTTTAGTTTAACTTGTACTGAGGAAATCCTAATGTCCAAAATCGTTAAAGTCATCGGTCGTGAAATCATCGACTCCCGTGGTAACCCGACTGTTGAAGCCGAAGTACACCTGGAAGGTGGTTTCGTTGGTCTGGCAGCTGCTCCGTCAGGTGCTTCTACGGGTTCCCGCGAAGCGCTGGAACTGCGTGATGGCGACAAATCCCGTTTCATGGGTAAAGGCGTACTGAAAGCGGTTGGCGCGGTTAACGGCCCGATCGCTCAGGCAATCCTGGGCAAAGATGCCAAAGATCAGGCTGGCATTGACAAGATCATGATCGACCTGGACGGTACTGAAAACAAATCTAACTTCGGTGCTAACGCAATCCTGGCTGTTTCTCTGGCGACTGCTAAAGCTGCTGCTGCTTCTAAAGGCCTGCCGCTGTATGCACATATCGCTGAACTGAACGGCACCCCGGGCAAATACTCCATGCCGGTTCCGATGATGAACATCATCAACGGTGGTGAGCACGCTGATAACAACGTCGACATTCAGGAATTCATGATTCAGCCGGTTGGCGCGAAATCCCTGAAAGAAGCAGTACGTATGGGTTCAGAAGTGTTCCACAATCTGGCTAAAGTTCTGAAATCCAAAGGTATGAACACTGCTGTTGGTGACGAAGGCGGCTATGCGCCGAACCTGGGTTCCAACGCTGAAGCACTGGCTGTTATCGCAGAAGCGGTTAAAGCTGCGGGTTACGAGCTGGGCAAAGACATCACTCTGGCGATGGACTGCGCGGCTTCTGAATTCTACAAAGACGGTAAATACGTTCTGGCTGGCGAAGGCAACAAAGCGTTCACCTCCGAAGAATTCACTCACTTCCTGGAAGACCTGACCAAACAGTACCCGATCGTGTCCATCGAAGATGGTCTGGACGAGTCTGACTGGGCTGGCTTTGCTTACCAGACCAAAGTTCTGGGCGACAAAATCCAGCTGGTTGGTGACGATCTGTTCGTAACCAACACCAAGATCCTGAAAGAAGGCATCGAAAAAGGCATCGTTAACTCCATCCTGATCAAATTCAACCAGATCGGTTCTCTGACCGAAACTCTGGCTGCGATCAAAATGGCGAAAGACGCTGGCTACACCGCTGTCATCTCTCACCGTTCTGGCGAAACTGAAGACGCTACCATCGCTGACCTGGCTGTTGGTACCGCTGCTGGCCAGATCAAAACCGGTTCTATGAGCCGTTCTGACCGCGTTGCTAAATACAACCAGCTGATTCGTATCGAAGAAGCGCTGGGCGAACAAGCACCGTACAACGGTCGTAAAGAGATCAAAGGTCAGGCATAAGCCTGTCTTTCTCTGAAATGAAAATGCCAGCCTTCGGGCTGGCATTTTTTTTTACCGGCGATAACGTTATTTAAAATCGACGGCCATTTGCTGCGGAATGGAAAGCCCGCGGGTGGTCTGTACGCACTGGGCGATATAATCGGTAAAGCGCGGCGGCTTCGGCATACCCAGTTCGATGAGTTTGTCGTTGCTAAAGCGGACGTTCAGCATGGCGAATGCGCCGTATAGACGCATGGCTTTGAGCATCAGACGCTCGTTGCAAGGCCCAAAAATGTTTTTCAGTTCACGACGCATCTTCACCAGCGTCTCATAGCTGACCTGCGTATAGACATCTTTAACCGGCACGGTTTCCAGTGCGGAAGCCATCGCGGCATCAATATCAGCAAACTTCACGCTGTTCTCTTCGCCTGCGGAAATATGAATAACCTCACCCGCCGGAATGTCGCTTTTCAGCATCATGATTAGCGCGTCAGCACAATAGTCCACCGGGACCACGTCAATGCGATCTTCCAGTGAGCACATGAATTTTTGCAGCATCAGCGCCATGCTGAACACCCAGAAGATACTGCTGGAGGGCTGGCAGCCGTAATGCGTATGACCCACTACGATAGACGGGCGTGCAATAACCAGCGGCAGGTTCGGATAGGTTTTGCGCATCAGGTGTTCAATGGTGGATTTGGAGTGGGTGTACTCCACCAGATGCTCGGCGTTTTCCTTGAATTCCTGGCTTTCAAAGACCAGTGAATCGGCTTCCGGCGCACATGACATAGCCGTACCGACATGCAGGAAACGCTGCAGCCCCTGCACTTTTGCCATACGTCCGGCAAAGGCCAGTGTGCCTTCTACGTTTACTTTCCAGATAAGCGGGTTGTTACCAAAAGAGGCGACTGCGGCGCAGTTCAGCACGTGGGTGACGCTGTCCAGACGCGGGTCGTCGAGAAATTGCTCCGGCGTACCCAGATCACCGATGATGATATGTTCGCAGGTCAGACGGGAGAGAACTGATTCGCTGATGTTGAATTTGCGCATGTTCTCTTTTACGCGCTCAACGCCAGCCTGGCTATCCGTTGCCCTGACTAAAAGTAAATAGTTGATTTGACTATCATCATTAAGTATTTTCTCAAACACTGCACCACCGAGGAATCCGGTGACGCCGGTGATCAGTAGAGTTTTCATGATCGCATGCTCATTGTTGTTAATTCGCGGATTGTATTCAGCGAAAATTAAACAATGCTTAAATAAGAGAGACGGGAATAAATCGATTTCTTAAGGTAATTTTAAGCTTTAAATGCGGAACAAGTTTAATTGGACAGGTAAACATAAAAATAAATTCACTAAAAATAAAAATATTTATAAATATTTGAAATCATTAATATTTAATTCTTTGCCTTAAGGTTTGTTTTTAACGTTTTTCTTATATTAATGAGCGTTAGTGAAATAATTTATTACAAATAAATTGATGCTACGCCTGCTATGCATTATCCATTTTTTTGCTTTATTTCGGTGACAATCTCGCAACATTTACTCATACCGTAACTCGCCCTGAAGAGCGAAATCTGTAATAATTAATGTTTATTCCCAGGCTGAGTTGATTATGCAGTACCCGATTAATGAGATGTTCCAGACCTTGCAAGGCGAGGGCTATTTTACCGGCGTTCCCGCCATTTTTATTCGTTTACAGGGATGCCCGGTTGGTTGCGCCTGGTGCGACACCAAACACACCTGGGATAAGCTTGAAGATCGGGAAGTCTCCCTCTACAGCATTCTGGCCAAGACCAAAGAGAGCGATAAATGGGGGGCTGCGAGCAGTGAAGATCTGCTGGCGATTATTGAGCGTCAGGGATGGACTGCGCGCCATGTGGTGATCACTGGCGGCGAACCCTGTATTCATGATTTGATTCCGTTGACCCATCTTCTGGAAAAACAGGGGTTCAGTTGCCAGATTGAAACCAGCGGCACCCACGAAGTGCGTACGTCTCATGCGACATGGGTGACTGTGTCGCCGAAGGTGAATATGCGCGGGGGCTATGACATCCTCCAGCAGGCGCTGGAACGGGCTGATGAAATCAAACACCCGGTTGGGCGTACGCGTGATATTGAGGCGCTTGATGAGTTGCTGGCGCAACTGACGGATGATAAACACCGTGTTATTGCGCTCCAGCCTATCAGCCAAAAAGACGATGCCACCCGCCTGTGTATCGAAACCTGCATCGCCCGCAACTGGCGGTTGTCGATGCAGACGCACAAATATCTGAATATTGCCTGATTCATTTTCTGCGGGTGGTTTTTTACCAGCAGAATGCGCATTGCCTGAGCGCCCGGCCCACGTGCCGGGCGTTTTTGTTTTTCCGCCGGAAGGGCGGGGAAGTGAGGTGTAAAACAACGGTATCCGGTGAAATTGGTTTTTACCTTGGGTGTGTTTTTATTTTTGATATTAATCAATAAGTTAGTTTTTGTTATCACGCCGAAAAAATCGGTAGAATTTGAGATGCAATAAATAATTTTATAATTCAATGGATTATATTTAGAGTGTTCCCCGCGCGAGCGGGGATAAACCGTATTCATTTTCGCGATGGTGTCATTGACCAGGCGTGTTCCCCGCGCGAGCGGGGATAAACCGATTAACAACTCCGCCAGCCGGGCGACAACGGCGTGTTCCCCGCGCGAGCGGGGATAAACCGTGTTTATTAGGCCTCACTAACGGTTGGTCTCTGTGTTCCCCGCGCGAGCGGGGATAAACCGTGTTTGCGGATAATCCAGGTGCTTTGCTCTGAGTGTTCCCCGCGCGAGCGGGGATAAACCGACCACACAATTACCGATACCGAAAGAGCGGCTTTGTTCCCCGCGTGAGCGGGGATAAGCCGAAAGGGGATATCGAAGGATTTCGCGTCGTTGAGTGTTCCCCACGCCAGTAGGGATAAATAACCATAACGGAAGGGAAATAAGCTTACGCGGCACTGGCAGCGCGCAGGCACTAACGGCACAGAAACGGAAAATTACTCGCCGCGGTAGATACATCCTGCAGTACAGGTCTCTTTAATCATCACTGCGCTCAGCAGGGGCACGACAGGTTTAACCTGATCCCAGATCCATTTTGCCAGCACTTCGCTGGTCGGGTTTTCAAGGCCCGGAATATCGTTAAGATAGTAGTGATCCAGACGATCGTAAGTCGGCTTGAATGCCGCCTTGAGCTCAGCGAAATCCATGATCCAGCCCGTATGAGGATCCACCTCGCCGGTGATCTCCAGACGCACCATAAATGAGTGGCCATGAAGGCGACCGCATTTATGCCCGGCTGGCACATGCGGCAAACGGTGAGCGGCTTCGAACATGAAATCTTTAAATAACGTGGTGGACATACTGAACTCTCTGACTGGCTGAAAAAACCGCGGCATGGTAGCCGAAATGACCTTTTTTATCATTAACTAAAATCGGCAAAAGTGATTAGCCGCTACGTTTTACCGGGGTGTTTATATTTTTACTTTTAAAATCAATTGGTTAATTAATCTATTTTACTGTTAAAAACTATAAGTAAAAGAGGTTAGTTCTTTTGGTTATTTATTATTTCCAACCTTTCTTTAATTGTTATTATCCCCGCCGTTAACCTTACTTTCTCTTCTGCTTTTATGGCGCTGACAGGGCGTATAAGCAGCTTTTGCTTACTGGAACATAACGACGCATGACGACTCAGGTCCCACCTTCCGCTTTGCTTCCGCTGAACCCGGAGCAACTGGCACGCCTTCAGGCGGCCACAACCGATTTAACACCCACCCAGCTTGCCTGGGTTTCCGGCTATTTCTGGGGCGTGCTGAACCAGCAACCCGGTGCGGCAGCGGCAACTGTAGCTCCTGCCGCCACCGAAGCCCCGACCATTACGCTTCTCTCCGCTTCGCAAACCGGCAATGCACGTCGTGTGGCGGAAGCATTGCGTGACGATCTGCTGGCGGCAAAACTTAACGTCAAACTGGTGAGCGCGGGCGACTATAAATTCAAACAAATCGCTAACGAAAAACTGCTGATCGTTGTTGCTTCTACGCAAGGGGAAGGGGAGCCGCCGGAAGAAGCCGTTGCGTTACATAAGTTCCTGTTCTCGAAAAAAGCGCCAAAACTTGATGGCACTGCCTTCGCCGTGCTGGGGCTTGGCGACACGTCCTATGAGTTTTTCTGCCAGGCAGGCAAAGATTTCGATAGCAAACTGGCTGAACTGGGCGCCGAGCGCCTGCTGGATCGCGTCGACGCAGACGTTGAGTTCCAGGCCGCCGCCGCTGAATGGCGCGCGCGCGTGGTTGAGGTGCTGAAAGCACGGGTCCCGAAAGAGACGCCGGCCCAGGCCGCGGTGACAGCAACCGGTGCGGTGAATGAGGTTTTCTCCAGCCCTTATACGAAAGAAGAACCGCTGACCGCGACGCTCTCAGTGAATCAAAAAATTACTGGCCGCGATTCAGAAAAAGATGTGCGTCATATCGAAATTGATCTGGGCGATTCCGGACTGCGCTATCAGCCGGGCGATGCGCTGGGCGTGTGGTACCAGAACGATCCTGCGCTGGTGAAAGAACTGATTGAGTTACTGTGGCTCAAAGGCGATGAACCCGTCAGCGTAGACGGCAAAACCCTGCCGCTGTCCGAAGCACTGCAATGGCATTTCGAGTTGACGGTCAATACCGGCAATATCGTAGAAAACTACGCCACCCTGACCCGTAGTGAATCACTGCTGCCGCTGGTGGGCGATAAAGCCAAATTGCAGCACTACGCCGCGACCACGCCGATTGTGGATATGGTGCGTTTCTCTCCGGCACAGCTGGATGCCGGGGCGCTGACCGGGCTGCTGCGTCCGCTGACGCCGCGCCTCTACTCCATTGCCTCTTCACAGGCCGAAGTGGAAACCGAAGTGCATGTCACTGTCGGTGTGGTGCGCTATGACATTGAAGGCCGCGCGCGCGCGGGTGGGGCATCGAGCTTCCTCGCCGATCGCGTGGAGGAAGAGGGTGAAGTGCGTGTGTTCATCGAACATAACGATAACTTCCGTTTGCCAGCCAACCCGGAAACGCCGGTCATTATGATTGGTCCGGGTACCGGTATTGCGCCGTTCCGTGCCTTTATGCAGCAGCGTGCGGCAGAAGGGGCGGAAGGTAAGAATTGGCTATTCTTCGGCAACCCGCACTTTACGGAAGATTTCCTCTACCAGGTCGAGTGGCAGCGCTACGTCAAAGAAGGTGTGCTGAACCGTATCGATCTGGCCTGGTCTCGTGACCAAAAAGAAAAAATATACGTACAAGACAAACTGCGTCAGCAAGGCGCGGAACTGTGGCGCTGGATTAATGACGGTGCGCACATTTATGTCTGCGGCGACGCGAATCGCATGGCGAAGGACGTTGAGCAGGCTTTACTGGACGTGATTGCCGAGTTTGGCGCGATGGACGCCGAAGCGGCGGACGAATATTTAAGTGAGCTGCGCGTAGAGCGCCGTTATCAGCGAGATGTCTACTAATGAGTGAAAAACATCCAGGCCCACTGGTGGTCGAAGGAAAACTGACAGACGCCGAGCGCATGAAGCTGGAAAGCAACTATCTGCGCGGAACCATTGCGGAAGATTTGAATGACGGTCTGACCGGCGGCTTTAAAGGCGACAACTTCCTGCTGATCCGTTTCCACGGCATGTACCAGCAGGATGATCGCGATATTCGCGCTGAGCGTGCGGCACAGAAGCTGGAACCGCGCCACGCGATGCTGCTGCGCTGCCGCCTGCCGGGAGGTGTTATCACCACTAAACAGTGGCAGGCGATTGATAAATTCGCCGCTGAGAACACTATCTACGGCAGTATCCGCCTGACCAACCGTCAGACGTTCCAGTTCCACGGCATTCTGAAAAAGAACGTGAAACCGGTACACCAGATGCTGCACTCCGTTGGTCTGGACGCACTGGCGACCGCAAACGACATGAACCGTAACGTGTTGTGTACCTCCAACCCGTACGAGTCAGAACTGCACGCCGAAGCCTACGAATGGGCGAAGAAGATTTCTGAACACCTGCTGCCGCGCACTCGCGCTTACGCAGAGATCTGGCTCGATCAGGAAAAAGTGGCGACCACTGACGAAGAGCCGATCCTCGGTCAGACCTATCTGCCGCGTAAGTTCAAAACGACGGTCGTTATCCCGCCGCAGAACGATATTGATCTGCACGCCAACGACATGAACTTTGTCGCGGTCGCGGAAAACGGCAAATTGGTGGGTTTTAACCTGCTGGTGGGCGGTGGTCTGTCTATCGAGCACGGTAATAAGAAAACCTATGCCCGTACGGCGAGCGAGTTTGGCTATCTGCCGGTTGAGCATACGCTGGCCGTTGCCGAAGCGGTGGTCACAACCCAGCGCGACTGGGGTAACCGTACCGACCGTAAAAACGCGAAGACCAAATATACGCTGGAACGTGTGGGCGTTGAGACTTTCAAAGCGGAAGTTGAGCGTCGCGCAGGTATCAAGTTCGAACCGATCCGTCCGTATGAGTTTACCGGGCGCGGCGATCGCATAGGCTGGGTGAAAGGGATCGACAATAAATGGCATCTGACGCTGTTTATCGAAAATGGTCGAATCCTCGATTACCCGGGGCGTCCGTTGAAAACGGGCCTGCTGGAGATCGCGAAGATCCATAAAGGCGAGTTCCGTATTACCGCCAATCAGAATCTGATCATCGCCGGCGTGCCGGATAGTCAGAAAGCGAAAATCGAAAAAATCGCGCGCCAGAGCGGCCTGATGGATGCCGTGACGCCGCAGCGTGAAAACTCGATGGCCTGCGTGTCATTCCCGACCTGCCCGCTGGCGATGGCCGAAGCAGAGCGCTTCCTGCCGTCGTTTATCGATAAAGTGGAAGAGGTGATGGCGAAGCATGGATTGAGCGATGAGCATATTGTGACGCGCGTGACGGGCTGCCCGAACGGCTGTGGCCGCGCGATGCTGGCAGAAGTGGGCCTGGTGGGTAAAGCGCCTGGCCGCTACAACCTGCATCTGGGCGGTAACCGCATCGGGACACGTATTCCACGAATGTTCAAAGAGAACATCACCGAGCCAGAAATCATCGCTTCGCTGGATGAACTGGTAGGACGCTGGGCGAAAGAGCGCGAAGCGGGTGAAGGTTTCGGTGATTTCACCATCCGCGCCGGCATTATCCGTCCGGTGCTCGACCCGGCGCGCGATCTCTGGGATTAAGCTTCCTTACCTTTCCCTCTCTCCCTGGGGAGAGGGATGGGGTGAGGGGAGAAAACACACGAGAGGTAATTATGTCCGTACTCGATCTATCTGCCCTGAATGCTCTGTCGAAAGACGACCGCACGCAGGCTTTGGCGGAGGCTAACGCTCAACTGGAAGCGCAAACCGCAGAAGAACGCGTGGCCTGGGCGCTGGAGAACCTGCCAGGTGAGTATGTGCTGTCGTCCAGTTTTGGTATCCAGGCGGCGGTGAGTCTGCACCTGGTGAATCAGGTGCGTCCGAATATCCCGGTTATCCTGACGGACACGGGTTACCTGTTCCCGGAAACCTATCGGTTTATTGATGAGCTAACGGACAAGCTCGGCCTGAATCTGCAGATTTACCGCGCGCCGCAAAGCCCTGCCTGGCAGGAAGCGCGTTACGGCAAGCTGTGGGAGCAGGGCGTTGAGGGTATTGAAAAATACAATGACATCAACAAAGTTGAGCCGATGAACCGGGCGCTGAAAGAGTTGAATGCGCAAACCTGGTTCGCGGGCCTGCGTCGCGAGCAGTCCAGTAGCCGTGCTAATCTGCCTGTGCTGGATATTCAGCGCGGAGTCTTCAAAGTGCTGCCGATCATCGACTGGGATAACCGTACGGTTTACCAGTATCTGCAAAAACACGGCCTGAAATATCATCCGCTGTGGGATGAGGGCTATCTGTCCGTGGGCGATACACACACCACGCGTAAGTGGGAGCCGGGCATGGCAGAAGAGGACACCCGTTTCTTCGGCCTGAAGCGCGAGTGCGGCCTGCACGAAGGCTGATGGTGCGTTGTTCGTTATTACATTGAGAAGCGCCTGGCTAACCACCAGGCGTTTTTTATTGGCGGTGGTATGGGATTACGCGGGTGAAATGAGATGTTGTACCTGTTGTGGTGTTCTTTAATGAGTAGAATCAAAGCATTACCATTCTTAAAAAATACGAAAACGTTGCCAGGATGTTGGGTGTGGTAATTACTGTTCAAATTTAACGCGTGACGTTTAGAGTATTCCCGCGCGAGCGGGGATAACTCTTTATGACTGATAAAAATAGAATATTATCATTAATATTTTCTTTATGGGAAGATATTATCTGATGGTTTCATT
Organism: Phytobacter ursingii; assembly: GCA_901456055.1. Classification (GTDB taxonomy): domain Bacteria; phylum Pseudomonadota; class Gammaproteobacteria; order Enterobacterales; family Enterobacteriaceae; genus Phytobacter; species Phytobacter ursingii. The sequence goes on from CABDWT010000004.1 coordinate 1,127,174, forward strand.
GCCTCTCTATAAGATATGAAAGTTGTAATAGATACTGAACTTATAAGAGATGTTGCCTGTTAAATCATTTTAGTAGTAACAAATACAAAATTTATATAGATAACCTTCTGGTGATTTAAATCACAAAATATAATTTATAAAGAGCGCAGTATGTATCGATAACAGCAGGATAAGGGACATCGCTTGGCAATATTTAATTATTGGGGGAAGGCCAGTCAAGGAAATAAAGATGGTGGGGATGAATACCACTTGCTGTGCTGGCATTCCCTGGATGTTGCAGCCGTGGGTTACTGGATGGTGCAATATAATATTCATGGTGCTGCTGATTATCTTAAAAAAATAGGGCTACATGATAAAAACAAGGCAGCGCAGTTTTTTGCCTGGCTATTATGCTGGCATGATATTGGAAAGTTTGCCCATTCTTTTCAGCAGCTTTATATTCATAATGATTTAAATGTGCGGGATGAATATATCAATAATTATGAAGCCGTCCCGCATGCGACTTTGGGGTACTGGCTGTGGAATCATTATTTAAGTGAGTGCCCTGAACTTTTTCCCGTATCCTCTCTTTCTGCCCGTAAACTAAAGCGCGCTATTGCGCTTTGGATGCCGCTTACGACAGGACACCATGGTCGACCACCTTCGTCAGTGACGGAACTGAAAAATTTCCGCCAGCAGGATAAAGAGGCGGCCCGTGATTTTCTTGCCAGGATTAAACCGTTATTTCCTCTCATTGAGGTTCCTGAATTTTGGGACGATGATGACGGTATTGCCCTCTTTAAACAGCTGTCATGGTTTATTTCTGCTGCCATTGTACTGGCTGATTGGGTGGGTTCTTCAACGCAATATTTCCCTCGTATTGCCCGTTCGATGGATGTTGATGAGTACTGGCAGCAGCATGCGCTGGTTAAAGCGAAATTGGCTGTGTCTGTTTTCCCTTCATCTTCGAACGTTGCCCCTTTTTCTGGAATAACGACACTATTTCCCTTTATTCAGCATCCAACGCCGTTACAGCAAAAAGCGCTTGAGCTGGATATTGATAAAGAAGGCCCGCAATTATTGATTCTTGAAGATGTGACGGGGGCAGGAAAAACAGAGGCCGCGTTGATATTGACGCATCGCCTGATGGCTGCGGGAAAGGCGCAGGGGCTCTACTTTGGTCTGCCGACGATGGCGACGGCGAATGCCATGTTCGATCGTATGGCGCAGAGCTGGCTGGCGCTGTACCAGCCGGATTCACGGCCCAGCCTGGTTTTAGCACACAGCGCACGTGGATTAATGGACCGGTTTAATCAGTCAGTCTGGTCGGGTGATTTAGCAGGTTCAGAAGAACCCGACGATCTCCAGCCTTCCAGCCAGGGCTGCGCCGCCTGGTTTGCCGATAGCAATAAAAAAGCGCTGTTGGCCGAGGTGGGCGTCGGTACGCTCGACCAGGCAATGATGGCGGTGATGCCGTTCAAACACAACAACCTGCGGATGCTGGGGCTGAGTAATAAGATCCTGCTGGCTGATGAAATTCACGCCTATGACGCTTATATGTCGCAGGTTCTGGAGAGTCTGATTGAAAGGCAGGCCAGCGATGGCAACTGCACCATTTTGCTTTCCGCCACGCTATCGCAGCAACAGAGAGACAGACTGGTTGCCGCTTTTGCTAAAGGATCTAAGAGTCGGGTTGAAGCACCATTACTGGGCTATGACGACTATCCCTGGGTAACGCAGGTCGCGGGGGCGGAGGTGATTTCCCGGTATGTGGAAACCCGCAAAGAGGTTGAACGCAGCGTCAAAGTTGGCTGGATGCACAGCGAACAGGAGTGTATTGAACGCATTGAGCAGGCCGTAAGCCAGGGAAAATGCATTGCCTGGATACGCAATTCCGTTGATGACGCGATGGGTATTTATCGCCAGCTTCTTGCCAGAGGGCACGTTCCTGCTGAAAGCCTCTTGTTATTCCATAGTCGCTTTGCTTTTTACGATCGTCAACGCATTGAAAACCAGGCGCTGACGCAGTTTGGTAAAAAAGGGAGCGCGCAGCGGGCCGGAAAGGTGCTGATCGCGACCCAGGTTATTGAACAAAGTTTAGACATCGATCTCGATGAAATGATTTCTGATTTAGCCCCAGTGGACCTGTTGATTCAGCGAGCTGGCCGATTACAGCGCCATATTCGCGATTGCAATGGCTTGCTGAAAGCTTCCGGGCGAGATGAGCGCGATGCGCCGGAACTGTTGGTTTTCTCCCCTGAATGGGATGACGCACCGCGAGAGGACTGGTTCTCAGGCGCGATGCGCAACAGTGCCTACGTTTACCCCGACCATGGTCGCCTGTGGCTGACCCAGCGCGTACTGCGCGAACAGGGCGAAATTCGAATGCCGCAGTCTGCTCGATTGCTGATCGAGTCTGTTTACGGCGCAGAGGTTGATATGCCTGAGGGGTTTGCGAAGACGGAACAGTTGCAGGAAGGGAAATACTACTGTGACCGGGCATTTGCTAAGCAAAACATTATCAACTTTGCGCCGGGCTACAGTCCCGAATGCTGCAATTTTCTTGCGGAGAAATACTCTACACGTCTGGCCGAAGAGTCAGTTTCGCTGTGGCTGGCGAAAATTATCGATGGGGTCGTTAAGCCTTATGCGCCAGGAAACCACGCCTGGGAAATGAGCGTGTTGCGGGTGCGTCAGGGTTGGTGGGCAAAACATCATGATGAATTTGAAAGGCTTGAGGGTGAAATGCTTCGGCAGTGGTGCATTGAACAGCATCAGAATCAGGACTTCGCCCTGGTGATTGTGGTGTCGGAGGTTGAAAACAGCGGTTATTCAGCCAGTGAAGGATTGATCGGAAAAATGGAGGTATAGCAAATACCCACATGGATAGTTTCTCACTTTTAACAACTCCCTGGCTCCCCGTGCGTTTTAAAGACGGTTCCACGGGCAAGCTGGCGCCAGTCAATCTGGCAGATGACAACGTGGTGGATATCGCGGCCGCACGGGCGGATTTACAGGGCGCGGCCTGGCAGTTTCTGCTGGGTTTATTACAGTGCAGTATGGCACCGAAAAACCATTCTCGTTGGGAAGATGTCTGGTTCGATGGGCTGAGCGCTGATGTGCTTCAACGAGCATTGGAACCGCTGGAGTCCGCCTTTCAGTTTGGTGCTGATACACCCTCTTTTATGCAGGATTTTGAGCCGCTAAGCGGAGAGAAAGTTTCTATCGCCTCTCTGCTACCGGAAATCCCTGGCGCGCAAACCACTAAGTTTAATAAAGATCATTTTGTTAAGCGTGGCGTCACGGAGCGGTTTTGCCCGCACTGCGCGGCGCTGGCGTTATTTTCGTTGCAGCTTAATGCGCCGTCGGGCGGCAAAGGTTACCGCACTGGATTACGCGGCGGCGGGCCGATGACCACGCTGATTGAATTGCAGGAATACCAGGGCAACCGACAAACGCCGCTGTGGCGCAAGCTGTGGCTCAACGTTATGCCGCAGGATAGCGCCGGAATGCCCGTACCCGAAAAGCATGATGAAACGATTTTCCCGTGGCTGGCCCCTACGCGCACCAGCGAGCTTGCAAATGCTATCACTACACCAGAGCAGGTGAATCCACTTCAGGCCTATTGGGGGATGCCGCGACGCGTTCGCATCGATTTTGACGTGACTCTTTCAGGCCGCTGCGATCTCTGTGAAGCCCAAAGTGATGAATTGCTTAGCGGGATGACCGTGAAGAACTACGGCGTTAACTATGCGGGATGGATTCATCCGCTGACGCCTTATCGTCTGCCTCTGAAAGAGGGCAGTGAGCGTTATTCCGTCAAGCCGCAGCCCGGTGGCCTTATCTGGCGAGACTGGCTGGGTTTAAATCAGAAAGGCGCTTCGGAAAATAACGCCGAATATCCTGCATTAGTCGTTACAACATCCAGCGCGCGCAGCCTTAAGGACGTAAAAGCCGGGCTGTGGGGCTTTGGCTACGATTTTGACAATATGAAAGCCCGCTGCTGGTATGAGCATCATTTTCCGCTGCTATTAACCGAAAATATTATTCCTGACCTGCGCCAGGCTGCACTAACGGCATCGCGCAACCTTAGCCTGCTGCGCAGCGCGTTAAAAGAGGCCTGGTTCGCTGATGCCAAGGGCGCGCGCGGTGATTTCAGCTTTATTGATATCGACTTCTGGCATCTCACGCAGGGACGCTTTCTTGAACTGGTACACGATCTTGAAAGCGGGCAGATCGCAAAAGACAGGCTGAGCCGTTGGCAAACGAACATCTGGCTGTTTACCCGCAGCTACTTTGATGACCACGTTTTTACCAACCCCTATGAGAGTACCGATCTCAAACGCATCATGATGGCGCGTAAAAAATATTTCACCAAATCGGCGGAGAAACAGAACGCGAAAGCCGCCAAAGCCAAAAAGCAGGAGGCTACTGAATGAGTATTGTGAAGGACGACCATAAGGCCACGCTGCGCCGATGGCATGTTGAATTACAAGAAAAGCGGGGCCTGCGCGCCAGCCTGCGTCGCAGTAAAACGGTGAATGAAGCCTGCCTGTCAGAAGGTTTTCGTTCCCTGCTGATGCAGACTCACACCTTATGGAAACGTGAAAACGAGGAGTGGCGTTTTACTGCCCTCGCTATTACGGCAGCGCTGGCGGCGCACGTTAAATCTATTGATGAACGCCAGAAGTTTGCTGCCCAGTTAGGCCAGATGACCGGTAATAACCAGGTTATGTCCGAGCTGCGCTTTTCCCGGTTATCTGCGGTGAAAACGCCTGACGAACTGCTGCGCCAGCTACTCCGCGCCGTTCGGTTGCTTAACGGCGTAGTTAATCTTCCTTCTCTGGCAGACGACGTCTTCCACTGGTGCCGGGAAAATGACGAACTGCTTAACCATATCCGCCGCCGCCAGCTGCCGACTGAATTTATCCGTATCCGCTGGGCGCTGGAGTATTACCAGGCCGGTGACGCCAACAACGACAATCAATAAGGGACTATCAGATGACCACATTTATTCAGCTGCATTTACTGACCGCTTATCCGGCCGCTAACCTGAACCGTGATGATACCGGTTCGCCGAAAACCGTTGTGCTCGGCGGTGCGACGCGTTTGCGTGTTTCTTCGCAAAGCCTGAAGCGCGCATGGCGCACGTCTGAACTTTTTGAGCAAGCGCTGGCGGGAAATATTGGTATCCGTAGCGGGCGTATCGCTCGTGAGGCGGCGAGTATTCTGATCGAAAAGGGTATTGAACCGAAAAAAGCGGTTGAGTGGGTAGAAAGCATCGCAAACTGCTTTGGTAAAGTGAAAGCCGATAAAAAAGCAAAAGATCTGCTGACTAACGCTGAAACTGAACAACTGGTGCATATCAGCCCGGCAGAGTTCGAGGCGGTAAAAGCTTTGGCCCATCGCCTGGCGGAAGAAAAGCGTGCCCCCCTGGAAGAAGAACTCAATTTATTACGCCGCGATCGTATGGCCGTCGATATCGCCATGTTTGGCCGCATGCTGGCCAATAAACCGGAATTCAACGTTGAAGCTGCCTGCCAGGTCGCCCACGCGTTTGGCGTCAGCGAAACGATCGTAGAAGACGATTTCTTTACCGCTGTAGATGATCTGCGCCAGGTGTCTGCAGAAGATGCCGGTGCCGGACACCTCGGCGAAGCCGGATTCGGCTCTGCGCTGTTTTACACCTACATCTGCATTGACAGAGATCTGCTGGTCAAAAACCTAAACGGTAACGAAGAGCTGGCGAACAAAACGCTGCGCGCCTTTACCGAAGCCGCGCTGAAAGTCTCGCCAACCGGCAAGCAAAACAGCTTCGCCAGCCGCGCCTATGCGTCCTGGTCGCTGGCGGAAAAAGGCACCGACCAACCGCGTTCGCTGGCCGCGGCGTTTTACAATCCGATCAACGGCACCAATCAACTGGATGTCGCCGTAAAACGCATCACCGAACTGCGTGAAAATATGAATAAGGTTTATGAACAGCAAACGCAATTCGTTGATTTTGATGTTGTGAGCGGGAAGGGAAGCATGAAGAACGTGCTGGACTTTATCTGCGCGTAAGGGGCGGCTATGAGCCAATATCTGGTTTTTCAGCTTCACGGGCCGATGGCCTCCTGGGGCGTAGATGCGCCCGGCGAAGTGCGCCATAGCCATGAGCTGCCCTCGCGTTCGGCGCTGCTGGGGTTACTGGCCGCCGCGCTGGGTATCCGGCGCGATGAAGAAGAGCGGTTGAATCATTTTAATCGGCATTACGCGTTTCTGCTGTGTGCCAGCAAAAACCCCCGCTGGGCGCGGGATTATCACACCGTTCAAATGCCAAAAGAGGTGCGTAAAGCCCATTATTTTAGCCGCCGCGAAGAGCTGAGCGATCCTGAGCTCCTCAGCGCGCTTATCTCCCGGCGGGATTATTACACCGACGCCTGGTGGATGGTGGCGATCGCGGTAACGCCCGATGCGCCTTATTCGCTGGAGCAGTTGCGGGATGCGCTACAGCATCCGATATTTCCTCTGTATTTGGGGCGAAAAAGTCACCCGCTGGCTTTGCCGCTTGCGCCGTTGTTGCTGGAAGGGGCTGCGCCGGATGTATTGAACGAGGCGTATCGACAGTATCGTGATAATTTCAACAGACTTAAGCTCCCGCTGGCGAAACTCCAGTCTGAGTGCTGGTGGGAAGGCGAACATGATGGTCTGCAAGCCAATAAAGTTTTACGTCGTCGCGACAGGCCGATGAGCCGCCAGCAGTGGACGTTTGGTGAGCGTGCTGTTAATCAAGGGTCGCTGCTTATCAAGGAGGAATCGTGTACCTCGCAAAAATAACGTTGCATACCGGCCAACTTTTGCCGTCACAGTTATTACAACTGGTGGATCGCGGTGAATATGTGATGCACCAATGGCTCTGGGAATTATTTCCGGGAGGAAAGGCGCGGCAGTTTCTTTATCGCCGGGAGGAACTTCAGGGTGCCTTTCGCTTTTTTGTTCTTTCCCATGAGCCTCCCGCTGAAAGTGAGATTTTTGATATCCAGTGTCGATCGTTTGCACCGATGCTGAGCACAGGGCAAATCCTGCATTTTAGTTTACGGGCCAATCCAACGATATGTAAGGCTGGCAAACGTCACGATTTATTGATGGAAGCGAAGCGTCAGGTGAGGGGGCAGATTAATGGTCCGGATATCTGGCAGCATCAACAGCAGGCGGCGCAGGACTGGCTGGTGCGTCAGGGCGAGCAGAACGGGTTCTCACTGCGCGAGGTGAATGTGGATGCCTATCGCCAGCAGCAGGTTGTGCGGGCGAAATCGCGGCAGATGATCCAGTTCAGTAGCGTGGATTACTCTGGTGTGCTGGTGGTTAACGAACCTGGGGCGTTCCTGCAACGTTTGGCTCAGGGATACGGCAAAAGCCGGGCTTTCGGCTGTGGGTTGATGTTAATTAAACCTGGAGACGGAGAGTGACTTTTGTACCGCTAAGTCCGATCCCACTGAAAGATCGCACTTCGATGATTTTTCTCCAGTACGGGCAGGTTGACGTACTGGATGGTGCGTTTGTGTTGATCGATAAGACAGGGATCCGCACCCACATTCCGGTGGGATCGGTGGCCTGTATTATGCTGGAACCGGGAACGCGGGTTTCTCATGCGGCGGTGCGCCTGGCTTCCACGGTCGGTACGCTACTGGTATGGGTTGGGGAGGCGGGAGTCCGGGTTTACGCTTCCGGACAGCCCGGCGGGGCGCGGGCGGATAAGCTGCTGTATCAGGCGAAGCTGGCGCTGGATGATGATTTACGTCTGAAAGTGGTGCGAAAAATGTATGAGCTACGTTTTCGTGAACCACCGCCAGCGCGACGTTCCGTTGAGCAGTTGCGCGGTATTGAAGGGGCCCGCGTCCGTCAGACTTATGCGTTATTAGCTAAACAGTACGGCGTGAAGTGGCATGGTCGTAGTTATGATCCTAAGGATTGGGAAAAGGGAGATGTGATAAATCAGTGCATCAGTGCTGCAACTTCGTGTCTTTATGGCATTTCAGAGGCAGCGGTGCTGGCTGCGGGCTACGCGCCTGCGATTGGTTTTATCCATAGTGGCAAACCTCTTTCATTTGTTTATGACATCGCGGACATCATTAAATTTGAGTCAGTCGTTCCCAGGGCATTTGAAATTGCCGCTCGTGCACCCTCTGAACCCGATCGTGAAGTCAGACTGGCCTGCCGTGATATTTTTCGTAGCACGAAGCTAACCGGAAAACTCATTCCTTTAATTGAAGAAGTGCTTGCGGCGGGTGGAATAGAACCACCGCAGCCAGCCCAGGATATGTTGCCGCCAGCAATACCGGAACCACAGTTGCTCGGCGATGGTGGGCATCGGGGGCATGGTTGATGAGTATGGTCGTTGTCGTTACGGAAAATGTTCCGCCGCGCCTGCGAGGACGGCTTGCCATATGGCTACTGGAGATCCGAGCTGGTGTGTATGTTGGCGATATCTCAAAACGTGTACGGGAAATGATCTGGCAGCAGATTACCCAATTGGCAGCCGTCGGAAACGTTGTGATGGCCTGGGCCACGAATACAGAGTCCGGTTTTGAGTTTCAAACCTGGGGTGAAAATCGACGTATTCCGGTAGATTTAGATGGTCTGAGATTGGTTTCTTTTCTTCCCATTGAAAATCAGTAGGTTATATGTTCTTTAATAAAGAGGAATTGTTACTATTATGTTGGTAGATTGTTTTTCCATAAAAAAGATAATAGAAAACAATTATATGCCTTTAGAGTGTTCCCCGCGCCAGCGGGGATAAACCGCATGCGGCAAAAGCGCGGAATGCCTTGCCCAGGTGTTCCCCGCGCCAGCGGGGATAAACCGAGTCAGTCGGCTGAGTATCTGTAGCGATATCAGTGTTCCCCGCGCCAGCGGGGATAAACCGGGGATAGTATCGCTGCCATTTCTTGCTTATGTGTGTTCCCCGCGCCAGCGGGGATAAACCGCAACCAGGCAACCCACATTCTACAATCCCAGAGTGTTCCCCGCGCCAGCGGGGATAAACCCGGTTTATTTAGAATCACGCAGGAAAGTGAAGAGTGTTCCCCGCGCCAGCGGGGATAAACCGGCCGGTGGTAACGCCTATCTTTCATTCAGCAAGTGTTCCCCGCGCCAGCGGGGATAAACCGGTGAGTACAGCGGCATCTGCAATGGCGGGGTGGTGTTCCCCGCGCCAGCGGGGATAAACCGCAGGTGAACGACTGAGTGAGCACATAGTTACAGTGTTCCCCGCGCCAGCGGGGATAAACCGCAGACAACATATAAACAGCGCTGGGTTAATGAGTGTTCCCCGCGCCAGCGGGGATAAACCGTTTCTTCACATTGTGATAGAATTGTGCATAGCGTGTTCCCCGCGCCAGCGGGGATAAACCGGGCAGTGAGCAGGGCCGCCGCGTTGTCTGGTCGTGTTCCCCGCGCCAGCGGGGATAAACCGCAATGCAACCGCCTGCCCATTTTTGCCGTGACGTGTTCCCCGCGCCAGCGGGAATAAACCGGCGATGAATCATCTGGCAAAACTGCCGCTGAAGTGTTCCCCGCGCCAGTGGGGATAAACCGCTATACCGACACACGGGAAACGGTCATCAACAGTATTCCCCTCATCGCGGGGATAAACATGACCCCGAGCATTGATACGGAATATCAAAGCGTGTTCACCGGGTGAGTAGTGTGCGCCTTAACCCCTTCATCTGTCCGATTCCGGACACGTTCCGCAGAACCGATTTTGTTATCGTAGCAACGCCATTATCCATGGCATGGAATATGACAACGTTATCAGGGACATTATGATGAAAAAGATCACACTGGCGGCACTCCTTTTGACCACGGGCTTCTCTGCTTATGCAGAAACGGAAACCTGTAAACAGTATTTTGCTGAGGTAGATAGCTTTATTGAGCTGGCATCAAAACAGGAGGGGACAAAGGCGCAGGTCGATATGCTCAAAACACAGCATGCGGAAAGTAAAAAACAGATGGAGGCCCTCACGGCGGAACAACAGGATGCAGGATGTAAGCAAGGCCTGGAAGCCATGCAGCAACTGAAAGCAGCCATGAACCTCAAGTAACCCTACAGTTACAGGCCACGCATTCAGTGGCCTCTTTTCGCGAGAATAATTAGTCAAAAAACGGTCTCGTTCTCAATTATCATTCGCCATGATCTCAATGGCTGAATTAGCCAGCCCCGGTGATTGAGTTTCGTCTGGCGTGAATGTCTGGGGCAAGACCACATTGGGTGCGTCAAAAATGACAATGTCTGAAGGAATACCTGCTGATGAGATAAGCGTGCTGGCATCACCCCAGGCATGCTGGATGCCAGCGCGTGGCAGAACAGAAAGGGCTAAACCCATATGTGGCATCTCTGATGCCTTTGCTTACAGACCAGGAGCAACAGAGAACTCTGAAAAATTCAGCTTTATTAACGTAAATATAAAAACAAACAAGCAGTTAATAAATAGAATGTCACAGGACGTGGGTGAACGGCGTAATACTGTAAAAAAGACTTACCCGGCCCTACGAGTCAGTCTTTTTTCTGTTCCTATTTTTTTTGCGCCTTTGCCAGTTCTTTTACCAGCGGCAGCATAATACGCACCACATCACGGCTGCGGCGGTCAATGCGGCCGGGCAGGGCCTGATCGATATGCTGAATGTTATCCAGCTTGATATCGTGCCAGCTCACGCCGTCCGGGAACGCTTTCGATTTAGCACGCTGCTGATAGCCATCCTTTTTCCCCAACGACCAGTTTGTCGCCTCGACGGACAAAACCGGAATACCGGCTTTATCGAATACGCAGGCATCATTGCAGCAGCTTGTTCCCTGCGGGAAGTCGGGATTCAGGCCCGGGTTGGTGGTCGCTTTAATACCCAGGTTACGGGCAATCGCCAGCGCCCGATCGCGCGTCAGTTTCCGCACCGAGGCAGGGGTCTTCTTGCCGCTATTAAAATAGAGGTTATCGCCAACGATAAGGTTGTCGAGATTGATCACCAGCAGGGTATGTTTTTTCTCTCTTTCAGACATGCGGCTAAGCACGTTCTCAGCACCCAGGCTTCCTTCCTCTTCGCCGCTGGTCGCCATGAAGCGAATGGTGTACTCCGTTGGCACCGATTTGAGTTGTTCAGCCAGTTCCAGCATCACGCCCACACCTGCGGCATTATCATCGATGCCCTGTAACGTCAGGCCACCCAGATTATGATTGGTATCAGCATCGCTACGCGGCGCGTAGGTGTCCAAATGAGCCATAATAATGATTTGCTGCGGATGCGTGCCTTCATGGGCGGCTATCACCGTACTGCCCGTGACGTTCTGCCAGTTTTGCTGATTATCACGGGTTGTCCAGCTGTAGCGGCTGTTGAATTTGCGGATGTCACTCTGATAACCCATCTGCGAAAATTGCTGGCGAAGGTAATCCGCTGCGAGCATTTCGGCAGGGGTGCCGGTCATTCGGCCGGGAAAATAGGTGGCGATATGACGCGCCTGGTTGCTTGCAAATTCACCGGTATGAGGTGCTCGTGCCTGAGCAGAAAAAATGAAGCATACGCCGAGCGCCAGGGCAGCGGTACGGTGGCGCAATGCGGAAAGCATAGAGAGTCCTTTTACGACAAAAATTTTAACGTGCTTAGTATGAAACTGTGACCCGCTTTACACAATTTCATTTGTTCTTAACTCTGCAAAAAGAGGGGGGTTAAGCACTTTTTAGCATTTGTTTTTTTAGCGCGTTATTCCTTTGCGGAACTACTCATTCCAATTCGTAATTTCATTCGTTCTAAGCTCCCCCCTATAGTCCCACTATTACTGATTGCTAATGAGTTGTTGCCCTGTGGATTACCTGCCTTTATTTGCTGACGTCAAAGACCGTCCCGTGCTGGTTGTCGGTGGTGGCGACGTTGCTGCCCGTAAGATTGCCTTTTTACGTCGCGCAGGGGCACGCGTACTGGTGGTGACAAAACATCTCGAACCCTCACTACAACAACTGGTGGATGAGCAAAAAATTCATCTGCTGGCTGATGTGTTCGAGGAAGCGCAACTCGATAATGTCTTTCTGGTGATTGCGGCAACGGATGACGCGACAGTCAACCGTCGTGTTTTTGACGCCGCAAATGCCCGCCATCGTCTTGTGAATGTGGTTGATGATCAGCCGCTGTGCTCATTTATCTTCCCGTCGATTGTCGACCGCTCGCCGCTACTGGTGGCTATCTCTTCCGGCGGCAATGCACCGGTACTGGCGCGATTGCTGCGGGAAAAGATTGAAGCATTGCTGCCCGCAAACTTAGGCCGCATGGCCGAGGTGGCCGGACGCTGGCGCACGCGCATTAAAGCATTTCGAAAAACCACCGATGAACGTCGTCGTTTCTGGGAGAGCGCCTTTCGTGGTCGTTTTGCCAGTCTGATGGCGGCGGGCAAAGAGCAGGCGGCGGAACAGGTGCTGGCCGATGAACTGGCAAAACCGGGTAGCAGCACTGGCGAAATTATCCTGGTTGGCGCCGGGCCGGGCGATGCAGGGCTGTTAACACTGCGTGGTTTGCAGGTTATACAGCAGGCTGATGTGGTGTTTTACGATCATCTGGTGACCGACGGTGTGCTGGAGCTGGTACGCCGTGATGCGGAACTGATCAGCGTCGGGAAACGCGCAGGTTCGCACCTTGTTGCGCAGCATGATACCAACCGCTTGCTGGTTGAGGCGGCGCAGGCGGGCAAAACCGTGGTTCGTTTAAAAGGCGGCGACCCGTTTATTTTTGGTCGCGGCGGTGAAGAGTTACAGGCGGCTGCCGAAGCGGGCATTCCTTTTCAGGTGGTGCCGGGCGTTACGGCGGCCTCCGGCGCGACGGCTTACGCGGGCATACCGTTGACTCATCGTGACTACGCACAAAGTGCCACCTTTGTTACCGGACATTACAAAGCGGACAGCGCGCCGTTTGACTGGACGCAACTGGCCCAAAGTCGCCAGACGCTGGCTATCTATATGGGTACGATGAAAGCGGCAGAGATCGGCGAACAACTTATCGCTCACGGGCGTGAGGCAAACACACCGGTCGCGGTGATTTCGCGCGGCACACGGGCTGATCAGCAGGTCAGAACCGGCACATTACAACAACTTGAGGAACTGGCGAAAGATGCGCCGATGCCCGCCCTGCTGGTGGTGGGCGAGGTAGTTCAACTGCATCGCGAACTCGCCTGGTTTCAACATGCAACAGACTCAGAGGCGTTTGACGCCTCTGTGGTGAATCTGGCTTAGTCCTGACACAACAGGCTATTTTATTTGCCATTTTGGCCCCTGGCTGTGCTCGCCATCCTCCGTACTTGCGTACGCTCCGGTTGCTGTGGGCAGGCTGTGACCAAACTGGCTGCAACAATAACGCCTGTTGCACCAGGCCTTATAAGGAACGGTTATGGATCAAAAACGACTCACTCACCTGCGACAACTGGAAGCGGAAAGCATCCATATCATTCGCGAGGTGGCTGCCGAATTCGCTAATCCGGTGATGATGTACTCCATCGGCAAAGACTCCAGCGTGATGCTGCATCTGGCGCGTAAAGCCTTCTATCCTGGTACGCTGCCTTTCCCGCTGCTGCACGTGGATACCGGCTGGAAATTCCGTGAGATGTATGAGTTCCGTGACCGCACGGCGAAGGCGTATGGCTGTGAGCTGCTGGTGCATAAAAACCCGGAAGGGGTGGCAATGGGCATTAACCCCTTCGTTCACGGCAGTGCCAAGCACACCGATATCATGAAAACCGAAGGGCTTAAGCAGGCGCTGAACAAATACGGTTTTGATGCGGCCTTCGGTGGTGCGCGCCGTGACGAAGAAAAATCCCGCGCCAAAGAGCGTATTTACTCGTTCCGCGATCGCTTCCACCGCTGGGATCCAAAAAACCAGCGTCCGGAGCTGTGGCATAACTACAACGGCCAGATTAACAAAGGCGAGAGCATCCGCGTGTTCCCGCTCTCTAACTGGACCGAGCTGGATATCTGGCAGTATATCTACCTGGAAAATATCGAGATTGTTCCGCTGTACCTGGCCGCTGAACGCCCGGTGCTGGAGCGCGACGGCATGCTGATGATGATCGATGACGATCGTATCGACCTGCAGCCTGGCGAAGTGATCGAACAGCGGATGGTGCGCTTCCGTACTCTTGGCTGCTGGCCGTTGACCGGTGCTGTAGAGTCAGAAGCGCAAACGCTGCCTGAAATTATCGAAGAGATGCTGGTTTCCACCACCAGTGAACGTCAGGGCCGCGTGATTGACCGCGACCAGGCAGGCTCCATGGAGCTGAAAAAACGTCAGGGATATTTCTAAGGAGCCGCCATGAATACTACTATTGCCCAACAAATTGCCAACGAAGGCGGCGTCGAAGCGTACCTGCACGCACAGCAGCACAAAAGTCTGCTGCGTTTTCTGACCTGCGGTAGCGTCGATGACGGCAAAAGCACCCTGATTGGTCGCCTGTTGCATGACACGCGCCAGATTTATGAAGATCAGCTCTCTACCTTACACAACGACAGCAAACGTCACGGCACCCAGGGTGAAAAACTCGATCTGGCGCTGCTGGTTGATGGCCTGCAGGCTGAGCGTGAGCAGGGCATCACCATCGACGTGGCCTACCGTTACTTCTCAACCGAGAAGCGCAAATTTATCATTGCCGACACCCCCGGGCACGAACAGTACACCCGTAATATGGCCACCGGCGCGTCAACCTGTGACCTCGCAATCCTGCTGATTGATGCCCGTAAAGGCGTGCTGGATCAGACCCGTCGTCACAGCTTTATCTCCACGCTGCTGGGTATTAAACACCTGGTGGTGGCGGTCAATAAAATGGATCTGGTCGGTTTTAGCGAAGAGACCTTTGAGAACATCCGTCAGGAGTACCTGACCTTCGCAGAACAGCTACCCGGCAATCTGGACATTCGCTTTGTGCCGCTGTCGGCGCTGGAAGGGGACAACGTCGCCAGCCAGAGCGCCAACATTCCGTGGTACAGCGGCCCGACGCTGCTGGAAGTCCTTGAAACCGTCGAAATTCAGCGCGTTGTGGATACCCAGCCGATGCGTTTCCCTGTGCAGTACGTTAACCGCCCGAACCTCGATTTCCGCGGTTTTTCCGGTACGCTGGCCTCAGGCAGCGTGAAAGTGGGCCAGCGCATCAAAGCTCTGCCATCCGGCGTGGAATCCACCGTCGCGCGTATTGTGACCTTTGATGGCGACCTCCAGGAAGCGCATGCGGGTGAAGCGATTACCCTGGTGCTTAAAGACGAGATCGACATCAGCCGTGGCGATCTCATCCTGGATGCGCAGGAGAGCGTACCTGCGGTGCAGAGCGCCTCTCTCGACGTGGTGTGGATGGCTGAGCAACCCCTGACGGCAGGGCAGAGCTATGACATCAAAGTGGCGGGTAAAAAAACGCGTGCCCGCGTTGATGCCATTCAGTACCAGGTGGATATTAACAATCTCACCCAGCGTCAGGTGGATACGCTGCCGTTAAACGGTATCGGGCTGGTCGATTTGACCTTTGATGAGCCGCTGACCCTGGATGCCTATCAGCAAAACCCGGTGACCGGCGGTGTTATCTTTATCGACCGCCTGAGCAACGTGACGGTAGGCGCCGGTATGGTGCGTGAAGTGCATCAACAGGAGACTTCTGTACCATCGCAGTTCAGCGCCTTTGAGCTGGAGCTGAATCAGCTTATCCGTAAGCATTTCCCTCACTGGGGCGCGCGTGATTTGCTGGGAGGTAAATAATGGCCGCACATGATGAGAACGTCGTCTGGCATCCTCATCCGGTTACCGTAGCGCAGCGTGAACAACTTCACGGTCACCGTGGGGTTGTGTTGTGGTTTACCGGACTGTCCGGTTCCGGTAAATCGACGGTAGCGGGCGCGCTGGAAGAGGCATTACATCAGCAGGGGGTCAGTACTTACCTGCTCGATGGTGACAATGTGCGTCACGGCTTGTGTAGTGATTTGGGGTTTAGCGATGAAGACCGCAAAGAGAATATTCGTCGGGTCGGGGAAGTGGCCAGCCTGATGGCGGATGCCGGGCTTGTGGTGCTGACTGCGTTTATCTCCCCGCATCGTGCTGAGCGGCAGATGGTGCGTGAACGTGTGGGGGAAGGGCGCTTTATTGAGGTTTTCGTGGATACGCCGCTGGCGATTTGCGAAGCACGCGACCCGAAAGGGCTGTATAAAAAAGCCCGCGCAGGGGAGTTGCGCAACTTCACCGGCATTGATGCCGTTTATGAAGCGCCTGAGAAACCCGAAGTTCATCTCGAAGGTGAACAATTGGTAACAAATTTGGTGGGCCAATTATTAGACCTCATGAGACGGGACGATATGATCAGATCCTGAGACAGTGCCGGGGATACGCAGAATGTGGGGCGTATCCTGTTTCGTCGGCTGTCAGTTAACGGGATCAGATATGCGTAATAGTCAGAACATCACCATCTCAAGGTCGGACACCATCACGACCAGCGACGAAACCACCTGGTCCCTTCCTGGGGCCGCAGTGGGCTTTGTCGCGTGGCTGTTGGCGCTGGCTATCCCTTTTCTGATTTACGGTCCTAACACGCTGTTCTTCTTCCTCTACACCTGGCCTTTCTTCCTTGCGCTGATGCCCGTCTCGGTTGTGGTGGGTATTGCCCTGCATTCTATCGTCAATGGCAAATTGCTCTACAGCATCGTCCTCACTGCGCTCACCGTTGTGGCCATGTTCGGTGCGTTGTTTATGTGGTTGATGGGCTAAAGCCGTCCATACTTCAAACCGTAACTCACATTAAGACAATGTGTCCGGGCACAACCCTACGGAAAGGTGCGCAAATATGTTACATTCTGTCGCGGTGACTCGTTATCACCCGGCCCCGGTGTGGAGTCTGAGAAAAAGTTATGGGATGATGATGCCGTTTTTCAGGGGGCAGGATGGGTAAACTAACGCTGCTATTGCTGGCTTTGCTGGTCTGGCTACAGTATTCGCTGTGGTTTGGCAAAAATGGTCTTCACGACTATAGCCGGGTCAGCGAAGATGTGGCTGCACAGCAGGCGACAAACGCCAAATTAAAAGCGCGAAACGATCAACTCTTTGCTGAAATTGACGATCTCAATGGTGGCCAGGAAGCGATTGAGGAACGCGCTCGCAACGAATTAACGATGACCAAACCGGGCGAAACCTTTTATCGTCTGGTGCCGGACGCGTCCAAACGCAACCAGGGGTCAGTACAGAACACACAAAATAATCGATAAACAATCCCGGGTTTACGACATGTCTGTAATTATTCCGGACGTTTGTGCGGTGGTGCCGGCCGCCGGATTTGGCCGCCGCATGCAAACGGAATGTCCCAAGCAATATCTTTCCATTGGCGATAAAACAATCCTCGAACACGCGGTGGCAGCCTTACTGGTCAATCCGTACGTGGGGCGCGTTATTATCGCTGTCAGCCCCGGTGACGAGCGATTTGCCCGCTTGCCGCTGGCGCAACATCCTGCCATTACCGTTGTGGCTGGTGGTGCAGAACGTGCAGACTCCGTACTGGCGGGGCTGAAAGCCGCGCAAGGGGCACAATGGGTGCTGGTGCACGACGCCGCACGTCCTTGCCTGCATCAGGATGATTTAAACCGCCTGCTTGCGCTTCGCGAAACCAGCCGGGTCGGCGGTATTCTTGCTGCGCCGGTTCGCGATACCATGAAGCGCGCGGAGCCGGGTAAAACGGCTATTGCGCATACCGTGGAGCGTAACGATTTATGGCATGCGCTCACGCCGCAATTTTTCCCCCTGGAACTTCTGCACGACTGCCTGACGCGCGCGCTCAACGACGGTGCGACGATCACCGATGAGGCCTCGGCACTCGAATATTGCGGATTCCACCCGGAACTGGTCGCCGGACGCGCGGATAATATTAAGGTGACGCGTCCCGAAGATCTGAAACTTGCAGAATTTTATCTCACCCACTCTGAACACCAGGAGAAGGCATAATGCGCATTGGACACGGTTTTGACGTACACGCATTTGGCGGCGATGGCCCCATTATTATCGGTGGCGTCCGCATTCCCTGGGAGAAGGGCCTGCTGGCGCACTCTGATGGCGATGTCGCGTTACATGCGCTGACCGACGCCCTGTTAGGCGCCGCGGCGTTGGGAGATATTGGCAAACTGTTCCCGGACACCGACCCGTCGTTCAAAGGGGCAGACAGCCGCGCGCTGCTGCGTGAGGCATGGCGTCGTATCCAGGCCAAAGGCTATGTGATTGGCAACGTGGACGTCACCATCATCGCGCAGGCGCCGAAAATGCTGCCGCATATCCCGCAGATGCGCGTATTTATCGCCGAGGATTTGGGCTGCCATATGGATGACGTGAACGTAAAAGCGACCACCACCGAGAAACTCGGTTTTACCGGTCGCGGAGAAGGCATTGCCTGTGAGGCGGTAGCGCTCCTGCTTAAGGCCGCGAAATGACAGAGTTCGATCAACTGACCTATTTGCACGGTAAGCCTGCGGGAAGTGGTTTGTTGAAAGCCAATCCGGAAGATTTCGTTGTCATCGAGGATTTGGGTTTCGAGCCGGACGGTGAAGGCGAACATATTCTGGTGCGTATTCTGAAAAACGGCTGCAATACCCGCTTCGTTGCGGACGCGCTGGCAAAATTTCTTAAAATTCACGCCCGCGAAGTGAGCTTTGCCGGACAGAAAGATAAACATGCCGTGACGGAGCAGTGGTTGTGCGCTCGCGTGCCTGGCAAAGAGATGCCAGACCTGAGCGCGTTTCAACTGGAAGGCTGCAAAGTGCTTGAATATGCTCGTCATAAGCGCAAACTGCGTCTGGGCGCGCTTAAGGGCAATAGCTTTACGCTTGTACTGCGCGAAATCAGCCACCGTGACGATGTGGAGTCTCGCTTGCAAGCCATCAGCGAAGGTGGCGTACCGAATTATTTCGGCGCACAGCGTTTCGGTATCGGCGGCAGTAACTTACAGGGTGCGCTACGCTGGGCGCAAAGCGATGCTCCGGTGCGCGATCGTAATAAGCGCAGTTTTTGGTTGTCGGCAGCGCGCAGTGCGTTGTTTAATCAAATTGTTAGCGAGCGCCTGAAAAAAACAGACTTTAATCAAGTTGTTGACGGCGATGCGCTACAATTATCGGGGCGCGGAAGCTGGTTTGTCGCGACCGAAGAAGAGCGTGCCGAACTGCAGTCGCGCGTTGATGCCAGGGCGTTGATGATTACCGCGTCAATGCCGGGAAGCGGCGAGTGGGGAACGCAGGGCCAGTCGCTGTCCTTTGAGCAGGCGGCCGTTGCCAATGCACCGGATCTGCAGGCTTTGCTGGTGCGCGAAAAAGTAGAAGCATCGCGCCGCGCTATGCTGCTCTTTCCGCAACAATTAAGCTGGAACTGGTGGGATGACGTGACCGTTGAGTTACGCTTCTGGCTGCCGGCAGGTAGCTTCGCCACCAGTGTGGTAAGGGAAATTATCAATACATCGGGTGATTATGCGAATATTGCTGAGTAACGATGACGGGATTCATGCGCCAGGGATTCAAACGCTGGCAAAGGCCCTGCGGGAGTTTGCCGACGTACAGGTCGTGGCTCCCGATCGTAACCGTAGCGGCGCATCGAACTCTTTAACGCTGGAATCCTCCCTCAGAACCTTCACCTTCGACAACGGCGATATCGCGGTGCAAATGGGCACCCCGACCGATTGCGTCTATCTGGGCGTCAACGCGCTGATGCGCCCACGCCCGGATGTTGTCGTCTCCGGTATAAATGCCGGGCCGAATCTCGGAGATGACGTTATCTATTCTGGTACTGTCGCGGCAGCGATGGAAGGACGCCATCTGGGCTTTCCGGCTCTGGCGGTGTCGTTAAACGGCCAGACGCATTACGAGACAGCCGCCGCTGTCACCTGCTCCATTCTGCGCGCGCTGTCGCGCGAGCCGTTACGTACCGGGCGTATTCTGAATATTAATGTCCCGGACTTGCCGCTCAGTGAAATCAAAGGTATTCGTGTTACCCGCTGTGGCAGTCGTCATCCAGCGGATCAGGTCATTCCGCAGCAGGATCCACGAGGCAACACGCTTTACTGGATTGGCCCGCCGGGCGAGAAATGCGACGCCGGGCCGGATACCGATTTTGCCGCCATCGATGAGGGTTTTGTTTCTGTCACCCCGCTGCACGTGGATTTAACCGCGCATAGCGCGCATGATGTGGTTTCGGGCTGGCTGGATCGCGCCGGAGTGAGTAAACGATGGTGAACAGACGCGTACAAACACTGCTTGATCAATTACGCGCGCAGGGCATTACCGATGAGCATGTGCTGGAAGCCATCTCTCTGGTGCCGCGCGAGAAATTTATCGATGAAGCGTTTGAACACAAGGCCTGGGATAACGTGGCGCTGCCTATCGGCCAGGGCCAGACAATCTCTCAGCCTTATATGGTGGCGCGGATGACGGCTTTACTCGAGCTGACGCCGCAATCACGGGTGCTGGAAATCGGCACGGGGTCTGGTTATCAGACGGCGATACTGGCACATCTCGTCCATCACGTTTGTACGGTTGAACGCATTAAAAGTCTGCAATGGCACGCACGACGCCGCCTTAAACAACTTGATTTACATAATGTTTCAACTCGACATGGCGATGGCTGGCAGGGTTGGCAGGCGCGCGGTCCATTTGATGCCATTATTGTCACAGCCGCACCGCCAGAAATTCCGGCGGCATTGATGTCGCAACTGGATGAAGGCGGGATTCTCGTTTTACCTGTGGGCGACGAGCAGCAATTTCTGAAACGTGTTCGTCGGCGGGGAGGCGAATTTATCATCGATACCGTGGAGGCCGTGCGCTTTGTGCCGTTGGTTAAAGGCGAGCTGGCCTGATAAACAGATTTTTCCTGATGTTTTCATGCCGCATCAGCGTATGGTGGGCAAATTTGCCGAAACCGTTCACGGTTAATTTTAAGTCATTGGTAGCTAACACATTCCTGGGGGATAAATGAGCACGGGAAGCCCTAAATTCACCGTAAGCCGTGTTGCGGCACTATCACTGGTTTCTATCTGGCTGGCAGGCTGTACAAGCTCCAGCAATGCACCCGCTCCGGTCAGTTCGGTGGGTGGCAATACCAGCTCCAGCAGCAATTCCGGAATGTTAATCACTCCGCCGCCAAAAATCGGCACCGCATCACAGCCGCAAATACAACCCGTTCAGCGCCCGGTAACACAGCCCACGCCTGTTCAGTCAGTACCGGAACAGCCTGTTCAGACTGTGAATGGCAAGATCATCTATAACCGTCAGTATGGGAACATTCCGAAAGGAAGTTATACCGGTGGCAGTACTTATACCGTCAAACGTGGTGATACCTTATTTTATATTGCGTGGATAACCGGGAACGATTTCCGCGATCTGGCCCAGCGTAACCATGTCGCTGCACCGTACGGCCTGACGGTAGGTCAAACCTTGCAGGTGGGTAATGCATCAGGTGCGCCAATAACGGGCGGAAACGCGATAACGCAGGCAGATGCGAGTGCACAAGGAATTGTCTCAAAACCTGCACAAAATTCCACCGTAGCTGTTGCTTCAAAACCAACAATTACGTATTCTGAGGATTCAGGTGAACAAAGTGCTAACAAAATGTTGCCGAACAACAAGCCTGCGACCCCTGTCACAGCGCCTGTTACGGCTCCAACAGTCAGCACTACCGAACCGACCATCAGCAGCACGTCCACCAGTACGCCAATCGCTTCATGGCGCTGGCCGACAGATGGCAAAGTTATCGATAACTTCTCTGCTACCGAAGGGGGTAACAAAGGTGTCGATATCGCTGGTAGCAAAGGACAGGCAATCGTCGCGACCGCAGATGGACGCGTCGTCTATGCCGGTAACGCGCTGCGCGGTTACGGTAATCTTATTATCATCAAACATAATGATGATTACCTGAGTGCCTACGCCCATAACGATACGATGCTGGTCCGGGAACAACAAGAAGTTAAGGCGGGGCAAAAAATCGCTACCATGGGTAGCTCCGGAACCAGTTCTACACGCTTGCATTTTGAAATTCGTTACAAGGGGAAATCCGTAAACCCGCTGCGTTATTTGCCGCAGCGATAAATCGGCAAAGTGGTTGAACCGTTCCTCATTGTTGTCGTTGCAGCGCGCGCAGATGCCGCTGCAATCGTCAGTAATGAAGTGCTATTCAGGTGCTTTGTCCAGGGATCACGGGTAGGAGCCACCTTATGAGTCAGAATACGCTGAAAGTTCATGATTTAAATGAAGATGCGGAATTTGATGAGAACGGAGTAGAGGCTTTTGATGAAAAAGCCTTAGTTGAAGAGGAACCCAGTGATAACGACCTGGCCGAAGAGGAATTGTTATCGCAGGGCGCTACCCAGCGTGTGCTGGATGCGACTCAGCTTTATCTTGGGGAAATTGGTTATTCCCCACTGCTAACGGCCGAAGAAGAAGTTTATTTTGCACGTCGCGCATTGCGTGGTGACGTTGCTTCGCGCCGTCGCATGATCGAAAGTAACCTGCGTCTGGTAGTGAAAATTGCCCGTCGTTATAGCAATCGTGGCCTGGCATTGCTGGACCTGATTGAAGAGGGGAACCTGGGCCTGATCCGTGCGGTTGAGAAATTCGACCCGGAACGTGGTTTCCGCTTCTCCACTTATGCGACCTGGTGGATTCGTCAGACTATTGAACGGGCGATTATGAATCAAACCCGTACTATTCGTCTGCCAATCCATATTGTCAAAGAGCTGAACGTTTATCTGCGTACCGCGCGTGAGTTGTCCCATAAACTGGACCACGAACCGAGTGCGGAAGAGATTGCTGAGCAACTCGACAAACCGGTCGATGATGTGAGTCGCATGTTGCGCCTCAACGAGCGTATCACCTCGGTGGACACACCGCTGGGCGGTGATTCCGAGAAAGCGTTGCTGGATATCCTGGCCGATGAAAAAGAAAACGGTCCGGAAGACACCACGCAAGATGACGATATGAAACAGAGCATCGTCAAATGGCTGTTCGAACTGAACGCCAAACAGCGTGAAGTGCTGGCACGTCGTTTCGGTCTGTTGGGATATGAAGCGGCAACGCTTGAAGATGTGGGTCGTGAAATCGGTCTGACACGCGAGCGCGTCCGTCAGATTCAGGTTGAAGGTCTGCGCCGTCTGCGTGAAATTCTGCAGGCGCAAGGGCTGAATATCGAAGCGCTCTTCCGCGAATAAGTCTGAACATCAAAAGGCCGGTCAAATGACCGGCCTTTTTCTTTGCGCGCTTTCCGGCTTAACGCTTATCTGCCGCCAGTAACGGTGGGATTGTTGGCACCTGCGGCGCGTCATCTATATCTTTCTGCGTCATACGAAACGCCTCCGGATAGTGTTCGCGGCTGGTGCGGCGTAGTGGTTCGGTATCGCGCCAGGTATACAGACAATGCTGGCACTGATAAACAGTCCAGATACCTTTCACCGGTGAGGTTGCCATCACCTCAATATGTTCATCGGCACAACGTGGACAAATCATTCTCCCCCTCCTTATTTACGTGCGGCCAGCATCGCGGTCAGTTTTTCAACCCACTCTTTGGTTTCAGGTAAATCCTGTACCGGCTGGCTGTAGTGACCGCGCCTGTCCGGTGCGACCGGTGTCGTCGCGTCGATAATCAGTTTGTCGGTAATACCTGCCGGACTTGAGCCAGGATCCAGCTCCAGCACCGACATATTCGGCAACTGTACAAGATCGCCTGCCGGGTTCACTTTTGATGACAGCGCCCACATCACCTGTGGCAGGTTGAACGGGTCAACGTCTTCATCGACCATAATCACCATTTTTACGTAACCCAGGCCGTGTGGCGTGGTCATTGCACGCAGCCCCACCGCGCGGGCAAAACCGCCGTAGCGTTTTTTGGTTGAGATAATTGCCAGCAGACCATGGGTGTACATGGCGTTCACCGCCTGTACTTCCGGAAACTCAGCTTTTAACTGTTGATAAAGGGGGACACAGGTTGCCGGGCCAATCAGGTAGTCGATTTCGGTCCATGGCATGCCCAGGTATAGCGATTCAAAAATCGGTTTTGTGCGATAAGAGACCTTATCAATACGCACGACCGTCATATTGCGTCCACCGGAATAATGGCCAGTAAATTCGCCGAACGGCCCTTCGATTTCGCGTTTACGCCCTTCGATGACCCCTTCGAGGATCACTTCCGAGCCCCATGGCACATCAAAACCGGTGAGTGGCGCAGTGGCGATGGGGTAAGGACTTTCGCGCAGCGCCCCGGCCATTTCGTATTCTGACTGATCGTATTTCAGCGGCGTGGCGCCCATCAGGGTGATGATCGGATCGTTACCCAGCGTAATGGCAACCGGCAAGTCTTCGCCGCGTTCTTCCGCTTTATGCAGATGAAGCGCGATGTCGTGCATCGGTACCGGCTGCAAACCCAGTTTGCGTTTACCTTTCACTTCCATGCGGTAGATGCCGACGTTTTGCTTACCAAAATGGTCTGGATCGACCGGATCGCGGGAGACGACGCAGGCTTTATCCAGATAGAAACCGCCATCGCCGTCGTTCAGACGGAACAGAGGCAGAATGTCGAACAGGTTAATCTCTTCACCATCAACGGTGTTTTCCGCCCACATCGGATTGGTGCGGCGTTCCGGTGCGACAGGGAAGGTATCCCAGCGGCGAATAAATTCTTCAATCTGCTTTTTAACCGGGGTGTTCGACGGCAAACCCATGGAAATGGCGTGATTCTGCCAGGAACCAATAGTGTTCATGGCCACGCGCGCATCGGTAAAACCGCGAATATTATCGAACCACAGCGCAGGCGCACCGTCGCCAATACGCCCGGTTGCATTAGCCGCCGCCGCGATATCCGGCTCGGCGTTAACCTCTTCACTGATTTTCAGCAGTTGCCCTTCGTCATCAAGAGCCTGCAGGAAGCTTCGTAAATCATCAAAAGCCATATTCTTTCTCCTGTGAAAAATGCTGTGCCGCCTGCAGGCCTTCCCAGCGGCGTGCTTTACGGTGCTCCAGACCAAACTGGTCGAGCACGCGGGTCACGATATGCCAGGTAATGTCATCAACGGTCTGCGGATGGTTGTAATAAGCGGGCATGGGGGGAACCATCGCTACCCCCATGCGGGAAAGCGCTAACATATTTTCTAAATGAATGGTGCTAAGCGGCATTTCGCGAGGGACGAGGACCAGCTTGCGACCCTCTTTGAGCACGACATCGGCGGCGCGTCCGACCAGCCCTTCGGCATAGCCCGCACGAATACCTGCCAGTGTTTTCATGCTGCAGGGAATAACTATCATGCCGTCGGTACGAAACGAGCCTGAGGAGATGGTGGCAGCCTGATCAGCCGGGTTATGCGTGACATCTGCCAGTGCCGCAACGTCGCGGGCAGTCCAGGGGGTTTCCAGTTCGATGGTGGTTTTCGCCCACTTCGACATCACCAGGTGAGTTTCAACCTCTGGCATCTCATGCAGCGCCTGCAATAACGCCACGCCCAGAGGGGCGCCGGTTGCCCCCGTCATCCCGATTATCAGTTTCATTCACCACCTCAATCATTGTTCGTATGCGAACATTTAAAAATAACCTACTCCCGGGAATCGGCACAGACAAGATTGTTCGTATGCATGCGCATTTTTTGTTAAAAAATGCCGCGTTAAAATTCGGCAAGTTAATGGCTATCATAGGGAGGAGAAACCCGTAATGGAGCATTCATGGAGTTAAGAAAAGAGGCCTTTCACCTGCTACGTCAGCTTTTCCAGCAGCATACGGCGCGCTGGCAGCAGGTACTGCCGGAACTGACCAAACCACAATATGCGGTGATGCGTTCTATTGCCGAAAACCCCGGCATTGAACAGGTTGCCCTGACGGAGGTGGCGGTCAGCACAAAAGCGACTCTCGCAGAAATGCTCAGCCGTATGGAGACGCGTGGTCTGGTACGCCGGGAACACGATCCTGACGATAAACGACGCCGTTTCTTATTTTTGACCGAGGAAGGTGAAGCCGTGCTGCAAGCGAGCATCCCGGTGGGTAATGGCGTAGATGCCGAGTTTCTTGGCAAATTAAGCGAGGAAGAGCGCGAGCAATTCACGATGCTTATTCGTCGGATGATGCGCTGAGTCAGTGGGGAAGAGCAGGAAACAAGCCGGGCGGTTTGTTTCCTGCCTGATACGGCGTATTAATTCAGTGTGTATTCCAGCGAGATTTCCGCATTCAATACTTTGGATACCGGACAACCGGCTTTGGCTTTCTGAATGGCTTCATCAAATTTCGCGGGGTCGGCACCCGGAACTTTGACCGCACTTTTCAGGGAGATTTTGGTAATCGCGAATCCGCCGTCAACCTGGTCCAGCGTGACAGTTGCCGTGGTGTCGATACTGTCAGCCGTGTAGCCCACTTCCCCCAATATCATCGAGAGCGCCATTGAGAAACAGGCTGCATGCGCTGCACCGATCAGCTCTTCCGGGTTAGTCCCCTGAACGCCTTCGAAACGGGTGTTAAAGCCATAAGGAAGTTGCTTAAGCGCACCGCTCTCGGTTGAAACCGTCCCTTTCCCACGTTTCAGATCACCTTCCCAGTGAGCCTGCCCTTTCTTGTGAATTGCCATAACATGGTTCCTTTTCAGTATTGAAAGAAATAAGTCGAGTCAGATAAAAAGTATAGAAGCCGATATCGGGCTTGCCTGGCATTCGGGGAATTTATTCGATAAACAATGGCCCGCAGGGGGACTGCGGGCCGGGAGCATTAAACGAGACTTTTCAGGCGGTAAATCCACTCGAGCGCCTGCCGTGGCGTAAGGGAATCCGGGTCCAGATTTTCCAGCGCTTCCATTGCCGGGCTGGTCTCTTCCGGTACGGCTAACAGCGACATCTGCGTACCATCAATCTGCGTGGCGCCCGCACCCGGCGACAGGCTTTCCAGCTCACGTAATTTTCCACGCGCACGCTTGATCACCTCTTTCGGAACACCCGCCAGGGCGGCGACCGCCAGGCCATAGCTTTTGCTCGCCGCGCCATCCTGTACGCTGTGCATAAAGGCGATGGTGTCGCCATGTTCCAGCGCGTCAAGATGGACATTGGCCACGCCTTCCATTTTTTCCGGCAACTGCGTCAGTTCGAAATAGTGGGTGGCGAACAAGGTCAACGCTTTGATTTTATTCGCCAGATTTTCCGCACAGGCCCATGCTAGCGACAGCCCGTCATAGGTAGAGGTGCCGCGCCCAATTTCATCCATCAGCACCAGGCTATTTTCCGTAGCGTTATGCAGAATGTTGGCCGTCTCGGTCATCTCCACCATAAAGGTGGAACGCCCGCTTGCCAGATCATCTGCGGCACCCACACGGGTAAAGATGCGGTCAATAGGACCAATTTCCACCTTCTGCGCGGGAACGTAGCTGCCGATATAGGCCAGCAGCGCAATCAGCGCGGTCTGGCGCATATAGGTACTTTTACCGCCCATGTTCGGGCCGGTAATGATCAGCATTCTGCGCTGTGGAGACAGATTAAGCGGGTTCGCAATAAACGGCTCTTTCAGCACCTGCTCGACCACCGGGTGACGGCCTTCAACGATACGGATACCCGGTTTATCGCTGAATGTCGGGCAGCAGTAGTTTAGCGTGTCCGCACGCTCTGCCAGGTTGACCAGCACGTCCAGCTCTGCCAGCGCCGTGGCGCTCTGCTGTAAATCGCCAAGGTGCGGCAGGAGCATGTCGAACAGTTCGTCATAGAGCTGTTTTTCCAGCGCCAGCGCTTTGCCTTTTGAGGTCAGAACCTTGTCTTCATACTCTTTCAGTTCAGGAATAATGTAGCGCTCGGCATTTTTCAGCGTCTGACGGCGAACATAGTGAATCGGGGCAAGATGGCTCTGTCCGCGGCTAATCTGGATGTAATAACCATGCACGGCGTTATAGCCGACTTTCAGGGTGTCGAGCCCCAGCTTTTCGCGCTCGCGAATTTCCAGCCTGTCGAGGTAGTCTGTCGCGCCGTCTGCCAGCGCTCGCCACTCATCCAGCTCTGCATTATACCCCGGGGCGATAACGCCGCCATCGCGCACCAGCACCGGCGGCGCATCAATGATGGCGCGTTCCAGCAGTTCACGTAGCTCAGTGAACTCGCCCATTTTTTCCCGCAGGCTCTGCACCGGCTCGCTCTTCACGTGCGCCAGTTGGGCTCGGAGTTCCGGTAGTTGCTGGAAAGCATGGCGCATCCGCGCCAGGTCGCGTGGTCTGGCGGTACGCAGCGCCAGACGAGCAAGGATACGCTCCAGATCGCCAACCTGACGCAGTACGGGCTGCAATTGCGCGGTGTTTTCCTGCAATGCGCCAATGGTTTGCTGACGTTCGAGCAATGTTTTGGTGTCGCGTACCGGCATATGCAGCCAGCGTTTGAGCATACGGCTCCCCATCGGCGTAACCGTACAGTCGAGCACGGAGGCCAGGGTGTTTTCGATACCGCCTGCCAGGTTCTGGGTAATTTCCAGATTACGGCGCGTTGCGGCATCCATAATGATGCTGTCCTGCTGGCGCTCCATGGTGATGGAACGAATGTGGGGCAGGGCGGTGCGCTGGGTATCTTTGACATACTGCAGCAGGCAACCCGCAGCACAGAGGCCGCGCGGGGCGTTTTCAACGCCAAAGCCAACCAGATCGCGGGTACCAAATTGCAGATTAAGCTGCTGACGCGCGGTGTCGATTTCAAATTCCCACAGCGGGCGACGACGCAGGCCGCGACGGCCTTCAATCAGGGATGTTTCCGCGAAGTCTTCGGCATAGAGCAATTCAGCCGGGTTAGTGCGTTGCAGTTCTGCCGCCATGGTTTCACGATCTGCGGGTTCACTGACGCGAAAACGTCCGGAGCTAATATCCAGCGTGGCGTAGCCAAATCCTTTACTGTCCTGCCAGATGGCCGCCAGCAAGTTGTCCTGACGCTCCTGTAATAATGCCTCGTCGCTGATGGTGCCGGGGGTGACAATGCGCACCACTTTGCGCTCGACCGGCCCTTTGCTGGTGGCCGGATCGCCGATTTGCTCGCAAATCGCTACCGATTCACCCAGGCTGACCAGTTTCGCCAGGTAGTTTTCTACCGCATGATGCGGCACCCCGGCCATCGGGATGGGTTCACCTGCGGAGGCTCCGCGTTTCGTCAACGAGATGTCCATGAGTTGAGATGCGCGTTTTGCATCATCATAAAACAGCTCGTAAAAGTCGCCCATGCGATAGAAGAGCAGGATGTCCGGATGCTGCGCTTTCAGTTTCAGATACTGCTGCATCATTGGGGTATGGGCGTCGAAATTCTCTAGTGTACTCATCAGTTTATGATGTCCATTTTCTTAAATTTTAATGAGTTAGTGATGTTTATTGTTCTCATTGAGTTTCACTTTGTCTCATTGGATCTCATGAAATCCTACATTTAAATGTAGGTTAAAGTGTAGCTTACCAACCTATAGCCTGGTAAAATATGGCTACTTATAGCACAACCTACATTTCGTTTCATAAATGCGTAGGGAGCATGATAACGGAGTCTTTATGGCAGGAAAACAAGAGGCAAAGCCACTATCGTTTAAAGCGATAGAAATGATGAAGCCAGGTGACAAAGATAAAGCTGATATTGGCGAAAATCGTGGTTTACGTGTCTCCTGTGGTGCGACCGGTGTTAAGTCTTTTTTCTACCGTTACACGAGCCCTGTGACTGGAAAACTTGCTCAGGTCAAAATTGGCAACTTCCCGCAGACTTCACTCGCCGCTGCCCGTCTCAAACTCAACGAATTGAAGCTGCTTCGTCAGGAAGGTCGGTGTCCTGCTTCAGAGCTCAAGCAGGAAAAGCAGATTCGTGCAATCGAGGCTGAACAGGCCAAAGTACCTGAATTGACTGTGCAGGGATTAGTTGAGCTCTACCTGACTGAGCGCATTGAGGATCGTAAAACGAAGGACGGGAAGATCATTCCGGGGGCCCGGAAGAAGAAAGGCCAGGACGAAGTGCGCAGAACACTGTATGCCGATGCGGTAGATAAACTGGGTGATCGTAATGCCGCTGAAATCACACGCAATGAAGTGATTACGCTTATTAATGGCATTGTTGCCAGAGGAGCAAAAGTGCAAGCCGGTAACGTTCTACGGGAGCTGTCATTGGCCTATGAATTCGCTATCGGTTTGGGACGTTTTGATGCCAGTTTTGCCAATCCTGCGCTACTGGCAAAATCCAGCCTCCGTCAGACTCGAATCAAGCTAACCAATAACCGCGGGACGCGTGTGCTGAGTGAAGCTGAGCTGAAAAAGTTTCTCCAGTGGCTACCGGGTTCTGCTTTTTCACCGACAATCAAAAACGTGCTTCGTCTGACCTTGTGGACAGGTTGCCGTACCGGAGAGGTATGCAACATGGCGTGGAAAGATGTTGATCTGGATAAAGGTACGATACACCTGCGTGAGACCAAAACGGGTGTTGAACGTTACGTACAGTTATCCACTCAGGCTGTAGACTTTCTTAAAGTGCTACGCCTCAACTCGGATACCTACCTATTTCCGTCTACACGAACAAGACGACCAATCCAGCAAAAGTATCTGACGGAGAATGCGTGGCGCTTACGTGAATCCGGCCAGATGTTAGATATACCGAGTTGGACACCACATGATTTACGGCGGACTGTGCGTACAGGGTTGTCACGGCTGCAATGTCCTAACGAAGTGGCTGAGGCTATTCTGGGGCATACAAAAGGCGGTGTGGAAGGGATTTATAACCTCTACAAGTATGATGCAGAGTGTAAAAAGTGGCTGCAGATTTGGGCTGATTACCTTGATGTTCTTTTTACTTTAATCTCCTAAAACCACATCATGGTTAACGTAGATTGGAGTTATTAAATAGGGTTAATGTTGACAGGATTGTTGTTTTTATTTGTTTATTCAAAGAGTTATGTTACGTAGTTAGATATAAATTCAAATATTAAATCTCTCTTAATCCTGTATATTTCAACAGCTCTTTGTGGGGGCTTACTTGTTAAAAATGATTCACCAATTCGTTCAAATGTTATAGATTATATCGATACCCAGGTCATGTAATGGAATATAAAATGTCTATTGAGCTGAAAGGTATTCTTATCAATGATAATGATTGGGGATGTCGTCATGCCGAATATCTCTATCAAGAAAGTGATCCAAAGATAATTGCTTGTATCGTAAATGTTGATAATGTTGATTTTATTGCAAATGAACTCGTTAAATCAGTTTTGGATACTTCATGGATCTTGTCTCTCGATAGTGGCACTCAGCGTTCGTATACTTATACAGCTAAAGAAACAGCAGAAGCTTTAGTTAGTATTTTCAAGAAGGTAAGTGAGAAGAATGACTTAGGTGATGAATTTGGTGAACTCATGGTTTCAATTGGATCTTCACGAGCATTAAGTCAAATATTCAAACACATTTCACTGCCAATAGCAGAGCTATGGAAACCTCAAATAAAGCAGAATGAGGGATTTGATTTTCATACAACCTGTCCAAGCAATTTTATAAATTTTGGAGAAGCTAAATTCTCATCTTCAACTAATCCCCATGGAAATGCTATAAATCAAGCAGTCAGTTTTATAAGTCAAGAAAAACATTTTAGAGATCGTGTTCATCTTATTAATTTATGTTCGCCTAATGCCATCAATAATTTGGATAATAATGATTATGGTCTAATAGCTGCATTCTCTATTAATTCTGATAATTGTGATAGGATTATGGATAATGCGATTAAGACAGTGAGGGCGTTAGATATTTTAAACAATGTTAAATTTGTTTATTTAGTGGGTGTAAAATGTTAAGTATTCAGGATGTAATAAACGACTCAAATCCAAGAGCTACTCTGAGTGAGATTATAGAGGAGTTGCATAAAGAAGGACCTGTCAATAATAAAACGATTGAAACGCTAACGTACTATAAAGAATTCCACGCTAACTGTTTTGCCGAATATGAAGAGAAAATCATATCAATTCTAGGCCTGTTCTATAAAAATATGGAACCTTCAAATCTTTATTCATTTATTCTCGGGGGGATCGGGCGTGCATATAAATCAAAATATGGTGAGTTTTTAACTCCTGTCCAAGCAAGTATTCGCAATGCTATAGAAGAAAAAAAATTCGTTTCCATTTCAGCTCCAACGAGCGTAGGAAAATCCTTTTCGATTAAAGATTATATTAATCTGCAATCTGGTGATTCCGCGATCATTGTACCGTCAAGAGCATTAATCGCAGAATATGTCGAAAATTTAAAGGAGTATTTTAAAAACGACAAAGGTGTGATGATTAGTCCTTTTGTTGATTATGTTTATACCGCCCGACCATTAAGGCGTATCTTTGTACTTACTCCTGAGCGAACAAAAGATCTGGCAAGCATCAGCCATAAGTTACATATTAATCTGTTTTTTTTTGATGAGGCTCAAGTTTCTGAGGAGCAAGATAGAGGGGTTGTTTTTGACGTCACAGTCAGACGTGTGCAAAAATTATTTCCAGATGCGAAACTAATTTTCGCGCATCCTTTTGTTGATAACCCCGAGGCTCAATTTAAAAAACATAATATTGATGCGTCTGAAAGTTACTCTCGGAGTTATGCTCATAATACCGTTGGGAAAATATTCATTCATGAGCACAAAAATGGAAGTGATTACTACTTTTCTCCATACATCGCTAAAGGATATTTACTTTCAAAATCGGCAAAATATGCAGGAAAGTTTGAAGACTTTGCATTTTCAGGCGATAAGTCCGTCCTTGTTTATGTGTCAAAAGCATCGGTTTACGATGGCAGGTTTATAAATAGATTTAGAAAGTACACGAATAACTTTAAAAAGATTGAAGATATATCCGCCCAAGAAATAATAAATAATGTCGAGAGTATACTAGGCGCTGATAATAAAGATCATAGATCCAGATTGGTTGAATTATTGAGGATTGGTGTAGTAATCCATCATGGTTCTGTTCCTTTGGAAGTAAGATATTTAGTAGAAAGATTTATCAAAGGTGGATATGCTCGAATTTGCTTTGCTACAAGCACCTTAGCCCAAGGGATAAACATGCCATTTGATGTTGTTTGGCTTGCTAATATGCGAATGAATGGTGATTCAGAGCAGAAAAAATGTTTGGCTTTTAAAAATTTGATCGGTCGTAGCGGGCGTTTGTCAAAGGAAATGAAATTTGATTATGGTTACGTTTATACACATAGTGCAGAACTTTTATCAAGTCGTATTAGGTCATCTTTTAAATTAGAAGAGAAATCAATTTTAGAACTTCCCGTTGATTATGAAAATGATAATTATGAACTCATAACATCTATTAATGACGGTACTTTTAATGAAGATATAAATCTTCCTATCTCAAAAATTGAGCGATTAAAAGAACGTAATGTATATGAAAAAATATCTTCTATTTTGGATGTTCTTTTTGATGGGGGGTTTGGAGATAAATTAAATGGTGCTAAAAATGAAAACGTCAGAGATTTAGTGAAAAACAATTTTTTGATATTGTATGAGGCATCTTTAGGTCGTTCATTGTTTGACGGGGAGTTGAATGTTTTCAATACTGCTATTGCAATTATCTTCCATCTTATAGCTGGACGAAGCTTTAAAGAGATAGTTGGTATAAGATATAGCTATATTTCAGATAGAGATGGTAGGAATAATGGTGTATCAAGATTCTCTCAACCAGCTAATAAGCTACCTGATAGTACTCTTACTCGCGCATATTCTTTATTTCACAAAGTTAAATCTAGTGAGGTAAGCTATGATACGATTGTTTTTGATACATATGACTATCTGGATTCAGTAATCTCCTTTTCATTAACTGATGTGTTTGTTGGTGCATTTAAATTATATTTTGAGGCTACGAATGATAGTAGGGCAGAGACTTTTATAGATTTCTTAAAGTATGGCACTACGGATTATACCAGTATAATGTTAATGCGTTATGGCATCCCTCCCGAGGATGTTGGTGATATTGTCCCCTATGTTAATTATATCTCGGAGGAAAGTATTGTTTGGAATGAGTCCATAATGTTTAGCGATGAAAAAATTTTACAGAAAATCAATTGGTATCTTCCTTGAGATTGAAGTGAGTATGGACTAATTTTTAAAGTTAATCCATGCTCATCAATATTTATAAACCAGAAACGTTAATGTAAAATTGTCCTTTGCCATCCTCAGTTTTTTGTACCCGATATGTAATAGGCAATGAGTCTTTCATATTTGGTTTGGCGAAAGTTAGATCAGCAGCACACTGATAAACATCAAGATCTGACTCATGACTTACAGTCCTGACATTTTCGACAGAAATTCGGACACCTTTATCCAGGGTCATTCCTTTCTCTATCGTTTTCCGTGCTATATCAACGACCAGGTTCTTGGCGTCATCGCTATTGCATTTTGGTGTCTTATCGCCGCAGCCGACTATTGAACCCGCTGCAACCAGTACCAGAAGTATGTTTATTTTCATTTGTTTTTTCCCTTCAAATCAAAGTTGTCGTCTTATTATTTTTTGCTGTATTGACCATCCATCGCGCCCGCAACCGAAGCCCCGCAGTATCCTTCGCAACCACGAGTTATCACGCTGGCTTTCCCATTATTCATCTCACTGAGCACGGCAACACACTGGCTGGAACCGTCGTTCCAGACCCAACGGCGTTTCTGATTCTCGCCAGCAGCTATTTGTTGTGCCGTACCTTCCATGTTGCAGTTCCCTGATCCATCTTTGGCTGATGCATTGATGCTGAACTCCACATTACTTTTGCCTGGTTTTAGCGTTAAGACTGCACCAGGCTTAGCGTATTGGGCTGCGATTGCCGGGAGAGCGAAGGCTGTCAGTACTAATGCAGTAACTATTCTCTTCATCATCAAATTTCCTGTTAGCTGATACGAATGTTTTTGGTGATTTTCCCCAGTGCCAGCGGCCTGCGTTTTTCCACAAAGAAATACACTACGTTGAAAGCTGATTTACGGTGATTCCCCCGTCCCAGGGAAGGCCAGTTACGAAAAGATTCAATCTGTTCTTCTGAATAGGGCGTGTCAGAGAAGTCGAACAGTACAAGCAGGGCTTTGCCGTCGTGCTTCATCAACTTCTTCACTTCCGTGCTGTTTACGGTTGCTGAGACATTGGAACGAGCTGCTGTTGGCTTACGGACTGCAAACTCAACGGCCACATCGTCAATCACAAAGTCAATGAAACCATGTCCGGATACCGTTCCTGGTAGCCTGCTTTTGACTTCTGGTGAGACGTTATCCGCAAACCAACCCAGCAAATAGCAACGTACTAATGGCAGAAGTTCCCGCTCGCTACATTCATTCAGACGCAGTGTTTTGACAAATTCACGCCGGTAAAGGGAGCTGAAAAAGTACTCAAAGCAATCCGTTATCTCAGTAATGGTGGTTGCCACAATGTTCCCCTTTTTTGTCCACCTTTGTTCTAAGGCTCATCTGCTGGTCGCTCAGCTCGTCAGTCTTAGTCTTATTGGTCCATAAGTGAGTATTTATGAGATTTTATGGTCATTAGTGGTGTTCATGCAAGAGTAAAAAAGACCCAGACTTCCGTTTATGGACGAACGGGAGAATAAATGATGGTTAAATTGGTGGCAGATTCAGCTGATAAGCTGGTAGGACAGCGTATTCAGAGCAGACGTAAAGAAGCCGGGTTAACCGCAGCTGACCTTGCAGAAATTATCGATATATCTCAGCAACAACTTTCCCGCTATGAACGAGGAACGAATAAGATCAATGTTGCGCATTTAGTTAAAATTGCAGTGTCTCTAAAGACTCCAATAAGTTGGTTCTTTATTGATTGCATGGAAGAGCTGAATGTTTCTAATACCCCGCCTGACTATCTATCTGGGCTCGATAAAGAATTAAAACAACGCCTCGATCAAGTCTGGAACAAATTGGATTATGGCAAAAGAAAAAGCCTTCTCCTGTTTTTAGATGAATTCATAAAATAAATTTATAACTAGTTTCTTTATGAAATTATTTGCTTTGCAAGTATATTCCTGGTAAAATGTCATTACTGGATATTGTCATATTATTCAGTAGCTGACACATAAACTAATTGCCAACTTAATGTTTCATTTTATATCCCTTCTGGCGGGAGGACGTCTATCGTCTGAAAATTCAGTACGGGTTAGGTTTAATTAGTATTTGTGTTATCAATCCAAACGCATATTTACCGGAATAAATACAATGAATATTATCCGTCAGGAAGGGCTGTCCATGCCCGTAAGTCAGGAGCTTATTAATATTATACTGGCTGAGCTCAGTAAAAAGCCACCAGTTAAACCGAATATTCGTGCTGTCACATTGCTGTTCAAAGATATCAATTACAGCGCTGAAAATGGTGGGTTTCATCCGGTGGAAATAAGGCTTATTTCCCGCAATGATGAGTGGTATTTCGATTACATCACTGACTTCAAGTATATGGGAACAGACCCGGAGCTGGAAAAGGAAATCGATATCAGCTGGAGCCAGCGCTATGTCTTCCTGTCCTATGCCGGTGATTTACCCCCAGGGGAAGGGCGCGACATTTTTGCACTCTGGCAGAGAAACTTCGTTCATTACCACTTCCTGAATATCTACACCCTCACCGTTATGTGGGAAAGCTAATCCCGCCACACTGACAGCTAATTATGATGGAGACATTATCTGTGACTGCTAACAGAGGGATACACGCGTCTGTACAGGGAGAGCTTGACTGTCTTTGCGGCGCGTACTGTGTGGTGAATATGCTGAGCTGGCTGTATGACGGTCGGGTGAAGCGAAAACCACTCATGAACCGACTTCTTCAGGCCTATCAGCAACGCTGGCCTTTGCATGAATGGCTGACCGAAGGGATAGATGAAAACCGGCTCGACTGGCTGATGGCGCAGGTACTCCGGAAAGGTCACTACCACCGCCAGTTTCCGGTCCAAATCATCAAACCTTTCGAGGGAAGTCGCGGTCTTGTGGAAGGGCGGGTTTTCAGTGAAATGAGGCGGTTTCTGGCGGTCACAGACCACTCCCGCCTGATTATGCTCAGCGACCAGTTTCACTGGTCCCTTGTCACCAGAATGGACGAAGAAACGCTCTGGTTCTTCGACAGCAACGGGCGAACCTCCATGCCCCGCAAAGCCTTCTCCTTACGTGCTGGCGCGGCCCGCCGCCAGTTGTTTCCCGAAGCCATTTACTTCATCGAACGGGAGTTCTGAACATGACGACGTTTACCCTGCGTGAAACCCGCATCCTCGACCAGGCCCGAAACATTATCAGCCGGTGCTACCAGCGTGGTGTTCAGCTTTGCTCCCCTGATGATGTACGACGCTGCGTGATGTACGAAATGGCCCTGCTGGAACACGAGGAGTTTGGCATCATCCTGCTCGATAACCAGCACCAGTTTCTGCATCGGGAAATGCTGTTCAGGGGCTCGTTAAACACGGTCAGCGTTCATCCCCGGGAGGTAATCAAGCGGGTGCTCAGGCATAACGCCGCCGCTGTCATCCTTGTGCATAACCACCCCAGCGGTGAGGCTGAACCCAGCAAGTGCGATATCCAGATAACGAAGCGGCTGCAGGAGCTACTGCAAATGCTGGATGTGCGGTTGCTGGACCACCTTATTGTGGCCGGGACGGAGACGGTGTCAATGGCTGAACGAGGGCTGGTGTGATGCAGACAGTTACCTGGTTTAATACATGTTATAGCAGGTTAAACGCATGAGAAGGGCTGCACTGCGCAAGGTCGCGCCGGTGGTGGAAACCACCGTGCTGGACGCTTATATCAGCGGTCTTGCCCCGTCGGGACGGAGGGGTATCACCAGCCTGTTAAACCGCAGTGCCAGCATACTTAAACGCGGTGCGGATGCGGCCAGTTACCCCTGGGAGCAACTTAGCTTCGCCGCTGTCGCTAAAGTACGTGCGGCACTGCTGGATGACGGTTATGCCGTGTCGTCGGTCAACATGGCGTTGTCAGCACTCCGGGGCATTGCGCAGACGGCCTTTAACCTCAATTGCCTGGAGGCGGACACCCTTGCCCGTATCCGGGCAGTTAAGCGCGTAAATGGCGATAGCCAGCGCAAGGGAAGGGCACTTAGCCGGGAAGAGGTTCGTGCACTCATTCAGGCCGCTAAACGGCATCCGCAACGTATCCGCTGTTGTCGTGATGCCGCCATTGTAATGACCCTTTGCGGTGCGGGTTTGCGGGCCGGGGAACTGGTCAGCCTTGAACGCCGGGACTATGACAATGGCATTCTTACAGTGAGGCAGGGGAAGGGGCGTAAATACCGGGAGATACACGTTGCGGCAGCGGTAGATAAAGCCATCCGCGCATGGATTAAAGCCAGTGGCTCGAAAGAGGTCGGGGATGCATTGTTTAACCGCATTCAGCGCAACGGCAGGGTTGCCAGCCAGCCGCTGACAACGACCGGTTTAACCGGCATCCTGGAGCAGTTACAGCAGGACGCAGGCATAGCGCGTTTTACTCCTCACGATATGCGACGCACCTTCATCACCCGTTTACTGGAGCAAGGCGTGGATATCAACACCGTACGGCAGCTGGCAGGGCATAGCGACATATCCACGACTACCCGCTATGATCATCGCGGGTATGAAGCAAAGGCTATGGCTTCGCAGCGGTTACGATGCTGGTAATGTCAACCGACTCACGATCATGTTGTCTAAAAATAGCTTTTTTCACGTTATGCCTTTATCCACCAAGGCCTCCGCTTATGTCATGCGGGTCAATGTGATGTTTTCACTGTGTCGGCAAAAAACATGAAATATAACATCACTCTCTTACAGAGCCCTTGGGGTGCAAGGCGTTGCCATGAATGCCAGTCTTTTTGCGCATCAATCAAAAATCAGGATACTCATCGTCAGGTAGATCACCTGAAAGCTTCTTCACTTTTGGCTTTTTTAATTTCGGGGTTACCCCAACTTTGTCCAATGAAACGGGCTGTTCATCCTTGGTCGGAAAGGCCTCTTCATTCCATTTCTTAATGCATTCCCTTACTGCTTTAGCATCACGTAGCTTCTGGATTTCATGTGCTAGCCATCTATCTTCATCCTCATTCTCACCGTCCTCTGACTCTTCAGCATCCGGCATTTCGCCAAATTCATCGCCCCAATCAAAGTGTGCAGCGACATCGTCTGTGTGAGGAAAATAGGGTTTACCTCTCTTATCGCAAGCGTTAAAGGTTTTCAACAGCTCGAAGGCATCGTTGGTTTTTGCCATCTGATGGTAACGATACAGGCGCTGGCCTTGAGGTGTCTTAGCCGCCGTCATCGTTTTGGGGGCATAACTGGTTCTCGCAGCCTTAACAAACTTCAAGTTATAGCAGGCGTTAATGCAGTAACTCAGCACATCTCCCAACAATAGCGGGTCGCGGTCGTCAACATCATCTTCGTGACTATATTGGAAGCGAAGTAGGAATCTCAATTTATCAAGTGCATCCTTTCCCAGAAATACCTTCTGTTCCTTGATACCTACCTGCGCATAAAGCTGATTTTTTGTCCTACGGCTAACTGCGCTCGGCTTATCGCTCGGCGCTATGAGTGTCTTCTTCGTTGAAGGCCGTTTCTTAGCAGGCATTAGATGTTCCCTTATTCATAAAAGTTATTGAGGCTCAACATATCACTATTGAGGCTCAATCTTTTTAAAAAAAATATAATTTTTTTTAGTGCGTAATTTCAATTGCTTATATTGATCTGTGCCTATTTTGCATCCTGCTTTTCTTTTCATTCTGTTGAGGCTTTTAAAGAGCTGGCTCCACACACAACAGGAGTCATTAAATGACTAGCCGAATTATCAAAAAGACAGAAGTTTTACACCGTTGCGGCATCTCCAGCGCGACACTTTATCGCTATATATCAGAAGGTTGCTTTCCATCTCAATTGAGGCTTTCACCGCAAGGGCGGGCAGTGGGTTGGCTTTCCGAAGATATTGACACCTGGATTGCCAGCCGTATGCAGGTTAAGGGGGAATAAGATGAAACGACCACATTACGCGAGTCATACATCAGCATTCCCTGAGCTGGAAAAACTGGCTAAGGCTATCAGCAAGGCTATGCCAGAGTTTGAGACTATCCATCAGACCCTGACTGAAAACGCCATACGTGTGAAAGCATTGCGTAAGTTCGGCAACCCGCGGAGCAAAACGGAGCGCCTGCAACTGGCGAATAAGCTGGAGAACTGTAACCCGGAAGAAACCTGCGGGAGTATGGCGTGCAGCCTGTGCCAACGGTATCGCCGGCTGAAGTTTATGCAGAAATGGCTCCCGTATATTGAGGAACATCAGGATGAGTACAAAGCCGTCACCCTAATTAGCTATGCGGATATGTTCTCGAATTCAACATTGCTCGCCTGGGATCTCGGTATGTTAAAGCAACGCTTACTTAAGGCTATACAGCGCATAGGGTTCAGTGCACCCGTTATTGGTGGCTTCGAGATGGACTATCACAACTATACACATGAGCCTGAACGTAGCCACTGGATGCCGCATTTCCATCTGTTAATACCCCATGAGCCTGAAAAGCTGGAAATGTTGAGGCAGTACATGTTGCGTGAGAAGAATCTTCATATAAGGCCCGGAAGGATAAATCGGCCAATGAAATATGACTTCATCGCTAGTTCAGTCCATGCGTTGAGCTATTGTGTGACAGGTATCTGGCAGGAATATACGTGGTTTATGAACGCTGAGAGTGAACTTAAGAAAACTAAGAATGGAACTCGGATAAGGAATCTCAGTGTGTTTGCCAAATCACTGGTGAAGCTTGATCGCATGAGCGATGCATTACTCACATTCAGGGTAAATGTCCAAGTTGGGTAAAGCGATTACTCGTAAAGATGCCCTCAACGTAGCTGCTAGATGCATCGAGAGCATGAGTTGAGCATAACTGGTGGGTAACACTGAATAGTTTCCCACCTTCTATTTTCAAACAAGCTAAACATTGACGTTTGGCTTGGTGATTTAGTGATTTGGTGATTGAGCCCTTTGGACTGAAGGAGGGCTTGAGGAAAAAATGATGGCTAAGAAAAATAAACTGCCCGTACGTTTGCTGGCACTGTCAGATAATAACAAACTTCAGCGCGCATACCGCCTGGTGGAGGTGAATGATTGTCACAGCAATAAGTGGCGTCAGCTTCTGATTGCCGCAACTGATGTGATGGATAAACGCAAGTTACTCGAAAAGCTCACTGATGCAGGTCTCAGTCTGGATTTCACTGATAGTGATTTTAAGGAGATCGTTGATCATCTTAAGAGTGTCTCTTCGGAACGTGTGAAGCTTTGCATGAGGCCAGGATATATCAATGTTGGTGGCTCCCTGTGTTACTTATCGGGAAGTGGTAAGGTCTTTGGTGAGTATGAAGGGTGCGCGCCCATGCCGTACCCTGACGCGAATACATTTACGTGTGAAGAAAGTCAAAAGGGCACGCTTAAGCAGTGGCAGAAACACGTTGCATCCGTTGCAATACATAGCCCTTATGCCATGCTGGCTTTATGTAGTGCAATGGCAGGCTACTGCATTTATTTTACCGATTTTGAATCCGGCGGGTTTCATTTTTATGGAGACAGCTCTAAAGGGAAGAGTACTGTACTCCTGATAGCCGCCTCTGTGTATGGCAATGATTCGTTCGTCTGTGACTGGAATATTACCGAGACTGCATTTGAAGAGTTGGCCGAATCGCGGAATCATGGAATGCTAATATTAGATGAGCTTATTTTGCTTGATAAAAATGCAAAAGAAGCAGCCCAAAAGGCGCGAAAATTGATATACATTTTAGGCTCCGGTGGAGGTAAACAACGGTCGGTCAATTTTCAGCAGCATAAATCCTTATGGCAATTGACTGCTATTAGCAACGGGGAAAACGGACTTGCCCAGCATGCGGCAGACGGTGATATGCCGCGCAAGAAAGGTGAAATGGCTAGGTTTGTTGATGTCCCGGTGGACTGCGGAAATGAGCTCGGTATTTTTTTAACCGTGCCGGATAATGCAGCCCCCAGCGATTATGCCGAAAGGATTAAGGCAAGCTGCCAACGGTATCACGGTACGGCAGGGCCTGCCCTGGTAACAACATTGCTCAAGAAATCCTCGGGTTTCCTGGCCGATAAAATTGACGAATATGTCCAAATTTTTTTGAAACAACATAATATTGAAGGACTTAACGGCCTTGAAAAGCGCATAGCCAAAAGGTTTGCTTTGGCTTATGCGAGTGGTGCTATTGCCGTTAAATGCAAGATACTTCCTTTTACGCTACAGGAGGTCATGGAGGGTATATCATACTGCTACATGCAGGCTTGTGATAAAACACCACAAAAAAAAGAGGTATTCACTCAGGTGTTGAAGAAGGCGCTGAAGGAAAATGCTTATCCGCTTCCCGCTGATACCTTGGACATCGAAACACTTAATGAAGTTAATGTCATCGCAACCACTATCGGCGGTGTGGATGTCCTTGCTGTTAAAGCAGATTTCTTTAAGGCAAATATTAATGGTGATTTAAAGCAGATCACAGCCTTGTTGATCAAGCAGGACCGTTTATTTGTTGATACAGACGGGAAGTCCACAAGGCAGATTAGCCGTGGTGGGCAACGTCTCAAACGTCGTTACTGCTTAAAAGTCTAAAAATAAAAATCATGGTCTGCCTGCGGGTAGACCATATTTTTCAATAACCTCATTTCGTGAATACCGTAAGAAAAATATGCCATTGATAGTATTTTTTTAAGATCTAGTTAGCGATGAGCGCTTCTGGCTGTGAGTTTGACCTGCTCCCTATACGCTAACATATCTCAATGTCATCAATGTCCGTTCCTGGCACTGAGCGGACCGGCGCGAAGATCGATGTCCGCTGTGAGCGAATTGCAGACGTAACACCACGCTCATTGCTCCCCTAGAGCTCCTTATTATCCTGTATAACGATAAGTTGGGGAGGCAGTGGCCTGAGAGTGTCCCCAAGATGGGGTTGTCTCTGCACCATAGATGTGCTAGTTCAAACGTTAGTGAATATAATTTATATGTAATCAGGTAGTGAATTCAAAGCCATCACTCTTTCTCTTTCTTTTTCTGTCATTTCTCTCATAACAATTTGAGATAGCGCTAATGTTATCTCCTTTGTTTTATTGAAGGCTTCTTTGGTATATGTTTTCCTTCCAGACTCAAGTTCATTAAATGTCCCCATGATCCATTTGAGATAGAATAATGGGATGGCTAAATCACTTATATCCTGCCATCTCGTAATCGCTTTATGATTATTCCAATAATAATCCTCGAAATGCTTATCACAATCGCCTTTACACGCATAATAAACCGCTATCACCTCATTTGGTTTGTCATCGTGTATGATCTCTGCATTGCACACAATGCCATCATAATTTTCTTCATGATGGTTTTCGATTAAGTCCTTTCCACAATGATCACATTTTATAGGTAAGTACTCATTA
Source organism: Phytobacter ursingii (assembly GCA_901456055.1). Classification (GTDB taxonomy): domain Bacteria; phylum Pseudomonadota; class Gammaproteobacteria; order Enterobacterales; family Enterobacteriaceae; genus Phytobacter; species Phytobacter ursingii. The sequence continues at coordinate 1,170,541 of CABDWT010000004.1, forward strand.
AAAATTAAATGTTTGGGTTTTATTTTTTTATAGCTCTCAGGAAGATACCTAAGGAGTAATTTTGAGTAACCAATTCTGACTAAGTGATTTTCAATTAATTTACCATCAAAGAATCGAAAGTCCTTTATTTTTCCATTCTCTTTTAATTGCGTCAGTCTTGAATTTAAACCACTACTTGGTAGTGTTGAGTAAAATCCAATAAATCCGTCGGCATTGAATCCATCAATACGTTCTTGTATATTAATCTCATCCTTTTCTGAAACTGATTTTTTACTTGTTGCATAATGTTTACAGCTAACAAGCCAACGAAACTTATATTTATTTAACTGGCCTTGCAATTGCTCTGTGATTAAAAGATCTTTACCTCCATCTGCACCTCTATCTGGTGCGGATTCAATATAAAAGCCAAGTTCTTCAAGAAAATCACGGGCAAATGACTCCCAGACTTCACCGTCACTATCAATTTCAGTAAAGTTAATCATTTGTTAACTCCTAGGCGTTGAGATATTCTTATCTCTGTATTGTGGGTTTATTATAAGCTAGTGTAATTATAATATCATACTGATAGGCACAACTTCCGCCCTTGGCACAAAGCGGACAGGCTTCGTGACCATCATGTCTGCTGTGAGCGATCAGCGGACATATAAACGCCAAATTGATTAGGTGGGGAGTCATGACTGATAATTATGCCATAACCCTATGAAACAGGCCGGATAACTGATCATATTGGGCTTCACAAATGATTTCATTGACAATAAAAAGTAATATATAAAAGTCAGTTGATGTTTTTATTCGTATAAAGAAGCCTCTCCTTCCGGACGGGTTTTAAATCGGCGATGCATCCACAGGTATTGTTCTGGGGCGCGGAGGATTTCATTCTCGATGATCTTATTCATGTAACCAGCTGCGACGATTTTGTCTCCCTCGGGATACCCTGATAAAGGATTACTGACATACATCTGATAACCTTTTTTATCGCTCCGTCGGATCATGCTAAGAGTGATCAAATCTGCACAAGCAAGTTTTGACAGTGCATATGTTCCATTCGTCGTGGCTGCTTTTTTTACGGAGAAAAAGGGAGCGAAAACGCTACCCTTAGGCCCATAATCCTGATCAGGTGCAAACCACACAGCTTCACCGGCCTTAAGTGCATGAACAAAGCCAGATAAATTACGTCGATTAATCATTGCCTTATTTGAGCGCATACGTCCTTTCGTCTGAACCCATTCCATCAATGGATTATTGTGCGGGCGATAAGTCGCCATCATAGGGTGACATAACCCCATTACTCTTCCGCATAATTCAAGAGACATGAAATGAATCCCGACAACCATTACCCCTCTGGTTGCATTTGTCAGGTTTTCAATTCCTTCGACATCAAACCATTTTTTGACTCTTGCATCACTCCAGAACCAGGCCATACCCGTTTCAATCAGTCCCAGCCCAAGAGAAACAAAGTTTTTACTAACCATCTGGCTTCGGACAAACGGTGTCATCTCGGGAAAGCAGAGTTCAATATTTCTGACCGCAATACCTTCCCGACGTTTCAGAAAGGGTCTGGATATTTTTCCAAGACCAGAGCCCAGCACATGTAATACTGGATAAGGAAGTTGAACGATAATCCATAGCAGGCCCAAACCAGTCCATATAAGCCAGTAGCGTGGATGAAGTAAATGGTGAGTAAATGGTTGTGACATGGTTTTTCCTTAAGGCAATTGAAGGTGGTAACGCATAAGGAAAAAATGAGAAATTCGTCTTTAGCGATACACATCTTTTAGACAGCTTAAGGGGGATTAAATTCAATAAAATAATTTTTCGCTACTCTTAAGAGATTCGGAAGATTGCGCGAAATTTTTAATCCAGTGATTTTTGACGAAAAATTAATATTTTTATTATTAACGCCCAACAAATTATCTTGTTGGTTTGTCATTCTCAACACATTCAATAGGGTGAAAACGAATTTTGGGAAATTAGCTATCGTTTTTCTAGAGAACCTCGCCTTGTTTGAAGAAATCCCAGAAATTTCCGGGGCGATTGCATATTTGTCATTATTAAATCGAATTCTGTGAATAAAGAAAGGTTGACCTACCTGTGATGGCGACTCTAAGGGACATTTTGCTCAACAAGTACTGGAGGTATCATTTCATTATCCTGTCGTCTACAACTGCAGTAAAAAGAAATCTTTTGATCTTCCTGTATTGTCACGTTCGGTTACAAGGACTGATCAACTGCCGATGCACTAACATTCTGGTGCACTACATAATTACATTCAGGGCATTCCAGAACCGATTCTTTTCGTAATTTCCACACTGTCTGAGCGGCCCTGTGTGTATGTCTGGCAGGCAACATGAACAGGTTTTTCTTTAAAATGGCTGAGTTCTTGCGTAGAAGAAATGAGTGTCTGTAAACTATAATAGTTATTATGTGTTTTTATAAAAATGACTGTATTGAATTCCGACCATTGATAACTGAATCATAAATTGAATCTCTGTTTTATGATACAATACCCTTCCATGAGAAATTTATGATGAAATCTGATGATACACTTGATTGGTACCCGGCACAGTTGCCGCCAGTGAAAATGATCCTTGGTGAAGCCCTGCTGGCTGTGGGCAAACAGGGCAGGCCGATTAACACCCGTACGTTGCTTGAATATTTACAGGTGATGCAGGGCAAGCAAAAAAGACGGGATGACAAAGTTGCCATGCAGACCGCGATTGATGTTCTCAGGGATAATCAGCGCATTAACGGCAGGCGTTAATGCGCATTTTAATTCCGCGTCAGTTCTGAATGATTTCAACTGTATGGTTTTGTCCGTCATCCAGCAGAGGAATTCTGTCATCAGGCAGACTGTGACCATCCAGAGTGACCCGATATACTCCGTCACCGCGCGAAATATTAATCTGATAATGGCTTTCGCCATATTGGTATGTCATAGCAAAAGATGACCACTCCTCCGGCAACCGGGCATGGACAGTGAAGGCGGTACCGGATCGTTTTATTCCCAGTAATTCCTCGGTCAGAAGACGCCAGGCCCAGCCTGCGGAACCGGTATACCAGCTCCAGCCTGCTCGTCCGGTATGGGGAGCAACGCTATAGACATCAGCACTCATAACGTAGGGTTCTGCTTTATAGACCGCAACTCCTTCTGCATCCAACGTGTGATTGATCGGGTTGAGCATTGACCAGAGTTGCCAGGCGCGTTCTGTATTCCCCATTCGGGCAAATGCCATTACTGCCCAGATGGCACCATGTGTATACTGCCCTCCGTTCTCCCGAACACCAGGAAGATATCCCTGAATGTAACCCGGGTTAGAACCATGCCCATCGAAAGGGGGGATTAACAGTTTTATTAATCCTCCTTCGTTATCTACAAGGTGCTTATCCAGCGCCTGCATGGCCTGTGTGTAGCGGACCGGGCTTGCGGCCCCGGACAATACAGACCAGCTCTGTGCAATCGCATCAATCCGGCAGTCCTGCGAAGCTTTCGACCCCAGGGGAGTACCATCGTCAAAATACCCGCGCCGGTACCATTCGCCATCCCAGGCGTGGGCTTCGAGATTGTTTTGCAGGCGCAGGGCCTGTGAACGATATATCGAGGCGACAGTGTCATCCTCCCTGCGCTCCGCCAGGGCTGCAAACCGCTGCAAAATGTCGTACAGGAAAAAGCCCAGCCAGACGCTTTCACCTTTACCTTCAATACCAACCCGGTTCATCCCGTCATTCCAGTCGCCTGCCCCCATCAGAGGCAGGCCATGCTCTCCGAACCGCAGACCATATTGAATCGCTTTGACGCAGTGGAACCAGAGAGTCTCTTCGGTATCGCTGATGATCGGTGTGTCATAGACAGACTCTTCACCTGGCAGAAGCGGACGCCCCTCCAGATAAGGGATACGTATTTCCAGGACATCCTTATCCCCCGTCGTTTCCACATAGTGGCAAACGGCAAGTGGAAGCCACAGGTAGTCATCAGAACAGCGGGTACGAACACCGTTGCCATGTGGCGGGTGCCACCAGTGTTGCACATCTCCCTCAATAAATTGCCGTGATGCACAAAGTATTATCTGTTCACGCATTCGGTTCGGATCGGCATGACTCAGTGCCAGTGTATCCTGCAACTGATCGCGAAAACCAAATGCACCGCCAGACTGATAGTAACCACTGCGGGCCATAAGGCGACAGGCGACTGTCTGATACATTAGCCAGCCATTAACCAGTAAATTTACGGAAGTGTCGGGGGTGTTAACCACGATTTTATCGAGCACATTGTGCCAGTGGTTGTGAACCCGGTTTAGCTCCTGGCGGACCGTATTCTCATTCATATAATGGGCAAGACTCTCTTGAGCACGTGCGTGATTTTCATCTGCGCCGAGGATAAAAATAAATGTCCTCTGATCCCCATCAATTAATGTGACCGCCGATTGTACCGCCCCGCAGGGATCCACCCCTGCTCCCGTCTTACCTGAAAGTCTGCGCAATTTCATAGCAGACGGATCGTGCAGAGAACCATTACGGCCGATAAACTCGCGACGGTCGCCTGTCAGTGAACAATCATTACCGCTGACGGCAAAAAATGCAGTACGCTCGCCACCGTTATCACCGTAAAAATTGTTCGCCAGTACCCCGCAGCCGCCAGATATACTGGCCGCCTGTGTCACAATGTGAGGAGCTGAACGCGTTCGGGCCTCTCCGAGTGTCCACTCAACATAGCCAGTGGCAGAGAGTTTACGTGTCCGTCCCGAAGTGTTACTGATCGTCAGGAGCGCCAGTTTTACCGGCGCCTCTTCGGCAACCAGGACCGTCAGCTCGCTGTCTATACCGTTCTCACGATGGGCAAAAACGCTGTAACCAAAACCATGACGAGTCAGATAATTACCGTGTCCGCGAACAGGCAAAGCCGTCGGTGACCAACACTCACCGCTCTCTTCATCGCGCAGATAAAACGCCTCGCCGCTGCGATCGCTCACCGGATCGTTCTCCCACGGTGTTAACCGGTATTCATGTGCATTCTCATACCAGGTGTAAGCCTGTCCCGCCTCTGAAATCACGCTGCCAAAATGGGAATTAGCCAGTACGTTTGACCAGGGGGCCGGTGTCAGCGCATTTTCACGCAGGACAATCTGATATTCCCGACCATCCTGCGAAAATCCACCGTACCCATTGAAATGGCATAACTGACTGATGTCGGGAATCCAGTCCGTATGTTGATTACGCTCCCGCACAGCATGTGGAATGAATGCTCTTACCGGAGGTTTCAGGGTATTAATACGCTGGTTAAGCTGCTCATTAATTCCACCTGTGCGGTCATCAAGATAAAGACAGGCCACGCTCATCAAAAGCAACTTATCCTCAGCGGAGAGGTGCTCGCCATTCCGGACAAAAAGCCCGCCCGGTTTATCCAGCAGACTGGCCTCAGACCCGGCATAAATTAAATCCATAATCTGATTTTGTAATTCCTGCTGGTAGCCCCCGGGGCTGTTATTCATGATCACTAAATCAACATCCAGTCCTTTCTGTCTCCAGTACCGGTGTGCCTGAATCAGTGTGGTAACGGAGGCGATACTTTCCTCGCTGGTAATAATGAGCAGCACTATCGGCAGATCACCTGAAATTGCCCAGCCCCACAGACCTGACTGACCACGCCGGTTTCGGCTGATCACCCGACCTTCGGCGCGTAGCTCCTGGACAGGGTAAAGCACTGCGCTGGCGAGACGATTAAACAAGGTGGCATCATCTTCACTGGCGTTCATCTGGCGTAATACCACCAGACTATGAGACCAGGCCAGTTCAAAGACTCGATCAGCAATAGGGTAGTCGCGATATTTCTCCAGCAACTCCAGACTCTGCTGGCGGTTATCGCTGATACCATAAATGATATCAATCGTGACCGGCTGCCCCGGCTGCAGAATGATGGTGTTGCGTATCGCCAGTATAGGGTCCAGTACTGGCCCCGATGTGTTGCTGAGCGACCCTCCGCCCTCTATTGCAAGGGCGTTAGCGGGAGTTCTGCCACGACCAAGAAATTTTGCCCTGTCCGTTTCAAACGAGACGTTATGACGGTTATCGCCATGCACCACCATCATATGAAACAGGCAGGGACTCGATTCATCCGGTGAGCGCGGGCGCCGGTGGCAAAGAATAGCGTCACGTTCAGGATTCAGCTCAGTCTGAATAAACAAATTGCTGAATGCCGGGTGTGCCTGATCGCTGGCATCAGGTGCCAGTACCACTTCGGCATAGGTTGTCAGCTCCAGGGATCGGGGCTGGCGACCACGATGAATCAGTGTGAGCCGTCGCAGCTCAATATCATCCTCAGGGGAGATCACAACCTGAGTTTTGACGCTGAGTCCAGCGAAGGTACGTCTGAATTCAGCGCTCGCATCGGTGAAGATCACTTCCTCGTCGTGTTCGCTGGCATTGCATGTCGGCTGCCAGGTATTGCTCCACACGTCGCCCGTCTGCATATCGCGGATATAGCAGAATGTTCCCCAGTTATCGCGCGTAGTATCACTGCGCCAGCGCGTAAGAGCAATATTATTCCAGCGACTGTAACCTCCCCCTCCCGCTGTCAACATCAGATGATAATGGCTGTTAGACAGCAACTGAATATCCGGGGCTGGTGTGTCTACCCCATTGAAAATCCGGGGTTCATAGCGAACGGGTTTCATTCTGCCCTCATGAGATTCAAAATGACGCCGCGGGCTATAGAGATCGACCGCATCCGGCACGCGTTCCTGTAAGAGCAGACTCGCTGACCGGAAAACTGTACTGGACATGAATCGCTCAGCCATAGGGGCACCAAGCAGCACATGGGCCAGCGCCTGAAAAGCCATGCCCTGGTGATGTGCCATCCATGACTGCACCACCGCATAGAGCTGACCGGTTGCGAGGCGTGAGGGGGTATAGTCCAGCGCTTCGTAAAAACCGTATTCGCCATGGGCGCCATTTTTTTGCAGTCTGAACAGATTCTCACAGGCTCTCTGTGGTGAGACTATCAGCGCCAGCAGTGTGGCGTACGGGGCGACAACCATGTCATCCGCAAGTCCCCTGCGCAGACCGAGCCCCGGTACGCCAAATGCCTGATATTGATAATTACGCTGAACATCAAAAGCATGATAACCAGACTCTGAAACTCCCCATGGTACCCCGCGTTCTTTCCCCCAGTGAATCTGGCGCATAACCGCAGACTGACTCATCTCATCAAGCAGACTGCCTGGCCAGGTGGGCATCACCAGATTCGGCATCAGGTATTCAAACATAGACCCGCTCCATGACATCAGGGCCGTTTCATTATCAATCGTGGTAAACAGCCGCCCCAGCGCGTACCAGCTTTTAAGAGGCAACTGATTAGTCGCAATAGCGAGAAAACTAGTCAGGCGGATTTCAGAGGGCAGCAGATCATAATGGCTCTTATCAGGCGTATTCGTGTCACAGTTATAACCGACACTGAGCAGACTGGTTGCTTCGCTGTACAGAAAGGCGAAATCCATCCGGGCATGCTCATTCAGCCGCTGTTCAAGCTCGGTGATAATATTCAGTCGCATCCGGGCCTGCTCTGCCGCTGACGCCGTAGGTGTTCCCTTACCGGAAAATGTTGCCCGGGCAAGCTCGCTCAGCGTCGGCAGCGGCTGTTCGTTCCTGGAGGCAGGTAGCCAGCCAAGCAGCAGCGACCACTCATGGCAAAGCTGAACCAGTTGATGCTCCAGATGCCCTGACCAGCGCATCTGAAGGGGAGACCCCTGATGACAGTGCGTTGTCAAATGGTTGCACTGTGTACGCATTCTTTTCAGCTCGCTGAAAAACGCCTGCGGAGGTAGCGACACCGCACTCAGCCAATGTTTGCGTAGCAGCCGCAGGCTATCAGGCGGGTTCTGACCCCACTGTTTTTCCAGAATATCCAGCGTATCGTTCAATCCAGCCAGTATCCGTTGGGTGTTTAAAACGGGCTGATGACGCATAGCGGACAGCCCTTCACGCAGTGTCAACAAGTGCCCCGCCATGTTTCCGCTGTCGACGCTTGAAACATAGCGTGGGCTGAGGGGGGCCATTGTACGAGTGTCATACCAGTTATAGAGATGGCCCCGGTAATGCTCCATTTTATCCAGTGTGTCGAGGGTGAGCGACACGCGTCGTAGCACCTCTCCGCCGGGCAGGTAGCCAAAGTCCCAGGCTGTCAGGTTAGCCATAAGGGAAAGGCCAATATTGGTAGGAGAAGTACGATGGGCCACCGCCGGTTGCGGTATTTCCTGGTAGTTATCAGGCGGAAGCCAGTTTTCTTTTTCTGTGGCAAAGGTCTCAAAAAATGACCAGATTTCACGGCTTGTCTGGCGTAACAGCTGTATTTGTTCCTTATTTGGCGAAAACACCTTGTGCACAGGCTGGCGACTCAACCAGCTCATCAGCAGCGGTGCCAGACACCATAACAAACCGATCGACAAGGCAATCGACAGTAGTGGCGGTGCAAATTGTCCAGTCAGTATTGTAAGCGTCACGCCACATGCAACATTCAGCCACATCGCCTGATAAAAACGTGCAACAGAGGGTTTGTCCTGATTGCTGTCCAGACTGTGACTGACCCACTGGCTGAGGTGACGCCTGCTGACTCCCAGTCGCCATAGCGTCACGGCAATCGCCTTGAGCGAATATCCGGCTTCATGCGGCAGTATCGCAAAATTAAGGCCGACGCCTGACAAACGCTTCAACGCGCCTGCCCCCACCAGTAACAGATGCGGCTTCAGGCGACGACGCAGAGGTTTATGCAGAAAGTTGTGGACGATGCTGAGGATGGTAGGTAACAGCCATATCAGTGCCAGTACGCCAAGCCAGTAAAATGGATTGGGTACCCAAATCAGGGAAAAGAACAGCAATACCAGTAAAGAAGGGGCGACCAGACTGCGACGCAAATTATCGAGTAATTTCCAGTAAGAAAGAGTGGACAGCGGGTTCTTGTCCCGGGTTCCATCAGTTTTTCTGACATGTGGCTTCAGCCAGTTAAGCAATTGCCAGTCGCCCCGGATCCAACGTGAACGACGCGCGACGTCCGAAAGGTAATTATTGGGGTACTGTTCGTAAAGTAAGACCTCACTTAGTAGCCCCGATCGTGCATAGCACCCTTCAAGTAAGTCATGGCTGAGAACCAGATTTTCCGGGCAAGTGTTGGCAGTGGCCTGTACAAAGATATCGACATCATAAATCCCTTTACCGACGAACGATCCTTCCCCAAAGAGATCCTGATAGATATCCGAAGACATCATCGAATAGGGATTAGTGCCCGGTATGCCGCTGCGCATGGCGGCGTAACGTCCCTGACCGTTAAGAGGTATCTCCTCTGCAAGGCCGGGTTGCAGAATGCCGAATCCTTTGACAACCCTCTGACTTGCAGGATCATACTCTGGCGTATTCAGCGGATGCGCCATCGTTGCGACCAGTTTGTGCGCCGTATCGCGTGGCAGCACCGTATCACTGTCCAGGGTAATGACGTATTTAATATGACCCGGTAAAAGCTGAGCAGGCATATCGGCAACGCTGACGAATTGTGTCCCCGGATGGCGCAACCAGCTATTCAGCAGTGCCAGTTTTCCCCGCTTGCGTTCATAACCCATCCACGTTCCTTCTGCGGGGTTCCATTCAGGCTGGCGGTGTAACAAATAAAAACGTGGGCGGTTGGAGGGATAACGGCGATTAAGTGCCTGCGTATCGACGATAGCCTGTCTGAGCAGAGCATTACTTTCCGGTGAGGGTTCATTCTCAGAATCAGAGAAATCGGTGAGCAGAGCAAACCTGAGATTTTCGTTTTCATTCCCCAGCCAGCAGACTTCCAGACTGGTGAGGAATTTGCTGAAACTGTCGTGGCTAGTCAGCATGCAAGGGATGACGATCATGGTTGCACTGTCAGCGGGAATGCCGGTTGAAAAGTCCATGCCTGGCAATGGACGAGGAACGCGAAAACGGGTTGTTGCGTCACTAAGTAAATCACTCATTAACTGAGTGAGAGCAATAATTAGAGGCAATGTTATCGGGATCAGCAGCCAGTCTGCACCCTGCAGGGCAGTTTCGTGCAATATTGCCGCTGTTGTTGCGGTGGTCAACAACGCAAGACTTCCAAGCCATGACAGCAGGGTTACTCGGTTGAAACTGTGGCGCAAACGTATGAGCCAGGAGGTGTTTGCCAACAGATGAATCTCCAGCTCCTGTCGCCCCTCACCCGCGAGATAATACCCTACGTGATGTTCCTGTTCGTCGGAAGCCTTACCCCCTGAAAGTGCCAGTACTCTCTCAGCAACCTCAGGCTCACTGAGACCACTATCCCTGGACAGGAGCTCAACAACGTGGCGGTAATGATCCCGGGTATTGAAGTGCATCCGGGAATAGATACCTGCAGGATCATTGCGTAATGCCTGTTCGACGACGCTTATCGTTTCGGCGAAATCAGCCCAGTCCGTTTCGCTCAGTAATCGCAGACCCGCGATGCTGTTACTGACAGATAGCTGGCTGGCGGCAAGCTGTTGATTGAAGCCATGTATGAGAAAATCAGTGGTGCGCCCTTGTTCCCGGAGGCACTGATCAACCCAGGTAAGAGGTAACGACAGCGTGTTACCATGTCCTTGCAGGCGCCTCACCAGCTCAGCGACAAACGCACTGGTTAACGGAGGACGGGAGCGCGCCATATCGGCAACCACCATGATTAAATCACCAGGCTTGTTCTCCGCACATTCGAAAATCCTTGTTATCCACGTATCTGCCAGGTTTCTGTCCTGTTGAGCTTTTATCACTTCCATACTGATACGCCGAAGATTTTCAATCAGCGCCAGGCGCAGCATACCCGGTAAGGCCCAGACTTCACCCAATGTCAACGGTGTCACCTGTTGATAGGCTGTGAGATAGCTTGTCAGGCTGGAGGTATCCCAGCGGCCATCACCGTGAGCAATGGCCTCAGATGCAATATTGTAAATTCGTGGGCAATTCAGTGGTGACATCAGCGATGGAAGACCTTTACCGAAGCTTTTCGGCAAGTGCTGGCGGACAGTGCGGATTTGTTCTTCAATCAGGTAGTAATTGTCCAGCAGCCATTCCCCGGCGGGCATAATGCTCGTTTTTTTCCCGGCATTGAGCTCGTAACAGTTTTGCGTGATAACAGTTTCATTGTCGCTGAGCCGTTTCAGAAGGTAGTAAGCGGGTTTATCCGGCGATAATTTATGCGTGCGTGCCAGCTTCTGACCATAGCGTTCCATCTGTACGGTCGAAAAGAGTTCTGGCTGTGGAGTGTTTTCACCGGCAGGATCGTTCGCCGGAAACATAACGCGTCCGGAGGTATTCGTCGGAATACGGGAGCGGTCAAACCACGCCCAGGGTTTCATTTTCATAGCGTTGCTCTGATGCGACGTTAGCGCGCAGGAGCAGTTGCGAAATCAGTTCAGAAACGTTCTCTCAGGATGGGCGTAAGGCATCAGGGATTTAACAGCTGCTGGAATTTAACCTAAGTAGTATAGAACACCGGATTTCTATGTGGATGAGTGTCATGATGAGTGTGGTAAGACAAACAGCGCCTTACAACCCGGGCACAGCATTGTCTGTTGGCGGCGAACTCTGGAGAGAATTTGAGATGAGCGTAAGCCGCAAACCGGGCAGATGACAGAGGACGTCGATGAGCCACCAATTAATTTCATTGCGTAATCGATGAGAGACATGATGAGTAGCCTTTCAATGAATGAGCTTCACCGTAACACGTTTGATTGAAATTTAATCATTTAATTTTTCCTCCCATATCAATTTTCCAATAGTGGGATACCACAGGGAGATATGACGTTGTTTCAGGAAAGATAGATGTTTGCAGCCACCGGACCACAGAGACCGTTGATCCGACAAAATTCGATGCGTATCCCTGGAATGAGTAATTCTGATTCTCTGGAGTTAACGGCTGAAATGTGAAGAAGAACGTCTTTTCGACCATCTGAAGGGGTGATGAGGCCTTTGCCACTGAGACTGTCAAAACTTTTGACAATTCCTGTCATTTTACGGGACAAGTCAATTCCTTTTATTGAAAACACATAATAACTATACGTTGAAATAAATTTAATGCCACTTTTATTTTATCCTCTCCGCCCTCGGGACGGCTAAAATATAATTTGCTTATTTAAACCCCCCGGGCCTAAATGAACTCATCAGTTCGATGTACAAACGAACGTAAAACATTTTCCGTGCAGTCCTCATTACCAGGCGCTATCGCTGATATCCCCTTCTTTTGAGTCCATACGCTTAATACTATACGTTTACTATCAATACGAATGTGTAACGGGAGTCAGTATGACCTCAAGAATTAAAGGCCTGGTAAAGTGGTTTAACGAAGACAAAGGTTTTGGTTTCATCTCTCCACTCGATGGAAGCAAAGATATCTTTGTTCATTTTTCTGCGCTTAACGGTGATAACTTCAAAACTTTATTTGAAGGCCAGAAAGTTGAATTCGCAATACACGCGGGTGATAAAGGCCCGGCAGCTGCAAACGTAATACTTTGCGATAAATAAATATTTGTGGATCTGCGACAACGATGAGGGTTCATTCCTGAGTAGACAGATCCATAGGTTAATTTAGTGAAGGTAGTGAAGGGCAGATTATTCTTAACATCAGGTTAGTACATTTTTGCTCATGTATGAGTGTGCTGACCGATGTGATGAAGTGCAGGTCTGCTGCATGAACAGTCTAAAAGCAGAAGCTAACTGCTTGTAAAAACATTAAAGTGCGTAAGAGGTAAGACAACCTCCACAAGCATCACTTCTTCGATTTTACGTGGTTTTTTTGCTAAAATACATTCCCATAACAGGTATTATTATTCTTTTATCCCTCATCATCCTTGAAAGAGTGAGTTTTTTAGGATGGTTGTATTGATTTGAATAAATCACTGCAATAGGGTATGGGAAGTTGAGAGCCTTTTGGG
>CABDWT010000005.1 GCA_901456055.1 Phytobacter ursingii
TGGCGAGTGGATAAATCGGCAAATTACGGTGCACTGGACGAACTGGCACGTGGTTGTGCCGATCTGTCGAAAGCCGAGGATCAGTGGGATGAGATGATGCGAACCGCCGGTTCGCTGAAACTGGGCACCATTCATGCTTCAGAACTCATTCGCTCTTTGCTGAAAAGCTCGCGCCCATCAGGGCTGGCACAGGCGATCATGGAAGTGGGGCGCGTCAACAAGACGCTGTACCTTCTTAATTATATTGATGATGAGGATTATCGTCGGCGGATCCTGACGCAGCTAAACCGGGGGGAAGGCCGCCATGCTGTGGCGAGGGCGATCTGCTACGGGCAGCGCGGTGAGATCAGAAAGCGCTATCGTGAAGGTCAGGAAGATCAGCTGGGGGCACTGGGCCTGGTCACTAACGCAGTGGTACTGTGGAACACACTTTATATGCAGGAAGCCCTGAGCTGGATACGCAGTAATGGAGAAGAAATCGGGGTTGAAGATATCGCCCGGTTGTCCCCACTGATGCACGGGCATATCAATATGCTGGGGCATTATACGTTTACGCTACCGGAGGATATTTTGAAGGGGGAACTGAGAGAACTAAATTTCAATTTAAACAATGAATTAACTTCTTAGCGTACGTTTTCGTTCCATTGGCTCTCAAACCCCTACCAGAGCAAGTTCAAGGGCCGCAACGGTCTTGATAAGGTTCTGGGCGACAGTGAAACGACCCGCGTGAAGATTAACTCTGTGATCCTCGATAAACCGCACGGCGTAGCAACGATACGCTTTACTACGGTTCGCCGCGTGCGCAGCAATCCCGTTGATGATCAGCCGCAGCGCTGGATTGCCATTATGGGGTATGAATATAAATCGCTGGCGATGAATGCTGAGCAGCGTTATGTCAACCCGCTGGGTTTCCGCGTGACGAGTTATCGCGTCAACCCGGAAGTTAACTGAGGGCTGCCCCATGAAAAAACTACTTCTTTCAGCAGTCGTTTTGTCAGTCCTGGGAGGCGCGGCCACTAACGTTATGGCGCTTGAGGTTGGCCGCAATTCTCCTTATGACTATCGCATTAAAAGCGTTGTTTATAACCCTGTTAATGTGGTCAAAATTGACGCTATCGCCGGTGTGGCTACCCACATTGTTGTCGCGCCTGACGAAACCTATATCACTCATGCTTTTGGCGATTCTGAAAGCTGGACGTTTGCGCACAAAATGAACCATTTTTTTGTGAAGCCGAAACAGGCCATGAGTGATACCAACCTGGTGATCGTCACCGATAAGCGCACCTATAACATCGTCCTCCATTTCATCGGTGAAGAAACGAAGAAAAATGCAGACGGTACGGTATCAAAATCCTTTATTGAAACGCCGTGGGCTGTGCGCCAGGCCGTTCTTCAGCTGACCTATGAATATCCGTTTGAGCAGCAGGAAAAAGCCAAAAGCGCGGCTGATAAAAAACGCATTACGCAGAAGCTGAAGCAGACGGCTTTTGCGGGGGCGAAGAACTATCAGTACGTAATGAGCGAACAGCCTGAAATGCGCAGCATCCAGCCGGTTCACGTCTGGGATAACTACCGCTTTACCCGGTTTGAGTTTCCGGCCAATGCGGAGTTACCGCAGGTCTACATGATCTCGGCCAGTGGCAAAGAAACGCTGCCTAACTCTCATGTTGTGGGTGAGAACCGCAACATCATCGAGGTGGAAACCGTCGCTAAAGAGTGGCGTATTCGTCTGGGCGATAAAGTCGTTGGCGTTCGTAATAATAATTTCGCGCCGGGCGCCGGTGCGGTAGCAACCGGTACGGCTTCCCCGGATGTGCGCAGGGTTCAAATTGGGGAGGATAACTGATGGCCCGTAAAAGTGTCGATGTAGATCAGGAACTCGATGAAAACACCGGAGACGGTGAATTTGAAAGCGAGCGTGGCGGATTTAATGGCAGTAACCGCCGTTCGGCTCCTGGTATGAAAGCCTTTGTCATACTGATGGCGCTGCTTGCTTTGGTATTCATCGGGATTACGGTCATGGGTAAAATTCGCGCCCCGGCTAAAGCTGAAGCTGATAAAGACGGTGGTAAAGCGCAACAGGCCAATACACTGCCAAACTACAGCTTTAACAGCGATCCTGATGTTAATAAACCTGCAACTGCGCAGAATAGCGCCACTGATGCCCGTGCTGTGCAGGCTGCCGCACAGGCAGATGCAGATGCGGGCAGCAGCAATACCGGCGCGCGTACCTCTAATAAGCGTAAAGAACCTTCGCCTGAAGAACTGGCTATGCAGCGTCGTCTGGGCGGCGAGCTGGCCCAGACTAATCAGGCGGCTACAAGCAATAGTCCCGGAGTGCAGCCCCAGGACAACGAAACAAGCGAAGGTAGTTCAGCACTCGCTAAAAACCTGACTCCTGCAAGGCTGAAGGCTAGCCGCGCTGGAGTCATGGCTAATCCCAGCCTGACTGTTCCGAAAGGCAAAATGATCCCCTGTGGTACCGGCACCGAGCTGGATACCACTGTTCCGGGTCAGGTTTCCTGCCGGGTTTCACAGGACGTTTACTCAGCTGATGGACTCGTTAGGCTGATTGATAAAGGCTCATGGGTTGACGGGCAGATTACCGGTGGTATCAAAGACGGCCAGGCGCGCGTGTTTGTTCTCTGGGAGCGTATCCGCAATGACCAGGACGGAACAATCGTTAATATTGACAGTGCCGGAACGAACTCACTCGGCAGCGCGGGGATTCCGGGCCAGGTGGATACCCATATGTGGGAGCGTCTGCGTGGTGCGATCATGATTTCGTTGTTCTCTGACACCTTAACGGCGCTGGTTAACCAGACGCAGAGTAATAACATTCAGTACAACAGTACAGAAAACAGCGGTGAGCAGCTGGCGTCTGAAGCACTCCGCTCTTACATGTCTATCCCCCCTACCCTCTACGATCAGCAGGGTGATGCGGTGAGCATTTTTGTTGCCCGCGACCTCGATTTCAGCGGCGTTTATACGCTCGCAGACAACTAAAAAAGTGGGCGCTTAGCGCCCGCTTTTCTTCAGGAGTAATCATGACTGATGCAGCTTTCTATCAACTTGGCCCACTGCGCGAGTATTTAGAAGATCCTACTGTTTTTGAAATTCGCATTAACTGCTTTCAGGAAGTTATCTGTGATACGTTCAGCGGCCGCAGGGTTGTGCAGAACGCGGCAATTACGGCAGATTTTATTAGGAACCTTGCTAAATCGTTGGTGAGCAGCAACAAGCTGACCATGCAGGCCATTAATGACGTGATCCTGCCTGGCGGGATCAGGGGCGTTATCTGTCTGCCCCCTGCGGTGATTGACGGTACAACGGCCGTAGCGTTTCGTAAGGATTTGGCGGCCGATAAAAATCTGGAGCAGCTGACCCGCGAGGGGATTTTCAGTGACTGCCGGAAGATTACCGGCAGCAAGCAAAGCCTAACGGATGATGATTTTTTCCTTAAAGAGCTGCACAGCAGCGAAAAATGGCCCGCATTCCTGCAAACCGCCGTTGAGAAGAAACGCACTATCGTGATCTGCGGTGAAACCGGGTCGGGGAAAACGGTACTCACGCGCGCGCTGTTAAAATCGCTACATAAAGACGAGCGTGTAATTATTTTAGAGGACGTTCACGAAGTCACGGTCGATCACGTTGTAGAAGCCGTTTATATGATGTACGGCGATGCAGGAAAGATCGGCCGCGTCAGCGCCACTGATGCCCTGCGAGCCTGTATGCGTCTGACACCGGGCCGTATCATCATGACTGAGCTTAGGGATGATGCTGCGTGGGATTATCTTAAAGCACTTAATACCGGCCATCCAGGCGGTGTTATGTCAACGCACGCTAACTCTGCGCGCGATGCCTTTAACCGTATTGGGCTGCTTATCAAGGCGACCCCTATCGGCCGTATGCTCGATATGAGCGATATTATGCGAATGCTCTACTCCACCATTGACGTTGTGGTGCATATGGAAAAGCGGAAAATCAAAGAAATTTATTTTGACCCTGAATATAAAATGCAGTGTGTGAACGGGAGCCTGTAATGAAAAACTTAGCAACCTGGCTTCTGGCCGCAGCATTTACGACAGCCGCCCTGCCCGCCTTTGCGGTGGAACCATCCGTTCAGGTTGGCTACTCGCCTGAAGGAAGCGCCCGCGTTCTCGTCCTGAGCGCCATTGACTCCGCAAAAACCTCGATACGGATGATGGCTTATTCTTTTACCGCCCCGGATATTATGAAAGCACTGGTAGCAGCCAAAAAACGGGGAGTTGATGTGAAAATCGTAATTGATGAAAGGGGCAATACGGGGCGCGCCAGCATTGCGGCCATGAACTACATAGCGAACAGCGGCATCCCTTTGCGTACTGACAGTGATTTCCCTATCCAGCATGACAAGGTGATCATCGTGGATAATGTGACCGTTGAAACTGGCAGCTTTAATTTCACCAAAGCGGCCGAAACGAAAAACTCGGAGAATGCGGTGGTGATCTGGAACATGCCTAAGCTCGCTGAATCATTCCTCGAACACTGGCAAGACCGCTGGAATCGGGGGAGAGACTACCGTTCCAGCTACTGAATACTGACCGCCAAAAGGCGGTTTTTTTGTTCAAAGAAACTGAT
The DNA here is from genome assembly GCA_901456055.1 of Phytobacter ursingii. Classification (GTDB taxonomy): domain Bacteria; phylum Pseudomonadota; class Gammaproteobacteria; order Enterobacterales; family Enterobacteriaceae; genus Phytobacter; species Phytobacter ursingii. Next base: position 4,621 of record CABDWT010000005.1, read on the forward strand.
CTCAGTATCGCGCCCGGGGCAGCTGGCCAACGTCGCCGGCATCGCGCCGGCAAAAATCGAAAAACAGAAATATCAGCAAGATAGCTTAAACAGGTGTCGGGAAATTTCGTTGAGATATTTTGAAGGAATCACAGTGTAAGCAGGCGCTTTTTCAGGGAGGCGCGTTCTTGCGGGTTGCGTCCCTTGTGATTGGCGATGCGATCCGCCGTGGCGGCCTGGCGCTTGACGGGCCAGTAGGAGCGGCCATCCTTGCCCATCGACCAGACGCTGCTGGCCTGGTTTTCCAGCAGGGGCAGATGGGCGCTCAGGGCTTCGGGCGACGCGCTGGTCAGCGCCGTGCGCTCACGGGTGCGCCAGCGCTGATGCCAGAGCTTCTTGTCCTCGCGCTCGCTGCCGCAGGTCGTGTGCCCGACGATGGGTGTTTTGCGGCGGCTGCGGCTCATAACGTAGTGGTCTCCAAGAACATTCAGGACTGATCCCAGGCGTCGATGGTCAAGACCTGATCGGCAGGACAGGCGGCTACGCGGTCGGGAACTGGATGGTGTTCAGTCTCATGCCGACCCCATTCGATTGATCGCGTCGCTTGCGGCACGCTGCGACGCAAGGAGGTTTGCGACCTGGTTTAGCAGCCGTGTCCGCTGCATGTCTGTTACCTATCTCCCCGACCGCTCATTGGACCAACTCCAGAGATTGGGCTCTATCGCTCAGCCAATACGAAACCGGCATTGGCTGATGCCACAACCGAGACTAACACAAATGGCTCGGTACCTGTATTTCGCGCCCCGTGCACTTGGCCCGGTCTTGCCACGGCTATCTCACCTTCCCTGAGGGCACGAACAATCCCATTGCCCTGAAAGTAATCAGCCATTCCCGACAAAACAGTCCACGTGTCTTGGCCGTGAGGATGAATGTGAGCCGCAATTTCCTGCCCGGGATGGACATGCCAAACCACGATAATTGAGTCTCGGGTTTCAAGCACAACGGAACGAATAGGCTCGCCTTCGGACGGCTGAACATACTCGGCTACAGAAAATATTCTCGATTCAACAGTCATCGGAGATCCCTCTTTCACAGTTGTCGTTACGGTCTTCATCGTCGGCATCCTGACGCACGGCGGGCAATTGCTGGAGCAACGCCGGCAGCCATTCCTGTACCGTCTCCCACACCACATCGAGGTTGATGTCGAAATAGCCGTGAGCCATGCGATTACGCATATTGCGCATGCTGCGCCACGGCACGTCGGCATGCGCCTGGGTGAACTCGACGTAGCCATCCATCACCTTTGTGGCCGCCTCGCCGATGACGATCAGGCTCATGATGACGGCCTGCTGGGTGCGCTTGTCGGCCAAGAAGTCGTCCTTGGCCATCCCTTCCACGAAGCTGCGCGCATCGGTTGCGGCCTGCTGAATGTGGTCGAGGTAATCGGGCAGGCGGTTCTCGCTCATATCGGTTGCGCCTCCGCGAGCACCTTGGCCCGGAACTTCGGCGGCAGGTCGCCGGGAGTCAGCAGATCGACGTCAACGCCGAGCAGCGATTTCAGTTCTTCTTCCAAATCGCCCAAGTCCAACAACGTGGCACCGGGCAGCGCATCGACCAACAGGTCGAGGTCGCTGCCATCCCGGTCGGTGCCATGCAGCACCGAGCCGAAGACGCGCGGGTTCGCGGCGCGAAAGCGGCCTACCGCTTCACGCACTGCGCTTCGCTTCATGTCAAGCACAACAGACGGTCGCATGCGCATCCTTTCTTATCGAAACTCGTTGAGATGATATGCAATCAAGAATAGAATTTCAAGAACTATTTTCGAGAATCGCAATGCCTTGATTCCCGTGCCGCGCTGTCATTTTCAGAAGGTGACTGCACGGAATATCAAGAGTCGGCTGCACAGTCTTTTCTGATCTGTGGTCGTCTCAGAAAACGGAATCTATGGTCACTCCCGTTTTTGCAACACCGATTTTGACGACAAGTTGGCTTGCTTGAATCTATCCGGCGTCTGAATGGGATTTTATTCCCGCGCCTTGATGAGTTCCGCGCCTGATGAACCTCCAGAAAATATACGGCTTCAATGAGCCTTTCCGTTTTACAGGTTCCTCAACAGGCCGGTGGGCCGTTAGTATCATCAATATCAGTATTCGCAAAACCAGATCAGTAATTCTTTAAACCGGTGTATTTCTGCCGTTATGCTACATAAGTTTGCTGTCGTGCCGTTAGGGCCCAGGCTATTCTGGCCAGCTTGTTTGCCAGAGCACAAGTGACGACAAAGTTGCTTTTCCGGCACAGTAAATCCCTGACCCAATCGGCCAATTTGCCAGACTGGTGTTCCAGTTTTTGTATGAATACCCTGGCACATTGAACCAACAAAGTTCGGATCTTTTTATTACCTCGCTTACTAATTCCCAGCAATGTCGTCCTACCTCCCGTGCTGTACTGCCGAGGTACAAGCCCTGTTGCCGCCGCAAAGTCACGGCTGCTGGCGTACTGCTTCCCGTCGCCAATCTCAGTTGAAATAGTACTCGCTGTCAGTGTTCCGACGCAGGGAATGCTCAGCAAGCGCTGTCCAACCTCATCTTCGTCCAACTTTCGTTTCAACTGGGATTCCAAATCTTTAATCTGCTCAACAAGATAGTGATAATGCTGTTGTAATTTCAGCAATAACTGGCTGAGGTAAAGAGGCAAACTATTATCCTCAAGAATGGTACTCAGTCGGCTAATAACGGCAGCTCCTCGGGGAACGCTAATGCCAAATTCCAGCAGAAAAGCATGCATTTGATTGGTTGTTTTTACCTTATCCTGAACCAGGGATTCACGGACACGATGCAGAGCCCGCAT
>CABDWT010000006.1 GCA_901456055.1 Phytobacter ursingii
AAAATGCAACTGGACAATCAGAAAGAGATTGCCGAGATGCAAAATGAGACTCAAAAAGAGATTGCTGGCATTCAGTCGGCGACTTCACGCCAGAATACGAAAGACCAGGTATATGCACAAAATGAGATGCTTGCTTATCAACAGAAGGAGTCTACTGCTCGCGTTGCGTCTATTATGGAAAACACCAATCTTTCCAAGCAACAGCAGGTTTCCGAGATTATGCGCCAAATGCTTACTCAAGCTCAAACGGCTGGTCAGTATTTTACCAATGACCAAATCAAAGAAATGACTCGCAAGGTTAGTGCTGAGGTTGACTTAGTTCATCAGCAAACGCAGAATCAGCGGTATGGCTCTTCTCATATTGGCGCTACTGCAAAGGATATTTCTAATGTCGTCACTGATGCTGCTTCTGGTGTGGTTGATATTTTTCATGGTATTGATAAAGCTGTTGCCGATACTTGGAACAATTTCTGGAAAGACGGTAAAGCTGATGGTATTGGCTCTAATTTGTCTAGGAAATAACCGTCAGGATTGACACCCTCCCAATTGTATGTTTTCATGCCTCCAAATCTTGGAGGCTTTTTTATGGTTCGTTCTTATTACCCTTCTGAATGTCACGCTGATTATTTTGACTTTGAGCGTATCGAGGCTCTTAAACCTGCTATTGAGGCTTGTGGCATTTCTACTCTTTCTCAATCCCCAATGCTTGGCTTCCATAAGCAGATGGATAACCGCATCAAGCTCTTGGAAGAGATTCTGTCTTTTCGTATGCAGGGCGTTGAGTTCGATAATGGTGATATGTATGTTGACGGCCATAAGGCTGCTTCTGACGTTCGTGATGAGTTTGTATCTGTTACTGAGAAGTTAATGGATGAATTGGCACAATGCTACAATGTGCTCCCCCAACTTGATATTAATAACACTATAGACCACCGCCCCGAAGGGGACGAAAAATGGTTTTTAGAGAACGAGAAGACGGTTACGCAGTTTTGCCGCAAGCTGGCTGCTGAACGCCCTCTTAAGGATATTCGCGATGAGTATAATTACCCCAAAAAGAAAGGTATTAAGGATGAGTGTTCAAGATTGCTGGAGGCCTCCACTATGAAATCGCGTAGAGGCTTTGCTATTCAGCGTTTGATGAATGCAATGCGACAGGCTCATGCTGATGGTTGGTTTATCGTTTTTGACACTCTCACGTTGGCTGACGACCGATTAGAGGCGTTTTATGATAATCCCAATGCTTTGCGTGACTATTTTCGTGATATTGGTCGTATGGTTCTTGCTGCCGAGGGTCGCAAGGCTAATGATTCACACGCCGACTGCTATCAGTATTTTTGTGTGCCTGAGTATGGTACAGCTAATGGCCGTCTTCATTTCCATGCGGTGCACTTTATGCGGACACTTCCTACAGGTAGCGTTGACCCTAATTTTGGTCGTCGGGTACGCAATCGCCGCCAGTTAAATAGCTTGCAAAATACGTGGCCTTATGGTTACAGTATGCCCATCGCAGTTCGCTACACGCAGGACGCTTTTTCACGTTCTGGTTGGTTGTGGCCTGTTGATGCTAAAGGTGAGCCGCTTAAAGCTACCAGTTATATGGCTGTTGGTTTCTATGTGGCTAAATACGTTAACAAAAAGTCAGATATGGACCTTGCTGCTAAAGGTCTAGGAGCTAAAGAATGGAACAACTCACTAAAAACCAAGCTGTCGCTACTTCCCAAGAAGCTGTTCAGAATCAGAATGAGCCGCAACTTCGGGATGAAAATGCTCACAATGACAAATCTGTCCACGGAGTGCTTAATCCAACTTACCAAGCTGGGTTACGACGCGACGCCGTTCAACCAGATATTGAAGCAGAACGCAAAAAGAGAGATGAGATTGAGGCTGGGAAAAGTTACTGTAGCCGACGTTTTGGCGGCGCAACCTGTGACGACAAATCTGCTCAAATTTATGCGCGCTTCGATAAAAATGATTGGCGTATCCAACCTGCAGAGTTTTATCGCTTCCATGACGCAGAAGTTAACACTTTCGGATATTTCTGATGAGTCGAAAAATTATCTTGATAAAGCAGGAATTACTACTGCTTGTTTACGAATTAAATCGAAGTGGACTGCTGGCGGAAAATGAGAAAATTCGACCTATCCTTGCGCAGCTCGAGAAGCTCTTACTTTGCGACCTTTCGCCATCAACTAACGATTCTGTCAAAAACTGACGCGTTGGATGAGGAGAAGTGGCTTAATATGCTTGGCACGTTCGTCAAGGACTGGTTTAGATATGAGTCACATTTTGTTCATGGTAGAGATTCTCTTGTTGACATTTTAAAAGAGCGTGGATTACTATCTGAGTCCGATGCTGTTCAACCACTAATAGGTAAGAAATCATGAGTCAAGTTACTGAACAATCCGTACGTTTCCAGACCGCTTTGGCCTCTATTAAGCTCATTCAGGCTTCTGCCGTTTTGGATTTAACCGAAGATGATTTCGATTTTCTGACGAGTAACAAAGTTTGGATTGCTACTGACCGCTCTCGTGCTCGTCGCTGCGTTGAGGCTTGCGTTTATGGTACGCTGGACTTTGTAGGATACCCTCGCTTTCCTGCTCCTGTTGAGTTTATTGCTGCCGTCATTGCTTATTATGTTCATCCCGTCAACATTCAAACGGCCTGTCTCATCATGGAAGGCGCTGAATTTACGGAAAACATTATTAATGGCGTCGAGCGTCCGGTTAAAGCCGCTGAATTGTTCGCGTTTACCTTGCGTGTACGCGCAGGAAACACTGACGTTCTTACTGACGCAGAAGAAAACGTGCGTCAAAAATTACGTGCAGAAGGAGTGATGTAATGTCTAAAGGTAAAAAACGTTCTGGCGCTCGCCCTGGTCGTCCGCAGCCGTTGCGAGGTACTAAAGGCAAGCGTAAAGGCGCTCGTCTTTGGTATGTAGGTGGTCAACAATTTTAATTGCAGGGGCTTCGGCCCCTTACTTGAGGATAAATTATGTCTAATATTCAAACTGGCGCCGAGCGTATGCCGCATGACCTTTCCCATCTTGGCTTCCTTGCTGGTCAGATTGGTCGTCTTATTACCATTTCAACTACTCCGGTTATCGCTGGCGACTCCTTCGAGATGGACGCCGTTGGCGCTCTCCGTCTTTCTCCATTGCGTCGTGGCCTTGCTATTGACTCTACTGTAGACATTTTTACTTTTTATGTCCCTCATCGTCACGTTTATGGTGAACAGTGGATTAAGTTCATGAAGGATGGTGTTAATGCCACTCCTCTCCCGACTGTTAACACTACTGGTTATATTGACCATGCCGCTTTTCTTGGCACGATTAACCCTGATACCAATAAAATCCCTAAGCATTTGTTTCAGGGTTATTTGAATATCTATAACAACTATTTTAAAGCGCCGTGGATGCCTGACCGTACCGAGGCTAACCCTAATGAGCTTAATCAAGATGATGCTCGTTATGGTTTCCGTTGCTGCCATCTCAAAAACATTTGGACTGCTCCGCTTCCTCCTGAGACTGAGCTTTCTCGCCAAATGACGACTTCTACCACATCTATTGACATTATGGGTCTGCAAGCTGCTTATGCTAATTTGCATACTGACCAAGAACGTGATTACTTCATGCAGCGTTACCATGATGTTATTTCTTCATTTGGAGGTAAAACCTCTTATGACGCTGACAACCGTCCTTTACTTGTCATGCGCTCTAATCTCTGGGCATCTGGCTATGATGTTGATGGAACTGACCAAACGTCGTTAGGCCAGTTTTCTGGTCGTGTTCAACAGACCTATAAACATTCTGTGCCGCGTTTCTTTGTTCCTGAGCATGGCACTATGTTTACTCTTGCGCTTGTTCGTTTTCCGCCTACTGCGACTAAAGAGATTCAGTACCTTAACGCTAAAGGTGCTTTGACTTATACCGATATTGCTGGCGACCCTGTTTTGTATGGCAACTTGCCGCCGCGTGAAATTTCTATGAAGGATGTTTTCCGTTCTGGTGATTCGTCTAAGAAGTTTAAGATTGCTGAGGGTCAGTGGTATCGTTATGCGCCTTCGTATGTTTCTCCTGCTTATCACCTTCTTGAAGGCTTCCCATTCATTCAGGAACCGCCTTCTGGTGATTTGCAAGAACGCGTACTTATTCGCCACCATGATTATGACCAGTGTTTCCAGTCCGTTCAGTTGTTGCAGTGGAATAGTCAGGTTAAATTTAATGTGACCGTTTATCGCAATCTGCCGACCACTCGCGATTCAATCATGACTTCGTGATAAAAGATTGAGTGTGAGGTTATAACGCCGAAGCGGTAAAAATTTTAATTTTTGCCGCTGAGGGGTTGACCAAGCGAAGCGCGGTAGGTTTTCTGCTTAGGAGTTTAATCATGTTTCAGACTTTTATTTCTCGCCATAATTCAAACTTTTTTTCTGATAAGCTGGTTCTCACTTCTGTTACTCCAGCTTCTTCGGCACCTGTTTTACAGACACCTAAAGCTACATCGTCAACGTTATATTTTGATAGTTTGACGGTTAATGCTGGTAATGGTGGTTTTCTTCATTGCATTCAGATGGATACATCTGTCAACGCCGCTAATCAGGTTGTTTCTGTTGGTGCTGATATTGCTTTTGATGCCGACCCTAAATTTTTTGCCTGTTTGGTTCGCTTTGAGTCTTCTTCGGTTCCGACTACCCTCCCGACTGCCTATGATGTTTATCCTTTGGATGGTCGCCATGATGGTGGTTATTATACCGTCAAGGACTGTGTGACTATTGACGTCCTTCCCCGTACGCCGGGCAATAATGTTTATGTTGGTTTCATGGTTTGGTCTAACTTTACCGCTACTAAATGCCGCGGATTGGTTTCGCTGAATCAGGTTATTAAAGAGATTATTTGTCTCCAGCCACTTAAGTGAGGTGATTTATGTTTGGTGCTATTGCTGGCGGTATTGCTTCTGCTCTTGCTGGTGGCGCCATGTCTAAATTGTTTGGAGGCGGTCAAAAAGCCGCCTCCGGTGGCATTCAAGGTGATGTGCTTGCTACCGATAACAATACTGTAGGCATGGGTGATGCTGGTATTAAATCTGCCATTCAAGGCTCTAATGTTCCTAACCCTGATGAGGCCGTCCCTAGTTTTGTTTCTGGTGCTATGGCTAAAGCTGGTAAAGGACTTCTTGAAGGTACGTTGCAGGCTGGCACTTCTGCCGTTTCTGATAAGTTGCTTGATTTGGTTGGACTTGGTGGCAAGTCTGCCGCTGATAAAGGAAAGGATACTCGTGATTATCTTGCTGCTGCATTTCCTGAGCTTAATGCTTGGGAGCGTGCTGGTGCTGATGCTTCCTCTGCTGGTATGGTTGACGCCGGATTTGAGAATCAAAAAGAGCTTACTAAAATGCAACTGGACAATCAGAAAGAGATTGCCGAGATGCAAAATGAGACTCAAAAAGAGATTGCTGGCATTCAGTCGGCGACTTCACGCCAGAATACGAAAGACCAGGTATATGCACAAAATGAGATGCTTGCTTATCAACAGAAGGAGTCTACTGCTCGCGTTGCGTCTATTATGGAAAACACCAATCTTTCCAAGCAACAGCAGGTTTCCGAGATTATGCGCCAAATGCTTACTCAAGCTCAAACGGCTGGTCAGTATTTTACCAATGACCAAATCAAAGAAATGACTCGCAAGGTTAGTGCTGAGGTTGACTTAGTTCATCAGCAAACGCAGAATCAGCGGTATGGCTCTTCTCATATTGGCGCTACTGCAAAGGATCGGAAGAGCGGTTCAGCAGGAATGCC
>CABDWT010000007.1 GCA_901456055.1 Phytobacter ursingii
AGTACCGCTTCCGCGCCGGCAGGGGTGGAGAGAAGCTCTGCGGGTTTTTTACCGCCAAGCCCTTTCGCGGGTTTATTGAGCCAGTTGGCCATACGTTCGCTGTCACCTTCAAACAACTCACGGGCAGCGCTGATCACCCGCGCCAGCGTGTAGACACGAGCGCTCTGTTCTGGCGAAAAGCGTTTTTCCGCGCTGTTAAGGCGGCGGCTATAGGTATTGCGGTCGGATCGGAAGAGCACACGTCTGAACTCCAGTCACACTTGAATCTCGTATGCCGTCTTCTGCTTGAAAAAAAAAAAAAAAATATCCATTCTATAGCCCAGAA
>CABDWT010000008.1 GCA_901456055.1 Phytobacter ursingii
ACTTACCTTCCCTGCACCAAAGCGGTCATCAATTTCCGCTGTATAGACCAGCGTCCGCATGCCACGTTCCTGATAATTGTAGGAAGACTGCAGTAAAGCCGTGGATTTTCCGGCATTCATCGCTGAGTAGTAGAAATAAAGTTGCGCCATTGCCCGCAAGACCCCAATCAAAGTGTGATATTCCTCAGCAGGATTGTATCATATTTTAACGTGCCTCCCGGAATGACGAACGCACACTTTACTTAGCTTCCTGACATGATTTCGTTGATATACTGCACGCTATTTCTCTTCGCAAGCTGTTGCTGCCAAAGAAACAAACAATAAGCGCACCGTGTCTTGCCTGGGTATAAAAAACAAGAAATTTCAGCGCCAGGCACAAGAAATTATTAATGTTTTATGCAAAACGGCGTTGTTGTGAACACTAATAAAAAAGGTTGATATTTATCCATCGAAACTATAATTCGTATGAGATTAATCAGTTAAAATCGCCGATTAAACACCTGAACCGTTTGGGTGATAATGCTTTCAATATGGCTTTTTTGTGCGGTCCCGCAAGAAAAATTTAAGTTAGCGGTTTTTAAAAATGAGGTAAATAAAGAGGAAATTTGAATTCCTTACATTCTCACCTATTGCACTACTCAAATTAACGCTCTATTATTAGCTCAACAAACCACCCCAATATAAGTTTGAGATTACTACAATGAGCGAAGCACTTAAAATTCTGAACAACATCCGTACTCTTCGTGCGCAGGCAAGAGAATGCACTCTGGAAACGCTCGAAGAAATGCTGGAAAAATTAGAAGTGGTCGTTAACGAGCGTCGTGAAGAAGAAAGCGCTGCAGCTGCTGAAATCGAAGAACGTACTCGTAAACTGCAGCAATATCGCGAAATGCTGATTGCTGACGGTATTGATCCGAATGAACTGCTGAACAGCATGGTCGCTGCTAAAACCGGAACTAAAGCTAAACGCGCTGCACGTCCGGCTAAATATAGCTATGTTGACGAAAACGAGGTAAT
>CABDWT010000009.1 GCA_901456055.1 Phytobacter ursingii
TTATCATGCGGGCGATCGAGCTCCTGCTTCAGGAGCGTCTTGGCGCGCACACGATGTCCATGAAACAGGCGGCCGTCTGGTCTCTGGTCTGGGTTAGTCTTTCTCTCTTATTTAACGCTGCATTCTGGTGGTATCTGGTGCAAAACGAGGGCCGCACCGTTGCCGACACCCAGGCGCTGGCGTTCCTGACCGGTTACCTGATTGAAAAAGCGCTGGCGGTGGATAACGTCTTTGTCTGGCTGATGCTGTTCAGCTACTTCTCGGTACCGGCTGCGCTGCAACGTCGCGTGTAGATCTCGGTGGTCGCCGTATCATTAAAAAAAAGTACCATCATGATCTTCGCCGGCAGTTGGCTTATCTCCCAGTTTGAATGGCTGCTGTATGTCTTCGGCGCATTCCTGCTTTTCACCGGTGTGAAAATGGCGCTGGCAAAAGAAGATGAAGGCGGCATTGGCGACAAGCCTCTGGTTCGCTGGTTACGCAGCCATTTGCGCATGACGGATAAAATCGAAAACGAGCACTTCTTTGTGCGTAAGAATGGCTTGCTGTTTGCCACGCCATTGCTGCTGGTACTGATTCTGGTTGAACTGAGCGATGTGATATTTGCGGTCGACAGTATTCCGGCAATTTTTGCTGTCACTACCGACCCGTTTATCGTCCTGACGTCCAACCTGTTTGCAATCCTGTGCC
>CABDWT010000010.1 GCA_901456055.1 Phytobacter ursingii
TCCGGAGCTAACGCGTTAAGTCGACCGCCTGGGGAGTACGGCCGCAAGGTTAAAACTCAAATGAATTGACGGGGGCCCGCACAAGCGGTGGAGCATGTGGTTTAATTCGATGCAACGCGAAGAACCTTACCTGGTCTTGACATCCACGGAATTCGGCAGAGATGCCTTAGTGCCTTCGGGAACCGTGAGACAGGTGCTGCATGGCTGTCGTCAGCTCGTGTTGTGAAATGTTGGGTTAAGTCCCGCAACGAGCGCAACCCTTATCCTTTGTTGCCAGCGGTCCGGCCGGGAACTCAAAGGAGACTGCCAGTGATAAACTGGAGGAAGGTGGGGATGACGTCAAGTCATCATGGCCCTTACGACCAGGGCTACACACGTGCTACAATGGCGCATACAAAGAGAAGCGACCTCGCGAGAGCAAGCGGACCTCATAAAGTGCGTCGTAGTCCGGATTGGAGTCTGCAACTCGACTCCATGAAGTCGGAATCGCTAGTAATCGTGGATCAGAATGCCACGGTGAATACGTTCCCGGGCCTTGTACACACCGCCCGTCACACCATGGGAGTGGGTTGCAAAAGAAGTAGGTAGCTTAACCTTCGGGAGGGCGCTTACCACTTTGTGATTCATGACTGGGGTGAAGTCGTAACAAGGTAACCGTAGGGGAACCTGCGGTTGGATCACCTCCTTACCTTAAAGAACCTGCCTTTGCAGTGCTCACACAGATTGTCTGATGAAAAGTGAATAGCAAGGCGTCTTGCGAAGCAGACTTTGTGTCCCCTTCGTCTAGAGGCCCAGGACACCGCCCTTTCACGGCGGTAACAGGGGTTCGAATCCCCTAGGGGACGCCACTTGCTGGTTGTGTGAGTGAAAGTCGCCTGCCTTACTATCTCAAAACTGACTCACGAGTCATGTTTGAGATATTTGCTCTTTAAAAATCTGGATCAAGCTGAAAATTGAAACGACACACAGTGTCTGTTCTCCGTAATAAGAACAGATGACGGTGTGTTCGAGTCTCTCAAATTTTCGCAATCAGAAGACAGCTCTGTCAGAGGTGATGTGAGCGAAGTGAAGGCAAGGCGTACCGCACGCAGCGAGCGCAGTGGACTTAATGTCCATGAGCATCGCGAGTACGGAACAACGCAGTATTCACGACGCGCAACAAACCGGACAGAACAAGACATCTTCGGGTTGTGAGGTTAAGCGACTAAGCGTACACGGTGGATGCCCTGGCAGTCAGAGGCGATGAAGGACGTGCTAATCTGCGAAAAGCGCCGGCGAGGTGATATGAACCTTTGACCCGGCGATGTCCGAATGGGGAAACCCAGTGTGTTTCGACACACTATCATTAACTGAATCCATAGGTTAATGAGGCGAACCGGGGGAACTGAAACATCTAAGTACCCCGAGGAAAAGAAATCAACCGAGATTCCCCCAGTAGCGGCGAGCGAACGGGGAGCAGCCCAGAGCCTGAATCAGCTTGTGTGTTAGTGGAAGCGTCTGGAAAGTCGCGCGATACAGGGTGACAGCCCCGTACACGAAAGCACACAGGCTGTGAGCTCGATGAGTAGGGCGGGACACGTGGTATCCTGTCTGAATATGGGGGGACCATCCTCCAAGGCTAAATACTCCTGACTGACCGATAGTGAACCAGTACCGTGAGGGAAAGGCGAAAAGAACCCCGGCGAGGGGAGTGAAAAAGAACCTGAAACCGTGTACGTACAAGCAGTGGGAGCACCTTCGTGGTGTGACTGCGTACCTTTTGTATAATGGGTCAGCGACTTATA
>CABDWT010000011.1 GCA_901456055.1 Phytobacter ursingii
AAACTCAAATGAATTGACGGGGGCCCGCACAAGCGGTGGAGCATGTGGTTTAATTCGATGCAACGCGAAGAACCTTACCTGGTCTTGACATCCACGGAATTCGGCAGAGATGCCTTAGTGCCTTCGGGAACCGTGAGACAGGTGCTGCATGGCTGTCGTCAGCTCGTGTTGTGAAATGTTGGGTTAAGTCCCGCAACGAGCGCAACCCTTATCCTTTGTTGCCAGCGGTTAGGCCGGGAACTCAAAGGAGACTGCCAGTGATAAACTGGAGGAAGGTGGGGATGACGTCAAGTCATCATGGCCCTTACGACCAGGGCTACACACGTGCTACAATGGCATATACAAAGAGAAGCGACCTCGCGAGAGCAAGCGGACCTCATAAAGTATGTCGTAGTCCGGATTGGAGTCTGCAACTCGACTCCATGAAGTCGGAATCGCTAGTAATCGTGGATCAGAATGCCACGGTGAATACGTTCCCGGGCCTTGTACACACCGCCCGTCACACCATGGGAGTGGGTTGCAAAAGAAGTAGGTAGCTTAACCTTCGGGAGGGCGCTTACCACTTTGTGATTCATGACTGGGGTGAAGTCGTAACAAGGTAACCGTAGGGGAACCTGCGGTTGGATCACCTCCTTACCTTAAAGAACCTGCCTTTGCAGTGCTCACACAGATTGTCTGATGAAAAGTGAATAGCAAGGCGTCTTGCGAAGCAGACTTTGTGTCCCCTTCGTCTAGAGGCCCAGGACACCGCCCTTTCACGGCGGTAACAGGGGTTCGAATCCCCTAGGGGACGCCACTTGCTGGTTGTGTGAGTGAAAGTCGCCTGCCTTACTATCTCAAAACTGACTCACGAGTCATGTTTGAGATATTTGCTCTTTAAAAATCTGGATCAAGCTGAAAATTGAAACGACACACAGTGTCTGTTCTCCGTAATAAGAACAGATAACGGTGTGTTCGAGTCTCTCAAATTTTTACAGCGCGATGATGAATCGAAAGAGACATCTTCGGGTTGTGAGGTTAAGCGACTAAGCGTACACGGTGGATGCCCTGGCAGTCAGAGGCGATGAAGGACGTGCTAATCTGCGAAAAGCGCCGGCGAGGTGATATGAACCTTTGACCCGGCGATGTCCGAATGGGGAAACCCAGTGTGTTTCGACACACTATCATTAACTGAATCCATAGGTTAATGAGGCGAACCGGGGGAACTGAAACATCTAAGTACCCCGAGGAAAAGAAATCAACCGAGATTCCCCCAGTAGCGGCGAGCGAACGGGGAGCAGCCCAGAGCCTGAATCAGCTTGTGTGTTAGTGGAAGCGTCTGGAAAGTCGCGCGATACAGGGTGACAGCCCCGTACACGAAAGCACACAGGCTGTGAGCTCGATGAGTAGGGCGGGACACGTGGTATCCTGTCTGAATATGGGGGGACCATCCTCCAAGGCTAAATACTCCTGACTGACCGATAGTGAACCAGTACCGTGAGGGAAAGGCGAAAAGAACCCCGGCGAGGGGAGTGAAAAAGAACCTGAAACCGTGTACGTACAAGCAGTGGGAGCACCTTCGTGGTGTGACTGCGTACCTTTTGTATAATGGGTCAGCGACTTATATTCTGTAGCAAGGTTAACCGAATAGGGGAGCCGAAGGGAAACCGAGTCTTAACTGGGCGTTAAGTTGCAGGGTATAGACCCGAAACCCGGTGATCTAGCCATGGGCAGGTTGAAGGTTGGGTAACACTAACTGGAGGACCGAACCGACTAATGTTGAAAAATTAGCGGATGACTTGTGGCTGGGGGTGAAAGGCCAATCAAACCGGGAGATAGCTGGTTCTCCCCGAAAGCTATTTAGGTAGCGCCTCGTGAATTCA
>CABDWT010000012.1 GCA_901456055.1 Phytobacter ursingii
CGGAGCGGTCCAGGGTGAGGGGGAAAATGCGGCTCGGGAGGTGGGTTCCGTTCACCTTATGTTCTTTGCTTTTCTATCGCGACAGAACCCGTGAACGTGCCAGGTTGGCTCATCGCACCCGGGCTCACTGAACCCGTTTCCCCTTCAACAACTTTCTCACCCATAAGCGATTAGGATTCAGCGCTGCCAGTGTTTCACCATCCAGCGGCAACGGCTCCTCACTCATCTGCGAGGCCAGAATCTCGGCCGCCAGCGGCGCACTGCATAATCCACGTGAGCCGAGCGCGCCAAGCATAAACAACCCGTCAAAAACCGGTGCGCTTATCGTATCCGTTCTCTCTTGCGCAAGAGTGGCATAGGCATCCAGTGTTGCCGCGTAATCCGCCACATTCCCGACTAACGGCAGATGATCCCGGGTTGCGCAGCGCACACCGCAGCGAGCCTCACCGCCGCTGACATCGACTTCCATCGCCCACTGCGCCTGCGGGAAGCAGTTCAGCAAACGCTGGCGGTTTTGCTGTTGATCCTCCTCGCTGTAGGTGGCTTCCTCCTGCCCACGGTGGTAGCTTGCGCCAATACAGTGATGCTGATTGCGCGGGTTTTGCGGCGTCAGATAACCGTCATAACAGAGTACCTGACGCAGGTCGCTCAGTGCCGCCGTTGTGGGAATATGGCTGACCTGTCCGCCAACCGGGTAAACCGGCAGTTTTTCGGTCTGAGTAAAGTGGCTGATGTGGTGACCGTTAGCCAGGACGACGCAGTCATGAGTGCGCTGGCTGCTATCCGCAACATCCAGCCGCCATTTGCCATCCTGTTGAGCGAGGTTTGTTACCCGGTGGCTGTAGTGCACGCATAATCCCTGACGCTGGGCTAATGCCAGCGTTGACGCCGTTAATTGCGCCGGACACAGCCAGCCACCCGCCGGATAATGAATGCCGCCGCATCCGGTTTCTACCCCCGCCGTTTGCGCGACCGCTTCGGCGCTGACCGCGTGGGCGATGGCGTCCGGCAGGCTTAACGTCAGCATCTGGCTAATTTTTTGCTGACTTTTTTCGTCGTATCCCAGTTGGGTGACACCGCACCAGTGATGATCGAATTCGACGGGCAGAGTGTCATACAGGCGGCGGGCGAAGGTAAACGCGGCGGGGAAAAAATGGCCCAGCGCCGGGTCGTGCGCGCTGAGCAGTGGATACAGCGCGCCCTGCCGATTGCCGGATGCGCCCTGTGCGGGTTCGTCATCGGCACAGTAGAGCGTGACCTGCCAGCCGCGACGTAACAAGGCCAGCGATAGCAGCGCGCTGGCGATACCGCCGCCGATAATTGCAACCGCGCGCTTTTTCGTGCCAGTGCGGGCAAACCATGGCATATGCAGCGCGGGCAGGGTGGCGCTCTCCATCACCCCGGTGAGCATTTCCCGCTTACGGCCAAACCCTTTGCTTTTGCGCATGGTGAACCCGGCGTCCTGCAACCCACGGCGGACAAAACCAGCGGAGGTGAAAGTGGCCAGCGTCGCGCCGGGACGCGCCAGCCTTGCCATTGCGTTAAACAGCCCGGGCGTCCACATATCCGGGTTTTTCGCCGGCGCAAAGCCGTCGAGGAACCAGGCATCAACTTGTTGATTGAGCGAATCATCTAACGTTTCAGTCAATTCGTTGATATCGCCGAACCATAAATCCAGGGTCACGCGACCGCCGTCCAGTAACAGGCGATGGCAACCGGCAAAAGGCAACGGCCACTGCTGCTGCAGTTGTTCTGCCCAGGGGGCCAGCTCGGGCCAGTGCTGGTGCGCCAGGCGAAGATCGTCTTTCGTTAAAGGGAATTTTTCGAAACTGATGAAATGTAATCTTTCCAGGGTAGCCTGCGGACTGGCGCGGGAAAAGGCATCAAACGCCTGCCAGAGGGTCAGAAAATTGAGCCCGGTGCCAAAACCGCTTTCCGCGACGACAAACAGCGGGCGGGGATGTTCGACAAAACGCTCGGGTATACCGTTACCACCAAGAAAAACATAGCGGGTCTCTTCCAGCCCGTTATCGTTTGAGAAATAGACGTCATCGAAATCTCGGGAAACAGGTGTACCCTCAGCGTTGAATTCCAGGTTGGCAGATTGTATAGCGGTTTGTTTCACGTAAGTTACTCGGCGGACAGGCTGTGCCACGATCTTAACGATGTGCGTCTCAGGGCGCAAATTTACCCATTAATTGTCTGATCGGACTTGTTCGGCGTACAACTGTACGCTATCTTGCGACACGAAAACTTAAATTAGTGCGACTTACAGGGGTATTGAATGAAACGTGCAGTGATTACTGGCCTGGGCATCGTTTCCAGCATCGGTAATAACCAGCAGGAAGTCCTGGCCTCTCTGCGTGAGGGACGCTCAGGGATCACTTTCTCTCAGGAATTCAAAGATTCCGGAATGCGCAGCCACGTATGGGGTAACGTCAAACTGGATACGACCGGTTTGATTGACCGTAAAGTGGTTCGTTTCATGAACGATGCCTCTATCTATGCTTATCTCTCCATGCAAGAAGCGATTGCGGATGCTGGTCTGAGCGCAGACGTTTACCAGAACAACCCGCGCGTCGGCCTGATTGCCGGTTCCGGCGGTTCTTCAAAAGCGCAGGTCTTCGGTGCGGATGCTATGCGCAGCCCGCGCGGCCTGAAAGCTGTTGGTCCGTATGTGGTGACCAAAGCAATGGGTTCTGCGGTTTCCGCATGCCTCGCCACCCCGTTTAAAATCCACGGTGTGAACTACTCTATTAGTTCTGCCTGTGCCACTTCCGCACACTGCATCGGTAACGCCGTTGAGCAGATTCAGCTGGGCAAGCAGGATATCGTCTTTGCTGGCGGCGGCGAAGAGCTGGGCTGGGAAATGGCCTGTGAGTTCGACGCAATGGGCGCGCTGTCGACCAAATACAATGAAACCCCGGAAAAAGCGTCCCGTACCTATGACGCGCATCGTGATGGCTTCATCATCGCAGGCGGCGGCGGTATGGTTGTGGTTGAAGAGCTGGAACATGCGCTGGCTCGTGGCGCGCACATCTATGCTGAAATTGTGGGTTACGGCGCAACGTCGGATGGCGCTGACATGGTCGCGCCGTCAGGTGAAGGCGCAGTGCGCTGCATGAAGATGGCAATGCACGATGTTGATACCCCAATCGACTACCTGAACTCTCACGGTACCTCTACTCCGGTAGGCGACGTGAAAGAACTGGGCGCGATTCGCGAAGTGTTCGGCGATAACAGCCCGGCTATCTCTGCGACCAAAGCCATGACCGGTCACTCTCTGGGTGCAGCTGGCGTGCAGGAAGCTATCTACTCTCTGCTGATGCTGGAACACGGCTTTATCGCGCCGAGCATCAATATCGACGAGTTGGATGAGCAGGCTGCTGGACTAAACATCGTCACAAAACCGACTGACGCGACGCTGACCACGGTGATGTCCAACAGCTTCGGTTTCGGCGGTACTAACGCCACGCTGGTGATGCGTAAGCTCAAGTAATCGTCTGAATATAAAAAAGGGAGCCGATGGGCTCCCTTTTTTTATGCATTGACAAGCCGCGACACGGGCAGGCAAACTTCCTGCGCAACATTGTCATCCTGATAATGCGTAAGCGTTTAACGTTATCCAACGCACCTTAATCCTGAACATCAGGTGGAGGGGGCGTGGCTTTTTTTCCTCGCCTTACTCTGCGGTACGGAGTAATGCATGTCTGTAGAGACTCAAACACTTTCTTCCTCATCCGGCACCGGTTCGCTACTACGACTGGTGGTTGCCGTTTTCCTTACCTATATGACCATCGGGTTACCGTTGCCCGTCATCCCGCTCTTTGTGCATAACGAACTCGGTTACGGCAACACCATGGTGGGCATCGCCGTTGGTATCCAGTTTCTGGCTACCGTCCTGACGCGGGGTTATGCCGGGCGACTGGCCGATCAGTTTGGCGCAAAGCGCTCGGCGTTGCAGGGGATGTTTGCCTGCGCGCTCGCCGGCGTCGCCTGGTTGCTGGCGGCATGGCTACCGATAAGCGCTCTGGCAAAATTTGGCTTGTTGATTATCGGGCGTTTAATGCTGGGTTTTGGCGAAAGCCAGTTACTCACCGGAACGCTCGCCTGGGGGATGGGGCTGGTTGGCCCTAAACGTTCAGGCAAAGTGATGTCGTGGAACGGTATGGCCATTTACGGCGCGCTGGCTGTTGGGGCGCCGCTCGGCCTGCTCATTCATAGCCATTTTGGCTTTGCCACCCTGGCGGCGATCACCATGGTCTTGCCGCTACTGGCGTGGGCATTTAATGGTGGCGTACAAAAAACGCCTGCTCATCCGGGTGAACGTCCTTCGCTGTGGAGCGTGGTCGGGCAAATCTGGCAGCCGGGCCTTGGTCTCGCGCTCCAGGGGGTAGGTTTCGCGGTTATCGGTACTTTCGTTTCGCTCTACTTTGCCAGCAATGGCTGGGAAATGGCTGGCTTTACGCTGACAGCCTTTGGCGGCGCCTTTGTTCTGATGCGTCTGCTGTTTGGCTGGATGCCGGATCGCTTTGGCGGCGTGCGGGTGGCTATTGTTTCGTTGATGGTGGAAACGGTGGGTCTGTTGCTGCTCTGGCAAGCGCCGGACGCCTGGCTGGCAATGGCCGGTGCGGCATTGACCGGCTGTGGTTGTTCGTTGATTTTCCCGGCGCTGGGCGTTGAAGTGGTAAAACGCGTTGCTCCGCAGGTTCGGGGTACCGCGCTGGGAGGGTATTCGGCATTTCAGGACATTGCGTATGGTATCACCGGGCCACTTACCGGGCTGTTGGCGACCTCGCTGGGCTATCCGTCGGTATTCCTGGCCGCGGCAATTGCGGCGGCCAGCGGCATTGTGGTGACGCTGATTTCATTTCGAAAATAACCGCCTGTTCCGGCTCTCATAATGAGGGCCGGAAATAAAAAACACACCTTCTCATAATTCTGAATGCTATTTTTGTCGCTCGAAAATAATTAAAAATACGCGCCACGCCACAGAAAAAACATATTGTTTTATTGGTGTAACATATTCCGCTGAGATAATTTTTTGCAACATTCTCAGACAGTTATAATGCTGCTATAGTCAGGCTATCTTCGTACGTAAGTTATTCTTTTACTACTTTTTAGAGAAAGGAGAGACGTATGCCTGGGTTTAAAGCAGATTTTCTGTGGGGCGGCGCGGTGGCGGCGCATCAACTTGAAGGCGGCTGGCAGGAAGGCGGCAAAGGGGTGAGTGTCGCTGACGTGATGACCGCAGGTGCGCACGGCGTTCCGCGCGAAATTACCGATGGCGTATTACCGGGAAAAAATTACCCAAACCACGATGCTATAGACTTTTATCATCGCTATAAAGAGGACATCAAACTCTTTGCGGAAATGGGTTTTAAATGTTTTCGTACATCCATCGCCTGGACACGTATTTTCCCGAAAGGCGATGAATTAGAACCGAACGAAGCCGGCCTGCAGTTTTATGACGATCTCTTCGATGAATGCCTGAAATACAATATTGAACCGGTGATTACGCTCTCGCATTTTGAAATGCCTTATTACCTGGTCACTGAATATGGTGGCTGGCGTAACCGTAAGCTTATTGATTTTTTTGTGCGTTTCGCCAAAACGGTATTTACTCGCTATAAAGGCAAAGTGAAATACTGGATGACGTTCAACGAAATCAATAATCAGGCCAATTACCACGAAGATTTCGCCCCGTTTACCAACTCCGGTCTTAAATACAAAGAAGGCGAGGATCGGGAGCCGGTCATGTACCAGGCGGCGCACTATGAGCTTGTCGCCAGTGCGCTGGCGGTGGAAGCGGGGCATGCGATTAACCCTGATTTCCAGATTGGCTGCATGATTGCCATGTGCCCGGTCTACCCGCTTACCTGTAACCCGGACGACATGATGATGTCCGTTTCGGCGATGCACCGCCGCTACTGGTTTACCGATGTGCATGTCCGCGGTTATTACCCGCGTCATCTGCTTAATTATTTCGCCCGTAAAGGCTTTAATCTCGATATTACCGCTGAAGACCTGCAGATCCTGAAACGGGGCTGCGTGGACTATATCGGTTTTAGCTACTACATGTCGTTCGCCACCAAAGCCACCGCGGATAACCCACAACTGGACTATGACGAAACGAAGAGTCTGGTGAAAAACCCGTATGTGAAAGCATCGGACTGGGGATGGCAAATCGACCCGGTGGGCCTGCGTTATTCACTGAACTATTTCTACGATCTTTATCAACTGCCGCTGTTTATCGTCGAGAACGGCTTCGGCGCTATCGATCAGAAAGAGAGTGACGGTTCGGTAAACGATCAGTACCGCATTGAATATATGCAAAACCACCTGCGCGAAATGAAAAAGGCGGTGGTGGAAGATGGTGTGGATTTGATGGGCTACACCCCGTGGGGCTGTATTGATCTGGTTTCCGCAGGAACCGGCGAAATGAAAAAACGTTACGGCTTTATCTATGTCGATAAAGATAACGAAGGAAACGGTACGCTTGAACGCAGCCGTAAGAAGTCGTTCTGGTGGTACCAGCAGACCATTAAAAGTAACGGTGAAAATCTTTAATGAAAATCCCCTCCGACGGAGGGGATTCTTTTAGATAACCAGCCAGATAAGGGCGAAGGCAATAAGCAACGCGACCAAAAACAGACCTGGCCGGGTTGAGAGGTTTTTGACGCTTTCGATGATTGGGGCGAAGAGCGGGCTGTAGATCGGTTGAATATTTCGTGCTTCCAGTACGCCCGATGTCCGTTCTGCGCGATGTAAAAAAACCTGATTGAGAATGTCCTGCACTTGCGCCGTTGTCAGCACCATTTGCGGGGTGGCCTGCCAGTTCTGCCGGGCATAATCGGTGATGGTTTGCCACTCCACCTCATCCAGCGGCTGCTTAAGCGCGGTTTGTACGCTTTGCAGTGTGGGTGACGTCTGGGTACTTAATGTCTGGCGCGCCTGCAGCCAGGTCATTAAATGGGTGAAATGTTTTGCCGGGATGAGCTCACCGGTTTTCACGCCAGATAACTCCATCATCGACTGCCAAATCAATTTACCGGATTCGCCTGTCGCCGCGGCCAGCTTGGTCACCGCCTGGTTGAGCGAGTTGTGCTCAGCGGGCAACAGAGGGCGGTCTGTCGCCGGACGTTGCAAGGGCTGAGGTACCGAAATCTGGTTGTTCTGCAGTAGCGTAAGCACGGTTTTAAGCTGCTCCGGCGTAAGCTGGCTCAGCGCCGTCTGACCAAACTGTTGGCGAATAAAGTCGCTAACCGCCTGACGGTTGTTCCCCTGGCCGAGTAATTCAGTCAGCTGCGAGATAACCTGGCGGGTGGTGTGATTCTGCGTGGCGGTATCCAGACGCTGGTTGAGATTCTGCTCCGCTGCCGGGAAATGGCGTGACAGCAGCGGCGCATCGTTCTTTAACCCCAAATCATGTTTTACCCCAGCCCAGACTTCGGCGCTCTGCTGTTGCGTGAGCGCGACCAGGCGAATAATCAACCGCTCCAGCACGGTGCGCTGGATTGTCGATAACGGCTGCTCTCCGGCGGCCAAAGTTGGGGGCGTAGGCTCTTGCCCCGGAGGGCGCGCGGGCGTGCCCTGAATGGGTTGCATCATGGAAATCCTCTGGGTCTCGCACGTGGTGTAGCGGCATTGCAGGTATGCCTGGCTGCGAGATTATGGCACACTTAACAGCTTAACTCCCGTTCTCTAACCGGTACTGTAACGTGAAAATCCTTGTTGATGAAAATATGCCCTATGCCGGCGATTTGTTCCGTCGTCTGGGTGAGGTAAAAGCTGTGCCTGGTCGTCCTATTCCGGCAGCGGAACTGGCTGATGCGGACGCGCTGATGGTGCGTTCTGTGACGAAGGTGAATGAAGCGCTGCTCAGCGGTACGCCGATTAAATTCGTGGGTACGGCAACGGCGGGTACCGATCACGTTGACGAGCAATGGTTGCAACAGGCAGGGATCGGTTTCTCTGCCGCGCCGGGGTGTAATGCCATTGCGGTTGTGGAATATGTTTTCTCGTCCCTGATGCTGTTGGCAGAACGAGACGGTTTCGATCTGCGCGATCGCACCGTCGGGATAGTTGGGGTAGGTAACGTGGGGAGTCGTTTGCAGGCGCGTCTTGAAGCGTGGGGCGTGAAAACATTGCTGTGCGATCCACCGCGCGCCGACCGTGGCGATGACGGCGAGTTTCTGCCGCTCGACGCGCTGGTGCGCGACGCCGATGTGCTGACCTTTCACACGCCGCTGTTTAAAGACGGGCCGTATAAAAGCTGGCATCTGGCGGACGAAGAGGTCATTAGCCGTCTGAAACCTGGCGCTATTCTGATTAATGCCTGCCGTGGCCCGGTGGTCGATAACGCCGCCCTGTTACGCCGTCTGGAGGCTGGTCAGTCGCTCAGTGTTATTCTCGATGTCTGGGAACCCGAGCCGGATCTCGACGTGGCGCTGCTGGCAAAAGTGGATATTGGTACCGCGCATATCGCCGGGTATACGCTGGAAGGAAAAGCGCGCGGCACCACGCAGGTGTTCGAAGCGTTTAGCGATTTTATCGGCAAGCGCCAGCAGGTTGCGCTGGATACGCTGCTGCCTGCGCCGGAGTTCGGTCGCATTACCCTTCACGGTCCGCTCGATCAGTCGATCCTGAAAAGACTCATTCATTTGGTGTATGATGTGCGCCGCGACGATGCGCTGCTGCGAAAAGTGGCGGGCATCCCGGGTGAGTTCGATAAGCTGCGTAAAAATTATCTTGAGCGTCGGGAATGGTCATCGCTGTATGTGCAGTGTGATGACGACCAGGCGGCTACATTGCTGCAAAAGCTGGGTTTCAACGCTGTCCATCACCCAATTCGTTAATGTCATCTTAATGCTACCTGCCGGATAATCCGGCGGGTACGCTTTTTTCTGGAGTAAATCACCATGTCTGAAGGCTGGAATATTGCCGTACTGGGCGCGACGGGCGCTGTCGGAGAAGCCTTACTCGAAACGCTTGCGGAGCGTGAGTTCCCGGTGGGCGATTTGTATGCGCTGGCGCGTCATGAAAGCGCCGGTGAGACGCTGCGTTTTGGCGGAAAAACCGTACGCGTTCAGGACGTTGCTGAATTTGACTGGACGCAGGCGCAACTGGCATTTTTTGTCGCCGGTGCCCAGGCATCTGCCGAGAATATTGAAGAAGCCACCAACGCCGGTTGCCTGGTGATTGACTCCAGCGGTCTGTTCGCGCTGGAGCCGGATGTGCCGCTGGTTGTGCCGGAGGTGAACCCGTTTGTACTGGCGGATTACCGCAACCGAAATGTGATTGCCGTGCCGGATAGCCTGACCAGCCAGTTGCTGACCGCGCTGAAACCGCTGATCGACGAAGGCGGCCTGTCACGTATTGGCGTGACCAGCCTGCTCTCCGCGTCGGCGCAGGGTAAACAGGCGGTGGATGCCCTTGCCGGACAGAGCGCGAAATTGCTTAACGGCATACCTATTGATGAAGACGACTTCTTTGGCCGTCAGCTGGCATTCAACATGCTGCCGATTCTGCCGGACCGTGAAGGTGCCGTTCCGGAAGAGCGTCGACTGGTCGATCAGGTACGTAAAATTCTGCAGGACGACGGGCTGATGATCTCCGCAAACTGCGTCCGCGCGCCGGTATTTTATGGTCACGCGCAGATGGTCAGCTTCGAAGCGCTACGTCCGCTGGCGGCAGAAGAGGCCCGTGATGCGTTTGCCCGCGGCGAAGACATTGTGTTGTCCGAAGAGAATGATTTCCCAACCCAGGTTGGCGATGCTTCCGGTAGCGCGCATCTTTCCGTCAGTTGCGTACGTAACGATTATGGCCTGCCTGAACAGATTCAGTTCTGGTCGGTGGCAGATAACGTACGTTTTGGTGGGGCGCTGATGGCGGTGAAGATCGCTGAGAAACTGGTACAGGAGTATCTGTACTAATGTCAGACGTAGTGGAACAACCGCTGCTGAAAATTGCCCTCGGCATTGAGTACGACGGCAGTAAGTATTACGGCTGGCAGCGTCAGCAAGAAGTACGCAGCGTGCAGGAAAAGCTGGAAAAAGCGTTGTCGCAGGTCGCCAATGAGCCGGTGACGGTTTTTTGTGCCGGGCGTACCGACGCAGGGGTGCACGCCACAGGGCAGGTGGTCCATTTTGAGACCCGCGCGGTACGTAAAGACGCGGCCTGGACACTGGGCGTAAATGCGAATTTACCTGGAGACATCGCGGTACGTTGGGTGAAAGATGTGCCCGACGATTTCCACGCGCGATTTAGCGCGACGGCACGTCGTTATCGCTATGTTATCTACAATCATCGTTTACGTCCGGCGGTACTGAACCAGGGGGTTACGCATTACCATTTGCCCCTTGATGCACAGCGTATGCAGCGTGCGGCGCAGTGCCTGCTGGGTGAAAATGATTTTACCTCGTTTCGCGCGGTACAGTGCCAGTCGCGCACGCCGTGGCGCAACATGATGCACATTAACGTTCAGCGTTACGGTGCGTATGTGGTGGTGGATATCAAAGCGAATGCCTTTGTACATCATATGGTGAGAAATATTGTCGGTAGCCTGATGGAAGTGGGTGCCAACAACCAGCCGGAGAGCTGGATAGCAGAGCTACTGGCGGCTAAGGACAGAACGCTGGCGGCAGCAACGGCGAGAGCGGAAGGGTTGTATCTGGTGTCGGTGGATTATCCGGACCGTTTCAACTTACCACGCGCGCCAATGGGTCCGCTGTTTCTCGCGGACTAGTCGCAATCAACCAGGGCATAGACAATATGGACGTAATTCGCTTTCTTATTGATTTCATTCTGCACATTGATGTTCATCTGGCGGAACTGGTCGCGCAATACGGTATCTGGGTTTACGCGATCCTGTTTCTGATTTTGTTCTGCGAAACCGGTCTGGTGGTCACGCCGTTTTTACCGGGGGATTCGCTGCTGTTCGTCGCAGGCGCGCTGGCTTCACTGCCAACGAACGACATCAATGTTCACGTGATGGTGATGCTGATGCTTGTTGCGGCCATTCTTGGCGATGCGGTGAATTACACGATAGGGCGCTTGTTCGGCGATAAGCTCTTTAGCAACCCGAACTCGAAAGTGTTCCGTCGCAGCTATCTTGATAAAACCCATCAGTTTTATGAGAAACACGGCGGCAAAACCATTATCCTTGCCCGCTTTATCCCCATTGTTCGCACGTTTGCGCCCTTCGTTGCCGGGATGGGACATATGTCCTATCGCCATTTCGCGGCGTTCAACGTGATCGGGGCGCTGTTATGGGTGCTGCTGTTTACTTATGCTGGCTACTTCTTCGGCACGTTGCCGATGGTGCAGGAAAATCTTAAGTTACTGATTGTCG
Source organism: Phytobacter ursingii (assembly GCA_901456055.1). Taxonomy (GTDB): domain Bacteria; phylum Pseudomonadota; class Gammaproteobacteria; order Enterobacterales; family Enterobacteriaceae; genus Phytobacter; species Phytobacter ursingii. The sequence goes on from CABDWT010000012.1 coordinate 11,354, forward strand.
CGATTATCGTGGTGTCTATACTTCCTGGTGTGATTGAGATCATTCGCCACCGTCGAGCGGCAGCGCGACAGGCAAAATAAGATGTCTATGGCGGTTCGACCACTTTTTTATCCCAAGTTGCGAACTGTTATGTTTTAATGTGCCCCATTTATGGGCTACCAGGTTCATGTATAAAGGTTATCAATGAGCTGGATTGAACGAATCAAAAGCAATATTACCCCCACCCGCAAGGCGAGCATCCCTGAGGGTGTGTGGACGAAATGCGATAGCTGCGGCCAGGTACTGTATCGTGCCGAGCTGGAGCGTAACCTTGAGGTCTGCCCGAAGTGTGACCACCATATGCGCATGACTGCGCGTAACCGTCTGCATACATTGCTGGACGAAGGTTCAATGGTGGAACTGGGTAGCGAACTTGAGCCGAAAGACGTGCTCAAGTTCCGTGACTCCAAAAAATATAAAGACCGTCTGGCGACGGCACAGAAAGAGACCGGCGAAAAAGACGCGCTGGTGGTAATGAAAGGTACGCTGCATGGCATGCCAGTTGTCGCGGCAGCGTTCGAATTCGCCTTTATGGGCGGCTCCATGGGCTCTGTAGTGGGCGCGCGTTTTGTTCGTGCCGTTGAGCAGGCGCTGGAAGATAACTGCCCGCTGATCTGTTTCTCCGCCTCGGGTGGCGCACGTATGCAGGAAGCGCTGATGTCGCTGATGCAGATGGCGAAAACCTCCGCAGCGCTGGCGAAGATGCAAGAGCGCGGCCTGCCCTACATTTCCGTACTGACTGACCCAACCATGGGCGGCGTTTCCGCCAGTTTCGCGATGCTGGGCGATCTGAATATTGCCGAGCCGAAAGCGCTTATTGGTTTTGCCGGTCCGCGTGTGATTGAACAGACCGTGCGTGAAAAACTGCCGCCGGGATTCCAGCGCAGTGAATTCCTGATTGAAAAAGGGGCGATCGATATGATCGTTCGTCGTCCGGAAATGCGCCTGAAACTGGCGAGCATTCTGGCGAAGCTGACCAATCAGCCAGCACCGAACCCGGATGCGCCGCGTGAAAGCGTGGTGGTGCCCCCGGTGCCCGATCAGGAAGCCGAGGCCTGATAATACCGAAGGGCAGGGCCATCACGGCGCTGCCCTTTTGCTTTTTACATCGTCAAACATCCTACGGGCATCATGGAAAATAAACGCATTTTGCAAGCCACGTCGCCCCTGGCCGCGTGGCTTTCTTATCTGGAAAACCTGCACAGCAAAACCATTGACCTGGGACTTGAGCGCGTAAGCCAGGTTGCCGCGCGTCTTGATGTTCTGCGACCGGCACCGTTTGTCTTTACCGTCGCGGGAACCAATGGCAAAGGCACGACGTGTCGTACCCTTGAATCCATTCTTCTGGCGGCCGGTTATCGGGTGGGTGTCTACAGTTCGCCGCATCTTATCCGCTATACCGAGCGCGTTCGCGTACAGGGCGAGGAGCTGGCTGAGCTCGACCACACGCGTTCTTTTGCCGAAATTGAAGCCGTGCGCGGTGAAACCTCATTAACCTATTTTGAGTACGGTACGCTGTCGGCGCTGTGGTTGTTTAAACAGGCGAAGCTGGACGTCGTTATCCTCGAAGTGGGACTGGGCGGGCGTCTTGACGCCACCAATATGGTTGATGCGGATGTCGCCGTCGTGACCAGTATTGCACTCGATCATACCGACTGGCTGGGGCCAGACAGAGAAAGTATCGGTCGCGAAAAAGCGGGCGTCTTCCGTGGCGGTAAACCGGCGGTGGTGGGCGAAAGCGATATGCCGTACACCATTGGCGAAGTCGCCGCGGAAAAAGGCGCTCTGCTGATGCGCCGTGGCGTGGACTGGCAGTATGAAGTACAGCAGGGGCAGTGGCGTTTTCGCGACGGTCAGGGCGAGCTGACAGGTTTACCGCTGCCGCAGGTACCGCAGCCCAATGCGGCGACCGCGCTTGCGGCACTGCGGGCAAGCGGGCTGGCGGTGAGCGAGCAGGCTATCCGTGACGGTATCGCCTCTGCGATTTTGCCTGGTCGCTTCCAGATTGTGCGTCATAACCCGCGTCTTATTCTGGATGTGGCGCATAATCCTCATGCGGCGGCTTACCTTGCCGGGCGGCTATCGGCAGAGCCCGGGCGAGGCCGCGTGCTGGCGGTCATCGGCATGCTGCATGATAAAGACATCGCCGGAACGCTCGCCTGTCTGGAGCCTGTGGTCGATAGCTGGTATTGTGCCCCTCTGGAGGGGCCACGCGGTGCGACGGCAGAACAATTGATGGCGCACTTACCGCAAGGGAAAGCGTATCAACACGTTGCGCAGGCCTGGCAGGCAGCGATGGCGGAGGCCACAGCAGAAGATACCGTGCTGGTGTGTGGTTCATTCCATACGGTGGCACATGTCATGGAAGCGATGGAAGCGGGGAGAACCGGTGGCAAGTAAGTTTCAGAACCGTTTGATGGGAACCATTGTGCTGGTTGCGCTCGGGGTAATTATTCTTCCCGGGCTGCTGGACGGGCAAAAAAAGCATTATCAGGATGAGTTCGCCGCCATTCCTCTGGTACCCAAACCCGGGGATCGCGATGAACCGGATATGATGCCTGCGGCCACGCAGGCGCTCCCGGCTCAGCCGCCGGAAGGGGCGGCAGAAGAGGTGCAGGCTGGCGATGCGGCAGCGCCGTCGCTGGATGCCTCTCGTCGTGCTGTGAGTGGGGCGACGACGCCGGATGTCACGACGCAACCCGCCGCGCCGAAGCAGGCTGAACAGCCAAAACCGGCTGAGAAGCCGAAGCCACAGCCACAGAGACCCGCAGAGCAGGTAGCGGCAACCCCGCCTGCGGATCAGGCGCCCACTGCGGATAAATCGGCGCCAGTGGGGAAAGCCTGGGTAGTGCAACTGGGTGCGCTTAAGAACGCCGATAAAGTTAATGAGATTGTCGGTAAACTGCGCGGCGCAGGTTATCGCGTTTATACCGCGCCAACTACGCCAGTACAGGGTAAAATCACACGCATCCTGGTGGGCCCGGACGCATCGAAAGATAAACTTAAGGGATCGCTTGAGGAGCTTAAACAGCTGTCAGGTTTGAGCGGCGTGGTAATGGGTTATAGCGCGAACTAGTGTGCGTTTTGTACCCCCTCACTTTGTCCCTCTCCCCAACGGGAGAGGGTGAAAAACGGCGTTGGATCGATCTTCTCACTCTTTCTGGGAGAGGCCCGGAGGGAAGGGAGACTGGGTTTTTGACACCAATAAAACACGCCCGAAGAGGCTAAAGATTCGATGGCGTTGAATATTTTTTCAGCGCCATTTTTATTTACGCGCGGGAAGGAAATCCCTACGCAAACGTTTTCTTTTTCTGTTAGAATGCGCCCCGAACTGGACGACAGGGCGTAAATCGTGGGACACATATGGTCTGGATTGATTACGCCATCATCGCGGTGATTGGTTTTTCCTGTCTGGTTAGCCTCATCCGCGGCTTTGTTCGTGAAGCGTTATCACTGGTGACATGGGGTTGTGCTTTCTTTGTTGCCAGTCATTACTACACTTACCTGTCAGTCTGGTTTACGGGCTTTGAAGACGAACTGGTGCGCAATGGGATCTCCATCGCCATCCTGTTCATCGCGACGCTGATTGTTGGCGCTATCGTCAATTACGTGATAAGTCAACTTGTGGAGAAAACCGGCCTGTCGGGTACAGACAGGGTGTTGGGGATCTGTTTTGGCGCGCTACGCGGGGTGCTAATCGTCGCCGCCATTCTGTTCTTTCTCGATACCTTTACGGGCCTGTCAAAAAGCGAAGACTGGCAGAAGTCGCAGCTTATCCCGCAATTCAGTTTCATCATCAGATGGTTCTTTGACTATCTGCAAAGTTCGTCAAGTTTCTTGCCCAGGGCGTAATCGCTCTGAGATGTGGCTTAACGAGGAAAAGACGTATGTGCGGTATTGTCGGTATCGCCGGTGTTATGCCGGTCAACCAGTCGATTTATGACGCGTTATCGGTGCTTCAGCACCGTGGTCAGGATGCCGCTGGCATCATCACGATCGATGCAAATAATTGTTTCCGTCTGCGCAAAGCAAATGGTCTGGTCAACGATGTTTTCGAAGCCCGCCATATGCAGCGTCTTCAGGGCAACATGGGTATTGGCCATGTGCGTTACCCAACCGCTGGCAGTTCCAGCGCCTCCGAGGCTCAGCCTTTTTACGTTAACTCCCCTTACGGCATCACACTTGCCCATAACGGCAACCTGACCAATGCCCACGAGCTGCGTAAAAAGCTGTTTGAAGAAAAACGCCGCCACATCAACACCACGTCTGATTCAGAAATCCTGCTGAACATTTTCGCCAGCGAGCTGGATAACTTCCGCCATTACCCGCTGGAAGCAGATAACATTTTCGCCGCTGTCGCCGCGACCAACCGCCAGATTCGTGGCGCGTACGCCTGTGTTGCGATGATCATCGGCCACGGTATGGTTGCTTTCCGCGACCCGAACGGTATTCGTCCCCTGGTACTGGGCAAACGCGATATTGGCGATGGCCGCACCGAGTTCATGGTCGCGTCTGAAAGCGTGGCTCTCGATACGCTGGGCTTTGAATTCCTGCGTGATATCGCGCCGGGCGAAGCTGTCTACATCACCGAAAAAGGCCAGCTGTTTACCCGCCAGTGCGCGGATAATCCGGTCAGCAACCCGTGCCTGTTCGAATACGTCTATTTTGCGCGTCCGGACTCCTTCATCGACAAAATCTCCGTCTACAGCGCGCGTGTCAATATGGGCACGAAGCTTGGCGAGAAGATTGCGCGTGAATGGGAAGATCTGGATATCGACGTGGTCATTCCCATCCCGGAAACCTCCTGCGATATCGCGCTGGAAATCGCCCGTATTCTGGGTAAGCCGTACCGTCAGGGTTTTGTGAAAAACCGCTACGTTGGCCGCACCTTTATCATGCCGGGTCAGCAACTGCGTCGTAAATCTGTCCGCCGTAAGCTGAACGCGAACCGCGCTGAATTCCGCGACAAAAACGTCCTGCTGGTAGATGATTCCATTGTGCGTGGTACCACCTCTGAGCAGATTATTGAGATGGCGCGTGAAGCCGGAGCGAAGAAAGTGTACCTCGCCTCTGCGGCGCCGGAAATTCGTTTCCCGAACGTGTACGGCATCGATATGCCGACTGCAAACGAACTGATTGCGCATGGTCGTGAAGTGGATGAGATTCGCCAGATCATCGGCGCTGATGGCCTGATTTTCCAGGATCTGAGTGATCTGATCGACGCCGTACGCGCGGAAAACCCGGATATCCAGCAGTTCGAATGCTCGGTATTTAACGGCGTGTACGTCACCAAAGACGTTAACCAGCAGTACCTCGATTATCTCGATTCCCTGCGTAATGATGATGCCAAAGCGGTACAGCGTCAGAACGAAGTGGAAAACTTAGAGATGCACAACGAAGGGTAATCGACCCGTTTCGCCCTCTCCGTCCGGAGGGGGCGCTCATCAGTTGCAACTGCTGACATAATGCGGCAAAGTCTGCCTCAGTGTAGATAAAGGCGACGGATATGAAACGACTCATTGTGGGGATCTCAGGGGCCAGCGGTGCGATTTACGGCGTGCGCTTGTTGCAGATATTACGCGACGTGGCAGACATTGAAACCCATCTGGTGATGAGCCCGGCTGCGCGTCAGACCCTCTCCCTCGAAACCGATTTTTCCCTGCGTGATGTTCAGGCTATGGCGGATGTCGTGCACGATGCCCGCGATATCGCCGCCAACATCTCTTCCGGCTCCTTTAAGACCGCGGGCATGGTGGTGTTGCCCTGCTCGATAAAAACGCTCTCTGGCATTGTCCACAGCTATACCGACGGCCTGCTGACGCGTGCGGCGGATGTGGTGTTAAAAGAGCGTCGCCCGCTGGTGCTGTGCGTGCGTGAAACGCCGCTGCATTTAGGCCATCTGCGTTTGATGACGCAAGCGGCGGAACTGGGCGCCGTTATCATGCCGCCGGTACCTGCGTTTTATCATGCGCCGAAATCGCTGGATGACATCATTAACCAGACCGTGAATCGCGTCCTGGATCAGTTTGATATTACTCTGCCGGAAGATTTATTCATCCGCTGGCAGGGAGGAAATGCCTCCAGATAGTGCGCATTATTGCCCGATGCCCTTTTTTAGGGCGTTTTTGCAATCGTGATCATATCCTCAACATTTAATTCCTTTTTTCCCCCTGTTAACACTCCGGTTCGTTCGGCAGACCTGCTATCTTTCACCATTAAGGGTAATTTGCAACGTTTTATTAACAAATTTAACGCTGTTGTTTTTCAGCGCTAAAAATCTGGCATAAGACGTGCAAGTAAACTCGCAGCAACACACAACACAACGCAGCACAAAATAAAATCAGAATACTTGAGGGTAATGTATGAAGAAGACGGTTATTGCTCTGTCTTTACTGCTGGGCCTGTCCGCGGCATCCAGTGTTTACGCAGCGCTTCCCCAGACTGTACGCATTGGTACGGATGCGACATACGCACCTTTCTCTTCTAAAGATGCGAAAGGGAATTTTGTCGGTTTTGACATCGATCTCGGTAATGAGATGTGTACCCGCATCAAGGTCAAATGTACCTGGGTTGGCAGCGATTTTGACGCGCTTATCCCGTCCCTGAAAGCGAAGAAAATTGACGCGATTATCTCCTCCCTCTCGATTACCGAAAAACGTCAGCAGGAGATTGCCTTCTCCGACAAACTCTACGCTGCTGATTCCCGTCTGATTGCCAAAAAAGGCTCGCCGATCGTGCCGACGCTGGACTCTCTGAAAGGCAAACACGTAGGGGTATTGCAGGGGTCTACGCAAGAAGGTTATGCGAACGACAACTGGCGCACTAAAGGTATCGACGTGGTGGCCTACCAGAACCAGGATCTGATTTACTCTGATCTCGCCGCAGGCCGTCTGGACGCTGCATTCCAGGACGAAGTGGCTGCCAGCGAAGGCTTCCTGAAACAGCCTGCCGGGAAAGATTTTGCGTTCGCCGGTCCGTCCGTTAAAGATAAAAAATACTTTGGCGACGGTACGGGTATCGGTCTGCGTAAAGATGACACCGAGCTGAAAGCGGCCTTCGACAAAGCCTTCGCTGAAATGCGTAAAGACGGTACCTACGATAAGCTCGCGAAGAAATATTTCGACTTTAACGTCTACGGCGAGTAAAGCAGCCTGTTTTTTGGGATAAATGATGCGCCATTTTGGCTTGCCAGGATGGTGCATAAATACGCGTGATGTTTCAAAGTGGTGCGGTTGACGCACCGAAATGGCGCAATGATGCATAGTTAAGCAAAAACCATGCAAAAAAAGCCGCCGGGCGGGCAGAATGCTTTGCCTTGCCGTGCCATATGATGGCACGATAGCGACACCGTATTCTTCTAATAAATCCCTTAGGAAAGACAGTCTGTTGAGGATAATTATGAAAAAACTGGTGTTATCACTTTCTCTGGTGCTCGCTATCTCCAGCGTTTCAGGCGCATTCGCAGCAATCCCGCAAAAACTCCGCATCGGCACTGACCCAACTTATGCTCCTTTCGAATCGAAAAATTCGCAGGGTGAATTGGTTGGTTTTGATATCGATCTGGCGAAAGAGCTGTGCACGCGTATCAAAACCCAGTGTGTGTTTATTGAAAACCCACTGGACGCGCTGATTCCTTCGCTTAAAGCGAAAAAAATCGACGCCATCATGTCATCACTCTCAATTACTGAAAAACGCCAACAGGAAATTTCGTTCACCGACAAACTGTATGCTGCGGATTCTCGTCTGGTCGTGGCGAAAGACTCCGACATCGTTCCGGATCTCGCGAAGCTGAAAGGCAAACGCATTGGCGTATTGCAGGGCACCACGCAGGAAACATACGGTAACGTTCACTGGGCACCTCAGGGTGTTGAAATCGTCTCCTACCAGGGGCAGGACAATATCTATTCTGATCTGACCGCAGGCCGTATTGACGCTGCGTTTCAGGATGAAGTGGCCGCCAGCGAAGGTTTCCTGAAAACGGCGATGGGTAAAGACTACAAATTTGGCGGTCCGTCCATTAAAGACGAGAAGCTGTTTGGCGTCGGCACCGGTATGGGTATTCGTAAAGACGATAACGAACTGCGTGAAGCGCTGAATAAAGCGTTCGCGGAAATGCGTGCAGACGGAACTTACGAAAAACTGGCGAAAAAGTATTTTGATTTTGATGTTTATGGTGGTTAATTCCACGCGTGTTTAACGTGCGACCCCTTCCGCCCGGAAGGGGAAGAGACGCGGCAGACACGAATACGACAGGACAGGCTGCATGCTGTATGGTTTTTCTCAAGTTATCTTTCATGGTGCCCTTGTCACGCTGGAACTGGCTATCAGTTCCGTGGTGCTGGCGGTACTGATTGGCCTGGCCGGTGCGGGCGCAAAGCTCTCTAAAAACCGTCCGTTAGCGCTGGTTTTTGAAGGCTACACCACATTGATTCGCGGCGTGCCCGATCTGGTGCTGATGCTGCTGATTTTTTACGGATTACAAATAGCCCTCAACACGCTGACCGATGCGATGGGTATGGAGCAACTCGATATTGATCCGATGGTGGCGGGCATTATCACCCTGGGGTTTATTTATGGTGCCTATTTCACCGAAACCTTCCGCGGCGCTTATATGGCGGTGCCGAAAGGGCATATCGAGGCTGCCACCGCGTTTGGTTTCACCAACTCACAGACCTTCCGCCGTATTTTGTTTCCGGCCATGATGCGCTTTGCCTTGCCGGGGATTGGCAACAACTGGCAGGTTATTCTCAAAGCGACGGCGTTAGTGTCGTTATTGGGACTCGAAGATGTGGTGAAAGCCACGCAGCTCGCCGGGAAAAGTACCTGGGAGCCGTTCTACTTTGCCGTCGTGTGCGGCTTGATTTATCTGGTATTTACCACCGTTTCTAATGGCGTACTGCTTCTTCTCGAACGTCGCTACTCCGTAGGTGTGAAGAGGGCTGACCTGTGATCGAGATTATTCAGGAGTACTGGAAATCGCTGCTGTGGACCGATGGTTACCGCTTTACCGGGGTGGCTATTACCCTGTGGCTGTTGATTTCCTCGGTAGTGATGGGCGGAATAATGGCGGTGTTTATGGCCATTGGTCGCGTTTCCAGCAACAAATATATTCAATTTCCCATCTGGCTGTTCACCTACATTTTTCGCGGTACGCCGCTGTATGTGCAGTTGCTGGTGTTTTACTCAGGTATGTACACGCTGGAAATTGTGAAGGGAACGGAGCTGCTGAATGCGTTTTTCCGCAGTGGTCTTAATTGTACGGTGCTGGCATTAACCCTGAATACCTGTGCTTACACTACGGAGATTTTCGCCGGCGCGATCCGTTCGGTACCGGCCGGGGAAATTGAAGCCGCCCGCGCCTATGGTTTCTCGTCGGTGAAAATGTATCGCTGTATTATTCTGCCCTCGGCGCTGCGCATTGCGCTGCCGGCCTACAGCAACGAAGTGATCTTGATGCTCCACTCGACCGCGCTGGCTTTTACCGCGACGGTGCCGGATCTGCTCAAAATCGCCCGTGATATTAACTCCGCGACTTACCAGCCGTTCACCGCGTTTGGTATTGCGGCAGTACTGTATTTGATCATCTCTTATGCGCTGATTAGCCTGTTCCGCAAGGCGGAAAAACGCTGGCTGCAGCATATAAAACCTTCTTCGACGCACTGAGAACATCATGTCTGACAATAAATTAAACGTTATCGATTTGCATAAACGCTACGGCGAACATGAGGTGCTGAAAGGGGTGTCGCTGCAGGCTAATGCCGGGGATGTGATCAGCATTATTGGCTCGTCAGGTTCCGGTAAAAGTACCTTTCTGCGCTGCATAAACTTCCTTGAGAAGCCAAGTGAAGGGACGATCATCGTCAATGGCGAGAACATCAATCTGGTGCGCGATAAAGACGGTCAGTTACGCGTAGCCGATAAGCAGCAACTGCGTTTGTTGCGTACTCGCCTGACGATGGTATTTCAGCATTTCAACCTGTGGAGCCACATGACGGTGCTGGAAAACGTCATGGAAGCGCCAATTCAGGTGCTGGGTTTGAGCAAACAAGAGGCCCGCGAGCGTGCGGTGAAATACCTGGCGAAAGTGGGCATTGATGGTATTCAGCAGGCGAAATACCCGGTGCATCTCTCTGGCGGTCAGCAGCAGCGCGTCTCTATTGCACGTGCGCTGGCCATGGAACCGGAAGTGTTGCTGTTTGACGAACCCACTTCCGCGCTGGATCCGGAGCTGGTGGGCGAAGTGCTGCGCATCATGCAACAACTGGCGGAAGAGGGGAAAACCATGGTGGTGGTGACGCATGAAATGGGCTTTGCCCGCCATGTCTCTACCCATGTGATTTTCCTGCATCAGGGCAAAATTGAAGAAGAGGGCGCGCCGGATGAGCTGTTCGGCAACCCGAAAAGCCCACGTCTGCAGCAGTTCCTCAAAGGTTCGCTCAAGTAATCTGCGGGCTACCGGCGCTCGCCGGTAGCCGCTTATTCCGCCAGTAGTTTCAGCGCGGTATCTTCGTCGGTCACCAGCCCATTGACCCAGCCACCGACCAGGGCTGCGCGAATGGCGGCATGCTTACGTTCCCCTCCGGCAAACCCGACCACTTTTCGTTGTGTGTGGCTGGTGAGCGGCACACTGGTCAGCATCGCATCCAGCTCAGAATCGAGGCGTACGCCCTGATGGTTAAAGAAATGGCCAAGCATTTCACCCGCGACATGCTGCGTCTCCAGATCCCTGACCTGGGCGTCGGTAATAAACCCCTCGGTGTTGAGCGGACAACCTAATTTGACCTCGCCGATGCCAAGGAAGGTGACATCCGCATTAAGCGCTCTGGCGGCAACACGCTGATAAATTTGGTGCTGGCACCAGCTGTTTTTATCTTCCGGGCTGTCGGCATAGAGCGGAGCCGGAATGAAAAAATACTTACCCTGCATTTTTTCCGCCATTTTCAGCGGTACATCGTAACGGGTACCGGAGTCATCCCGGGCGATGGCGCCGATCATGGACACGCACTGATGCTGCGGTCGCTCCAGCGACGGCAGGGCGTCAATCACGGCGCGCAGCGTTTTACCGGAGCCGACGCCAAAGACCTGCGGTTTCTCTTCGCAGATAAATTGCGCCATCACTTGCGCCCCTTCCACGGCCAGCATCTGCTGAATGGCCTCGTCCTCGAGCCCGGCAGAGGGCACCACGCGGCACAGGTTGAGGGCATGTTTTTCTTGCAGGTCGTGCGCCAGTTTCAGACAGCGGGTGACCGGATGGCTGATATTGACGGTGACCATCCCGGTTTCGCGGGCGGCGGAGATGAGCCGTTGCGCTACCTGGCGCGACAGACCCAGCGCCGAGGCAATATCCTGCTGTGTTAATCCCGCCACGTAATACATCCATGCGGCACGGGCGGCGAGTTCCTGTTTTTTCTCTTCTTTGTTCATCACACATTCCCCTGATTTCCTGCCGCCATTGTACGCGCAATGGTCGCATTCACAAAAATGGGCAAATGTCAGTTTAAAGGGCAAAAGTTGTTTTCGTGAGTTTCATCGCAGAAAACCTTCGCCTCTCACTACTAACATACATACAACAAACGGGCATAAGCCCGTAAAACTGTCAAATGCTCAAATTGAGGTGATGATTATGTCCGAGAAAAAAGCGGTGTGGATGCATATTGGTGCCGGGTCGTTTCATCGTGCTCATCAGGCGTGGTATCTGCACAAACTGATGGAGCAGGGGGATGACCGCTGGAGTATCGCGCTGGGAAATATTCGCGATGACGCCAGTGTACTGCTGGGCCATCTCGCCGCGCAAAACGGTGAATATGTACTGGAAACCGTGTCGCCGGAGGGTGAACGGCAGTACGAAACCATCACCTCAATTCGTAAAGTATTGCCCTGGGATAGCGAAATTAGCGCGCTGGTGAAGCAGGGGGCCGATGCTGAAACGCGCGTCATCGCCTTTACGGTTACTGAAAGCGGTTACTATCTGACACCTGCGCATGAGCTGGATCAGCAACAGGCCGATATTCAGGCCGACCTGAACGGCGGAATTCGCACCCTTTACGGCGCGCTGACCCGCATCCTGAAGCAGCGTATTGCACAGCATGGCAACCCTGTTACCTTGCTGAACTGCGATAACTTGCGGCATAACGGCGAGCGCTTCCGCCACGGTTTTCTCTCTTTCTTGCAGGCGAAGGGCGAAAGCGATCTGTATCAGTGGGTGGAAAAAAATACCACGTCACCCAATACCATGGTCGACCGCATTACCCCGCGCCCGACGCCGGATGTGGCCGAGCGCGTACTGGCAGCAACCGGCATTAAAGATGCGGTGCCGGTGATGGGGGAATCCTTTATTCAGTGGGTGATTGAAGATGATTTTATCAATGGCCGCCCGGCGCTCGAACAGGTGGGAGTGGAACTGGTTGAATCCGTATTGCCCTGGGAAGAGGCGAAAATCCGCATTCTTAACGCTACCCATAGCTGTATCGCGTGGGCGGGGACGCTGATTGGTCTGAGCTTTATTGATGAGAGTACCCGCCAGAGCGCTATTCGCCAGATGGCCTGGGAATATGTCTCGCGTGATGTCATTCCCTCGCTGACGCCAAGCCCGCTGGATCTGGCGACGTATCGCGATGTGGTGCTGGCGCGCTTTAGCAACCCGTATATCAAAGACACTAACCAGCGCGTCGCCGCCGATGGTCTATCCAAAATTCCGGGGATGGTTACCCCGACGCTTGTCGAATGCTACAAACGCGGCGAAACCCCGTCAGCGACCGCCGTGCTGCCTGCGCTGTTCTTCCTGTTCCTGAAACGCTGGGCTAACGGTTCACTGCCCTATACCTATCAGGATGGCGTGATGCAACCCGATGCCGTGCATGCCGTTTTCAATGCCCCCGATCCGCTGGCGGTGTGGGCGGCAGACGACGCGCTGTTTGCCGGCCTGGCGAAATCCGCCGATTTCTTAACCCTGCTGCGTCGTACCGTCGCCGAGCTTGAGCAGTGGATAAAACAACCTGAATTGCAACTGGCGGCAGTGTAAGGGGGCGCTATGTATCTGGGCATTGATATTGGTACCTCAGAATTAAAAGCGCTGTTGATTGACGGCGATGGTGAGATTGTCGCCTCGGCGCATGCGGCGCTGACCGTGCAACGTCCGCATCCGCACTGGGCGGAGCAGGACCCACAAGCCTGGTGGCAGGCCTGTGGCCGCGTGGTTACCGAACTGCGTCAGCAGCATCCGCAACAGTGGGCGGCCATTCGCGCCATCGGTCTGTCGGGTCAGATGCACGGTGCGGTACTGCTTGATAATGACGGCAACGTGTTGCGTCCCTGCATTCTGTGGAATGACACCCGCAGCGCCGACGAGTGCGCATGGCTGAGTGAGCATCATCCGGAAATGATGGCTATCAGCGGCAACATGATCATGCCGGGGTTTACCGCACCGAAACTAGTGTGGGTGGCCCGTCATGAGCCGGACGTGTTCAGCCAGGTGGCAAAAGTACTGTTGCCGAAAGATTACCTGCGCTGGCGTTTAACCGGTGAGTTTGTCAGCGATCCCTCCGATGCGGCAGGCACCCTGTGGCTGGATGTGGCAAAACGCGACTGGTCAGATGAACTGCTTGCCATGACTGACCTCAATCGCAGCCAGATGCCATCACTGGTGGAAGGCAGCGAATCCAGCGGGACGCTGCGTGCCGCGCTGGCAACCGAGTGGGGCTTAAGCTCCTCGGTGGTGGTCGCCGGGGGCGGGGGGGATAACGCCACGTCCGCCGTGGGCGTCGGGGCGGTGGCGCCGGGTGATGCGTTTATCTCTCTCGGGACGTCCGGGGTGATTTTCGTGGTCAATGATGCGCTTCACGCTGACCCAAACTCGGGCGTGCACGCTTTCTGCCATGCGCTTCCCGGCCGCTGGCACCAGATGAGCGTGATGCTGAGTGCCGCCAGTTGTCTGCGCTGGATCTGTAATCTGCTTTCGGTCACCGAAAGCCAGTTAATGGACGAGATTGCCCAACTAACCGATGAGGAACTGAAACGCGCGCCGGTGTTCCTGCCTTATCTGTCGGGAGAACGCACGCCGCATAACGATCCGCTGGCAGCGGGAAGCTTCTTCAATTTGCGCCATGAAACCAGCCGCGCGCTGCTGGGGTATGCGGTGATTGAAGGGGTGACCTTTGGGCTGGCCGATGGACTAAACGTGCTGGGTAACGCCCCGATTTCCCGGTGCAGCCTGACCGGCGGTGGCGCGAGAAGCCCGCTGTGGGCGCAACTGATTGCCGATGTGCTGAACATTCCGATGGTTACGCACCCTGCAAGTTCTTCCGGGGCGCTGGGGGCTGCGCGTCTGGCCTGGCTGGCGGATGGCGGCGACGAGGCGAAGGTCTGCCTCAAGCCCCCGGTTGTCGCCCGGTTTACGCCACAGCCTGAACGCGGCGAATGGCTGGTTAAGCGGCTGGCGCTGTTCCGTCTGCTCTATCAGCAGCAGCAGGCTGCCCGCACGCTACTGCCTTAAATTTCCTGCCCCGGCCTCTGTACCCTCGCCGGGGCCCATCTCCCGGCTTATAAAGGAAGATTGTTATGCAATCTAATGAATACTGGTTTGGCTTACCGAAAAAACTGCTCTGGGGATTTGTGGCTATCGCGATTTTTATGGCTGGCGATGGCTTTGAAATGGCTTTCTTATCAAAACACATAACCGATATGGGCTTCTCGCCCGCGCAGTCGGCTGTCGTCTTTACGATTTACGGCCTGGCGGCAGCGCTGGCGGCGTGGGCATCCGGCGTGGTGGCGGAGCTTATCACCCCACAGCGCGCCATGACCATTGGCTGTGTCCTGTGGGTCATTATGCATGCGCTGTTTATGTCGATGGGGCTGGGAATGCGTAACTACCCGCTGATGCTGCTGTTCTATGGCATTCGCGGTCTGGCCTATCCGATGTTTATCTACTCTTTCATGCTGATGCTGGTCCAGGTGCTGCCGCGCCCGAATCTGGCGGCGGCGACGGGCTGGTTCTGGGCCATGTACTCTATTGGGATCGGCGTGGTTGGTAGCTATCTGCCAAGCCTGACCATTCCGATGTTTGGCGAAACGGGAACGCTGTGGTTCGCCATCGTCTGGGTCGGCTGCGGTGGCCTGGTGGCCTTCTTTAGCTTGCGCAATGTGCCGGTGGATCGCTCGCGGGTGAATTTGCCGCTGCGTGACAAAATGACCGAGCTTTCCCGTGCAGGTACCATTCTGTTTACTAACCGCGACATTTTCTATGCCTGTCTGATCCGTATCATCAACACGCTGTCGCTGTTTGGTTTTGCGATCGTGATGCCACTGCTGTTTGTGGACCGACTGGGCTTTAGCATCTCTGAATGGCTGCAAATCTGGGCGGTGTTCTTCTTCGTCACCATCTTCACCAATATTTTCTGGGGGATCACCGGGGAATACATCGGCTGGATCCGCCAGGTGCGCTGGTTCGGCTGCCTGGGAATGGCTATCTCCAGCCTGACGTTTTACTACCTGCCGGTGTATGCCGGACATAACTTCGCGGTGGCGCTAATTCCGGCAATCATGCTGGGGATTTTTGTCGCGGCCTTCGTACCGATGACAGCGGTCTTCCCGACACTGGAACCGCATCACAAAGGCGCGGCAGTCTCGATCTACAACCTCTCTGCCGGGATGAGCAACTTTGTCGCCCCGGCGATTGCCTCCGCATTACTGCCGTTTTTCGATATCGTGGGTGTGGTATGGGCCTACACCGGGCTGTATATCTTCGCCGGCGTGCTGACCTTTATCATCAAAGTGCCGCAGCCCAAACGTGTACGCCAGGGGCGTTCCCCGGAAGAGGTGGAACAGAGCGTGTAAGCAGACATAAGGCGCAGTGTTCCTGCGCCTTATCGCGTTTTTTCCAGCCGATAAGCCCAGTCGTCATAATCCACGCCGTTAATCGTATAACCCTTTTCCAGCACCTGGGTACGCGTAAACCCGAGTTTTTCCAGTAGCCGCACCGAACCCTGATTATCCGCCAGTACCCAGGCGTTCAGCGCCGTGACGCGGGTGTGCGTAAAGGCGTAGTCGCGTATGGCTTTCAGCGCTTCACTGGCGAAACCTTTCCCTTGCGCGAAAGGGGCAATGGCGTAGCCGACATCGGCTTCCTGCGGATGTTGCGTGCTGATGTTCAGCCCAATGTCACCCAGTGGTTCGTTATTTTTGTCGCGAATCACCCGGGCGTGGCTCTCGTTCAGGCGAGTTATAAACAGGGTGCGGATATCCTCTTCACAGGCAATGGCGCCCATGAAGCGCATAATGTCCGGACTTTGGCGTAGGGCGAGGAAAAAGGGCCAGTCGGCCTCAGTAAACGCAGAGAGCGTCAGGCGCGCAGTGGTCAATATCATGCAGGGGTTCACCATTCCGGAAGCAAAGCGTTTTAGCTTAGCACCGGAATGGCGCGGGTAAACACCTTATAATGGTGGGGGCGTCACCACATCCTTGAGCGCTTCTTCTAAATCAAACCAGCGAAACGCAAATCCGGAGGCTTCAAGGCGCTTTGGCAGCGCGCGCTGGCCGCCAAGGACCAGCACCGAGGATTCACCCATCATCAGGCGCACGGTGGCGGCCGGGGCGTGCATAACCGCCGGGCGGTTCAACGCATGTCCGAGCGCGTGAGCGAACTGCTCGTTACGTGCCGGGTAGGGCGAGACCATATTGAACGGGCCGCGCAGGTCGTTATTGAGCAACCAGATGATGCCATTGGCCATATCGTCGATATGAATCCAGGACATGTACTGGTGCCCGGTACCGACCGGGCCGCCAAGGCCGACGCGAAAGAGCGGCAACAGTTTGGCAATCGCCCCGCCTTTACGCGCAATGACGACGCCTGTACGCAGTAAACAGACACGGGTGCGTTCACTTTCTGCGCCGCTGGCGATCTGCTCCCAACGGGCGCACAGTTCGTGAGTAAATTCGTTATGCGGCGTCTCGTCCTCCGTGATGACCACATCCCCGGTATCGCCGTAATAGCCAACGGCGGAGCCAGAGATAAACACTTCCGGCGGATTCGCGCTGGCTAAGATGAGGTCGACCAGCCTCTGGGTTATTTTCCAGCGACTTTCACACAGGCGCTGTTTTTGCTCATCGGTCCAGCGCTTTTCGGCAATCGGCTCGCCTGCCAGATTGATGACGGCGCCGAAATCATTGAGATCAGTGAGATCGTCCAGACCCGGTAGCAGCGCAACCGTATCGCCAAGCGTCTGCTGCGCTTTGGCGGGATCGCGTGTTACCACGGTGATGGAATGGTCCAGCTCTTGTAAACGAGGAATCAGAAAACGACCAATCAGGCCTGTACCACCGGTAATCAGAATCTTCATGCAACCTCCAGGGCTACGCTTGACGACGCCAGCTCATGGTCATGGACACAGAGTCGGCGTAACGCAATGCGTGAAGTTTATCGATCTCAACCTCAGCATAAGTGACCCAGTGATGTTCGCGTGCGATATTCAGCACATCCTGAGTTAATTTTTCCAGTAACGAGAAGCGGTTACTCTCGACATGGTGAATTATGCTTTTAGTTATCGTGCGGTAGTTTAGCGCGTCATTGATATCTTCGCTGGCGCGGGCCTTATCGGCCGGATAATGAATAGTGACATTGATAATAATATCCTGACGGTTGGCGACCTCTTCTTCTTTGATACCGATAAATGTGCGCAGGCGCAGATTTTTAATCCGAATAATGGCGTCTGGTTGTGACATTGCAGGCTTCCCTCAGTAATAACAATCTCATCATACACAAGGAAAATATTGCTGCCATTGAGATTTGCTGTGCGTTTGCCTGCGCGCGTATGCTCCCGCGCCGGGCGCGATACGCGCGCACCCGTATTTCACCGCCGGATAAATATCCAGCGTGATTTCTTGCCCATTTGGCGTCGGAGCGTAAAAGAGATCAATCATTTGTTCCCCGTATCGCAATAACGGTTTTATTGGGTATAAGCGTTACTTATCGCACGTTAGTTTTCATCAAGTGACAGTCTTAACAAGACGTTATATTTTGATGAGAAACCTAATCGTTGAGAGGATGTTATGAGCGAGTCGACAATCACGTTGTGGTCAGATGCGGATTTTTTCTCCCCTTATGTTATGTCTGCTTATGTAGCGCTCCAGGAAAAAGGGCTGCCCTTTAGCCTGAAAACGATTGATCTGCAACATGGTGAACAGCAGAAGACGGGATGGACTGGCTATCACCTTACTCGCCGCGTACCGGTGCTGGAAATCGACGGTTTTGAGCTCAGCGAATCCTCGGCAATCGACGAATATCTGGAAGAGCGCTTTGCGCCGCCGGAATACGAACGTATCTATCCTCACGATTTACAAAAACGCGCGCGTGCCCGTCAGGTACAGGCGTGGATCCGCAGCGATCTCATGTCGATTCGCGAAGAGCGCAGCACCGACGTGATTTTCGCCGGGGCGAAGAAAGCGCCGCTCAGCGCCGCAGGCCAGCAGAGCGCCGCTAAACTTTTTGCCCTTGCCGGGGAGCTGCTGGCGCACGGTAAACAGAATCTTTTTGGCGAGTGGTGTATCGCCGATGCCGACCTGGCCCTGATGATTAATCGCCTGGTGATGAATGGTGATGAGGTGCCGGAGCGTCTGGTGGATTACGCTACCTTCCAGTGGCAGCGTTCCTCGATACAACGCTATGTCGCACTGTCGGCGAAGCGTGCGGGCTGAGACCTGGCCGCGCTTGCGGTATGATACGGCATTCTCTTTAATCTGAGGTGTAGTGATGAAACTGATGTTCGCATCCGACATTCACGGCTCGCTGCCCGCCACCGAACGCGTACTGGCGCTGTTTGCTGAAAGCGGGGCACAGTGGTTAGTGATTTTGGGCGATGTACTCAATCACGGGCCAAGAAATGCCCTGCCGCAAGGGTATGCGCCCGCGCAGGTGGCGGAGCGGCTGAATGAAAAGGCATCGCGCATTATTGCCGTACGCGGTAACTGCGACAGCGAAGTCGATCAGATGCTGCTCAATTTCCCCATTACGGCCCCCTGGCAGCAGGTACTCTTACCCACGCAGCGGCTATTTTTGACCCACGGTCACCTGTTCGGGCCGGATAATCTACCGCCGCTGGCGCAGGGCGATGTGCTGGTCTATGGTCATACACATCTGCCGGTGGCGCAGCGGCAGGGGGACATTGTTCACTTTAATCCGGGCTCGGTGAGTATTCCCAAAGGGGGATTCGACGCCAGTTACGGCATGCTGGAAGAGGGTGTTTTGCGCGTAATGGCACTGAATGATAAGCGGCTTATTGCACAGGTCGCGATTAATCCGTAAGTTACCCTTCAACTAAAACGCGCCATAAGAGCGCAATGACGAGACATTTCTGATGGTGGAACCGAATCATTTTACAGGCACGGAGTGGGTGGATATTGTCAGCGAAGACAACGAGGTCATCGCCCAGGCGAGTCGCGAGCAAATGCGCGCGCAATGTTTGCGTCACCGCGCGACCTATATCGTCGTCCATGATGGTATGGGTAAGATCCTGGTTCAGCGCCGTACGGAAACCAAAGATTTTATGCCGGGTATGCTGGACGCCACAGCAGGCGGCGTTGTGCAGGCTGACGAAGTGCTGCTGGATTCCGCTCGCCGTGAAGCCGAAGAAGAGCTTGGTATTGCCGGTGTCCCGTTTGCTGAACATGGCACATTTTATTTCGAAGACGAACACTGCCGGGTTTGGGGCGGGTTGTTTAGCTGCGTTTCCCACGGCCCATTTGCCCTGCAGGAAGAGGAAGTGAGCGAGGTCTGGTGGATGACGCCGGAAGAGATCACCGCTCGCTGTGATGAATTCACGCAAGATTCGCTAAAAGCGCTGGCGCTGTGGATGAGCCGTAATGCCAGCAACTCTGTCGAAAAAGCCGAAGAGACCGAATAGGGTTATGGCGAAAAGCCTGGCCTGAAAAAGTGTTGAACTGAATAGCTGTATGAGCCGCGCCGATGAATAATCAGCGTGGCTTTTTTACGCGCTAAAAAAAACGGGAAAATTTCAGGTGACGGGTTTTGGCTTTTGTACTATTTTGAAAGGTTGCAAAAAATATAACGAAAAAGGAATTTTACATGCTCTCAGCCATTCAACTCACGCCAGATCAGACCTTTGAATTTCTCCTTAATGTTGCCATTACCCGCCCTGTATTTTTATGGGGAGCGCCGGGGATTGGTAAAAGCGCGCTGGTGCGACGTTTTGCTGATGAAGTCGGCATGGAGTGCGTCTCGCTACTGGGTAGCCAGCTTGCGCCAGAAGATCTGCTGGGTATTCCACAAATTGACGGGCAATGTTCGCGATTTTATCCTCCGGCAAATATCGTTCGTGATAAACCCTTCGTTTTATTCCTGGATGAGCTGAATGCCTCTTCCCATGAAATTCAGAAAGCCTTTTATTCGTTAATTCTGGAACAGCGTATTGGCGAGTATCGGCTGCCGGAAGGCACAGTCGTCATTGGCGCCGGGAACCGTGCAAAGGATGCGGCCATCGTGAAACCGATGCCTTCGGCGTTGATCAACCGCATGGTGCATATTCATCTGCGCACCGACCATCGTCAGTGGCTGCACTGGGCTATCAATGAATCCTCTATTCACCCCTGGGTTGTGGAGTACATTCAGCTACGTCCGGATCAACTCTGGAATGAGCCACCGAAGCATGAAGAACCTTTTTCGACGCCACGCAGCTGGCACATGCTTTCTGATGCCCTTAAATCGTTTGGCGAGACTATCAGTGATGAGATGCTGGAAGCGCTGATTTATGGCCTTTTATCACCCGCGCATGCGGCGAGTTTTAAGGGTTTTATCAAACAGATTCGCCAAAAACATACCGTTTCCTCCATCCTTAAAGGCGATGCGAACTGGCCGGACGATCCTGCCGATCGCGACATTCTCTATTTCCTTGCGCAATCCTTCCGGACGCATCTTTATAAAGAGCTGCCGGAAACCGACAAGACATTGCGTAATGAACACAGGCAACTTGCCATAAGAGCGAAAGATTGCCTGAAAACGCTGGCGCGAATTAGCGTTGAAATTGCGCAATCTGTCATGAGTGAAGACGAACAGGGCAAAAAGCTTCCTGCCTGGTTTTTACTGGAGGTTGCACGCGATCTTCCGCGCCTGGCGGTAAGGAATTAAGGACAATGAAACGCAAAGCGGAGCGCAACCCTGCGCTGGATGCCTGTCAGGCCGGATTGCAGATTATCGCATTGCATCCATTATTCTCCCCCCTTTTCGCCCACATCTATGTGCGTTTTGACCATACTCACGCGCAGGTGAGTGCGAAAAACTGGCTGGCAATCAGCAATGACGGCTATTTGTGGCTCAATGCTAAGCGTCATGCCCGGCCAGAACAATGGGCACGAATGGTTGCCCAGGCGCTGACGGCGCTGGGGTTTGGTTATATAACGCCCCGGACGCCTGCGACAACCTGGGAGCTGGCAGTACTGATAGCCGCGATGCATTTTTGCGAAGGGTTAAAAATCGGTCCGTTGCCTGAAGAGTTGCAGTCTTACCTTTTTCCGCAAGCGATCCACAGCGACGCTGAGCTTTTGTTTCGCCAGTTGCAGGAAGAGGTCATTCCGGAATCCCTTGCCCGCTGGCAGAGCATTTATTGCGGCGAGCAACGTCATTTTGTCTACGTTGAAAAATCATCGCGCTATCACGCCGTTAACTGGCAGGAACTGCTGGCGGATGGCCTGAGCAATAGCGTCAGCCAGGCACTCGAACAGGTCGGGGGATACCAGCCGCAGCAGGGGCAGAAATATAAGCTGACGTTAGCGCAGAAAGCCCGGCAACAGATAATGACCCTTTATCCTTTACTGGGTGCGCTGGCGGCAGGATTCGACATTGAAGAAGATGCGACGTTATGCAGCCAGTATGATATTGCCGTGGCGGCGATTGACGTCGGGATTGGCAAAATCTGGATCAACCCGACGGCCCGCTTAACCCAGGCGGAGATGCTATTTGTTTTTGCCCACGAGTTGTTACATGCCGGATTAAACCATGCCTCCCGTCGCCGCGGACGCGATGCGGAACTGTGGAACGTGGCCTGCGATTTTATCATCAACGACTGGCTTATTGAGATGCAGGTGGGGGCGCCGCCGGAACTGGGATTGCTCTATGACGCTCAGTTCAGGGGAATGTCGGCAGAAGAAATTTATGATTCGCTCGCCATGGATATGCGCCGATCACGCAAGCTTATCACCCTGAGAGGCAGGGCGGGGGGCGATATCCTGGGTGAGGGTGGCGATCCGCGATTTATGAATGCCGAGGCCTACTGTCGTCGGGCCTTGTATCAGGGAATGGAACGTTGTCTGTATGGGCAGAGCCGGGGGACGTTGCCTGCCGGATTGATTGAAGAAATTCGCAGCCTGGCGCAGCCACCTGTACCGTGGGATGTCGCCCTGGCTGAGTGGTTCGATGAGCATTTCCCGCCACCTGAGCGACGTCGTACCTGGGCGCGTCCGTCTCGCCGCCAGAGTGCGACACCGCATATTCCCCGGCCGGCCATTCAGCCCCCGACAGAAGAAGAAAGACATTCGCGCGTTTTTGGCGTCGTTCTGGATACGTCCGGATCAATGGATCCTCAGTTGCTGGGCAAGGCGCTTGGCGCCATCGCCAGTTATTCACTGGCGCGCGAGGTGTTTGCCGTGCGCTTTATTTGTTGTGACGCAAAAGCTTACGATCGCGGGTGGGTTCAGCCGGAACAACTTCTTCACCATTTTACGCTGCAAGGGCGAGGCGGTACCGTTTTGCAGCCTGGTATTGAATTACTGGATAGCCTGGCGTTGCGCGGAGATTTCCCGCGGGGCGGACCGCTACTGATTATTACCGACGGGTTTTGCGAGAATGATGTTTCGGTGAAAATGGAGCATGCCTGGTTATTGCCACAGAATCGTCGACTGCCCTTTGTCCCCCGAGGAAAGGTGTTTTCACTCAGCTAAAAAAAAGCTCCTGCATGCAGGAGCTTTTTTCAGTTTACGGCACTTATTTCTGCTGAGCAGACTGAATCGCAGTCAATGCGATGGTGTAGACGATATCGTCAACCAGTGCGCCACGTGACAGGTCGTTAACCGGTTTGCGCATACCCTGCAGCATCGGCCCGATGGAGATCAGGTCAGCAGAACGCTGTACCGCTTTGTAGGTGGTGTTACCGGTGTTCAGATCCGGAAAGATGAACACGGTAGCGCGACCTGCAACCGGCGAATTCGGCGCTTTGGATTTCGCAACGTCGGCCATAACGGCGGCGTCGTACTGCAGCGGACCGTCGATAACCAGATCCGGGCGTTTTTCCTGCGCCAGACGGGTTGCTTCGCGGACTTTCTCAACATCGCTACCCGCGCCGGAGTTACCGGTAGAGTAGGAGAGCATCGCCACGCGCGGTTCGATGCCAAAGGCAGCAGCGGAATCAGCAGACTGAATCGCGATTTCTGCCAGTTGCTCAGCGGTCGGATCCGGGTTGATTGCGCAGTCACCGTAAACGTAAACCTGTTCCGGCAACAGCATAAAGAACACGGAAGAGACCAGAGAGCTACCCGGTGCTGTTTTGATCAACTGCAGCGGCGGACGAATGGTGTTCGCGGTAGTGTGAACCGCGCCGGAGACCAGACCATCAACTTCGTCCTGTTCCAGCATCAGGGTACCCAGAACAACGTTGTCTTCCAGTTGTTCGCGGGCAACCGCTTCGGTCATACCCTTGCTCTTACGCAGTTCGACCAGGCGGGCAACGTAGCTTTCACGTACCACTTCCGGATCAACAATTTCGATGCCCGTGCCCAGTTCAACGCCCTGAGCCGCAGCAACGCGATTGATCTCTTCCGGGTTACCCAGAAGAACACAGGTGGCGATACCACGTTCAGCACAGATAGCGGCCGCTTTAACGGTACGCGGTTCGTCGCCTTCTGGCAGCACAACGCGTTTACCGGCTTTACGTGCCAGCTCGGTCAGCTGATAACGGAAGGCAGGCGGAGAGAGGCGACGGCTACGTTCAGAGGTAGCGGTCAGAGACTCGATCCAGTCGGCATTGATGTAGCTGGCAACGTATTCCTGCACTTTCTCAATACGCTGATGGTCATCAACCGGTACTTCCAGGTTAAAGCTCTGCAGGCTCAGAGAGGTCTGCCAGGTGTTGGTGTCAACCATGAATACCGGCAGGCCGGTTTCAAATGCGCGTTCACACAGCTTAGCAACACGCGGATCCATTTCGTATGCACCGGTCAGCAGGATCGCGCCGATTTCAACACCGTTCATTGCGGCCAGGCATGCTGCTACCAGCACGTCCGGACGGTCTGCGGATGTCACCAGCAGAGAGCCAGCGCGGAAGTGTTCCAGCATGTGCGGAATGCTACGCGCACAGAAGGTCACGGATTTCACGCGACGGGTGCTGATTTCGCCTTCGTTGACTATGGTTGCGTTCAGGTGACGCGCCATGTCGATTGCACGGGTCGCAATCAGGTCGAAGCTCCACGGCACTGCGCCGAGTACCGGCAGCGGGCTGGAAGCCGCCAGGCTTACCGGATCAACTTTAATGACTTTCGCTTTAGACGAGTCATCAAAGATTTCAGACAGGTCCGGGCGAGTACGACCCTGATCGTCAACCGGCGCGTTCAGTTTGTTAACGATAACGCCGGTGATGTTGGTATTTTTCGCGCCGCCAAAGCTGCTGCGGGTCAGTTCGATACGCTCTTTCAGCTGTTCCTGAGTATCGGTGCCCTGAGACATCACGAACACGATTTCCGCATTCAGGGTTTTTGCGATTTCAAAGTTCAGCGACTGAGCAAATTGATGTTTGCGAGTCGGGACCAGACCTTCAACCAGCACAACCTCAGCGTCTTTGCTGTTCTCGTGGTAGCGTGCGACGATTTCTTCCATCAGCACGTCTTTCTGATTGCTGGAGAGCAGGGACTCAACGTAGCTCATCTTCAACGGTTCTGCCGCTGGCAGGCCAGAGTTGGTGCGTACGATGGTGGTGGTCTGGTCTGGCGCATCGCCGCCAGCGCGTGGCTGGGCGATAGGTTTAAAGACGCTCAGACGAACGCCTTTGCGTTCCATAGCACGGATCACGCCCAGGCTGACGCTGGTCAGACCGACGCTGGTTCCGGTAGGGATCAGCATGATAATACGGGACACGGTTTATCCTCTTTGTTTGGCGAGTGACAAAACAGCACCGCCAGCTAAGCTGGCGGTGTGATATCAGGCAGTCAGACGGCTCGCGTCTTGCGCGATGACCAGTTCTTCGTTGGTTGGGATAACCACCGCAGGACGGGTACCTTCTTTGTTGATGAAACCTGATTTGCCGAAACGCGCGGCCAGGTTACGTTCGTGATCAACCTCGAAGCCCAGAACGCCCAGTTTGCCCAGGGACAGTTCGCGCACCATTGCTGCGTTCTCACCGATACCGCCGGTGAACACAACCGCATCCAGACGACCATCCATCAGCGCAGTGTAAGAGCCGATGTATTTCGCCAGACGGTGGCAGTAAACGTCCATTGCACGTTTTGCGTCTTCTTTATCTTTGTAGTTATCTTCTACATAACGGCAGTCGCTGGTGACTTCGGTCAGGCCCAGCAGGCCAGACTCTTTGGTCAGCATTTTGTTGATAGCTTCAACGCTCATGCCCAGGGTGTCATGCAGGTGGAAAATGATAGCCGGGTCGATATCACCAGAACGGGTACCCATGACCAGACCTTCCAGCGGGGTAAGACCCATGGAGGTATCAACGCATTTACCGTTGCGGATGGCGGATACAGAACCACCGTTGCCCAGGTGGCAGGTGATGATGTTCAGTTCTTCAACCGGTTTGTTCAGAACTTTAGCGGCTTCCTGCGTCACATAGTAGTGGCTGGTACCGTGAGCGCCATAACGACGAACGCCGTGCTCTTTGTATAATTTGTACGGCAGAGCATAGAGGTAAGACTCTTCCGGCATGGTGGTGTGGAATGCGGTGTCGAAAACGGCAACGTTTTTCTCTTTCAGGCTCGGGAAAGATTTCAGTGCTTCCGCGATGCCGATCAGGTGAGCCGGGTTGTGCAGCGGTGCGAAGGAGGCTGCATCTTTAATGCCCTGAATAACGGACTCATCGATAACCACGGAACTGGTGTATTTTTCACCACCGTGCACGATACGGTGACCGATTGCTGTCAGTTGTGCGGACAGTTCTGGTTTTTGTGCCAGAATAGTGTTAACGATAAAGTTCAGCGCTTCACTGTGAGCGGCACCTGCACCTAAAGCCGCTTCTTGTTTACCGCCGTCAATTTTCCATTTGATACGCGCTTCAGGAAGATGGAAACATTCGGCTAAACCAGAAAGGTACTCTTCACCGTTGGCTGCATCGATGATCGCGAATTTCAGTGAGGAGCTACCGCAGTTCAGAACCAGTACTAACTTACTCGACATGGAAGTACCTATTTATGATACGTGGCTAAAAAAACGTCAGTGAGTCTCACAGAATAACGGATGATGACGCTGACATTTATGATTAACATCATGCCTGATTAATTTTCTGGCATGATGGAAAGAATACTTAAGATTTTATGCCATTTTGCGCAAATTTCAGACAGTGGCATAATGGACTTCAAAGTTGACGAGCGACCACACTTCGTCTACGGCCTGTTAAGGCAGGCACAGGATACCTGATACCGTGCGCATTTGACAAAAAATTTTAACGATGTCATGCACAGTTGTTGTTTTGCACAATTATTTTAATTTTTATATGTGAAGTTGAGGTAACGCCATGTCCACTTCAGAAAATCGCCCCGTAAGTTTTTTTGGATTGTTTCGTCGCGGGCAGCACTATGCGAAGACCTGGCCCATGGAAAAAAGCCTCGCCCCGCTATTTATAGAAAATCGGACTATACGCGCCACCCGTTATGCCATTCGCTTTATGCCGCCCGTTGCTGTGTTTACGCTGTGCTGGCAAATCGCCCTTGGCGGCCAGTTAGGCCCGGCTGTCGCTACTGCCCTGTTTGCCCTTAGCCTGCCAATGCAAGGGCTGTGGTGGCTGGGTAAGCGTTCCGTCACGCCTTTGCCCCCAACAATTCTTCATTGGTTTTATGAAGTCCGCGGTAAATTGCAGGAAGCGGGTCAGGCACTGGCGCCTGTCGAAGGCAAACCCGACTATCAGGCATTAGCTGACACGCTTAAGCGCGCCTTCAAACAACTCGATAAAACTTTCCTTGATGACTTGTGATTGATCATCGAAACGGTCTGTAAAAAAAGGCACAGTAACCATTAATAGTTACCGTGTCTTTTTTTTAATTTTCAACGCGCACAGGAGTCGTAAGATGGAAATGACCAATGCCCAACGACTGATTTTGTCTAATCAGTATAAAATGATGACCATGATGGATCCTGCTAATGCTGAACGCTATCGTCGCCTGCAGACCATTATCGAGCGTGGCTATGGTCTGCAAATGCGTGAGCTGGATCGTGAGTTCGGCGAACTTACAGAAGAAACCTGCCGCACCGTTATCGACATCATGGAGATGTATCATGCGTTGCACGTCTCCTGGGCCAATCTGAAAGACGCGCAATCTATTGATGAACGCCGCGTCACCTTCTTAGGTTTTGATGCCGCCACCGAAGCGCGTTATCTCGGTTATGTACGCTTTATGGTCAATATTGAAGGGCGTTATACCCATTTCGACGCCGGTACACATGGTTTTAATGCACAGACGCCCATGTGGGAAAAATACCAGCGCATGCTGAATGTATGGCACTCCTGCCCGCGCCAGTATCATCTGAGCGCTAATGAAATTAACCAAATTATCAATGCCTGAGGAGGCTCGCGTGCAGTGCAAAGCATTTCTGTTTGACCTGGATGGCACCCTGGTAAATTCGTTGCCCGTTGTAGAGCGGTCATGGTGTCGTTGGGCTGACCGCTTCGGCATCGATCATGACGACGTGTTGAATTTTATCCATGGCAAACAGGCCATAACTTCGTTACGTCACTTTATGGCCGGTCGCTCCGAAGAGGACATTGCAGCGGAGTTCACCTGGCTTGAGGATATTGAAGCGACGGATACCGAAGGTATTGTAGCCTTGCCCGGCGCGCTTGAGTTATTGCACCATCTCAATGAGTCCCATATCCCGTGGGGGATTGTGACGTCGGGATCCATCCCTGTTGCTCATGCTCGCCACCGCGCCGCGGGTTTGCCGATGCCGGACGTGTTTGTCACGGCAGAGCAGGTTACCCGTGGCAAACCTGAGCCGGATCCGTATCTCCTTGGGGCAAGACTGCTTGGTTTGCCGCCGCAAGAGTGTGTGGTGGTGGAAGATGCAGGTGCCGGCGTGCTTTCTGGCCTGGCGGCTGATTGCCATGTCATCGCGGTGAATGTACCTGCCGATTCGCCGCGCCTGGATGAGGCGGACTTCGTGCTTACTCGCCTGGATGAAGTGGCCGTGGCAAAGCAGCCTGATGGTTGGGTCATTGTCAGAAGAAAAGCCTGAGTCATGATGTCGCCCCGCACCGTCGGGGCTTTTTTATGGCAAGATGAATCACCCCATTTTAAACAAGGACATGTTGTGAACGGTGAGCTTATCTGGGTGTTATGCCTGTTGATGATAGCTGTCGTCCTCTTTGCGACGGGTAAAGTGCGCATGGATGCTGTGGCGTTACTGATCATTGTGGCGTTTATTCTGAGCGGGACGTTGACGATGACCGAGGCGTTGTCGGGTTTTAGCGATCCCAACGTTATTTTGATCGCAGCGCTTTTCATCATTGGTGACGGACTGGTACGCACCGGGGTGGCGACCAGCATGGGGTCATGGCTGGTAAAAATGGCCGGCAGCAGCGAAATCAAAATGCTGGTTCTGCTGATGCTCACCGTTGCAGGATTGGGCGCTTTTATGAGTTCCTCTGGCGTGGTGGCTATCTTCATTCCGGTGGTGCTCAGCGTCTGTATGCGTATGCAAATTTCTCCCTCCCGTTTAATGATGCCGCTCAGTTTTGCCGGGCTTATCAGCGGAATGATGACGCTGGTGGCGACGCCGCCAAACCTGGTGGTCAACAGTGAACTCCTGCGTGAGGGGTTGACCGGATTTAGTTTTTTTAGCGTTACGCCGCTGGGGCTGGTGATTTTGCTGATGGGCATTGTCTATATGCTGCTGATGCGCTTTATGCTTAAAAGCGAAAAAGAAGAGAGTCAACGTGACGGCTGGAAACGGCGTTCTTTCCGCGATTTGATTAAAGAATATCGGCTTACAGGGCGTGCAAGGCGGCTGGCCATTCGCCCTGGATCGCCTTTAATTGGCCAGCGACTGGATGATCTGAAACTGCGTGAACGCTATGGCGCAAATGTTATCGGCGTTGAACGCTGGCGGCGCTTTCGGCGAGTGATTGTCAATGTTAATGGGGTATCAGAATTTCGCGCCCGCGATGTTTTACTCATTGATATGTCCGCCGCAGATGTCGATTTACGCCAATTCTGCGCCGAACAACTGCTCGAACCGATGATTTTGCGCGGTGAATACTTTTCCGACCAGGCGCTGGATGTGGGGATGGCGGAGGTTTCGCCGATACCCGAGACCGAACTGTTAGGCAAAACCGTACGTGAAATTGGCTTTCGTACTCGTTACGGATTAAACGTGGTTGGGCTGAAACGTGATGGCGAGGCGATGTCTGGCGTCGTTGTTGATGAACCCCTGCAACTCGGGGATATTTTATTAGTGGTCGGTAACTGGAAATTAATTAGCCAGTTGGGCCAGAAAGGACGAGAGTTTCTGGTGCTCAATATGCCCGTGGAAGAGAGTGCTGTCTCTCCTGCGCATAGCCAGGCACCTCATGCCATATTCTGCCTGGTGCTGATGGTTGCACTGATGTTGACAGATGAAATTCCCAACCCGGTGGCGGCGATCATGGCCTGCCTGTTGATGGGGAAATTCCGTTGTATTGATGCTGAGAGCGCCTATAAGGCCATTCACTGGCCAAGCCTTATTCTGATCATCGGGATGATGCCTTTCGCACTGGCGTTACAAAAAACGGGTGGGGTGGATCTGGTCGTTAAAGCCTTACTCGATTTCGGCGGCAGCTATGGGCCATATATGATGCTGGTGTGCCTGTTTGTCTTGTGCGCCACGATCGGGCTATTTATCTCTAACACCGCGACGGCGGTCTTAATGGCGCCTATTGCGCTGGCGACGGCAAAATCGATGGGGGTCTCACCTTATCCCTTCGCGATGGTTGTCGCGATGGCCGCCTCGGCAGCATTTATGACGCCGGTATCATCACCGGTCAATACACTGGTTCTGGGTCCCGGCAATTATCAATTCAGCGACTTCGTTAAAATCGGCGTGCCTTTTACCCTGCTTGTCATGGGAGTATGTGTCGTGCTGATCCCTGTCCTGTTTCCGTTTTAACGTTTATCCCGGCGGCAATGCGATCGCCGGGATAAGTTTTTCGGACAGTGGGTAAGGTCCGCTGTGGAAGACGCGTATTAAAGCGGAGAATCCTGGCTTATTTCGTCCAGCGATAAATGGAAACTGGGTACAAAAACTTGCATGAAGTAATCCATTTCCGGACTTCGACGGGCATCCAGGGTTTTCTCCAGCCGCGATTTTGCCAGCATAAATTCATTATTTCCGGCAGACAATTCTTCAAGACACTTTAGATATGCGCAGAGTGCATCAGCTTGTTTAACGATCAATTTTTCATCAGCACTGTAATAATGTTCATCGATCAGCGCAGAGAATATATCGCGTAGTTCTTCCGGTACCATCTCAACCAGCTTCTGCTGGGCAATTTTTTCGATGGCTTTATATTCCTGGGCGATTTGCGAATTGAAGTATTTTACTGGGGTAGGTAAATCACCGGTCAATACTTCCGAGGCATCATGATACATCGCTAACAGCGCGATTCGCTCCGCATTAACCTGACCACCGAATTTGCGATTTTTAATCGCCGCCAGTGCATGTGCCACCATGGCGACCTGCAGACTATGTTCGGAGACGTTCTCGGTACGCACATTGCGCATCAGCGGCCAACGGTTGATTAATTTGAGACGGGAGAGGTGCGCGAAGAAATGGCTTTGACTCATAGTTAACCTTGTCTGTTACTGCGACGGTGAGTCATTGTGCGCAGAGAGTGGGGGAAGATGCAAATCCTCCCCCTGACACAATTACTGGTGGTAACCTGACAAGAAGCGACCAAAGCGGGTGATCGCCATTTCCAAATCATCCAGGCGCGGCAGCGTGACGATGCGCACATGATCCGGCCATGGCCAGTTGAAAGCAGTTCCTTGAACCAGAAGAACTTTTTCCTGTAACAGGAAATCAAGCACCATTTTCTGATCGTCATGAATATTGAAGCGCTTAGCGTCAATTTTCGGGAACATATAGAGTGCTCCCTTCGGTTTCATGCAGGACACGCCAGGAATGTCGTTAATCAGTTCCCATGCGCGATTGCGTTGTTCGTAAAGGCGCCCGCCAGGCACGATGAACTCGCTAATACTCTGGTAGCCGCCAAGTGCGGTCTGAATGGCATGTTGTGCGGGGACGTTAGCGCAAAGGCGCATTGAGGCCAGCATTTCCAGCCCTTCGATATAACCTTTGGCGTGTTTTTGCGGTCCGCTCAGTACCATCCAGCCTTGACGGAACCCCGCAACGCGGTAGGTCTTGGAAAGGCCGTTAAAGGTAATCGTAAACACGTCCGGTGCCATCGCAGCAATAGAGTGATGCTCGGCATCGTCATAAAGGATTTTGTCGTAGATCTCGTCGGCGAAAATAATGAGATTATGCTGGCGCGCAATCTCAACAATCTCCATCAACAGCGCTTTCGAATAGACTGCACCGGTGGGGTTGTTCGGGTTAATGATGACGATACCACGCGTGCGAGGCGTTATTTTCGCACGAATATCATCGAGATCCGGGAACCAGTCAGAGGATTCATCACACAGATAGTGCACGGCTTTGCCGCTCGAAAGCGAGACTGCCGCTGTCCATAAAGGATAGTCCGGCGCCGGAACCAGCATTTCGTCACCGCTGTTCAACAAAGCCTGCATTGATTGTACGATCAGCTCTGAAACACCATTACCGATATAGATATCTTCAACGGTAACATCACGCATGCCACGCGCCTGATAATGCTGCATGATGGCTTTACGCGCGGAGTACAGCCCTTTTGAGTCACAATAACCTTGCGCGGTTGGCAGATTTCGAATGACGTCGACCAGGATTTCATCTGGCGCTTCAAAGCCAAAAGGCGCCGGGTTGCCGATGTTTAGTTTAAGAACTTTGTTGCCTTCTTCTTCCAGGCGTTTCGCCTCTTTGAGAACCGGCCCGCGTATGTCATAACAGACGTTGTCTAATTTGCTGGATTTTTCGATGGAGGACATGAATCTTTGACCTTTTAGCTGTGAGTGCCACTTCCTGCCGTGGAAGTCAGCACCGAACAATGTACTCCCACGAGCGCAGGTTTTGAAGGGTGGACAGAACAAGATTTTGCCTTAACCACATCACAATTAACGTTTTTTAAACTACCATTATTGGTTAAATCTCTATATATCAGTGTTAAAGATATCATTTGTAGTTTATGGTTCTTCTTGCACTGATTTTTGTCGATTTTTCTGCTGAAAAAGAAAGGTTATGTAGTGTGTATAACAATGAAGAAGAATGATTTCGTCTCATAATCATTCTCAATACATAGAGAGTGATACATTTTTAAAGTAACAGATTGCCCGAGAAACGACTAATCTGTGAAGATAATGTTAAGTATTATTAATACATAAGGTGATTCATTTTTCACGTTTATTTAATATTGCGAATGGAAAGGGTAGAGCTTTTTAATATTAATAAAACTAAATCGTTCGCGAGATGATTTTTGGCGATCAGATTAATCGCAATAATGCTTATAAATATAATGGTTTTAGGTTAAAATGATGCCCGAAAATGGTTCCGTCAGGAAAGCCGCGCTTTCTGTGTGGACTATTTGTTATTATTAGTTTGCTGTTATTACTCGTTTTTCTACTCCCGGTCAGCCATATGAATTGGCTGTATATGACGTGCACGCCATGTACGGCTAAGAATGTTGCAAAAAAATGTTTTTTCCTGAAAAGGATTAACAAGTATTCGCATGGTTTATATATTCAATAAGGAAGGGAGTATGCAGAATAAAGATGTTGAGTTTGTCTTGCTCCAGACTGTGAACTATAAACACCTGAACTTTTTGTCAAGTTGACCAGGGTGATAACTCTGCTGGATGCACATTAAAAAGGGAATTGCTTAAATCTTACGCGCACAGCATAAACCCGGGTAACTCCGAGTGAGAAACCCGTAAGTGAAAAATTATGATAAATGCAAATCGTCCGATACTGAATCTCGACCTCGATCTGCTGAGAACCTTCGTTGCGGTCGCTGATTTGAACACGTTTGCTGCGGCAGCAGCCGCAGTTTGTCGCACCCAGTCAGCTGTAAGTCAGCAAATGCAAAGACTGGAGCAGTTAGTAGGGAAGGAGCTTTTTGCCCGTCATGGTCGAAATAAGCTGTTAACCGAGCACGGCATTCAGTTACTGGGCTATGCAAGAAAGATCTTACGTTTCAATGATGAAGCATGTACATCGCTAATGTTTAGCAATTTACAGGGCGCGTTGACGATCGGCGCTTCGGATGAATCTGCCGACACTATCTTACCGTTCTTGCTTAATCGCATTAGTTCTGTTTATCCAAAGCTCGCCCTGGATGTGCGTGTCAAACGCAATCCTTTTGCCGGAGACAGGCTGAAAGAAGATAATGTCGATCTTGTCGTGACCACTAACCGGCCAGGTGAATACGATTGCCTGACGCTGCGGACTTCACCCACTCACTGGTACTGCTCTGCGGAGTTTGTATTGCAAAAAGGTGAGGCAGTGCCATTGGTCCTGTTAGATGAACCAAGCCCTTTTCGCGATATTGTCATTAATACGCTCAATGGAGCGGACATCCCCTGGCGTATCGCCTACGTGGCGTCCACCCTTTCAGCGGTAAAAGCGGCAGTGAAAGCCGGGCTTGGCATAACCGCACGGCCTGTAGAGATGATGAGTCCAGATTTACGGGTGTTGGGTAAATCGGATGGCTTACCTCTGCTGCCTGAGACTGAATATCTTCTTTGCTATAATCCGCTTAGCCAAAATGAGCTGGCGCAGGTGATTTTCGAGGCAATGGAGCACTATCAGAATCCATGGCATTACAGCAGTAGTGCTACCGAAGGGGGAGGGGATTCTCTGGTGATTGAGGGCGATTTTGGGTAACACTGACGCCAAAAACTGGTAACAAAATGTAAGTGTGAAAATAGGCCGCTGGCAGCAAAATTGCTGTCATCGGTTTATTTTTTGCACAAATTAATGCTATATGATTCATTTCCTTTCTTAATAATTAAATAAATCAATTATTTAATTAACCCACCTGTCATATCATCTCTTTTGTTCTATAGTTTTTGGTAATGGACATTCATGTTAAAAAACTAGCTATTTTGTTGCCGTTTTTAGGAATGAATTAACAAAAGCGTGTCTCAGATCAAGAAAATACTCCCATAGAGGGGGAGGAATCCAGGCAAAATCCTGTCAAAATAAGAGGGTAATATTTGTAAAACTTCACAACGGACACGATTCAACACCCTGATTGTTTGCAGGCTTTTTTGTGGTTAAAGAAGAAAACGGCATTAAATGTTAATGAATTGCTGTCGATGTAAACTAATGTGAGGAAACTTTTGTTAAAGTTGACAAAAGGTTATAGAAAGGAGTAAAAACCCACATCGTTTGACCGACTTTGTCAAATTCGCACTGAACGTGTGGTTTTATTCCTCCCCATGAATCGATGTGGCGCCATCTGCCGAGAAGAGCAGAGGTATTAAGCGCTACCTTTTGAGTTAAGCAATGCGTATGTCAACATCCACTGAAATCATCGCTCATCATTGGGCATTCGCTATCTTTCTTATTGTCGCTATTGGCCTGTGCTGCCTGATGCTGGTCGGCGGCCGGTTTCTCGGTGGTCGGGCGCGTGCAAGACACAAAAACGTCCCGTTCGAGTCCGGTATCGATTCGGTAGGTTCAGCTCGCCTTCGTCTGTCTGCCAAGTTCTACCTGGTGGCCATGTTCTTCGTCATTTTCGACGTTGAAGCGCTCTATTTATATGCATGGTCAACCTCCATTCGTGAGAGTGGTTGGGTTGGTTTTGTCGAAGCTGCAATTTTCATTTTAGTGCTGCTGGCAGGTCTTGTTTACCTGGTGCGAATTGGTGCGCTGGACTGGACGCCTGCGCGTTCACGCCGCGAACGACTCAATCCGGAAACCGACAGCTACACTAATCGTCAACGCTAACCGCGAGGCAATAAGATGGATTATACGCTCACCCGCATAGATCCCAACGGTGAGAATGACCGTTACCCCCTGCAAAAACAGGAGATCGTAACCGACCCTCTTGAGCAGGAAGTGAATAAAACGGTGTTCATGGGCAAACTCCATGACCTGGTTAACTGGGGCCGTAAAAACTCAATCTGGCCTTATAACTTTGGCCTCTCCTGCTGCTACGTTGAGATGGTAACGTCATTCACTGCGGTGCATGACGTTGCGCGTTTCGGGGCTGAGGTGTTACGTGCTTCACCACGTCAGGCCGACCTGATGGTTATCGCGGGCACGCCGTTCACTAAAATGGCGCCTGTTATCCAGCGTCTGTATGACCAGATGCTTGAGCCCAAATGGGTCATTTCCATGGGCGCGTGCGCCAACTCCGGCGGCATGTACGACATCTATTCTGTGGTGCAGGGCGTCGATAAATTCATCCCGGTGGACGTATACATCCCCGGCTGCCCGCCGCGTCCGGAAGCCTATATGCAGGCCCTGATGCTGTTGCAGGAATCCATTGGTAAAGAACGCCGCCCGCTGTCGTGGGTTGTTGGCGATCAAGGCGTGTATCGCGCCAATATGCAATCAGAGCGCGAGCGTAAACGCGGCGAACGTATTGCCGTCACGAATCTGCGTACACCTGACGAGATTTAATTTGCGCCTGTAGGTAATGGCAGACACTTCGCATTTTAATAATCAACTAACGCGGAGCCATACCTGACAGTCACCACGGACCTTTTGCAATGGTGAACAATATGACTGACTTAACTGCGCAAGAAGCCACATGGCAGACCCGCGATCACCTTGATGATCCGGTCATTGGCGAGCTGCGCAACCGTTTTGGGCCGGATGCCTTTACCGTTCAGGCTACCCGCACCGGGGTGCCCGTTGTTTGGGTGAAGCGCGAACAGTTACTGGAAGTAGGCGATTTCTTAAAGAAACTGCCTAAACCTTACGTCATGCTGTTTGATTTACACGGCATGGATGAACGTTTACGTACACACCGCGCAGGTTTGCCCGCCGCGGATTTTTCCGTTTTCTATCACCTGATTTCCATTGAGCGCAATCGCGATATCATGCTCAAGGTGGCGTTATCTGAAAACGATCTGCGTGTACCGACTTTCACCAAACTTTTCCCGAACGCGAACTGGTATGAGCGCGAAACCTGGGAAATGTTCGGTATTGATATTGAAGGCCACCCGCATCTGACGCGCATTATGATGCCGCAGACGTGGACAGGTCACCCGCTGCGTAAAGATTATCCGGCGCGTGCGACCGAATTCGATCCGTTTGAGCTGACGAAAGCGAAACAGGATCTGGAGATGGAAGCGCTGACTTTCAAACCGGAAGACTGGGGTATGAAGCGCGGTACCGATAATGAGGACTTTATGTTCCTCAACCTCGGTCCGAACCACCCGTCTGCGCACGGTGCATTCCGTATTATCCTCCAGCTTGATGGCGAAGAGATTGTCGACTGCGTACCGGATATCGGTTACCACCACCGTGGCGCTGAGAAGATGGGCGAGCGCCAATCCTGGCACAGCTACATTCCGTATACCGACCGTATCGAGTATCTCGGCGGCTGCGTAAACGAAATGCCTTACGTGCTGGCGGTGGAAAAACTGGCCGGTATTACCGTGCCGGATCGCGTGAATGTGATTCGCGTGATGCTCTCCGAACTGTTCCGTATCAACAGCCATCTGCTGTATATCTCGACGTTTATTCAGGACGTCGGTGCCATGACTCCGGTCTTCTTTGCCTTTACCGATCGGCAGAAAATCTACGATCTGGTGGAAGCGATCACCGGTTTCCGTATGCACCCGGCCTGGTTCCGTATCGGCGGTGTGGCACACGATCTGCCGCGTGGCTGGGATCGTCTGCTGCGTGAATTCCTCGACTGGATGCCGAAGCGTCTGGCCTCTTACGAGAAAGCCGCGCTGCGTAACACCATTCTGAAAGGTCGTTCCCAGGGCGTGGCCGCGTATGGCGCGAAAGAAGCGCTGGAGTGGGGCACGACGGGCGCAGGCCTGCGCGCTACCGGGATTGATTTCGACGTGCGTAAAGCGCGTCCTTACTCTGGCTATGAAAACTTCGACTTTGAAGTGCCGGTTGGCGGCGGTGTTTCCGACTGCTACACCCGCGTGATGCTGAAAGTGGAAGAGCTGCGCCAGAGTCTGCGCATCCTTGAGCAGTGCCTCAACAACATGCCGGAAGGCCCGTTCAAAGCCGATCACCCGCTGACGACGCCGCCGCCGAAAGAGCGCACGCTGCAACATATCGAAACCCTGATCACCCACTTCCTGCAGGTTTCCTGGGGCCCGGTTATGCCGGCGCAGGAGTCCTTCCAGATGATTGAAGCGACCAAGGGTATTAACAGTTACTACCTGACCAGTGATGGCAGCACGATGAGCTATCGTACCCGCGTACGTACGCCAAGTTTTGCTCACCTGCAGCAGATCCCGTCCGCCATCCGGGGCAGTCTGGTCTCCGACCTGATTGTATATCTGGGTAGTATCGATTTTGTTATGTCAGATGTGGACCGCTAATTATGCACGAGAATCAATTACCAGAAACCGAGGCTTTTGAGCTGAGTGCGGCAGAGCGTGAAGCCATTGAGCACGAGATGCACCACTACGAAGATCCGCGTGCTGCGTCCATTGAAGCGCTGAAAATCGTTCAGAAACAGCGTGGCTGGGTGCCGGACGGTGCGATTTATGCCATCGCTGATGTGCTGGGTATCCCGGCGAGTGATGTGGAAGGGGTGGCGACATTCTATAGCCAAATCTTCCGCCAGCCGGTGGGCCGTCATGTGATCCGCTATTGCGACAGCGTGGTATGTCATATCACCGGTTATCAGGGCATTCAGTCTGCGATTGAAAGCCATCTGAAAATCAAACCGGGCCAGACTACTTTCGATGGTCGTTTTACATTGCTGCCAACCTGTTGTCTGGGTAACTGCGACAAAGGGCCGAACATGATGATTGATGAGGACACTCATGCACATCTGACCCCGGAAGGCATTCCCGAATTACTGGAGCGGTATAAATGAAAAACGTTATCCGTACTCCCGAAACGCATCCGTTGACCTGGCGTCTGCGTGATGACAAGCAGCCTGTGTGGCTGGAAGAATATCAAAGCAAAAATGGTTATGCTGGCGCGCGGCGTGCGCTGACCGGCATGGCGCCGGATGAAATCGTCAATGCGGTCAAAGACTCCGGTCTGAAAGGCCGTGGCGGCGCTGGCTTCTCTACGGGCCTTAAGTGGAGCCTGATGCCGAAAGACGAATCCATGAACATCCGTTACCTGCTGTGTAACGCCGATGAAATGGAGCCGGGGACTTACAAAGACCGTTTATTGATGGAGCAACTGCCGCATCTGCTGGTGGAAGGCATGCTCATTTCCGCGTTTGCGCTGAAAGCGTACCGTGGCTACATCTTCCTGCGCGGTGAATATATTGAAGCGGCGGTGCATCTGCGCCGTGCGATTGCTGAGGCGACCGAAGCGGGTCTGCTCGGTAAAAATATCCTCGGCAGCGGGTTCGATTTCGAACTGTTCGTGCACACCGGGGCAGGGCGTTATATCTGCGGTGAAGAGACCGCGCTGATTAACTCCCTCGAAGGCCGCCGCGCCAACCCACGCTCCAAGCCGCCGTTCCCGGCGAGCTCCGGCGTGTGGGGTAAACCGACTTGCGTAAACAACGTCGAAACCCTGTGTAACGTCCCGGCGATCCTCGCTAACGGCGTTGAGTGGTACCAGAACATTTCGAAGAGCAAAGACGCCGGCACCAAACTGATGGGCTTCTCAGGCCGAGTGAAGAATCCAGGCCTGTGGGAGTTGCCGTTTGGCACCACTGCCCGCGAGATCCTGGAGGATTACGCGGGTGGTATGCGCGATGGCCTGAAATTCAAAGCCTGGCAGCCGGGCGGGGCAGGGACGGACTTCCTGACCGAAGCGCATCTGGATCTGCCGATGGAATTCGAAAGCATTGGTAAAGCGGGTAGCCGTCTGGGTACAGCGCTGGCAATGGCGGTGGACCACGAAATTGGCATGGTTTCGCTGGTGCGTAACCTGGAAGAGTTTTTCGCCCGTGAATCTTGCGGCTGGTGTACGCCTTGCCGTGACGGTTTGCCGTGGAGCGTGAAAATTCTGCGCGCGTTAGAGCGTGGCGAAGGCCAGCCAGGGGATATCGAGACACTTGAGCAACTGTGTCGTTTCCTCGGACCGGGTAAAACCTTCTGTGCGCATGCGCCAGGCGCGGTAGAACCGCTGCAGAGCGCAATTAAATACTTCCGCGAAGAATTCGAGGCAGGCATTAAGCAACAGTTCAGCAATACCCAGGCTATTCAAGGGATTCAGCCGAACCTGCTTAAAACGCGCTGGTGAGTTAAATTTCTAATTTGGAAGCACGCTAATGGCTACGATTCATGTAGACGGCAAAGAATACGAGGTTAACGGAGCGGACAACCTGTTACAGGCATGTCTCTCTATGGGCCTTGATATTCCTTATTTTTGCTGGCATCCGGCGCTGGGCAGCGTGGGTGCGTGCCGCCAGTGTGCGGTGAAGCAATATCAAAACGCGGAAGACACGCGTGGTCGCCTGGTCATGTCCTGTATGACTCCGGCATCCGATGGCACCTTTATTTCTATCGACGATGAAGAAGCGAAGCAGTTCCGTGAAAGCGTTGTAGAGTGGTTGATGACCAATCACCCGCACGACTGTCCGGTCTGTGAAGAAGGCGGCAACTGCCACCTGCAGGATATGACCGTGATGACGGGTCATAGCTTCCGTCGCTACCGTTTCACCAAACGTACTCACCGTAATCAGGATCTGGGGCCGTTCATCTCTCATGAAATGAACCGTTGCATTGCCTGCTACCGCTGCGTGCGTTACTACAAAGACTACGCAGACGGTGCGGATCTTGGCGTTTATGGCGCCCATGACAACGTCTACTTCGGTCGTCCGGAAGATGGCACGCTTGAAAGCGAATTCTCCGGGAACCTGGTGGAAATCTGTCCGACCGGTGTCTTCACCGATAAAACCCACTCCGAGCGTTACAACCGTAAGTGGGACATGCAGTTTGCGCCAAGCATCTGCCAACAGTGTTCGCTGGGTTGTAATACGAGCCCGGGTGAGCGTTACGGTGAACTGCGTCGTATCGAAAACCGTTATAACGGGACCGTTAACCACTACTTCCTCTGCGACCGTGGTCGTTTTGGCTATGGCTATGTGAACCTGAAAGACCGTCCGCGTCAGCCAGTGCAACGCCGTGGCAACGATCTGATCACCCTCAACGCCGAGCAGGCGATGCAAGGCGCGGCAGATATTTTGCGCCAGTCGAAGAAAGTAATCGGTATTGGCTCCCCGCGTGCCAGCGTCGAAAGCAACTTTGCGCTGCGTGAGCTGGTAGGGGCAGAAAACTTTTATACCGGCATCGCCAGCGGTGAGCAGGAACGTCTGCAGTTAATGCTTAACGTGCTGCGTGAGGGCGGTATTCGTACCCCGGCGCTGCGCGAAATTGAATCTTACGATGCGGTACTGGTGCTGGGCGAAGACATTACCCAGACTGGCGCGCGTGTCGCACTGGCGGTCCGTCAGGCGGTGAAAGGGAAAGCGCGTGAAATGGCGGCAGCGCAGAAAGTGTCTGACTGGCAGATTGCGGCAATTCTGAACATTGGTCAGCGCGCCAAACACCCATTGTTTGTCACCAACGTGGACGATACGCGTCTGGACGATATCGCCGCATGGACCTACCGTGCTCCGGTTGAAGATCAGGCCCGTTTAGGCTTTGCTATCGCCCATGCGCTGGATGAGGCTTCTCCGGCCGTCGACGGTCTGAGCAACGACCTGCGTGGCAAGGTTGATGTTATCGTTCAGGCGCTGGCTGGGGCGAAAAAACCGCTGATCATTTCCGGTACCAATACCGGCAGCACGGCGGTGATTCAGGCTGCTGCTAACGTGGCGAAAGCGCTGAAAGGCCGCGGTGCTGATGTTGGTATCACCATGATTGCCCGTTCGACCAACAGCGTCGGCCTGGGGATGATGGGGGGCGGTTCGCTGGATGACGCGCTGACCGAACTGGAAACCGGCGCTGCGGATGCGGTTATCGTGCTGGAAAACGATCTGCATCGTCATGCTGCGGCCAGTCGCGTAAATGCCGCGCTGGATAAAGCGCCGCTGGTGCTGGTTATTGACCATCAGCGTACGGCGATTATGGACCATGCGCATCTGGTGCTGTCTGCGGCTAGCTTCGCAGAAAGCGACGGGACGGTTATCAACAACGAAGGACGCGCCCAGCGCTTCTTCCAGGTGTATGACCCGGCCTACTACGACAGCAAGACGATTA
Source organism: Phytobacter ursingii (assembly GCA_901456055.1). Lineage (GTDB taxonomy): Bacteria > Pseudomonadota > Gammaproteobacteria > Enterobacterales > Enterobacteriaceae > Phytobacter > Phytobacter ursingii. The sequence continues at coordinate 53,044 of CABDWT010000012.1, forward strand.
TGCTGGAAAGCTGGCGCTGGCTGCACTCCCTGCACAGCACCGTACAGAGCCGTGAAGTGGACTGGACGCAGCTTGACCATGTTATCGACGCTGTGGTTGAAAAAATGCCGCAGTTTGCCGGTATCAAAGACGCTGCACCGGATGCCAGCTTCCGTATCCGTGGTCAGAAACTGGCACGTGAGCCGCACCGCTATAGTGGTCGTACGGCAATGCGCGCCAATATCAGTGTTCATGAACCGCGCCAGCCGCAGGATAAAGACACCATGTTCGCCTTCTCGATGGAAGGGAACAACCAGCCATCCGCACCGCGTTCGCAAATTCCGTTTGCATGGGCACCGGGCTGGAACTCCCCGCAGGCATGGAACAAGTTCCAGGCTGAGGTGGGCGGTTCTCTGCGCCACGGCGATCCGGGTGTGCGGTTGATTGAAGCCTCGGCTACCGGCCTGGATTACTTCACTTCCGTTCCGGCAGGTTTTGAACCGCAGGACGGTCAGTGGCGGATTGCGCCTTACTACCATCTGTTCGGCAGCGATGAACTGTCTCAGCGTTCTCCTGTCTTCCAGAGCCGCATGCCGGAGCCGTATATCAAACTCAACCCGGCGGATGCCGCGAAGTTGGGAGTGAATGCGGGCGCGTATATTTCGTTCAGCTACGACGGTCAGACTATAAGCCTGCCGCTGCAGCTTTCCGAAGGGCTGACGGCAGGGCAGGTAGGGTTGCCGATGGGCATGCCAGGCATTGCGCCGGTACTGGCCGGAGCACGTCTTGAAAATCTGCAGGAGGCGAAAGCATGAGTTGGTTAACACCGGATGTTATCGACATTCTGTTAGGTATCATCAAGGCTGTCGTGATTCTGCTGGTGGTCGTCACCTGCGGCGCGCTCATGAGTTTTGGCGAACGTCGTCTGCTCGGTCTGTTCCAGAACCGTTATGGACCGAACCGCGTAGGCTGGGGTGGTTCGCTCCAGATCGTCGCGGACATGATCAAGATGTTCTTTAAAGAGGACTGGATCCCGAAATTCACCGACCGGGTTATCTTCACCCTTGCGCCGATGATCGCTTTTACCTCTCTGCTGTTGGCCTTCGCCATTGTCCCGGTGAGTCCGGGCTGGGTGGTGGCGGATCTGAACATCGGGATTTTGTTTTTCCTGATGATGGCAGGTCTGGCGGTCTACGCGGTGTTGTTCGCTGGCTGGTCCAGTAACAACAAATACTCTCTGCTCGGCGCGATGCGTGCTTCTGCGCAGACGCTGAGTTACGAAGTGTTTCTTGGGCTGTCGCTGATGGGCGTGGTGGCGCAGGCGGGTTCATTCAACATGACCGACATCGTCAACAACCAGGCTGATATCTGGAACGTTATCCCGCAGTTCTTCGGTTTTATTACCTTTGCTATCGCGGGCGTGGCGGTGTGTCACCGTCATCCGTTTGACCAGCCAGAAGCCGAGCAGGAACTGGCCGATGGTTACCACATTGAATATTCCGGTATGAAGTTCGGTCTGTTCTTTGTGGGGGAATACATCGGTATCGTGACCATCTCTGCACTGATGGTGACGCTATTCTTCGGTGGCTGGCATGGCCCGTTCTTACCGCCATTCATCTGGTTCGCGATTAAAACCGCGTTCTTTATGATGATGTTCATTTTGATTCGCGCAGCGTTACCCCGTCCACGTTATGACCAGGTAATGTCCTTCGGCTGGAAAGTATGTCTGCCGCTGACGCTTCTCAATCTGTTGGGTACGGCGGCTGTCATTCTCTGGCAAGCGCAATAAGGGGTGAAAAGACCATGACTTTAAAAGAATTATTCGTGGGCTTCGGCACCCAGGTGCGCAGTATCTGGATGATCGGCCTGCACGCGTTTGCAAAACGCGAAACCCGGATGTATCCGGAAGAGCCGGTATATCTGCCGCCGCGCTACCGTGGCCGGATCGTGCTGACGCGCGATCCGGATGGTTCCGAGCGCTGCGTGGCCTGTAACCTGTGTGCGGTAGCTTGTCCGGTAGGCTGTATCTCTCTGCAAAAAGCAGAGACGGTCGATGGCCGCTGGTACCCGGAGTTCTTCCGCATCAACTTCTCACGCTGCATTTTCTGCGGTCTGTGTGAAGAGGCGTGCCCAACAACTGCAATCCAGCTTACCCCGGACTTCGAACTGGGTGAGTATAAGCGCCAGGATCTGGTGTACGAAAAAGAGGATCTGCTGATCTCCGGTCCGGGTAAATATCCGGAATATAACTTCTACCGGATGGCAGGTATGGCAATCGACGGAAAAGATAAAGGCGAGGCGCAGAACGAAGCCAAACCTATCGACGTCAAGAGCCTGTTACCGTAAGGAGAGGGGCAATGGAGTTCGCTTTTTATATCTGTGGCCTGGTAGCCATCCTCGCGACACTACGGGTGATTACCCATACTAATCCGGTGCATGCGTTGCTGTACCTGATTGTGTCGCTGCTGGCGATTGCAGGTGTCTTCTTCTCGCTTGGCGCCTATTTTGCCGGTGCGCTGGAAATCATCGTTTACGCGGGTGCCATTATGGTGCTGTTCGTGTTTGTGGTGATGATGCTCAATCTGGGCGGCAGCGAAATCGAACAGGAGCGCCAGTGGCTGAGACCGCAAGTGTGGGTTGGCCCGGCGCTGTTGTCTGCCGTTCTGCTGGGCGTGATGATTTACGCTATTTCCGGCCTTAACGATCAGGGTATCGAAGGTGCGGCCATTACCGCGAAAGCGGTGGGTGTCACGCTGTTCGGGCCTTACGTTCTGGCGGTAGAACTGGCGTCAATGCTGCTGCTGGCGGGTCTGGTGGTCGCGTTCCATGTTGGTCGTGAAGACCGCATGGGTGAAGTGCTGAGCAATCGCACTGACGATCGCGCGAAAAGAAAAACGGAGGAGCATGCATGATCCCCTTAACACACGGACTGATCCTTGCCGCTGTCCTGTTTGTTCTCGGTCTTACTGGCCTGGTCATTCGCCGCAATCTGCTGTTTATGCTGATTGGTCTGGAGATCATGATCAACGCTGCTGCGCTGGCGTTTGTCGTCGCGGGTAGCTACTGGGGCCAGACTGACGGTCAGGTGATGTACATCCTCGCCATTAGCCTCGCGGCTGCCGAAGCGAGTATTGGCCTGGCGTTGCTGCTGCAACTCCATCGTCGCCGTCAGAATCTGAATATCGATTCAGTAAGTGAGATGCGTGGATGAACATGCTCGCCTTAACCATTATTTTTCCTCTGATTGGCTTTTTGCTGCTCTCTTTTTCACGTGGGCGCTGGTCGGAAAATCTGTCTGCCACCGTGGGGATCGGCTCTATCGGTTTATCTGCACTGGTAACGGCGATTGTCGGACTGGATTTTATCAATAACGGCCATCAGGGTTTCACCCAGCCGTTGTGGACCTGGATGTCCGTTGGTAATTTCAACATCAGCTTTAGTCTGGTGCTGGATGGCCTGTCGCTGACCATGCTCTCGGTGGTCACCGGGGTTGGCTTTCTAATTCATATGTTTGCCTCCTGGTACATGCGCGGTGAAGAGGGGTACTCCCGTTTCTTTGCCTACACCAACCTGTTTATCGCCAGCATGGTAATTTTAGTGCTGGCGGATAACCTGCTGTTGATGTACCTCGGTTGGGAAGGCGTGGGTCTCTGTTCTTATTTGCTGATCGGTTTCTACTACACCGATCCGAAGAATGGCGCAGCCGCAATGAAAGCGTTTGTCGTAACCCGCGTGGGTGACGTCTTCCTCGCCTTTGCGCTGTTCATTCTTTATAACGAACTGGGCACGCTGAACTTCCGCGAAATGGTTGAGTTGGCACCGCAGCACTTCGCCAACGGCAGTACCATGCTGCAGTGGGCGACACTGATGTTGCTGGGTGGTGCGGTTGGTAAATCGGCACAGTTGCCGTTGCAAACCTGGCTGGCTGATGCGATGGCGGGTCCGACGCCTGTCTCTGCGCTGATCCATGCCGCAACGATGGTTACCGCGGGTGTCTACCTGATTGCGCGTACGCATGGCCTGTTCCTGTTAACGCCGGAAATCCTGCATCTGGTGGGGATTGTCGGGGCAGTAACCTTACTGCTGGCCGGTTTTGCCGCGTTGGTACAGACCGACATCAAACGCGTTCTCGCTTACTCCACCATGAGCCAGATTGGTTATATGTTCCTGGCGCTGGGCGTGCAGGCGTGGGATGCGGCGATTTTCCACCTGATGACGCACGCGTTCTTTAAAGCGCTGCTGTTCCTCTCGTCCGGCTCGGTAATTCTGGCCTGCCATCACGAGCAGAATATCTTCAAGATGGGCGGTCTGCGTAAGTCTATCCCGTTGGTTTACGTCTGCTTCCTGGTGGGTGGTGCTGCGTTGTCAGCCCTGCCGATGGTAACTGCGGGCTTCTTTAGTAAGGACGAGATTCTTGCGGGTGCCGTAGCGAACGGTCATATCAACCTGATGGTAGCGGGCCTTGTCGGCGCGTTTATGACCTCGCTGTATACGTTCCGTATGATTTTCATCGTTTTCCATGGCAAAGAACAAATTCACGCGCATGCAGGGAAGGGGATTACCCACCATCTGCCGCTGATTGTGCTGCTGGTACTGTCCACGTTTGTTGGCGCGATGATTGTTCCGCCTCTGCATGGCGTACTGCCGGAAACCACCGAGCTTGCACACGGTAGCGTGGTCATGCTGGAAGTGGCGTCGGGTGTTGTGGCTATCGTCGGGATCCTGCTGGCTGCCTGGCTGTGGCTGGGTAAACGCACTCTGGTGACATCTATTGCCAACAGCGCTCCGGGCCGTCTGCTGGGTACTTGGTGGTACAACGCGTGGGGTTTCGACTGGCTGTACGATCGCGTTTTCGTCAAACCATTCCTCGGTGTGGCATGGCTGTTGAAACGCGATCCGCTGAATGCCTTGATGAACATCCCGGCGATTCTGTCCCGCTTTGCAGGCAAAGGTCTGCTGCTGAGCGAGAATGGTTATCTGCGCTGGTATGTGGCGTCGATGAGCATCGGTGCAGTGGTGATTCTGGCGCTGCTGATGGTATTGCGTTGAGTTGAGATAGCAGGGGGGCGGGTGGCGCTACGCTTACCCGACCTACGGTCTGCAGGCCCGGTAAGCATAGCGCCACCGGGCAAAAGACCCCGCACTCAAACGTGAATGTAGTCGAATTCGTTGAAAATCGGTCCCTGAGGGACTTTAACAAGGAATAAAAATCGCCATGTTACTACCCTGGCTAATATTAATTCCCTTCATTGGCGGCTTCCTGTGCTGGCAGACCGAACGCTTCGGCGTACGTGTGCCGCGCTGGATAGCGCTGGTAACCATGGGACTCACGCTGGCGCTTGGCCTGCAACTTTGGTTGCAGGGCGGCTATTCACTGACGCAATCCGCTGGTATTCCGCAGTGGCAATCGGAGTTTTTACTCCCATGGATCCCGCGTTTTGGCATCAATATCCATTTAGCGCTCGACGGTTTGTCTCTGCTGATGGTGGTGCTGACCGGTTTCCTCGGCGTGCTGGCGGTACTGTGCTCCTGGCGTGAAATCGAAAAATACCAGGGCTTTTTCCACCTGAACCTGATGTGGATCCTCGGCGGCGTTATCGGCGTGTTCCTGGCCATCGACATGTTCCTGTTCTTTTTCTTCTGGGAAATGATGCTGGTGCCGATGTACTTCCTGATCGCGCTCTGGGGCCACAAAGCCTCCGACGGGAAGACGCGCATCACCGCTGCGACCAAATTCTTCATCTATACCCAGGCAAGTGGTCTGGTGATGTTGATTGCGATTCTGGCGCTGGTACTGGTGCATCATAACGCGACGGGCGTCTGGACTTTCAACTATGAAGACCTGCTGAAAACGCCAATGTCTTCTGGCGTTGAATACCTGCTGATGCTGGGCTTCTTTATCGCGTTTGCGGTGAAAATGCCGGTGGTTCCGTTGCATGGCTGGCTGCCGGATGCCCACTCTCAGGCGCCGACCGCTGGTTCCGTCGACCTGGCGGGCATCTTGCTGAAAACCGCGGCCTATGGTCTGCTGCGTTTCGCACTGCCGCTGTTCCCGAACGCCTCTGCCGAGTTTGCGCCGATTGCCATGTGGCTGGGTGTGATTGGTATCTTCTACGGCGCGTGGATGGCTTTCACGCAGTACGATATCAAGCGTCTGATCGCCTATACCTCCGTTTCGCATATGGGCTTCGTGCTGATTGCCATCTACACCGGCAGCCAACTGGCCTATCAGGGCGCGGTTATTCAGATGATTGCCCACGGTCTTTCCGCCGCCGGTCTCTTCATTCTGTGCGGTCAGTTGTACGAACGTCTGCATACCCGTGATATGCGTATGATGGGCGGTTTGTGGGGCAAAATTAAATGGTTGCCAGCCCTGTCGATGTTCTTCGCAGTTGCCACCCTGGGGATGCCTGGCACCGGTAACTTCGTCGGCGAATTTATGATTTTGTTCGGCAGCTACCAGGTCGTTCCGGTGATTACCGTTATTTCGACCTTTGGCCTGGTGTTTGCGTCCGTTTACTCACTGGCGATGCTGCATCGCGCTTACTTCGGTAAAGCCAAAAGCGAGCTGGCCAGTAAAGCGTTACCAGGGATGTCACTGCGCGAGCTGTTGATGATTTTGTCGCTGGTTGTACTTCTGGTACTGCTTGGCTTCTATCCGCAGCCGATTCTGGATACCTCGCATTCCGCGATGAGTAATATCCAGCAGTGGTTTGTTAATTCTGTTTCTACTACAAGGCCGTAAATCGCCATGACAATAACTCCACAACAACTGATTGCGCTGCTACCGCTGCTGATCGTCGGATTGACAGTGGTGGTTGTGATGCTCTCCATTGCGTGGCGACGCAACCATTTCTTCAATGCCACGCTCTCGGTTATTGGTCTGAACGTCGCTCTGCTGTCGCTCTGGTTTGTTGGCCAGGCGGGCGCGATGGACGTGACGCCATTAATGCGCGTCGACGGTTACGCCATGCTGTATACCGGCCTGGTGTTACTGGCGAGCCTTGCCACCTGTACGTTTGCATACCCCTGGCTTGAAGGCTACAACGACAACAAAGAAGAGTTCTATTTACTGGTGCTGATAGCCGCGCTGGGCGGAATTCTACTGGCAAACGCCAACCATATGGCCGCACTGTTCCTCGGTATCGAGCTTATCTCTTTACCGCTGTTCGGGCTCATTGGTTACGCTTTCCGTCAGAAACGTTCGCTGGAAGCCAGTATCAAGTACACCATCCTGTCTGCCGCAGCCTCGTCTTTCCTGCTGTTCGGCATGGCGCTGGTTTATGCACAGTCAGGCAACTTGTCCTTCGTTGCGCTGGGCAAGAGCATTGCCGGGGATGTGCTGCATGAACCGCTGCTGCTGACCGGTCTGGGTCTGATGATTGTTGGCCTTGGCTTTAAATTGTCTCTGGTACCGTTCCACCTGTGGACGCCGGACGTATATCAGGGGGCGCCAGCGCCAGTTTCGACCTTCCTGGCGACGGCGAGCAAGATTGCTATCTTTGGCGTCGTGATGCGTCTGTTCCTGTACGCACCGGTAGGTCAAAGCGAAGCCATCCGCGTCGTACTGGGTCTGATCGCCTTTGTCTCCATCATCTTCGGTAACCTGATGGCGCTGAGCCAGACCAATATTAAACGTCTGCTCGGTTACTCTTCCATTTCCCATCTGGGTTATCTGCTGGTGGCGCTGATTGCGCTGCAAAGCGGTGAGATGTCGATGGAAACGGTGGGGGTCTACCTGGCCGGTTATCTGTTCAGCAGCCTTGGCGCGTTCGGGGTGGTGAGCCTGATGTCCAGCCCGTATCGCGGTCCGGATGCAGAATCCCTGTTCTCCTATCGCGGCCTGTTCTGGCACCGTCCGATTCTGTCAGCGGTAATGACGGTGATGATGCTGTCGCTGGCAGGTATCCCAATGACGCTGGGCTTTATCGGTAAGTTCTACGTACTGGCCGTGGGCGTGCAGGCACACCTGTGGTGGTTGACGGCGGCCGTGGTTCTGGGCTCTGCCATTGGTCTTTACTATTATCTGCGTGTCGCGGTAAGCCTCTACCTGAGCGCACCGCAACAGCTTAATCGTGATGCGCCGAGTAACTGGCAGTACAGCGCCGGTGGTGTTGTGGTACTGATCTCCGCGCTGCTGGTTCTGCTGCTCGGTATCTATCCGCAGCCGCTGATTTCGCTGGTACAACTGGCAAGGCCGCTAATGTAAGGCCTTACCGCTAATAAAAAACCGCCGAATCGGCGGTTTTTTTATATCTGAAAGAAAAACGGTGAAATTATTTTGCCAGTAGTGGCCTGGACATGATTTTTTGTCCACTGACCAGCGGCCCGGTGATATGACTCGCAGAGCGCTCAAGCACTTCCTGAATGACCGACGACAGCTCGTTAATTTCGAATTTCGCTACATAACCATCGGCCTGCACTTTACGCACATGGTCTTCGTTGGCGCTACCGGAGAGTGAGGAGTGAATCACTACCGGAATATGTTTAAGGCGCGGGTCGCTCTTGATCAGACGGGTCAGGGTGAAACCGTCCATTTCTGGCATTTCCAGGTCCGTCAGTACCATCGAAATCTTATCGCTGATAGGGACACCCTCGGCATCTGCCTGTTGGCTGAGCACCTGAATACGCTCCCACGCATCTTTACCAGTAATGTGCATCGTATTGGGGATCTGCATGGCCTGCAGCCCTTTATCCAGCATCGCACGCGCCACTTTAGAATCTTCTGCCACAATCGCGACGGCGCCGGGTTTGATATTGAATTTCTTATCCGGAAGATGGTTACCGTGCAGATCATGATCCGCCGGTGAGATGTCGTAAAGGATCTGCTCAACATCCAACACCATCGCCAGATTGTTACTGTCTTTGTCTTCATCAAGACAGGCAATGCTGGTGATATACTGGCCGTTAATGGCCTTCTCCGCCGTATGAACTTGTTTCCAGTCCAGACGAATAATGTTCTCCACCGACTCCACCGCAAACGCCTGCACGCTGCGGGCATATTCTGTAATTAACAAAATATTGAGGCCAGTCTCAGGCTTACAGCCTGCAACAGCGGAGAGATCAATAACCGGGATCACCTGATCGCGAATGTTCACCATCCCCATTAACGGCGGTTTCATCCCGGCAGGACGGGTAAACGTCGGCATCGGAACGATTTCACGCAATTTAAAAACATTTATGCCGAAAAGTTCTGATTTCTCGTTCTTCATCGAGGCACCAAGACGAAACAGCAACAGCTCAAAACGGTTAGACAGGGTAAGATTCGCCCTGTCATCAATATCTTTCTGGAAATTATCCATGGTGCCCTCAATGTGAAATGGCTGCGGTAAGACAGTTATCGGCACATTGCGGAAAAAGTAGAGTGCGCAATATCACATCATAGCGTAATGGTATAAAAATCTTTTGCGAGGGTGGTATGCGCAAAGATTGTACGGCATTCAGTCAGTAAATGCTGACTTCCTTCGGCGTCATAGCGGGAACTGACGTGGGTAATAACGAGTCTACCTGCGCCTGCATCCCGCGCCAGTTGTGCTGCCTGATGCGTTGAGCTGTGCCCACGGCTGTTTGCTTTTTCCTCCATGGCGTACTCCAGCGTGGCCTCATGGACCATTATGTCGACACCCTGAGCTAATTGCAGCGCTGCAGGGCAGGGGGCGGTGTCGCCAAAAATGGCCAGTTTTTTTCCGGGTATTGCCGGGGCGAGGAAATCCTCACCGTGAACAATACGACCATCTGGCAGGGTAACCGTTTCGCCGCTTTTGAGGCGCTGGAAAAGCGGGCCGGGCGTTATGCCAAGGGCAATTAAGGCTTGTGCATCCAGGGCTCCCGCTTTGTCATGCTCCTCAATGCGATAGCCATAACATTCCACCGGGTGGTTTAGCGCGAAAGCGGTGACGCGGCGTAAACCATCATCCACCACCAGCCCCTCACTGACCTCTTCAATTATCAGGGGATAGTCGGTCCACGATCCGCTCAGACGCAGGCTGGTCTCCACAAATTCGCGAATACCTTTCGGCCCATAAATCGTCAGCGGCTGCGCATTGCCCGCCATTGAACGGCTGCAGAGCAGTCCTGGCAGGCCAAAAAGGTGATCGCCATGCAGGTGGGTGATAAAAATACGATCCAGTTTGCCGGGATTAAACGATGTTCGCAGCAACTGATGCTGTGTCCCTTCGCCACAGTCAAATAACCACAGACCCGCCTGTGTCGGATGCTGCAAATTGAGCAATATCGCAGTCACATTACGCGTGCGCGTCGGCACGCCCGCAGAGGTGCCAAGAAAAATCAGTTCCACAATGCATTACGCCCTTTGCGTTAATGGCAAAGCATTTAGTATAACGAGGTCACACCAAATAAGGAGCACATCATGATTCGCTGGCAGGACCTGCACCATTCTGAATTGACCGTCACTGATCTTTACGCTGTGCTTAAGTTGCGCTGTGAAGTTTTTATTGTTGAACAAACCTGTCCGTATCTTGATGTCGATGGCGATGACCTGGTCGGTCAAAACCGCCATCTGCTCGGCTGGAAAGAGAATCAGCTGGTGGCTTATGCGAGGATTCTGAAAAGTGAAGACGATCTGGAGCCTGTTGTAATAGGTCGGGTGATTGTCAGTGAGCAGGTTCGCGGTGAAAAACTAGGGTACCAATTGATGGAACGAGCGGTAGCTTCCTGCCTGCAACACTGGCCGCAGCACGCGCTGTATCTGGGCGCGCAGGCCCATTTGCAACATTTTTATGCCCGCTTTGGTTTTGTTCCGGTGACTGATATCTATGACGAAGATGGCATCTTGCACATTGGAATGGCGCGGGAAGTGCGCCAGGCGTAACCAGCGGTGATTGTCTATAGTTAGCGGACAGGTACATAACATGGAGAAAACCGATGTCTAATCAATTTTATGATTCACGTATCGATGATGACCTGGCCCTGCTGAGCGAGACGCTGGAAGAAGTGTTACGCTCCTCAGGCGATCCCGCTGACCAGAAATATATTGAGCTAAAAGCGCGCGCAGAACAGGCGCTGCATGAAGTGAAAAACCGCGTCAGTAGCGCTTCTGATACCTATTATTATCGGGCGAAAAAAGCGGTTTACCGCGCGGATGATTATGTGCACGAAAACCCCTGGCATGGTATTGGTGTAGGGGCTTCTGTAGGTCTTGTCTTAGGGTTGCTGCTGGCCCGTCGTTAATAAAAATCCCCTCCCTAAACGGGGGTACTGCTAATTTTCGCAGTCACCCCGTATACTAAGCGTTTTTGAGCGGGAGGGGGTTGCGTGCATTCCATTTCAGTTGCGCTGGAGCAATTACGCGAGAAATTAGCTGGCATTGATGCCAACTCACCTGGATTCTACGTCTTTGATGTTGCCTTTGCCCTCAATGATGCTTTCGACCCACTGACTTTTTTAGCCAGTCAGTCCTGCTTCCCACAATTCTACTGGCAACAACGTAGCGGTGAAGATGAGGCTGCTGCGTTAGGCCAGGTGCTGCGTTTTACCTCACTGGCAGAAGCCCGGCATTTCCTCGACGACAATCCCGAATATGACCTGCGTATCTGGGGGCTCAATGCGTTTGTCTCTCAACAAGGCGAGCTGTTCCTGCCGCGTCTCGAATGGCGCCGGGAAGGGGGACGGGCATTCTTACGCCTTATTGTCATAAATGACGCCGCACAACGCGGCGATGCGGCGCAGGCTCGTGCATTTATTGATGCCCTGGTGCGGGCGAAGTCGCTGCCAGATGTGCAGATGGAACTGGTATCGCAGCAACACTGTCCGGAACAATCGGGCTGGGAAGCGCTGGTCACTCAGGCCACGCAGGCGATTGCGCGCGGTGAGATGGATAAGGTCGTACTCGCGCGCGCCACGGATTACCGTTTCTCGCAACCGGTGAATGCTGCTGCCCTTATGGCGGCGAGTCGTCGCCTTAACCATCATTGTTTTCACTATTTTATCGCCTTTGACCCGCACAATGCGTTCCTGGGATCGTCTCCCGAACGCCTGTGGCGCAGAAGGGGGACATCATTGCGTACCGAAGCCCTGGCAGGGACTGTCGCTAATGACACAGATGATACCCGGGCTGCCGAGTTGGGTAACTGGTTAATGAATGACGACAAAAACCAGCGTGAGAATATGCTGGTTGTTGAGGATATCTGTCAGCGGTTACAGCGCGCAGCGGCTACGCTGGATGTATTGCCGCCGCAAATTGTTCGATTGCGTAAGGTGCAACATCTGCGGCGCTGTATCTGGACCGAGATGCGTCATAAAGATGATGCGGAGTGCTTAACGTTGCTCCAGCCAACTGCGGCGGTAGCGGGTCTGCCCCGCCAGGCGGCGCGTGCCTTTATAACGCAATATGAACCCTTTGCGCGTGAGTGGTATGCCGGTTCGGCGGGTTACTTGTCGCTCAAACAAAGCGAGTTCTGTGTCGCATTACGCTGTGCAAAAATCAGTGGTGCAACTGTGCGTTTATACGCGGGGGCAGGGATCGTGGCAGGTTCCGACCCGACAATGGAATGGCAGGAAATCGAAAATAAAGCGGCGGGATTGCGTTCACTATTGATAATGAAACACGCATAACCGACCCATATCAAAAATCTATTCTTTTCGATTCTTTATACTAAGCCACAATATTGATACTGGACAAACTTATGTCAGTGAGTGCTTTTAACCGACGCTGGGCGGCGGTGATCCTTGAAGCTTTAACGCGCCACGGCGTGCGACATATTTGTATCGCGCCGGGTTCCCGTTCCACACCGCTGACGCTGGCGGCGGCCGAAAACCCGTCCTTTATCCATCATACGCATTTTGATGAACGCGGCCTGGGGCATCTTGCACTCGGTCTCGCAAAAGCGAGCGGCACCCCGGTGGCAGTGATCGTCACCTCGGGTACAGCCGTCGCGAATCTGTACCCGGCGTTGATCGAGGCCAGCCTCACCGGGGAAAAATTGATTTTTCTCACCGCCGACAGGCCGCCTGAACTTATTGATTGTGGCGCCAACCAGGCGATACGCCAGCCTGGGATCTTTGCCTCGCATCCGGCGCAATCACTGGCGCTGCCGCGTCCGTCGCTGGACATTCCTGCCCGCTGGTTGCTTTCTGCCGTCGATCATCTTATGGCGTCCGCACAGACTGGCGCGGTGCACATCAACTGCCCGTTTGCCGAGCCGCTGTACGGTGAAATGGATGATACGGGACTTGCCTGGCAGCAAGCGCCCGGCGACTGGTGGCAGGACGACAAACCCTGGCTGCGTGAAGATTTGCACACTGGCAGCGCGAAACAACGCGACTGGTTTTTCTGGCGGCAGAAACGCGGCGTGGTTGTGGCGGGTCGAATGAGCGCGTCGGAAGGCAAACTGGTTGCCGCATGGGCGAAAATGCTCGGTTGGCCGCTTATTGGCGATGTCCTTTCACAAACCGGACAACCGCTGCCGTGCGCCGACCTGTGGCTGGGCAACGCCCGTGCGGTGAGTGAGCTGCAAGCCGCGCATATTGTTGTTCAACTCGGTAGCAGCCTGACCGGTAAGCGGCTGCTCCAGTGGCAGGCGACCTGTGAGCCGCAGGAGTACTGGCTGGTCGACGCCGTTGCCGGGCGGCTTGATCCGGCGCACCACCGTGGTCGCCGTCTGGTTTCCGGTATTGCCGAGTGGCTGGAGCTGCATCCGGCGGAATCACGCGCGCCCTGGTGTACGGACATTCCACAATTATCCGCCCAGGCGTGGCAGACGGTTGCCCGTCAGCGTGAAACCTTTGGCGAAGCGCAACTGGCGCATCGGCTGGCGAAATATCTGCCGGATCAGGGGCAGTTATTCCTCGGCAATAGCCTGGTGGTTCGCCTGGTGGATGCGCTGGGGCAGCTACCTGTCGGTTACCCGGTCTATAGCAACCGTGGCGCGAGCGGTATCGATGGCCTGATTTCTACTGCCGCAGGCGTACAGCGCGGCACGGCGCGGCCTACGCTTGCCATCATCGGCGACTTGTCTGCATTGTACGATCTGAATGCGCTGGCCTTACTGCGCCAGTCTTCTGCGCCGATGGTGCTGATTGTGGTCAATAACAACGGTGGGCAGATCTTCTCACTGTTACCGACGCCGCAAAGCGAGCGTGAACAATTTTATTTAATGCCGCAGCACGTTCGTTTTGAGCATGCGGCGGCGATGTTTGGCCTGAAATACCATAATCCCCACACCTGGGATGAGCTTGAACAAGCGCTGTCGGGGGCCTGGAGTAAAGCGGGGGCAACGCTGATTGAACTGGTGGTGAAAGACACTGACGGCGTGCATACGCTACAACAGTTGCTCGCACAGGTAAGCCAGCTGTGATCCTCAATGCGCGGGTAATGCCCGGAGAGCCTCAAAAGCCGTGGCTCATTTTTTTGCACGGTTTTTCGGGTGACAGCCGCGAATGGCAACCCGTCGGCGATCGTTTTACGGCATTTTCACGCTTGTATATTGACCTGCCGGGCCATGGTGATTCGGCGGATAGCAGCGTGGCATCCTTCTCTCAGCTAAACGATGCACTGCTCGACACTCTTTATAGTTACAACATACTAAAATACTGGCTGATAGGGTATTCGCTGGGCGGGCGGGTGGCGATGCACTTTGCCTGCTCTCAGCCGAAGGGGCTTTTGGGCGTCATTGTCGAAGGTGGACACCCTGGCCTGACATCGGCAGCGGAGCGACAGGCACGCCTGATATCCGATGGACAATGGGCACAGCGATTTCGTGTGGAACCCCTTGTCGATGTTTTTAGCGACTGGTATCAACAACAGGTGTTCACGTCTTTGAGTGCGGAACAACGGCAACGTCTGGTGACGTTACGCAGCCAGAACAACGGCCCGGCGCTGGCCGCGATGCTGGAAGCGACCTCGCTTGGCGTACAGCCGGATTTACGCGCTGCGCTGCGAAAAGCGCCTTTTCCATTTCATTATTTATGTGGTGAGTTTGACAGTAAATTTCGCGCGCTGGCGACTGAGGTTAGCGCGAACTGTCATCTAATTGTTGACGCCGGGCATAACGCGCATCGGGAACGCCCCGACAGCGTGGCGAACTGCCTGGCGCGAATTCTGCGTCTCGATATAAAGGGCATATTATGATCTATCCCGATGAAACCATGCTGTACGCACCGATTGAATGGCAAGACTGCTCGGAAGGCTATACCGATATTCGTTATCACAAATCGGTGGATGGTATTGCCAAAATCACCATTAACCGTCCCCAGGTGCGCAACGCATTTCGTCCCTTGACCGTTAAAGAGATGATTCAGGCGCTGGCTGATGCGCGCTATGACGACAACATCGGTGTGATTATTCTGACCGGTGAAGGCGAAAAAGCGTTCTGCTCGGGTGGCGATCAGAAAGTCCGTGGCGACTACGGCGGATACCAGGATGACTCCGGCGTGCACCATCTGAACGTCCTGGACTTCCAGCGTCAGATCCGTACCTGCCCGAAACCGGTGGTTGCGGCCGTTGCAGGCTATTCCATTGGTGGTGGCCACGTGTTGCATATGATGTGTGACCTGACGATCGCGGCAGAAAACGCCATCTTTGGCCAGACCGGTCCGAAAGTGGGCTCCTTTGACGGCGGCTGGGGTGCATCCTACATGGCGCGCATCGTCGGTCAGAAAAAGGCGCGTGAAATCTGGTTCTTGTGCCGTCAGTACGATGCCAAAGAAGCGCTGGATATGGGGCTTGTAAATACCGTGGTGCCGGTTGCCGAGCTTGAGAGAGAGACTGTACGCTGGTGTCGTGAAATGTTGCAGAACAGCCCGATGGCGCTGCGTTGCCTTAAAGCGGCACTGAACGCCGACTGTGATGGTCAGGCAGGCCTACAGGAACTGGCGGGTAACGCTACCATGCTGTTTTACATGACCGAAGAGGGTCAGGAAGGCCGCAACGCGTTTAACGAAAAACGCCAGCCGGACTTCAGCAAATTTAAACGGAATCCGTAATGCGTAGCGCGCACGTTTACCGCTGGCAGATACCGATGGATGCGGGCGTCGTACTGCGCGACCGGCGGCTAAAAACCCGTGACGGGCTGTTTATTCATCTGCGGGACGACGCGCATGAAGGCTGGGGCGAGATTTCGCCTTTGCCGGGATTTAGCGTGGAGTCTCTTGAGGAGGCGACAGCCGCCGTCTGTGGCTGGGCCAGGGGGTGGAGCACGGGAGATGACGGCTTGTTGCCGGGATTGCCGTCGGTTGATTTTGGTATCAGTTGTGCGCTGGCGGAACTGCGCGGTACGTTGCCGCAGGCGGCAGACTATCGTGCTGCAACGCTTTGTACGGGCGACCCGGACGATCTTTTTGCCGCACTGGCAGCCATGCCGGGCGAAAAAGTGGCGAAAATGAAAGTCGGCCTGTATGAAGCGGTACGCGATGGCATGGTCGCTAATTTACTGCTGGAAGCGATGCCTGACCTGCGCCTGCGTCTGGACGCTAACCGTGCCTGGACGCCGCTCAAAGCGCAGCAATTCGCAAAATATGTGAATCCTGAGTACCGTGACCGCATTGCTTTTTTGGAAGAGCCCTGTAAAACCCGTGATGATTCTCGCGCCTTCGCCCGTGAAACAGGCATAGCGATAGCCTGGGATGAAAGTTTACGCGACGCTGACTTTACCTTTGAGCGCGAAGAGGGCGTGCGTGCGGTGGTGATTAAGCCCACCTTGACCGGTAGTCTTGAGAAGGTACAGGCGCAGGTAACTGCGGCCACGCAGTTGGGGATGACAGCGGTTATCAGCTCGTCAATCGAGTCCAGCCTTGGCCTGACCCAACTGGCGCGTATCGCCGCATGGCTTACCCCTGAAACGCTTCCGGGCCTCGATACGTTAAGCCTGATGCAGGCTCAGCTTGTGCGCCGCTGGCCGGATAGCCCATTACCCTGCCATAGCGTTGAGATGCTGGAACCCTTGCTATGAGGTTCACTACCTGGCCCTGGCATTACTGGTGCGAAATGCGTGGCGATGAGCCCGCTATTCGCTTGCAGGACGAAACCTTAAGCTGGCGTGAGCTGTGCGTGCGTGTCGATGCGCTTGCCGCCGGTTTTGCCCTTCAGGGGGTAAGCGAGGGCGATGGCGTCATGCTACGTGGGCGAAACCAGCCCAACATGGTGTTAGCGTGGCTGGCGTTATTGCAGTGTGGCGCACGCGTATTGCCGGTAAACCCTCAATTACCCGCACTGTTGCTGGAGGCATTGCTGCCGGCCCTGACGATGCGTTTTGCCGTTAATCTGGCGGATAGCAACACCTTTGCGGGTTTGTCGCCGCTTGAACTGCAACCTCTTGCCCAGCCTTATGCCATCGACTGGCAGCCGCAACGGCTGGCGTCGATGACGCTTACCTCTGGTTCGACGGGGTTACCCAAGGCGGCTGTTCATACCTGCGCGGCGCACCTTGCCAGCGCAGAAGGGGTGCTGGCGATGATTCCTTTCGCGCCAGAAGATGACTGGCTGCTGTCGCTGCCGCTGTTCCATGTGTCCGGGCAGGGAATTCTGTGGCGCTGGTTACTGGCAGGCGCACGCTTAACCGTCTCTGAGCGCACTCTGGCAGAAGCTTTACAAGGATGTACCCATGCGTCGCTGGTACCCACGCAGTTGTGGCGCCTGCTGAATGATGCGCTGGATATTTCTCTTAAAGCCGTTTTGCTGGGCGGCGCGGCGATCCCGGTCGATCTGACCGAACATGCGCGTGAGCGTGGAATCCGTACCTGGTGCGGCTATGGCCTGACGGAATTCGCGTCAACGGTATGCGGGAAAGCGGCGGATGGTCAGTCTGATGTCGGTTATCTGCTGCCGGGAAGAGCGTTGCGTATCGTTGACGATGAAGTGTGGCTGCGGGCAGAAAGTATGGCCTCAGGTTACTGGCGTGACGGGGCGTTACTGCCGTTGCTCAATGATGAGGGCTGGTTTGCCACCCGTGATAAAGGCGTACTGCGCGACGGCCGTCTGACTATTCTGGGACGACTGGATAATCTGTTTTTCAGCGGCGGCGAAGGTATCCAGCCGGAGGAGGTGGAACGTGTCATCGTGGCGCACCCGCAAATTCAGCAGGTTTTTATTATTCCCCGCGAGGACCGTGAATTTGGTCATCGACCTGTGGCGGTGGTGCAGTGCGATGACGACATCGAACTTTCGCAGTTTAGCGCCTGGGTACAGGATAAGCTCGCACGCTTCCAGCAGCCCGTTGCCTGGTTGCGCTTGCCGGAGCATCTCTCGTCCGGCGGCATTAAAATATCACGCCATGCGCTACAGTTATGGGTCGCCGCACTGTAGATTTTTTGCGTAATGCTTTCCAGAATTGGGGCTGAGAACCCCTGCAGCGACGGGAGGGTGGTAGTGTCCTGACAAATGATATCAGGCAAGGATTGCCATGAAGAACACCGCCACACCCACCGCGCATGATGCGCTTTTTAAACAGTTTCTTACCCATAAAGAAACGGCGCGCGATTTTCTTACGCTCCATTTACCCGCGCCGCTACGCCAGCTTTGCGATCTCTCGACATTGAAACTGGAGTCCGGGAGTTTTATTGATGAGGCACTGCGCGCAACACATTCTGACGTGCTCTACTCGGTCACCACCCGGCAGGGAGAGGGGTACATTTATGTGCTCATTGAGCATCAGAGTTCACCCGATAAGCTGATGGCCTTTCGCTTACTGCGTTATGCTATTGCGGCCATGCAGCGGCATCTTGATGCGGGAAACTCGGTCTTGCCCCTGGTGATTCCGATGCTTTTTTATCATGGGCGCATTAGCCCTTATCCCTTTTCGTTATGTTGGCTGGATATGTTCAGCCAACCGCAGCAGGCGCATGAACTGTACACAGCGTCATTTCCGTTGGTGGATATCACCGTTGTGCCTGATGAGCAGATCATGACGCACCGACGCGTTGCCTTACTCGAACTATTACAAAAACACATTCGTCTGCGGGATATGACCCTGTTGCTGGACAAACTGGTCACGACATTGTCGCTGGGATACACTACTTCGCAGCAGTTGCGCGCGGCAATGCACTATTTACTGAGCAGAGGCAACACACCAGCGCCAGGCGCTTTTCTTCGCCGACTGGCGCACCGTTCGCCACAACATAAGGAGACGTTGATGACTATCGCTGAACAACTGGAAGAACTCGGCAGGCGTAAGGGCTTTCGTCAGGGGCGTAATGAAGGACGGCACGAAGGGCGTCAGGAAGGTCGTCTGCAGGGGCGGGAGGAAGGACAAAAAGCCGAAGCGCTTCGCATCGCCAGTGAAATGTTACGCAGTGGCATGGATAAAGCCGTCGTACAGCGCCTCACTGGCCTGAGTGACGCTGCACTGGCGCAGCTCAAACATTAAAACTGCGCCGCGTTTTCTTTGAGTAGCCCTTTCAGACTTAGCGTGCGGCGGGTGGCGACATTCAGATCGTATTTTGTCAGATCCGCCGGGCTCACCCAGGCGTAATCCTGAAATTCTTCATTGATCACTACTTCACGGTTCGCGCTGATGCAGTCAAAAATCAGGTAAATCATGTAGATCTCTTCTTTGCTGCCATCGGCGTAGGTTTTTATGCGCACATCGTCGCTAAAGGTCCACGGCGTTATCTGTTGCAATACAAGTTTCTTGCCAAGCTCTTCGCGAACTTCGCGGCGCAACGCGTCTTCAATACGTTCGCCAGGTTCGACACCTCCGCCACTGAGTGCCCATTGGCCGGGAAAAACACCGCGATCGTCGGCCATTTTACATAGCAAATAATCACCTTCATTTTGAATCAGCGGGCACACAATTGTCCTTTGACGCATGATTTAGTCCTTATCCTGATGACGAGTATAGGGTTTATACCACCAACCTTGCGGGGATACAGTACGCTGCCAAAAAGAGCAAATTGCCCTTTGCTGGCACATTTAATGAAAACAGACGCGTAAAAATAGTGGATTGATGTAAAAAATCATTTTTAGTTCAGTATTCTTAAAAAAAATGATCGTACAATCAGCCGCTTTGGAACAGTGGACTATTGTTGCGCGGATAAGAGAAATGAAAAAGAGTGTATTTTTGGGTTTTGCCAGTCTTCTGCTGGTGTCTGCCGGGGCGAATGCCGTGAGCTTGAGCGGTCAGGTGGGAGAGCACTATACCAACCTCGGCGTGGGTATGGGAACGGAAACCAGTGGCCTGGCGTTGAGCGGCAACTGGGCGCACAACGATGATAATGGCGATATCGCCGGCCTGGGCCTGGGTTACAACATTCCGCTGGGACCGTTTATGGGGACTGTGGGTGGCAAGGGCGTTTACCTCAACCCGAATGCCGGGAGCGAAGGCTATGCGCTGGCCGTAGGCGGTGGCCTGGCGTGGCAGATTAGCGACAGCTTCCGCCTCTTTGGCGAATATTATTACTCTCCGGATTCCCTCTCCAGCGGGGTCAATGACTACCGAGAAGCGAATGCCGGTGCGCGGCTGACCATTATGCGTCCACTCAGCATTGAAGCCGGTTACCGTTATGTCGATCTGACCGGTAAAGAAGGCCATCGTGACAATGCGGTGGCAGATGGCCCGTACGTGGGTGTTAACGCCAGCTTCTGATCTTTCGGCGCGGCGTCCGTCCGCGCCAGTTTCTTACCTCTTTTCTTCCCTTCATGCGGTATAGTGTTTAAACCTCTATTGCTGGAGAAAATAATGTTAAACGTAGAGATGCTGTCAACCGGCGATGAAGTTTTGCACGGGCAAATCGTGGATACGAATGCCGCCTGGCTGGCAGATTTTTTCTTTAATCAGGGGTTACCGCTTACCCGACGTAATACCGTTGGCGACAACCTCGACGACCTGGTGGCCATTCTGCGTGAACGCAGCCAGCAGGCGGATATTCTTATTGTTAATGGTGGATTAGGCCCAACCAGCGATGACCTCAGTGCGCTGGCGGCGGCAACGGCGAAGGGCGAAGCGCTGGTATTGCATGAAGAATGGCTGACGCAGATGGAGCGCTTCTTTAGCGAGCGCGGTCGCGTTATGGCGCCCAGCAACCGCAAGCAGGCGGAAATTCCCGCCAGTGCGGAACTGGTGGATAATCCGGTTGGCACAGCCTGTGGTTTTGCCGTGCAGCTTAATCGCTGCCTGATGTTCTTTACGCCAGGGGTACCTTCGGAATTTAAGGTGATGGTGGAACGTGAAATTCTGCCGCGCATTCGCGCCCGCTTTACACTTCCTGAACCGCCTGTCTGTCTGCGCCTGACAACCTTTGGCCGTTCTGAAAGCGATCTGGCGCAAAACCTGTCGCACTTGACGTTACCCGAGGGTGTGGTGATGGGCTATCGCTCATCCATGCCCATTATTGAACTGAAACTGACTGGTCCGGCAGAGCATCGCGAGGCGATGGAGGCGTTATGGCCGGAAGTGAAGCGGGTGGCCGGTGAGAGCCTCATTTTCGAAGGCACCGTGGGTTTACCGGCACTGCTTGCTGGTCGGCTGCGTGAACGTCAACTTAGTTTGACGCTGAGCGAACAGTTCACGGGTGGCCTTGTTGCATTGCAACTTTCGCGTGCGGATGCGCCGTTGCTGGTCAGCGAAGTCATCCCCTCGCAGGATGAAGCGTTAGTGCAGACGGCTCGTTGGGCTGCGGGACTGCGCGATCGCCATCTGGCCGGGCTGGCGCTGACCGTCTCGGGGCTGGAGGAAGAGCATCTGAACTTCGCGCTGGCGACACCTGAAGGTACACATGCCTTGCGCGTCAAATTTAATACGAACCGACATAGTCTGATAGTACGTCAGGAAGTCTGCGCGATGATGGCGCTGAATATTCTGCGCCGTTGGCTCAATGGCCAGGACGTTGCCAGCGACCATGGCTGGATCAACGTCGTCGAATCGTTATTTGTTGAATAATCCTTTTATGCCGGAAGAAATAGCGCTTCCGGCGTTTTCCAGTCCAGCCTGTTGTACTCCCCCTGAAAAAATCTGCGTAGCACTTCACGTTTTTTATTCATGAGATGTCCAGCATGCTGGATCACCATAGCTTTATGATCATTCTCACAAAATCGGGTCCAGTAAGCCGCAACACTGATTCCAACATCCAGGACTGGAGTCCAATATGCTGGAATCAAGTAAAGTACCCGCGCTCAGTCGGGCAATTGAAATCCTTAATCTCATCGCACGTATTGGGCCTTGCAGCGCTGCGATAATCATTGAAGAGACTGGCATTCCTAAAAGCACCGCCTATTTAATTTTAGCGGAATTAAAAAAAGCGCGTTTATTGCGTATTGATAGCAATGACAACTACTGCTTGTGGACAAAGCTCGTTGAACTTGCCGGACATGCGTTGGCAAGAATGGATCTGCGCGAAATTGCCCGTCCCCGGCTGACTGAACTTATGGATGAGACCGGTTTGCTCTGTCATCTGGGTATTATCGATGACGCAAATGCCTATTACATCCTCAAAATAGAATCCTCCTCCACCATCAGCGTGCGCTCTCACGAGGGCAAAAGTCTCTCCCTTTATCGCTCCGGTATAGGGAAGTGTCTGCTGGCCTGGCAGCCGCCCGCGCTCCGCGATGAAATCATCCGCCATTTGCACTGGGAAAAAACGACATTGTCGACCATTGCCAATGCCCAACAACTGCACGATGAGCTGGCGTTGATTCGTGCCCGGGGGTGGAGCTATGACAATGGCGAAGATTATCCCGATGTCCGCTGCGTCGCAGCCCCCGTGTTTGATGCGCGCAACGCGCTAACGGCAGCCATCTCGGTAGTGGGAACCCGGCTGCAAATCAATGAGGAAAACCGGGATTACCTCGCAGGTAAGGCGATTACCTGCGCAAAAGATATTTCCCGGCTTTTAGGGTGGAAAAGCCCTTTCGACAAGCAAGCATCATAAAAAGGAGAACATCATGAACTTACCAAAAATTAAACACGTCAGGGCCTGGTTCATCGGAGGCGCTAGCGCAGAGAAAGGTGCCGGGGGTGGTGATTATCACGATCAGGGCGCCCATCACTGGATTGATGATCATATCGCTACGCCGATGAGCAAGTATAAAGCTTACGAGCAGTCCCGGCAGTCTTTCGGCATTAACGTGCTGGGCACCTTAATTGTCGAGGTGGAAGCCGAAAATGGTCAGACGGGTTTTGCCGTCTCCACCGCCGGAGAGATGGGCTGTTTTATCGTTGAAAAGCATTTAAACCGCTTTATCGAGGGGAAATGCGTCAGTGATATCAAGCTTATTCATGATCAAATGCTTAATTCCACTCTGTATTACGCGGGGTCTGGCGGGCTGGTTATGAATACGATTTCCTGTGTCGACCTGGCCTTATGGGATCTGTTTGGCAAGGTTGTCGGGTTACCGGTTTATAAATTGCTCGGTGGTGCGGTGCGCGATGAAATCCAGTTTTATGCGACCGGCGCGCGCCCTGACCTTGCGAAGGAGATGGGTTTTATTGGCGGCAAAATGCCGACACACTGGGGTCCCCATGATGGCGATGCGGGTATTCGCAAAGACGCGGCAATGGTGGCTGAATATCGCGAGAAGTGCGGTGAAGATTTCTGGCTTATGCTGGATTGCTGGATGAGCCAGGACGTTAACTATGCAACAAAACTCGCCCATGCCTGCGCCCCCTATAATCTGAAATGGATCGAGGAGTGTCTGCCTCCGCAACAATATGAGGGTTATCGCGAACTTAAGCGTAACGCGCCTGCCGGAATGATGGTCACCAGCGGTGAGCATCACGGTACGCTGCAATCGTTTCGTACGCTCTCAGAAACAGGGATTGATATCATGCAGCCCGATGTCGGCTGGTGCGGTGGCTTAACGACGCTGGTTGAGATCGCCGCGATTGCGAAAGCGCGCGGGCAGCTTGTCGTGCCACATGGTTCTTCGGTGTATTCCCACCACGCGGTGATTACGTTTACTAACACGCCATTCAGTGAGTTTTTAATGACCAGCCCCGACTGCTCTACGCTGCGTCCGCAATTTGATCCCATCCTGGTAGATGAGCCGGTGCCAGTGAATGGACGCATTCATAAGCGTGTGCTGGATAAACCGGGGTTCGGTGTTGAGCTCAATCGCAACTGCAATTTAAAGCGCCCGTATAACCATTAATTCCTCCGCGCCGCCACCTCGCGGCGCAGCCCTGGATGAGGTCGTCACAATGAATACCAGCTTATTGGATAGCGTGGTAAAGAAAAACCGCGCCCGTTTAATCCCTTTTATGTTGATGTTATATGTCCTGGCATTTCTTGATCGTTCAAATATCGGTTTTGCAAAAGAGACGTATCAGATAGACACCGGTCTGAGTAACGAAGCCTATGCACTCGGTGCGGGTATCTTTTTTGTTGTATACGCCTTCCTCGGCGTGCCGGCTAATCTGTTGATGCGCAAATTCGGCGCACGTTACTGGATTGGCGGGACGACGCTGGTATGGGGCTTTCTCTCCGCGGCGATGGCCTGGGCCGATACCGAAACCAGGTTTCTGGTGGTTCGCACGCTGCTGGGGGCGGCAGAAGCCGGCTTTTTCCCGGGCATGATTTACCTTACCTCGCAGTGGTTCCCCCAACGCAATCGTGCCAGCATTATGGGGCTTTTTTACATGGGGGCGCCATTAGCCTTGACGCTGGGTTCACCCCTGTCCGGCGCATTACTGGAAATGCATGGTTTTATGGGGCATCCGGGATGGTTCTGGATGTTCCTGATAGAAGGCTTGCTTGCTGTTACCGCCGGTATTTTTACCTTCTTCTGGCTGGACGACACGCCCGCGCAGGCACGGTTTCTCACGTCGCAAGAGAAGGCCGTGCTTGAGGCTCAACTGGCCAGCGAAGAGGAAAGTAAAGTGACGTCACGCCTGAGCGACGCGCTGCGTAATGGCCGCGTATGGCAACTGGCTTTCATTTACCTGACTATCCAGGTGGCGGTTTACGGGCTGATCTTCTTCCTGCCAACGCAGGTGGCTGCGTTGCTGGGAACAAAAGTGGGATTTACCGCCTCGGTGGTGACGGCTATCCCCTGGATTGCCGCGCTGTTGGGTACCTGGCTGATTCCGCGTTACTCCGACAAAACAGGCGAACGCCGTAATATCGCCGCGCTGACTCTGTTAGCCGCGGGTATCGGCATTGGCGTGTCCGGGCTGGTCTCTCCGGTGCTGGCCATTCTTGCCTTATGCGTTGCGGCGGTGGGGTTTATTGCCGTGCAGCCGGTTTTCTGGACCATGCCCACGCAGCTTTTGTCCGGAACGGCGCTGGCGGCGGGTATTGGCTTTGTGAATTTGTTTGGCGCGGTCGGCGGATTTCTGGCCCCTATCATCCGTGTGAAAGCCGAAACCCTGTTTGCCAGTGGTGCAGCCGGGCTTCTGACCCTTGCCAGCGTGGCGATTGCCGGCGCGCTGATCATTTTAACCCTGAATGTGAAACGCCCTGTTTCCCATTCGAACAGCGTGCATTCATGACCAAAAGGAAGCGAAATGACAATGGATCCGATTTTATCCAACCCGTTCAAGGCAGGTTTGCTAAAAGGTGAAACGCAGATTGGTTTGTGGTTGAGTTCCACCACATCGTATATGGCTGAGATTGCAGCGACCTCGGGGTATGACTGGTTATTGATTGATGGCGAACATGCGCCGAATACCATCCAGGATCTCTATCAACAATTGCAGGCCATTGCGCCTTACGCCAGCCAGGCCGTTATTCGGCCCGTTGAGGGGAGCCGTGTTCTTATCAAACAGGTGCTCGATATTGGCGCCCGTACATTGTTAATTCCCATGGTGGAGAGTGCAGAACAGGCACAGGATATCGTGGCTGCCACGCGTTACCCGCCTCAAGGCGTTCGTGGCGTGGGGGCGAGTGTTGCGCGCGCCGCTCGCTGGGGGCGGGTCGAAAATTATATGGCCCGCGCTAATGAAGAGTTGTGCTTATTGATTCAGGTTGAAAGCAAAGCGGCGCTGGATAATCTTGATGCCATTTTGCATGTTGAGGGTATCGATGGGGTATTTATCGGCCCGGCCGACCTCTCTGCGTCATTAGGCTATCCTGACAACAGTGGTCATCCGGCAGTGCAACGCGCCATTCAACAGGCCATTACACAAATACGTGACGCCGGGAAAGCGGCAGGTTTTCTGGCGGTCGATCCACTTATGGCAAAGAAAGTACTGGAGTGGGGAGCTAACTTCGTGGCGGTCGGTGTGGACACCATGCTTTATACCGGCGCGCTGGATCAACGTCTGGCGTTATTTAAAGCGGTAACGCCTTCGGTCATGAAGGGCAGTTATTAACACTCGGCCCGCCGGAATGGTTCCGGCGGGCTAACCATTTAGCACAGAGCCTGAGCCAGTAAGGTGATAGGGTGTTCACAGCGAAGGCTGGTGGACATTTCCACCTGCCATTTACAGGTTTCACAATCCGTGATGACCAAATCCGCGCCGCTGGCCTCAATCTGGCGGAACAGTGGTTCGCCAATGGCCTGCGAGGTGGGGTAGTTTTCACGCTTAAATCCGTACGTCCCCGCAATCCCGCAGCAACGTGAATCCAGTACGTTAAGTTCCAGCCCGGGAATCCGTCGCAGCAGATCCAGGGTGTAGTGCGTCCAGCCCATTTTCTCCATATGGCATGGCGTGTGATAAACCACCTTCAATGGCAATGCCTTGAGCTTGAGCGTATTGCCTTCTTCCAGTTTGCGCCAGATCCAACGCGTTGCCAGGTCGATATGCGGGCGTAACTGATGATTGTCCACGTCCAGCAGATGCGGATATTCATCACGCAGGGTGAAGGTGCACGTTGAGGAGGTGGCAATCACCGGAATGCCGTCACCTGTAATGCTCTGTTGCAACGCCCGAATATTAAATTCTGCCTGCTTTTTCGCTTTGGCAAAATAGCCATTGGCGATCAGCGGCACCCCGCAGCATTTTTCCTGGCGTAACAGTTGCACACCGATTCCCATCGCGTTCAGCACCTGCAGCAGGTCTTTACCCAATTGCGGATGGTTGTAATTCACATAGCAGCCATGAAAAAACGCCACCTGCTGGTCAAACGCTTTCTGCTTGTCGGCAACGGAGCGGTACCAGCGGCGGAACGTGCCATGAGAATATTTTGGCAGTGTCCGGTGATGATCGATTTTCAGCGCTTTATCAAGCAACTGGCGAACGGGCTTAAGTGACGTGGCGGTATTGACCAGCGGCGCGAATGGCGTGGATAACGACCCCATCAAATCCGTATGGCTCAGGATGGCATTACGCAAAGAAGGCGGAGTGACGGCATATTGCGAACGCGCGCGCTGAATAATATCGCCGATCTTCACGCCAGACGGGCACGCCGTTTCACACCGTTTACAGTTGGTGCAGTATTTCAGCGCCTCATCAAACAGCGCCGGATCCTTAAGACGTAAACGTTCACCATCAGGCCCCGCCTGTTTCGGACCAGGGTAGGCCGGATTGACCGCACTGACAGGGCAGACGGTAGTGCAGACGGTGCATTTGATACAGTTTTCAAATTGAGTCGTGGTCATTTCAGCTCTCCCCGGGCGCAAATTTGTTCTGCGGCATATAGCGCGGTAACCGCACAAACGCCACCGCCACACCCCTGAGCAACGGCATCAAAACCGCCTAATACAGAGCCCACCACATACAGGTTATCCAGTGTCGCGCCCTGGCGCTGAGCGTGTAGCGTTGCGTCAGTGATCACGCCAAACTGTTGCCACGGCTGGGCATCAAAGACATTGTCGCGATACCAGCTTTCCCGTCCGGGGCTTTGTAATACGTCGAGGTCAAAAATGGCTTCCCGGATGCGATCGCGTTCGGCAATTAAACCATTATTAAAAAAACTGCCGCTGGCGAGCACCACATGGCGGGGACGTAGCGGAATATCTTCGTGCTTGCGCGTCCACAGTTGGGTCACGCGCCCCTTCTCCATATCAGCGCGGATCACCTCATCGCCAGGCATCCATGTACCTCCGCTCTGGATAAAGCGTTGCTGCAGGCGTGATTGCATGCGGGTGCCGGGAACCGACGGCGGCAGGGTAGGCAACAAACGCAGTGGGCACGAGAGCTGCTGATTGAGGCGCGTAAAGACGGCGCTGTCCTGCAGGCCAATACAGGCCGGAAAGTAGAGCACATCGTACTGACGGCTTAACGGCAACAGCGCGCGATACAGCTCATCAAAATTCTCTGTCACATCCAGTACGCGGGCGATATTGACGGCGCGAAACTCACTCGGGTTATCCCGCACACGATCTAACACTGGCAGCGTTATCTCTTCTGCGGTCGCATTCATGCCACGTTTTCTCAGTGATGCGGCAGCCAGTTGCGGCTGGAAATCGAGAAATCCACAAATACCGACCACCCCGATGGCGATATCTTTTGTCGGCTGGAGAGGAATTTCATCAGGGCTTAGCCAGGCCTGGCGGAACGTTCCCAGCGGGGTGACACGCATATGTGGCGTGTCTGCCTCACCTTTAAGCCTCAGGCCGCAGTCGGCCAGCATGGTCTGGGTCATTTTTGCATAGTGGCGTACTCTTTCAGCACCCAGCAAGGCATAAGGATGTTCGCTTTGCATACGCTGCAACGCCTCCACCCCGGCGGTGAGGTCGCTGACCGCTTGCCCGTCCGGAAGCCGGGAGAGCAAATCCAGTGAGCCGGAGGAGAAATTGAGTGCGCTCTGACCGCGGCTGACAATAGCACAGCGTTGACCGTTTTCGCTCAATCGAATGCCGCAGAGTAATCCGGCGAGGCCGCCGCCGATAATAACCGTATCAAATTTCATCAGTTGGCTCCTTTTCCAGCCCGCACAGTCCTTGATAGACCCAACGTGTAAATTCACTTTCTCGTAGTGCATCTCCCCAGGCGACAGGTTTGATGCCTTTCCAGCGCTCATTCAGGAATGCTGAAAGCTGGCTAAGAGACTCTGTTTCATTGGTCACCCGCATGCTGTGCAGCAAGCCTGCAGCGCGACAGGCGCACAACTCACCCTGACATGTGCCCATGCCCACGCGGGTGCGGCGGCGCAGATCCAGTAGGGAGTTAACATTGAGGTTTTCAACGGCGTATTGAACTTCTCCGGCGGTGACGGCTTCGCATTCGCATACCAGACTACGGCTGTGGCGATCGCTGCCCAGTGAAGCAGGCGTGCGATCGCCATGGCGATAAATGGCCGAGCCACGTAGCGGCACCGGTAGTGAGATTATTTTTTTCAGCGCCTGCTCTGTAGGCTGTTGTGAGCCCGGCAACGGCGTTGTCGCAGTGATGCAGGGGGTGCTGTGACCGAGCTTGCGGCAGACGGCATCGGTGGCCCATTCCGCCATCAGACGATAAGTCATCAGCTTGCCGCCGGTAATGGTGATAAAACCTTCCATGCCGTCGCGTTGGGCATGGTCAAGCAGCACAATACCGCGACTGACGTTACGTCCTGTCGGGTCATCATCGCTGGCAACCAAAGGGCGGACGCCCGCATAGGCGCGCAGGATACGGGTTTGCGCCATCACCGGCGCCAGCTTTTCCCCTTCGCGCAGCAGAATATCGACCTCTTCGGGCGTCACCCGGATGTTATCAATATCCTTATAGTCGATATGGGTGGAGGTGGTGCCAATCAGGGAGATGGTATCGCCTGGCACGAGGATGTCGGCATCTGCCGGCTTACGGCAGCGGTTTATCACATGTTGGTTGATACGATGGTCAAGTATCAGCAGGGCGCCCTTGGCCGGAAACATGCGAATACGTAAATCGGCATACTCCGCGATGCGCTGGCCCCAGATCCCGGCGGCATTGACCACGACAGGAGCATGCAGGTGGTAAATCTCATGCGTTTGCGGGTGCATCAATTGTACGCCAGTAACCCTGTCGCCCTGGCGGACTAACCCGCAGACTTCGTGACCTGTCAGGATTGTGGCGCCATGCTCACGCGCATCAAGCATATTGCTGGCGGTCAGGCGAAAAGGATCCACGGTGCCATCGGGAACACGAACAGCGCCCGTCAGTGCCGGGTTGACGCTGGGTTCCATGCGCCGCGCTTCTTCTGGCGTAATGGCCTGCGCGTTAATCCCCGCGCGCTGACAGGCGTCAATAAAGACTGGCTGGTAAGCCAGATCGTCTTCCGGCAGGGTGATAAATAAGCCGTCTGTAGGCTCAATACAGTGGCGAGCGATACGCTTGAGGATTTGGTTTTCTGCAATACATTCCCGGGCGGATTCGTTATCGGTCACTGCATAACGCGCACCGCTGTGCAATAAACCGTGATTGCGGCCAGTGGCACCTGTCGCAATATCATGGCGTTCAAGCAGCACCACGCGCAGCCCGCGCAATGCACAGTCGCGGGCGATGCCTGCCCCGGTCGCGCCACCGCCGATGATGATGACATCGTAATCGTTTGAGTTAGCCATTTCTTCGTCTTCCGAGCGGGATTCCATGGAAACATTTAGCCACACTGTTGCTATGGATTGTTTGATATCGCGCATATTCGAGCAAAAAACGAAAATAACCAGGGCTGTTTTATGTCTGAAAGTGGAGCTTTGTCATAAATATGTAACATAAGGTGCGACAAATCGCCTTTTGTCGTTAGAATTTGCCGGGTAAAAGCGTTGCAAACGAAATCATGGTTTCGTTTTCACTCATTGCAGTTATTTATAATGATAAAACCCTGCCACGGAGGCGTATATGTTGAGTATTTTCCGGCCAGAATCCCACCGAGAAAGACTTCCTGAGGAGCGCATCGACCCGGTTTATCGTCGTCTGCGCTGGCAGATTTTTCTGGGTATTTTCTTTGGCTATGCGGCCTATTATCTGGTGCGCAAAAACTTTGCGCTGGCCAT
Organism: Phytobacter ursingii; assembly: GCA_901456055.1. Classification (GTDB taxonomy): domain Bacteria; phylum Pseudomonadota; class Gammaproteobacteria; order Enterobacterales; family Enterobacteriaceae; genus Phytobacter; species Phytobacter ursingii. The sequence continues at coordinate 83,744 of CABDWT010000012.1, forward strand.
GCCTTACCTCGTCGAACAGGGCTTTTCGCGAGGCGATTTAGGATTTGCCCTGTCGGGGATCTCCATTGCCTATGGCTTCTCAAAATTCATCATGGGGTCAGTGTCGGATCGTTCGAATCCGCGCGTTTTTCTGCCCGCCGGCCTGATTCTGGCGGCGGCAGTCATGTTGTTCATGGGATTTGTCCCGTGGGCGACATCGAGCATTGCCATTATGTTTGTGCTGTTATTTTTGTGTGGCTGGTTCCAGGGGATGGGATGGCCACCGTGCGGACGTACCATGGTGCACTGGTGGTCGCAAAAAGAGCGTGGCGGGATAGTGTCTGTATGGAACTGTGCGCACAACGTGGGCGGTGGTATTCCTCCCTTGTTGTTCCTGCTGGGTATGGCATGGTTTAACGACTGGCGGGCGGCGCTGTATATGCCTGCGTTTGGGGCAATCATTGTTGCGATCTTCGCGTTCGCCATGATGCGTGATACTCCCCAGTCCTGCGGCTTACCGCCGATTGAAGAGTATAAAAACGACTATCCGGACGATTACAGTGAAAAGGCGGAAGAGGAGCTGACGGCGAAGCAAATCTTTATGCAGTACGTCTTCCCGAACCGTCTGCTGTGGTATATCGCCATCGCCAACGTGTTCGTTTATCTCCTTCGCTACGGCATTCTGGACTGGTCGCCCACCTACCTGAAAGAAGTGAAGCATTTCGCGCTGGATAAATCCTCCTGGGCCTATTTCTTTTATGAATATGCCGGCATCCCCGGTACGCTGATTTGCGGCTGGATGTCTGACAAAGTGTTTAAAGGTAATCGTGGCGCCACAGGCGTCTTCTTTATGACGCTGGTCACCATTGCCACGATCATCTACTGGTTAAATCCAGCGGGTAATCCGACCATAGATATGCTGTGCATGATTGTTATTGGCTTCCTGATCTACGGCCCGGTGATGCTGATTGGCCTGCATGCGCTTGAGCTGGCACCGAAAAAAGCGGCCGGTACGGCGGCGGGTTTCACTGGTTTATTCGGCTATCTTGGCGGGTCGGTGGCGGCCAGCGCGATTGTCGGTTACACCGTCGATTTCTTCGGCTGGGACGGCGGCTTTATGGTGATGATTGGCGGCAGTATTCTGGCGGTACTTTTGCTGATTGTCGTGATGACAGGCGAACGCAAACATCACGCAGAAGTCGCGGCTAAACGCCGGTAAGACAATAAAAAGGGCCGTAAGCGGCCCTTTTACATATCAATCTCGATATCCCCTTTGGCTTTGCAGCAGCAGGGTAATATTTCATCAGGCTGGATGAACGCCAGCGGCTCGGTCAGCCAGTCTACCTGACCTGCGACCAGGCGACAGCGGCAGGAGCCGCAGTAACCTTCGCGACACTGGTATTCCACCGTTACCCGCTGTGATTCCAGCGCCACCAGCAGAGAAGGGTGTTCTTCCTGGCACAACACCTGTGTGCCTGTCAGACGCAAGGTTACGCGTGTCATCAGAGCTGGAAGTTACTCAGGTCGTCGGTATCGACTTCAGCGTCAATCTGGCCAACCAGATAAGAGCTGACCTCCACTTCCTGCGGAGCGACCTGGACGTTATCGGAGACCAGCCAGGTATTGATCCACGGAATCGGGTTAGATCGGGTCTGGAACGGCAAGTCCAGGCCGACCGCCTGCATGCGAATATTGGTGATGTACTCAATATATTGCCACAGGATATCTTTATTCAGGCCGATCATGGAGCCGTCGCGGAACAGATACTCTGCCCACTCTTTCTCCTGCTGAGCCGCCTGGACGAACAGGTCATAACACTCCTGTTTGCACTCTTCGGCAATCTCGGCCATTTCCGGATCATCGCTACCCGAACGCAGCAGGTTCAGCATGTGCTGCGTGCCGGTCAGGTGCAGCGCTTCATCGCGTGCAATCAGGCGGATGATTTTAGCGTTGCCTTCCATCAATTCGCGCTCCGCGAAAGCGAAAGAGCAGGCAAAGCTGACGTAGAAACGGATAGCTTCCAGCGCGTTAACGCTCATCAGGCACAGATACAGTTTCTTTTTCAGCTCACGCAGATTTACGGTCACGGTTTTGCCGTTGACAGTATGGGTACCCTCGCCCAGTAAATGCCAGTAGCTGGTCAGTTCAATCAGCTCATCGTAATAGGCAGAGATGCCCTCGGCACGTTTCTGGATCTGCTCGTTGGTGACGATATCGTCAAACACAATCGCCGGATCGTTGACGATATTACGGATGATGTGGGTGTAAGAGCGCGAATGGATCGTTTCTGAAAACGCCCAGGTTTCAACCCAGGTTTCCAGTTCCGGGATCGAAATTAGCGGTAACAGCGCCACGTTCGGGCTACGCCCCTGAATAGAGTCCAGCAGGGTCTGGTATTTCAGGTTACTGATGAAAATGTGTTTTTCGTGTTCCGGCAACGCCTGATAATCAATACGGTCGCGGGAAACATCAACTTCTTCCGGACGCCAGAAAAAGGAGAGTTGCTTTTCAATCAGCTTTTCAAAGATGTCATATTTTTGCTGATCGTAGCGGGCCACGTTGACCGGCTGGCCGAAGAACATTGGCTCTTTGAGCTGGTCGTTTTTCGTCTGTGAAAAGGTGGTGTATGCCATGAGTGTGTCCTGTGGTGTGATTTCCCTCACCCCGGCCTTCTCCCACAGGGAGAGGGGGAAAGAGTTCCCTCTCCCTGTGGGAGAGGGTTAGGGTGAGGGGATTTATTAAATCTTACATGCGCCGCTTTCGCAGCCATCATCCTGAATGGACGGCACCAGATCATCCTGCGCATCTTCCGCACCGTCGCGGGTGTTTTGATAGTACAGGGTCTTCACGCCAAATTTATAGGCGGTGAGCAAGTCTTTCAGCAATTGCTGCATCGGCACTTTTCCTGACGGGAAACGTGACGGGTCGTAGTTGGTATTTGCAGAGATCGACTGATCGATAAATTTCTGCATGATGCCAACCAGTTGCAGATAACCGTCATTGTTCGGCATCTCCCACAGCAGCTCATAATTATCTTTCAGCAGCTCATAATCCGGCACTACCTGGCGCAGAATACCGTCTTTCGACGCCTTGATGCTTACATGACCGCGCGGCGGCTCAATACCGTTCGTGGCATTGGAGATCTGCGATGAGGTCTCCGACGGCATCAGCGCCGACAACGTGGAGTTACGCAGACCGTACGTTTTCACCGATTCACGCAGAGCGTCCCAGTCGTAGTGCAGCGGTTCGCTGGTGATACCGTCCAGGTCTTTTTTGTAGGTATCAATAGGCATAATGCCTTTGGCATAGGTGGTTTCGTTAAACCACGGACACGCGCCTTGCTCTTTCGCCAGGTCGTTCGACGCTTTCAACAGGTAGTACTGGATTGCTTCGAACGTTTTGTGCGTCAGGTTATTGGCGCTGCCATCGGAGTAACGTTTGCCGTTTTTCGCCAGCCAGTAAGCGAAGTTAATCACGCCGATACCCAGCGTACGGCGGCCCATTGCGCCACGTTTTGCTGCCGGAATCGGGTAGTCCTGATAATCAAGCAGGGCGTCGAGCGCACGTACCGCCAGTACCGCCAGCTCTTCCAGCTCATTCAGGTCAGAAATCGCACCCAGGTTAAAAGCAGACAGCGTACAGAGCGCGATTTCACCGTTTTCGTCGTTCACATCGTCCAGCGGCTTAGTCGGCAGGGCGATTTCCAGGCACAGGTTAGACTGGCGCACTGGCGCAACCACCGGATCAAACGGGCTGTGGGTATTGCAGTGGTCAACGTTCTGGATGTAGATACGACCGGTAGAGGCGCGTTCCTGCATCATCAGCGAGAACAACTCAACGGCTTTCACGCGCTGTTTACGGATGCTGTCGTCTTTCTCATATTTGGTGTACAGACGCTCGAACTCATCCTGATCGGCGAAGAAGGCGTCATACAGGCCCGGGACATCAGACGGGCTGAACAGGGTGATCTCTTCACCTTTCAGCAGACGGGTATACATCAGTTTGTTGATCTGTACGCCGTAGTCCATGTGACGTACGCGGTTACCTTCAACGCCACGGTTGTTTTTCAGCACCAGCAGGCTTTCAACTTCCAGATGCCACATTGGGTAGAACAGGGTTGCCGCGCCACCACGCACACCGCCCTGAGAGCAGGATTTTACCGCGGTCTGGAAGTGTTTGTAGAACGGGATACAGCCGGTATGGAATGCTTCGCCGCCGCGAATCGGGCTACCCAGCGCACGAATACGACCCGCGTTGATGCCGATACCGGCACGCTGGGAAACATATTTCACAATGGCGCTGGAAGTAGCGTTGATGGAGTCCAGGCTGTCGCCGCACTCGATCAGCACGCAAGAGCTGAACTGACGCGTCGGGGTACGCACACCGGACATAATCGGCGTCGGCAGTGAAATTTTGAACGTGGAGACCGCATCATAGAAGCGCTTCACGTAACTCAGACGCGTTTCGCGCGGATACCCTGAGAACAGGCAGGCAGCCACCAGGATATACAGGAACTGCGCGCTCTCGTAGATTTCGCCGGTAACACGGTTCTGAACCAGGTATTTGCCTTCGAGCTGCTTAACGGCCGCGTAGGAGAAATTCATATCGCGCCAGTGGTCGATAAACCCGTCCATCTGCTTGAACTCTTCTTCCGTGTAGTCTTCCAGCAGATGCGTGTCGTATTTGCCAAGTTCCACCATTTTTACCACGTGGTCATACAGCGCTGGCGGCTCGAACTGGCCGTAGGCTTTTTTACGCAGGTGGAAGATGGCCAGGCGTGCGGCGAGGTACTGGTAGTCAGGCGCATCGCGGGAAATCAGGTCCGCAGCAGCTTTGATAATGGTCTCGTGAATATCGGACGTTTTGATGCCGTCATAGAACTGGATATGGGAACGCAGTTCCACCTGAGAGATGGATACATTACTCAGCCCCTCTGCCGCCCAATCCAGCACCCGATGAATTTTGTCGAGATTGATGCGTTCAGTACCACCATCACGCTTTGTCACCAGCAGACTCTGATTCATGTGAAATTTACCTGTCCGTGAATAAAAATATCCCCCAATTATCCACAGAACCGCGTTGTGACTAACTCTGTGGATAAATACTATATGTTGGGGGTTTAAGATAAGAGAAACGCTATATGGTGAGTATTCTAGTAAGGATTCTTTTCAGTACAAGAGTTGATTTTGACGTTAAATTGAGGTTGCAAAAGAGTGATAAACGCTAAGTCCACGTCGCATAAGGCCTGGCGGGGATGTCAATATTTCGCAAAAAAAAATGAAAATTTGATCAAACGCTGATTTCTTCATCGGGAAGGGAAGATCGCGCGACATGATGTAGCGCAATCTTTATAAGAATAGTGAATGACGTCAGACGTTTTTTGCTTTTGTATGTAACATATAATTAACATCCACGCCGGGTGCGAGCTTAAAGGCATTAAGCAACGGGTTATAATGTAGACCCGTGATATGACGCTCCTGTAAACCGGCCTGATTCACCCAACCGAGCAGTTCTGCGGGTTTGATAAATTTCTTCACGTCGTGGGTGCCTTTGGGCACCATTTTCAGCACATACTCGGCGCCAACCACCGCCATCAGCCAGGCTTTGCCGTTACGGTTAATCGTCGAGAAGAAGACGTGGCCGCCGGGTTTGACCAACCGCGCGCAGGCATTGACTACCGATTGTGGGTCCGGTACGTGCTCCAGCATTTCCATGCAGGTGACGACATCATATTGCTGTGGATGTTTATCGGCGTGGTCTTCGACGGTCTCTTGAACGTATTCGACGCGAATACCTGACTCCAGAGCATGTAGCCTGGCCACCTGCAGCGGTTCGAAGCCCATATCCAGTCCGGTGACCGTCGCCCCTTCGCGCGCCATGCTCTCCGCCAGAATGCCGCCGCCGCAACCGACATCCAGTACATTCTTGCCAAACAGGCCGTCAGCACGCTCTGCAATATAGCCCAGGCGTAACGGATTGATGCGATGAAGAGGTTTGAATTCGCCTTCCAGATCCCACCAGCGAGAGGCAACCGCTTCAAATTTGGCGATTTCAGCCTGGTCAACGTTTTGAGCAACCGACGTTTTTTCGGCATTCATGGGGATAGGTACTCCTTTTTTAGCAAGACGGATGAGTATAACAGTCTGCTGGCGCTAATAAAGCGCCCTGCGGGGTCTTTCCGTTTACCTGATTCATTACGGTTGTGTTATAATTTGCGACCTTTGAATCCGGGATACAGTAGAGGGATAGCGGTTAGATGAGCGACCTTGCGAGAGAAATTACACCGGTCAACATCGAGGAAGAGCTGAAAAGTTCTTATCTGGATTATGCTATGTCGGTCATTGTTGGCCGTGCGCTGCCAGATGTCCGCGATGGTCTAAAGCCGGTTCACCGTCGCGTACTTTACGCCATGAACGTCTTGGGCAATGACTGGAACAAAGCCTACAAAAAATCTGCCCGTGTCGTTGGTGACGTAATCGGTAAATACCATCCCCATGGTGATTCCGCGGTGTATGACACCATAGTGCGTATGGCTCAGCCATTTTCACTGCGCTACATGCTGGTTGATGGTCAGGGTAACTTCGGTTCTATTGACGGCGACTCCGCGGCGGCAATGCGTTATACGGAAATCCGTCTGGCGAAAATTGCCCATGAGCTGATGGCCGATCTGGAAAAAGAGACCGTTGATTATGTCGACAACTACGACGGTACGGAAAAAATCCCTGATGTAATGCCGACCAAGATCCCGAACCTGCTGGTGAACGGGTCTTCCGGTATTGCCGTCGGGATGGCGACCAATATTCCTCCGCATAACCTGACGGAAGTGATTAACGGTTGCCTGGCCTATATCGAGGATGAAGACATCAGTGTTGAAGGGCTGATGGAACATATTCCAGGGCCGGACTTCCCGACCGCCGCCATTATTAATGGCCGTCGTGGTATTGAAGAAGCGTACCGTACCGGACGTGGCAAAATTTATATTCGCGCCCGCGCCGAAGTGGAAGCTGACGCGAAAACGGGTCGTGAAACCATTATCGTGCATGAAATTCCATATCAGGTGAACAAAGCGCGCCTGATCGAGAAAATTGCCGAGCTGGTAAAAGACAAACGCGTTGAAGGTATCAGCGCGCTGCGTGACGAGTCTGATAAAGACGGGATGCGCATCGTGATTGAAATCAAACGTGACGCGGTGGGTGAGGTGGTTCTGAATAACCTGTACTCCCAGACCCAACTGCAGGTTTCCTTCGGCATCAACATGGTAGCGCTGCACCATGGTCAGCCGAAGATCATGAACCTGAAAGATATTCTGTCCGCGTTCGTGCGTCACCGCCGCGAAGTGGTGACGCGTCGTACTATTTTCGAACTGCGTAAAGCGCGCGACCGTGCGCATATCCTTGAAGCGCTGGCCGTGGCGCTGGCGAATATCGATCCGATTATCGAACTGATTCGTCGTGCGCCGACCCCGGCGGAAGCGAAAGCCGGTCTGATCGCGCAGCCGTGGGATTTGGGCAACGTTTCCGCCATGCTGGAACGTGCGGGCGATAACGCCGCGCGCCCTGAATGGCTGGAGCCGGAGTTCGGGATTCGTGACGGTAAATACTACCTGACCGAACAGCAGGCACAGGCAATTCTGGATCTGCGTCTGCAGAAACTGACGGGCCTTGAGCATGAAAAACTGCTCGATGAGTACAAAGAGCTGCTGGAGCAGATCGCTGAACTGCTGCATATCCTTGGCAGCGCCGATCGTCTGATGGAAGTGATCCGCGAAGAGCTGGAGTTAATTCGCGATCAGTTCGGTGACGAGCGTCGTACTGAGATCACGGCCAACACCGCCGACATCAACATCGAAGATCTGATCAACGAAGAAGATGTTGTGGTCACGCTGTCGCATCAGGGCTACGTGAAATACCAGCCGCTTACTGACTACGAAGCACAACGTCGTGGCGGTAAAGGCAAGTCTGCGGCGCGGATTAAAGAAGAAGACTTTATCGATCGTCTGCTGGTGGCCAACACCCACGATACGATCCTCTGCTTCTCCAGCCGTGGTCGTCTGTACTGGATGAAAGTGTATCAGTTGCCGGAAGCGAGCCGTGGGGCGCGTGGTCGTCCGATCGTCAACCTGCTGCCGCTGGAGCCGAATGAGCGCATCACCGCCATTCTGCCGGTTCGCGAATACGAAGAGGGCGTGAGTGTCTTTATGGCGACCGCCAGCGGTACCGTGAAGAAAACCGCGCTGACCGAATTCAGCCGTCCGCGCTCTGCCGGGATCATTGCGGTTAACCTCAATGAAGGCGACGAACTGATTGGCGTCGATCTGACCTCTGGGCAGGACGAAGTCATGCTGTTCTCTGCCGCCGGTAAAGTGGTGCGCTTCAAAGAAGACGCCGTTCGCGCGATGGGGCGTACCGCAACAGGCGTTCGCGGTATCAAGCTGGCAGGCGAGGACAAAGTCGTTTCGCTGATCATTCCACGTGGCGAAGGGGCAATCCTCACCGTGACGCAGAATGGCTACGGCAAACGTACGGCTGAAACCGAGTATCCAACCAAATCACGTGGTACGCAGGGCGTTATTTCCATCAAGGTAACCGAACGTAACGGTTCCGTGGTGGGGGCGGTACAGGTAACTGATACCGACCAGATCATGATGATCACTGATGCAGGTACGCTGGTGCGTACACGCGTGTCGGAAATCAGCGTGGTAGGGCGTAACACCCAAGGCGTGATTCTGATCCGTACCGCTGAGGACGAAAACGTGGTCGGTCTGCAGCGTGTGGCCGAGCCGGTGGATGACGAAGAACTCGATTCCATTGATGGTAGCGTCGCCGAAGGAGATGATGAAATCGCTCCGGAAGTTGACGATGGTGCCGCTGACGACGACGCCGACGAGTAATCTGTGCTGAGGGCCGGTTTTCCGGCCCTTTCTCTTTGCCATTGCGGCACCGGCATTTTACCGCTACTTTAACCTCAGTCACTTTTACACCCCATGGCGGAGTTTCCCCAGGTTGAAATACCTCGTCTCTTTTCGTAGCACTCTGAAAGTCTCGCGCTATCTTTTCCGCGCACTGGCTCTGGTGCTTTGGCTACTAATTGCTCTCTTTTCGGTGTTCTACATCGTCAACGCGCTGCGTGATAAAGAGTCGGAAATACGCCAGGAGTTCAATCTCAGCGCCGATCAGGCGCAGCGGTATATTCAGCGTACTTCTGATGTCATGAAAGAGCTGAAATACATCGCGGAAAACCGTCTGACGGCAGAAAACGGTATTCTTGCTTCTCGTGGGCTGGATGCGAAAACCGATGTGCCCGATTTTCAGCCGCTATTCCCCGATTCCGACTGCTCGAAAATGGGCACCGCCTGGCGTGGTTCTCTGGAGTCCCTGGCGTGGTTTATGCGCTACTGGCGGGATAACTTCTCCGCGGCGTACGACCTGAACCGCGTATTTCTGATTGGTAGCGAAAATCTCTGTGTGGCGGATTTTGGCCTGCGTGATGTGCCGGTCGAACGCGACGATACACTTAAAAGTCTGCATGAGCGCATTCTGAAATACCGCAACGCGCCGCAGGATGAGCGCGGCAACAATCTCTACTGGATGAGTCAGGGGCCGCGTCCGGGTGTGGGCTATTTTTATGCGTTGACGCCGGTTTATCTGGGTAATCGTCTGCAGGCGCTGCTGGGGACGGAACAATCCATTCGGATGGAGAATTTCTTCACACCGGGCAGCCTGCCGATGGGCGTGACCATTATTGATGAAAGCGGGCACGCGCTGATTTCTCTGACGGGTGCGGAAAACCGTATCGAGGTGGACCCGCGCTGGCTGCAACTGCGATCCTGGTTTGGCTACACCTCAGGCTTTCATGATCTTATCCTCAAAAAGAGCCTGCCGCCTTCGCCGCTAAGTATTGTCTACTCCGTGCCGGTGGACATGGTACTTGAGCGTATTCGTATGCTGATCCTCAATGCGGTGTTGCTTAACATCCTTGTGGGGATTGCCCTGTTTACCCTGGCGCGCATGTATGAGCGGCGAATTTTTATTCCGGCGGAAACGGACGCCCAGCGTCTGGAAGAGCACGAGCAGTTTAACCGTAAAATCGTCGCCTCGGCACCCGTGGGCATCTGTATTTTACGTACTCAGGATGGCACCAACATTCTGAGTAATGAACTGGCGCATAACTACCTGAATATGCTTACCCATGAAGACCGCCAGCGTCTGACGCAGATTATCTGCGGACAGCAGGTGAACTTTGTGGATGTCCTGACCAGCAACAATACCAATTTGCAGATAAGTTTCGTCCACTCCCGCTATCGCAATGAAAACGTGGCCATTTGCGTACTGGTGGATGTCTCTGCGCGCGTCAAAATGGAAGAGTCGTTACAGGAGATGGCGCAGGCGGCGGAGCAGGCAAGCCAGTCAAAATCAATGTTCCTGGCCACCGTCAGCCACGAGCTGCGCACGCCGCTGTACGGCATTATTGGTAACCTCGATCTGTTGCAGACCAAAGACCTGCCGAAAGGCGTTGACCGCCTGGTAACGGCGATGAATAACTCGTCCAGTCTGCTGTTAAAAATCATTAGCGATATTCTCGATTTCTCGAAAATCGAATCTGAACAACTCAAAATTGAGCCGCGTGAGTTTTCCCCCCGTGAAGTCATGAGCCACATTACGGCCAACTATGCACCGCTGGTGGTACGCAAGCAGCTCGGCCTGTACTGTTTTATCGAGCCGGATGTGCCCGCCACGCTGAACGGCGATCCGATGCGTCTGCAGCAGGTCATCTCCAACCTGCTGAGCAACGCGATCAAATTCACCGATATAGGCTGCATTATTCTCCATGTCCGTCGGGATGAGTACTATCTGAGTATTCGCGTGCGCGATACCGGCGTAGGGATCCCGGGCAAAGAAGTGGTGCGGCTGTTTGATCCCTTCTTCCAGGTCGGCACCGGGGTGCAACGTAACTTCCAGGGGACCGGGCTGGGGCTGGCAATTTGCGAAAAACTGATCAGCATGATGGACGGCGATATTAGCGTCGATACCGAACCGGGCATGGGCAGCCAGTTTACTATCCGTATTCCGCTGTATGACGCCGTTGAGCTTGCGCCAGCGGATGTTGATGGGCTGGCGAATACCTGTTGCTGGCTGGCGGTACGCAATGCGTTTCTTAACAGTTATCTGGAAACCTTGCTGGCGCATAACGGTATTCAGGCCCAGCGCTATGATGGCCGCCCGTTGGGAGCAAGCGACACCTTTATTACAGATGATGAGTTTCCGACCTCCTGGAGCGGGCGTGCCGCCGTCCTGTTCTGCCGTCGCCATATAGGTGTTCCGCTGGAGCGCGCGCCAAATGAATGGCTGGTCAGTGTGGCATCGCCGCATGACCTGATTGCGATCCTTGGGCGTATTCACCGTGTTGAGGTGGTGGTGCCGGAAGTCACTGCTGCGCTGCCGCCGCCGGGCGCAACCGAGGCGCGAAATGACGACATGATGATTCTGGTTGTTGACGATCACCCCATTAACCGCCGTCTGCTGGCGGATCAGCTTGGCTCGCTGGGGTATCAATGTAAAACGGCTAATGACGGCGTAGATGCCCTGAATGTCCTCAGTAAGAACGCCATCGATATTGTGCTGAGCGACGTTAACATGCCGAATATGGACGGTTATCGCCTGACGCAACGTATCCGCGAGTTGGGGATGACCCTGCCGGTTATCGGCGTGACGGCGAATGCGCTGGCGGAAGAGAAGCAGCGTTGTCTTGAATCGGGGATGGATAGCTGCCTGTCGAAACCGGTCACGCTGGATGTGCTGAAACAGACACTGGCGCTTTATAGCGCGCGAGTAAGAAAAGAGCGGCGATAAAAACAAACCCCGGCGGGAGCCGGGGTAGTCGAGATTACTCTTTCTCGGTCTGGGTCAGGGTGACTGAGGAAAGATAATTCAGCAGGGCGATATCGTTATCAACACCCAGTTTCATCATGGCTGATTTCTTCTGGCTACTGATCGTTTTGATACTGCGGTTCAGTTTCTTGGCGATTTCGGTGACCAGAAAACCTTCGGCAAACAGACGCAATACTTCACTCTCTTTCGGTGACAGACGTTTATCGCCATAGCCGCCAGCGCTGATTTTTTCCAGCAGACGGGAAACGCTTTCCGGGGTAAATTTCTTCCCTTTCTGTAATGCCGCCAGCGCTTTCGGCAGGTCGGTTGGCGCGCCCTGTTTCAGCACGATCCCTTCAATATCCAGATCCAGCACGGCGCTCAGGATAGCCGGATTGTTGTTCATTGTCAGAACAATGATCGACAGGTTAGGGAAATGGCGTTTGATGTATTTAATCAGCGTGATGCCATCACCGTATTTATCGCCTGGCATTGACAGATCGGTGATAAGAACATTGGCCTCAAGTTTCGGCAGATTATTGATAAGTGCTGTGGAGTCTTCGAATTCACCGACTACATTAACCCATTCGATTTGTTCAAGTGATTTACGAATACCGAACAGTACAATCGGATGGTCATCGGCAATAATTACGTTCATATTGTTCATGTATTGGGCTACCTTGCTACAGCAAGCTCTTGACGTAAGCGTCAATGTCGCTGATGTAATTTTCTATGCCTGGAACATCCTTCTCACGAATTAAATGCTCCAGCGTTTCACATAACTGCTTACCAGGAACCAGATTAAGCATGGCAAACACCCCTTTCAGGCGGTGTGATGTCTGAGCCAGTGCAGCGAAATCGCTTGTCGCCGATTCAGTATACAACCTCTTAACATCATCCGGTACTGTGTCGACAAACAGCGCATAATAACCGCTGGCATGGAGCTCGGCATTTTCATCGCCCCCCAATGGCGACTCCATAACGTCTTCCTGTGCCAGTTGCTCTTCTATAAGTTGCAATATGGCTTCCTGCATTGCATTACTCATATTAAAGTTGACGCGCAATTGTCCGGGGCCAATTTTCCGCACGCCGACCTCATCATCGCTTAAAAGCAAGCCCGAGGATGTAAGATTAGACGGATTATCTGTTAAAAACAGGTCATACTCTTGACTTAACAGTCTTTCATCCGGCGAGATACAGCTTGCCCCCCAGTTTTCGAGCTGTCGAACCACGATATTACGGATTTCGCTGGAGGTGATATCAATCATGGCGACCACGTCGTCCAGCAATTTCTCCTCTGCTTCCTCATGCTGAGCGCGCACTGCCATTTTCACATGTAGCGAATAACGAGTGCCCAGTTCTTCCCGCGCTTTGATATTTAAATGGCCACCGAGTTTTCTTGCCAGCTGATCGCACAGCCAGAAGGTGAGGGCATTGGCTTTACCATACTGATCGCTCTGGGTGGAATTAAGGAAGGGGAAGTGCAGGTTATCTATCTCGCTGTTGCTTACGCCATTGCCGGTGTCCAGAATGCGGAAGGTCAGGCGATCTTCCGCTGATTCGTCCATACTCACCTCAAGGGTGATTTTGCCAATCTGAGTCGTCGTCACCGCGTACTGGATCAACAGCAATAAAATGCGAAGCAGGGCATCGCGATCGCCATGACGCTCCTCTTTCGCATGCAGGTGGTTATTGATCAGGAGTTGTAGTCCTTTACGTTTAATAACAGGCAGTACCTGCGGCACCACTTCATCAATCAGATCCTGAATGGAAAACAGCGTGGATTGTCCTTTCCAGCTGTCGTTTTCCAGCATGTTCGCCAGTTGAATCTCGTCCACCAGTCTCGCCAGCGTTTCGGCATGATCGGCAAGCTGGTTCCCCTCTTTGTCACCCAGGGCTGCGGCCTCTCCTGCCAGGGCTTTGACGGGGTGCTTGAGCGCGTCGGCAATGTTTTGCATGAATGCTGCGCGACCTTGCTGGTTTTTCTCGTACAGACGCTGCGCCTGTTTGAGCTTTTTATTCACCAGCACCTCTCGGTCCTGATCGCGGATGATGAAGATTTGCGTGCGTGAGGCCACCTGGCTGCGGAACTGGCGAATTTCATATAATTCGTTATTGATAGTGGCCTGAATCACCCCCTGGTGCTGATCGGCCATGGCGGTGATATTTTGCAAGTTGAGATGCGGTAGCAAATGATCGGCGATTTTATTACTCAACACCGTGCGGTTGGCTTCCTGATCATGTACCAGCAAGCCTAACGGCAGCAGAGAAACGATCTCTTCGTTAAACGCGCGCATGATGCGCAGCTCATTACTGTTCCCCGTGGGGGCCAGCCCGTCGCTCTGACGGCCCGGCTGATGGCGGAACGTGGTGTAGCCAAACAGCGCCAGCGCCAGCAGACCAATATTCAACAACAGCGGTAACAGAATATTCTGCAAGGTCTCCAGCAGCAGCGTGCCAAACGGCACCTGCCAGACCAGACGCAAGCCGGTGGAGTTGAGCGAAGAGGCAATTTCGATTTTCGAACTATTGAAATTGATGGTCACGCTGTCTGCGCTCTCTTTATCGGTGGAGCGCAGATTATTTTGCGCGTTATCCGTATCGAGACGGAAGCTGTCCAGCGACATGCCTGGCGGGATCAAATCATTAATCGGCAAATCGAATGCGACAACCGTTGCCAGATGACCGGGCTGGTTAAAGGTGGTGCGCAGGGTGAAATAATGACCGTTCTGCCAGGCAAGGCGACGCAGGGCGGAGAAGCTCTCGCGTTCGTCCAGCGCGTTAGCCTGCTGCAACATTTCCGCGCGGCGTGAATCGACAATACCGCCAATAGTGGACTCTTTAAATCCGGAGGAGAGATCTTTGAGTGGCAGTGTCGAGATCAGGATCATGCTGTTGTCCTGACCATTCAGGTAATACATCGACCAGGGAACGGTCTCCGCGCCCCAGAGGGTATCCAGATACGTGGAGATTCGCTGCGTCATTTCCAGCGTCGAGCTGTCATGGGAGCCGAAGATCAGCGCTTCCGTTTTGCGTCGAGGCTTTTCCAGATAGTAAACGTCCTGCTTAAGACGGGTTTCCTGTAAACCATCACTGGCGTTTCCCGAGGTCGCTGCCGCGATGTTGTCATAAATTTGCCAGGTCGCGTAGCGCCAGGTATCAATGCGCTTGTGCATTGCGTGAGTGATATCGACAACCTGATAGCTCTTATCTTTTAGCCAGGCATTAACGGCGCTTTGTATCATCACGCCCATCGTAACCAGCAGGACAATGATCAATAGAAGAAAGAAACGGGTAAGGTTGCCCGGCATCAGCGAAAATTTTCCTGGGGTCATGGTGTCCGATTGACTCATTCGTGTGTGTAACCCGTAATGACAACACTGCAGAAGACGGCTCAGCGTCTGCGCTGAGACTCTGTTGCTGCCATGCCGTAAGAACCTGCCAGTAATGACGGCGGTCTTGTCGGTGTGATGTTGCAGAGCTGTGTACAGCAGGCAGTATATCGGGTAATGAATGAATTTCCAGACTCTCGTTCGCGCAAATGTCCTGATGAGGAACGAAAAAAAACGCGCATAAGCCAGACGCTAAAAAATGTACAATTAATGCGTTTCTGTACAAATATTTACCGCTTCGCTGATAAAAATCGCACGAATTAACAAGAAAATAAGAATAGGATTATCTTTGTGTGACTTTTTTGGCACGGATATTGTTTACTTAATAGTCATTAAGGATTTTATGTGATTAGCACGCAATAAATGCTTTTACGTAAAGAAAGGTAAAAAAAAACCGAATGCCAGGCATTCGGTCCTAATAGGGGTAAACAGACATTCAGAATCGAATGACGGTAATAAATAAAGTTAATGATGATAGCGAGGATTATATTAGTGCCGAATTAATTTATTGGTTTTGCAATCAGTGCTAAAAACATATAAATCATATAACTTGTTGTTTTTATTGGTTCTTAAATTATATTTTGATTATTTGTGCTTTATTCTTTAGCTATTTGTGCTAAAAAAAGTTCCCCGGAATTTACAAATTGAAACATCTATAATGAAATATGAAACATCTTCAAAGTTTTCGTATCATATTCTTATTGGATTATTCTGTATTTTTAAGGAGAATGAACTTGCAGGCTGATTAATAGGATTAATCAGTGAGCGGTGGCTATAAAAATGCATATAACCGAGGGTTAATAACATGAAAGTTAAAGTACTGTCCCTCCTGGTACCAGCACTGCTGGTAGCGGGCGCAGCGAATGCAGCGGAAGTTTATAATAAAAACGGCAACAAATTAGATTTGTACGGTAAAGTCGACGGTCTGCATTATTTCTCCGATGATAAAGGTGCTGATGGCGATCAGACTTACGTTCGTTTCGGCTTCAAAGGTGAAACCCAGGTCAACGACCAGATCACCGGTTACGGCCAGTGGGAATACAACGTTCAGGCAAACAGCACTGAAGGCGCAAGCGATCAGGCATGGACGCGTCTGGCGTTCGCGGGTCTGCGTGTCGGCGATGCGGGTTCTTTCGACTATGGTCGTAACTACGGCGTGATCTATGACGTAACGTCCTGGACTGACGTCCTGCCTGAGTTTGGTGGCGATACCTACGGCGCTGACAACTTCATGCAATCCCGTGCTAACGGCGTTGCAACTTACCGTAACACTGACTTCTTCGGTCTGGTTGATGGCCTGAACTTTGCTCTGCAGTATCAGGGTAAAAACGGCAGCATCAGCGGTGAAAACACTACCGGTCGTAGCACTCTGAAACAGAACGGCGACGGCTTCGGCGCATCTCTGACCTATGATCTGGGCGCTG
Source organism: Phytobacter ursingii (assembly GCA_901456055.1). Lineage (GTDB taxonomy): Bacteria > Pseudomonadota > Gammaproteobacteria > Enterobacterales > Enterobacteriaceae > Phytobacter > Phytobacter ursingii. Next base: position 100,406 of record CABDWT010000012.1, read on the forward strand.
GCTTTAGCGCAGGCGCTGCAATGTCTACCTCTAAACGTACTGCTGACCAGAATGCGGCTGGCGTTTATGGCAGCGGTGACAATGCAGACGTGTATAGCGGTGGTCTGAAATATGACGCCAACAACATCTACCTGGCGGCGCAGTACACCCAGACCTACAATGCAACCCGTTTCGGTAACTCTCAGAGCACCAGCACCGTTTATGGCTTTGCTAACAAAGCGCAAAACTTTGAAGTGGTTGCGCAGTACCAGTTCGACTTCGGTCTGCGTCCGTCCGTGGCTTACCTGCAATCCAAAGGTAAAGATGTTACCAACGGCACCACTGATTTCGGCGACCAGGATCTGCTGAAATATGTTGATGTTGGCGCGACTTACTACTTCAACAAAAACATGTCCACCTATGTTGATTACAAAATCAACCTGCTGGATGACAACACTTTCACTCGTCAGGCTGGTATCAGCACCGACAACATTGTTGCCCTGGGCCTGGTTTACCAGTTCTAAGCAGCAATTCTCGACAAAGGGGCCATCTGGCCCCTTTTTTTATGGCTTAAATCCATCTCATCACCGGTGAATATGGTGTACTCTTGCGGCGCAAAACGGATAGGGAAAAGACGATGGCGACGACATTTCTGCGCGCAGGCCTGCTGCTTGCGCTCGCATTATTAAACGGATGCGATAACCCTGCCTCGCAGGCGGAACAGCCCACGGTGCTTGAAGGCAAAACGATGGGCACCTTCTGGCGCGTAAGCGCCATCGCGTTAAGTCCTGAGAAAGCGAAAAGCCTGACGCAGAAAATCCAGGCGCAGCTTGATGCTGACGATCAAGCGTTATCAACCTGGAAACCCGATTCGGCGCTGATGCGCTTTAACCATTCCGCCAGTCTGGCACCGTGGCCGGTGAGTGCTGATATGGCAGATATCGTCACCATCGCATTGCGCGTTGGAGCGCATACACAGGGGGCAATGGATATCACCGTTGGGCCGCTGGTCAATTTATGGGGCTTTGGACCGGACAAGCAGCCGAACAAAGTGCCGGATCAGGCGCAAATCGATGCGGCCAAAGCGCGTACCGGCTTACAACATCTTAAGGTCATCAACGAGGCGCATCAGCAGTACCTGCAAAAAGATCTGTCGGATCTTTTCGTCGATCTCTCCACCGTTGGCGAAGGGTATGCCGCCGATCACCTTGCACGTCTGATGGAGCATGAAGGGATCTCACGCTATCTGGTGTCGGTGGGGGGCGCGCTGGTGAGCCGTGGTATGAACGGGCAGGGGCATCCCTGGCGCGTGGCGATACAAAAACCCACCGATCAAGAAAACGCCGTGCAGGCGGTGGTGGATATTAACGGACACGGCATCAGTACCTCCGGGAGCTATCGCAACTACTATGAGCTGGACGGTAAACGCATCTCCCACGTCATTGACCCGCAGACAGGCCGTCCCATCGATCATAATCTTGTATCGGTGACGGTCATTGCCCCCACCGCGCTGGAGGCCGATGCCTGGGATACCGGTTTGATGGTGCTGGGTACGGCGAAAGCGCAGGAGGTCGTGCGTAAAGAGGGGCTGGCGGTTTATATGATCATGCGCGAAGGCGACAAATTCACCACCTGGATGTCGCCGCAGTTTTCGGCGTTCCTCGTCAGCGAGAAAAATTAGACAGCAAGAATGCGGGTTTTTTCGTCCGGGCTATCGTGCACAGTGAGGCTATGCTTGAAAGAGGAGCCTGAGATGAACACATCCACGACGTTATATCAACAACCATTGAGCGATGACCAATGCTGGCAGGCCGTCTGCGCGCGTGATGCCAGCCACGATGGGCATTTTGTCTTTGCGGTGCGAACCACCGGTATTTTTTGCCGTCCCTCCTGCCGTTCACGCCGTCCCCTGCGCGAGAATGTTGGTTTTTACCCGGATGCCGATACCGCGCAGGCGGCCGGGTTTCGCCCCTGCAAACGCTGCCAGCCTGAAAGGGCGGATCCGCAGCAGCAACGTATCGCCAAAGTGGAAAAGGCCTGTCGCTTGCTGGAACAGGAGGGGAATGTGACGCTGGAAACTCTGGCTGATGCCGTCGCCGTGAGCCCCTGGCATTTCCATCGTTTGTTTAAGTCCGTAACCGGCATGACGCCGAAAGCCTGGCAACTTGCTTTTCGTGCGCAGCGCCTGCGCAACGCGCTCAATGAAAGCGCCACGATCACCGATGCGGTACTGGCGGCAGGCTTTCCCGATAACAGCAGCTACTATCGGCAGGCAGATGCCGCGCTGGGAATGACGGCGAGTCAGTACCGGCGTGGGGGCGACGACACGAATGTTCGCTATGCCCTGAGCCGTTGTGCTTTGGGCCATTGTCTGGTGGCGCAAAGTGAACGCGGGATCTGCGCCATTTTATTGGCTGATAACGATGACGCACTGCTTGATGAATTGCGGAGTATCTTCCCCGGTGCCCGGCGCGAGCAGGCAGATGAACAGTTTGTGGAACTCGTCGGGGAGGTCGTGCGGCGCATCGATAATCCGGCTTCACCTTTTACGCTCCCTCTTGATTTGCGCGGTACGGCGTTTCAGCTCCAGGTCTGGAATGCCCTGCGCGCCATCCCGGCAGGTGAAACCGTCAGTTATCAGTCACTGGCGAAGACCATTGGTAAACCGGGGGCGGTGCGTGCCGTCGCCCGCGCCTGTGCGGCGAACAAGCTGGCGATTGTGGTGCCCTGTCATCGGGTGGTTCGGGCCGACGGCGGGTTGTCCGGTTATCGTTGGGGGGCGACGCGTAAAGCCCGCCTTCTGCGTCAGGAATCAGAATCGAAGGAGGTATGATGTTTGATTTGTTTGCTGATGAAGAACCCTGGCAAGAACCTCTCGCCCCCGGCGCGGTGGTTTTGCGGCGTTTCGCGCTGGCAAAAACGCAGGCTTTACTGGCGGGCATAGAGGCGGTTACGCAGCTCTCGCCGCTGCGCCATATGGTGACGCCTGGCGGGTATACCATGTCGGTGGCGATGACCAACTGCGGCGAAGTGGGCTGGACGACCGACGCCCGAGGGTATCTCTATTCCGGGATTGATCCGCAAACGGGCAATCCCTGGCCTGCGATCCCTGACGCTTTCGTCGCGCTGTGCCATGATGCGGCGGTAGCCGCGGACTATGCGGATTTCAGACCGGATGCCTGTCTGATTAACCGCTATGTACCTGGCGCAAAGCTCTCGTTGCATCAGGATAAAGACGAACCGGATTTACGCGCGCCCATCGTCTCTGTCTCGCTTGGCTTACCGGCGGTATTTCAGTTTGGCGGTCTTAAACGCAATGATCCTCTACAACGTTTAATGCTTGAGCACGGCGACGTGGTGGTGTGGGGCGGGGCGTCCCGACTTTTCTATCATGGCGTTTTACCGCTTAAGCCGGGGCATCATCCGGCGACCGGGGCGTGTCGTTTTAACCTCACTTTTCGCCAGGCCAGAAAGATTGAATAAAAATAAGAATTATTCTTGATGTTAACAATCAGCCGTTTAAACTGCGGGCTGTTTTGGTTGACCGGGTTTTGTGATGGAACTTCTTCTGCTGGTCTGGCGGCAGTACCGCTGGCCCTTTATCGCCGTTATTGCGCTGACGTTGCTTAGCGCCGCGCTGGGCATTGGGCTTATTGCCTTCATTAACCTCCGCCTGATTGAAACGGTGGATATGTCGCTGGCCGTGTTGCCGGAGTTCCTGGGTTTACTGCTGTTGCTGATGGCGGTGACGCTGGGCTCCCAACTGGCATTGACCACGCTTGGTCACCATTTTGTCTATCGTCTGCGCGGCGAGTTTATCAAGCGCATACTCGACACTCCTGTTGAACGTATCGAACAGCTTGGCAGCGCCTCGTTGCTGGCCGGGCTGACCAGTGATGTGCGAAATATCACCATCGCCTTTGTGCGTCTGCCGGAACTGGTGCAGGGGATTATCCTGACGCTCGGCTCATCGGCTTATCTGGCCTGGTTGTCCGGTAAAATGCTGGTGATCACCGCGCTGTGGATGGCTCTGACTATATGGGGTGGGTTTATTCTGGTTTCCCGTGTCTATAAACACATGGCGACGCTGCGTGAAACCGAAGACAAGCTGTATAACGACTTTCAGACCATACTGGAAGGGCGCAAAGAACTGACGCTCAATCGCGAGCGTGCCGGACATATCTATAACAACCTGTATCAGCCAGATGCCCGCGACTATCGTCATCACATTATCCGTGCCGACACTTTCCACCTGAGCGCAGTGAACTGGTCAAATATCATGATGCTGGGGGCGATTGGCCTTGTGTTCTGGATGGCAAACAGTCTGGGCTGGGCGGATACCAACGTCGCGGCGACCTACTCATTGACACTCTTGTTCCTGCGCACACCTCTGCTCTCCGCCATCGGCGCACTGCCGACATTGTTGAGCGCGCAGGTAGCATTTAACAAACTTAAGCAGTTCTCACTGGCGCCGTATCAGGCTGAGTTCCCGCGCCCACAGATTTACCCGAACTGGGAAACACTGGAACTGCGCGATGTCACGTTTACCTATCAGGACAATACTTTTTCCGTGGGGCCGATAAACCTCACCCTCAAGCGCGGTGAACTGGTCTTCCTTATTGGCGGTAATGGCAGCGGTAAATCGACGCTGGCGATGCTCTTAACCGGACTGTATGAACCCGTTTCGGGTGAAATCCTGTTGGATGGTAAACCGCTGTCGAAGGAGAAACCGGAGGATTACCGCAAGCTGTTTTCTGCCGTCTTTACTGATGTCTGGTTATTCGATCAACTGCTGGGGGCTGATGGCCAACAGGCGGATCCGGCGCTGGTGGATAAATGGCTGCAACAGCTGAAAATGGCGCATAAGCTGGAGCTCAAAGACGGCAAAATCCTCAATCTGAAACTGTCGAAAGGGCAGAAAAAGCGCGTGGCGCTGCTGCTGGCACTTGCAGAAGAGCGTGATATTTTGCTGCTTGATGAGTGGGCTGCCGACCAGGATCCGCACTTTCGTCGCGAGTTCTACCAGGTGCTGTTACCGCTGATGCAGGCAATGGGGAAAACCATTTTCGCCATCAGTCATGATGATCATTACTTTACTCATGCCGATCGTTTACTGGAAATGCGTAACGGTCAATTGAGCGAACTGATCGGTGAGGAGCGAGAACTCGCCTCCCGTGATGCGGTTGCCCGTACCGCATAATGGTGACTTTCCGGGGGGAAACGCCCGGAAAATCCATAACCTGCCTCTATTTACCCCTCTGTACGCGCGGCGTATTAATATTTACACCACCTGCCGCTATGCTTACCTGTACGCCTTTATCTCGGAAAGGTGCGTTACTACGCAGGGAATGTCCAATGGCTGTCAGTAAAAAAAGCAGTAGCCGATTACGCGATCAGGAACGCGCGCGTTTAATCTGGCTCCTTACCACCGAAAAATCACTTACCGCAACGTTGCTTGGCGAGCTGACCCTGGCGGAACAGTTTGACGCCGATAAGCTCAACAATGACATAGCCGAAGTCAACGCGTTGGTGGCGCATTTACCAGCGCCGGATTTAGCCGATACCCTCGAAGGGTTGCCGATAGACGGGCGTCTTGCGCTGTGGCGGCTGGTAGAAGATGACAAACGCGGCAAAGTCTTGCTGGAAGCGTCGGAAAACGTCTGGCAAGACCTGATTGATGGCATGAGCGATAAGGCACTGCTGGATGCACTGCAAACGCTGGACATCGACGATCAAATCTGGCTGGTGCAGCATCTGCCGCGAAACCTGACCGGACGTTTGCTGGCAACCCTACCGGCAACCGATCGCGCCAGGGTACGCCAGGTGATGCGCTACGGCAAAGACTGCGTTGCGGCGATCATGGAGTTTGAAGTGATCACCGTGCGGCCGAATTTGACGCTGGCCACCGTACAGCGCTATTTACGCAGACTCGGCAAAATGCCGGAAAATACCGACAAACTCTTTGTCACCGGACGTGACGGCATCCTGCTTGGCGAGCTGGCGCTGCAAACCATCTTACTGAAAGGCGCCGCCTGCCGGGTTGGCGAGGTGATGAATGACGATCCGGTCACCTTTTCGCCTGATGAACATGCGGAAGACGCGGCGCACACCTTTGAACGCGATGACTTAATTAGCGCTGCGGTTACCGATACCGACGGCAAATTACTCGGCCGCCTTACCATCGATGACATTGTGGATGTGGTCTACGAAGAGACTGACAACGATTTGCGTCAGATGGGGGGCCTGAGTACCGAAGAGGATGTGTTTGCGCCGGTCACCCGTGCGGTGAAAAATCGCTGGGCGTGGCTGGCGATTAACCTCTGCACGGCATTTATTGCTTCACGGGTGATTGACGGTTTTGAAAACACCATTTCACAACTGGTCGCACTGGCCGCGTTGATGCCTATCGTTGCCGGTATCGGTGGAAATACCGGTAATCAGACCATCACCATGATTGTTCGCGCCCTGGCGTTGCAGACCATTCAGCCGGGTAACTTTCGTTTTCTGGTCTTGCGTGAAATGGGTGTGGCGTTGGTAAACGGTCTGGTATGGGGAGGAATCATGGGGGCGGTGACCTGGCTACTCTATGATGATGCTGCGCTGGGTGGGGTGATGACGCTGGCGATGGTGCTCAACTTACTGATGGCAGCATTGATGGGCGTATTGATTCCGATGACGATGGTGCGCTTTGGGCGTGACCCGGCGGTCGGTTCAAGCGTAATGATCACGGCTATTACCGACACCGGGGGTTTTTTTATTTTTCTTGGGCTGGCAACGATTTTTCTGCTGTAGCGCCACGCGCCTTATGCAGACGAGCAGGAAGAATAGCCATCGCAATCATACCTGCCAGCACGCCCATCGCCAGATTTCCGGTACTGATGGTGGCCGCAACGGTCACCATCATCACCAGCGTTTCGGCAATCGGCGCACGCTGTAGCGTCGTTGGTTGCAAACTGTGCCAGCTAAAGGTTTTGCAGGCGACAATAGTCATGATGCCCGCCAGTACGACCATCGGAATTTCCGCCATCACCTCGCTCAGTGCCGTCACCAGCAGTAATAGCACCAGGCCCGCCACGATGGTGGACACACGACTGCGGCCTTTGCCCATTTCCACGTTGACGATGGTCTGTCCAATCATTGCGCAACCGGCGATACCGCCGTAAAAACCCGCAAGAATATTGGCGATACCCAGCCCGGCGCTTTCCCGGCTTTTGCCGGATGGCGTGTGGGTTAAATCATCCACCAGCCGTGCGGTCAGCAACGATTCCAGCAGGCCAACAAAGGCAATACTGAGTGCGCAGGGCCAGATGATGCCGAGCGTGGTGAGGTTAAACGGCACCCGCCATTCGGTGAAGCCGGGCAGCCCCCCCTGCATCGGGCCTTCGTCGCCGACGGTGGGCAGCGCCTGCCCGGTGAAGACGGTAAATAATGTCAGCACCACGATGGCGACCAGCGGTGCGGGCACGCTTTTCACCCACCGTGGCCACCACAGGACAATCAGCAAGGTCAGGGCGAAGAGGGCAAGGATCAGCGGTTCGCGGCTCCAGAAATGGGGCACCTGGGCGAAGAAAATCAAAATACCCAGCGCATTCACAAAACCTGTCATCACCGCTTGCGGCACAAAGCGCATCAGACGCGACATTCGCGTTAAGCCAAAGATAATTTGTATGACACCTGCGAGCACAACGGCTGGCAAAATGTATTCCACGCCGTGCTGGTGCACCATCGGGCCAATCACCAGCGCTACGGAGCCGGCCGCTGCGGTTACCATCGCCGGACGCCCGCCCAACAACGACATACTGATACACAGCACGACGGAAGCCAGCAGGCTGACTTTGGGATCGACGCCCGCGATCACCGAAAAGGAGATCACTTCCGGAATCAACGCCAGAGCGGTAATAACGCCTGCCAGCGCTTCACGCGTCAGCAGTTGAGGGGAGCGCAGCACGCTGCTGACCCGACCCGTCGGGGAGAATAATTTTTCAGTCATAACTTTTTGCAGGGGTGAACGGACGCAGGCATCAATAAATGGATGGCGTGACATGTCTTTGACAAAGTGAAGAATACTACTGTTTCTTAACAAAAGTTGCCAGTAAACATGGTTATTTTTAATGCAATTATTAAACTTATTAATAACATTTATGTAATGACTATTTAATGTTTAAACATTATTTAAATCCTCTTTCCCCCGTGCTAGGTTAGATGCGCTAACGAAGTTACCCGCGATAACTGCTAATAAAGCAGCACTAAAAGTAAGGCATTAACATTATGAAAAGAATGACTGCCAGACTGTTTTCGATGGCTGTCGGGCTTAATGCTGTCTCTGCGGCAGCAAAAGCTAACGCATCGAAAGAGCAGGAAACGGATGTGCTTTTAATCGGTGGTGGGATCATGAGCGCCACGTTGGGAACCTACCTCCAGGAGCTGGAGCCCAACTGGTCGATCACCATGGTGGAACGGCTGGACGCGCTGGCGGAAGAGAGCTCCAACGGCTGGAACAATGCCGGTACGGGGCACGCCGCATTGATGGAACTGAACTACACCCCGCAAAACCAGGATGGATCAATCAGCATCAAAAAGGCGATTGAGATTAACGAAGCGTTTCGTATCTCTCGTCAGTTCTGGGCGCATCAGGTGGAAACCGGTGTGCTGAGCGAACCGCGCTCGTTTATTAATACCGTTCCGCACATGAGTCTGGTGTGGGGCGATGACAACGTTAACTTCTTGCGTGCTCGCTACAAAGCGTTGCAGCAAAGTACGTTATTCCGTGGCATGCGCTATACGGAAAACCACGAGCAGATCCGCGCATGGGCGCCGCTGGTCATGGAAGGGCGCGACCCGCAGCAGAAAGTGGCGGCGACGCGTACGGAAATCGGTACCGATGTAAATTTCGGGGAGATTACCCGTCAGCTGATTCATTCCTTACAGCGCAAAGACAACTTCTCCCTCAAATTGGGTAGCGAAGTTCGTAGCATCAAACGCAATGCAGATAACACCTGGAATGTGACCATCGCCAGCCTGAAAAACAGCGGCGTCGATCAGGTCATCAAGGCCAAATTTATCTTTATTGGCGCCGGTGGCGCCGCGCTGAAACTATTGCAGGAATCCGGTATCCCGGAAGCGGCGGAATACGCGGGCTTCCCGGTCGGCGGTCAGTTCCTGGTGTCCGAAAATCCGGATGTGGTGAACAGCCATCTGGCGAAGGTGTATGGTCAGGCGACCGTGGGCGCGCCGCCCATGTCTGTACCGCATATTGATACCCGTATTATTGATGGCAAACGCGTGCTGCTGTTTGGGCCGTTCGCCACCTTCTCAACGCGCTTTTTGAAAAATGGCTCGCTGTGGGATCTGCTGCGCTCAACCAACAGTTCTAACTTCCTGCCCATGTTAAGCGTCGGGATGACCAATTTCAGCCTGGTGAAATACCTGATGAACCAGGTGCTACAAAATGACGACGATCGCTTTGATGCCCTGTGCGAGTACTATCCGCTGGCTAAAAAAGAGGACTGGCGTTTATGGCAGGCCGGGCAACGCGTACAGATCATCAAACGCAATGCGAAGAAGCTGGGTGAGCTGCGTCTGGGCACCGAAGTGGTGAGTGACAAAGAGGGCACCATTGCTGCGCTGTTGGGCGCATCGCCGGGCGCTTCCACCGCCGCGCCGATCATGCTGGAACTGATGCAGAAAGTTTTCCCGGAAAAAGTCGCATCTCCTGAGTGGCAGGCGAAACTGAAAGAGATCATCCCGTTCCTGGGCGTGAAGCTTGATGGCAACGTTGAAGCGTCGGATGAAGAGCTGCATTACACCAGCCGCGTGCTGGGTCTGAAATGCGACGAATCGCCGCTGGCAGATGCCACGCCGCCGGTACGAAAACCCTCGCATGTCGTGCCTGCGGAGAATGAACCCGCGGCGGATATCGCGCTGTAATCGCAAAAACCTGCTTCGGCAGGTTTTTTTGTCTTAGCGTTTGAGCAGCTTAAACCGATGACAGCATCGTTTTTCCCCTGAAATCATCCCCGCTACTTTTGCCGTAAATGCCCGGCGCTTTGGCATGTTGACAATCTGGTCGCCGGAGTAAAATGTATAATCCGCGCAATATCCACCCGGCAGGCCACAAGGATTCGTTATCCCGTGAATAATACATTCGGTTTTCCATTTTCAGCGGGCATTTTCGCTCTGGCCTTTATCGCCAGCGCCGCAGTGCAGGCATCGGAAAATAAAACGCCGGACGTGATTAATCGCATCATGGCGGAACCGGTGCACAATCTGAGTCTCATGGATGCCGATCCACAGGGAGCATTGCGTTGGGTCGTCTGGCAGGAAAGGCAGGCAGATTCCCACGTTTCCTACCTTGCGTTGTATCAGCAGGCTAAAGGAGCTGCATCACCGGTATGGTCAACAAGCTGGCCGGATGCCTGGGCACCTGCGCTGTACTCTCTGTCTGAATGGCGCTGGCAAGGAAATGCTCTTTTGGCCGTGACGCTTCAATTTGGCGCCGCCGCCGGGCAAGTTGAACTGTATGGACTGGATGCGAAAAACCGGCCGGTACAACTGGCAGAAAAGACGGCAGCCAGCGTCGGCTGGAAAATCAATGAAGCGGGTGAGCGATTATTAGTCCTTTATGAACCTAAGCCAACAGCGCTCAAAGCGAGCTGTTATGGCTGGCGGGAAAATACGGGCAAATTAATGCCTCAGTCGTGCAACTGACAGGGACAGATCTTCCGGTAATCATTTCTGTTCGGGGCTATCGTCAGTATTCGATAAAAGGTCGTTCAGTGTTTCGAAATCGATTTCTGATTCAGCGTCATCCAGCAACTGGGTGACGGAAAGCAGATCGGTAAATTCGCTGAGCAGCATTTCGGCATCGGATTTAAGCGGCGTATCGGAGACATCGACCGCCGTATTGATGGCTTTCTTAACGTTCTCAATGATTTCGCGAACGCCGCCGTTTTTCCCGAGCGTGAGTACCAGGGCGCTGAGCAACAGTGACTGTGCCTCTACGCGAGCCGTCAGCTGTTTCGCCTCCGCATCCATCCTGGAAATCTTTGCAATCATACTGATTATGACATTTTTCATGTGATTCCCTGCCTCTGATCCGCATGAGTCCTGCCCACCCACAAAACATGAGCGTGCCATTTCTAAAGCCTAAATGAGCTTAGGTTATTTCACGCGTTGAAAAATGCTGAGCCGGACACAGATGTGAAAAGATCTGTATCAGGCATTAAGGGAAAACGCGGTCTGACAAACAATCACCTGTAAGTGCGATATATTGTTTTTTGTCTGCAAAGGGAGAGGACGGTAAGACGTGAGAGGATCGCAGGCATTAAAAAACCCGCAGACTCAGAGAGAATGCGGGTTTTTAAGGGGTAACCGGTCACGTAAAAACTTACCGGTAAAATATTTGGTCGGCACGAGAGGATTTGAACCTCCGACCCCTGACACCCCATGACAGTGCGCTACCAGGCTGCGCTACGTGCCGATTTGTGGCGGTAATAGTACCCTTTTCACCGCTGATTGCAAGTGACCGGGTCGCTAACTGATTCATAAATAATCAATCAGTTAGCGATAAACCGTTTTTCATCTGTCAGGACCTGCAACAGCAAACTTAACTGCGGTTTCTGATCCTGAATTTTTTCACCCTGCGGATTCCAGGTCTGATAGCTGCCGTTCTGATTGAGCACCAGTGTCATCTGCGGTGTCGTAATCGCCAGCGCATCGCCGCTTGCTGCGGTGACCCAGGTATGTCGGCGTGTCGCGTTAAACAGATCCTGACCCTGTGAATACTCGTTTGCTGGCGTACTGACATGCAACAGGCGCTGCATCAGCGTCGTCATTACATCTTTGTGGTCGGTCAACTTGTTAATGCGCTGTGCAGGTGTGCCCGGCCAATGAATCACCAGAGGTACATGGAGATTATCGCGCGACCAGGCAAAGTCAGTGGCCGGCTTATCAGCAGGCATGCCGTGACCCGCGGTAATGATCACAACCGTATCATCCAGCTTGCCAGACTCGCGCAGCGCATCCAGTAAACGGTTGATCTGCGTATCAACATCGGCAACGGCGCGATTATAACGGCGGGCAAAACTCTGCTGATTACCGTCCGGGAGCGTGGTGCCGTTTAACGCTACCCAGGAGAACCAGCGATTATCGTCCTGAGCATAATGACCCAGCCAGTCAATCCATTGATCGGCAGTCTGTGCGTCCGTTTGTGTTTTTGCCGCAGGCAGCGAGAAATCAGAAAGCAACGCCTGACGATACAACGCGCTGCTAAACCCGTTGGAAGAGAATAAACCTAACTGATAACCCTGCTGATTGAGCGCGGAGATCAACGCTGCAGGCACACGTGCTGACAGCACACCATCCATGTAGCTCGGTGAAATACCATAAAACAGGCCAAAATAGCCGCTGTCCGCACTGTTGCCAGAACTCATATGCTGCGTAAAGGTCACGTTCTGTTCGGCAAACGCGGTCAGCGCCGGCATCTGTTTTTCGTAACCTGAGTAATTCAGGCTATCAACCGTGATCAGCAGAACATTTTGTCCGGACCCCATATCCAGATAGCGCAGATCGCTTAATGGATACTGTACCGAAACGGCTTCCGGGCTGCCCTGTTCAATCAGGCGACGCTGATAATCCTGAGCATCCAGCAGGCCGTGTTTCTCCAGGAAACGGCGTGCCGTCATCGGGTAGGAGAGAGGCAGATTCGCCCGCTGCATGGTAATAGGGCGATAGAAGTTAGCATCCGCCCAGATATACATAACGTGGGTGGCAATAAAGGCAACGAAAAAGAACCCTGCCACTGGCTTTGCATAGCGCCGCCGCCGGGTCAGACTGCGAAGTTTTTGCCAGCTCCAGGTGGCGAACAACATCTCAACGAGCAGGATAACCGGCACGCCGATAAACATCAGTTGCCAGTCACGCGCTGTTTCATTCTGGTCGGGGTTGATCACCAGTTCCCAGACGATGGGATTGAGGTGCAGGTGAAAACGGGTAAAAACTTCGCTATCGATAAGTAACAGCGTCATGCCCATGGTCGCCAGAATAACGGACACGAACCGCATCAGGCGCTGGGACATCACCACAAAGGTGAGGGGAAACAAAATCAGCAGGTAGGTGGCGAACACCAGAAAGCTGAAATGACCGACCACGCTCAGGTAAGAGTATATCCGCCCGGCAAGCGTTGTCGGCCAGTCGGCGACAAACAGATAGCGGCTACCGACCACAATGGACAATAAAATATTGAACAGGGCGAACCAGTGCCCCCAGCTTACCATCTGGGAGACTTTTTCACGGTAGGGCTGACGATGAGTCACCATAACTTGTCGCTGTTTACCTTAATGCGCTTTATCGTCATTAACGGACGACTGCAGTGCCTGGGCGAAAGATTTTGCGATGGCCTGGCGTTGAGCAGGGGCGATGCTGGTATTGATCAAGTTCGTCACCATGTTCCCCAGAACCATCAGGGAAAGGTCGGTCGGAGACTTGTGTTTTTCCAGCACGTTGGCCAGCTCACTTAGCAGTTGTTCAACGTGTTCATCACTGTAGCGGGAAATTTGTGGCATAAATCGAAATCAGTTATTCATAAAGGGCAACATATTACCGTAGCAACAGCTTTTTTTCTGCTTTTTTATCAGCAGTTGCACAGTTGCTTGCGTGGTGGTTGAATACCGCCCGGTCTAAAAGGAGAGTTTATCATGAGTCTGGACATCAACCAGATTGCCCTGCACCAGCTTATCAAGCGCGATGAGCAAAACCTTGAACTGGTGTTGCGCGAATCTTTGCTGGAACCGACCGCTCCCGTTGAGGAGATGGTCGCCGAGTTACACCGGGTTTACAGCGCGAAAAGTAAAGCCTACGGCCTGTTTAACGACGACAGCGAACTGGCGCAGGCATTGCGCCTTCAGCGTCAGGGCGAGGAAGATTTTCTCGCGTTCAGCCGTGCGGCAACGGGGCGCCTGCGTGATGAACTGGCAAAATATCCCTTTGCGGACGGCGGCATTGTGCTGTTCTGCCACTATCGTTATCTGGCAGTGGAATACCTGCTGGTCGCTGTGCTGAATAATTTAAGCAGTATGCGCGTTAATGAGCAACTGGACATCAGCGCGACGCATTATCTCGACATCAACCATGCGGATATCGTGGCGCGTGTGGATTTAACCGAGTGGGAAACCAATCCGGAATCGACGCGTTATTTGACCTTCCTCAGAGGGCGCGTTGGACGCAAGGTTTCTGACTTTTTCATGGATTTCCTTGGGGCAACCGAAGGGCTAAACGCCAAAGCGCAGAACCGTGGATTGTTGCAGGCGGTGGATGACTTTACCGCGCAGGCACAGCTCGATAAATCAGAACGCCAGGATGTTCGCCAGCAGGTCTATACCTACTGTAATGAACAGTTGCAGGCAGGCGAAGAGATTGAACTGGCGTCACTGTCGAAAGAGCTGGCGGGCGTAAGCGAAGTCAGCTTTGAAGAGTTTACCGCCGGGCAGGGCTATGCGCTTGAAGAGAGTTTCCCGGCGGATCGCAGCACGCTGCGTCAGTTAACCAAATATGCAGGCAGCGGTGGTGGGTTAACCATTAACTTCGATGCTTTACTGTTGGGCGAGCGTATTTTTTGGGATCCGGCGACGGATACATTAACCATTAAGGGCACGCCGCCGAATCTGCGCGATCAATTGCAGCGCAGAACCGGTGGCAACTGAGCGCACTGTGCGTAAAGGAATACGCCAGAAACCGCCTGTCGATGTTGCATTGCTGCAACGGGCCCTCAAAGTCTGGTTCGATTTTCAGTTTGACGGGCAGATGTGGCAGTGCGCGGATTTGCTGAGTAACGAAAAGGTGTTTGCTGCGTTCAGCGAGGGGCAGAGCATCCCGATACGTATTTTGCCGTGGACGCCAGAGAGCGCATCGATTCGCCAGAGGGCATTGCTCAATCAGCTTAAGCGTGAGGATTTACGGGCACAACCGGACGATCCGCGAACGGGCAAACCACTCATTGCGTTTGATGAGACATAAAAAAACCCCGCATAGCGGGGTTTTTTTCAACTTGTCAGCGATTACGCGCGAACGAAGTCGATGTGAGACAGTTTCGGTTTGTAAGCGTGACGCTGTACAGCCTGAACTTTCACTTTTACTTCTTTGCCTTCGATAACCAGAGTCTGAACTTCATCGTAGAATTCAGCTTTAGACTGGATGTTCCACAGCTGGTCGTGGTCCAGTTCGATAGCAACCGGAGCTTCATTCCCACCGTAAACGATAGCCGGGAATTTGTTAGCTGCGCGCAGGCGGCGGCTCGCACCCTTACCCTGCTCTTTACGTACTTCTGCGTTGATAGTAAACATTTAAAACTCTCTTCAATAGTTCCTGCTACAGGCGACCCAGCAACAGGCAAGTGATCTGCTTTGCGGATGCAAAAGCGGGCGGGATTATACCCGTATCCCCCCGCTGTTACAAGCCGCACTGAGATGAACTTAGCCGCGTAACTCATTGGCGCGGCGAAAACGTCCTTCATAATCGAATACTTTCTCTCGTACCTGCCAGTACTGGCCTTTTTTACGCGCCACGACAAAGTCCGGGTGGCGTAATAGCGCCTGCTGGGCGAGGATATCGGCAGCAACGATCCAGCGTAACGGCACGCCGGGCGTACGGGTGTGTGGGCGGATAAAAAGTTGCTCGAAGGCGGTTCGCTGAGCAGGCGTTTGCAGGCGGTAGCGTTCGCTGACATCCGCCCCGTCTTCATCGTAGTAGGTGATTTTTAGCCATTCGCCTTTGTCATCCGCGCCGTGCTGCAAGTCCATGCCGCTACAGCGCAGGACCAGCGCGTCTTTGAGTTTCAGCGCCGCTTTGAGCATATCGTCCGGATCGACCAGGATGGTATCGCAGGTCCGGCAACGGCGTGCGGCAATGTCGTTTTCCGCATTACATTGGGGGCAATTTTTAAAACGGAAACGGTAGTCGCACTGTTCCCGTTGGCCGTCGTCGTCCTCAAACCAGCCCTGGCAACGGCGGCCAAAATGTTCGATTAACGTGCCATCCGCCGTGGTTTTCCCCCAAAAGGTATTGGCAAAGCCACAGGCCGGGCAAAACACCTGCACGGGTACGTTATCGCTTTTTCCTTTCGGCGCACCCACTTCCGGCGCGTAGAGATCGTGCGGATTCCCGGCGTAGTCGAGAATCAGGCAATCGGTCTTACCGGGAAACAGCCGCAGGCCACGGCCAACGATTTGCTGATACAGGCTGACGGATTCCGTCGGGCGCAGGATAGCAATCAAATCAACATGGGGCGCATCGAAGCCGGTAGTGAGTACTGACACGTTCACCAGATAGCGAAAGCGTTGCGCCTTAAACGCCTCAATCAGCGCATCACGCTGCGGGCCTGGCGTTTCCCCTGTAATCAGCGCCGCTTCACCTGCCGGTAACAGCCCGGTGATTTCACGGGCATGTTCTACGGTCGCGGCAAAGATCATCACCCCTTTGCGGTTTTCTGCGAACTCAACAATCTGGCTGATGATATGCGGCGTGACGCGCTTTTGTTTTTTCAGTTCACGGTTCAGATCCGCTTCGCTGAACAGGCCGTTACTCTGCGCCTGCAGACGGCTAAAATCGTACTGCACCACGGGCATATCGAGGCGTTCTGGCGGCGTCAGATAGCCATGCTTGATCATATAGCGCAGCGGAAGCTCATAAATGCAGTCGCGGAAAAGCGCTTTTTCATCGCCCCGAACCATGCCGTGATAATGAAAACGGTAAATCCAGCCTTTCCCCAGACGAAAAGGGGTCGCGGTCAGGCCAAGCAGTCGTACGCGGGGATTCACTTTGCGCAGGTGTTGTAAGATTTGCTGATACTGGCTTTCATCATCATCGCTGATGCGGTGGCACTCATCGACAATCAGCAGTGAAAACTCCCCCTGAAAATGGTCAAGGTTGCGGGCAACGGACTGTACGCTACCGAACACCACTTTGCCCTCACTCTGTTTACTCTTAAGGCCCGCAGCGTAAATATCCGCCTCCAGGCCCAGAGCAAGATATTTTGTGTGGTTTTGCGCGACCAGTTCTTTAACGTGTGCGAGCACCAGCACGCGCCCGCGCGCCACCCTTGCCAGTTCAGCAATAACAAGGCTTTTGCCCGCGCCGGTGGGCAGGACAATCACCGCGGGTTCGTCGTGGTGGCGAAAGTGGGCGAGGGTAGCGTCTACCGCTTCACGTTGATAAGGGCGTAAGGTAAAAGTCATGCTCTTCATGGTGTGACAACATCATGTCACAAGTATGCCACGAATCTTTCCCTTGAGCGGCGTAGAATGACCGCTATACTGACAGGCGTAAATCACCTGAGTCTTCTTAAGGACGAAAGTCCTGCTCCCAGCACCATACAGGCAAAACAACTTCATGCGACTTGATAAGTTTATCGCTCAGCAACTCGGCGTAAGCCGTGCTATTGCCGGACGTCAAATCCGCGCCAGCCACATTACCGTAGACGGCGAAATTGTCAGAGATGCCGCGTTCAAATTACTCCCGGAACACGAGGTGGAGTATGAGGGTAACGCACTGGCTCAACAGACCGGCCCCCGTTATTTCATGCTCAACAAACCGCAGGGCTATGTTTGCTCAACGGACGATCCCGATCACCCGACGGTACTTTATTTTCTCGATGAGCCGGTAGCGCATAAACTGCATGCGGCGGGGCGCCTGGATATCGATACCACGGGGCTGGTGCTGATGACCGACGACGGTCAGTGGTCGCACCGTATCACCTCTCCGCGTCATCACTGCGAGAAAACCTATCTGGTCGAGCTGGAGTCGCCTGTGGCGGAAGATACAGCGGAACGCTTTGCCAAAGGTGTCCAGTTACATAACGAAAAAGATCTGACCCAACCGGCGCAGCTTGAAGTGATCGCCCCGACGCAGGTACGTTTAACCATCAGCGAAGGGCGCTATCACCAGGTAAAACGTATGTTTGCCGCGGTGGGCAACCACGTTGTCGGGCTGCATCGTGAACGTATCGGCGCGATTATCCTCGACGACGATCTGGCGCCGGGAGAGTATCGCGCACTGACAGAAGAAGAGATTGCCAGCGTCGGTTTGCCTGCGCGTTAACTTACAGGAGCTTCATGTGACCAACAGGCCACACTCATCACTGAGCATTGTGATTATTCTTGGCCTGTTGGCCATGTTGATGCCGTTATCGATTGATATGTATCTGCCCGCGCTCCCGGTGATTGCCGGGCAGTTTGGCGTACCGGCGGGCAGTGCCCAAATGACGCTGAGTACCTACATTCTGGGCTTTGCGCTGGGGCAATTATTGTATGGCCCGATGGCGGACAGCATCGGGCGTAAGCCGGTGATCCTCGGCGGTACGTTGATTTTCGCCGCAGCGGCCGTGGCCTGCGCGCTGGCGCAAAGTATCGATCAATTGATTACTATGCGCTTCTTTCATGGTCTCGCGGCAGCCGCCGCCAGCGTGGTGATTAATGCCCTGATGCGCGATATGTATCCGCGCGAAGAGTTTTCGCGGATGATGTCGTTTGTCATGCTGGTTACCACCATAGCGCCTTTGCTCGCCCCGATGATCGGCGGCGCGGTGCTGGTTTGGTTTAGCTGGCATATGATCTTCTGGATCCTGGCGGTGGCGGGCTTGCTGGTTTCGGCGATGATTGCCGTGTTTATTCGTGAAACTCTGCCGCCTGAGCGCCGCCAGCCGTTCCATTTGCGTACGACGGTGGGTAATTTTGCCTCTCTGTTTCGCCATAAACGTGTGCTGAGTTATATGCTGGCAAGCGGCTTTAGTTTTGCCGGGATGTTCTCTTTCCTGAGCGCCGGACCGTTCGTCTATATTGAAATCAACCATGTTTCGCCACAGGACTTTGGCTACTATTTCGCGCTGAACATTGTGTTCTTATTCCTGATGACCATCATTAACGGGCGCTTTGTCCGTCGCATTGGTGCGCTCAAAATGTTCCGTAGCGGGCTATGGGTGCAGTTTGTTATGGCGTTGTGGATGGTTATCACGGCACTGCTCGGCGTGGGTTTCTGGTCGCTGGTGGTGGGCGTGGCTGCTTTCGTCGGCTGTGTTTCACTGGTTTCGTCGAACGCGATGGCAGTCATTCTTGATGAATTTCCCCATATGGCAGGTACCGCTTCGTCACTGGCCGGCACGTTTCGTTTTGGTATTGGCGCCATTGTCGGCGCGCTACTTTCTATGTCGACGTTCAACTCAGCATGGCCAATGATTTGGTCCATCACCTTCTGCGCAACCAGCTCCGTTCTCTTCTACCTTTACGCCAGCCGCGGCAAAAAACAGCCGTAACCTTTCAACAAAGGGGGGCGGAAACGTTCCCTTTTTTGATGCATATCAACCAAATCAGAGATACATTCGGACATGTTTGTTTATTTTATGTAAAATCCGTTTATGTAAAAAGTCACATCATTGTAGTAAAATAGGTTGAGTTAGATCTCAGAAACGGGTACATATAGCCGAAAAAAGGGCCGGGATTCATCGATAAAAACCTGATAAATGAACCGCTAACCCGCATACAGCATGACGTTAAGCGTTTTATGCGCTGCTGACGAGACGATTTGTCAATAATGTGTTAATATAAATGTGAAATATTTGTGAAGTTATTGGTACTTCCGGGGACAGAAAGTGAATACATTACAACTCTCCATCATCCACCGTTTACCCCAGTGCTACCGCTGGCTCGATGGTTTTGCAGGCGCAAGGGTTGAACCGATTCCGCAAAACGTCGATGACACGGAAGGAAGCCTTGTGGCGCTGAAACTATTGAGTCCGGATGGCGATAGCGCATGGCCAGTGATGCACAAGCTGAGTCAGGCACTGAGTGACATCGAAGTGGCTTGCTCCGTCGTGGAATGCGAAGGTGAACCCTGTCTGTTTGTGAGCTGCCAGGATGAGTTTGCAGCGACCTGTCGCCTGAAAAACTTTGGCGTCGCGATCGCCGAACCTTTCACCAGTCAGAATCCCTTCTGAGCGTCAGCTTAGTGCTAAAAGCTGGCGCGTATAGTCCTGCTGCGGCGCGCTAAACACGCGGCGGCACTCTCCCTGTTCAACCACCTCTCCCTGTTTCAGCACAATCACCTGATGGCATAACGCGCGCACGACCTGCAAATCGTGACTGATAAAAATATAGGCCAGATGGTGCGTCTGCTGGAGCGATTTCAGTAAGGCGAGGATCTGCGCCTGCACCGTGCGATCAAGAGAGGAGGTGGGTTCATCCAGAATGATCAGCTCTGGTTTCAGTATTAATGCCCGGGCTATGGCAATACGCTGGCGCTGACCGCCTGAAAACTCAGCGGGGAAACGGCGGCGGGTTTCCGGATCCAGGCCAACCTCGTTCATCACTCTGATGACCTCGGCTTCCCGTGCTTCGCGCGTTAATGTCGGCTGGTGCACCAGTAATCCCTCTTCGATAATCTGCTGAACGTTCAGCCGTGGATTGAGCGAAGAGTTCGGATCCTGAAACACGACCTGAATGCGGTGGCGCACCGGTAACATTTGCTTGCGGTTCCACGTGTGCAGAGGGCTATCGCCAAAGTTGATGGCGCCCTGCGAGGCAATCAGGCGCAACAGAGCAAGCCCGGTGGTGCTCTTTCCGGAGCCCGACTCCCCGACCAGGCCCAGCGTTTCGCCTGCACGCAGGGTGAAGCTGATATTATTGACCACCCGATTTTCGCCCACCACACGTTTAAAGATACCTTTGCGGATGGGAAAACTGACGCCGAGATTGTCGACGCGCAGTAGCGCAGGTGTGTCCGGGTCAAGAGGAACCGGGTCGCCTGCGGGCTCGCTGTTCAACAGACGCCGGGTATAGGGATGGGACGGCGCGGCAAACAGTGCGCTGGCGCTGTTCTGCTCGACACACAGACCGTTTTGCATCACGGCGACGTTGTCTGCCAGTTTGCGCACGATGCTCAGGTTGTGGGTGATAAACAGAAGCCCCATATTCAGCTCCTGACGCAGTTCGCGCAGTAGCGTCAGGATTTGTGCCTGCACCGTCACATCCAGTGCGGTCGTGGGTTCATCGGCAATCAATAGCTCTGGACGGGTGAGCAGCGCCATGGCAATCATCACGCGCTGGCGTTCGCCGCCGGAGAGCTGGTGGGGGAAATCCCCCAGGCGCTGACGGGCATTGCGGATACCCACCCGGTCCAGGCAGGTCAGGATCTCGGCCCGGGCGGCCTCACGGCGCATCCCCCGGTGTAGCGATAAGACCTCATAGAGCTGCTTTTCCACGCTATGCAGTGGGTTTAGCGACACCATCGGTTCCTGAAAAATCATCGCGATTTTATTGCCGCGTACCTGACGTAAGGTTTTCTCGCTGGCATGCAGCAGGCTTTCGCCATGAAAGAGGATATCGCCCTGCGGATAGACTGCCGGCGGAGTGGGCAGCAGACGCAGAATCGACAATGCGCTCACGCTTTTGCCCGAGCCGGATTCGCCAACCAGCGCCAGTGTTTCACCCGCCTCAATTTGCAGCGAAAGCGAATCCACCACCGTGCGTTGCGTCTCCTGCTGACGAAAAGCGATAGACAGGGAATCAATGCGTAACAGGGGAGGGGTCATCTTATACCGCCTTGTTGGGGTCGAAGGCGTCGCGCACTGCTTCACCAATAAAAATTAATAGCGACAGGAGTACCGCCACGGACAAAAACGCCGCGATACCCAGCCAGGGCGCCTGCAGGTTGTTCTTCCCCTGCAGCAACAATTCGCCGAGCGACGGCGAACCCAGCGGTAAACCGAAGCCAAGGAAATCCAGCGAGGTAAGGGTGGAAATCGAGCTGCATAAAATAAACGGCAGGAAGGTCAGCGTGGCAACCATTGCATTGGGCAGCATGTGGCGCAGCATAATACTGCGATCGTTCACCCCCAGCGCCTGCGCCGCCCGGATATAGTCGAAATTTCGCGTGCGCAGAAACTCAGCGCGCACGACGCCGACCAGACTCATCCAGCCGAATAGCACCGTAATGGCCAGCAACCACCAGAAACCAGGCTGTACGACGCTGGAGAGGAGAATAATCAGGAACAGCGTTGGCATGCCTGACCAGACCTCAATAAAGCGCTGGCCCCACAGATCGATTTTCCCGCCGTAATAGCCCTGTAGCGCGCCGGCAAGGACGCCGATAATGCAGGAGCAGAGCGTTAACATTAAGCCAAACAGTAATGAAATACGCGTTCCGTAAAGGATACGCGCCAGCACATCACCGCCGTTGGCATCGGTACCCAGCCAGTTCTGTTTCGAGGGCGGCGAGGGGAAAGGCTGAGTGGTGGCGTAGTTGATGCTGCGCGCGCCAAAACGAATGGGGGCCTGAAGCATCCAGCCATGTTGAGCGATTTGTTGCTGCAGCCAGGGATCCTGATAATCCGCAGACGTAGCAAACGGACCGCCGAATTCGCTCTCGCTATAGTCAAAAATGACCGGCGCATACCAGCTTCCCTGGTAACGCACCAGTAGCGGCTTATCATTGGCGATCAGTTCGGCAAACAGGCTGAATATAAAGATCAGCAGAAAAATCCACAGTGACCAAAAGCCGCGGCGATTATGGCGAAAACGCGCCCAGCGAGTCTGATTGACGTAGCTTAATTGAAACATCAGCGTCCCTCGAAATCGATGCGCGGGTCGACCAGCGTATAGCTAATGTCACTGAGAATATTCAGCAACAGGCCGATAAGCGTGAAAATATAAAGCGTGCCGAACATGACCGGATAGTCGCGCGAGACGGTGGCCTCGTAGCCCAAAAGCCCCAGGCCATTAAGCGAGAAGATGACTTCAATGAGTAGCGAACCGGTAAAAAACATACTGATAAAGGTGGCCGGAAAGCCTGCAATCACCAACAACATCGCGTTACGAAACACATGTTTGCGCATGATGCCGCCTTCGCTGACACCTTTTGCGCGCGCGGTGACCACATACTGCTTGCGGATTTCATCCATAAAAGAGTTTTTGGTCAGCATGGTCAAGGCCGCAAACCCGCCGATGACGGTGGCCAGCACAGGCAGGGTGATATGCCACAGGTAGTCGGTAATCTTACCGTACCAGGGCAGGGTGTCGAAGTTTGACGAAACCAGCCCGCGCAGCGGGAAGATATCGTAATAGCTCCCCCCCGCAAAAAAGACAATCAGCAAAATAGCAAACAGGAATGCGGGTATGGCATAGCCGATGATAATAAACGCGCTGCTCCAGACGTCGAACCGACTACCGTTGTAGACCGCTTTGCGGATCCCAAGGGGAATTGACACAAGGTAGATGATCAGCGTTCCCCACAGCCCAAGCGTGACGGAAACCGGCAGGCTCTCTTTGATCAGCTGTAGCACGGAGGCGCTGCGGAACAAGCTATTGCCGAAATCTAAACGGACGTAATCCCAGAGCATCCTGAAATAACGCTCATGAATCGGTTTGTCGAAACCGTAGCGCTTGGTGATTTCAGCAATAACTTCCGGGTCCAATCCACGCCCGCCGCGATAGCGGCTGTCGTTGCTGGTGGCGCTGCCCACGCCGGTACGGGCATGCGTGGCGCCGCCGCCTTCAGCCGTACTGCCCGGCAGACCACTCTGGTTACCGAATTCAATCGCCGCAATGGCCTGATCGACCGGCCCGCCGGGGGCAATCTGCACGATAAAAAAGTTAATGGTGATAATCGCCCACAAGGTGGGAATGATCAGCAATAAGCGTCGAATAAAATAGGCGCCCATTCCGTCTCCTTAGCGTCTGTCTGCGGGCAGTTTTGCCGCTTTGTTCACGTCATACCACCAGGTATCAAAACCCAGAGAATAGACGGGGCGAATGCCAGGCATCGAGAACTTGTCCCAGTAGGCCACCTGATCGGCTGCCATGTACCACATGGGCAACATGTAATAATTCCAGGTCAGCACCCGGTCGAGTGCCCGCCCCAGCGGTAGCAGCTTTTGCTTGTCTCCCTGCGCCTGGATAATTTGCGCGATCAGTTCATCCAGCACCGGGCTTTTGACGCCTGGAGAGTTATAGGTTGAATCAATGTATTGCGAGCTCCAGGAGATTTGCAGATCGGAACTGGGCCACGGCATCGCCCGCCAGACGCGGGGCATCATGTCGTAATCGCGGGTGCGCAGGCGATTGGTAATCTGCGAGTTATCGACCTGGCGGACGTCCATCGTAATACCCAGCCGCGCCAGGTTGTGCTGAAACGGCAGCACCCACTGATTGTTGCCGCCAGAAGGCAGCAGCATCTCGAAAACGAAAGGTTTACCGGTCCGGGTGTTTATCAGCTTCTGGTCTTTCATCTCCCAACCCGCCTGCTTAAGTAGCTCGCTGGCTTTCAGCAGATTCTCACGGTCATAGCCATCGCCTTTGGATACTGGCGGGGTATAAATAGAGGTGAAAACCTCAGGCGGCAGATCGGCTTTCATCGGCGCCAGCAGCATTAGCTCTGCGGCATCCGGATAATTACGCGCGGCATATTCAGTGTTCTGAAAATAGCTGTTGGTGCGGCTGTAGGCGTTATAAAACAGCGCCTTGTTCATCCACTCAAAATCAAAGGCCAGCGAGACAGCTTCACGAACCCGACGGTCATTAAACACGGGCCGCTGGATATTAAATGCCAGCCAGCGGGTATCCTGCGCGGAGGTGTTGGGCTGTTCATCTTTAATGATATAGCCACGGTCGAAATTGCTGCCGATATAGCGCGTCGCCCAGTTTTTTGCGCTGCCTTCGGTGCGCATATCGAACGCGCCGGCTTTAAAGGCTTCGAAGGCCACATTGTCATCAAGGTAATAGTCATAACGGATGCTGTCGAAATTCCAGCGTCCGCGATTGACCGGCAGCGTCGCGCCCCAGTAGTCCTTTACGCGCGAGTAAGTCACGTACTGCCCCATTCGCCAACTGGTGATGCGATAAGGGCCGCTACCGAGGGGAGGGGACGAGAGCGGGTCGCTGAGTTTATGATCTTTCCAGAATTTCTCAGGCATCACTGGCAGGGAGAAAAGGCTAAGCATGTTCTCCTTGCCTGGCTCACCCAGTTCGAAACGCACCGTCAACGGCGAAATGGCTTTCGCCGTGGTTCCCTTATAGATCAGACGGAATTGCGGTACCCCTTCGGTCATAAACTTATTGAAGGTGAATGCCACATCACTGGCGCGAATTGGCGAGCCGTCGTGGAACGTCGCGCGCGGATTAATCGAGACCTCGACCCATGAATAATCATCGGCGTAGCGGGCTAGCTCTGCAATCAGCGGATAGTAGCTGCCTGGCTCATCGTCGGAGGTGGTAAATAAGCTGTCATAGAGCGACTCGGTGCGCACGGCGGCATTACCGCGCAGTGCAAAACGGTTGAAGCTATCGAAGGTACCGAGATATGAAAGCGTAATATTTCCGCCTTTAGGCGCAGCCGGATTCACATAGTCAAAATGGGAGAAATTGATAGCATATTTAGGCTCGCCGATAACGGCAAACGCGTAATTCTCTTTAATGGTTTGCGCATAGGTTACTGTGCCTACCAGCAGCAAACTTAATATAAACAGGCGCACAAACTTCATCGGGCGGGATCCTTTACCTGTGGCGCGCCGGGCGCGCCAACGTTTTCTCATTGAATAATAAGGGAGGGGGCGCCCGTTGTGAAATAATTAACGGCTTAAAGTCGTGATGAAAACTGCGGGGGATGCCACATCGTGAACTGTTCGAGTGTCATCGGGCGGCTGAAATAGTAACCCTGCATGAAATTAACGCCATTTTCCCGTAACCAGCGGGCCTGTTCCGGCGTTTCGACACCTTCTGCTACGGTGGCCATATTCAGCCGTTTCGCCAGCGTCAGCACGGCATCAAGCACCGGTGAGGTGATGGTTTCCGTGCCGATAGCATTCACAAAGCCGCGATCGATTTTGAGATAATCTACGGTGAAGCGTTCAAGGTAGATCAGCGCGCTGTGACCGGTGCCGAAATCATCAATGGCAATTTCATATCCCTCATCATGCAGCCACTGGAATAATTTCACCGCTTCACTCTGGCGCAACATATCCCGCTCAGTGATTTCCAGCACCAGACGGAAATAGTCATCCGGAAGGGAATGAGTAAACTGGCGAATATCCTCAGCAAAGCTTTCAACATGCAAATGGCCGGGCGAGATATTGATACCCAGTTTGGCCCCCTGGGGCAGCAGCGTTTGTAAGACCGGCGCATCGTGGGCAATAAGCTTAAACAGATGCAGCGTCAGCGGCACAATCAGCTGTTGCGCCTCGGCGTACTGGATAAACGCATCTGGCGGGATTTCGCCGGCGGTGGGGTGTTTCCAGCGCATCAGCACTTCGACACCACGCACACGCAGTTCAGTGGAATCAACCACGGGTTGATACACCACATAAAACTGATTTTGTTTAATTGCGGTAAGGATCTCTTTGCCAGGACGCATTCGGATATACAGATACCAGGCGGTCAGCAAACCCACCAGTGTACCCATCATGCCGCCAAACAGCAGGGCAAACTGTATGTCTTCGGGCTTCCAGTTCTCGGTATAAAGATGAATGGTCAGCGGAAAACCAGCAAG
The DNA here is from genome assembly GCA_901456055.1 of Phytobacter ursingii. Classification (GTDB taxonomy): domain Bacteria; phylum Pseudomonadota; class Gammaproteobacteria; order Enterobacterales; family Enterobacteriaceae; genus Phytobacter; species Phytobacter ursingii. The sequence continues at coordinate 126,908 of CABDWT010000012.1, forward strand.
ATGAGCCGTGCGAAACGGCGTGGTTTTCACGGTCCGCAGATCGACAAGACCCGTCGAAAAGGTGGAGATCGCGTTGTTGCCAATACCGAGAGCAATACCGGTCAGCTCTTGTTGCTGTGAGGTATAAAGCAGGAAAGGGGTGAGGTTCACATTGAGTGAGACAAAAACGCCGCGGTCATCAAGCAAGGTGCTGCGGAACCACATCGCAATCGCAGGTTTATCCGGCATCATTGGTGTACCGGGCAAGATGACCATATCAAAGTTTTTATTCAGATCAATTTCCGGTAAGAGATCCTTCATTGGAACATGCATCTCGCCCGTCGCGGAAGAACAAAATGCGTCATCGTTTTTAACTAATAAAAATGCGCGAACATTCATGCTAAAAGCGGCACGCGAGGTCAGCTCGCTGGCGACATCCGCGCATTCATTGAGCGTTAGCGGCTGGAGCGACTCCGCGGTGGTTTTGATATCGCTAAAATAGTCTGTGAGCCAGTGCTGCATGCCCGCGAGTACGGCATTCATCTTTTGTTCATGTCTTTTCTGAACGACTAAAAACTGAATACCGCTAACGGCAATAGCCGCGAAGAGACCGACCAGAAAGCTAAACAGAAGAATTTTCCGGCTGGCGGAAAAGGTGCGGGTCAACATCACTTATATCCATATCTGGCGAATTTGAGCGGGAAAAAGCCAGGCGTTTGATCTGTCTGATTTCCTGGAATATAGCCTGGAAAGACTGAATGAGACATATAAACATGCAAGAAAATTGAGCATAAAAAAACACCGCCGAAGCAGTGTTCTTTTATCGTTTCGCGTCAGCCAAGGGATAACCGACGAAAACATGCGTTAGCTGCGGGACAGTATACGGCGCGCTTCGTTGTAGCGTTTCTTCCAGTACGGTTCATCCATGCTGGAAATTACCACACCGCTACTGGTCGAAGCATGGACAAACTGGTTATTGCCAATGTAGATACCTACATGGCGACCCGTCGACCCTGCCCTGAACAACACCAGGTCACCGGTACGCAAACTGGTGCGTGATACCGATTTACCCATTTCCTGCTGTTCGTAAGTTGAACGCGGTAATTCTAAACCAAACTGCTCACGGAAAGTGCGCTGGACGAAGCCGGAACAATCAATACCTTTCTTAGTGTCGCCGCCTAAGCGGTAACGCACACCCTTCCAGTCAGCATATTGATCGAGGATGCGATTTTTCACATCCAGATTACGCACCATATTTTCAAATTCATCCTGAGAGGCTTGCAGTGAAGAGATATCTTCGCCCACAGCATGCGTCTCAGAATGCATGTTCTTCGCGGTATTTGTTGAACAAGCTGATAACAGAACCGCCACTGCTACCGCGGGAATCGCCCGCAAGATATATCTCAAAATCGGCTGAGATTTGACCATGTTAATTATTTTCCCTTGAAGTCCTTAACGATAAATATCGTTATAAAAAATGCCAACGCAGCGAGAGTAATTACCTGTATGCAATGAGACAATTACCAGTGGTCAAATCTGTGGGTGAACGCACAAATTTATTCTTTATGAAAATAATCGCTCATTTGCTCAAAGCAGACCCGAGATTACCCTATCACCTCGGGCATTGCGAGCGCTTTTCTGTGATTTTTTATAAGAAATTATGATACAGAAAGTTAATTATCAGGAATGGCTAAAAAAACGGCAATTTAGGTTAAAAATCATGCAACTCACTCATTTGAATAGTGATTGTTATGACAGCGTGATGACAGAAAACACGAAATTTCGGCAAATTTGCGTCAGGGATCGAAAACGATCCCTGATGATTAACGTTCAATCGTGTTATTAAAGTGTATAAAAGTTGTTTAATTGCCCGGTAGGTAACGATCAAACAGGCTAATTATTTTGTCGCTAAGTGATGTCATAAGGCACCAGGGCAGACCAATCAACGCCACAGAAAGAGAGCCAACGGCAATATCGGTAAACCAGTGAGCGCCAATCATCACGCGTGGGAAGGCGAAAACCACAGCTATAATCAGGGCAATGCCGAACGCTTTTTTACCGAAATACCGCAACATGATCGCAGAAAAAATAAGCAACATCATACCATGATCGCCCGGGAAACTGTCTTTGGAGGCGTCTTTGGTCGGGAAATTCAGTAATTCACTGACCCGATGAATACCGTTAAAAAATAGTGTTGGGCTTTCGCGTTTAACGGGAATAAGTAATTGCGCAAGCTGATTAATAACCACCGCGAAAAGCAACATCGTCAGGCCAATGATGAGAATACGACGACGTCCTACGCGGTCTTCACGCAACCAGAACGACAGCATCAGGCAGCCCATAGCAATAAGCGAGCAGGCGTCAAAAGCGCGGTTGTTGGTCAGCGCGACCAGCCACAGGAAAGCACGACTCTCAACGAGGCCGTTATTAAAGAAGTGGAAAATTGCCGCATCCAGCGGAAACCAGAATCCATGATTGACTGGCAGATACCATGACAGGAACAGCGCAAATCCAGCGAGATTAAGCAAAAAAATAAGAGGTAAACGAGTCTTCATCTTTAACCATTTTTAAACAACACGGGCAAAACAGTAGTGTCCTTAACCTAAACGAAGCTTCAACAAACTGGCCTGCAAGGCATTCCAGTCCGCTTCGGAGGCGGTGATGAGCTCAATTCGGCTGTCGGGCGGCGCGACGTTTTGCGTCTCAATATGCAGATCCAGCCCCTGGCGATTAATGCGCACCAGCCCCTCGGGAATGCGCATTACACCCTTGACGCGTTCCACGGGCGCAAGGCGCGCCCACTCAAGCAAACCAATGGTGTCAAACTGCGTATCCGCGTCAAAGATCCAGCCGCACGCATGGTGGCCCTGACCACTGTTGAGGCTGCGTCGCCAGCTCTGATGTTCCGGCAAACTTAACGCTGCCAGGCCTTTTCTTTCGCCGGTGTGGTGGTGATGTTCGGCACTGGCTGGAAGTGTGCGCAGATTGCGGCGTGGGTTATCCAGCAGCGACACGGGAATGTTGCCCTGTGTGGCGTTAATACGTAGACGGTCGCCGCCATGTTGCTGCCACCATGCTTCCAGCGCTTGCTGGCTCCCGGCGCTGGCGCGGTCTTGTTTATTCGCGACAATAATGTCAGCCGCCGCCAGCTGATCGCGAAAGTTTTCATTACCCGTCACTTTTTCATCCAGCAACTGGCGTGGGTCAATGAGACACAGGGTAGCGCGCAGATCGATCCACGGCTCATAGACGGGGGCGGTAAGCATATCGAGAATCTGTTTTGGATGCCCGAGGCCAGTGGGTTCTATCAGTAAACGATCGGGTTTTCCCTGGCGCAGTAGCGTATTGAGGCCAACCTGCATTGGCAGACCGTTTACGCAGCACATGCATCCGCCGGGGATCTCTTTTAACAAGGCGCCACTGTCTGCCAGTAATGCGCCGTCAATACCGACTTCGCCAAATTCATTGACCAGGACGGCCCATTTCTCGTTGGGCTCTTTATTTGCCAGCATATGGAGAATGGACGTGGTCTTCCCGCTGCCAAGAAAGCCAGTAATCAGATTCGTTTTCGTCACGTTCACTCCAGAATTACGCACAATAATAAGTGCAATAATCCTGACGAAAATTGACTAAAAAGAGAAGGGCAGGAGCGGATAAAGCACTTTCCGCCCCTTTTAATGGCAGAAAATGTTAAATCTGCAGGGCGCTACGTACTGCCTGATGCGCCCCTTGCGAGCACAACTGTTGCCACGCGCTTTCGACCGCATCCACGAAGCGCGGATCGGCAGGTAAATCAGTACCAAAGATTTCACTCAGCGCCAGCAATGCGCCCACGCGTTCTTTTTCACTGCTGGTCTCGACGATAGCACGTATCTTGTCGGCCAGAGGATCACGCACATCAATGGCTACGCCTGCATCGTCCGTTCCGCTGACATAGCGCATCCAGCCTGCGATGCCGAGCGCCAGCAACGGCCAGCGGCTTTCGCACTGCAAATGTACGCGTACACTATCGAGCATACGCTGCGGCAGTTTCTGACTCCCGTCCATCGCTATCTGCCAGGTACGGTGTTTGAGCGCGGGGTTGGAAAAGCGGGCAATCAGGTTATCCGCGTAGGCGTTGAGATCCACGCCGGTAATCTTAAGCGTCGGGGCCTGTTCGCCCAGCATCAACTGGCGTGCGGCACGGCGAAATACCTCGTCCTGCATACAGTCGCTAATATGGGCAAAGCCAGCCAGATATCCCAGATACGCCAGGAACGAATGGCTACCGTTCAGCATACGCAGTTTCATCTGTTCCCACGGGCGAACGTCTTGTACCAGTTGTACGCCTGCCACTTCCCATTGCGGGCGACCGGCAACAAAGTTGTCTTCAATAACCCATTGAATATAGGGCTCGCAACTGATGGCGCAGGGATCGGCAACAGCCAATTCAGCGGCGATTTCCGCCAGTGATTCGTCGGTCGCGGCAGGTACGATACGGTCAACCATGGTTGACGGGAAACTGACATGCGTGTCAATCCACTGCGCCAGCTCAGTGGAACGGGTCTGCGCCATACCCAGCACCGCGTTTTTCACGATATGACCGTTATCCGGAATATTGTCGCAAGACAAGACGGTAAAGGCGGGCAGGCCACGTTCACGTCGACGGGAAAGCGCTTCAACCAGAATGCCCGGTGCGGAGTGCGGTTCGCAAGGCTCCTGCAAATCATGGGCAATCCGCGGCTGAGTAAGGTCCAGTTTGCCGGTTGCCGGGTCGATGCAGTAGCCTTTCTCGGTAATGGTCAGCGAAACAATGGCCACCTGCGGTTCGCAAAACTTTTCAATAATGGCTGACAGCGAGTCCAGTCTGGCATTCAGACATTCGTTAACCGCGCCAACGACGTAGGCCTTATTACCTTCGGCCCCTTTTTCCAGCACAGTGTAGAGATGATCCTGTGCGCGCAATTGCGCCATAAGCTGGTCGCCGCTGAACAGGCTAATCTCACATATTCCCCAGTCGCCCCCCTGCGCATTCAACACACGGTCAGTTAACAACGCTTGATGCGCGCGGTGAAAGGCGCCAAAACCGAAATGAACAATGCGCGAACGTAATGAACGGCGATCATACTGAGGTAACTGCACCGTTTCAGGCAGCGTTACGGAGGCAATTGTTTGCATTGAATACACCTGTTTAACCATTAATTAACAAAATGCAGTGTAAAGTTATATGACAGCAAATTGAATTGGTGTGCCTGAAATATCCGGGTAATGTGAGCTGGATCAATCATTGTTATGGCGGCGTTTGACCCTCTTCGTTAAACATGTATGGTAGTCGTCATAATCTTTGCTGTATTGGTATAACAACTTTAAGGGGAAAGGCGATGGAACAAACCTGGCGTTGGTACGGACCGAACGATCCGGTTTCATTAGATGATGTGCGTCAGGCTGGCGCAACGGGTGTCGTGACGGCACTGCACCATATTCCAAACGGTCAGGTCTGGCCGGTAGAAGAAATTAAGCAGCGTCAGGCCTTGCTGGCTGAAAAAGGGCTGACCTGGTCGGTGGTCGAAAGTATTCCTGTGCATGAAGATATCAAAACGCACACGGGACAGTATGACACCTGGATTGCCAACTATCAGCAAAGCATCCGTAACCTGGCAGCCTGTGGCATCGATACCGTGTGCTACAACTTTATGCCGATCCTCGACTGGACGCGTACCGATCTGGAATATGAACTGCCGGACGGTTCAAAAGCGCTGCGTTTCGATCAGATTGCTTTTGCCGCATTTGAACTTTACATCCTCAAGCGTGATGGCGCGCAGGCTGATTATACCGAAGAAGAACAGCAGCAGGCGCGGGCCTATTTTGAAGCCATGAGTGCCGCTGAAATTGAAAAACTGACGCGCAATATTATTGCTGGCCTGCCAGGCGCGGAAGAGGGGTATACGCTGGATCAGTTCCGTGCCCGTCTGGCGGAGTATGATGGCATTAGCAAAGATCAGTTGCGCGAAAATATGGCTTACTTCCTGCGCGCGATTGTCGCTGTGGCAGAAGAAGTTGGCGTGCGTCTGGCGGTACACCCGGACGATCCGCCGCGTCCAATCCTCGGCCTGCCGCGTATTGTCTCTACCATTGAGGATATGCACTGGCTGAAAAACGCGGTTGATAGCATCAATAACGGTTTCACCATGTGCACTGGCTCCTATGGCGTACGTGCCGATAACGACCTGGTGAATATGATTGAGACTTTCGGCGATCGCATTCACTTCACGCACCTGCGTTCTACTTGCCGTGAAGATAACCCGAAAACCTTCCATGAAGCTGCACACCTGCAGGGCGATGTAGATATGGTATCGGTTGTGGCGGCGATCCTGAGTGAAGAACAGCGCCGTAAGAAAGCGGGCGATCTGCGTCCGATTCCGTTCCGTCCGGATCACGGTCATCAGATGCTTGATGACCTGCGTAAGAAAACCAATCCGGGCTATTCCGCAATTGGTCGTCTGAAAGGGATGGCGGAAGTGCGTGGCGTGGAACTGGCACTTAAGAAAACCCTGTTCCGCGATCTGTTATAATCCGTTAGCTTCATACTAAGATAAAAAAAGGACAGTTTTCACTGTCCTTTTTTACTTTAATTGGCTGATTTAGTCCGCGCGGCCCATATAACGGCTTTCTTCGATATGAATACGGATTTTCTCGCCGGTGGTCAGGTATTCCGGAACCTGAATCACCAGACCCGTGCTCATGGTCGCCGGTTTGGTGCGTGAACTTGCTGACGCGCCTTTGATACCCGGCGCCGTTTCAACAATTTCCAGATCAACGGTCTGCGGCAGCTCCAGCGCCAGCAGTTGACCATCCCAGGTCAGCACCTGCATATCCGGCATACCGCCTTCCGGGATAAACAGCAGCTCTTCTTCGATCTGCTCTTTCGTGAAGGTGTAAGGCGTGTAATCTTCTTTATCCATAAACACGTATTCGTTGCCATCAACATAGGAGAAGTCAACGAAACGGCGTGTCAGGGTCACGGTATCGACGATATCGTCGCCTTTGAAACGCTCTTCGACTTTCAGGCCGGTGCGCACATCGGAGAAACGCATTTTGTAAAGGGTTGCTGCGCCGCGGGCGCTCGGTGACTGAATATCAATATTCTTTACAATCAGCAGCTTGCCGTTGTAGTTCAGCACCATACCTTTCTTGATTTCGTTCGCTCTTGGCATCAGTGGGATCCTGTGAATTAAAAATAACGAAAATATCGCGACAAAGTACCCGCGAGGACCTTTACAGGCAAGTGGAATCGCTGAGTTTTGCGTTTGACGGGGAAAACAGTTAGTTTGGCGGCCAGCCCAACAGAGAGTTGTTATTATGGAATGCCGTACGGATTGTGGAGCGTGTTGTATCGCCCCTTCTATTTCAAGTCCTATCCCCGGTATGCCACAGGGCAAGCCGGCCAACACGCGTTGTGTACAGCTTGCGGACGACTATAAGTGTAATATCTTCAACTCCCCGCTGCGCCCAACCGTCTGCGCCAGTCTGCAACCGAGCGCCGGGATGTGTTTTAGCGATCGGGACGCGGCCATGACCTTCCTGATTAATCTGGAAGCTGCGACTGCACCTTAACGCTATTCGGAAGCTATTCAGCGCTATGCTGATATTTCGCTTCGTGCTCCAGTAACCATTTTTTGCGCGCAATACCGCCGCCGTAGCCCGTTATTGCACCGTCCTTGCCGAGGATCCGGTGGCAGGGAATGACAATCGCAATACGATGAGCACCGGTGGCGCTGGCCACTGCACGCACGGCTTTCGAATTACCCGTCTGCTCAGCAAACCTGCTGTAATGACTTACCCCGGCATACCCCACACCGATCAACGCCTGCCAGACATGTTGCTGCTGCATGGGCAAATACCGCGTCAAAGGAGTGAGCTTTCACAATATCAGCAAACAGGCTGTTTACGCTGTTTTGTCATGCCTGATGGGGAAAATCGCCCATCGAAATGCGCTTAACGCCCCGGCTCTTCAGCCTGGCAAAGGTGGGCGCGCCAGCGTTTCTGCCAGCGCGTTATTTTCGCCCAGCAAGAAGGTATCCGTCCGGGCATTAATGAAGAGGCTGCGCCGTCTATCAGCAAATTGTTGGCGTATGGCATTAAGCAGTAAGGCAAATTCAGCAGAATCCTGCAACACACGCTTTCCTTGCTGAACGCGGCTGTCTTCCAGGTTAACGCCTGCCATACCTGGTTCAGCCATCGCGAGCAGGTTCGCAATGATCGGGTGGTGACTGTCACCATAACCGTATTCCATATCAACGGTCAGCGGCAGGGAGCAGCATGCCTGTAAACGGACGACCAGATGGCGGAGTTCTGCAAAGGTAATGCCGTCGCCATCGTCATAGCCATACAGAGCGGCAATGGCGGCGCTGGATGTGCCAATGGCCTTGTAACCCGCGGCCTGCGCGGCTCTGGCGCTCGTGACATCCCGGACACTCGCCAGCAGCAACGGGCCATCTTGTTGGTGTAAAAGGGCAAAATTCATTATCGCAATCCTCTGTTAAGCGGTCTCTTAACGGTACCGATAAGGCATGACAGCCAACAACCGAAAAACAGAGAGGTATTTTTTCAGCCTCTTTTTTGCTCACCACCGCGGAACACTATTTCACCGATATTACCCTGCTGATGGGTGCTGAATCTGACGCAAAAATAAGGTCAGCTTTGTTCAGCAAAAAAGGGAATTCGGGGGATGAAATGTGCAGTAGATCGTAATTTTGCAATCAAAAATGAGACTTTTCTTGATAGCTGAAACGGAAAGATCAAAACTTCGCGAAACGTTTCAGCGTCATCTTGTTTTCAACACATCTCAGGGTGGCGCATTATTTCTCAAGTCAGCTGAAACGATTCAGTTCAGCAGGAGAGGATTTACATGTTCCAGTTATCCGTTCAGGACATCCATCCGGGCCAGCAGGCCGGGACGAAAGAAGAGGCGATTCGTCAGATTGCCGCCGCACTGGCAGAAGCAGGCAACGTCGCCGGTGGTTATGTTGATGGCATGCTGGCGCGTGAGCAGCAGACCTCAACCTTCCTCGGCAACGGGATTGCCATTCCGCACGGAACGACCGATACCCGTGACCAGGTGTTGAAAACCGGCGTAAAAGTATTCCAGTTCCCGCAAGGCATTCTCTGGGGAGAAGGGCAGGTAGCCTATGTGGCTATCGGTATTGCCGCCAGTTCTGATGAGCACCTGGGCCTGTTGCGTCAACTGACCCACATCCTGAGCGATGATTCCGTTGCGGCACAGCTGCAATCCGCGACCACAGCAGAAGAACTGCGTGCCTTGCTGATGGGCGAACAGCAGGCGGCGTCGCTGAAACTGGATAACGACACGCTGAGCCTTGACGTTGTCGCCAGCGACCTGGTGACATTACAAGCACTGAACGCCGCGCGTCTGAAAGAAGCGGGCGCGGTTGATGCTGTCTATGTGGCACGCGCGATTAACGAACAACCGCTGAACCTCGGTCAGGGTATCTGGCTGAACGACAGCGCGCAGGGCAACCTGGCAAGCGCGGTGGCTGTCAGCCGTGCTGCACAAGCCTTTGATGTGAATGGTGAGAGCGTTGCCTTGCTGGTCAGTGTCGCAATGGCTGATGACCAGCCGGTTGCCGTACTCAAACGCCTGAGCAACCTGCTGCTCGATAATAAAGCGGACCGTCTTCTGAGCGCGGATGCCGCTACCCTGTTGGCCCTGCTGACCAGCGACGACGCTATTGCTGATAACCTGCTGACCGCTGAGTTTGTGGTGCGCAACGAACATGGCCTGCATGCCCGTCCGGGTACCATGCTGGTCAATACCATCAAACAATTTAATAGCGAAGTGACTGTTGCTAACCTCGACGGTACCGGTAAATCCGCCAATGGTCGTAGCCTGATGAAAGTGGTCGCGCTGGGCGTGAAGAAAGGTCACCGTCTGCGTTTCACCGCGCAGGGCGATGATGCTGAACAAGCGCTGAAAGCGATTGGCGACGCCATCGCTGCCGGTCTGGGGGAGGGCGCATAATGAGCAGACGTGTAGCCACCATTACCCTTAACCCAGCCTATGATCTGGTCGGGTTTACCCCGGAAATTGAACGCGGTGAAGTGAACCTGGTTCGCACCACCGGCCTGCATGCTGCGGGTAAAGGCATCAACGTGGCGAAAGTCCTGAAAGACCTGGGCATCGACGTTACCGTTGGCGGCTTCCTGGGTAAAGACAACCAGGACGGTTTTCAGCAGTTGTTCAGCGAGCTGGGCATTGCTAACCGTTTCCAGATTGTACAGGGCCGTACCCGTATCAACGTGAAGCTGACGGAAAAAGACGGTGAAGTGACAGACTTCAACTTCTCCGGCTTTGAAGTAACACCGGCAGACTGGGAGCGTTTTGTTAATGATTCACTGACCTGGCTGGGTCAGTTTGACATGGTGTGTGTCAGCGGCAGCTTGCCATCTGGTGTGAGCCCGGAAGCCTTTACCGACTGGATGACGCGCCTGCGCAGTCAGTGCCCATGCATCATTTTCGACAGCAGCCGCGATGCGCTGGTTGCTGGTCTGAAAGCGGCGCCGTGGCTGGTTAAACCTAACCGTCGCGAGCTCGAAATTTGGGCTGGCCGCAAATTACCAGAATTGAAAGATGTGATCGACGCGGCGCATGCGCTTCGTGAACAAGGAATTGCCCATGTGGTTATTTCACTGGGCGCGGAAGGGGCGTTGTGGGTTAACGCTTCTGGCGAATGGATCGCCAAACCGCCGTCAATGGAGGTGGTAAGCACCGTTGGCGCAGGGGATTCAATGGTTGGCGGCCTGATTTATGGCCTGTTAATGCGAGAGTCCAGTGAACATACGTTGCGTCTGGCCACTGCTGTGGCAGCACTGGCTGTTAGCCAGAGCAATGTAGGTATTACCGATCGTACCCAGTTAGCCGCGATGATGGCGCGTGTTGACTTAAAACCCTTTAACTAACAGCAGGAGAGCATAATGAAAACGCTGCTGATAATTGATTCTGAACTCGGTCAAGCTCGCGCATATATGGCGAAAAGCCTGTTAGGCGCAGCGGCACAAAAAGCGAATTTGCAGTTTATCGATAACCCCGGTGAAGCTGAGCTGGCGATCGTTCTGGGCTCCCGCGTGCCGGCTGACAGCGCGCTGAGCGGCAAGAAAGTCTGGCTGGGCGACATCAATCGCGCTGTGGCTCATCCGGAACTGTTTTTAAGCGAAGCGAAGAACCACGCTTCCCCGTACACGGCTCCGGCGGCGGCACCTGTGGCCTCTACCAGTGGTCCGAAACGTATTGTGGCCGTCACTGCATGTCCGACAGGCGTTGCTCATACCTTTATGGCGGCAGAGGCCATTGAAACCGAAGCGAAAAAACGCGGCTGGTGGGTGAAAGTGGAAACACGCGGCTCTGTTGGCGCGGGTAACGCCATCACGCCGGAAGAAGTGGCTCAGGCCGATCTGGTGATTGTGGCTGCGGACATCGAAGTGGACCTGGCGAAATTCGCTGGCAAACCGATGTACCGTACCACCACGGGGCTGGCCCTGAAGAAAACGGCGCAGGAGTTAGACAAAGCGCAAACCGAAGCGAAAACGTATCAGCCGAGTGGCGGTACGCAATCGGCGAGCAGTGAAGGTAAAAAAGAGAGCGCGGGCGCCTATCGTCACCTGTTGACCGGGGTCTCTTACATGCTGCCGATGGTCGTTGCCGGTGGTTTGTGTATCGCACTTTCCTTTGCTTTCGGTATTACCGCATTTAAAACGCCGGATACGCTGGCTGCCGCGCTGATGCAAATCGGTGGGGGTTCTGCGTTTGCCCTGATGGTGCCGGTACTGGCGGGTTACATTGCGTTCTCCATCGCTGACCGCCCGGGCCTGACGCCGGGGCTTATCGGCGGTATGCTGGCCGTGAGCACCGGTTCGGGCTTTATCGGCGGTATCATTGCCGGTTTCCTTGCCGGTTATCTGGCGAAAGCCATCAGTAAAGGCGTTAAGCTGCCGCCAAGTATGGAAGCACTGAAACCGATCCTGATCATTCCGCTATTCTCCAGCCTGATTGTTGGCCTGGCGATGATTTACCTTATCGGTAAACCGGTTTCAGGCATCCTGGCCGGTCTGACTTCCTGGCTGCAAACTATGGGTACGGCGAATGCCGTCCTGTTGGGCGCGATCCTCGGTGGCATGATGTGTACCGATATGGGTGGTCCGGTGAACAAAGCGGCATATGCCTTCGGTGTTGGCTTGCTGAGTACCCAGACTTACGCACCGATGGCTGCCATCATGGCTGCCGGTATGGTGCCGCCGCTGGCGATGGGCCTGGCGACCATTGTTGCCCGTAACAAATTCGATAAAGGGCAGCAGGAAGGGGGCAAAGCAGCGCTGGTTCTGGGGCTGTGTTTTATCTCCGAAGGTGCGATTCCGTTCGCGGCGCGTGACCCGATGCGTGTTCTGCCCTGCTGTATCGCTGGTGGCGCGTTGACTGGCGCTATCTCCATGGCGATTGGCGCGAAACTGATGGCGCCGCACGGTGGTCTGTTTGTTCTGCTGATTCCAGGGGCGATCACGCCGGTTGTTGGTTACCTGCTCTCTATCGTTGCAGGCACTCTGCTGGCAGGCCTGGTCTATGCCTTCCTGAAACGTCCGGAAACCGAAGCGGTTGCCAAAGCGGCATAAAACGGTTTATGACCTTAAAAGGCCGACTTGTTCGGCCTTTTTTTTGTCTATAGAAAACCCCCAGCTAGGCTGGGGGTTCCGGAAAGCTTTCAGCTTTAAGCCAGTTATTAAAACCCCTTTTGATTTGTTAAAACACCTTGCGGTCTGGCAACTGCAAAAGTTCAACAAGAAATCAAAAGGGGGTCCCAATGGGGGACGAAAAGAGCTTAGCGCACACCCAATGGAACTGTAAATATCACATAGTTTTTGCGCCAAAATACCGAAGACAAGCGTTCTATGGAGAGAAACGTCTTGCGATAGGGAGCATTTTAAGAAAGCTGTGTGAGTGGAAAAATGTACGGATCCTGGAAGCTGAATGCTGCGCAGATCATATCCATATGCTTGTGGAAATCCCGCCCAAAATGAGCGTATCCGGCTTTATGGGATATCTGAAAGGGAAAAGCAGTCTGATGCTTTATGAGCAGTTTGGCGATCTGAAATTCAAATACAGGAACAGGGAGTTCTGGTGCCGGGGATACTACGTAGATACGGTAGGGAAGAACACGGCGAAGATACAAGAATACATAAAGCACCAGCTTGAAGAGGATAAAATGGGCGAGCAGTTGTCGATCCCTTATCCGGGTAGCCCGTTTACGGGCCGTAAGTAACGAAGTTTGATGCAAATGTCAGATCGTATGCGCCTGTTAGGGCGCGGCTGGTAACAGAGCCTTATAGGCGCATCCGAAAAACCTCCGGCTATGCCGGAGGATATTTATTACTCCACAAATTCCCGTTAGTTCGCGAGCATAAATTTCTGATAGTTCATTTTCCTGGCAATACGCCGGAATATCTTTTTCCAACGAGAGGACGTTTATCAATTACGCTGCCGATGTATGCGCGTTATCTCAAAATAACCCGTAACGTGGCAGGTGGTTATGTCGACGGCAGGTTGACATATACTGCGAACTATAATTGGTACGGCCTGATAGCATTTCGACTCTATTAAATTCTTTATTTTTTAATCGCGTCTGATTCTTAACCTTACTTGTAGCGAATAACGAGCCCTTTTATGTTATTTCGGCCCCCCACCACTCCAGCAGTTTTTGACTACAACAGACATTGCTGTCGACATAATGAATCGCTGCAGTAGAACAATGAAATCCCTTTTTCAGGTGCTGGCTACGCTTCATAGAATATTCGTTAGGCAACAGCGAAGAGTGAATCATAATATTAAACACATTTAACAATTATCGAGCGCTTTATAGATCTTTAAATTCTGACCTCATTGAAAATTATTTGTAATAATATTTGCGCCATGAATCATTCATCATGAATATAATGTTACTTGGTGTAATTTATGGTGATTATTGAATGCTGACACAGGAAAAGACACTTATCCTGCTATCAGATAGCAAAGCGCCGCTAAACGGGCAACTCAATCATCGTACTAAGCCTTATAGTGCTTTTTTGTATTACAGATACTTCTAATAAATAGTACGGCCATGGTAGGATTCATGCCCTGGAATGAGATAAGAGTCATATTTTCTTCAGCCAAAAACGAATGCCATAATTTTCTACTTTTATTAACAACACCGATAAGGATATCTAAGTTGCGTTACTTTTCATTATTCACGTTAATGTCAGTATTGCTTATATATTATGGTGCGCCAGCGCATGCAGCTTGTGGATTTAACCAAACAGCAGAATATACTGCAAATGCGACAAGAAATTTCACCGTTCCTTTTGTGGCTAACACGACCATATCTGTACCAGCGGGTGCGGCTATCGGACAGGTTATCTATGAACAAGAAATTCAAATCAAAAATTTTGAACCCGTACAAATCAAATGCGATAGCGCGGGTAATTTCTTTTTCAATTACAGCTATGGTGTTCTCCCGAAGCCGCCATTGTCGACGGATTCAGCCGTCTATGAAACAAACATAGAAGGAATAGGCATAAAATTTAACGTTAATTCAACAGTGAAAATCCCCTATACCTCTACAAGCATTAGCGGTTGTACCAACAGCACTACGTGTGTCCCCACCACAACCTGGTATTATCCTGTCCAGTTTGCGCTTATCAAAACCGCCAGCACAGTTTCTCCCGGCGTTATCTCTGCCGACAGTCTTCCTTCCATTATTTTCAATTTAGGGCAAAGCAATAATATGGTGGCGCTTCACAATGTGAAGTTGACCGGAGGGATCACGATAACAGTGCCGACCTGTGATGTGTCTCCTGCCAGTGGTTCAATGAGCATTAAGATGGGGACGCATGACGTCACCGCTTTTTCCGGTATCGGGACAGGTACGCCGTGGAAGGATGCCAGTATTATGCTTGTGAATTGTACCCGCTTTTACGGTTCGACCAGCTCCTCAGTCGCGAGTTTTAACGGCTCGAAAAACACCCCTACAGGCGTGTTAGCTAATAATGAATGGGCCGTTACATTAACACCTTATAGCAATATCATCGATTCGACACTCGGGATAATGGATATTGACGATGACCCCATGCGGGCTACAGGGATCGGCATACAACTTTCAGCCAGCAGTAGCACAAGTGGAGTTGTCGATCTCTCCCGGGCGGCAATGGGGCCTATGCCCAATGATGGTAGCCCGAACATTACCATTCCATTGTTTGCACGCTATGTTCAGACTCAAAATAAGGTCTATGCGGGTAAAGCCAATGGAAAATTGGTTTATACCGTCACTTATCAATAACGAAGGGGGCCTTCGCAGGCCCGATCCTTAGCATTACGTATTTCCTTTATCGAGGCCGCTTTTGCGGCCTTTTCGTTATTTTATTTGATACAAGTCCCAGGTTTAATCTCTATTTTCTGAGAATGGACAAATAAATGTGATCGCCTTCATATCTCGAAATCCAGGAGCGTTCCACCCGCTTTACTTTAAGCAAAATCGACTTATCATGAACACATGTTCGAATTTAAACATGTGCTCTAATATTTTTAAATCATACGTCTTAATTTTTTAACGATCTCATTGATATGGTATTTTTTTTTGCCAGAGGGCGTTTCATGCGTAAAAAAGATTATATTGTCACTGTCGGCTCCGCTAATATGGATGTTGCTGGGTATTCACACGGTGTATTGAATTATGCAGATTCTAACCCCGGGAAAATAAAATTCACCCCTGGCGGCGTCGGGCGCAATATTGCGCAGAATCTGGCATTGCTTGGTAAACAATCGTGGTTGTTAACAGCGGTTGGTGATGATTTCTATGGCCAATCACTGCTGAACGAGACGCATCGCACTGGAGTTAATGTCAGTAAATGTCTCGTTGTGCCGGAGGAAAATACGTCGAGTTATTTATCTTTGCTGGATAATACCGGTGAAATGCTGGTTGCTATCAATGATATGAATATTAGTGAATATTTATCGGCAAAATTTCTGGCAAAGCACAGTGATTTCATACGTGATGCTGCGGTGATTGTCGCTGACTGTAATATCAGCGAAGACGCACTGGGCTGGCTGCTAACCCATGCGGGCGACGTGCCTGTTTTTGTCGACCCGGTCTCTGCCTGGAAATGCGTAAAAATTCGCGACTGGCTGGGGCAAATTCATACCCTTAAACCCAATCGCCTCGAGGCTGAAACACTCAGCGGTATTACGCTTTCCGGGCGCGACGATGTGGTAAATGTTGCCGAATGGTTTCATACCCGCGGCCTGCGACGGTTGGTACTGAGCATGGGCGGCGACGGCGTTTATTACAGCGAGCGCGATGGCGTCAGTGGGTGGTCACCTCCGATTAAAACCCAGGTCGTTAATGTCACCGGGGCCGGCGACGCCATGATGGCGGGTCTGGCGGCCTGTTGGGTAGAAGGTTTTTCATTTATCGATTCGGTCCGTTTTGCGCAAGGGTGCTCGTCAATGGCTCTGGCGTCCGAATATACCAATAATCCTGACTTATCTTTTTCGAAAGTCACATCGCTAGTGGAGAAACAAGATGTCTGAATTAACGATTTCCCCTGAATTACTGCATATCTCTGCGGAAGTAAAAGAAGCGCTGGAAAATAACAAATCGGTTGTAGCGCTGGAATCGACAATTATTTCTCACGGTATGCCGTTCCCGCAAAATGCGCAAACGGCAATTGAAGTCGAAGAGACTATTCGTAAACACGGTGCGGTACCAGCGACAATCGCCATTATTAACGGTGTAATGAAAGTTGGTTTAACGAAAGACGAAATTGAATTACTAGGCCGTGAAGGACACAGCGTCGCAAAAGTCAGCCGCCGTGATTTACCGTTTGTGGTCGCCGCCGGATTAAATGGTGCCACCACAGTAGCCTCCACCATGATTATTGCCGCACTGGCTGGGATTAAAGTTTTCGCGACGGGCGGTATTGGCGGCGTTCACCGTGGCGCCGAACATACGTTTGATATTTCCGCCGATTTGCAGGAGCTGGCGCACACGAACGTTACAGTGGTTTGCGCAGGGGCGAAATCTATTCTCGACCTTGGCCTGACCACCGAATATCTGGAAACCTTCGGCGTGCCGCTAATTGGTTATCAGACAAAATCATTGCCGGCCTTTTTCTGCCGTACCAGCCCGTTTGAGGTCAGCATTCGTCTGGACAGCGCCAAAGAGATCGCCCGCGCAATGGCGGTGAAATGGCAAACCGGCCTTAATGGTGGCCTGGTGGTGGCGAACCCCATTCCCGAGCAGTTTGCGATGGCGGAAGAGAAAATCAACGCCGCCATCGATCGGGCGGTGAAAGAGGCCGAAGAGCAGGGTGTGGTCGGTAAAGAGAGCACGCCGTTCCTGCTGGCTCGTGTTGCTGAATTAACCGGCGGCGACAGCCTGAAATCAAACATTCAGCTGGTGTTCAACAACGCCGTGCTGGCATGTGAAATCGCAAAAGAGTACCAACGTCTCGCATAACCCACGCGCGGGCAGCGAGCGGTCGCCCGCAGGGATATCAGACATACCAAAACCTGGCGTTTACGCCGGGTTTCCTGGCATGAAGGGAAAATCATTATGGATATAATGAGAAGTTTTCTGGGTATGGTGGTATTACTGGCCATCGCTTTTCTGCTGTCAGTAAATAAAAAGCGCATTAGCTTACGCACCGTGGGCGCGGCACTGCTGCTGCAAATCGCTATCGGCGGGATTATGCTTTACTTCCCGCCGGGCAAATGGCTGGTTGAGCAGGCGGCGCTGGGCGTTCATAAAGTAATGTCTTACAGCGACGCAGGCAGCGCTTTTATTTTCGGCTCGCTGGTCGGGCCGAAAATGGATGTGTTGTTTGACGGCGCCGGGTTTATTTTCGCCTTCCGCGTACTGCCTGCAATTATCTTTGTTACCGCGCTAATCAGCCTGCTCTACTATATAGGCGTGATGGGATTGCTGATCCGCATTCTGGGGGGGATTTTCCAGAAGGCGCTGAGCATCAGCAAGATCGAATCGTTCGTCGCCGTGACCACGATTTTCCTTGGGCAGAATGAAATCCCCGCTATCGTGAAGCCGTTTATCCATAAACTTAACCGCAACGAATTATTCACTGCGATTTGCAGCGGGATGGCCTCGATTGCCGGGTCTATGATGATCGGTTATGCCGGAATGGGAGTGCCGATTGACTACCTGCTGGCCGCGTCATTAATGGCGATCCCGGGTGGTATCCTGTTTGCCCGTATGCTGAGTCCGGCAACCGAGGCCTCTCAGGTCACGTTTGAAAATCTCTCGTTTACCGAAACACCGCCCAAAAGCATCATTGAAGCGGCGGCAAGCGGTGCGATGACCGGGCTGAAAATTGCCGCGGGTGTGGCGACGGTGGTGATGGCGTTTGTGGCGATCATTGCGCTATTAAACGGCATCATTGGCGGCGTGGGCGGCTGGTTTGGTTTCGGTCATGCCACCCTGGAAGGGATCTTCGGTTATCTGCTGGCCCCGCTGGCCTGGATTATGGGTGTGGACTGGCACGATGCGACGCTGGCCGGCAGCCTGATTGGGCAAAAGCTGGCGATCAACGAGTTCGTGGCCTATCTCAATTTCTCGCCTTATCTGCAAACGGGCGGCGCGCTGGATGTCAAAACCATCGCCATTATCTCGTTTGCGCTGTGCGGGTTTGCCAACTTCGGTTCCATTGGCGTAGTGGTCGGGGCCTTTTCCGCGATAGCCCCCCAGCGCGCGCCGGAAATCGCTCAGCTTGGGATGCGGGCGCTGGCGGCGGCAACGCTCTCAAACCTGATGAGTGCCACCATCGCCGGGTTCTTTATCGGCCTTGCCTGAATCAACCGCACGCCAGCGCAACTGGCGTGCGTTCTTACGCCTCCGCTTTGTTTGTATTCAGCAAACTCATCGCATTTTCTGCTGACAGGGCAGGATTGTTGATACTCACGCTGGCACGGGAAATCGCCGCACAGGCCATAGCAAAGTGAGCGCTTTCCGTAAAATCGCCCCCCTCAAGGAAGCTATACAGCAGCCCCGCCATAAATCCGTCGTCCGCGCCGAAACGGTCAGTGAAGGCGTGATCCGGTGAAGCCAGCAGTAGCTGCTCGCCATCACGTTTAGAGCAGAATACGGAATCATCGTCCAGGTACACGAAGATGCGTTGCACCCCTTGTTCATGGAGTGAATTTACCGCCGCTATTTTGTCTGCTTCGCGCCGAATCGGCTGTCCCCACAAGATCTGCAACTCCTGTAGCGTGGGTTTCAGGGTATGAATGCGCGATAGCCAGGGGCGAATCTTGTCGGCTTTGAACTCGGAAACCGTATCGACAAAGACCGGAATATTCCCCGCCATGGTGAAGATCCACTCCAGTGCCTCTTCGGTCAGGTTGCAATCGGCGAGCACCACGCCCGCATGCATCACCAGGTCGCGCGAGGAATTGAGCAGCTGCGGCGTCAATTGCTGCAGAATATGGGTATCGTTGATGGCCAGTACCGTCTCTTCCTGCTGATTGGCAATCGACAGATAGGTAGAGGTGTTGTGCCCATGCAGACGAATACAGCTTTGCACATTCACCCCGGCCAGACGGGTCTGTTCCAGTAACGTTTCACCGTAAAAATCATCCCCCACGGCTGAGATCAGGTGCACATCGCGGCCCAGCAGAGCGAGATTGTGGGCGACATTACGCCCGACGCCGCCTGCAGAACACTGAATGCTGCCGGGGTTGGAGGCGGACTGCGGATAATGGATATCCGCGACGCCGCGAATATCCATATTGATGGCGCCAAACACGACACAGTAATCCTGTTCGGTCAGAATGTAGCCCTTGCCTTTAATCAGCCCTTTTCGCATCAAATCCATAATGTGGGCGGCGACGCGTGAACGGCTGATTTGTAAAATATCGCCTATCTCATTTTGCTGAATCAGTGGATTGCTGCGCAGGATTTGTAATATCTGTTTTTCCCTGTCGTTCATTTATGCCGCAGCCTCTTCATTTTGTTGCGCCTTTAACCAGGCGATCTCTTCTGCCCAAATGTCCGGATTGATGGTTTCCAGAATGAGCGGAATACCGTCGAAACGATCGTCCTGCATGATCCAGCGGAAGGCGTCATGACCAATATTGCCTTCACCCAGGCTGTGATGGCGGTCAACACGGCTGCCAAATGCGCTTTTGGCATCATTGAGGTGCATACCGCGCAGGTAGTTGAACCCCACGACGCGTTCAAATTCGGTGAAAACTTTCGCGGTACTTTCGGTAGTGCGCAGATCGTATCCGGCAGCAAACGCATGGCAGGTATCGATACACACGCCGACGCGCGATTTGTCTTCCACGCCGTCGATGATCGCGGCGAGATGTTCAAAGCGAAAACCAAGGTTGCTACCCTGGCCCGCGGTGTTTTCGATAACCGCCGTAACGCCTTTGGTTTGTGCGAGCACGATGTTAATGGATTCGGCAATACGCGCCAGGCACTTGTCTTCGTCGATTTGCATCAAATGGCTGCCGGGGTGGAAGTTCAGCAGCGTCAGCCCCAGTTGTTCGCAGCGTTGCATTTCATCAAGAAATGCGTCACGGGATTTTTCCAGCGCCTCTTCAACCGGATGGCCCAGGTTAATCAGGTAGCTGTCGTGGGGGAGAATTTGTCCCGGCTGATAATGGTATTTTTCGCAGGCGGCTTTGAATTCATCAATCGTCTCGCTGCTGAGCGGTGCGGCACGCCATTGACGCTGATTTTTTGTGAACAGGGCAAACGCAGTGGCTTCGATTTCTGCTGCGCGAATGGCGGCATTGGCCAAACCGCCCGCGGCGCTGACATGCGCTCCGATGTATTTCATGTAAAGACTCCTGTTAAACCCGCAATACGCGTCATCCTCCGCGCGACATCGCTATTGGCATCACTCACCCCGTCACGTACTTCTGTACGCGCCGGGGATTCGTTCATTTGCCGGCTGGATGCAATGCGAAGGATTTTGCGTAATCAAATAAACATTTTTCCAATAATAGCGGGTTAACAGAGAAGAGACGTAAGGTTTTATGCCATCAAATGGTGCACCAGCAGGTTAATGGCACCGCCACCGACAATCAGCCAGACAAACAGCGCCAGCGCCATTAATAGCGGCTTCGCTCCTGCCTTTTTCAGGGCGCTGATATGGGTGGTTAACCCCAGTGCGGCCATTGCCATCGCCAGCAAAACCGTATCAATGGTAATCAGGACATCAACCACACCTTTCGGCAGAAAATGGAACGAGTTAAACACCGCCACCAGGATAAACAGCACGGCAAACCACGGAATAGTAATTTTGCTTTTTTCGCCGCTTGCCGCAGGGGAGAGTTGTTTAACCCGGGAGGCGAGCAGGATCAGGAACGGCGCCAGCATCATCACGCGCAACATTTTGGCGATGACGGCCGCATTCTCGGCATCCGGGCTGACAGCATGGCCCGCGGCCACAACCTGCGCCACTTCATGCATGGTTGACCCCATATAGATGCCATAAGTTTCTGGGGTGAACCAGTGAGCCAGCAGCGGATAGATTGCCGGATAGATAAAAATGGCCAGCGTCCCGTAAATCACCACCGTGGCGACGGCAACGGCTACTTTGCTGGACTCGGCTTTGACCACCGGTTCAGTCGCCAGCACTGCCGCTGCGCCGCAAATGCTGCTGCCTGCCCCAATCAGCCAACTGGTTTTTCTGTCCAGCCCAAACACTTTTTGCCCGAGCAAACAGGCCAGCATAAAGGTGCTGGAGAGCATTAAAACGTCGATAGTGATGCCGCTGACGCCTACCTCGGCAATTTGCGAAAATGTCAGGCGCAAGCCATAAAGGATAATACCCAGACGCAACAAATGCTGTTTTGACCATAATACGCCTGCATCACAACGAACATGCAGGCGTGGGTAAAGCGTATTACCTGCGACGATGCCGAATAAAATTGCCAGCGTTAGCGCGCTAAACCCCGCACCCGCAACCGAGGGAATATTACCCAGCCACAATGCCAGCCCGGCGATGACCGCACTGAGCAACAGACCCGGTACGAATAACGCGATGTTGTTCTTGCGTGGAACATGATGTGTGATTTCAGTCATAACCTTCTCCTTTCTCGTGGGAAAAGGTTACGGTGCTCTGGCTTAAAGGTAAAATTGATTATATATTTATAATTAATCTTTATAAGTGGTAAGCGACCCTTGCCCCGATGGTGAAAATTTATGCATATCACACTACGGCAGCTCGAAGTTTTCGCCGAGGTGCTCAAGAGCGGTTCCACGACGCAGGCCTCGCAAATGCTGGCCTTATCGCAATCGGCGGTCAGCGCCGCGCTCACCGACCTCGAAGGGCAACTCAGCGTTCAGCTTTTCGATCGTGTTGGTAAGCGGCTGGTGGTGAACGAACATGGCCGTTTGCTCTATCCACGCGCACTGGCGCTGCTGGAGCAGGCGACGGAAATTGAACAACTGTTTCGTGAAGAAAACGGGGCAATCCGCGTCTACGCCAGCAGTACGATTGGTAACTACATCCTGCCGGAAATCATTGCCCATTATCGACGAGATTTTCCTCAATTGCCGCTGGATATGAGCGTAGGCAACAGCCAGGACGTTATTAATGCGGTGGCTGATTTTCGCGTCGATATCGGTCTGATTGAAGGACCCTGCCATACGGCCGAGATCATTGCGGAACCCTGGCTTGAAGATGAACTGGTGGTGTTCGCGCCGCCGGATTCCCCGCTGTTGCAGGAGGACGTCACGCTGGCGCGCCTGGCCGCCGCGCCGTGGATCCTGCGTGAGCGTGGCTCCGGTACGCGCGAAATTGTCGATTACCTGCTGCTGTCTCATTTGCCTGAATTTCATCTCGGCATGGAGCTTGGCAACTCCGAGGCTATCAAACATGCCGTGCGCCACGGGCTTGGCATCAGTTGTCTGTCGCGGCGCGTGATTGCCGAACAGCTTGATGCGGGTTCATTGGTGGAAGTCCCTGTTCCACTGCCTCGTCTGGTGCGCACTTTGTGGCGCATTCATCACCGTCAAAAGCATCTTTCCAGTGCACTGAATCGTTTTTTGCGTTATTGCGAAATTTGATTGCACCAATAACAGGCGGCTGCACCATTCTGGTGTGCCGCTGCCTGGCTTAATCTCTCCTTTATAACCGCTTAACTCCCGCTGTAGCAGGCGCGACAGTGTTTTTATCGCTTTGGCACATTAGTTGCAAAAAGTGATTCAAAGAATCTTTTGTTTCACGAGCGATGAGGTGACAAGAATGAAGAAATGGATGATGGCGGCAGCGGGTGCGGCATTAATGTTGTCCAGTGCGGGGCAGGCGATGGCCGATCAGCTACAGGATATTCAAAAACGCGGCGTACTGCGTGTGGCTGTACCGCAGGACTTTCCGCCGTTTGGCTCCGTGGGAACCGATCTCAAGCCGCAGGGCTACGATATCGATATGGCGGAGTATCTGGCTAAAGAGATGAAGGTGAAGGTGGAACTGGTGCCGGTGACCAGCGCTAACCGGGTGCCTTACCTGCAAACCAATAAAGTTGATCTGGTTATCTCCAGCCTCGGTAAGAATGCTGAGCGTGAAAAAGTGATCGACTTTAGCCGCGCCTATGCGCCGTTCTTCCTCGGGGTGTTTGGCCCGAAAGACGCCACACTGGCGGATGCTGCCGCGCTGAGCGGTAAGTCGATCGGGGTCACTCGCGGCGCGGTGGAAGACATGGTGTTAAGCGATCTGGCGCCAAAAGATGCCGAGGTCAAACGCTACGAAGATAACAACACCACCATCTCTGCCTATCTTTCCGGGCAGGTTCAGTACATGGCGACGGGTAACGTTGTGGTGGCCGCGATTGCCCGCCAGAACCCGGAAAAAGCGCCGGTCAGCAAATTTATGCTTAAAGATTCGCCGTGCTTTATCGGGCTTAAGAAAAACGAGCCTGCGCTGAAAGCCGAGGTCGACAAGTTGATTGAACAGGCGCTGAAAGATGGCACGCTCAATAATTTCTCGCAGAAATGGATGCAGGCACCGCTGCCCGCCACCCTGGGCGTGTAAGGGTCTGGCATGACGACAACGCTAGATTTTGCCGCGCTGTGGCCTTTCTGGCCACAGCTACTTGCGGGGCTTTGGACCACGATAACGTTAACCATTCTGGCAACCATCGGCGGTGTGTCTCTCGGCATTCTGGGCGCGGCGCTGCGTAGCGGTAAGCCCACGCTGGCGAGCCATATCTGGGGGGCGTATGTCGAGCTTATTCGTAATACGCCGTTTGTGGTGCAGCTCTTTTTTATCGTTTTCGGCCTGCCCGGCATGGGGCTGAAATTAACGGCAGGCGAGGCGGCGTTGATCGCCATGCTGGTCAATCTGGGGGCCTACAGTACGGAGATTATCCGCGCCGGGATCCAGGTGGCACCAAAAGGACAATGGGAAGCGGCGCGTGTGCTGGGGTTAACGAAAGCACAGACCTTTTTCCGCGTGATCCTGCCGCCGTCGCTACGGCGTATTTATCCGGCGCTGGTCAGCCAGTGCATTATCGTGATGCTGGGATCGTCGGTGGTCTCGCAGGTTTCCTACGAAGAGCTGACGTTTGCCGCAAACCTGATTCAGTCGCGCACGTTTTTGAGCTTTGAAGTGTATCTGGTCACCACATTGTTGTATCTGGCGCTTTCACTGTTGATGCGTCAGGTATTGATGGCGGCGGGCAGGAAGTGGTTGGGGAGCGAGAGTTGATGAGTACATTTACCGACTGGGATATTCTGCGCAACCTGCTGCTGGCGGCGCGCTGGACCTTGCTGCTGTCGCTGATCGCCTTTGTCTGCGGCACGCTGGTGACGCTGCCGCTGCTGGTATTACGCATTAGCCGCTGGCGCTGGCCGAAACGGCTGATTAGCGCATATGCCGCGCTTTTTCAGGGTACACCGCTGCTGATGCAGCTCTTTCTGGCTTTCTTCGGTATTGCCCTGTTCGGTATTGATGTGAGCCCGTGGACAGCGGCAACGTTGGCGCTGACCCTTTTTACCAGCGCGTTCCTGTTGGATATCTGGTACGGCAGCATTAAGGCATTGCCGAAAGGGCAGTGGGAGGCCTGTCGCTGTCTGGGGTTAAGTTTTGGTCAGACACTGTTTCGGGTGATTGCGCCGCAGGCTATCCGTATTGCCATCGCCCCGACGGTCGGCTTTTCCGTCCAGGTCATTAAAGGCACGGCGCTGGCCTCGATCATCGGCTTTGTCGAACTGACCAAAGCGGGCACCATGCTGAATAATGTCACCTTCGCGCCATTTAAAGTGTTTGGCCTGGTCGCACTGGGCTATTTCCTGATGTGTTACCCGCTGTCGCGTTACAGCCGTTATCTGGAGAAGAAATTCCATGCCGCTCATCACCATTAATGACGTGCAAAAATACTATGGCGACAACCACGTGCTCAAAGGCGTAAGCCTGGATATCGAAATGGGTGAAGTAGTGTCGATCATCGGGCGCAGCGGTTCCGGGAAAAGCACCTTGTTACGCTGTATGAATGGGCTGGAGGGCTACCAGGACGGCAGTATTAAACTTGGCGGGATGACGGTAACCGACAGGGAATCGCAGGCGCGTGAGATCAGCCGATCGGTGGGGATGGTATTTCAGAGTTTTAATCTGTTTCCGCATATGACCGCGCTGGAGAACGTGATGCTGGCGCCGCGGCGGGTGCTGAAATTGCCGGCAGATGAGTGCCGCAAGCTGGCGATCGAGATGCTGGAGAAGGTCGGTCTCGGCGAGCGAATTGATTATTATCCGTCCAATTTGTCAGGCGGACAGCAGCAGCGCGTGGCGATTGCCCGTGCGCTGGCGATGAAACCGAAAGTGTTACTGTGCGATGAGATAACCTCGGCGCTGGACCCGGAGCTGGTGGGCGAGGTATTACGCGTGCTGGAGCAACTTGCCGCCGAAGGGATGACTCTGATTCTGGTGACCCATGAGATGAGTTTTGCCCGCGAAGTGGGCGATCGGGTGGTGTTTATGCATCAGGGAAAAGTATGGGAGCAGGGGGAAAGTCAGTCGTTCTTTACCCAGCCGCGTACCCCTGAGTTGCAGCAATTTATCGCCTCAGTCCGGGGATTGAATTAAGTCTGTGTTTTTTCCCTCACGCTCCCCCCTTCAGGGCGATGGTTTTCTCCCTCCCCCTGAGGGCTGAGGAATCCCTGGTCATATGACGTTTTACAGCGATGACACCGCGTCATGAGAATAAAACCGTTACCGCGATGACAGGGGCCGGCTGAAAATCGATGAGGCGTTGACGGCTGACCGGGGCCGCCCGCAGGGAAGCGGGCGGAGGGGATAGCCTACAAGGATGTAGGCTGGTCCCCGACCCGAAAGTCAGACGACATAAGACGAATGCACCGCGCCAGCGGCGATTTTCCTGGCCGGGAGCCCGGGTCGCCAGGGTGGCGGCGGTGAGCCACCCTGGCACGTTCACCGGTTCTGTCGCGATAGAAAAGCACGGAACATAGGGTGAACGGAATGACCACCAGAGCCGCATTTTCCCCCTCACCCTAATCCTCTCCCTCTGTACGGTCCGGAGACATGGTAGACAGGTGTTCGGGGACATGGTGAACACTTTTTAACACCCTTTCCCCATGATGATCGACCCCTTTTTCAGGTCGATCATCCCCACTTTCGTGCTGTACCACCACACTTCATAGCAGCCATCCTCTGCCGTTTCACGCAGGCCCACATATTCACCCCTGAACGCTTTCCCTGCACTCAGGCTCACTCCTTTTATGCTCAGCTTCCCGCTC
Source organism: Phytobacter ursingii (assembly GCA_901456055.1). GTDB lineage: Bacteria > Pseudomonadota > Gammaproteobacteria > Enterobacterales > Enterobacteriaceae > Phytobacter > Phytobacter ursingii. The sequence continues at coordinate 153,682 of CABDWT010000012.1, forward strand.
ACATCCACCTTCCTCACCTCCACGCCCTCATCATAGTCCGGCGGCTGAACCGCCCCGCTGTACTGTCGCGATGACGGCTGATAACGTGACGCCGGGACCGCCATGTCCAGCGCTTCATGCGGACGCTCCTGGTTGTAGACCGCGCGCCAGTCGTCGAACACCTGCTGTAACTGGCTGGCGTCCGTGAACCACCGGCCCTGCAGCACTTCGGCCTTCAGGCTGCGGTGAAAACGTTCCAGTTTGCCCTGCGTCTGCGGATGGTAAGGCCGCGAATGTCCCACCCGGATACCCTGGCGCATCAGCCACAGCTCCAGCGCGGTCCAGCTTCCTGTGGTGTCGCCCCAGGGCGCGCCGTTATCCATCGTCATCCGTTCCGGCAGACCGTAACGTTCAAACACCCTCACCAGTTGCTGCCGGACGGTTGTGAGCCGTTCATCAGGACAGTGTGCGAGGCAGAGTGAGAACCGGGAATGGTCATCCAGCAGGGTGAGCGGGTGGCAGCGGCCACCGGCAAAAGGAAAGTGGCCTTTAAAATCCATCTGCCAGAGCTGGTTGGGCGCGCTGTGTTCGAAGCGTCCGGAGGCAGGAATGCCGGGTGTGCCTCCCGGCAGCAGACCGTGGCGGGCCATCAGGTTGTGCACGGTGCTGAACGCGGGCAGAACGTGTCCGCGGTCCTCAAGCCAGC
>CABDWT010000013.1 GCA_901456055.1 Phytobacter ursingii
CTTAACGCCACGCTGGTGACGTCCAGACGGTTAGCCAGTTCTTTCATAATGTCGGCAGAAGCCGCAGGGAGATATTTAGCCGCTGCGTGAGCGGCAGCGATCAACTGTTCTTTAGTCAGGCGCATTTGCGGATCTCCATCAGTTCATTGAACCGGTTCATGAACAGGCCATAAGCCTGACCAGGTCGAAGCGGGATGATCTGGATAAGATCAGAGCAGGGGATGCCGTCGAGAATGGCCCAGCGTGTGCCGTCGTCGATATCCAGATCGCGACGTTCTGTCGCCAGCATGGTGAGGTCCGCGTATTTCACGACTGTCGACATATCAGTCGGCAAACCGTATTTGACGCGAATGAGGTCATCTACCATTTGTTCGATGCGCTTATAGTCAGGCAACAGAAGTTTCAGCGGCTGCGGAATGTCCTGGCAATACGCCTCGGCTGCGTCATGCATCAACGCTTCAAAGGCAAATTCCGGCGGTACGATTTGGCTACACAGCACTGAGTGCTGAGCCACTGAATAAAACTCAGGAACATGGCCTGCAAATCGGCAGATGTTAGAGAGGGCGTTTGCGATATCTTCGATATCAACATCGTCTACGGTTGAATTGATGAAGTCGAAACGCTTACCGCTGAGAGTCTGAATGAATGACATTGTTGGTTCTCCATTACGCGCTGCACCGCGCTGTTTTTTGGTTGTAAGAAACCCTCGCCAGTGGCGATTAATAAAATGAATTTCGCTTCCATAAATGCCCCCGCAGGGGCATTTGCAGCAGCGTAATTAAGCGTTAAAGACGCCAATAAATGTTTCTACTTTGCTGTCCGCGAATTTCTCAACGAGCAGATCACGGAACTCAACGGCCATTTCTTCTTCGTAGGCTTCTAGCTGAGTAATACGGAGAACCAGCAGCGGCTGATTGCTGGCGAGAATGCTCATACGCACTTTAAAGCGGCGTTCAGTCAGGCCTTCATACGGCACACATTTGAACTCAAAAGCCACAGGCATGATGTCTTTGGTTTTGGCTTCAACACTTTCCATGACAGAACGGCGACCGCTGAAATCCTGATCTTCGTACTCAGCGCTTTTGATTGCTTCAATGGTGATTTTGCGAATTGCCGCTGCTGCTTTTTTAGCGTCAATTACCGCGCCGTCCGCATCAAAGCCAGTCACAAAATCAGACCAGTCTTCCAGCCATTCAGCCAGGGTTTTCTGTTCGTTACGATCACCGTTAATAGCCAGCAAAGCAGAGAAGGGTGCGGTACGTTTCAGACCCAACACGGCTTTGTTATCTGCGTGGCCTGGATTGTCGAGGGTGCCCAGGTTAAATACCGAGGAAGCGCTCATTTTATCCGTGCTGATAAAGCAACGAGTACCCTCTGCCGCATAGCCGGTAGAGTAGCGAACGAAGTCTTCAATGCTGGAGGTTTCCAGCTTGCCACGGAAACGGAAGCGTTCAACGTGCAGGCGTTCAATGGATTCAACTGAAACGTCTTTTGGCAGGACTACCGCCGGACAATCAGCACCCGCTAACTTCTCTTCGATGAACTGGCTCAGCACCATATCGCGGATCTGGCTGATGGCGGTGGTATCTACTTGCTGCGACATAAATGGATTCCTTTGCTTAGAGATAAATCGAATTAGTGGATTATTTAGCGAGCTTCGCAGCAGGATCTCCGCCCAGCGTGAATAACTGGCCCTGATCTTCCTGTAGCACAGTGAGTTTTCCGCCGCGATTGACGTACATCGGGGTTTCGGTTGTGTCTTCCTCGGAAGACTTACCGCGCGGGGTAGGCTTGGTGAAAGAAAGTCGGTGCTGGATGGTCACGCGCTTCTCTTCCAGTGAATTGCTAAGGCGAGACAGGTCGAAGGTGACCTGCACTTTGCCTTTTTGCCCGTTATTCAAAACACCCAGGGCGACTTCATTCAGTGCTGCGGCAAGTTTGGTCTCAAACACGCCGCCATCCAGTTCCCCGAAGAAAGCGGGGATATTGGTCAAACGTTCATTTTCCATCGGTTAACCCTCAGAAGGGCGGCTGCAACCGCCGTTAGTTCTCCACACAACACAAAAGAGCACCTGCGGCTGCAACCGCCCAGGTGGATTGGGGAATGAGCCCGTCGCCTGGTGATGCTCTTGTGTCTTGAGTGAAAAAATGCGGCACCCTCACGGGAAAATAAGATCAGGTGCCGCTAATGACTACACGCAATGGTTTATGGGTTGCGGCGACGGGATTCGAACCCGCAGCACACAGATTATTAGTCTGCTGCATTCCCAGTTGATGCTACGCCACAACGGAAAGAGCACTATCACCGGTTCCCTCGTCAGCCTGCAAAGCAGCCGCCGTCCCCTAAATGCTCTCGCCTGTTGCGTGCCGTCTCTTCCGGCTGTCATCCGGGTTGAACTCGCCCGGAACGAGATTGAAGGATTAAAGCTCCTTACGGCTTTGCTCGTCTTTCCGAGCCGTCAGCGGTCTACTTCCCGCCGTCACTGCCGTCGAGTGAGCTGGCATCTCTCCGTTTTTACAGTTAACGTCTGCCGGGCTATCCCTGGTGTCGCGTATGCCACGCCAGCACCTAACGAGTTTTAACGACCTTTGCCGTTTGCATCATCTTGTCGCCGCTGATATCGGTGCAGTCACCGCCACTGTCCAGGACATTTATTAGGACCGTCTCCAAGTGGTAACTCTTCCAGTCCCGCTAAACACCCGGAGAGATGCTTAACGTGAATGGCTGATTTCCTCGTCTCTTCCGAGGTGTCACACCTGATCGCCACGATGGTGAGTCGTTGTCGTGCTTTCGCAATGACTTGCACATTCCGGCTACCCGTTGGATTAGGGATACTCTCAAGGAATCCCCGGACCGCTGCGACGCATGTGCCATACGACGTACTGCAAGAAACTAATAACCGATGCTGCGCTCGTAAGCGGATTGCCTGGCAAACTCAGCATCAAAGCGCGCTTCACGACGCTCAGTGGCCAACTTGCGTTTTTCAGCGAAGGTCATAGCCTCCACATTCGGAATTTGGACTTTCCCGGAACCTTTACAGCATGAACAGGTAACGTCATAAGAACCAGAAAGGTAGGTATCACGTTGTTCTGGTTCTAAATCGGCCCATTCACTGCTTGTTAAGCCTTGCGAGAATGCAGGGTTATCCACTTTCCCAAACCCTTCACACACGTCGCAGATGATGAATTTAAATTTGCGCATGAATGTCTCCACCGTTAATCGCGAATCATCCCCATCTTCATACGCCTGGGGCGGCTACTTCGTGGGCGTCCTGCCTGTTCGCTGTTGATAACATGAATGTACCTTTAGTTACCTTCTTGGTCAAGCGTCAATGTTCCAAAAGTTACCTTTGGGTATAAAAAAAGCCAGGAGTTACCTGGCTTGATGAATATTTAAAGGTTTTGGGTGATTTGAACGACCCTGCCGACGATTCGGCAGTTGCCATCAATGGGTATTGGTTTGAATGCAGGATTTAGGGGCATTAGATAGCTATGAGGGCTATCCCAAACAAGCTTTTTGACAGTTGCCTCAGAAGAACCCTCAAGAATAGCGACAACAATTTTCCCATATAAATCATCCATCTGACCATAATGCGGTTCAACAATAACAATTGAACCCTCGGGGATAGATGGTAGTCCGTTTGGATTAGTCATGGATTCACCTCGCACAACTAAACCAAATACTTCGTCGGAAACATCCGCTGTAGTTTGCGTCCATGAAATCACATCAGTAAGCCTCGCTGCGGTATAACTTTCAGTCCAGTGTCCGGCCTGAACAGCAGAAATTATTGGAACAGTCTTGGGTGGCTTAATGAAGGGAATAACTTTTGTATCATCAGTAACTTCATCACCTTGACCATAGAGCAACCATTCGGGAGTTGTTGAAAGGCATATGGCCAATTGATGCAAGTTTTCTCCATCGGGCTTAGTGGTCCCATTCTCCCATTTCGTCACAGAAACCCTACTCACACCGAGCCGTTTGGCTAGTGATTGCTGAGTGATATCAAGCTGTAAACGCCGTGATCTGATGCGGTCTTTCATCTCTGTTTTCATGTAACTAATGTTACCCATTTATTAGGTAACTGTTGTTTGCTATTTAATGTACCTTTTGTTACCTTTAAGGCGTCATCATTTAGGAGGAACCATGTACAAATCTGACGTTGTTAAACATTTCGGTGGCATTCAAAAAACCGCAATCGCGCTCGGAATTTCTCATCCAGCCGTCTGTCGTTGGGGTGAGGTTATCCCTGAAAAACAAGCATTCGTGATCGAGCGGATTACAGATGGCGCGCTCAAATATGACGCGACTTTGTATCAGAAGCCTAGCGAAACTGCTGCTTAAAACAAACCACAGATTCAAGGGGTTAACCGTGGGTAATCACTGGCAAGTAGAAAAACAACCAGCGTGGATGGTGGTTGCAATTAAAAAGACGATCGCCGCGCTACCTGGCGGATACGCCGAAGCCGCTGAATGGCTGGGTGTTACAGAGGATGCGCTTTTTAACCGGCTTCGTGCTGGTGGTGATCAGATCTTTCCGATGGGATGGGCGATGGTCCTCCAGCAGGCAAGTGGCGCCAAACATATCGCCGATGCCGTTTCTCGACAGTCGAATAGTGTCAACGTTCCGCTGGTGGCTATTGAGGATGTTGATAACGCAGATATCAATCAGCGCCTTATGGAGACGATTGAATGGATCAGCGAGCACTCTCAGTACGTCCGTATAGCGACGGCTGACGGGATTATCGATGCTGACGAACGCGAGCGCATTGAAGAGAACAGTTACCAGGTAATGGCGAAGTGGCAGGAGCATTTAACGCTTCTGTACCGGGTTTTTTGCGCGCCTGAAAAGGGTGACGCCAGCGAGTGTGCAGCTCCTGGCGTCGTGGCGCGTAGCAATCGTGTGGAGAACTAACGCATGAACAGTGTAACGGTAAAAAACCGTTTACCGCAACTGAGGATGATCCCGATTCCGGGTGTTCCGCTGTTTCGGTATGAACGCAGAGTATCAAACCGCTGGGTTGCATGTAACCACAGCCGAGCGGCTGGCGTCGTGGGTGTCTACTACCGGAGGGCAAAACGTTTATGCGCGTCCTTAACCGATGGTTCAGAGACAGAAGGGGGATACCCGTCCACGTCATCCGCTGGGAGCCAGAGACCCGGCGAGTTATCTATCTTCGCGAAAACTATGAACACGGCGAATGTTTTAGCCCGATCAAAGAGTTTCGGCGCGATTTCACTGAGATAGAGGCTAAGGATGAGCACTAAATTAACCAGTTACGTTTGGGACGGTTGCGCATCGTCTGGCATGAAACTCTCCAGTGTGGCGATTATGGCGCGCCTGGCTGATTTCAGCAGTGACGAGGGCGTTTGCTGGCCGTCCATTGCAACAATCGCGCGCCAGATTGGAGCAGGGGAGAGCACTGTCAGAACAGCCATATCAGCGCTGGAGAAAGAGGGCTGGCTGACACGCAAATCCCGTCGCCAGGGCAACCGTAATGCATCCAATGTCTACACCCTGAATGTTCAGAAACTGCGCGCTGCGGCTTTTGCTCACCTGCCAGATTCTGACACATCAAATCCTGACGCATCAAAATCTGACCCGTCGAAATCTGATGCATCAGAATCTGACCCGTCAAAATTTGAGGCATCGGAATTCAGCAAAAAAAGCGGTTTTGACCCGTCAGAATCTGGCGGGGATCCGTCAGTAAATACAACTACTGATCCATCAGATAAAAAACCTCTTTGTCAGGTTGCTGCGCAACCCGACGCTGCAGTGGTGATCACCGATCTGGCTAAGCAGGTTCTTTCTCACCTGAATCAGCAGACAGGATCACGGTATCAGGTCAGTAAAACTTCGATGGAGAATATCCGCGCACGTCTCGGCGAGGGGTTCAGCGCTGATGACCTGAAACTGGTCGTGGATTACGCGACGGCGAAATGGTCTCAGGATCTGCAGATGGCCGAATACCTGCGACCGACGACACTGTTCTTGCCGACTAAGTTTCCCGGCTACCTGCAGGGCGCAACGCGGTGGGCACAGGCTGGCCGTCCTGAACGGGTCAACGGTCGATGGGTTGCCACCACTGGCCCGAGCGCAAGTTTCCAGAGCGTGGATTATTCACTGCCTGAAAATGCGGGGTTCCGCTCATGAGCCTGGTTGCTGAAATTCTGGAATATATCAAAACGTTCCCCGGCTCCAGCGCCTCTGATATCTGTGACGCGTTTCCCCAGTATCCGCGCCAAGCCGTTCAGCGTGCTGCATATCGCCTGTACGACGCCGGGTATACAACACGCAGCGGAGAGAAGAACAAATTTTTATACACGTTCAATGAGACCCGTATCGAATCAGACGTTAAGCCGATGCAGGAGACACGCCCCGCAAAAGCGCTCATTCATCAGGCTGAGGAACTGGAACAAAAGGGACTTTACCTCCGTGCTGCAACGGTCTGGGCAGAAGCATTTGACGCATCACAGAGCATCACCGAGCGGGAGCAATGTCTACGCCGCAAACGGAAGTGCCTGACCTGGGGTGCCAGAGCGAAAAGCTCCGAGCTGATTTATGAAACCTCTGGCCGATTTGTAGGGTAACGATGAGAGCGCTGCTTAAACCTGTAGTTATCCCTGAATTAGGGCTGGTAGCGTTTCGCCCAGGCTCGAAGCTGCTGCCTCATTTTCACCGGGGCCGCATGTTGATCGAGAATGAGCCAGAACGTCTCGCCGATTTACCCAGCGGTGAAATCCCGGCAGCAGAGCAGCCGTTAGCCGAAGACCCTGCGTTACGTTCTGTGTTCAGCAGCGAGGCTGTGTTACGTCGTGCTGGTGGCCTTTCAGGGCTGGAAGACTGGTTATTACGTGACAATAGCTGTCAGTGGCCGCATGAGCCATGGCACGCTGAAAACATTACGACCATGCGCCACGCACCCGGTGTGATTCGGTTGTGCTGGCACTGTGACAACCTGCTACGCGATCAGCACACCAGTGCGCTGGAGGCAATCGCCCTGGCGAACTGTGCCGCCTACATTCTCTCAACGGTGCGCCGGGAACTGAGTTTCGATGAAACTCACGCCCTGACGCTTCCTGAGCTGTGCTGGTGGCTGGCACGCAATGGCCTGGCTGATGCGATACCGGAAACGGCAGCGCGTCAGATTCTGCGTCTGCCTAAACCCGTTATTCAGTCAGTAACCAGAGAGTCCGATCTTGTGCCGACACGCGGACCCTCTGAGATTGTAGAGGAAACGGCAAAGAAAATACTGGCGCTTCGTATCGACCCGGAGACGCCGGAATCATTCATGCTGCGCCCGAAGCGCCGCCGCTGGGAAAACGAGAAATACACTCGCTGGGTTAAAGGGCAGCAATGCGCCTGCTGTAACAACCCGGCAGACGACCCACACCATTTAATCGGACATGGACAAGGAGGGATGGGAACCAAAGCGCACGACCTCTTCGTGATACCGCTGTGCAGAGCACATCACGATGAGTTGCATCGAGACCCTGTGGCTTTCGAAGCCAAATATGGCAGTCAGTTAACGCTGCTGTTTCGATTTATTGACCATGCATTAGCAATAGGTGTAATCGCCTGAGTGGAGAAAAGAACATGTTAAACCCGTCTGAGGTTGGGAAAGCTGGCGAACACGCGCGTCTGCGCACACTGGAAAGCATCTGGATTCAGGGCAAATTAAACATGTGGGGCCGCTGGTCATACATCGGCGAGGGTAAAGCAGGGAATATGTTTAACCAGTTGCTGACCTCTCATCACGTGACAAAGACAGCGATACAGGAAGCATTACGCCGTATGAAGAAATCTGGCATCACTAAGCCAGAGCTTGAGGCGTTCTTTATGGAGATCCTCAACGGAAAAAACAAAAGCAGCCTGGCGTTCTGCTCGGATGAAGAAGCACTGGTCATTGACCGTGTCATCAGCACTGTATTGGCTGGCGAGTATGATGGTCTGCTCAGCGTACTTGTTCAGCGCTACCGATATCGCAAAAGCAAACGTAGCATGGCAGAAGAACTCCAGGAGAAACACCCGGAACTGGCGTTCATGACCTGCCGCCGTCGTATTGATACCTGGCTAAGTTTGGCGGAATCGATGCTTTACGTGCCAATGTGTGACGCATTCGATACAAATGGCAGCAGATTTTACTTGCAAAGTGAGCCAGTAAGTGTTTAACTTTGTGTATGCTTCGCAAAGCTATATCTAAAACGACCTGAAATAAAAAGAAACTCGCCTCAGCGCGGGTTTTTTTATGGAGATGTAGAGCTAAAGATTTGCATTGGTGTGAATGTTTTCCCTTTTATTGATTAGCAATGCATCCATGAATTTGTTGCGGTAAAATTTGCGGATTGTCATTGCCAGGGGAATAAATTTATGAGATTAAAATTTCAACCTCGGATTCGGTCTGTTTTGATGTGTGATTTTGTAAGCTAATGGTTCATGAGAATGTAAAATTTCGACCAGTTATAGTTGTCGTAAGAAATCGATACAACAATCCGTTAGTAACCATTGTACCAGTAAGCACAATGGCAACAGCTCTTGCAAGAGAATGCCACCATGAGCTTTCAGTGAATCCTATTCCCATTAATGAACACTTCCCTTCTGGGTTAAGTGCGACATGATTATGACGGTGGCACTGGCGCGATTGGATCAAATCAAGACTAAAATATGGGAATGTCGTACTTGATCAGATAATGCCGCTTACAACTACTTGTGTCTGCCAATTGTTGACTTATGTTTAGCGTTAGCGAATAGCGACGGCGTACCCTTATGTGACTTGTGAGACTTTCGAAAGAAGGCCAGGCGCGGTAAGATGTTGATGACAAGCCTGCTGCCCCTGAGTTAAGGCGCCTTAATCGGTGCCTTTGTCGTTTTTGGCATTTCAACTTGCAACTGAGGGGGAGGCGGAGGTGGGGGATTCTGGTTTTCCTGTAAAACTGTGCGTATGAATCTAAAGATGGTCGCAGGCAATCAAGATTAGAATGGTTACGTGAATTGGTTGTGGTATAGTTAAAGCCATGTCGCTGGAACCCGCAAAGCAACTTCTTCATTTTGAGGTTTATCTCCGTTTAAGATAGGCGTGACTTAAGGGCTATGGCCTAAGGGGCAGCTTATGACCGGATTAAAGCACTCAACTTATATATCGCGGTTTTTACAATGGATCAGTAGTGCAGGGCTATTTTTTCTTGCAATTATATTAATTACTTTCTTGGGTAAAGAAATTCTTATTTTGTTGGGGTTAGTTTTCAGTAAGGCAAGTATTCTAACTATGCACAGTTTACTTGAGAGTATAGTGACTTATTTTTTGTATTTCGAGTTTATTGCTCTGATAATAATGTATTTTAAATCCCACTACGAATTTCCACTGAAATATTTTCTTCATATTGGAATTACTGCACTGATTAGATTGATAATCATTGAACATAAAGGCTATGTTGAGGTACTTGCCTACTCTGGTTCAATTCTACTATTGGTTGTTGCGTTACACATAGCATCCACTAAAAGGCATTGATCGCTGAGTATGTTAAATTTTACACTAATATTCGATAACTCCATTTACATTGCATGGTTAGTTTGACTTAGGTTTCATCTCGCTCCCGTTTCTTTAGCTCAGAGGTTAGAGCGTGCGACTGATAATTATCCGGTAGCTGGTTCAAGTCCAGCAAGAGCCACTAGACCGCCATTAGCTCATCGGGAAGAGCGGTAAAGTAATGTTGTAGTACGAGGTTCGATGCCCGCTGCCGCTCCAGTTAAAGCTTTTCGGTTTACTATGATGGGTTACCCGGATTGACTGAAAATCGTCCCGGTTTTGAATGGGCGCTGCTTTTTGCAAAATTGCTGTGTAAAAAACTGACCTTTGAGATCAGCGCTTATTCAAAAGCATCTCGTTAAAATCCAGTTAACCTCGGGTGGTTTGTTGGATGAGGTGCCTCAAATTCAAATAGCCTCGCTTCGGCGGGGTTTTTTCATTTCTGGTCTCGGGAATCATACAACCTTCACTTCTACGAAAGCGCCCGCAGGCCAGAGCTCTCCCTTTCTTAATCGCGCACAGCACTTCCCTAACGCGGAGGTGGAGTATGTATCGAATGGACAAAATCACAACTGGTGTGAGCTACGGTTTTGCCGGAGCAAACGGAGGGTTCTGGGTGCTCCAGCTACTGGATAAAGTCTCGCCCTCACAATGGGCGGCTATTGGTGTTCTCGCAAGCGTCCTGTTTGGTCTGCTGACGTATCTGACCAATCTGTATTTCAAAATCAAAGAGGATCGGCGTAAGGCCGCACGAGGTGAATAATGTCTCCAGTACTGCGAAACAGCGTGCTCGGTGCCGTTGGTGGCGGTGCTATTGCTATCGCTTCTGCGTTGATCACCGGACCGAATGGCAACGATGGCCTTGAAGGTGTGCGCTATAAACCTTACAGGGATGTGGTTGGTGTCTGGACCGTCTGCTATGGGCATGCAGGGAAAGACATCATGCTCGGTAAAACGTATACCGAGACAGAGTGCCGCGCGCTTCTCGATAAAGATTTGAATACCGTAGCCCGTCAGATTAACCCTTACATCACTAAACCGATCCCCGAAGCGATGCGTGGAGCGTTGTACTCCTTTGCGTATAACGTCGGGCCGGGAAGTTTTCAGACATCCACTCTGCTGAGAAAAATAAACCAGGGCAACCAGGAAGGTGCTTGCGATGAGCTGCGTCGCTGGACTTATGCTGGTGGCCGCAAATGGCAGGGGTTAGTCAATCGCCGGGATGTTGAGCGCGAAGTCTGCATGTGGGGGCAGAAATGAAAATCAAATTTGAGCTTTCCGTTGCAGATTTTAAAACAGACATGAAGGTTAAGCACGGCCCGCAAACGTGGCCCTGGTGGCGTTTCATTTCTTTCAGCGTTATTCGTCAGACTATCCACCCACCGTCAACAGGACGGTGCAGATGGTTTTACACCCACAACGGTGCTGGCTATGTGGGGGTTCATATAGTCAGGAGTGCAATTCAATGAGCCGCTTAAACGCTATTATTGCAACAGTCATCATCCTGCTGATTGTCTCGCTGGCCTGGGCTGCGAATCACTATCGCGACAATGCGCTGAACTACAAAGCCCAGCGTGATCAGGTTACCAGCGCGCTGACTCTGGCGAACGAAACCATTTCTGATATGCAGGTGCGCCAGCGCGAAGTTGCCAGACTCGATGAGAAATACACAGGAGAACTCGCAGATGCTAAAAAGCAGCTTGAAGATCTGCAGCGTTGCGTTAGCAGTGGTAAGTGTGGGCTGCGCATCAACGCAGCATGTCCAAAGAACGGAACGACCAGCGCCCCCGGCATGGATGATGCAACCGGCCCCAGACTTACTTACGCCGCTGAACGGGATTATTTCATCCTCAGAGAGCGAATCGAAACCGTCACTAAGCAACTGACTGGCCTGCAACAATATGTCCGTGAGCAGTGCAAGGACTGACTGAACAAGACTTAATTAAGTGCTGGGATTTCTGCTCTCTGCGGCTTTATAACAAAATGATTTTCATGTCGTGATATTTTTGCTCCGTGCTCACAATACTCAGAAGAAAGTGCAAAAAAGGCATCGGCATCAACATCGAAATCTAACTCGACCGCCTTGTGCTTTCCGGACTTAAGCAGCTCATGAGCTTGCTCTAAACTAATAGCTTTCACTGTAGGCATGACAGTCTTTCCTCGTGAAGAAACGTTTGTGCTAAATTCGAGTGGGGTGAACCCACTGGGGCTGACACGGCGACTTATACCGTTAAGAGCTAAGACTTTGAACGACCAAAAAATAACAGCGAGAATGCCTGAAATAGCGATAGCGCTTCCAAAAATCATAAACCAGGCAGTACTTGTCGGCTTTTCCGACGAAAAGATTTTCGATAGGCCATTAGCCATAACATAGAGCATACAAATCATCCCCTACCCAGCGAAAAATGATTATTACTCACGATAAGCACCAGAAGGCAGTGGTCTGATTGCTCGATGGTACTACGGTAGTTTTGCATCCAAAGCATTCGTTAGTATGAGAATTTGCCCATAGTGTTAGTGCACAGTTTGTGTATACCGGTGGTCTCTCATCAGTGTTTAATCTTTATCTGAAAAAAAAGCCCCATCGTGGCAGGGCTAAATAATCAATAATGCAGATCAGCTTTTATGGGCTTTAGGCGGGTCAGCCAGAACTGATTAGAGGAGTTCAATCTCATCCTTGAGATCAGCCCCGGCGAGGCGCTCTTGCCTTATGAGTCGACTTAAGTTTTGGTGGATATACATATTTAACAAGCGTAAGCGTAGGATAAATCTTATCTTGCCGTTCTATCCAGATTTATCTTAGTGTGCGCATATCGTTATCGTTAGAGCAGACTTTCACCGAATACTGGTGACGATGCAGGAAAGCGCACGGGTTGATGATGCGACGTTGACGCTTACCGACGCTGCTGAACGGGATTTTTGGCGTCTCAGAGAGTAAATTGAAACCGTTACAAGCCAATTAACTGGCCTGCAGAGGTATGTTCGTCAACAGTACCTGGAATAAAAATCTCTTTGAATGGGAAATCCATCTATTCCGAGTATGGTACAATAAGCACCATTCGTTACGTTCTAAGTTTACGAGTATGTGCTTTTCAGAGCGAATGGATATGAGTATAAGAATTTATATTAAATAATCATGATTAAGCTAGTTTGCTAATGACGAACGAAAGGTGGAATATTCTTATTAATTATGCTGTTAACTGGTTAAACGAGGCTAAGGAGCGCTTTTTATTTTATTTAATTATGAATAACAAATTTGAAAAACACCTTAATTTTTATTTAAAAAACGCCATAAATAAAAGCTCAATTGAATTAACAAGTAAGGTGTGTTTTTGGAAGTGTGCGCAGTTTTTGGTTTGAATGGGAAGGGGATTTTGTTCTTTTATTTCATCGTCGAAGCGGTTTTTAAGTCAAAAATAGCACCAGCCGTGACGCTCGCATTATTTCACTTTGCCAGCTACTATCAAATGGCGGTAAAATACTGCAACCACAAATGGAGTTAACCATGAATATCCACGGCTCGAATATTGCCCATGAAAAAGAAAAAGAAAAAGAATCTGATAAGCGTTCCGATTCTGATAAACGAAATCACTCGGAAAACAATAAACCTAACCGCGATAAAAAATAACGGTCTGGTTTTCACGTAAAGAAATTTAAAGATGCTGGAGGTATTATGTCTCAGCAATCCAATTACGATGACCCACTGCCATCAGACAAACCAGTACCGGATGATCCCGAATGGTTACCTCCAGATGAGGAGCCTTTAGAACCTGATTTTCCTGACATTAATGATCCAGATAAACCCTTAAAGCCTTTTTAGCATAGCCGCCTTCGGGCGGTTTTTTTTCTCTTTACCGACATAAATTTGTAGAACAGTCATACCACTCCATGCGAAGGATTGTAATTGTACACTCTTCTCGTTATGAACCTTATCCTTATTACATCTGGCAAGGATTAAACACTCCATCTGGAGAAACTATGTCGATGAGAGATATGATAATTACCCCAGTTTGGCAGCAAATCACTGATGGGACTCAGGACGTAAAAATTCATGTGCTTAGAGGTGTAATGTACTTAAGTGAGGTACCCCCGCATCAGGACAAAACAGAAACATATTATGTTGTAACCGACATGATTATAGTTACTTTACCTCATCAAATATGGTGCCGTTCTCCATGGAGATGCACTTGCATTCTTGTGACGATGAAAGATCATAAGTTTGGTATTTGCTGACTTAAACTTACAATTCAGCTATTGCATAGCACCAAATATTACGTCTGTTTTGGTTAAATAATGACCAGGTCATGATATGATGAGTCCCATTCATTGAAAGGTAAGTCATCATGTCATTTTTCGATTACGCAATGAAGCGTGTTGGCTTGGTAGCGAACACAAGTGTTATGTGTCCGATATGTGGGCATTATTCCAACCAGTCAACCGCGAAAGTACGTCAGCATTCGGCGTTACTTTGCCCTAAATGCAAATCGCTCTTTGTAATTTACAGGTAGCATGACACGTTTCGTGATTCTGCAGGCTCGTGACTTTTTATTGCCATTCGAAATGGGCATTATTGCAGGCATTCATTGAGTGTCTGTGATAATGTAAAATCTCCATCTTAAAAAGAGGTGATCTCTAATGGCGAGCAATAACAAAAAAGAAATTGCGCTTGAACAGGCCTTAATTGCTGTGTTGTCAGCAGTGAAAGAATCCAATATTGACGTTGATAATTTAGTAAAAAACGCAAATCATGTGATTTTGAATAGCGCACATAAACACAATGTTGTTGATGATCACGACATTAGAACCTACGCAATTGAAATTATAAAATCCTTTGCTGAGAAGGTCTGATCAATCCTCTCATTTGATGGCGGCTGCATTCAGCTGCTTCTATGTACATATGTTAAGCCACTGGCATCCGCTTGTGGCTTTTTTATTGCGCCTCTCACGCGCAACCTAACTATATCTTCCAGTAGTGAGCCTGGGACACTCCGCTTTATCGGGCGGTCTTCTCATGCTACAGGCTCGCATCTAAAAGGAAAAATCCATGAACAAAGAACTTTCCGGCGCTGCTGGCGATGTCCTTCATGCGCTTTTCTTCCGTGGCGCGCTGGTGGATGGCGATTTGCCATCAAAGGCTGGCGCTGCTGAACTGCGTGAACTGGGTTACATGAAGACGCAGGACACGCTAACGCCGTTCGCTGGAGTAAATTATTACAACTTCCTCACTCCTGCCGGGCAAGAGTTCGCTATCAGCTATCTGGTGGATAGCAACTTTGGTAATAAAGCGGATAAGAAAGCGACATTCAGTATTAGAGGCGAGGAGGTGCTAATCAATGACGGGCTCACCTCTGTCACTCTCCGCAACTGGAAAACAGACAGTGACGTACGTCTGATGGAATCGGCTTTGTCTGCAGCCTGCGAAAAAATCAGAGCGTTTAAAAACACCCCGCTTGATGAATACTACTTCGCTCAGCATTTCAATGCTGCACTTACAGAGCGCATTCACCAGGCAGTGGCTGACGCACTCACCAATGCGCTCAAGCCTGGTGGTGTGCTGCATGTAGCATGGCTCGGTCGATGATTTTGGACGTCTAGAAGTTCAAATGAGGAGATTTGTTGGATGTCTTATGCAAATGATAAGTGTTATCATTTGAAGGGGTCCTCCCGGACGGGGGCATTGCCACGGGGCGGCGGACTCGCGGGGATCGGCTGGTTTTCTATATCTATGGTTATCATCATCATCCGCTCAACCTCTTGATTTTTCACATGCCGAATTTTCAATGATGTCGAATTGTACAAAAAGTGTTCACCATCATGGACCAGGAAATTGCTTCGTTAAAACTCAACATTAACCAGTTGGCCGGAATTACTGGCGTACATCGCCAGACGGTTGCCGCCAGGCTAAAAAATGTTGCTCCGGCAGCAGGCAGTAACAGCAAGCTCAAGCTTTATCTGGTTACCGATATTCTGAGCGAACTGATGATCCCGACCGTCTCTACGGCAAACGTGGAAGAGATGGAACCAGCAGACAGGCTTGCGCACTGGAAGGCTGAAAACGAGCGGCTGAAATTCGAGGTTGACACAAAGCAGCTTATTCCAGCCGAAGACGTTGCCAGAGAATTTTCACTGATGGCGAAAGCCGTCGTCATGGTGCTTGAAACACTCCCGGACATACTTGAACGCGACTGTGCCCTTACGCCAGTTGCGGTGTCACGTGTACAAAGCGTTATTGATGACCTGCGCGATCAGGTCGCACAGAAGGTCATGGACGCCGAACCAGAGGAGGATGCGCCAGCGGAGGACTGCTGGCAAAACGGGCATCAGCCAGGGGGATCCGCCGTGATGTCGCCGGCATTTTACGCGCCCCGCGTCGTATGCAGGTGGCCGATNCGGTCAGCTCATATATGCGTGTGCCGATGGGGGCGGGGGACACCGTACCGTAGGATCCCAAACTGTCCCCGTACATGCATGAGCCAATGAATTGCGTGACGTCCCGTGCATATGATGCGCTGGCGT
>CABDWT010000014.1 GCA_901456055.1 Phytobacter ursingii
CGATATGCCTAAAGAGTTGTCTGCTGCGCTTAAAAACCAACTGCGACTGGTATTAATCCGATGAAACACCCGCAAATTCGTACAGCCGTGCTGACTGCGCTCAAAAACAGCATCACTGATCCCGTTACCTGGTTTGATGGTCGCCCGGCATTTCTTGAGGTTCAGGATCTACCTGCCGTCGCCGTATACCTGACCGATGCGCAATTTACGGGCGTAATGGTGGATGAGGACCAGTGGTCAGCAACGCTGCATATCGAAGTCTTTCTTAAGGCCGATCTGCCTGATGCGGCACTGGATGAATGGATGGAATCACGGATTTATCCCGTCCTTTCAGACATTCCAGGTCTGTCCGATCTCATCGAACTGATGGCCCCACTCGGGTATGACTATCAGCGCGATGACGAAATGGCGACCTGGGGATCGGCAGCTATGCAGTATTCAATCACCTATATTATGTGAGGCAACTATGGCAACACCGAATCCGCTGTCACCTGTTAAAGGTGCCGGGACAACACTCTGGCTTTATACCGGTTCAGGCACAGCGAATCCGCTGGTCGATACCGACTGGACGCGCCTGGCTCAGGTCAAGGAACTGACCCCCGGCGAACTGACGGCAGAGAGCTTTGATGATACCTATATCGATGACCCTGATTCTGACTGGACGGCCACCGGGCAGGGGCAGAAATCTGCGGGCGACACGTCTTTCACCCTGGCCTGGAAACCCGGTGAGCAGGGGCAAATCGCGCTGGCACAGTGGTTTGAAGACGGCTCAAAACGTACGTACCGCATCAAATACCCTAACGGCACGGTAGATGTTTTTTACGGGTGGGTCAGCAGTCTGGGTAAGGCGGTGACGAACAAGGAATACATCACCCGCACGGTCAAAGTCACGAATAGCGGCAAACCGACGCTGGCCGAAGACACCACAACCCCGGTCATTGCTGTTTCGGGCGCGTCTTTTGATAAATCGACAGCGGCCGTGGCTGTGGGGGCAACCACAACCCTGAACCTGTCCGTTCTCCCGGCCAGCGCGACCGATAAATCATTCCGGATTGCTTCATCTGACCCGTCAAAAGCGACAGTCAGCGTGGCCGGTAGTGTCGTTACCATCACCGGTGTTGCAGCCGGTACCGCCGAGATCCTCGCGATTACGAATGACGGCTCGTTCGCTGCTGTCAGTAAAGTCACCGTATCCTGATCGGAGCCATTCATGTTCCTCAAAACTGAGCCGCTGGATTACAACGGCGAAACCGTCACGCTTTATGAGTTATCAGCGCTGCAGCGCATTGAGTTCATCAGCTACATTGCTGATCTGAACAAGGGGGTGCCTGCTGACACCACTGAAATGAGCGAGGAAACGCTCGCGGGGATTGTGACAGCAATTAATGTGAAGATTAGCGCGCGGATCGTCGCCATGTCACTTTGGCAAAAAGCAGGATTAAAGGGGCCATCCGTTGAAGAACTTCATCAGGACGTTCTCTCTGGCTGGCCTTTGCCTGCCATTTCCGAAGCGGATTTCATTGTACGTAACCTGTCCGGAATGTTGCCCGTTGCGCCCGCAGTGGGTGACGAGGAAGCCGTTGAAAAAGAGGAACAGACCCCGGAAAAGCTTACGCCGCAGCCCTGAACTTCGCTCTTAAACTTGCCCGTGAGTTCCGCAGACCTGACTGGCGTGTGATGCTGGCGCAGATGTCCTGCACAGAACTGAGCGAATGGGAGCAATTTTATACCGTTGAGTATTTCCAGACGGACCTGATTGATACCCATTTCTCACGACTGAACCTCCATATCACCGATATGGTCTGCAAAGGCCACGGGCTTACCACCGCAGATTTCAGCCTGCTTAATCCCCAGACACGTCCGGCAGCGGACACCGAAACGTCCGACGAGGCCATGATGCTGGCCGCCGAAGGCATTACAGGAGGAACACGTTATGTCCCAGGCGGTGGGTGATCTCATTGTCAATCTTGACTTAAACGACGCTAAATTTACCGAGCGGTATAACTACGTCAAACGGGGACTGGAAGGGATCGGGTCTGCGGCAAACGATGCGGCACTGGAAGTGCAAAGCGCCTTTACCCGGCAGGAGCTGTATGCGAGAAAAGCGGGGATTTCGATTGGTCAGTACAATGCCGCCATGCGCAGCCTGCCCGCGCAGTTTACTGATATTGCGACGCAGCTTGCTGGCGGCCAGTCTCCGTTTCTCATTCTGCTCCAGCAGGGCGGTCAGATCAAAGACCAGTTCGGTGGGGTAAAAGGTGCGCTGCTGGGTGTTGCTGATTATGCAAAAACGCTGGCTGGGTTTATCACCCCGACAACCCTCGGGATTACTGCGCTGGTATCCGGTATGGGGCTCCTCGCCTATAACTGGAACCAGGGGCGCTTACAGGCCAGTGCGTATAACCAGGCTATCGCTTCCACCGGGAATATCAGCGGCCAGACCGCCGACAGCCTGGCGCGCATCACCGCCCAGATAGCAAAAAACGCTGATGCGGGTAAATCAGCGGTTGCGGCAGCGGTCGCGCAGGCCACCGGGCTGGGACTGACAGTTGATCAGATCCGACAGGTGAGCGAGACGGCTATTCTGCTGTCAAAAAATACGGGAGCCAGCGTAAAAGACCTGGTGGCCGAGCTGGGGAAAATCCCCCAGGACCCGCTGAGGGCATTTGTCGATATCAACCAGCAGTATAACTTTGCGAACCTGGCACTGTATGAACAGGTCAGGCATATGGTTGACCTGGGTGATAAAGCTGGTGCCACAAAACTGATCATCGACTCACTTGGTGACAGCCAGAAAAATTTCAAAGACGCCTCTAAGTCAGACCTGGACGATCTTTCGAATTACTGGCAGGGTCTCATTGAAAAGGTAAAAAATTACAAGTTCTGGAGTGACCGGGTCGCTGATAATGCCACTACTGCTCAACTTCCTGAGTTTCGCCCAGGCACAGGATCGGTAGTGGTTGATGGTATCAACGACACTATGGCCCAAGGGAATAAAGAACGCCAGCAAGCTTTAGATAACCAGATTGAGAAGGAAAATCATCTTGCTGCGATTAAAGAACAGCAACGTAATGCCACTGCTGAATTAAACCGGCAGCAGGTCTCGGCAAATATTGAAGCTGATAAATTTCTTGAAACAGCCAGGACAAATGCTCAGATCCGTAACGACCTGCAGACGAAATATCAACGGCAACTCGAGCAGGGGCTTATCACACAGGACAAATTCAATAAGCTAACCGCCGCGATCAATGAAAAATATAAGGATCCCAAAACACCAAAAACGACTGTCCCGGCAGGAGACAAAGCAAGCGACAGAGAAGCGGCTGAACTTATCGCACTGCAGGCACAGCTTAAAGTGCTGCAGCAGCACACAGGATTAAATGACGTCATCAGTCAGCAACGTAAAGACCTCTGGAAAACCGAGGCACAGTTCTCTGTGCTGGAAGAAGCAGCAGACCAGCGCAAGCTGTCAAAAGAGGAAGAATCGCTGCTGGCCAATAAAGAGCGGATTCTCGCGCTGGCGCAGCAAAAAGCCCTTTTGGGCGACCAGATAACCGCGCAGGAACAGCTTAACAAGCGGATGGACACCGCGACGAAATACGAAAATCAGATGTCAGCGAAACGTTCTGCATTAACCGATTCGGCGACATTAAGCGATCGCGCTGCCGGGCGTAATCTGGCATATGCGCAGCTTGAGAGTGGCTGGAAAAATGCGGGTGGAAAAACTACTGATGTTGATTATCAGCGTGAACTTACGGCGTTGAATCAGTATTACGCTGCTGAGGATAGCCTTCGCGGTGACTGGCTCAGCGGAGCTAAGAAAGGGTTTGCCGAGTATCTGGATTCAGCAACAAATGTTTATTCAGCCATGCAAAACGCGGCGTCCAGTGCACTTGGGGGCATGAGCGATATGCTGACTGAACTGGTGACTACCGGGAAGACTTCCTTCAAAAGTTTCACTGTTTCCATCCTCAAATCGATTGTTCAAATCACTAATCAGTTGCTGGTGGCCTGGGCCGTTCAGAAAGCCATGGGATGGGCGACAAGTTCTTTCAGTGGCCCGCAGGGTGGTGGAATAGGTAGTCCCAGCTTTGTTGGCCCGGTACAGGCCTGGAACGGTGGCTATATCCCTGAATACGATGGCGGCGGTTATACCGGCCCCGGCGGTAAATTTGAGCCAAAGGGGATTGTGCATGGCGGTGAGTTCGTCTTCACCAAAGAATCGACTGCGCGTCTCGGTGTCGGAAACCTCTATCGCCTGATGAGGGGGTATGCCTCAGGCGGGTTCGTCGGGAATGCCGCATCGGCTAGTCTGCAGGCTGGCGTTAGCGTCTATGCGCCAGTATCTGTCACCACGCCACAATCCACTCAGGGTCAACAGGGCTCGGCAAATGCTGGTGCGCTTGGCCGCGCTTACCAGCAGGTTGTCGATAAATCCATTCGGGACGGTATAGAAAAAGAATCCCGTCCTGGCGGGATTATCTGGAATCTGACAAAAACGAGGTAAATATGGCTGTAGATGCGTTTGCCTGGAAAATTCAGGCATCGGGTCAGCCTGCTGTCACCGTCAAAGATAATATCCGTAAGGTTCAGTTTGGTGACGGTTATACGCAGGTAAGTGGAAATGGAATTAATCCTGAGACCCTGAGTTACGCGTTTTCCTATACAGGAAATAAAGAAACTGCCCTGGAAATTTATGCATTTCTCCGGAGCCATAAAACGAAGTCATTTTCTTTTCAACCTCCTTATGGCGAATTGGCACTCTGGCGTGTTCAGGCAGACAGCCTACAAAAAGTAGTCAAAAGCAAAAAGCTAATAACCGTCACTGCAACCTTTGAACAGGCATTTGCACCATGAGCTTAAACAACGATTATCAGAAACTGGAACCGGGTAACATCGTTCGGTTGTTTGAGGTGGACGGTAGCGCGTTTGGCGTTGGCGAGGTTTTGAGGTTTCACCATCACAATATTGCGCATACTCCGGCAGAAATAACTGCAGCAGGTGCGGATGAATCAAAGCTTCCGGCAAAATCCATCTGGTGGCAGGGTTTCGAATATAAGGCCTGGCCCTGTCAGATTAACGGACTGGAAAAATCGACTACCGGGAGTGGCGCTACGCCAAAACTTACAGTGGCGAACCTTGACGGCTCTATTACTGCGTTGTGCCTTGCATACGATGATCTGTTGAAAGCGACTGTCACTATTCACGACACGCTGGCGCAGTATCTGGATGCGCGCAATTTCCCTTCCGGCAACTCCACTGCAGATCCCAATCAGGAAAAGTTGCAGGTCTGGTATATCGACGGGAAAAATATAGAAACGTCAGAGGCTATCGAGTTTCGGCTAACCAGCCCGATGGACCTGCAGGGCCTTTACGTTATAAATCTCTATGCTAACCTGACTCGCCCAGGCGCTTCGTGCGCAGACTTTCAAAAATTAGCTGTGCGAGGGACATAACGTGAAAGCATTTGGTGTGTTCATTTTGATTATTGGAGTTATTATAGTTTTTCTATCCCTTTCAATGGATACCTCCGTAACTACAACCTATGGTCAGAGGGTAAATAACTTAGGCTTGATGAGGGATCAACAAAACTATCTTTTATTTGGATCTGTTTGTTTTCTTGGTGGGATTTTAGCTGTAATTTTTGGTAAGTCGCAAAATTCCTCACGAAATGAAATCAGTTGTCCTTTTTGTGCTGAAAAAATACTGGCGGCTGCTAAGGTATGCAAACATTGTGGCAGAGACATCATTGCTAATGCTGTTCAACAAAATCCAGAAAGTAATGAGGCATATAAATTTCTCTGGTATGAAAATAATGTACTTACTTTAAATAAGCTTGATATTAAGAGGTTTGCTGATGAATTGATTGAAAAAATGCCTGGGCAATCCGCTGATAATATCCTTAAAGCTAATTTCAATGAGATTCAAAACATTAAAGAAAACATGCCTGACAATTATTCTAATGAGTTTTCTGATATGCTTTATTATTTCTTGGCGCGACCCAGAAATGCATAGTTAATTAATTTGATTATTTTCTCTTTTCTCGCCCACTTAGGTGGGCTTTTTATATTGGAGGAAAAAATGCATGAAACTATGATTCAAATCGAACTCGGCGGCATTTTAGGTAAAACCTTCGGTAAAGTTCATAATCGCTTAATAAGCACCACTCACGAAGCGACTCGCGCTCTTGCGGCCACCATTCCTGGTTTTGAGAAGTTTATGATTTCCAGTCAGCGTCGCGGGCTTACCTATGCGGTATTCAAAGGTAAAAAAAATATCGGAATGGATGATCTGGGATTTCCTGTTGCCGGAGAAGTTATCCGCATTGTACCGATTGTCATGGGCAGTAAGCGCGGAGGTATTCTTCAGACAATTCTGGGCGCTGTGTTAGTTGCAGTTGGGGCGGTTATGACGTACATGTCCGGAGGAACGGCATCCCCACTTGCCGCAGGACTTATGACCAGTGGTATTGGGATGATGGCTGGCGGCGTCATTCAGATGTTATCCCCGCAACCCCCCGGTCTCGCAAGCAAACAGGACGCCGATAATAAGCCGTCTTATGCCTTTGGGAGCGTAACGAACACTGCCGCTCAGGGGTATCCAGTACCGCTCCTTTATGGAAAGCGGCGAATTGGTGGGGCGATTATTTCTGCCGGAATTTACGTTGAAGACCAGCAATAAAACACCTCAATTTAACAACCTCCTTCGGGAGGTTTTTTTATGGGCGCAATATGGCTAAAAAGATTCAGGGGCGCAAAGGTGGCAGCTCCAGTTCCCGTACGCCGACAGAACAGCCTGACGATCTCCAGTCGGTCGCGAAAGCAAAAATATTGCTGGCGCTGGGTGAAGGTGAATTTTCCGGCGGCCTCACCGGACAGTCTATTTTTCTGGACGGTACACCGCTGTTGAATGCTGACGGTTCATCAAATTTCAGCGGTGTAACCTGGGAGTTTCGTGCGGGCACACAGGCGCAGCCCTATATTCAGGGGATGCCGGGCAGCGAAAACGAAATCAGCGCAGGTGGCATTACTGTTTCCAGCACAACTGCGTGGACCCGAACGTTTACCAATACCCAGCTTTCGGCAGTTCGCCTGCGCCTTAAATGGCCGTCGATTTTTAAACAGGAAGACGACGGTGATCTGGTAGGTTACAGCATCAACTACGCCATTGATCTGCAGACAAACGGCGGTGCGTTCCAGGCGGTAATCAATACCTCCGTCAGCGGGAAAACGACCAGCGGTTACGAGCGCAGCCATCGCATCAATTTGCCAGTCGGTGCCACAACGTGGACGGTTCGTCTTCGGAAACTCACGGCAGATGCGAACAGCGCAAAAATCGGTGACACGCTGACACTGCAGAGCTATACGGAGGTGATTGACGCCAAATTGCGTTACCCGAATACCGCACTGCTGTATATTGAGTTTGATTCCAGCCAGTTTAACGGCTCAATTCCGCAGATTTCCTGTGAACCGCGTGGCCGCGTTATTCGCGTACCAGATAGTTATGATCCTGTAACACGCTCATATAGCGGGACATGGTCAGGGGCGTTTAAGTGGGCCTGGACTGATAACCCGGCCTGGATTTTTTACGACCTGGTGGTAACTGATCGTTTTGGCCTGGGCGACAGACTGACGGCGGCGAACATCGATAAATGGGCGCTCTACCAGGTTGCACAGTACTGCGACGCACCCGTGCCTGACGGCAAGGGCGGCAGCGGCACCGAACCGCGTTACACATGCAACGTCTACGTGCAGGATCGTAATGATGCGTATACCGTCATGCGTGACTTTGCGGCCATTTTCCGGGGCATGACGTACTGGGGCGGCAATCAGATTGTTGCCCTGGCTGATATGCCGCGTGATGTTGATTACAGCTACACCAACGCCAACATTATCGACGGGAAATTCACGTACAGCAGCAGCACGTCTAAAACCCGTTATACCACTGCACTGGTTTCCTACTCCGATCCGGCGAACAGCTATGCCGACGCAATGGAACCCGTTTTTGAACAGGATCTGGTGCGCCGCTTTGGCTATAACCAGCTTGAACTGACGGCTATCGGCTGCACCCGCCAGTCAGAGGCGAACCGTAAAGGCCGCTGGGGGATTCTGACCAACAACAAAGACCGCGTGGTCACATTCTCTGTCGGTCTCGACGGGAATATCCCGCAGCCGGGTTACATCATTGCGGTGAGCGATCGTGATTTATCCGGGAAAATCACGGGCGGCCGCATCAGTTCTGTAAGCGGCAGAGTATTAACGCTCGACCGCGTACCGGATGCTGAGGCGGGTGATCGCATCATGGTGAACCTGCCCACCGGGGCATCACAGAGCCGCACCATTCAGGCTGTCAGTGGCAATAAAGTCACTGTTTCGACGGCATTCACCGCTACGCCAGAGGCGCAGGCTGTGTGGGTGGTTGAATCGAATACGCTTTATGCCCAGCAGTACCGCGTCGTCAGCGTATCGGAAAATGATGATGGCACCTTCACAATTACGGGCGCTGCGCACGACCCGGATAAATACGCACGTATTGATACTGGCGCGATTATCGACAGCAGGCCTGTGAGTGTGATCCCTCCCGGTAATCAATCCGTGCCGGGGAATATCGTTATTTCCAGCTACTCCGTTATTAACCAGGGGATCAGTCTGGAGACGATGCGGGCCAGCTGGGACCAGGCACCAAATGCAATCTCTTACGAAGCACAGTGGCGGCGCAACGATGGCGACTGGGTGAATGTGCCTCGCAGCTCTACGACTTCTTTTGAGGTGCCGGCCATTTACACCGGGCGTTATCTGGTACGCGTGCGGGCGATTAACGCTGCCGAAATTTCCTCTGGCTGGAGTTATTCCACTGAAACGACACTGACCGGGAAAGTGGGAAATCCGCCGAAACCAGTTGGCCTTATCGCGACCGGGATTAACTGGGGGATCCGTCTGAACTGGGGTTTTCCGGCGAATACTGCTGACACGCTGAAAACGGAAATTCAGTACACCGCCAACAGTGATTTCTCCGATCCGCTGTTGCTCGCAGATGTGCCGTACCCGTCGTCAGAATATACGCAGCTGGGCCTGCGGGCAGGTCAGGAGTTCTGGTACCGCGCGCAGCTGGTGGATAAAACCGGTAACCAGTCTGGCTATACGGACTGGGTCAGAGGCTTGTCTAACGATAATGCCGATGACTATCTTGGCGATATTGCAAAAGACTTCCTGTCGGCGGCTGACGGCGAGCGCCTGTCCAGTGACATTGATACTAATCTGGAAGCGGCCCTGCAAAACGCTCTGGCTACCGCCGCCACAGTTGATCATCAGTGGGCGCAGTACGGCGAAGTGCGTGCCGACATACTGATAGTGAAAACCACTATTGCCGAAGTCGATAAGGCAATGGCTGAAATGTCGACAACCGTGCAGGCACAAATAGAAGATGTAACCGCCACGCTGGAGGACAAACTTACGGCGACGGTTGACGCAGACAGTGCCACGGCAATTCATACGCTGAAAGCCGGTATTCGCATTAATGGCGTCTTCTACAGCGCCGGGATGTCGATCGCCGTATTGGCGCAGCCTGGACAACCGATAGTTACCCGTGTGGGATTCAACGCAAATCAGTTCGTACTAATGAGCGGAAGCGGCGACACGCAATATTCACCGTTTGCCGTGGTCAACGGTCAGGTGTTTATCAGCGACGCCTTTATTCAGGATGGTTCTGTGGGCAACCTGAAAATCGGTAACTATATCCAGTCAAATACATGGGACGGGACCGGAAATGTTGGCTGGCATATCAACAAATCAGGTTACGCCGTCTTTAATGGTGTCACGGTTCGTGGGACTTTAATTGCAACAAATGGACAATTTTCATTCACCGGAAACTCTGGCGTATTAATTAACGCCAACGGCGTGACCGTTAATCTTGCAAACGGTGGGCGAATTGTTCTTGGAGCTTTTTAAAACATGCCTACAGGATTGCTTATTGATTTAAATGATGGCCGCCCGATGGTAATTACTGCAGGCATGCGTGCAGCAATTTATGTGGCAGATGTTTCAGCGGCGGCGGGCAGGTTTACTATTCCCGGAGGCATTTCTGCTGGTGATCAGTTTATCTGGATGATTAACGATCCGGTCAGTATGTATTTTGCCGGAGCCATTCTGCATGTTAATTTTATCAAAAGCATTCAGACATCCGGGAATCAAATCTGGTGTGTGCAGGGTTCAAGTAATGTTCAGCAGAATAACAGCGAAGTGGTCATGGCCGGTCAAATATGGAAGATTGCCGCAGCCAGTCAGTCATCAAATACTGGGCTGTTGATTGCTGACTCTACAGACTTCACAATCATACCTACAGGAACGACAATAGGTAGTTGTATTTATTATAATACGATAACTTTTACGGGAGCCTGGACGATACCATCAAACGGCGTCATTTTTGCCTCCTGGGATAATTCTGGCGTTGTTCTTGAGCGTTATGGCAACACGTTATATTGCAAAAAATATAATGACTCTGCAATTGGTGATCCTGGTGATGGCACTGTCACTGTCAGGGTTGCTGTATTCGCAAATGTCAGACCTCAACCCGGACCGGGATTAAATTATTTTAATGCGGCTGGTGAGTGCACATTTTCAACGTCTTCAAAGCCGTTCATTATTCAAGGCTTTTACTCTCCTTCCGAATCATTTCAGGCGGTTAATGGAATGATTATGATATCGACTAATGGCTGGTATTCTAACTCCGGTAATGGCAAGGGTTATTATATGACAAGGAGAAAAGGGCTCAGGATGTCGGGTGGAAATGTCATGGTAGCGCGGGGAAGTTATTGGGGGCAAAACTACACGACATATTCCTTTAATAATCAGGATGGCGTCTTGTCTCAGTTAATACCCATAATACCGAATTTTTACTAATATGCTCTGCATGGGGATATTTTATTTATGTCAGCAGGAACGTTAACTCTAACGAACAATTCAGCCGTCGTTACCGGAAGCGGCACAGCATTTACAACCGAACTTATAGCAGGCGATTTCCTTGTTGTCACTGTCGGCGGCATTACCTATACGCTGCCTGTTCAGTCGGTTGACAGCGATACGCAACTGACACTGCCCAGTAAATATAAGGGACCAGCGCAATCAGGACTGGCCTGGTCTGTGGTTCCTCGTGCAACACAAAACCAGATAACCGCCGCGCTGGTGGCTCAGACAACAGAGGCGCTGCGTGGACAGAACTACGACAAGCAGAACTGGCAGGCGGTGTTCAGCAACAGCGGCGATATCACGGTGGTTTTGCCCGACGGCTCAACGTTTAGTGGCCCGAGCTGGAGAAAGATTGTCGATCTGCTGAACAGTATAGATCCCGACTTGATTCAGACGCTGGCAACACAAATTCACGCGGATGCTCAACAGGTGGCCGCTGACCGTACTGACATTGATACGAAAGCGTCGCAGGTGCAAATCGATGCGCAGGCAGCCAGTACTGCCGCCAGTGCTGCCACCACAGCAAACACCACAGCGCAGCAGGCAAAAGCCGACGCCTTGACAGCAAAAACAGCCGCAGAGGTCGCCCGTGACGCGGCGCAGTCAGCCAACCCTGATAATCAGTT
>CABDWT010000015.1 GCA_901456055.1 Phytobacter ursingii
TTCGACGGAGGTGGGGCGAACCTGCGCCCGGTAGCTGAACTCACTGACGCATGCGGTCGAGACCTCGCTCCGGGGGTGGGGGTTAAAGGGCAGGGAGCCGAGCGTGGAGACACCGGCCACATCATCACAGAGCACCAGTTTCTGGTCGGTCCCGGCCGGCGAGCACCAGTCAAAATAGAAAATGCCTTCCTCAGCCCACAGGCGGGAGAGAAAGGCGAGGTCGCTTTCGCCATACTGTACGCAGAACTCACGGGCAGGATGGGCTTCATAAAAGGAAGGCACCCAGTCGGTGATGCCGTTTTCGTCCAGCAATGTGGACGTGATGGCCCGGATATCCTGCTGCTGAAAGATGCGGAAATTCCGGCGCAGTCCGGCCCGCCAGAGCGGGGGCGAAAGAGTCAGGTGGTAATTCATCTGCCAGTCGTTGTTCTCGCCGAGTTCCACGCCGGTGACGATACCGCTGAGGCGGCGCTGGACAACGTTTCCCTGCCAGACGGTGAGGGTGGCGTTCTTCTCGAGAAAATCCTCAGCGGTGAGGTCGGGGAGACCGCTGGCGATATCAACGCTGAGCGTAAAAGGCGTGGAGAGGTTCTGACAGAGGGTGAATCTCACCACGGCGGTGCTCATCGCCAGTAACCCGTCCACGTCGAGCGTAAAACGCAGACCCTGCTGTGACATAAACTTACTCCCGGTATTGTTGGCAGAAAAACAGAGCCACAGTCAGACATTCTTGCCGTAATGGCACGTGCCACACGCATTTTCAGGCATGCTACCGCCGAAGTTTCCGGCATCTGCCATCTCCCGTATGCAAAAACATAACCCTGTACTGACATGACTTTTTATGACCTGTCCTTTCAAAAACAGCACCCTGCCTTTCGGCAGAATGCTGCCATTTTTTGCTTATGCTTCCAGCGGTGCGCGCCAGTCGTCTGCGCCGGAGGTGCCTGCGGAGACGTGCTCCCACTCAATTTTGCGGTAAGCCAGAGAGACTTTAACCAACTGAGTGAACTCTCGTTTACCCTCGTCCTGGCAGTGCGGCATATGACAGTCAATATCCACGATGGTGGAGTCGGTCAGGCGGGTGGTGAAGAAGTGCTCCTGTTTGCCTTCAACCGAGGTGCGGTACCAATGCAGCTCGGTGGTCGGCAGCATTTCGCCGGAGGCCAGCGCGTTGTACAGCAGCGGAACCGCTTTGTTCAGCGCCACGGTGAAGATAAACGGCTTGTGCGCACGCTGGCCTGATGGCTGGCCGGACTGCGGGTCGGTCGGAACGGTGACGTTGTGGCTGAATTCCTGCACCAGCATTTCGTTTTCATGGCCCTGAACGTAAATATTTCCGACAGATTCGGCGGTAAAAGCACGATCGGTGATCAGTCCCTGAGTTTGTCCCTTAATTGAGATGTAACACGGTGTTGGCATTTCCTTAACTCCTTTGTGTTATTTCATATTTCACGCCAATTTTCATTAGCGAAACTACCATTTACGGTAAGCATAAAAGTATTCATAAAAAGAATGCTTTTATGGTTATCTTAAAGCGGGGGTAGCCGTTTATCAGATTCATTAAAATTAATTTTTATAGTTGTCGTTTTGAATGTGGGTGATTTTTTTTGCTCCAATTGCTAATCATGAATAAATATTGTTTTATCCGATTTTGTTGTCTTGTTTTTAATTTGGTGGAATTTATATTTATCTTCGTTATGATTTTCCTATTTATATTCATTATTCTTTTGATGTTCGTGAATTTAATGTGAAAGTCTTTAAAAACAATCTATTGAAATGGATTTTTTTTGTCGTCTTTTTCACTATTTATACCTGTATCATAGATAAACTATGAGGTTTTGCGTTATTCGTCACATCATATGATATTACTTGACGAGTTAACTAAAAGTAGTTTTAAAATTATCCTCTAAGAGTATTGTATAACTCGGTTGGTATTTTTGTCATGGTGAATTTCAATTTTGGTTTTGAACGGTTATTTTTGTGGTTGATTCAGATTCTGTTGGCTGAATTGAACATTAGTCATAGTTTTATGGAATATTATTCATGAGTAATCATAATGATGGGAGTATTGCTCCCAAAGAACGCATTAATGTTCGTTATATATCGAAAGTAAATGGCCAGGCTGCTGAGGTGGAATTACCACTCAGTCTGCTGGTCACCGGCGATTTAAAAGGTAAACCGGACGACACTCCGCTGGATGAACGCCAGCCCGTGGCTATCGATAAAAACACCTTTAACGCCGTACTGGCGCAGTCGGGCATTGAACGTAATGTTTCCGTGCCATCGGTACTTAGCAGTGTGTCGGGTGCCCGTATGGATGTCAGCCTGAAGGTGAAATCAATGGCGGATCTCTCGCCGGATAACATTGCCGCCCAGGTACCGGAGCTGAAAAAAATGCTCGAATTGCGTGAAGCTCTGGTCGCCCTGAAAGGGCCGATGGGTAATATCCCTGCGTTCCGCGCCCAGCTACAGGCGCTGCTGGATAATGAAGAAACCCGCGAACAACTGATTCAGGAACTGGGTCTCGCCAGTGGCAAATAACGTGTACAAGGATTTCACTATGTCAGATATTGCATTGCAGGAAGCCCCCGATTCCGCTTCTCCCACAGGCTCATCATCTCTGCTGGATGACATCATGGCGCAGAGCCGCTTTCAGCCAGAGTCCGAAAGCTATGACATTGCCCGCCAGGGCGTGACGGCGTTTATCTCCGCCCTGTTGCAGAATGAAGCCGAGTCCGTCGATATTCTGGCGGTGAACGCCATGATTGCCGATATTGACGTTCGCACAGGTCGCCAGATGGATCTCATCCTCCACGATCCGGCAATTCAGGAGCTGGAAGCGCTGTTGCGTTCCCTCAAATTGCTTGTTGAGCGCACAGACCCACGCGAAAACATCAAAATTTATCTGCTGCACGCTACCAAAGAAGAGCTGCTGGATAATTTCGAATTCGCACCGGAAATCACCCAGTCCGGCTTTTATAAACATGTCTACTCCAGCGGTTACGGGCAGTTTGGCGGCGAGCCGGTTGCGGCGGTTATCGGTAACTACGCATTTAAAAACAATGCAGCGGACCTCAAATTACTGAAATACGTCAGCGCGGTTTCCGCGATGGCCCATTCACCGTTTATTTCCTCTGTGGCTCCGGAATTTCTGGGGCTGGAGTCGTGGACCGAGCTGCCGGGCATTAAAGATATTGGTGCTATCTTTGAAGGTCCGGCCTACGCCAAGTGGCGCGCCCTGCGTGAGTCGGAGGATTCCCGCTATCTGGGGCTGACTTCACCGCGCTTCCTGTTACGCCAGCCGTATGCGCCGGGAGACAACCCGGTGAAAAGCTTCAACTATCGTGAGAATGTCAGCCGCCGCCATGACGACTATTTGTGGGGCAACACCGCTTTTCTTCTGGCGGCCAACATGGCGGACAGCTTTGCGAAGTACCGCTGGTGCCCGAATATCATCGGTCCGCAGAATGGCGGCTCGGTGAAAGATCTGCCGGTCCATCTGTATGAATCTATGGGGCAATTGCAGGCCAAAATTCCGACTGAAGTGCTGATCACTGACCGCCGTGAGTTTGAACTGGCGGAAGAAGGATTCATTACCCTGACTATGCGTAAGGGGTCTGATAACGCCGCGTTCTTTTCGGCAAACTCGGTACAGAAACCGAAAATCTTCCCGAATACGCCGGAAGGCAAGGAAGCCGGGACCAACTACAAGCTGGGAACTCAGTTACCTTATCTGTTTGTTATCAGTCGTCTGGCACACTACATCAAGGTGCTGCAGCGCGAGCAGATTGGCTCCTGGAAAGAGCGTGGCGATCTGGAGCGTGAACTGAATACGTGGATCCGCCAGTATGTGGCTGACCAGGAAAACCCACCCGCTGATGTTCGCAGCCGTAAGCCGCTGCGCCAGGCAAAAATTGAGGTACTGGATGTGGAAGGCGAACCGGGCTGGTACCAGGTGTCGTTGTCAGTCCGTCCGCATTTCAAATATATGGGCGCCAGCTTCGATCTCTCGCTGGTCGGGCGTCTGGACCGAGATTAAGCACCATGATGAAGCGGGATATTGATAAAGCGGGCAGTCTGTTTGACCGTATTGGCGAAGCGGCGGTTCCTAAACGTGAGCGTGGACCCGGTATTAATCTGCTGCATTCCATCAGCCAAAACCTGTACAGCATCCTCAATATCCGCACCGGCAGTTGCGCCGGCTCTCCGGAGCTGGGCATTGCTGATTTAAATGACAACACGTTCGCCCTGGGCAATTTCAGGGAAGAGATTGCAAGAGGCATTCACGACTGCATCCGTCGCTATGAGCCACGCATTTCCGGGGTGACGGTAACGGTGGCGTCACCCGACAGCTATAAGCCGCTGATGCTGCGTTTTCACATTCTGGCGCAGGTCAGTTTTCACGACGCCAGGGACGTTCTGGAGTTTGACATTCTGCTGGATAACCGCCAGCGCTACCGGGTGGAGTACCACTGATGGCTTTTGAAGAACGCTACTACCGCGAAGAGCTGGACTACCTGCGACAACTGGGTAAGTTGCTGGCGCGAGATAAACCCTATCTGTCCCGTTTTCTGACCGAGAAAGAGGGCGATCCGGACGTGGAGCGTCTGATGGAGGCGTCAGCGTTTCTTTCCGGCGGGGTGCGGCAGAAGCTGGAGGACGCGTTCCCGGAGTTCACAAACGGGATCATCCGCATGTTGTGGCCCAACTATCTGCGTCCGGTCCCCTCGATGTCGGTGATTGAGTATCAGCCTGAAGGTAATATCAAGGCGCCGGTGAAGGTTCTGCGTGATGAACTGGTCAGTTCAGGTGTTGTTCGTGTCGCTTCATCAGGCCGGAAGGTGTTGGGCGACGATGACCGGACACAACCGCCTCCCTGTCATTTTACCTTGGCTCGCGATATCTGGTTACAGCCTTTACAGATACAGGATGTGCGTAATGCCAGTAGTCTCGAAGAGGGCATTATTGATATTGATTTTTTTGCCGAAAACGGTGTGTCTTCATGGGCGCTGGATTTAAATAAAATCAATTTCTGGCTGGGTAATGAAGATGACTATACCCGTTACCAGCTTTACCTGTGGTTCAGTGTGCGTCTGATGGATGCTGAACTGATTATCGGGGACCGACGTGTTCCCATGCCTGATTTATGGCTGGATGCCACAGGGTTTGAGCGGGAGGATGCGCTGCTGCCGTGGCCGAAAAACGTTCATAACGGATATCGCGTACTCCAGGAATATTTCTGTTACCCGGAGAGCTTTTTCTTCTTTCATCTGCGCGATGCCGTGCCGCTGCCGGAGGGGTTTCACGGTGGGGCATTTACGCTACGTCTGCACTTTAACCAGCCGTTGCCGGTGGATGTAAAGCTCCGTACGTCATCGCTGCATCTGTTCTGTACGCCGGTGGTGAATCTGTTTGTCCATCAGGCCGAACCCATCGCGCCAGACGGCAGTGCGCCGCAGTATCCGCTACGGGCCAGCCATCAGCATCCGGATGCTTACGATATTTTCCGCGTGAAGTCGGTGTCCAGCAAGGTCTCCGCTTCCGGTGAGGTCGCCGGAGTGACCCGCCCGTCGCGTCTCTGGCCGGAGTTCGAAAGTTTTAACCACCAGATGGAATACAGTCAGCAGCGCGAGGTGGTCTACTGGCATCACCGGACCAAAACCTCGCTGTTTCATCGCGGGCTGGAACACAGTATCGCGTTTGTGCGTGCTGACGGCAGTCTGCCCGATCCCGCGCACCTGAGCGGCGAGGCGCTCAGCGTGTCGCTGGTCTGTACGAACCGGATGCTGCCCGTGCAGTTGCACACCGGCGATATCTGCGTGGCGGTGGGCAAAAACCCGGCAGTCGCCAGTTTCAGAAACGTCACCCGCCCGACGCGCCCGCTCTTTCCGGTCATCGACGGCGATATGCAGTGGTCGCTGATTTCCTGTATGAACCTGAACTACCTTTCTCTACTGGATAGGGAGGCGCTGGTACAGATCCTGCGCACCTTTGATTTACCGGGCGTCCAGCATCCACAGCAGGCCCGCCTGTCACAGCAGAAGCTGGATGCTATTGAGAGGATGGAAACTAAGCCGGTGGATCGGCTGTTTAAGGGCGTAGCGGTAAGAGGGCTGGCCACCACGCTGTGGATCAACCCGTCACCGTTTGTCTGTGTTGGCGAAATCTACCAGCTCGGTAATGTGCTGACGCATTTCTTTGCGCTCTACGCCAGCATCAATTCGTTTCACCATCTGAAAATTATCAACACGGAAAGTCAGGAGGCCTGGGAATGGCAGAACAAAGGCCAGCACGCCCTGATGTAGATTTTCTGGTGGATGTTCGCGATACCAGTTTTTATGTCCTGCTGGAGTCGCTATACCGACGTTACGGCGAGGCAGGCTGTGAGCCCTCACTGCGCACGGAGCCGGAACAGGAGGTGGTACTGTTCAAATCCGATGCCAGCATTGCATTCCCCGGCAGCGATCTGACCTCGCTCACGCGTGACGACCGCGGGCAGTTTACACTGACCACGAAATTTCTTGGCTTTTCCGGCAGCCAGTCGCCGTTGCCCGGTTACTACCTGGACCGGATGGCGCGGGAGTCGGCGCAGAATGAAGAAGGGCTGAGAGAATTTCTCGATCTGTTCAGCCACCGCTGGACGCAATTTGTGTATCACGCCTGGCGAAAATACCGCTATTACATCTGCTTTCGTAACGGTGGTACGGACAGCTTTTCGCAGCGCATGTTCGCGCTGGTCGGGCTGGGCAGTCAGGGCCTGCGCGATAAACTCGCCATTAACCACAGCAAGATGCTGGCTTATGCAGGTGTGCTGGCTGCGCCGGGCCGTGCGCCGGAGGTGGTTTGTGACCTGGTTTCACACTGTTTTGATTTGCCGGATGTCACCCTTGAAAGCTGGCAGTTGCGTCGGGTGGTGATTGAGCCTGGCGAACAAAACCGGGTGGGCCGGCGTAACCCGAAAAATAATACCGCCGGATATGTTCCTGGACGCTCGGTGATCGGCGTCAATTTTACTCTCGGTGCCCACGTACCGGACCGCAGCGGCAAATTCCTGCTGCGGATCGGCAGCCTGTCCATGTCCCGGTATCTGTCGTTTTTGCCTGGCGGCGAGGAGCATGCGGCGCTGACTCTGTTTATCGCCTTTTTACTGCGCGATCAGTTTGCCTGGGATTTACGTCTGGATCTGGCCCCGGCGCAGGCACAGGGCATGAAGCTGGGCGACCGCTGCCGCGCCTGCATCGGGCGTACTGCTTTTATCGGCGAGCCGAAAATGCCGCCATCCATCACTCTCCACATCAGGGATTAATTTTATGGAGCCGCAAATGGCTGAGGAAAAAACGCCGTCTTCCGGATTATCGCTGACGTTGCAGGTAATGAACAGCAATGAACTGGAAAGCGGGCGCGCCGCGAAATGTCAGTTTTCTGCTGACGGCGGAGATATTGGTCATGCTTCCTCGTGCCACTGGCCGGTGCAGGACAGGGCTGGCGCGGTTGCGGGTCGCGCCTGTCAGATAGTTCTGCATGACGGCGCATTCTGTCTGCGCAGCCTGATGCCCGGCGTGATGATTAACCTTGCGCCGGTAGGCACGGCTACCGGGCTGGTGCGCCTGCGGCAGGGCGATGAAATCAGCATTGGTGCGCTGGCGCTGAAAGCCTTTTTGCATGAGGGGCGTCGCATCAGCTATGACGAACAGATGGCCGCGCCAGAAAGCATTATTAGTCACCGCGACAGCCTGACGGAAACACTGATGTCCACCGAGGGTCAGCCGGATTACCCGGGGCTGTCGCACCGCCATCAGCTGACGGCGACCGTGGCGAACGCCTTCTCTACCGATCCGTTGCAAATTTTGCAGAGTGAAAGCCTGACCACGTCGGCAACAGGCGCTTACGGGCAACCGACCGTGCCGTTGTCCGATTTGAGAGCAGATGGCGGCATCGATACGCCGTTTATGGACCTGCCGCCTGTGTATGCCGAACCGCGTGGCGAGGCGCTTTCTCCAGCTGAGACGTCGCCAAGGCATCTGGCGGTGACGCCGTTGCTGCGAGGGCTGGGTAGTTCGCTCAGCGTCAGCAACTCGCAGGATGCGGATGCCTTTCTGGAAGAGACCGGACGCGCGTTACAAGCGGCCATTCAGGGGCTGCTTGATTTGCAGCACAGCCAGAACAGCCTGTCAGATAAACATCTTCGACCGCTGGAGGATAACCCGTTGCGTCTGAATCTGGACTACGCCACAGCGCTGGAGGTGATGTTTGCCGAAGGCAAAAGCCCGGTACATCTGGCGGCCCCGGCGGCGATCCGCGAGAGCCTGCGCAACATTCGCCATCACGAAGAAGCCAACCGGACCGCGATTGCCGAAGCGCTGCGGGTGATGCTCGATGCCTTCTCACCACAAAGCCTGCTGAAGCGCTTTGTTCAGTACCGACGTAGCCATGAATTGCGCCGGGCGCTGGACGATGCCGATGCCTGGCAGATGTACCGTCATTATTACGACGAACTGGCGTCTGACCGCCAGCAGGGTTTCGCCATGCTGTTTAATGAGGTGTATGCCCAGGTCTACGACCGCGTGCTGCGTGAAAAGCAGCGGGAACCGGAAGCATGATGAGAGGCAGGTTTGCGTTCGTTCTTCTGCTGATGGCGATAGCCGGGGCGTTAAGCGGTTGTGAGATGAGCAAAAAAATCGGTCAGGTTATCGCCAATCCCGATATACCGGTGGGAGACCTGAGGCAGCAGTCCTCCACGGTGACGCTCACGCTGCTGACTGAACCGGATGCCAATATGAACGCGGAGGGGGAAGCCACGCCGGTAGATGTTCAACTGATATATCTTAGCGACGATTCAAAACTTGCGGGCGCGGATTATGACCTGGTGGCATCCACACCATTGCCGGAGGCGCTGGGAAAAAACTATATCGACCATCAGGATCTTACCCTGCTGCCCGATACGCTCAAAACGTTGCCTGACGCGACGCTGGACAGCAAAACGCAGTTTATCGGCATTGTCGCCTATTTCTCCGACGACCAGGCCAGTGAGTGGAAACAAATCGTACCGGTAGAGAGCACTGGTCACCACTATCGCCTGCTGGCACATCTCCGGCAGAACAGTATTGAAATGAAAACCGAGGACAACTGACGATGGCAACCACCAATAACCGCGTGCTCTGGCAGGAGGGCCTGTTTGCGCTGCCTCAGCATTTTCAGCAGCAGCAGCGTCATACCGATTATCTGCTGCATGAACGGCTGGACGCACAGACGGACTTTGCCTGGGGTTTTACCGAACTGTCGCTGAATACCGAACTGCTGGCACAGGGCAAGGTGATGATTGACAAGGCCGCGGGCTGTCTGCCGGATGGCACGGTATTCCGCATCCCTGACCAGGATTTACTGCCGTTACCGTTTCAGCCTGGAGACCTGACAACGCCGGAAAGCCACGACATTTATCTGGCGCTGCCGGTCAGTGGTCATAATATCAGTGAAA
Organism: Phytobacter ursingii; assembly: GCA_901456055.1. GTDB lineage: Bacteria > Pseudomonadota > Gammaproteobacteria > Enterobacterales > Enterobacteriaceae > Phytobacter > Phytobacter ursingii. The sequence continues at coordinate 9,476 of CABDWT010000015.1, forward strand.
TCCAGGGCGTGCGCCGCGCCGGGCAGAGTTCGGAACGTTACTGTCTGAGTTATAGAGATGTCTATGACGTGCATACGGAAAACGGTGACGTCCAGCCGCTGTCGCTGGGGCAACTGATGTTCCGCATTGTCAGTGGCGCAGAAGATCTCAGCGCGATGGTGGTGCTGCCGCTGTGCCGCATTCGCAGTTTCCGGGCCGGCGGCGGTCTGGTGCTGGATGAGGCGTTTATCCCGGCCTGCCAGTCAGTGCGCGTCAGCCCGGTGCTGAACCGTTTTGTCGGCGACGTGCAGGGGATGATCGCTACCCGCGCCGCCGATCTGGCAAAACGCATCGGCTCGCCGGAGCAGAGCGGCATTGCCGACGTGGCCGAGTTTATGATGCTGCAGATGCTCAACCGCAGCCAGATGCACTTCACTCACCGTGCGCATCTGCATACCCTGCATCCGGAGACGTTCTATCTGGATCTGGTGCGTCTGCTGGGCGAACTGATGACCTTCACCGAAAACAGCCGCCAGCCGTGTGCAGTCGAACCCTACGATCACCGTGATCTCACGCAGTCCTTTAAAACAGTGATCCCCGAACTACGCCGGGCGCTCAATATCGTCCTGCAGCCGAGGGCGCAGAATCTGCCACTCATTTTTACCGAAGGGGTGTATCTGGCGACGGTCAACGATCCGGGATTATTGCAGTCTGGCGTGTTTGTACTGGCGGTCCGTGCCCGGATGCCGCACACGCAGCTGATCCTCCAGTTCACCCAGCAGTCGAAAATTGCCGCCACCGACAAAATCCGCAATATGGTCAGCGTTCAGGTGCCGGGTATCCCGCTACGCGCGTTGCCTGCCGCGCCGCGCCAGTTGCCGTACCACGATGGTTATGTCTATTTCGAGCTGGAAAAAAGCGGTTCCGCCTGGCAGGACGTGGTAACGGCAGGGGCGCTGGCAATGCATATCTCCGGCACGTTCCCGGAACTGGATATGCAGCTGTGGGCAATAAGAGGCTGATTTTATGAATGAACAGATGGTTTTTTCGCCGGATGGCAGCGATGAGGACATCACTTGCCGCCAATATAAACTGCGGCTTCGTGGTAACAGCCTCAATGCGATGATCGATGCCGCCACGCCGTTGCTGGGGATGGTGATGCGCTTGACCAGCATGAGCGGTAATACTATGCCGGAGCACTTGTTCACGCAGGTGGTGACGGACGTGCAGGCAGTAGAGCAGTTGCTCCAGGAGCAGGGTTATGAACCCGGCGTTATCGTCTCGTTTCGCTACATCCTCTGCACCTTTATTGACGAAGCGGCGCTGGGTAACGGTTGGTCGAATAAAAACGAGTGGATCAAACAGTCACTGTTGGTCCATTTCCACAACGAAGCCTGGGGCGGTGAGAAGGTGTTTATCCTGCTGGAGCGCCTGATGCGTGAACCCGCGCGTTACCAGGACCTGCTGGAGTTTTTGTATCTCTGTTTTTCACTCGGTTTTCGCGGGCGCTACAAGGTAGCCGTCCACGAGCAGGGTGAGTTTGAGCAGATTTACCATCGCCTTTATCACGTCCTGCATCGGCTTCGCGGTGACTCACCTTTTCCGTTGTTGCACCAGAATAAAAAAATACAGGGCGGACACTACCAGTTGATTAAACGACTCACGGTTAAGCATGTCCTGCTCAGCAGTGTTGCCGTATTAGCGGCGCTTTATCTGTTTTACCTGCTGCGTCTGGACGACCAGACTCAGGATATTCTTCACCAGTTAAACCGGCTGCTTGCCAGGTAAGGATACCTTCCATGATCCAGATTGATGTTTCCACGCTGGTAAAACGACTGAACCCGTTGTCCCGCCAGGCGCTGGAGATGGCTGCCACGGTCTGCATGAGTCTGCAGGCCACTGAAATTACCGTCAGTCATGTAATGATACAGATGCTGGCTATTCCTCGCTGCGATCTGCGCGTCATTACCCAAAAAGCGGAGATTGGCACGGAAGAACTGGGTCAGGCGCTGACCGTGGAACATTATGCCACCACGCGCCATGCCGACAGCTACCCGGTTTTCTCACCGCTGCTGATTGAATGGTTGCGTGACGGCTGGCTGCTGGCCTCCGCCGAGATGCAGCAGACCGAACTGCGCGGCGGCACGCTGCTGCTGGCACTGTTGCAGTCGGCACACCGTTATATCCCACCCGCCGCCGCCCGCCTGCTGACAGGGATCAACCGTGACCGGTTGCGCCAGGATTTTGCCGACTGGACGCGAGAGTCGGCGGAGTCGGTGATGCAAAACGGGGAGAAATCCGTACCTGCGGTGCATTCAGAGGACTCCGTGCTGGGGCGCTACGCGAAAAACATGACCGAAGACGCCCGCAACGGCAAACTCGATCCGGTGCTGTGCCGTGATAACGAAATCGACCTGATGATCGACATTCTCTGCCGCCGCCGTAAAAACAACCCGGTGGTGGTGGGCGAGGCGGGCGTCGGTAAGAGTGCCTTAATCGAAGGGCTGGCGCTGCGCATTGTGGCAGGCAAGGTACCCGATAAGCTGCGTCATTGTGAAATTATGACGCTGGACCTGGGCGCGTTGCAGGCGGGGGCATCGGTTAAAGGCGAATTTGAAAAGCGCTTCAAGGGACTGATGGCAGAAGTTATTCAGTCGCCGAAACCGATCATTCTGTTTATTGACGAGGCACATACGCTGATTGGCGCAGGCAACCAGCAGGGCGGGCTGGACATCTCCAACCTGCTCAAGCCCGCGCTGGCGCGCGGTGAGCTGAAAACCATCGCCGCCACCACCTGGAGCGAGTACAAAAAATATTTTGAGAAAGATGCCGCGCTGTCGCGCCGCTTCCAGTTGGTGAAGGTCAGCGAACCCAACGCCGCTGAGGCCACCATTATTCTGCGCGGCCTGTCGGCGGTGTACGAACAATCCCACGGCGTGCTGATTGATGACGACGCCTTACAGGCCGCGGCAACGTTAAGCGAGCGTTATCTCTCCGGACGGCAGTTACCGGACAAAGCCATCGACGTACTGGATACCGCCTGCGCCCGCGTGGCAATTAATCTCTCTTCCCCTCCGAAACAGATTTCAGCACTGATGACATTGTGTCGCCAGCATGAGGCGGAGATCGGACAGCTTGAGCGGGAAATCCGTATCGGCCTGCGCACGGACAGTGCACGGCTGGGGGATGTTCATGCGCAGTATGAAACGACGCAGGCTGAGCTTCAGGCGCTGGACGCGGCATGGCATCAGCAGCAGTCGCTGGTACAGGAGATTATTGCGCTGCGCCAGGCTCTGCTGGCAGAGGCTGAAACAGCAACTGAGACAGAACCTCTTTCCACAGAGGTTGAAAACGTTACCGATATCGCTGATGCAGGGCCACAGGCTTCCCCGGCTGAACGCCTGGCACAACTGACCGCCGAACTCAATGCCCTGCACAACGCGCAACTACTGGTTTCCCCGCATGTGGATAAAAAACAGATTGCGGCGGTGATTGCTGAATGGACCGGCGTACCGCTCAACCGCCTGTCGCAGGATGAGATGTCGATCATCACCGACCTGCCCCAGTGGCTGGGCGACACCATCAAGGGCCAGGATTTAGCCATTAAGCATCTGCACAAGCACCTGCTGACCGCGCGCGCCGACCTGCGTCGTCCAGGCCGTCCGCTGGGGGCATTCCTGCTGGCAGGCCCGAGTGGTGTGGGCAAAACCGAAACCGTGCTGCAACTGGCGGAACTCCTTTACGGCGGACGTCAGTACCTTACCACCATCAATATGTCGGAGTTCCAGGAGAAGCATACCATCTCACGGCTGATTGGCTCCCCTCCAGGTTACGTCGGCTACGGCGAAGGCGGCGTGCTGACCGAGGCCATTCGGCAGAAACCGTACTCCGTTGTTTTGCTGGATGAAGTCGAAAAAGCCCACCCGGACGTGCTCAACCTGTTCTATCAGGCCTTTGATAAAGGCGAGATGGCCGATGGCGAAGGTCGCCTGATCGACTGCAAAAATATTGTCTTCTTTCTGACTTCTAACCTTGGTTATCAGGTGATTGTTGAACATGCCGACAATCCGGAAGCCCTTCACGATGCGCTGTATCCGGTACTGGCCGACTTCTTCAAACCCGCGCTGCTGGCGCGTATGGAAGTGGTGCCGTACCTGCCGTTGTCACGCGACACGCTCGCCACCATTATCGCCGGGAAGCTGGCGCGCCTCGACAACGTGCTGCATTCCCGTTTTAACGCAGAAGTGGTGATTACGCCGGAGGTGACGGACGAAATTATGCAGCGCGTCACTCGCGCAGAGAACGGCGCGCGCATGCTGGAATCGGTAATCGATGGCGAGATGCTGCCGCCGCTGTCTCTGTTGTTGTTGCAGAAAATGGCGGCAAACGCGGTGATCACAAGGATAACCCTCGGTGTGGCAGACAGTGCGTTTACCGCTGATCTTGAAGAAGAGATAGCCGTCAGCGATAACGTACCGGGGCAGCAAACGGAGGATGCCGCCCTGTGAGTCACGCGCACATTTTCCGGTATATCGCGCTACTGGCAGGGATGACCACCAGCACCGCACAGGCCACGGTTCAGCAGGAACAAGTTGTTCCCGGTATCGCACTGTCAATAGCGTCGGCGACGGCTACTGACATTCGGACCATTACCGGTGCGGATGCGCAGGCTCAGGTGAATGCCATGACCGCCTGCCGGAAAGAGGCTGCACCTCTGGAGCGGCTGGCTTGTTATGACCAGATTCTGGCACCGGTTCAGGAGCAGGAGTTTGATGGCTTGCCGGTGAAAGCGCGTTACCAGGGCGAGTCCTGGACGCGTGCCATGGAGCAGGAAAAACGCCGAACAGACAATTCCACCGTGCTGTTGCTGACTCAGCGCCCCGGCGAACGCCCGACGGTGATTATTACCACCCCAGCCATTGGCAGCCTGCCACCGCGCCCGGTGCTGATGTTCTCCTGCATTGACAATATCACCCGGATGCAGGTGGCGCTAACCCATACCCGCACGGAAAACGATATGCCGATCAGCCTGGTGACCGAAAGTGGGGCGTTTCGTTCGCACTGGTTTGTACGGGAAAATGGCATGCTGCTGGAGTCCAGTCGTGGGCTGGCCGGGATTGAAGAAATCAGACAGCTTTTTGGTGCTAAAACGCTGACTATCGACACCGGGTTGGACAAAAAACTGACCTTTAACATTGACGGACTGGCGCAGACCATCGCGCCGCTACGTGATGCCTGCCACTGGGCAGGGGAGTGACGAATATGGATATACAGAACCCGGAAGACTGGCTGTCTCATCTGCTGGAAGCGCTGCCGGAAGATAAACTGGCCGCGAAACTCAGCGATGAGAACCCACAGTGGGAATATATAGACGGCGAAATCGTTAAACTTGGCTCGCTGGCTCACAGCCAGCTTGATATCCCGGAAATCCAGCGTCAGGGGCTGGTGCTTCTGGCGTCAGAAAGTAAGGATTTTCGCCTGCTGACACATCTGCTGCGCACCCTGCAGCATGCAGGCAATCCATTGCTGGCGCTCAGAATGCTGACGCAGTATGTCACATACTACTGGATCACCGGCTGGCCGCAGAATGCGGTGAACAAAGGGCGTCTTGCCAACCAGATACTGAAACGCTTTGAATCCGGTATCACCCGATTTGCTTCGGCGTCAACGCCCGTACAGCGGGATGACCTGCTGGGCGAACTGGCAAAACTGGCGCAGTGCTGGCAGTCGAATAATATGCCGGAACTGGCCTCAGCGACGGATGATTTATTCGCGCTGTACCAGCGGGCGTTTCGCGATAGTTCTCCAGCGACGGCCCCGGCAGCACCATCAATCGTAACAACAGGTACCCCGGCAGCCGTTCCTGCTCCCCCCGCACCGCTCACCGCAGTCCCGGCACCGGTGGTGAGTATCGACAGCTACAGTGATAAAGCCTGGCGCGACACGCTGCTGAAAGTTGCCGCCATTCTCTGTGAACTGACACCGGACTCGCCGCAGGGCTACCGGCTGCGCCGTCATGCGTTGTGGCAGACCATCACCAGCGCACCGCAGGCGGAAAGCGACGGGCGAACGCCGCTGGCGGCGGTTTCTGCCGATATGACGGCGGACTACCGGGCGCGTCTCGCCGCTGCTGATATGGTGCTCTGGCAGCAGGTGGAAAATAGCCTGCTGCTCGCCCCGTACTGGCTGGATGGTCATTATCTCTCCGCGCAAATTGCGCAGCAATTGGGTTACCGCGATGTGGCAGAGGCGATTTGTGATGAAGTGCGTCGCTTCGTGACTCGCCTGCCGCAGCTTACCTCGCTGCGTTTTAACGACCGCACGCCGTTTATCAGCGACGCCACCCGGCAGTGGCTGGCGGATGCACCCGCAAAGGGCGCTGGCTCGGTGATGGATGGTGACGAATTAACGCAGCAGGTCTGGCAAAACTACCGGGAGCACGGGCTGGAAGCCGCGCTGGCGCTGGCGGAACAGCAGCCGCAGCACTCGCCGCGCGAACGCTTTTACTGCCAGTATCTGACGGCACAACTGCTGGACGCGTCCGGTATGGCGCAACTGGCGCAGCAGCACTACCGGATGCTGTTTAAGACGGGCCTGCATACCACGCTGTCCGACTGGGAGCCGTCACTGCTGGAACAGCTGGAAGAAAAACTCACGCCGGAACAGTGAGATAAAAACAGGAGCGTTTTGTGTTCAGAATACCCACACCCCATGTCCCCCGTCTGTTCAGCGGGCTGGCTTCTATGCTCAGACCGGCCATGCCCCGGCTTAAGATTTCTGTGACGTTGCTGCTGGCGCTGGTCTGGGTGGCGCTGCTGGTCTGGATCTGGTGGAAAGGTCCTGCATGGAAATTTTATGACGGACTGTGGTTGAAACCGCTATCACACCGCTGGCTGGCCACCGCCCTCTGGGGCCTGATGACCCTGGCATGGCTGACCGCCCGGGTCATCAGACGCCTGCAACAGCTTGAACGGCAGCAGAAGCAGCAACGGGAGGAAGAAAAAGATCCACTCAGCCTCGAACTGAACGCGCAACAACGCTACCTTGACCGCTGGCTGCTGCGCCTCCAGCGCCATCTCGACAGCCGTCGTTATCTGTGGCAACTGCCGTGGTATATGGTTATCGGCCCTGCCGGAAGCGGCAAAACCGCGCTGCTGCGTGAAGGGTTTCCTTCCGACATTATTTACACGCCGGAAGTGATGCGCGGGACGGAACAGCGGCTGTATATCACGCCGCACGTCGGCAAACAGGCGGTGATATTTGACGCCAGCGGTGCGCTGTGCGGAGAGGCGGACGCGGATACGCTGCACCGGCGTTTGTGGCAACACTGGCTCGACTGGCTGATACAAACACGCGCCCGTCAACCGCTGAACGGCCTGATCCTGACGCTGGACTTACCCGATCTGCTGACCAGCGGAAAACGCCAACGCGAAGCAGTGTTACAGACCCTGCGCAGCCGCTTGCAGGACGTGCGCCAGCATCTTCATTGTCAGCTTCCGGTTTATATTGTGCTGACTAAATTGGATCTGCTGGCCGGGTTTTCCCCACTGTTTGCCACGCTGGATAAAGCGGGCCGCGACGCTATCCTCGGCGTGACCTTCACCCGCCATGCCCATGAGAACGATGACTGGCGTACAGAACTGAATACTTTCTGGCAGACGTGGGGAGAGCAGCTCAACCAGGCTTTGCCGGATCTGATGCTGGCGCAGAACCACCATCGCAGTGCCCTGTTCAGTTTCGTCCGCCAGATGCAAGGGGTCAACGATACGCTGACTGGATTGCTCGACAGCCTGCTGGACGGTGAAAATATGGACGTGATGCTGCGCGGCGTCTATCTCACCTCATCCCTGCAACGCGGGCAGGTGGATGACATTTTTACGCAGTCCGCCGCCCGACAGTATCAATTGGGCAATAACCCGCTCGTCGCCTGGCCTCTGGTGGACACCACGCCGTATTTTACACGCAACCTGTTTCCACAGACGCTGCTGGCTGAACCGAATCTGTCCGGGGAAAACAGCGTCTGGCTGGGAAACGCCCGCCGCCGGATGATGATATTTACTGTCGGTAGCGCAGTATTGATCGTGCTGGCGGTGGGGGGCTGGCATCACTATTACAATAGCAACTGGAACGCGGGCGTCAGGGTGCTGGAGCAGGCCAGAGCCTTTATGGACGTTCCACCGCCGCAGGGGACCGATGAGTACGGCAACCTGCAATTGCCCCTGTTGAATCCGGTGCGCGACGCCACTCTTGCTTACGGCGACTGGGGCGATCGCAGCCGTCTGGCCGATCTCGGACTGTATCAGGGCAGGCGCATCGGCCCATATGTAGAGCAGACCTACCTGCAACTGCTGGAGCAGCGTTATCTTCCGGCGCTCACTAACGGGCTGATAAAGGATCTGGCGGCTGCCCCGCAGAACAGCGAGCAAAAACTGGCCGTACTGCGCGTGCTCAGAATGCTGGAGGATAAAAGCGGGCGCAACAATGAAGTGGTGAAACAGTATATGGCGAAACGCTGGAGCGAACGGTTCCACGGCAAGCAGGATATGCAGGCGCAACTGATGGCGCATCTGGACTATGCGCTGCAACATACCGACTGGCACGCGCAGCGTCAGGCGGGCGAAAGCGACGTCATCAGCCGCTGGACGCCGTACGATAAACCCATCATTGATGCACAGAAAGAACTCAGCAAACTACCGGTTTACCAGCGGGTGTATCAGAGCCTGAAAACGCGCGCACAAGGCGTTCTGCCTGCCGACCTGAACCTGCGCGATCAGGTCGGCCCGACTTTTGCTCGGGTGTTTATCTCCGGCGATGACGACAAACTGATTATTCCTGAGCTTCTGACCCGTCATGGGCTACAACGCTATTTTGTGACGCAGCGTGATGAACTGGTGGCGCTGACGACAATGGATTCGTGGGTGCTGAACCTGACCCGCAGCGTGAAATACAGCGACGCAGACCGCACGGAGATCCAGCGCCAACTGACCGAGCAATATCTTGGTGACTACATCGCCACCTGGCGCGCCGGAATGGATAACCTCAATGTGCGTGATTATGCGTCCGTCGCGGAACTCACCGGGGCGCTGGAGCAAATTATCAGCGGCGACCAGCCGCTCCAGCGGGCATTGACCGCGCTGCGTGACAACACCCACGCCATCGTCCTGCCGGACAAGCTGGATGATAAGGCGCGTGAGGAGGCGCGGAACGCGCCGGATTACCCATTACTGACGCGCCTCGGTCACGAGTTTGCCCCTGAAAACAGCACGCTGGACGCGCAGAAGGATAAAGAAAGCGCGATGCAGGCGGTTTACCGGCAACTGACGGAGCTGCACCGCTACCTGCTGGCGATACAGAATGCCCCTGCGCCGGGAAAATCGGCCCTGAAAGCCGTGCAATTACGGCTTGACCAGAACAGTAGCGACCCGATTTTCGCCACCCGGCAGATGGCGAAAACGCTGCCCGCGCCGCTCAACCGCTGGGTGGGTAAGCTGGCCGACCAGGCCTGGCGTGTGGTGATGGTGGAAGCCGTTCACTATATGGAAGTCGACTGGCGTGACAGCGTGGTGGTGCCGTTCAGTGAGCAGTTAGCGGACAAGTATCCTTTTAACCCGCATTCGCCGCAGGATGCATCTCTGGATGCGTTTGAACGCTTCTTTAAATCCGGTGGCGTGCTGGATACGTTTTATGCGCAGAACCTGAAGTTGTTTGTCGAGGGCGGGGCGGAAGTGAACGGCGACAATGCTGTCGTTATCCGCGAAGACGTGCTGAAACAGCTGGAGCGGGCGCAGAACATCCGCAACATTTTTTTCAGTAAGCAGAATGGCTTAGGCGCGCAGTTTGCAGTGGAAACTGTATCGCTCTCTGGCAACAAACGGCGCAGTGTGCTGAACCTGGACGGGCAGTTAGTGGACTACAGCCAGGGACGCAACTATACCGCCCATCTGGTGTGGCCGAACAACATGCGTGAAGGCAATGAAAGCAAGCTGACGCTGATTGGTCTCAGCGGTGGTTCGCCGCGCAGCATCAGCTTCCGCGGGCCGTGGGCGCAGTTCCGGCTGTTTGGTGCGGGGCAGCTCACCAGTGTACAGGAGGGCACTTTTAGCGTGCGCTTTAACGTGGACGGTGGGGCGATGGTGTACCGGGTGCATGCCGACACCGAAGATAATCCTTTCAGCGGTGGGCTGTTCAGCCAATTCCGCCTGCCGGATACGCTGTACTGAGGAGACAGGGATGAACAACGACACACTTACGCAGACCATTGTGACTGGCAGCGACCCGCGTGGTCTGCCGGAATTCAGCGCCATTCGCGAGGAAATCAACAAGGCCAGTCACCCGTCACAGCCGGAGCTGAACTGGAAACGGGTGGAGTCGCTGGCGCTGGCGATTTTTAAAGCCAGCGGCGTGGATTTGCATACCGCGAGTTACTACACCCTGGCGCGCACCCGCACGCAGGGGCTGGCGGGATTCTGCGAAGGCACGGAACTGCTGGCGGCGATGATAAGCCACGAGTGGGATAAATTCTGGCCGCAAAACGGAACAGCACGCACGGAAATGCTCGACTGGTTCAATACCCGCACCGGCAACATTCTGCGACAGCGGTTGTCCTTTACGGAAGCCGACCTGCCGCTGCTGTACCGCACCGAACGGGCATTACAGCTTATCTGCGATAAGCTGCAGCAGGTGGAATTGAAGAAGATGCCGCGTGTGGAAAATCTGTTGTACTTTGTGCAGAACACACGCAAACGGCTGGAGCCGCAGCCGAAGCACAGTAGGGATTCGCAGGCGAAAATCACTGTCAGGACGCTGGTCTATGCCCCGGAGAGCGCCGTTGCCGCCACGTCAACAATTGCGGACATTGTTCCGCCGTTGCCTGAACTACCGGAAATGACGGTGGAAGTTCATCCCAACGCGACAGCAGGCAGCACGGCGGGAGTCATGTCGCGTCTCAGCGTGAAAGGCTTTGCGGCAGGCGCTGCCTTTACCGCCATTATCGCTGCCGTGCTCTGGTGGTGGCAGATCTATCCGATACAGCAGCTCCTGGCCAGGGTAAATGACACAGCGCAGGGCGCAGCCACGGTCTGGCTGTCATCTCCCGATCTCGACCGTTACGCGCAACGTCTGCGACAGCTTCCTTATGCGTCTCCACTACAACTGCTGGAAACCGGAATGCAGATGGTCCGGACTGCCGACAGCCGCTGGCCGGAGAGCCTGCAACAGCAGCAGGCAACAGCTCAGTGGAATGAGACGCTGAAAACCCGTGCGCAGAACAGCCCGAAGATGACAGGCTGGCAGCAGACCCGCCAGGATTTACGCGCGTTTGCCGAACTGTTGGTTCAGCGCGAGCAGGCAAAAGAAGGCTTCACACTTTCCTTCATAAAAACAGTGGTTTACCAGGCAGAGCGAACGCTGAATCAAGAGACGCCGCTGGAGTCGCTGCTGACGCAGTATCAGGAAGCCCAGGCAAACGGACAGGCAACTGGCGTTCTGGAAAAACAGATTAATGAACGGCTGGATGGCGTGTTAAGCCGCTGGCTGCTGCTGAAAAATTCAATCAGCCCGGATGCGGCTGACAAACATTAATTCATAATAATTTCAGGGAGATTACAACATGGCAAATCCGGTTTACCTGACATTAAACGGGCAGTTTCAGGGGCTGATTTCGGCGGGGTGTTCATCGCTGGCTTCGATTGGTAATAAAGCACAACTTAAACATCTGGATCAGATTATGGTGACAGAGCTGAATCATGGTTTAAGCCGTGCGCAGAATGTGAATCACCAGGAACTGAGCATCCATAAACCGGTGGATAAATCGTCCCCGTTGTTGAGCAAGGCTATTAACGAAAATGAATGCCTGACCTGTGATTTTGACTTTTATCGCACCAACCGCTTCGGCATCAATGAACTGTATTACAAACTGAAGCTGATTAACGCCAGAATTTCCAGCATTAATCTGACGGTGCCGGATACTATTCTGAACGGCCAGGGACAGCCGGAAGAATCGGTGTCGTTTACGTATGAAAGCATCAGCTGGGAGCACTGTATTGCCGGAACCAGTGCATACAGTCTGTGGAGTGAACGAATTTATTAAGGAGCGAAAGGTGAATAACCGGATACCGGAAGGCATGTCTTTGTGTATCTACGGTGTGGACACTGGCATAGTTTCTGATCCGGAAAACAGGATGGTTCGGAGAATCGGATATTCTCATATCGCTGGTTGCCGCCACAAATTATTGGTGGCTGAATATCAATTCAGTGAGAATAATCCGGGCTCGTTATTCATTACGCCAGATTTTTGTTCCTGTCACGGTATTCCGTTCTATATATAAGGCTGCTTTAGATAATCAGCCATCAGTAAAATAAAATCGTGAAGCAACCCGGTTAAAAAAATGAAGATAGCGCCGGAAAGCTGATTTTAACCCGGCGCTAAATACCTTGTTAAGCTTTCACTGACGGCCCTTGGGGAGGCCTTGCTTTTTTATATGTCATAAACCCACTGATGAGGAAACCTGGCATACGGATATTACTGATAGCGGTTAACCAGGTCTTTAGTCACTGCTGCATACGTTTTCTGCCTGAGCTGGATTATTTGCTGTTCTGTTACAAGCGTTTCTCCGTACAGGGGCTTGAGGATGCTGTATTCATAATTGATGGGTGACCAGGTTGCCCACTCTCCTGATGCAACATCCACGAGGGCAAAGCGCACCAGGTAACGTAGCGAGGCGGAACCGGATAATGTTTCATTACGGTAATCAGACCAGACGGTGGCTTTTGCTGCGGTGTCGTACCTGCCAATCTGCAAAGTATCCCAGTAGACAATGACTGCTTTCTGATGCCCTTTCGCTGCAATATAACGTAGTGCCTGCATATAATTCATATTCTCGCTAACATCAGCATCTGGTTCTTTATTTTTGGCGGATTTATTGCACGAGGTTGTTTTTTGTTTGTCCGGAATTCCGGAGAACGTTGATATCCGGTAATATTTCCCCATTTCCTGCTGCATTAACATTTCCGGCGCACGATTTCCTGACTGAACCAGAATCACGGAGGAATTTAACGGAATGCGAAAATCTTCACTGCCCATTGCCGCCTGAATATCTTCTTCTGAAACAGATAAGGTGGTTTCGTTGCCGAAAATATCTTTGTCTGTGAGCTGTGTTGTACTTTTACTTATACTGCTTATCGATCCTGATGTTCTGTTTTTTTTCGCATCAATAGGGGAGCGGACACAACCCGTTAACAGTAGCGTTGTTGTGCATAAAAATATCACTAATCGGGCGTTCATTTTTATATTTCCTTGTTGTAATAATGCGGATTTGACAAAAAATCGTCTTTCTATTATATCGCACCACCAATATAGCGGGTACTTAAATTAATATTCACTCCTTCAATGCGTTTTTCGGGAATCATATGCTTTATTTATTTTTTTTCGCTAAAATAAAGTTTGAAATCATTTCGTAATTATTTTGCTGAGAGATAACCACGCTCTAAGATGAAATATGAATCTATGGAGAGCATAAAATATAAATGCTGAATGATAGCGGTGAGGTGGGATTGACTCGCTTCGCTCGCACTGCGGGCAGATTCCTCGCCGGCTCGTCATCTGTCCAACCGGCTGGCGCCGGTTGTCGAGCCCCGGTCGGGGGTTCTCATCCCCCCCGGTACGGGAGAATATAAAAGAAAAAAGCCCGTACTTTCGTACAGGCTCTCATCTGAAATGATGGCGGTGAGGGGGGGATTGACTCGCTTCGCTCGCCCTGCGGGCAGATTCCTCGCAGGCTCGTCATCTGTCCAACCGGCTGACGCCGGTTGTCGAGCCCCGGTCGGGGGTTCTCATCCCCCCCGGTACGGGAGAATATAAAAGAAAAAAGCCCGTACTTTCGTACAGGCTCTCATCTGAAATGATGGCGGTGAGGGGGGGATTCGAACCCCCGATACGTTGCCGTATACACACTTTCCAGGCGTGCTCCTTCAGCCACTCGGACACCTCACCACATTGTTTTGATGCCACACCTCTGGGGGGCAACGGGGCGCTACTATAGGGAGTTGCACTAAAACGGTCAAGCATATTTTCGGTATTGATGATTGTTCGCTTAAGGTGTGAGCAACGACGGCGGATGACAAGCTGATAATGCGCTGCTCTACTTTGTGGAATCAGTCCAGATTGTCAGTTTTCCCGGATGCGCTGGCGCTTATCCGGGCCAGGAAATGAGGTGCGCGCTGAACCGATCTCCTCGCCCTGCGGGCAGATTCCTCGCAGGCTCGTCATCTGTCCAACCGGCTGGCGCCGGTTGTCGAGCCCCGGTCGGGCGTTCTCATCCCGCCCGGTACGGGAGAATATAAAAGAGAAAAGCCTGTACTTTCGTACAGGCTCTTATCTGCAATGATGGCGGCGTCATAATCATATATAACTTAACGGCTTGTGACAGCCATACCTTAGGATAATACTGCGACAGAATTTGATATTCCTGTTGGCTCCACTGCCGTCGCTGTGGGCATCCCGTTTGTCTTTCATGAAAAAGATTGCTCATCATGGCCTTCCTGGCGGCAATGGCAGAATATCTGCAATTCTGTTGCCAGAGAGATTTATTTTTAAACGCCACAGTATCCGAACATATTAAATTTTCTTTCGGTGCTTTTTGTTTTTATGTCAATAGTGGCTTTAATATCGCTGCCTTCTTCATCCTCTGCTGGTTCTGCAATCGGAGCCTGTTTTACGGTGAGCGAAATGTCTTCATTTTTGAATTCTGAGGTGTTTTCTCCTGACGATATTTTTTTCAATATAGTTATCTCTCCATTCGATTTCATGATGGCAGAATACTTACATTCTCCGCCCGCGGCAGGACAAATTGCGCCTTCAACATAGTTATAGGAATCCTCTTTCTTATTATCAGTCAGACTCAGAGTACAAGTGAAATGCCTCAAATCAGTAATCTCATCATCGGCAATTTCACCAATGTCTAAACTATTAGTCTCAATGCCATCTGGCGGTATAGTAGCAGGTTCGTTTGCAACACAGCCAGCAACACCAGATAACATCAGAGTTAAAAGGAATATAATATTTTTAATCATTTTCATCGATTCCATCAATATTAAGATCTTGGACGGTTATTTTTCCATACTTTCAGATATTGGGCAGGATCTGTCACGTCGGAACGTCATCTGTAATCCCCGGTAGTTGTTGTAAGAGCGGTTGATGATGCTCCATTGGTATAAATCTCCAGATGCAACATAGATGAACCACCTCGCAACCGCCCAACCTTAGCAATAATCTGCCCTTTTTTGACGGATCAACCACCAGAGTATGAGCATGAGCCAGGAGCAATTTCGCCACAACGAAGAAGAAGGTTGCCATGTCTGATTTCTACAGCATAAGTACCCGAATAAAAGGAATAGGGGTTTTGAACTAATACTCCACCCGAAACAGCATAAATAGGTGTCCCTACCGGAAATATCAAATCACAGCCAGCATGTCTGCGTACACTTCCATCTTTGGCTTTGCGCGGAGCACCAAATTGACGACCTCCATTTGACCATGATTTTTCGGGGATTTTCGGGAAGGGAAAACAGAATCCTTCACTTGTCTCAGCAACCGCGCCATTTGAATTAACGGGGACTGGATGACGGGGTAGTTGAAGAACCAGTAGATAAACCATTTATGAATGTGTACTGAATATCTAGTTTTTGCCAGGTCTGTGGCCCCGCGATTCAGGCATTCTTTCATCTGATCATGATTCGGCACGCCAGCGGACCAGAATTAATCTGGTCTGAGGTTCAGGCAACCAGGCGATAGCATCTGCCATACCCCGCAGGGACGACTCACTTTAACCTTGAGTCATGTTGTACAACATCCTGATATGTGATGGCTCATCCCGTTCCAGAGTCAGCAACCAACAAATAAACGCCTCGCTTTCGGTTTTCCAATGGGCGTCGTTCTTAAATGCTGCATCCCATACCTCCTGACCAGCAGCATGTAAACCATTAATATGCGCATTCAGTTGTCGGCGGAAATGGTGCCATTTTTGCGAAGTAACCAGCGGTGAAAAACGCCTGATATTGAGTTGTTGCCAGTAAAATACAGCATCTCTGGCATGTTGTAAGTATCACGCATAATCAGTGCCTATAGGCCATGTTGTCAGTGACTCCGATTATGTTGCTTTTTTCTCCATGGGGCGTGGCTCACCATATAAATTAACACGTAGCGGTGAATCTTTTTTCCCGTAGAAGCGCACAACTACCATTCTGCTTCTCTACCACTCCGTTCACGTCGAGCATAAAACGCAGGCCCTGTTATGACATAAGTCTTTTCCTTAAAACGGATATCAGCCGATACTGACGGTGCCGCTGCCGATAACCACGCCGCCACAGTCAATGGCATCACCGGTTCTGGCGGCGGGGAGGCCATCAATAAAAACAGTGGATGAGCCACTGGCGATTTTTCGCGGATGAGGCGGATGTCTGGGTTTTGAATGAGGCATTAACGGATCGCCCATACGGGCGGCGGGTAACCCGTCGACAGAAACGGTTGGCGAACCCGCAGTAATGACGGTTTCGTAATAACCGTCGTGCTGGGTGCCTTTATCGTTAAGTCGGGCTGCTGTGGGCATATTTATTTACCTGTTATTTTTAATGAAAATAATCTGACAAATAACAAGAAGCCAGTTTCTTATAACTTTAATAAGCGTACAATCGCTAGGGTAAAATCATAAAACAGATGAAGTAATTTTATTGTTCATCCTTCACTCTTATATAAAAATATCTTCCATTATCTTTCCCTAAGTTGAACTACCACATAATCATTCCTTTAACAGTGAGTTGGTTTCGCAAAACTAAATACTAATATTGTGAATATATTGAATGCCTTCGGCTATTCTGGATATGCCGCTATTTATCTTGTTCAGAATTCACTACTACAAGAGTAAATTTGTTCTTGAAGTCACGCCCAGGACACTGAGTCCCGACGATACTCCCATATACCCAGAATGAATATTCTCCTTCTTTTTCGGGTACTCCGGAGATATCGATATACCAACGACTAACGTTAGTAGTGGAGGTCGGAATTATTTTCAATCCATTTATTGCACGGATGTTTTCAACAGACATAGCACTAACAGGCAAACCTCTGGTATTTAATTGTGCATGATAACTCTTTCCAACGATAGCAACTGGCAATGTATTAGAAATAAAACCCACTTGACCATTATTAAACGCGCAGCAACCACTCAAAGAAAACATTAAAAAAAACATATTCCTTTTCAAAATAACCTCACAATATTTTATTAAAAATAACCGCGCCATAAATATATTTACAAAAATCCTTGAGGGTATGGCTCTTACCGTACTGGCTCATGCATGCAATATTCCCCCATGAAAAAAACTCTAAATCTACCAACATATTATCTGGCGTACTGTTATTAACAGGTTTCCTTGATTGCATAGTGGTTAATTTTCCAGTCCACATTATCCAGTGTGTTGGGGTTATATTCCATGAGTCACTAATAAGTCCGTCATTAATAAGCACTGCAACATGATAATCAGGAGAAATATAATTATTTAACCATATTACTTGCTCTATGGGCCATGACGACACTAAAGATGTTCCACTGTTATAAACGACCTTGCTACCAACAGAATTAGCCCAACCAGCTATAGCATCAGGCAGTGTTGCACCACTAAGAGAATCTGTCGGCGAACTATAATCAAATGAATGGTTTTCGTTATCACGTAAACTAGCCATGGAAATCCAGTCAATAGCAGGAACCAATGTTTCCCCTGTGGGCTTAGTATATTTAACCGGATGACAACATCCATAAGAAGGAGCGACCTTCAGGGAACCAAGCATAGCTTGCCCATTATTCCATAATTCTTTAATATATTGACTATATAACTGTGGATTATCTATCAATAACGCATATAAGAATGTTGCGGGACCACATAAACTGGATCTGTTTTGATCAGGGTACCGATTACTCATATAATCTTGTGGTGACGATACATGCGCTAATCTTGCTTTTAACTGCCTCTCAATTTTGCTTTTTTCAAAAGGATCAAAAGGATCTCCAACAGGGAATTGTGAATCAATAAACACTCGATGATTCGAAATGCTACATATCTTATCAAAATTATTACTATTTGTTGTCAGGCCTTTACTGAATTTTTTATTAAAGACAGTCCAGTTATTAGTGACATTGTTATTTTGAAATGAATTGATGAGTATGTTTTTATCCGTAATAACTTCTTCGCAATATATATCGCATCGAGCCAATGGCATTTCCAATGTATTTTCATTGTATTCAAAAGAATGAAGTTTTGACTCACCATTCCCCAAAAAATTATTCTTTAAATCTTCATGCAATATACTTTGCTGACCACTTGCATCGCAAAATTTAATTACATATGCATATTTAGTTAAATCAACTGCTGAACAATCATCCAGTCCAATTGGTTTTATAGTAAAATGAGTATAAACTTTCATTATTATTTTATCTCCCATTGGTTGTTATTCAGGAGTACATCGATGTAAACATCATCCGGTTTATCGAGGCAAAATATCTCAGTGTAACCATCTTCATCTGTTTTCCCCGTTAGTTTTTTCCCTTCCGGTAAAAACGCAATATAATCCGTCAAAGAATAATTTTTTTGCTCGTCGTCTTTCAGCAAAAATCGTAAACGGTACTTATCTTTTCCATTATTATTTGAATTATCATCACCTCCGGAATTTCCACTGTTATCCGGCCCCGATGATCTATGATCCTCCGCAGCCAATACCTCCAGCACGTCCGGTAGCATCGTCTCTACTGGCGTTCCCGGACTCCCCCCGCCATTCAGGTTTATCTTCGCACCGACGATATCCACGCCACCCGGATGGATGTCGATAAATGACCCGCCCACCTTCAGACTGATCCGGCTGCTGCTCTCCAGCACAATATCGCCCTGAACCTTGAACCCCAGCGCACCGCTTATCTCCTGTGCCAGGTCTCCCTTCACCTCCAGACTCTTCGTCCCTTTCACCAGGCTGATATGGTCGCCGGTGGTGGTGTGCTCCTGCTTTCCCTTCACTGACATCTTCCGGTCATTACCCACAACCAGCGTCTCGTCATTCCCCACATGTTCGCGGCGGTCGTGCGTTATCTCCGTCTTCCGGTCGTTCTTCACCGTCACCGTGTCATCGTGGCCCACCGTCACCTGACGGTCATTCCCCGTTGTGCTGCTCTGGTCATGCGCGACTGTGACGGTCCGGTCATGTCCGGCGGCATTCTCCTTACCGACGGTGACCGTCTGCCCGAGCCCCACCGTAATCTTCTGGTTATTGCCGATGGTCTCCGTATGGTCCACCTTCACATCCGTTGTCCGGTTGTTCAGTACCTCGGTATCCATGTTTTTCTGGGCATGGATATAGACCTGTTCTTTATTTGTGGCATCCTCGAACCGCAGTTCGTTAAACCCGCTGCCCTTGTAGGTTTTCGAGCGGAGGGTCATCTGCGTTTTGGTTCCCGGCAGGCTGCCCGGTGAGCGGTTATCCTGGTGATAGGTGCGTCCCATAATAATGGGCTGGTCAGGGTCGCCGTTGAGGAAGTCCACAATCACCTCCTGGCCGACGCGCGGAATGGCGAGATGACCAAATCCGGCGCCGGCCCAGGCCTGTGACACCCGTATCCAGCAGGAGCTGTCCTCGTTGCCCGGACAGTAGCGGTCCCAGTGGAACCGTACCCGGACGCGGCCATGTTCATCGCAGAAGATTTCTTCGCCGGCAGGCCCGGTAACGATGGCGCTCTGCGGGCCGTCCACGGACGGTCCGGGCAGGGGAGACGCGCGCCATGTCCGGTCAGCAGGGATGACGTCAAAATGATTGCTCAGCGTGGTACCCTGCCCCTGCCTGCCGTGCTGTGCCTGAGGCTGTTCGCCCCTCAGCACGCAGGCGGTGACCTGCCATTCCCGGTTCAGGGTGAGGGAAGGGTGACCGGTAAGGGTGAAGCGTCTGCCGGGCCACAGCTTCGCCGAGTTACTGACCCCGGCGGCGGTTTCGGCATCATGGCGGAAGCCCTCAGCCCGGTAGCGGGCAAAATCCTGTCCGTGCTGCTCGTCCTTGAAGCGCCCCGGATAGTCGAAGATTTCGTACTGAGTGCGCTGACCGTTGAGATGTGTGGCGTGGTGGCTGAACCAGCCGGGCCAGCCGGGGGATTTAAAGGTGTAATCCTGGTTTTCGACGGAGGAGGGGCGAACCTGCGCCCGGTAGCGGAACTCACTGACGCATTCGGTGGAGACCTCGCTGCGGGTGTTGGGGTTAAAGGGCAGGGAGCCGAGCGTGGAGACACCGGCCACATCATCACAGAGCACCAGTTTCTGGTCGGTCCCGGCCGGCGAGCACCAGTCAAAATAGAAAATGCCTTCCTCAGCCCACAGGCGGGAGAGAAAGGCGAGGTCGCTTTCGCCATACTGTACGCAGAACTCACGGGCAGGATGGGCTTCATAAAAGGAAGGCACCCAGTCGGTGATGCCGTTTTCGTCCAGCAATGTGGACGTGATGGCCCGGATATCCTGCTGCTGAAAGATGCGGAAATTCCGGCGCAGTCCGGCCCGCCAGAGCGGGGGCGAAAGAGTCAGGTGGTAATTCATCTGCCAGTCGTTGTTCTCGCCGAGTTCCACGCCGGTGACGATACCGCTGAGGCGGCGCTGGACAACGTTTCCCTGCCAGACGGTGAGGGTGGCGTTCTTCTCGAGAAAATCCTCAGCGGTGAGGTCGGGGAGACCGCTGGCGATATCAACGCTGAGCGTAAAAGGCGTGGAGAGGTTCTGACAGAGGGTGAATCTCACCACGGCGGTGCTCATCGCCA
>CABDWT010000016.1 GCA_901456055.1 Phytobacter ursingii
GTGAACAACCGGCCCATCAGTATGTCGGGCTTCGGGCTGCGGTGACAGCGTCCCACGTACCCCTGCGGCTGTGGATGGTAAGGCCGGGAAGGTCCCACCCGGGTACCGTGGCGCATCAGCCACAGCTCCAGCGCGGTCCAGCTTCCTGTGGTGTCGCCCCAGGGCGCGCCGTTATCCATCGTCATCCGTTCCGGCAGACCGTAACGTTCAAACACCCTCACCAGTTGCTGCCGGACGGTTGTGAGCCGTTCATCAGGACAGTGTGCGAGGCAGAGTGAGAACCGGGAATGGTCATCCAGCAGGGTGAGCGGGTGGCAGCGGCCACCGGCAAAAGGAAAGTGGCCTTTAAAATCCATCTGCCAGAGCTGGTTGGGCGCGCTGTGTTCGAAGCGTCCGGAGGCAGGAATGCCGGGTGTGCCTCCCGGCAGCAGACCGTGGCGGGCCATCAGGTTGTGCACGGTGCTGAACGCGGGCAGAACGTGTCCGCGGTCCTCAAGCCAGCGCTTAATCTTACGGGCGCCCCAGCGTTCATGGGCGCAGTGGGCCATGCGCAGCAGGTCCGTCACACGGTCATCGGTTCGCCGGGGCGAATGGAGAGGCGCACGGGAACGGTCGGCAAGACCGGCGGCACCTTCCTCAGTCCAGCGGCGAAGCCACTTGTAGCCGGTGGACGGCGAAATGTTGAAATGACGGCAGAGTGCCCGGAGGTTCGCCCCGTCCTGCGAGGCGAACAGTACAAACTCAGAACGTAATGACATGGTATCTCTCGCATCCCAGGGCATAAGCGACTCCATAAACGGGTTCTTATGCCTCAGTTGTAAGTGTCCACCATGTCCCCGAACAAGCGTTCACTATGTCTCCGGACCGTACACCCTCAAGGGAGAGGGGATCGAGTCCTTGATTTTGTCCCTCTCCCTAAGGGTAAGGGGCATCATCCACTGCTTTACTTATAATCCGCAGGCTATCATGAAGGTCTCTAATAAGACGCGGATTGTGCCGGAAGGATGCCCTTTCGTTTGCTACAATCGCGCCTCATTTTTTGGATGGATAGCATTTTCTTATGGTTTCCGAAACGAATACCACACAAGCGCCCACGCTTCGCCGTGAACTCAAGGCGCGTCACCTGACGATGATCGCCATTGGCGGATCAATCGGTACAGGGTTGTTTGTCGCATCAGGGGCGACGATTTCTCAGGCAGGCCCGGGCGGAGCGCTGTTCTCCTATATCCTTATTGGTTTGATGGTCTACTTCCTGATGACCAGCCTTGGCGAACTGGCGGCGTTTATGCCGGTATCCGGTTCTTTTGCCACGTATGGCCAACAATATGTTGAAGAGGGCTTTGGTTTCGCGCTCGGCTGGAACTACTGGTACAACTGGGCGGTGACTATCGCCGTTGACCTGGTGGCTTCACAACTGGTGATGACCTGGTGGTTCCCGGATACGCCAGGCTGGATCTGGAGCGCGGTGTTCCTGTGCGTGATCTTCCTGCTCAACTACATCTCCGTTAAGGGCTTCGGCGAAGCGGAGTACTGGTTCTCGCTCATCAAAGTGGCCACCGTTATCATCTTTATCGTCGTTGGCGTGATGATGATTGTCGGCATTTTCAAAGGCACGCAGCCTGTGGGCTGGAGCAACTGGACGACGGGCGATGCGCCGTTTGCCGGTGGCTTTGCGGCGATGATTGGCGTGGCGATGATCGTCGGCTTCTCCTTCCAGGGGACCGAGCTTATCGGTATCGCGGCGGGGGAATCCGAAGACCCGGAAAAGAACATTCCGCGCGCGGTGCGTCAGGTGTTCTGGCGTATTCTGCTGTTCTATGTGTTCGCCATCCTGGTTATCAGCCTGATCATTCCTTATACCGATCCGAGCCTGCTGCGTAACGATGTAAAAGACATCAGCGTCAGCCCGTTCACCCTGGTCTTTCAGCATGCGGGGCTGCTGTCTGCGGCGGCGGTGATGAATGCCGTTATCCTGACTGCGGTGCTGTCGGCGGGTAATTCCGGTATGTACGCTTCTACACGTATGCTTTACACCCTGGCCTGCGACGGTAAAGCGCCGCGCATTTTCGCCAAATTGTCGAAAGGTGGTGTGCCGCGTAATGCACTGTATGCCACCACGGTGATTGCGGGTCTGTGCTTCCTGACATCGATGTTTGGCAACCAGACCGTTTACCTGTGGCTGCTTAACACCTCCGGGATGACGGGCTTTATCGCCTGGCTGGGTATTGCCATTAGCCATTACCGTTTCCGTCGTGGCTATGTGATGCAGGGGCACGATCTGAATAACCTGCCGTACCGTTCAGGTTTCTTCCCGCTGGGGCCGATCTTCGCATTTGTTCTGTGCCTGATCATCACCCTGGGTCAGAATTATCAGGCCTTCCTGGCCGATACCATTGACTGGGGCGCTGTGGCGGCAACCTATATTGGTATCCCGTTGTTCCTGATCATCTGGTTTGGTTACAAGCTGTCGAAAGGCACTCGCTTTGTAAGCTACAAAGATATGGTGTTTCCGGAACGCTTTAAGAAGTAACGTGCAGGCTCTTTTGCGCTGACCAATCAACAGCCCCGGCACTGTGCCGGGGCTTTTTTTTAAGCGTTATCAGAAATTATACGTTAAGCCAACGGTGTAACGGCGGCCATCAAGTACCGTGTCATAGGTGTCGTAATCAATCTGCTTGTCCAGTACGTTGTACACCCCGGCGGAGAGGAGCAGATTTTTGTTGGCGTTATAGCGCAGGCCTACATCCACCTGACTGTAAGAGGGCGTACCCTGGGACATGGAGGTACGGCTTAAGTACTCCGAGGTTTTACCGCGGAAATTCAGCCGCCCCCACAGACCCACATCCTGCGTGGCCTGCCAGTCGAGCGTGGTATTCACCATATGTTTCGGCATCTTATTAAGTGGCTTGCCGGAGAACTGACCGCTTTTCTGTTCTGATTCGGTGAAGGTGTAGTTGGCCGTCAGGTTCAGGTCACGCGTGATGTTCCAGCCGAAGGTAGATTCAACGCCACGCATATTTGCCTTATCGACGTTAACGCGATCGCTGACAAAATCGTAGCTTACGCTGCCAATCGTACAGGCCGGATCGGCGCTACTGTTACAGCGGCGCACTTCGGTGATTTTGTCCTTGAAATCGGTGTTAAACAGCGTAATGCCCGCGTTGAGGTTCTCATTGTTATCCCACAGCAACGCCAGCTCTTCGCTCAGGCTTTTTTCCGGTTTCAGATCGGGGTTGCCGACAATGATGCCGTTCAGACGACCACCGCCCGTCACCTGGCCCCAGCTTGCAGAAGACTGGCGCAGATCCGGGGCGCGGTAGCCTGCCGACACGCCGCCTTTAATTGTCCACTGGTCAGTCAGGTGCCAGACACCGTAGCCGCGTGGCGTCCAGTTGGTGCCGTAGTTTTCATCTTTGTCCATACGCAGGCCGCCGGTCAGCGTCACGCTGTCGAGCACCGCCCATTCATCTTCTGCAAATAGCGCCCAGCTCCAGCGGGTGAGTGTATTTAGCCCGTCCGCCGCTTCCAGTTGATTACCGTTATCGCGCAGTTTCTCATAACGATACTGCCCGCCGACTGTCAGGGTGTGGTTGCCAAGGAATATCTGGTTCTGATTATTAAAGAGGGTGTTATACGACTTCATCTGGCGACCAGGGTTATTGGTCTCTTCCTGCTGAACGTAGCTGACGGTATTGAAATCGCTGTAATAACCGCTGTGGGTTAACGAGTAAGTGGTGTGCTCGTAGCGGCTTTCACTTTTGCTGTTGGGGGTACACACGTTGCCCCGGCAGTTCTCCGCCGCCGAAGACATACCTGGCGTGCTGTTGCGATCCTGTAATTCGCGGGCAATATCCAGATCAAAATCGTTTTTATCATCCGGGGTGAAATTGAAGGTCACGCCGCCGTTGCGCAGGCGCTGTTCGTTATAGCCGTTAAGTATTTTGTCTTCTGCGCGTCGGGACAGCAGCCCTGTGACTTTTGCGCCTAGCAGGCCATCAATCAATGGGCCGGAAGCATAGGCGTTGGTCTGGAAGAGATCGCCGGAATCGCTGTTTTCCTGGAACGTCGCATCGCCATGAAGCGAGCCAGTCCAGCCTTTGGTATTGGACACTTTTTTGGTAATAACGTTGATAACGCCACCCATGGCGTCGGAGCCATACAGCGATGACATCGGGCCACGGATCACTTCAATACGCTCAATGGATTCCAGCGGCGGCAACCAGCCCTGTTCGATGCCCGCGTTATCGCTGTTTGGGCGCGTGCCACGGGTGCTGATTCGTTTACCGTTGACCAAAAAGAGAGTGTATTGCGAGGCCATGCCGCGAATGCTGATATCGCTGCTGCTGCCGCCACCGGTCACCACCACGCCCGGTACATCTTTCAAGGCGTCGGTGACATCCCGATACGCTTTATCTTCAAGCTGCTGTTTAGAAATCACCGAAATAGAGGCTGGCGCGTTCTGGATTTTCTGTTCAAACCCGGTTGCGGAGACGACGACGGTGTCCTCGTCGGCCGCGAAAAGTGACGGGGGGAAGGTGGCTGCGCAGACGGCGATAGCCAACAGTTTAGCGCGAGGTAAAGTCATTTTGTCATTCCGTTTAAATGAAGAAAAGTCCATCGGGTAAACCATGAAGACTATAAGTGTTTGTCTTTTAAGCACTCTGACGATGGAGAAGCGGAAAGATTGTGGATAAAAAGTGAATTTATGTAAATACAATTGATAATTGAAATCATTTGCATTTGATATTTAAGGAGGGAGGAAAGCATGTTTTTTCAGACAGATAGCGGAGAATGTAAGGAATTGTAAAGGGGAGGGCATCGCCCTCCGGTGATTATTTCAGCAGGTATTGCGCGTGGAAACGCAGATGGTCCTCTATAAACGAGGCCATAAAGTAGTAGCTGTGGTCATAGCCAGGCTGAACGCGAAGTGTGAGCGGCCAGCCGGTCTGGCGTGCGGCCTCAGCCAGCCGGGCGGGTTGCAACTGGTCTGCGAGGAACTGATCGGCATCGCCCTGATCGATAAGCGTCGGGATTGCATCCTGACTGTGGCTGGCCATCATTAGCGCGCAGCTATCCCACGCCTGCCAGGCCGAGGTGTTGTTGCCCAGATAAGCGCTAAAGGCTTTCTGGCCCCAGGGCACCTGCGACGGGTTTACTATCGGCGCAAAGGCGGAAACGCTGGTAAAACGGCCCGGGTTTTTCAGTGCCATGATCAGCGCGCCGTGGCCACCCATTGAATGGCCGCTTATGGCGCAACGTTCGCTCACGGTAAATTGCGACTGAATCAGCGCGGGGAGTTCATCGCGCAGATAGTCATACATGCGGTAGTGCGCCGCCCACGGTTGCTCAGTGGCGTTGAGATAAAAGCCCGCGCCTTTGCCCAGATCATAGCCATCGGCATCGGCAACATCGTCGCCGCGCGGGCTGGTATCCGGCATCACCAGCACAATACCCAGCTCTGCCGCAACGCGCTGCGCGCCTGCTTTGGTGGTAAAGTTTTCATCTGTACAGGTCAGGCCCGATAGCCAGTACAGCACCGGCGGGGACGTTGTAGGATGCGCAGGCGGTAAAAAAATACTGAACGTCATAGTGCAATTCAGCACAGCGGAGTCGTGCCGCCAGCGTTGTTGGCGCCCCTCAAAACAGCGGTGCTCTTCAAGCAATTCCATGCAAGGCTCCTTCATTATTTGTTAACGGTTAAAGCGTGACAATATCCCATAATACAGATAATTCATGTGCCTGTGAGTAACTTTCACTTTCACCTCGCTGCAGCATAATGCATCATAAATTTTACTTTTTTTTAACGTCTGGAGTTTTCATGGCGCTACGCATCGCGCTCTGCGGATTTATCGTGCTGGTAGTGGCAATGGGAATAGGGCGCTTTGCTTTTACGCCCCAGGTGCCGCTGATGATTCGCGATGGACAACTGACGTTAACCAGCGCCGGACTGGTTGCCGCGATGAATTACCTCGGTTATTTACTGGGCGCGTGGGATGCGATGCGCGCGAGTAAACATATTGAGATGCGTCTGTATCTTGGCGTTGCGGGTGCTGTTGCGCTGACCTTTCTTTCGGCGCTGGCGGATAACGCCATTACGCACGGCGCGTTGCGTCTGGTGATTGGCGCGATGAGCGGCTGGGCGATGGTACTTACCGCTGCCTGGACGAACGAGCGTCTGGCGCATTATGCCCGCCCCGGCTTGAGTGCGGCAGTATTCGCCGGACCGGGCGCAGGTATCGCCCTGAGCGGTCTCCTGGCGGTGGCGATTCAATCGCGGGCGCTCTCCTCAACGGCAGCCTGGCAGGTCTATGGCGTACTGGCGCTGGTACTGGTGGCGTTTATCGCCCGATATTTACCGCGTCCGGGCCAGTTACATCGTTCCGGTGCTCAGCCGGAACCGCTACATCTGACGACCGATCTGAAACGACTGGTCTGGAGCTACAGCCTGGCGGGGTTTGGCTACATCTTACCCGCGACCTTTCTTTCGCAAATGGCGGCGCTGCGCTTTCCCGGTAGTCTCTTTGCGCAGTTTGTCTGGCCGGTGTTTGGCGCTGCCGCCGTTGTCGGGATTGGGCTGAGTATTGCTCTGCGCCATATTGGTCACAGCCATCAGCGGCTGGCTATTGTGCTTTGGCTGCAAGGACTAGGCGTGGTGGCCTCTTGCGTATTGCCAGGAATGAGCGGGCTGGTCATTGGCGCGCTGCTGGTCGGTGGGGGTTTTCTTTGCGCGGTACAGCTATCGCTGCTGTATGGCCGCGAACTGGCGCCGAACCATACCCGGTATATGGCGGGATTATTGACCACCGGTTATGCCGTAGGGCAATTGATTGGGCCGATGACCTCTGCGCTCTCCACCTGGCTTACGCAGCGGCTGGAACCCGCGCTGGGACTGGCCGGGCTCGCGCTCCTGGTCGGGGGTATTTTGGTCTGGAAACGGACGGCGTGAAAGGTACGAGCAATTTCATTAATTATCACCGTGAAGACTGGATTCTGTGCGTGACCTCACGCACAATGATTGCTCGCTTCGTCCGTTGCATGGCGAAGATGCCACACCTGCAGGAGAATAAAAAATGTCATCACTCAGTAAAGAAGCGGCTCTCGTTCATGAAGCCCTGGTTGCCCGTGGCCTTGAAACCCCGTTGCGCCCGCCTGTCGACATGGATAACGAAACCCGTAAGCGCCTGATAGCCGGTCATATGACCGAGATTATGCAACTCCTTAATCTCGATCTGAATGATGACAGCCTGATGGAAACCCCACATCGCATCGCTAAAATGTACGTTGATGAAATTTTCTCGGGACTGGATTATGCCAATTTCCCGAAAATCACCGTCATCGAAAATAAAATGAAAGTGGATGAGATGGTCACGGTGCGCGATATTACGCTGACCAGCACCTGTGAACACCACTTTGTTACTATCGATGGGAAGGCGACCGTCGCTTATATTCCTAAAGAGTCGGTGATTGGTCTGTCGAAAATTAACCGTATCGTGCAGTTCTTTGCCCAGCGTCCGCAGGTGCAGGAGCGTTTGACACAGCAAATTCTGACGGCGCTGCAAACGCTGCTGGGGACCAATAATGTCGCTGTGTCCATTGACGCGGTGCATTACTGCGTGAAAGCGCGCGGCATTCGTGATGCAACCAGCGCAACCACAACGACCTCGCTGGGTGGCCTGTTTAAATCCAGCCAGAACACTCGCCAGGAGTTCCTGCGCGCTGTACGTCACCACAACTAATTAGCCTGGAGAGCCGGATACATGGAGAGAAATGTCACGCTGGATTTTGTTCGTGGCATTGCCATTCTTGGTATCCTGCTCCTGAATATCACGGCCTTTGGACTGCCAAAGGCGGCCTACCTTAACCCCGCCTGGAGCGGCAGTATCACCTTAAGCGATGCCTGGACATGGGCGGTGCTCGACCTGTTCGCGCAGGTGAAATTCCTCTCCCTGTTTGCGCTTTTGTTTGGCGCGGGCCTGCAAATGCTGTTACCTCGCGGCAAACGCTGGATCCAGTCGCGTCTCACGTTGCTGGTGCTGCTGGGTTTTATTCATGCGCTGGTATTCTGGGATGGCGATATTTTGCTGGCCTACGGGCTGGTGGGGCTTATTAGCTGGCGCATGATTCGCGATGCGCAAAGTGTGAAAGCGCTGTTCAATACCGGTCTTGCCCTCTATTTGATAGGCATTGTGGTCTTGCTGTTGCTGGGGGTTATCTCCGGCAGCGCACCTAATCGCTCGTGGCTGCCGGGGCCAGCCAATATCCAGTATGAAGTCTGGTGGAAAACCACGGGCAGCATGATGGAGGCCATTGGTAATCGTGCGGACATGCTGTCCAGCGGCCTGTTGGCGCTGGGGGCGCAGTACGGCTGGGAGTTGGCCGGACTGATGCTGCTGGGCGCGGCGCTGATGCGCAGTGGCTGGCTGAAAGGGCAGTTCAGCCTGCGGCACTATCGTCGTACGGGATTGTTTCTGATAGCGCTCGGCGTTGCGATAAACCTGCCGGCTATTATTGCCCAATGGCAGCTCGGCTGGTCTTATCGCTGGTGCGCATTTATTCTGCAAGCGCCGCGTGAGCTGGGCGCACCTATTCAGGTCCTGGGATATACCGCGATTATCTATGGTTTCTGGCCACAGCTGTGCCGGTCGCGGCTGGTCAATGCCGTGGCCTGCGTTGGGCGAATGGCGCTGAGCAATTACCTGCTGCAAACACTCATTTGTACCACCCTGTTTTATCGTTTCGGTCTGGTAATGAAGTTTGACCGCTTGCATCTGCTGGCTTTCGTTCCCCCTGTCTGGGCCGTCAATATTCTCTTCTCCGTGCTCTGGCTGCGCCGTTTCCGCCAGGGACCGATGGAATGGTTGTGGCGGCAATTAACCGCACGTGCTGCGGGGACATCATTGCCGCGCACATCCAGATAACGATCTGGATCACAATCATTAACAAAACGGATGTAACCGTTTCCATTCGTGTGATGCCACTCACGCAGCAACCTCTCGCCGACTGAGAGAATAGCCTCCTTGCTAAACAGGGGGTATCTGTGAGCTGCCGTAATCAACATAAAGGTTGGTCCCTATGATCACCATTCGTGATGTGGCCCGTCAGGCGGGCGTTTCCGTCGCGACGGTTTCCCGTGTGCTCAATAACAGTGCGCTGGTCAGTCAGGAAACGCGGGAAGCCGTGATGAAGGCAGTTGCGCAACTGGGCTATCGCCCGAATGCCAACGCGCAGGCACTGGCCACGCAGGTCAGCGACACTATCGGCGTGGTCGTGATGGATGTCTCCGACGCCTTCTTTGGCGCGCTGGTGAAGGCGGTCGATACCGTGGCGCAACAGCACCAGAAATATGTGCTTATCGGCAATAGCTATCATGAAGCGGAAAAAGAGCGTCACGCCATTGAGGTGCTGATACGTCAACGATGTAACGCGCTGATTGTTCATTCAAAAGCGCTAAGCGATGAAGAGCTTGCCGGATTTATGGAACAGATCCCTGGCATGGTGTTGATCAATCGCGTCGTGCCCGGTTACGTCCACCGTTGTGTCTCACTGGATAACATCAGCGGCGCGGTGATGGCCACCCGCATGTTGCTCAATCACGGGCATCACCGCATCGGCTATCTCGCCTCCAGCCATCAGATTGAAGACAACGACATGCGCCGTGAGGGCTGGGTTAAAGCGCTTGCAGAGCAGAGCATTGCCGCGCCGGATGCATGGGTCGGTATGGGCTCACCGGATATGCAGGGCGGGGAGGCCGCGATGGTCGAACTGTTGAGTCGCAACCAGCAGCTTACTGCGGTCTTTGCCTATAACGACAGCATGGCAGCCGGCGCGTTAACGGCGCTGAAAGATAATGGGATTGCGGTGCCACAGCATCTGTCTCTGATTGGTTTCGATGATATACCGATTGCCCGTTATACCGATCCGCAATTGACGACGGTGCGTTATCCCATTGCGTCAATGGCCCGTCTGGCCACCGAACTGGCGCTGATGGGGGCGGCGGGCAAGCTCGATCCTGAGGCAACGCACTGCTTTATGCCAACGCTGGTGCGCCGTCATTCCGTCGCCGCACGTCAATCTGTGGGAACGATCACTAACTTATGATGTTTGTTGATGTAACCGTTTTCAATCTGTGAGTAAATTCACAGTATCTTAACAAGCCGGTGACTATGATGTCAGCGTTTTAGAAGCTGAAACACGATGTAACGGTGATTATTCACTTTCACTGAGTCATTCAGCCTGAAGCATCGAAGAAAGCGCATTATTGGAGCGTTACCGAACACGGAAGAACGAATTTTTTGAGTGAACTTCGGCGAACAGTAACGTTTCATTAACTTGCTGTCCCGCCGATCATTATTCGCATGAACTACCCTGCATAAAAAAACCGGAGATACCATGAATAAGAAGGTGTTGACTCTGTCTGCTGTTATGGCAAGCATGCTTTTTGGCGCAGCCGCACATGCAGCTGATACCCGTATTGGTGTGACCATCTACAAATATGACGACAACTTCATGTCAGTTGTCCGTAAAGCCATCGAGAAAGACGCCAAAGAGGCTTCTGGCGTACAGCTGCTGATGAACGACTCCCAGAACGACCAGTCCAAACAGAACGACCAGATCGATGTTCTGCTGGCAAAAGGCGTTAAGGCACTGGCCATCAACCTGGTTGACCCGGCTGCTGCAGGCACCGTTATCGAAAAAGCACGTGGTCAGAACGTTCCGGTTGTGTTCTTCAACAAAGAGCCTTCTCGCAAAGCGCTGGATAGCTACGACAAAGCTTATTATGTGGGTACCGACTCCAAAGAATCCGGCATCATTCAGGGCGACCTGATTGCCAAACACTGGGCTGACAATAAAAACTGGGACCTCAACAAAGATGGTCAAATCCAGTACGTTCTGCTGAAAGGCGAACCAGGTCACCCGGATGCTGAAGCACGTACGACTTACGTTATCAAAGAGCTGAATGACAAAGGCATCAAAACTGAGCAACTGCAGTTAGATACCGCGATGTGGGATACCGCTCAGGCGAAAGACAAAATGGACGCATGGCTGTCCGGTCCGAACGCAAACAAAATTGAAGTCGTGATCGCGAACAACGATGCGATGGCAATGGGTGCGGTTGAAGCGCTGAAAGCGCACAACAAATCTTCCATTCCGGTCTTCGGCGTGGATGCACTGCCAGAAGCGCTGGCCCTGGTTAAATCTGGCGCAATGGCCGGTACCGTGCTGAACGATGCGAACAACCAGGCGAAAGCGACCTTCGATCTGGCGAAAAACCTGGCAGACGGTAAAGGCGCTGCTGACGGCACCAACTGGAAAATCGAAAACAAAATTGTTCGTATTCCTTACGTTGGCGTAGATCAGGGCAATCTGTCTCAGTTCATCGGTAAATAATTCGTTTTAAGCATGTTCTCACCGGGCGCAACAATAATAGTTGCGCCCTTATAATACGATATGCCAGGCCAACAAGGTACAATTATGGTCAGCAATAATACTCAGTCGTCCGGTGAATTCTTGTTGGAAATGAGCAATATCAACAAGTCTTTTCCAGGGGTAAAGGCTCTCGATAATGTGAATTTAAAAGTGCGTCCGCACTCTATCCATGCATTAATGGGTGAAAATGGCGCCGGTAAATCGACATTATTAAAATGCCTTTTTGGGATATACCAGAAAGACTCCGGCAGTATTCTTTTTCAGGGAAAAGAAATCGATTTCCATTCTGCAAAAGAAGCGCTGGAAAATGGTATCTCGATGGTTCACCAGGAACTTAACCTGGTGTTGCAACGTTCTGTAATGGATAACATGTGGTTAGGTCGCTACCCAACCAAAGGCGTGTTTGTCGATCAGGACAAAATGTACCGTGATACAAAAGCCATCTTTGATGAGCTGGATATTGATATCGATCCGCGTGCGCGTGTAGGTACATTATCTGTTTCGCAAATGCAGATGATCGAAATTGCAAAAGCGTTCTCATACGATGCCAAAATTGTCATCATGGACGAACCAACTTCTTCGCTGACCGAAAAAGAAGTTAATCATCTTTTCAAAATTATCCGTAAGCTTAAAGATCGCGGCTGCGGTATTGTTTATATATCCCATAAGATGGAAGAGATCTTCCAGCTGTGTGATGAAATCACGATCCTGCGCGATGGTCAGTGGATTGCGACCCAGCCGCTCGAAGGGCTGGATATGGACAAGATCATTGCGATGATGGTAGGGCGCTCGCTCAACCAACGCTTCCCGGATCGCCAGAACACGCCGGGGGAGACGATTCTTGAAGTACGTAATCTGACGTCATTGCGTCAGCCGTCAATCCGCGATATCTCCTTTGACCTGCGCAAAGGTGAGATCCTGGGTATTGCCGGGCTGGTCGGGGCGAAACGCACCGATATCGTAGAAACATTATTTGGTATTCGTGAAAAAGCCACGGGTACGATTAAGCTACACGGCAAAAGTATTAATAACCACAATGCGAATGAAGCCATTAATAATGGTTTCGCACTGGTTACCGAAGAGCGTCGCTCTACCGGGATTTATGCTTACCTGGATATCGGATTTAACTCGCTTATTTCCAATATTCAGAATTATAAAAATAAAGTCGGTCTGCTGGATAATTCCCGTATGAAGAGCGATACCCAGTGGGTTATAGACTCTATGCGCGTGAAAACGCCTGGTCACCGTACCCAGATCGGATCGCTTTCTGGTGGGAACCAACAGAAAGTAATTATTGGTCGCTGGTTGTTAACGCAACCGGAAATCTTAATGCTTGACGAACCAACGCGTGGTATTGACGTTGGAGCGAAATTCGAGATCTATCAGCTGATTGCGGAGCTGGCGAAGAAAAATAAGGGGATTATTATTATTTCCTCTGAAATGCCTGAATTGTTGGGTATCACTGACCGTATTCTGGTTATGAGCAATGGTCTCGTTGCCGGAATTGTTGACACTAAAACGACAACGCAAAACGAAATACTCCGTCTTGCGTCTTTGCACCTTTAAGATCAGGGGCTCCTCATGAGTGCGTTAAATAAAAAAACTTTTCTCACTTATCTGAAAGACGGCGGTATTTACGTTGTTCTTTTAGTGTTACTGGCGATTATTATTTTCCAGGATCCTACGTTCTTAAGTCTGCTGAACTTAAGTAACATTCTGACCCAGTCCTCCGTGCGTATTATCATCGCGCTGGGCGTGGCAGGGCTTATCGTGACACAGGGTACTGACCTGTCCGCAGGACGCCAGGTGGGTCTGGCGGCGGTAGTGGCGGCGACCTTGTTACAGTCGATGGAAAACGTCAACAAAGTGTTCCCGGAAATGCACACGATGCCGATCATTGCGGTCATCGGCATTGTCTGTGTGATCGGTGCGATCATCGGTCTGGTGAACGGCATCATCATCGCATACCTCAACGTGACGCCATTTATCACCACCCTGGGCACCATGATCATCGTGTACGGTATCAACTCCCTGTACTACGATTTCGTGGGCGCATCGCCGATTTCCGGTTTTGATAGCGGCTTCTCAACCTTCACGCAAGGCTTTATCGCGCTGGGTGCGTTCCGTCTGTCTTACATCACCTTCTATGCATTGATTGCTGTTGCTTTCGTATGGGTCCTGTGGAACAAAACCCGTTTCGGTAAAAACATTTTTGCTATCGGCGGTAACCCGGAAGCGGCAAAAGTGTCTGGTGTTAACGTGGCACTGAACCTGCTGATGATCTATGCCCTGTCCGGTGTGTTCTATGCGTTCGGTGGGATGCTGGAGGCGGGTCGTATCGGTTCTGCAACCAACAACCTTGGCTTTATGTACGAACTGGACGCCATCGCAGCGTGCGTGGTGGGCGGCGTCTCCTTTAGCGGCGGCGTGGGTACGGTTCTGGGTGTGGTGACCGGTGTGATTATCTTCACCGTTATCAACTACGGTCTGACCTATATCGGTATCAACCCGTACTGGCAGTACATCATCAAGGGCGGCATCATCATCTTTGCGGTGGCGCTGGACTCCCTGAAATACGCCCGTAAGAAGTAACGCTGTCTGTCCCTCTCCCCACAGGGGAGAGGGTATGCCCGGATAAGGCGTTATCACGCCCTGTCCGGGAGTTTCCGCCCCCGCTATTTTGACAGCGCATCGGCGGCGCAAATCAGCGCCAGATGGCTCAACCCCTGCGGCACGTTGCCGCGCCACTCGCCACTGCGCACATCGAACATCTCATTAAACGTCTCCACGTTACCCTTATCGCACAGCGTCTTCAGGATAGTGTCCATATAGCGCCGCGCGCGGGCTTTATCTCCCATCTCCGCCAGCGCCTCCACCAGCCAGAATGAACAGGCGACAAAGGTGCTCTCCTCCTGCTCGACGCCGCTGTAGCGATAGAGCATGGGTTCGCCATGCCCCAGTTCATCGACAAGGGCGTTGAGGGTCGAACGCATGCGCTGCACATTACAATGCTTACCATAATGCCAGGTAAGGCAGAGCGAGGCGTCGAGTCGGTCACTGCCGGCATAAAAGGTGTATGACTGCTTTTTCTCTGACCAGCAATGTGCCTCAACCCACGCCTGGATGCGCGATTTTTCGCGGTCCCAGCGGGCAACCCACGTGGCTTCCAGATGCCCCTCTCGCGCCAGATGTGCGGCAATATCCAGCGTAATCCAGCAGGTGATTTTAGAGTGGGTATAGTGCTGCAAGTCGTGCAGTTCCCAGATGCCGGAATCCTCCTGCTTCCAGATATCGGCGCAGGTATTCGCCAGCGCGGCGAGCAGTCGGGCGGTGGTGAGATCCAGTACATGTCCGGCGCGGACAAACAGCAGGGCGGTAGCCAGCAAATCGCCATACATACTGAGCTGCTGCTGGTCGCGGGCATTATTGCCTATACGCACCGGGTGTGAGTTTTTATAGCCGCTTAGCGGCGGGTAGCTTTCCGCCGGAACGATGCCGCCATCAAGGGTATAGCAAACGCGCACTTTGCCGTCATGGCGCAGGATAGTGTTGGTGAGCCATGAGAAGGCCGCCTTGCACTCCTCCAGCGCGCCGATAACGGTAAAAGCGCGGATGATCATGCAGGCATCCCGCGTCCAGGCGTAGCGGTAGTCATAGTTTTTCTCGCCGCCGATGCCTTCCGGCAGCGATGTGGTGGGCGCTGCCGCCAGGGCGCCGGTCGGGGAATAGAGCAGAAACTTTAGCGCCAGCGCCGACCGCTTGACGTGCTCGGGAAACAGCCCCTGGTAGGTCAGGCTTTCGCACCATAGCTGCCAGACGTGGTCGGAGATATCAATATGACCGTCAATCTTTTCAAGAGACGGCACCGCAAGCGGCTCTTTATGACTGACCAGCAACGCCACCAGCGAACGTACGCCCTCGCGGGCGATAAGCGTTCCTTCAATCGCGTGATCATCGAAATGGGTAAGGGAGACATCGTCTGAGGTCCGCAGCATCGCCATTAAATCACCAATGTGGATGACCTGGCCTTTGTCGGTGGTCTGAATCCAGGGAGAGCGGGTACAGGCTGCTGTTCCCGGCACAAAGCTCACCCGCAGTTCGACTTCGCCAGTGAGGCCCTCGATGCGTCTAGCCAGTTCACACCACGGCAGGCGTCCGGCGTAATTGCTGTTGAGGGATTCGGTTAACATCACGCTACCCGATGCAGTCTGATAGCAGGTTTCCAGTACATTGCTGTTTTCCCGGTAGCGGCGTTCAACGCGATAGTCGCCGGTGGGTTCAATCTGGAAGAAACCGCCACTGGCGGCGTCAAGAATGCGATCGAACAGCGGCGGGGAGTCCATATTGGGGGCGCACCACCAGTCAATCGCGCCGTCAGGGGCGATCAACGCCACCGAACGGCCATCGCCAATGGCAGCATAATCACCCAGCCCCGCATAGCCATCATGACGCGGCGGATGAATGTACGACTCGTTCTTCATCTTTTCTCCTGGTCATAAGTATGGCGGCCATCTGCCGCCAAAAATAAGTGCCTGGATCAAGCGTAACCAGGATTGGCGATAGCGCAGGAAAATGACCTGTCTTTTCATTACGCTGACTGGAAGTTGCTGATGGTCTACTCCCGTTTACCGTTTGCGCTCACGGCGGCAGGTCTACGTTCGGATTGCATATTGCGGGCAAAAGCGGAGCAGGGCGCAATGCCAGAAAAGATGAGAAATTTAAAGCAAAACCGAGGTGAGATTGAACGTGTAATAAGAAAACGATTAACCGGAAACACAAGGATAACCACAACAGACATGGCAGGCCGAAGCCTGCCACAGGTATTACAGCGTACCGGTGCCGCCGTCAGAGCACCAGACCTGGCCAGAAGAGTATGAACTCTCATCTGAGGCAAACAGCACATATAGCGGGGCGATTTCCACGGGTTGACCGGGACGGCCAAGCGGTGCGGATGCGCCAAATTGTTTCACTTTTTCCTCAGGCTGGCCGCCACTGGATTGCAGCACTGTCCAGTATGGCCCTGGTGCTACGGCATTGACGCGAATACCTTTTTCGCCAAGTTGCTGCGCCAGCGCTTTGGTAAAGGCGACGCCGCAGGCTTTGGTTTGCGCGTAATCCAGCAGAATAGGGCTGGGCTGGTATGCCTGAACCGAGGTGGTATTGATAATGACCGCTCCCTCCTGCAAATGGGGGATGGCGGCTTTGGTTATCCAGAACGGCGCATAAACGTTTGTCTTAAAGGTGGCATCAAACGCTTCGGTGGTCAGATCCTCAATGGATTCGCAGTATTGTTGGCGTCCGGCATTATTAACCAGAATCTCCAGACCTCCCAGTTCCCGGACGGCGCTGGCGACGAGCTGCTGGCAAAACGCTTCGTCACGCACATCGCCCGGCAACGCGACTGCTTTTCGTCCTTCTGCGGCGATTAAGGCAATCACCGCTTCGGCATCGGCTTGTTCTTCAGGTAAATAATTAATGGCTACGTCTGCGCCCTCACGAGCGAAAGCGATGGCAACGGCTCGACCGATACCGGAATCACCACCGGTAATTAACGCGCGCTTACCTGCCAGCCTTCCTGAACCGACATAACTTGTTTCCCCATGATCCGGAATAGGTTTCATCTCGGACGCTAATCCAGGCGGCTGTTGTGGCTGTGCCGGAAAAGGAGGGCGTGGGTAATGAAGATGTTTCTTATCCGCAGGTGACATAATTATTTTCCTCTTTTGTAAACCAGAATTTTAAGGTAGACCTTAATATTGATTCGCGCTATCTGAACAGAAATAACGAAACGTTTTTTTTAATTTTTATACAAACGAAGTACGCACATTTCCTTATTTTTCTGTAAAGGGATAACTAGCGAGGCGGTTATTTCTTTCAGGTATTTCGTCAAGGATATATTTTCCATTTGTCCTTTTTTTGAACATGAGAGTAACAAAGTGTTAACTGATAACCTCCTGTTGAATAACATATATTCAGAATTTACTTAGGCTGATAATTAATAAACGTGAGGATATTGCAGATCGAATAATAAATTCACTTTTACGTTAAAAGTTCACCTATTCTCTATTGTTAATTTTTTCATTTCGGTGCTACGCTCTTTGAGTCACAACATTCACAAGGAGATTAGGATGAACAATGAATCAGCATTTCCTGCATTTCCCGTTAATGGATGGCAGGTGGGAACAGTGGAAGATTTGAATGGCGTGGTTATTCGTTTTGGTTACAGTACTTCCCCTCATGCACCGGGCGGTTCAACGTTCGAGTCGCAGTTTTTTAGTCTGACGCCGGAGAAGGTCAAAAGCCTCATTTATGATCTCCAGGTTAGTCTGCATAAGTATGAAGAAAAAGTTGCCTGACACCCCTCAGTTTATGAATAATTAACATTGCAGCAGCTGTGGTTCATTACAGTCTGCTGCTCATTATTTTAGGCATCTTACTCATTTATTTGTTAATTTCACTAAAAAATAGTTAAGTGCCGCTACGTTGTTGCTTAAGCCAATTCTTAATGTTGGCGTATTACCTGCTTCTTACGCTATATACTATAGTTGAGCAAGCCGTTGTAATGCTGAGCTGGAGCGCCTATGAATGTTGTGTATTTTAAAGTTGATTACCCGCCGCACGAAAGACAAACCTCAAATCACTACTATTTAAAATCCGTGCAATTACTGCGGGATAATGCTGTTGTTGCTGACCTTGGTGATCTGACAATAACCCATTTGCCCGCCTGGTTTTATACCGTTATCCCAACTGGCTTTAGTAAAATTGAATTTTCAATGAAGAATAGATCGCAGTTGCGGATTGAATGCCAGGCGGGTTACTTACGAACGGGTGAGTATATTGTCTCGACGCCGGGCGGCGAAGTCACATTGCCGTTTAATGCGCTGACCGGACTCTGGACGCTAAATAAGCAAGAAGAAGAACATATCAACCATCAGGAATTTATGGCGCGCAAGTATTCGCTTATACGCCCCGCTAAAATACTTACGCGCGGTGTTTCAGTCTTCTGATACGAAGTTGTGAGATATCTAGTTATTTTTCTTTTCTAAATCAAGCAACTGCTCGACGGTCACCGCCGGGTAGCCCTGCGCATCGTCCGGGACTTCCTGCAATGAGGGAATAGGTTCCAGCGGGCCTAAGAAACGGGGTTCACGTTTGAACACATATAAATCAGCGAGCGTCCCCAGACGTGCACCAAATTCACGGACGCGTACGCTCCACATATTTTTCGGCGAAGGTACGGCATAGCATTGCGCCTGGATGCCCATATGCAGGGCAATAAAGAGCGCACGCTCGCAATGGAAGCGTTGGGTGATAATAATAAAATCGTTGGTATCGAAAACCTTGCGCGTACGAACAATCGA
This sequence comes from Phytobacter ursingii, assembly GCA_901456055.1. Taxonomy (GTDB): domain Bacteria; phylum Pseudomonadota; class Gammaproteobacteria; order Enterobacterales; family Enterobacteriaceae; genus Phytobacter; species Phytobacter ursingii. Next base: position 18,789 of record CABDWT010000016.1, read on the forward strand.
ATCGAGTGTTCGAAATCCCGCATAGTCCAGTACGATATCCGAAGGGTCAACACCTGCGGCAATCAGGTCTTTACGCATGGTGACGGGCTCATTATAGCTTTGCAGCGCATTATCGCCGCTTAACAGCAAGTAATTCACTTTGCCACTGTTGTAGGCATTCAGCGCGCCCTGAATACGATACCGGTAATACTGATTAATCACGCCAGTGCGGTAATATTTTGCCGTGCCCAGCACCACCCCCACCTGACGCCAGGGTAAATCCTGCAGGTCATCGTAGATATAGGGGGCCGTTTTCCAGCTCATCCAGCGGTCTAAGCCGAGCGCAGACAACAGCAGTAAGCCGATAAGGACCAACAGGCTGTATACAAAGCGCTTTAGCATGCGGACAAACTCGATACAGGGTTAAATTTCACTCAAGGCTACTTTACCCGTTCGGCAATCGCAAGAAACGGGCGTTCAATTGCGGGGTTTTTCATCACTGCGGGCAAAATGCCCGCAGTTAAGGGATCAGTCGAGCAAAATGCGCTCAACGTTCTGACAACCCAGAGCGCGCAACGTGGCGACAGTTGCGTCCCATTGGGTGAGAGGGGCGTCGGCTTTTTCTGCGAGGACCGCCCGCTGCATATCCGGGTAGTCGTACCCGGCAAGGCTCATCAGATTCAATGCGCCCTGTAGCGGCGGCAATGTCGGGTTAAACGCGGCATTTTCGGCATAGCTGCCGCTGAAAATGCGCCCATTGCGACACTCTATAGCCACCCCTGACGGTGACTGTGTATACGGCGTATGGCTTTTGTTAGCGGCTGCGATGGCCGCCTGGGAGAGTGCATCTCCGCTCAGGGTGAACCCGTGGTCCTGGTCATCAAGTAGCAGGGTTTTGATCTCAAGATCTTTAGGGCCGAAGGCATCCGGCAAATAATCACCCAGGGTATGCGGCGTACGTCCCGGTAAGTTAATACGAAGCGTCAGGCCGCTGTTCAGTTCATTCATAAACTGGCGACAGTGACCACAGGGGGTGTAATTAACGGTAATGGAGGCCAGCGCTTTTTCGCCGCGCTGCCAGGCGTGGCTGATGGCGCTTTGCTCAGCATGGACGGTTTGCTGCATGGTGGCGCCAAGAAATTCCATATTACTGCCGAAATACCAGGTGCCGCTGACGCCGCGAGCAATCGCGCCGACATTAAAGTGCGAAAGCTCAGTACGCGCACAGGCTGCTGCTAACGGTAACAGAGCGAAAGCCAATGCGTCTTCGTCCATCCCCGTGGCGTTAAGCAGGGTCGATACCTGTTCTGCGCTTAACATCGCGGGAAAATCCGCGTCCGCCAGCAGCGGTGCCAGTGCGGCCTGTAAATTCTCCGCAAGGGTCGGAAACGCAGTGTGAAAACGTGAATGCATGGCGTTGCCTCATAACAATGTAATGGGATCGTAGTGTAAGGGCCGATTTAGCCTTTATATGTGATCAACATCTCACTGTATATGCAACGCATGCAATTCAAATTAAAAATGCGCGACGCATCGCAAATTTTAGCCCGCTATCGCGAGGATCAAAGGAAACAGGAAGGGCGCAATCAGTGACGTAATAATCCCACAAATGACCAGTGCCAGTGAGCTGAACGCGCCTTCCTGATAATCCAGCTCTGCACAACGCGCGGTACCCAGGGCGTGAGAAGCGGTGCCCATCGCCAGGCCGCGAGCTGATTTTGTGCGAATACGCATGGCATCCAGTAGGGTATGACCGAAGACCGCGCCCAGTACGCCGACAAAAATCACGCAAACCGCGCTAATTGCCGGAATGCCGCCAATGCTGCCGCCCACCGCCATGGCAATCGGCGTGGTGACCGATTTCGGCAGAATAGAGGCGGCAATCTCTGGCGATGCGCCCATCATCAGCGCAATACCGGCTCCGCTCGCCATCGCCACAATACTGCCGAAAAAGCAGATAGTAATGATGGACTTCCAGCGCGCGCGAATCTGATGTAATTGCTCATAAAGCGGAAATGCCAGGGCGACCACGGCGGGTTGCAATAAATCATTAAGGATTTTGCTGCCCTGGAAGTAGTGATCATACGGAATGCCGGTGACCAGCAGGAACGGAATAATCACTATCATCGCAATGAGCAAAGGATTAAGCAGCGCCATCTTGAAACGCGCGGAGAGCTTACGTGCGGCAAAAAATACCGCCAGCGTTAATGGCAGCGACCACCAGATATACGCCATCATTCTTCACTTCCTTTCTCGCCAATGACTTTACGTTCGCCGTGGGCCAGATGCGTGGTCCAGCTTACCACGAGAAAAACAATCACCGTACTGACGGCACAGGAGACCACTATCGGGCCAAACTGCGCGCGCAGAATATCGTAATACTGCATAACGCCCACGCCAATCGGCACAAACAGGAGCGCCATGTAGCGGATCAGCACATAGCAGCCAGGATTAACCCATTTGGCGGGCAGGATTTGCAAAGCCAGCAGGACGAACATGATTAACATGCCGATGATGCTGCCGGGAATGGTAATAGGCAGCAGTGATGAGATATAAATTCCTGCGTATAAACATGCATATATCAGGACAAATGCGCGAAGGTACTGCCAGACAATGTTCAGTGATTTACTCATGGTGAATACCCTTGATGAAACGCATTCATCATACAATTAAAGCCGGAAATGTGCTACCGATCACATCATGAATTCTGAGCATACCAAACATTCCATTCCGGAACGTCAGGCATTACCACAAGATTGTTGTTCGCGGATTACACACTGTCTTTACTCTTTGCGGCGGGTATCGCCTGGATGCGGTGAATCACTTCGCGCATTGCGCGACTTACGACTTTATCCTGTCGCATAATCAGCCCAAGCGTGCGGTGCAGCGCAGGGACCAGCGGCTCAACGGTTAAGCCTGCGCAATCCTCAGCCTGGGTAACCGACATCCGCGGCACAATGCTGTAACCGAGCCCTGCGCGCACCATTCGTTTTATCGCCTCAATACTGCCGAGCTCCATCACTGGCGACACATTCTTACCGGCACGCTGAAACCAGCCGTCAATAAGCTGGCGCGTGCTGCTCCCGGAAGCGAAAACGATCAGCGGCAGTTCTTCTGTCTCTACCTCAGACTCAGCGAGGGTCGGTTTTGCTGTGATGGTAACGAATTCATCGACCATGACTGGCGTGACGTCCAGGTTCCTGCTGATCGCCGGCAGGGTAACAAGGCCTATGTCGATACTGTTCTCCTCAACGCCCCGAACAATGTCCTGCGTATTGCCGGTTCTGACGCCCACCGACAGTTGGGGATAGTCTTTACGCAACTGTTGCAATAGGGCTGGCAATAAATGAATACATACCGTGGCGCCTGTGCCAAGGGTAACCGTGCCGCTGATATCGAGCTTGTGCATGGCGACCGATTGCACGGCAGCACTGACGGCTTTTTCAATTTCTTCGCAGTGCGCCAGTAACGTTAACCCTGCCGGTGTCGGACGAACGCCGCGACCAGTACGTTCAATCAGGCGGGTTTGCAAAGCGGTCTCCAGTTGGCGCATCTGCAAACTGACCGCAGGCTGGGAGATTCCCAGCGCTTCGGCTGCAGCAGTAAAGCTGCCCCGGCCGATGACCAGCCTGTAGGTCGTCAATTGATCGAGACTGAGGTGTGCCATCCAAAGTTTTCCTTATACGGGTAATAAGCGCAGCACTATGTCTGGACTTATGCGTTACGGCTAGCCTCTCAACATAACTGAGCAGGAGCCGGACGATGGAAATTATCGAAGCAGAAGAACAACATATTAGCGCAATGCAGCAAATATACGCCTGGCATGTGGTGAATGGCAGCGCCTCATTTGAAACCACTGCGCCTGACAGAGATGAAATGCTGGCGCGTTTGAACAAGACTCGCAGCGCCGGGTTGCCGTGGTTTGTTATCCTCGATGAGGGGATGGTAAAAGGCTATTGCTACCTTTCACACTATCGCACGCGCTATGCCTATCGCTACACGCTGGAAGATTCTATCTATATCGATGAGCAATTTCGCCAGCGCGGTGCAGGCAAAGCGTTGCTGGCGAAAGCCATTGAATGGGCAGAAAACCACGGTTATCGCCAGCTCATTGCCGTCGTTGGCAACAGTGAAAATGTGGGGTCGCTGCGTCTGCATCAGCGGGCGGGTTTTACCCGGACAGGCACGCTGAACAATGTCGGTTTCAAACATGGCCGCTGGCTGGATATCGTTATTATGCAGCGCCCCCTGGGCGAGGGGAGTTTGACCCTTCCGGCATCGGACGTCTACCCGCGTTCAGCCTGATACAAGAGCGTTTTGAAACGCTCTTTCCTCCCTGAGTCAGAGGCGCTACTATGTCGCCTCATTTTTTCAGGGGCAATGTATGCGTGTATTACTGGCGCCGATGGAAGGTGTGCTCGATTCGCTGGTGCGCGAGCTGCTAACCGAGGTTAACGACTACGATCACTGTATCACCGAGTTTGTCCGCGTGGTTGACCAGCTGTTGCCGGCAAAATCGTTTTACCGCATCTGCCCTGAACTGCACTATCAAAGTCGCACCCCTTCCGGGACGCGGGTTCGCGTACAATTGCTGGGACAATACCCTGAGTGGCTGGCGGAAAACGCGGCTCGCGCGGTGCAACTCGGTTCGTGGGGTGTCGATCTTAACTGTGGCTGTCCGTCGAAGCTGGTGAATGGCAGTGGTGGAGGAGCCACGCTGCTCAAAGATCCGGAGCTGATTTATCGCGGGGCGAAAGCCATGCGCGAGGCCGTGCCCGCCCATCTGCCGGTCAGCGTAAAGGTGCGTCTCGGCTGGGATAGTGGGGCGCGGCGGTTTGAAATTGCCGATGCTGTTCAGCAGGCCGGTGCGTCTGAACTGGTGGTTCACGGGCGGACAAAAGAAGACGGCTATAAAGCCGAGCGGATCAACTGGCAGGCCATTGGTGAGATTCGCCAGCGACTTACCATTCCGGTTGTCGCAAACGGTGAGATCTGGGACTGGCAGAGCGCCCAGGATTGTATGGCGGCGACCGGCTGCGATGCGGTGATGATTGGTCGCGGCGCGCTGAACGTGCCCAACCTGAGCCGGGTAGTGAAATACAACGCGCCGCGTATGCCGTGGCCCGAGGTCGTTGCGCTGTTACAAAAATACACGCGGCTGGAAAAGCAGGGTGATACCGGCATGTACCACGTGGCGCGCATCAAACAGTGGCTGGGCTATCTGCGCAAAGAGTATGTCGACGCGATTGCACTGTTTGAACAAATCCGCACCCTTAAGAGCTCGCCGGACATTGCGCGAGCGATTCAGGCGTTAAATACCTGAACTCTGCGATCATAGTCACGTTTTTGCATGGCTTCGATTGAGTGAACAGAGCAACCTGATAGAGTTTCCCACGGATTGTTACTGCATAAGCAGGCTAAACCTGATGTTCTGGCATTTGCCGGAAGTCAGGTTTTTTTGTTTCTGGGGTTCGGATGAAAATCGCCAAAATACTCAATAATAATGTGGTGGTCGTGCTGGATGAACAACAACGCGAGCAGGTCGTTATGGGCCGGGGGCTCGCGTTCCAGAAACGTACCGGCGATGAGCTGGATGACAGCAAAATCGAAAAGATTTTTGCCCTGCAGAGTGACGAACTGGTCAGACGCTTAAGCGAGCTACTCAATCAAATCCCGCTGGAGGTGATGACAGCCTGCGATCGGATTATCGATCTGGCGCGTAGTCGGCTGGGGAAGTTACAGGATAGCCTCTATATCACCCTGACAGACCACTGTTTTTTTGCCATTGAACGGTTGAAAACAGGCCAGGTGATTCGCAACGTTCTACTGTGGGAAATCCGCCGTCTGTACCCGAAAGAGTTTCAGATTGGGCAAGAGGCGCGGGCGATCATCGCCAAACGGCTGGGGGTGGAATTACCGGAAGATGAAGCCGGGTTTATCGCGCTGCACCTGGTCACCGCCCAGCTTAACAGTGATATGCCGGATGTTATGCATATCACCAAAGTGATGCAGGAGATCCTGCATATCGTGAAGTATCAGTTGAAACTCGACTATAACGAAGAGTCCCTCAGCTATCATCGGTTCGTCACGCACCTGAAATTCTTCTCGCAGCGGATGTTAACGCGCACGGTGGTCGAGGATGATGATGTGTCGTTGCATCAGGCCGTTAAAGAGAACTACGCCAGCGCATGGCGTTGTGCAGAAAAGGTGGCGCGCCATCTGGAACAAAACTATCAGCGGAATCTCACCACTGAAGAGATTATGTTCCTGGCGATTCATATTGAGCGTGTACGAAAAGACAAACGCTAAAAATAGCGTGAAGCATGAAGTGTAAAACAGGATTGTAACTGCATCTCGCAGGCAAAACCTGAGCCCGGCCCGCGAGGTGCTGGACTCGGGTTTTTTTTTATCTCAGTCATAGCCTTCGGGCATAAGAAGTAAGGAAAAAGCATGGAATATCAAGCGCTGGCGAAAGATATTCTCAGCCACGTCGGGGGCAAGGAGAACATTACCAGCCTGGTGCACTGCGCCACCCGGTTACGCTTTAAGCTCAAAGCTAATAAGAAAGCCGACGCAGACGGGCTGAAAGCCAACCCTGGCATCATTATGGTGGTGGAAAGCGGTGGTCAGTTTCAGGTGGTGGTCGGTAATCACGTTCATGACGTCTGGCAGGCGGTGCGTGATGAAGCCGGGCTTACGGATGAAACGTCCGTTGCAGAGCCGGTTCAGGGAGAAAAAATCTCTCTTGTTGGGCGCATAATCGACATCGTTTCCGGTATTTTTACCCCTTTTATCGGCATCATGGCAGCCTCCGGGATCCTCAAAGGTCTGTTGGCGCTGGCGGTGGTTTGCGGCTGGCTGACAACCAACAGCGGAACTTATCAAATCTGGTTTGCCGCCAGCGACGCGCTGTTCTTCTTCTTCCCCCTGATACTCGGTTACACCGCCGGGAAGAAATTTGGCGGTAACGCCTTTGTCACCCTCGCCATTGGCGGGGCGTTAACCCACCCGTTGATGATTAAAGCCTTTGAAGCAAGTCAGGTGCCCGGGGCGATAAGCGAAACCTTTCTCGGCATCCCGATTACCTTTATCAACTACAGTGGTTCGGTTATTCCGATCATTCTTGCCGCCTGGGTTAGCTGCTGGATAGAACGGCAATGCAATAAATACCTCCATTCGGCGGTGAAGAACTTCTTTGGTCCGCTGATCTGTATTGCGATTACGGTTCCGCTGACCTTCCTGGTGATTGGTCCGCTGGCGACCTTGCTGAGCCAGGGGCTGGCGTACGGCTATCAGGCCATTTACATCTTTGCGCCCTGGCTTGCTGGCGCAGCGTTGGGGGCGCTGTGGCAGGTGTGTGTGATTTTCGGCCTGCACTGGGGGCTGGTACCGCTGATGATCAATAACCTGACCGTATTCGGCCAGGACACCATGCTGCCCATTTTGCTGCCAGCGGTGCTGGGCCAGGTGGGGGCGGTACTGGGGATTTTCCTGCGTACCCGCGACCCTCGTCAGAAAATACTGGCCGGTTCGGCGGCCACCGCCGGTATCTTCGGTATCACTGAACCCGCGGTCTATGGTTTGACGCTACCACTGCGCCGTCCGTTTATTTTCGGCTGTATTTCCGGCGCTATCGGCGGCGCGATTGTTGGCTTTAGCAACAGCCACGTTTACTCGTTTGGCTTTGCGAATGTTTTTACGCTGGCGCAGATGATCCCGCCGGGCGGTGTGGACGCAACGCTGTGGGGTGGGATTCTGGGCACCGTAGTTTCCCTGTTGCTCGCGTGCATCCTGACCTTTGTGGCGGGGATGCCGAAAACGGCCGTGGTGGCAAAACCGATTGCCGTTGTGCCGGGTGAAGACGACATCCTCTCTCCGATGACCGGCACCGTTCTGGCGCTCGGGCAGGTGCCGGATAGTACCTTTGCCGCCGGGCTGCTCGGCCAGGGGGCAGCGATTATTCCCTCGGACAATAAAGTGATTGCACCGTTTGCCGGCGAAGTGGCGTCGTTATTTCAGACCAAACACGCCATCGGTTTATTAAGCAACAGTGGTATTGAAGTGCTGATTCATGTGGGCATCGATACCGTCAGGCTGGAGGGCAAGCCCTTTACCGCGCATGTCAGCGTTGGCGATAAAGTACAGCCTGGCGATTTACTGCTGGAGTTCGATCGCGATGCGATCCTCTCAGCCGGATACGATCTGGCAACGCCCATCATTATCAGCAACAGTGACGACTATCGCGCTGTGACGACCGTGGCATCGACATCGGTGGAATCCGGTATGCCGCTGCTGGCCGTCAATCGTTAATCAAAGGAGATATCAATGAATACATTCCCGAATGACTTCTTATGGGGCGGCGCTATCGCTGCAAACCAGGTGGAAGGCGCGTATCTGGAAGACGGCAAAGGCCTTTCCACCTCTGACGTACAACCAAAAGGCGTGTTCGGTGACGTGGTAGAACGAGTGGCAGGCGACAGCGGCCTGAAAGATGTTGCTATCGATTTTTATCACCGCTACCCGGAAGATATCGCCCTGTTTGCTGAAATGGGTTTTAGCTGCCTGCGTATCTCCATCGCCTGGACGCGTATTTTCCCTAACGGTGATGAAACCACGCCCAACGAAGCAGGGCTGGCATTTTACGACAAGCTGTTCGACGAAATGCTGAGTAAAGGCATGACGCCGCTGGTGACATTATCCCATTACGAAATGCCGTGGGGGCTGGTGAAAGGCTACGGTGGTTGGGGTAGCCGTCAGACTATTGCCTTCTTTGAGCGTTATGCCCGCACGGTGTTTGAACGTTATAAGCACAAGGTGAAACTGTGGCTGACTTTTAATGAGATCAACATGTCGCTGCATGCGCCGATGACCGGTGTTGGCCTACCGGAGAAGAGCAGTAAAGCGGAGATCTTCCAGGCAATCCATCATCAGCTGGTGGCGAGCGCGCTGGCGGTCAGCGCCTGTCACGACATTATTCCGGATGCCAAAATCGGCAATATGATCCTCGGCGGCCTGATGTATCCGCTAAGCTGCAAGCCGGAAGATGTGCTGGAAACACTGCAGCAAAACCGTACCTGGCAGTTCTTTGGCGATATGCAGTGCCGTGGCGAATATCCGGGTTATATGCGGCGTTTCTTCCGTGATAACGGCATCAAGCTGGACATTACCGATGCGGATCGCGACGCGCTGCGCACCACCATCGACTTTATCTCGTTTAGCTACTATATGACCGGCTGCGTCACCACTGACGAAGAGCTGAACCAGAAAGCACGCGGCAACATTCTCAGCATGGTGCCAAACCCGCACCTCGCAAGCTCGGAGTGGGGCTGGCAGATTGACCCGGTTGGCCTGCGCACGCTGCTGAATGTCATGTGGGATCGCTGGCAGAAACCGCTATTTATCGTGGAAAACGGGCTGGGCGCAAAAGACAAACTCCAGGCCGATGGCACTATCAATGACGATTACCGTATCAGCTATCTCAATGATCATCTGGTACAGGTTCGCGAAGCCATCGACGACGGCGTGGAGGTGATGGGGTATACCAGCTGGGGGCCTATCGATCTGGTGAGCGCGTCGAAAGCGGAGATTTCCAAACGCTACGGCTTTATCTACGTTGACCGCGATGACGAAGGCAAGGGTACGCTGGCCCGCAGCCGTAAAAAAAGCTTCTGGTGGTATAAAGAGGTGATCGGCAGTAACGGGGCATCGCTTAAGCGCTAAGCGGCGGTCGTCGCTCGAAATAACCCCTCACTTCCGCAGAGGTGAGGGGGAGTTTTTAGAAAATCATCTTAAACACGCCGGTGACCACCAACAGCCCAATCAAAAAGATAATCAAAATAACCCACAGCAATACCTTCAACATTTTTTCTCTCCCTTGATCGTGTAACTCACCGCAAAGTGTAGCAATCGTTCAGAAATATGCCTTTTCTCTATACTGAAGTTTTGGCTTCATGACCGGAGGGGAAGACAATGCAGAAAGTCGCTATTGTGACCGCAGCGGATTCAGGTATCGGCAAAGCCTGCGCGCTAATGCTGGCAGAAAAAGGTTTTGATATCGGCATTACCTGGCACTCGGATGACAGCGGGGCGCGCGAGACTGCGCAACAGGTTGAAGCACGCGGCAGACAGGCCCGTATTATCCAGCTCGACTTAAGCCATCTGCCGGACGGCGCCAATGCCATCGAGACATTGATTAACGCGTTTGGTCGTGTCGATGCCCTGGTTAACAATGCTGGCGCAATGACCAAAGCACCGTTTTTGGATGTCACTCTGGAAGCGTGGCGGAAGATTTTTACCGTGGATGTCGAAGGGGCGCTGCTGTGTTCACAAATTGCCGCCCGGCATATGGTTAAGCAGGGGCAGGGGGGACGTATTGTGAATATCACCTCTGTGCATGAACACACCCCTCTACCCGAGGCCAGCGCCTACACGGCGGCAAAACATGCGCTGGGCGGATTAACCAAATCCATGGCGCTGGAGCTTGTAAGTGACAACATACTGGTTAATGCGGTCGCGCCCGGTGCGATTGCGACGCCAATGAATAATATGAGCGATGATGATGCCAAACCGGGCTCCATGCCCATCATCCCTTTGGCAAGACCCGGTAAAACGCAGGAGATCGCAAGCCTGGTGGCCTGGCTCTGTTCGGAGGATGCCAGTTATACCACCGGGCAGTCGTTCATTGTGGACGGCGGTTTTATGCTGGCGAATCCACAGTTTAATGCCAGCCATCATTAACTACTCTGACGGTGGGTTGCGGCGTTTTTTTTGTCGATGCCGCAGCCACCAGCGTACGGAAAAAACCACGACCACGGCCAGCACCAGCCAAATCAGCTTTTTGAGGTGATGGTCAAACTGATGCAGCCATGGCCCGATAACTTCCCCGCCCAGATAACCTAACGTCGTGAAAATTAATGCCCAGACGATAGCGCCAAAAATATTCAGGGGCAGGAAGATTTTCGGGGGCAGATGGCTGGCACCGATGAGTAGCGGCCCAATAATACGAAAGCCGTACATAAACCGCGTACCGATCACAAACAGCCACGGGCGACGGTTGATCATGCGTTGCGCCTGGTGAATTTTGTCCTGGTGGCGGGAAAAGCGTTGCAGAATTTTCATGCCATACCGCCGCCCCAGTAAATAGAGCAACTGGTCTCCCATCATCCCACCCAGCGCAACGGCCATAACCACCAGCGGAAACCTCAGCAGCCCCTGATGCGCGGCAACGCCACCGAGCAGAGTGATGGTTTCACCCTCAGCAATACTACCAACAACCAGCGCGGCATAGCCGTACTGGCTGATAAGATGATTCATATCCATAGGTCCAACAATTCTCCCGTTAAACCCCATAAGCATACACCCTATGAATTGATTGCGCCGATAACTACGGCTTCGCTGCACCGATTGTCGTGACGGATTTTTTGATCTGAACACAAAATAACCAGCAGAGTGACGTATACTTAGGGAGTCTGTATTCGGGCATTCAGCAAGGGGGCGTTATGAACCATGTCTGGGGACTTTTTTCCCATCCCGATCGTGAAATGCAGGTCATCAAGGGCGAAAACGAAACCGTTTCGCATCACTACACCCACCATGTACTGATCATGGCGGCCGTTCCCGTTATCTGTGCTTTTATTGGCACGACCCAAATAGGCTGGAATTTTGGTGAAGAGAGCGTGGTTCAGTTGAACTGGTTTACCGCGTTTTATCTGGCTGTGATCTTCTATGCCCTGATGCTGGCCGGTGTGGCGGTGATGGGCCGAGTCATTTGGTGGATGGCAAGGAATTACCCTCAGCGTCCTTCCCTGGCACGCTGTATGGTGTTTGCCGGTTATGTCGCAACGCCGTTATTTTTGAGCGGAATTGTGGCGCTCTATCCGCTGGTCTGGCTGTGTGCGCTGGTGGGTACCGTCGCGCTCTTCTATACCGGTTATCTGCTCTATGTCGGGATACCGACCTTCCTCAATATCAACAGAGAGGAAGGGTTAAGTTTTTCCAGCTCGACTCTGGCGATTGGGGTGCTGGTCCTTGAAGTGCTGCTGGCGCTCACGGTCATTCTTTGGGGTTACGGCTACCGTCTGTTCTAATCACATTGCGTTGCTGGTTGAAGTACCCGCAACGCAATCTTCTGCAATGAATCTTGTGTGGCGACATGCGGGCGTGGCGGCTATTATGCCAGGGCCAGCTTCTGTTATTCATTTCCAAAACAGATGCGGTGTGCGTAATTACGTGCATGAATAATCATCAGAAGTCACACCATGCTGAAAATCCGAATTTCTTTATTAAGCCTCGCGCTTATGTTTGCCGTGCCCGTCGCACCGCAGGCGCTGGCAAAAACCGCTGCGGCAACGGCGTCCGCGCAACCTGAAATTGCCTCCGGTAGCGCGATGATTGTCGATTTACAAACTAATCAGGTTATCTATTCCAGCCACCCGGAACTGGTGCGTCCTATCGCTTCTATCACCAAGCTCATGACCGCAATGGTGGTACTGGATGCTCATCTGCCGCTGGATGAAAAAATAAAAGTGGATATCAGCCATACGCCAGAAATGAAAGGGATCTACTCCCGCGTACGCCTGAACAGTGAAATCAGCCGCAAAGATATGCTGCTGCTGGCACTGATGTCCTCGGAAAACCGCGCGGCGGCGAGCCTTGCGCACCATTATCCTGGTGGATATGACGCGTTTATTCGTGCGATGAATGCGAAAGCGAAGGCGCTGGGCATGACCCACACCCGCTATGTTGAACCGACGGGCTTATCAACCAGCAATGTGTCCACGGCAAGCGACCTGATTAAACTGCTGGTGGCCACGAAGCAGTATCCACTGCTGGGCCAGTTGAGCACCACGCGGGAAGACATGGCGACATTCAGTAATCCGGGATATACGCTGCCGTTCCGTAATACCAACCATCTGGTGTATCGCGATAACTGGAACATTCAGCTGACCAAAACCGGGTTTACCAATGCAGCCGGTCACTGCCTGGTGATGCGCACCGTCATTAACAATAAGCCGGTTGCCCTGGTGGTCATGGATGCTTTCGGAAAGTATACCCACTTTGCGGATGCCAGCCGTCTACGTACCTGGATTGAAACCGGGAAAGCACAGCCTGTGCCTGCTGCTGCGTTAAGCTACAAGCGCCAGAAAGCGGCGCAAATGGTAGAAAACCACGGCGCACAAACCGCGCAAAACGACTAATTATTCCGGCAGCGTCCAGTCACCCTCGTTGAGTGGGCGCTGCATGATAACCGTATCCCGCCAGTCACCTTTCTTGTAGCCGACGCTGCGCAACTGCCCGACAATTTCGAAGCCGTGTTTTTTATGCAGTCGCAGGGAGCCTGCGTTGTTTTGCCCGTCGCCTATCACCGCAATCATCTGCCGCCACGGTCCTTCTTCACAGCGCGTGATCAACGCATCCATCAGCATGCTACCAATGCCACGTCCGGTCATACTGGCGTCAACATAAATAGACTCTTCCAGGGTATAGCGGTAGGCCTGGCGCGGACGATAAGGACTCGCATAGCAATACCCCACCATGATGCCGTGATAGAGCGCGACCATCCAGGGAAGCCCCTCACTGGCGATCTTGTGCATACGCTGGCGCATCTCGTCGATAGTGGGTGGCACTTCTTCGAAAGAGGCGCGGCCATGTAGCACATGCCAGGCATAGAGAGATGAAATCGCATGAACATCATCAAGAGTGGCATCACGCACCACGAGTGCGTTTTCGGACAGGACATCAACGGCAGACATGATGGAGTGGCTCCTCAATGTAGCAGGTCAGAGAAACGTTTCTCTGGCCTGCTACTTTAGTACGAATGAAGAGCACAATACAGCCTGGCTTAAACATATATCTCAGTTAGACAATGATGAAGTATCGAGACAGTCGCCTATTGCCAGTTTTTTCTTTTGCTGGTTTTTCCGATCCCAGGGTTCATGCTGTTAGTTGGGTCATTTTCCAGGTAAAAACGTTTTAAATGATCGGACGCTTCATACAAATGGCCAACATTGTGTTCGGCAGGATATTGCGCGCCGCGCTGGCGCAATAATTCAAGCATCTGCTCTTTAAGCGCGTGCGTATCAACGCCTTTCTTCACAATATAATCCTGATGGAAAACATGGCAGAAGAAGTGACCGTAGTAGAGCTTCCAGGTCAACTGGCTGTCGATTTCCGGCGGCAGATGTTCGAACCAGTCGTTGTCATTGCGGCGCAGGGCAATATCCAGCGCCAGAATATCTTCTACTTCATCGGCATGTACCGCCTGATAGCGAATGGCCGCGCCCGCTGCAGCGAAGCGGTGAAGAAAGGCTTTATTCCCTTCCTCTGTGGTACAGGCGAAGAAGTCGCCTTCTGCCGTCTTAAAATAGTCCGCCAGCCAGCGTTGCGCCTCGGCAATACCATCCCCCGACATCTTCAGAAGCAGATGGTGCTCATACTTATCCCGCCAGCTTTTCATCCGTGGCGGCAGGTGGGAAGGGAACAGGTGTCCCAGCTTTTGCATGGCCCGATCGGTAAAGTGCGGCTTAAATACCGGGGCTTTTGCCAGCAGGGCATCGGTGCGGCCTTTCAGGGTAAAGAAGAAAGGCATTTTGTCGGTGCCGAGCTTATCGATCATCAGGAACGTGTCTTTGCCGTAGCGCTCAGCGATATCGTAAATATCGCGATGCATATATTCCCCCGCCACCGGCAAATGGGTGAACTCGCTAAGAATATGGCGGCGAAGCGCGCTCAGCACTTCCGGCTGGTTTGTGCCGATATAAAACACTTGCTGGCGCGTGGGGGCAATAAAGGTATCCAGACGTACTGCGAAGACCGCAAGTTTGCCGGCACAGCCCGACGATTCAAACAGTCGGTCCGGGTCAGCATTGTAGCGCGCGGGTGTATCTGCATTCACATCACGCACGCGGCTAACGTAGTCATGGTCATAACCATGACGCCCGTCGTGGCGCACGTCGGCATCGGTCACCCGTTCGTCATCAAGCTTACTTAAGATTTGTTCTGGCGTGCTGCCAAGCTCAATGCCTAAATGATTCACCAGGCGCAGCGTCCCATTTTCGTCAATCTGCGCAAACAGCGACATTTCGGTGTATGCCGGGCCGCGCTGCACCAGCGCGCCGCCGGAGTTATTGCAAATCCCGCCAATGACCGATGCGCCAATACAGGATGAACCGATAACCGAATGCGGCTCACGACCCAGCGGTTTGAGCGCTTTTTCCAGCGAATAAAGCGTGGTGCCAGGAAAGGCCAGCACCTGCTTACCGTTGTCGATCAAATGCAGTTTATCCAGCCTTAGCGTACTGATGATAATAATGTCACGGTCGTAGTCGTTGCCGTTTGGTGTGGACCCTTCGGTCAGACCGGTATTCGCCGCCTGCATGAGGATGATCTTATCGGCGCTGACACAGGCGCTGAGCACACGCCATAATTCAAGCAGTGTGCCGGGAAAGACGACGGCGAGCGCATCGCCCTGACCGGAGCGAAAACCCTTTCGGTAACGTGCGGTTTTGGCCGGGTCGGTAAGGACATGCGAGGTGCCAACAAGACGTCCGAGTTCACGGGTAAAAGCGATATGGTGCTGGGAAGTTGTAGAAGACATTTTCCTCTCCCTGGTGGTGAAACAGCATTCTCGCTTTAAAGCATAGTGTCTGAAAGTGAGGAATTCTCAGAAAAATCAGAGAATAACTCTGCAAGCCAGACTACGATTATGGCACACTGCGTTTTTTTCATGGTCAGGCCCGTGAGCGGCTGTATAAACGAGAGAGTGAACGACATGAAATGGCTATGTTCGGTAGGTGTCGCCGTAAGCCTTGCGCTGCAACCGGTGATGGCGGAAGAGATGTTTGGTAACCATCCTCTGACGCCGCAAGCAAGGGATGCGTTTGTCACTGAATTACTAAAAAAAATGACGGTGGATGAAAAAATTGGGCAACTGCGACTGATTAGCGTCGGGCCGGACAATCCGAAAGAAGCCATCCGTGACATGATTGCCAAAAACCAGGTTGGCGCCATCTTTAATACCGTGACCCGCCCGGATATCCGCGCTATGCAGGATCAGGTCATGCAACTTAGCCGCCTGAAAATTCCGCTGTTCTTTGCCTACGATGTGGTTCACGGTCAGCGGACCGTGTTCCCGATTAGCCTTGGCCTTGCCTCCAGTTTTAACCTCGAAGCGGTGAAAACCGTCGGGCGTGTTTCTGCGTATGAAGCAGCAGATGACGGCCTGAACATGACCTGGGCGCCGATGGTCGATGTCTCCCGCGATCCGCGCTGGGGCCGTGGTTCAGAAGGGTTTGGCGAAGACACTTACCTGACCACCGAAATGGGCCGCGCGATGGTCAAATCCATGCAGGGCAAAAGCCCGGCAGATCGCTATTCGGTGATGACCAGCGTTAAGCACTTCGCCGCCTATGGCGCAGTGGAAGGGGGCAAAGAGTACAACACCGTTGATATGAGCCCGCAGCGCCTGTTCAACGACTATATGCCGCCCTACAAAGCGGGGCTGGAGGCGGGGAGCGGCGCGGTGATGGTGGCACTGAACTCTCTAAACGGCACGCCGGCCACCTCCGATTCCTGGCTGCTTAAAGATATCCTGCGCGATGAGTGGGGCTTTAAAGGCATCACCGTTTCCGACCATGGCGCAATCAAAGAGTTGATCAAACACGGCGTCGCCGCCGACCCGGAAGATGCCGTACGCGTGGCGCTCAAAGCCGGTATTAACATGAGCATGAGCGACGAGTACTACAGTAAGTACCTGCCGGGGCTTATCAAATCCGGCAAGGTCACCATGGCGGAACTCGACGATGCGACCCGCCATGTGCTGAACGTGAAATATGACATGGGGCTGTTCAACGATCCGTACAGTCACCTGGGGCCGAAAGATTCAGACCCTAAAGACACCAATGCGGAAAGCCGTCTGCACCGTAAAGAAGCCCGTGAAGTGGCGCGCGAAAGCCTGGTGTTGCTGAAAAACCGTCTCGATACGTTGCCGCTGAAAAAAGACGCGACCATTGCGGTGGTCGGTGCGCTGGCGGACAGCAAACGTGACATGATGGGAAGCTGGTCCGCTGCTGGCGTGGCGGGGCAATCCGTGACCGTGCTGACGGGGATTCGTAATGCCGTGGGGCCGAAAGGGACTGTTCTCTACGCGCGTGGCTCGAATATCACTGAGGATAAAGGCATTGTCGATTTCCTCAACTTGTATGAACCAGCCGTGGTGCAGGACAAACGCAGCCCGCAGGAGATGATTGATGAAGCCGTGACAGCGGCGAAGAAATCAGATGTCGTCGTGGCTGTCGTCGGTGAGGCTCAGGGGATGGCGCACGAGGCGTCAAGCCGTACGGACCTGACCATTCCGCAAAGTCAGCGTGACCTGATTGCCGCGCTGAAAGCGACGGGCAAACCACTGGTGCTGGTACTGATGAACGGTCGTCCGCTGGCGCTGGTGAAAGAAGACCAGCAGGCAGATGCCATCCTGGAAACCTGGTTTGCCGGTACCGAAGGCGGCAACGCCATCGCCGATGTGCTGTTTGGTGATTACAACCCGTCCGGGAAACTGCCGATGTCCTTCCCGCGCTCTGTCGGACAGATCCCGGTCTATTATAGCCACCTGAATACCGGGCGTCCGTATAATGCCGATAAACCGAACAAGTACACGTCCCGTTACTTTGACGAGGCCAACGGCCCGCTTTATCCGTTTGGTTACGGCCTGAGTTACACCACGTTTAGCGTCTCCGATGTGAAAATGTCGGCGCCGACGATGACCCGCGACGGTAAAGTGACGGCCAGTGTTGATGTCACCAATACGGGCAAACGCGACGGTGCAACGGTCATTCAGCTGTACCTGCAGGATGTAACGGCTTCGATGAGTCGCCCGGTTGAGCAGCTGCGCGGTTTCGAAAAAGTGGATCTCAAAGCCGGCGAAACCAAAACGGTCAGCTTCCCGATCGATATCGAGGCGCTTAAGTTCTGGAATCAACGCATGAAATACGATGCAGAACCTGGCAAATTTAATGTCTTTATCGGTCTGGATTCAGCCCGTGTGAAACAGGGCGAATTTACCCTCCAGTAATCTTCCGAGGCCGCTTTTTAGCGGCCTTTCATCTTTAAATCCTTCGCGTTATAACCGCTTCGTCTAATCAGAAACATCAAAATCTGAACGACTGATTTATTCCCGGTCGATTCTCTACTACGCTTTTTGCACAGCCAGAAATCCAGATACCACAAAAACAATGGGGAACGAGCATGAAATCACTTTCGCAATGGAGCGCAGCAGGGTTGTTGATGCTGGCCGCAGGCGTACAGGCGGCTGAGCCGGTTAAGGTGGGTTCCAAGATTGATACCGAAGGCGCTCTGCTGGGCAATATCATTTTGCAGGTACTGGAAAGCCATGGCGTGAAAACCGTCAACAAAGTCCAGTTGGGTACCACCCCGGTGGTGCGCGGTGCGATAACCTCAGGTGAACTGGATATCTACCCGGAATATACCGGCAACGGTGCGTTTTTCTTCAAAGAGGAGAACGATCCGGCGTGGAAAAATGCGCAACAAGGCTATGACAAAGTCAAAAAGCTGGATGCGGAGAAAAACAAACTGGTGTGGCTGACGCCAGCGCCTGCCAATAACACCTGGACTATCGCGGTACGCCAGGATGTTGCGCAAAAAAACAAGTTGGTCTCCCTTGAGGATCTCAGCCGCTATCTGAAAGCGGGCGGCACGTTTAAACTGGCTGCTTCCGCCGAGTTTATCGAACGCACCGATGCCTTGCCGGCCTTCGAAAAAGCTTACAACTTCAAGCTCAACCAGCAGCAGTTGCTGTCGCTGGCGGGGGGCGATACGGCCGTGACCATCAAAGCAGCCGCACAACAAACATCCGGTGTGAATGCAGCGATGGCCTACGGGACAGATGGGCCGGTGGCTGCGCTGGGGCTGCAAACGCTGACCGACCCGAAAGGGGTTCAGCCAATTTATGCGCCCGCTCCGGTTGTGCGCGAAGCCGTGCTGAAAGCCTACCCGCAACTGGATGAGTGGCTGAAACCGGTATTTGCCAGCCTGGATGAAAAAACGCTGCAGAAACTGAATGCCAGTATCGCAGTGGAAGGTCTCGACGCCAAAAAAGTGGCCGCCGACTACCTGAAAGGAAAGGGACTGATTAAATAAACGTGGAGCGACGTTGTCATAATCGCGTGTTGTTGCTGCTGGTCGTACTGGCGCTGGCAGCAATGGCACTGCCCTTCGTGAATTACGCCCCTAACCGCCTGGTCTCCGGGGAAAGTCGTGCAATTTGGCAGGTCTGGCCCGCATTTGCCGCCTGGGGACTGCTTTTCCCGGCGGCGCTACTGCTTTTGAGCTTTCTCCCGCATCGGCTTGCGAGCCTGGCTGCCCTACTGCTTAGCGAAGCGTCCTTTTGCGCTTTAGTCTGGTGCGCGGGCAGGGCGGCCAGCGATCTGGCGCAGTCAGGCAGTGCGCTCGCCCGTACCTCCCCCGGTAGCGGCTTATGGCTGTGGCTGGCGCTATCGTTACTGGCCAGCAGTGATGCTATCCGGCGGTTAACCGTTAACCCGGTCTGGCGCTGGCTGCTGCATGCGCAAATCTGGCTCCTGCCGCTGTGGCTGTTGCTCAGTGGGCAACTGGATTCGCTCTCTTTGCTTAAAGAGTATGTGAATCGGCAGGACGTCTTTAACGACGCGCTGGCGCAACATCTGAAATTACTGTTTGGCACGTTGCTGCCCGCGCTGGTACTGGGCCTGGGGATCGGCCTGTGGTGCTATCGCCATCCGGCGCGTCAGCAACCGGTATTTGCCATACTGAATGTGATACAGACCGTGCCGTCCGTTGCGCTTTTTGGCCTGTTGATCGCCCCCCTGGCAGGGCTGGTGGCGCAGTTTCCCTGGCTGGGTTCGCTTGGCGTGGCGGGAACCGGCATCACGCCAGCGCTGATTGCCCTGGTGCTTTATGCGTTGCTGCCGTTAGTACGCGGTGTGGTGGCGGGCTTAAATCAGGTGCCGGCCGATGTGCTGGAAAGCGCCAAAGGGATGGGGATGAGCGGTCGTCAGCGCTTTTTACATATCCGTCTGCCGCTGGCGTTACCCATTTTGCTGCGTAGCCTGCGGGTGGTGACGGTACAAACTGTGGGCATGGCGGTGATTGCGGCACTCATTGGTGCCGGTGGCTTTGGCGCACTGGTGTTTCAGGGGCTTTTAAGTAGCGCACTGGATCTTGTCTTATTGGGTGTGATCCCGGTTATTGCTCTCGCCGTGGTCGTGGACGCACTGTTTGCTTTGGGTATCGCGCTGCTGGAGGTAAAACAGCCATGATTGAATTCAGGCATGTCAGCAAATCTTTCGCCGGGCAACAGGCGGTTAGCGATCTGAATCTTGAATGTAAAACCGGCGCGTTTTCCGTGCTGATTGGGACATCCGGGTCCGGGAAGTCCACTACCCTGAAAATGATCAACCGGCTGGTGGAGCACGATGAAGGTACCCTTTTATTTGCCGGCGAAGAGATCCGCAGCCTGCCGGTGCTGGAGCTGCGCCGCAGAATGGGCTACGCCATTCAGTCGATAGGTCTGTTCCCGCACTGGACGGTGGCGCACAACATCGCCACCGTGCTGCAATTGCAAAAATGGTCACGGACGAAAATCGCCGCGCGGGTGGATGAACTGATGGCTTTACTGGGGCTGGATGAAAGTTTGCGCGATCGTTTCCCCCATCAGCTTTCCGGCGGACAGCAGCAGCGTGTTGGCGTGGCCCGCGCGCTGGCGGCTGACCCGGAGGTATTGCTGATGGATGAGCCCTTCGGCGCGCTGGATCCGGTCACGCGCGGTGCGCTGCAGCAGGAGATGATTCGTATTCACCGTCTGCTGGGACGTACTATTGTACTGGTTACTCACGATATCGATGAGGCGCTGCAACTGGCGGATCACCTGGTATTGATGGACAGTGGGGCGATTGTGCAGCAAGGGACTCCGCTGGAGATGTTAACGCGCCCGGCAACCCCGTTTGTGCGCGACTTTTTTGGCCGCAGCGAACTGGGCGTTCGTTTGCTTTCGTTGCGCCATGTCAGCAGCTGGATGCGACCGGGGGAAACGGTGGCGGGAGAACCCCTGCGCGAGGATATGACATTGCGCGAAGCCTTATCGCTGTTTGTCGCTCGCCAGTGCGAAGTGCTGCCTGTTGCCGATGCTCAAGGCGTACCCTGCGGTACGCTGCATTTTCGCGACCTGCTCAGAACGGAGGCGCTGAGTGAAACATCTGCGTGACCCGTTGCTCTGGCTTATCGCCGTGTTCATCGCATTGCTGCTGGCGATGCCATACAGCGGCGCGCTCTTTGGTTCGCTGTTTCCCCAATTGCCACGACCCGTCTATCAGCAGGAAAGTTTTGTCGCCCTGGCGCTCGCCCATTTCTGGCTGGTGGGCGTGTCGAGTTTGCTGGCGATCTTCATTGGGTTGGGGGCGGGAATTTTAGTGACGCGCCCCTGGGGCCGTGAGTTTCGCTCGCTGGTGGAGACCATTGCCGCAGTAGGACAGACCTTCCCGCCGGTGGCGGTACTGGCCATTGCGGTACCGGTAATGGGATTTGGCCGCGAACCTGCCATTATCGCGCTTATCCTTTATGGGGTGTTGCCGATATTGCAGGGCACGCTGGCAGGAATTGCCGCCGTGCCGGAGAGCGTACACAGCGTGGCAAAAGGGATGGGAATGAGCAGCATGCAGCAACTTCTCAGGGTTGAACTGCCGCTGGCCGCGCCGGTTATTATCGCCGGGGTCCGCACGTCCGTTATCATCAACATTGGTACGGCGACCATTGCGTCTACGGTCGGTGCCAGCACGCTGGGTACGCCGATCATTATCGGGCTTAGCGGGTTTAATACGGCTTATGTCGTGCAAGGGGCCGTGCTGGTTGCCCTGGCCGCTATTATTGTCGATAGAAGTTTCGAGCGTCTGGCCCGGTTATTCAGCCTGCACCGCCGCGAACAATAAAGGAATAGCCTGCGAGCATCACGCCGCCGATGCCGCCGATCGCCATCAGCAAAAAAATCGCAATGACGGTAAGTTTGGACAGGTTCATTTTTCGCTCCTTTGTTAAGAAAAGTATTATACGAGGAAGCGGGGCTGTTAATGAACCATTAAATGCCAAGGGGAAAAATGGCATGTCCACTTTGCTGCCAGTCGTGCATCTGTTTTTGCTGTGACGACGAGGGAGCCTCGCCGCACCACACCAGTAAGGTCTGCCCTTCAAACATCTCGGGGCGCAGATAACTCAGCGAGTGCGCCAGCACGTCGACCCGCCAGCCCTGCTGGCTCGCCATCCAGCCCTCCAGCCAGAGTCGGGTCGTATCCTGCACATTCCAGCCGACAACCAGCGCGTCGCGCCCGTTTTTCTTGCGCGCTGTATTCAGGCAGACGCAAATATAGTTAATCAATACCCCATCCAGCAGACTGAGCATCACGGTGAGGGCGGGCTGCTGGGATTGCAGGCGACGACGAAGAGGGATAAACAGGCGAGTTATCAGGGTTTCTGCCGGGTAGTCGTGGCCGCGCTCTTTGATCCACAGACGCAACCGTTGCAGGTTGCCGCTTTGCAGAATCTGCAAGACGACTTCTTGCTGCGCGCGCCAGCCATTACGTTCATTTTCGGGTTCATTATTGAGCAGGGTCTGCACTTTGCTGACCTGGACCCCGGTATCAATCCAGCGTTTAATCTCACGAATTCGGTCGATGTCGGCGTCGGTAAACAACCGGTGACCGCCTTCTGTACGTTGCGGTTTGAATAAGCCATAGCGTCGCTGCCATGCCCGCAAAGTCACGGGATTGATATCGCATAGCATCGCCACTTCACCAATCGTGTAAAGCGCCATGATGTCACCTTTGCAAGAAATCCCCCACTTTAACTTTAGCTGCTCTGACTTAAACCAGGATGAATTGTTTGTTTAATGTTCGAAATGTATCCCTTTCGTATCATTATCCTTTCAGGATTGTGATAATGAGCACGAATTAACATTTTTTTGGAAACCCTCAAAGAATCTCTTCGCGACTCCATGTAAGGTACGCGCTTTCAGTCAACGCGGTGCTGCGGGTATGTACGAATTTAATCTGGTGTTGCTGCTGCTCCAGCAAATGTGTGTGTTTTTGGTTATCGCCTGGCTGATGAGCAAAACACGTCTTTTTATTCCGCTGATGCAAGTCACGGTGCGTTTGCCGCACAAACTGCTCTGCTATGTCACCTTTTCGATCTTCTGCATCCTGGGGACCTATTTCGGCTTGCATATTGAAGACTCGATTGCCAACACCCGGGCCATTGGCGCGGTGATGGGCGGCCTGCTCGGCGGCCCGCTGGTTGGCGGGCTGGTGGGGTTAACCGGCGGATTACACCGTTACTCAATGGGCGGCATGACCGCGCTGAGCTGTATGATTTCCACCATTGTGGAAGGGCTGCTCGGCGGGCTGGTTCACAGTATTCTGATCAAGCGTGGCCGCACCGACAGGGTCTTCAATCCGCTTACCGCCGGGGCCATTACCTGCGTCGCGGAGCTGACGCAGATGCTGATCATCCTGCTTATCGCCCGACCTTATGAGAGCGCGCTGCATCTGGTACAAAGCATCGCGGCCCCGATGATGGTGACCAATACCGTAGGCGCGGCGCTGTTTATGCGTATTCTGCTCGACAAGCGGGCCATGTTTGAAAAGTACACTTCGGCGTTTTCTGCCACGGCGCTCAAAGTTGCCGCATCGACAGAAGGGATCTTGCGTCAGGGGTTTAACGAAGAAAACAGCATGAAGGTCGCCCAGGTGCTCTATAAAGAGCTGGATATCGGCGCGGTAGCGATTACTGACCGCGAGAAGTTACTGGCGTTTACCGGCACGGGGGACGATCATCATCTGCCTGGCAGACCTATCTCTTCCGTCTGGACGCAAAAAGCCATCGAAAGTGGCGAAGTGGTGTATGCCGATGGTAATGAGGTGCCGTACCGCTGCTCACTGCATCCCCAGTGCAAACTGGGTTCAACGCTGGTGATTCCGCTGCGTGGGGAAAACCAGCGCGTTGTGGGCACCATCAAATTGTATGAAGCGAAAAACCGGCTCTTTAGCTCCATCAACCGCACGCTGGGCGAAGGGATTGCGCAGTTGTTGTCGGCACAAATCCTTGCCGGGCAGTATGAGCGGCAAAAAGCGCTGCTGACCCAGTCGGAAATTAAATTACTGCATGCTCAGGTCAATCCTCACTTTCTGTTCAATGCCCTGAACACGCTGATGGCGGTGATTCGCCGCGACAGCGATCAGGCCGGTCTGCTGGTGCAATATCTGTCGACGTTCTTTCGTAAAAACCTGAAGCGGCCGTCGGAAATCGTCACCCTCGCCGATGAGCTTGAACACGTTAATGCGTATCTGCAAATTGAAAAGGCGCGTTTTCAGTCCCGGCTGCAGGTTCAACTGCACGTGCCGGACGCGCTATCGCACCTCCATTTGCCGGCATTCACCCTGCAACCGATTGTCGAAAACGCCATTAAACATGGTACGTCGCAATTGCTTGGGGTAGGCGAAATCACCATTAATGCCAGCCAGGACGGTGACCATCTGGTGCTGGATATTGAAGATAATGCCGGGCTGTATCAGCCCAAAACCGATGCCAGTGGTTTAGGGATGAGTCTGGTGGACAAGCGACTGCGGGCGCGCTTTGGCGATGAATGCGGCATTTCGGTTGCCTGTGAGCCGGATCTCTTTACCCGAATTACCCTACGACTCCCGCTGGAGGAAAGCGCATGTTAAAAGTGCTGATTGTTGATGATGAACCGTTGGCGCGTGAAAATCTGCGTATTTTACTGCAGGAAGAGAGCGACATTGAGATTGTAGGCGAATGCGCTAACGCCGTTGAGGGCATTGGCGCGGTGCATAAATTGCGCCCGGACGTATTGTTTCTTGATATCCAGATGCCGCGCATTAGCGGGCTGGAGATGGTGGGCATGCTCGACCCGGAACATCGGCCGTATGTGGTTTTTCTTACCGCGTTTGACGAGTATGCGGTGAAAGCCTTCGAGGAACACGCCTTTGACTATCTGCTCAAACCCATTGAGGCGCGCCGCCTGGAGAAAACCCTCACCCGACTGCGTCAGGAGCGCAATGTGCAGGATATGTCGGTGCTGCCGGAAAATCAGGCTTCGCTGAAATTTATTCCCTGCACCGGGCATAGCCGCATTTATCTGCTGCAGATGGATGAGGTTGCTTTTGTGAGCAGTCGCATGAGCGGTGTCTATGTGACCAGCCACGACGGCAAAGAGGGCTTCACCGAGTTGACCCTGCGTACGCTGGAAAGCCGTACGCCGCTGCTGCGCTGCCATCGACAATATCTGGTGAACATGGCGCATCTGAAAGAGATCCGTCTGGAAGATAACGGCCAGGCTGAATTGCTGTTGCGCGACGGACAAACCGTGCCGGTTAGCCGCCGCTATCTTAAGAACCTAAAAGAAGCGCTGGGGTTGTAGCCGCTAATAAAACGCGAGCGTTTTCGCAAGAATTGAACGCTGCTATTGTGAATAAGTCTGGTATATAATTTTATACGCATCCACACACAGTCAGGATGCGCAGTGATGTATGCAAAGGATATCAACTGGCGAGGCTCTGCTCTCGACGACCTTGTCGCTTTCCCGCAGGCGATAAGGCGTATCGCAGGTTTCGAACTCCACAAAGTTCAGCATGGCAG
The DNA here is from genome assembly GCA_901456055.1 of Phytobacter ursingii. GTDB lineage: Bacteria > Pseudomonadota > Gammaproteobacteria > Enterobacterales > Enterobacteriaceae > Phytobacter > Phytobacter ursingii. Next base: position 44,460 of record CABDWT010000016.1, read on the forward strand.
GGAACCGACGGACTGGAAGCCGATTAATGAGTGGGGAATGGGCGTCATTGAGATTCGGCTGCATGGTGAAGACGGTGAGTATCGTGTGGTGTATGTTGCCAGGTTTTCCGATGTCGTTTGTGTCCTGCATTGTTTTCAAAAGAAAACACAAAAAACGAGCCTGCGGGATATCGCCATCATCAAAGCACGATATAAAGCAGCACGAGACGAGTGGAGAGAGAAAAAATGACGCATAAAGTGGATACGAAGGTTCGTCATGTCACAAAAGCCAGTGGCAACATTTTTTCTGACCTTGGATTTGCCCCACAAGAGGCATCGCAACTCTTTGATGCGTCCAGAGAAGAGATGGCAAGAGCCGATGAATTAAAGAAGCAATTGATGGTAGAAATCACTGACTGGATAAAACACAATGGCCTTAAACAGGTTGATGCTGCAAAAGTTCTCCATGTTTCCCGCCCCCGCGTGTCCGATGTCGTCAATCAGAAAACAGAAAAATTCACCATCGATACATTAGTCGGGATGGCGACACTGATCGGAAAACGTGTGCAACTGATCATTGATAAGGTTTAAACGGCGGCACTCTAAAAGAAGCGCTGGGGTTGTCGCTTTTGATGGTAGACTGCGCGCTTACGATGATTTTTTCGAAGGCTTTATGCTCAATAACGATATCTTACGTAGCTTACGCTACGCACTAAAAATGAATAACGGCGACCTCAAGCGCGTGTTTGCGCTGGCGGACGCCCCGGTGAGCGACGAGCAGCTTGTCGGCTGGTTGCACAAAGAAGATGAGGAGGGCTTTCAGCGCTGTCCTGACATTATGATGTCTGTCTTCCTCAATGGCCTGATTTATGAGCGCCGCGGTAAAGACGAGTCTCAGCCTGTGCTGGTGACCGAGCGTAAGATGACCAACAACATCATCCTTAAAAAATTGCGCATCGCGTTTTCGCTGAAAACAGACGATATTCTGGCGATCCTCACCGAGCAGAAATTTCGCGTCTCCATGCCGGAGATTACCGCCATGATGCGGGCGACCGAGCATAAAAATTTCCGTGAATGCGGCGATCAGTTCTTACGTTATTTCCTGCGGGGACTGGCAGTGCGTGAACACGCGAAGGCGGCGGCTAAGTAAAGGCGATGCCAGCGCGCGAGAATCACGCGCTGGCACGTTCATCATTTCACTTCTTTAAAACCATGTGATTCCAGAAGCTGCTGTGATTTCGTCATACTGACGCCATCTTTCACATCGCCGGTGAACGCCGCACCCTGCACCTGTTGCAATGCGTTACGATCGACTTTGGTATAATCGACGGTCAGGGTTTCTGTCGCGTAAGTATCCTGATAATCGATGCTTTCCGTCACGCCCTGAATCGATTTGTATTTTTCGCTGATTGGCCCCAGGCGCTGCATGGCAGCCTCTTTATTGGCCGCACCCAGGCTGGCGTACTGAATCTTATTCTTTGCCGTCTGACGTAAGACCACGTCGTCTTTATAGTAATACGTCAGCGATATCTCGGTTTTGCCATCCGTCCAGTTAAATGTCTTACTCTGTTCTTTGTCACCACAGCCGCTAACGACAAATAAAACCAGAGTAGTCAGTGCGATGGCGATCATTTTTTTAAACATATTCATACAGCCCCTTTTGTTAGAAAAATCCTGTCCATTGAAGAATAGTGCAATAAAAAAAAGGCGCTGTTTTCACAGCGCCTTTCAGCGATTTATTTTACCTGTTGACCAGGTTTCGCACCCTCATCAGGGCTTAACAGGAAGATATCTTTCCCGCCAGGGCCTGCGGCCATTACCATTCCTTCGGAGATACCGAAGCGCATTTTGCGCGGCGCGAGGTTAGCGACCATCACCGTCAGGCGACCGATCAACACCTGTGGATCCGGGTAAGCGGAGCGAATGCCGGAGAAGACATTACGCTTCTGACCACCCAAATCCAGCGTCAGACGCAGCAGTTTGTCAGAGCCATCGACAAATTCGGCGTTTTCAATCAGCGCCACGCGCAGGTCGACTTTAGCGAAATCGTCAAAACTGATGGTTTCGGCAATCGGGTCATCTGCCAGCGGGCCGGTGACCGGCGCGGAAGCGGCTTTCACTTCTTCTTTTGACGCCTCAACCAGCGCTTCGACCTGTTTCATCTCAATGCGGTTATACAATGCCTTGAAGGTGTTCACTTTATGGCCGAGCAGCGGCTGTTCAATGGCATCCCATACCAGCGTGGTATTCAGGAATGCTTCGACGCGTTCGCTCAGGGTCGGCAGAACCGGTTTCAGCCAGGTCATCAGTACGCGGAACAGATTGATACCCATGGAGCAAATCGCCTGCAGATCGGCATCGCGACCTTCCTGCTTCGCGACTACCCACGGTGCCTGCTCGTCAACATAACGGTTGGCAACGTCGGCTAACGCCATGATTTCACGAATCGCTTTGCCGAATTCACGGCTTTCCCACGCATCTGCAATGGTGGACGACGCATCGGTAAAAGTTTTATACAGTGCCGGATCCGCCAGCTCAGCGGCCAGTACGCCATCGAAACGTTTGGCGATAAAACCGGCGCAACGGGACGCCAGATTCACCACTTTATTGACGATATCGGCGTTAACGCGCTGAACGAAATCTTCCAGATTCAGGTCGATGTCATCGATACGGGAAGAAAGTTTCGCCGCGTAGTAGTAACGCAGGCTGTCCGCATCAAAGTGATTCAACCAGGTGCTGGCCTTAATAAAGGTGCCGCGAGATTTGGACATCTTCGCACCGTTCACCGTCACATAACCGTGCACAAACAGATTGGTCGGCTTGCGGAAATTGCTGCCTTCCAGCATGGCGGGCCAGAACAGGCTGTGGAAATAGACGATGTCTTTACCGATAAAGTGATACAGCTCGGCATCAGATTCTTTTTTCCACCAGTCGTCAAAGTTCAGGTCGCTGCGTTTATCGCACAGGTTCTTGAAGGAACCCATGTAGCCGATAGGCGCATCCAGCCAGACGTAGAAATATTTGCCCGGCGCGCCAGGGATTTCGAAACCGAAATAGGGCGCATCGCGGGAGATATCCCACTGTTGCAGGCCGGCATCGAACCACTCCTGCATTTTGTTGGCCACCTGCTCCTGCAGCGCGCCGCTGCGGGTCCACGCCTGCAACATTTCGCTGAAAGAAGGCAGGTCGAAGAAGAAGTGTTCGGAATCACGCATTTCAGGCGTTGCACCGGACACCACGGATTTCGGGTCAATAAGTTCGGTCGGGCTGTAGGTCGCGCCGCACACTTCGCAGTTATCGCCATACTGATCCGGAGACTTACATTTCGGGCAGGTGCCTTTGACAAAACGGTCCGGCAGAAACATGCCTTTTTCCGGATCGTAAAGCTGAGAAATAGTGCGATTTTTAATAAAACCGTTCTCTTTCAGGCGCGTGTAGATCAGCTCCGACAGCTCGCGGTTCTCTTCGCTGTGCGTAGAGTGGTAGTTGTCATAGCTAATATTAAAGCCAGCGAAATCCGTCTGGTGTTCCTGACTCATGTCGCCAATCATCTGCTCCGGAGTGATGCCCAGCTGTTGTGCTTTGAGCATTATCGGCGTGCCGTGCGCATCGTCCGCGCAGATGAAGTTGACATTGTGGCCGCGCATTCGCTGGTAACGGACCCAGACATCAGCCTGGATGTGCTCCAGCATATGGCCGAGGTGGATTGAGCCGTTGGCGTACGGCAATGCGCACGTTACCAGAATTTTCTTCGCGACTTGAGTCATAGTGGGTATTACTTCTTCTTTAGTAAAAAGGGGGTCTTGATGTTACCTGAAAGGGAAAAGTTGTGCCATAAAAGCGCGACCTCGATTGGGCACTATTGAGAAATGAAAAATGGGTGACAGTGGAGTAAACTTGAACCTTAACAATGTCTTTTCAGAACAACATAACAAGGAGTCGGGATGAACTCTCAATCCCAGGCCAAATCCCCGGAAGCCTTGCGTGCGCTCGTCGCCGGAACGCTGGCCAATTTTCAGCACCCAACCCTCAAGCATAATCTTACCGCGCTTAAGGCGGTTCATCATGTTGCCTGGCTGGATGACACCGTGCATATCGAACTGGTGATGCCTTTTGTCTGGCGTAGCGCGTTTGAAGAGTTGAAAGAGCAATGCAGTGCCGAGTTACTGCGACTGACGGGGGCCCGGGCGATTGACTGGAAGCTCTCCCACAATGTTGCCACCTTAAAACGGGTGAAAAATCAGCCTGGCGTCAATGGGGTGAAGAACATCATTGCCGTCAGCTCGGGTAAAGGCGGGGTGGGGAAATCCTCCACGGCGGTCAACCTGGCGCTGGCGCTGGCAGCGGAAGGGGCAAAGGTCGGTATTCTTGATGCGGATATTTATGGTCCCTCAATCCCGATGATGCTGGGTGCGGAAGGCGAACGCCCGACCTCGCCGGATGGCACCCATATGGCGCCGATTATGGCACACGGACTGGCGACCAACTCGATCGGCTACCTGGTTACCGACGATAACGCCATGGTGTGGCGCGGCCCAATGGCCAGCAAGGCGCTGTTGCAACTGTTGCAAGAGTCCCTGTGGCCGGATCTGGACTATCTGGTCCTCGACATGCCGCCGGGAACGGGCGACATTCAACTTACGCTCGCGCAGAATATTCCCGTTACCGGGGCGGTGGTGGTGACCACGCCGCAGGATATCGCCCTGATTGATGCCAAAAAAGGCATTGTGATGTTCGAGAAAGTGGAAGTACCTGTGCTCGGTATCGTGGAAAACATGAGCATGCACATTTGCAGCAACTGTGGCCATCACGAGCCGATTTTCGGTACCGGCGGGGCAGAGAAACTGGCCGAACAGTACCACACGCAACTGCTGGGGCAACTGCCACTACATATTAGCCTGCGTGAAGATCTCGACCGGGGGCAACCGACGGTCGTAAGTCGTCCGGACAGTGAGTTTACCGGTTTGTATCGCAAGCTGGCAGGGCGCGTTGCGGCGCAGCTTTACTGGCAGGGTGAAGTCATTCCCGGTGATATTGCATTTCGCGCGGTATGAGTTGATAAGGCTGCCCGTCAGGGCAGCCGATAATGCAGGAGCAGATAGTCCCCGTCCGGCGATGTGCCTTCCGCTTCAACGTGCCAGCCATGGTGCTGATAAAACGCCAGCGCGCGGCGGTTTTGTGTCAGACATTTCAGTGAGCCTGTACTGGTAAATTCAGCCTGCACTTTTTTCAGCAACGCGCTGCCCACCCCTTTGCCTTGCGCATCCGGGTCAACAAACAGGCTATGCAGAAAATTGTCGTTCACGTAAACGGCGGCAAAGCCCAGCCGGTGTCCATCTTCTTCCGCCACCCAGATGGTTTCATCAAGGGTGACGGCATCAAAGTCTTCCAGTTGCCAGTCGCTACCGTCCAGCCATGTCCAGTTTGCTCTGCGGGAATGCAGGAACAGTGTACGCAGAAAAGGGCGGTCGCTCTCTTGCCAGGGACGAATAATCAATAGGATTTCCTGAAATTAACGGTGGTAAAAGATATCGCCATTATAGGCTTTCAATATTTTACCGTCGGCGTCCGTAATAAGCACATAGTTTCCTCCCATGTAAGTCCAGTGGCTACCCGGATCGGGCGCGGGTAAATTGCGCAGATTCCACTGCTTAATGTTGTACTCTTCGCTACGGTACATTTCGGGTACCGTATCGCCGATGGTGAATTTAGTGAAATCGGCAACAAAATCCTTCACTTCATAAGACTGGGTTCCGCCTGTCGTGGCAGGGGTTTGCGGTGCAGCAAAAGTGGTACTGGCCGTTGCCAATAATGTTCCCAGAAGTAACATTTTTGTTTTACCCATAATCTCTCCAGGTGTCGTGGGTTCTCATTTCGCGGGACTTATCATCAACTACTGTCTGGCGACGCCGCAACCGCGAAAATGTTATGAAAATAAGGCTTTGGTAAAAAGTGTAAGCAAAAGAAGAGAACAGCAGACGAGGCGGAACGCTTTTTTCGCTATCCGCCTGAACATGAAGGTGTTTTTAAGAAAAGTCCTGGCTGAATTGCAACATGTTAGTGCGCAGAAAATCCTTCCAGCACGATTTTGCCTACCGCACGTTGCGTCTCAAGCAACTGGTGTGCTTTACGCAAATTTTGCGCGTTGATGGCGCCGAAGTGTTCTCCCAGTGTCGTTTTGATAATCCCATCGTCGATAAGCGCGGCAACACGCGTCAGCAAATGGTGTTGCTCCGCTATATCGGCCGTTTCGAACATGGAGCGGGTAAACATAAATTCCCAGTGCAAAGAGAGGCTTTTCACTTTTAAAGGCACAACATCCAGAGATTGCGGATCGTCAATGAGTGCCAGTTTACCTTGCGGTTGCAGGGCGTTAATCAACTGTTGATAGTGCTGCTCCGTGTTATTGAGGCTGGCAACGTGGCTGACCTGCTTAATGCCAATACGCGCCAGCTCCTCGGTTAATGGTTTGCTGTGATCGATAACATGATGCGCGCCCAGCTCACTGACCCACTGCTGGCTTTGCGGGCGGGATGCCGTGCCAATCACGGTAAGGCGGGTCAGCTTACGCGCCAGTTGCGTCAGAATCGAGCCTACGCCGCCGGCGGCGCCGACGATCAGCAGCACGTCGCCTTCATTGCCATTTTCACGCACGCCTAAACGATCAAATAACATTTCCCAGGCGGTAATGGCGGTCAGCGGCAGGGCTGCGGCAGAAGCGAAATCCAGTGAGGCTGGCTTACGGGCGGCAATGCGCTCATCCACCAGTTGAAATTCGCTGTTGCTGCCAGGACGGGTCAATGCCCCGGCATACCAGACTTCATCACCGGGCTTAAATAACGTGACCTTATCGCCAACGGCGATAACCACGCCGGTCGCGTCCCAGCCCAGCACACGAGGTTTATCGGCGTTAAACCCGGCGCGCACTTTGGTGTCCACCGGGTTAACGGAGACGGCTTTCACCTCGACCAGCACGTCATGCCCTTCGGCTTTCGGCGTCGGTAACTCAATGTCGGTCAAAAAATCAAGGTTGCTGCCGTTCTGTGCGGCCTGTGTAATGGCGATTGCTTTCATAAACACTCCGTAATGTCGTTATTCGTCAGGGGATGTGTTTATGCTAGTTCGCCAGGTGGTAAGTGAAAAACCCGGGCGGGAGGTGAGCACTTATCCTGCAGGAGTGAAAATAGCGTGGGATACCCCCGCTACGGAAAATTTCTGGCGCGGGGCAGTGACAGGGCGCTACTCCTTATGGCAGAGTGCGTTGCGCGGCATTTTGCGGTGTGCAGCAGAGCACAGCAGGGGCCGTGGTTTTAATCATCGCCTCCTTGCGTTGAAATCTGTGCACCCGGTTACTATTTATTTTTAAGCTCAAAATTGCCTTTTCTATCGACTGAATTGATTAATTTCTTTTAACTTTTTGCCGATGATATTTGTACTTACCCGGCGAAGGAGGCTGCTTTGAAACGGATTCTTACTGTGATGTTGGGCGTGGGCATGTGCGCTGGCGCTCTTGCTGATTCTGGATCACCGCAACTGAAGGTGGAAAGCCAGAGGCTGATTCGCGAGTCTGGACATGAGTGCAACAATGTTGAGGGTGTCTATCCCGCCGCGTTCGGTGGTTCTTTGATTGTGATTTGTGATGATACACGCAGATACACGATCAAGAGCAAGGATGGTCACTATGTCGTGGGTGTGGCGGAGTAAGTCATCCGGGTGGGGCTGACGGGAGTATGCTACATGCGTACTCTCAAAAAGAATGCTCGTTCTGCATGCAGAATAAGCTGACATATCAAGTTTCCTCGAACCGTTTTCTGCGCCGACGTACTGATACCATGGTAAGGAAAACGGGTTTATCGTTTACAAGACTTCTCCGTGGCTTTATCCTGATCCAGGATTAACAAACGTTAATCACAACTAATTGATTTTTATTTGACTCGGGGTGCCCCTTTTCACGAAGGGCTGAGAAATACCCGTATTACCTGATCTGGATAATGCCAGCGTAGGGAAGTCAGATGCCTGCCCGGCATCCCTTCTTCACGCCAGGCAGGAGCGAATCGATGCAACCTGACCTGCTTCACCGTGCGCAAATCGCGCAAATTCTTCAGCAATTTCGTAAACATACGCCGCTCGTTCACTGCATGACTAACGACGTGGTGCAGACCTTTACGGCCAATGTCCTGCTGGCGCTGGGAGCGTCCCCGGCGATGGTGATTGACCGCGACGAAGCACAGCAATTTGCCGCCATTGCGGACGCGCTGCTGATTAATGTCGGCACGCTGACCCGTGAACGGGCCGATGCGATGCAGACGGCCATTTTAAGTGCCACCGCCGCGCGTAAGCCCTGGACGCTGGATCCGGTTGCCGTCGGAGCATTAACTTTTCGCAGTGATTTTTGTCGCGAGCTTCTGGCTCTGCAGCCTGCTGCCGTGCGTGGTAATGCTTCGGAAATTATGGCGCTCGCCGGGATGAGTGCCGGAGGGCGCGGTGTGGACACCACCGATACCGCGATTGCCGCGCTGCCTGCGGCCCAGGCGCTGGCCCGCCAGACGGGAGCCATTGTTGCGGTGACCGGCGAGGTGGATTACATCACCGATGGTCTTCGTACCCTGCGCGTGACGGGCGGCGATCTGCTGATGACCCGCGTGGTGGGGACAGGCTGTGCATTGTCGGCAGTGGTGGCCGCCTGTTGCGCCTTGCCGGGCGATCGCCTGTATAACGTGGCGGCGGCATGCGCATTTATGGCTCAGGCGGGCAGTCTGGCAGTGGCGACCACACGCGGACCTGGCAGTTTTATTCCTGCGTTTCTCGACGCCCTCTATGCGCTTCATGGGGAGGTACTGGCATGAAGCGGATCAACGCATTGACTATTGCCGGAACGGACCCCAGTGGTGGGGCGGGTATTCAGGCGGATCTGAAAACCTTTTCTGCGCTGGGCGCCTATGGCTGCTCAGTCATTACCGCGCTGGTGGCGCAAAATACTCGCGGCGTACAGTCGGTCTATCGTATTGAGCCCGATTTTGTCGCCGCACAGCTGGATTCGGTGTTCAGCGATGTGCGGATTGATACGACTAAAATCGGCATGCTGGCGGAAACAGATATCGTGGAAGCGGTGGCGGAGCGCTTGCGCCGCTACCAGGTGCAAAATGTGGTGCTCGATACCGTCATGCTGGCAAAAAGCGGCGACCCGCTGCTTTCCCCTTCGGCGGTAACGGCGCTGCGACAACATCTGTTGCCGCAGGTGTCGTTGATTACCCCCAATCTGCCCGAGGCCGCCGCGCTGCTGGATGCCCCTCACGCCCGCAACGAACGCGAGATGCATGAACAGGGTCAAGCGCTACTGGCACTGGGATGCGAAGCGGTGCTTATAAAAGGCGGGCATCTGGATAATGATGAAAGCCCGGACTGGCTGTTTACCCGTAATGGCACCGAGCGTTTCACCGCACCCCGTATAAAAACCAAAAATACCCACGGTACGGGCTGTACGCTGTCGGCTGCCCTGGCGGCATTGCGTCCACGTCATGCGGACTGGGCTTCAACGGTCAATGAAGCCAAGCGCTGGCTGTCGGCGGCACTGGCCCAGGCAGACACGCTGGAAGTGGGGCAGGGCATCGGCCCGGTACACCATTTTCATCAGTGGTGGTGAGGGGGGCGGTTCCCGGATGGCGGTCAGGCTACGCGTAATACGTCACCCGGCTCAAGGGGAACCGGGGGGAAAATATTGAGCGCCGCACAGCGGTAAACCACAACCCGAAACGTGCCAGCAGAAAATGCTGAAAAATGGCGTTATGGTGGCAAGCCTCGACAATCGGTACCAGGCTTATTTTGCCCATTCATCGGGTCAGGACAAACCATATCCGCCTTCGTGCGGAGCTTACGGGAGTATAGCGATGACTGATATTGTGCAGTTACTAGGCAACGATGCCGACACCCTTTTACAACACCGTTGCACGACCATTGCGGCCGACCAACTCTACCTGCCGGGAGAGGATTACGTCACCCGTGTGATGATGGATAACAATCGTCCGCCAGCGGTGCTGCGTAACATGCAGACGTTGTATAACACCGGGCGACTTGCCAAAACCGGTTATCTGTCGATTTTGCCCGTTGACCAGGGTATCGAGCACTCAGCCGGGGCATCGTTTGCTGCCAACCCGCTCTATTTCGATCCTAAAAACATCGTTGAACTGGCTATTGAAGCCGGGTGTAACTGTGTGGCTTCCACCTATGGCGTGCTGGCTTCCGTGTCGCGCCGTTACGCGCACCGTATTCCGTTCCTGGTTAAGCTTAACCACAACGAAACCCTGAGCTACCCCACAGAATATGACCAGACGCTCTACGCCAGCGTCGAGCAGGCGTTTAACATGGGGGCCGTTGCCGTTGGCGCAACCATCTATTTTGGCTCTGAGGAGTCTCGCCGCCAGATTGAAGAAATTTCTGCCGCCTTTGAGCGTGCCCATGAGCTGGGGATGGTGACGGTGCTGTGGGCTTACCTGCGTAATCCGGCATTCAAAAAAGATGGCGTGGATTACCATGTTTCCGCCGACCTGACCGGCCAGGCAAACCATATTGCGGCAACCATCGGTGCGGACATCGTCAAACAAAAAATGGCGGAAAACAATGGCGGCTACAAAGCGGTAAATTTCGGCTATACCGATGAACGCGTCTACAGCAAGCTGACCAGTGATAACCCTATCGATCTGGTGCGCTACCAGCTGGCGAACTGCTACATGGGACGTGCCGGATTAATTAACTCTGGCGGTGCAGCGGGCGGCGATACCGATTTAAGCGATGCGGTGCGTACGGCAGTTATTAACAAGCGTGCGGGCGGCATGGGCCTGATTCTTGGCCGTAAGGCGTTTAAAAAATCGATGGCTGACGGTGTGAAATTAATCAATGCCGTTCAGGACGTTTATCTCGATAAGAAAGTCACTATCGCATAAAACACGCATCCCTCTGCGCAAGGCGGGGAGGGATGCGCTTTTCACTTCTCTTCTTGCAGATATCTCCTTGCGGCAATCCCTGGCTTTCGTTCCCTGTCGATCGCCATCACGCTACGTAACACTTAGCGGAGCAGCGGGCAGTCAGGCGGAAGACGGCATTTCAACGCGCCAGGCAAAATGTTAATACTGAAATGCTGCCCGGTGAGTGGCTCGCCGTCCAGATTGAAGGTGATATCGTGCGGAGCACTTACCTCAAACCAGGCAGATTTACCGTCAATGATATGCGGATTGTCTTCCGGCTGGGTGAGAGTGGTGAACAGCGCGGGCAGGATCTCATCGCCCGTGAAAATGCGCAGTTGCAGCAGGCCGTCATTAATGAGGGCGTCCGGGCATAGCTGCTGTCCGCCGCCTGCCTGGCGTCCGTTACCCATGCCAATCACCAGCGCGTCGCCCTGCCAGTGGAAATCCTCGCCCTTGATTTCACAGCGGTCCGGTTTAAGCGTGTCCATGCGCATCAGGCCGTGAATGATGTAAGAGACGCCACCCAGCGCGGCTTTCAGTTTTTCTGGCGTTTCGGTGGTAATGCGTGTACCGAATCCGCCGGTAGCCATATTGATAAAACAGGTTTTGTCATTCACTTCGGCGATATCGATGGGCACCGCTTTACCCACGATAGCGAGTTGCAGCGCTTTATCCAGAGTCTCCGGGATGCCCGCGCTGGTGGCAAAGTCGTTCGCGGTGCCTAAAGGCAGAATCCCCAGTACGGGTGTGTGGTCGCTCTCGCTGTGTACCAGCGCGCTGGCGACCTCATTGATGGTGCCATCGCCACCGCCTGCAATCACGGTTTCGACGCCAAGCGCAATGGCTTCTGCCACATAGCGTTCGGCATCGCCTTTTTCCCAGGTGACGCGTACCTGAATGTCCATCCCTTCGCTGCGCAGGAGATGAATGGCCTCGCGCAACATGTCGTCACCCGCACTTTTACCGTTGAGGATCAATAAACTGCCTGGAAAATTGCTCATCCGTTTCGCTCTTCGAAAATACCATGAGCAAAGTGTATCTCACGACCGGAAAGCGCGCCTGGAAGGTTGGGAAAAAGGGGAGATAAAAAAATCAGCCTGCGTAAGGGAGATTACGCAGGCTAAGGAGGTGGTTCCTGGTACAGCTAGCATTTATGGGTTATGTTTTTCAGCGATGAGGATAATACCCATAATAACCGCAACGGTATGTGATCCGATTCTAAGATTCTTGTCGAGTGAAAAAATAACCCAGGTTAATTACTTAGCGTGCGGATTTCGCGTGGTCTGTCCAGTGAAATTGCGCATCAACAGCGCATACTCCAGCATCACATCCTGGGGAACCGGCATCCAGATGGTATAACCGTCTCCTGGCGCAACCTCCATGGCTTCGCCTTTGGCATTCTCCATATGTTCCAGGGTGAAGTTAACGTTGCCCTGCGGCGTCATCAGCTCAAGGCTGTCGCCGACGAGAAACTTGTTTTTCACCGCCACGGCCGCCAGCTCGCCGTTACGCTCGCCGGTAAACTCGCCGACAAACTGCTGCCGCTCAGAAACGGAGTAACCATACTCGTAGTTCTGGTAATCGTCGTGAGTGTGGCGACGCAGAAAGCCTTCGGTGTAGCCACGGTGCGCCAGCCCTTCAAGTGTTTCTAACAGGCTGGTGTCAAACGGTTTGCCTGCGGCTGCATCATCGATGGCCTTGCGATAGACCTGTGCAGTGCGGGCACAGTAGTAAAAGGATTTGGTGCGGCCTTCGATTTTCAGCGAGTGGACGCCCATTTGTGTGAGGCGCTCAACGTGGGCGATAGCGCGCAGGTCTTTGGAGTTCATGATGTAGGTGCCGTGCTCATCTTCGAACGCAGTCATGTACTCGCCCGGACGCTGGGCCTCTTCAATCATAAACACTTTGTCCGTTGGCGCGCCGATACCCAGCGTCGGCTCCACGTTTTGCACCGCAATCGGCTCGTATTTGTGCACGATATTGCCGACGTCATCTTCTTTGCCTTCCTGAACGTTATATTCCCAGCGGCAGGCATTGGTGCAGGTTCCCTGGTTCGGGTCGCGCTTGTTGATATAGCCTGAGAGCAGGCAGCGGCCGGAATAGGCCATGCACAGCGCGCCGTGGACGAAAATTTCGATTTCCATGTCCGGCACCTGGGCGCGTATTTCGGCGATTTCATCAAGCGACAGTTCGCGAGAGAGGATCACGCGGGTCAGCCCCATCTGTTTCCAGAATTTCACCGTCGCCCAGTTTACGGCGTTAGCCTGCACTGACAGGTGAATATCCATCTCCGGGAAGTGCTCGCGCACCAGCATAATTAAACCTGGATCTGACATAATCAGCGCATCCGGCCCCATATCCACCACGGGTTTTAAATCGCGAATGAACGTTTTCAGCTTGGCGTTGTGCGGCGCGATATTCACCACGACGTAGAATTTTTTGCCGAGGTCATGGGCCTCGTTAATGCCTTTTTGCAAATTCTCGTGGTTGAATTCGTTATTACGTACGCGCAGCGAGTAACGCGGCTGGCCCGCATAAACGGCATCGGCGCCATAAGCGAAAGCGTAACGCATATTTTTCAGCGTTCCCGCCGGGGAGAGGAGTTCCGGTTTAAACATGATGTTCTCGTTCTGATGACAGGTCAGATTCGCCTCACCTGGTGAGGCGGCTGGGGAGATCCCATAAATTTAGGGCGGGAATTGTAGCCTCTGCGAAGGGGAGAGTAAATCGTGTTATTCCACTCGCATATAGTGCCCGCTGGCGCTGACATTATGCCCGAACCCGCACTGTTCAGGCTGGTCGGTCTGCAGATCCAGCCCGTTGGGGACCACGGCCAGGCTGATATCACAGTGGATATAATCCTCATCACGCAGCGCGATGACGCCTTTGTTCTCTTTAAGCTGCACCGGCTCGCTGAATTCGCCCATGTTCGGCCCACTCCATAGCCCCATCATGCCGAAGTAGTAGCCCTCAAAATCCGCTTTGTAGAAATTCGCGGTTTTTTCTGCTTTCAGGGTCAGGGTATTCCATGTGCCCATGCCTGCGTACTGCCAGTAAACCCCGGCAGGTGAGGCAGGAACAGGCAGCGCCGCCAGCTTGTCTTTTATCAGTCCAAGGTTGTAAATCGATTTAGGGTCATCCGGGGCGATGCTCAGCCAGGCGCTGGCTTTGCGGTAGTCGCCCAGGCGAATCAGGGTCAGGGCGACATTGTTGTAAGCGGTGGCGAGAAACTTATCGTCAAGGCGGCAGGTTTCGCCCCAGGCGACCTGCAGTACAAAGGCATCCTGTGCTTTCGCATACTGGCGGGCTTTATAAGCCGCTTCGCCCTGTTGAACGTAGCCAGGAACTTTTGCGCATTCGGCGGCGAGTGCCTTATCGCTATCATCTGCGTGGGCAAGACAAGGCAGAAGCACGAGCGCGCATAGTGCCGGACGTATAAAAGACATAACACATTCCTTATGAAGTTTTTGCACGAAAGAACATTATGCCAGACGGCAGGCATCCGCTTCCCAACGATACCCCACCCCATAGACAGCGCGGATGAAGGACTGTTCTTCATCCAGCGATTCCAGCTTACGGCGCAGGTTTTTGATATGGCTGTCGATAGTGCGATCCGTCACCACGCGGTAATCGTCATACAGGTTATTGAGCAACTGTTCGCGCGAAAAGACCTTCCCCGGTTCGCTGGAGAGGGTTTTCAGCAGACGAAATTCCGCAGGCGTTAAATCCAGCGGCTTGTTGCGCCAGCTTGCCTGGAAACGACCCTCATCGACGATAAGTGGGCTTTCTGCATCCAGCGCCTGTATTTCACGCTGTGGCTTACAGCGGCGCAGGATCGTTTTCACCCTCGCCACCACTTCGCGCGGGCTATAGGGTTTGCAGATGTAGTCATCGGCACCAATTTCCAGCCCCAGCAGGCGGTCGATCTCTTCAATTTTTGCCGTCACCATAATGATGGGAATATTGGAAAAGCGACGAATTTCACGGCACAGTGTCAGTCCGTCGGTGCCGGGGAGCATCAGATCCAGTAGGATCAGGTCCGGCGGCGTCTGGCGCACATACGACAGTACCTGATCGCCATGGTTAATCAGCGACGGCGCGTAACTGGCCGCGCGCAGATAATCAATCAGCAACTGACCCAGCTTGGGCTCGTCTTCCACGATCAAAATGCGTGGGGTATTTTCATCAATAGGTAACTCAGTCATACGTTTCTCGCTATGTCCCGTTCCAGGGGTAATTCAACTTTAATGCTAACCCCGCCAAAAGGCGAATGCGCGGCGCGGACCTTGCCGCCGTGGGCTTCGACAATATTCAGGCAGATGGCCAGACCTAAGCCGGAGCCGCCGCTGGCGCGGTTGCGCGAACCTTCGGTGCGATAAAAGCGTTCAAATAATCTGCCTAACTGCAGATCGCTTACGCCAGGGGGGGTATCGGCAAAATCAATGACCAGCGTATTGCCCTCCGGCGTGGCGGAGAGGTGCATACCGCCGCCACTGTCGGTATAACGCAGGCTGTTTTCCAGTAAATTGTTGAAGAGCTGCATCAGCCGATCCGGGTCGCCAAAGACCACCGCGCTGTCCGGTAACGTCATCGTGATAGTCAGGTTACGGCTGGCAAAACGCTCGCGAAATGCCCCGGCGGCCACTTCCAGTAATGAAACCACATCCACTGGCCTTTTCTGGTACGCCAGCGCGCCTTCATCCGACATGGACAACTGATGCAAATCATCAACCAGTTTGGTTAAGGTAGCCACTTCCGCCTGCAACGACGCCACCGACTCCGGCGTAAATTGTCGTACCCCATCCTGAATGGCTTCCAGCTCGCCGCGCAGCACCGCCAGGGGGGTACGCAACTCATGGGAGATGTCCGCCATAAAATCACGGCGCATCTGCTGATTCTTCTCAAGTGTACTGGCGAGCTGATTAAAGTCCTGCGCCAGCTTGCCCAGTTCATCCTGACTGCCAGGGTTAACGCGAGTGGAGAAATCCCCGGCCGCCAGCTTGTGGGTACCATCGACTAACCGTTTTACCGGCGCGAGCAGGCCGCGAGCCAGCGGGAAGGTTGCCAGCGCGGCCAGCAGGGTAGAGAGCGCGACAATCAGCCAGCTTGTGCGTCGCTGCTGACGATCAAAGTTAATATCGGTATTACGCGTAAGGCGCTCCACCGGCGAGGCGATGACCCAGCCAACAGCCTGGCCATTAACGGTAATGGCCCGCCGTGTACCGTCGGTCGGTAGCGGGCTACGCGGCCCAACAAGCACGTCCCCCGAGGCATCAGTCACCCAAAATTGTGTCCGCCAGCCGTGGGGCGGCATGCCATTGCCCGGTTCAGGCGGTGGGCCAGGTGGCGGGCCTGGCGGTGGCTCATGTTCGTGGTTATCACCACGCTCCTGCCCCGGACCACCAGGTCCGCCTTCACGCTCATTGTCACGCTCGAATGACCGCAGGATCTGGAAGATAAAGCGGTCGTTGTTGCGTAAAAAACCCCAGTCGCCATGCTGTGCATATTGTTCACTAAGGGCATCGCTGAGCAATTGCAGACGCTGTTCGTTGCCGCGTTTAATGTAGTCGATAAAACCCCGTTCGAAACTGACGCGCACCGCCCAGTGCATACTGATAAGCAGCACGATACAGGTGGCGAAAATAGCCAGAAAGAGCTTCGCGGTAATACCGGGTCGCCAGATTTTCATGATTGACTCCTGTTGCGCCGGGAAATGACCACGTTCTGACTGACATCATTCGGGACTCGGGCAAAGATAAAGGCGGGCAGGGCGATGATGAAAGCCATGCACAGGTAGGTATAGAGAAAGACGTGATGAGCCACGCCGCTGTCGACGGACAAATTGTGCTGGCCGAACAGCCCGAGTAACAGTCCTGCGACGGTGACGCCAATACTCATCGAAAGCTGCATAATCATCGATAACAGGCTGTTGCCGCCACTCGCCAGTTCATCGGGCAGGTCTTTCAACGTCAGGGTATTCATGGAGGAAAAGCGCATGGAGTTGATCATGCCCTGCGCGAACAGCACAAAGGGCAACAGGGCGTACCAACCCATCAGCGCGGTCCCCATAAACAGCAGGCTGACGGCGGCAAGGCCCAGCGTTGAACAGACCAACGCGCGACGGTAGCCGAAGCGGTTGACTAACTGAACCACAATGCGTTTCATGCCCATACTGCCAATGACCATCGGAATCATCATTAACCCGGCATGAAACGGCGAAAACCCCAGACCAATCTGCAAAAAGACCGGCGTCATAAAAGGCAGCATTCCGCTGCCAATGCGCCCGGCAAAACTGCCGAGCAGGCCAAGGGAGAATGACGGTGTACGAAACAGACGCAGATTAAACAGCGCTCCCGCATTCCCTTTGGCATGCAGCAGATAGATAACAATCGCCAGCACGCCGCCCGCCGCCAGAAGGCCGAGCAGCAGCGGTGAAATCCCCAGCCCTTTTTGCCCGTCAAGCGCCAGCGTCAGCGTTGCCATTCCCGATGCCAACAGCAAAAAGCCCAGGATATCAAAACGACGGGTTTGTAAGGTGTAGTTCGGCATTAACCACAGGGTGGCTATTGCCCCCACCACGCCAACGGGCAGGTTAATGAGGAAGATCCAGTGCCAGGAGGCATACTCCACCAGTATACCGCCTAACGCCGGACCGAGCAGTGGGCCCACCTGGCCGGGCAGGGTGACAAAGGTCATAGCCGCCATGTATTGATCGCGCGGGACAATTTTCATCACCGTCAGCCTGCCGACAGGCACCATCATCGCGCCGCCAACGCCCTGTAATACGCGGGCCATCACCAGTTCATTAAGCGTGTTGGCCTGGGCGCAAAACAGTGAAGCCAGAGTAAAAAGAATGATGGCGGTAAAAAAGATATTACGTACCCCGACGCGATCCGCCAGCCAGCCACTGGCAGGCAGCATGATGGCAACCGTCAGTACGTAGGAGACCACCACCATATGCATATGTAGCGGGCTTTCTCCCAGACTTCGCGCCATGGAGGGCAGCGCGGTGTTGACAATCGTGGTATCCAGCGACTGCATAAAGAAGCCAAATGCCACAATCCACAATTGCCAACGCACATTTTTTGGTAGTTCTGTCACTCTGTTACAGGCTCTCTGCGTTTACGGGCAACCCGGCGTTGCAGGCGGTCAAAGAACAGATAGACCACCGGCGTGGTATACAGTGTCAGCAATTGACTCATGACCAGACCGCCAACAATGGTTATCCCCAGCGGCTGGCGCAGCTCGGAACCGTCGCCACCCGAAATCACCAGCGGAAGTGCGCCAAACAGCGCCGCCAGCGTGGTCATCATAATGGGTCTGAAACGCAGCAGACAGGCCTGGAAAATCGCCTCTTCCGCGTTCAGATTTCCCTTCCGTTGGGCTTCAAGCGCAAAATCCACCATCATGATGGCATTCTTTTTCACTATACCAATCAAGAGCATAATGCCAATTAATGCAATCAGGCTGAATGGCGCGCCAAACAGCTCCAGCGCCAGTAGCGCCCCGACGCCCGCGGAGGGCAGCGTCGAGAGGATCGTTAGCGGGTGCACGTAGCTCTCATAAAGAATACCCAGCACGATATAGACCGTCGCGATGGCGGCGATGATCAGGATCACCTGCGAGTTCATCGTTTGTTGAAAGACCTGTGCGGTTCCGGCGAAACTGCCGCGCACGGTCGAGGGCACACCCAGTTGGGTCATGGCGCGGTCAATCGCATCACTCGCTTCGGATAGCGACATCCCTGTTGGCAGGTTGAAGGAAATCGTGGACGCCGCCGACAGTCCCTGATGGTTGACCGCCAGCGGCGCATTCGCCGGTTGCCAGCGGGCAAAATAGGACAGCGGAATCGGTTTACCCTCGTTATTAATGACAAACATCTTATCCAGCGCGCTAATGTCCTGGGTATAGCGTCGATCGACTTCCATCACCACTTTGTACTGGTTGAGCGGCTGGTAGATGGTGGAAATCTGCCGCTGACCGAAGGCGTTATTGAGCAGGCTGTTGGCCTCCTGCACATTGATCCCCAGGCGCGACATACTTTCGCGGTCGTAAGTCAGGTTCATCTCCGCGCCGTTGTCCTGCTGGTCGGAGTTAACGTCCGCCAGCTCCGGCAAAGAGGCGAGCGCTTTACGGATTTTCGGCTCCCACTCGCGCAGGGCGCTCAGATCGTCTGAGAGTAGCGTGTACTGGTAACTGGCATTGGACTGTCGTCCACCGACGCGGATATCCTGGACGGCCACCAGAAAAAGACTCGCCCCCGGCTCTTTTGCCAGTTTCCCGCGCAGTCGGTCGATAACCTGCTGAGCGGTTTCATTGCGAACATTGCGCGCTTTAAGGGTAATAAACATCATGCCGCTGTTAACCCGCGACCCACCGGTAAAACCGGTCACGTTATCCACGGCGGGATCGTCGCGGATGATCTTCATAAAGTCCTGTAACTTAATGCGCATCGCCTGGAACGAAATACTCTGGTCCGCCTGAATACCGCCCATCAGGATGCCTGTGTCCTGCTCCGGAAAGAAGGTTTTCGGAATGGTGATATACATCCAGATATTCAGCGCGATGGTGGCAATCAGTACCACCCCAACCAGCCGCGCGTGGTTTAACACCCATTTAAGCGATTTTGCATAGGCACGCTGCAGGCTGAGAAGCAAACGGCCAATGCCCCGGTTACGCGTGGCGGTCGGGGCTTTGCGGGTACGCAGCAACCAACCGCACATCATCGGCGTCAGGGTAAGCGAGATAGCCAGCGAAATGCCGATGGCCACCGAAAGCGTGACGGCAAACTCCCGTAGCAGGCGCCCTGGCAGCCCTTCCATCAACAACAGCGGCAAGAAAACCGCCACCAGAGAGATACTCATGGAGAGCACCGTAAAGCCAACTTCGCGCGTTCCCTGTAGCGCCGCCTGCAGCGGTTTCATTCCGGCTTCCAGGTGACGGGAGATATTCTCCAGCACCACGATGGCATCATCGACGACGAAACCGGTGGCGATGGTCAGCGCCATCAGCGAGAGGTTATTGAGGCTAAAGCCGCACAGGTACATAGCGGCGAACGTCCCAATCAGCGACACCGGGACCGCCACCGCGGGAATAAGCGTCGCCCGTCCGGAACGCAGGAAAAGGAAGACAACCAGGATAACCAGCGCGACCGAGATCACCAGCGACTGCTCCACTTCGGCGAGGGAGGCACGGATGGTGGGTGAGCGATCCTGGGCAATTTGCAGGTCAATGGCCGCCGGAATGGTCTTTTGCAACTCGGGCAGCCGAGCGCGGATGCTGTCGACGGTCTGAATGATATTGGCTTCCGGCAGTTTGCGGATCATCAGCAAAATAGCCGGTTTAGCGTTGGTCATCCCGGCGTTACGGATATCCTGAACGGAGTCGGTCACCGACGCGACATCACTCAGACGTACGGCGGCGCCATTATTGTAATGAATGATCAACGGCTGATAAGCGGCGGCAGTTTTCAGCGCGTCATTGGTCTGTACCTGCCAGCGGTGGGTCGCGTCTTCAATCGCCCCTTGTGGACGGCGAACGTTAGCCTGGTTGATAGCGGTGCGCACCGCATCCAGCGAGACGCCCTGATTAAACAGGGCCTGCGGGTTTAACCCAACGCGCACGGCGGGCAGCGAACTACCGCCGATATCCACATCGCCAACGCCGTCGATCTGCGAGATGGTTTGCGCCAGTTGCGTAGAGGCGAAATCGTACAGCTCACCCTGTGAATAGGTATCAGAGGTGAGCGTCAGGATCATAATCGGTGCGGCAGACGGGTTGGCTTTGCGATAGGTCGGACGGCTTGGCATGCCGCTCGGCAAAAGGTTTTGCGCCGCGTTCAGCGCTGCCTGGACATCACGCGCCGCGCCGTTGATATCGCGGTTAAAGTTAAACTCCAGAATGATGCGTGTGCTGCCAAGCGAACTGGAGGAGGTCATTTCGTTAACCCCGGCGATTCGCCCGAGTGAGCGTTCCAGCGGCGTCGCCACCGACGAGGCCATGGTTTCCGGCGAGGCGCCTGGCAGCGAGGCGCTGACCATGATGACCGGGAAGTCCACCTGCGGCAGCGGGGCTACCGGCAACAGCCGGAAACCCAGGATGCCGCAGAGCGTGATGGCTATGGAGAGCAGTATTGTCGCCACCGGGCGGTAAATGAAGAGGGCGAAAAACTTCATTTACGCCTCCTCGTCACGGCGCGGGAAGCGGCGACGCAGAGAGAGCGCGAGTCGGTCGAAGAGCAGATAGATAACCGGGGTAGTAAACAGCGTCAGCACCTGGCTCACCATCAAACCGCCCACCATGCCAATCCCCAGCGGGCGACGCAATTCCGCCCCGACGCCGGTACTGAGCATCAGCGGCAACGCGCCCAGCAGTGCTGCCAGCGTGGTCATCAGGATGGGACGAAAACGCAACAGACAGGCCTGGAAAATGGCGTCGCGTGGCGACATGCCCTCTTCACGTTCGGCGGCGAGGGCGAAGTCGATCATCATGATGGCGTTTTTCTTAACGATGCCAATCAGCAAAATAATGCCGATAATGGCGATAACGTCCAGTTCGCTCCCGGCGATAAGCAGCGCCAGCAGCGCGCCGACCCCCGCTGTTGGCAGCGTAGACAAAATGGTGACCGGGTGAATAAAGCTTTCATACAGCACGCCCAGCACGATATACATCGCCACCACGGCGGCAACGACCAGCCAGACAGTACTGCCGAGCGCGGCCTGAAACGCCAGAGTGCTGCCCTGGAACTGCGTGGTAATATCGGTCGGCAGGTTCAGCGTCTTCTCGCTGTCGATAATTGCCTGAACGGCGTCGCCCAGTGAGTGCCCCTCGGCCACATTAAAGGAGATGGTGGTGGACGGAAACTGGTCCAGATGGTTAATCGACAGCGGCGCGAAACGCTGCTCGACTTTGGCTATCGAACTTAGCGGCACGGTACCGCCGCCGCTGCTGGCAAGGCGAATATTATCCAGCGCCGCCAGCCCCGGCGTCTGTGCGGTGTTGTGTTCCAGCACCACGCGATACTGATTCGCCTGGGTATAGATCGTAGAGATCAGGCGCTGACCAAAGGCGTTATACAGGGCGTTGTCCACATCGGACATGCTAATCCCAAGGCGGCTGGCGCTGTCGCGATCCACATTGACATAGGCCACCAGCCCCTGATCCTGCCAGTCGCTGCTGACATCAGCGAGTTGCGGCAAGGCCTGCAATGTGCCCATCAACTGCGGCACCCATTCGCTCAGGGCCGTCAGCGAATTGGCCTGTAAGGTAAATTGATACTGCGTGCGGCTGACCGTGGTATCGATGGTCAAATCCTGCGTCGGTTGCAGATAGAGCGCTGCGCCCGGAATGTTCGCCACCGACTGTTGCAGGCGCTCGATGACCGTCGGCACCCGATCGTCACGTTCGCTGAGCGGCTTAAGGTTTATCTGTAGCCGCGCGCTGTTGAGCGCCGGGTTGGTACCGTCGACGCCGACAAAGGTGGTCAGGCTTTGTACTGCCGGGTCTTTGAGCACGATATCGGCGACCTGGCGCTGGCGCTCGGCCATGCTGGCAAATGACGACGACTGCGGCGCCTGCAAGGTGCCCTGGATGATGCCGTTATCCTGCACCGGGAAGAAGCCTTTCGGGATCACAATCCACAGTAATATCGACAGCAGTAGGGTCGTGATGGCGACGCCCAGGGTCAGCCATGGATGGTTAAGCACTTTGGCGAGCAGTCGACCATACGCGGCGATCACGCGCTCGAAAAACCGCTCCGAGGCGCGGGAAAAACGGTTCTGCTTACGCAGCGACTCCGCGCTTAACATGCGGGCGCACATCATCGGCGTCAGGGTAAGCGAAACAATCGCCGAGATTAAAATCGCCACCGCCAGGGTGACGGCAAACTCGCGGAACAGTCGCCCGACGATATCGCCCATAAACAGCAACGGGATCAGCACCGCAATCAGCGAGAAGGTCAGCGAGATAATAGTAAAGCCTATCTCTCCAGCCCCTTTAAGCGCGGCGGCCAGCGGCTTCTCGCCTTTCTCGATGTAGCGCGAGATGTTCTCAATGACCACAATGGCGTCATCCACCACGAAACCGGTGGCGATGGTGAGCGCCATCAGCGTCAGGTTATTGATGGAAAAACCCAGGAACACCATGACTGCGAAGGTTCCCACCAGCGAGAGCGGTACAGCGACGCCCGGAATAATGGTGGCCGGGACATTGCGCAGGAACAGATAGATGATCATCACCACCAGCGCGATAGCCAGCATTAATTCGTACTGGGTATCGGAGACAGACGCGCGGATATTGGTGGTGCGGTCCGACAACACTTTCACTTCAACCGATTTCGGCAGGCTGCTGGTCAGTTGCGGCAACATGGCGCGGATACTGTCGGCGGTGTTGATGATGTTCGCGCCCGGCTGGCGCTGAACGTTCATGACGATGGCCTGCTGTTTGTTGGCCCACGCCCCCAGCCAGCTGTTTTCCGCCCCTTGTTCAACCGTTGCGATATCGCCTAAGCGGATGGGTGCGCCATTCTGATAGGCCACAATCAGACGCCGGTACTCCTCGGCGGATTGCATCTGGTCATTTGCGGACAGGGTGACGGCGCGGGCCGGGCCGTCGAGGCTCCCTTTGGCGGAGTTAACGTTCGCGTTGCTGATAGCGGTGCGGATTGTTTCGCTGGTCAACCCCAGCGCCGCTACCGCCTGCGCATTGAGTTTGACGCGCACAGCAGGGCGCTGGCCACCGGCAAGCGTGACCAGGCCGACCCCCGACACCTGGGAGATTTTCTGTGCCACGCGGGTTTCCACCATGTCTTCTACCTGCGTCATTGGCATGGCGGAAGAGGTGACGGCCAGCGTCATGATCGGCGGATCTGCCGGGTTAACTTTGCTGTACACCGGCGGGTTAGGTAAGTCGGAAGGCAGCAGACTATTGGCGGCGTTCATGGCCGCCTGCACTTCCTGCTCGGCGACATCAAGCGGCAGCGTCAACTGGAATTGCAAGGTCACCACCGAGGCGCCGCCGGAGCTTTGTGATGACATCTGCTTGAGGCCCGACATCTGACCAAACTGGCGTTCCAGCGGTGCGGTAATCGCCGACGTCACCACGTCCGGGCTGGCGCCGGGGTAGAGCGTCACCACCTGAATGGTGGGGTAGTCCACTTCCGGCAACGCGGAGACGGGCAGAAAGCGGTAGCCGATAATCCCGGCGAGCAAAATCGCCACCATCAACAGGGTGGTGGCGACAGGACGCATAATGAACAGGCGCGAAGGGCCGCCGGTTCTGCCTGGCGGAAGCAACTGCATCAGGACTGCGCTCCTTTCGACGGACGTTCACGTTTGGCGGGCATCTGGTCTGCGTTTTTGGCGTCGACCACTTCCACTGTCGCCCCTTCGGTCAGGCGATCAATCCCGTCCGTTACCACGCGGTCACCGGCGGAAAGCCCGGCGGCAATCACCACTTTTTGACTGTCCTGAATACCCGGCGTCACCGTATGTTTGCTGACCTGGTTTTTATCGTTGAGCACCCAGACGAAGTTGCCTTCGTTGCCCATCTGCAGGGCGGCAGTCGGGATGACGACGGCATTCTGTTGGGTTGAGACGAGCATCCGCGCATTCACAAACTGGTTCGGGAACAGGGTGTCATCCTGATTATCAAAGCGGGCTTTTAGCTTGATAGTCCCTGTGGTGGCATCAATCTGGTTATCGAGGCTCAGAAGCGTACCGGTGGTCAGCTTCTGTTTGTTCGTACGGTCCCAGGCTTCCACGCTTAATGTTTGCCCGGCTTTTTGCGCCTTGATTACGGTGGCGATGTCATTTTCCGGCAGGGTGAATACCAGATCAATGGGGTGGGTCTGGGTCAATACCACAATACCGGTGGTATCGCTGCTGGAGATCTGATTGCCGATATCCACCAGCTTAAGGCCGACACGACCGTCGATAGGGGCGACAATGCGGCTCCAGTCGACCTGGAGTTGCGCGCTGGCGACAGACGCTTCATCGGCTTTGATGGTGCCCTGTGTTTCACTGACTAACGCCTGCTGCGTATCCAGATCCTGACGAGAGACAAGATTGGTTTTTACCAGTTGCTGATAGCGGGCGAGATCGCGCTGGGCGTTAGCAAGGGTGGCTTTATCTTTCGCCAGCTGTCCCTGCGCCTGCGCCAGTGCGACGTTGAATGCGCTGGGGTCAATTTCTGCGAGGAGATCGCCGGCTTTAACCTGCTGGCCTTCTTTAAAATGGATCGCCTGCAACTGCCCTGACACACGGCTACGTACCGTGACCGTATTGGCGGCCGTGACCGTCCCCAGGCCAGTAAGATATTGCGGAACCGCTTGTTGAGTCGCCGTTGCCGCCTGTACCGGCGGCAGCGCGCCGCCGCGCATGCCATGACGGCCACCGCCCGCGCCAGGACGCTGCGTTTGCCCGTTTGTTGCCCCGGCTGCAGGCGTTGTTTCCTTATGGCCGAACCCGTACCAGATAGCGGTAATACCTGCAATGACCACCACCGCTGCTATCACCAGGCGGGAAGACTTTCTGCCTTTCATCGTTATGCGTATCTCATCCAGAAACATTGCCTGAAATAATACTAGTTTAGTGAGCGCAGGCGTCAGAAAAATGGAGAGAATATGAAGTACTGTCTGGAAACGTCTGAGTGTGAATCTAATTTGCGTTAGGGCGATTTTTCAACGGGAAAATCTGCAATGCCTACTTTTTGCGAACATATCACCAGGTTTCGGGGGCACTGATACGTGATGCCATACTCCAGCCTGCCTTCGCTTATACCGCAACAGGCAAAATGATTTATCGGCTACCGCGTAACAAATTACTGTTTTCTGAATGCGCTATTTGTCGGGAAATTAACCCATTTCATGTGATGAAATAACCATCAAAGATGAGGGCTTATGGATTTTATTTATCTGAATTATTGGCTCCAGGAATCTGGATGTTAATGATTTGGCGTTGATGAGAGACAGGCAACTGTCATGCCTGATGCGTTTTACAGAAAGAAAGGATGCCCGCGTAAAACATGATGCGATTTACGCGAGCTTATTTAATGCTTAACGAAATACTACCTGCGCCCAGCGCGCCAGACCGGCGGTTACTGAGCCAAAATCGTCGCCACCGGCAATCGGAATACCCGGCAGAGCCTGTGACAGTGCGCGTTTGATAATCGGTGAGCGCGCGCTACCCCCGGTCAGGTAAATCACTTCCGGCGTCGTGTCGCTGCTTTCCAGCGCCAGTTGAACCTGCTCCAGAATACGCTGCAACGGCTGGTTCAGCGCCGCTTCCAGCCCGACCTGATCGATAGCGGTCGCCAGTTCTTTGCTGATAAACGGCAACTGCGCCTGGGTTTCCATCTGCCCGGAGAGGGCGATTTTGCTCTCTTCGGCGCTGCGCACCAGACGATAGCTTAAGCGCTGCTTCCACACCTTTTGCAGCAGGGCGACTTTATCCGCCTCGCGGGCATCGCGCACCAGATCGTTTAACAGACGTCCGTTTGCCGCGCTGTAGAAATCGGTTTGCGCCGGTACATCGTTAATCGCGACGGCGTTCCACCATGGCAAAATGGGCAGGGCGATGCCTTTTTCGGTCTGTCCCCCCATACCCAGCAACGGCATCAGGTTTTTAAACGCCAGCGCGATATCCAGATCGTTACCGCCGACACGGCAACCGCTGTGGCCCAGCAGGCTGGTTTCACGGTCCTGGCGGTTATGCCACTGTGGGCCCATCAGCAGTAAGGAACAGTCGGTTGTCCCGCCGCCGATATCCACCACCAGCACGCGTTTTTCTTCGCTTAGGGTGGCTTCAAAATCAAGCCCGGCCGCGACAGGCTCATACTGGAACACCACATCGCGAAAACCGGCGCGTTTTGCCGCGCGTTCAAGAATGCCCTGCGCCTGGGCATTGGCGTCATCGCCACCCAGCCCCTGGAAGTTAATCGGACGACCAATAACCGCCTGGTCAATCGCCTGCGGAAGCTGTGATTCAGCCTGCTGGCGAATGTGCAGCATCATGGCGCAAACCAGATCTTCAAACAGGGCGATTTGCTGTGGCTTTAGCCCGTTTGCGCCCAGGAAGGATTTCGGCGATTTAACGAAGTAGACCTCTTCCGGGTCTTCCACATACTGGCGCAGCGAGTTCAGGCCGAACTGGACGCTTGACGCCTGGACGTCGATATCCTCTTCGCGGTTATAGCTTACGGCACGGCGCAACAGCGCCTGCGTTTCGCTCCCCGTTGCCGGGACATTGTGGTGACGATAGAGCCACTCACTCACCGCTTCGCGCGTTGGCGCGCAGAGCATCGACGGCAGCAGTGTGCTGTCGTTTTCCATTTTTAACAGTCGTGGCGTGTCTTCCTGCATAACGGCGACCGAGCAGTTGGCGGTGCCGTAATCAAAACCTACAAACACGTGTTTATCCCCATGCCAGTGAAGAAGGGGGGCGACTTTAGCCGAATGCGCGCGCCAGGACAACTGGAATATCAAAGCAAAGCGCAAAATCATGAATGCGTATATGCTCTTAGCCGTTGATGACAGGAGATGGTATGTACACACTGCGCTGGCAGCCGCCCTATGACTGGGCATGGATTCTGGAGTTTTTACGCTTGCGTACGGTCGCGGGCGTTGAAGTGATTACGCCGACTACATACACCCGATCATTTGCTCCTGGCGGGTATCGCGGTTTGATTACCGCTGTGCCGGATATGACTGCATCAACCCTTAACGTTACGCTGAGTGAAGGGCTGCTGCCGGTGGCTGATCTCTGTTTGCAGCGACTTAGCCAGCTTTTTGATCTCGACTGCACGCCACAGATAATTACAGAAGCGTTAGGGGATGTGGGTGCCGCACGGCCCGGCCTGCGGCTTCCTGGCTGCATGGACCCGTTTGAACAGGCGGTCCGCGCGATTTTAGGCCAGCTGGTGAGCGTGGCGATGGCGGCAAAGCTGACTTCCCGTGTAGCGGCCCTGTACGGCGAGAGGCTCGATGAACAGTTCGTTTTGTTCCCGCAACCGGCGCAGCTGGCGCAGGCTGATCCGCTGGCGCTCAAAGCATTAGGTATGCCGGTAAAGCGGGCGGAATCGCTTATCTTTCTCGCGCAGTCGGTGCTGGACGGGACCTTTCCACTGACGATGCCGGATGACGTAGAACGTGGGATGAAAGCGCTACAAACTTTTCCGGGGATTGGCCGCTGGACGGCCAACTATTTCGCCCTGCGCGGCTGGCAGGCGAAAGATGTGTTCCTGGCGGATGATTATCTGATTAAGCAGCGTTTTGCCGGGATGACGCCCGCGCAGATTCGCCGCTACGCTGAGCGCTGGCAGCCATGGCGTTCTTACGCGTTGCTGCATATCTGGTACACCGAGGGCTGGCAGCCACATCTCACGGTTAGTTAATGGCGAAATAGCTGGTGTTGAGCATGATATCCAGCGGCTGAGGCTGCGAAATGGTGTCGCCGAAGATCAAATCAATGCCAATACCGGAGAGCGTATCCATCATCAGCGGCTGGTTTGTTGGCCCGGCAATGCTCTTTAGACCCAGACGCTGAGCATGGCCCTGAATAATCGTCACCATCATTTCATCCATCAGGTTGCCATGAACATTTGTCACCAGCTCCTGATCGAGCAAAAGATAATCGGCGGTGTGCGGTGAAAGGTGGTTGAAGATTTCCAGGTCATGACCAATGTGGCTCAGGATGATACGGCAGCCCGCATGGCGCAGTTTTTTCAGGTTATCGATAATCTCTTTGCCCTGACGCATAAGCGCATCGGCATTGATCATCAGATGCAGCAGTCGACCCGGCATCGGTCCGCGCTCCAGCAGGTCCAGCACCTCTTCTACCAGTTTGCTATTGGAAAGCCCGGCAGCAGAGAACGGTAAGGCAACACCCAACCCTTTCGCCGCAACGGCGGTGGCGTGGTTACGGAAAAACTCATGGAATACGCGGCGGTCAAGAGCACGGATCAACTCCGGCTCATTTAATCCGGCACGGAAAGCGCGCTCCTCCATCGCTTCGCCTTCGCTGGTCCACAGGCGCAGGGAGAGCAACCAGAAATTGCAGGTTTCCGGTACGCGCGGTGAGGCGACGCAGCGGGCAATCATCATGAGGTGATTGTCTTTGATCATCCGCCACTGTTCTTCCAGCGACATCATGCTGCGTTCCTGGAGCATCTGTCCCTGCAGCGCTTCGTAGACCGTCACCAGTCCGCGGCCATTATTTTTCGACGCATAGCAGGCAATGTCGGCCTGCGACATGACTTCCGAGGCCTGGTGGTTGGTTTCATCAATAATAGTGATCCCGGCACTCGCGCCGATACGGTGCATGCGGCCTTCCCACATAAAGTGGTAGTCGTTAATCGCCTCAATAATACGCCCTGAAATATACCGCGCGCTTTCGACATTGCAGTCCGGCAACAGCAGGCCGAACTCATCGCCGCCCAGACGTGCCAGGATATCGGTAGAGCGCAACATGCTCAGCATCAGTGAGGAGAGCTCGCGAAGCAGGGCGTCGCCAGCGGCATGTCCGGCGGTATCGTTCACCGCTTTGAAGCGATCGAGATCGATAAACACTAATGCATGACGCTGATGTAACTCCTGCACGCTTTTCAGCAGGCGCTTAAGGTGGGTTTCGAAATTAACGCGGTTCGCCAGATGTGTCAGGGCATCGTGAGAGGCACTGTAGCTGAGCTGGCGCAACATCTTACGCGACTCAGTGACATCCTGAATCACCAGTACGAAGCCAATATTTTGCCCGTCCAGGGTGCTCAGCGGCGTCACGCTGTAATGGATATCATATGTGCCGCCGGTACGGCAGTGGAGTACCACGTCCTGCTCGATGGCGGTGCGCGACATATCGCCGCTGTGAATGTTTTCCATCGCCGGACCGCTTTCACCAAAGGTAATACGCAGCACGTTCAGCAGCGGCTGCGACATGGCCTGGTCCTGCGACCAGCCGCTCATTTTTTCGGCGACCGGGTTCATAAACGTGACGTTCATATCAACGTCAGTACAGAGTACCGCTTCACCGATGGAATCCAGGGTGATATGCAGGCGCTCCTTTTCCTGAAACAGCGCTTCGTTGAGTTGCTTCACCTCGGTCATATCCATATTGACGCCGAGCAAGCGTTCCACTTCGCCATTGCGGTTAAGTACCCGGTTGGCGAGCGTACGGATATGACGAATGCCATCTTTTACGGCAATACGAAACTCGAGTTTAAAGGCGATCCGCGACATCAACGAGTCGCGAATAATACGTTCGGTCTCTTCCCGGTCCTCAGGCAAAATCCGTTCGTACCAAAGTTGCCAGGTCGGTTTGATGTGCGACGGCACCTCATACAGTTCGAACATACGCTTGTCCCAACTGATGATATCCGGCTCCAGTTCCCACTCCCAGATACCGATCCCCCCGGCTTCGTTCGCCAGCGTGATACGCTCCATCAACCGTTTATTGACCCACTCAGTCTGTTTCAGATCGTTAATATCTTCGACCTGGGCAATAAAATAACGCGGCGAGCCGTCCGCATGGCGCACTAACGACACTGCCAGCAGCGCCCAGACCAAATCGCCGCTTCGGGTGTAATAGCGCTTTTCCTGCGAGTAGGTGTTAATTTCCCCGCGAACTAACAGATCCAACTGCTCGAGGTCTTTATTCAGGTCTTCTGGCCAGGTGAGCTGCTGGAAGGTCATCAGCCGCAATTCGTCCTGGGTATAGCCGAGAAAATTACACAAAGCTTTGTTGGCCTGTAACCATTGCCCGTCGATACCCACCAACGCCATCCCGATGGCGGAATATTCCATCGCATTACGAAAGCGCTCTTCGCTTTCGCTAATATGTTTACGTTCAGCCCGGAAGGCATACATCACCATTGTCATGACGTTAGCGGGCAGCAGGATCATCAAAAACGGTAGCCATGGCGCGTTCAACATCACACTGGCTTTTGGCGTGACGGGCACCAGCGGATTGGCTGCCACAACCAGCGATACCATCATTACGGTAATCAGAAAGATAAGGAACGCTTCCATACGCGGCAGACGAATGGCGCTCCACATCAGCAGCACGATCACCGCAGTAAACGGCCAGGGCAGATAGTTCATCGCCAGCCAGCTCAGGCCGAGCGTCACGGCCAGGGTTGCCAGCGTTTCGAGAAGCAATTGCCGCTTGCGGTGGCGCAGCAGATAGTGCGGCTTAAAAAGAATACCAATCGGAACCAGCGCCAGAGCGCCAATGGCCTCCGAAAGGAACCAGAGCATAAAGGTGTGCACGAGGTTGTCTGTGGGAACTATCAGGCAAACTAATATCCCGCCCAGCAGGGGAGGGATGAGTGCGCTACCGATAGCCAGCCGCATCCAGTCGTTCAGATTTTGTAGCGGATTATACCAGGGCAAAAATTTACGCAGTAGCATTGCCCCGGTCACCGCTTCGATAACATTGATGACGGTATACCAGAGATTCAGTGTGCTTGCCGGGAACATCACCATGGTCGCCGCGACGCTGCCGACTGAACAGACCACAGCGATGCCCGGCCACATCTTTCCCGCGTGGCGATAAAACGCCACCATCATTAGAGCGGAGGGAAACCATAGCGGCGAGAGGTGAGTTCCGAAGTGGGTCAGTTCCAGCGAGAATAATGAAAAGATGAACGACAACAGCCCCAAACTGAACAGACGCAGTATAAGGTTAGGGGTGGCCATCAAGACTCGCTGATTTTGTTTCATCATTACCGCTTAATCCGCAAACCCTACATTGTCAGGAACGGCGTCCGGACGAGTTAATTATGAGTTCGGATTATGCTAGTACAAACAATTTACAATTCCTATGCCGTCCGCTCAGAATTTGACATCATAATGTTATTAATTACTTAGTTTCCGGGAAAAAGCCAACAAGCGCTGTTAATTTGAACGTTCTGATTTGCGAAAAGGTGGATTTTGCGTCGTAAGCACAAGGCTTTTTTGCCGAACAGCGCACTGGACGTATTCGACTGGTATCATGGACGCGAAATCCCTATAATTGCCGCGTTTGACGCTCAGGCGTCGTCCTTCCTTTACATCCAGGTTAATCAGGTCGCTAAATTTATGACTGATAAGTCACATCAGTGCGTCATTATCGGCATCGCCGGCGCATCGGCTTCAGGTAAAAGTCTTATTGCCAGCACGCTTTATCGTGAACTTCGTGAGCAGGTGGGTGATGAGCATATCGGCGTTATTCCGGAAGACAGTTACTATAAAGATCAAGGCCATCTGTCGATGGAAGAGCGGGTCAAAACCAACTATGACCATCCAAGCTCCATGGATCATAGTCTGCTGTTCCAGCATCTGCAGATGCTCAAAAGCGGCCAGGCCATTGAATTACCGGTCTACAGTTATGTCGAACATACCCGTACGCCGGAAACTATCCACATCGAACCGAAAAAAGTCATCATTCTTGAAGGTATCCTGCTGCTGACCGACGCGCGCCTGCGTGATGAAATGAATTTTTCTATCTTCGTTGATACCCCGCTGGATATCTGCCTGATGCGCCGCATCAAGCGTGATGTGAACGAACGTGGCCGTTCAATGGACTCGGTGATGGCACAATATCAGAAGACCGTTCGTCCGATGTTTCTACAGTTTATTGAGCCTTCCAAGCAGTATGCCGATATCATCGTGCCGCGCGGTGGTAAAAACCGTATTGCGATTGATATTCTGAAAGCCAAAATCAGCCAGTTTTTTGAATAATACATGATAGGCTGTACCCTTTAGTTTACTTTGCTTTGCCCCTGAATTGTCAGGGGCGTCATGCACGAAAGGAGAAAGTGGCATGCGTCTTTGCGACCGAGATATTGAAGCCTGGCTGGATCAGGGGCGTCTGTCGATTACCCCGCGTCCCCCCGTTGAGCGCATTAATGGCGCGACTGTCGATGTCCGCCTGGGCAACAAATTTCGTACCTTCCGTGGGCACACCGCTGCATTCATCGACCTAAGCGGTCCGAAAGACGAAGTCAGCGCGGCGCTTGATCGCGTGATGAGCGATGAAATCGTTCTTGCCGACGGCGAAGCGTTTTTCCTGCACCCTGGCGAACTGGCGCTGGCCGTGACCTTTGAATCGGTGACGTTGCCTGCCGATCTGGTGGGCTGGCTGGATGGTCGTTCTTCACTGGCGCGCCTGGGGCTGATGGTTCACGTTACCGCACACCGCATCGATCCCGGCTGGTCGGGCAGCATCGTGCTGGAGTTCTATAATTCTGGCAAACTGCCGCTGGCATTACGCCCCGGCATGCTGATCGGCGCACTGAGCTTTGAGCCGCTCTCCGGCCCGGCCGACCGTCCGTATAACCGCCGCCAGGACGCGAAGTATCGCGACCAGCAGGGCGCGGTTGCCAGCCGCATTGATAAAGACTGAGTGATTTTTACCCACTGAGGCTGCCATGAGAAGAGTGTTAACCACGCTAATGATTTTACTGGTCGTGCTGGTAGCCGGCCTTTCGGCGTTGGTCGTCATGGTCAACCCTAACGATTTCCGTGACTACATGGTACGTCAGGTTGAAGTCCGTAGCGGCTATCAGTTGAAACTTGACGGCCCCCTGCGCTGGCACGTCTGGCCGCAACTGAGCATTCTCTCGGGGCGCGTCACCCTGACCGCACCGGGCGCGGAAGTCCCTGTGGTGAAAGCGGACAATATGCGCCTGGACGTTGGGCTAGTGCCGCTGCTCTCCCATCAGCTCCAGGTGAAACAGGTGATGCTCAAGGGGGCGGTTATTCAACTGACGCCGCAGACCTATGCGGCGCCAGAGCATGATGCGCCGGTTGCCCCGAAAGCGAACATGTTGCCACAGGCTGCGGAAGATCGCGGCTGGTCGTGGGATATTGCCCGGCTACAGGTGGCCGATAGCGTGCTGGTTTTCCAGCATGAAAACGACGAACAGATTACTGTGCGCGATATTCGCCTGCAGATGGAACAGGATGCTGCACACCAGGCGACGCTGGATTTTTCGGGGCGTGTGAATCGCGATCAGCGCGATCTCTCGTTATCCCTGAAAGCGCAAGTGGATGCCAGCGACTACCCGAGCCACCTCACGGCGACCATCAGCGATCTGAAATGGTCGTTGCAGGGGGGCGATGTCCCGGCTCAGGGGATTTCAGGCGCGGGCAGCCTCTCCGCGCAGTGGCAGGGCAATCGTCAGCAAATCTCCCTGAGCGATCTGCATCTTAGCGCCAACGACAGCGCCTTTAGCGGCAAAGGCAGTGTCATTCTTTCCGAAAAACCGCAATGGCTGCTGGATTTACAGTTCGACACGCTGAATCTGGATAACCTGCTGGCACCGAAAGAGACCGCTTCCACCGATGCTTCTACTGACCAGCAGGGGCAGCAGGCGCAGGCGCGTATGCCGCGACCGGTGATCGCCAATAACATAGAGCCGGAATATACCAGCCTGCGTGATTTCACCGCGCAGGTATCACTGACTGCGAATAATATTCGCTGGCGCGGAATGCGCTTTGATAACGTCAAGGGTCAGTTCTCTAATAACGCCGGTTTGCTCAATATCGCTACGCTACAGGGCAAAATGGGTGACGGGGATATCTCGCTGCCAGGCATGCTGGATGTGCGCCGAGATAATTCCCGCGCAGTCTTCCAGCCGCGGCTGGATAACGTCGAAATTAGCACTATCCTGAAAGCGTTCAATTACCCCATTGCCCTTACGGGTAAGCTCTCTCTCGCGGGCGATTTTTCGGGCAGCCGGATTGATGCCGATGATTTTCGCCGCCACTGGCAGGGCGATGCCCATGTCGAGATCAAAGACAGCCAGATGGAAGGGCTGAATTTCCAACAGTTGGTCCAGCAGGCGGTTGCCCGCAGCAGCGATGTGCAGGCACAGGAGAATTACGATAACGTGACGCGTCTCGACACCTTCAGCACGGATGTGTCGCTGGACACAGGTGTTATGACGCTGGCGGATATGCAGGGCAGTTCACCGCTGCTGAGCCTGTCCGGGCAGGGTGAGATGGACCTGGTGCATGAGCAGTGCGACACCCACTTTACCATTCGCGTACTTGAGGGCTGGAAAGGTGACAGCAAACTGATCGACTACCTGAAATCCACCGACATTCCGCTGAATGTATACGGTAAATGGCAGTCGCTGAATTACAGCCTGCAGGTTGATCAGATTTTGCGTAAACATTTGCAGGATGAAGCGAAACGCCGACTGAGTGAGTGGGCGGATCGCAACAAAGACAGCCAGAATGGTAAAGACCTGAAAAAACTGCTCAACAAACTGTAACGCCGGGATACCCGGCGCCAGTCAGACCTGATAATCCAGCGCGTCGCCCGTATTCAGGGCGATGATCTGGACCTTCTGAACGCGGTGGCTTTCCACCTCCAGCGTTTTCACTAAATAATCGCCTACCTGAACCTCTTCCCCCGGCGTCGGGATCCGTTGCAGATATTCCATCAATAGCCCGGCAATCGTGTGGTATTCCCGTTTTTCATCCAGCGGCAGCGGCACATATTGCACCAGATCTTCCAGCGGCATATGGCCATTCGCGGTCCAGCTACCGTCGCTGTTTTTCTGAATATCGTGGCGGGCATCAATTTCTTCGACCTCATTCGGCAGATTCCCGGCGATGGTTTCCATGACGTCACTCAGGGTGACAATACCTTCAACTGAACCGAACTCATCGACCACAAACGCAAAATGGGTACGCGCGCTACGAAACTGCTCCAGCGCCTGTAGCAGCGGCAACGTTTCCGGAAAGACCAGCGGTTGACGGATCAATACTCTCAAGTCGAGCGGCTCGCCGCGCAGCGACTGCTGAAGTAAATCAATCACATGTACCACGCCCAGCAAATCGGTCTCGTCATTGCCGCCGGTCACCACCATGCGCGTATGCTGGTTTTTCTCCAGCAAATCGCGAATCTCTTCTTCGGGCGCGTTCAGGTCGATATGTTCAATATCATGACGGGAGGTCATGATACTGCTCACCGTACGCTGATTGAGGTTAAGCACCCGGCTAATCATCCGACGTTCTTGCGGGTTAAAAAGCTGGCTACTGTCATGGTCGACCAGCATCGACGCGGTTTGTGCATCAAGCTCCGCATCCTCTTTTCTGCCGCTCAGCAGACGCATTACCGCTTCTGTCGTGCGCTGGCGTAACGTCTGGTTGGCCGACAGGAAACGGCGACGGTTGAAGATAGCGAGCTGATTAAGCGCTTCAATCATGACCGAGAAACCTATCGCGGCGTACAGATAACCTTTCGGGATATGGAAACCAAAGCCTTCGGCAACGAGGCTAAAGCCAATCATCAGCAGGAAGCTCAGGCAAAGAATAACAATCGTCGGATGGCTGTTTACAAAACGCGTCAGCGCTTTGCTGGCCAGCAACATCAGCGAGATGGCGACAATGACGGCGGCCATCATGACGGCCAGGTGATCAACCATTCCGACCGCCGTGATCACCGAGTCGAGAGAAAAAACGGCATCCAGAACGACGATTTGCGCCACGACGGCCCAAAACTTCGCCCCTCGCCGTTGCGTGGGATTATCGCTGTCTTTACCTTCCAGACGTTCGTTGAGCTCAACGGTGGCCTTGAAGAGCAGGAACAGACCACCGAACAGCATAATCAGATCGCGCGCGCTGAAACTGAGGTCGCGGAAAGCAAAAAGCGGGTTGGTGAGCGTAACCAGCCACGAGATAGACGCGAGCAGTAGCAGGCGCATAATCATCGCCAGCAGCAGCCCTGTGACACGGGCGCGGTCGCGTTGCGCCGGAGGGAGTTTTTCCGCAAGTATCGCGATAAAAACCAGGTTATCAATGCCGAGCACGAGTTCGATCACAATCAGCGTGATCAATCCGGCCCAGATTGATGGATCGGCAATCCATTCCATCGTATGCGTAACACCTTATCAATTCTAACAATTGTCGTTATCTGATCATGGATAAAGCCAATCTAAATTGCAATGCCGGTATGCGATTTATCTTATTTCTGACTGGACACGGGAGAGAAATTAAAAATCTATTTCCTTATTAGTAATGGGATTATTTTCGGCGGTAGATGAAAATGGTTTTTAGGATATTTCGCATGCGTAAATGCCAGTAAAGGTTTTGTCAATATCAATAAAATCCTAAAAAGCTAAATATTTGCTCTTAATATTATTCTTAAAAATATGTTTAGGGTGGGATGTTGCCTTGCCTGTAATTCGCTTAGCTGCAACAATTCCTCCAGCATGTTTCAAATATACCTGTGAAGTTATTTTTAATGCAGCTAAACAGCGTAAATCCTTATGACTGCCTTATTTAAGGCATCCAGGAATATTCTCTATCAGGGTCGGAGTAGAAAAGGGTGTTTTCAATAACTTACTGTTTAATCAGTGGATTGGTAGCTGAAAGCCAAGGGCGGTAGCCTGCCTGACAGCATGTCAAAAAGTCTGGATTATTCTGTCAATAGCATGTGGTTGAATAAGCGATTTTTAGGACTGATACCAGTTATATTACGTTCCGATTAACTGCATTCTGATTCCGTCGTGACCAGTCGCTTATTTAAATACACAGGATAATTACTCTGCAAAAGTGATAATTAATCAATGATGAAATCCAAAACGAAATTGATACCATTATTGGTGTCCATGAGCTTGATGAGTGGCTGCACAGTCTTTCCCGGTAGCAATATGTCAACAATGGGAAAAGATGTGATTAAACAACAAGACGCCGATTTTGATTTAGACCGCATGGTGAATGTCTATCCATTGACACCTCGTCTGGTTGAGCAATTACGTCCGCGCCCGAATGTCGCCCAGCCAAATATGTCGCTGGATCAGGAAATCTCAAACTATCAATATCGCGTTGGCCCGGGGGATGTCCTTAGCGTCACCGTCTGGGACCACCCTGAACTGACCACACCTGCAGGCCAGTACCGCAGTTCAAGCGACACCGGTAACTGGGTACAGCCCGACGGCACCATGTTCTATCCCTACATTGGTAAAGTCCATGTCGTCGGCAAAACCCTTGGCGAAATTCGCAGTGATATTACCAGCCGCTTAGCGACGTACATCGCTGACCCGCAGGTGGACGTTAATATCGCCGCTTTCCGTTCGCAGAAAGCCTATGTCTCCGGACAGGTCAACAAATCAGGTCAGCAGGCTATCACTAACGTTCCGCTGACCGTGCTGGATGCCATTAATGCCGCGGGCGGACTTACCGATGCCGCCGACTGGCGCAACGTGGTGCTGACACATAATGGTCAGGAACAGCGTATCTCCCTGCAAGCGCTGATGCAGAACGGCGATTTGAGCCAAAACCG
Source organism: Phytobacter ursingii (assembly GCA_901456055.1). Lineage (GTDB taxonomy): Bacteria > Pseudomonadota > Gammaproteobacteria > Enterobacterales > Enterobacteriaceae > Phytobacter > Phytobacter ursingii. The sequence goes on from CABDWT010000016.1 coordinate 82,663, forward strand.
CCTGCTCTATCCGGGGGACATTCTTTTCGTACCGCGTAATGACGATCTGAAAGTCTTCGTGATGGGTGAAGTTAAAAAACAGAGCACCCTCAAAATGGACTTCAGTGGCATGACGCTGACCGAAGCGCTGGGCCAGGCCGAAGGCATCGATCTGACCACCTCCAACGCCAGCGGCATCTTCGTGATTCGTCCGCTCAAAGGCGAGAACGGTCGCGGCGGCAAGATTGCCAACATTTATCAGCTTGATATGTCCGACGCGACCTCGCTGGTGATGGCAACCGAATTCCGCCTCCAGCCGTATGACGTGGTGTATGTGACGACCGCACCGGTTGCTCGCTGGAACCGTCTCATCAATCAGTTGCTGCCAACCATTAGTGGCGTTCGCTACATGACGGATACGGCGCGCGACATTCACACCTGGTGATAGGCGATGTTTAACAAAATTCTGGTGGTGTGTGTGGGGAACATTTGCCGTTCCCCCACGGCGGAGCGGCTGCTGAAAAAGTATCAGCCCGCATTGACGGTAGAGTCAGCCGGGCTGGGAGCGCTGGTAGGTAAAAGCGCGGATGCGGAGGCAGCGCGCGTGGCAGCAAAAAACAATCTGTCCCTTGAAGGGCACTGCGCCCGGCAGATTTCCGGAAAAATGTGCCGTGATTTCGACCTGATTCTGGTCATGGAAAAACGGCATATCGCCGCACTGTGCGAAATCGCGCCGGAAATGCGCGGCAAAGTGATGCTGTTTGGTCACTGGGACGATGAACGTGAAATTCCCGATCCATATCGCAAAAGCCGCGACGCCTTTGAGGCCGTTTACACCTTACTTGACCAGTCTGCCCGCCAGTGGGCGCAGGCACTGAACGCTCAGCAGGGATAACAATGACAGAGAAAACACACCATTCCGCCGCGTCGACGGTGGGAAATGATGAAATCGATGTAGGGCGATTAATCGGTACAGTCGTCGAGGCTCGCTGGTGGGTGCTGGGGATAACCGGCTTATTTGCCGTGGCCGCTATCGTTTACTGCCTGTTTGCCACGCCAATCTACAGCGCGGATGCGCTGGTACAGATTGAGCAGAATACCGGTAATTCCCTGGTGCAGGATATCGGTTCGGCGCTGGCTAACAAACCCCCTGCGTCGGAAGCGGAAATTCAGTTGATTCAGTCCAGGCTGGTGCTGGGCAAAACCGTCAATGATTTAAATCTGGATATCGCCGTGACCAAAAACACCTTTCCGGTTTTTGGCGCGGGCTGGGACAGATTGATGGGGCGGCAAGATGATACGGTCAAAGTCACGACGTTCACCCTCCCTAAAGAGATGAAGGATCAGGTCTTCACCCTTAAGGTGCTGGGGCCGAAACAGTACTCTCTGACCAGCGACGGAGGCTTTAGCGCGCATGGCGAAGTGGGACAACCGTTAAGCAAGGACGGTGTGACCATGGTGGTTAGCGCTATTCAGGCGGCGAACGACAGTGAATTCACCGTGACGAAATTCTCCACGCTCGGAATGATCAATAACCTGCAAAATAATCTGAGCGTTACCGAGAACGGTAAAGATACCGGTGTGCTCAGCCTGACCTATATCGGCGAAGATCGCGATCAGATCCGCGACATTCTTAACAGCATTACCCGCAACTATCTGCAACAGAACGTTGAGCGTAAATCCGAAGAAGCCGCGAAGAGCCTGGAGTTCCTGAATAAACAATTGCCGGAAGTTCGCGCCAAACTGGACGTGGCCGAAAACAAACTCAATACCTATCGCCAGCAGCAAGACTCCGTTGACCTGCCGCTGGAAGCGAAATCGGTGCTCGACTCGATGGTTAACATCGATGCGCAGTTGAACGAACTGACCTTTAAAGAGGCGGAGATTTCCAAGCTGTACACCAAAGCGCACCCGGCTTACCGCACACTGCTGGAAAAACGCAAAGCGCTGGAAGATGAAAAGGCCAAACTCAACACCCGCGTGACGGCAATGCCGAAAACGCAGCAGGAGATTGTCCGCCTGACGCGTGATGTGGAGTCCGGTCAGCAGGTTTATATGCAGTTGCTGAATAAACAGCAGGAGTTGCGTATTACCGAGGCCAGCACCGTGGGGGATGTACGCATTGTCGATGCGGCCATTACACAGCCTGGAGTACTGAAACCGAAAAAAGCGCTGATCATTCTCGGTAGCGTTATCCTGGGGCTGATCCTCTCTGTGGTCGTCGTTCTGCTGCGTTCACTCTTCAATCGTGGTATCGAAAGCCCGCAGTCGCTGGAAGAGCAGGGGATTAGCGTTTATGCCAGCATTCCGCTGTCGGAGTGGCAAAAAGCGCGCGATACGGTCAAAACCGTCAAGGGCAGCAAACGTTACAAACAGCGCCAGTTGCTGGCGGTGGGTAACCCGGCGGATCTGGCGATTGAAGCGGTACGCAGCCTGCGCACCAGCCTCCATTTCGCCATGATGCAGGCGCCCAATAATGTTCTGATGATGACCGGGGTCAGCCCGTCGATTGGTAAAACGTTCGTCTGTGCCAACCTGGCGGCGGTGATTAGCCAGACCAATAAACGCGTGCTGATGATCGACTGTGATATGCGCAAAGGCTATACCCACGAACTGCTCGGTACCGATAACGTTAATGGTCTGTCGGACATTCTGGTTGGCAAGGGCAGTATTGAAAACTGTGCCAAAAAGACCTCCATTGCGAACTTTGATCTGGTGCCGCGTGGGCAGATCCCGCCGAACCCGTCCGAACTCTTAATGAGCGAGCGTTTCACGCAGTTGCTGGACTGGGCGAGTAAACATTATGACCTGGTGCTGATTGATACCCCGCCAATCCTGGCAGTGACGGATGCGGCGATCGTGGGACGCCACGCGGGCACCACACTGATGGTTGCGCGTTATGCGGTGAATACGGTGAAAGAGGTGCAGACCAGTTTGAGCCGCTTTGAGCAAAACGGTATTCAGGTCAAAGGCGTCATCCTGAACTCCATTTTCCGCCGTGCCACCGGCTATCAGGATTACGGCTATTACGAATATGAATACAAGTCTGATAGCAAATAACGTTTAACCCTTACCCCTCACCCCGTCCCTCTCCCCACAGGGGAGAGGGTAAAAGCGCAGGCGCTTGTAAATGGACTCAACCGTTTCCTTACCCCACCGGGGAGAGGGGAAAAGAGTGCCCTCGCTTGCACATGGGCGCACAGCGTTCCCTCGCCCCTCAAGGGAGAGGGTGAGGGTGAGAGGAAAATTGATCAATCGGGGAAGAAAATGACCACAGAACGTCCGTTAATCTCGATCTATATGCCGACATGGAACCGTCAACAATTGGCTATTCGCGCTATCAAATCGGTGTTGCGTCAGGATTACACCCACTGGGAATTGATCATTGTAGACGACTGCTCAACGGCCTTTGAGCAACTCCAGGGTTATGTGGCCGAATTGAATGACCCGCGTGTGACCTATACCCGTAACGCGTTTAATTCCGGCGCCTGCGCGGTGCGCAATCAGGCCATCCTGCAGGCGAAAGGCGAGTTTATTACCGGTATCGATGACGACGATGAATGGACGCCGGACCGCCTGTCTGTATTTCTGGAACATAAACACCATCTGGTATCGCGGGCTTTTCTCTATGCCAACGACTATGTCTGCCAGGGCGAAGTCTATTCACAACCGACCAGCTTACCGCTTTACCCAAAGTCGCCGTTTTCCCGCAAGTTGTTCTACAAACGCAACATTGTAGGTAACCAGGTGTTCAGTTGGTCCTGGCGCTTTAAGGAGTGCCTGTTCGATACGCAGTTGAAAGCGGCACAGGACTACGACATTTTTTTGCGCATGGTGGAGCAGTATGGCGAGCCGTGGAAAATTGAAAAAGCGACGCAAATTCTGCACATCAATCACGGTGAAATGCAGATTACCTCGTCGCCGAAAAAATTCTCGGGCTACTTCCATTTCTACCGGAAACACAAAGCTAAATTTGACCGCGCCAGCAAGAAATATCAGCTGTTCACGCTCTACCAGATCCGCAATAAGCGCATGAACTGGCGCACGTTGCTGACGCTTTTCTCGGTGCGCAATGGCAAGCGTCTGGCTGATGGTTTGCGAGGCAAATGATGCGACTGGAAGATTTTCGCGCTAATCAATGGAGTTTGCGCCCGTGCTGCATGGTCGCGGCCTATCGCGTCGCCCATTTTTGCTCCGTATGGCGCAAGAAAAATGTGCTCAACAATCTGTGGGCGGCGCCCGTGCTAGTGGTTTACCGCTTTATAACGGAATGTCTGTTTGGCTATGAGATCCAGGCGGCGGCGACCATTGGCCGTCGTTTCACCATTCATCATGGCTACGCCGTGGTCATTAATAAGCATGTGGTCGCGGGGGATGATTTCACCATTCGCCATGGTGTGACCATTGGCAATCGTGGCGCAGACAATCTGGCCTGTCCGGTTATCGGCAACAACGTTGAACTCGGGGCCAACGTGGTCTTGCTGGGTGATATCACCATTGGCAATAACGTCATGGTTGGCGCAGGCAGCGTTGTGCTCGACAGCGTGCCGGATAATGCGCTGGTGGTGGGTGAAAAAGCGCGGGTGAAGGCAATCAAATGAACATATTACAATTTAACGTTCGCCTCGCAGAAGGCGGCGCGGCAGGTGTCGCGCTGGATTTACACCAGCGCGCGCTGCAACAGGGCATGCATTCACGCTTTGTTTACGGCTACGGGAAAGGCGGCAAGAAAAGCGTCAGCCATGACCAGTATCCCAATGTGTTTAAACAGACGCCGCGTCTGACCTCAATGGCAAACCTGGCGCTGTTTCGCCTGTTTAACCGCGATGTCTTTGGCAATCTCAATAATCTCTATCGCAGCGTCAGCCGCACCAAAGGGCCGGTGGTGCTGCACTTTCACGTGATGCACAGCTACTGGCTGAACCTGAAAGACCTGGTGGCGTTCTGCCAGAGACTGAAAGCGCATAAGCCTGATGTGACCTTTGTCTGGACGCTGCATGATCACTGGAGCGTCACCGGGCGTTGCGCATTCACTGATGGCTGTGAAGGCTGGAAACAGGGATGCAAAAAGTGCCCGACGCTGACGAACTATCCGCCGGTGAAAGTGGATCGCGCGCAGCAACTGGTGGATGAGAAACGCCGTTTGTTTAGCGAGATGATGGCGCTGGGCTGCCAGTTTATTTCCCCCAGTCAGCATGTGGCCGACGCATTCAATAGCCTGTACGGCGCGGGTCGTTGCCGCATTATCAATAATGGTATTGATGTAGCGACCGAAGCCATTCTTGCGGATTTGTCCCCGGTTACCGTCACCCATGGTCGACCGAAAATCGCCGTGGTGGCCCACGATTTGCGCTATGACGGTAAAACTCATCAACAACTTGTTCGTGACGTGATGGCGCTGGGCGAGCGCGTTGAACTGCATACCTTTGGCAAGTTTTCACCCTTTGAAGGACCAAACGTAGTCAACCACGGTTTTCTGACCGATAAGCGTCAGCTTATGAGCGAACTCAACCAGATGGATGCGCTGCTCTTTACCTCACGCGTGGACAACTATCCGCTGATTTTGTGTGAAGCGCTTTCCATCGGCGTACCGGTTATCGCCACGCACAGCGATGCCGCGCGTGAAGTTCTGGAGAAGTCGGGCGGCAAGACCTTTAGTGAAGCGGAAGTTGTGCCGCTGGTGCAACTGCATAAAGCCGATATCGCACAGGCCGTGTTTGGCACATCGCTGGATGCGTTTCGGGCGCGCAGCCGTCGCGCATATAGCGGGCAACAGATGCTGGAGGAATATGTCTCATTCTATCAGGGTCTGTAGTTATCTCCTGCTGCCGCTGATTTACCTGCTGGTTAACGTGAAAATTTTCCAGCTTGGCGAAAGCTTTCCGATAACTATCGTTACGTTCTTACCGCTGTTGCTGTTGCTCTATGTGGAAAAAATCAATCTGAAAAAGTTGATGATTGCCCTGGGCACCGGTGCCGGATTGACGCTGTTTAATTACATTTTTGGTCAGTCACTGAACGCCAGTAAGTATGTGACGTCAACGATGCTGTTTGTTTATATCGTTATCATCATCGGCATGGTATGGAGTATTCGCTTCAAAACGGTTTCGCCGCATAACTACCGCAAAATACTTCGCTTCTTTTATGTAGTGGTTGCATTGGTGGTGATGCTGGCGGCAGCGGAAATGGCGCAAATTATTCTCTCTGGCGGCAGCAGTCTCATGGAGATAATTTCGAAATATCTGATTTACAGTAACAGCTACGTACTGAATTTTATCAAATTTGGTGGTAAGAGGACGACGGCGCTCTATTTCGAACCGGCATTCTTCGCCCTGGCATTAATCTCAATTTGGCTCAGCATCAAACAGTTTGGTATCAAAACGCCGAAGACAGATGCTATGATTCTGACAGGGATAGTTCTTTCGGGATCGTTTTCAGGGGTAATGACATTTATCCTTTTTTATCTACTGGAATGGGCATTTCAGTATTTAAACAAGGAAGCGATACGCAAGAAATTGCCGCTGGCAATTATTTCACTGGCGGTATTTGTTGTCGGGGTGGTGTTCGCCTTTCCTTATATTGCGGAACGTCTCGGTGATTTAGGAACAGAAGGCTCCTCCTCTTATTATCGCATTATCGGACCGCTGGCGATGGTGGGATATTCCCTGACAAACATTGATGGTGTTGTAAGATTTGGCTCACTTTACGAATATGTTGCATCATTCGGAATCTTTAACGGTGCAGATGTCGGCAAAACCATAGACAATGGCTTGTATCTGTTAATTATCTATTTTTCATGGTTTGCCGTATTACTGACCGGTTGGTATTTGTTCAAAGTCGCAAGAATGACTGTCAATGCGTTTGGTAATAATCAGAATTTTCGTGTTCAGCTTTATCTGTTCGCTCCTATATCGTGGTTTTTTACGGGATCGATCTTTAGCCCTGAATACGCATTTTTAATTGTTTGCCCGTTTATTTTCCGCAAGGCGTTAAATATTTCGAGCATATGACGAGGTGGGTCACATGTTACTAAGCGTTATTACTGTTGCGTTTCGTAATTATGAAGGCGTGATGAAAACCTGGAAATCGCTGGCCCATCTGGCACAGGCGCAGGATATCGCATTCGAGTGGATTGTTGTGGACGGCGGTTCTGCTGACGGTACCGCAGAGTTTCTGGAAAATCTCAACGGCCAGTACCACTTACGTTACGTCAGCGAGAGAGATAACGGCATCTATGATGCGATGAATAAAGGCATCAGCATGGCCAATGGCCGCTTCGCGTTATTCCTCAATTCAGGTGATATCCTGCATCCGGAAAGCGTTGAAGTTATCCGCCAGTTGGCACAAGAACGTGACAATGCAATGTACATTGGCGATGCCTTATTAGATTTCGGCGATGGTACAAAAATACGCCGTAGTGCAAAACGCGGCTGGTATATTTATCACAGCTTACCCGCCAGTCATCAGGCCATATTCTTCCCGATGAGTGGCCTGAAAACCTACCCCTACGATTTACAATATAAAGTCTCTTCCGATTACGCGCTGGCAGCCAGAATGTTCAAAGCAGGCTTTCGCTTCAAACGCCTGCACGGTCTGGTATCCGAATTTTCTATGGGTGGCGTATCTACGTCGAATAACCTTGAATTATGTCGGGATGCTCGCAACGTCCAACGAAAAATATTACATGTGCCGGGTTTCTGGGCGGAATTATCGTATCTGTTACGCCTGCGCACTACCGGCAAAGCGAAAGCCTTATATAACAAAGCGTAATGTTAATGCCCTGAATAATTCGAGTTGCGGAAAGGCGGTAAGTCAGATAATTCCGATGAGCTGACTTACGTAAGTGATGCAGATAAACGAATGCAGTCAACGCAACGGCAGCTTGAAGAATAAAGGGCAACGTATAAGGAAACACGATGCAAGACTTACAAGGATTCTCCGTGCCGAAAGGCTTTCGGGGCGGGAGTGCTATTAAGGTTCAATTGTGGTGGGCGGTGCAGTCGACATTATTTGCCTGGTCGCCACAAATTATGTATCGCTGGCGTGCCTTTCTGCTGCGTTTATTCGGTGCAAAAATCGGAAAAAACGTAGTGATCCGTCCGTCAGTGAAAATAACGTATCCATGGAAATTAACGCTGGGTGATTATAGCTGGGTTGGCGATGACGCTGTTTTATATACCCTGGGCGATATCTCAATCGGCGCTAATTCTGTGATTTCGCAGAAATGTTATTTGTGTACCGGCAGTCACGATTTTATGAGCGCGCACTTTGATATTACCGCGTCGCCCATCGTGATTGGCGATAAATGCTGGCTGGCAACGGATGTTTTTGTTGCTCCCGGCGTGCGTATTGGTGACGGAACGGTTGTCGGTGCGCGCAGCAGTGTTTTTAAGACGCTTCCGGCAAATGCAGTTTGCCGTGGCAACCCCGCAGTGGTAACGCGCGAACGCGTAAAAACTGAATAACTTCTGATAAGTAATAGAGGAATAAAATATGTCTAAAGTCGCTCTCATCACCGGCGTTACCGGGCAAGATGGCTCTTATCTGGCAGAACTGCTTCTGGAAAAGGGTTATGAAGTTCATGGCATCAAGCGTCGTGCCTCTTCATTCAACACTGAGCGTGTGGACCATATTTATCAGGATCCGCACACCAGCAACCCGAAATTCCACCTTCACTATGGCGATCTGACGGATACCTCTAACCTGACCCGTATTCTGCAGGAAGTGCGGCCGGATGAGGTTTATAACCTTGGGGCGATGAGCCATGTCGCGGTCTCTTTTGAATCGCCAGAATACACCGCCGATGTGGATGCGATGGGCACATTGCGTCTGCTGGAGGCCATCCGCTTCCTGGGCCTTGAAAAGAAAACGCGTTTTTACCAGGCCTCTACCTCTGAGCTGTATGGCCTGGTCCAGGAAATCCCGCAGAAAGAGACCACGCCATTCTACCCACGTTCTCCGTATGCTGTCGCCAAACTGTACGCTTACTGGATCACCGTAAACTACCGTGAATCCTATGGCATGTACGCCTGCAACGGCATCCTGTTTAACCACGAGTCTCCGCGCCGTGGCGAAACCTTCGTAACCCGCAAAATTACCCGCGCCATTGCCAACATCGCTCAGGGGCTCGAGTCTTGCCTCTACCTTGGCAACATGGATTCTCTGCGTGACTGGGGCCATGCGAAAGATTACGTGAAGATGCAGTGGATGATGCTGCAGCAGGACCATCCGGAAGACTTCGTTATCGCCACCGGCGTGCAGTATTCCGTGCGTCAGTTTGTGGAAATGGCGGCGGCGCAGCTGGGTATCAAACTTCGCTTCGAAGGCAAGGGTGTGGAAGAGAAGGGGATTGTTGTCTCCGTCACCGGCCATGACGCGCCAGGCGTGAAACCGGGCGATGTCATTGTTGCCGTTGACCCGCGTTACTTCCGTCCGGCAGAAGTGGAAACTCTGCTCGGCGATCCGACCAAAGCACACGAGAAACTGGGCTGGAAACCGGAAACTACGCTGCAGGAGATGGTCTCTGAGATGGTAGCCAAAGATCTTGAAGCGGCGAAAAAACATTCGCTGTTGAAAGCTCACGGTTACGAGGTTGCCATCGCGCTGGAGTCCTGAGAATGACGAAACAACGTATCTTTGTCGCGGGTCACCGCGGCATGGTCGGGTCGGCCATCGTAAGACTGCTGTCGCAACGTGAAGACGTAGAACTGGTACTGCGTAACCGCGACGAGCTGAACCTGTTGGATTCTGCGCAGGTGCAGGCGTTCTTTGCCAGCGAACGTATCGACCAGGTCTATCTGGCGGCGGCGAAAGTAGGTGGCATTGTCGCCAATAACACCTACCCGGCAGATTTCATCTACGAGAACATGATGATTGAGTGCAACATCATTCACGCGGCGCATTTGCATGACGTGAACAAGCTGTTGTTCCTCGGTTCATCCTGTATTTACCCGAAGCTGGCGCACCAGCCGATGGCGGAAAGTGAGCTTCTTCAGGGGACGCTGGAGGCGACTAACGAACCGTATGCGATTGCCAAAATCGCCGGTATCAAACTGTGCGAGTCCTACAACCGCCAGTACAACCGTGATTATCGCTCGGTGATGCCGACTAACCTGTACGGGCCGAATGACAACTTCCACCCGAGCAACTCCCACGTGATCCCGGCATTGCTCCGTCGCTTTCATGAAGCCACGCTCAGCAATGCGCCTGACGTCGTGGTATGGGGCAGCGGCACGCCGATGCGCGAGTTCCTCCACGTGGATGACATGGCGGCAGCCAGCATTCATGTGATGGAGCTGGATCGCGAAGTGTGGCAGGAGAATACCGAACCGATGCTGTCGCACATTAATGTCGGCACCGGGCTGGATTGCACGATCCGTGAACTGGCGCAAACGGTCGCTCAGGTCGTGGGCTACAAAGGTCGGGTGGTCTTTGACGCCACTAAGCCGGATGGTACGCCACGCAAACTGCTGGATGTCTCCCGCCTGCATGCGCTTGGCTGGTATCACGAGATCTCGCTGGAGCAGGGGCTGGCAAGCACCTACCAGTGGTTCCTCGAAAATCAGCAACGGTTCAGGGGGTAAGCATGTTTTTACGTCCGGAAGATTTTGCCACGGTCGTGCGTTCGACTCCGCTTATCTCCATCGATCTTATTGTGGAGAACGACAGCGGCGAGTTTTTGCTCGGCAAGCGTACGAATCGTCCGGCGCAGGGTTACTGGTTTGTACCGGGTGGACGGGTGCAAAAAGATGAACCACTGGCGAGCGCGTTTGAACGTGTGACGCTGGCTGAACTGGGCGTACTCCTGCCGATGTCGGCAGGAGAGTTTTATGGCGTCTGGCAGCACTTCTATGACGACAACTTTTCCGGCAGCGATTTTTCTACCCACTACATCGTGCTCGGTTTTCGCTTACGGGTCGATGCCTCCACGCTGGCGCTGCCGACAGAACAGCACGATGACTATCGCTGGCTAACGCCCGATGTGCTGATAGCCGATCCGCTGGTACATGACAATAGCCGCGCCTATTTCAAGGAAGCGCGGGGAGTACCGGGCCTATGAAAATTCTTGTTTACGGCATCAACTATGCGCCGGAATTAACCGGTATCGGTAAATACACGGGCGAAATGGTTGAATGGATGGCCCGGCAGGGGCATGACGTGCGTGTCATTACCGCGCCGCCTTACTACCCGGAGTGGCAGGTGGGTAAGGCGTATTCCGCCTGGCGTTATCGCCGGGAAAGCGGTGCCGCGACCGTCTGGCGCTGTCCACTGTACGTACCGAAACAGCCCTCGACACTGAAACGACTGATCCATCTGACCAGCTTCGCCGTGAGCAGCTTTTTTCCGCTGATGGCACAGCGACGCTGGAAGCCGGATCGCATCATCGGCGTGGTACCGACGCTGTTTTGTACACCGGGCATGCGCCTGCTGGCAAAACTCACCGGCGCCCGCACGCTATTGCATATTCAGGATTATGAAGTCGACGCCATGCTTGGCTTAGGGATGGCCGGGAAAGGCAAAACCGGCAAAGTGGCGAAACTGGCTACCGCGTTTGAGCGCAGCGCTCTGCACAATGTCGACAATGTCTCCACCATCTCCCGCTCAATGATGAACAAAGCACGGGAAAAAGGGGTGGAAGCCGGGCGGATAATCTTCTTTCCGAACTGGTCAGAAGTGGCCCGCTTTCGCGACGTTGATCCGCAGGCTGTCGCGCAGCTGAGACAGACTCTGGGGTTGCCTGAGGATAAAAAAATCATTCTTTACTCCGGCAATATCGGTGAGAAGCAGGGGCTGGAAAATGTGATTGCGGCAGCGGCTAACCTTCGTGAACAACCGTGGCTGTTTGTGATTGTGGGGCAGGGCGGCGGCAAAGCGAGACTGGAAAAACAAGCCCTGCAACAGGGGCTGGATAACGTGAAGTTCTTTCCGTTGCAGTCTTACGACGCATTGCCAGCGCTGCTCAAGATGGCCGATTGCCATCTGGTGATTCAAAAACGTGGCGCGGCGGACGCCGTGCTGCCATCGAAACTGACCAATATTCTCGCCGTGGGCGGCAATGCCGTTATCACCGCCGAAGCGTCCACCGAGCTGGGCCAGCTTTGTCTGGCGTCGCCGGGTATCGCCGTGTGTGTGGAACCCGAATCCGTACCGGCGCTGACGGCAGGCATCGAACAGGCACTCTTGATGCCCAAAACCAACACGGTGGCACGTGAATATGCCGAACGCACGCTCGAGAAAGAGAGCGTGTTAACCCAGTTTATGACTGATATCTCCCGACGCGATCCGACGGTGAGTGCAGGGCAGGCTGCCCATGCGCAAGACGAACGTCTGAATTACGAAGGGAATGGGGATAAATCATGAGTCAAACACAACTGTATCCGGTGGTAATGGCCGGGGGTTCCGGCAGCCGCCTGTGGCCGCTCTCCCGTGTCCTGTATCCCAAACAATTCCTCTGCCTGAAAGGTGATTTGACCATGCTGCAGACCACCGTCTGCCGCCTGGATGGGGTGGAGTGTGAAAGTCCGGTGGTTATCTGCAATGAACAGCATCGCTTTATTGTTGCCGAGCAGTTGCGCCAGCTCAACAAGCTGACGGAGAACATCATTCTTGAACCGGCGGGGCGCAACACCGCACCGGCGATTGCGCTGGCCGCGATGGCGATCACACGTCATAACCCGACCTCCGACCCGCTGATGCTGGTGCTGGCGGCGGATCACGTGATTCAGGACGAAGAGGCGTTTCGTACCTCGGTGCGTCAGGCTCTGGTCTATGCCGAAAGCGGCAAACTGGTGACCTTTGGCATCGTACCGGACCTGCCGGAGACCGGATATGGCTACATTCGTCGTGGCGAGGTAACCCCTGGCAAAGGTGATGGCCTGGCCTTCGATGTGGCGCAGTTTGTCGAAAAACCAAACCTGGAAACCGCGCAGGGTTATGTGGCGAGTGGCGAATATTACTGGAACAGCGGCATGTTCCTGTTCAGCGCCGGGCGCTATCTGGAGGAACTGAAAAAATATCGTCCCGATATTTACGAGGCCTGCGAGCGCGCGATGAATGTGACGGATCCGGATCTGGACTTTATCCGTGTTGATGAAGCCGCGTTCCTGGCCTGTCCGGAAGAGTCTATCGACTACGCGGTAATGGAAAATACGGCCGATGCGGTGGTGGTGCCGATGGATGCCGGCTGGAGTGATGTGGGCTCCTGGTCCTCTTTGTGGGAAATCAGCGCGCATACTCCTGAGGGAAACGTCCATCACGGCGACGTCATCAGTCATGATACGGAAAACAGCTTCGTCTATGCGGAGTCCGGTCTGGTCACCACCGTCGGCGTGAAAGATCTTGTGGTGGTGCAGACCAAGGATGCCGTGCTGATAGCGGACCGTAACCATGTGCAGGATGTGAAGAAAGTGGTCGAGCAAATCAAAGCGGATGGCCGCCATGAACACCACATCCACCGTGAAGTTTATCGTCCCTGGGGTAAATATGACTCCATTGACGCAGGCGATCGCTATCAGGTGAAGCGCATCACCGTGAAACCTGGCGAAGGACTCTCGGTCCAGATGCATCACCATCGTGCTGAACACTGGGTGGTGGTGGCGGGTACGGCGAAAGTCACCATCAATGACGAGATCAAACTGCTGGGTGAGAACGAGTCGGTCTACATTCCGCTCGGTGCGCGCCATTGTCTTGAGAACCCGGGGAAGATACCTCTCGATTTAATTGAAGTACGCTCCGGTTCCTATCTCGAAGAGGACGATATTGTGCGGTTTGAAGATCGTTACGGACGTATCTGACACTGTCCGACATCTTTCGCGCCGCTGCTGATTTGCCGCAACGCGACGTCGGATAGATATAACAAATGAATTCTTTTTGATTATTTCTCCACACCGGAGAGGGCTAACTGTTGCCTGAAAACGAGGTAATGATGGAAAAATTAACCTGTTTTAAAGCCTACGATATTCGCGGCAAGCTGGGTGAAGAGCTGAATGAAGATATTGCCTGGCGAATTGGTCGGGCCTATGGCGAATATTTAAAACCGCAAACCATTGTGCTGGGCGGCGATGTCCGTTTAACGAGCGAAACATTAAAACTGGCGCTGGCCAAAGGGCTGCAAGACGCGGGTGTGGATGTACTTGATATCGGGCTTTCGGGCACCGAAGAGATCTATTTTGCCACCTTCCACCTGGGTGTGGATGGCGGTATTGAAGTCACGGCCAGCCATAACCCGATGGACTACAACGGCATGAAGCTCGTCCGTAAAGGTGCTCGTCCGATCAGCGGTGATACGGGGCTGCGCGATGTTCAGCGCCTGGCAGAAGCGAATGACTTCCCGCCGGTGAATGCGCAAAAACGCGGCAGCTATCGGCAAATCAACCTGCGTGATGCCTATATCGATCACCTGCTCAGCTATGTCGACCTGGCGAATTTCAAACCGTTAAAACTGGTGATCAATTCCGGGAACGGAGCGGCAGGACCGGTCATTGATGCCCTGGAGCAGCGTTTTAAGGCGAACAATGTTCCTGTCACCTTTATCAAGGTACACAACACCCCGGATGGCAACTTCCCGAACGGCATTCCTAACCCGCTTCTCCCGGAGTGCCGCGACGATACCCGCAACGCGGTCATCGAACATCGCGCGGATGTCGGTATCGCGTTTGACGGCGATTTTGACCGCTGCTTCTTCTTTGACGGCAACGGCCAGTTTATCGAGGGCTATTACATTGTCGGTCTGCTGGCTCAGGCATTCCTGGAGAAAAACCCCGGCGCGAAGATCATCCACGACCCGCGCCTTTCCTGGAATACGGTGGATGTCGTAACCGCGGCGGGCGGTAAGCCGGTGATGTCGAAAACCGGGCACGCGTTTATTAAAGAGCGCATGCGTGAAGAGGATGCGATCTACGGCGGTGAGATGAGCGCGCATCACTATTTCCGCGATTTTGCCTACTGCGATAGCGGCATGATCCCCTGGCTTTTGGTGACTGAGCTGCTTTGTCTTAAGGGCGAAACGCTGGAAGCGCTGGTCAGCGATCGCATGGCGGCGTTTCCGGCCAGCGGCGAAATCAACTTAAAGCTGGATCAGGCCGTCCCTGCCATTGCCCGCGTCGAAGCCCATTTCACCGGTTCTGCGCTTAGCGTTGATCGTACCGATGGCATCAGCATGTCCTTCCCGGACTGGCGCTTTAACTTGCGCTCGTCCAATACCGAGCCGGTTGTGCGCCTGAATGTGGAATCGCGCGGCGACACTGCGCTGATGGAGGCGCGAACACAGGACATTCTGGCGTTGTTGAAACAGTAATCCCTGTTTTTCCCCCTCACTCTAACCTTCTTTCGCGAGGAGAGAGGGCTGCGGTGGGGGGAAAACGAATGAATAGGTACAACGATGACAAATCTAAAAAAGCGCGACCGGGCCAAAACGAATGCATCGTTAATCTCTATCGTGCAGCGATTCTCAGACATCACCATCATGTTCGGTGGCCTGTACATCGTCTGTAGGCTCAATACGTTACCGTTCTTTTATCAGCATCTGCTGATGGCGCTGATTACCCTGGTGGTGTTCCAGATGATCGGCGGCATGACCGATTTTTATCGTTCATGGCGTGGTGTGCGGTTTATGACCGAGCTGGTGTTATTGCTGCAAAACTGGACCCTCAGTTTTGTCTTTAGCGCCGGTCTGGTAGCGTTTCGCAGCGAACTTAACAATACCTTTGCCCTCTATTTTGCCTGGTATTTGCTCAGCAGCTCAGGGCTGATTATCTGCCGTGGCATTATCCGTTTTGCCGCCGGCTGGCTGCGTAATCATGGCTATAACACGCGTCGCGTTGCGGTGGCGGGCGATCTTCCCGCCGGGCAAGAACTGCTGGAGAGTTTTCGTAATGAACCCTGGCTGGGTTTTGAAGTGGTCGGTGTCTATCACGACGCGAAACCGGGCGGTGTGAGCAGTGACTGGGTCGGCAATTATGACCAACTGCTTGACGATGCCCGTGCCGGGAAGATCCACAACGTCTACATCGCCATGTCAATGAACGACGCGCAGTGCATCAAACATCTGGTGCGCCAACTGGCAGACACCACCTGCTCGGTGATCCTGATACCCGATGTTTTCACCTTCAACATTCTGCATTCGCGGATTGAAGAGGTGAATGGGGTGCCGGTGGTACCGCTATATGACACGCCGCTGTCGGGCGTCAACCGCATTCTCAAACGTCTCGAAGACATTGTGCTGGCGTCGCTCATCCTGATGCTGATCTCACCGGTTCTGTTGGGGATCTCGCTGGCGGTGAAACTGACTTCCCCGGGCCCGATTATCTTCCGCCAGACCCGCTATGGCATGGACGGTAAACCCATCAAGGTGTGGAAATTCCGTTCCATGAAAGTGATGGAGAACGACAAGGTGGTGACCCAGGCCACGCAAAACGATCCGCGCGTGACCAAAGTCGGCAGCTTCCTGCGCCGGACCTCACTGGATGAGTTGCCGCAGTTTATCAATGTGCTGACGGGCGGGATGTCAATTGTCGGTCCACGCCCCCATGCGGTGGCCCATAACGAACAGTACCGTCAGCTCATTGAAGGCTACATGCTGCGTCACAAAGTGAAACCGGGGATTACCGGCTGGGCGCAAATCAATGGCTGGCGCGGCGAGACGGATACGCTGGAAAAAATGGAAAAACGCGTTGAGTTCGACCTCGAGTACATCCGTGAATGGAGTCTTTGGTTCGATATCAAAATCGTCTTTCTGACCATCTTTAAAGGGTTTGTGAATAAAGCGGCGTATTGAGGAGTGGTCATGAGCTTACGTGAAAAAACCATCAGCGGGGCGAAATGGTCGGCCATGGCAACGCTGACCATTATCGGGCTTGGCCTGGTACAGATGACCGTACTCGCGCGCATTATCGATAACCACCAGTTTGGCCTGCTCACCGTCTCGCTGGTGATTATTGCGCTCGCCGATACGCTATCGGATTTTGGTATTGCCAACTCCATCATTCAGCGTAAGGAGATAAGCCACCTCGAACTTACCACCCTGTACTGGCTGAATGTCGGGCTGGGGCTGGTGGTGTGTGTGGCTATTTTTTTACTCAGCGATCTGATTGCCGGCGTGCTGCATAACCCGGATCTGGCGCCGCTGATAAAAACCCTGTCGCTGGCCTTTGTGCTGATTCCGCATGGTCAGCAGTTCCGGGCGCTGATGCAAAAGGAGCTGGAGTTTAACAAGATCGGCAGCATTGAAACCGTCTCGGTGCTGGCAGGGTTTACCTTTACGGTGGTCAGCGCCTTTTTCTGGCCGCTGGCAATGACCGCTATCCTCGGTTATCTGGTGAACAGCGCCGTGCGTACGCTGCTCTTCGGCTGGTTTGGCCGCAAGATCTACCGTCCTGGCCTGCACTTTTCGCTGCGTTCGGTCAGCTCCAATCTCAAATTTGGCGCGTGGCTTACGGCGGACAGCGTCATTAACTACCTGAACACCAATCTCTCCACGCTGGTACTGGCGCGCATCCTCGGGGCCAGCGTCGCGGGCGGTTACAACCTGGCCTATAACGTGGCCGTCGTTCCGCCAATGAAACTCAACCCCATTATTACGCGCGTCCTGTTCCCGGCGTTTGCCAAAATTCAGGATGACACGGAAAAACTGCGGCTTAATTTTTACAAGCTGTTGTCGGTGGTGGGGATCATTAACTTCCCGATCCTGCTGGGGCTGCTGGTGGTGTCGAACAATTTTGTGCCGCTGGTGTTTGGCGAGAAGTGGAGCAGCATCATTCCTGTCCTGCAACTGTTGTGCATTGTGGGTTTGCTACGTGCGGTCGGCAATCCGATTGGTTCGTTGTTAATGGCCAAAGCCCGGGTTGATATCAGCTTTAAATTCAATGTGTTCAAAACCTTTTTGTTTATTCCCGCCATCATTGTCGGCGGTCACCTGGCAGGCGCTATTGGCGTCACGCTGGGCTTTCTGCTGGTGCAGATTATCAATACCGTCCTGAGCTATTTCGTGATGATCAAACCTGTTCTGGGATCCAGCTATCGCCAGTACATCCTGAGCCTGTGGCTGCCGTTCTACCTGTCGCTGCCGACGCTGGTGGTGAGCTACGGGCTGGGGCTGGCGCTCGCCGGGCGTTTGCCGGTGTCGGCACTGCTTGCCGTTCAGGTGGCGGCGGGCGCGCTGGCGTTCGCGGCGATGATTGTGCTGTCACGCAATGCACTGGTGGTGGAGATGAAGCGCCAGTTTTGCCGCAATGAAAAGATGAAAACGCTCTTGCGTGCAGGTTGATATTCATTTTCCCCCTCACCCCAGTCCTCGCCCCGAGCGGAGAGGGGCAGGGTGAGGGGAATTCTCTGAGAGGTCATTATGAAATTATTAATTCTTGGCAATCACACCTGCGGCAACCGTGGCGACAGCGCCATTTTGCGCGGGTTGCTGGATGCGATTGCCCGCATCGAACCACAAGCGGAAGTGGACGTAATGAGCCGCTATCCGGTGAGTTCTTCTTGGCTATTGAACCGCCCGGTAATGGGTGACCCGCTCTACAGCCAGATGAAAGCGCACAATACGGCCGCCGGACTAGTGGGACGGGTAAAAAAAGTTCTGCGCCGTCGCTACCAGCACCAGGTTCTGCTTTCCCGGGTGACAGACAGCGGAAAGCTGCGCAACATTGCGATTGCCCAGGGCTTTACCGATTTTGTCCGCCTGCTGGCAGGTTATGACGCGATTATCCAGGTCGGCGGCTCCTTTTTTGTCGACCTTTATGGCGTCCCGCAGTTCGAACATGCTCTGTGTACGTTTATGGCCAAAAAACCGTTGTATATGATTGGTCACAGCGTCGGGCCGTTCCAGGATCCGCAGTTTAATCAACTGGCTAATTACGTCTTTGGCCATTGCGACGCGTTGATCCTGCGTGAGAGCGTCAGTCTGAATTTGATGAAGCAGAGTGAAATCACGACCGAGAAAGTCGAACAGGGCGTCGATACTGCCTGGCTGGTGGAAGATGATGCCTCGTTTACCCCCAGCTATGCCGTGCGTCACTGGCTGGATGTGGCGGCGAAACAGAAAACCGTCGCTATTACGCTGCGTGAACTTGCCCCGTTTGACCGCCGTCTCAATACCACCCAGCAAGCCTATGAAAAAGCCTTTGCTGAGGTGGTAAACCGGATCCTGGATGCAGGCTGGCAGGTGATGGCGCTCTCCACCTGTACCGGTATCGACAGTTACAACAAAGATGACCGAATGGTGGCGCTCAATCTGCGTCAGTATATTAGCGACCCGTCCCGCTACCATGTGGTCATGGATGAACTTAATGACCTCGAAATGGGCAAAATTCTCGCCGCCTGCGATCTGACAGTGGGAACGCGTCTGCACTCTGCCATTATCTCGATGAACTTCGGTACGCCGGCTATCGCCATTAACTACGAACACAAATCAGCCGGGATTATGCAGCAGCTCGGTATGCCGGAGATGGCGGTGGATATTCGCCACCTGCTGGATGGCTCGCTGACGTCCATGGCGGCAGACACGCTCGGACAACTGCCTGCACTCAATCAACGCCTTGCTACCGCCGTGGCGGCCGAGCGTGAGAAAGGCGCGTTGATGGTGAAATCGGTGCTGGATCGCATCCGGGAGGTGAAATGAAAGTCAGCTTCTTCTTGCTGAAATTCCCGCTCGCCTCAGAAACTTTTGTTCTGAATCAGATTGTGGCGTTTATCAACATGGGCTATGAGGTGGAAATCGTCGCGCTGCATAAGGGCGATTTGCAGAACACCCATAGCGCCTGGACAGAGTATCGCCTGGCGGAGAAAACCCACTGGCTACTGGACGAGCCAGAGGGCAAGCTGGCGAAACTGCGCTATCGCGGAAAAGCGATATTACGCGGCGCGGGGCGTGCCTCCACCTGGAAAGCGCTCAATATGTCGCGCTACGGTGATGAGGCGCGAAACTTGATTCTGGCGGCCATCTGCGGTCTGACACCGCAGGTCTTTCGTGCCGATGTCTTTATTGCCCATTTTGGCCCGGCAGGGGTAACGGCGGCGAAACTGCGCGAACTGGGGCTGTTACAGGGCAAGATTGCCACTGTTTTCCACGGCATTGATATTTCGCACCGGGATGTACTTAGTCACTATACCCCGGAATATCAACAGCTTTTTCGCCGTGGCGATCTGATGTTGCCTATTAGTGAGCTGTGGGCCGGACGGCTACGCAGTATGGGTTGTCCGGAAGAAAAAATTGCTATCTCGCGCATGGGGGTGGATATCGCCCGTTTTACCCTGCGCCCGGTGAAAGCCCCCGGAACGCCGCTACAGATGATCTCTGTTGCGCGGCTGACCGAGAAAAAAGGGCTGCATGTGGGTATTGAAGCCTGCCGTTTGCTCAAAGAGCGTGGCGTGGCTTTTACCTGGACCATTTTGGGCATTGGCCCGTGGGAGCGGCGCTTGCGCACCCTGATTGAGCAATACCAACTGGATGATGTGATCCACATGCCGGGTTTTAAGCCCAGCCATGAGGTCAAAGCGATGCTGGATGAAGCCGATCTCTTTTTATTGCCGTCGGTGACCGGTGTGGATGGCGATATGGAAGGGATTCCCGTGGCGCTCATGGAGGCGATGGCCGTGGGTATTCCGGTGGTGTCGACGGTGCACAGCGGTATTCCTGAACTGATCAACCCAGGGGAGTCAGGCTGGCTGGTGCCAGAAAATGATGCCCGCACGCTGGCGGATAAACTCGTTGAGTTCAGCGCGATGCAGCGTCAGGATCTCACTCCGGTGATTGCCCGCGCTCGCCAAAAAATCGAAACCGACTTCAACCAGCAACGTATCAATCAGCAACTTGCCACGCTGCTACAGGCGCTCTGAATCGAGGTCCTATGTCTGAGTTTGAAAAAAAGCATCGATTTGCGTTTAACCGACGCAGTTTCCTGACTGCTGGCGCCGCTCTTGCGGCGCTGCCTTTTTTACCGGTCGCTACAGCGCGCGCCGACACGGTGGATATCCGTCGCTATCAGACTACCGACTGGCCTGCGGCGTTGAAGCAGGCCTTTAACGACGCGCAAACGGTCGAAATCCCGGAAGGGGTGGTGTGTGAAAATCTCAATACCGGGGTCTTTATCCCGCCAGGGAAAACGCTGCTGGTGCGAGGGAGTATTAAAAGCAATGGCCGCGGGCGTCTGGTATTGCAGGATGGCTGTAAGGTCATCGGCGAGAAGGGCGGTAGCCTGTACAATCTGACGCTGGATGTGCGCGGCTCAGACTGTGTTATTCAGGGATTGAACATGAGCGGTTATGGCCCGGTGGCGCAAATCTACATCGGTGGTAAAGAGCCGAAGGTGATGCGCAATCTGACCATCGATAACATCACCGTCACGAAAGCTAACTACGCCATCCTGCGCCAGGGGTTTCATAATCAGATTATTGGCGCCCGAATCACCAATAGCCACTTTAGCTACCTGCAGGGGGACGCGGTAGAATGGAACGTCGCCATTAACGATCGCGATATCCTCATCTCCGACCATGTCATTGATCACATTGACTGTACCAACGGTAAAATCAACTGGGGAATCGGCATTGGGCTGGCGGGCAGTACCTACGATAACACCTACCCGGAAGATCAGGCGGTGAAGAATTTTGTTGTTGCCAACATCACCGGCAGCAATTGCCGACAACTGGTCCATGTTGAAAACGGCAAACATTTTATTATCCGTAACATAAAGGCAGAAAATATTACGCCGGACTTCAGCAAAAAAGCCGGTATTGATAACGCGACGGTGGCGATATATGGCTGTGACAATTTTGTCATCGATAACGTATCGATGGTCAACAGTGCCGGGATGCTCATCGGCTACGGGGTTATCAAAGGCGATTACCTGTCCATTCCGCAAAATTTCAAACTGAACGATATTCACCTGGAAAATGCACAGAATCAGTACAAGCTGCGCGGGATCCAGATTTCGTCCGGTAACGCCACCTCATTTGTGGCCATTACCAATCTCAACTTACAGCGGGCAACGCTGGAGTTTCATAACAAGCCGCAGCATCTTTTCCTGAGAAACATCAATGTGATGCAAGAGGCGTCTGTGGGGCCGGCGCTGAAGCTTAACTTCGATTTACGCAAGGATGTGCGGGGACGCTTTATGGCGCGTCAGGATACCTTGCTTTCGCTGGCCAATATTAAGGCGGTGAACGAAAAAGGGCAGAGTTCCGTTGATATCGATCGTATCGATCATCAGGTTGTGAATGTGCAAAATCTGAACTTCCGTTTGCCGGCGAAGCCGTAGTGGTAAGGAGATTGTCATACTTTGCGATGAATCCTGGAGACTTTATTTCGCTGCCAGGATTACATCTACAGCAATTATAAGACAATCGGCGTAACATATTTCGCGGCAACTCGTCCCGTGGACGCTGGCGAAAAGAAGTTGAAGGTCTATAATTTATCAATCATTTACAGGTGGAAGGCATAATGATTAATTTGAAAGCAGTTATTCCGGTAGCAGGTTTGGGGATGCATATGCTACCCGCCACCAAAGCAATTCCTAAAGAGATGCTACCTATCGTCGATAAGCCAATGATTCAATACATCGTCGACGAAGTTGTTGCTGCAGGGATCAAAGAAATCGTCCTCGTGACTCACTCTTCCAAAAACGCTGTCGAAAACCACTTCGACACCTCCTATGAGCTGGAAGCGTTACTTGAACAGCGTGTTAAACGTCAACTGTTGGCCGAGGTGCAGTCTATCTGTCCCCCTGGCGTAACAATAATGAACGTTCGTCAGGCACAGCCGCTGGGCCTGGGGCACTCCATTCTCTGCGCGCGCCCAATTGTTGGTGATAATCCGTTCGTGGTTGTCCTGCCGGATATCATTCTGGATTCCGCTTCTGCCGATCCGCTGCGTTACAACCTGGCGGCAATGGTTGCCCGTTTCAATGAAACCGGTCGTAGCCAGGTTCTGGCAAAACGCATGAAAGGCGATCTGTCTGAGTACTCAGTGATTCAGACCAAAGAGCCGCTGGATAGCGAAGGTAAGGTGAGCCGTATCGTCGAGTTCATCGAAAAACCGGATCAGCCGCAAACGCTGGATTCAGACCTGATGGCGGTGGGCCGCTATGTACTTTCCTCTGAAATCTGGGCAGAGCTGGAACGTACTGAGCCAGGCGCCTGGGGACGTATTCAGCTAACCGATGCTATCGCAGAACTGGCGAAGAAGCAGTCTGTGGATGCGATGCTGATGACCGGCGAGAGCTACGACTGTGGTAAAAAAATGGGTTACATGCAGGCGTTTGTTAACTACGGGCTGCGTAATCTGAAAGAAGGTCAAAAATTCCGCGAAAGTATTAAGAAACTTTTGACCCAGTGATGCCTCAGATAAAAAATTAAGAATTAGATAATTATAATGGCAGTTGAGAGTGGCAACCGGAAGCACACGTGCTTCAGAACATTCTCGCTGCTTTTTTTATATTTATAATGCCAAATCAACGTATAAGAAATAAACGGAACAGAACGCCTCACTTTAATGGTTTGAGATTTTTCTTGTTTCCGTATTGGTTTAAGCAGAAAATGTGTTTTTTAACATTTAGTGCTTGGTAATGATTCTCAGTTGCACTACCTGGCGCCTTTCTAATCACATCGTTGGACGTTACGCACAGCACACTGGTAGCTAATGAGCCAGGGGCGGTAGCGTGTCTTGTTTTTGAATCAATGCCCTGGCTTGAATTTTGCATGTCGGTGCCACAGTAACAACTCGCAAACGCAAAGTAGATGGAATAATCTCGTGAAAATATTGGTCACTGGTGGAGCAGGTTTTATCGGGTCTGCTGTCGTTCGTAATATCATTAATAACACTCAGGATTCTGTGGTTAATGTTGATAAATTAACTTATGCGGGCAATCTTGAATCGCTGGTTGAAATCGAAAACAGCGCTCGTTATGCTTTTGAATGTGCAGACATTTGTGATGCTGAGGCGATGGCGCGTATTTTCGCCACTCACCAGCCTGATGCTGTTATGCACCTGGCTGCAGAAAGCCATGTGGATCGCTCGATCACCGGCCCTGCTGCCTTTATTGAGACAAATATCGTTGGCACCTATGTGCTGCTTGAAGCCGCACGTAAATACTGGTCTCAACTTGATGAAACAAGAAAAGCCGCGTTCCGCTTTCATCATATTTCAACGGACGAAGTCTACGGCGATTTGCCGCATCCTGATGAAGTTCCCGCTGGCACCGCCTTGCCGCTGTTTACTGAAAAAACGCCTTATTCTCCCAGCAGTCCCTATTCCTCATCGAAAGCGTCCAGCGACCATTTAGTACGTGCATGGCGCCGTACTTACGGCTTGCCGACCCTGGTGACGAATTGCTCTAACAACTACGGTCCGTACCACTTTCCTGAAAAACTTATTCCGCTGATCATCCTTAATGCATTAGCTGGTAAACCATTACCGGTGTATGGCAATGGGGAGCAAATTCGCGATTGGTTATTTGTTGAAGATCATGCACGCGCTTTATATAAGGTTGTGACTGAGGGGGTTGCGGGTGAGACTTACAATATCGGTGGCCACAATGAGCGTAAGAATATTGAAGTCGTAAATACTATTTGTACTATTCTGGACGATATCATTACTGCGAAACCTAATAATATTAGTAGCTTTGCAGAATTAATTACTTATGTCACCGACCGTCCGGGCCATGACCTGCGTTACGCCATTGATGCGAGCAAAATAAAAGATGAACTAGGCTGGGTACCGCAGGAGACTTTTGAATCAGGTATCCGTAAAACGGTTGAATGGTATTTAACTAACAAGGATTGGTGGCAGCGTGTGATGGATGGGTCATATGCTGGTGAACGCCTGGGGCTTGCAGAATAAAATTATAAGGACGGAATGATGAAAGGTATTGTATTAGCAGGCGGTTCCGGAACTCGCCTTTATCCAATTACTCAGGGTGTGTCAAAACAGTTGTTGCCAGTGTACGACAAACCGATGATTTTTTACCCTATCTCTGTGCTGATGCTGGCAGGTATTCGTGACATCCTGATTATCACAACGCCGGAAGATATGGCATCGTTCCGGCGTTTATTAGGCGATGGCTCGCAGTTTGGTATCCGTTTTTCCTATGAAGTGCAGCCTTCGCCGGACGGCCTGGCGCAGGCGTTTATCATTGGCGAAGAATTTATTAATAACGAGCCATGTGCGCTGGTGTTGGGCGATAACATCTATTTTGGTCAAAGCTTCGGTAAGAAACTGGAAACCGCAGCACAGTTAACCTCTGGTGCAATGGTATTCGGTTATCAGGTACAGGATCCGGAACGTTTTGGTGTTGTGGAATTTGATGAAAATTACACCGCGTTATCCATTGAGGAAAAACCACTTAAACCAAAATCCAATTGGGCAGTGACCGGCCTCTATTTTTACGACAAAAATGTCGTCGAAATGGCAAAACAGGTGAAACCTTCAGCACGCGGTGAACTGGAGATTACTACACTGAATCAGATGTATCTGGATCGTGGTGAATTGCAGGTTGAACTGCTGGGGCGTGGATTTGCCTGGCTTGATACCGGAACCCATGACAGCCTGGTCGAAGCATCGCAATTTATTCATACCATTGAGAAACGGCAGGGCATGAAAGTCGCCTGTCTTGAAGAAATTGCGTTCCGTAAAGGCTGGTTAAGCAAAGACCAACTAGCTGAGCAAGCAAAAAAAATGGCGAAAAATGATTATGGCCGTTATTTAAATATGCTGATTAACGAATAGTTCACTTAAACGAATTGATAAATCATGAATATTCTACTTTTCGGTAAAACAGGCCAGGTTGGATGGGAATTACAGCGTTCATTAAATACGCTGGGTAATGTCGTTGCGCTTGATTCACGCGATACATCATACTGTGCGGATTTTACGAATCTCACTGGCCTGGCTGATACCGTTGCAACATTAAGACCAGACATTGTTGTTAATGCTGCTGCATATACTGCTGTTGATCGCGCTGAAAGCGAAAAAGAATTGGCGGCGCTGGTAAATGCATCTGCGGTTGAAGTTCTGGCTAAAAGCACTGCAAAGATCGGTGCGACATTGGTGCATTACTCTACGGACTATGTGTTTGATGGTAACGGAAGCCATTTTCGCACAGAGGACGAAGAAACTGCGCCGATCAATTGGTATGGTCAGACTAAGCGAGACGGAGAGTTGGCCATTTTGGCGAATAATCCTCGTCATCTTATTCTGCGTACCAGTTGGGTTTATGCCTCCCGAGGTAGTAATTTTATTAAAACAATGCTGCGTCTGGGTAGCCAAAACACGTCACTGAAAATCATTGATGACCAATTTGGCGCACCAACCGGTGCTGAATTGATTGCCGATTGTTCGGCATTAGCATTACGACAACTTTCGTCTTCTCCTTCGTTATTTGGTATTTACCACTTAGTCGCCAGTGGTTCTACGACATGGTATGAATTTGCCAGGTTTATTTTTGATACAGCAAGAGAGCTTGGCTATGAATTATCGCTTGAAGAAATGCTGGCTATTTCTTCTGATGAATATAAAACCCCAGCGAAACGTCCTCTGAATTCACGACTGGATAATAATAAGTTTAAATTAAAAATGAATGTTAACTTACCCGACTGGAAAGATGGGGTAGTTCGGGTCTTGTCAGAATTAAAAGGTTAACCCTATTAGAATGTGTATACAAAAATGATAGATGAAAAAAAAGCCAGCGATGAGTTGAGTCAAATTACTCAATCATCTGTTGCGATTATACTTTGCACATATAATGGTGAGGAGTATATTGAACAGCAATTAGAATCCATTATTGCGCAAACTATCTTGAATTGGACAATTTTTGCTTCCGATGATGGTTCGACTGATGCTACTCTTAGCATATTAGAAAAATATCAGAAAATACTTGGTAGTAATAAATTAGTTATTCTCAAAGGACCCAAAAAAGGTTTTGCATGGAATTTTCTTTCTGCGCTCAAATATACGCCAGAAAGCTTTCAGTATTATGCTTTTTGTGACCAGGATGATATCTGGTTATCGAACAAGTTAGAAACGGGAGTTCGCTGCCTTCGGCAATATAATGCCAATGTACCTGGGATTCACTGTGGTCGTACGGCCTTAGTTGATGAAAATGGTCAACGTTATGGCATGTCATATTTATTTGAAAGGAAGCCTTCTTTCAAAAATGCATTAATGCAAAATATTGCTGGTGGCAACACAATGCTGCTAAATCATGCAGCAAAGAAAATTATTGCTGAGACACCAGATGATTGTGACATTATTTCACATGACTGGTGGGTCTATATAGTTATTGCGGGCTGCGGTGGTAATATTATTTATGATCCTGTCCCGACTCTGCTCTACCGACAGCATGCCAGCAATGTGATTGGCTCCAATATATCATTCTTTTCTAAACTTTATCGCATTCGCCGTTTCTTCAGTGGTGATTTCCGCATCTGGAGCGATAAAAATCTCCGCGCATTACAGCATTTCGAGACAAAATTGACGGAAGAAAACCGCAGTATATTGACTCGCTTTTCGAAAGCGCGAAATGACAAGTTAATACCTCGTATAATCACGTTCGCTGACATTGGTTTCTATCGTCAAACCTTATCCGGGACCATTGCATTAATGCTGGGCATTATCTTTAAGAAAATCTAAGAACTGTTATGTACGTTCTGGTAAACATGGCAAGTATTTAAAGGTAAAGTAATGAAATTAGTATCTACAAAAATTCCTGATTTATATATTATTGAACCAACAGTATTTGGCGATGAACGTGGTTTTTTCTTCGAAAGCTATAATCATAAAAAATTCGAAGAACTTATTGGGAAACATGTCGAATTTGTTCAGGATAACCATTCTTGTTCGACAAAAAATGTCCTGCGTGGTTTGCACTTTCAGTCTCAACCTTTTGCACAGGGTAAACTGGTGCGTTGTATCAGAGGCGAAGTTTATGATGTTGCTGTTGATATCCGTAAAGGCTCTGCCACGTTTGGTCAATGGGTCGGCGTAGAGTTGTCTGCCGAGAACAAACGCATGTTTTGGATCCCGGAAGGTTTCGCTCATGGTTTTTATACGCGCTCTGACGTTGCTGAATTCCTTTATAAAACGACCAATTATTATTCACCAACTCATGAACATGGGATTATTTGGAATGATCCCGACCTTAATATTGATTGGAAAAATACCGGACAACCGATTTTATCGCAAAAAGATCTGATACTGCCTACGCTTCATGATAGCGAGGTATTCTAATGTTAAAGAACTATAATAGTTCACCGCTAGCTATGGTTCGTAGCTTTTTTGAAAACAGGATGTTAATTCTGGCTTTGACAAAAAGAGATATTGCTGGCCGCTACCAGAACTCTTTTTTAGGGCTGATTTGGGCATTTCTTAATCCCATCTTTATGCTCGCTGTCTATACATTTATATTCAGCGTTGTTTTTAAGGCTCGTTGGTCTGGTGGCGGAGATTCCAAAGCTGAATTTGCACTCATGCTTTTTGCTGGATTGATCGTTTTTAATATTTTTGCCGAGTGTTTTAACAAAGCACCGGCAACAATTCTTGTTAATGCAAATTATGTTAAAAAAGTAATCTTTCCATTAGAAATTCTTCCATGGATTAGCCTGTTCGCGGCATTATTCCATGCCGCTATTTGTGTAGTAGTATGGCTCCTGTTCTACGTATGTGCGATCGGTGTTCCTCATATCACGGTTTTGCTGTTGCCGATGGTTTTATTACCGCTATGTCTGTTAGTGCTTGGATTGTCGTGGTTGCTTGCCGCACTTGGCACCTATCTACGAGATATTGCTCAAGTGGCGGTCTTGTTGACAACAATTATTATGTTTATGTCTCCGATATTCTATCCAATTGAAGCCCTGCCCGTACGAATTCAAGGATTTCTTAAGTGGAATCCATTGTCACTAGCAATCAGTGGAATTCGTGATGTGCTTTATTTTGGTCGTGTTCCAGCTCTTGCTGATTATGTCATTTATCTCATTTCTTGTACTTTCGTAGCTTGGCTTGGTTTTATGTGTTTCCAAAAAATGAGAAAAGGATTTGCAGATGTGCTCTGAACATAATAAGGACAATATGTCTTTGGTTAAGGCGATCGAAGTAAAAAATGTTAGCAAATGCTATCATATTTATGAAAAACCTCGCGACCGCCTTATGCAAATGCTTTCGAAGAATAAAAAATATTATAAAGAATTTTGGGCATTGAGAGACATTACTTTCGATATTCAGAAAGGGGAAACGGTTGGTATTATTGGTCGTAATGGTTCCGGTAAATCAACATTACTGCAAATTATTTGCGGTACACTCAATGCAACGGAAGGTGAAGTAAAAAGCCATGGCCGAATCGCAGCATTATTGGAATTAGGTTCCGGATTCAACCCTGAATTTACCGGTGATGAAAATATTTACATGAATGGCGCAATTCTCGGCCTTAGCCGGCAGGAGATGGAGGCGCGTTATGATGATATTATCTCCTTTGCTGATATTGGAGATTTTATTCATCAACCTGTGAAGAATTATAGTAGTGGTATGCAGGTCAGGCTGGCATTTTCTGTAGCAATCCATGTCGATCCTGAAATTTTAGTAGTCGATGAGGCCCTTTCTGTTGGCGATGCTTATTTTCAGGCAAAGTGCGCCCGGGCAATAGCCAAAATTATTGAAAAGGGAACAACTATTCTCTTTGTAAGCCATGACATCTCTGCAGTAAAATCGCTGTGTTCACGTGCGGTGCTAATGGAACATGGCAATATAAAATATTTTGGTGACGTTAATACGGCAATAGAAAAATATTACTCCGGATTAGTTGCTGAAAATAATCAACAGCCTGTCGTCACTGTTGAGGATGAAAACGATGACCAACCAGCTGTTACCGTGGACATTAATGTCATCAAAGATCATTTCAACGATGGCAAAGTAAATTTCGATAAAATTGCTACTTTCCAACGTATTTCACAAGGAAACGCCGAATTTTATAACGTCCAGTTACTTAATCATGAAGGTAATCGCCGGGAAGTTTTCGATTTCGGCGAAACAGTAACCTTAAGGCAAATTCTTAAAGTAAATAAAGACCTTCCTAAAATTTCTCTCGGATATCATATCCGTGATAAAAATGGTTTTGATATTGTTTATAGCGATACATTTATCGAAAACAAATATGAAATGCCAGAATTGTCGGATCTGAAGGGAGGTGATGTTTTTTGCATTGATTGGCAGTTTAAATTGAATATTCGTGAAGGAAGCTATGTGATCTCTTCAATGGCATCTGTCCCTGGGAATCCTGCTATAGGAGACGTCCAGGTTCAGGATTTTGTGCCAATTTCATTCACGTTCAATGTCTCAAAAGGGCAAGCCTTCCCAATATACGGCATGGTCCATTGGGATAATGAAGTTAGCATTAAGAAGGTGACCAATGATTAATGACTCTTTAAAGCTTCATCTCGGCTGCGGTAGCGTATATTTAGATGGATGGGTAAATATCGATCTTGATTCGGATATTGCTGACATACAACATGATTTAAGAAATCCATTGCCGTTTGATGATGGTTCTGTGGATTACATCTTCGCAGAACATTTTATTGAGCATTTGACACAGGCGGAAGCGAAAGTCCTACTTGCTGAATGCCATCGCGTTCTGAAAGACAATGGAACAATTCGTCTTACAACCCCTAGTTTATACGTACTGCTTACAAATTACCTGAAAGGTGATTTGAATGAATGGCAAGAATACTGGATGCCGCCTACTAAGGCGCATATGGTTAATGAGGGCATGCGTAGTTGGGGGCATTGTTTTGTTTATGATGCTGACGAATTAGTGCGTTTCTTGAATGAATGCAACTTCAATAAATTGAAGTTTGAGGGGTGGCGTGAAAGTGATATAGAAGCATTCGTTGGTATTGAAAATCGTAATTTCCATAAAGAGCTCATTATTGAAGCAACGAAAACAGACATCGCAACACAAACTGACTTTTTAAAAGTTAGGGAAGCGGAGCTTCTCTGGACTCGAACTATTAATGACAGCTATCTCAAAAAAATAAAAGAGCTGGAATTATATAATTGTAGCTTGAGTGCTTCTATTAATGAAAATGAAAGTATTCAGGATAAATATGTTAAAGATTTATTAAATCACATTAACAATCAAGATTCTTTCATTCGTGAATTGAAACGACACATTGCAAGTCTTAAAAATACATTGATTGAAGATAAGGAATAAAAAATGCCAACCCCAGTTACACAACCATTTCTTCCTCCGCTTGAAGAGTTTGTTCCATATCTGCAACAGATCTGGGAAAACAAATGGTTAACAAACAATGGCCCTTTTCACCAGGAACTCGAAAAGGAAGTTTGTAAATATCTTGGTGTTGAGCATATTTCTCTTTTCACCAATGGCACAATTGCTCTGGTTACTGCGCTTCAGGCATTAAGAATTACTGGTGAAGTTATCACGACGCCATATTCTTTCGTTGCGACTTCACATTCTCTAATTTGGAACGATTTAAAACCAGTATTTGTTGATATTGATCCGAAAACATTCAATATTGACCCTGCTAAAATTGAAGCGGCTATCACACCGAAAACTACTGCGATCATGCCTGTCCATTGCTATGCGAATCCGTGTGATGTACATGCTATCCAAAAAATTGCTGATAATTATGGTTTGCGTGTCATTTACGATGCTGCGCATGCCTTCGGGGTTGATTACGAAGGAACCAGTTTACTGAATCATGGTGATATGTCGGTACTTAGTTTTCACGCAACCAAAGTATTCAATACTTTTGAAGGTGGCGCGATCGTTTGTCCAGATCTGAAAACAAAACAGCGTATTGATTATCTTAAAAACTTTGGTTTTGCTGATGAAGTTACCGTTACCGCTCCGGGCATTAACGGTAAAATGAGTGAAATAAATGCCGCCTTTGGTCTATTACAACTAAAATACATTGATAAAGCGATTAGCGATCGTCAGGTTATCGATCAGCATTATCGTGATGAATTGAAAAAAATATCAGGAATCATTGTACCTGAGAAATCACCAAAAGCGTCGAGTAATTATTCATACTTCCCTGTCATTATCGATGATAGCTATCCACTCACGCGAGATGAACTTTATTCGAAATTAAAAGCGAATGATATTCTTTCACGTCGTTACTTTTATCCATTAATTAGCGATATGCCGATGTATCGCTCACTAGAGTCCTCCAGACCTGATAACCTCAACGAAGCTAAATATATAGCAGACCGTGTATTATGTCTTCCGATATTTAGTGCTCTTGATCGCGAGACGCAAGACAAGATTATTGCTTTAATTGCTGAAGGTTAATTGGCTGAATAGTTTTCTTATTTTATCAGGCCTTTTAATAAGGCCTGGTTGATTATTTGTAATGTCGCTGCGATATGGAAATAAGCAGTGCTATATCATGATTGGTTTATTATAACCAAGGGTAAAAACTCATGCTATCAGTTTTACTTGTTACCTATAATCATAGTAAATACATAAGGCAGGCTCTTGATTCTGTTTTTATGCAGGATTATGATGGCCCAATTGAACTGGTTATTGGGGATGATAAATCGAGTGATGATACGATTGATATTATTAAAGAATATCAAAATCGTGATCCGCGTTTCACGTTTAAATTCCTCGAAAATGAACATAATTTTGGCACTACCAAAAATTATCAGCGCTGTTTTCCTGCTTGCTCAGGTGAATATATTGCTATCATTGAAGGTGATGATTATTGGACGGCACCAGATAAATTAACTTGCCTCGCAACGTTTCTTAATCAACATCGTGAATGCAGTATGGTTTCGCATAATTATTTTGTATTCCTCGAGGGAGAAAAAAGGTTTTATCCTCGTTTACCCATCGGCGAATCATTTATTTACCATTCGGCAAGAGATCTAATAGCGGATAATATCATCGGTAATTTCTCTACTTGCATGTATCGCAAGAGTGAATTATTAAAACTGCCACCGCGTTTATTTGACGTTAAATCATATGACTGGATTATTAATATCATGCTTGGTACAAATGCCTTGCTTGCATTTATTAATAAACCTATGTCTGTATATCGTGTCCATTCGAATGGTGTTTGGTCTAGTGCCACCTTTATCGAACAACACCAGCAGCGTCTCGATATTATTCCAGTTTATGATGAGTTGACGGATAAACATTTTGAGAAAGAATTTAATAATCTTTCTGCGCATCTTGAGAAAGAGATAGCGATAAGACGAGTTACCAAATCTATACCGAAGTCATCATTACGCCATTCACTCAAACTCGTCAACTCACTAATACCACCAATCATTAAAAAGATTCTTGTTTTACTGTTACCGCCAGCAATTACTGTTTCTATCCGAAAGAGGTTATCATAATGGCCGCGGCCAAAATTTCTGTAATTATGCCCACCTATAATCATGAATCTTTCGTAGGTAAGGCAATTGAAAGTGTATTATGCCAGGAAGGTGTTGATTTTGAATTTTTGATTTTCGATGATGGTTCGAAAGATAAAACTCTTGAGATCGTCGAAAGTTATGATGATCCGCGTATAAAAATTATACCGAATTTTGTTAACCTCGGAGCTTGCACGGCAACAAATATACTCATTGAAAATGCTACAGGTAAATATATCGCATTGATCAACTCCGATGATTACTGGGAAGACAAAGATAAACTTGCTATCCAGCTTAATTATCTCGAAGCGAACCCACATGTCGGTGCATGTTTTGGTAAGGCCCGGTTTGTTGATAAATTTGATGAAGTTATTCCTCCAGGTAACTTGCCCTTCGGTCATGTATTTGAACAGCATAATCGTTCCCGGGGGGAATGGTTACGTTTCTTTTTTGACTCAGGAAATTGTATCTGCCACCCAACTATGCTGATTCGTAAGCAGTGTTATCATGATGTAGGCACATACCGCAATGCCTTCCGCCAGCTTCCTGATTACGATATGTGGATTCGATTAGTCAAAAAATG
This sequence comes from Phytobacter ursingii, assembly GCA_901456055.1. Taxonomy (GTDB): domain Bacteria; phylum Pseudomonadota; class Gammaproteobacteria; order Enterobacterales; family Enterobacteriaceae; genus Phytobacter; species Phytobacter ursingii. The sequence goes on from CABDWT010000016.1 coordinate 116,586, forward strand.
GGACATTCATATTTTTGATAAAGTTTTTATCAATTTCCGAATTATGCCTGGGGAAAATGCCAGTAGCCCAACGACAAAAAACTCTATCCGCACTTTGAACGAACATTATTTAATTGCGTGTAATTATTTCGATGGAATTTCAGCTGAAGATCTCAGTGCCGGCTTCAGCGATGTTTTTCAGAATAAAAATAATGAACGTGATGAGATCGCTATAGATATTGAAAAAGCACTCCTGCTTTTTTCCGAGAACCGATGGTTAAATCGCGCGTACAAAATGGCAGCATTGCCTAAAATTGCAGGATTGCTTGGATCACCGATTCATGCTCAACGTATGAAAGAAAGCTATGATATTGATGATCTTTGGTTCCAGAATAAAATGGCCGAGGTAGATGTCTTGCTCCCTAAAATTGTTGCCGATATCCAGACGAAAAAGCATGGCATCAAAAAGTTACTCACTAAATTGAAGTTCTTTTAAGTTGAGTAGGTTCCGGCGCGATATCATTTAGAATTGCTGTGATAGATGAATGCAAATTATTTCTGTCACACATTATTTTAATGACTGGTCTAAAGAGCCGGAATTGCTTACCCCAGATTCCTTTTATGTTGTATTAGGTCGTAGCGGTTTGCTGGTGAAATAATTGCCACAGGAAATGTAGTTCTTTACTAAAGTTGTTTACTTTTTTTTATCGAAACTTGTTTTAATGATGAGGTAAACTGCTACTTTTACCCAGCGGCTGCTAATGTTTGCTGGGAATCCACACCTGACAGGAGTACGTAATGTCTAAGCAACAAATCGGCGTTGTTGGTATGGCCGTGATGGGGCGCAACCTGGCGCTTAACATCGAAAGCCGTGGCTATACCGTTTCCGTTTTCAACCGCTCCCGCGATAAGACCGAAGAAGTGATTGCTGAGAACCCCGGCAAGAAGCTGGTTCCGTATTACACCGTGAAAGAGTTTGTTGAATCCTTAGAAACTCCCCGTCGCATCCTGTTAATGGTGAAAGCGGGCGCTGGCACAGATGCTGCTATTGACTCCCTGAAACCCTATCTGGAAAAAGGCGACATCATTATTGATGGCGGTAACACCTTCTTCCAGGACACCATTCGTCGTAACCGCGAACTGTCTGCTGAGGGCTTTAACTTTATCGGTACCGGTGTGTCCGGCGGTGAAGAGGGCGCGCTGAAAGGTCCATCCATCATGCCGGGTGGTCAGAAAGATGCGTACGAACTGGTTGCGCCGATCCTGACTAAAATTGCAGCTGTTGCCGAAGATGGCGAGCCCTGTGTGACCTACATCGGTGCTGACGGTGCGGGCCATTACGTTAAAATGGTTCACAATGGCATCGAATATGGCGATATGCAGTTGATTGCAGAAGCCTACTCGCTGCTGAAAGGTGGTCTGAACCTGTCTAACGAAGAGCTGGCCACCACTTTTAGCGAGTGGAATAAAGGCGAGCTGAGCAGCTACCTGATCGACATTACCAAGGACATCTTCACTAAAAAAGATGAAGAGGGTAACTATCTGGTCGATGTGATTCTTGATGAAGCAGCCAACAAAGGTACGGGTAAATGGACCAGCCAGAGCTCGCTGGATCTCGGCGAACCGCTTTCCCTGATCACTGAATCCGTCTTTGCACGCTATATCTCGTCGCTGAAAGAGCAGCGCGTTGCCGCATCTAAAGTGCTGAGCGGTCCGCAGGCGCAGCCTGCTGGCGATAAAGTGCAGTTTATCGAGAAAGTCCGTCGCGCACTGTATCTCGGTAAAATCGTCTCTTATGCTCAGGGTTTCTCTCAGTTGCGTGCCGCGTCTGACGAATACAACTGGGATCTGAACTACGGCGAAATCGCGAAAATTTTCCGCGCTGGCTGCATCATTCGTGCCCAGTTCCTGCAGAAAATTACCGATGCATACGCAGAAACGCCGGCAATTGCTAACCTGCTGCTGGCACCATACTTTAAGAAAATCGCTGATGAGTACCAGCAGGCACTGCGTGATGTTGTAGCCTATGCCGTCCAAAATGGTATTCCAGTGCCGACTTTTGCCGCTGCGGTTGCCTATTATGATAGCTACCGTGCTGCGGTACTGCCGGCAAACCTGATCCAGGCGCAGCGTGATTATTTCGGTGCACATACTTATAAACGTACTGATAAAGAAGGTGTATTCCATACGGAATGGCTGGATTAATCTGATATTGTACGTTTTGTCGAACAAGGCCCGGTTACTGTAACCGGGCTTTTTTTCGCCTTAATTGCGGTAATTGCAGTGCATTTTTCTAAACAATCCTGCAACGATGGAATAAATTGCTAACAGAACGCGGTTAATTCAGCGGGGAGCTGCCTTGACAGTCTATCAACGGAAGAGGTAAAAACCCCAACAGTTATTGATCTTGCGTGATGGCGGCGTAGTGCCATCTTCGGTTCTAAACACTGACAAAAGTTGCTTATCGAATGAAAATAACAATCTCCGGAACTGGCTACGTTGGCCTATCAAACGGTATCCTGATTGCGCAGCATCATGAAGTGGTCGCACTGGATATCGTGCAGGCTAAAGTCGATATGCTGAATCAAAAAAAATCGCCGATCGTTGATAAAGAAATTGAAGAGTATCTGGCGACAAAACAACTGAATTTCCGCGCCACCACGGATAAGCATGATGCCTATCGTGGCGCCGATTATGTCATTATCGCCACCCCGACTGATTACGACCCGAAAACTAACTACTTCAATACGTCCAGTGTTGAGTCGGTCATCCGCGATGTGCACGAAATCAACCCGGATGCGGTGATGATTATCAAATCTACCATTCCGGTAGGGTTCACCCAGTCCATCAAAGAAGAGCTCGGCATTGATAACGTGATCTTCTCGCCGGAGTTCTTACGCGAAGGGAAAGCGCTTTACGACAACCTGCATCCGTCCCGTATCGTCATTGGCGAACGTTCAGCACGTGCAGAGCGTTTTGCGGGCCTGCTACAGGAAGGGGCTATCAAGAAAGATATCCCAACGCTGTTTACCGACGCCACCGAAGCCGAAGCCATCAAGCTGTTCGCTAATACCTATCTGGCAATGCGCGTGGCCTACTTCAATGAGCTCGACAGCTATGCTGAGGCACTGGGGCTGAATACGCGCCAGATTATCGAAGGGGTTTGTCTTGACCCGCGTATTGGCAATCACTACAACAATCCGTCGTTTGGCTATGGTGGCTACTGTCTGCCGAAAGACACTAAGCAATTACTGGCAAACTACCAGTCGGTGCCGAATAACATTATCGCGGCTATCGTCGATGCCAACCGCACGCGTAAGGACTTCATTGCTGATTCAATTCTCTCTCGTAAGCCGAAGGTGGTGGGTGTCTACCGTCTTATTATGAAGAGCGGCTCTGATAACTTCCGCGCATCCTCGATTCAGGGGATTATGAAGCGTATTAAGGCGAAGGGCGTACAGGTCATTATTTATGAACCGGTAATGCAGGAAGACGAGTTCTTCCATTCTCGCGTTGTCCGTGACCTGGAAGCTTTCAAGAAAGAATCGGATGTGATTATTTCAAACCGCATGGCGCCTGAGCTGGTGGATGTGGAAGCCAAAGTCTATACCCGCGATTTGTTTGGTAACGACTAAGCGCAGAAATGAAAACGGCCCGTCAGGGCCGTTTTTCTTAATAGTTGTAATACGCTTTGTACCACTCGACAAATTTTTTCACGCCTTCTTTAACCGATGTCTGCGGTTTAAAACCGATGGTGTCATATAACGGCTGCGTATCGGCGCTGGTTTCCAGCACATCACCCGGCTGAATTGGCATCATATTCTTCTGCGCTTCAATCCCCAGCGCCTCTTCCAGTGCCGTGATGTAATCCATTAACTCCACCGGTGAGCTATTGCCGATGTTGTAGATATGGTAAGGCGCTGAGCTGGTGGCCGGCGAGCCACTTTCAACGGTCCAGTTCGGGTCAGCCTGCGGAATAACATCCTGCATGCGGATAATGGCTTCAACAATATCATCCACATAGGTAAAGTCGCGTTTCATCTTGCCGTAGTTATAGACATCGATGCTTTTCCCTTCCAGCATCGCTTTGGTGAATTTAAACAATGCCATGTCCGGGCGTCCCCACGGACCGTAAACCGTAAAGAAACGCAGTCCCGTGGTCGGCAAACCATAAAGATGTGAATAGGTATGCGACATCAGCTCATTGGCTTTTTTGGTTGCGGCGTAAAGCGAGACCGGGTGATCAACGGAATCGTCCGTAGAGAAAGGCATCTTGCGGTTCAGGCCGTAAACAGAACTGGAGGAGGCATACAGTAAATGCTGAACCTTATTGTGGCGACAGCCTTCCAGCACATTCAGATGACCAATCAGGTTAGCTTCGGCGTAAACATGTGGGTTTTCCAGTGAATAACGTACGCCCGCCTGAGCGGCAAGATGGATAACGCGGTCGAACTTTTCTTCGGCAAACAGCTGTGCCATCCCTTCACGGTCTGCCAGGTCCAATTTCACAAAGCGAAAGTTTTCGTTTGCCAGTAAGTTCAGGCGAGCTTCTTTCAGGCTGACTTCATAATAATCATTAAGGTTATCTATCCCTGTGACCTGATGGCCCGCCTGTAACAGACGTTCGCTGACGTGAAAGCCGATAAAGCCGGCCGCGCCGGTGACCAAAAATTTCATCTTCAACCTCAATGTCTGGTGATGCAAAACATGCAGCGCGGCAGGAGCGGCGCTGAACCATGAGGCGGATCATACCTGTTGAGAAGCAGAATGATAACTGTTAATTCAATGGGGAAGAGGGGGAGCGCGGCCACTCCCCATAGTAATTACTGGTGACGCTTACGCAGATTTTCGATAACGGTGGTGAGATCCAGGTTCTGATCCTGCAACAAGACCAGCAGGTGATACATCAGGTCAGACGCTTCGTTGGTCAGCTCTTCACGATCGTGAACGGTGGCCGCCAGCGCGGTTTCCACACCTTCTTCACCCACCTTTTGCGCGATACGCTTGGTGCCGCTGGCATACAGCTTAGCGGTATAAGAACTGGCCGGGTCTGCCGTTTTACGGTCGGCGAGCAGTTGCTCCAGCTGGTAGAGGAACAGCCACTGATGGGCGTTGTCGCCAAAACAGCTGGACGTTCCCGTGTGGCAGGTCGGCCCGATGGGGTTCGCCAGCACCAGCAGGGTATCGTTATCACAGTCCGGCGCAATGTTCACCACATTCAGAAAATGGCCAGAACTTTCGCCTTTGGTCCACAAACGTCCTTTGGTCCGCGAGAAGAAGGTGACTTTGCCACTTTCCAGCGTTTTCGCCAGCGCGTCCTTGTTCATATACCCCAGCATCAATACTTCGCCGGAGACCGCGTGTTGCACCACGGCGGGCAGCAGTCCGTCGGTTTTTTCCCAGTCCAGTTGGGCCAGTTGCAGCTCTGTTAACATACCCTTATCTCCACGCCCTGGCCTGCCAGGTACGTTTTTAGCTCGCCAATATTGATAATTTGCTTATGGAACACCGATGCCGCCAGCGCACCGTCGACGTTGGCGTCGCGGAAGGCCTCAAGGAAGTGTTCCATGGTACCCGCGCCGCCGGAAGCGATAAGCGGGACGTGGCAAACCTCGCGCACTTTTTTCAGTTGCTCAAGGTCATAACCGTTACGCACGCCGTCCTGGTTCATCATGTTAAGCACGATCTCGCCAGCTCCGCGTTTCTGCACTTCCTGCACCCAGTCCAGCGTCTCCCAGGTGGTCACGCGGGTGCGGCTTTCATCTCCGGTATACTGATTGACGTGGTATTTGCCGCTCGATGCATCAAACCAGGTATCAATACCTACCACAATACACTGCACGCCAAAACGATCGGCCAGGCGAGTGATAAGCTCCGGATCCGCCAGCGCCGGGGAGTTGATGGAAATCTTATCCGCGCCGAAAGAGAGAATTTTGTGGGCATCGTCAGCAGATTTGATACCGCCCGCCACGCAGAATGGAATGTCGATCACTTCGGCGACGCGTGAGACCCAGCTTTTATCGACCACGCGGCCATCGCTTGAGGCGGTGATATCGTAAAATACCAGCTCGTCAGCGCCTTCCTCGGCGTAGCGTTTCGCCAGAGGCACGATGTCGCCGATGATTTCGTGATTGCGGAACTGAACGCCTTTCACCACCTGACCATCGCGTACGTCAAGACAGGGAATTATCCGTTTTGCCAGCATTGGATGGCCTCCGTTACAGTGAATTTACCTTCCAGCAGCGCGCGACCCACGATCACGCCTTTCACGCCTGTTCCACGCAGTGCCGCGATATCATTGATATCGCCAATACCGCCGGATGATTGAAACGCAACCTGCGGATACCGCGCGCACACTTCCTCATACAGCGATACGTTCGAACCCGCCAGCGTACCATCGCGGGAGATATCGGTGCATAACACATGTTTAAGGCCAACCGGTAAGTAGGTGTCAACCAGCGCTTCCAGCGAGACGCCGGAATCTTCCTGCCAGCCGCTTACCGCCACCTGTTTTTTACCTGCGGCATCAATACGAACATCCAGCGCCAGGACCAGCGCATCGGCGCCAAAACGCGCGAACCACTCTTTAACCACCTCGGGCGATTTCACGGCTGTTGAACCAACGACCACGCGAGCGACACCGGCATCAAGCAGCGCGGCGACATCCTCTTCGGTGCGTACACCGCCGCCGACCTGTACCGGCACATTCACCCCGGCAACCAGGGTTTTCAGCAATGGGATCTGGCGACGCGCCGGATCTTTCGCCCCGGTTAAATCCACCAGGTGCAGCACTTGCGCACCCTGCGCAGCGTAATCCTGCAGGCGCGGCAACGGGTCGGTGCCGTAGTCGCGCTGCTGACCGTAATCCCCCTGATGCAGGCGCACTACCGTCCCATCAATTAAATCTAAAGCCGGAATAATCATCACATCTCCAGAAAGTTTTTCAGCAGTTGTGCACCCGCGCGGCCTGAACGTTCCGGATGGAATTGCACGCCATAGAAATTGTCTTTTTGCACCGCAGCCGTAAACGGCGTGCCGTACTGACACTGGGCGATGGTGTAAGGGTTAACCGGCATGGCGTAGCTATGAACAAAATAGAAGTACGCGCCGTCATCTATCCCCTGAAACAGGCGGTTGCCTGCTTTCGGATAGACACGGTTCCATCCCATGTGCGGCAGCGGCAAACCGACATCTTCCATTTTCGGCACGTCCTGGTCGATGATGCCCAGTAAATCCACGCCCTTGTTCTCTTCGCTGAAACGCCCCAGTAACTGCATACCCAGGCAGATGCCCAGCACCGGCTGGGTGCAGGCTTTGATCAGTTCAATCAGGTCGCGTTCTTGCAGTTGATCCATCGCGGCCTGGGCAGTGCCAACGCCTGGCAGAAAGAGTTTGTCGGCGCGCAGCACCACGTCCGGATCGCGGCTCACCAGCGGCTCATAGCCGTGGCGCGAAATGGCCGATTTCACGGAGTTGAGGTTAGCGCAGCCGGTATCCAGGATAACGACATTCATCACAACACTCCTTTCGAGGAGGGAAGGGTATCGCCTTCGACGCGAATGGCCTGGCGCAGTGTACGACCAAAGACTTTGAACAGGCTCTCCACGCGGTGGTGATCGTTTTTGCCTTTGGTTTTCAAATGCAGCGTGACTCCCATGGTGTAAGAAAGAGAGCTAAAGAAGTGCTCAACCATCTCGGTGCTCAAATCGCCCACGCGCTGATAGGTAAACTCTGCTTTATATTCCAGGTGCGGACGCCCGGAAATATCCAACGCGCAGCGTGCCAGACATTCGTCCATCGGCAGCACAAAACCAAAACGATTGATACCGCGTTTGTCGCCCAGCGCCAGTTTCAGCGCCTCGCCTAACGCCAGACCGGTATCTTCTACCGTATGGTGATCGTCAATGTAGAGATCGCCTTTGACGTCGATTTCCATGCGGAAGCCGCCGTGGGTGGCAATTTGATCGAGCATATGATCGAAAAAGCCCACGCCGGTGCGGATTTTGCTGCCGCCTTCGCGATCCAGCCACACTTTGACGTCAATCTGCGTCTCTTTGGTTTTGCGCTCAACGTGGGCGTAACGATCGCGTTTGGTTAACTGCTCGCCAATGGCTGCCCAGTTCAGGGTTTCGCGGTTGTAACGCAGCCCGGCAATGCCCATGTTGGTCGCCAGCTCAATATCCGTTGCGCGATCGCCAATAACATAGCTGTTCGCTTTATCCAGCGCTTGCTCAACCAGCCAGCGTTCCACCATTTTCACTTTCGGTTTGCGGCACTCACACTCATCGCCCGGGAAGTGCGGGCAAATCAGCACCTCTTCAAACACTACGCCTTGCGAGGTGAAAATCTGCATCATCAGATTATGCGGGCCGTCAAAATCGGCCTGCGGGAAGCTGCTGGTGCCCAGACCGTCCTGATTAGTGATCATCACCAGTTTGAAGCCTGCCTTTTGTAGCGCGAGCAGAACCGGAATCGCGTCCGGTTCAAAGGCTAGCTTGTCAAAACGATCGACCTGATAATCAGATGGCGGCTCGGAAATCAGGGTTCCATCACGGTCAATAAAAAGGTACTTCTGGCTCATACAGACTCCGCACGTAAAGCGTCGATGACGCGCTGGCTCTCTTCGCGGGTGCCGATAGTGATACGCAGGCAGCCGCTCAAGGTCGGTTGTTTATTTTGGTCACGCAGGATAATGCCCTGATCCCACAGAGATTTAAAGACAGTGCTGGAGGCTTTGAAGCGTACCAGAATGTAGTTGGTCTCTGAATCAAACACCGTCTCCACGCAGGGAATGTCGCGAAGTGCTGTTGACAGATACTCGCGCTCGGCCACGATTTGCGCGACACGCTCACGCATCGCCACAATCCCCTGCGGGGTCAGGGCCTGGGCTGCGATATCGGCCACGGGCGTAGAGAGTGGGTAGGGGGCGATCACTTTCATCAGCAGGTTGATCACCTCTTCATTCGCCAGAGTGAAGCCACAGCGCAGGCCTGCCAGCGCAAAGGCTTTCGACAGCGTGCGCAATATCACCAGGTGCGGATACTCTTCAAGCCAGCCCGCCAGCGTCGCCTGAGGGCAAAATTCGATATACGCTTCGTCGGCTACCACGAGCGCTTTGCCGCGCGTCATCTCCAGCACGGCGCGAATGTCCTGCGGATTGATGATTTGTCCGGTGGGGTTATTCGGGCTGCACACATACACCAGTTTGACGTTCTCAAGCTGGTCGGCAATGTTTTGCAGATCCAGTTGCCAGCCCTCTAGCGTAAGGGCCGTGCGGTATTCCACGCCAAACGTCTCTGCGCTGACGCTATACATACCGTAGGTCGGCGGGCAGAACAGAATAGCGTCTTTACCTGGCTCGCAGAACGCGCGGATAAGGAGTTCAATACCTTCATCAGCGCCGCGACTCACCAGCACTTGTTCCGGCTTAAGCCCGGCGTACTGCGCATACCCTTCGATGACCGCTTTCGGCTGACATTCCGGGTAGCGGTTCAGCGTTTGCTGAGTGAAATTAAACTTCACCGCCGTCGGGAATTCGTTGGCGTTCAGCCAGACATCGCCCTTACCGCCAAGACGACGGGCAGACTGATACGGGGTCAGGGCACGTACGTTGGCGCGAGCCAGTTCCTCAATACTCATGCTTGCTCCTTAAGGGCGTTAACACGCAGGGTGACGGCATTTTTGTGGGCGGTGAGCAGTTCAGCGGCCGCCAGCGTTTCAATAGTAGAAGCGAGAGACGCGAAGCCTTCGCGCGATAACTCCTGAACGGTCATCCGTTTCTGGAAATCGGCCAGCCCCAGGCTGGAGCAGGTGGCGGTATAACCGTACGTCGGCAGGACGTGGTTGGTGCCTGAGGCATAATCACCTGCGGACTCCGGCGACCAGTCGCCCAAAAAGACCGAACCGGCGCTGGTGATATCATCCACCAGATCGCGTGCGCTTCGGGTCTGAATAATCAAGTGTTCCGGGCCGTACTGGTTAGAGATTTGTACGCATTGCGCCAGGTCTTTGGCCACAATCAGGCGGCTGGCAGAGAGAGCCTTACGTGCCGTTTCCGCGCGGGGCAGGTCTTCCAGCTGACGTTCCACAGCCTGCGCAACGGCGCGGGCCATGTCGGCATCTGGCGTCAGCAGGATCACCTGCGAGTCCGGGCCGTGTTCCGCCTGCGACAGGAGATCGGAGGCGACGAAATCCGGCGTGGCGCCGCTGTCGGCAATGACCAGCACTTCTGACGGGCCTGCCGGCATATCGATAGCGGCGCCATCCAGACGCTGGCTCACCTGACGTTTGGCTTCGGTCACGAAGGCGTTGCCGGGTCCGAAGATTTTATCGACTTTAGGCACGGATTCCGTGCCAAATGCCAGAGCCGCAATCGCTTGCGCGCCCCCCACTTTAAAGACTTCCTGTACACCGCAGAGTTGCGCCGCATAGAGAATTTCATCCGCAATAGGGGGAGGGGAGCAGAGCACCACTTTTTTGCAGCCCGCAATGCGTGCCGGCGTGGCCAGCATCAGCACGGTAGAAAACAGCGGCGCGGAACCGCCGGGGATATACAGCCCAACGGAGGCGATAGGGCGGGTCACCTGCTGGCACCGCACGCCCGGCAGAGTTTCGACATCAACCGTTTGCAGTTTCTGTGCGAGGTGGAAGGTGTCGATATTTTTCACCGCCACGGCCATCGCCTGTTTGATGTCGTCACCGAGACGGGCGCTGGCCTCGGCAATTTCCTGCGCGGTGACTTTCAGCGCAGTAACGTCGGTTTTATCAAATTTGGCACTGTATTCGCGCAGGGCGTTATCGCCATTACTTTTCACGTTGTCGAGGATCTCCACAACGGTGCGGGTGATACTTTCTGAGGCCGAGATCGCCGGGCGCATCAGCAGCTCGCTTTGCTGCTGCGGGCTGCAGCTGTTCCAGTCGATGATTGTGTTAAAGCTCATAATCGTTTTCCTTTATAGGCAGGGTGGCGCGTTCGCTTATCCGGCCCGGGTGTCCAGGCCCGGCAGGCATAGCGCTACCGGGCGAATCGTAAGGTGGATTACTCCATCATCTTCTCGATTGGCAGCACCAGAATAGAACTGGCCCCCAGCGCTTTGAGTTTTTCCATGGTTTCCCAGAACAGGGTTTCGCTGCTCACCATATGCATCGCGACACGCTGCTGATCGCCTGCCAGCGGCAGAATGGTTGGACGTTCGGCGCCCGGCAGCAGAGAAATCACTTCATCCAGACGCTCGGTCGGCGCGTGCATCATGATGTATTTTGATTCACGTGCCTGAATCACGCCCTGAATACGGGTCAGTAATTTATCGACCAGCTCTTGTTTGCCATCCAGCAGATCGCCGTCGCGTTGAATCAGACAGGCTTTAGAGCGATAAATCACTTCCACTTCGCGCAGACCATTCGCCTCCAGAGTAGCACCGGTGGATACCAGGTCGCAGATGGCATCCGCCAGACCGGCGCGTGGGGCAACCTCAACAGAACCGTTCAGCAGGCAGGATTTGAAGGCGACGCCTTTCTGGTCGAGATAGCGTTTGAGCAGGTGTGGGTAAGAGGTGGCAATACGTTTACCATCAAGTGAGGCCGGGCCTTTCCACTCTTCGTCGGCGTTGGTTGCCAGTGACAGGCGGCAGCTTCCGAAATCAAGACGGCGCAGGGTAAAGTAACGCGGATCCTCGCCCTGTGCGCGGCGGGTCAACAGCTCTTCTTCCAGGACGTTTTCACCCACAATACCCAGGTCGACCACGCCATCCATGACCAGCCCCGGAATGTCGTCGTCACGCACGCGCAGAATATCAATTGGCATATTTTCGGCCAGGGCAATCAGACGCTGTGTATGCAGGTTGATTTTAATGCCGCAGCGGGCCAGTAATTCGCGTGAGTCATCGCTCAGGCGGCCTGATTTCTGAATAGCTATGCGCAAACGGGTATTGTCTAACATTCTGTTTTCCTCATTATCCTGCTGAATTTGGTCCAAAAAAAAAGCCCCCGGAAGATTATCTTCCGGGGGCTTTCTCTTGCGTTCATGCACCACTGGAAGATCCAAACGTCTTCCAGCACACATCGCCTGAAAGACTAGTCAGGATGATGGTGATGATGGTGAAGTTTAAATTGAACGCCTGTCATAAAATTCTCGATGAATGTTTATTCATTTGATGTCGTTTAACCTAAACCACTTTCACCATCAAAGGCAAGGGCTTTTTTTAATCATTAAATCATTTCATATTCGTTGTATGAATTGTCAGTTTCATCGGGCTGGCGTAGCCTTAAAATGGAATCTGCGAAATGTCGGGAGAGACGCATGAAAAAGGTCGCAATTGTCGGATTAGGATGGTTGGGCATGCCGCTGGCACTGTCATTAACGGCACGCGGCTGGCAGGTCACCGGCAGCAAAACCACTCAGGATGGCGTGGAGGCGGCTCGTATGTGCGGCATTGAAAGCTACGTGCTGAAACTTGAACCGGACCTGTTCTGCGAGCCAGACGATCTGGATGCATTAATGAATGTTGACGCGCTGGTTATCACTTTGCCTGCCAGACGCAGTGGCCCCGGCGAGGCTTTTTACCTGCAAGCGATGCAAGAGATTGTTGATAGCGCGCTGGCCTATCACATTCCACGCATCATTTTTACCAGCTCCACTTCGGTATATGGCGACACCCATGGCACAGTAAAGGAAAACTCGCCGCGCAATCCGTCAACGGCGAGCGGACGCGTACTGAAAGAGCTTGAGGACTGGCTACACAATTTGCCGGGAACATCCGTGGATATTCTGCGCCTGGCAGGGCTGGTGGGACCAGCCCGTCATCCGGGACGTTTTTTTGCCGGAAAAACGGCGCCAGACGGTCAACAGGGGGTAAACCTTGTCCATCTGGAAGATGTCATATCGGCCATCACGCTGTTGCTTTTGGCGCCGAAGGGCGGGCATATCTATAATTTATGCGCTCCTGAGCACCCGGCGCGAGCGCAGTTTTACCCGGCCATGGCACGCAAGCTTGGTTTACCTGAGCCACAATTCCTCGACTCTGCGCCCGGCGAGAAGGGAAAAGTGGTTGATGGCAACCGCATATGCCACGAACTGGGATTTGAGTATGAATATCCGAATCCGATGACCATGCCACTGGACTGATTTTAAACAGGTTAATGCACTGAGAGAGCGGAAAATCGCGATTTAGCCGAAACAGTGCGATTATCTTTTAGCAAAAAGTGCTATTAATTTACCCAAATTCAATCTGAATTATTTAAATTCAGTAAGTTAGGTGTTACGGCTTTGTGAGCACCATCGCACAGGCTTGTCAAAACGCCTCACTTTGGTGCAAAATATGTCGCTGCAAAAAAATTGAAACTAACCGACGTTAATAAGACGTCGGTTATTTTTTTTGCACTATAGAAACGTCATTCAATCCAAGAGGCCGTGCTTCGTACCGGATAGATATTTACTAAAAACCGACAGTCGTTGTCGCTGAGGAATATAAAGAAATGGGGCAATCTTTTGCTTACGCGCTGGCGTTCACCGTAAAAGGGGATAACTATGTCGCATAACGCTACTCCAAAGACCTCTCGCGTGGAATTACGTAAAACACTTACGTTAATTCCGGTTGTTATGATGGGCCTCGCCTATATGCAGCCTATGACGCTGTTCGATACGTTTGGTATCGTCTCTGGCTTGACCGACGGCCATGTTGCGACGGCATATGCCTTTGCGCTGGTCGCCATTCTCTTTACGGCGCTGAGCTACGGTAAACTGGTTCGCCGTTTCCCGTCTGCGGGATCCGCATATACCTACGCCCAGAAATCCATTAGCCCGGCGGTTGGCTTTATGGTGGGGTGGTCTTCGCTACTGGACTATCTGTTCATGCCGATGATCAACATCCTGCTGGCGAAAATCTATTTTGAAGCGCTGGTGCCTTCTGTTCCATCGTGGATCTTTGTTGTTGCGCTGGTGGCCTTCATGACCATCTCTAACCTGCGTAGCATCAAGACCGTGGCGAACTTCAATACCCTGATTGTTATTCTGCAGATGGGCATTGTCGCCGTTATCGTTGGTTTGATCATTTACGGTGTCTCTCACGGTGAAGGCGCAGGTACGCTGACCAGCACGCGTCCATTCTGGTCTGAAGGCGCCCACGTTGTGCCGATGATTACCGGCGCGACTATCCTGTGCTTCTCGTTCCTCGGCTTTGACGGCATCTCTTCTCTGTCAGAAGAGACCAAAGACGCTGAGCGCGTTATTCCGAAGGCCATCTTCCTCACGGCATTGATTGGCGGCCTGGTGTTTATCGTTGCCTCTTATTTCCTGCAACTGTACTTCCCGGATATCTCGCGCTTTAAAGATCCGGATGCGTCTCAGCCGGAAATCATGCTGTATGTGGCGGGTAAAACCTTCCAGTGGGGCGTGCTGATTTTCTCCAGCGTCACCGTTCTGGCTTCCGGTATGGCGGCACATGCGGGCGTTTCGCGTCTGATGTATGTGATGGGCCGTGATGGCGTCTTCCCGACCCGTTTCTTCGGTTATGTTCATCCGAAGTGGCGTACGCCGGCATGGAACGTACTGCTGGTTGGCGCGATTGCGCTGCTGGCGATTAAATTCGATCTGGTAACAGCGACTGCGTTGATTAACTTCGGTGCGCTGGTGGCGTTTACCTTCGTTAACCTGTCAGTGATTTCGCAGTTCTGGATCCGTGAAAAGCGTAACAAAACGCTGAAAGAGCACTTCAATTATCTGGTACTGCCGGTCTGTGGCGCGCTCACCGTAGGCGCGCTGTGGATTAACCTGGAGCAGAGCTCAATGATTCTGGGTCTGATCTGGGGAGGTATCGGTCTGGTTTACCTGGCATGCGTGACGAAAAGCTTCCGCAACCCGGTACCGCAGTATGAAGATATCGCTCAGTAAGTCATGACTGAATAACAAACCGGAGGCTATGGCCTCCGGTTTTTTTTTGCCTGTTATTCGACGACTACACTATCTCCTGAGCATACTGCCAGAGTGATTTCAGCAGTGTCAGCTTCGCTTTATCCTCGGCATACTGCTGGTACAGCATCTGTAGCTCATCGGCGTAGGCCTGCAAAAACTCAGGTGTAAACACCTGACGGCGGTGCTCCAGCCAGCGCTGCTGTTCGTCATCATCGAGGGTGCCGGGGAAGTTGCGTGCCCGGTAGTTGAACAACAGTTTCTCGATTCGCTTATCGACAAAGGTGATATCCAGCGCCGGGAGATTACGCGGCTCAGTTTCCAGCAGAATGTTCATTGCCGCACGGTCTGCGTCGCTGAAAAAGCCGTTATACAGCTGCGCGTCCACATTCTCCGACGGAACGAAAGGCTCGGCTTCGGCAAAGATAGCCAGTACTTTTTCGCGCACCTGTGGGTTATTGCGCAGAACGTTCAGGTTATCCAGGCACTGCTTACGGTCAATCCCCAGTCGTTCAGCATCCTGAGGACGCAGTGTTTTCGCCTGAGCCAGGATAGGACACTTATTCAGATGCACCAACTTCACCGGCACGGCGGCGTTGTCACTTAACTCGGCTTTCGCCGTATACAAGCGCTCGCGCAGCGCGTCAGCATCGAGTTCCAGCAACGGTGACATATCACCTGCGAGATCCACCATGATCACGGCATTGCGGTTTTCCGGATGCCAGGCCAGCGGGGCCACCCAACTGGTATTGCCACGCCAGGCGCCAAACATGCCGGAAACATGCACCAGCGGCGTCATCTGCGGGACATCAATCAAGGCCGCCAGTTTATGTTTATTTCGATGGCTCAGCAGATAATCAAACAGCCTCGGCTGGTGGGTTTTCACCAGTTGAGCCATGGCGATAGTCGCGTAAACGTCGGCCATCGCATCGTGGGCATTGCTGTGCTCAATACCGTTCGCTTTCGTCAAATGCTCAAGGCGGAAACTCGGCAACCCATCATCATTCTCCGGCCAGTTGATGCCGTCCGGGCGCAGGGCATAGCAGGCGCGCATCACATCGAGCAAATCCCAGCGCGAGTTGTTGTTTTGCCAGCTCCAGGCATAGGGGTCGTAAAAGTTGCGATAGAAAATATTACGCGTCACTTCGTCGTCGAAGCGGACATTGTTATAACCGAGCACGCAGGTTTTTGGCACGGTGAATAAATCATGGATGCGGCGGGCAAAGTCAGCTTCATTAACGCCGTTCGCTTTGGCGTGTTGCGGCGTAATGCCGGTAATCAGCACCGCCTCTGGCTGAGGCAAATAGTCATCTGCCGGTTTGCAGTAAAAGACTTCTGGCTCGCCAATGATGTTGAAATCGGCGTCGGTACGAATCGCGGCAAACTGTGCAGGGCGATCCAGCGAAGGGCTGGTACCGAACGTTTCGTAGTCATGGAAAAGAAATGTGGGCGTTGCCGTTGAATCAGACACCTGAGCTCATCCTGTTGATCAATAACCTGCCTATGGTAAACCATTGCGTCGCATCTTCCGAAGGAAAACCCGCGGTAGAGCGCCATAACCGAAGAGATTCGTGCCGTAAAAAAATGACTCTCGTCACATTTGTTTGCAATTTGTCCCAGTATCGACATATTAAGTTGCGTAAAAAGAACGGCTAATTTGACGTAAATGAGGATATTTCTTTGAAATGCCGTTTGTTTTTTGCCTTCTCTCTTTTGTCCGCGACGATCCATTGCGCGTTGGCAGATGATATGCCGATTTCTCCCCAGCCGCCGCAAATTCAGGCAGGCTCATGGGTCTTAATGGATTACACCACCGGGCAGATCCTCACTGCAGGCAATGAACATCAGCAGCGTAATCCGGCCAGCCTGACCAAGCTGATGACTGGCTATGTTGTGGATCGTGCTATCGATAGCCACCGTATCAGCGCCAGCGATGTGGTGACGGTCGGCAAAGATGCCTGGGCGCGGGGTAATCCTGTCTTTGACGGTTCTTCATTAATGTTTCTGAAAGCCGGGGATCGCGTAACGGTGCGTGACCTGAGCCGCGGGCTGATTGTCGATTCGGGCAACGATGCCTGTGTAGCGCTGGCCGATTATGTGGCGGGAAGCCAGCCGCAGTTTGTCAGCATGATGAATGATTATGTACAAAAGCTAAATTTGCGTGATACCCACTTTGAAACCGTACATGGCCTGGACGCACCCGGCCAGCACAGTTCGGCCTATGATCTGGCGGTGCTTTCCCGTGCCATCATCAGCGGCGAGCCGGATTTTTATCATATGTACAGTGAGAAAAGCCTGACCTGGAACGGTATCACCCAACAGAACCGTAATGGGTTGTTGTGGGATTCATCGTTGAAAGTCGATGGTCTAAAAACCGGGCATACCTCGGGTGCCGGTTTTAACCTGATAGCATCAAGCGTTGATGGGCAGCGCCGCCTGATTGCCGTAGTGATGGGGGCAGAAAGCCCGAAAGGACGTGAAGATCAGGCGCGCAAGCTGCTGCACTGGGGCCAGCAAAACTTCGATACCGTGCAGATTTTGCAAAAGGGCAAAAAAGTCGGCAGTGAGCGTATCTGGTACGGTGACAAAGAGCAGATGACGGTCGGTACCGATCAGGACTTCTGGCTGGCGCTACCGAAAGCGGAACTGCCCAATATTAAGGCACGTTACGTCATGGACAATAAAAGCCTGGAAGCGCCGCTTGCCGCACATCAGCGTGTAGGTGAAATTCAGCTTTATGACCGTGACAAAGTGGTCGCGCACTTGCCACTGGTGACGCTGGACAGTGTCGGTAAAGGCGGCTGGTTCTCGCGTTTGAGCGACTATCTGCATCACAAGGCCTGATGTTGATGCGGACTGGCCGTGACGCGAGTCCGCTCACATAATTCATCTTTCAAAGGTTCCGGGTTTCCATGATTCTACTATACTGTACAAATGAACAGTAATAAGGAGGGTAACATGGCATACACCGTAAAGCAGGTTGATAAACGCACTATCGCCGGGTTTCATCTGGTCGGCCCCTGGGATGTCACCGTTAAAAAAGGCTTCGAGCAATTAGCAATGTGGGTTCATGGTAAACAGGTCCAGACACAGGAATGGATCACGGTTTACTATGACAATCCCGATGAAGTGCCTCCGGAAAAACTGCGTGCTGATGTGGTTGTTTCGGTTCCGGCTGATTTCGTCATTCCCGAAAACAGTGAAGGGGTGATGCGTACGGAGATACCGGCGGGCCTGAACGCAGTGGCGCGTGCGCGCGTATATAATGAAGAGTTCGAACAGGCGTGGAATGCTTTTTTTGATGAATTGATGGCTGACGAGCAGTACCAGATTGCTTTACGTCCCTGCTTTGAGGTCTATCTGAATTCAGCACAGGAAGATGGCTACTGGGAAATCGATATGTATATTCCCGTAGAACCGAAAGTTCTCTGATCGCACAATCTTTTAATGAGGTTCGCTGGTAAATGGCTTGTTTAGATTTTAACCAGTGAACCTTTTTTTGTTCTAAACAGTGACCTTTGCCGCAGAAAGATCGCTACAATTGCGCCTTCGTTGTTTTTTGACTGGAGAGCGGGTGTGCGTCCCGACAAATCACTCAGTCCTTTTGAGATCCGTCTTTACCGACATTATCGCGTGGTTCACGGCGTACGTATTGCGCTGGCATTCATTCTGACCTTTTTGTTGGTTCGTCTGCTCAATGTCCCCGAGGGCACCTGGCCACTCATCACTCTGGTGGTGATCATGGGGCCGATTTCGTTCTGGGGAAATGTGGTTCCCCGGGCCTTTGAGCGTATTGGCGGCACAATCTGCGGCTCCGCGCTGGGCCTTGTTGCTCTTAAGCTTGAGCTGATCTCCCTTCCGCTGATGGTCATCTGGTGTGCGGGGGCCATGTTCCTCTGTGGCTGGCTGGCGCTGGGTAAAAAACCCTATCAGGCATTACTTATCGGTATCACGCTGTCGGTTGTGGTTGGCGCACCGGCCGGGGATATGAATACGGCGTTGTGGCGAAGCGGTGACGTCATTCTGGGCTCTTTGCTGGCAATGCTGTTCACCGGTATCTGGCCGCAGCGAGCCTTCCTGCACTGGCGCATTCAAATGGCGAACTACGTTACGGCCTTTAACCGGGTCTATCAGGCCGGTTTTTCGCGTAACCTTGTTGAACGTCCGCGTCTGGACAAGCATCTGCAAAAAATTCTCAATGACGTGGTGAAGATGCGTGGCCTGATTACTCCCGCCAGCAAAGAGACGCATATTCAGAAAGCCATTTTTGAAGCTATCCAGACCGTAAGCCGCAATATGGTGTGTGTGCTGGAGCTACAAATGAATGCGCACTGGGCTTCCCGTTCGAGCCACTTCGTTATGCTCAATGCCAGTACGTTGCGTGAAACGCAGCAAATGACGCAGCAGACGCTGTTGACCATCGCCCACGCGCTCTATGAAGGAAATCCGCAGCCGATTCTGGCCAATACTGAAAAGCTGACAGAGATTGTCGCCGAATTACGTGACCTGTTACGCGAACATCAGGGCGATGCCCTGGCGGAGAATTCGATTCACGGCTATGTATGGCTGAGCATGGAACTGGCGCGGCAACTGGAGCTGATGTCCCATTTAATGTGTCGGGCGCTGCGCAAATAAGCCTCACACAATTCGGAAAAACAGTCCGGCTGTTTCGATTCAGCCCGATTTGGGGTTATGATAGAGAAAAGGATAAAATCATTGTCATCAGCAACAGCTAAAAGTAAGGTCTTAGGCGGTTGCTTTAACGAATCCGAATCTCACATTAGCAGGGGTATCAAAATGGAAACAAGTAAGCCTTCATTCCAGGACGTTCTGGAGTTTGTTCGTCTGTTCCGTCGTAAGAATAAACTGCAGCGCGAAATCCAGGATGTTGAGAAAAAGATCCGTGATAACCAGAAACGTGTACTGCTGCTGGACAACCTGAGCGACTATATCAAGCCGGGTATGAGCGTTGAAGCTATCCAGGGCATCATCGCCAGCATGAAAAGCGATTACGAAGACCGCGTGGATGATTACATCATCAAAAACGCCGAGATCTCTAAAGAACGCCGTGAGATCTCCAAGAAACTGAAAACAATGGGTGAACAGAAACCCGTTGAGCCGAAAGCAGAGTAATCCTCTGACGGTGAGAGGTTCTCTCTCACCGTTCTCTTACCCCGCCTTCCACCATGCGCAACAGATGCTGTTGCGGCCAGTGCTCTCGCAATGCAGGCTTACTGAGCAACGCGCGCACTTTTGCCAGATCATGACGTTCCCTGTCCAGAAATAGTCCCACAACGCTACCGCTATGGGCGACATTCAGCCCGTACAAATCGCACTGCTCGACAATGCCCATCAGCGAAGTAAACCCGGGTTTTGGCAACAGCGTCTGGCTTGCCACAGCGCTTTGCGTCGCCGCTTCGCCCAGTAGTGCAGGATCGTTTGTCAGGCAGGCGTGCTCTACTTTGCGCCAGGCGCTGTCTAGAGTGTCAGCACTGGTCATCAGCGCAGTACGACGCGGCAGGCGATGATAATCTTCTGTACGAAGCGTTAGCGGGCTTTCCAGTAATAAAACGTCGAGCGCGGGGACATGCTCACAGGAGATTCGCGTTTGTGCAGTGTTGTGATCAAACAAGGTCAACGCACGAAAAACGGTACTGTCGGTGGGTTCCAGCGCCACGCAAAGCCGGGAGAGGGTCACGTCATCAAGCGTAAACCCAAGATGACGAGATGCGGCAACTGCCGTGGCTGCAATATCCGCAGTACTGCTCGCCATCCCTTTGGCAACGGGAATGGTCGAGCGGCAGTCAATGCGGATTTCATTGCTTAATGACGCCGGTAGCTGCCAGTGTGCCAGCACCTGTTTTACCATCGCCCGTACCAGGGGGCGTTCAGCAGGCAAAGGCGTACCGGTTGTAATTTCAACCTCGCTGTACCAGTCGACCGGGCAGGAAACCAGCTTTTCACTGCCCAGGATCCATCCCTGAATGATTTCGCCGCAGGATGCGGGACACTGTGCCAGCGCCAAGTTCAACCTCTCATTGTGGTTCGTAACGTCGGGATAGTGTCACGCCGATCCGCTGAACGCCAGAATTTCACGTAATGACACCACACTGCCAATCACAATGAGCGCGGGGGCGTGAAATCCGGCGTCCTCGCTCTCTTGAGCGAGCGCAGAGAGCGGGGCACAGAGAACTTTCTGTTCCGGTGTGCTGGCACGCATCACCACAGCCGCAGGCGTATCGGCTGGTTTACCTGCACATATCAAAGCGGCACAGATTGTCTGTATCTGCGACATCCCCATCAGAATCACCAGCGTCCCAGGCAGAACCGCCAGTTTCCCCCAGTCCTGAGGTTCTTTACCATCCTGTAAATGCCCGGTCACGACATGAAAACTGGAGGCAAAATCCCGGTGCGTTACCGGGATGCCCGCCGCTGCAAGCCCGCCAATGGCAGAGGTGATGCCTGGCACGACGTCGCATTCGATACCACACTCCCGTAACGCTTGCGCCTCTTCGCTCCCGCGACCAAAAACAAACGGGTCACCGCCTTTTAAGCGCACAACTCTGAGCCCTCTGCGTGCGCAATCGATGAGGATCTGATTGATTTTCGGTTGCGGGATAGGGTGGCGGTTCGCCTCTTTGCCCACATCGTGCAATTCACAACCTGCCGGGGCTTCCTGTAACAGGATAGGGTTAACCAACCTGTCGAAAACAACGGCCTGAGCTTCACGCAGGCAGTTTAATCCTTTTACGGTCATCAGACCCGGGTCGCCCGGGCCTGCGCCCACCAGCCAGACTTTACCTGTCATGCTTCTGCCTCCGCATATTCCGGTAACCCGATGCGCATTACATCACGGGCAATCATCAGTTCTTCATTGGTATTGATCACGGCAACTTTCACTACCGAATGGTCAGTCTGGATAAACGTGGCGTTGCGGCCGTTTTTCTCGGCATCAATGCCCAGCCCCAGGAAATGCAGGTTGTGGCAGATGGCCTCTCTGGCTCGAGCGGAGTTTTCGCCAATACCGCCGGTAAACAGCAGGACATCCAGACCACCGAGCTGCATTACATAACTGCCGATAGTGGCGCGGATACGTTCAGCAAACAGAGTGAGCGCTAGTGTTGCGCGCGCATTGCCTGCAATAGATGCTTGCTCGACATCGCGAAAATCGTTCGATACCCCAGAAATCCCGAGCAGACCCGATTCGTTATTGAGCAGAGCGTTAAGTTGTTGCGGCGACCTGTCTTCTTTTAATGCCACCCAGGGCAAAATCGAGGGGTCGATATCCCCGCTTCGCGTACCCATCATTACCCCTGACTGTGGTGTGAATCCCATAGAGGTATTAACAGAGCGACCACCTTTGATCGCGCACAGACTGCTGCCATTGCCTAAATGGCAGGAGATAACCCGCAATGCGCTTAAGGGGACGCCCAGTTTTTCGGCTAATTGCTGGCTGACAAATTTATGGCTGGTGCCATGGAACCCATAGCGGCGAATTCCGAGTTCCGCGTAATAGCGCCAAGGCAGAGGGTAGATGAACGCACTTTGTTCCAGCGTCTGATGAAATGCAGTGTCAAACACGGCAACCGCCGGGGCATGTGGCAGCGCTTTGCGAAAAATGCGAATACCTGCCGCGTTAACCGGGTTGTGTAACGGTGCCAGTTCCGCAAGGCGTTCGATTTCTGCCAGTGCGTCATTGGTAATCAACGCGGAGTCTTTGAATGTTTCCCCACCGTGTGCGACGCGATGCCCCACGCCGTCTATTGCCGATAATGAGGGGATAATATGATGGGAAAGCAATTTTTCCAGCAGTAATGCCGCGGCCTCTTTGTGGTCTGCAATGGCGCGCGTTTCCTGCCATTTTTGTTCCCCCTGTCTGAGGGTAAAAATGGCATCGGAAAGTCCGATACGTTCGATCAGACCCTGGCAGAGAAGCGTGCCAGCAGGCATGAGGAGAAGCTGAAATTTAAGCGATGAACTACCGGCGTTGATCGCCATTATTGTACGAGACATGCGTGCTCCTGGGGTTGAAGAAAAGCGATGACCTCAGCGATACCCTGACCGGTGTGCGCGCTGGTGATAAAAAGGTGTTCTGCGCCGGACTGCCGTAACCATTCGCCAATATGCGCAGTCTGATGTTCTGCTACGAGGTCGGCTTTGGTGATGATGCCAATGGTCTGGCGGTTCATCGGCAAGGTAAATCCGGGTGAAAAAGGGCACCATTCGGCGTCGGCATTCAGTACCAGCGCCACCACATCGGCTTCACAGGCACTGGTGAGCAAGGCGCTGTAGAGGCATCGATTTTCGAGATATTCTCCTGGTGTATCGATGGTCTCTGGCGACCAGACGATCGCCTGCGTTTTTTGATAGCGCATTGCCTCACCGCGCAAGCGCTGTGTCAGCGATGTCTTACCGCACTGGCTTGGACCAATTAACATCATTCGTTTCATCATGTCAGGTCCTTGTGACCTGACAGGTCGTAAAATGCAGCATTTCACCGAGCGAACGCGTCACCTGGCGTAGTGCATATTCCACCGAAGAGACATCCCCCGTGAGGACCACAGCGCCCGTGAAACGATCGATAAACCCAATTTCTACCGCCCCGGATTTGGTCGCAATATCGCAGGCAATGATCGAGGCTTCGCTGGGGGTAATCGTCAGAATACCAATGGCCGAAGCCGTCTCGCTTAACCCCAGCTTTTTGTAGAGATCTTTGCCTGGGTTGGCAATTAAATGGGCCAGGGTGACCTGCTTACCGGGCACATATTCCTGAATCATGCGTTCAGTACTGCGTTGTGTCTCCATTACCCCTCCACAATCTGTCGCCACATGGCTTCATGGGGACGTGGGATCACCGAGCGGTACACCAGTAACCCTTTTTCGCCAGCGCTTTCACTGGCAACGGCGACGGCATTTTCCACATCCGAGATATCGCCGGACACGACCATATAGCATTTGCCGCCGATGCCGAACGCCATATGGACGCGTACCAGGGTGACATTCGACGCTTTCACCGCTCGATCTGCCGCGCTCACGCAGGCGGCCACGCTCCAGGTTTCAACGATACCTACGGCCTGGCGTTGTTCTACGGTATTAAGCCCGCTGATGGCAGGCAGGACGCTGGCATGGATATTGGGGAGAACCAGGCTGTCGACCAGCATCTCTCCGGCCTGGCTGTCACCGGCGGCAATAGCCTGTTGGACAGCGCCCACATCGCCTCCCACCATGATCAGAAATTTACCGGGGCAGAGTGTTTTGCTGACCAGAAGCGTCACATTGGCGCTTTTCAGCATGGCATCACCCAATTCCATGCCTTTGGCGATGCTGGTTAATTCAAGTATTCCAATAGCCTGTGACATGGTTATCCTCGTGCAACCGTAATGGCTGTATCTGTGACCGACGCAATAATGCCGTCGATACTGGCATGAAGGGGAACACCCAGCGCACCTTCGGGAACGTCGGCTATGCGTTGCCCCCGGATGACAGTTTCACCCTCTGTTACGCAGGGAATCGCTGGCGCACCAATATGCTGGCGCAGCGGCAAGACGACCTGTAAAGGGGTAATATCGAACGCTTCCAGCGGCGCATCCTGGTACCAGTCGCCCAGGCCAAGTTTGGTCACCAGACGCTTGACGGGGATCAGGCGATAGCGCGCCATCTCATCAGCCTCGCGCAGCGGCCCGTTATAGCGAGCGCCACTGGCGCGTAACTCAGCTTTCAGCAGACGGTTGACCCGCATCGGCGAGATGCCCACCGGGCAGGCAACGCTCTCGCAGACATTGCATTCAGAACAGGTCAGGGCGCTTAGCAGCGTTTGTGGGGTAGCGACATTTTGATAATTGACGGCCCGCACCAGCAGGTGAGGTGACAATTCATGGCCGATCAAATGCCTTGGACAGAGATCGGTACATAACCGGCACTGTTCGCAGACGGTACGGGCGATGGACAGCACGGTACGGTCGTCTTGCAAACGGCGTTGAATCAGCGAGTGCGATTTCGGTAGTACCAGCAGACCACCCGTGGTTTTCGTCACCGGTGAATCCAGCGATGGCAAAAGCCCACCCATCATCGGGCCACCGTTGATAAAACCAGGATCGTCTGGCGTGGCGCCTCCCGCCATTTCCAACACTTCGCGTAATGATATACCCAGCGGAACCGTGACGGTCATGGGATGACCTACCGCACCGTTTACCGTCAGGGTTCTGCGGGTCACGGGATATTGCTGTTCCACGGCACGTGCGATATTGAGGACGGTCTGCACATTATTGACGACAACTCCAACACTAACTGGCAGCGCGGCTGGTGCGACACGGCGCCCTGTCGCCATCCAGATAGTGATGACCTCGTCTCCGGCGGGGTAAACGTCAGGCAGAATATGCAGCCGAATCTGCGCCGGTAGCAGAGGGGTAAGTGCGGCAATGGCGGCGCGGTATTTTTCTTTGAGCGCAATAATACCCTCTGTAGCACCCGTTGCTGTCATGCCATAAAGTATGCCGCGTATCAGTCGTGCCGCCTGTTGCGCCATCAATTGCTGATCTACTTTCAGCATCGGTTCGCATTCGGCGGCATTAACCAGAAAAATCTCTACCTGCGCCTGTAGTTTTACATGGGTTGGAAAACCAGCGCCGCCAGCGCCAACGACGCCAGCTTCGCGAACGCGCTGGCGAACGGTCTCAGCCGTTGCCGGCGTCAGTTCGCCCCAGGGGGGCGGGAGAAGGGCCGCTTCGCTCACAGCAATTCCTCCAGAAGATGTCGAATGTCATCGCCATCAGCAGGGCGAGGTGTGGTTTTGAGCGTGACATCAGCCAGTGCAGCCTGAACCATGGCGGGGATCCGCTCACGGAATTTGCCTTTGTCTGCTTTCAGCGTGGCTGTAAGCGTTGGCATCTCACACTGCTGCCGAAGCTGCTCTATCTGGCGAATCAGTGAATTAATCGCAACCAGGTCATTCGCGCCAGTCGGGCAAAAATGGCAGGCTTTTGCCAGCCGGGCATAACGCTTTGCTGCGCGTTTATCGCCTGCATTAAAGCGGATGACCGCACCCAGCAGTAGGGCGTTAGCCAGTCCATGTGGCAGGTGAAACTGCCCACCAAGCTGATGGGCGATGGCGTGATTAATGCCTAACCCCGCCTGACTGAATGCCATCCCGGCAAGAGTGGCGGCATTGTGCATTTTGCCACGCGTCGCCAGACAATCGCCTTTACGCACCGCCGTCGGCAGGTACTGGAACACCAGTTGGGCTGCTTTTTCTGCCAGCGCATCGGTAAAATCGCTGGCCCGGGGGGATACATAGGCTTCAAGGGCATGGGTCAGCACATCCATACCGGTATTCGCCGTGATAGCGGGGGGGACGCTGACAACCAGCGTCGGGTCGAGAATGGCGATATCGGGATAGAGCGCATTATCGAATAAGGGGTATTTGATGCCTTTATCCGGGTCGCTTATCACGCATGCGCTGGTCACCTCTGAGCCAGTGCCGCTGGTGGTCGGAATAGCGACACAGGTTTCAATATTGACGCCCTGCTGTTTGCTGAACCAGACGATCGCTTTTGCCGCATCCAGCGCGGAGCCGCCGCCGAAACCAATAACAACCTGCGGCTGGAGTGAATGCATCTGCGCTATGCCCTCCACAACCGTGGCGATGGTCGGATCCGGTGTAATGTTGCTAAAGACGCTGACGCGATTGTCTGCCGGGATTGCCTTGCGCAGCAGTTCGATAAGCGGTGAGCTGGCAAGAAAACCATCGCAAACAATCCATATGTGCTTATTGCGAAAGGGCTTAAGCACCTCAAGGCTTCCTGCTCCGCTGTAGAGTCGCGTTTGCAGCGAAAATCTCTTCATAACGACCTCGGTTAGCGAATGGAGAAGCCGTTGGTCAGTACGCAACGGCGCGAACGCGCAAAGGTTTTTGCCGATGTCGTGCCTTCGCCGGTTGGTGTGGCGATGGTGAATGTGGTAAAGCCTTCACCACCGACGCCAATCCCCGCATAGGACGGTCCGTTTTTCACAAAAATGGAGGTCTGCAAACTGCGCGCGGCCAGATTTAAGCGGGAGACATTTTGTGAGTGCATTACCGCCGTATGGTGCAAGCCTTCTTCAACAACGAGGGCAAGGGCGAGGGCAGCATCGAAGTCGTTAACCCGAACGACAGGCAGTACGGGCATTAATTGCTCAGCGGTGACCAGCGGGTCGTTGCTTTGTACTTCGGCGATCAGAAGACGTGGGGCTTTCGGCGGTACGCTCAGACCTGCGGCCTGCAGAATCTGCGCAGGGCTTTTACCCACCAGTTTTTTGTTGGCCACTCCATCCTGGATACAGACGGCGCGCAGTTTATCGATATCAGCACCGATAATGCGCAACGCGCCAAATGCCTGCATTTGTTGCATCAGACGGTCTGCAACACAGTCGACCACAATCAGGCTCTTTTCCGCGATACAGGGCAGGTTGTAATCGAAGGATGCGCCATTGATGATGTCTTCTGCTGCTTTTACCAGATCGGCAGTTTCATCGACGATACAGGGTGGGTTTCCGGCACCTGCGCCGATCACTTTCTTGCCGCTCTTAAGGCCCATCAGCACAATACCTGGGCCACCGGTAATCGCCAGCAGGGCGATTTTTGGATGCGCCATCATCTGCTGGGTGGCTTCGAAAGTGGGCTCGGCAACGGTGACGACCAGATTGCGAATACCCGTATGACGAAACGCGATATCTTCGAGCATGCGGATCAGCTTGAGTGAAACTTTTTTCGCACCCGGATGTGGGCTGAAATAAATGGTATTGCCTGCTGCCAGCATACTGATGCTGTTATTGATGATGGTTTCGGTCGGGTTCGTGCTGGGTGCAACGGAGCCGATAACGCCAAACGGCGAATATTCGAATAACACCATGCCGCCGTCACCGGTCAGTGCGCTGGTGGTAAGATCTTCAATACCCGGGGTGTTTTCAAGCGCGGCTTTGTTTTTGAGAAACTTGTCTTCTTTGTTGCCCATACCGGTTTCTGCGGCGCTCTCCTCTGCCAGGTCGGCCAGACAGGGAGCCAGCTCAGCGCGAATGCCAGAAATAATGGCGCTGCGGGTTTTTAAGGGGCACTGTTGGTAGCGCAGGAAGGCCTGGTGCGCTGCGTTGATAGCCTCCTCTGGCGTGGTGAACACGCCATGTGTGCCGCTCTCTTTCTTCGCTGGCGCAGGTGTCAGTTGTTCGCTCAGGATGGTGCGAATAAGGGTTTCAAGTTCGGTCGTATTCATTATTTTTTTCCCGTGTTAATCGCCGCAAGTGCGGTCTGAGCAATGTCCATGTCTTGCTCAACGGAACCACCGCTGATGCCAAGACCACCAATGAGGTTGCCGTCACGCCAGATGGGTAAACCGCCGCCAAATGTGACAACTTTCCCTTCCATGTGCGCCTCTAGCCCATACAGCGCGTGTCCTGGTTGCACTGCATCTGATAGTTCGTGTGTGGCCGATCTCATCGCGACCGCCGTCCAGGCTTTTTTCGGCGCCAGGTCGCTACTGACCAGCAGCGCGTCGGGCATGCGCCAGGTCAGCATGCCGATGCCATGGGCGTCCACGACGCTTATCACCACCGGCACGTTAAGCTCGCCAGCGCGTGTCATCGCAGCTTTGGCCAGTTGATGAAGGTCATGAAATGAAAGTGACAAGGGGGTGTCCTTCGCCGGTTTGGCTTGCGCCGCAGCGCGATAACGCGTCGCGACTTCGTGAATGACTTTTTCCTGGTGCGCCAGATGGTCTTCAAGGCGGGCCAGCGCGTACAAGCAGTCGGAAAGGCGGTTGATATAGCGCATCAGCACCTGACGGACGTTTACCTGTTCACTTAACTCCACCAGGCGACGCTCGGCTTTGCGAGCCAGTGTCCGGGCAACATGCAAACGGGCTGCGGCTTCGCAGCGGCCTGGCAACACAAAGCTGTGGACGTTGTCGACCTGGGACATCGCGTTGTCTATGGCCTGTTCCAGCATTGCAATATCTTCGGCGCTGACATAGCGCTGTTTTGGCGAGGGTGTTTCGCTTTCGCTCGCCAGTTCGGCGCTAAACCAGAAAATCTGCAGCTGCACCGCTTCCAGAAAGGGCTTGCTGGTGGGTGCTTGCACGGCGCATGCGCAGAGGCTCAACTGGGAATTGAGTTCATCCAGCGTGCCGTACGCCTCGACGCGCGGATGGGTTTTGCTGACGCGCTGGCCGCTAAACAGGGCCG
Organism: Phytobacter ursingii; assembly: GCA_901456055.1. Classification (GTDB taxonomy): domain Bacteria; phylum Pseudomonadota; class Gammaproteobacteria; order Enterobacterales; family Enterobacteriaceae; genus Phytobacter; species Phytobacter ursingii. The sequence continues at coordinate 145,681 of CABDWT010000016.1, forward strand.
TCGTGCCAGCGTCGCCAGTGCGGGTATAAATAGCCATTATTCCTCCTTAGCGGGACAGGGTGTCGACAATGCCCACCACCGCCAAATCAATGGCTTCGTTCGGGCCGGAAAAAACATGCCTCGCACTGGATCCGCTGCTGAGCAGAACCAGTTCGCCGACACCTGCACCAACGGAGTCGACGGCCACTTCATCACCCTGTAATGGGTTGACGGGAAGTTCGCCCTCCGCCGTAACGCGTCGGACCAGCAACAACTTTTTGCCGACCAGCGAGGCCGATTTTTGTGTCGAGACTACCGAGCCAGTTACCCTTGCGAGATGCATGCTTTACTCCTGCTTCACGAGTCGTATGTGTTGCGAAATCACCGCGTCGCGGGCAAGTGCCGTGATGACCGTTTTACGTGAGATGGCAAGCCAGCATGCGTTGAGACTGGCGACATCGCGGTAACTCAATACGTTTGCCTGATGGATAACCACCGAGCTTCCTTGCTCGTCCATAAACGCCACGGGCAGTTTTGCCAGCGTTTTCAGGGGCAGGCAGACCAGTAGCTTGCTGTTTAACGCGACGCTCACGCGCATGCCCAGCGCCAGAGCTTCGTGCAGGTGCGCAACGGCGGTGTTGTCCTGGTCGCCGTCTGCCAGAGCACGTAAGAAACACATGTCAGTCTGTTGCAGGCAGAGCGCATCATGGTTCAGAAAACACTTCATTGCAGAAGCATGACGCAGTTCTTCCTGGCTCAGCGTGATGGTGTTGCCCTGCCTGGCCTGCAGGCGGGCAACGATCAGCTCGACAATGTGCGCCAACTGTTCGCTGTTCATGCGCGTGGTACCAGACGAGCGCGAGCGCCGGATTCATCTGCGCCACAAGCGTTCGCTTCGTCGGTGTCGATATGCATTTCGAGAAGCAAACCCGGCGCCACGCGGATGGCAACATTGTCAAAAATCACCCGGCGTCCGGTGCCATCAATCGCAACGCAGACGTTATCGCCATGGGAAACGCGCAGGACCAGGGCGTCGAGCGGCGACATATGAATGTGCCGTTGTGCGACGATGACGCCGTTGGGTAAGTCGATTTCCGCATACGGACTCACCAGCCTGATCCCTGGTGTACCCGCCAGATTGCCGGACATGCGTAGCGGGGCGGCGATACCCAACGTACGGGCATCCGTACGTGAGATCTCGACCTGGCTGGCGCCGCGTAGCGGGCCAAGCAGGCGCACATTTTTCAGTTGCCCTTTTGGTCCTACCAGCGTGACAGTTTGCTCAGCGGCAAAATAACCGGGTTGCAGCAACGCTTTTTTAATCGTCACCGTCTGACCGGGAAATAACCGCTCGAAATCCTCAGGTGAAAGATGGATATGTCGGTTCGATATACCCAGAGGGATGGGACGCGCACGCATCTCATCCAGAACCTGAGTGACCACATTTTCGACTAACTGTTTATCCATGTTTATTCCCCTCGCTGACCGCTATGAATACACAGCGAGCGTGGTTCCCCTTTCTGGCGTGGACACGCCGGGTCAAGGCAAAGATTGCAGGTCACCAGTTGAATCACCGTCAATTCGGAAGCGGCGGATGTTTCTTCATGCAATGGCTGCACGTGCTCAATGCTCTGAACCGGTTTTTCCGTTGTTGTTATCGACACAGGCGGCGTTTCAGGGATGGCTGCACGCGTTGGTGCAGAGGCCAGAATCCCCTCAGCAGGCCGTGCAATGACCTTTTGTGCCACCAGCCCGTTACGCGTTTGCGCAAAGTTGGCGCCAGTGATGATGGCCGACTGAACAGAGGCCACATCACCAGCGACTTTGATTACCGTCCAGCCAGAGCCATTGGTTTTTTCCATACCCAGCAGCGTGATGGAAGCGGCTTTCGCCATAACATCCGCGCAACTGATAGCCAGCGCCAGACCGCTAACTTCAAGTAATCCGAGTGATTGCTTCACGCTGTGCTCCTTTATCTGCCAGTCAGGCTGATTTCGGTAAAATGGCTTCGACGTCGCTGTGCGGACGCGGGATTACGTGACAAGATTTCACTTCACCCACCGCGCTGGCTGCCGCAGCGCCTGCGTCAACGGCGGCTTTCACTGCACCCACGTCACCGCGCACCATGACGGTGACCAGACCCGAACCAATTTTTTCATAACCGACCAGTTGCACGTTGGCGGATTTCACCATGGCATCGGCGGCTTCGATTGCACCCACCAGACCTTTTGTTTCAACCAGTCCCAATGCGTTGTTCATACTGCGTTTCTCCTGTTTATGGATAAAAGTGGTTACCGGAACGGTATCCCCTTCACCAGTCTGGCGGCGTTGTTACCTGCCTTACGCCGGGACTGGAGGTCTTCATGAAGCATCAGCGTAAAAAGCGGCGCTGATGCGGGTAAATTTCGGTAATGGATAACCAGTTGCTGGCTATTGCAGGCGATACCAACCAGCAGCGCCGATTGGTTCGCCGCCTGCCAGGCATGGGCGACGACATCAAGCCCGGAGGCCTGTTGCCAGCGCCAGGGAATACCTTCCTCTTCAATTCCCCAGAGCACTTCCTGCCACTGCGGCTGGCACTCTGCGAGCGCCGTGATAACAATGACCGGGCTGTCCTGCTTAACGTCCATTGGCATACTCCTTCTGCCAGGAGAGGATCAGCCCTGTTGCGACAGCGTTGCGTGGACCTTCGACGCCGCGGATATTTCCCCGTCCGGCCACCAGTCTGTAATGGGCAAGGGCATCGGTGACGAGTTGCGGTATCTCGAAGTCGAGTGAGGAGCCGCCAACCAGCACCACGAACGGAATATCGCGGATGTTTCCTGTTGGGCTTACCTGGCGCAGCGCGCGCAGGGCATTAGTGACAAACACGCGCTCTTTGGCGCTGCGGCGAATAATGCGTACTTTTTCCAGCACCAGGTCTCCCGGTAGCGGCACCAGCTCATCGGGTTTCACGACGCACACGCGGGCAAACACCGCAGGTGGAAGAGGGGTTGGGAAAAATTGCACGCTGCCGTCTTCATGGCGCAGGTGAAAAAGGCTTTCGACTTTTGCGAGTGGGTACTTTTTGATTTCCTCCGCCAGGTAGCGATCCTCCAGTCCCAGCTCGCGAGCGATGATCATCGTCACCATGTCTCCGGCTCCGGCCAGATGGGTGGCGGTAATTTGCCCCTGCGGCGTAATAATCGAGGCGTCAGTCGAGCCCGCGCCAAGATCAAGAATGGCCAGCGGCCTCGATGTGCCCGGCGTGGTGAGCGCGCCAAAGATGGCGGCTTCTGCTTCTGCACCGCCCACCTGCACATCAACGTGCAGTTTTTGCTCAATTTCGTGGGCAATCATGGCCATCTGCAGGCGGTCTGATTTGACCATTGAGGCGATGCCAACAGCTTGTTCGAGGGAGAACTCACCTGCCAGCCCCCCGGTCACGTTGACCGGTACGGCGGTATCGACAGCGAGCAGATCCTGGATAAACACATCGCTGCTGGGTTTGTTGGTGAGCTCTGCCATGGTCTGGCGAACATGTTCCAGCATGCCGCCGATATTGGTGCCAGCCTCGCCGGTGACGTTATCCAGTGTTGGACATTCATTCACCGCTTTCATGATGGCATCGGCCCCGGCGGCAACGTCGACCTTGAGCGTTCTGCCTTTGGCTATAAGCTCAATATTCCCGGCGGGAATTGAGCGGGCTTTTACATCACCGGAGGGGGTCTTCACGACGACAGCAGAACGGTTACCAATCAGCGCCCTGGCGACGGGCACGATGTTGCGTGTCTCATCGGCGCTCAGGGAGAAGACAGTCGCGATGCCGTAAGGGTTAGAAAGACTTTCGATAACTTTGCCCGGCATTGCTACTTCGACAGCGGCGAGCATTCCCATTGGAATACGCTCGATATACAGCACTTCGTCAACGATAGGGACAGGGCGATCGAGGCGGTTACAGACCAGAACGCCATCGTCGCGCTGCAAAATGATGCCATTAATGTGATAGCCGACTTGCGTTGAGGCATTGACCATGCGCGCAACATCGGAAAAATCGAATGCAGCGGAAACAACCAGAATATAAGGTTGATCCGCTGGACGGGTCAGAAGCTCTTCCGGAGTAATCGTGATACCCACCCCCAGCCCGATACCACCGGGAGTTTTAGGGTTATGGCCTATCATTGTGGATTCGGTGATGATGGTTTCTGTGATGGTTTCCATCGCCACATCACCGATGACCGGGGTCGCTTCGTTGATACGTATAAGCGAAATATCGCCGACAGAGATACCCACATTGGCGACAACTTTGTTCAGCGCTTCCTGAATGCCGAATACATTGCGCAGTGTGCCTTTAATACCCGTCGTTTCCGCAAGCGAACTGCTCACAATGTTCAGCGCGCCAGTCTCATCCATCGTGGCCAGTGCCACCTCGGTTGACGAGTTACCTATATCAATGCCAGCTATATAACGCATAAGTCATCCCTGTGATTAGTCGTCGCCTTTGAGTTTTTTCCGTTCGACGTAAAGCGTTGCCGCCTCACGTACAAATGCTGCGCAGATTTTTGCCTTATAGTGGCTTTCCAGATCCTCTGCGATATCCAGCAACTCTTGCTTGGTTGAACGGTAAGGACGCAGTGCGTTGTAAATTTCCAGAATGCGATCATCTGGTACGGCGGTCAGTTCCGCCGCGCGCTCGAAGTTCATAGCCAGTCGATCACGCCCCGCATCTTTGGCGATAGCTGCCTGGATACGTAGGGTTTCCGGGGTGATACGCATATCCTGCGCGGTGATTTTCCCGTTCAGCACGCTCTCCAGCGTTAACTCATCCAGTGTTTTATTGGTGGATGTTTTCACCCATTCCGGATGTTTGTTTGCCAGCGGATAATCGCTAACTTTGGCCTGATGCGTGGTTCCGCCTGATGGCGCGGTTGATGCCGTAACCGGGGATGCCCCCTGCAGGCTATTCATACGGCTCAGCACATCACGAACCATTGATTCAATTGCGTCAGAATTCATGGTGTTGTCCTTTTAAAGCGCAACGCGCAGCTCTTGCGGGTTTTTCCCCGTCACGACGTACTTAGTCTCTTTGATATGCAGAATGGCGGACTTGGCCTGATATTTCGGACGTGCCATCTGATCGTTCAGAGTCGGTACAGGTTGCGGCGATTCGCGTTTCGCGTATTGCGCTGCGTTTTTGCCAATCTGGCGGTAGGTTTCCAGTGTCAGCAGCGGTGCCTGCGGGAAGAGTTCCAGGTTGGAAAGCGGCGGCAATCCTTTCTGATGGATGACCGTTGTACCTTTTGACTGGATACCCACCGAGATACCCGAGCCGCTCAGGCGGTTGCCTTCCACGGCGACGAACGCCACGTCAGATGATTTGAAGCAGCGAATCACCCGCGCTTTCACCCCTTCTTCTTCAATACCGGCAATGACTTCACGCAGGATGCTCTTATGCGGCAAACCGACGATGTTCACGGTTTGCGAAAGACCGAAAGCAGGGCCAACGGCGATGATCACTTCATCCTGTTGAGTGCCGGGCTTCGCTTCACCAATTTCCGTCAGAAAGCCGCCCTCAGCCGTTGCTGCGGGTTTAGCAGCATTACCAGGTTGGGCGCTAAACGAGACTTTTTTATCGCTGGTTTGCATTTCTGCCAGCACATCTTCGATGATTTGGCGCAGCAATTTTTCGTTAATTTCCATCATTCACCCCTTAGCCCATTTCGTTCGGATCGAGTGCGCCCGGGATGTTTTTGATCTCTTCCCAGCGTTCACCTTGCAGGCGATAACCTGTTGCCGGACCGGCATAGTCGTTCACATCGTTCACCGCAGAGAGCACCAGCCCGTCGCCGACGATGATGGCCGAGGTATGCAGGTAGTCACCGGTCAGTTTGGCTTTTTGAATGTTCAGCATGTCTTGTGCGACATCTTTAAAGCCACCCTGGGCCAGGGCTTTCACCACTTCGAGACCGTTACGGTTCTTGCTGATGATTTCCTGGGCGAATTTGATGTCTTCGACGATATTGCGCTCTGGCATGTCTTTTGAGCCGTGGGCGTATGTTGCCGCTTCCACTTCTTCGTCAGTGATAGGCGGTAATCCCATACCGGCAAAGACGGCCTGCAAAGCGCGAGCCGCTTTGTTGCGAATGGCGATGACATCTTCTTCACGCACCGGGCGTAAACCACCATCAACTTTGAGGTCACGCTGGATAACGTTGTAATCGTCAAAGTCTTCCGCATCCTCGTTGGAGCCTGCGAACATGTTGTCGTAGTTCGGCACGGCGGAATAACCGGATGAGATAAAATCGGTGCCCGGCAAAAATTGCATCAGCAGACGGGCGGTACGACGCATATCCGAATGGGTAAATGTCTGGTCATTACTGGACGCGCACTCCAGATCCAGCGCGGCACAAATCAGGTTTTCGGCAAGAATGGCGCGAATACCTGACGGCACGGCAGAAGGCACACCCACACAGCTTACCGAGCCGTTTTGCAGACCCTGAACACCCGCGGCTTTGGTGATGTAAATGCAGCGTGCTTCCAGGTAAAGCATGGATTTGCCCTCGGCATAACCCATCTGAACTTCTGACCCGGAGCCGGAGGTGAAACGCATTTTCAGGCCACGAGAGGCATAGGAGGATGCGAGAAAGCCTTTTGACCAGGGCGTATCATCACCGTCAGTAAACACAGGCTCAGTACCATAAACGGAAATGGTTTCCGCATAACAGGTGTGGCCGAGCATGCCCAGTTTCAGTTCGGTTGCTTCTTCCAGAGAGCATTGGGTTAATACGCCTGGACGACCAACCTGTGAGCCGACCAACAACGCGATGGCATTGAAGGGGGCATAACGGGCGACCGCGACGGTGGTTTCCTGTTCGTCAAATCCACGGAATGCGCCCTCTGCAGCATCGGCGGCAATTTGTACCGGGTTGTCTTTGACGTTAGTGACATGTGCCTGCTGTGATGGGGTACGACGCGCGCGCATTTTCTGCATCGACATCATCATTTCCACCACGTTCATGTGCGACACCACTTCGACGATTTTTGCCGGAGTCATTGCAGTGGTGAGTGGCACAATGTCGCTGCGCTTAACGTTAGGATCGCAGAGCATATTGGCGAGCTTGACAGAGTCCATCGCCATCACTTCTTCCGCGCGCTCGAGGTTGATACCGTAGCGGGCAATAAAGTGGTCAATCAGGTCAAATTTACTGGCGGGTTTACCGTCCAGTTCAGTCACCACGCCGTCGACAATGCGTATAGAAGGCTTAGGATCGTTCGGGCTTTCCATTGCAATAAAGCCTTCTTCAATCCACTCCTTCACAAAGCCGTCCTGGTTAACAGGGCGTTTCGCCAGCGCTTCAAATCGTTTCGATCTCATGAAACAGCCTCTCTGTTATCAGATGTAAGACGGGCGGTCGTTTTTCGGCTCAGAACCCATTGTGCCCAGCACGGTTTTACCGATCTCACGGGCCGAAATGACGGCCTGGCGCACAGCGCCGGAATCGCCGGAAATGATCAAAATGGCTTCGTTGCTATAGCTGGTGCCTTTTGCTGGTGAGCTATAGGCCACAACTTCCACATTGGCGGACTTCAGCGCCGTATCGGCCATCAACACCCCAACGGAGGCCGGTGCGCCAACGATCACGCCGCAGGCGCGGCCAACCGGCGCACCAAAAGCTTTTTCCAGCGCGTAGCTGGCGCGGGCGGTGTATTGCATTTCGATGTGGCCAGCTTCGTTGGCATAAACATCGCCGAAGGTACGGTCGAGTTCTTTCAGCGCGACCTCGACAGCGCGTTTGACGTCGGAGACATCATTACCGCCGAAGAGGATCAGGGAGCCATGGCCCGCCCCACCTTTGGTATCACGCGGTAATTCAATGCTGATCACTTCGGTGTTGGTTGCCTTGACGGCCTCATCTGCCGCCATGATGTGCGGGCCTGCGCCAGTGCGCGCGCCGAGAATGCCGATTGAGCGGTAGCGTTTTTCCAGCTTCATCGCATCGAGTAATGCGCTATCGACGTTTGCGATCACCAGACCAACGGTGTCGCCGACCGCCGTACCTACAAATTCCGTTAAACTGCAGCTTTTTTCTGCCATAGCCGTCTCTCGTTTGGGATGGGTTACAGTGGGGGAGGTCGCCGGTGTCGGTGATGACACTTTGGCGATCACCTGAGCCATGATCTGTTCCACCAGGTCATTGCTACTCATTGGCTAATTCCCTTAGGTAAGATTTTTTCAACATCAGTGTGCGGACGCGGGATGACGTGTACGGCTTTCACTTCACCCACCTGAGCGGCTGCGGCAGCACCTGCATCCGTTGCTGCTTTCACAGCGCCAACATCGCCGCGAACAATGACTGTCACCAGGCCAGAACCTATTTTCTCGTAGCCCACTAACATGACATTGGCGGATTTCACCATCGCATCTGCGGCTTCAATTGCTGCCGTTAAGCCTTTGGTTTCCACCATTCCTAATGCTTCTTGTTGCATAAAGACCTCGATAAGGTTGCGCCGATTTTTGGACTATACAAATAAGCGAGGAAAAAGAATGGCTGTCCTGAAATTACATTCGGAACTTCCTGGTTTAATTAAGCGAAATAATTGCTTTGTTAATTATCATCCATTTGATTTTAAAGATTATTTTTTCGTTTTCGTTATGGTAAAATATTGCTATGTCAATTTCACTTTTACATTTTTAATAGTGACTTTATAAAAATGTTGTGATATTTGCGCGGGCGGAATCATTCTGTGAGCAATGCTGTAAAACGACGCATGAAAAAAAACAATAATTTGTTATTTCAATAAACTGAATAATCGTGAATGAAATTGGGTGCTGTCTAATAGTTATTTATCTGGAATGGCAAAATATTGTTATTCAGAGGCGACTTTTTTGGTTTTTTCCGCCTGAGGTTGCCAACACTTTTCAGTGTCGCATTCCTATAGTGAGCGGCGTTGTACTCTGCTGCCAGCTTCAGGCGTGCTGGTGAGATCGTGACTCTACCTGGAAGGTGACACAAATGAATGATTCACTTAAGGCACAATGCATTGCCGAGTTTTTAGGCACAGGGCTCTTTTTGTTCTTCGGAATCGGCTGCCTGTGCGCCATGAAAGTTTCCGGGGCTACGCTGGGTCTATGGGAAATTTGCATCATCTGGGGATTGGGTATTTCGCTGGCCGTGTATTTGACCGCCGCTGTGTCCGGTGCACATTTGAACCCAGCGATTACCATCGCCTTGTGGCTGTTTGCCTGCTTCCCAGCTCGTAAAGTGGTGCCGTACATTGTGGCGCAAGTTGCGGGCGCGTTCGGCGGAGCAGCGGTGGCCTATTTGCTTTACCACAGCGTATTTATCGAATATGAAACCGCGCATCACATCGTTAAAGGTAGCGTGGAAAGCCTGCAACTGGCGGCCTTGTTCAGCACTTATCCGGCTGCCGCGCTGAGTATCTGGGAAGCGGCTCTGGTCGAAATTATCATTACTTCAATCTTGATGTGTATGATCATGGCGCTGACAGATGACGGCAATGGCGTACCACGCGGGCCTTTAGCACCGCTATTGATTGGCGTACTCGTCGCGGTGATTGGTGCGGCTACCGGACCATTAACCGGATTTGCAATGAACCCGGCGCGTGATTTTGGGCCGAAATTATTCACTTTCTTCGCGGGATGGGGAAACATTGCTTTCACAGGGGGCCGTGATATTCCGTATTTCCTCGTACCGATTATTGCCCCCATTATTGGGGCTTGCGGAGGGGCAGCCTGCTACCGCTATTTGATTGGCAAAAACCTCCCTTGCAATGCCTGTAAGCTGGAAGAGAGCAAAAGTTGACGCCTCCTCGAAATAGCGTCCTGAAATTACTGTCCGGCGATTATTTATTTCGTGATCTGCTTTCATGAACGCGCTAAATCGTCTCCCAGGGATGGGAGACTTTTGTTATCTTGAATTCAGCCTATGGTCATTCGACGTTATTGGTTGCCTTTTAATATGAATGATTTGTAAACAAAATAGGTTTGTTTATAACAATAAATTAAAATTAACTGAGAGGTTTTATCATGATTTCTGCGAGTGCACTAAACTCCGAACTCATTAATAAAATCGCCCAGGATTTTGCACAAGCCACCGGTTTGGCCGTTGTTGTCGTTAATATCCACGGCGAAGAAATTTCCGAGCTTTTCAACTTCACCCCATTTTGCCAACTGATGCGTCAGAATCCGCAGCACAGCGCACGGTGTCGTATGAGCGATCGTTGTGGCGGCTTCGAAGCTTCTAAATCCAACCAACCCTGCATCTACCGTTGTCACGCCGGGCTTACCGACTTTTCTATTCCGCTGGTCATTGCCGGCCATCTGGTCGGGTTTGTGCTGTGCGGGCAGGTACGTTTGCGGGAAGGCGATAGTGTTGAACTCATTAATATTCTTAATATTGACGACCGCTGGCAGGCGGATCAGAAGCTGATGGATGAGTTTCTGAATGTCCCGGAGATGGACTACTCGCGGGTCATTGCGTCAGCGGATTTGCTTAAGCTGATTGTCGAAAATTGTCTTAAAAAACAACTCAACTTCGTTGTCATCAAAGATCAACAACAGGCGCAGGAAACGGGACGAACGAGCCGAAATCAGGGGCCGCATGACAGTAAGATGAAGAAGGCGCTGCGTTATATTGATGCCCATCTCTCGGACGAGTTGCGTCTGGAGGATGTGGCAGCGCATGTTTATCTCAGCCCTTACTATTTCAGTAAGCTGTTCAAAAAATATCAGGGTATTGGTTTTAATGCGTGGGTAAATCGCCAGCGGATGGCGAGCGCAAAAGAAATGTTGTGTCACAGCGACTGGAGTATTGCCAGTATTGCGCGCAATTTAGGTTTTTCTCAAACGAGTTATTTTTGCAAAGTTTTTCGCCAGACATATCAGGTGACGCCGCAAGTTTTTCGTCTGCAGAATAATGCAAACTATGACGGTGATTAAATTTCCGATAACAAGATTTTGTTATTCGCAAAACCATTAAAATCGCCTGGATGAGCGACTAAATAAGAGATTAGAGAAAAGGCCGGGCAATAAATTGTTATAGCGCAACAAATTATTGCCCATGCAGGGATAAACTGAACCAGTTTTTATTTCCCTGATGCGATAGATTGCAGTCAGGAGCAAAATCACTTTTTCAGCAATATGCTGTTGTAGTGATACGAACAATGAAGCCAACAGGTTTGCCGCAGATTATCGCGGCTGGGAAGGGGGTGAGAATCCCCCGCAGCCCCCGCTGCTGTGATGCTGACGACCCCGTAATCACCACTGATCGCAAGATTGGGAAGGACGGGCGAGGACGACGCTAAGCCAGAAGACCGGCCTGATGGTTACTCTCAACAACTTCGGTGGGAAGTCGGTTGCTCAGACGCGTACAGTCATAGACTGGGACTACGCATAGCCTGGCATATCCTTTCCACCCTGAACGGGGCTTTAAGGTATGTCTGACGGGTGTCGCGCCTTTATCCTTGCCGGTACCGGAAGTGGCTGTGGTAAAACCACCGTCACGCTTGGTCTGCTGAGCGTTTTGCAGCAGCGTGGTATGCGGGTGCAGCCATTTAAAGTCGGCCCGGACTACCTCGATACCGCCTGGCATACCGCCGTCACGGGTGTGGAATCCCGCAATCTTGACAGCTTTATGCTGCCCACCCCTACGCTCAATGCGTTGTTTAACCAGCAAATGCAAGCCGCTGATATAGCCGTCATTGAAGGCGTCATGGGGCTCTACGATGGTTACGGCGCTGACCCTGATTATTGCAGCAGTGCCGCGCTGGCAAAACAGCTTGGCGTACCGGTGATCTTGCTGGTTGACGGTAAAGCCGTATCGACTTCTATCGCTGCCACGGTCATGGGCTTTCAGCACTTTGACCCGGCGCTCAATATTGCGGGCGTAATTGTTAACCGCGTCAACAGCGACAGCCATTTTCAGTTGCTCAAACACGCTATCGAACACTATTGCGATATTCCCGCGTTGGGCTATGTTCCTGTCACGCCCGGCGTGGCATTACCGGAACGCCATCTGGGGTTGGTCACTGCACGTGAGTCTATCATCGACTCCCGGCCCTGGCGTGAATTTGCTGAACGCATCGCGCAAACGCTGGATATCGATAAGCTGCTTTCCCTGAGCACGCTCGAGTCTTTACCGCAGGGGCAATGGCCCGCCTTACCGGCGTGTGACGAAGGGGAGGGTTTAACACTCGCACTGGCCGATGACGAGGCCTTCAACTTTTATTACCCCGATAACATAGCGCTGCTATGCAATGCGGGTGTGAAGGTTGTGCGCTTTAGCCCACTGCATGACGCTGAGCTGCCCGAATGCCAGATGCTCTGGCTCGGTGGCGGCTATCCGGAACTCCACGCCCGCGCGCTTTCTGCTAATACCTCCATGCTCAACGCCATACGTTCTGCGCATCAGCGTGGCGTGGCGATATACGCAGAATGCGGCGGACTGATGTATCTCGGTTCTACGCTGCGCGATGTCGAGGGCGATATTCATTCAATGGTGGGGGCGATACCCGGCCACAGCGAGATGGGAAAACGCCTGACCCGCTTTGGTTATTGCGAAGCCACTGCCCGCGAGCCCACGCTGCTTGCCGATGCAGGGGAAACCCTGCGCGGACATGAGTTCCACTACTCCGATTTTACCCCCGAGCAGGATGCGGTCACGCAATGCCGAAAAACCCGCGATGACAGGATTTTGTCCGAGTGGCAGGGTGGCTGGCAGGTGGGGAACACCTACGCCAGCTATTTGCACATCCATTTTGCCCAACGACCAGCCATGCTGAGCCGCTGGATTGCCGCTGCAAGGAGCGCGCTATGACGATCCTTGCCTGGTGTGCCGCCTGGCTTCTTGACCGCTGGCTGGGTGACCCTCCGCACTGGCCGCATCCGGTCCGCTGGATTGGCGCGCTGATCACCCTGACCCAGCGGGCCGTTCGCCGGGTCTGTCATTCCGATACCGCTTTGCGCGTCGGTGGTGGAGTTATGTGGCTGGTAGTCGTGGGGACGACCTGGGGCGTGGCATACGGCGTGTTGACCCTTGCAGAATCCATTCATCCGTGGCTTGGCTGGTGTGTGGAGGTGTGGATGATCTACACCCTGCTGGCGGCGCGTTGCCTGGCAGATGCGGCACGGGAAGTAGAGCATGCCTTACGCCACGGTACGCTTGCCCAAAGCCGGGAGAAACTCTCCTGGATTGTCGGGCGCGACACCTCGCAGTTACAGCCGCCGCAGATCACCCGCGCGGTGGTGGAAACCGTGGCAGAAAACACCGTGGATGGCGTTATTGCGCCGTTGTTCTTTTTACTGTTGGGTGGTGCGCCGCTGGCGATGGCCTACAAAGCGGTCAATACCCTCGATTCGATGGTCGGCTACAAACATGAAAAATATCGTGCCATTGGCATGGTGAGCGCACGCATGGATGACGTGGCCAATTTTCTTCCGGCTCGCCTGAGTTGGTTGTTGCTGAGCATTGCCGCCTGGCTTTGCCGCCTGAACCCGGCACGCGCATTTCGCATCGGCTGGCGCGATCGTCGCAATCACAGCAGTCCCAACTGCGCCTGGCCGGAAGCTACCGTGGCAGGGGCGCTTGGCGTGCGGCTTGGCGGCCCCAATGACTACTTCGGCCAGCGCGTCGAAAAACCCTGGATTGGCGATGAGACCCGCGCCATCACCGTTGATGATATTTCGCAAACCATCCGCCTGATGTGGGTGGCCTCTACCCTTGCGCTGGCCGTGTTTGCGCTGATGCACGTTACGCTGGCAGGAGCAGCAATCTGATGAAAACAATGGATTATTTGCAGCAACCTCAGGCCATTGAAGACAAAAGTTTTGTCATTATCGGCGACATCATTCGCGAAAGCCGGCCTGACTACCGTTTTGCCAGCCCTCTGCACGAAGCCATCATCAAACGTGTGATTCACACCACCGCCGATTTCGACTGGCTGGACATCCTCTGGTTCTCCCCGGACGCACTGGAAAGCCTTGGCAATGCAATACGCTGCGGCTGCACGCTTTACACTGACACCACGATGGCCCTTTCCGGGATCAACAAAACCCTGCTGGCAAAATTTGGCGGGGAGGTGAAGTGCTATATCAGCGACCCGCGCGTGGTGCGCAAAGCGAAAACAGAGGGGATCACCCGCTCAATGGCGGCAGTGGACCTGGCGCTCAGCGAAGCGGGCGAGAAAGTCTTCGTCTTTGGTAACGCCCCCACCGCGCTGTTCCGCTTGCTGGAGCAAAACATCCAGGTACGAGGCGTGGTTGGCGTCCCGGTCGGCTTTGTCGGCGCGGCGGAATCTAAAGAGGCGCTGGTAGAAAGCGGGTTGCCGGGGATAGCCGCACTCGGGCGTAAAGGCGGCAGCAATGTGGCGGCGGCTATCATTAACGCCTTTTTGTATTCCATGCGGGAGGCGTAATGAGCGAAGAGACGTTCGACGCCCCGGTGTGGCATAACGGCAAGGCACTACGCAAAGGCTATACCACCGGATCCTGTGCGACGGCGGCGGCAAAAGTTGCCGCGCTGATGGTCCTGCGCCAGCACATCATTCATCAGGTGTCGATTGTCACGCCCTCTGGCGTCACGCTGCGTCTTAACGTTGAATCCCCGCATATTGAAGGTCAGCAGGGGATAGCCGCTATCCGTAAAGACGGTGGCGATGATGTGGATGCCACCCACGGCATGCTGATTTTTGCGCGTGTCACGCTGAACGACAGCGGCGAGATTGTGCTGTCCGGGGGGGAAGGCGTAGGCACGGTGACCCGCAAAGGCATTGGCCTGCCGGTCGGCAGTGCTGCCATTAACCGCACGCCGCGCCAGACTATAGAAGCGGCAGTACGCGAAGTGATTGGTCCTTCCCGTGGCGCGGAGGTGGAAATCTTCGCCCCGGAAGGGGAAGCGCGGGCGCAAAAAACCTACAACAGCAGGCTGGGCATTCTGGGCGGGATCTCGATTATCGGCACCACGGGTATCGTCACGCCGATGTCCGAAGAGAGCTGGAAACGCTCCCTTTCCCTGGAACTGGAAATCAAACGTGAAGCGGGGCTGGAGCGGGTGGTACTGGTGCCTGGCAACCACGGCGAGCGTTTTGTCCGCGAGCAAATGGGTCTTGCCAGCGACATCGTGGTCACCATGAGCAACTTTGTGGGCTACATGATTGAAGAGGCTGTCCGCCTGGGCTATCGGCAAATTGTGCTGATTGGTCACCCCGGCAAGCTGGTGAAAATCGCCGCCGGGATCTTCCACACTCACAGCCATATCGCCGATGCGCGTATGGAAACGCTGGTGGCGCATTTAGCATTGCTCGGCGCGCCTCATGAATTGCTGCTTAAAGTCAGCGAGTGCGATACCACCGAAGCAGCAATGGAGCACATCGACGCAGCGGGGTTCGGCCATCTGTATAACCATCTGGCGCTGCGTATCTGTCAGCGCGTCATGCAGAACCTGCGCTTTACCAAAAATCCTCCCCAGTGCGATGCCATCATGTTCTCCTTTGATAACCAAATCCTCGGCGCGAATCGCCCATTCCGGGAGATTGTGGAGGATTTGCAATGCTAACCGTTGCAGGCATGGGACCTGCCTCTCTGACCTTAATGACCCCGATGGCGCTGGAGGCCGTCGCGCAGGCCGATATCCTGGTGGGCGGGAAGCGCCATCTGGAGCAGTTCCCTGGCTTTACGGGTGAACGCCGCGCGCTTGATGCCGACATCCCCGGATTAATACGCTGGATTGCACAGCGGATGCATCAGCGCGTAGTAGTGCTGGCCTCCGGCGATCCGCTCTTTTACGGCATTGGCAAACGTCTGGTGGCGGAGTTTGGCATTGAACAGGTGCGCATTATTCCGGGCATCAGCGCCGTACAGTACCTGTGTGCAAAGACCGGCATCGATATGAATGATATCTGGCTGACCAGCTCCCACGGGCGCGATGTCGATTTTGACGCTCTGGTCCGCTCGCCAAAAACCGCGATGGTGACCGATGCCCGCTGTGGACCACGGGAAATTGCCGCTGCCCTGGTGGCGCGCGGTGCGGGGGATCGCTGGCTGGTGATTGGCGAAAATCTGGCGATGAACAACGAACGCATTTACGGGCTCCCCGCCCGTGACGTCCATGCGCAGTATGAGATGAATGTTGTGGTGATCCTCAATGAAAAATGAACTGTTTTTACGCGGTGAAAGCGTCCCGATGACCAAAGAAGTGGTCCGCGCGCTGGCGCTCTCGCGCCTGAACTTATCCGGCGCGCGCCATCTTATTGATATTGGCGCAGGCACGGGCAGTGTCTCTATTGAGGCTGCCGTCTGCCACCCGCAGTTACAGGTAACAGCCATTGAGCGCAACCCGGCGGCGCTGGGGCTGCTGGAAGAGAACTGCCAGCACTTTGGCTGTCGCAATATCACCATCGTCCCGGGCGTGGCACCGTTATTTGTCGAGCAGCCCGCCGATGCGGTTTTTATGGGCGGCAGCGGTGGCAACCTTACTCAGCTTATCGACTGGTCTTTGGCCCAACTGCTCCCCGGTGGCCGCCTGGTGATGACTTTTATTCTGCAGGAGAACCTCAGCAGCGCGCTGAGCCACCTCGCCACTTGCCAGGTCGCCGCGCTGGACTGCCAGCAGATTCAGGTTTCGCTTCTTCATGCGCTGGGCAGCGGCCACTACTTCAAACCGAATAACTCTGTTTTTGTGATTTCCTGCGAGAAGGAAGAGTCTCATGGCTGAACAATTTGATGCGCAAACCGTCTGGTTTGTCGGGGCAGGCCCCGGTGACCGGGAACTGATCACCCTGAAAGGATACCGCCTGTTGCAGCAGGCACAGGTCGTTATTTACGCAGGTTCCCTCATTAATACCGAACTGCTCGACTACTGCCCGCCGGGTGCCGAGTGTCATGACAGCGCCGAGCTGCATCTGGAGCAGATCATCGACCTGATGGAAGCCGGTGTGAAGGCGGGCAAAGTGGTGGTACGCCTGCAAACGGGTGATGTCTCCCTTTATGGCTCCGTGCGTGAACAAGGGGAAGTACTGACTGAACGCGGTATTCAGTGGAAGGTCGTTCCCGGCGTGAGTGCTTTTCTCGGAGCGGCTGCCGAGCTGGGTGTGGAATACACCGTGCCGGAAGTGTCGCAGAGTCTGATCATCACCCGCCTCGAAGGGCGTACCCCGGTTCCGCCGCTGGAACAGCTGGAATCCTTTGCCAGCCACCAGACCTCAATGGCGATTTATCTCTCCGTACAGCGGATTAACCGGGTAGCGGAGCGCCTGATCGAAGGCGGTTATCCGGCAACCACGCCTGTGGCGGTGATTTATAAAGCCACCTGGCCAGAAAGCCAGACGGTGCGTGGGACCCTCGCGGATATTGCTGAAAAAGTTCGCGATGCCGGTATTCGGAAAACCGCATTGATCCTCGTGGGTTCATTCCTTGGCGAGGAGTACCACTACTCACGTCTTTATGCCGCGGATTTTAGCCATGAATACCGTAAAGCCTGAATCTGTCGCGCTGTTCTGCCTGACGCCCGGCGGTGTTGCCCTGGCGAACCGGCTGAAACGGGTGCTGCCCATGACCTGCTACACCAGTGAGACATTGCTGGAAGAGGGGTTTGTGCCGTTCGATGGCGGCTTTGCCCGGTCGCTGCGCGATGCCTTCACCCAGCACTCCGCGCTGGTGTTTATCGGTGCGACCGGGATTGCCGTGCGCGTGCTGGCCCCACTGGTGAATGACAAATTCAGCGACCCGGCGGTGATCGTTATCGATGAGCGCGGCTTGCACGTCATCAGCCTGCTTTCCGGCCATTTTGGCGGGGCAAATGCGCTGGCGCGTTACCTGGCGGGCATCCTTGGCGCGGACCCGGTGATCACCACGGCAACGGATGTCAACGAACTGGCGGCGCTCGATACGCTGGCCTGTCAGCTGGATGCGCGCATGGAGGATCTGCGCGGAGCGGTAAAGACAATCAACCACGGGCTGGTCAGCGGCGAGCGCATCGGCCTGTGGTGTGACGAAGCATTGCGCGATGAAGTCGAACGCTGCGACACGCGCGGGTTTATTCCGGTCACTTCGCTCGACGATATGCCTGAGTTGACGGCGCTGATTTGCGTAACCGTGCAGTCTTCGCTGCCCGAACTTAGGGTGCCGGTCTACAAGCTGGTTCCCCGCCGTGTGGTGGCAGGTATTGGCTGTCGTCGCGATACCCCGTTTGCGGTGGTGTCAGGGCTGCTTAAGCAACAGTTGCAGGCGCATGCTTTCGACCCGCTGGCACTGCGCGCGATAGGCAGTATTACCCTGAAAGAGCATGAAAAAGCGCTCACTTTGCTGGCGGAAAGCCTGCATGTGCCGTTTGAAATTTTTACCGCTGATGCCCTGCGTCAGCATGAACATCGTTTCCCGTCCTCAGATTTTGTGCGTCAGACCACTGGCGTGGGAAGCGTATCCGGACCCGCAGCCTGGTTGATGAGTGGTGGGCAACTGGTTGGCGAGACCCTGCGTGAACAGGGCGTCACTATTACTTTGGGAGTTTCACACTGATGTTAACTGTTATCGGGATTGGCCCTGGCTCACAGGCAATGATGACCATGGAGGCGATAGAAGCCTTGCAGGCGGCGGAGATCGTGGTGGGCTACAAAACCTACACCCATCTGGTGAAAGCGTTCACGGGCGACAAGCAAGTGATCAAAACCGGCATGTGCAAAGAGATTGAGCGCTGCCAGGCGGCGATTGAACTGGCGCAGGCCGGGCATAACGTGGCGCTCATCAGCAGCGGTGATGCCGGAATTTACGGCATGGCGGGTCTGGTTCTGGAACTGGTCAGTAAACAGAAGCTGGACGTGGAAGTGCGTCTTATCCCCGGAATGACCGCCAGTATTGCAGCGGCGGCGCTGCTTGGCGCACCGCTGATGCATGACTTTTGCCATATCAGCCTGAGCGACTTACTGACGCCGTGGCCGGTCATTGAAAAACGCATTGTCGCAGCCGGGGAAGCCGACTTTGTTATCTGCTTTTATAACCCGCGCAGTCGTGGCCGTGAAGGGCATCTTGCGCGCGCATTCGAACTGCTGGCGGCCAGCAAAAGCCCGCAAACGCCGGTGGGCATTGTGAAATCTGCCGGACGTAAAAAGGAAGAGAAGTGGATAACCACGCTCGGCGAGATGGACTTTGAACCGGTCGACATGACCAGCCTGGTGATCGTCGGCAATAAAGCCACCTACGTGGCGGACGGCTTGATGATTACCCCGCGAGGCTACGAGTTGTGAGGCCAGGCGATGTACTGGTGATGGGCGGCACCAGCGATGCGCGGGCCATTTGCCAGCGACTCGATGCCGCCGGGGTGCGCTACACCCTGTCAGTCGCAACCCCCACCGGACAACATCTGGCGGGAGATATTCGCGGTGAGGTGCGCTGCGGGCGGATGGAACCTGACGCCATGCTGCGCTGGCTTATCGATAACCAGACCCGCTGGGTGGTGGATGCGTCACACCCCTATGCCGAGGTGGTCAGCCAGAACATCGCCGAAGCCTGTCGCCAGGCAAATGTGCTGCTGAGCCGTTACCAGCGCCCCGAACAACTGCCGGAGCTGGAACATCCACTGTTGCACAAAGTCGCCTCAATTGATGAAGCCTGCAACGTCGTACGTGGACTCGGGCAGCGCGTGTTGTTGACCACCGGCAGCAAAGACCTGGCACTCTGGCGCGCGGGGCTTGGTGAGAAGACTTTGCTGGCGCGGGTGCTGCCCGTGGCCGATGTGATGACGCAATGCGCCGAAAACGGTTTTGGCGTTGGCGAGATCTACGCCATGTGCGGGCCGTTTAGCGCAGAGTTTAACGCCGCCTTTTACCGTCAGTGCCGCGCGGATGTAGTGATCACCAAAGCCTCCGGTGCGGAAGGCGGGTATCAGGAAAAAGTTCAGCCATGTCTGGACGCGGGGATCCCCTGCATTGTTATTACGCGCCCGCAGCCTTCGGTTTCGGGTGAGGAGCTACTGGAAAGCCTGGATGCCTTTTCGCAGCGGCTGCTGCGCTGGCTTGCCACACAGTGAGGAAAAGAACATGAAAAAAGCGCTTCTGGTGGTGAGTTTCGGCACCAGCTATCACGACACCTGTGAAAAGAACATTGTGGCCTGTGAACGGGAACTGGCCGCCAGTTGCCCCGATCGCACGTTGTTTCGGGCATTTACCTCTGGAATGATCATTCGCAAGCTCAAACGTCGGGACAATCTGCACATCGACACCCCTTTGCAGGCACTGCAAAAACTGGCCGACCTGGGCTATCAGGATGTGGCGATCCAGTCGTTGCACATTATTAACGGTGATGAATACGAAAAAATTGTCCGTGAGGTACAAACCCTGCGGCATCTCTTCAAACGCATGGTGATCGGTGCACCACTGCTCAGTAGCCACGATGACTACATGCTCCTGATGCAGGCGCTGGCTCGCCAGATGCCGGTGCTGACAGAGGGTGAAAAAGTCGTGTTTATGGGCCACGGGGCCAGCCACCACGCTTTCGCCGCTTACGCCTGCCTCGATCATATGATGGCGGCGCACCGTTTCCCGGCGCGTGTCGGCGCAGTGGAAAGTTACCCGGAAGTCGATGTGCTGATCGACAGTCTACGCCGCGAAGGCATTAGCGCGGTGCACCTGATGCCGCTGATGCTGGTGGCCGGCGATCACGCCATTAACGACATGGCGTCTGATGATGAAGACTCATGGAAAACACAGTTTGAACGGGTCGGGATTGCCGCAACGCCCTGGTTGCAGGGGCTGGGTGAAAACCCGGCTATCCGCGCGATGTTTGTCGCACATCTGCATCAGGCGCTGAGCCAGTCACTGGAGGTGGCGGCATGAGCGGCAGACTGTACGCATTAGGGATTGGCCCCGGCGCCAGCGACCTTCTCACCGTGCGCGCCGCGCGCATTCTCGGCAAGCTCGATGTGCTCTATGCCCCGGCAGGGCGCAAAGGGGGAGATAGCCTGGCGCTCTCTATCGTGCGGGAGTATCTGGGCGAGCAGACGGAAATCCGCTGTACCCATTTCCCGATGAGCGCCGACAGCGCGGAAAAAGAAGCCGTCTGGGATGAAGTGGCCGCCGCGCTTAGCGCAGAAACCGAGGCCGGCAAGCAGGTGGGGTTCATCACCCTGGGCGATGCCATGCTGTTCAGCACCTGGGTCTTCTTATTACAGCGCCTGGGGTGTCCTGACTGGCTGGAAATTGTGCCGGGCGTAACCTCTTTTGCCGCCATCGCCGCGCGCACGCAAACCCCGCTGGCCATGGAGCAACAGTCGCTGGCGGTGGTCTCCTGTACCGCGCCAGAGGAAGAGATTACCCAGGCGCTGGCGAACCACGACAGCCTGGTGTTGATGAAAGTCTATGGCCGTTTCGCGCGTATCAAAGCGTTGCTGGCCGATGCCGGATTGCTTGACCGCGCATTGATGATGGCTGAGGCGACCCTACCGGGAGAGCAGTGCTGGCGTCGACTTGCGGAGGTAAGCGACGAACAGGCACTGCCGTATTTTTCGACGATTCTGGTGAATAAACAGTGGGAGAGGCTATGAAACGGGAACAACAGCTTAAACGCCTGTCGTTAAGCGGGCTGGCAGCAGGCCTGTTGCTGCTTGTCGTACCGGAGCAGGCATTTGCCATGCACATTATGGAAGGCTTTTTACCGCCGATGTGGGCGCTGGCCTGGTGGATGTTGTTTCTTCCTTGTTTGTGGTACGGGCTGGTGCGCCTGCGCCGTATTGTGGCGGAAGACGGTAACCAGAAGGTACTTCTGGCGCTCTGCGGTGCGTTCATCTTCGTGTTGTCGGCGCTGAAAATTCCGTCGGTGACCGGCAGTTGCTCGCACCCGACCGGCGTGGGCCTTGCGGTTATTCTCTTCGGGCCGGGCGTAGTGGCTATCCTCGGTGCGATTGTGCTGCTGTTTCAGGCGCTGTTGCTTGCGCACGGTGGCCTGACCACGCTTGGGGCAAATGGCATGTCGATGGCAGTGATCGGACCCGTCATTGGTTATCTGGTCTGGCAAATGGCCTGTCGTGCAGGTATCCGCCGTGATGTCGGGGTTTTCTTATGCGCCATGCTCGCCGACCTGGTGACCTATTTTGTCACCTCCGTGCAGCTTGGCGTGGCGTTCCCTGATCCGCAGTCCGGCGCGACCGGTTCCATCGTCAAATTTATGGGCATCTTCTGCCTGACGCAGATCCCTATCGCGATTGCCGAAGGACTGCTCACGGTAATGATTTACGACCAGCTCACCAAACGCCAGCTGATCGCCGTACAAGGACATTAAGATGAAAAAGACACTGATTTTGCTTGCGATGGTTATCGCGCTGGTGATCCTGCCGTTCTTTATTAATCACGGCGGCGCGTTCGGTGGCTCCGACGGCGAGGCGGAAAGCCAGATTCAGGTCGTCGCGCCGCATTATAAACCCTGGTTCCAGCCGCTGTATGAACCTGCCAGCGGGGAAATTGAAAGCCTGCTCTTTACCCTGCAAGGATCGATGGGCGCGGCAGTTATCTTCTACATCCTGGGCTATATGAAAGGCAGGCAGCGTGCTGACGAACGGGCTTGATCGGCTGAGCTACCAGAGCCGCTGGTTCTCTGTTGCCCCGGAGCGCAAATTCTTTCTCTGGCTGGCGATGATGATCCTGGCGTTTTCGCTGCCCCCTGTCGGGCAGGGGGCGTTGCTGGTGGCGCTGGCAGCTTTTACCTGCTGGCTGCTACGCATTTCGTTCTGGCGCTGGTTACGCTGGATGGCTATCCCCATCGGTTTTTTGCTGGTGGGGGTGCTGACGATACTGTTTAGCGTCACTCAGGATCCGCAGCATTTGTTGATGGGCATCCCGTTGGGAAGCTACTGGCTGGGCGTTTTGCCGGAAGGGCTGACAACGGCTAATACCACCTTCTGGCGCAGCCTGGCGGCGCTGGCGGCAACCTTCTGGCTGGTGCTGAACTTGCCGTTTCCGCAACTCATCGTGCTACTCCGAAAGGGGCGAGTGCCGCGTCTGTTGACCGAACAAATTCTGCTGACCTGGCGGTTTATTTTCATCCTGCTGGAGGAGGCGGCGGCAATCCACCGGGCGCAAACGCTGCGTTTTGGTTATCGTACCTTGCCGCTAGGATACCGCTCGCTGGCGATGCTGGTTGGGCTTTTATTTACCCGCGTGTTGCTGCGTTACAAAGAGATGGCGACCACGCTGGATATCAAACTGTATCAGGGTGATTTTCACCTGTAAGGAATGGCATGCTGGCGACCGACGGGCTGTGGTTCAGTTATCAGGACGAGCGCACCCTGAAAGGGTTAACGCTTGATTTCTCACGCCAGCCTGTCACCGGGCTGGTGGGGGCGAACGGCTGCGGCAAATCGACGCTGTTTATGAATCTGAGCGGAATTTTGCGCCCGCAACAAGGAGCGGTGCTGTGGCAGGGAAAACCGCTTGATTACAGCAAACGCGGGCTGCTTGCGCTGCGCCAGCAGGTTGCGACCGTGTTTCAGGATCCCGATCAGCAGATTTTCTACACCGATATCGACAGCGATATTGCCTTTGCCCTGCGCAATATTGGCGTGGCGGAAGATGAGATTGCCCGGCGCACCGACGATGCACTCACGCTGGTGGATGCGCAGTCTTTTCGCCATCAGCCGATTCAGTGCCTGAGCCACGGGCAGAAAAAGCGCATCGCCATTGCCGGGGCGCTGGTATTACAGGCCAAATATTTGCTGCTGGATGAACCGACTGCCGGGCTTGATCCCTCCGGGCGCACGCAGATGATCGCGATTATTCAGCGGATTGTGGCGCAGGGAAATCATGTGGTTATTTCCAGCCATGATATTGATTTGATTTATGAGATTTGCGATGCGGTGTATGTTCTACGCCGCGGCGAAATGCTGGCGTATGGCACGCCGGGCGAGGTGTTTGCCCAAAAAGCGCAAATTGAACAGGCCGGGTTAACGCAGCCATGGCTGGTAAAGCTGCATACCGAACTGGGTATGCCGCTGTGCAAAAGTGAAGCTGAATTTTATACCCGCATGCGGGCAATGCCTGTTAAGGAGGCGTCATGACACTGGCGATAATGTTGCAGGGAACGGCATCAGATGTGGGCAAAAGCGTGCTGGTGGCGGGGCTTTGTCGCATCCTGTATCAGGATGGATTAAAGACCGCCCCCTTTAAATCGCAGAATATGGCGCTTAACTCGGGTATTACCCCAGGCGGCCAGGAGATGGGGCGCGCGCAAATTTTTCAGGCTGAGGCGGCGGGCATCGTCCCGGATGTGCGCATGAACCCGGTATTGCTTAAGCCCACCAGCGACCGCAAAGCGCAGGTGGTGTTAATGGGAAAAGTGGCGACCGATATGGACGCCGTCAGCTATCACGACTACAAACCACGCCTGCGCGAGCAGATTATCCGCGTCTACCAGAGTCTGGCTCATGAATACGACGCCATTGTGCTGGAAGGGGCAGGCAGCCCGGCGGAAATTAATCTGCGCGATCGCGATATCGTCAATATGGGCATGGCAGAGATGGCGCAGTGCCCGGTGGTGCTGGTGGCAGATATCGACAGGGGGGGCGTTTTCGCCGCGATTTATGGCACCCTGGCGCTGTTGCAGGAACACGAACGTTGGCGCGTGAAAGGGGTCATCATTAATAAATTCCGCGGCGAAGTGGCCCTGCTGACGCCCGGCATCAAACAGATTGAAGACCTGACCGGTGTGCCGGTGCTGGGCGTGATGCCGTGGCTGGAGGTCGATTTAGAAGACGAAGACGGTGTAACGTTGCAGCGCGGTAAATACCAGCGTACCGGAGAGCGGGCCATTGATATTGCCGTGGTGCAGTTGCCGCACATCTCGAATTTCACCGATTTTAACGCCCTCGCCGCGCAACCGGACGTGCGCGTACACTATGTTCGCTCGCCACAAGAGCTGCGTAATACCGACCTCGTCATCCTGCCGGGCAGCAAAAATACGCTGGGGGATCTCTCCTGGCTGCAGCAGAGCGGGCTGGCGCAGGCAGTCTTACAGCAGCA
The DNA here is from genome assembly GCA_901456055.1 of Phytobacter ursingii. Taxonomy (GTDB): domain Bacteria; phylum Pseudomonadota; class Gammaproteobacteria; order Enterobacterales; family Enterobacteriaceae; genus Phytobacter; species Phytobacter ursingii. Next base: position 170,656 of record CABDWT010000016.1, read on the forward strand.
TCGGCAGGGCGTGCCGGTACTGGGGGTCTGTGGCGGCTATCAGATGCTGGGTGAAACCATCATTGATGAGGTGGAATCAGGGCTCGGTACGCTACCGGGTCTGGGGCTGCTCAATATCGTCACCCATTTTGCGCAGAACAAAACCACCACGCTGGTGGCGGCCACTGTCCAGGAAAAACTACCCGGACTACTGACGGGCTGCGGGAATATTGCGCTGCACGGTTATGAAATTCATATGGGGGAAACCACCCTGCATGATGGATGCCGCCCGATGCTATGGCTGGAAAAAGAAGGGCAACGCATTGCCGACGGTGCGGTCAGCGAAGACGGGCTGGTGTCTGGCACCTATCTGCACGGGCTTTTTGACAGCAACGACTTTACCCGCACGCTGATTAACGCGCTACGTGTGCGCAAAGGCTTGCCGCCGCTGGATAGCACGGTCGATTATGCGCGCTACAAGGCGCAGCAGTTTGACCTGCTGGCAGACGCCATGCGCGAGAACATCGACATCGACAGGATCTATCAGATTATGCATCAACATCAGGAACGCGCATGTTAACGCTGGTTACAGGTGGGGCGCGTAGCGGCAAAAGCCGACACGCTGAATCGCTGGTTGCAAACGCGAAGGGGGTTCTCTATATCGCCACTTCGCAAATTTTTGATGAGGAGATGGCGGCTCGTATTCAGCATCATCGGGATAGCCGTCCGGCGCACTGGCGTACCGAAGAGCGCTGGCAGGATCTGGCCGATATCATCACCGCCGATAATGCCCCGGATGAGGCCATTTTACTGGAGTGCATTACCACGATGGTGACCAATCTGCTGTTCGCACAAGGCGGTGAAAGCGACCCGGACGGCTGGGACTATGCGCAGCTGGAAGCGCGGGTGCAGGAAGAGATCGAACGCCTCATTGCCGCTTGCGCGCGTTGTCCGGCACCGATAGTGCTGGTGACCAACGAAGTGGGCATGGGGATTGTGCCGGAGAACCGCCTGGCGCGGCATTTTCGCGATATCGCCGGGCGGGTGAATCAACGTCTGGCGCAGGCGGCGGATAATGTCTGGCTGGTGGTGTCCGGGATCGGAGTCAAAATCAAATGATCAGGCTGTTTTTTGCCACGCTGTCGTTTATCAGCCGCTTGCCGGTGCCCGCTCGCCTGGTTCAGGGACTGGATGTCGAAGATTACGTGCGCGGTATCGTCACTTTTCCCTTTGTCGGCGTGGTGCTTGGCGGTATCAGCGGCGGCCTGTTTATGTTGCTCCAGCCCTGGTGTGGGGCACCGCTGGCGGCACTGTTTGCGGTTCTGGCGCTGGCGTTACTGACCGGTGGGTTTCATCTCGACGGCCTGGCGGATACCTGCGATGGGGTCTTTTCTGCCCGCACGCGCGAGCGGATGCTGGAGATCATGCGCGACAGCCGTCTGGGTACCCACGGTGGGCTGGCGCTGGTGTTTGTGCTGGTGGCGAAAATCCTGGTTATCAGCGAACTCTCCCTGCGTGGGCTTGCTATGCCTGCGGCGTTCGCTGCGGCTTGTGCCGCCGGGCGCGGGTGCGCGGTGGTGATGATGTATGGTCATCGCTACGCCCGGGAAGAGGGGCTGGGCAATTTGTTTATCGGCAAGGTTACGTTCACGCAGACCGTTATCACGCTGGCTTTTGCGCTGCTGGTGGCGGTGGGGCTGGAAGGGACGCGTGGTCTGACAGCGTTGCTGATAACGGTGCTGGCGATTTTTATGCTCGGCCGGATGCTTAAACGCACGCTCGGCGGGCAAACGGGCGACACGTTGGGTGCCGCCATTGAACTGGGTGAACTGGTTTTCCTTATGGCGCTGCTCTGAGCGGCCCTTACCACTACTGAGAATTCCTATGCAAACACTGACTTCGTTACTGGCAGCAATTCCCGCGCTCGATCAAGGGGCGATGACGCAGGCGCAACAGCATATTGATGGTTTACTCAAGCCGCCCGGAAGCCTGGGACGCCTGGAGTCGCTGGCGGTGCAGCTCGCCGGGATGCCGGGGTTAGGTGGTAAACCGCAGACAGGGAAGAAAGCCATCATCGTGATGTGTGCCGATCATGGCGTCTGGCACGAAGGGGTGGCGATTTCACCGCAGGTGGTGACGGCTATTCAGGCGGCAAATATGACCCATGGCACCACTGGCGTTTGCGTGCTGGCAGCGCAGGCCGGGGCGAAAGTGCATGTGCTGGATGTGGGTATTGACAGCGATCCGATCCCCGGTCTTATTAATATGAAAGTCGCCCGTGGCAGTAACAACATTGCCACGGGGCCTGCGATGAGCGCCGCGCAGGCGCAGGAACTGCTGCTGGAAACCATCCGCTATACCCGTGAACAGGCGGCCGATGGCGTGCAGCTTTTTGGCGTGGGCGAGCTGGGTATGGCGAACACCACCCCTGCTGCGGCGATTGTCAGCGTGCTGACCGGGGAAGCGCCGGAGTCGGTGGTGGGGATTGGCGCCAATTTGCCGGAATCACAGCTGGGGCATAAAGCGCAGGTGGTGCGTCGTGCCATCGAGATCAATAAGCCTGATGCAACCAATGGGCTGGATGTGCTGGCGAAAGTGGGCGGTTTTGATCTGCTGGGGATGGCTGGCGTGATGATCGGCGCCGCGTCATGTGGCCTGCCCGTGGTCCTGGACGGTTTCTTATCCTATGCCTCGGCGCTGGCAGCGTGCCGTATCGAACCGAAGGTGAAGGATTACCTGATCCCATCGCATCTTTCGGCGGAGAAAGGGGCGCGTATTGCCTTGCGAAACCTTGGCCTCGAGCCCTATCTCAATATGGGCATGCGTCTGGGCGAGGGCAGCGGCGCGGCATTAGCCATGCAACTGGTGGATGCCGCCTGCGCGATGCACAACAACATGGGGACGCTGGCTGGCAGTAATATTGTGTTGCCAGAGACGAAGTAACCAACCGCTCGAATGATCCCCTCGCCCCTTTGGGTGAGGGGAAAATGTCCCCGGTGGCGCGATGCTTACCGGGGCTACGTGGTAGATACTGTGAACGTCTTCAACCTCTTTAGCCATGGTTGACTCGTTTTCCCGCATGACAACCAAAGCGACATCTTTGTGCCTACTGGCGCAGAGCGTGCAGCGAGGGGCGAACGCAGTGCAAAGCACCGATTTTTTGCGGGGCCGCGGGGATTGTAAAGGGGAACGCGGTGTTCCCCTTTACCCGTTCACGTGTTCGGGAGATACATTTCGGCATGAACATAAAGGGAACGGACCCCACCAGCTGAGCCGCATATTCCCCTCACCCCAACCCTCTCCCCGGGGGAGAGGGAGAAAACCGGTCGTAGCCCGGATAAGGCGTTTACGCCGCATCCGGGAATGCCACCAACGGCACAACGTGTTTTTCTCCCTGCCGGGGTGAAGGGACTTATCTCCCCGCCTGCATCACCTGCAACAACGTATCCAGCAGTCCAGGAAAACGGGTGTCCAAATCTTCCCTGCGTAACGAAATCATATTCTCCCGCCCCTGCGGACGCTGCCAGACCACGCCGCTATCGCGCAACACGCGCCAGTGATGGGTCATCGTAGATTTCGCCACATCTTCCGGGCGCAGCGCATTACAACTCAACTCACTGCCATCGGCGAGGCGCTTGATCATCGCCAGGCGCAAAGGATTACCAAGGGCAAAAAGGACGTTTTCGAGCAATATTTGTTCGGTATCGGGGTGGTTCGCAATCATAGTTTTCCTGAGTCGGCGGTTGCTCTGCTCATGATGAGCAGCAGCCCGTATCGGCGGCTGGCCGGTAATATACCCGATGCGTACAGGCACGGCTATGCGCCATGCATCAGGTCCAACAATCTCAATGATAGCGCAAAATTTAAAAATAGTACTAGAATACTCGTACAGTTGGACTATTATAGTCTGCGAAACCTAACCGGCCATATCGGCCATTTATTGTCAAACTGACTAAGGACGCATCATGCCCCGACCCATCCCCCTCGAACGTTATCGCAACATCGGTATCTCCGCGCACATCGATGCCGGTAAAACGACAACCACAGAACGCATCCTGTTTTACACCGGGATGAGCCACAAACTGGGTGAAGTACACGATGGCGCGGCAACAACCGACTGGATGGAACAGGAGCAAGAGCGCGGGATTACCATTACGTCCGCGGCGGTAAGCTGCTTCTGGCCCGGTATGGACCGAGGTTACGAACCGCACCGCATCAATATCATCGACACCCCAGGGCACGTGGATTTCACCATTGAAGTGGAACGATCCATGCGTGTACTGGATGGCGCAGTGATGGTTTATGACTCCGTTGGCGGCGTACAGCCACAATCGGAAACCGTCTGGCGGCAGGCCAACAAATACCATGTGCCACGCCTTGCGTTCGTCAACAAAATGGACCGCCCCGGCGCGGATTTCTTCCGCGTGGTGCAGATGATGATTGACCGCCTGAAAGCCAACCCGGTGCCGATTGTTATCCCTATCGGCGCAGAGGAACATTTCACCGGCGTGGTGGATCTCATCAAAATGCGCGCCATTGTGTGGGATGACGCTACCCAGGGCATGACATTTAGCTATGCGCCGGTGCCGGATGATCTGCTGGCCACCGCCCAGGAATGGCGTGAAAAAATGGTCTCTGCGGCAGCCGAAGCCAGCGATGAACTGATGGACAAGTACCTGGAAACCGGCTCGCTGGACGAAGCAGAAATCATCACCGGGCTGCGTAAACGTACCGTAGCCGGTGAGATCCAGCCGATGCTGTGCGGTAGCGCCTTTAAAAACAAAGGCGTGCAGCGCATGCTCGATGCGGTGATTGAGCTGATGCCATCGCCGCTGGATATTCCGGCGATTCAGGGCGTGGACGAAAAAGGCCAGCCTGCGGAACGTCATCCGAGCGACGACGAGCCGTTCTCGGCTCTGGCGTTTAAACTGATGACCGACCCGTACGTGGGTCAACTGACCTTTATCCGTGTCTATTCCGGCGTGCTGAAAAAAGGCGATGCGGTATGGAACCCGGTGAAAGGTAAGAAAGAGCGTATTGGTCGTATCGTGCAGATGCATGCCAACGATCGCCATGAAGTCGACGAGCTGCGGGCGGGCGATATTGCCGCCTGTGTGGGGCTGAAAGATGTGACCACCGGCGACACCCTGAGTGATCCGGATGCGGTGATCACCCTGGAGCGTATGGAGTTCCCGGAACCGGTGATTTCGCTGGCCATTGAGCCGAAAACCAAAGCGGACCAGGAAAAGATGGGGATCGCCTTGCAGCGCCTGGCGTCCGAAGATCCGTCGTTCCGTCTGCACACTGACGAAGAATCCGGGCAGACCATCATTTCCGGGATGGGCGAGTTACACCTGGAAATTATCGTCGATCGTATGAAACGTGAGTTCGGCGTGGAAGCGAATATCGGGCGTCCGCAGGTCACTTACCGTGAGACGTTGCGTAAAGCGGTGAAAGAGATTGAAGGGAAATTTGTGCGCCAGTCCGGTGGTAAAGGGCAGTACGGCCATGTCGTGCTGAGTCTGGAACCGCTGGAGCCGGGCAGTGGCTTTGTGTTTGAAGATGCCACCAAAGGCGGCGTAGTGCCGCGCGAGTACATTCCATCCGTGGAAAAAGGGCTGCGCGAAGCCATGAACAACGGCGTGCTGGCGGGATATCCGGTGGTGGACGTGAAAGCGACCCTGACGTTTGGTTCGTACCACGATGTCGACTCCTCGGAAATGGCCTTCCGCATGGCAGCGATCTTCGGCTTTAAAGATGGCGCCCGCAAAGCGGACCCGGCGATCCTGGAGCCGATTATGCATGTGGAAGTGGAAACGCCGGAAGAGTACGCCGGGAATATCATGGGTGACCTCTCTTCCCGTCGCGGGATGGTGCAGGGCATGGAAGAGCGCTTCGGTAGCCAGATTATCCGCGCCGACGTGCCGCTGGCGGAGATGTTTGGTTACTCCACCACACTGCGTTCCATGTCGCAGGGCCGTGCGACCTACAGCATGGAGTTCCACCATTACGCGGAAGCCCCGCGCAATGTGGCAGACGACATCATTGCCAGCCGCGCCAAAGCATAATCTGATGGGTGTAAATGAAAACCCCGCTCCGGCGGGGTTTTTTATGGGCATTTTTTTCTCACCCTGACCCAGACGTAGATACTGTGAACGTCTTCAACCCTTTTTAGTCACGGCTTACTCGTTTTCCCGCATGATAACCATAGCGACATCTTTGTCCCCCTGGCGCAGAGCGTGCAGCGAGGGGGTTGAGTCCCCGCTGAAATCGGTGAGACGAAGACCCGATGACAAGGTCAGGCTGCCAGGGATGGCGGTCTGAGGTTTGTCGAGACACGACAAAATCGTCCGGAGCGATTTTGAACAACGCAACGCGTTGGCCCGAAGGGCGAGCCCCAGGGATGGGGCGAGTAATGCGAGTCAAACCGACCGCAGGCAGCGGGGCGGGAGGCGAACGCAGTGCGAAGCATCGATTTCTTTGCGGGGCCGCGGGGATTGTAAAGGGGAACGCGGTGTTCCCCTTTACCCGTTCACGTGTTCGGGGGTGACATTTCGCCATGAACATACGGTGAACGGAACCCACCTCCCGAGCCGCATTTTCCCCCTCACCCTGGCCCTCTCCCTCAGGGAGAGGGGACCGATCGTGCTCGCATTTTTGTGGGGACTCCTCTCTCCCTCTACGATCGGGCACCGAACCTGTAGCCCGGATGGCGGCGTAAAGCGGTATTGCATCACAATCATCATGCCTCCTCCGACAGCAATTGACCCTGGCTGAAACTCCATTCGTCGGCGGTATTGAACTGGATCATCACCATCACATCATTTTGGTGAATATCCAGCGCGCTCTGCAGCCGTTGGCACAGTACGCGGCAGAAATTTTGCTTTTGCGCACGTGTTCGGGGTTTGCCCGCCAGAATGTGAAACTGAATGAAATTATCGCTGCGCCCGCCGCTTTTATAGTAGTGGTCAAATACGCGCTGGCGCGCAGGCAGAGTTTCAAACACCTGAAAACGGTCGCCGGGCGGAACGGTAAATTCGTCTTCCAGCGTCTGCTGCAGGATGTCGGAAATCTGCGTCATCTGCGCGTCGCTATACCCCTGACGCAGAGTGATACGGGTGAAGGGCATGCTCTTACTCCTCTTCCAGACAACCGAGGGCGGACACCGCCGCAGGCCAGCCCGTGTAGAACGCCAGATGGGTAAAGGCTTCGGCCAGCTCTTCACGGCTCAGTCCATTTTGCTGTGCGAAGTTGATATGCCAGGGGAGTTGCTGTACGCGGCCCAGCGCCGTCAACGCACCCAGCGTGATCAGGCTGCGCTCGCGCGGGGAAAGCGCCTCACGTTTCCAGATATCATTGAACAGCACTTCCTGGCTGAGCTCGGCCAGCTTCGGTGCGACGCGGGCCAGGGTTTCACGATCGAGGGACTTCGCCATGGTGTTCTCTCCGTATTGACAGTGAGGCGATTGTGGCGCGATAGTTTCATCCTGAAAATCAAATTATATGCAATCAACAATCCCGTATTTTAGGACGATAATGAACAAACTTCCCCTGACGCTCGACCTTGATGCCCTGCGCAGTTTTGTCACCGGCATTGAATGCGGCAGCTTTGCACTGGCGGCAAGCCGCCTGTGTCGCTCAACGTCGGCGGTAAGCGCGCAGCTTAAAAAGCTGGAACAACAGTGCGATGCCGAACTGGTGGTGAAACAGGGCCGCCACCTGGCGTTAACGCGCAATGGCGAGATCCTGATGGGCTACGCCCGTCGTCTGCTGGCGCTCAATGATGAGGCACAGCGGGCGCTGAAAGGCGAACTGCTGCAGGGGGAGATCCGCATTGGCATGCAGGAGGATTTTGGCGAGTCGCTGATGCCCGGCATTCTGGGCGAATTCAAGCGCCACCATCCGGGGCTGCGGATCATCGCCCGGGTGGATCGCAACCCGGCGCTACTCACGGCGCTCGATGACAACGCGCTGGATATGGCACTCCTGTGGCAACCGGAAAACGCCCCGCGCGAAGGCAAGCTTCTCGGCCAGTGCCAGCTTGAGTGGATACAGCATCCGGAACTGGACATCAGCATACTGCTGGCCCAGGGCGAGCCGTTGCCGCTGGTGATGTTTGAAAATCCGTGTCTGATGCGATCGCGCGCTACTGCCTGTCTGGATCGGGCGGGCATTGCCTGGCGGGTGGTGTTTGTCAGCCACAGTCTGAGCGGTATCTGGGCGGCGGTACAGGCGGGGCTGGGCATTACATTGCGCACGCGGATCGGAATGCCAGGTAATCTTCGCGTAGCGGGAGGTATTCTGCCATCACCGGGGAATCTGGGGATTATGCTGGCGCAGGGGAATGCGGCAGATACCGGTGCGCGGGCGAAGCTGGGGCAACTGATGGAAGCGGCGTTGTTGAACGTGAGATAAGGTGTTTTCTTGCATGTCGGTCAATTAATTTGATGCATTATGTTAAACAAACGATATTTATTCTCATCGACGAATGCGTAGAGTAGTGGGCAGCAAAGACAGCAAAGCCCTGTCGACATTTCCCTGAGAATAAGGACCCACGTCATGAAGAAGATTGGATTTTTGTCATTTGGTCACTGGACGCCGTCGCCGCAGTCGGGAACCCGTTCGGCCGCTGACGCGTTGCTGCAATCCATCGATCTAGCGGTTGCCGCCGAAGAACTGGGGGCCGATGGCGCATATTTCAGGGTGCACCATTTTGCGCGGCAGTTAAGCTCGCCGTTCCCACTATTGGCGGCGATTGGGGCGAAAACCAGCACAATCGAAATTGGCACGGGCGTTATCGATATGCGCTATGAGAACCCGCTCTATATGGCTGAAGACGCGGGGGCGGCCGATTTAATCTCCGGTGGGCGTTTACAACTGGGCATCAGCCGTGGCTCCCCCGAGCAGGTTATTGATGGCTGGCGCTACTTTGGCTACGCCCCGTCTGAGGGGGAAAATGAGTCGGATATGGCACGTCGCCACACCGAAGTGCTGCTGGATGTGCTGCGCGGTGAAGGTTTTGCGAAACCCAATCCACAGCCGATGTTCCCGAACCCGCCGGGTCTGCTGCGTCCTGAACCTTTTTCCGACGGACTGCGTGAGCGTATCTGGTGGGGTGCAGGCTCTAACGCCACGGCAGTATGGGCGGCGAAGCTGGGGATGAATCTGCAAAGCTCGACGCTGAAAGATGATGAAACCGGCGAGCCGTTCCACATCCAGCAGGCAAAACAGATCCGTGCTTACCGCGAAGCCTGGGCCGAAGCGGGGCACACCCGTACGCCGCGTGTTTCGGTCAGCCGCAGTATTTTTGCCCTGATGAACGATCAGGACCGGATGTATTTCGGCTCAGGCCGTGACGACAGCGATAAAGTCGGTTTTCTCGATGAGAAAACCCGGGCGATCTTCGGACGCAGCTTTGCCGCCGAGCCGGACAAGCTTGTCGAGCAACTGAAACAGGATGAAGCGATTGCGGAAGCAGACACCTTGTTGCTGACGGTGCCAAATCAGCTGGGTGTGGAGTACAACGTGCATGTGATTGAGTCCATTCTGAAACATGTTGCTCCGGCGATGGGCTGGCGCGATTAAAAAGTAATAACGCCTCGCACAATTCGACAGGCGAGGCGTTACATCAGATTCAAATCGCTTACGGGTGAGCTTGCGGCTGTAGTTGATAAATCCAGGCGCTGACCCGCTCGCCATTCGTAGTGGTGACGTCAACCTCAACGCGATCGTAGCCCTCTTCAAACTCATCCAGCATCGGCCAGTGTGCGTCAAGGTTATCGGAGATAAACAGGTAACCCTGGACCTGCGTTCCGTCTTTCTGCAAAACAATGCCCGGAAAATCTGCCGCCGCGCCCCAGCCGCGTTCGTAAAACGTGCCTGTCACATACCCCGGCAGCCACTCGCCGCCGATGTTTTCCAGAATATATGCATTAGAGTGGCCCGGGCGTAGTGTCCCGTAGACAAACAAGCGTTCCATTTTCCCTCGTTAGCTCACGCAATATTGCCCCCAATGGGGAAAGAAGTGTCTTCAAAATAAGAGGTTATCACGCATGTCGCAACCTGTTGCTCATCGGGTTTTGTTATCGCTGTGCGGCGAAGGATTACCAGAATCGCCACCACGGATGATGTTCTGCAAGGTATTGTTCGAGATGTTCAGTGATATGACCTTGTTCTTCCGGGATAGCCTGCAATCTGATTTGTACCACCTTACCTTTGATGCTAAAGAACAGCGACAAGCCATCCTCGTAAGCCAAATAGCTTGAACCCACAAATTTCCAGACGTCACCTTTGCAACGGGTGATCCTGTCGTAATCGACGAAGGTTTTCGTCACCTTATAATATTTACCGGCAACCAGATGTCTGTAGGTTTGTTTGAGTTTGTGGGTGTCCATGGTGTGGGTTCCTTTGCCTGACGCTGGCAATGATAGGCGAGAACGCAGGAAGAGGGGAGTTTATGTGATCATGGACAGGGGGTGAAAAGGGGGTTGTATACGCAAAATAGTTGGATGCCGGCTGAGAGCGAGGAGTGGAGCAGAGCGTGAATCTCTGCCCCTTATTCATCGCCACCCTTCGCGGTGCCAGTGGCGCATACTGAACTATTTCAACCCTTGCCAAACGGCCTGGCTGTATCACCGCTCCCTAAGCGGTCATGTTATAACACGCCCAGTTGTTTCATCAGGGTCAGATTATCTTCAAGATGCCAGTTCGCGATGATTTTATTGTTCCTGACCTGATAGATATCCGTCGCGATGAAATCAACCTGCTGGCCCTTTCCTTTTAGTTTGCCGAAGGTTCCCGTGAAATGTCCGCGGAAATGAAGGTGCGATACCACGCGATCGCCTGCAACGATCATCTGCTCAACCTCACAACGCAGATCCGGAACGGCGGTACGGAAGGCCCGGGAAGCCAGGAGCGCGCCTTCCGGCCCCTGCTTGCGGCCTTCAGGCGGCGTCTTATCGACAAAATTATCGGCCAGAGCCTCGCGGGCCAGGGCTTCATCACCCGTATTCCAGAAGGTTGCGTAACGTCGGGCAACGGTTTCAAGCGCAGTCACATGCGCTGATGATGTATGGCTTTCCACAATCAATTCATGGGGTTTCACCAGCTCATGCGGCGCTGAAAACACAGCGCTGGAGATGGGAAGCAGCATAAGCGCTGCCAGACGGGGAGGATAAAGCGTTATTTTGTTCATAAAAGGTCCTTGGTGTTGCCTCAGAGAAACCGGTGACACGGGCACATTTCAGGCACCCGTGGATAAAACGTGAGGGTCAGTTAATCAGCGCGCCGCCTTCGATATCCAGAAGGGTTCCGGTGACAAAGGGGTTGTCCATCACAAACAGATACCCTTTTGCAATGTCCTCTGGCCGACCGAAGGCTTTGGCCGGCAGATTTTCAGCGGCAGAGGCAAGCATTTTTTCGCGGGCAGCAGGATCCATGCCTGCATAAGCCTCGGTATCTGTCAGCCCCGGGCTCACTGCGTTTACCCGCAGCGGAGAAAGCTCTTTCGCCAGCACTTTAACGGCTGACTCCAGGGCCGCGTTCATGGTGGTCTTGACGATAGTTCCCGCGACAGTGCGGCGGGAAACAAAGCCGCTGGTCAGCGTCAGGGTGCCCCGGGGACGAATATTTTTACTCAGATACCTGGCGACATGGATGCTGCCCCAGAATTTGGTATCGAAAGCCTGCCGGGCCTCGTTCAGATTCAGTGAAGTGAGCGCGCCGCCAGGTGCATGCGATCCCGCCGTCACAATGATGTTATCTACCTCTCCGAGCGTCTGGCTAAGCTGAATCACTTCCTCTTCTTTGCTGATATCAAGGACGATGGTGTTCACTGCGGCTTTTTTCTGGCTCAGGAACTGTCTGGCCCGCGCCAGCTTTTCACTGTCACGTCCAGCAAGAATCAGGCTCTCTCCCCGTTCAGCCAGCGCCTGGGCTACGGCAAAGCCAATCCCGGAAGCCCCGCCGATGAGTAATGTTTTCTTCGCCATCATGTTATGCCTCGTCGGTTTTGTAGAACGGATAATCGGTATAGCCTGCGCAGCTTCCGCCAAAGAGCGTGGCAGGATTGCTTATGGTCGCTAATGGAAGGTTATTCCTGAGCCGGTACGGCAGGTCAGGGTTGGCAATAAACGGGCGGCCAAAGGCAAACAGGTCGGCCAACCCCGCCTTAAGAAGTTTGTCCACTTTGTCCTGGTTGTAATTTCCGGCGACAATAAGGGTGCCGCTGAAGGTGGCGCGTAATGTTTCGCGAAAATCAGCAGGTACCTGTGGGGCATCGTCCCAGTCGGCCTCCGCCAGGTGGATATAGGCGATACCTTTCTTCTCGCACCACGCAGCCAGCGCGAGGATCGCTTCAGTCACCTGTGGGTCGTTCATTCCGCGTTGGGTGATGAAAGGGGAAAGGCGTATGCCTGTGCGCGAATTGCCGATGGCGTCGCTGATGGCTTCCAGCACCTCCTGCGCAAAACGGATCCGGTTAGCCAGGCTGCCGCCATACTGATCGGTGCGTTTGTTCGATGTCCGGCGAAGAAACTGATCGATCAGATAGCCATTACCGCCGTGCACCTCAATCCCATCAAAACCGGCGTTAATAGCATTTAGCGCGGCCTGCCGGTAATCGGCGATAATGTGCTGAATATCAGCATGCTCAAGTGCCCGCGGTTGTGGGCAGTCGACCATATGTCCTTCCCCCTGCTCATCAACAACCCATACCTGGGCATCGGGTGCGAGTGCAGAGGGCGCGACAGGTTTACCATCTGCATGGAAACCCGCATATGACATGCGCCCAACGTGCCAGAGCTGGGAAAAGATAATCCCACCTGCACGGTGGACGGCTTCTGTGCTAAGCCGCCATCCTTCAACCTGCTCAGGGGAGTGCAGGCCTGGTGTCCAGGAATACCCCTGGCCCTGAGGTGAAATCTGCGTGGCTTCTGTGATGATCAAACCCGCGCTGGCGCGTTGCTGGTAATACGCCGCCATGAGTGCGGAAGGAATGTTTCCCGGCTGCAATGCCCGCGCCCGGGTCATCGGCGCCATCACGATGCGGTTTTTCAGGTTGAGGGCCTTTAGCGAGTAGCTATCAAAAAGTGTACGATTTTCCATTTTCTGTCCCCGTAATGAATTGTTGAAAGTACTTTACGCGGCGTCAGATTTTTTGATAATGGCATGAAAATAGGATTCTCTTTTCAGGATTACTGAATAATGGGAAAGCTTGAAGATATGACGCTGCTCGTTGCAGTGGTGGAGGCGGGCGGGCTTTCAGCTGCGGGTCGGCGTATGGGACTCTCGGCGGCTACCATGACCGCCAGGCTAAAGGCGATTGAAGAGCGTTATCAGACCCGGTTATTTCATCGCTCTACTCGCGCCATTACCATGACGCGTGCCGGTGAAGAGCTCTATCACGCTGCGCTGCGCGTCCTGGAGGAAATGAACCACGCGGAGTCGCTGCTTACGCAAAAAGAAGGCGTGCTCAGCGGTAATATTCGCATTTCGGCCCCCTCCGATTTTGGTCGACAGTATCTCAGCCCGGCGCTGCTCGATTTTTCCCGGCTACATCCGGCAGTGAAAAGCTCGGTATACCTGGGGGAAAATGTTGAAGATCTGGTCGCCAACCGTCTGGATATGAGCATTCGCTTCGGAAACCTGCCAGACAGCAGCCTGGTCGTGAAAAATATCCGCCCGAATCACAGGGTACTGGTCGCCTCCGCCAGTTATCTCCAGGCGGCGGGCACACCCGATACCATTGAGGATCTACACCGCCACCGATGTCTGGCGCTGGAACTGCGCGGCATGGTCATGAACGAATGGCGTTTTGAGCACGATGGTAAACAGAGTGCATTACGTTTTACCCCAGCCATGGTATGTGACGATGGTGCGCTACTCCGCCAGTGGGTGCTGGCCGATGCGGGTATTGCCAGTAAGTCATGGTGGGATGTAAAGCGTGATGTGGAACAGGGGAGGTTGCGCCTGTTGTTTGCGGAAAGTTTTATCGGGTTTAGCCGCTTTGATAAAAAAAATGTCGGGCTGCAATTTGTCTATCCACAGCGACGCCTGCAGCCGCTACCGGTTACCACCTTCACACAGTTTTTTATTGACTGGCTGGAAAATGAGTAGAAGCTGATGAGCTGTTCTCCGTTAGTTGAAAGCCCCGCACTGGCTAATACGCTTACCCGCCGCTGGCCCATAGGTGGAAGGTTAATTGCCGAAGCGTTAGGTATCGCGCGTGAAAAATCTGGCCTTTGCGCTGTTGCTGATGTTCCTCTGGAACAGCCCGGAACCGGAAGATGCGCCGCATTTTGATTATCTGATTCGTCAAAATCCTTTGCATCGCAAATACCTTCCCTGCAACGGATCATCATAACGATACCGGTTATAATAAAGCCCGTCTCCCCGTCATCTTGCTACCCCGGCAGGCGGATAAGCTGTTGCAGACTGTGCGGATTATGCTCACTGAGCACATTACCCCAGGCGTCATATTCCGCTGACCACTCCGCTTTCCCCTCCGCGTTAATCAGAGCCAGCGGCAGGCCCCGGTGGTCGCAGTGGTACAGGTGGATTTTTCTCTGCGGTATGTATTCCGGCTCCATCTGGTTTTGTATCTGCTCCAGCGTCAGGCCGCACTGTGCCAGCCACGCCTGGCCAGGCTCACTAAGTTCCCCGCGCTGAAGCTCTGCCTCCAGCGTATCCACCAGTTCCGGTGGGAAGGTCGCGTTGGCCTGCTGCTTGAACTTCTCTGTTATGCTCAAATTACTTATTATCTTTAAGCTTAATAACATGAATGTCATCATATACTATTTGCTTTATTTTATATTTACCGTCTTCTTTTTTTACAACAAACAATTCATTTAATTCATAATTGGTATATGTCGAATGATAAAATACCTTTATATTGTCTTCCCCAATAAGAGCCTGAACTTGATCGCTTTTTAATAATCTGCCATATTGATAGCTACCAAGCACAGCGAGATTTTTATTCATGAGGGCAAAATAATCTGACTTTGTCATTGAATCCTTAAATTCTTTCGAAACTATATTGGTGTAGATGTAGTCAAAGTCTTTTGAGTTAAATTTATCGTGAAATAACTCTATGGTAAATATTGCATCATGTCTATCTTTATCATCACACCCAACTAATGACACAATGCAAAGCACCAATAAACTTATAAGGAGTTTGTAATTATTCATATTAATTCACTATACATTTTGTGTATTGTTGACAAGTAATAAGACCAGTAAATTCCCCGCCTCCGAGTCCCCCACTGAGGGTCGCCGATATATGCATAGGGTCATCTACACCATTTAATTCAGATAATACTGTTACAGCACCATTGGCAACTAACCCCACATCAGTTGTCGCACCCTTGTAATATGATGAACCAGATGTTGGCGGCGCATTAGTGACAGTACCAGAAAGAGACGCTCCCCCGGCTACTCCTATACCACCACCTTCACAGGCCATTGCATAAGCACAGAGATCTAATCCTTTATCACCATTTCCTGTAAGAATTCCAGCAGCCACACTTCCTCCAGCAATGCCATAAGCCGACAGACCAACATCAAGGCCTAAGGAAAACAACAACGGTGAGTATGTCGGCCCATTAGCTGCATCTATTGCTGCTATTGCATCCTCGTAAGACATATGACCTTCCGATGCAGCATTAACTGCGGAACCTGCCCATTTACCAAATTCACCACCAAACGCCATCAATCCCAACGCGTCAATCCTACTGATTGGATTTCCATCCGCATACTCATATAAGTTCCACCCTCCCTGCAACCCAATCGGATCCTGCGTGATATACCTCCCCAGCAAGGGATCGTAATGACGATACCGGTTATAATAAAGCCCCGTCTCCCCGTCATATTGCTGCCCCGGCAGGCGGATAAGCTGTTGCAGACGGTGCGGATTATACTCACTGAGCACATTACCCCAGGCGTCATATTCCGCTGACCAGTCTGTTTTTCCATCGCTGTTTATCAGCGCCAGCTGTAGCGCGTGTTCTGCTCAAACGCGCCGGATTTACTTCTCCTCACTACGAAGGACTCCATGTTGTATTTCCGTTACACATTCGTAAGATTCATTTTTTTCAGGAAGATGCGCTGTCATACGAGCATACGTTGAATTTTCTGCTTTAAAATATTCAATCATACGTGGGCTATCAAGAATTGCTAATAATTGTGCTGGGTCGCTGCTTTTTTTCTGAACGAAAGCTCCCCTGATATGGCTCATAGCATCTTTATTAACAAATCTGTCATCAAAAAAGGCTGTTTTTTCAGCCGTATCTAACAAATCCTGCAAAGATCCTTCAGCAGGAGGGTTTTCATTAGGACGCAATGTTCCAAGAACAATTAAGAGTCTTGCACCATTTGGAATAAATTTATTATTTTTACACGTCCCCAGTTCTGTTTGCCAGTAATATTCACCTATATCTTCACTTCTGTACCATTTCCATACAGGCTTAACATTTAAGACAGGGAATGAAGAAGCTATAGTGCTCCTCGTAAATGCTGTGAGACAAATATGATTTTTAGGTTGTATTTCACAAGTTGCTATCGCATCAAAATTAATTAATAGTATCAACAAAAAGAAAAAAACGGGTTTCATTTTCTTATTCCTCTCGCGGTTCTCCGCATTTTAATAAAAAATTCGGCCACATCATCTATCCCAGCCGTTGCAGGTCCTTCGGAATCATCAAGATCAGGGAAGAGATAGGGTTCTGCACAGGTGTATCCTTCCGGCACTCGAGCTACTGGCCAACGCGAGTGTGGTAAATAATCACGAGGTGTCTTTGTATCCATCCCCGGATACTTGGGATCATCCCTCGGTGTGCAAGTCAGGTTTGGTTTCACCCACTTATTACAATACAGTGTGTAATCGTAAGGGCTAAATGCTGTAAAGAATGTCTTAAAAATATTGGGCTCACTACTGGCCTGGTCAATAGAATAATTCGGTCTTAATTGTTCTGCTATACTTGGCAACTTACCTGGATTGGGCTTAGGTGGCCTGGCAGGTCTCATTTGATATTGGCCATTAGCAGGATTTCGCCCAAACGACGAAGCCAATCCTAAAGCATCGATCATGTCAACAGGATCCAACGGATACTGATACAAATTCCATCCGCCCCTCAACCTAATAGGATCCTGCGTGATATACCTCCCCAGCAAGGGATCGTAATAACGATACCGGTTATAATACAGTCTTGTCTCCTCATCATATTGCTGCCCCGGCAGGCGGATAAGCTGTTGCAGACGGTGCGAATTATGCTCACTGAGCACATTACCCCAGGCGTCATACTCTGCCGACCAGTCTGTTTTTCCCTCACTGTTAATCAGCGCCAGCGGCAGGCCCCGGTGGTCGCAGTGGTACAGGTGGAGTTTCCGCTGCGGCGAGTATTCCGCCTCCATCTGATTTTGTATCTGCTCCGGCGTCAGCCCGCACTGCGCCAGCCACGCCCGGTTTGCTTCACTGAGTTCCCCGCGCTGTAGCTCTGCTTCGAGACTGTCCACCATCGCCACCAGTTCCGGCGGGAAGGCCACGTTTGCCTCCTGCTGGAATTTCTCCGCCAGCGTACGGCGCGCCGCTCTGGTCAGCTCCGCGATGGGGGTTTCGATTCTGAACAGCGGCGTGAAGCTACCCGGCAGATAAAGGGTCTGGATACGCTGCGTGTCCGTCTGCGTGGTGGTCAGCCTGTCGCCGTCCCAGCCGTACCAGACGCTTTCCGTCAGCGCCAGCCGGGTTCTGCTGCCGTCCTCATACTGGTGGTTTTTCCACACCCGCTTGCAGAGGCGGCGCCCCAGCGGGTCGTACAAATAGCGGCTTTCCAGAATCGTGACGCCCTGTTGTTCACAGCGGTAGTGCGCCAGACGGTGCTGGTCATCATAGTGATAACGGTGTACCTGGCCGCCGCCATCGCGTATCCGGCGCTCGTCCTTTTCCGTCAGCCTTCCGTGTGCGTCATGGTGGTAAAAATACTGTTCGTCCTCGCTGATACGGTTATCCTGCCAGAGGGAAGGCAGTGCCGGATATTTTGCACGGTCTGCCAGCCGGTTGCCCGCCGGGTCGGTGGCGTACTGCTGCCACTGGTCGCGGTGCCGGGCGCTGATTAACCTGCCTGCGGCATCATACTGCCAGTCATTTTGCTGATGTGCTCCGCTGATGCGGATAAGCTGCCCGCTGTCGTGATAACCGTACTCCCGGTTCAGTACCGGGTCGCTGAAGGTCTGACTCTGTAGCTGCCCGGTTGCGCTGTAGAGCGTGTTCTGCTCGTAAGCGCCAGAGGCGCGCAGTGTTTCCCGGTGCAGGCGGTCACGGGTGAACTCTATCAGCGGCGTCTCACCCAGCTTCATCCCGGCGATATAGCCGGAGCCGTAAGTCAGCCATTCCACCGCGGGAAGGTTATCGGGGATGGTCCGGGTTGCCAGCCCCTGCGGGTAATCGTGCTTCGTGACATGCTGCCACAGCAACTCATTCGTTTCGGTATGCTGTACCGTCTGGCGCTCAGTGCTCATCCGGCCCTGTTTATCGTACTCATATTGTACGGCGACGCGGTGGCCGTCGCTGAGATGGCTGGTTTCCGTCAGCCAGCCGCGTTCGTTGTACTGCCACTGCTCTGCCGGTTCACCGTTGACGGTGCGGTGCGTCAGACGGTCAGATGCGTCGTAGTGCCAGAGGGTGACGAGGCTTTCATCCTCACTGCGGAGCAGTTGTCCAGTAATGCTGTACTGATGACGCTGCGTCCTGCCGTCAAAGCCTGTCTGTTGTGTGAGACGGTCCAGCAGGTCGTAGATAAAAGTGGTGCTGGCTCCGTTCTCATTGACCAGCCGGGTGACACGACCCGCCGGGTCATACTCCCTCTGCCGCGTCAGGTCGCCTTCGGTGACGCTCACCGGATGTCCTGCGGCGTCGTAAGTGGTGGTCTGCCTGCTGCCGTCCGGGTGAATTACGGTGGTCAGGTCGCCTGCAACGCTGTACTCATAGCGGGTTTCGTGGCCGGCGGCGTCTTTCAGGCTGATAAGGCGGCCCCGTTCATCGTAAGCGCGGTACTGGCTGAGGCCTTCTTCCTGATGAAGGGCGGTGACCTGCCCGAAGCGGTTGTATTCATAGCGGGTCTGATAGCCGGAGCAGTCGGTAAAGGTCAGTAACTGCCCGTAGCGGCTCCACGTCATCTGTTTCCGGCTGCCGGTGACGTCTTCGGTGGCGGAGGGCAGTTCGCTGTGCGGGTCATCATAAAAATAACGGGTGATATCGCCACTGCGGGATTTTTCCTGCGTCAGGCGGCCCCGGTCATCGAATACCTGCTGACTGCGCAGGCCGTCAGTGCCGGTGGTGGAGATGAGCTGGCGCTGGTCGTTGTAACTGAAGCGGACTGAGCGGCCATCTGGTGCGACGATTTCTGTCACATTGCCGGAGCCGATATTGAGCCGGTATTCGGTTTTACGCCCGGCGGCATCCGTCATCGCCACCATACGACCGGCGTTGTCAAATTCCCGCGTGATTGCGCTGCCGTCAGCTTTTTCTTCTTTTATCACCCGTTTCAGGCCGCCTTCGCCTTCCGTGTGCAGCACCTCGCGACGGTTCAGGCTGTCGGTGATAACGACGGCATTTTTCTCATATTCGTAACGATAGCTCAGGCCCGCCGGGTTGTGCTGCTCCATCACCCGTCCGCTGGCATCATAGCGGTAGGTGGTCTGCGGGCGTCCGGTATACCGGTGCGCGGTCATCCAGCCCGGATGTTTATCGTCATAAGTGAAACTGCGTACCTGTGTACCGCTGCGGTCATACACGGCCGACAGTTCGCCGCGTGCGGTGTACGTATAGCGGACCAGCGGCAGTGCGGGAAGGTTATCCGGGTATTCCGGGTCGTTCGTCAGCCATACCGCCTCAAGGCGGATACCGCTGTCTGTGCCGTAGCCTGAAACGGGCATCGCCTGCGGCCAGTCCGGCGCGCTGATGCCGGAAGCGGTGGCCTGTTTATACGCGCTTTCCGCCCGCTGCGCCTGCGTGGTCAGCACCAGTCGGAAGCGGCGGCCTGCGCCGTCAGTCACGCCGGTGATATTTCCGGCAAACTCACCGTCTGCCTCGCGGTGAAAGGTCTGCGTGCGCCCGAAGCGGTCGGTCAGCCCGGTCAGTACCCGGTACGGCGGCAGCGGGGCGGGTAAGGGTTCCTCTGCGCCCGGCACCCGCTCAGGCCAGCCGAGTATCCACCACGGCCCCTGTGCGCTGCTGGTTGCCAGGTAAAGATGCGGGCTCAACCGCATCTCCTCCGGCAGAGCTTGCCACAGTAGATGCAGCACATTGCTCTCATGCAGTCTGGCTACCCCGCCGCGGGCCAGCCACAGGGACTCGCTGCGGCTGAAGGCGGTTTCACCGGGCAGCAGTGGCTCAAAGTGGATACTGCGCCCGCCGTCATCGTTAATAATCAGTTCATCATCGCGAAGTTGCAGGCGGATATCGAAAGGGGCTTTCCAGCCGGGGCCAAACGTACCCACTGGTGCAGGCGTTTTCGTCCGGTAACTGCTGTAGGAACGGGAGAGCATGAAGGGCAGCGGGCCGGGCAGGGCGATGTCAGTCTCGCCGGGCAGGACTTTGGCGCCGAGCAGCGGGTTCACCGGGCTGCCGGAGGTTCTGCCGCCGGGACAGACCGAACAGGCGACGCCAGTGGGCGCACCAATCATCACCCCCGCCGAGCCCTGGATTATCGGGCCGCCGTATTTTGTCATATCGCCCATCCGGGCAGCGGGTTTTCCGCTCATGCTCAGTTCCTTCTGTTGATATTCTGGTCAGGCCATCATTCGTTCTTTACTGCTCAGGTGCGTCCGGTGGATTTTTTGCCTCCCCGCAGTTCCAGTTAATCACCGGGGCGTCGCCGCTGATGGCCTTTGCGCCCTGAAGGTTAATTGCAGTACCGTTGAGGGAAATTTGACCGTCCTGTGTCAGCACCAGCCGGGCCTGACCGCAACGCAGTTCCAGATGCTCCCCGGCGCTGTATACTGCCACCTTTCCAGCGCTTTCTGTCCGGCTTTTGCCCACCGTGAAGCTGACGTTTTCCCCCACGCTGACGTCATACCCTTTGCCGACCAGCAGGGATTTCTGAATACCGACCTGCGAGGACTGCATCAGTGCCACTGAGGTGTTCATCACACCGCCCACTGTGGTCTGGTAAGCCACCCCGACGCTCAGGGCGCGGACAATCCCAACCGTTTCCGCCTGATTCAGCCCCACGGTAATACTCTGGTTCTGGCCCACCGTTTCCTGCTGGTTCTGCACTACCGTTTGCATTTGATTCTGCTGAACGGTAATGGTCTGATTAGCGCCAATGGTCTCACGATGATTTGCTTTCACATCGGTGGTGCGGTTGTTCAGCACTTCGGTATCCATGTTTTTCTGGGCATGGATATAGACCTGTTCTTTATTTGTGGCATCCTCGAACCGCAGTTCGTTAAACCCGCTTCCCTTGTAGGTTTTCGAGCGGAGGGTCATCTGCGTCTTCGTTCCCGGCAGGCTGCCCGGTGAGCGGTTATCCTGATGGTACGTTCTGCCCATAATAATGGGCTGGTCGGGGTCGCCGTTGAGGAAGTCCACAATCACCTCCTGGCCGACGCGGGGTATCGCCAGGTTGCCAAACCCGGCACCGGCCCAGGCCTGTGACACCCGTATCCAGCAGGAGCTGTCCTCGTTGCCCGGACAGTAGCGGTCCCAGTGGAACCGTACCCGGACACGGCCATGCTCATCGCAGAAGATTTCTTCACCGGCAGGCCCGGTGACGATGGCGCTCTGCGGGCCGTCCACGGACGGTCCGGGCAGGGGAGACGCGCGCCATGTCCGGTCAGCAGGGATGACGTCAAAATGATTGCTCAGCGTGGTACCCTGACCCTGTCTGCCATGCTGAGCCTGAGGCTGTTCGCCCCTCAGCACGCAGGCGGTGACCTGCCATTCCCGGTTCAGGGTGAGGGAAGGGTGACCGGTGAGGGTGAAGCGTCTGCCGGGCCACAGCTTCGCCGAGTTACTGACCCCGGCGGCGGTTTCGGCATCATGACGGAAGCCCTCAGCCCGGTAGCGGGCAAAATCCTGTCCGTGCTGCTCGTCCTTGAAGCGCCCCGGATAGTCGAAGATTTCGTACTGAGTGCGCTGACCGTTGAGGTGTGTGGCGTGGTGGCTGAACCAGCCGGGCCAGCCGGGGGATTTAAAGGTGTAATCCTGGTTTTCGACGGAGGAGGGGCGAACCTGCGCCCGGTAGCGGAACTCACTGACGCATTCGGTGGAGACCTCGCTGCGGGTGTTGGGGTTAAAGGGCAGGGAGCCGAGCGTGGAGACACCGGCCACATCATCACAAAGCACCAGTTTCTGGTCGGTCCCGGCCGGCGAGCACCAGTCAAAATAGAAAATGCCTTCCTCAGCCCACAGGCGGGAGAGAAAGGCGAGGTCGCTTTCGCCATACTGTACGCAGAACTCATGGGCAGGATGGGCTTCATAAAAGGAAGGCACCCAGTCGGTGATGCCGTTTTCGTCCAGCAATGTGGACGTGATGGCCTTGATATCCTGCTGCTGAAAGATACGGAAATTCCGGCGCAGTCCGGCCCGCCAGAGCGGGGGCGAAAGGGTCAGGTGGTAATTCATCTGCCAGTCGTTGTTCTCGCCGAGTTCCACGCCGGTGACGATACCGCTGAGGCGGCGCTGTACACCGTTCCCCTGCCAGACGGTGAGGGTGGCGTTCTTCTCGAGGAAATCCTCAGCGGTGAGGTCGGGGAGACCGCTGGCGATATCGACGCTGAGTGTAAAAGGCGTGGAGAGGTTCTGACAGAGGGTGAATCTCACCACGGCGGTGCTCATCGCCAGTAACCCGTCCACGTCGAGCGTAAAACGCAGACCCTGCTGTGACATAAATCCCTCTCTTATACGTGACAATATTGCCAGTGAATGCCAGAACAGAAACGGCAGACTAATAAGTAATATGAAACATTAGAGAGGTTTTTTAATCGATATTTTTTGACGAAGATCCCTATTCAAAAAAAACATCATGAATTAATCCATGTTTTTCAAATAATTAATACCCATGACTAATTGGTCTATTCTCATAAATATAATTTAAGAATGTCAGAATCATTATCTTTCCGATTGACGTTGTTGTTGCCGGGAAAGCGGTGATAACACAGTGGTGACGGTCTGTTGATTTGCAAAAAAAGTCAGCGGGATGGAGATCCTGAATACTGGTGAAAGGTGGCGGTTTTTCATTCAATGAAACAAAAATTTTTAAAGCAATATTGAGTTTTTTATTTCAGCATCAACGGACTGAGTGTATTTTGCTTCATGTACGATGTTGTCTGCGGACGACGCACTTTGCTTCATGGCCTGAAATAAGCACATGAATCATTCAGGATGGTCATTCCCTTTACCGGCGCAAACCTCGTAACACGCCGGGCCACAGAAACCGTGGCAGAGGTCATTCTTTTCTTTTGTTCTATTGCACCAGTTCATCTCGCTGGCTTTCGCGATCTGTCAGAATTTATTCCGCTCAATCTTACTTGCTGTCAATATGCGTCTTTTACCTGACGGGCTGCTGCCTGCATTGCCGTCAGGCTTTGCTTCTGCGTGTCCGTAAAACTGCACCAGACGATAAATTTTCAGGCGCTGCACCAGACAATTCAACTGCGCCAGCTCATGGCTGGATTCTGAAACTGCCTTTTCAGGCCATTTTACCCATAAGGAGAACATGCACCTATACCGAGGCGGATCCGGACGATCCGGGGCTTAACCCACGTAAATGGACGGCTGCTCTGAGAGCACAACCGAAGCCCTATCACACCTCAACGGCCGCCGCCCCGGTACTCAGATATCGTTCGCTGTCCCGACAAAAAAGAGGGGATATCGGCCTGCGAGCCGGAGAAACCTGTATCAGTGTTGGGCTTTTGGGGTGATGAGTTTGCGGCAATCATGAAAAGGGGAATGTATGGGGGTACTAGAGCAGGAAATGAAGCGTCGGGTCTCGGTTTAACTGGCGCATATTCCCCATACTTGTTGCGTTATGCGTGGGCGCAGGATGCCATTCGTCATTACCTGTCGCAGGGATTCAGCAAGAAAGAAGCGCTGGCGATGACGACAATGGGTTTGGGCCACGGCGACGGGCGTGGACGGTATGTGGCGCAGGTTTACGGGCGGCAGGAGAGGCTGGCAGATAGTTATTGGCTTGAAAAATTGCATTATCCATTGATTTTATTGTAAAAAATTGAGGGGAAGCATGATGTTTCAAAGCTGCTGCCGGGTACAGGATGCGACCTCGAGAAAGCCTTTATCCTCAATAATCCGCAGTAATGCGGTGAAATGCTGCGTTTTCAGCAGAGTGACGGGCAAATGACCAATCGCCGGAAAGATATGATTTTCATACTGGCAAGGATGCGCTCTGCATAGTCAGCTGACCACTTTTTGTTGGTTTTGTGCCATGCCACCGCAACGTCTTCAAAGCATTTTTCCGGTGACGCGGCGGCTTTTCAGTCATGCGCTGTTGTGCGGGATTGATATTCTGCGCCAGTAGTTTACGGATACCGTCACGCTGCTGACGGGCGTCGGAAAGCGAGACCTGCGGATAGGCACCTAATGCGATACGGGATTCTCTTCGGTTGAAGTGATATTTGATATACCAGAGGCGTGAACCGCCCGGATTGATAAGCAGATACAAACCGTGTGAATCAGTCAGTTTGAAAGGTTTATTAAATGGCTTGATATTGCCAATTTTCGGGTCGGAGAGGGACATATAGTGGTCACTCCGTTATAGAACTGAAATGACCCCAAATTTCGCCGCATACGGAGGGAAAACCAAATACGCATCGGGAAAGATTTTCACGCTAATTTATTGAAATCTAAGCGTATAGGTACTTCTACGTACGCCTGAAAAAACAAATTTGGCTCCTCTGACTGGACTCGAACCAGTGACATACGGATTAACAGTCCGCCGTTCTACCGACTGAACTACAGAGGAATCGGTGTGGAGTCGTATCTTAGCGGCGAAAAAACTTTTGTCAAACCTGATTTCAGGCGGTTTTGTGCAACTGTCGCAAATCACGGCAGTTTGCTGTAATTAACAACAATTTTTTGGAAATGCTTTGCAGGATCACGAATTCTCCCCCATCATTTGAAATGAAGTTTCATCTTTCTCACAAAGGTCAATTTTGAACGTCGTCGCCCCGATACGCCAGGCCATCATGCGTACGCCATGGTACGCCAAACGCAAGAGCTACAAGGTCCTGTTCTGGCGTGAAATCACGCCGCTCGCCATCCCCATCTTCCTCGAAAACACTTGCGTCCTGTTAATGGGGGTACTCAGTACTTTCCTTGTCAGTTGGCTCGGTAAAGAAGCTATGGCGGGGGTGGGGCTGGCCGACAGCTTTAACATGGTCATCATGTCGTTTTTCGCCGCAATTGACCTCGGGACCACGGTTGTCGTGGCATTCAGCCTTGGCAAGCTCGATAAAAAGCGGGCGAGGGCAGCGGCGCGCCAGTCGCTGGTGATCATGACCCTGTTCTCCATTATTCTGGCGGCGGTGATTCACTACTTCGGCGCGCAAATCATCGACTTTATCGCCGGGGCCGCTACGCCAGAGGTGAAAGCGCTGGCGCTGACCTATCTGGAACTCACCGTGCTGAGTTATCCGGCCGCGGCTATCGCGTTGATTGGTAGCGGCGCGCTGCGTGGGGCCGGGAACACCAAAATTCCGCTATTGATAAACGGCGGGATGAATATCCTTAATATTATTATCAGTAGCATCCTGATTTACGGCGCCTTCTCCTGGCCGGGGCTGGGTTTTGCCGGTGCCGGGCTGGGGCTGACCATTGCCCGTTATATCGGCGCGATTGCCATTATCTGGGTGCTGATGATTGGCTTTAATCCGGCGCTGCGCATCCCGTTGAAAAGCTATTTCAAGCCGCTTAACTTTGCCATTATCTGGGAAGTGATGGGCATTGGTATTCCGGCCAGTATTGAGTCGGTGCTGTTTAACGGCGGGAAATTGCTGACGCAAATGTTTGTCGCCGGGATGGGGACCAACGTTATCGCCGGTAATTTTATTGCTTTCTCCGTCGCCGCGCTGATTAACCTCCCCGGTAACGCCCTGGGTTCGGCGTCAACCATCATTACCGGTAAGCGACTGGGCAAGGGGCAGCGCAGTCAGGCTGAACGACAGCTACGCCACGTGTTCTGGCTGTCGACCATCATATTGACGCTTATCGCGTGGGGCACGGCGCCCTTTGCCGGGCTGCTGGCGTCGTTCTATACCCACGAAGAAGACGTAAAAGAGGTGGTCAAGACGCTTCTCTGGCTTAACGCTGCGTTTATGCCGATCTGGGCTGCGTCCTGGGTGCTGCCTGCGGGGCAGAAAGGGGCGCGCGATGCCCGTTTTGCCATGTGGGTGTCGATGCTGGGGATGTGGGGGTGTCGCGTAGTGGCTGGCTACACACTTGGGATTATGCTCGGTATGGGCGTGGTCGGCGTGTGGCTCGGGATGGTCCTCGACTGGGCGGTGCGCGGTGCGCTCTTTTACTGGCGTATGGTGAGCGGCCGTTGGCTGTGGAAATACCCGAAAGTACCGCGAGATCACACGTAACCGCTTCATTTTCCCACAGAGTGGAGAATAAATCGGCAAACGGACATTTTTGTGAAAACAGCCTTTGACAAGGGCAGGTGGCCTCGTTAATATGCGCCTCGTTCACACGATTCCTCTGTAGTTCAGTCGGTAGAACGGCGGACTGTTAATCCGTATGTCACTGGTTCGAGTCCAGTCAGAGGAGCCAAATTTGAAAACCCGCTTAAGGCAACTTAAGCGGGTTTTTGCTTTTCTGATACTTCCACTTCACGTTTATCTGCGCCGTTCCAGCAGCACGAAATAGACGATGGTCATCACCAGCACGATCAACAGCAAAATCAGCGCGGCTGCGGCCCCTTCGTTGAGTGACAGCCCCAGAAATGCCCGACGATAGGCAAAAAAGCTTAGCACTTCGGTGGCATTCCCCGGCCCGCCACGGGTCAGAATATAGGGCAGGTCGTAGGTGCGAAGCTCGTTAATCAGCTGAATCACAATCGCAATGGCTGATACCGGGCGCAGCATCGGCAGGGTGATATACCAGAACTGCTGTAAGCTATTTGCCCCGTCAATTTCGGCGGCTTCGTACGGATCTTTAGGTAACGATGCCAGCCCTGCGGCGAGGATCAGCACCACAAATGACATCTGCTGCCAGACATCAATAAACACCATGCTCCAGAACGCCAGCGTTGGGTTGCCCAGCCAGTCTACGCCCGGCAGGCCAACGCTTTGCAGCATATGGTTGATAATCCCAAGGTTCGGTTGCAGCAACATCCGCCAGATGAGCGCCACGCTCACCGGCGACATCGCCATTGGGATGGTCAGTAATGCAAAATAGACCGGGCGGGTCTTCACCACCCGGTTGAGCATCAGCGCGATACCAAGCCCGACAATAAATTCACCGGTTACCGTCAGTAACGAATAACGGATAGTCAGCCAGGCAGAGTGCCAGAAGGTATCGCTGCTCAGCACGCTAATAAAATTATCCAGCCCTGCAAAAGGGAAGATCTCCGCATGCATCAGCGTATACGACGAAAAAGCCAGTACAACGGAATAGATAACAGGGAAGCCGAGCACAATCGCCAGAGCCAGCAACCCAGGCAGGGCGAATGCCCAGCCTGTTACCCGGAATCTGTCTATTGTTAAACGGTACTTCGGTTTCACGCTAAATTCCTCAGCTACAGCCATCTGCCGGCCCCCTTTGTCTTATTTCACCAGCAACTTATCCAGTTGTTCGGATGCATTTTTCAAAGACTTGTCGACGGTGTTTTCGCCACTCGCCAGCAGGGACAGCTGCGTCCCCAGAACATCTTCATACTGAGCGGAATAGGAGAAGACCGGGAAAGATTTACCGGACGCCACAATATTCAGTGCGTCTTTATAGTAAGGATACTTTTTCAGTACCTCCGCATTTTCATAGACATCGGAACGAACAGGCGCGTGCCCCTGCAATGCCCGTGCGGTGGTGACTTCTTTACTCTGTACCCACTGAATAAAGGTCCAGGCGGCCTGTTTTTCTTTATCTGAGACGTTTTTCGGAATGCCCCAGCCCCAGCCGCCGCTCTCACCGTGACCACCAGGAACGGTTGTCAGCGCGAGTTTACCCGCCACGGCCGGGCAGGCGGTGGCATTATCCAGTTGTGGCAGCATCCACCAGTAGGTCAACATACTGAACGCTTTACCGCTGCACATCAGGCGCACGGTATCGTCGAGGGTGGCGGAAAGCGCGCCGGTCTGGGCGGCATTCTTGATGGCATCCGCATACAGCGTCATCGCTTTATTCCCCGCCGGGCTGTTCAGTGCGGATTTGCCTTTGTCGTCTACGTAAGCGCCGCCGCTGGAAAACAGGTAGTTCGAGAATT
This sequence comes from Phytobacter ursingii, assembly GCA_901456055.1. Lineage (GTDB taxonomy): Bacteria > Pseudomonadota > Gammaproteobacteria > Enterobacterales > Enterobacteriaceae > Phytobacter > Phytobacter ursingii. Next base: position 199,068 of record CABDWT010000016.1, read on the forward strand.
CCATGCTGTTTGGATCGCCGCGCTGCCCCTGCATAGCGGCCCCGGCCATGTCACTGTTCTTCTTAATAAATTTGGCAAGTGCGACGTATTCTTCCAGCGTTTTGGGCTGTTCGAGAGGCTTTTTAAACTCGGCCTGATAGGCGCTCTTGATTTTCTCATCCTGCAACACATCCGTGCGGTAAATCAGCCCCATGGAGTAGTTGTACATCGGGATCAGCGTGGTTTTATTGGGCGTCACATTAATCAGCGACACGGTGGCCGGAATAAACGCCGACATATCAAAGTTAGCTTTTTTCACATCCGGGGTGAGGTCAGTCAGCCAGCCAGCTTTGCTGAATTCTCCCGCCCAAAGAAAATCCACTTCCAGCAAGTTGTAATAGCTCTGCGACTGAATCAACTGCGAAACCAGCTTGTCATGCATATCGCCGTAACCGATTTTCTCGAACTGGACTTTAATGTGGTACTGCTTCTCGAAATCAGGCAGCATTTTTTCAATGATCTTCGTTTCCGGAACATCTTCCATCAACGCACGCAGCACAACATCTTCCGCCCGAACGGACGCCGAAAGGCTAAGGACTATCAGACCCGATAACAATGTGACTTTCTTACGATTCAACATAATTAACTCCTGGAGAAGGTGCCGGAGTGTTAACGGCGACGATTTTCTGTCTGGATGGCATGACTTTACTTAACACCGCCGAAGGTGAGCCCTTTGACGATATAACGCTGAATAAAATGTGAGGCGACCATCAGTGGCAACACGGCCAGCACAATGCCTGCCGAAACCTTGCCAATCTGCACGCCGTTCGATGTCTGTAGCGCGGCAAGCGACACCGGGACCGTGGCGGTCTCTGGCCCACTAAGTACCAGGGCAAAAAGAAACTCGTTCCATGACAGGATGAAGCCCAGCACGGCAGAAGCCGCAAGACCCGGCAGTGAAACAGGCAGCACCACATGCCAGAACGCGCCCCATGCTGTAGCGCCATCGGTCATCGCCGCCCACTCCAGATCCACCGGGATACCTTCGAAAAAGCCCATCAGGATCCAGGTCAGAAACGGCAGGTTTAGCGCGGCATAGACCAGCGTCAACCCAAACAGCGAGTTGGTCAGCCCAACGGTTCGCAGCATGGCGAAGGCGGGTAACACGAGCGCCACCGCAGGCAGCATCTGGGTTGCCAGCATAATAAAACGCGCCGCTTTACCACCGGTTTTAAAACGGGCAAAGGCATAACCCGTGGCGGCAGCAAACGGCAGGGCGAGGACAACTGATCCGGTGGCGACAATCAGGCTGTTGGCGTAGTGACGTAAAAAACCGTTGTCCTCAATCAGCGAACGGAAATTTTCCCCGGAAAACTGCGGAAAGATATCGCTGCTGTAAGCCATCGATTCCGGCACCAGGCTGGTTCTCACAATCCACAACACGGGCAATAAAATTGAAAGACAGGCCAGTACCAGCCCGGTATGAAGTCCAATTTTTCGTAGCATGTTTACTCCTCACGCTCCGATGGTGTCAGCGTTGTCCGGGGTTTTACGGCGCTCAACCACATCTCCGCTGCCGGGGTGAAACAGATGCAGTGAGTTGGGATCAAGCCAGATGCTCAGCGTCTGCCCCACCTTCGGGTGCGTATGGTGATCAAGGCGAATCACAACCGGCACTTTACCGAGCGTGCCGCTGACAATGTTTTCTGCGCCCAGTGCTTCCACCCCGCTGACGCCAATCTCGAGCGGGATCCAGTCCGGTCTGCGCGGCTGGGCGTGAAAATCTTCTGGTCGCACGCCGAGCGTCATCTGTTTGCCCGCCAGATTTTGATAGTCGGCGGCCATCCAGCCCGGTACCGGGAGCAGAGGACCGTCGAACAGTTGCAGGCTCACATCCATGCCCGTTCGTTGCACAAGACAGGGGAGAAGATTAATTGACGGGGAGGAGAGAAAACGGGCAACAAACGTGTTTACCGGATAGTTGTAGACTTCCAGTGGCGTTCCGCACTGGATCAGATGGCCATCACGCATGATGCAAATGCGATCCGCCATCGTCATGGCTTCAACCTGGTCATGGGTGACGTAGACCATGGTTTTGCCCAGCCGGCGATGGAGTTTAATCAGCTCGCTGCGCATCTCTCCACGCAACTGAGCATCAAGATTTGAGAGGGGTTCATCTAACAAAAAGGCCTGTGGTTCACGCACGATTGCGCGGCCCAGGGCGACGCGCTGGCGTTGCCCGCCGGAAAGCGCTGCTGGTTTGCGGTGCAGCAGTTTATCCAGCCCCAGCATCGCGGCGCTCTCGGCCACTTTACTGTTGATCACATTGCCCGGTACGCCACGCATTTTCAGGCCGAAGGCCATGTTTTCGGCAACAGTCATATGCGGGTAGAGCGCATAACTCTGGAACACCACGGCAATGTTCCTGTCGCGCGGCGCCACATGACTTACATCGCGTCCGTCGATTAACAATGTGCCATCGGTAATACTTTCAAGTCCGGCAATCATGCGGAGTGTGGTGGACTTTCCGCAGCCGGAAGGACCAAGAAAGATAACAAATTCACCATCCCGGATATGCAAATTCACATTACGGACGCTGTGCTGATTGCCGTTGTAGGATTTCGACACGTTCCGTAATTCTATGGAGGCCATATTGGGTTACCTCTGTTACGTGTTGCCCATCCTGGGACTGGTGACATCCATGTTCGGTTTTGTTCGAAATAAAGCTACTTTGTTCACAACGACGCGTTCTCAGCCTGTATAAACCCCGCCGGTGACATTGACGCCCTGGCCGGTCATAAAGCGGGCGGCGTCGGAACTCAAAAAGGCCACGACTTCGGCGACATCTTCTGGCGTCTCAAGGCGACCAAGCGGCGTCTGGCGAATGTAATCATCAATCACCTGTTCAGGCGTCATGCCGCGCAACTGTGCTTCCCATTGGACTTCCCGGTTCTGCATGCCGGTTTTAACGAACCCCGGACAGACGGCATTCACGCGGATCCCGTCTGCAGCCAGCTCGCGCGCCAGCGCCTGAGTCCAGCCGAGTACGGCAAATTTGCTGGCGGAGTAGTGGGCCAGTAGCGGCGCACCCACTTTGGCGGCAAGCGACGCTGTATTGACGATAGTACCGGATTTACGCGCCACGAATTTGCGCGCGGCAATCTGGTTCGTCAGAAAAATTCCCCGGGTGTTGACGTCAAAATTAAAATCCCACTCATCATCTGTTATTGCCAGGGCTTTTTGCATGGTGGATACGCCAGCATTGGCGATCAGCAGGTCATAGTCCCCCAGCGTTTTCTCTACCCAGCCGAACCCTTCTTCGACAGACGCACGTAAACGAACATCCAGATGAAACGCCACGGTGTTCGCGCCCAGTTCGGTTGCCGCTGCCCAGGCTGCTTCTTCGTTAATGTCTCCAATGGCGACCCGCATGCCCTGGCGAGTCAGGTTACGGGCAATGGCATAGCCAATACCCGTTGCGCCGCCGGTAACAATCGCCACTTTCCCTTGCAAGTCCGGATAGTGTCCGGACGTCAAATGTGATGTGTGCATGTTCTCTTCCCCTGTGTTGATGATTATTTTTTACACCAATATAACGAACACAACAAAACAAATTTCTTATGATAAAAACAATTGCGATCACAAATTTTGTTTTGTATGTTTGTTTTTGTTAATTTCAATGTTCGGAGTCAACCGATGACGCACAACGACGCACTGCCTTTTCAGCCTGACGCTGCCGGATCCGGCGCGCGTTTACGCCGTTCGGCTGCGTCGCGTCAGAGTGAGGTCATGCAGATGCTGGTCCAGCAAGGTGTGGTATCGGTGCCGGAGCTGGCCGCTAAGCTGGCCGTTTCCGAAATGACTATCCGTCGCGATTTGATGGAGATGGAGCAGAAGGGCAGTGTCTGCCGTACGCATGGTGGCGCGGTGTTGCCACAGAGCGGAACCGCGGTGGCGATTGACCAGGTTGAACCGAGTTTTGAGTCCCGGCTATTGCAAAACCACGAGGCTAAGCTGCGCATCGCGGCGGCAGCGGCAGAGCTCGGCAAGAAATTCCGCACGCTGGCACTGGATGTCGGTAGTACGACTTTTCTTGCCGCACGTTACCTCAGCCAGTGTTCACATTTGAAAATTTTTACTAACAGCATTCGCGTGGCGCATGACATTGCCCCCGCGAAGGCAGAAATCTACCTTGCGGGCGGGCGAATGCGTCCGGATGAAATGTCGACCGGCGGTTCTGCGGCCCTGCACCAGTTTTCCAGCCTGTGGTTCGACATCACTTTTATTGGCGTCTCTGGTCTGACTGCGGAGGGGATTTATGACTACGCGTTTGAGGATGCGGAACTCAAGCGTCTTTATCTCAACCGTTCCAGCCTGAAAGTGGTGTTATGCGATGCCAGTAAGTTCCAACGGATGTCGCTGGTTCACCTCGCCACGCTGGCGCAATTCGACATTCTGATCACCGAGCAGGGACCGCCGCCCGTGCTGTCAGCAATGCTCGAGGCGGCAAATATTGATGTGATCATCGCGCCTGCGTTACCAAAAGGCGCGTGATTTCTTTTTTCCATGACATATCAGCCAACACCGGAGAAAGTTATGATCTTTGAATTCCTGGGTAATAAGAAAAAAGCGGTTATCGCAATGGCCCATATTGGCGCGCTGCCGGGCGCGCCGTTGTACGACGCTAAAGGTGGACTCAATAAACTCATCGACGATGTGATAAGCGATGTAGAAAAACTACAGGCAGGCGGCGTGGATGCGATCATGTTCGGCAACGAAAATGACCGTCCTTATGTGTTCAAAGCCTCGCTGGAAGGTGTCTCTGCCATGTCTGCTGTGGTGCAGGCGGCGAAGTCGGTGCTTAAGGTCCCGTTCGGTGTGAACTACCTGTGGGATCCTAACGCCAGCGTCGCTATTGGCGCTGCCACCGGCGCGAGTTTTGTCCGTGAAATTTTCACCGGCGTGTTTGCATCTGATATGGGGATCTGGGAGCCGGATTGCGCCAGCGCGTCTCGCCTGCGCCGCAACCTGGGCCGGGAAGATATGAAATTACTCTTTAACATTAACGCCGAATTTGCGCATTCTCTGGATGCGCGCCCCATCGAATTGCGCGCACGCAGCGCCATCTTCTCATCACTGGCAGACGCCATTCTGGTCTCCGGGCCGATCACCGGTGAACCGGCGGAACATTCCAATCTGCGCAAGGTCTGCGAAGCGGTGGAGGGCGTTCCGGTTTTCGCGAATACCGGTACAAATATCGATAACGTCACCGACATTCTGAGTATTGCCAGCGGTGTGGTTATCGGCACACACTTCAAGGTTGACGGGCACACCTGGAATCAGGTCGATGGGGACCGGGTTAAACGCTTTATGGATGTGGTCGAAAAACTGCGCTAAGCACAACCCGCGGAACGGGAGGATAAGATGCAGTATCTGTTAGGCATTGATATTGGTACGACCTCAACCATCGGCATCCTGATCGGTTTGCCCGACAAGGTGCTCGCTACAGCCTCCCGACCGGTTACGCTTTCGGCCCCGCACAGCGGCTGGACGGAAGAGTCGCCGGAACAGTGGTGGGCGAATGTCGGCGAAATTTGTCAGCAACTGCTCACACAAAGCGGCATCGCGGCGAGCGAGATCTGCGGTATTGGGGTGACGGGGATGCTGCCTGCCGTGGTCTTGCTGGATAGCGAAGACAGGCTTCTGCGCCCGAGCATTCAACAGAGCGACGGCCGCAGCGGCGCGCAAGTGCAGCAGATGCGCAGTGAAATGGACAGCCAGCATTTTTTACAGCGCGCGGGAAACGGTATCAACCAACAACTGGTGGGGGCCAAAATCCGCTGGATTGAACACCACGAACCTGCGGTGTTTGAACGTATCGCTACGGTGTTTGGTTCGTATGATTTTATTAACTGGAAGCTGACGGGAGAGAAAATCATTGAGCAGAACTGGGCACTGGAGGCGGGTTTTATTGATATCAGCCGCAATACGCTGGATGACGAGCTGATCGCCTTTGCGCATGTTCCCCGTTATGCGGTACCCCGTCTGGCCCGTTCCCATGACATTATTGGCTCGGTAACCGCGCAGGCTGCGGCCTGGACCGGACTCAGTGAAGGCACGCCCGTGATTGGCGGGGCGGCGGATTTGATTGCGTCTGCGCTCGGCGCGGGTGTGACCTCGCCTGGCGAAGTGCTGCTCAAATTCGGCGGCTCGGTGGATATTTTGACCGTGACGGAAACCGCGAACCCAGACCCGCGTCTGTATCTGGATTATCACCTTGTGCCGGGCTGCTATATGCCAAACGGCTGTATGTCGACCGGCGGTTCGGGATTGAACTGGTTTGTGCAGAACTTCGCGGCGCAGCATGAAACGGCGGCACGTGAAAAAGGGATGAGCATTCATCAGTATCTGGACGCGCTGGCGGAAAACCGCCCGGCGGGCAGTGATGGCCTGATTTTCCTGCCCTATTTTCTGGGGGAGAAAACCCCGATACATGATCCGAATGCCCGTGGCATTCTCTTTGGCCTGACGCTCAGCCACGATGCGGGGCATATCTGGCGCGCGCTGCTTGAAGCCTACGCCTATGCCATCAAACACCATATCGATACACTGGTGGATATTGGTTATCCGGTTAAACGCTATATCGTTTCTGACGGCGGTTCGGCAAGCAAACTGTGGATGCAGATTGTCGCCGATGTGCTGGTCGAGCCGCTTACGCGCCTTGACGGGCATCCTGGCTCATGCCTGGGCGCAGCCTGGACAGCGGCGATTGGCGTCGGGGCGTCAACAGACTGGAAGGGGGCCAGCGCCTGGGTCAACCTCAAAGATGTGATTACGCCACGGCCTGAACATGCCGATGTTTACCACCAGGGATACCCGCGTTTTCGCCAGCTTTATGAAGCCTGTCGTCCACTGACCCGTCAGGAGATACCATGAAATTTACCGCCATTGCCTGGGACGTTGACGGTACGCTGGTGGATAGCGAACCCCTCCATCACCGGGCGCTGCTGGCTGCCTGCCATCGCTTCGGCCTGGATTTGAGCCATATTCCCGAGACGCGCTTTTACGGCGTGCACATTAACGATGTCTGGCAGGCTCTGCGCGCGGACCTGCCCGCCGGGTTGGATCAGGATGTGTGGCTGGCGGCGATTGAGGATTATTACCATGACCATAGCCATGAGCTGGTCGCTATCCCTGGAAGCCGCGAAACCATCCGCAAGCTGGCGGCAAAAGGCATCAAACAGGCCTGTGTGTCGAATTCGTGTCGGCGTATCGTCGAAGCAAATCTTCAGGCGCTGGGGATCCGTGAGTGTATTGATGTGGTGGTAACGCTCGATGATGTACATCATGGCAAACCGGCGCCCGAGCCTTATCAACATGCGCTGGGCGCCTTCGGACTGCCTGCGGCGGCGGTGCTGGCGGTTGAAGACAGCCCGACCGGAATGCGCTCCGCGCAGGCTGCCGGTATGCACGTCGCGTTTTACGGCGCATCACCCGCTTCTGAACAGGGGGTAACAGAAATCACCGCCCTGACGCGGATCCTCGACTGGTTTTAATTCGCACCGTTTCGCGCGGGGCAGCAATGTTCCGCGCAGCAAAATGAACAAATTCGAACAAATTTGGTTTTAAATCACATCACTTCGCCTTTATATTGTGAGCTATATCGTTTAAGCCTTCCTCAACCCGAAACAGAGTATCTATTGTCATGTCAGCGAAACCCGAGATTCAGGCCCGTTATCTTCCCCAGGAACGTAAAAAACGGATCCTTAACATGCTGGTCGAGCAGGGGCGCGTAACTGTGGTGGACATCTCAGCGGAACTGGCGGTCTCCGAGATGACAGTGCGCCGCGATCTCGCCGAACTGGAAACCGAGGGTAAACTCAGCCGGGTACACGGCGGTGCGGTACTGACGGAAACGGCAAGCCAGCCGATTATGGATCCGCTCCCGGCGCATTTTGACGCACGTCTCTCACTACACCGGGAGAGCAAAATGCGCATTGCCCGTATGGCCGCCGAAGTCGCCGGGCGTTACCAGAGCGTGGCGCTTGATATCGGCACCACCACCCTGTTTATGGTTGACGATCTGGTGAAGCATGAGCGCCTGAAAATCTTTACCAACAGCGTGCGCATTGCCCATGCGCTGGGTCGTTATGCGCAGGCGCCGGAAGTCTATCTGGCTGGGGGAATGATGCGTGATGACGAGATGGCAATCGTTGGGCCGTCCGCTATTGAGCAGTTCCAGCAGTTCTGGTTTGATATCGCATTTATCGGCGCGTCGGGCATTACCAGCCAGGGCATTTATGATAGCGCGCTGGATGAGACGGAAATGAAACGGGTGCTGATTCGTCGTTCCGGCTTTAAAGTGTTGCTCTGCGATTCGGCAAAATTCCAGCATATGTCGCTGGTGCAGGTGGCACAGTGGCAGGATATCGATCTGCTGATCACCGACAGCGCGCCGCCCGCAGTACTGGCAACCGCCCTCGAACTGGCGAATGTGCAGGTGATGATTGCTCCCTGACCGTTAAGCCCGCTGCTGTATTACTGCGTTGAGCATGCCGGGAAAGTAATGGCGCCGTTTCGGCAATGGCTTTTTTAATAACATAGAGCGAAACGGTGCTCATCAGGCCATTTTCAACGGCGAGCCCTATCAGTGTCTCCGGACAGATACATCCAAATCGTGAATCACACCAGCGCAATAACGCTTCAAACCCGACAACCTTTTTAGTAGCGGCAGAATAAACAGGCTGGTAGTGAAGATTGATATTACTGGCAAGTAAGGCATGCTTTAATCGACAAAGCATCTTTGGATCCATGATAAGCACTAATGTTTCTTTTTGTGATAACAGGCAATGAACTCATACAGCTCGAGTTTACTGTTCAGGTCGAATTTACTCATAATATTCTTTTTATGACTAATAGCCGTCTTGTAGGTAATGCCAATACGATCCGCTATATCATTCATTCCCATGCAGGCATTTAAGCCGAAGGCTATTTTCTCCTGCGTAAAAGAGAGGGCCCGATAGTTGCAGTTAATACAGGAGTAAGCGCATTTCCCTGCGCTTTTAGCGCGTTCTTTTGCCGCAGGATTACCACGAATGGCTTTGACAATGGCGTCGTAAACCACCGACGAACTCGCTTTACAGAGAAAGAACTGTGCGTCTTTGATGCACTCAGGCAGGCTATGTCTGGCTGGAATAGTATCACCAGCGACAAAGATAAAAGTCTTCACAGATTTTTTCCTGTTAATTAAGTCTTTAAAACATAAGTAGTATTCTCCCGCGCATACGGTCATAAAAATAAAATCGGCTTTATGGATATTCTCAACGCTAAAATCCCAGGAAAGAGAAGGTGAAGAGATATTGCATTCTTTAATAGCATCACAAATTAAACCGACGATGCCAGTAGAGAATAATGTGTCATTATCAATATTTATTAAAAATTTCATTCCCTTGAAACCTCTGGGCATCCTGGTGTTGGCTGGTTTATTCTATATATCTGAATAAAACAAAAGCAATAACTCTCTCATAATCTCTAAGAAAATAAGATTTAATTAATTTGACTTAGGAAAAATCCTAATAGGTATTCAGATATTTACCGGCGTATTAATGCAAAACACAATACCATGCTGTTGGTAAGATTATGTCAAGAAAAGTATGTGATTGATCTCTTTTATCCGTAATATCCGGCGATAATGTTTTATGCGAGTGCAAATAGCCTTTCAAAAATAGTAAGAATAATTCTTCCTGAGTTTAAACATAGCGATAAATTAAAGCCTGCACATGACGCCTGTGCAGGCTTTTTGTTTAACCCGGATATGTGCAGACCGGCGCTGTTGCCGTTTCCAGCCAGGCGCGCGCATCACCGTTGACCAGCGGCGAAAGTGTGTCGCGAACCTGCTGATGGTAGGTATCCAGCCACTGTTTTTCCTCGTTCGAGAGTAGCGGCCACTCTACCTGACTGAGGTCAATGGGCACCAGCGTCAGCGATGAGAAGCGGCAGAATCCAGGCTGGCTTTCCACGACTTCCACCTGGTTTTCAATGCGAATGCCGTAGCGCTCGGCCAGATAATAGCCCGGTTCGATGGTCATGATATTCCCGGCGACCAGCGGCCACGGATTAACCTTTTTGGCAATGCGTTGTGGTTGCTCATGTATTAATAACTGATGCCCCACACCATGCCCGGTGCCGTGATCGAAATCGAGACCCAATTGCCACAGCGCGCGTCGGGCAAAGGCATCGATCTGATGACCCTGCGTGCCACTCGGGAACTGCAGCGTCAGCATCGATAAAAAGCCTTTCAGCACAGCGGTATAGTGCAGGCGCTGTTCATCAGAAAGGGGACCAAATGCCAATGTGCGTGTGGCATCGGTTGTGCCATTGCAATACTGACCGCCCGAGTCGTTCAGGTAGAAATTGCTGCGGGTGATGGCTGCGTTGGTGGCTTCGCTGGTGTGGTAATGGCACATTGCGGCATTACTGGCAGAGGCGGAAATGGTACTAAAGCTCTGCTCAATAAAGCCAGCCTGTTGCTGGCGGAAAGCCAGCTGTTTTGCCTGCGCTTCCAGCTCGGTCAGCGGGTGGCCTGCGGCCTCACGCGCCGGGACTTCGCGTGCCAGCCATGCCAGGAAGTTAACCCATGCCGCGCCATCCTGACGATGGCTGTCACGATAACCCTCCAGTTCAACAGGGTTTTTGTGCGCTTTGATAAACGTGATGGGATCCGCATGCCAGACCACTTCGCCACCATTGTTTTCGATAGCAAAACGCAGGGCGACCGGGGCGTAATCCGCATCCAGCATCACTTTCTTACCTGCCGCCACCTGTTGGCAGTGGGGTAGAAAATCGGTCCATGCGGAGATCCGCAGGGAGGATTTAAGCACATCTGATAACGCATGCGTTTTCGCCGTATCGATAAACCACTCCATCTCTCCGTCACGGCTGAGCAGGGCAAATGAGTGAGCGACCGGGCTCATCGCCACATCTGACCCGCGAATATTCAACAGCCAGGCGATGTTATCCGGCTGGGTGATAGCCAGCAGATCAACGCTTTCCTTTGCCAGAATCTCCGCAATGCGTGCACGTTTCGCTGCACTGCTTTCACCGCTTGTCGCCAGCGGCATTTCGCGGATCGCCCCGCAGGGTGCCGGGGGACGGTCGTGCCAGATAGCATCAAACGGATCGTTACTTAACGCCACCAGCTCACAATGGGTAGCCTCCAGCGCGGTAAACTGGCTATTGACCATCAGCAATGGCTCAAATGCGATACGGCTGCCAACGGGCAGCGAATCGTTAAGCCACTGCGCCAGCGGCTCATCGTGCAGATGGTGGATCTCAAATGCATTAAGATCCACCTCCTGACGAACCTGCACCTGGTAGCGCCCGTCGACAAAGATCAGCGCCCGATCGCGCAGGATGAGCGCCAGCCCCGCTGAGCCGCTAAAGCCGGTCAGCCAGGCCAGTTTGTTATCGTGCGGCGCGCAGTCTTCGCTCTGGTACGCATCGGCGCGCGGCACAATCATGCCATCCACATCCATGGCCGCCAGTTGCGTGCGCAATGCTGCCAGCGGTGTTGGGGTTTGCATAAGAATCCTTCCTTATCGTTAGCGGAACGGGGGTTCGTTAAAGGTACGCAGTTTGCGTGAATGCAGCCGGTCGCCTTCTGACCGCAGCAGGTCAATGGCGCGTATACCAATCTGCAGATGTTCGGAGATCGCCCCTTCATAAAAACGGTTGGCCTGGCCGGGTAGCTTGATTTCGCCGTGCAGCGGTTTATCAGAGACACACAGCAGCGTGCCGTATGGTACGCGGAAGCGATAACCCTGGGCGGCAATGGTGGCGCTTTCCATGTCGATAGCCACCGCGCGACTCAGGTTAAAACGCAGCGCCGACGCGGAATAACGCAACTCCCAGTTACGGTCGTCGGTGGTGACCACGGTACCGGTACGCAGGCGTTGTTTAACCTCCTCGCCGGGCATGCCGCTCACCTCTTTGGTCGCGTCGTACAGCGCGCGCTGCACTTCGGCGATGCTCGGAATGGGAATATCAGGCGGCAGCACGGCATCCAGCACGTGGTCGTCGCGCAAATAAGCATGCGCCAGCACGTAGTCGCCAATCGACTGGCTTTCACGCAGGCCACCGCAGTGGCCAATCATCATCCACACATCCGGGCGCAACACGGCAAGATGATCACAAATGGTTTTCGCATTTGACGGGCCGACACCAATGTTAATCAGGGTAATGCCCTGACCGTCAGCGGTGATCAAATGCCAGGCCGGCATCTGGTGCTTTTTCCACGCCAGATCGGAGATGGCCTCCTCCGGCGCGTCGGTGTCGGCGGTGACCCAGTGTCCGCCCGCGCAGGAGAGGGCAATGTAGGGACTTTCCGGGTCCAGAATCTGGCTGCATCCCCAGCGGACAAACTCGTCTACGTAACGGGTGTAGTTGGTGAACAGCACGAAAGGCTGGAAGTGTTCTACCGGCGTACCGGTGTAATGGCGCAGACGGGCCAGCGAAAAATCCACGCGGCGGGCATCGAAATGCGACAACGGGTAGAGCTCGGTAGGGTGGAACAGACCATCGGCGGTTTCATCGCCAATTTGCGCCAGTTCGGTGGTGGGGAAATGGCGGGTCAGCCCGGCGCTCATTGAGCGATCCAGCGTCAGCTCCGAACCGTCAATGACATAAGGATACGGGATTTCATGTGCGGACAGTCCCACTTCAATATGTGCGCCATAGTCCTGGCACAGCAGCGTGAGTTGTTCATGTAAATAGCTGCGAAACAGGGTGGGGCGGGTGACGGTGGTGGTGTAGCAGCCAGAGTGAGTGAAACGGGCGTACGCGCGGGTTTTCGGTGGGTTAGTGGCGCTGCCATCCCAGCTTACCGAGAGTTCGGGGTAGACGAAAAGGCCATCGGCGCGTGCTTCGTTCGTCGGTAAGGTGCCGTCTTCGATATAACGACTGATGGCGGCACGCAGGTTCGACACTGACTGCTCATACAGGGCTTCCAGTTGATCCAGTGCCTGTTCCGGGGTCAGATGTGCACCCTTTTTATTCATCATTAACTCCTTGTTTCACAGGTGTACGGCTGTAGACGATAGTATGTCACAGCTTTATGAAACAATAACGCCGCAAAGCGGGTTTTGGAGGATGCCTGTCCGCAACGCCATCGTCGCGTATGGCGTACGGAAATCGTAAGCGGGTAAATGGGGCATGGGGTCAGGAACCGGCGCGACGGCGCGCGCCGGGGGACAGCGTTAGCCGTTGATTTTCACCAGCGTACGACCCTGAATCTTATTACTCAGGAAATCGGCGGCAAACGCCGGAGCGTGTTCCAGAGCGATTTCGGTGGATGCCTGCTGGTAGTAGCTTTCCGGCAACAGGCTGGCCAGACGCGACCAGACCGCAGCGCGCTCAGCGGTTGGCACCATCACCGAATCTACCCCCTGCAGGCGAACGTTACGCAGGATAAACGGCATTACGGTCGTTGGCAGATCGAAGCCGCCCGCCAGGCCGCAGGCGGCAACACAGCCACGGTAGTGGGTTTGTGCCAGTACTTTTGCCAGTACTTTGCCGCCGACGGTATCAACGGCACCAGCCCAAAGTTGTTTTTCCAGCGGACGGGTCTCTTCGAAATCGCTGCGCGGTAAAATTTCCTCTGCACCTAACTGGCGCAGGTAAGGGTGGGTTGATTCACGGCCAGAAACCGCCACAACGGTGTAACCCAGCGCTTTCAACAGCACAATGGCGGTACTGCCCACGCCGCCGCTGGCCCCGGTGACCAGCACTTTGCCGCTTTCCGGTTTCACGCCAGCGTCAATCAGTGCATCCACGCACAGCATGGCAGTAAAGCCTGCGGTACCAATAATCATAGCGTTGCGCGCGCTTAACGCTTCTGGCAGGGAAACCAGCCAGTCGCCTTTAACACACGCTTGTGTTGCCAGGCCGCCCCAGTGGTTTTCACCCACGCCCCAACCGGTGAGGATCACTGACTGGCCCGGGGTAAAGCGCGGATCGCGGCTTTCGCTGACGCGGCCAGAGAAATCAATACCCGGCACCATCGGGAACTGACGAATAATTTTCCCTTTGCCGGTGATAGCCAGCGCGTCTTTGTAATTCAGGCTTGACCAGTCGATGTCGACCAGTACATCGCCGTCGGCGAGGGCGGGCAGAGTGATATCTTTCACGGCTGCCAGGGTTTTGTTTTCAATCTGTTCCAGAACTAAAGCTTTCATGACTGAGTATTCCTCGTCTGACTGTGTTTTTCGGCGCCAGGGCCGTCCTGTGCAGGTGTTATTTTTGAGTAATGCTGTGCAAAAAGAATTCCCAGTACTGATTCAGCGGCTCGGCGGACTGGAACAATTTGGCGCGCATCACCGCGCCTTCCCAGCCGGACCAGAACACCCGCGCCAGTTTTTCTGGCGAGGCCTCCTGCGGAATAACGCCCTGCGTCTGTGCCTCGGTAAAGCAACGGGCGACGCGCGTTTCCCACTCGTCGAGGATCGCGATTAATCGTTGGGGGAATACTTCGGGTAAGAGGGGCGTTTCCTGTAACAGGTTGCCAACAAGACAACCCCGGCGGAACTGGTATTTCGCCATGCCCTGACCCGCATGAAGAACAAAAGCCGCCATCCGTTCAAGTGGCGGCACGGTGGAATCAAGCAGAAATTTGTCCAGTTTATGGGCAAAAAAGGAACCGTAGGCCGCGAGCACCGCCAGGCCAAATTCCTGTTTGCTCTGAAAGCAGTGGTAAAACGATCCCTTCGGCACGGCGATATTTTTAATGACCGCATCGATACCTGCAGACAAATACCCTGTCTCCGTCAACACCGCCAGACCTGAGCGAATCAACTCATGGCGGGTGTCGGTAAATGCGCGTTCGACCTTCGGAGGCCTGCCACGACGGGGTTTTTGCGCAACGATCGTTTCGCTACTCATAATTTAGACCGATTGGTTTTAATTGGCTGAAAGCCTACGCGCAATTGAAGTGTGAAGCAAGCGAAGAAAGGGGAGCTACGTTCAGAGCCTGCTCGTTGCGGTATAACCCTTGTGCATTAGCGAGACAGGGACAAAAAAGGCTATGATTAGGCTACGCCTGTCGCATCTGAGGAAAGGAAATCATGCGTCGTATGAAGCTGTTTTATGGTCTGTTTATTTTGCTCGCCAGCCAGAGTGTGCTGGCGGTGAGCTATCCATTGCCACCTGAAGGGAGTCGCCTGGTCGGCAGCGTGCAGGTTGTCACGGTGCCACAGGGCAATACATTGCCGCTGGAGGCCTTTGCCGCGCAAAACGGCCAGGGGCTGAGCAACATGCTGGAGGCCAACCCCGGCGTTGATCCCTTCCTGCCAAAAGCAGGTTCTGAACTGGTGATACCACAGCAGGTCATTTTGCCTGACACCGTACGCCAGGGCATCGTGGTGAACGTCGCCGAAATGCGCCTTTACTACTACCCCAAAGACAGTAATACGGTAGAGATCCTGCCGATCGGCATTGGCCAGGCCGGGCGCGAAACGCCGCGTAACTGGGTGACCGCAGTAGAACGTAAGCAGGAGGGGCCTACCTGGTCTCCTACGCCGAATACCCGCCGTGAATATGCCAAAGAGGGGAAAACCCTGCCCGCGATGGTGCCCGCCGGGCCGGATAACCCGATGGGACTCTATGCCATCTACATCGGTAAGCTGTATGCCATTCATGGCACCAACGCCAATTTTGGTATCGGGCTGCGCGTAAGTCAGGGCTGCATTCGTCTGCGTAACGACGACATCAAATATCTCTTCGACAATGTACCGGTAGGTACTCGAGTGCAGTTGATTGACCAGCCGGTGAAAGCCACCGTGGAGCCGGATGGCAGCCGCTGGATTGAAGTTCATGAACCGTTATCGCGCAATCGCGCTGAATTTGAATCCACCCATAAAGTCCCGTTGCCGCTGACGCCGGCGCTGCATGCTGTCATTAAAGGCGAGGGTGTTGATGCGTTGAAAGCGGCGGAAGTGCTTGAGCGCCGTTCCGGGATGCCGGTGAACATCAGCGAGCCTGCGCACAGCTTTGGTGTGAGTAAAGAACGGTTGTAAACCCGCATAAAAAAAGCCCGCATTTAGGCGGGCCCTGGCAGCATAGGTACTCAGGAATGCCCAATGAACGCACGCGTCATGGGGCAAACTTGCTTATGCGGTGGTATTCACGTGACGACCAATTGATGGATTTGCCGGTACCTGAGGTATCTGATTAATGATACCGGTTGCCGTCGCCTCCTGGTTATCCAGCGCTTTTCTCAGGACAATGGTGCTGACCTGGTTCTGGAGATTATAAGCACTGAGACTGGTCGATAATGATGCGATTTGTAATGTATCCATTTCGATCATCCTATTGTTAACAAACAAAAAATCTAACAGTGCGAGGACAAAGCCTCACAGTATTATCGGCATGTTCCGGTAAAACATTAAGGAAGAATAAGTACCCGCTGCGGATTTGTCGAATTAACAGGACGTGCTGTGCTGAAAAGCAAAAACCCGCTTAAGTTGCCTTAAGCGGGTTTTCAAATTTGGCTCCTCTGACTGGACTCGAACCAGTGACATACGGATTAACAGTCCGCCGTTCTACCGACTGAACTACAGAGGAATCGTGTGAACGGGGCGCATATTAACGATGCCTGATCGCCTTGTCAAAGGTCGCAATACCTTTCACATACTGTTTGCTGACTATTTCAACAATGCGCCTGAGAGACAAGCAATTTGCAAAGCATTTGCACCATCATGAGGCAGAGGAGTCTCTTATGGGGCAACTGGCAAACCACTGTTTCAGTAATCAGAACCCTTTGATTATCAGAATCTCTTATTATCCAGCCTGTTAGCGATGGTCGGATGACTTATCTAAAACTGGCAAGCATATTGCAACTCCTCCGACAACAAGACTGCCGGCGTTGGCACTGGTATTCCGAACAGGAGGCAAAATGAACTTAAGACGCCTGAAATACTTCGTAAAAATCGTCGATATCGGCAGCCTGACTCAGGCCGCTGAGGTACTGCATATCGCACAGCCCGCGCTGAGCCAGCAAGTGGCTACGCTGGAGGGTGAACTGGATCAACAACTGCTGATTCGCACCAAGCGCGGCGTGACGCCAACCGAAGCGGGCAAGATCCTCTATGCCCATGCGCGGACTATCCTGCGTCAGTGCGAGCAGGCACAGTTAGCGGTGAACAATGTCGGGCAATGCCTGCGTGGACAGGTCTCTATCGGACTGGCACCGGGCACGGCAGCCTCTTCCGTTACGATGCCGTTGCTGCAGGCGGTACGCTCAGAATTACCGGAAGTGACCGTGTATTTGCATGAAAACAGCGGTACGGTACTCAACGATAAACTCCTGAGTGGCCAACTCGACATGGCCGTGCTGTATGAGCGCGCACCGGGTTCCGGGATCACCAGTTTGCCGCTGCTGAAAGAAGACCTTTATCTGGTCGGTACACGCGATTGCCCGGGGCAAAGCGTTGATTTAACAGCCGTGGCGGAGATGAATCTGTTCCTGCCGCGTGATTACAGCGCGGTACGTCTGCGCGTTGATGAAGCGTTCTCCTTGCGTCGTCTGACGGCAAAAATCATCGGTGAAATCGAGTCTATCGCCACCCTGACGGCGGCGATTGCCAGTGGTATGGGGGTGACGGTGCTGCCGGAGTCTGCAGCCCGCTCCCTGAGCAGTGCGGCCAATGGCTGGATGGCGCGGATTACCACGCCGTCGATGACGTTACCGCTCTCTCTGAACGTTTCTGCCCGCGGTACGCTCTCGCCACAGGCACAGGCGGTAAAAGATATTCTTATGTCTCTGGTAAGCCGCCCGGCTATGGATAACCAGGAGTTGCAACTGGTGAGTTAAACGTTATTCCATTACGGAATAACATGCTGGTTTTTATTATTTGTTCTGCCAGGCCTCAGACTTTAACAATAGCGTCATGTCTGATGGGCCTGGAGGGAAAGGTGAATTTCCAGCAACTGAAAATTATCCGGGAAGCGGCGCGCCGGGATTATAATCTCACCGAAGTCGCCAATATGCTCTATACATCGCAATCCGGTGTGAGTCGTCATATCCGCGAGCTTGAAGAAGAGCTGGGGATTGAGATCTTCATCCGTCGGGGCAAACGGCTGCTGGGGATGACCGAGCCGGGTAAAGCACTGTTGGTGATAGCCGAACGTATTCTTAACGAGGCGAGCAATGTGCGCCGCCTCGCCGATCTTTTCACGAATGACACATCCGGCGTGCTGACGATTGCGACAACGCATACGCAGGCCCGCTACAGCTTGCCGACGGTGATTAAATCGTTCCGTGCGCTGTTTCCCGAGGTTCGTCTTGAGCTGATTCAGGGAACGCCACAGGAAATTGAGACGTTGCTGCACAATGGTGGCGCGGACATCGGCATCGCCAGTGAGCGACTCAGTAATGACAGTACGCTCGCCGCCTTTCCCTGGTTTCGCTGGCACCACAGCCTGCTGGTCCCGAAAGATCATCCATTACTGCAAACCTCCCCGCTTACGCTGGAAGAAATCAGCCGTTGGCCGCTCATCACCTACCGGCAGGGCATCACCGGACGTTCCCGTATTGATGAAGCTTTTGGCCGTAAGGGGTTGCTGCCGGATATTGTGCTCAGCGCACAGGATTCAGATGTCATCAAAACCTACGTTGAGCTGGGTCTGGGGGTCGGGCTGGTGGCCGAGCAGTCGAGCGGGGAGAATGAAGAGGGCAAACTGGTGCGCCTGGACACGCGTCATTTATTCGATGCCAATACCGTCTGGCTTGGCCTTAAACGTGGTCAACTGCAGCGCAACTATGTCTGGCGCTTTATCGAACTCTGTAATGCAGGACTGTCGGTTGAGGATATCAAACGTCAGGTGATGGAACCGGACGAAGAGGTGATTGATTACCAGATTTAAACACAACGTCCCCCGCGAGCTGATGGCGTCGGGGGATCCGCTTGTTGCCGGTTATTCCGCGAATTTCAGCAGCGCATCGCCATCAAGACGATAGCGTACCCACTCGTTTTGCGGCAGCGCGCCGATGCTCAGGTAGAAATCAATCGCGGGTTTGTTCCAGTCGAGCACGCTCCATTCCAGACGACCACATTTGCGCTGCACCGCGCATTGCGCAATGTATTTCAACAAAGCTTTACCTGCTCCGGCGCCGCGATAGTCAGGGGTAATGTACAAATCTTCCATATAGATACCGTTGCGTCCGAGCCAGGTTGAATAGCTGGTGAAGAAGACCGCATAGCCCGCCACGTTGCCATCAATCTCACAGATTAACGCTTCTGTTTTACTGTCAGCGCCAAATAACGTGGCGTGGATTTCGTCCGGGGTGGTCACCACCTCTTCCGGGGCTTTTTCGTATACCGCCAGTTCATAAATCATGTCATAGATGGCTTTTGCGTCCGTTGGGCGTGCCTGGCGAATCGTGATGCTCATTTCTCTTCCTGTCCGTTATGCGTGGGTTCAAATTGCTGGCGTTAAGCATAAGGGTTATTGTTAAAAGAATTAAGTGCAATGAAATCACTGGTTGATGAATATTATGCATCATGCTTTGCGACGCCTCGATCTGAACCTTTTGCCTGTTTTTGACGCCATTTATCGCCACCGTTCCGTCAGAGCGGCCGCCGAAGAGCTGGCGATGAGTACTTCTGCGCTCAGCCATGCGCTCTCGCGGCTACGTGTCACGTTAAATGACCCGCTGTTTTACCGTGAAGGCCACCGGATGTGCCCCAGTGTATATGCGACCCAACTGGCGCCAGCAATCGCCACGGCGTTAAAGTCCCTCAATCAGGAGTTGACGCCGCAACCTGCGTTTGACGCTGCCAGCAGCAATGATTGCTTCCAGATTGCGATTACGGATTTCACCGCTTTTTGTATCTTTCCGGCTTTGATGAATCGGCTGCAGGAGACGGCTCCGGGTCTGCGTTTTGAGTTGCGCTATTTGCCGCACAGCCCGGCGCTGACGGAGTTGCTTGCCGGGGAGATTGATCTGGCGCTGGGGTTTAGTGCGCCGGATGATGCGGTGCATCCAGAACTGGATGAAATTGTCTGGTTCGAAGATGAGTATGTCGTCATCAGCAACAGTCAGCGCACCCGACTGACGCTGGCGGATTACCTTGCGGCCAGCCATCTGGTGGTCACCCCCTGGAACGAGAAGCAGGGTATTTTGGATCTGCAACTTGAGCGGATGGGGCACGCGCGGCAGGTGACGATAAAAACGCCATCAATGCTCAGCGCGCCCTTTATTATTGAGCAGAGCGACCTGTTGCTCGCCATCCCGCGTTTTGCTGCCGGAAAGATGAAGCAGGCGGCGCAGTTAGCCATCTTCGATCTGCCCTTTGCCGTACCGTCGTTTGAAGTAAAAATTTATTCACATAAGCGCAGTGGTAAGCGTGCGGCAACAGACTGGCTGAAAGGCGAATTGCAGGCGCTGGCAGAGAAAGGAGTATGAGACCTCAAAAGCAAAAACCCGCTTAAGTTGCCTTAAGCGGGTTTTCAGAATTTGGCTCCTCTGACTGGACTCGAACCAGTGACATACGGATTAACAGTCCGCCGTTCTACCGACTGAACTACAGAGGAATCGTGTGAACGGGGCGCATACTACTTGCCACGTTCATATGTGTCAATACCTAATTTAACCTGCTGATTCAATTGGTGAATTAAAGCGCAGATTGCCTTTTTAGTGTACACGGCTCATTGGGTCATTCGCTGAGAAAGGGCGATCGCGCAGACGCGATAACGGATCCTGAGCATAAAACTGACAGAAACGTTGCCACAGCGCCGGGAAACGTGGGGCGAACAATTCAGGTGCGCTGAAAAAATATTCCGATAGTACGGCAAAACATTCCGCAGGGTCGGTTGCGGCATAGGCATCAATACTGGCCGCGCTCTCTCCCACCAGATCGATCTCATCCTGAATGTTTTCCATTGCCGCATGCAGGTCGTGCTCCCAGGCCGCGACTTCACGAAGTGGGATGAGCGGAATACCGTTTGCCCGATCGCCATTACGGGTATCGAGCTTGTGTGCGACTTCGTGAATGATCAGGTTAAAACCCGATGCATCGAACGAATCCTGGATATCCAGCCAGTTCAGGACAATCGGCCCCTGCTGAAAGCTTTGCCCTGACTGAACGACGCGCTGGCTATGCACCAGTCCAATGCCATCTTCCCATTCGTCGTCAACGACAAATGGAGCAGGGTAGATGAGCACTTCATGGAAACCATCCAGCCATTCAAGGCCGAGTTCCAGTACCGGCAGGCAAAAGAGCATGCTGATACGCGCGCTCTTTAGCGCATCAAGTTCGAAACCTTGCAAGGCAACTAACCGCTTTTGCTGCAAAAAACGGTCTGCAAGTTGAACCAGTCTCTCTTGTTCATCTAAAGAAAGGCTCGCTAACACGGGGATATTTAACGCGTCTTCCCATGGGAATTCCGCACCGTGAGAGGCTTCCTTTGTTTTCCAGGGCCACTTAATCATCGCTTTGCTCGCAAACTCGCCACTTGAACCAAATTAACGGGACAGGGTCTGTTAAAATGCCAAATTACCTGGCATCATGGCAACCATTGAAACGGAGAGATGCCGGAGCGGCTGAACGGGACGGTCTCGAAAACCGTAGTAGGGGCAACTCTACCGGGGGTTCAAATCCCCCTCTCTCCGCCATTATTCAATCAGTTACGCGCCTTGCTTTCAACGACTCTCGTCACAGATGTTTTTCTCATTACTCCAGTAAATTTTATCATTACACGCTTTATTTTGCGGCAGGCCTGTGCTTTTGCCACAAAAAAGCCCGCTTGCAGCGGGCCTTGAAGGAAAAGTACGATTAGAACTGGTAAACAATACCCAGCGCGAACTGGTCGTTTTTGTTGGTACCCGTCTCACGGACGTAATGGGTATCATCCAACAGGTTGAACTGGTATGCCGCATAAACGTTCATGTTTTTGTTGAAGTAGTACCAGGTACCGAGCTCAATATAGTTAACGCGAGCGGCATCACCGCCTTTAAAGCTGCCGCGACGGCTCAGATCATCACCTTTAGAATAGACGTAACCCAGAGACGGACGCAGGCCGAAGTCAAACTGGTACTGAATAACCGCTTCGAAGTTTTGTGTTTTATTGGCGAACTGGCCGTCTTTCTCGGCTGTCATGTTACGTGTTTCGCCATACATCATTGCTGCATAAACGTTGTTGGCATCGTATTTTGTCGCAATAGACCAGACCTCAGCATTATCGCCTTTACGGTCAGCAGCCTGCTCGTCAGTACGGTCCGCTTTCCCATAGGTTGCGGCAAAACCAAAACCATCGAACTCATACGAGGCTGACATGCTGTATCCGTCGCCGTTCTGTTTTCTTACGATACGGTTGTCATTTTTGCCTTGATATTGCAGCGCCAGATTCAGGCCTTCAACTTCACCGAAGAAATCGCTGACACGGTAGGTTGCAACGCCATTGGTACGGCCGTTCATAAAGTTGTCAGCGGAGGCCCAGGAATCGCCACCCCATTCAACCAGCATATCGGTGTACGCCGCGACATCATAAGCGACACCATAATTGCGGCCATAATCGAAAGAACCAAAGTTGCCAAATTTCAGACCAGCAAAGGCGAGACGTGTATTCTCATCCTGACCACCTTCTGGATGGCTGGCATCCATGTTGTATTCCCACTGACCAAACCCGGTCAGTTCGCTGTTGATCTGGGTTTCGCCCTTGATGCCGACACGGGCGTAAGAGGTATCTTCGTTTTCGCTGTTGTGTTTATCGGTGTCAGACCAAATGCGTTCGCCGACCATTTTTCCGTAGAAATCGACTTTATTACCATTCTTATTATAAATTTCCGCCGCATTTGCCGCGCCTGCAGATAATAATGCGGGCACTAAGATTGCCAGTACTTTTCTTTTCATAATCTATTCCCTTGAGATCATAATTTATATGAATAATTGCAATTTCATCCGAAATTACAAACTGAATACTATTCTATTAAGTTCATTAATTTTTACGTTAAAAATGTAAGCAAATTATTTAAAATATTGCAGGATGTTTCTATTTTGGCTGGTATTTAGATTGTGAATTTGAAAGCTATTAAGTATTTAGTCTTTTGATTTTATTGTATTTTTATTGTGTATGATTTTCTTGAGAATATAATTCTAACGCATTTTATTTGGTGGGGTTATCTTTGAGTGGTTTATATTTTTATGATGAACAAAAAGTTAAAAAAAAGCCTGGGGGGATGCCCAGGCGAAAAAATAGTGCAGAAAAGAATGATGAATAAAACAGAAGTAACGCAATACTGATAGTTCCGAAATGGTGCCACAGAATATAAGATAAATATACAGCCAATTTATATGACTCTTTTCAATATATGAAACAGGCTAAACACAACTTAATTATTTTTAGGTTGAATGAGTGCGGTGAAAAACCACGCAAAAAAGCCCGTTGCGGAATATCAATTTATGCTCTTTTTGTTGAGTCTGACTGGATAAAGTCTTTTGAAAAACCTACAAGTCCAGTGTATTGTGATATTTATCACATTTATGGTGAAATTATATAATGTTGTTGCATTGACAATGAAGAGCGCCAGGAAAGATGAGGATCCAGAAAAAAAGATACGCAGCCCTGGGGGAAAATTGGCCTTATGGGCTTTCTGGTTGTTTTGTCTGCATTTTATCTGGAGCCTTGCGCAGATTGCCTGGACGGTCAATCGTACCGCTGCAATATCGGCGGGGGGGTTATTCGATGCTGAACCGGGCCGATGGATACTGGCATTCCTCAGTCTCCTGACTTTCGGCACAGTAGGGCTCATATTGGGTTGGATTGCATGGTATACCCGCCCTCGCGGGACGAACGCATAAGCAATGAAATAAAATGATGCTATGGTTACGGTTTTCCCTGGATGGAGTGACCATGACATTAACTGAATGGCAGCAGTGCTTCGACACATGGGTCGGACAACATTATAGCCAGACGGATGCCGCCCACGATGTTGCCCATTTTCGCCGGGTCTGGCGTACCGCGCAGCATCTTATGGAAGGGCTGGAAGTGGACGCGCTGGTGATTCTGACGGCCTGTTATTTTCACGATATCGTCAGTCTGGCAAAAAATGATCCCCAGCGATCCTTAGCCTCACGTATGGCGGCGGAAAAAACGGCAGCTATTCTGCGCGCGGATTTTCCGCATTTCCCGGAAGAACGCTACCCTGCGGTGCGTCATGCTATTGAGGCGCACAGCTACAGCGCCGGGATCGCGCCACAAACGCCGGAGGCGAAAATTGTTCAGGATGCCGACAGACTTGAAGCGCTAGGCGCCATTGGGCTGGCGCGCGTTTTTGCAGTTGCCGGCTCGCTGGGTGTCGCCTTATTTGATAGTCGCGATCCCTTTGCCGACGGGCGTGAACTCAACGATAAACGCTATGCGCTTGACCATTTTCGCACCAAGCTGCTGACGTTGCCCGCCACCATGCAGACGGAAAAGGGGAGAGCGCTGGCACAGCATAATGCCGATTATCTGGTGCAGTTTATGGCGAAAATCAGCGCTGAATTACAGGGTAATTACCACGGGCTGGATAACGAGGTTTTGCATCGTTTTTGTCATCATAAACCAGGCTGATAGCACGAGGGGAGCGAATGGCAGATGTCCACGATAAAGCGACGCGCAGCAAAAATATGCGTGCCATCGCCACCCGTGACACGGCAATCGAAAAACGGCTTGCTTCGCTGCTGGAGAGGCTTGGCCTGACATTCCGTGTCCAGGATGCTGCGTTACCTGGACGCCCTGATTTTGTGCTGGATGAATATCGCGCCGTCATCTTTACCCACGGTTGTTTCTGGCATCACCACGATTGCTATTTATTTAAAGTGCCCGCGACGCGTACTGAATTCTGGCTGGAAAAAATAGGTAAAAATGTCGTGCGTGACAACCGCGATAGCGCATTGCTGCGAGAGCAGGGGTGGCGCGTGCTCATTGTCTGGGAATGTGCGCTACGCGGGCGGCTTAAATTAACGGATGATGCACTGGCCGAGCGGCTCGAGGAGTGGATCTGCGGGGGCGGCGACACCGCGCAGATCGACACGCTGGGCATTCATCAATGAACGTTACTTTTCCGCTTCACAAGGGCTAATCACGGGTCGGGCAGGGAGAAGGTATTTCCCCAGCGTTACCAGTACGACCGCCATAATGATAATTCCGAGCGCGAGCCACTCAATGCTGGAAAGATGTTCGCCGCCAAAACCGGTACCAAGCAAAACGGCCACAACCGGGTTAACGTAGGCATAGCTGGTGGCGATAGCCGGGCTGACATTGCGTATCAGGTACATATAGGCATTGATGGCAATCACAGAACCGAAGATGGCCAGATAGCCGACCGCCATAAAGCCCTGCACCGTCGGTAGTGTGGTCATCCTCTCGCCGCTGAGTACGGAGGCGGTCAACAAGACGAGGCCTGCGGCCAGCATTTCGATTGCGCCAGCCATCATGCCGGTAGGTAATTCAATACGTGAACCGTAGACGGAACCGAATGCCCAGCTCAGTGAGCCGACGAGGATCATCAGCGCACCCCAGGGATTACCGCTCAGGTTGCCGCCGCTATTAAGCAGGATGATACCCGCAAGGCCAATAGCAATCCCCATCCATTCTAATTTGCGGGTCTGGATACCAAAAAAGTGGCTAAAGCAGAGCGTAAAGAGCGGAACGGTCGCTACGACGACGGCAGCGATGCCGGAAGGGACGTTCTGATGTTCCGCAACGGTCACAAAACCGTTACCGACGGCAAGTAATAACACGCCAATCAGGGCCGCATTAAGCAAAGGACGCAGCCGGGGGAGTTTATGGCCCGTAATAAGCAAGAATGCCATGAGTAAAATGCCGGCAGAAAGGAAACGTACGCCAGCCATCATAAACGGTGGCCAGCTTTCAACCCCGATGCGAATAACAAAGTACGTGGAACCCCAAATGATATACAGCGCAAAAAGTGCACCAATAAGCGGTAGAACTTGCCTGAAATGCATACTCACTCACAGCAAAATAAAAAGGAGGCATATAGTAAACGCCAAAACTATCGCCCTGGCGAGTGGTTAATTGTATTTTATCTGTTAAATTTTTGTTGTCTTACGCTTGAGGATTTTCGCTGTTGCTTTTTTACATCATACTTAGAGAATCAACAGGCAAAAAATCGCAGATAATCAATAAGGAAGACCATTTTGGCAGGAAGTAGCTTATTAACTTTACTCGATGACATCGCCACATTGCTGGATGACATTTCGGTGATGGGTAAACTGGCGGCAAAAAAAACCGCTGGTGTACTGGGGGACGACCTCTCCCTC
Organism: Phytobacter ursingii; assembly: GCA_901456055.1. GTDB lineage: Bacteria > Pseudomonadota > Gammaproteobacteria > Enterobacterales > Enterobacteriaceae > Phytobacter > Phytobacter ursingii. The sequence continues at coordinate 225,365 of CABDWT010000016.1, forward strand.
AATGCCCAGCAGGTTACTGGCGTACGCGCAAACCGCGAATTACCCGTCGTCTGGAGCGTCGCAAAAGGATCACTGCTCAATAAAGTGATTCTGGTGCCGCTGGCGCTATTGATCAGCGCTTTTATCCCCTGGGCCGTTACGCCGTTATTAATGATTGGCGGGGCGTTTTTGTGTTTTGAAGGTGTCGAGAAAGTGTTACACACCCTTGAGGCCCGTAAACATAAAGAAACGCAGGAAGCACGCGAACAGCGGCTGAATGCGATGGCCTCACAAGATCCGCGCGAATTTGAACGCGATAAAGTTAAAGGCGCCATTCGCACCGATTTTATTCTGTCGGCCGAAATTGTCGCTATCACCCTCGGTATCGTGGCCGAAGCGCCGCTGTTAAATCAGGTGCTGATTTTGTCTGGAATTGCGGTGCTGGTCACGATTGGGGTGTATGGCCTGGTGGGCATTATTGTCAAACTGGACGATATGGGGTACTGGCTGGCAGAAAAACGCGCGGCGCTTGCGCAGGGGCTGGGCAAAAGCTTGTTATTTATTGCACCCTGGCTAATGAAAATATTGTCGGTTGTCGGGACGCTGGCCATGTTCCTGGTTGGCGGCGGTATTGTGGTACACGGTATTGCGCCGTTACACCACGCCATTGAACATATGGCGCAAGGCAGCAGTACCTTCGTTGCGGCATTGCTCCCCGTGCTGGCTAATCTGGTATTGGGTTTTATCATCGGTGCGATAGTGTTATTAGCGGTGAAACTTATTGCACGACTGCGTGGTACGCATGCCTGAATTCTCGATTTTGCCACTACGCAAAAGGTTGAAACTTCGTCTAAGGTGAAATCGTTTCACCCTGATACAGGAGGCAAAGATGGTCTTTTTGGTCAGTGATGAAGTAAAAGCAAAAAATGGTGGGCAGTGCATGATTGTCACTGGTTATTCCAGCGGGATGGTGGAGTGTCGCTGGTATGACGGTTACGTCGTAAAACGTGAAGCCTTCCGGGAAGATGAACTGCTTCCCGGTGAAGGACGAAAGCTTTGCGAAGAGGCATAGCCATCTAAAACGCCCGGCATGCCCGGGCGTTTTTCTTCTTTCAGTTATTTGCCGTTGGCAATCGCATAGCGCATTCAGCGTGGCGTTTATTCAGGGAGTCTTTGTGGGGCAGGAAAAAGTCGTTAAAAGTCCTCCGCGACTTGCGTTTGTCAAAACCTGGTTTGTTCCCAGCCGGGTCGTGAATCTCTGTTTTGTTATTGTGCTGGTCTGTTCTACGGTTCTGACATGGCGTGAAGTCATTGTGATGAAAGGCGCGTATGTCGTTAGTCAGCGTAACGCGCTGGATAATGTTGCCAATGTGCTGGACAGGCAGATGCAGGTTGGCATCGACCGTCTGCTATTTTTCCGCAATGGTATGCAGTCTGCGGTACAAACGCCGCTCGCTTTCGATGTTTTACGTAACATACAGGCGGAGTTTGAACAGAAGCGCATACAGCCTTACTGGCAAATAGTGCTGGATAACCGCCGGACGCTGCCTTTATATGGCGTGTCAGACTATTTTGTCGAACAAAGCGCCTCGTTAAGCCGCGATAACCCGCTATTGCATAATGAACTGACCGCCGCGATGGAGCTCGGTTATCTGTTCCGTTTTGCCTCCAGTGCCACTATGTTTCCACGCCGCGCGCTCTATGTCTCCCGTGCGGGTTTTTTTATCTCCACATTACCCGTCGGGAACAATAATGAAATTGTTCAGCAGTATTACCAGTATCTGACCAGCCCCTGGTTTACCGGGCAAAGTGAGCGTGAAAACAAACTGCGCGGGGTACGTTGGTTTAGTGACGAAGCGCACGAATTGAGTCTTGCCGATTCACTGGTGACCGCCAGTGTGCCGCTGGATTATCAAAACGACTGGTATGGCGTGCTATCAATGAGTTTTCCTGTGTCATCAATGAAGGCATTACTGACCGAAGCGCGACAGAATCAGGATAGAGGCGAATACCAGCTGTATGATGCGCAGTTTGCTTTACTTACGACTACCGCAGAGCGTGGAACCGCGGAACAACACTTTTCCAGCGAGGAACGGGCGCAGCTGAAACGGGAAATGGCCAAAGACACAGCGGGCGGCTTGCGTCTGGGGACGCGGTTCGTGAGCTGGGAAAAACTCAAACATTTCGAAGGCAGTGTGCTGCGTATCCAGACGTTGCGTGAGGGGTTGCGCGGTGATTTTGGCAGTATCAGTCTCGCCCTGGCTTTATTGTGGCTCCTGTTTACCACTCTGCTGTTGCTCTCGTGGGGCGTTATCCGGCAGATGGTCAGTAATATGTTCCAGCTCCAGCATACATTGCAATGGCAGGCCTGGTATGACCCATTGACGCGGCTGAATAACCGCGGCGCGTTGTTTGAGCGCGCCCGGGTGCTGACAAATGAGTGTGCTGCGCAAAATCTCCCGCTCTCGGTGATTCAAATTGACCTTGACCATTTTAAGCGGGTCAACGACCGCTTTGGTCATCAGGCCGGGGATCTGGTGTTGTCTTATGCTGCGGGCTTGATTGGTAAATCGATCCGCGAGCAGGATGTGGCCGGGCGAGTCGGGGGGGAAGAATTTTGTGTATTGCTGCCCGGGGCGACGCTTCTGGATGCGACCGTGGTTGCAGAAAAAATCCGCCAGCGTATCAGCGGCAAAGAAATTTTTGTTCAAAAGAGCAAAACTATTCGCGTTACCGCCTCACTCGGTGTCTGTAGCGCGCAGGAGGGCGGCAACTATGATTTCGAATATCTCCAGTCTGTTGCCGACCGTCGTTTATATCAGGCAAAAAATAACGGTCGCAATCAGGTTTGCGCCGAGGACGGCGTGGCGCCATTACCCAACACATAATCCATTCCTTCCCGCCACCCCGCTGCGCCTTCAAGGGCGCAGTGGTACACCCGATCTGGGGTATCATATTGTAAGCGGATCCCCTGGCGGTTCAGCCCCTTCACCACAATAGCGAAATTGACGGTATCCAACAGCGGCGCGTCGTTAGGACCATCCCCTAATCCTATGGTGATATGGCCGGTACCGTCATAATGACGATACTGGCGTATTAACCAGTTCACTGCCTGATCTTTGCCGCTACGTTCATCAAGAACATGCCAGAACCTTGCCCCCTGAACGAAACGTAAGCCGAGCTCGGCCAGTTCGGCGTCGAAAACCTGCATCTGCTCATCGCTATCCCGCCAGATTAACGTCTCAGACGCTTCCTGCAAACGGGCGAGCGAGGCTTGAGCTGGCGGAAGACCGGTAACATCAGCCAGGATGTGCTCGTCCATTTCGCTAAAGGTTGTGAATTTGTAGCCATCGCGACTGCGCAATTCAATGAGAACTTTAGTAATTTCGTCGTGAGAAGAGCCTGTCATGATACGCGGATAGTTTTCGTGATCCTGCCAGTGTTCATCAAGCTGAATGACAGCGCCGTTCTCGGCAATAAAGGGCAGGCCTTCCAGACCCAGCATGCGTTGTACCGCCATCATCTCGGCGGCAGTTTTGCTACTACAGAGGATCAAAGGAATGTGGTGTTCACGAAGCCGGGCAAGCCACTCAGCCGCCGGTTGCCAGTCGCCGGTATGGCTATCCTGGAGTGTGCCGTCAACATCGGAAAACACCAGCAATGGGTCATCAAGCGTTAGCATGGTCTGCTCCTTGCAGTCAGGTAAGACAAATCTCATTTTTACGTAAGGCCACTCAGCGAAACATCGGTACCAAATACAGGTAAGCGGCATGGCGCGGGCGCTCATGGATGTGCACGCGGCGGAAATATTGCGCGACTAAATTATTCAAACCAGGAATATTACCTTGTCATGCAATAAGTTTGAGGATATGGTTCCAGTTACATCAGATTCCCTGGTGTAACGAATTTTCAAGTGCTTCTTGCGAGAGCAAGTTTTATCCCGGCCACCCCATGACCGGGATTTTTTCTTTCTAACGATTCACTTCCGTCACGCTAAAGTCGTGAATATCAAGCTCGAACGCCTCTGCCAGTTCACGCCAGGTGTGGTAATCCCGCCCATCGATGCTAACGCGCTCACCATCGCCGTCAGCAACCCGATGGATTTCGCTCTCGCATATCTCATTGATTGCTGCCAGCAGGGCATCAACGTCGACACTGACGTCCCGCTTTGCGGTGTCGCTGTACTCTTTCACTGTACTCATCCGTCTCACCTCATTGTCAGGCCCGTTGATAAGTATAGTCGGTAGAAAAAATAGTCAGCCAAACGCCCGGAGGCTGCCAGCTATTGAGAATTGTTCTACACTGGCACAAATGAAACAGGAGGATGAATATGAAGGTAAACGATCGGGTTACGGTCAAGACGGACGGTGGTCCGCGCCGTCCGGGTGTCGTGCTGGCTATTGAAGAATTCAATGAAGGTACGATGTACCTGGTGTCACTTGATGATTACCCGCTCGGTATCTGGTTCTTTAATGAAAAAGGTCATCCGGACGGGATTTTTGTTGAACTGATTGATTAATTTCATTCGCCCTCCGTTCAGGAGGGTGATCCCTCAATATTTTATCGCATATTCACAAAGATACCGCTTGTCACATTGTCGGTCAGACGAACGACATGATAGATCACTTGCTTATTATGCGTTTTAATTTTCCTTTTAATATTACCTTTATGGGAAGATACCGTTTTAGCTTTAATATTCATCTGATCGGATATTTGGATGGTATCCTGCCCCGACATCCACATCTTGAGCATGCTGGATTCCGTCCGACTCAGTGATAGCGTGGGTAAATTAATGTGCCCAATACTCTTTTTCTCTTTACTAAGATAGTCAGCCAAAATATCGTCCAGCGACTCAGGCTTTATCGACTTCGAACTGATCAATAAATTCTTGCGAACTAACAAATATTCATCAAAGTGAATATTCGCTATTGCCATAAATACAATAAATAACGTCCGGGGGTGTTGAGTAATGATTTCTTTTATATGCTGACTGCTGACAGGATCGTGAATAAAGCAGTCCTCATTAATAAACACCACCGTGGGTTGTAACGCCACACATGCCGATTCGAGCTCGTCAACGGTTGTTACGTCGTTGATTTCTCGTTTTTTTACCCCCCGGCTTGCCAGATACCCCGTTAGTCCCAACCGGGTATAACTGCATAAATCCATAATAATCGTTGACATGGCATACCCTCACTCAATGCGTAACGATAATTCACCCTCGCCAGAGGTCCCTGAACCACAAGGCAAAAAAGTAATAAAACAATGAGCAGGACGACCTCAGGCGAAACCACTATCCCGTAAAGTTACGTATAATTTGCCAGGAATCATCTCAAAGTAAAGTAAATGTTGTGTTCTGTGAGAACCTTAAAAACAATTAACCCGCGTCAGGTATATCGTAGGGAGTGATTCCTGAAATTGATTTTAGGAATTTCCTTAGGGAGGCAATATAAACAGTGTGGGTTGTTATTTCTTAGGCAGTTCGCCGACTATATCAGCTAATAGGTTGAAAACCTCGCCAAATACACGTTCGGTGTAAGGCGCGATTAATGGCATCATCGCCACCATGAGCAAAATACCCACCGTTAATGTTATCGGGAAACCGATAACAAAAAGGGAGAATTGTGGAGACATTCGATTCAATAAACCCATCGCCAGGTTAATGGTCAGCAGCAGGGTAATGATGGGTAAAGCCAGCATAACGCCATTAACGAAAATCATACTCGCGGAGCGGGTGATGGCCATAAACGCATCACTGTTCACCGGATCTCCGCCTATCGGCAGCGTGTGAAAGGTGTCCACCAGCATACTAATCAGCCACAGATGACCATTGAGAACTAAAAACAGCAGCATCGCCAGCATGTCCATGAAGCGGGCGAGCACAGGCATATTGAGGTGGCTGGTAGGATCAACAAAGGTCGCGAATGACAGACCCATCTGTAAACCAATCAACTCTCCGGCATAACGAATGGTCGCGAAGGCAAACTGCATCGTAAAACCAAGCGCTATGCCAATCAGAAGCTGCTGTATTGCCAGCCATAAGCCATTCGCGGAAAACATGGTTGCGTTGACCGGGGGCAGCGTCGGCGCGACGATAAAGGTGATAACCAGACCCAACCCCATTTTTACGCGCCGGGGGATAGAGTGCTCGCTCAGGATCGGAGCCGTCATAATCAGCGCCATAATGCGCAACAAGGGCCAGAAATACATGCTGAGCCATTGAAGCCATTGATCGCTGGTGACATGAAACATGTGGGGCTTATCCAATCATATAGGGCAAGTTACTGTATAACGTGCGCATATAATCCAGCAGCAGATTGAGCATCCACGGCCCGGCAATGATGATTGTCACAAACACCGCAATGATTTTTGGAATGAACGAGAGGGTCATTTCGTTAATCTGCGTAGCGGCCTGCAGGATGCTGATAATCAGACCCGTCACCAGGGCGACCAGGAGCAACGGCGCGGCGAGTGCGAGGGCAACTTTCATCGCCTCGGTGCCAATCATCATGACCGATTCAGGTGTCATCTTTCACTCCTAACTGTAGAAACTCTGCGCCAGTGAACCGACCAGCAGTTGCCAGCCATCCACCAACACGAACAGCATTAACTTAAAGGGCAGCGCAATAGTGGCAGGAGGCACCATCATCATCCCCAGTGCCATCAGGACGCTGGCGATCACCAGGTCGATAATCAAAAACGGGATGAATATCGTAAAACCAATCTGGAAGGCCGTTTTGAGTTCGCTGGTCACATAGGCCGGCAGCAGGATGCGCATTGAGACGGCTTCCGGCCCCTGAATCGGCGGGCTATTGGATAAGCGGGCGAAGAGGGCGAGGTCGGCTTCGCGCGTCTGGCGCAGCATAAATTCACGCAGCGGTTGTGCGCCGCGCTCCAGCGCCACATCGACGGAAATCTTGTTTTCGCTAAAGGGCTGATAGGCGTCGGCGTAAATCTTATCGATGACCGGCGACATAATAAAAAAGGTTAAAAACAACGCCAGCCCCAGCATAACCTGGTTTGGCGGCGCGGAAGGGGTGCCCAGGGCATTACGCAGCAAACCAAACACGATGATGATACGTGTAAAACTGGTCATCATCAGTAGTACGGCAGGCAGGAAGGTCAGTGAAGTGATAAAGACCAGCGTCTGCACCGGCAGGGACCAGCTTTGTCCGCCATTGGCCAGAGGTTGACTCACCAGGCCCGGGAGTTGAGCAAATGCGGCAGGGGCAGCCAGCCATAATCCGGCCAGCGCGAAAGGTAACAAACGGCGCATCAGGTTCTCCCGGAACGCTTAAGCAAATTCTTCATCACGGACTGAAAGTCCGGGGTCTTCTCTTTCATGTCTTCATTGTCGGCGGGGGCCGGAGGAAGCGTGTGCAGTAAATTAATCTGCGAAGGGGTAACGCCCAAAACCAGGCGTGCATCTTCCACCTCAACAATGACCACGCGCTCGCGTGGCCCTACGGAGGTAGTGGCACTGACTTTTAGTCCGCGGCTACCCGCAGATTTACCGGCGAATCCCAGACGCTTCGCCAGCCAGGCGACAATAAAAATTATCGCCAGAATCAACACCAGCGCGCCACTAACTTGCAGCAGTGGCGAACCCGGTACGTTTGACGGCTGGCTAACCGTGGCCTGGGTTTTCATTGGCGGCCTCAGCGGCTCAGGCGACGCATGCGCTCAGACGGGGTAATGATATCGGTAATACGTACGCCGTATTTATCCGCAACAACCACAACTTCGCCTTGCGCAATGAGGTAACCGTTGATCAGAATATCCAGCGGCTCACCGGCCAGACCGTCAAGAGCAACCACAGAACCCTGCGTCAGACGCAGCAGCTCTTTAATGGTCATGCGCGTACGGCCAAGCTCTACGGTCAGTTTGACCGGGATATCCATAATCAGATCGATATCCTGCAGGCTACCCGTGACGTCGCCGCCGCCCAGCTGTTGGAAGACAGCGTCAGCTGCACTTTTGCTGGTGGTGGTTTTTTGTTCGTTCAACGCGTCAGCCCACAGATCGTCCATTGCGCTACTGTTTTCATCGGACGGATTGTTCATATCACTCATTTGGGCTGTTCCTCATTCAGCGAATTCAAAATCGGGTTAATCAGATGCTCGACACGCAGGGCGTACTGACCATTTAGCGTGCCATACTGGCTGGTGAGTACAGGCACTCCGTCCACATGCGCAATGATGCGATCGGGTTTCTCGATCGGCAGGACATCGCCGGGCTTGAGTTTAAGTATCTGCGACAGCCGCAGTGAAATATCAGCAAAATTAGCAATCAGTTCCAGCTCAGAGTGCTGAACCTGGCGCACCAGGTTGTCTCGCCAGTTCTGATCTTCCGAGCGGGAGTTCTCCAGCGGCGGGTTGACCAGTACTTCACGCAGCGGCTCTATCATGCTGAATGGCAGACAAATATTAAACTCACCCGTCAGGTTGCCGATTTCCACATGGAACGGCGTGTTCACCACGATGTCGTTAGGTGAGGTCGTAATATTGGTGAACTTAACCTGCATCTCTGAACGTACATATTCAACGTCCAGCGGATGGATAGCTTTCCATGCATCACTGTAGCCCTCAAGCGCCAGCTTCAACATGCGGTTAATAACACGCTGTTCTGTGTGCGTAAACTCGCGGCCTTCCACCTTCGTCGGGAATCGTCCGTCACCACCAAATAAGTTATCTACCGCAATAAAGACCAGGCTTGGGGAGAAAACAAATAACCCCGTACCGCGCAGTGGCTTAAGGTGGATAAGGTTAAGGTTGGTCGGAACCGGCAAGTTACGCGCAAATTCGTGATAGGGCTGAATGCGGATCGCGCCAACGGTAATATCCGGGCTACGACGCAACAGGTTAAACAACCCCATACGGAACTGACGCGCAAAACGTTCATTAATAATCTCCAGCGCCTGCAGACGTTCACGTACTACGCGGCGCTGGGTATTCGGGTCATAGGGACGAATATCGCTATCGCCGCTTGCACCTGGCTTCGGAGCATCGCTCGTGTCGCTGTCTCCGTTGAGCAGCGCGTCGATTTCGGCCTGAGAAAGAATGCTATCGCCCATGTCTTTACCGCAGAATGAAAGCTGTATAAAGAACGTCAGTGACTTCTTGTTTCGGTTGCCCTGCCACTAACGGTGTTGCGATTGCTTCTTTAATCGCTGTAGCCAGTTGCTGCTTACCTTCGTCAGTGGCGAGCTTTGAGGCATCCTGACGAGAGAACAGCAACAGCAAACGGCTACGAACTTCTGGCAAATATTCGCTCAGTCTGGCACGCGTGACGTCGTCTTTCAGACGCAGCGTGATGCCGATGTACAGCACACGATCCGCATCGCCCAGGTTTACCGTAAAGGTATCAAGGGCAAAGAATACAGGTGCCGGAGGCGGCGGCGGGGCTTCTGTTTCCGCCTTCGCGTCCGTAGACGGATGCTGTTGCATACGCCAGTAACTATAGCCAGCAGTCGCGCATGCAGCGAGGGTGATTAACACCAATAGCGGGATCCAGATTTTACGCTTACGTTTTTTTTTGTTGATAGCGGTGTCAGTCATCTGATACGTGCTTCCTGTTAGGTACTGCTCATAGTCTGATTATCCCGTGTCCTGTCCGCGTCAAAGCGCGGAAAAGACGGGGATAATCATGCTACCTCTGGCGTTTAGGCAAAGATATCGACTGCACCGTTACCACGCGCCGTCGATTGCAGGCTTGCAGGCGCGATCAGCGGCTCATCGTCTTCTGTTGCCAGATTGTTACCGCCGCCAGCGCGTGAAGAGTGTTGCTGTTGAGAAAAAGATTGTTGCTGACCGGCAAAACTTTCGCTACTGATGCTGCTTTGGCCCAACTGGATGCCGTTTTCAGCCAGCGATGTCCTGAGCGTAGGCAGTGCAGCCTCCAGCGCCTGACGAACGTGGCTGTGCGGCGACACCATCTGAATTTGCGCCAGATTGTCATCGAGTTTCAGGGAGATTTGTACCTGACCAAGATCTTCCGGGTGCAGATGAAGCTCGGCGCTTTGCTGACCCTGGCGGGTAAACATCGTGACATGCTGGCTGAGCGTTTGTTGCCATTCATGACTGCCTAGCGGTGCGCTCAGAACGGCAGAAGAGATCGGCGCGCTGGCCTGGGCTGATGATGCATTACTGACGACAGGCGCGACGCTGGCGGTTGTGTTGATGGTCATGGCGGCGTTGTCCGCATCTTGTTTCGCTGCGGGGGCCAGCGCGCTGCCAAAAATGCCGGCATGCTGTTGTGCGACATCATCACCGGCAGAGAGGTCCGTTCCATGCGCTGCGGTATTTGCGTTACCGCCTTTTTGCGCACCGGCTGCGAGGTTCGCCAGATCGATCCCGCTACGTTTTGTGGCGCCCAACGCGCTGGAGGCGGCGGTGGCAACGTCAGCGGTGGATTTTGTCGGCGTCAGTTGAGCAGTTTGCTGATGCGGCAGCATAGCCATCAGTGCGCTAAGACCCGCCAGCTCCTCTTCGCTTAAATCACTGCTGTCATCGTCAGTGGCCGCGTCTGTTTTTCCGAGCGCAGAAAGCACGCCACTTTTGGTTTCCGGCGTCAGGCCCGATAACAGTGTTTGTACCTGGGTTTTGCCGTCGGTGGTCAGGGTATCGGTTTTTGCTGTCTGGCGGGCCAGTAACTCTGCCAGTTTCTGTGCAGGACTCTGCGCATCGTCAGACGACAATGCGCGCAGATTTTTCAGCGATTTGCCGCTGGCGGCTTGCAGGTCGGCAAGGGTTAAGGTTGTCTTCCCCTCTGCGTCGGTGCCGGTAAGTGTTTTCCCGCCAAGGGCGCCTGCCAGCAGGGCAAGAAAATCTTGTGCCGTATCACCGCTCGTTTTGCCGACACTTGTTTGCACACCGGAGGTTGCATCCACGTCTGTCGAAAGCAATTTCTGCAAGTTGATCATTCATTTTTCCTCTGGGATGCGCGTTGTGCAAATTCATCCATTTTCTTTTGATCAAGGCGGTTTTCCGCCTGTAGTGCGGCAGCGTTTTGTCTTTCCTGCAGAGTTTGCCATGCCTGCAGTCGTTGCTTTTTCTCTCGCCAGCAATTCAATGCGGTATCAACTTTTTCATTCCACTGCATCAGTTGCTGTCGATGCTGCTCAATGGCTTTTTCCAGCGTCTGAATAAACTGCTGATAGTTTTGCCAGCGCTGGGCTCCGATCCCCTGGCTCATATCGTTATTCAGGTTGTTGCGGTATTCATGCTGATAATCCATCAGCATCTTTAGCTGCTCTTCCGCTTGCTGGCAACCGCGGCGCATTTCACCCAATCTCAGGGCTGCGTCGTCAACTTCTTTCTCTGCCAAATCCTTTAGCGTCGTTAATGCGCTATTTTGCGTCATATTCGTCGCTCTCCCACTGCGTTATGCGTTCGGGAAAATGAGTTCAAGGGCTTGTATTGAATCTTCCCACCCGGCACGTTCGAAAATGCCTTGTTGTAAAAAAGCCTCTAACTGCGGCCACAATGCGATAGCTTTATCCAGCATCGGGTCACTGCCGCGCGCGTAGGCGCCAACGCTCACCAGATCACGGTTGCGCTGGAAGCTCGACAACAACTGTTTGAAATTTCTGACTCTGGCGTAATGCTTTTCCGTAATCAGGGCCGTCATCGCACGGCTGATAGACGCTTCGATGTCGATGGCAGGATAGTGTCCTGCCTCTGCCAGACGACGGGACAGAACGATATGTCCATCGAGAATGGCGCGCGCGGAGTCGGCAATAGGATCCTGTTGGTCATCCCCTTCGGTCAGAACGGTATAAAACGCGGTAATGGAGCCGCCGCCGCTTATGCCGTTGCCTGCGCGTTCCACCAGTGCAGGTAATTTGGCAAAAACGGAGGGGGGATAACCTTTGGTGGCGGGCGGCTCACCGATCGCCAGCGCAATTTCACGCTGGGCCATCGCATAACGTGTCAGGGAATCCATAATCAGCAGCACGTGCTGGCCGCGATCGCGAAAATCTTCCGCAATACGGGTAGCGTAGGCTGCGCCCTGCATACGTAATAAAGGCGAGACATCTGCAGGCGCGGCGATCACAACCGAACGTGCGCGACCATCGGCACCAAGAATATTCTCGATAAAATCTTTTACTTCACGACCACGCTCACCGATGAGCCCGACCACGATAACGTCAGCCTGGGTATAGCGGGCCATCATGCCTAATAAGACGCTCTTACCCACGCCGGAACCGGCAAACAGCCCCATGCGTTGGCCGCGGCCTACCGTTAACAGGGCGTTGATGGCTCGCACGCCGGTGTCAAGCACATGCTCGATAGCCGTACGTTGTAGCGGGTTAAACGGTTGGGTGATCAGCGCGCCGGTTTCACCGGTATCCGGTGTTGGCATACCATCGAGTGGTTTGCCGCTGCCGTCCAGTACACGACCAAGAAGGGCAGGGCCAAGCGGCAGTTGTTTGCTGCTTTGCAAACCATCGCCAAGAATACTTTTCGCATAGACGCGAGCGCCAGGGAGGATGCCTTCCACTTCTTCGAGCGGCATCAGGAACAGGCGTTGTCCGTTAAAGCCGACAACTTCGCTTTCGACTTCTCTGGTCTCGCCGTTTTCCTGGCGTTCAATAACGCAGGTAGCCCCCAGCGGCAGTTGCAAACCCGTCGCTTCCAGCACCAGACCGGTAGCACGCGTCAAACGACCATAACGACGCACGGATGGCAGTTGCGCCATTCGGGCTTCGAAATTATCGAGCGAAGTCAGCCATCGGGTCAGACGTGCAGTCATTAAACGACTCCCGGTGCCGCAAGGCGGCACAGTTCCTGCCAGCGCGTTGCCACGCTGGCGTCGAGATCGCCCTCATCAGCAGAGACTTTACAGCCACCTGGATGCAGGGTCGGATCACCGCGCAGACGCCAGCCATGCAGGCTGAGCGTTGCGCCAAGCATCTCTTCTACGCGTTGCAAATCATCAGGATGCACGCGTAACTGTGGTTTACCGCTGAACAGAGGTTCTTGTTGCAGCAGCGTCTGGATCTGTTTAATCAGGGCGTCGTTATCCACGCACGCGGCCTGGCCAATGACCTGACGCGCGGCTTCAAGCGCCATCTGCATCAGACGGGAGGCAATCACGCTATCGAGCGCATCCAGGGTATACTGAAATTCGCTAACCAGCTGTTGCATACGGGCATGGATAGGTGCCTGCTGCTGGCGCGCCTGGTTCATACCATTTTCATAGCCCTGAGAGAGGCCTTCCTGGTAACCTTGTTCCTGGCCTTTTTGTCTGCCTTCTGCCAGACCTGCATTATAGCCTGCTTCATGCGCCTGCATCTGTATCTGCGCTAACTGCTGTTGACGCTTTTGTTCAGCAGATTGTTCGTCTTCGACCTCTACATTCGGCTCATCGCTTGTGGAGAGGGCCGCGATAAACTCAGGTACCGGTAGAGCGAGATCTTCTGGTGTCCAGATCTTCCACGGCAATTCATTAGACATAGGTATCCTCGCCGCTGCCAATTACCATCTCGCCGGTTTCGGCCAGACGACGAACAATAAGCAGAATGGCTTTCTGCTCGTTTTCCACCTGCGACAGGCGGACCGGGCCACGGTTGGCAAGATCGTCGCGCAGGATATCCGCCGCACGCTGGGACATATTGCGCAGGAACTTGTCGCGCAACGGTGGTTCGGAGCCTTTGAGTGCGATAAGCAGAGATTCGGAATCCACTTCCTGCAGCAGGCGCTGGATACTGCGGTCGTCCACATCCACGAGGTTTTCGAACAGGAACATCTCGTCGATAATTTTTTGTGCCAGCTCGCCGTCGAATTCGCGAACCGCCGAAATAACGGCTTCTTCCTGCTGTGTTTTCATCAGGTTGATGATCTCCGCCGCCGTTCTCACGCCGCCCATTTTGCTGCGCTTGAGGTTCTGGCCGTCGAGCAGGTTGTTGAGTACTTCGGTCAGTTCGGCCAGTGCGGCTGGCTGTACGCCACCAAACGTGGCGATACGCAGCATCACGTCATGGCGCAGACGTTCATCAAACAGGGCAAGAATATCGGCAGCCTGACCACGTTTGAGGTGGACAAGGATGGTGGCGATAATCTGCGGGTGCTCGTCGCGAATAAGGTCGGCGGCACTCTGCGGCTCCATAAAGTTGAGCGTCTCGATACCGCTGGTGGTATCGCGGGTTTCGAGAATATCTTCCAGCAGGCTGGCGGCACGCTCTTCGCCAAGCGCTTTCACCAGTACCGTACGCAGGTAGTCGTTGGCGTTGATGTTCAGGGCCGCGAATTGCTCCGCCTCGCCCTCAAATTCCTGCAGCACTTCTACTAATTGCTTATTGGAGAACTGACGCATGCTGGCCATAGCGGTACTGAGATGCTGCACTTCCCGCTGGGACAGATGCTTGAACACTTCCGCTGCGCGATCTTCTCCAATGGTCATTAGCAGAATGACGCTTTTATCGGTACCGGTAAGGCCGGTTGCATTATTGCTCATTTTCAGTACTCATCCACTGGCGAATGACCAGCGCCACAACGCGCGGATCGTTATCTGACATCTCACGAATGCGTTGGCTCATCACCTCGGCACTCAGACGCTGATTATTACGACGCTGCTGGAGTTGTTCGTCTTTGCTGAGACGAACTTCCACGGACTCTTCGATTTCAGCACGGGCACGCTGTGCTTCCTGTATCGCTTTCGCCTCTTCCTGACGGCGAACCAGTTGCGGACGCACCGCTTTACGCCACAGCAGCCAGGCGACAATCAGAACCAGCAGCCAGCGACCTGCAGTCAACATCTGATCGATGAAGCTCTGCTGTTGCCAGAATGGAAGTTGACCACCCACATCGTCGGTTGCGTTGAACGGGGAGTTCACCACGTTCAGGGTATCACCGCGTTTTTCGGTATAGCCCATGGCTTCGCGAGTCAGGTCTTCAATTTGCTTAAGCTGGTCTGCGGTCAGCGCTTCGGTCTTGCCATCCGCCAGGGTACGGTAGTTCACCACGACGGCCACAGAGAGGCGCTCAATATCGCCGACATTCATCTTGGTGTGACGAATGGTGCGGTCTACTTCGTAGTTTGCCGTTTCGTTACGGGTGGTATTGCGCGGTACTGCGCTGTTTGCCGCCGAAGAGGCCGTCTGCTGACCGGTTTGATTTTGCTGTCCGTTCTGCTGATTCGCCTGTGGCGTCGTGATCGGTGCAGCATTGGCCGGGGCAGGTTGGTTAGACAGCGCTCCCGGTACGCCGCCCGGGTAACTTCCGCCGACCTGCTCACTTTCGTTGGTCTGGCGAGAACGCAGTACTGCCTGAGAGGCATCGCCGTTTGGCTGGTATTGCTCTTCGGTTTGTTCTTTGTTCGCGAAATCAATCTGCGCGGTAACCTGAGCATGGACGTTACCGTTACCCACGATCGGCGCCAGGATGGATTCAATACGGCGCTGTACGCGACTTTCGACATCAGATGCGTATTTTAACTGCGCGTCGTTCAGGTCACGGCCTGCGGTGTTGGACTGCGTTAACAGGCGGCCACTCTGATCAACCACGGTCACATTACCCGGTGGCAGACCAGCGACGGCGCTGGAAACCAGGTGAACAATTGCCGTGATTTGACCGTCATCCATGGCGCGACCCGGTGCAAGGTTGACCGTGATCGAAGCAGACGGCGATTTTTGTTCACGCACGAATAAAGACGGTTTTGGCATCGCGAGATGGACACGCGCGGTTTTCACCGGGCCCAGTGTTTCAATGGTACGGGCCAGTTCGCCTTCCAGCGCACGCTGGTAGTTAACCTGCTCGCTGAACTGGCTGATGCCAAATTTTTCCTGATCCAGCAATTCGAAACCGACAGCACCGCCTTTCGGCAGACCCTGTTGCGCGAGGCGCAGGCGCAGTTCATGGACTTTATCTGCAGGAACTTCAAGAGCCCCACCGTTCTCAGAGAAACGGTAAGGAATGTTCATTTGCGTTAATTGGGTAACGATAGCCCCGCCGTCCTGGTCGGAGAGGTTGCTATAAAGGGTGCGGTAGTCCGGACTTTTTGCCCACAGTACCATGGCGACGACGATAGCAACGGCTGCAGCCGCCGCTACCATTAATGGGATCTTGGGGTTCGCGCGCAAGCGGTTGAGCCACTCCAGAGATTTATTCTGTGGTGCAGAAGTTGCAGTCGCACTCATTGCGCACCTCGTAACTCAGGGTGGATGTTGTTATTTGAGTAGTGAAACAAAACAGACTCCCGGATCGGCAAACTCGACATTTGTCCATTAATATGGCTATGCCATTATTTGATGATTCAGAATTTTCTATGCCTCAAATAACCTGGTTTTTTATCGTTATTTACCGCCATTATCTTATTGACGAACTGGTAACCTTAACCGCGTATCAAACCATCCGGGGATAATCCATGGCAATTCAGGGTATAGAAAGCGTTATCAGCCAACTGCAGGCGACCGCAAGTCTGGCGAAAAATCAAAGCGTTGATAACGCTGACAGCGTTCAGACGGTGAGTTTTGCCGGGCAGTTGCATGCCGCGCTGGATCGAATCAGCGATACGCAGAACACGGCGCGTACACAGGCTGAGAAATTCACCCTTGGCGAACCGGGCGTGGCGTTGAATGACGTAATGACCGACTTACAGAAATCATCCATTTCCCTGCAAATGGGTGTCCAGGTGCGTAACAAACTTGTGACGGCTTACCAGGACATCATGAATATGCAGGTTTAGTTTCTTTACCGGCAGCCCCGTCCGGAGCTGCCACTTTTTTCACCGAACTTCACGTAAAGAGTGCCGGTGAGCCATCCTTTAGCCTCCTTTTCCCTATTTCTGAATCATATAACGAATCGTTGGCCCATCCTGCTGGATGTCCAGCACCGTATAGCCATGGTTTCGCGCATCGACAGGAATGTTATTGATTGACTGCGGGCAGTCGCTGACGACTTCCAGAATTTCGCCTTTTTTTAGCTGCGGCAGTGCTTCCAGCGTCGCTACTGCCGGGTAAGGGCAGGGTTCACCCGTCATATCCAGACGGTAATCAGGTACGATGTTCATGCGGTCTCCTTCATTGCCGCCCGCGATGTGCGGCGGAAAAACTGTTTTTCCCAGCCAATAACAAAGAGCAGGGCGATAAGCAGCAGGGCATACGTCACCAGCAATCCGCCGAGTGGCCCAAAGGTTTTCAGCAGGTTGACTTTATCCCAGTTAGTGGCGAGTGCAGGGGAGATATCATCCCAAAAGTAAGCCAGCAGAGTTGAACCAATAACGTTACCCAGACCGACCCACCAGTAATGTACCTGCCCTTCAACGGCACGATACATCCATCCGGTCTCACAACCGCCTGCCAGCACAATGCCAAAGCCAAACAGCAAGCCACCGAGAACGGCATTCGGGCCTGCCCACATGATTTTGGCTTCCACTCCCAACTGTATGTAACTGAAAATGCCGATCGCGCTGGCCGCCATGCCGAAAATAATCGCTTTTGCCATTAACGTACGGCCCGTTATCCACATATCGCGGAAGGCGGAGGTGAAACAGATCTGCGCACGTTCAATTAGCAAACCAAAACCAACGCCGAACAACATCGCCAGCCCCAGCTTCGGCTGGTTCATCGCCGTCAGCAGTGCCCAGCCAATCATCCCGGCAAATATCAGCATCCCCAGACGGAAGCGCCGACGCGCCTGGTCCGCATTTTGTGTCAGTGGCGATGCCGCTGAGACTTTCTGCATTTTTACCGGAATGCGGAACAAGGGGAGGAGCGTAAAGCGGGCGCCCAGCCACGAACCGATGGCGGTAGCGACGGCAAAAAACCAGGCGTGTAGAGAGAACTGCGGAATGCCGGTAAAGAAAGCGGCCAGGTTACAGCCCATTGCCAGACGCGCGCCAAATCCGGCGATAATCCCGCCGATGACCGCCTGGGCAATGCGGATACGATGCTGCGGCAGGCGGAGTTTCACATTGTTTGCCCATAATGCTGCGGCAAAACAACCGCCAAACATACCGATAATCATCATGCCGTCTATTCGGGTCAGCGGTGTGCCATCAAGATGAATGAGTTTAAAGTATCCCCACTCTTCGGCGTGTATCCCTGCCAGTTGCAGCAGTTGCCCGCCCCAGCGGGTAAATTCCCCCGTTACCGCCCAGAAGGTGCCGGTAATGCCGAAATAGTAGGTGGAAAGGATCCCGGCTGCGATAACCGCCGGAACAGGCGACCAGAATTTAATCAGGAAGGTCGTTTTAATGTGTTGCCATGACATGGTATTAGCCTCTGAACTCAGAAGGAGCCAACAAAACAGGAACCGGACGGTGCCCGGGACGCGCATATTAGCTGTGTTTAATAACTGGAAACCTGTACTCAGTCAAAAATCGGGTCTGGTATGATGAAACCCTGGTGGCCGCAGGCGTTTAGTGCCACACTCATTCTGTCGCAAAAAGCAGGAAAGATAATGAAAAAACAACTGATTATTGGCGCAATGCTGGCACTGAGTGGTTGCGTGCAGGTGGATGATTTTACCTCGGTGGTCAAGCACCCGGCCCCGGAAGGGCTGGCGGGCAACTGGCAGACGGTGGGACCACAAAGTAAACTGGTCAGCCCTGAGGCTATTGCCTCGCTAATCATTACGCCAGAAGGGGATACGCTGGATTGCCGTCAGTGGCAACGCGTGATTGCGGTACCGGGTAAGCTGATGCCCAGGGGGGATGACTGGTATAACGTGACGCAGCAGCGCGATATCTATCGCCTTGAGCGCGACGGTAATCAACTTGACTATGACGGCATGACCTTGCGTCGGGTTGATAAGCCGACCGTTGAGTGTACGCAGGCGCTGGCGAAGAAAACCGTTATCGGCGTGAAACCCTGAACAACGGCGCTGAGCGAGTCCGTTCGCTCGGCGCAGACGTCACAGCACCTCTTCCAGTACCCAGACGCTGACACTCCCGCCATGGCAATAAAACGTGCCTTCACCGTTTTCATCGGTGGTGACATTTTCCTGGTAGTCCCCCAGATAATCACGCCACACTTTATTGCCGTAGTTACCACCGAGATTCAATGTCTTCTCGCCCTCATCACCGTTTGACATGACCACCACGCAGCCAGGATTGTCTTGCGTCCCGCTACGGCTAAAAGCGATACAGTTAGGATGATCGAACCAAAGCGTCTGCACCCCATGGGCAAAGCGCTGGCGAGCGAGGATAAGCCGGTCCAGCTTTTCGATGACCGGCATATCGACATGGTATGTTTCACCATCGCCGCCGGTATCTTCGTAACTTGCGCCGAACAGATCCGGGTAGAACACCGACGGTACGCCAGTTTCCCGCAGCAGAATGAGCGCATAGGCCAGCGGCTTAAACCAGGCTTCTACCGGCGCTTCCAGCGCCTGGAGAGGCTGTGTGTCATGGTTGGCGACCAGCGTCACGGCATGAAACGGGTCTGCTTCTACCAGCGTGCCGGTAAAAATTTGGCTCATATCATAGTCGCGCCCTTGTTTTGAGGCTTCATGAAAATTCATATGTAGCGGTGCGTCGAACAACATGGTCTTGCCCTCGACCTGGCCAATGTACTGCTGCAGTTTATCTACGTCGTGAGACCAGTATTCGGCGACGATAAATAACGGTTCAGGTGCCACATCCTGGACATGCTCTATCCATTCTTTATAGAACCATGCGGGAATATGTTTAACGGCATCAAGGCGAAAACCGTCACAGTGAGTCTGGTCCATCACCCAGCGCGCCCAGTATTTGATCTCTTCGGTCACGGCATGGTTACGAAAATCGATATTCGCTCCCATCAGGTAATCGAAGTTACCCATCTCGTCATCCACCTGATCGTTCCAGCCTTCGCCAGTGTAATCATTAACGATTTTAAACACGCCGTCTTCTGCAGGATTTTCAATATGATCGATACCGCTAAAACATTTGTAGTCCCAGATAAATTTTGAATATTTACCCTGACGGGCAGGGAAGGTGTAGCGTGTCCAGGCTTCGCATTCCAGCACCGTGACATCAATTTGTGTCCGGTCTTGCTCGTTCACTCGATTAACGCGAATCGCCTCTTTTTCATCGGCGCCCATTTTATGGTTCACCACCACGTCCAGGAGAACAGCAATACCGTGGCTGTGCAGGGCCTCGATAGCGGCATGAAGCTGATCCTTGTCGCCATATTTTGTGGCTACGGATCCTTTTTGATCAAATTCACCTAAATCAAAGAGATCATACGTGTCATATCCCACAGAATAGCCGCCGGACGCGCCTTTATACGCGGGCGGTAACCAGACCATGTTGATGCCAAGATCATTGAGGCTGGCAGCGCGGGCCTGAAGTTCGGGCCACAGCTTGCCGCCGTCGGGGTAATACCAGTGAAAGGTCTGTAATAAAGTGGGGTTTTTCATCTTCCTTGCTCCAGAAGTCGCGTCATTGGACTTCTGGAGTATGGAAGAAAACCATAGGATTGGTGGTTACTGATTTAAATTATTTGGGAACAAGATTTTACCAGACAAATTACCATAAGCTGAGGTCAGAGACTGTTGCTTACCTGTTTTATCAATCAGGTGGCGCAGCTCTTCCATGCGCTGCTGTAACAGCACCTTGAGCTCAGCTTCATTTGACAACACCATTCCCAGCAGCTCTTTAGCCTGCTGGTTTTGCAGTTTGTTGCCTGGTGAAATCGGGTTGCGGGCAATACTCTCTACAAGCTGTACGTAGTTGACTTCCTGTTCAATCAATTCATCCCATTTACCTGAATGGGCGAGATTTAGCATGGTGATGCTCAGAGCATGCAACGCATGCCAGTCGGTAAGTGATGGGATGAAGTTAGTCATCAACGCATGTCCTGATGAGTAGAAGCCGATGTGTTAATTTGTTTCCACGCATCAGCGATATTGTTCAGCAGTCCCTCTACCTCAATGATGCCTTCCACGTCGTTATGCAGGTTTGACTGTAACAAACGGCGCACCATATAGTCGTAAAGCGATGCCATATTTCGAGGGAGCTCACCCTCAACATCCATGTCCAGCCCTGCCTTGAGACCGTTATCTATAATGCTGATAGCATGTGAAAGTGCCTGGCCTTTCGACACCAAATCCCCTTGTTCGAGGAACAGCCGTGCCCGGACAAGGGCACTGTGTGCCCCGTCAAAAAGCATGACAATAAGCTGATGTGGGCTTGCGCTCATTACTGCGCTTTCAAGCCCAACTTTTTGGTACGAATTAGCACCACTTTGACTATACATATCAAATCCTTAACTGCGGGAAGAACTAAACTGCTGCGTTAAGTAAGTTGCGGTACTGTTTAACTTACTGACCAGCGTGTCGAGCGCAGTGAACTGTGACTTGTAACGCGCCATGGTTGCTTCAATCGTTGCTTCCATATCGGTATAACGCTGATCCAGAGTCTTAATGGTCTTGTTAATACCGTCTTGCGCGTTCTGGATAACGCCCGTTTTACCTGTCGCGGTGCTCAGCATCGACGTCAGGGTATTGTTCATCTTGGTCGCTAAACCGGTCTTGGTACCGTCACCAATAAAATAGGCCTGTACCGATTCCGGGTTGTCGGTTAACGCTTTCGATAACTTGGTCGAATCCACCGTTAATGTTCCGGTCGAGCCATCGGAGCCGGTTACCGGGTTTTGCGTTATCCCAAGCTGAGCCAGAATCTTGTAATTGCCGCTCTGGCTTTGTACATCAGTCAGCAGAGAACGCAACTGAGACTGAATCGAACGTACGTTCGAATCGCCCAGCAGCGCGCCGTTACTGGAGGACTGGCTATCAGCGCCTGCATCCACGGCAACATATTTCGTTACGCTCGCGATAGTGGATTGCAGTGAGTTATAGGCGGTTACCCAGTTATTGATAGCTGTAGTGTTTGCGTCTGTTGCACGGCCAATACTTAGTGTTTCATCTGCCGTACTTTTGGACTTGAGCGTCAGCGTCACACCGGGCAATGCATCAGTAATGGTGTTGCTGGCGCGTTCAATCGCCACATTATTAATGGAGACCTTCGCATTCTGAGAGGCTGTTTGCACGGCAAGGGCGCTACTCGTGCTGTCGTGACCAATCTTCTGCTGCAGGGTATCATCGCCCGTTACAGTGACCGTCATGTCATAATCGGTACCGGTCGATTTTGAGGTCAACATCAGGCGATAGTCGCCATCACTTGCCTTCATTACCGTCGCGCTGACGTTGCCGCCTGCTTTGTTGATGGCATTAGCGATACCGGTCAATGACGTATCAGAATCTGCTAATTTTACCGTCAGCGGCGTTTTTGTCCCCGCCTGAGTAATGGTAATGGTACGGGTATTGTCAGTCGTCGTTCCGCCAAGCTGCGTGGTATTGCTGGCAATACTGGATGACATCAGTACTTGCGCTTTCGCCACCTGACTAACGTTAACAGTATAATCCCCTACCGTTGCATCACTGGTCGTGGCCGCAGAGAAAGAAGTGTTAGTACTGTTAACTGTTGTTGAGTTCCATGTAGATGCTTTACCCAACGCCGCCGTTGCGGTTTGTAGGCTGGTTAAGGCACTTTGCAACTTACCATACGCACTTAATTGAGCGGTATATGTGGTCTTCTGGTTGGTAATCGTTGTCAGCTTGGTGTTTTCAGCTGCTTCCAGGTTGTTGTACAACGTGGTTAGATCCAGACCGGAACCTACACCAAGGTTACTAATAGAAGCCATGTCTGTTTTCCTTTGCGTCTTGTGTGTAACTTGACTCTCTATCGGCAACTCGAGCAAAAAGTTTACACACCGTATGAAAAAATAATCGACAGAAAAGCGGGAGCAGTTAGGGGTAAATAAGAGGATTGTAGAAGACAAAAACCGCTCCGGAAAGGCGATTTTTTGAGCTAAAAAGACGCTTTAGGAAATTTAAATCATTTAAAAACAATAAGATAAAAGTTTTTATCGATTATTTCTAAAGTCCTTCGAAGATGCGCCGATACCCTTGTTGACGGTGAGAGACGCCGTAAGTGTTAGGCACCGACCCTAAATCAATTTTTGAAGGAAAGTAATTATGGCAGTTATCAATACTAACCTGTTGTCACTGACTACTCAGAACAACCTGAACAAATCTCAGTCTGCGCTGGGCACTGCTATTGAGCGTCTGTCCTCCGGTCTGCGTATCAACAGCGCAAAAGATGATGCGGCTGGTCAGGCAATCTCCAACCGTTTCACTGCAAACATCAAAGGTCTGACTCAGGCTTCTCGTAACGCGAACGACGGTATTTCTATTGCTCAGACTGCCGAAGGTTCTCTGAACGAAATCAACAACAACTTGCAGCGTATCCGTGAGCTGGCAGTTCAGGCTCAGAACGGTACCAACTCCGGTTCCGACATCGACTCCATCCAGTCTGAAGTTAACCAGCGTCTGGACGAGATCAACCGTGTTGCAAGCCAGAGCCAGTTCAACGGTATCAAAATCCTGGCTGGTTCCAACTCCGCAACCACTATCTCTATCCAGGTTGGCTCTAAAGATGGCGAGAAAATCGACATCACCATCTCTGGCAACAGCGGCTGGAACAAATACAGCGCAACAGGTACCACCGGTGTTACCACTGGTCTGGCATCTGGCGAAACTCGTAGCATCAAAGCTAAAGGCTTCGACGTTCTGGCAACCAACGTACTGTCTTCTATCGACGATGCACTGAAAGCTGTTGATACTCAGCGTTCAGACCTGGGTGCGATTCAGAACCGTTTCGACTCTACTATCTCCAACCTGAACAACACCGTGACTAACCTGTCCGCAGCACAGTCCCGTATTCAGGATGCTGACTACGCGACCGAAGTGTCCAACATGAGCCGAGCGCAGATTCTGCAACAGGCAGGTACTTCTGTACTGGCTCAGGCGAACCAGGTTCCGCAGTCTGTACTGTCCCTGCTGCGTTAATAACACGCTTCAATGTGACATTGAAAACCAACCCTCCGGGGTTGGTTTTTTTTTGCGTTTAATATACGGCGAATTACCCCCAATTATGGCGTTTACTCATCCAATGGACACCTTTGCGCACTGGTAGCATGAGAAAATGACATTCAAAATGTAAAGGACCGCGCTGTGTTCTCTTTAGATTTACCGCAAAGCTTCAATTTAGCGTCAGTTAATTCCGCCATACCTAAGTCAACGACAGTTGGGCCTCATATGAGTGCTGCTCGAATTCAGGCAAGCGCCTGGCTATATGGTATTGAGGGTGTTAATCCAGGGGCCGCGCGAATCCTCGATATCGGTTGCGGCGAAGCGTCCCATCTGTTGCCTTTTGCTCTCGCTTATCCGCAGGCTGAAATTGTTGGTATTGATCTGTCTGCGGAAAAAATTGAAGCGGGACAACTGCAATTCACATTAGCGGGAATTAAGAACACACAGTTGCTATGCGTCGATCTTGAAAGCGTACTAGCTGGTTTTGGCGTCAAGTTCGATTATATTATTATTCATGGTCTTTTCTCTCTTCTGGATAACCAGACCCGCGAAGCGTTATTCGGTTTTTGCAGTCAGCATCTTTCAGCACAAGGTCTTGTGGCCGTGCAATGGAGTACCCAGCCTGGCGCGAGCCTGAACCAGATCATTCAGGATGCTATAGCGTTACATGTCCGCGATGCCAACAGTGAGGAGTTGCGCCTAAGCAGCGCTCGGGCGGCATTAACCTGGCTTTCGCTGGGGATGAGCCAGAACCCGGCTCGCGAGGCGTTGCAGGAAGTAATTAAAGAAGCCGAAGCGATGGATGATCAAACCTTTGCTTTGCGTTATCTGCACGGCATGAATAATGCCAGTTATTTTGTCGATTTTCATGAGAATGTCAGCCGCGCTGAGTTGAGGTATGTCGGTGACCTGTTCCCGTGGAAAGAATGCCCGGAACATTATGGCGACAATGTAGCTGAGCTCACCGCAGCTGCTTGTCCTCACCAGGATAAATTACTGGTTCAACAATATCTGGACTTTTCCGTTAACCGCCGTTCACGTTTTAGCCTTTTGACCAGCGCACCGAATACACAGCAGATTTCCGCGCAGCCTGACCTTGCGCGTTTAAAAGATTTGCATTGGGCAGCAAGTTTCCGCCGCGACATTGATGGCAGTGGTAAGGTTTATAATCGTCTTCGTGCCGAGTCTGGCGCATTTATTCAGACGGATGATGTTGTTACCCTTTCCGTGCTGGATGTTCTGGGCGAAGCCTGGCCTCTCAGCATGAGTTTTTCACAGTTGGCTTTTCATACACGCTCACCCGAAGTTGATAAAAAAGAGCACGAAGAAAAACTGCTGTTGTCCCTCGGTGCGCTATTTATGCAGGGAACGCCGGGCTTACATTTCCAGCGAGTCTCTTCTATCTATAACGCGCAAAAAAATCCGACGCTCGTCCCCATTTTCGGCAAAGCGCTTGCACAATTAAAAGCTGGTTTTAACCTCTGGAATGAGCCTGTGGAGTTGACGGCTCAGGAAGTTTCTGTACTGGAAAAAGATAATCTGGCGTTTGCCGATATCAAGCTGGTGGACAGCATGCGGCGTAAAGGCTTGCTTATGGGAAGTATAGCAAGCTGGCAAGCACACTATCAGGCATTAATCAAAACGGTGACTCTGCCGGAAATGGCCGGTACGATTTTACCCTTGATTCTTTTTTCCAGTCCTGAGCAACGCGGTGGTTTTGATAGCGCTCAGCTTGCCGATAATCTGAATAGTCTTGATAAAAAGAACACCCTGCCGGTTGACCCTAAAATAGTCAATCGTCTGGACGCGTTGATCGTTAATAGCGAATTTGAGCGGGCGAGAGAACTGGCGCGTGAGCAGGTCAGCAAGATGGAGGGTAATCCTAACGCCTGGCTGGAATTATCTCGTGTTTATAGTCGTACCTCGGAATACGGATCTGCAGTCGGTGCAATCAACCGTACGTTATCTATTACATCCATTAGTTGGGATATTTATTTCGAGCTAGCCGTCGCTTTATGGCATCTCCAGCAAGACTGGCTTACGGGGCGTATAGTTCGTGCCATTTTACGTGCGGATACCCGTAATGCTTTGGCGTGGGATGCGTTGGGGCGCCTGTATGCTGATTATGAAGCGGTTGCGGCGGCAGAATACTGCTACGAAAAAGCCATTGCTATTACTCCAAATAATAGCGGCATGCTTTCCAACCTTGCGGTGCTGGTTTCTGATAGCTTGCGCATGGAAGAATCTATCTCCTTACTGCGCAAAGCGATAAAACTTAACCCTTCTGAGCTCGGCTACTATAGTCGTCTGAATTTTGGCCTCGCGCACAGCGGTAAAATCACGCCATCCGAGCTGTTCGAAGAGCATCTTGTCTTCGGACGCGTCACTGAAAAATGGGCAAAAGCGCAAAAGACGCAGTTCTCCTGGTCCGCGAATAAAGATCCTCACCGCCGCTTGCGTATCGGCTTCGTTTCGGGTGACCTTTGCCACCATCCGGTCTCATGGTTCCTTAAGCCATTCTGGACAAACCTTGACCGCGATCGTTATGAGCTTTACGTATATAACACCTCACCATTGTATGACGATGTTAGCAATTATTTTGAACGAACCGCGAACATGTGGCGCAATGTCTATACGCAGAGTGCGCTTGAGCTTGCTCGCCTCGTTAATGAGGATGAAGTTGATATATTGATTGACCTTTCTGGCCATACAGCCTTTAACCGACTCGCGACTTTTGCTCTGAAACCTGCGCCTGTTTCGTTGAGTTGGATAGGCTATCCGGGGACGACTGGTCTCAAAGAAATGGATTACCGAATTTGCGGAACGTGGATGGCGCAACCCGGTGAGTTAGATGACCAATTCACTGAAAAACTACTGTATATGTCCATGCCGGTACAGTATGAGCCGCCAGCCAGTGCTCCTGGCATCAATCCTCTGCCGGCTCTCACGAATGGCGTCTTCACCTTTGGCAGTCTGAACAGACCGAAAAAAATCAGCGATAAGGTAGTAGAAGCGTGGGCGAAAATCCTGACTGCAGCCCCGAACGCTCGAATGTTAATTGGCTACATGCCGTCAGCGGAAGTCTCTGCTGTTATGCGTCAAAGACTGGAAACATTAGGTGTTAAAGCGGAACAACTTATCTTTCGTGAAAAAACGACGTTTGATGAGTACATGAAGATGCATCTTGAGATTGACCTGATGCTCGATACCTTCCCATATAACGGTGGGACAACCAGCAATAATGCAGCATGGATGGGTATACCAACGATCACGCTGCGTGGAAAAACGATGGCGGGTTGCCAGGGCAATGAGATCATCAAAGCCTATCAACTCGAACAGTTCCTGGTAGAAGACGAAGAGAGCTATGTTCAGCAGGCTTTAGCATGGATGAATAAACCTGACGAGCTGAACACAATTCGTTTAAGTATGCGAGAGCGTTTTGCGTTGCGGAAAACGGAGAGTGTTGATCCTGCGTATATTTTTGGAAGGTTGCTTCGTACCATCTGGCAGAACTATTGTGCAGGTAACAAGCCGAAAAGTTTTGTCATCGATACGGACAACGAGGGGGAAAGCAGGGACTAAAGCAATATATGTTATAGAGTGATTCGAAGGCGTCACTCTTAACATGACTAGATAAATGGCTCCGAACCAGAAGACTGTTCGATGAGATGTAGGTTGCCCATCGTAAGGTAAATTAGCTGTTTTGGTTGCTGCGGAAATGAACCTGGAGAATTCATATCTCCTGACTACTTGGCCCTTAAAACGGCATTGCCGGAGAGATGACATGAAGAGAGTAATTACATTCGGTACTTACGACGTCTTTCATATAGGTCATGTGAACATTCTTGAACGTGCGGCTGCGCTTGGCGATTATTTAATTGTAGGGGTATCGTCTGATGCCCTTAGCTATAAAAAGAAACATCGTTATCCACTTTATAGCCAGGATGACCGCGTAAAAATTATCAGTTCATTGCGTTGCGTTGATGAAGTGTTTATCGAAGAATCTCTGGAAGATAAAGCGCGTTATATTGAAATGAAGAAAGCCGATTTGCTGGTCATGGGAGATGACTGGGAAGGCCGCTTCGATTGGGTCAAACCTTGGTGCGAAGTTATCTATCTACCAAGAACGCCTTCGATATCTACGACAGAAATTATCGAAATCGCCCGCTTGCGTTAACGGTGGTAAGTAGTCCGCTATCGTTACCTGAACAGTAGTGGTTGACGACAGTCAGCCTTAGCTCAAGAAAATAGTTTGGCTTTGACAGAAAAAACTGCACCTTACTCAGCTGGTTGTCCAGCTTTTGAGGTGCAGTCCATTGTACGGTAGGCTTTTTTGCTTTAATTCAGTAAGCTATTTTTTTCGGCAATCCACTTTTGCAACAACTCAGACATTTCTTCAAATTGAGACATGATTAGTGTCTCACAACCTGGATACAGAAAATACTGAATATGCGGATGTGGGCCCGCCTGTCTACCTGCCCCTAAACGCTGGTAATCAATTGAGACACTGCCATTGCTGGTTTTCAGACATTCGAGCAGGTTAAATTGATTTGCGCCGTCTGCTTGCCAGGCATACATCTTGTACCCTCCATTTACATAGAGAAGATGAAAAAGCTCCGAGGTAATAGCATAGCCTTTACGGAGAGGCGTCTTTTGGGTTTCGCCTTCCTGAGCAGCAAAGAGATTGCGGCTATAGCAGTATTTCCTGTCGCCGGAGAATGCTGAATAGCAAGAGGGATTATCTTCAGCCGTCATCGGGAGATTTAGCATCTCAAAAACGGTCTTCTGGAGATCGATCATGCTGACAAGGTTATTCATATCCTTGGCTTTATAATTGCTATCATAAATGAAAGCAGGCGTATGAATCAGCGATGTATACGGCTCAATACCGTGCGCAAATCCGCCATATAAGCCGTGATTCCAGAAATCGTCCCCATGGTCACCAAAGATGACCAGAGTGGTGCTTTCCATCAGCTTATGATTCATCAGCAGGCGCAGAATGTCGCCTACAGTATTATCCATACTTTCATAACCGCGTTGCCAACGGACGAAACTATTATCTCCCGCAGCTTTATAGCCATCCTGATAACATAAGTGGCTGCTCAGATTCCAGATATATAACGCGAAAGGCTGCGAGCGATCGGAGATGATTGCTTCCGCATGATGCAGCATTTCGCTGGAGGTTTCATACCATCTGAACGGATCGTTTTCACTCCAGATCATATCAAAGCTTGCCCAGTTCTTCGGGAAGCCTATCCCAGCAGTGCGATAGCCCGCTTTACGCAATTGGTCAAACATCGAGGGTGCTTTGCGCTTAATGCTTAGCCCAACCTCGAAATTAACATTATGCTCCAGCACATTATCATCGCCATGTAATAAATCGCTAACTGCCATGAATGACGATGTTGCTGAGGAAATAAAATTGTTAAACCGCAGCGAATGCGGCGCAATGCTGTTCAGACAAGGAAACCACTGGCGATGGCTATAAATTGCCTGATTTAGACTCTCGAGGTGAATGAAAACGACATTTTTCCTCATGGTCACTCCTTAAGAAGCAGATCCAGCATGCTGACATCAAATGTGTTAATGCCCAGCGCGCAATGTACTTCATGACGTTCACGGAAGCTATCATCAATAAATATGGCGTCTGCATGCTTAATAAAGCGGGATTTTTCTTCTTCTTGTCTCAGATGTATAACCTCATCAAACAGAGATTCAATACGCCAGTGCTTGAGTTTTTCATGCAAATCACCGTCATGACGGCTAATGAGGTAACACGGAATTCCTTCGTTAACGCACTGATATAAAAAATGAACCAGCGGTAGGCAAAGCTTATTATGAATAATGAGCGTATCGTCAAAATCCACATACACATGCCCAAAAGGAAGGTCGCAACGGAAGCGATTGGTCAATGCGCGGCTGATGCGATTTGTTGGTTTCAATGCATCAATGGTCACAGGCATATTTTGATGTTCATACAGCGAGAGCAGGGCGAAATTTACGCCTCTGACGCGGTTTACGGCCATCGTCCCGGCGATCCGTGGTGCGACTTCGAGTAATGTCAATGTGCCGTTGGTGGCGAGTTTTACCTGGAAAAACCAGGCGCCTTTGAGCTGGAGGCGCTCTGATATTGCCTGCGCCATCTCCAGAATACCCGGTAACTCAATCGTTTCCGAGGCCATAGAGATTCCCGCTCTTATACGTTCGCGAGTTCGTGGTTGGCAAAATACAACACCATGATTTTCACGGGTAAAACAATCTACTGTATATTCCGAGCCCGGAAGATATTCACAAATAAGTAAATCAGAATTGTCGCGTAATTGTATTTCTAACGTCGCTTTATCGTTAACTTTTAATGCGCCCTGGGCGCCCTGGCCACGGTCTGGTTTAATAAATACTGGCCAATTTTCAACCTCTTCCGCTGACTTATAGCAACGAGGTACTGGTACTATATCCCGTAACTTGTCGTAGGTTCGGCTTTTATAACGAGTGATCTCACAACATTGGGTATTGGAGGAGACAACTTTTGCCGAAATTTCAGACTGGTGCTGCGCATAAGCCAATAAAGCGTCATCATGGGCAGGAAAGATAAAATGTATGTCGTATAATAGAACAAATGCCTGAAGAGCCTCGAGCCAACCATCTTCGTTGACATTAGGCAATATATGGTACTGCTCATCGTTATAACGGGCATGGTTGTCATAATCGGAGCCAGCCAGAAATAGCTTTACTGTTTTCTCATAACGAAGCGATAGCCATATCTCGCGACCGATTTCTGTACCAGCGGGTGAAATTAAAACATTGATCATGAGGCACCTGGTGAATGGGAGTATAGATTTACAGTATGAGATGATATCAGATACAACCCTGCAAATAACCCCCCATTTCACCCACTATTCATCCGATTAAAAGTGCTACAGAATCGGATAATCATGCCGATAACTCAAACTAACGCAGGGCTGTTTATCGTGAATTCACTGTATACCGCTGAAGGTGTAATGGATAAACACTCGCTGTGGCAGCGTTATGTACCTTTGGTGCGTCACGAAGCATTGCGCCTGCAGGTGCGTTTGCCGGCGAGTGTGGAACTGGACGATCTGCTACAGGCGGGCGGGATCGGGTTACTGAATGCAGTTGACCGATACGACGCTCTGCAAGGAACGGCATTTACCACTTACGCAGTGCAGCGCATTCGTGGGGCCATGCTGGATGAATTGCGCAGCCGTGATTGGGTACCGCGCAGTGTCCGGCGTAACGCTCGCGAAGTAGCACAGGCTATGGGGCAACTTGAGCAAGAGCTGGGACGTAATGCGACCGAAACAGAAGTCGCACAACGCCTCGGTGTTCCGGTTGAAGAATACCGTCAGATGCTGCTTGATACCAACAATAGCCAGCTTTTCTCCTATGACGAATGGCGAGAAGAGCACGGTGACAGTATCGAAGTTGTGACTGACGATCATCAACAGGAAAACCCGTTATTCCAGTTAATGGAAAGTAATTTGCGTCACCGTGTAATGGAAGCGATTGAATCCTTACCGGAGCGCGAACAACTGGTTCTGACGCTTTATTACCAGGAAGAGCTTAATCTCAAAGAGATTGGTGCTGTTCTTGACGTCGGAGAATCTCGGGTTAGCCAATTGCATAGCCAGGCTATTAAGCGCTTACGTACAAAGCTGGGTAAGTTATAGGTTGGTGAGACTATCCGTACTGGATCGCCCCTGAAAAATGCCGCACAACGCATTGACAACCAGGAGTTATCATGACGGTGCAGCAACCTAAAAGACGGCCATTAAGCCGCTATTTAAAAGACTTTAAACACAGCCAAACACATTGCGCACATTGTCACAAGTTACTCGACCGCATCACCCTGGTGCGTCGAGGCGAAATTGTGAACAAGATTGCAATATCACGCCTGGATATGCTTCTGGATGAGGCTGCCTGGCTGCAGGAACAAAAAGAATGGGTAGCGCTCTGCCGATTCTGCGGTGACCTGCATTGCAAAGAGCAAAGTGATTTCTTCGATATCATTGGATTTAAACAATTCCTTTTCGATCACACTGAAATGAGCCATGGCACGGTGCGCGAATACGTTGTTCGTCTTCGCCGGCTGGGAAATCATTTAAGTGAGCTTAATATCTCTCGTGATCTTCTTGACGAAGGGTATCCTGATGAAAATCTGGAGCCCTGGTTACCCACCACCAGTACCAATAATTACCGTATCGCGTTGCGTAAGTACGCACAATTTAAAGCACAAGCACGCTTTAACGTTGCGCAAAAGATCGCTGTCGGTGCTCGATCTGATATATATTAAAAATGAATAAAATGTAACGCACAGGTGCCTGAAAATGATTCAGGTACCGTGCGTTACGCTCTTCATTTTCTGGTCGGAGACACTATGAAACTTGCACTTTTGGGTCGTCAGGCGCTGATGGGTGTTATGGCAGTCGCGCTGGTTGCGGGGATGAGCGTCAAAACGTTCGCCGCTGAAAATTTACTGAATAAAGTTAAAGAGCGTGGCACGTTGCTGGTTGGACTGGAAGGCACCTATCCGCCGTTCAGCTTTCAGGGTGATGATGGCAAGCTTACCGGTTTTGAAGTTGAATTTGCCGATGCGCTGGCGAAACATTTGGGCGTGAAAGCAGCGCTGAAACCCACCAAGTGGGATGGCATGCTGGCGTCGCTGGATTCAAAACGTATTGATGTGGTGATTAACCAGGTCACTATCTCCGATGAACGTAAGAAAAAATACGATTTCTCCACCCCCTACACCGTCTCGGGTATTCAGGCACTGGTGAAAAAAGGCAATGAAGAGAGCATCAAATCCTCTGCCGATCTGAAAGGCAAAAAAGTGGGCGTGGGTCTGGGTACCAACTATGAAGAGTGGCTGCGCGCCAATGTGCAGGGCGTGGATATCCGTACCTACGATGATGATCCGACAAAATACCAGGATCTGCGCGTAGGCCGTATTGATGCCATTCTGGTGGACCGTCTTGCCGCGCTCGATCTGGTGAAAAAAACCAACAATACGCTGGCCGTTGCGGGGGATGCTTTCTCACGTCAGGAAGCGGGTGTCGCATTGCGTAAAGGTAACGAAGACCTGCTGAAAGCCATTGATGCGGCGATTGCCGACATGCAGAAAGACGGCACTCTGAAAGCGCTATCGGAAAAATGGTTCGGCGCTGATGTAACGAAGTAATCTCTCCGTAAGAAAAAGGCGCTAAATTCAGCGCCTTTTTTATTTACGCGCGGTATACGTGCATAATAAAAACAATTCCTATCTCGCTACCGGAGGATCAATGTCCTTACAAAATCTCACCCGTTTTCCCCGCCTGGAATTTATCGGCGCGCCGACGCCGCTGGAATACCTGCCGCGTTTTTCTGATTTCCTAGGTCGTGACATTTTTATAAAGCGCGATGATGTGACCCCCATAGCGATGGGCGGTAATAAGCTGCGTAAGCTGGAATTTCTCGCTGCTGATGCGCTGCGTGAGGGGGCTGACACGTTGATTACCGCAGGCGCTATTCAGTCTAACCACGTGCGTCAGACGGCGGCGGTGGCAGCGAAGCTCGGGCTTCACTGTGTGGCGCTGCTGGAAAATCCGATTGGTACGACCGCAGAAAATTATCTGAGCAACGGTAACCGTCTGCTGCTGGACCTGTTCAACACGCAAATCGAAATGTGCGACGCGCTGACCGATCCCAAACGCCAACTGGATGAGCTGGCAACGCGTATCGAAGCGCAGGGGTTTCGCCCATATGTGATCCCGGTTGGCGGCTCGAACGCGCTGGGGGCATTGGGTTATGTAGAAAGCGCGTTGGAAATCGCTCAGCAGTGTGAAGGTGCCGTAGGGCTTTCTTCGGTTGTGGTGGCGTCGGGCAGTGCCGGAACGCACGCCGGCCTGGCGATTGGCCTGGAACAACTTCTGCCGGAAGTCGAGCTCATCGGTGTGACGGTATCGCGCAGTGTTGCTGACCAAAAACCGAAAGTGGTAACCCTGCAACAGGAGGTTGCACAGCTGCTGGACGTGAAGGTCAGCGCAGAGATTACCCTCTGGGATGAGTATTTCGCGCCAGGCTACGGCCAGCCTAATGATGAGGGTATGGAAGCGGTTAAACTGCTGGCGCGGCTGGAAGGTATTCTTCTCGACCCGGTGTATACCGGCAAGGCGATGGCGGGTCTTATCGATGGAATTGAGCAGAAACGTTTTAAAGATGATGGCCCGATTTTGTTTGTCCACACCGGCGGCGCTCCGGCGCTGTTTGCCTATCACCCACATGTTTAATCTCCGGGCAGAACAACCATAATGCAAGAAAGTCTACAGCTGGTTTTCGACTCAGCGCCGTTCCTGCTTAAAGGGGCGATATTTACACTGCAACTGAGCATCGGCGGCATGTTCTTTGGCCTGCTGCTGGGGTTTGTACTGGCGTTAATGCGCTTGTCGCCGCTGCTGCCAGTACGCTGGCTGGCACGCGTCTACATCTCGATTTTTCGCGGTACGCCGCTTATCGCCCAGCTGTTTATGATCTACTACGGCTTGCCGCAATTTGGCATTGAGCTGGATCCGATCCCGGCGGCGATGATCGGTTTGTCGCTCAACACTGCCGCCTATGCCTCGGAAACATTGCGCGCGGCGATCTCGTCTATTGATAAAGGGCAGTGGGAAGCCGCCGCGAGTATTGGCATGACACCATGGCAAACGTTACGGCGCGCAATACTGCCACAGGCCGCGCGCGTGGCGTTGCCGCCGCTCTCTAACAGCTTCATCAGCCTGGTGAAAGACACCTCGCTGGCGGCGACGATTCAGGTACCGGAGCTGTTCCGTCAGGCGCAGCTGATCACTTCGCGTACGCTGGAAGTGTTCACGATGTATCTTGCCGCTTCGCTGATTTATTGGGTTATGGCGACAGTGCTCTCTGCGTTGCAGAACTATTTTGAAAACCAGTTGAACCGTCAGGAGCGCGATCCGAAATGAGTGCTATCGAAGTGAAAAACCTGGTGAAACAATTCCACGGCCAGACGGTGCTGCACGGTATCGATCTTGAGGTGGCGCAAGGGGAAGTGGTGGCAATTATCGGCCCCAGCGGATCCGGAAAAACCACGCTATTGCGCAGTATCAACCTGCTGGAGCAGCCCGAGAGCGGTACGATTCGGGTGGGCAATATGACCATTGATATGGCAAAGCCGTTGGGACAACAGAAAAACCTGATTCGCCAGTTGCGCCAGCATGTAGGTTTCGTGTTCCAGAACTTCAATCTCTTTCCACATCGCACGGTACTGGAAAACATCATCGAAGGGCCGGTGATTGTGAAAGGGGAAACGAAGGATGAAGCGACAGCACGGGCGCGGGAGCTGCTGGCCAAAGTAGGGTTAAGTGGTAAAGAAACCAGTTATCCGCGGCGGTTATCCGGCGGACAACAGCAGCGCGTCGCGATTGCGCGTGCGCTGGCGATGCGCCCGGATGTCATCCTGTTCGATGAACCGACCTCGGCGTTGGATCCTGAGCTGGTGGGAGAGGTGCTCAATACCATCAGGCAACTGGCGCAGGAAAAACGAACGATGGTCATTGTTACCCATGAAATGAGCTTTGCGCGAGATGTCGCAGACCGGGCCATCTTCATGGATCAGGGGCGCATTATCGAACAGGGTGCGGCGAAGTCATTATTCGCGAATCCGCAGCAGCCACGCACACAGCAATTTCTGGAAAAATTCCTGATGCAGTAATGACTCACCGATTCGGCAGCGACTCGCTTTTCGAATCGGTGAGTTGTATCAACTTAAGCTAAATTTATTAGCGCACTTTAAAGCATATGCATTGCAAATAACGCTATTTAGCCACTCTCCGTCGCCGCATTTTCCCGCAAAAAACAGTAGCTTCTGCCTTCACAGCTCGCCATAACCTGCGAAAATTTTTACTGATTTCCGCTAATACCGATATTTTACACTTATAAAAAAGATTTATGTGTTAATTTAATGTATCCATAATAATGATTATTATTGTCAGGGGTGATATCGGTCAGTATGCAGGATAATGATTTTTTCTCGTGGCGCAGGGAAATGCTGCTACGTTTTCAGGAGATAACCGACAAGGAAGAGGTCTATTCAACATTAAAGCAGCAAACGCAGCTGCTTGAATTTGATTTTTTTGCACTGTGTGTTCGTCATCCGGTGCCGTTTACGCGCCCGAAAATCAATGTCCACACCACGTACCCGGATGCCTGGATGGCACATTACCAGGCTGAAAATTATTTCGCGATTGATCCGGTACTTAAACCAGAGAATTTCCTTCACGGGCATTTACCGTGGAATGACAAATTATTTCACGAGACACCGGAATTATGGAATACCGCACGGGATTTTGGATTACGTAAAGGGATAACGCAGTGTTTGATGCTGCCAAACCATGCACTGGGATTCTTGTCCGTGTCTCGCTCGAGTATTCTCCATCATCCAGAGCATGATGAAGAGATTGAGTTGCGCCTGCAAACACTGATTCAACACAGCCTGATCACGCTTTCCCGACTGGGAGACAATATGGTCATTGCGCCGGAAATGAAATTCAGTAAGCGCGAGAAAGAAATTCTGAAATGGACTGCGGAAGGGAAGACATCGGCCGAAATCGCTATGATTTTGTCCATATCTGAGAATACGGTGAATTTTCACCAAAAGAACATGCAGAAAAAATTCAACGCGCCGAATAAAACACAGATTGCCTGTTATGCGGCGGCAACGGGAATCATCTGATCTGCATCTTCGTTCTGCGTGCCAGACGTATACCGGCTGCCAGCTTTTGTGCTGCCAGCCGGATTTACTTACTGACGATAAGCTTGTTTGATCTGCTTCACCGTGTTGGTGAATACCGCAGCCTGAGCTTCATCTTCCAGCGTCGCGATCTGTTTTTCCATTTTAATGATGACGCGACCTGCATCAGCCTGCCCCATAGCCTGCAACATCAGCGTGATCATCGTTTTCAGGCATGAGACTTCCTGAGCCAGTTCCTGGTTATTATCAGCAGTGGAAAAATCAGGTGTGCTCATTTATTTACCTCGTTCTGTTACCGCGCTTAGCGTGACGGTGAATGTCAAAGCGGCGGAGTATACCACAAGCCTGGGGAAAAATAGCAGTGGTTGTTTTATACGCGCGCGTTATCTGGTTTATTAAATTAAACATTAACCGAATATTTAATTTTAATAGTGCAGGCAAAATATATGTTTAATAGAGGTAGAGCGTCGGTTAATTATTGTTACAAAGTACCGCTTCTTTTTCCCCGGCAGAATAAAAAAAGTGCGTTCCGTCAACTTTCCGAAAAGCACTTTTAAACACGCAAACCTGATGCGGCGCGGGTTAAGAAAGTTTCCACAAAATGTACAGGTTAATTTCCAAAAACGAGACCAAAATCGAATGAGTGGCATTTTTTAACTTTCAATAATGCGGCAAAAACCGTTAGTATGTGAAGAATTAGCTTGCAGCAGCGTCATCCCTTTTCTGGAGATATTCCATTGATCAACGTACTTCTTGTTGATGACCACGAACTGGTGCGCGCAGGGATACGACGCATTCTCGAAGATATTAAAGGCATAAAAATTTCTGGCGAAGTTTGTTGCGGCGAGGATGCCGTAAAATGGTGCCGGGCACATTCCGTCGACGTTGTGTTGATGGACATGAACATGCCGGGCATCGGCGGCCTTGAAGCCACACGCAAGATTGCGCGCGCTAATATCGACACCAAAGTCATCATGCTTACCATCCATACAGAAAACCCGCTTCCGGCGAAAGTGATGCAAGCTGGCGCGTCAGGTTATCTCAGCAAAGGCGCTGCACCGCAAGAAGTCGTCAATGCGATTCGCTCCGTCCATTCCGGACAACGATATATTGCGTCTGATATTGCTCAGCAGATGGCTCTCAGTCAGATTGAACCGGAAAAAACCGACTCACCGTTTGATAGTTTGTCTGAACGTGAATTGCAGATTATGCTGATGATCACTAAAGGTCAGAAGGTCAATGAGATCTCTGAGCAACTGAATCTCAGCCCCAAAACGGTGAACAGCTATCGCTATCGCATGTTCAGTAAATTGAACATTCATGGTGACGTGGAGCTGACTCACCTGGCGATTCGCCATGGTCTGTGCAATGCGGAGACGTTAGCAAGTCAGTGAATGAAGTTTTCGATTCAAAAGCCTTTCTCAAAACAGTGACCAGCAAACCGGGTGTCTACCGTATGTATGACACCGGCGGTACGGTTATCTATGTTGGCAAAGCAAAAGATCTTAAAAAGCGCCTCTCCAGTTATTTTCGCAGCAATCTCGCCTCGCGAAAAACAGAGGCGCTGGTTGCGCAGATCCAGCAGATTGATGTCACGGTAACGCATACCGAGACGGAAGCATTATTGCTGGAACACAACTACATCAAACTTTACCAGCCGCGTTACAACGTATTACTGCGTGATGATAAATCCTATCCTTTTATCTTCCTGAGCGGCGACACACATCCGCGCCTGGCGATGCATCGTGGTGCGAAGCATGCCAAAGGGGAGTACTTTGGCCCGTTTCCAAACGGTTACGCGGTGAGGGAGACACTGGCGCTCCTGCAAAAGATTTTCCCCGTTCGCCAATGCGGAAATAGCGTCTATCGCAATCGCTCGCGGCCGTGTCTGCAATATCAGATTGGTCGCTGTCTGGGACCTTGCGTGGCAGGCCTCGTCAGCGAAGAGGAATACGCGCAGCAGGTGGATTACGTGCGCCTTTTCCTGGCAGGTAAAGATGATCAGGTGCTTACGAAACTGATTGCCCGAATGGAAAAAGCCAGCCAGGCGCTGGAATTTGAAGAGGCAGCGCGTATTCGCGATCAAATTCAGGCCGTGCGCCGGGTAACCGAAAAACAGTTTGTCTCAAATACCGGCGACGATCTGGACGTGATTGGCGTGGCATTCGATGCTGGCATGGCCTGTGTGCACGTGCTCTTTATTCGCCAGGGTAAAGTATTAGGTAGCCGCAGTTATTTCCCCAAAGTGCCGAATGGTACTGAGCTTGGTGAGGTGGTGGAAACCTTTGTCGGGCAATTTTACTTGCAGGGGAGCCAGATGCGCACTCTGCCGGGTGAGATCCTGCTGGATTTTAACCTCAATGACAAAACGCTTTTGGCGGATTCATTGTCGGGGCTTGCCGGACGCAAAGTAAACGTGCAGACCAAACCACGTGGCGATCGTGCGCGCTACCTGAAACTGGCGCGTACCAATGCCGCGACGGCGCTTAGCACGAAATTATCGCAGCAGTCGACCGTCAACCAGCGGCTGACGGCGCTGGCAACCTTGCTAAAACTGCCTGAAGTTAAGCGTATGGAATGTTTTGATATTAGCCATACCATGGGTGAGCAGACGGTGGCGTCCTGTGTGGTATTTGATGCCAACGGGCCTGTGCGTGCGGAATACCGGCGTTATAACATCACTGGTATCACGCCCGGCGATGATTACGCTGCAATGAACCAGGTGCTGCGTCGTCGTTACGGGAAGGCGATTGAAGAGAATAAAATTCCGGATGTGATTTTGATCGACGGCGGGAAAGGGCAGTTAGGGCAGGCCAAAGCGGTTTTTGCTGAACTCGACGTTCCGTGGGATAAACATCATCCATTGCTGCTGGGCGTGGCGAAAGGTACCGACCGCAAAGCGGGGCTTGAGACGTTGTTTTTTGAGCCGGAAGGCGAAGGGTTTAGTCTGCCTCCTGATTCCCCCGCGTTGCATGTGATACAGCATATTCGCGACGAGTCGCACGATCATGCGATCAGCGGGCATCGCAAAAAGCGGGCAAAGGTGAAGAATACCAGTACCCTGGAAACCATCGAAGGCGTTGGTCCAAAGCGTCGCCAGATACTGTTAAAGTACATGGGGGGGCTGCAGGGCTTGCTGAATGCGAGTATTGAAGAAATTGCAAAAGTGCCGGGCATCTCGCAAGGTCTGGCAGAAAAGATCTACTACTCGTTGAAACATTAAGGGCTCTGTAGCAACATAGGGTCAAAATTTACTGACAACAGATAGTTACCGTCATTATGCGATTTAATATCCCTACGTTGCTTACCCTGTTTCGCGTCATCCTTATCCCATTTTTTGTTTTGGCATTTTACTTGCCTTTTCAATGGGCTTCGTTTGCATGCGCGCTGATTTTTCTCGTCGCCGCAGTCACCGACTGGTTTGATGGTTTCCTTGCGCGCCGCTGGAACCAGAGTACGCGTTTTGGTGCATTTCTGGATCCGGTGGCAGATAAAGTGATGGTCGCTATCGCAATGGTGCTGGTAGCAGAGCATTACCACACCTGGTGGGTGACGCTCCCGGCGGCAACCATGATTGCCCGCGAGATTATTATTTCGGCCCTGCGCGAATGGATGGCGGAATTGGGTAAACGCAACAGTGTTGCCGTCTCCTGGATCGGTAAAGTGAAAACGACCGCACAAATGACTGCACTGGTCTGGATGCTCTGGCGTCCAAATGAATGGGTCGAATGGGCGGGGATTGGCCTTTTCCTGGTTGCTGCGGTACTGACACTGTGGTCGATGTTGCAATATTTGAACGCTGCCCGCGGAGATTTGCTTGAACAGTGATCGTTTCGCGTTAATTTTCAGCAAACGATCCGGGTTTTGAAAAATATCGTTGACTCAGTGCGTCAGGTAAGTAGAATGCATCGCATCGGACGGCAGCGTAGCTCGCCAGAAGATAACAAAATCAAGTGATTAGAACAAAACTTGATATTGCGGGAATAGCTCAGTTGGTAGAGCACGACCTTGCCAAGGTCGGGGTCGCGAGTTCGAGTCTCGTTTCCCGCTCCAGTTTAAAAGCATCGGCATATTGCGGGTGTTGGCTGAAAGGCATGAAGATTCTGGCGCGTTAGCAAAGCGGTTATGTAGCGGATTGCAAATCCGTCTAGTCCGGTTCGACTCCGGAACGCGCCTCCAATTTCTTCCCGAGCCCGGGTGGTGGAATCGGTAGACACAAGGGATTTAAAATCCCTCGGCGTTCGCGCTGTGCGGGTTCAAGTCCCGCCCCGGGTACCATGGGAAAAATAAGAATAATCAAAGCAATAAGCAGTGTCGTGAAACCACCTCCGGGTGGTTTTTTCGTTGCTGCATACCACTTTCATAATATCCCTTCGTAATATTATTGAGCGCCAACCACTGGAACAACGACGATTTTTCGGTTGTATCGCGCTGTCTGCTCTACATTTTTGTGACCAGAAATGGCCTGTTTTTCGTAGATGGTGCCTTTTAGATCCGAAATGCCTTTTGCCTTGAGATCATGAAATGTAAAGTCAAACGACAGATGTGGGTAAGCGGACCGGGCATCCTCCTTTGCCTTTCTCCATCGGCTATTAAATCCATCGCGCGTGTATTTATGCCCTGATGGCTGGTGGATAATATAAAGGCTACTCATTCCGGCATTTAGGGGTAACGTTTTTGCAAGTTCTATAGCCGCAGACAAACGGGCAGACCAGGCCTTGATTTGTGCGACCGCTGTTTTACTTTGCTTGATCAGTATCCCATCCGCCATAAGTTGATTTTTTCCCATGGTCAGGACGTCGTTTTGCCTCGCACAGCAAAGATAGGCCAGCTCCATCGCAACTTTAACCACATCAGGCGCGACGCTATATAGGGCGTTGTATTCGTCGTCAACGATATACCGATCCCTACTGGTTTCTTTAAATTGCTTAACCCCTTTTGTGGGATTTCCCTTCACATAACCGCGCTCATAACCCCAACGATAAACCCTGGACATAAACGCCTTTTCTCTGTTTGCCTGAGTTCTGCTTTTCACTCCTCGCTTATCAAGATACTTCCTGACATGCTCAGGTTTTATACTGTCTGGCGGCATCTTCCCGAAAACAGCCAGCAGTTTTTGAGAATATTTTCTGTAGTCTTTTTGCGTTTCCAGAGCCAATTCAAAAAAATCACCAGATTTGAAAAAACGTTCAACCAGTCCGGCAAAAAGCGAATCATCCGGGCGATCATTTATCAGGGCTTCCCAGGCTGTCCATACTTGAGCTTGTGTGCAAGTTTTATCGCACAGGCGGATATTTCCACCTCCTTTAGGGTGAAATTCATAGGCGGATTTGCCGAGGTATACCCTCGGCGGCATCCAGCAATCTTCTTTGTTTTTACGAGCTCTTGGCATTAATCGAGCGCTCCGAAATTTGGTTGCGGATCACAATTACCCGTCACATTTTGCCGATGTGACAGGGGATTATTGAAATGGGCCCACGTCGTTCGAGGGCGACCATCACGCCTGGTTATAAAAAAAATTCCGGCGTCACGCAATACTTCGCACTGCCTGGAAGGGATTTTATAACCGGTAAGTTTTTCAATGTCGGCATCCGAAATAATGTCGTTAGTGTTTTCTGTGTTCACATTACACCACCTTCTTATTCAGAGGTTCGCCGCAATCGCGGCAAAACTTATCCGCTTTACTGGAGTTTCGGTGCTGGCATTTGGCGGTGTCCCAGCCGCAAATCGCGCAAATGCTCATTGAGCCACCGTCATAGGTTCGACCGCCATCGTGCTTGCAGTACGACTGGAAACGGTGTTCAAGTTCTTCATAAGTCATTTTTTGCATTAGCAATCTTCCTTCCTGAATCCCGCGGCGATCACACTCTTCGCAATAGCGGCCGGCTCTCCTCCCAAAAGATCACCATCGTCTCCCAGAATCGCTTTCATCAGCTCATTGCTCAGAACACTGTCATAATCTCGCGGCCAGAAATCTGTTGGCATATCAAATGAATTGCAGTAAAAAAATACGTCAATCGTTATCTTTGCCGCTTCTTCTGCTGTCCGTTCTGGCTGCCGATATCCTGCCTCCCAAATAGCGTCAGTCATGGCCGACGGATCGCCCTTAGCAGCCCTAATCAGCTTCACAAGCTCGAAAATATTTTGCTCACTCATTGATGGCTCCAAGCTTTTCAGTTGCATAACGGACGCAGCGAGCGAAAGAAGAAGGAGTAACAATTTTCTTTAGTTCTTCAATCAGGTATTCACAGTGCTGCTCTCTGTTTTCTTCGTTCTTTTCTTTTTCTTTCTGACGGAGGACCGCCAATTGAGCCGTTATGATGCGCCGCTTTGCTTTAACGGTCCGCAAAGCCTTTTCGGCGCTTTTTCTCCATTCGCTGCTCTCAATCGTGCTGTTAGACTGATCTAATTGCTGCTCAATGCTTAACTGTGCACGCTCGGCGTTTACCAGTTGCTCAAGACATAAAGCGATCGTGTCAAGATTAAGGGTGTCGACAAAAGTTTTGTGAATCATTCTGATGTCTCCTGTTCTGCCGTAATAATGGCATCAGCCATCATCATGATTGACCCGGCCATATCGTCGTAATCTTGCCAGTCATCATTATTCAGGAAGCGATTTGCAAAGACTGGGGCGATCTGGGCTACCAGCAATTGACGGTAAGTAATGCCGTTCGATAACGCCTCTTTTGCGCATGTGGATGACAGGGGCTGTTTGTTGTTCATCGGGAAGCCTCCTGTAACGCAATTTTGTATGCCCGCAACATGCGATTTGACTTGCCTGAGATAACCGTTTTCATCCTGAAAATTCCGCTGCGGATATGGTGAACACCGGACTCGCATAAAAGCACGGCGTCAACCGTGAGATTGTGGCGCCGCAATTCGAACACTGTGCTTGTGATCGTGATTGTGGCCACGGCGCCTTTATCTTCGAAATTAATATCCATCAAGTTTATCCCCTTCGGTTTTACTGACGTAACTTTCCCATCCGCCATAGCTGCTGACCATTTCTCCAAGACGCGAAAAGCAGGCATTCATCCATCGGATTCCGCGTGGAGTGAGGGACGGCACTGTCCCCCAGTCGACGAAGCTGGAATTACTCCGGTGCATATACCTGATAAGGTCCAGAATATTTATGTAATGCGTCCGCCGGCGCTCCATATCCCAGCCTTTGTCAGCAAGGTAGGAATCAATAAAACTTTGTAGCGAAGACTGGTTAAGCGAAATATCACCATGCTGGTGGCGATAAACCGGACGGCGATGCAAGCTGACCAAGTAAAACAGGTACGCATCGCATACCCATGTCAGCGCCTGCTGGTGGGCCAACTGTAATGAGTCATCAGGCTGCCAGAATGGTTTAGTCATTATTACGCCCCTCCGGTGTATAAACCGCCTTGTCATGGCTGTATTCACCATTCCAGGTCTTTTTCATCGGTAACTCACCTTTCATGTACAACTGGTAAAGCCGGTGGCAACCTTTCTCTAACAGCGTCGGAGTAAATTTCGTAAAGGCGTCTTTACCGTGAGGGGTAATTTGCGTCTGATCTTCGGTCAGATATTTATCGCGGGCATAGGAGGCGACGCGCCAGCGAGGGGCTTTCTCCGGATCGCGTTGCTCGTTGAATACCCATTCACGCTCAAAGGCCCACCACATCATTTTGTTGATATTGACGCCATTCAGCGCTTTGCAGAATGCCGGAATGGTCATGCCTTTAGTAAAGTGCTTTTCCAGGCTTTCAACGGTGGCAGTAAGGGTTTTATTTTCCAGTTCCGCCGCTTCGGCCCGCTCTTCTGCCTCAATGACCATCAGTGCCAGTTCTTTACGGCTGAGCGTTACCTGAGCAGGCGGTGCAGCGATGCTGTCACGCTGGGTGAAGTAGAATTCCACCAAGTCTTCCTGGTAGCCCCACGCCTGATCGGTATCGACGATTTTTGACATGCGGGCCGTGCCACGTTCTGTCCAGAGAATCAGTTGGCTTGTAT
Source organism: Phytobacter ursingii (assembly GCA_901456055.1). Lineage (GTDB taxonomy): Bacteria > Pseudomonadota > Gammaproteobacteria > Enterobacterales > Enterobacteriaceae > Phytobacter > Phytobacter ursingii. The sequence continues at coordinate 269,942 of CABDWT010000016.1, forward strand.
GTTTGTTAACCAAGTAACCGTCAGTTACTAGGTTCTTAAATTCCTTTAATTCTGAACCAGTTAAAAGGAAGTAATGCTTACCTTCCTCGAAGCGATCGAGATTTCTCGAAAGATTGTTGCGGATGTTTACCTCATCCGTGCCGTACCCCTCAGCCATTTTTTCAGTCGTAACCACGCGCTGGCCGCGATATTCAATGATCTGCAGGTCGCGCGCTGCAACTGGTGCTAATTCGGTTTTCATAGCCATTTGCATTTCTCCTCAGTGCACAACCGGCATACCAGGCATGCCTTCGGTCTGGATTTGCTCGATAAAGCTGTCGTGCAGGATACCCAAGCCTTCACGCCCCATAGCTGACAGCATCAGTCCGCCGTCATGAGATTTCGTAACCATGTCCTGATATGCTCGAAGCGCCAGTGACAACCCCATTTCGCGCCCGTATTTCTCAATAGCGAGCCCTTCGACGTTATTGGCTAGTGCGAATCGCTCTGGCGCCGGATAGATGCTTATCGCGCCGTTCTGACCCGTGTAGATAACGGCTCTGTCAACCCCGCCATAATCATTCGGAATATCAATGGTGCCGTTCTTCTTCATCTCTTCGTTCATGAATACAGTTGCAACCAGCCAACGCCACAAAATCACCTCCTGCTCAATACTGAGATTCATCCAGCCGTTTTCTTTTGCCTCCATGATGCAGTCCAGCATTTTCAGGGCTTTCGAAGTGCTTCTGTCATAACTGCCGCTATCCAGAGAACGGATGACGGCGGAATAACCAATAATCAGGCGCCCAAGTTTGATACCGGTAGATGTCGGCTCCGGTGTGAAATCGTTGTCATTCATCAGCGAATCCCCTCTGGTTTGCTTGCCTGCAACTCTTCACGCTCTTTAACGTAGCGGTCGTGCATGGCATCCCACTTCACCAACCATTTCTGTGCTTCTCGCTTACTGGCCAGAATGCGACGCAGGCGACGAACGGTGCGCTGGTGGGCGGCCAGATATTCAGCGGTAGTTTCTCCCTGGCGCCACATCGGGATGCCGTCACGATCAATCCGTACATCCGGATGCTTCTGGCGAAACCCAGAGCGGGCGAAAGCATGCGATGTCATGAAAAATGCCAGATAGCGGATCGCTGTATCGCGGGAGAAGCATTTTTTAGTACGCCCATGCCGTTCTGCAAAAAACAGCATGCCAACCGGCGCATCAAACTTTCTGATTGCCAGGTCAATAGCGCTGGCGGTGCGGTTATCAATCATTTTCTGTCCTTTACCTTTGAGTAACGTTCGTGACTCATGACTTCCCAACTGTGGCCGCCATCGCGTGAAAGAAGGCGCCAGCGCCGGTTAACCCGCAGGCTCAGGTTTCCTGAGCCATGCATCCGGCAGGGATGAACCCGTTTATTTCTGTACTGGCGGAGAACAAGCACCGCCTGTCCGTGCACCCATTCGGGAATGCGTATTGCTGTCAGTGCCATCAGACGACACCCCCGCTGGAGTGTTTCTCTTTGACGTACTCGACGACTTCCATTAGCAAGTCATCGATAATTAATTTCCCAGAATCGGTCAGATATTCGGTATCTCTGTTTATTTGAATTGCGTCTTTATATGAGGACTCAACTAATTTATTGCCCTCAATAGTTCCAAACTCTCCACGCACCAAGCTTTCAAAACGGCGAAGTAATGAGTCCATAAATGATTCAGTAATTTCCACCGTTTCAATTTCGCCTTTTGGTAATTTGACAATTAGCATGTTGCCGCCAGTCTTCTTTTTCATCCATGAAAGCGCCGCATTTTTTATGCGATTGCGATATTTATCGATTGTGTTATCCATTGCGGCGTCTCTCCTCAGCATTAGCCCATGAAGAAAGCTGGCAAGCTAACTCAAAACTAAGTCCAATAAGCGATTCGGTTTGTGAAAGTTCCATTTCTTTAAACTGCGAAAACATTAAATCCAGTAAGTGATATAAGTTGTCAGCAGTATCGCGCACCGTTTCAATTGTGCTGTTATTGTTTACCATTGTTAACTGTCTCCTCTTCAATGAGTTGCAAGAAGGTGCTGACAGGAACCGATAAATCATAAGCCAGTTCGAATAATGCCTTTACCTCACTCTCTTCAAGCTCATCAGCAGCAAAGGCGGCGGCCTTGAGCAACGCGTATAATTGAAAACTTTTTAATTCCGCTAGCTGAATATCAATATCAATATTTTTAGCCATTATTAACACCCATAAGCTTTACGAAGATATAAAAGAGCAATATGCACATACGCCTCGCCGTAGCTGGCGAAAATGCATGCTGAGTGATATGCATGTTTATCTTTGATGAATGTCATCTCTTTAATCACTCTTTTTCTTCTTTATAAGCAAGGCCGTTATTTGCCTGGGAAAGAAGCTCTTGCTCGGTTTTCGATAATGAAATGGTGTTGGTTCGAAGTAATTTTAATAAAATATCCTCAATTACCGAAAAAAAACCAACCGCCTGACCATTAATTGAATCATTGAAACCAATAGACATCATTTCGGTAACAATATTGGATAATGTTGAAGGGCAATAATTATTTCCCGATCTCACTTCTTCTTCTAGGTTCTTAAGAAAAATCAAAGCCAGAGCAGTCCCTGTTTCACAGCCTCCGCCAAAACCGCCAGTAGATGGTACATTCCAGAAGCTATGCCCAGAGCCATTTTTTGACTTACCGCCAACAAAAGGAAGTCTGTGCGACAGTATGCTTTTTCTTTTATTTAGCTTTAACATTTCAATTACCTTAAGATATAAGAATGATAGAATATTGCGTCAATTTTTAATTGGGATGGATGGGCTTAAATAGTTATAAGGTCATGATCATAGTTTTTAGATCTTTATGATTATCTAAAAACTCTTTAGCCTCATCACAAGCCTCATCATAAGAATTAAAAAAATCCACAATGACAAATTGATCTCCATGCCGCTCGTAGAGTGCAAATTCAATTACATCGGACAGGATTGATTCAAATTGGAAATTAAAGCCATCCTGATATGGTTTTGATGGCTTTGAGTAAGGCCATAGTGAAGATTTTTCGGTGATTTTTTGACTAACATCAAATTTATTGCTTACAGCCTTGGGTGCGATTGTAGTGATCATCTCATTGGCTCCGTTGTATGCCGATAAGATAAGACTACTTTAGTATTAATTAAAGGTCAATGGTATTAATACAAAAATATTTTTATGATAATATGTGATTGATTATAAACAATATTAAAGTATTAATGATGGTTAGATCGTACTTCATCAATCTGGATGGGGGGGGGATGCCATCCATGAGAGAGCACACCCATAGCCGTCACTATACTTAGGCAACATTTGGCTAAATGCACCTAATTCAAATTCTCCGGTAGTAGTTGTAAACCGATTTACATAAAATCTGTTTACAGTTGGTATGGCTCAAATATCTTCGTTATTAATACCGGTGCTTACAGGTATAAAAAAAACCGGCTTTAAACCGGTTTTGCAATGTCTTGTCGATGATGTTAGTAAATTGTAGACACCCAGAAAAGGCGCCCTAAAACTTCCAGTCCATCCATGTTGACTTCTTCATCGGGATACTCGTCAGAATTGTAGCTTCTGATGGTTACCTTTTCCGGGCCCGATCTATAAAGAATTTTAAGCCTTTTCCAGCCACCCTGATTTATGCCATAAATTTTTCCATCAACAATACGCTTGTCGTTGCAGTTTATAGCCACGGTAGAACCATCAGCAATCACTGGTTCCATGCTGTTCCCATGCGCGATAAAACATAGGACACCTGAACCATCGCTGTTGGCTCCCACTTTCCTTAATGTGGCTTTAGAAAAACGGAGCTTTTGACCATTATAGTCATCATCAATGCAGCTACCGTCACCACATGCAAACTCTATATCTTTGAGATAAGGAACTTCCACCTCATCTTCATCAAGTGGCGTTTCATGATCCCATGATTTAATTCCATACAGACGTTGCTCGGGCGTTGTAGCCGGCCCCATGCCTCCTTCTCCAGTGCTAAGCCATACCGGGTCCACTCCCAAAGCTTTGGCAATATCAACAATCTTGCCACTGGATTGCGCTTTACCAGATGTCAATTTTTGTATAGCTCCCTGGCTAACTCCTACTCGCAATGCCAGTTCGCTTTGCGTGGAGCCTGCATTCAACATGGCAAGCTTTAATCTGTCTGCAAGTGTGTTCATCAATTCCTCCCATTTAAATGTCTATTTAATACCACGGGATTAATCGTGGCAAGTGGATACTACTTGATTTTTAATTCCTTTGGTATTATTTTATATCTTTAAGATTAATACAGGGGTTGTTTTTATGAGCGATGAGATTTTTGAGTCTGCAATGGCTAAAGCTGTTTACGTTGCTGGCGGCCAAAGTTCATTAGCAAAAAAAATTGGAGTAACCCAGGGCGCCGTTTGGAAATGGGTCAGAGGAATAAAAAAAATCTCACCAGTGCACGCGGTAGCCGTTTCTAATGCAGTGAATGGTGTTGTTAAACCGCATGAATTACGCCCGGACCTTCCAACTTTATTCCCTCACCCAACATCAGGGGTGTGATATGAGCATGGAATTGATGGTGAAAGCCATGAAGATCAAGGTTGGTAACCCCTTGCGTAAGCTTGTTCTCCTCAAACTGGCCGATAACGCTAATGACCAAGGTGAATGCTGGCCATCATACAAGCATATTGCTGAACAGTGTGAAATCGGACGTTCAACGGTTAAAAGTCACGTCCGCGCCCTGGAGGAGATGGGGATACTTACCCGGGAGTATCGGAGAAATGGTGAGCTTAATCAGTCCAATTTGTTTCATTTAAAGCTCGAAGAAAAAAAATACTCCCTCCAATTAGTGGGTGGGGCAGGAGCTGACCTAGGTCAACACGTGACCGAGGTGGGGCAGGAGCTGACCCAGGGTGAGGCAGGAGCTGACCTAGGGGGTGGGGCAGGAGCTGACCCCAGAATCAGTCACTCTTTTGAACCAGTCATAGAACCAGTCATAGAACCTAAATTAAATGGCGCATCGGCTGACGCCTCTGCACCGACTCGTCCTGTAAAACGGGTTTTTTCACCTGAATTTGAAATGGCCTGGCAGGCATACCCAAAACGTGCGGGCGGCAACAGCAAGACGGCGGCTTTTAAGGCCTGGAATGCGCGACTCAAAGAAGGGGTGACACCCGAAGCCATGCATGAAGGCGTGAAGCGTTATGCCGCCTACGCCAAAGCAACGGGCAGTGTTGGCACTCAATACATCAAACAGGCGGCGACGTTCTTCGGTCCGGATCGCCACTTCGAAGAAGCGTGGAAAGCGCCCTTATCAGCATCGGGGGGCATTCGGCGAGCACAAGCCCCGGTTTCCGGATTCCGCAATCAGGACTACGGCGATACAGACTGCAATTTCTAATGACGGAGTGGTGAACATGCATAACCCAAACAAATTCATGGAACGCGAAGCGCTGAATAATCAGCGAAATGAGCTAACCGAAAAGCTCGCTTTTGCTGCCGAACATAAAATTCCCTGGAATTTCGGGAATAGAAGCCGTAGTGAGGTTGTCGGCGCCAAATGTGACAAGCATGGTAACTACGAACAGTTCGTAGTTATTGGTAAAGATTTTCGGGGTAATGAAACACGCCTGAGCTCACAATGCCCGGCATGCATTCAGAACTCAATTGATCACGTTGACGCTCAATTGCGATCGATGAAGGTATCTGACCTTCTTGAAAAAGCTGGTGTAGCTCGCCGGTTTGAGCACTGCGATTTTGATAATTACAAACCTGTGAACGATGCGGCCCAAAAAAATCTGTCAACTTGTCGCCGGTATGCTGACAGCTGGAAAGAGCGCCTTAAAGCGGGTACTGGTCTTGTTTTTACGGGTAGTTGCGGTACCGGGAAAAATCATCTGGCCGTATCCATTACTAAAAAAATAATTCATGACCATCTCGCACGTGTGGCGATCACTGACGTTATGCGCATCACGCGAGCTGTCAAAAGCACCTGGCGCAATAACTCAGAAAGCACCGAGGATGACGTACTTGATTATTACATTGGGCTTGATCTGCTGATTATTGATGAGGTTGGTGTACAGCTTGGCACCCCTTCCGAAATGACCATCCTGCAGGAAGTGATTAATGCGCGTTATGAAAGCGTCCTGCCGACTATCCTGATCAGCAACCTGACTTTCGAACAACTGCAGGAATCCATTGGGGAAAGGATTGTGGACCGAGTTACTGACGGCGGTAGCAACAAGCTGGCTTTCAACTGGGAAAGCTATCGTAAACAGACAGGAGCGAATGGATGACCCCTGTCTGGAGGAATGATGATCTTGAGGGCGCGGTGATTGGCGCAATCTTCCTCAGGGGTGCAGATCCTGAGGTGCTGGATATTCTTTCCCGTATGCCCTCCAGCGTTTTTTCTGTTTACCAATACAAAGAAATTTATGAAGGCATTTGCCGACAGGCGCGCAACGGTTTGATTGATCCGCTATTGCTCTGTGAGCAGATTCCTCAGCATGACGTAACCATTATGGCGTCGTCCAGGATAGCCTGGGCTAAATCAGCTCTCAATGCTTATGTTAAAACCCTCATGCGCAATGCAGCAATCCGTGACACTGAAAAAGCTATGGAGGAAGCGCTTGATAACATTCGCAATGCGGCAAATGGTGATATTGCTCTGTCTGCAATGGAATCAGCAAAGCTCATAATGTCATCGATTGATTCAAGCTCTGACAGTGTTAATCCGGTACACATCGACGAAATATTGCCAGATGTTATTGCGCGCGTTGATGCGCGGATGCGCGGAGAAGAAGAGGGGCGCTGTCTTCTTACTGGCATTGAAGATCTGGATGCAAAAACCGGCGGGATTGACCTTAGTGATTTGGTGTTTATTGCGGCAAGACCTTCAATGGGTAAAACGGAATTCGCTCTTGATCTTATCGATAAAATAAGCCAGCAGGGCTACGGTGTTTTGTTCTTTAGCATGGAAATGGCAAACATACAGATCACAGAGCGCATGGTATCAGCAGCTGGTGGAATGCCAGTATCAAGACTAAAGGCGGCTGATAAATTCGAAGATGAAGACTGGGCAAGGCTTACAAATGGGGTGGCGAATCTTACAGGCCGCAATATCTGGATGGTTGATTCAACCGACCTTACTGTTGATCAAATTATTCAGACCGCAACACGATGGAAAATTGCACATCCTGAAATCATGCTTGTAGTCGTCGATTATCTGGCGCTGATTAAAATTACCAGCACGGCCAGATATGACCTTGCCGTGGGAGAGATATCAAAAGGACTTAAGCGTCTGGCCAAAGCAAACAAAACCCCGGTTGTTGCATTGAGCCAGCTTTCTCGCGGTGTCGAATCGCGCCTTAATAAACGACCAATGAATTCTGATTTGAAAAACTCAGGAGAAATTGAAGCTGATGCCGATCTGATAATGATGCTTTATCGCGATGAAGTTTACGACCCCGAATCGCCAGCGCGGGGCATCGCAGAAATAAATATTACAAAGCAACGTAATGGAGAATTAGGCACCATTTATCGGCGCTTCCATAACGGTCATTTTTATCCAATTGACCAGGCAGAGGCCAGAGCTAAATCAACGGTCTCACCAAAAAAACAGCAGCGTCGATATGCTAAACATAACGTTGAGGATGCATGATGCATATAGATAATATCGAACATAAGAGCCTTTTTACCATCCCATCAACGCAATACAGCACAACACTTGTGAATATCAAACCGCTGCCGGAACAACGAATAATAACCGGACATAAGCAGACTGATGCTTACCTGTGGGTGCTGGAGGTGATTAAGCTTAACGAACCTGCACATCTTGATGCTGCTGAGTCTGCTCTGGCAAAAATCAAGATCACCCCGAAAGAAGCCGAGGAACGTTATGCCAAATATTTGTTGAAAAATGGTGTGGCTCCATTTCAGGTGGCATTTACCACGATGGGCATGGATAACCCTGCGCAAGCTATTAAAAATGCCCGTAAAAAAATCAAAGAGGCTGCCGAAGTAAGAGCACAGTTCGGCAGTTATGAATCTACTTTTGATGAGGTGGAGGCTGAGCGGGTCATTAAGTCCTCGCCGAAATTTATTGATGATCATTTGTGGGGATGGACGAAAGCAGAGAAGAAAGCCGGAAGCATTGGCGGTAACCGTATGTTTGAAATTGAAGATCAGCGCCGGTTGCTGGTGGATGGTTATCGTGATGTTCTGCCAGAACCCCACACCCTGTCAGATGTTGTCCGCGAGTTTGTTTACTGGGACTGGTTGTATCAGGTACGAAACACTGCCGGTTTTGAACTTGGTCATGAGTATGGATACGCTGAGCACGACGAATACGTGTATGACAGGGAGCATTATCTGAAACGACTCCTTTCAACCATTAAACCGGTTACGCGTGCAGAAGCGACCGAGGTTTGCCAGTGGTTACTTGGAAACGAAAGGTTTAATGACTTTGGCGAAACTACAAATTCCATCATTCTTAATCTTGTGGGGGAGTGTGAAGAATGAAACTTGAATCATTAATCAAACATTTTAGCCCGAAGGGTATGCACATCAGCGACAGTGTAAGAGGAACATCCCCCGATCACCTTACCGGACCTGACGTGATGGCAGGAATGGGTATGGTACAGCAAAACGCAAAATTAGGGTTTTCAGCATTCATGGGTAAAGCCGGCATAAGCATTAACGATCGTGAAAAAGCTATTGTTTTATTGACGGCTTATGCTCTTGAACGCTGTGATAGAGTTGCCGCTTTACGCAAGCTCAATAATGAGCTCAAACTATCGGTAATGCAGATTCTCGCAACATTCGCATTTGAGGATTATTCCAGGAGCGCGGCCAGTGACCGGAAATGTGACGATTGTAATGGTGAGGGATTCATTGAAGCAGAAGTGGCGACTATGAAATACATAGGCCAGCCGCATTTGCAGGAGCGCCGGGAGGTCGTCAAAGTTTTATGTCAGAAGTGCGGTGGCCGCGGGAAAATATCCATCGCCTGCCCTGACTGCAAGGGTAGAAAAAAAGTAATTAATCAGGAATTAACCGCATTGAGAGGTGTTCCCGTTATTGGTGAATGCAAGCGTTGCAAGGGTAATGGATACCCACGCCTGCCGTCGACAAGCTGTTTTAATGCGATTTGTCTCATCACCGATACAATCAGCCTCGACACCTGGAAGAAGTCGGTAAAGCCATTCTATGATGAATTAATTACTAAATTTGAAATTGAAGAAGCATGGGCGGAAAGACAACTACAGGCAGTAACGCGAGATTAAAAAATAACATATTTTAATTTTCTATTTACTTTTCCCGAAACTGTGGATATGATTTCAAACAGTGGTAGTTGCGCACGTTGTTAAGCGCTAAAAATATTAAGCCCCTGAGTTAATAGCTCCGGGGCTTTTTTATTTGTGCAATCCGCTCAGGGCTTTTGACGCAATGCTTGCCGCACGACTCGCAGACCGTCATGGCATAAAGCCCTGTGCAAATTGCATGGTAATAAAATGGAACTCTGGCGTAGATGGTTCGCGCGGATGTTTGAAGAACATTAGGAAGTGGTTCGATTCCACTGGGTTCCACCAATCAAGCCGGTCTAGTTCAGTGGCAGAACGATTGCCTTGTAAGCAATGCGTCAGAGGTTCGATTCCTTTGCCCGGCACCAAACCCAACCAGCGGGTACCTTCGGCATAATCGCCGGTTTTGCTCGACCCATATTCCCGCCCCGTGGCGGGTTTTTTTTCGCGCTTCGCATGCGCAGTATTAATCGTCGAACCCATGTCTTTGAAATGAGCCTTTGAGGAAGTCAGTTAGCGCTGGCGAGCCTCGACGGGCTGATTTCCTATGCGACAAAGGTTCATCTCAAAGAAGGTAAACGCGTGGAAATTTTATATAGCGAATATTTTTCTTATGACCCTCAATCCCCATCATTTCTGAAATGTAGAAAGGATATTGGCAGGAAAAAGATGGGAGAATACCCGTCAGTTAAAAAGCATCATTCTGGGTATTTAGTTATATCGATTTTAAAAAATAAAATTCAACTTCATCGCCTTATATGGGAACTAAACCATGGGAAAATTCCTGATGGTTTTTGTGTGGATCATATCGACGGAAATAAAAACAATAATCTTATAGAAAATCTTAGGCTTGCCACGTTTAGTCAAAACTCATGGAATAGAAAAAAACAGACAAATGGCAACCCGTTATTGCCAAAAGGAATTTGCATACATAAATCGGGTGGTTATCACGCTTATATACAGAAAAATGGGCGCCGTTGGGAAAGGTACTCTGACAATTTATCCGAGTTAACTTCCTGGCTTGATTCAATGAGAGCAAAGCTCCACGGTAGCTACGCTAATTACGGTTAATTTTACTACCACAGCACCCCGACCAATCGGAGGTGAGAGAGATGCATAGAATCATGCCTGATAAAATCTTCTCGGCGGCCACGTACTGCACGTCAGGCGGCCTGATTTGTACAGGCCTTGCGCGGGCCTATGACTGGTTTCACGGTCTGGACTGGAATTTTATTGCACTGATAAGCGGGATCATCATTGGTGCCGCCACGTACTTCACCAATCTGTATTTCAAACGCCGCTGGACGAAAGCCTATGAGAAAGCGCTTTCTGCCGGGAAACTCGTATCGCCACCGCAGGATGATTAACCATGGCCTCAAAAACAAAACTCAGCGCCGCTGTGTTGGGGCTTGTTCTTGCTGGTGCTTCTGCCCCCACCATTCTGGATCAGTTCCTGAATGAGAAAGAGGGTAATAGCCTGACGGCTTACCGTGATGGTTCCGGGATCTGGACAATTTGCCGTGGCGCCACGCTGGTGGACGGTAAGCCAGTTCGTCAGGGTATGAAGCTGACGCAGGCCAAATGCGATACGGTCAACGCCAAAGAACGCGATGCGGCGCTGGCATGGGTGGATAAAAACATCCATGTGAAGCTGACCGAACCGCAGAGGGCCGGGATTGCCTCGTTTTGCCCATATAACATCGGCCCTGGCAAATGCTTACCATCAACGTTCTACCAGCGCATCAATGCTGGTGACCGTAAAGGTGCGTGTGAGGCAATCCGCTGGTGGATTAAAGACGGCGGCAAAGATTGCCGGGTACGCTCCAACAATTGCTATGGACAGATTGAACGCCGTGACCAGGAAAGTGCGCTTGCGTGCTGGGGGATAGACCAGTGAGCGCCGAAGCGCGAGCCAGCATCATCGTTTTTCTGATCCTGCTGGTGGCCGGGCTTGGCCTGTTCTTTGGTTCCCGCTATGCGAGCAACAGCAACCGCGCTGATACCGCTGATGCCAATGTTTTGATGCAGGCGAAAGTCATTCAACAGCAGGCAGCAGAGAGCCAGGCATTCAGCGCTATCGCCTCCGGTACGGTGGATGCCAATGCCGCCGTGGACGCCAGAGCGGAAACAACCGTCATCGAATACCGCGAGATACTGCGCCGTGAAAAAACGTGTGATTACCCTGTGCCTGCTTACGTTGCTGACGGGCTGCTCAACTACACGAACAGTCTACGTGCCGGGGCAATGCACAGCGCTACCGCCGGAACTGACAAAACCGGTAATAGCGCCACTCCCTCCAGCCAACTGACGTACTGCCAGGCTGTTCTCTGGATAGAACCTCTCCTGGCTGCGATAGAGAAAGCAAACAATCAACTGGCCGCCATCAGGCAGGCCGAGCAACTCAGGCAAGGGAAAACGAAATGACGTTATTCGAAACATTACTGCTGTACTTCTCCGCTGCTACCAGTGCGTTTCTGCTCATCGCTGGTGGCTGGGTAAAAATCCGTGACTGGTTCAAAGCTCACGCCGAAGCAAAAGCGCAGGAAGCCGCTGCAGCGGCAAAGGCCGAAGCCGATAAAGTGGAAGCCCTGGTCCAGGTCCGGCTTAAACAACTCCAGGCAGAAGCGGCAGCCGCGCCAGATTCCACAGCAACGAGCACATCCGGCCCGGTAGTTGGGTAAGGCATTACAGGAGCCCTTCATTGAGGGGCTTCGATAATGTCAATCGCAGGTCATTCACACAGGATCGAGATATGGAAAAAGAAGAACGTAGACCATATCCACCCGTTAACTTTACCGGCGAAAACTGGTTGCCTTATACACGCATCATTCCAGCTACTGAAATCAGTGAATGGGTAAATCGTCATATTCTTTTCGGTGAAGGCCGCCTCCATAACCCTGACCATGAGCATCTCACAAATGCGCTTGCTGACGCTGATATAGCTTTCATGTGGGCATCATCTTCTTTCGCCAAAAAAGGCCGCACAGTGCTGGGACAGTGCGAAGAAGTGATGATGCGAGCCGGTGGCTGGCAGAAGGCACGCATGGAACAGCAGATGCATGAATGGTTCGGTCGCATACCGAAATATATCATTACCCTGGCTGCTGACTACTGCGAGCAATGCAACGATCTGGAATTCTGCGCACTGGTAGAGCATGAGCTTTACCACATCAGCCAGGCCACTGATGACTTTGGCGCGCCGAAGTTCAACAAAGAGACCGGACAGCCAGTGCTTAAACTGCGCGGCCATGACGTCGAAGAGTTCGTTGGCGTGGTTCGTCGCTACGGTGCAAGTCGCGATGTACAGGAACTGGTGGATGCAGCAAATCAACCTGCGGAGGTTGCACATATCGATGTTGCCAGAGCGTGCGGGACGTGCATGCTGAGGCTGGCATAAATTCAGGACTGGTCAGGACGGATGGTGAGTTATGGCGGCATTAAAACCAGAGATTAAAGCCTTCATAGTTCAATCGGTTGCGTGCTTTGACACTCCCTCGCAAGTGGTCGAGTCCGTCCTGAAAGAATTTGGTATTCAGATTACCCGTCAACAGGTTGAGCAAAACGATCCAACGAAGGTTAGCGGAAAAGGACTGGCTAAAAAGTGGAGCGACCTTTTCAACACTACGCGTGAGCGCTTCCTGAACGAAATTTCCGATATCCCGATCGCCAACAAGGCTTATCGCCTGCGCGCGCTCAACCGAATGGCTATGACCACGGAAGGGATGAAGAACTTCGGTATGACAGCCCAACTACTCGAACAGGCCGCAAAAGAAGTCGGCGACGCCTATACCAATAAATTGAAGGTTGAGAGCACAGGGAAAGATGGCGGCCCGATCAAAACTGAAACAACCAATTTGACACCACAGGAAGCAGCTGAGGTTTACAAAAAAATGATGGGTTAATAAATCTTTCGCGCTAAATGCGTGTCGAGCACATTTCCGGCGATGATTGTTAAGACCATTTTGAAAAAAAAGGGGGTTCCCCCCCTTATTTTTTTACAGAGGGTCGTTGACGATCTTCAACGTATCACCTTTGAACTCGTAATCTTTGACCTCACCATTCAAAAACCAAAGGCAACCATATGAGCCTGGATTTCTCACGCTGTGATACGAGACGGTCATTATTGGGCCACCTGATTTGAGTTGCACAACAGTTCCTACTGCTAAGTTATTTGCCATGTGTAATCCCTCTTGATGTTAATTGGCATAGTGAATATGCGATTTACCCACAATGATTACAAGATCTTATAATTATGCCGATCCCATTCCCGTTCGATTTCAAAAAACCTGATTATGGGCAAGTGTTCGAATGGCGGATGGAAAGGTTACAGCGCATACGCCAGCATCCTGAAATGCTTCCTGCACTCAGGCATTTTTACCGTGATAATCCGGCTCAATTCATCATTGACTGGGGGATGACGACCGACCCGCGCAACCTCGATTACGGCTTACCAGTCACAATCCCGTTTCTTCTGTTTCCCCGACAAGAGGAATGGATCAACTGGATAATGGAGCGCCGCTCTAACCTTGAGCATGGGTTAACGGAAAAAAGCCGTGAAATGGGACTTAGCTGGACGTCCATCGGCCTGGCTTGCTCGCTTTGCCTGTTTAATAAAGAAATGGTGATTGGCTTCGGTTCCCGTAAGGAGGAATACGTCGACAGCACCGGCGACCCAAAAGCCCTTTTCTGGAAAGCGCGTAAATTCGTTGAAACGCTACCTGTTGAGTTTCGCGGAAAGTGGGACGAGAAAAAACACGCTCCCTATATGCGCGTCGAGTTTCCTGAGACTGGCGCTGTGCTGAAAGGCGAGGCGGGCGATAACATTGGTCGTGGTGACCGAACCACGCTCTATTTCGTAGACGAAGCCGCGTTCCTGCAACGCCCGTTGCTGATTGACGCCGCATTATCGCAAACCACACGTTGCCGTATAGATCTTTCATCAGTCAACGGCATGAACAACCCGTTCGCTCAGAAGCGTCACAGCGGAAAAATTCCGGTATTCACATTCCACTGGCGCAGCGACCCGCGCAAGGATGACGAGTGGTACCGTAAAGAATGCGAAAAAATTGATAACCCGGTCATCGTAGCTCAGGAGCTTGATCTTAACTACCAGGCCTCGGCTGAGGGCATCCTTATCCCTTCCGAATGGGTTCAAGCTGCCGTCGATGCGCATATCAAACTTGGTATAGAGCCGACAGGGCAGCGACTTGGCGCGATGGATATTGCTGATGAAGGTAAGGATAAAAACGGTTTCTCTGCCCGCTACGGCTTCCTGTTGCAGGAGGTTGAAGAATGGTCTGGCGAGGGGAGTGATATTTACGCCTCGGTCGCTAAAGCATTCGGATTCTGTGATGACTTCGGAATCGATGAGTTTCGCTTCGATGAGGACGGCCTGGGTGCGGGTGCCCGTGGTGACGCCAGGGTAATCAACGAACATCGTCATGCTGAGGGGTTACCGCAAATTATCGCCACCCCGTTTCGCGGTAGCGGCGCTGTATTTGATCCGGAAGATGAAGCTGTTCCCGGCGACAACGGAAAACAGGCACGTCTGAATAAAGACTTCTTTGCCAATGCCAAAGCGCAAAGCTGGTGGCACCTGAGAAAGCTTTTCCGTAACACTTTCCGCGCCCTGAGCGGGATGGATTACAACCCTGATGAAATCATATCGATAAGCAGCACGATGAAAAATAAAGATCGCCTGCTGATGGAATTGTCTCAGCCCACCTGGTCGAAAAATGCCGTGGGAAAAATCCTCGTTGATAAGCAGCCTGACGGCACGAAGTCACCAAACCTCGCCGACTCGGCGATGATCTGTTACGCCCCAATGGATACCGCATTCGATATCTGGAAAAAACTCGGAGAATAACCGTATGGCGAAGCAAACAAAACGAGTCGCCACAGCGGACTCTTACGATAACTTTGTCGCCCGAGTCGGGATGCAGCAGCCTAACCAGCACGCAGCATCCACATACAAGGCGAACTATACCAGCCGCAACCGCCTGTTGATTGAATGGGCGTATCGCTCATCGTGGATCATTGGCGTAGCCGTGGATGCTATCGCTGACGACATGACCAAAAAAGGTGTGCGCATTACCAGCGAGATAGACCCGAAGCGCCGGGGTATTCTGGAATCGAAGTTTGAAGAGCTTCAATTATGGGATGCACTCAATGAGACGCTGAAATGGTCACGGCTTTACGGTGGTGCTGGTGCGCTGATCCTTATCGAAGGTCAGGCGCCGTTAACCCCACTCATCCTGGATAAAGTCGGTAAAGGGAGTTTTAAAGGGCTGGCTGTTCTCGATCGCTGGATGCTCAACCCGCAGTTAACGCGCCGCATTAAAACGCTTGGCCCGCACCTCGGTAAGCCTGAATTTTACGACATCGTGACGACGGCGCAGGGATTGCCCGCCTGGACGCTGCACCATTCCCGCCTGATTCGTATGGATGGCGTGAAACTTCCCTATCAGCAGAAAATCACCGAAAACGAATGGGGCATGTCCGTCGTTGAGAGAATCTTTGATCGCCTGACGTCTTATGACAGCACCAGTGTAGGTGCGGCGCAACTTGCCTATAAAGCGCATCTGCGCACGGCGAAGATTAAAAAGTTGCGTGAAATTATCGCTATGGGCGGTAAACCTTTCGAAGCGTTGCTCAAACAAATGGATCTGGTACGCCAGTTCCAGACCAACGAGGGTATGTCGCTTTTCGACGCGGAAGATACTTTTGAAACCCACTCCTATTCATTCGCTGGTTTGTCTGACCTTCTGAGCGAGTTCAAAGAGGACATTGCCGGGGCCGTTGGAATCCCGCTTGTACGTATGTTCCGGCAGTCGCCGAAAGGCTTCTCTACGGGTGACGCTGACCTGGCTAACTACTACGGTGACGTGGGTACGCAACAGGAGCGCGACTTACGCCCGCATATTCGCCTGCTGTTCGATGTACTGCACCGCTCGGAGTTCGGCGAACCACTGCCGGACGATTTCACCTTTGAATTTAACCCGCTCTGGCAGATGTCGGATGTCGACCGCTCAACGGTCGCAGTGAACACGGCTAACGCGCTGGCAACGGCAGTACGCGAGCTGGGTATGCCACAGCATGCCGCGCTGACTGACTTACGCGAAATGGCAGACGTGACAGGCATCGGAGCCAGTATTTCAGACGAGGACATAAAAAATGCCAAGTCTCAGTGGGAGGAGGCTGAATCTGAAACCGAACCTCCGCCGCAAATCGGAGCGACAGTACAGAAAGAGCCTACTGGCGATAGCCAACCAGATCGGCGAAATAGTGGCGGGTTCTTACGATGGTTCACAGGCAAGCGCTGACAAGACGGCAAGCACGCTGGTGGATTATTCGGAACTGATATCTTCCTGGGCTGAAATGGTCGGCAAGAAGATGTTCGCCCAGGTCGAGCAGGAAGAGTGGAACCAGTGGCGCTCTGTGTCCGAACAAATCTCTGTCGGGTTGCGTGACGTTGTGGGTAATACGCCTGTTGGCGCTGTTGCCCGCGATATCGTAGCCCGCCAGGTTCAGTACATGAAATCGCTGCCTCTGGAGGCTGCCAGCCGCGTTTCTGAGATTCAGGCGCGAGCGATAGAGGCTGTTATTCGTGGCGAGCGCCCCGACGCGCTGTACGAAATGATTATGGCCTCCGGGGACGTTGCAGCCAGTCGGGCGCAGATGATAGCGCGTACCGAGATTGGCAGGGCTACAGGCGCACTGACGCAGGCCCGCGCGCTTTCCGTTGGCTCAGAGGGCTACTGGTGGCGTATTGAAGGGGCCGGAACGAGACCATCACATCGCAAGATGAAAGATAAGTTTGTTCGCTGGGATGACCCGCCGACCCTTGACGGCCTGACCGGGCACGCCGGATGCCTGCCTAACTGCAAATGCTGGTCAGAGGTTCAGATACCAGAGCCGAGGAAATGATATGGCAACGCCGCCAAACAGGATTATTTCTGAGGAAATGACAGGAAACTTTAGGTTTGATGTTGGCTTTTTAAAAAGCCCCATCTTGTACGTAGAGTTAAAGCAAAAAGTTAAACGTTATTCTCCTCACTGCGATGTAATAGAAATAACTTCATGGCAGAAGGCAACTCTGTCACAAGCCTTCGAGATCCAGTTCAGATACAACAAAAATGACATGGGCCGCCACTGAGCGGCCTTTTTAATGCCCGCAATTCAGCAGGTAATCCATGAAATATTTCTTCACTACACGCCTGGGTAACACACGTTACCAACTTGCGGACGGCTCCGTGCTGTTCAAAGACGTGCCGATTGGCCGCACAGGCGAGCAGGTCTACGGCGCGGAAGAATTGCCGGAAATTGAGCCAGACAACCAGGGATTGATCGTCGTTCGCCGGACACCGGAAGAGGTATTCAGTGAGCGCACGATAGCCTCTTTCGAGGGTATGGCTGTCACCATCGGCCACCCCAAAAACTTCAACGGCAACATCATTTTTGTCACGCCAGCCAACTGGCGGCAACTGGCAAACGGACATATTCAGAACGTCAGACGCGGCAGTGGTGAGCAATCCGATCTGCTTTTGGCTGATGTCATCGTAAAAACACCAGAAGCCATCGAGGCGGTGGAAAACGGTGACGACGAGGTGAGCTGCGGTTACGACGCAGATTACCGACAAATCTCGCCGGGTATCGCAGAGCAATACGCGATCACCGGTAATCATCTGGCTTTAGTCCCTAACGGGCGGGCCGGTTCACGTTGCGCACTTGGAGATAGCATGCCAAACAAAGCCAAGAATTGGTGGGAGCGCCTCGTGCGCGCTCGTAAAACCAATGACGCCGCCGAAATGGCGAATCTAATCGATAACCCGCCGGACAACATGACCGGGGATGACGACGTTACATCCTCCATGACGCCTGCCGGTGTGGTCATTAATCTTGCTCCGCAAAATCCGATGCCAGGTCCGGTATTGCCCGGTACGGGTGACGCAGAGGAAGACGTCCCAGCATGGGCGCAGGCCATCATTGCCCGTCTGGATAAGCTGGAAGGCATGGAGCGTCAGGAGCAATCGACTGGTGATGAAGATCCAGAAGAGAAAGATGAGAAAGAAGGCAAAGTAACCGGTGATGCCGCTTACCGCGCCGACCTCATTCAACCCGGCATCCAGTTACCGGAGAAAGCGAAGCCGACAGCGTTCAAGCGCCAGGTTCTCGCGTCAGCTGATCAGTCTCTGGTGCGCTCTGTTGTCGGTGACGCCGACATCACCACACTGAAAAAAGCCACGGTTGATATGGCGTTTAACGCTGTTTCTGAGCTGGCGAAAAACCGCAACGTCAAAACCAACGACAGCCTGCAAACGCAGACTGCCACCACTGTTAAAACCATTGCCGGCATGAATCAGGCCGCGCAGGAATTCTGGTCTAAACGAGGTTAACCAATGGGTAACACATTCCTTTACCGGATGCCTGCGGGCATCGCCGGGGCAATTTCTCGTCCGCAGGATCTGACGGTTGAACCTCAACTGCTGGACTCTACCAACCTGTTTTCCGCTTACGGCCTGGGCGGCAAGATTTCCTCCGGGAAGTTTGTTCCCATCGCTGCCAACGATACAGCCGCGGTGCTGGTGGGTATTTATGTTCGTCCGTATCCGACCGCCAGCCAGCCGGACAAAGTCCAGCAGGTCGGTAGCGGTAAAAACTTTACCGGGGATTGCCTGGTACGTGGCTACGTCACGGTAAATATTGGCGCTGACGCATCCAGCGTTGCATTGCACGGCCCGGTTTACATGCGCGTGGCCACGCCGTCCGCTTCCAGCCCTCTCGGCGCGTTCCTCCCTGCCGCAGATGGTTCGAATACCGTCCAGATCACTAACGCTTACTTCAATGGCCCTGGCGATACCAGCGGCAACATTGAGCTGGCCTTCAATATTTAAGGAAATCGCAAATGCCAATGACATTTGACCAGGCAACAGTCGACGGCACTGGTGCCTTTCTTGTCCATGAGCTGGAGCGTCTTGATCAGACACTGAATCTGCCGCTGGTGAATTTCACCTGGTCGCGCGATATCCAGTTGCGCGAAGACGTCTCTATCGCTGATGAAATCAGTTCGTTCACCAACACCACTTTTGCTGCTGCCGGTACGCCGAATGCCAACGGCAAAAACTGGCTGAGTAAAATCCCGACTGCGCTGGCTGGCGTTAACGTCGACATCACAAAAACGGGCTTCCCGCTCACTTTGTGGGGCATGGAACTTGGCTGGACCGTTCCTGAATTGCAGGCTGCCGCACAGGTCGGGCGCCCAATAGACACCCAGAAGTACGACGGGATGCAGTTGAAGTGGAACATGGACACAGACGAGCAGGTGTACACAGGTGATTCTGGTCTGAACGTTAAAGGCCTGCTGAACCTGACTCAGGTAACGCCGACCAACGCCGCCAAGACCTGGGCGACCTCAACGGCTGACGAAATCCGCGCAAGCATTAATGCCGGGTTGAGCGCAGCATGGGCGAACTCAGCTTACTCCATGGTTCCGACTGATTTGCTGATCCCTCCGGAACAGTTCTCCCTTCTGGCGAGCACCATCGTTTCCAGCGCCGGTAACCAGTCCCTGCTGACCTATCTGGAAACGAACACCATCGCGTATCACCAGAACGGGCGGCCTCTGAACATCCGTCCGGTGAAATGGGCGAAAGGTCGCGGCGTGTCTAACTCTGACCGTATGGCGTTCTACACCAACGACAAGAAATACGTTCGCTTCCCGATGGTCCCGCTGATGAGTGTCCCGATCCAGTATCGCGGCCTGTATCAGCTCGTTACCTACTACGGCAAGCTGGGTGCAGTTGAACCGGTATACCCGGAAACGCTGGCCTACGTAGACGGCATCTAACCCCACAGCGGCCCGTAAGGGCCGTTCATGAGGACTGGCAATGAAAAAGATTTACGTACTGGCCCCGTTTAATTTCAACAACGGCAGCGAGCAGAAACATTTTGCGGTTGGCTTTCATGAAGTACCCGACGATGTGGCAGATCACTGGTTCGTCAAAGCGCACATCTCCCCTGATGGCGAAGCGCCGACCGTAGCAGATGACCCGCGCCTTGCGGAGCTGGAAGCGCAGATGGCTGACAAGGACAAAAAGATTGCGGAGCTGGAAGCGCAGATCGAGGAGCTGAAAGCCAATGCCAAAAAACCTAAGTCTTCCGACGCCTGATTTCTTCCGGCAAACCTTCACGCAGTTCGCTAACGAAACCACTTATCCCGATCCTGCCATTCAGATGCGCCTCAATCTGGTCGACGCACTGATGAGTGAAAGTCGCTTTGGTCCCGATGTATTTCCGTATGTCGCTTGCCTGTTTGTGGCGCATTACCTTGCGTTGTCTGCGGCAGATAACCGCTCTGCTGCCACAGGCGGCGCTGGTGGCGTGAATACCGGGATTTTGACGGCTAAGTCCGTGGATAAAGTCAGCGCCAGCTACGACGCCAGCAACACGCTGAATCCTGATGCGGGTTTCTGGAACAACACGCGCTATGGCTCTGAGTTCTGGGAATACCTGATGATTTTCGGTGCTGGTGCTATCCAGTTGGGGATACCGGAATGAAAAACGGTCTGACGGTAACGACGGATAATGCTGATGCGGTACTGGCGGCGCTGGCGAAACTCTCCGGTATGGATGTGCTTGTCGGCATACCGGAGGGCAACGCAGCGCGCGAGGATGGCCAGTTAAACAATGCCGAAATCGGTTATCTGCAATCCACTGGCGCAACCATTGAAATTGATGGCGCAGTGGTGACGTTACCGCCCAGGCCTTTTCTGGATATCGGCATAGAAGACACGCAGGATCGCACAACGGCACACCTTAAGGCTGCCGCGCAGTATGCGCTGGAAGGTAAAGCGGAAGGTGCAGAGCGTGAGCTGGAACGCGCCGGGATTATTGCCTCTGACGGTGCAAAAGCGGTCATTGAAGCCGGTGACCGTCTCGCGCCCTTGTCTGAAAAAACCATTCAGAAACGCCGCGAGGCAAAACCGCCGATTGCTGGTGATAAACCACTTTGGGCTCATGGCTATCTGTTGCGCTCGATCACCTATGTCGTGAGGAAACAATAATGCCTCTTCTCGATATGTCCGACGTCCTGATGGATCCGGATTTCCTCGACACGTCGCTGATTTGTCATCGGCAAATTCAGACGCGGGACGCCGACAATTTTCCTGTTAACACGCCGCAGGATTTCCCGTTTTCCGGGATTGTGACTGTTGACCGTTCGCTGGAAGCGAAACGCATGGCGGCAGGTCAGAACATCAACGGCGCGATTCTCATCGTGACGCAGTTCCGGCTTACCCAGGGGCAGGCGCAAACGGACACAAACCAGAGCCTTGACGCCGATATCGTGACGTACAGCGGGCGCGACTACCGCGTGACGTTTGTCGACCCGTACACGCGTTATGGTGCCGGTTTCGTTCAGGCGCATTGCGAACTGCTGGACTTTGACGGAGGTGCTCCAGTTGAGTAACGACAGCACTGAACCGGGTTACCTGACCCCCGTCGGCTCAGAGCCTGATTATGATCAGGAACTGGAGCGGCAGATAAGCCGCTGGATTCGTGGTGTCACCGGACTTGATGCATCGGTGGTGCTTCCCCGCTGGACGGATCCGCAACAGCAAATTCCCAAAAGCGGCATTACCTGGTGTGAATTCGGCATCACGATATCTGACCCGGAAGATTTTCCGGCTGATGTTCAGGTTGATGAGCAGAGCCAGCAATGGGTCTGGGAAAAAGTGAACATCATTTGCTGCTTTTATGGCCCGCAGGGTAGCGCAATGGCTTCACATTTCCGCGCAGGAATGTTTGTTGAGCAAAACAATACTGCACTGCGCAGCGCTTCCGGACTGTCTTTACTGGATGCCGGGAAAATCTTCAACCTGCCCGTACTCATCAACAATCAGTGGGTACGCCGGTACGACTTAGCCGTAACGCTGTCGCGCAAAAACATCCGCACTTACAACATCAAATCGATCATCACTCCTAACGTAGATATCACCGGAGAATAACCATGGTGCAGAAAGGTCTGCCATTAAGTCGCGTCACGAATGTGACGGTGACCCTCTCCGCCCGGGCAGCGAAGGGCCGAAATTTTGGCTCAATGCTTATCCTGGGCGACTCAACCGTTATTCCAATTTCTGAGCGCCTGCGCCTTTACTCCAGTGCTGATGATATCGGCGATGATTTTGGTGTGGACAGTCAGGAATACGCGGCCGCCGTTATCTGGTTCTCTCAGTCACCACAGCCGACTGAGGTTTATGTCGGTCGCTGGGCTAAAACTCTGGCTACTGGCGAAACCGGTACTGTTGAAACCCTGTTGCAGGCTGTTAATGCCCTGATGGATTACAACTCATGGTACGGGTTGCACCTGGCTGTTCCGGAAGCTGATTATCCGACAGATACGGACATTATCAGCGTGGCGGCCGCTATCGAAGCTGCGAGCGTTTCCCGCATCTTTGGCATCACCACTGATGAGGCAGATACGCTGGTGGCCGCAACCACTACAGATCTGTCGTCGAAACTGAAAGCGGCAAAATACAGCCGGACTTTCATTCAGTATTCTACAAGCAGTCGCTATGCCGCGCTGTCGGCGTTCGCCCGCGCGTTCACAGTCGACTTTACCGCCAGCAACACGACGATCACCCTGAAATTCAAACAGGAACCAGGCGTAACGTACGAAACGCTCTCAACCAGCCAGGCCAATAACCTTGAAGCGAAGAACTGCAACGTTTACGTGTACTACGAAAACGACACAGCGATCCTTGAACAGGGTGTGATGTCCAACGGCGATTTCTTTGACGAGCGCCACGGTCTTGACTGGTTGCAGAATGCGGTACAAACCGCCGATTTCAACACGCTATATACCAGCACCACGAAAATTCCGCAGACAGATGCCGGTACCACTACACGTATCGCCAATATCGAAGCTGTACTCGACAAGGCAGTGCAGAATGGTCTGTTTGCCCCGGGTAAATGGACTGGCGGTCCGATGGGACAACTGAACACTGGAGATACCCTGACGAAGGGGTATTACACGTGGGCGGAGACCATTGACGATCAGTTGCAGACTGATCGCGAAGCGCGTAAAGGCGTTCCGATTCAGGTAGCCGGGAAACTGGCTGGCGCCGTGCATTACGGCAACGTGGCTATCACCGTGGTTCGCTAAGGAGCAATAAATGGCAACTTATTCTTTTCTGGACGTCAGCGCTACGCTGGTCGGTCCGACAGGTAGCATTGACCTTGGCGCTGGTTCAGCGAACTCTGATGAGGGGATTACAATCTCTTTTGGCGAGGCTAAAAACACCATGACGACGGGCGCTGACGGTGAGGTGATGCATTCGCTGCACGCGAGCAAATCTGGGACGGTCACGGTCAATTTGTTAAAAGCATCCCCGACAAACAAGAAGCTGAACCTGGCCTACAACGCTCAATCTCTCTCCTCTGCGCTGTGGGGAAATAACGTGATCGTTATTCGCAACAAGAACAGCGGTGACATTATCACAGCGCGTACCTGCGCGTTCCAGAAGCACCCTGACTCCGTCTACGCAAAGGCTGGTAATACTAATGCCTGGGTATTCGACGCAGGGAAAATCGATAAGCTGCTCGGGGAGTATTAACAGATGGATTTCGAAATTAAAGGGAAACAATATCGCGCGGCAAAACTCAGCGTCTTCGATCAGTTGAAAGTGTCGCGCAAACTGCTCCCGCTGATCGCAAAACTGGTTTCTGACGCATCAATGCTCCGGGCAGCAGCGCAAAACAAAGCTGCCAGCAAGGAGCAATTGTTTTCGGTACTGGAAACCATTTTGCCAAAAATTGCCGACGTTCTGGCTGATATGCCCGATGAGACTGTTAATTCAATCCTCCACCCCTGCCTTTCAGTTGTCGCGCGCAAAAGTGATATGGGTAACTGGACGCCAGTTTTTAGCGATGGCTCTTTGATGTTCGACGACATCGACCTTTTCTCCATGCTCAATATCGCTGGTCGGGTGGTGGCCGACAACCTCGGAAATTTTTTGCCCGCACCCCTTACCAGCGAGACGACGGACCAGCAGTCAGCCTGACCCTCAACGCCTTACCGGATGGTGAAGACTATCTCCGCCGCCCGGTACAGGCGGGCTTTATCCCCTATACCGCATTGAAAGATGGCTCCGTTGACCTGGCGGACATCGCACGCATGAACGACTGGATCGACATCAAGGCAGATAACGATGCGCGCATCCGTAAATGGGAGAAAGATCAGGAATGAATGCAGAAATTCTAAAGTCGTTCCTGGTCTCCCTTGGGTTCGACGTTGATGGAGCAGGTGCCGCGAAATTTGAGGCTACAGTTTTTAGCGCAACCAAAAAGGTCATCGCGCTTGGTGCTGTCGTTGAAGGCGCCGCGCTGTCAGTCGTGGCGTTTACGACAAAAATTGCCAGCGGGCTGGATGAGCTTTACTGGGCCTCTCAGCGCACTGGCGCAACGGTAGCCGGGCTACAATCAATAGGCTATGCCGCGTCGCAAACAGGCAGCAGCGCCGCCGCCGCGCGTGGTTCGCTTGAAAGCCTGGCGCGCTTTATGCGCACTAATCCCGGTGCTGAGGGATTTCTGAATCGCCTGGGTGTTCAGACCCGCGACGCCAGCGGACAGATGCGCAGCATGGAGAACATCTTCACGGGTGTGGGCCAGAAGTTAAGCTCAATGCCGTAT
The DNA here is from genome assembly GCA_901456055.1 of Phytobacter ursingii. Taxonomy (GTDB): domain Bacteria; phylum Pseudomonadota; class Gammaproteobacteria; order Enterobacterales; family Enterobacteriaceae; genus Phytobacter; species Phytobacter ursingii. Next base: position 294,927 of record CABDWT010000016.1, read on the forward strand.
TACCGGGCTAACCAGTACGCGCAGATGCTCGGCATTGATGAAAACACTCTGATGGCTATGCGCCGGGGGCTGGGGCAGTTCAGCGCTCAGTATTCGGCGACTGCAAAGGCCATTGGCTTCAATGCAGATATCGCGGCAAAAAGCTCAAACCGCTTTATGACCTCCATCCGCGAATTCGGCATGATGGCCGGCATGGCGCGGGACAAGATTGGAACAAGCCTGACTGATGGTCTTGCTGGGAGTATTGATCGTCTGCGTAAGCAGATCCTCGATAATTTCCCGATGATTGAGCGTAGCGTTAAGGCGGTTATTAACGGGATTCTCTGGCTTTCTGACGTCGTTGGGCGTGTCGTCTACAGATTAATTCAGGCTGCCGGTGATATCTCTGACTGGTGGCAGAAGCTGGACGGGAACAGCAAAAAGCTGATTGAAACACTCGGCGCTGTGCTGGTGGCCTGGAAATTGCTGAATTCAGCCATGTGGGCCAGCCCGGTTACGTGGGTTCTGGCGTTGGCTGCCGCGCTGTTGCTGCTGTATGACGATTACAAAACATGGAAAGAGGGTGGGAAAAGCCTGATTAACTGGGCAGAGTGGCAGCCGCAGATTGAGCAGGCAAAGAAAGTATTTGTGTGGTTACGCGACACTTTCATTGAACTAAAAGACCATCTTGGGGGATGGAAAAACACCCTCGAGCTGATTTTTACGCTGATGGTCGGCGCAAAACTGGCCAGCTTTCTGGGCGGCGTAGGGAAAATAACCGGGGCATTTGCGGGCCTTGGCGCCGCGGTAAGTGGTGTTCTTGGTGGTCTTGGGGCACTGGCTAAGGGTGTTGCAGAGATAGCCCTGCGTAACCCCTGGTTGTTGATGTTTGCCCCGGCCAACAATACGCCAACCACATCCGAAGAGCTCGCCAGTATTGGCGGTGTTGGTGCGAACATTGACCCCGCCGAACTGAAAAAGGCTCAGGACTGGCAGAAAAACCATCCGGGTGAGGTTTATGTGCCGGGGACCGAACGGGGGATCCGTAACAACAATCCTGGCAATATTGAATTTGCCGGACAGGATGGCGCTACCTCTGACGGCCGGTTTGCGCAGTTTCGCACGCCCTTTGAAGGGCTCCGCGCGCTGTCCCGCCAGTTGTTGCGTTATTACGACGGGAAAACTACCGGGAAACCGTTACAGACCGTCTCCGATATCGTCAGCACGTGGGCACCCCCCACCAAAGACGGTAAGGTTGAGAATGACACGCTGGCTTATATTGCGCACATCTCCCAGATGCTGGGGGTATCGCCTGATGCGCAAATAAACCTGCGTGACCCGAATGTCATGGCCGCTATGATGAACGGCATTATCCAGAAGGAAAACGGACGTAACCCATATGGTGACGAGATGGTGCGCGCAGCGGGAACGGCGACTATTGGCGGTCCGTCGATAAGCCAGGAGGTCAATATCACCGTCAACGGTGTTTCAAACCCGCAGGAAGCGGGGAACATCATCGCCGGTAAGCAGGCTGGCATTATGGCTAACGGCATTCAGCAATTACAGACAGGGCCGCAGTAATGGATATTCTCTCCACGCTGTTTCAGCAGCAAAGCCGGAAAATCGGAATAATGGTACCGAGTGTCGTGGTCAGCGAGAAGCACAGCGATACACTGGAAATCACTGAGCACCCTGTAGAAAAACCCACGTCATCCGGCGCGGGTTTTGTTGCGGATCACGCCTACCGCCGCCCAAGCGAAGTTGTGATGGAGGTTGGCTTCGCTGGTGGCGGATCACTGCTGGACTTGCTTGATACCAGCAACATCGGTATCAGCCTCGGAATGTCGCCCAAAGAAGTGTATGCCTCCTTTCTGGACATGCAACGTAATCGCGAACTTCTGGATGTCATCACTGGCAAGCGGCAGTACAGCAACATGCTGCTTCGCACGATCGAGGTCACCACCGACAAGACAACGGAAAACGTCCTGTCGGCGGTGCTGACGCTTCGTGAGCTTATCCTGACATCGACGACTACCGTACAAGTCGCGGACAAAACCGATATGTCGCAGGGCGTGTCTACATCAGCCACGCAGAACGCCGGGGTTAAATCGCTTGTGCCAAAAAATGAATCACTGCTTTCAAAGATAGCCGGTGGGAGTGGCACGCAATGAGCATCAGCGAAATTCCGCTTTCAGCGGATAACCAGAAATTTTCTATAAGCATTGCCGGCACTGTTTACCGTATGCGGCTGGTATGGCGCGATTCGTTCTGGTGTCTTGACCTGCTTAACAGCGATGAGACTCCTGTTGCTATGTCACTGCCGCTGGTGGCGGGCAGCAATTTGCTCGAGCAATATGCATACTTGAATCTGGGATTTTCATTGTTTGTGAACAGCGATACCGAAGGGCAGGAAAACCCCACAAAAACTGATCTCGGCCTCTACAGTCACCTCTATGTCGTAACGGAGTAACCATGTCCCAAAACTGGATCCGGCATTTCGAACTGCAAATTGTCGACGAAAACGGAACAGGGATCAGCCTGTCTGATTTCAAAGTGACATTTCGCATTGAGTGGGCTGATACGCGGTTTCCACGCGTGGCAAACGTCAAAATTTATAACGTGTCGCCTGAGACTCAGGCCCGCATCATGGGTGACGAGTTCAGCAAAGTGCGCATTATTGCCGGATATGACGGCGCGATGCCGGTTGTGCCGGCCAGTGATGTAGGCGTGGCGCACCCTGTTTCTGAAAAGGATATCGGCAAGATTAACGGTACCAATTACGGGCTTATTTTTACTGGCGATATCCGTTTCACCATCAATGGCAAAGACAATATCACCGACAGTTGGGTACTGGTGCAGGCCGCCAGCGATTATAACGCGTTCCTGTTCGCCAGCACGAAAACCACGCTGGCTGCCGGGTACACGACAAAAGACCTGCTTGATTTGACAATGAAGAGTTTTAACGCCTACGGGATCACGCCGGGCATTATCGGTGATATGCCCACAACGGTATTTCCGCGCGGGCTGCCGCTATACCACTCTAACCGCGACATCATGGATGACATCGCTAAGATGTGCGGCGGAACGTGGCAGATGGTTGACGGTCAGGTGCATGTCGTACCGTCGGATAAATACGTGCAGGAGGCGATCGTACTGAACTCTGATACCGGGCTGATTGGCATGCCGCAGCAGACGATGGGCGGCGGCGTAAATGTGCGCTGCCTGATTAACCCGAACATCAAAATTAACGGGCTGGTGCAGATTGACCAGGCGTCAATTTACCGTACGGCACTGAGCAATAATGAAGTTGCCAGCGCGCCCGGGCGAGTGACAGAACAGAACGTTAACGGTAACCTTACCGCAGCGGGGAATGGCACGCTGCAAAACCCGGCCAGCATCGCAGCTGATGGTGTTTATATCGTCAAGGCGATTGACTATACTGGCGAGACGCGGGGCCAGGCGTGGTATATGGATCTGATGTGTCTGGCGCGCGGGGCGGCTGATCTACTTAATCAGTCTTCACTTCAACGGAATGCAGGTGAGTGAATGAAATCTTCGCGAGCATCGTTTTTGTCGTTGACCCTTTTGTCAGTTTCTATCGTTGCAGGCTGCGCTAATAGTAGTGCTAAAACATCAGAATATCAGCGTCGACCGGGATGGAGTGCCATAAAACTCCTTGTAAAAGATGATTGCGAAACAGCTAAATCTGGCGGCAAGACCCTCATCCAGTGGAATGGAGAGTGTTCTGTCAGGCCATTAATTGATTCGATAAATAAAAATCCTGTAAAAATTCCAGAGTATTATGCTTTGTATCATCAGTACGGCACTCCTGGAGTGCTCGCTATCGATGTGACCAATACATCGAAAATGAATTATTTGAATTACATGAATAGTGTTGCAAAAAGCCTGAATGCTCTTGAAATTCAAAAAATTTATGCTGATTACAGAGATGATTATCGGGCTATTGGGCTACGTGAAGTCAGTAAGGATGATTTTACTCGGTCATTAACGGCTTTCTCTAAACGCTCGCCTGAATTCGTGGGTTTAATGAATCAGGAGGCTAAGCGTCTACATGATGAGAGTGCGGCAGCGAACGGTCATTCTGATCAGAAATTAGGCGTGGACTATAAAGCTAAATGTGGGCCATTTTTAATCGATCTTACACCACAGGATGGTTGGGCTAGAATCAATGGTGCCAAGCCTGAGACGCAGAAAATCACTCCACTACCGGGTAATGTCGATGGGAACAACATCAAGCTGCAATGGATGGTGCCGACGAATTCCCCCGGTAAATGGTACGGCATGGACTACGTGAAGAAGAACGGCAAAGCGATCCTCAACGTCCAGTTAGTACAGGCTAACATGAACGCGCCGCGCGTTTATGGGACGTATGATTGTGTGAAGGATAACTGAAATCTGCCGATAACGTTTTCAGATTGACTCGCTAACATATAGCGACCACAATTACTATCCTTTTAACTAAAAGAAGAAAAGACATGGCGGCTGGTATTCCATTAGAAAAAGCGAAAGAGCATCTTGAAAACCTGAATTCGCTTTTATTGGAACAAAAGACCATTGATCCTTTTACAGCAAGAAAAATTCGGGACGAGCTTTCCTCTTCGGAAACGGAACTAACGAATGTTGCCCTGTCATACTTGGATGCCCTAACAGGGAAAATGTCTTCGGCATTGTCGTACCTTCGTCTTTCTCTTGATGTTAACGATGTCAATTTGGCGTATCACTATCACCACATTCTTATAAATACTTTTAATTATCAAGAGTTAAGAGAGGCTAGCTACGATTTGGCTAGGAAGTATCAATCCAAACTTTTCAGCTACAATGCGTATAGTTGGGCGTATCGCTATGGCGAAAGAGATGAGCTTGATTTTTTTATTAACGAGCACATCAAGCTTCTATCTGAGGATGAAGGCAGGAGTGCTGCTATGAAACATAAAGAAGAACTTTTGTCTGAAATGGATGAGTTTTTCAAAGTTTCAAAATGCTCCAAAGAACAATTGAGAATACTTGCAGATTCCATATGGTCTTTGATGGGTGAGTATAAGGCGACATCAGGATTCGTTCATTTAAGCGGGAAAGGTGGAGGATGTTATGTCGTTGATATAAAAAACCTAGACCCCAAAACTATCGCAAGAATGAACTTTGATCTTGCAGATAGGATTTGCGCTGATACTAGAATGGATGATTGCACCTTGCTGGCAAGGTTTTCTGCGCCTAGAACGCTTCATACAGGAGTTAGCTATCATGCTGGTCAGCGGAACTGACATTCTTGAAACTGCTAGACACTGTTTAGCCCAAGGGAACGAGAGTGGCTACAGGAGCGCTATTTCACGCGCATACTACAGCATGCTCCATGAGGCGATGTCATCTCTTGAGCATCTTCCGCATTTCACCCATGAGCATCATAAAAACACTGTCGGGTATATGACCAATTCGGCAGAATGCAGAAATGAACCCTTCCCAGTTAACCAATTAAAATCGCTGGGTTTTATACTTCGTTCTCAACGTGATGCGCGAAATGAAGCCGATTATGATTTAGTTAACGTCTCACTTGATGACAATAATGCGGCCGTTGCAATTGAAATTGCAGAATCGTTTTTTGAGAGATGGGCTGCTATGAAAGCACCGAAAGCTTCTTAACGGAATATTCAAAATATCAACCCGCTTCGGCGGGTTTTTTATTGCCTGGAGTTTACCAATGCCAATCCCTTTACAGTCGCAAATCGGCGGCGATCAGCAATTTATGCAAGCCATCCAGGATGCCATCAGCGCCGGTATTCGCGTGGCGATGCCAGGTATCATTATTTCATTCGATCCTGACGCTGTTACCGCTGTGGTTCAGCCAGCGATTAAGGGATATGAGCCCGACGCCAACGGCAACCAGATTTCTGTCTCAATGCCGATACTGGTGGATGTGCCTGTTGCTTTCCCTAGAGGTGGAGGTGTGACGTTGACATTTCCGGTAGCCCCTGGCGATGAAGTGGGGTTGATATTTAATGATCGGTGTATTGATTTCTGGTGGCAAAACGGCGGCGAGCAGGAGCCTGTGCATTCTCGTCAGCATCATATTGGTGATGCGACTGCGTATCTCGGACTGATGTCTCAGCAAAGAAAAATCGGTGGTATCAGCACCAGCGCCGCACAACTGCGCACCGATGATGGGAGCGCGTATATCGAATTAAATCCGACCACGAAGAAGATAAAAATTGTCGCCCCAGGAGGTCTGGAGGTAATAACACCGGAAGCGGATTTCTCAGCGAAAGTTACCGTTCACGGCTTGCTTACCTGGATGGGGGGCATGGTTGGTTCAGTTGTGTCTGGAGTGGCGTCGACCATTACCGGTGCGGTTGAGTTTATCGGCTCTGTAAAAGCGAATGGCAAAGTTATTGACGATACGCATACTCACGGCGGTGTGCAGCACGGTGACAGCAACACAGATGAGGTGAACTGATGCGATATCGACGCGAAGATGACGACGGCGATTATACGTTTGGTCGGGGTGATGATACCTGGCTGATTAACTCGCCGGAAGCGGTGGCGCAGGCTATCAAAACACGATTCCTGCTCTGGTATGGGCAGTGGTTTCTCGATACCAAGACTGGCACACCGTGGATTCAGTCAGTACTCGGCAAACAACGCCCTGAAATATACAACCTTGCCATCAGGCAACGCATCCTTGAAACGAAGGGCGTCAGATCAATTACCGCATTTGATACCACAGTAAACACCTCAACCCGGCGCGTGACGTTCACCGCGACGGTAGAAACCATATACGGAACGACAACAGTAACCAGCGAGGCATAAATGGCCCTCAATCTCGACACGCTGGGGTTATCGGCAACGGTAACCGCCCAGGGGATCAGCGCGCCCGATTACCAGACAATACTTGATACCGTAACCGGGTATTTTCAGCAGATTTATGGCACTGATGCGTATCTGGATCCCGACAGCAAAGATGGGCAGATGGTCGCGCTGGTGGCACTGGCAATTCACGATGCCAACACGACGGCTATTAATGTCTATAACAGCTTCTCTCCGTCTACAGCACTCACTGATGCGCTATCACGCAACGTAAAAATTAACGGCATTGCGCGTAAGGGTGAAACTCGCTCGACCGTGGATCTTATTCTTTCTGGCACTACTGGCACGACTATTACAAACGGTTCAGTAAAAGATGCAAATGGCATCATCTGGAATCTGCCAGCCACAACGATAATCGACGAAAACCAGGTTACGGCCACATGTAACACGACAGGCGCCGTTGCTGCGCTGGCCGGAACAGTTACCGTTATAAACACGCCGACGCGTGGTTGGACGTCAGTAACCAATCCACAAGCCGCTACAATCGGAGCCGCAGCAGAAACCGATGCCGAGTTGCGGGTACGACAGGGACAAAGCGTGGCGCTCCCCTCCCTTACCCCGTTCGATGCCGTTGATGGCGCGCTGGCGAATATTTCCGGCGTGACCCGTCACAAGCTGTACGAAAACGACACTGGTTCGGTAGATGTCAACGGGCTTCCGGCACACTCAATCAGTGCAATCGTCGACGGTGGAGACGCAACCACGATTGCTCAGATCGTTCGTGGTAAAAAAGGCCAGGGCGTCGCAACCTATGGAACAACCACTATCGTGGTACCGGATGCCTGGGGAAACCCACACCCCATATCCTTTTCTCGTCCGGTTAATGTACCGATTTATGTTGCCATCACTATCCACGTATTTGCAGGCTATACGTCGCTGATTGGTGACCAGATTAAATCGGCGATTGCCGACTACATCAACTCACTGAAAATTGGTGACGATGTTCTCCTGAGCCGTATTTACTCACCGGCTAATCTCGGTGTCGTGAGCGGCGGCAATTCACGCTATTACGATATAACCAGCCTGCAGATCGGTAAATCAGCGGGCAGTGTGGCGGCTGCCAATATCGATATCGGTTATGCCGAAGCGGCAAGTTGCTCAACTGCAAACATCGTTCTTACGGTGACGTCATGAGCAAATACACTGATCTGATTACCAATTATCACGCCACAAAGCCTCTTTTTTTCCAGCACGTCGATTTATCAACACGCCCGCTTCTGGATACCAGCACCGCGCTGAACTCCCTTATTACCGCATTCGACATTGATACTGCGGTTGGCGTGCAACTCGACATTCTGGGGGAATGGATAGGGCGCACGCGTTATATCAGCGTGCCAATCAGCGGTATTTATTTTTCGCTGGATACTGACGGGCTTGGCTTCGATCAGGGCGTCTGGCAGGGGCCATATGACCCTGATAACGGGTACACAGCGCTGAGCGATGAAACGTACCGGGTGATCCTGAAAGCCAAAATCGCAATCAATAGTTGGAACGGGCAGAACGACACCTTACCCCCCATCCTGGACACCGCGCTGGCAGGTTCCGGACTGCGAATGCAGATCGTGGATAACCAGGACATGACGATCAGTATCTGGGTTTTCCCGGAAGTGGATATAGCCAGCGTTTCCCTGGAACTTATTGCTGCCATTAAACAAGGCTACCTGACTGTCAAAGCCGCTGGTGTCTGGGGAGGCAGTATTGAAATACCCGCAGTAGAAACACCCTCTGTCGGCAGCAAGTTCTTTGGCTTCGACATGGACAACGATTTTATCGCCGGCTTTGATGACGGCGCCTGGGAGAAATTACTCTAATGCCAACTAATGACTTTAAGCCCTTCGCCACTGGCGCCGGGGCAAACGTGATGTCGCAAGCCGACTGGGTAGCTCTGACTGCCCTTGCTACCGGTTTTCAGTCCGGCAAAGCCAGTTCTGCACAAGTTAACAAGGCGATCCGTCAGGCAACCTTTGTCGCGGCAGCGCTGGCGCAATACATGACCAATAAAACCGGACTGGATGTGCTGGACGACGGCGACGTTACTGGTTTTATTACAAAAATGCACAACGCGTTCGGCGTTGATTTCCAGCCTCTCGACGCTACTTTAACAGCGCTCGCTGCGTTAACCGGAGCCGCAAATAAGCTGCCTTATTTTAATGGTGCTGACACTGCGGCGTTAACAGATTTAACTTCCGTCGGGCGGGATATTCTCGGTAAAACGACAGCAGCACAAGTCCTGTCATACCTGGCTGGCGCCCCGCTGGATAGCGCAACGTTAACTGGTACACCCTCAGCGCCAACAGCAAGCCCTGGAACAAACACAACTCAGCTTGCTACCACTGCATTTGTACAGGCGGCAATTAATATCCTTGCTCCGACAGGTTCACTTTCCAGTGGGATTATCCGCTTGCCTATGTATAACGGCAGCACCGTCGAAACGCTGATTCTGCAATGGATGCCCGTGCCCGCAATTTCTTCTGGTGGTAATACCACGATCATATTCCCGACTGGATTCCCGAATGCTTTGCTATCACTGATGGCGACTGGCGGTGCGACAGCTGCTGGCGTACCGGGGGTCAACACTTTTTCAATCGGCGCGACATCGTGCCGGATTTATAACCAGTCCACGTCTGCGTCGACGCAGGCAGGGGCATTATGGGCTCTGGGAAAATAATAATGGCAACCACTAAAAACTGGGCGTTCAGCCCGTCTAAACTTGCGTTTTATTCGTACGCTCTAAAAGATCTTTTTGATGCTGCTGAAACATGGCCCACTGATGCCGTCGATATCTCTGATGACGTAAGAGATCAGTTCCGTGTTGCGCCAGACGGTAAAATTCTCGGTTCAGTTGATGGGATGCCTGCATGGGCAGACATCCCAAAGCCGCCTAACTCGGAATTGCTCAAAACCGCGCTGCAAAACCTCACCACTCAATATCAGGCCGATATTGAAACTCTTAATCGCGCATGGCTCGCCGCGGCGGTGAGCGATGGCACAAGCGAGGGTGATAAAAAATCCGCAGTTCTTACCCAAATTACTGCGCGTAAAACGCAGTACGCATCAGATCGCGCAGCAGTGATTGCGCAATATCCCGTTTAAAATAAGGAATGCATAATGGCAGATAAAACCACCACGACTACAGAATCCACGGCAGTCGAGGAAAGCAACGCGCAGACGGAGACAGTAAAATTCTGTCCTATTTGCGGGTCGCAGATGTACCAGGGGACGCGTTACGGGTTGCTGTGCTGGATTTGCCCGGAATGTGATTTCGTCGATCCGATTTGATTACTGAAACTCTGCCGGGTGGGTGACTGCCCGGTGATAGGACAAGTTTGCTTCGGAAATTTGGCATAAAAAGAGAGTAATATTCAATAATTACCAAACATAACCTAATGATAATTAAGATCTATTAATTATCAAATTGTTATGAAAAAGTGCGTTAAATACATGATATTTTTGTATATAACGCACGATTTAAAATCCCTCGGCGTTCGCGCTGTGCGGGTTCAAGTCCCGCCCCGGGTACCATGGGAAAGATAAGAATAATCAAAGCAATAAGCAGTGTCGTGAAACCACCTCCGGGTGGTTTTTTTGTTTTTCTACTCCATCATTTCCAAAGAGGCGTCCGAAGAGGTTTTTCCGCGGATACCCGGCCATTCACGTTTCCTGAAATTCGATAACAGATCAGTTTTTACTTTTCGCTCTTCTATTGTTACCTGAGATGTATCATCTGATCCTTGATTGGTAACCAGCTGAAAATGGCGATATTTGACTACATCAACGCATTAAAAAGCGCAATGATGCGCTGCTGAGCTGTGATCACTTGGGGAGATTCCAGTCGATCCGCTGGCGTTCTGCGGATTCAGCATCCGCACGGACATCAATTTCACAGAGTTAAGAGTTGAAACGCGTAGCCAGTAGTGGGCTGCTATTGGGTAGATTGCTTTTCTCTCGGTTTTTCTATGTCCTGGAATAGGCAATCTATGATCTGCTGTAGATCCCAGCCTACATTAGGCCTTCTCTATGATACAAGCACCCCCAGGGGATGCTGTTTCTTAGGTTAAAACCGTTCTGGCGCTGCATGGGCGTAAGTTAATTCATTACCGCAGATGTGGAACCATGGGAAGGCATGGTTGTAATCAGGAGTGTGGCATATTTCTCCCACCAGAATGATGTAGATGTTAATCCTGTATGTGAGAGCAGGCCTGTAGCGGGCAGATTCCTCGCAGGCTCGTCATCTGTCCAACCGGCTGACGCCGGTTGTCGAGCCCCGGTCGGGGGTTCTCATCCCCCCCGGTACGGGAGAATATAAAAGAAAAAAGCCCGTACTTTCGTACAGGCTCTCATCTGAAATGATGGCGGTGAGGGGGGGATTGACTCGCTTCGCTCGCCCTGCGGGCAGATTCCTCGCAGGCTCGTCATCTGTCCAACCGGCTGACGCCGGTTGTCGAGCCCCGGTCGGGGGTTCTCATCCCCCCCCGGTACGGGAGAATATAAAAGAAAAAAGCCCGTACTTTCGTACAGGCTCTTATCTGTAATGATGGCGGTGAGGGGGGGATTGACTCGCTTCGCTCGCCCTGCGGGCAGATTCCTCGCAGGCTCGTCATCTGTCCAACCGGCTGGCGCCGGTTGTCGAGCCCCGGTCGGGGGTTCTCATCCCCACCGGTGCGGGAGAATATATAAAGGAAAAAAGCCCGTACTTTCGTACAGGCTCTCATCTGAAATGATGGCGGTGAGGGGGGGATTCGAACCCCCGATACGTTGCCGTATACACACTTTCCAGGCGTGCTCCTTCAGCCACTCGGACACCTCACCACATTGTCTTCCCGATGTTGTCGGGACGGGCGCTAATGTAGGAAAAAGCGGGACTTCCGTCAATCTTCTTTTTCAATAAATTAGTGCGTTTAGACAAACTTCAATCAACTTGCTTCTTAAATGTCCTGAAACTGGCTTTTTTACCGGCAAAACACTTTTCTAAATACTTTCAGTGATATTTGCTAAGGTGATGTGTGAACATAACCGTCTGACAAGATAACAGATAACCCCGATAGTGACCGGGAAACCACACCATCAATCTGGAGCTGAAATGGAGATTATTTTTTATCACCCGACCTTCGATCCCGCCTGTTGGCTGCCAGCCTTACGTAACGCATTACCCGGCGCGAACGTGCGTGAATGGCGCAAGGGTGATGATGAGCCTGCCGATTATGCGCTGGTCTGGCATCCCCCTGTCGAGATGCTCCGCGGTCGTGAACTGAAAGGGGTGTTTGCATTGGGGGCCGGAGTCGACTCTATTCTGAGTAAACTCAAGGCGCATCCAGAGATGCTGGCCCAACATATCCCGTTGTTTCGCCTGGAAGATACCGGCATGGGGCTTCAGATGCAGGAATATGCGGTGAGTCAGGTGCTGCACTGGTTCCGCCGCTTTGATGATTATCAGGCATTAAAACAGCAGGCCAGGTGGCTGGAGCTGGAAGAATATCGCCGCGAAGATTTCACCATCGGCATTCTGGGGGCGGGTGTGCTTGGCGCGAAAGTGGCAGCCAGCCTGAGCGCATGGGGATTTCCGCTGCGCTGCTGGAGTCGTTCGCATAAAGATTTACCGGGTGTGACCAGTTTTGCCGGAACAGAAGAGTTAGGCGAATTTCTGCACGGGACACGCGTATTGATCAATTTGCTGCCTGACACCCCTGCAACGAAGGGGCTTATTGATTTCAATGTGATAAATCAACTGGCGGATAACAGCTATATTATGAACCTGGCGCGGGGTGTTCATGTTGTCGAAAATGATCTTTTGCAGGCGCTGGATAGTGGAAAATTGAGAGGGGCAATGCTGGATGTCTTTAGTCGCGAGCCGCTGCCGGCCGACCATCCTCTCTGGGCCCATCCCCGTGTTGCCATGACGCCACATGTTGCAGCCGCCACCCGTGCGGATGAAGCCATTGCTTTTATTGCTGCTACGATCGGCAAACTTGAACGTGGCGAAATCGTAAACGGGCGGGTTGATCGTGTTCGTGGCTATTAGTGAAGCTTCCGTGTCAGACCGGGTTTTTCATTAAAAATGGCAGCGATAACTGCTATCCTTGCAGAAACAACTACAGGAGAGTTTCATGTATCCCGTTGACCTGCATATGCATACCGTCGCCAGCACCCATGCCTATAGCACTCTGCAAGACTATATTACCGAAGCAAAGCGAAAAGGGATTAAGCTGTTCGCTATTACCGATCATGGCCCTGATATGGATGATGCGCCGCACCACTGGCACTTCATCAACATGCGTATCTGGCCACGCGTTGTGGATGGCGTCGGCATTCTGCGTGGCATTGAAGCCAACATCAAAAATATTGACGGTGAGATTGATTGTAGCGGCCCTATGCTAACTTCGCTGGATCTGATCATTGCAGGCTTTCATGAACCCGTGTTTGCCCCGCAGGACAAAGAGACCAATACCGAGGCGATGATTGCGACGATGGCTCAAGGTTATGTACACATCATCAGCCATCCTGGCAATCCAAAATATCCCGTCGATATCCCGGCAATTGCCGCCGCCGCTGCGAAGCACAACGTGGCTCTGGAAATCAACAACTCCTCTTTCCTGCATTCGCGTAAAGGCAGCGAAGCGAATTGCCGTGCGATTGCTGCCGCTGTGCGTGATGCGGGTGGATGGGTTGCTCTGGGTTCCGACTCGCATACGGCGTTTACGCTGGGCGAATTTGCGCAATGCCGTGAAATCCTTAATGAGGTCGACTTCCCGGAAGACCGTATTCTCAACGTTACACCGCGCAGAATGCTTAGCTTCCTTGAAGCGCGCGGAATGACGCCCATTACTGAATTTGCCGACTTTTAATTAGCCACTGGAATCATTGCATGAACGAATTTTCCATCCTCTGCCGCGTACTGGGTTCACTGTTTTATCGTCAGCCACAGGATCCCTTACTCGTGCCGCTCTATACCCTCATACGTGAAGGGAAGCTGGCGCAAAACTGGCCGCTGGAGCAGGATGAAATGCTGGAGCGCCTGCAAAAGAATTGTGATGCGCAGGCGTTGGCCGCTGATTTCAATGCGCTTTTTGTCGGTAACGAAAGCCGCGTTTCCCCCTATCGCAGTGCATGGGTTGCCGGGGCGACAGAAGCAGAAGTACGGGCATTTCTTTCGTCTCGCGGTATGCCGCTGACCGACGCACCTGCAGATCATTTTGGTACGCTGCTGCTGGCAGCCTCGTGGCTGGAAGATCAGTCGGCAGAAGATGAAAGCGAAGCGCTGGAAACACTGTTTGCAGAATATCTGCTGCCGTGGTGCGGTACATTCCTCGGCAAAGTGGAAGCACATGCCACTACGCCATTCTGGCGGACTATGGCGCCGTTAACGCGTGATGCTATCTCTGCCATGTGGGATGAATTACAGGAATCAGAAGAGGAATAAATGTGACTTATGTCACATTTAAAATGCAACAAGAAATGTGATATTGCAATTATTGCGCTTGATGTCACATAAATCAGGTGCGTATCTGCTAAGATGCGCGCCATGAACATACTCCTTTCAATCGCTTTAACGACAGGCATTCTCTCCGGTCTCTGGGGTTGGGTTGCTGTCTCTCTCGGTCTGATCGGCTGGGCCGGATTCCTTGGCTGTACTGCCTACTTTGCCTGTCCGCAAGGTGGTCTTAAGGGCCTGGTAATTTCTGCCTGCACGTTAATGAGCGGGGTTGCCTGGGCGCAGGTGATTATTCACGGCAGCGCGCTGGCACCGCATCTTGAGATTGTAGGATATGTCATGACCGGCCTGGTGGCGTTTCTGATGTGTGTCCAGGCGAAAAATCTGCTGCTTTCTTTCGTTCCGGGCACGTTTATTGGCGCGTGCGCTACTTTTGCAGGGCAGGGCGACTGGCGTATGATCGTGCCTTCGCTTGCCGTCGGATTGTTATTTGGTTATGCCATGAAAAACAGCGGATTGTGGCTTGCAGCACGTAACGCTGGTGGGATGACAAAAGAACAAAAAAAAGCGTGACGATTTAACCCGTCACGCTTTTTATATCTTTGCCATCAGGATTGCGGAGGCATCGCCGCCATCTCGCGATATTTGACCAGTACTTCGTTTTTGCTCTCTGCCTTGTTTTGCAGATCCCACAATCCGCGATCGATACCATCATTAATCAGCAGAATTACCCCGGTCTCGATGGCAGACATCAGGCAAAGCATGACCGGTTCGTTAGCCGTGTAGCCCACTTCGCCTTCCAGCAGACGCTGATAATCAATAAAACGAAATACCCCAGCCTGCACTTCGTAGGACAAAATCGTCTTACTGGTATTCACTGACGAGAGCACTTCGCCGGTACTGACGTTGACCACGCGTAGGTTAACGGCGATCTGGTCAAGCTGATATTGCGTGTCGGCGCCTATACCGAAATAACGTGCGCCTATACCCCCTGATTTGACATTGCTTTCATAACCAATAATCGAGCCTTCAATCATTACGTTTGCAGCGGTCAATGACTGGAGCGGGAAGCGGTTATTAATAGCAACCGTGCCGTTTTCCTGCGCCGCGCGAATGATTTTGCGTTCATTCAGCAAATTTTGCAGCCCCTGGCGTTCCAGTGGAACAAACCAGCGTGAATCTTTTAGCGCCGTTACCAGCATGGAGGTAGCGCTCTGCGGAACCGCAGTCGAGAAGTTACTGGCCGGGTAGGGTTTAAATTGCCCGGTTTCATCCTGAATGTTATACACCGACACATATATTTTACCGGAGGGCAGCGGCAAATGTGTTAAATCACTGTAGCTTTGTGCCCGTGGTAATAACGTAGGTTTGGCGGCTTGTTTTGGCGGCGCGGTTAAGCATCCGCTTAATAAACACACGGCCAGAAGTATGAATAAGCGCTGCATGATTATTGTCCTGTAATGGCGATGCCTTAAAAATCGGTTGAACCGCTTTGCAAACCTGAAACCTGAATAGTTGACGTTTTGCCTGTTTTTCTGTCAGTTACATTTAATTGTAACTGCCCATCTGTATTAGCAATATCAACGATAAAGTCGCTGGTTACCATTCGCCCAGGTTTCCCGGAATTTATATTTGTTAATAATCCACCCAGTATTTGTGATTGAATAGCCTGAGTAAAATTATCAAGTGCCGATGTCGTCTCAACGCCAAGATCTTTATAGCTCGGATCTTTATAAGAGTTTTGTGCTTGAGCGCTATTTAATAAAAATGCGCCGTTATTAGGGTTACCCCCGAAATTAGGGTTACGGAACTGGAAAGTCATTTGCCCAGCCCAAGTTAGTGGCGTTATCAACATTAATGAAATGACGGCATATGCTATACGCATGTTACCCTCCGGATGTTTATCGTGTTTTAGAATTCATCTGTCGCTAAATCGCGGGTACTGAGTAATGTCTGATCAATTTGGCGACGGTCGAGTGCTTCGTGTGTCTGTGCAAGTGCAATATCAACATTCTTGTCAAAATCACGGCGTGTCGGGAACATAAAAGTCTGATAAACAACACTTTGATTAATCGTGATGGTTATCCAGCTTCCCCAGCGAGCACTTGGTCTTTCATTGATAGTTAAATTCCCTGTCCAGCTACTTTCCCACTTATCACTAAAAGCACGATAAAAATCGTGTCCGATCGAAGAAACCGTATGGTCGGTGAGCAAACCGGGAATCTCCACTTCGACAGCGTGCAGATTCCCGGCGACCAGCAAGAGGGTTGCAGCCGCAAGGTAGTGCGATACGCGTTTCATGGCATTAACGCCTGAGATTGTCGTTGGCCCAGGAGACCGCCTGAGTACGGTTTTTTACTGCTATCTTTTTAAAAAGGTTATAAAGATGTGTTTTAACCGTATTTTCGCTGATAAACAGAGAGCGGGCGATTTCGATATTGGATGCGCCAATGCGCAACTTATTCAAAATCTCTTTTTCCCGGTGTGTCAGCAACGCTGATTCCGAACTGCTGTACCGATAATTTCCAGAGTGGGTGATTAAGTAGCTGGCAAGCTTTTGCGAAAAGTAGCACTCACCGCGCAGGATCCCTTGCAACCCCTCAACCATACGGGATTCATCTTCCGAGACATAAAATACCCCATTGATATGCGGCCAGTTTTCGATATCACGGAACGGATATTCCTCTGGCGTATTCATTAACAATACTTTTAATGTATTGTTTTTTCTGGACAAAATGTCCTGCCAGTATTGGATGATTTTCTTATCCGCCTCCATCATATCGAATAACACCACACAATCGCCGGGAATATCCTCCAGCGAGCGTTGAATATTATGCAGTTTCCCACTCATCGACAGAGAATGCTTCAAATGCTGCAACAAGGCTGTTGCCTGCAAGGAGGGTTTGGTAATTAACAACAATGTATGATTGTACGAACTATGGACTTCACTGAACATGATGAAACCCCGCGTTAAAGACATCCGCAGCTTCCCCACCCAAAGGTGGGGAACCAGAAGTACTGACAGATGCTGTGTTGCTGTGTGTAGTAATAAATACTTAATCCCTAACGAGTAAGGAAAATTAATAAATCTAAATGTGTACTGCTAATTCCAATCTAGTCTTTGCCCTTCTTAAAGCAAGTGTTAAACATGTAACATAATGTAAAAATAAATATTATAATATTTCACTGTGGTTTTTTTATTGTTTAGTTTTGATAGGTAAGTTGTACAGAAAATCATACTTGCACACATTTTAAAAATCATACAAATTAATGTAATTAATTGTTTTTGAAGGTTTTTAATAATAACATAAAAGTAGTATGGGTAATACCACAACAAAGGTTTTGGTATGAAGGTTGATGTTCGGTTTGTGCAGCAAAAAAAAGGAAGGATTGTGAAGGGCGAGAAAAGAAATGTTATCTCCTTCTCAGAACATGCTTGCGGATTACTTCGTTACAACCAAATTGTTATAAGCAAATCCACCTGTCAAAAAAGCCAATATGCGCTCTCTATTTGCGCGTACCGGTAACAATACAAATGTTCATACTTTGGTCTTAAGGGTAAAGTGAAAAATACGAATCACGGGTGAGATATTTTATTTTTCTCACTGCCCATACTGATTTCCGTAACGCAGCGTTAACAAATTAATTGACGATGTTATCGCTGGTGCGACAAATATTTAAACTTTCTTTTTAATATATGACCAGGTCCAGGGTGACAACATGAAAAACAAGTTGTTATTTATGATGTTAACGATGCTGGGTGCACCTGGGTTTGCCGCCGCTACGGGTTATGATATGGCCGGTTCGGAATATAACCTGGCGGTGAATGAATTAAGCGCCGCTGCCTACAATAAAGCGGCCATTATTGGTCAATCCGGTGCAAATAATAACGCACAAATTAGCCAGGCAGGCTCGAAGTTATTGTCAGTTATTTCCCAGAATGGCGGGAGCAATTCGGCAAAAATTGACCAGTCAGGAGCATATAACCTTGCTTATATCGATCAGTCAGGCAGTGCCAATGACGCGAATATTACGCAAGGGGCTTACGGCAATACCGCAATGATTATCCAAAAAGGGTCGGGTAACAGAGCGAGCATTACACAGTACGGTACACAGAAAACAGCAGTCGTTGTCCAGAGACAGTCGCAGATGGACATACGCGTTATACAACGTTGATGCCATTGTGGCTTTAAAATCAATCCGATGGGGGTTTACCATGAAACTTTTCAAAGTGGCAGCAGTAGCAGCGATCGTCGTTTCAGCCAGTGCTTTTGCAGGCAGCGTCCCGCAGTTCTCAGGTCATGGCGGTCATAACTATGGTGGTCCGGATTCAGAACTGAGTATCTACCAGACCGGTAGCAGTAACTCCGCGCTGGCACTGCAATCCGATGCTCGCGACTCTTCCACTACAATCCGTCAGAATGGCTCAAGCAACGGCGCTGACGTTGGCCAGGGTTCTGACGACAGCACCATCAGCCTGTCACAAAATGGTTTCCATAACAGTGCAACCATTGACCAGTGGAATAGCAGAGATTCTACCATCTCTGTAAGCCAGTATGGTGGTGGCAACGGCGCGTTGGTTAACCAGACTGCTTCTGGCTCTACTGTCAACGTACATCAGGTTGGTTTCGGCAACAACGCAACTGCCAACCAGTACTAACAGACATATCGTTTGGAGAGACAGGGCTACGGCCCTGTTTCTTTTTGGGAGGCGTTATGAACACATTGTTATTACTTGCCGCTCTGTCCAGCCAGATTACCTTCGACACGACCCGTGTTGGCGATATGTATACGATTACCCCACAGGTTTTACTCACCGAAAATTGCGTCTGTCAGGTACAGATTCTGGCAACACGCGAGGGGCAAGGCGGCCAGAGTCGTACCCAGCAGCGTAAAACGATTCAGTTTATCGCTAATCAACCGACCTCGTTGATGCGTTTAAGTATGAATATTGAAGCGCAAGACAGTGTCGATATTCTCGTTACTGTCACCGATGGGCAGTCAATGAATATATCCAGGCACTGGACTTCACAACAAAAGATATAACGTATTCATTTCACGAATGTTTCTTGCTGAAAATAGTTTGTTTCAATGCTGTTAAATTTAATTGGTTAATGTATACATAAAGTTGACATCTTGTTTTTTTGAGGTATCTGCGCGGTGCCACTCTCATCACCTGCAAAGACCACCCATTATTGAGGTTTATATGTCAGCTTCCAGCATGCTGTTTGTTCCAGTACTCCTTTTTTCTGCCGTATGCAGTTCTGTTTCGATGGCGGCGACCGGCGGGGTTATCTATTTTGAAGGGGCGGTTGTCGAAAGCCCATGCGATATCAGTGTCGACGCTCACAAGGCGACGGTGGCATGCGACCGCCAGGGACAGGCTAAAAGCCAACAATTCTCCCTACAAAAGCTTACTCAGGAACAGAGTGGCTTAGGCAACCTTGTGACCATGAAAATCAACTACCTCAATCCGGCGCATACGCTGGCTGTGATGGACATTTCCTATAACTAATCTTTTTTACAGGCCCAATTTGCTCAGTAACGCAGATCGGGCCTGATCAAATTTCATCCCTGGCTGCGCTACACTTGAGAGAAGAGAAAGCCACGAGGCAGGAACATGCAAGCGACAATGCAAGTTATTCAAGGGGATATCACCACCGTCAGCGTGGACGTTATCGTTAATGCGGCGAATTCATCACTGCTTGGCGGCGGTGGGGTGGACGGAGCCATTCATCGGGCGGCCGGCCCGGCATTGCTGGAGGCCTGTCGGCGCGTTCGCCAGGAGCAAGGAGATTGTCCGCCTGGACATGCAGTGATCACCACCGCCGGAAATTTACCGGCAAAAGCCGTTGTGCATACTGTTGGTCCGGTATGGCATGGCGGAGATGATCATGACGTTCACCTGCTGGAAGATGCCTATCGCAATAGCCTGATGCTGGCCGAAGCCAATAACTTTGAATCCATTGCTTTTCCGGCAATCAGCACCGGGGTTTACGGTTATCCGAAAGCGGCCGCGGCGGAAGTCGCCATTAATACTGTTGCGGCGTTTCTGGCTGACCATCCGCAAATACGTCGCGTAGTGTTTGTCTGCTTTGATGAAGAAAATACCGCACTATATCGACGACTGCTGACACAACGCGGAACAGAAAAGGATGCCTGAGGAGAAAACGCTGATAAGGTACCGCTGCGTTTCTGTTTAGAGTTAACGGAAAACATTAGCGAAAGTAAGGCAGACGCACAACGCCTGGGCGATGCGTTTCGGATTTTCTAACCCACCCGACGCGGCGCTGGCGGATATACTTTGACAGCTATGACCATAAAAATACTCGATGAACCTGATTTTCCCTCGCAAGAGCACGTGACTCCGCCGCAGGATACGCGGTTGGGGCGAGCGGTTACGCCATTGTGCGAGGCCCACCCGGGTCTGTGCGGGCTGGTGGCGCTTGATGACAGCCTGGATGCCTTTGTGGCACGTTACCGTCTGGCAGAAATGGCGCAACGTACTCTGGATGTGCAGTATTACATCTGGGAGGACGACATGTCTGGTCGACTGCTATTGTTGGCACTGCTGGAGGCCGCGGAGCGCGGGGTTCATGTCCGGTTGTTGTTGGATGATAACAATACGCTCGGCATGGATGATGTTCTACGCCAGCTTGATGCCCATCCACGTATTGAGGTGCGCCTGTTCAATCCCTTCTCATTCCGCACGCTACGTGCGCTGGGCTACCTTACTGATTTCGCGCGCCTCAACCGTCGTATGCATAATAAAAGTTTCACTGTCGATGGTGTGGTGACGCTGGTCGGCGGACGCAACGTCGGGGATGCCTATTTTGGCGCCGGGGAAGAACCGTTATTTACCGACCTTGATGTTATGGCGATAGGGCCGGTGGTGCGTGATGTCAGTGATGATTTCTCCCGCTACTGGCACAGTGAGTCCGTGTCACCGCTGCATGCAGTGCTGGACTTGCCACAGGAAGAGATTGCGGGGCGCATCCGTTTGCCGGAGGCCTGGTATCAGGACATCACCGCAGTACGCTACCGCAACAAGCTTGAATCTACCCCCTTTGCCAGTCAGCTGGAGTCCGGGACGTTACCGATTGTGTGGGCGAAGACCCGGCTATTAAGCGATGATCCACGTAAAGGGCAGGGGAAAGCACACACGCATACCTTGTTACCGGAGCGTCTGAATAATGTGATGGGGACGCCTGAACGGCAGGTGGATATTATCTCGGCCTATTTTGTTCCCGGACGTCGGGGGGTTGCCCAGCTCATTCGCCTTGCGCGCAAAGGCGTAAGTATCGCTATTCTTACGAACTCTCTGGCAGCGAACGATGTTTCTGTGGTGCATGCGGGCTATGCACGCTGGCGCAAAAAGCTGCTCCGTCACGGGATTGCATTGTACGAGCTAAAGCCAACCCGTGATGAGGCACACCCGGTCCATGACCGTGGGCTGACCGGGAACTCCGGTTCCAGCCTGCACGCCAAAACATTCAGTATCGATGGCGAAAAGGTCTTCATCGGTTCGTTTAATTTTGATCCGCGTTCGGCAATGCTGAATACGGAAATGGGTTTTGTGATCGACAGTACTGATTTGGCCCAGCGCATCCACCACCGTTTTTTACGCAGTCAGCGTGCAGCGGCGTGGCAACTGCGCCTTGATCGTTGGGGGCGTATTAATTGGGTAGAGTTGCAGAACGGCAAGGAGACGGTGCTGAAAAAAGAACCGCAGACGCGGTTCTGGCAGCGAATGCTGGTACGGCTGGCATCACGGCTTCCTGTTGAATGGCTGCTCTGATTTCCAGGCAGCCATTGTTGCCTTAACGCGCTGTCGCATGGGTATTGCTGGTTTTGCTTTCCGGTTTGCCTGAAAAGAGGAAGCGCAGTAGCGGGATACGCAGGTGCGCCTCATACAGCAGTAGCGCAGAGCCAATGACAAACACCAGGCCTGTGGTGAATCCCAGCAAGTTGGAATGAATGTGTGGGGTTATCCACGCGCCGAACAGCAGTGTTAACGGATGATGTACCAGATAGATAAACAGCGATGCGTTAACAAAATAGCTCACGCGTGCAGACTGGAAATTCAGCATTCGGTGGCCCAGTGAAAAGACCACATTCACCATCCACAGACCCAGCAGCATGGTAATTACCGACTCGGTTTCATACATCCAGCCATCGCCGCTGCCATAGTGTTGATTCAGAAGATACGCGGCAAAACCGATAAGCGAACCCGCAAAGCAGGCAGGGGAGGGATTAACAAACAGCGATTTTAATCGCGGGTTAATAAAGGTCAGCGCCCCCAACAGGAAAAACGGGATATAAAACAGTGATTGCATGACGGCGAAATTGAACAGCCCGTCGCGTAATATATCAGGATAAATTATGAATACGAGTCGGCGGAATGCAGCATAAAGGATGCCGAATGCCAGGAAAGCAACGGAAAGTTTGCTGAGCGTTATGTTGTCGAGCAGGCGCGCCGCATTGCTTTTAATTCTCCGGAACAACCACATGCTGACGGTTGTAAGCACTACCAGGACCAACAAAAACCAGAGATGAGAAATCAGCTCCCACACCAGGGTATTGAATTTGTCATACAGCGATAACGTATGCCAGTCCTGGGTACGTCCGTTGACGTACTGCAACATAATAAATTGCGGAAGCGTGAGCAGTGGAATGGCAGTCAACATCGGAATGCCAACACGCTCTACCCGTACAGTCCACCAGCGTTGTAGCGGGTAGCGCAGATAAAGCATGTATGAGAAGTAGCCGGAAATGACGAAAAACACCTGCATACGGAAGGCGTGGATCGCGTCATTGAACAAGGTCAGCCACCATGACGGATGTGCACTGTTCACGTGCCACATATGGCTTGAGTAAATCAGCGAAATGTGAAAAGGGATCCCAAGCAACATTAACCACGCGCGGATGGAATCAAGGAAATATTCACGTTGTGCGGGTATTCTGCTCATATGACTCCTTTAACTAACTCTCAGACTTTTCGTCTTATCCATAAGACAAATAATGATTACATTCCTAATCAACCCTACACTATGACCGATAGACTGTCTCCAGGATAAGTACGCAAAACGATAAAGGGTTAGTTTCATTTGCTTATTCACTGAGCCGGTGTGCTGAACAAAGCGGGGATTCAGTTGTCGGAATGCCAAAGTTTCCATTAAAATGGATCGGATCGATTTAAGCACACAAAGGGGGAAGTGCTTAGTTATTATGAAACCTAAATTACGAATGATGAAAATGCGTTGGTTGGGTGCTGCGGTACTGTTGTCACTTTATACGTCATCAGGCTGGGCTTTTTCCATTGACGATGTCGCAAAACAGGCACAATCCTTAGCAAGCAAAGGTTACGAAGCGCCAAAAAGCAATCTGCCGTCCGTATTCCGTGAGATGAAATATGCGGATTATCAGCAGATTCAATTCAACCATGATAAGGCCTACTGGAGCGCCATTAATACCCCATTTAAGCTTGAATTCTATCACCAGGGCATGTACTTCGACACGCCGGTTGCTATCAATGAAGTCACTGCCACCGCTGTTCGCAAAATTAAATACAGCCCGGATTATTTTAACTTTGGTAACGTGCAGCACGATAAAGACACGGTCAAAGATCTCGGATTCGCCGGTTTCAAAGTCCTCTACCCCATTAATAATAAAGATAAAAACGATGAAATCGTCAGTATGCTGGGTGCCAGCTACTTCCGTGTGATTGGCGCAGGTCAGGTGTATGGCCTTTCTGCCCGTGGTCTGGCGATTGACACGGCTTTACCGTCAGGGGAGGAGTTCCCTCGTTTTAAAGAGTTCTGGATCGAACGTCCAAAACCAACTGACAAACGTCTGACCATTTTCGCACTGCTGGATTCTCCACGCGCCACCGGCGCGTATCGCTTTGTCATTATTCCAGGGCGCGATACGGTCGTTGACGTGCAGTCTAAGGTCTATCTGCGTGACAAAGTGGGCAAACTGGGTGTGGCGCCGCTGACCAGTATGTTCCTGTTCGGGCCATCCCAGCCGTCGCCAGCAATCAACTACCGCCCTGAACTGCATGACTCCAACGGGTTGTCGATGCTCGCCGGCAATGGCGAGTGGATTTGGCGTCCGCTGAACAACCCGAAACACCTGGCAGTAAGCAGTTACGCTATGGAAAACCCGCAGGGCTTTGGCCTGCTGCAACGGGGTCGTCAGTTCTCGCGTTTTGAAGATATCGACGACCGTTATGACCTGCGTCCAAGCGCCTGGATCACCCCGAAAGGCGACTGGGGCAAAGGGAAGGTTGAGCTGGTGGAAATTCCGACCAACGACGAAACCAACGATAATATCGTCACTTACTGGACGCCGGATCAACTGCCGGAGCCGGGTAAAGAGATGAATTTCAAATACACCATCACCTTTAGTCGCGATGAAGACAAGCTGCATGCCCCGGATAACGCATGGGTGATGCAGACTCGTCGCTCTACCGGCGATGTCAAACAGTCCAACCTGATTCGTCAGCCGGATGGTACGCAGGCCTTTGTCGTGGACTTCACCGGTCAGGATATGAAGCAACTGCCGAAAGACACCCCCGTCACCGCGCAGGCCAGTATCGGTGATAATGGCGAAATCGTTGAAAATACCGTTCGCTATAATCCTGTCACGCAAGGCTGGCGTTTAATGCTGCGTGTGAAGGTTAAAGATCCGAAGAAAACCACCGATATGCGTGCCGCACTGGTCAATGGCGACAAGACCCTGAGTGAAACCTGGAGCTATCAGTTACCTTCCAATGAATAAGACAACTGAGTATATCGACGCGCTGCCGCTTCCGGATGCGGAAAAGGCAGCGCTGCCGACAGAGAGTATTCGTGCCGTGCATGAAGCCCTGGACGAGGAACGTCATAACTGGACCCGTGACGATGATTCGCCGCTGGGTTCAGTAAAAGCACGTCTTGAGCACAGTTGGCCTGATTCCCTTGCGAAAGGTCAACTCGTTAAAGATGATGAAGGGCGCACGCAACTGGAGGCAATGCCGAAAGCGAAGCGTTCCTCGATGTTCCCGGATCCCTGGAGAACGAACCCGATTGGGCGTTTCTGGGACAGGCTTCGTGGTCGCGATGTTCAGCCGCGCTATATGTCGCGGTTGACCAAAGAAGAGCAGGCCAGCGAGCAAAAATGGCGTACGGTGGGTTCTATTCGCCGTTACATCCTGTTGCTGCTGACCCTGTCGCAAACCGTCGTTGCTACCTGGTACATGAAAACCATCCTGCCTTACCAGGGTTGGGCGCTGATTAACCCGTCGGACATGGTGGGCCAGAACCTATGGGTTTCCTTTATGCAGCTACTGCCGTATGTGCTGCAGACCGGTATCCTCATTCTGTTTGCCGTACTGTTCTGTTGGGTGTCGGCCGGTTTTTGGACCGCGCTGATGGGCTTCTTACAGTTGCTGATAGGGCGAGATAAATACAGTATCTCCGCTTCCACTGTCGGTGATGAGGCGCTCAATCCTGCACACCGCACTGCGCTGATCATGCCTATCTGTAATGAAGACGTTGATCGTGTATTTGCGGGCCTGCGTGCGACCTGGGAGTCGGTGAAAGCGACCGGTAACAGTGAACACTTTGACGTTTATGTTCTCAGTGATAGTTACAACCCGGATATCTGCGTTGCTGAGCAGAAAGCCTGGATGGAGCTCATCGCCGAGGTGCAAGGCGAAGGGCAAATTTTCTACCGTCGCCGTCGCCGTCGCGTGAAACGTAAAAGCGGTAACATTGATGATTTCTGCCGTCGCTGGGGCAGCCAGTACAGCTACATGGTGGTGCTGGACGCCGACTCCGTGATGACCGGTGATTGTCTGACCGGGCTGGTGCGTCTGATGGAAGCGAACCCGAATGCCGGTATCATTCAGTCGTCGCCAAAAGCTTCCGGCATGGATACGCTGTACGCCCGCTGCCAGCAGTTTGCTACGCGCGTGTATGGTCCGCTGTTCACCGCAGGCCTGCACTTCTGGCAGTTGGGGGAATCGCACTACTGGGGTCACAACGCGATCATCCGCGTGAAGCCGTTTATTGAGCACTGCGCGCTGGCACCGTTGCCGGGTGAAGGCTCGTTTGCTGGTTCGATTCTTTCTCATGACTTCGTGGAAGCTGCGCTGATGCGTCGTGCGGGCTGGGGCGTCTGGATTGCCTACGACCTCCCGGGATCGTACGAAGAGTTGCCGCCGAACCTGCTGGATGAGCTCAAGCGTGACCGCCGCTGGTGTCACGGTAACCTGATGAACTTCCGTCTGTTCCTTGTCAAAGGGATGCACCCGGTGCACCGTGCGGTGTTCCTGACGGGGGTGATGTCCTACCTCTCTGCGCCGTTGTGGTTTATGTTCCTGGCCTTGTCGACTGCGCTGCAAGTGGTGCATGCATTAACAGAGCCGCAATACTTCCTGCAACCGCGTCAGCTCTTCCCGGTATGGCCGCAGTGGCGCCCGGAACTGGCTATCGCGCTCTTTGCCTCAACGATGGTTCTGCTGTTTTTACCGAAACTGCTGAGTATCATTCTGATCTGGTGCAAAGGGCCGAAAGAGTACGGTGGTTTTGTACGGGTGACGCTCTCCCTGCTGCTGGAAGTGCTGTTCTCCGTCCTGCTGGCGCCGGTGCGTATGCTGTTCCACACGGTATTCGTGGTCAGCGCTTTCCTCGGCTGGGAAGTGGTCTGGAACTCACCGCAGCGTGACGATGACTCGACCCCGTGGGGCGAAGCGTTCATGCGCCATGGTTCTCAGT
The DNA here is from genome assembly GCA_901456055.1 of Phytobacter ursingii. Lineage (GTDB taxonomy): Bacteria > Pseudomonadota > Gammaproteobacteria > Enterobacterales > Enterobacteriaceae > Phytobacter > Phytobacter ursingii. Next base: position 321,975 of record CABDWT010000016.1, read on the forward strand.
TGTTGCTGGGGCTGGTGTGGGCAGTGGGTATGGCATGGCTGGATCTGCGCTTCCTGTTCTGGCTGGCACCGATTGTCTTCTCGCTGATCCTGTCTCCGTTCGTGTCGGTCATTTCCAGTCGTTCAACGACGGGTCTGCGTACCAAGCGCTGGAAGCTGTTCCTGATTCCGGAAGAGTACTCTCCGCCGCAGGTGCTGGTGGATACTGACAAGTATCTGGAACTGAACCGCGGGCGTTCACTGGAAGATGGCTTTATGCATGCCGTGTTCAACCCGTCGTTTAACGCGCTGGCAACGGCAATGGCAACCGCACGTCATCGTAGCGGGCATATTCTGGAGATCGCCCGTGAGCGTCACGTTGAGCAGGCGCTGAACGAGACCCCGGATAAGCTTACCCGTGACCGTCGTCTGGTGCTGCTCAGTGATCCTGTCACCATGGCGCGTTTGCACTATCGTGTATGGGCATCGCCAGAAAGGTATCTCTCGTGGGTAACCTTTTATCAGGATGTGAAACTCAATCCGCTTGCCCTGAAGGCAAAGTAAGCCGACATTAAGGAAAATACCGGCCTCAGGGCCGGTATTTTTTTACATAAATAATGATATGTGAGGTAATGGGTGAGAATTCTCATTGTGGCGTTTATGGCATGCCTGCTGAGCGGATGTGGCAGCATCATTAGCCGGACGATCCCAGGCCAGGGGCATGGCAATCAATACTACCCTGGCGTCAAATGGGATGTCCGCGACTCCGCATGGCGCTACGTTACCGTACTCGACCTGCCATTCTCGCTGGTATTCGATACGCTCTTACTGCCCATTGACGCTAACCATGGCCCGTATGAATAATTAACGCTCGTCCCACTCATCCGCAGCGGCCTGGCCTTCTTCCGTATCAAGTGGAGGCTCCAGCTGGAACTCCCCTTCATCCCACTCATGTAGTGTGTTTTCTTCCAGCCACTCCTGACGCAGCTCTATCTCATCAAAATCGCCGTCAAAAACACTCTGTGCGGCTTCGCCCGATAACATCGGCAGACACTCGCCTTCCTCTTCGTCTGTTGCGAAGAATTCAGCCTGCCACATAATGTCCCCGTCCTGGAGCACATATTTCTGGACGTTGAATTGCTGCACACTGGCATCTTCTTCCTCCACGCCTGGATTATTGGCCAGGAACTCTTCGCGAGCAGCATCAATTGCTTCTTCGAGCGTAGCGTACATAGTCATAAGTTTCTCCCTGTGGTTTGACGAGGTATTCAGGGAAAGAATAGTTGAAGATGAGCTTTTGCAAGTGCCCGAACAAAAAAATCAGTCATCGGTGTTAATCATCGACGACGTGGTCAGCGACGCTATGTCGCGCGGGGCGTTGTAAACTGACCCAGGAGTAAAACGCGTTAAACAGGACGATGCCAGCCGTAACGCAGAATACGGCGCGAAAACTGTAGTTTGCCGAGACCGCTGCGCCGAGCAGTGGGCCGGTCACATTACCGATATCGCGGAATGACTGGTTGTAGCTGAATACACGGCCTGCAATTTGTTGGGTCGTGTTATAGACCAGCAGTGTTTGTACTGCGGGGAGCAGGGCGCCATCGGCGGCACCCAGGAGAAAACGCAGTAACCCAAGCTGCCACGGCGTTTGTACGAAGGCCATAGGCACCAGCAGTAAGACGGAAATCAGTAGCGCGGCGATTAAAATCTTTTCCGGGCCGATACGATCGCCCAGCCGGCCAAGGCGCGGTGCGCTCATCAGCGCCGCCATGCCGGGAACCGAAGCAATCATGCCGCTAATAAAGGCAATATTACCGACGTTACCTGCCAGTTCACGGACATAGAGCGTCAGGATAGGGGCGATAGAGCCCGTTGCGACCTGAATGATCATCGTCGTAACAAACAGACTCAGCACGAGGCGCGGACTTTTCAGCGAAGCGAAAACTTCTCTTGCATGAAGCATCTCTTTTTTCGCCACCGGGGTGAAATTTTCCCGGATGCAAAAGAGCGTTAACAAAAAGCAGATAAACAGAACCGAGGCGGTGATAAAAAAGACCATCCGTAGCCCGTACATATCGGCCAACAGCCCCCCTGCCAGTGGGCCAAGCAATGCTCCTGCTACGCCGCCCGTAGATAATGTTCCCATCGCCCATCCGCTGCGGTTTCGTGGCATCTGTGTTGCGATCAGCGCGTTGGCATTCGGGATAAAGCCGCCGAGCAAGCCGAGCAGGGCGCGCAATACAAGAAATTGCCAGATAGTTTGCGCAAGCCCCATCAGGGCCATGACAATCGCCATTCCCAGCGCAGAACGCAGGAGCATTATTTTACGCCCTTTACGGTCAGCGAGGCCGCCCCAGAAGGGAGAAGCGATTGCGGAAAAAAGAAAAGTAATACTAAAAACCAGACCGGACCACATGTTAAGCGCGCTATGCCCGGTAACGCCGAGTAGCTCAACGTAGAGAGGCAAAAAAGGCATGACCAGACTAAATGCCGCGCCTGTTAAAAAACAGCCTACCCAGGCCACGGTCAGATTACGTTTCCAGTTTATGGGAGCAGGAGATGACATTACCGTTCACGTTACGCGTGTCACACGCGAAAAATTAGCAAGTAAAAATAATAAGCCTGCTAATTATGCGCCCGGGTGATAAAAGCTGCAACGGAAAGCATGTGAAGAAATGCAACCAGCGCAGCCCGGCGGACCAGGCTACGCAGGGGGTTAATAGCGGGAAGGGACACCTTCCGGGCGAGTTTTGAAGCGACGATGCAGCCACATATATTGCTCCGGGGCCATCAGAATGCAGCGCTCAACAACCTTATTCATCCAGGCTGCAGTCTCTTCTGCACTCTCCAGCGGAGGCGTGGTTTCACCTTCCAGCATGATCAGCTCATACCCTTTACCGTCTGGTTTACGACGCGGAACGAAAGGTACCAGGCAAGATTTAGACATTTTCGCCAGCATCCATGTGCCGGTAGTGGTAGCGGTCTGCTCTACCGCAAAGAACGGTACAAAGACGCTGGAGCGTGGGCCGTAGTCGTGGTCCGGCGCGTACCATACGACATCGCCGCTTTTCAGTGCGCGTACCATCCCTTTCAGATCTTTACGATCTATCATCGTCTTGTTTGAACGTAACCGTCCCCACGTTTGTAGCCAGTCCAGCAGGGGATTGTCATTGGGCCGATACACTCCAATGCCAGGAATATGCATACCGAAGACGCGCGCGCCTAACTCAAGCGTTAAGAAGTGCACGCCGATAAGCAAAATCCCCTTGCCTTCGGCGAAGTGTTTTTGCGTGTTTTCCATCCCGATGACATCCACCCAGCGATGGATTCGTCTGTCTGGCCAGAACCATGCAATCCCGGTCTCCATTACCCCCATTCCGACAGACTCAAAGTTCTTTTTGACCATTTCCTGACGCTCTTGCTCCGGCATCTGCGGGAAGCAAAGCTCAAGGTTGCGATGTGCGATACGGACGCGACGCTTCATCAGGCGCATTGCCAGCCGTCCTGTACCGCAACCCAGGCGATAAATGGCCGGATACGGCAGTTGTACCACCAGCCACAACAGCCCAATACCGCACCAGGTTAGCCAGTAGCGCGGATGTAGCAGTGACGGGGAAAATTTAGGTAAATGCGTCATATCGTTCCTTTATTCAGCAAAATCTCCTGCATTGTCGCATTTTTTATGGAGTCAACCAAAACCACAAGCAGTTGAATGCGTAATTGCCAGGCTATTGTTATTGAAAGATGATTTTAATGAGGGAAATGTAGCGCAAATTGTGTGGATGTAAATTGCTACTAATTGCTTTATGATGCCGCCCGATTTTATTGATTACCGCATTGCAGGATACGTACACCATGCCAGTGTTACACAACCGCATCTCGAATGACGAACTGAAAGCGCGCATGCTTGCAGAAACCGAGCCGCGCAAGACCGTCTCATTCTATAAATATTTCTCCATCGTTAACCCGCAGGTCACCCGCGACATACTCTATTCCGCCTTAACAAAGCTGAATGTGTTCGGTCGCGTATATTTAGCTCATGAAGGGATCAACGCGCAAATCAGCGTGCCGGAAAGCCAGTTCGACGCGCTGAAAGCGTATCTCTATAGCTTCGACCCTGCCCTGAATGGCCTGCGTATGAACATCGCCATTGACGATGATGGCAAATCATTCTGGGTTCTGCGCATGAAAGTGCGCGATCGCATCGTCGCGGACGGGATTGAGGATGCCTCGTTTAATGCCAGCGATGTCGGCGAATACCTGAAAGCCGCCGAAGTGAACGCGATGCTCGATGATCCGGATGCGATTTTTATCGACATGCGCAACCACTATGAATATGAAGTGGGCCATTTTGATGGCGCGCTGGAAATTCCTGCCGACACCTTCCGCGAGCAACTGCCAAAAGCGGTCGAAATGATGCAGGAACATAAAGACAAAAAGATAGTCATGTACTGCACCGGCGGGATCCGCTGTGAAAAAGCCAGCGCCTGGATGAAACATAACGGCTTTAACAAAGTCTGGCACATCGAAGGCGGGATCATTGAATATGCCCGTCGCGCGCGTGAACAAGGATTGCCGGTACGTTTTATCGGTAAGAACTTTGTTTTTGATGAACGTATGGGAGAGCGTATCTCTGATGACGTGATTGCCCATTGCCATCAGTGCGGTGTGCAATGCGACAGCCATACTAACTGTGTGAACGATGGTTGCCATTTGCTGTTCATTCAGTGCCCGTCGTGCGCCGAAAAATTCAACGGGTGCTGTAGCGAAGCCTGTCTGGAAGAGAGCCAGTTACCGGAAGAGGAACAGCGTAAGCGGCGAGCCGGAAGGGAAAATGGCAACAAGATTTTCAACAAATCGCGTGGCCGACTGAATACAAAACTCGGTATTCCGGATCCTGAGTAAACGCTTTTGCCAGCGTGAGGCCTATGCTCACAGGTTACGAGTCAGGGCGGATCATCGTCTATGATCCGCCTCTGATACTTCTGCGAGGGTTACTTCTGTTGTACGCCTTCCACTGAGATTATCAATTCGACCTCCTGCGAGGCAGGGCCAAGGTCGGTCGTGATATTAAAGTCTTTAAGTTTAATTTTCCCTTCTGCTTCAAAACCAGCGCGTTTGCCGCCCCAGGGATCATCACCCTGACCAATCAGTTTGGCTTCCAGCTTCACCGGTTTGGTCACGCCGTTTAAGGTCAGATTGCCGGTGATATCCAGCTCATCACCGTCTTTTTTTACTTCGGTCGAGGTGAAGGTTGCCTGCGGATGTTTCGTCACATTGAGAAATTCGCCGCTGCGAAGATGTTTGTCGCGTTCCGCATGGTTGGTATCGACACTGTTGGTATTGATGGTGACATTGACTTTATCAGAGGCAGGATTGGCCTCATCAAAGGTAAAAGAGCCGTCAAAGTCTTTAAATGTGCCGTACAACCAGCTGTAACCGAGGTGCTGGATGCGGAAATTGATGAAGGCGTGTTGACCTTCTTTGTCGATTTTGTATTCCGCTGCCATCGCGGAACCCGCAGAGAACAGTAACGAAGCGAGAGTAAAACCCAGCAGGCTTTTCTTCATATCATACTCCAGAGTCAGATGACGATTTACCCAGCATGCGCTTTAGGGTGTCGTCTTTATCAATGAAATGGTGTTTAAAGGCGGCAAGGCCGTGCAAGACCGAAAGGATGACGACCGTCCATGCCAGCCACAGGTGAATATCTCCGGCGAGGTCTGCCTGCGAGCCTGCATCAGCAATCGTGGCAGGCACTTCAAACAGGCCGAAAACGCTGATCGGTTTCCCGTCAGCGGTGGAGATGAGGTAGCCACTGAACAGAATGGCGAACAGCAGCAAATAAAGCGTGACATGTGCAACCACCGCGCTAATACGCGTCATTCGCGAGTAGCTTGCGAGTGGCGCGGGGGGAGGAGAGAGGCGCCGCCAGATAAGGCGGATCACCAGTACCAGCATCAGGACAATGCCAATGCTTTTATGCAGTTCGGGCCCCTGATGGTACCAGCCATCGTAATAGCTGAGCGTGACCATCCACAAACCCAGCGCAAACATGCCGTAGACGGCAATTGCGACCAGCCAGTGCAGGACAACAGAAATTGCGCCATAGCGAAATGGAGAATTACGAAGTTGCATAATGTGAACCGCAAGAGTGTAAAAGTTAATTTAAAATGGCGTCAGAAAAATAATATTGCAACTTAAAAATAACAATTAATAATTCTGGTTTTTCAATATCATAAAATTTGAATAAATTATCGTAGATATGTTCAGTTGATTCGAGTGTGAGAGGGTGTTCGATGTTTGTAAGGCCTGAATGGAAGGAAGTAAGTAGGGTTTTTTTATTTCAAAAAAACTGTCGATATTTTTGTTTTTTTTAAATCAATGTCAGTAAATGTCAATATTTGTTATTCGGCCCAGACAATATAAATAAGATCTACAAGGGCAATGATTGACCATAAAACGATATATACCATTAAATGCTCGCGGACATTATTAACCAGATAAAGGAATAAACGGCGCATAATCTCTCCTGATAATCGGCCAAAAGAAAAGGCGGCCCAAAAAGGGGCCGCACAAAGAAATTATCCTGCAAAGCGTGCTAAAGAGAAGGGGGTCAAATCAAACTTACTGCTTTCACCCTGGGCGAAGAGGGCTGCAATTTCCCCCAGGACAGGCGCAAATTTAAAGCCATGCCCGCTTAAGCCTGTGACCAGCAAAACATCAGAAGAGCCGGGTAGGGTGTCGATAATAAAGTCTTCATCAGGAGAATTGTCATAAGTACAAGAGGCGCCGTACAGACACCCGCCGATACCCGGTAAGAACTGGCGCAGGAAGCTAAAGCATTCAGAGCCATCAGAAGCCACAGCGCCAAATGGTACGCGTTCGCTGGCCTCGTTGATGAGTTGTCCGCCGTTATGCTTGCCGATTTTTAACGCATCGTCCTCGGCGGGGAAACCATAGTATTGAGAGCCATCCGCCATTTCGCCGGTAAAGGCCGGGAAGCGATTTTTGGTGCTGTAACGACCATCGGCCTGGAACCAGGCAAAGACTTTACGTACTGGCTGCACAGGTAAGTCCGGAACCAGTCGCGCAACCCATGTGCCGCTACTGACCAGGACCTTTTTCGCGCTGAATGTGCCCTCAGACGTATCAATACTCACGCCATCATCGGCAGTATGCAGGGCTGTCACCGGGCAGTTAAACAGCTGTGCGCATCCGGCTTCTTGCGCCAGGCGAATCCAGGTTTTAATTGCCAGTTCGCTGCGCAGTACGCCGGAGTCTGCTTCGAACAAGCCGATGTAGTCGTCGGGGACGACGATTTCCGGCCAGCGTGTCATCAACGATGGCGCATCAAGTTTTTCTACGGCCAGATTCCAGCGCAGCGCGCTTTGCGCGACATTGGCCAGAAAAGAGGAGTGCGCCGGGCCAAGATTGAGGACGCCGGTGCGCTCAAATACGGCTTCGCCGCTTTCAGCAACCAACTGATCCCACAGTTCCTGAGCGCGCAGTACCAGCGGAACGTATTTTTCACCCTCCCCATAAGCATGGCGGATTAAACGGGTATCGCCATGATGGCTTCCTTCCTTATGTGGCGGCAGGTGCGCATCGGTCATCAGCACGTTGAGACCGGCACGGGACGCATAATAGCCCGCCGCTGCACCGACAGAACCGCTGCCAATGATGATCAAATCGTATTTCATGTTGTTCTCCATCCAGTGCGTAGTCAGGAGAGTAAATAACCGGGAGGCGTTATACAAGACGGGAAATAATTAAGGCACCCTATGGGTGCCTGTTGAGTGATTATTGAGCATTATCGCTAATGCCTACGATACTCATTTTCCTGGTACTCGCCTGATTCTATTTTGGCGATACCCGCTTCTAAAATCGAAATAAACTGGCGGGCAACTTCGGTCGTTAACCACAACGTCTGGCCTACTTCGGTATCCTGTGAAGCGGCTCTGTTTGGGGTCTGGTAATGTAAGCGCAACATCAGTGCATCGTAACTGTCCACTGTGCTGATATCCCATCCAACCAGAGGATGGGTCTGGATGACTTCATTATTCTTTTCCATCATAACCCCCTTATGGCGTGTTAACTGACAACGACTTTCGAGGTTCAATGCGTGTTTTGTGAAGCCTTTTCAGTATACCAATATTTAACCTTGCTGATCGAATAAATAACACTCTGCAACATAATTTTATTGCGGCTGGATTTTTTTGAACAAGAAAGCGCTAACTTACACGTTATTTTTAAGCGAGTTAGGAGAGAAGTAGGATTTTTGCTTAAAAAAACAAAAAAGCCGGGGCGACCCGGCAAAACATGCACAATACAGCTTATTTTTTAATCCCGGATAAACCAGTCGTCTGCGCTTTCCCAGGTTTCTTGCAAAATTTCACTGATGCGCTCTTTATCTTCTTTTGCGCCGCCCATCACGGACAAGTTATTTGCTGTCGCATAACGGACCGTAATTTTATTTTCGCTATCAGGGTAATAATTATTCAGTCGGCGGGATAACTCGCTCGCCAGCGCATCGATAGCGCCGGGCGGGAGTGGTGTAGTTTTGGCAATAGTGACTTCAATGCGCATGGCAACCCCCTGTGTTATATACTGTGTATTTATACAGTTACCTTGCAGGGTTTACAACAGGGGGCGTGAAAAAAATCAGGATTTCACTGTCCAGCGCACGGTCTCACCGGCAAGGAACGGGATGATCGCATCTTCCGGCAAGTCAATACTGTCGATGACCGTGGAATCTTCACGCACCAGCTCAATAAAAGACTCATTCACTGGGAGGCCATAAAAACGCGGGCCATTGAGTGAGCAGAAACCTTCAAAGTGCTGCAGCGCATTCATCTCTTCAAACACAGTGGCATAACTTGCCAGCGCGGTCGGCGCGTTGAAGCAGCCTGCACAGCCACAGCTGGCCTCTTTACGATGGCGTGCGTGCGGCGCAGAGTCCGTACCGAGAAAGGCGCGGGTAAAGCCGCTGGCAACCAGTTCACGCAGTGCCTGTTGATGCACATTTCGTTTCAGGATGGGCAGACAGTAGAGATGGGGGCGCACGCCGCCAACCAGCATATGGTTGCGGTTGAACATCAGATGCTGCGGCGTGATGGTGGCGGCCAGCAGTTCATTGCCGTCACGCACATAATCTGCCGCATCTTTCGTCGTGATATGTTCAAAAACCACTTTCAATCCCGGCAGACGCTGGCGAAGCGGCTCCATCACCGTCTCTATAAAACGGGCCTCGCGATCGAAGATATCGATCTCCGCATGGGTCACTTCACCGTGTACCAACAGTGGCATCCCCAATTTTTCCATACGCTCAAGCACCGGCATGATGGCATCAATACTGGTCACCCCATGGCTGGAGTTGGTGGTGGCATTTGCAGGATAGAGCTTGGCGGCAGTAAAGACGTTCTTGCGAAAACCGCGTTCCACTTCGTCAGGATTGAGCGAGTCGGTCAGATAGCAGGTCATCAGCGGAGTAAAGTCATGCCCGGCAGGTACGGCATCAAGGATGCGCTGGCGATAAGCAATAGCCGCATCGACGCTGGTCACCGGCGGGACAAGGTTGGGCATGACGATGGCGCGAGCATAGATTTCGCTGGTCCAGGGCACGACGGTTTTTAACATTTCGCCGTCACGTAAATGAACGTGCCAGTCATCAGGGCGGCGGATTTTTAAAACCTGGGATTGTGCTGTCATGAGAGTGCTCCGGCTGGGTGAGAATCAGTCAATATGGCTGGTTTTTTGCCGGGCACTAAGAATAAGCGTATACCTGTCATACTTCAAGCTGCATATGCATTGGCTTCACGCGCATCTCGGTCACTCACTTGCGTAAGCTTCCGGGAATTCACGGCTTCGCTGCCTTTCAGCAATGCTGATTATTTTGGGGATAAAACAGCTCAGTTTGCCGCTTTTCCGTAAAAAACCTTACGCGCTCAATCAGTGAGGGGAATGATAATTTCTCCGGGTTTCACTTCGATACCTTTGGCATATTTTTTCGCCAGCGCTTCGCCTTTGCTGCTGTCTTCACGCAGAATATAAGCTGGATGCTGATTAAAGTAGGTCTGCAGGGACTGGTTCAGATAGGGCATCAATGTTTGCAGAATGGACTGCATTTTCTGCGGCGTGACGGTTGCGTCGACTACCTCCATTTCCTGGAGATAGATTGCCCCTTTTTCTTTATCAAAGACCGGCAACGCCTTCATTTTGAGTTTCATGGCGGCTTTCTGGCTACCGAAAAGGGAGTTCATATCCAGACTGGCATCGCCCGAAAGCGTAATCTTATTCGGTTCCTCGCGTCCAATCTGGCTGACCAGATTGCTAAGGACAATATGTGCATCCGCCACGCCAGGCAGGCCGATATCTTTGGCGAAATTATTGCGCTTTTGCAGTGACTGGTTAATTTCCTGCTCGTTGATGCTGTACTGTGTTAGCTGGTTACAACCCACCAATACGCCGCTTAAAATGAGCGCCGCGGCGAAAATAATCTTTTTCATTATGTTCCTCAACAGAGTGCCTGTGTATTCATCCTTGTCTGCAGCATCAGCCCAGGGCAGAGGATAAGCCAGCAGAAAAAGCTGAAAGCGGAAGCGTACGCTTCCGCCTGGGGCATTATATCGCCATTGATGAGAGCACGTTAATTTGTGTCTGTTTCGCCATATTATCGCGGTAGTCGGCCATGCGCGTCGGCCAGTTAATCCCGGCCACAATAGTCAGATTCCGCAACAAGGGGAACAGGTGAATATCATCATCCGATAGCTCGCCATTGACTGCATTTGGCTGAACGATAAGCTTATCCAGCGCGCGTAAATCATCACTGATATTTTTGATAAGGCCGGATGAATGGGACATATGCTCAGCAAAGTCGCCGATGGCCGCTTCTTTTTTGGCGACAAAGTACGCTCGCGCTTCAGGCGTCGCGAATTCATCAAAGGCGCTTTTAGCAAAGCGCGGGATGAGCAGGCGATTAACGTAGCTATTCACTTTTCTGAGCCAGGCATCGAGAGCCGGATTTTGCTTCCCGGTCAGCAGTGGCTTACCGTCGAGCTTGTCGATGTAATGCACAATATCCATGCTTTCTGGCAGATAACGGCTGTCATCTTTTTGCAGTATCGGCGCCATTTTTTTGCCGATCATACGGGTTGGCGTTGCCTCGTCATCATTGAGCAACACATTGAGTTCGACGGGGATATTTTTGAGACCGAAAATCATGCGGGCCTTAACGCAGAACGGGCAGTGATCATAAATGTAGAGTTTCACGATTCTCCTCCATACTGATTGTCCATCACAAAAAAGTATGGAGGAGATTAAAAGGAGTGGCAAATCACGCGCCGGGTTCGAGCAGGCGAGAAGGGGTGCGTTTTTGAGCAAATTGCCACAGCAAGGCGAAAAAGGTGATAAGACCAATCAGTGCCAGCATCATCCACGGTAACGCCGGTTGACTCAGTGCTTTACCCACGTCAAACAACCAGCCACCGCCGGCGTAGCCCAGCGCGCCGCCAAAGGCCAGACCCAGACGACTGAACCCCATATAGCTGCCGCGTGCACGGGAATCAGCCAGTGCCGCACTTAACGTTTCACGTGCCGGCTCAGCAATAATGGATCCGATATAAAAGGTGCAAATCAGCGTAAACAGTTGCTGCAGGCTGGTAACAAGGCCTATTGGCAACAGGCTGAATGACATAAACAGTAGCCCGGCCATTAGCCGATGTTCCAGGCGAAACCGCTTTTCGCTCCAGCGGGCGATAGGGTATAGCAGCGTCAGCGACAGGCTGGCCTCAATGGCATACATCCATTTGACTGCCGCTGGCGAACCGGCAATATCATTCACCATGATAGGCAGCATCAGCATCACCTGTACCGCCAGCATGTAATACCCGGTGAGCGTCAGCACATAGGTGACAAAACGTTTGTCACGCAACACGCGGCTGAGTCCTTCGCGTACCGGCGTTCTTACCGTCGATAATTTCCACGCGGGCAGTAGCCAGGCATTAAAGCCTGCGCAAAGGACAAATACAGCGGCGCCGACGACACAGACCAGACGAAAGTCGTATTGCAGCAACCAACTGCCAATCAGAGCGCCGATCACCGCCCCCGCGCTGTCCTGCATCATCAGGATAGAGAAAAAGCGACCACGCTGGGATGGGTGAATCAGCTTGACCACCAGCGCTGTGCGCGGCGGGTCAAAGAGCGTACCGCCTAATCCGGATAATATGCAGGAGCACCACAGCAGCCAGGGATCGTGAGCGATGCCCATGGTGGCAAAACCCGCTGCACGCATGAGCATGCCGGTAACGATCAGCGGTTTGGCACCAAAACGGTCTGCGATAGCGCCGCCGAAAACGCCCAGTCCTTGCTGCACGAATTGCCGTAACCCAAGGGCAATACCGACCATTAAGGCAGCCCAACCGAGTTGATCAACAAAACGGATAGAAATAAGCGGGAAAACGACGAAAAAACCCAGCACCACCAACATATTATCGACGAGCAGGAAATATTTACCCAGGCTCCTTGCCTGCGATACGCGTGACATTCCCCCTCCCGGGAAATAAAAGAAAGTACTTTTATATTCTGCCGGGTCGTCTGCTGTTTTCCCATCATCGGGGCGACAATATTTTTTTATCAAAAGCGGGCTTTAATTCAGAGTTCTCATCGAAAAAACGTATGGATGACGAAAATGCAGGTTGTTGTTTTCACAGAGTGGCCGAGCAAATGTATAGTAAAGGGAAGGGGTTGAGAGTAGTAACCGGAAGGAGAAGGAATGAATGTTTGGCTATCGCAGTAATGTGCCGAAAGTACGCCTGGTCACTGACAGGCTGGTGGTTCGCTTAGTCCATGAGCGGGACGCCTGGCGCCTTGCGGACTATTACGCCGAGAACCGTCAATTTTTAAAGCCCTGGGAGCCGGTTCGTGATGAGAGCCATTGCTATCCGTCCGGTTGGCAGGCACGCTTGGGCATGATTAACGAATTCCATAAACAAGGAACCGCATTTTATTTCGCGCTACTCGATCCAGAAGAAAAAGAAATCATCGGTGTGGCGAATTTTTCCAATTTGGTACGCGGTTCGTTCCATGCCTGCTATCTGGGATATTCCATTGGGCAAAAATGGCAGGGGCAGGGGTTAATGTTCGAAGCGCTGACGGCAGCCATTCGCTATATGCAACGAACGCAACATTTGCACCGTATTATGGCGAATTATATGCCGCACAATAAACGCAGCGGCGATTTACTGGCGCGTCTTGGTTTTGAAAAAGAGGGCTACGCAAAAGCGTATCTGCTGATTGATGGACAGTGGCGCGACCATGTGTTGACGGCATTGACCACCAAAGACTGGACCCCAGGTCGTTAAGGAGAAAACATGAAGTATCAGCTCACTGCCACGGAAGCGCGCGTCATCGGATGCTTGCTGGAAAAGCAGGTCACTACGCCAGAACAATATCCATTGTCAGTCAATGCCGTGGTGACCGCATGTAACCAAAAAACCAACCGTGAACCGGTAATGAACCTCAGCGAGCATGAGGTGCAGGACGTGCTGGATACGCTGGTTAAGCGTCACTATTTGCGTACCGTCAGCGGTTTCGGTAACCGTGTCACTAAATATGAGCAGCGTTTCTGCAACTCCGAATTTGGCGACCTGAAACTCACTCCAGCGGAAGTGGCCATCATTACCACGCTATTACTGCGTGGCGCGCAGACGCCAGGCGAACTGCGTGGACGCGCGGCGCGGATGCATGAATTTAACGATATGGGTGAAGTGGAAAGCGCGCTGGAGAATCTGGCTCAGCGCGAAGATGGTCCGTACGTTGTGCGCCTGGCCAGAGAGCCTGGCAAACGGGAAAGCCGTTACATGCATCTATTTAGCGGTGATGTGGAGACGCTGATTAACGTTGTGGAGGCAGTAAGCCCGCTTGATACCAATAGCGATCTGGCTTCACGTGTCGAAGCGCTGGAAAACGACGTTGCCGAGCTGAAACAGCGTCTGGCGTCATTACTCGAACATCTGGGAGATTAATCGTGGCGGCATTACGTATTGGGGTGGTGGGATTGGGCGGCATCGCGCAAAAAGCCTGGTTACCGGTACTCGGGGCGGCGACCGACTGGACGCTGGCGGCCGCATGGTCGCCGACGCGGGAAAAAGCGCAGCGCGTGTGCGACACCTGGCGTATCCCTTATGCCGGGTCGTTAGCCGATCTCGCTGCGCAGTGCGACGCAGTCTTTGTCCATACCTCTACTGTCTCGCATTATGCAGTGGTGAGTGAACTGCTTAATGCCGGTGTCCATGTTTGCGTCGACAAACCCCTGGCAGAAAATCTGGCAGATGCGGAAAAGCTCATTGAACTGGCGGCGCGCAAAAAGTTGACGCTGATGGTGGGGTTTAACCGCCGTTTCGCGCCGCTGTACCGTCAGTTAAAACGTCATTTGCCGCAGGCTGCATCGCTGCGTATGGATAAACACCGCAGCAACAGCGTTGGTCCACACGATCTGCGTTTCACCTTACTGGATGATTATCTGCATGTTGTGGATACGGCACTGTGGTTAGCAGGAGGCAGCGCGTCGCTTGCCAGCGGCACATTGCTGACCAATGACGAGGGTGAAATGATTTATGCCGAGCACCACTTTGCGCAGGGCGCGTTGAACATCACCACCAGTATGCATCGCCGTGCCGGTAGTCAACGTGAGTGGGTGCAGGCCGTAACGGATGGCGGACTTTATGACGTTACCGATATGCGTGAATGGCGCGAAGAACAGGGGCAGGGGATAGTGACGCCGGCAATCCCCGGCTGGCAGAGTACTCTGGAGCAGCGAGGCTTCGCAGGATGCGCGCGTCATTTTATTGAATGTGTGCAAAATCAGACGGTTCCGGAAACAGCCGGAGAACAGGCCATCATGGCCCAGCGCATCGTTGAAAAACTCTGGCGTGAGGCGATGAGCGAATAACCCTCTGTAACATATGGCGGTAGAAATTCGCGTTATTCCAGGTAGACTAAGCGCTTCGCGATACCAACGCCTGCTTTGTGCAGGCGTTGTGTTTATGGAATCCTAAATGAACTTATTAAAATCGCTGGCGGCAGTCAGCTCAATGACCATGTTTTCTCGCGTGCTGGGTTTCGCACGTGATGCCATTGTGGCGAGGGTATTTGGTGCGGGGATGGCGACCGATGCCTTCTTTGTGGCATTTAAACTGCCGAATCTCTTACGACGTATTTTTGCCGAAGGGGCATTCTCTCAGGCTTTTGTGCCCATTCTTGCAGAATATAAAAGTAAACAGGGCGAAGAGGCGACGCGGGTTTTTGTTGCGTATGTCTCAGGGCTGTTAACACTGGCGCTGGCTGTTGTCACCATTGCCGGGATGCTGGCGGCGCCTTGGGTGATTCTGGTTACGGCGCCGGGGTTTGCCGATACCGCCGATAAATTTGCCTTAACCTCTCAGCTTTTGCAGATAACGTTCCCCTATATTTTGCTGATTTCACTGGCGTCACTCGCCGGGGCAATTCTGAATACCTGGAACCGTTTCTCGGTCCCGGCATTCGCGCCCACATTGCTTAATATCAGCATGATTGGTTTTGCGCTGTTTGGCGCGCCATATTTCCATCCGCCCGTACTGGCGCTGGCATGGGCGGTAACGGTGGGCGGTATCCTGCAGTTGGTTTATCAACTGCCGCATCTGAAAAAAATTGGCATGCTGGTGCTGCCGCGAATTAGTTTTCGCGATGCGGGCGCGATGCGCGTGATGAAACAGATGGGGCCGGCGATCCTCGGCGTATCGGTCAGTCAGATCTCCCTGATTATCAATACCATTTTCGCCTCCTTCCTGGTCTCTGGTTCGGTCTCCTGGATGTATTACGCTGACCGCCTGATGGAGTTTCCATCCGGGGTGCTTGGCGTGGCGCTGGGGACGATTCTGCTGCCGTCGCTCTCGCGAAGTTTTGCCAGCGGTAATCATGATGAGTATTGCCGCCTGATGGATTGGGGGCTGCGGTTGTGCTTTTTGCTGGCGCTTCCCAGCGCGGTGGCGTTAGGCATTCTCGCAAAGCCGCTGACGGTTTCGCTTTTTCAGTATGGTAAGTTCACCCCGTTTGACGCCCAGATGACGCAGCGCGCGCTCATCGCCTATTCGGTTGGCCTGATGGGCCTCATTGTGGTGAAAGTGTTGGCGCCAGGGTTCTATTCACGACAAAACATCAAAACGCCGGTAAAGATTGCTATCGTCACGCTGGTGATGACGCAATTAATGAACCTGGCGTTTATCGGCCCGCTAAAACATGCCGGTCTGTCACTCTCGATCGGTCTGGCGGCGTGCCTCAATGCCAGTCTGCTCTACTGGCAGTTGCGTAAGCAAAATATCTTTACCCCGCAGGCCGGTTGGGGACGTTTTCTGACACGTCTGATTATTGCGGTGCTTGTGATGGCCGCAGCACTGTTTGGCATGCTGTATGTGATGCCAGACTGGGCGCAAGGCAATATGGCACATCGCCTGATTCGGCTAATGGCCGTGGTGGTGGTGGGGGTTGTGGCTTACTTTGCTACGCTGGCGCTGCTGGGGTTCAGAGTGAAAGACTTCGCCCGTCGGATAGCGTAAACGCGAAAGGGAGTCGACCCTGACAGGCGACTCCCGCAAAGAAGAATGTGAACGCGACAGCTAGATGGAAATCTTTTTTCCGCCCCTGCTACCCGTAAAGGTCTGACCATTCGCACCATAAAGCCCTGGCTCCTGGTGAGGTTTCAGTACCTCGAGCGCTTTTCGGTTAAGGGCAATTTGCCCTTCGAGCAACCAGCCGTTGTGCTGGTTCAGATCGCGCAGGTGTTGCGTTTTTCGGGTGATTATCTGCCAGCGATCGGCAATATCGTCGTTCGCGCTACTTTGCACTTTCTGCGCTTCGCGGCGTTGCTGCTCGAGATAATCCAGTGTGGCAAGCAATGAGCTTTTCTCTTCCGTGATGCGCTGCAGCGTGCTGCTATGCACATGGCCCACAGAGAGTTGTTTTTGCTCAGCATCCATCACGTCTTTTAATGCGTTCAGGATAACTGTCATTTGATCAAGAATATCTGACAGTTGATTCATACATTATTTACTCAAGTAACTCTGCACTTCGTTAATCAGGGCATCAGCGATTTTGCCGGTGTCCATCTTCAGCTCACCATTACGGATTGCCGTTTTCAGTTGTTCAACGCGTTCCATATTGACGTCGCCGCTGCCCGGCTGCATCAGTTTGGATTGGGCATCGCTCAGCGTTACGCTCGTGCTGTTGGCGGTCTTCGATTTTTCCAGACGTACTTTCTGTGCCTGGGTGTCGCTGGTCTCACGTGTTGTAACGGTGCTAACCGGCTTTAAAGGCGATGTACGATCAATGCTCATAGTGTGTTGTCCTCATAGAGGTTTTCCGGCGTTTTGGGTCTGCCATCTTCAGTCGTTGCTTATTTATCGGCAGATGCCGCAGATTCTTTAAAAAGATTATAGGTTAATCAGAATATTCCCATCAGCGCCGACAATTCCACTTACAATTTGCCCTGAAGACATGCGTACCCGGGCACTTTGCGACACCGCCGCATTGTTCAGTGCCTGGCCTTCACTATTGACACTAAAGCCTTCACCATTTGCAACTACCATCACACGCTGGCCGGCTTTTACTCGCCACGCCTGGCGCAACATCGAAAGCTGAACCGGTTGATCGGGTGAGAGATCGCGCAGGCTTACAGCATCTTGTGCCTGAGAAATATCGAGCATTGTTTTCGGCGGTAACTGATCGAGTCTGCCGCGTTTGAGCGCTACGCTGCCCGGCGTCAGAACCGTGCCACGGGCAATCGCCTGAGCGGCGACAACATAATTTCCCGTCGCCTGGACGTTCACCTGTAAATAGCGTTTTTCGTTACCGCAGTTGGTTAATACGTTGACGTTTCCCCAAAGCTGAGCGTACCCCGTCAAACTTAAGGCTGGTTGCTCGCAGGTGGGATAAAGATTTTTCGGCGTGCGTATTGTTACCACCACCTCGTCACTAAAGCCAGCCAGTCGTTGTGCAAAAAACGCGGTGAGCTGCGCTTTTAAGTCTTGCGCCAACACTTGCGGGCTTAAAATCAAAAACAGCAATGCCGCGGCTAAACCGCTTTTCAACGTGTTCATCGCAGACCCCTGCCTGTTATTTGTTGAAGAGATGACAGGATTCTACCCGCCATACAAATCTATCAACGGAATAAATAGCGACGCATTTTGCGCTTATTCCGTCGATAAGGCGCGCGTAAGGAGATTTAAGCTGTTGACTAAATAATTGTCATCAGCGGGGAAGCCATGCTCGATAAACTTGATGCCGCGTTACGGTTCCAGCAAGAAGCACTGAATCTGAGCGCGCAGCGCCAGGAAATCCTGGCCTCCAATATTGCTAACGCCGATACCCCGGGGTATCAGGCGCGTGATATGGATTTTTCCAGCGAACTGAAGAAGGTGATGGAACGTGGCCGGGCAGAGAACACAGGCGTCTCGCTGGCGTTAACTTCCAGTCGTCATATTCCGGCGCAAGCTATCTCCACCCCCTCTGCGGACCTGCTTTACCGTATTCCGGATCAGCCATCTGCCGATGGCAATACCGTGGATATGGATCGTGAGCGTACACAGTTTGCGGATAACAGCCTTAAGTATCAGACAGGGCTGACCGTACTGGGCGGGCAGATTAAAAGCATGATGTCCGTGTTGCAGGGGAATAACTAACCATGGCTTTGCTGAATATCTTTGATGTCGCTGGCTCTGCGTTAACCGCACAGTCCAAACGTTTGAACATGGCCGCCAGTAACCTGGCGAACGCCGACAGCGTCGCCGGGCCGGACGGAAAACCTTATCGCGCTAAACAAGTCGTTTTTCAGGTGGATGCTGCACCTGGCCAGGCAACGGGCGGCGTAAAAGTGGCAGGTGTTGTTGAAAGCCAGGCACCCGACAAGCTGGTTTATGAACCCGGCAACCCACTGGCGGATGCGAAGGGCTACGTCAAGATGCCTAACGTTGATGTTGTCGGTGAAATGGTGAACACCATGTCCGCGTCCCGCAGCTATCAGGCGAACGTGGAGGTGCTCAACACCGTTAAAAACATGATGCTTAAAACGCTTACCCTCGGCCAGTAAAAGGAGACATAAATGTCTATCGCCGTAAATGTGAACGACACATCCAGCAACAGTGTCAGCTCCACCAGCAGCAGTAGCAGCTCGTCTCCGCTGACCACGAGTAGCGCGTCAGATCTACAGAGCAGCTTCCTGACCCTGTTAGTCGCACAGTTAAAAAACCAGGACCCGACCAACCCGCTTCAGAACAATGAGCTGACCTCGCAGCTTGCGCAGATCAGTACGCTGAACGGGATTGAAAAACTGAATACCACGCTGGGCTCTATCTCCGGTCAGATCGACAGCAGCCAGGCGCTGCAGGCGAGCAACCTGGTGGGCCATGGCGTGATGATTGAAGGCACAACGGTTCTGGCCGGTAACTCAACCACAACGCCGTTTGGCGTTGAATTGACCCAGGCTGCGGACAAAGCAACCGCGACCATCACCAGTAAAGACGGCACCGTCGTTCAGACCGTTAACCTGGGGCCGCTGACCGCGGGTGTCCACACCTTTAGTTGGGATGGGAAGCTTTCAGACGGCACTACCGCCCCCGACGGTTCTTATAAAGTTTCTATCGCCGCCAGTTCAGGCACTACGCAACTGGTTGCTCAGCCGCTGCAATACGCTCTGGTTCAGGGTGTAACGCTGTCGGATTCAGGCAACAAGTTAGATTTGGGTACCTACGGCACCACTACGCTCAACGAAGTTCGGCAGATTATTTAAGCCTTAACACTTATCAGGAGTAAGTCATGGCCTTTTCACAAGCGGTCAGCGGTCTGAATGCTGCGGCCACCAACCTCGATCTTATTGGTAACAACATCGCCAACTCCGCTACGTATGGCTTTAAATCCAGTACTGCGTCCTTCGCCGATATGTTCGCGGGATCTAAAGTAGGTCTGGGCGTTAAAGTCGCCGGCGTTACCCAGGATTTTAATGACGGCACCACCACCAATACCGGACGTGGCCTGGATGTTGCGATTAGCCAGAATGGCTTCTTCCGCCTCGTTGATACCAACGGTTCTGTTTATTACAGCCGTAACGGTCAGTTCACACTGGATGAAAACCGCAACCTCGTGAACATGGAGGGTCTGCAAGTTACAGGTTTTCCGGCAAGCGGTACCCCTCCGACTATTCAGACGGGTGCTAACCCAACGCCGCTTACTGTCTCGTCGACGCTGATGTCAGCACAAATCACGACGACGGCCACGATGCCCGTTAACCTGAACTCGTCTTCCAAGACGCCGACAGTGACAACGTTCGACCCGACTAACGCTGACAGCTACAACTTAAAAGGGCCGCTCACCGTTTACGACAGCCAGGGTAACGCCCATGACATGAATGTGTTTTATGTCAAATCAGCAGACAATACATGGGATGTCTACACCCAGGATTCCAGCGTAACGGGTTCTACGGCGACCAAAGCGGCGCAGATGGTCTTTAACCAGAACGGTAGCCTGCAAGGTGTATATAACTACACCCTGAATACCACGACGGGTAACTATGACTTGTCCACGACGGCGAATACGAATCCGGCCATTACTGTCACTTCCGGTACACTTAGCGGCGCGACGCCAGCGACATTCTCCCTGAGTTTCCTGAACTCCATGCAGCAGAACACCACCAGCGCTGTCGTGAGCACCTCGCAGAACGGCTACAAGCCGGGTTCGATGGTGAGCTACACCATTAACGATGACGGTACCATCGTGGGTTCCTACTCCAATGAACAGAAACAGGTATTGGGTCAGATTGTTCTGGCAAACTTCGCCAACAACGAAGGCCTGAAATCTGAGGGTAATAACGTATGGTCTGCCACTAACGCATCCGGCGTTGCGCTGCTGGGCACGGCGGGTACCGGTAACTTCGGTTCGCTGACCAATGGCGCACTCGAAGCTTCTAACGTGGATCTGAGTAAAGAACTGGTCAATATGATTGTCGCGCAGCGTAACTATCAGTCGAACGCGCAGACCATCAAAACCCAGGATCAGATCCTTAACACGCTGGTTAACCTGCGTTAATCGGCTGACGGGATGGTCTAATGGATCACGCAATATACACAGCGATGGGTGCGGCAAGTCAGACGCTGAACCAGCAGTCTGTCACCGCCAGCAACCTGGCCAACGCGTCAACGCCTGGCTTCCGTGCGCAGCTTAGTGCGTTGCGTGCGGTTCCGGTAGAAGGGCTGTCGCTGCCGACCCGTACACTGGTCGCTGAGACCACACCTGGCGCCGATATGACGGCAGGCGACCTGAACTATACGTCACGCCCGCTGGATGTTGCTCTGCAACAGGACGGCTGGCTGGCAGTGCAGAGCGCGGATGGTTCCGAAGGGTATACCCGTAACGGTAACATTCAGGTGACGCCGACCGGGCAACTGACCATCCAGGGACATCCGGTAATGGGTGAGAGCGGACCCATTGCCGTACCGGAAGGTTCGCAGGTCACCATTGCTGCGGATGGCACCATTTCTGCGCTGACTGCGGGTGATCCGCCGAACACGGTCTCTCCGGTTGGCAAACTGAAACTGGTGAAAGCCAACGGCAGTGAAGTGGTCC
This sequence comes from Phytobacter ursingii, assembly GCA_901456055.1. Taxonomy (GTDB): domain Bacteria; phylum Pseudomonadota; class Gammaproteobacteria; order Enterobacterales; family Enterobacteriaceae; genus Phytobacter; species Phytobacter ursingii. The sequence continues at coordinate 343,601 of CABDWT010000016.1, forward strand.
GCGGCGATGACGGTCTTTTCCGCGTCAGCCAAAGTGCGCAGGCTACACGTGGTCAGACGTTACAGCCGGACCCGAACATTCGCGTGATGTCAGGTGTGCTGGAAGGCAGTAACGTCAAACCTATGGCAGCGATGGCCGATATGATTGCCAGCGCCCGCCGCTTTGAAATGCAAATGAAAGTCATTGGTAACGTTGATGAGAATGCGCAGCGTGCCAACCAGTTACTGTCCATGAGCTAATAAACAGGATTTCCTATGATAGGTTCATTATGGATCGCTAAAACCGGCCTCGACGCCCAGCAAACCAATATGGACGTTATCGCCAACAACCTGGCGAACGTCAGCACCAATGGTTTCAAGCGTCAGCGCGCGGTATTTGAAGATTTGCTTTACCAGACGATTCGTCAGCCTGGCGCGCAATCTTCTGAACAGACAACGCTGCCTTCTGGCCTGCAGATTGGTACTGGTGTTCGCCCTGTGGCCACCGAACGTCTGCACAGTCAGGGCAACCTCTCCCAGACGAACAACAGTAAAGATGTGGCCATCAAAGGTGAGGGCTTTTTCCAGGTCCTGCTGCCGGACGGCACCTCTGCCTATACCCGTGACGGTTCATTCCAGGTTGACCAGAATGGCCAACTGGTAACGTCGGGCGGCTTCCAGGTTCAGCCGGCTATTACCATTCCGGCTAACACTCTGAGCATTACCATTGGTCGTGACGGTGTGGTCAGCGCCACGCAGCAGGGTGCGACAGCGCCTGTGCAGGTGGGGCAGCTTAACCTGACAACCTTTATGAACGACACCGGTCTGGAAAGTATCGGTGAAAACCTGTACCTCGAAACGCAGTCTTCCGGCACGCCGAATACCACGACGCCGGGGCTGAACGGGGCAGGTCTGCTATATCAGGGGTATGTGGAAACCTCGAACGTAAACGTGGCAGAAGAACTGGTGAACATGATCCAGGTTCAGCGCGCTTATGAAATTAACAGCAAAGCGGTATCGACCACCGATCAGATGCTGCAAAAACTGTCGCAACTCTAAGGCGTTATCCGGTGCGGCGCAGGCTGCACCGGAACCCTGATTTCGAAGATGAATGTAATGCAAAAAAACGCCGCGGGCCGCTACCCCCTGTTAGCTTTACTGGCACTGATGTTGAACGGATGTGCCTGGGTTCCCTCAACACCGCTGGTGCAGGGCGCAACGACCGCTCAACCGATGCCGGGACCCGTTCCGGTCGTCAATGGCTCTATTTACCAGACTGCGCAGCCTATCAACTACGGCTACCAGCCGCTGTTTGAAGACCGCCGTCCGCGTAACGTCGGGGATACATTGACGCTGGTGCTGCAAGAAAACGTGAGCGCCAGTAAGAGTTCATCAGCGAACGCCAGCCGCGATGGCAAAAGCAGCTTCTCTATGGATACGACGCCACGCTACCTGGAAGGCTTGTTCGGCAATTCGCGCGCAGATCTGACAAGCGAAGGCAGCAACTCGTTCAACGGGAAAGGCGGCGCCAACGCCAGCAATACATTTAGCGGCACGTTGACCGTCACGGTCGACCAGGTGCTGATTAACGGCAATTTACATGTAGTGGGTGAAAAACAGATCGCCATTAACCAGGGCACTGAATTTATCCGCTTCTCAGGTGTTGTGAACCCACGCACCATCAGCGGCAGCAATACTGTTCCGTCCACGCAGGTGGCGGACGCGCGCATCGAGTACGTCGGCAACGGCTACATCAACGAAGCGCAGAATATGGGCTGGCTGCAGCGTTTCTTCCTTAACTTATCGCCGATGTAACCGGGGTGAATTATGTTTAGATTTCTGGCTGGAATAGCGTTGGTGCTGGTGGCGTTCATCGCCCAGGCCGACCGCATCCGGGACCTCACCAGTGTACAGGGCGTACGTGAAAACTCCTTAATTGGTTATGGCTTAGTGGTTGGTCTTGACGGCACGGGTGACCAAACCACCCAGACGCCATTCACGACCCAGAGCCTGAATAACATGTTGTCGCAGATGGGCATCACCGTCCCGGCGGGTACCAACATGCAGCTCAAAAACGTTGCGGCGGTCATGGTCACCGCCCAGCTCCCGGCGTTTGGCCGTCAGGGGCAGACCATTGATGTGGTGGTCTCCTCTATGGGTAACGCTAAAAGCCTGCGTGGCGGTACGTTGCTGATGACTCCGCTCAAAGGGGTAGACAGCCAGGTATACGCGCTGGCGCAGGGGAATATTCTGGTTGGTGGCGCAGGTGCCGCTGCGGGCGGCAGCAGCGTGGCGGTTAACCAACTTAATGGTGGGCGTATCACCGGCGGGGCCGTGATTGAGCGCGAATTGCCTTCCCAGTTTGGTAATGGCAACACCATTAACCTGCAACTGAATCAGGACGACTTCACGATGGCGCAGCAGATAGCTGACACCATCAACCGTCGTGGCATGGGTGGCGCAACTGCGCTGGATGCCCGTACGGTACAGGTCCGTGTGCCGCAAGGCGGCAGTTCGCAGGTGCGCATGCTGGCGGACATCCAGAACCTGGAAGTCGGGGCCGCGCCGCAGGACGCTAAAATTGTGATTAACTCTCGCACCGGTTCTGTTGTTATGAACCGCGAGGTGACGCTGGATAACTGCGCCGTTGCACAAGGGAACCTCTCTGTCACGGTCAACCAGTCTGCTAATGTCAGCCAGCCGAACACGCCGTTTGGCGGTGGCCAGACAGTGGTCACGCCGCAGACACAGATTGACCTGCGTCAGAGTGGCGGCTCCCTGCAGAGCATTCGCTCCAGCGCTAACCTGAACAGCGTGGTACGCGCATTGAATGCGCTGGGTGCGACTCCCATTGATCTGATGTCGATTCTGCAGTCAATGCAGAGCGCAGGCTGCCTGCGGGCTAAGCTGGAGATCATCTAATGCTGACTGACAGCCGTTTGATGGCGAGCGCGGCATGGGACGCGCAATCGCTTAATGATCTGAAAACCAAGGCCGGACAGGACCCGCAGACGAACCTGCGGCCTGTGGCGCGTCAGGTTGAAGGGATGTTCGTGCAAATGATGCTCAAAAGCATGCGCGAGGCCCTGCCAAAAGACGGCATTTTCAGCAGCGATTCCACGCGGATGTACACCAGCTTATATGACCAGCAGATTGCTCAGCAGATGACGGCCGGCAAAGGGCTTGGTCTGGCAGATATGATGGTTCAGCAGATGTCCGGCGGGCAGGCGCCGGTGGCGCCGGGTGACCAGATGCAGCAGGTGCCGATGAAGTTCGACCTCGAAACCATCAATACCTATCAAAGTCAGGCGATAACGCAAATGGTGCGCAAAGCGTTGCCGAAAGCGCCGGAAAATAATGACGAGCCGCTGAGCGGCGATAGTAAAGACTTCCTGGCTCAACTCTCTCTGCCTGCCCGACTTGCCAGTGAACAAAGCGGGGTGCCGCACCACCTGATCCTGGCGCAGGCCGCACTGGAATCCGGTTGGGGCCAGCGACAAATTACCCGTGAAAACGGCGCTCCGAGCTTTAATATCTTCGGCGTGAAGGCGACGCCCAGCTGGAAAGGGCCGACCACCGAAATCACCACCACAGAATATGAAAATGGCGAAGCCAAAAAGGTCAAAGCCAGGTTCCGTGTTTACAGTTCTTATCTGGAAGCGCTCTCTGACTATGTCAGCATGCTCAGTCGTAATCCGCGGTATGCGGCGGTAACGACAGCGGCAACGCCGGAACAAGGCGCACAAGCGCTGCAGAATGCGGGTTATGCCACCGATCCGAAATATGCGCAGAAACTGACGAGTATGATTCAGCAGCTTAAGTCTATGGGCGAGAAGGTCAGCAAAGCCTACAGCAATGATATTGAAAATCTGTTCTGAAATGACTCAAGTTCAGCTCCGGGTTGCCGATAATCGTTAGCAGGACTTATGTCTCAAAGTTTATAAGGAACCTCAATGGCCAACTTGATTAATACCGCAATGAGTGGGCTCAACGCAGCCCAGGCGGCGCTTAATACCACCAGTAATAACATTTCAAGTTATAACGTGACGGGCTATACCCGCCAGACAACAGTCCTGAATGCGGCGAATAGCACACTGGGTGCTGGTGGATGGATTGGCAACGGTGCGTTAGTCACTGGCGTGCAACGTGAATATGATTCTTTTATCACCAACCAGTTACGCGCAGCGAATACGCAGAGCAGCAGCCTGACGACCCGTTATAACCAGATGTCAAAAATTGATAACATGCTGTCGGGTTCAACCAATACTCTGGCCACCGCGTTGCAAGGTTTCTTCTCCAGCGTTCAGACGCTGGTCAGTAACGCCGAGGATTCATCATCCCGCCAGAGCGTACTGGGTAAAGCTGACGGTCTGGTTAACCAATTTAAAGTGGCCGATCAGTACCTGCGCGATCAGGACAAACAGGTCAATACCGCGATCTCATCAAGCGTCGACCAGATTAATAACTACACCAGCCAAATCGCTAATCTGAACGACCAAATTTCACGTCTGACGGCAGTAGGCGGTGGCGCATCGCCGAACGACTTGCTGGATCAGCGCGACCAACTGGTGAGTGAGCTGAACGGCATTGTGGGTGTTGAAGTCAGTGTCCAGGACAACAGTACTTTTAACATCACAATGGCCAATGGCTACACGCTGGTTCAGGGCAGTACATCCCGGCAGCTGGCAGCGGTGGCATCCAGTGATGATCCTTCCCGTACCACGGTTGCTTATGTTGACCCGACAGCAGGGAACATTGAAATTCCGGAGAAACTGCTGACGACCGGTTCGCTGGGGGGCGTGTTGACCTTCCGCTCTCAGGATCTGGATAAGACTCGCAACACGCTGGGCCAACTGGCTTATGCGTTCGCCGACGCATTCAATGCGCAGCATAAACAAGGCTATGATATCGATGGTGATCCTGGTACTGACTTCTTCACGATTGGCACGCCGGCAACCCTGAGTAATGCGAAAAACACCGGCACTGGCGCGCTGACAGCAACAATCAGTGACCGCACCCAGGTGCAGGCGACGGATTACAAACTGATCAAAACTGATACTGGCTGGAATGTGACCCGACTGGCGGATAACACGGCGTTCGCCGTCGCGCCTGACGCCAGCGGCAACCTCAGTTTTGACGGTCTGACTATCAGTGTTTCCGGCACAGCGAACAAAAACGACAGTTTTACAGTGAAACCGGTCGTGAACGCGATTACCAACATGAGCGTTGCCATCACCGATGAGTCGAAAATTGCCATGGCGTCCAGCGCGACATCAGGTAAAAGCGACAACACCAATGGTCAGGCGCTGTTAAATCTGCAAAACAGCAAAGTCATTGGCAATACCAAAAGTTTTAACGATGCGTATGCGTCAATGATCAGCTATGTCGGTACGACCACGTCAACGCTGAAAACCAGCAGTACTACGCAGGCGAATGTGGTTACGCAGCTTTCTGACCAGCAGCAATCGATTTCAGGGGTCAACCTCGACGAAGAGTACGGTAACTTGCAGCGTTACCAGCAATATTATCTCGCAAACGCGCAGGTGTTGCAGACGGCAAACACGCTGTTCGATGCGATACTGAACGTACGCTAAGTAAGGGGTAAGAGATGCGTATTAGTACTCAGATGATGTATGAACAAAACATGCGCGGTATCACCAATTCACAGACTAAGTGGATGGATTATGGCCTGCAAATGTCGACAGGTCAGCGCGTGAACAAGCCTTCTGACGATCCGATTGCCGCCTCCCAGGCTGTCGTGGTTTCGCAGGCGCAACAGCAGAACGAACAGTATAAAACCGCGCGTACTTTCGCTACCCAAAAAGTCTCGCTGGAAGAAAACGTGCTGTCACAGGTGACCACTGCCGTGACGTCGGCGCATACCTCCCTGGTTGCGGCGGCGAATGGCACATTGAGCGACGACGACCGCGCATCTATGGCGACGGAGCTACAGGGTGTCCGCGATCAATTGCTTAACCTGGCAAACAGCACGGATGGTAACGGTCGCTATATTTTTGGCGGTTATAAAACCGATACCCCCCCGTTTGATGCATCGGGTGCTTATAATGGCGGCAGTGTTGCCATCACTCAGCAGGTGGACGCGTCCCGTAGCATGGTGATAGCCCATACGGGTGACCAGGTTTTCAATAGTATTACCAGTAATGCTATTCCGGAACCTGGTGGCGGCGCTTCGCAAACCAATGTGTTCAGTATGTTAGATGACGCGATTGCGGCGCTGAAAGTTCCGGTTTCGGGTGACGAGGCCGCGCAGGCTGTTTCACAGGCAGCACTGGATAAAGCCAACCGTGGCCTGACTAACTCGCTGAACAACGTATCTACCGTTCGTGCGCAGCTGGGCACACAGTTACAAGAACTGACCAATCTCGATGAATTGGGTGATGACCGTTCACTTGCGCTGAAAACGCAGATGAGCGATCTCGTCGACGTAGACTGGAACTCGGTAATATCGTCTTACACCATGCAGCAGACGGCATTGCAGGCATCCTATAAAGCATTTAGCGACATGCAAGGCATGTCGCTGTTCCAGCTCAATAAGTAATCTTCGCTTTAGAACATGTCTGGAAACTGGAACATGTTCTGTGTGCCTGCACCGGTATCCGGTGCGGGCCTTTTTTTTATCCGATATTCCGCGATTCTGCCGCAAGACGGCGGCTATCCACTAAACGGATCACCAGAGCGACTGCGCCTGTCAACGTTGCCAGCGCCACCACGCCAGGCCAGGCGGCGATAGTGTAGATCTTACTACCCAGCGCAGAACCCAACGCCATGCCAATGAACACGACGGTAAACAGCAGCGCATTCAGTCTGCCGCGCGCCTTTGGCTCCAGGCCATAGACCAGATTCTGGTGTGCCACGAGACTGGATTGTAAGCCCAGATCAAAACCAACCGCGGACAATGCTATCAGTGCCAGTTGACCATGCGGTGGCAATACCGGCAGTGCGAACATTAGAGCAAAAGAGAAAGTGACCAGCGCCGCACCCAGTTGGGTCACTTTTTCGGCGCCGACTTTATCTGCCAGCCCGCCGGCTAATGGCGCCGCCAGGGCGCCTGCTGCGCCTGCAATACCAAACATACCTGCGACTGCGCTTCCGAGATGATATTTTTCCAGCAGCATAACGGCGAGCGTTGACCAGAAAGCGCTAAACGCAATGGATAAAAAGCCCTGCGCAAACGCAGCACGGCGTAGGGCAGGGTAACGTTGCCAAAGGTGCGCCATCGTTTTCATTAGCGCCGGATAACTCAGCGTTGAATGCGCGGCGAAACGCGGCAATACAAACCACATCAGCGCGGCGATAAAGGCAATGCTGACCGCCGCAAGCTGGAACATAATGCGCCAGCCAAAGGCTGCGCCGACAACGCCGCTTACGGTACGAGAAAGTAAAATACCCAGCAGTAAGCCGGTCATCACGGTACCGACAGTTTTCCCCTGCTTACCCTCAGGCGCAAGGATGGCGGCGGCAGGAACGATATCCTGCGCCATGGTTGCCGCCATCCCTATCAACAGACTGATCAGCAATAACCCGGGTAATTGTGTCATCAGGCTACAGGTCAGGAGCAGTAAGGCCAGTGCCGCGCTTTTAGCCAGAATAAGATGGCGACGATCGTAACGGTCACCCAGCGGCAATAAAAAGAGGATGCCCAGCGCGTAGCCTGCCTGCGTTAGCGTTGGGACCAGCCCCATTCCGTTAACGGTTAAATGCAGGTCGCTGCCCATCAGCGGTAATAAGGGTTGTGCATAATAAATCGCAGCGACGCTGAAACCCGCCCCCAGCGCCAGCGCAAAGATAATCCACTGTGCCGGGTTTATCGATTGAGAATGACGGTTCATAACTTTTCCTCAAACATATTCATAGTTGGTGTGAATCTATTTTTGACGAATCCAGCGTGACGCGGTAGCCAGCGGAGTGGTAAAACGGTTATACGTGAAACGTATAGTGAGAATTTAAATGCAGCGTACAGAACGTATAGACCGCGTCGATTTAATGCGCACGCTGGTGCGCATTGTTGAAGCGGGGTCGTTATCGGCCGCGGCGCGTCAACTCAATACCACTCAGGCCACGGTAAGTCGTCGTTTGCAGTCGCTGGAAACCATGCTTGGGGTCAAACTGGTTCTTCGCACCACCCATGCGATGAAACTTACCGACGATGGTGAGCGCTGCTATCAACATGCGAGACGCGTGATTGATTCCTGGCTTGCGCTGGAAGACGAACTGAGCCAGACAGAAGACGAGCCCGTCGGGATGCTCCGCGTACGGGCGCCTCACGCCTTCGGCCAGGAGCAACTGCTGGCTCCGCTGACACATTTTCTCGAGCGTTATCCTCAACTTTCTGTGCAATGGATGCTGAACGATAAGGTCGTCAACTTTCTCAGCGACAACATTGATTGCGCGATTCGTGTCGGGGCAGAGGTGGACCCGGCGACCGTTTCCGTCCTGCTTGCCGAAGTTCCGCGTTGCATCGTCGCATCGCCGACGCTGCTGGCCCGATTTGCGGAAATCCGCAGGCCGCAGGATCTTAGCGCATTACCGTGGATTGCATTAAGCACCTTCTATCAGCATAACGTAGCGCTCACAAACGCGCTCAGCGGTGAAACAGAACACGTCATCATCGCTCCCAGGCTCTATACCGACAGTTTATATGTGACGCGTAATACGGCGTTGACGGGGCTGGGTGTGGCCATTGTCTCAAGCTGGACGGTGCAACAGGATATTGAACAAGGCAGACTGGTCGTTTTACTGCCCGAGTGGCAGATTCCACCGTTACCTGTGCATCTGGTCTACCCGTGGGCGCGTTATTATCCGGCACGTTTGCGGATGTTTCTCCAGCTGATGCGCGAGGTGATGCCGGGCCTGAGCGGTATGCAACAGCCTGCGCTGAAAGCATAAAAAAGCCGACCCGGAGGTCGGCTTTTTATCAGCAAAGTGCTTATTCTGCTGCGTTCGGGCGTGTGGCCGGCGCAGTTGCCGTATGCGTGGCGCTGTGACCGCCTGCTGAGCCTTTGCCATCAAAGTTGAACTGCGGACGGACCCAGTCACTGTGACGCGGCGCTTCTGGCACATAGGCAGGCGCGGGTGCTTTGGTCATCGGCGCAGTGGCATGGTTGGCCTCGCCGGCTGCAACAGGTGCTGCAGTGAGCGGCGCAGTAGCTTCAACAACCGGCGCTACCGGGAAAGCTTCTGGCTGTTTGTCTTCAACTGCCGCGTGCGGTTGCTCCGTAACCGGTGCCGCTTCCTCAACCACTGGTGTGATATCAGCAGGTTCAGGGGCCTGCGCCGCTTCTTCAACTACTGGCGTGATATCAGCAGGTTCAGCGGCCTGCGCCACTTCTTCGGCGACCGGACGATCTTGTTCTGCGATCAGTTCAGGCTGCGCTTCAACCGGAGTTTCAATCACTTCCGGATGCGTGGTGTCAACCACAACAGGTTCTGGTTCGACAACCGGCGCCTGCGGTGCGACTTCAACCACTTCTTCGCCATGTACCTGCGCCTCAGCCACGACGGGCTGTTGTTCTTGCTGTGCGGCTAAGACAACCTGTTCAGCCTCGGCAATTGCTGGCGCGACATCATTAGCGACGGCATTGTTTTGCTGCTCAACCGCCGGTACTTCTTGCACCTCGTCCTGAGGACGGGCAACCGGGTAGCGAATCCAGACTTTACCGGACGCCATCTCAGGCGAAGCACAGGCAATCTCCAGCGGCATGGCGGACTGGGTCGGGTAACGCTCATCACGGTAACGGCGACGACGCTGACCGCTTACACGCAGATGACGCGGTGAACGGCGAGAACGACGCGGCATGCCTGCGGTATCGCGATTTTCTACGGTTTCTTCCTGCTCAGCGGTGTTTTCAACGACCGCAGGCAGATCCAGTTTCGCCAGATCGGTACGTTGCGCAGACGCTTCCGTGGTTTTCGGTTCGGCTGCAACAACACCCTCTTCACTGGCGTTTGTCTGAGCATCATTGATACGGATTTTTTGGTTCAACTGACGCTGCTTACGACGCGGCATCACCTGAACGCGCTCTTCCTGTTCGGTTTCCTGCTCAGGCTGTTCTTCACGGTTCAGCGCTTTTACGTCCTGCTGCGGCTGGCGTTTTTCGTCGCTATTACGACGGCGATTACGCTCGCGGCGGGAAGGTTGCTGCTCATCACGCTGTTTCGTTTTTTCCGTCTCTTCCGCGGCTACCGGAACTGGCTGGCGAGCTTCACGCGCTTCGGTATTTTGCTGCGGTTTCTCACGGCGGTTGCGGCGGTTTTCATCGCGGTTGTTCTCACGACCTTCACCTCCTTCTGCACGCGGCTCACGGCGTTCGTTGCGATCGCGGCGGTTGCCCTGACGCGATTTACGGCGATCTTGCTGGCGCTCCTGCTTCTCTTCTGTCTTCTCTTCTTTAACGTCCGCTGGCGCGGCAGTTTCACCACCCGCAAACATATTTTTCAGGGCGGAGAAGAAACGACTCAGAAGACCCGGCGCAGCAGGTGCTGCAACAGCAGGCGCGCTGCTGACAGCCGGTTGCGGTTTCGATACAGGCGCTTCCGGAGCGGTAGGCGCAGGCGGAACATCCGGCATGACGAAGGTCGCCAGCGCAGGCTGCTCAGGGCGTTTACGCTCAGCAGACTCTTCATCTGACGGCATGGCCATCTCTTCTTCATGCAGCTTCGGCAGCATGTAGCTGAGGGTGGTGGTCTCTTCGCCTTTACGTACGCGCAGAACGGAGTAGTGCGGTGTTTCCATCTGATCGTTCGGTACGATCACGCAACGCACGCCACCCTGACGGGTTTCAATAGCGCTTACGGCGGTGCGTTTTTCGTTCAACAGATACGAAGCAATCGGCACTGGAACAATGGCATGCACTTCCTGCGTATTCTCTTTCAGCGCTTCTTCTTCAATGAGACGCAGAATAGAAAGTGAAAGGGATTCGTTGTCACGGATAGTCCCGGTGCCGCTACAGCGCGGGCACACATGGTGACTGGACTCGCCCAGTGACGGGCTCAGACGCTGACGGGACATCTCCAGCAGGCCGAAGCGAGAAATATGGCTGATTTGAATACGCGCCCGGTCCTGACGAACGGCTTCGCGCAGACGGTTCTCCACCGCACGCTGATGGCGTACCGGCGTCATATCGATAAAGTCGATCACGATCAGACCGCCAAGGTCACGCAGACGTAGTTGACGTGCAATTTCGTCGGCTGCTTCCAGGTTAGTGTTGAAGGCGGTTTCTTCGATATCACCACCGCGGGTTGCACGTGCGGAGTTGATGTCGATGGCGGTCAACGCTTCGGTACTGTCGATAACGATAGAACCGCCAGACGGCAGACGGACTTCACGCTGGAAAGCGGATTCAATCTGCGATTCAATTTGGTAGTGGCTGAACAGCGGAATTTCACCGGTGTAGAGCTTAATTTTACTGCTGAAATCCGGACGACCCAGCGCCGAGATATGCTGGCGAGCCAGCTCAAGCACTTTCGGATTATCGATAAGGATTTCGCCAATGTCCTGACGCAGATAATCACGGAAAGCACGAACAATGACGTTACTTTCCTGGTGAATCAGGAACGGAGCAGGGCGGTTTTCAGCGGCCTTCTGAATCGCTTCCCAGTGTTTGAGACGGAAACTAAGATCCCACTGCAGGGCATCGGCAGATTTACCCACACCGGCAGTGCGAACAATCAGACCCATGCCATCAGGCAATTCGAGACTGGCCAGCGCTTCTTTCAGTTCGGTACGATCATCGCCTTCAATACGACGAGAAATGCCGCCCGCGCGCGGATTGTTCGGCATCAGTACCAGATAGCTGCCTGCCAGGCTAATAAAGGTGGTCAGCGCAGCACCTTTGTTGCCGCGTTCTTCTTTATCAATCTGGACAATAACTTCCTGACCTTCGCGCAACACATCTTTGATGTTCGGACGGCCATGAGAGTTGTAATTGGCAGGGAAGTATTCGCGGGCAATTTCTTTGAGGGGAAGGAAACCGTGACGTTCAGCACCGTAATCAACAAATGCAGCTTCCAGGCTCGGTTCAATACGGGTGATTTTACCTTTGTAGATGTTCGCTTTTTTCTGCTCGTGTCCAGGACTTTCAATATCCAGATCGTACAGACGCTGCCCATCAACAAGGGCGACACGCAACTCTTCTTGCTGAGTTGCGTTGATTAACATTCTTTTCATCGTAACTTACTCATTATTCTTACATTGACGACTAAGCTGCGGGCATGATGACGCCTTTCCGGGGGAGAACCGATGGCCTCGTGTCTGTTCACGCCGCCAACCTCACGGTTGTCGCACGCTTAAGAGGCGCAGTGTGTCGGTTGCCTGTATTTCCTGTGGAAAACACAGCGCAATTATCAGGGGAACAGCCTGGGAAAAACTCTCCAGAGAAGATTCCATCTACCGGTAAGGACTGCAACCCGCAGCCCGCTAACTGCCTGAAAGTCCAATACGTCTTACGCCATTGCTGCGTGTATGGTCGGACAGGCAAAACTGGTCATTCCGCACAATTGCTTGTTAGAACAAGATCCAACGCGGAAAACTGCAACATTATTCCTTGCGAACCCTGTTATAGCAAGCTGACTTTTACCTTTTATCACCCGGTTACTCACAGTTTTTTCACTTTTGCCTGACGATTGGTTTAATAACCGCCAAAACGTCTGTGTAGAACGAAGCAGACCAGGATCAAAAGTAAATATAAGCATATAAAAATGAGTGGCGCTATTCATCGACGCTATTTAGAATCGCCTCCCATGAAAACTGAGACTCCTTCCGTAAAAATTGTTGCTATCGCCGATGACGAAGCGGGGCAACGCATTGATAACTTTTTGCGCACCCAACTGAAAGGCGTGCCAAAAAGTATGATTTACCGCATCTTGCGTAAAGGCGAAGTTCGCGTGAATAAAAAACGCGTGAAGCCGGAATATAAGCTTGAAGCTGGCGATGAAGTGCGCATTCCACCTGTCCGCGTTGCGGAACGGGAAGAGGAGGCGGTTTCGCCGCACCTGCAAAAAGTCGCCGCGCTCAGTGACGTTATTCTGTATGAAGATGACCATATCCTTGTGCTGAATAAACCTTCCGGCACCGCGGTGCACGGCGGCAGCGGGTTGAGTTTCGGCGTCATTGAAGGGCTGCGCGTATTGCGCCCGGAAGCGCGTTTTCTGGAACTGGTGCACCGTCTGGATCGCGATACCTCCGGCGTGCTGCTGGTCGCCAAGAAACGTTCTGCGCTGCGTTCGCTGCACGAGCAACTGCGCGAAAAGGGCATGCAGAAAGATTATCTGGCGCTGGTACGCGGTCAGTGGCAGTCCCACGTTAAAGTGGTGCAGGCGCCGCTATTGAAAAATATTCTCCAAAGCGGTGAGCGTATCGTACGTGTGAACCAGGAAGGCAAACCGTCGGAAACCCGTTTTAAAGTGGAAGAGCGTTATGAGTTTGCGACGCTGGTGCGTTGTAGCCCGGTGACCGGGCGTACGCATCAAATTCGCGTTCATACCCAATATGCGGGCCACCCCATTGCCTTTGACGATCGCTATGGTGACCGTGAGTTTGATAAACAACTGGCAGGCACCGGGTTAACCCGATTGTTCCTGCATGCCGCAGCGTTGAAATTTACTCACCCCAATACTGGCGAAACCCTGCGTATCGAAGCGCCGTTAGATGAGCAGCTCAGGCGTTGTCTGCAAGTGCTGCGTAACCAGAAAGCATAAGCAAGGGCGGTCAGCATGACCGCCTTTCTTTTTATGTTATGCGGGTCGGTTTAAGCGGCACCGCGGTATTCTTTTCCTGAATCGGCAGGTTGATCAGCGCTGCCAGTAGAGCCAGTGCGATATCTGCATACCATACCCAGTCGAGATTCCCCGCGTATTCCATGGCCAGCCCCCCCAGCCATGCGCCAAAGAAAGCGCCGACCTGATGTGAAAATAAGGTAAAGCCAAACAGGGTCGCCAGATAACGGGTACCGAATAACTTTCCCACAATTCCTGCCGTTGGTGGCACAGTGGCAAGCCAGGTCAGGCCTATCGCACAGGCGAAGAGGTAGAACGCCATCGGCGTTTTGGATGACAACAAAAAAGCGATAATCAATATTGCACGAGATGCGTATAGCACGGCGAGGATATATTTCATCGGGAATCGCTTCCCGAGAAAGCCCGCGAAAATACTGCCTGCGATATTACAAAGACCAATCAGCGAAAGGCTAATGGCGGAGACAGAGGCATCGTGCCCGCACAGGCTGACTTCACTCGGCAAATGGGTGGTGAGAAAGGCCACGTGAAATCCACAGGTCAAAAAACCTGCGTGCAGCAGCAGATAGCTGGGATGGCGAAATGCCGCGCGAATCTGCTGTTTAAGACCCGGGTCGTCTGACTGGGCAGGTTGAGCCAGCGTGGGGGAAGGCTTTTCGCTTTTCCGACACAGAAACCATGAGGGAATTATCGTCGACAGCGCGGCGAGGGCCAGGAAAACCAGCCCTGCAGCGACACCACGCAAACTGACAATCAGTTGTATCAGCGGAGCGAAGATAAATTGTCCCATGGAGCCACCGGCATTGATCATACCGCTGGCAACAGAGCCTTTATCGGAGGGCAATCTAGCCGCAACAATGCCAATTAATACCGAAAAGCTCCCCGCGGCAGCACCAGCCGGGCTTAACAGTCCCTGCGCGAGGGTCAGTGGTAAAAATGAGGACGCCCACAGCGTGCCAAGTTGCCCCAGCGCAATGAGGATAGCGCCGATAACCAACACATTGAAAGCTCCACGCTTATCTGCCCACGCGCCAAAAAGCGGCTGAAATGCTCCCCACATCAGTTGGCCTATCGCCAGTGCCATACTGACTTCGGCAATACTCATGGTGGTGGAATGGACAATAGGGTGGACAAACAGCCCCACCGTCTGCCGTACCCCCATGGTTATCATTAAAATCAGGCTGGCCAGGGCAATCAGCGGCCACAGTCTCGCCGACGCCTGTTGAGATACGTGACGTTTCTCCACCGGGAGTTCCTTAAATAATGTCAGTCCATCGGTAGCGCTACTAGCGCGATAACGGGTTACATCCTTCCCGGCGCAGCATCTGGCACAGCGCGATCAGCGGCAGGCCAACCAGAGTATTTGGATCCCGGCCTTCAAGGCGGTCAAACAAGGCAATACCCAAACCTTCACTCTTAAAGCTTCCCGCGCAATGCAGCGGATTTTCTTTACGCACGTAGTCTTCTATTTCCTGGGGGCTTAAGTGGCGAAAATGCACATCGAAAGGTTCGCACTCAGTTTGTAAATGGCCCGTGGCGGAATTCAACAACGCCAGCCCGGTATAGAACGTCACGATATTTCCACTGGCCCTGGTTAATTGCCGACGGGCATTTTCTTCGGTCAGCGGTTTGCCGGTAATTTCACCTTCCAGCATGCACACTTGATCAGAACCAATAATCAGGTGATGGGGGAAACGTTGGGACAGAGATTGCGCTTTCTCCTGCGCCAGGCGCAGAACCAGATGGCGTGGGGATTCGCCAGCGTACGGGGTTTCGTCAGTCAGTGGTGCTGCGCATTCAAACGCCAGACCGAGCTTCTCTAACAGCGCGCGACGCCAGGGGGATGTCGATGCAAGAACGATATCTGACATATTTTTTTCACCAAATATGGCTTAACCATGACAGGCATTTTAAACTGTAGGCCGCAATGTGTGCGAATTATTGGCAAAAGGCAACCTCAGGCTGCCTTTTTCTTTGACTCTATGACGTTACAAAGTTAATATGCGCGCCCTATGCAAAAGGTAAAATTACCCCTGACTCTCGATCCGGTTCGCACGGCTCAGAAACGCCTTGATTATGAGGGCATCTATCTGCCCAATCAGGTTGAGCGTGTCGCCGAGTCTGTAGTCAGTGTGGACAGTGATGTGGAATGCTCCATTTCGTTCGCCATCGACAACCAACGCCTCGCGGTTATAACCGGTGATGCGAAGGTGACGGTGTCCCTCGAATGCCAGCGTTGCGGCAAGCCGTTTACCCATCAGGTTCACACAACATATTGTTTTAGTCCTGTCCGTTCAGACGAACAGGCTGAAGCACTGCCGGAAGCGTATGAACCGATTGAGGTTAACGACTTCGGTGAAATCGATCTGCTTGCAATGGTTGAAGATGAAATCATCCTCTCCTTGCCTGTAGTTCCGGTGCATGATTCTGAACACTGTGAAGTGTCCGAGGCGGACATGGTCTTTGGTGAACTGCCTGATGAAGCGCAAAAGCCAAACCCATTTGCCGTATTAGCCAGCTTAAAGCGTAAGTAATAGGTTTTCCCCGCTCAAACGGGGGTAAATCGTAATTAAGGAGTAAGGTCCATGGCCGTACAACAGAATAAACCAACCCGTTCCAAACGTGGCATGCGTCGTTCTCATGACGCGCTGACCGCAGTCACCAGCCTGTCTGTAGACAAAACCTCTGGTGAAACCCACCTGCGTCACCACGTTACCGCCGACGGTTTCTACCGCGGTCGCAAGGTAATCACTAAGTAATCACGCGTAAGCGTGATCAAACTTAGTGAGGATTTCCCCGTGAAAACGGGGATATACCGATACCTTGACTCGTCTAACCCTGGCGTTAGATGTCATGGGGGGCGATTTTGGCCCTTCCGTGACAGTGCCTGCAGCTTTGCAGGCACTGAACTCTAATTCGCATCTTAATCTTCTTTTAGTCGGCGATCCCGACGCTATCACACCATTGCTCGCCAAAGCTGATTTTGAGCAACGTTCGCGCTTGCTTGTTATTCCCGCACAGTCAGTTATTGCCAGCGATGCGCGCCCCTCGCAAGCTGTCCGCAACAGTCGCGGCAGTTCAATGCGGATGGCGCTGGAGCTTGTAAAAGAAGGTCGCGCTGAGGCCTGTGTCAGTGCGGGTAATACCGGCGCGCTGATGGGGCTGGCGAAAATGCTGCTCAAACCCATTGAGGGGATTGAGCGTCCCGCGCTGGTTACTGTTCTACCACACCAGCAGAAAGGGAAAACGGTGGTGCTTGATTTAGGTGCCAACGTCGACTGCGATGGTAAGATGCTGGCGCAGTTTGCTGTCATGGGTGCCGTGATGGCAGAAGAAGTTGTGGGGATTGCCAATCCCCGTGTGGCGCTTCTGAACATTGGTGAAGAAGAGACCAAAGGCCATGACAACATTCGTGATGCTGCCGCAATTTTGAAAGCAGTTCCGACGATTAACTATATTGGTTATCTGGAAGCGAACGAATTACTCACCGGTAAAACGGATGTACTGGTTTGTGACGGTTTTACGGGAAACGTCACATTAAAAACGATGGAAGGTGTTGTCAGAGTGTTTCTTTCGCTGCTGAAATCTCAGGGCGAAGGAAAAAAACGGTCGTGGTGGCTGATTTTATTAAAGCGTTGGTTACAAAAAAGCCTGAGCAGGCGATTCAGTCACCTCAACCCCGACCAGTATAATGGCGCCTGTCTGTTAGGATTGCGCGGCACGGTGATTAAGAGTCATGGTGCAGCCAATCAGCGAGCGTTTACCGTCGCGATTGAACAGGCAGTGCAGGCGGTGCAGCGGCAAGTTCCCCGACGAATTGCCGCTCGCCTGGAATCTGTGTTACCGGAAAAAGACTGAGCGTACATGTATACGAAGATTATTGGTACCGGCAGCTATCTGCCTGAACAAGTGCGAACTAACGCCGACCTGGAAAAAATGGTGGATACGTCTGACGAGTGGATTGTCACCCGCACAGGCATTCGTGAACGCCGTATCGCTGCGCCAGATGAAACCGTCTCAACCATGGGCTTTGAAGCGGCAAAGCGCGCCCTGGAGATGGCAGGTATCAGTGCGGATGAGATTGGTCTGATTATTGTCGCTACCACCTCCGCAACACATGCATTTCCTAGCGCCGCATGTCAGGTGCAGAATATGTTGGGCGTGAAAGGCTGCCCGGCATTCGATGTTGCAGCTGCCTGTGCGGGCTTCACCTATGCGCTTAGCATTGCCGATCAATATGTGAAATCGGGTGCGGTAAAAAATGCGCTGGTGATCGGTTCAGACGTTCTGGCGCGTACCTGCGACCCGGAAGATCGCGGCACCATTATTATTTTTGGTGATGGGGCGGGCGCGGTTGTACTCGGAGCATCCGAAGAACCGGGTATCATCTCTACGCATCTGCATGCTGACGGTCGTTACGGCGAACTGTTAACGCTGCCGAATGCCGATCGTGTGCATCCAGAGAATCCGATTTTCCTGACAATGGCAGGAAACGAAGTCTTTAAAGTGGCGGTGACTGAGCTTTCTCGCATCGTCGATGAAACCCTCGAAGCGAATAATTTGCAGCGCAGTGAGCTGAACTGGCTGGTGCCGCATCAGGCAAACCTGCGCATTATCAGCGCGACAGCAAAAAAACTGGGTATGTCGCTGGATAACGTTGTGGTGACGCTCGATCGTCACGGTAACACTTCTGCGGCGTCTGTCCCTTGTGCGCTGGACGAAGCGGTTCGCGACGGACGTATTCAGCGCGGTCAATTGATTCTGCTGGAAGCCTTTGGCGGTGGTTTCACCTGGGGTTCTGCGCTGGTTCGTTTCTAGTATTAAGGATAAAAACATGACGCAATTTGCATTTGTGTTCCCGGGACAGGGCTCTCAAACCGTGGGTATGTTGGCTGATATGGCGGCAAGTCACCCGGTTGTTGAAGAGACATTCCGTGAAGCCTCTGCGGCACTTGGCTATGATCTGTGGGCGCTTGTTCAACAAGGGCCGGCGGAAGAGCTGAATAAAACCTGGCAGACACAGCCTGCGCTGCTGACGGCTTCCGTTGCCTTATGGCGCGTGTGGCAACAACAGGGCGGCAAAACGCCTGCGTTGATGGCTGGTCACAGTCTGGGCGAGTACTCTGCGCTGGTCTGTGCAGGGGTTATTCCATTCGCAGACGCAGTTCGTCTGGTCGAGCTGCGTGGCAAATTCATGCAAGAAGCCGTACCGGAAGGGACTGGCGCCATGGCGGCGATTATCGGTCTGGATGATGCATCCATTGCTAAAGCGTGCGAAGAATCCGCGCAAGGGCAGGTTGTTTCGCCGGTGAACTACAACTCTCCGGGCCAGGTGGTTATCGCAGGCCACAAGGAAGCGGTTGATCGTGCGGGTGCCGCCTGTAAAGCTGCTGGCGCGAAGCGCGCCCTGCCGCTGCCGGTCAGCGTGCCATCCCACTGTGCGCTGATGAAACCCGCTGCTGAGAAACTGGCGGCAGAATTAGAAAAAATCACCTTCAGCGCACCGCAGGTTCCGGTGGTAAACAATGTTGATGTGAAATGCGAAACATCGCCTGAAGCGATTCGTCATGCGCTGGTACGTCAGCTTTATAGCCCGGTACAATGGACTAAAAGCGTTGAATTTATGGCAGCACAGGGCGTTGAGCACCTGTATGAAGTTGGTCCTGGTAAAGTGCTGACCGGTCTGACAAAACGTATTGTTGATACCCTGACAGCGTCTGCGCTTAATGAGCCTGCCGCACTGTCAGAGGCACTTGCGCAATAAAAGAGGAAAACCATGAGTTTTGAAGGAAAAGTCGCGTTGGTTACCGGCGCGAGCCGTGGCATTGGCCGCGCAATCGCGGAAGCCCTTGTTGCTCGTGGCGCGAAGGTTATCGGTACTGCAACCAGTGAAAATGGCGCTCAGGCTATTAGTGAGTATTTAGGTGCAAACGGCAAAGGTCTGATGTTGAATGTGACCGATCCTGCATCTATTGAATCTGTTCTGGAAAACATTCGTGCCGAGTTTGGCGAAGTTGATATCCTGGTCAATAATGCCGGTATCACGCGCGATAATCTGTTAATGCGCATGAAGGATGACGAGTGGAACGATATTCTCGAAACCAACCTGTCATCGGTTTTCCGTCTGTCAAAAGCGGTGATGCGCGCTATGATGAAAAAGCGTCATGGTCGTATCATCACTATCGGTTCTGTGGTTGGCACCATGGGAAATGCTGGTCAGGCTAACTACGCTGCGGCGAAGGCAGGTCTGATTGGTTTCAGTAAATCGCTGGCGCGAGAAGTCGCTTCACGCGGGATTACTGTGAACGTTGTTGCTCCGGGCTTTATTGAAACGGACATGACGCGTGCGCTGTCTGACGATCAGCGTGCGGGTATTCTGGCGCAAGTTCCTGCGGGTCGCCTTGGCGGTGCTCAGGAAATCGCCAGTGCGGTTGCATTTTTAGCCTCTGACGAAGCAGGTTACATCACTGGTGAGACCCTGCACGTCAACGGCGGAATGTACATGGTTTAACCACGATTAAATTTATTTGCGTTATTAGGGCGAAAGGCCGCAAAATAGCGTAAAATCGTGGTACGAACTGCCGGGATTTAGTTGCAAATTTTTCAACATTTTATACACTACGAAAACCATCGCGAAAGCGAGTTTTGATAGGAAATTTAAGAGTATGAGCACTATCGAAGAACGCGTTAAGAAAATTATCGGCGAACAGCTGGGCGTTAAGCAGGAAGAAGTTACCAACAATGCTTCCTTCGTTGAAGACCTGGGCGCTGATTCTCTTGACACCGTTGAGCTGGTAATGGCTCTGGAAGAAGAGTTTGATACTGAGATTCCGGACGAAGAAGCTGAGAAAATCACCACCGTTCAGGCTGCCATTGATTACATCAACGGTCACCAGGCGTAAGTGAACATCTCCAGGCGGTCACTCGACCGCCTGAGTTTTATCTTTTATCCCCCTAATCTTAATCTTTTTTCCCTCCCTGGAGGACAACCGTGTCTAAGCGTCGTGTAGTTGTGACCGGACTGGGCATGTTGTCTCCTGTCGGCAATACCGTAGAGTCTACCTGGAAAGCTCTCCTTGCCGGTCAGAGTGGCATCAGCCTGATCGACCATTTCGATACTAGCGCCTACGCAACGAAATTTGCTGGCTTAGTAAAGGACTTTAACTGTGAAGACATCATCTCGCGTAAAGAACAGCGCAAGATGGATGACTTTATTCAATATGGAATTGTCGCTGGCGTTCAGGCCATGCAGGATTCTGGCCTTGAAGTGACGGAAGAGAACGCAACCCGCATCGGTGCCGCTATTGGTTCCGGTATTGGTGGTCTCGGCCTGATTGAGGAAAACCACAGTTCTTTAGTGAATGGTGGTCCGCGTAAAATCAGCCCGTTCTTCGTCCCGTCGACGATTGTTAATATGGTGGCCGGTCACCTGACCATCATGTTTGGCCTCCGCGGCCCAAGTATTTCGATTGCCACAGCCTGTACGTCTGGTGTGCATAACATTGGTCATGCTGCACGTATGATAGCCTATGGCGATGCGGATGCGATGCTTGCCGGCGGCGCGGAAAAAGCGAGCACCCCGCTCGGTGTGGGTGGCTTTGGCGCGGCACGCGCGCTTTCGACACGCAACGATAATCCTCAGGCGGCGAGCCGTCCGTGGGATCAGGATCGTGATGGTTTTGTGCTGGGCGATGGCGCAGGCATTATCATGCTTGAAGAGTATGAGCACGCGAAAAAACGCGGTGCGAAAATTTATGCGGAAATCGTCGGTTTCGGTATGAGCAGCGATGCTTACCACATGACATCTCCGCCGGAAAACGGCGCTGGCGCTGCTGATGCAATGGTCAATGCCATTCGTGATGCGGGCCTTGAGCCAGGCCAGATCGGCTATGTTAACGCCCATGGGACATCGACCCCGGCGGGTGACAAAGCTGAAGCGCAGGCGGTGAAATCCGTATTTGGTGATGCAGCAAGCCGTATTATGGTGAGCTCCACCAAATCCATGACGGGTCACCTGCTGGGTGCGGCGGGTGCGGTAGAGTCTATCTACTCTATCCTTGCACTGCGCGACCAGGCTGTTCCGCCGACCATTAACCTGGATAACCCGTCTGAGGGTTGCGATCTGGATTTCGTTCCGCACGAAGCCCGTCAGGTGAGTGGTCTGGAGTACACGCTGTGTAACTCCTTCGGCTTTGGCGGTACTAACGGCTCCCTGATCTTTAAAAAGGTCTGAGCGTAACGCTGTTTTTACCAACCAGCCTGTAAAAAGGTCCGCACTGCGGGCCTTTTTTATTTCAGTTTTCTCCGCTTGTCCTGCACAGAGTGTCCTGCCACACTACTCTGCCACGCATAAGGAGCCTCTATGTTATTGATTAATGGTTGCGAGCAGGTATCTCTTGCCGCAAATGACAGAGCGACTCAATTTGGCGACGGCTGTTTCACTACGGCACGTATCGACAACGGAACCATTAGCCTCCTGGCTGAACATCTGCATCGTCTCAGGCTCGCCTGTGACAGGCTCTTTATTCCTTTTAGCCAATGGGAAGCGCTGGAAGATGAAATGCGCCGTATTGCTTCGGGAAGGGCGAGTGGGGTCCTTAAGGCAATCATCAGTCGTGGCGGCGGTGGACGCGGTTACAGCGGAGCCGACTGCCAAAATCCGACGCGTATTCTCACTGTTTCCGCTTATCCGTCGCATTACGCACGCTGGAAGGAAGAGGGCATTACGCTGTCGCTCAGTCCTGTAAGGCTGGGACGAAACCCACACCTTGCCGGTCTCAAACATCTGAATCGGCTGGAGCAGGTCCTGATCCGCCGTTATCTTGAGCAAACTCACAGTGACGAGGCGCTGGTTCTTGACAGTGAAGGGTGGGTTACGGAATGCTGTGCCGCGAATATTTTCTGGCGTAAAGGCCGTGATGTGTTTACCCCAGACCTGGGTCAGGCGGGCGTAGATGGCATTATGCGGCAATTTTGTCTGCGCCAACTGGCATCTTCCGAGTATCGCGTTGTCGAAATCAATGCGTCGCCAGATGCACTCAACGCTGCTGATGAAGTCATCATCTGTAATGCATTAATGCCTGTCATTCCCGTGCGCGCGTGGGATGGCATCAGCTGGACTTCCCGGGAGTTGTACCAATTTCTGGCCCCTCTTTGTGAGCACCCGATATCGTCATGAAAAAAATGTTGCGCGTTGTATTTCTCCTTTTGCTGGTCCTGGTGATTGCGGCTGGTGCGGGTATATGGAAAGTTCGTCAGTTGGCTGACAGTAAGCTCCTCATTAAAGAGGACACCATTTTTACGCTGGAGGCCGGAACCGGGCGTCTTGCGTTGGGTGAGCAGCTGTATGGTGAAAAGGTGATTAATCGCCCGCGTGTCTTCCAGTGGTTGTTGCGTGTGGAGCCTGATCTATCGCACTTTAAAGCCGGTACCTATCGTTTTTCGCCAGACATGACCGTGCGTGAAATGCTCCAGTTGCTGGAAAGCGGCAAAGAGGCGCAGTTCCCGCTTCGTCTGGTTGAGGGCATGCGGCTAAGTGACTATCTGCAGCAACTGCGTGATGCGCCCTATATCAAGCACACCCTGAAAGATGATGCCTACGCGACGGTTGCGCAGGCGCTGGATCTCGAACATCCGGACTGGGTGGAAGGCTGGTTCTGGCCGGACACCTGGATGTATACCGCGAATACGACGGATGTTGCACTGCTTAAACGTGCGCACCAAAAAATGGTACGGGCGATTGATCAGGCGTGGGAAGGGCGTATGGAAGGGTTGCCTTACCAGGATAAAAACCAGATGGTGACGATGGCATCCATCATCGAGAAAGAGACCGCGGTGGCCAGCGAGCGCGATCAGGTCGCATCGGTCTTTATCAACCGTCTGCGTATTGGGATGCGGCTGCAAACAGATCCCACTGTGATTTACGGGATGGGCGCGCGGTATAATGGTAAATTGTCGCGCGCCGACCTGGAAACGCCGACACCGTATAATACCTATATCATCAGTGGTCTGCCGCCAGGCCCTATTGCGACACCTGGCGAAGCGTCATTGAAAGCCGCAGCGCACCCGGCAAAAACGCCCTATCTCTATTTTGTTGCTGATGGTAAAGGTGGGCATACATTCAATACCAATCTCGCCAGCCACAACCGGTCAGTGCAGGACTATTTAAAAGTACTTAAGGAAAAAAATGGGCAGTAAATACATCGTCATTGAAGGGCTCGAAGGGGCAGGGAAAACCACCGCGCGCGATGTCGTGGTTGACACTCTGCGTCAGATGGGCGTTGAAAAGATGGTTTTCACCCGCGAGCCGGGCGGTACTCAACTGGCAGAAAAGCTGCGCAGTCTGGTACTGGACATTCGCTCTGTCGGCGATGAGACGATTACGGTTAAGGCCGAAGTATTAATGTTTTATGCTGCCCGCGTTCAATTGGTTGAAACGGTGATTAAACCGGCACTGGCCAATGGGAACTGGGTGATAGGCGATCGCCATGACCTCTCTACGCAAGCCTATCAGGGCGGTGGACGTGGCGTCGACCAGACCATGCTGGCAACGCTGCGTGATGCGGTGCTGGGGGATTTTCGCCCCGACCTGACGATTTACCTGGACGTGACGCCGGAAGTGGGGCTTAAGCGTGCCCGTGCCCGCGGCGAACTGGATCGCATTGAACAAGAATCTCTGGATTTCTTCAACCGCACGCGCGCACGCTACCTTGAGCTGGCTGCGGCAGATGACAGCATTCGCACCATCGATGCCACGCAATCGCTCGAAGACGTTATGGCGGATATTCGTCAGACGGTCACCGCCTGGGTGCAGGAGCAGGACGCATGAGATGGTACCCGTGGCTGAGGTCGGATTATGAGCAACTGGTTGCCAGTTATCAGGCCGGTCGCGGGCATCATGCTTTACTGGTCCATGCGCTACCGGGAATGGGTGATGATGCGCTGATCTATGCGCTGAGCCGTTATCTGCTTTGCCAGCATCCGGAAAATGCCAAAAGCTGCGGCCATTGCCGTGGTTGCCAGTTAATGCAGGCGGGTACTCATCCGGATTATTACCCGTTAGCACCAGAGAAGGGCAAGACGACGCTCGGGATCGACGCGGTACGCGAGGTCAGCGAAAAACTGTATGAGCACGCGCGCCTTGGCGGCGCTAAAGTGGTCTGGATTCAGGATGCCTCGCTTTTAACGGACGCGGCGGCAAATGCCCTGCTCAAAACGCTGGAAGAGCCGCCGAAAGAGACCTGGTTTTTTATGAGCTGTCGTGAGCCGGCGCGCTTACTAGCCACGTTGCGTAGCCGCTGTCGGATGCATCACCTCGCACCGCCCGCTGAAAACTACTCTTGTGCCTGGCTTGCTCGTGAGCACAGCGCGTCACAAGAGACGATTGTCAGTGCGTTACGCCTATGCGGCGGCGCGCCAGGTGCGGCAGCGCAACTGCTGCAGGCTGACAACCTCGCACCGCGTCAGGCGCTGTGCCAGGCCGTCGGACAGTTGCCAGGGCATGGCGACTGGCTTTCGCTGCTGACGGGACTGAACCATGAACAGGTGGCCGAACGTCTGCACTGGCTGGCGACGCTCCTGCTGGATGCGCTGAAGGTTCAGCAGGGCGCAACGCTGCTGACGAATATGGATGCGATTGCTGTGGTACGCCAGCTTGCCAGCCAGTTTAATGGCGAGCGCCTGCAAGCCTGTCTTCGTGCTGTGGTTGAATGCCGCGAACAGGTGATGACAGTGGTAGGCGTCAACCGCGAATTGTTATTGACCGACCTTTTATTACGCATTGAGCGTTACCTGCAACCCGGTGCCGCATTGCCCGGACAGTATTTCTAAGAGAGAGATTATGTTTTTAGTCGACTCCCATTGCCATCTCGATGGCCTGGATTATCAGTCGTTACATACGGACGTAAATGATGCGTTAACGAAAGCGGCTGCCCGCGACGTGAGATTTTTCCTTGCTGTGGCGACAACACTGCCGGGTTACCGCAGTATGCGCAATTTAGTGGGGGAACGTAGCGATGTGGCTTTTTCCTGCGGCGTTCATCCGCTCAATCAGGATGAAGCCTATGCGGTGGAAGATTTGCGCAGAATGGCCGCAGAAGAGGGCGTTGTGGCAATGGGGGAAACGGGGCTGGATTATTACTACACGCCGGAAACCAAAATCCGCCAACAAGAATCTTTTCGTGACCATATCCGTATTGGCCGTGAACTGAACAAGCCGGTTATCGTGCACACCCGTGATGCGCGTGCAGATACCCTGGCTATTCTCCGGGAAGAAAAAGTGACGGACTGCGGAGGCGTACTACACTGTTTTACGGAAGACAGGGAAACGGCAGGTCAGTTATTAGATCTCGGCTTCTATATCTCGTTTTCCGGGATCGTCACTTTTCGTAACGCAGAGCAACTGCGTGATGCGGCGCGTTATGTCCCGCTGGATCGTTTGCTGGTGGAAACCGACTCGCCTTACCTGGCGCCGGTTCCCCACCGCGGTAAAGAAAACCAACCGGCGTATGTCCGGGATGTTGCTGAATATATGGCAGTTCTGAAAGGCGTTTCGGTCGATGAACTGGCGCAAAAAACCACAGAAAACTTCGCCACCTTGTTCCATATCGATCCGGCCCGCCTGCAATCCCTCTGAATTTTCAGCTTATTTTAGTGCTCGTAATTAATAAGTAATAAGAGTAAAGTTCACCGCCACAAAAGAGGCGGTGAACGCTTTTTTTGACACATTCAGTAATGGGTTTTGTAAATCTATGAAAGTTTTGACTCTGACGCTAACTGAAACGTGATAGCCGTCAAACAAACTTATGCGGATTTATTTTACTCTGTGTAATAAATAAAGGGCACTTAGATGTCCTGTTCACAGCACGGTTCTCCCCCCGTGCCAATGCGCAAAAAGCGTAAAAAAAGCACAAATACTCAGGAGCACTCTCAATTATGTTTAAGAATGCATTTGCTAACCTGCAGAAGGTCGGTAAATCGCTGATGCTGCCAGTATCCGTACTCCCTATCGCAGGTATTCTGCTGGGCGTCGGGTCTGCTAACTTCAGCTGGCTGCCAGAAGTGGTTTCTCACGTAATGGCCGAAGCAGGCGGTTCTGTTTTTGCTAACATGCCGCTGATCTTCGCTATCGGTGTTGCTCTGGGCTTCACCAATAACGATGGCGTCTCCGGTCTTGCTGCTGTGGTTGCCTACGGCATCATGGTTAAAACCATGTCCGTGGTTGCGCCGCTGGTACTGCATTTACCTGCAGAAGAAATCGCGGCTAAACACCTGGCAGATACTGGTGTCCTCGGTGGTATCATCGCCGGTGCCATCGCTGCGTATATGTTTAACCGCTTCTACCGTATCAAGCTGCCTGAGTATCTGGGCTTCTTCGCCGGTAAGCGTTTTGTTCCGATTATCTCCGGTCTGGCCGCTATTATCTTCGGTGTTGTGCTGTCCTTCATTTGGCCACCGATTGGTACTGCTATTCAGGAATTCTCTCAATGGGCTGCCTACCAGAACCCGGTTGTTGCGTTCGGTATCTACGGCTTCATCGAGCGCTGCCTGGTACCGTTTGGTCTGCACCATATCTGGAACGTTCCTTTCCAGATGCAGATCGGCGAATTCACCAACGCAGCAGGCCAGGTGTTCCACGGCGATATCCCGCGTTACATGGCAGGCGACCCGACTGCGGGCAAACTGTCTGGCGGCTTCCTGTTCAAAATGTACGGCCTGCCGGCTGCTGCTATCGCGATTTGGCACTCTGCTAAACCAGAGAACCGCGCGAAAGTGGGCGGTATCATGATCTCCGCAGCGTTGACCTCGTTCCTGACCGGTATCACCGAGCCGATCGAGTTCTCCTTCATGTTCGTTGCGCCGATCCTGTACGCAATCCATGCGATTCTGGCTGGTCTGGCATTCCCGATCTGTATCCTGCTGGGTATGCGTGACGGTACATCCTTCTCTCACGGTCTGATCGACTTCATCGTTCTGTCCGGTAACGGCAGCAAACTGTGGTTGTTCCCGGTTGTAGGTCTGTGCTATGCAGCGGTTTACTACATCGTGTTCCGCGTACTGATTAAAGCACTGGATCTGAAAACCCCGGGTCGTGAAGACGCATCCGAAGAGTCTAAAGCTGGCGCGACCAGCGAAATGGCTCCGGCACTGGTCGCTGCGTTCGGCGGTAAAGAAAACATCACTAACCTGGATGCTTGTATCACTCGTCTGCGCGTTAGCGTTGCCGATGTGGCAAAAGTTGACCAGCCTGGTCTGAAAAAACTGGGCGCGGCAGGTGTGGTAGTTGCTGGTTCAGGTGTACAGGCAATTTTCGGTACTAAATCCGATAACCTGAAAACCGAAATGGATGAGTACATCCGTAGCAACTAAGCCGTAAAGTCTGGGGAGACTGAGGCAGCCGAAAGGCTGCCTTTTTTACGTTTAAGGTCTGGTGAAATAAGACTCACGTCAGAGGTTGAAGGTATTGCAGTAAAAAGCCCGTCAGCGAACTCACGGGCAAAGGTTTATAGCGGAACTCGACCATCAGAAGCTATAGCTGGCGCTAAGAGAAAAATTACGCGGCGCGCCGTAGACGGTATAGCTACCAACATAATCATAATACTCACGGTCAAACACATTGTTCAGGTTTGCCTGTACGGCGAAATCTTTGCTGACCTGATAGCGCCCAAACAGATTGACCAGTGCGTAGCTGCCTTGTTCTGCGCGTTGGGTGTCCGACACGTCGGTCCAGACTTTGTTCTGCCAGTTTATGCCACCGCCGACCGTTAACTCAGGCAATGTCGGCAACTGATAGCGGGTAAACAACTTCATGGTGGTGCGCGGCTGATCGGAGCTGACCGCTTTACCCTGTTTGTCTTCAGCAATAAAGCGAGTCGCGCCGAAAGTTAACTGCCAGTCATCGGTCAGCGCGCCGTTCAGTTCAAACTCGATCCCCTTACTGACGACGCCATCCAGGGATTCATAGATCGACTCCCCGTCTGGCATATAGGTGTAAGTATTGCTGGCGACGCCGTCTTGCTCGATACGGAACACGGCAAGGGAGGTCGTCAGGCGGGTGCTAAACCAGTCTGCTTTCACCCCGGCTTCATAGCTCTTACCGGTGGTGGGATCGAGATAGCGCCCGGACGCATCACGTTTGTCCTGCGGCTGGAATATCTCGGTATAGCTGGCATATGCGGACCAGTCTTCATTGATGTCATATACCAAGCCCGCATATGGCGTGACATCGTTTTTGGTGCTTTCCAGTCGGGTCGACGGCGAGCCTGACGGGTTATAGCGAATATTGTATTCGGTATAACGAGCACCCACGATCAGGTGCAGCGGATCGGTCAGCGAGAAACGCGCCGAGGTGTAGGCAGAAGACTGACGAATGTCGTCTTTGCTGTATAGCGCCCATGGCGTCCATGCCGGGTCGGCAATATTACCGCTCCAGCCATTCTTGAATGAGCCGACATCAATCATTGTTCCAGGCGTGTCCGGCAGGGCGTTGTCATAATGGTTACGCTGGCGGCTGTAGCTTGTGCCGAACATGAGTTGATGCTGGCGGCCAAACAGGTCAAAACCGCCACGCATGAAGGCATCAATGGCATCCTGTTTACGTTCACCACGATTCCAGCCGCCGTAACCGACCATTCCCTGGCCTGTGGCTTCATCCGGATAACCGTACATATACATCATTTTGGTGTCGAAATTGGTTTGCGCATGCATGCCGTTAACATGCGCTTCCCAGCCGTTGCCAAAACGCTGTGTCAGGTTTGCGAAGACCCTGGTGTTGTCTTTATTGGAATAGGCCCAGTTCGGCGCCACCGTTGTACTGCGATCATATTTCGCTTTGCTGCCATCGGCGTACCAGGTGGGCAGACCACCCCAGGTAGGGCTGTCGGTCTGGCTTTCCTGATATTCATATCCCAGCGAGAGGGTAGTACTGTCGGTCACATCGGCATCAACGACGCCGTAGATGAATTTCTTGCGGTAGTGGTAGGTATCTACCCAACTGTCATTATCCTGATAACCGGTGATGACGCGGCCACGCACTTTTCCCGATTCGCTCAGTGGTGCCTGTAGATCAAGGACATAACGTTGTTTATCCCAGCTACCGGACGTGGCGGACAGGTTACCTTTAAAGTCGGTGCTATCCGCATGTTTACGCACCATGTTGACGTAGGCCGCCGGGTTGCCGGTGCCGGACATCAAACCTGTCGCGCCGCGCACGACTTCAATACGGTCATAAATGGCCGTATCAGCGGCGGTATCACCGAAGTTCCAGACTTCGCTGATGGAAGTCGGGAGGTCGTCATACGCGTAGTTGTTGACAAAGAAGCCACGTGAATAAAACACGGTGCGATCGCTGTCCTGTACCTGCGCGGTGACGCCGGTTGTATTAGTCAATACCTGCCCGATAGCGTTCAGGTTCTGATCCTGTATACGTTGCTGGCTGATAACACTTACCGATTGCGGGATATCACGGGGCACAAGCAGCAATTTTGTTCCGGTGGTCGTGGTTTGAACGCTGTAGTCGTGATCCTGGTGGCTATCTCTCTCGGTGCCAGAGCCGCCCTCAACGATGAGGGTTTCATCATTACCGGATGTGGATGCCGCGAAGCTTGCGGCTGGCGTTAACGCGAACCCAATACAAACAGCCAGTAATGAGGGCGCACAGGTAAGTGAGCGCTGATCATTTCCGGCGTTCATGGTGAAAGACATTATTAACCCTTAATGGTCTGGTAACGGGATTATCCGGCTCGCGAGATGTTGTCGGCGCCCGGCCTGTTTTATATTTTTCAATCAACAAATGCGCATGAAAATGCAAATGCGAAATATACGCATTCAGTATTGCAATGTAAACAGATGTAATATTCCTGTCTGAGTGATTGATTTAAAGCGCTTATGGGTAGGGGTTGGTTATAACACCACCAGCTGGTGGTGAAATCTTGAAGAAAAAGAGTGTTGTAGTTGAAACAGCCGGAGAATCTCGCTCATACTCTACACTGTATCTCGTGATGGGGCGGTTTCGCCCGCGCGTATAAAAAGGAAATCGTCATGGCCGAAGAAACCATTTTCAGTAAGATTATCCGTCGTGAAATTCCGTCGGACATCGTCTATCAGGATGAATTAGTTACCGCTTTCCGTGATATCTCTCCCCAGGCACCGACGCATGTACTGATTGTGCCCAATATTCTTATACCTACGGCGAATGACATCACCGAAGCGCATGAACAGACAATGGGGCGCATGATGACCGTAGCGGCAAAAATTGCCCGCGCTGAGGGGATTGCAGAAGAGGGTTATCGCCTCATCATGAACTGTAACCGCCACGGTGGGCAGGAAGTCTGGCATATCCATATGCATTTATTGGGTGGTCGCCCCTTAGGTCCGATGCTGGCACATAAAGGCGATTGATATGATCAACGGACGCGTTGCACTTCTGGTGACGGCTCTGAGTTTAGTCGGTTGCGGCTCGCGTCCTGCGATCCCGGTGGCCAACGATCAAACGCTGGTAATGGAAGCCAATGTGCTGGCCGCAGGCATCACCGCTGATTCCCCCACGCTGAGCACGCAAGAAATCCAGCCCTCTGCCTCGTCTCGCCTGTTCAATGAACGCGCGCAGCCGGTAACCATCAATTACCGTTTTTACTGGTACGACGCCAGAGGCCTGGAAATGCACCCGCTCGAAGAACCGCGTAGGGTAACGATCCCGGCGCACTCCGCTGTCACACTTTATGGAAATGCAAACTTCCTGGGTGCGCACAAGGTCAGACTTTATCTCTATCTATAAGGGGTGAAAATTGATTAAAACATTAGGACGTTTCGCGCTACTGACCACAGTGGCGGTTATCCTTTCAGGGTGTATTACCCGTGGCGAGCAAGAGCCCGCACCGGTTGAACAAGCGAACCCAACGCCACAACAGCCTGTTCCTCAGCAACCACAGCCGTCGCAACCTGTACCGACGGTGCCGTCTGTGCCGTCGATCCCGGAACAACCTGGGCCAATCGAACATCCTGATCAAACGACTCAGCCGACACCGCGTGAGCGTCACTACGACTGGAACAGCGCCGTACAGCCGATGATAGGTAAAATGTTACAGGCGAGTGGAGCCTCGGCGGGTAACGTATTGCTCGTAGATAGCGTGAACAACCGGACTAACGGTTCGGTGAACACCAGCGAAGCAACCGAAACCCTGCGCGGCGCGCTGACTAACAATGGCAAGTTTACCCTGGTTTCTGCGCAGCAACTGGCAATTGCCAAGCAGCAACTGGGCCTGTCGCCGCAGGATAGCCTCGGTACGCGCAGCAAAGCGATTGGCATTGCCCGCAATGTTGGAGCTCAGTACGTGCTGTATTCCAGCGCGACAGGCAACGCCAATGCGCCGACACTGCAAATGCAACTGATGCTGGTGCAGACTGGCGAAATTGTCTGGTCAGGTAAAGGTGCGGTTCAGCAACAATAAGCTTACGCGTGACGCGCTGCTGTCACGCTATTTCCCGCATTATGCTCCCGTCGAAGGTCAGGATACTGGCCTTAGCGGCGGGAGTTGTCTTATCAGCAACGGCCATCAACGTCTGATTTTACGCCAGCAGCATCAGGCAACATCGTCACCCTTTTTGCGCCAGTATCGCGCGCTTAAACGATTACCGGGCCACATTGCGCCGCAGCCCCGCTTTTTCGTTAAAGGCTGGATGGTAATTGACTATATTGCTGGCGATACGCAAAGCAACTTACCGGTCAGCCATAACCTGGCGGCCTTATTGTATGATTTGCATCGCTGTCCCCCCTTTGGCTGGCGTCTTACTCTGCTGCCTTTACTGGAGGCGTACTGGCAACTGTGTTCGCCGTCGCGTCGTACGCCGTTCTGGCTGCAGCAATTAAAATCACGCAGGCAAGAGGGCGAGCCGGCCCCCTTGCGACTGGCTCCATTACATATGGATGTTCACGCGGGCAACCTGGTACATACCCATGACGGTTTGCGGTTGATCGACTGGGAGTATGCCGGTGACGGTGATATTGCGATGGAACTGGCAGGCGTCTGGACCGGCAGCGAGCATCAACGGCGTGAACTGGTGGCTGAATACGCACGTTTCGCCATGCTTGATGAAACGCGTTTATGGCGTCAGGTGCTACGCTGGCGTCCGTGGATAGCGATGTTGATGGCGGGCTGGTTTGAGTGCCGCTGGCAGCAGACGGGCGATCAACAATTTATAACGCTGGCTGATGCCGCATGGCGTCAGTTAAAGATGAAAGGAAAAGAGAGGTGAGTGTGGGTCCGGTCATGTTAGATGTGCAAGGCTACGAACTGGATGCGGAAGAGCGCGAAATTCTGGCGCATCCGCTGGTGGGTGGCCTGATTCTGTTTACCCGCAATTATCACGATCCGGCGCAGTTGCGCGAACTGGTACGCCAGATCCGTGCCGCATCTCGCCATCGTCTGGTGGTCGCGGTCGATCAGGAAGGTGGGCGGGTTCAGCGCTTTCGCGAGGGTTTTACCCATCTGCCGGCAGCGCAATCTTTTGCGGCCTTGCTGGGAATGGAAGAGGGCGGCAGAGTGGCAGAAGAGGCGGGCTGGCTGATGGCAAGCGAGATGATTGCGATGGATATCGACATCAGTTTCGCGCCCGTACTTGATGTGGGCCATATCAGCGCCGCGATTGGCGAACGTTCCTATCACGAAGATCCGGTAAAAGCGCTCTCCATCGCAGGACGTTTTATCGATGGCATGCACAGTGCTGGCATGAAAACCACCGGTAAGCATTTTCCGGGGCATGGCGCCGTGACGGCCGATTCACATAAAGAGACGCCGCGCGATCCGCGAGCTCAGGCGGAGATCCGTGGCAAGGATATGGCGGTGTTCCGCGCGCTGATTGAACAGGGCAAGCTGGATGCGATTATGCCTGCGCACGTTATTTATACGGATGTGGATTCACGCCCGGCCAGCGGTTCTCCCCACTGGCTGAAAAACGTGCTGCGCGGTGAGCTGAATTTTGATGGCGTGATTTTTTCCGACGATTTATCAATGGAAGGCGCGGCGATCATGGGCAGCTATGCCGAGCGTGGACAGGCATCGCTGGATGCAGGTTGCGATATGATCCTGGTCTGTAATAATCGTAAGGGCGCAGTCAGTGTGTTGGATAACCTGTCGCCGATCAAAGCAGAACGTGTTACGAAATTGTATCATAAAGGTTCATTTTCCCGTCAGGAATTGCTGAGTTCTGCACGCTGGAAGGCCGCCAACCGTGAACTGGAACAACTCCACGCGCGTTGGCAGGAATACAAGGCGGCTCGGTGAACCTTTGTGGACGGGGTACTGGAGTAGGGTGAGGATACAATGATCATCTATTTGCACGGTTTTGACTCAAACAGTCCGGGAAATCATGAGAAGGTACTGCAACTGCAATTTATCGACCCGGATGTCCGGTTGATCAGTTACAGCACGCGTCATCCGAAGCATGATATGCAGCATTTGTTAAAAGAGGTGGACAAAATGCTGCAGCTCAACGTGGATGAACGGCCGCTCATTTGCGGCGTGGGGCTGGGAGGATACTGGGCGGAGCGCATTGGTTTCCTTTGCGACATTCGGCAGGTCATGTTCAATCCTAACTTGTTCCCCTTTGAAAACATGGAAGGCAAGATCGACCGACCGGAAGAGTACCTCGACATTGCCACAAAATGTGTGTCGAATTTTCGCGAGAAAAATCGCGATCGCTGCCTGGCGATCCTGTCTCGCCGTGATGAAGCGCTGGATAGTCAACGTTCGTCTGATGTTCTGCACCATTACTACGAAATTGTCTGGGACGAAGAACAGACGCACAAATTTAAAAATATCTCGCCGCACCTGCAGCGAATTAAAGCTTTTAAAACACTTGGTTAATCCTCCTCAGCCCGACACTCGTCGGGCTTTGTTTTGCTCCTGTCGTTAACAGCCTTTAGCTCACGTTTTCGACCAGCGTGTTTCAGAGCAACTACACTTGTTCATCTTTTAAGCACCAAAACTTGATGCATATCAATTTTGGTATGACCAATGCACCGTTCATGTTATTCTCACTGACATAATTTGGTTTTCATGATGTAACTTGTTGTTAATTAAGAGTTATATTTATAACTTTTAATTAACAATTGGTTAATAATTTTGAGGGGGTCACGTTGACTACACCATTGAAGAAAATTGTGATTGTTGGCGGTGGTGCTGGCGGGCTTGAACTGGCGACACAGTTGGGTAAAAAATTGGGCCGCGGTAAGAAAGCAAAAGTTACGCTGGTGGATCGCAACCATAGCCACCTGTGGAAACCGCTGTTACATGAAGTAGCAACAGGATCGCTTGATGAAGGTGTTGATGCGCTGAGCTATCTGGCGCATGCGCGTAATCACCATTTCCAGTTCCAGTTGGGCTCTGTGGTTGATATCAATCGCGACGCGAAAACGATAACCCTGGCAGAGTTGCGTGACGAGAAAGGTGAACTGCTGGTTCCTGAACGTAAGCTGGCGTATGACACGCTGGTGATGGCGTTAGGCAGCACGTCAAACGACTTCAATACCCCTGGCGTAAAAGAGCACTGCATTTTCCTTGATAACCCGCACCAGGCGCGCCGTTTTCATCAGGAGATGCTGAACCTGTTCCTGAAATACTCTGCCAGCCTGGGGGCGAACGGCAAAGTAAACATCGCTATTGTCGGCGGTGGGGCGACGGGTGTTGAGCTGTCTGCCGAGTTACATAACGCAGTGAAACAGTTACACAGTTACGGTTATAAAGGGCTGACCAACGAGGCGCTGAATGTCACGCTGGTGGAAGCAGGCGAGCGCATTCTGCCTGCGCTGCCGCCGCGTATTTCCGGCGCTGCGCACAATGAGCTGACCAAAATGGGTGTGCGTGTTCTGACGCAGACGATGGTCACCAGCGCAGATGAAGGCGGTCTTCACACCAAAGATGGCGAATATATTAAAGCCGATCTGATGGTCTGGGCGGCCGGTATCAAAGCACCGGACTTTATGAAAGAGATAGGCGGCCTGGAAACGAACCGGATTAACCAGTTGGTGGTTGAGCCGACCCTGCAAACGACACGTGATGCGGATATTTATGCCATTGGCGACTGTGCCTCCTGCGCGCGTCCGGAAGGGGGCTTTGTGCCGCCGCGCGCTCAGGCCGCACACCAGATGGCGAGTCTTGCGCTGCATAACATCCTGGCGCAAATGAAAGGGAAACCGACGAAGTCCTATGTCTATAAAGATCACGGCTCGCTGGTTTCACTCTCCAACTTCTCCACCGTGGGGAGCCTGATGGGTAACCTGATGCGCGGGTCAATGATGATTGAAGGGCGTATTGCGCGCTTTGTTTATATCTCACTGTACCGTATGCATCAGATTGCGCTGCATGGTTACTTCAGGACGGGGTTAATGATGCTGGTCGGCAGTATTAACCGGGTCATTCGCCCGCGCCTCAAGCTTCACTAACGGGGCTTACTGCTCTCCTGCGTCACATTCCAGGAGAGCAGTACATCCTTCTGCAATACCGCCAGCGTATGCTCGGATAACTCCGAATCACGCTGATCTCCCGCCTGATTTCTCTTTTTTTCCGCTCATTCCGATTGGCTTATAGCACTGCCAGGTTGCAAAATTGTTACGAATAGCAAACCAGGGAGGAAATCCTGTGAATAAGTCAATGTTAGCGGGTATCGGTATTGGTGTGGCCGCTGCTCTGGGTGTCGCAGCGGTTGCAAGTATGAATGTCTTCAATCGCGGGCCGCAGTATGCGCAGGTGGTTTCCGCCACGCCAATCAAAGAATCCATTAAAACGCCGCGTCAGGAGTGTCGTAATGTCACGATGACGCATCGCCGTCCGGTTCAGGATGAAAATCGCCTGACCGGTTCAGTACTGGGCGCGGTTGCCGGTGGCGTTATCGGTCATCAGTTCGGTGGGGGCCGTGGCCGCGATGTCGCCACGGTCGTCGGCGCGCTGGGCGGTGGCTACGCTGGTAATCAGGTCCAGGGCGAAATGCAGGCAAGAGACACTTACACCACGACTGAGCAGCGTTGTAAAACGGTGTATGACAAATCGGAAAAAATGCTGGGGTATGACGTCACCTATAAAATTGGCGACCAGCAAGGGAAAATCCGCATGGATAAAGACCCTGGAACCCAGATCCCACTGGATGACAACGGTCAGCTTATTTTGAATAACAAGGCCTAAAATAGCAGTACTGTACCCATTGGCTCCTCAATTGCTCAGGCTGAGGAGCCTTTTTTACAGGCACAGAATTCAGATAAGATCATGCTGCCGATAGAGCAGAAAGCCGGTAATGACCACTGAGATAAACGCGAATAACACCGAACCACCACATACAACCCAGAGCCCGAATAACAATGTTATTACTATTAGCACTTTAAGTAATGGTAATAGCAAAATCATCTCCATTTTCCTTCTGAATGTGAATAGTCAGCCAAAGTACATAATTCCGTATATACAATAAGATAGCGTAGGGTTAGAACTTACAGTTCGCTTATATCGTCATCCTGACGTTTATGGTTCTTTTACTACTAATGGTTAGCAGCGAAATAATTCCTGTTTAATATTAGCAAAACGGTAAAAATGGCATGCAGTTTTCACCTATTAATATAATAGGTGAAAACGATAATTATTGCGAAGGGAGGCAAATCAGGATGTGGTCAACTGGGGCCATAAACGCAGCGTAGTCGCCGCAATCTGCAGCAACTTCTCACGACTCGCGCCTTCCCGGGCACTGATAGACATGCCCTGCAGAATACAGCTTAAAAATTGCGCCAGCTCCTGAACATTCGCGTGGGAGGGAATTTCCCCTCGCGCCTGACGTTGTAACAAAAATGTGAGCAACATCTGTTCCTGCTGCGCATGGCGTGACTTGATGGTTTCGGCAATCGCCTGCGATGAGGCAGCCAGCGTCGCGGAGGTGTTGATAAGAAAACAGCCAGCCGGAGTATCCGTGCTGGTAAAGCAGTTTGCCACCGCCGTGAAGTAATCTTTTAACGCCTGTCCCAGCGGTTTGTCGTCGCATAACAGTTGGGCTTCATGTTTGGCTGCAAAAAGCGAGATATAGCGATCCAGCACCGCGCGGAACAGGCCTTCTTTATTCGTAAATTCCGCATACAGCGTCGGTGCTTTCGCGCCCGTTGCCTCTACGAGATCAGATAAAGACGTGGCTTCGTAGCCATGCTGCCAGAATAATGCCATGGCCTTATCAAGCGCCACTTCCCTGTCGAACACTTTCGGTCGGCCACGGCTTTTTTTCGTACAAGTGACTTCACTGGTCATAGTGCCGTTCAACCTTTGTTGGTTTGTTGAGCAATCATTATAAAAATAAATGCTGTCAGACACCAGAGGCAAAATAGCACAAATTATTAAATTCTATCTATATGATAAATATCATTTTATTAATTTATTTAACGTTCGTTATTAAAATGTATTGACGCGTGATGCAGATCACACTTATCATTTGTCTATCGATCGTTAAGTTAATGCTTGCGACGCTTCTTTCATCTGCTACAGGAACAAAATCATGAAAAACGTTAAAACACTGTTTGCCGCTGCCGTACTGAGTTCACTTTCTTTTGCAAGCTTCGCTGCTGTTGAAGTCCAGAGTGCTCCGGCAGGCCAGCAGCAAGTCGGTATCATTGGTGCTTCTGCAGGCGCTAACCTCTCTTCTGTTGAAGATCAACTGGCTCAAAAAGCGGATGAGATGGGCGCAAAATCTTTCCGTATCACCTCTGTGACCGGTTCTGATACCCTGCATGGCACGGCAGTGCTGTACAAATAAGTTAAGCCACTGAATTAACCCTCATAAAAAAGGCCTCGCAACTGCGAGGCCTTTTTTTGTTACCCGGACATTAAAGGGATTGTTGCAGCGCATTGTCATGGAGGGTGACATCCACCGGCATGCCGGAACGCACTTCCATCGCACGTTCAAATACCTCACTTGCGCTCTGCGGTGAATCTTTGAAGGCCTGCATTGTGGCATTAAGTACAATCGGTAAGGTCTTCGGGTCGTCATCGATGGATTTTGATAGCGGCTGGTGCACTTCTACAAGTCGTGTGCCGTCAGGTTCAACCGATGTTTTTATCGGCGTATTGATAATATTCACGCGCGTACCGGGTGTGATAACCCTGAATAAGGTGGCAATGTCGTTATCACGCAGACGGATACAGCCAGAACTCACACGCATACCAATGCCAAAATCGGCGTTAGTTCCATGAATCAGATAGACACCACCGTAAGCAGCAAGGCGAATGGCATGGTGCCCCATCGGATTTTCCGGCCCGGCAGGGACGACCGCCGGTAAATCTATCCCCTGGGCTTTATAACGCGCACGAATATTGGCTGTAGGCGTCCAGGTCGGATTGGCCCGTTTATCGGAAACGGTCGTCACCATCGTAGGCGTCAGCGTATCGCCACCCAGTTGCCCTATTCCGATAGGGTAGACGGTGACTTCATTTTTACCCGGCGGGTAATAGTAGAGACGCAGTTCGGCCAGATTAATGACAATACCTTCGCGCGGCACGTCTGGTACCAGGGTTTGTAGCGGGATCGTCAGCACATTGCCTGCGCGCGGAACATAAGGATCAACACCGGGGTTCGCCTGCAACAGAGCCAGGAAACCGACATTGTATTTTTTGGCAATTGCCTCCAGCGAGCCGCCATCATTCTCTACCACGTGATAACGATTTTCACCAACCAGCCGACTACCGTTGGGCGGTAAAGGCCAGGTATTCGCTTTCGCTGGTAAGACTAGCGTGGCGGCGAGGAAAATCGCCCAGAGGACAAAACGGGAGTTATTAAGCATTACCATTATCCATGTGAACTATAAGGTTATTTTGTCAAATAGAGATCATGGAATTATGGCGGGAGGGAATGTCGGGAAGTCCTGGAAGAGTGCAAAGTGTTTGTAAATATTTCAAAAAATAACCGGGCCAGTACGGGTACTGGCCCACAGAACACTATGCGATCGCGTTCTCTTCCAACTGTCGCATGAAATTGCGAACCCAGTCCATGCGAGTTTTGCGATCCGTCAGCTCCTGGAAGAATTTCAGGCGCGTCGGGCCGTCAAGGCGGAACTGTTTTGGCTGCTTTTGCAACAGGCCGATTAGCCATGCGGGATTGACATGATTTTTTTCATTGAACTCAATCGAGCCGCCTTTTTCATTCCCTTCAAGCTTACGAATCCCCAGTTTCTGCGCCTGTTGACGCAGCCGCGCAATATCGAGCAGGTTTCGTGCGGCGTCAGGCAGCAGGCCAAAGCGGTCAATCAACTCCACTTTAATCTCATCGAGCTCATTTTCACTCTTCGCGCTGGCAATGCGCTTGTAGAAAGAGAGGCGGGTATTGACGTCGGGAATAAAATCATCCGGCAGCAGGGAAGGCATCCTCAGTTCGACTTCCGTTTGCTGGCTGGTGAGATCTTCAAGCGATGGCTCACGCCCGGCTTTAAGCGCATCGACCGCATTCTCCAGCAACTCCATGTACAGCGAAAAGCCGATGGTTTCCATTGAACCGCTCTGATCTTCTCCCAGCAGTTCGCCGGCGCCGCGGATTTCCAGATCATGGGTCGCAAGGGCGAAACCGGCACCCAAATCCTCCAGTGAGGCAATGGCTTCGAGACGCTTTTGTGCATCGGTCGTCATCGCTTTCGGGTGTGGGGTCAGCAGCCAGGCATAGGCCTGGTGGTGTGAGCGACCCACACGCCCACGTAACTGGTGGAGTTGCGCCAGTCCAAAGTGATCGGCTCGCTCAATAATGATCGTGTTCGCGGTAGGAATGTCGATCCCGGTTTCGATGATGGTGGTACAGACCAGCACATTAAAACGCTGGTGGTGGAAATCATTCATCACCCGTTCCAGTTCGCGTTCACGCATCTGGCCGTGGCCGATGGCGATACGTGCTTCCGGCACCAGTTCTGCCAGTCTGTCGGCAGCTTTCTGAATATTTTCGACGTCGTTATAAAGGTAGTAAACCTGCCCACCACGCAGGACTTCACGCAGTATCGCCTCGCGCACGACCAGGCTGTCGTATTCGCGAACGAATGTTTTCACAGCCAGGCGGCGCGCGGGAGGTGTTGCGATAATCGACAGATCGCGCATACCGCTCATGGCCATATTGAGTGTACGCGGAATTGGCGTCGCGGTTAGCGTGAGGATATCCACGTCTGCGCGCATCGCTTTAATCCGCTCTTTATGACGTACGCCGAAGCGGTGTTCTTCATCGACAATCAGCAGCCCCAGATCTTTCCACTTCACGTCGTTTTGCAGCAACTTATGGGTACCGATAAGAATATCGATTTTGCCCTCAGCCGCCTGCTCCAGCACCTGCGTCTGTTCTTTTGCGCTACGAAAACGCGAGAGCATCTCCACACGCACTGGCCAGTTGGCGAAGCGGTCGCGGAAATTGTCGAAATGCTGTTGAGCGAGCAGGGTAGTGGGCACCAGCACCGCCACCTGCTTGTTGTTTTCGACGGCAAGGAAGGCGGCGCGCATGGCCACTTCGGTTTTACCGAAGCCGACATCGCCGCAGACCAGGCGGTCCATAGCCAGTGGCTGGCACATATCACTCAACACCGCGTTAATGGCTTGAGCCTGGTCTGGCGTGGTTTCAAACGGGAAGCTGTCGCAGAAAAGCTGATACTGTTCGCGATCGTGTTTAAATGCAAAGCCGGACTTCGCGGCGCGTTGAGCGTAGATATCCAGCAGTTCTGCCGCGACATCACGAACTTTTTCTGCCGCTTTCTGCCGCGCCCGCGCCCAGGCATCGCCGCCCAGTTTATGCAGCGGCGCGTTCTCCTCCGCGCCCCCGGCATAGCGGCTAATCAGATGCAATGAGGAGACCGGTACGTAGAGTTTGGCATCCCCGGCATAAGTCAGCATCAGGTATTCGCCTTTAATGCCGCCCGCTTCAAGCGTGGTCATCCCTGCATAGCGTCCAACCCCATGTTCCAGGTGTACCACCGGCTGGCCTGGGTGCAGTTCAGCAAGGTTGCGAATCAGCGTATCGGGGTTAATCGTGCGGCGTGTATCCTGGCGACGGCGGGCAACGCGCTCACCCAGCAGATCGCTTTCGCAAATCAGCGCGCGGTTACGTAGCGTGTCGATAAAGCCATGTTCAGCTGAACCAATGATCAGATAGCGACCGGTATCTTGGGCGTCATCTAGTCGGGTAATGCGCTTCGGCGCAATCTTGATACGTGAGAGCAGTTCTCCCAGCGCTTCACGACGTCCCTCGCTCTCGACCGAAAACACGACCGGCCCGCTAAAGGATTCGAGGAATTTGCGCAAATTATCCAGCGGTGATTTTTGCTGTGCCTGAACGGCTAAATCCGGCAATGTCCGGTAACCGAGGTTCACATTGGCGGCTTTGTCCGCCAGCTTTTCGGTTTTGAGCTGCACACGTGGCCAGAGTTTGAGTTCGCTGAACAACTCATCTACCCGCAGCCACAGCAACTCAGGCGCCAGCAAGGGGCGCATCGGGTCCACGCCGCGATTTTCAAAGCGCGCCCGGGTCTCCTGGCTAAAGCGTTCAGCGCTGTTTTCCAGATCGCCCGTGTTAATAAGCAGCGTATTGTCCGGCAAATAGCTAAACAACGACGGCAACGGTTCGCTGAAAAACAGGGGCTGCCAGTATTCAATACCGGTTGGCAAAGTGCCTTTGCTTACCTGTTGATAGATATGTTCGGCATCGCGCTTGACGTCAAACTTATCGCGCCACTGACTGCGAAACAGTTCGATTGCGGTTTTATCCGTCGGGAATTCATGAGCAGGCAGTAAATTGATCGCCTCGACCTCTTCCAGCGTACGCTGGCTGTCCGCATCGAACAGACGAAGGCTGTCAATTTCATCATCGAAGAAATCAAGACGATAAGGTTGTGCACTCCCCATCGGGAAGAGATCCAGCAGCGCCCCGCGGGTCGCGTACTCACCGTGTTCCATAACCTGATCAACATGGCGATATCCCGCGCTGTCCAGCTGCGCGCGCAGCGTGTCACGGGACAGCCGCTGGCCTTTTTTCATGACCAACGCATGCCCGTGTAAATAGCTATGCGGGCAGACGCGCTGCATCAATGTATTTACCGATACAATCAGCACACCACGCTGCATAGAGGGCAACTGGTAGAGTGTGGAGAGACGGGAAGAGATGATTTCCTGATGCGGTGAGAAACTGTCATATGGCAGCGTCTCCCAGTCAGCAAGATTCATCACCAGATTGTCGGTGAACTGGGTGATTTCGTCATGCAGACGCAGGGCATTTTGCATATCCGGCGTAATCAGGACTACCGGACCTTTGTGTCGCTCAATGATTTCCGCGACTTCGGTCGCGCAG
This sequence comes from Phytobacter ursingii, assembly GCA_901456055.1. Classification (GTDB taxonomy): domain Bacteria; phylum Pseudomonadota; class Gammaproteobacteria; order Enterobacterales; family Enterobacteriaceae; genus Phytobacter; species Phytobacter ursingii. The sequence continues at coordinate 386,653 of CABDWT010000016.1, forward strand.
GCAGCACCAGTCAGTTCGCCAAGCTGGCGCTGCTCACCGGGTTTGACGGGCAGAGAATAACGGTATTGTTCAGGCATAGATAAGGTCTGGGTCTCTTATGGATATGCCCCTTGTTATGGGGGCATATCACTGATACGCAATCCCTTTATTATCCGCGATTGTGCACTATTCGCCAACCTCAACACACGCGCTTATCGCGTTTGCAGCGGCGGGGCCAATTTTGCGGGCGGAGTGAAAAACAGATCGGCAAAAATCGCCGAGGATATTTTCCGTATACACAAGCCAACCAGGGTACAGATAACCAGACTACAGAACGGATAGAGCAATACGATGGTAAGTTCGACGGCAGGCGACCAGCGCCCGGCATTCATCGGCGTCAATAAAGCCAGACTGAGCGCTTCAATCAGAATGCGATGGGTGGTGTAGATAGCGAGCGTATTGCTGCCGACGATATTCAGCACTGCATTTTCGCCTGAACCAACACGCGCTTCCAGCGCATGGAACAGACGCAAAATCAGCACTACCGACAGCAGACTAAGGGGCAAGGGCACATTTAAAAACCATAGCGCCACCGCAGCAAGTAATGCTCCCGCCAGCCAGACAACGTAGCGACGAAAAGAGAAACGCGTTACTGCATCCATAATGGCGCCGCCAAACCATGCTCCCATGCTGTAGTAGATCATGTTGCGCAGTACGCTGTTCATACCCCACCAGGGCGAGGGCAAAAAGTTAATCGCTACGCTGAGGAGTGCCATGACGGCGAGTGCAGCAAGAGCCCAGCGGCTCAGTAATTTGCACAAAATGAAATAGACAACCAGCGCGTAGAGATACCACAGGCTGGTACTGGCGGTGAGCATCCCTTTAATAAACGCAGAGGGGGTATCCGCATAGGCGGCGTTAGAAGCACCGCTTAAATCCCGCGCAGGGGCGAGCCAGTCATTAATGTGGCTTAGCGCCAGCCACTGGAGTACGCCCCAGAGCACAAGCACGTAAAAGATGCTCCAGATCCGCTTGTCGAGCGTCTCTTTCCATGGCACCTCGTCAATGTAGCGTCGAATCAGGTAGCCAGAGAGAAAAAAGAACACGGGCATGCGGAAAGGAGCAAGGTAAAGATTAAAGTAGATCCAGCACTTTGCCAGCGTTTCTGACCACGTGTGGCTGAATGTGGTGAGGTGCGGGTAAAACGTAATAACTGAGTGATAGATAACCACCAGACAGATACATAATCCCTTGATTTGATTTATCCATAGAGTCTTTTTTTTCATCATCTTTCGCCGTTTGTATTACAAAGTTCGGCGTTTATCCTGGTGGCGTCGCTGCGGGGTGTAACGGTAAACAGTCTGTATTTCATCCCTTTTCGGATAAATATCAGGGGGTGAGTAAGAAAACGACATAGCGACGGGACGCGAAACGCGTAAAAGTCGTGCAACTAGCAATTTGATTTATCGGATTTTTTCCTGCCCTCTGAGACGTCCGCTTACCGTTTCACTCATTTACGCTCTACGCTTTCGCTTATATACTTCGGAGTCTGCTAACAGCAACCAGACGGATTTCATGTACCAGCCTGTCACTCTCTTTATCGGCCTGCGCTATATGCGTGGGCGTGCAGCCGACCGCTTCGGTCGTTTCGTTTCCTGGCTGTCAACCATTGGCATTACGCTTGGCGTAATGGCGCTGGTGACCGTGCTGTCGGTCATGAATGGCTTTGAGCGCGAACTGCAAAATAACATCCTGGGTCTGATGCCACAGGCTGTCATCACCGCACAAAACGGCTCAATCAACCCTGAACAATTACCTGCCAGCGCGCTCAAATTACAGGGCGTTAATCGCATTGCGCCATTGAGTACCGGTGATGTCGTTCTCCAGAGTGCACGCAGCGTGGCTGTTGGCGTAATGCTTGGGATCGACCCGGCGCAAAAAGATCCGCTCACCCCGTATCTGGTCAACGTGCAGCAATCTTCGCTGGAAGCCGGGCAGTACAATGTGATCCTCGGTGAAGGTCTGGCCGGACAATTAGGCGTCAATCGTGGCGACCAGATTCGCGTCATGGTGCCATCTGCCAGCCAGTTTACGCCGATGGGGCGTTTGCCCAGTCAACGCCTGTTTACCGTGGTCGGGACTTTTGCTGCCAGCAGTGAAGTGGATGACTACCAGATGCTGGTCAATATCCAGGATGCGTCCCGTCTGATGCGCTACCCCGCGGGCAATATTACCGGCTGGCGTTTATGGCTGAATGCGCCACTGCAGGTCGATGTTCTGAGCCAGCAGGCGTTGCCGCAAGGGACCAAATGGCAGGACTGGCGCGAGCGCAAAGGCGAACTCTTCCAGGCTGTGCGTATGGAGAAAAACATGATGGGGCTGCTGTTAAGCCTGATCATTGCGGTGGCGGCTTTCAATATTATTACCTCCCTTGGCCTGATGGTGATGGAAAAACAGGGAGAGGTGGCGATTCTGCAAACCCAGGGGCTGACTCCGCGTCAGATCATGGCCGTCTTTATGGTGCAGGGCGCAAGCGCTGGCATCATTGGCGCGCTGCTGGGGGCGGCGCTTGGCGCACTGCTTGCCAGTCAGTTGAATAATCTGATGCCTGTCATCGGTGCGTTTCTTGATGGCGCTGCGTTGCCAGTGGCCATCGAGCCGTTACAGGTGGTTGTTATTGCGCTGGTGGCAATGGCCATCGCGCTGTTGTCTACGCTTTATCCTTCCTGGCGCGCTGCCGCCACTCAACCCGCTGAGGCTTTACGTTATGAATAAGATCCTGTTGCAATGCGACAACCTGTGCAAACGCTATCAGGAAGGGAAAGTGCAAACCGATGTGTTGCACGATGTGAGCTTTAGCGTGGGTGAAGGTGAGTTGATGGCCATTGTCGGCAGCTCCGGTTCCGGTAAAAGTACGCTCCTGCATCTGTTGGGCGGGCTGGACACGCCGACCTCTGGCGAAGTGACCTTCGATAACCAACAACTGAGCAAACTCTCCTCTGCGGCGAAAGCGGAGCTACGCAACCGCGAGCTCGGCTTTATCTATCAGTTTCACCACCTGCTGCCCGATTTTACTGCCCTGGAGAACGTCGCGATGCCGCTGCTGATTGGTAAGCACAAAGCGGCGGAAATTGATGTCCGGGCGCGGGAAATGCTGCGGGCGGTTGGGCTTGAGCATCGCGCCAGTCATCGCCCCTCGGAACTCTCAGGCGGCGAGCGTCAGCGCGTGGCCATTGCTCGTGCGCTGGTGAATAATCCACGTCTGGTGCTGGCGGACGAGCCGACCGGTAACCTTGATGCCCGCAATGCGGACAGTATTTTCCAACTGCTGGGGGAACTGAACGCGTCACAGGGCACGGCGTTCCTGGTGGTCACACATGATCTGCAGCTGGCGAAACGGATGAGCCGCCAGCTGGAGATGCGCGACGGTCGCCTGAGCACTGAAATGACCCTGATGGGGGCCGAGTGATGGCGTCTCCTCTGTCATTACTGATTGGCCTGCGTTTTAGCCGTGGCCGGCGCCGCAGTGGTATGGTTTCGCTGATTTCCGTCATCTCCACGATAGGTATTTCCCTTGGCGTTGCGGTATTGATCGTCGGTCTGAGCGCAATGAACGGCTTCGAGCGCGAGCTTAATAACCGTATTCTGGCGGTTGTGCCGCATGGCGAAATTGAGCCAGTGAATCAGCCGTGGAATAACTGGAACGACGCACTGGCAAAAGTAGAAAAAGTGCCGGGCATTGTCGCCGCTGCGCCCTATATTAATTTCACCGGCCTTGTGGAGAGCGGCACCAATTTGCGAGCGATCCAGGTGAAGGGGGTAAACCCTGAGCAGGAATCCCGTCTGAGCGCATTACCCCATTTTGTGCAGGCCGACGCCTGGCGCAATTTTAAACCTGGTGAGCAGCAGATTATCCTTGGTAAAGGTGTTGCGGATGCGCTGAACGTAAAACAGGGCGATTGGGTATCGATAATGATCCCCAATTCTGACACCGACCACAAACTGTTGCAGCCCAAACGCGTCAGACTGCACGTTACTGGCGTATTGCAATTGAGCGGTCAGCTCGACCATGCGTTTGCGATGATCCCCATGGAAGACGCGCAGCAATATCTGGATATGGGCAGCAGCGTTACGGGTATCGCCATAAAAGTGAAGGACGTCTTTAACGCGAATACGCTGGTGCGTAGCGCCGGTGAAGTCACCAACAGCTATGTCTATATTAAAAGCTGGATCGGTAAGTACGGCTATATGTACCGCGATATTCAGATGATCCGCGCCATTATGTACCTGGCGATGGTGCTGGTGATTGGCGTGGCCTGTTTCAATATTGTCTCCACGCTGGTCATGGCGGTAAAAGATAAGAGCAGCGATATCGCCGTGCTACGCACATTAGGAGCGAAAGATGGTTTGATCCGGGCGATTTTTGTCTGGTACGGCTTGCTGGCAGGCCTGTTGGGTAGCGTGATCGGTGCGGTGATCGGTGTGGTTGCGTCACTGCAACTGACCGCCATAATCCGTGTGATTGAGAAGATTATTGGTCATCAATTTTTATCCGGCGATATCTACTTTATCGATTTTCTACCGTCGGAGTTACACGTACTGGATGTGGTGTATGTATTGGTCACCGCTCTGTTGCTGAGTCTGTTGGCAAGCTGGTATCCGGCTCGCCGGGCAAGCAATATCGATCCGGCGAGGGTATTAAGCGGACAATAATAAAAAGCAAAAAGGAGAGGCGATGTATTACGGATTTGATATCGGCGGAAGCAAGATAGCGCTGGGGGTATTTGACGATACCCGCCGTTTGCAATGGGAAAAGCGCGTCGCCACACCGAAAGACAGTTATGAGACATTTTTAACGACTATCACTCAACTGGTGGCCGACGCTGATGCACGCTTCGGTGGCCAGGGCAGCGTCGGCATCGGTATTCCGGGCATGCCGGAAACCGCTGATGGCACCCTCTATGCCGCCAATGTGCCGGCCGCCAGTGGTCAACCGCTGCGCAAGGATTTGAGCGCAAGGCTCGCGCGTGATGTCCGCCTTGATAACGACGCCAACTGTTTTGCTCTTTCCGAAGCCTGGGATGATGAGTTTCGTCAGTATCCGATTGTGATGGGGCTTATCCTGGGTACCGGCGTTGGTGGTGGCATCGTCGCCAACGGCCAGACCCTCAAGGGACGCAGCTACATTACCGGCGAGTTTGGCCATATTCGTCTGCCAGTCGATGCTATGACGCTGATGGGCTTTGATTTTCCGCTCACGCGTTGCGGCTGCGGCAAACTGGGCTGTATCGAAAACTACCTTTCCGGGCGCGGTTTTGCCTGGTTGTATCAACATTACTACCACCAATCCTTATCGTCCCCGGAAATCATTGCGCGCTGGGAGCAGGGCGACGCGCAGGCGAAAGCGCATGTTGAGCGCTATGCTGATTTGCTGGCGGTGTGTCTTGGGAATATCCTGACGATAGTGGATCCGGATTTATTGGTAATCGGTGGCGGCTTATCGAATTTCTCTGCACTGACGTCTTTGCTGGCGGCGCGTTTACCGCCACACTTGTTGCCGGTTGCCCGGATACCCCGCATTGAACGTGCTCGCCACGGCGATGCTGGCGGCATGCGCGGCGCCGCTTTCCTTCATCTTACTGATTAATCCTGAGAGGATGATATGCAGTCTCGTCGGTCACATCGTCTCAGCTGTTTTCGCCGTAACAAACGCCGTTTGCGTGAGCGCTTACGCCAGCGGATTTTTTTCAGAGACCAGGTGGTGCCGGAAGTGATGGAAAAACCGAGAGTAGTGGTACTAACGGGGGCGGGGATCTCCGCAGAATCAGGCATTCGCACTTTTCGCGCTGCCGATGGTTTGTGGGAAGAACACCATGTGGAAGATGTGGCAACGCCAGAAGGTTTCGCCCGCAACCCGCAACTGGTGCAGTCTTTCTATAATGCGCGTCGCCAGCAGCTCCAGCTCCCGGAGATCGCGCCAAACCCGGCGCATCTGGCGCTGGCGAAGCTGGAAGATATTCTCGGCGACCGCTTTTTACTGGTGACGCAGAATATCGACAACCTGCACGAACGCGCCGGAAACCACCATATCATCCATATGCACGGCGAATTGCTGAAAGTGCGCTGTTCGCAGAGCGGACAGGTGCTGACGTGGACACAGGATGTCACTGCAGAAGACAAGTGTCACTGTTGCCAGTTTCCTGCGCCGTTACGCCCGCATGTAGTCTGGTTTGGTGAGATGCCGCTTGGGATGGACGAGATTTATCATGCACTCGCGATGGCCGATGTGTTTATCGCCATTGGTACCTCCGGCCATGTCTATCCGGCGGCCGGTTTTGTCCATGAGGCTAAACTGCACGGTGCGCACACCGTTGAGCTCAACCTTGAACCGAGCCAGGTCGGCAGCGAGTTCGAAGAGAAGCATTACGGCCTCGCCAGTGAAGTGGTGCCGGAATATGTTGAAAAGCTGCTGAAAGGGCTTTAAGTCGGGTGAGGAAAAAGGGCCGCGAAGATGCGGCCCTTTTTTATGGGGTGAGCCTGGCAGAATGAGCCTTAACGGCCTGCCTTGAGCTTCTGGTAATACTCTTCGTAAATGGCGCTGGCGTTGCCGACATCGTTTTGCCATTCACCTTTGCTGATGGTTTCAGCATCCGGGTAGAGTGATTTATCGTTAGCCACTTCCGGGCTGAGCAGCTTACGGGCCGCGAGGTTTGGCGTCGGATAGCCAATGGTTTCCGCTACCTGCTTAGCAATTTCCGGGCGCAGCAGGAAGTTAATAAGCTTAAGCGCACCCGCTTTGTTTTTAGCATTGGCCGGAATCGCAAGGCTATCCATCCAGAAGATGCCGCCTTCCTCAGGCCAGATAACCTGCAACGGCGTGCCCGCCTGGCGGGCGACATACGCGGAGCCGTTCCACACCATACCGAGATTTACTTCGCCTTCCATATACGGGTTCGCCGGGTTATCGGAGTTGAACGCCGCCACGTTAGGCATCAGTTTTTGCAGCTCTTTGTATGCCGCTTCAATCTCTTTCGGATCGGTCGTATTGCCGGACAGCCCCAGTTTACGCAGCGCCACCTGGAAGACTTCGCGCGCATCATCGGTAAGCAGCAGGCTGCTTTTATACTCAGGTTTCCATAAGTCCGCCCAACGGGTCACCGTCTTAGGATCGATCTCTTCGCTATTAATGCCAATGGCTGTCGCACCCCAGATATACGGAATGGAGTAGTCGTTATTCGGGTCAAACGGCTTGTTCAGCATATCCGGGTCGAGATTATGGAAGTTGCTCAACTGCGATTTATCGATCTTTTGGATCATGCCCTCTTTACGCATTTTGTCGACGAAGTAAGTTGAGGGTACGACCAGGTCGTATGCACCATCTTTATAGGTTTTGAGCTTGGCATACATGGTTTCATTCGATTCATAGGTCGAATAGATAACCTTGAGGCCCGTCTCTTTAGTGAACTGCTCCAGCAGACCAGGCGGTACATATTCCGTCCAGTTGTAGAAGTAGAGTGTCTTGCTGTCGTCCGCGTGAGCGGCATTCATGCCCAGTGCCAGAGCTCCGGCAGCAAGCAGGTGGCGTGACCATTTTTTCATTTAACGTCCCCTGAGATAAATACCCGTCGTCTTTCAAGCCGCATTTTTGTTGGCTGCGCTCGCTAACCCCAGTCACATAGTTATCTATGCTCCCGGGGATTAACGAGCTTGCCGCCGCAATGCAACACTAAATTCTTAGGGTATCGGCCCTGGCGGCCTTTCGTTTTATCACGTGCAAAAAGCTGGCTTGCGATAACCATCACCAGCGACAGAACGAGCAGAATGGTTGCCAGCGCGTTCACCTCGGGTGAGACGCCGACTTTCACCATGGAATAGATTTTCAACGGCAGAATTTCATAGCCCGGTCCGGTAACGAAGGACGAGACTACCACATCATCCATCGACAGGGTAAAGCTCAACAGCCATCCTGCCGCCACGGCAGGCATCGCCAGCGGCAGAATGATTTTGCGCAGGATCACCAGCTCGCTGGCGCCCAGATCTTTTGCCGCCTCCAGCATCCGCACATCAAACCCTTTCAGGCGTGAATAGACCGTCACGACCACAAACGGCAGGCAGAACGTAATGTGCGAAAACAGTAGCGACCAGAACCCCAGTTGTATACCCAGCAGCATAAACAGCACCAGTAATGAGATAGCCATAACGATATCCGGCGACATCATCACCACGAACAGCATACCGCTGACAAAAGGTTTGCCGCGAAAACGATAGCGGTACAGCGCCACGGCAGTCAGCGAACCGATAAGCGTGGCGAACGTGGCGGAGAACACCGCCATCGTCAGCGAGTGCTGTGCCGCCTGTAACAGACTGTCATTATTCATCAGCAAGCTGTACCAGTCGGTGGTAAACCCTTGCCAGTTAATCCCGAATCGTGAGCTGTTAAACGAGTTCACAATCAGAATGATGATGGGAATATAAAGGTACGCGTAAATGGCGGTCATAAAACCGCCGCGCAGCAGTCGACCGATCATTCCAGCTCCACCTTCTTGTCAAGCAGACGCGAGGCGCGCCAGTAAACCAGTAATAGCAGGCCCATCACAAGGGTCAGCGTGATGCTGGTGGCCGCGCCAAACGGCCAGTCGCGAATATTGAGAAACTGACTTTTGATCACATTGCCAATCAGCAGATTTTTGGCACCGCCCATCAAGTCCGATACGTAAAACAACCCCATCGCTGGCAGCAACACCAGCAGACAACCGGCAATAATGCCCGGCATGGTCAGCGGAATAATAATACGCAAAAAGGTCTGCAACTTGCTGGCACCGAGATCCTTCGCCGCTTCCAGCAAGGGTTTATCGAGCTTTTCGATACTGGAGTAGAGCGGCATGACCATAAACGGCAGCAGGATATACACCAGCCCGATAATCACCGCCGCAGGGGTAAACATCACGCGGAGTGGTTCATCAATGATCCCCAGCCAGAGCAAAAAAGTATTCAGATATCCTTTGGTGCTGAGAAAAATTTTCAGGCCATAGATACGAATCAGCGAGTTGGTCCAGAACGGAACGATCAGTAAAAATAACAATAACGGGCGCACTCTCGCGGGCAGCTTTGCCAGAAACCAGGCGAAGGGATACCCCAGCGCCAGGCAGGCAAAGGTTGCTATTACCGCCATATTTAGCGAGTGCAGCAGCACGTCAAAATAGAGAGGGTCCAGCAGGCGGGCATAGTTATCCAGCGAGAAGATCATGGCGACAAAATGGGCATCGTCGCGGGTCAAAAAGCTGGTAACAATGATCATCAGGTTGGGCAGAAAGACAAACAGCACAAGCCAACCGACGATAGTGGCAATCACCACATTCTGGAATTTACTTGTGCTCTTCATCAGCCAGTACGACCTCCCAGCTTTCCACCCAATTAATCGCCATTTTTTGGTTCAAAGAGTGGTCAAAATCGGGGTCATCTTCGTTGAAGAACTCGCTGACCAGCACCATTTTGCCGTTCTCCAGCTCTACCACCGACTCCAGCGTCATCCCTTTATAATTACGTTCGCGTACATAACCTACCAGCCCTTCAACCTCTGCGACGTCATTGATTTCTTCGACGCGCAAATCTTCCGGGCGCAGCATTACGTTTAGCAACTGGCCCTTTTCGACCGGGAAGCTCACGTAAATATTGCATTCGCGTCCTTCGACGGTCGCACGCACGCGCCGGGCATCGAGACGCTCAATGACGATGGCACTGAAGATATTAATCTCACCAATGAAACTGGCGACGAAGAGGTTCTTCGGCTCCTCGTAAATTTCCCGCGGCGTACCGTCTTGTTCTATTTTGCCGTCACGCATCACCACGATCCTGTCTGACATCGTCAGCGCTTCTTCCTGGTCGTGGGTTACGAAGACGAAGGTAATACCTAGTTTACGCTGCAACGCCTTTAATTCGTTTTGCATCTGCTTGCGCAACTTGTAATCCAGCGCGGAGAGCGATTCATCCAGTAAGAGCAGGCGTGGCTTGTTTACCACGGCGCGAGCAATAGCAACACGCTGTTGTTGACCACCGGAGAGTTGGTGCGGTTTGCGCCGGGCGAATTCTTCAAGCTGCACCATTCGCAGGGCGTCAGTGACGCGCGGAGCAATCTCTGCCGCAGGCGTTTTTTGCATCCGCAGACCAAATGCCACGTTTTCAAAAACGGTCATATGAGGGAAAAGCGCGTAGCTTTGAAAGACGGTATTAACGTGGCGATGTTCTGCCGGTACGTCGGTGATATCCTGGTCGTCGAGTTTGATATGGCCCACATCAACGCTTTCAAGCCCGGCTATCAGGCGAAGCACGGTGGTTTTGCCGCAGCCGGACGGGCCGAGCAGGGTGAGGAATTCGCCGTGATTGATGGTCAGGTTAAAGTCAGAAATGACCGTTTTACCATCAAAACCTTTACAAAGGTCGACCAGTTGCACCAGCGGAGTGGGCGAACGCGGTTGTGTATTCAATTTTTTACTCTGTCCCTTGTCAACGCATCGGATAACACTCCGGATGCGGGGTTTGTGATTAACCACCTTAGGGTCTGACACAGTGATGAAGGCCTGGCATTCTACGGCAAAGCACTGAAATCGCCAATCATTGATCTATTTACGCGGCCAAAAGTTGGTTTTGTCAGCTACGTTTAACTGAACAAAACAAAAATGAAAATATCCTCGTTTGCGGGATAAAAGTGACCTGACGCAATATTTGTCTTTTCGGGCTTATTAATAATGTTGTCACGTTTAGCGAGGGTGGCTGTATGGATAAATTATTAGAGCGTTTTTTACAGTATGTTGCGCTGGATACTCAGTCGAAGCCGGGTGTCCGTCAGGTACCGAGTACCGACGGGCAATGGAAGCTCTTGCGCTTACTCCAGCAGCAGCTTGAAGAGATGGGGCTGGAAAATGTCACACTGAGCGAGAAAGGGACAGTGATGGCTACGCTGCCCTCTACGGTTGACAAGCCAGTGCCCGCTATTGGCTTTATCTCGCATGTGGATACCTCCCCGGATTGCAGCGGTAAAAATGTGAACCCGCAAATCCTCGAAAACTACCGTGGCGGCGATATCGCACTGGGTATCGGCGATGAAATACTTTCACCCGTCATGTTCCCGGTGCTGCATCAGTTACTGGGGCAGACGCTCATTACCACCGACGGTAAAACCCTGCTGGGTGCCGATGACAAAGCCGGTGTGGCAGAAATCATGACCGCGATGGCCGTGCTGAAACAGAAAAAAATCCCGCACGGTGATATTCATGTGGCGTTCACCCCGGATGAAGAGGTCGGTAAAGGGGCGAAGCATTTTGACGTCGGGGCGTTTGGCGCGAAATGGGCCTACACCGTCGACGGCGGCGGAGTGGGTGAACTGGAGTTCGAAAACTTCAACGCCGCCTCGGTCACGATCAAAATTGTTGGTAATAACGTGCATCCCGGAACCGCGAAAGGGGTGATGGTGAATGCGCTGTCGCTGGCCAGCCGTATTCATGCACTGGTGCCTGCCGACGAGAGCCCGGAAAATACCGAGGGTTATGAAGGTTTCTACCACCTTACCAGCATCAAAGGCACCGTTGAACGCGCGGAGATGCATTACATCGTTCGCGATTTTGACCGCAAAGCGTTTGAGGCGCGTAAGCGCAAGATAATGGAAATTGCCAAAAAAGTCGGGAAAGGCCTGCACCCGGACTGCTACATTGAGCTGGTGATTGAGGACAGTTATTACAATATGCGCGAGAAGATTGTCGATCATCCGCATATTATCGATATTGCCTGTCAGGCCATGCGCGATTGCGATATTGAACCGCAGATGAAAGCGATTCGCGGCGGTACCGATGGTGCACAGCTGTCATTTATGGGGCTGCCTTGTCCGAACCTGTTTACTGGCGGTTATAACTACCATGGCAAACACGAGTTTGTGACGCTGGAAGGCATGGAAAAAGCGGTGCAGGTGATTGTGCGTATCGCCGAATTGACAGCGAAACAGGAATAAACGTTTTTTCTTAACAACGAGACAGACAAGCCGGGCAAACGTGACGCTGCCCGGCTTTTTTAGGGTTTAGTCCTCGAAGAACCAATATCCGCTGTTGACCAGCGCGGCGAGCATCGCAAGGAATGACGGGTCTTCGAGTGCATCGCCAAAGGCGCTCTCATCCAGAACGATATGATTTGCCAGTGCGTCGAGTGCCGGGCGGTGCGGGGAGTTAATGCGCTCGCCGTTAACAAATACTTCGCCCGCAATACGCAACACGCGCAGCCCGCCTAAACGCACCAGCTTATCACCTTGTTTCAACGCATCATAAATCTCATCAGGCTGGTAGGGCGGCTCAGGTGGGGTGACGTCCAGTTCATGTCGCGACTGGGTAATAAACTCACCGATCCACTCATTGAAATGCTCTGGCTGATTGATCAGATCCAGCATCATCTGGCGCAGGCCATCCAGCTCTTGCGGCAGGACATCTGCCGGGTGTTCGCGTGACGGCACATCCGGGTCGGTATACCGCTGGCTGCCTAATTCGCGCTGCAACACATAATCGGCAAAACCACTGATCAATTCGCGTCCGCTGGGTGCCCGGTAGCCGACGGAGTAGTTCATGGAGTTTTCCAGCGAGTAGCCTTCATGCGGGAATCCTGGCGGAATATAGAGAATATCGCCCGGCTCCATCTCTTCATCGATAATGGCCTCAAAGGGATCGACCTGCAGCAGGTCCGGGTGTGGACAGTGTTGCTTCATTGGCGTCTTTTCACCCACACGCCAGCGACGACGGCCAGTACCCTGAATGATAAACACATCGTACTGATCGAGATGCGGGCCCACGCCGCCGCCGGGCACGGAAAACGAAATCATCACATCGTCGGTTCGCCAGTCGGGCAGGGCGCGGAACGGACGCATCAGCGCCGCAGTCGGTTCATGCCAATTGTTCACCGCCTGCACCAGCAGCGACCAGTTGCTCTCGCCCAGATGATCATAGCTTTCGAACGGCCCGTGGCTGACCTGCCATTTGCCATCAAGATGGCTTACCAGTCGGCTGTCGACTTCATCTTCCATGGCCAGACCGGCCAGCTCGTCAGGGGAAATGGGATCGATAAATTGTGCAAAGCCGCGTTTGAGTACCACCGGGCGTTTTTGCCAGTAGCGCTCGATAAAGTCCGGCCAGTTAAGGTTGATGTTATAGTCCATGTTTGTTTCCCCAAACGTTAGTTTGAGTCGGAGTATAACGGATGGTGGACGGCCTGCGTGGGACAGGCCGGGTTATTTTGACTGAATGCGTTAATTATCGCCGCTTATCGGTTGCTGGCGGCCGAAGATGGCCTCCATTTTTGCCCCGCCGAGTAAACTTTCGCTGGTCAGGATTTGTCCGTCGTATTGTTCAACGATTTCGCGGGCGACGGATAATCCCACTCCCTGACCCGGGCGCAGCGTGTCGGCGCGCTGGCCACGATCAAACACCACCTCACGTTTGGATAACGGGATCCCCGGACCATCATCTTCGATAATAATGTGCACGTTCTCATCGGTCTGCCTTGCCGACACTTCGACAAATTCGAGGCAATATTTACAGGCGTTATCCAGCAAGTTGCCAATCACCTCCATAAAGTCGTTTTTCTCACCAACAAAGCTTATCTCCGGCGAGATATCGAGACTGATATTCACTCCTTTGCGTTGATACACTTTGTTCAGCGCCGAGGTCAGGCTATCAAGGAGCGGAGCGACCGGGTGAAGTTCACGGCTAAGCAGCCCGCTGCCACCGCGCATGCTGGCGCGGTGCAGATAATAACCAATTTGCTGAGAAATACGGCTTATCTGTTCCAGCATTACCGGTTCGGCGTCGCTGACGCTCAGTTTTTCACTGCGTAACGAACGCAGCGTACTTTGCAGCACGGCCAGCGGTGTTTTCAGGCTGTGTGTCAGATCGGTGAGGGTGGTCCGGTATTTGTCGTAGCGCTCACGCTCGCTTTTCAGCAGGCGGTTGAGGTTACGCACCAGACTGGTCAGCTCGCGCGTGGTGGCCGGGTTCAGATTCTCGCGGTGGTGTTCTTCCAGCTCGCGTACCTCTTTCGCCAGTTCCTCTATGGGCCGTAAGCTCCACCAGGCGGCTATCCACAACAGTGGGATCACCAGCAACAGGTTTGCCGCCAGAACATAAATGAACCAACTCCACACCATCCAGGATCGCTTGAGTTCGATGGGAACGGTGTCAATAACGACAATGGTGAGCTGCGGCATTCGCGCCGTGGCCGGATAGAGGTTCACCGCCACCGAGTGGGTCATTTCGGACGTGTTGTCATCTTCGCGAATTTCGTTGAACTGTTCCACCACCGACTCATCGTTATCCACCAGCGTGCTGGAGTCGTCCACATCCGCTTCGATTTCATGGAATCCGTCGGCCTGGAGCCAGGAGGGATCAACACGTTTTGCCAGCCAGGGGATATCTCGCTGCGCCCAGATAAGTTTGCCATCTTTATCATAAATCAGCGTGATGGTCGGGCTCTGTAAATTGAGGCTGTTGGGCAGGTCGACACTCAGGGTGTTGTTTTCCCAGCGGGCAAGGGTATAGAACAGGTTACTTTCACCGCGCAGCAGACGAAACGTGGTCTTATCGAAACTGACGCTGTAACCTATCAGGGCAACCATGCCATAGGCGAGTGACAACACCAGCACAACGGCGGCGGTCGCCAGAAGAAAACGAACCCGTAACGAGAGCGGCAGAAGATGCCGCATTACCCGTCTCATTTGGGCAGTTCGAAGAGATAACCCTGGCCACGTACTGTGGTGATCACCTCTGCGGGATAGAGTGCCTGGATTTTCTTACGCAAGCGCCCCATCAGGACATCAATGGTGTGGCTTTCGCGCAGTTCGGCATCAGGATAGAGCTGGAGCATCAGGGAGTCTTTGCTGACCACTTTGCCGCTATTGCGAATCAGAGTCTCCATAATGGTGTATTCAAACGCCGTCAGTTTAACCACTTCGCTGCTGATCGACATTTCCCGGCGCGAGAGGTCCACCTGAAACGGCGGCATAGAGATAACCTGCGAGGCCAGACCGCTGTTACGGCGCATTAATGCCTGAATGCGGGCCACAACTTCTTCAATGTGGAAGGGTTTGGTGACGTAATCATCAGCGCCCGCGCTCAGCACTTCGACTTTATCCTGCCAGCCTTCACGTGCGGTCAGGACTAAAACAGGCAGAGAGACCTCATGACTGCGCCAGCGGCGAATGAGCGATAATCCATCTTCATCGGGCAGGCCGAGATCGACAATGGCGATATCAGGCACGTGTTCATTAAGAAAGTAGTCCGCTTCCTTTGCATCTTCCGCGGCATCGACCTGATGTCCCAGTTCCTGAAGTTGAACTTTCAGGTGGTGACGCAACAGGGCATTGTCCTCCACAACGAGTACGCGCATCGTCTTAACTCTCCTTATATTTTCAATACGAATAGTGTAACGCTGATTCTCTGGCGGCAGGGATAAACATTTGTTAAACCGAGAGGAAGGAAGCCCTCTTTCCCGATGAAAAGAGGGCGAAAGTCGGCAGGAAGGGATTATTTCAATTCATCAACCATCGTGATGGCGCGACCAATGTAATTTGCCGGGGTCATCGCTTTCAGACGAACTTTCTCGTCTTCGGGTAGTGCAAGGCTATCAATAAACTGTTTCATGCCTTCGGCATCCACACGTTTACCACGGGTCAGCTCTTTGAGCTTCTCGTACGGTTTTTCGATACCGTAGCGGCGCATAACGGTCTGAATCGGCTCTGCCAGTACTTCCCAGTTATGATCCAGCTCGTCCAGCAGACGGTCGCGGTTCACTTCCAGCTTGCTCACGCCTTTCAGCGTTGCCTGATAGGCAATCAGCGCATAACCGACGCCAACGCCGAGGTTACGCAGTACCGTGGAGTCGGTCAGATCGCGCTGCCAGCGGGAAACCGGCAGTTTGCTGGCCAGGTGCTGCAATACGGCATTGGACAGACCGAGGTTGCCTTCGGAGTTTTCGAAGTCAATCGGGTTAACCTTATGCGGCATGGTGGAAGAACCAATTTCGCCAGCGATGGTTTTCTGTTTGAAGTGGTTCAGCGCGATGTAACCCCATACGTCGCGATCGAAGTCGATCAGAATGGTGTTAAAGCGCGCCATGCAGTCAAACAGCTCGGCAATATAATCATGCGGCTCGATCTGCGTAGTGTACGGGTTCCACTGGATACCCAGTGAGGTCACAAACTCTTCGCTGAACTGGTGCCAGTCCACTTCGGGATAGGCGGCGATGTGGGCATTGTAGTTACCTACCGCACCGTTGATTTTGCCGAGGATTTCCACCTGATTTAGCTGGCGATACTGGCGTTCCATACGGTATGCCACGTTGGCCATCTCTTTGCCCATGGTAGACGGCGTAGCCGGCTGCCCGTGAGTACGAGAAAGCAGGGGGATATCGCGATACTGCACGGCCAGGTCTTTCACCGCATCAATAACCTGACGCCAGTAAGGCAGGATGACCTCATCACGTGCGGTTTTCAGCATCAATGCGTGGGAGAGGTTATTGATATCTTCTGAGGTGCAGGCAAAGTGGATAAATTCAGACACCGCGTGTAACTGCGCGATATCCGCCACTTTTTCTTTCAGAAAATATTCGACCGCTTTCACGTCATGGTTAGTGGTGCGTTCGATAGTCTTGATGCGCGCCGCGTCTTCTTCATTGAAGTCGGCGACGATTTTATCGAGGAAACCGTTTGCGTCGTCAGCAAAAGCAGGAACTTCCTTGATCGCTGTATGTGACGCCAGCTTTTGTAACCAGCGTACTTCGACTTGTACACGAAATTTCAGCAAACCGAATTCGCTGAAGATCCCGCGCAGCGCGCTGACTTTATCGCCGTAGCGTCCATCGACAGGGGAAACGGCGGTCAGTGAGGATAATTCCATAGTTCAGAACTCCGGGAGGTTAACAATGAGCGAGAATTTGTTTGGCCTGAGTAGTCAGGCGATTACGGGAAAACATTAATTGCAGGCGGCCACCGCCAACCTGATGCCACAGCACAGCGGCACGAATGCCGGCAAGCAATGTGGCGCGTACTTTTGCCTGGACCTGCGGGCTTTGCAGAACCGCAGGCGAACCCGTGACCTGAATGCGCGGCCCGAGCGGGCTAATCACATCGACATAAATCGCGGCCATGGCGCTAAGCAGCGTCTCTGACTGGAGATCAAAATGCTCAAGCTGGCGCTGCAAACCAGCGATACGGTCACCGAGCGTATTCATCGCATCTTTGTGGCCCGCCAGCTTGCGCTCCAGCACCATCAGGCTAAGAGTATAGCGGGTCAGTTCGGCATTCAGCCCCTGACGGCTGCTGGCATTAAGCACGCCGAGCAGCGTTTCCAGCCCGGTACGCAGGTTCGCTTCGCTACCGCCAAAAACGCTCAGGGTGGAATCCGGGTTGAGGTCGATGACACTATTGAGAGAAACATGGAGCGCGTCGGCGTCACAATGTCCCTGATGCGCCAGTTGCTGCACCAGACGGGCGGACTGGCAAATACCCGCCAGCGCCAGGGTGATGTCGTAGTAATTCTTAGCCACACTCGCTCCTTGATTCGCTATCTCAGTCTCGTCGATTAAACCGGCAGCGCGATACGCTGTTCGATTATGCCGCCGCCGAGGCACACTTCGCCGCTATAGAAAACGGCAGACTGGCCTGGGGTCACCGCAGCCACCGGTTCGTCAAAACGAACCTCAATACGATCGTCATCCAGCGCGGTAATGGTGCACGGAATATCGGTCTGGCGGTAACGGGTTTTCACGGTGCAGCGCAGCGTACCGACCAGCGGTTCGCGATTAACCCAGTGTAACTGCTGGGCAATCAGCCCAACGGACATCAGACGTGGGTGATCGTGCCCCTGCGCGACCACCAGAATATTGTTTTCCACGTCTTTGTCGACCACGTACCACGGGTCTTCGGTGCCTTCTTTGGTACCACCAATCCCCAGACCTTTGCGTTGGCCCAGCGTGTGGTACATCAGCCCCTGATGCTCGCCAATCTCTTCGCCATCAACGGTGAGGATTTTGCCCGGTTGGGCAGGCAAGTAACGGCCTAAAAATTCGCGGAATTTGCGCTCGCCGATAAAACAGATACCGGTAGAGTCTTTTTTCTTCGCCGTGACCAGCCCCAACTCTTCGGCGATTTTACGCACTTCGGGTTTTTCCAGTTCACCGACAGGGAACAGGCTTTGCGCAATCTGCTCATGGCCAAGCGTATAAAGGAAATAACTCTGATCTTTGTTGCCATCCAGCCCGCGAAGCAAACGGCTTTTGCTATCGACATCCGCGCGGCGCACGTAGTGGCCGGTCGCAATATAATCGGCACCCAGGTCTTCGGCGGCAAATTCGAGGAAGGCTTTAAATTTGATCTCTTTGTTACACAGAATATCCGGGTTCGGCGTGCGTCCGGCTTTATATTCCGCCAGGAAGTGTTCAAACACGTTATCCCAGTATTCTGCGGCAAAATTTACGGTGTGCAGTTCAATACCGAGTTTGTCACACACGGCTTGCGCATCGGCCAGATCGGCCGCTGCGGTACAGTATTCCTCGCCGTCGTCCTCTTCCCAGTTCTTCATGAACAGGCCTTCCACCTTATAACCCTGTTGCAGTAACAGCCAGGCAGAAACGGAAGAATCGACACCGCCGGACATGCCGACGATCACTTTTTTTGGGCTATCAGACATAGAATACTCACGACATTGAACTTCAAGGCGGCGTATTCTATCACGCACTCGCCGCGCAGGCACCCCTGCATATTACCAATCCGCAACAAGTGGGACGGAAAATACCGCTGACCTGCCTGGTCGTGAGCGCTGGGGCGTGATGGTTCGTGGAAAATGAGGCACAGAACGATAAACCCCAGCGTGGCTGGGGTTAATGTTAATACATGCCTTTTGAGGCGGTGTGTCAGGCGGCACGCTGATCGTCGATGCTGAACTGCTCCACACTCTGGGCAAGTTGCAAGGCTTGTTCTTCGAGAGAACTGGCCGCCGCCGCCATCTCTTGCACCAGCGAAGCGTTCTGCTGGGTGACGCCATCCATCTCGTTAACCGCAATGGTCACCTGGCTAATGCCTTTGGCCTGCTCATCAGAGGCGACCACAATCTCATTAATGATGGTTTGTACAGAATTAACCGCCTGGGTCATTTCCTGCATTGTCTTCCCGGCATCATTAACCAGTTGAACGCCATTTTCGACACGTTGGCTCGACTCTTCGATCAGTGCGGCAATTTCTTTCACCGCATTGGCACTGCGCTGTGCGAGGTTACGTACTTCGGAGGCCACTACGGCAAAACCGCGCCCCTGTTCGCCTGCGCGCGCCGCTTCAACGGCAGCGTTAAGCGCCAGAATATTGGTCTGGAAAGCAATACTGTTAATCATGGTGGTGATGTCGCTGATTTTCTTCGAGCTGTCATCAATCTGCGACATGGTTTTCACAACCTGGCTGACCAGCGCTTCACCCCGGCTGGCGATCTGCGTTGCATTTGCCGTCAGGGCCGTCGCCTGGTGTGCGTTGGTGGCGTTATGTTTCACCGTCGCGCTGAATTGCTCCATGCTGGCGGCCGTTTGTTCCAGCGCAGCGGCTTGCTGCTCCGTACGCGAAGAGAGGTTAATGTTGCCGCTAACAATCTCCCCTGCGCCCTGACGCACGGAATCACTGGCATCTTTGATCTGCCCGACAATCTGGCGAAGCTGTGCCTGCATGGTCTGCAACGCGAAAAACAGGCTATGACGATCACCGGATTTAACATTAATTTCGTTATCCAGCTTGCCGTCTGCAACCGCCAGCGCGATGGTTGCGGCTTCCAGCGGTTCGCCGCCAATCGGTTTCAAGACCTTGCGGCTAAAGACGATACCCAGCAAGGCGCTAACCAGCAGGATGCTGAGTACCATCAGAATGATGGCGTTCATCAGTTGACGGTTGGCCGCTGCCATCACCTGACTGACCGGCGCGACGACGCCCAGATACCATTTGTCGGTACTGTTACCGATAGAGACGGGCTGCCAGGTCACTAAAGCATTTTCGCCGAGGATGGTGTCTGGTTGTTCCACAACCTGTGAAGAGAAATTATTCGTGTTGCCCGGAAAAGGTTTGCTGGTCATTTTCTTGTCGGGATAAGAAATCACTTTGCCCGCCGTCGACAGCAGCACGGCGTAGCCGCCGCCTTCCCACGGTTTAATTTGGTTTACTTTTTCCTGCAATGAAGCAAGCGAGATATCCGAGGTGATCACGGCTTGCAGTTTGCCCTGACTGACCACCGGGGCCGCAACAGAGGTCAACAGCGTCGGCACGCCATTGTAAGCGTAGCTATAGGGTTCAATCAGTGTGTCTTTCTGTGATTTTTGCGGCACCAGATAATAATCGCCCTGGCCTGGCGTCAGATAAGAGAGCAGGGGGTGCATCTTGAAATTGCCTGACTGATCGCGGTCAACGAAAAAGGCATAACGGCCCTTCGGTGCCTGATCGGGCTTATCGGCAAAATCCGCATCTTTTCCGTCAAAGGCGTTTTCTTCAAAAATCACCGAGATGGAAAGGTAATCAGGATTGTCACGCAGGGCGGATTCCATCATTTTGTCGGCGACTTTTCGATCTGTTATCCCGGCTCCCGGTAAGGCAATGAGGCTGTGGCCAAGGTTATGCGCGACATCACGCGCATAGTTAAGATCTTGCTGAATTTTCAGGGCTTCGCTCTGCGCAATCTGGTGTAAGTATCGTTCTGCTAATGATTTTTGCTCATTGCTGGACTGCCAGCTCAGCACGCCAATGGTTGCAACAAAGCCAAGAGTGATGGTTAAGGCGCCTGTGAGCAACATTTGGGCGCGGGTACTCATCTTTTTTTGCACATATTGTCTTGCCATCACCGTACCTCTGATTTCAACGTGTAGCATCATTACAATCCCGCAAATCGGGAACGCCTTCCTTAATGACTATCGGCGTATATTTTTTGATCTTTAATTGTTAACTATGTGACCGCACTGGCGTAAAAATGCACAAAAAAGCCCTTAAGCAGCAGGAGTAATAAGCCACTTATGTGGAATGTGAAAGAATATACCGAGTGTAGTGTGACTTCTGGTATGTTAAGTTGCAGTTAAATATTTCGCTTTGGTATTAATTCCACAGGCGATGAGCCCGGTCAGGGCAGATATGAACAAAAAAGCCGCACTGGTGCGGCTTTTGTCGGAAACAGGTGCTTATTGAAAGGGCCAGTTGAATTCGCCAATCACGGATAACGGATAACGTGTGCCGGTTTGCCAGCTGCGAATGCTTTCTGCGACCAGCGGGGAGCGAAGGTTCTTCGCGGTCAGAATTTCGTCAGCGCTGACCCACAGACAGCGATCAATATCACTGTCGTGCGGCTCTGTGGCGCAGACATCCTCCAGATCGACGGCAAACAGAAAACGCAGGAAGGGGGTTTTGTCCGGCGCAATCCACTGATGCATACGAATAAAGGCATCGGGCGTGGCATGAATACCCGTCTCTTCCCACAGCTCACGTTTTGCCGCCTGTACCAGCGTTTCATTGGCTTCCAGATGGCCGGCAGGTTGGTTCCACAGCGCCTTGCCGCTGATTGTCTCTTCTACGACCAAAAACTTGCCCTGCGCATGGACGACGCAGGCGACGGTGACATGAGGTTTAAACATACGTTCCTCTTTGTTTATCGAAGTTATTCATCAAAGCCATCGGCCATATCCGGCCAACTGATCTCGCCACTCTGCTTATTGATACTAATATAGGCCACCGGTGGAGACGTCTCGCTATCAGCGCTGCCACGGCACAGCGCTGATTGGTGATCTTCGCGCACGATAATCTGAATCTCTTTTGGCGCGTCCCAGCTTTCGTAAAACACACAGTGATAGTCGGTACGCAGGGAAAGCGTGGCAATGCGCGTGGCTTTATCGACAGAGAGCGGGTTAATGTCATCGCGATAACGATCGCCCTCGTCAACCGGCGCCAGCTGTGATTTTTTAAGCCAGCCGCGAATGATGCGGTGATCGGGACCGTACCAGGCCACCTCAAGAAAATCATCCTCGGACTGTTCCTGAGCGGAAACACTATCCCCCGGTACCAGGAATACCGACGGGCTACGGCACTTTTCGTTGGGCATTGAGTAAAACCACGCTCGCGCCTGACCCTGAACACGGAATCTGTTCGTAGTCGATGGGGCTTCTCGCACACGTGAAGGCAGGGCGTCATTTGCCCACGCCTGGCATTCATGACTGATCGACAAAGGCGGTGGTAACGGGGTCAGTTGATCGGCCGTCACCCAACCGGTGGCGAAAGCGCCGCTGGCATCCCGGTAGCGTACATAGCGAAAGGGATGGGTTGGGGATACCCCGCCTGATTTACCGTATAAAACTGAGCTTCGCAGGATTTCAACGGTGTCGCCGTTGACTAAAAAAGCGGGAAGCTGGCATTCCGAGCCGGGGGCAGAATAAAAGTGCAACCGATCAGGGCTGGTCACTTTTGCAACCTCGACGAGATAGTCTGCTTCGCCTGCGGCCCTCCCGCCAATGGTTTCGCAATTTTCCTCAGCAAAACATAATGAAGAAACAGTGCAGAGCAGTAAAAAAGTCGCAACCCGTAACAACATACCTTCTCCTCATCCATGACAACATACAGTTAACGCGTCGTTTCCGGCATTATTCAGTATAAACAACGCCTTTATTTGACTTCCCGCCAGTGGCCATTAAGTAACCCATCGAGGGTATATTCACCCAACGCATAACGGATAAGCCGCAGAGTCGGAAAGCCGACATGAGCGGTCATTCGTCGAACCTGACGATTGCGGCCTTCGTAAAGGGTGATTTTAAGCCAACTGGTGGGAATGGATTTCCGTTCACGAATGGGGGGATTACGCGGCCACAACCACTCAGGTTCGGCAACACGTTCAATACCGGCGGGCAGGGTGGGGCCATCATTCAGGGTGACGCCGTCGCGCAACGCGGCCAGCACCTCGTCACCGGGCTCTCCTTCGACCTGGACAAAATAGATTTTGCCGGTACGTTTCCCCGGTTGCGTCAGCTTTGCCTGCAATACCCCATCGTTGGTCAACACCAGTAAACCTTCGCTGTCGCGATCGAGACGCCCCGCCGCGTATACATTCTGAACAGGTATATAATCTTTAAGCGTACTGCGTCCGGCCTCATCGGTGAACTGTGGCAAAACATCATAGGGTTTATTAAACAAAATCACCCGCTTTGGCTGGTTATCGCGCCGTGGCTTA
This sequence comes from Phytobacter ursingii, assembly GCA_901456055.1. Classification (GTDB taxonomy): domain Bacteria; phylum Pseudomonadota; class Gammaproteobacteria; order Enterobacterales; family Enterobacteriaceae; genus Phytobacter; species Phytobacter ursingii. The sequence continues at coordinate 409,887 of CABDWT010000016.1, forward strand.
GTAGCTTGTCGTGAGCTGAATCGCTCAAGGTGGTGATTTCTAAAAGAAGTTTTCTTCATGGTATTTTCAGTGGTTATCAATTGCCGCATTATAACTGAAACATGATTGCCTTTCATGGAACCCAACTATCAGGTAGTATTGACAGGCTAATTACAATTCATTAACAAAAATCAGTAACAACCAGAAGCGCTCGAAGGAGAGGTGAATGGAAAGCAAAGTAGTTGTTCCGGCGGAAGGTAAGAAGATCACCCTGCAAAACGGCAAGCTGAACGTTCCGAATAACCCGATTATCCCGTTCATTGAAGGTGACGGTATCGGTGTCGACGTTACCCCGGCGATGCTGAAAGTGGTCGATGCCGCCGTGGAGAAAGCCTATAAAGGCGAGCGTAAAATTTCCTGGATGGAAATTTACACCGGTGAGAAGTCTACCCAGATTTATGGCCAGGATGTCTGGCTGCCAGCTGAAACCCTCGATCTGATTCGTGAATACCGCGTTGCCATTAAAGGTCCGTTGACCACGCCAGTTGGCGGCGGTATTCGCTCTCTGAACGTTGCTCTGCGTCAGGAACTGGATCTCTATGTGTGCCTGCGCCCGGTACGTTACTACCAGGGCACGCCAAGCCCGGTTAAACACCCGGAACTGACCGACATGGTCATCTTCCGTGAAAACTCCGAAGACATTTACGCCGGTATCGAATGGAAAGCCGACTCTGCTGACGCGGAGAAAGTGATTAAATTCCTGCGTGAAGAGATGGGTGTGAAGAAAATTCGCTTCCCGGAACATTGCGGTATCGGTATCAAACCGTGCTCCGAAGAAGGCACCAAACGTCTGGTACGTGCGGCCATTGAATACGCTATCACCAACGATCGCGATTCACTGACCCTGGTACATAAAGGCAACATCATGAAGTTCACCGAAGGCGCGTTCAAAGACTGGGGCTACCAGCTGATTCGCGAAGAGTTCGGTGGTGAGCTGATCGACGGCGGTCCGTGGCAGAAAATCAAAAACCCGAACACCGGCAAAGAGATCATCATTAAAGATGTTATCGCCGATGCGTTCCTGCAGCAGATCCTGCTGCGTCCAGCCGAATATGACGTTATCGCCTGTATGAACCTGAACGGTGACTATATCTCCGACGCCCTGGCAGCCCAGGTTGGCGGTATCGGTATCGCACCGGGTGCGAACATCGGTGACGAATGTGCGCTGTTCGAAGCCACTCACGGTACTGCGCCGAAGTATGCGGGCCAGGACAAAGTGAACCCGGGTTCTATCATCCTGTCCGCAGAAATGATGTTACGTCACATGGAATGGTTCGAAGCCGCTGACCTGATTGTTAAAGGTATGGAAGGCGCTATCAACAACAAAACCGTGACTTACGATTTTGAACGTCTGATGGAAGGCGCTAAGCTGCTGAAATGTTCAGAGTTTGGCGACGCGATCATCGCGAACATGTAATCCAGTTTCTGGGTTAAAGAAGAACGGGAGCCCGAGGGTTCCCGTTTTTTATGTGGCCCAAAAACCTCGCCAAAATCTTTCTCCGAAAACACGGTCTGTATGCCCCGCTTGAATGATATTTCAGCGCAAACGCCGTTTGTTCTTCGGTATAACGGGCTTTATGTATGGCGATCGCCTTGAGTATGCTGGAACATCGCTAAATGTGTATGGCACGATTATACGGGATACTGACAGCGTAACGCGCTACTTTAGCAACAGCTGCGGAAGTTGTATTCTGACATTTGCAATGATGCGCTGATTGGGTAATTGAAAATGTCAGAGTTTGTGAGCGACTACAAAGCGGCATTTACGCTTAAGAATGTAATTAGCCTGAGACGTTGGGTTTATTTCACTTTAAAGAGCATGCTGTTATTTCTCCTGTTGGTATTATTATTCTCCATCTTGCAGTATATGGCCATAGTATATACGCCACTGTTTGAGTACGTGACAGTGCCGGGTATAAAGTTGTCTAACATGTTTGGCTTAGCAATTGTGCTGGCGGTCAGTTTCGGGCCGAGCGTGCTTTATCTAATCAGAATGTTTATCCGATAACATCAGTAAGAACCTTAGTCAGGTGTATATTTTCATATGAAATAGTAACAGGCATTCACTGAGTGCCTGAGATAGTGCATTGAGAATACCGCGTGAAAACCACAGCGAACTAACGAAACCACGATTGTTGTCTATATCATGCAAAAAAAACAGTAAAAATTCAGATGAATAATCCGCTATTATTTGTTGATTAAATGCAAAGTGTATTTAATTGCGGGTATCAACAGATGATGTTAAATAGTGGAATGTTTATTTTTGCACATTAAAAAAAGCATTAAAACAATAATTAAGTTGTACTATTTTAAATACTTCGCCAAAAACTTAGTTATATACTCTCGATAAATGGGCTCGGGGGTGTATATGAAAAGAAAATTCTCTGTCGCTTTTGTTTTCGGTCTTATCGTTTCATCATTGCCAGGTTATGCTGATGATAATATCTCTATTAATTATGGGGTGGGGAGTACGAAGGGAAAGCACAGCCTGCAAGGGGTTAATGCCGAATTTTTGCATCAAAAGGATAATATCGGAGTAATTGGCTCGGCAACCTATTTGTCAAAAACGGATGGGGAATATGTAAAAACACAATATGCCTCAATCCAGGTAGGGCCTTCTTTTGCTTTATCGGATTCCTTCTTTTTATATGGTAAGGCAGGTATTTCAGCAGCCTCGAAGCTCAAGGACGAACAACCAAATGAAAAGTATGGTGTGGCATTTAGTACTGGCGTGAAATATAAATTAGTCAGTAATGTTACTCTCAATGCCGGATATGAATTAGGCATTATAAATGACACAACTATCAATGTGGCTTATCTGGGTGTCGGCTATAGCTTTTGAAAAGAAGAGGTGGGCATGTGGATGACGAAAAAGAAAGAGCTATGTTGGTTATTAATGGGCTTACTTTTTATTCCTATGGTATTTACCACCAAATTAAAAACTTGCATTTGATAATTGAAGGGCTGGAAATAGCACAAGCGGATCTCCATTTGGTTCTTATCGCGAAGGAATTAAAAAAGTTTCTGGAATCCATCTCAGAGGTTGGGGAAATAGATAAATATTATGAATGATCATTCATTTGTGCGTTTTTTTATCGTGACGGATAATATGTACCTTTACCTGGGTTTTAAAAGCTTAATAGAACAGATTGGGGTTTATAATAATAAGGTTTGGACAATATCGCAGACCAATAAATTACCAGAGTGTTCAATATACTCAAAAGAAAGAAGTTATGATATCATCATTTCTGATAATTATTTGCAGCGCTATCTTGCGTCGCAAAATGCAGTAAAAAATGTTATTATACTGCCTGCTAACTTTGATGTGACAACATACGTTGATTGCTTTAATGATCTTAAAAGCATAAAGGTTGATAGCCTTGAAAAATGTCTTAAGCAACTTTCCCTCAGGGAGAAGTTATTGTTTGCTTTTTTCTCAGCGGGGATTGATGATGATTCAATTGCTGCAATTTTACAAATATCGAAGAAAACAATCAGTGCGCACAGGCGTAACATTCTGGCTAAGCTCAATCTAAAAAACAGGAATGAGCTTTATTTATACGCTTTAGCAATAAAAGAAGGTGACCAGTGAACAGCAATGAAGTAATGCTTATTATAATACTTTTTATACTCTTATTTTGTTGTTTGTTTTTTTTCTTTAAAAATTATAAATACAATCTTATGAACGATATTTGTGCGAAAAGTAAACCAGGGTGGAGGTTAATGATTTTTCCCCCTGAATGATACTAGTATCTTTCAGGGAGATTTTTCATGTCTAAAAGCCTCCCTCTATTTATCTTTATATATTGACCATCGCTCAATTCTCTCAGTATATTATTTAACGAGCTTCTGGATATGTTGCTTCGACTCATTATGAACTTAAAGACGGATATCTTTTCTCGTTCGTTTTGTGGCAATTCCCATAAAACCTCAAGATTGTTTTTTATTATATTATAAACGTTTTTAGAGTTGAATTTTTCATCTCTTTTAAAAAAGAAATTTGCCATTTCTGTTGATATGATATAAATTTCGCGCCATAAGGATTGTGCGCTAATTAACTCTATAAATGAATTTTTTTCAATCGCAACAAGTTTTGAGTCGGTTGCTGTTTTTAAGTAGTGGTATATATTTTCACCATTTAATGCGATAACGCCCAGTAATGCAGGTGCACGGAGGGAAAAGAGTAAAATATCATCTGTTGCTCTATGAATATCCACTTTTCCCTCAGATAAAAAATAGATATACTTTTTGTTTTTTATCGTGAATGGGATCCGTTGATTCTCAGATGCATATATAAGTTGACTCCCTGATGCACTTTCTAAAAAAGGAATAACCACTTCAAGCTCATGGATGTTATTCATGCTGTTCATAATATTTTTCTACTCATCTCATCGTTTAAAGTAATTGGATGATATGTTTTTTAGTAGTAAAATCAAGTACATTGTTGGTTATCAATTTGTGTATTAATACACAAATGATGTAATATTTTCTTACATGTAATTGATGGCGAGACGCGTGTTGTAATAGCGGTGAGTTATTGCGTGCAGAGAGCAAGTGGTATATGGCAGCGTAAAGCGTTTATTAGGGTTGTTTTTTTATCGGCAATTATATGTTCATATTTTGTGTGCCATAATCTTTATCCGGTAGATAGGGCTGTATTTATTCGTGCTGTGGTTTTAATATAATAATAATGTATTATCAAAAAGGGTAGTCCAGGTCTATTATTAATCAGTTTGTAACTTGTATCTGGAATGTCGTATATTGATCTCGTGAAGTACCGTGATAAGCACAGGATGTGCTAATGAGTACAATAAGTTAACACGCTCCTTAGCGTTCTTTTTTCAGTATGGTTTTCCTTATAATTAGCAGGCTTAGCGCGCTTATATGATTCAAAAGAAGCGCAGTGACTTACACGCGAAATCTATCCCTTATATGTTTAGTGCTGTTGTGGCCGCTGCGGGGGAACCTTCTGTTAAACCAGACGGTTGTTTTGCTATCTGTACCGTTGAGCAGGGAAGTGACAGGGATTCGATGATTGAAACAGGAATAAGTTGTGTCGCTGTACTGATGTTGATAGTGACCGTTTACCGATGTCTATTTAAAACGACCGGGCTGAACAGAAGTGAAGGGGTCGGGTAAGTTATCAGGCTAAGGAAAGCTGAGTTCTGCGGTTGTCATCCTGGTTTCGCGTTTCCTGATCTTGGTCCTTCGTTACGCATTTGGTTTGATATAAACCGCGCGCCCTCACGTAAAAGCTTGCCACTTTAGGCTATTCTTTCTTTATCAAATAGCCTAAAGGAGCATTCAAATGCGTCAGCGCGGAGTCGTCCTTCATCATGAACACCGGATTGGTTATGTCATCATTCGCGATGAATTCGGCAATCACACCGTCGTAAAACTGCTTACAGGAAATGATATCGAAAGAGGGGATATCATCATTGGGTTCCTGCATGGTGAAGGCGATCAAACCTTTCATAACGAAACCCAGGATGTCTCTCTGGAGGTTCAGATTCAGGGGCACGGATTGTCCGAAGAGGCGACAATCCATATGATTCAAAAAGCCCATTGAGTTACGCGTTTTCGTGTGATCCGGGTGCCGACTTGTCAGAAAACATTTGGCTGACGGGGTAGCGACGCATTTTGCCATGCAGGGCTGTCGTGTCAGCCATTCTGGATATTTACAATGAGTGATGTAAATAAGACCCCCGTCGATGGGTCTGGTCACCGCGCAAGTGTTGTGATTACTGGCTTCCTGTCAATAAATCCATCCGCATTTTAACGAATTCATAAAGCGCACATCTGGCGTTGCGCGAGTACTTCCCGGAAAGCGTTTATCGACGAAGAGAAGAGTATTTGATGGTACGAAGCCTGCTAATGATTATTTAAAATATAATTACATGGCCGGGGGATTATTTTCGACTAAAGAAAAAGGACAGTTTCGACATCAAAACTGTCCTGGAATGCGGTAAAGAATGTTTAATCGTATTTCCTTCACATGCGTACTTTATAACTTTCTTAAGCGAAATTTACCAATGCATTTTTTTCTCGTTGTGGATTGAGAAAATTGATGATCGGGTTATTAATGTCGGGCTTTATTGGTTAAAGTTTAATCGCCCTCAGCAGGAGAGGGCGATTAAGCATAAATTACGAGCCATACTGATGTTGATCGTTGTTAATTCGTCCTAATACGCGATAGGGCTTACAGTCCGCAAGCCAGGCCATAATATCTTCCGGTGGAATGGGTCTTGAAAAATAATAGCCTTGCGCCTCATCGCAGCCAAACTCCGTAAGTATTTGTGCCGTCTCATGATCTTCAACCCCTTCGGCCAGCACTACGTAATGGAGTTCTTTTAGCATCATGATGACATTTCGGGCAATGATGCGACTGCCGGTGTCAGTTGTAATCTGACTTACCAGAGAGCGATCCAGTTTAATTACATCAATGGGGATACGACGCAAGTAACTGATATTACTATAACCGGCGCCAAAGTCGTCCAGGAGGATCTGGAAACCGAGTAATTTCAGGCGATCCAGCTCTTCAAGGGCGGCTTCACTCTCCAGAACTTTTTCTGTCTCCAGACACTCAATGCGAATATCTGCCGGATGCAAGCCAGCATTCAGCACGTTACTTTCCAGTTCATCCGCAAAACCGGGATGAGAAAAATCACTGACTGTCACGTTTATTGAAACTGGCAGGGTAATACCCTGGCTACGCCAGGATGTCAGTTGCGCGATAACCTTTTTAATGACCCATTGGGTAATTTTCGACATCAGGCTGGTTTTTTCTGCCAGCGCAACAATAGTTGCCGGAGAAATATTTCCGAGCTGTGGATGTCGCCAGCGCAGGAGCGCTTCCACCCCTTCCGTTTTGCCAGAGTGCAACGATACCTTCGGTTGAAAAACGAGATACAGCTGGCTGGTTGATTTAATCGCTTCGCTCAGGTCATACAAGAGTTTAAAGTCTTTATTTCTTTTGTGATCAAGGATGGGATTAAATTGCAGGACCGGAATATCCTGGCGGATGGATTCGTGCAGGGCGCTGATCGCCTGGCGGACAATTTCATGGGCGTCATCTTCCCGGGGCGAAAATTTGACGTAACCGGTATGTATAGTCAGTGTAATATCAATATTTTGCGCCATTTGCGCCTGCGTTCCTGGCAGGGTTTCTGCGCGCTTAACGAGCGCCAATGCTTGTTCTAACTCAACCAGTACCGCAAAACGGGCGGGAGCGAAAGAATATAAAGGAATATTCTCTTTTAACCGCAGGCGCATACGCAACAGTGGGATAAAGCTACGCAGCATATTATCCACCGCATGCAACCCAAGGTAGCGGATAAGCTCATAGGCGCGAGGCATATCAATACAATCAAATATCACCAGACCATAGGTTCCGGGATCTTTTTCCAGCGTTTTCTGTTCCATTTCACGCAGCAAAAACTGGCGATTGGGAAGCCCCGTGAGCGTATCGACGCGGCCAATGGAATATCGCGCTTCGAGGTAGACGGCTGAAAGCTCTGCAATGCGATTAAAATTTTCTATCTGTTGCTGCGTCGGGGTAAAGATGCTCGAACTACTGACACAAAGGGTGCCAAGAACCATCCCTTCTTGCGTCATCATCGGCGCAGAAGCATAAAACAGAATATCGCCGTTCTGCACCAGCGGTTGATGAGAAAAACGATCATCCAGCCGGGCATCAGGACAAACAACAGTCTGCCCACTGGCGCGCGAATACTGACACATCGTTTTTTCAATCGGGACTTTGAGATGCTCCAGCGGTACATTTTTAACATATTTGATGTATTGGTAGTCATCATCAAATACGGTAATAAAGCAGCCTTCGACATTCATCACCTCGCAGGCAAGGCAGGCATACTCTGTCAGGGCCGCGTCGCGGGTTTTATCCTCTTTACGCAATAATTCCAACGCCGCCAGCCGTTTGCTTTCGCTTCTTTTAAGTCCGGTGAACATTGCGAGCTCCTGCTCAAATAAATGAGGCTGTTAGGTTATGCTCTGTGGACAACATCACTGGTCACGATGACATCTACTATGACTGTTAAGTTTAGCTCACCATCTACCACCAGCCGAGTTGAGTACCAGCGACGGCAACAACAGCCACAATGAGCATAATGATTGTTGACTTTCTCACGAACGTGCTCCTGAGCTGGCATCGTTGCCAGCGATACAGATAATAATTAAATAGAAGAAAATAAGACAATTCTCAAGCAAAAAAGCGGTCAGAAGCGAATTAATTGAGACGTAAAAAAGGCTTCTTGTGTTTTTCGTTTTTATCCTGATACATAGCCTGGTCGGCGATGCGCAATGCGCTGTCAGCATCAGTATTGTCGGGATTAATTTCAACAACACCGATACTTGCACCAGGATAAAATATTCGTACGGAACCCAGTCGATATTCCCCTGTGAGACATTTATGCAAATTTTGCTTAAGGGAGGATAATCTTTCGGACTGTGTTTGATCGCGTGGCCCACCGGGGCAGGCAATTAAAAATTCATCACCGCCAAGGCGTCCGACAACGTCATCTTTGTCGCAACCATCCAAAAGTCGATGGCCAATCTGAATAAGGAATTGATCGCCTGATTCATGACCAAGCTCATCATTTATTTTCTTAAAATTGTCGAGGTCAATAAACGCGATAATTATCCGGGTATTAAGGTTCCTGCCAAGTGAAAACAAAGTTGTCAGATTTTCAAAGATAGCCCGTCGGTTAGGCAGACCGGTCAGTGGGTCAGTATAAGAATGTGCGATAAGCGCCGCGTTAGCTTCTTGCAGTTGTTCCACGAGCTGATCTTTTTCTATGGATCGCGCAATCAACCCGGCAAACAAGCGTAAGACTTGTTCGCCGCGAACGCTCAGTGTGCGGGTGCCCTTGCTGGCGGCACAGAGCGTGCCATACAGAGAGCCATCCGCCAGATGTACAGGCGTGCTTAAATAACTGGTGATACCGAGCGTTTGCGCCGCTTCGCAATCTGCCCAGTGAGTTGCTACGTTATCGCTAAATAAACAGCCATCATCGAGCGCCCGCTTGCACAGGCTGTCGCCCCACGGCAGCGAAAAACCCTCAGGAATATCCAGTTTTTTGCTGTTTCGCGCATACTGGATATGCTGAAAACGGCCATTGTCGTCGATCTTGGTGAGGTACGTCGATTCCATTTCAGTGACCATCTGCAGCATTTCAAGGAGTTGCCGTACCAGACTTTCAAGAGATTGATCTTTATAGAGTGTTTCGGAAACTCGGGCCAGAATGAAATCGGACATTACGCTCATTAACTCCTGTGCACTGCGCGCCATATGCACTTGATGCGGAAAATTTAGGCCGCCATATTAAAACATGGCTTAGATAAATTATATATCTGCATCACTAAATGGGTTTCTCAGGAGATGACGGAAAAAAAAAGCCCCGTTGATGAGACGGGGCAAAAACTCATTGATTACGGAATGATGTTCTCTGGTCATGGGTGAGAACGAGGCCAATATATCGGCAAAAAGTGGCGTAAGAATGGAGAAATCATGGAGATGTTTGATGTAACGCATTAAGCTAAATTGATGGGTTATTATTTCAATATGGATAATTCGATGCGTAATGTTTTTTTCTTTTTTATTTGTACATTAACGGCATGCTCCACGAAACCCGGTACGCCTCGTCCGCCTGCTGCGGGGAAAGCCAATCCGGCAGCGGTGTATTGTCTGCAGGTGGGCGGACAACGCGTGCCTGTGCAAAGCCCGCAAGGGGTGCGTACAGAGTGTAAATTATCAGGCGGTGAAGTGATGGATGAGTGGGAACTTTGGCGACGCGACCATCCTCAATCTCGCTCGTGACACGCAACCTGCATCAGGGTAAACTTGATTAAGAATAATCTTATTTTCCATGATGCATGTGTACGCGAGAGAATTATGTTTCAGTTACGACCGGGTAGCCTGACGATAGTCATTGGTGCGCAAACGCCTGCCGGGCGCGCCAATATCGGTAAATCAGTTGAATTATTTGGCCTTTGCCAGCCTGGCGAGGTGTTTCTGAACCCGGTCAATGGCGTGATGACGCGTATGCCGCAAAATGCAAGTCGTGCATTGTGGTTGGTGACCGGTGATGTGCGATCGTTCGATGGGCAACAGGGGTTCGCCTTTATTCGCGCCGAGCATCTGCTACCCCTTGACCCGGATAGCCTGCCCGAACATCAACGTGGGCAGGTTATTTGCTGATTTATAGCGATTCCAGCCATTCCGCCAGCACCAGTGCATGATTTTGCCTGGTGTCTTTGGCGGCATAGAGTAGGGTGAGAGCGTCTTTACCCTTCTCGCAGAGCTGTTTTCCTGTTTCGTGCTTATCCGCAAGCTCAGCAAGGTACGCTTCGCGAAACGCAGCGAAATCCAGCACGTCGCCGTGAAAGGCTTTGCGTAGTTCGCTCGATGGGGCCAAATCCTTACACCACTCGTCGTAGTTAAGATCGGTTTTTTTCACCCCTCGCGGCCACAGGCGATCGACCAGCACCCGATAGCCATCCTGTCCGGAGGCCGGGTCATAAACGCGTTTACATTGAATCATCTTTACGTTTCCTCTCCCTCGCGTATGGCTGCAGTTGGACGTGTCGCCAGCGAGCCAGAATTTTACTGTCTATTATTTCTCCAGCTTCGACGCTTCTGTTGCCTTAAGCTCCGTTTTCATCTGAATACAGCAAAATGTGTCCTGCCATTTTTAATGTGTTGTGATGTAGACGAAAGATCGCTAATGTGAGGTTCCTTATGTTATTCGTTAATTGCTCCGACATAGGGACCCCTTCATGACCCATATTCCCGTTAAAGATACCCTGCGAATTGCCCTTGTGGGTGATTACAATCACGACGTGGTTGCGCACCAGGCCATTCCACTGGCCATCGACGATGCCGCCGCCGTTCTTGAGATTACCGCAGATTACGACTGGCTGGCGACTTCTGAGATCAGAAGTAGCGATGACCTGGTTGGCTATGATGCAATCTGGGTTGTTCCGGCAAGCCCGTATAAAAATCCCCAGGGAGCCTTTATTGCCATTCAATATGCGCGGGAAAATGCGATACCGTTCCTTGGCACCTGTGGTGGCTTCCAGCATGCCATTATCGAATATGCCCGCCACGTCATGGGTGTGAGTGATGCCGCTCATCAGGAAACCGACAGCACCGGGAGGATGGTGATTGTTCCGCTAAGCTGCTCGCTGGTCGAGCAGGTAGCGGAAATTGAATTGCGCCCGAACACGTTAATCGCCCGCGCCTATGGACAAGAGAAAATCAGTGAAGGCTATCACTGTAACTACGGTATCTCGCCTGAATTTGCTGCCGAACTGGAGAAGAGCGATATGCGAGTGACTGGCTGGGATGAAGATGGAGAAATTCGCGCAGTTGAGCTTACCAACCATCCGTTCTTTGTTGCCACCTTGTTCCAGCACGAGCGTAATGCTCTTGCCGGACGTCCGGTACCGCTGGTACAGGCGATGCTGAAAGCCGCAAAAGATTGAGGGTAAGAAAACAGGCCGCACAGGCCTGTTTTCTTATGCAGTCGCCATTTCACGATCGCGTCCGGCGCAGGCGCCAAATACCGCCATCAGGACCGACAATATCGCGCAGGCGATAAGCGGGATTTGCCAGGAGCCGCTGGCATCGTGGATTTTCCCCATCAGCGGGGGACCACAGGCCGCCAGCAGATAGCCTACCGATTGTGCCATCCCTGACAGCGCAGCCGCCTGATGCGCGGAGCGCGCGCGCAGGCCAATAAAGGTCAGACCGAGGATCATCGTGCCGCCGGATCCAAAACCAAACACCAGCGTCCAGATAACCGCCTGTTCCGGCCAAAGCCAGAACCCGGCAGCACTCACCGCGCACAGCAGCGCAAACAGCACTGCCAGCGCACGCTGGTCACGCAGACGGTGCAGAATGAGCGGAACCAGAATGCCGGGCGATGCCGTGGCGAGCTGGAGCAGGCCGTGCAGCGAACCTGCACCGGACTCACTATAGCCATGCGTGATAAGAATGGCCGGTAACCAGCCAATCACTACGTAATAAATCAGCGAGTTAATGCCTAAAAACAGCGTGACCTGCCAGGCCAGCGGTGAGCGCCAGATCCCCCGACTGTGTGCCAGCGGGGAGCCTGATACGCCGGCGGGTTTTGCGAAACGCAACTGCGGTAGCCACAGCAGCATCGCAACAAGCGGAAAAGCCATGAGCATCAGCAGCGCGCCGTGCCAGCCGGCGCCCATCAGCGAGAGCGGGACAACCAGCGCGGAACCGAGTGCCGCTGCAGCCCCCATAGTCAGAGAATAGGCGCCGGTCAGTCTGGCTATCTGGCCTGCGTAATCGCGTTTAATGATGCCCGGTAACAGCACATTCCCCAGTGCGATACCGCTACCAATAATGGCGGTGCCGATAAAAAGCAGCGCCGGTGCGGGCAGGGAGCGTATGGCGATGCCCGCGCATATCAGCAGCATTGCGGTAAAAAGGCTGCGTTCCATACCCAGACGCCGGGCAATGCCTGCGGCCAGGGGAGAAACAAGCGCAAAAGCCAGCAGAGGCAGAGTGGTGAGCATCCCGGTTTGCGCGGTGGTTAAGCCATAATCGATGCGAATGGAATCAAGCAGTGGTGCGGCCCCGGTAAAGGTGACGCGCAGCGTAGTTGCAATCATGAGGATCCCCGCAATAAGCAGTGCTCCTTGTTTGCCCCGTGAAGAAATCGCAGTGGTCATTGTATCCTCAGGATAAATAGCAGAACCACACCATACCCCTTTTTTGTCCTGATGGAATCAAGCTAAAATGACACTTTATCGCTAAATTCGGACAATGTTATGCACGGTCTTGGCCTGGCGGGTTTTAACCCTGACAGTCAGCAAGAGGCGGCACTGGCGTTTAGTATTACTGTCGAGGCCGATGAGCAGCGGATCCCGCAGCATCGGCACCGCAAGGGGCAATTAATTCTGGCTCTGAGCGGGGCAATTACCAGTGAAGTGGAAAACGCCCGCTGGATGGTGCCGCCCCATCACGCCGTGTGGTTGCCGGGTCTGGTTGCCCACAGTAATCTCGCGACGCCGGGGGCGAAGCTGTGCTTTTTGTTTGTTGAACCCGATCGTGTCGATATGCCAGCACAGTGCTGCACCCTGAAAATTTCCCCTCTGGTGCGCGAACTGATCCTGACGCTTTCTGCGCGAAACCATCGTGAACGCCAGCAACCGGCAACCCAGCGGCTGGTGCAGGTTTTGTTTGATGAACTGCCCCGTCAGCCGCAAATGCAGCTCCAGCTTCCCGTTTCCCCGCACTATAAAATTCGTCAGATGGTCGAAACCATGGAACAGGCGCCGGCCCGGTGGCAGACGCTGGGGCAATGGGCGCAGGAATTTGCGATGAGCGAACGTAACCTGGCACGGCTGGTGGTAAAGGAGACAGGATTGAGTTTTCGCCGCTGGCGGCATCAGATGCTGTTGATCCTTTCCCTGCGCTTATTGATTGGCGGCGAGTCGGTACAAAATGTCGCGCAGGCGCTGGGTTATGATTCGACCACTGCCTTTATTACGATGTTTAAGAAGGGGTTAGGCCAAACGCCGGGGCGTTATCTTGCCACACTTGGGAGCGCATGATTATTTTCTGCTGCCCATTCCCTTTAAGTAGCCGGGTTTATGCGGATTTCCTCTGCCGGTCACTTATCAATAAGTAGTTCATATGGTATGAGTATTTTTAATAACTTTTTTAGATAATAAATGCACTTTTTGATATTTGTCTGATGATTACGGTTATGTGACTTTAGCCCTGAAATTTTACTAATAACAGGGCGTAAGGATTAGCATGGCAACCACATCCTCCAAAAAAATCGGTGCGCTAACCGCACTGGCACTGCTTTCAACTTTCTCATTTGCCGCGCATGCAGACAAACTGGCCGATATCAAAGCCGCTGGCGTAGTGAAAGTCGCAACGTTTGACGCGAACCCGCCGTTTGGCGCCATCGACCCGCAGAGCCATGAAATCGTTGGCTATGACGTTGATTTCGCGAAAGCGCTGGCGAAAAGCCTCGGCGTAAAACTTGAACTGGTCGCCACCAACCCGGCGAACCGTATTCCGCTGTTGCAGTCCGGTAAAGTGGATCTGATCGTCGCGGATATCACTATCACCCCGGAGCGTGCGCAGGTTATTGATTTCTCAACCCCATATTTTGTTACCGGACAGCAATTCCTGGTGCCCGCCAGCGCGTCCGACAAACTGGATAGTTACAGCAAAGCGCGTATTGGTGCGGTAAAAGGCACCACCGGCGAGCAGGCGCTGCATCAGCGCTTCCCGCAGTCTCGCGTGCTGGCCTATGACGATATCCCACTGGCGCTGACCGCACTGCGTAACGGCAACGTACAGGCCATTACCCAGGACAGCACCATCCTGGCGGGGCTGCTGGCGGAAGCGCCGGATAAAGCCAAATTCAAAATTCTGCCGGACCTGCTTTCTAAAGAAGAGATTGGCGTGGGTGTAACCAAAGGCGAAACCGCGCTGCTGAAAGCGGTGAACGATGAACTGGTGAAACTGGAGCAGAGCGGCGAAGCGGCAAAAATCTACGACGTCTGGTTTGGTCCACAAACTAAAGCCCCGGCTCCACGCAGCTTTAAAATAGAAGCGAAGTAATATGTTGGCAGGTCTCTTTTCTACCTCCGTGGCGCAGGCCCCGGAGGCTTTTCCCGTGCAAAAAGGAACGGTGGAGTTTCGCCAGGCCAGCAAAAGCTATGGCGATCATCGTGTGTTAAACGCTATCGATTTGCAGGTTGCGGCAGGGGAAGTCATTGCCGTCTGCGGGCCTTCCGGCTCTGGCAAGTCGACGCTGATCCGTCTTATCAATCAACTGGAAACCCTGACCAGCGGCGAAATTCTGGTGGACGGCAAACCGACCAGCCAGCTTAAGGGGCGTGAATTGCGTAATTTGCGCCGACAGGTCGGTTTTGTGTTCCAGCAATTCAACCTTTATGCGCACCTGAACGCGCTGGAAAATATCACCCTCGCATTGACCCGTATCCATGGCAAGTCAGCAGCAGAAGCGAAAAAAATTGCTCTGGAACTGCTGGACCGTGTCGGACTGCGTGACAAAGCCAGTCACTACCCCGCACAGCTTTCCGGCGGCCAGCAGCAGCGGGTGGCGATTGCCCGTACGCTGGCGGCTGGGCCACATATCATCCTGTTTGATGAACCAACCTCGGCGCTCGACCCGGAGATGATTGGCGAAGTGCTGCAAGTGATGAAATCGCTGGCTCATAGTGGGATCACCTTGATCGTCGTGACACACGAAATGCAATTTGCCCGGGAAATTGCGGACCGGGTGATTTTTATCGATGGGGGCGAAATTCTAGAGCAGGCTGCACCGGAGGCGTTTTTCACCACGCCACAGCATCCGCGCGCCCGGCGCTTCCTGCAAAAAGTGCTCAATCCGCTCCATGCTGACGGCAAGGAGCTGTAATGGGGATTCATCTCGACTGGGCGGGCGTCTTTACCGGCCAACCCGCACAATGGCTCACGTCGGGTTTTCTGACCACCATCTGGGTTACGGTGACAGGGGTTATCCTGGCGACTGCCATGACGGTATTGCTACTGGCCCTGCGTCTGGCAGGCGGGAGAGTGGGGCGAGCGGTAGTGGCGGGGTGGGTTTCGCTGTTTCGCAATACGCCATTGTTGGTGCAACTCCTGTTCTGGTATTTCGCCGCATGGAACGTACTGCCCCTGGCATTTCGTCAGTACGTCAACGATGACCACGCCTTTAGCATTCTGCCGGGAGATGTCTGGTGGTTTACCCCGGAATTTCTCTCTTCGGCCTGGGCGCTGGGGTTATTCACCGCGGCGTTTCTGGTCGAAGAGATCCAGGCCGGATTGCACGCCGTACCGCGTGGGCAAATCGAAGCCGCAAAATCACAGGGCTTTAGCGATCTGGCGCTGTTTCGCTGGGTGCTTCTGCCGCAGGGGCTGGAGAACGCCTGGCAGCCGGTGGTGGGGCAGTATCTGAACCTGATGAAGCTCTCGTCGCTGGCAACCGGCATTGGTTTTGCTGAACTCACTTATCAGACCCGGCAAATTGAAAGCTTTAATGCCCATGCGCTGGAAGCCTTTACGGTGGGAAGTGTGCTGTATCTGGCGCTGGGGCTGGTCATGAGTCTGCTGTTTAACCTGCCGCGCGGATGGCGAGCAATGGCCCGCAAGGAGGCGCACCGTGATCGATAATATCACCGTGATCACCGATAACCTTGGTTATCTGATGCTGGGGCGTGCCGCACAGGGCGAACCGGGTGGCGTGCTGTTATCGGTGCTGATGACCCTGGGGGCCGCCGTGCTGGCGTTTCCCGGCGGCGTGTTGCTTGCCTGCTGCGCGTGGCGTTTTGCGGGCTGGCCGCGCAAGCTGCTCTTTCTGTGGGCAGAGTTGATTCGTGGGATCCCGCTGATTTTTGTCATCTTCTGGCTGTGGTTTTTGCTGCCGTGGCTCACTGGCGCCGACTTGCCGGGGGCGGTGACCGTCACCCTGGCGCTGGCGTGGTTTACCTCCGCATCGGTAATGTACTCGACGCTGGCGGCGCTTAACGCGTTACCGAAGGGGCAATATGAGGCGGCGATAAGCAGTGGGTTTGGCAGCCTGGACATCCTGCGTCTGGTGCTGCTACCGCAGGCGTTACGTAATGCCATTCCGTCTTACATTGGTTTGCTTATCGCCCTGCTGAAAGACACCTCACTGGCGTTTATCGTCAATGTGCCGGAGTTGACCACGGTCGCCGGGCAGGTGAATAACCGGGTGCAGGTGTACCCGGCGGCCCTGTTTATCTTCACCGGTCTGGTCTATTACCTGCTGTGTACCTTACTGGAGTTTGGGGTAAAACGCTGGCAGAGGCGGCATTTACTGCCGACCAATTAGCAGCGAAACCAGACCTGCCGCAATCAGTGGCCCTACCGGTACGCCCCGGAACAGGGCCACACCCAA
The DNA here is from genome assembly GCA_901456055.1 of Phytobacter ursingii. GTDB lineage: Bacteria > Pseudomonadota > Gammaproteobacteria > Enterobacterales > Enterobacteriaceae > Phytobacter > Phytobacter ursingii. The sequence continues at coordinate 426,887 of CABDWT010000016.1, forward strand.
TACGGTTCCCACCAGAAGGCCTGCCACCAGCGATGGCTGCGCGCTCATCAGCGTCACTCCACGGCCCCCGAGCCAGGAGACAAACACCCCCACTGCAATGGCTATTAATGATTTCCAGTTGAGAAAAGAGCTAATCAGCGTTGATGGCGGCAGTGAACCGCTGGCGATAGGGGCCATCACCCCGATGGTCAGAATGACAATGCCGAGGGTCAAACCCTGTTTTTCGACCCACGGAAAGTAAGCATTGAGCGGTGTGATACGAATAATGATCAACACCATAACGGCAACCGCAACGGTGGTGTTGTGGCTAAAGAAGCTCAGCGCCACAAGGCCAATGAGGATAAAGAGAGTGGTATCAAACATGGAGAGTGTTTCGTTCCTTGCCAGTGAAAAGATAAGCCTGCTTACATTACTTTACGCGGATAGGCATTGTTAAGCAGGCTTTTTATAACGAAACCCTCATTTTCAGGCATTTGCATCAGGCGTCAGGCAACATTCCTGTTGCTTTACTGCCTTCACGAATAAAGACCGGAATCGTCTCCAGCCCGGCGTCCACGGTCATTCGCTGCTGGCCTTGATAGCGTTCACCGTTCAACGCTACCCAACCGTGATTGCCTGGCAACCAGACTTCACGTTGGCGTTGCCCTGCGTGCAGAATCGGCGCCACCAGAATGTCCTCGCCAAACAGATACTGATCTTCCACCTGCCAGCTTTGCGGCTCATCCGGGTAGTGCCAGAACAGCGGACGCATCAGCGGATCGCCATGCTGGTGGGCATTAGCGAATAGCGCATCCACATAGGGGCGCAGCTTTTCACGCACGGATAACCAGTGTTGCATGATGGCGTAATTCTCTTCGCCGTAGCTCCACAGCTCATTAGGCGAACCGCTGTTGCATTGTGGGATACCGTTACGGTAACTTTCCGGCGGCTGGATTTGCGGTTCACGGTAGCCGTGCATACGCAGTACCGGGCAAAAGACCGCCCACTGGAACCAGCGGATCAAAAGCTCGTGGAAAGCCGGGTCAGTGACGTTCCCGCCCTGGAAACCGCCAATATCGGTCGTCCACCAGGGGATCCCCGACAGCCCCATATTTAACCCGGCAGCAAGCTGGTTACGAAATGCATGGAACGAGGAATGCACATCGCCGGACCATGCCAGTACGCCAAAACGCTGGCTGCCCGCCCAGGCGCAGCGCACAAGGTTTATGATCTCGCGCTCACCGCATGTCTGCAGGCCGTCATAAAAGCCCTGGGCAAAATCGCGAGGATACTGGTTGCCCACTTCCAGCACCGGCCCGGCGTGATAGCGGTAGTTATCAAAATCGTAGGCGCGGTACTCCGGTTCTGCCTCATCCAGCCAGAACAATTTAATGCCCAGATCGTAATAGTTTTTCTTCACCGTCTCCCAGACAAATTCACGGGCCTGGGGATGTGTGGCATCGAAGAAAGTGGTGTTGCCCATAAAGTCGAGATTAACCTGTACCCCGCGATCGCTGGTCACCAGCAACCCCCTGGCCTTCATCACCGGAAAGAGCGGGCTACGCGCTTCCACTGTTGGCCAGACGGAAACCATCAGTTCAATGCCCATCGATTTCAGCTCGTCCACCATTGCCTTCGGATCCGGCCAGTCCACCGGGTCAAAACACCATGTCCCCTGATTCGGCCAGTGGAAGAAGTCGATGACCATCACCGACAGCGGCAGATGGCGGCGGCGGTACTCACGAGCCACCTCCAGCACCTCCTGTTGAGTGCGATAGCGCAGTTTGCACTGCCAGAGCCCGCTGGTGAATGCCGGTGCAGGCGGCGGCGTCCCTGTGGCTTTAGCGTACTGGCGGGTAAGCTGTTGAACACTGTCAGCTGCGGTGATCCAGTAATCCATCTCTTGCGTGACGCGGGCAAGCCAGATGGTCTGGTTTTTTGCGAAGTTCGCTTCACCAATCGCCGGGTTATTCCATAACAGACCATAGCCGAGGCTTGACTGCATAAAGGGGACGCTGGCCTGCGAGTTACGCTGCGCCAGCTCCAGCGCACAGCCTTTCAGATCCAGCCATGGCTGCTGATATTGCCCCATGCCATAAATCCGCTCCTCCGGGCGTGATTCAAAACGGACGGTAAGCTGATACTTGCCGCCTGGCAGCGGTTTAAATTCGCGGCCATCAAGTTTCAGGGCGCTGATGTATTTATCCTGGCTTTTTTCACTCGCGCCAATACCGACAGTAGAGCGTTGCCGCCACATCTCTTCGAGTAGTAATTCGCCGCGCTGGTTGTAAAACGCCAGTTGCCCCTTCAGATTAAGCACTGCGGTAATGTTACCGTTGCGCAGCGTCAACTGTTCCGCGCCTGCGGTTATCTGCGGCTCACAGGTCTGTGGCGGCAACAGGGCGTGCGGATTGTCGCTAAACGTCGGGGCGCAGGTGGCGCGTACGCGCAGGCTGTGTTCTCCCCAGGCTTCGATACGCAGTATCTGACGCTCAAAACGCCATTCAATGCTGTCCGGGTGTTGAATAAGTTCGCTCATGGGTAATACGTCCTTTTTTACGAGAGACTGTGACGGGCAAGGTTGATAGATTTCATGGTGTTATCGTCGAGCTTGTACCAGCGCAGGGTAGCGAAAGCGGCCAGCGACAACAGCCCCGGCACCACGGTGAAGAGGGCAACGATGCAGTACATGGCAACAGATGTCTGCTGTGGGGCGTTGGCGACATACCCGCTTAGCCCTAACGTCCAGCCGACAATAGCGCCGCTGATGGCCATGCCGAGTTTCAGGACTGCAAGGAAAGTTGAGAAAATCACGCCGTCCATGCGTTTACCCTGCAGCCATTCGCCATAGTCGGCGACGTCTGCCATCATGACCCACATTAGCGTGGTCGTGGCCTGGTAGAGGGTGGATACCACGAAGGTCAGCGGCACCAGCACGTATATCGATTTTGGCGCGAAGAAGAGGGCGATACTCAGTACACCAGCAAGGACGGCACAGTAACCGAACATCTGTACTTTGCTAAAATTGCGGGTCAGACGTTTTGCCAGCGCGCTGCCTGCGGCCTTACCCAGAATATGCGCGCCAAGCATCCACATAAAATAGCTGGCGCTGCCCAAATAATAGGTGACGAAATACATCATCGCGCCAAGGCGAATAACCCCAAAACCGATATTGGTAATCACCAGCACAGAGACAACGCGCCATTGATCGTTGCGTAATAAGTCGCGTAATTCGCCGAGATAATTGTTGTGGGTCGCCGGCGCTTTAATTCTCTCACGTGTATTCGCAAAGCAGATCCAGAACATGATAACGGCAGCGCTGGCCATTATCGCCATCGCCCAGCGATAGCCGGATAATTTATCCTCACCACCGAGATATTGCGCCAGCGGCATCATAAAGAATGTCGACATGGCGCCGCCAAGAGTGGCTAAAAAGAAACGATATGACTGCAGCGAAATACGATCTTCATTATTGGGGGTAATGACCGCGCCCATTGAGCAATAGGGAATATTGATCGCCGTGTACATCAACATCATAAAGGTATAGGTGATTGTCGCGAACACCATTTTACCGGTAAGGGTTAACGATTCAGGCACGGCGTAGGTTAGCAGGCAACTCACGCCAAAGGGTAACGCCAGCCACAGCATCCATGGGCGGAATTTCCCCCAGCGTGAATTTGTGCGGTCGGCAAGATAACCCATCGCCGGGTCAATAATGGCATCAGCGGTACGGGCCAGTAAAAACATGGTGCCAACAAACGCGGCGGGTAATCCAACAACATCGGTGTAATAAAATGTCAGGAATATAATGACATTATCCAGCCCAACATGGCTGGCCATATCACCGAGTCCATAACTGATTTTTTCTTTACGGGTGATCGTTAAATTCATTGTATTCACCTGGATTTGTAAGGTTATTTCAGGGGTGCGCTACGGAATAAGGGTGTTGCAATATCGTATTTATAACAATTGCGAGATTTGTCATCGGAATTACGGAAACTACTTTTCGTGATACCGGTAACAATTTATTGAACAGACACTGAAAAGCATTATTTTGCCTTGTGTTTTTAACGTGCTGATAAGCAAACGGCAGGAATCGTTTCAGCGCCGGGAAATTCATCTGAATAACCCAAAACTGTCATCGAATTGTCACCCGATAACATTATGAATAAGGGAACCGGGCTAAAAGAGGCAGGTTACCCATGAACGATTTTATACTGACAGATGGCGTTATCATCACCTCGTCATTTATTGCCATCATGGTGGTGCTGGTGGTTTCCGTTCTTGCGCTGGAAAAAGCGGGCTGGCCCTGAGCATACAGGCAGGGAGCCCGCATGGCAGTTAAGTCTCGCGACGAAACTCAACCAGTTCAGGACGCGCAATGCGTAAATAATCTTGCGTGTTGAGAATGATCGACTTTTCGAGCAGGCCTGCATTGAAGGCAATATCTTCGTAGCGGTCAAAAAGGAGCGGGTCTGCCACCAGGTTCAACGATGGATGAAAACTGAACGGCGGAATAGCGCCGAAGACACAGGCTGTCAAATCATCCACCTCGACCGGGCTCGCCAGCGATGCCTTATTCCCGCCAAAATGTTCCGCAAGCCTCGATAAATCAGCCTGCTGATCGGCCGCAAGGATCGCCAGCACATGCATCTTCACGCCGTTGCCTTTGATTTTACACACCAGTGCTTTAGCCCCTTGCCCAAGCGCAGTACCACGAATCTCGCTAACAGCCTCACATTTGCCGGAGGCTTCGTGTTCGACCAGACGATAACGCGCCTGGTGCTGCTCCAGCAGTTCAAGTAGATGGTGATGGATATTTCGACTGGCAATTTCGGACATCGTCCCTCCTTAACGGTAATAAGCACCCGGCAAGAATAGTCCAGCTACGCAGGGATGAAAATAAAAAAGCCGCCCGGAGGGCGGCCCAAAGTACAAGCACGACTACAACGCTTTATGTGTACTGTTTAAAAAACGACGCTCGCAAGGAACGAAGTAAGAATCGAGTTTGTCTGGTGAGTAATATGCCATATTCGCCGTGAGACAAGAGGGCGAATAGCTGCATTTTTGTACCGTAATTTGCCCGTTTGCGGCGAGGAGAAAAAAGCCAGCGTGGGGCGCTGGCTTTCAATATTGCTAATTACCAGAGGAGGCATTCTGCTTATGGAAAAGCTCGCGGAATACCGGGTATATATCTTCCTGATCGCGGATATGCTGGATGGCGAAGTTATCAAACATGGTCTGCAGATGTTCATATTCGCGCCACAATGTCTGATGCGCGCGGCGTGTTATCTCGATATAGCTGTAGTAACGCACCACTGGCAGAATTTTCTTCGCCAGAATTTCATGGCATAACGGGGAGTCATCGGCCCAGTTATCGCCATCCGATGCCTGAGCAGCATAAATATTCCATTGTGCCGGGTCATAACGCTCTTTCACCACTTCATCCATCAGTTTCAGTGCGCTGGAAACAATCGTACCGCCCGTCTCTTGCGAGTAGAAAAACTCATGCTCATCGACCTCTTTCGCCTGGGTGTGGTGGCGGATATAGACGACCTCTACGTTTTTATAGGTTCTGCTCAGGAACAGATAGAGCAGGATATAAAAGCGTTTTGCCATATCTTTTGTCGACTGGTCCATGGAACCGGAGACGTCCATCAGACAGAACATCACCGCCTGACTTGAAGGCTCCGGGCGTTTTTCATAATTTTTATAGCGCAAATCGAAGGTATCGATAAAAGGTACACGTTCGATTTTCGCGCGCAGTTCGGCAATTTCCTTGCGCAGACGCTCTTCTTCAAGCAACTGGGCCGGTTCGCTTTTCTCGACAATGTCCAGGCTGCTTTCCAGTTCACGTAGCTGACGACGCTTGCCTGCTGTCATCGCAGTACGGCGCGCCAGTGAGTTTTGTAGTGAACGCACGACGCTGATATTGGCGGGAACACCGTTCGCCGTGTAGCCGGCACGGTGGGTCTTAAATTCATTAAGCTGACGCTGCTGGTTCTTTTTCAGATTTGGCAACGCCAAATCCTCGAACAGAAGATCGAGGTACTCATCTTTCGAAATCTGGAAAACAAATTCATCCTGGCCTTCGCCGTCAGCGCTGGCTTCGCCCTGACCGCTGCCACCACCGCCACCGCCGCCCTGAGGGCGCTCAATGCGGTCGTTTTGCACAAAATGATCGTTGCCCGGATGCACGCGATGGCGCAAACCGCCGCGTCCCTGATGAAACATCGGTTCGCTGATGTCTTCGTTCGGGATGGAGACGGATTCGCCATTCTCCACGTCGGTGACCGAGCGCTTATTGATGGCTTCGGAGATCGACTGTTTTATTTGCGCTTTATAACGGCGTAAAAATCGCTGGCGGTTAACCGTGCTCTTGTTTTTACCGTTAAGACGCCGGTCTATGAACCAGGTCATAAGTCCCTCCCGTACTGCATTTGCCAACTCTATCCTTCGTTCTTCGCGCCTCAGGTGTTGACGGCTTTTGTCTACCCGATGCATGACCCATGCCGGTCTATCGGGAACTGCTCGCTTGCCAGCTTCCTGTGCAACAAAAAACGAGGATACGCACAGATTATTCAGGCCCGGTCAGCGCTACGCTGCCGGGCCATATTGGCTTTATGATGATTTACGTACACGCAGATACCATTCGCACAGCAGGCGAACCTGTTTGCGGGTATATCCTTTCTCCATCATACGATCGACAAAGTCATCGTGTTTTTTCTGCTCGTCGGTTGAGGTTTTGGCGTTAAACGAAATAACAGGCAGTAACTCTTCGGTATTCGAGAACATTTTTTTCTCGATGACCGTGCGCAGTTTTTCGTAGCTGGTCCAGTTCGGGTTACGGCCGCTATTGTTAGCACGGGCACGCAGTACGAAGTTGACTATCTCGTTACGGAAATCTTTCGGGTTACTGATCCCGGCCGGTTTTTCAATTTTCTCCAGCTCAGCATTCAGCGATTCACGGTCAAACAGTTGACCGGTATCCGGATCGCGGTATTCCTGATCCTGAATCCAGAAATCGGCGTAGGTAACATAACGGTCGAAAATATTCTGACCGTATTCCGAGTAGGATTCGAGGTAGGCCGTCTGGATCTCTTTGCCGATAAATTCGGCGTATTTCGGGATCAGGTAGCCTTTCAGGAACTCAAGGTAGCGCTCCGCCTGTTCTTGCGGGAACTGTTCACGCTCAATCTGCTGCTCCAGGACGTAAAACAGATGAACCGGGTTTGCCGCCACTTCCGCATGGTCGAAGTTAAACACGCGGGAGAGGATCTTAAACGCGAAACGCGTGGACAGGCCGTTCATCCCTTCGTCCACCCCGGCGTAATCACGATACTCCTGGTAGGACTTGGCTTTCGGGTCTGTATCTTTCAGGCTCTCACCATCATAGACACGCATTTTCGAGTAGATGCTGGAATTTTCCGGCTCTTTCAGGCGCGACAAAATCGAGAAGCGGGCCAGTGTTTCCAGCGTACCGGGGGCGCATGGCGCGCTGGTCAGCTCACTGTGGTTAAGCAGTTTTTCGTAAATTTTGATCTCTTCGGAGATCCGCAAGCAATAAGGCACTTTGACGATATAGACACGGTCAAGGAACGCCTCATTGTTTTTGTTATTACGGAACGTGACCCACTCTGATTCGTTGGAGTGCGCAAGAATGATGCCATTAAAGGGAAGTGCAGAAATCCCCTCGGTACCGTTGTAGTTACCTTCCTGGGTAGCGGTCAGCAGGGGGTGCAGTACTTTAATGGGCGCTTTGAACATCTCAACGAATTCCATAATGCCCTGGTTAGCACGGCACAGTGCGCCGGAATAACCATAAGCATCAGGATCGTTTTGCGCGTGGTTTTCCAGTTTACGGATATCCACTTTACCTACCAGCGCAGAGATGTCCTGGTTGTTCTCATCGCCCGGTTCTGTTTTGGCGATGGCAATCTGTTCAAGCACGGATGGCCAGACTTTGACCACGCGGAATTTGGTGATGTCACCGCCGAAATCATGCAGGCGTTTAGCCGCCCACGGCGACATGATGGTGCCGAGGTAACGACGCGGAACGTTGTATTCCTTTTCCAGAATTTGCGCGTCTTCCTGGGGATTAAACAGGCACAGCGGATGGTCATTTACCGGGCTACGTTCGCCATTGGCGCTCAATACGTAGATCGGCACCCGCTGCATTAAGGATTTCAGGCGTTCGGCGAGCGAGGATTTACCGCCACCGACCGGGCCGAGCAAATACAGGATCTGTTTCTTCTCTTCCAGACCCTGGGCGGCGTGTTTGAGATAAGAAACAATTTGCTCGATTGCTTCTTCCATGCCATAGAACTCTTCAAATGCCGGGTATCGTCCAATAACTCGGTTCGAAAAGAGACGGGAAAGCCGTGGCTCCTGGGCAGTATCCACCATCACTGGCTCACCAATGGCCATCAGTAGCCTTTCTGCCGCGTTAGCGTAGGCACTGCGGTCTTGCCGACAGATGGTAAGAAATTCCTGCAGTGTGAACTCTTCGTCCTTGGCAGCTTCATAGCGCTGGCGGTAGTGATCGAATATATTCATGGCATGCCGTCCTTTCGTTTTTTAGCACAGGTAAAGAGCCGTTCATATGAATAGTAGAGGCTCCCGGAAGCGTTAACTGAACGACGCTAAGAGTCATACAGCAACCCTCATGCCAGGTTGCATGTCATTAACAAAATGCGGGTTCGTTAAATCGTCTTCTTATATTTAAGCGTAGATGGCATTTGCAAAACTTGCATGCCACCTAAAACTAATTTCAATGACATATCAATAACTCATCCATAAAAGCTTTCTTTTGTGATAAGCCTTCCACTCTCAAATCACAGCGGCTTCATAAAACAGTAAGCCCCCTGTCATATACAGACCACAGGCTATAGGGTTTAGTTTTGTAATGATTAAGTAAAAAAATTTGGGATGACTGTCCTGGACGGTTAAACTTCACTCCGCCGATTATTGACTACAGGAATTAATGGACTGTGATGAAACTCAAACTCCTGGCACTGGGCGTGCTGATCGCTTCTTCTACATTTGCTGCCAGCGCCGAAAGCAATTTCTCCCTGGGCGCGGGTGTGGGCGTGGTAGAGACGCCGTATAAACAGTACGACAATAAAGCCTATCCGATTCCGGTTATTACCTATGAAAGCGATGACTTCTGGTTTCGTGGTTTAGGCGGTGGCTACTACCTGTGGAAGGATCAGGCCGACCAACTCTCCATCTTCGCCGCCTACTCCCCCTGGAGCTTTAAACCAGGTGACAGTGACAATAATCAACTGCGTCAATTGAATAAACGTAAGTCAACCGCAGTGGCGGGGCTTTCTTATATTCATAATACCGAATATGGTTTTCTGCGTACGTCACTGGCAGGCGATGTGCTTGATAACAGTAATGGTGTGACATGGGATCTGGCCTGGTTGTATCGCTATACCAATGGCGGTCTGACGCTGACGCCGGGCATCGGCGTTGAATGGAGCAGTGATAATCAAAACGAGTACTATTATGGTGTATCTCGCGCAGAATCGCGTCGCAGCGGCCTTAATAGTTACGATCCGGACAATGGCTGGAGCCCTTATCTGGAACTTACCGCCAGCTATCGTTTGACAGATAACTGGAGTGTTTACGGCACCGGGCGCTTCACCCATCTGTCTGATGAAATCAAAGACAGTCCGATGGTGGATAAATCCTGGGCCGGATTGTTATCCACAGGGGTAACGTATCGTTTTTGATTGTGCTTTTTTATAGTGCGATCTGTGCATCAAAACAGGGCTATTGGCCCTGTTTTGCTTTACGGTGGTGCATTTAGCGCAGGAGGATGATATGGCTCAGAGAAAGGTAGTCTTCGCGGGCGAAGTGGCGCTGCCTGCTATTGGTCAGGGAACCTGGTATATGGGGGAAAATGATCGTCAGCGTAGTAAAGAGGTGGATGCACTACGGGCGGGCATTGACGCGGGTCTCAGGCTCATCGATACGGCGGAAATGTACGCAGACGGTGGGGCAGAAGAGGTGGTTGGTGAGGCACTCCAGGGGGGCTTACGCGACAACATCTATCTGGTTTCGAAAGTCTATCCATGGAATGCCGGCGGTAAAAAGGCGATTGCGGCCTGTGAGGCCAGCCTGCGCCGTCTGAAAACCGACTATCTGGATCTTTATCTGCTGCACTGGCGTGGCAATTTCTCGCTGACCGAAACGGTTGATGTGATGGAGACGCTAATTGAACAGGGCAAAATCCGCCGCTGGGGCGTATCGAATCTCGACTATGCCGATATGCAAGAACTCTGGCGGGTGCAGGGCGGTAAAGCCTGTGTGACCGATCAGGTGCTTTACCATCTGGGTTCACGCGGGATCGAATATGACCTGCTGCCCTGGTGTCAGGAACAACAGATGCCGGTAATGGCTTATTGCCCTCTGGCACAGGCTGGCCGCCTGCGGGACGGGTTGATGAATAACAGCGTGGTGGCCGATATTGCTCGTGCCCATAATGCGACGGCGGCGCAAATTCTGCTGGCATGGGTTATTAGTCACAAAGGGGTGATGGCGATTCCAAAGGCGGGCAGTGTCGCGCATGCGCAGGAAAATGCCGCTGCGTTGGATATTATCCTGACACAAGAGGAGCTGGGACGCCTGAATGACGCATTCCCCGCGCCGGGCCGTAAAACACCGCTTGACGTTGTCTAAGGAAAGTGTCCCTCTCCTTTACCGGAAGAGGGACCGCTGCATTAGCGTTTGATGACGCGAATCGTCTGTGACAGACGAGACGGTTTTTCTTCGGTGGTTTTTTGCGGTGCGGTCGCGCAGGCAGACTCAACGCAGACAAAGGTTTTATAACCATCATCCGGCATATCGGTCATGCTGGCGGAGAGTGCCGGACCCGGGTTCCATGCGACAACATTTTTATGATGATGGTGGATCACTTCAATGGTGCGGTTCAGCGCACTATCATGAATCACACTGCAGGCTTCCGGGTTCAGATAGACGCGATCGGTACGATCCGGGAAGGTCTGCACGCCATCGGTCAATGCATCTTCTTGCGCGTTGTTCACTTTATCAATAAAACGATCGCCCAGGCCGCTGACTTTCACAGCATGGATATCGCCAACGTTGAAATAGGTATGCAGTGCTGAGGTGGTTTCGAAATCACCGTGCGCTTCCAGTTCGATTTCGCACGTTTTACCCAATTTATAGCGGGCAAACAGCGTGAACTCATGCGGCCAGTATTGGCGGGATGCTTCGCTGCTGTGCAGCTCAAATGTCAGCACAACGCCATTGTCGTCTTCATTATGCGCTTTCAGTGTCCATGCCAGATTACGGGCGAAGCCGTGAGCAGGCAGGCCCTGTTGCGCTGCCGGGCCAAACCAGGGCCAGCAGATCGGTACGCCGCCGCGCAGCGCCACGCCGTTTTTGAACGGCGTGTTGCCGCTCAACCACAGCGCTTCGTCTTCACCCTGCGGTTTCCAGGAGAGCAGATGCGCCCCCTGCAAAGCAAAAGAGGCTTTAACTTGTGGGTGATCGATAACGATAACCTCCAGTTCATCCATCAGGCGGCGAGAGAGGGTGGAGGTAATTTGTTCAACAACCGGGAGAGCAAAAATTTTGTTTATCATGGTGCAATCCTTCGTTTAGCAAGACACAAAATCATGAAAGCTGCATCAGGACGGGAAGTCTGGGGAGAGCCGGGAACACAGACGTTTCTGTGGCCAGTATCCGCGAGCAGCGCCAGTGAGGAAGCAGCTTTCAGGATGACGCGAAACATAAAAAAAGGCGACCGAAGTCGCCTTTATAGATCAATTTCTCATCCCAACTTATTTGGAGATGTGAGCGATCAGGTCCAGAACTTTGTTAGAGTAGCCGGTTTCGTTGTCGTACCAGGAGACCAGTTTCACGAAGTTGTCGTTCAGTGCGATACCTGCTTTAGCATCGAACACGGAAGTGCAAACTTCGCCGTTGAAATCGGTAGAAACAACGTCGTCTTCGGTGTAACCCAGAACGCCTTTCATTGCGCCTTCAGAAGCCGCTTTGATTGCTTTCTTGATTTCTTCGTAGGACGCTGCTTTTTCCAGACGAACGGTCAGGTCAACAACAGATACGTTCGGAGTCGGAACGCGGAACGCCATACCAGTCAGTTTGCCATTCAGTTCCGGCAGTACTTTACCTACAGCTTTAGCTGCACCGGTAGAGGACGGGATGATGTTCTGTGCTGCGCCACGGCCGCCGCGCCAGTCTTTGTGAGACGGGCCATCAACGGTTTTCTGAGTAGCGGTAGTTGCGTGAACAGTGGTCATCAGACCTTCGATGATGCCGAAGTTGTCGTTGATAACTTTTGCCAGCGGTGCCAGGCAGTTAGTGGTGCAGGATGCGTTAGAAACGATGTCCTGGCCAGCATAAGTTTCGAAGTTAGCGCCACGAACGAACATCGGGGTGTTGTCTTTGGAAGGACCAGTCAGAACAACTTTTTTCGCGCCAGCAGTGATGTGTTTACGTGCAGTTTCGTCGGTCAGGAAGATACCGGTAGCTTCTGCTACTACGTCAACGCCGATTTCGTTCCATTTCAGGTTAGCCGGATCTTTTTCAGCAGTAACACGGATGGTTTTGCCGTTAACAACCAGATGGCCGTCTTTGACTTCTACGGTACCGTTGAAACGGCCGTGAGTAGAGTCATATTTCAGCATGTAAGCCATGTATTCTGCGTCTAACAGATCGTTGATACCAACGATTTCGATGTCAGAACGTTCCTGAGCAGCACGGAAAACAATGCGACCGATACGGCCAAAACCGTTGATACCTACTTTGATAGTCATATATTCCACCAGCTATTTGTTAGTGAATAAAAGGTTGGCTGTAAAATTACAAAAACCTTACGCAGCGTCAAGCGGAATCGTGTCAATCATTGCGACAAATCAATCCTCCGCATAACCTTTGTTCGACTGACTCGTCTCACTCTTCCTATGAGCATGCTCCCCTTATGGGGACGCCGCCCCGAATTTTAAAGGTCATGCAGGATAAAAATGTGAGAGTGATCACAATTACCCGCCCGGGAATTCGCAGCAAGTAAGTTTAGATCAAAAGTTATCACTTCATTGTTAATGTTTTGTTAGAATCGAAGGGAAGTTGTACGAATTCTTACCGCGAGATGTGAGCCTATGACGACGAAATCCTCTCAGGATGACCTGAAACAAAATCTGACAGAGATGCAGTTCTATGTGACGCAAGATCACGGTACCGAACCGCCTTTTACAGGTCGTCTTTTACACAACAAGCGTGAAGGCGTGTACCACTGTCTGGTATGCGACGCGCCGCTGTTTCATTCACAGACCAAATATGATTCAGGTTGCGGCTGGCCGAGTTTTTTCGAGCCGGTAAGTGAAGAGTCTATCCGTTATCTTAACGATTACTCGCACGGCATGCAGCGCGTTGAAATTCGTTGCGGTAATTGTGACGCGCATCTGGGACATGTTTTCCCGGATGGACCACAACCGACCGGTGAACGTTATTGCGTAAATTCCGCCTCTTTGAGTTTTACCGACGATGAAAACGGCGATCGGACTCAGGGATGAGGAATCGATTCAGCTATTATTCCACTGGAGTTAATTTAGCATGGATTTCGAACAAGTCATTAACAGTATGACGCCGGACATCTACCAGCGTCTGGTTACCGCTGTTGAATTGGGCAAGTGGCCGGACGGTGTTGCGCTGACGGCGGAACAAAAAGAGAACAGTCTGCAACTGGTCATGCTTTGGCAGGCCCGCCATAACACCGACGCGCAGCACATGACCATTGACACCCAGGGACAGATGGTGATGAAGAGCAAGCAGCAACTGAAAGAAGACTTCGGTATTACGCCGAAGCCGATTGCGACGCTGAAAATGCAATGATGCGCGAGGCCCCGGCCACGATTGTTCGCTTGATAGCCGGGGTTAAGCCAGTAAGCGGGAAAAACGTTAGCTCTGCGTTTCCTGCCAGTCAGCCAGCGTATAAAGCGTTGCACCCTCGACTGACATTTCCATAAAGGCATGCGCGCTATCCTGAGGGGTGATATTCACCCCACGGCAGCCATCGGTAATGACGTTGACGCGGTAGCCCAGTTTCAGCGCATCCAGCACGGTAAATTTCACGCAATAATCAGTGGCGAGCCCCATGATGGTTAGCTCAGCAATGCCATGCTGACGCAACCAGTCGTCGAGCCCGGTTTTCTGCCGATGCCCGTTATCAAAAAAAGCGCTGTAGCTATCGATAGCCGGATTCTGCCCCTTGTGAAACACCGCATCCATTGCTGAGGCTTTCAACAGGGGATGTAACGCCGCGCCTTCGCTGTGCTGTACGCAATGATCCGGCCAGAAGGTTTGCGCCAGGCCATCAAGCACTCCTTGTGAAAAGGGCGCAACCTGATGCTGACTGGCGAAACTGCCATGATTAGCCGGATGCCAGTCCTGCGTCGCCAGTACAGGTTCGCCGCGTGCCTGGCACCAGTCAATCAGCGTGTTCGCCACATCGACCGTGCTGTCGCCTTCTGCCACGGCCAGCGCGCCGCCTGCACAGAAATCATTTTGCAGGTCGACCAGGAGCAACGCGCGTTGTTTCATCGGGGTTTCCTTATTCGTCAGCAGTGAGTTCACCGCGCAGATTCTGCGTCATGGCGCTTCGAATCGCGGCCGCGTCCAGTTCCTGGCTCAACAGATAATGCAGTTTAGTCAGTGTGGCCTCTACCGTCATATCCGCGCCGCCAATCACGCCTGCGTGCGCCAGTGCGTTGCCTGTGGCGTAACCGCCCATATTAACCTTACCCGACATACACTGCGTCAGGTTAACCACCACAATGCCACGCGCACTGGCTTCCTGTAACTCTTTGAGGAACTCGCCGTTTTGCGGCGCGTTGCCTACACCATAAGAGCGCAGGATCAGCGCTTTAACGGGTTGACGCAGGAAGTTTCTTACCACGTCTGCCGAGATGCCAGGATAAATCGTCACCACGCCAATCGGCTGCGGGGTGATCGGATGGACAATCAGTTCGCCGCTACCGTGCGGCGCAGGTGGTGTATTGAGGCGACGAATATGAATTCCCGCTTCCAGCAGCGGCGACAGATTCGGCGAGGCAAAGGCGTCGAAACCGTCAGCATGCGCTTTCGTCGTGCGGTTACCGCGATAGAGGCGGTTGTTAAAAAACAACGTCACTTCGTTAATCGGGAAGTTGGCCGCCACGTACAGCGAGTTGAGCAAATTGATCTGCCCGTCGGAACGCAGTTCCGCCAGCGGAATTTGCGAGCCGGTGACGATAACCGGCTTACTCAGGTTTTCCAGCATAAACGACAGCGCCGAGGCGGTGTATGCCATGGTGTCGGTGCCGTGCAGGATAACAAAGCCATCATAATCGTTGTAATGGGTTTTGATATCGTCAGCGATATGCTGCCAGTCTTCCGGCGTCATATCGGAGGAGTCCATCAACGGATCATATTCGTGGATGGTGAAGTCAGGCATTTCGGGACGATGGAATTCAGGCATTAACGCCAGTTGGCGTTGCAGATGACCGGAGACGGGAACATAGCCGTGTTCGGAGCGTTGCATACCGATGGTACCGCCAGTGTAGGCAACATAAATCGATTTCTTTTGCATGATAGAAAATGTGTTGTCGCAGAGTGGGGGGAGTATATACGCAGTGAATGAATGATGCAGCGAAAGCGCGAAGAAAAGGCGGAGTCAGCGTGATGCCGATCTCCGCCTGCATACAAAATGTTCAGTTTGTTAGCGAATGTTGGCGCAGGTCAGGCAAAACGCGTAACGGTTTTGCGGATCGTTAAACGCCGCCAGTTTGTCTGTTTCAGCTTTGACCTGAACCGCCGCATTGGCCAGTGGCGCAGGCAGATACGCCTGCAATGCCTGTGGCAACATAGCGCGTACGGAACCTGACATGCTGTCCATCACGCGATCAAAAAATGAGGGCTCATCCTGATACCAGTCCACATGCCACTGTTTGAGTTTCGCCAGCTCTGCCGCTTTGCTCAGCGCATCGTCGAAATCACCCAACCCGTCGACCAGCCCGTTGGCTTTCGCATCCTGCCCGGTCCAGACGTGACCCTGGGCGATTTTATCAATCTGTTCCGGCGTACTGTTACGCGACTGGGCAACCAGAGTGATAAAGCGTTTGTAGCCGTTCTCAATGCTTATCTGCATCATCTGCTGAACTTCCGGCGGCAGCGCTTTGGTCATGCTGACATCCGCCAGGGGTGACGTTGCCACGCCGTCGGTATGCACGCCAATGCTGTCAAGGCTGTTCTCCAGCGTATTGATGACGCCAAAAATGCCAATCGACCCGGTCAGTGTGCTGGCATTGGCCACAATATAGTTCGCAGGCGTAGAGATCCAGTAACCGCCGGATGCCGCCATACCGCCCATGGAGACCACGACCGGTTTGCCTGCCGCGCGCGCTGCGGCCAGTTCAGAGCGAATCACTTCCGAGGCGCTTACGCTGCCGCCAGGGCTATTAACACGCAGGACAATGGCTTTCACTTTCGGATCCAGACGTGCATCGCGGATCTGCGACGCGGTAGTATCACCACCCACGTTCCCCGGGGTTTCATTACCGTCCATGATCGCGCCATTTGCAAAGACGACGGCGACGGCGTCGCCCATATCGCTCGGTTTTTTCAACTGATAATCGTAATAGCTGATGGCACGGAAATTTTTGTCTTTATCATCCCAGCCAAACTGTTTGGTCAGCGCTTTTTCCGCATCAGCGCTTGAACCCAGTTCGTCCACCAGTTTGTTATCCAGCGCGTATTTAGCCGTATCGCCATCAACTTTACGCAGCCCGTCCAGCACGCCTTGGGCGCCTGGGAAGATCTGCTGTGCGGTAACCTGGCGGTTGGCGGCGATGGTATTGAGATAGTTTTGCCAGAGTTCGCCTACCCAACGGCTGTCGGCATCGCGCGCGGCCGGAGACATGTCGTCGCGGATAAACGGCTCGACGGCGGATTTATAGGTTCCGACGCGGAACACATGGGTGCTCACTTTCAGTTTGTCGAGCAGGGATTTGTAATACAGCCCGTTAGTGGCGAAGCCATGCAGATCAACCACCCCTTGCGGCGAGAGCCAAATCTTATTGGCAAAACTTGCAAGGTAATACTGGCCCTGGCTGTAGTTATCGCCCACCGCATAAACCGGCTTACCGCTGTCGCGGAACTCACGCAGCGCCTTACCGATATACTGCATAGAAGGCTGATCCGCTCCGGCGAAGTTTTTCAAATCCAGCACAATCCCCGTGATATTCCGGTCTGATTGCGCCTGACGAATGGTGTCGACGATATCGAACAGCGAGTTTTCCTGCAGGCGGTCGGAGCTTGCGCCAAAGAACTGGCGGCCCAGTGCGCCGAGTCGGTTGCTGGCAGACGGTTTATCCACTACCACACCGGTAATATCCATCAATAATGCACCCCGGCTGGCATGTTCTGCTTTGCTGTCGCTAAACTGCATCCACAGACCGACGCCGACCAGCACCAATAAAATAAAGAACAAATTGAGCACCAGATTGCGGATAAAGTTCAGCAATCGCCATGTCCACTTAAAAAAAACGGCAATAAAGCGCCAAAGGGTTCGCATGTATTCTCCCTGGTTAGTAACGTTTGCCGCTGCCCTGAGCGACAAGTGTGGTTATCCTAATTAGCCTGGCTCCTGTTGTCAGCAGGAATCGCTGCTGGTGCTGTAACAAAATCTACGCACGTGTTAATTTTAGGAACAAATTTCAATACAGGAGTTTAACTAATGGATGCACTTGAACTGCTCGTCAACCGCCGTAGCGCTTCCCGGTTGGCTGAACCGGCACCGACAGGCGAACAACTGGACAACATTATCCGCGCGGGGATGCGTGCGCCGGACCACGGCACGCTACAGCCGTGGCAATTTTTCATTATTGAAGGCGAGGGCCTTGCTCGCTTTGGCAGGACGCTTGAGCAGGGCGCTCTCAGCGCCGGGCTGGACGAAAAAGCGGTAGAAAAAGCACGAACTTCCCCGTCCCGTGCGCCGATGATTATCGCCGTGGTGGCGAAATGTGAAGAGAACCCGAAAGTGCCGCAGTGGGAACAACTGCTCTCGGCAGGCTGTGCTGTGATGGCGATGCAGATGGCGGCGCTGGCGCAGGGTTTCAACGGCATCTGGCGCACCGGTCCATTGACCGACAGTCCAGTTGTGCGCGATGCACTGAACTGCCGCGCACAGGATAAAGTGGTCGGTTTCTTATACCTTGGCACCCCGCAACTTAAAGCCTCCACGACCATTAGCACGCCGGATACCGCGCCCTTCGTCCGTTATTTCTGATACTTGTTGGTAAAACTGTCTGGATTGTGAGCGAATCGCCGCAATTCGGACAGTCACGCTTATCATGCAACGTTTTGGGCGTTACCATAGCCGGATTGTCCTGACAGGAGTTGTCCATGAACGAACACGGTATTCGTCTGACGCAATACAGCCACGGAGCGGGTTGTGGTTGTAAAATTTCCCCCAAAGTGCTCGATACTATTCTGCATAGCGAGCAAGCGAAATTTATCGACCCGAACCTGCTTGTGGGGAACGAAACCCGCGATGACGCGGCGGTATACGATCTCGGCAATGGCACCAGCGTTATCAGCACAACCGACTTTTTTATGCCCATTGTCGACAATCCTTTCGATTTTGGCCGGATCGCCGCGACTAACGCCATTAGTGACATTTTCGCCATGGGGGGCAAACCGATCATGGCGATCGCGATTTTAGGCTGGCCTGTCAACAAACTGGCGCCTGAAATTGCCCGTGAAGTTGTCGAAGGTGGCCGCCATGCCTGCCGACTGGCGGGTATTGCGCTGGCTGGCGGGCACTCTATTGATGCGCCAGAGCCCATTTTCGGGCTGGCGGTGACGGGCGTGGTGCCGACCGAGCGCATCAAGAAAAACAGTACCGCGCAGGCGGGCTGCCGACTCTTTCTTACTAAACCGCTCGGCATTGGCGTGCTGACGACCGCCGAGAAAAAATCGCTGTTGAAACCCGAACACATTGGGCTGGCAACGGAGGTGATGTGCCAGATGAATCTGGCCGGCGCCGCGTTTGCGGGCATCAGCGGTGTGAAGGCAATGACCGATGTTACCGGTTTTGGTCTGTTGGGCCACCTCAGTGAGATGTGCCAGGGCGCAGGCGTACAGGCGCAAATCTGCTATCAGGATGTGCCGAAATTACCGGGTGTTGAAGAGTACATTGCGCTTGGTGCGGTACCGGGCGGCACCCAGCGTAATTTCGCCAGCTACGGCCATTTGATGGGCGAGATGCCGGATGCGGTGCGTGATTTACTCTGTGATCCACAAACCTCTGGCGGTTTATTGCTGGCGGTGAACGCCGAGGCCGAAGGCGACGTTTACGCCACGGCGGCAGAATATGGCATTACCCTTGCGGCGGTGGGCGAGCTGGTTAGCGCACGCGCAGGGCGTCCGATGATTGAGATCCGTTAGTCCAATGCGGTTGTTTATTGCCGAAAAACCCAGTCTGGGCCGCGCCATTGCGGATGTGCTACCCAAGCCGCATCGCAAAGGCGACGGCTATATTGAATGTGGCAACGGGCAGGTAGTGACCTGGTGTATTGGTCATCTGCTGGAGCAGGCGCAGCCGGATGTCTACGACAGCCGCTATGCGCGCTGGAACCTGGCGGATCTGCCTATCGTGCCCGAAAAATGGCGGCTCCAGCCACGTCCCTCCGTAACCAAACAGATTAATGTGATCAAGCGTCTGCTCTCTGAGGCGACGGAAGTCGTCCACGCCGGTGACCCGGACAGAGAAGGGCAGTTGCTGGTTGATGAAGTGCTCGATTACCTCGAACTGTCGCCGCAAAAGCGTCAGCAGGTCCAGCGCTGCCTGATTAACGATCTTAACCCCCAGGCGGTGGAGCGCGCGATTTCACGCCTGCGCGCCAACAGCGAATTTATTCCTTTGTGCGTTTCGGCACTGGCCCGCGCCCGCGCCGACTGGCTGTACGGCATCAACATGACGCGCGCGTATACGTTGCTTGGGCGTAACGCCGGGTATCAGGGGGTGCTTTCCGTCGGTCGCGTACAGACGCCAGTCCTTGGGCTGGTGGTACGCCGCGACGAAGAGATCGAGAACTTCGTGGCAAAAGATTTTTTCGAAGTGAAGGCGCATATTGTCACCCCGGCAGGGGAGCGGTTCACCGCCCTGTGGCAGCCAAGCGAGGCCTGTGAACCTTATCAGGATGAAGAGGGGCGTTTGCTGCACCGCCCGCTGGCTGAGCACGTGGTCGCGCGAATTTCCGGGCAGCCAGCGAACGTTACCGCCTATAACGATAAACGGGAATCAGAACCGGCGCCGTTACCTTTTTCGCTTTCAGCGCTGCAAATTGAAGCCGCGAAACGCTATGGACTGAGCGCGCAAAACGTTCTCGATATCTGCCAGAAGCTGTATGAAACCCACAAGCTGATTACCTACCCGCGTTCGGACTGTCGTTATTTACCAGAAGAACATTATGCCGGGCGTCATGCGGTGATGAACGCGATTGGCGCTCATGCGCCGGATCTTCTGCCGCAGCCTGTGGTGAACGCCGATTTGCGTAATCGCTGCTGGGATGACAAAAAGGTGGATGCCCACCATGCCATTATTCCCACCGCGCGCAGTTCAAAGGTAAACCTGAGCGAAGGTGAGGCCAATGTTTACACTCTGATTGCGCGTCAGTATCTGATGCAGTTTTGTCCCGATGCGCTGTTCCGTAAATGCCAGATCGACCTCGATATTGCCAACGGCAAATTTATCGCCAAAGCGCGTTTCCTTGCCGAAGCGGGCTGGCGCACGCTGCTGGGGGCCAAAGAGCGTGACGAAGAGAACGATGGCACGCCGCTGCCGGTCGTGGCGAAAGGCGACGAACTTTTGTGTGAAAAAGGTGAGGTCGTGGAGCGTCAGACCCAGCCACCGCGCCACTTCACCGATGCGACGCTGCTTTCCGCGATGACAGGTATTGCTCGCTTTGTTCAGGATAAAGAGCTAAAAAAAATCTTGCGAGCAACGGACGGTCTGGGTACCGAGGCCACCCGCGCAGGCATTATCGAACTGCTGTTTAAGCGCGGTTTTCTGAATAAAAAAGGGCGCTATATCCTCTCGACTGACGCCGGACGCGCGTTGATTCACTCTCTGCCGGAGATGGCCGCCAGACCGGATATGACCGCGCACTGGGAGTCTGTGTTGACGCAAATAAGCGAGAAGCAGTGTCGTTATCAGGACTTTATGCAGCCGCTGGTTGGCACGTTGCACGAGCTGATTCATCAGGCTCGCAACACGCCGGTACAGCGGTTTCGGGGGATTACCGCCCCGGCGGGTGAGAAGAAAAAAACATCGGGTAAGCGGGCAACACGTAAATCGCGCAAAGATGACCCAACGCCTCCGCAGCCCGCTGCCTGAGGCGCGTATCAGCATATGCATAAGAAGAGGGGCGGTCACGGAGGAAACACCGTGATTTTGCCCAAAGATGACGTTAACTTGCACAATTCGTAAAAAGACGTGATGGTGTCGTCTTCCTGTCACGGCGAAACGGGATTATTATGCGCGCGAACACAGACCATTGAGTAGCAGGACTGGAAAATGAGCGAGCAAAAAGCCGTAGAAAGAAGCGAAGTACGTATCCCCGCCACTGTGCGCAACGCGCAATCCGATCGCAAAGAAAAAATGTTCAACGAACTCACCGCGGATGAGCAAATCGCGATCATTCTTAAACGTCACAGGGAAATTGTCTCATCGCTGGTGGTGAACTGAACACCTGATGAGATTGCCCGGCGGCGTTGCGCTTACCGGGCATGGAACAGGAAAGCCGGGGCGACGCCGTGCCGCCCGGCAGAATGACTCAGATAAGTCCCTGACCGATCATCGCATCCGCCACTTTCACGAAGCCCGCAATATTGGCGCCGCGAACATAGTGAGTCTGCTTAGCCTCGCCGCCGTACTCCACACAGGCGTGATGAATATCCAGCATTATGTGGTGCAGCCGCGCATCCACTTTTTCCGCTTTCCAGCCAAGACGCGCCGCGTTCTGTGCCATTTCCAACCCTGATGTTGCCACCCCTCCGGCATTCGCCGCTTTACCCGGCGCAAACAGTACGCCTGCCTCCAGGAACAGATCGGTTGCCGCAATCGTGGTTGGCATATTGGCGCCCTCAGCGACTGCTTTCACGCCGTTGGCGATAAGCGTACGTGCGGCATCGACATCCAGTTCGTTCTGGGTGGCGCACGGCAGCGCAACATCGACCGGCACGGACCAGGGCTGCTGGCCTTCAAGGTACTGCAGGCCAAACTCACGGGCGTAATCCGCCACACGTCCATGCTGCTGCTCTTTAATTTCAATCAGACGCGCCAGTTTTTCGCGGGTGAAGCCCGCTTCATCGACCACGGTACCGTTGGAATCAGAAGCGGTAACCACGCGTGCGCCAAAGGCCATCGCTTTTTCGATAGCATATTGCGCCACGTTACCGGAGCCAGAAACAGCCACGCGCAGGCCTTCCAGACCCATACCATGACGTTTGAGCATCGCCTCGGTGAAATAGACCAGGCCGTAGCCCGTGGCTTCCGGGCGAATTAAGCTACCGCCGAAGGAGAGCCCTTTGCCGGTGAACACGCAGGCGTTATTGTTGGAGAGTTTTTTCATCATCCCGGCCATAAAGCCCACTTCACGCGCGCCTACGCCCATATCACCTGCCGGGACATCGGTATCCGGACCCAGATGGCGATACAGTTCGGTCATGAGCGACTGGCAGAAACGCATCACTTCCGCGTCGCTTTTCCCTTTAGGATCAAAATCGCTGCCGCCTTTACCACCGCCCATCGGCAGGGTGGTGAGGGCATTTTTGAAGGTCTGCTCGAAACCAAGGAATTTGAGGATCGACAAATTGACCGACGGATGGAAACGCATGCCGCCCTTAAACGGACCAATGGCGGAGTTAAATTGCACACGCCACGCGCGGTTAACCTGCACCTGGTTTTTATCGTCCACCCACACGACGCGGAACTGAATGACACGTTCCGGCTCAACCAGCCTTTCCAGCAGTGATAACTGACGATAACGCGGGTTCTGTTCGAGAAAAGGCCACAGTGTGGTCATTACTTCACGTACGGCCTGAGCGAACTCGGGCTGATGCGGATCGCGCTTTTGAACGTGAGAAAGAAACGATTCAAGAGAGCATGTCTGTTCCATAGATATAAGAGCCTCTTATGTTGATGGTGTGATTTTATGGTTGTTGTGAGCTAAAAAATCAGCGTTTTTCGACTATAACATCTGCAATATGCGGTAAAGCAAGCAAAAATAGATCAGCGGTATCAAATTAATAATGGGTGTCAAGTCATAATAAAAACCGATGATGAAAGAAAATGCGGTTCGTTAATAGAGATACGTTATAGTGATAAAGGGTTCTATTCAGGAAGAAAATGTTATGAAGCGTTCACTGTGGGGTTGGGGTTGTGTGCTGATGTTCGTCTCAGCGGGAGCCAGTGCGGAGCGACATCTGTCGCCGGATGTACAGGTGAATGTCCCGCCGGAAGTATTTACCTCTGGCGGCCAGCAGAGTTCGCAGCCCTGTAATCAGTGCTGCGTTTATCAGAATCAGAATTACACCGAAGGGGCGGTTATTAAAGCCGAAGGCGTGCTGCTCCAGTGCCAGCGCGATGAACGCACGGTGTCTACAAACCCGCTGGTCTGGCGGCGCGTGAAGCCATAAAGGCCTCCAGCAGAGGGATATCTGCAGGCGCAAGCGGCCAGTTAAAGGCTTCCTGCGGCGCGCACCAGATGAGCGCCGCGTGGTGGTAACGGGTAAGTGTGCCGATGAAGGTCGGCACATGCCATGCGTGCAAATTGATAATGCGCCCGGAAACTTCGCGCTGATGGCTGGCGATATATTCCGTCGGCGTGGCTTCAATGCCAAGCTCTTCGCGAAGTTCGCGTATTAGTGCGTCTGACTGGCTCTCCCCGGCTTCAACCTTACCGCCAGCAAATTCCCACAGCCCCGCCTGATCGCCCTGTTCCGGGCGCTGCGCCAGCAAAATCTGACCATCGCGCTCAATAATGGCGGCGACAACCTCTATCGTTTTAAGCATGATTATCCTTCTTGTGCTGCAGACTCCACTCATACCAGCCGCCATCATATATCCCGATGTTTGTCCAGCCCATGGCGCGCGCGCAGATAAACGCCATCGAGGCGCGCCAGCCGGTTCCGCAGTAAAAGACGATTTGCTGGTCTGCGGTAATATTCCATGCGTCCCACATGGCCGTGATGTCATTCGCGCAGCGTAAGGTTGCATCAGGGTTGAGAAAATCCTCGATGCCATCTTTATCGCGTCCGCCATGTCCCCAGCGCGCACCGGGGATGTCGCCACTGACATCAATATACGCATAACCACTGGTCGCGCCGGAATACTCAGCCCAGGAACGTACACTCACCACCGAGGCATCCTTACGGTTCAACAGCGCCCGGGTCTGCGGCAGGGAAAGCATTAACTGCGGTTGCGCCGGGATCGGTGCACCAAAATCGCGGGCGGGCGTGATGGATAGCGCCTCGCCGGAGGCCACCGGAAAACCAGCGTGATGCCAGGCTCGCCAGCCACCGTCCAGCACACGCACATCCTGCACCCCGGCATACAACAGAATATGTGCCACGCGCGCGGCGGCAAGCGGGTTACGGCTATAGAGAATAACCGTGGTATCGTAGCAAACGCCGTGCGCGAACAGCACGTCACGCAGAGCCTCAGAGGAGACGACGTTCCACAGTGGCTCGTTTTCCAGCTCCTGGGTGTCGAGATAATCCGCGCCGGGAATATGCCCATGCCGGAACGTATCGCGTTCATCCCAGCCTGCTTCAATCACTCTCCACTTCCCGACGGGTTTTTCGCTGACCTGGCGATGGGTTATTAACGCGTTAAGCCAGCTTGCCGGAACAATATGGTGAAAACCGGGCAGACGCTCAAGTGCAAGAGAGGAGGAAAATGCGTCGCTGATACGCCAGGGCGCATGGAGTCCCTTCTGGTGTAACCAGGCCTCTATCGCGTCATTGTCTTGCGGTGCGCCGTAGAGCGCGATACGGGTTTCAGCGCTTACCGGGCGCAGGGCAGACCATGAGGCAAACTGTGCGTCCGTCATCTCGTCCAGCCAGCATGCGGCAAGGTTACGCGCGCCTGCGAGGTGGCCGGATGTCCCGTGCAGCGCATCCGGCCAGCCGTTATACAATGCGCTGTCGCGAGTATCGATAACCACGCCATTGTGCTGGCGGAATTGGCAAAGGGTAATGTTTTTAGCCATTGCGTGTCTGGTCCAAAGGGGGCGGTCATAACAGGCGACCGCCACAATGGGAAAGTGACGCTTATTCGACCTTAAACGTAGCCCATACCGGGGCATGGTCGGAGGGTTTATCCATACTGCGGATCTCATAGTCGATGCCGGTTTCGATGCAGCGTTCCGCCAGCGGTGAGCTTGCCAGCAGCAGGTCTATACGCAGCCCCCGATTGTCATCAAACCCTTTGGAACGGTAGTCAAACCACGAGAAGCGCTCGTTATTGTCCGGGTTCGCCGCACGCCAGGTATCCACCAACCCCCAGTTCACCAGGCGACCCATCCATTCACGCTCTTCCGGTAAAAAGGAGCACTTGCCGGTCCGCAGCCAGCGTTTGCGGTTCTCTTCACCGATACCGATATCAAGATCGGTTGGGCTGATGTTCATATCACCCATGATCAGGACCGGATTCTCTTTTTTCAGCTCATTATCGAGGAAGTTTTGCAGATCCTGGTAAAACTTCTCTTTGGCCGGGAATTTGGTGGGGTGGTCGCGGCTTTCCCCCTGCGGGAAGTAACCATTGATAACAGTAATATTACCTAACGGAGAGGGGATTTCCGCCATGATAATACGGCGCTGGGCTTCTTCGCCGTCGTCCGGGAAACCGCGACGAACGGAGACGGGCGTCGCTTTGGTCAGCAGCGCCACGCCATAGTGCCCTTTCTGCCCATGATAAAAGACGTTGTAACCGAGTTTCGCCACCTCTTCGAGCGGGAACATATCATCATGGACTTTCGTCTCCTGCAGGCCAATCACGTCGGGCTGATGCTGCTCGACAATGGCTTCAAGTTGATGAGGACGGGCTCGCAGTCCGTTGATATTAAAAGAGACAAATTTCATAGTCGCCGCCAGATTGCTGTGGGAAATGTGGCAGGGATGTTAGCAGAAAATGAAGAAGAATGGCTATGGGATTGGGCTGCGGTCCGGGCCTGGAAAGGGGCAACGCACTTATTAAAGCAAACATCGCCCACATGCCATTGTTGCGCTGAACTCACACACGTCAGCCTTTTCACGCCTTACTTGCGATACTTTTCGCTCCCCCATGCCAGCATCCCTTCCAGTAACTGTTGCAATAAGGACTGCAAGGCAGGAGCCCGGGTTTCAGACCAGGCATAAGGGGGCGTTTCATCCATATAGTTCACCTGCGCCAGTTCAAGCTGTACGGCGTGGATATCGGCATCGGGTTGGCCATACGCACGGGTGATATAACCCCCTTTGAAACGCCCGTTAAGCACGTGGCTGAACCGCGACTGTTGCTGGCAAATCCCCGTCAGCACGTCACTTAGTTCGGGCGAGCAACTGGCGCCATTATTGGTGCCGAGGTTTAAATCGGGTAACTGTCCGTCAAACAAACGTGGGATGACAGAGGCAATCGAGTGGGCGTCAAACAGCAGTGCATAGCCAAACTGCTGCTTAATCCGGGCAAGTTCGGACTGAATCCGCTGATGATACGGCTGCCAGATTTGCACCAGATAATCCTGGCGCCGGGCGTCGGTCGGTATCTTGCCGGGCTTAAACGTGTCACGACCATCAAACAGGGTGTCCGGATAAAGGCCCGTCGTTGCCGTGGTGTAGAGCGGTTTGTCGTCAGAGGGCCGGTTCAGGTCGATGACAAAACGGGAATAATTCCCGACCAGCACACTGGCCCCGAGCGCCCGGGCAAAATCATACAGGCGTGGAATGTGCCAGTCCGTATCGCCCAGCGGCTGTGCCGCCTCGCTGAGACCTTCTGCGACCTCAGGCGTCAGGCGTGTTCCTGCGTGGGGAATACTGATCAGCAGCGGCGATGTGCCCGCCGTGAATTCATAGGGGGCGGTGATGGGTAAAAGACTCATAGATGATGGTTTCCTCGAACGTTTCCACGATAGACCACCGTGCAGGGCAGCTCTCCGCCCAGCCAGTAGACCAGCTCAGCCGGTCGCGAGAGCGGCCAGTGGATAAAATCAGCCGCCTTGCCCGGTGCCAGCGTGCCGTGAGAGTCCTGCAAACCGAGCGCGCGAGCGCCGTGGCAGGTTACTCCGGCCAGCGCTTCTTCCGGTGTCAGGCCAAACAGCGTGCAGCCCATGTTCAGCATCAGGCGCAGCGAGAGCACCGGGGAGGTGCCGGGGTTAGCATCGCTCGCCAGCGCCATGGGCACCTTATGCTGGCGGAAGAAGGCCACCGGCGGCTGCTGTTTTTCGCGCAATAAATAGAACGCACCGGGCAACAATACGGCAACGGTCCCGCCGGCCGCCATGGCGATGGCATCGTCTTCGGTGGCATATTCCAGGTGATCGGCTGACAGGGCGCCATGGCGGGCTGCAAGCGCACTGCCGTGCAGTGAAGAGAGCTGCTCCGCATGCAATTTCACCGGCAGGCCCAGGGCTTTTGCGGCGTTGAACACCTGCTCAACCTGGGCCGGGGAGAACGCCAGATGCTCGCAAAACGCGTCGACAGCATCGGCCAGGTTTTCCCGGGCGACAATCGGCAGCAGGGTGTCGCAAATCAGGCGGATATACTCATCGGGCCGGTTTTTATATTCGGGAGGGAGCGCATGCGCGGCAAGACAGGTGGATTTAACCTCCACCGCAAGCCGCGTCGCTAAGGTGCGGATCACCCGAAGCATTTTCAGTTCGCTGTCGATAGAAAGCCCATAACCCGATTTTATCTCAACACAGGTGACGCCTTCGGCTAACAGCGGGCGCAGACGGAATAGCGCCGATTCGATCAACTCCTCTTCTGTAGCCTCACGGGTGGCGTTAACCGTGGAGATGATTCCACCGCCGCTTGCCGCGATCTCCGCATAACTTACGCCATTAAGCCGCTGCTCAAACTCGCCGCTGCGATTGCCGCCAAAGACCAGATGAGTATGGCAATCAACAAAACCGGGCGTAATGATCCCGCCGGCAAACTCATGCTGTTCGGCGTCGGGAAAAAGAGGGCAATCAGCAACCGGGCCGAGCCAGACGATTTTCCCGTCAGCCACGACGATAGCGCCGTTTTCTATCAGGTTATAGTGTCCGTCTTGCATCGTTACCAGCGTGGCGCCACGCCATACGCTATCGCAACGGGCTGGTGGTGTCGTGGAAAACGGCAAAGGGTCGGTTAACGACATGACACACTCCGGGTTGGATTTATCTTGTATAGACAATTAAAGTCAACCTAACGCATAACCGAAAACGCGGCAAGGCGAGCAGAAAGAGTTTTTTCTTATTGCTGGCTGGCTTACATATTCAGGAACGCGATAGCGACCATAAAGCCGCTATCGGTAAAGCGGAAATTAGCCGTGGCTGGTGAAACGGCCAAACAGCTGGTAGCGCGAGCCCGGGTAAACCAGGCGGGCGGAGGTAACGATGCGGCTGCCGCTCCAGGTACGGCGGTGGATAAGCAGGCAGGGTTCATGTTCTGCCAGTTGCAGTAATTCGCGCTGCTCGTCGCTGGCGCTGACCGCTTCGACCCGATGTTCACCTGACGTCAGCGGTGATATTTCCATCAGATAGGTGTAAGGCATCTGTTTGTTGAAAACCTGGCGCAGATAATCCGGCGCGGCGGCCGGGTTAACGTAACGGTCTTCGATTTGCACCGGCACATTGTTTTCGTAATGGACGATCTGCGAATAGAACAGGGTGTCGCCGGGCGCGATCCCTAATTGCATGGCTTGATCGGCATCGGCCTCGCGGGCTTCGCATACCAGAATTTTACTGTCGTGACGATGACCACGTTGGGCGATTTCATCAGCAATATTATGCACTTCCAGCATTGGCGTGTAGGCCTTTGCTTCTGCCACGAAGGTGCCGACACCCTGCATGCGGATAAGAAAACCTTCGCTGGTCAGTTCACGCAGCGCACGGTTAATGGTCATGCGGCTTACGCCAATCTCATTGACCAGTTCGCTTTCTGATGGAATACGTTGATGGGGCTTCCAGGCGCCAGAGCGAATCTGGCCGATGATTGCCTGCTTCACGCGCTGATAAATCGGGGCAGGGGTATCACTCATGGCGGCGGCAAGCTCAGACAGTGCCTGCCGGGTCACGCCGTGTTGTGCTACACCGTTCGGTGAAGGCTCCGACATTTTCTTACCTCTCAAAAGATCCACAGGTATCAGGAACGTTTTCACAACGCCCGGCTATCTCCACCACTCAGGGGATCAGCACAGGTGGCCGAAAAACGAAAAATAGTAAAAAAAACACGCTGCAAGTTTACAGCCAATTCAGGCATATGTATATGTATAGACAAATTGGTCAAAGGTTTGGCAGTAGCCTGCGCAAAGGTGTGCAGGCTTTGCTTTCCCCTTCTCAGGAACGTTGTTATGCCTGCATATTTTGCTCCACGTGTCTTGCTTGCTACGGGTTGGGCGCACAATGTCCGACTGGAGGTTGATGAACTCGGCATGCTGACCGCCATCACGCCGGAAGCCTCTTCCCATGAGGGTATCCCTCTTTCCGGCCCGGTGGTGCCAGGGATGCCAAACCTGCATTCTCATGCCTTTCAGCGCGTTATGGCCGGGCTTGCGGAGGTGGCGGGCGACCCGCAGGACAGCTTCTGGACCTGGCGGGAACTTATGTATCGCATGGTGCAGCGTCTGACCCCGGAACAGGTCGGTGTGATTGCCCGCCAGCTCTATATTGAGATGCTCAAAGGCGGCTATACCCAGGTCGCTGAATTCCACTATCTGCACAATGACATTAGCGGCAAGCCCTATGCCGATCGCGGTGAGATGACCGCTCACCTGAGCGCCGCAGCTGGGGACGCGGGGATTGGCCTGACACTCCTGCCGGTGCTATACAGCTATGCCGGGTTTGGCGGACAGCCTGCACAGGCGGGGCAACAACGCTTTATTCAGGATGTCGACAGTTATTTACAGCAGCAGGCGGTGATTCAACGGCAAATTAACGGCAACGCGCTGCAAAACCTGGGATTGTGTTTCCATTCCCTGCGTGCGGTCACCCCGGAACAAATGTACCAGGTGCTGAAAGCCAGCGACCCGACGCTTCCGGTGCATATTCATATCGCCGAGCAACAAAAAGAGGTCAACGACTGTCTGAACTGGAGCGGCCAGCGCCCCATCAGTTGGTTGTATGACCATCTGGATATCAATGCCCGCTGGTGCCTGATCCACGCCACCCACGCGGATGCCTACGAAGTGACGAAAATGGCGCACAGCGGTGCGGTTGCCGGCCTGTGCCCGACCACCGAAGCGAATCTTGGCGACGGTATTTTCCCGGGCGTTGACTATCTGGCACAGGAAGGACGCTGGGGCATTGGCTCAGACAGCCATGTCTCGCTCAACGTAGTGGAAGAATTACGCTGGCTGGAATATGGTCAGCGTCTGCGTGACCAGCGGCGTAATCGACTGATTGCGCAGGGGCAAACGCGGGTAGGGGATGTACTTTACCAGCAGGCGTTATCCGGTGGCGCGCAGGCTTGCGGCGTGCCGGTGGGGCAACTCTCGGTCGGTTATCGCGCCGACTGGCTGGTGCTCGACAATCAGGACCCTTATCTGGCTGCGGCCACCGACAACACGTTGCTTAACCGCTGGCTGTTTGCGGGGCATATTGGTCAGATTCGCGATGTCTATGTGGGCGGCGTTGCGCGCGTTGTTGATGGGGTTCATCCGCAACAACAGGCCGCAGCGTCTGATTTTCTGCAACTGTTGCAACAGCTTTCTCAGGAGAGCGCATGAACAACTGGCATCCGTTTTCCCAGGCCAGATTGTCGGTGAGTCGCTGGCGCAATGGTGGGGGAGAAACCCGCGAGATCGTCAGTTGGCCGCAGGGAGCGCCGGAATTTGACTGGCGCGCCAGTATTGCCACTATCGCTGCCGATGGCCCGTTTTCCGCCTTCCCGGGGATTGACCGTTCGATAACGTTACTGAGCGGAGAGGGCGTGAATCTGTCAGATGGTGGGCAGCTTAACCACCGCCTGAGCACCGTCGGCGCACCGTTTCCTTTTAGTGGCGATCTCTCTCTGAGCGCACATCTCCTGGGCGGTACGACGATGGATTTCAACCTGATGACGCGCCGCGCGACCTGCGCCTCCCGGGTGGTCGCCCTGCGTGAGCACGGGACAATTACTGCGGAGAAAGGCGGCGTGTTGTATGCCATTGAGGGCGACTGGCAACTGCCGGACGGCACCCGTTTTGGCACAGGCGAGGGTTTCTGGTGGTCAACGAGCGACGGGCAAGCGCAGGCGCAATGGACGATTTCGCCGCTGGCACAATCGCAACCCGGATGTCGCTTGCTGTTGTGGGCTGCGGTCACGGACTAACCCGGAGCAGGCTGCACTGAAATAGCGCGCCGGGCGCACTACTTTGATTCTTCAAGCCCACGGGTCGTGGGCGAAAGCAACGATACGGGCGTACTTCCGGACTGGCACAAAGCTTGCTTTATCTTTCTCGGCTTAATTGTATAGACAAGAATATACAGTAGCGTCATTCGCCGGTGGCAATTTGCTGCGCAGGCATTCCCCGAGACAGGTAATTTGGCAGGAGTGGCAGATGAGCAACATGATTTCCAGGACTGTACTAAAGCGTTCGTTATCTCTGTTAGGTCTGGCAGTCGCGTTAGGTGGTGTGGCTAACACAGCGCTGGCAGCGGATACGCCGGTGGCGATCGGGATTTCCGGCTGGACCGGCTTTGCGCCGCTGACCCTGGCTGACAAAGCGGGCATTTTCAAAAAGAACGGTCTTGATGTGACCCTGAAAATGGTCCCGCAGCAATCCCGTCATCTGGCGATTGCCTCCGGCTCGCTGCAGTGCGCGGCGACCACGGTAGAAACCTATCTCACCTGGAATGCCAGCGGTGTGCCGATTAAGCAAATCGTGCAACTGGATAAATCGTACGGCGCGGACGGTATCGCAGTGCGCAGCGGTATCAATAGCGTCGCGGATTTGAAAGGCAAAACCATCAGCGTCGATGCCCCCGGCACCTCATCTTATTTTCTGCTGGCGTGGATCCTCGATAAAAACGGCATGACGATGAAAGACGTCAAGCTTGCGACCTTAGGGCCGGACGCCGCCGCCCATGCGTTTATTGCCGGGCAGAACGACGCCGCTGTGACCTACGAACCCTATCTCTCCAATATCCGCCAGAGTCCGGATAAGGGCAAAATCCTGACCACCACGCTCGATTATCCTATGGTCATGGATACCCTCGGCTGCACGCCTTCCTGGCTGGATAAAAACCCGAAAGCGGCCCAGGCGCTGGTCAATAGCTACTTCGAAGCACTGGACATGATCAAAGCCGACCCGGATAAAGCCAATGAAATCATGGGCGCGGCGGTAAAAGAGACCGGTAAACAGTTTGCCGAAGAGTCCAGCTATCTGCGCTGGCAGGATCGCGATGCGAACAAAAAATTCTTTAGCGGAGAAATCGTGAGTTTCACCAATGAGGCGGCTCGTCTGCTCACGGAGATGAAAATTCTGCGTAAAACGCCGGATATCAACACGTTGTACGACGCGAAGTACGTTACTCAGCCATGAAGGACCACGATATGAACAGTCCTGTCAGTCAGGCCGCGGACTACGCCAGCAAGACCACGACAGACTTACGCGAGCCGGCACCTCTGCCGGCAAGCAAAAAGGTCTGGCATAACCCGATGATGGTGCCATTACGCCCCGTTGCGCCGCGGCACCGCTGGTTTCTGGGTTTCTGCTTCTTTGTGCTGTTTTTCGCCTTATGGGCGCTGGTGACCTTTACCGGTCTGGTTGCTCCGACCTTCCTCGCAAGCCCAGCCAGTATGCTACAGGAAGGGGTGTTGCTGTTTACCGATTTCGATTTCACCACGGATATCGGTATGACAGTAATGCGTGTACTGGGCGGGTTTATCCTGGCCTGCGTTATTGCAGTGCCGCTGGGTATCTGGATGGGTTCATACAAACTTATCGAAGCCTTCTTCGAGCCGTTTGTCTCATTTTGTCGCTATCTGCCTGCTTCCGCGTTTGTACCTCTGCTGATCCTGTGGGCCGGTATTGGCGAAATGCAGAAGATCCTGGTGATTTTTATTGGTTCTTTCTTCCAGATAACCCTGATGGTGGCTGTCGCCGTGGGGGCTGCGCGTCGCGATCTGGTTGAGGCGGCCTACACCCTGGGGGCGACGAATAAAAGCGTGGTGCGTCGGGTGATTATTCCCGGTGCGGCGCCAGAAATCGCCGAGCTTTTACGTCTGGTGCTCGGCTGGGCCTGGACCTATGTCATTGTGGCGGAGCTTATTGGTTCATCCAGCGGGATAGGCCATATGATTGTCAACAGTCAGGCGTTACTCAACACCGGGCAGATGATCTTCGGCATTATCGTCATTGGCTGTATCGGATTGCTCTCCGACCTGTTGTTTAAAGCGGTTAACCGCCGCCTGTTTGTATGGAGTTCTCTGTAATGAACTATCCGAAGCTGAGTGTTCGCCAGGTGGAGCGTGTCTTCAGTGGCCCGAAAGGTGAAAAAACCCAGGCCCTGTTGCCGGTGGATTATCAGGTCAATGAGAACGATTTTATTACTATCCTCGGCCCTTCCGGCTGCGGGAAATCGACGCTTCTACGCATTGTCGCCGGGCTGGATCAGCCCACGAGTGGTGAAGTCTGGCTGGATGGGGAACTCGTTGACGGCCCCGGCGCGGACCGCGGCATGGTATTCCAGAGCTATACGCTCTTTCCCTGGCTCACCGTTGAGCAAAATATCCGCTTCGGTTTACAAGAGCGGGGTGTGAGTAAAGCGGCGCAGAAGGAGCGCAGCGACTACTTTATTAATAAGGTCGGTTTGCGTGGGTTTGAGCATCACTTCCCACGACAATTGTCGGGCGGCATGCAGCAACGTACAGCTATTGCCCGTGCGCTGGCCAATGACCCGAAAATTCTGCTGATGGATGAACCCTTTGGCGCGCTCGACAACCAGACGCGCGTGATGATGCAGGAGCTACTGCTGTCGATATGGGAGTCCTCGCGCAAAACGGTGCTGTTTGTGACCCACGATATTGATGAAGCCATTTTTATGGCCAATAAAGTGGCGATTTTCAGCGCCCGCCCAGGGAGAATCAAAACTGAAGTGGCGGTGACTTTTCCTCACCCGCGTGATTACACGTTAAAGACGTCACCGGAGTTTATGACGCTCAAGGCGCGGATAACGGAAGAGATTCGTACCGAAACGATGCAGACCATGGATCATTGATCGGTTATTTTTTGCGTCGTGTTGCCACTTTTTTGTCAGGTTGTGCGTAAGCACCCGGTGGGCAGAGTCCTGACCGGGTATATTTTCAGCTTTACTTGTATATACAGGAATAGATTATGGCTCCTTCATCCACCGGTTTCACCCTTTGCCGCCTGCAGCCAGGCCATGTAGACCTGCCCATGCTGCGCCAGATTTATCAGGGCAATGTTCATCTCGCGCTGGCGGAAGAGGCCCGTGCCGATGTGCTGGCCTCTCAGGAGACGGTTACCCGCATTGTGGCATCGGGGGACGTGGTGTACGGCATCAATACCGGGTTCGGCAAACTGGCGCAAACCCGTATTCCGGCCGAACGTCTGGCGGAATTACAACGCAATCTGGTGTTGTCGCACAGTGTGGGGACCGGTAAATATCTGGCGGATAACATCGTGCGCCTGGTGATGGCAACGAAGATCCTCAGTCTTTCGCGTGGCCATTCCGGCATTCGCATTGAAGTGATTGATGCTCTGATAACGCTCTTCAATGCCGGGGTCTATCCCTGCATTCCGGAAAAAGGTTCGGTAGGGGCATCCGGCGATTTAGCCCCGCTGGCGCACCTGTCGCTTATGCTGATTGGTGAAGGCACGGTGACGGTGCAGGGCAACACAATGCCTGCGGTGGAAGGTCTGGCAAGCGCGGGGATACGCCCCTTTGAACTCGGGCCGAAAGAGGGGCTGGCGCTGCTTAATGGCACCCAGGTGTCGACCTCCCTGGCACTGTCGGGGCTGTTTGAAGCAGAACGCGTCTTTTCCGCCGGCCTGGTGGCTGGCGCGCTGTCACTGGAAGCTATCAAAGGGTCCGTTAAACCGCTCGACCCGCGTATTCATGAAGCCCGCGGACAGCAAGGGCAGATTGCCGTGGCGGCCGCGCTGAGCAAAATCCTCGCCGGGAGCGACATTGTGACCTCCCATGCGGCATGTGGCCGCGTACAGGATCCATATTCTATTCGCTGCGTGCCTCAGGTGATGGGCGCATGTCTTGATAACTTGCACCACGCCGCACGCATCTTGCGCATCGAAGCCAATGCCGCTTCCGATAATCCACTGGTCTTTGCCGAAAACGGCGATGTGATTTCCGGTGGTAATTTCCACGCCGAACCGGTGGCCTTCGCCGCCGACATTATTGCGCTGGCGGTCGCTGAGATCGGCGCAATCTCGGAGCGCCGTATGGCCCTGTTGTTGGATACAGGGTTATCCGGTTTGCCGCCATTCCTGGTGCGTGACGGCGGTGTGAACTCCGGCTTTATGATTGCCCAGGTTACCGCCGCCGCGCTGGCCTCGGAAAACAAATCGCTGGCCCATCCGGGAAGCGTCGACAGCCTGCCCACCTCTGCAAATCAGGAAGACCATGTCTCAATGGCGACCTATGCCGCGCGCCGTCTGGGGGATATGTGTTTCAACACCAGCGTTGTGGTTGGCATTGAAGCGATGGCGGCCGCGCAAGGGGTGGATTTCCATCGTCCGCTGCAAAGCTCAAAAACGCTGGAAAACGAAATGAACGCCATTCGCCAGAACGTCGCGTTTCTTGAAAAGGATCGCCTGATGGCGCCGGACGTCGAAATGATGCGTCTGTGGGCGTCCCGCGAACACTGGCCCGCAGAAATCGAAGCGCTGTTGCCGAGCTTCGCCTGATAACGCTGTGCAAAAAATTCAAATTTAGAGAAGGAAATGAACATGAATGCGCCACACAAAAATGCCGAAGCCCGCGTTGTCCGTGCTCCCCAGGGGACCGAACTGAGCTGCCAGAACTGGTTGATTGAAGCAGCCTATCGCATGATTCAGAACAACCTCGATCCGGATGTCGCCGAGCGCCCGGAAGACCTGGTGGTTTATGGCGGCATCGGCAAAGCAGCACGCAACTGGCCGGCCTTTGAGGCGATCCTTGAGAGCCTGCGCAATCTGCGGGAAGACGAAACGCTGCTGGTCCAGTCAGGGAAACCGGTCGGCGTTTTCCGCACCCATAGCAACGCCCCGCGCGTGTTGATTGCCAACTCCAACATCGTTCCTCACTGGGCGCACTGGGAACATTTTCATGAACTGGATAAAGCCGGTCTGATGATGTATGGCCAGATGACGGCCGGTTCATGGATATACATTGGTGCGCAGGGCATTGTGCAGGGAACTTACGAAACCTTCGCCGAAGCCGGTCGCCAGCATTACAACGGCAACCTGCGCGGCAAGTGGATTTTAACCGCCGGGCTGGGCGGTATGGGCGGTGCGCAGCCGCTGGCGGGGGTTCTGGCAGGCGCATGCGTACTGGCGATTGAATGTCAGGAGTCTCGTATCGATTTCCGTCTGCGCACGCGCTATCTCGACTACAAAACCCGCAGCCTGGACGACGCCCTGACGATGATTGAAAAAGCCTGCGCCGAGAACAAAGCCATCTCTGTTGGCCTGCTGGGCAACGCCGCCGAGCTGATGCCCCAACTGGCGGCACAGGCGAAAGCCGGCGGCCTGCGCCCGGACATTGTCACCGATCAGACCTCGGCGCACGATCCGCTCAACGGTTATCTGCCGGAGGGCTGGAGCCTGGAACAATGGCAGCAGGCGCGCCAGTCCGACCCGCAATCGGTGGTGAAAGCGGCTCGCGCGTCGATGGCGAAGCATGTACAGGCGATGCTCGATTTTCACGCCATGGGGATCCCTACCGTCGATTACGGCAACAATATTCGCCAGGTCGCCAAAGAGGAAGGGGTGACCAATGCCTTTGATTTCCCGGGCTTCGTTCCTGCTTATATTCGTCCGCTCTTCTGTGAGGGCAAAGGCCCCTTCCGCTGGGTGGCGCTCTCCGGGGACCCGGAAGATATCTACAAAACCGACGCCAAACTGAAAGAGCTCTTCCCGGATAACGCCAATCTGATCAACTGGTTGTATATGGCGCGTGAACGTATTGCCTTCCAGGGGCTGCCTGCGCGTATCTGCTGGCTTGGCCTGGGGGAGCGTCATCTTGCCGGGCTGGCCTTTAACGAGATGGTGCGTAATGGCGAGTTAAAAGCGCCAATTGTCATTGGCCGTGACCATCTGGATACCGGCTCGGTGGCCTCGCCAAACCGTGAAACGGAAGCGATGAAAGACGGTTCCGATGCAGTCTCTGACTGGCCGCTGCTCAACGCGTTGCTCAATACCGCTGGCGGCGCAACCTGGGTCAGTCTGCACCATGGTGGCGGCGTGGGGATGGGCTTTTCGCAACATGCCGGGATGGTCATTGTCTGTGACGGCAGCAAAGAGGCGGATAAACGTCTGGCACGGGTGCTGTGGAATGATCCGGC
Source organism: Phytobacter ursingii (assembly GCA_901456055.1). Taxonomy (GTDB): domain Bacteria; phylum Pseudomonadota; class Gammaproteobacteria; order Enterobacterales; family Enterobacteriaceae; genus Phytobacter; species Phytobacter ursingii. The sequence continues at coordinate 464,639 of CABDWT010000016.1, forward strand.
CACGGGCGTGATGCGCCACGCGGATGCGGGCTATGAACAGGCGCAGGAGTGCGCCGAGCGTAATCACCTGAACTTACCGATGCTTTGATCATCAGCGCCGGATGGGCGGCTCGCGCTCATCCGGCTTTTCCTGAGGGATACGTAATGACGTTCGATGTCGCGGTTTCCGATCCACTCTTTGCGCAACAACAACAGACACTCAACAATCTTGCTCGCCCCACGACACGCAGCCTGGGTCTGTATAACGCGGGCCTGTCGGCAGAGGCTGTGCGGCAGAAATATGGCGTAACCCATATCGCCAAACTGGCCAGTAATGAAAACCCGTTGGGCGCCAGCCCGCAGGTGGTATCAGCATTACAGGCAGATGCTGATTTCAGCGCGGTCTATTCCGATGCCGCCAGCGCCCGGTTGCGCGATGTGCTGGCGGACTATACCGGCGTAAGCGCCGAAAATATTGTCACAGGCAATGGTTCAGAAGACATCCTGCATATGCTGGCGCTGGCTTTTCTTAACCCTGGTGATCGCGTTGTCACGCTGATCCCGTCGTTTGGCCTGCACGAGATCTTCCCGCGCATGATGGGGGCCGACGTGACCCTGGTGGGGGTTGATCAACAACAACAGTTCGACGTTGCGGCCTGGGAGCAGGCGCTCTCCACGCCGGCGAAAATGGTCATTTTTAGCAATCCGTCAAACCCGGTGGGGTGCATGCTCGACAAAGACGGTTTTGCCCGCATCATTGCCGCCGCGCCGCAGGAATGTGTGCTGGTCATTGATGAAGCCTATTTCGAATATTGCTATGAGAACCCGGATTACCCCGATAGCCTGGCAGTACTGGCCGCGCAGCGGCGCCCGTGGATTGTGCTGCGTACTTTTTCGAAAGCCTGGGGTCTGGCGGGCCTGCGTGTGGGCTATGGCTTAGCCAGTCACCCTGAACTGGTCAACTTGCTCAACCGCGTACGTACGCCATTTAATATTAATCGCGCGGCGCAAACGGCGGCGGTGGCAGCGTTAGGCGACCCGGCGCATGTGAAAGCGAGCGTTGCCCTGGTGAACGCGCAGCGGGAGCGTGTGGCCGCCGAACTCAGGCGTCTGGGGTTTGACGTCGCGCCCTCACACGCCAATTTTCTCTTCTTTAACTGTGGACGCCCCAGCGGCGAAATGGCACAGCATTTATTGCGCTATGGCGTCATTATCAAGCCGTGGCGGGAGCCAGGCTATGAGCACTGGATCCGGGTGTCGATGGGCAACGAAGAGGATAACCAGCAGTTTATCGACGCCCTGAAAGCGATCCTTGCGCAGGGGGCGGTGTGAAACGGTTGGCACTGAACATTGAAGAACTACGCCAGCGAGCCAGACGCGCGCTACCCCGTTTTGCTTTTAGTTATCTGGAAGGCGGCGCGGATGATGAGCAAACATTACGCGATAACCGCCGTGTCTTTGCCCGCTGGCGCTTTATTCCTCCGGTGCTGAACGACGCGAGCGAACGCGATCTCTCGGTTACCCTTTGTGGTCAAAAACTGGCGGCACCGTTGCTGATTGCGCCGACGGGTTATAACGGCATGTTGCGTTATGGTGCCGATGCGATGTTAGCGCGTACCGCCAGAGATGCCGGTATTGGCTATATCCAGAGTACCGTGTCGACCGCACCGATTGAGGACATTGCGGATGAACACCTGCCCCAACACTGGTTTCAGCTGTATGTGCTCAAAGACCGGACGGTCACCACGGGGCTGCTTGAACGCGCAAAAGCGGCAGGCTGCACCACGCTGGTGGTCTCCGTTGATGCGGTGCATTTCGGCAATCGCGAAAAGGATAAGCGTCATTATCGCCGTCCCATGAAGCTCTCTCTCCCCAGTCTGTTTGATATCGCGTTACATCCCGCCTGGGTATGGCGAACCATTCGGCCTGCGGGTGTACCGGGATTTGGCAATTTAACCCCTTATATCCCGGCGGATAAGCGGCGGGGGGCCGGGGGCGCCAGCTACTTTGCCGCGCAGATGGACACGCGCCTGAGCTGGGAGACGCTGACGTGGATCCGTAGCCAGTGGTCAGGGCCAATGCTGGTTAAAGGTATTCTCGCGCCGGAAGACGCAATGCGGGCCTTTGCGGCAGGTATTGATGGCATTGTGCTCTCGAACCACGGCGGACGGCAACTTGACGGCTCAGTAAGCGCGATGGAGGTGTTACCTGAGATCCGTCATCGCTGCGGCCCGGACGCAACGATTCTTATCGATAGCGGTTTTCGCCGTGGCACTGACGTGGTGAAAGCGCTGGCGTTGGGGGCGAACGGCGTTTTACTCGGGCGGCCCTTGCTCTATGGCGTGGCGGCTGACGGTGAGGCCGGGGCGAAGCAGGCGCTGGCGCTGATTTTGCAGGAAGTTGACCGCACCCTCGCACAGCTGGGATGCACGTCTATTGCCCGGTTAGGGCCACATTTACTGCGACCTCAATCCTGACAAGTAAGGGGGCAGGTTTGTTCATCACGGAGAATCATTTATGCAGGCACTGAACATCATCTTCCCGGCGCAAATTTTACGTGGCGCAGGCGTTATCACCCGCCTTGGCGAGATATGCGCCGCGTTGGGCAAGCGCGCGCTGGTCATTGGCGGTCATGCCGGGTTGGCCGCTGTGGATACGCAGATTCGCCATCAACTGGCGGCCTCCGGGATTGAACTGGTAGGCCTGCAATGGTTTGGCGGTGAATGCACTGAAGAGAATATTGAGCGTCTGGCCCGAGAGGTCGAGGTGACGGGGGCTGAGATGGTGATAGGCGTCGGCGGCGGGAAAGCGCTTGATACCAGTAAAGCCGTGGCGGTACAGAGACATGTGCCGATTGTCACTATTCCGACCATTGCGGCAACCTGTGCGGCCGTGACGCCATTGACCATCCGTTATCATGCCAATGGCCATTTTCGCGATCTGTTCCCCTTAGCCCAGGCGCCCGCTGCCGTGATTATCGATAGCGAAATTCTGGCCACCGCGCCGTTACGCTGGCTTGCGGCGGGCCTTGGCGACACGTTGGCAAAATGGTATGAATTTCGCGCAATCAGCACGCAGCATCAGAATCACAGCGGCGTCGCGCAGGCTTCCAGCGCCAACAGCCGTATCTGCTATGACCTCATTCAGGCCCACGGCCCTGCTGCCTGTGACGCCGTAAGGGCAGGGAAACCCAGTGCCGCGCTGGAACAGGTGCTGGATGCCATCTTTATGTTTGCCGGACTGACCTCGATGATGAGCAGCGGTGCTCATGCCGCGGCCGCCCATGCGATTTATGAAGGCTTTACGGTCTGTGATAAAACCCGCGAATTTGGTCACGGGCTTCTGGTGGGTTTTGGCAACCTGTGTCTACTGGCGCTGGAAAATCGCAGTGATGCGGAATTGCTTGAGGCGGTGCGCCTGGCGCATGCCTGCGCAATACCGCTTCGTCTGAGTGATATTGCCGCGCTGGATGCCAGCGAGCTTGAAGAGATTGTGCAAATGTCATTGCATGCGCCGGATATGCAAAATATGCCAGATAATATCACCGCCCACGCTCTCTATCAGGCCATTGCCCGCGTTGAAGCGATGGCGGCAGTCGTCTGACTTGACCGTTGGCCTGGTCATATCACCCAAAGGGCTGGCAGCGATGCCAGCTTTTTTCATTCTCTTGAACAGGTGTGGCGCCCCATAACAGTGCGTAACGCCCCAAATTGTCGCAGGATTAACCGATAAATTTCGCAGACGATCACAGATTCAGAATTATATTTTATCCATGCATAATCTTTCTGATTTTCTCTCCGCTATCCAGACTTCATCTAATATTATTCACTTTTTATGCAATTTAAGTGAATAGCGACGGGTTTTAACTTATTGATATTTCGTTGTCAGGCCGCGTTTATGCATTTTGAACGCTGGCTGGCACGTCCTGTGCAATATACATTTACAGCGTAAATGCTCATATTTTTTAACATATATTCAACCAATTATTTACCGGATGAGGTCGCTATGTCGCAGTCAATTACACGTGAAAACTTTGATGAATGGATGATGCCAGTGTACGCGCCAGCGCCTTTCATTCCGGTCCGTGGAGAGGGTTCTCGCCTTTGGGATCAGGACGATAAAGAGTACATCGACTTTGCAGGCGGCATTGCCGTTAACGCACTGGGGCATGCCCACCCGGCGTTATGCAAAGCGTTAAGCGAGCAGGCGTCGCGCTTCTGGCACACCGGAAACGGCTATACCAATGAGCCGGTATTACGTCTGGCAAAACGCTTAATCGACGCTACGTTTGCCGAAAAAGTCTTCTTCTGCAACTCCGGGGCGGAAGCCAATGAAGCGGCGCTGAAACTGGCGCGCAAATATGCCCACGATACCTTTGGCGGTAAGAAAACGGGCATTGTGGCGTTCAAAAATGCTTTCCATGGCCGCACGCTGTTTACCGTAAGCGCCGGCGGTCAGCCAGCCTATTCGCAGGATTTTGCGCCGTTACCGCCGGATATTGCGCATGCACAGTACAACGACCTGGCGGCTGCCAGTGCGCTCATCAATGACGATACCTGCGCGGTCATTGTCGAGCCCATGCAGGGGGAGGGGGGCGTGGTGCCTGCCACTACTGCGTTCTTACAGGGGTTGCGTGAGCTGTGCGATCGCCATAATGCGCTGCTGATTTTCGATGAGGTACAAACGGGCGTCGGGCGTACCGGCGAACTATATGCGTATATGCACTATGGTGTAACACCTGATGTGCTGACCACCGCCAAAGCGCTGGGCGGCGGTTTTCCGGTGGCGGCGATGCTGGCCCGGGAAAAATATGCCCGCGTGATGACCGTTGGCACCCACGGTACGACTTACGGCGGTAACCCACTTGCTTCTGCAGTCGCCGGCGCGGTGCTGGATATTGTCAATACCCGGCAGACGCTGGATGGCGTGAAACAGCGCCACCAGTGGTTTAACGAACAATTGCAGGCCATTAATGCCCGCTGCGGTCTGTTCCGTGAAGTTCGTGGTCTGGGGCTATTGATTGGCTGTGAACTCAACGCTGAGTACGCCGGAAAAGCGAAACAGATTTCGCAACTGGCGGCCACAGAAGGCGTCATGGTGCTGATTGCCGGGGCAAACGTGGTGCGTTTCGCACCTGCGCTCAATATTAGCGAAGATGAGGTCTCTCGCGGGCTGGCGCGCTTTGGTATCGCCTGCGATAAATTCGTTGCGGGGTGTCCATCATGATGGTGATCCGTCCTGTTGAGCATGACGATCTTCCGGCGTTGATGGCGCTGGCAGGAAAAACAGGCGGCGGGTTGACCTCGCTGCCTGCGGATGAAGCCACGCTCTCAGCGCGCATTGAGCGTGCCCTGAAAACCTGGCGCGGTGAGCTGGCGAAAAGCGAGCAGGGCTATGTGTTTGTCCTTGAAGTGGTTGAAACCGGCGAAGTGGCCGGGATCTGCGCCATTGAGGTCGCTGTGGGGCTTAATGACCCCTGGTATAATTACCGCGTTGGCACGCTGGTCCATGCTTCAAAAGAGCTTAACGTTTATAACGCGCTGCCCACGTTGTTCCTCAGCAATGACCATACGGGCAGCAGCGAACTTTGCACCTTATTTCTCGACCCGGCATGGCGCAAAGAGGGCAACGGGTATCTGCTTTCTAAATCGCGTTTTATGTTTATGGCCGCTTTCCGCGACCGCTTTAATGAGAAAGTGGTCGCGGAGATGCGTGGGGTCATCGACGAGACTGGTTATTCGCCCTTCTGGGAGAGCCTTGGCAAACGCTTCTTTTCTATGGAGTTCGCCCGTGCGGATTACCTGTGCGGCACCGGGCAGAAAGCATTTATCGCCGAACTGATGCCCAAGCATCCGATTTACACCGATTTTCTCTCGCCCGAGGCGCAAGCGGTGATTGGCCAGGTCCATCCGCAAACCGCGCCCGCTCGCGCGGTACTGGAGAAAGAAGGCTTCCGCTACTGTAACTATGTCGATATTTTCGACGGCGGGCCAACGCTTGAGTGCGACATTGACCGCGTTCGCGCAATCCGTAAAAGTCGTCTGGTAGAGGTGGCGGAAGGCCAGCCTGCGCCGGGGGAATGGCCTGCCTGTATGGTGGCCAACGAGCAATATCATCAATTCAGAGCCATGCTTATCTATGCCGACCCGGCAACGGAGCGGTTGGTACTGAGCGCTGCACAACTTGATGCACTCAAATGTCATCCGGGCGACAAAGTGCGCCTGGTACGCCTGTGCGCAGAGGATAAAAAATCATGAATCAATGGATTAATGGCGAGTGGATTGCGGGTCTGGGTGCCCGACGCATTAAAAAGAACCCGGTCAGTAACGAAACCGTGTGGCAGGGTAATGACGCCGACGCTTCTCAGGTCGGGCTCGCCTGCGAAGCGGCGCGGGCTGCGTTTCCGGCCTGGGCCCGGCACCCGATGACGCAGCGCCAGGTGATTGTCGAAAAATTCGCCGCACTGCTGGACGCCAACAAAACCACATTAGCTGAGATTATCGCTCGCGAAACGGGTAAGCCGCGCTGGGAAGCGACCACTGAAATCACGGCGATGATCAATAAAGCCACCATTTCGGTAAAAGCGTACCACGCGCGCACTGGCACGCAGCACACCGAGATGCCAGACGGGGCTGCAACATTGCGCCACCGCCCACACGGCGTTCTGGCGGTGTTTGGCCCCTACAATTTTCCCGGTCATCTCCCCAACGGGCATATTATTCCGGCCTTGCTGGCGGGGAATACCCTGATTTTCAAACCCAGCGAGTTAACGCCGTTGACCGGCGAGGCAGTAGTTAAACTCTGGGAACAGGCAGGTCTGCCGCCTGGCGTGCTGAACCTGGTGCAGGGAGGACGGGAAACCGGTCAGGCGTTAAGTTCGCTTGAGGGCATTGACGGCCTGCTGTTTACCGGCAGCGCCAGTACCGGTTTTCAACTGCATCGCCAGTTGGCCGGGCAGCCGGAGAAGATCCTTGCCCTTGAAATGGGCGGCAACAATCCGCTGATTGTTGAAGACCCGGTGGATCTGGACGCCGCCGTGCATCTGACCATTCAATCGGCATTTATCACCGCCGGGCAGCGTTGTACCTGCGCGCGTCGTCTGCTGGTGAAACGGGGCGAGGCGGGGGATGCTTTTTTGCGCCGTCTGGTGGAGGTCTCCTCGCGCCTGATGCCTGCGGCCTGGGATGCTGATCCGCAGCCTTTCTTCGGCGGGCTCATTTCAGAACAGGCGGCACAGCATGTCTGGCAGGCCTGGCAGGACCACGTTGAACGTGGAGGCAAAACCTTGCTTGAGCCGTATCTACTGCAGGCCGGAACATCGCTGCTGAGCCCCGGCATTGTTGAGATGTCGGATGCGCAGAATGTACCGGATGAAGAGGTCTTTGGTCCGTTGCTCTGCGTCTGGCGTTATGACAACTTTAATGAAGCCATCGCGCTGGCAAACAATACCCGTTACGGGTTGGCCTGTGGGTTGATTTCACCGGACCGTGAACAATTTGACCAGTTGCTGCTGGAGGCGCGCGCCGGGATCGTCAACTGGAATAAACCGCTTACCGGTGCTGCGAGTACTGCGCCTTTTGGCGGAGTGGGCGCCTCAGGCAACCATCGCCCCAGCGCCTGGTATGCCGCCGATTATTGCGCCTGGCCTATGGCGAGTCTCGAATCGGCAGCGCTTGTCCTGCCGCAATCACTCAGTCCTGGGCTTGATTTCAGCCGGGAGGCGACGCGATGAAAGCGCGGGAAGTTAACTTTGATGGCCTGGTGGGCCTGACACACCATTATGCCGGACTGTCGTTTGGCAATGAGGCGTCGACGAAACACCGTCACCGGGTCTCTAACCCGAAGCTGGCGGCAAAGCAGGGGCTGTTAAAGATGAAAGCGCTGGCGGATGCCGGTTTTCCGCAGGCAGTGATCCCTCCGCAGGAAAGGCCGAACGTGCTTGCTCTGCGCCAGCTTGGCTTTAGCGGAAGTGATGAGCAGGTGGTTGAGAAAGCCGCAACGCATTCACCTCACTTACTTTCTGCTGTCAGCTCTGCATCATCCATGTGGGTGGCGAACGCGGCGACGGTCTGTCCTTCAGCCGATGCGCTCGACGGGCGGGTGCATCTGACAGTGGCTAACCTGAATAATAAATTTCACCGCGCCATCGAAGCACCGACCACCGAAGCCGTGCTAAAAGCCATCTTCCGCGATGAGCGTATGTTTGCCGTGCATCCGGCGTTGCCACAGGTGGCGATGTTTGGTGATGAAGGGGCAGCTAACCATAATCGTCTTGGTGGCGACTACGGCGAGCAGGGGGTCCAGTTGTTTGTTTATGGACGCGAAGAGGGCAGTAACGCCGCCCCCGGCCGCTATCCTGCCCGCCAGACACTGGAAGCCAGCCAGGCGGTCGCGCGGCTTAATCAGGTCTGCCCGCGGCAGGTTATCTTCGCCCAGCAAAATCCTGCGGTAATCGATCAGGGCGTGTTCCATAATGATGTTATCGCGGTATCAAATCGGCAGGTGCTTTTCTGCCATGAGCAGGCGTTTTTGCATCAACAGGCGCTGTTTAGCCAGCTTCGTGCGCGGGTACCGGGATTTATGGCGCTGGAGGTTCCTGACGCCGAGGTCTCTGTCAGCGACGCGGTGGAAACCTATCTGTTCAACAGCCAGTTGTTGAGTCGCGAAGATAGCAGCATGGTGCTAATACTGCCGCAGGAATCTCGTGAGCATGCGGGCGTCTGGCGCTATTTAACCGCGCTGCTGGAGCAGGATAATCCCATCAGCGAAATCAAGGTGTTTGATCTACGCGAAAGTATGTCTAACGGCGGCGGCCCGGCGTGTTTACGGCTACGTGTCGTCCTCAATGATGACGAGGCACAGGCGGTGAATCCGGCAGTTATGATGAATGATGTGCTGTTCCGCGCACTAAATGAGTGGATTGAGCGTTATTATCGTGACAGGTTAACGCAGACCGATCTGGCCGATCCGATGCTATTACGGGAGAGCCGGGAAGCACTGGATACGTTGACACAAATGTTGAGATTAGGTTCCGTTTATCCCTTCCAGCAGTGACAGGAGGCCGTATGGACAATTTTCTCGCAATGACGCTGTCAGGTGAAATGCCCCGCAGGATGGCAGGGGAGGCAGGTGCGATCCACTGGTTATGGCATGAACAGGGCGTACTGGAGCTGCTGCCCCCAAAGCCAGTAAAGCGCTCTCTGGTGCTTTCCTGTGCCATTCACGGCAATGAAACCGCACCGGTGGAGATGCTGGATGGGCTGTTAAAACAGCTATTAAACGGGACGCTGGCGTTGAGCTGGCGCCTGCTGATCATTATCGGTAACCCGCAGGCGCTGGGACAGAATAAACGTTTTCTGCGTAACGACCTCAACCGCTTGTTTGGCGCACGATGGCAAGGTTTTCCGGCCAGTGATGAGACAATTCGCGCCGCGCAACTGGAACGGGCCGTCACCCATTTCTACGCGGAGGACGACGAAGAGCGCTGGCACCTTGACCTGCACACGGCGATACGTGGTTCATATCATGTGCGTTTTGGTGTACTCCCTGCGCGTACTGAACCCTGGGATGAAATTTTTCTCAAGTGGCTCGGCGATGCCGGACTGGAGGCGTTGGTCTTTCATCAATCGCCTGCGGGAACCTTTACCCATTACACCTGTGAACAGTTCCAGGCCCACTCCTGTACGCTGGAGCTTGGTAAAGCGCTACCGTTTGGTGAAAATGATCTGAGTCAGTTTGAACGCACTCGCTGGGCGCTGGCGGCGTTGCTTTCCGGCGATGTGGTTCCCGAAGCAGAAACCGTACCGCTGCGCTATCGCGTGGTGCAGCAGTTAACACGCCGCAGTGAAGACTTTGTGCTTTATATGTCTGATGAGACGCTCAATTTCACCCCGTTTGCGGCGGGTACGTTGTTGGCAGAAGATCGCGGTGAGCGTTACGTTGTCCAGCGCGATCAGGAATATGTGCTCTTTCCTAATCCGAAGGTCGCAGTGGGGCTACGGGCGGGGTTGATGCTGGAACGCATCAGTTAGCGCAGGTGATATCCGAAAAAAGTGCGCCCGGACATGACGTCGGGCGCGCTTTGCGATAATCGCTTAGGCATTAGCACCCTGCGGAATATAATCCTCAGATTGCAGGAAATGGTCGATCAATTGCACAATAGTTTGGCCAGAAAGACCTTTCATACAGGCGTATGTTTTGCCGTCAGGACACCACTCATCGAATTCGCTACCTGTGATCGCACCTGGAGAAGGATCAACAAATCGTCCACATGCGCCATAAGTTGGGCAACCAACGTCTATCCCCAACGCATTCCACCCCTGTTCGCCGTTTCTGAATGGCAGTCGGTTCAAAGCAGCAATTTGGGAATAGATGGACACTATACTGATTGATGTTATCCCGGCCAGCGCAACCGGACCTGAATCGCAAGCGATCAACAGCGCACATTGCTGCATAAGGTAGACACTCTCGAGAATCGAAAAGCTATTCACTGCGGAGATGACCTCAGGATTGGTAATCGTGATCATATCGCGTTTTCGGGTGTTCTTCTTGGTATGTCCAATAAGAACTACCTGCCACCCCAATGCTACCATGTGATCAGCGACAGCATTCCAACCTTCTTCGGTCCAGGTACGATTTGGGGAACCAGCAATAGCATGGAGTAGCACCGTTTTTCCTTTGACAAGGTGGTGTTCCTGAATAAACGCATCAACGCGTGTCTTATCAAGCTTACTCAGGTCAAGTTGAGGCTGTAAATCATTTTGATTCCAGTTGTAGTTAAACTCATCCAAAAAAGCCAGAGACATATGTTTGGGGGCAATAATCTGTTCCCATCGATCGAAAATGTGAATTTTATTCAGATCAGCGACAGCTTCAATTAACCTGCTTTTTGTGTCACTAATGAAATTAAGTGGCCAATAGCAATCAACGGCGGGACAAGCATCGATCAGATCTTCAAATAATTGATTGGCAATAAGAATGAATTTTTCTGACGCTGGCCTCTGTTTTCTGAGGGCAGTTAATGCCCCTAATGCAAAAACAACATCCCCCATTGACGCTGCGCAGCGGAAGATGCGCACATTGTTCGGAGATAAAAGACCATCGTTGTCGATTAAAGTAATATTTTTGTTGTTAGCGTAAGAAGCAAATTTTGCTGTTAGTTGTTCCTGAGAAATTGCATTTGGGGTAATAAAGTTATGATCACCTCGTGCCCGGTCATTAGGAATGTTTCGGTGCACATCTCGCCTGCTATGTAATGGGGAAGGACATTCGCTCTCTTAAGAAAATATAGAGGAATAGAGTTGGGAAGGTGTAAAATTTGGAAACCACAATAAGAGGAAGCTGTTTTTCTGCCTCCCCAAACCATTATTTTATCAATATGTTGGTAAGCCGAATTGGCTTTCAATTCATTAATAATATTTTCTATATTAGCTTGGTAGTCATAGGCCGAATAATCATTTCTGAAAACGACCAGCAATGTACTATGATTGACAAATTCTCGTGCCAGCTCAACTTCCGGAAAGGTAAACAAAAGACTTTGTGGGATTGGATCTTCCGGTAGCGGGGAAATATGAAGCTTAGTTTCGGAAAAAGTTGTCCCATCAATTGAGTAGTAAATTGTGTCAAAAAGATGGCTAAAGCTGTAAGTCGCAACCGAGTTCCAGCCGTTAGTAGAAATCAGGTTAGTATTCAGTGTATAAATTTTATCATAAATACTATGTGCATAAACACTGAGTGTATTTTCTCTTTTATCCGCCGGGAGCGCTAGTAACGTTTCACGAGTGATAATAGAAAGTGGATCATCTTCATAGATTCTTAAGTGGACTTTATCGCAAGAATACTTCACTTTGGTGAGGAGTGTACAAATATCCTGACCATGACCAGCGCCAAAGTGAATGTATATAGATGGTTGCATCGTCCGCAGTATACTTTTTAGGATGTCAAACATTACGTCTGAAATATTATTGTAGCTGACATTTATAATCGTGACGTTGCTTTTTTCTTTAAATTCATCCTTGTAATCTAAAGCTTGTCTTAATATAAATACATGCTCGTCAGTATTTTTGATCTTTTCCGAAATTTCGCTTGCTTGCATACTAAAAGCTGATGGGCTGGTTTCGATATAAAAATGGAAAATCATTCTTTCACTTCCTCTAATGTGCCATCCATGACAACAAGTGGTTTCCATCAGTCTTGTCAAATTTGAATCGTAACATTCGTAGAGTGCTATTAACTGGAGATTAGACATGCTTTTTTCGTCATGTTCGACCCATTGCGCACTGCTCCTGGGTTTAAAATCCAATAAAGTATCACACTAAAACTCATGGTAAATCAATAGAAACAGAGGGCATGATGGCTATTCCTTTTACGATTTCGATTCCCACAGTACATGGTCAAATGCTGGTTAACCGCTATGACGTCAACCAAACCAATTCGTTGATTAAAACCTGTGGCGGACCTGATATTCTGCAGATCGATATTGCGCAACACATTTGCAATCTTGCTCCTGAACAGAGTGTTATGCTAGATATCGGTTCTAACTTTGGCTCATATGCATTAAGTTGTGCCTCTTTTCTGCAAGGTAAGGGGGGGGTAGTGCATGCCTTTGAAGCGCAACGTATCATTTCCTATATGCTGTGTGGATCCGCAGTACTTAATGGCTATCAAAACCTGTTTGTACATCATGCCTGCGTCGGTAACGACAACACTCCGATTCCAATTCCTCGCTTTGATTACACTAAAGAAATGAACTTCGGTAGCATCGAGTTCGGTAACAGCCAGAAAGAAAAATTGCAACAGCAACGTGGTATTTCGAATGAATTCGTTAAACAAGTTCGTATTGACGATTTTAATTTTGAAAATGTGTGTTTTGTAAAAATCGATGTTGAAGGCATGGAAAATAAAGTACTTGATGGCGCAGTTGAGACATTCCGCAAATCGATGCCGGTGATTCAAATTGAAATTTTGAAATCTGACATCAAAGAAATTTATGAAAAAGTTAAATTTATTTCAGAAGAGTACATTATTTGTCGTTATGGTCAGTATGACATCCTGTGTCTGAGTAATGAAAAGATTGCTGCTTATGGCATGGATAGCAATAATCTTGAAGTTATCCATTTATAATCAGGTTGAGTTTTAATTCCCTCGTTATAAAGTGATGCTGTTAAAATCGCATTCTTTTGCTGAATAATGGAGTAGTTTCCATACCAGTAAAAGAGTGCATTTTTTATCTCATGTCAATCCCTTTATGCGCACTTTTTATCCTTCTCAGGTTTGTAAACTAAGTATATAGCGAATTACAGATTATTCTTGTTGCATTGGCTTGTTATTATTCTTACGCCTTATATAATCTCCATTATTACTTCTGAAACTGCCTGCCATTATATTTCGCTTGCCTCTCTCCACCGTTTATTCATATTTTCTCCACAATTGCTGTAAAAATGTTTTTTACACTTTCATTGTTTTACTGATGCTCTGATTTATTGACGAAGAAAAGGCTAAAGTGAATATCGTCAACACGGCATACGCCGCAAGAAAACATGAATAGTAAGGAACTATATTATGCGTAAACTCACCGCTCTGTTTGTTGCCTCTACCCTGGCTCTTGGCGCTGCTAACCTGGCGCATGCTGCCGATACCACCACTGCTACACCGGCTGAAGGCGGCCCGCTAATGCACCATAAAGGCCCGCGTGGTCCTCATCATGACATGATGTTCAAAGGCCTGAACCTGACGGATGCGCAGAAACAGCAGATCCGGGATATCAGGAAAGGCGAGTATGAACAAATGCAGCAAGAACGCCGCGATATGCACAGCATTATTGCCAGCGACACCTTCGATAAAGCGAAAGCTGAAGCGCAAATCGCCAAAATGGACGAGCAGCGTAAAGCACATATGCTGGCGCATCTGGAAACGCAGAACAAAATTTACAATGTTCTGACGCCGGAACAGAAAAAACAATTTAATGCCAATTTTGAGAAGCGTCTGACAGAACGTCCGGCGCCAGAAGGTAAAATGCCTCAACCTGCTGAATAATTGATTCAGCAACCCCTATCAAGACCGCCGGTCTTGCTCATAGCACGTGTTTACGTTGTGGGCAGGACGGGCGGTTTTTCTTTCCTGCCCCCTTGTCTGCCGCCTGTATCACGGTATCCTCAACCTGCTCGTTTTTGACAGAAAATTACCGTGTATCATTACGTTAATTTTTTTACATGCTGGCAATAGCATTGCTAAGGCATCCTGCTTTGCTGCCGATAATCTTTTAATGGCAGGATGGATGATAATGACACGCTGCCTTTAGAAGCAGCGGCGCGGCGTTCTCTGGCTGCGCCATTCAGGAGTGATGATGGAATTCTTTGATATCCGCAAAATGCCGGTAAATCTCTGGCGTAATGGTGCAGGCGAAACCCGAGAAATTTGCTGTTTTCCGGAGGCGACGCGGGATTTCAGCTGGCGTGCAAGTATCGCGTCGCTGGCCAGTAACGGCGAGTTTCCGCAATTTCCGGGCGTTGATCGTGTCATTACACTGATTGAAGGTGGCGAAGTTACCCTGGATGGCGGCCATGAATTCTGTCATACGCTGAAAAAATTCCAGCCTTTTACCTTTGCCGGAGAACAGGCGGTAAAAGTACAACTTCATGACGGGCAAATGTCGATGGATTTCAACATCATGACTCGCCGCGACCGCTGCCGTGCCAAAGTGCGTATTGCAGACCGGACTTTTACGACCTTTGGTACTCGGGGTGGCGTGATCTTCGTGCTGAGTGGCGCATGGCAACTTGGCGATAAGCTGCTTACCGCCGATCAGGGCGCTTCCTGGAGTGAAGGTCGCCAGACATTGCGCTTGCTCAAATCAGAAGGCCAGCTGCTTTTTAGTGAAATTACCTGGCTTCCCGGTCACTGAGGGAATTCGCTAATCAGATACTCTCCGGACAGCAATGGTTTGCAGAGTATTTTATAGCCATCATGATCAAACCCTGCGGGCGTGCGGAGCAATTCTGCCGCCTCATCTGGATGGTTGACGGCCCCAAGCCACAGCCAGTTGTGGATGATATGGTATTGCGTCATCGTTTCTCCCACTTCCTGCAAGCTAATCGGCCCATTCCAGGGCCAGCACACCAGGCGCATGCGTTTCATTGCCGCCAGAAAACGACCATCATGTTCGGCTACTGTTTCTTTACCGCAACACGCGCCCGCACACCGGCGTAACGCCGAACGGAAACAGCCGCGACCACGGGTTAATGACTCCAGACCAAGCAGACCATAACAGAGCTTTTCGTCATCGGCGATGGACTGCAATGCTTGTAGGGCGGCGCGACGGTTGGCAAACAGGCCGTACAAGCCGCTTTCTGAGGAAAAATCCACTTCGCGGGCGTATACCACCTGTGGTTTATCGCCTTTGATTGATAACGAACAAAGCTGACGGTTACGACGCAAGCGTTTATTAAAAAGCGGTTGTTGCTCTTTTATCAGACGCGCCTCAAGCAACAGGGCGCCGAGTTCGCCTGCGGTACATATCCAGGTGATTCGCCGGGACTGACGAAGCATCGCGGCCTCGTCAGGGGTGCGCAAATGGGAAAGAACCCGGCTGCGGATATTCACGCTTTTACCGATATACAGCGGCATCGCGTCGCTTTCGCCATGGAAAAAATAGACGCCTGGCTGCTTTGGCAGTGCTTCAAGCCATGGACGTAAATGCTCGGGATATTCATAAATAGCCGCCGCTTCAAACTCAAGACGCGGGGCGGATTGACGCCTGTTCACTGCGGACTCCTGATACTGTCTGGATATCCAGTGTAACAGGCTGTGGCGGGTGAAAAAAGAGGCGGCTTGCGCCGCCCCTGGGATTTATTGCTTTTTCCAGAAATCGTCGAAAACGGTAATCGGCGGGCGACGTTTATGCTCCGTCTTCAGATACCAGCCTTCGATAATCTGCGCAGTACCGGCGTCCAGCGTTTTTCCTTCCAGATAATCATCAATGTTTTCGTAGGTCACGCCGAGTGCCGCCTCATCGGGCAGAGAAGGGCGATCGTCTTCCAGATCAGCGGTGGGCGCTTTCTTGTACAAGTGCTCCGGGCAACCCAGGGAAGCCAGTAGCTGTTTACCCTGGCGCTTGTTGAGGCGGAAAATCGGGTTGATATCGGTACCGCCATCACCGTATTTGGTGAAGAAGCCCGTCACGGCTTCTGCCGCATGGTCAGTACCTACCACCACGCCTTTCGTCATCCCGGCAATGCTGTACTGGGCTTTCATACGCTCACGGGCCTTTTCATTGCCACGTATAAAGTCGCTCAGCTCGATTCCTGCTTCGCGCAGCGCCTGTTCACTGGCCAGTACGGCTCCCTTGATATTAACGGTTAGCACACGATCCGGTTTAATAAACTCAATGGCATCCTGGCAATCCTTTTCGTCTGCCTGTACGCCGTAGGGCAAACGTACCGCGATAAACTGGTAACTGGCATCCCCACTCTCCTGACGCAGCTCGGAGATGGCGGTCTGGCAAAGCTTACCGGCCAGGGTTGAATCCTGGCCGCCGCTTATCCCCAGAATCAGCGAGCGTAAAAAAGGATAGGTTTGCAGATAGGATTTAAGAAAATCTACGCTACGGCGAATTTCTTCTTCGGCATTGATAGTCGGCTTGACGCCCAGCGCCTGAATAATTTCTTGTTGCAGAGTCATTTAACCCCTCCGTCATGTGGCCTGCTATGCAGGTAGCAAATAGGTGATGAAGCCAAATTAACCCTTTGACGGTAAAACGACAAGGATCACGCATTTGAGTGTCGTAAAATACGCCGTTTTTGCAGGCATGCGTAGTTTTATTAGAATTTTCCGAAAGTTATGCCAGTCATTCTGTATAGTTGAAAAATGCAATTTTATATTCCAGGCTTAGATAACACGCTGATACACAAGCGGATAAACAAGAGGATGGAATATGAACAAGAACATCGCAGGAATTCTGGGTGCAGCGGCGGTACTGACTATGCTGGCAGGGTGTACGGCTTATGATCGCGCTAAAGATCAGGTGAGCCAGCCAGTGGTCAAAGATGTGAAAAAAGGGATGACGCGCCAGCAGGTTATGCAGGTTGCCGGTCGTCCTTCTTCAGAAGTGACCATGATCCACGCGCGTGGTACGTGCCAGACCTATATCCTGGGTCAACGTAATGGTAAAACTGAAACCTATTTCGTCGCGCTGGATGAAACGGGTCACGTGATGAACTCAGGCTACCAGACCTGTGCTGAGTATGACACCGACCCGCAAGCGCCTAAACAGTAACCTTTAAATCTCTTTGCCTGAGCAGAAGTCAACCGGCCTGAGGGCCGGTTTTTTTACGTCAGGATCTTTTTTAACGAAGCGAATTATTTGACCGGAATGTGAAGGGAATCATGATGCCTGGTCAATGAGAGACAATTTTGGTTTGTCGTGAATTATCCCCTTGTAGCGCACCAACGTATACTCAATGCAACATCAAAAACAGATAACACGGCGTCTCGCCATACGACGTAATCACGCATTCCTGCGATGATAAACGCCGCTCAAGGGAGGTTTTATGGATAAGAAGGTCATCTATTTGTTCTGCTCAGCGGGCATGTCTACCTCGTTGCTGGTGTCGAAAATGCGTGCGCAGGCAGAAAAATATAATGTGCCGGTGATGATTGATGCCTTTCCGGAAACGCTGGCAGCAGAGAAAGGTCCACAGGCTGATGTTGTTCTGTTAGGTCCGCAAATTGCGTATATGCTGCCAGAAATCCAGCGTATTTTACCCGATAAGCCAGTAGAAGTTATTGATTCATTGCTCTATGGCAAAATCGATGGTTTAGCTGTTCTTAAAAGTGCCATTGCTGCCATTAAAAAAGCAGCGCTTTAATTTTTTATTTTTCCCGTCAAAGAGTAATTTCACACATTCATGCCGCAATTAACGTTGCGGCACTTAGGGGCTTATTTGTATGAGTAAAGCGATCAATTATCTGGAAAAGATGCTGCTACCGTTCGCGGTAAAAATAGGCAAGCAACCGCATGTCAACGCGATTAAAAATGGATTTATTAAATTAATGCCATTAACGCTCGCTGGGGCCATGTTTGTTTTAATAAATAACGTCTTTCTGAGTTTTGGCGAAGGATCTTTTTTCTACTCCCTTGGCATTCGACTGGATGCGTCAACAATTGATTCCCTGAATGGCCTTAAAGCCATCGGCGGTAATGTCTATAACGGTACGTTGGGCATTATGTCGCTGATGGCGCCTTTTTTTATTGGTATGGCGCTGGCGGAGGAACGCAAAGTTGATCCCCTCGCGGCGGGATTGTTGTCCGTGGCGGCGTTTATGACGGTAACCCCGTATAGCGTGGGGGAGGCTTATGCGGTAGATGCCAACTGGCTCGGCGGTTCGAACATTATTTCTGGTATGTTGATTGGGCTTGTGGTCGCGGAAATGTTCACGTTCGTTGTTCGGCGTAACTGGGTAATCAAATTGCCCGATAGCGTGCCCGCCTCGGTTTCGCGTTCCTTTTCGGCACTGATTCCGGGTTTTGTGATCCTCTCCATCATGGGGATTATCGCCTGGGGGCTGGCCGGCGCCGGAACAACCTTTCACCAGATCATTATGGATTCCATCTCTAAGCCGCTGGCGGCAATGGGCGGTGTTGTGGGCTGGGCGTATGTCATTTTTACCTCGCTGCTGTGGTTCTTTGGTGTCCATGGCTCTCTGGCTCTGGCCGCGCTGGACAGCGGGATTATGACGCCGTGGGCGCTGGAAAACGTGGCGCTTTATACCGAGTACGGCTCCGTTGATGCGGCGCTGGCAGCGGGGAAAACCTTCCATGCATGGGCGAAACCGGTTCTCGATTCCTACATCTTCCTGGGCGGTACCGGGGCGACGCTGGGGCTAATTATCGCCATCTTTATTGCGTCTCGTCGTGCCGATCACCGTCAGGTGGCGAAGCTGGCGTTGCCTTCCGGCATTTTCCAGATTAATGAACCCATGATGTTCGGCCTGCCGATTATCATGAACCCGGTGATGTTCATTCCGTTTATCCTGGTGCAACCGTTACTGGCTGCCATCACCATGACGGCGTACTACATGGGGATCATTCCTCCTGTCACCAATATCGCACCCTGGACTATGCCCACAGGGCTGGGGGCATTCTTTAATACCAATGGCAGTATTGCAGCCCTGTTGTTGGCGTTGTTCAACCTCGGCGTGGCGACGCTGCTCTATCTGCCGTTCGTCGTGATATCGAATAAAGCACAGAACACTATCGAAGCCGAAGAGAGCGAGGAAGATATCGCTGAGGCGCTGAAATTTTAAGGAAAATAGCCGCGGCCGGTGTACCGCCGCGGCAACAGAAGAGGAGTCATCATGCTGGATTTAGATAACCTGCCGGAAACCGCTGCCGCCGTCGATACCCTGGAAGAAGTCGTCATGGGGCTTATTATCAACGCGGGTCAGGCGCGAAGCCTGGCGTACAATGCGTTAAAACAAGCCAAACTCGGTGATTTTGAGACGGCAAAAACGCTGATGGAGCAATCCCGTGCTGCCCTGCATGAGGCACACCGCGTACAGACACAGCTCATTGAAAGCGATGAGGGGCAGGGTAAGATAAAGGTGAGTCTGGTACTGGTTCATGCACAGGATCACCTGATGACAGCCATGCTGGCGCGTGAGCTCATTACCGAGTTGATTGAGCTGCACGAGAAAATGTGACGATAAAGGAGCAACCCACGATGCAGTCAGAGGTAAACGCGACGGACGCGAGAATAGTCAGAGAGCAGCAGCTTTTTAATGGCCGCCCTTTTCACGTGTTTATCTACAACAAAGTTGAGAGTATCAGCGGGCTGCATCAGCATGATTACTATGAATTTACGCTTGTTCTGACCGGGCGTTACTATCAGGTAATCAACGGGAAACGGGTGTTGCTGGAGCGAGGCGATTTTGTCTTTATACCCGTCGGTTCGACCCACCAGAGCTTTTATGAGTTTGGCGTGACGCGAATTCTTAATGTCGGGATCAGCAAACAATTTTTTGAAACCCATTATCTTCCACTGGTGCCGTTTTGTTTCGTTGCCTCGCAGAGTTATCGCATCAAGGCCACGTTTCTGGCATACATCGAATCGGTCATTGCGTCGCTCAATTTTCGTGATAGCGAGCTTGATGAGTTTATTGAAAATGTGACCTTCCATGTTATCAATCGCCTGCGTCATTATCGTGAGCAGCAGGAGGAGGATTGCATTCCTCAATGGTTAAAAATGACAGTAGAGGGTATGCACGACAAACACCGTTTTGGTGAGAACGCGCTGGAAAATATGGTCGCCCTGTCGGGGAAATCTCAGGAATATTTAACCAGGGCAACGCAGCGTTATTATCATAAAACACCGCTGCAAATTATTAATGAAATTCGGATTAATTTTGCCCGCAAGCAGCTGGAAATTTCGAATTTCTCTATTAATGATATTGCATGGGAGGCAGGGTACAGCAGCCCCAGCTTGTTTATTAAAACCTTTAAAAGATTGACCTCATTTACACCGGGTAGTTACCGTAAACAACTGACCAATATTTCCTGATTTGCGGGGTAATGCCCCGCTAACAAACATCATCATTCTATAATTATCGCACTGCGGTAATGACACGGCTTGTCTTAACATCAAGCCAGAGGGAGAAAATATGACGACCAAACTAAAAATTGTCACCATTGGCGGCGGCAGCAGTTATACCCCGGAATTACTGGAAGGATTTATTCTTCGCTACCATGAATTACCCGTCAGTGAATTATGGCTGGTAGATGTGGAGGAGGGGAAACATAAGCTGGATATCATTTATGATCTTTGCTGCCGCATGGTTGACAAAGCGGGGGTACCCTTAAAGATATTTAAAACCCTTGATCGACGTGAAGCGTTGCGCGATGCGGATTTTGTCACCACACAATTTCGTATCGGCCAGCTCAAAGCACGGGAGCTTGATGAGCGCATTCCATTAAGTCATGGTTACCTTGGCCAGGAGACCAATGGCGCCGGTGGCTTGTTCAAAGGGTTACGCACTATCCCGGTGATTTTCGATATTCTTCGCGATGTGGAAGAACTGTGCCCACAGGCATGGGTGATCAATTTCACTAACCCGGCCGGTATGGTGACAGAAGCGGTTTATCGCCATAGCAACTTCCGTCGCTTTATTGGCGTATGTAATGTCCCTGTCGGTATGAAAATGTTTGTCCGTGATGTTCTTCAGCTCGCGACTACTGACACGTTATCGCTCGATTTATTTGGTCTAAACCATCTGGTCTTTATCAAAGATGTGCTGGTGAATGGTGAGTCGCGTTTTGCCGAGTTAATGGAGGGGGTTGCTTCCGGTCGACTGGCGAAATCATCGGTGAAGAATATTTTTGACCTACCATTCTCCGAGGGATTGCTGCGTTCGCTCAACCTGCTGCCATGCTCATATCTGCAATATTATTTCAAATCCAAAGAGATGCTGGGCATCGAAATGGGCGAATATTACAAAGGGGGGACGCGTGCTCAGGTTGTTCAGGAGGTGGAAAAAAACCTCTTTGAAATGTACAAAGATCCGACACTCAATGTGAAACCGAAAGCGCTGGAGATGCGTGGCGGGGCGTATTATTCCGATGCTGCTTGTGAAGTGATCAATGCGATTTTTAATGATAAGCAGACGGAACATTATGTGAATGTGCCGCACCGGGGGAGTGTTGAAAATATTCCTGCTGAATGGGCGGTGGAAATGACCTGCCTGTTGGGGCGCGATGGACCAACGCCGCATCCACGCATAAGACACTTTGACGACAAAGTTCTTGGGCTGATTTATACCATTAAGGGCTTTGAGATTGCTGCAAGCAAAGCGGCGCTGAGCGGTGAATTGAATGATATTTTACTGGCGCTCAATCTTAATCCATTGATTCACTCAGATAAAGATGCGGAAAAACTGGCACGCGATATGCTGCTGGCCAATCAACAATGGCTACCGCGTTTTGCCCAAACAGTCGCTGACCTTAATAAGTGAGTCCGTATGCGAAAGTTGTTGATCGTCAATGCCGATGACTTTGGCTTAAGCCGTGGACAAAACTATGGCATCGTCGAAGCCTGCCGCAACGGTGTCGTCACCTCGACGACTGCGCTGGTGAACGGCGCCGCTGTCGACCATGCCGTTGCTCTGCGCGCTCAGATCCCGGCGCTGGCGGTGGGGTTACATTTCACTCTGACGCTGGGAAAACCCGTAGGAAATACGCCATCTCTGACGCGAGAAGGGCTACTGGGGAAAGGAATCTGGGATTTGGCTGCGCAAGGAGCGTTGCCGCTGGAGGAGATTGCCGATGAACTGGCCTGCCAGTATGCGCGCTTTATTGCGCTGTTTGGCGAGCCACCGTCACATATCGACAGTCATCATCATGTGCATATGATTGGCGCCATTTTCCCGCTGGTCGCGGCGTTTGCACACGAAAAAGGCATCCCATTACGTGTCGATCGTGATGACGCGCGGCGCCAGGGAATTGAGACCAACGAGGTTCGTAGCACAAGCGGTTTTTCCAGCGCCTTTTATGGCGATGAGATATCACCCTCGCTATTTGTGTCCATTCTCGATGCTGCCTTGCAGCGTGGTGACAGTTCGCTGGAAATGATGAGTCATCCGGCTTTTGTCGATAAGGCGCTGATGACCAGCAACTACTGTTATCCACGCTTAGACGAGCTGGATGTTCTGACGCAGCCATCGCTGAAAGAGGCAATTGACGAACGAGCCTTCAGGCTGGCTACCTTTCGGGATCTGTAAGTAACGCACCGCGGCGAAGGCCGTGGTGCGCGTTTATCAGGCAGGAATACTGGCGATTTTACTCATGCGTGACCAGATACGGTGCGCGCGCAACAATCCGAGAAAATCGTCCATGCTGCTACCCGCGGCATCGTCGGCCTGTACCACACCTTCTTCACCCTGCGTACCAACCTGTAAAACGGAGCTGAATTGACGGGCATCGCCCAGCAGCGTAATGGGTTTTAAATGTTTGTAGGCTTCCAGAAGATAGTAAAGCGCATCGCCATTATTCACGAGCTGGCTGAGATCGCCGCCTGGCACAATGACACCATCAACGGTCAGCGACGGTGCGCCCGCAAAGGTTCCTGCGACAGGTAATACTGAACCATCATCGGCAACCACATTGCCCATTCGGGAATAGAGCAGTTTTGCGTGCACGCCTTCTGCCTTAAGACGTTGCAGAATATTGAGCACATCGCTGGCACGCGTTTTATCATTCAGCAACACGGCAACGACACGACCTTTTATGGAACCCTCCGGGATGGCATAGAGGCTCAGCGAGGGATCTTTTTTCAGACCGTTAACGTCTTTCGGCGGCGCGACGTTACGTTGTTCTTCACTTAACGTAATGCCGAGATTCCCGGCGACGGCATTGGCCAGATGCACGTCAATATGCGCCAGTTGGTCAACCACCCGTTCGCGAATGTATTCGCGCACGACTTTACTCAGCTCGAAGCTGAAAGCATCAATAATATGCTGCTGTTCGAATGGTGTCTGGCTTAACCAGAACAGGCGAGGATGCGCATAATATTCTGCAAATGAGGGGCTACGTTCGCGAATTTTACCGCCTTCGACCCGTTCCTGGTACGACTCAAATCCGCCCCGTTTGGGACCAGGCGGCGTCTCGCGCGGCCAGTTATCATTAATCGAATTGGGTTCGTAATTTGCCGGGTTGGTGTCGATATCCATCCGATGCATGCCGTCGCGCTGGAAATTATGGTACGGGCAGCCAGGACGGTTTATCGGGATCTCATGAAAGTTTGGTCCACCAAGGCGGCTAATTTGCGTATCCGTATAGGAAAACAGACGTCCCTGCAGCAGGGGATCGTTAGAGAAATCGAGGCCTGGAACAATATGGCCGGGATGGAACGCTGCCTGCTCGTTTTCGGCAAAGAAATTATCCGGATTACGGTTGAGCACCATTTTGCCCACCCGTTTCACCGGCACCAGCTCTTCCGGGATCAGTTTCGTTGGGTCGAGGAGATCAAAATCAAACTTAAATTCGTCTTCTTCGGGAATGAGCTGTAATCCGAGTTCATATTCCGGGTAATCACCCGCTTCAATCGCTTCCCACAGATCGCGGCGATGAAAATCGGGGTCACGTCCGGTCAACTTCTGCGACTCATCCCACACAAGAGAGGCTTTACCCGCCAGCGGTTTCCAGTGAAAACGCACAAACGTGGCCTTGCCTTCGGCATTGATCATACGAAAAGTATGAATACCGAAACCTTCCATGGTGCGATAGCTGCGAGGGATCCCTCGGTCAGACATCGCCCACATGACATTATGCAATGTCTCTGGCTGCAGCGAGACATAATCCCAGAAGGTGTCATGAGCGCTCTGCCCCTGGGGAATTGCCCAGTGGGGCTCTGGTTTTACTGCATGAACAAAATCCGGGAATTTATGCGCGTCCTGAATAAAAAAGACGGGCGTGTTGTTGCCCACCAAATCGAAGATCCCCTCTTCGGTGTAAAACTTGGTGGCAAATCCACGAATATCACGCACGGTATCGGCGGAGCCCGCTCCCCCCTGAACCGTGGAAAAGCGTACAAATACCGGGGTGATTTTCTCCGGGTCTGAGAGGAAATCCGCCCTGGTGATGGCCGATAAATTTTCGTAAGGCTGGAAATAGCCATGGGCGGCAGAACCCCGTGCGTGGACGATACGCTCAGGAATGCGCTCATGGTCGAAATGGGTGATCTTTTCACGCAGGATGAAGTCTTCCAGCAGCGTCGGTCCCCGCGTGCCTGCTCGCAGTGAGTTCTGATCATCTGCGATGCGTACGCCCTGATTCGTCGTCAGGGGAAAATTTTCACTGCCCTTACGAAAGGCTTCCAGCGCGGTGAGTTTCTCATTGGCTGTGTTAGGGGCCTTTAAACTGCCTGGCGCGGTGGGTTGCTCGCCGGGCGCGGAGAGATGTGGAGAAGGACGATGGGAACCGTCTGCCGGTGCCAGCGAATCCAGACCGGGCTTTGACTCACTTGCATCATGTACCGGTGATTGATGATTGTTAGGGTTTTGTTCTTTATCCGACATTGAGCATGTTCTCCTGTTTTCATTACTGAAAAATGGTCGTTGCTTTGGCAAAACCCTTCTAACTATAGAACAACTCAGGGCGATGCTCAGGCGCAACGGCGACGTGAGAGCAGATGAGACGGCAAAAAACCGCAGAAAATCAGCCCGGAGGCGACGCGCGGGGTGACGATCGGCTATGATAGGACTTTCGTGTTAGTGGAATTCGTTTTTGTGAACTCTTCGCTTATGAAACCTTTGCGTCATCAAAACCGTCGTGTTATCAGCTATGTACCCCGTATCGAGCCTGCACCCCCTGAACATGCTGTGAAGGTTGACGGGTTTCGTGACGTCTGGTTATTGCGCGGAAAATATGTGGCCTTCGTGTTGCAGGGCGAGCGTTTTACGCGTTCACCTGTTTTTAGCGTGCCTGAAGCCGCTCAGCGCTGGGCAACGCAGATTCGCCAGGAAGGCGAAATCGACGAATAAAAAAAACAGCCTGCAATGATGTGTCAGGCGGTTTTCGTTTCTGATGACGCGAAATTAGCGATGTGCCAGTTCGGCGTCCTCTTCACTGTTCAGGATGGTTTTGTCCGTCTGCTTAAGCCACTGGCTGGTCAGTGTACCTGCGGTCATTGAGCCGCTGACATTAAGCGCGGTACGCCCCATGTCGATCAGCGGTTCCACCGAAATCAGCAATGCAACCAGCGTGACCGGTAAACCCATCGCAGGCAGCACAATCAGTGCGGCGAAGGTCGCACCGCCGCCTACACCCGCAACACCTGCGGAGCTGACCGTCACGATACCGACCAGGGTCGCAATCCACATCGGATCCAGCGGGTTGATGCCGACTGTCGGGGCAACCATGACCGCCAGCATTGCCGGGTAGAGACCTGCACAGCCGTTCTGACCAATGGTCGCGCCGAACGAGGCGGAAAAGCTGGCAATAGACTCAGGTACGCCCAGGCGACGGGTCTGCGCTTCCACATTTAGTGGAATAGACGCGGCGCTGGAACGGCTGGTGAAGGCGAAGGTCAGTACTGGCCATACCTTGCGGAAGTATTTCAGCGGGCTGATGCCATTGACACCCAGCAGCAGGCCATGCACCACAAACATAATGCCAAGACCAATATAAGAGGCGATAACAAAACTGCCGAGCTTAATAATGTCCTGTATGTTAGAACCGGCTACCACCTTGGTCATCAGCGCCAGTACGCCATACGGCGTCAGCTGCATCACCAGACGCACCAGTTTCATCACCCAGCTTTGCAGCGTATCAATGGCGATGAGAACACGTTCGCCTTTCGGCGCATCATCTTTGAGCAATTTCAGGGCGGCGACACCCAGGAACGCGGCGAAAATCACGACGCTGATAATGGAGGTCGGATTTGCACCCGTCAGATCGGCAAAGGGGTTCTTCGGTACAAACGACAGCAGTAGCTGCGGTACGCTCAGATCGGCCACTTTGCCCACGTAGTTGGTCTGAATCGCCGTCAGACGCGCCGTTTCGGCGGAACCCTGAACCAGCCCCTCGGCGGTCAGACCGAAGAGGTTGGTCATCATGACGCCAACCAGCGCTGAAATCATGGTCGTAAACAGCAGGGTGCCGATGGTTAAAAAGCTAATTTTTCCCAACTGCGAGGCGTTGTGCAGGCGTGCAACGGCGCTCAGAATAGAAGCAAAAACCAGCGGCATAACAATCATCTGCAGCAGTTGCACGTAGCCGTTACCGACCACGTTAAACCACTGAATAGAATTCTTCAGTATCGGATTATCCGAGCCGTAGATAGCCTGCAACGCCAGGCCAAACACCACGCCCAGCCCTAAACCGGCCAGTACTTTTTTTGCCAGACTCCACTGTTTGTGACGCGTTTGCGCCAGCAACAGCAGCAGTGCGACGAACGCCACAACGTTTGCGATTAAAGGAAAGTTCATCCCCGTTCTCCTGATCTCATTATAAGGCCGGCATCCAAAGGTCAGCCAATGGCGGAAGGTTAGCAGAAGAGGTTCGCAAGCCTTATATCCAAATGGAATGTATTATGCCGTAAGCGCAGAAAGTGCCGATTTAATGGTCAGTCTGGTGATGAATAAAGCGATTGAACTGGTTTTGCAGCAAATTAATCATCTGCGACGACCAACGCACTGCACTGTTATCGGGCAATGTTTGTGGCATCCACAGCGCCCAGGTGAACAGCGCCATGCATAACACACGTTCCAGTTGATTACCGCGCTGCGGTGAGAGCAGTGGCAGACGGAATCGCCAGCGGCAGGGCCACAGAAGCGGGACGCCCGCCGGGGTTATCATATCGGCAAGAATATGGCTCAAATAACCCAAAACCATCCCCTGCAATGCATCTGCCGGGATAATCCAGCTATCGGGCACTTTGAGATAGAAAAGGGTTAAACCAATAAATACAGCCAGCAGACTATGGGTAAATCCCCGGTGACCGAACATGCGAGCCACAGGCTTTGAAACCCACTTTAGCCGCTGCCCAAGAAACGACTTCGGGTGGTCAATATCGGGCAGAAGACAGGTCAGAATGGCTGACGGAACAATATGCCACCAATCCCCGTGTGCCAGCACAGGCGTCAATTCGGCATTTTTGGCAAACACCGCGCAGGCAATGGAAAAAAGCAGGTGTCCTTCCGCCGTCATGATAAAACTCGCTAAACTGTCGATGCATACAGTATAGGGTTTTTATACAGTAGGCGGAAGAGGTGACGGTGTAACTCTTTGTCACAAGAATGACATTTAACGCGCCAGCCAGCCACCGTCCACGGCGAGGGTGTAGCCATTAATATAGTCTGAGGCCGCAGAGGCCAGAAAGACCGCCGGGCCTTTGAGGTCATCCGGCTTTCCCCAGCGTCCCGCCGGAATGCGATCAACAATTTCCTGGTTACGCTCTGCGTCTTCCCGCAGAGCCTGGGTGTTATCGGTAGCCATATAACCAGGAGCAATGGCATTAACATTAATGTTGTGCGATGCCCATTCATTGGCCAGCAGGCGGGTCAATCCGAGAACTCCACTTTTGGACGCCGTATACGACGGCACGCGGATTCCGCCCTGAAACGAGAGCATAGAAGCAATATTAATGATTTTCCCGCCGTCGCCCTGGGCAATAAACTGACGGGCGACGGCCTGGGAGAGAAAGAAGACCGTTTTGACGTTGAGGTTCATCACATCGTCCCAGTCTTTCTCGCTAAATTCGAGTGCATCGCAGCGGCGGATAGTCCCGGCGTTATTGAGCAAAATATCAATTCGACCCAACTGCGAGACGGTCTTACTGACGATGTCATTAATACAGTCTTGTTTGCCGAGGTCGGCCTGGATAGCAAGGAACTTACGGCCCAACGCAGTCACTTGTTCGGCGGTCTCTTGTGGTCGTTTACGGCCAACGCCAACAATATGGCAACCTGCTTCGGCAAGCCCCAGCGCCATTCCTTGTCCCAGCCCGGTATCGCAACCGGTGACAATTGCGACTTTATTTGCAAGCGAAAAGGCATCAAGAATCATAATTCCCCCAGGTCCTGGTTATTGTCATATTGCCTGAGATGAGAATAGGGGCAGAAAGGGAGAATTACAAATAAATTGAAACGATGTTTTAAAAATAAAAACCAGAGACAGTACAGACTATCTCTGGTGACGAAGCTTAGCCGCAAAGATGCATCAGGGTGAGCGCTTCAAGGCTGGATAACTTCACATCGGCCAGCGCATAGCGTGGATCATCACGGTTTTCCTCGGCTGGCACAACAATAGAACGCATCCGGGCGGCTTTACTGGCGATCATTCCATTGACGGAATCTTCCAGCGCCACGCAGGCGAGCGGGTCAACACCAAGCTTTGCGGCGCAGTCCAGATAAACCTGCGGATGGGGTTTGCTGTATGGCAGTTTTTCTGCCGACGCCAGCGCATCGAAATTATCGCGCAGGCCAAACAGCGTGAGCGTTTTTTCCAGCATATGCAGCGGTGATGCCGAGGCCAGACCCACTTTCAGACCGCTGTCTTTGCACAAAGCAATCGCTTCGCGCGCGCCTGGCAGCAATGGACGCGTCTCTTCAACCAAAGTAATGGCACGACTGATGATGCGATGGGTTACCTCATCGCAGTCCGGACCGCTCCAGGGTTGCCGTGCAAACCACAGGCCAACAACCACATCAATGCGCAGGCCAAGGGTATCCGGTAGCTCATCTCGGCGGGTAATATCAACCCCCAGGCTTGCCATGACTTCCAGTTCAGCACGATCCCAGAGTGGCTCTGAGTCCATAATTAATCCATCCATATCGAAAATGGCAGCGAGTATTTGTCGCGGGGCAGACATTCACACCTCTCTTTTTTGCGTCAGAACACAGGGAGAAACACTTTTTATGGTCAGAAGGCCATCATACCGTCTTTAAAGAACGGGCGAAAATGAATATGAGAGGGTAGACTTAGGCGGAAAACGGAACGTCTCACAAGGGGAATCCATGACGTATCAACAAGCTGGACGCATTGCCATCCTAAAACGCGTCCTGGGGTGGGTTATTTTTATCCCATCGGTGATTTCGACAATTATTTCAGTACTTAAGTTTATGTACGACCACAGTGAAAAACAGCCTGGCATCAATGCCGTTATGCTGGATTTCGCCCATGTGATGATTGAGATGATGCGGTTTAACACGCCATTCCTCAATTTTTTCTGGTACAACTCTCCCACGCCGGATTTTCACCATCAGCTTAATATCGGTTTCTGGATTATTTTCGTGCTGATTTTTGTCGGGCTGGCGCTGCAGGCCTCCGGGGCAAGGATGAGTCGTCAGACACGTTTTCTGCGTGAAAACCTTGAGGATCAACTGATTCTGGAAAAAGCAAAAGGTGCCGAAGGGCTATCACGCGAAGAGATTGAAGCGCGTATTGTCGTGCCGCATCACACCATCTTCCTGCAGATTTTCCCACTCTATGTCCTGCCGATTATATGTATCGTCGCTGGTTATTTCTTCTTTTCGCTGCTGGGTTTTCTTTGAGTCAATAAGGCCACCGCAGGGTGGCCTTAACGTTACATCAGGCGGCAAGTACCCGTTCCAGCGCTTTTTGCGCCGTTACCAGATGCTGCCCACCAAACAAAATCGCCCGGTTAAAGAGGGTGTAAAGCTGGTACACGGGCTGACGGTCGAGGAAATCACCTGGTAAGGGGCATACGGACTGGTAGCCATCATAAATTTGCGGTGGCTGATCCGGATGTAGCGGGAGCATCGCCAGATCACATTCTCTGTCTCCCCAGTAACACGCCGGATCGTAAATAAACGGGCCGTCCGGACCAAGCGCGCAGTTTGCTGACCACAGATCGCCATGGAGCAGCGATGCCTGAGGCTGGTGCGAAGCAAGGCGCTGCTGAACATGTTCGACTATGGCGTCGATATTACCAAACTCCAGCCCTTTTTCTGCCGCAAGCTCCAGCTGCCAGCCAATACGTTGCTCGGCAAAGAAAGTTGACCAGCGACGTTGCCAGGCATTGGGTTGCGGTGTTGTCGACAAATCGTTATCAAAATCAAGACCGAACTGCGGTTGATCGCTCCACTCATGCAGCCGTGCCAGCTGCTGGCCAAGTAAAAAAGCGCTGTGGGCATCGAGAGGACGGGCCGGGAGATATTCCATGACCAGGAAGCTGTAGTCGCGGTCACTGCCGACAGCCAGGACTTTGGGTACGCGTACCGTATTACTGCGAGAGAGCAGTTCAAGCTGATCAGCTTCAGCGGTGAAAATGGGCAGTAATTCCCGTTCATCGCATTTTACAAACAAATCCTGACCGCCATAACGCAGGTGCCATGCAGCATGGATTTCTCCACCTGGCAACTCGTCACGCTGTTCGATCTCACCATCACCGAGTTGTTCGCTTAACAGTCGACTAATTGCTTGCCACATGATATGTCCCCCCATGTTATCAGCCAGATCATAAGGTTAGCGCACTAATGCTATGAAAAAATACGAACCAACGCACACCTGAGCATCATGGAATGGGCAATGGCACTTATTGTGTCTGTTTTTGCCATGTTTCCC
Source organism: Phytobacter ursingii (assembly GCA_901456055.1). Taxonomy (GTDB): domain Bacteria; phylum Pseudomonadota; class Gammaproteobacteria; order Enterobacterales; family Enterobacteriaceae; genus Phytobacter; species Phytobacter ursingii. The sequence continues at coordinate 495,690 of CABDWT010000016.1, forward strand.
AGGTTGCCACACTGATGTCAGGCTTTGCGCTCACGACGCTATCTGCAAGGCCACTGGCCAGCTCGCTGACCTCTTGTTCGCTCAGTGGGCTGATAAGGCCGAAGGTATTTGTCCCAAGGTCATGTACTTTGCCTTCTTCGTCTGTGAGCGTCAGCAGAAATCCGGCGCGCGTAAATTGGTTATTCAGTTCATTGATTTCAGCCAGGCTCTGCTCGTGAAATTTCACGGTGACCACGTAGCGGGTAATACCGTCGCTGCTCATAATTCACCTCGTTGTTATCCTGAATTTTTTTAGCATAGTCGGCGAAGGGGATTTGTCGACTGCCGCCAGTCGAGGTGATGCCCCCGCGGTAAGGCGAGGGCGCATTTTCAGAGATTACGCAGGTAATCGTAGATTTTTTGTGTGTCGGCGCGGGAACACAATTTCGTCCCCTGATTGATCGTGGCAGCACTCCCGGCAGCGACACCGAACTTGACCATGTCTTCAAGCGACGCGCCTTCGGCAAGTTTTAGCGTCATCGCGCCGACCATACTGTCGCCTGCGCCCACGGTACTCTGGCTTTTCATCGGTGGCGGCACAACCTGGACACACTGGTTGCCATCGACGGCCAGCGCGCCCTGTGGACCGAGAGAAACCACGACTCGCAGCGCTTTACCCTGACGAACAATCTCTTTTGCCGCATTCTGCACGTCATCCGGTTGCGTCAATTCCCGGCCTGCCAGTGCGCTGAGTTCTTTCTGGTTCGGTTTGACCAATTCGATATTACCGATATCGAGCGCAGCGGCAAGGGCATCACCCGAACTGTCGACAATGCAGCGGATCGCTTTTTGTTGCGCGGCCTTAATCAATTGCGTCAGTTTTGTCACGTCAATACCTGGCGGCAGGCTACCGCTAATCACAAGGATCGCGCCGCTCTCAATGGCGAGCACTTTCTCTTCCAGTCGGCGGAATTCATCAACGGTCAGGGTGGCGCCAGGCATTACAAAACGGTATTGCTCGCCGCTGGCTTCAACATGCACATGCAGGTTTTGCCGGGTCCAGTCGTGCGTTTCGATGCATTGCGTGGGAACATGTTCATCGGCGAGTAGCGCCGTTAAGTGTTCGCCTGTTGCACCACCTGCCGGGAAGATCGCCGTAGCTTTTCCTCCCAGATGGGCTATGGCGCGTGCGACGTTAATCCCGCCGCCGCCGGGTTCAAAAACGGGTGCGCTACAGCGGAGTTTCCCTTCCGGGTAGATGTGCGGCGTAAGCGTCGCGCTATCGAGGGAAGGGGCCAGTGTCAGGGTATAAACCGATACCATAATGATCTCCTTTTACGGTGAGTGTATTAATTCTGGCATCTGATACTCAGAAGGCAATGTAAATAAAACGATGATTAGAATATGAATTTTCGATAAGTTGAGATGAAACTTTTATACATTTAATGTCTATTTGAGATCTGTCTTATTCAAAAAATGAAATAAGAATTCATTGCTATGTTTAACGGCACTTTTTATAATTTGTTACCTTTCAATGGACCGTCGGTCGTTGATCCACCTGAAAGTTTCCGGGACCGTTACGGTCTCTTTTTTTGTTGTTCGGACTCCTAATAAATGAAGCTTTTTAAGACAGTACCCGTGCTGATTGTTCTCGCGGGAGGCGTGCTTGCGTCGTTGAATGCTGCCGCAGATGACACCGTTTTTACTGTTATGGATGACCCCTCCACCGCCAAGAAACCGTTTGAAGGTAGCGTTAACGGTGGTTACCTGGCCCAGTCTGGCAATACCACCAGTTCTTCTCTGACTGCGGACTCCACCTTGACCTGGTATGGCTCAACTACCGCATGGTCTTTATGGGGAACCGCGAGCAACACCTCATCAAATGATGAGCGTTCCTCAGAGAAATATTCCGCAGGTGGACGTAGCCGTTACAACATGACGGATTACGATTATCTGTTTGGCCAGGGAAGCTGGTTGACCGATCGCTACAACGGTTATCGTGAGCGTGACGTTCTGACCGCTGGTTATGGTCGTCAGTTCCTCAATGGTCCGGTGCACAGTTTCCGCTTTGAATTTGGTCCCGGTGTTCGTTACGACGAATACACTGACGGGGACACCAAAACGCAAGGCCTGGGCTATGCCTCCGGTACTTATACCTGGCAGATGACCGACAACGCCAAATTCACGCAGGGTGTCTCTGTGTTTGGTTCAGATGACACGACGCTGAACTCTGAGACTGCGTTAAATGTTGCTATTAATGACCACTTTGGTCTGAAAGTGGCATACAACGTGACCTGGAATTCTCAGCCGCCATCATCGGCGCCAGAGCATACCGATCGCCGAACCACGGTCTCCCTCGGCTACAAGATGTAACCGCACTGGGCCGGGTTTTCCGGCCCTTTATTTCCCCACAGAGGCTGTTTTTGCCAGCGCAATGGCATCGCTAATCGCGGCTTTTGCCTGCGGACTGTTTTTCCAGCAGGTTGACCCGACGAGCGCCGCGCCCTGGGCGAGGATATCGTCAACGACTGCGCCACTGAGTTGATCCAGTGAGCTAAATCCCATTTGCTCAAGACGTTCAATCACCTTCGGACCGACGCCTTTACAGGCGAGCAGGACCGTACGTTCTTGTGCGCTAAATGGCATCGACATTTCCTTATAGTGATGATCGCCTTGCTGTAGATATCCAGTATTATTAAGGAATAACAAAAGAATGACCAACTACCGAAAGTCGTGATCACCTCATGGGGGAATGAATGGGTAAAACAAAAGATGCCGAGTTATACGAAGAAATGTGCCGGGTTGTCGGAAAAGTCGTACTTGAGATGCGAGACCTTGGCCAGGAGCCCAAACATGTGGTAATCGCCGGGATGGTGCGAACGATGCTGGCGAATCAGCGTGTACCGCGTACGGAATTAACCAAACAGGCCATGGCGGAAGTTATCCGTGCGCTTGGTTTTGAGGCTTCCTGAGATTCTTTTTTTGTGAGCAAACAGAAGGACACAGAAAATAGTCAAAGGAACCAATATCAAACAAGAGGTACATTCCCACATTTTTTAGTGTTACCATCCCCTGACGCAATGAAAAGTGTGAGCCATGATGGCTTTCATTGACGTAACAGATTACGTGCCAATTTAGCGATTGTTGGTTAGATGGCGGCGTAATTTATCTCGACTAAACAAATATTTACTTCGTATGTGATCTTTCGTGTCAGGCATGTACGAAGTTTCATGTGATTCCATTCCGTTTCAACACCTCCATTCAAACCCTCATCAGCTTTGACTTTCCCCCGTCTCAGTGTTTCACTGCGTTTCTCTCTGTGCGTGTTTGTGCCACGCTATTTTTGTACACACCAATGTCCACAGTGGACAGAAGGTGAAATATACATAGCACGAGTGGAGACCGGTGGATTTATTGTTTTTGGTGATGATGACGCGCCAAACGGGGAAGGATGGAGCGCGTCTCCAGTAGAGTATCGGGATGATGGTTCGATCCTTTACCAACTTGGCGGCTTGGACGGAGAAGTTATATTCGAGGAGTATGCAGCATGAGTGACACATTACTCGAATACGCCTACCACCGGATCGTTGCGTTATAATAACTGCAAAAGTAAGAATGAATGAAAACTCGAGCATCAGACTCTAATTCTGATGAACCTGATGCTCTTTTATGCTTATACCGGAATGTTTTTATTGCGTAACAGGTTTATAAGTTTACATGCGCCAGTAAAATTGAGGTGATCACCATCACGGAAATCTTGCGGTCGAAATGATTTCTCCTCTGAAAGATCAATGAAATGTACATATTCATTAGAAATTCGATTAAAATAAACCCGATGCGTTTGTTTCATCTCAGTAACTATATTTTTTGTATATTCATCAGGGAATGGCGGAGTCAACCAATAACTGGTTTTTTCCTGGAGTCTAATTCTTTCTGATATTTCACTTATTCTTATCTTATTCTCATCAAGAGATACTTGATGATTAACTGCTTTAGAATGCACAAGTGCACGCTGCTCTGAAATTAAACCTTGTTGTTCTGTTTCTAAAGATGTAGTGCTAGTAACAAGTTGCAAATTTTCGTTATATATTCTCTGCCTCAAGGCAACATTATCCATGTCCTGAAACTCAGGGAGTGAGTCCACTCCACTTTCAATTATCAGGCGGCTAAATGTGTCTAAAGCATTGGTATCCGAGTGTGTAATGCTTGCTATATGATAATGGGACAATATCTGGCTAAATGCATCTATCACATTTTTGTTGAATACATGTTTTGATTTTAATAGATCACCATAAAGGTCAAAAAAACCAATGCAAAAAACGAAGTTGTCAATATGTGGATACTTAATAAGAATGTGTTCAACTAGTCTTTGGGCTTGTTTGATACCCAGACTGTGCATAGAAATGTTTACAGTATGCTGAATAATATTGTCTGGAAAAGCATAAATACCATATGAATTGCCAATGATAACGGTTTTAATATTGGTGTTACTGAGTTTGGTATACTGATGAGCAAGCAGGAGTGTGAAGCTATTTAAAACTTCAGATGTTGGAAACGAATTATGTATTAATATCTCGTAATTATTCAGGCTAGCTATTGGATTGGTGTTTTTAATTTTATCTAAAAAATGCATTCCATCAGGATCGTAAATGATCAAGGGCGCAACAGAAGATTCAATGCTCGAAATGTAATCGTTAATGTAATGAATATCTGTATCGTTTGATGCTAAATACTTTATGCTATTAACAATAGTTGGGTCTAGATGCCTTGCGAGTATTTTGAGATTTGCTAATTCACCAAGGTAAAATACATTTATTTTTGCTTTTATTATACAGTCAAGCCAGAAAAAATAGAGCGCATCATAGATTTTAAGTACGGAACCACCATTGTTCTCTAACCAGTCTGCAATCAAATTGACTAAGGAAATGGTGTTTGATGTTTCCTCCAGTAAATCATGATGTGAGAAGATAACTTCAGCTACTTGATGTATAGCGTCATCTTTATCCTTACTTTGTTTAATTAAATGAAGGCATTCCTGAATTTGTTTGAGAAATAAATTATCCATAATTAAATTTTCTATTATTTAGATAGGATTGGATTATAACATAAAAATAGATTGCTAATCACTTGATTAAATCGTGGAAATCGTATTTTTTCTGCTGATTGAATGAATGGAGTCCATCCGATATACATTACACGAAAAACCATATGGTCATTTTGTGCGCTTGAGTACCTGGTTCGTTTATTAGCACTGAACATCATGTGGTCTCGTTTCGTAGCTCAAAGGGATGATAGGCAGAGTAGCGAATTGACGAAATGAGTTGAGTGACATATCACATATTCAAAACTACCTATCAGTTAATGCTGTCTGTATGTGCAGCCTTTTTGTAAATAGACCTGTTTTAGTTCCATACATTTTTTGAGATCCCGGCCTGTTTCGACGCAAGCGTTAATCAGGGTGGCTTTTCCCCACTAACCGGGAGCGTAACCCCAGCTTACAGAATCCAGACGTATTTGCTCGTCGCGCCCATTAAGCCGGTATACTTTCGAGCGAGGCGCGACGTTATATCGGTCAATTGGTTCAGGGTCATAAGCTATGTTGCGATCTGCTTCATCTGCAAGGTAAGCGAGGTATTCTTCGCGCGTTTACGCTTGGGCAAATCGTCCGCACATAGAACCTCCGGTTTGATAAAGGAAGTATAGGCATTCGGTCCGGGCGCTGTTTATTAACAGCATAATAGAACGGGGAATAGATGAGCTTAGTGTGTGATGAGGTTAACACTAACCTTTTATCATCCTGATTAGACGTGTACTATCTGTGGTGAGCTTATCAGAAGAAGAGAAGGGTACATTTAGCATTTTGTACACGCGAATGTACACATTCGTCAGAGTGAAGACGAAAACCTTATCTAACCTGCTGATAATTATTTAAAATATGATTTTGCATGTGATCTTTCGTGTGGGTCACCACTGCGAATTAAGGATATGAAATGCCTGTAATTACTCTTCCTGATGGTAGTCAACGCCATTACGACCACGCTGTTAGCCCAATGGATGTGGCTCTGGACATTGGTCCGGGCCTTGCGAAAGCGACGATTGCCGGTCGTGTAAACGGTGAACTGGTTGATGCGTCCGATCTGATTGAAAATGACGCTACCCTGGCTATCATCACCGCCAAAGACGAAGACGGTCTGGAAATCATCCGCCACTCCTGTGCGCACCTGTTGGGTCACGCTATCAAGCAACTGTGGCCGAACACCAAAATGGCGATTGGCCCGGTTATTGACAACGGCTTCTACTACGATGTCGACCTTGACCATACCCTGACCCAGGAAGATATCGACGCGCTCGAAAAACGTATGCACGAGCTCGCCGAAACCAACTATGACGTCATTAAGAAGAAAGTCAGCTGGCACGAAGCGCGTGAAACCTTCGTCAAGCGCGGCGAGAGCTACAAAGTTTCTATTCTTGATGAAAACATTGCCCATGATGACAAGCCAGGCCTGTACCATCATGAAGAATACATTGACATGTGCCGTGGACCGCACGTGCCGAACATGCGTTTCTGCCATCACTTTAAACTGATGAAAATCGCCGGCGCCTACTGGCGTGGCGACAGCAACAACAAGATGTTGCAGCGCATCTATGGTACCGCGTGGGCTGATAAAAAGGCTCTGAACGCCTACCTGCAACGCCTGGAAGAGGCGGCGAAACGCGACCACCGTAAAATCGGTAAGCAGCTCGACTTATACCACATGCAGGAAGAAGCGCCGGGCATGGTATTCTGGCATAACGACGGCTGGACTATCTTCCGTGAACTGGAAACCTTTGTCCGCTCCAAACTGAAAGAGTATCAGTATCAGGAAGTGAAAGGTCCGTTCATGATGGACCGTGTGCTGTGGGAAAAAACCGGCCACTGGGACAACTACAAAGATGCGATGTTCACTACCTCGTCTGAGAACCGTGAATACTGCATCAAACCAATGAACTGCCCGGGCCACGTTCAGATCTTCAACCAGGGTCTGAAATCCTACCGCGACCTGCCACTGCGTATGGCAGAGTTCGGTAGCTGCCACCGTAACGAACCATCAGGAGCGCTGCACGGTCTGATGCGTGTTCGTGGCTTTACACAGGATGACGCGCATATCTTCTGTACGGAAGATCAGGTTCGTGATGAAGTTAACGCCTGTATTCGTATGGTCTATGATATGTACAGCACCTTTGGCTTCGAGAAGATCGTGGTCAAACTCTCAACGCGTCCGGAAAAACGTATCGGTAGCGATGAGACTTGGGATCGCGCAGAAGCGGATCTCGCCGTGGCGCTGGAAGAGAACGGTATTCCGTTCGAATACCAGCTGGGCGAGGGCGCATTCTACGGTCCGAAAATTGAATTTACCCTATATGACTGCCTCGATCGCGCATGGCAGTGCGGTACTGTACAGCTGGACTTCTCTCTTCCTGCGCGTTTAAGCGCCTCTTATGTTGGCGAAGACAACGAGCGTCAGGTACCGGTAATGATTCACCGTGCAATTCTCGGTTCTCTGGAACGCTTTATCGGTATCCTGACCGAAGAGTTTGCTGGCTTCTTCCCAACCTGGCTTGCGCCAGTTCAGGTCGTGGTGATGAACATTACCGATTCTCAGGCGGATTACGTTAAAGAATTGACGCAGAAACTACAAAATGCGGGCATTCGCGTAAAAGCAGACTTGAGAAATGAGAAGATTGGCTTTAAAATCCGCGAGCACACTTTACGTCGTGTCCCTTATATGTTGGTCTGTGGTGATAAAGAGGTGGAAGCTGGCAAAGTGGCCGTTCGCACCCGCCGCGGTAAAGACCTGGGCAGCCTGGACGTAAGTGAAGTGATTGAGAAGCTGCAACAAGAGATTCGCAGCCGCAGTCTTCAACAACTGGAGGAATAAGGTATTAAAGGCGGAAAACGAGTTCAAACGGCACGTCCGAATCGTATCAATGGCGAGATTCGCGCCCAGGAAGTTCGCTTAACGGGTCTGGAAGGTGAGCAACTGGGGATTGTGAGTCTGAGAGAAGCTATCGAAAAAGCTGAAGAAGCTGGAGTAGATTTAGTTGAGATCAGCCCTAACGCCGAACCGCCAGTTTGTCGTATCATGGACTACGGCAAGTTCCTTTATGAAAAGAGTAAGTCTTCTAAGGAACAGAAGAAAAAGCAAAAAGTTATTCAGGTTAAGGAAATTAAATTCCGACCTGGCACAGATGATGGCGACTACCAGGTAAAACTCCGCAGCCTGGTTCGCTTTCTGGAAGATGGCGATAAGGCCAAGATCACACTGCGTTTCCGCGGTCGTGAGATGGCCCACCAACAGATTGGTATGGAAGTGCTTAACCGCGTCCGTGACGATCTGAGTGAACTGGCAGTAGTCGAGTCCTTCCCTACGAAGATCGAAGGCCGCCAGATGATCATGGTGCTCGCTCCTAAGAAGAAACAGTAAGGCCTTCAAGTAGCAATTCCTGTGGTGCCTTTGGGCTTCACAGGTTTTGTTCGCCTGGGTTTCGTTTATTAACAATGCGAAGTGGAAGTTATTAAAATGCCAAAAATTAAGACCGTACGCGGTGCTGCTAAGCGCTTCAAAAAAACCGGTAAAGGTGGTTTTAAGCACAAGCACGCTAACCTGCGTCATATTCTGACCAAAAAAGCTACCAAGCGTAAACGTCACCTGCGTCCGAAAGCCATGGTTTCCAAAGGCGATCTGGGCCTGGTAATCGCGTGCCTGCCGTACGCATAAGTCGTTAACGTTTAACTTTTTTAACTTAGAATAGATACAGGAGAGCACATATGGCTCGCGTAAAACGTGGTGTAATTGCACGTGCACGTCACAAGAAAATTTTGAAACAAGCTAAAGGCTACTACGGTGCGCGTTCACGCGTTTACCGCGTTGCCTTCCAGGCTGTTATCAAAGCAGGTCAGTACGCTTATCGTGACCGTCGTCAGAAAAAGCGTCAGTTCCGTCAACTGTGGATTGCGCGTATCAACGCAGCAGCACGTCAGAACGGTATTTCTTACAGCAAATTCATCAACGGCCTGAAAAAAGCCTCTGTTGAAATCGACCGTAAGATCCTGGCTGATATCGCAGTATTCGACAAAGTAGCGTTCACCGCTCTGGTCGAAAAAGCGAAAGCAGCTCTGGCTTAATAAGTCAGTGGAAGAGGGGGCAATGCTCCCTCTTTTCGTTTATACCCGTCATTTTTCACCTTGCATGCGCGTAGACTAAGGTTAATCATCCGGTCACTTACTTAAGTAAGCTTCTGAGAATTCACTCTGTCGCCGTTTTTCTGCAAAGCGAATTATTTGGGGTATAACACTATCAGAAGATTGACTTTTTTCCGGTGAGCCCTTTCAATAAAGGTAATCCGTTTTTTACCACATAAGGTAACGCAAGCATGAATGCTGCTATTTTCCGCTTCTTTTTTTACTTTAGCACCTGACTCCGGGAGGCTAGCGCGTGAAAGAAGAAACGGAAAATTAACGCCAAAAGCCTCCAACAGGAGGCTTTTTTTGTATCTGAATTTTAAGTAAAAAGTCCAATAACAAGGACATAACGAGGAAAATTATGTCACATCTCGCAGAGCTGGTTGCCAGTGCACGGGCAGCCATTAATGATGCCTCAGATGTTGCTGCGTTAGATAACGTACGCGTTGAATATCTGGGTAAAAAGGGGCATCTGACCCTTCAGATGACCACCCTGCGTGAGCTGCCGCCAGAAGAGCGCCCGGCTGCGGGGGCGGTGATTAACGAAGCGAAAGAGCAGGTCCAGCAGGCGCTGAACGCGCGTAAATTTGAGCTGGAAAATGCCGCCCTAAACGCGCGCCTGGCTGCGGAAACCATTGACGTATCCCTGCCGGGGCGCCGCATCGAAAACGGCGGGCTGCATCCGGTCACTCGTACTATCGATCGCATTGAGAGTTTCTTCGGTGAGCTTGGCTTTACCGTGGCGACGGGCCCGGAAATCGAGGATGACTATCATAACTTCGATGCATTGAATATTCCAGGCCACCATCCGGCACGCGCTGACCACGACACTTTCTGGTTTGATGCCACCCGCCTGCTGCGTACGCAAACTTCTGGCGTGCAGATCCGCACCATGAAAGAGCAGCAGCCGCCGATTCGTATTATCGCCCCGGGCCGCGTGTACCGTAACGACTACGACCAGACGCATACGCCGATGTTCCATCAGATGGAAGGTCTGATTGTTGATACCAACATCAGCTTTACCAACCTGAAAGGCACGCTGCACGATTTCCTGAACAATTTCTTTGAGGAAGATCTGCAGGTCCGTTTCCGTCCGTCCTACTTCCCGTTCACCGAACCGTCCGCAGAAGTGGATGTCATGGGTAAAAACGGCAAATGGCTGGAAGTGCTGGGCTGTGGCATGGTGCATCCGAACGTTCTACGCAATGTGGGTATTGACCCGGAAGTTTACTCTGGCTTTGCATTTGGGATGGGGATGGAGCGCCTGACCATGCTGCGTTACGGTGTGACCGATCTGCGTGCATTCTTCGAAAACGATTTGCGTTTCCTCAAACAGTTTAAATAAGGGCAGGATAAATAATGAAATTCAGTGAACTGTGGTTACGCGAGTGGGTTAACCCGGCTGTCGATAGTGAAGCGCTTTCCGACCAAATCACCATGGCTGGCCTGGAAGTTGACGGTGTCGAGCCGGTGGCTGGCGCCTTTAACGGCGTAGTTGTGGGTGAAGTTGTAGAGTGTGGTCAGCACCCGAATGCCGACAAATTGCGTGTCACCAAAGTGAATGTGGGCGGCGAACGCCTGCTGGATATCGTCTGTGGCGCGCCTAACTGCCGCCAGGGGCTGAAAGTTGCTGTTGCCACCATCGGTGCAGTACTGCCGGGTGACTTCAAAATTAAAGCGGCCAAACTGCGCGGCGAACCGTCAGAAGGCATGCTGTGCTCTTTCTCTGAGCTGGGAATTTCCGACGACCACAGCGGCATTATCGAACTGCCGTTGGATGCAGCGATTGGTACTGATATCCGCGACTATCTGAAACTCGATGACAACACCATCGAAATCAGCGTGACGCCGAACCGTGCTGACTGCTTAGGCATCATCGGTGTCGCCCGTGATGTCGCCGCGCTGAACAAAGCACCGCTGGTTGAGCCGGAAATCGCTCCGGTTGTTGCCACTATTAACGATACGCTACCGATCACCGTTGATGCAGCGGACGCCTGCCCGCGTTATCTGGGACGTGTAGTTAAAGGCATCAACGTACAAGCGCCGACTCCGCTGTGGATGAAAGAAAAACTGCGTCGCTGTGGTGTGCGTTCTATCGACGCAGTTGTGGACGTGACCAACTATGTTCTGCTGGAGCTGGGCCAGCCGATGCATGCCTTCGATCTGGATCGTATCGACGGCGGTATCGTTGTCCGTATGGCGAAAGAGAACGAAACGCTGGTACTGCTCGACGGTAGCGAAGCCAAACTGGCGACTGACACGCTGGTCATTGCTGACCACCATAAAGCGCTGGCGATGGGCGGCATCTTTGGTGGTGAGCATTCTGGCGTGAACAGCGAGACACAAAACGTGCTGCTGGAATGTGCGTTCTTCAGCCCGCTGTCCATCACTGGTCGTGCGCGTCGTCATGGTTTGCACACGGATGCTTCGCATCGCTATGAACGTGGTGTGGATCCGGCGTTGCAGTACAAAGCAATGGAACGGGCTACCCGCTTGCTGATCGATATCTGTGGTGGTGAAGCCGGTCCGGTAGTTGATATCACCAATGAAGCCACACTGCCAAAACGTGCGACCATCTGTCTGCGCCGCAGCAAGCTGGATCGCCTGATTGGTCATCACATTGCAGATGAGCTGGTTACCGACATCCTTAAACGCCTTGGGTGCGAAGTTACCGAGGGTCAGGATGAGTGGCTGGCTGTTGCGCCGAGCTGGCGTTTCGATATGGAGATCGAAGAAGACCTGGTCGAAGAGGTTGCGCGCCTTTACGGGTATAACAACATCCCGAACGCACCGGTACAAGCCGGGCTGGTGATGGGGTCACACCGCGAAGCCAACCTGTCGCTCAAACGCGTTAAAACGCTGCTGAATGATAAAGGCTACCAGGAAGTGATCACCTACAGTTTCGTTGATCCGAAAGTACAGCAGTTGATCCATCCGGGAGAAGAGGCGCTGATTCTGCCAAGCCCGATCTCCAGCGAAATGTCGGCCATGCGCCTGTCATTGCTGACCGGTCTGCTCGGAACGATCGTCTATAACCAGAACCGCCAGCAGAGCCGTGTGCGTATCTTCGAGACCGGTCTGCGTTTTGTGCCGGATACACAGGCGCCTTTAGGGATTCGTCAGGATCTGATGCTGGCGGGCGCCATCTGCGGTAACCGCTATGAAGAACACTGGGATCTGGCTAAAGGCAGTGTTGATTTCTTCGATCTGAAAGGCGATCTGGAATCCTTACTCGACCTGACCGGAAAATTGTCCGCGATTGAGTTCCGCGCAGAGGCGATTCCGGCGCTGCATCCTGGGCAATCCGCAGCGATTTATCTGAAAGATGAATATGTTGGTTTCATCGGCGTCGTGCATCCGGAGCTGGAACGTAAGCTCGATCTGAATGGTCGTACGCTGGTGTTTGAACTGGAGTGGAATAAGGTCGCAGACCGCGTGGTTCCTCAGGCGCAGGAGATTTCTCGCTTCCCGGCAAACCGCCGCGACATCGCTGTCGTGGTCGCTGAAAACGTGGCCGCGGCAGATATTTTAGCCGAATGTAAGAAAGTTGGCGTAAATCAGGTAGTTGGCGTAAACTTATTTGACGTGTACCGCGGTAAGGGTGTTGCGGAGGGGTATAAGAGCCTCGCCATTAGCCTGATCCTTCAGGATACCAGCCGTACACTCGAAGAAGAGGAGATTGCCGCTACCGTCGCCAAATGTGTAGAGGCATTAAAAGAGCGATTCCAGGCATCATTGAGGGATTGAACCTATGGCGCTTACAAAAGCTGAAATGTCCGAATATCTGTTTGATAAGCTTGGGCTTAGCAAGCGAGATGCTAAAGAGCTGGTAGAGCTGTTTTTCGAAGAGATCCGTCGTGCTTTGGAAAATGGTGAGCAGGTAAAACTCTCCGGCTTTGGCAATTTCGATCTGCGTGATAAGAATCAACGTCCGGGACGTAACCCGAAAACGGGCGAGGATATTCCCATTACAGCCCGGCGCGTGGTGACCTTCAGACCCGGCCAGAAGTTAAAAAGCCGCGTCGAAAACGCTTCGCCCAAAGCAGAGTAATCTGGACTAATTAAAAAGGCCGCAATCGCGGCCTTTTTCTTTCAGCACTGAATACCCTCTTTAAAATCAACTCACTTAATAACGCATTAATTGAACTGCATGCTGAATTACGCACAACTCCAACAGCGTCGCAATGGTCAGTGGCTCTGCGGCCTTGCGCTACTTTTGCTGATCGCGCTGTTTATTAGCCTGTGTGCGGGCGATCAGTGGATTGGTCCTGCAAACTGGTTCGAGGCCCGTGGTCAACTTTTTGTCTGGCAAATACGCCTACCCCGTACATTAGCGGTGTTGTTGGTGGGGGCGGCGCTGGCGTTAAGCGGCGCTATTATGCAGGCGTTATTTGAGAACCCGCTGGCCGAACCGGGACTTTTGGGTGTGTCTAACGGCGCGGGGGTGGGGTTGATAGCCGCCGTGCTGCTGGGAAAAGGTGCATTGCCCGGCTGGGCGTTGGGGTTTTGTGCCATCGCCGGGGCACTGGTCATCACGCTTATTTTGCTGCGTTTTGCCCGACGCCATTTGTCGACCAGCCGTCTGCTGTTAGCGGGCGTCGCGTTGGGGATCATTTGTAGCGCACTGATGACCTGGGCCATCTACTTCTCCACTTCTTTCGACCTGCGTCAGCTCATGTACTGGATGATGGGCGGTTTTGGCGGCGTTGACTGGCGACAAAGCTGGCTGATGCTTGCTCTGCTACCGGTGATGGGGTGGACCTGCTTTCAGTCGCAGCCGCTCAACGTACTTGCGCTGGGTGAGACATCTGCCCGTCAACTCGGGTTACCTCTGTGGTTCTGGCGCAATGTGCTGGTCGTAGCAACGGGCTGGATGGTGGGTGTCAGTGTCGCGCTGGCTGGCTCGATTGGCTTTATTGGCCTGGTGATTCCCCATATTCTTCGTCTTTGTGGGCTCACCGATCATCGTGCGCTTCTGCCCGCCTGCGCGCTTGCGGGGGCGACGGCACTGCTGTTTGCCGATATCGTCGCCCGAATGGCGCTGAGCGCCGCAGAATTACCTATCGGTGTTGTGACGGCAACGCTGGGGGCGCCGGTGTTCATCTGGCTCTTGCTCGCGGCAAAGCGCTAAGGGTTGAGGACGTCATAACCTGCAGGCAACAATAACGTAAAAGTGTGTAACAACGACGCGTCAAAAAAAGGAAACTCGCCTGATTGACTGTTTTTACATCATTTTTTGCTAAATGACAGAAGAAGGACTATCGCGCATTATCTGGCTATTATTAATGACCGGCCGGGCGAGAGATCCGGCGTCTGAATGAACCGACAGAGGGGATGCTATGCACCAGGATATTTTGAACACCGAGATTACGACGATTGATGGCGAACATATCACACTGGAAAAGTACCAGGGCAAGGTTATTCTGGTGGTGAATGTGGCATCCAAATGTGGCCTGACGCCGCAGTATGAGCAACTGGAGAATATTCAGAAAGCCTGGGAGAAAGACGGTTTTGTCGTGCTGGGCTTTCCATGCAATCAGTTTGCCGGGCAGGAGCCGGGCAGTGAAGAAGAAATCAAAACCTTCTGCAGCACTACCTATGGCGTAACTTTCCCAATGGCAGCCAAAGTCGATGTCAACGGTGAAAACCGTCATCCTTTGTATCGGAAATTGATTGCCGCTGTGCCGAAAGCTGTCGCCCCGGAAGGTAGCGGTTTTTACGAGCGTATGGCCAGTAAAGGGCGCGCACCGCTCTATCCGGATGACATCCTGTGGAACTTTGAAAAATTCCTGATTGGCCGTGATGGTCAGGTAGTTCAACGCTTCTCGCCGGATATGACGCCCGAAGATCCTATCCTGATGGAAGCGATTAAGCTGGCGCTGGCAAAATAATGCCATTGCTCCAACTTCATGCTCTTGAGGAAGCAGGAAGGCTGGGGCCTGTTACGGCCCTGGTCGACAACGCGCAAATGCTGCACCTGGTTGGGCCAAATGGCGCCGGGAAAAGCACGCTTCTGGCGCGTATCGCCGGGTTGACGCAGGGAAAGGGCTGTGTGCGGCTAAATGACCGTCCGCTGGCGCAATGGCATGCCCCCCAACTGGCTCGCCATCGCGCTTACCTGGCCCAGCAGCAGACGCCCCCCTTCGCCATGCCGGTATGGCATTATTTGTCACTGCATCAGCATAGCAACGACAGCGTGGTTGAACAGATTACGCATAAACTCGGACTGGGGGATAAGCTGGGGCGCACTGTCAATCAACTCTCCGGCGGGGAATGGCAGCGGGTTCGGCTGGCTGCGGTGATTGCGCAAATTCATCCGGCCGCTAATGCGGATGGGCAACTCCTGTTATTAGACGAACCGATGAACAGTCTGGATGTCGCTCAGCAGGCCGCACTGGATGGCATCTTAAATGAGCTGGTGGCGGCAGGGATTACCGTTGTGATGAGCAGCCACGATCTCAACCATTCGCTACGTCGTGCCCATCAGGTGTGGCTACTCCGGCAGGGCAAACTGATTGCCAGTGGCCCACGTGATGAGGTATTAACGCCACAAAACCTGGCATTGGCATACGGTATGCCATTCCGCCGTCTCGATTTGGCTGGTCACCGGATGCTCATTCCGGAGATATAGCAGCAAACGAAACTTGCAAGGATTGCAATTCACACGCTAAATTATTCCAGCATAACGAAAATAGAGGTTTTGCTGGATGCGCATCTGGTTTCTTCTGGCGGTGTTAATTCTTTCAGGGTGTAGCAGTCATCGTGCGCCGCCGCCTAACGCACGCCTTTCTGATTCCATCACCGTCATTGCCGGGTTGAATGATCAACTGCGTGACTGGCGTGGCACCCCTTATCGCTATGGCGGCATGAGCCGCAATGGCGTTGATTGTTCTGCCTTCGTGATGATGACCTTCCGCGATAAATTTAATCTTGTCCTTCCCCGCGATACGCGTAAACAGGCGGAAGTGGGAACGAAAATAGATAAAGATGAACTGCTGCCTGGCGATCTGGTGTTTTTTAAAACGGGCTCCGGTGATAACGGTCTGCATGTAGGCATCTACGATACCGATAATGCGTTTATCCATGCGTCGACCAGTCAGGGGGTCGTGCGTTCTTCATTAAACAATGTCTACTGGCGGAAGAATTTCTGGCAGGCGCGTCGTATCTGATCCCCTTCCGACAACAAGCAGCGAATGGCTGGCCGGTTCGCTGCTTTTGTGGACTAAACGCAAATTTTGTTATTTTCCTCACTGTTCATTCATTCTTTCTTCAATATTTATTATTTAACTGTTCGTTACCTTAAAGGGCTGTCAGTATCGTAGCAGGCGCTGGTATGGGCAATTTAACCAGGATAAGCTTGCGCACGAAAATAAGGAATTTTCGATAATATAATGGGAAATGATGAAGTCAGTTTTCTTAAGTTCAACTACGTTGAAGCATGTGCGCATTGGTTTTTCGATGCAGGATATCAACCTTAATGCGGGGTTGGCACCATGATCGTCTCGTTTGATGACACCTATCGCTCAGAGTTTTTACTACAGCCTGCGCGCAATGGTTACGGTACGCTAGTCGGGATTGAAATTGTGGTCAATTTCGTTGGAGCGGGCGCGGTAAGGGCGCCTGCGGAGCGGATAGTGCCACGCCTGAGCGCAGACGAAACGCTGACGCTTTTTACTGAGCAATTAGAATTACTTGAATCCTGTAAGTTATTCTTTATTCAGCATCAACTTCTCGCCTGGATAAATATTTCACCCGTTATTGTCGATGCGTTACTCTCGAATGCGGTACCTGAAGAAACGATAGCGAAATATCCTTTCCTCGAATTTACTGTGAATGAGAATTATCCCAACCTGACAAAGGGCACTGAAAATAATTCACTCGTCGCGTTTAGCGAACGCCATCCCTTAATCCTGAGAAATTTTGGTGCCGGGGCGGCTTCCACTCGCGCCATATTTGATGGACTTTTCAGGCGCGTGACGCTGGATAAGAATTTTATTCATCAACGCCTGGCGTCGCGCTCATTTGAACCCTTCATGCGCGCAATCGTCTCACAAATTTCCCCTTATTGCCGTTCAGTAATGATTGACGGTATTGACGATGAAAAGACCTTAAAGCGGGTGAAGCCGTATCAGTTCAGCGCCATGCAGGGGACGTTATGGCCGGCAGTCCCTGCCGCTCAAATCACCAGTCTGGTCCAGGGATAACCTTGCTTTTAACCCGTGTTTAACATCATATAAACACACTACAATAAAGACAGGAGGAACCATGGCCCTGTCTTTTATTACCCGCTGGCGCGATGAGCTGCCAGGTTTTTATACCAGCCTTTCCCCGACACCACTGAGTCATGCGCGGCTGCTTTGGCACAATGCGGCACTGGCAGAAACGATGGGTATCGATCCCGTTCTGTTTGCCCCCGAAGAGGGTGCCGGTGTATGGGGTGGCGAAACGCTGCTTCCCGGGATGTCACCGCTTTCCCAGGTCTATAGCGGACATCAGTTTGGTGTCTGGGCGGGACAACTGGGCGACGGGCGCGGTATCCTGCTCGGCGAACAACGTTTGCCCGATGGTGCAACGCTGGACTGGCACCTTAAAGGCGCCGGACTTACGCCCTATTCCCGCATGGGTGATGGTCGCGCTGTTCTGCGCTCAACCATTCGTGAAAGCCTGGCTTCTGAGGCGATGCATCATCTGGGGATCGCAACGACGCGTGCGCTTTCAATTGTTACCAGCGACACGCCTGTTTATCGCGAAAGCGTCGAACAGGGGGCAATGATGATGCGTATTGCGCAAAGTCATATCCGCTTTGGTCACTTCGAGCACTTCTATTATCGGCGCGAACCAGAAAAGGTACGCCAGCTGACAGATTTTGTGATTCGTCATTACTGGCCTCATCTGCTGGATGAGAACGATAAATATGATGTCTGGTTCCGGGATGTCATCGCCCGTACCGCCGCGCTGATAGCACGCTGGCAGGCGGTGGGCTTCGCTCATGGGGTGATGAATACGGACAATATGTCGATCCTCGGACTGACCATTGATTATGGTCCCTTTGGTTTTCTTGATGATTATCAGCCCGGCTTTATCTGCAATCATTCTGACTATCAGGGACGTTACAGCTTTGATAACCAGCCGACCATTGCCCTGTGGAATCTGCAGCGACTGGCGCAAACCTTGTCGCCGTTTATGAGTGCCGATGTGCTCAATGCGGCACTGGACAGTTATCAGCCCGTATTGCTGAGCGAATATGGCATAGTGATGCGCCAGAAACTGGGTTTTTTTAGCCAGCAAAAAGATGACAATGTGCTGTTAAGCGATCTCTTTGCTTTGATGGAACGTGAAGGCAGCGATTATACCCGTACGTTCCGCATGTTAAGCCATACCGAACAGATGAGCGCCAGCAGTGCATTACGTGATGAATTTATCGATCGCGAAGCGTTTGACAGCTGGTTTAGTCGTTACCGCGCGCGTCTGGCGCAGGAGCACATTTCGGATGCGCAACGTCAGCAGCTGATGCAAAGCGTGAACCCGGCGGTTGTGTTGCGCAACTGGCTCGCACAGCGGGCGATTGAACAGGCGGAGCAGGGGAGTACCGAAGAGCTGGAGCGTCTGCATGCCGTCCTGCGTGAGCCTTATGCGGATCGCAACGATGACTATAGCCGACGCCCACCTGACTGGGGTAAAAGGCTGGAGGTCAGCTGTTCAAGCTGAGTCTCTACTTCGTTAGGATCAATTTCCCGGCGTGCGTCTGTCGCAAGAGATATTCTTGTCCCTGATGCTCGATGACAACGCGCGCCGCATCCCCCAATAGCGTTTTACTGCTGATTCTGCGATCCTCGGGAAGGATGACTGCCGGGCTGGCCGGTTGTTTCTCTGCCGGAGCGGTCGGCTTATCCTTGTTCGACATGGCACGGGTAACTGTATGGATATGACAATGATAATTATTATTAATATCAGCGAAGTGGGCTGCAAGTCATATTTTAAAAACCAATCATTTGGGGTAGGGAGTGCGTCCCGCCGGGAGACCCGACGGGAAAAGCGTTAAAGACGAGAGGCGACGGCAGCAGCGAGTTTTGCGAGTAACACTTCGCTGTCTTCCCAGCTCAGGCAAGGATCAGTGATGGACTGGCCGTAGACCAGTGGCTGGCCTTTGACGATCTTTTGCGTACCTTCCTGCAGGAAACTCTCGGCCATAACCCCCGCAATTGCCGTGGAGCCGCCACGAATCTGCTCACAGATATCATCGCATACCTCAAGCTGGCGACGGTGCTGTTTCTGGCAGTTGCCGTGGCTGAAATCGACGACCAGTTGCTCCGGTAGATCAAATTCGCGCAGGGTAGCGCAGGCGGCGGCAATGTCTTCGGCGTAGAAGTTGGGTTTTTTACCGCCACGCATAATGACATGTCCGTAAGGGTTACCGCTGGTCTGATAAATCGTCATCTGTCCGCTCTTGTCCGGTGAGAGGAACATATGGCTGGTGCGGGAAGCGCGAATCGCGTCCACCGCAATCCGGGTATTACCGTCGGTACCGTTTTTGAAACCTACCGGGCAGGAGAGCGCCGAGGCCATTTCGCGGTGGATCTGACTTTCTGTCGTGCGTGCGCCAATAGCGCCCCAACTAATCAGGTCAGCAATAAACTGTCCCGTCACCATATCCAGAAATTCGGTCGCTGTCGGTACACCCAGTTCATTGACTGCGAGCAGGAGTTTGCGCGCCAGTTCGATACCATGATTAACGCGGTAGCTGCCGTTCAGATCGGGATCGGAAATTAACCCTTTCCAGCCCACAACGGTTCGTGGTTTTTCAAAATAGGTGCGCATCACAATTTCCAGTTGCGCACTGTGTTTTTGTCTTAACCCCTGCAGGCGACGGGCATAATCCATCGCGGCATCCAGATCGTGGATAGAGCAGGGGCCAATAATCACTAATAGCCGCTTATCTTCACCGTTAAGGATTTTCTCGATACGGCGACGGGATTGGGTGACATGTTCGGCAACCGCGAGGGAAACGGGATGCCGCTGCGCTAACTCAGCCGGCGTGACCAGGCTCTCGATGCGCGCAGTGCGAAGTTCATCGGTTTTGTTCATCAGAATTCTCAAAATTTTGTGCTCAAACGGCCAAATGCCGGAGGCGATGCGCACACCTTAAACCAATCCTTGCTTAATTCAATAGCAGGTTGTGATGCGCATCACATCGAAGGCCAGCATGATAGCAAAAATGTCACCCACGTACTAGTGTGTTAGTACATGCGACGGTTTAGGCCCATCATGTCGAGAATTTTGGTGGCAATCTCTTCAACCGAATAGTTGGTACTGTTTAACCATGGTATCTGATTTTTGCGGTAAAGCGCTTCCACCTCTGCCACTTCCATACGGCACTGGCGTAATGAAGCGTAGCGGCTATTTTCCCGGCGCTCTTCGCGAATAGCCGCCAGACGTTCCGGATTAATGGTCAGACCAAATAATTTATGCTGGAGAGGTTTCAGTGAGACAGGCAGAATGAGATTATCCATATCATCGGCAATAAAAGGATAATTAGCTGCGCGGATACCGAATTGCATTGCCAGATAAAGGCTGGTTGGCGTTTTACCGCAACGAGAAACACCCAGTAAAATCACCTGTGCCTGATCCAGGTTGCGCAACGAAATACCGTCATCGTGAGCCAGCGTGTAATCAATAGCGGCAATCCTTGCGTCATATTTTATCAGGTTGCCTGGATTTAACCCATGGGTACGATGCGCAATAGGTGTCGGGTCGAGTTTTAATTCTTGCTGTAGTGGCGCAACCAGTGCCTGAACAATGTCCTGACAGAATCCTTCACTCTGTAAAATAATGGTTCGGATTTCTGGTAGTACGATGGAATAAAACACTAACGGTCGTACGCCCGTCTGCTGATAGATAGCGTCAATCTGCTCTTTCACTGCTCTGGCGCGGCTTTCATTCTCCACGAACGGCAGCGTGATGCTATTGATGGCGACAGGGAATTGCGACATCACCGCATGGCCTAATACCTCTGCAGTGATAGCGGTACCATCGGAAATATAAAAAACCTGGCGATCCACAGCGCTGTCCATTTTACCCTTCCTGATTGTCATGCGTAATTATCTGAAAGCATAAATTAAAGTCACGCATCTGCGTAGCGCCTTTTCTGAATTTTTAAAATGAAACACTATTTTTGTTTTTAATGAAAAGTACGGTTCATTTTTATTATAGGCGCAAAAAAAAGAATGATTTTGAGGTTTTTCCGATTATCAGATACGTAACCATTGACGGGAAAGTGTCCGAAAAGACAAAAATTTAAATTGCTTGAACGATTCACCGTTTTTTCAGGCGGAATAATTATGCCAGGATGAAAAGGTAGTAAATGCTTTATTACCCCATTCAAATATCACAAAAGGATTGTTTAGATGTCCAACAATGGCTCGTCTCCGCTGGTGCTTTGGTATGACCAACTCGGCATGAATGATGTAGACAGAGTTGGGGGCAAAAATGCCTCCCTTGGTGAGATGATTACGAATCTGTCCGGTATGGGCGTAAGCGTACCTAATGGGTTTGCAACCACTGCCGATGCGTTTAACCAGTTTCTCGATCAAAGCGGCCTGAATCAGCGCATCTATGACCTGCTGGATAAAACGGACATTGACGACGTTTCCGAGCTGGCGAAAGCTGGCGCGCAGATTCGCCAGTGGATAGTCGATACCCCGTTCCAGCCGGCGTTTGAAGAGGCAATCCATCAGGCATATGCCAAACTGTCCGCTGATGACGAGCAGGCATCCTTTGCTGTGCGTTCCTCCGCGACGGCAGAAGATATGCCCGACGCTTCCTTTGCGGGCCAGCAGGAAACCTTCCTGAACGTGCAGGGGTATGACGCTGTGCTGGTGGCGGTGAAGCATGTCTTCGCTTCCCTGTTCAATGACCGTGCGATCTCCTACCGCGTACACCAGGGTTACGATCATCGCGGCGTAGCGCTCTCTGCCGGGGTGCAACGGATGGTACGTTCGGACATCGGTTCTTCCGGCGTCATGTTCTCTATCGACACCGAATCCGGCTTCGATCAAGTGGTATTCGTCACCGCGGCCTGGGGCCTGGGTGAGATGGTGGTACAGGGCGCAGTGAACCCGGATGAGTTTTATGTTCACAAGCCAACGCTGGCGGCAGGGCGTCCGGCTATCGTGCGCCGCACGATGGGGTCGAAGAAAATTCGCATGGTCTATGCGCCGACCCAGGAGCATGGCAAACAGGTGCGTATTGAGGACGTTGAGCAGGCTAATCGCGATCGCTTCTCGCTGACCAATGAGGAAGTGCAGGAACTGGCGAAACAGGCTGTGCAGATTGAAAAACACTATGGCCGGCCGATGGACATTGAATGGGCGAAAGACGGCCATACTGGCAAACTGTTTATTGTACAGGCACGTCCGGAAACCGTGCGCTCTCGCGGTAAAGTAATGGAGCGTTACACGCTGCATGCGCAGGGCAAAATCATCGCCGAAGGGCGTGCGATTGGTCAGCGTATCGGTGCCGGTCCGGTGAAAGTGATTCACGATATCAGTGAAATGAATCGTATCGAAGCAGGTGATGTGCTGGTAACTGACATGACCGACCCGGACTGGGAACCGATCATGAAAAAAGCGGCCGCGATTGTCACCAACCGTGGTGGCCGTACCTGCCACGCAGCCATTATCGCGCGTGAGCTGGGGATCCCGGCAGTCGTCGGTTGCGGTGACGCAACGGAACGCATGAAAGATGGCGATAAGGTGACTGTCTCCTGCGCCGAAGGAGATACGGGGTATGTCTACGCCGAGATGCTCGACTTTAGCGTGAAAAGCTCAAGCATTGATGAAATGCCTGCGCTGCCGCTGAAAATCATGATGAACGTCGGCAACCCGGACAGAGCGTTTGATTTTGCCTGCTTGCCGAATGAAGGTGTAGGTCTGGCGCGCCTCGAATTTATCATCAACCGTATGATCGGCGTGCACCCGCGTGCATTGCTGGAGTTTGATGACCAGGACGTGAAACTGCAAAACGAAATCCGCGAAATCATGAAAGGCTATGATTCGCCGAAAGAGTTTTATGTCGGACGTCTGACCGAAGGTATTGCAACGCTGGGGGCAGCATTCTATCCCAAACGCGTAATCGTGCGGTTGTCAGATTTTAAATCCAATGAGTATGCCAACCTCGTCGGTGGCGAACGTTATGAACCGGACGAAGAGAATCCGATGCTCGGCTTCCGTGGTGCCGGTCGCTATGTTTCCGACAGCTTCCGCGACTGTTTCGCGCTGGAATGTGAGGCGGTGAAACGCGTGCGCAACGAGATGGGGCTGACCAACGTGGAAATTATGGTCCCGTTTGTCCGCACCGTTGAGCAGGCGAAAGCGGTGGTGGAAGAGCTGGCACGCCAGGGACTCAAGCGAGGTGAAAACGGACTCAAGATCATTATGATGTGCGAGATCCCGTCGAATGCGCTGCTGGCCGATCAGTTCCTGGAGCACTTTGACGGCTTCTCTATCGGCTCAAACGACATGACACAACTGGCGTTGGGCCTCGATCGCGATTCCGGCGTTGTCTCAGAGCTATTCGATGAGCGTAATGACGCGGTGAAAGCCCTGCTGTCGATGGCCATTCGCGCCGCCAAAAAACACGGCAAATATGTGGGGATCTGTGGTCAGGGCCCGTCGGACCATGAAGATTTCGCGGCCTGGCTGATGGAAGAGGGGATCGATAGCCTGTCCCTGAATCCGGACACCGTGGTTCAAACCTGGTTGACGTTGGCTGAACTGAACAAATAAGCCCCTTGTGTTTTCTGATAAAGCCTCACTTCTGCGGGAGTGGGGTTTTTTTATGCCGAAAATCCATTTGAAATAAGTTAATTCTTAGCTGAAACAAAATGTGTTTGCGCACGCTTACCTTAGAGATGTGTCCTCAATCGAATTACACTGGCCTCGCTTTAACACATCTGCACGATTCATCGACATAATTATCCATTCTATGCAGATAGCGCTGATCGCATGTGCTGCGTCAGAGATATATATTCTTTTCGTTTTTGCAGGGTTTTACGCGAAAACGCATTGCTGTGCGAATATGGCTACCCTGGCGTGCTCACGCCTTACACTTATATTATAGCTGGCAATCAGAATCGAAAAATAACGACAGGCCGTTTGTTAATGGCTGAGGCGGCTTTGCGTGCGATTAACCAAAGGACCCTGTGAGTTTATTTCTATCGTGGTGGGTAAGTCTCATATTCGCTCATCCGGATTATCTCCTCTTAATTAAGGTATATTCTATGAAACGTTTTTTGCTGATTATCACCGTACTGTCTTGCATGGCGCTTAATGGCTGCGCATCATATAACGAACATATTAAGGCATGTGACGGGCAGGATGTCAGTACCGCGCATCTGGCCTTTGATTATCTGCCCATAGGCGCGGTACTGGATAACGGAGCCTGCGCTGTTACCGGCAACGGCGCGCATTTTAACAACACGGACGGCGTAAAATGAACTTCTATCAAACGGATACCCTGAGCGCTGTCGTCGCACGTCTGAGAGAGCTTAGCCATGAATATCGCCACTGTGAAAATACGCTGGCACAGTTATGCGATGCAGGGGAAAAGGCGCTCAGAATACATACCGAAGATGCATATAATACTTTTATGTCTCAATGTGGTTCGACGCTGGAAGAAATCAACGTGAATTTATGACGCGACTGTTATTATTGTTAACCCCCTGTTTTTATTCTTGCGCGGTTTTAGCAAGTCCAGTGAATTGGGAGCGAAGCAGTCCATTATCTGTATTAACGGTATGCGGGTAATTAAATATGATTATACCGATGCTGAGTTAGCCCATGTCACGCTGGAAATAACCGTGAAGGGAAAACAGTTCGACGATAAAAGGTTTGAAGGTCTTCGAGAACCGGGACAATACATTTGATGCCGTCGAGGTTGACCCTTTTAAATATGACGATAAGACAGACAACATCGCTATCCAGGACAGTAAAGGAGAAAGCATTATGCATTTTGACTACACCCACCCTGTCGTAGACTATGCGGTCATAACAGGGGCTCCTGTATGAGGTGGCTTATCATTAGCGGCTTCTTATTGTTTGCCATATGGGTAATTCAGGATACTCCCCGGTGAGGTGCGATGGACGCTAACCGCATTGCTGACGCCTTCCCCCCGTAGCTTGTTTGATGGGTAAAAAAAAGCCCATCGTGGGAGATGGGCAAAGACTACACACAGCAATTCGTTGTTTCACTCAGGGGATTTCCATGCTTATAAATCAAGGTGTTGATTTATAACCGTGACCTTATAGTAGGCTATCCGGGATTTTAGCGTCGATCAGATTCGTCTCATTAGTTAAACGGTGGTTAAGATTTTGCGGAGGAAACGGCGCAAACCTTTTGTCAGAAGGCTTGCGCACGGGAGGGAGAGTAAATAAATGATTAGCAATGCTTCATAATCATATTCACAGGCAAATCAGATACGGGTATCCTCAACGCTCTGTTTATCTTCCAGTGCATCATTTTCTTCGGGCCCGGGCATCGGGGCTTCGTTAACCCAGGCGGAAAAGAGTCGCCATGAAACGGCCAGTAATACCGGACCAATAAACAACCCGATCATCCCGAAGGCTACCAGACCGCCAATAACCCCGGAAAGAATCAGAATCATCGGCAAATCGGCTCCCATACGAATCAGCATTGGACGGATAAAGTTGTCCAGCGTACCGACCACGCAACTCCAGACCAGCAATACCGTGCCCCAGGTCGAGTCGCCACTCCAGTAAAGCCAGATAATTGCAGGCACCAGCACGACCAGCGGACCCAGTTGTACCAGGCATGTCATTAACATAATGACTGTGAATAACGTGGCGTATGGCACACCCGTTACTGCCAGGCCAATCCCTCCCAGAACCGCCTGCACCAGTGCAGTGACGACCACGCCGAGCGCCACGG
The DNA here is from genome assembly GCA_901456055.1 of Phytobacter ursingii. GTDB lineage: Bacteria > Pseudomonadota > Gammaproteobacteria > Enterobacterales > Enterobacteriaceae > Phytobacter > Phytobacter ursingii. Next base: position 521,836 of record CABDWT010000016.1, read on the forward strand.
CGCGGATCGCCTGCCCAGCCAACAGAACGGCGGCATCGCCGCGTTTGGCCGCCAGACGATAGGCAAAATGGCGAATCCCCTGTGCAACTTGTTCACCACGCCAGTACAGCAGGGCGCTAAAGAGCAGCATCAGGGCACAGTGCAGCATAAAGCGTCCGATATGCGCGGCCTGACCGACAAACCAGGTGGTGGTCGTGCCGACATATGGGCGGACTTTAGCAAGTATCGCGCTGCCGCCCATATCCAGGAGGTTATGCCAGCCGCTGTATAATTTGTCTCCAACCAGCGGAATGCTATGGAGCCACTCCAGGGTCGGTGGCGTCATTTCACCCGACGTAATGGCCTGGATAACGGGGCCACTGTTATCCACCAGGCTATTAACCAGCAGCGCTACCGGAAGAATAAATAACAGAATCAACAATAACGTCATCACGATGACCGCCAGTGAGCGTCGGCCAAACAGTACCCGTTGAACGCGCAAAAGTACCGGCCAGGTGGCGATGACCACGGTACCAGCCCAGGCGAAACCAAGAATAAAAGGCTGAACGATCCACAAACAGGCGATGATCATAAGGGCTAAAAACAGTACCGACAGCATCACCTGCGGTACATCCCTGGACTGCGATTGAAAGGCCATAAAACGTAATCACCTTTAATAGGAGGATGCGGAATCAGTAACGATAATGATTAATGATTTCAGCGATTTTTGACAGTCTGATTCTGCCCGTAATTCTGGTGGGCGTATAAGAAAAAAATGTGATACAACGATGGATGCTGCAAGCAAACGATTAACTATTCACAACTACTAACAGTCAGGCAGGGTCAAGAGTAATGATCCCACAGATTTCTCAGGCACCGGGCGTCGTTCAACTGGTGCTGAATTTTTTACAGGCACTGGAGCAACAAGGTTTTACCGGCGATACCGCCACAAGTTATGCCGACAGGCTGACCATGGCGACCGACAACAGTATCTACCAATTGCTACCCGATGCAGTCGTCTTTCCCCGTTCCACCTCTGATGTCGCCTTAATTTCGCGCCTCGCGGCGGAAACGCGTTTTCAGTCGCTGGTCTTCACTCCGCGAGGTGGCGGCACCGGCACAAACGGCCAGGCGCTGAACCAGGGCATCATCGTTGATATGTCCCGTTATATGAACCGCATTATGGAAATTAATCCTGAGGAAGGATGGGTGCGGGTTGAGGCGGGGGTCATTAAAGATCAGCTAAACCAGTTTCTTAAACCGTACGGCTATTTCTTTGCGCCGGAGCTGTCCACCAGTAACCGCGCAACGCTCGGTGGCATGATCAATACCGACGCTTCCGGCCAGGGGTCACTGGTCTACGGAAAAACGTCCGACCATGTGCTGGGTGTACGGGCCGTGTTGCTTGGCGGCGATATTCTTGACACTCAGCCAGTGCCCGTCGAACTGGCGCAGACGCTTGGGAAAGCGAATACGGCGGTGGGGCGCATCTACCGCACCGTGTATGAGCGTTGTCGGGATAACCGTCAACTGATTATCGACAAATTCCCTAAACTAAACCGTTTCCTCACGGGTTATGACCTGCGCCATGTCTTCAATGATGAGATGACCGAGTTTGACCTGACCCGCGTGTTGACCGGGTCTGAGGGAACGCTGGCATTCATCACCGAAGCGCGGCTGGATATTACACGTCTGCCGAAAGTGCGTCGCCTGGTGAATGTGAAATATGATTCATTCGACTCTGCGCTACGTAATGCGCCGTTTATGGTGGAAGCGCGCGCGCTGTCGGTCGAAACGGTGGATTCAAAAGTCCTCAATCTGGCACGTGAAGATATTATCTGGCACTCCGTAAACGAACTCATCACCGATGTGCCGGATAAGACCATGCTGGGTCTGAATATCGTTGAATTCGCCGGCGATGACGAAGCATTGATCGCTGAGCAGGTCACTTCTCTTTGCGCCCGCCTTGATACGCTGATGGCAGAAGGGGCTGGTGGGGTGATCGGCTGGCAAATTTGCGACGATCTGGCCGGCATTGAGCGTATCTACGCGATGCGTAAAAAAGCCGTCGGTCTGCTGGGTAATGCAAAAGGGGCGGCAAAACCGATTCCCTTTGCCGAAGATACCTGTGTGCCGCCGGAACACCTTGCAGATTATATCGTCGAGTTTCGCGCACTGCTTGACAGCCATGGGTTGAGCTACGGCATGTTTGGTCATGTGGATGCGGGCGTACTGCACGTGCGCCCGGCGCTCGACATGTGCGACCCGCAGCAGGAGGTTTTGATGAAGAAAATCTCCGATGATGTGGTGGCATTGACGGCGAAATATGGTGGCTTACTGTGGGGTGAGCACGGTAAAGGTTTCCGTGCCGAATACAGTCCGGCGTTCTTTGGCGCGGAACTGTATGCGGAGTTGCGCAAAGTGAAAGCCGCCTTTGATCCGGCAAACCGCCTCAACCCAGGTAAAATCTGTCCGCCTGAGGGGATAGATGCGCCAATGAAGCAGGTGGATGACGTCAAACGTGGCAGCTTCGACCGACAAATTCCGATTGCTGTGCGTTCCTCCTGGCGCGGCGCGATGGAGTGCAATGGCAACGGCCTGTGCTTTAACTTTGATGCCAAAAGTCCCATGTGCCCGTCGATGAAAATTTCCGGAGATCGTATTCATTCGCCGAAAGGCCGCGCCACGCTGGTCCGTGAGTGGCTGCGTCTGCTGGCCGATCGCGGTATCGATCCGGTGAAGCTGGAAAAAGAGATGCCGGAAAAACGTGCCAGCCTGCGTTCGCTCATTGAGCGTACCCGCAACAGTTGGCACGCGCGTCACGGTGAGTATGATTTTTCACATGAAGTGAAAGAGGCCATGTCGGGGTGTCTGGCCTGTAAAGCCTGCTCGACTCAGTGTCCGATTAAGATAGATGTGCCGGAATTCCGCTCGCGCTTCCTGCAGCTTTACCACACGCGTTACCTGCGCCCGATGCGCGATCATCTGGTCGCGACCGTGGAAAGCTACGCACCGCTGATGGCACGTGCGCCAAAAACGTTCAATTTCTTTATGAGCCAGCCGTGGGTGCGTTCGCTTTCGCAAAAACATATCGGCATGGTGGATCTGCCGCTATTGTCTGTTCCCTCTTTACAGCGACAGATGATGGGTCACCGTTCGGCGAACCTGACGCTGGAGCAGCTTGAAACGCTCAGCGATGCGCAGAAAGCCACCACGGTGCTGGTGGTGCAGGATCCGTTCACCAGTTACTACGATGCGCAAGTGGTGGCGGATTTCGTTCGCCTGGTTGAAAAACTGGGCTACCAGCCCGTTGTGCTGCCCTTTTCGCCCAATGGCAAAGCGCAGCATATCAAAGGCTTCCTGCAACGTTTTGCGAAAACAGCGCAAAAAACCTCGGACTTCCTTAACCGTGTTGCGCAACTCGGAATGCCGATGGTGGGCGTCGACCCGGCGCTGGTGCTCTGCTACCGTGATGAATATAAGCAGACGCTCGGCGAGAAGCGCGGCGATTTTCATGTCATGTTAGTCCATGAATGGTTGCCTGCCGCACTGGAAGGGCGTGAGAATCGCGCTATCAGCGGTGAACCCTGGTATCTGTTTGGCCACTGTACTGAGGTGACTGCGCTACCTGCTTCTGTTTCGCAATGGACGTCCATTTTTGCCCGTCTGGGCGCGAAACTGGAAAATGTCAGCGTAGGCTGCTGTGGTATGGCTGGAACCTATGGACATGAAGTCAAGAACCACGCTAACTCGCTGGGGATTTACGAGCTGTCCTGGCATCAGGCGCTGCAGCGTTTACCGCGTAGCCGCTGTCTGGCGACAGGTTACTCGTGCCGCAGTCAGGTGAAGCGTGTGGAAGGAAATGGCGTGCGCCACCCGCTACAGGCGCTACTGGAGATTATGGGATGATCTGGAAACGTGAGGTGACCCTTGACGCGCTTAATGCGATGGGCGAGGGAAATATGCTGGGTCTGCTGGATATTCGCTTTGTTGCAATTCATGACGATGCGCTGGAAGCGACAATGCCGGTTGATAGCCGTACACATCAGCCGTTTGGTTTGCTGCATGGCGGAGCCTCAGTGGTACTGGCGGAGTCGCTCGGTTCCGTCGCCGGGTATTTATGTACCGAAGGGGAGCGCAAAGTGGTGGGTGTGGAGGTGAATGCCAACCATATCCGCTCTGCACGTAGCGGGCGTGTGCGCGGTGTCTGTCGCGCACTGCATACCGGCAGTCGCCATCAGGTATGGCAAATCGATATTTACGATGAGCAGGATAAATTATGCTGTTCTTCGCGCCTCACGACTGCAGTTATCTGAAATAAATTTGCGACAGGGAAACCTGTCGCAAAAATTCATATTTTCTTCATTCATTTTCACATTCAGACTTATCCATTCGTGCTATATTGGGCGCGTTTGAAAACCGCTTCGATGGTCATCGAAGCCAGACGCTGTAACGCATAAAGACCTAATGAAGTGATTCGTTGTTTCCTTAAGCGCTACTCCCTACAGGCTTACAGGTAACAACAATGCACTCACCGTTTAAAAGGGCGTTTTTACACCCGCGTCACTGGGGCACATGGGCCGGGCTTGGCCTGCTCTGGTTGCTCGTTCAACTGCCTTATCCTCTTCTCTCTCACCTTGGGGAAACGCTCGGGAAACTCGCTCGTCCTTTTCTTAAGCGTCGCGAACGTATTGCCCGCCGCAATCTGGAGCTTTGCTTCCCCAATATGGGCGACGAACTTCGCGAAGCGATGATTGAGAAAAACTTCATGTCGCTCGGCATGGCGCTGTTTGAAACGGGCATGGCCTGGTTCTGGCCTGATAGCCGTGTGCGCCGCTGGTTCGATGTTGAAGGCTACCAGAATCTTGTTGCCGCACAGGCGAGCCAACGCGGCGTGATGGTCGTCGGTGTCCATTTTATGTCGCTGGAGCTCGGCGGCCGCGTAATGGGTTTATGTCAGCCGATGATGGCGACATACCGTCAGCATAACAGTGAATTGATGGAATGGGTGCAGACGCGAGGCCGCATGCGTTCCAATAAATCAATGATCGACAGACGTAATCTGAAAGGACTGGTGAGCGAGCTGAAAAAAGGCGAGGCCGTCTGGTTTGCCCCCGATCAGGATTACGGCAGTAAAGGCAGCACCTTTGCGCCATTTTTCTCTGTCGAGAATGCGGCAACCACTAACGGCACTTATGTCTTATCCCGCCTTTCCGGGGCTTCAATGCTGACGGTTACCATGGTGCGTAAAGCGGATCGCTCAGGTTATTCACTGCATATCGGCAAGGCGATGACCGACTACCCGGCGAAAGATGAGCAAGAGGCCGCCAGTTATATCAATAAAGTCATTGAGCGTGAGATTTTGCGCGCGCCTGAACAGTATCTGTGGATCCATCGTCGCTTCAAAACGCGTCCGCCGGGAGAAGCATCGCTGTACCTGTAATAATTATCCCGGTCGGCGCTCAGCCGACCGGATACCAGCCTGCAAGAAAGGCACCGTCAGGTTTTTCTCCTGACGATAGGCCAAATCAAGCCGTGTCCACGACCTGTAGACCTGTCGACGTTGTTTACGCGGCAGTGCAATGCACCTTCACCAGACGTCAGCGATTTCGCCTCAGGGGCGTATTAATCGAGCGCCGGGATCGCCAGCCCTTTAAGCTTGATGACGAAGTGATTTTCATGGCGGGTAATTTTCGCGCCGTCATCACAGTATTCGGTTGAGAGCTGAAAAAACGCGTCTGCGTCTACATCGAACGCCAGTTCGATTTCACTGTATTTCCCTGAGTTAAGCATCTGATAAACTTGCTTTAAGCTGTGTGCTTTGGCTATCGACATGATATAAAAACCTCAGAAATGATGGCGAAATGGTTAAAACTTGACCATTGGTTTATAGCAGGCAATGGCGAAATTTGCATCCGTGAAGCAGGGGGGAGCACGTAACGTTCACCGGGAAATTTTACATCTTGAATAATGTTATATTATAACATAACATTATTTCTTTTCGTAAACCGAGGGACGGATTTTGGTCAGTCATTTTGCAAAAACAACGGTAGTTCTGGGAATTCTTTTAGTGAGTGCGAGCGCATTTTCTCATGACCATCATTCGCACGGAAAGCCGCTAAGCGACATAGAGAAAAAAGCGGCGAACGGCGAATTTAACGACAACGATGTCAAGGACAGGAAGCTAACCGACTGGGACGGTATGTGGCAGTCTCTTTATCCTTACCTGCAAAACGGCGATCTGGACCCGGTATTGCGGGTAAAAGCAGAAAAAGAAAAGAGCAAATCGTTCGATGAAATTAAAGCGTACTACCGAAAGGGATATGCCACCGATATTGATACGATCGGTATTGAAAAGGGTGTGATCGAATTCCACATCGGCGGCAAGGTCAGTTCCTGTAAATATGATTACGCCGGGCATAAAATTCTTACCTATACCTCCGGTAAGAAGGGGGTGCGATACCTGTTTGAATGTAAAGATGCCAGCAGTAAGGCGCCACGATATGTGCAATTCAGCGACCACATCATCGCCCCGCGTACCTCCGCACATTTCCATATCTTTATGGGGAATACCTCTCAGGAGGCGCTGCTGGCAGAGATGGACAACTGGCCAACCTATTATCCTTATCAGCTCAAAAAAGATCAGGTTGTTGATGAGATGCTTCACCACTAATTGAACATCTGCGCCCGCTTCGGCGGGCCTTTTGCGCCTCCCTGCGCTTTAGTTTCGCTGCCAGCTCTTGTAGCATATGCCGCTCATCGGTTTTAACGGTATTTGCTGGAGGCAATGTGTTTGCCGAATATGGTGTTATCAGTTTCTGGTCCTATTTCATCGGGGCGATTTTCATTATCTTAGTACCTGGCCCCAATACATTCTTTGTGCTTAAGACCAGCGTGGCAGGTGGGTTGAAAAATGGCTATGTCGCCGCGGCTGGCGTGTTTATCGGCGATGCGGTATTGATGTTCCTGGCCTATATGGGGGTGGCGACACTTATCAAAACAACGCCGATATTGTTCAATCTCGTCCGCTATCTTGGCGCGTTTTATCTGCTCTGGTTGGGTGTAAAAATGCTCTACAGTACGTTTTCTCGTAAGGGTAAAAGCGTGAATGAGCATGAGGAGCACAGGGGCGATATTTTCAAACGTTCGCTGGTATTGAGTCTTACCAATCCGAAAGCGATTCTCTTTTACGTGTCGTTTTTCGTGCAGTTTATCGACGTTCATTATACTAATACGGGAATGGCGTTCTTTATTCTGGCCAGTACGCTGGAATTAATAAGCGTCTGTTATTTCAGTTTCCTGATCATATCCGGATCCTATGTGACACAGTTTGTGAAAACGAAAAAACGTCTCGCAAAGCTCGGCAACTCTCTCATTGGTCTTATTTTTGTCGGTTTTGCCGCTCGACTGGCAACGCTGCAATCCTGAATAGCGCTGAGGCCTGTGTTTAACGGGCCTTATCGCAACGTTTAGTCGCTACAGTTAGCCTGCAATATCCAGACAGACTCCCGCTCCTTTTTAGTTCAAGCCCACTTTTTCTGATTCGACGACAAGGTTAATAATCGTCATCGGTATCTTTTAATCGAGAGCGGATAACGAGGACAGAGAGGATAATGACAACGGCAAGAATGCCCAGAAACCAACGCATAATGACGGCCACTTAGAGACACTGTTAATACATTTTACCACTATAAGACCTGTACAATGCATTCATTTCGCGTATGAAATACAGGCATAACAGTGTCGTTTACCTGAACATAACTCTTATGCGGTGTGTGTGATGAAAATTTATCTGGTCCGGCATGGTGAAACCGTCTGGAATGTTGAAAAGAGAATTCAGGGGCATCTGGACAGCCCGGTTACCGGGCAAGGCACCAGACAGATCGCGGCACTGTGTCGGGATCTGACAGACAAAGCTATTGACCTTGTCGTTGCTTCGCCTTTGGGCAGATCGGTAACCGCTGCCGGGCAAATCGCGTCCTGGCTCGATAGCCCGCTTCAACTCGATCCTGCCTTTGTTGAACGTCATTTCGGCGATTTAGAAGGGAAACGAATTGACGAATTAACAGAAAAAGAGCGCACGCACGCTGCGATGGTTCTTTCCGGCACTCCGGGTATCAGGCCGCAAAATGGAGAGTCGCCAGAGGAGGCTACCCGAAGAGTCCTGACCGCACTGTCCGGTTTGTCGGTTTTCGAGGGCAATGTGTGCGTCGTTTCCCACGGGCACGTTATCCAGTCGGTTATCAATACGCTGATTGATAATAATCCCGAAAATTTTGACCGATATGCGCATTTGAATGGCGCGTATTCTATTCTCGCCTGTACGGAAAAAGGGCTCGCGGTAGAAAAATGGGGAATGTCGACCCATCTCTTTTCCCGACGGACGCCACCTGGGTTCGATTCGCTGTAGACCGTGTGTTACGTATCTTCTTGATATTTCGTTTTGTGATGAAGTTAACTTTTTGATATCAGGAAAAATTTTCGGAATGCCTCTTTTTGCTCCCTATCTCAAAAATAGGTATTACCTATACATCTTTTCCTGACGCAGGCGCGCCATACTCGCTGGCGAAAATAGCTATTATTTATCAAATCATTAAACAATCTTTCACTTCTCTGTAAAGCCTTCGCATAGAGTCTATGCTTATACCATGTGCTTAAAAAACGGGCAGGACACGAATAACCCTTCGGAATAGAGGTTGAAGTGATAATCATTATCACTAACATAGTGTTATGTCTTTCAGGATTTATGACGTGAGGTAGACCTATGGAATCGCAATCAGAGACGTTCGACCCGGCTGACTTTGCCTGGCGCGGGCTAACGATGACGCCTGCCGCTGCAGAACACATTCGCGCATTAACCCGTAAGCAACCCGACCTGTTGGGGGTCCGGCTGGGGATTAAACAAACCGGCTGTGCAGGTTTTGGCTATGTGCTGGATACCGTCACGCAACCGGATAAAGACGACCTGCTTTTTGAAAATGATGGCGCAAGATTGTACGTGCCGCTCGGCGCGATGCCATTTATTGATGGCACCGAAGTGGACTATGTGCGCGAAGGATTAAACCAGTTATTCAAATTTCATAACCCGAAAGCCCAGAACGAATGTGGCTGTGGCGAAAGCTTTGGGGTATAGGCGGTACTATGTCTCGTAATACTGAAGCAACAGACGATGTCAAAACCTGGACCGGAAACCTCAACTATAAAGAGGGCTTTTTTACCCGGTTAACCACTGACGAACTGGCGAAAGGCATTAATGAAGATGTCGTGCGCGCGATTTCCGCTAAACGTAACGAGCCGGAATGGATGCTGGAATTTCGTCTGAGCGCGTTTCGCGCCTGGCTTGAGATGGAAGAGCCTCACTGGCTGAAAGCCCATTATGCGAAACTCGATTATCAGGACTATAGCTATTACTCCGCGCCATCCTGCGGTAGCTGTGATGATACTTGTGCCTCGCAGCCGGGGGCGGTACAGCAAACCGGCGCGAATGCGTTTCTGACTGATGAAGTGGAAGCGGCGTTCAATCAACTTGGCGTGCCGGTCCGTGAAGGGCGTGAAGTGGCGGTCGACGCCATTTTTGACTCCGTATCTGTAGCCACCACCTACCGGGAAAAACTTTCCGAACAGGGGATTATTTTTTGCTCGTTTGGCGAGGCCATTCACGACCATCCGGAACTGGTGAAAAAATACCTGGGTACCGTCGTGCCCTCCAACGACAACTTCTTTGCGGCGTTGAATGCGGCTGTCGCCTCTGACGGTACGTTTATCTACATCCCGAAAGGGGTGCGTTGCCCGATGGAGTTGTCGACCTATTTTCGCATTAATGCCGAAAAAACCGGGCAATTCGAACGCACCATTCTGATAGCGGATGAAGGCAGCTACGTTAGCTATATCGAAGGTTGCTCCGCGCCAGTACGCGACAGTTACCAGCTTCATGCTGCCGTGGTGGAAGTCATCATCCATAAAGATGCAGAAGTAAAATACTCTACCGTGCAGAACTGGTTCCCCGGTGATAACAATACCGGCGGGATCCTCAACTTCGTGACCAAGCGTGCGCTGTGCGAAGGCGAGAACAGTAAAATGTCCTGGACGCAGTCGGAGACCGGTTCAGCCATCACCTGGAAATACCCCAGTTGTATCCTGCGCGGCGATAACTCCATCGGTGAGTTCTTCTCAGTGGCACTGACCAGTGGGCATCAGCAGGCAGATACCGGCACCAAAATGATTCACATCGGCAAAAACACCAGGTCGACCATTATCTCGAAAGGGATCTCTGCCGGGCACAGCCAGAACAGCTATCGCGGCCTGGTGAAAATCATGCCGAGCGCCACCAACGCCCGTAATTTCACCCAGTGTGACTCCATGCTGATTGGCCCGGATTGTGGGGCGCATACCTTCCCCTATGTGGAGTGCCGCAATAACAGCGCGCAACTGGAGCATGAAGCCACGACTTCACGCATTGGGGAGGACCAACTGTTCTACTGCCTGCAACGCGGTATCAGCGAAGATGACGCCATTTCAATGATCGTTAATGGATTCTGTAAAGACGTGTTCTCCGAGTTGCCGCTGGAGTTTGCCGTTGAAGCACAAAAATTACTGGCTATTAGTCTCGAACACAGCGTCGGTTAAGAATGAAGGAATCAACATGTTACGTATTAAAGACCTGCAGGTAAGCGTTGAAGATAAAGAGATTCTGCGTGGCCTGAGCCTGGATGTGCGGCCGGGGGAAGTGCACGCGATTATGGGGCCCAACGGCTCCGGTAAAAGTACGCTATCTGCAACGCTGGCAGGACGTGAAGATTATGAAGTCACTGGCGGTAGCGTCGAGTACAAAGGTAAAGATTTGCTGGAACTTTCTCCGGAAGACAGAGCCGGGGAAGGGGTGTTTATGGCCTTCCAGTATCCGGTAGAAATTCCCGGGGTCAGTAATCAATTTTTCCTGCAAACAGCACTCAACGCCGTGCGCAAATACCGCGAGCAGGACGAACTGGACCGCTTTGATTTTCAGGACCTGATGGAAGACAAAATCAAGCTACTGAAGATGCCGGAAGATCTGCTGACCCGCTCGGTTAACGTGGGTTTCTCCGGTGGCGAGAAGAAGCGCAACGACATCCTGCAAATGGCCGTGCTGGAACCTGATTTATGTATCCTGGATGAAACTGACTCGGGGCTTGATATTGACGCGCTCAAAATCGTTGCCGATGGCGTCAACGCGCTGCGTGATGATAAGCGTTCTTTCATCATTGTGACGCACTATCAGCGGATCCTGGATTACATCAAACCGGACTATGTCCACGTACTGTATCAGGGGCGCATTGTGAAATCCGGTGATTTCACGCTGGTTAAGCAACTGGAGGAGCAAGGTTATGGCTGGCTTACAGAACAGCAGTAACGCGCTGCAACAGTGGCATCATCTGTTTGAACAACAAGGCGGGGCACGCTCAGAGCAGGCGCAGCAGCATCTGCAACAAATGCTGCGTTTAGGTCTGCCGACGCGTAAGCACGAAAACTGGAAATACACGCCGCTCGATGGTTTGTTAAATAGCCAGTTTGTGACCACGGCGGGCGCATTGAGCGCACAAGAGTGCGATGCGCTCGCATTGCCGGTCGATGCGCTACGCCTGGTATTTGTGGATGGCTACTACAATGCGTCGCTCAGCGACGATATTGCCGGTTCTGGTTTCACCGTGACCATTAACGACGACCGGCAGTCTTTGCAGGCCCCGGTACAGCCGGAGGTGTTTTTACACTTAACCGAAAGCCTGGCGCAAAGCATTACTCACATCAGCGTCGGACGTAATCAGCGGGCGACCAAACCGCTGCTGCTGATGCATATCACCCAGGGGCTGGCCGGAGCCGGGATGAACACGGCTCATTATCGCCACCACATCTCGCTGGCCGAAGGGGCCGAAGCGACCCTTTACGAACACTATGTCAGCCTGAATGCCCATCGCCATTTCACCGGCGCGCGGCTGACCATGGACGTGGCGGCGAACGCCCGGTTGCATCATGTCAAACTGGCGTTTGAAAACCCGGAAAGTTACCACTTCGCCCACAATGACATACGCCTTGGCGCAGATGCCGCAGCGTACAGCCATAGCTTCCTGCTGGGCGGTGCCGTGTTGCGCCACAATACCAGTACTCAACTCAACGGTGAAAATACCACCCTACGTATGAACAGCCTGGTGATGCCAGTGAAATCAGAAGTGTGCGATACCCGCACCTGGCTTGAGCACAATAAAGGCTACTGCAACAGTCGGCAGTTGCACAAAACGATCGTGAGTGATAAAGGCCGTGCGGTATTCAATGGTCTGATCAATGTTGCGCAACACGCCATCAAAACTGACGGACAGATGACCAACAATAATTTGTTGCTGGGACGACTGGCGGAAGTGGATACCAAACCGCAACTGGAAATCTATGCTGATGACGTGAAATGTAGCCACGGCGCAACGGTTGGACGTATTGACGACGAACAATTGTTTTACCTGCGTTCGCGTGGCATTGACCAGCAGGCGGCGCAAAAGATGATCATTTACGCGTTCGCCGCTGAGCTCACCGAAGCGATCAGCGACGAAGCGCTCAGGCAGCAGGTGATGGCGCGCATTGGCCAACGCCTTGCAGGAGGCTTAGCATGAGTTTTTCCGTTCACAGCGTACGCGCCGATTTCCCGATACTGACGCGTGAAGTTAACGGGGTACCGCTGGCGTATCTGGACAGCGCCGCCAGCGCGCAAAAACCCAACCAGGTTATTGATGCCGAGGCGGAGTTTTTTCGCCACGGCTATGCGGCGGTGCACCGGGGGATCCATACCCTGAGTGCCGAAGCCACGCAGCGCATGGAACTGGTTCGTACGCAGGTCGCCGGTTTTCTGAACGCCCGGTTACCGGAAGAACTGGTTTTCGTGCGCGGCACCACCGAAGGCATCAATCTGGTGGCCAATAGTTGGGGCGCCAGTCAGGTGCATGCCGGTGACAACATCATCATCAGCGCCATGGAACATCACGCGAATATCGTGCCCTGGCAGATGCTGTGTGAGCGCGTTGGCGCTGAGTTGCGGGTCATACCGATTAATATCGACGGGACATTACAGCTTGAGGCGCTGCCTGGGTTGTTTGATGCGCGCACGCGCTTACTGGCAATTACTCACGTTTCCAATGTGCTGGGAACGGAAAATCCGGTAGCGGACATTATTAACCTGGCACATCAACATGGCGCGAAAGTGCTTATTGATGGCGCGCAGGCCATCATGCATCACCCGGTCGATGTACAGGCGCTGGATTGCGATTTCTATGTCTTCTCCGGTCATAAGCTCTATGGGCCGACGGGGATTGGCGTACTGTATGTAAAAGAGGACATCCTGCAGGCTATGCCGCCGTGGGAAGGTGGGGGTTCTATGATTGCCACCGTGAGCCTCACCGAAGGGACCACTTATGCCAAAGCGCCGTGGCGTTTCGAAGCGGGTACGCCGAATACCGGAGGGATTATCGGGCTGGGTGCGGCTATCGAGTATGTGAGCGGGCTTGGGCTGGATGCGATTGCGCAGTATGAGCAGACGCTAATGCGTTATGCCCTTACTGCGCTGGCGGATGTGCCTGATTTAACGCTCTATGGCCCTCAGGAGCGTTTGGGGGTGATTGCCTTTAATTTGGGTAAACATCATGCCTACGATGTGGGCAGCTTCCTCGATAATTATGGTGTGGCCGTGCGAACAGGGCATCATTGCGCCATGCCATTGATGGCGTTTTATCATGTTCCGGCAATGTGTCGTGCGTCACTGGTAATGTATAACACGGAAGAAGAGGTGGATCGTCTGGTGGCTGGCCTGAAACGTATTCATCAGTTGCTGGGCTAACAGAGAGGCAAACATGGCCGTTTTACCCGACAGAGACAAACTGCTGCGCAATTTTGGGCGCTGCGCCAACTGGGAAGAGAAGTATCTGTACATCATTGAGCTGGGACAGCGGTTGCCAGCGCTTAGCGACGAGGCGCACAGTCCGGAAAACCTTATTCAGGGCTGCCAGAGCCAGGTCTGGATTGTGATGCGCCGTAATGATGAAGGCATGATAGAACTGGCTGGCGACAGCGATGCTGCCATCGTTAAGGGGCTTATTGCTATCGTGTTCATTCTTTATCAACAAATGACTGCTCAGGACATCGTGGCGTTCGATGTGCGCCCGTGGTTTGAGAAGATGTCTTTGACTCAGCACCTTACGCCTTCCCGTTCTCAGGGGCTGGAAGCAATGATTCGTGCAATCCGTTCCAAAGCCGCCAACATTAGCTAAACTAAATAGACAGCTTTCATCCTGTTACGCGAGGTGCATGCGCGCCTCGTTGGTTTTTCAGCTTTCGGCCTTTGCCGTGATACAGGACATTCAGTATGAAACGCGCGTCTACTATAACACTGTCTCTTATTGGCGCTTTTAGCGCTATCCAGATGGCCTGGGCTGTGGATTATCCGCTCCCGCCGGCCGGAAGTCGTCTTATCGGTCAAAACCAGACCTATACCGTTCAGGAGAGCGATAAAAACCTGCAAGCCATTGCGCGGCATTTTGACACCGCGGCAATGCTGATTATTGAAGCCAACAATACTATTGCTCCGGTACCCAGAGCGGGTACGGTCGTGACCATTCCGTCACAGATGCTGCTGCCGGATACGCCACGGGACGGGATTGTCGTTAATCTGGCCGAATTGCGGCTCTACTATTATCCCCCAGGTAAAGGCATCGTTCAGGTCTTCCCGCTGGGGATTGGGCAACAGGGTCTTGAAACACCGGTAACAACCACCCGTATTAGCCAGAAGATCCCCAATCCGACCTGGACGCCCACCGCAGGCATCCGTGCGCGTTCTCTGGCGCAAGGTATTGAATTGCCTCCTGTGGTACCCGCAGGGCCAAATAACCCTCTGGGACGCTATGCGCTGCGTTTGGGGATAGGAAACGGCGAATACCTCATACATGGTACCAGCGCGCCTGACAGCGTAGGGCTGCGCGTGAGCTCAGGGTGTATGCGGATGAATGCGGCAGACATTCAGGCGCTCTTCTCGCAGGTCAATACCGGTACACGGGTAACCATCCTTAACGAGCCAGTAAAATATTCTGTGGAGCCGGACGGACGCCACTATATCGAGGTACACAGGCCGTTATCACAAAACGTCGGCGAGGACACCCAGCGGCTGCCCATCGCGTTCTCAATGAACCTGGCGAGTACCATTGAGCAAGGCGGTGGCGACAGGGCGCTGATTGACAAGGCATTATACCGTCGTGCGGGTTATCCGGTGGCAATACCGGCCAACCAGAGCGGAAAGGTTGCAACACAGAGCGTGCTGTCAGTGCAGAATCGCGGCGCTGATACAGAAGTGAATACTGAGGAGGGCGGGAAGATCGTTACGCAATAGTCAGGGAAGGTAAATCACAGATAAAAAAATGGCGCACAATGTGCGCCATTTCATCACAGGTACTCTTACTTACGGTAAGAATGAGCCTGGTTATCCAGACGCTGGTTAGCGCGAGCTGCGTCGTCTTTAGCAGCCTGAACGTCGGAACGGATTGCGTTCACGTCGTTGCTCAGCTGGTCAACTTTAGCGTTCAGAGTCTGAACGTCAGAAGACAGCTGATCGATTTTAGCGTTGCTGGAGCAACCAGCCAGCAGAGTAGAACCCAGGATTACCGCGCCCAGTACCAGTTTAGTACGATTCATTATAAATACCCTCTAGATTGAGTTAATCTCCATGTAGCGTTACAAGTATTACACAAAGTTTTTTATGTTGAGAATATTTTTTTGATGGGAATCCACTTAAATTTGATCGTTCGCTCAAAGAAACACCGACTTTGAATAAAACGTTAAAAAAAGTGTGATAAAACAGCAAGCTTCCATCGGATTCATCTTAGATAATAAGCAGTTTAAATAGTGAAATCCGATTTGCTTTTTTATTCGAGGTGATTTCGGATATATAAAAAAAGCGCCCGAAGGCGCTTTTTTAAACACGAATATTCGTCCGGGTATTATTACAGGACGTGTACAGACGCCGTGTTGGTCGTACCGCTGGAGACCAGTGCGCCGGAAACCATCACGACAACGTCGCCTTTCTGCGCCAGACCGCTCTGTACGGCCAGTTCTTTGCCCAGGCGGTAGAAATCATCAGTAGAAGCGATTTCTTCAACCAGTTGTGCGACAACGCCTTTGCTCAGCACCAGCTGACGCGCGGTAGTTTCGTTGGTCGTCAGCGCCAGGATGGTGGCATCCGGGAAGTATTTACGTACAGCACGTGCAGATTTACCGCCCTGGGTTGCTACCACGATCAGCGGAGCATCCAGTTTTTCAGCCGTTTCAACCGCACCACGGCACACCGCTTCGGTGATGCGCAGTTTACGGCTGTCGTTGTTGAAATCCAGACGGCTGGTCATGACGCGATCGGTACGTTCGCAGATGGTCGCCATGATGGTCACCGCTTCCAGCGGGTATTTACCTTTCGCAGATTCACCAGACAGCATAACGGCGTCGGTACCGTCAAGGATGGCGTTGGCAACGTCGCCCGCTTCCGCACGGGTCGGACGCGGGTTCTTGATCATGGAGTCCAGCATCTGGGTCGCAGTGATAACCACTTTGCGCGCGCGGATACATTTCTCGATCATCATTTTCTGCGCGAAGATGACTTCTTCAACCGGAATTTCTACGCCCAGGTCGCCACGAGCAACCATGATGCCGTCAGATGCTTCGAGGATTTCGTCGAAGTTATTCAGGCCTTCCTGGTTTTCGATTTTGGAGATGATCTGGATGTTCTCGCCGCCGTGCGCTTTCAGGTGCTGACGAATTTCTTCAACATCAGAACGTTTGCGGATGAAAGAGGCAGCAACAAAGTCAACACCTTGTTCGCAGCCGAAGATCAGGTCCTGTTTATCTTTTTCAGCCAGCGCTGGCAGAGCGATGGAAACGCCAGGCAGGTTCACGCCTTTGTTTTCGCCCAGGTCGCCGTTGTTCAGCACTTTACAGATGACTTTGTTGCCTTCAATCGCCGTGACTTCCATGCCGATCAGGCCATCGTCAACCAGTACTGTGTTGCCAACCTGCAGATCGCTGGTGAAACCTTCGTAGGTAACTGCAACCGTTTCAGCGTTGCCGATAACTGTTTTGTCGGTGGTGAAGGTGAAAGTCTGGCCCGCTTTCAGCGAAACATCGTTACCGCCTTCCAGTTTGATTGTGCGGATTTCCGGACCTTTAGTGTCCAGCAGAATCGCCGCTTTTTTACCGGTTTTGCTCATTACGTTGCGCAGGTTCTGGATGCGCTGGCCGTGCTCAGCATAGTCACCGTGAGAGAAGTTCAGACGCATTACGTTCATTCCTGCGTCCAGCATTTTTGCTAACATCTCTTCGGATTCGGTTTTCGGACCGATGGTGCAAACAATTTTGGTCTTTTTCATGACAGTCTTAGTCTTTAAGTTGAGAAGGATATGGAAATCACGCTCCGGTTAGCGCAAAGCTTCGGAGTCAAACCTGTGTTGCGAAAGTTGCGATGCCACTGCCTAAGGATAGGTGACATCAAAAAAGCGTGCAGAGTAATGTGTGCCTGTGTTTCAGCCCAGCCGGGTAAGTCGTAATGTAATGGTTGAGTTTTACAGTTCAATGAGCTGAAACCATTCAAGAGTGAATAGAATGCCATTATACGATGAAAAACGAGTAAAAGGAAAATGAAAACGCTGTTTCAAAAATCATCTGGGCAGTTTCACAACGAAGTGTTATCAACGTGTTAAGTTATCACAAAATTGAATTTGCGTTGTTGACGGCAACATAAAACCTTTGCTCACAAAAAGGCAAAGGTTTGGGAAGGTTTACTGACGGGGCGGCTAGCGATTTATGGCAACATAGTGGCAACAAATGCCCCGGTCTTTTGCGCCAAAAGAATCTGGCTTAACCGATTTAGCTATGGAGCCGTTGCAGCGCCTGAGCATGAACTTCGGGGCAGCCTGCCGCCAGAATATGTCCACCTGCCTCAGGGCGATCGCCGTTTAAGGTGGTTACAATACCGCCTGCCTGCTCAATAATGGGAATTAATGCCACAATATCATAGGGTTGAAGAGAGTATTCCAGACAGAGATCAATCTGCCCGGCAGCCAGCATTGCCATGGCATAGCACTCCCCGCCATAACGTGTCATCAGCGCAGCATCGTTCAGTGCCGCAAAATTAATTTCCGGGAAACGAGCAATGGGTTCAGGCGAGGTGATATGCAAAATCGCCCCCTCAAGCGAGAGGCCTTTGCGGGTGTTGAGCGGTGCAGTACCCTGGGGACCACTGCGCCATGACTGCCTGCCATCTGCCCAGAAGCGCTCTCCGGTAAATGGCTGGCTCATCATGCCCAGATGACCACGACCCTCAACGGTCAGGCCAATAAGCGTTCCCCATACCGGAATACCACACAGAAAGGGTCGGGTGCCATCGACCGGATCCAATACCCATTGCAACGGCCCGCTTCCGGTGATTCCGAATTCTTCGCCCATAATTGAATGGTCAGGGTAACGGGTGTCAATGATGGCACGAATGGCGCGTTCTGCCTCGCGGTCCGCATCGGTCACGGGATCAAAGCGATAACCTTCTTTCGGTTTTGTATCCACATGCAGGTTTAATTGCGAACGAAAACGCGGCAACGTCTGTTTGTCTGCCGCATCAGCAAGTTCATGCAAAAAAGCGATATCGGGTACAGCGTGGGTCATGATTACGTCCTCATCAATAAAATTATCGTAAGTCTTCCATGCTCATTGTTGCTCGATTGTGCATCTTTATTGGTTTTTCTTCAAATTATTATCATGGTTATGTTGCGCAACCGGGAAAATACGACGCCTGGTCTGGTGAAGTGAACATAATCGAGCGGCCACCATTAGGGTCGCTGGTCACCGGATGACAGGAAGTGCAAAGCGCAGGACATACAGTCTGTAGATACTCAAACATCACGCGTCATGAGCGTGTGTACCGTCTCAGGATGAACCCTGGTCAATCATGTCAGAACCTGGAGTGATAAAGATGACGATAAAAGTACTTGGCTATGCCGCACAATCGAGTAAAGCCCCTCTCTCACCGTACTATTTTGAGCGTCGGGATCCCCGAGCGGATGATGTGGTGATCGATATTCTGTATTGCGGTGTGTGTCACTCTGACTTACATCAGGCACGCAACGACTGGGGGTTTAGCCAATATCCCCTGGTACCGGGGCATGAGATCGTAGGCCGCGTCACCCGTGTAGGGCCGAGTGTGAGTAAATTCAAGGCCGGAGATTTGGTGGGGATCGGCTGCATGGTGGATTCCTGTCGCGAGTGTTCCTCCTGTAAGCAGGGGCTTGAACAATATTGTGAAGAGGGCAACATTCAGACCTATAACGGCATTGACCGACATGACCATATGCCGACCTACGGCGGTTATTCGCGCACGATTATTTGCAGTGAAGATTTCGTGTTGCGCATTCCGGAAAACCTTGATGTACAGGCTGTTGCGCCGTTACTTTGCGCGGGCATTACCACCTGGTCGCCGTTGCGTCGCTGGGGAGTGAAAGCCGGTAGCAAGGTCGCGGTGATCGGGCTGGGCGGGTTAGGACATATGGCGCTGAAACTGGCGCATGCGATGGGGGCGGAAGTCACGCTATTCACCCGTTCACCTGGCAAAGAGGCAGATGCACGGCAACTGGGGGCGCAACACGTGGTGCTGTCGACCGATCCGCAACAAATGGAGGCGGTGAAAGGGCAGTTTGAGCTTATTATCGACACCGTGCCTTATGCCCACGACATCAACCCCTATATGCCGACATTGACGCTGGATGGCACACTGGTGTTTGTTGGCCTGCTGGGCGATATTGAACCGGCGGTCAGCACATTGCCACTGATTCTGGGGCGTCGTTCCGTATCGGGGTCGTGTATCGGCGGTATTGCCGAAACGCAGGAGATGCTCGATTTCTGCGGTCAGCACAACATCACGGCAGACTCAGAAGTGATTCGTATGGACCAGATCAACGATGCCTTTGAACGTTTGCTGAAAAGCGATGTGAAATACCGGTTCGTGATCGATATGCAGACGCTATCGGACTGAGTCAGGGCATTTGACGGCAGGAAGCACCTGCCGTCTCTTATGAGTGAACCGCGTAGATTGACATCCCAGCGAGGGGGCCGTCTCAATTGGCCTCCAGCACATCTAAAACGAGGTACGGGTCACCGTCAGCTCAACACTGCCATTGTTGTTGGCATACATCTGCCAGGCATCATTGGCAAAGGCATACAAATAGCCGCTCTTTTGCGGCGTAAACGTACAACCTGAACCAATACGAAACACTTCATGAGGCAGAAAATTGGTGGCATTTTTCGGTGGTGTTTCGGGCAAGACGTCATTAGCGACCATCCCCATCAAGGCAAACCAGGGCGCGTCCTCTTCACGCCTGGTATACCAGAAATCCGCCTGGTGGTTATGCGTCAGTTTTTGATACAGGGCTTCGGCTTTTCCTAACAGCGAGGCGGCCATTTGTACCGCTTCTCCCGGCTGGAATTTTCCGTCATTGTTCCCCTGTGGGCCGCAGATAATGCTGCTGTCTTTCCACTCGCCGCTGGCGCTCAGGCTATATGTCACGCCGCCTTCCAGATAGATCCCGGTAGCGTTCCAGTGCTCGCGGGCATAAACCCTCAGCGTTGCCTTATCGCCCGGGATTTTTAAGGTCATGCCCGGCCAGTAAATGCCCTGGAGTAGAGAAGGGCAGGTGTGGCGAGTCATGGCGGAAGGGTGGAAGGCTGACGCGGGGAGTTCAAAACAAGGCACATTGCGGGGGCGGGTTTTTAGCGACGCGAAGACGCCGGTTACAGAATCATGCAATTGATCGAATGCGTCAGGTTTGATCTGTTGCAGTACATCATCACGGAATTGTAATCCCAGCGTCTGCGCTTCTTTTATCATCCAGTCCAGCGCACCGTCGGAGAGGCCGCAGCGCGAATAGCCGCCACCGATATCGGAATGGACACCAGGGAACCACAACTGAATAACATCCGCCCCGGCAGGGATATCGGTCCATAGCGTGGGGATAAAGCTTTGCCTTTTTTCATCAATAGCCATCGCGTGCCGTGCATGAAGAATGTTGTGGCTCAGCGCGGTATTATGAAAACGATAGTTGTCAGGATTGTCGATAAGATTAAGTATCACCATATCGTCCGGCACGCCCAGCGCCCCGACGGTATCCCAAACGCCAATGAAATGAATCGGCAGATCGACTCCCCCTTCATATACGGGCCAGTCGGGGACTTTCTTCGTCGGATCGCGATAGTGGGCAAAAATATCGCTGACGGCAGACCAGATATCGCGCTCACTCAATCCTGCAGGGTTCAGTAACCCGCAACGGGAGATCATGCCAGACAGGCTACGGACGGTATAAGCTCCACGACTGAAGCCAAACAACCAGATGGCCGCATTGGGCTGGTAATGACGAGCCAGCCAGTTATAGGCGCTCATAATGTTATTATCCAGACCTTCACCGGTTCCCCCGCCAACAACACGATTCCACCACCCGCCATCGGTGCCGACACCAGGGTGATAATACACATGCTGTTCAGGCGTAACGGCCAGGGCATTACGCAATTTTACAACGTTGGTGGGAGCCGGAATTCCATTATCCATTTGATCCGGCGTGTTCCATGTGCCGTCGCAAAATACGATGAGGTGCATTTTGGATCTCCAGTTAACCGCAAGAAAAGTATGGCTAATGACGATCCAGTAATAGTGTATTGTGGCGTTTTGCGCGTATATCTTTGAAAGAAGACGCTAAGCTGCGGGTAATTTGCATTTTTACAGATAAAACAGCGAAAATACGTGGTAAGCGAAACGGTAAATGCTGGTGTTGCGCAAATGAACAGACGAGAAAACAAAAGAAAAGACTGAGAATGGTGCGTCCGAGTGGACTCGAACCACCGACCCCCACCATGTCAAGGTGGTGCTCTAACCAACTGAGCTACGGACGCACTAAAGAGATGGTGCGTTCAATTGGACTCGAACCAACGACCCCCACCATGTCAAGGTGGTGCTCTAACCAACTGAGCTATGAACGCATTGTTGTGCCTGACAACGGGGACGAATATTAGCGGCAGCCTGGTAATGTGGCAAGAAGAAAATCGCGATTTTCTGCCGGAATCCACCCGACTGCGGAACTTTTATACATGAACGGCATATTTCACTGATGTTAAAGGATAATGATTGAGCAAAAAGCCTTTCCGGAGGATTGTCGTCGCGATCGGCCATACGTCACATTCTGTCGTTCCTGTTATTTCTGATGATGCAAAAACACGCAGCGCAAGGGTGGCATCCAATATGACTGCATGAAAAATGTTCAGGAAAGATAAAACAGATGCAAGAGTACAGCACCGATTAAGAGCCAACAGGGAAAGGAGAAGTACAAAGTACTCTTATTTTCACGTGGAAATTTGACCATCAGTAAAACGAAAAATGCGATGACCAGAAGCGCGATAAAGAAAAAGGTGAGTACCTGGCTGGCGGCAATAATCTTTAACGCGGCAAACAGAAGCAGACTGGATGCAATGGTAAACAGTTTGATTTTACGTGTGAAAGCCACAAAGCCCACAACAAAGTAAACTAACGCAACAATGCCAGCCATCCGGCACTCCTTTTGCTGAATCTCTCTCGTTTAACCCGAATGCTTTGCCTGGCTAAGCGAATGTAAAGCACGTCGCCTGGCAAGAAAACGTAGCCGCCTGATGACGGCTATGCTGATATTAGCGCGCCGCGCGCTGCAAAATGATAGACGACGGCTGGCGCTGCAGGAAACGCATTCTGAGCATCATCAAAATAGCGGCGGAGGTCAGCCCGATGATAAAGCCCATCCAGAAGCCCGCCGGCCCCATCCGGTCGACCACCAGATCGGTTAACGCCAGTACATAACCTGACGGTAATCCCAGCACCCAGTAGGCGGTAAAAGTAATAAAGAAGATAGAGCGTGTATCTTTATAACCGCGCAGAATCCCGCTGCCGATGACCTGAATAGAATCGGATATTTGGTACAAACCTGCCAGCAACATCAATTGCGAGGCCAGCGTCACCACCTCCGGATTATCGTTATAAAGCAGCGCGATATGTTCGCGCAGCGCAACGGTAAAGATAGCGGTCAGTACCGCCATGCACACGCCCACGCCAAGGCCGGTATGTGCGGCAGTTTGCGCATCGAGCGTGGAACCTTGTCCCAGGCGAAAGCCGACACGAATCGTGACGGCGGCGGCGAGCGACATCGGCAAGACAAACATCAGCGAACTAAAATTAAGGGCGATCTGGTGCCCTGCGACATCCACAATGCCCAACGGCGACACCAGCAGGGCCACGACGGCAAACAGCGTCACTTCGAAAAAGAGCGCCAGCGCAATAGGCAGACCAAGCTGTACCAGACGTTTCAGTACGCTCAGATCCGGTTTGCCAGAGTGCGTTTCACTGCGGATATCGCGCAGCGATCCCGCACGTTTCACGTAGGAGAGCATGGCAATAAACATCACCCAGTAGACCGATGCTGTTGCCACGCCGCAACCAACGCCACCCAGCTCCGGCATGCCGAAGTGACCATAAATAAAGACGTAGTTAACAGGAATGTTCACCAGCAGGCCGAGGAACCCCATCACCATACCGGGTTTGGTTTTCGCCAGCCCCTCACACTGATTACGTACGACCTGAAAGAACAGATAGCCCGGTGCGCCCCACAGCAGGGCGCGTAGATAACCCACGGCTTTATCCGCCAGTTGCGGATCGATGTCATGCATGGCGTGAATAATATAACCGGCGTTCCACAGCACGATCATTATCAGGATCGACACCGCAGCGGCAAGCCAGAAGCCCTGACGTACCTGGTGCGCAATACGTTCGCGACGTCCGGAACCGTTAAGTTGCGCAACAGTCGGAGTCAACGCCAGCAACAATCCATGACCAAAAAGGATGGCGGGCAGCCAGATAGAGGTACCAATCGCGACGGCAGCCATATCGGTGGCGCTGTATCCGCCAGCCATGACAGTATCAACGAACCCCATTGCGGTTTGGGCGATCTGCGCGAGGATCACCGGGATAGCCAGAGCCAGCAACTGGCGCGCTTCTGTAAAGTACTTCTGCACTGAAAACACCTTGGTATAGTTGTTATATGCGATGAATGTTCAATTCATTAAAAAAGAATATAGATGTGTCTTCTGGTCCGGGACACTGCGGGGATGGTCAGAAATCCAGCATAGCGTTAAGCATTGCGATCAAATCCTTGTTCATTTTGCTTTTCAGTTTGAGTAAACCATTCGGGCTATCATGGGCCCCTCTGGTCGGTTGTTAATAAAGGAACGTCGCCGGGGAAAACCAGCGCGAAAAATGTGTCGGGGGACGGTATCGTGTGCCCGAAAAGTATCGTCGTCTCCCGTCAGTGCCGGGATATTAACGCGAAGCGGTTGTTTCTTTATTCTGCTATCGAGGTTACCGGCAAATCTTACAGGTTGTTGCATGCTTTTGCCACGTTAACGACAAGTGATCATTAACCGTCCCACTGTTTTTAGCAGGGTAGGCGGCGCATCAGTTCGCTTACCCTCTGAGTCAGACATCTATAAAGAGAGGCAGAACATCATGGAATCTCACGCGGCAAAGCACATTCTTTCGCTCTACGAAAGGCATGCTGATGAGTTCGCCAGGCTACGTCCTCGCCATCTGTTCGAAAAAAAGTGGCTGGACAAGTTTATACAGCGACTTTGTCCGCGCGGGCATATTCTGGATATCGGCTGCGGGAACGGTAAACCCATCGCTGAGTATTTTATTGCTGGCGGCTTTACGCTAACGGGCGTGGATGGCTCAGCGGCGATGATTGCGCAGGCGCAAACGCATTTCCCGGCGCAACGCTGGATCCACCGGGACATGCGGCACTTGACGATGGATGAGACATTTGATGGTCTGATAGCCTGGGACAGTTTTTTTCATCTGACCCAGAATGACCAACGCGCCATGTTTCCCCGGTTTGCTGCACTTAGCCACCCGGGGAGTGCATTGATGTTCACCAGCGGCACGTCGAATGGCACCGCGATGGGGACATTTGCAGGCGAGCCGCTATATCACGCGAGTCTGGCGCCCGAGGAATACCGTGAGATTCTGGCGCAACATGGGTTCACCGTTGTTGATGTGCAGTTTGAGGATCCGGAATGTGGTTATCACTCTATCTGGCTGTGTAAAAAAGTGAATTGAGATGATCCTGTGGTTTTATACCTCAGTCGCCATCATCCGCCCTGCGAGGCTGGCAACATGATTTTCCTCCTGTTATTGTGCGTTTAGAAAACGGCGGTGCCGTAAATGACATACAGGAGTGGTAGGCATGTTTACTGGTATTGTACAGGGCACGGCAAAACTGGTGTCCATCGATGATAAGCCCAATTTCCGTACTCACGTCGTCGAGCTACCGGATCATATGCTGGAAGGGCTTGAGACGGGAGCCTCTGTCGCAAACAACGGTTGCTGTCTGACGGTCACGGATATTAATGGCAGCCATATCAGTTTTGACTTGATGAAAGAGACGCTGCGCATCACTAATCTGGGTGAGCTGTCGGTCGGTGACGCGGTCAACGTTGAGCGTGCGGCAAAATTCAGTGATGAGATTGGCGGACATTTAATGTCGGGTCATATTATGACCACCGCCGAAATCGTTAAAATCCTGACTTCCGAAAATAACCGTCAGATCTGGTTTAAGGTACAGGATCCGGCGCTGATGAAATACATCCTCTATAAAGGTTTTATTGGTATCGATGGCATCAGCCTGACGGTAGGCGAAGTGACGCCAACGCGTTTTTGCGTGCATTTGATCCCGGAAACCCTGCAGCGCACCACGCTTGGCAGTAAAAAATTGGGCCATCGCGTGAACATCGAAATTGATCCGCAAACGCAGGCGGTTGTTGATACCGTGGAGCGTGTGCTGGCGGCAAAAGAGGCGGCGGCAGTCATGGTCAGTAACGACGAATAAGTGCGTAAAAATAGTAATAAGGAGAATATGCACGTGTTCTCCTTTTTTTATGCCATCAGAAAATGGCTAAGCGTCGGTTGAGTGCTGCACGGTTCTGACAGAAAGAAAAAACCCCGCGAAAGCGGGGTCGGTTGTTAGCGTGCTACGCGAAGTCCGTGTTCAATACCCCGGCTAAATACCACCTGCCAGAGTTGAATATCCCGCGCACGGAAAGCGCCTGCGCAGGCGTTCAGGTAGTAACTGAACATACGTTTAAACCGTTCGGAATAGTTATCGGCAATGTCGGGCCAACTGGCGAGGAAGCGTTCATGCCAGGCCATCAACGTTTTATCGTAGTCTGCGCCGAAATTATGCCAGTCTTCCATCACGAAATGAGATTCACTGGCATTCGCTATCTGCCGTACTGACGGAAGGCAACCATTGGGGAAGATATAGCGGTCAATCCACGGATCCACATTATGATCGGTGCGCCGTGAGCCAATGGTATGCAGCAGGAAAAGACCATCCGGTTTAAGATTACGGTCAACGACCGTGAAGTACGTGTCGTAATTTTTTGGACCGACATGCTCGAACATACCAACAGAGACGATGCGGTCGAACTGATCGTTCAGATCGCGATAATCCTGCAGGCGAATATCGACATCCAGCCCCATGCACCGCTGTTGCGCCAGTTTTTGTTGTTCGGCAGAAATCGTGACACCCACGACGCTGACCGCGTAATTCTGCGCCATAAATTGCGCCAGACCGCCCCAGCCACAGCCAATATCCAGCACGCGCATCCCTGGCTTGAGTTGCAGTTTTTCGCAAATCAGGCGTAGTTTGGCAATTTGCGCGTCTTCAAGGCGCTCAGCCTCTTTCCAGTAGGCGCAAGAGTATTGCATCTGTGGGTCCAGCATGCGGGTAAAAAGATCGTTGCCCAGGTCGTAATGTTCTTTGCCGACGATCCATGCGCGTTTTTTGGATTGCAGGTTAAAGAGTCTTGCCCCGGCGATACGCAGGGTATCTTTCAAATGGCGAGGGAGCTGTTTTTCCAGCCCGGCACGCAAGACTTTCGTAAAAAACACGTCCAGCCGGTCACATTCCCACCAGCCGTCCATATAACTTTCCCCCAGCCCGAGCGAACCCTCCTGCAAAACGCGTTTAAAAAAATCAGGGTTTTTAACCTGAATATCAGATGCCGACGGTCCATTTACCTGGATACCGGCGCGGCTCAGCAACTCGTTTGCGATACGGAACCAGTTATCATCCCGTACGCTAACCTCTTCTATACACGATGAACTCATAACTTCTCCACCACCAGCAAGTGATCAGAACCTTAAAAGAGCGTAGACGCTTTTTGAGGTATGTGAGAAATCTCACGGTTTGCGCCGTGAGGCTGATATCCGACGTAGAACAGAGGAAGGGAGATGACCCTTGCCAGAAAGGCCTTCCATGGTCGAACGGGAGCACTCCGGCTCCCGTTAATACATAATATTTATCGTATTTGTAACTAGCCGGAAAAGAGTATAGGCCTCAAAATCCGGTGATACAACAGAAAACTGTTAGCAAGCTAATCACTAAACTGTAACATAGTCGCTCGTGAAACTACGCATGCGAAGACGATTCACTGACCTCATCTGCATGATAACTCTCACATTCCTGGCGTTGCATACGGTAGCCAAAAGCAACCAGAACGACCGTCGACAGCATCACGCTGGTGGTGGCGAGCAGAGGATGGGCAATGAACCCCGAGACCACCAGGCTTGCAACAAAACAGAGCCCCAGTTGCAGTGTATTCTGCAAGGCAGCCGCCCTGCCGGTAGCCTGCGGGAAGGGACGCAGCGCCTGAGCCACCACGATCGGATAAATGGCGCCATTTGCCATCGCCATCAGACAGAAGGGGATCAACAGGGCGGTCAGCGAGGCGCCAGGCAATAGCCCCACACCCCAGGTTGCCGCAACGCTCAATGCGAAGGCCAGCAGCAACCACGGTAATAAACGGGCGCCATCCCATTTTTGCAATGCGGCGCGACAGCCGTAACCCCCGACCAGAAAGGCGATGGTTTGCGGCACATAACTCAGACCGATCACAGCGGGGCCGTATCCCATCTCATGAAGAATAAACGGTGAACCGGTAAGCCAGGCGAAAAAGCTGGCTGAGCAGGCGGCATAAATCAGCACGTTGCCGCGATAGGCTTTATCGCGCAACAGCGCGGCGAAAGTCAGCGCCTGTGTGGTTTGTGCAGGGAGTTGCGCGCCAGGGCGCAGACGCAGCGCCGGAAGCATCAATATGACGGTTATCATAAATAATGTGGCGAAGATTGCCTGCCAGGAGAAGTGCGCCAGAATCCAACTGCCAAGCAGAGGCGCGAGGGCAGGGGATAAACCCACCAGCGGCATGATAGTGGCAAAAATGCGATTTGTTCGCTGCGCCGGATAATGATCCGTCACCAGTGCCTGCCAGGTCACGGCAGCCGCACAGACGCCGACGGCCTGGATAAAACGCAGTACCAGCAACCAGACTGCGTTCTGCACCCACAGCATGCCGAGGCAACCGGCGGCGAAAATGGCCAGTCCGCTGAGCAAAACAGGTTTACGACCATAGCGATCCGACAGCGGACCCCATACCAGTTGGGCAACGGCAAAGCCGGCAAGGAACAGACTCAGCGTCGCGCTGACCGCGGCGGCAGACGTATTTAAATCTTGCTGAATGTCGGCGAACGCCGGCAGGTACATATCGGTGGCCAGAAAGCCCAGTACGCTTAAGCCCGCGAGCCAGACTAAAAATCCTTTTCCAGGTTGCATGGCAGATCTCTTTTTGTGGCAGGTAAACAGGGCTCCAGAGTCTAAGGAGTGCAAGTCGGCTTGTGAAACGCTAATATTTGTCCGGTGGTTTCAAAATTTTTGCAGGCAGATTATGTGGTCAGAATATTCCCTTGAAGTGGTTGATGCCGTGGCCCGAAATGGCAGCTTTAGCGGTGCGGCGCAGGAGCTACATCGTGTGCCTTCTGCCGTCAGCTATACCGTACGTCAACTTGAAGAGTGGCTGGCGGTGCCGTTGTTTGAACGACGTCATCGGGATGTCGAATTGACGCCCGCTGGCGTGTGGTTTTTGAAAGAGGGTCGTTCTGTTATCAAAAAAATGCAGATCACCCGTCAACAGTGTCAGCAAATTGCCAACGGCTGGCGGGGGCAGTTATCCATCGCCGTTGATAACATCGTTAAACCGGAACGTACGCGGCAGATGATTGTCGATTTCTATCGCCATTTTAGCGATGTCGAACTGCTGGTTTCCCAGGAGGTGTTTAATGGTGTGTGGGATGCCCTGGCCGATGGACGTGTTGAACTGGCTATCGGCGCAACCCAGGCGATCCCGGTCGGGGGCCGTTATACCTTTCGCGATATGGGCATGTTGAGCTGGAAATGCGTGGTCGCCCGCCATCATCCGCTGGCGGCGATGGCATCGCCGCTCAGTGATGATACGTTACGGAACTGGCCATCGCTGGTACGCGAAGATACCTCCCGTTCGCTGCCTAAACGCATCACCTGGCTTTTGGATAATCAGAAGCGGGTCGTCGCGCCTGACTGGGAATCATCTGCGGCCTGCTTGTCTGCCGGGCTGTGTATCGGGATGGTGCCTGCGCATTTCGCCCGTCCGTGGATTGATCGCGGTGAGTGGGTTGCGCTGGCACTGGAAAATCCTTTCCCGGACGCCGCCTGTTGTCTGACCTGGCAGCAGAATGACGCTTCACCGGCGCTGAGCTGGTTACTGGATTATCTGGGCGACAGCGAAACGCTGAACAGGGAATGGCTGCGGGAGCAGGAATGAACTGCTCCCGGCAGGATCAACGGCGATAGTCGCGGAAAGGACCGTCGGCAACTGAGCGGCGTTCAATCAGGCGTGGATGCACTTCAATAGACTGCGACTCTTCACGCTTGTTTACTATGCGGTCCAACAGCATGTTAAACGCGGTTTCACCCAGCGAGTCTTTCGGCTGGTGGATAGTCGTCAGTGAAGGGGTAAAGAAACGTGAATTGCGCACATTATCATAACCGATCACAGAAATATCCTGCGGCACGCGCAGACCCATTTCATCGGCCGCGCACAACGCGCCCATCGCCATAATGTCACCACCGCAGAACACCGCGGTCGGGCGAGAAGACTGGGTCAATATCTGTTGCATTGCACGATAGCCAGACTCCGGCTCAAAATCACCCTGCACAATCCAGCTTTCCGGTACGGTGATGTGGGCCTCTTCCATCGCTTTCATAAAGCCGCTAAGACGACCCGCGCCCGTGTTGCGCTCTAATGGCCCTGGAATAACGCCAATTTCGCGATGGCCCCGTTCAATCAGGTAACGACCAGCCATATAGCCGCCGGCAAAGGCATTATCGATTACCGTATCGGTAAAATCGGCTTTTGCTTCACCCCAGTCCATTACCACCATAGGAATGTGGCGATACTCTTCCAGCATGCTGAGTAGCGGTTCCGGATATTCAGAACACATGACCAGCAGGCCATCTACACGTTTTTGCGCCATCATGGACAGATAGGCGCGCTGTTTTTCCAGGTTGTTCCAGGCATTGCCGAGAATAAGGGTGTAGCCTTTCTGGAAACAATTTTTCTCAACTGCTTCGATGATCTCGGCGAAATAAGCCGCTTCGCTACTGGTGGCCAGCAAGCCAATAGATTTGGTGTGATTAACTTTCAAACTGCGGGCAACCGCGCTGGGAGAGTAGTGTAACTCTTTAATCGCTGCCCAGACCGCGTTACGCGTCTCTTCTGCAACGAAACGCGTCTTGTTAATTACATGTGATACGGTTGTGGTGGAAACGTTTGCTCGCTTCGCTACGTCTTTAATCGTTGCCATCAGATCTTACTCCAGACCATATCGTAAACTCCTGATAATACATAAGGTAAACGTTTGCCTTCCATCACCCTGTACCCATAGAAGGGATTGCAATACGCCGGGAAAAAGACACTGGACGTCAGGAGGGGAGTCAATGGCCGGTACGCTAATAAATTTAGCGTCGAATTTTGTCTGATCTTGGCCAAAAGGGGAAGTGCTAAAACGTGTATCACTCTAAATCCTGCAAGATTTTTACGTTTATTTGTGCAAAAATGCGTTACATCACTTTTTGTGTGGGAATTAATAAGGAGAAAAATTGATGAGCACCGACCTGAAGTTTTCTTTAGTAACTACCGTAATTGTACTTGCCCTGATTGTTGCTGGCGGACTGACTGCCGCACTGCATTGATTTATCCCGGGGGAGAGTCCTCTTTCCCCCGTCTCTCTCCCCGATTGTCATCAAATTGGCAATAGTCTTTTCCCATTTCGCTAACTTCTGTTTTTTGTGATTAATGTCATACTTTTGACTTCTGTGACGGTGTCGCGCGTCGACACGGCAATTCCGGAGTCTATTTATGAAGATCAATTTCCCACTGCTTGCCCTGGCGATTGGCGCTTTCGGCATCGGTACGACCGAATTTTCACCCATGGGGTTACTCCCCGTTATCGCCCAGGGCGTGGATGTCTCGATCCCGGCAGCGGGTATGCTTATTAGCGCCTATGCCATTGGCGTCATGGTTGGCGCACCGTTAATGACGTTGCTGCTTTCACATCGTGGGCGACGTAATGCGCTGGTATTTCTGATGGCGATTTTTACCCTCGGAAACGTACTGTCGGCGCTTTCACCTGATTACACAACATTAATGCTCTCGCGGATCATAACCAGCCTGAACCATGGCGCTTTCTTTGGGCTTGGTTCTGTGGTGGCCGCAAGCGTGGTGGCAAAAGAAAAACAGGCCAGCGCAGTAGCCACTATGTTTATGGGACTGACTATTGCCAATATTGGCGGTGTGCCTGCAGCAACCTGGCTGGGTGGGGCGATTGGCTGGCGCATGTCGTTCCTCGCCACAGCGGGGCTGGGTATCATTGCTATGGTCAGTCTCTACTTTTCATTGCCGAAAGGTCGCGCTGGTGAACGTCCGGATGTGCGCAAAGAACTGGCAGTATTAATGCGTCCTCAGGTGGTTTCTGCGTTGCTGACGACGGTTCTGGGAGCCGGGGCGATGTTCACGCTTTATACCTACATTTCGCCGGTACTGCACCGTATTACCGATGCCACGCCTGCGTTTATCACCGCAATGCTGGTACTGGTGGGCGTTGGATTTTCCATCGGTAACTACCTTGGCGGCAAGCTGGCCGACCGCTCGGTTACGGCGACCCTGAAAGGCTTCTTGCTGCTGTTGATTGTGATTATGGCTGCTATTCCCTGGCTGGCGCGCAGTGAAATCGGTGCGGCAATCAGTATGGTTATCTGGGGCGCGGCAACCTTCGCGGTGGTGCCTCCGTTGCAGATGCGTGTTATGCGCGTGGCGCATGAAGCCCCGGGCCTGTCATCATCTGTCAATATCGGTGCATTTAACCTGGGCAATGCGCTGGGGGCAGCGGCAGGGGGCGCGGTGATTTCGGGAGGGCTGGGATATACCGTCGTGCCGGTAACCGGGGCGATTATCGCGGGGATGGCGCTACTGCTGGTGTTGCTTTCCGGTAGAACGAATGCAGAGCGTACCTGCACAGCGGTGGAATAAAAAAACAGGAGGGTTTCCCCTCCTGATGATTATGCAGCGAGATTCTTCGCGACAAACTCCCAGTTGACCAGCGCCCAGAAATGCTCCAGATAGTTTGGACGGGCGTTACGGTAGTCAATGTAGTAGGCGTGTTCCCACACATCCACAGTGAGCAGCGGCGTAGCGTCGATGGTCAGCGGTGTTCCGGCATTCGATGTCGAAACAATGGCCAGTTTGCCATCGGCGTTTTTCACAAGCCACGTCCAGCCTGAACCAAAGTTCTTCACTGCGGCATCGGTGAATTTCGCTTTAAACTCAGCAAAGCTGCCAAATGCGTCGGCAATCGCAGCTGCCACTGCGCCAACAGGTTCGCCGCCTGCGTTCGGGGCCAGACAATGCCAGTAGAAGGTGTGGTTCCAGACCTGGGCTGCATTGTTAAACACGCCGCCCTCAGAGCTACGAATAATCTCTTCCAGCGTTTTGCCTTCAAGCGGGCTGCCTTTGATCAGGTTATTCAGATTGGTGACATAAGCCTGATGGTGTTTGCCGTGATGGTACTCCAGCGTTTCCGCAGAAATATGCGGTGCCAGGGCGTCTTTTGCATACGGTAATGCAGGTAATTCGAACGACATTGCTTCACTCCTTATTGTTGTAATGCACTCAATAACCTTATTGAGTGTAAGGATAGGGTAGCAAATCGAAAGGGGAGAAAAAAGAGAGAGTTACCCGCCGCCTGAGCGGCAGGTAAGAGATTAGCGGATGGTTTTTGGCGTAACCATTCTGCGGGCACCCACATAATGACGCTGCCAGTAATCTTCGCTTAATGAGGTAATCTGGATATCCTGGCCGCTGCGTGGCGACTGAATGAATTTGCCGTTGCCGACATAAACACCCACGTGGTCAGCGGTACCACGGCCCTGCGTACGGAAGAATACCAGATCGCCGCTTTCCAGTTCCGCAACGTTGACCGGAGACGCATCACGCAGGTGATACATTTCGTTCGCGGTGCGGGGAATGCGGAATTTCACCAGATCTTTATAGGCGTAATAGACCAGACCACTGCAATCAAACCCGGTCATCGGGGAGGTGCCGCCCCAATGGTAAGGTTTGCCAATCTGATTCATCAGCTTGGACATGGCAGTTTTCTGTACTTTTTGGATACGGACTTTGTGCGCTTCGGAAAGAGCAACAGGTTTGCTGCTTTTCACTTTTACACAATGCGGCTTATGGCCTTTACGCTTTGTGCATTTTTCCGTCATAGCAGTAGCGGCGATGGGTTTCGTGCTGGGTTTACTGTGACGGGAGGAATTCTTACTGGTGGTTTTACTGCTGCTGGTCGACGTTTTTTTCGTCGCTGCTGCTTTCTTATTTCCGGCTTTAGCCGTTGTTTTTGTTTCGGTGCGACTGCTTTTCTTTGATGTTTTTTCTGTGGTGGTTTTTTTCTTACTCTCGGATGCTTTCGCCAGATGCGTTGTCTTATGCACGGCCGAACCTCGCGTTTGCTCGGAAGCACTCGCTAATGGCGTGAAAGTCAACGTGGTGAACAACAAAGCACAGAGCGTGATCGAAGCTGTATGAATTCGCGCCACTGAGCAATCCCCTGATAAGTGCAGGCATTCAATAATGCTTGCGTATGATTTAGAACCGCGTCGATTCTAATCTAAAAAAAGCCGAAAAGTTAATAGGGTTTTTGCATCTAAAACTGTGTTTCGTTAGCAAGCGCAAAAAAAATCGCCAATTGCCCCTGGAGGAAGGTCAAATAGTGAACTATTGCGTGCGGTAAAACGTGAGATAAATGACATTTTGAAAGCAACTTATCGCCACAGACGATAAAATAATGAGTGGTGAACAAAATGTTATTTTCGGTTACGCACCTTAACCGTTACAATGATGACTATCTGCCGAAAAGAAGTTGAAGGAAGCAAGACAATGAGCTCTACCCTTGAAAAAATCCAGCGCCAGATCGCTGAAAACCCGATTCTCCTGTATATGAAAGGCTCCCCGAAGCTGCCAAGCTGCGGCTTTTCCGCACAGGCAGTGCAGGCACTTTCCGCTTGTGGCGAACGCTTTGCTTACGTTGATATTCTGCAGAACCCGGACATTCGCGCCGAGCTGCCGAAATATGCAAACTGGCCCACCTTCCCACAGCTGTGGGTTGATGGCGAACTGGTAGGCGGGTGTGACATCGTGATTGAAATGTACCAGCGCGGCGAACTGCAGCAGTTGATCAAAGAGACTGCGGCGAAGTACAAATCCGAAGAGCCGGACGCGGAATAATCACCGCAATAAAAAAGCGACCTTCGGGTCGCTTTTTTTTATGCCTCGCTATCTGCGATGGGGAGCGGCCAGCCGCCCAAACGTTTCCAGCGGTTAACTATCTCGCAAAACAGCAGCGCGGTCTGCTCAGTGTCGTACAGCGCGGAGTGCGCCTGGGTTGCGTCAAAATTGATCCCGGCCGCGGTGCAGGCTTTTGAGAGCACCGTTTGACCCAGCGCCAGTCCGCTTAACGATGCGGTATCGAAAGTCACGAATGGATGGAACGGATTACGCTTAAGCGATGCACGCTCAGCGGCAGCCATCATAAAGCTGTGATCGAAAGTGGCGTTATGGGCCACCATAATGGCGCGATTACAGTTCATATCTTTAATACCTTTACGCACCATCTTAAAAATCGCGTGTAGCGCATCGTGTTCACTGACGGCACCCCGTAGCGGGTTGCTCGGGTCTATGCCGTTGAACGCCAGCGCTTCCGGCTGCAGATTAGCCCCCTCAAAGGGTTCAACATGAAAATGCAGCGTGCTGTCAGGCATTATCCAGCCTTGCTCGTCCATTTTCAGCGTGATGGCAGCGACCTCCAGCAGTGCATCGGTTTTGGCGTTAAACCCGGCGGTTTCAACATCAATCACGACAGGGTAAAAACCGCGAAAACGGTCGCACAGACCGGTAAGTTGGGCATTATCGGACATCGGAGTCTCTTGCTAAGGGAAAATGGCAGCGCATTATGGCAAATTTTACGAAGGGATGTAAAACAGCGGGCACCAGAGGCGCCCGTAAAGCATTAATTGCCCAAACCGCGTCCGGCATCTTTGGCTTCAATCAATTCGACTTTGTAGCCGTCCGGATCTTCAATAAAAGCGATAACCGTGGTGCCGCCTTTTACCGGTCCTGCTTCACGTGTCACGTTGCCGCCATTTTGACGAATACGCTCACAGGCTTCTGCTGCATTATCCACTTCAAGCGCGATATGACCGTAAGCGTTGCCCAGATCATATTTATCTACGCCCCAGTTATAGGTCAGTTCGATAACGGCAGTATCGGTTTCCGGGCCATAACCCACAAAAGCCAGTGAATATTTATATTCCGGGTTTTCGCTGGTACGCAGCAGTTGCATGCCCAGCACGTTGGTGTAGAAATCGATGGAGCGTTGCAGATCGCCAACGCGCAGCATGGTGTGAAGTAAGCGCATAATGTCCTCTTAAGCGTCAATGAATTTTCATTCGAAACAGAGTTTTAGTATAGCGGCGGATCCCTGCCGCTATCAATGAAGTGATTATAAAGAAGGGTAGTCGGTATAACCTTCCGCGCCACCGCCATAGAAGCTTTCCGGGCGTTGCGGGTTCAGTTCAGCTTTGCGTTTCAGGCGTTCAACCAGGTCCGGGTTAGCGATGTAAGCACGACCAAAGGCCACGGCATCAATCAAACCTTTCGCAATCAGATCTTCTGCTTTTTCAACGGTGTACGCGCCCGCGCCAATGATCGGACCGTGGAAACGTTCACGCACTTTGCGACGGAATTCTTCGGTATAAGGCTGGCCGCCTGCCCAGTCTGGCTCGGACATATGCAGATAGGCAATCCCGCGTTTACCCAGTTCCTCGATAAAGTACAGCGCGTCTTCTTCTTCATTCGGGCCATTATCGGTGTTCTGGAAAGAACCGATAGGGGAGACGCGAATACCGATGCGATCCGCGCTCCAGGCGGCGCTGACGGCATCGACGACTTCCAGCACCAGGCGGGCGCGGTTTTCGATGCTGCCGCCATACTGATCGGTACGCTGGTTGGCAGACGGTGACAGGAACTGGTGCAACAGATAGCCGTGGGCAGAGTGCAGTTCGACTAAATCAAAACCTGCTTCACGGGCGTTGATGACCGCCTGACGGAAATCATTGACGATGCCCGGAATTTCGCTGGTTTCCAGCGCGCGCGGCATCGACGTGTCTTCGCGTGTTGCGTTGCCGTTGGCGTCACGCAGGGACGTGCGGGTGCCGGAACTGATTGCCGAAGGGGCAACAGGGGCCTGACCGC
Organism: Phytobacter ursingii; assembly: GCA_901456055.1. Lineage (GTDB taxonomy): Bacteria > Pseudomonadota > Gammaproteobacteria > Enterobacterales > Enterobacteriaceae > Phytobacter > Phytobacter ursingii. Next base: position 558,655 of record CABDWT010000016.1, read on the forward strand.
CGGGCTGCAGGCTGGTGTGTGAAATACGCCCGGTGTGCCATAACTGAACCGCCATACGGCCGTTTTCAGCATGTACGCCGTCGGTGATTTTTTTCCATGCAGCAATTTGTTCCTGGCTGTGAAGGCCCGGCGCGCCGGCATAGCCTTTTGCCTGTGCGGAGATTTGGGTCGCTTCGCTGATGATAAGGCCGGAACTGGCGCGCTGGCGGTAGTATTCGCCCATCAGCGGGGTCGGGATATCGCCAGGTTCAATGCTGCGCAGACGTGTCAGCGGAGCCATCAGCACGCGGTTTGGGATGGTAATCGCGCCAATTTTCAGCGGCGTAAACAAATTACTGGACATACATTCTCCTGAATAGACCGGTCGACTAGTAATAGGGTAAATAAAAACGCCCGTTAAAGAGGCGCTGCAATAATGGTTTTCGCATGGGCCAGGGCGCTTTCCAGCGGCACGGCACTGCGTGAAATCTTAGCCTGCAGATTCGCGCCCAGCCACAGGGAATAGAGTACCTGTGCCTGCGTCAGCGCATCACCTGCCATTGTCAGACAGTTATCATGGCGGCCATTTTCCAGCGCCTGCGCCAGTAAGGTGATAATGCCGCTGGCACCTTTGTCCATGGCTTCACGCATCGTTTCTGACAGGTCACACACCTCGGCAGAAAGTTTGACGGTCAGGCAACCGCTGATAATACCCTGCTCGCAAAATTGGATCAGCGTCTGCTGATAATAAGCGAGCAGGCGATCGCGATAGTTTCCCGCGCCCCTGGCAAAATGGTCTGCCAGACGCTGGTGATATCCGGCATAATGGCGTTCGAGCATCGCAACCCCGAACGCCTCTTTTGAGCGAAAATAGTGATAGAAAGAGCCTTTCGGCACTTCCGCTGTTTTCAGTAATTCGCTCAATCCCATGCCAGTAAAACCGCGGTGCATGCATAAGCGCTCGCCGGTTTCCAGCAGGTGTTCGCGGGTATCGTGTTCAGTGTTTCTGCTCATGGGCACAATCTACTAGACCAATCGGTCTATTGCAAGTAGCAATACATGCGTTCTCAATCTTGCAGGTTCCGCGCGCGCAGTCTTCAATAAAGAGAGACAAATACCACAGGAGGCGTTGCGTGCCAGAACAACTGGAGTTTTTCCCCGTCCAGAGCCCGTGCCGGGGAATATGCCAGTCAGATGAGCGGGGATTTTGCCGTGGCTGTATGCGCAGCCGCGAAGAGCGGTTCAACTGGCAAACCATGAGCGACGCGCAAAAGCAGGATGTCCTTCGCCTGTGTCGTCAGCGCTTTTTGCGCAAATTACGGGCGAATAAACCCCTGCCGCCTGAAGAACCTGAGCAACCTTCACTGTTTTGACGCCATAATTGCGTATACTCATGGCAAATTATTGCTGAGGAAGTGGTTATGGTTCAGAGAATTACCCTTGCACCGCAGGGGCCGGAGTTCTCCCGTTTTGTCATGGGTTACTGGCGACTGATGGACTGGAATATGTCTTCCCGCCAGTTGGTGAGTTTTATTGAGGAGCACCTGGATCTCGGCGTCACCACCGTCGACCATGCGGATATCTACGGCGGCTACCAGTGCGAGGCGGCTTTTGGCGAGGCCCTTAAGCTGGCTCCGCATCTGCGTCAACGCATGGAGATTGTCTCAAAATGCGGCATTGCCACCACCGCGCGCGCCGGGAATGCGCTGGGCCACTACATCACCAGCCGCGATCACATTATTGCCAGCGCCGAGCAATCTCTGGTGAATCTGGCGACTGAACGTCTGGACCTGCTGCTGATTCATCGCCCGGATCCGCTGATGGATGCCGATGAAGTGGCTGAGGCCTTTCTGCATCTGCACCAGAGTGGCAAAGTGAGCCATTTTGGCGTATCGAACTTTACACCGGCGCAGTTCTCGCTGCTCCAGTCGCGTCTGCCGTTTACGCTTGCGACCAACCAGGTAGAAATTTCTCCGGTTCACCAGCCGCTCTTATTGGACGGTACGCTGGATCAGCTGCAGCAATTACGTATTCGACCGATGGCATGGTCATGTCTGGGTGGTGGGCGTCTGTTCAACGATGAGACATTCCAGCCACTGCGTGACGAACTGGCGAAAGTCGCGCAAGAGTTGAATGCCCGGAGTATTGAACAGGTCGTCTATGCCTGGGTGATGCGTTTGCCGTCGCAGCCGCTGCCGATTATCGGTTCCGGAAAAATTGAACGCGTTCGTTCTGCGCTGGAAGCGGCAAACCTTGAGATGACGCGCCAGCAGTGGTTCCGCATCCGTAAAGCAGCCCTGGGTTACGACGTTCCCTGATGAACATCTGAGTGACTTTCCGCCAAATCTTTTTCCCTGGTTTAAACTTACAGGGCAAAAGCTAAAAACGGAGGTCATATGAAGCGTTTTAGTCTGGCAATGTTGACACTGCTCGTCTGCGCCGGTGCGCAGGCGGCCAGTACCGAAGTGAAGATGAACCTCGTCACTGCCGAGGGGACAGGTCAGTCGGTCGGATCGGTGAAAATCAGCGAAACCGATAAAGGGCTGAAATTTACGCCCGATCTGAAAGGGCTACCGCCCGGTGAGCATGGCTTTCATGTTCATGCCAAAGGGTCATGCGAACCTGCGATGAAAGAGGGAAAACCCTCGGCTGCCGAGGCGGCTGGTGGCCACCTCGACCCGGATAAAACCGGCAAACACGAAGGCCCGGAAGGGATGGGGCATTTAGGTGATTTGCCCGTACTGGTTGTCAACAATGATGGTAAGGCGACCGACGCGGTGGTTGCGCCGCGCCTGAAAAAACTCAGTGAAGTGAAAGATAAAGCCCTGATGATTCACGTTGGCGGCGATAACATGTCTGATTCGCCGAAACCGCTGGGCGGCGGCGGGGCGCGTTATGCCTGTGGGGTTATCCGCTAGCGGGATCCGCCAGAGTGCCTGCTGCCGGGGCTTGCTCCAGTTGCGATAAAGAGCAATATAATCGCCAGATAAGCGATGCCAGCTCCCGAGCGGCAGGCTGATGATGACGTGCCAGCGCATCACAAATCCGTTGCAGTTCGCCAAGCGTTACTGCCAGCGGGCGCTGTTGTACGCCACGTTCACTCATCACATCACGTAACAGGCTCAGACAAAGATCTCGCACTTTCGACAACGGATCTGAGCGTGCCTCCCAGTCGCGCAGTTGCCAGACAACGTGCGAACAGTTGAGCAACACCACCCCCCAGCGTAGCAACCAGCGGCGGGCAAGCGCGTCTTTGCTGTTACTCAACTGACTGATATGGTGATAAACCACAGACTCGAATTCATGCTCGCTCATGGTCGGAAGACGGCTGAGCTGGTCGACAAAGCCTCGCCGAAGCGCACGAATATGGCGGCGGCTTTTGCGCGCATCTGAGCCGGGGCGCAAAATGGCAAATGCCAGCCATGCCAGCCCTACGCCGAGAATTTTCGCCAGATCGTCATTTAAAAAATCTGCCAGGTCATAGACCGGGGGATTGGTCACCGAAATAAACGATCCCATAAAAACAATCAATTGCCCCCACAGACCCGCCAGCTTTGGCATTTGTAGCTTGAGCAGTTGCATTGTGGTTAATAGCGGCAGCAAAAAAAGTAAGAACACCCATAAATCGCTGATCTGTACCATCAGGCCAAACTTGACGACAAAACTGAATAACGTAAGCAACGCGAGAGTGCGCAGAAGCAGCGTCAATGAATTAAACGGGGCGGGAGAAACTGAATACAATACGCAACTGATGGCGGCAAGCGTCAGCGCCGCATCACCGTACTCCCACTGACTGGTGATGGTCCATGCCCCCACCAGACTCAGGGCGCAGAAGGTGCGTATTCCGCTCCATAGCGCTTCGGCGTGATCGGTAAAGCGTGCCAGCGCACGGCTTCGGGGGAGCGAAAACTCGGTTATCGGGGTAGCCTTTTCCAGGCGTGCCAGCCAGCGGCTGCTGGCAAGGTACAGGCGGCAAAAATATCGCAAGCGGTGCCAGAAGGCGCGATGCCGGTAATCGTAATCATCTTTCGGGGCCAGGGGAGCAATAATGCGCGCCACGCTATAACCGTGCGCGTCGGGCCGGGCAAGTTCTGCCAGCAAGGCTTCGAGTATAGCCCGCGTATTATCCGGTGGATGCGGCCAGTTCAGGAGCAGTCGGCGCAGGCTCGAGATAACGCTGGTCAGACGTAACTGCTGATGGAGCAGGTGGTTGAGAAGTCGGTTCTGACGCCGAAAACGATAGTGGCTCCAGAAGGCCTGAATGCGCAGCAAATTCATGGTCAGTATCTGGCCGATAACACTTTCATGAGCCGTGCGAATGGCGTCAGTTGTCTCCTGTTGCCAGAGCAGGCTGGCATGTTCGAGTAGACGTGTGTGCATCTTTTTCAGCGCGCTAAGTAACGCGGTACCGTCAGATGTACTCGGCATAATCATCATCATCATGCCGCCACATCCGATCCCCAACAGCACTTCACAGACGCGGGCCTGGGCGATATCCCACAATTGTGTCGTGTCCGTAATATTGACCACCGGAAAGGCAATAATCGCTGCGGTGTAGCCCGCAAGCTGGAAGGCGTAAGCGACGTTATTACTGAACTGCGCACAGGACCAGGTACAGAAACCTATCCACGCGGCCATCGCGAACAGGAATAGCCAGGGATCATTGAGCGTATGCCCGGCAATGATCATCGCCGCCGTCGCGCCCAGCAGACTGCCCGCGACGCGACCCAAACTTTTACTGATTACCCCGCCCACGGTCGGAAAACTCACCACGGCGGCGGACGTCATTGCCCAGTAAGGCTCATCAAGATTGAGATAATAGGCGACGGTGAGGGCCAGACACATCGCGATACTGTTGCGCATGGCGTACCGCCACTGAGGGCGCGTCGCGGTAAGCCAGGGCAGGGTAAGCGCGATTTTCACTTCGCGCCGCCGATGGATACCGTGCATGTGGTCCCGGAGACCAGGGTCACATCCGCAGGCAGGGCGTCGAACTGGATTCGAACAGGCACGCGCTGGGCCAGACGTACCCAGGGTACGTTCGGCTTGATGTCCGCCACCAGGCCGCTGTCGGTTTCCACGCTCTGGTCATAAATTGCCCGGCCGATACTGGAAACGTGACCCTGTAACGTAATATTGCCGCTGTAGAGAACGATTTGTGCCGCGGCGCCCTCATGAATATGCCGCAATTTTGTCTCTTCAAAATAACCCACCACGTAAAAGGAGTGGCTGTCGACCAGCGCAAAAAGCGGTTGCCCGGCGGAGGCATAGTTGCCTGTGCGGGTGGAAAGGTTGGTTATCCAGCCGTCGACGGGCGCTTTGACCTGCGTCTGCGAAAGCTGCCACTGCGCCTGTTCAAGGGCGGCTTCGGCTGCATTAACGCTAGCCTGCATTGCCTTGACGTTAATATTGGCGGTATCGAGATCTTCTGCCGAAATATAGTTTTTCGACAGATGGCGACGACGGTTGGCTTCATTGTTGGCTTTGGACAAATCCGTCTGTGCCCGCGCCAGCTGTGCCTGGGCATTTAGAACAGCGATTTTGTACGGTGTTTCGTCGATACGGAACAAGATATCGCCCGCTTTCACCAACTGGTTATCCTTAATATTTAGCTCCGTAATGCTTCCTGACACCTGCGGCGTAATGCTGACCTGCTCGGCGCGGACTTTACCGTCGCGCGTCCAGGGCGCCTGCATATAGAAATTCCATAACCACCAGCCAGCGGCGAGTGCCACGGCCAGAACCAGTAACGTCGAAAAGTATTTAAGTGATTTCAGGCGCATAGTTACCACATGATCAAAAAGCCGAGAGACAGACTGATAGCGATCACGAACAGTGAGAGATCCATCAGGATGGGATGCCAGATATCCCCTGCGTACATCCAGTCACGCAGTAAGCGATGCAGAACCAGCCACACCATAAATCCCAGCAGTACTGCCTTAAAGATAGGGGGAAAATAAACCGAAGCGCCGAAGATCAGGTCCTGCAGGGGAAATTCCGGGGAGTGAATTGTCAGCGTCACAAGCGTTAGTCCTTTACAGAAAGATTCACCGGTTCATTTTGATGGCGCAGACCGCCAGACAGAGGTGTTAAGAATGGGCGAACACAGTGAATGCAGCAATGCATTTGTTTTAGCAATATAAATGCTGCACACTATTTTAAAATGAGTATAATAACTTAGCAAGCTAATTATAAGGAGATGAAATTGGAATCGCCATTAGGTTCTGATCTGGCACGCTTAGTGCGCATCTGGCGTGCTCTGATTGACCATCGCCTGAAACCTCTGGAATTGACGCAAACGCATTGGGTCACGCTGCATAACATTCATCAGCTGCCTCCCGATCAGTCGCAAATTCAACTGGCAAAAGCGATCGGCATCGAGCAGCCTTCGCTGGTGCGTACGTTGGACCAACTGGAAGAGAAAGGGCTTATCTCTCGCCAGACCTGTGCCAACGATCGCCGTGCAAAACGGATCAAATTGACAGAAAAAGCTGACCCGATCATCGAAGAAATGGAAACGGTGATTAAGCAAACGCGGGGCGAAATTCTTTCGGGTATTTCTCCGGAAGAGCTGGATTTGTTGATAAGCCTGATTGCCAGGCTGGAACAGAACATCAATGAGCTGCAGTCGCGAGACTAACGCTCAGCGGTAATTAAAAAGCCTCGCGTTTGCGAGGCTTTTTTTATCCCGACGTTTACGTCGTCGCCTGTTTAAGCGAAGAGGCGATTAACGCGGGGAAACGGTAACCTGACGACCATTGGTTGCCAGTGCGACACGCTGGCCTGCGACGAAACGGGAGTTCCCCTGTTTCTGCACAACCATAATGCTGCTGCCATCGTCTTTACGAATTTCCAGTTCCACACCCTGTGATTTATTCATCGCACCCTGCACGCTCTGACCGGCTACGCCACCTGCAACAGCACCCGCCGCTGTTGCCAGTGAACGCCCGGCACCACCACCCACGGTGTTACCCAGGAAGCCACCCAGTACCGCACCACCCAAAGCGCCGACAACGTTGTTTTCATCGCCGCCCTGGATCTGTACCTGACGAACGTTGACAATGGTGCCGTAAGTGACATTTTGTACTTGTTTGGCTTCTGAGGCGGAATAGACATCTCCCGAAAGAGTATTGTCATTAACACAACCCGCCAGAGTAAATCCAACCAGCGTAACTGCCAGTGCACGTAACATCATCTATGAATCTCCTGTTCACCAAAACATGCTCTGCTGAGCATCCGTCATGGTTAAATTATATGGCATTTAGTCACATCGGGTCACATCTTCTGCCAAAACATAGCAAAAATAATAACAGTGATGGATTTAACCGGTCCTAAACGAGCAGATTATAAGTGTATGGCGCATTTTTTCATGCCGCGAACGCTGATTCGATTGTTAAAAAGTATTTGTAATCGATAGCTTTACAAAACACTTTATGGTGGAGTGAACGTCTAAAGCCCTACAACGAGGAAGGCGTATGAAATCGGGTCGCTATATTGGCGTAATGTCGGGAACAAGCCTTGATGGCGTAGATGTCGTGCTTGCCGCTATTGATGACAAGATGGTCGCCCAGCAGGCCAGCCTCACCTGGCCGATGCCCATTCCGCTGAAAGAGGCTATTCTGAGCATCTGTCAGGGCCAACCGCTCACCCTGTCGCAACTGGGGCAACTGGATACGCGCCTGGGTAAGCTCTTTGCCGATGCCGTCCTTGCGTTGATGGAGCGAGAACATCTCAGTGCAAAAGATATCGTGGCTATTGGCTGCCACGGTCAGACTATCTGGCATGAACCCACCGGCGATGCGCCTCATACCCTGCAAATTGGTGATAACAATCAAATCGCCGCATTAACCGGTGTGACCGTTGTCGGGGATTTCCGCCGCCGCGATATTGCGCTTGGCGGGCAGGGCGCGCCGCTGGTCCCGGCGTTTCACCAGGCATTGCTGGCACACCCCACTGAGCGCCGGATAGTACTGAACATCGGTGGTATCGCCAATATCTCGCTACTTTTCCCGGATAAATCGGTTCGAGGGTATGACACCGGGCCAGGAAACATGCTGATAGATGCGTGGATTTGGCGTCAGCTTGGCAAGCCATACGATAAAGACGCCGGGTGGGCGAGCGGCGGGAAAGTCGTTTTACCGCTGCTGCAAACTATGCTCAGTGATCCCTATTTTGCTGCCCCCGCGCCGAAAAGTACCGGGCGCGAATACTTTAACTTTGGCTGGCTTGAGCGCCAGTTAACCGCTTTCCCGGCGCTGGACCCGCGCGATGTCGAAACCACGTTGGTTGAACTGACGGCGGTGACGATTTCTGAACAGGTGCTGCTGTGCGGCGGCTGCGAGCGTTTGCTGGTCTGTGGCGGGGGAAGTCGCAATCCGCTGTTGATGGCGCGTCTGTCCGCGCTGTTGCCGGGCACTGAGGTAACCACGACGGATGAGGCGGGAATCAGCGGCGATGATATGGAAGCTCTGGCCTTTGCCTGGCTTGCCTGGCGTACGTTGGCGGGGTTACCAGGCAATTTACCCTCGGTCACGGGCGCATCGCAGGCCACTGTGCTGGGGGCTATTTATCCGGCTAATCCGCGACAGAATCAGAGTTAACTGACTTTCACCCGGGTTGCGTACCGTTAGACTCCGTTGTTTAAGGGGGACGTTATTCGCGTCCTCCATGACCAGGACAGTCTCGGGAAAACCTAATGAAAAGAGTGTTAGTCGCCTGCCTGCCCGCGCTTCTCGCCGGGTGTAGTTACTACAACCAGTTTGTTGAGCGCATGAATACGGATACGCTTAACTATCAGTGTGATGAAAAGCCGCTTACGGTGAAATTAAACCATCCTCGCCAGGAAGTGAGCTTTATCTATGACAATACGCCGCTAATCCTTAAGCAAGGTCTGTCGGCATCGGGGGCTCGTTATACTGACGGTATTTACGTTTTCTGGTCGAAGGGGGATAGCGCTACGGTCTATAAGCGTGACCGCATCGTACTGAATAACTGCCAGTTACAAAACCCGCGGCGTTGAGATTTTCGCAAGGGGGGGGCACAATAGCCCCACCTGATAATTCATCTTGCTAACGCCATGTCTGATAACGATCAATTGCAGCAAATCGCGCATTTACGCCGCGAATACACCAAAGGCGGCCTGCGCCGCGCCGATCTCCCCACCGAACCGTTGCCGCTGTTTGAGCGCTGGCTTGGTCAGGCGTGCGAAGCTAAACTCGCCGACCCGACCGCGATGGTTGTGGCGACTGTTGATGAAACCGGCCAGCCTTATCAGCGTATTGTGTTGCTCAAGCACTATGACGAGAAAGGGCTGGTGTTTTACACCAACCTGGGTAGCCGCAAAGCCCACCAGATCGAGAAAAATCCGGCCATCAGTTTACTGTTTCCATGGCACATGCTGGAGCGCCAGGTCATGGTGATCGGTAAAGCTGAGCGTCTTTCTACCCTGGAAGTAGTGAAGTATTTCCACAGTCGACCGCGCGACAGCCAGATTGGCGCATGGGTCTCGCAGCAATCGAGCCGTATCTCCGCGCGCGGTATTCTCGAAAGCAAGTTCCTTGAACTCAAGCAGAAATTCCAGCAGGGCGAAGTTCCGTTACCCAGTTTCTGGGGCGGCTATCGTGTCAGCATCGAGCAGATGGAGTTCTGGCAGGGAGGCGCGCACCGCCTCCACGATCGTTTTTTATACCAGCGTGAAAACGACGCATGGAAAATTGATCGCCTCGCGCCGTAAACCCTGAAAAATGTTGCGCTAAGCGCTGGTGCTCCTGCATCCGGCGCTTTATTCTATGTAACTTTCGCAACTGGCGAAAAGTCGTGTACCGGCAGAGGTGCAGTCGTTTTAAATGGAGAATTTGATGGCAAGCAATAACTTGATTAAACAATTGCAAGAGCGCGGGCTGGTAGCCCAGGTGACGGACGAGGAAGCGTTAGCAGAGCGACTGGCGCAAGGCCCGATCGCGCTCTATTGCGGCTTCGATCCCACCGCTGACAGCTTGCATTTGGGGCATCTTGTTCCATTGTTATGCCTGAAACGCTTCCAGCAGGCCGGGCATAAACCTGTCGCGCTGGTGGGCGGCGCAACGGGTCTGATTGGCGACCCGAGTTTCAAAGCCGCGGAGCGTAAACTGAATACCGAAGATACGGTGCAGGAGTGGGTAGATAAAATCCGCAAACAGGTGGCGCCGTTCCTCGATTTTGACTGTGGCGAAAACTCAGCCATTGCGGCCAACAACTACGACTGGTTCGGCAGTATGAACGTGCTGACGTTCCTGCGCGATATTGGCAAGCACTTCTCCGTTAACCAGATGATCAACAAAGAAGCGGTCAAGCAGCGTCTGAACCGCGACGATCAGGGGATTTCGTTTACCGAGTTTTCCTACAACCTGCTGCAGGGTTATGACTTTGCCTGCCTGAATAAACTGCACGGCGTAGCGCTGCAAATCGGTGGTTCTGACCAGTGGGGCAACATCACATCAGGTATCGATCTGACCCGTCGCCTGCATCAGAACCAGGTCTTTGGTTTGACCGTTCCGCTGATCACCAAGGCAGATGGCACGAAGTTTGGTAAAACCGAAGGTGGTGCTGTCTGGCTTGATCCGAAGAAAACCAGCCCGTACAAATTCTACCAGTTCTGGATCAACACTGCGGATGCCGACGTTTATCGCTTCCTGAAATTCTTCACCTTTATGGACATTGAAGAGATCAATGCCCTGGAAGAAGAAGACAAGAACAGCGGCAAAGCCCCGCGGGCCCAGTATGTGCTGGCTGAACAGGTGACTAAACTGGTCCATGGCGAAGAAGGTCTGGTGGCGGCAAAACGCATTACCGAGAGCCTGTTTAACGGCAACCTGAGCGATCTCAGTGAGGCTGATTTCGAGCAACTGGCGCAGGACGGAGTGCCGATGATCGAGATGGAAAAAGGGGCGGATCTGATGCAGGCGCTGGTGGATTCAGAGCTGCAGCCGTCTCGTGGTCAGGCGCGTAAAACTATCGCCTCCAATGCGGTCACCATCAACGGTGAAAAACAGTCTGACCCGGAATATTTCTTCCAGGAAACCGACATTCTCTTTGGTCGCTATACGTTGTTACGCCGCGGTAAGAAGAACTATTGCCTGGTGTGCTGGAAATAAGTCAAATAAGTGATAAACGAAAAGGAGTGGGAAACCACTCCTTTTTTTACGGCAAAAAAGCAGGAAATTAAATTCCTTCTGCTGCCATCGCTGCGGCAACCGCCGGGCGAGAGGCGACTCGTTGCATATAGGCGGCAATATGACCGGCCTGCGGGAAGTTCAGTTTCACCGCTACCGCCCAGCGCAGTACGGTGAACAGGTATGCATCGGCAATGGAAAAGGCTTCACCATTAATCCACTGTTGGTTTGCCAGCGCCGCGTCAACATACTCCAGTTTCTTTTCCAGCAGGGCGCGGGCGGTCGGTTTGAACGCTTCCGGTGTATCCGGGCGAAACAGCGGAGTAAATCCTTTATGCAGTTCCGTTGCCACGAAATTCAGCCACTCCAGGGTCTTGTACCGGCTCAGGAAACCTACCGGCGGTAGCAGGTTGCTTTTGGGCGCGCTGTCAGCCACATACTGCATGATCGCAACGCCTTCGGTTAACAGGGTGTTGGCATCAATGGCCAGGGCCGGGATCTGGCCTTTCGGGTTGATAGCCAAAAAGTCGTCGCCGTTCTCCAGACATTTTTTTGCCAAATCCACGCGCGCCAGTTCAAACGCTTTACCTGCTTCGCGCAGAACAATATGGGAAGCCAGTGAGCAGGCGCCGGGTTTATAAAACAGTTTCATTCTTCACTCCGTGGGTTGAAATCGGTCTTAGGTTATTACCAGCAGGCATAAAAAAAAAGCCGTTAACGTGCGTTAACGGCTTTCTGCTGAAACTCTGCGCAGTCTTATGCTGTTGCGGTTTCCGATACTTTCGCGTCTTTATCACCGCTCTGGGTCATGCGGTTCAGTTTCGGCGCGGTGAGAATCATCAGCGCGGCGATAACAGCCGTCACAATACCGATTTGCAGGAATACGTGACCGTAGACGTCAAGTGACATCAACGGGTCGGTGACGTTCTCCGGGATAGCCATCTGATTAGCGACGTAGCCTGCGATAATATTCGCGCCGGCGGTCGTCAGGAACCAGCTACCCATGATAAAGCCCATCAGACGCTGTGGAACGAGCTGTGCCACCATGGCGAGGCCCAGACCAGAAATCATCAGCTCACCGATACTCTGCAGCCCGTAGCTCGCAACCAACCAGCTTACCGAGACGATACCGGCATCAGAGGCGAATTTCGCGCCCAGCGGCAGGATCAGAAACGCACCGGAGCACAGCACCATACCGATGGCAAATTTGTACGGCATCGGCAGGGTATCGCCCATTTTGTTATAGATAGCGGCCAGGATCGGACTACCAATGATGATCCAGAACGGGTTCAGTGCCTGGAACTGTTCCGGTTCGAACGTGATACCCAGCAGGGTATGTTCAACGTTACGAATGGCGAAGAAGTTCAGAGACGTCGGCATCTGGCTGTACAGAATGAAGAAGACAATGGCCTGCAACATCAGGATGAAGGCGACGATCATTTTACGGCGTGCCGCACCCTGCAGAGCAAAAGTCTCTTTTGCGAAAATGCATACGATGCACAGCGCAACCACACCCAGAACCATACGTGCGATGCCCTGGTTATGCAGCAGCCAGGTGGCAATAGTAATAAGGATCGCGACGCCGACGATGGTTGCCAGCAGGTAGCCCATACGAACCGGTTCGAAGTCAGGTTTAGAGCCGTAGTTTTTCACCCAACGTTTGCAGAACGCGAAGTTCACGATGGTGATCAGCAGGCCGACGACGCTCAGGGCAAATGCGGTGCTCCAGCCAAACTGTGCGGCCAGCCACGGCGTAGCGAGCATCGAGAAGAACGAACCTACGTTGACGGACATGTAGTACATAGTGAATGCGCCGTCGAGACGCGGGTCATCTTTTGCGTAGCAGGTAGAGAGCAGGGAAGACGGGTTGGCTTTAAACAGACCATTACCGACTGCAATCGCCGCCATACCCATATACACGATACCGGCATCGTGACCAGACCATGCAACCAGTGCGTAACCGATGGCGAGTACAATGGCACCCAGCATGATAACGCGCTTTGTCCCCAGGACTTTATCACCCAGCCAGCCGCCAATAGCGACAAGACCGTAAACCAGAGCGCTAAAAGATGAAAACAGTGTAATTGAGTCCGCTTCGGACATACCCAGTTGTTTTACCAGGTAAACAGCCATGATCCCCTGCAGGCCATAGAAGCCGAAACGCTCCCACAGCTCGATGGAGAAGATCAAATAGAACGCTTTAGGTTGTTTGAAAGCGTTCAGACTCACGCTTTCAGTTGGTTTGTTTGCAGTTGACACATATACCTCTTTTTTTACATCCCATATTAACGGGGTGATTCGAGACGCGATGCCCAGTATTCATCGCGCTTATAATTATTGCGGGAGGGAAAACGGCGGGTAATGTTCCTGATCCTGGGATTCGAGGCAAGGCTTTTGTAATGATCTGTTACATTTATCTTTAACGATATTATAATCCAGCGGAAGAAATGTTATTCAGAGTTAAATTTTGCATGTCAATTAATGGCAGTTTTTTTCACTGATGATGGGCGGTGAGATTTCCTGGAAGGTGATATATTCTGCTGTAAAGCGGTAATGGTAGTTTATCAGCCTGGTCTGATTATAATTAATGGTCTTATGTGTTGGTTTGATCCCTGCATCCCCCTCGCTCACCAGATTTTCATGAAGCCAAAGATCCTTTTTTTAACACCTGCGCAGCAATGTGATAAAAATCACATTGCTGTAGAATTTTTTTTGCATAAAAAAACATTGCCTCTGATTAAAAGCTAATAAGCAACAGATAATATGATTAAAAAGCGAGTTGCACGGTATAAAGCGCGTTATCAGGGAAACAATGCAGGTATGCTTTTTTACTTATGACAAGACATTAACCGCACAACCAATAATTCCCGCCTATTGCCATGTGCATCAGAATGCAGTAGATCAATGTTTTCACGAATTTTTTCCTTTAAATGAGCAAGTCGATGGCAGTGTTACGCGATACTGTCCAACTTCTTTTCGCAAATCTTCGGAGTCCTTTCATGAACGTGCATTCGTGGCTTAACGCATTACATATCATCGCGGCGGTAATCTGGATGGGTGGAATTTTTGTGATGGCGACGGCTGCGGCCTGGTGCGCACAGGCAGGCGGGAAAAATGCACCAGCGGCGACCGCTCTGGCGGCATTTGTGCGCAGCTGGAGTCGTAAGGTGACGACGCCTGCGATGATTGTGCTGTGGGTTATGGGGCTGGCGATGGTGGTGGCACACGGCCAGATGCCGCATCTGTGGCTGATTCTCAAACTGGTTGTGGTGGTGTTGCTGTCAGGCATTCATGGAATGTTATCTGCAACCTTGCGTCGTCTCGCTGGCGGTGAAATCGCGAAAGTACCGGGAATGGTATCACGCGCCACGACCTTCGTTATCGTGGCCGTGGCGGTCATCATTTTGCTGGTCGTCTTCAGACCGTTCTGAACAAAGGCGAATTCAGAGTTCGGTTTTGCTTTCGAATTCGCACAGATCTTCAATAATGCAGGAGCCGCAGCGTGGCTTACGGGCAATGCAGGTATAGCGGCCATGCAAAATCAGCCAGTGATGGCAATCGACCTTAAATTCCGCCGGGACAACGTTGAGCAATTTTTCTTCAACCTGCTCGACGTTTTTCCCCGGCGCGAAGTGGGTGCGGTTACAGACGCGAAAAATATGCGTATCAACAGCAATGGTCGGCCAGCCAAACGCCGTATTCAGTACCACATTCGCCGTTTTACGTCCGACACCCGGTAGCGCTTCCAGCGCCGCACGATCTTCCGGCACCTCGCCGCCGTGTTTTTCCACCAGAATACGGCAGGTCTTAATGACGTTTTCCGCTTTGGTATTAAACAGGCCAATGGTCTTAATATAGGATTTAACGCCCTCGACCCCCAGCTCAAGCATGGCGTGCGGGGTATTTGCAACCGGATAGAGCAGGGCTGTTGCCTTATTCACGCTAACGTCGGTTGCCTGCGCAGAAAGCAGTACCGCAATCAACAGTTCAAAGGGTGAGTTAAAGTTAAGCTCTGTGGTCGGGTGCGGATTTGCATCCCGCAGGCGGGTGAGGATCTCCCGCCGCTTTGTTTTGTTCATCAGGCCTTCCCGGGCACCGTGTGGGCAGTGTCGTCGGCAACGGTCGCCGCACGACGTTTCTTCGTTCTCTCGTCAATCAGATATTTGATTGCCAGCAGCATGCCAAGACCGATAAAGGCCCCCGGCGGCAGCATGGCCAGCAGGAAAGACGAGTCGGTGTGGAACACTTCAATACGCAAGACTTTCGCCCAGTTGCCGAGTAAGCCATCCGCGCCATCAAACAAGGTTCCGTTGCCGAGGATTTCACGAATCGAACCGAGTGTAAACATGGTACAGGTAGCCCCCATGCCGATGGAAAAACCGTCAAGGGCAGACAATCCTGGCCCTTTTTTTGCCGCGAAAGCCTCGGCACGTCCCACCACAATACAGTTGGTGACAATCAACGGAATGAAGATGCCGAGTGACTGATACAAACCATAGGCATAAGCGTTAATCAGCATCTGGACGATGCTCACAACGGAGGCGATGATCATCACGTAAATAGGAATACGGATTTCAGACGGCGTCCAGTGACGTACCAGCGAAATCGTAAAGTTGGTCAGCGTCAGTACAAGCGTAGTGGCAAGGCCAAGGCCCAGCGCGTTGGTTGCCGTAGAGGTCACAGCCAGCAGGGGACACATACCTAATAACTGAACCAGCGCGGAGTTATTCTTCCACAGCCCCTGGACAATAATGTCTTTAATTTCGCTCATGGTTACTCTCCACAGCCCGGTAAACTGGAAAGTTGCGTGGGTAGTGTTGACGCGTACAGCCCGGCGCGTTTCACCGCATTGACCACTGCTCGCGGAGTGATGGTCGCACCGGTAAACTGATCAAAATCGCCACCATCTTTTTTCACGGCCCAGTGCGGATCGCTGGCGCCTGCGATTTTCTTGCCGGCGAAATGGGTGATCCAGTCAGAAACACGCAGCTCTATTTTGTCACCCAGTCCCGGTGTTTCGTGATGTTCGGTCACACGGGTGCCGAGAATAGTACCGTTAAAATCGGCGCCTACCAGCAGTTGAATAACGCCGGAATAGCCATCTGGTGCGGTCGCTTCAATAACCGCAGCGACCGGCGTATCGTCTTTACGGGCGATATAGACTTTATGTTTGCCTTTCCCCAGCGCGGGTGCTTCGACCACGTAACAGCTCTCCTGCAAGGCGTTATTATAGATGTCGGCAGGCAATACCTGGCCAAACAACGCCTTTTGCTGCTGTACCGCCTGATCGGCAATGGTGGATTTGGTCAACAGGTGAATGGCTGCCGTCATTCCGGTTGAAGCCGCCGCGAACAGCGTCAACGTCATGCCGTATTTACGCATGGTATCTAGCATGGCGACTCCTTAACGATGGCCGTACACGCGCGGGCGTGTGAAGTAATCAATCAATGGCACGGTAATGTTTGCCAGTAGCACGGCGAACGCCACGCCATCCGGATAACCGCCAAAGCTACGGATAAGCCAGACCAGCAACCCTGCAAGGGCACCGAAAATCAGACGACCTTTGTTGGTGGTGGACGCGGTCACCGGGTCAGTCAAAATAAAAAACGCGCCCAACATGGTGGCACCTGAGAGCAGATGCAGTTGCGGCGACGCCAGACTTTGCGGTGAAAAAATCCAGCCCAGCGTCGAACATACCGTCAGCGAAACGAGGAAGGCTACGGGGATATGCCAGCGAATAGTTTTCTGCCACAGCAGGAAGAGACCGCCCAACAGATAACCCAGATTGACCCACTGCCAGCCTGCGCCCGCGAGCACGCCGCTGTAAATCGACGATTTGAGGATCTCATCAACCGGGTGACCGGCATGCAGCGATGTTTTGAAGGTATCAAGCGGCGTGGCCTGGCTGATGCCATCAATCCCCATCCGCAGACTGTCCATTGTGTGGCCGGTAGCGGCATGTCCGGTGAAGATGATTTGCACGGCGTCCATCAGGCCTGGAAGCGTTTTGGCTATCTCAAAAGGCGGTAACCAACTGGTCATCTGTACCGGGAAGGAAATCAGCAGGACGACATAACCGATCATTGCCGGGTTAAACGGGTTATGCCCAAGGCCGCCATAGAGTTGCTTGGCAATAATGACCGCGAACACCGTACCCAGGACCACCATCCACCACGGGGCGAACGGCGGAATGCTGACCGCCAACAGTAAACCTGTC
This sequence comes from Phytobacter ursingii, assembly GCA_901456055.1. Lineage (GTDB taxonomy): Bacteria > Pseudomonadota > Gammaproteobacteria > Enterobacterales > Enterobacteriaceae > Phytobacter > Phytobacter ursingii. Next base: position 576,001 of record CABDWT010000016.1, read on the forward strand.
AACAGGGCGGAATTATCTGCGAGGATGGCCCCCACATGCTGCTTACGCAGCCGCAATACCAGCGCTTCCGCCGCCAGCGCACTCACGCCGGCAAGGATAATCTGCAACAACGTTCCCCAGCCGAAGAACCAGAGTTGCGCTGCGATACCAGGCACAGTCGCAAGCACGACCAGCAACATAATACGCGATGTCTGACGCTGGTTATGGGTGTAAGGGGAACTGGCAATTCTGAAAACCATTTAATCCTCGTTAACTGCTTGCTGAGCGGCTTTTTTTGCCTGAACCCGGGCGATAGCTGCCGCTACTGCCGCCTTTCGGGGATCGTCATTAGCGGCAGGGGCCGGTGCGGCCTGCTGCTGTAATTTTTTAGCCTTCGCGCGGGCAATAGCCGCTTCGACGGCTGCCTTGCGCGGATCGACAGGTTCGGCGTTAGTAGGAGCCGCCTGCGTATCTGAGGTTGCTGCTTTGCGGGCTTTAGCACGTGCAATTGCCGCTTCCACGGCGGCTTTACGCGGATCGACAGTTTCGCTGACGACAGATGCGCTCTCCGGCACATCTTGTTGCTGCGCTTTTTCTGCCTGACGCGCGCGCGCCTGCGCCTTACGCGCCTCGCGGGCGGCAATCACCTCACTGTTATCTGGCACGCTTCCGGCCTCAACCACGATGGGTTGCGTGCTGGTGGCCTGTTTTTCACGCACGCGAGCGAGAGCCGCGTCAATGGCCTGCTGATCTTTTGCGGCGGGTTGAACGGCCGCTTTTTTGTGGCGCTCAGCGCGTGCGGCTTTTTCCCGCTCCAGACGGGCCTGGCGTGCCTCAAAGCGTGCTTTCGCTTCGGCGTTGCGCTTTTCTTCCTGCGCGATAGCGTAAATCTCGGCTTTTTCCTGACGGAAATATTGCACCAGTGGGATATTACTCGGACAGACCCACGCACAGGCGCCGCATTCAATGCAGTCTGACAGGTTGTGCGCAGTGGCTTTGTCATGCTGCTGGCCTTTACTGAACCAGTAAAGCTGCTGCGGCAGCAGGTCCGCCGGACAGGCATCCGCACAGGCGCTGCAACGAATACAGCCTTTCTCTTCCTGTTGCTCACCCATTTCACTGGCGGAAGGGGCCAACAGGCAGTTGGTAATTTTGACCACAGGGACATCAAGCCAGGGCAGGGTAAAGCCCATCAATGGTCCACCCATGATAACCAGTTGTTCAGCGGACGGACAAAAGCCCGCGTGTTCGAGTAAATGACGCACCGGTGTTCCCAGCCGTGCCCAGACGTTTCCTGGCTTGCTCACGCTCTCCCCGGTCAAAGTCACTACACGTTCGGTGAGGGGTTCGCCGTCAATAATGGCGCGCTTAATGGCATAAGCGGTGCCGACGTTTTGCATCAGCACACCAATATCGGATGAACGACCGCCGTGAGGAACCTGCTTGCCGGTCAGAATTTGCGTCAGTTGTTTTGCACCGCCGGACGGGTATTTGGTCGGGATGACGCGCAGTTGGATGTCATGCGAACCCGCCAGCACCGCACGCAGCATGGAGATAGCCTGCGGTTTGTTATCTTCAATACCGATCAGCACCTGACGGGGTTGCAGAATATGCATCAGGATGCGCACGCCTTCAACTATTTGCGCGGCGCAATCCTGCATCAGGCGATCATCAGCGGTGATATAGGGTTCGCATTCGGCGGCATTGATAATCAATGTCTCAATAAGATCGCCGCCACTTTTCAGCTTCGCGCCGGTCGGGAAACCAGCGCCGCCCAGTCCGGCAACGCCAAACTGGTGAATACGCTCAATCAGCGCGTTGCGATCGCGCGAGCGGTAATCGCTCCAGCCGTCGCGTTCAATCCAGCGATCTTCACCGTCCGCCTCAATAATGACGCTCAGTTCAGGCAGCGCAGAGGGGTGTGCGGTAGAGTGGGGGGCTATGGCGACAATTTTACCTGAAGTCGGCGCGTGAACCGGCAACATACGCCCGCGACCACGGGTCAGCGGTTGACCACGGAGCACGCTATCGCCCACGCTGACGCACAATTCGCCCTCAGCGCCGATATGCTGTTTTAAAGGAATAACAAAACGCGTCGCCAGCGGAAGCTGGCGCAGCGGTGTACGACTGGACTGTGTCTTCATTTCCGGCGGATGAATACCGCCGTGGAAATCCCACAGTTTGTCTTTGCGAAAAGCAGAAAATAACTTAAGCATGTTGTTCCACGGGAATGATGCGCACGGGAATGGCCTGCAGATCCCATTTCCAGCTGGCGGTGGTGGTTTCCACCGGACGCAGTTCAATACACTGCGTCGGGCATGGATCCACACAGAGGTTACAGCCGGTACAAAGGTCACTCATTACCGTGTGCATGGCACGGGTCGCGCCGACTATCGCGTCGACCGGACAGGCCTGAATACATTTGGTACAGCCGATGCAGTTCGCTTCATCAATAATGGCGAGCATGCGTACCGGTTCTGATACGACAACGTCGCCGTCGATGGGCTGCGGCTCCACATTTAACATTTCGGCGATTTTCAACATCACCGCTTCCCCGCCCGGTGCGCAGCGGTTAATTTTCTCACCCTGCAGGCCAACGGCCTCAGCATAAGGGCGACACCCCGGATAGCCGCACTGCCCACACTGGCTCTGCGGCAAGAGATCGTCAATTTTCTCGACGACGGGATCGTCTTCCACCGCGAAACGACGCGAGGCATATCCCAGTACAACACCAAACAACAACCCGAGTACGCTCAGGGCCGCGATGGCAATCCAGATTGCATTCATTACAACTTCACCAGACCACTAAAGCCCATAAAGGCCAGAGACATCAACCCGGCGGTAATGAGAGCAATCGCATTACCGCGAAACGGCGCTGGCACATCGGCGACGACAAGACGCTCACGGATGGCGGCAAACAGCACCATGACCAGCGAAAATCCAACGGCGGCGGAAAATCCGTAGAGCGCGGATTGCAGGAAATTATGCCCGAGGTTGATATTCAGCAATGGCACGCCCAGCACCGCACAGTTGGTGGTGATAAGCGGCAGAAAAATCCCCAGCAGGCGATACAGCGCCGGGCTGGTTTTACGTACCACCATTTCGGTGAACTGCACCACCACGGCAATGACCAGAATAAACGCCAGCGTACGCAGATAGATGAGATCCAGCGGAATGAGCAGCCAGGTGTCGATAATCCACGCGCAGATAGATGCCAGCGTGATAACGAAGGTAGTAGCAAGACCCATACCCATTGCGGCTTCGAGTTTTTTCGAAACCCCCATAAATGGGCACAGGCCAAGAAATTTCACCAGTACGAAATTATTGACCAGAACGGTTCCGATAAATAGCAGCAGATAGTCTGTCATTATTTGGCCTGAAATAAAAAAAGCCGCCTATTATCGGTCAAACAGCACCGGGCGACAACAGGATAACTGTAAGGTTATTACGGGTTCACAAAGGTCGCTTTGACCCGCTGCGATCGCTTGAAATAGGGCACAATCAGCGCGGCGGCGAGTAATGCCGATAAAAGCCCGCGTACCGCCACATCGTCAGAAACGGGGGAGAAGGCAAAGGCTTTCAGCGCCAGCAGCACGCTAATCAGTAACCAGATAATCATATGTTTCAGGACGCTACGGCGGCGTTTAAAAAAGGCGATAACCAGCCATAGCGTGTAGTACCAGACGCCTGCAGCGAAGGCAAACGAGACAAACCACGTCAACAATTCCGCCAGTGGCCGCACGCCGATGGCGGCAATGACCAGCGGAATCTGTGTTTTAGCGACATCCAGGAGCCGTAATGTCTGGCCCAACAACGCGACCAGCAACCAGGCTAAAGGCGCAAGCAGCCAGCCCCCGATTCTCTCTGCAGGTATCGTTATCATGCTTGTTCCTCATAGGCGGTCACTGATTTATCGGCCAGGGAGTATAAAGCATTATGCGCTGGATGCCAGTGGCGTTATTGCACGTAATGCCATACGGACTTAGGCACCTGGCCAATATCGAACAGGCGACCGCCCGATACCAGCTCAGCACGACGATGATCGGCAGCGCGATACATGTTAATGATTTCTTCGTTGTCGGTCAGAGTGTAGTTAAGGTGATCAAACAATTTTTCCAGACTTTCAAGTGAACTGATTTTGCGGAATTTTAATAAATAGTCCTGAACGGTCATTTTAAGCGTTATCCATGTTATAAAAAGGCATTAATACATTCGCGGGTAATTCGTTCGAATAATAGTCGGGCTTATCAGGACGTAAATTGTCTCTGAATGTATTGCCATGAAATTAAGAATTTTCTTTAGGTTAAGCGGATGCCAGAACGGCATCCGTCAGGAAGATTAACGCTCTTCGCCACGCCTGGCAATACGCAACGCAGTTCCATATTTAGGTATGTCCACGTTCGCGTCGTCTTTTATTTTTTCTGCGCGACGATACTCTGTTCCGGCGGCTGGTAATTATCTATATGACTGGCGAACACCAGCAGAACGGTCGAAACACCCAATACAACCCAGCCTGTTAATTCAATAATCCGATTGATGATAGTGGCCATAACGCTACAACTCCCTTAGATCTGGTCAGGGATGTTAACCGGGCAAACCGCGCACGACAAGGGACTGACGCCTGTTTTTAGATAATTCCGTATCATTACAGTGAGGGTATGAGGAATCCCTTTCACAGGAGAAATTTCTTAAGCGCATATGTCGCTGTTGTCCCTGAAAGGGAGATGGTGTGAAATACACATTCCAATAATGAGAGGCCGCTTTATGAATGACAATATCCGTGTCGGACTAATTGGTTACGGCTACGCCAGTAAAACCTTCCATGCACCGTTGATTGACGGCACACCGGGAATGGAGCTGGCGGCAATCTCCAGTAGCGATGAGTCGAAAGTGAAGGCGGACTGGCCGGCAGTGTCGGTCGTATCGGAACCGAAACACTTATTTAATGATCCTAAGACTGACTTAATTGTCATCCCCACGCCTAACGATACCCATTTCCCACTAGCCAAAGCCGCACTGGAAGCGGGCAAGCATGTTGTTGTCGATAAGCCCTTTACAGTGACGTTGTCACAGGCAAGGGAGCTGGATGCGCTGGCAAAAAGCTGTGGTCGTGTCTTATCCGTGTTTCATAACCGCCGCTGGGATAGCGACTTTCTGACGCTAAAAACCTTGCTGGCTGATGGTGCTTTAGGTGAGGTGACATTTTTCGAATCCCACTTTGACCGCTATCGCCCGGAAATTCGTAACCGCTGGCGTGAACAGGCGGGCCCGGGAAGCGGTATCTGGTACGATCTGGCCCCGCATTTACTGGATCAGGCCGTAAACCTGTTTGGTTTGCCTGTCTCCCTGACAGTGGACCTGGCGCAACTGCGTCCAGGCGCGCAGGCGACAGATTATTTCCATGCGGTGCTCTCTTATCCGCAGCGCAGAGTTATTCTTCATGGCACCATGCTGGCGGCGGCGGAATCAGCGCGCTACATCGTCCATGGTACGCGTGGGAGTTACGTGAAGTTTGGCCTCGACCCGCAGGAAGAACGCCTGAAATCGGGAGCAAAACTGCCACAAGAAGACTGGGGATACGATATGCGCGACGGGGTCTTAACCCGTGTTAATGGCGATGCCCGCATTGAAGAAACCTGGCTGACGGTGCCGGGCAACTATCCCGCCTACTATGCAGCTATTCGCGATGCGTTAAACGGCGCGGGTGAGAACCCGGTTCCGGCGAGTCAGGCAATCCAGATAATGGAACTTATCGAACTGGGGATTGAGTCGGCAAAACATCGCGCGACGCTTAATCTGACCTGAATAAAAATGCCGCTCAACCGAGCGGCACTGTTTTACCCCTGCAAAACTTTTTCTCTGAGCGCCTGTTTTTCCGCCACAGAGAGAAACGCGATTTCCAGGCCGTTGATCTGCGCCTGACGAATCTGGTCGCGACTCAGACCGGCGGCCGGTGCGGCAATCTGATACTCATGGCTAATATCCACACCCTGCACGGCCGGATCATCTGTGTTAATCGAGGCCAGCACGCCATGCTCAAGGAAGGTTTTCAGCGGATGTCGAGCCAGCGACGACACGGTACTGGTCTGGATATTGGAGGTCAGACAGGATTCGATTCCAATGTGCTGCTCGGCAAGAAAGGCCATCAGTGCCGGGTCTTCAATCGCTTTCACCCCATGACCAATGCGCTCGGCGCCCAGTTCGCGAATTGCCTGCCAGATGCTTTCAGGGCCAGCCGCTTCGCCTGCATGGACGGTGATATGCCAGCCTGCATCGCGTGCGCGATTGAAATGGGGCAGGAACAGACTACCGGGAAAGCCCAGCTCATCGCCCGCGAGGTCCAGTGCTGTGATGCTGTCGCGATGTGCCAGTAGAGCTTCAAGCTCCTGCAAACAGGCCGCTTCACCAAAGGTGCGACTCATAATCCCGATTAGACGCGCTTCAACGCCAAACGCCTGGCTGCCTTCGCGCACGCCAGCGATAACCGCTTCGACCACGCCAGCGACAGGCAAATTATGCGTCATTGCCATATAGCCCGGGGAGAAACGCAGTTCAACATAATGCAGCCCCTGGCGTGCGGCGTCTTCCATATTCTCATAAGCCACGCGACGGCAGGCATCGAGGGAGGCCAGCACTTTTACGCCCCAGTCAAGATTCGCAAGAAAGCTCACCAGATCGGGTTCATTGGCAGTGACCTGTACATGTGGCAGCAATGTTTCAAGAGATTGCGCGGGAAGGGTAATATTAAACTCACGGCCAAGATCGAGAATGGTTTGTGCCCGAATGTTGCCGTCCAGGTGGCGATGAATATCAGTTAATGGCAGGTTGGTATCAATCATGGTCGCACTCTTATTTTAGGTAAAGTGCGATACATTATACCACATGCCGACAGCGCATCAGCATTAATGATAATAGATTGAACTTATAATGAAGCTTTTCGCGTCTGCGGTTAAGAATGGCTATGGGCGGCTTATGCTTTTTATCTCCCCCTGCAATGTTACAGGGGGAGTTCTCGTTTATCGCGACGTGTTCAGACATTTAACGAACAACCAGTACCGGGCATTTTGCGTGCCGGACCACCGCAGCAGCATTTGAGCCTAACAAATAGGTGGTCATATCCGGTCGGTGTGAAGCGATGATGATGAGATCGGCTTTTACACTGTCGGCGAGTTTAAGGATCTGATCCTTCGGCGTTCCGGTAACAGCATGCGTCTGAACTTTTTCCATGGGAATTTTAAACTCTTTGACGATTTCATTCAGTCGCGATAGCGCCTCTTCCTGCAGGTCTTTTAATTTTGGTAATGCAGCTGAATACGCCAGTCCCAGAGTTGAATAATAAGGATGAGAAGGAATAACCGTCAAAAAATGGACTTTCGCAATGTTGATAACGGCATGCGCCTGAACATACGGGATGACCTGTCGGGTCAGTTCGCTTTCAGAAATATCGATGGGTACTAATATGGAGCGATACATATAGACCTCCTGTATGATTTCATACAGGTTAAATAGTACGCCATTAACCATAAAAAAAGTGTGTGATTGGTTTCAGTTCCCGGTAAATAACAGCAATTACAACTTTTGTCGTAGCGTCATTGTTATTTTGCCAACGTAGCGGGCGTCATGGATGAGTTGCGTGGCGGCGGTATTGACGTACGTATAGCGTTTAAAAAAAAGCCCCTGAAAGGGGCTTTAGGGTTACTGTTGCGGCACCGCAGGTTCGACAGGCGCTGTCGGATCATCCGGTGTTTCCGGTGAATCTTCCTGCTGTGGCATTGAAGGCAGGCCGAACATGCCGACAAATTCGTCCAGCGACATTTTCTCGCCGTTCAGCGTCACCTGACCATTGGCATACTGCAGGCTGGTGCCAATGGTATTGTTTTCCAGGGTAGTAATACGGAACATCTGACCCATTGCCGCCAGGCCTTTCACCTGCTGGCTTGCCAGTTTGGCTGCTTCATCCTGTTGGTAGCCTTCGAGCTTCGCAATCTGCGTCATAAACTCGACCGCCATATCCATCGGGATGGTCAGTTTGCTATCCAGAGACTTCACATTTTTATCCACTTCCTGGGCCAGCGTCTGCGGCGCGGTAACCGCCGTATCTGCGGCCGGATTTTTCAGGAATAAGGAGAGGTTCAGCGCTGTTTCGCCCTTGCTGTTTTTCCAGCTCAGCGGGGCAATGGTAATGACCGGCTCACCTTTTAACAGCAACGGGAAGGCATTAAAGAAGGCTTCTGCCGCTTTTTGCTGATACAGCGCCGGGTCTTTCATGACATCGGGCTGTGCCATCAATGCCTGTGTCTGGGCATTATACTGCTGGCTAAACTGGTGCCAGGCCTCGCCGTCAATCTGGCCAATCTTCAGCGTCAGGTTGCCGCTGCCCATTTCCTGATTCTGGATTTTCAGGCTCTGGATGGTGTAGTCGAGCTGGCTATTAATGGTTTTGTTATCTTTCGCGACTTCGGATTTGCCGTTCAGATTCATTCCTTCAATGACAGCCATCTCTTTGTTCTCAACAGAGATAGCCAACTTGTCGAGGGTCACTTTCTGGCTGCCAACGCGCTCGTTGAAGCTGGCGAGTTGGGTGGTCCCCTCGGTTTTCAGGTTGTTGAGCGAGAGCTGAATTTTCTGACCGTATTCGTTAACCGTATCAACCAGCGCGCTCTGCGCCTGGCCGCTGACGGTAATCGCATTGCCGTCTTTATCGGAACTGATACGGAATTCACCACCGCTGAAGGCCACTTTCTCGCCCTCTTTTTCCGAGTTAAGCGGATGCAGCGTGAGATCCGTACGGGTATCGCCGCTGTAACTGATGCGGGTCTCGGCAACGAATGGCGATTGCCCTTTCGCGATATCAAACAGCGGCTTTGTCATCTCATTGTTGACGAGCGTGGAATGTACCGATGCCATGGACGGGATGACGTTCAGTGTTTTAAGTTGCGCCAGCGGGAAAGGACCATGGTCAATATTTTCATGCAGTACGATGGTCTGGCCCGGCTTAAACCATGGGTTTTCCTTACCCTCGACCGGTTTTACCACCAGTTCCATCTGGCTGCTGAACAGACCCCGATGGTAATTTTGAGAGGATAACTCCACGCTGGCTTCAGGCGCGGTGCGTTTAATCTGTTCATTCGCCTGGCTAATCATCTCACCCAGACGGCTTTCAAGCTGTTTACCCGTGTACCAGGCACCACCTGTCCAGATGATCCCCAGCGCAATAACAACTCCGGCAGCAACCAGCGTTTTTTTCATCGTTATTATCCCTAAAAATAAAACCAGGCGGGATCATCCGCCTGGGTATGTGAAAAGGCTCTGTAGAGCTTAGCAATCCTTGCTAAAAAGTTCAGTAACTAGTTGAGCTTATTGTAGACCCGCGCCAGTCTGCCCACGCCGCTTACCTGCACAGGGGATTCGCTGGCGCTAATAAATGCCGATTCGCCGGGTTTCAGCACCATTGTCTCATCGCCTTTGCTGAGTACCGCTTCGCCTTCCACGCAAAACAGGATGGCCGCGCTCTGCTGTGCCAGATCGCTTCCGGTGGTTGAAAGGTCATGCAGTGAAAAAGCAAAATCATCAACCGGGATCGGGAACTCCAGAGCGGACGCCTGTTTTACGGGTTGCGTCAGTAATTCACCGGCTGCTTTAGGGGTGAATTTCACATTTGCCACCAATTCCGGAATGTCGATATATTTCGGCGTCAACCCCGCGCGCAGTACGTTATCGGAGTTGGCCATGACCTCCAGCGCAACCCCCTGCAGATAGGCATGCGGGGTTTCGGCGAACAGAAACATCGCTTCACCCGGATTGAGTTTCACCACATTGAGCAGCAGCGGGGAGAACAGGCCGCTGTCATCGGGATAAAACTCAGAAATCACACGAATAGTTTGCCACGGTTCGCCCTGCTGGCTGTTGAGTGCCGCTTTCAGTACAGCCAGCGCCCGCGATTTCTCATCACCCTTCAGATTCAGCAAGCTGGCGAACAGTTGGCTCAGGCGTTCCGCGCCGGGTTCTTGCAGAAAGTGAGCGATAGCCTGATTAGCCCCCGCCACCGGCTGCAACAGTGAGACAATCTCAGAGAACGGACGGAAGGCGTTCATCGCCAGGAAGGGCGTCAGTGCAAAGACCAGTTCCGGCTTATGGTTCGGGTCTTTGTAGTTACGCTCGGCCGCATCGAGTGGAATACCGGCGGCGTTCTCTTTCGCAAAACCGATTTCAGATGCGCGTTTGTTCGGGTGCACCTGAATAGACAAGGGCTGGTCGGCGCACAGCACTTTAAACAAAAAGGGCAGCTCGCCGAAACGTTCGGCGACCGCGCTGCCCAGTAGACCTGCTTTATCCTGTTCAATCATCTCGCGAAGCGAGAGAAGATGTCCCTGCGCATCCTGCACTTTTGAGCTGCTCTTTGGATGAGCGCCCATCCACAACTCGGCCATAGGCTGGTTGTCTGGGTTGGCAATGCCATAGAGTTCCGTTAACGCGTTTTTACTTCCCCAGGCATAGTGCTGCACTGAGTTAATGAGTTTTTGCATTATCCCGCCCTTCATCGTGGTCAACTTGATTGCACGTATTAAAGCAATAAATTTGTTCGAAGTAATCAGAGCAGGCAAAAAGTCGTACTAGTCTCAGTTTTTGTTAAATAATTGTGTAGGATATGCGGACTCGCTTTTTTGTGGCAGATGGATGTGCTGCCGAAACAATAACCAGTTCGTGCTGTAAGTGAGAGAACAATGTCGAATAAACCTTTTTATTATCAAGAGCCTTTTCCGCTGAAAAAGGACGAAACCGAATATTATTTACTCAGCAGCGATTACGTTTCCGTCGCCGAGTTTGATGGTCAGGAAGTCCTCAAAGTCGATCCTCAGGCGCTGACCCTTCTGGCACAACATGCCTTCCACGATGCCTCCTTCCTGCTGCGCCCGGCACATCAGCAACAGGTTGCCGATATCCTCAGCGATCCGGATGCCAGCGAAAATGACAAATATGTCGCGCTGCAATTCCTGCGTAACTCCGAGATTGCCGCAAAAGGTATTTTGCCCACCTGCCAGGATACCGGCACGGCCATCATTATGGGTAAAAAGGGGCAGCGCGTGTGGACGGGGGGCGGCGATGAGGCGGCCTTAGCGCGCGGTGTCTATAACACCTTTATCGAAGATAACTTGCGTTATTCGCAAAACGCGCCGCTGGATATGTATAAAGAGGTCAATACCGGGACTAACCTGCCGGCACAGATCGATTTGTATAGCGTTGATGGCGACGAGTATAAATTCCTTTGCATCGCCAAAGGGGGCGGCTCCGCCAACAAAACCTATCTGTATCAGGAAACGAAAGCGCTGATCACCCCGGCGAAACTGAAAGGGTATCTGGTCGAGAAAATGCGTACCCTTGGCACGGCTGCCTGCCCGCCGTACCACATTGCGTTTGTGATTGGCGGCACCAGTGCAGAGGCCACGCTCAAAACGGTCAAACTGGCGTCGACCAAGTATTACGATGACCTGCCCACCGAAGGTAATGAGCACGGTCAGGCGTTCCGTGATGTACAACTGGAAAAGGAACTGCTGCTTGAAGCCCAACAGCTCGGTCTTGGCGCGCAGTTCGGCGGTAAATATTTTGCGCATGATATCCGCGTGATTCGCCTGCCGCGCCACGGTGCTTCTTGTCCTGTGGGGATGGGGGTTTCCTGCTCAGCTGACCGTAACATCAAAGCCAAAATTAACCGTGAAGGCATCTGGCTGGAAAAACTGGAGCAAAACCCCGGCAAGTACATTCCGCAAGCGCTGCGCCAGGCAGGTGAGGGCGAGGCGGTGAAGGTCAACCTTAACCGTCCGATGGAAGAGATCCTCGGCCAGCTCAAACAGTATCCGGTATCCACACGCCTGTCGTTGACGGGGACTATCATCGTGGCGCGTGATATTGCGCATGCGAAGCTTAAAGAGCTGATGGATGAAGGCAAGCCGCTGCCGCAGTATGTGAAAGATCACCCCATCTATTATGCGGGGCCGGCGAAGACGCCGGAGGGATATGCTTCCGGCTCACTTGGCCCAACCACCGCCGGGCGTATGGACTCATACGTTGACCAGTTGCAGTCACAAGGCGGCAGCATGATCATGCTGGCAAAAGGCAACCGTAGCCAGCAGGTGACCGATGCCTGCCATAAACACGGTGGTTTTTACCTTGGCAGTATCGGCGGTCCGGCGGCGATTCTGGCGCAAAACAGTATCAAGAGCCTTGAATGCGTGGCTTACCCGGAACTGGGGATGGAAGCTATCTGGAAAATCGATGTTGAAGATTTCCCGGCCTTTATCCTCGTGGATGACAAAGGGAATGATTTCTTCCAGCAAATCCAGTCGGGCCAGTGCGCACGCTGTGTAAAATAAAATCTGCCGCCCCTCGGGGCGGTTTTTTTGCGCCAGTTAAGCGCACGAAGCAATAAACGTCGTCATAACAAGCATCAATACTTAAGCTTTGTTTGCAGGTGAGCAATGTCGGTACTCAACATCACTTCGTAACAGGGAGAAAGTAATGACAACGCATCGTAGTGAGAAAGATTCGATGGGCGCGATTGACGTCCCGGCAGACAAGCTGTGGGGGGCGCAAACCCAACGGTCGCTTGAGCATTTTCGCATCTCGACGGAAAAAATGCCGGTCTCGCTTATCCACGCACTGGCACTGACCAAACGTGCGGCGGCAAAGGTCAATCAGGATTTAGGGCTGCTGACAGCGGAAAAAGCACAAGCCATTATCGACGCGGCTGATGAGGTGCTTGCCGGAAAACACCCGGATGAATTCCCGCTGGCTATCTGGCAAACAGGTTCCGGCACTCAGAGCAACATGAACATGAACGAGGTTCTGGCGAACCGTGCCAGCGAACTGCTTGGCGGCGAACGTGGTATGGGGCGCAAAGTGCACCCGAATGACGATGTTAACAAAAGCCAAAGCTCGAATGACGTTTTCCCGACGGCGATGCACGTGGCGGCGGTGATTGCCCTGCGCGAACATTTGCTGCCTCAGCTTCTGGTGCTGAAAAAAACGTTGAATGAAAAAGCGATTGCCTTCGCCGATATTGTCAAAATTGGTCGTACTCACCTACAGGACGCCACGCCGCTAACGCTCGGCCAGGAGATTTCCGGTTGGGTGGCGATGCTGGAGCATAACCTCAAACACATCGAACTGAGCCTGCCGCACCTGGGCGAACTGGCGCTTGGCGGGACGGCGGTGGGAACCGGGCTCAATACCCATCCGGAATATGCCAGACGAGTAGCAGAAGAGCTGGCCACCTTTACCCGGCAACCGTTTATTACCGCGCCGAACAAATTTGAGGCGCTGGCCACCTGCGATGCACTGGTTCATGCCCATGGTGCGTTGAAAGGGCTGGCGGCATCATTGATGAAAATGGCTAATGACGTGCGCTGGCTGGCTTCCGGCCCGCGTTGTGGGATTGGCGAAATTTCTATTCCGGAGAATGAACCGGGAAGCTCCATCATGCCGGGCAAAGTCAACCCCACGCAATGTGAAGCCATGACCATGCTCTGTTGTCAGGTGATGGGTAACGACGTGGCGGTCAATATGGGGGGCGCATCCGGTAATTTTGAGCTCAACGTCTTCCGGCCCATGGTTATCCATAACTTCCTGCAGTCGGTGCGTCTGCTGGCTGACGGTATGGAAAGCTTTAACGAACACTGTGCGGTGGGGATCGAGCCGAATCGTGAGCGTATCGATCAGTTGCTCAATGAGTCTCTGATGCTGGTGACCGCCCTGAATACCCATATCGGTTATGACAAAGCGGCAGAAATTGCCAAAAAAGCCCATAAAGAAGGCCTGACGCTCAAGGCTTCGGCGCTGGCGCTCGGCTACCTGACCGAAGCCGAGTTTGACAGTTGGGTACGTCCGGAATCGATGGTGGGCAGCATGAAGCCCGTTTAATCGGCAAGATACAGATGCAGCCGGGGAATGAGTAGCGTCAACGGCTGCGCCTGCGGTTTATAACGGTGCTGGACATTATCTTCCTGGTAATTCAACAGTTCGCCGATGTCCGGCACTTTCCCGCCGTGTTCTTCACTTACCAGCGCAATCAGCGGCGTCGGGCAGGCGTACTGTACCTGCTTTTGCGAGTCCGCATACCAGACGCGTGCAATCGGCTGTACCTTTACCGGACGTTTAATTTTCAGGTGCGCCTGCTGCGGCAAAGAGGCAATGGCGGCGTACTCTTGCTCAAGACGCTCCTGCCACTGCTCTCGCGTCCAGGGGGCGACGGCGCGCGGCGATTTACGGCTTTTATCAAGCATTGCGAGCACCTCATCGCGGGTAAAATTCTTGATGATATGCTTGTTAGCCCAGCCAAAGCGCAACGTGGCGGGGTCGCGCAGGTGAGTCAGGGTGCGGTAGGCATTAAGCGTAATCAGACCGGGTAAATGGCGATGCACCCACTCGAAGCGGGCAGTCGCTGCCAGTCCGGAATCGACGGTCACAATGCGTTCAAAGGTCATTTTCAGGGCATTAATGGTGTTAATCGTCTGCTCAAGTCGGGTGCGGGTTGGCACATCCACCTGATAGCAAATGACCCCAGGCAAACGCACGGCGGCTTTACTGCTGCGGTTCTCCGACTGTTGCTGGATAAACAGATGGGTATAGTGGCGCAAGGCAGCGTCAGCGGCACGCTTGCCCACCAGTTGCTTAACCTGAATGGCAGGCAGCGGCTCGTGCTCCGCACCTTTGGCAACATCCGGCAGAGTGAAAACGCGGCCCGCCAGTAAACGGCAATCGGCGAGTTGCCCTTTTAAGCCTGCCAGTGCTTGTTCGAGCTGGCGAAAGGTGGTGTTCAGGCGTTCAATCAGGTCGTACGCGGCCATTTTTTCATTCCTTTAGTTACAACATACTTATGTTGTAGCACAACTATCCACACCTGAACACGGTGCAGGTCACGCTTTTCAGGTGAGGGAAGTGTCGTGCCAGACCGGCCACTGGAAACAAAAGCGGGCGCCGCCTGCATCGCTCTCTTCGCATCTGACTTCACCGCTCATCGCCTGGGCGATAGAATGCACGATGGCAAGCCCCAGCCCACAACCGCCAGTAGCACGGTCTCTGCTGGGGTCCAGGCGCACAAAGGGCTCAAATATACGGCTGCGCTCATCAGGGGCAATCCCCGGCCCATCGTCTTCAACAATCAGGCTTGCCTGCGAGCCTTCAAGTTGTAATGTCACTTTTACCGTGTTCTGGCAGTAGCGCAGGGCATTGTTGATGAGGTTATCCAGCACACGCTCCATCAGACGCATGTCCAGCGAACCATAGTCACCGGGCTGATTATTGAGCGCCAGCTGGTGGTCCGGATTGACACTGCGGGCATCCAGCATATAACCGTCCAGCCATGCGTTGAGATCGGGCGTGGTCAGTTTCAGTTCGGTCTGCGGGCGATCGAGGCGCGCGTAGGTGAGCAACTCCTGGATGAGTCCTTCGAGTTGTCCGATATCGCGATTCAACGCGCTACGTTCGCCATCACTCAGGTTATCGCTCATCTCCAGGCGGTAACGTAGCCTGACCAGCGGTGTGCGTAATTCATGGGCCACGCCATCAATCAACATTTTCTTACTGGCGATCAGGGCGTTGATATTATCCGCCATCTGGTTAAAGGCGATCCCCAATCGTTCAAAGCTGGATGTACTGTCAAAATGGATACGTTCTTCCAGATGACCTTCCCCAAAGCGCTGGGCGGCAGATTCCAGCCGTAGCATCTCCTGCCAGTGGGGACGCATCCAGATAAACACCGGGAAGGCCAATGAGATAGCAATAAACGCCATCAGCGCCATATCAAGCAGACGCATTTCATGCAGATAAAAGAGGTAGGGGACCGGGCCTACTGCCAGGACATAGTGACTACGTGGAATGCGCTGAATAAAGGTATATTGCGAATCCAGTGCGACAATATCGCCTTCCTGTAGTCGCTGTTGCGCGGGGGCTTCGAGTGTGAACTTGCTCATCGGCTCCACGCGCATGTTAAACGACAGGTTCAGGTCCAGCTCTTTGAGTGTTTTGTTCCACTGGTGCGGCGGGATTTCACGCAGTTCGCTGCGCATTAAGTACAGCGAACTTTTCATCAAATCGTCCAGCGACTGTCGCCCTGCGCGCTCAGCGGTGAATTTGTAAACCAGCCCGACCAGCATGGTCATCACCAGAAAGCAGACAAACAGTAACAGATAAAACTGGACGAAAAGTTTTTTCATGGTGACACCCGCGAAGAGGACCGGACTCAGTTATCCCAGGCGTGCGGGGCGAAAAGATAGCCTTTGTTGCGCACGGTTTTAATACGGAAAGGTTCGGTGGCATTATCGAGCAGTTTTTTGCGCAGGCGCGAAATCGCCACATCGACACTGCGGTCCATCCCATCATAGGTCACGCCGCGCAGATTTTTCAGCAACGCATCGCGGTCCATGATCTGTCCTGCGTGGGTAGCGAGTTCCCATAGCAGATCGAAATCGGCGGTAGAGAGGACAACCTGCTCGCCTGCCAGGAGCACCTGCCTGTTTACCGGATCGATGGTCAGTGTGCCAAATTGCAGCGTCTTATGCTGCTTAAGCGATGCCGGGGCAGATTCTTGCTGAGTGGTGCCGGCCTGCTGGCGTAAGTGCAGTCGCAGACGCGCCAGTAAAACCGCAGGGGGGGTTGTTTTGAGAATGTAATCATTCGCGCCCATCTCCAGCGACAGAATATGGTTCATGTCACTATCAAGAGAGGTGAGAAGGACGATAGGGCCGCTCCACTGCTGGCGTAAATCGCGACACAGTGTCATCCCATCTTTGCCGGGGAGCATGATATCCAGCAGAATCAGATCTGGTTTTTCACGGGCGATGACGTCTTCTGCTCGATCACCACGCGGTTCAACGATCACATCCATATCGTGTTTGCCCAGATATGCCGCAATAAGCGCGCCCACTTCCGGGTCGTCTTCCACAAAAACGATCTTATTCATATATCATCGTGATGAGTCAAAAAGATGAACATACACTGCCTTTATTGATCCTGCCATTAATCTTTTCTAAACATGCTCCCCATCCGCTATGCTGTAGGCCTTTGTTGTCATGATGAGAAAGGGAACCTGATGGCCCTGGTGATAAAAGCGGCAATCGGCGCGCTGGTGGTGTTATTAATTGGATTGCTGTCAAAAACGAAAAATTACTATATCGCTGGACTCATTCCGTTATTTCCGACCTTTGCCTTAATCGCCCATTATATTGTGGCAACCGAGCGGGGCGTTGAGGCGTTACGTACTACCATCGTTTTTGGCATGTGGTCCATTATTCCCTATTTTCTTTACCTGCTATCACTGTGGTATTTCACCGGATTTATGCGAGTAGGATACGCGCTGAGCGCCGCAGTGTTCTGCTGGTGCCTCAGCGCATGGCTGTTAATTTTTATCTGGAGCCGTCTCCACTAGCGCAGCGGACGGCCGCCATCCACGCCGAACGTACGTCCCGTGACGTAGCAACTGGTCAGCAGATAATCGACCAGATCGATAATCTCTTTCTCGCCGGGGGCAATTTTCATCAGCGATTTATTAAGCGCCTGCTGACGGTATTCCGCGTCATCGCCGTCATTAAACAGGATCAGCGCCGGGGCAATAGCATTGACCTTCACTTCCGGCGCCAGCTTTTTGGCAAAAGAGCGGGTCATATTATCCAGCGCCGCTTTACTGGCGGCATAGGCAATATGTTTGTCGCTTCCACACTCAACGACATAATCGGTAAAATGAATAATGTCGCTGGCAGCATGCCCGAAGCCGCGCAATAAGCTCTCCAGCGCGTGGTTAAGTAAGTAGGGAGCATGGACGTGGATCTGCAGCATCCTGGAAAGGACATTGGGCAGCGCAACGCCGGATTTTTCACCCGCCCAGTCGCCCGCATTGTGAATAATGGCCCGCAACCCCTGCGTTTTCTCCTTCACCCTATCGGCGAAGGCCAGAACGCCTTCATCACTGCTGAAATCTGCCTGAATGCATAAAGCGCCCGCAGCGGTTAACTGTTCAATCGCCGGATAGTGTGTCCGGTAACTGACGATAATCGGCTGCTGCTGGCTAAGAAAATGGTGGGCGAGGGCGAGGCCGATGCGACGGCCTCCTCCGGTAATCAATATCGGGCGTGTCTTCGTGTTTCCCATCGAATACGTTCTCCTTCTCAACGGGGCGTACGCGCTGTTTACCCCATCAACATCCACGTGGCGGGAACGGCGGCGATCAGCAGCAGACCAATCAGCACTCTTTCCCGACGTTTAAGCAGACTGGCTATGTCATGCGTGCGGCGTGCATAGATAAAGACCAGCAGGCCCGGCGCATAGAGCACAACCGACAACAGCAAATGCATCGGACCGGATGCATACAGTAACCATAAGCCATAGAGGCAGGCGCCGATAGCGACGGCGCGGTGCAACGGGCGACGAGAGATTTTCAGTAAGAATGCCCCGACCAGCAAATAAGGAACCAGAATCATCTCGGACGCAATGGTCAACAGCGTATTGTAATCAGAACCTGTGAGCCAGATCAGCACCAGCGAGACCTGCACGCTGATATTGGTTAACCACAACGATGCCGCCGGGGCATTATTCTTGTTTTGGCGGGCAAAAAGACGTGGAAACGCCTGATGGGTGGCGGCCAGTAGCGGCACTTCCGCAGCCATGATCGTCCAGCTCAGGTAGGCGCCGCAGACCGAAACAATCAGCCCCGCAGCGATGACCACATCGCCCCAGGATCCCATCAGCCTGACCATCAGGCCGGCCATGGATGGGTTACGCATTGCCGCCAGTTCCGGGCGCGGTATTACCCCCAGAGACAGCAATGTCACCAACAAATAGACACCGAGGGCAGCCAGCACTGCCAGCAGGGTGGCGCGTCCCACATCGCGCTTGTCGCGCGCGCGCGCAGAAACGACCACGGCGCCTTCAACCCCGATAAACACCCAAAGGGTAATGAGCATGGTGTTTTTCACCTGCTCCCATACGGGTACCCCGAGTGCGATACCGGAGAAATCCAGGCTAAACGTATCGTAATGGAAGGCGATTGCCGCCAGCACAATAAACAGACCAAGCGGTACCAGTTTGGCGAGTGTCGCGGCGAGATTAATGCTGGCCGCCGTCTGCACGCCGCGCAGCACTAATGCGTGAACAAACCACAGCAGCAGGGAGGCGCCGACAATCGCCTGCCAGGTATTACCGTCGCCAAAGAAGCGCAGCTCTGGCGTATCGGTAAAGAAACTTAACGCAGAGAAGACAATCACCAGATATGAGACGTTGGCAATCACCGCGCAAAGCCAGTAGCCCCAGGCGGAACAAAAACCGATAAGTTCGCCAAAACCTTCCCGGGCGTAAGTGAAAATACCGCCGTCCAGATCCGGGCGAAGACGCGTCAGGATAAGCATGGCAAAGGCGAGCAGTAAGATCCCCGCGCCGGTAATAGCCCAACCAATCAATAACGCGGCTGGGCTGGCGATTTCCGCCATATTTTGCGGAAGGCTGAAAACGCCTGCGCCGAGCATTGAGCTTAATACCAGCGCAGTTAAAGCGCTCAGGCCAAGTTTCTTTTCCATGGGTATCCTGTTATGAACGGACTCAATCCAGAATAATTATTTCGCATATGCGCATAAAAATGGTGGATATCACTGAGGCGCGGGATTTTACGGAGAGTCGTTATGGCATGCAATGCGTGACGGCTGAATTTCGTGAAAAAAATAAAAAAGGCGACCTGGGCCGCCTCTAAGGTGAAGGGGAGTCTTATTTATACAAATCAGCGCTGATGGTGATATTACTACCATTTTCCTGCCACTGGCGGGTGATGTGGTAGTACTTAGCGCCTTTCGCTGCGGCACGTTTAGCGACCTGATAAGAGATCTCGGTCATGTTGCCGTAGTTACCGGTGAAGGTGACACTGTCAAACGGAATCATTTGCGCAGCTGTGATTTTATTCACTTCTTCAATTTTTTTACCATCAGGCAGTGTGACAGTGTAACGGTTTGCAGTAGAGACTTGTGTTTCGAAGAAACGACCCACCTCAGCACTCGGCGCAGCGGTAGTGGCCACGCCCGGAATTTCTACTTTTTTGGCTTCTTCACCGCCTTTCGCTAATGCCGCGCGGCCTGCTTCGGAATCACGTGGGATAGCATCCGGGCTCTGCAGTACGCGTTTTTTGGCATCGGCTTTATAGATATAGGCCGTAATCAACTGGTTGCCGCCTTCGTTGGCATCCACCTGACGGACGATATAGAAAGAGGCGGCCCCTTTCGCTTTCGCCGCTTTGGTGATGGCATCGTTTACTTCCGGCTGGGAGCGATAGAATCCCTGCACCGTCACAGTATCGAACGGTTCCAGCTCAATGGCCTGGGGTTTCGGCAACTCAGTAACGCCATTGATGACGCGCGGTTTTGGCGCATCGGCTTTCGGTGCATCGGCTTTGTACAGGTCCGTGGTGACACGCTGGTTGCCGCTCTCACCATAATCTGATGCATCTACAACATAAAACGAGGCCGCGCCTTCTTTATCAGCACGGTTCGAAGCGGCTTTAACGGCATCGCCAATAGAGTTAAAGCGACCGGTGATAACAACGCGATCGTAGGGCTTCAATGCTGACGCTTGCTCCGGCGTTAACTCTGTCGCTGCGTTGACTGACAGGGCCGTAACGGACAAAAGTGCTGACGCCAGGAGGGTGTACTTAAGCTTCATAAAAATGATCCTTCGCCTTGCGCAAACCAGATACTGGTGTTGTTGTTGACTTAAAAACGTCGCTGATTATTGCATTTAATCAACACGACTGTCTGCGTCATTTTTCACTGAGTGTGCTACACGCCAGACGTTTTACGATAACGTTTAATGATATGTTGAAAAAACAGGCTGTTGACCAGCAAAAGTCATAAAGCATATGAGTTTTATAAGTTAATACATTGTTAAAATGGCGATGCGTGCTGGAGATTAATCGTGTTTTGCCGCTTCGCCTGAGCGGAATATCGGCTTGTTTAAATGAATTAAAGGGAAATAACCCTGTCAGCTCCACCACCTGCCCGGTTTTCACAGATAAAAACAGAATTTCTGTTTTCTGGCGGTAGATCACAGGCGTTATTTTCAGTAGGTTATAGAAAGTTTGTTACTGTTTTATTTTCCGGGATGCAGTCTGTTTATTTATCTCTGACAGGCAACGTAATGCCCGGGCATCACTGACAAACCATCATCTAAAATCGATGGAAGGGAAAACTATGCGTATTGGTGTACCAAAAGAACGGTTGGCCAATGAAACCCGCGTTGCGGCGACGCCGAAAACGGTAGAGCAATTGCTTAAATTGGGTTTCACCGTCGCGATTGAAAGCGGCGCGGGCAAACTGGCAAGCTTCGATGACAACGCGTTTACCCAGGCTGGCGCAACCGTGGTGGACGAAAATAACGCCTGGCACTCTGACGTTATCCTTAAGGTGAATGCACCGACGGATGAAGAAATAGCCTTGCTTAATCCGGGCACGACATTAGTCAGCTTTATCTGGCCTGCGCAAAATGCGCCGCTGATGGAAAAACTGGCTGCCCGCAATATCACCGTCATGGCGATGGACTCGGTGCCACGTATTTCTCGCGCTCAGGCGCTGGATGCATTGAGCTCCATGGCGAACATTGCTGGCTATCGCGCCATTGTGGAAGCCGCCCATGAATTTGGCCGTTTCTTTACCGGGCAGATTACTGCCGCAGGTAAAGTCCCGCCAGCGAAAGTGATGGTCATTGGCGCAGGGGTTGCCGGTCTGGCTGCAATTGGTGCCGCGAATAGCCTCGGGGCGATTGTTCGCGCGTTTGATACCCGTCCAGAAGTGAAGGAACAGGTCCAGAGTATGGGCGCTGAGTTCCTGGAGCTGGATTTCAAAGAAGAGGCCGGTAGCGGCGACGGCTACGCGAAAGTGATGTCCGAAGCGTTTATCAAAGCGGAAATGGAACTCTTTGCCGCGCAGGCAAAAGACGTTGATATCATCGTCACCACCGCATTGATTCCGGGCAAACCGGCGCCGAAACTGATTACCCGCGAGATGGTGGATTCCATGAAATCCGGCAGCGTGGTGGTCGACCTGGCGGCGCAAAACGGCGGAAACTGTGAATACACCGTGGCGAACGAAGTCGTCACCACGCCGAACGGCGTTAAAATCATTGGTTATACTGACCTGCCAGGTCGTCTGCCGACGCAGTCTTCTCAGCTTTACGGTACCAACCTCGTCAACCTGCTGAAACTGCTGTGCAAAGAAAAAGACGGCAATGTGACGGTAGATTTCGAGGACGTTGTCGTGCGCGGCGTGACCGTGATTCGCGATGGCGAAGTCACCTGGCCGGCTCCGCCGATTCAGGTCTCCGCACAACCGCAGGCTGCGGCAAAAGCGGCGCCTGCCGCCGCGAAAGAAGAGGCTAAACCCACATCACCATGGCTGAAATACGGCATCATGGCGCTGGTCATTATCCTCTTCGGCTGGCTGGCCGACGTTGCGCCTAAAGAGTTTCTTGGTCACTTCACCGTCTTTGCATTGGCCTGCGTGGTGGGTTACTACGTAGTGTGGAACGTCTCCCACGCCTTGCATACCCCGCTTATGTCGGTAACCAATGCCATCTCCGGCATTATCGTCGTTGGCGCGCTCTTACAAATCGGCCATGGTGGCTGGGTCAGCTTCTTAAGCTTTATCGCTGTACTGATTGCCAGCATTAATATTTTTGGTGGTTTCACCGTCACTCAGCGCATGCTGAAAATGTTCCGGAAGAACTAAGGGGTAGCACATGTCTGGAGGATTAGTTACAGCTGCATACATTGTTGCCGCGATCCTGTTTATTTTCAGCCTGGCAGGGCTATCGAAACACGAGACGTCCCAGCAGGGTAACCGTTTCGGCGTTGCCGGGATGGCGATTGCGCTGATTGCCACGATTTTCGGGCCGGACACCGGCAACGTGGCGTGGATTATCGTTGCGATGATCATCGGTGGTGCTATCGGTATTCGCCTGGCGCGTAAAGTTGAAATGACCGAGATGCCTGAGCTGGTCGCCGTGTTGCACAGCTTTGTAGGTCTGGCCGCGGTGCTGGTCGGCTTTAACAGCTACCTGTACCACGAACCGGGCATGGAGCCGATCCTGGTCAACATTCACCTGACCGAAGTGTTCCTGGGCATCTTTATTGGTGCGGTCACCTTCACCGGTTCTATCGTGGCGTTCGGTAAGTTGTGCGGCAAGATCTCCTCAAAACCGCTGATGCTGCCAAACCGTCACAAATTGAACCTTGCGGCGCTGGTGGTCTCTTTCATACTGCTGGTTATCTTTGTTCGTACAGAAAGCGTGGGCCTGCAGTCTCTCGCGCTGCTGGTAATGACAGCCATTGCGCTAGTATTCGGCTGGCATCTGGTGGCCTCTATCGGCGGTGCTGACATGCCGGTTGTGGTCTCAATGCTGAACTCCTATTCCGGTTGGGCGGCAGCGGCGGCTGGTTTTATGCTGAGCAACGACCTGCTGATCGTCACCGGTGCGCTGGTGGGCTCTTCGGGTGCGATCCTCTCTTACATCATGTGTAAGGCGATGAACCGTTCCTTTATCAGCGTTATCGCCGGTGGCTTTGGTACCGACGGTTCCTCAACGGGCGCCGATGAAGAAGTGGGCGAGCACCGCGAGATCAACGCCGAAGAGACGGCTGAAATGCTGAAAAACTCGCACTCAGTCATCATCACCCCAGGCTACGGTATGGCGGTAGCGCAGGCGCAGTATCCGGTGGCCGAGATTACCGAGAAACTGCGTGCGCGCGGCGTGAAAGTGCGCTTCGGTATCCACCCGGTAGCGGGCCGTCTGCCGGGGCACATGAACGTACTGCTTGCAGAAGCGAAAGTACCGTATGACATCGTGCTGGAAATGGACGAAATCAACGATGACTTCGCCGATACCGACACCGTACTGGTTATTGGTGCGAATGACACCGTTAACCCGGCGGCGCAGGACGATCCGAAGAGCCCAATCGCAGGTATGCCTGTTCTGGAAGTATGGAAAGCGCAGAACGTTATCGTGTTCAAACGCTCCATGAATACCGGTTATGCAGGGGTACAGAATCCACTGTTCTTTAAAGAGAATACCCAGATGCTGTTTGGCGATGCCAAAGCCAGCGTGGATGCGATTCTCAAAGCGCTGTAACGCGCCGCGCTTATCTCAACCGCTCTTCGGAGCGGTTTTTTTTTGTCTGCGTCTATACTTTTTCTCTTCACAGTTATGACGAGGGAAAGAATGGAATTTTTATCACGTTTTGATTTGATATCTTTAATGATGACGCCATCGTTCTGGATTGCTGTCTTCACGGTCGTCATCATTACGATATTGGCTTACTGGCTACTTAACCGTTTACTGCGTATCGTCGGCAAAGGCGTTCAGAGCTGGGGCGATAAGCATCACAGCACGCAGAAAATGCGTCTGGTGCTCAATGACATGTTAGTCAGAACCAGTAAGGTGCTGCTCTTTATCGCCGCCTTTCTATTTAGCCTGCGCTTTGTTGAACTCCCCGCTACTCTTTCCGCGACAATCAGTCATGCCTGGTTTCTGGTGCTCGCCATTCAAATGGCGCTCTGGTTTGATCAGGGGATTATTTCCTGGCTGCACCAACTGCGTTATGAACCCGGCATGCACAAAAATCCGGTGACGCTGGTCATTACCGGCTTGCTGCTACGGATGCTGATTTGGACCGTTATGCTGTTGTCGATTCTGGCGAATGCCGGGGTGAACATTACAGCGCTGGTGGCCAGTCTCGGCGTCGGCGGTATCGCCATCGCCCTGGCGGTACAGACTATCCTCAGCGATGTCTTTGCCTCGTTGTCGATTGGTTTTGATAAGCCTTTTGAGATTGGGGATTTCGTGGTGTTTAACGATGTCGCCGGGACGGTTGAGCATATCGGCCTTAAGACCACGCGCATACGCAGTTTGAGCGGTGAGCAAATTGTCTGTGGTAACGCGATTCTTCTGCAACAGACGCTGCATAACTATAAGCGTATGCAAACCCGACGTATCGTTTTTACTTTCGGCGTAGCCTTGTCAACGCCGCCGGACAAACTCCGCAAGATAGGTGAAATGATAAAAACCATCATCAATGACGTCGGTGAAACCAAATTCGACCGCGCCCATTTTCTTGGCTTCGGTACCGATCGACTTAACTTTGAAGTCGTACATATCGTCAATACGGCAGATTACAATAAATATATGGATATCCAGCAGGAGATTAATATTCGCATTATGGAGCAACTGGCGGCAAATGACGTGCAGCTGGCACTGCCTACAACCGTTGTGAAAGGGCCATGGCCTGCTGGCGTGGCGGATGCCGACAGCCAGCAAGAGACGATGACCGGGACGCGCAGTTAAAACACACTCACCTGACATACCTTACTGACATATGCGCGCCGCCTGACGGTGGATTACCCTGGCGCGCAGTATGTCGTAGACCCAGTTAAACGCCATGGTGTAAGGAAGAAAGAAGAGGAAAAAGCCGATTTCCAGTAAGAAAGCCTCAACCAGCCCAATGCCAAGCGTCAGCGAGGCTATCGTCACGCCAATGATGATAAAACCACCTTCAAAGCCCAGCGCATGCCAGGCACGAACCTTCGCGGTGCGGGTCAGGCGATGAACGGGCCAAAGCCGGTCAAACAGTGCGTTAAAAATCACGTTCCAGATCATCGCCGCAGTGGCCAGCAGCAATGTCAGTCCCCCCATCTCCAGCACCGGACGCTGCATTATCCAGGCGCTGGCCGGGGCGCAAATAGCGGTGGCAATCGCTTCGAAGCTCACTGCGTGAAAAATGCGCTCGGCCAGGCTTCGACGCTGTACGGCATATTGTTGCATGATTTCGGGTCCTCTTTGTCGTTTGACGGGTATTACGGAGAGGATTTTTATCGCTTTATGAGATAAATTAAAGATAGATACCATCGATTAAATAGATACATCATGCGCTACTCTCCGGAAGCTCTCACTGCCTTTGTTGAAACCGTTGCCTCTGGCTCTTTCTCTGCCGCGGCGCGGAAACTGCGGAAAAGCCAGTCCACCATCAGTACCGCTATCGCTCATCTGGAAGCCGACTTAGGCGTGACCCTCTTTGATCGTTCAGCCCGTCATCCGGTGCTGACGCCAGAAGGGATGCGCGCGCTCAGCTACGTGCAGGCCATTCTCGCCGCCAGCGATAAACTGGATGAGCTGGCAGTCTGGCTGGTGGGGGAAACGGAAACGCGGCTGACGTTCATACTTTCCGATACGCTGAACCCGGATACGCTGGCGGATCTGTTGGGGGAGTTCGACAAGCGCTATCCTCATACCGAATTTGAGTGTCTGATTGGCGAAAACGAGGATGTTATCGATCTGCTGCAAAAGGGACGCGCGCAGTTAGGCTTAACGGAAGCGCGTGATACCTATCCGACGGACATCGGCGCGATGCGCCTGCCAATGCAGAGTCGCATGGATATTTACGTTGCGCACGGGCATCCGCTGGCACAGCAGGGCAGCGTCTCTGAGGAGCAGTTACGTACCTGGCGTGAGTTGCGGCTTAATACCTATCTGGAAAACCGTAATATGCCTGCGCGCGGCCCGGTATGGTCAGCGCCGAGCTATCTGCTATTACTCAGCATGGCGGAGCAGGGCTTTGGCTGGTGCGCATTACCCTGCGCATTGGTGGAGGAATTTTCGGGGGCGAAAAAATTGACGCGTGTCGATGTGCCGGGGTGGCCGCAAAGTATCCTTATTGACCTGCTGTGGAATAAAAAGCAGCCGCCAGGTGTTGCCGGGAGCTGGCTGCGGCACTATTTGCAGCACTGGCGAGGTAAGCAATAAAAGAAAACGCCCGCGCGTGGCGGGCGTTATGCTGTGGGCTGCGGTTAATCGTCTTCTTCGTCGTCCAGTTCAATCGGACTTTGATAGTCGTCAGGTTTGATGACCAGCAGATCGCAACGCAGGTGATCGATCACCTGTTCAGCGGTATTCCCCAGGAAAGCGGCGGAGATCCCGGTGCGTCCAACGGTACCCAGCACGACGATCCCTGCCTGCAGATGTTCCGCCAGATCCGGAATGACCTCTTCCGGCAGACCTTTATTTACATGGGTTACTTTTTCATCAATACCGAATTTCTGCCGTAAGGCTTTCATGGCAATCAGATGTTGGCCGCGAATCGCGTCGTTATAGACGCTCGGGTCAAATTCCGGCAGTTCAATGGCAATGTTAATTGGGGTGACCGGATAAGCGCCGACCAGATGCACTTCAGTGTGGTTGACCTGTTCAGCCAGATGCAGGGTCTCTTTCACCAGTTTTTCATTCAGCGCATTGTGATATTGCTCTTCGCTGGCAAGATTGACCGCCACCAGCGCTTTACCGCCTTCAGGCCAGGGCTGATCTTTTACCATCCAAACCGGGCAAGGACATTTACGCAGCAGATGCCAGTCGGTGGGGGTGAAGATAACCGATTCCAGTTTGTCATGCTGGTGGGCCATTTTCAGCAGTAAGTCATGGCCACCGGATATCACTTCCTGAATGATGGCCTCGAAGGGACGGTTATGCCATACCACTTTAATATCAATAGGAACGCCAGCATCCACATAGTACTTCGCCTGTTCACGTATCCAGGCCGTACGCTGGCTGATCACGCCTTGTCTCATGGCTGTGCGTTCGTCAGGGGACAGAAGGGTGGTCATTTCGTAAGAGAAATCATAGATCGGCAGGAAAGCTTTAATCCGGCCGCCAATCCGTTGATGTAAATACACGGCACGTCGTAATGCGGGCTGATCGTCCTGGTTAGGATCGATGGCGACCAGCATATTTTGATACTTAGCCATACAGGGTCTCCTTACATCTGTCACCACAGTCTGTAATTACAAGATAACCTATAAGTACTGAATGAAACAGGGAAAACCTTTTGCCAGATCAATAAATCATAAAAATTTAAGCGTCCGGCAAAAGGTCAAAAGGAGGGGGTAAAATCAGGCGACGTTACGCGAATGTCCGGCAAGCTGTGCCAGGATATCGCTGTTCTCGATAGTGATATATTTGCCTTTCACCGCGAGCATACCGCTCTTCTGGAAACGACCCAGCAGACGGCTGATGGTTTCTACAGTCAGGCCTAAATAGTTACCGATATCGCCACGTGTCATGGTCAGGCGGAATTCACGGGGAGAGAATCCTCGCTGGGCGAAACGCCGCGACAAGTTATAGATAAACGCGGCCAGGCGCTCCTCGGCGTTCTTTTTCGACAATAACAAGATCATGTCCTGATCGCCTTTGATCTCGCCGCTCATCAGGCGCATCATCTGCTGGCGCAGGTTCGGCATTTTGCCTGACAGATCATCCAGCGTTTCGAACGGGATTTCACAAACCATTGATGTTTCCAGCGCCTGAGCAAAGCTCGGGTGGTGGCCTGTGCCGATGGCGTCAAAGCCCACCAGATCACCCGCCAGATGGAAACCGGTGATTTGCTCGTCACCCTGTTCAGTGATGGTGTAGCTCTTGATCGTGCCGGAACGAATAGCGTAAAGCGATTTCAGTTCATCCCCGGCTTTAAACAGAGTCTGACCTTTCTGGATGGGCTTTTTGCGCTCAATGATATTGTCGAGCTGATCGAGCTCGTGTTCATTGAGGGTGAAGGGGATGCAGAGCTGGCTAATACTGCAATCCTGGCAATGGATTGCACATCCGCCAGACTGAATGCGTCGTATAATTCGCTTTTCCGGGATCATAGGTCTGCTCAAGCCGTAATTGATTTTAGTCAATTTTATCATCTTTTTCTTGAACGCGTAAGCCTGGCGAAACGTCAATTCAGTAGAATTAAAACAGGTATCAGAAACGATGAAACAGGTGAGCAAACCATCTTATTGATATTCCATCGTTTCAGTAAGGCTTTTATCACAGAATCCCGTGAAAAAGAGCACAAAGAGCCCTTTTTTTTCACAATAGCAAGTAACCTTCGTGGCGCAATAACCACTCTTTACGCTGTACGCCACCGGCATATCCAGTCAGGGTTCCGTTGCGACCAATTACCCTGTGGCAGGGAACCACAATACTGACCGGGTTTGAACCGTTCGCGGCACCTACCGCGCGCGCGGCGCCGACGCGACCCAGCATCTCCGCTAACTGACCATAGTGCATGACATGGCCGCACGGGATCTCGCGTAGCGTTTTCCAGACTTCGCGTTGAAAGGGGGTACCCGCCGTGGCGGTTGGCAGGGTGTCTATTACCGCCAGATCGCCTTCAAAATAGTCCAGAAGTTTGCGGCTTAACCCCCCAGGGTTGGTGGCAGGGCGGCGTTTATAGCCTTCCTTGCGATAATGAATATTCAGCAGTTCAACCATGCGATCGCTATGCTCTTCCCACTCAACCGCGCGCAAATGGAATGTTTCATCGCACAGGACCCACAGTGGGCCCAGCGGGGTGGTAATTTTATCCTCAAGTAGCGTAAGCATCGGCAATCCTTTCTCAAACATCGCAGCAAAACGGGGGAATTGCGCAATTTAACACGATCGAGAATGTGGCTCTATACCCCCCTGGAGGTGCAATAAATCAGGCAAAATCGGGAAAGGTTAACAATTATTCATGGAATATATTGCTATCACTATGGGAAATGTGTGGTTATCCAATAGATGATATATTCTCCATTATCGAGAAAATAAAAAAATAGAGCCTGCCGACATCCGTCAGGCTCTACAGTACACACAGCAACGCGTCCGTTCGATAATTATTTTAAACTTCATCCTTGCGCGGTAAATATAGTTATAGTTCTGCTGTTGGATATTTCCAGTTGAAATGGTGATTAGTTTCACGATAATTTAACTTAAATTCTGGATATTAATGACAGTAAACTTCTAGTTAAGCGAGGTTAAATAGCGAGCGAAATTAATTTCGATAATTGCTTCAAATATCACATTAATTGCTACCCGTTAAATGAATATCAGGCATTGTGACATGCTGCCGCGCCCGCTATAGTAAGCCCCTCTGATGTAGCGGGAGGACTAAACCATGAACCCTGATGACAAATCACTGTTTCTTGACGCCATGGAGGATGTCCAGCCACTTAAGCGCTGTGCCGATGTTCACTGGCATCCGGCCCGAAATACGCGTGCACCACAGCATATCGACACGTTGCAGCTTGATAATTTCCTGACCACCGGATTCCTCGATATCTTGCCCCTTGATACACCGCTGGAATTCCGCCGCGAAGGGTTGCAAACCGGGGTGATTGATAAACTTCGCACCGGCAAGTATTCCCAGCAGGCCAGCCTCAGCCTGTTACGTCAGCCCGTTGAGCAGTGCCGACAGTTGCTATTCCGCTTTGTGCATCAGGCGCGGCAGGATGGATTGCGTAATCTTCTGATAATCCATGGAAAAGGGCGGGAAGATAATTCCCATGCCAATATTGTTCGCAGTTATCTTGCCCGCTGGTTGACCGAATTTGACGATGTTCAGGCATTTTGCGCTGCGCAACCACGGCATGGCGGCAACGGCGCATGCTATGTATCGCTGCGAAAATCGGCAGAGGCGAAGCAAGAAAACTGGGAGCGTCACGCCAAGCGTAGCCGTTGAACGGCGGCTACTGCACCAACGGCACATCTTCTATCCGGGTCGTCCATGCCGGGGAGAGCAGGTAGCGTTTCATTGACCAGGTCGGGGTAACGCCCTGGCCTGCAAACCACATTTTATTGCCTTTCTCGTTCATGCGATCCATTACGTGCATTAATGCCTGACTATTTGGTCGGGGGGCATACTCATCGAATAAATTAAGTTGTGCAACGCCTTGACTAAAGAAATCTCCTAATATAACACCCGCTTTTTGATATCGCGGGCCTTGCTTCCAGATAATATCCAGGCTACGCGTTGCCGCGGCAATAATATCTCTGGTGTCTTGCGTGGGGGTAAGCAGCGTAATTCCTGCACTCTTACTGTAATAAGGTTCATCAGGGTCGTGCGGGCTACTTTTTATAAAAGCGCCGATATATCGACAATATTGATGCTGGGCACGCAATTTTTCTGCTGCTCTGGCCGCCCAGGTACTGATCCCCTCACGGACTGAGGAATAATCGCTAATTCGCTGACCAAAAGATCGCGAACTAATAATTTCATGCTTTGCTGGCGAGAATTCCTGAAAACCGAGGCATGGCTCACCGCGTAGCTCGCGAACGGTTCTTTCCAGTACCACGCTGAAGTTTTTACGAATAAACCATAAATCACATTTTGCCAGCTCCAGCACAGTGGTGATATTCATGGTGTTTAGCTTTTTTGTCAGACGCCGACCAATACCCCAGACCTCCTCCACGGGGACGGATGCCATCAACCGTTGTTGACTGGCAGGGGTTGAGAGATCCACCACGCCGCCGCTCTGCGCCTGCCATCTTTTGGCCGCGTAATTTGCCAGCTTCGCCAACGTTTTCGTCGGTGCGATGCCCACACCTACGGTCAGCATGGTGCGTTGGTAAACGGTATCGCGAATATATTTGCCGAAGCGTTTGCGGTGGGGAATACCGGAAAGATCCACAAATGCTTCATCAATACTGTATTGATCTACCCGCGGGCAAATTTCTTCCAGCGTACTCATCACCCGATGGCTCATGTCGCCATAGAGGGCGTAGTTGCTGCTGAATATCGCCACGCCATGGCGCTGTAACAGATCTTTTTGTTTGAAATAAGGCTCTGCCATGCCAATGCCCAGCGCTTTCGCCTCGGCAGAGCGGGACACAATGCAGCCATCATTGTTTGAAAGCACTACGACCGGTTTACCACTTAGATCTGGCCGCCAGACGGTTTCGCAACTGGTGTAGAAGGAGTTAACGTCAACAAGGGCAAACATAGCGATCTGACCTCTTCCATAAATACTGTTTTTATATACAGTACCTCTGGTCAGAGAAATGATCAAGGACTTGTTCGCCTGGACGCCAGGCGCATGAAATAAAAGGGCCGCAGGCAACGCGTCAATCCCTCTCATCAACCCCGACAATTAACAGGTCTGGCCTGAGTCACCATAAAGTTAATGCCTGCCGTGTCGATATATATTGAGCAACTTTGCCTCTTCCCTGGACCCATAATATGCTCAAAAATATACGTGTCATCACCGGCATCATCATTGCCTTGTCGGTATTTTGTCTGCTTCAGCTCGTTACCGGCGGACTTTTCTACTCCGCTGTTAATAATGACAGAGTGAACTTTCAGAATACGGGCATCCTTAGCGCACAGCAGGAAAATCTTGGCGATAGCGTCAATACGCTGATTAAAACACGCGTCACCGTTACCCGTGTGGCGATCCGCTTTTTAAAAAATCAACGCGATCCGGCATCGCTTGCCAGTATCGATAAACTGCTTACGACGGCCTCTGAATCTCTGAGCAAGGCCGAAGGGTACTTTAACAACTATAAAAATACGCCGCCCGTGGCAGGCCAGGATGCCGCGTTAGCCAACGAAGTTTCGCAAAACATCACCAAAATGCACGACGTGTTGCAACAGTCCATCACCTTCCTGCGGGCAAACAACTACGAAGCCTATGGCAATCTGGATGCTCAACAGGCGCAGGATGATATGGACGCCAGCTATGCGAAATGGCGCAACGAAAACAACACCTTCCTGCAGGCAGCCGCCCGGGAAAACCAGAGCAGCTTTACCAGCATGCAGTGGACCCTTGGCGTGATTCTGCTGGTGGTGATCGCGGTCATGACCGTAATCTGGCTGGGGCTGCAACATCTGCTGCTTAAACCACTGCACAGTGTGATGGGACATATTCGCGCTGTTGCCGATGGTGACCTGACACAGCCGATCTCCGCAGAAGGCCGTAACGAGATGAGCCAACTGACCAGTAGCCTGCATGACATGCAATCCTCGCTGGTCAGAACCGTGAGCGCGGTGCGTAACAGTTCTGATTCGATATATACCGGTGCGAGCGAAATCTCTGCCGGTAACAACGATCTCTCTTCCCGCACTGAACAACAGGCCGCGTCACTCGAAGAGACCGCCGCCAGTATGGAACAATTGACTGCGACGGTGAAACAAAATACCGATAACGCCCGTCAGGCTTCAAACCTGGCGAAAAATGCCTCCGACACCGCCGCACGCGGCGGCCGCGTGGTAAGCGATGTGGTACGTACCATGAGCGAGATCTCCAGCAGTTCTCAGCAGATAGCGCAGATAACCAGCGTGATCGACGCCATTGCCTTCCAGACCAATATCCTCGCGCTGAACGCCGCGGTTGAAGCCGCGCGTGCCGGTGAGCAGGGGCGTGGGTTTGCGGTGGTCGCAGGGGAAGTTCGCACACTGGCCAGCCGCAGTGCGCAGGCGGCAAAAGAGATCAAAACGCTAATAGAGAACTCCGTCAACCGCGTCAACTCCGGCACTTCGCTGGTGGCAGAAGCCGGTAATACCATGCAAGAGATCGTCAATGCCGTGACGCGTGTAACCGATATTATGGGCGAAATCGCCTCCGCATCGGACGAGCAGAGCAA
Organism: Phytobacter ursingii; assembly: GCA_901456055.1. GTDB lineage: Bacteria > Pseudomonadota > Gammaproteobacteria > Enterobacterales > Enterobacteriaceae > Phytobacter > Phytobacter ursingii. Next base: position 609,430 of record CABDWT010000016.1, read on the forward strand.
AGGCATTGAGCAGGTGAGTCTCGCGGTATCGCAAATGGACAGCGTTACCCAGCAGAACGCCTCGCTGGTGCAGGAGTCCGCTGCGGCCTCAGCAGCACTGGAAGAGCAAGCTGAACAACTGCGTCAGGCCGTCGCGGTCTTCCGCGTAAATGGTCACAGCACGCTGTTGCAAAGTAAGCCCGGTAAACCAACCATCGCGGCGCGCACGACCGTTACCGCCGCCGCACCCGCTGTTGGTGACGGCAACTGGGAAACGTTCTGAGTTTACCCGGTCAGATGACTTGCCGTTATTCCCTCTCCTTCAAAGGAGAGGGAAATCAACTGTACGGTTCTGCTCCCCCCGCCTCCGTGAGGGGGACAGGCTGAAAACAACAAGCCGCACTTCACGCCTGTTTTAAATCCCGCAACACCGCCAGTAAATGTTGTGTCGATATATCATTTTCCCCCTCTCTCCAGGCTAATCCTAACTCCCGCCACAATGCTGGCTTGAGGGGACGAACCGCAATGCGCTTATCACGGGAGTCTGGCGTACCCGATTCAAGCGGTAACAGCGTGGCGCCATAACCTGCGCCCACCAGACTTTTTATCGCATCGTTGTAATCAAGTTTAATTCGCGGCGTAGGGCGGTGTCCCGTTTTGGCAAACCAATGGTTTGTCAGTTGTGATAAATGGGTACCAGAGCCGTTGAGGATCAGCGGTTTTTCAATCAGCCATTGAGGCGATACCACATCCGGTATTTCCCAGTTGGCAGGCAGAAAAGCGACAACCGGATCCCGCCGCCAGGTATCAATTTCCAGGCCATTACCCCGCAGTTGTGGGAGCGCAACAATCCCAATATCGAGTGAACCGGATTTCAGTTGCTCAAGGGTCTGCTGAGACGTGAGCACGGTAATCTGCACATCAATATTCGGATGGAACTGCGCCAGTTTTTCAATTGCCTGCGGCAGAAGATTGGCGATAGCGCCTGTTGAGGCGCCCAGTCGGACCTGCCCGGTCAGACCCTGCGCCTGACGCGAGATATCCTCAAGCACATAAGCGGCATCCGCCAGTAACCGACGCGCATGCGTGACCAGCTTTTCGCCAATCGCCGTTGGTCTGACGTTGCCACGGGTACGGGAAAGTAGTGTCGCCCCTATCCGATTTTCGAGTTCGGAAATATGCAAACTGACCGTTGGCGGAGATAAGTGCAGTCGTCCGGCGGCCTCATTGAAAGAGCGGGTATCGGCAATGGTTATCAGTGTCCGTAACTGATCAAGGTTAATCTCACGCATCAACATACCTCAGAAAAACTGAATTTCACGTAAAGATAATTCAACTTTACCTATTCTTAACACGGGCACAATATCCATGTCATGAAATTCTATCCGCGACCAGGAATGACAATGGCAAACGTATTTATTGATGGCGAGCAGGGCACAACAGGCTTACAGATTCATGATCGGCTGCGCGGTCGTGCAGACATCACTCTGATGACGCTTCCTGTTTCACAGCGTAAAAACACGCGCCTGCGCGCAGAGATGCTCAACAGCTGCGATATCGCTATTCTGTGCTTACCTGATGAGGCCGCTCGCGAGGCGGTGGCGATGGTGAAAAATCCGCACGTGCGGGTTATCGATGCCAGTTCAGCCCACCGGGTCACGCCCGGCTGGACCTACGGTTTTCCTGAGATGAGTCCTGACCAGCCCGATCGCATCAGAGCGTCAACACGCATCACGAACCCTGGCTGCTACCCAACGGGGGCGATTGGGCCCCTGCTGCCGTTGGTCAATGCCGGACTGTTGCCCGCTGATTATCCCCTTTCCGTGCATGCTGTTTCCGGCTATTCGGGTGGGGGAAGGGCGGCGATAGCGCAGTACGAAGGCGAACAGGCAGATGCGGCACCTGCGCTCCAGGTCTATGGTCTGGCCCTCAGACACAAGCATGTTCCGGAGATAATGCGCTATGCCGGGCTCTCTGTTCCGCCCGTCTTTATGCCCGCTTACGGTGGATATCGCCAGGGGATTGTATTGAGTGTGCCGTTACAGCAACGCTTACTGACTAAAAACGCCAGCGCTTATGCGATACACGCCTGCCTGACAGAGCATTACCGCCATAGCAAGCATGTCAGGGTGCGGCCCGGGATAACAGCCGGAGATGCAGAGCGGATCAACCCGGAGCGTCTGAACGGCACGAATGATATGGAGCTTGGCGTATTTGCAAACCCCGAAAATGGACAAATACTGCTGACAGCGGTCTTCGATAACCTCGGCAAAGGGGCTTCGGGCGCTGCCGCGCAAAATCTCAATCTGCTGATCGGTGCCGACTAACACGCAGCCATCAAACCGGGCTTTTATGCCCGGTATCTGCTCCTGGTCGGAGGGTAAGCCGATCATGAAGATGGCTCATGTTGTAATGAAATTAACTCGCTTTTACTCATCCGATGGCTCTGGCATAAATATTCAACATTAACTTATTGATAACATGAAAACGACGACTGAGAAACCAGAGCGCCTGGTAACTCAATGAAGGGATAAGGTTTTCATGTCAGACATCCGGGTGCAAAATCGCGATGAATAAAGATTTCACATTTACCATTAAGCGCAGTCGCTTCGACGAAAATTATAACCCCGCGGCAAATACGCGCATTACGACTAACTTTGCCAATCTGGCCAGAGGCGATAACCGACAGGAAAACCTGCGCAATACATTAGTGATGATCGATAATCGCTTTAATGCCCTGGCCCACTGGGATAATCCCAAAAGCGATCGGTATTCGGTCGAACTTGAAATTATCTCCGCAGAGATGACGATTGGCGCTCAAGAGGGTATTGCATTCCCGGCCATTGAAATCCTGGAAACGCATATTGTAGATAAGAAAACTAACGAACGTAGTGCGGGGATTGTCGGAAATAACTTCTCTTCATACGTGCGAGATTATGACTTTAGCGTATTGTTATTAGAACATAATAAAGACCAGGCCCGGTTTAGTCTTCCTGACAATTTTGGCGATTTGCATGGCAATATCTTCAAACATTTCGTCAACTCCAGTGCCTACAAAGCAAACTTTAAAAAGTCACCGGTCATCTGCCTGAGCGTGTCCAGCAAAGACATCTATCAGCGCACGGGCAATCAACACCCTGTATTGGGTATTGAATACCAGCCCAATGGTACATCGCTGACGGAGCAGTATTTCAACAAAATGGGCCTGCAGGTTCGCTATTTCATGCCGCAAAACAGCGTTGCGCCGCTGGCCTTTTATTTTTCGGGTGATTTACTGCGTGATTACACCAGCCTTGAGCTGATCAGTACCATCAGTACGATGGAGACGTTCCAGAAGATTTATCGCCCTGAAATTTACAATGCTAACGCTGTCGCCGGTCATTATTATCAGCCAGACCTGAATCATCAGGACTATTCATTAACCAAAATTGTCTATGACCGGGAAGAGCGCAGCCAGTTGGCAATCGAGCAGGGTAAGTTTACTGAAGAGCACTTTATCAAACCCTACAAAAATATTCTTGAGCAATGGTCTGCTAACTACGCTCTCTAATTAATCGAGACTAAAAGGTCATTTATTATGAAAACATTGCTCCCCACGTCAACTGCGGGCAGTTTGCCGAAACCGTCCTGGCTGGCCGAGCCAGAAAAATTGTGGTCCCCCTGGAAATTACACAATGAAGAGCTCATTGAAGGGAAAAAAGATGCCCTCAGTTTATCTCTCTACGATCAATTGCGGGCAGGGATTGATATCGTCAGTGATGGTGAACAAACGCGCCAGCATTTTGTGACAACGTTTATTGAACACCTCAGCGGCGTTGATTTTGAAAAACGTGAGACCGTCAGAATTCGTAATCGCTATGAGGCGAGCGTGCCGACCGTGGTGGGTGAGGTAGCGCGTCAACAACCGGTTTTTGTTGAAGATGCCAGATTCTTACGGCAACTGACTAAACAGCCGATCAAATGGGCGCTGCCCGGGCCGATGACGATGATCGATACGCTCTACGATGCCCATTACAAAAGCCGCGAAAAACTGGCCTGGGAATTTGCCAAAATCCTCAATCAGGAAGCAAAAGAATTAGAGGCGGCGGGTGTTGATATTATCCAGTTTGATGAGCCTGCCTTTAATGTATTCTTTGACGAGGTCAATGACTGGGGTGTCGCCGCATTAGAAAGAGCCATTGAAGGGCTGAAATGTGAAACGGCGGTACACATCTGCTACGGCTATGGTATTAAAGCCAATACTGACTGGAAAAAGACACTGGGCTCTGAGTGGCGACAATATGAAGAGGCGTTTCCGAAATTGCAGACCTCAAATATCGATATTATCTCGCTGGAATGCCATAACTCGCGCGTACCTATGGATCTGCTGGAACTGATTCGCGGTAAGAAAGTGATGGTGGGGGCGATTGACGTGGCAACGTCTGCCATTGAGACGCCTGAAGAGGTCGCCAGTACGCTGCGCAAAGCCCTACAATTTGTTGATGCCGATAAGCTTTATCCTTCAACTAACTGTGGCATGACGCCTTTGCCGCGTCGGGTAGCCAATGGTAAGCTCAATGCCTTAAGCGCAGGTGCGGAAATCATCCGCCGTGAACTGTCGGGCAAATAACGTTACCCGTCAGGGACGTTTTACACGCGCAGTCCGGTCCTATGGGGGATCAATCGTTTTTTTGTCTGAATAGCCGGACTGCGTATTATCTGAGATTGCCGTTAACATGGATGAAGCATGGCGACTGCTTACCTCCAGCCACATAACACAATAAATATCTCGTATATAATATATTTTCCTCATCTGCATGTAATTAACAACAAGCTTGCTGCGACTTGATTTATTGCATGTTATACCCTGGCGATAAAAACGTATTTTATATGTAAAATCCCCTCTTAAAATTAAAATGTAAAAAACAATTTAACGCCGCTTAATATTGAGTAAGTGTTCCTTAACTGAAATTTTTACTGTTGCCGATATAAAGATAAGCATTCCAGCGCCGATAAAAATAAAACCGCATTTGCGCTGATGAGGCTAAACATGACCATTCTTAAGAAACTGACATTAATATTTATTTTTTCAATTGTGATAATGATCACCCTTGGTGGACTTAGCCTGAAAGCGCTCAATAACGCACAAGACCGGTTCGAATATGTGACAACAAATAGTATGCCGAGCATCAGTAAACTCAGTGAAGCTCTGCTACACAGGGAAGAGGCGAGGCGTCAGATTCTCATGTCATTGTTGGTAAATGACAAAGAAGTGTTTGAAAAACATATCGCTACGGCGACCAGTGAGTTAAATCAAGTTCAAAGCATATTGAATGAATATCAATCAAAACTCGTTTCGGACCAACAAGATGGTGAATTAATTAAAAAAACCATCCGCACGTTTGAAGAATATAAAGCAAAAGTGGCTGACATGAAAAATGTCTATGAGAAAGACGGTGTTGATGCCGCCAGATTACTGGTATCTGACGGGGGCGCAACGGCCATCGCTTCTGTAGCGCTTAGCGCGGCGATACAAGAAATGCTGGAGTATAATTATAAAATCGCTGTTAATTATGCCGAAGACAACCATAATCAGTATCATGAAACTGTGTGGTTCCTGAGTATTATAATTATTTCTGCAGTCGTAGTGATCACCTTTTTCTCATGGCAAATTTTGACATATCTGAAAAAAGGATTGCGCGCCCTTCAGGAAAGTATGTCCACCATCAGTGAGACGCTGAATCTTACCCTTCGCTTAAACATTGATAAAAATGATGAGCTTGGTATGACGGCAAAAAGTTTTAATGGGCTGGTTGAGAAAATCAGAGGGGCATTAGCAAGCGTAAAAGATGCCAGCAAAGAAGTCGATACCGCGGCGAATGAAATAGCCATGAGTAACGACGATCTCTCTTCACGAACTGAATCCCAGGCCTCTTCTCTGGAGGAGACGGCGGCAAGTATGAATGAGCTGTCAGTTACCGTGAGTCATAATATGGATAACGCCAAACAAGCGAATGCGTTTATTGGGCAAGTCCAGTCGATAGTCAATGAAAGCCATCAGGAACTTGGCGCTCTGAAAGGGTCTATTGACGATATTTCCTTATCTTCCAGCAAGATTGCAGAAATTACATCCATCATTGACGGCATCGCTTTTCAAACCAATATCCTTGCGCTTAACGCAGCAGTGGAAGCGGCTCGTGCCGGGGAGCAAGGGAAAGGGTTCGCCGTCGTGGCCGGCGAAGTGCGTTCGTTATCTCAGCGTTCTTCCGTTGCCGCCCGCGATATTCGCGACTTAATTGAAGAGGCGCTGAAAAATATTAATAAAGGCGTGGTGTATGCAGCCAGTGTCACGACGAAGATGAATAATGCCCTGGGCATGGTAGATGAAACGACACAGCTCATTAACCAGGTGAATCACTCTTCCAGCGAACAGAGTCATGGCATTGAACAGGTCAACGTTGCCGTAAGCCAGATGGAAGGTAACTTGCAGCAAAATGCGGCGATGGTAGAACAGATGGCCACCGCAGCAAACTCGTTAAGTCAGCAGGCTGGCACACTCTTACGTGAAGTGGAAGCATTCCACTTATAAGGGCGTCTGATAGACGATTTATTAATAGCAGACCTGCTTATGCCCGTGTCGTGCCAGACGCCAACAAAGACACGGAGCAGGCCTGCTTAGCGGATGTCAGGCCGGAATGGCTGACTATAAATCAATCACCAGTTCTCCGGAGTGGCTCCGCGAGCAGCACAGCGCGACATGTTGCGCGGCCGCGGATTTCTCTGCGGGTGATTGCACGGTATCCCGGTGATCGACAACCCCCTCCAGCACCGGCGTCAGGCAGGCTCCGCAGATCCCCATTTCGCAGGAAAGCGGCACTGCCACGCCATTATCCTGCAGCACCTGCGCGATGCTCTTGTTGGCCGGTACGGGCCACTTCTCCCCGCTGGACGCCAGGGTAATCGTAAAGGTGGCTTCATTCTGTGCCGTCGACGTCGGGGTAACGGGCGCAAAGGCTTCGCTGTGGATATGCGTCTGCGCCCAGCCTTTTTTCACCGCAGCGTCCCTGACTGCCGCCATAAACCCCACTGGCCCACAGGTATAAATGCGCTCTCCGCCGTCGGGAGCAGGAAGGAGGGTCGCCAGCGTCTGACGCGGGCTATCGCCCTCAGCAGAACAATGCACCACGCAAATGCCATGTCTGAGTGGCCGGGAGAGCTCGCGCAAAAATGCGGCCTCTTCCCGACGTTTGACGAAGTAGTGCAAGACATACGGCGTACCTGCGGCTTCCCGTTGCAGCAGCATCGCATACAGAGGGGTAATGCCTATCCCGGCCGCCAGCAGCAGAACCGGGCCATCGTCGCGCAGGGCGAACAGGTTGCGCGGCGCGGAAATCATCAGCCTCTGGCCGGGACGAAGCGTCTGGTGAACATAGCGTGAGCCGCCACGCGATGCATTCTCCTGCGCCACGCAAATAAGATAACTCTCCGCTCTGCTTTCGCCGGTCAGGGAATACTGGCGGATCAGGCCGCAGGGCAGATGGACATCAATGTGGGCACCCGGCTCCCAGCCGGGGAGAGGTTCTTGACTGGCGCTAACCAGTCGCACGGCCAGACTCTTGTCACCCTGGCGCCACAGCCCGTCAACCACCACGTTCAGCATCTCGTTCATGGGACACCTCATACCAGGAAAAACTCGCCAAAGCCCATTTTTTTCAGGCCACGGCGATAGGCAATCGAACTTCTGTCTGCCGGAATATGGGCTTCCAGCGTCAGATCCAGCGGTAACCTTTCCGGACGCTGGGTTTCTACCATCAGGCGATCTTCTTCAAATACGCGCAGATTAAAGGCATGGACATCCTCGACCGGGACATGCAGGTCGAAATTGCGCGCGATAGGCGCGAACATGCGGGTCACACGCGAAGAAACCGGCGATGCGGCATTCATAATCACCAGGCGCGCTTCGCCGGGAAAATGGATCGTCAGCGTAGCGGTAAAGGGCAGATGCATTTCAAAATGACGCAGCCACTGAAAACCCTCCGGCGCCTGATGTTGAGAACTTGCCGGATAATTGCCTACCGAACTCCAGTAATCGGCGATAAACCCGAACTCGGTTTCCTGCGGGCTATAATCGGGGACGACCTGGTTACTGGCATCGGCAAAGGTTGCCGTGTGGATCCAGGCGAAATGGGCAACATCCAGAAACCCTTCCACCTGCCGTCCGGCAAAACCGTTCACTTCAAAGGCCGGGCAGTTAATCTGCTGAAAACCAGCGTCATCCCAGTGGGGCATGGTTGGTAGCGGCTGGGGGTTTTCCGCGTCAAACGCCAGACATGTCCAGATCAGGCCGTAGCGCTCTTCAACCGCATAAGTTAGCAGGTTGAGCTTTGCCGGGACCGCCTGACCGGGGCTGGAGGGGATGCGGTTGCAGCGCCCATCCTCACCGAAACGCAGCCCGTGGTAGGGACAGACGATACCTTCGTCATCGTGAAAACCGAGCGTCAGCGGCACACCGCGATGCGGGCAGACATCACGGGCGACCACCACCTGACCTTTCACGCGATAAATCACCAACTGCTCATCAAGCAGCGTGGCCTTCACCGGCGCGGCGCCAATGTCACAGGCGCGGGCGACGGGATGCCAGCATTTTGCCAGCCGTAACCAGTCCTCCGGTTCGAAGGTGCAATGGGCGGGTGGGGTGGGGAGTACTGTTTTCATGGTCATCCTTCCTGCTCACAGAAAAGCAATTGTTTAATTGTTGTAACTTTATTGTTGTCATATTAAGGTGTGCACATCCATCACCATTAATTCACTCCTCCGTTGCAAAAAACTGTACAGGTGCTGCATGAGTCCCTTTTCACGTTTCGCCCTCTATTTCGCCGAAGTTGCCCGTAGCGGCAGTCTGCGACGCGCCGCAGAAAAACTGCATATCTCCCCTTCAGCCATTAACCGGCAGATCCTGCAGGCTGAGGAGCAGTTCGGTACGCCGTTGTTTGAACGGCTTCCGGAAGGCTTACGCATGACCACTGCGGGAGAATTGCTTTATGACAACCTGCTGCGCTGGCGAAAGGAGTTTCAGCTTACCCGGCAGAAATTTGATGAGTTGCAGGGGCTCAAACGCGGTACGGTCAGCGTGGGGATGGTGCAGGCGCTGGCTGAGGGAAGTTTTGCCAGCGCGCTGGCCGATATTATTAGCGGGCAACCCTGGCTGGAGCTGCTGTTACAGGTGGCGGACAGCCACACCGTCAGCCAGAAAGTGCGGCAGGCCGATCTCGATTTTGGCTTGATCCTCGATCCGGAAGGTCAAACAGGGCTGAACGTGCTGGCATTTGCTGAACTGGAGATGGGGGTTGTGATGCGCACGGATCATGAAATGGCCCAGGCATCGGTATTGTCGCTGGGTGAGCTGAGCGATGCGCGTCATATTCTGCCCGGCGCCCCGCTGATTGTGCATGATCGGGTAGGCATGCTCTATCGGCACTACGATCTGGCGCCGACGAACACCATCAATTGCAACGATATCCGGCTTATCAAATCGCTGGTGTTAAAAGGTAGCGGCGTCACGGTGCTGAGCCTGCTGGATGTGCTGGATGAAGTGAAGAGCGGGCAACTGGCGTTTGTCCCGCTGCGTAACAAACTGTTGCGCCCACTGACGCTGGCGCTGTGCACCGCGCCGTCGCGCCAGCTTTCCCGCCCGGCGCAAATGGTTATCCAGAAGCTGACCACAGTGATGGAGGAGATGCAGATACTGCACCCGCCGTTGGTCTGATCCCCGGTGGCGCTGTCGCTTACCGGGGCTACGGAGCATTGCTGTCTGCGGGAGGGTAGCCCGGACAAGGCGCCGTGCGCCGCCGCCGGGAAGACCCCCCGGTGGCGCTGTCGCTTACCGGGGCTACGGGCTATCGCTGTCTGCGCGCTGATTACCCTAATGGCCCACCCTGAATGGTATCGCACAGGCCGTTGATAATGCGCTCGCCGCTCTCTTCTTTAAGTTCCTGATACCAGGCCTGCGTCAGCGCCATATCCTTGCCATGCGTGATATCGCAGCGTTTGCGCGCCTTGAGCACCAGATCGCGCACCCGGTCACAGCGCTGCGCTTCATACTCGCGCAACGCGTGTTCAATGTTGGTCTGCTTACGGAACATCTCCCCCAGCACTACCGCATCTTCCATTGCCGCGCAGCCGCCCTGGCCGATATCCGGCGTCGTGCTGTGCCCGGCATCGCCCAGCAAGGCCACTTTGCCACGCACCAGTTTATCGAATGGTTCGATATCATGGATCTCAATGCGGTTGGTGGTTTGTGGATCAAGGGCGGCGATCAGCCGCTGAACCGGCGGCGCCCAGCCGCTAAAATAGCGCCTCAGATCATCACGCAGCGTGGTGCGATCTTCGGCAAGCCCGGCAGGCAAAGGTACATCGAAGAAAAAATAAAAGCGCCCATCTGAAACCGGCATCAGCGAGACCCGTTTGCCTTCGCCGACAAACGTTGTCCACTGTTCCGCAGGGGCAATGGCTTCGTCGATGCGGACCAGACCATTCCAGTTGACGTAACCCGCGTAGCGGCGTTGTGGCGTATAGCCCAGCACATAGGGACGCAGCGCCGAATGGCTGCCGTCGGCGGCAATCAGAAAATCACCGTGCGCAGTGCTGCCATCGGTAAACCACGCGGTAACGCCGTCGGCGTTCTCTTCCACGCCGCTGACCCGCTTGCCAAACTGCACATTAGCGCGTCCCCAATAATTGAGCATTTCGCGCTGCAACTCCGCGCGCGATACCGGGCACGGACGACCACCAACCCGTTCGACCAGGGGAGCAAGGCTAAACTGCGTCAGGGTTTCGCCCTGACGGTAATCTCGATAGGCCATAGAGCGCATCGGCCCGCCGTAAGTCTCCATCATCTCGCCCATACCCAGATGACACATGCACTTCACGCCGTTGGGCCAGATGGAAATTGCCGCGCCGACGGGCTTAATCTCTTTTACCGCCTCAAAAACGTCACAGGCAATGCCTGCATTTTTTAACGCGACGGCAGCGCTCAACCCGCCTATACCTGCGCCAATCACCAGTGCTTTCATTCTGCTCTCCTTTTATCTGCCTGAAAGAGATTCAGCAATTTACGTACCAGGATGTCCGCAGGCGTAAAAGCAGGGTAAATCAACCAATGCACCATTTTGTTGCACTATTGTTGTGCGTATTTGCATTAGTGTTGCCTTTTTGTGAATCAAAAATTTCTCTATAGAATATGCGGAATCGAAAGTTTCACTGCGGTGTCAGGGATTATTGACTCTGGCCTGCTTTGTGCATCAGGCCGTTGACGCTAATCGATAACAGGATGCAAGACCATGTCTGATGAAAAAAACAACGGTTTATTGTACGGGCTGGAACAGCGGATCCCGCCGTTGCCCGCTTTTTTCAGTGCGTTACAGCATGTGCTGGCCGGATTAGTCGGCATCATCACGCCACCGCTGATTATCGGCGCGACGCTGGGGCTGGGCGAGTGGATGCCGTACCTGATAAGTATGTCATTGCTGGCTTCGGGTATGGGGACGTTTCTACAATCCAACCGCGTATGGGGCATTGGGGCCGGGATGATCTGTATGCAGGGCACCAGTTTCGCTTTTCTCGGCGTGGCTATCGCCGGCGGAATGTGGGTGAAAGGTCAGGGGGGGACTGCGCAGGATGTCATGGCGATGCTGTTTGGTGTGAATGCGGTCGCCGCGCTGGTACCGATGATCGTCAGCCGTTTTATTGAGCCGCTCAAACGCATTTTTACGCCGATCATCACTGGCAGCGTGATCGCCCTTATCGGTATTAGCCTGATTAAAGTCAGCGTGAATAACTGGTGCGGGGGTGTGCAGGCGAAAGATTTTGGCAGCATGAGCAATATCGCCCTTGGCGCAGGAACGCTGGCGGTGATTGTGTTATTAAGTTGCGCGAAGAACCGCTGGTTGCGCCTCTCTTCCGTGGTGGTTGGCATTACTGTTGGCTGCATTGCGGCGGCGCTTGCCGGTAAATTTCATTTCAACGGTCTCGGCGAGACCTGGTTTCGTTTGCCGGCGCTGTTCCCGTTTGGTTTCCAGTTCAACGGCGCCATTTTTCTGCCGGTGGCACTGGTATCGCTGGTCTGTATTCTTGAGGCCGTAGGCGATCTCACCGCCAACTGTCTGATTTCCCACCAGCCGATTGATAACAGCGCCTTTCGCTCCCGGTTGAAAGGCGGCATCCTCGCCGACGGCATCAGTTGCATGATTGCCGCGATGCTCTGCGCTTTTCCGAATACGACCTTTGCGCAAAACAATGGCGTCATCCAGATGACTGGCGTTGCCAGTCGCTTTGTCGGCCGCTATATCGGCGTGATCCTGATTTTGCTCGGGCTGTTTCCGCCATTTGGCGAAGTGCTGCGTCAGATCCCACTGCCGGTTCTGGGCGGCGCGACCATGGTGATGTTTGGTTGCGTCGTGGCCGCGGGTATTCGCATTATTACCCAGAACCCGTTAACCCGCCGCGACATGCTGATCGTCGGGCTGGCGTTCGGTTTCGGGATGGGCGTCGAAGCTGTACCCGCTTTTCTTGCCCACTTCCCGGCGATTATCGGTAATCTGTTTGGCTCAGCGGCCACCTGCGGCGGTTTAGTGGCGATTGTGCTGAATCTTATTATTCCGGAAGAAAAACCGACTATCGTTGCTGACGCAAGGAGTCACGATGATCGCGCTGAGTCACTTTAATCAACTGGAGCCTGATGCTGCGATGGCGCTGTTACAGCCTTGCGTGGCGCTCCCCGACTGGACAGCGGCGCTGGTTGCCGCACGTCCGTTTGCCAGCCTTGCCGCATTGCGCCACACCGCGCAGGCGCTGGCTGAATCCTGGGGAAGTGCCGAACTGGAACAGGCGCTGAGCGCACATCCGCGTATTGGCGAAAAACCCGCAGGTCGGCAGGCGCATGCCGCGCTATCGCGCCAGGAGCAGTCGGCGGTCAATGCAGATGACATGCAGCTGGCTGAGGCATTGCGGATGGGCAATCTACGCTATGAAGCACGGTTTGGCAGGGTCTTCTTGATTCGGGCTAAAGGCCGCAGCGGGGAAGAGATCCTGAATGCGCTCGAACAGCGGCTGGCTAACAGCGTTGCCGAAGAAATAGCGGTGGCGCTGGAACAGTTACGCGAAATAACCTTATTACGACTGGCAGGAGCGATTGGCGAATGAGCAGCCTTAGTACCCATATTCTTGATATTTCTACCGGTAAACCGGCACCCGGCGTGACGGTCTTTCTGGCGCGCGATGAGCGTGTGCTGGCGCAGGGTATCACCGATGGCAATGGGCGGATTGGTGCGTTTTCTGTGCCGCTGACACCGGGGCGTTACCGGCTGGTGGCGCAAACAGGGGAGTGGTTTGCGCAGCATGATGTGGCGACACTGTTTCCCTGCGCGCAAATTGATTTTGTGATTACTGAGGGGGTAGAGGAACATTTCCATCTACCGTTTTTAATTGCCCCCGGCGGCTGGTCAACCTATAGAGGGAGCTGATTCCCCGGTGTCGCTGCGCTAACCGGGGCTATGGATGTAGCCCGGGTAAGGCGCTTGCGCCGCCACCCGGGAACGGGGTTACTCCTCAGCCAGATTCCCCCAGGCGCACTGACCGTTAATCCACGTCTCGCTGATATTGCGGTCATCGCCAAGGGTCATCAGCACAAACAGTTGCTCATAAATGTCCTTGCAGCGCTCGTTACGCAGGCGCTGCAACGGTGTAACTGCCGGGTCGATGACCACAAAGTCAGCCTCTTTCCCGACGGCGAAATTGCCTATTTTATCATCCAGACGCAGGGCATATGCGCCGCCAAGCGTGGCGTGGTAGAACGCTTCGCTCGCGCGCAGACGATAGCTTTGCAACTGGCCCACTTTGTAGGCCTCACCCAATGTACGTAACATACTGAACGTGGTACCTGCGCCCACATCCGTGCCAATGCCCATGCGAACCTTGTGCTGCCAACTGGCGGGCAGGCGGAACAGCCCACTGCCGAGAAACAAATTTGAGGTCGGGCAGAAGGCCACCGCAGAACCGGTATCATGCAGACATTGCCACTCCTCATCATGCAGATGGATACCGTGAGCAAAGACGCTACCCTCGCCGGTCAGCCCATAATGGTGGTAAACGTCGAGATAGCGCGCATGCTCTGGCCAGAGATCATTCACCCACGCCACTTCATTGGGGTTTTCACTTAAATGCGTCTGGAGCCAGGTCTGCGGAAACTCTTCGCGCAAACGACGCACCGCATCAAGCAACTCAGGTGTTGAGGTGGGCGCAAAGCGTGGCGTAAGGGCATAGCCCAGTCGGCCCTGATGTTGCCAGCGCAGGATCAGCTCACGGGTTTGCCGGTAACTCTCTTCAGCGGTTTCACTGAGGTACTCGGGTGCATGGCGATCCATCATCACCTTACCGGCAATCAGGCGCATATTCAGGCGTAACGCTTCACTAAACAGGGCATTGACCGACGCCGGATGCAATGTGCAGAACACCATTGCCGTGGTGGTGCCGTGGCTTAGCAACTGCTCAATGAAGAACCTGGCAATCTCGTCCGCGTAAGCTTCATCGGCAAACTGGCTCTCTACCGGGAAGGTGTAAGTGGTCAGCCACTCCAGCAGTTGTTCGCCAAACGCGCCGATCATCTCCGTTTGCGGGTAATGCACATGGGCATCGATAAAGCCGGGCAGCAGCAACTTGCCACGCCGGTCGGTGTAGCCTTTTTGCGCATCAAGATGCTGTTCTCCCTCCTGCCAGGTCATTCGCGCCTGTATATAACCGTCGCGGATAAACAGCAGCCCGTCTTCAATAAAACGCGCATTAAGGGCGATTTCGTCTGCGCTGTCGCAGACCTGGGCAATATCAAACAGCGCGCCGCGGATAGCGACATGGTAGTCAATCATCTTTTCTGCCTTCGTTGTTTCCATACGGGTAAAAAATTATGCAAGATGAGTGCCAGTGAAGGATGAATGGTGGGGGAGACGGCGTGGTACACCCATAAATCGGCCCCTTTGATGGGCGGAAAAAGAGCTGTTTTGTGGTGAGAAGAGGGCGTGTGCACCTGCGACGTCATGCACACAGCATCAGGGCTAACGGTGAGAAGAGGCGTTTGATGACTGCATAACAGCAAGTAGATTTCGTTTTGGTTTGACCTGAGCCGTGACGCCACGGTCAAAGTCCATCAAATTTTCGAAACATCCAGCCCGGCTGCTTTCAGGCGATTGACGATTTTAATCATTTTACTGACGACCGTGCGGAATGATTGATTAACGCCAATTCGCTCGCAAACAATGTCACTTGGCACATGCTTCAACTCATCAGCATATTTAATAAGTTGCAGATGCATTTCTGCTGATTTAGCGCGAGGGGGTGCGTCACGCAGAGCTTTTTTAATCTCTGCATAGATGTATTCCTGATTATCCATTAAGTAAACCTTACTTGTTTGGCTGCTAAGTATTACTGAAGGTTATTTACTTTTAACACATATTCACATGATGGATGAAAGGTATGGCCTCCACATTATGAAGATATATCCTGTATGTAAATTCTGGCGAATTCCACTGCATCTGCGCCCCATGATCCCATGGCCCTGCATTTTCGTTGTGTTCAGGGGTTAGCAAGCGTCTGTACTGGAGCACAGCGGCATTCTGTTGCTGTCCGGGCCTTCCGGGCAACACCTCTTACGTTCATACCCGGCACTATAACCTGGCGGGTAACTGGCCAGCGCAGTCGATGAGAATAATGAGACAGGAAGGGTGTTTACCGGGGGAGAGGATATTCGCGTTGAGAATGTTTGAAAGAATAGAACTGTTTGAAACAGAGAGCGTTTAGCCATACACTCACTCCCCCTTAAATTCCCGGGAGACGGAAAGTGAAATTATTTTCATCACAACGAACAGATGCCTGGTTATTAACCGAAGATTTGGCTGAAAGCTTTCGGTGTTATATTGTTGACAACAGAAATTATTTCTCGCAATTTGAACCATTACGCGATGAAGCGTATTTCTCCATGGAAAATATTATCGCCAGGATAAAAAGCTCATGTCATGAATTCGAAGAAAAGAAAAATCTATCTATTGTCTTCACCATGAAAGGGGAGAACAAAATCATTGGTAACATCAATTTTACCAATTTTGTTTATGGTGTTTTTCAGGCCTGTTACCTCGGTTTTTCGCTTGATCGTTCTTATCAGGGGAAAGGCTTGATGCGTGAAGTCCTCAGCGAGGCGATTAGCTATATACACAAACATTATGGGTTGCATCGTATTATGGCGAATCATCTCCCCGACAATGAACGTAGTGCAAATACCCTTAAAAGCCTCGGATTTATTAAAGAGGGGTATGCCAGTTCTTACCTCAAAATAAACGGTAAGTGGCAGGATCACGTTCTGAATTCACTTGTGCTTCCCGAGAATTAATACACAGGAAAAGCAAAAAGAGGATTCACTCAAAGACGTGGGCAGCGCGTTTCACCTCGTTATCAACGGACCCGCCTGCCGCTAAACCTCGCGTTTTTCAGCCCATTTGAGCATTGCATCGAGAGCCGGGCACAGCGCCTGGCCCCACTCGGTGAGACGATATTCTACCTTCGGCGGCACCTGTGGATATACCGTGCGCGATACTATCCCGTCTGATTCAAGCTGGCGCAATTGCTGGGCGAGCATCTTCTGCGAAATACCGGGGATCAGTTTTTCAAAATCGGAATAGCGTTGTACTTTTCCATCGAACAGATGAAAAAGAATAATTAATTTCCATCGGCCTTCGAGCAGGCGCAGAACCTGTTCCACGCCGCTTGCGGCTGATTCCGGGCTATATAACTTACTCATAATTCAGTAGCTCACTTTTTTGTGCGTACTTGTCAATTTCACAGTCTATGTTGAATATACCCGTACTGTAAATAACGGGAGTCAAGAACCATGTCTTTATTATTACCCCACGCTATTGCGACCTATTTTGCGATAAGCAATGGCGGCGATATCGCCAGCGTTGAGCACTGTTTTACCGCTGACGCTATTGTAAAAGATGAAGGTAAAACCCATCAGGGACACGCGGCGATCGCGGCATGGCAACGCGCCGCCCGGACTGCATTTGATTACAGCGTCGAACCGCTTGACATGCTTACCGAAGATGACCGGGTGACCGTCACTTCGAAGGTTGTCGGCAATTTCCCCGGTAGCCCGGTAACGCTCAGGCATGCTTTCGGGCTTTCTGGCGGCAAGATCAACACGCTGGAGATCGTATAATGGCATTGAAACTTGATTTCCAGTGTAAACGCGTGCTGGTAACCGCGGGCACCAAAGGCGTCGGCAAAGCGGTCGTCGGGCTATTAAAAGAGTGGGGGGCCAGGGTATTAACCACTGCTCGTCACGCACCCACGGAATGTGTTGCTGACGTCTTCGTGGCGGCGGATCTGACCACCGTTGAAGGATGTGCCAGCGTAGCGCACGCTGTTCAGACACATCTGGGCGGTGTTGACGCCATCATTCATGTGGCGGGCGGTTCTACGGCGCCTGGCGGCGGTTTTGCGGCGCTGGGCGAAGAGGAGTGGCAACAGGAACTCAATCTCAATTTGTTGCCCGCAGTTCGCCTGGATCGTGCGTTGTTGCCCGGGATGCTGGCGCAGGGGAGTGGGGTGATTATCCACGTCACTTCTATTCAGCGTGAGCTACCATTGCCGCAATCGACAACCGGTTACGCGGCGGCTAAAGCGGCGCTTTCGGCATACAGTAAAAGCCTGTCGAAAGAGGTTTCACCGAAAGGTATTCGCGTAGTTCGCGTTGCGCCAGGCTGGATCGAAACCGAAGCCTCGGTGGCGATGGCTGAGCGGCTGGCGCAGGAAGCGGGTACGGATTACGAAGGCGGCAAGCAGATCATCATGAATGCACTCGGCGGGATCCCACTGGGTCGTCCCTCTAAGCCGATTGAGGTAGCGAATCTGATTGCTTTCCTTGCGTCACCCTATGCGGCCAGCATCACTGGTACTGAATATGTGATAGATGGCGGCACGATTCCGACGGTGTAACCCTGGTCCGACGGTACTCAGTCCACCGGCAATATCAATAATGCCGTCTGTGATATAGCCTCCTTGCGGACCCGACAGATACCTCACCATGGCGGCCACTTATTCGAGTGTGGCGATACGACGGGTAGGATGAAAGGCGATCAGTGATTCAGGTACTGAATCGCCTGACGCCTCGCGTTGGATATCAGTGGGTATGATGCCGGGCTGGGTAACATGCACCGGTATGACAGATACGTTTACACCCGATCAGGCTTAGACAGTCTGAGAGCAATACGAAAAGGGGAAATACTATCAGCAATGACGTTTTGATCCCCTGAATATCAACCAGGCAGAGAACATATAAATAAAGAATTTACGCTAATACTTAACGATGCTTTTTTACGTCGCCACTGAACAACTATGATATCTATTATCATTTCGACCAAATCAGGCAGGATAATATTATCAACACTTAGCGCTCAGCCATTATTCAACGTTAATACAAACTTAAGATTTAACCTTCAAAATAAAGGAATACGCATTTTTATCTATGAGCAATACTGGTGTTATTAACCTGCACATTTACTGGAAAACAGAAACATGCATCTTGAACGACACAGCATTGAAAGCGTGGGATGGTTAAGGGCTGCCGTACTGGGGGCCAATGACGGCATTGTTTCCACGGCAAGCCTTGTTCTCGGGGTAGCGTCTGCGAATCCGAACCCTTCAGCGATTTTACTGGCGGGGATTGCCGGGCTGGTTGCTGGCGCGATGTCGATGGCGACAGGGGAATATGTATCCGTCTCCTCTCAGTCTGATACTGAAAACGCGGCTCTCGCTCAGGAAAAAAAGGAACTGGAAACAGATTACCAGGGCGAAGTACAGGAACTGACTTCACTGTATATGCAACGGGGGCTGGAGCCAGCGCTTGCCAGTCAGGTGGCGCAACAGCTTATGATGAAAGATGCGCTTGATGCCCATGCACGGGAAGAACTCGGTCTGACAGGTACCAATTCTGCGCAACCGCTGCAGGCGGCCATCTTCTCGGCAGGGAGCTTTTCTGCCGGCGCGGTACTGCCCGTCATCATTGCCTGGCTTACCCCCACGTCACTGATTTCTTTGTTTATCATCCTTTCCACTCTTTTTTCACTGGCTGTCCTTGGCTATATATCATCGGTGGTGAGCAAAGCGAATCCGCTCAGGGCAATAATCAGAATTACGTTCTGGAGTACCATGGCGATGGTTTTATCGATGGGAATAGGTCATCTTGCCGGGCAGTCACTGTTTTAGCACGCGCTTTAATTCTCAGAAAAAATGCGTCCAGTGAACAAGAGAATAATCCTTATCCGGGATAAACATAAAAATATCCCGGACTGGCAAGGCGATGACGTCATAACCCTCAGGTAACGGGATTCTTAACGTAATGTTGAGTTGAGAAAAGTCCCGGACAGAATTATGGCCGTGGGCGACTTGCGAAACAGACGCTAAATGACCCACCCGGCTTCGACAGATCGGGATGATGGGCCGCACGCAGTTGCAGCGGCCAGTGAAACAGACGTGCCGCAAGGTGATACGGTTCTCACCTTGCCGTCACTGGGCTGCTTCGGCGCTTAACGCAGCCTGCACGGCAGGTCGCCTTTCAATCCGCGCCATAAACCCTGCCAGCGCGTGCCAGCGATTGAGATCGATTGAAAAGCAGGCGCACCAGCCCAGCACGGTGAACAGATATGCATCCGCCACGCTGAAAGAGGTACCTGTCAGGTAGTCTGTTGTGCTCAGGGTCGTATCAAGGTATGCGAAGCGCCTGAATAACTTTTCGCGAATGATCTGCCGGGCCTCCTCAGGCAACTCAGCATTGAATAAGGGGGCCGAACCGGCGTGAATTTCGCTGGTGATAAAATTCAGCCACTCCTGCAAACGCAGCCGCGCCCAGCTCCCGTTCGCGGGTGCCAGCCCGCTTTCCGGTTTCATGTCCGCAAGGTACTGTACGATAATTGGACCTTCGGTCAAAATTTGTCCATTGTCGAGTTCCAGTGCCGCGACATACCCTTTGGGGTTAATGGTGAGGAAATCGCGCCCGTCGGCGGTCTTCTTGCTTTTGTTGTTGACCTTGATCAGTTCGAACGGCAAATCGAGTTCACGTAATACGATATGCGGGGACAGCGAGCAGGTTGCAGGGGCGTAGTAAAGCTTCATGGCGACTCCAAATGTTGAAAATCAATGCGCGGCACAAAGCCGTGCGCGGTAAATCACTGTGCTTGACAGGCATGACACTGTAAAATTAATGTTCAATTCATTAACCATTAGCTGAGCTACTGATTCATCATGATGAACCTCCTGCACTGGCGGTTACTGGTCGCCGTTGCCGATGCCAACAACATCTCCCGTGGCGCAGAAAGCGTGGGTATTACGCAATCTGGCGCAAGTCAGGCTATTGCTCAGTTAGAAACATCGCTGGGGTTTAAGATATTCAGCCGTGAGCGCAGACATATCGGCATGACGGCCCTGGGCAAGCAGGTCGTTGAGCATGCGCGAGGGATGCTGGTGCAACTGGATGCGATCCGCACACTGGCCGATGAGAGTCGTGGGCTGAGCGGCGGACGAATTCGCCTGGCCAGCTTTCCTTCAGTTATATCGACGCTACTGCCCGACCTGCTAAGGCATTTCCGGCGTCTGCATCCGGGTATTGAACTGGTAGCGCTGGAAGGTACGGATGAGGAAGTGGAGGAGTGGCTGGCTGCCGACACTGTCGACCTCGGTGTTGTGCTGAATCCTGCGCCCGAACGCAATCCGGTGATAGTTGGACGAGATGCCTGGGTTGCGGTGCTGCCCGTCAGTCATCCTCTCGCACGCCGCTCCGCAGCGCGTGGCATTGCGCTTGATGCGCTGGCCGATCAGCCCTTTATTCTGGCAACCGGCGGTTGCTCGGTGAACGGGAAAAGTTTGATGGAACAGGCAGGTCTGACCCTCGCCGATGTTCGCGTAACGGTGCGTGACTGGATGAGCGCCAGTGTACTGGTGCGTGAAGGCATGGGCGTGGCGCTATTACCCGAATCCACATTGCCCGAGGAACAGCGTGGTCTGTGCGTATTACCGCTGATGCCCGCCATCTGGCGCGAATTTGGCCTGGTAAGTTCGCAAGCTGGAGCCGCTTCCCGACCCACTCAGGCGCTGCTTGACGTACTGCGCAACGCAGGTTATTGATATTGCGCGGCAAAGCGCATTCTTTGCTGTTTTCAGCCGCTTCCCGTATCGATTTTTTCAGGCACAAATAAGGCGAAAATCAGCATTTAGCCAGGCAAATTACTTGTTCTGATCAGTTTCCGGTTTCTTCAATACAATCAAAAAATTGACCTGTATCAATAACCACATAAGAGTAATGGTTTCCCGTCTCGATTGCCCCTATAATCTCCGTCCCTTTTCATGTCTTAAGTTTAAGCTGGAGGATACATGGAGCTCAGCCGGAGGCAGTTCTTTCGAATCTGCGCGGGCGGTATGGCAGGAACCACTGTTGCATCTCTCGGATTTTTATCATCTTTTTCCGTTCATGCGGAAACACGTCAATACAAACTCTTAAAAGCAAAAGAGACGCGTAATAACTGTACTTACTGCTCTGTCGGCTGCGGCATGCTGATGTACAGCCTTGGCGATACGGCCAAAAACGTGAAAGAAAGCATTTACCATATCGAAGGCGACCCGGACCACCCGGTAAGTCGGGGGTCATTGTGTCCTAAAGGGGCAGGCGTGCTGGATTATATTCACAGCGAGACGCGCCTGCAGTATCC
The DNA here is from genome assembly GCA_901456055.1 of Phytobacter ursingii. GTDB lineage: Bacteria > Pseudomonadota > Gammaproteobacteria > Enterobacterales > Enterobacteriaceae > Phytobacter > Phytobacter ursingii. The sequence continues at coordinate 631,188 of CABDWT010000016.1, forward strand.
CGAATACCGTGCGCCAGGCTCAGATAAATGGGTGCGCATCAGTTGGGATGAGGCCATTAACCGGATTGCGCGGTTAATGAAAGATGACCGTGACGCGAACTTTGTCGAGAAAAATGCCCAGGGGCAGACCGTCAACCGTTGGACCACCACCGGTATGTTGTGCTCTTCGGCCGCCAGTAACGAAACCGGTATTCTCGACGGTAAATTCACCCGCAGCCTGGGGATGGTCGCCATCGATTGTCAGGCACGCCTGTGCCACGGGCCTACCGTCTCTGCGCTGGCACCCACCTTTGGTCGTGGTGCGATGACCAACAACTGGGTTGATATTAAAAATGCCAACGTGGTGCTGATCATGGGCGGCAACGCCGCAGAGGCACACCCGGTGGGTTTCAAATGGGTCGTTGAAGCACAAACGAAAAATGACGCCACGGTGGTGGTGGTCGATCCGCGCTTTAACCGCAGCGCCGCCGTGGCCGATCTTTATGCGCCTATCCGTGCGGGGTCAGACGCCGCCTTTCTGCTGGGTGTGATTCGCTATCTGCTCGAAAATGATCGCATTCAACATGACTACGTGCGCCATTACACCAACGCCAGTCTGCTTATCCGCGACGACTATCAGTTCGAAGACGGCGTGTTCAGCGGCTATGACGCGAAAAAGCGCCAGTACGATAAATCGAGCTGGTTTTATCAGCTTGATGAGCAGGGCAATGCTCTGCGTGACGAGACACTAAGCCATCCGCGCTGTGTCTGGAACCTGCTGAAAAAACATGTCGAACGTTACACGCCGGAAATGGTCAATCGTTTGTGCGGCACATCGTTGGCCGATTTCAAACGTATTTGCGAGATCCTGGCCAGCACCAGCGTGCCGGACCGCACCGCGACGATTCTTTACGCGCTGGGCTGGACGCACCATACCGCCGGGGCGCAAATCATCCGCGCCGCGGCAATGTTGCAACTGCTGCTCGGGAATATCGGCATGGCGGGAGGCGGCGTCAATGCGCTTCGTGGTCACTCTAATATTCAGGGTTATACCGACCTTGGCCTGTTATCAACCAACCTGCCGGGCTATATGCCGCTGCCATCGGAAAAACAGCCGGACTACCAGACTTATATTTCACAAATTACCCCGCCTGCGCTGGGGGTGAACGAAGTCAACTACTGGCAAAACACACCGAAATTCTTTATCAGCATGATGAAAAGTTTCTGGGGTGAGCATGCGACGGCAGAGAACAACTGGGGCTACGACTGGCTGCCGAAATGGGATCGCCTCTATGACGTGATGACACAGGCCGAGTTGATGCTGGAAGGGAAGATTAACGGCTATATCGTGCAGGGCTTTAACCCGCTGGCAGCGTTCCCGGATAAAAACAAATCCTCCCGCGCGCTCTCGAAACTCAAATACATGGTGGTCATTGACCCGCTGGTGACGGAATCGTCAAATTTCTGGCAGCACCACGGGGAGATGAACGACGTCAATCCTGCGGACATCAAAACGGAAGTTTTCCGTCTGCCGTCATCCTGCTTTGCCGAAGAAAATGGTTCGATTGCCAACTCCGGGCGCTGGCTCCAGTGGCACTGGGCGGCGGCGGAGCCACCAGGCGAAGCGTTGCACGACGGTAAGATTCTTGGACGTTTGTTCATGCGCTTGCGTGAACTTTACCAGCAGGAAGGGGGCGCGAACCCGGCACCGTTGATGAACATCAACTGGAACTATAAAGATCCGTACGATCCACATCCGGAAGAGATTGCCCGTGAAGCGAACGGGATGGCGCTGGCCGATCTGTATGACGACAAAGGGCAGTTGATCGCCAAAAAAGGCCAACAGCTCAGTAGCTTTGCCCAACTGCGTGATGACGGCACCACCAGCAGCTTTTGCTGGGTGTACTGCGGAAGCTGGACAGAGCAGGGCAACCAGATGGCTAACCGCGATAACAGCGATCCGTATGGTCTTGGCTGTACGCCAGGATGGGCGTGGTCGTGGCCGGCGAACCGCCGCATCCTCTATAACCGCGCTTCCGCCGATCCGTCAGGGAAACCGTGGGATGCCAAACGCGCGTTGCTGCACTGGGATGGTAAAAAGTGGAGCGGGATGGACGTGGCGGATTACAGCCAGGCCGCACCGGGCAGCAATGTCGGGCCGTTTATCATGAACCCGGAAGGGGTGGCGCGCCTGTTCTCTATCGACAAAATGAACGACGGGCCGTTCCCGGAACATTACGAACCGATTGAATCGCCGATTGGCACTAATCCGCTGCATCCGGCGGTGGTCTCCAGTCCGGTGGCGCGTATTTTCCATGACGATATCGCCAATATGGGTAAAGCGGACGCTTTCCCGTATGTCGCGACCACCTATTCTATCACCGAGCTGTTCCGCCACTGGACCAAACATGCTCGCCTCAACGCCATCGCGCAGCCCGATCAGTTCATCGAAATTGGCGAATCGCTGGCGCAGAAAAAGGGCATCGCGGCAGGCGATACGGTGAAAGTGAGTTCGAAACGCGGCTTTATCAAAGCCAAAGCGGTGGTGACGAAACGTCTGCAGACGCTGACCATAGACGGGAAGTCGGTGGATACCATCGGCATTCCTTGTCACTGGGGTTTTGAAGGGGCAACGCGCAAAGGCTTCCTTGCCAACACGCTGACGCCATCGGTCGGCGATGCCAACTCGCAAACGCCGGAGTACAAGGCGTTTCTGGTTAACATCGAGCGTGTGTAAAGGAGGGAACCTATGGCTATGCAATCACAAGATGTTATTAAACGTTCCGCGACCAATGGGTTGACGCCCCCTCCACAGGCACGGGATTTCCGTGCGGAAGTGGCAAAACTCATTGATGTCAGCGTCTGTATCGGCTGTAAAGGCTGCCAGGTCGCTTGTTCTGAATGGAACGACATTCGCGACGAGGTGGGCTACTGCAACGGCGTCTATGACAACCCGACCGATCTGAGCGCGAAGTCCTGGACGGTGATGCGTTTTAGCGAAACCACGCAGAACGACAAACTGGAATGGCTTATTCGCAAAGATGGCTGTATGCACTGCGCGGATCCGGGCTGCCTTAAAGCCTGCCCGTCTGCCGGCGCGATTGTTCAGTATGCCAACGGGATTGTGGATTTCCAGTCCGAGCATTGTATTGGCTGCGGCTACTGCATTGCCGGCTGCCCGTTCAACATCCCACGGCTGAACCCTGACGATAATCGCGTCTATAAATGTACGCTTTGTGTGGACAGAGTGAGCGTCGGGCAGGAGCCTGCATGTGTGAAAACATGCCCGACCGGGGCGATTCAGTTTGGTACCAAACAAGAGATGCTCAACGTCGCAGAAAACCGCGTGGAGCAGCTTAAAAAACGCGGCTATGACAACGCGGGCGTCTATAACCCACAGGGCGTGGGCGGCACGCATGTGATGTATGTTCTGCATCATGCGGATCAGCCAGCGCTCTATCACAACCTGCCGAACGATCCGCAGATTTCCACGCCGGTCAATTTATGGAAAGGCGTTCTCAAACCGCTCTCCGCAGCCGGGTTTATCGCCACCTTTGCCGGGCTGATTTACCACTATGTGGGAATAGGGCCGAACAAAGAGACGGATGATGACGAAGAGGAGAACGGTCATGAGTAAAAGCAAAATGATCCTGCGCACGAAGTTTATTGACCGCGCCTGTCACTGGACGGTGGTGATCAGTTTCTTTCTGGTGTCGCTTTCCGGCATTGCGCTGTTTTTCCCCACCCTGCAATGGTTGACCGAAACGTTCGGAACGCCACAGGTCGGGCGTATATTGCATCCCTTCTTCGGTGTGCTGATATTCGTCCTGCTGATGTTTATGTTTGTCCGTTTTGTGCATCACAACATTCCCGATAAACAGGATATTCCATGGGTAAAAGGGATTGTTGAGGTACTGAAAGGCAATGAACATAAAGTGGCGGATGTCGGGAAATATAATGCCGGCCAGAAGATGATGTTCTGGAGCATTATGAGCCTGATTTTTGTTCTGCTGGTCACCGGCGTCATTATCTGGCGGCCTTATTTTGCCCATTATTTTTCCATCACCTTTGTTCGCTGGAGTTTATTAATCCACGCGACGGCCGCGATTGTGCTCATTCACGCCATTCTGATCCATATGTATATGGCGTTCTGGGTGAAGGGCTCCATTAAGGGCATGATTGAAGGCAAAGTCAGCCGCCGCTGGGCGAAGAAGCATCACCCGCGCTGGTATCGTGACGTTGAAGCTGCCGAAAAAGAGGCGCAAGAGAGCAAGCCCTTGTGACGTAATGGCGACCACCGCGCTGCGGTGGTCGCCGTTGTAAGACATTGCGTTTTGCATTGAGAAATAAACACGCCAGCGTTGCCATTTAAATGAATCAGGCTTATTTATTGTAGCGTCCTCCATACTCTCTCCATCAACAGAACAATATAAAGCAATCTTCCTCCGACACAATATCGATTGTGCTCAGGAGGAACCATGAATAAGCTTAATTACATTCTAAAATATGCCGAATATTTAATCAGAAAAACCAGGGTGTTTGTTACCCCGGATCTCTATTTTCACACCGCAGCGCTTAATAAAATTTCCGGAAGTCAGGCAGACCTGATCAATCCTGTGACATTGAGTGAGAAAATTTGTCACCGGCTGGTATTTGATCGTAACCCTTTTTATACATTATTAGCGGATAAACTCGCCGTCCGTGATTATGTACATGCAAAAACCAGGCAGGTTAAAACCATCCCATTGATTGGCGTCTACCACCGCGTTGACGATATTGATTTTAGTACGTTACCCGAACGCTTTGTTTTAAAATGCAACCATGACAGTGGAAGTACGGTAATTTGTAAAGATAAAGACAGGTTTGAGCCTGCGAAAGCATTGAACAAATTGAAGCTTGCGCTCAATAAAAACATGTATTACACCACCAGAGAGTGGCAGTACAAATCTATAACGCCGGTGATTCTCTGCGAAAAATATATCGATATTTTTTCTGGGGTGGTGAGAAAAAAGACGCCTGAAATGTTCAGAATACATTGCTTTCATGGGGTGGCGTGTTTTGTAGAAGTCGATTTTAGCGATGAAAGCGGCAACGAATACATCAATGTTTATGACAGGTCATGGAAGCTACAACCTTTTCAGATGGAATACCCAAACACACCGGATGCCGTTGAGGAGCCACGGTTATTCTATAAAGCCATTATTGCGGCTCAGGAGCTGGCTGATGAAGTTGACTACTGTCGTGTCGACCTGATGCTGCAAGGGAATGACCTTTATTTTAGCGAAATAACATTAAGCCCTATGCGCGGGAAACTAAAGATCACGCCTGCAAGCTGGAATGTGAAATTAGGCGAAATGTGGGATCTGACGCTGTGTAAAAACAGGCTCCATTGAGCCTGCTTTACCGTATTATTGCTTTTCCTGACTGACAGGCCACGATATCTTAAAAATTGAGTGTTTTTCTTGGGTCTGGCAGTAAGTTGCATTCCCACCATGGGCGAGCATAATCGCTCTGACCACTGATAACCCTAATCCGCACCCCTCAGGGTTACTCTTTCTTGCATGTTCTCCTCGCTGGAAAGGCTGGAATAACAGGCCCTGGCGTTCCTCAGGAATGCCAGGGCCGCTGTCTTCAACGAGAATGAAGTTTTCCTTCCCGGCAATGCCATTTTTTACCCGTAACGATCGTGACGACGCGTATTTTAATGCATTATCAAAAAGCACCGTCAGGCATTGCATAATACGTAGAGGATCACAGAAACACTGCTGGTGCTCAAGTTCAGTGGTGATAGTAAAGTGTGCGCGCTGAAATTCGGGTAAAAAGTTATCAAGCACACTCGTAATCGTTACCTCAAGGTCAGTCTCACTGAGGGTTAGCGTATATCCGGCCCCACCATAAGAACTGACAACCCGCAGATCTTCGATTAAATGCGCCAGACCTTCGGTTTGCTTAAGCAGGTTCTGGAACAGTACGGGCGCTGGCTCGAACACACCGTCAACCAGTCCTTGCAATCTTCCTCGCAGAATCGTCACCGGCGTTCTAAGCTCGTGCGCGATAGCCGAATTCCATAAGTTCCGCTGAATATCCAGGGTCTGCAGTTTTTCTGCCATTTCGTTGAAATCGTTGACGAGATTATTCATCTCTCCCAACTGAGAGCTCGTACAGGTTGCCCTTGCGTCAAGGTTGCCCTGGGAAATTTGTTTCAGGCTATACGCGACCGCATTTAACGGCGTCAGAATTCTGGAGGACAATTTCACCGTAAAGAACAGCGAAACGACCAGACTGGTCAGCGAGGCTATCATGATCCACAGCCAGTCCACCATGGTCATTTCATCTTCATTGCCTGTCAGGGCCCCTCCAGGCAAATAGTAAATTAAAAAAGTATAAAATAAATATGAGCCCAGTACGGCGATAGCGATAATAATGAAGGTGAGCGACAGCATATATGTCAATATTTGACGACTGAGAATAGGGTCTTTTTTCATTTATTCTCACCCAGGCGGTAACCCAACCCTCTGATACTCTCCGGGATCCCTTTCAGTCCCGCATTTTCCAGCTTTTTGCGCAGCTTGCTCATGTGGCTGTCTACGGTTCTGTCCAGTGAATCACCTTCTGGCAGGCAGGAATCAAGTAACTCTTCGCGTGAGCATACCTTTCGCGGATTTCTCGCCAGATAGGTGAGAAGTTTAAATTCAGTCGTCGTCAACACCGGCGTAACGACTTCATCCTTGACGTTTATTTCAATATAAAAATCATCAGGATAAATGGTCAGATACGCTGTTCTTATCGGCCTGGTATTTACGAGTTCTGTGTTCATTCGGGTTCTGCGCAGTACAGCCTCAACCCTTGCGATAACTTCCGAAGGATTAAACGGTTTTATGACATAATCGTCTGCCCCGAGCCTCAGGCCCATCAGTTTGTCGATGTCCTGATCGAGTGCCGTCACCATAATAACCGGTACGTTACTCTCTTTGCGCAAGGTCGTAAGAACATTCCATCCATCATAAACAGGCAGATGGATATCAAGTAAGATGAGGTCTGGTTTATGCAAGCGAGTAAAATTTATGGCCTGCTCACCATCCCTGGCCCGAAAGGTTTTCATACCCGCGCGCTGCAAATAGCTTATCAGTATGTCGGCAATTTCATCGTCGTCTTCAGCAACAATGATCAGATTGTCTTTGTTCATTTTATCTTCCACCAGCACCGATGATAGAAATTATTCTATCTAAAAATATCTTATGTCGTACTTATTTAAAGGTTATTGAATACAATGTGCGTAATGTCTGTTTGTCTAATATTACTCCTTGTTAGGACTAATCTGACAGTCCCAATCCAAAAAAGTTGCATTCCTGTGCGTTTTTCCTCAAGAAATAAACTGAGTGAAGGTATCTCCACACTGGCTACACAATCCCGAAATAAACAATCAACAATCTGATGCAATCATTTCAACTGGAGAAACCAGGCAAGACGCCGAACGCTATTTATTTTCAAAATTTATAACGTCTAAAGCCAGAACTTTATGCATAGTTCATGCACGTTAGATTGTGTCAGGGAAAGTAATATGAAAGGCATTGAACGTATTTTTCAAAAGGTAATTTGGGATTCTTTTTTGTTTTTTCTGGTATCGTGCATATTACTGTTTCCGTGGTTGTTTGTTGCGCACACTATTGAAGAAAAAGCGGATGTCGCGGTCATCTCTTTGCCCCTGGCGTTTACCTGTGTGGTCATCGCTTTTTTCTTTTTTATCATTCAAAAGAAACCAGGGGCATTAAGGGAGTTAGCCGTCATAACGTTCTATGTTATTGTTGTCTTTGTTTATACTATTCTGGTGTTCAATTTACTTCTCAATATGATGCCAGGGATGGATGATTTTATATTTTATTACGGATGTTTTTTAAGTGTCTTCTTCTTCGGTACGCCAGTGTATTTATTGATGCGGATGATGTGGACTTTTTTCACCATAAAGTAATTGTGTGATGCATAAAGGTACAGAGAAAGTCCGCCTCCACACTCTTTCCATAAACCTGTCATACGTGCTCAATATCGTTTTTTTATCATTGAAACACATCATTTATCACATGACTTTCCGCCGGGAAGGGTGAGGCAGGCTAGTGAATTTTTTAATTTTCCTGAACGTTATGTCAGTTGACTGGAATTATTTCTGATGCCGTACTTTTTTATTGAAAGACCTATATTTGCCTGGGTGGTTGCGCTGTTTATTGTTCTGACCGGCCTATTGTCTATCCCCCAACTGCCCGTAGCACAATATCCGGCGGTTGCACCGCCCGGTATTATCATCTCGCTCAGTTACCCCGGCGCCAGTCCGGATGTCATGAACACCTCTGTCGTTTCGCTTATTGAACGCGAGATCTCAGGCGTGGATAACTTACTGTATTTTGAATCGTCCAGTGATACCACCGGTATGGCATCTATTACGGTCACTTTCAGGCCGGGTACAGACATTAAACTCGCCCAGATGGACCTGCAAAACCAGATCAAGATTGTTGAGCCGCGTTTACCGCAGGCTGTGCGGCAAAATGGTATTAATGTTGAGGCCGCTAATTCCGGATTTCTTATGATGGTGGGTTTAAAATCCCGCACCGGCGAATATCAGGAAGCGGATTTAAGCGATTATTTCGCCAGAAATTTGACGGATGAACTGCGACGTGTGCCGGGCGTCGGGAAAGTGCAGCTATTTGGCGGTGAGAAAGCGCTGCGGATCTGGCTTGATCCGATGAAATTACACGGTTACGGACTCTCTGTTACGGACGTATTAACCGCAGTGAGTCAGCAAAACGTGATTGTTTCTCCTGGCCGAACGGGAGACGAGCCAGCGGTCTCTGGCCAGGCCGTTACCTATCCGATAACCGTCAGGGGTCAACTCTCCTCTGTTGAGGCGTTTCGCAATATTACGCTCAAATCGGAGGTCTCCGGCGCTCGTCTGACCCTGGCCGATGTTGCCCGCGTTGAATCCGGGTTACAAAGCTATGCCTTTGGAATACGTGAAAACGGTGTTCCGGCAACGGCTGCCGCTATCCAGCTTTCGCCCGGTGCAAATGCTATCAATACGGCATCCGGTGTCCGAGCGCGACTGGCTGAGCTGTCAGGCGTACTTCCTGAGGGAATGGAATTTACGGTTCCTTTTGATACAGCGCCTTTCGTTAAACTTTCCATAATGAAGGTGCTGGAGACATTCGTTGAAGCGATGGTTCTGGTCTTCTTCGTCATGCTGCTTTTTCTGCATAAAATCCGCTGCACGCTGATCCCTGCCATCGTTGCGCCTGTGGCGCTGTTGGGGACCTTTACGGTGATGTTGTTAAGCGGTTTTTCCATCAACATTTTGACCATGTTTGGCATGGTGCTGGCAATCGGCATTATCGTTGATGATGCCATTGTTGTCGTAGAAAACGTTGAACGCCTGATGGAAGACAAAGCGCTCTCACCGAAGGAGGCAACGCGAAAAGCGATGCGTGAAATCACGCCGGCCATAATGGGTATTACACTGGTGCTCACGGCGGTATTTATCCCGATGGCGTTTGCCGGAGGGTCTGTCGGGATTATTTACCGGCAGTTCTGCATCTCTATGGCGGTGTCTATTTTACTCTCCGCCTTTCTGGCACTAACGCTTACGCCAGCACTCTGCGCAACGTTATTAAAACCCCATCATCATGCCTCCCGCAAAGGCAGCGCGTTTTCCGCGTGGTTCAACGGTCATTTTTATGCGCTTACTTCGCTTTACGCCTCCGGCCTCGGATTTGTTCTGAAACGGACCGGACGAATGATGATGCTTTATGCCGCGTTGTGCATGGCGCTTTTTCTCGGTCTGTCTACGTTACCGTCATCATTTTTACCGGATGAAGATCAAGGCTACTTTATGTCATCAATCCAGCTTCCCTCAGACGCGACGATGCAGCGTACGCTTAAGGTGGTGCAAAAATTCGAAGAGGAAATCGCCGGTCAACCGGCGGTCGAAAGCAACATTATGATTCTGGGATTTGGGTTTTCAGGCTCCGGCCAGAATTCAGCCATGGCGTTCACCACCCTTAAGGACTGGACACAACGCGAAGGAATGAGCGCGCAAGATCAGGCTGACTCTATTCAGTCCAGAATGGAGAGTGTGTCAGACGGGGTCACAATGAGTCTGCTTCCGCCGGCTATTTCTGATATGGGGACCTCATCCGGGTTCACGTATTATGTGCAAGACCGGGGAGGCAGGGGGTATCAGGCGTTAAAAAAGGCAGCGGATGAACTCGTCGTGCAGGCTAATAAAAACCCATATTTGACCGATGTTTACATTGATGGTCTTGCGGAGGGAGCAACGCTCGCCCTTAACATTGACAGGGAAAAAGCCGAAGCCATGGGGGTTTCGTTTGATGAGATTAATCAAACTCTTTCCGTCGCAACGGGATCAAACTATGTCAATGATTACATCAATAATGGCCGGGTTCAGCAGGTCATTGTCCAGGCTGATTCACCATTCCGTATGCAGCCGGAACAGTTATTACATTTATCGGTTAAAAACCGCCAGGGGCAGATGCTTCCGGTGTCCACGTTTGTAACGCTCTCCTGGCAGGTCGCGCCGCAGCAACTGAACCGCTATCAGGGCTATCCCGCTATTCGTATTACCGGAAATGCATCGTCCGGTGAATCCACAGGTACCGCAATGGCGGCGATGGAGGGACTTGCAAAAAACTTACCTTCGGGTTTTGCGGGCGAATGGGCAGGCAGTTCATTACAGGAAAAGGCATCAGCATCACAGCTTCCGGGGCTCATTGTTCTGTCGATGTTAGTGGTGTTTATGGTGCTCGCCGCGCTCTATGAAAGCTGGTCTGTTCCCTTTGCGGTGATGCTGGTTGTTCCGCTGGGTTTGCTCGGCGCCGTACTGGCGGTAACCGTTGCGAATATGACGAACGACGTCTTTTTTAAAGTCGGTCTGATAACCCTTATTGGGCTCTCTGCCAAGAACGCCATTCTGATTATTGAATTTGCGAGACAATTAATGCATCAGGGCAAAAACATCATCGAGGCGACACTCATTGCCTCCCGACAGCGTTTGCGCCCGATACTCATGACATCTTTAGCGTTCACATTAGGCGTGGTTCCCCTGATGCTTGCCAAAGGTGCAAGCGACAGCACTCAGCATGCTATAGGAACAGGGGTATTCGGAGGGATGATCAGCGCAACATTACTGGCTATTTTCTTTGTTCCCGTGTTTTTCGTCGTCATTGTCCGCTTTCTTGAAACGCGAAAATTCGGCCAGAATAAACCCCGAAACAGGTAATCTCCTTTATCGCTTCCAGCCAGAAAGACGCCGGGTTTCACCGGTTATGCCCCTGTGAAACCCGGCCATATAGCGACCCGAAGATGTTCCCGGTCGCTCAATAGGCCTGGCATCGTCGGATATTCATTGCAACAGCAATGCGACCATCGCGATAAGCGCCGGTAGTGCCTGAACATAGAGGATTTTCTTGCTGGCGGTTGCTGCGCCAAACACCCCGGCTATCAATACGCATGCCAGGAAGAACAGTTTGACTGGAAACCCGGCGTCCCCCAGCCACAGACCCCACAGCAAACCGGCGGCTAAAAAGCCGTTATACAGTCCCTGATTGGCGGCCATCACGCGGGTGTCACGGGCAAAATCGGCGCTAAGGTTGAACGCCTTACGGCCTGTTTTGGTATCCCACAAAAACATTTCAAGAACCAGAATGTAGACATGGATAGCGGCGACAAGCGCGATGAGGATGTTTGCTAACACAAGGAACCTTAACGGATAAGAGCAGGGTATCTGGAGTATAGATAACGGTATAAAAAAACGAAGAAAAATCCCTTCGTTTTATCGTGTGGATGCGGGCTAAAGACTAAACACGGTTATTAACCCGCCCCGTTTTTAGCATAAAGGATATTTTTTAAACGCGGGCAGGGTCTCGCAGAAATCAGCAAGCAACGCAATGTGTTTAAAATCGCCAGCCAGTACGACATGTGGGATCATCGACTGAATAAATGTCCACACTACCGCGCTGGTGACGGAAACCTGATCGGGGCGCTGCGCGGCAGGGCGGTCTGCCAGCAGCGCCTCCCACTCCTGGCAGGCGGCTAACAACTGCTGTGTCACTCGCGCCACCCACGGCTGATGCTGTTTTTCTTCCGGTCTGAGATTGTGCTCATAAATGTGTTGCACCGCTTTTTCGCAGGCGGCCAGCACCACACCCAGCAGACGAAGGTCGTGTGCCAGCGCCTCCGGCTCTGCGGGGAATAATTTCTGCTCTGTGCCCGCCAGTGTCTCGAAATAGTACAAAATAAGCGTGGATTCCATTAACTGCACGCCGTTATCCAGCAGCAGCGTTGGCGCTTTGACCACCGGATTAATACGAGCGAACGCGTCAAATGAGCGAAAAACCGACAGCGGCATACTTTCAAATTCGATGCCATAGAGTTCCAGGGATACCGCAATACGCCTGACGTAAGGCGAGTCCATCATGCCAATGAGTTTCATCGTGATTCCTGCCCATTCCAGCAACAGCCGTTAATTGATTGACCGCGACATCTGTCACAGTGATGCCCCGGTGTAGAAGACGAAGAAACCTTACCGTATATCGGAGGGGGCGACTATCACGGGTTTCTTACCATATGTGTTAGTTTTGCTAACGTTTAACGTGATTATCGTGCGTCCTGCAAACAACGTTAAAATTAACTGACCGAACATCATTGGCTTATCGCTTTAAAGTTGTCTGCCGTTGATTTAAGAAAGCCTCTTTGGTAGTAACGTTAACATATTGAATCCTGTGTTTGAGGAAAGCACGATGTCGGATTTCCCGCCGATCGCCAGCCTGCGAAGTTTTGAGGCCGTTGCGCGCCTGGGTAGTGTGACCCAGGCGGCAAAAGAGATGAACGTAACTCATTCTGCCGTAAGTCAGCAAATCAAAATCCTTGAGGAGTTGGTGGGCGTAAAACTGTTTATCCGTCACGGGCGCGGGGTGCAGATTAGCGAAGAAGGACGGCTGTATGCGTTACAGATACGCGAGGCGTTAAATCACATTTCAGATGCCACCCGGCTGGTGCAGGTAAAGCCGCGCACGATGGAACTGACTCTGGCAACGGTGCCTTCTTTTGGCAATCACTGGTTAATGCCGCGCCTGATGCGGTTTCGCGAGAAATTTCCTCTCATATCGTTACGTTTACAGGTCAGTCTGACGGTTACCAGCCTGCAACAGCAAGGCATCGATATTGCGATCCGTATGGGGCAGGGTGACTGGGAAGGCATGGACAGCCGCTTTCTTTTTTCTGATGAGCTGATTGTCGTTGCGGCACCTGGCTATAACAATGGCAACTTACCCGCCACGCCGCAAGAGGTGGCGAAGAGTCACATTATCTTTTCGACGGAATCGTGGAAAAGCTGGTGCCTGAATGCCGGGCTGGAAAAAGAGATTGTGCCAGCGGGACTGCGTATCAACGATTCGAACCTGGTGCTTGAAGCCGTCCGGCTGGGCGCTGGTATTGCGCTTGAGCGCCGTTCTCTGGTCAGGGACGCTATCGCGCGGGGCGAACTGGTGCAGATAACCTCATTCTCGGCGCCGTATCCCTGGCACTACTGGCTGGTGACCTCTGCACAGACAGAGAAAGCGCGGGAAATCTCTCTTTTCATCTCCTGGCTGGATGAAGAGATAGCCCTGTGGCGCGAGCAGACGCCGTGAAGGCCAGATTCGCCAGGTGGCGGAGAATCCGCTATTATCCGCTCTCCCTTTTTCGCTGGGCAGCCTGATGTCTGAGATTATCGATACCTTTATTGCCCCGCCGTGCCAGGAGGAAGTTACGATCCTTTGGCAGGACGAACATCTGCTACTCATCAATAAACCCGCCGGGCTGCTTAGCCTCTCCGGGAAAAATCCGCAAAACCTCGACTCTGTGCATCACCGGCTGGTCAACCTATTCCCCGGCTGCACGCTGGTCCACCGCCTTGATTTTGGTACCTCCGGGCTGATGGTGGTGGCGCGCAACAAGGCGATCAATGCTGCACTCTGCCGCCAGTTCAGCCAGCGCACGGTGAACAAGGTCTACACTGCGTTGCTCTGTGGGCATCTGGCCAACGATGACGGGGTGATCGACGCGCCGATCGCCAAAGATCCGGCGCTGTTTCCGCTGATGTCGATTTGCGCTGTTCACGGCAAACCCGCACGCTCACGCTATCGGGTCGTGGACCGTTTTTTTCAGGAAGGGGAAGACGGAACGTTACTGCCTCTGACGCGGGTCGTACTGACTCCGGAGACCGGGCGCACCCATCAGTTGCGCATTCACTGCCAGCATCTGGGCCATCCCATTCTGGGCTGTGACCTGTATGGCGGTCTGAGGCTACCGGGCACGGCGCGAACACCGCGAATGATGCTGCACGCCAGTGAATTGCATTTTGTCCATCCGGTCAGCGCAGAACCGATCAACGCCTGCCACGCCAGCCCGTTCTGAACAGTAGATACTGTGAACGTTGAGGGAGAGGGCCAGGGTGAGGGGGGAAATGCGGCTCTGGTGGTCATTCCGTTCACCTTATGTTCCTTGCTTTTCTGTCGCGACAGAACCCGTGAACGTGCCAGGGTGGCTCACCGCCACCACCCTGGCGACCCGGGCTCCCGGCCAGGAAAATCGCCGCTGGCGCGGTCCATGAGGCTTATGTCGTCTGACTTTCGGGTCGGGGACCAGCCTGCGTCCTTGCAGGCTATCCCCTCCGCCCGCGTCCCTGCGGGCGGCCCCGGTCAGCCGCCAACGCCTCATCGATTTTCAGCCGGACCCTGTCATCGCTGTCACTGTTTTATTCTTATTAAGCGGCGTTATCGCTGTAAAACGTAAGATTACTGGAGATTCCTCAGCCCCCGGGGGAGAGGGAGAAAACCGGTCGTAGATCCGGATGAAGCGCCGGTAGGATACCCGGCGCGGTACATAAGTGCGGTGGCAAAGGGGTATTAAATGCTGCGGATTACCACATTAAATCGTCAGGTATTTTGAAATCGGCGTACGGATCGTCTTCGTCCTGCACTTCTTCGCTCAACGCGCTGTTTAACACAATGTAACTCTCATCGCGCTGGGCAATTTTATCGGCGACGACGGCAGGGATGATCGCGTATTCGCTGTCGCCATTGCTGTTGGTTACCAGACGTGCAATGGCGAGACGGCCATTGATCAGTTGTGTCTGCGTTACCTTATCTACCACCACCTTTTTGATGAGGTTATTGTCGGTGAAGTTGAAATCAATATTGCCTTTGGCGATGACGATTCGGTTCATCTCAATAAGCTGCTTCACCTGCGCCTTATACTCTTTCGATAACGCCGCCTGCTTTTGTTGCTCGCTCAGCTGCTTATCGCGCTCAAGTTGCGCCTTTTTGTTCTCTTCTACCGCCTCTCTTGCCTCACGAGCCTGAACGCGTGATTTCTTGGCCGTTCTCTGGACTTTGGCCATCTTTTTGCTGGTTACTAAACCTGCTTTCAGCATCTGCTCTTGTAAGGTGAGTTTTGTCATCGTCGTTTCTAACCTGGTAAAGAATTTGCGTGATTATAACGGTAATTATTGCGGATGTAACAGGTGTGGCCGTGACCGTGACGTTACGCGTCCTAAACCTGACGCTGGTATAAAGAAGGACGTAGCGGAATCAATTGTTACATTTATGTATCATGCTTCTGACTTGAAAACTCGTTACTCTCTCTTCTTGCGGATATGACGTGACACACCTGGTTTACAACCTACTGATTTTAAAGTGGAATATGGGAAGTGCGGCGTATAAATGGCGGCGCATATACTCGTTTTGTGAATGCGAAACCCTCGCGGGATTGCCACTTATGAAGAGGTTTCATGTCTTTACGATCGCTACAGGCGCTGTGTTTAGTGAATTTTTTTATGGCGGATGTCAGGGACGGTCTCGGCCCTTTTTTAGGGATCTTCCTCACTGAACATCACTGGCAAACCGACAGTATTGGCTGGATGATGACGCTCGGAGGTGTAGCGGGGCTTCTTGCCACGATGCCCTCCGGGCTGGTTGCTGATGCGTCACGACATAAGCGGGCAATACTCGTTACCTGCGGTCTGCTCATCACTGCCGCGACGCTGCTGCTCTGGGTATTCCCGACGCTGTATATCGTCGGCTTTTCTCAGCTTGTCACGGGAGTGTCTGCGGCTTTCATTGCCCCTGTGCTAACCGGGATCACACTTGGGTTAACGGGCTCATCCGGCTTCAACCATCAAATGGGCAGAAACGAGGCGTTTAACCACGGCGGAAATATGAGCGCCGCGATACTGGCGGGTGTACTGGTCTTCTACCTGGGCACAGATGCCGTGTTCATTTTGATGACCGGTATGGCGATTTGCGCCACGATGGCGGTGTTTGCTATTCGCAATGATGACATCGATAACCGCGTCGCCCGAGGATTAAGTGGCAGCGCGGATCCTGCGGCGCTTCCCAAACTGTCTGTTATTCTCGCACACCCTGCGGTGATTACCATCGGGGTAACGCTGCTGCTTTTTCATCTGGCAAACGCCGCGCTGCTGCCGATGCTCAGCATGCGTGTGGCATCGGCGCCGGGAGGGGAAATAAGCGCGGGCGTGTATGCAGCGGCGACGGTTGTCATTTCGCAACTGATGATGATCCCCGTGGCCTTATTCGCCGCGGCCAGAGCGGAAAAATATGGCTATCCGCTATTGATTGCGGCGGCCTTAATTGTCCTGCCGCTGCGCGCGGCGCTGGCCTGCACCTCAGCCGACCCACTTTTTATGATACCGGTGCAGATTATGGATGGCGTGGCGGCAGGTCTTCTGGGCGTGGCGGTTCCGGGTTATATCGTCAAGTTGCTGGAAGGCAGCGGGCATACCAATGCCGGGCAAAGCTTTGTCATGCTGTTACAGGGGGCGGGCGCGGCATTCAGTCCGGGCCTGGCGGGCAGTATTGCGGCAAAATATTCCTACAGCGTGGCTTTTGCCGTACTGGGGGCAATTGCGTTACTGGCGCTGCTTATCTGGACCCTGCGCCGCTTTTTTTATGGAACCCACGAGGAGCGGCGATCTTATTGAGGCGGCGCGAAAGGGGAAAAACAATGAACAGGGGAGTGAGATGATTTTAACGACCATGCCAGGGCTTATTATCCGGCGCTTTCACCGCAAAGACGCCGCGGCTTTTTATGCTTATATGGCTTCGCCGCGTGTGCCCTGTTTTTATGATGAGAAAGTCAGCACCCTGGCAGAAGCCGAAAAAGACGTGGCTAAACGCGCCAGCGATGAGACCCAGTTCGCCGTCTGCCTTAAAGAGAGTGATGCGCTTGTTGGTCATCTTTTTGCCGATAACCCCGGGGAACCCGATCCGCATACCTGGAGCATAGGCTGGCACTTTAATCCGCAATATGAAGGGCGGGGATTTGCCACCGCCTCTGTCAGCGCGCTATTCACTTATCTGTTTACGCAAAACGAAGCACGGCGCCTGTATGCCTATGTGGAAGACTATAATCTGCCGTCGCAAAAACTCTGTGCTCGCCTGCATATGCGACAGGAAGGTTGTTTTAAGGAGTTTGTCTCGTTTACAGACGAAAAGGGCGAAGAGCGGTACGACTCTACGTATGTCTACGCACTGCTTAAAAAGGAGTGGCAAGCGACGGACGGCGTTCGGTGACGGGACGAGAGATTAACTCACCAGTCAGGTTTTATTCGCGAGAAAGAGAATATGAAGACAATCCGGTAACCGCGATATGTATTACCGGATTGTCTTTCATTAGTGATTAATAACCGATGTTAGATGGGCATTCAGGCCATTTTAAATACGCTGACCAGGTCTTTTAGCACTCTGGCCTGCTCGTTAAGCATTTCTGATGCCGCCACGGACTCTTCAACCAATGCCGCATTTTGCTGTGTCGTGGTATCAATTTGACCGATCGCAATATTAATCTGATGCACCCCTTCGCTCTGTTCCAGACTGGCCTGTTCGATCTCTTTAAGAATACTCGAGACGCTGTCAACGTTTTGCACAAGGCCATCCATTTTCCCGCTCACCTGGCGCACCATATCCAGACCCCGGGAACTTTGCTGCATGGAATTTTCAATCAGAGAACGGATATCCTTTGACGAGTTCGCTGTTTTTTGCGCGAGAACGCGAACTTCCTGAGCAACGACGGCAAATCCTTTTCCGTGTTCACCTGCGCGGGCCGCTTCCACCGCCGCGTTGAGGGCCAGTATATTGGTCTGGAATGCAATAGAGTCAATCAGACTAATAATGTCAGACATTTTATCTGCGGAGTTGGTGATATTGTGGATTTCATGCGTCAGAGACGACATTAACTTTTCATTATCTTTGGCCGTTATGCTGGCATTTTCTGAGAGCAGGGAAGCATTGGCTGTATTACTCCCGGTATTTTTCACCGTGACGGAAATCTGCTCCATCGACGCGGCGGTTTGTTCAACCGAACTGGCTTGCTCCTCTGTTCGCGCTGACAAATCCCTGGTGCCAGCCATGATTTGCGAGGCACCTGTCGCGATATTTTCCGCCCCGCTGCGAATTTCAGTCACGATTTTTCGTAATTCTTGCTGCATATGGGCAATGGCCCCGGTCAGAATCCCTGTTTCATCTTTAGAAGTAATAACGATGTCAGTACCGAGATCGCCTTTGGCAATACGGGTGGCGGCACTGACGGCATGATTGATAGGACGGACAATGGCACGTGAAATCAGAAGTGCCATGAAGATACCGAGCGCTAAACAGATTATAGATACAACGATCATTGTCGCTTTACTTAATGCGTAATCACCGAGGAAATCCGCATAGGATTTCTGCATTTCATTACGCTGCAGATCGATAAATTCGGTTATTTTCTCCAGGTATTGACCTTCGTAAGCGCGGGTGTGAGTGGTGTACTCATTGACGGCGGCCTCAGGATCGGTTTTAAGGTTTTTTATCACTAAAGCGCGTGACTGAATGTAAGCTGTGCGCATTTCAGATATTTTGTTTAATAATAATTGTGAAGGTTCATCGTCTGCTTTTTCCCTCAGTTGTTCATATAACGCCGTTACTTCTTTACTTTTAGCATTCAATGCCTGCAAAATCTGATCTTTTCTCGCTGGTTCTTTTTCGATAATTGCGTTAAGTAATAACGTTGTCGCATTATTGACCTCTCTTATAACATTATTGCCAAGGGCCGTGGTCGGATAATCCTCTGTCACGATTTTCGATATTTTATCTTTGGCTTCATTAAGCCTGAAAAGAGAGTTTGCTGAAATAAATATCATCAAAAGCAATATGATGCCGAATGCCAATAATATTTTGTTTTTGATACTTAAACCTTGTGTTTGACTGTTGGTCTTAACTTTTCTCATTTTTCTTTCCTTGTTAAATTTGAAGTTATGCCGATCTGCTCCTGCAGAGGGCATTTAATACACATCGGCATGATGCTGATAATACTTAGCCATTGATCGTTAAAAACTAAAAAAATTAAACTATTGATAGTTTATGGCTATTGAAAATAATTCGATTGATCGATGGAATGTTGCATAATTTTAATGCAACAAATTTATTGAACGATTTGTGCTATTATTCGTAATGCGTATTGAAAAGAACAAGGTTGGCTTTTAACCGTCGAATTGCTAAGGGAATTTAAAAAAGGCAGCCAGGGTAAGGTGATGGAGTCTGACGAAAAACGTAAAAATATGGTCCGCAGGACATAAGCAAATCTTGATGATGACAGTCGATCCGATAGCGCATTGCGCCTGTGTTTCGTGCTTTACCCTCACTTTTCTAAAATTACCTTATAAAACGCTTTTATCAGGCGAAGCGGACAAAGCCGCCATTATCCGTCATACTTATTCATTGTTATCAGCCAGAAGCCCAGGCAAATAATCACCAGCGACATCCCGTCCATATCTGGCGTCCTGGGTATTATTTTGCGCGCAAAATAATAAGAACTCATCTAAGGGCATCGGCTTCGCATAAAGATAGCCTTGTTGCAGATCGCACCCCATTTTAAATACGGTGTCGGCCATAGTTTGTGTCTCAATACCTTCAACAACAATGTTCATATCTACATCGTTTGCAATTTCAATGATTTTCTCTAAGATCACTCTATTTTTTAAACTATAATCTATGCCTTTTAATAAATTCTTATCGATTTTTACTTCACCGAATGGCATTTCATTTAAGATATTTAATGAAGAGTAACCAGAGCCTAAGTCGTCAAGCGACCATAACGCTCCTTTCCCGGTGAGCTCATTCATGACGTTTAAGATATACTTCTTATCATAAATAAAAGCACCTTCTGTTATTTCAAGTTTAATATTTTTGAGGCTAAGGTTGTTTTTATTGAGAATGCTGTCAATGATATCGGGAAATTCAGTATCCATTAACTGTATTGGGCTGATGTTTACAGAAACCGTAATGTCTTTTATTCTGTTTTTGAGCGCCAGCATATCATCACCCACACGTTCCAAAACCCAGTAGCCGATAGGTAATATTAATCCGGACGCCTCGGCTATCGGAATAAAATAATCGGGCGCTATAAAACCTCTGACGGGATGTTTCCAGCGCAGTAATGCTTCTGCTGAAACGACCTTCCCCTGACGATCGATTTGCGGCTGATAATAAACAGAGAGTTGTTTCGTTTTTATAGCTTTCGATAGCGCGTAGGTAAGATACTTCTCGTTAGTATAATCGCCACGGAAGATGATCAAGATACCAAATATAAGTGCAACAGCAGTAACGTAGTTTATGAAAACACCTTTAGTCATGATGTATTCTGGCGGGTGAAGAAGCTCACTGGTAAAAGAGAGATCAGACACTGAGTAGATTAAATAGAAAACAAAGGCAAGAAAAGGCATTACTGTTTTTACATAGAATCGTTCATGTCTGAGAAATAAAGCCCCACCAACAGCGTATACCAGCAGGTAAGAGTGAGAAGAACGGGGTATGGCAGCAAGAGGGTAATCCGTTAAAGGGATCACAGTGCAAACAATCAATATCAGGTGGGAGAAAATAAGCGTGTTTTGCTTTGTGATCCCATTAAATGCCATCTTCATGGCATAACACCCGACAAGAATGACAGATAAACATAATGCGGCGATATAAGGCTTGTCAGCAAATAGATATGCTGTACTCCAGGCAGTACCTCCTGTCAAACAGATAATCCCGGTCAGGAAAAGTAAAAAATACTGCCGTCTTGTATGATTACAACGTGGTAGTCTCTGAATGTAAGATTCACAAAAACAAACGAATGAGTTTAATAAAGAATGCATGCGATCCCCTGAATTATTTTACTATTGAAAATAGTCATTTTCAGCATAGATCCTGAGAGGTACGGATTAATGTTTTCTCTTCTTGTCTTTCATTTCGCATTCCTTTTTAAAAGAGGCAACAATTCACTCTACTATACCTGATATTTTCCATACTGATGAATCTGACCGGTGTAGCTGAGCGCTAAATTGTGGTACTCGTTGTTAACTACACCATTGAATGCAGAGTTGAGAATGAAAAGACGTTATGTGATAGCAGATGTTTTTACGGATACCCCGTTTGTTGGCAACCCTGTCGCTGTCGTGTTAGATGCAGAAGGGATGAGCACCGGGCAAATGCAACAGGTTGCCGCTGAATTTGGTTACAGCGAAACGACATTCGTACTGCCGCCGGAAGACAGGGCAAACACGGCGCATGTGCGCATTTTTACCCCCACGCGGGAAATTCCTTTCGCCGGGCATCCTAATGTCGGTACCGCCTTTGTGCTGGCGAGTTATGCAACGGCGAAGGACGAGACGCTGCCTGAGACATTGCTGTTTGAAGAAGCGGCAGGTCTGGTGCCTGTTCGGCTGCTCAAAAACAACGGCACCATTAGCGGGGCCGAACTGCGGGTGCCGGAGCTGTTGTCCTGCCGTTCCGAAGTGAGCGCGGGACAGGTTGCCGCCTGTTTGTCGCTGGAAGCGGAGTGTATCCGTACGGCTGTGCATCAGCCGCTGGTGGCCTCGGTGGGGCTGCCTTTTTTAATTGTTGAACTGGCCTCCCGCGATGCGCTACACCGCTGTGTGCCGAATCTACAAGGGTTTCGGGCCATTCTCCCGCTGGATGGTGCGGTGTCCATTTATGCCTATACCCTGGACACAACGCGGGAAGAGCATTGCGATTTGCAGGCAAGGATGTTCACGCCGCGGATGACCGAAGACCCGGCGACAGGCAGCGCGACGGCTGCGTTGACGGCGCTACTGGCTTCTCTGCACGATAAAACGACGCTCTCTTTGCGCGTAAGTCAGGGGGGGGATATGGGGCGGCCCAGCCTGCTATTGGCAGAGTATGACGCCTCGCAGGGTAAACCGGTTGTGCGGGTGGGGGGCAACAGTGTGATCACGATGGAAGGGACATTTAACCTGTGAAGCCATGTCAGCCTGTTGGGCTGATATCATTGCGCCAGCGGGAAGGGGACGGACAGCACAGGCTGCCGCCTTCCCAATACAGACTGATACGCCGTTACTCATTACCCCATTGGTTGAGGAAGTTTGCGACGTCATCAATACGCTTTTCATTGATGCCTGCTTCGCGGGCCATCTCTTGCTGCGCTTCTTCGCTGATCTCTTCATTAGCCATTAAACGGGTGATGAGCAACTGAAAATAGTGTGCCAGGGGATCGCGTTCTGACTCGCTCACCGGCTTCTCGCTTTCCGTCGAATACTCATCCACGATGTCATAAAATTTTAGCGGTATTTCGTTGTTCATAAGTCGTTCCCTAAGTCCTGAGCCAATTGATGCTGCCGATGTGGCTTAGATAATAGCAGTCTTATTTTACTACCCGAGCGAAAATTGCCGGATGAAGACGGCAATATCCAGATGGGGCAGTAAGTCGTGCCGATATGCGCTATATCCATCGTGCGCGATGTCGGCACAGGGGCTGTCTGATGATGTCAGACTTTGAGCATTTTTACTGTGGCTTCGACATCTATTTCATCTTCCGAGAAGATTAACGTCGTGCCCTGGAAGGTGGTGATCGCCAGTTTTTTTACCGCGCGCATTTCGCCAGGTTTCGCGGCGGATTTCGGCTTGATATTGTTCATCAACAGACCCACCGACAGGACAGCATTTTCTTTATCGATGCCGGTTTCAACAGGCATTTCTTCGCTGAACACCACAAAAGACTTGATCGAGGCGAGTTTAAGGCGCTCGCCTGCGATATAGATGTATTTGCTTTCCGGGATGACTTTGACCGCATATGCCGACAATCCTTTATTGTTGGTGGTCGGTTCGAAGGTCACCGCTGCATCTTTCTTGATCAGATCAGGGTTGGCGACCTTAATCACATGAAAGTACCGGTTTTCGCCGTTTTCATCTTTGATAAATCCAAAACCTTTATCTTTAAACCACGTTGTGATCGTTCCGTTCATCGCCATTACCGCCTGATTAATCGTTTATCTACTCAATTTTTGCAGCGCGCAGTGTAAAGCACAATGCCCGCGCAGACTACGTCTTTGGATTAAGTGTGGGTGATAAAGTTGACGGAGGCGAGGGCGGGGAAGAAAAGGCAAAACGGTTTATTAGGGAGCGAGGTGATGCGCTAAAGCTTACGAGCTTGTACGATTGGTTCTCGCGCTCTATCGCCAGGAACGGACTGAGTCTGATAATCCGGCAATGTGAATTTCTGCTTTCCATCCAGAGGCGCGATTGTTTCGTCGTGGTGGCTGTTTTTTCCGTCGTCCGCACCCTGGCGGCTGATGCCACATTTATTATGCCACCCCGGCTGCGTTAAAGAATATATCTGAGAACGCAGATATATTCTTTAACGTAATTGCAAACACCGCATGGTGTTATTTCCTTTTTTTAAATGCAGTGCCAACAGAGTAGAACTTAAGTGAGCTTCAACAGGGCGGGATAATCATATCCCCTTCTGGCAACTTTTTTCTGCCTGAGAATTCACACAAGCAAAACCCCAATGATGAATGAGAGAGGGAAAATGGGACTTCTTTTTATGAGTGTGGGGGAATAAAAACAGGAATTGCGAATTATCCTATTGTCTATGAATAGCATTTATAATATCGCAAAGGACGTAATTTATTAGTCATTGTTTTTATTATGAAAAATAATAAAGCAGATGGGTTGTCTACAATATCTTTTTCGCGCAGTCATTCGCGCTTCCTGTATTCATTTTTTCTTATCTGAGGCTTAAATTTACTGCGGCTTGCGCGGTGACCATCCCGTGCTGAAATATCCGTTGAAAATACATTGCCTGTTTCTATAACTAACAAAGGTAGGTTTACAATCAAAATGCACTGTTTGTAAAATAGTGTAAGCTTAGTGAGAGGGTAATTATCCCTTTAACTGGTATAGCAAACTCCTTCGGGCGCACGCCGCGAAAGTCGTTTTCCCATTACACACAGTGGATGAGTTAATAACGTTGAAAAGCATAACGGAATTGAAAATGGGTTATACAAAGGTAATCTTTTGGCTTCTGTTAACCCTGTTTCTCATACCAGCAATCACATTAGGTTTTGCTGAATACGGGAGTAAATCACTCAATCAGGAATACACACAATTCTTTATTGAGGATGCACAAAAACAACATCAGGATGCCGATAAACTCGCCGGGTTCCTGCAACAGAATCCGCCTTCAAGCGTCTGCGGTCCGGTTGCCGAAGATCTGCTCAACTACAAAAAAGCAGTCTGTTCACCGGGCTCAGAACTCTGGCAGTTTTATATGATGGGCAACGTTGCATTGTGGACGTTGATTGCCGGCGGCATTGTACTGCTGATGATCGTGTTATTCAGCGCGCTGGCCTTCAGAAATCGCCGGAGTCAACTGTTAAGCCTGATGCTGGCGCGCCCATTCCTGATGCTCGCGGGTTCGCTTGAAGTGATTGTACAAGGGGGGATGCTGGTATGGCTCTCTTTCTGGGGAACCGCCTTCTTCACGCAAACCTACTATCCAAAACTGGTTATAATAGTGGGATTGATGGTGCTGGGCGGTATCTATTACATCATCAAAGGCATCTTCAAAAAGCTTCCGCCTGAGGAGAATATCGAAGGCGAAGTGGTAAGCCGCGAAGCCGCCCCTGCACTGTGGTCAAGAATTGATGCGCTGGCTGCCAGGGTAGGAACAACCCCGCCGGACCATGTAATTGCCGGTATCGACACCAATTTCTACGTGACAGAAGCGCCGCTGCGCGTAAATGACCATCTGTTAACGGGCCGTAAACTGTATGTCAGTATTCCGCTGTTGCGTCAGCTGACCCTCGCGCAGGCCGATGGCGTCATGGTGCATGAGCTGACTCACCTGCATGAAGGCGATACGGCGTCGGGCGCGTTACTGGGGCCGAAGCTGCACCGTTTCGATCTCTATATCGCCCTGATGAGCGAGAATGTAACCACGCTGATTGTCTACTATCCGCTTTATCTGTACCGCATGCTGTTTGAACTGGCATGGCAGCGCAACAGCCGTGAACGTGAATTCGTGGCCGATCGCAATGCCTCTGCGCTCATCTCGCCTGCCGCGATTATTGAATCCCTGATCAAAGTTTCAGCGTATGCCAGTTATCGCTATGAGGTTGAGCGTAATCTCTTTGAAAACAATGCGCTGCATGAAAGTGAACTGGGGATCCGTAAAGCCATTGCAACCGGTTTGCCTGCGCATGTGAATTCCCCTGGTTTTATCAGCGCCATGCGTGAACAGAATGTGCCGCATCCCTTTGATTCACACCCACCGCTGGCTGAAAGAATGCGTAACGTTGGTTTTTCCGTTGAGGAAAGCGCCTATGCCTCGGTGGCAGCGGAACTCCCGACGGAGAGTTGGGTCGATTTAATGCCCGTTGCCGACAACATCGAACAGCAGCTGTGGCAGAAATATGAACGTGATTTCTCGTCTAACCATGAAGAAAGCCTGGCCTGGCGCTACCAGCCCACGGGCGAAGCCGAGACCGCGCTGGTCCTTAAGTATTTCCCCAATGTTCCCTTTACGCTGAAAGACGGTTCGCAGATCGAAATCACCTGGCAGGGCATTGTGTTGCCGAAAACGGCTGAGCTGCTGGAGTGGGATAACGTTAAAAATATCAACGTGCTTCGAAACTTTGGCCGGGATACGTTGCATGTCCAACATGTGCAACCGAACGCCCACGGCAAAAAACGCAGCAAAATCCCTCTGTCGGGTCTCAAGAAAGAGATTGATAGATTCAAAAGCGTGCTGGCCTGGTACTGGCATCGCCACCAGACGGCACGGTCAATACAGGCACAAGCTGAGACGCAGGCTCAGCACGACGCATAACCGGTGGCTCAACCCTGTGGCAGGGGTTGAGCTGCAATCGTTATATCCCTGGACTTGCTGCGGAGGAGGCCAGTGTGATGAGGTTGCAATGAATAAATGGGGGAATGGCCTGGCCGTTGATTAACGCAGGATGAAGTTAACAACGGCCGCGCCTGGCTGTGAGTTCAAGGTCACCCGATTCAGCTCCCTAGACTCAGGTCTTCGCGAGTGGGCCCTTGAAAGTAGATGCTACTTATATGGCAACTACGCGGTTGAGACAGCACAAAACGAATCGTTTCCCAAACCGATCGCCCATTCATCAGACGTTCCCCCATTCTGGATTGATTCTCGACAAACGTATCTAACCCTGTCAGTTCGAAATCCGGCGGGTACAACCCGGTTACACGGATATTTTCCCCGGACAACTGCTGTGACAGTTTCGTTGTAAACCCGCTAAGCCCGTGTTTGCTGGCGAAAAAAGCAGGATGCGCAATGGAATCGGTAAAATTCGGTATCCCGCATGAAGAGATAATCGAGACGATATCAGCACTGTCGGAACGTCTTAACCCAGGCAGCAAGGCTTGAGTCAACAGAATCGAACCTGTCAGGCCTGAACTGACGGTATTGATAATTTCTGTGTCAGGCTGATCGTCTAATCTCCCGGATAACCACTGCGCGGCATTGAGGATTAAAATGTCTATGGGCTTATCTGCGGTCAACAGCTGTGAAGAAAACTGAGAAACGGATTCAGGCCGGGTTAAATCACAGAGATACCCTTTTGCAGTGCCGCTTTCAGCCGCGATGATGCTACAGGTTTTTTGAATATCCTCTGCACGCCGCGCGCAAAAATCCACCTCGACACCCTCTCGCGCCAGCCACACACTCAGCGCCTGGCCAAATCCTCCGCCTCCACCGGTTATAACCGCTCTTTTACCTCTCAGCATCATCCTGCATCCTTTTGTTAATGGCTCTGTGTGGATGTAGATATACAGGAGGAGGGGGAGTGACTTCTTTCCGTGAGTGCTTTTTGTGCCGTACTCATCGTGAGTGTTGCCGCACTGGCCAGACTATGCCTGGGGTATTACCGCAGTTTTGCCGTAGTTATTATCTGGCTGGCATCGAGGAAATAAACGATTTCCCTAATACCTTACCCAGCAGCCTTACACTTCAAGCGTATATTGCTTTAAATCAGGCGCTCTGTTTCAAGCTGTGGCGCTTGCTGTATCAGCATTGTTGACCCTTTTTATGTGAGTTTTATGATTTGTCGAATTTACCACCGCGAGCACGTTATTGGCGAAGAAATCGGCAATGTCTGCCGCATCAAACACGCTCTGAACTTCTCTGTTTCAATTATTTACTGCTGGCAGACTGTAGACCACGGTAATCACCGCCAAGCGCTTTAATCAACGTGATATCGGTGCTGAGCCGCTGGGCCTGGATATCCAGCAGTAAAAGCTGCTCCGCGATAGCCGGACGACGCGCTTCCTGCGCCGCATAGTTGCTGATAAGTCCGCGCTGATGGTGCGCGCTGGCGCTGCGGGTGGTTAGCATCGCCGCCGTCACTTTCTGCTGCTGCAGCGCGGCCTGCTGGTTCAAATCATTAAGCTGGCTGGAGCTAATCGCCACGTCGCGCACCGCGTCCAGCACCGCCTGGTTATATTGCTTAATCAGTATATTGCTCGCCGTACGCGTCGATTTCAGGTTGGCGTTTAAGCGCCCGCCGTCAAATAGCGGTAAATAGAGCCCCGGCAGTATATTGATCTGCTGGAAGGAGGACTTAAACAGGTCGCCTACGCTTAGCGCGTTGTAGCCCCAGAAAGCCTTGATATCGATGTGCGGGTAAAACGCCGCTTTTGCCGCGTCCACCTGGCTCATGGAGGCGCTGACATAACCGCGTAGCGCCTGCAGATCCGGGCGGCGAGCCAGCAGCTCAAACGAGAGCGAGTCCGGGAGTGTCTCCTGCAGCGTCGGCAGCGCTACAGGGTGGATCTCCGGCAGGCTATGCGCATCGGCGCCGATGAGCGCGCGCAGCGTTTCCCGATACTGCGTCAGCGTCCCCTGCGCCGTAATCACTTGCTGTTGCGCCGCCAGGAGCTCGGCCTGGGCATTGGCGACATCAACGCTATCCTCGACGCCGCGCGCGGTACGATGCTCATGCGCCTGCACCGAGAGGCTGGCGATAGCCTCCAGTTGGTTGAGTAATTCAATTTTCTGAAAGGTTGCCTGCATCGCGAAATAGAGTTGAGCCACGCTACTGGCGAGATCCAGTTCGATACCGGCTGTCTCCGCCTGGCGGGCATTCTTTTCGCCAATCGCGGCGGCAACACGGGCGCGGTCGGAACCCCAGAGATCGATATTCAACGTTGCGCCGACACCGACCGTATTCAGCGTGTACCAGGGGCCGTTTTTATCCACCGGCAGGGAGAAGGAGTAGGGCCAGGTGAACTGTTTATTGGTCACCCGCAGGTGGTTTTGCGCCGCCACGGCGGTGGCCTGCACGCCCATTGCCGACTGCGCCAACTCCACCGTGGACTGCGATTGCGAAATCGGCAGCCGCGCGGCCTGCATGGTCGGGGAGTTTTGCAGCGCGCGATTGACCAGCATATTAAGCTGGGGATCCTGATAGCCTTCCCACCAGCGCGCCGTCGGCCAGCCGCTGTTCGCCAGGTGGATCACCTGCGCCAGCTCGGCCTGCTGCGGATTAACCAGCGGAACCTGGCCGGGATCGTCCTGAATTAACGCGCACCCGGTTAATAACGTCAGGGCGAAGGCAAGTGCCGGTGAGCACCAGACGCGCGGGGAAGGAGTGATGTTTGTCATGATCGGGCTGCCTGTCGCGGAATAACGGAAGACGCAAATGACCACGTCGGAAGCGCGGCCAACGCGTTGAGCAACGGCGCGCCAAACGGGTTCGCCGGGTCCGGGTGAAGCACTTGAGGGGTTATCGCTGTGTTTTGTTGCTGGTCGATTTCGGCGGCGTAGCCTTCAAGCCGTCCGGCGCAGCGGGCTAAAAAGGTATCCTCCGGCGTGGCGTACAGGCGATAGCCTTCGCTGAGACGCAGGATCTCCTCTGCCTGACGGAATGTCGCCCGTATCGGCCAGTTTTTCGCATCCGGCCACGGATGCGCGTAGGTTGCCAGCGGCTCGGCGGCAACCCGGTTGAGTAACGTCTCGCTCTCAGTCAGCGCAGCAAAGAGTGGTACCAGTTGCACTTCATCGTTGCGGGCAGAGAGGGTTTGCGCCAGTTGCCGATAGAGCTGCGCCAGCCGCGCTTTGAGCTGCGGCGCTTCACTATCCGGCCATAAATAGAGATGAACAAGAGAGGAAACCAGCACGCCGAGCAGGATCCCGATAACCCTGTCGCGCAGCTCGGTAAGGTTGCTGAGCGGACCAAACCAACTGAGAAACGCCAGTGCAAAGGTAAAGCCTATCTGGATCCCGGCGTAGGCAATGCGTTCCGAACCTGCCGCAATCCACGCGGCTAGCGCGAAGACCGGCAGGGTCATTGCCAGCAGCCCGCTTAGCGAGTCAGTCCAGGGCTGCACAAAGACAATCAGGATCAGCGCAATCAGCGTGGCCAGCAGCGCGCCGCCGATGCGTAGCCACGTCTTTTGCAGGGTGGCGCCCAGACCCGGCTGGGCGACAATCACACAGCTCAACATAATCGTGTGAATGCCCTGCCAGTCGGCGGCGGTGTAAAAAACATAGCACAGCAGGGTAGCCAGCAGCGTTTTCAGGGCAAAGTGCAGATAGGCGGGATTGGACCACGCGTCCGGCAAAAGTAGCGGCGCTTTTTCCACTTCGCCCCGCGGCAGCGGGATGGTTTCGCCGCGCGCCAGCCGCGCCAGAACCCCGGCGATTTCCTGCAAAATGGCGCTGTTGGCGCTCTCGCGGGGGATCACCAGCGGCTGGATATCCGCCGTCGTGGTGGGCAAATTATCCGCCAGCGCGTTCAACTCGCGGGCTAACTGCTTACGCGCATCGGAATGGTCGTTGCCCGGCTGTAGCAGGGTCGTCAAATGATAGCAGCGCAGCGCGGCGGCCATCAGCGACTGCCAGGCCTGCGGGCTGGCGGCAATCTCTGGCGTGGCGCGCGTGGCCTGCTGATACAGAGACTGCAGTTGGTTAAATTGTTCGGCCAGCGCTTTGAAAGTAGGTTGCCCATCGTCGGGATGGGTAAGGGCCCGTGCCGTCTGGCGCAGCATCACCACCAGCCGGGCTTTGAACTGATAGCCGGGAAAAGCCTGTCGGAAACAGGCATTGACCAGCAGCGTCACCAGAATAGCGGTGTTAATCGCCACCCACAGCCACATTAGCAGGCGCACCAGAATTTCACTCTGGCTGGTCATTGACGGGAAGGTCTGCGCGTAAATGACCGCCAGCGCCACCACGAAAAAGGCCATCCCCAGCTTACCCAGCACCCGCATCAGGTAAATTGCGCAGAAGAACAGAAACACCGAGGCAATCAGACGAATCAGCGGATAGTCATAGGTCCATTTGATAATCAGCAGCACACCGCCCAGGGCGACGCTGACGGTGACTACAAAAACCACGCTGACCAGCTTAATCATCAAAACGTTAGGCTGGCTGACGTAAAACACCACGATCAGCGCGACGGCGAGGAAGGGGATATGCAGCGTCATAAACAACACAATCAGCACTGCGCAGCTCAGCGTCAGGCGCAGGGTGTAGTTCGCCCGTCCCGGCGCATCGTGGAGTTCCCGGGTCAGAAATGACCAAAAGCTCTGCATGCCGTCTCCTTATTGCGGCTGCAGGACGGCGCTGGCGGAAGCGCCCATACGAAACAGATTGAGGTCCGGGTCTTTGACGGCGATTTTGACCGGGAAACGCTGGGAGACATGCACCCAGTTGATACTCTTCTGGATGACCGGCAGGCCCTCAATCACGCTGCCGCCATCAGGCAGAACGCCGGTGC
This sequence comes from Phytobacter ursingii, assembly GCA_901456055.1. Classification (GTDB taxonomy): domain Bacteria; phylum Pseudomonadota; class Gammaproteobacteria; order Enterobacterales; family Enterobacteriaceae; genus Phytobacter; species Phytobacter ursingii. The sequence goes on from CABDWT010000016.1 coordinate 662,314, forward strand.
CGACCGAGTCGACGACGCCCTCGAAGGTGCGGCTGTGGTTGGTCATCACAGTGATTCTGGCCGGGACGCCGGGGCGCACGTTCTGCAAGTCGGTTTCGCGGAAGTTCGCCACCACGTACCAGTGGTCATCATCCAGCAGAGTAAAGACCGGCTTAAGGGCTGAGGCATACTGCCCGACCGTCGTTTTCAGCGCCACCACCACGCCATTAAACGGCGCGCGGACTTCGGTAAATTCGAGATGCAGCTCGGCCAGCGCAATTTGCGCCAGGATCCCCGCGCGCTGCGCCACCATGGCATCGACGCCGGTCACGGCGGCGGAAGCCTGTTTGGCCTGCAACAGCGTGGCATCCAGCTCGGCGCGCGCCGCTTTTTCAGCCGTTCGCGCCTGGTCAAGATCCTCCTGGGAGGCAAACCCTTGCGGAACCAGCGGTTCAAGGCGAATGCGTGACGAGGTAGTCTGTTTAACCAGCGCTTTAGCGCGCTCGACGGCGGCGCTGACTGACTGCGCGTTGTACTCCTGCGCTTTGATCGTGCGCTGGGTCAGCATGATCTGCGCATCAAGCGTGGTCAGTCGCGCTTTGGCATCATCAAGCATCGCCTGGTAGGGACGCGGGTCGATGCGGAACAGCAGATCGCCTTTTTTCACCCGCTGATTATCGCGAATCGGCATCTCGACGATCCGCCCGCTTACTTCCGGCACCACGTCGATGGTATCGGCATAAACATAGGCATCGTTGGTTTCCGGTGAGGTTTGCAACTGCCAGATAACCAGAATCAGCGCCACGATAGCGGCAAGAACGAGCGCCAGCAGGGGCCATTTTTTGCGGATAACGCTTGAGCGGGATGGAGTCATAGGATTGGATTTACGAAGAACAGGAACCACAAAATCGTGGCGAACAGGAACATCAGCGCCAGATAGCTGAAGACCAGCGGAGAAAATCGCGATTGCCATCCTTTACGAACGATCAGGATATGGCAGGGAATAAGTAAAAGCGCAGCGCCTGATAAACAGAAAAACCAGCCGGGAAAAGCAGCGCCTAAGACCGGAATCGCCGGGGATAATGAGCAGCCGGAGAGTGTAAACAGCGAGAATAAAAGCGTAGGGCACGCCAGTTTTATAATGCGATTCAACAATCAATACCTGAGTGCTCGTGTCATGGTGAAATGAGTTTAATCTCCTTGATTGTGAAATAAAAGAAACTCATCAGGTATCCGGAGCAGAACTTCTCTCTTTCGCTGGCTACATGGCTTAGCGAGCATTTCACCACTGCTCCGGGAAGGGGTGACTGGCCTTAGTGAAACCGGCGCACCTGCAACCACCTGTCCAGCCCTACATTAAGAACCAGCTTGATGCAGCATCATGGCAGAGCGGCGCTATTGCCGAGAATATAAAAGTAAAACAATATGGATTGTCCGTGTTTTAATTCCTCTATTCAAAGCATTACAAAAATGCCGTTGGCATTCTTTACACCCTAACTTTATATGGCTCACCTGGCTATGCATAACACCCTGTATGAAACATTGCTGGAAGCTCCAGGCCCACAAGGCTCTCTCAAAGGCACTTTACTTAGCCCCTGTCCGCAACCAGAACATGTCATTCTGATTATTCCCGGTTCCGGACCCACTGACCGCGACGGCAATAACCCTCTTGGGGTTAATGCGTCAACTTATCGGCTTATGGCGGAAAATCTGGCGCTAAAGGGCATTGCAACGTTGCGAGTGGACAAGCGTGGAATGTTTGCCAGTTCAGCGGCGGTAACGGACGCAAACGCTGTGACCATCAATGATTATGTTGATGATGTTTGTTCCTGGATAACGGTATTGAAACAGCAACTGGAAACCCCCTGTATCTGGCTGCTCGGGCACAGTGAAGGGGGAATCGTCGCACTGGCCGCGGCGCAGGAACCTGATGTCTGTGGTTTGATGCTGGTTGCAACACCCTCGCGCCCGCTGGGGGAAGTGTTAAGAGAACAGCTTAAAGCCAATCCGGACAATGCAATTCTGCTGGACGATGCGTTTTTTGTTATTAACGAACTGGAGCAGGGTAGGCGTGTTGATGTTCAGAATATGCATTTCGCTGTGCAAAATTTATTTTACCCGGCGGTGCAGGGATTTCTTATAAACATTTTTTCCTTTAATCCAGCACATCTCATCGCGCGAATGCCTAAGCCAGTACTGATATTACAGGGGCTACGCGATCTCCAGGTTCCGGAAAATGATGCCCGACAGCTTAAGTCAGCCAATCCGAATGCAACCCTTGTTCTCTTGCCGAATGTAAACCATGTCCTTAAAGCGGTAAATTCGGACGACAGGGGGGAGAATAATGCGGCTTATACAAACGCATCGCTTCCCCTGGCGGCCGGAGTGGTCGACGCCATTGCGCAGTTTCTGACGCATAACGCAATACACCATTAACTCGCCTGGCGGGCATGAGATGCATCAACGGTTGTTTTTCGCGGCATACGGCCAGCAAACTGATGCCACAGGTAAAATCGTCGGACTTGCTGGCGGTACCGGAAGCATGATGGACAAGAACGGTATGACACAGGTCATTGACTGTATCGAAGCGCAGAAGGATGAGGACATTGGAATCATTAAAAGCAGGGTGTAACGCGAAAAAAATCGCCTCCGCGATAGTTTTTTCTTTTCTGTTTGTTCTTTTATCGGCGTGCAATGATATGAAAAAGATAGAACCTGAAAAATATTTTACGGGTTCGCAACTGATTTTGGCTAAGGCTATTCAGTCGGCAGATCGTGAGGCCATTCTCCATCTGGCGAAAGAGACTGACCTTAATAGACCAGGGGCTGAGGAGCTGACACTTTTATTTTTCGCAATGAATGAGTGTTTTTATAATAATAACCCTCCTGAGCGATTGCAGATCATAACGGATTTGGTTCATGCAGGAGCAGATCCCCTACAGCCGCAAATGAATATGCCGGGTAGCCCCGCTGAGGTTGCCGCAAAAGGTGACAAGGACATCTGGTTGAAGGCGATGCTCGATGGTGGGCTGGATCCTAACGCCAGGGATAAGTTGCATCATGAGGCCCTTATTTTCTCGACGATTAAATCAACAAATAATTCAACGCTGGCGCTGCTAATCAAGCGAGGAGCCGATATCAACGCTCGGGACTCCTTAGGCCAAACGCCGCTTGTTGACGCTTTTTTTAGATCAGAATTTGAGAAGGTTTTTTTTCTGCTGGACAACGGTGCTGATCCCAATCCGGTGAATAAGCAAGGTCGTTCCTTCATGCAAATGGTTGATTTTGAACTTCAAAGGATCAAAAAAGGCAGTGAATATTACGATAATTTGTTGAAATTAAAAGAAAAAATAGACGGCCTGTCTCAGTGATGTGTGGCGCAGGCTCTGTAACCTAAGGGACGGAGCCTGCGCCACACCCTCCGTGAAATTCCCCCACTCGCCAGTCATAAAATGCGCCTCGGCGTACCAGGGTTATGAATGCGCAACATCCGCGAATTTTCGCCCATCACCCATAACCCCCCGCAGTGCGGTTAATTCTTCTTCTGTCTGCGCTGCCAGATAATGCCACCATCATTCAGCGCAGCCAGTGCCAGTTCGCGTGAGAGAGGCGGCCTCATCGACCAGCCCACCACGTTACGGGCGAAGCGGTCGATAACGACCGCCAGATACAATCAGCCCTGCCAGAAATGGATATAAATGATGTCGGCGACTCAGACCTGATTGGCCCGGACAACAGTAAACTGTCGCTGCACGCGATTAGGGACAACCAGTGAAGGTCGGCCAGCGATACGGTGCGGCGCTTTATAACCGCGCACCGCTTTGATTTGGTTTAGTGGCATAATACGGCCCACCCGATTTTTGCCTGTGTGCCGATTTCCCTTGGGCATAATCCTGGTCCAGGCAGGCGACTTTAGGCACCGTTACTTTAAATTACTGCAATAGTTTATATACTTCTGTATCAAACCGGGCAGGATGTTGCGAGCCAGTAGGCTTTCTGCTCACCCACAGAATAGCCTTTTTGTTAAGGATAACAAATGCATACCGATAAATGGTATGGTGTGTTTCAGGAGTCGATATCGTGACAAATTACATGTCATTGACTTACATTTTCGAAGAAAAAGTTGCTCCATGGCGCTTTCCCTTTATTGTCCGTCCTCATCTTGCAGTGCAAAGAATCAGAACGATGCCCCCTTCCTCGCTGAGCTCGATGTTAAGCCGTCCGAATTCACATCAGCCACAAAGTGGAGCAAATCCCTATCAGGCTGGTCGGGACATTCATACTGTCGCCACTGTGGATATTGAGCGTGGCACTATGGTGGCTATTGATGATAGCTTTGGTTTGTGGTCGCCCGCCGTCGCTGTGTTCTTCATTGATAATGAGGGATGCCTTCAACTTTATTCGGCGACGCTGCCTGATAATTATCCGGTTAGCTCTATCGTCCGTCGATATGAAGAAATGGTCAGCACATTTGGTAATCGCCCCGCGCCAACAGATATTCCTCTAAGTCAACTTAGTCGTGCTGACTCAGCTATGCGAGGTGAAGAACCCAGTGCGGGCGGTGGCCGTAGTAGTCGAATAAATGAGCCTGTCCGCCCGCTCACAAAAGCTGAGCGTTGGCAGGAGAGAAAAAATCTCATCAGTAAAGGTCGGCGTAGTGTCTATCCCGATGCGCAGACCGCTGCTAACCGGCTGGCTGAGAATAATATCGCTGTCGAAAAGGCAAAGCTCGCTCAGAATGTCTATGGCCGCGCAGGGCAACCGATAAATGCGCTTGAAACCATGCCGGATGTGCCTGAGGGGTGGTTTGATATCAGTAATGATGAGCAAGCGTTAGCCTCTCTGGGCTTGAGACGCGAGATGTTGTTTGACCAGTCGGTTGACCCCAATTTTTTTAGCCGTGTTTATGCCCCTGACAAATATGTCTTCGGGGATGATATGAACCCAACGGTTGTTTTTCGGGGGACGCGGCCAGAGGTGCTGCAAGACTGGGACAACAACTTCAGTCAGGGCGCAGGATTCGACTCATCCTATTATGAAAAAGCCGTAAAGATTGGTAATAACATCGCTCGAACTGGCAGCAAAATAGACATCGTAGGTCATTCACTCGGTGGAGGCCTTGCATCGGCGGCTGGAATGGCAAGCGGCGAAGCAACCTGGACATTCAATGCCGCAGGACTGAACAGTGGTACGGTTACAAAATATGGTGGTCAGCTAATTGGAGATGGCTCTGCTATAACAGCTTACAGAGTCAATGGCGAGGTGCTGACTAAGCTTCAGGAAGTGAGTATTACAGACCTGACGGATGCGAATTTTGATCTGTCTCTTTTTGCAGCGAAAGTGGGTGTCTCAAATATGCTCCCTAATGCCTTAGGTAAAACCGTCGGACTTGCTGGCGGTACCGGAAGCATGATGGACAAGCACAGCATGACGCAGGTCATTGACTGTATCGAAGCACAGAAGGATGAGGACATTGGAATCATTAAAAGCAGGGTGTAGCGCGAAAAAAATCGCCTCCGCGATAGTTTTTTCTTTTCTGTTTGTTCTTTTATCGGCGTGCAATGATATGAAAAAGATAGAACCTGAAAAATATTTCACTGGCCCGCAGCTTGTTCTGGCTAAGGCTATCCAGGCCGGAGATAGTGAATCTGTTATCCGCCTGTCAAAAACAACCGATCTGAACACCCCGGGAAACGAGCATTTTACCCTGCTGTTTTTTGCGCTGAATGAGGTTATGTATAACGGCAATCCTCAAAAAAGGTTAGATATTGTCACTGAGCTTGTACGCGCAGGCGCGGATCCCCAACAAGCACAACCGAATGCGCGCGGCACACCGGCCCAAATGATGGCAATGGGGGATAAAGATATATGGCTTAAAGCGCTTCTCGACGGCGGACTTGATCCTAATTCTCGGGATAAATTACTCAATGTTCCTCTTATCTTTTCAGCGCTAAGTGCAAAAAATACAGCCACGCTTGCGCTTTTGATTGAACGGGGTGCCGATATTAATACCCGGGATATTCTGGGTGACACGCCGCTTGTTCAAGCTTTTTTCAGCAATGATTTGGATAAAGTCTATTTTTTGCTCGAACATGGTGCGAATCCTAATCCAGTAAATAAGCAAGGCCGTTCCTTCAGCCAGATGCTGGACAGGAACCTTCACCAGGTTAAGCAAGGTACTGAGTACTACGATCGTGTGGTGAAATTAAAAGAAAAAATCGACAGCCTGTCTCAATGATGTGCTGGAAAGAGTGATGTGTGGCGCAGGCTCTGTAACCTAAGGGACGGAGCCTGCGCCACACCCTCCGCGAAATTCCCCACTCGCCAGTCATAAAAAGCGCCTCGTCGTACCAGGGTTATGAATGCGCAACATCCGCGAATTTTCGCCCATCCCCCATACCCCCCCGCAGTGCGGTTAATTCTTCTTCTGTTTCCCGGCTTGCGAGGTGCGCTGCCAGATAATGCCACCCTCATTCAGCGCAGCCATCGACGCCAATTATCCGGTTTCACCTCTGTGTTTTTTTGCCGACAGTGGCAGGGGGCTGGCGGTCAAAATAGTGATGAAACGTAACGTTTAGCGTATGTTTTCGTATGAGTAGGTTTCTGCTCCCATAAATGCTGATGCTAAAAATTTCAGCCGTTCCGGTAACGCGCCAACAGGACGTTTTAATATGCTTACAGATAAAAAATTTCGGTTATATCACCCCCTAAAGGGGATTACGCATACTTTCGGTGACGAGTGGTTTGCGTTGAAAGCAGAAGCCTTCGCACGTTTTTTCGGTACGCCGACGTTTCTGATTGGACAGACTCTCGCGGTGATCGTATGGATTGCCCTGAACGTTGCCGGCGTCGTGAAGTTTGACCCCTATCCCTTTATTTTACTGAACCTGGCATTCAGCATTCAGGCGGCTTATGCCGCTCCGCTGATCTTGTTGGCACAAACCCGCCAGGCGGAGCGCGATCAGGCGCATGCCCTGGCGGATGCACAACACCGGGAAGATCTGGATGACGCAATGACGAAGCGCCAGTTGTTAGCCGAGGAGCAGTCGGCACACTTGCTGGAATTGCTGAAACAAAATACGCAACTGACCGAGCTGACACGGCAAATGGCCGAGCGTATCGAAACGCTCACCCTGCAGCTTGCGAAGCGTGAGTTTCACGGACCGCAGTCATAATCTTCTGCTGGCGGTAGATCTTCGCCACCTCATTTGCGGGTAGGCAGTGGGTGGTTATCGCAGTTATCCGATGACGACGCTGACTGGAACACGATGCATCTTTGCTGAGGCCATAAAAAGCATGTTGAATGTCTCACGGAGTGAAGCGGACAGACTCAGTCACCGCATCGACGCGAAAGCAGCAAAACAAAATTGTGCTTAAATCAGAAAGTACCCCTCAATAAGGCAAAGTCTTCGCAATGATATCTCAGGAGTTCAGTTTGCACGTTGAAACATCCCGAATGCGCCTTCGTCCCGTACGGGCAACAGACGTCGCCGATCTGTACAGAATTTACGGCGATCCCGCGACGAACACGTTTAATCCCGCCGGACCCTATCCGGACATTGACTACGCAAAAACGGTTCTCATTCGCTGGCTCGACCACTGGCAAACTCATGGGTTCGGAAACTGGGCAATATCGCTGCTCGATCATCCTGAAAAAATCATTGGTTTTGGTGGGCTGAACATTCGTCGCCAGGGCGACATTATGATAAATAATCTTGGCTATCGATTCTCGACGGATGCCTGGGGAAAAGGCCTGGCTACTGAATTTGCTACGGTTACGCTGAGATATGGATTTGAGACTATCAAATTTAGCGAAATTTCCGCTGTTGTAAGAGAAAACCATCTTGCTTCGCGTAAGGTGCTCATGAAAACGGGGCTACGCTATATCAAAGAAATCAATGACGTCAAAGATGCACCGCCAAGCCTCCTGTATTCTCTGACCGTGGATGAATGGCTGAGCAATTCCAGATAATCCCGTCTGTCTTCACTTCTGCTCTGAACGTGACGCGGGCGTTGATGCCGCCTGATGAATGCCTTTCGGAAAGATATCCCGAAAGGCAGAGTCAGTAATTGTCGGCATTCGCGGGTATATATAAAGCGCGACGAATCCTTTCGCCGCTCTTTTTAAGCCAGTCCTGCCCCCGCTAAAGGTTTGCAGACATAGACGGTCTCTTTAATCCCGGTTTTGGCTTCATACTGCGCCGCAACGGCCTCTTTCACCGCTGGCACCAGCGCTTCCGGCACCAGCGCGACCACGCAGCCGCCGAAACCGCCGCCGGTCATGCGCACCCCGCCTTTGTCGCCGATGGTGGTCTTCACAATCTCCACCAGGGTGTCGATTTGCGGCACGGTGATTTCGAAATCGTCACGCATGGAGGCATGCGATTCCGCCATCAGGACGCCCATTCGCTGCAGGTCGCCTTTTTCCAGTGCGTCGGCGGCCTCCACGGTACGCGCATTTTCAGTCAGCACATGGCGGACGCGCCGGGCAACCACCGGATCCAGTTCGTGCGCGACGGCATTGAACTGATCGATATTCACGTCACGCAGCGCTTTTTGCTGGAAGAAGCGCGCCCCGGTTTCACACTGCTCGCGACGGGTGTTGTACTCGCTGCCCACCAGGGTGCGTTTAAAGTTACTGTTGATAATAACGATGGCGACGCCCTCCGGCATGGAGACCGCTTTGCTGCCCAGCGAGCGGCAGTCGATCAGCAGTGCGCTGCCTTTTTTACCCAGCGCGGAAATCAACTGGTCCATGATGCCGCAGTTACAGCCGACAAACTGGTTTTCCGCTTCCTGGCCGTTCAGGGCGATTTGCGTGCCGTCCAGCGGCAGGTGATAGAGCTGCTGAAACACGGTGCCGACCGCCACTTCCAGCGACGCGGATGAGCTCAGGCCCGCACCCTGCGGCACGTTGCCGCTGATGACGAGGTCCGCGCCGCCAAACGTGTTGTCACGTTTTTGCAGATGTTTCACCACACCACGCACATAGTTTGACCACTGTTGCGAAGGGTGGGTCACGATGGGGGCGTCCAGCGTGAATTCATCCTGCTGGCCGTCGTAGTCGGCGGCGATAACGCGCACGGTACGATCTGTCCGCGTGGCGCAGCTGATGACGGTCTGGTAATCAATGGCGCAGGGCAGCACAAACCCGTCGTTATAATCGGTATGTTCGCCGATCAGGTTTACGCGCCCCGGCGCCTGAAGAGTATGGGTGGCAGGGTAGCCAAATTTTTCAGCAAACAGGGACTGTGTTTTTTCTTTCAGACTCATGGTTAAACTCCGGATTCGCGGAAATGAACAGCGCTGACCGCGCGCAGACGTTCAGCCGCCTGCTCTGCCGTCAGGTCACGCTGCGTCTCGGCCAGCATTTCATAACCGACCATAAACTTACGTACCGTGGCGGAGCGTAATAACGGCGGGTAAAAATGCGCATGCAACTGCCAGTGGCTGTGATCCTGTTGCGTGAAGGGCGCCCCGTGCCAGCCCATCGAGTAGGGGAAGGAGCACTGAAACAGGTTATCGTAGCGGCTGGTCAGCTGCTTGAGGGCCCGCGCCAGGTCGCCACGCTGCGCGTCGGTTAATTCGGTGATCCGCCGGATATGCGCTTTGGGTAACAGCAGCGTTTCAAACGGCCAGGCCGCCCAGTAGGGCACCACGGCCAGCCAGTGTTCGGTTTCAACGACGGTACGGCTGCCGTCCCTGCGCTCACGTTCGGCGTAATCCACCAGCATGGGGGAGCCGTACTGGCGGAAATAGTCACTCTGCAGGCGGTCTTCACGTTCGGCTTCATTGGGCAGGAAACTGTTGGCCCACACCTGGCCATGCGGGTGCGGGTTCGAACAGCCCATTGCCGCGCCTTTATTCTCAAAGACCTGAACCCACGGGTACGTCCGGCCCAGATCGGCGGTCTGTTCCTGCCAGGTTTTCACCACCTCTTCCAGCGCGCTCAGGCTCAGTTCCGGCAGGGTTTTGCTGTGATCCGGCGAGAAGCAGATAACGCGGCTGGTGCCACGCGCGCTCTGGCTGCGCATCAGCGGATCGTTGCTTTCCGGCGCGTCCGGCGTGTCGGTCATCAGTGCCGCAAAGTCATTGGTGAAGACATACGTACCGGGGTAATCGGGGTTTTTATCGCCGGTGACACGGGTGTTGCCCGGACATAAAAAACAGTCGGGATCGTGGGACGGCAGGGTCTGTTTCGCCGGGGTTTCCTGGGCGCCCTGCCAGGGGCGTTTGGCCCGGTGCGGCGATACCAGAATCCATTGCCCTGTCAGCGGGTTATAACGGCGATGCGGATGATCGACCGGGTTAAATTGCGTCATGATTCACCTTGTTTACATCACCCTCCGAAGAGGGTAAACCGATTCTACGGAGAGAGGAGTTTTGCGGGGGGCGCCGTGTTTATTCATGGTTTGGCAAGTCAATTTCTTTGCTGACACGCAGCCCCTGGTTGTCAAAAATCATGCAGTGCTGGCTGTCAAACGCGAGGGTGATTTTTTGCCATGGGCGGAAGTGCACATCGCCGGGGAGCAGGATTTTAATGTTGTCGTGGCCATAGCACTGGCCGAAGAGATAGGTATTGTTGCCAAGTCGTTCCACCACTTCGCACTGGAACTCCAGTTGCGTGCCGCGCGTGATATCCGTAGAGAGATGTTCCGGGCGGATCCCCAGCGTGACCTCCGCGCCAGGTTCAAGTCGAGACGTAGTTATCTGAAGCGTTAATGAATGTCCCTGCGCGAGCGTGACCGTCAGTTCGCCCGGCTGCCACGCCTTAACGGTCGATGGCAGGAAATTCATTTTCGGCGAGCCGATAAACCCGGCGACAAACTTGTTTATCGGGTTGTAATAGAGCGCCATCGGCGAGCCCATCTGCTCAATATTGCCGTAATTCATCACCACGATTTTATCGGCCAGGGTCATCGCTTCCACCTGATCGTGGGTGACATACACCATGGTCGTTTTCAGCTCCTGGTGCAGGCGGGCGATATGCAGACGCATCTCGACACGTAACTCAGCATCGAGGTTAGAGAGCGGTTCATCAAACATAAACACGCGCGGGTTACGCACAATCGCACGACCAATCGCCACGCGCTGGCGTTGACCGCCGGAGAGCTGTTTCGGTTTTCTGTCAAGCAGATGGCTGAGTTGCAAGGTCGTGGCGACCATCTCCACCTGACGGCGGATCTCCTCCTTCGGGACTTTATTGACCTTCAGCCCGTAACCCATATTTTCCGCCACGGTCATATGCGGATAGAGCGCGTAAGACTGGAACACCATCGACACGCCGCGATGGGCGGGGGCAACATCGTTCATCACCTCATCGCCAATCAATACTTCCCCTTCGCTTACCTCTTCCAGGCCGGCAATCATGCGCAGCATGGTCGATTTTCCGCAGCCGGAAGGGCCGACAAACACGGCAAACTCGCCGTCGTCGATCGACAGATTCACATTGTTCAGCGTCACCGTATCACCAAAGCGCTTGGTGACATTCCTCAGTTGTATATTGGACATCAGCGTTCCCCGAAATTAGTAACCGTTATGTGCAGCGATAAGCGCGTTGTCGAATGTTTTTGTATTACGTATAACAATCAGGCGACGGGGCTGCTCAACCGCGAAAATTCATGCTCAGACTATAACTTCCAGTGTTTTAGCGCCCTATATCGAATTTTCATTTCTGTTGCATCTGTCACACAACTGACAGTTAATTCTCGTTTTGTTAGTCACTCAAGCGTAACGTATAACAAATTCAATTAAGCGTATAAATACGTTTTAACCCCAGTGATATCAGGTGATTTTAACGTTGTCTCATCGGGTGTCATAACTTGAAAACCACTAGAATGTTATACCTTGACATGAGGGTGATAATGAAAAAGAGAACACTTACCGCACTGATCCTCTCTGCACTGGCTGCGGGCCAGCTTATTAGCCTGTCGGCGCATGCGGCGACAAAGCAACTTAACGTCTGGGAAGACATTAAAAAGTCCGTCGGTATCCAGGACGCCGTCAAAGATTTTGAGCAAAAGTACGACGTTAAAGTGAATGTTCAGGAGATGCCCTATGCGCAGCAGCTGGAAAAATTACGCCTGGATGGTCCGGCAGGTATTGGGCCGGATGTGCTGGTTATCCCCAATGATCAGTTGGGCGGCGCGGTTGTGCAAGGGCTGCTGACCCCCCTGAATCTGGACAAAGAAAAGGTTGACGCCTTTACGCCTGCTTCCATTAATGCCTTCCGTCTGGATAACACGTTGTATGGGGTACCGAAAGCGGTCGAAACGCTGGTGCTGATTTACAACAAAGATCTGATCGACAAACCACTGCAAAGCCTGCCGGAGTGGCTCGACTATTCGAAAAAACAGCGTGAGCAGAACAAATACGGTCTGCTGGCCAAATTTGACCAAATCTACTACAGCTGGGGCGCTATCGGTCCGATGGGCGGCTATCTGTTCGGAAAAAACGACAAGGGCGGCTTCAACCCGAAGGATATCGGCCTGAATAAATCCGGCGCGGTAGACGCGGTCACTTTCCTGAAAAAATTCTACAGCGAAGGGGTCTTCCCGTCGGGGATCCTCGGTGACAACGGGCTGAACGCCATCGATTCACTGTTCACCGAGAAAAAAGCTGCTGCGGTGATTAACGGCCCGTGGGCTTTCCAGCCTTATGAAGCCGCTGGCGTTAACTACGGCGTGGCGCCGCTGCCAAACCTGCCGGATGGCAAACCGATGAGCTCCTTCCTGGGTGTGAAAGGTTATGTGGTCTCTACCTGGAGTAAAGATAAGCAACTGGCACAGCAATTCCTCGAATTCATCAACCAGCCGCAGTATGTGAAAACACGCTATATCGCCACCCGCGAGATCCCGGCGCAGAAAGCGATGATTGACGATCCGATGATCAAAAACGATGAGAAAGCCAGTGCGGTAGCGGTGCAGGCCGCGCGTGCAACGGCAATGCCGGGCATTCCGGAGATGGGTGAGGTCTGGGGCCCGGCAAACGCGGCGCTGGAGCTGAGTCTGACCGGGAAGCAGGAACCACAGGCCGCGCTCGATGCCGCCACCAAACAGATTCATATGCAAGTTGAAGCCATGCAGGCCAGTAACCAGTAACCGCTTGTTGTAGCAGTACGGGAGGGCAACCTCCCGTTGTCGAAAAGGAGTCGTACGTGATTATCAGTCCCAGCGAGAATTTTGCCAAAACGCAAAGTGCTGGCCGTCATGCATGGTGCGGGCTGCTGCTGGCCATCGTGCCGGGCTTTGGTCAGTTCTATCATCGTCAGTGGTTAAAAGGCCTCATCTTCCTTGTCCTGTTGAGCAGTTTTACCGGCATTTTCTATGATTTTTTGCGCGAAGGACTCTGGGGGTTATATACCCTTGGCGAAGAAGTGCCGCGCGATAATTCGATCTTTTTGCTGGCGGAAGGGATCATCAGCGTACTGATCATCGCCTTTGGCGTGATGGTCTGGTATCTGTCGTTGCGCGATGCATGGATTAACGGTAAAAAGCGCGACGAAGGCAAGCCGCTCAATAGTGTGCGCAAGCAGTACCAGATGCTGCTGAGCGATGGGTTTCCTTATTTAATGATCACCCCTGGTTTTATTCTGCTGGTGTTTGTGGTGATTTTCCCGATCCTCTTCGGCTTCTCTATCGCGTTCACCAATTACAACCTTTATCACACGCCGCCCGCTAAACTGGTGGACTGGGTGGGATTAAAGAATTTCGTCAATATCTTTACCCTCTCTATCTGGCGTTCGACGTTTCTTGATGTGTTGCAGTGGACCGTGGTCTGGACGTTGCTGGCAACTACCCTGCAATGCACCGTTGGCATACTGCTGGCGATTCTGGTCAATCAGAAAGACCTGCGGTTTAAACCCCTGGTGCGCACCATCTTTATTCTGCCGTGGGCGGTGCCGGGTTTTGTCACCATTCTGGTATTCGCCGGGATGTTTAACGACTCCTTTGGCGTGATTAACAACGCGATTCTGGCGTTCTTTGGCATTGCGCCGAAAGCGTGGCTCACCGATCCCTTCTGGACGAAGACGGCGCTGATCATGATGCAAACCTGGCTCGGTTTCCCGTTTGTCTTTGCCATGACCACCGGGGTATTGCAGGCCATTCCTGACGATCTGTATGAGGCGGCGAAGATGGACGGCGCCAGCACCTGGACCCGCTTGCGCACGATTACGCTGCCGCTGGTGCTCTACTCGATTGCCCCGATCATCATCACCCAGTACACCTTTAACTTTAATAATTTCAATATTATCTACCTGTTTAACAACGGCGGCCCGGCGGTGGCAGGGGCAAACGCGGGGGGCACCGATATCCTGGTGTCGTGGATCTACAAGCTGACCATGTCCTCATCGCAGTATGCGATTGCCGCGACCATCACCATTTTGCTGTCGATTTTTGTCGTCGGCCTGGCGCTGTGGCAGTTCCGTGCCACCAAATCCTTTAAAAACGACGACATGGCATAAGGGAAGAAAAATGGCTAAATCACAAAGTATCCGCCGCGAAAAGTGGATCCGCCTGTCGCTCTCCTGGCTGGTTATCGTGCTGGTATCGGTGATTATTATCTATCCGCTGGTGTGGACGGTGGGTGCCTCACTGAATGCCGGTAACAGCCTGCTCAGCACATCGATAATCCCGGAGAATCTCTCATTCCAGCACTATGCCGATCTGTTTAACGGCCAGGTGAACTACCTGACCTGGTACTGGAATTCGATGAAGATAAGCCTGCTGACGATGATATTGACTTTAATCAGCGTCAGCTTTACCGCGTACGCCTTTTCGCGCTTCCGCTTTAAAGGGCGCCAGAACGGCCTGATGCTGTTTTTGCTGTTGCAGATGATCCCGCAGTTCTCTGCGTTGATCGCCATCTTCGTGCTGTCACAGCTGCTGGGGTTGATCAACAGCCATATGGCGCTGGTACTGATCTACGTTGCCGGGATGATCCCGATGAATACGTACCTGATGAAGGGCTATCTCGACGCCATTCCGCGCGATCTGGACGAATCGGCTCGCATGGACGGTGCCAGCAACTTCCGCATCTTTATCGAGATCATTATGCCGCTGTCCAAACCGATTGTGGCGGTGGTAGCGCTGTTCTCCTTCACCGGACCGCTGGGGGATTTCATTCTCTCCAGCACCATTTTACGCACCCCGGACAAATACACGCTGCCGATAGGTCTGTACAACCTGGTGGCACAAAAAATGGGGGCCAGTTACACCACCTATGCGGCGGGCGCGGTGTTGATCGCCGTGCCGGTGGCCATTCTCTACCTCGCCTTACAAAAATACTTCGTCTCCGGCCTCACCTCCGGCAGCACTAAAGGATAACCACATGAAAAGATTTACACCCGCTCTGCTTGCTGTTTGTCTCTGTAGTTTGTCCGCCAGCGCTTTTGCCGCCGACGCGTTAAAGACGCGCCCGTTTAGCGGCATGTCAGCCGACTTTATTAAAGGGGCAGATATCTCAACCCTGCTGGACGCCGAAAAGCACGGGGCGAAGTTTTATAACGACAAGAATCAGCCGCAAGATGCGCTCGCCATCCTGAAAGCCAATGGCGTGAACTATGTGCGTCTGCGTTTATGGGTCGACCCGAAAGATGCGCAAGGCCAGGCCTACGGCGGCGGCGATAACGATCTGGCGACCACGCTCGCGCTGGCAAAACGCGCGAAAGCGCAGGGAATGAAGCTGCTGCTCGATTTCCACTACAGTGATTTCTGGACCGACCCGGGCAAACAATTCAAACCGAAAGCCTGGGAAAAAATGGATTATCCGCAGCTAAAAACGGCGATCCATGACTATACCCGCGACACCATTGCTCGTTTTAAACAGGAGGGTGTGCTGCCGGATATGGTGCAAATCGGCAATGAAATTAACTCCGGCATGCTGTGGCCGGAAGGCAAAAGCTGGGGGCAGGGCGGCGGTGAGTTTGACCGGCTGGCGGGGTTGCTCAATTCCGCTATCGACGGGCTTAAAGAGAACCTGAAAAACGGCGAACAGGTGAAGATTATGCTGCACCTGGCCGAAGGCACGAAAAACGATACCTTCCGCTGGTGGTTTGATGAAATCACGAAACGCAATGTGCCGTTCGATGTGATTGGCTTGTCGATGTACACCTACTGGAACGGGCCGATCAGCGCGTTGCAGAGCAATATGGACGACATCAGCAAACGCTACAACAAAGATGTCATTGTGGTGGAAGCGGCTTATGGCTATACGCTGGCCAACTGTGATAACGCTGAAAATAGCTTTCAGGAAAAAGAAGAGAAAGCAGGCGGCTACCCTGGCACCGTGCAGGGGCAATATGACTATATCCACGATTTAATGCAGTCGGTTGCCAATGTTCAGGGCCATCGCGGCAAAGGTATTTTTTATTGGGAGCCAACCTGGATTGCGGTTCCCGGAAATACCTGGGCGACGCAGGCGGGAATGAATTATATCAACGACAAATGGAAAGAAGGCAATGCGCGGGAAAACCAGGCGTTGTTTGATTGTCAGGGGAAAGTACTGCCGTCGGTGAAAGTTTTTAATTAACTCTGGTTTTGTAAATTTCAGGATCTTTAATATGAACAAATTTGCGCCTTTAAGCCCGAAGGTTGTCTCGCTATTGCATGGCGCGGACTATAACCCGGAGCAATGGGAGAATTATCCAGGCATTATTGATAAAGATATTGCCATGATGAAACAAGCAAAATGCAATGTCATGTCGGTCGGGATATTTAGCTGGTCAAAACTGGAACCGCGAGAAGGGGAGTTTAATTTCGCCTGGCTGGATTCGGTTATTGAAAAGTTATATGCGGCGGGAATACATATTTTCCTCGCCACGCCGAGCGGCGCACGGCCTGCCTGGATGTCGCAGAAATACCCGGAAGTACTGCGTGTCGGACGCGATCGCGTCCCGGCACTGCACGGCGGGCGGCATAATCATTGTATGACCTCGCCGGTGTACCGGGAAAAAACGCTGAAAATCAATACGCTGTTAGCGGAGCGCTATGCACAACATCCGGCGGTCCTCGGCTGGCATATCTCCAACGAGTATGGCGGCGAATGCCACTGCGATTTGTGTCAGCAAAAATTCCGTGACTGGCTGAAAGCTCGTTATCAGACGCTGGAAAACCTCAACCACGCCTGGTGGAGCGATTTCTGGAGTCACACCTATACCGACTGGTCGCAAATCCAGTCGCCGTCGCCGCAGGGCGAAGTGTCAATCCACGGCCTGAATCTTGACTGGCGACGCTTTAACACCGCGCAGGTCACCGATTTCTGCCGCCATGAAATCGCTCCGTTGAAAGCGGCGAATGCGCAGCTTCCGGTGACCACCAACTTTATGGAGTATTTCTACGATTACGATTACTGGCAGCTCGCGCCGGCGCTCGATTTTATCTCCTGGGACAGCTATCCCATGTGGCACCGGGACAAGGACGAAACGCAGCTTGCCTGCTACACCGCGATGTACCACGACATGATGCGCACGCTTAAGGGCGGCAAGCCGTTTGTATTGATGGAGTCAACGCCGAGCGTCACCAACTGGCAGCCGACCAGCAAAGTGAAAAAACCGGGGATGCATATCTTATCCTCGCTACAGGCGGTAGCGCACGGCGCGGATTCGGTACAGTACTTCCAGTGGCGCAAAAGTCGCGGTTCGGTAGAGAAGTTCCACGGCGCGATCATCGATCATGTCGGTCATCTTGATACCCGCGTCGGGCGTGAAGTATGCGCGCTGGGTGAGATGCTCGAAAAACTCACCCCGGTGATGGGGTGTCGTACCGATGCGCGCGTGGCGGTCATCTTTGACCAGCAAAACCGCTGGGCGCTGGACGATGCTGAAGGGCCGCGCAACAAGGGGATGGAGTATGAAAAAACGGTCAATGAACACTACCGCCCGTTCTGGGAAAAAGGCATTGCGGTCGATGTCATTAACGCCGACGCCGATTTGAGCCGTTATCAACTGGTGATCGCACCGATGCTGTATATGGTACGCGAAGGGTTTGCTGAACGCGCCGAGGCCTTTGTTGCGGCGGGTGGGCATCTGGTCACGTCCTACTGGACCGGGGTGGTGAACGAGAGCGATCTCTGTTATCTCGGCGGTTTCCCTGGCCCGCTGCGCAAGCTGATTGGCATCTGGGCTGAGGAGATCGACTGTCTGGATGACAATGAGCGCAACCTGGTGCAGGGGCTGGCGGGGAACGATGCCGGATTACAGGGGCCGTATCAGGCGCGTCATCTGTGTGAACTGATTCATGCAGAGAGCGCCAAACCACTGGCGACTTATCGGGATGACTTCTATGCCGGTCGTCCGGCGGTGACGGTCAACCCGTTCGGTAAAGGTAAGGCCTGGCACGTAGCTTCGCGCAACGATCTGGCGTTCCAGCGCGATTTCTTTGCCAGCCTTATAGATGAACTGGCGCTACCGCGCGCCGTTGAACAGGATTTCCCTCCAGGTGTTGTGGCCACAGCACGAACCGACGGGGAGAACACGTTTGTCTTTATTCAGAACTTTAGCGCCCAGCAACAGACGATAACCCTGCCCCAAGGCTATCAGGATTGTCTGTCTGCCGCGTCCGTCAGTGGTTCGCTGACACTGACGCCCTGGGATTGCCGTGTTGTTCGCCGTCAGGCGTAAGGTCTGACTTATGCGCCTGCCCATTCGGGCAGGCTTTTTTTTATCTGTCGAAAATCAGGAGTCGATGATGGTGAGTCTTAAATCCTTCCTGCACTACTTCTCTGAACCGAAAAATGCCGCAGCAGCGCCCATCAGCGAAGCTGAGCGGCAATTGATCCAGCGGCTGGTGCAGGCATTTGGCGGTGCGCAGAATATTGAGAATGTGGATGCCTGTCTGACCCGGTTACGCGTAACGGTGAAAGACCTGGCCATTGTGGACTCCCAGGCGCTGCAACATGCAGGGGCGCTGGGGGTCATTATTCTTGGTCAACAGGTGCATGCCATATTTGGCAAACAATCCGATGCGCTGCGCAAGTTACTGGATGAACATTTCTTTTCCCGCACATAAATAAAAAGGGATACCCGCAAGGGTATCCCGAAATAAATACAAGAAAAGCAATGGCAATATAAATACTGTCAGGTAATAACCCGGCAGTTCTCGGAGATAAATAACGAGGGTAATACATTACTAAACAAAATTATCTCGCGTTATATCGCGACGGCAGCACTGGACATATCCGAGAGCTTATTGATATAAGCAACGGGTAGTAATCGATGCGGCTAATTAAGCGATAATGGGATGATAATGTTTATTTACCACCAGGCTTCGACCTGTACGCCAAAGTTCCACGTATTATTTTTGGTTCCATCTTCAAATGACTTGCCATTTTCCGAATCATTTAAATACGAAGCAAATACGCGTAATTCAGGACGTGACATAAATTCCGGGCCATCTGCCAGACCCACCGCGAAGGTGTATTTTTCGCCGCTCTGTTTGTAATGGGTGCCGTTTTTATAGTCGTCTTTCTGGTAGAAACCACCGACTTCACCGATCAGGCGAACATAGTTGGTCATCTGATACTGCGCGCGACCGACCAGTGAAACCAGGCGGGTTTTGTCGGTATATTCCGTAATATCATTAGCAGATCCGTAGGTCAGCACGTGGTTCAGCGAGAATTTGCTGGTAATCGGAATGAGCCCGGTGTTGATCACGCGATAACCGCTGGCGTCGTTCACATAATGCCACATGTCATACCAACCGCCGCCCTGCGATACCATGTTCTGCGCCAGCCCTTTGTTGGCATATTGCAGCACCAGCTTGTTGTAGCCGCCAAACATATCCTGACTGATTTCGCCGGTCACCATGACACCGTCATCCGCTTCGTATAATCCGCCGTACTCTTTCTGTTTTTTGGTCGGATTTGGCATCGCGTAGTCAATGCCGAACTCTGTCCAGGCGCCTGACCACGGCTTCCAGCCCGCGTAGCGAACGTCGATATAGTTGATGTTGACGTCATTGTCATTATCGACGCGGTAATCAACATCATTGGCGTCACCGCGGATCCAGGCCACCGAGACCGCACCTGGCCCAACGGTATAGTTTTCGACCCCGGCGCCGGAACCGGAGATATTCCAGTATTTGGTATCAATGATATGCAGATCGTGGCGCTGGTAGTAACGCTTACCGCCCCAGATAACCGCATTGGGATCGTTGGGGATAAGCCCTTTAATTTGCAGGTTCAACTGGCGTAAGCCGAACTGCGCGTCGTCGCCAATGGTGGTTTCGTTGTCGTTAGAACCGTCAGAAACCATGCTGACCATACTGTCGAGGTAAAAACTCACGTCATCTTTTTTATAGACTTCTGAACCCAGTTCCAGCTCACCGTAGGTATCGGTTTCGTTACCCAGACGACCCAGTTTGTTCTTTTGCCACTCAACCTGTCCGCCATCGCCGGACACGCCTACGCCGCCGCGCAGGTAACCGTGAAAGTCGATAGGGACAGATGTCGCGGCCAGCAAAGAAGTTGAAGTCAGCGCAGTGGCTAACGCAAGAGAGAGAGTGCGTAGCGTAGTGTTCATATCATTCCTCTTATTGTTTTGTATTACGTTCACATAAGCAGTGTCATAAAATGCCTAAATGTAAAAACTGGCAAACTAACGATTGTGAATATGTGATTAACTGCAAATAAATCAGCGTATTTTGTTACCGATAGCGAATCTGTTCACAATGTTGGAGGTTGTGAGCGTCATACTTATTTTGTTAAAATGACGCGAAGGGATGCGTGACGAGCGTTTTTTCAGGTCGCCCCTGTTACACTTGGCGTATAACAACATAAGGAACCGGACCATGAAGTCTAAAAGTGCAACGCTGGAAGACGTAGCCCGTCATGCGGGTGTCTCCTACCAGACCGTGTCCAGGGTACTCAACAAATCTGCCAATGTATCCGAAACCACGCGTTTAAAAGTGGAGAAATCCATAGAGTTATTGCGTTATGTACCGAACCGGCTGGCGCAGCAGTTAGTCGGTAAGCAAAGCCAGACCATCGGCCTGGTGACCACCTCTCTGGCGCTCCATGCTCCTTCACAGGTGGCGGCGGCGGTGAAACGCTACGCCAATCTGGATGGCTACCAGGTGTTGATTTCCATGATCGATGAGAACGTCAATCAAGATATTCAATTCGCCATCAACGAACTCAAGTCGCAACTGGTGGATAAAGTCATTATCAACGTGCCGCTGGAAACCGAAGAGGCGCAACGCATCGCTTCTGACAACGATGACATTGTCTGCTTGTTCCTCGATGTCGATCCCTACAGTTCCGTGTTTAACGTTTCGTTTAACCCGGCAGACGGCACCCGTGCCAGCGTCAAACATCTCTATGACCTGGGCCACCGGGAGATTGCGCTGCTGGCCGGGCCGGAAACCTCTGTGTCAGCCAACCTGCGGCTGAAAAGCTGGCTAGATACGCTTAACAGTTATGGACTGAAACCGGTGACCATTTTTCATGGTACCTGGGATGCGCAGAGCGGTTATGCGGGCGCGTTACAGATGTTACGTGAAACACCGAATTTCACCGCCGTGCTGGTGGGGAACGACCAGATGGCGCTCGGCGTACTCAGCGCATTTCATCAACACCAGGTCGCTATTCCGGGTGAGAAATCGGTCGTGGGGTATGACGGGACCTATGAAAGTTCGTTCTTCCATCCGGCATTGACTACCGTTTCGCTGGATCTCGATTTGCAGGGAAAGGAAGCCGTGCGCCGCCTGCTCGATAGCGGCCACGGTGATTCGGCGCGCAGTTCGTCAGTGTTACCGGCGAAGCTTATCGTCCGTCACTCCACCGGGGGGGTACAGGAACAGGAGATTAACCTGCAGGATATCGCCCGGCAATTGCAGGAAATTGCACATAAACTGTGGAAGTAACTCACGTTTGGCTACTGACGCCATACCAAAACCTGCCGCGTTTTTATGCATCCCGTTGAACCGCGCCACTGCGCGATGGGTTCGTAAAATGCGGCCAGCATGAAGCGGGGGAGACGGGATTCCGTGGATAGCTACGGGCGCCATTCTCTCCCCAGTGCGGGTCGCCAGCGGATTACTCGATAACACCACTGTCAGACTGCCGTAACCGCCCGGTGATGGCGATCAGCGCATGAACGTCTTCTGCCGTCAGCTTATCGAGAAAATTCCGCCGCACGCTTTCCGCATGCACTGGCCGTGCTTTGGCGAGTAGCTGACATCCAGCTTGCGTAATACTTACCGAAATACCTGCGAAGTGAGTGCGGCTTCTCTGTACAAGTTCTCGTGAGGCCATACGAGAGAGCTGGTGTGAAAGCCGGGACTTGTCCCACTCGAGGTACTCCAGCAGCTCACGCTGAAGAAGTGCGCCCTGCGGATTTTTACTGAGTGCCATAAGGATCATGAAATCCGGACCGGACAGACCGGTGGCATCATTGATGTCCCTGACAATACGCCCCGTTATCACTTCTGCAAGCCGCCGATAGCCGCGCCATGCCATCCACTCGTCGTCTGAAATCTCTGTGGTCGTCATAATTTATCCAGAACCCCTGGTTGATGTGTCAACTATGTGGTTATACAGTATACGTTTTGACGCCTGAGAGAAAGACACGTGTCGGACAAACTGAACATCGCCATCGTTGGCGGAGGCCCTGCGGGTCTCACTGCGGCCGTTATCCTTCAGCGCCGCGGTTTTAACATAACCGTATTCGAAGACGAATCTGCTGATTCTGAGCGCAGTCAGGGAGGCTCGCTTGATTTGCACGCTGACAGCGGTCAGGAAGCGCTGCGCAGAGCAGGCCTGCTTGCGCAATTCAGAAAAATAGCCAGGCATGAGGATCAGCAAAGCAGGGTGCTGAATTACCGTACCGGAGAAGTTGAAGGCGACATGCTTACGCCGGAAGGCGAAATGGATAAACCTGAAATTGACCGTGGCGAGCTGAAAAAACTACTGCTAAATGCCCTCTTACCCGAAACCATTCAGTGGGGGCATAAACTTCATTACATTGACTACGGCCTGAATGGAAAGCACGGGCTAAATTTCAGAAACGGCAGGCGCGTTGAAGCAGACATTATCATTGGTGCGGATGGTGCCTGGTCGCGGGTCAGAACTTACCTGACGCCGGAGCGACCGTTTTACACGGGGATTACCTTTTTTGAAGGCTGGATAGACCAACCAACCGGGGGAATCAATAGCATTGCGGGAAAAGGGACCGCATTCAGCTTTGGAGGGGCTCAGGCGCTCATTACACAACGGAACGGCGGGGGGAGGATTTGCGTATACGCAGCCCTGAAACGCGACATGGATATCCTTAATCAAGATATAGCGTCTTCCGGGATTAACGCCTGTGTACGTGACGGCTACAAGGACTGGGCTCCTTGCCTGCAGTCAGTCGTTAATGCGACCGGTGATTATGTCAGGCGTCCGATTTACAGCCTGCCCATGGATTTTGGCTGGGCGCCGCGTCCAGGCATAACGCTCATTGGCGATGCGGCGCACCTGATGCCGCCTGTGGGCATAGGTGTCAACCTGGCCATGCTTGATGCGTCAGATGTTGCTCAGGCACTGTGCGAGGCATCGCATCCGCTGAACGGGTTACGCTATGCGGAAACCATCATCATGGAACGTGCGCGCGATATTATGCCCGGCGCAATCTCTGGCTTTCAGAACTGGTTCAGCGAAAAAGAATAGCCTGACGATTCTGCTTACGCACGGTTATGTCGGTCTCTTTTTCCATCATAAAGGCTCATCAAACCGGTCTCGTGCGCACGGTGAGCTTTTAAGGTGTCGATAAATTGAAACAGCACTCAGCATGCGACGGGATGCTCTGCGAGCATTGAAATCCGTGGCGTATAGCGCAAATCGACTGAACGTGTAGTGAGATTCCTTCAAGCAGATAACCCGTAAAAGAGAGCTACTGCATTTTCTTGTCGTCATCACTGATGCTCGCTTCTGGCACAGAGCGGTCGGCATGAGGGTAGGCCGATCCGCTCTGTTCACTAAGTGGCCTTTATTCTCGCTGGTCTGCAGTATGATTCGCAGAAGTGAATGATCCGGTAGATGAGGTTGTGCGGGTGTAAATTAACCCCATTGCGCCACACCACGAAAGTAATAACGTACGAGTAACAGACCTTCCTTCCAATATCATTTTCCCCTAAAGAACAGAAGAGCACTGCCGATATTGTTTTCTGAACAGGGAGGGAAATGATGCAAGGATTGGCCGTTAATTTAGCCCGTGGTCACGCACTCGCCATACCGCTCTTCACGAGTTGTCATCAAATAAAAAGACGAGCACATCGCTGCATGCTGTTAATGCGTCTGAGTGACCTCTCTGTTAGCAATAACAATTCAAAAACAAATACCACAAGGAAATTACATTAATGAGTCATTTCATTAGCAAGAGTGGAGCAGGCAAAGCTGCTACCTTATGTGTCATGTTATTATTAGCTGGCTGTAGTACTTATTTTTCTAAACCTGCGCTGTATGTTCCCCCCGCGAACTCGCCGGATATCGCGAAGATTCGTTTGATGGGCGCACCCATGAGTTACGCTTTGTATCAGAAAGACAGTGATGGTAAGGAAACCGGCGGCTGGGTTCAGGAACATAGTGCTTATTTCAATATTCTCCTTGGTAATACCCATAATCTGGGGTTTCCTAAATTAAAAAATAAAGATTATAGCGACACCTTTTTCGAAACGACTTTACTTCCCGATCGTCTGACAACCATCCATCACTCTTTACACGGTGGTTGCAGTGTTAATTTGGATTTTACCCCGAAGAAAAAAGCGTTGTATGAGGTTCATTACAGCTATGCAGATAAGACCGGTTACTGCGTCATTTATGTAAAAGAAATTAAATACGACGCTGACATGGGTATTTATTACGAGGATAATGTGAAATGAAAATAAAACATTTCCTTCTGCTGGCGTTGAGTACCATTGCGTTGAGCGGTTGTATTGCAAACGTAGACAAAACCCGGATGTCTGATTTAAATAATTACTCAGAGAAGGTCATCCGGGACAGTATTGTTGTGGGTAAATCCACCAAAAAGGATGTGCTGCTATTCCTGGGGGCTCCTCTCTCGCCAAAAGACTTTAAAACGGTAAACACCTGGATTTACGCTTCGAAGGTGGTGGATCGTCGCCTCTATTTCTTTATCCCGGTATTCCGCGACCGGGATCAACTGCTATTGCTGCAATTCAATGATGCTGGTGTCGTGAGCAAAATGGATTATACCGAGAAGTAATGCATCGGCAGGCGTAATGCCTGCCGGCTTTTTCAATTACTGATCTCTCGCCCCCGGCCTGAAAGCACACTTTTTACCAAAATAAGCACAGAGAAACGCGACGGCCATAAACGTCAGGAGCGCCCAGGGAAATGTAACTATCCGCTATAAAAATGATGCACCATCACAAATTGTTGTGCTGGGTAATGCCGGCAATTAAGGGCTGGGCTGGCTGCTAATATCCGGCATCTGTGACGTACTGCTCTATGCCATCGTCGCAAATTTCCCTTAATCGGAAGAACAATGTCTGCTCACTTTAAGAGGTATAGCTGGGGTGATAAACCGGCGTTAATACCAGGGCCGCAAGCCAACAGGCGAGATAAGCGATTCCCATACCTCACTGGCTGCGGACCGTATTCAATACCCAATAAACATTAACGCCAGTCGTCAGTCAGGTCTTTCAATTGGAAGATGCGGTGGGTCTGATGGTTATTTCTGTTGTATCAACACCCTCTGGAGCCTCAATGACCTGTCGTACGGCACGGGCAATATCCGCAGGTTTAAGTGCAACAGAACGGTACACGTCCATCGCCGCTTTGGTTTCCGCATGCGTAATGGTGGAAGCCAGCTCACTTTCTACCACGCCAGGATTGACACAGGTCACGCGAATATTCGAACTTTCCTGACGTAAACCGTCTGAAATCGCTCGTACTGCGAATTTTGACGCGCAATAGACGGCGGCAGTTGGCACGACAGCAAGGGCGCCGATAGACCCCACATTGATTATCTGACCGGAGCCCTGCGCTTCCATTACAGGAAGAACAGCGCCTATCCCCCAGAGCACTCCCTTGATATTCACGTCGATAATGCGTTCCCACTCATCCTGTTTGCCAGCTGCAAGTGGAGAAAGCGGCATGACGCCCGCATTGTTGATCAGCACGTCGATTCGGCCCCATTGCTCCAGTGCGACCTGCACGAAGTTCGCCATCGACGGGCGGCTGGTGACATCTAACTCCCGCGCCAGGGCAATACCGCCCGCACTGCGGATGTCTTCGGCAACGGCGTCGATACGCTCCTGTCGGCGAGCCCCTAATAACACCTTCGCGCCTGCATTTCCAAGCTCTCTGGCAATACCTTCCCCAATCCCGCTGGATGCGCCGGTAATTAATATCACTTTATTCATAGCATGCTCCTTTCGTTGAGTTCGAAACGATCATAGAACGTCATGATTGGTTCCAGTATTCTGGTTTCATTGGACTCACTGGTTAGCAACGTTAAACAATGAAAATTGATCTTAATCTTTTACCTGTTTTTCTCGCGGTGGCCGAAGAACGTAATTTCAGCGCCGCCGCTGCGCGTCTGGATGTCACCCGATCGGCTGTGAGCCAGGGAATCAGGCGGCTTGAGGACGCGTTCGGCACAATGCTGGTAATGCGCACGACTCGCTCAGTAACGCTGACGGAAGCCGGAGAGCGGCTGCGTCAATCCCTGTCATCACCGTTATCGAGTATTGAAGCGGCGTTTGAAGAAGTGGCGTCGGACGTTATGCCACGAGGATGTCTTCGGATCGCAGTGACCTCGATTGCCGAAGCGTTTCTTTCCGGTCCGCTGATCGCCTCGTTTGCGGCAGCCTATCCAGCCGTGACGGTTGATATTGTCGTGACGGATGAAGAGTTTGATATTGTGGCTGCGGGTTATGATGCTGGCGTAAGGCTTGGGGAGGTTATCGAAAAGGATATGGTTGCCGTCCCGCTTACAGGAAAGCAGCGCGAAATGGCGGTTGCCTCGCCCGCGTATCTAGCGGCGAACAACGTACCCTCCCATCCTCGCGAATTGATCCATCATCGATGTATCGGCTGGCGTCCAGCCAAAGATGTTGCCCCTTATCGCTGGGAATTTGAAGAGGCGGGAGAACCTTTCAACCTGGCGATTGAACCACAGATCACGACGAACGATCTTCGCCTGATGTTGCGGCTCGCGCTTGCCGGTGGCGGCATTACGTTTGCCACGGAGGACACGTTCAGACCTTTTGTTGAAAAAGGGCAGCTTGTCTCATTGCTGGACGAGTTTCTGCCTTATTTCCCGGGTTTCTATCTCTACTTTCCTCATCGCCGCAATATGGCGCCAAAACTCCGTGCCCTTGTCGACCATGTCAGGCGATGGCGGCAGCAGGAACTGTAATAGCGGAGAACAGCGCTGAAAAGGTAGAACGCGACAGGTGGGTCAACATTCAAAAACTCACCTGGTTAATCCATATTCTGTAAATTCAAAAATCCATATTTTTTAAAGATGGTATTTAAGTTATTTTTTTAAATTAAGAACTTAATTAATGATGTCACTTTTATGTTTTTTTGTGTAATTGTAAAGTCCATCACAGAAACACAGGTTACAGCAAATTCGTCCATATTTTCGCATGTCACTCACTGACACTCTGCCCCAGTGCTGATTTACTTTCATTCGATACCTTACTTTTTTGCAGGCAGGAAAAATGGCTTCTATGAGTAGTGATTCTGTAGTGTTACCGCGCGCACTACGTGATACCCGACGCATGAATTTGTTTGTTTCTATCTCGGCTGCTGTTGCGGGGCTGTTGTTTGGTCTGGATATCGGGGTGATTTCCGGTGCATTGCCCTTTATTTCCGAGCATTTTGCGCTTTCCAGCCGTTTACAGGAGTGGGTCGTCAGCAGCATGATGCTGGGCGCAGCGCTAGGTGCGCTTTTCAACGGGTGGTTATCATTTCGTCTAGGGCGTAAATACAGCCTGATGGCGGGCGCAATACTTTTTGTCGCAGGTTCACTTGGCTCTGCTTTTGCCCACAATGTTGAGGTGTTGTTGCTCTCCCGCGTGCTGCTGGGCGTTGCGGTCGGCATTGCCTCTTACACTGCACCACTTTATCTCTCTGAAATGGCGAGCGAAAATGTGCGTGGGAAGATGATCAGCATGTACCAGTTGATGGTCACCTTAGGCATTGTGCTGGCGTTCCTTTCCGATACTGCTTTCAGCTACAGTGGCAATTGGCGAGCCATGCTCGGTGTGCTGGCGCTGCCTGCGGTTGTCCTGATTATTCTGGTCGTGTTTCTGCCCAATAGCCCGCGCTGGCTGGCCCAAAAAGGGCGACACATTGAGGCAGAAGAGGTACTGCGTATGTTGCGTGATACCTCTGAAAAGGCGCGCGATGAACTGAACGAGATCCGCGAAAGTTTGAAGCTGACGCAGGGTGGTTTCCAGTTGTTCAAAGCTAATCGTAATGTGCGCAGAGCCGTGTACCTTGGCATGCTGTTGCAGGCGATGCAGCAATTCACGGGCATGAATATTATTATGTATTACGCGCCACGCATTTTTAAAATGGCTGGATTTACAACCACTGAGCAGCAGATGATCGCCACCCTTGTGGTTGGGCTAACTTTTATGTTCGCCACGTTTATTGCGGTATTCACCGTCGATAAAGCCGGGCGTAAACCTGCGCTGAAAATCGGTTTTAGCGTGATGGCTATCGGCACGCTGATCCTCGGATACTGCCTCATGCAATTCGATAACGGTTCGCCATCAAGCAGTCTTTCATGGCTTTCTGTCGGTATGACGATGATGTGTATTGCAGGGTATGCGATGAGCGCGGCACCGGTTGTATGGATCCTGTGCTCTGAGATCCAGCCTTTAAAATGCCGTGATTTCGGCATTACCTGTTCAACCACCACAAACTGGGTATCGAACATGATTATCGGCGCAACCTTCCTTACCCTGCTTGACGCGATTGGCGCGGCGGGTACGTTCTGGCTCTACACCGCACTCAATCTGGCTTTCATTGCATTAACGTTCTGGCTGATTCCGGAAACCAAAAATGTGACGCTGGAACATATTGAACGTCGTCTTATGACGGGTGAAAAACTGCGTAATATTGGGATGTAATTTATCGCGCGTAATTTATCCCGCATTGGTGAGCAGTAAAGCAGGTTAATTAATAAATTAGCCTGCTTTAATCCAGAATCCTTACCGATACACTATCTTTGCTAAATTATGGCCGCTGCGGTGAGCCAAATTTTGCAGCAATCATTTCCGATGTGGGTTGTATTCCCCCAAGACTCCACTGTTCCGGTTCATGCTCGTCAATTCGGACCCATACGGAACGGCGAAACTCGGGATCGCCTTTGCCCTCGATTTCGACAATAAGGTCAGTCATACGGCGCAGAAGTTCATTTTTTTGCGCCGGGCTCAAAATCCCTTTAATGGTTTGCACATTGACGAAGGGCATTGTATTCTCCTGAAATAGCTGGGTATGAAAATCATACTTAGATTAAGGGGCAACTGAACACATGTCAAAAGATAATTCATTACCGTACTTGTTACCTGAGCTTTGCGGGCTTGCCGCAGCAGCAGAACTACTTGGCGATCAATGGGTGTTGTTGATTCTGCGGGAAGCTTTTTACGGGATAACGCGCTTTGAAACGATGCGTGAACATACAAGAATAACAAAACAGACACTGGCAAACCGATTAAAAAAAATGACTGAACTCGGTTTGCTGTGCAAAATGCCCTATCAGGAAGAGGGGGCTCGTGAACGCTATGAATATGT
This sequence comes from Phytobacter ursingii, assembly GCA_901456055.1. Lineage (GTDB taxonomy): Bacteria > Pseudomonadota > Gammaproteobacteria > Enterobacterales > Enterobacteriaceae > Phytobacter > Phytobacter ursingii. Next base: position 692,044 of record CABDWT010000016.1, read on the forward strand.
TCTCACACCCAAAAGCCGATCTCTGGCACCGCTTCTTATTTCCCTGATGGAATGGGGGCATAAAAACATATTGCATGATGAGCCGCATATTTCTTTAATTAATAAAAGTACGGGAGACGTAGTTCATAGCGCATTTGTCTCAGCGAAGGGAGAGGTCGTTGATGCTAACAACCTCCAGATAGTGGCTTTTAAACGTTAATTTCTCTCTTACGCTAATTTTCACGGGTTGTGCTACGCCAGTTTTCCTGGGCAGGATTTTCACAAACCGGCCTTGCTAATATAAGCCTGTAAGCCCGCGGCAAGAATATCGAATACCGTTTTACAGGCCTTGCTGTAGCGCAAGTCCTCATGCATCACCAGCCAGGTGTCGAGATGAAATGCAAAGAAATCGGGCATCAATCTCTCTAGCGGAACGGGCAACCTGGCCAATTGAACCTGACACATCCCGATGCCCGCACCTGCGCGGATAAGGTTCAATTGCGCCACATCGCTGTCAGTACGCACGGTAAAGCGTTCACGGCTTAACTGAGGATATTGTTTCAGGGCCTGTAAAATAAAGGGTGTCGTTTTATCAAAGCCCACAAGCGTATGGGTGAACAAGTCGTCAATGTTTTCCGGTGCGGTATGGCGTGCCAGATAGGACGATGAGGCATGCAGACCAATTTCAATACTGCCTAACCGGCGCGCAATCAGTTGTTCCTGCACGGGTGTGGTCATGCGTACTGCAATATCCGCTTCCCGGTTCAATAAATCCTGCATTCGGTTAGACAGCACCAGTTCAATGCTAAGTTGCGGATAATCTTCTTTAATTTGTGCAATCAGGGGCGGCAGCACTTCTGTGCCGATAATTTCGCTCGCAGAAACGCGAACCACCCCATGCAACCCGGCGGCGTGACTACCGAAGCTGGCGGCCGAACGTTCTATCATACTGGCCGTGTTTTCCATTGCTTGCGCATGGTCCTGAATCGCGACCGCCGCATCCGTAGCCTGCAGGCCAGTCTGAGAACGCGTAAACAAAACCAGACCAAGGGCGGATTCCAGCGCGGCCACATGGCGTCCTGCTGTGGGCTGGGTAATCGCCAGCAGACGGGCTGCCCCCGACAGGGAACCTTCTTTCATCACTGCGAGGAAGGTTCGATACCATTCCCATGGAATATTTTGCTTCATACAAAAATGCATACCTGCTGTCTGATGTCATGCAATTACATTTAGCCCGCGCAGACTTTACGATGTCAAGCAGACATCCAGCAAAGGCAAGAAAATGAAAAGTAAAAACACGGTACTCATACTGGGCGCAACGGGTGGAATCGGCGGTGAAATCGCCCGTAAACTCATCCGCGAAAAATGGGACGTTCGTGCGTTGCGCCGCAATACGCCACAGAATGAAGAGCATGGGGATATAACGTGGATAAACGGTGATGCGCTGAATGCTGAGCAGGTCGCGGCTGCCGCGTCAGGGTGTAGCGTGATTGTTCATGCTGTTAATCCGCCGGGTTATCGAAACTGGGAACAACTGGTTTTGCCCATGTTACAGAATACTATCAATGCCGCAGAGCGAAATGACGCACTGATCGTTCTCCCGGGCACTGTTTATAACTACGGCCCGGATGCTTTCCCACTCTTGCGGGAAAATTCCCCTCAAAATCCTGTTACCCGAAAAGGGGCAATACGGGTGCAAATGGAGAAGGCACTGTTCGACTGGGCGCAGCGTGGCGGTAAGGTGCTGATTCTTCGCGCCGGTGACTTCTTTGGCCCTCAGGCAGGCAACAACTGGTTTTCGCAGGGATTGATCAAACCGGGGGAGCGCCCGCGGATAATTAAAAACCCAGGCAAAGCCGGGACAGGCCATCAGTGGGCCTATCTGCCGGATGTCGCCGAAACGCTGGTTGCGCTGTTAGCGCGTCGGGAGCAACTTGACCCTTTTACCTGTTTTCATATGCGAGGACACTGGGATGAAGATGGTACGGCGATGACCGGAGCCATACAGCGTGTCGCACAACGTGCGGGTGTTAACGCAAAAGTAAAATCTTTCCCCTGGTGGCTCATCACGGCGATGGCGCCTTTCAACGCCACTCTGCATGAAATGCTGGAGATGCGCTATTTGTGGGAACAGGCAATTCAGATGGACAATGCCAAACTGATCGACTTTTTAGGCCATGAACCGCATACCCCGCTTATTGAGGCTGTGCAGAACACTTTAATCGGTCAGGGCTGCATTAATCAGGCGTTATTGCCGCATTCGTGAGCGGTGCAGGGGGGACATTGAGTGCCGCTTCTGGTGCGCAGCGGCAAAGTCAGGCATAGCAGAGTCCGCTGCGAGCGCGGAGAGGAAGTTCAGCTGATTTTTTTACACGGTTAGTTTTCGAGTCGATTTTAATTCTTTCGCAGGAGAATGAGCCTGGCTCCGACCATAAACGACGGAAGAGTAACAGCGACCAGTATCATCAATTATCTGACAACAGCACTGAAAAGGCTCACCTGATGTTGAGCATTCATGCAACTGCTCGTGTTTAGCATTTACGTTAAAGTCGATCGTAATGCGAGCCTCACTTACCCAAGTATCAGGAATTTGCTGCTTTGTTAACAAATGCTCGAGCATGTCTGAATAGTGGAGTACAACATAATTTATCAGGTTAGAGTGGGGAGCGTATTTAGGTGGAGTAAGATGAAACACCATTGTGGTGAGGTTGTTATTGATAGCCAATAACTTTAACTGACCAATAGTCCAGAATCCCTCGAAATCGTTGTTCCGACTCACGAAGCTCTCATTAAGACCATTAACTATACCCCGTAACTCAGCCCTGCGTGCCATTGTTATTCCCTGATTGCTTACTACAAATCATAATAGCAACTGTACCCTCTACTGATACCCCGGGCCAATCTTGAGTGTGCTTTTCGTGATTCTTAACCGCCACTAAGTAATTGTTATGCCCGGCGCTTTACAACATCTGCTCCTGGCACAGAGCGGATGAACTAACTGAGTTGAAGGTCCGCTGTGAGCGAGGAGCGGACGTTAAGGAATTAACGCAGCCAATACACGCTTAGCGATGAAAATGATCCTGCTTGAGTTTGCCGAAAACGATTTTAGATAAATACCGACCCGAAGGTCGGTAGTGATTGTCGTCAATCAATATTACCAGGCGTAGGCTTCAGGAGCCTCTCCGCCCGGCCCGGGCCAGAGGGTATCCAGTTTTTTAAGCGTTTGCGCCGACAGTTTTACAGATAAGGCATTGAGATTCTGGCGAAGTTGTTCAACCGTCCGTGGTCCGCTGAGTACAGTAGTGACCACCGGATTTTGCAGTAACCAGGCGAGCGCGACGTCGGCCGGGGTTTCGCCAATCTCTTCACAGAGCGCTTCCCAGGCTTCCAGTTGTGGTCTCAAATGATTGATTCGTTCCTGCATATGGGGAGCAGCTCTGCGCCCTGCTGCCATTTTTTGCAATACACCACCCAGCATCCCCATCCCGACCGGGCTCCAGGGGATCAGGCCAATGCCGTAATGACGCAGCGCCGGAATGACTTCCAGCTCAGCCGTGCGCTGGGTCAGATTGTACAGGCTCTGTTCTGATGCCAGTCCCAGCAAGTTGCGAGCGTCAGCCTTGCACTGTGCAGTCGCGATGTCCCAGCCGGCAAAGTTGCTGCTGCCCACGTAGCTGATTTTACCCTCGCGGATCAGCTGTTCCATGGCCTGCCAGATTTCCTCCCAGGGAGTGTTCCGGTCGATATGGTGCATCTGGTAGAGGTCAATATGGTCTGTCTTCAGTCTTTTCAGACTGGCCTCACACGCCCGTCGGATATGGTAGGCGGACAGGTATTTGTCGTTCGGCCCCGTGTCCATCGGCTGGTAAACTTTCGTGGCCAGCACGATACGGTCACGCTGGCCGCTACGGGCCAGCCAGTTACCGATGATCTCTTCAGATGTGCCGTAACCCTTTGCCATATCCGGTGACTGAGGCCCGCCGTAAACGTCAGCGGTATCGAAAAAGTTAATCCCTGAATCCACGGCCTCATCCATAATCCTGAAGCTGGTCGGTTCATCCGTCAGTTCACCGAAGTTCATGGTCCCAAGACCGATGCGGCTCACCCGCAGGCCAGTTCGGCCCAGATGTTTGTAGTTCATGTCACCTACTCCTTAACTGAACGCGTTATTTCAGGTTGTTACGGAAAAAGTCTGCCAACTTGCTAAAGGGGATAAGGTCGGTTCGATCGTATAAATCGACGTGTCCTGCGCCAGGTACGACATACAGCTCTTTAGGCTGACCGGCACGTTTGTAAGCGTCCTCGCTGAACTCTTTGGAGTGGGCCTGGTCGCCGGTAATAAACAGCATCGGACGCGGTGAAATGGTTTCAATATCGTTGAACGGGTAGAAGTTCATGAATTTGCCGATACTGCTCAGCATCGGTTTCGTCGTCAGTTCCTCTTTCTCACCTTGGGCGGTGTAGCCACCGCGCTCAGTACGGTAGAAATCAAAGAACTCGCGCTGAATTTCCGGCGTGGAGGCGTCCAGTTTATTCACGGTGCCCGGAATGTACGCTGTCTCTCCCCCTTTGAATTCGGCAAACCGCTGCTCAATAGCCGACTGGATGAAAGCCTTGCGCTGCTCAATTGTCTGGGAATGGTTCAGTCCGTTTCGGAATGCCGATCCCATGTCATACATGCTCACCGTAGCAATAGCTTTCATGCGCGGATCGATTTTGGCAGCACTGATAACAAAACTTCCGCTGCCGCAGATACCCAGCACGCCGATGTTTTTCGGGTCAACGAACGCCTGCGTGCTCAGGTAATCCACCGCTGCGCTAAAGTCATCCGTATAGATTTCCGGCGCGATCAGATGCCGGGGTTTACCTTCGCTTTCCCCCCAATAAGACAGATCGATAGCCAGCGTGACAAACCCCTGCTCAGCCAACTTCTGCGCATAAAGATTTGAGCTCTGTTCTTTGACCGCCCCCATCGGGTGGCCCACGACAATTGCCGGGTTTTTGGCGTTCTGATTGATTGTTTTCGGCATAAACAGATTGCCGACCACGTTCATTTGATACTGGTTTTTAAAGGTGACTTTCTGCTGCGTCACCTTATCGCTTTTATAAAAGTTATCCGCACCTCTGGACATATCAGCAGCGGAGGTGGCAAAAGCGCTGAAAAGTAGTCCCAGGGCTAAGGTCAGTTTTCTCATCGTTAATTCTCCTGTCAGGAAGCCAGCGTGGCGTTATCAATGACAAAGCGGTAATGCACATCGCCTCTGAGCATGCGTTCGTAGGCTGCGTTAATCTCGTCGGCACGGATCAGCTCAATGTCGGCGACAATATTGTGTTCAGCACAGAAATCGAGCATCTCCTGTGTTTCAGGAATGCCGCCAATCATCGAACCGGCAATAGCCCGACGCTTCATGATGAGGTTGAAGACTTCTGGCGAGTCGTGTGGTGTGGCAGGCGCGCCCACGAGGGTCATGGTGCCGTCGCGTTTCAGCAGGGCGGTGAACGCATCGAGATTATGCGGCGCTGCAACAGTATTCAGAATTAAATCAAAACTTTTGACATGGTTTTCCATCTCTCCTGCATGGCGTGAAACCACCACTTCATCAGCCCCAAGCGCTCTGGCGGCTTCACGTTTGGACTCCGAGGTGGTGAAGGCCACAACGTGTGCCCCCATGGCATGAGCCAGTTTGATCCCCATATGCCCCAGCCCGCCGATGCCCACAACACCGACTTTCTTGCCGGGGCCGGCTTTCCAGTGGCGCAATGGCGAGTAAGTCGTGATCCCTGCACAGAGTAAGGGGGCGACAGCGGCCAGTTGCGATTCCGGGTGACTGACGCGCAGAACATAGCGTTCATGCACCACAATCTGCTGCGCATATCCGCCCAGGGTATGACCCGGCGCATCTGGCGTCGGGAAGTTGTATGTCCCGGTCATATGGTCGCAGTAGTTCTCCAGCCCCTCTTCACAGTCGGTACAGTGTTTACAGCTGTCGACAATGCAGCCGACGCCCACCAGATCCCCGGCACGAAAGTCAGAGACGTGCTCGCCAACGGCCATCACGCGGCCGACAATTTCATGTCCTGGCACACAGGGGTACAGCGTTCCTGCCCACTCTGAACGTACCTGGTGGATATCTGAGTGACAGACACCGCAAAAGGCAATATCGATTTGAACATCATGCGCGCCAGGGGCGCGGCGGGTGATATCCATGGGTTCGAGCGGTGATGTGCCCGCACTGGCACCGTAAGCTTTAATGGTCATTACATAACTCCTGGTTTTTGAATGGTCTCAGGCAGAGGGATCTGCACGTGAGGTCATGAAAATAAGTACGGTGGCAATAATCAGCATTGCGGCGCTGGCCAGAAAAGTACTCTGGTAGCCGTGATGGTCAAAAAGCAGCCCTCCCACGGTTGAACCGAGCGCAATGGACAACTGCACCATCGCGACCATCAGTCCGCCGCCGGCTTCGGCATTCTGCGGGAAAGTATGTGGAACCCACGCCCACCATCCCACTGGTGCTGCGGTAGAAATGAGCCCCCATAGTCCCAGCAGCACAACGACAATGGCTGGCTGACTGCCGAAGATAATCAGTGCCAGCGCGGTGAACGCCATCAACACCGGTATCGCCATCAGAGTCAGGTAGAAACTGCGTTTCAGCACCCGGCCAATCAGGGTTGTGCCGATGAAACCCGCGATACCGATAACCAGCAGGACACCTGTTACTTCTGCGGCATCCACCCGCGTGACGGTTTCAAGGAAGGGCCGGATGTAGGTAAAGAGCGTGAACTGCCCCATAAAGAAGATCCCCACACCCAGCATGCCGAGTGTCACCACCCGGCGGCGAAACAGTGTGAAGACGTTAGCGGACTTCGCTTTTTGATGGACGACAGGCATGGAAGGCAGGCTGAGTCGTTGCCAGATAAGCGCGACGAGCGCGACCGGAACCAGGCAAAAGAAGGTCCCGCGCCAACCAATAACCGAACCAAGCCAGCTCCCCAGAGGGGCAGCCACGACTGTTGCCAGGGCATTGCCGCTGTTGAAAATGGCCAATGCCAGCGGAACGCGATGCACCGGTACCAGACGCATCGCCGTGGCGGCTGACATCGACCAGAATCCCCCCACCACGATGCCAATCAGGGCCCGGCCCGCCATATAGGTCAGGTAATCAGGGGCCATGGCGATGACCGCGCCCGAAACAGCCATCAGGCATGTCAGGCCAAGCAGAAGGGTTTTACGGTTGAGCGAGCCTGACAATATGGAAATAAACAGGCTGGTTACCACGGCAAATGCCCCGGAAATCGCGATGCCTTGCCCGGCCATGCCTTCGGTGACTCTCAGGCTTTGTGCCATTGGGGTCAGCAGGCTGACGGGCATAAATTCGGAGGCAATAAGTGCAAAGACACAAAGTGTCATGGCAAAAACGGCCCCCCAGTGCGCAGGATGTTTACTGTCGTCGGTGGTTTTTTTTCGGTTATCGTCTGTCTGATTACTCATTTATGTCTTTCTTTTCAATGTTGAACGCGATACTGACCCTCAGCTGCAGGCTGATGAAACGAGGGTTTGAGGGTTTCGGTCGGTCGTAGGTGAGAGCGGCGCTGTGGCTATGACAGAGCAGATCAGTCAGTTGCCCTGATTTGCACCGACAGAGGTCCATGACGCTGAAGTGCGGGTAATCCTGAGTCCACTTTGCCTACCGGAATCAGTGACCGGGCGTAAGATCTGCCCTGAACAAAAATCGCCAGATTGCCCCAGGGGGCATAGAAGGTAATGTCCCCGGCTTCGGGCGTCATGCCTTCAGGAGCCTGTGCTGTGGAAAGCCTGCGGGGCAGGTTGCTGATGCGCTCAATCTCGGCATAGTCTTCCAGTGTCAGAGAGAGAGGAAGCAATAAGGCAAAATCCCGACCCGTTGGGGTGTCAAAGAGAGTGGCGGTAGCGGGTTCTCCGTCCACAACGATCTCAATTTTCATTAGTGTCTCCTGAACGTCTCGCCGGTCGTTGTCACCGGCCATGGCGGACTGCGTGACGACAAGCAGGCCGGCAAGGAGCAACCGCAGTGACGTTCTGCGGTGAGCGTTTTGCATAGAGGTTAGCGTTGACTTTTTCATCACATTATTGTTACCAATATGCAGGGCGTTAACTAGCTAATGAATACTTAATAGCCTTATAAGTAAAATTTATAAATAGACTGAGAACAATCATGGCCAGACGCAATCTCAACGATTTACTCTCTTTCATCACCGTGGCGCGCGAGGGCAGCTTTACGCGCGCGGCCGCGCAGCTGGGCGTGACTCAGCCGGCGCTCAGTCAGGCGATTTCCGGACTTGAGGAGCGCATGAAGATACGCCTGCTGACACGCACAACGCGCAGTGTGTCGCCAACGGCGGCTGGCGAACGGCTGCTGCAGTCCGTAGGGCAACGCATTGATGAAATTGAAGCGGAACTGGATATGCTGACGGCGTTGCGGGAAAAACCAGCAGGCACGGTGCGTATCACTTGCGGACCAAATGTATTAAAAAACACCCTGTTGCCCCGACTGACGCCCCTGTTGAGGGAATATCCCGATATTCACCTTGAGTTCGATGCCAACCACGGATTCCGGGATATTGTGGCGGATCGTTTTGATGCCGGTGTGCGGCTCGGGGACACTATCGACAAGGACATGATTGCCGTGCCGATCGGCCCGAAGCTGCGCATGGCAGCTGCGGCTTCCCCGGAGTATTTCGCCCTGTGTCCTCCCCCTCAGACGCCACGCGATCTTGTGCAACATAGCTGTATTAATGAGCGGATGGTTCAGTCGGGGAAAATTTACGCCTGGGAATTTGAACAGGAAAACGGCAAATTTCACGTTCGGGTTGAAGGGCAATTAACGTTTAATACGTCTGAACACGTCGTGGACGCAGCGCTTGCCGGTCTCGGAATTGCTTTTTTGCCTGAAGAGGAGTTCGGTGCGCACCTCAGCAATGGAAAACTGATTCGGGTGCTTGAGGAGTGGTGTCGGCCTTTTCCGGGTTACTATCTTTATTACCCCAGCCGTAAGCAACCTTCGCCGGCCTTTTCACTCGTTGTGGATGCGTTGCGTATTAACCTGAAAATTTAACGCTGGATCTTCGGGTCAATGCTTACAGAGTGGAAATGAAGGGCTGCTGCTGGCACAAAGCGGACCGACTGGAACAGCAGAAGTTCGCATTTGTCATAACCGACGTAATGCTGAACTAACATTGCCGTGTGATAATCAACCGGGAGCAGGTCAGGATACCCGGCCATGGAGAGGAAAGGGTGCCCGGGGTTTACTGACTATATAAAGGAGCATGCGGTATGCATGGCAGAATTGCACACTGCTGAGCGGGCAGACAGAAGGAATCAGAATGAAAAAATATGCTCTTCGGGGATGGGCAGTGCTCACGTTCACCGTGGCACTGGCCGGTAAGGAGGCATCAGCCGCCACACTCAGTGAAATGCGGGTACTGAATGCCACCCAGAAACCGGGGATGATGGTACTTTGCGAACAGCAGACAGCCTTTACGGTAAAAGGTCTGGCTGAGCCGGTACGAACTGAAACCCGCCTGCTAGGGCGGGTGCTGCGCAATGACGGTGACCGGATGGTCTTTCAGGTTACCCACACCATGAAAAACCCGGGTGCCGCGCAGCCGTTCCTGACAGAAAAGTTCCGGCTGACGACCACCCTGGAGCAGGGACGTCAGAAAATGGAGCTCGATCCTGCCTCTGTGGCTGTGTCACTCCCGTTTGCAAAGCAGATGGAAGTGGCACACGCGGCCACCTTGAGAGAAAACCGGCTCTCGTATGCGGACTACAACAGTTACCGCATCCGGAAGCTGCCGGATTACGATATTCTGCCGGCGCCGGATATCCACGACAGCACGGCGATGCACTGTACCACCCGTCACCCGGTGCCATCGGACAGCCAGACTGAAGCCGGTAAGATCACACCATGACCCTGCCGGCCCTTTATTCCCCGCAGGCGACGGTCCAGCTGCCGGTGGCCATTGATTATCCGGCGGCGCTGCTGTTGCAGGATGAACTGCCGAAATGCCTGCGGCACCGAAAGTGAGTGCGCTGCTTCATTATGTCCCCGATCTGCACCGCAAAATGCAACTGGCCACGCTCAAGCAGCGCACGGAAAAAGCAGCAAGGACAGCAGGCCAACTGCCCGCCAGCAGTACCCCGCACCGCCTGGTTCCGCTCTCTAATCCACAGTATGTGTCCCCGCTGTCGTGCAAGGTTCCAGTCCCAGCAACCGGGCGAACCCCCGTATTTGATGAGCCCTGTAACTGAACCGTTATCCGTCAGCCACTCCTGCGACTCTGTTGGCAACTCCTGGGCCTTTTGGCGGCGATACTCTTTGCGCTTAATAAGGTTTATGCTTCGCTGCTGCGCGATAACAGGCGTATAAAAGATCGGGCCGTAGCGAAAAGGGCTACCCGAATGGTCAGGATGTCAGGCGCAAAAAGCGATGGGTGACGCATTAGCAGGGCGACAGTTTGCCGTTTGTCTGCACGCTGATGAAAATCTACGGCTGTGGGGATAAGAAACAGGTTATTGAGCCCGACAGGTTAGCCGGTCGGGCGTGTTTCACGTATCAGGCCGGGTAGCAAATTTCTTCCGGCTGGCGTTGCATAATGACTTTACCGTAACGAACAGAGGTCAGCACTTTCGCCTGGCGGCACACCGCATCGTAATCATTTTCCGCATCCAGGATCAGCAGGTTCGCCGGACGCCCTTTGGCAATGCCATAGTTATCACCTAAGCACAGCGCACGGGCGCTATTATCGGTAATCAGGTCGAGGCAGCGCTGCAAATCTTCATATCCCAGCATATGGCAAATATGCAGTCCGGCGTCGAGGATGCGCATGATATTGCCGTTGCCCAGCGGATACCACGGATCCTGGATGGAGTCCTGAGCAAAGCAGACATTGATCCCGGCACGGTCAAGTTCTGCTACGCGCGTCACGCCGCGACGTTTCGGCCAGGTATCGAAGCGCCCCTGCAGGTGGATGCTTTCGGTCGGGCAGGAGATAAAGTTGATGCCCGATGCTTTAAGCAAACGGAACAGCTTCGAGCAGTAGGCATTATCGTAGGAACCCATGGCGCAAGTATGACTGGCGGTCACCTGCGCGCCCATTCCCCGTATCCGGGCTTCTTCTGCCAGCACTTCCAGGAAGCGCGACTGAGGATCGTCGATTTCATCGCAGTGCACGTCCACCAGGCAGCCATGGCGTTGGGCCAGGTCCATCAGGAAACCCAGCGAACTGACACCTTTATCGCGGGTGTTTTCGTAGTGCGGAATACCGCCCACCACGTCGGCACCCATCTCGATAGCGCGGGTCATCAGCTCACGTCCGCCAGGGAAGGATTCAATGCCCTCCTGTGGAAACGCGACAATTTGCAGGTCGATAAGATGGGCGGCCTCTTTTTTCACCGCCAGCATCGCCTCAAGCGCCGTCAGAGACGGATCGGTCACATCAATATGGGTGCGTACGTGCTGCACGCCGTTATCGCGCAGCATACCGATCGTTTTCAGTGCGCGCTGGCGCGTATCTTCTACCGTGACGCTCTCTTTACGCTGGCTCCAGCGGCTGATGCCCTCAAAGAGCGTGCCGCTCATATTCCACTCCGGCTCGCCCGCCGTCAGGGTGGCGTCTAGATGGATATGCGGTTCGACGAACGGCGGGATAACCAGCTTTTGTTGTGCGTCGAGATCGCCTGTCCCGGCCACTGGCATTGAGGTCTGCAAAGTGATGCTTTTAATCACAGCGCCATCTAATTCAATCGTATACAGCGCTTCTTTCTGGCGCAGACGCGCGTTGATAATTTTCATAAATGTTCCCGTAAATGGTTTTGTGACATACGCCAGATCGTTAAAGCGACCGAGGCGTTGAGATGAAATTGAGGATGGCTTATCGGATAGCTGGTCAGCTTTTCGATGCGCTGGATGCGTTGATGTAACGTGTTGCGGTGAATGCCAAGCCGCTCGGCGGCCCTGACCACGTTGCCGTTCTCCTGGAGCAAGGTTTCCAGCGTCTCCATTAACAGCCACGGACTTTTGCGATCGCGTTCTATCAGGCAACCGAGGGTGTCATGCATAAAATCGCTCAACAGTGCAGGGTCACCGATGGCAGAGAGGAGTTTGATAAAGCCCAGTTGTTGATAGTCGGTAATGCGCTGGGCCGGGCGCAGAGTATCGCTAAGATCCAGCGCCTGCCGCGCCTGTGACAGCGCGCGCTGATAATCCTGTAGTTGCTGTACTCGCGCGGAAAGGCCACACAGTAGCGACAGCCTGTCGTCACCTTCCGCCAGCGCGAACAGCCATTGTGCTAACCAATTTTTCTGCTGATAAAACTCACCGTCCTCTTCCGGGAGCAGGAAGATAAACATATTGCTACGTTCTACCAGCGGATAGGGGTTGTCCTGCTGATTGAGTTGCTGCTGCAATCGCTGGCTTATGATACGGCGGGCCTGCTGTAACCAGGCTTCGGCCTGCTCGGGCGGAAACTGGCGAAACAGGTTCTGTATCCCCTCAAGGCGCAGCGCTACCACCCGCAGGGGACGGGTAAAATCCAGTCGCTGGTGGAGGGCGCGTTGCTGCAGGATTTGCAAATCGGGAAAATCGCCTGTTAACAGCTGTAACAGAATATCGCGTTGGGATTGCAGGGCATTTTCGCTGCGCACCAGCGCGGTACCGATGCGCTCGGTGACAATCACCATCTTGAGCAAATAGGGCTGCTCGATCAGCGGAATACCCAGTTCATCGGCCAGCGCGATCAGACGCGGTGGGATGGCCTGAATATACGCATCGCCTGTGAGAATAACCATTCCGGCTATCCCGCGCTGTTTGCCTTCCATCAACAAATGGACCAGGTTGTCTTCATCGCGGGGATGGTTGATTCCGGTGATAAATACCAGCTCCCCGCCCATAATCCATTCGGCGATATTTTCATTTTCCGCCACGTAGTACCAGCGAACCGCCAGCTGTAGACCCTGTTTACCCGCGCGCAGGCGCATGGCGGAGAGCCCCTCCAGGGCGAGGATTTCGCTGACCGTCAGGCTCATGACTACTGCTCCGCGATGGAATCAGCGGCGGGCTGGCGTTTGCCGAGGCGGGTCAGGGCGATATAGACCAGCGCGGAAACGCTAATGCCGACCAGCGGGGCGATCCACGGTGACAGGTAAGCCACCACCGCGCCCACTGCGTAGGCGCTCAGCCCCAGCCAGTTAAAGCGCGGTAAACGGGCAGCCTGCAGCAGCGGATAGCGGCCGCCGCGATAGAACCAGTAGTCGGCGAGGATAACGCCGCCGATGGGCGGGATAATGCTGCCCAGCAGCACGAGGAAAGGGATCAGCATTTCATACATACCGCCAATCGCCAGCACAATACCGACGCCAGCGGCGACCACGGTCAAAGTACGGCGGCGCTCGCTGCGCAAAAGGTGGCAGGCGGCGGCTGAGACGTTATAAATCGTGGGGCCCTGAATGGTCAGCAGGTTGAGGCACAGCATTATTACCGCGGCGACGGAGAGCCCCTGCAGAATCAGCACTTCCACAATATCGGCCTGCTGATAGACGATGGCGCACCACGCTCCGGCAACAATCATCAGCCCGTTGCCGATGAGGAAGCTGCTCATGCTGGCGACGATAGCGGTGCGGCTGGAGTTGGCCAGCCGGGTCCAGTTCGTTGCCTGGGTCGCGCCGCTGGCGAAGGTACCGAACACCATGGTGATGGCCGCCGACCAGGTCATGGTTTCACCCGGTTCAATTTTGGTCATTGCCTGCCAGCCGCCGGCGTGATGGGCGGCCAGATACATCGAAACCACCAGCAGAATAAACATCAGCGGCACCGACACGCGGGATAGCGCATCCAGCCCCTTGTAGCCCACCAGCGCGGTGACACAGAACAGGATCCCGAACAGGATCATCAGGGGGATGGTCATGACAGCAGGCAGGGCGAGGATTTTGACCAGCGAAATGGCGACGGTCGCGGTACCCCAGGCATACCAGCCCAGCTCGGCGAAGCCGAGAATAAAATCGGCGAGTTTGCTGCCAATTTCCCCGAAGCAAAAACGACCCATCAGTACGGTATTAAGCCCGCTGCGGGCGGCAATCCAGCCGAGTGAGGCGGCGTAGAGGGCCAGCAGAAAGTTACCAATAACCGCAATCCACAACAGATTGACGATAGAAAAGGAGACGCCAAGTTTGCCGCCTGCGAACATTGTGCCGGTAAAAAAAGTAAAGCTGAACAGGACCATGGAGATCGAAAATACGCCCTTACGCCCGGAGGCTGGCGCTTCGATAAGCGGAAAATCATTGCTGTTTGACATAATTGAACCTCTGAGTGGCTATCTGAATGGCTATGCCAAAATAGCAAGAGGTATGCCAAAATTATTTGGGCAGTGGTAACACAACGAGGTGGGCACTTTGCACATAAAATTCCCTTAACCGACAGGTCATTGTCAGGAGAATGTGCATGGTGCAAATTTTCGCACCATAACAGAGCATCGGCGAACGAACCTGTCTCGGTGTGCATCCACTCTTCACGTATCTTGAGGCCCGACCCGGAAAGGGGAAGATACCCGCATCAGAAGAGGGTAGGCGACAAACCCGCACCGAAACACTCAGTTTTCGAGCGCCGCAAGAAGCGCGGCTTCTATTTTCTCCGGGGTAGTGAACGGCGCAAAACGTTTGAGCGGTTTACCGTCGCGCCCGATCAGGAACTTCGTAAAGTTCCACTTGATTCGTCCGCCCAGCACGCCGGGCAATTCATTTTTCAGATAACGAAACACAGGGTGCGCTGAGCGTCCGTTGACCTCTACTTTCGCGAACATCGGGAAACTCACACCATAATGAATGTGACAGGTCTGCGCGATATCCTCGGCGCTGCCGGGTTCCTGTTTACCGAACTGGTTGCAGGGGAAACCCAGCACCACCAGACCCCGGGCTGCGTATTTCTTGTACAGTGTCTCAAGGCCGCCGTATTGAGGCGTGAAGCCGCAATGGCTGGCAGTGTTAACAACCAGCACTACCTTACCCGCGTAGTCGGCCATAGAGACAGGCTGGCCGCTCAGACTGGTGGCGGTAAGTTGATGAAAGGTGGTCATAGTAGAATCCTCAAAGCAGAACCCGTTCGGCATCGACATGGCTGCGTAGCGCGTTACTGCCGGTTTGGAGCATGACAAGGGTTAATATCGGTTATCCCCACGCCTTATTTTGGATAACAACGCTGTACTTATCGGGATCAATAAACGTCTTTCCGTTGACATCCCAATAAGGATTAAAGGCGCTGACCTCTTGAAAACCCGCCTCGGCCATCCTTATGCAGGTCCGTACCCACTCATCTTTTTGCGGATAATAGAGAACGAGCAAATCCTCTGCCGTCTGGGAAGGGGTTACCGGATGATTCAGGCATACCGTCATCTCAATATGCCAGGGCAAGCCTTCACAGCCTAACATTATGCCGTTGAAACCATCGTGATCCGTGAACTCTGCAATTTTTTGCAGGCCCAATCCATGGCGGTACATCAGAAAAGATCTTTCCAGGTTTGTAACGGGCCTGGCAATGCGCATGTGAGTAAACATCCCGGATATTCCTTTTACTGTCTCAAGGTTGCGAAATCTGGTCTGATTTTACATACGACTCTTTTTTTGATTTGTCGGTTAGGGCCATGCATTTTTCTCACATTACCCATCTTCGCGCTGAGCGAAAACCGGACGTCATTTCCGCCTGGAGGAGAAAGGCACTTCAACCGTCAATGGCAGCGTTTCCTGTATTGTCCCTCATCAGGAAGCAGGGCAGGTATCAGGATGATAGCTGAACGCAGAAAAGCCAGAGGGTTATGACGTCAGCCGATAGTGCGACTGCACCAGACCCGACGGGAAGCTGCGGCTTGATAACAGCGTCAAATCGATATCATGGGGCAACGATCCGAACAGCGGTATTCCCGAACCGAGCAGGACAGGAACGGTAGTGATAACGATATCGGCGACCAGACCTTCGCGCAGGAACGACTGTATTACCTGCCCGCCATCGATATAGACGCGATGTGCATTCTGCGCAGCCAGGTCATCAATCACTTCCCTGGGCGTGCGGCGGGAGAACTGCACTTTGCCCTTTAGCGCCTCGGGCACAGGGGTGTCGGTGAGCTGTCGGGAGAGCACCAGCACGGGCCGATCATAAGGCCATTCGTCAAAGGTCAACACCTTCTCATAGCTCCCTCGACCCATCACGATCCAGTCTTTGTCCGCGATGAATGCGGCATAACCATGATCTTCTGTCGGGTCATCGCGCTGCAACAGCCAGTTGATATCGCCATCCTTTCGGGCGATGTAACCATCAAGACTGGCTGCGATAAAAACGTGTGTGGTGACCATCAGGTGCTCCGTATTCAGGCTACATATATTCCGTTGAGTTTAGCGATGTTGGCAATATTGACATACTTCCTGTGGAAAAACCGCCGCATGAGATGAGCAAAGTCCCTTTTATGGATTAAGGCAAAAAATCGCGTGGCGTTGCATCCAGTATGGCGCAAAAAAACGCTATTTCGTTAATCAGGCGTTCACCATCAACATGTGTTTAACGTATAAACGTGCCAGCCGGATTTTTATTCGATTGCTGGATGAGGTGGTATCCCGCAGGCAGAGGTTAACAGTGCCTGCTTCGGGCAACTGGAGTGCAAATGCGTCTCGCGCGCAGGGTTTAAATGCCAGAAAAGCGTGTCGAGTCAGACATTTTTTTATGACCAAAATACCCGTCATGGATATTGATTTTTGCTATAAGGTAAAGGTTGTGCTGCCGTTGCATGTCTATTCTCAATCATGATGTCAGGCCTTATGGAGTTTGTACTGTGAATGCGAAATTAATTGAGCCTTTGATGTCGGATTTATATTGTCTGGAGCCTTTGGTTAAGTCGCATGCGCCCGGAATGTATGCCGGATTGTCTATTGAAGGTGATTATAAATATATCCCCTCCAAACCGCCGACAAGCCTTGCTGAGTTGATAGCGCGCTATGAGCGAATTTCGCAGCGACATTCGCCAGATAAACGTGAAATATGGCTCAATTGGGTCATTATAAATCGTCAATCTGGTGCGTATCTGGGATATGTCCAGTCTACCCTTATGGTTAATAAGGGCTGGGCCTATATTGCTTATCATGTGTTTGCGACGTATCAAAGAAAAGGGGTGGCAAAACAGTGTGTCAGCATGTTGATAGATTTTTTATTTAATCATTATAACTTATCTCATGTCGATGCATTGATTGACTCTCGCAATCTGGCTTCTATTCGTTTAATGGAGTCTTTGCAACTCAAAAAAATTAATGAGTTAAAAGATGCGGATTTTTTCAAAGGATCGACAAGCAATGAATGTCATTACAGAATTTTTAACAGTGATTGGTCGATGAAGGCATGCGGTGATGGCGCTGATTAATGGGGTAAAAAGAATATATCGCCATGGAGTAGGGAACGGCAGTAAAGGGTGATTTTTACATCCTTGTATGTTTAATGCAGAACCAGGAGGGCCATCTGGGGCGACAGGTCCGGTCTGCGGGCAACACGGTATATGGCGATGCTTTCAGCCGTCCGATATAACCCTCAGATTAAAGTCTTCTACACACCGCTCATTGCACGCGGGAAACCCAAAGAAGTCGCGATAACAGTCTGATTAAAAAATCATAACGATACTGAATGCGATGTTCCGGGACCCAAAAGACTGGGTATACAGCTAAACAGCTAATTTACGACTCTGGATGGATCCGTCGATGTGCATCCGGATTAAATCTGAACGAGATACTGGTCTGCTTTGTGACAGGCGCGGACGTTGATAATGACATTGATAACATTGAGATATATTAGCTTATGGGGAGCAGGTCAAAGGATTTCGGGTCAGGGTCAGATGCAACCTGGGAGCAAAAGGAAGCAAGTAGATAGTAAAAAGGAAGCAAAACGGGTGCTGACAGGTTGCAAAAACATCGGCGTAAGACCGGTGTTGAGAATAAGCAATGATTAACAAAACTCTATTTTGCAATCTGACAGAGGGATTGAGCGGCCATCGGAAATAACGAACTGATCACCTTTAATGTGGGCAAGTAATAAACCAAGGCCAATGGCCCCTGCCTCAATATCTTTTCTCCAACCATCAAGATCACCATGATAGGAAATCGCGTGAAAAATAGGCCCCGAGGGCGGAGTGATTTTGCATCCGCGCTCATTTACCCCTCCACGAACAGCATTCGGAGGCTCAGAAAAGCACGTAATATTATCAAATTGTTTTCGGGGATTACTTTTTCCATCGTCCGAAAAATAAACAACTTGCTGCCCATCCACAACCATAACACCTGGTACATCTCTAGCGTTCGACGGCTCGATTTTTCCACCGAGAATTTTTTCTAGCATTTCTCGATCATTACTCATTTTACACCTCACTTTGTGGCCGGGGTAATTACAAACTTAATATTTGAGATGCCAGCACCGGTAAACATCTTATAATAGTAACGAACTAATTCTGGGCTGTTCGTATGATAAATAGCACCACGATCGAAACCAGAAGAGTATTTTCGCCTAATCTACCATTTTCGTCTGTTCAGCTACTGACCGTGGCTTCGAGCCAGCCGGGCATTCTGGATTCGGAATAGAACTAACCCAGTCATCGACAAATTTGGCTTCACTAGTTGTGGGTTTCACGCTGAATCTGCAATAGCCGAAACATTTCATCTCGGTTAGTTGAGGACATAGTCAAAAGCGAGATCATCGCCTTTGCCTAAGTATCGTTGCTTCGTTCGCTCGAAGATACTGATAATTAAGTGGAAATCGTCTCCCATTCCCTTTTTTGAACGTTCAGAGTTTTCCCAGATAATAACTATCCCACAAGCCATTCCCGTACTTAACATATCCCAAAGCGCATCAGCGTTATGGCCATAATAGGGGCCGAAATCCAATTTTTCGCCTAATATCCGGTGAAAATCAGCTTTACTGTTTATTTGAAAACCATCAATTTTTATTACTTCCACACTCATTTCCACTTACCTATAGGTAATATATTTTCATAATGATAAGTTTTAATATAAAGCATTCCATTATGTAAATATAGCAAACGTGTACCATTTTTTATACTAGTCATTTTGTCCTTCTACTTTTTAGAATCAATGATCATATCAGGATGCAATAGCAATCTCTTACGGGCAACTTCGCAGAATTGCGAAACTCGTAGCCACAACTCTTAAGAACAGTAACGTTAGAAGTTCGCTCCTCGCTCACTGCGGACCTTCTGCTTAGCAAGCTCGTCCGCTCAGAGCCAAAGTGGACCAACTTTCGGTACGCTACATTCATCATAAATAGCTGATTAATTATTACCGGCCCAAACCAATGCCATCCCTTCGCTTTCCGGGCGAACCTTTTTAAACCCGAATTTTTCATATAGCTCTGGGACGTCGGCTACGAGAGTAATATAGGCACCTGGTGATACATGATTTTCAAACCATGACATTAAATTCTGCATGATCTTTCGACCAAGACCGTTTCCTTGATGCCCTGGATCAACAGCGATATCAACAATCTCAAAGTTCAAAGCACCATCGCCGATAATGCGGCCCATCCCGACAATTTGTCCAGCATACTCAATATGAACTCCATAACAGCTTGCAGGAAGTGCACGTTTCGCCGCATCCAGAGGACGAGGTGTTAAGCCTGAAATCACGCGTAAACGGCAGAAATCTTCCGCAGGTGCAACATTGTTAACGAAGACGTATTTCATAGGCATTTTTATTTCCTGTGCTGATAGTGGACAGTTGAATTTAACAATACACTAACATTGCTCAGTTCTAAATAATTATGGTCACGACTTCGCCAGTCATATGGCACTGGTCAGCGTCCGTTTTTCGCTCACAGCAGACATTCATCACCTGCAATCCCTTCACGTCTTTAAATACCCTTCCTGGTTGACATCAAACACAACGGCTCACCCCTTCAGCGAATTTATCCTGAGGCTGCAGAATTGACTGAAGGCATTTTTCCTTTAAACCCGGCATTCCATGCCCGGATGACTAAAGCAGTATGTTCAGATGACGGAGACTGCCCCCGCTTCGAGGGCGACGTTATATCACCCCGATGAGCCAGGCATCCAGGCGGGCGTGCAGCCGGACACCCGGACAAGTATGCCAGGAGCGTTACAGGCCCAGCTCAGATAAACCCGGATGGTCATCCGGACGACGGCCCAGAGGCCAATGGAATTTGCGCTCACTTTCTTTGATAGGCATATCATTGATACATGCGTAGCGGTGATGCATCAGCCCGTCTTCACCAAATTCCCAGTTTTCGTTCCCGTAAGAACGGAACCAGTTACCGGAGTCATCGCGCCACTCGTAAGCGTAACGGACCGCAATGCGATCACCGTCAAACGCCCACAGCTCTTTAATGAGGCGGTACTCCAGCTCTTTTTTCCACTTACGCTCAAGGAATTCTCGGGCCTCTTCGCGATTATTGGCAAACTCTGCGCGGTTGCGCCATTGGGTGTCCAGAGAGTAGGCGAGTGACACTTTTTCAGCATCGCGGCTATTCCAGCCATCCTCAGCAAGTCTTACTTTTTCAGTTGCTGATTCGCGAGTAAACGGCGGAAGGGGCGGGCGGACTTGTGAAGCGGACATGGTGGTGCCTCCAGAATAAGTGGATATTTCAGTGAGTATTTCATCGTTGGAACGCGGGTCTCTGCTATGAGACCTGTTTCAGTAACAGCTGAGCGACATCTTTTGCATCATCGGCGGCGCTGTAATCACCCATAACACGTGACATGGTGATGGCACCTTCAATCAATATCAGTAACTGCCGTGCCAGTGGTTGCGGCTGCGCTGTATTCAGCTGGCCGGTAAGCTCAAGTACGTAGTCCAGCAGCTTCTCTTTGTGCATTCTGGCTATCTGACGAACCGGATCAGAAGCATCTCCGACTTCGCCGGCCGTGTTGATAAATGCGCATCCGCGATAGCCCTCCGATTCGAACCAGCCTTTCAGTACGGTAAATATGTTCAGGATGCGCTCCTGTGGCGTATCTGCTTTGTCACATTCCGTCCTGAACCATTCCAGCCAACGGACATCACGCGCATTCAGCGCTGCGGCAGCCACTTCGTCCTTGTTTGCGAAATGGTGATAAATACTTTTCCGGGCCACGCCTGAGGTCTTCACCAGAAGATCCATGCCGGTGGCATGAATACCGTTCTGGTAGATGAGTTCTTCAGCGGTCGCGAGAATCTTGTCTCGGGTGTTAGTTGTGTTTTTGTTCATGAAGTGATGGTAGAACGATCGTTCTACCATTTCAAGTATGAGTTCATAATCTTTTTCGTTTCCCAGCTGGAATGGCAATAAAATATTTTTAAATCAAGAGGTTATTTTTTTCATGTTCTGAAAGTTTCTACAAAATGTACTTTGCCCGAACGGAAAGCCGATCTCCGACAGGGGATTTTGTGCAATCTGCGTGCAAAGGAAGGATGCGGCGACCTGGCGAACAAGGCCGTTATTTTTGAGGGAAATAATTCATCAGTTCGGGAGGCAAGCTGTAACGCAAGGGCAGCCCGATAACGCCAGACTCTCTACAAGAGGCCAGAATCACTACGTATTCTTCCTGTTTCGGAAGGCTGCCACTTTCATACGATTGCCGCATGTCGCCATGCTGCACCAGCGGCGGCGATGCGATTTACTTAAATCGTGAAAAAGTAAAATACAGTTATGGGCTTCACACTCACGCACGTATTCAAATTTGTCGTCAGCGATCAGTTTCACCAGTGCGTCAGCAACAGGCCAGAGAAGGCTGGCGGGGGTACGCGCGTCTGAATGAACTTCAACACGGTATCGCTGCGCATTTTCATCCCATTGCAGCCTTGTTTCAGGATGCCCTTCCTCAAGGATCCGGTTAATCACCGTCAGGTCAGCTTCAACGGACGCCATAGCCGCATACACAACCTTTCTGGCGGCATCGCGGAGCTGACGAGCCTCAGCCACTAATCCAGCAGGCGCTTGAGTACCTTTCGGGACAAGACCTGCTGTTTCCAGCCACGCTATGACGCTGAGATCGCTTGCGAAACAATCATATCGCTCATCACCTGTCCCGTATTCACTGTTGATGAAATCCAGCGCGAGGTTATCGGCCAGAAAGAGAGGTTGAGAAGAAAGCTGTTTGATATCCATCACTGCCCGTAACTTATAAAATCATTTTGACAGGTTACCAAATTTGCTTGTAACCTTCAATCTCACATTTTAACGGTTACATGGGGATTTTATGGTATCTTCCACTTCCGCGTTACCTGCGTCTGCTACTCAGATTCATTACCACTATAAACAGGCGGGCGATGTTAACGTTTTCTATCGCGAGGCCGGTGATAGCACGGCGCCGATGCTACTTATGCTGCACGGCTTCGCAGGTTCATCGTTTATGTTTCGTGACCTTTTTAGCCAACTGGCCGATCGTTACCATCTGATCGCACCAGATTTGCCGGCCTTCGGTTTTACCGGGGTTCCGGAGAAGGGTAGCTATGCATACACCTTTGACCAGCTAGCAGAAACCATTGACCGGTTTACCGAGGAACTCAATCTCGACGCCTATGCGCTGATGGTCCACGATTACGGCGCGCCTGTCGGATGGCGACTGGCAGCAGCACACCCGGAGCGGGTGACTGCGATCATTTCCCAGAATGGCAATGCCTATGAAGAGGGGCTGGGTGAAGCCTGGGCACCTATTCAGCGGTACTGGCGCGAACCTACGCCGGAAAACCGCAAGGCACTGCAGGAATTCCCCACACCAGCTTCCATTAAATGGCAGTATCTCGAAGGGGTTACCGACCCGTCTCTGGTTTCGCCTGATGGTTACACGCTTGAAGGAATACAGGTATCCCGGCCGGGAAATGCGGAGATCCAACTGGACCTGTTGCTCGATTACGCCACGAATGTGGATAAATATCCCGCCTTTCAGCGTTATTTCCGTGAATACCAGCCACCACTGCTGGCCGTATGGGGGAAAAATGACCCGTTTTTCCTCGCGGCAGGCGCTAAAGCATGGAAACGTGATCTGCCGAAGGCAGAGATAAAGTTTTATGACACGGGCCACTTCGCGCTCGAAACGCATGCTACCGAGATAGGTATGGACATTCGTGATTTTCTTGATCGGCATGTCCGCACGTCAGACTGACGCCCCTCCCGGCAGAGCGGCCTAATATCCTGCCGGGTTTTTTCTCTGGCTGTGTTAATGCTCGTTGGCGTCACTCAGGTGGTACCACATTGCAACGGAAATACTCCGGATGGTTTCACACTCTGTAATACAATCACACTATTTTGAGGCGGTGTAATTTATTGATAATAAATAATAAAATTAACATTCATGTGGCTTGTTAATAAGGAAGTTCTGAAAAATAATTATAAATTGTAATATTTATACATGGCTTAAAAATGGCTTGATATGCTGTGTCTCTCTGGGAACAGGTAGACAGGAAAACAACATGCTTTTAAACGAAAAAGCTGCGCCTTATGAAAAGGAATATAGGGTTAAGCGGCATGGCAATAAGAGCATTAAAGATATTTTTCTTAACAGCGACCATCGTTTTAAGAATTATGCGGGATTAAATTTTAGAAACGCTGATTTTGCAGGTGAAGATCTGTCATTCAGCGATCTGAGAAATGCCGATTTTTCATATGCATGTTTACGAGGCGCCAATCTTAGCTATTGTTCTTTAAAAGGAGCCATCTTTGATTATGCTAATTGTTATGGCGTGAATTTTACGGAAAGCGATCCTGAAAATGCGAGTTTTTACAAAACGGTTTCAGAGTCAGAGACGTTATCGGATTCCGTCGTAAAACCCGACCTGCTGGTTTCAATCTATATGCCTACATGGAACCGAGAGGCGTTAGCAAAACGCGCAGTCGAATCAATTTTAAAGCAAGAATATACGAACTGGGAGTTAATTATCGTTGATGATTGCTCTCCAAATTATCTTAACCTTCAGGGGTTTATTGAAGGACTGGCGGACTCACGCATAAAATACATCAGGAATGATTATAACTCCGGCGCTTGTGCTGTGAGAAATCAAGCCATTAAGCTGGCTAAGGGTGAATTCATTACGGGCATTGATGATGACGATGAGTGGTTGCCAAATCGGTTAACGTCCTTTCTTAAGGATCAGCACAAACTCCATCAGCACGCGTTTTTGTATGCTGATGATTATATTTGTGATACATCAGGCTATCTTTCGCTGGAGAGCTTGAGGATTTATCCAAAACCAGATTATAACCAGCAATTATTTAATAAAAAGAACATAGTCGGCAATCAGGTCTTCACGTTAACATCGCGTTTGCAGACTATTCTTTTTGATACGCAGCTTGCTGCTGCGCAAGATTATGACGCTTTTTATCGACTTGCTGAGCAATATGGTGGACCTTTTAAAATAAAAATGGCCACGCAGATTCTTTATGTAAACCACGGTGAAGTAAGAATCACGGCTTCGCGGAAAAAATTTTCAGGTTATTTCTCTTTTTATAAGAAGCACAGCAGTAAGTTTGACAAGTCAAGCAGGAAGTATCAGCTTTTTACCCTCTATTATATTCGCAAGAAACCAATGTCTTTTCGGGTTTTCAGGCGCTTATTGTGCTTGCGCAATGTTAAGCGCTACATGATGCTTCATACCGTATTTAAAGATAAGAAATTTTAAAACGTTACATGCTCACATTGTCGGGGTATGTTTGCAGGGTTTTAACGTTATTTAATTTGCGCAATTACGCCCGCAGGCATGAATCTGCACAGCGTCACGCACATACGTCCCGACACCTTACATAGCAGAGAGAAGAGTGAAGTGTTACGTGTAGCTTATTGCGCGCGCTTACTTTCCTGTTCCCCGGTTCATCCCGATTTCCGCCATTCAGGATGAACCGGGGGCAACATCCTCTGTTTTCGCCACGTTATACGCCACCCGATAATCCCCCTTGTTTTCGCCGCGCATGGCACCCCTGGCGTCATATCGTTCTGCCCCTGTCGTCAGCCGTGTCATCGTAAAAAATCTCATCTCTGCTTTACATTTTATTCATGATATTGATAATCATTATCAAAATATTTCTTATTGTTGTTATTTGTTTCTCTTACGGAATGATCCCCAAAAACGTGGGGAATAATTATTGAGGGTTGTTTGCATGAGATTTTCCCCTTTATACGGCGCGATGGCTCTGGTCTTCACCTCGCCGCTTTATGCGCAGGAAGCGACAAGTCGTGATGATGAACTGATTGTTAGCGCGACGCGTAACCAGGGATCGCGTAATGATTCCCCCCAGGTCATAAAGGTCATCAGCGAAAAAGAAATTGCCCAACAACGGCAAATCACCTCAGACACGTCACAAATTCTCAGCAATTTACTGCCATCATTTTCGCCGCCGCGGCAGAAGATGTCCGGCAGTGGGGAAACGCTTCGTGGGCGTACGCCGCTGGTGATGATTGACGGTATTCCACAGTCAAACCCGCTGCGTCCAACCGGACGCGAAATGCATACCATTGACTCGTCGATGATTGAGCGTATTGAGGTGATCAAAGGAGCAAACGCCAGCAACGGCGTCGGCGCAACGGGAGGGGTGATCAATATCATCACGAAACGGGCGCAGCCGGGCAGCGTAAACCAGCATTTCAGCGTCGAAACTACCACCCCTACGGCGGAGTTTGACCGCGATACGCTGGCGTATAAAACCAACTACAGCATCAATGGCAGTGAAGAGTATATCGACTACCTTTTTTCGTTGAGCTATGAAGATCAGGGCCTGTTTAAAGACGCGAACAACCACGCCATTGGCGTTGATAACACGCAGGGCGACCTGATGGATTCCCGCGCGTGGGACATGCTGGCTAAGGTGGGGTACTGGCTGGATAACGATCAGCGTATCCAACTCAGTCTCAATCGTTACCGTCTGAAAAATAAAGATAACTACGTTAGCGTGAGGGGAGACCGTGATGCTGGCGTGCTCACCACGTCGGTTAAGGGCAACCCGGAAGGCAGTGCTCCCCATAACGATGTCTGGACTGTGGGCACAACCTACGATAACTACAATCTCGCGGGCATGAAGCTGACGGCACTGGCTTACTATCAGCGCTATGAAGCCTTGTTTGGCGCAACCAACTCCTCCTCTTTCCAGGATCCTGCCATCGCGCCCATTGGGACCCTCTATGATCAGAGCCGGGCTTATACCGACAAATACGGCAGTAAAATCGCGCTGACCAGGGATGATATCTGGGATGATCGCATCAAAGCGACACTGGGTTTCGATACTCTGTTTGATAGCTCAAAGCAGGATTTGTGGTCAACCGGGCGCACCTATGTGCCGGAAATTAATTACACCGACCTGTCTCCCTTCCTGCAACTGGAATTTGCCCCCGTCGAGTCGGTGAAATTAAGCGGCGGCGTGCGCTATGAGTACGCGCGTCTGAAGATCGACAATTACCAAACGGTATGGGCGAATGACCGTGTGAAAGTGGAGGGCGGAACACCGTCTTTCGACCAGACGCTCTATAACGCAGGTGTGGTATGGACCCCCATTGAGCCGCTCAGCCTCTTTGCCAGCTACAGCGAAGGCTTTACCGTGCCGGATGTCGGACGCGTACTGCGTGGCATCGATACGCCGGGGATTAAACTCAATGATTACAGCGGGTTGCAGCCGATCGTCACTAAAAACAGTGAAGTTGGATTCCGGGTACAGCAAGCCCCGTTTGATTTTGAGGCCAGTTATTACAAATCCACCTCGAAACTGGGGAGTCGTGTGGAACTGGTCAATGATGCGTTTGTCGCTCGTCGCGAAAAAACGGAGATTGACGGCGTGGAAATTAGCGCGGGCTACAGCCCCAATGCGGACCACAAACTCACCGTCGCCTGGTCGCACATGCGTGGTCGCTATGACAGCGATGACAACGGCAGCCTTGATGCAAAACTCGATGGACTGAATATCTCCCCGGATCGCATCATCGCCAGCTGGTCAGCCAACTGGAATGCTGAGTTGAGTACATTCCTGCAGGCTAACTGGGCGTTAAGTAAAGAATTCGATGACGCAGAGAAAGACTTTTCCGGCTATGCGCTGGTGGATGCTGCCGTGGGCTACAAACTGCCTTACGGAAAGTTAAATCTCGGCATCTCTAACCTGCTGAATAAGCAGTACATTACCTACTATTCCCAGAGTGCCTCTGTCGACCCGGACCGCTATTTTGCGGGACGCGGGCGCACAGCCACGCTCGGCTACAGTATTGATTTTTGACGCAGACCGCCCCGTTGTGGGGCGGTATCAATGATGATGAAAAATACATTCTCATTTTCTCTGACGCGTCGACGCATACTCCAGTCACTGTTGCTGGGTGTCGCCTCACCGACGTTATTTGCCCGTCAACCGGCCATGCCGCGCGCCGTGTCACTGTTCCAGGGGGCGACCGACAGCCTGGTCGCACTGGGTGTCACCCCCGCAGGCATTGTTGAGTCATGGACGGAGAAACCGGTTTATCACTATCTGCGCCCGCAGCTTTCCGGCGTCCCGCAACTCGGCCTCGAAACGCAGCCTGCGCTGGAAAAAATCGTGTTGCTCAAGCCGGATATCATTTTTGCATCCCGTTTCCGTCACCAGGATATCGCGCCGCTGATGCGGAAAATTGCCCCTGTTGCGCTACTGGATGATGTGTTTGAGTTCAGGAAAACGCTGACGGTAGTGGCCGAAAACCTGGCAATGAAGAGCGCCGCAGGGCTTCTGCTTGAACGCTGGGATGCACGTGTTGCCTCGCTGCGAAACCTTATCCCGGCGCGATTTGATACGGCGAACGGGCCGCAGGTCTCGGTGATTGAAGTACGTCCGGATCATATTCGTAGCTACGTTGCACGAAGCTTTCCGGGCTCGGTGATGTCTGAACTGGGTTTTACCTGGAATGAACAGGCGATGCAGGCGCAAAGCGCATCGTTGCGTTTCTCTGGTATGGAGAATATTCCCTTGCTGGACGCCGATATCTTTTTCATTTTGCTGCGGGCAAATAGCCCGGCGATCGCCCGGCAGTATCAAACGCTAACGGCACATCCTCTCTGGCAGCAGATGCGGGCGGTGAAAGCGGGGCAATTATGGGTCGTGGACAGCGTGCCCTGGAGTTTGTCCGGGGGCATTTTGGGGGCGAATCAAATCCTGATCGATGTCGAATATGCGCTAATCAGGGGGCGGCGATGAGAGGAAGATTTCTACTTTCTGGTCTACTGCTGGCGGTGATGGCGGTGGTCAGTATGATGACGGGCGCCCACTTTTATACCTTCGCGCAATTAATAAAAGCGCTGTCTGATGCGGACCCGACCAGCGCGGTGGATACCATTATTCGTACTTCACGTCTGCCGCGTACCCTGCTGGCGATGGGCGTGGGGGCATTTCTGGCGGTGGCGGGCGGGTTAATGCAGGCGCTGACCCGTAACCCATTAGCCTCACCGGGGCTGTTTGGCGTTAACGCAGGTGCGGCGTTAATGATTGTGCTGGTAGGCAGTTTTTTTGCCGTTATCTCCCCCTGGCTAACATTGTGGCTGGCATTTACCGGCGCCTGCGCCACCGGCACGCTGGTCTGGTTTAGCAGCCGTATCAGCAAAGGACAGCTCAACCCATTGCGCCTGGTGCTGGCGGGCGTTGCCATTACCGCACTGTGTAATGCCTTTACGCAGGCAATACTCGTCGTCGATCAGGAAACGCTCGATACCATGCTGTTCTGGCTGGCGGGCAGTCTTGCGGGTAATGATCTGGCGCAGCTTTACCCGCTGCTGATTCCCGGCGTGCTGCTGGTGGTCGCTGCCTGCCTGTTTGCCGGGCAAATGAACGTGCTGAATGCCGGCGAAGAGATAGCCCGTGGACTCGGGCTCAACATCGCCCTGGTCCGGCTGCTGGCAAGCGTGCTGGTGGTTGGGCTGGCCGGCTGCGCTGTGGCGCTGGCGGGCAGTATTGGCTTTGTCGGGCTTATCGTCCCGCATATTGCGCGTCAGTTGTTTGGCAGCGACCTGCGCCAGTCGCTGCCGGCCAGTGCCTTGCTCGGCGCGTTGCTGCTACTGGTTGCAGACATTGCCGCCCGGGTGGTGATTTTGCCGCAGGAAGTCCCGGTCGGGGTGATGACGGCACTTATGGGCGCGCCGTTTTTTATTTTGCTGGCGCAGCGCAGGGGAGAACATGCCGGATAACCAACTCTTCCGTCTGGGGCCATTTTCACGCCCGTTCTCCCGGCGTTTGCTGCCGGTGTTACTGGGGTGTTCACTCCTCACCATGCTCGTGACTCTCGTGGCGCTGAGTATCGGCGATGTGACGATTTCGCTGCCGCAAACTTTTTGGCTTCTGTTCCAGCCCGACGACCGACCACAACGTTTTATCTTGCATGAGTTGCGTTTGCCCCGCGTGGCGCTGGCGCTGCTGGCCGGCGGTGGATTAGGGATGTCCGGGCTCATCATGCAGACACTGGTGCGAAACCCGCTGGCCTCGCCGGATACTCTGGGCGTAACGACCGGGGCAAGCGCCGGTGCGCTGATTTGGCTCTCTTTTTTCAGTCTGCAATACGGCAGCGCATTGATGCCCTGGGCGGCGATGGCGGGAGCGGCCTGCGCTGTTGGGCTGATTTTCCTGCTGTCATGGCGTAAAGGGCTGACGCCACTGCGCCTGATCCTGACCGGTGTCGGTGTGTCGGCGCTGGCGGGGGCGGTCGTCACCTTCGTTCTGGTTCTCAGTCCGCTCACCACCACCTTTTCCGCCTGGGTGTGGCTAAGCGGCAGCGTCTATGCCGCGACCTGGGATAAAGTGCTGAAACTGCTGATGATTTATCTCTGGGCGCTCCCGTTGCTGCTTTTTTTGCTGCGCTACCTGAAAACATTGCAATTGCATGATGAGCTGGCAAGCGGACTCGGCGTGCGAGTACACCCCCTGCGGGTGCTGCTGTTACTCGGCTGCGTAGTCCTCTCCGGCGGGGCGATTGCGCTGGTGGGGGCCATGGCATTTGTCGGATTGATAGCGCCGCACATTGCCCGACTGGTGGTGCGTAACGGCTTTTTTGGTCAGGCATTTGTCACTGTTTGCGGTGGGGGCTGCATGGTGGTCACGGCTGATCTGCTGGCGCGAACCCTGTTTCGGCCCGCCGATCTGCCGGCCGGGATTTTTGTGGCGCTGGCCGGCGCGCCGTTCTTTTTATTGCTGCTCATCCGGCAGCGAACGTAACTGATGAGGAAAACGTGTCTCTCACAACCCAAAAGCTGAGCATCAGCTACCAGCAGCAGCAGGTGATCGATTCGCTGGATTTAGCCCTGCCAGCCGCCAAAGTGTCGGTGCTCATTGGTAGCAACGGCTGCGGTAAAAGCACGCTACTAAAAGCTATGGCGCGATTGCTGACGCCGCAGTCAGGTACGGTCATTCTTGAGGGGGTGGACATTCACACCAGCAATACGGCGCAGATTGCCCGCAAACTGGCCATTCTCCCGCAAACGCCCGTTGCACCGGAGGGCATCACCGTGCGCCAGCTGGTCAGTCTTGGGCGTTTTCCTTACCAGAACTGGTTGCGTCAGTGGTCAATAGACGATGAACAGCAGGTGGAGGAGGCGTTACGCCTGACGGGAATCGCAGCCCTGCAGCATCGTCCGGTGGATGCGTTATCCGGCGGGCAGCGTCAGCGGGTGTGGATTGCCATGACGCTGGCGCAGGCGACGAACACCGTGTTGCTGGACGAGCCGACAACCTACCTGGATCTGGCGCATCAGATAGAGATTCTGGAATTGTTGCGCGGACTCAACCAGCAGCAGGGCAAAACCATTGTGATGGTCCTGCATGACCTGAATCTGGCCTGCCGCTATGCCGATCATCTGGTGGCCGTACATCAAGGCAGGATATATGCACAAGGGACGCCAAAACAGGTCATGACGGAAACCCTTGTGAGAGAGGTGTTTAATCTGCGCTGTCGGATTATTGACGACCCCTTTTTCCATACGCCGCTGTGCATTCCTTTTCCGGGAAAAACGCATGCTGACGAGTGAGGAATATGCGTACCTGCAAAACGTGTTTCGCCTGCGTACGCTCGCACAGGCAGACAGGCGCAGCGTGCCGGGCGAGGCTATCGGAGATGTACAAACGTGCCGGGCGTTACTGGAACGCGTGATGCCGCTGATTGGCGCGCCGGACCTGGCAATTGCCGCATCGCTTTTTGCCAAACGAGTGGCATTTCTCGCATCCGGGAATGTGCTCTATGCAATGAGTGTCTTTGATAAAGGCCTGCCGTTATCACTTAATACCTGTCGGCTGGAATATGCTCACGATGGCGGTTTGTGGACCTCGTCACTGCCGATGGATGTTACTGCGACGACGTACGCGCCGGGGGCGCGTGAGGCGTGGCGTGAGGCCATCGTCGGCGCGTTATTCCGAACATTCTTCGCGCCGTTGTGGCAAAGCCTGTCGCAGGTGAGCGGTCTGTCGCAGCATATTCTGTGGGAGAACACGGCTGTGCGGATCTATTCCTTATATCAGGGACGAATGGAAGGACTGACAGTAGAGCAGGAGGAGCGCCAACAGGCGGATTTTGCCTGGTTGCTGGAAGCGGCCGAACCGTCACTGTTTGGTCTGCCATGGAACCCGCTCAAACGCTTTCGTCGCCCGCTACAACAGAGCGCGGCGGGAACCAAAGTGCGCTTTCGCCGTACCTGCTGTTTTTATTACAAAACGGTGCAACCTGTGGCGTATTGCCATAATTGCCCGCTGTGCAAGGCAACCTGATTCCGGGGGAGGCGCCATCGCGGGAAAAGGGCTGAGACAATGAGCCGCAGGAAAGTGCCGCTAACGGATGACGCCGCTTAGGCTACAAGGACGGTACGCAGTTCGCTTAAAGGGACCGCTTTTGTGAAATACCACCCCTGGGCGCAGCACCCCGGTATGTTTTCTTTCAGAAATTGATACTGTATGTCGGTCTCTACCCCTTCGAAGACCACGATCTTTGGCATGTTTTTAAACATCTCTATCAGTCCGGGAAGGATGTGATTATTGATGGATTCTGTCCCTATGGAATCAGTGATTGATTTGTCAATTTTGATTTCACCCACGTCAAGTAATGACAGCCAGTTCAGGTTGGAATAACCGGTGCCAAAGTCGTCGAGGGCGAACATAATCCCGGTGCCCTTAAAAAGATCCATGGAACGCTTAATATCTTCGGTACCGGAACTTTGCCTTTCCGTAATTTCAAGAATAATTGATTCGCCGGCGACGTTCTCGTGTTTTAACGTGCTCAGCAATTTTTCGCGAAACGCCTCGGAACAGATGTCCGCGCAACTGACGTTAATGCTGAGGGTGATATCACTGCTCTGCAATACCGATGCACACTCTTTGATGGCATGCTCAACGACATACAGGCTGATCTTATTTATCAAGCCATTTTTTTCCGCAAGCGGAATAAAGATATCAGGGCCGATGTGTCCGATTTGTGGATCCGTCCAGCGTAACAGCACCTCGATGCCGGTTATTTTTCGATCTTTAATTTTATATATAGGTTGATAAACGAAATGTAATTCACGCTTTTCAATCGCATTTTTTAGTCGGGCAAGGAGAGATTGATTATGTGCAGTATTATTCACATAAAGGGCGGCAATCAACAGGCCGATGATAAGAGATGCACTAAAAAGAGAGACCAGAAAATAAAGATTGTTTTTGAAAAATAAAGGGAGCGATGTCCCGGCAATAACACAAATGTTATTCACACTATTGCAGGCATGTTCAGTAAAATACAAGTATGAACGTTGTTTTTTATGTTCTACAGATTCCAGTAAATGTGTGTTTTTTCCAATCATAAAAAATGATTGTCATGTTTGAAATCACCTATAATGGCATCGAAATCCATCTTATTGGCCTCCTCCCAGAAACGCTGGAAGGCAAAAGGGGAGACCGTTATGGCGAAGTTACTGGTATAAAGGACATCTGCCGTAATGTTTTCTTCAATCTGCGCATCAAAGACCCACGTATAGCTTCCCCGGTTGACCTTATTTCTGAACATATTCAGAGAGAGGGGCGCGTTCAGTTTGCCCCAGAGGGCCGAACAGACAATTTTCTCGTCCTGAACATAGGCGATATCCTTGATCAGCGGATAAGGCCAAAGCCGTTTACGCAGTGCCAGCACGTACTGTTCGCTGCACGGCTCATAGACCGCAAACTCCTGTCGCAGTCCGTCAATCAGTTTTACTTGTGAGATAAGGCTATTGCTGCGTGCCAGAATGGACTCAGCATAATCTTCCAGTTTTTCATGGGCATAAATATAGTACACCCCCAGGCCTGCGCCATACAGGGCGCCGAAGGTTAACACTATAGATAATGCGTAAATGCCGATCCTGTGGTGGATAGTTCTTAGTATTTGCAGTGGCATTGTTGACAACATTCCCCTGTCGTTATGGTTATCCGGCTTGCACGCTTTGCACAGTCTTCACTCTATCTCAGTCTTTGCCCTCTGCCTTGAGAGGTAAACCGTACTTATCGTAATTATCGGCCGTACGGCGCGGGACTTTATCCGTGATTTCTGTAGATTCTCACGACCGTCGTCAACTCCGGTGAAATCACCTATCCGTTTCAAAAAACACAGTTTCGAAGAGTAATGCTAAAAAGAGTGATTCCTGTAAAGATTAGCTTAGCGACAACATGTTCCCTGTCGGTAAATATTAAAAAAGATAACTATACTAAAGCCCGCGCTGATGAAGGCCATGAGCGGGCTGAGGGTTTTCTTGTTCAGCAAGTGAGGTAACCAGGTTTGACTGCACTTTAATGAGACACTGATTGGTCTGAGCCAGCGCGAGTATTTGCGTAGCGGTCAATTGCTTAACTGCCTGAATCAGCTCAATGTCCATGTTTAAAAAGCATTCGGCTTGTTTGATATCTTCTGCTGCTACGCGTTGTGCCAGTAAAAGATATGACAAATTAAGGTTGTGAATTTCTTTCAGGACAGAAACAGGTGTGATCATTTTTACGCCGGATTAAAAAACGGAAGAAAGAGTATGCAGCTTAAGAAACCCATTGCCTTATATGATACATGCAAAATACAACTTTCGTGTGAAAATTTACATTATTTTCACAATGCCTTTATATCTGGCACGAAAATATTTCCAGGATGTCATTCTGAGAATGAGTTAATAATGAAAGTCATTCGCGTTGGCGTTACGAAGAGTCTGTTTCTATAGCAGAGAAGGGCTGGGGACTGGCAATAACCTTTTATTTTTTACAAAGAAACGGGGCTGTCCTGTCATTTCACAAAAAACGCAACAAGTGACTTTCTCTTTCAGACCGCATCAATCTACTTCGCTTCCTCAAGACAGTTATTCACTCTACTAACATATAAACGGCGTCTCGCAAATAGCCACTCGTAGCCAATATCCGGTCTTTCCAGTGAACAATAACCGCCATTTTCCTGTTTTACATATCCGAAGAATCAATTGTGTAATTCTTTAATTTGACCAGAATCAAAAACCATCCCCTTCAATTAATATAAAAATACAACATATTCCGCCAGGCAATTTTCTAATTCCGTTTTTCAACTTAGCTTATTCGAAAGTAGTTAATATATTTATTACCAAAAAGTCTTTTTCGTCACGCTTCTTTTATTACTAGAGTTGATTTCCGGACAACTTTGAAGGAAAGCAACCATGACCTCAACCCAGCGCATTGCCCGTTTTGATACTGATTTATTAGAGATTCACCCCGTTGCCGGCAATATTGGCGCAGAGGTGCACAATATTTCTCTCTCGGCTGACCTTGATGATAATCATATTCAGCAGATTGAAAATGCACTCGTAAAATATAAGGTTTTATTCTTCCGTAGACAGTATCATCTGACCGACGAAACCCACCAGGCCTTCGGTGCGCGTCTGGGGAAAATCGTGGCACATCCTACGGTGCCGTCTCCTGCGGGCACCAAACTTTTCGAGCTGGATGCCTCAAAAGGTGGTGGCCGGGCAGACTCCTGGCACACCGACGTCACCTTTGTAGATGCTTTTCCGAAAATATCCATTCTGCGTGGCGTTACCATCCCTGAATATGGTGGGGATACCGTCTGGGCTAATACCGCATTAGCCTATGAATTATTGCCGGAATCCTTAAAACAATTTGTCGGTACGCTACGTGCTATTCACAGTAATAATTACGACTATGGCGCGGAACGTATTGTCACCGAGGAACATCGCCTCAATCACCATAAAAATGTTTTCGTCTCTTCCGTATGGGAAGCGGAACATCCGGTGGTGCATGTGCATCCGGTAAGCGGCGAACGTGCCTTATTACTTGGTCACTTTGTGAAAAAGCTGGTCGGCTTTAACAGTCGTGAATCGGCGCAGATTTTTGAATTACTGCAAAATCGCATTACCCGCCTGGAAAATACCGTGCGCTGGCAGTGGCAGCAGGACGATGTGGTGATCTGGGATAACCGCAGCACCCAGCATTATGCCGTCAATGACTACGGCAACCAGCCACGCCTGGTTCGTCGCGTCACCATTGAAGGCGAACCCGCTGTCGCCATCGACGGTAGCCGCAGTCGTACTGTTACTCGTCCGCAGGAAACCGTAAATGATACCTCAGACAGGGAAGTGAACTATGCAGCGTCGTGATTTACTCAAAGCCATGGCGGCGTTCGGGGTCTATAGCATGATCCCGGCTATCGCGCGCGGCGCAAACGTAGCGCGCAAATACGATGGCGTGACGCTCAATGTTTCCACTTTCAGCACTGCCTGGCCGCAATTGATCCGGCAGTGGTTGCCGGAATTTGAAGCCCTGACCGGCGCAAAAGTGCAGCTCGATACGCCTGCCTTTCCTGTCTACAACCAGCGTGCCGATCTGGAACTGTCGACGCGCGGGTCGGCGTATGATGTGGTCAACGTCACCTTTATTTATACCAGCCGCTGGATCAACGCAGGCTGGCTTACTCCGCTTGATGATTTTATCGCTAACCCTAACCTCACTCCGGCAGACTGGGGATTACAGGATTTTCTGCCAGCTACCCTGGCGGCAGAAACCGGGCGTGACGGCAAGCTGTACGGCATTCCTTATGTAGTGGAAGCCATGCTGGCGGGAGCCTCACGTTACGATCTGATTCAACAGGCCGGGCTGGCATTTCCGAAAACCACCGATGATCTGGTGAAGGTCCTGCAGGCGGTGAACAAAAAAGAGCGTGTCGCCGGCTATGTCACCGACAACCATTACGGCTGGACCTTTATTCCTTATCTACAGGCTTTTGGCGGCAGCGTGTTTCGTGCGCCGCCGGATGATCTGTTCCCGACGCTCGATACTCCGGAGGCAGTGCAGGCGGCTGACTATTTCGCCCGCCTTATTCGCGAGTTCGGCCCGAATGGCGGTATTACCTATACCGCCGACCAGTCCTTGCAGGCACTGAAACAAGGAAGGGTTAACCTCTCCGACGCCAGCCAGACCTACCTGGCGCAACTGGGCAACGCTGAAAGCTCGCGCACCCTGAACACCGCCCATTTTGGTCCGATGGTCAGCGGGCCGAAAGGGTGGTTCCCCGGTATGGCGACCCATGCGCTGGGCATTCCGGCGGGTTCGAAAAACAAAGAGGCGGCGTGGGCGTTTATCCAATGGGCGCTTTCGAAACAGAACACGGCCCGCACGCTGGTCGCCGGATACGGTTCACCGACCCGTCGCAGTGATATCGACTCGCAGGTGTTTCGTTCTAAGCAGGTGATTAACGGTGTGGACCTGGCGCAGCTCTCCATTGATGCCATCGACCAGGCAGGCAAGGGTGGGTACATGAAATATCGCACCGTGGAGTTCTATCCGCAGGTTGACCAGCAACTGAATAAAGCCATTGCACTGATTGCCTCCGGCCAGCTTTCGGCGAAAGAGGCGATGACCCGGGCGCAGGCCGGCACTCTCGCCGATCTCAAACGCGCCGGTGCGAAAATCTAAGTGAGGATCAGTATGTGGATAGCACAACCAACCAGTTGGCGACAACGCCAGCGGTACGCCTGGCTACTGGGGTTATCGCCGTCGCTTGTGGTGCTGACGTTACTGACGCTGGTTCCGGCGGTAGCGCTGCTGATCACCAGCTTCACGCCATTGAGCCTGACTAACCCGGAAGCGACATTCACCTTTAGCAATCCACTGGTGAACTATCAGCAGTTGCTGCATGACGACCGCTTTCTCAACTCGCTGGTCACGCAGCTTAAGCTGTCGGTGGTGAGCGTCTTCTTCCAGGTGCTGATCGGGCTGCTTCTGGCGTTACTGCTTAATGGCCCGTCGCCGTTGCTCAACGGGGTGCGCTCGTTATTGCTCATTCCCATGGTGCTGCCGCCGATTATCGTGGCGCTGATCTGGAAAATAATCTACACCCCGGATATCAGCCCGCTGCACCAGATTCTGGAGCGTATGGATCTGCCGCTGAACTCGCTTCTCGCGAACCCGGATACCGCGCTGTGGGCGGTTGTGGTGGCGGATGTCTGGCAGTGGTTTCCGTTCACCATGCTGATGGTGCTGGCGGCGCTGCAAATGGTGCCCAACGAACCGCGGGAAGCGGCAAGTCTTGACGGTGCCTCGTCATTCAACATCTTCCGCTACATCGTGTTGCCGCACCTCAAACCGGTGCTGGCGGTGTGCATTCTGTTTCGCCTGATCGACAGCTTCAAAGCCTTCCCGCTGATTTACATCCTCACGGACGGCGGGCCGGGATCGGTGACGGAGGTTACCAACTACTACGGCTTTATTCAGGCTTTTAACTTTTCCTGGTGGGGATATGGCAGCGCTATTGCGGTGGTGATCCTGGTTGGGGTGTTTATTTTGAGCTGGCTCATTGGTCGCGCGGGGTGGAATGATGACAGTACAACACACTGATGAACGTCGTCCACTCGCGTTCATTGTCACGCGACGCAGAAAGTGGCGTTTCAAAGGCAAGCGCACGCTGGCGGCGTTACTGCTGCTGGTACTGTTCCTCGCGCCATTCCTGTGGATGGTTATCATGTCGTTGCGCCCGTCCATGGACGCCTTCGAGCTGACGCTGTTCTTCACGCCAACGCTGGAAGCCTGGCGCCAGTTGATCGCCGGTAATTTTCTGCAGCCGTTTGGCAACAGCCTGCTGGTCAGCGTGATGTCTACGGTTTTCTCGTTGCTGCTGGGCGTACCTGCCGCCTGGGTGCTGACGCGCTGGCGTTTTTACGCCCGTCGCTATGTGGCGCTGTGGATCCTGGTAACGCGCATGGCACCGCCGATTGCCTTTACCATTCCGTTCTTTCTCGCCTTCCGCTGGCTCGGGTTGCAGGACACGGTCATCGGGCTGGCGATTGTCTATCTCACCTTTAACCTGGCGATCGTTATCTGGCTGATGCAGACCTTCTTTGCGGCCATTCCGGTCACGCTGGAAGAGGCGGCATGGATGGACGGTTGCTCCCTGTGGGGCAGCTTCTGGCGGGTGTCGCTGCCGCTGGTCAAACCGGGCCTCGCGGCGACCGCTATTCTCTGTTTTATCTTTTCGTGGAACGATTTTTTCTACGCCCTGATTTTAACGCGTACCAACGCCATTACCGCCCCGGTCGCTATTGTGAACTTCCTGCAATACGAAGGGTGGGAGTGGAGCAAAATCGCCGCCAGCGGCACGCTGGTTATGCTGCCCGTGGTCGCTTTTACTCTGCTGGTGCGGCGCTATCTGGTACAGGGCTTAACCGCGGGTGGACTTAAGGACTAATGATGGCAACCCTGACACTCAACAACATCGCAAAACACTTTAACGGGCAGACCATTATCCCCGGTCTGGATTTGACCATTCACCACGGCGAATTTATTGCGCTGGTGGGGCCGTCCGGCTGCGGAAAATCCACCCTGCTACGGATGATTGCCGGGCTGGAAGGCATCGACGGCGGCGAGCTGATTCTGGATGGCGAAGTGATTAACGACCTCTCGCCGCAGGCGCGCAACATGGCGATGGTTTTTCAGAACTACGCACTCTATCCGCACATGACGGTGGCAGAGAACCTCGGTTTCTCGCTCAAAATGCAGGGCGTGGCGAAGGCGGAAATTAACAGCCAGGTGCGGCAGGCTGCCGACACACTGGGGCTGACACCGTTACTGGCGCGCAAACCCTCGCAGCTTTCCGGAGGGCAGCGCCAGCGCGTGGCAATGGGCCGCGCCATCCTGCGCCACCCGCGCCTGTTCCTGTTTGATGAGCCGCTCTCTAACCTCGACGCCAAACTGCGTGTGGAGCTGCGCACTGAAATCAAGGCGTTGCATCAGCGGCTTAACACCACCATGATTTACGTCACTCACGATCAAATTGAAGCCATGACCATGGCCGACCGCATCGTGGTGCTGCGCGACGGGCATATTGAACAGGTGGGCACGCCGCTGGAACTGTACGACCGCCCGGCGAATGCCTTTGTAGCGAGTTTTATCGGTTCGCCGTCAATGAACCTGTTCACCGGGCATGTGGTGCGGCCTGGTATCGTGATGACCGATGACGGCATCAGGCTGCCGGTGAGCCGGACGCCGGGGCTTGAAGTGGGGCAACGCGTGCTCTACGGCGTGCGTCCACAACACTTTGTGCTGACGCCGGAGGCATCAATCAACGCCCACGTTAATGTGGTGGAGCCGACGGGTTCGGAAACGCAGATCCTGCTCAATATCGGCCAGCAGAAAGTGACCACGCTGTTTCATCAACGCGTGGCGGCACAGCCGGGAGAAATACTGAAAATCCTGCCGGATCCCCGTTATGCTCACCTGTTCGATGCCGCCAGTGGCATGCGGCTAAATTAACGGTGTATGTGACACTGTCACTTAGCAATACCGCCCGGACGCACTTATCGCCGGCGGGATAGGTGATCTTAACCCTCAGCGCGGTCCGTAACGGAGGATGGACTCCGGCGCAACCATTGCTTATCGGCCCGGCGTCAAACGCGCTACCCTTTAGGGTTCTATAATGCAGGCGTTACTGGCACCAGATGGGAGTGAGAGATGACCGGGCATCGT
The DNA here is from genome assembly GCA_901456055.1 of Phytobacter ursingii. GTDB lineage: Bacteria > Pseudomonadota > Gammaproteobacteria > Enterobacterales > Enterobacteriaceae > Phytobacter > Phytobacter ursingii. The sequence goes on from CABDWT010000016.1 coordinate 731,988, forward strand.
TATACTCGTTACGGGAGTTTGCAAAACAAAGTGGTGGTGATCACCGGCGGGGCCAGCGGGATTGGCGCGGATCTGGTGGTGGCGTTTCACCAGCAGGAGAGCCGGGTGCATTTTCTGGATATCGATATGACGGCAGGTACTGCGCTGGCACAGGAGCGTGGTGCCCATTTTCACCCGATTGATGTGCGAAATATTGCCGCGTTGCGCGAGGCGATAGACAACATTGCTGCCCGGGAAGGCGGTATCGATGTGCTGATCAATAACGCCGCCCGCGACGACCGAACCGATACCCTGACCGTAGAGCCGGAGGCCTGGCGCGAGAGCCTGGCGGTGAACCTCGACCACCAGTTTTTTGCCAGCCAGGCCGTTGCCGCGGTGATGCAAAAAGGCAAGGGCGGAAATATCATTCTGACCAGCTCCACCAGCTTTATGAAGGGCAGGCCGGGTATGTCCGGTTACACCACGTCAAAGGCGGCGATTGTCGGGCTAAGTCAGACGCTGGCGCGCGAACTGGGGCCATCGGGCATTCGTGTTAACTGCATCGTACCGGGGGCGATTACCACGCCACGACAGCAGGCGCTGTGGCGTACGCCGGCGTCCGAAAAGGAGATCCAGGCCATGCAGTCGCTGGATATTACCCTCGAAGGCCGGGATGTTGCCGCCATGGCGCTGTTTGTCGCCTCTGATGATGCTCGTGGTTGCACAGGCGCGCTCTTTTTTATCGATGCCGGTATCCGTCTGGTGTGAGCCCCTCTTCACGCCCGCACGCTCGCCGCACGAACGTGCAGGGTGCGCCGGGGCGTCGTGATGATGGTCGTTACGACGCCGACAATATGTGCGCCTTCCTCTTCATCAATATATACCGTGCGATAGTTTTCGTTCTCCGCCACCAGTCGCGGCGGCGAGAGACGCAGTCGTCGGACGGTAAAACCGCTCAGCAGGCGGGCTACGACGATATCACCATCCACCGGCTGCAGGCTGCTGTCTACTAACAGTAACGATCCGGGCAGGATCGCCGCGCCGCACATGGCATCGCTGGCGGTGCGCAGCACATAGGTTGCTGACGGATGGCTGATCAAATGTGCCACCAGATCGATCGCCCCTTCGATATAATCCGCCGCCGGGCTGGGAAAAGCGCTGGTTGTCATTGCATGTTGCTCCCACGTAATGACAGGCACAAGGCTGCCTGACAAACCTGTCGACGTCCTGGTAAAAGTGAGGCTTTCGCCTTTGATACATCCATGGTGACTGTTTTATGTATTACTGTGTTTATATACAGTATCGTCAAAAAGACGTATCGATCAAGCGGCCCGGGCGCGATTTTTGTGAAGAGATTGATGGCACAAGGATTTTTGTTATTTGCTGAAAAAATGCGCATCCCGGTATTTTCCACCATTGCTTGAGCATCGGGATCGTGCGACAAATAAGGGAAAGGATGATATTTCGGCTGTGACGTATTATTTCGCGGCGGCAGTCGTTTTTTACATTCAGGGGGCCAGCCACTACACTTAGTGGCAGTTTAACCATTGGATGGCGAAGATGACGGCATTGAAAACTCATAATTTCTTTTTTATCGTTCTGTTGTTGCTGGTCAGTGTGGCATTTTTTAGCCTGATCCAGCCGTACTATGCCGCTATTATCTGGGCTGTTATTCTGGCGCTTATTTTTTATCCGTTACGGGTGAAATTAACCGGCTGGTTGCGGGGGCGTGATGGTATTGCCTCGCTACTGACCGTACTGCTTATCTGTGTGTTAGTTTTTATTCCATTGATGATTATTGTCACGTCGCTGATTACAGAAATTAATGCGCTCTATCAACGCTTGCAAAATAACGCCACGGACTTACCGCAACTCTTTACTGACAGTATTAGTTATCTGCCTGGCTGGGCACAGGGATATTTGCGTGAAAATGACTTTGACTCCGTGGGCGCCATTCGGGAAAAATTATCCGGCGTGGCGCTGAGTTCCGGACGATATCTGGCTGGCAGCGCGGTGATTATCGGTAAAAACACGCTGAGTATTAGCGTCAGTTTCTGTCTGATGGTCTATCTGCTGTTCTTTTTACTGAAAGACGGCTCCCGGCTGGTACGCAGAATCTTTACGGCTATTCCACTGACGGATAAAATTAAACGCCGTTTGTTCCATAAATTTGCCAGCGTCTCCCGGGCAACGGTAAAAGGGACGCTGGTGGTGGCAATTGTGCAGGGTGCGCTGGGGGGCTTTGGCTTCTGGTTTTCCGGCATTAACGGCAGTTTGTTGTGGGGTTCGCTGATGGCGTTCCTGTCGCTGATCCCGGCGGTCGGCACGGCGCTTATCTGGGTCCCGGCGGCTATTTTTCTCTTCTCCACCGGGGAAATTATCACCGGTACTATGATGTCACTCTATTTTATCGTGGTGGTGGGGCTCGCTGATAATATCTTGCGGCCATTATTAGTCGGCAAAGATACCCGAATGCCCGATTATTTAATTTTGCTGACCACGCTTGGCGGGCTGCAATTCTTTGGCATTAACGGTTTTGTCCTGGGGCCGATGATTGCCGGGCTATTTATTGCATCCTGGAATTTACTCGCCGAGGACCGGGCGCTGGCAATGAAATCGGAACCATAATCTGTATCGCCGCCGTAGATATTTTCCTGCGGCGGCTGCGATTAACTTTCTACAAGCCTGGTGACCGCGGGTAAAGAAGTGAAAAGAATTTGAGGAAAAACAGGCCCTGTGGTAGAAATAGGGCGTGTTTTACTACTGAGGACAATCGCTCCGCCACGATGAGAAGCAATGTGCGGATATTGTAATTTTATGGATAATTTGTTCAGGACGTTCATCTCTGGCTTTTCCCGTCTTACTTCTTCTGCCCTTTTACTTTCCGGCGAACAACACTGGCGCTCGGCGCTATAGTCTTTTTCTCCCTGCTTAGGCTCGCGTAAACCACGCGACTTTCATTTTTACCCCTGGGTTTTCTGTTATGGAAGAACCCTGCACAATTATATTCTCAAGCAGGAGAAGCATGATGATTTACTGGGTATTATTAGCGCTGGCCATTGTGGCTGAAATAACCGGCACATTATCAATGAAGTGGGCAAGTGTTACCGACGGACACACCGGTTTTATTCTGATGTTGGTGATGATTGCACTGTCATATATTTTATTATCATTCGCTGTGAAAAAAATCGCTCTCGGCGTGGCCTATGCGCTGTGGGAGGGGATCGGTATTTTATTGATCACCTTGTTTAGCGTTGTGTTGTTTGATGAAGCGCTCTCCCCACTGAAAATTGCCGGACTGATGACACTGGTTGCCGGGATTGTGCTGATCAAATCGGGCACCCGTAAAGCGGTCAACACACCGCAGGAGCGCCGCAATGCAACCGTTTGAGTGGGTTCATGGTGCCTGGCTGGCGGCGGCTATTGCCCTGGAGATCGTCGGCAATATTTTCCTTAAATTATCAGCCGGTTTTCGTCATAAATTATACGGGATTGGCTCGCTGGCGGCGGTGCTCGCCGCCTTCGCCGCGCTATCACAGGCTGTGAAAGGTATAGATTTATCAGTCGCCTATGCGTTATGGGGCGGGTTCGGTATCGCTGCGACTCTGGCGGCGGGCTGGATCCTCTTCGGCCAGCGCCTGAATAATAAAGGCTGGGCAGGGGTTATCTTACTGATTGTGGGTATGATACTAATAAAACTCGCCTGATGTGATCGCTGCCCTTATCAGGGGCAGCGAAATCCACCGACTGTATTACGCTTAGTTAACGGAAGTCCTCAACCGGCTGTTTTTCCTGTTAAGGATAAGAGGGAGGCAGTGTATGTTGAACCCATTTAGCTGGCGGAATATCCCGAATGCCAAAACCCTGTTCGTCATGATCTTTCTGGCGGGCATTGGGCTTATTTTTTCTATCGTCGCACTGCTCTACCTTTCATTGCATCTTATCAGTAGCAAAGCCAACGAAATTGATGAACATCGTACCGCTCTGTCGGTGCAGGGGGCGATTCAGACCTCGGTGAATCGTGTGCGCTCGCTGGTGATTGATAACGCCGTCTGGGATGATGCGGTGCGGGAGGCCTACCGCTCACAGCTTGATACTCAATGGCTCTACAAAACCTGGGGCGAGGGGTTTAAAGTCAATAATCTCTATGACGGTACCTTTATTCTTGATGAGAATTTTAACGTCTTATGGGGAACGTTTCACAGCACGAGGTTTACAGAGCATTCACTCGACTTTTTTGGTAAGGGTTTACAAACTCTTATCCATAATAATTCGGCCTCGCTGGTATCCAGCAATGAAATTTATGCCGGGATTACCCGTACCCACAACGGCATTGCATTTGTAGGGATTGGCCTTATCCGCCCGATGGTGGGGAATTTACAGGTTAATGATAATACGCGGCGTTATCTGGTAATCACCCGCCACCTGAATACACAAATCCTTAAAGAGTTGGGCGATACATTTCAGATTGCTGATTTAGCGTTTACGGAACAGAAGCAGGATGAATCCGCCGTGCCGCTGGAAAGTTCGGCGGGGGAAGTGCTGGGCTGGCTAAACTGGTCGCCGCGTTTGCCGGGCGCAGAGGCTGCCGAGGCGGCCTCTGCTAATATTCGTCAAATCGCCCTGCTGGCATCGGGATTGATCCTCCTGTTTATTCTCCTGAGCAGCGCCGGGCTGTATAAGCTGGCGAAAGGGGAGAAAATTGCTCGCAGGATTGCCTTAACCGACTGGCTAAGCCATCTGCCGAATCGCCGCGGTCTGATTGAACATCTCGATAAACTCGCTGCGCAGGGCGATACCAGTATGATGAGTGTCGCCTTTGTCGATCTCGATGGCTTCAAGGATGTGAACGACATTTACGGACATGACGTTGGCGACCGCCTGATCCGAACCATCGCCCAGACGCTACGGGAAAAAGTACCCACGCAGGGGATGCTGGCGCGGATGGGGGGGGATGAGTTTGCCATGACCATTGGCGGCCCCTGGGCAGAGGAGCAGACTGCAAGATTTGCCGAGCGTGTACTGGCGTATTTGAATAACCCCATTGAGGTGGGAGAGCGGACAATTCATATTGGTGCCAGTATTGGTATTGCCAGCGGCACACTGGTGGAGTGCACCAGTACTGAGCTTTTCCGCCGCGCTGATATTGCCATGTACCACTCAAAAAGCCTCGGCAAAGGACGCATCACGCACTACGATGCGGCGCTGAACAGCGCCCGCGAGTGGCAACTACTGATTGAAAATGATATCCGCAGCGGGCTGGAGCGCGGTGAGTTTGATGTCTGGTATCAGCCAATTGTGGATGCGCGTACCCTGGCGATGACCGGGGTCGAAGCGCTGGTCCGCTGGCCGCGGCGCCCGGCCGGGGAACTCAAACCCGAGGATTTTATCGTGATTGCGGAAACCAGCGGTCTGATTTATGAGCTCGGGCAATTTGTTCTGCGCCGCGCCTGTCATGATCTCCAGGCGTACAGCGATTTAAAATTGTCGGTGAATATCTCCCCGGCGCAATTTCGCGATCCGGATTTTGAGGACAAGGTGGCGAAGGTGCTCATAAGCACTCGTTTCCCGGCGGCGCGCCTGCAACTGGAAGTGACCGAAACCTATGTCCTGGAAAACCCGGAGCGTGCGCATATCGCCATTACTACCCTGAAAGCGCTGGGCATGTCGGTTGCGCTGGATGATTTTGGTACCGGCTACTCCAGTATTGGCTATCTGCGCCGCTTTAATTTTGAAACGATCAAAATCGATAAATCCCTCGCCGGGCTGGTGGATGATGACGAACAAGCGTCGGCACTGGTGAGCGGTACTATCCGTATCGCCAGTGCGCTGGGAATGATGGTGGTGGCCGAAGGCGTGGAGAATGAAAAGCAGATGAAGATGCTACGCCTGGCCGGCTGCGACCAACTACAAGGTTACTGGTTTAGTGAGCCCATGCCGCTGGAAGACATCTTGCACTTACGTCGCCAACGGCAGGGGTGACCTTACTCTTTTGCCAGCGCTTCGAGTTTGTCACGAAAACCGGTTACCGAGATGGCCCGATTATCGGCGCGCCAGCGATCTTTGGCCGCAGGGGCGGAACTCTGCACCGCAATAAGCTGCCAACCTTCGGCCGTTTTCAGCATCAACGGCGAGCCGCTGTCGCCGGGCAAGGTATCGCATTGATGAGACAACACGCTGTTTTGCGCCCAGCCGGTAACCACGCAATTTTCGTGGCTGTACAGCGTGTCCAGATGATCGGCCGGATAGCCCGACTGCGTGACTTTGCGCTCAGCCACTTTTAGCGCATCCGTTAGCGCCGCTTTATCACCCACAAACAGCGGTAACGGCGTAATGCCGGACGGCGGGTTGCGCAACACAACCAGCCCAAAATCCCAGGGGGCGGCAGACGAAGGCACAATCCAGCCATCGCCATCAGGTTTCAGCCGCTTACCCAGCGAGGGGTCGACACGCCCTTCGATACCGTGGATTTCATAGCGCCAGGTCCCTTTCTGCGCAACAAAACGCAGCGCTACCGCTTTATCCGGTTTGCCGTTGGGCGGCGTCAACAGACAGTGCCCGGCGGTTAAGGCCAGATGCGGAGAAATGAGCGTCGCGGTACATAAGTTGCCACTGGCCGTTTCCAGTTGCCCAATCGCATCCCAGGGCGAACGGGTTGGCGTGGTCACACGAACGCGATCGTCATGACCAAAGAACAGCGTCTTGATCTGAGCCGCATCGATGGTGTCATCATCACCTTCGTCGGCATGTCCGTAAGCAGAAAAGAGAAAAAACGATCCCAGCAATAGCACAACGGTTTTTCGCATATCACACTCTGGTGGGGTAATTATGATTATTTAATGTGAACCCGGATTTATAAACTATAGACGGGGCGAGAAAAAAGTGGGAGCAAAATCAGCGTGCTACATCAGGAAAGAAAAAGCCGAAGGGCAATGAGCGCGCAAACAATTAGCATTAACAGGATGAACTCAAAACGATAACGTCGCAGCATAGGCCCTCCAGAGAAAAACGGCGCTTCACCTCAGGGTTCAGCGCCGACGATTTACTCAGCCTGTACGGCAGGCGGGGTATTACACGGTAACTTATGCAGCCGGTTGAGCAGCTGGTTTAGTTGCAGTGTGTTTTACGTGTTTTTTATGGTGTTTTTTAGCAGCCTGAGCTTTCTGCTCTACAGCCGGTTTAGCGGCAACTTTTTTGTGGTGTTTTTTCTTGGCAGCCTGAGCTTTCTGCTCTACAGCTGGTTTAGCGGCTGCTTTTTTGTGATGTTTTTTCTTAGCTGCCTGAGCTTTCTGTGCAACGGTTTTTTTCTTGTGAACTTTTTTCACATGAGTGGTTTTAGCCGGAGCAGCAGCCGGAGCAGCAGTTGTGGTGGTAGCAGCAGGAGCAGGTGCCGCAGTTGTGGCCGCAGTATCAGCAGCGAACGCAACAGAAGACAGACCCATAGCAGCGGCAACAACCAGAGCTAATACTTTTTTCATTCTGATATCCTCGAATTTGGTTTCATCGTTCAACCCCACTGCGGGGCCGTTGAAGAGACTATACCCACACCGATGCGCTCTTTCCGTGAGTGATTGGTTTCGGCGTGTAACGGGATGTACAAACGAGCCGGGGGTCACAGCTCTGGGTTGCTGCGAGAATAAAAAAGTGTTTATTTTCAGTTGATTAAAATTATCTTTGTCAGTTATTCAATGTCCCTCTGTAAGGGGATCTCATCGTTATTGCCGCAATAACGTCAGAAAGGGGGCTGAAAGCCAGTGCCGACACCAGACGCGTCGCCCCAGGCAGGATTTAAAGCAATTTATTCATGTTATAGCCGGTGACCTGATAGCCATTAGCTTCATAAACTTTTTTGGCATGTGCATTTTCGGCAGCGACGCGTAATTTGATTTGCCGGATACCCTGGCCCGTGAGCAGAGCCTCCAGGTTTTGCATCGCGCGGCTACCGAGTCCCTGACTGCGAAACGCGGGTAGAAGGTAAAAATCATAAATAAATGCCGATTGATCCTCCGTATTTGCCCGATACCACAAGTAGCCAATCTGTTGTTCGCCGCCGTTGTCCGTATGCACGATGCTTTTCAGGCTTTGACCTTGCGTTTTCTCACCGTCAGGCAAGCTGGCGGCGATTTCCCGTTTTGCCTGCGCTACCGCCTCCGCCTGGGATAAGTGATAATTAGCGGCAATTTCCTCAGCATAGTCGGGAATAAAATAGGCCAGAAAACCTGCAAAATCCGTTTCAGACATGGGGTGAAGCACAATCATATTTTGCCTTTCAAAGTGTGGGCCGGCACAGATCAGCGTGCGAGCTGTGCCGGGAACGATTACAAATAACGTGTCGTCAAATGCTCACGGAAATAGCGGCTATTCAACGCCTCGCCGGTGGCCTGTTCAATCAGCTGTGAGGTGGAGAAACGGCTGCCGTGCTGCCAGATATTCTGTCGAAGCCAGTCAAACAGCGCGGAAAAATCGCCTTGCGCGATGGCGCCGTCGAGTCCTGGCAATGCGGTACGTGCGGCCTGGAACAATTGAGCAGCATACATCGCGCCCAGTGTGTAAGACGGGAAGTAGCCAAATCCGCCATCCGTCCAGTGGATATCTGCATACAGCCGTTACGGTAGTTGCCTTCGGTGGATAAGCCCAGCCACGCCTGCATTTTTTCATTCCACAGGCCGGGGATATCGTCCACTTCTATCTCGCCATTAATCAGTGCCCGCTCAATTTCGTAGCGCAGGATCACATGGGCCGGATAACTGACTTCGTCGGCATCGACGCGGATAAAACCCGGTTTGACCCGCTGGTTCCAGGCGATGAAGTTATCCTCTTCAAACGCGGGCTGTGCGCCGAAACGTTGAATAATCGCAGGCAGCAGACGTTTCAGGAAGGCTTCGCTGCGACCAAGCTGCATTTCAAAAAACAGGCTTTGCGATTCATGGATGGCGGTAGAACGCGCCAGCGCGACCGGTTGCCCCAGCCACTGACGCGGCAGGTTTTGTTCATAACGAGCGTGCCCGGTTTCGTGAACCACACCGAAAAGCGCGCTGAGCAGTTCATTTTCATCATAGCGGGTGGTGATGCGGACATCTTCCGGTACGCCGCCGCAGAACGGGTGCGCGCTCACGTCCAGCCGCCCGGCGTTAAAATCGAAACCGAGGAGCGTCATTGCTTCCAGCCCCAGCTCACGCTGGGTAGCGACGGGGAAGGGGCCGACTGGCGCGATCAGCGTTTCACGCGACTGTTTGTCAACCACACGCTGCAGCAGGTCCGGGAGCCAGGATTTCAGGTCGGCGAACAGCATATCCAGACGGGCGCTGGTCATGTCCGGTTCGAAAATATCCAGAAGGGCGTCATACGGCGAGCAGCCTTTCGCCCGGGCGCGGATCTTCGCCTCCTCGCGGCTGAGTTTGACGACCTCTTTCAAATTGGCGCTAAAGCCGGTCCAGTCGTTCGCCGGACGCTGAGTGCGCCAGGCATGTTCGCATTTGCTGCCCGCCAGCGCTTTCGCTTCAACCAGCGACTCCGGTAGCAGCGCGGCCTGCTGGTACTGGCGCGTCATCTCACGCAGGTTTGCCTGCTCAACATCATTGAGATCCTCGGAAAGGGCATTTTGTAGCCATTCGCCGACCTTTTTATCGGTCAGAATTTGGTGCTGTAACACACCCAGTTCAGCCAGCGCTTCGCCACGGGCGGTGCTCCCCCCCGGCGGCATCATGGCGAACATGTCCCAGCCGGCGATGGCGGAGAGGTGCTGAAACCGGCTCAGGCGAGTGAAGGTGCGGGTAAGGGATTGATAGTTTTGATTGTTATCCATATTGCCTCTGCAAGCGAGTTCGGAACGATGTTAATGAGAGTACAGAGATTCAGGCCGTTAGCAACGGACAAAAAAGTTATGCGCTGGTTTATGGTGGGCAATGAACAACCGGCCTGAGCCCGGGCACAGAGCAAAAACCCCGGAAATAGCCCGGGGTTATCGATTACCTCATACCGCGTTAACGTAAGCGGCGGTGGAGTCTGCTGCCGACACATAATGCCAGTAACAGCATCAGCGCAATAAAGCCGCCTACGCCATTCCAGCCATAGTTATGCCAGAACACGCCACCGAGCGTACCTGCGATACTTGAGCCCAGATAATAACTGAATAAATACAGTGATGAAGCTTGCCCTTTGGCGCGCCGCGCGCGTGGGCCAATCCAGCTACTGGCGACGGAGTGGGAGGCGAAGAAACCAGCAGTAAAAAGTAACATGCCGATAAAAATCGTCCACAGTGAAGGGAATAACGTTAATAAAAGACCGGAAAGCATAATCGCAATCGAGGCCACCATCACCGGCCCACGGCCATATTTGGCGGTCATTGCCCCGGCGCGAGGCGAACTCCAGGTCCCGGTTAAATAGGCGACGGAAAGTAATCCCACCACCGCCTGACTTAAAAACCACGGCGACTGCATTAACCGATAACCAATGTAATTAAACAGGGTAACGAACGAACCCATTAACAGGAATCCCTCAAGAAATAATAAGGGCAACCCTTTATCGCGCCAGTGCAGACGGAAATTAATGAATAAGGTGCGCGGGCGTAGCGAGCTTGGGCGGAAATGGCGCGACTCTGGCAAGATACGCCAGAACATTAACGCGGCAGCCAGCGCAAAACACCCAATGGCGGCCAGTGCGATACGCCAGTTAAAAAAATCCGTGAATACGCCGCTAATAAGACGTCCGCTCATGCCGCCAATCGAGTTGCCGCTAATGTACAGCCCCATGGAAAAGGCGACAAAGCTCGGGTGGATCTCTTCACTGAGGTAGGTCATTCCCACGGCGGCAACCCCGCTCAATGACAGCCCAAGCAGAGCGCGCATAAGCAAAATACCGTGCCAGCTGGTCATCAGCGTTGAGAGCAGCGTACAACATGAGGCCAGCAATAAAGCGGTGACCATCACCTTCTTGCGGCCAATTGCATCTGATAGCGGACCGGTAAATAACAGACCGATAGCCAGCATGGCGGTAGAAATGGACAGGGAAATACTGCTGTTTGCCGGGGAGACGCCAAATTCCTGCGACAGCACGGGCAAAATAGGCTGTACGCAATAGAGCAGGGCGAAGGTGGCCAGTCCGGCGGAGAAGAGCGCCAGAGTGACGCGCATAAATTGGGGGGTACCACGTTTAATAAATTGTGTCGGCAAAGAACGATTATTTTCATCAACACCACTTGCCGGAAGAGTGTCAACGGTAGTTGTACGGCTCACTTGAAATCCTTAAGTTTACATCCCGGTCAGGCGGGGATGTATTTAAGGGTATGAAACGGGCATTGTTCTGTCTAATATATTAATAATCTCAAATGATACGTTTAAAATATGAATATCGAGCTTCGCCATCTTCGTTATTTTATTGCCGTTGCTGAGGAACTGCATTTTGGTCATGCGGCGGCGCGGTTAAATATTTCCCAGCCGCCGCTTAGCCAGCAAATCCAAATCCTTGAGCAGCAAATAGGCGCGAAGCTACTGGCGCGGACTAATCGCAGCGTGTCGCTGACGCCCGCAGGCCGACAGTTTCTGGCAGACAGTCGGCAGATATTAAGCCAGGTGGATGATGCCGTTAGCCGGGCGGCCCGACTGCACCAGGGGGAAACCGGGGATTTGCGCATTGGCTTTACCTCATCGGCGCCGTTTATTACCGCGGTATCAGACACCCTGTCGTCATTTCGCCAGCGTTATCCGGATGTGCATATCCAGACCCGGGAAATCAATACCCGTGAGCAGATTGCCCCGCTCAATGAGGGCAAACTTGACCTCGGGTTGATGCGCAATACCCTGCTGCCTGACACGCTGGCCTGGCAGGTCATTTTGCGAGAGCCGTTGCTGGCGATGATTCATCGCGATCACCCTCTGGCTGCGAAACCCGGCGTTTCACTGGCAGAACTGGCGCGTGAACCGTTTGTCTTTTTCGACCCGCATGTAGGCACCGGGCTGTATGACGATATTCTCGGATTATTACGCCGTTATCACCTGACGCCGTTGATTACTCAGGAGGTGGGGGAGGCGATGACTATCATTGGTCTGGTTGCGGCGGGGCTCGGCGTGTCGATTTTACCTGCCTCATTTCGACGTGTGCAGCTTAAAGAAATGCGCTGGGTACCGATCCTGGAAACGGATGCGGTCTCGGAAATGTGGCTCGTATGGGCAAAGCATCATGAACAGGGAACCGCGGCACAGCGTTTCAGACAGCAACTCATTTCTGCTGTGAATGCATAAAAAATGGTCAGTATACGCCTGCAAAACGTGCGGTAAATCACAAGCCTACGTAAATATTTGACGGCGACTATTGAAGTGCTTCACCATATCCCAAAGTTTATTTCGAGCTCGAAAATAAAGGGAGTAAGAGGTGGTTGCTGATAGTCAGCCTGGGCATATTGATCAAATTAAGCAGACCAATGCAGGGGCTGTCTACCGCCTTATTGATCAGCTTGGCCCGGTGTCGCGCATCGATCTGTCACGTCTGGCGCAGCTTGCGCCGGCCAGTATTACCAAGATTGTGCGGGAAATGCTTGAAGCGCACCTGGTACAGGAGACTGAAATTCAGGAGCCGGGTAGCCGCGGGCGGCCAGCTGTTGGGCTGGTGGTTGAGACCGAAGCCTGGCATTACCTCTCTTTACGCATCAGCCGTGGGGAGATCTTTCTCTCATTGCGTGATTTAAGCAGCAAACTGGTGGTTGAGGAGCGGCAGGAGCTTCCGCTGACCGACGATAAGCCGCTGCTACAGCGCATCATTGTTCATATCGATCAGTTCTTTATTCGCCATCAGCAAAAGCTGGAGCGTTTAACCGCCATCGCCATCACCTTGCCAGGAATTATCGACACGGAACATGGCATTGTGCACCGCATGCCGTTTTATGAAGACGTCAAAGATATGCCGCTTGGCGAAATGCTGGAACAACATACCGGCGTGCCGGTCTATGTGCAGCATGACATCAGCGCCTGGACCATGGCTGAGGCGCTGTTTGGCGCATCGCGTGGGGCGCGTGATGTTATCCAGGTGGTTATCGACCATAACGTCGGGGCCGGAGTGATCACCGACGGTCGCCTGCTTCACGCGGGTAGCAGTAGCCTGGTGGAGATCGGCCATACGCAGGTCGACCCGTACGGTAAACGCTGCTACTGCGGTAATCACGGGTGCCTGGAAACCATTGCCAGCGTGGAGAGCGTGCTGGAGCTGGCACAACTTCGCATGAGTCAGTCGATGAGCTCGATGCTGCACCAACAACCGCTGACAGTAGAATCATTATGCGATGCGGCGCAGCAGGGCGATTTACTGGCGAAGGATATTATCAGCGGCGTGGGCGCGAATGTCGGTCGCATTCTCGCCATCATGGTGAATTTATTCAATCCGCAAAAAATCCTCATTGGTTCGCCGCTCAGTAAGGCGGCGGATATCCTCTTCCCGGCGATTGCTGACTGCATTCGCCAGCAGGCGCTGCCCGCCTACAGCAAACATATTGCCGTCGAAAGCACACAGTTTACCAATCAGGGCACCATGGCTGGTGCGGCGCTGGTGAAGGACGCGATGTATAACGGATCCTTGTTGATTCGTTTGTTGCAGGGGTAACATTTTTACACTGTTCTACTAAAAATTGCGCTATCTCAAGCTGAACACCGCAGCCCTAACGTAGACTTTCGCTACTGAATTATTTTCCTGATTTATATTTTCGTAGCATAACGGTGGAGTTAGCGATGCTTAAGCGTTTCTTTGTAACGGGTACTGATACGTCTGTCGGGAAGACAGTGGTGTCCCGCGCGCTGCTACAGGCGCTGGCCGCTGGCGGCAGTACCGTCGCGGGTTACAAGCCAGTCGCTAAAGGGAGTAAAGAGACGCCGGAAGGCCTGCGCAATAAAGATGCGCTGGTGCTGCAAAGCGTCTCTTCAATTGATTTACCGTATTCTGCTGTCAATCCCATTGCGTTTAGCGAAGATGAAAGTAGCGTGGCGCACAGTTCTGCGATTAATTACACCCTGTTGTCCAATGGTCTGGCGAGCCTGTGCGATCAGGTTGATCACGTGGTAGTGGAAGGGACAGGAGGCTGGCGTAGCCTGATGAACGATCTGCGTCCGCTTTCCGAATGGGTTGTGCAGGAGCAAATGGGCGTGTTGATGGTGGTCGGAATACAAGAAGGCTGCATCAACCATGCGCTATTGACCGCACAAGCTATCGCCAGCGATGGTCTGCCGCTGATTGGCTGGGTGGCCAACCGCATTAATCCAGGGCTTGCGCATTACGCTGAAATCATCAATGTTCTCAGCCGCAAGCTGCCTGCACCGCTGGTGGGCGAGCTGCCTTATTTACCGCGCGCCGAACAGCGCGACCTGGCGCATTATATCAATTTGCAGATGGCGAAGGGGATGCTGGCCGCCGAACGCGTGCTGGCGTAAACCGGCAGCCAGACCCGGATGGCGGCGCAAGCGCCTGTCCGGGCTACACGTTCGGTGCGGCATATACTTAAGCCCGGTTAAGTGTCGCGCCAGCCGGGATCAGGCATCGCTGTGAATATTCAGCACCCGACGTGTTTTGCCGGAGCTTAAATAATCCGCGATATAATCCTGTGAAATCTCCCCGTTATAGCGCCCGGCTTCATCAACAATCGGCATCCAACTGGTGTTACTCTCATACAACTTTGACAGAACCACGCGCAGATTATCCTCAGCTTTGCCGGTGATACGGAATGGATGCAACAGCCCGGCGCAATCGCCCTGCGCGCCGCGCGCTTCCCGACGTTTCACAAAGCCCAGCGGTTTACCGTCGCCATCGACCACGGTAATCGCGCGAATATCGTTATCATCCATCATTGCGAACGCCTCCTGCGCGGCCGTTGACTCACGTACCGTCAGCGTAGGCTGTTGATCGGTGACGTCGCCTGCAGAAACCAATAGCAGGCGTTTCAATGTGCGGTCCTGACCGACGAAAGAACCGACAAACTCGTTAGCCGGTTTCGCCAGCAGCTCATCCGGGCTGGCGCATTGCACAATACGTCCCTGGCGGAATACCGCAATCCGGTCGCCCAGCTTTAACGCCTCATCAATGTCGTGACTGACCAGCATGACCGTCTTTTTCAGCGTGCGCTGCATCTCCAGAAACTGATTCTGGATCACTTCGCGGTTAATGGGGTCGACCGCGCCGAAGGGTTCATCCATCAGCAGGACCGGCGGATCAGCCGCCAGTGCGCGAATCACCCCGATACGCTGCTGCTGGCCGCCGGACATTTCACGCGGGTAGCGGTGAAGGAATTTTTTCGCATCGAGCGCCACCATCTCCATGAGCTCTTCGGCGCGGCTTTTACAGCGGGCTTTATCCCAGCCCAGCATGCGCGGCACCACGGTAATATTCTCTTCAATGGTCATGTTGGGAAACAAACCGATCTGCTGGATAACATAGCCAAGATTGCGCCGCAGGCTGACGATGTCCATTTCGCTGGTATCGTTGTCATTGACCAGGATTTTACCGCTGCTGGGCATAATCAGGCGGTTAATCATCTTAAGCGTGGTCGTTTTGCCGCAGCCGGACGGGCCCAACAGTACGCACATTTCACCCTGCGGCACGTGCAGGTTGATGTTGTCGACAGCCTTAACGGTCTGGCCATTTTTCTGTGTAAATTGTTTGGTCAAATTTTCCAGTTTTATCATTATCGAATCCCCTTCGGTGTCAGTACCACCTGCAAGCGATGCAGTAACCAGTCAAGCACGATGGCCAGTAAACAGATCATCAGCGCGCCCGCAATCAGCATGCGGATATCGCTGCCGCCGATACCATTGAGTAACTGCAGCCCAAGACCGCCAGCGCCGATAACCGCCGCAATGGCCATAACGCCAATATTCATCACTACGGCAGTACGAATGCCGCCGAAAATCACCGGCAGCGCCATGGGTATTTCTACCCAGCGCAGACGTTGCCAGAAGGTCATGCCAATACCGCGCCCGGCTTCGCGCAGGCCTGGAGGCAGGCTGTCCAGTGCCGTATGGGTGTTCCGGACTATAGGCAGTAAAGAATAAAGGAACACGGCGGTGATAGCGGGCAGGGCGCCGATCCCCTGACCGACCAGCGAGAACAGAGGGATCATCAAACCGAACAAGGCAATCGACGGGATGGTCAGGACAATGGTTGCCAGCCCCAGCACCGGCGTTGCCAGCCATTTATGCCTTACGATAAGGATCCCCAGCGGCACGCCCGTCACAATGGCCAGACCGACAGCAAGCAGTACCAGCCAGAGGTGCTGAACGGTGAGCATTGCCAGATAGCTCCAGTTATCAATCATGTAATGAATCGTATCCACAGGCGCTCCTTACAGCAGACCTTTCTCACGCAGGAAGTCGTGCGCCACCTGCTGTGGCGTCTGATGGTCAATATCGACTTTTGCGTTGAGCGTCATGATGACGTCGTTATTGAGCAGACCGGAGAGCGTATTAAGCGCCTCTTCCAGTCCCGGATTGGCCGCCAGCGTATCTTTCCGCACGACCGGCGTTACGGCATAGCTGGGGAAGAAACCTTTGTCGTCTTCCAGCACTTTCAAATCGAAGCCTTTTACCCGGCCATCTGTCGTGTAGACCAGACCGGCATCGACGAAACCATCACGGACGGCGTTATAAACCAGCCCGGGATCCATCTGACGGATTTGCGGCCTGTCCAGCGCCAGGTTATAGGCCTGCTGGAAGGGTTGCATGCCATCGCTACGTCCGGAGAATTCAAGATCCAGCCCCAGCATCCAGTTGTGTTTGGGATCGGTCTTCCGAATCTGCTCAATCTTCGCCACCATGTCCGACATGGTATTAATGTGCTCGGCTTCCGCGCGTTTGCGCTGCATGGCAAAGGCGTAGGTATTGTTCATGTCGGCAGGTTTTAGCCACACCAGACCGTGTTTCGCATCCAGACGTTTTACCGTTTCGTAAGACTGCTCTGGCGTCATCCGCTCTTTTATATGATTGAAGATAATCAGCGAGGTGCCGGTATATTCCCACGTCATATCAACCTGTTTGTTGATCATCGCGTTGCGGGAAATCACCGTGGCAATATTGGTTTGCGGCTGCACCTGGAACCCTTTCTTTTGCAGATACTGCACCGTCAGGGCGGAGAGAATGTGCTGCTCCGTAAAGCTTTTGGTCGCCAGAATCAATGGGGCGGCGTGCACGCTGGCGGTAAAAAGCAGCGTGGCACTCAATAGCCCCAACAGGCGTAAAGTCAGTCTCATAGGGATTCCTTTTCTTATTATCAGGCCGAGTGAGGACTCAGAAAACGCCCGAGCGCCGCCAGCAGCGTGTCCAGAATCAGGGCAAACAGAGCGGTAGCCGCCGCACCCAGGATCAAGGTCGGGAAATCGTTCAGATAAATGCCCGGGAAAATCAACTCGCCATAACTGCTGGCACCGATTAAAAAGGCCAGCGGCGCGGTGCCCACATTGATTGCCGTGGCGATACGCACTCCGGAGAGGATAACCGGCAGCGCATTGGGCAACTCCACTTGATAGAGCCGTTGCCATTTGGTCATGCCGATACCGTTCGCGGCTTCCAGCAAGGCTGCCGGAACCGAGCAGAGCCCTGCATAGGTATTTCGCACAATGGGCAGCAGCGAGGCCAGGAAAAGGGCGAAGATGGCGGGTTTATCACCAATCCCGACGATAACCATCGCCAGGGCAAGCACGGCCAGTGGCGGCAACGTGTTACCGACGTTAAAAATCTGCATCACGTATTCGGCGACACCGCGCGCAGCCGGGCGGCTAAGCGCAATTCCGCTGGGAATACCGATCAGCAGCGCGAAGAACATGGAGCTGAACACCAGAATAAGGTGCTGTTGCCCGAGATAGACCAAATCCACCTGGCGGGCTCGGATGGTATCCAGACCAATACCCCAGACCAGGAGCGCCAGTACGACGACGATCGCCGCAGTAAACAGCAAGGCGCGTGAGAGCGCGGAAGTGTGCATTGCAGTGTGTCTCCCTGTGTGCATGCGTTATGGCAACGGAGGGTTGCGTGTTGTTATGCCATGTTCGGCAGGGTAGTTGAGCTATAGCAATGACCTGGGAAGGATTCCAGTTTCAGGAGAATCTTTTAACATGCGGATTTTGCAAATGATTTACGCTATCGCTGGTGGAATAACGGTTAAGAGGAGCGCTAAAGAATTGTCTTAAAATCACGCCCTTAAAGTGACGTTGTCACTTTAAGGGCGCAGAGTCGCAGATTATCGGGATAACGCTTTTTGGGCAACCGGCATTAATAAACGGCTTTGCCAGTCGCTCAGGGTTAATTGCGCAAGCCTGCCGGTAGCCTGCCAGAACGGGTGACGGGCTTGCGCTACAAAAACCTCAAGAAAGCGCCCGGCCCAGGGGAGAAGATGCCAGGCAAGTAGCTCATCGCAGGTGGTGTAGCGCTGATTTTCAACAAGCCAGGCTGCCAGCATCAGCAGGGTGCCAAAATGATCTTCCGGCTCATTCTGGCTGGCCTCCCAGGCTATCTGGTTGTCACGCATCCACTGGCGAAGTTCCAGTGTGGATTCGCCAAAAAGGACGCTCTCTTTATCCAGCCAGACGGATCCCCAGGGCGGCGCAGGCAGCGCCCACGGGCCAATAAACAATCGCTGCCAGGCCTCGGAAATCGTCTCCTCGCTTTCAGCGCAGAATAAGGGCACGAGCGGTACCAGTGCCTCCGGTGCCAGCGGCCATTGTGTTTGCCATTCCCCTTCGCAAAATGCGGCGATCAGCGCTTGAGCCTGCTCGCTTTCCGGCGGGTAGTAAAACATCGCACCCAGTATTCGTGCCGAAAAGGCGAAATCGTCTGTATGTAAAGTGTCAGTCATTAGGTTCCCTGCATCTCAGCTTAACCAGCAACTGCCATGCCGACAGTCATGTGTAACCCGTAGAACAGACCACGGCCAATCAGCTCACCTACGACCACCAGTACGATACCGGCCACCAGGCTTACCGCTCGCGGTTGTTTTCGCATGACCAGCGGGCAGATCCAGCAGCCGAGGCCAGCAGCCAGCAGGACCATCCGCCAGACCTGCATTTCGCCCCAGGCGGGCACCAGCATGCTGGCCTGCTGTACTGAACTGTGGATCCCTGCAAGGCTCATGCCTTGCAGGATAACCAGACCGAGGCTTGCCAGCAACGCCACTGTGCTCAGCGAGGCGAAGGTCGCGCCGTTGAAAGTAATGTGCGCCAGACGCAGCAGCAGCGCCGCCAGTAACGGGCCGCCGAGTAGCATAGTGAGGAAGAATCCGGCAGTGGTATAACCGTTATGCCAGGTCGGAACGGTATCAATCTGGTAGACGCGGGTCATGGCCCAGACAAATACTACGCCCAGCACCATGCTGACAATCAGCCAGATTTTGCCGAGCGTAGCGGGCATTTTCCCGAGCACGGTGACCAGCCACCAGAAGCCGCCGACAGCAAAAAACAACGACCCCGCGGCGATTTCATTACTCAGCGCAGAGGCGCCCACGCGGTTGAGTGAGTTAAGCGCGCGCATCGGTGAACCCAGGTGCATCATGGAGGCGATAAAACCGATCCCCATGAGTACCCACAGAAAGAACATGCTCAGCGTGATACGACGCTGACCGGGCGCATCGTCTTTCGCCGCCATCCAGCCCATACCGGTGACGATTAGACCACCCGCCACGCATTGCCCCAGCACCGTAAACAGCACCAGTGGCCATTCATGCCATCCGTTTCCCATCTCACACCTCCAGCGGATTTGCCAGATAGCCGGTGGTATCCCCTGTCGGGCGGCTGTTGGCGTTAGGTTTAATCACAATGCATGGCTTCGTGAAGTGCGACGCCGGGAGCGGGGCGACAGCCGCCAGCTCACCGTGTTTTTTGCGCAGCTCTTCAATCGGGCCGAAATCCAGCGCACGCAGTGGGCAGGATTCCACGCAAATGGGTTTATGCCCCTCGGCGACGCGACTGTAGCAGCCGTCGCACTTGGTCATGTGCCCTTTTTCGGCGTTGAACTGCGGCGCGCCGTACGGGCAGGCCATATGGCAGTAACGGCAACCGATGCAGATATCTTCGTCCACCACCACAAAGCCATCTTCGCGCTTGTGCATCGCCCCGCTGGGGCAGACTTTGGTACAGGCCGGATCCTCACAGTGGTTACAGGCGATGGAGAGGTAATAGGCGAAAACGTTCTGGTGCCAGACGCCGTTATCCTCCTGCCAGTCTCCGCCCGCGTATTCATAAATGCGGCGAAAGCTGACATCCGGGGTTAAGTTCTTGTAATCCTTACACGCCAGCTCACAGGTTTTGCAGCCGGTGCAGCGTGCGGAGTCGATATAAAATCCATATTGTGTGTTCATCGGCTACTCCTTAAACCTTTTCGATTTCGACAAGGTTGGTGTGCTGCGGGTTACCTTTCGCCAGTGGCGACGGACGATGGGTGGTTAAAGTGTTCACGCAACCACCATGATCAACGCGATCGCCATTCATATCAGCGTTGTGCCAGGCACCCTGGCCCATAGCGCTCACGCCCGGCATGATGCGTGGTGTCACTTTGGCCGCAATGCGTACTTCGCCGCGGCCGTTGAACACCCTGACGCTATCCCCACTGACAATGCCGCGTTTTTGCGCATCAATCGGGTTAATCCACACTTCCTGGCGGCAGGCGGCCTCGAGGATATCGATATTCCCGTAGCTGGAGTGCGTCCTGGATTTGTAATGGAAACCGAACAGCTGTAGCGGATACTTGCTACGCGCCGGGTCGTCCCAACCTTCCGGCGTCGAGGCATAAACCGGTAACGGACTGATCACTTCCCCCTCAGGAATCTCCCAGGTATTAGCAATGTTAGCCAGGCTGCTGGAGTAGATTTCAATTTTGCCAGAGGGCGTTTTCAGCGGGTTAGCCTGCGGATCGTCACGGAATTTTTTATAGGCCACATAGTGCCCGGCGGGGTCTTTACGCTTGTAAATCCCCATTTTTTTCAAATCGTCATAGGACGGCAACTGAGGATCTTTTGCCAGCATTTTGGCGTAAAGATACTTAAGCCACTCTTCCTGTGTGCGCCCTTCGGTGAATTTCTGGTAAATATCCGGCCCAAGACGTCTGGCGATCTCGCTGGTTATCCAGTAAATCGGTTTGCGCTCGAATTTCGGTGCGGTAACCGGCTGGATAAAGATCAGATAACCCATATTCCCGGCGTAATCGTTAGGAATGATATCTTCCTGCTCAACGGTCATTAAATCAGGCAGCAGGATATCCGCGTACATTGCCGACGAGGTCATGAAATTCTCAATGACGACAATCATTTCGCATTTCTTGTCGTCCTGTAAAACGTCATGGGTATGGTTGATGTCGCCATGCTGGTTGGTGATGGTGTTACCGGCGTAGTTCCAGATAAATTTGATAGGAACGTCAAGTTTGTCTTTACCCTGAACGCCATCACGCAGGGCAGTCATCTCCGGTCCGCGCGCAATGGCATCGGTCCAGGTAAAGCAGGAGATTTTGGTTTTTACCGGGTTTTCCGGCATCGGCATACGTTCAATAGTAATGGTATAGGTGGACTCGCGCGCGCCGCTTTTTCCGCCGTTGATCCCGACGTTTCCGGTCAGAATAGGCAGCATCGCGATAGCGCGGGAGGTCAGTTCGCCGTTCGCCTGACGTTGCGGGCCCCAGCCCTGACAAATACAGGCGGGTTTGGTTTGACCAATCTCACGCGCCAGTTTGACAATACGATCGGCGGGGATGCCGGTCACGGCAGAGGCCCATTGCGGCGTTTTGGCAATGCCGTCATCACCCTGACCTAAAATATAGGCTTTGTAATGACCATTGGCTGGCGCGCCTTCCGGCAGGGTTTTTTCGTCATACCCGACGCAGTACTTGTCCAGGAAGGGCTGGTCGACCATGTTTTCGTTAATTAAGACCCAGGCAATACCGGCAACCAGCGCGGCATCGGTGCCCGGACGGATGGGGATCCACTCATCTTCGCGCCCGGCGGCGGTATCGGTATAACGCGGGTCGATAACGATCATCCGCGCGCCGGAACGCTCGCGCGCCTGTTCCAGAAAATAAGTGATGCCGCCGCCGCTCATACGGGTTTCGGCCGGATTGTTGCCAAACATCACCACCAGTTTGGTGTTTTCGATGTCTGACGTGCTGTTGCCTTCATTGGAGCCGTAAGTGTAAGGCATCGCATAGGCGATCTGCGCCGTACTGTAAGTGCCGTACTGGCCGAGGAAGCCGCCATAAATGGCCATCAGGCGGGCAATAATAGAAGCAGAAGGGGAAGAGCGGGTGATATTGCCGCCCACGATACCCGAGGAGTAATTAATGTAGACTGCCTCGTTACCGTATTTTTCCACAATTCCTTTCAGACTGCCTGCGATGGTGTCGAGCGCTTCATCCCAGGAGATTCGCTCAAATTTGCCTTCGCCACGTTTACCCACGCGCTTCATTGGGTAGTTAAGACGATCCGGATGGTTGATACGACGACGGATGGAACGTCCGCGCAGGCAGGCACGAACCTGATGATTACCGTAAACATCCTCCCCGGTATTATCTGTCTCGACCCAGTAGACTTCGTTATCGCGTACATGTGAGCGTAACGCACAGCGACTACCACAGTTCACGGAGCACGCGCCCCATACCACTTTATCTTCGGCGGGTTGCAGGGCGCTTTGAACCGCAGCCGCCGCGGCGCGCATGCCAAAAGGAAGAGAAAAACTGCCTGCCGCCAGCGCCAGCGAACCCAGCGCGGTGGATTTAACGAGTGTTCGTCGGCTGATCCCGCCACCACTCTCAATAATGGACATAGCTCACTCCGTTATAGCTTATAATAGAAAAATATTACCCACCGAAATTACGAGCAGGCTAACAATAGGAGTGATGTTACTTAAGAAGAGGTAGAGGGATCTTAATGGGGATCAAGAAGAGGGCTAATCCCCATTATTTTTGCAGGGAAATGAATTTATTGCGCGGCGGGTTTGTCACTCTCTTGCGGCGATATTTCACCAGATTGTGAATTCGCGCTACCCCGGGTGCGGGTATAAACAATTTTCCAGTTGTCATTACTGCAATGACCCACTACCTGGGCTCCCGACGCGCTACTTTGATCGTTAGGTTCGATGGTGAGCGTAAAGTCTGTTTCTGGTACGCCGTTATTTATAATTCGTTGTTGTATATCGTTTTTTACTCTTTCGCAGGAATCCGGCGCGGCGTAAGCGGATGCCGAGCCGAGGAATAAAAGTGCAGCTAACCAGAGCGAATGTTTCATTTGCGACTCCTTCTACATTAATAACGTTAAATGCGTAGCAACTGAAATATAAGGCTAAGCGAAATCAGCATAAAACAGGAATGCGCATTATCTTAGTTTTGCATCGCTATATTATAAAATATATAGCGTGGTATATTTTCTGTAGAAAACGGGCAAGCTTATCAATATTGTTTTGCCGTGCCGAATCAGCAGGTCACACCAGGTAAAAACCCTCGCCAGTACCGATCGCCAGTGGGAACGGTGGGGCGAGAAGGTGTTGATCCATCGCGGTCTGGATGAGCAGAAAATCGCCAATCGTAACGCCATGTCCCCCATCGCTGTCAGTCCCGTCGTTCGCGTGAGGGGGATAAGCTCGCAGGACGACAGATTATCGCGCGTCTTTCAAGCAAATCCGGGGCACAAAGGGGGAGCGACCATTCATCAAACAGATGTAAATAGCGCGTTCCCGCACCGAAATGTCCGTTACCAGGCAGCATGGCGCAGTCGAAAGGTTCTTTGGTGAAATCGGCGTTGTCGATATCCATCCTGATGCTGGACACTTTTGCCGGGGTGGTAACGCTAAACCAGGGATCTGGCTTTGCCGGGCATCGGGGGTAAAACCCCTCTTTCTGTGACGAAATGAGATTCCCACTGCCCGAATAATTACAAGATTTGCTAAGATAAGCGCAACGCATTGTGAAATTTGGGTGAACCTATTGAAAAAACAAATGATACTCATCGCTCTGGTCGCCACGCTGGCGGGCTGCGATGATAACAAAGGACCTGTATCTTTTACGCCGGAGATGGCGAGTTTTTCGAATGAATTCGATTTTGACCCACTACGCGGTCCAGTAAAATATTTCAGCCAGACGTTACTGAATGAGAAAGGTGAGGTATCGAAGCGCGTCAGCGGTACGATGTCCAAAGAAGGGTGTTTCGATTCACTGGAATTGCACGACCTGGAAAACAATACCGGGGTTTCGCTGGTGTTGAATGCCAACTATTACCTTGATGCCGACACGCAGGAAAAGCGTCTGCGTCTGCAAGGGAAATGCCAGCTGGCGGAATTCCCCAGCGCTGGTCTGACCTGGGAGACGGATGAGCGCGGCTTTATCTCTTCCGCACACGGCAAAGATGTAGAAGTGAACTACCGCTACGACGACGAAGGCTATCCGCTGGGGAAATCAACAACCTCGAAAGATATGCATCTGTCAGTTATCTCGACCCCGTCGAATATAAAAGGTAAGAAGCTTGATTACACGTCGGTCAGCACGCTGAACGATAAACCACTGGGTAATGTCAAACAGAGCTGCGAGTACGACAAGCATGATAATCCGGTAGCCTGCCAGTTAGAGATTGTCGATACGAGCGTGACGCCTTCTGTTGCGAAGAAATACAGCATTAAGAACACCATCGAATACTATTGATGGCGTTGACCGCCGCGCTTATTGCGCGGTGGGCTTCAGTAAGGTCCCGCCGCTGCTTTTATGGTTTTCCAGGTATTGCTGCTGGAAAATGCGCATCCGGATGGTATTACGGTACTCACCGTTAATAAAAAATTCGTGAATCAATTCGCCTTCCACCATAAACCCGAGTTTGCGGTAGATGTGGATGGCTTTCTCATTCTCTTTATCCACGATCAGATAGAGCTTATACAGATTTAATACCGTAAAGCCGTAGTCCATCGCCAGTTTTGCCGCGCGGGTGGCGAGGCCTTTTCCCTGATGCTCAGGCGAGATGATTATCTGGAATTCGGCCCGGCGGTGGACGTGGTTAATCTCAACCAGTTCGACCAGACCGGCTTTATCACCATTACATTCCACCACAAAACGGCGTTCGCTCTGATCGTGAATATGCTTGTCATATAAATCTGACAGCTCGACAAAGGCTTCATACGGTTCTTCGAACCAGTAACGCATGACGCTGGCATTGTTATCCAGTTGATGCACAAAACGCAAATCTTCACGTTCGAGCGGGCGAAGTTTGACATGAGCAACGTCGGTCATATGAAATCCTTTTAACAACGCGAAGGCGGGCGTTGGTTAACGCCCGGGGTACGAAAGGGGGTTACGGCGTAATCTGACGGCCGGTGCGGCGGTCAAGGCAGCGCAGGGTGTTGGGTTCCCAGTATGCATTCACGTTGGCGCTTTTGTGGCAGTTATCCTGGGCGTCAAAGGCGACGTCAGTTTTATCCCACTCTTTTTCCACGCGTTTGTTGACTTTGTGGCGCAGCGAACGAGTGTCATCCCACTGTTCTTTTTCCATGGCTGCTTGCTGGCGGCTTTGTGCGCTGTCGCCGGATTCAATCACTAACTTATTGGTCTGCGCTGGGGCGCTGGCGGTGTACACGATGGCACCCAGCGTCAGCATTGCCGTCAGGCACAGGCGTTTGCTCAGTGAAATGTTCATTGCAATTTCCTTCTTGAGGGGATCTATAAGCTACAGAGCGATTCTACTCGATTCATCCCTGGGCGCATACCCTGCCGGGTGTCCACATATTAGTGGGTTATCCGTTAAGATAGTTCAACCACGACATAATGAAAACGCGAGAGATGATCAAAACAACCCTGCTTTACTTTCTGACCGCCGTATGTGAAATCGTTGGCTGCTTTTTACCCTGGCTGTGGTTGAAACGGGGCGCTACACCGTTGTTACTGCTTCCGGCTGCGGCAGCGCTGGCGCTTTTTGTCTGGCTGCTGACACTGCATCCTGCCGCCAGTGGAAGAGTGTATGCCGCTTACGGCGGGGTATATGTCTGCACCGCCTTACTCTGGCTACGGGTGGTCGATGGGGTGAAGCTCAGCCTGTATGACTGGATGGGGGCCGCCATTGCCCTTTGCGGCATGCTGATTATCGTTGCCGGGTGGGGGCGCGCCTGAGCGCCTGTTTTGTGATCGGTCGCGGCTTTTTTGATCATTATACTTGTATGGTAGTAGTTCAGTTGCGTAAATTCCCTGCATCGCAATGTAAGAGGCAAGGAATAAGAAATGAAAATTGTTGGAGCTGAGGTCTTTGTCACCTGTCCGGGGCGTAATTTCGTTACCGTCAAAATCACCACCGATGAAGGCATTGTTGGACTCGGCGATGCCACCCTTAATGGCCGCGAACTCTCCGTAGCGTCATATTTGAAAGATCATCTTTGCCCGCAGTTAGTGGGGCGAGATGCACATCGCATCGAAGATATCTGGCAGTTCTTCTATAAAGGTGCGTACTGGCGCCGTGGCCCGGTGACTATGTCGGCGATATCCGCAGTGGACATGGCATTGTGGGATATCAAGGCCAAAGCCGCCAACATGCCGTTGTATCAGCTGCTGGGCGGCGCCTCTCGCGACGGGGTGATGGTCTATTGCCACACGACCGGTCACACTATTGATGATGTGCTGGAAGACTACGCGCGGCATAAAGAGATGGGCTTTAAAGCGATTCGCGTGCAGTGCGGCGTACCGGGAATGAAAACCACCTACGGTATGGCGAAAGGCAAAGGTCTGGCCTACGAACCGGCAACCAAAGGTCTGTGGCCGGAAGAACAACTGTGGTCCACCGAAAAGTACCTCGATTTCACCCCGAAACTGTTCGATGCCGTGCGCAGTAAATTCGGTTTCAATGAACATTTGTTGCATGACATGCATCACCGTCTGACGCCCATTGAGGCCGCGCGCTTTGGCAAAAGCATTGAAGCGTTCCGCATGTTCTGGATGGAAGACCCGACACCCGCGGAAAACCAGGAGTGCTTCCGTCTGATTCGCCAGCATACCGTTACGCCAATCGCCGTTGGCGAAGTCTTCAATAGCATCTGGGACTGCAAGCAGCTTATCGAAGAGCAGCTTATCGACTATATCCGTACCACGATTACCCATGCGGGCGGCATTACCGGTATGCGTCGTATCGCTGATTTCGCTTCACTCTATCAGGTGCGTACTGGCTCGCATGGCCCGTCCGATCTTTCACCCATTTGCCACGCAGCGGCGCTGCATTTTGATCTGTGGGTGCCGAACTTCGGTGTTCAGGAATACATGGGTTACTCAGAGCAAATGCTTGAGGTCTTCCCGCATAGCTGGCGCTTTGATAACGGCTATATGCATCCAGGCGACAGACCCGGACTCGGCATCGAGTTTGACGAAAAACTGGCGGCGAAATACCCCTATGACCCTGCCTGTCTGCCGGTTGCCCGGCTGGAAGATGGCACGTTATGGAACTGGTAATAACGCTCGTTGACATAGCCGTTCATTAAATAATAACTCTCTTACTCGGGAATATAATTATGGTTAGTTCAGTGGATATCAAAAACGCAACAGACAACACGCTTGTAATCAAACGTGTCGCCACTGCGTCGGCGATCGGTACTGCGGCGGAATATTATGATTTCTTCGCTTACGGCACGGCGGCCGTTCTGTTTTTTGGTCATCTCTTTTTCCCCAGCAGCGATCCCCTTATTAGTACCCTGGCGGCATTTGCCACCTATGCGGTCGGTTTTTTAGCCCGTCCGTTGGGCGGCATCGTCTTTGGTCATATCGGTGATAAAGTCGGGCGTAAAAAAGCCCTGGTCATCACCATCTTAATTGTGGGACTGGGGACATTTTGCATCGGCTTATTGCCGACGTATGAAAAAATTGGTATCTGGGCGCCGGTATTACTCATCCTGATCCGCGTATTACAAGGTTTTGGCGTCGGGGGAGAACAGGCGGGGGCGGTATTAATGACCGCTGAATACTCCGTACCGGTACGCAGGGGCTTTTTTGCGAGCTGGGTACAAATTGGCGCGCCGGCCGGCTTTTTGTTGCCGATGGCGCTCTTTGCTTTACTCAACGGCGTTCTCTCGCCTGAGGCGATGATGGATTACGGCTGGCGTATTCCATTCCTGCTGAGCGCATTGTTGGTGATCGTTGGCCTGTTTATTCGCTTACGTATTGATGAGTCACCGGTGTTCGCCAAAATTCGCGAAACCAAAGCGGTTGAATCCCGCCCGGTTGTCGAAGTCATCCGTCATTATCCGGGCATTGTGGTGAAAGGGGTGTGCGCAAAATTAATCGAAGCCTGTACCTTTGCCATGTTTACCGTGATTGTGCTGGCTTACGGTAAAGCGAATAACTTAAGCGCCAATATTCTGATGGATGCCATGATCGTCGCTGTACTGTTGGAAATTATTGCCATTCCGGCGATGGGGGCGTTAAGCGACAAAATTGGCCGCAAACCGGTTTATATCACCGGAGCATTATTACAAGTGATCGCCATTATTCCGTTCTTCCTCGCAATCAATCAGGACAGCTATTGGCTGACGCAGATAGCGATGGTGATGGTTATTACGTTTGGCCACAGCATGTGTTACGCCCCCCAGGCCTCGTTCTTCCCGGAATTGTTCCCGACACATATCCGTTGCAGCGGTATCGCCCTGATCTGGCAGGTCGGCTCACTGATCGGTAGCGGTGTGCTGGGGCTGGTTGCGGTGAAAATCCTGCAGATGACGGGTGGGCATTATTACGGTATGGCGGCGTATGTCATCGTATTGGGTGTTATTTCAGTCATTGGACTTGCGCTGATGCCTGAAACCGCCCCACGCCGACGCCAGGGGGAGTACCAGCAGTGGGGACAACACTGATAATTAAAGATAGGACTAACTGACCTTCTTTTGTCACCTCCTCGCTGGAGGTGACAATTCATTAAAAACGAACTACAAAACCTCATCCTTCTTGTATGGTAGTTGACCTGAATCAAAGATGTCATACCAATCAAATGAGATGGTTTACAACATGATGATGTCACTTACCGCAATGAAGCGATTTTTAACTATCAAATGAGTAAAACCATGGAAAATCAGCTGTTAAAGGCGAATGCCGTAGTTCCGGCATACGACCGTCAACGTCTTGTCTCTCGCATTGTGCACCTGGGATTCGGTGCGTTCCATCGCGCACACCAGTCCGTTTATGCCGATATTCTGGCTGCAGAACATGGCAGCGACTGGGGATATTGTGAGGTCAACCTGATTGGCGGTGAGCAGCAAATTGCCGATCTGAAAGCACAGGATAATCTCTATACTGTGGCGGAAATGTCGGCTGATGCCTGGACTGCGCGTGTTGTTGGCGTCGCAAAACGTGCACTGCATGCTCAGGTTGATGGTCTGGAAACGGTTCTCGCGGCAATGTGCGAACCGCAGGTGGCGATTGTGTCGCTGACGATTACGGAAAAGGGTTACTGCCACTCGCCGGCTACCGGGCAATTGATGCTCGATCACCCGTTTATCGCCGCTGATTTACAACACCCGCAACAACCGAAATCTGCCGCCGGGGTAATTGTTGAAGCACTGGCGCGTCGTAAAGCGAAAGGGCTGGGCGCCTTCACCGTGATGTCCTGCGATAACATGCCGGAAAATGGCCATGTAACACGTAATGTCATTTGCGCCTATGCCCGCGCAGTAAATGCAGAGCTCGCCGACTGGATTGAAGCGAATGTGACGTTTCCGTCAACCATGGTGGACCGTATTGTTCCCGCTGTGACGGCGGATACGCTGGATAAAATTGAACAGCTGACGGGTGTGCGCGATCCGGCGGGTGTGGCTTGTGAGCCGTTCCGTCAATGGGTTATCGAAGATAACTTTGTGGCAGGTCGCCCGCAATGGGAAAAAGCCGGGGCCGAGCTTGTCTCTGACGTGGTGCCGTTTGAAGAGATGAAACTGCGTATGCTCAATGGCAGTCACTCTTTCCTCGCGTACCTGGGCTATCTGGCCGGATACCAGCACATCAATGAGTGCATGGAAGATGATAACTACCGTCGCGCCGCTCATGCGCTGATGTTGCAGGAACAAGCGCCGACGCTGAAAGTGAAAGGGGTAGACCTGGCACATTATGCCGATCTGCTGATTGCCCGTTACAGCAACCCGGCTCTGCGTCACCGTACCTGGCAGATTGCAATGGACGGTAGCCAGAAACTGCCGCAGCGTATGCTGGATTCCGTGCGCTGGCATCGTGTGCATGGTCATCCCTTTGATCTGCTTGCGCTGGGTGTTGCCGGCTGGATGCGTTATGTGGGCGGCGTGGATGAGCAAGGTAATGCGATTGAAGTCAGCGATCCGCTGCTGGCTGTGATTCAGAACGCTGTGGCGAGCAGCGCAGAAGGGGACGCTCGCGTTAACGCACTGCTGGGTATTGAAGCGATTTTTGGTACTGAACTGCCGAAAGATGAGACTTTTGTTGAGCAGGTAACACGCGCCTATCAGGCACTGCTGGCAAATGGAGCGAAAGCGACGGTGGCGCAGTACGCGGCGAAATTCTGATCTAAATGCCGCCCTCAGGCGGCATAACACCATTAGTGCAGGCCAAGGCGAATCAGTTCAACAGGTTCGAACTGGCCTTCACAACCTTCCACTTCTACCGTTTTGCTACGACGCAGCTGAGCTGGCGTCAGTCCATCGGCATGGATAGCGACAATTTTCCCGGTACGACCTGTGCCATTAATCATGACGCGGCTGCCGGTGGTGATTGCATTACGGTTACGATCATAAGTCATCATGGTGGTTTCTCCTTTTATCATCCGCAAAACATGCCGGGGCAAGGCGTCCCCGTCACGGACGCCTTATGAAAACGCTTTTGCTCAGATGATTTTTTGTTTTTGATCAACGTCACACTTTTTAGTGGGTAAAAACAGCACGACGTTTTAAAAACGAAACAGGAGGAGGGGAATTACTCTTCACTAAACCAGTCGCGATTTTCCTGACTGATGAGTTTCACAGAACCGCTGATTTCCTGCAGGTGGCGTGTCATGGCGTTATCCACCGCATCGGCGTCTCTTTTTTCCAGCGCATCAAAAATATCCTGATGCTGGCGCAGCAACATTTCCGGGGGAGATACATGGTCGAGACTCATATAGCGTACACGATCCATGGTCGCTTTCAGGTTTTCAATCGTGTCCCAGGCAAGCTGACAATCGGCAATTTGCGCGAGTTTCTGGTGAAATTCATCATCCAACTGGAAGAAATCATTCAACTGTTTGCGCTCGATGGCGGTGCGCTGCTGATTAAGATTTTGCTCCAGCTGATAACAATAGCTATCCGTCATCATCCCGGCGGCGCGGCGAGCGACCGCACACTCAATGGCCTGTCGGACGAAGCAGCCATTGCGGACCTGAGCCAGGGATATTTTATTCACATAGCTGCCGCGCTGGGGGCGGATTTGAATAAGACCGTTTTCCGCCAGCTTGATAAAGGCTTCGCGCACGGGCTGACGTGAAACGTCAAAACGGATCGACACTTCTTTTTCAGAAAGCGGCGTACCCGGCGGAATCAGGCAATGAACGATATCCCGACGGAGAATACGGTAGATTTGCTGGTTGACGGGTTGCGTCGGGTTGAGCTGGGTTTCAACGATCATTCGCACTTACTTTTTAAGAGGTTAACCCATCTACCATACCATTAAATAGACGCCGTTCCCATACCCGGCCCGCAGGCCGGGGCGGGAAAATTAGCCAGCGCGATGGACGCTCAGACCCGCGTAGGTCTGGCTGACGGGCATCATCTCCAGAGTATTGATATTGACGTGTTTTGGCAGCGTAGCCACCCACCAGACCGCTTCGGTAACATCTTCCGGCGTCAGGGCGTTGGTGTTTTCATAGGTCTTTTCGGCTTTTGCGTCATCGCCTTTAAAACGTACATTAGAGAACTCTGTACCGCCTACCAGTCCCGGTTCGATATTGGTCACGCGAACGGCGGTACCGTTAAGGTCGGTGCGTAGATTCAGGCTGAACTGCCGCACAAAGGCTTTGGTGGCGCCATAGACATTGCCACCAGCATACGGCCAGTTCCCCGCCGTCGAGCCGATGTTGATGATATGACCGCGATTACGCTCGACCATACCCGGCAACACTGCCCGGGTCATATACACCAGACCTTTGTTGTTGGTATCGATCATGGTTTCCCAGTCATCCACATTGGCTTTATGGGCAGGTTCGAGTCCCAGCGCTAACCCGGCGTTATTCACCAGTACGTCAATTTCTTTCCATTCAGCAGGCAAATTTGCCAGCATCTCTTCAATGGCCGCACGGTTACGCACATCGACTTGCGCGGTAAACAGACTATCGCCCAGTTGATCTTTCAGTTCTTGCAGGCGTTCCTGACGGCGGCCTGTGGCAATGACTTTGTGTCCATTTTCGATAAAACGACGTGTGATACTCTCGCCAAAACCCGCTGTTGCCCCGGTAACCAAAATTATCATCTTGCTGTTCCTCAACGCTTTTTGTGGTGTATTACGATAGCACGCACCGCTCAGTGGCGGTAACCTAAGTTAAGCCTGGCAAAAAATCTTCACTTTGTGCTACTGATAGATCATCACAGCCCATACCTTGGATGTCTGGTCTGGGGTAACTAACCGCATTCAGGAGTAAAATATGTCGGTAACGAATCCTTTCTTCGATGTCAGTGCGCTGCCGTATCAGGCGCCGCGCTTCGATCTTATCCACCAGGATCACTATCGCCCCGCATTTGATCGAGGGGTTGAGGAAAAACGGGCTGAGGTGACCGCCATTGCGCAAAATCCGGCTCCCGCTACGTTCGATAATACCCTGTTGCCGCTGGAGTGCAGTGGTGAGCTGTTGACGCGAGTGACCAGTGTCTTTTTCGCAATGACCTCCGCGCATACCAATGATTTTCTACAGCAGCTGGACGAAGCGTTTTCCGCTGAACTGGCGCAACTGGCAAATGATATTTATCTCAACGACGCGCTGTTTGCGCGTGTTGAATCTGTCTGGCGCAATCGGGAATCAGCCGGTCTTGATGATGAGTCGTTACGCCTGGTTGAGGTCATGTACCAGCGTTTTATGCTGGCGGGCGCGACGCTTTCCGCTGACGATAAAGCTGCGCTGAAAGCATTAAATACTGAGGCGGCGACGCTCACCAGCCAGTTTAACCAACGTTTGCTGGCGGCAGACAAAGCCGGTGGCCTGGTGGTGGATTATCTTCACCAACTCGACGGACTGAGCGATGACGCTATCGCCGCCGCCGCGGATGCCGCGCGAGAAAAAGGGTTGACCGATCGCTGGCTACTTTCGCTATTAAACACGACGCAGCAACCGGCTCTGGCCGCGTTGCGGGACCGTCAAACGCGCGAAAATCTCTTTACTGCCGGTTGGTTACGTACTTCGCAGGGGGATGCGAATGACACGCGCGCAATAGTCTTAAGGTTGGCGCAATTGCGTGCGCAACAGGCATCATTGCTGGGTTTTGCGGATTACGCCAGCTGGAAAATGGCGGATCAGATGGCAGGCTCTCCGCAGGCTGCATTTGATTTTATGCGCGGTATTGCCCCGGCGGCTCGCGCCCGCGCTGAACGTGAACTGGCAGATATTCAGCTGGTCATCGATGAACAGCAGGGGGGCTTCACCGCGCAGGCCTGGGACTGGTCATGGTATGCCGAGCAGGTAAGACGCGCTAAATACGATCTCGACGAATCGCAGGTAGCCCCTTATTTTGCGCTCAACACGGTACTGAATGAAGGGGTATTCTTTGCCGCGAACCGGCTCTTTGGCATTCGCTTCGTTGAGCGTACTGATATCCCTGTTTACCACCCGGACGTGCGAGTCTGGGAAATTTTTGACCAGAATGATGAAGGGCTGGCACTGTTTTACGGCGATTTCTTCGCCCGCGACTCAAAGAGCGGCGGCGCATGGATGGGGAATTTCATCGAGCAATCGACGCTGCTTTCCACCAAACCGGTTATTTACAATGTCTGCAATTACCAGAAACCAGCAGCCGGGCAGGCAGCGTTGTTATCGTGGGATGATGTCATTACGCTCTTTCATGAGTTTGGTCATACGCTGCATGGTTTGTTCGCCCGCCAGCGCTATGCCACTCTTTCCGGTACCAATACGCCGCGCGATTTCGTTGAATTCCCGTCACAGATTAATGAGCACTGGGCAAGCCATCCGCAGGTGTTCACGCGTTTTGCGCGCCATTATCAGACCGGCGAACCGATGCCGGAAGCGCTGCGCGATAAAATGTTGCGCAGTACCCAGTTCAATAAAGGTTATGACATGACCGAGTTGCTCAGTGCGGCACTATTGGATATGAACTGGCACAGTCTGGATGGTGCTACCCAGGTCAGTGATGTCGATACCTTTGAGGCGCAGGCGATTCGCCACGAAGGGCTTGATATCAGCGCGGTACCGCCCCGTTATCGCAGCAGCTATTTCGCCCATATCTTCGGGGGTGGTTACGCAGCGGGTTATTACGCCTATCTGTGGACGCAAATGCTGGCGGATGATGGCTTCCAGTGGTTTGTGGAGCAGGGCGGCTTATCCCGTGAAAACGGGCAAAGATTCCGCGAAGCGATTTTGTCGCGTGGCAATAGTACTGATTTAGCTGAACTTTATCGCCAGTGGCGCGGTCATGATCCGCAGATTGAACCGATGCTGAAAAACCGAGGCCTGAGCGAGTAGGCTATGAAAGAAAAAACCGGGAAAATTCCCGGTTTTTTTTCGTATGGTTATTACGTATTCGTTAAACCGAAGCGCAAGCGGAGGCAGCACAATGTGATTCAAACGACATAGTTGATAATGAAATAATTTTTTAATGTGATAATTCATCATGTATAGCTATCGTTAGACGATGGGCGCATGGATTTGGATATTTGATTATTTAAACCCTGCTGACTGATTCTGCTGGTTGTATTTTATTTGCTTTCTTCCGTTTGTAAACGGGAAAGCAATTCAAATCTGGAAGATGAGTCATTTTGATGAGCATCATTTGCGCTCGGATTATTCCTGAAATTAATATACCCGCCAGTGTGATGTAATAATTACATTCCACTCAGGTACATGTTTATCAATGTGAATGCAAGATGAGGAAAGTTCTTTTATTTATCAAAGATAAACCGGCTGAATTAATCGACGTCAGGCCGTATGAACGTAAGATTAATTGTATCTACCCGGGGGCGGTTGTAAAAAGTCTGGCCATAGAGATTGCCTTTGTCACGTTTAGCAATGGTAAGTGCGGTGCCATCTCTTTTGTCGCAGACCGCTATGTTTCGCAGACGCATCTTGTAGAGGCTTGGAATAAGCTGGTACGCAACGGTGAGAAGTAAATAGGTTACGGGGCCTGCTATAAATACAGCAGGCCGCATAATGGGTACCAGACCGCCCAGGAATCGGCTTAAGCGCCTCGTACATGGGGTGACAGTTTGCGCCATGAGAAAAACAGATTCAGTGTCCCACCCCAGAACACGCCATCAACGAGGCCGGTAATAACGCCGAACAAGGCGCTGAATTGTGCAGCAGGATGCGTCTCAGGATGCAAAGATAACCAAACGAGCAGACAATATTTCGAGGCGAAGGCGATGATAATAAAGATCAGCGTCAGCGGTGTGCCCGCCCGAATAATCTTTTCACTGTGTGGTTTGTTTTTTAAACGAGGCTGGTTTTTCCACAACTGCCACCCAGCCAGAATACCAAACCCAAGGCCGATTGACATCCCCATTAGAGATGCAACATTAAAATTAAATGCTTCCTTTAAACCCCATACACCCCATATCAGAAAGAGCAGCGGTAAAATAAATAATTGACTGATATTCATCTCTCGCGCTGAGAGTGCGGCATAACCCCGCAGAATAAGAAAGAAAAAAAGTATCCATACCCAGAAAGGTGTGTGACTAATGATGCCGAAAATGGTCACGGTTATTCTCCTGTCGGAATGTTTTGTCCGGCAGAAGTATGTGCAAAGACAGAAGAGAACAACACGACTTGTGCACGACAGAGGCATGACATCAACATGACAGGGCATTATTACTCGCTCAATGCGATGCTTTTATGGCGGTGATACGTCCTGTAACGACATCGTTTTTGTTTATTCTACGCAAGGTGCGTTAAAATCTCCCTCCTTGTTGGTAGATGACATAGCTAATAATGATTTTTCCTGGTTCATCCGATGTGCAGGTTCCTGAAACGGAACTGGCACGCAAAAGCATGTTTAAAGCGTTGCTGTACCGTGACCGCACGCCTGTTGCAGTATTAATTTCTGCCGCCATTGTCGGTACCCTCGTCGGGCTTGTTGGCGTTGCGTTCTTTCGCGCCGTGAATGCCGTGCAGCACTGGCGAACAACCTTTTTGCATCAGGCAAACATAAGCGGGTGGTCGCTTTGGGTTCTGGCTTTTCTCATCTCCGGGCTGTTGGCGATGCTCGGTTATCTTCTCGTCAGACGTTTTGCGCCTGAGGCGTCGGGTTCAGGTATTCCGGAAATCGAAGGTGCGCTGGAAGAGTTACGTCCTGTACGCTGGTGGCGAGTCATACCCGTGAAGTTTTTTGGCGGCATGGGAACACTCGGAGCAGGTATGGTGCTGGGCAGAGAAGGGCCAACCGTTCAACTCGGCGGTAATATTGGCCGAATGGTCACTGACCTGCTGCGGATACAGCATGGCGAGGCTCGCCATTCACTACTGGCAACGGGGGCTGCCGCCGGTCTGGCCGCCGCGTTTAATGCCCCGCTGGCCGGTATTCTCTTTATTCTTGAAGAGATGAGACCACAATTTCGCTACAACCTTATTTCCATTAAAGCCGTTTTTATTGGTGTGATCATGGCCAGCATCGTCTTTCGCATATTTAATGGCGAAAGCCCGGTCATTGCTGTAGGACAGCTATCCAATGCGCCGGTCAATACATTGTGGCTTTATCTGGTGCTGGGGATGTTATTTGGTCTCGTCGGTGTGTTATTCAATCGCCTCGTGTTTCTTTTTCAGGACGGTTTTCAGCATATCTATGCCGGGCGAACGGGACGTACTCTGCTGATTGGGGGATGTATTGGCGGCGGTTGCGGCATTCTTGCGCTCCTTTATGCGCCTGGTGCCGGTGGCGGTTTTGAGCTGATCCCCGACGCTGCCCACGGGGGTTATACCTTTTATGCGTTGATTGTGATGTTTCTGGTCCGTTTGCTGACAACACTGCTGTGTTTCTGCTCCGGGGCGCCTGGCGGAATTTTTGCGCCAATGCTGGCTTTGGGCACTGTGCTGGGTACCGCCTACGGTGTTGGCGTGGCGGATTTATTTCCGGCCTATGGGCTTGAGGCTGGTACGTTTGCGATTGCTGGAATGGGGGCACTCTTTGCTGCGTCCGTTCGTGCTCCGCTGACAGGGATCGTCCTGGTCCTGGAAATGACAGATAATTATCAGTTAATACTTCCCATGATTATTACCTGCCTTGGTGCGACATTACTCGCGCAATTTCTCGGCGGAAAACCGTTATATTCTTCAATTCTGGCGCGTACATTGGCAAAACAGGCGACACAAGAAAGCGCCGTACGCTCATAACGCCTACCGCTCTGGTTCGACGGCCCTTAGCCTGTGCCGTCGAATTTCACCACGATCACCTTGTTGCTGAGATCACAATGGTCGGATCATTGCGATTTTTTAATCTGGATCGTCTTCCCAATATTTTACGCTTGTTAATTAGCGCCATACTATGCTGATAATATCAATGCCGCGTTACTGCCGGGCAATTCGATAAAAGTAATCCGTACTAAAACCTGTTCAAGAGAGGGAGTGCGCGATGGACTATTTTTTCTTGATTATAAACAGCGTAATGGCCGGTGCGCCAGGATACTTTCCTGACGCTATCATGGCGATATCTGAACGGTCCGGCGAAAAATTAATAAATATCTCGGCTATCATTCTGCAGCCTGTCGCATTGCAAAAACTGACGGATGCCCACCGGGAACAAATCAATAATCTCTGCGGAAATATCATATTGCTTGCAGAGCAAGATGACCTTGAAACCTTTAAAATGAAAGTGAAAGCGTTTTGCGAAAAATGCAATTCGGTCAGCTAAATATTCAACAGAAATGTAAGTGTGTTGGCACTTTCAATGCCTGAGCTTCATGGTTTCCATGACGAAGGAAATGGTCATATTTGTTAAAAAAGAGGATTTGGCGGTATGGTCAGAGCGATGTAAAAACGGGGGAACAGGCCAGTTTCTCAGGCAGTCAGAGGGGACATGCATAAATAGTCGTTAAAGCGTCGCCGTACGACCTGAAAGCGACGCTTTCATTGTAAAAAATCCAGACATTTATTTGACGCTCTCGTCCATTGTCACATTCATTGTGACGCCGCCTTTATTGTTCGGATCGTCAGTATAGGTAATCAGTACATCTTTGCTGGCGACACGTAATCCCTCGGCTTTTGGCGTAGAAGAAACGTACCCCCCGTTATTAAACTCGACGGTTGTTGTCGTTACACCGGCATTTTCTGTCTCAGTGATAAAGAGGGAACCGCCATGTTTGACATTGACGGTTGTGATTACACCAATGACTTTATGTTCACCGGACTCAGGATCAAAAGAAATTTTCGGCATTTTCTCTCCTCGGGCAGACAGGCTATCTGCATTCACTTTTTATCCCATATTTATATTAACGGCCTGGTGGGGAATAAGTTGAGTTTTTTCGCTATCCAGAATCAATTTTTTAGTTAAGAATATGTTTACTTTGCATTAATTCATTATGGCGCACACAAGCGGAGAGCCAGACTAGTAAAACATACCCGGTGCGACTAAACTTAAATGGTCTGGTCTGGCAAGCCGACAAGCAACAGTTATGACGTGATGAATCCCCCTCAGCGGCGGGGCCGGTCTTAACACCATGCAAGTCGTGAATAGCGAATGCGTTTCTGGCTGACCGTCAGGAACACCGGGAGGCACCCGGCATCACGGTTTCTACACCTTGCAAGACTCCTTTCTTCTTACTGAGTCTTTCTCTTTTGCCGTACATATTGAGTGAACTTGCATAGCACTCATCCCGACGAATTACTCGCAGAGCGTCCCCATGAAAGAGGGTTATTACTGGATCCAGCACCAGGGTATTGTGCAGATGGCTTACTATACCCACGATAAAGTTGAAGATATGGATACAGGAAAAATAATGACCGGTGTCTGGCGCCTTACGGAAGGGTTTGAGATCTGTCATGATTTTGATGTGGAAATCGTTGGCGGCCCCCTTGCCTTAACGGATAAAGGTTAAATGTGTTTGATCATGGCCTGCTTAGCTTGGCGGGTCCGTTTATTTTTATCCTGTTCCTGTCAATAAATAGCGGCGGTCATATTTATGCCACATTTGGTCTGGATAAACGCTTTGGCAGAAATGTGAATGCTGAGATCTCACTCCTGAATTGAGCGGATATACTTTTTATGAGTCGCTTATGAAAGGGGTAAGACAATGATTTACTCATCCATAAAAACGCACTACCTGTCAGCAGAATCCGGCGATCGCCTTGTTCGTTATGACATTATTGCGACAGACTCCGACACCTATTTAGTGAAGGTCATTGACGAGCAAAAAAGCACGATGGCTGAGCCTAAACCATTGCTACTCATTGATCAGTTTCATGTAACGCGCAGTGATTACTTTGAACACTACGGTATCAACGTGGCGCAACAGGCGATAACGTTCAATTTACCGCCCTCATTTGAAGACTATCTTCTGCTTTATTGCCAGCGACACCGAAACAAGTATGTTTAGCACTAAGCCGCTCTCGGGCGGCTTTTGCCGTAATAAGGATTTGCTATCGTTATACTTACCGTTGGTGGTGGATCTTTTGATGCACAACAGGCTTGTTTAACCCAAAGGAGAGTGACAATGAGACCGAAAATTACACCGGAAGAGGTTGCGTTACTGGTAGAGGATTTAGATATGCTGGGTGAACAAAATCTCGTTGGTATTGAGGCCTATGAAGCGCTCTACCTACTGGAAATGCGCCGTCAGACCGCAAAACTCAATGATATCAAGCGTATACTGGAAGAAAAAGAGGAATGAAAATTGCGGACTTATCCCTGACTCCTTTGTTTACGGGGTGTCCGCATCGTTTATTACTTTCATCAGCCCTATCTGGCGCTTTACTTTTTACTCAGTGGGCAGACCAACTCACGGATAATCTCGACCTTCTGCTGCGGTGATAACCACAGGCGCTGGGGCAGCCATGCTGGTTTGTGTTGTTTGGCGAACGAGTGAAACAGTTGATTGAGCCAGCTATTGATATTCATGCGTACCTCCTTAGTGGTTAACGCGAGTGTACGCATTCATTGCGGAACAAAAACTGAGCTTATTGAAGGTACTGTTCCGCATTTAATTCCCTCAGTGCCCTGACCGTTCATGTGCAACCCGCAAGCGCGAA
The DNA here is from genome assembly GCA_901456055.1 of Phytobacter ursingii. Taxonomy (GTDB): domain Bacteria; phylum Pseudomonadota; class Gammaproteobacteria; order Enterobacterales; family Enterobacteriaceae; genus Phytobacter; species Phytobacter ursingii. The sequence goes on from CABDWT010000016.1 coordinate 772,299, forward strand.
TAAGCTGACACAAAGATATGGTAGATTAACGCCTCTACTAACAACGGAGTGTTGTAATGAAAGCGATAGGTATTTTTTGTGGTTCATCTTCCGGGGAAAATCCGTTGTATATCGAAACAGCACGCGATGTGGGTAAAATCCTCGCGACGGCTGACATTTCTCTTGTATACGGTGGCGGTAAGGTTGGCCTGATGGGCGCCGTTGCCGATGCCTGCCTGGCGCATGGCGGACATGTGGTGGGGGTTATGCCACGCGGGCTGTTTGAAAAGGAGATCGCTCACCAGGGGCTGAGTGAACTTCACGTCGTTGAAAATATGCACGAGCGAAAAACCAAAATGGCGGCGCTGTCGGATGGCTTTATCGCGTTGCCTGGCGGAGCCGGTACGCTGGAAGAGATTTTCGAACAGTGGACCTGGGCACAGCTTGGTATCCACCACAAACCCTGCGCGTTCCTTAATATCAATGGTTATTACGATCCGCTAAAGGCGATGGTTGAGAAAATGGTTGCTGAGGGATTTATGCATGCCCGCTACGCCGAAATGTTACCGTTTTCCACGGATGTCGAAAGTGTCGTGACGTATTTCCGTAACTATCAGGCCCCCGCGAGTAAGTGGGTGAAAAATTAACCGCATTGAATTCTGCTGCGCCGGCAATCTCCCGGCGCAGTACACGCAGGAAAGAGTGCTATGCCACACACTGTACATCCCGTCGCCGCCGTTCTGGGGGTGATTGTTCATGAATCTCGTATACTTCTTGTACGCCGTTCTAACCCACCGGACGCAGGTTTTTGGGGATTTCCGGGGGGAAAAATCGAGGCAGGCGAAACCCTGGAACAGGCGGTAATACGCGAAGTAAAAGAGGAGACCGGGCTGAGGGTCATTTGCCTGGCGAAAGATGTACCCCTGGAGGCATTCGATTACGACGCAGCCGGAGAGCTTCACTACCATTATCTGCTGATCCCGGTCATTTGTGCCTGGCAGGGAGGAGAACCGATTGCCGCATCGGATGTTTTTGACGCACGTTGGTTTAACACTGCTGATTTACTGAGCGGTGATTTTTCTTTCAGTAAAGATGTCGTGGAACTGGCAATAAAACAGATTAACGCTGTTCATTCGCGAGTGTCGATATTATCGCAATGAAGTTAACGGAAAAACGTTATCACCCTTGGCAGGCCGCAACATTCACAACGGCGGCCCGTCAATCCGCTGCTCCGTAATCAAGGGTGTTATGTTTTGCTTGTGTCTTTTTTCTTTGTTAAAAGAGACGTCGCCGCGGCCGTTACAATCCCTATAAGAGGCATGGCTATCGCGCCTGCCAGGAAGTTATGCTGATCTATTTCCTTTTCCTTGCGAATATCAGCAAAGCGAGCAAGCGCCTGTGTTTCATTCGCGGCGATGATCTCTTCAAATTGTTTTTCATAACCCTGCTCAGTCAACTCAACGGCACGTTGTTCCTCCGATTTTTTCAGAACAACGGTCTGTTTATCCTTTTTAAAAAAACAGTATTCCGGCATGAGGCGCTCCTTAAGGAGGAAAGGGGATTAAGCTTTAACAGCGTACCAATTTTAATCAAACCAGGCACCTGCTTAGGAATGATTTTTACATCGCCTCAATCCCTGGACTGAAAACACCGGCCGGCACATATTCGATGGGGTAGCCAACGGGATAACATTTATAACCTGCGTGGCTAAGGTGCGATGGATATACTGGCAGATAATCCTGCCACCAGCTCTACACCCTGTGGCAAGGTATCTATGTGAATACGTACCGGGACACGCTGAGCAAGTCGTACCCAGTTAAATGTCGGCTCCACTTCGGGCAGGCCAAGCCCGCCCGTGTCATCGTTATTATCACCAATCCCGTGCCCGATACTCTCAACGTGACCTGTCAGTACGGGCTCGAATCCCATCAACGCAATATGCGCTGTATTTCCCACGCGAATATGGCGCAGCTTCGTCTCCTCAAAATAGCCTACTACCCAGAAGCTGTTAGCATCGACGATGGCCACTTTCGTTTCTCCGGCAGTTGCATAGTCACCAGGGCGAAGCCTGAGATGCGTGACATACCCAGCAACCGGCGCCCGAACGGTGGCATGAGACAGATTGAGCTCTGCCAGTTCCAGCGCGGCCAGCGCGCCATGATAATTCGCGGTTGCGACATTCGCCGCGCTGCTCGTTTGCTGCAAATCCTCGCCGGATATCATGCCTTTTATCTGCGCACGGCGTCGGGCCGCATCCTGGCGCATCAGCATTTCATGACGTTTAGCATCGACGTCAGCCTGCGCGCTGAGCAACGCCAGCGTCAGCCAGTGCGGATCGATGGCGTAGAGCACATCGCCACGGTTAACCCACTGATTGTCTCTGACCGCTACGCTGATAACTGGCCCTGAGACATCCGGCGCGATTTGCACCACATCAGCACGAACCCGGCCATCACGGGTCCAGGGCGTTTGTGCATAATGCTTCCACAGCATGAAAGCCAGAATAGCTGACACAGCGACAGCGCTGAGTGTCAGCGCATAGCGGGTCAACAAAGAGAGGAACGATTTCATGCAAATAACCCCAGTGCGTTAAAATCCTGCAGGAGCAGGAAAAAAGTGACGATATACATGGATAAACCAATCAGCGGGCGGCAAGGTAAACGGCAATAGAGCCTGCTGAAAGAGAAAAGCGGCACCAGTAACAGTGTGCAGGCCAGGCTAACGAGCGCAATGACCAGCAACCCGGGGAGATAGACGCCCCCAATATTAATGTCATTCAGCATTCTTATGTTCCTTGTTGCGATCCCGTAGCGCGCAGTACAGGTCAGCGAGCCTGTCAACCACCTGGCGCGATGGTTCATCTGCCGCAGGCAGAGAGAGGCTAATCGTTGACGCAATACGTTCGCGTAAGGCAAAAATGTCTTTCGTGTGGATAAGCTGGTAAAGCAGGTCATTGATCTCTCTGGCGGTATCTCTTTCCGCCCGCGAATAGCAGTGACGTAAATGCATGACAGAGAGACCAATTCGCAGGTAGTGCAACATTTGCTCAAGCACCTGTCCCGAGGCGTATTCACTGCGTTGCAAACGCGGCAGCAATAAGGCTGTTCTGTCTATCATCAGATTGGTCCAGTACATTTCATCGGGTCTAAAAACACCTTTCACACTGCGGCGGATATCACGTCGGCATAGTTTCAACAGGCGGATTATTGCTGCGTCTGCCTGTACCGTTTGCAGCAAACTCATGCTGACGACGGCAAAGCCGATAGCGGCAAATAAGGCAATCGACGTATTGATGGCACCGGCGAAGTCTCCGCTGTAATGCGCACCTAATTCGCAAAGGATAGGCAGTGTGAGGGTGATACCCATGGCCATAAACGTAGACGGTGGGCGCGCCTGGAGCGATCCGGCCAGCAAGTATGCCGGCGCAAGCACCGCAACCAACACCGCGAAGTCGGTAACTTGTGGAAGCAGGACAAAGCTGTAAAGCAGGCTTATCAACACACCCCAGACGGAGCCAATAATGTATTTCACAAGATGCTGCGCCGGCGTGTCGAAACTGGCAAACAGCGTGCAGCAGACCCCAAGAACAGAGACCGCCGTTGCGCCATCTGGCCAGGCAGAGTAAATCCAAATCAGACAGCCGCTTAATATTATCGAGAAAGCCCCCAGCGCGGTGCGCGCGGCGCTAAGGGGATCACGGTGGAAAACATAACCTTTTGCGGCTTTGACCTCGGGTAGCACCGATGCGGGTTTCGCATGACGAATCGCATTAGAAAGACGTGCGCATTGCTGTAAAAGCACAATGGCCTCGGTCAGGTGGCGCGTAAAACTGAGTCTTATCGCATCCTGAATTGTCGCTGTCTGCGAAGCGTATAACGCCGTCAACTGCTCACTGCGTTTTTGGAGCGTGTCAGCGGTTATTTTCTGCTGGCTTTCCTCCCCGACGGTAAGCCATGTCCGGACATCCTGTAGCAATATCTGCAGATCGACCGGCATCTCCTCAGGCGCCTGTAAGCGGTCGCGTAATTCACAATTCACAATCAACAGACGTGCCAGCCTGTCATGGATGGCTTTTCTTGCCTGGCGGACCGGCGCCGAAAGGGTAAAGTCATAAGGGATATGGTGGCTGATACCCTGCAGGAACTGCAGCGCCAGCGCCAGATGAAGACTATCTGAATTCTCATCGGGTTTGCCTGCCAGGGTGTCGGCAATCCTCAACCGTGCCGAGCGCAGTGTCTGCGATAATTTATTGTTGAACAGCCCTGAAATACGCGCGGGCAAAACGTACCTGTGAATAAGCGCGGCGCAGAAAATACCTATCATGATCTCCTGCACGCGAAGAATAGCGATGTTAAAAATAGAGCCGGGATCAAACACCGCAGGAAAACCAATCAGGCTTGCGGTGTAACCGGCTAATACAAAAGCATACGCACGCGAGGTGCGTACAAGGAGGGATAAATAGAGGCAGAAGGTTATCCAGCCTGTGAGCATCACGCTGCAAAGCACCGGCGTGTTCACAAAAGTCGGCACGATCAAGACGGTCGCCCCGGCTCCTGCGACCGTCCCGGCCAGACGATAAAGACTTCTGCTCAGTGACGCGCTTACCGACGTTTGCGAAACAATATATACGGTAATAATTGCCCACGACGGGCGCTCAAGGCCTATCGACAACGCAATAAAATAGGCGAGCATCGCGGCGGTAAAAGTCTTTGCCGAATAGAGCAGCGCGTTAGCATCGTTTAGCAGAGCGGGTGAGGCCGCACGGCGTAACAGCGTGCTGACAACACGCAAAAAATGACAGTGATAGAGAGCGAATGTGTTCATGCCGGGCATTATTACCGGCTTGCGTATGCCATTAAATACTCTATTCTGTCAAAAAATACCTAAATGTTGCCAATCACATGAAGCCGCAATTCGTTACAACATTGTTTGACCCGGATGCCACATCATCGCCGGCAGTGGCGCGCCATCTGGATTTTATTGATTACGAGGCCGAAGTACCGGTGCATACGCACCGGAAGGGGCAACTGATCATTGCGCTGTATGGCGCGGTTATCTGCCGCGCGGAAAATGACATATGGATAGTGCCGCCCAATTGCGCCGTATGGATACCTGGCGGGATCCCTCATAGCGCCAAAGCCACCTGGAATGCGCATCTTAATTATTTATTTATTGAACCCGGCGCCACGGCGCTTCCGGAGAAATGTTGCACGTTGGCGATTTCGCCGCTGATTAAAGAACTGGTAGACCGACTAACGCGAGAGGGCATTGAATATCCGCCCGATAGTCATGCTGCCAGGCTGACCAGAGTGACACTTGACGAGTTAGCCACAATGCCGCAACAGAAATTAAGTCTGCCTGTATCGGCCCATCCCAAAATACGCGCAATGGCTGATGCGCTGGTCAGTAACCCGGAGGATCGCAGCACCTTTAAAACATGGGCAAAACGGCTGGCGCTCAGCGAGCGATCGCTGGCGCGCTTGATGCTGCGTGAGACAGGGCTAACGTTCGGGCGATGGCGTCAACAGCTCCATCTGATTCTTGCCCTACAGGCGCTGGCAAGCGGCGTCTCGGTACAGAACGTGGCGGCAAACCTGGGGTATGAATCGGTAAATGCTTTCATCACCATGTTCAAAAAAACAATGGGCAGCACGCCGGCGCACTATTTTGCCGAACGCAAAACTGACGTCCGTTAATTGGCAGGTTTTGTATGAAAGCTTAACAAAAGTGATCCAGACGGCGGCATGAAAAGAAAGTTAATGGGCGTCTTTGAAGCGAAATGACATGCATGTATAACTATTTGAGTAAGACATACAGAGGTGGCCTGGTGACGCCATTTATGACTCCCCCAACAGTTGAATCCAGACGAGCATCTTTTTGAGTATGTACTGTTTAAAATAAACACTATCGCTTTTCTCAGCCGGAGAATATGCCGTGAATGCCAACTTAAAATATGCAAGTAGTGAATTACGTGATCCTGTCCAGGCCGTAGCCGAATTTGCCAGCATGATTGGCCATGAGGATATTGAAACCATCTTATTTTTTTGTTCTCCGGACTATGATCTTGAAATCTTAGGTAGCGAATTAAAAAAAACCTTTTCATGCACCCTTATAGGATGTACCTCTTCGGGTCAAATTGGTCTGGAGGGTTTTCAGCATTCCGGGATGCTCGGCCTGGGCTTAGGAGGTGATTTTCGGGCTACCGCTTTTATGATCCATCCCTTAATTGAATACTCTGCCGTTATTGCTGATATGGCTGAAAAAATCCGTTTTGACAGCGAGGCCAGGCCGAATATTAATCGCTTCGGTCTGTTGCTCGTCGATGGGCTTTCGATGGCGGAAGAGCGCCTTGTCGCTAATCTTTATCAGCAGATAGGCAATGTTCCTATCATCGGAGGATCGGCAGGAGATGATCTGCGCTTTGAGCAAAGCTTTATTTACGACGGGAACGGCAAATTCATTTCAGATGCCGCGGTGTTTGCGGTTATTGAAACCAGCTCTCCTCTTACCACATTCAAAATTCAACATTTTATTCCCAGCGACGTGGAATTAGTGATTACAGAAGCCGATCCTGAGAAACGGGTTATTTTTGAGATCAATGGCGAACCTGCGGCAAAAGTTTACGCCGAATCCCTTGGCCTGAGCGTGGACGAGTTAACGCCGACGATATTTTCTCGTAACCCACTGGTACTCTCATTCGGCGATGAACCTTATGTACGCTCTATTCAGAAATGGAACGATGATTTTTCGTTAACTTGCTATTGCGCCATTGAAGAGGGGTTAATTATTTCGATTGGCATAGCGGAAGATCCCATTGAGACCTTCAGGCAATCTTTTGAAAAGGTTAATGAAATAATTCCAGACCCGCGTGTCATCATCGGTTGTGATTGTATTCTCCGTCGTCTCCAGTTTGAAGAAGAAGGGCTTGAACAACCTATTAGCGATATCATGCGACAGAATAATGTGATTGGTTTTTCGACCTACGGCGAGCAGTACAATGGACTGCACGTAAACCAGACATTCACGGGTGTTGCTATCGGAGGATAAATTATGTCTTCTTTTACTCAGGCACCCAATGCGGGCCTGTCACAGGCAGATTATGAACGTAAACTTCTCGCCCGCGATAAAACAATAGACGTCCTGAAACGTCGCATAGCGCAAGAGGCCAGGCATAGCCACGCAACGCCTTTCGCTATTCTGGAGCAAAATATTGGTCTGGAGAAAGTCGTTGCCCGCAAGACGATGGAACTTGAGAACGAGCGGCGTGAACTGGAAAAAGCATTATCCGAATTACGCTTAACGCAAGCTCAACTGTTGCAAGCGCAGAAAATGGAATCCATTGGTCAGCTTGCCGCAGGTATTGCTCATGAAATTAACACGCCGACCCAGTACGTTTCAGACAATGTCGGTTTTGTGAAAACCGCCCATTTAACGCTGACAAACGTACTTGATGCCGCGCTTGCGGTGGTTGAGGTTGCGCGTGCGAAACTGGGTAATGAACCGACGATCGAGGCATTCGACGCGGTGTTAAAACGCGCCCGGATTGATTTTTTGCGCAATCAAATCCCCTCTGCGTTAGATGAGTCTCTGGAAGGGCTTGGCCATATTGCAAAAATTGTGGCTGCCATGAAGGAGTTTTCTCATCCTTCGCAAAACGAGAAAGAATCAGTCGATATCCGTGAAGTCATTCGTACAACCGTGACAGTCGCGCGCAATGAATGGAAATATGTCGCCGACCTGGAGACTGAATTTGGCGACGACCTGCCGTTGCTGCCCTGTCTGCGCGATATGGTTGGGCAGGCCATACTTAATTTGGTGGTCAACGCTGCCCATGCGATTGCGGATACGCTGCAGAAAGGTGTTAAGGAAAAAGGCCGTATTGTTATCTCTGCCGGGCAAAATGGCGATGTTATGGAAATACGCGTGCAGGACGATGGTAGCGGTATACCCGCCGCCATTCGTGACCGTATTTTCGATCCTTTCTTCACGACCAAAGCCGTGGGTAAGGGCACGGGGCAGGGACTCGCGATTGTTTACTCGACGGTAGTGGACAAACACATGGGGCATATCCGATGCGAGTCTGAGGAAGGGGTGGGTTCAACGTTTATATTGCAATTTCCGCTTTATAGCCGCAAGGAAGGGTGAACGGCATGCAGGTCATGTTTGTCGACGACGAAAATCGTATCCTCTCGGGCATTGAGAGATCTGTCATGATGTATAACCCCGACTGGGAATGTCGCTTCGCAAGTAGTGGTCCGCAAGCGCTTACCCTGCTTGAAGAGACTCCGGCGGATGTGGTGGTATCGGATATGCGCATGCCTTTTATGGATGGGGCTGAATTACTCGCCCGGATTCGCGATCGCTGGCCCGGTACGGTTCGGATTATCCTTTCTGGCTATTCAGAACCTACATCGACCCAGCGCATGCTTCAGGTCGCTCACCAATTTGTCTCTAAACCCTGTGACAGCACGGTATTGATAGCGATGATCGAAAACACGCTCACGCGACGTCATGCTATTGGGGATCCGCCGGTCATTGACATCGTGGGTCATATCAGCCACCTGCCAGCCGCGCCTGAGATATTCACCGAACTCAAACAGTGCCTTTCCGATACGGATAACGATATCCAGCGCATCATTGAACTCGTTGGACGCGATCCCGCGCTGACGGCCAGATTTATACAGATTGCGAATTCAGCATGGTTCACACGCGGCGCACAGAGTCACGATATCGCGAGTGCTCTTACCCATCTGGGCATGGAGCAGATAAGCTTACTCATCCAGATCCCCGAATTTTTTGCCGATGAGAATAGTCAGCCCTGCGACAATACGTTACAACGTAACGCCTTTCTTGCCTCACAACTTGCCGCGCGCATATGCGGCCATCAGGGTCTGGAGTCAACAGCCGCCTTGCTCGCCAATATCGCTCAGCTTCTTCCTGATGCACACACGAGCCTTTCCTCTGCGGGCCGCGCTACGGTGGGGGCTTATTTGCTGGCGTTGTGGGGATTGCCCGAGGATCTCGTCGAGATTGTTGCCCGACACGCTGAGCCTTCCCGTTTCGCAAATAATCTTTTCGGCGCCATGGGTACCGTACATGTTGCGGTCGCGCTGGCGAACAACGACGAACCCGATCACGTTTATCTTGAACAAACAGGCATGCTGAACCAGCTCCCTCTGTGGCAGCGAATGCTTGCTCATATAAAGGAGACCCTTCATGACTGATACTGCCCTCGCTCGGGTACTATGCGTGGATGATGAACCGAATGTGCTCGCCGCCATTGAACGCAATCTTTTTGGTGAATTTGAGGTGGTGGTAGCAAAGAGCGGCGAGGCGGGTCTTGATGCCGTTCGCTGGGGAGAAAAATTTGCCGTCATCGTATCTGATATGCGTATGCCAGGTATGGACGGAGCGACTTTTCTGGCGAAAGCGAGAGAAATCTCGCCTGATAGTGTGCGAATACTGCTTACCGGTCAGGCCGATGTGCAATCTTCCATCGCGGCTATCAATAAAGGCGCCATTTTTCGCTATCTGTGCAAGCCCTGTCCAAAAGACGAGCTGATTGCCACGCTGAATGACGCGGTGCGTCATTATCGGCTGATTCGCGCCGAAAAAGAGTTGCTGGCCACAACTCTGACGGCATCGGTGAAAACGCTGACCGAAGTGCTGGCGATGGTCGCTCCATGGGCGTTTCAGCGCTCCGCTTTCGCTCAGTCATGTGTGATTCATGCGTTACCGAAACTGGAGTGGCCCGATGAATGGATTTACACCATCGCGGCTTCGCTAAGCCAGATAGGTTGCGTCGGTATTCCGGCGGATATCGTTCAGGCAGATGCGGCCCAACGAAAACTGTCGGAGGAAGAAAAAAAACTGCTGCTCGGGCATCCGGAGGTCGCCGGACGGTTGGTAGAGAATATTCCGCGCCTCGAACTGGTAGCGGGAATTATACGTCATCAGGCGAAAGAACCGGCGCCGAATGTTCCGCTGGAGGTTTTGCGCGGGGCGCATTTGCTGCGTGCCGCGCTTGAACTGGAAAAACATGCCGTACGTGGCTGGAGCCTGGAGCGCCCATGGGAAATTTTGCGTGCGGCAACGCCACCACTGCCCGATTACATTATTAAGGCGTTATCAGATTTTCGTGCAAACGTGAGCGGCGTTCGCTCTGCGCATATTCGCGAACTGCTGCCCGGATGGGTGGTTGAGGAAGATATTCTGACATCGAATGGCCTGATGGTATTGACCAAAGGGCATGAACTTACTGACACCGCTATTTCTGCGCTTCAGCGATTGTTGTCTGTCAATGCCATTAAAGAGCCTATTCGTGTGCGGGGAACAACGACCTCAGGAACGTAATTATTACCCTCTGTCGTTGAAAGGATCGCAATGGCAGAGGGTTAATTCGCAGGGGTTTGCGCTGGCAGGAAATAATACTGAGTCGCTGTCTGAATATAATGCAATAAAAAACCCGCACCAGGCGGGTTTATTTTTATCAGTAAATTTTATCTGCTCAGACTATTGTCTTCATCGCTATTGTAAACATCACTGATAATTAGCGCGACTTACAGCGCGGTGACGTTACCAGCCGCAGGGCCTTTCGCGCCACTTTCGATAGTGAAGGATACTTTCTGGCCTTCATCAAGCGTTTTGTAGCTGTCGCTCTGGATAGCAGAGAAATGAACAAAGACATCTTTGCTGCCGTCGTCAGGAGTGATAAAGCCAAAACCTTTATCGGAGTTAAACCATTTTACTAAACCAGTCATTTTGTTAGACATAGATACTTCCTTAAATTTATGGGCCACGCAGAGTGGCAATAATGGCCTGTAATGTTAGAGTAACTTATTTGGCACTTAGGAGGAGGCTCACGAAGAAGGGTATCTATGGATAACACTTGAACTGAGGACTGCTTTACTAAAACTGCTTTCATAAGGTCTGTATTCCAAACCGATGACGCTATTAAGACATAGCGAAATTAATTAAGCAACGTTTATATTTTTTATTTTAACTGTCGGTCAATGTCTGTCACCGGCTATAACGATGCGGCGGACAGCGCCGATGCCCAGCCGCCGCTGGCTACCGTGGCGCAACCATTGCACAAGGCGGAGCGGGTAATGATGTGTCATTGCACCCGCCACCGCCATGATAAAAACCGACCGCCAGCGCGTGTTTAGTTTACGTGCGGAAAATCCACCACGGTATCGTTGACACGGTTGATCATATTGGTGAACAGAATCGCGCTGATTGCACTGATGATTTCCACCACCTGACGATCGCTAAAGCCTGCCGCCAGGAAGCGGGTTACCGTTTCTTCCGCCAGCGTTCCGCGGGTCGAGACGACGGTTGAGACGAATTTCACCAGGGCATCAATACGGGCATCATCCGGATATTCTCCCCGACGCAAGGCCTGCGTTTGCGCGAGGCTGTAACCGGCCATTTTGCCCGTTAAGGTATGCGCGGCCAGGCAATAATCGCAGCCGGAGAGTTCGCTCACAACCAGGTTGATGGCTTCCAGCTCTTGTTTACTGAGCGTACTTTTTGCCAGCGTAGCATTGTGCTGCAGCGCCTGGGCAAGGAGCTCTGGCGCAATACCGATAGTCTGATAGGCGTTTGGCACTTTACCCATAGCACGTTTGATCATAGTGAAAAGTTCGGCAGTCTGGCCTGTGGCATTTTCGACCTGAATTGAGGTTAAACGACTCATGATTTTCTCCTGTCAGTTAATGTGTGTCACCGTATCGGCGATAGAGACATCATAGGGCGTCGGGCATGCTATTATTGGCCCCAAAGCCGCTATTTTTTGTCTTATCGTCTCAGGAGCGCGAGTGGATAACCTCAGTTCGTTACTTGCTGTGCTGGCCCCGCAATGCGTTGTGAATCTTCATTGTCGATTTAACGGGAGATGGGCTGCTGACCATCAGCAACGGCCAGGCGGCATTGTGCCATGGCATGTCATCATGCGGGGGGAGGCGCGCCTGCACATTGCAGGCAAAACCCTCAATGTCTGCGCAGGGGATATTCTGCTCCTTCCTCATGGTTCCCCCCATCTCCTTGAAAGCCTGGTGGAGTGGGGGCAGGTCGTACCGGCGCAGGGACATCATAATGGCATTCTGACGCAAGTGCGTACGGAAGGGCCAGGGCCATCCGTTGAAGTGTTGTGCGGGGAGTTTCATTTCGGTCCGGACTGCCACTGGCTGTTCGCCGAAGAACAGGCGCTTATTCATCTTCAGACGGCGGAGCGCAAAAGCTTTCCTGAACTGGAAACGTTATTGACGATGTTAGTCCGTGAAAGCCAGAACAGTTTGCCGGGCAGTCTGGCGATGGTTAAAGGGCTGGCGAATACACTACTGGCGATGATGCTGCGGATTTTACTTTCACTGCGCCAACCACCGCCTGGCATGTTGCGGCTAATGAGTGATAAGCGCCTCTCACCGGCATTATTAGCCGTCTTTGCGGAACCGGCATACCCGTGGACTCTCGAGTCTATGGCTGAGCGCTGCTTTTTATCACGCGCCACTTTTGCCCGGCATTTTGCGCACAGTTATCACCAGACGCCACAATCATGGCTGACACAATTGCGCATGGCGCTGGCCTCGCGGTTACTGATTGATGAAAGGGCGCAGGCGGTGGACGCCATTGCCGAACGGTGCGGCTTTTTATCGCTCTCATCGTTCACTAAAGCCTTTAAAAAACGCTATGGCATTACTCCGGCCGCGTACCGAAAAGAGAGCCAAAAACCGGGAGCGCGGGACAGCTAGCGTCGCTCCGTGACATGCGTATTCAGGGCCGACGGGCTTCTGACTCTTGCGCGCTATCTGCCTGTACGAAGGGACTGCGGTGGAATGCCATAACCGCGAATAAACACTTCCCGCATATGACGCCTGTCGCGAAAACCGGCCTCGCGGGCAATGGTATCGAGGGAGAGGCGGCTTTGCTCAATCATTAATCTTGCCGCTTCAAGCCGTAATCCTTCGATAGCTTTGGCCGGCGATTTCCCCGTTTCCTGACGAAACAGGCGGCTGAGCTGGCGGGCGCTGACATGCACGGCATCGGCCAGTAGTTCCACCGTCAGCGTTTTGTGCAGGTTGTTGCGGGCATATTCGAGCGCGCTTTGCAGGCGATCCGAACGTGGGGCCAATGCCAGCATTTCCGAATGCTGTGTCTGGCCTCCGGAACGGCGTTGATTCATGACCAGACGATGCGCCACAATACGGGCAATATCTGCGCCCAAATCTTTTTCCACCATACCCAGCGCCATATCCAGCCCGGCGGTCATCCCGGCAGATGTCCAGATGGTGTCATCAATAATAAAGATCCGGTCATCTTCAAGCTGAATGCCGGGATGCATCGTCATGAAGTTGCGGGCATGCGCCCAGTGAGTGGTCGCGCGTTTTTGTTCCAGAAGCCCGGCCTGCGCCAGCACAAATGCGCCGGTGCAGATGCCGGCGATGCGGCGTGCTTTGCGGGCGGACGTTTGCAGAAAATGAATGACCGCCGGACTTGCGGGCTCCTCCACCGGGGAAAGCACCCCCGCTACCAGCCAGGTATCTACCGGCGTTTCATCACTGAACTGTTCAGAATCAACGCCAATTCCTGAGGATGAACGTACTTTGCCGCCGGATTCGGAATAGACCGTCAACTGGTAAAAGGGTTTTTCAGTAATGAGGTTAGCAAATTCGAAGACCGTCAGCGTTGACAAGGCCAGCATCTGAAAATGGTCAGAAATAATCAATCCTATCCGGTGCATCGCAACCTCTTTATGGCAATTGAGCACTGACCCATTGCGCAGAACGAGCACGTAGCCGTTCCGATATACCCAGGCTGGCCAATGCCAGCAACAAAAACAGCATTGAGCTTATCATCACGCCGTAAAAACCGGTCAGCGGATAAAGCCAGGAGGCCACCGCTGAACCAAAACCGATACCGCAGAACATAAAGGCGCTGGTTAAGGCCAGTGAAATTCCCCGCGTTTCTGCGGACGATATTTCCACGATACGTCGCTGCTGCGTTGGCCATATCAGATCCGTTGAAAATGCCCACACCACCAACAGAATAAACAACCACGCCAGTTGGGCGGGTAACAGCGTTATGAGCAACATATCTGCGACCAGCAAAGTCATGCCGACGCTCAGCAAGCGTTCTGCACTGTAACGCCGTGCGGCGCGGCTGACAAAAAGGTTTCCCAGAATACCCGCCACGCCAAGAACCGCCAGGGCGATAGAGACATCAGCGGCTTCGCCGTGCCAGCGATCGCGAATTATCGGCGAGATAAACGCATACATATCGTATACCCCGGAGGTGATAAAAAAGACCACCAAAAACGCAGACAGAGTTTTACCGTCGGTCAGTACCTGGCCGACATGGCGTAAACGGATATCGACGCCTTTTACCACATTCGGCACCAGCAGCCACACACCCGCAGCCGTGAGCAGGCTTATCAGCGCGACAAGGGCAAACAAGATCCGCGCGCCCCATGCATGCGCTATCCACGCGGCGAGCGGTATACCCACCATGCTTGCCATCGACACGCCGAGCAGGATCATGGCGATGGCGCTGCCACGTTCTTTGGGAGACACTAACTCCGCGCCAAGCGCCACCAGTACCGGACCTATTAGCGACGCGCCAAGCCCCATCACGATACGTGAAATAACCAGCAACATGTAATTCGGCGCGAGAGCAAAAATAGCAGCCCCCATCGCGAACACCAGCATGCCTGCCAGTACCTGCGTCCTGCGCATCAACGTGCCGAATATCACTTGCGCCAGCGGCGCGCCCAGGGCAAACGTCAGGCCGAAAATAGAGAGCAGGCGAGCACTTTGTGCATCACTGAGTTCCCACTCAAGGGAAATGGCAGCCAGGCTGCCTGCAACGGAAAGAGAACCTGTCGCCTGAATAAAATAAGCAATACTCAGGGCGTTGAGCGCGCGTCGTTGCGGCGTGGCAATGTGATTTTGCATCATTAACTCCTGCCGGGGGCAGTTGCCTGCCCCGCATCAGATCACGCAACCGGGATCGGGTTTTCCATCATTGACTGATTAAACGCGTTAACCATGGCGTGTTCATTCGCGCCGGGATTTGCGCGGGCAGGGAGCACGCTATCGACAATGGCTTCGGGGTTATCCGTGGCCAGTTTTTCGAAGGTCTGTTCGATAAAGTCCGCCAGGGGCATCGCCCGGGAATCACCACTTTTGTAGATCAGATCGGTATCTACCCATGGTGGCGCAATCTCTATTACGCTCACGCCCGCATCGCGAAGCAAAAAGCGCTGGGAGAGGGTATAGGAGTGGATCGCCGCTTTGGTTGCGGAATAGAGCGCATTCGTGACCAGCGGCAAAAAGGCCAGTATGGAACTGTTATTGATCAGTACTGCATCCTGTTGCTGCTTAAGATGTTCAATGAACGCGGCGCTCACCCGAACAGTGCCCAGCAGATTGGTATCCAACAGCGTGGTTGCCATCTCATCATCCAGTTCAGCGGCAGGATTATCAAACGGCATAATGCCTGCGTTATTTATCACCACATTCAGTGCCGGATAGCGAGACAGGACTTCCCGCGCCGCGTCTTTAATACTTAACGCACTGGTGACATCCAGTACTACGGAATCCATACCCGGATTAGCGGCAGTCACGGTGTCCAGCAGTGCCTTGCGACGACCAGAGATAATCACCTGGTTGCCAAGTTGATGAAATTTTTCCGCCATGGCGCGACCAATGCCCGAGGTGCCGCCAGTGATAAAAAGGGTGTTTCCGGTGAGTTTCATTTTGTCATTCCTGTTGGGTAAAAGGGTTAGTGGCCTGCGCTGTCGCGGTAGCGTTCAGCCGGGATATTGCTCGAAAGGTGCGGCATCATGGCCTTGCGGCTGTTTTCCATCGCCAGCCACTCCGCTTCGTTATGTAAAGAGGGGAGCGTGACCAGCTCACCTCGCAGAAAGCCTGTTAGCGCGGCATCCACCAGGTCATAAGGGCTCATCACTATCGATTTATCGAGTTGTTCCAGCGGGAGACCGCCGTTATCCCAGAACGGTGTTGCCGTCGCGCCTGGCAATACGGCCTGAATTTGTATCCCTTTATCGGCCAGTTCGTGGTGGAGTGACTGACTAAAGGCCAGTACAAATGCTTTTGTTCCGCCGTACACACCGTTCAACAATTCCGGTGCAAGGCTGACGATGGAAGAGATGTTGATGATGGCGCCATTGCCACGCGCGACGAATCCAGGAACAACGGCATACGTCAGGCGAGTCAGCGCAATCACGTTAAGGTTAATCATCGCCTGCATCTGGTCGACATCGCTGGATAACAGCGGCGTATGTGTGCCAGTGCCCGCATTGTTGACCAGCAGTGTAATGCTGGCATCGTCGTGTAGTTTTTTCTCCAGGGCATTAAGTTGTTGGCTATCGCCAAGATCGGCGGCCACGACCTCCACGTTACGGGCTGTATCGGCGGTGATATGGCTTGCCATCTGATTCAGGCGGTTGTGATTGCGGGCAACGATGATCAGGTCGTAACCCATACGCGCCAGCCGATTAGCATAAATAGCGCCGATGCCAGTTGATGCGCCGGTGATCACTGCAGTGCCTTTACCGGGTTGTGTAGCGATGTTCATAGCAGGTTCCTTTCAGTCACCATTAATTCGATGAAAGCATCATAAGTAAGAAAAAGGTGTCCCAAATGACGTTAATGGTCGTTATTTGGGACATTCTGTGTCTCGCCTTCGCCCTGTCCAGGTGGGAACGGGCAATGCCTGTTTGCATGAAGCGGAGAAGAATGATGAAAAAAATGCAGAAAAAATAATGGATAAGGTGTTAACTGGCTGTGCGAGAAAGGGGTTAATCCGATAGCAAAACAGCAAGGACAAAAGGAATGAGGGGTTTGCTTAAAACATTAGGCGCAGCTTTTATGCTGTCGGCCTGTTCTGTTGCGCTGGCGTCGTCTGTGCCTGCCACAGATGCCACACCGCAGATGGCCTACGAGGATATTTCGCGCTCTTTACCTGCGCTTGAGCCGATTACCTTTCAGGCCAGCGCAGAAAAACACAAGCTGCTGGTTTTTGTTGATAACCAGTGTGTTTATTGTAGTTTCGTCATCAAAAATATTAAGAAATACACGGATGCAGGTTTGACCATGTCATTTGTGACAGTCGTTCCGCCATCAATAAAAGATTCGGTCATAGAGGATATGTCCCGAGTATGGTGCGCGCCAGATCGACCGAAAAGCCTGCAAAACGCGATGGCGGGGTTCTTACCCGCAAATGACAGCACAGAACAATGTAAGCAGCTAATTATTAAGCAATCAGAGCTTGCGGATCGGCTTGGGATTAAGGTAACACCCGTGATGGTTGTGCTGGATCCCGCAGTGCACACCTTCCTGGGCAGTGTACCGCCGGATAAAATTCTCTCTGCATTACAGTAATACTGTGCGCGGCGAGATCTATTTCAAAGGCCGCACCGCGGCCTTTTTACGGTACAACGTTTATCACACCTGCGTCAGCCCGCCATCGACGCAAATTTCCGCACCGGCGATATAGCGACTGTCATCACTGGCAAGAAACAGCGCGGCGCTGGCAATTTCATCCGGTGTACCCATTCGGCCTAATGGAATGGCGCTGATGATCCCCTGACGAAACTCTTCCGATGCGGCGGCCATCATCTCTGTGTCCACAGGGCCTGGCGCGACGACATTTACCCGAATACCGCGGGGGGCGAGTTCACGCGTCCAGGTGCGTGCAAAAGAGCGCAGTGCGGCTTTACTTGCGCTGTAGACGCCATAACCTGCCGAACCAATAACGTCAGCGATCGAACCAATTAACACCACGCTGGCGCCGGGATTAAGCAAGGGCAGGGCCGCCTGCAACGCAAACACCGGGGAGCGGACGTTAAGCCCAAAAATCTGGTCAAAATGATCGGATGAAATCTGTTCCAGCGTGGCGTGTTCTGACATCCCGGCGTTAATGACCAGCACGTCAATACGACCGGATTGCGCCTGCACTTTTTCCATAATCCGGGTGAGTTCGCTTTGCTGGCTGACATCGGCGCGCAGTGGCAGGGCATTATTTCCGATGGTGGCAGCGGCGGCTTGCAACTCTTCCTCCCGGCGAGAAGTAAACCAGGTGGATGCCCCTTCGTGAGCGAAACGTTGGCTAATCGCCAGACCGATCCCTTTGGCACCGCCCAGTACAACGGATACTTTATTATTCAATCTGTTCATCATTGCTCTCCTCAGTGAGTGGAAAACAGATGATATAAGTTTTATATTTAGTATCAATTACGCACTTTGTTTATACCAGATATCATTGGATATACCGACATGACAACGATTGACTGTAATAGCCTGAGAGAAGTAGGAAAAACGCGTCCGGTGCTCGAACATATCACCAATAAATGGTCGATTCTCATCCTGACCGTCCTGTGTACTGAGCCCGCTCGCTTCAATGAAATCCGTCGCCGCCTGGACGGTATCACCCATAAGGCGCTGGCCGATGCTCTTAAGCGACTTGAACGCAACGGGCTTGTCTATCGAAAAGTGCTACCCACAATGCCGGTTGGGGTGGAATACAGCATCACGCCTCTGGGGCATTCACTGCGCGAACCTTTCGAGGCGCTGTACCAGTGGGCGCTGGAACATGGCCCGACCCTGGAAGCTGCGCAAAAAGAGTATGATAAACAAGGGCATGAGGAAGAGTACATCGGCTAGCAGAATAATGTTGTATGGCTCAGGGGACGTTGCGCTGATCATTTCTTCAGACATCGCCATCAAGAGCACCAGAATATTTCGCAAACACGCTGAAAGAATATCAGCGTGTTTATGGCAGTATCGTGGATAGTAAAAACCATTTTTAGGGAAAAAATATTTATTTGCCGTGTGACTTTCATATGAAGGCGCGGTGAATATTTTTCGTGCATTAACTTTGTATATCAGATGCGCAAGTTCAGATGCAACAGGTAAGCATTTCTGACAAGGCCTCTGCCTGATGATGGTGATTTTTATAAAACTAAATAAATAGATGATCTTTATCAGTAGGTTTATGATTAACGCTGGCTACAATAAAATAAAGCAACAATGAATAGCGTTACAGAGACAGGGGGATGGCGTATGAAATGGATTCGTTATAAGAAAAGACTGCATCGGTTAACCACTATTATCCCCGGTTGCGAATATCGACTGGCCATTCCCGAAGAACGGTCGGCAGTGACAGTTGATCGCGTTGCCCTGGAAAAAGTCGTGCGCGAACATTATGGTCTGAAGTGGCACTGAATAATCATGCAAAATTAGCTGCTTAATATACGCCCTGGCGAACGTCAGGGCTCATAATGTTGTTTACTCTCTTTATTTATCATAAAGCCAGCTTCTGGCTATGATAACAAACGCGCCGACCAGTCAGGTTTTATCACTGGCACGAACCTGACAGAATCTCTTTTGCCTTTCGGTCAACCAGTCTACCGGCTTGTACAACGATAATCCTTCCTCCTCTACGTTACCTGCTGACCTGCGCTTCGTTAGTTCTGGAATGTCAGGATTGGTTACATTTTTTTTCGTCTGCTCCTGAGCGAAGACCATAAAGCGCTATGGGGCGGGCATGCGCATTTTACCTGCTGGAAAATCAGTCGATTAGGCGGATTATCTTCGAGCGTCTCTTTTATCAGAACACGACACACCGTTTCGTTTTGCCTAAAAACCCTGCATTAAGTAAGAATTTTATCGCTTTTTAGCCATGAAGTATGGCGAGCTGAAAACCCTATGCTAAATTTTTTCTGACTTCACAAAGAAGTCGAAAAGAGAGGAAACGGTATGAAATTCAATGACGAGCGCACGGGACTCATTGGATTAGCCATTGGGGCCGCTGTTATTGGGCTGATTTCGGGCGGTAAGATCATTAATCGTGACAATATCATTGAAGAGATAGAGCGTCAGGGCAGAGACAGGGGTGACGGTGTGGAAGATGCCATTTTCGCGCAGGCGGCGAATCTGGTAATGAAAGGGAAATAAAATCCACGACGTTGAGCGGCGTCACACGAAGGTCATTAGAAATGTGACTTCCGGGCTTAGTGCGTCATCGTTTAATCTTTATTTAGGAAGCACCGGGTAGATTAAAAGTGATCGTTAATCCTGTGGCTACAGGGTAGCGTATAGTCCAAAACACAAATCTATCCATGCAAGCATTTTACCGTCAGTCTCTGCTGGCGGTTTTTTTTATCTGTAAGATAGTAAAAAACAAGGCCCCCCGCGGTGTTTTGGCGCGAGGGGCCTGTTTGGTGGGGGATTATCTCCGTTCATCAGTCGTCCCATTTATGGCTAAAATAAGCAGCAAGAAAACCAGAAAATAAAATGATTCCCAGCACTGCAATAAAGACATGCATATTTCCCAACATCGTTACTCTCCTGTTACTGAATAATTCTGACCTCACTTACTTTTCATTAATTTGCCGCGTTGATGGAATACTACCTGACTGAATCTAAACAATAGCTTAATTATGTGAACTATTTATTTGCGAGCGTAAATTTTTTGCGAAATTGTCCTGGGGTGAGTGCATATTGTTGCTGAAAGTGATGGCGCAGGGCGGCGGCATTGCTAAAACCGAGTTGTCCGGCGATCGCGTCAATATTCATCTTCGACTGCGTCAGTAGCTCTTCGGCCCGGCGCAGACGGGCCTGCAAAATCCAGCGGGCGGGCGTGGTGCCAGTGGACTCGGCAAAACGGCGTAAAAAGGTACGCGGACTCATGCCGACATGACGGGCAAGCGACTCAACGGTATGGCTCGCGTCGAGTTGCTGTTGCAGGAAATCAAACAATTTCCCCAGCGACTGGCTCTCCCTTGAACGGGCGACCGGTGCCGTCACTTTTTGCGTCTGCATCCCGTCACGGTGGGGCTGAACCACCAGACGTCGGGCGACATTATTGGCGATGTCGCGACCGAAATCGGTTCTGACGACGTGCAAACACAGATCGATGCCCGCCGCGCTTCCGGCAGACGTCATTACGCGCCCCTCATCATAATAGAGGGCATCTTCCAGCACCTCGATGGCCGGATAGCGCTGACGCAGCAGGTCAGTATACCGCCAGTGGGTTGTCGCTTTTCGACCGTTGAGGAGCCCGGCAGCGGCAAGCACAAACACCCCGGAGCAGATAGACATTATCCGGCATCCGCGCTGGTGGGCCTGGCGCAGCGCATGGCAAAGTGTTTCCGGTACCGGCGTCTGTGCGCCGCGCCAGCCGGGAACAATGATCGTATCGGCCCGCTCGAGCAATTCCACGCCGCCTTCGGTCATAATGCGGATACCGCCTGTCGCGCGCAGCTCTCCTTCATCCACCGCCGCAACGGCAAAGTGATACCAGTTATCGCCCAGCTCCGGACGTGGCAAGCCAAAAATTTCCACGGCGATGCCAAACTCAAAGGTACATAAACCATCGTAAGCGAGAGCGACGACAACATGCTGCTGTCCGGGGGGCGGTGAAATTGTCATGTTTTTGTTGTTATCTGGCATAAAGCTATACGGTCACGGTGTTTTATTTTCGTTAGATTAGTGTTAACACAAACCTGGAGAAAGCACTATGAGCTATGTTTCGGAAGTTCCCGCCGCCTCGCCTGAGGTGACCGCCAGCCACTTTTTACGCCGCCTGAGCGTCGAGACCGATTGCGCCGACGTCCATCACGCGTTAACGCACGAGGAACAAGATTTTGTGCTGTTACATGTCGTGGGGAGCCCGGAGACCTTCGCCAGGCGCCATATTCCAGGCGCGATCCATCTGCCGCATTCGCAAATGACGCCAGAGCGCATGGCGCAATGGCCTCAGGACACGCTCTTTGTCGTCTATTGCGCAGGCCCCCATTGTAACGGGGCGGATCGTGCGGCGCTAAAACTGGCGCGGATGGGGCTGGCGGTAAAAATCATGCTCGGCGGGATTACCGGCTGGGAAGATGAAGGATACCGTTTTGCGGCAAATTGAATATTTTTCATGGGTGATGAGAAAATCTCGTTTGCCATACAGACACTGCGTGTGACATTTTATTTGGACATTTAGCCGTCCAGATGGCTAAAAATTCAAATAATGAACTATCACGCCGGTAAACTATCTGGCCGGCGTGCAAGGAGAACACCATGCAGCGACATCAGGCCCCGTTCCGCGCAGATGTAGTCGGCAGTTTTTTACGCCCGGACACCATTAAACAGGCACGTCAACAATTTGCGCAGGGCAGTATCAGTGCGCAGCAATTGCGAGCGGTGGAAAACGAGGCTATCCGTCAGGTGGTTCAGCAACAGTGCGAGTGCGGCTTGCATGTGGTGACTGATGGAGAGTTCCGCCGCGCCTGGTGGCATTTTGATTTCTTCGATGGTTTGCAGGGCGTTGAGCGCTACGACGCGGATAAAGGCATCCAGTTTAATGGCGTGCAGACCAAAGCTCATGGCGTACGGGTGACCGGAAAACTCGGCTTTGGCGATCACCCGATGCTGGACGATTTTGTTTACCTGAAAAGCATTTGCGGCAATGCGCAACCGAAGATGACCATTCCAAGCCCGAGCGTGTTGCATTTTCGCGGTGGTCGTAAAGATATCGACGCCACGGTTTATCCGGACCTGGAAGACTATTTTGAGGATTTGGCGACGACCTGGCGCGATGCGATTCATGCTTTCTACGCCGCGGGTTGCCGCTATTTGCAACTGGACGACACCGTCTGGGCCTACCTGTGCTCTGACGATCAGCGCCGACAAATCATTGAGCGTGGCGACGATCCGGATGCGCTGGCGCGAATCTATGCCCGCGTGCTGAATAAAGCGCTGGAAGGCAAACCGGCTGACTTAACGGTTGGTCTGCATGTTTGCCGGGGTAATTTCCGCTCCACCTGGATTTCGGAAGGCGGCTATGAGCCGGTAGCGGAAGTGCTGTTTGGCAGCGTGAATGTCGATGCGTTCTACCTTGAGTATGATAATGACCGCTCCGGTGATTTCGCACCACTGCGCTTTATTCGTCCGGGTAAACAGCAGGTGGTATTAGGGCTGATCACTACCAAAAAGGGTGAGCTGGAAAACCCGGAAGGTATCAAAGCGCGCATACAGGAAGCGGCGAAATATGTCGATCTGAAGCAGCTTTGCCTGAGCCCGCAGTGTGGTTTTGCCTCAACGGAGGAGGGGAACACGCTGACAGCAGAGCAACAATGGGATAAAGTGCGCCTCGTTACGCAGATTGCGCAACAGGTGTGGTAGTCCGCGAGTCATAACGACGCACAGAATGCCATGGGCATGCGGGGTCTCCTGCATGTCCTTTCTTTATTTATTCGGGTGAGCCTAAGCCAGACACATGGAGTCGTTCATGACAACAAAAAGGGATGATTGGGAGCAGCCTCGTGGAAACTGAGGTGATGGCGTCACGCGGTCAACGGGCCTTTCACTCTTCATCCTTTCGCTATCTGTTTTTCGGCCGCCTGCTGACCGTTCTCGGAAACGGTATTGCCCCGATTGCGCTGGCGTTCGCGGTGCTGGATATCGGTGGCTCTGCGACGGACTTAGGTCTGGTCGTGGCGGCCCGTTCACTCTTTAACGTTATCTTCCTGCTGCTCGGCGGCGTGCTGGCGGACCGCTACTCGCGAAGCCTGGTGCTGGTCTCCTCGTCGCTGGTTGCGGCAGTGGCGCAGGGGATGGTGGCATGGCTGGTGCTGGACGGCAGCGCAACTATTATGCTGCTGGCTGTGCTCGGGGCGCTTAACGGCGCGGCGGCGGGCATTGCCTTACCCGCCTCTTCGGCGATGGTGCCGCAAACGGTGCCGGTACGCACCCTGCGCGAAGCGAATGCCTTTATTCAGCTTGGCGTTTATGGTGGTACGGTGATTGGCGCGTCGCTTGGCGGTATGCTCACCAGCACCATCGGTCCCGGATGGGGGCTGGCGATTGATGCGCTTGGCTTTGCGGCCTCGGCTCCGCTCTATTTACTGATTCGTGTCGGGGCTATCGCATCGCACGATGCGCAATCAAATATTGTGCAGGATTTGCGCGATGGCTGGAAAGAGTTTATCGCCCGCACCTGGGTCTGGGCAATTGTGGTGCAGTTTACCATCGTCAATGCGGCCTTTAGTGGCATGGCGATGGTGCTCGGTCCGATCGTGGCGGATGAAACATTTGGACGTACCGGCTGGGGACTTGCCGTGGCGGCGCAAAGCGTTGGCCTGATTGCCGGTTCGCTGATTGCGCTGCGCTGGCGGCCCCGGCACGATCTGTTTATTGGCGTGGTGATGGTAAACTTTTGTGCGTTGCCACTACTGGCGCTGGGGGTGTATCCCACCACGATAGCGCTCATGGCAGGTTTCTTCCTGGCTGGCGTGAGCTTTGGTCTGTTTGGCGTGGTATGGGCGCAGTCACTGCAAACACATATCCCGCCGGAAAAACTCGCGCGAGTGTATGCCTATGATGCGCTGGGCTCGTTCGTTGCCATCCCGGTGGGTGAAATTGCCGCCGGTCCGCTGGCACAGCACTATGGCAGCACCAGTGTCCTGCTGGCCTGCGCGCTGGCGGTGGTGCTGGCGACCGTGGCGGCCTGTTTTGTGCCCGCCATCCGTCTGCTCGACAACACGCCGCAGATCCGCACGAACCACGAAAGGTAAGGCAGGCGCTAGCTTGCCTGCAGCACACCCAGCGGTTTTGCCTGCATCCCCCTCAGCATCATCAGCCAGGCCAGGACGATGGTCACCATCATAATGACGAAAAGCGTCCATGCTGGCAGGGTGGTCAGGATAATCCCGGTTAACAGCGGGTTCATTGCCGCGCCCAGCCAGCCCAGCGCCTGGGCCGAGAAATAGCTCGCTTTCATTCCCGGCGGGGCAATGTTATCAATCAGCATGTACTCGCCAGGCGCGTAAATGACTTCGCCAAGGGTAAAGACGGCGGCCGACGCGCCCCAGAACCAGAGATTATCCCCGGAAAACATAAATCCGCCCAGTCCCAGGACAAAACAGACGGTACCAAAGGCCATTAAAGGACGCAGGTTCTTTGCCGTCAGCTTACTTCCCAGCCCGTATTGCAGCGTCACCACCACGGCGGCATTGACCGGCAGTACCACGGCAACCACTTTTTCGGCAACGTCGCCGTCCGCGATTGACATGACATACTGAGCAATGCAAGACGCAAACGATCCGGCGACAAAGGAGGCCAGCAGTCCGGATAAGGTAAACCAGCGTAGCGCACGGTCGCGCAACAACACTGAAGGCGACCAGGCCACGCTGTTTTCGCTGCTCTGCGCCACGCTGACACGGCGAACGAACATCTGGATAAACACCAGTGGCACCGCAGAACAGAAGGCCGCAAGCCAGAAGGGCAGATTGATACTGTACATGACCAGCATCGTGCCAATCGGTGGACCGACGGTCCAGCCAACATTAATAAACGTGTAGTTGAGAGAGAAAATCCGCGCTTTCGCCGCCGCACCCAGCGTATCGGAAAAATAGGCTTTCAGAACGGTCGAAAAGACCGAGTAGGCGCAGTTAATGAGCGAGAAAAAGAGCACCACCAGACCGGCGTGGCTGACCAGGGGAATGGCGCTAAAACCAAATAAAAAGACGGCGATCGCCAGCAACATATAGCGTTTTTTATCGAACTTATCCGCCAGAATACCGAAGCCAAGACTAAAGACTACGCCGATAGTCAAGGCCGTTGTCATCGCATAACCCACCTGGTCAACAGACATGGCGTACTGGCGATTGAGATAAATAGCCATAAAGGGCAGCGTTGCGCCGCGACCAATGGTTAACAGTAACGACGACGCCAGTAACGCGGCGGTAGAGCGCTTTTGTGTTGAGATCATTTTCCTGCCCGACAATGCCTGTTGTTATAGTTTTTTGTGATGTCTAACAGCAATAACATGCATAAAGCGTGATGTACACCGGTTGATTTATCACGAGATGCCAAAACAGACCTGCCAAAAATAATGATCTGTCTCTGGACTGTTTTTTGCGTTAACGTAACTTTTTTTACAAAAGTTTAAAAAACAGAGGCGAAAATGACGCGTAAAGATGGACTGCTGGCGCTGTTGGTCGTGGTGGTATGGGGCCTGAATTTTGTGGTGATCAAAGTCGGGTTGCATAATATGCCTCCACTCATGCTGGCGGGTTTACGCTTCGTCCTGGTCGCCTTTCCGGCACTGCTGTTCATTGCGCGGCCTAAAGTGCCACTGCGCTTACTCCTGGGCTACGGGCTGACCATCAGTTTTGGCCAGTTTGCCTTCTTATTTTGCGCCATCAAATTCGGCATGCCTGCGGGCCTGGCGTCGCTGGTGCTGCAGGCTCAGGCATTTTTCACCATCATTCTTGGCGCCGGCGTATTCGGCGAACGTCTGCAGGGGAAACAACTGGCGGGTATTACGCTTGCGGTACTGGGTGTGCTGGTGTTGATTGAGGCCAGCCTGAGCGGGCAACATATCCCGATGATCGGATTTGCTCTGACCCTCGCGGCGGCGTTCAGTTGGGCCTGTGGCAATATCTTCAATAAGAAAATCATGAGCCACACTTCGCGCCCCCCGGTCATGTCGCTGGTGGTCTGGAGTGCGTTGATTCCGATAATCCCCTTTATGGTGGCCTCGATGATATTTGAAGGCCCGGCGTTAATGCTACAAAGTCTGGTCAGTATTGACCTGACGACGATTCTGTCGCTGGTCTATCTGGCGTTTGTGGCAACAATTGTCGGTTATGGTATCTGGGGGGCGCTGCTCGGGCGATATGAAACCTGGCGTGTGGCGCCGCTGTCGTTGCTGGTGCCCGTGGTGGGAATGGCCAGTGCCGCGCTGCTTCTGGGTGAGTCGCTGTCGGTATTGCAACTGGGCGGGGCGGTGCTGATTATGGCGGGGTTGTACATTAATGTGTTTGGTTTTCGCTTACGCCGTGCGGTTCAGGCGTAGGGGATAAAAAAGCCCCGCCGACGGCGGGGCAAAACGATTAGGTGCGTGCGTTGTAATAAGGCACGCCCAACTCGTCGGATTTATCACTCCCGGCCCCCATGTGGTTAAAGTCGAAAGGCGACTGCTCATGGGAAGTGGGCATTACCATTGTGTCACGTGGGTTCTGTTTCGCAGGGTGTGCGAATTGTTCCGCATAACTCTGGCCGGTCAGTAACACCATCACGGTGAGGGCGGCACAGGCAATACGTTTCATGATTTCCTCGATACGTCTTTAAAACAGGCGATTAGCAATTACAGTGGTTTAACGGAAATAGATAGCGAGACTCGCCGGGTATTTCGGTCACACGATACTTGTGTGGCGGCACGTCAAAGTAGTTTTTGAACGTACGCGTCAGGGTTTGTTGCGATTCAAACCCATAGCGCTCCGCGAGATACAGGATCGGTTCATTACTGCCTTTCAGCTTCTGTGCGATTTCAGTCAGCTTACGGCTGCGAATGTACTGCCCCAGCGAGTGCCCCGTCTCTTTTTTAAACATCCGTTGCAGGTGCCATTTGGAGTAACCCGAACGCTCAGACACTTTTTCCAGTGAGAGCGGCGATTCCAGGTTATCTTCAATCCAGTCCAAAATGCTATGAATAGTGATGGCGTCAGTATTGCGTCTGGACATCGTCATACCTCTTTTTCGTTACGGCAAGATTTTCTTGAGCAAGTGCTCCAGAGTTGCCACTTCTTCTGCCGTTAAGTTTTTTGTTAATTCCTGATGCAGGTTTTGCCCTACTAATTGATGACATTGCTCACACAGCGCGGCGCCGTCGGTGGTTAATTGCACCAGCACGCCGCGCTTGTCATGCGGATTAGGATTTCTTTCGATCCAGCCTTTGCAGACCAGTCGGTCAAGCATGCGCGTCAGCGCACCAAGGTCGACGGAGAGGATCTTTTTTAATTCGACCGGGGTGATACATCCCTGGCAGCGGATAGAACAGAGCACCTTAAACTGCGTGGCGGTGACATCCAGCGGCGCAAGATAGTCGTTAAGTAAGCGATCTTTTTTTTGGTTAACCATATGGATCAAGCGACCAAGTGGAATGATTTCGTTAAACAGATCACTTGTGCTTTTCACAGTGGTTGCCCCGGCAAGTATATTAGTCACGGCAGATATTATTGCTCAGGCAAGTATAAGTCAACTGAATGAATTGAGGCATGCCACGATTTGCTAAAACAGGGTTGCGTCTGTTTTTTTACTAAGCTATGTGTGTGTTTTTATGAGTTTAATTAATGGATGAGCAAAGCCAGTGCCGATAAAGCCACGCTGAAGATATACTCTCGGGTACGTTTGTTGGCCCTGGAGTGTCTTCGTAGATGATGGATTTATTGAAAGTTATTGGCCTTGGACTGGTGGTGATACTTCCGCTGGCGAACCCGCTTACCACCGTGGCGCTCTTTTTGGGGCTCGCGGGTAATATGAACAGCGCCCAGCGCAACCAACAGTCGCTGATGGCCTCTGTCTATGTCTTTGCCATCATGATGGTGGCGTATTATGCCGGGCAACTGGTGATGAATACCTTCGGGATTTCGATACCGGGGTTGCGTATCGCCGGCGGACTGATTGTGGCCTTTATCGGTTTCCGTATGCTTTTCCCGCCGCAGAAAATGCACGAGGCGCCGGAGATCAAAACCAAATCGGAAGAGTTGGAAGAGGAGCCGACGGCCAATATCGCTTTCGTTCCTTTAGCGATGCCGAGTACTGCCGGGCCGGGGACGATTGCGATGATCATCAGCTCCGCGTCGACCGTGCGCGAAAGCAGCGACTTCCCTGAGTGGGTATTAATGGTCGCACCCCCGCTGATTTTCGCCGTCGTGGCAGTGATTCTGTGGGGATGTTTACGTAGCTCTGGCGCGATAATGCGGTTGGTGGGTAAGGGTGGGATAGAGGCTATCTCCCGACTGATGGGCTTTTTGCTGGTCTGTATGGGGGTTCAGTTTATCATCAATGGCGTGCTGGAAATCATTACAACCTACCACGCTACGGCCTGATGCGACTAACCGTCCGCCGTCTGTGCAGGCGCAGATGATGACGGAGACGGGACGGAGACGGGACGGAGGAGCTAAACCCGTCAGCGGGTTGCGAAACGACAACCCGCTGACGGTGAGGCATTACAAAGTATGCGGTTGCTGTCTTTCTTCTGCTGATACTGGCCAGCGCCGGAAAATCACGACCGACCAGACCAGCGCGGCCAGCGCCGGAATGGCGCCCGCATAGCCAATCGCTGACATCGACCACTGCAGGCTGATTTGGTTACCGGCCAGCGCGCCCGCGCCAATCCCGATATTGAAAATTCCCGAGAACAGTGACATGGCCACATCGGTCGCATCTGGTGCCAGCGCCAGGACTTTCACCTGCATACCGAGGCCGATAATCATAATTGCGATACCCCAGAAAATGCTCAGCACGGCCAGGTTTATCTCACTGCCTGCCGCAGGGCGTAGCAACAACAGCGAAATAACCAGCAGGCCAATCGCGCCGCTGATAAGGCCGGAGGCATGTTTATTGCCCAGTTTGCCAAACAGCACGCTACCGAGGATCCCCGCTCCGCCGAGTATCAGCAGCAGTAAGGTCGCGAAATTACCGCTCAGGCCCGCCACAGTCTGTACGAACGGTTCGATATAGCTATAGGCGGTGTAGTGGGCGGTAACCACAATGACTGTCAGCAAGTAAATGGACAACAACGCCGGGCGACGGAACAGTTCAGGCAGGCTACGCAGTGAACCTGAGTGCTCGCTGGGCAGTTTCGGCAACAGCTTAATCAGACACAGCAGAGTAACCAGCGCGCCAAAGCCGATGGCGAAGAAAGTCGTACGCCAGCCAAAATATTGCCCGACGACGCGACCAATCGGAATACCCAGCACCATCGCCAGCGCGGTACCGGTAGCGATAAGGCTCAGCGCCTGCGCGCGTTTACCCGCCGGGGCCAGTCGTATTGCGAGCGACGCGGTGATGGACCAGAAAATGGCATGGGCGAAAGCGATACCAATGCGGCTGATTACCAGCACATGGAAATTCCACGCCAGGAAAGAGAGAACATGGCTGCCAATAAACAAAACGAACAGGCCAATCAGCAGTTTGCGACGCTCTACCTGGCTGGTCAGCAGCATAAACGGCAGTGACATCAGCGCCACAACCCAGGCGTAGATCGTCAGCATAATACCGACCTGTGGCGTTTCCATATTGAAACTTTGCGCGATGTCCGACAGCAGTCCCACAGGCACGAACTCAGTAGTGTTGAAAATGAACGCAGCAATGGCAAGCGTAACCACCCGAAGCCACGCGACTTTTCGTGAAACTATTTGTGTTGTCATATCTTTTGGGATTGATTGCAGGGGAAGAATATGTGCAGATCTTAGATCTAATTCTGCTCAAAATACAAACTTTTTGTGATCTGTGTCTCATTTTTAATTGGGGCACAACGTTGTCTGTTGAAACAAAAAGCAATACAAGGGAAAAACAAAGGAAAACAAGAGGAAAGGCTATGCACACAATCGACTTCTATATGGTGGACGCGTTTAGCGACCATACGTTTGGCGGCAATGCCGCCGCAGTTTGTCCGCTAACGGAATGGTTGCCGGATGATGTGCTGTTGAAAATGGCGCAGCAACACAACCAGTCTGAGACGGCGTTCTTTGTTCGTAACGACGACGGCTTCGAGTTACGCTGGTTTACCACCCAGTACGAAATCAACCTTTGCGGCCATGCCACGCTTGCCGCCGCACACGTGATTTTTGAATACCTGGACTACCCCGATACGCAGATTAACTTCGCTACCCGATTTGTTGGCCCGCTTATCGTCAGCCGCAAAGGCGACTGGCTGACGCTGGACTTCCCGGCCTGGCAGACAGAACGGGTGGAGGCACCGCCTGCGCTGCTTTTTGAAACGTTGGGCATCACCCAGGCCAAAGAGGTGCGCGTGGCGCGCGATTATATGGTGGTGCTGGAAAACCAGCAGCAGGTTGAAGCGGTGACCCCTGACATCGCCGCGATGATCCCTTTAAAGAAAATGGTCTGTATTACCGCGCCAGGCGACAAGCATGATTTTGTCAGTCGCTTTTTCTGTCCGGGCGAATCGGTGCCGGAAGATCCGGTAACCGGCTCGACCCACAGCATGCTGATTCCATACTGGGCGGATAAACTCGGTAAATCCGTTTTGCAGGCACGTCAACTTTCAGCCCGTGGCGGTGAACTGCGCTGCGAAGCGCGTGGCGAAAGGGTATTGATTGGCGGTCAGGCAACCACCTATCTGATCGGTAAAGTCTACTTGCGTGGCTGAATACAAGCGTAGATGAGAAATTAAGACGGGTGACAGTGTCACCCGTTTTTCGTTACTTAAGCGATGCGCCGCCACAGATCACCAATTCCTGACCGGTAATGGCCGCCGCCTCTGGTGACAGGATAAATCCCACCAGTGCTGCCACTTCCTCAGGCGAAATCAATCGTCCAATGGGCGGCATAGTGGGCGGCGAGCTTGCGCGTCCGGGCGCACTGAGCATCGGCGTTTGTGTCGCCCCCGGAGCGACCACGTTGGCGGTGATCCCCCTCGGCGCCAGCTCTGCTGCCCAACTGCGCACCATGCCCACCAGCGCCGCCTTGGTGGCAACATACTGCGATCGTCCCGCTGCGCCGCGCGACGTCCGGCTGCCAATGACCACTATCCTGCCTCCGGACGCCATCTGTGGGGCAAAGTGATTGATCAGCGTCTCCGCCGCCAGCACATGCAATTGCCACAACCGCTGACTGACCTCAGGTGTTAACTCGCCAAGCGGTGCTGAGGCCATCATTCCGGCGGCATGAATGACTGCATGAGGCTCAGCCAGGGTGGTCAGCACCTCTTGCAGCGCCGCGCCGTCACTGAGATCGACACATATGCTATTAAACCCCGTGTGGTCACGCTTGACGTTTGAACGGCTAAGCCCGGTGACATTCCATCCCTGATTGAGCAGACGGCTGACAATAGCCTCGCCAATTCCGGAACTTGCACCAGTTACGATTGCGTGTGGCATATTACACCTCCAGCAGCGCACGCGGAACTTTAAACACCGCTTTGCGGATCGTCATCGGTTCTGCCGCCGCGCACAGCGCCTGATGCGGTTCGCCCGGCAAGAATACGGCAAAATCACCCGCCTGTAGCAGCATACTGACCGGTAGCTCGGCGGTGGTGGTGATAAACAGATCCGGCTTACGCTCCTCATCGGTTGCCAGCGGCACGTACTGCGTGCCGGCACAAATGAGTTCTTCGCCCGTCAGCAGCACTTGAATATCCGCCCACTGGTGGTGATATTCCGTATGACGGATTTCACGCCGTTGCGTATTGGCCGGGCCGACGGTACAGAACCACTCTGCACCCGGTAACTGAAAACGCCCATCGTCGCGCGCCTGCAATGCGTCGAATGCGCACTGAGGAAGCGCCAGAATATCGCGCAACACCGCAGGCAACCCTGCCTGCGGCAGGGCGTTAAGATTGCCAAAAATCACACTGACTCCTTAACCCATTCCGGCGATACGCGAACGTATTTAATCGCCTGGCGGAAATAGGTATAAGCGATATGCAAACTGCCGTCCGCTCCCTGTTTGATGCTCGGGTAGGAGAACTCGCGGTTTAGTTTTTCCTGTGAGTTATTGGTCATGCAATAGCCGTCACCTTCGTCCAGATGACGCTGCCAAGGCCAGCTTTTCCCACCGTCAGGTGAGATAGCCACGGTCATCGGCGCACGCGGTGCACCCCAGAACGCGCTGCGACCGCTGGTTACTTCCGGCTCTTTGCGTCCATCGCCATCGTCAATTTCGTCATACAGCGAGGCACGACGTTCCAGCGCCCCGGCGGCACTCATGTAGTTAAACACCAGCGCCAGATTGCCGTCCGTCAGGGTCGTGACCTGAATGGACGAATTGTTGTTTGGCAAGGTCGTCGGTTCCGGCACAGACCAGCTTTCACCATCGTCGGTCGACTGGCTGTAATAGATGTTATCCGCCCAGCGGCTGCGGAAAAGCGCAACCAGGGTGCCATTGTGCAGTGCGGTGATGTTCATATGCACACAGCCAAGGCTTTCCGGGACCTCCACATCGCGCCAGGTTTTCCCCTGATCGGCGGAGATTTTTACCGCGCTGATATCATCATTACCGACCCACTTCTCACCCGGTTTGGTGCGGCAATAGAAGACCGGCAGCAGCCAGTTGCCATTTTCCAGCACGGTGATCGGCTGGCGAATAAACGTGCCTGGCTTATCGAGCAGTGTGGCAATTTCGCCCCAACTGACACCAAGGTCGGTCGACTGGCGATAGCGGACGATTGCCGTATCCTGGTTGCCGGAGATCTGCGCGGTCCACATCAACCACAGTACGTTATCCGGGGCGAGGAACAGCACCGGGTTTTGCTCGGAACGACTGGCATCGTCAGACAGTTTGACCGCCTCACTCCAGCTGTCGCAGCCTGCTACGAGGCGTGAGCTCCACACGGAAATATCCGCAACGCCTTCCTGGGTGCCGCCAAACCAGACGCACATCAGCGTGCCATCAGGCAGCGGCAGAATGTTGGCCGCGTGGTTTTGCGGGCAGGGTGAAGGCAGCATCGCGCTGATGACACGTGCATCTTCTTGCTGACGTAATACGCCATCGCGATTAACAGTAACGGACATATCAAACTCCACTATTTTGTACAGGTGTTGGTGCTTTCGTTTTCGCGTGTGCTTTGTTCGGGATAATACGGTCCAGGACCATAATCACCGCCGGGGTAATCAGCGCGATATACATGTTGTTGATACCGAACGGGTCGCCCAGCACATACCACAGTGATGTCACGACACAGGAGCCAATCAGGCCGGCGTTCGCGCCACGGGTGCTTTTAAAGAACGGGGCGTAGAAAGCAATCACTGCAACCACCGTGATGGACAGACGGATCGCTCGGGTAAAGAACGACAGTTTCAGCACTTCCGGGACCAGCAGCACGAAAATCAGCGGCAGGAAACCTATCAATAAAGATAACCAGCGCGTGGCTTTAAATTCTTGCTCCGGTGTCGGGTTACGGTAAGGGACATAGAAATCTTTCACCACCAGCGAGGCGATAGCCAGCGCAACGGTACTGACGCTCACGAAAATAGAAGCAACAAGTGACGTTGTCACAAGCCCGGCAATCCATGGGTTCATATCCTGCAGGAAAATCGGCATCGCATACAGGCTGTTAATTTCTGGGTGCAGATATTTTGCCGCGACGCCGATAACGGCAATCGCCAGCGCAATCGGCATACAGAAGAAAAATGCTATCCAGGTGGAACGTTTCGCCGATTGCACATCTTTGGTCGAACAGATGGCCTGAATCACGAACTGGGTACAGAAAATAGACCCGATAGTCCCAATCAACCAGGCGAAAATAGTGCTGGCACCGAAGTTACCATCCCAGGTCCAGTAGAAGTCCGGCATTTTCTGAACCATCGGGGTGAAACCACCGGTTTTGTAGAGTGCAAAACCCATGATGACCAGAATACCGAAGTACTTAAGCGCACTGTGCAGCAGGGTAACCCAGGCCACACCTTTCATGCCGCCGTAGGCAAAGTAGAAGGTACTGACGATGGCGGTAATAAAGGCGGCCACCGGCAGGCTCACTTTCAACACTGTAGAAATCGCCGCCGCGCCGCTCACATAGTTGCCGACATTCACCAGCAGCAATGCGTAGATCATGATGATAGAAATGATGTTCTTGGTGCTGTTGCCGTACTTCTCTGCAATTGCGCCGGAGATGGTGATTTTGCCGGTGTTATAAATGCGTTTGACCAGCAGCAGGCCAAACAATGGGAAACCGATAGCCGCACCCAGAACTGACCAGGAGGCGGCAATCCCGCCTTCGAAGGCGGCCTGTGCGGTACCGACAGTTGATTTCGCGCCAATGTATTCAGACATTAATAAGATACCAACGATAAAGGCCGGCATCGCGCGGGAGCCTTCCATAAAGTCGCCGGAGTTTTTACTGCGTAAACGGAACGTAAGCCAGGTGGTAAAGACGATATAGGCAATGACTATACCGACAATGATCAGGGTATCTTGTGAAGTAAACGTGTTCATCTTTGCCTCTCTTTGGGGCGAGTGAAGCCAGGGCACCTGAGTGCCCAATATTCTAATGACGAATGAAAAACGCCTTAACGCACGTACTGCGTTACGATCTGGCGAATTTGCAGCTGTTGTTCTTCGGTGAATGAAACGGCATAACGACTTTCGCCGACGTTATAGCCCATGAGTTGCACTGCTTTTTTAACCGCCGCCGGAGAGAACCCTACGCTATAGAGATCGGTACGCAGACCGGTGACATTTTCTTGTGCCTGACGGGAGCCTTCCACGTCGCCAGCCCTGAAATGCGACCAAATGGCATTGATTTCTTTTGGTGCGACGTTCGCAAGACCAGAGATACAGGCAGAACATCCTTCCACGAATCCCCGGTGAATCAGGGAGTCCGGTCCATTCAGGACATCGAAATTCTCGATATCTTTAACGGCATTCAGAAATCCACTCAGGCTTTCATAGCTGCCTGCACTGTCCTTAATGCCAATAATGTTCGGATGTTCCGCCAACACGCGGACAGTCTGTGGTTCAAGGGTATTCCCGGTGCGGGCAGGGATGTTGTACAGAAATACCGGTACGCTGAGGGCATCCGCGACGGCGGTATAATGGGTAATTAATTCGTTTTGTTTTAAGGGGACAAAATACGGGGTGATCACGGACACCGCGTCGACGCCCAGTTTTTCAATCTGTTTACCCAGACGGATGGTTTCGCGGGTAGCGATCTCACCAATATGTGCCACCACATTGGCGCGGCCGGCCACTTCATCAACGCAGGCTGCGGTGACGGTGATTTTTTCCTGCTCGTTAAGCACAAAAAACTCACCGTTGGTGCCGCCGCAGAAAATGCCGTTTCCGGCCGTCAGTTGGCGATTGACCTGTTCTTTCAGTGACTGAACGTTCAATCCACCTTCTGCATCAAAAGGCGTGACGATCGCCGTCAGCACGCCTTCAATTTTCTTACTCATTGCACATCTCTCCATGATAAATCAGTGAAACAATGTCTGGTAAATCGCCTGCACGGCGCTGTGATCAACCGTGCAAGGGGCGTTATTCATCAAGCGTTTAACGTTCAGGGCGGCATCGGCCAGCGACGGAATATCCGCACGCGGTACCCCCAGCGCTTCCAGGTTGTCCGGCAGATCGAGGCGTTTTACCAGCGCGGCAAAGTAATCCACCAGCGCGTGGGATTTATCCTCATCGCTGAGCGCGGTGTCGGCGTCCGGAATGAGATCCCACACCTGCGCAAATTTTTCGACGGCATACGGACGCACCACTTTCATACAGGGGGCCAGCAGAATGGCATTCGCGACACCGTGCGGCAGATGGTATTTGCCACCCAACGGGTAGGAGAGCGCATGCACCAGATGTGTCCCGGCATGGGTGATTGCCGCACCGCCGTAATAAGAGGCCCACAACATTTCGAGGCGCGCGGTCAGGTTGTGCGGCTCGCTAACGGCGGTTTCGATATTGTGCAGAAGCTTACGCAGACCGGTCAGGGCAACGTTATCGCTCACCGGGTTGGCGATCGTAGCGGTAAAGCATTCAATCAGGTGGCACAGGGCATCAATACCGGTAGAAGAGGCGATATGCGCTGGCATGCTGGTGGTCAATTCCGGCAACAGCGCGACATAATCCGGCAGCAATACCGGAGAGATGATGCCCACTTTGGTGTTCTGTTCCGGGATCGCCAGAATCGCGTTTGGCGTGGCCTCAGACCCGGTCCCTGCGGTGGCCGGAATCAATAAAGAAGGGACGCGTGCGGTCGGTTTTTCCCCCGCGAGCAGGGCGTCAAGGCCGGGTGAGCGAGGATGACAGAGGACCGATAACAGTTTAGTGACATCGAGAACGCTGCCGCCGCCGATACCCACGACCAGATCGAATGCCGCGTCCGGCGAGTCGCCGAGGATACGGGCGACATCATGCTGGCTGGGTTCTGGCGGTACGCTGTCAATAACCTGTACCCGTCGGCCTTCCGCCTGCAGCAGTGTCAGGATCTGTTGCGTTGCGGCAAGTTTGATGACGTTGACGTCGCTAACCAGTAAGAGTTTCTTTTTACCCGTAAGCAATGGCGCGATGGCGGGAATGGCCCCTGCGCCGCTTATCAGGGTGCTGTTTATTGTTACCACAACGTTCTCCTGTCTGTCTTTGTGGTGATTGAACTCAATCATATTTTTTTCAATCACGGTCACTGTATGGCATAAATTTATAATTTATTCGCAAATTAAATAAGTTGATCTTGCTCACATATAATCAATTATGATTGAATATAATCATATCCAGAACGTAACGACCCGGAGTAGGGATGAACAAACAAACCTCGGACCAACAAGTGGTCATTCTGGCCGATGACTTCACAGGCGCGAACGATGCGGGCGTGAGCCTGGCGCTGGCAGGGATGCGTGTGGACGTCGTGCTGGAAGCGACATACCAAAGCGATGCGCAGGCGCTCATTTATAACAGCGATAGCCGCGCACTGAGGGCGGATGCGGCACAAGAGAAGGTGGCCGCGCTGACTGAAAGCGTATTACGTCAGTATTCGCCGACGTGGCTGGTAAAAAAGATAGATTCCACGTTACGCGGTAATCCGGGAGCCGAAGTGATGGCCATGCAGCAGGTTACGGGGGCGGCGGCGGTGATTATCGCACCGGCGTTTCCAGCGGCAGGACGCATTACCCGGCAGGGGAAATGCCTGGTAAATGGCGTACTGCTCACCGACACCGAGTTTGCCAGCGATCCGAAAACGCCGATTACCAGCGCGGATGTGGGAGCACTCTTTATCGGGCATAACCAGAACATTACCCCCTCACAATTGCCTGCCGCGCTCTCAAACGCCCGTGCACAAGCACCTGTGCTGCTGGTAGTGGATGCGCAAACGGACGCCGATCTGGATGACATCATCACCCATGCTATGCAGGCGAGCGAAAGGCCGTTGCTGGTCGGTTCCGCCGGGCTGTGTGACGCCTTGTCACGCCGTCTGGCGCCGGAAAAACAGGCGGTGGTGCTGGCGGTGGTCGGCTCAATGAGTGAAATCGCTCAAAAACAGGTGCGTACAGCTGCGCAGCATCCTCGCTGTGAGCACATCTTTATTGATATCAATGATGTCTTTCAGCCGTCTTCCACCGACTACCACGCCGCGATTATCACCGCGCTTAACGCGGGCAAACACTGTCTGGTGCATACCTGTCCGGATGAACAGGCACGCCATCAGGTGGCTGCGCTATGCGAGCGCTGGGGGCTGAGCCGGGCGGAGTGCGGTGAGCGTATTTGTGATTATTTAGGTGCACTGACCCGGGACGTACTGCAGCACAGTACGCCTGACGGACTTTATCTCTCCGGCGGCGATGTGGCGATAGCTGTCGCCAGGGCGCTGGGAGCAAAAGGGTTTCAGATTCGTGGGCGCGCCGCTGAATGCGTGCCCTGGGGATATTTTTCAGGTTGCGAATGGCAACGACCAGTGATGACCAAAGCGGGCGGTTTTGGCGACGAAACCACGTTGCGCAAGGTTTTGCATTTTATTGAGGAGAAGTCGAGTGACTAACATTATTGCCGTAACGATGGGCGATCCTGCGGGGATTGGTCCGGAGATTATTATTAAATCGCTGGTCGAAGGGGAGTTGTCCGGGGCACCGGTTGTGGTTGTGGGGTGCGCCCAAACGTTTAACCGTATCCTGGCGCTGAACGTGACGCCGCATGCGGAACTGCGCATTATTAACCAGGTCAGCGACGCCCGCTTCGCACCTGGCGTGATTAACGTGCTCGATGAACCGCTGGCGGATCCGCAGGCGCTGGAACCCGGCAAAGTACAAGCCCAGGCAGGCGATCTGGCCTACCGTTGCGTGCGTCGCGCGACGGAACTGGCGATGGCCGGCGAAGTAAAAGCCATTGCTACCGCGCCGCTGAACAAAGAAGCGCTGCACTCAGGCGGTCACCACTATCCGGGTCATACCGAGTTGCTGGCGAAACTGACCAATATTAACGACTATGCGATGGTGCTCTATACCGAGAAACTCAAAGTGATTCACGTCACCACCCATATCGCACTGCGTAAATTCCTTGATACCCTCAATCAGGATCGTATCAAGACGGTAATTCGTGTGGCGGATACTTTCCTCAAACGTGTTGGTTTTGCAAACCCGCGTATCGCGGTGGCCGGGGTGAACCCGCATGCCGGAGAAAATGGCCTGTTTGGCGATGAAGAGATCACTACCGTAGGCCCGGCGGTTGAAGCGATGAAAGCCGAAGGGCTCAACGTTTACGGCCCGTGCCCGCCGGACACGGTCTTTATGCAGTGCAATGAAGGGATGTATGACATGGTGGTGGCGATGTACCACGATCAGGGGCATATTCCTTTAAAATTGCTGGGCTTTTACGATGGGGTTAATATCACTGCTGGTTTGCCGTTTATCCGTACCTCTGCGGATCATGGCACCGCCTTTGATATCGCCTGGACCGGAAAAGCGAAACCGGAGAGCATGGCGGTCTCCATCCAGTTAGCTATGCAAATCACACGAGAATAATATGAAGGGATATAACCGGTTAGAACAGATTATGGATTATCTGAAAGGCCATAATCTGGTAACGGTAGACCAACTGGTGACAATCACCAACGCGTCTCCTGCCACCATTCGCCGCGATTTGATCAAACTCGATCAGGAAGGGGTGATAAGTCGTTCACACGGCGGCGTTACGCTTAACCGGTTTATCCCCTCGCAGCCGACAACGCTTGAGAAAATGCAGCGTAATCTGTCGGAAAAACATGCTATCGCCTGTGCGGCCGCGTCGCTGGTGAAAGCGGGCGACGCCATTGTGCTTGATGCGGGCACCACTATGATTGAACTCGCTCGCCAGTTGACGCATCTGCCGCTGAGGGTCATCACCAGCGATTTGCATATCGCGTTGTTTCTCTCTGAGTTTAAGCAAATCGAAGTGACTATTATTGGCGGGCGAATTGACGATACCAGCCAGTCATGCATCGGCGATCATGGTCGCAAGCTGTTGCAGGGGATTTGGCCGGATATGGCGTTCGTTAGCTGTAACGGCTGGGATCTGGAAAAAGGCATCACCTCGCCAACCGAAGAGAAAGCGGCGCTGAAACGGGCGTTGATTGATAATGCGCAGCGTCGGGTGTTGCTGGCTGACAGCAGTAAATACGGGGCGTGGTCGCTGTTTAATGTCGCCCGTCTTGATTCACTGACGGACATTGTCACCGACAGTCACCTTGGCGACGATATTCGCCAGAAACTTGCCGTCTTGCCTGCCCGGTTAACCATTGCCAGTTAGCATCCTGCCCATGGATGGCTCTATTTTCGTTAAAACAAACGGCGTGCTCATTGCCACGCCGTTTGTTTATTCTCAACATAACTGCGTGCGGCCAGCGTTAATCAATAACCGCTGCTTTCAGCATATTTCCCTGGTCGTCATGGGAAACTGCGAGGCGTAGTTTCCCATTCTCTGTCAGGATCCGGCGGTGGTTGTTCTTAAGCTGCAACAAACAGGTTTCGTAATGTGCCTGACTCTGAGTAGCGATATTTTTGGCCGACTCCAGAGTCGTCGCAATAAAATAACGACGGTGTACAAGCATCTCCTCGCTGTTAAATCTTGAGTTAGTGAGGAAAGACACCGCTTTCTCATTGATAACAGAGACAAAGTTGGTGAGTTGTTCTTCCCAGACTTTGCGCTGGAGGTCAAACTGGCTGAAGTCTTTATTGGTGGGATCAATGCACGCCTGAATATAGGCTAACAGTGCAGCCAGTTTCAAAAGAACATTCCTGCGCTGCACTAAGGGATTAATGCCTTCCGCAATCGTTTTTAACTTTTGATAGGTATCCCCTGTGCCAAAGGTATCGGAATCTTTTAAGGCTCTGGCGGAAGCATGAAGTGTTTTCAAATCAGCGAACAGGATCGACTGCCATTCGTAGGCATCGGCCACCGTGTCTTCAATTTTGTTCTTGATTTGCAGCGACACATCGTAATCAAAATCGCCACGGCGTAGTTTTTCAACCAGACCTTCAAGATAATGTACGCGCCCTTCAATGCGTGCCAGGTGAGTGTTGTCTATTTTGTTGTGCAGTTTCTCTACAGACTCTTTTATCTCAGCCAGATTCTGACTAATGTCAGCAAGATGCGCCTGGGCGACCATCAGGCTGATGAGTTGAAAAGAGCCAGTGGCAATCTGCTTGAGTTTCCCGCTTTCAATAATCCGTCCTTTTCCGGCGATTTGGCCGACCTGTTTCCCGCCGGTATGCACCACATCTGCCAGCGTTTCGCCTGCAGAGGTTTTCATCATTGTGTAGGTGCCATCTTTCAATCCCTGCTGAATGTGCGGTTTGAAAATAAGCTCGACGGTTTTTCCATGGGTACTTATAACACCCTGACATGCCTGAGCGGCCAGCGCACTCATTCGCTTAAGTTCGGTGGGGTCGGTAATATTGTAAAGCACATCGTCAGGAAAAGAGGGGCATTGTCTTACATCAATAACCGGAATCCCTTTCTCATCAACAAAGGTGTATTCATTGTTATCTTCACTGGTCATAAAAATCCCTTAATACGTTTCACGGACCTGGATAAATCTTATGATGATGTTATCAAACCTTTTTTTGCACGACTTGTGAGACGAAGTTGTTTACGAAAATCAACGTTATCTTTTTATAATTTGGCTTTTGAAATGATATTCAGCTATTCGGGAGGTAAAAAAATGCCTGCGCGAGACGCAGGCATCGGGTTTTTCGAAAAATCGGGATTACGGCAGGCGCGCGATATTGGCTTTGATCACCGATACGGAGTGGTTAAATTTCGCCACTTCGTCCGCTTCCAGCTGTAACTCAATAATCTGCTGCACGCCGCTCTGGGTCAGGACCGCAGGCACGCCAATGGCGACGTCGCTCACGCCATACTCGCCGTCGAGCACGCAGGAGATCGCAAGCGCCCGGTGGCTACCGGTAAAGATATTGCGGCAGATCTCCGCAATCGTCCCGGCAATCCCGTACTCGGTGCAGCCTTTACGGGCGTAAATTTCAAAACCGTGTTTACGAACGCTCTCTGCCAGCCCGTCAAAATCGATGTTTTGCCCGGTACGCCGCTTCCAGACATCGGCAATCGGCGAACCGTAAACGGAGGAGTGCGACCATACCGGAAACTGAGTGTCGCCATGTTCGCCAAGGATAAACGCGTCGATACTTTGCGCGCCGATATCCAGCGTTTGCGCCAGCGCGCGCCGCAATCGGGTGGTATCGAGCCAGACGCCGGTACCAATGACCTGGCTGCGCGGCAGGCCAGAGAGTTTCCATACCTGCCATGTGATGATGTCACAGGGGTTGGTGGCAATCAGAAAGATGCCATTAAAGCCGTTTTCCATCATCTGCGGCACAATATTTTTGACAATACGCGCGGTATTCTGTAGCTCGTCCAGGCGGGTCTGCCCCGGCTTAAGCGGGCCACCGGAGACCGTGATGACCGCAATGTCCACATCGGCACAGTCAGCGGCATCGCGGCTGGTAATATGCATCATGCCCGGCATATATGCGGCGGCGTCCGCCAGATCCTGCACATGACCTTCAACGCGATCGCGATTCAAATCAACAAGGATCAACTCTTCGGCAATGTTCTGATTCAGCAGGGCGTAAGCCGCCGATGCGCCAACATTGCCGGTACCGATGATCATCACTTTGCGGGCTCTGGTATTCATTTCTCTTCCGTTATCACGATTACGCGTGAGCGTAAATTACCGCCGCAGGCGCGTTTTATGCAATCCGGACAGGGATATATAAGTTAATTGTATGGCGAAGTGAGCAGGGTTTGCGCGTAATTTAACAGAACAATAACAGGAGGAGTCATGTATACCTTTATTCCTGCCTCGGCAAGTCAGCCAGGTATTCGCGCCCTGATTGCCGCCCTTGATGCATATCAGGCTGAACTTTACCCGGCTGAGAGCAATCATCTCCTCGATTTGGCATCTTTGCCACCTGAGCGCGTCATCATGCAGGCCATCGTGGATGCGACCGGTGCGATGGTCGGTTGTGGTGCCATAGTCCTTAATGACGACGGTACCGGTGAGATGAAACGGGTCTATATTGATGCGCACCATCGCGGCCAGCAACTGGGGGAAAAGCTGCTGGTAGCCCTTGAGCATGCGGCACAGGATCGCGAGTGCCACACATTGCGCCTGGAAACGGGCATTAAACAACACGCGGCGGTCCGTCTTTATTCGCGCAGTGGATATCAGCAGCGGGAGGCTTTTGCCCCTTATGCAGAAGATCCGCTTAGCATTTTTATGGAAAAACGGCTGACTGCGGATCGGCGTTCAGCAGCTCAATAAAGGCGTCCAGGTGGCGGCTCTTCGCACCGCGCCGCCACACCAGCCAGGTATTCAGCCAGCGCCAGTTCTCCGCCAGCGGCCAGGCGCCAACCTGGTGGTGACCGGGCATACTTTCCAGCATGCTGCGGGGAATTAGCGCCAGCCCGGCCCCGGCAATCACACAGGCCAGCATCCCGTGATAGGACTCCATTTCGTGGATTTTACCGGGGGTTGCCTGATCGGCGTGAAACCAGCTCTCAAAATGGCGACGATAGGAACAATTGGCGCGAAACGCATAAATACTCGAACCATTCACCTGAGCCGCCCGGGTGATGGGCTCGTGGCCATGCGGGGCGACAATCATCATCTCTTCGCGGTAGACAGGGATCCCTTCAAGTCCGGGATGCATTACCGGCCCGTCGACAAAGGCGGCGCTCAGGGTGCCATCGAGAATACCGTCGATCATGGTGCCGGAGGGCCCGGTTGCCAGATCGAACTGAATGCGCGGATAGCGCTGGTTATATTTCGCGAGCGTGGCCGGAATGCGTACCGCTGCGGTGCTCTCAAGCGATCCGAGAGAGAATAATCCCTGCGGTTCATCCCCGGCCACA
Source organism: Phytobacter ursingii (assembly GCA_901456055.1). Taxonomy (GTDB): domain Bacteria; phylum Pseudomonadota; class Gammaproteobacteria; order Enterobacterales; family Enterobacteriaceae; genus Phytobacter; species Phytobacter ursingii. The sequence goes on from CABDWT010000016.1 coordinate 816,149, forward strand.
ACCATGCGTGCTTCGTCTACCAGCGCGAGGATCTGCTGGCTGTAGCGCAAAAAACTGTGTCCGGCGGGGGAGAGACGCAGCCGCTGGTTTTCACGAATAAAGAGGTCTACCCCGAGGTCCGCCTCCAGCTGGCGAATGCGGGTGGTGAGATTCGACGGCACACGATGCACTTTTTGCGCGGCCTGGGTAATGCTGCCGGTTTGCGCCACGGCGTTAAACATCTCAAGCTGCGTTAAATCCATAGTGTTCTCCATTCGTGAATAGTGAAGTTAATATTATTCATTTTTCAGAAATAGCAAATTCAGCGACGATAGCGCAATACCTGAACAGCGAAAGCGAGAGAATTATGTTAATTTCATCTGCCACTCATGCTATTTCCGTCAATCCGGCAACCGGAGAAACCCTCTCGGCGACGCCCTGGGCCAGTCGTGAAGACGTTGACGCGGCACTGGAACTTGCCGCCAGCGGGTATCGCCAGTGGCGACAAAAAAGTATCGCTGAGCGTGCGCAGGTGTTGCGCGCGGTCGGCGCGGTATTACGCCGCCATGGTGAGGCGATGGCGCAATTGATTTCTCAAGAAATGGGCAAGCCGATAGCCCAGGCGCGCGGCGAAGTCACCAAATCAGCCAATCTGTGCGACTGGTACGCCGACCACGGTCCGTCGATGCTGGGTTCGGAAGCGACCCTGGTAGAAAACAATCGGGCGACGATTGAATACCGACCAATGGGGCCGATTCTGGCGGTGATGCCATGGAACTTTCCGCTGTGGCAGGTACTACGCGGCGCGGTGCCGATTCTGCTGGCGGGCAACAGTTATCTGCTTAAGCATGCGCCGAATGTGCTGGGTTGTGCGGATCTGACAGGCAAAATCTTTGCCGAGGCGGGCGTACCGCAAGGCGTGTTTGGCTGGGTGAATGCCACCAACGACGGCGTGAGCCAGGCGATAAACGATCCGCGCATTGCGGCGGTCACCGTCACCGGCAGCGTCCGTGCCGGAGCGGCGATTGGCGCCCAGGCGGGCTCCGCGCTGAAAAAATGCGTGCTGGAACTGGGCGGTTCTGATCCGTTTATCGTCCTCAATGATGCGGATCTCGAACTGGCCGTGAAAGCGGCAGTGGCCGGACGTTATCAAAATACCGGACAGGTTTGCGCGGCGGCAAAACGCTTTATTGTGGAGGCCGGCATTACCGATGCTTTCACGGAGAAATTTATCGCGGCGGCCGCGGCCTTGCCACAGGGGGAACCTCTGGATGAGAGCACCTACCTTGGCCCCATGGCGCGTTACGACCTGCGCGATGAGTTGCACGCACAGGTACTGGCGACTCTGAGTGAGGGGGCAACCCTGGCGCTTGGCGGCGTGAAACCTTCGGGGGCAGGGAACTACTATCCGGCAACCGTACTGACCCATGTGACGCCGGAGATGACCGCTTTTCGTCAGGAGATGTTTGGCCCGGTGGCAGCCATCACCGTGGCGCGCGATGCGGCACATGCCCTTGAGCTGGCCAATGACAGCGATTTTGGTCTGTCGGCGACGGTATTTACCGCGGATATGGCGCTGGCAGAGGATTTTGCCGCCCGCCTGGAGTGTGGCGGGGTCTTTATTAACGGATACAGTGCCAGCGATGCCCGTGTCGCCTTCGGCGGTGTGAAGAAAAGCGGATTTGGCCGTGAGTTGTCGCATTTCGGCTTGCACGAGTTTTGTAATGCGCAAACCGTATGGAAAGATCGCCTGTGATCTTATGCGCGCCCTGCGGGGCGCGCCGTCTGTGGATGTCATGGTTTCGTCATAGTTCTTTCGTAAACTCGCGGGCATCGTGAGGTTACAGAAGAATATCATGAACTTAACACAAATTTTTAGCCGAATTTTTCGGCAATTAACACCGCGGCAGTTTGGCTTACTGGCAGGTATCTTCTGGATAATCGGACTTTTTTCCGCACTCCAGATAGCGTCATCCTTCGTTCTCACTTTGTCGTTACGCGATGCGCAGCACAATGAACAACTTAATCAACACAGTCACCTGCAACAAGTGAAGGTTGACGAGGCCCGCGTGGCATTACTGGCGGCAAGTGATCTGCTTAACCGCGCAGGCGTCTATTTTATGCAGGATAAAGAGACCGGTTCTGATGGTAGCTGGCATAGCCTGATGGATGAAGCTCAGGCTGCGCTTGCAACGTCACAGAAATCCTGGCAGGCCTGGCTTGCGATGAATCCCCCGAAAGATGACGGGCTGGTCAACAGTTACCAGCTTTTCTACGGCGCAATCAAAGAGCAGGCTGACGGGCTGGTCAAAACCAATTCGATCGATGCCTTTTTTGCCGTTCCGGCCCAGGCATTTCAGGCCGATTTTAACGATAACTACGCGCGCTTCCAGCAGGCCAGCGAAAAGCGGGCCGATGAAGGTCGTTTGACCTTAATGGGCGGGCTGGCGCGTCTGCAGCAGGTGTTTGTGCTGGTGCCTGCACTTCTGGTGATTATCGCGATTGCGGTCTGGTTTGCCATGTCGCGCTGGGTCATCACACCGCTACGTCGGCTCATTGCCCATATCAATACCCTGGCTGCCGGCGACCTTTCCACGCCATTGCCCGACGTCAAACGCTTCAACCGCGAAATTGACCAGATTGTTCTGAGCGTCGACACCATGCAGCACGGACTACAACAACTTGTCAGTCAGGTGAGTCACGCCACTCGTTCGATGGTGAACAATATCGATAGTCTGGCGCAGGGCAACCAGAAGTTGTATCAGCAATCGACCCGTCAGGCACAAGAACTGGAGGACGTCACGGCCCATATTGCGACGCTTGAATCCCATGTTGAAGGCAATAGCGGTTATGCCCGGCTTGCCAGTGAACGTGCGGATGAAGCGCGCAAGATTGCGGCGGGGGGCGACAGTATGATGGAGACGGTAAACCAGTCGATGCAGGCGATTGTCGGTCGTGCTTCTGAAATGCGCGGCATTGTTGAGTTAATTGACGGGGTGGCCTTCCAGACCAATATTCTGGCGCTTAATGCCGCCATCGAGGCGGCGCACGCGGGTAACCATGGGCGCGGTTTTGCTGTGGTGGCAAAAGAGGTAGGGCTGCTGGCGCGTAAGAGTAGCCATTCGACGCAAACCATCCAGCAACTGATCAACCACTCTTTACAGGGCATTAACGACGGCACCCACGCGGTAAGCAAACTGGAAGATAATCTGCAACAGGTCACCGGCCTGGTTGGACATCTGAGCGGCTTACTGAACGATATCTCCACGGCAACCCTCAGCCAGGGGGAGAGCATCCATCATATGACCCGTCGTCTGCATTCGTTGAATAACGTAGCGCGGCGCACCGGGGAACTGGTCACCGATGCCACCGAAGCTTCGGTGCAATTGCATAATGATTCTCACGCGCTGATGCAGGCTGTTTCCCGCTTTCGTCTCCCGGCCTGATTTTTGCTATACTCGCAGCCCCATTTTCGGCTGCGAGTAAGGATCGGGTGTGGCGACAGTCATGGATAATGGCGTACTTGAGGCATTGCTTGAGCAGGTACGTCCACTGAAAGGTCAGGGGAAAGTGGCAGACTATATTCCCGCGCTGGCAACCGTCAGCGGGGACAAATTGGGTATCGCCATTTGTACCGTCGACGGGGAACAGTTCCAGGCCGGTGACGCCGATGAACGTTTTTCTATTCAGTCCCTTTCAAAAGTACTCAGCCTTGTGGTGGCGATGAATCATTACGAGGAAGATGAAATCTGGACGCGCGTTGGTAAAGATCCGTCCGGCCAGCCGTTTAATTCCCTTTTGCAACTGGAGATCGAACAGGGAAAACCGCGTAATCCGTTTATCAATGCCGGTGCGCTGGTGGTCTGCGATATGTTGCAAAGTCGCCTTAGCGCCCCGCGCCAGCGGATGCTGGAAATCGTGCGCAAACTTTCCGCTACGCCGGATATTGCGTTCGACAGCGTAGTGGCCCGTTCAGAGTTCGAACATTCCGCACGCAACGCGGCGATTGCCTGGCTGATGAAGTCCTTTGGTAACTTCAATAATGATGTTGCCACGGTACTGCAAAACTACTTTCATTACTGTGCGCTGAAAATGAGCTGTGTTGAGCTGGCGCGTACCTTTCTCTTTTTGGCCGATAAAGGTACGGCGCCGCATCTTGCGCAACCGGTGTTAACGCCGCAACAAACCCGGCAGGTCAACGCGCTGATGGCAACCAGCGGGATGTATCAAAATGCTGGCGAGTTCGCCTGGCGTGTAGGCTTACCGGCAAAATCGGGCGTGGGCGGTGGAATTGTGGCGATTGTACCGCAAGAGATGGCCATTGCGGTCTGGAGCCCGGAACTGGATGAGGCCGGAAATTCACTGGCGGGGATTGCCTTACTGGAGGCGCTCACCCGGCAACTGGGGCGTTCAGTGTACTGATGTCTGAATACGACGCATTATTTGCGCGGCTTGCCCGCTCCCCTTTTCGTTCCCGCTTTCGGCTGGGGGCGAAAGAGCGCCAGTACTGCATGGAAAAAGGGGCCGAAGCGATCGCGACACACGCGGCTGACTTTGTAGCCCGGCGTCTGGCCCCGGCGTTACCGCATAATGACGGCAAACAGACGCCAATGCGCGGCCATCCGGTCTTTATTGCCCAGCATGCCACGGCTACGTGCTGTCGGGGGTGTCTGGCAAAATGGCACGCTATTCCCGCCGGCGCTGAGCTTACCGAGGTGCAGCAGCGCTATATCGTCGGCGTTATTTACCACTGGCTGGTACTGCAAATGAATTCATAAAATTAATGAATTAAGCGGTAAACGCATGTTACCAGGCTGTTGTAAATGCATTACATTAAGCTATACGCTGTTTTTGCCGCGTCGAAATGACTTGCTACATCCTTACCTGGGATTGATATGTAATGCGCGCTCTTTTTTCGCCTACATTTCGCCTGTTGCGAAATGATCAGCCGTTCATCAATGCGACGGTGATTTTTCTGATCACCACGCTTTTTTATTTTGTCGGGGCAATGCTGCGTCTGGTTGAGGCACTTTCGCTTTTCTGGCCGCTAAATGCAGTGATGGCAGGGATCTTCGCCCGTTACGCTTTTTTACAGCGCTGGCCTTACTATTTGATGAGTTATCTGGCAATGCTCATCTACGATGGCGTAACCACTTCGTGGGGCTGGTCATCGGTGGTGATTAATCTTTCCAACATGGTTTTTATCGTGACCATTGCGCAACTGGTGCAACGCGAACAGCGGCTTATGCGTCACGCGCCACAACCGATCAACGCCCTTAACCTTTATGGCTACTGCCTGGTATCGGCAATGCTCTGCGCGCTTTTCGGCGCTTTTGGCTCGATGGGGGTGGTCATCAATCAGGATTTCCTGATGCTGTTTGGCGACTGGTTCAGCGAGCAGTTCTCGACAGGGTTATTGATCCTGCCTTGCATTCTGACTGCCGTCTGGCCGACAAGGGTGCCTGTTTTTAATAGTAAAACGCTGCTGCCGATACTGGTGTTGATTGTCTCCGTACTGGGATCGGTGTGGATCGGTGGCGCGGGCAGCCTGGCATTTCCCCTGCCAGCGCTTATCTGGTGCGCCCTCACATTCTCCTTGCCGGTGACCTGTCTGCTGACATTAATAACCGGTGGGCTGGAGATCATTTTGATAGCCAAAGGCATGATCGATATTTTTGTCGCCTCGCCGTTGCAGATGTCGCGCATGTTTTCTGCCCGACTGGGAATAGCCACTATGGCAATCTGCCCGGTCATTGTCTCTGTCAGCATGGAGACCATCAACCGTCTGATGCGTCATGTTTCCCTGCGCGCGGACTACGATTTTCTGACCCGCGTTTACTCCCGCTCCGGCCTGTATGAAGCACTCAACCGCGACAGCAATGGTTTTGCTGATAAACATCTGACGGTAATGCTGCTGGATATCGATTACTTCAAAAGCGTCAACGATAACTACGGGCACGAGTGTGGCGACCAGATGCTCGCTTCGTTTGCGCAGAAGGTACGTCAGGAGTTGGGGGGGAAGGGGATTATTGCCCGAATGGGGGGCGAAGAGTTCGCCGTGGTGGCCGTCACATCCGGTCCGCAAGCAGGGTTATTACTGGCTGAACGACTGCGCAAGTCGGTTGAGGAACATCTTTTTCACTGGCATGCCAGAACACTGCGCCTGACGGTCAGTATTGGCGTGAGTAACGGGCAGGTGCTTTCCGGTTCGTTGACAGAGGTCTTTAATAAATTACTCGCTGAGGCGGATGAGTATCTTTATCGTTCCAAAAAAGCGGGGCGGAATTGCTCCAGTATGCGTCAGTCGCCCGTGGAAGAAGCCTTAAAATCTTCGGTCGGTTTCTAAGATAGCTGCAGAATGACCTGATTCGACAGGCCGTGTTTGCCTTGTTATAAGGCAAAACGATAGAGATAAGTTATTAAATTACTTGCTACAAATTTTCATCGTCAATACTATAGCCGAGTATATGTACCGGAAATAATTTGCGCCATGAATGGATCTGACAATTTAAAGAAAAGCGAGCGGATCTCTGGCGGCAGGTTTGTCAGACGCATGTACCTGATGCGTATTCTTGGGACATTTCTCTGTTTTCTCCCCATTCTTTCGGTATTGCTTGAGTTGCATCGTCCCCTCTGGCTGATACTTTTGCTGGGCGCTAATGCCTTTATCTGGCCGACGCTGGCTTTTTTGCGCGCCCGTGGCTCCGATACCCCCCTGACCCTGGAACATCAAAACCTCATCTTAGACGCCGCTGCCGGGGGATTCTGGATAGCAATGATGTCGGTTAGCCCACTACCGTCAGTGGTCATCGCCACGATCCTGTTGTCCGATCGCCTCTCGGCGGGCGGCATTGACCTGATGCGTAAAGCCGGTCTGTTAATGCTGGCGGCATTTTCAGCAGCCTGGGTTGCGCAGGGGATGCATATTGATGTGCAAGTCTCTCAGCGCACCATGTTTGCTACGCTACCGCTGATTGCCATTTATATGCTGGCGCTCAGCGTACTGACCCATAATATTGCCGTTAAGCTGCGAAATAAAAGCCGCGAGCTGGAACGCATTGCGATGATGGATCCTCTGCTGGATATTGCTAATCGCCGCCTGCTGGAAAAACGTATCCAATATGAACTGGATAAACTGCGTGAATTGCCGCGTAATTCAATGCTGATGTTCATCGATATAGATAACTTTAAAGAGGTCAACGATCGGTTTGGCCACAAAGTGGGCGACGCGCTGCTGGTCACAGTGTCGAAGATTTTACATGCCGCGACGCGAAAGACTGATACGCCGGCCCGCCTGGGGGGCGATGAATTTGTGATTTTGCTTCCGGATACCACAGCGGAAGAAGCGCTCGCTGTTGCCGGGCGAATTATGGATTCCGCCGCCGTGATGAGCGTAAGCCAGGAATACGCCTTCCACTGTACCCTCAGCATTGGCATTGCCAGCGCAACCCAGGGGATGCAAAACGTCACCGACTGGCTGAAAGCAGCGGATGACGCCCTCTATAAAGCAAAACGTCGCGGTAAAAATCAAATCTACTCACACTGACAAACGTGCTGAATACGCTAAGCTTTATCCTGTACACCGCGAATCGATCACTCGATCACGCCTTATAAACGCGGACACCTGCCGATACTGACTAGCGAGATAGGCTCTTTATGAAAACTCCTGCTATTCCCTTTGATGAGGAAAAACGCCTGGCGTCGTTGCGCGAATCCGGGTTGCTTGATTCAGGAACTAATGAACGTTTCGACCGCCTGACAAGGCTGGCAAAGCGGTTATTCAATGTTCCTATCGCGCTGGTAACGCTGGTGGGGGAAAAGACCCTGCATTTTAAAACCAGTGATGGCCGCGCTCACGAAAGCCTGCCGCGCCATCTCTCTTTTTGCGGACACACCATCCTCAGCACAACGCCGCTTATCGTCAACGATGCCGGTAGCGACGAGCGCTTTTGTGATAACCCGCTGGTAACCGGAGAATCCCATCTGCGTTTTTATGCAGGCTATCCACTGCGCCTGCCCGATGGCGCGCTTGTCGGTTCCTTTTGTCTGCTCGATCGCAGCCCGCGTGCGTTCTCATCGGCCGAGGTGGATATTCTGAAAGATTTTGCGCTGATCGTGGAAAATGAGTTCGCCGTGATGAGCGCTGCCACGACCGATGAACTCACCGGGCTCTTTAACCGCCGTGCGTTTGATAACCTGGTGAAATTTGCGATTAGTAGTGCCCGTCGTCGCGCTGAGCCGTTGGCGCTGGCGTGGCTTGATCTCGATGGTTTCAAGCAGATCAACGACAGTTGGGGCCACAACGAGGGCGACGAAGCCTTGCGTTCAATGGCGAAAGTGATGCGCGAAAGCTTTAGGGAAGCGGATCTGTTGGTGCGTTATGGTGGCGATGAATTCGCGGTGCTTTTCTCCGACACGCATGAACAAGGCGCGTGGATTGCCGTTGAGTATCTGGTTGAGCAGACCGAAGCCTGGAACCTGTCCTCCGGTAAACCCTGGAAGCTTGCTTTTTCATGGGGAGTGAGTGAGTTCGATCATAACGGTAATGGCGATATAAAAGCCTGGCTGGAAGATGCAGATGCCAAAATGTACGCCATGAAGACCAAAAACCATCGCGAACGCTAATACCCAGGCAAAAAACGCTGACACGGAATGTCATGTCTACAATATGTGAATCTCACCGTGGTTGCTTTTAAGGAAAAAAATAACCACTTCCTCTTCTGTTTGCCTCCTGTATACCCCTTAAATCCGTATCCATATGAATAAAACGCTGTCACGTTCTGCAAGACGGCGTGCAGAGCGTTGCGACGGGCCTTTTCAGCAGTTTTTGTGACGGATGTTGTATTTTTGTGGTTGCTAGCGGAAATGTTGTCTCGCTTTGATCAAAACAGGGGTTCATGGTCGAAAAGTTTGGTAAGTTATTACACCAATCTTCCTAGGTTGTATGACTAATCAAAAAAGGAACCCATTGTGAACACAGTTAACCGTCGCGATTTTCCCGGCGCTTCTTACCCTGAGCGTGTGATTCAGTTTGGTGAAGGCAACTTCCTGCGTGCCTTCATCGACTGGCAGATCGATTTATTGAATGAGCACACGGACCTTGATGCCGGGGTAGTGATTGTTCGTCCAATCGACAGCGACTTCCCGCCTTCTCTGAGCACCCAGGACGGCTTGTATACCACCATCATTCGTGGCCTGAATGAGCAGGGCGAAGCGGTCAGCGACTCACGCCTGATCCGTTCTGTGAATCGTGAAATCAGTGTTTACAGGCAGTACGATGAGTTCCTGAAACTTGCGCATAATCCCCAGATGCGTTTTGTCTTCTCCAACACCACCGAAGCTGGTATTAGCTACCATGCTGGCGATAAATTTGATGATGCGCCCGCGGTTAGCTACCCGGCTAAACTGACCCGTCTGTTATTTGAACGTTTCAGCCATTTTAACGGCGCGGCAGATAAAGGTTGGGTCATCATCCCGTGTGAACTGATTGACTACAACGGTGATGCGCTGCGCGAACTGGTGCTGCGTTATGCGCAGGACTGGGCGTTGGGTGACGCATTCGTGGCATGGCTCAACACCGCAAACACGTTTTGCTCCACACTGGTTGACCGTATCGTAACGGGCTATCCGCGCGATGAAGTGGCAAAAATTGAAGCGGAGCTGGGCTATCACGACAACTTCCTCGACACCGCAGAACACTTCTACCTGTTTGTGATCCAGGGGCCGCAGTCACTGGCTGCAGAGCTGCGTCTGGACAAATATCCGCTGAACGTGCTGATTGTCGATGACATCAAACCGTATAAAGAACGCAAAGTCGCTATTCTGAACGGCGCGCATACCGCACTGGTGCCGGTAGCTTTCCAGGCGGGTCTCGATACCGTGGGCGAAGCCATGAACGACAGCGAAATCTGTGCCTTTGTAGAGAAAGCGATTTACGAGGAGATCATCCCGGTTCTTGACCTGCCGCGCGATGAGCTGGAATCCTTTGCCAGCGCGGTGACCGGACGTTTCCGTAACCCGTACATCAAACACCAGTTGCTCTCTATCGCCCTGAACGGTATGACCAAATTCCGTACCCGTATTCTGCCGCAATTGCTGGCAGGGCAGAAAGCTACCGGTAAACTGCCCGCGCGTCTGACCTTTGCGCTGGCCGCGCTGATTGCTTTTTACCGCGCAGACCGTAATGGCGAAGCCTATCCTGTACAGGACGACGCACACTGGATCACCCGTTATCAGCAGCTCTGGGGCCAGCACGGCGACCATCAGATCAGCACCAGCGATCTTGTGAAAGCGGTACTGTCGGTCAGCGAGCACTGGGAGCAGGATCTGACCCAGGTTAGTGGACTGGTAGAACAGGTTTCTCTGGATCTCGACGCTATCCTGCTGCAGGGCATGCGTCAGGCTGTAAAACCGTTGTGCTGATAGCATTCGGTTAGACTGCTACGAACCCGGCTTACGCCGGGTTTTCTTTTCGATGTTTTTAGTTACAACATACTTATTACGGTACTAATAACAGTCGCATCGGAATCGGCGGAAAAAAAACGAAAAGGTCTGTCAGGCTGGAAGATCTTTTCTATACTTTACTGTGCCACACCAGTGCCGATACATTCGGCCAGGGAAATCCGTTGTTGCCGCAGTCGGCGCAACAAGAACGAAAGAGAGGGACAAGCAATGGAAAAGCTGGAAAGAGCGGTGCCTGTTGTCATGGGTCTGGTCGTCAGTATTTCGCTTCTTGCCACGGCCTGGGATATCTCATTCGTCAGTACGTTACCCTGAGTAGTTACCTGAAAGGGGACTCGTTCCCCTTCAGGTTTTAAGCCACTCCCGCGTCTCTTTCGCAACCCGCTGTAATAATGCCACCGCTTCTTCGCTGCTATGAATATTGGTGTATCCGATGATTAACCCGTAGCGTTTTTCAGAGCTGTTATACCACTCTGAAAGCGGACTGACCTTTAGCTGCTTTTTTTGCCAGATTTGCGCGAGGTGTACGTCACCGGTGCCGTGGCGCAGAAAAGCGATAATATGCATGCCGCCATCATTGACCTCAACATCGAATAGATCCGGAAAAACCTGGTGTAGCGCATCGAGCACCCTCTGGCGGCGCTGTTGATAAAGGGCGCGCATCTTCTTTAAATGACGAAAGAAGTGTCCTTCGTTGAGAAAACTTGCGACGATTTTTTGTGTCAGAACCGGCTGCCCACTTTCGATAATTTCGCCGGTCTCATGGAATGCGTTAAGCGTACTGCGCGGCATAACCAGATAGCTGATACGCAGGGCAGGCATCACCGTTTTACTGAATGTGCCCATATATATGACCCGATCCTCAATATCAAGGCTTTTGAGGGCAGGCAGTACCTTGCGGGTATAATGAAACTCGCCATCATAGTCATCTTCTATTATCCACGCGTTGTTCGCTGCGGCCCACTCCAGTAACTGACGTTTACGCGGCAGGGAAAGAGTGACAGCCAGCGGGCTATGGTGTGAGGGAGTGATGCAGACAAAGCGTGCATCCGCATGATTTTTCAACAAGTAGTCAACATTGAGCCCTTGCTTGTCTACCGGTGCGTAATGCAGGTTTTCCACGCTCCTTTTCAGTAATTGCTGGCCAAAGATATAACCCGGGTTTTCAGTGACGACCTTATCGCCGCGCCTCGCCAGCGCGCTCAGGATTAGCGTAAGGTTATTACGATAACCTCCAGTGATATAAATCTGTTCCGCAGTGCAGGTGAGTCCACGAGAAATGGTCAGATAACGGGCAATGGCCTCACGCAGCGGCGGATAACCCATCAGTGGGGGATTGGTCATCTCTGCGGCTGACATGGCGCGCACGGCTTTGCCGGACAGGAGCAACCATTTCTTGTAAGGGAAAGCATCCAGCGCCGGGATGCCCAGACGCAGGTATCCCTCCTGATCGCGAACGTCTACCATTGACTTGAGCTGTGTGTCAGCCGTCCATGTCTGAGCAGGTGGCTCTGCCTTTTCAGAGATCCGGAGATCCGGGTTTACTCGTGTTCCTTTCGCGCCCTGGCTTACCAGAAAGCCTTCGCCCACCAGAATGGCATATGCGGTTTCCACTGTTTTTCGCGCGACTTCAAGTTCGTCGGCCAGCACACGCACGGAAGGGACTTTGTCACCGGGTTTCAGCACCCCGCTGAGAATGTTGTGCCGGTAGCGTGCGTAAATATCGCGGTAGCCCGTTTTCATGTCCTACCTCATATGTCGGATTATGTATCTTTTTACTACGTCATAAATCTCTAATATAGCGCTTGTCGAATCAATTCATGAGGAAAATGACTATGACCACTCGCGCTAACCACTTCCAGACCGTACCTGTGCTTATCAACACGCTGGTCGAAGCCAGCCAGGCATCGCACAAAAGCTCACTTGAGGGAGCAATCAAAAACCTGGTGGATATTCGCGCCTCTCAACTTAATGGCTGCGCGTTTTGTCTGGATATGCACCTGAAACAAGGCAAACTGCGCGGTGAGCGTGAACTGCGTCTTTATCATGTGGCTATCTGGCGGGAATCACCGTTGTTTAGCGCCAAAGAAAAAGCGGCACTGGCCTTAACCGAAGCCTTAACTCATATCGGATCGGAAGGTGTGACGGATGAGGTTTATCGCCACGTGCGCGAACATTTTAGCGAGGTAGAGATTTCCGAACTGACGTTTGCTATCGCCACCATTAACGCCTGGAACCGGCTGCAAATTCTGGCGCAAATGACGCCGGGTTCACAGGACGCAGCCTACGGTCTGGACCGCGCCGGGTTACAGTGAGTGCTGCCTGTACTCGCGGATAAATCTAATAAACGCCTGTAACCCTACCGGGATATGGCGGTGACCGGGGTAATATAAACACAGTCCTTTAAAGGGCTGTGTCCATTCATTTAGCACGCTGACCAGTCGGCCTGAACGTAAATCGTCTGCAATATACAATTCCGGCAAAAAACCGATGCCAAGCCCGGCGCGTACCGCGGCAACTGACGTAAACAGATCGGTGGTGGCAAGCCTCGGCGGCACGGCAATGGCAAACTGTTCGCCATGACGCACAAACTCCCAGCGATATATACCGCCGTGCGACATCCGCATGCAGATGCCTTGCTGTCGGGTAAGGGCTTCGGGAGTCACAGGAGTGCCATGCTCAGCAAACCACTGTGGCGTGGCGACCACCCGCATGTGAATATCCGGCGTCAGCGGCACCGCAATCATATCCTGTGGAACTGATTCCGCCAGGCGAACGCCAGCATCGTATCCCTCCGCGATAATATCGATCATCCGGGCATCGCTGGCGGTTTCCATGCGCATTTGTGGATAGCGAGCCAGAAAGGCAATCACCATTTCATCGAGAAAAAGCTGCCCGATAGCCTGCGGTACATTGATGCGCAGTGTGCCGGATGGTTCATCAGGCTGGCTGTGAATTTCGTCGGCGGCTTGTTGGATCTCTTGCAATGCCGGGCCAATACGGGCAACAAAGCGTTGTCCTGCTTCGGTGAGCGCGACGCTGCGGGTCGTGCGGTTAAAGAGTCTGGCGTCAAGACGCGTTTCCAGCCCGGCGATGGCATTGCTGACTGCCGTTGCCGACATGTCCAGTTCCTGCGCCGCAGCCCGAAAACTCCCACGGCGAACAACCGCCATCACCACTTCCAGCTCAATCAAACCTGAACGATGCATAGATTATCCTGATAATCGAAACAACCCTTGCAGGATAGCGCGGATTATCGGCGCGATAAAGCTGTGCCACACTGGTCCCATCAATCGAGGAGATCACTATGCAACAGCTTGAACATGTCTGGATTAACGGTGAATTTACCGTTGCTCAAGGGGAGACGTATTTTGATTTGTACAACCCGTCTTGCGCCGAAGTGACAGGACGTATTCGCCTGGCGAATACCGAGGATGCGCTGCGCGCCATTGCCGCCGCTAAAGCGGCGTTTGTCCACTGGTCGCAAACCCGCGTCGATGAACGTCTGGCTGTTTTGCAAAGAATGCGGGATGCCATGGCCGCCTGCCAGGATGAACTGTTACGGGCGATTATTCAGGAATACGGCGCGCCGGCATCACGCTCTGCCTGGATGGCAAGCTATCCGGTGGCGGTGATTGACCAGGTCATGCAAGACCTGCGAGAGTTTGCGTTTTTCACCACCGTTGGCAAAGCCCAGGTGAAAATGACGCCGCTGGGGGTTGCCGGGCTTATCACCCCGTGGAACAGCAATGCCGGTTTTATCTGCGGCAAGCTGGCCGCCGCGCTGGCCGCCGGATGCACGGCGGTGATCAAACCGAGTGAGATGAGCGGGCTACAAACTCACGTAGTAATGAAAGCGTTGCACGCTGCAGCGTTGCCGCCGGGTGTGTGTAACATCATTACCGGCTACGGAGCCGAGGTAGGCGAGGTTATCAGCCGTCATCCGGATGTCGCCAAAATTTCCTTTACTGGCTCGACGCAGACCGGAAAAGCAATATTACGAAATGCCGCCGACAGCTTTAAGCGCGTCACGCTGGAACTTGGCGGTAAATCGCCAACGATTATTCTGGATGATGCTGACCTGACGACGGCAGTACCGCTGGCCATCCAGGCCGGGTTTATGAACAGCGGCCAGGCCTGTATAGCCGGTACCCGGATTCTGGTACCGCTCTCCCGAAAAGCGGAGTGTGAAGAGGCGCTTCGCCGGGCAGTTGCGGCGGTCAAATCCGGCGACCCACTCGACCCGCAGACGGAAATTGGCCCGATGGTCAGTGAGAAACAGTGGCAGCGGGTCCAGAAATATATTCGTCTGGGGCAGGAGGAGGGCGCGCGTCTGCTCGCAGGCGGTGAAGGACGGCCGGAAAACAGCGGACAGGGGTGGTTTGTGAAGCCGACACTGTTTACCGATGTGGATAACAATATGCGCATCGCCCGTGAAGAGATTTTTGGCCCGGTACTGTCGATCATTTCCTATCGCGACGATGATGATGCCGTGGCGATCGCTAACGACACGGATTATGGGCTCAGTGCGCTGGTTCTGGGTTCCGATGCCCGACGCGCACAGCGAATCGGGGAGCGAATTGCCTCTGGCCGTGTACAAATCAACACTCTGGCACATGAAGCGGGGGCTCCGTTTGGCGGTTTTAAACACTCAGGAATCGGCCGCGAAATGGGGCACTGGGGAATTGCAGCGTTTATGGAGCCGAAGGCGTTGATTAGCTAACGAAGACCTGTTTATAACCGGAAAACGAAAAGGATCTGCCAGAGATCCTTTTATCCGGAATTACCAGCGACCGTAGGGGTATGCAGAGTAACCAGGTCTGTGTACTAAACCTATATTCCGGACGAATTCCAGGATGATGCTAAGGGTTTTCTGGGTCTGGTGTCGGGAATATCAGAAGAGAACTGATGAGGAATGAGGGAAGGTTGAGGGTGATAAAGAGACGCCGGTTACCCGGCGTCACCTGTTTTAGCGGGTTTCTTGCATATTCAACTGGAAGAAACGTACGGAGTTGCGCAGCTGCTCGCTCTGCTCGGACATTGAGTGGGCGGCGACAGCGGCCTGTTCCACCAGCGTGGCGTTCTGCTGGGTAACCTGATCCATCTGGTCAATGGCGACGCTAATCTCGCGAATCCCCTGATGCTGTTCGGTGGAGGCGGCGGAAATTTCAGCGACGATGTCCGTCACTTTGTTTACCGAGGTGACAATTTGCTCCATGGCGCGGCTGGCCGTATCGGCATAGCGCGACCCGTCGGTAATTTTGTGAACCGTTCCTTCAATGAGCTGCTTAATTTCTTTCGCGGCGTTGGCGCTTTTTTGCGCCAGAGTACGCACTTCACCAGCGACCACGGCAAAACCTTTACCCTGTTCACCGGCGCGGGCGGCTTCAACGGCGGCGTTAAGCGCCAGGATATTCGTCTGGAAAGCAATCCCTTCAATCACAGAAATGATATCGACGATTTTCTGCGAACTGTCGGCGATTTCATGCATCCGCTTAAGCATATCGTCCACTTCTTTACCGCCTTTGACGGCAGTTTGAGAGGTCTCGCGCGCCAGATCGCTGGCGCGACGGGCGTTATCCGCATTGCTCTTCACGTTTTCCGTAATCTGCTGCATGTTCGACGAGGTTTGCACCAGCGAGGCTGCCTGTTCCTCGGTACGCTGGGACAGATCGCTGTTACCTTGCGATATTTCTCCGGCGGCAAGAGAGATTGCTTCGCTACCGTGAATAATGCCATCAATGATATCGGCCAGTTTGCCATTCATAAACTTGATGGTGGCCAGCAGGCTTTGGGTATCGTTGTCTTTGAGTTTGACGTCAGCCTTCAGGTTACCTGACGCGATTTCTTTCATGATCTCCACGGCATAAGAGGGTTCGC
Source organism: Phytobacter ursingii (assembly GCA_901456055.1). Taxonomy (GTDB): domain Bacteria; phylum Pseudomonadota; class Gammaproteobacteria; order Enterobacterales; family Enterobacteriaceae; genus Phytobacter; species Phytobacter ursingii. The sequence goes on from CABDWT010000016.1 coordinate 832,469, forward strand.
CACCTAACTGGCGGGAGAGGCTGCGGGAGATGACGAGTGCGATGAATCCGGTGGCGATCAGTGCCAGCAGTAACAACCCACAGAAGGTGTAGAGTGCTTTGTCGTAGCCGGACTGCGCAATCACGCCTGCTTCTTCTCCGCTGGCGACCTCTTTGTCCACCAGTGTGGCCAGGTCTTTCATCAACTGGGTGCGGTATTTGGACGACACCGCGCCGCTGATTTTAGATGCCTCCTCAAGCCGCCCGGCGCTGACAGCCTCAATCACTTTGGCGTTGACATCGACGAAATTCCGGAAATTATCGACAACAGTATTAAACAGCGTGCGGGTATCTTCCGGCGCGTCGGCAGAGATTTTGGCGAACTCGCGCTGTGCTTTTAAGAATGTCTCCTGATTTTGCAGCAACTCACCACGATGTTGTTCGCGTTCGGCCGGCGTGACGGAGCCGATATACTGAATTTGCTGTAAGCGCATTTCTGATAATACGCCGCGCATCTCCAGGGTATATCGAACGCCTGGCATACGATTATCACGGAATTTATCAATATGGGTTTTACTGACCTGCAACTGATAAATCGAGACAATGCCGAGAACTAACATCATTGCGATAAGAATGGAAAAGCCGGTCAGCAATTTTGCTAAGACGGATGCCTGAGAAAATTTTTTCATAGTGGTCTTTTTTTAATGAAAGGTAATACTTTTATCGGTAATCAGAGTGAAAAGGTTGATTATTTTTAATTGATCTTAATCACATATTTTTATTTTATTACGGCGAGGCTTTGCGTGGTTAAAAAATGATCTTCGTTCGAAACGAGAGATGTGTTAAAAATGTAAACAAAATGAAAAAATATGCTCATTAAGGAAGTGAAATAATGTTTCAATGAATAATAATTTAGCAGTGGAAATAACTACTGCCTGAAGCACTCAGCTATTCATTTTGCAAAACTTACCGGCAACTCATCGGCCCATCTCGTCGCTTTATTCATCATCTCACCCACTGCGTCTTCCGGTAGTCCGATGCTTTGCGCCATTTCACTGGCTTCTTCCCACAGGCGCTGCTCGTAGAGCATGGCGAGACAAACGTACTGATACAGCACGCCATTTTGGTGCTGTAGAGCCATAATGACCTCTTGCGATACCGCAATTTGCGCCATCAGATCTTCAAGAGGCATTTCAAGGATCACATCCAGTAACGAGAATAATCCAACCATAAAGGCTTCGTTAGATAACGGGTATGAGGGCGTTTGGGCCGCTGCAAGCTCACAGAATTTGGCGCGAATCAGGCTCAGATAATAGATTTCAGTGGTCTTAACGGTTTCGAATGACGTTAAACAGGCTACCAGTACAAAGCGACGTAGCTCATTAATCCCAAGATAAACGACAATATCTTTCAGCGATTGATTACGTAAACCGGTAATACCCCTTTTATTGTAAAGGATATTTTGCGCGTAACGCATAATTTTGAATGACAGCGATACATCGCGCTTGAGCAGGTCTTCAATACGATTCAAATTCGGCGATTCGACGTTCACTTCATGCATGAGTTTTAAGGCAAATGCGCGATTGTGTAACAGTTTGTTTCTTTTGTGTACTACAGGTTTGCTGAAAAAATAGCCCTGAAAGAGATGAAACCCCATTTTTTTATAGGCTTCAAATTCGTCATAACTTTCTACTTTTTCGGCAAGAAAAACGGTGTGACGTAACATCTCGTGCTTATTGTCTATATAAGCAGCAATTTCTTCTCGTGAATTTCTCTGAATATCGAATTTAATAATATTAATATAGGGAATAAACGCATCCCATTCTGCACTGAGCGAAAAATCATCCAGTGCGATACGAAATCCGTGGGTTTGCATCCGTTTTACGGTTTCCAGCAAGCGCTGGTCGGGACTGGACGTTTCGAGAATTTCAATGACGACACGATCTTTTGGCAGGGTTTCGGCGAGGCCATCCACCAATAACTGATGCGGAAAATTAACGTAAACGGAATTGTTCTCATTCTTACGACCAACCGGCGCACCAAAAAACTGTTCTTCAATCAGTTGTGTGGTTGCCTGTTCCGATGAAACATCAGGGAAACGGTTTACCATACTATCCCTGAAAAGCAGTTCATAACCGACAGTGTTTAATTTGTTATCGAAAATTGCCTGTCTGGCCACAAAAGAAAACATTCATTACCTCACAAATCCGCACGCCTCACATCATTCTCGATAATACAAGGTACCTTAACGCCGCAGGTAAATGAACACGTTTGCCCCGCATAATTTCTCTGATGATAATAAAAAATATAGGCTTAAATACGTGATTTAACAATTTGTGAAAGGTAAAGCATTAAGGCCCTGCATGCGGGCAGGGCCAGAAGGGTTAATGCACATCAAAACAGAGCTGCCGTTCGCAACATGCGTCACAACTGGGCGAGCGACAAATAAGTTCCCCCTCTGTCTGTAGGCAACGCTGGCGATAGAAAAACTTCTTCCAGCGCATATTTTCACTATTCATCTCTACCAGTTGCGGAAAGCAGTCGGTCATAAGTTCGCGCAATTCCTCGCGTGAACTCAGCCCGAGATCCTGCCACAGATGGTTAAATGCCAGCGACACACTGGCAATGATCTGATGCATCGGCTCCGCCGCCGGCAACATATAGCACGCCAGCCAGTCAGCCAGTTGTGTGCGTTCCTCTTCACGGCTGGCGATCAGTTCCGACATCAACTTACGCCGCAAAACCACATCCGACGGTGCGCAATCCAGCGGTATGTTATGCGTGTTGATCGCCAGCCAGCGGGTGTCGGAAAGCCCCATCTGCAAGGGATAACAACCTTCGCCATGCGAATAAAGATGCAGCAGGCGACGAAGCCAGTCGTGTTGCGCGAAGGCCGTCATGCCACCCCCTTGCGACGCTCGTGTTGTTGCCACTGCTGACGTGCCTTTTCCCACCAGTACGCAAGCGTCGGGACGACCGGTTGCCAGGCGTCATCGACGCAAGGCTGAATACCTTGTGCCTCCAGTTGCTGCCAGGGACCGTAGCCAATACGTGAACAAAAAACGGCTTTGACGTCCGCCAGCAACGCCATGATCGCCGCCATACGCGCTTCACTTTCCTGCGGTACGCATTCGTCGCTCCCCTGGCAGTATTTTGGGGTAAAACGCTCATTCACCAGCACCACGCCTGCCGAGGAAAGGCTGTAGATACGAAAACGATCCGCGTGACCAAAATGGCAGTCAATCACGTCTCCTCGTGTGGAGGCGACCGCCACCAGACAGGCATCCGCCTCGTCTGACTCGCCCTGAGTAGCAATGCTGGCATGTAGCCTGGCGCGTTTATGTAAGGTCGGCAGCCAGGGCGCAGGCGCGGTTTCCGTCGGGGTAAACAGAAATTGCTGGCTGCGATCTTCGCCAAGCATACCTATCGCATCGGCGCGGCACTGGTGGCAGTGGGTCATTTGCGGCATGACCTCGCCACACTGCTCGCGGGTGGCGGCAAGCATTGTCGCGTCTGGCTCAGGTTGACCATTAAGACCGAAAACGGTGCCATGCTCGGGTCGGGCAATCAGCGGCATAATGTTATGAATGAACGCGCCGTATTGCCGCAATGTGCGACTGACATCTACCAGAGATTGGTCGTTGATACCGGGGATAAGCACAGAATTGATCTTCACCAGCACGCCTTTCTCCGTCAGTCTGCGCACCCCTTCGAGTTGGCGGGCCACAAGGATCTGTCCGGCTTCGCGACCACTGTACCGTTCGCCGTCAAGCCACAGCCAGGCATAGATTTTTGCGGCGATATCCGGGTCGAGGGTGTTAATGGTCACGGTGACGTGGTCAACGCCAACATCCAGCAAGCGATCAACGGCATCGGGCAGCATCAGGCCATTCGTCGACAGACACAGTTTCAAATCGGGTAATTGTTCGCGGATCAGTTCCAACGTTCTGAAGGAGCGGCCAATATTAGCCAGCGGGTCACCGGGACCGGCAATACCCACCACCGACAGTTGAGGAATCGCCGTCGCGACCTGGCGAACTTTCGCCACCGCCTGTTCGGGGGTCAGCAGCGACGACGAGACGCCGGGGCGGGATTCGTTACTGCAATCGAATTTTCGGTTGCAGTAGTTACACTGCAAATTGCAGGCAGGTGCGACCGGCAGGTGCATGCGGGCGAAACGGTGGTGGCCGCTGCGGGAGTAGCAGGGGTGTGACGCCACCTTGCCAGCGATAAAATCGGTCAACGGTTCATCAGATGTCTGGCAACGCTTGCCAGTCGTGGAAGAGCAGGAAGTCATGATCGCTCCTTAATTTGCGTAGTCATGTCTTCCTGCTGCAAAACCCGTACCGCTCACAAAAAAGTTAATTCTTTGAAAATTAAGATATTCTAAAATCCGTGTTCGCCGTTGTTTGTCGTAAATGTGGCGTTTAGCTGACAATGTGCTGAATGCCACAAAGTGAACCGTCACATCCTGGGCATACTGATATCCATAATTTGTATCCGATAGGCGACCTGACGGGGCGTCATTCCCAGCAGGCGCGCCGCTTTTGCCTGCACCCATCCGGCTTTTTCCAGCGCGGCAATAAGCCGTTGACGTTCATCCAGCGATTGATCAAGCCAGCTATCCTCTTTAGGTGTGGCGGCAATCGCCAGCTTAGGCGTGTTTTCACGGTGGTTGAACAGCACCACATCACGGTCAATCAGGCCGTTTTCTGACATCACCGCCGAACGTTCCAGACAATTTTCCAGTTCACGCACATTACCGGGCCAGCTGTAGCCCATCAGCAGCCGAATGGCGCCATCACTGATCCGTAGGGTGCGCCCCTGATTTTGCGCGATTTTGCGCACCAGAAAATGCGCCAGTTCGGCAATGTCCTCCTGACGTTCACGCAGCGGGGGCAGGGAGATGGGCATCACATTGAGGCGATAGTAAAGATCTTCGCGGAAATTGCCCATTCGCACCTCTTCTTCGAGATTGCGGTTGGTGGCGGCGATGATCCGCACGTTGACGCGCAGGGTTTCATCACCGCCAACGCGCTCCATTTCGCCCTCCTGCAAAATACGCAGCAGTTTTGCCTGAAAAGAGGCGCTGCTTTCACCAATCTCATCCAGAAACAGCGTACCGCCGTCCGCCAGTTCAAAACGCCCTTTACGCTGGCGAACCGCGCCGGTAAAAGCCCCTTTTTCATGGCCGAACAATTCGCTCTCCAGCAGCGTATCCGGCAGTGCGGCGCAGTTAAATTTTACAAACGGCGCAGCGGCGCGGGGGGAGTTGTGATGGATAGCATTGGCGATAAGTTCTTTACCGGTGCCGCTTTCGCCACGCACCAGTACCGTGGTGTCCCAACGTGATACCTGACGGATAATCTCCATTGTCTGCTGCATAGCCGGGCTTTTGCCCACCATATTCTCAAAGCCGAAGGGACGAGGCGATGCACAATTGCGCTGGCGCTCGGTCTGGACAATCGCAGCCCGAGGTGTCGGGGCGGTCGGCGGGGTCATCAGCCGTACTGTCTGTGCGACCAGATTGGCGACAGTTTCCAGAAAGCGCGTACAGGAAGGAAGTCGCTCCTCCAGACGCGCCATCGGCTGAGCCGCGAGCACGCCAATCGGCTGCGTGCCCGGCCCCATCAACGGGACCGCGATAAACGGCAGGTTATAGTCGTAGATACCCAGCCTGTCGAGAAAGCGTTGATCGTCGGCGACACGGGGCAGCACGAGAGATTGCCCCTGGGAAAGCACTGCCCCCACCAGTCCTTCGCCCGGACGATAGCGAATCTGCGAGCTGCCGGGAATCAGATGTTGGTCTGCCTCCTGCAAGGCTTCAATACTCAGGATTTCCTGTTGGTTGTCATACAGACACAGCATGCCGTGTTGCATAAACGCGTCGTTATGCAGGACGCACAGCACCTCCTGCAGCGTCTGGCTTATCTCCGTTGCGCGACTCAACACCACGCTGATGCGCTGCATGGCGGTAAATTGCTGGGAAAGATCAAAACGCCAGACGGTGGTGCCCGACTCGGGTCGCTGGGTCATCGTGGGCCTCCGGTCAGTGAAAGAAATAACGGGAATCGCAGGGTCAGGCAGGTACCGCCTTCGGGACGGGTGGTCAGTTCTATTGCGCCGCGGTGATGGGCAACAAGGGTTTGAATCAGCCGGAGTTCCATCCCTTTGCCGGGGGCGTTCAGCGCATCGGGGGAGTAGGCATATCGCACATGGATGAGCGGTACATTATCGGTCAGCCAGATAGACAGCCAGCCATCCTCTTCTCGGGCGTAAAGCTGGGTCTGTAGCGCTCTGTCCGGCAGCGCTGCGGCAAGGGCCAGCGTGCGGTCCAGCCACAAACTGAGACAGGCAAGGATCTGCGTGCGTTGACCAAACCCCGTCAGATGCGGAGAGGCCATTTCCACGTGCAGATTTTCGCCATTGTTAAAACGGGTATGGTAAAGCGCGCGCAGGTCGTCAAACAGCGGTTGCAGGGGCCACAAGCCGCGCTCTTCCAGATCGAGAGAAGGTCGGCAACGTTGCAGGCGGGCCAGCGCCTCTTCGCCTTCGCGCCACGCCGCATCCAGCGCCACGTTATGGTTATCTTCGCCGTTGAGTCTGCGCGCCGCCGCCAGCATATTGATAGGGCAGTTTAGCTGGACCAGCGCGGCATCCAGCGATTCGCGGATCGCCGCCAGCAGTTTCCCGGTGGTCATCTCCTGTTTAAGTCGATCGAGGCGGCCCTGCTCGGCCTGTTGCTGTTGCTGGGTGCAATCGGTGATCACCACCAGTGTGCGGGGAAGCGCGGTATCAATAAAGTAACGACTGGCTTCTTCGCTCACACCCGGCAATGGCCAGCAGGTGACAGAGAGCCAGCGCACGGCGCCACGCAGTACTACAGGCAGTATTTGCCCGGCATAGAGATCGCTTTTGCGCCGGGAGAAATCAAGCTCGGTGAGCAGTTCCTTGCCGCCGCAGTCGGCACAAAAGGTTTTATAGGCGAGGTTATCCAGTACCACCTGATCCTGCTCGTTAACGACCACCACGGCGGCAGGAATGTTGTTCAGCACCGCTTCGCTCATGGTGGTGTGATTGCGCAATCGCTGTTCGAGGGCATAGCTGGCGCTGATATCACGCTGCATGGCGAGATAGTGTTCCAGTTCGCCGTGTTTGTTGATGACCGGGGTTATATCAACCTCTGCGAGATAGAGGCTGCCATCGCGACGGCGATTAATGAGCTGGCCGCGCCAGGGCATGTGTTGTAGCAGCGTTTGCCACAGTTCCTGATAAATGCTGCGCGGTGTCTGTTGGCTTGCCAGTATGCGATGGTTCTGGTTGAGCAATTCCGCCAGGCTGTAACCAGTCTGGCGACAAAAGGCCGGATTGGCATACAGAATTCTCGCGTCCGGGTCGGTCAATGAAATCGCGATCGGCGCCTGTTCAACCATCGTGGAAAACAGTCCGGGATGTTGAAGGGATAGGTTACCCGCAAGCTCCTGCGGCGCGCTGGTCTCCAGCATCATATTAAAGGTCATCACACACTCCTGGTTTCAGGCCCGGCTGTGTCGCATTTACAACATTTTGTGTTGTGAAACGGCCGACATCCGCAGCCCTGATTGGGTGTGATTAACCATGCAAAGAGTACACCTTTAAAGCAGGTAACACGCCGAAACATTGATCCTGGTTCGTATTTTGGCCCTGATTTGGTCTCTGGAGGCATTCAGGACAGTCCTGAATGCCGGGGCGAAGGCGTGGGCTGCACAAAAAAGAGTCATCTTTTCGCTCATTTCAGTGCAGAGAAAGCCGCTTAAAAAACCTGGCACAGCCTTCGCAACAGGAGGAGGGATACCCGCCGTTTGCAGGCGGCCTTATTCTTTCTCAACAGGAGCGCGACATGGCTAACATTGGTATTTTTTTTGGCAGCGATACGGGAAAAACCCGCAAAATCGCCAAACTGATCCAGCAAAAACTGGGAGATGTGGCGGATGCGCCGGTCAATATTAATCGCACGTCGCTGGAGACGTTTTTGTCGTACCCGGTGCTGGTACTCGGTACACCGACCCTGGGGGATGGACAGTTGCCAGGTCTTGCCGCCGGATGTGAAAGTGAATCCTGGGGTGAGTTTATTGACCAACTGGCAGACGCCAACCTGAGCGGTAAAATCGTCGCCTTATATGGGCTTGGCGATCAACAGGGATATCCGGATAACTTTGCCAGTGCGCTGCGCCCTCTCTATGACGCGGTGGTAGGTTGCGGCGCGCAGGTTGTCGGTGAGTGGCCTGGCGACGGGTATGATTTTTCCTTTTCCGCCGCGCTGGAGGGGGATAAATTCGTCGGACTGGTGCTGGATCAGGATAATCAGTTTGATTTGACGGATGAGCGGGTGGCGTCGTGGCTGGAGCAGATTAAGCCGCAGATTTTGTAGTTTTTCCCGGATGCGGCGTCCGGTCGGTTCCCTCTCCCTGAGGGAGAGGGCCAGGGTGAGGGGGAAAATGCGGCTCGGGAGGTGGGTTCCGTTCACCGTATGTTCATGGCGAAATGTCACTTTCGGACTCGTGAACGGGTAAAGGGGAATACCGCGTTCCCCTTTACAATCCCCGCGGCCCCGCAAAGAAATCGATGCTTCGCACTGCGTTCGCCTCGCTGCACGCTCTGCGCCAACGGGTTACAAAGATGTCGCTGTGGTTGTCGTGAGGGAAAACGAGTCAGCCGTGACTAAAAAGGGTTGAAGACGTTCACAGTATCTACACCCTCACCCCGGCCCTCACCCTGAGGGCTGAGGAATCCCCGGTCATATTACGTCTTACAGCGATAACACTGCATAATAAGAATAAAACAGTGACAGCGATGACAGAGTCCGGCTGAAAATCGATGAGGCGTTGACGGCTGACCGGGGCCGCCCGCAGGGAAGCGGGCGGAGGGGATAGCCTGCAAGGACGCAGGCTGGTCCCCGACCCGACAGTCAGACGGCATAAGACGAGTGGACCGCGAAGCGGCGATTTTCGTGGCCGGGAGCCCGGGTCGCCAGGGTGGCGGCGGTGAGCCACCCTGGCACGTTCACGGGTTCTGTCGCTACAGAAAAGCAAAGAACATAAGGTGAACGGAATGACCACCAGAGCCGCATTTTCCTCCTCACCCTGAGAACCAGGTGAGGGGGTAATCTAAAATCGGCCCACCCTCAAGCAGGCATCTCTGCAAGCAGGCGATTGAGCCACGTCTGTTGCCACTGCTGCTGGCTCTGCCGCCATAAAAAATCCCGTGCTTTTTCCAGCGCCTCTGTCTGTGGCAATGCCTGAGGCCCACGGATATGTTCACACCAGACAATATGCCAGCCCAACTCCGTTTCCACCGGCACGGCGATGCCGTTTTCCGGCAAGGCAAACAGCGCGGATTCAAGCTCGGGATAAAGCAAACCGCGACTGATCCAGCCCAGCAGCCCACCTTCTAAGGCACTCGGACAGTGGGAATAACGTTTTGCCAGACGCGAAAACGCCTCACGCGAGGTTTGAATTTCCCGGTAAAACTGCATCGCCTGGCGGCGCACAACGTCGTTGTCATTATCAACGGTGAGCAACAGATGGTGGGTTAACCGCTGCTCCGGGCGCATAAATTTTTCCTGATTACGCTGATACCAGGTGAGCACCGTCAGGTCATCAGGTAAGGGCGTCTGTCCGCTGATGCGCACAAATTGCAGCTCCATCAGCGCATGATGACGCACCACTGCCTGACGTTCTTCCCCGGTAAACGCGCTTTCGGTAAGTAACTCCGCCAGCGAGGCGTCAATACGCTGTAGCAGGGCATCGGTGAGCGGCAAATCACAGGCCTGTTGAATGATCGCCTGTTCCAGAAAATGCTGCCGACGCCACGCCTGTTCAAACGCCGCTTTTTCACTGGCCGGAATATCCTGTGGCTCGCAGTTCCAGCGGGTTTTCGCCAGACGCCACTGTGCGAATTGTTCCCAAGCTTTACTCATGCGTACTCCTGCGCTAAGCGCAGGGCGCTGGCGGGAACCTGAAACCAGCGTCCGGAAAAAGTGACAGTGTAACTGTTGCCGTCCTCTTGATCGGTGGCTTCGATCTGCCCGGTTTCCCCGACGCTGACTACCACCACGCCATTGACCGACAAGGGCTGTAAAGAGATGACGCGATCGCCGAACTGCAGCATCCCGGCATGCCAGGGGGCGCTTGCCGGAATCAGCTCCTGTCCCCGGCAGCCAACCACGATGTCACCGTCGAGAAAGTGAATTTGATAAATAATCTGATCCTGCAAAAACACGCCCCATTCCCGGACAAACCCGGTGCTGCCACGTCGCACCAGCAACTGACCGCGTGCGTAGCCAGGCATCGTGCCGTCATTACGAATGGCCCGCGTTACGCGAACCTCGTCGCCAAAGGTAAACGCCGGGGTCATTGTCCACCTCCGGGCATCTGTTGCTGGTAACTCTCTGCCAGCAGCCGCCGGGCCAGGAGCCACGGCGCGCGCGTGTCGTCCTCCAGCAGATTACGCAATGGTACGTTGGCGCGTAGTTTCTGGTTGAAGGCTTTAAGCACAAGCAGGCAGCGGCTGCGCAGCACGGCGGGCTCATACGGAACGGAAAAAAACTCAAAGAAGGATTCGGCGCTTTCCAGCTCATCGACGCCGGGAATCTGATAAAACCACTCCATACTCAGCCTCCCACCTGGCGAAGGGGTTCGCCGCACAGCTCATCGTAAATGGCGATCAGTTCATAATCTTTCGGCGTACGTTTCCAGCTCTCCGCAAAGCGGCGAATGGCCGGAAGCAGTATGTCGATTTGCAGCGCGTTAAGGGGGTAGCCCATCCGGGCGAAGACCCCGTCCACCGCCTGGCGGCCAGAATGTTTTCCCAGCACGAGGCGATATTCACGCCCCATCAGCGCCGGATCAATCGCCTGATAACTCTCTCTGTCCTGCAACAGCGCGGCGACATGTACCCCGGATTCGTGGGTAAAGACCTGCTCGCCAACCAGCGGTTGCTGGGCGTCGATAGGGCGCTGGGCGGCCTCGGCGACCTGCTGGCAGAGTGCGGGCAACTGGCTAAAATCAACGCCGCTATCAAGTCCCATACATCGGTCTAAACCGAGGGCGACGGTCTCCAGTGCAGCATTTCCCGCACGCTCACCCAGCCCCAGCACAGTGGTATTCACGCTGGTCGCCCCGGCGCGTATCGCCGCGAGGGTATTGGCTGTGGCGAGCCCCAGATCGTTATGGGCGTGCATCTCAATTTCACCGTTCCAGTCGCGACGTAGCGAACGGATAGCGTTGTCAGTTGCGAAAGGATCCAACAGGCCCAGCGTATCGGCATAGCGTAAACGCAGTGCGCCAGCCTCCTGCGCGACACTCGCTATCTGGCGAAGCGTGTCGTCATCCGCGCGTGACGCATCTTCACAGCCGATACAGACTGCCAGCCCCAGCGTACGCGCCAGGCCGATAAAGTTTTCCAGCCGCTCAAGCAGCACAGCCAGCGGTTCACGTAATTTGTACTGACGCAGTTTGTCGGACGCCGGAATGGAAATATCCACCCAGTCCATACCGAGATCGGCGCTCTGGCGGATTTCCCCGGCATTCATTCGACACCAGGACATCAGTGTCGCCGTCGGTAAATGGCGACGGACTAACTGAATGCGGGTGCGCTCTTCATCGCCCATAGCCGGTGTTCCCACCTCGAGCGCCGTGACGCCGGCAGCAAACAGCGCCTCGGCGATAGCGACTTTTTCGCTTGCGCGAAACGCCACCCCGGGACTTTGTTCGCCGTCCCGCAGCGTTGTGTCGTTAATCAGCACACTGGCCATAGCCGCCTCCGCTTAGCCGTAAATCGGCGCAAATGATGATTCCACCGGGAGTGGTTTACCGTCCTGCCAGTAAGGCGAAAGCATCCGCAACCGGGAGATAATTGGCGGCAACGCGTCAATGACGTAATCAATCTCTTTTTCGCGCGTGTAACGTGAAAGGGAGAAGCGAATACTGCCGTGAGCGGCGGTATAGGGAATGTTCATTGCGCGCATCACATGCGACGGTTCAAGGGAGCCCGACGTGCAGGCGCTGCCACTGGACGCGGCGATCCCTGCCTGATTAAGCAGTAACAAAATGGCTTCGCCTTCAATAAACTCAAACGCCAGATTCGCGGTGCCCGGCACCCGTGGCTGGTTGCCGCCCATCACCCTCACCGACGGCACACGATTGACCAGTTCGTCCTGCAAATAATCGCGAAGACGGGCAATTTCGCTCATGCCGGGCAGATGAACCTGCGCCAGTTCACAAGCGCTGCCCATACCGACAATCCCGGCAATATTTTCTGTGCCTGCGCGCCGTCCACGCTCCTGATGGCCTCCACGCAGTAGCGGGCGAAAGCGTGTGCCACGACGCAAATAGAGGCAGCCGACGCCTTTCGGTCCGTGCAATTTGTGGGCGGAACATGACAGCATGTCTACTTGCGTTTTGCCGATCGCCAGCGGAATTTTCCCCACCGCCTGAACCGCGTCACAGTGGAACAGCGCGCCATATTCATGGGCCAGTTCTGCCATTTCTGCCACCGGGAAAATAACCCCGGTTTCATTGTTGGCCCACATCACGCTGACGACCGCTACCCGATGGCTGAGCGCCTGACGATACTGGGCCATATCGATTGCGCCGTCGGCATTGACCGCAATACGGTGGACCAGGTAGCCCTGGCGCTCCAGGTGTTCGCAGACGGCCAGCGTCGCCGGGTGTTCTACCGTGGTGGTGATGATTTCGCGGCGTTCCGGCATTAATTCCGTGCAGGCATGCAGCGCCGTCGAGGTCGCTTCGGTGGCGCAGGAGGTAAAAATGATTTCACTGGCGTGATCGGCGCCAAGCAGGGCGGCGACCTGTTGATGTGCACGCTCCAGCGCCCCGCGCGAGGGCAGACCAAAGTCATGAATCGAGGAAGGGTTGCCGTAATGCTCAGTCAAAAACGGCATCATCGCCTCCAGCACCATCGGGTCGATACGGGTGGTGGCGTTATTATCCAGATAAATCGGTTTCATCTTTATTCCCCCATAACGGATAGTGAGGTGTGGCTTAAGCCGCCACGACTTCCATAAAACAGCCGGTACGTTCCATTAATTTCTGCTGCAGCCAGGCCAGCGTCATATCGGTCATCATGCAGCCGCTACAACTGCCGGAGAGACTGACAGTGACTTTGTGATTCGCGACATTAATCAGCGACATATCGCCACCGTCAGCCTGGATGTGCGGGCGCAGTTCGGTAATCGCGTCGATCACTTCCTGCCAGTGCGGATCTTTTGTCGCATCAACCGCGACAGCCGGTGCCGCCTGCTGTTCGGCCAGAATATCCGCCAGCGCCAGTTCGATACTTTCATGACAGGCGGTGCAGCCACCGCCTGCTTTGGTGTAGTTGATCACCTCTTCGAGGGTGGTCAGGCCGTTGGTCAACACCGCGCGGCGAATCTGACCTTCGTCAACGCCAAAGCATTTGCAGATAAGTTTGCCTTCGTCATGATCGTCATCGAGCGTTTCGCCCCGGTAGTTGGCGATCGCCGCGCGCAGCGCTTCCTGGCCCATGACAGAGCAGTGCATTTTTTGCGGCGGCAACCCGTCGAGATAGTCGGCGATTTGCTGGTTGGTGACCTGTTCCGCTTCTTTCAGCGTGCGGCCAATAATCAGTTCCGTTAACGCCGATGAGGAGGCGATGGCGCTGCCGCAGCCAAAGGTCTGAAACCCGGCCTCAAGAATGGTTTCGCTTTGCGGATCGACTCGCAGCATCAGACGCAGGGCGTCGCCGCAGCTTATCGAACCCACATCGCCTATCGCGTTGGCCTCTGCCACGACCCGGGCATTACGGGGATTAAAAAAATGATCTTTCACTTTCTCGGAATAGTTCCACATGCTTTCAGCTCCCAGGATTATGACGGACAGCGCAGGGCGCCATTCACCGCGTTAATCAACAGCGGGTATAAAGATTAAGCAAAAGCAGTACCAGAGAGTAAAAGTTTTATTTTTCATTGAGTTATTAAAATCCCCTCACATAAACTCACGCGCAATGTCGTGGTTTATGTGAGGTTTGTCGCAGAAACGACACAATCTTTAGCGCTCATCATCGTCCTGCCACTGACTTTCCAGCAGCAGTTGCGAAAAGCGATTAGGGTCGCGATGCCGCGTGTTTTTACGCTGTTCTTTGTCATACCAGTAGTGCTGGATTTCCTGTAGCAGACCGACAATCGGCGTGTCTTCCGGCACGCGGACGGCGCGCACGCCTATTTGCAGCAGTTGACGAAATACCGTTTCGCCAATTGCCACACAATAAAGGGTGACGCAATCTTCCAGCGCACTGATGCGGCTGGCGATCTTCTCGGTTTGATGTCCGGCCAGCACGGTAAAGTCGACGACGCGCAGTAAGGTGACGTCATCTTCTTTGACGCCGTATACCACCAGGCGTGGCGTGGCACCGAAGTGCTGATCCACATGATGGTAATCGGAACTGGCGAAGGCGACCTTCATCGACCATTCGCCGGAACAGATGGTGCTGAACTGACGATTAACATGTTGCATAGCGTCCTCCGTCAGTGTCCCGGGAAAACTGCTGGCGCAGGGGCGAGTGGTACAGTGGCAGGTGATGGTGACGTTCGCGCATCAGGTTTGCCAGCTCAAACAGCGTGTCACGCATGCCGGGGTAGCCCTGACGCACGCGACGAAACTCGCCAAGCCTGTCGAAGATGGGAAAACCGGCGCGGATAAGCGGAATGGAAAATTGGTCGGCCAGATCTGCCGCATGAGAATTGGCGACCAGCAGGTCGGCGGGCATATCGCAGAGTAAATCCTGCATATCTTCCAGATCGCCAATGACCACTTTTTCAACGGGAAGCTGTTGCAGACCCGGCTGACTGACCGGCGCGACAACGGGGCCGGGGAGCATCCCCTGACTGCGAGCGAAATCGCACCAGCCTGCCAGCAGGTCGCCCTCAGCCGCCAGTGCGAGCCGGGCATCCTGCAGCCACATATGACAATCGATCATCGCATCCTGTAACTGTCCGCGCTGGCGCTCAATCCAGGCGGGAACCTCGCGCCCGGAAATGAACTTCAGCTGGTGAATAAAGCGGTCGCAGTGTTCCAGGGTCATCAGATGGGGGAGAACGACAACCTCACCACGGCTGCGTTGCGCAAGTAGCGAGGCGGCGCGGGACAGCGACACACCAATAGCAAACGTACTCAGACTTTGCCCCATCTGTTCAATGACGCGCTGGGGCGTTCCTCCCTGGGTGACGGGCGAGAAGTCGCCGCTTGCCAGGTGACCATCCAGCGACTGCGACAGGTCGGGAACGATGACCGGTTGCAGGCCAAACGCCTCCACGTAGCTGCGCAGCAATTCAATATCACCGGGCGTCAGCAGGTGGCTTAACAGCAAGTTGACCCGCCGGTTACGCAGGCCGTGCTGGGGTTTTTCCGGTACCCACTGTTCAATGACGCTTTCCACCACTGCGCTAAAGCCGTTTTCCAGCGTGCCGTAGAAATCTGGCGTGTTGACCGTCAGGAGGGCGATATTTTTGTGGCGTGGAAAATCCTCGCGAAACTGGCGGACCACGCGACTGATATCGCTGCCCTGAGCCTCAGACAGACCCGTGCTCAGCAGGACGATGGCTTTCGGGTTGTTGCGCTGGCATAGCGTGTTGAGCGCGGTAAGGATATTGCCGTCTGCCCCCATCACCGTTGAGGTGGGGTCCATTGCCGTGGATTGCAGTGGGACAGGATCGTGAAAGTGCTGGATAAAAAACACTTTGGCGAACGCGCTGCATCCCTGTGCTCCGTGCACCAGCGGAATACTGTGCTCAAAGCCAAGGCTCGCGAGGATGGCGCCTAACGGCTGGCCGCTTTTTACCGGGCTTACCGCCAGCGGTTTGTGATTACGGATGATGTCTGCCATCTTTCACTCCTTAGTGCCACGGCGCGCGGGCGTGAGTTTGCGGCCAGACGGGGCTTTCCATGGTCTGGCAAAGTTGTTGGGCGAGGGTGACGATACCGCGATAACCGGCAAAGGCATGTTCGCGCTCCTGGTTGATATCCAGAAATGGCAGTCGCGCTTTGTAGGCGGTATACATATTGCGCCCGCCGGCAATCATTAAATCCGCCTGGTAGCGATACACCACATCAAGGAGGGTGCGGGCGTTACCTTCTTCCAGCATCAGCGCGTCATCGCCCATTAATTCGCGAATACGCTGTTTATCTTCTTCGGTGGATTTTCGTGTGCCGGTCGCCACCACGGTCATGCCTAAATCCTGCAATGCAGAAACCACCGACCAGGATTTCACTCCGCCGGTATAAAGCAGCACTTTGCGCCCCTGTAACCGTTCGCGCCACGGGGCCAGTGCCTGATTTGCCGCGGCTTCTTCCCGGGCAATCACGGCTTCGGTGCGAGCCATCAGATCGCTGTCGCCAAGCAGGGATGCCAGCTGACGCAGTGCATCGGAGGTGGCGCGCACGCCGTAAAAGCTGCCCTCAAACCAGGGCGTGCCATAGCGCTGTTCAAGGGTACGGGCCACATTGATCAGCGCTCTGGAACAGACCAGCATATTCACCTGCGCATGGTGCAGGGTCTGGATTTCGCTAAAACGACCATCCCCTGACAGGCTGCCCAGCACGCGAATACCCAGCTCATCAAGCAGCGGCTGAACGTGCCAGAACTCCCCGGCGATATTGAATTCGCCTATCAGGCCAATATCGTGGCGATGTTCCGGCGCAAAGGGCGTATCGTCCGGCCAGGGCGCAGGCGCGCGGCGTCCGACGACCTTATTAACCATCACGTCGCCCGCGAGGCGGTTGCCGAGATTTTTGCTGCCATAGAATCCGGCGGCGTCAACGGCAATCACCGGCACGCCAGTGGCGGTTTCCGCCGCCTGACAAACGGCGTCAATATCGTCCCCCTCCATCGCCGGCACGCAGGTGTTATAGATAAATACCGCAGAGGGATGATAACGATCGACGATGTGGCGCACCGCATGGAACAGCCGCCGTTCGCCGCGCCCCATGATCACATCCTGCTCATTCAAATCGGTGGTAAAACCGAGCCGGTTGATACTGGGGCCGGAGCTCATACTGCCCCGGTTATCCCAGGAGCTTCCCGTACAACCAATGGGCCCGTGGACCAGATGTGCCACATCTGACAGTGGCAGCAGGGTGATTTGCGCGCCGTCGAAGGCGCATCCACCCGCGGTTGCGCCGGGTTTGGGGGCGCTACAGCCGGATTTTTGTTTATGATTGTGTTCGCAGGCGGGTTCATCCAGCAGCGCGAGAATGTCATTTCCCTTCATAGTGACCTCATTGACTTGTTGGGCTGTTCACAATGTTGCAATTCGCAAGCCAGGAATGAGTTATTGATTTCTAAGAGGAATATTCTGTCGGGTTTGCGACAAAGAAGACAATTGGCGTAATGAGGACAACGGAAAAAGCCCCCTGCATCCACACTCCGATGCAGGGGCGCGCAGATTAAAACACCCGTTCTTCCAGCGGGTTGGCTTTCTCAAGACGTTTTGCCAGCCACGGCGGCAGACGTCCGCTCAGCAGTGCGGTAAGGGCGTCGCACTGGGCGGCAATGGACATGCCAGGCGACACTTTCATGGGGTGGATATTGTGACGAATCAGCCGGGCCGCCGCAGGGCCGCCAATGGCTTCACAAAACAGCAGGTGACAATCGCTCAGCAACTGAGCCCGAACTTCATTTGGTTCCTGGGTTTGTGGGGTCGAGGAAAGACGGCGTAACGCGTGCAGCCATCCGCCTTGTTCATCGAAGTCATAGATAAAAAACAGCCGCCCCTGACCAAAATGGCCATTGATCAGCAAGCCATCCTGCGAACAAAAAGCCACCCGTAATTGCCCCTGACGAGCGGTATTTTTAACCTGCAGGTGCGCGGGCAGCGTACCGTGAAGGCACGCGTTAACGCGGCTCCAGCGTGCGGGAGACATCATCGCCGTTTCAGACGGGAAGGTGGCTTCCAGTTCGCGGACATTGAGCTTATCGAGGTACGCCGGGGTTAAAGCCTCGTCGCGCTCTCCCGTCAGCCAGGCCAGTATTTGCGCGGGTTGCAGCTCCGGCAGACACTGAAACAGCGCCAGCATGCGCCAGAAAAGGACATCGTTATCGTTCATCTGACCACCTTCACAAAAGCGCGCCGCGCGTGGCGCGCAGGCTGATGGGAAAGGAAGGTCGCCCGGGTTGCAGGCTGACGACATACTGGCGTCCCCCCTCCAGAGAAATAGCACCACCCCAGTTATCCGGGGTGTCATGTTCAATTGCGATGACTTTTGCCTCAAGGTCCTGTTTAGCGATGTAACACCAGAGGTCCGGCCCGCGCTCACGAAAAATGACAATTGGCATTGTTTTCCCCCTTGCGGCCCCGCACAGGGCGGGGCGCGTCATGGTTAGCGGACAAGGTCGAAGCTGTAGTCCGTTTTGCCCAGTTTGATGGTGTCGCGGTCGACTTTTTCCAGCACGGCGTTAACCAGGGTGGTGACGATATTCATCGCCCCTTCATAACCCCAGGTGGTCTGGCGATGCAGGTGATGTCGGTCGAATAACGGGAAGCCGAGACGGATCAGCGGCACTTCAAACTGTTCGCCTTTCGCCAGCGTGTCACGCTGGATGAATTTGGCGTACGAGTTGCCGATCATAAAGTCCGGTTTACGGGTAAACATCAGAGAGCGGAAATGCCACAGATCGCAGTTGATGAAGACTTCGCTCTCCTGACCGTAGGGCGACGCCTCAAGCATTTTCTTCATCGCTTTCTGCCAGCGCTTGCTGCCGTTATGACAGAGAATTACCGTCGGTTCGCAGCCCAGTTCCAGCAGGAAACGCGTCAGCCCCATGACAAAATCCGGGTCGCCGTAGAGTCCGAATTTCTTACCGTGCAGCCAGGTATGGGAATCCAGAATCATGTCCACCAGACGCCCACGCTCCAGCGTCAGTTCATCCGCCACCGGTTTGCCGGTTAACTGACTGACCGCCATCAGCAGTTCATCAGTACCGGTCAATCCCATCGGGATTGACACTTCTGTACCGGGCTGACCCCACGACTCCTGCACCACTTTTTTACTCTTCACCAGATGCCAGGGTTGCAGCAGCAGGGTGTCGATAGCATCGGGGGCTTCACGCATCTCTTGTTGCGTTGTACCGCCCGCATACATGCGGTAGTGGCCGTCGGCAGGCGTATCCAGAACCTCAGACGGGTCAGACAAGAGGCTGCAGGGCACGTCCATCTGGTCCATCATGCGTTTGAGCACGCGGTAATTGCCGAGATAGGTTTCGAAACCGGTCACCAGGTTTAGCTTTGCCAGTTTGCCCGGTTGCGCCACGTGATCCGCGGTGAAGGTGCGGGCAAAACCCTCGAACATGTTGTCCCAGCCGGTGATATGGCTACCAATAAAACTTGGCGTGTGGGCGTACGGCACCGGAATAGCGGCATCAATAAACCCATCCTTTTTGGCGTTGGCGATAAAGGCCTGCAGGTCATCACCGATGACCTCCGCCATACAGGTAGTGGAGACCGCAACGATTTCCGGTTTGTACAGCGCGCTGGCATTTTGCAACCCGGTGTTGAGGTTGTTGTTGCCGCCAAATACCGCCGCATCCTCGGTCATTGAGTCCGATACACAGGCGATCGGCTCTTTGAAATGACGGTTAAAATAGGTGCGGAAATAGGCTACACAGCCCTGGGAACCATGCACATAGGGCAGGGTATTGGCAAAGCCCAGTGAACAGAGCACCGATCCTAAAGGCTGGCAGGCCTTCGCCGGATCGACGGTTAACGCTTCGCGTTTAAAGTTCAGCGCTTCGTATTCCGCCGTGGTGGTCCATTCAAAAACCTCTTGCACACGTTGCGGGTCGTGCGCCTCTTCCAGACCGCGCTTGTTGCGAAACAGCGTCTGGTATTCGTCCTGTTCAAACAGCGGATGACAGGCGACAATTTTCTCAGCAGTTTGGCTCATGATGTTCTCCTCCCGCGCCACAAATCGGTGAACAAACGGGATGTCAGGATAGTATTCAGGCTGATTTCAGCCAGGGTGCGGTCAACTCGCCCCAGGCGGGATTGTTGAGCGTCATGTCCATATCGCGGGCAAAGATGGCAAAGCCGTCATAGCCGTGATACGGGCCGGAGTAATCCCAGGAGTGCATCTGGCGGAACGGAACCCCCATTTTCTGGAAAATGTATTTTTCCTTGATGCCCGAGCCAATGAGGTCCGGCTTAATCGCCTTCACGAACGCTTCCAGTTCATAACTGCTGGCGTCATCGAACAACAGCGTGCCCTCTTTGAGGTCCGGCAGGGTGCGGTCGTAATCGTCGTTGTGGGCAAATTCATATCCCGCGGCGACAATCTCCATACCCAGATCCTCATAGGCGCCGATCACATGACGAGGACGCAGGCCTCCCATATAGAGCAGCACTTTTCGGCCTTCGAGACGCGGACGGTATTTGGCGATAATCGCGTCGTTCTGCGCCTGATATCTGGCGATTACCGCTTCCGCATTGGCGCGGATGGTGTCGTCAAATTGATCGGCGATTTTACGCAGTGATTCGGCGATTTTGGTCGGGCCAAAGAAGTTGTACTCCATCCACGGAATACCGTGTTTCTCTTCCATATGGCGAGAGATGTAGTTCATGGAGCGGTAGCAGTGCACCAGATTCAACTTCACAAACGGGGTGTTTTCCATTTCGACCAGCGTGCCGTCACCGGACCACTGCGCCACCACGCGCAGCCCCATTTCTTCAAGCAGAATACGCGAGGCCCAGGCGTCGCCGCCGATGTTGTAATCACCGATGATGGCCACGTCATACGGGGTGGACTCGAAAGGTTTCCCTTCGCGGTTATCCAGCACCCAGTCGCGGATCACGTCGTTGGCGATATGGTGGCCGAGTGACTGGGATACGCCACGAAAGCCTTCGCAACGCACCGGGATCACGGGTTTGTTGAGCGCTTTTTTACTGGCGTTCGCCACGGCTTCGATATCATCGCCGATTAAGCCAACCGGGCATTCCGACTGAATTGAGATGCCTTTGGTCAGCGGGAACAGCTCCTCCATCTCCTCAATCAGTTTGCTGAGCTTTTTATCGCCGCCAAAGACGATATCGCGCTCCTGAAAGTCAGAGGTAAAGTTCAGCGTCCCGAAGGAGTCAACGCCGCTGACCCCGGTGTAGTAGTTGCGACGCCCGGCGCGGGAGTACTGCCCACAGCCGATAGGGCCGTGGGAGATGTGGGCCATATCTTTAATGGGCCCAAAAACCACGCCTTTCGAACCGGCGTAGGAGCAGCCACGGACGGTCATCACCCCCGGCTGCGATTTGCGGTTAGAGATGATGCATTTCCCGACGCTTTCCATCTCCGGGTCGGTCACCATCATGTGCTTTCTGCGTTCTTTGCGCGTTTTTTCCGGAAAGATCTCCAGCACTTCCTGGATAATTTCCAGATTACGTTCGCCTGTTGCATTGCTCATAACTGTGTTCCTGTTACAAGGCGGCTCAGGCCGCGTTTTCTTCGGCGGCGGTTTTACCGATGATACTGGCGTCTTCCACATCCATAATGCCGAATTCCATCAGCAACTCTTCCAGTTCATCCATGGTGCAAGGGGTCGGGACAACCATCAGGGTGTTGTTGACGATCTTATTCGCCAGCGCGCGGTATTCGTCGGCCTGGTTGCATTTCGGGTCATATTCGATAACCGTCATACGGCGAATTTCCGCACGCTGGACGATGTTGTCGCGCGGTACAAAGTGAATCATCTGCGTGCCCAGCTTTTCTGCCAGCGCGATGATCAATTCATCTTCGCGGTCGGTCTGACGGGAGTTACAAATCAGCCCGCCCAGGCGCACCTTGCCGGATTTGGCGTATTTCACAATGCCTTTGGAGATGTTATTGGCGGCATACATCGCCATCATTTCCCCGGAGCAGACGATATAGATCTCTTGCGCTTTGTTTTCACGAATTGGCATGGCGAACCCGCCGCAAACCACGTCGCCGAGGACGTCATAGAAAACAAAGTCGAGGTCGCTGACATAGGCACCTTCTTCTTCAAGGAAGTTGATGGCGGTGATAACACCACGTCCTGCACAGCCCACGCCTGGTTCCGGGCCGCCGGATTCCGCACAGCGCACGCCGCCGTAACCGATTTGCAGCACGTCTTCCAGTTCGAGGTCTTCCACAGAACCCACTTCGGCGGCCATCTCCATAATGGTGTTCTGCGCTTTCGCGTGCAGGATCAGACGGGTGGAGTCCGCTTTCGGGTCGCAGCCGACGATCATCACTTTTTTGCCCATTTCCGCGAGTGCGGCGACGAGGTTTTGCGTGGTGGTGGATTTGCCGATCCCACCTTTGCCATAAATGGCGCATTGACGCATGGTCATGGTGTGTTCTCCTGTTTGTGTGTTTGCCCATTACGTAGTGCAGGGAACATACCAGCCGTGCCAGAACATCTAATTATCTGTATTTATTGGTTTTTATTTTTATCGCCTCTGTGGGGGCAAAACAAACACTGAACAATATGCAGACCAATTGTTGGAAACAGGACAATTCGCCACCGCGTCAGCCAGTGCCGCTGCGGCGCTGACACTTTGTTAGCTGTTCAACAGGATGTCGTACTGCCTGTCTTATTCCACGCAATGTCGGAATATTAACAACGCGCTTTTTTTTACTAATTAATTGAATTTAAATGAGTATATTGCATTCTTTCGATATGGCACAGGCTGTGCAAAGCAGGGGTACTACGGTTTGCCGTCAGCAGGCGGCGATTTTGCCTCTCACATTCGAGGAACGAGAAATGTCCGGAAAGATGAAAACGATGGATGGCAACGCTGCGGCGGCCTGGATCTCCTATGCCTTTACTGATGTCGCGGCGATTTATCCCATCACACCCTCAACACCGATGGCGGAAAACGTCGATGAATGGACGGCACAGGGTAAGAAAAACCTGTTTGGTCAACCGGTGCGTCTGATGGAGATGCAGTCAGAAGCCGGTGCGGCAGGAGCCGTACACGGCGCATTGCAGGCAGGGGCGCTGACCACAACCTATACCGCATCACAGGGATTGCTGCTGATGATCCCCAATCTGTACAAGATTGCGGGCGAGCTGTTGCCGGGGGTATTTCATGTCAGCGCCAGGGCGCTGGCGACCAACTCGCTGAACATCTTCGGCGACCATCAGGACGTAATGGCCGTGCGTCAGACCGGCTGTGCGATGCTGGCGGAAAACAATGTCCAGCAGGTGATGGATCTGTCGGCGGTCGCGCATCTCTCGGCCATTAAAGGCCGCGTGCCGTTTATCAATTTCTTCGACGGCTTTCGTACTTCCCATGAAATCCAGAAAATCGAGGTGCTGGAGCATGAAGCGCTGGCGCCGTTGTTGGATCAGGAGGCGCTCAATCTCTTTCGCCGCAACGCCTTAAACCCGGACCACCCGGTCATTCGCGGCACGGCGCAGAACCCGGACATCTATTTTCAGGAACGCGAAGCCTCAAACCGCTTTTATCAGGCGCTGCCGGATATCGTTGAAGGGTATATGGCGGAGATTTATCGCATCACCGGGCGTGAATACCACCTGTTTGATTACTACGGTTCACCGGATGCTGAGCAAATCATCATTGCGATGGGGTCAGTGTGCGACACTATCCAGGAGGTGGTGGATGCGATGATCGACAGCGGGGAAAAAGTCGGTCTGGTTTCCGTGCATCTGTTCCGGCCTTTTTCGCTGGCCCATTTTATGGCGAAGATCCCCGCCAGCGTGAAGCGTATTGCCGTACTCGACCGTACCAAAGAGCCGGGGGCACAGGCGGAACCGCTGTGCCTGGATGTCAAAAATGCCTTCTATCACCATGATAACCCGCCGCTGATCGTCGGCGGACGTTATGCTCTGGGCGGTAAAGATGTCCTGCCGGGGCACATTGTTTCCGTGTTCGAAAACCTGAAAAAACCGCTGCCGATGGATGGCTTCACGGTGGGGATTTTTGATGATGTCACTCACACGTCGCTGCCGGTTCCGGCTTATGACATTCACGTCTCCCGTGAGGGCATCACCGCCTGTAAATTCTGGGGGCTGGGTTCCGACGGTACGGTCAGCGCCAATAAGAACGCCATCAAAATTATCGGCGATAATACGTCGATGTTCGCGCAGGCCTATTTTGCCTACGATTCTAAAAAGTCCGGCGGGATAACCCTGTCGCATTTGCGTTTTGGCAAGCGCCCGATCACCTCGCCGTACCTTATTCATAACGCGGATTTTATTGCCTGTTCCCAACAATCCTATGTGGACAAATACGATCTGCTGGATGGCATCAATCCGGGCGGGATTTTCCTGCTCAATTGCACCTGGTTTGGCGAAGAGGTGGAACGCCATTTGCCGAATAAAATGAAGCGCATCATTGCCCGTCAGGGGGTACGGTTTTACACCCTGAACGCGGTCGATATCGCGCGTAAACTCGGCCTCGGCGGCCGATTCAATATGCTGATGCAGGCGGCATTTTTTAAACTGACCGATATTATTGATGCCAAAACTGCCTCAGAGCACCTTAAGAAAGCGGTGGCGAAATCCTACGGCAGCAAAGGGCAGAACGTGGTAGATATGAACAATGCCGCTATTGACCTGGGGATGGATGCGCTACAGGAGATTATCGTGCCCGACCACTGGGCGTATGTGGAAGAAGAGGCGAACAATGACGGCAAACTCATGCCGGATTTTATTCGCAACATCCTGGAGCCGATGAACCGCCAGAACGGCGACAAACTGCCTGTCAGCGCCTTTCTTGGCATGGAGGACGGGACATTTCCACCCGGCACCGCCGCCTGGGAGAAACGCGGTATCGCCATGCAGGTACCGGTCTGGCAGCCGGAAGGCTGTACCCAGTGTAATCAGTGCGCCTTTATCTGCCCGCATGCGGCCATTCGCCCGGCGTTGTTGAGCAGCGAAGAGCGTGAAGCGGCGCCAGTTGCGTTATTGAGCAAGGCGGCACAGGGGGCCAAACACTATGAGTATCATCTGGCGGTCTCTCCGCTCGACTGCTCCGGCTGCGGCAACTGCGTTGACATTTGCCCGTCAAAAGGTAAAGCCCTGGCCATGAAACCCCTCGATAGCCAGCGTCATATGGTCCCGGTGTGGGATCACGCGCTGGCCCTGGCGCCGAAAGAGAATCCGTTCAGCAAAGCCACGGTCAAAGGCTGCCAGTTCGAACCCCCGTTACTGGAGTTTTCCGGCGCCTGCGCCGGGTGCGGCGAAACCCCTTATGCACGCTTGATTACCCAGCTTTTTGGCGATCGCATGATGATCGCCAACGCCACGGGTTGTTCCTCTATCTGGGGGGCCAGCGCGCCGTCCATTCCGTGGACCACTAACCATAAAGGCCAGGGGCCGGCCTGGGCGAATTCGCTGTTTGAAGATAACGCCGAGTTTGGTCTGGGGATGATGTTGGGCGGCCGCGCCATTCGTGAACAACTGGCGAGCGATGCGGCAAGCGTACTGGAAAGACCGTTGCATCCGGATTTACAACAGGCCCTGCGCGACTGGCTGGAACATAAAGATCTCGGCGAAGGTACCCGTGCGCGGGCGGAAAAATTGAGCGCGCTGCTGGCGGCGGAGAAGGGTGACGATGACCTGCTTAATCGCCTGTATCAAAACCAGGATTACTTCACTAAGCGCTCGCAGTGGATTTTTGGCGGCGATGGCTGGGCTTATGATATTGGTTTTGGCGGCCTCGATCATGTGCTGGCTTCCGGCGAGGACGTGAATATTCTGGTATTTGATACCGAGGTCTATTCCAATACCGGCGGGCAGTCGTCGAAATCCACGCCAGTGGCCGCCATCGCCAAGTTTGCCGCTGAAGGCAAACGGACCCGTAAAAAGGATTTGGGGATGATGGCCGTCAGTTACGGCAATGTGTATGTCGCCCAGGTGGCGATGGGGGCCGACAAAGCCCAGACGTTGCGGGCCATTGCTGAAGCCGAAGCCTGGCCAGGGCCGTCGCTGGTTATTGCCTACGCGGCCTGTATTAACCACGGGCTGAAAGCCGGGATGGGGCGCAGTATCAGCGAGGCGAAACGCGCGGTGGAGGCCGGTTACTGGCACCTCTGGCGCTACAACCCGCAGTTGCTGGCTAAAGGGAAGAACCCGTTTATTCTCGATTCGGAAGAGCCGGAGGAGAGTTTCCGTGACTTCCTGATGGGGGAAGTGCGTTATGCCTCGCTGGGCCGAACCTCGCCGGAGGTGGCAGACAGTCTGTTTGCCCAGACTGAGCAGGATGCGAAAGACCGCTACGCCCAGTACAGGCGTCTGGCTGGAGAGTAAGAGGCAACAAGCCCGGTATCTACCGGGCAGAAACAAAGCAGGCCGGAGCGACAGTGGTGCACTCCGGCCTTTCTATTTGCGTCCGGCATTAACGGGTGACATGCACCTGCGGCGTAGCGTTGCTAATAAACCGCCCGCCGGATGCGCGCTCAAGCTGGGCCGCCAGTTGCAGCAGCAGCCCGTCGTTACCCTGGCGTGTCTGGAAATGCATCCCGAGCGGCAGCCCGGATTGTTGCCAGGCCAGTGGCAACGAGATGCCCGGTGTGCCGGTTAAACTGGCGAGCGGCGTGTAGGAGAAGATATCCCACAACGAATAAAACCAGTCCATTACGTCCGGGTTATCGCTGAGCGTCAGGTACTTTTTCTCACCGAGCAACGGCGTCGGTTTGGAAAATGTCGGCGTCAGGATCAGATCCCATTCCTGAAAAAACGCTCCCAGCTTGCGGGATATCTGGTTAAACGCATCTTGCATTTTCCAGCGCTCGCTGTAGGACATATTTATCCCTTTTTGCCAGATGCGAATATTCATCGGCTCGACCTTATCTTCCGGCGGGGCGCTGAGATTGTTTTTCTCCAGCAGACGCTGAATAAATTGTGCGAAGTTGCTGATATAGCAGGCAGTTTGCGCGGCAAACGCCTCTTCGAAGGGAATGTCCGGCGTCACCCATTCCACCTTATGCCCCAGTTCCTCAAGCAGGCGCGTCGTTTTCTCCAGCTCAGCGACAAAATGCGGCGTTGAACGATAATTCCCCCATTCGTGGGACACAGCAATGCGCAGCGGTGCCGGATCGCGGGTGATCATCTCGCTACAGGGCTGCGAGGGTTGCCAGTAAGGCATAAACTCGCCCGGCGCGCCGCCTCTGCAGCTATCCACAAAGCGGGCCGTGTCACGCACGCTGCGACTCACACAGCCTTGTGTTGAGACATAACCCGTGATATCCGATAGCGCCGGGCCAATGGAGAATACCCCCCGGCTACTTTTCAGGCCGATAAGCCCATTGGACCCCGCCGGAATGCGGATAGAGCCGCCGCCGTCGGTGGCGTGGGCGAGGGGAATAATGCCGGCAGCCACCGACGCGCAGGCGCCGGCGGAGGAGCCAAAGGTCGTGTATTGCGGGTTCCACGGGCTGCGCGTCACGTAAATAGCCGGGTTTTCCGCCGAGCCGCAAACGCCAAACTCCGGCGTGGCGCTGCGGCCGATAATATTAAGCCCGGCATGGCGGATTTGCGTGGTCAAAAAGGCGTCTTCGGCCGGACGATTACCGCGCAAAAAGGCGGAACCTTGCTCCTGCAAACGCCCCTTTACCCCCGGTCCTAAATCTTTCATCAGGAAGGGGACACCCTTGAATGGCCCCGCCAGACAAGTGCCGTCGGTTTCTGGTTGGTCGATGGCGTCATCAAACAGCTCAACGACGGCGCTGATTTGTGGGTTAACCTTCTGCGTCGCGGCCTGTGCCTGTAGCGCCAGCTCACGGGCGCTGACGTCGCCGCACGCAACCAGTTCTGCCAGCGCGGTGGCGTCGCAGGCTGCCCACTCATCCCAACGTAGTACGGTTTTCATTGTGATTTCTCCTTCGCAAACTGGATCTTGCCCTGCGGCGCTTTCACCTGGCGAGGGACGCTGTGAGGGACGCGTTCTTTAAGCATCATTGTCGCTATGAGGCAGAGGATATTAGCGGCGATAAGGTAGTAGCCAGGGGAAACCGGGTCACCGGTCCATTTAATCAGCCACGAGAAGACAATTTGTGCTGTACCGCCAAACAGCGTGATACCGAAGGCAAACGCGATGGAAAAACCGGTTGAGCGGATATAGCGCGGAAAGTTTTCGCACAGCACCACCAACACGCCGGATCCGCTGATACATTGCAGTGCGGCAAAGAGAGTGATGATGGCAAAGAAAACGCCTTCACTACGCCAGGCGTTGATCATCTCAAGACCCGGTAGCAGCAGGAGCAGCAGAAGCAGGCGTGGCGCGATAATGGTTATCTTGCGCCCGAAGCGATCCGCCATCCAGCCGCCAACCAGGGAAAATATCACCACGCACACGCCGATAAGAATGGTCGACGCCATCGCCGTACCTGGCGCGAAGGCCAGCTCTTTTAAGGCATAAGTGGTCATGTAATTGAGAAAATATTGCGTGATGGTACTGCCTGAAAGAATAAAAATACCCACCAGAATCAGGCCGCGGTAGTTGCGCATCACTTCACCGAGCAGGCTACCGGTGGACTTACTGGCAGCGCTGTTCTCAGCGGTGAAGGTCTCGTTAAGGTTACGGCGCAGATAGATGGCAATGGGCAGAATGAGCAGTCCAAACGCGAAAGGCACGCGCCAGCCCCAGGCAGAGAGTTGCTCAGGCGTCAGGATGAGTGTCAGGGTATAACCAATCAAGCCAGCGCTGATGCCCGCCAGCCCCTGCGCGACAATTTGCCAGCTGGTATAGAACGCCCGTTTTCCTTCTGGCGCAGCTTCCATAATAAACGTTGTCGCAGGGCCTGCTTCGCCGCCCCAGGCCAGCCCTTGTAGCATACGGACAAGCACAAGAATGACTGGAGCCGCCATACCAATGGTTTCATAGCCGGGCAGGAAGACCAGCCCGCCGGTGCCGATGGCCATAAAGACCATAGTGAGTAGCATTGCCGGTTTACGTCCCACGCGGTCGGCATAGCTGCCAATAAATATGGCGCCAAGTGGGCGGACAATAAAGCCGATACCGAAAACAGAGACCGACAATAAAAGACTGGTAAAGGGGTTATCTGAGGGGAAGAAAATATTACCGATCATGACGGCAAAGGTGGCATAAGCACTGAAATCGAAAAACTCAACCGCAGCGCCAAGCACAACAGCAACCACTTCTTTACGCGATGCTTTGGGTTTTGAAGCGCTATGACTTATTTCGTTTGTCATCGTATGACCTTCCTCAATATGTTCAGGCGAAATGAAAGGTGAAAAGACATAGCAGACATATAACAGGGCGTAGATCCGCTCACTATCACAATTAGGCGAGGTCAGTGTTCAAAAAATGTATGCACTGACAATAAGGCGAGTGAATAAGAAAATAATATGAATAAATTTAACCTGTTGTTTATATTGGCTATTAATATCGGCATTCGCGTCTGTGTTTTGAGTCAGTAAATAACTTCATTGGCGGGCGCACTTAAAATGTGCTTTGTCAGCTAAATACACGTCAAAATAAAGCGATGGTCATTGACAGGTCATGCCGCATAGCGCGCCCGTTGCGGGATGTTGGCTTTAAAAAAGGGGGTAGTGATTGCACAGAAATGGCGCTCGTTGCTTATAAAGAGTGCAATAGCGCCATCATCGTGGCGTCGTTTGCCAATATTTCACTGACGTAATAAGGTCGCTGCAATGGTTTCATCCAGCGGGAGAGACAATGCAATTACGGGCGCTGAAATATTTTAGTCAGGTCGCAAAGTCTGCTTCTTTTCGTGAAGCTGCGGATAAGTTATTTGTTGCTCCAGGGGCCGTGACGCGGCAAATCGATATTCTTGAGCATTATTATGGCGCCCAATTGATTGAACGGGGTCCACGCGGCATTAAACTGACGCGTGAAGGGGAGCTTCTGGCGCAGGCGGTGGAGGCCACGTTACGTGAGCTGGAGTCCGTGAAGGCGCGTATTACCTCCAGGCGCAGCGTGGTGTCCGGTACGGTAAAAATCTGTGCCGCCGAGAGCCTGGTGGCGCTGTTTATCGCCCCCGTCATTGAGGCGTTTGGTCAGCATAACCCGGATGTGTCGTTCGAAATTGACACCGGCAGCGCGCCCTATATCGCCGAACAGCTTATTAGCGGGCACGCTGATGTTGCGCTGGCGTTTTATACCCCGGTCAGTGCGGAGATTCAGGTGACCCATTGTTGTCATCTGGAACACAAGGTACTGATGGCCGCCCATCATCCGCTGGCGACGAAGTCGCGGCTGACCCTGAAAGAGATTGCCGCCCACCCGATAGCCATTCCCCCTGCCAACTATGCCGTCCGCCAGTTACTGGAATCCGCAGCCAGACGCGAAGCCGTCCATTTTGATATGCGGTTTATTACCAGCTCAATGGAGGTACAAAAGACGCTGGCGCTACAGGGTAAGACGCTGCTCATTTTGCCCCAGCTACATCATCAGGAGCAGAACGGGCAGGCGATGTTTGTGGCGGTACCGCTGGCCGACCCGCTGATGGGAAAGGTAAAGGTCGATCTCTGTTTACCCCGTCAACGGACGTTATCCATGGCGACCCGTCTGTTCCATGATATGTTGTCGCAGCGTATTGATGGTCAGAATGCCCTGGTCAACACAACGGCATAAAGCAATCAGGATCTTTTCCCCGCCGCATAAGGAATGACGCCATGACAACGGTCCCGCACTATCACCTGCAGACAATACCTGCGCCGCAAACCTACCCGGATATTGCTTATCCCGTCCTTTCGGACGACACCATGAAACGACGGTTGCGTAATGTCCTGCAGTCGATGCAGGAACGTGGTTTTACGCATCTGGTTATCTATGCCGACAAAGAGCACGGCGCCAATTTTGAGTATCTTGCCGGGTTTATTCCCCGTTTTGAGGAAGCGCTGCTGGTAGTGAATGCCGCAGGCGCGCTGAGCTACATCATGGGCAATGAGAACCTTAAGCTGGTGCCTTTTGCGCGTAACGGCGGTAAATGCCTGCATACGCCGCTGTTTTCCTTACCCAACCAGCCAATGGAAGATGACGCGCCGCTGGCCGGGTTGCTCGCCTCGTGCGGCATCGATGAAGCGAGCTGTGTGGGTGTCGTGGGCTGGAAATTATTCACCGGTCATACCGCGCTGTTTGATGTACCGGCGTTTATTCTTGATGCAGTGTTCAGCGCGGCAGGCGGGCGGGAAAATGTGCACAATGCCACCGGACTGTTTATCTCGCCGGAATACGGCGTACGGCGGCTGAACAGCGCCTGCGAAATTGCTTTTTATGAATACGGCGCCAACCTCGCCTCCACCCGGCTGCTTACCGCGCTCAATGCCATCGAGCCAGGGCGGCGTGAAAAAGAGATTGGTCAGCATCTGGCGGGGTGGGGACAGCCTAACAATGTGGTGATGATTGCCGCCACGGGCGAGCGCTTTGCCCGTGCCTGTCTCTACCCAACGGATAAGGTCATCGCTCGCGGCGATAAATTTTCCCTGACCGTCGGTTACAAAGGCGGGTTAACCAGCCGTTCGGCATACGTTGTCGCCAGTGAAAATGAGCTGGCAGAGCCGGTTGCAGACTACCTGACCCACGTGGCTATTCCCTATTATCACACCGTGGTCCAGTGGCTTGAGTTTATCCGCCCGGGCGTGACGGGCGCGGAGGTCTACCGCCTGGTGGAGTCGGTGTTACCTAAAGAGCGATGGCACTGGCATCTCAATCCCGGTCATCTGGTTGCCGATGAAGAGTGGTTAAGTTCGCCCATTTACCCTGCTTCTGAGGCGCGTCTGGAAAGCGGCATGCTGCTGCAAATCGATATTATTCCCTCGGTGCCGGGTTATGGCGGTTGTAGCATTGAAGATACCGTTGGCCTGGCCGATGAGCGGCTTCGCGATGAGCTGGCGCAGGATTATCCGCAGGTATGGGCGCGTATGCAGGCGCGTCGCAACTATGTCACCGACGTATTGAAAATAGATTTGCCTGTCGAGGTCATTTTATTGTCCAACACCGTAGGGTATCTGCGTCCTTTTTTACTGGATAAAAATAAGGCCATAGTGAAGGTATAACAAGCGAAGGTACTAAACGGGCAGACCGACGCACAGGCCTGCCCGTAACCGCTACACCAGGCCGGTAGACTTGAGGACCGCGTGCAGGTGCTCTTTGTCTTCACCTGCCAGTGGGCGCAGAGGAAAAGGCAGACAGGAAGGGCCGACCACGCCCAGGATTTCCGCCGCTGCCGCCATTACCCGCAGGCTACGGTGAATACGAAACAGCTGCCACAGCGGTTCCAGTTGGTCGGACAGTTCGCCTGCAAGGCGATGATTCCCCGCCTGCGCGGCGCGGGTGAGTGCCAGGCTTACCTCCGGGAACAGCCCGCCAATCACTGAATACCAGACATCGCATCCGGCCGCAAAGCCGGTTGCAGCCTGCCAGTCGCCGCTGATCCCAATGGTGACGGACGCGGGCAGGCGTGCGCGCAAATCGTCAATGCGCTCTTTGCCTTTCGTCGGATCGGTCGAGACCGCAGAAAGCTTGATTGAACAGACGGCGGGAAGCGCGGCAATCTCAACGAGTAAATCATCCGTAAAGGCAAAACCGGTGGTCGCCGGGTTATCGTAGAGACACAGCGGCACGGAAAGGTGACGGGTAACGGTGTCGTAGAGCGTATAAACCTCTTCCGCATTAAGCTGTTGATAGGACACGGGGGCCATCATAACGGCCTTCACCCCGGCGCGCTGTGCGTCCTCCGCAATCGCCAGCACATCATCCAGGCGGATCGCGCCGATACTTACCAGCACCGGAATCCCTTCGGCATGCTGCACGGCCAGTTCTGTCACGCGGCGACGCTCATCGCGCGTAAGGTAGGCATAGCTGCCTGTCGACCCCACTGCGCCGATGGAGTCCACGCCCGCCGCGACAAGATTAGTAATCAGATGAACAAACGCGGCTTCATCCACGTTGTTGTTGGTGATAGGGGTGAGTGGAAAGGCACTCAAACCTCTTAGCATACCGCTTCTCCTGCTGTGAAAGAGGGCCTTATGCCGGGGCATAGAGGCCCGATAAACCGGTTAACGTGCAAACCTACGCGATCCTGCCACGCAAACAATGACCCCCATAGTGACCAGGATCATCATGATGCTGACGGACTCTTGCAAAAAAGTCGCCGCCAGCGCCAGTGCAAAAAAGGGTTGCAGAAGCTGTAGCTGGCCGACAGCGGCGATGCCGCCCTGCGCCAGCCCTTTATACCAGAACACAAAACCAATCAGCATGCTGAACAATGAGACATAACCCAATGAAAACCAGGCGGGCTCGCTGATCCCTGAAAAACTGGCCGGCCGGGTTAACACTGCAACGGTTAACATTAACGGCAGCGCAATGATCAGCGCCCAACTGATCACCTGCCAGCCGCCAAGTACCCGCGTTAAGCGGGCACCTTCAGCATAGCCCAGGCCGCAGACAACCACCGCTGCCAGCATCAGTAAATCGCCCACGGCCGAAACGGCAATGTCCTGGCTTAAGGCAAATCCGGTCACCAGTAAACTGCCCAGACCTGAAAAAATCCAGAAAGCCGGGCGTGGCCTTTCACCGCCGCGCAGGACACCGAAAATGGCGGTAGCGAGTGGCAACAGACCGAGAAATACGATGGAGTGCGCCGACGTCACATGTTGCAGGGCAAAGGCGGTAAGCAGAGGAAAGCCAATCACCACGCCGAGGGCGACCACTATCAGGGAGAGCACCTGAGCGCCGTTCGGGCGTTTTCCGCGCAGGGTGATGACTAACAGTAGTGCCAGCAGACCGGCAATGGAGGCGCGGGCGACGGTGAGAAACAGAGGATCGAAATCCAGTACCGCGGCGCGGGTGGCCGGAAGCGAACCGCTAAAAATGATCATACCGACGAAGCCATTTATCCAGCCGCTCAGGGGCGGGTTGTTTTGCTTTTCTTGCACAGTGCACCTCAATGTATGGTTATTGTTATCTGAACCTGTTTGACAGAACGGAGCATACGACTGAGAATTCATGACAATCAAATTATTGTCATGGATACAATGATGAAAGCGCGCTACAAAAGCCTTGTTGATGAGTTTGCGAATGCCATCAAATCCGGAGAACTGGTGGCCGGGACGCGGTTACCGACCCACCGCGTTTTATCGGCGCAGCACCATATTTCGCTGGTCACGGCGACCCGCGTATATGCGGAACTGGAGGCAATGGGGCTGGTCAGCGGTGAGACAGGACGCGGGACGTTCGTCAGAGAGATCATGCTGCCGCGCGGGCAGGGGATCGATCGGCACGCGATCGCCTCCGATGTGATTGATCTGAGTTTTAACTATCCGGCGCTGCCTGAACAGGCGGAATTGCTGAGAACCGCCCTGCGCCAGCTTTCGGTCAGCGGTGACATTGAATCGTTACTGCGTTATCAGCCACACGGCGGCAAAGCCAGCGAACGGAGCGTGTTTGCCGATTACCTGACACCGTTCGGTGTAAAAACGACCCCTGAGAATCTGATGATTGTCAACGGGACGCAACACGGACTGACGGTCGCGGTGATGGGATTGCTCCAGCCCGGTGATGTGGTCGCGGTTGACGCGCTGACATACCCCGGCTTTAAGGTGCTGGCCGAACAGTTTCATCTGGAACTGGCTGCGGTACCGGCCTGCGGGGAAGCGATGGACCTTGAGGCACTGCGCAAGCTCTGCAAAAAGCGCCGGGTGAAAGCCATCTACACGATGCCCACACTGCATAATCCCCTGGGATGGGTGGCAAATGATGCGTTTCGTCGCGAAATGGCCGCGATTGCCAGCGAACACGATCTACTGATTATCGAAGATGCGACCTACGTCTGGCTGGTAGATAACCCGCCGCTGCCCATCCACCATTATGCGCCGGAACGGACACTGTATCTTGCGGGCTTTTCAAAAAACGTGGCCTCCGGGCTACGGGTGGGGATGGTTGTTGCGCCGGCGGAGGAAAAGCAGCGTATTGAACGCGCTATCAGGGCAACCACCTGGAATACACCCGCCCTGATGACCGCTATTGTCTGCGGGTGGGTGCTGGATGGCACTGTGGCGCGGCTTGAGCGGTTGAAAAGGGAAGATGCCCGCTATCGCCAGTCCGTTGTTCGCGAGTATCTGGCGCCGCTGCGTTGCGTAAGTCATCCCTCATCGTATTTTGTCTGGCTGCCGTTACAGGAAGAGGTGCGCGCGGATCGTGTGGTCAGCGCGTTACTTAAAGAGAACATTTCGCTGACCACCGCCGAGCCGTTCAGCACGTCCATTCACACACCGCACGCGCTGCGTATGGCCATTGGTTCGGTGGACATCGACACCCTGAAAAGTGCTGCACGCAAAGTCAGAGAAACCATCGAGTATTTCAACGCCCGGTAGCGCCTGACTTTTCGCTATGGCTTAGCGGAAAAAGCGAGCAGGGGTTTGCGCGTCCTGCCCGACGTTTTATAGAACGCGATGGCCTCTTGCCAGTGCGCCAGCGGGAAAACGCTGGCGTCATTGATCCGGCTTTGGCGCAGTAACGTCCAGATCTCAGCAAACAGCCTCTGCCACTGCGGCGCAGAGACAGCATCCAGAGCGTTGCGAATATGAAACCACTGGGTCGATGGATGGTGGGGAAGAATGCGATAAGGCTGACCGGAAAGCAGGCCATAGCTGACAAACAGCGCTGTTTTGCGCATGGATGAGAGCAGTAAGTCCGCAAGTTTGCCGCCGGTGGCGTCATACACAATATCTGTCGTTTGCGCCAGGGCCCCGATTTGAGCACTGCGCGTCTCTTCAAGCGGCTGAATGCCGCATTCTGCCAGCTTTTGCCGATGAACGGGCGAACGATGAACGCCTGTTACGCTCAGCGCACCGCGTTTGAGCGCCCACTGGCCGAGCAGGGTGGCGCAATCAGACCCGGCGGCGGTAATCAGTACATGTTTTCCCGCAGGCGGGTAGAGATTAAGCATTAACAGCGCGGCGAGCGGGTTGATGTACGCCCTGGCGGCCAGCACATCGCTGATATCGTCCGGTACCGGTACGGTAAACGCCAGCGGGCTATCAACCAGGCGTTGCCAGGTGCCCTGGCCGCGTAGCGGCAACACCCGTTTTCCCAGCAGATGGGCGGCCTGCGCTGGCGCCTGAATTACGGTGCCCACACCTTCATAACCGGCAATGGCGGGCAGGGTGATCCGGTGGCGATAGGCGCCGGTGATGGGGATCAGATCGGAGGCATTAACCGGGGAAAGCGTCATCGCGACCCGAACCCTGTCAGCCGCCAGTTCCTCAGCCTTTAGCGTTTGCAGCGACAGCACCGCGTCTGGCGCCCCAAAGGCGCGGTAGATAAGCGCCAGGTTACTGCTCATCGGTTTTCTTCGCGGATGATCAATTTGCCGCGCGCCAGCAGCATAAAGGTCTTCACCATCAGTATCCCGATCACCAGATTACAGGCGATAAACAGCGGAAAGGCGATCCAGTACAGTGCGCCATCGGGAGAACCGTGCCCCAGTTTCAGGGTCGTGGTCGCCAGCGACGCCACGCCGAACGAGAAGCTCCAGAAAGAGGGATTAAACGGTTGCGCGCTGTACCAGGGAATCAGGCGGATCATAAACAGCGTTTGCAACAGGCCGTAGCCAAAGAGCAGTTTGGCAAAGACATCCGCCTGGCCACCGTTCAGCATCAGCCAGGCGCTGCAGGCGACAAACGCCGGAGCCATCTGAATACCGAGCGAGGTGCGGACCGCAGGCGACATCTCTTCCAGATTACGCATTCGACTCAGAATGGCCGGTTCGAGACTCAGCCAGGAAAAAACACCGGCACCTAAAAAGAGCAGGCCGACATCGTTAAAGCCGAACGCGCCGCAGGCCATGGCGCTGATAAAGTTGTTCGCCACCGTGGGCAGATAGAGGCCCGGCGTGGTGGCCTCTTTAGGGTGTGTGCCGCGCCATAATCCGGCGGTTTGCCAGGCGGAATAGGTCAACTGGGCGGTGACAGCAATCAAAAAGAGCAGCAGGGCAAGGGTATGACACCAGGGCGTCAGGCCAATAGCGACCAGCATACTGGTGGCGGGCGCAAGGCTGACAAAACTGCTTTTTAGCGGATGCCCAATCTCTTCACGCAGAGTACTTGCGTGCCGTATCAGACGGGTAATGAACGCAAACATCAATAGCGCCCAGATAAGGATAGCTAAAATGACCAGCACATCGGCAGGTAACGTGGTGACAGGCCAGATAGTGGCAGCAAATCGCCAGGAGAAACCCAGGCCAATAATGCCCAGTACCATGCCAAAATAACCGGCGGGAAGGTTAATACGTGTTTTGTTCATTTGATTTTCTTGTATCGTCTTGCGAAGCAGGAAGTGTATAGAGTTGCAGGCAGGGCGTAAACGGCAGCAAAAAGCGGGTGGGCTAAAAATGAGCAGGCGCGCGGCCTGCTCAGGAATGTCTCTTTAAAGTGACAATGTCACATATCGCTACGGACGTCTGAACAGGACGATAGAGCGCCCTTCCAGTTCAAAATCCATCTCTTTGGTGATCACCAACCCCTGTCTGTCATTGTCTGCGGTAGAAATCTCCAGCACCCAGCCCCCTTCGCCAAACTGCGGAATGCGAAACGGCACGTTGCCTTCAAACGGATTAAACAGCATCAGGACATCGTGCCAGATACCCTGTTCAGTTTGCAGGTCCGGACGCCCAATATAGACGCCGAGCGTCGAACCCTCATCCCATTGTTCGGGTTGTTGAAAGCCGCCCCCGGCATTAAACCACTCGATCACCATGCCATCGCGCCAGTTTTCACGGCGCAGGAGCGGCTGGTCGGCGCGCAATTTGATAACGTGGCGGGTAAACTCACGCAGTGTACTGGCCGTTTCCGGCAGGTTATCCCAGTGCACCCATGAGATTTCACTGTCCTGACAGTAGCCGTTGTTGTTTCCCAACTGGCTGCGGCCAAATTCGTCCCCCGCAAGTAGCATGGGTGTGCCATGAGAAAAGAACAACGTGGCAAGGAAGTTGCGTTTTTGCCGCTCGCGCACGGCGTTAATGCCTTCATCCTCAGTAGGCCCTTCCGCGCCATAGTTGCAGGAGCGGTTATCGTTGTGGCCGTCGTTGTTGTCTTCGCCGTTGGCTTCATTGTGCTTGTCGTTGTACGACACGAGATCGTTCAGGGTGAAACCGTCATGGGCAGTGATAAAGTTGACGCTGGCCCACGGGCGACGTCCGCGCAGATCGTAGAGGTCGCCGGAGCCCAGCAGCCGGGCGGCAAAATCGCTGGAGACATTATCGCCATGCCAGTATTCACGCACCGTATCGCGATATTTATCATTCCATTCGGCCCAGCCAGGCGGGAACCCCCCCACCTGATAGCCGCCCGGACCGATATCCCAGGGTTCGCCAATCAATTTCAGTCGTGATAGCAAAGGGTCCTGCATCATGGCGTCAAAAAAGCCGCCGCGCTGGTCGAAGCCTTCCGGTTCACGCCCCAGAATGGTCCCCAGGTCAAAGCGAAAGCCGTCGATATGCATCGATTCTGCCCAGTAACGCAGCGAATCCATCACCATTTGTAGCACCCGCGGATGCGAGGTGTTCACCGTATTACCCGTACCGGTGTCGTTAATGTAATAGCGATGCTGCTCAGGCAAGGTACGGTAGTAAGAGAAATTATCGATCCCCTTAAACGAGAGCGTTGGGCCAAGTTCGTTGCCTTCCGCCGTGTGGTTGTAGACCACATCCAGGATCACTTCGATACCGGCATCGTGAAAGGCGCGTACCATATCGCGCACCCCCTGAATGCCTTTAGGGCCGTAATAACGCGAAGCCGGGGCAAAGAAGCCCAACGTGTTATAGCCCCAGAAGTTTTTCAGTCCTTTATCCAGCAAATGCTGATCATCCGGAAACCAATGGACAGGCAGGAGTTCAACCGAGGTGATGCCGAGATTTTTGATGTAATCCACCGTCGCCTTATGGCCCATGCCTTCAAAGGTGCCGCGTAATTCCTGCGGCAGCGCGGAATTGAGCTGGGTAAAGCCTTTGACGTGCGTTTCATAAATGACCGCCCTGGACCAGGGAATGACCGGGCGATGTTGGTCCTGCCAGTCAAATTCATTCGGGTCGATTACCCGGCATTTGGGCATATAAGGACCGCTGTCGCGGGTATCAAATGTCAGATCTTTGTCTTCATGTAACAGATCGTAGGCGAAGTGCGATTCATTCCACTCCACGTTGCCAACCAGTTCGCGGGCATACGGGTCAACCAGCAGTTTATGCGGGTTAAAACGGTGACCATTTTCCGGGTCATAAGGGCCATGGACG
Source organism: Phytobacter ursingii (assembly GCA_901456055.1). Taxonomy (GTDB): domain Bacteria; phylum Pseudomonadota; class Gammaproteobacteria; order Enterobacterales; family Enterobacteriaceae; genus Phytobacter; species Phytobacter ursingii. Next base: position 871,707 of record CABDWT010000016.1, read on the forward strand.
CGGAAACCATACAGCGCGCCGGGTTTCAGCCCGGGGACATAGCCATGCCAGATTTCATGCGTGTACTCTGGCAGGTCGAGTCTTGCGATTTCCTGTTTGCCGTCGGGGGCATAGAGACACAGCTCAACGCGCTGCGCGTGTGCGGAAAAGAGCGCAAAGTTGACACCCGCACCATCGTAATTAGCACCGAGTTGATGATAATTTCCTGCCGTAATAGTAAATGACTTTCCGTCTGACATTTTTTCCTTCTCCCGCTAATGACGATTTTTGCCATAAATACAAAAGGTTAAAATGAACTATATAAAACACGTACGGGCAGACTGCCATCTCCTGACGCCAGGTCGATGCCCTTGTTCAGGTTTTCTTCTTTTCCGGTAAAGAGATCCCGATAACGCCGCCCGGCAAGGGTATCCGTCAGCATGACCGAGGTATCTTGCAGGCCTGGCGGGTAGAGCCAGTCGGGATGTGCCGCCAGCGCAGCGAAAACCAGACGCGGTACGACAACAATCAGCGCTTCGTCGCCACAGGTACGGGCAAAGGCGATAACGTTTTTCGCCTGCGAACCTGAGGCGGAAAGCGGCAAATAATCGCCTGTGCGAAATAGCCGCGGTTTTTGCTGGCGAAAACGGGCAAGGCGGGCGATAACCTGCTGTTTCGTTCTGCCGCTAAACCAGGCGTCCTGGTCGGTGTTGAGCGGTTTTTCCTCGTCGTCGAGCGCGCTGGCGAGCGCAAAGAAATCAGGTTCGAGGCGATTATCCGGATCCACAAGGCTAAAGTTGAACGCTTCACTCCCCTGGTAGATATCCGGTACGCCGGGTGCAGTAAGCTTAATTATTGCCTGTGTCAGGCTGTTCACCAGTCCGGCGCGAATAAAAGGCTGCAGGGCGCGGTGAAAATCGACCAGAAACGGCTGGTTATCCGCTGAGAGCAGATGCGTGACATAACCCAGAACCGCCTGTTCGTAGGCGTCATTGTTGTCATCCCAGCTCGTGCGTAATTTCTCCTCGCGCAGCGCTTTTTCAACATACGGAAGAAAACGGTCTTCGAGGGCTTTAAGGCCTGTGTGATCATCCGGGCGCAATGTGACGGGCCACGCCCCCGCCAGCGCCTGATAGATCATCCATTTGCTGCCGGAGCGCGGCGCGGCGCCGTCATCAATCAGCACGACTTTGGATTTATTCATCTCGCGCCAGCGAACAACGCACTGTGCCCACTCTTCGGGCGCTTCGGTAAGGGTATACAGCCGCGCGCGGGTATCTTCGCCCCGTTTGGTGTCGTGGGTGGAGGTGGTCGACAGAGCATCCGGCTGCCGCTCGCGGCGGGTTTGCATCTCTTTATGGAAAGCGGACAACGCATAAGGTCGTGGTAACGGCTCCGATCCCACTTCATTGAGCGCCAGCGCCATGTGCTGACGGAAAAAGAGGGTATCTTCCACGGATTTCGCCATTAGCGGCCCGGTCAGTTGCTGAAAGCGCGTGCGAAAGACGAGCACATTATCGGCGGTGCTGTCCTCCAGCTCGCCAGTGAGGATCCGTTGCAGAAAATCCAGCGCCTCAGGATCTGGCAAGGTGCCGGGCGCCTTCACCGAATCGACGACGTTTTGTAGCAGGGCATCGTCTGCCGGGGTCAGCCCTTCGTTGGTGCCATAGGTACGGTAAACGGGGAAGGCGACCAGCAGTTCTCGCAGGGCCGTACTTATGGCGGTTTCATCCAGTGCGGCACCTTCCGCCGTGGCAATGTCCAGGCTTAGCCTGAGGAGGGTGTTAAATTCGCCTTCAAAATTGCGCCCTGACATCAATAGCTTGGCGGCACGCAGTTCGTTCGCCATATCAACCGTTCTGCCCAGTACCTCTCCATAGGCCTGGCTGAGCGTCGCCATATTGTCGCCATCGACCAGCGCGTCGGATAAGGCGGCGATAAATTCATAACCGGTGGTCCCGGAGACGGGCCACTCTGGCGGAAGCTGTTCGCCGTCAGCAAGGATTTTCTCCACGGTGATGTAGCAGTCCGGCCCGGCCTGTTGGCGTAAACGCTCAAGATAGCCTTTCGGGTCCGCCAGCCCGTCGATGTGGTCGATGCGCAGCCCGTCAACGACGCCGCTGTGCACCAGTTCGAGAATCAGCCGGTGCGTATCATCAAAGACGGTTTTATCTTCAACCCGCACGCCCACCAGACCGGTTATCTCAAAAAAGCGGCGATATGAGAGAGAATGAGGCGCGTCACGCCAGCAGGTGAGCCGCCAGGGTTGACGCTGATGCAACGCGCTGATGGCTGATTTATCCGTCAGATTCAGGATCGCGTCGGGGTCGTCTTGCCAGCTTTCCGGCGTCAATGGATAAAAACTGTCGTAATAGGCAAAGGCGGGATGTCCGGTTTCCGGGTCCGGCTGTACGTGGATCTCGTCACGCTCCAGCACATTTTCAAAGGTATCGCCCAGAAACGGCAGCGTGAGCGGACGCGTCCAGTCAATATCGAAATGGTGGGCGTAACGGCTTCGTGGACCGTGTTCGATAACATCGCGCCACCAGCGGTTTTCCAGTGAAGCCGCCATATGGTTCGGCACAATGTCGAGAATCAGCCCCAGCCCCGACTCTTTGAGCGCTTTTACCATCCGATCGAACCCCTTGCGCCCACCAATGGCCGGGTCGATTTCATTAGCGTCTGTCACGTCATAACCGTGGGTTGATCCGGTGGTGGCAGTAAAAACAGGCGATGCATACAGGTGACTAATGCCCAGCCGTTTAAGGTAGGGCGCCAGTGCCGCGGCACGGTCAAAGGTCATGCCGTTACGAAACTGAATACGGTACGTTGCCGTTGGAATGGTCATTGCGCATCTCCTGACGCGAGGCGAACCACAATCGAATGTGGCGGCAGTTCGTTTGTGATAGTGGGACGGGCAAACAGTATGTTGCCGGGAAAGTCAGGTACGGGCCTGGCGTGCTCGCCGAGATTGAGCGCCATCGATAACGTGCCGTCAGGGAATGTCCAGCGTACGGCGAGAAAACCGGGTGCGGTATCCACGACCTTACCGTTTTGCCCCGAGGCCTGTGCCAGCAATGGCACAATGTACTGCTGACGCAATGCCAGCAATTCACGCGTTAAGGCTAACCAGGCTTTACCCTCAGTGCTTTGCCGGGCCTGCCAGTTGAGCTTCGACAGGGTGAAGGTACGCTCGGCATTGGGATCGGGCACATCAACGCCGTCATACCCGGAGTGGCCGGAAAACTCTTTTGCCCGTCCCTCACGCACGGCGCGGGCGAGATCGCCATGGAAATCAGTAAAGAACAGGAAAGGCCGCGTCTCGCCATACTCTTCACCCATAAAGATCAGGGGAATATGCGGCGAGAGCAGCAGGGCAGCCAGCAGGAGTTGACTGCGTTCCGGTCCTGCGAGGCTAATCAACCGTTCACCTAATGCGCGGTTACCGACCTGATCGTGATTCTGGATAAAATCGACAAAGGCGGCTGGCGGCTGGCCCCGGCTGTCCACACCACGCGGTTCGCCACTGTGTGGGGAGACTTCGCCCTGATAAGCAAATCCTTCGGCGAGCGCACGGGCAACCCATTTTTCAGGGGCATCAGCGAAATCCTGGTAATAAGCCTGCGTCTCTCCCGTCGCCAGCACGTGCACGGCATTGTGAAGATCATCGTTCCACTCGGCGGTAAAGAGAGAGACTGAGCCGTCCTCGTCGCGTGGGTGCAGGTCGATAATGTTACGGCTGTCTTCAGTAGTGAGATGAACGGGGCGGTCGGTTATCTGTTGCCGAATGCGCCGGGCAATGTCTATGAGGATGTGTTTTTCGGATTTATCCTCAATCTGATCGATGGCATCGAAGCGTAATCCATCAAGACGAAACTCGGTCAACCAGTAGAGCGGCGCTTGCGCAATATAGCGACGGGCCGCGTCCACATCATAAGCAATACCCGCCCCCCAGGGCGTGGAACGGGAGCTATCGAAGAAGTCGGGTGACAGTAAAGAAAGATAATTACCTTCCGGGCCAAAGTGGTTGAGCACAATATCAAGGACCACTGAAAGCCCTAGCCCATGGGCGGTATCGACAAACGCGCGGAAATCGTCCGGCGTACCGTAGGCAGAATGCGGTGCGTAGAGCAGTACGCCATCGTAGCCCCATCCCCGATTGCCGCCAAACTGCGACAGGGGCATCACTTCTATTTGGGTAATCCCCAGTTCGGCAAGATAAGGCAGTTTCCTGATAGCGGACCGGAAGGTTCCCTCCGGCGTAAATGTCCCGATATGCAACTCATACACGACGGTCTCTTCCCACGGGCGCCCGTTCCACTGCGGGTGTTGCCAGCGATACTGGGTGGGGTCGATGACCAGCGACGGGCCATTAACATCCGCTTTCTGTGCGCGAGAGGCCGGGTCGGGAATAGTCATACCATCGGCGAGAACGTACTGATATTCCGTGCCGGGCGCGATGTTTTCTACGGTAAGTTCAAACCAGCCCTCGTCGCACGGACGCATGTCCAGATCTTTACCTGCAAGCCGTAAAGTGATGGTGGGCTGACCGGATGCCCAGACACGAAACCGGACGGCGCCGTTCCCGAGCCATTCGGCCCCCCAGCTTTTATGAAATGATGTTGACTCCATTCAATTACCTCGTTTAATGCAAAGCGATCAATGGCCGACAAAAAGTGCCTTAAGAACGCGATACCTCAAGGCATACGAAGCTGATCATAGACGATAATGGGAAAAGTGATGTGACAGTGTCACTTGTACAGCATGCAGAATGAGCGCAATTCTGACGGGAAAGGGGTGAGTGAGTCTCGTTGTCTGAGCGACATTCCACAAACTGCACCCTGTACGGGTGACCAACAAAAGCGATGTGTGTTGCCGGACGCCAGGAGAGTGCCGTGACGGGTTTTGAGACGTATAGTTTATTTAAGGTGGGTTATTGGGACATACAAAAGGTGAAAATATGACAACCAAACGTTTACTGGACTGCTGTGCTTCCGACCTGGCTCAGATGGACAAAGCGGCGTTGCTTTATGCAATTCGAGCCAGTGAAGGGCGCGTGTTGATCAGTGAAACGATCGCGATTACGCAGCCGCTGCTTAACAATGTCACCAATGCAGAGCTTGCGGCGTCACAGGGGGCGGATATTCTGCTTATCAATATGTTCGACAGCGAGCATCCACAGATTCAGGGCATGCCTGCGGATACCCAACCGGAAGAAGTGTTGCATCGCTTAGCACAACTGACCGGGCGAATCATCGGCGTAAACCTGGAGGCCGTCGACCCTAACTTTGCCCGTAACCATGAGGATATCTGGAAAATGAAGGCGGGGCGTGCGGCCACGGCGGAAAATGCGCGAAAACTGGTAGAGATGGGGGCTAAAATCCTCGTACTGACCGGCAATCCGAACAATGGCGTGAGCAATAAGGCGCTGGGACTGGCGTTAAAAGAGATTCGCGATGCGATTGGCGATAGCGCGGTATTGATAACCGGTAAAATGCATGGCGCAGGCATTGTCCGGGAAAGTGGGAGCGCCATTATTAGCGAAGAAGATGTGAACGGGTTTGCCGAGCAAGGGGCAGATATTGTATTGATCCCGGCCCCCGGTACGGTGCCTGGCATGAGTCAGGAAAAGGTTGCGGCGCTTATTGATTGCGCGCATGCCAGCGGCGTTCTGGCGATGACGGCCATCGGAACGTCTCAGGAAGGGGCCGATATCAACACGATTCGCCAGATTGCCTTGATGAGTAAAATGGCCGGAGCCGATCTGCATCATATTGGCGATACGGGTTATATGGGCATGGCCCTGCCGGAAAATATTCTGGCCTATAGCGTCGCCATTCGCGGTGTCAGACATACCTATACGCGTATTGCGCGTTCGGTAAATCGCTAACCTGCAGGAACCGGTATCTGCCTGCAGCGAATACCGGTTTTATCGATTAAACGGCGGGAATGCTTTCCAGCGACGGGTAGATAGTCAGGCCGTGTTGCCTGCCGATGTCGATATCCATGTCCGCACCGCGGGATTCTCCGGCAATACGAAAGATGGCGTCACAGCGGGTTATTAACCGATGCGCGACAGGATAAAGCATCGCCTCGCAGATATTGTCGTCATGCCTCGTGGAACCTGCTGCTTTTGCCAGCGGCAGGGCCAGCCATTCGCCAATCACCGGAATATGTCCACGTTGCCAGACCGCCAGCGCCACCTCTTCAAGTCTGGCAAGGTTCTGTGCGATCAACTCAGCATTACCCTGAGTCCCGCTGCGATAAGGGCCGGCGATAAGAATGATTTGTCGATTCATGTTGGCCTCACAATAATTTTTTGAGCGCGACATGGTAGAGCAGCATGATGGTCTTACCGTCGCAGATAAGGCTGCTGTCAACCGCCGCGAGGGCATCATCGAGCGTCATTTCCATGACTTCGATATCTTCCCCTTCGGCTTCAATACCGCCGCCCTGGCTTATTTTGTCGCCTGACTGATACTCCGCCGTATAAAAGTAGAGTTTTTCGGTGACAGAACCGGGGCTCATAAAGGCTTCGAACACCTTCTGCACATTCTCCACGCGATAGCCGGTCTCTTCTTCGGCCTCCGCTTTAATGCGACGTTCCGGATCCATGTTATCGAGCAGGCCCGCGGCGGCTTCAATCAGATAGCCGTCATGTCCGTTGATAAAGACCGGGAAGCGAAACTGGCGTGTCAGGATAACCGTGTGTTTCTGACGGTTATACAAAAGGATCGTTGCGCCGTTGCCGCGGTCATAGACTTCACGATGTTGTCGCTGCCACTCACCGTCGCGGCGACGCAGGTCAAAGGTATATTTCGTCAACGTATACCAGTCGTTGGACAATATTTTGCTGTCCTCGATGCGTACTTCTGCACGTTTTGATTGCACAATACCACCTCCATACGTAGAGTAGGCATCATAAACAGCATTTTCGTGCACGATCAAGATAATTCGTGCAAAACAGGAATCGCCTATGCTTACCAGTCAACGTAAACGCCTTATCCTCGACCAGCTCGCCCGTGAAGGCCAGGTGCTGTCAAAAGCACTCAGCACACAATTTGCGGTATCGGAAGATACTATTCGCCGTGACTTACGTGAACTCGCGGCTGAGGGGGAATTACAGCGCGTCCACGGCGGAGCGCTACCTGCGTCGGGGGCGATAGCCACTTTCGCTGAGCGTCAGTCTCTGCGTCTGGATTCGAAAAAGCGGGTGGCGCAAAAGGGGGCTGAGCTGATCCTGCCCGGTCAGGTGGTGATGATTGATGGCGGAACGACGACGGCGGAGCTGGTTACCTTCTTGCCAGCAGATTTGTCTATCACCGTGGTGACGCATAGCCCCAGTATTGCCCTCGCGCTGGTAGAACACCCGTGCATCGATGTCATCCTGATCGGCGGAAAGCTGTTTAAACACTCGGTTGTCACCACCGGCACTGCCGCCATCGACGGGATTTCCGCCATTCACGCCGACCTGTTTTTTATGGGGGTGACGGGGATTCATGCCGGGACGGGGCTGACCACCGGCGATTACGAAGAAGCCAGTGTCAAACGGGCATTTTCCCGACGCGCGGCAGAAACTATCGTGCTGGCCTCAGCCGAAAAAATAAATGCGGCATCGTCGTATGTCATCGGTGATTTATCGATGGTGAATACGATGGTGGTAGAAAAAGAAGCTGATGCCGGTCTGGTCACCGCGCTTGAAAAGGCAGGTGTGGTGGTGGTGAAGGCAGACTAAAATGGAGTCCATCACGTTGCTATAACAGAAAAGTGATGGACTCTGTTCCGCGATACTATTTCCGGTTATCGCGTGTGTGCATAGAGGGCAACATCCTCTCAAGCGTGTTATCGCGAACAATGTAGTGATGAAACAGCGCGGCGGCGGCATGCAAACCTACCAGGAAATAACCGGCGTTAGCGATCAATTCATGTACCGACTTCAGGGTGTGCTGGAGCTCCGGGTCTTTCGCGGCGGCGACAGGCATTTGCAGGCCCAAAAATGACCACTCCACCTGCCCGACGTAGAGTGTAAGTACCCCGAGCAGCGGCAAACTTAAAAACATCAGATAAAGCAAACCGTGTACGGCTTTGGCGGAGATAATCTGCCAGCGCGGTGGCTGCGGGATAATATCAGGATCATGGTGCGTGAGTTTTAGACCAACCCGCACCACCATGAATACCAGTACGCTTACACCGGCGGTGTAATGGGTCAGAACAAGCAACGCGCGCGGCGCGCTGCCTTTCGTGGTAAAGCCTTTCAATTCCATTGCCGCGTAGGCGATAACAATCATTAATAACACCAGCCAGTGCATGATGCGCTGGCTGCGAGCAAATGTATTTTTCACCGGAATGTCCCTCATGAATAACGGTGATGTAGATATAAATAAACAACCTTAAGCCGACATTAATTCAACCTTCTCTATTCAGGACGGGAACTGGATATCTTTCTGTTTTCACTCATTTTCATATCATTTTATTGCTGGATTTTTTATCTGTAACAAAGCCCGACAATAGGAAGAATTGTGTATTTCATGACTTGTTGAGATGCCAGTGAGGCACGTCGCTGTCGCAAGAAAAGAGCCGTTGAACAATATGCTTTTTTATAATATATTAAAAAGTATATTGTATTGCAGATAAACGTGAGATTGCGCGTGAAAACACCCGATAAGCAACAGATGTACGCCGCTGCCGCCAAAGCGGCAGGGGTGCTGAAATCGATGGCCAATGAAGACCGCTTGCTGTTGTTGTGCCATATCAGCCAGGGCGAAACGTCAGTTAGCGAGATTGAGCTGGCGCTGGGCATTACACAGCCGACACTCTCGCAACAACTGGGGGTGCTGCGCCGCCAGCAACTGGTAGAAACCCGGCGTGAAGGAAAACAGATCTTCTACCGGGTGGCGGCGCCAGATGTCCTGACATTGCTCAACACCCTTTACACACTCTATTGCCCGGCAGCGGAAAGCGAGGAGGGAGAATGATGATTGACTGGACACATTTCACGCCACTGGCAAGCGCCATAGGTGGGTTAGTGATTGGCGCGGCGGCGGCAATGTTAATTCTGTTTTGTGGACGGGTCGCCGGCATCAGCGGCATTCTCGGCGGCGTACTGTCACGCACGAACAAAGACAAGGGCTGGCGAGTCGCCTTTCTGCTCGGCATGATACTTTCCCCGCTGCTCTGGCGTCTGGTGGCGCCGCTGCCTGCGGTAACGATCGACGCGTCCTGGCCCATGCTGATCGTAGCTGGCCTTCTTGTGGGAATAGGGACGCGTTACGGTTCCGGCTGTACCAGCGGCCACGGTGTGTGCGGGCTGTCGCGTTTGTCGCTGCGGTCACTGGTCGCCACACTCGTCTTTATGTCCGCGGCGTTTATTACTGTGTGGCTGGTTGGTTTCTGGCGTGGCTGAGCGTAAAGGAGTGCTGTGATGAATATATTTTTCGCCTTGTTGTCGGGTCTGCTGTTTGGTATTGGTCTGATTGTCAGCGGTATGGCCAATCCGGCAAAAGTCATGGGCTTTCTGGATATCACCCGCGTGTGGGATCCGTCGCTGGCTTTTGTCATGGGCGGAGCAGTTAGCGTTGGCTTCTTTGCTTTTCGTATGGCTGCCAAACGTAAACGGCCGCTGTGTGGCGATAAGATGCATCTGCCCACAGCCAATCACATTGATAAACGGCTGGTGGGCGGTGCGCTGTTATTTGGCATCGGCTGGGGACTGGCGGGCATCTGCCCCGGTCCTGGGCTGGTGTTGCTGGGGGCCGGGTTGAGTCAGGGCGTGATATTTGTGCTGGCCATGCTCGCCGGGATGCTGCTTTTTCAGTGGTTCGAAGGGTACCGGCAGCATGAGCAACAGGTTCGTCCCCGCTAACAGCAACGGTAACGAACCTTTTCTGCTTACTGTGCCACCCAGCCACCGTCCATATTCCATGCCGCGCCGCGTACCTGGGAGGCCGCATCGCTACATAAGAACAGGGTCAGCGCGCCCAGTTGTTCCGGGGTGACGAATTCACCGGAGGGCTGTTTTTCCCCGAGGAGTGTGTCACGCGCCACCTCGGGTGCGATCCCGGAGGCGATGCGTTGCTCAATTTGCTGTTGCACCAGTGGCGTCAGTACCCAACCGGGACACAGGGCATTACAGGTAATATTGGTCTGTGCATTTTCCAGCGCGATCACTTTCGTCAGGCCGACCACCGCATGTTTAGCGGCGACGTAGGCTGATTTCTCTTTTGATGCCACCAGTCCGTGCACTGAGGCAATATTGATAATCCGTCCCCAGTTGCGCTCTTTCATCCCGGGTAGCGCCAGTCGGCTGGTGTGAAAGACCGAGGAGAGGTTGATCGCCAGGATAGCGTTCCACTTTTCAACCGGGAAGTGTTCGACGGGCGCGACATGCTGGATCCCGGCATTATTGACCAGAATATCCACGCCGCCGTACTCGCTTTGTGCATACTGCATCATGGCTTCGATCTGCGCCGGGTCGCTAAGATCCGCACCGTGATAACCCGGCCTTGCGCCATAGCGGGCTACTTTATCTTTGGCGCGGTCTACCTCGCCAAAACCGTTGAGAATAAGCTCTGCGCCCGCTTCTGCCAGTGCGCAGGCGATCCCCAGACCAATGCCGCTGGTGGAGCCTGTTACCAGTGCGACTTTACCGTTCAGATGCATTTTGTTCTCCTTAAACAATACCCGTCATGTAGAACACGCCGATCACAAACAGGACCGCCAGACTTTTAATCAGGGTGATGGCGAATATGCCGCCATACGCCTGTCGGTGCGATAACCCCGTAATGGCGAGCAGGGTGATCACCGCGCCATTATGCGGAAGGGTATCCATACCGCCGCTGGCCATTGACGCCACGCGGTGTAACACCTCCAGCGGAATATTGGCCGCGTGAGCAGCCGCGACGAACGTATCGGCCATGGCCGCCAGTGCGATACTCATTCCCCCGGAAGCGGAACCGGTGATACCGGCCAGGGCCGTTACGCTGATGGCTTCGTTCAACAGCGGATTGGGGATGGCCGCCAGTCCTTTGGACAACACCAGAAAGCCTGGCAGAGCGGCGATGACTGCGCCAAATCCATATTCAGATGCGGTATTCATTGCCGCCAGAATAGCGCCGCCTACGGCCGTTTTACTGCCTTCTGCCAGCCGTCCGCGAATATTGCGAAAGCCACAGATCACCACCATCAAAATGCCTGCGCACAGGGCCGCTTCCACTGCCCAGATGGCGTTAATTTTACCCACCTCGGTGACAATAGGTTTCGCCAGACCGGGGAGCGTCAGTTCATGCGTGGCGCCATACCAGACCGGGATCCAGCGGGTAAAAAGCAAATTGAAGACGCCGACCAGAATCAACGGCGCAATGGCAATGATCGGGTTGGGCAGGTTGATGTTATCCGGCGTTTCCGGCTCATTCTGTAAGTCAGTGCCGTAACCTTCATTATTCGCCTGCGCTTTGCGCCGTTGACGTTCGAGATAAAACAGGCCGACCACAATAATGAATACCGAGCCGATCAAACCAAGCCACGGCGCGGCCCAGGCGTTGGTGCCGAAGAAACTGGTTGGGATAATGTTCTGGATCTGCGGCGTACCGGGCAGGGCATCCATGGTGAAACTGAATGCGCCGAGTGCGATGGTGGCGGGAATAAGCCGTTTCGGAATGCCGCTCTGACGGAACAGTTCCGCGGCAAACGGATAAACCGCAAACGCCACCACGAACAGCGAGACGCCGCCATAGGTCAGTAGCGCACACACCAGCACAATGACCGGGATGGCGTGGCGTCGGCCTAATAGCTGGATTGCTGCGGCGACAATCGAACGGGAAAAACCCGAAAGCTCGATCAGCTTGCCAAATACCGCGCCAAGTAAAAAGACCGGGAAGTAGAGCTTAACGAACCCGACCATCTTCTCCATAAACAGGCCGGTAAAGGCCGGGCCAACCGCGCCGGGATCGGTCAGAAGCACGGCGCCTAAAGCGGCAATCGGGGCGAACAAAATGACGCTGTAGCCGCGATAAGCCGCGACCATCAGCAAGGCCAGAGCAGCCAGGGCAATTATTACGCTCATCATGACTCCTGAATCTTATTTTGTAGGGAACAGAAACGGACATTAAGGCTTTAAGGCATGACGCAGTTGCCAGGCGCGTCGTTGTTGGATGCGTGCGCGTCGCGCCTCATCCCAGTGATAAAATCCGTCTCCGCTGCGCTCGCCGATATTGCCGCGTTGCGTTTTCTCCTTGATCAGCTCCAGCATCTCGTCGCCCTGGGCAAGCTCCGGCAGAAGGTGACGGTAGATGTCCAGCACCGTGTTAAGACCGGTCATATCCGCCGCTTCCAGCGGGCCTACCATGGCATAGCGCCTGCCAAGCGAAGCACGCATCACCTGATCCACCACAGCGGCGCTGGCAATGCCGCTGTGGACGATGTGCAAGGCCTCCCGCAACAGGGCGAACTGCAGGCGGTTGCCGATAAAACCGGGGGCGGCGCGATCGAGTTTTACCGCCTCCAGCTCAAGGCTGCATAACAGGTGATACACCATTTCCACGCACTTCGGGTCGGTATGGCTGCCCGGAACCACTTCGACCAGCGGAATGAAGTGCGGTGGGTTCCAGAAATGGGCGATCAGCAGACGTTCGGGATGCGTCAGTTTGGCCGCCAGCGCATCCGGCGGCAGGCCGCTGGTATTACTGGCAATGATCGCCTCAGGAGAAATGCGTTTTTCCAGTTCCGCATAAAGCGCGTGCTTGAGTTCCAGCCGTTCAGGAATAGCCTCAATCAGCAGGCCGGCATCAGCAAGATCGTCAAGTGACGTTGTCACGTTAAGCCTTGCCAGGGTTGCCTGTTTGTCTGTCTCGTTGAAGTGTCCGGCGTCGCGCAGTTCGTTGAGGATAGCGCTGGCGGCGCCTGTCACTTCTGAAAGGCGGGTCGGGTCTGTATCGTAAATCAGCACATCCTGATGAAAGCGGGCGAAGTGGGTGGCTATACCAATCCCCATCAGGCCGGCGCCGATAATCACGGTCTGTTGCATGCTGTTCTCCTTCATCGGGATACCGCCAGTGCGACGCCCTGACCGCCGCCGACACAAAGCGTCGCCAGCCCTTTATGCGCGTCCTGGCGCTGCATTTCGTGCAGGAGTGTTACCAGGATGCGACACCCCGAGGCGCCAATGGGATGACCGAGGGCGATAGCGCCGCCATTCACATTGACGCGCTCGCTGTTCCAGCCCAGTTCGTCGCCCACCGCCAGCGCCTGGACAGCAAATGCTTCGTTAGCTTCAATCAGATCAAGTTCGTTGATAGCCCAGCCTGCGCGTTTCAGGGCTTCACGCGTTGCCGGTACCGGACCAAGCCCCATGACCGCCGGATCAACGCCCGCCACCGCATACCCGGCAATGCGGGCCATTGGGGTAAGGTTCAGTTCCCGGGCTTTCTCCGCGCTCATGACCAGCACTGCCGCGGCGCCGTCATTCAAAGATGACGCGTTGCCCGCTGTCACCGTACCGCCCTCGGGGCGAAACGCAGGGCGCAGACGGTGTAATAATTCCAGCGAGGTTTCCGGGCGGGGCGGCTCATCCTGACTGACGATCAGTGGTTCTTTTCTGGCACGCGGAACGCTGACGGGGGTTATTTCTGCGTTGAAACGCCCGGCCTCGCGGGCCGCAACGGCTTTCTGCTGTGAGGCAAGGGCAAAGGCATCCTGGCGCGCACGGTCAATCGCGTATTTCTCTGCCAGATTTTCTGCCGTGATCCCCATGTGATAGTCGTTGAAAGCGTCCCATAGCCCGTCGTGAATAACGCTATCAAGCATATTGCTATGGCCGAGGCGTAATCCGGCGCGTGCCCCGTCCACCAGATAGGGCGCATTGCTCATACTTTCCTGACCACCTGCGATCACGATGTGCGCATCGCCGCTGCGGATCGTCTGAACCGCCTGCAACACCGCTTTCAGGCCGGAACCGCACACCTGATTGACGGTCACCGCTGGCGTCGTCACCGGGATCCCCGCATGTAGCGCCGTCTGACGCGCCGGGTTCTGACCACAGCCCGCGCTTAATACCTGGCCAATAATCACCTCGTCTACCTGTTCGGGACGAACCCCGCTCTTTTCCAGCAACGCTTTCACTGCGCAGACGCCAAGCTCAACCGCTGACAGCGGGGCCAGAGCGCCATGAAAATTACCGGTCGGCGTGCGGGTTGCTGCGATAATCACCACGTCCTGCATCTGTTCGCTCCTCATTGAAAACGCATCTCTGGAACATCATCAGGCACGATGAGACGTCCGGCGGTTTTGCTGATGATCTCTTCCACGCTGACGCCCGGCGCACGCTCTTTCAGTACGAACGCGCCGTTCTCAATTTCCAGGTAAGCCAGGTCCGTCAGAACGCGGCGAATGCAGTTGGCCCCGGTAAGCGGAAGGGTGCAGTGGGCCAGCAGTTTCGACTCGCCACTTTTCGAAGCATGGGTCATGACCACGATGATGTTTTCCGCGCCCGCCACAAGATCCATGGCGCCGCCCATGCCTTTCACCATTTTCCCGGGGATCATCCAGGAGGCGATATTGCCCTCGACATCCACTTCGAACGCGCCAAGGACGGTTAAATCCACGTGGCCTCCGCGGATCATGGCGAAGGACTGCGCCGAGTCAAAAATGGCCGCGCCGGGTCTGGCGGTGACCGTCTGTTTTCCGGCATTGATCATGTCGGCGTCCAATTCAGCTTCGTCAGGAAACGCCCCCATACCGAGCAGGCCGTTTTCGGATTGCAGCATCACATCGACGCCGGGCGGGACGAAGTTCGCCACCAGCGTCGGGATACCAATGCCCAGATTGACGTAGTAGCCGTCACGCAGCTCGCGCGCCACGCGCTGTGCCATCTGTTCACGAGTCAACATGTCGGCTCCTTATGCACGCAATGTGCGCTGTTCAATACGTTTTTCGAATTGGCCCTGGATCAGGCGATCCACATAGATACCGGGGGTGTGGATAGCAGCAGGGTCGAGTTGACCCGGTGGCACAATCTCTTCCACCTCCACCACGGTTATCTTTCCGGCGGTGGCCATCAGCGGGTTAAAATTCTGCGCCGTGTGCCGATAGATGACATTGCCGTACCAGTCGGCCTTCCAGCCTTTGACGATGGCGAAATCGCCGGTAATCGCCGGTTCCAGAATGTACGGGCGACCAGCAAATTCGCGAACCTCTTTGCCTTCGGCGACAGGGGTGCCATAGCCGGTGGCGGTAAAAAAGGCCGGAATACCTGCGCCACCGGCGCGGATCTTCTCAGCCAGCGAGCCCTGCGGCGTCAGTTCCACTTCCAGCTCGCCCTTGATCACCAACTCTTCAAAAAGCGCATTTTCGCCAACGTAAGAGGCGATGACTTTACGGACCTGGCGGCTTTCCAGCAGGATGCCGAGGCCGAAGCCATCCACGCCGCAGTTATTGGAAACCACCGTCAAACCGCGTACGTCGCGGCGGCGAATTTCGGCGATGAGATTTTCCGGAATACCGCACAGGCCAAAACCGCCTGCCAGTACTGTCATGTTGTCGCGCAGTCCCTCCAGCGCCTCGTGATAGCTCGCGACGCGTTTATCCAGCCCAGCCATACGTTTGCCTCCGTGTTGTTGTTTGCGGCATCATCCGGGGCAAAAAATGATTTGTTAATTTTGATTTTGTGACGCATTAATTTGCTTTTCTTATTAATCTTTTGTTAATTAATCTTTTTCAATAAGTTAATGAAATGATAAATGAGAATGACCATCAAACAGTTACGCGCGTTTTTAGCGGTAGCTCACACTCTTAACTTCGCCCACGCGAGCGAAAAGCTGAACATGTCGCAACCAGCCCTGAGTCTGGCTATCCGTGGACTGGAAGAGGTACTCGGCGGCGCATTGCTGACGCGAACCACGCGACGGGTCACCCTTACGCCGGAAGGCGAGGCACTGTTCCCGATGGCGCGTCAGCTTATTGCTGATTGCGATAACGCCGAAGAGGCGCTGCGCCAGCGTTTCACCTTACAGAGAGGAAAGGTGTCGGTTGCCGCGATGCCCTCTTTTGCCGCTAACGCGCTGCCTCCCGTGCTCAAGGCGTTCCGCGATCGTTATGCGGGCATTAACGTGACGGTGCATGATGTGATTAACGAACAGGTGATCGAGATGATAAGTGACGGGCGAGTGGAGATGGGTATCGCCTTTGAACCCGAACCCGCGTCCAGCCTGCACTTTACGCCGCTGGCCATGGATCGCTTTCTGGCGGTGGTGCCGCGAGACTGCCCACTGGCGCAAAAAGAGCAGGTCAGTTGGCGCGAACTGCTTAAACTCGATTTTATTACGCTACAGCGGCCTTCTGCGGTACGCATCATGCTTGAAGAGAGACTGTCCCGCAGCGGGCATAAGCTGGAAGTGGCCTTCGAAAGCCATCAACTGGTCACGGTGGGTCGGATGGTGGCGAGTGGTCTTGGCGCAAGCGCCGTGCCTGCGTTGTGTGAAAAACAGATGATCGAACTGGGGGCGGTATGCGTACCGCTGATAAACCCGGTGATTGAACGGCGCGTGGGGATTATTCGCCTGGACCACGCGCAACTTTCCACGGCGGCGCAGGCGCTGCTCAATACGCTTCGCGCCGCTTACGACGTTAGCTAATCAGCGGAATGTGCGGAGCGGCGTCGACAGGCAAATGGCCCGTCAGACGTGGATCGGCCTGTACTTCAACCTGAAAAGCATAGGGGACAAAACCTGAGCGGATATAAAAATTGAGCGCCGACGGATGGTCAAAGGTACAAGTGTGTACCCAGAAACGTTCGATGCGTTTGGCCCAGGCGCGTTCAGTCGCGTTGCTCATAATGGCGCGGCCCAGTCCTTTGCCGGTTGCACCTTCTGTCAGCCCCAGGAACACCAGTTCACATTGGCCGGGCTCACTAAAATCCAGCTCAAGCATGCCGATCTCCGCCTCACCATCGCGAATCACCCAGGCTTCAATGTTCGGGTCGTTCAGAAGAGAACGCAGTTTGTCATCGGCCATATAGAGACGGGAAAACCACAGCCATTTGGCGCCAATCTTACGAAACAGCGCACGGTAGGCGACCAAATCGACATGAACCAGCGGCTCCAGGGTGATGCCTGCGGGCAGGGGGAGGGTTTCTTGTTGTGGTTTAGCCCGCATTTCGAGGCAGGTGACGACCGATGCCACATGTCCCGGTGGGACATCAGAATAACCTAAGGCGATGGGGGGTTGTGCAGTGCTCATTTATTTTCCTTAATTGCAGGTGCGTGCTCTCAGTTATTTAAGGACAGACTACATCTTTCAGGAGGATTTTAATATAATCGCATGAAATCGCGGCTTTTTATTTTAGTTAAGGTCAGTAATGAAACTTACGAGAGCAGTAATAATTGCTTTTAGTCTTCTTCTTTTGCAAGGTTGTGACAGCCAGGAAACGAAAGTTAAAAAGTTATTAAAATGTGGTTTAGCCGTTGATGAATTAGGCAATGAACATGCGCAGGATAATTATAAAAAGAACAGTATGTCATTTTTCGGTACAACCCCGCCCGCGCTAAGCCACAACGAGATGGTTAAAATTGGCGATAAGGCGCGAGAAGAGCTGTGGATGGACAGCCGAAACAGTCGCGGTACAGTGCAAAAATTACTCGAAGTGTATGGTGAAAAATATTGCATCGAGTTGCATCAGGAGCCAAATGATAAAAATATTAAAATGCTGAGGCAGTTGATGTGACCCAGGAAAATCATTGCGGACAGACATTGAATTTGACCGTTTGACCAAAAAAATTCACACCAATATGCTGTCTAAAAAGGATGAATTTGCGTTAAGTGTATCAAAAGTTGCCTTATATGCTGTTTCAAAGAACAGCTTATAAGGCTGAACTCTTTCTGCTGACGTAGTGTTTTTGACCTTTTGATAACCATAACATCCTGCTTCCCTCAAATTTTAATGACATACTACCAATATTCAATAGGTTGTGTGACCTGCCTGTTTCTGGTTATTCTTTTAATAAGAACACACAACACATATTGACTAACGCGTCATAGTGGATAATCGCGGCAACCGTAAAGGGCATAAGAGGGAATATGTTTGGCAATCTCTTTAGCAATCTGTCTTTTGGCGAAATGCCCAGTGAAAAGCCCCGTACCAAAATAACCACGCCTGATATTGTGCACTCTGAGAGTGTCACAGCCGAAGCCGCATCAACGGTATGCCCTGACAATAACGTGCTACCCGCGGATCTGATCGTCTATCTTCCACTCAGAAAATACACCTTTACTCTAAAGCATCAGTTGCTTTCGGGGCTGGGAAAAGTGTCGCAATTTGTTCTTAAGGCACTCTCCACAGAGGGATTCGGACTGGGGGATATTGAACGTATTACCGGTCTGACGGAAGAACATCTGTCACCCATACTGAGTCGGCTGGCGGGGTTGGGTTGGTATGAACCGGCGAGCAGGGAATTAACCACGCAGGGACATGAAATGGCGAAGGCGGCCGGATTGACGGGGCGCCGCTTCTCTCTGTGGATCGATGGGCTGGATAACAGAAACTCCCCTTTAATTCTCCTTTCTGCTGAGCAGATAGTACAACCAGAGGATGACAGTAGTGGAATTCGATTACCTGAATTTGAACGTGACTGGAATATCCTGGAAGTTTTACAGCAGCAAAGACTATCGCGAAGGCTGAGCGACTATAAGGACAACAAGGGGGATCTCATGCCGCTGTTGTTGTTACTCTTCGATGAAGCAGAACATGACGCCCTGGTTCAGCAGAAGCTTGCCTGGGATTTCGATCTGGAACTTGATCGCGAACTATCTCAGCCGGGCTATATCAAACTTGTCCTTAAGCAGGGTCTTGATACCGGTAATGACAGCGGTAAACAGCAGGTGCTCTACGCGCCTGTTTTGCATTACAGCGCGATCTATAGCGTGCCGCCAATACTGATGGATGAGATCCCGCAGCCTGCACCCCAACGGTTTGATGTTTGCTTACTATCAGGTATTTTCCTGCAGTCAGATACACTTTATGAGCAGGTGAGCTCATGGCCGGAAAGCGTCAATCTTCCTCTTTCAACCTTGATGGGAAAATTGACAATGAATATGCCCGCTGACAGCGCATTTCTGAGTAAAGAGGTCGTTATTACAAAGGCAACCAGAAGAATAGCGTTGAGCTATTCGGTTCTTTCACAGCTGATTGCTAAAAATATAGAGACGCCGCTACCACAGGGGATGACGCAATGAAGACCGTTCCACTCTTTGATTCGATATTTGAGTCATCACTTTTTTCTGATCGGCAGGCGCGAACGTTTCGTTCGGGACGGGTTTTATATCAACTGTTTCGGTTTGCGGGCAAAGGCGTAAATCCCGCCGCGGTGTGGCTGGACGCAGGCGTTGCGGTGATTGATTGTATTAACGCGTTTCTTCGATACCAGCAGGCTCGGGAGATTACTGAACAACTATTAGCGCAAAAGCAGGCGCTGGAAGTACAAATTCTGAATTTTGATAAGAAGCTAGCCATCGAGCAGGAGTTGTTGAAAGCCGATCAACAACACCGCATACAGTTGTTCGATAATCTTCTCAAAAATGATCAGCAGGCATCACTACGGTTAGTCAAAGCGATACGCGCCAACCGGCGAAACCTGGATGCGCTTCTGGCACAACTCAACACACTACGCAAGCAATCGACATACCGGACACCAGAGTTTAGCGCGCTGGTAAAGGCAACAGATACGTTCATGCAAGCCCAACTGGCCTGTCTGGTCGCCGCCTTTGATGAGCCAAATGACCGATAATCGAGAGAGCAGATAAAATGAAAACCCCCTCCAAAGTTTCGAAAAGCCCGTCATCCAGCAAAAGTCCAAAAAATTCGGGGTTGACCGGCGCACAATATGTTTCGGTGGTGAACTCTGCCACACAGTTAGGGTCATCTATCGCGGATTACGCGGCTGAAGCTGAGCGAACCGAGCAGGTTAAAGCACAGAGCTTACGTGATATGCATGTATCAAATAATGAAGTGCAAATCGCGCATTACAAATTGACGGAACGTACAGACGAGCTGAGTGTGGAGCGGATGAAACTGGAAAATGCCCGCAAGGCTGCGGATGACAGCCATGAGAGATGGATGATGGATCATGAGTCACGAGAGGAACTTGCAAAGATTCTGCGAGAAAAGCTCAATCAAAGCACCATTACGGAACAAGAACTGCTGATACTACAAAATCTTTATGTACCAGCCAGTGACAAGTAACGGCGGGGCAGACTGAGTGAATCCATTATTTATCGTTGCGGGTATTGCCATTGCCGCAGGCACGGCGGCGTGGATATTTGATAGCGCCACGGAAGACGAAGAACGCAGGCATGAGCAGCTTCGGCAGCAAATTAACGAACTTAATAAGCAATTAGGTGAGTTCGATATAAAGCTTGAGACCCTGCAACAAGAACACCTGAAAAAAGCCCTTAGCGAACTGCTGGCGAAACTTTCCCTGCATCACCGTACGCTTTGCAACAAAATTGATCCGATCCAAAAAGAGCTCAAAACATTACCGGAAAATATTCGTACGGAATTAGAAAACGAAACGCTTAGCCCTTACAGAAGACGCGCGTTGCAACAAAATTTCTGCAAAGTGGAAGATGCGCAAGCGCGCCTTGAAGCCTACAAAGCATATTTGTCCTGGTATGAGCAACGGTTATCTTATTATGGGCAGGAGGTAACCGGCCATCTCTCTGCCGAACAATTGAGCGCCATCCTCGCTGAAGTACAGCCGCCTTCACCCACTCTTCCCGCTGAATGGCTTTACCCCGGGAAGGTCGTTTTGGTTGAGCACAATGAAATCGACAGGGATCTGACGTTTAATAGCCGCCTTCATTTGACCAGTAATTTTGGTTTACAAGGCCGCAGTAATGATTTCCAAAAAAGTCTATTTTTCAATTACCACAATCAAGAAGCGATACCCCTGCAGATTGTTCATGAGAGAGTGGGCAAACACGGTCATCGCATTTATTACGGCTGCGTGGCTCGGGGTATCGCATACGTTGACGGTATTCTCTCCTCGACACCGCTTGAGTTTGAAATTGAGCGGGGTAATAGGTTGGGATATTTTGCCCATACGATGGGTAAAACAATAAAAGCATTTCTGCCTCGTCAGTTGACGACAAATCCACTTATAGACCTTGTGCCGGGGCAAAAAATCGAGGCCTGGGCAGACTTATATAACCTAAAACTGGATGCAACGCCTGGCACTCAGACGCAAAAAAAAGCGATTCAAATTAGCATGCTCGGTAACACAGCATCAGGGACAGTAGAAGAGCGTCAGCTTTATCTGTATCTCCAGCCAAACCAACTTAAGGCGGAGTGGGGTGAATCCCTGTACGCCAACGATCCCACGCCATGGCATCTGGTAGAGACAGGCGATTTAAGCCTGTCCGTCGCGCGTCATAATATCTGCTGCGCCTGTGCTATCGATATTGAAAATGCGTGCCTGCGTGTTACCCATGTCAGTGAATACACCGCGCTCGCCGAGGGTTATGTGCTTCCCTTTACGTTGATACCAGCGGACGTGCGCCTTGAGGCGCAATCACTACGCAGCCCTGATGCTCTGGATGCGCTGATTAGCTTCGTCAATCATATTGCCAGCAGCGCTGCAAACCGATCTGCAAGGCTCGCGCAAAGCCAACTGCTTCACCAGTGGGGAGAGGTCCTGCACTATCAGCAACAGCAAAATGAGTTCCATATCCAGGGGACGCTGGGCGAATTCGCGACTGAAGGCTATGAAGTGGTTATGGATTACAAAGTGCCAGCGAATGAGCCTGGAATGGCAGCCTTTATCAAGCAGTTCAAAGAGATACAACGCTCAGGATTTATTCCGCATTGTCGACTGGCTTATTGGGGGGATAAAGGCGACGGGGAGTTTGGCTGGCTGGAACCTGTCCCGTTTAATCAGCGAAAACGTCTCAATGTTCAGGAAGAAAACCAGCAGTTAACGCTTCGCTTACCGGTATTGAATGCGAAAGCGATGATTGCGGCCTGTGAGGATGCGCCGGAGCGTACGCCACTGCGTTTGAGCCTCTATGTCTTCGATGATGCGCTTAAGCGGCAAAGTGACGCCCTTGAGGCTTTTCGTTATGACGCGCTGGTTGAACCCCGTATTAAAGATATTTTACTGGCCCCGTCTTTATATCGGGCGGAGCAGGATCCCTGGTGGGTAGCCCGTTTCAGCGCAGGAATCGAGTGGCAAAACCCGCGTCTCACATCAGCGCAGCAAGATGTGATTAAAAAGATCCTTTGTGAGAAGTATCTTTCGCTGGTTCAGGGGCCTCCCGGCACGGCCAAAACCACCTGTATCGTTGAGTTACTCCATCAAATCTTCTCGTACCGCGCGGATACACGCGTGCTTTTAGTTTCACAACAGCATGTCGCGGTGGACAATGCGCTCGAGCGATTCGTCGCTTCACACCCAGGGGAGCTGGCAGATCGCGATGTGCGCTTGTTGCGCATTGGCCCGGAAAACAAAATTGATGGCAAACTGCGTGAATTTACGCTGCAACAGCAACAGCTTGAGTTCGTACAAAAGAGCCGCGTAATCGCGACGCAGGCCGCCTGTAGTGGTGATGAGGACGAGGCGGCGCTGGCAAGTCAGTGGCTTTATGACGTGCTCGGCCCTGAACAGAGCGAAGGGAATACAAAATACGATCAAGAGCTGGTCTGGATGCTGCTTTCCAGTAATAACCTGGTTGGCGCAACGTGCGTGGGTCTGGCCTCGCGAAAACAGAGTATTGACCAATTGCGTTTTGATGTTGTGATCATCGATGAGGCAGGGCGGTCAACTGTACCCGAGCTGCTTATACCCATACTAAGGGCCAAAAAAGTGGTGCTCATTGGCGATCATTTTCAGTTGCCCCCAAGTATTGCGCCTTTACTCCAGACAGATGAGGCCAATGAAGAATTGCCTTTCCTGGAAACCTGTTTTCTGGAAACGAGCTTTTTTGAAACTCTCTACAATGAACTCCCACCGGAATCAAAATGTTTTTTGAGCGAGCAGTTCCGGATGCCTGGGCCAATAGGCGATCTTGTCGCGAGATTATTCTACAGTCCTGACGGCAAGAGAATGCTGTATAACGGGCGTGATATTGAACCGACCCATTTTATCCATCCTGTTTCTTTGATGTGGAAAGATATCCTGGGCCATGAAGCACAAGAAGGTACGAGTAAAAAAAATCTCCAGGAAGCAAAATCTATCGTCACTTTTCTGGTTAATCTTGCCGGCCAAATGCGCAGTGGTAGCAAAGAGGTCGCGGTCATTACACCATATGGTGCTCAAAAGCGTTTGTTAAGAAGTTTAATTGCAGAACATTGTCTGGAGTCAAACGGAGATTATCAACTGGGTAATCTCAATATCCGAATTAATACGGTTGACAGCTTCCAGGGGAGCGAGGCGGATATAGTCCTTTATTCTGTGGTGCGTACTCGCGGTAATTTACGTTTCATTCTCGACTGGAAACGTTTGAATGTCGCCTGCTCAAGAGCAAGGGAAAATCTGATCTTTTTCGGCGATTTTTATTTCCTGAAGTCGAAAAAAAGAAACACCACTGAGCGAAACCTTTTTGCCGAGGTGATTGAGCAGATTCCTCCTGCCGGGATCATGTTGGCTCCACGTGGTGCTAAGCCTGCCAGTAAAGAGAATGCGGTCAGATATAGCCCGCGTAAACCTGGATGACGGTGGTTTTTGCGTGCAAGAGAATGCTGAACTAAACAGGCCAGGGAATGTATTCCCCTGGCCTGAATTGGCGACTAATTACCCCAGCGGCTTTTCAGGTAATTGACCGCCTGCTGCGTTTGCGGCTGGTTCAGGTAATCTTCACGGAACAAAATCGTGCCTTTTATTTGCGGCGTCGACTCATTCAAATCGAGCTGTTTTTTCAGTTCCGGCACACCGCCGTTTACGCTCCAGTCAGGCTCTTTTGGTGAAGGAGCGCCCACTTTATACAGCGCAACGCCAATATAGAGACGGGTATGGGTTGGTTTAACGACATCGGCCCACCATTTTGCCAGCACATCATAACGCGCTGCGTCACGGGAAAACGGCCAGTACAACTGCGGAGCGATGTAATCCAGCAAACCTTGCTGTACCCAACGGCGGGTATCGGCGAAAGACTCATCATAAGCGGCAGCACCACGCGTGTCGGAACCTGCCGGGTCAAAAGAGCGGTTACGCCATACTCCGGCAGGGCTGACGCCAAACTCAACATTCGGGTTAATCTGTTTGATGGTGCGCGAAACCTGCTCAATCAACTGCTGCGTATTATGACGCCGCCAGTCAGCCTTCGAGGCAAACCCCTGACCATATTTTCTGAACGTCTCGCCGTCATTAAGCGCAGATCCCGCCGTTTCGGTATAAAAGTAGTCATCGAATTGCACGCCATCGACCGGATAACGGCTGACCACTTCCGCAACAATACTGGTTATCCAGTCACGGGCATCCGGAATACCTGGATCAAGGACAAACCGATCGCCCGCCGTCCGCACCCAGTCGCGGTGCAGGACAAAGACACTTGACGGATGCAGTGGCAGCGTAGAATTCAGATCGGCAACCGTAGAGGGCTTAATATTGGTGGAAACGCGGTAGGGGTTAAACCAGGCATGTACCCGCATACCGCGTTTGTGCGCTTCATCAAGCATAAATTGCAGCGGATCATAACCCGGATCCTGGCCAATTTTCCCCGTGAGGGTGTCGGACCAGGGCAGGATTTTTGACGGCCACAACGCCGTGCCGTCCGGTTTTACCTGGAAAAAGACGGTATTGATGCCAAGGCTTTTGAGTTTATCCAGCTTCACGCGCATGGCTTGCTGCTGCTGATTAATACGGCTTTGCGCGCTGCCGACGCCATTCACCGAGGCAAGCGGCGGCCAGTCAAGGCGGGAAACCGTTGCCAGCCAGACGCCGCGAACTGGCTCGTTATTTTGCAAAGCGTTGCCCGTAAGCGGATGTTTAGCGACTGGCGGAAGAGGGGTAACGAGAGAAACGGGTGGTTTTGAGGTACAACTGGCAAGCAAAAAAGCCGTTGCCATAAACACACTGCTTTTTTTGATTCTCGTTAATGGAATAAAACGACGTGAGCGGTTAATGGGATACTCCAGTATTTCAGGTTGTCGCCTGGAGGCTCATTTTCGGCTTATTGCACGGTATGTCAATGCGCTAAAGTCTATTGCGCACAACTCCTGAGCAGCCTGTCGATATCTCAGTGCCAGTGATAACCACAACTGGCAGGACGCAATGCATGACAGGATCTGGCAAATTCTGCCTAAATGCGCAGAAAAACAGTCTTTTTTTGCCACGTCTGTCGCTTTTTACGGCTTCGGTTATGCTTATAAAACTCGTCGTATCTTTCCTGGAAAAAACCAAGGAAAAGCGCCAATGAAAACGCGAATAAGCAAACTAAAAAATCGATATCCGTTGCACATCCAGATAACCGTTCTTTTTACGCTACTCATTGTTTCAATTGGCAGCATTATCATTCTTTTCAGTCATAGTCGGCTGACTAAGCTTGCGGAAATCAGTACGCACCAACGTTATCAACAAACGGGTAAGGCGATAGCTGCGGAACTGAATTCACTGACACGAACGATGGCGGGTTCGGTGAACATCCTGGCGAAAATGGCTGTCGCCGATGCGGCGACAGAGCCACAACGGATGGCGCAATTGAGTAGCTTCATCATGGTGCTACAACAGAATGATTACGCCAGTTCCGTATATTGCGCCTGGGATAACGGAGACTTTTTTATTCTTCGCCGTTTAACGAACCAAAATCGGCTGTTATTTAAAAGCCCCGCCAATGCGCAATGGCTGGTGCAAAACTATCGACTGGATGTCAATCCGCCGCAGAAAAAAGCATCTTATTTAGACAGTGCGCAAAATATTATTTCATCAGCCATTGTGCCTTATGATAATTACGATCCGCGCGCCCGGAAATGGTATACGCTTGCCCGCAGCGAAACAGGGCTGGTTACCTCGCCCAATTATATGTTTAAGGCCACAGGCGAAACCGGGTTTACCTACAGTCAGCTGGCAGATAATCAGCATGCGGTGATTGGGCTCGATGTTTCTCTCGCCTCACTTTCCGCGTTTTTGCAAAAACAAGGACTACCGCCTGGTAGCCAGGCCGCAATCCTGTCTGAATCAGGTGAGGTCATCGCCAGTCAGCCAACGCGTGAGGCTGGTAATAACGGCAGTTTGAACATGGATAACTTGCCGGTCTTACAATCATTACTGGCGCATGAGAATGCCGGAAGCAGTGGTATTTTCAATGTTGCAAATGAAGACTGGTATGGTTCAGTAGTTAAGATTCACAGTAGCGGAAATGACTACCAACTGGCGATTGCCACGCCCGCGACTTTTTTGACGGCCGATGCCAGTGCGATCAGTCATCGTTCCACGCTGATCGCTTTCCTGTTACTTCTCCTCAGTCTGCCGGTTATCTGGTATTTCTCGCGCAAAATATCCCATCCGTTACTCAGATTGCGCAAAGATGCGGAAGAGATAAGCCAGTTAAACTTTGAGGCGCAACAGCAGCCGGGTACCCGCTCGATCATTGAAGAGATAGATGATCTGCATACGGCGATGGCAAAAATGAAACAAACGCTGATCAAGTTTATTTCAATGGGCAGTATGTTGAGTGTTAAGAATAATTTTACCCAGCAGATGCAGGGACTCCTGACCGAAACGACGGAAATCGCCGACATGACAGGCGGGATGGTGTTTCTGTCAAATCAGGATGTCAACAAATTTACGCCTGCCGCCTTCCGTTGGCGTGAGGAAAACATCGACTTCTCTGACATTCAGCCGCTCACCGTGGACCACGATCACTGTGCCGGATTCTGGCAACTATTGCAGGGACAGACGGTAAGCGGCATGTTAAGTCGTGAAAATACTCCGCCGTCACTGCTGGCGTTTCTTTTACCGCATCTGCCAGTGCGTTACGTCGCCGTACCGATGCAAACTCACGATAATCACCCGATGGGTTTCCTGTTGCTTTTCAATAGCGATGTGCTTACCGATAAACAGGAAAATGCCAAGATTCAGTTGATCAATTCGCTGGTCGGAATGCTGTCGGTGGCGATCGAAGCCCAGCATCTTTTGGCTGAACAGAAGAAGCTGCTGAATGCCTTCATTAAACTGATTGCCGGGGCGATTGACGAGAAAAGTCCTTATACCGGCGGTCATTGCCAGCGCGTACCGGTTATCACAAAAATGCTGGCAAAAGCCGCTGTTGAAGCACAAGAGGGACCTTTCGCCAGATTTACCCTTTCTGACAGCGAGTGGGAGGAATTGCATACCGCCTGCTGGCTGCATGATTGCGGGAAGATCACCACCCCGGAAGTTGTCGTTGATAAAGCCACCAAGCTTGAGCAGATCTACAACCGGATCCATGAAATTCGTATGCGCTTTGAACTGCTTAAACGGGAAAAAGAAATTGAATTCTTGCGACATCACGATGAGCATGCTGACGCGCAAGCACTGGAAGCGGCACTTCGCCAGCTTGATGACGATTTCTACTTTATTGCCCGCTGTAATATTGGCAGTGAGTTTCTTTCTGATGACGCACTGGCACGGATTAAGTCGATTGCCGCATATCGCTGGACGCGCACACTCGACGATACCGCAGGCGTTTCACAGGACGAGTTAACGCGCAAAAGACGCCAGCCCGGTGCAGTGTTACCCGTTCAGGAGCCGATGCTGGCAGATAAAGAAGAGCATATCGTCTACCGCACCGATGTCAGTAAGGAGGCTGACCGATATCACTTCAAGCTGAAAAAACCGCTCTACCAGTATAACTATGGCGAAATTTATAATTTGAGTATCCGCCGCGGCACGCTCAATGATGAGGAGCGCTACAAAATCAACGAGCACATCATACAGACCATTATCATGCTGGATAATTTGCCGTTTCCGCGCACGATGGCCAATGTGCCGATTATTGCTGGTGGACATCATGAACGCATGGACGGCAACGGTTATCCATACCAGCTTAATGATTCGCAGATGAGTATGCAGGTCAAAATGCTGGCGATTGCGGATGTTTTCGAAGCGTTAACGGCCATTGACCGGCCATACAAACCAGGAAAATTGCTCTCTGAAGCGCTCAGTATCATGGTCAGTATGGTGAATGAACATCACCTGGACCGGGAACTGTTTATTTTGTTCCTGCAGTCGGGCGTCTGGCTTGACTATGCGCAGACCTATTTAGACCCGGAGAAAACGGACCGCGTGAATGTTTCGGCGCTGCTGGCGAAAATTAAGCCGCAGCAGAGTGAAGGGATAACGCCTGAAACCAGCCCGGCGTAACGCCGTCTTAATAACCCGAAGCGAGCGCCGCATCGGCTCGCTTCGGGCGGCGCAGTTTTATTCGAATAAACTGCGATGAAGGACTTTGACTGCGCTGTCTGATGAGGCGGCAGGCAGCAGGAAACAGAGCGTATGGTCGGACGCGCCGTGGCAAATCATCCGCACGTGATGTTTTTCCAGCTCAGTAAACACATCTTTGCAGACACCGGACGTCTGAGTGAGGTCGTTACCGATAAGTGTTACCAGGTCCAGACCGGTCTCCAGCTCAACGCGACAGCGGGAAGAGAGTTCGGTCAACAACGACGTGGTCAGCGAGTCTGCATCACCCGAGGTGGCGCCCGACGCATTGAGGATCAGCGCGATGCTGGTTTCTGAGGTGGTCACCAAATCAATCGCCGTATTATGACGTGACAGCACCGCAAACATCTCAGCCAGGAATACGCACGCAGGTTGGGTATTCAGACTGTGCAATTTCAGCAGGGTCTGTTTACGACGCACGGCCAGCGCACGGTAGCGGGGGGGATTATCCGCATGGCAACATACCAGTGTACCGCCTGCAGACGGATTTTTACTGGAACCCACAAAGACCGGAATATTTTTGCGCATTGCTGGCAACATAGTGGCAGGATGCAGCACTTTAGCGCCATAGGCCGCCATTTCGCTGGCCTCAGAAAAGGTGACGTTATCCATGCGCTGTGCCTGGGGAACAATCCGCGGATCGGTGGTGTAAATGCCGGCAACATCGGTCCAGATATCCACGCGTGCGGCGTGTAACGCCTCACCAAACAATGAGGCGCTGTAATCGCTACCGCCGCGCCCCAGGGTCGTCGTGTGCCCCTTCGCATCACTGCCAATAAACCCCTGCGTGATCACTAACGCCTGTTCCAGACGAGGGCGCAGCTGTTTTTCCGCCAGTTCCGCGATTGCCGCAGGCATCGGTTCTGCACAGCCGAAACCGTCATTTGTACGGATCACTTTTCGTGCATCAAACCACTGTGTTTCAACGCCGCGCTCACGCAACACCTCGACGAACAGCAGACTGGACATCAGCTCACCGTGACTGACTAACGCGTCGTTCAACGCCGTTGAACTGACACTGGCCGCTTCTTCGGCAAGACGGCTGATATTATCGAGCAGATGGTCAATTTCCTGACTAATAGCCGTTGGCTGGCTCAGCCGGGAAATAATATTGTACTGGATGGCGCGTAGCGTTTCGATTTTGTCCGTGCGTTCACCACTCTCCAGGCCAGCGGACAGTTCCACTAACAGATTGGTGACGCCAGCAGAGGCGGACAATACAACCAGACGAACATCTTGATCGGCAAGGACGATGGAGGCACTACGGTTCATCGCGTCAAAATCAGCAACACTGGTGCCACCAAATTTTGCAACAACGATTTGTGGATAAATGCGAGTCATAACAATCTCATATCAGGGCGCCATATAAGGAATGGCATGAAAATTTTCATTCTCGGCATAAGGGAAGCGGGCTGAGAAAGGGGGAATAACCCCGTTACGTCAGCGGCTTACGCCTTACGAAATGTCCGCCCGCGAACATTTCTGATTACAACCCAGGATGTTGCTCCCGTTGTCGATAACATGTTTGCCTGTAACGCGTTACCGGGGTGTTACTTATTTATTACTTAAATTATTAATTTCCTTTTGCAATACGCGTTTCTTCTTTGTCGCGCAGGGTTAAGCTGTCGTGAAAATGTCACGTTTTCTGGTTAATTTTGGCAAACGCCATCGTCGCTTTTACCAGGTATTGCGATGTACAGGGATTTTATCGCGGGCATAGTAAGTGATTTAACCCGCCGGATCGATAATTTCCTTACGCTTTATGACAAAGAAGTAAAAAAAATAATAATGCACTCAAATGCTTCCATCATCATTAACTTTAAATGACAGCAAATCCAGAATAAATAACCATAATATAGGTTAAGGCGATGTCGTTATCACGATGTTGTACATAAATCAGGCATTACGCACTAAGTAACAGAATTAGTTACAAAATATGATGCTTACAATAAAGCCAGTTGCGTTGTTTCTCATTGATTTCAAATAAAAATGTCTTAAAACGGTGTGGAAAATAAAATATTGAGTCCGTTGCTAAAAAAACATATATTAGCCGCGTTTTTTACACCCCCCCTTAAACATTAATTCAACCCGGCGTTAATCATACCCGCGGTTGTAGGAGTGATATGATGACGGATAAAGTCCGTATTGATACTTTGAGTGCTAATTCATTACCGCAAAGCAATGAAACCTTTTTAGCAAGACAAGCTGAGTTTGAATCCAATGTCCGCAGCTATCCGCGCAAATTGCCTTTAGCGATTGCCAAAGCGCAGGGCGTTTGGATCACTGATGTCGAGGGCAATCAATATCTTGACTGCCTCGCAGGTGCCGGGACGATGGCGCTTGGTCATAACCATCCTGAAGTGCTTCAGAGCATCCAAAGTGTCATTACCAGTGGCTTACCGTTACATACGCTCGACCTGACCACGCCGTTGAAAGATGAATTTTCATCTTATCTTCTGTCGTTGTTGCCGGGTCAGGGTAAAGAGTACTGCCTGCAATTTACCGGTCCTTCCGGCGCTGACGCCGTTGAAGCTGCACTGAAACTGGCGAAAAAGGTCACCGGCCGTTCTGGCGTGATCAGCTTCTCCGGCGGTTACCATGGCATGACCCATGGCGCGCTTTCTGTGACAGGTAACCTGTCACCTAAAGAAGCCGTCAACGGTATGATGCCAGAAGTGCAGTTTATGCCGTATCCAAACCAGTACCGTTGCCCGCTGGGTATCGGCGGTGAAGCCGGTGTTAAAGCGCTGACTTACTATTTCGACAACCTGATCAATGATGTCGAGAGCGGTGTGCGTAAGCCTGCTGCTGTGATCCTGGAAGCTGTACAAGGCGAGGGCGGCGTTAACCCGGCCCCGGCGGGGTGGCTGCAGCGTATCCGTAAAGTGACGCAGGAACACGGCATTATGCTGATTATCGACGAAGTGCAGGCTGGTTTTGCCCGTACCGGTAAACTGTTCGCCTTTGAACATGCTGGCATTGAGCCTGACATCATTGTTATGTCTAAAGCTGTCGGTGGCGGTTTGCCTCTGGCTGTTCTGGGCATCAAAAAACAGTTCGACGCCTGGGCTCCGGGTCACCACACCGGTACCTTCCGTGGCAACCAGCTGGCGATGGCAACCGGCCTGACCACGCTGAAAATCCTGAAAGACGATCGCATTGCCGATAAAGTCGCTGTGCAGGGCGAGTGGCTGAAAGGCAAACTGGCCGAGCTGCAGCAACGTTACCCGGTCATCGGTCACATTCGCGGTCTGGGTCTGATGATCGGTATTGAGATCGTTAAGCCGCACGAAGCGCAAGATCACATGGGTTGCTACCCGGCTGACGGCGAACTGTCTGCACTGTTACAGAAAGAGTGCTTCAAAGCAGGGCTGATTCTGGAGCGCGGCGGCCGTAACGGTTGCGTACTGCGTCTGCTGCCTTCGCTGTTGATCAGCAATGCAGAACTGGAAATCTTCCTGGATAAATTTGAAACCGCGTTGCTGAACGCTGGCGTTAAACCTGTTTAATCGGAGTTGTCGATAGCATGTCTGATATTAATCCGATTCTGTCAGGTTCTGAGCAGAGCATTGCTGCCTATCAGGACGCCATTGAGCAAAGCACGAAAGCCGTTGTGCAATGGTTACAGCAACCTGAGATGTATCAGGGCAAGACCGTCGAGCAGCTTCGCGAGCGCATCAATTTAGCGTTTAACGCTCAGGGCCTGGGTAACCAGGCCGCTATTGAGCGCGCCGTTGAGTATTTTCTCAAAGACAGTCTGTCCGTGCACCACCCGCAGTGCGTGGCGCATCTGCACTGCCCGAGTCTGGTGATTAGCCAGGCGGCGGAAGTGCTGATCAACGCCACCAACCAGAGTATGGACTCCTGGGACCAGAGCCCGTCTGCCACCATCATGGAAGTGAAGCTGATTGAATGGCTGCGCGAACAGGTTGGTTTCGGCGCGGGCGACGCCGGTGTCTTCACCAGCGGCGGTACGCAGAGTAACCTGATGGGCCTGATGCTGGCGCGTGATGCGTTCTTTGCTCGTCAGGGCCACTCTGTTCAGCAGAACGGTTTAACGGGCGATCTCAGCAAGCTCAAAGTGTTCTGTTCGGAAAATGCGCACTTCTCCGTACAGAAAAACATGGCACTGATGGGGCTGGGTTACCGTTCTGTCACGCTGGTGAAAACAGACGAATTCTCGCGTATGGACGTGAGCGATCTGTCCGAAAAACTGGCGCAGGCGAAAGCGAACGGCGAGCAAGTGATGGCGATTGTCGCTACTGCTGGCACCACCGATGCGGGGGCTATCGACCCGCTGGCAGATATCGCGGCACTGGCAGCGAAAGAAGGTATCTGGGTTCATGTCGATGCAGCATGGGGCGGCGCGCTCCTGCTGTCTGAGAAGTATCGCCACTACCTGAACGGCCTGGAGTTAGTGGATTCAGTTACCCTGGATTTCCATAAACAATTCTTCCAGACCATCAGCTGCGGCGCGTTCCTGCTGAAAGATGCACGTCACTACCAGCTGATGCGCTACCAGGCGGCCTACCTGAACTCCGACTTCGATGAAGAGCACGGCGTTCCGAACCTGGTATCGAAGTCTTTACAGACCACACGTCGTTTTGATGCCCTGAAATTGTGGATGGGCCTTGAAGCACTCGGTCAGAAGAAATACGCCGAAATCATCGATAACGGTGTGACGCTGGCGCAGGATGTGGCGGCCTGGGTTCTTGAGCAGCCGCAACTGGAACTGGTCATGAAGCCGCAACTGGCAAGCGTACTGTTCCGCTTCCGTCCGGCGCAGGGGGATATGGCCTTTGTTGCCCTGTTGAACCAGCGCATCGGCGACGCGCTGCTGGCATCCGGCGCTGCGAACGTGGGGGTCACCGAAGCGGATGGCATCACCTGCCTGAAACTGACGTTGCTGAACCCGACCGTAAACCTGCAGGACGTTAAAGTGCTGCTGGAAAGCGTTAAAGCCTGCGGTCAGCAACTGCTGAACGCCTGATTTAACCCGCTACGCGAGAAAAAACCGACAGCAGAGATGCTGTCGGTTTTTTTATGTCTGCTCAGTTGCGCCCGTTCACTGGCACATTCAGATCTGGCCCGATGTAGCGACCGCGCGGGCGAATCACCTTGCAGGTGTTGATTTGTTCCATAGCATGCGCCAGCAGTCCGACGCTGCGGGCGATGGAGAAAAGAGCAAAGGCCGCATCGCCCTGTAGCCGGTAACGGGTCACCAGCGCGGCCAGCACCGCATCAATGTTGGGATAAAGACCGGTCAGCGTGGTTACCTTTTCGATAAATTTGGCGATTTCATCCGGCGGCTCAAACTCTTCCAGTAGTGCAATGGCGCGTGGATCGCCATCGGGATAAAGGTGGTGGCCAAAGCCCGGAATCGGCAGCGCCGAGGAGAGGTAGCGGTTGACCACCTGCTCGGCGCTGGAACGCTCGACCTCATCTAACAGTGCTTTCACGCGCGGGGTGGCATCGCCATGCAGCGGGCCTGTGAAGGTCGCCAGCCCGGTCAGCAAACAGGCGGGTAACGATGCGCCGTTAGAGGCGGCAATGCGCGTGGCAAAGGCGGAACTGGTCAGCTCATGATCGGCAAGCAGCACCATCGCTTTACGCAGAATATCCGCCACATCCTTTTCTTTTCCCCAGCCCTTAGCAAGACGCTGATGAATCAGCAAAGAGGGATTATTTTCCGCACCGAATGTCGAGGCCAGGTGGCCCACCAGTGTTGCCGCTTCTGCATGCAAGACGCGTGCGGTGCGTGCGTGAGTCGAATGGCCCGTAGCAGTGGCCGCCGCCAGCGCTACAAAAGCATGCGTGCGATCCGGCGGGCAGGGCGGGTAGTCGCGTTCCTGAATGGAAAACACATTCAGGGTTTCCGCATCCCATAGCAGGCGGGCGGTCTCTTCCAGCGTGGCCTCTTTGGCAAAGTTGACCGCATCTTTTCCCCGGTAGTACAGCCGACCGCGGGCAAACGTTGAGATGGCTGTTGGAATACTGGGCTCGGTGCCAAAAAGGGTGTTCGCAGCGAGGGTTTCCCGCTTCCGGCCCTGCTGTTTTTTCTGTTTCAGCTTCTGAATAGTCTCGGCGCTGTAAAGGCTGCGACGGATATTCTGCGGATCCGGATGTGACGCAATCAATCCCCGGCTAACGTACGCATAGATGGTTTGTGCGCGTACGTCCAGATAGTCCTGAACCTCCTCCAGCGTAAGCCATGTCGCTACTTTATTCTTGGATTCCATCATTGAACCTGAAAATGGGGTGGTAAAGCCAGGATTATGCATGCCTTCAACGGGAGTAACGGAAGAGGGCGGCATGACGCTATCTGCCGAACAGCGATATTGAACCGAATTAAAAAATTTTATCGTTCACCTGGCATCCAATCAATGTTGATTAACATAATCAACTGATAAACAGATCGCAAAACGGTGAGATATTGCTAAGACCGTCACTTTTAAGGCGGGAATAAGCGTCGCACCGCTTCGCTTACACATACCACCGTATTTTAAGATACCGCAAACAGCAAATTGTCAACAAACAAAAGCAATCTATCGTTCATTCATCACACAACCGGACGATGATGACGGATATTTATATTGATTAATTTAATCAAGATTGATCCGCGCCAGACCTTATTCTACCGTCAAATAAGTACTCAATGATAAAAAAGATAAATTGATTTATGACTAAGAATGACTGTTATTGAGAATGGTGATAACGAAAAGGAAATTCTGGCTATATAGGGTGCCGTGTTGATTTATTTAACCACAGCATGCGTTTGCAATAATCACATTCTCTACAACAAATACCGGGCATTTTAGTCGAACAGAATATTTACCTCATAATTATTAACTCCCTGAAAGTACAGGTAGAGAAATATAAAGAACACCTACAAATCCGTGAAGGAAAAAATATGAACCATGTACAACAACAAGAGCTTACCGAGGCAGCAAGAGTTGCCGACGTGGCAACATCCGGAAAGGCAACACGCATTCGCTATTACATGCTTGCGTTGATATTGTTTGCCACAATAATCAACTTCGTTGATCGATCGAGTCTCGGCATTTTGGCGCCGTTTATCAGTAAAGATCTTGCATTAGATAAAGTCCAGATGGGACAGATTTTCGCCGCATTTGGCCTGACTTACGCCTTTGCGCTTGTTCCAGGCGGAATTATTGCCGATGTACTGGGTTCGCGTATTGCTTACGCATTTTCTCTGATCACCTGGTCACTGGCTACGATGACGCAAGGGTTAGCCGGTGGTTTTAATATGTTGTTCGGCTCACGTCTGGCGATTGGCGCTCTTGAAGCGCCGGCTTTTCCGTCAAACGCCCGTGCGGTGACGATGTGGTTTCCTACTGGCGAGCGTGGTTTTGCCACCAGTGTTTATGTCATGGGACAGTATATTGGCACGCCTTTATTTACCGGGTTGCTACTGTGGATCGCAAACGGTTTTGGCTGGCGTTCCGCCTTTTATTTAACCGGCGGTGCGGGCCTCCTGTTCGGTATTCTATGGTATATCTGGTATCGCGATCCGTTAAATCATCGTTCAGCCAATGAAGCCGAACTGAAACATATTCGTGAAGGTGGTGGTCTTGTCGGTAAAAAAGAGCGTGACCGCTTTGACTGGAAAAATGCGCTACGTCTGTTGAAACACCGTCAGATTCTGGCGATTTGTCTGGGCAAATTCTGCAATAACGCCATCCTGGTATTCTTTACGACCTGGTTTATGACCTATCTGGTTGAAGAACGTCAAATGACGATGATTAAAGTGGGTATTTTCCAGGCGTTACCGTTCCTCGGTGCAACCGCCGGGATATTACTGGCAGGATTTTTCTCTGATTTCTTTATTCGCCGTGGTTATTCCATGTCGGTGGCCCGCAAAGCGCCATTGATTATTGGTACGCTGTTAGGTTCATCCATTCTGTTAGTTAACTTCGTGACGTCTAATGAATTAATCATTGTTATTTTGACCATCTCTTTTTTCGCGCAGGGTGTGGGTTCATCCTCCTGGGCTGCGGTATCTGAAATTGCGCCGCGCCAATATATTGGTTTAACCAGCAGTATCACCAGCCTTGCGGCGAATATTGCCGGCGTCACCACGCCGATAATGATTGGTTATATTCTTCATGTTACCGGTCAATTCTTTTGGGCGCTCAATATGATGGGGATTATGTGTTTGATTGGTGCCTTTGCTTATTCATTCCTGCTGGGGCCCTTGTCCCGTATCGAAATGGATTGAGGCGCGAACCACGATACCAACTTGTTAATAGCACAGTGATTATTCACTGATTTCTCCAGCCTGCGTCGTGATTGATTGACTGCCTCAGGCAACCAGGCTGGATGTGTTTATAGGGAGAAACGAAGTGATGATGTTTAAGTGGGATCATTTACAGTTGCGCAGCCCGGACCCGGAATTGACCGCGTTATGGTTTGAACGTTGCCTTGAGGCTGAAATCATCCGTAAGCCAGGCAAAGTGGATATCCGCCTCGCCGGGATCGATATCTTTATCGCGCCAGTGGTTGACGGCGATGGCGTTGCGCCAGCACCACTGCCGCCTTATCAGGGGCTGGACCATTTTGGCCTGACGGTCGACAACCTTGATGAGGTGGCCACCGAATTAAAACAACGCGGCGTGGTATTCACCCAGCAACCGAAAACGCTCCGTCCCGGCGTACGCGGATGTTTTATTCGTGGACCACAAAATATCGCCATCGAAATACTTGAAAGACACTTGCCATAAATGGCGAGGCGCACAGGTAAAAACGACTAACACACCAGCCAATGATTGGCGAAACCAGGATTTTTTATGAAACCCAGCATTTTACAGTTAAATCCCATTCTGATTCCCTCAATTAGCGAGAAATTACATTCCCTCTATACCGTGCATCGCTATTTCGAGATCGCAGATAAAGAGGCCTTTATTAAAGAACACGGTAATTCCATTCGCGGCGTTGTTTCTGGCGGCCACACGGGCATTAGCAATGCGCTGATGGAAAAACTGCCCGCCCTTGAAGTGGTCGCCATTAATGGCGTAGGGGTGGATGCGGTTGATCTGAATTACGCCCGCAAGCGCGGTATTCATGTCACTGCGACGCTTGGGGCACTCACCGAAGATGTGGCTGACCTCGCCATTGGCCTGCTGATCGCCACCTGTCGCGGCATCTGTTCCGGCGACCGCGTGGTGCGTAACGGGCTGTGGGCGAAAAATCCGCATCCCGGTTCCATTCCGCTTTCCCGTCGTTTCAGCGGTATGCGGATTGGTATTGTTGGGATGGGGCGAGTGGGGCGCGCCATTGCTGCTCGCGCATCGGCATTCGGATGCCCGATCAGCTATACCGATCTTCACGCGATGAAGGACCTGGATTACCCGTTTATTGCTGACCTGGAGGAACTGGCCCGCCAGAGCGATGCGCTGATCCTTTCCGCTTCTGCTGATAAAGCGGAAGGCATTGTTAATGCCGCCATACTTGATGCGCTCGGCCCGAATGGTTTTCTTGTTAACATCGCCCGTGGAAAACTGGTCAATGAACCTGACCTGGTTGCGGCCCTGACCGAAGGGCGCATCAGCGGCGCGGGGCTGGATGTTTTCGTTGATGAACCGAACGTTCCTGAGGTCCTTTTTGGTCTAGACAGCGTTGTGTTGCAGGCGCATCGTGCCAGTGCCACAGTGGAAACGCGTACTGCAATGGGGGAAATGGTTCTGGCGAGCCTGGCACAG
Organism: Phytobacter ursingii; assembly: GCA_901456055.1. Taxonomy (GTDB): domain Bacteria; phylum Pseudomonadota; class Gammaproteobacteria; order Enterobacterales; family Enterobacteriaceae; genus Phytobacter; species Phytobacter ursingii. The sequence continues at coordinate 909,802 of CABDWT010000016.1, forward strand.
GCACTTTCCGGACAGCGCCCGGATAACAGTCTGACCCGTTGATCAGAACTGCTATTATCTTATTTATCAAACTATTAAAAAAGGAAGCCGTTATGATCACGTCAAGAAAGATTGCGCTGGTTACCGGTGCGGGCAGTGGGATTGGCAGGGCAACCGCGCTTGCGCTGTTCCGTGCCGGTTATTTTGTTGTTCTCGCTGGTCGCCGTCTGGACCCGCTCCTGGAGACAGTTGCGGCGATGGAAGACAGCAGCGACGGAGGGCAGACGATGGTCGTCCCAACTGATGTTACCGACCCCGAATCGGTTACTGCGTTGTTTGCGCGGATCAAGGATAAACTGGGGCGCCTCGATGTGCTGTTTAATAATGCCGGGACCAATTTCCCCGGTATCCCATTTGAAGAACTGAGTTACGAGAAATGGACCTCCGTGGTCAATGTCAATCTGACCGGTATGTTCCTTTGCGCTCAGGGCGCATTCCGCCTGATGAAGGAACAAACCCCGCAGGGTGGCCGCATCATCAACAACGGTTCTGTCTCCGCACACGCACCGCGTCCCGATTCGGCGGCATATACGGCGACCAAACATGGCGTAACCGGGTTGACGAAAAGTATTTCGCTCGATGGCAGAAAGTATGATATCGCCTGTGGCCAGATTGATATTGGGAATGCGTATACTGAATTATCGCAGCGTATGTCTAAAGGCGTGAAGCAGGCGAACGGCGAGTTGGTCGTAGAAGCGATGATGGATGTATCGCAGGTCGCCAACAGCGTGGTCTATATGGCCAGCGTCCCGCTTGATACCAATGTACAGTTTATCACCGTGATGGCGACCAAAATGCCGTTTGTCGGGCGTGGTTAAACGTCAGAAAATCTATTCAAACTCAGGACACAGTCCGGTTACGCGTTAATGGCTAAACGGACTGTGTCGCGAATTATCCCGGCCTCTTCACGTGTCAGCGCCTTCCTCAGATGCCATGAGCAGAGGAGGAGGGGACTACCATTGACACGGCGGTCCCGGAAAGAGCGTGTACGTCAATTTACGACAAGCGGCTTAGATTTAGTTCGTGATGTGCGCCTGGTTTTCGTATTCAGCCATTTTCCCTTTTACGCAATGAGCGATTGCGTAGTACCTCACCGACAACAGGAGCAGCGGTAAAAGCGTTTGGCCAGCCAGCGTAGAACGCGGCCTGAGCAACGACTTCACCTGCCTCCTCAATTGACAGTCCATTATCCATCGCTTTGTTAAGGTGATAGCCAATCTGTGCGCTTTGTCCAGATGCAATTAACGCGCTGACCGTAATCAGGCTTCTGTCGCGCGGTTTCAATGCAGATCTTTGCCAGAGATCCAGAAACAGTGGGGCAGCGGTGAATTTAACAAGTCCGGGAGATACTGGGCCGACATTTTTTTCCACCGTTTCTGAGCGCTGCTTTTCTACCTCCTGGTTGAGAGGAAGCAGATCCGGGGAAGCGTCAGGAAGTGCATCTGCCGTGACGCCACGAGATCTAAAAATCGCTTTGGTTACGCTGACGGCTGACATCGCGTTTGGCCATCCTGAGTAGAACGCCAGATGGGTAATGATTTCTGACACCTCAGCTGGCGTAACGCCCGTATCAAGGGCTATGTCTATATAGTGCTTAAGTTCGCCAGACTGGTTTCTGGCGATCAGCATGGCGACGGTCACCATACTACGGTCCCTGGGCGAGAGCGCATCGCGTGTCCAGAGATCTTCAGTAATGGGGTTTGAGAGCCAATGGAACGAAAACGTACGCTAAGAAGTTAATTCATTGTTTAAATTGAAATTTAGTTCTCTCAGTTCCCCCTTCAAAATATCCTCCGGTAGCGTAAACGTATAATGCCCCAGCATATTGATATGCCCGTGCATCAGTGGGGACAACCGGGCGATATCTTCAACCCCGATTTCTTCTCCATTACTGCGTATCCAGCTCAGGGCTTCCTGCATATAAAGTGTGTTCCACAGTACCACTGCGTTAGTGACCAGGCCCAGTGCCCCCAGCTGATCTTCCTGACCTTCACGATAGCGCTTTCTGATCTCACCGCGCTGCCCGTAGCAGATCGCCCTCGCCACAGCATGGCGGCCTTCCCCCCGGTTTAGCTGCGTCAGGATCCGCCGACGATAATCCTCATCATCAATATAATTAAGAAGGTACAGCGTCTTGTTGACGCGCCCCACTTCCATGATCGCCTGTGCCAGCCCTGATGGGCGCGAGCTTTTCAGCAAAGAGCGAATGAGTTCTGAAGCATGAATGGTGCCCAGTTTCAGCGAACCGGCGGTTCGCATCATCTCATCCCACTGATCCTCGGCTTTCGACAGATCGGCACAACCACGTGCCAGTTCGTCCAGTGCACCGTAATTTGCCGATTTATCCACTCGCCAGAATACCGCTTCACCGGCATCGGCAAGCCGGGGGGAAAACTGGTATCCCAGCAGCCAGAAGAGGCCAAAAATAATGTCGCTGGTACCGGCTGTGTCTGTCATGATCTCAACCGGATTCAGCCCTGTCTGCTGCTCCAGAAGGCCTTCCAGCACAAAAATGGAATCTCGTAATGTGCCGGGGACAACGATGCCGTGGAATCCAGAGTACTGATCAGAGACGAAGTTGTACCAGGTGATGCCACGTCCGGAACCAAAATATTTTCTGTTAGGTCCTGAATTGACGGTTTTCACCGGCGTGACAAAGCGCATGCCATCAGCTGAAGCCACTTCGCCACCACCCCAGCGGCCAGCAAGCTCCAGTGTGGACTGAAAATCAACCAGGCGGGCATTGGCGCTGACCAGCGTTTCTGCCCGGAGGTAATTCTGTTTTACCCAGCTAAGCCGGTGGCGCGTCAGCGCCGGTATATTGTGCTTTATCAGCGGTTCCAGCCCGATATTGCAGGCCTCTGCCATCAGGACCGCGCACAGGCTGATGTGCAGATCCTGTGCCCGGGCCCCGGATTCACTGACATGCGTAAACTCACGTGTAAATCCCGTTCTGGCATCTATTTCAAGCAACAGTTCCGTCAAATCTACTGGCGGGAGTAGCAGCCTTACCCGACTGTTGAGACGATGCAACGATGTTGGCTCCTCCAGTTTCTCCAGGCTGCTGATAGTCAGGGAAGGATGTTTACCGTCATGGCAAATATGAACCTCCGCATTTCCTTCAAAGCGGGATGCGACGGTTTTCCAGGTTTCATCTAGCTGGACCGCCAACTGTTGCACGCCTTTATGTCCATCAGTGGGATGTCCCAGCGCCCGGCAAACGGGGACCCGCTGAGCCTGCCATTCTTCCCCCTGCAACAGCTTCTCGCGGGGATTTCCCCAGCGATCGCTGTTTTCGAGCCAGATGTCCCTTCGACGTAGTGCATCCTGAAGGCGCTCCAGCAGACAAAGCGAGTAACCGGCACGCTGTATCCGGCCCTCCGCATCGTATACCAGGCGTTTCCAGGGGCCGGTAATAATATGTTCAGGCGCATTGTCCAGGATGCGCTTTTTCGAGCAGTTCAGTTCGGTCAGATAATGAATGGCGGACAACGTATGTTCTCCGGCTGGCGCTGCCTGGAAATGCAGGTCGCGCAATACCGCCGGAAGAAAGCGCTTTACCCGCCCGTACTGCTCCACCATTTCGTCATGGAAATTGTTGTTCTGAGGCCGGGCCAGCTCATTTACCTTGCAGACGGATTCTGCCAGCCTGCTTTTCGGTATGCTGTTGAATATGGTCTCCCTCAGTTCAGCATCGTCAGCCTGTTCATCCAGCAACAATGAACATGCCCGCGCCAATATTAGCGCAGCACGATCAAGATCTTTAAGCGTCCTGAGCCGTTTTTTCTGCCCCGTTTTCTTCGCCGCACGAGTGATATCCAGTATCAGCATATCGAGCACATCAACGGCCTCATCCAGCGCCGCAGTCTCCTGCGCTTTAACGAATGCTGTGAGTACGGCCAGTTTTCTCTGCTGTGGCATTCGCGCGATATATTTTACCGACGCCATGCCTGCGTAACGGGCCAAATTACGCAGTTGTATAGCAGGCAGACCGGTAAAATTCAGTCGGGAAAATTCCAGGTTTCGCAGCCGGATATACCGCTCCAGCGCTTCGGTAAATGCCGGGCCGCTGACGGTGACCGGTCCCTTTTTCAGTTGCTCCAGCGGTGAAGTACGCTGCCCCTCAGGAATGTCCAGAAGCTCCGTCACGCGGGCGGTCTGCCAGCTGTCCGGCAACGCGGCCAGTTTCTTCCACAGCCGCTGATTTGCCCGTTCGCGTATTTCACTGACGAGACGTACAAGTGTGGTTGCTCCGGGCAGCAGGACCTTATTCTGAAGCAGCCACGCGGTGGCAAAATCAAACATAAGGCCGGGTCGCTCATTACTGAGCCATGCGCGGGTGTACAGCAGGCGCTTCAGGCGGAAAGACCAGGGGAAATCGCCAAATTCATGGTAACCGTAATATTCCTTAATCAGCGCAGTATGCTCTCTGAGGGTGGTAACCCGTTCTGCGTAGCGGGTAAGGACTTCTGGACGGCGAATATTAAGCTGCACCGCGACAAATTGCTGAACACCTGGCAGAACCCGGGTTAAGTCTGTCAGAAAGGTGCCCAGAAAACGGGCGGTGGTGAGCTGAAGCGCAATTCCCAGCCGGTTATGCCTTCCCCGCCGCTGGTTAATGAAGGCAAGATCCCGCTCATCAAGATGAAAATAGCGCGCCAGCTGCACGTCATTGGGTTCTGCAACATAGCGACCATAATTCAGTTCCTGCTCAGTGGTCAGAAAATCGACGGGCATACCGGCCTCCCTGCCTGATGGTCATGAATTAACAATTTCGCAACCGTCCGAAATATTATAAATTCTCGGACACACTAAAATGGTGTTGTCTAGGTGTCTATTAAATCGATTTTTTGTTATAACAGACACCCACTGTCCGATATTTGATTTAGGATACATTTTTATGCGACTTTTTGGTTACGCACGGGTATCAACAAGCCAGCAGTCCCTCGATATTCAGATCAAGGGGCTTAAAGAGGCGGGGGTGAAAGCCAGTCGCATATTTACCGACAAAGCATCCGGCAGTTCTACCGACAGGAAAGGACTGGATCTGCTGCGAATGAAGGTGGAGGAAGGTGACGTCATCCTGGTGAAGAAACTCGACCGGCTTGGCCGCGACACTGCCGATATGATCCAACTGATAAAAGAATTCGACGCTCAGGGAGTCGCGGTCCGATTCATAGACGACGGGATCAGCACCGACGGTGAAATGGGGAAAATGGTTGTGACCATTCTTTCAGCTGTAGCCCAGGCCGAACGCAGGAGGATTCTGGAGCGTACGAACGAAGGACGGCAGGAGGCCAGGCTGAAAGGTATCCGGTTTGGCCGAAAGCGCATCATCGACAGAAATAGTGTACTGGCACTTCATCAGCAGGGAACTGGTGCAACAGATATTGCCCGCCGGCTCAGTATTGCCCGTTCCACTGTTTATAAAATTCTGGAAGATGAGAGCCGGGTTAATCTGAGCAAAATTTGAGGACGAACATGAGTGATGTAAAGGCATTCAACAATTGCATGAGTGTGTTCTGGCGACAGCATGAAGCCGAATTCTCTCGCTTTCTGACATCGAAGACAGGTGATAGCGAAAAAGCAGCAGACCCGGAGAAGACGAAGGTGATTATCGTGACGCTTGCCGAAACGACACCTGTACTGGAAGCCGCTAACCTGCAGCAGGATCTACGCCGAGCTGGCATCGAGCCGTGGGCATGGGTCGTTAATAACAGCCTGGCAGCTGCTCAACCGTCTTCGCCTTTCCTGAAGATCAGGGCGAACCGCGAGCTGCCTCTCATCTCTGATGTGGAAGAGCAGTATGCAAAGCGTATTGCATTAACAGCGCTACAGAGCGAAGAGCCGGTTGGTATTGACCTGCTGGAAGAAATGGCGAAGTAATAATGAAGGGGGCAAATGCCCCCTTCGTCTTTATTTCAGTCTTTTACCTGAATCATCAACGACTTTTTCACCGTCTTCCTTGGTGAAAGCCGCTTTCTGGGCATCTGGAAGGATATCGAGAACAACCTCTGAAGGACGGCAAAGTTTAGTTCCCAGTGGCGTCACTACGATCGGACGGTTGATCAGAATCGGATGCTGTAGCATAAAGTCGATGAGCTGGTCGTCAGTAAATTTATCTTCTGCAAGACCCAGTTCCTCATACGGCTCGACGTTCTTACGCAGCAAAGCCCGGACGGAAATGCCCATATCCGCAATGAGTTTGAGCAGCTCATCGCGTGAAGGTGGAGTCTCAAGGTAAAGAATAACGGTCGGCTCGATACCGCTGTTGCGGATCATCTCCAGCGTATTACGCGACGTGCCGCAGGCTGGGTTGTGATAAATGGTGATGTTGCTCATATCAGTATCTCATTACAAAGTGAAAGAGAGACGTAGCGCCAGCGCGGCCAGCGTTACAAACAGCACAGGCAGAGTCATGACGATCCCGGTGCGGAAATAGTATCCCCATGTGATGGTCATGTTCTTCTGTGAAAGGACATGCAGCCAGAGCAACGTTGCCAGGCTACCAATAGGTGTAATTTTCGGTCCAAGATCGCAGCCAATCACGTTGGCAAAAATCATCGCCTCTTTGATAACGCCTGTTGCAGTGCTGCCATCAATAGAGAGAGCACCAACCAGCACGGTAGGCATATTGTTCATGATGGAAGAGAGGAAAGCCGTCAGGAAGCCAGTACCAAACGTCGCGGCCCAAAGTCCTTTATCTGCCAGCACGTTCAACACACCGGAGAGGTATTCTGTTAGTCCGGCATTACGCAGACCATAGACCACCAGATACATTCCCAGAGAGAATATGACGATCTGCCATGGCGCACCGCGAAGCACTTTGCCAGTGTTAATGGCATGGCCTCGCTTCGCCACCGCAAACAGAATGACAGCCCCTACAGCAGCAATCGCACTGACCGGGATACCCAACGGCTCAAGGACGAAAAAGCCAACCAGAAGAAGGATCAACACTATCCAGCCGGTTCTGAAGGTTGCCAGATCTTTAATCGCTTTTGCCGGTGCTTTCAGGAGAGCCAGGTCGTAAGTTGGCGGAATATCTTTGCGGAAGAACAGATGCAGCATCACCAGCGTGGCGATAATGGCTGCGATATCCACCGGCACCATTACCGACGCATACTCAGTGAAACCCAGCCCAAAGAAGTCTGCAGAAACGATGTTAACCAGGTTGGACACGATAAGCGGCAGACTGGCCGTATCGGCAATAAACCCGGCGGCCATGACAAATGCCAGCGTAGTGCCTTTGCTGAAACCTAATGCAAGCAGCATGGCGATAACAATTGGCGTCAGAATCAATGCCGCACCATCGTTGGCAAACAGTGCCGCCACCGCTGCGCCGAGCAAAACGATATAGGTAAACAGCAAACGCCCGCGACCGTTACCCCAACGTGAAACGTGCAGCGCCGCCCATTCGAAAAAGCCCGATTCATCGAGCAGAAGGCTGATAATAATCACGGCAATAAAGGTCGCCGTCGCATTCCAGACAATATTCCACACTACAGGGATATCACCAAAATGGACTACGCCAGAGATCAGCGCCAGTACCGCGCCCAGCGTCGCACTCCAGCCGATCCCTAATCCCTTCGGTTGCCAGATAACCAAAACGATGGTCAGGACAAAAATAGCGCCTGCCAGTAACATAAATCCTCCAGACAGGACGGCTTTGCCGCCCTGTATATACAAAAAAAATTAAACAACCAGCTCTCTGAGTTTCTCGATGCCAGTGGGCTCTGCAGCCATTACCGGTACTAACGCTATGCGGCTTGCATGCTGGTTTTTCACAACCTCGATTTGAGGACGCTCTTGTAGGGCGCGCTGGCAAAGCAGCGGCGATTGCGTCTGTGCAATCGAAAGGCTGTTATTGATAATCCAGCCCCAGGGATGAATCCCCGCACGTTCAAGATCGGACTGCAGGTTTGCCGCTTCCAGTACAGGTGTGGTTTCAGGCAGAGTGACCAGCAAAACTTTGGTACGTTCCTGGTCCTGAAGCTGCATCATCGGAGTGGTAAAATGACCTTTATCCCCCATCTTCCTGGCAATCTCACGGTGATAAGCCCCGGTAGCATCAAGCAGTAATAGCGTATGCCCGGTAGGTGCCGTATCCATGACCACAAACCGTTTGCCAGCTTCACGAATTACGCGTGAAAACGCCTGGAACACCGCAATCTCTTCTGTGCAAGGAGAACGTAAATCCTCTTCGAGCAGCCGTTTCCCAGCCTCATCCAGATCCCTGCCTTTCGTCTCAAGAACATGCTGACGATAGCGTTCAGTTTCATCGTGAGGGTTGATTCGGCTGACCTGCAGATTTTTGAGGCTGCCATTGAGCGTTGTACTGAGATGTGCAGCAGGATCTGAGGTGGTGAGATGCACATCAAAACCCTTATCCGCCAGACTGACGGCGATAGCCGCAGCCATTGTGGTTTTGCCCACACCACCTTTGCCCATCAGCATAATCAAACCGTGTTCACTGCGGGCGATATCATCAACCAGGACAGACAACGACATATTCTCTGGCTTGTTCTGTGGGCTTTGTTCAGGAAGCGATGTTATCTCAGCGTGTTCGTTGAGCAGGCCTTTCAATGCGGATACACCAACCATGTTCAGCGGCTGCAGGTATAAGTTGTCTGTCGGCAAATCAGATAACCCGGCAGGAAGATTTGCCAGCGCCTCTTGCTCCCGTTGCCATATTGCAGCGGCCAGTGCATCACGTTCTGCTTCGCTCGCAGGCAGGACACCGTTAATGACTAAATACTGATTTTTAAGGCCAATAGCTGATAATTCGTCATGAGTACGAGCGACTTCCTGCAGTGTTGATTTTTGCAATCGCGCGACCAGCACAAGGCGAGTTCGTTCAGGATCGGATAATGCCTCAACCGCATGAGCATATTGCTCGCGTTGTTTTTCCAGCCCAGCCATTGGACCAAGACAGGAAGCACCATCCGGGTTACTTTCGATGAAGCTGCTCCAGGCTCCGGGAAGCTGAAGAAGGCGAATAGTGTGGCCAGTTGGGGCAGTATCAAAAATGATGTGATCAAAGCGGGTCAGCAGAGAAGCGTCAGTCAGTAAGCCAGTAAACTCGTCGAATGCAGCGATCTCTGTCGTACAAGCTCCTGAAAGCTGTTCACTGATGCTGTTAACAACGTCATCAGGCAAAAGACCTTTAATAGGGTCAACGATTCTGGCGCGGTATTGCTGGGCGGCGTCCTGCGGGTCAATCTCCAGAGCCGAAAGACCAGACACAGCAGTCACGGGCTGGATAGTGTTACCGATAGTCTGATCGAATACCTGACCGACATTGGAAGCCGGGTCGGTACTGACAAGCAGAACACGCTTTCCCAGTTCAGCCAGACGTATAGCCGTTGCGCAGGAAATCGAAGTTTTGCCTACACCTCCCTTACCGGTGAAAAACAGGTAAGACGGGATATTCTCTAAGAATTTCATATGTCCTCCTGACATACTCAACAACAGGAAGTTTTACCACCACAGCAACTGGTGGAAGCTAAACCCACCTTTTCCAGCGGTATACCAAACCAGCGAGCCAGTTCAGCGCGTTTTGGGTATCGCCCGGCCATCACCGTTTCACCATCAAGCAACAGCAGCGGAAGCCCTTCAGCTCCAGAAGCCTCAAGGAATGCTTTCGCTTTTTCGTTCTCAACGAAGCTCATAGGCTGCTGCGCCAGGTTATAACGTTCGATCTGAACCCCACGCCCTTTCAGCCATTGCACATCAGCAGAAAAATTGACCAAAACCTGATCGACATCTGAACCACAAACGCCGGTACTGCAGCACATCGCCGGATCAAACACCGTTAACATTTTCATCTTTAACACCTCATATTCGTAAAAACATATATGTACAGGCAAAATTTTTAGATACAAACAGCCTTACCGCTGCCAGAGCAGTTGGCCGATGCCAGCTTACGGGCGATGGCCTGTACGTCGTCCTGTTGACTTAACCAGGCCTGCTCAATCACCAGGGCAGCCCAGGAAGGAATATGCGGGGATAAGCGATAATGAACCCATTTCCCCTGCTTGCGATCCAGCAACAGGCCACTTTCCCGAAGCATCGCCAGATGGCGGGAGGTCTTGGGTTGTGATTGTTCCAGCGCTGTGCAGAGATCGCATACGCACAGCTCCCCCATCTCCCTGAGCAGTAGCACGATACCCAGGCGGGTTTCATCAGATAGTATTTTGAAAAGTTGTAGGGATGCAATTTCTGGCATTATGTACTCCTGCTATGAATGGGTATTGTCTCTCCACCAAAACAAGAAGTCAAAATCATATGTGTTTTCTCGCATGTGAGTGCAGGTGTCACTATGCGGTTGAAAAACGACCTGATGTGCGATCGTTACGTTAGTTGGGTAGGTAAAAAAGTCATTTGAGGCTAAAACATTGCTTAGTGCGGGCTTTCAGTTCATAGAGAAGAATGAATAATATCAATTATAACAATTGGTTATTTCCTTAGCGTACGTTTTCGTTCCATTGGCCCTCAGACCCCGTTATCTGCGTTGTCACGGTATTCAGCGAGGATGTCCCTGCTCACCGGACAGCCCGCTTCAGCTTCTGCTGCCACGGGCAACATACGGTCCGCGGACTCTTTCAGCCAGCTATACAGCTTTTCGCTCTCGTCCCCAATACCGTCGAGGGACAGCTCATGCATGGTGAACGAACCGCCCAGGCGACGGACATGCTGTATGAAGGCTGCCATCTTCCCGCCGGATTCGATAGGCTCCGCCTCGATGTAATCGTCATACCCGGGAAACTGATCCAGCGTCAGGTCGATGTAGTCGCCGTCGAGGGCGACAATAACGTGGCCATGCCCTTCAGCACCTTCGGACCAGTCCATGCTGATGACACAGGGAAATCGGTGTTTGTCGTGCTCTCTCAGGTACCGGACCAGGGTCTGGCTGGCAAGCTCACAGCAGCCAAGCGGAAAGTCCCTGATAAAGTTGTGCCAGCCGACAAGCGACGGGTCAACCGAACAGGCTGAGGCGGCCTGTTCCAGCGCCTGGCGAAAGGCGTGTATGCGCTGTCTGATTTCATTGTTCATGGTATTCCCTTTTCCTTACCTGAGCCGGTGCGGGCCAGTGGAAGCCGCTCCACCTCTACCGGCATCTGACTTTCATTGACCTGCGCCCCGACGGCAATACCGGCGTCATGGCAGGCCTGCAGCCAGCCGGCCACCTGTAGGGGATCGCCTTCCAGCCGGGCGAACAGTCCGGCGGTGTTCCACAGCTGCAGGCAGGTGGTCCCGTCGAGGCGGATCACAAAATCCCCCCGGCACACGGTGAGTGTGACACCGTCCAGACAGACCGGCACATCGTCACCGGCCGGTCCCGGACTGCCTGCCGGAACGGCGGGAACCAGCGGCAGCGCCTTCACCTCGGTGGCACGCTGTTCTGCCTGCACCCGCGCCTTTTCCTCCGCCAGCAGCCCTGCTGCGATGGTGTGTCCCGTGTCCGTCAGTTCGACGGCCAGCTGCAGGTTCGGCGCCCGCAGGGTGCGCAGCCAGCCCGCGTCTTCCATCCGCCGGCAGGAGGCACGGAGGTTCGGCCCGTACACCGGTTTGCTTCCGCCCTGTGCCAGCAGGCGTTCAATGTCCCGGGTGGCCACCGGCCCCGGACGTCGTGCCCCGATCGCCGCCAGTACCACCAGAATATTCCGCTGCAGCGGCGATGGCCGGCGTGAGGTTACTGCCGGCATGCACGTTCCTCCTCGGAAGCTGCGCGCCAGATTATTTCGGTCATTCGCAGACGATCAGCCTCCACCACGGCATCCGGTGCGTTTCCGGCCTGGGTAAGCAGGTACCAGTAATCCAGAGTGGCACGTGCCCAGTCCATTTCAACCTCTGCCTCGCGACCGGAGGCACCCGTCGCATTCTGAACACATGTTCTGATGTACCGTTCCGTGATGGTGGTCAGCTGCTCATAGCTGAGTGAAAACGTCACTTCGTTATCCATCCTGCACGCTCCGTCTGGTTATCTGCCGTAGTGGGGTAAACCATATCATGATTGATATTATCTAAATCTGTTAATTATCATATCAGGTGTGATTACTGTAGATATGACAAATATCACATTTGATATGCTTTTATGGTATTTATCACAAAATCATATTCCTTGCCGGTTTTCCGCCAGGCAGATCCGGAAACCGGCAATATCGGATACTCACGGGGCGCATTCACTGATCTGATATGTCATGGGCACCCGAAGATGGCAAGCAAGACGTAAGGGCAGAGAGCTGCTGGTCAGTACCCGGAGGACCGACGCTGTCGTTACCGGAGCAGCGTACCGGTGAAGAAGCTTTTTGGCCGTCATCCGGATATCGCATCATTCCACCATCATGCGTGCGTATCCCGCATCAGTCCGTTTTCTCACCGCAGGAGATGGGCCGGCTCTGTACAGTGTACAAACCGTAACAAAACAGGGCAGCCAGAAGCGGACCGGATGCTATAAATAACAATGGAGAAGTCATCCATCCCTCTTAAAAGGATCAATCATGAAGGTGAAGCTGACAGCGCGTCTGATGGCCAGAATGCATCTTTTTCTGGCGCTGATATGGGCCATTCTGACTATTCCGACCCTGCTGTGGTGGAAAAACAGTATTCTCTGGGTCTCGCTGATGAGTATTTATGCGATTGTCATTTCTCATCTGGCTGCCTACAGTGCTGCCCATGCAGAAAAAGCGGCCAGCCAGGCGCTGAATGAAAGCGGTGAAGCGAATAAAAAAATCGACACGCAAAGTAATCAGGCTGCCGGCCAGTAGCGTATGTCACCGGGTGTCCGGCGTGCCTGCCATGCCAGAGCATTTTATACGGGGAGCGATATAAAGCAGGGTGCAGAATAATTGTCGGGGGAATATATCCTGTACTGCTCAGACAATATAACGTTGAAATAACACCCGGCATTATTGCCTTACAAGGTGTATTTAGAAAAATATTTCAGAGGCAGTCATCTTTCCTGCTCAGCATCGGGGCCCGGTTGATGTCGATAACAGAGTGAAGGCGTGCAGCGATTTTATTTTTCTCCTCCGGCGAAATATCAGTACAGGCGTCGGCCAGCTCCTGCCAGAGGAAAAGTGCTCCTTCCGCCATGGTGTACCAGGTATCTGCAAGGTGAACGTAAGCAGGGTCATTCTCCCTGATCGCTTTATCCATCATAAGATTTAAAACATTCTCGGTATGCTCACTTATGACCTCAAAATGCATGTTTAACCTCTTTCTTTCCGTACGCAAGCGAAACGGGATAGTCTGATAATATAAGGAAATTTAGAGCAACAGGAATATTTTCAGAATAAACCGAAAGGATGATTTACTGGCCGGATGTGTTTTCTGCAGCATGTTATTTGTATAAAGGATTTATCCCGGAGAATGGGCTGTGTAACATTCTCCGGCCACCACTATTTCGTCCGCAGACACCTCTGTTTTTATTTTCCAAAAAAAACCTGCCCGATGCGGGCAGGTGCTCAGAAAAAATAATCATGTCAATGTGATGACAGGGATTGGACCGGAAAGCGCTGTGTTCAGGTGCCAGCGTATCTGCAGGGTGAAGTACCGCTTACACCTGACCATCACTCGTATTTCGCTAACGATACCCGGCATCACGGAAAAAAGCGCAGGCATAAGTACTGTACCGATAAAAAATAGCAGCGACACGGAAGGTATGCCATCAGGTACCGGAAAAAGTTTCATCAGGGCCGGAGAGTTTCGCTGACAGAACCCTGACCTCATCCATCCCGCAGGCTTCCCCGTTCTCTCCGGTGAGAAGCCAGATGCCCGTCGCGAACCGTCCCCGTTCAACATCTTCAACGGGCTCGTGAGAGAGATAGGCTATCTGCACGATACCCCGGAAGCTTATCCAGTAAAAGCCTTCGTCCATCACAGACGCCCTGTTGAGGTCAGATAATAAGCAGATTATAGTATGGCCTGCCTGAATGCTCCTGGCATTTCGTCAGCACGTTTACGTTGCTGCTGATGACGGAACGTGTCCGGCCAACGTGTACGCCGAACTCAACAATCCCGCCGGATGATGGCCGTGTTACAACTCCGCGTTGCTGGCTGGCCTGAAAAAAAGCCGCTTTCATGCATATGGTATCCCCGGGCGCGCGCCGGTGTCCGGATATCGTTTCATTCACGTCCGGTTCCGGTGAGAGGGAGAAAGGGGGGCTCTACTTATATCAGCCTGATATCGGGCCAGGCAGCCCTGAGAGGGGAATGTTTCATTTCGTCTTCCGCTCAGTGTCCTGGTGCCATTTCGTTCCTCACGGCATCCGGCCATGAAACGACATTAAGCGGACGCTGCCGGCGTGAAGCGTGGTACCGGAATCATCCCGTTCCGCCCTGCCCGCTTTCCTCCCTTTTCAGAATCATCCTGATCCTCGGCTGCACAGGCTCCCTGCGGCTTGAAGCGATGCGGATGGCTGCTATTCTTTCTGATGCCGAAGGTGCAATGATTATCATTCAGTCCTCAACGAGGTGATCCCTTATGACTCAACATCGTGGTGGTTCAGGTAATTTTGCAGAAGATAAAAAACGCGCTTCTGAGGCCGGCCGGAAAGGCGGCCAGATGAGCGGCGGTAATTTCAGACACGATCCGCAACGTGCATCTGAAGCCGGTAAAAAGGGCGGGAGAAACAGCCGGGGCGGCAGCAGCGCCTGATTCCCCCGTTCCGGCTGTCAGGCTCTGACGTGTCAGTGTTAACGCAGGTAGCCCGCCCGTACTAACGGGCAGAGCCGGGTCCGGGAAAGGCAGACCCGATGCCTTTCCCGGACAGTCTCCTGCAGCGCGAACAAGTCCTTACTGAGAATGACCTGATTCACCCGGAGAAGCGTGCCTGTCCGTATGTATACTGACACCGGCTTTTTTAGCCCGTTTGTTTTCATACATTTTTTCATCGCTCTGAATCAGCATATCGGATAGCGACAGTGTCTCGCCGGACAGATTAATACTGAATCCCCAGGAATAATTTAAGAAACACTGGCTGTCGTTTTCGTTATTCAGTACCTCCGTTAACATCGCCATTTTGCTGGTAAAAAAGAGCAGTTCGCGAATATCGGTACATTCCGTAAGAACCACAAATTCATCGCCACCCAGACGGGCAATAATATCGCTCTGGCTGGCACACTGTCTGAGTATCCCGGCAAACTGCTTAAGTAAACGATCACCGGCCAGATGTCCGAACCGATCATTGACGGGTTTAAGATTATCCAGATCAAACAGAACCATGCCGTAAGTCTGTTTCCCCTTTTTCCTGACGCTGACATAAGCGGCAGCTATCTCATAAAATCCTCGCCTGTTGAGCACCCCGGTCAGCGCATCTGTCAGTGCAACACTGATGATGTAAAATTCATCTTCGGCCAGGGAAGCGAGATCTTTCAGCAGGGATAAATCCTCCTCATCCGCAATGCGGGGACGGGTATCCATGACACATAACATGCCTGCGAAAGCACCATCGGGAAGGTGCAGGGGGCAACCTGCGTAAAAGCGAATGAAAGGCTCCCCTTTCACCAGAGGATTGTCTGAATACCGGGTATCGGTGCTGGCATCCTCAACAACGAGTATGTCCCCGGACCAGACGACAAGGGAACGAAATGATTTTTCACCCGACGTTGCCATGACACCGGGATCAGACGAGGTTATCAGCCACTGTCGGTCTTTTTCAGCCAGACTGATCAGCGCGACAGGGGCACAGAAGCATCGTCTTGCGACCCGGAGGAGACGATCAAACCGTTTCTCTTCCCTGGGAGCAGGCAGATCCAGCATACAGAGCGAATGAAAGCGCTCAGTATCATGTCCATAAAAGTCCGGCTCTGTCATTTTTTTCTCGGAATGAATTATTGTGTTGTGTGTGCCCGCAGAATATACACTGTTCTTAATAAAGACAGTCTTGCTCATGATCATTGCACGGGTTCAGGGACGTTGCCGGATGTTGCCGCCTTTTTGTTAAATAATCCTTAAGTATATTCATTCAGACGGGTACCCGGATTACCGTGAAAATCAGGCGGGGCGTTCAGGCCGGGAAAATATATCCGGACAACGGGTGACCTGTCTGAACGGTAAATAAAGAAAATTAACCCTCCTGCACAGAAATCCGGATTGTGTAGGAGGGCATGCAAATGCATCTTCGTTACAGTGACCACATTAAACGAATCAGTCAGGTTATCTATAAGAATCAGCCTGGAAAAGGACAGGTTCCGCCGCGCCTTTCGGCAAAGAAACTGATAAAAAACCTTAATGACCCGAGAGGATTCTCCCTGATCGTCTGAATTTCTGGTCAGGAAGTCCCGAATGGCCTGCTCCGTCCTTTCCGGTAAATATTATATACGTTATACGATCAACACCGTTTTTACTGTGCGGTCTGGCATTGCCTGACAGGATTTATATAAAATGTATTACCTTTCCTTAATTCGGATGGATGAGTTCTTCATTCAGCTCCTTTTTTAATTCACGAATTGCCATTAAATAGGCATAACATCTTTTCTCATCCCATTCCGCAAGCATCCGGAGGGTGAGACGGGACAGGACTGCCGCCCGGGAGACTTCTTCATCCGAAGAAAGCATTTCCCAGATGACTTCGCTTATTAGCAGGTCCGAAAAGGCTGACAAAATTAACGCTCCGCTATTTCTCATGACAACAAAACGGGCTGGCCATGCCTCTGAAGGCGAAGGCAGCCGCTGAAGGTGATATCGTCTCTTCCAGAACAGGTGAGCCGCCGGTGTTCCCCCCTGAGTAAGGTTCACGGGCTTACGCATACCGGTGAGGGGAAACGACCGGAGCCCTCTTCTCAGGCGGGGGATTTTATACTCCATCAGGGCAACGGCGGTGTGCCCTTATTATACGCACGGGGTTTTCTGCAGCTACCGGAATACATCACGAAATGGTGACGCAACACGGTTAACAGGTTGATTGCGGTGCGATACAGAAGGGCGTCTCCTGTCCTTTTCCGGGGTCAGCCGTCACCGGAAACAGTGGTGACGGCCATTGCCATTTCTGATCAGGCCCGGCGGGGACCCCGCCCTGTCAGTAAAAGGCGTGCCCGGACTGACAGGGTTATTTCCTGCCGACGGTGAAGCAACAATGCCGGATTCAGCTACTCTGTTTTATTTCCCCCCTTAACTGACGGAGAACGTGGTGGACACAACAGGGCCGGTATTTTTTGCTATACAGAAAGCCATTGCTGACGCTGCACCAGGCGCAAAAACCGCCGAGCTGCATTTGCAGTTAATCAAACATTCCGGGGAGCTGAAAAAAATCCACAGTGAAACAATCTGCGAAGGGATTGGCATTAATAAGTCATTCCGGAGCGTGGTTTTGAATATGTTAAAAATATCGGACAGACTGAAACTGGCGGGTCTTGATGTATCACACCTCTGAACAGTGTTTTTATCCGTGGCCACACTGTGACCGTATTTCAGCCAGACCGGGTCTGCCTGAGGGCGGTACTGAGGGAGAATATCACACCGGCATGTCTGCCCTGACAGCCTCGGGCAACGGGCATCACGGCAGACGCCGGTGCTGACCTGCGACCCGGTCTCCACAGACAATGGCTTTCTTAAAAGGGGGTTCGCAGCCGGCACGGGAACCGTGATGCGACCTGATCCCGGTCCGGAGACTCACCCGTGCAGGCTTCAAGGGGCTGAGCGGATAGCATCAGTGAAAACCAGTGACGGGGATGACTGTCCTTTCAGACATCCCCGCCAGTTCGCCTCAGTGGCGGTATTTGCCGGGACGTAAAGCGGGGTACCGTTCCGTACCGGAACGGGTAATGTCATCAGGCCGCAACCAACGCAGCCTGCCGGGCGTATCCGCGAAAGCGTTAAGGGTATCGATGGCGGCCTGGCAGGCGAGAGACCTTTCCCTGTTCCGTTCGGTGCGCATGCGTTCCCTGAGGGCACAAATAATCGAGGCCATTGTGACGGCCCGATCGCTGAGAAGAACTTCAAGGGCAGCTTCGCCAACCAGTTCTGTAAATTCATCAGACCATTTTTTGCTGTTCATGATACCCGTAACCGTTGAAATTCTGGCCTCGCGGCAGGGTGTACAGCATGCCATGCCAGAAGAAAAGGAGATAAACCATGCCACAGGCAGTTCAGGCATAGTTTGCCTCTGCGGCCCCGTGACAACCTGACGATGCTAAAGGACATAACAGGCAAATAAACCAGAATACGTTTGTGCCTGTCAGGAAATATCTTTATAAAATAATCGCACAGGTATCCGGTTTTTCCTCCAGACATACCGGAGCTGCAGTCCGCACAGGAATAAATAATGCCACAGTCGTATCAGGGTGAATACCGCTCGGGTAAGCATTCCGGAAATATTTATACTTTATGACCTGGCCGCACTGTTTATTTCAGTAGCCAGATCATGATTTGCTGACGTATTAATTCAGGCAGACGCTAAAAGGAATCATTTGCGATATCATGACTCACGACGCCGTAATATATCTCCGGAATATTCTTTGAGACGCGTCAAAAAATCAGGATAAAGATTCTTTACCTCTGGACACCCGTCGCGCTTTGCAGCAACCTTCCAGCGGAGACACAGAAATACTCAGTGATATATTCTCTTTCCCGGGGATATTGATGTCGCATATCCCCGTTTTCTTTATTCCAGGCTGTACGCCGGCGTTGTTGATTGCCGGAACTGCACAGAAAAAACATGCAGTGTTATAAAATTCGACTTTTGACCAGCAGGCTGTAAACATGTATTCATTCATCGCACGGCAACCCATTTTTGACCGGGAAAGGCAGACCGTTGCTTATGAACTTCTTTTCAGGGATGGAATGAATAATGCTTTTCCTGATGTTCCACCAGAATATGCCACTTCACGGGTGATTTCAGATCAGTTTTTATGCACACCGCCCCCCCGCGCAGGCTCCCGTTACTGTTCGTATATTAATGTCCCGCACCAGATGATCATTAATGGCCTCGGAGATGTACTGCCGAACGACAGCGTGGTTATCGAAATTCTGGAAAACGCCGTTCCTGATGACCGGCTCTTTGCCGCGGTGAAGGACATGCATGACAGGGGTTATCAGTTTGCACTTGATGATTTCACGATGAATGCGCAGTGGGATCGGTTTCTGAGGTACATCAGTGTCATTAAATTTGATATAAGAGCAAATCCCTTCCATGATATTGTTAATTACATCACGCATCATAAGGCCATGCCCGGCGGAATAAAATTCCTCGCTGAAAAAGTCGAAACGAGAGAAGAATACGATCACTGCCACCGCGCAGGATTTTCTTTCTTCCAGGGCTTTTTCTTCAGCAGGCCTGAGATCTTCAGGCATAAATGTCTGCCCCAGAACACCCTCTCATTGTGCAGACTTATGATGGAAGTCAACAGGGACATCCCTGACTTCGCCGCGATTGAGCAGCTGCTTAAAACGGATCTGGCGCTGTCTTATAAGTTAATGCGCTATGTCAGGAATTTACTGTTTAAATCGCAAGGGATCCTGAATGCGGATAATTTCTCTCTCAAAGAAATGCTGATGTACCTGGGCTGCAATGCAATCAGACGTTTTGTCACGGTGGCTGCACTGGCAAACATAGGGGGGACCGGTGTCCCTGAGCTTTATCGCATGAGCATGGTCCGTGGAAAATTCTGTGAACAGATAGCCCTGAAAACTGACTGCACCTTATTACCCTGTCATGCCTTCCTGTGCGGCCTGTTTTCTCTGCTGGACGTCATACTTGAACTGCCGATGGTGGATTTGATGAAACAGGTTTCGGTTCCGCAAACTGTCGCTGCGGCGCTTTGTGAACATACAGGGAAACAGGCTGACATACTGTTTCTTGCACAATGTTATGAGCGACGTGACTGGGAAGCCGCCTCTGAATATTGTCATGTTCTGCATCTCAGCGAACACACGGTTATCGAAGCTATGCAGGCTGCAACCCGATGGGCAGATGACATTTCTTTCTGTTAAGGGCAGGTCTCAGGGAAGGACGCTGCCGTACCTGAAGATCATTGGCCGCGGTCACCTTCCCCCTGTCCGGACGTGAGGCCTGGGCTTGGTCCGGGATAATGCGTCCGGAAGACCGTCATTTCATCCCGTGCGGTAAAGTGCCTGCTGATCGTGGCGGGCAGTCCACAGTCTGAGGGGCGACGCACACGGGGCATGCCACTCACCGCAACGCCCGTTCACCGCCTGCAGTATATCCTCCAGGGCGCTCCGCAGCGCGTCCTCACACAGTGCAGCATAATCCGCTGACAGTGCCTTCGTCCCGGCGAAGACTTTCCGTCAGGGCTGTCAGCTTAATGTACATACGTGTCTCCTCACAGATCTCCGTAGAGGGCGCGAAGCTCTGCCAGAACCGGCGCCGTGTCCGGTGCGGACACCACCGCCAGCAGGGCCGTCTCCAGCTGCAGATATTCGTCCGGTGTCATGGCAATGTGGGTGCCGTCCAGCCCCAGTATCACCCTTTCCCCTTCGCCACGGGGGATATACAGCGACACCAGGCTGTCCCGGGCATTCCACTGGTGCGTGGCCCCGAGCCATGCCCGGGCCTGCATATAGCGAACCAGCGCACTGAACACATCCCAGCCCAGCGCCAGTGACACCCGGCCGGCACTCACGAACAGGCTGAAAGCCGGTGCCTGCCACGGGGTCCCGGGCTGTTGTGGAAAGCGGTTCCCCCGGACCTGCAGATGCAGGCTGATGTCCGCCACCGTGGCCGTCCGGCTGAGATCATCCGTCACCAGTCCGGTTGCGGCCGCCCACCCTTTCATCGCCTGCTGGTCCGGGTTCTGTGCGCGGATGACCAGCGGGAAGATGCGTTTCAGCCGTGCCGGCGTACAGATCCGGGACAGCACTTCATCCGGAAAGGCCGTGAGGTTCAGCGCACCGGACGCGAGGGGGCGCAGCAGGAATTCAGCCCAGGCCGAGTCCACATTATGCGGCATGGCCGCCATGAACCTTTGCGTCTCTTCACGGTAGTTCTGCCCTGGGAGATCAAAGGCCCGGTTGATGTAGTGCGTGTCCACGGCAATCCCGTTTTCCGCAGCGTAAACCAGCGCCCCGAAGGTGATGTCCAGCAGCGCCTCCATGACCGGCCAGCTCATGAACGCACTGCCGGTCTGGCAGGCGGCATGTGCCCGGGTAAACAGCCAGCGCAGCTCGGCGGTTTTCAGGGACTGGCGCCCGAAGGTTTCTCCCCGGACAACCTTCCGGTAGAGCGACGCCTGCGTGCCACCGGGATCGGCCTGCAGGGCAAAATAGGCGTCATCGGGTGAGGTGGTCCTGAGCGCGTCATCGAGGAGCTTTTCGGTCAGGGCATTGACCGAGGTGTCTTCCGCAGAGGCACGGGACTTGAGATCCTCAATCAGTTTTTTTGGAAACCGTAATGTCAGCTGGCTGAGCATGATGCTGTATTCTCGCGGGTGGAAATTATCTGAACAAGAATGCACCGGTTTAAAATAATTTGCACGTAAATATTTAAATGACATGATGTCATTAATGGCCGGGAATGTCTCTTTTACTTCCTCTCCGCACCGGAGATCCGAAAAGCGGCAGACCCGGATCTGCCGGTTACCGCCCCGAAAATTCTCATGAAACGTTTTCAGAAGATGTCCTATACTCCCGTTACACAAGGGCTGCGCGGTGTTTCCCGCCCCCGCGCCCGGACACGGCAGCAATGTGAGTTCAGCCGCTTTGTTTATTCTTTCACCGTGGTACACTTCCGGAAAGTCTCCATATGCAGAAAAGTCGGATCACACCGAAACGGCCATCCGGTAATTTAACGAAGTGGTTATATGCCTGCTTATTATCAGGTACGTGATTTTTACGACATGCGATAATGCGAAATGAAAGGACGGCCGGCCGGGAGAGATGATTTCAGGGCGGGATAATTTCAGGAGGAAGGATTTTATATGGCATCAGCTGCGCGTAAGAAGATCACCGTCACTGAAATGCACGCGGCACTCATCGCCCTGGGGCATGACAAATTGTGGTTGCGTGATCCGGTACCGAAAGGACGTAAAAAGGGTGTGTGCCAGATTGTGACCTGGGACGATTATGTTGTGGCCCGAAACGATCTCGATGTTGATACCAAAGGCTGGGATTTTACGGATAAGGCAGGGGTCATCTTTCCGTGTCCGCCAGGAAGCCAGCCATCACGTTTCGATGATGAGCTGGATGAATGGGCCGTGTTTCAATATTCCGTGCTCTATAGCTAATACCTGCTAAACATGCCGGGCGGGATTTCAGAGCGGAGGCCGATGATGAGGTAAAAGCACCGGACCACCTCCGGGGATGCATGATTTCAGGGTGGGTTAACTTGGTAAGGAGGGTTGTATGTGTGCGTCATGTAGTTTACAGGCTGAGTATTTTCATACCGTTAAGTGCATGTATCAACATCTCGTACTCTCTCATCCCGTACTGTGGCTGAGGGATTCGTCGCGTGTCAGAACCGGTTACGTTTCCCGTAATTTTCTGTCTGTCAGAGGCCGGGTTCTTGCTGTCTGGAAAGGTCCGGGTCTGGGCTGGCGGTTACGCCAGCCAGGTGAGCGGGCACCTGATGAAAATCCTGACCCGTGCCGGGAAGATTTTGTTGAACTGACCTGTGAGGCGGATACATTCCAGGCATTTATGCTCATTGAATGACGCATAACTTAAAATGTGCGACGGGATTTAGCGACTGGCAGGAGAACAACAATGATGCAGGATAATGTTGCAGAAGGAATGGCGGCTGTGGCCTCGCATCCGGTTACCGTGCAGGTGTTTATGCAGGGACCTGGTATCTGGGGTAACGTGGCCACCGGCTTAATCACCGCCGTAGCGGCGATTTTAGCCGTCATGCTAACGCACAGGTTTACGCTCCGGCGTGAGAATCGGGCGGCAGAGAAAAAAATGAAACAGGCAAGGCAATTTATCGCCATTGAACTGATATTTCTGCTGGAAAATTTCGCCGAGTCCTGCTCCGATGTTGCAGCTGATGCGGGTGAGAATAATGACGATCCCGAACCCACCCGAGAGCCAACCGTCGGCTATCCTGCTCTCAGTTTCACAGACGTCAGTGGCGACTGGCAGGTTCTTGATGCACGTCTGATGTATCGAATCAGGGAGCTTATCGTTCTACAGCAGGAAGCCCATAAAGCTATTGCGTTCGTCGCGGACGCAGACTGTTTCGGGCAGCGTTATGAATACTTCCGTAAGCGCCAGTATGAGTATGCCCGTCTGGGGCTAAAAGCCATCATTCAGGTCAGACGCCTGCGCAAGGTGGCCGAATTTCCAGAAACACGTCTTGCGATTTCGGAATGGTCAGCTCAACGTGTTATGTGGGATGTATGGAGAAAGGAGCGTCGTCGAAGGGCTAAAGAAGCCGCCGAAGAAAGAATAATGTTAGAAAATCCAAACTACCCGGAGAGCCAGGATTTGTGAGCAGCGTGATTCCCTATTCTCAGTCTTTTCATCAGACACCGTCGCTGCCGGTGACCATCGATTATCCGGCTGCGCTGGCATTGAGACAGATGGCTGTGGTGCATGATGAACTGCCAAAATACCTGCTTGCGCCGGAAATAAATGCCCTGCTCCACTATGTCCCGGATCTTCACCGCAGGATGTTACTGGCAACCCTGTGGAACACCGGCGCGCGTATCAACGAAGCCCTGGCCCTGACGCGGGGGGATTTTTCTCTGATATCACCATATCCGTTTGTGCAGCTGGCCACACTCAAACAACGTGAAGAGAAAGCGGCCCGCAGTGCCGGCCGTACGCCCGCCGGTGCCACTCCCCACCGTCTGGTTCCGCTGTCAGATCAGCTCTATGTCAGCCAGCTGGAGATGATGGTGGCCACCCTGAAAATTCCGCTCGAGCGCAGAAATAAACGCACCGGGCGGACAGAAAAGGCGCACCTCTGGAATGTTACCGACCGGACGGCGAGGACGTGGCTAAATGAAGCCATTGACGCCGCTGCGGCCGACGGCGTGTCGTTCTCGGTACCGGTGACCCTGCACACGTTTCGTCATTCCTACGCCATGCACATGTTATACGCCGGAATTCCGCTAAAGGTTTTGCAGAGCCTGATGGGACATAAATCACTCAGCTCGACGGAAGTGTATACGAAAGTTTTTGCGCTCGATGTTGCGGCACGGCACCGCGTCCGGTTTGCTATGCCGGAAGATGAAGCCGTTAAGCTTATGAAAAAGTTTCATCCCGGTTAAAGTGCCTGACATCCTCCCCTGCTGAAGGATGAGGTATTACAGCGCATCTGATAACTTGACTATGTTTTTCCGATAGTGCCGAGCTGTCTAGGGGGTTAGCATTTTTTGTACATTAATGGTGCATATTTGAAGGTGATAGATGCGGGTCGTCACCTTAAATGGCAGTTACCGCGACAGCTATATTATATTGTGCTGCTTGAAAACTGGCAGAGCGTTACAGGGGTATTCCCTATACCCAGGCCAGAATTCACGTAGCGCTCCTCTCATCTTCCTGTACCCTTGTTTTTTGCTCCGCTCCTTTACGTCGGTAACCCTCCCCCCGGGTTACCAGCCGCACATTCCGGATGAGTGCATACCGCAGTCATGGAAGATCACCTGAAAAACTCACGGACAGCATAGACTGCCGACCCCACACTTTCTTTCCAGCGCACTGCATCGATCTGGCGGTGTGATTTCAGCACATACGGGTATTTGCAGAGTATCTATCGCCAGGTGTCCGTCTTCCGCGGATGTTTTTCCACTTCCTCATACCGCAAACAATATATTCTACACGGCACATGATTGCATCGGCCAGTTTCCTTGATCACACAGAGTCCGGTTTCTGCCACTAAGGAAAATCAACACAGGTAACTCGTTGACATACTCTTCTCTGGCAGCAGTTCGAAATGGACGAACCGGACATGCATTTTCTTCTTACGATTCTCATCCTAAGAGTGAAACCGGCTCCAGGCCTGTGGAACCAGTGAAATAAGGAAGGAAAGATTTTCGCTTAGCCCCGACAGCATGACGAACTTATTCAGAAGGTATGGCTCCGGACTGTGCGTTAGCCTTCCCCGCTCGAGGTGGATCAGTACATCACGCAGGTCTTCATTTAACGTCAATATCAGCCAACAGCGGGAAAATTGACTGCGGCATGCAGGCCATGATTTCTCAGTCAATACATGGAACGTATTACCCGCCAGAAGCACATGCCGCAGTCAATATCACCTTTTTTTCGAAGTAAATAGCATACCTCAGTCAATTTAAAGCGCGGAAGCTTGCGGAACAGGGAGAGGTATATTGACTGCGCCATGCGTGATGCGTATTACAGTCAATAATAGAGAATAAAAGCACACCGCAGTGAATTTTTGCGTACTACAGTCAATTTTCTGGCTTAATACTGGTGAGCGCTTCGGCCAGCTTTTGCGGATCGATACCCGCGGCTTTCAAAGCCTTAATGACCTCATCATAGTTCTGCTCGGGAGACTGCTCCTCTACTTCTTTGCGAGGCGACTTCACGGTACTGCTAATTAATTTCGGGTTGCGATAATGCACGCTGAAATAGGTTGCCCGTCCGCGTTTGAATTCGGTGTAATCCAGATACCCGATATTTCGCAACTGCTCCATTGCTTTGCGAACGGTATGGTTCTGCGTGTACACGTTTGAGGTGAGGTTCAACCGGTCCCGCATACGTTTCATTGAGATTGGCGCCGGGTTCTGAGGCAGGCTTTCGATGTAGGTATACAAGGCTTGAGCAGACTCTTTACGCTGCAGGGCGTCGATTGCCTTCAACCGCAGCAGTACCCGCCGGTCCATGTGGTAGAGCTCGAAGAGTTTGGGTTCTGCCTTGATCTCCACGATATCTTCGTTGATATCATAGTAAGCTGACTGCACCAAGTGTGTAGTCCAGCCTTTAGTGTCACTCTGGAACTTCAACGTAACGGTCGCCAGTTTGAACAGAGAGTTGCTGATACGGTCGCGCATTTTCTTATTTGAACGCCGCGAATCAAAACCACACATTTTAACGAACTCAACAAAAGACAATTCCAGCGTGTCTTTTTTTACGCCATACTCTGACATGGAGCGAATGATCCCAAGCCAGACTTTAAAGTCCGTATCCATGTCCAGACGCGATCCTGTGATCCTGACATCGGTGTACCCCTCGCTCTTCGCGATAGACAGCTGTACAAGCTCCTCGGACGCATCTGTGACATTTTTACAGTTAGCCTTACTCTTTCCTGTCGATTTCAGCGTAGGAACGAAGAGACCAAGCCTCATGAGCGCAACAGGTTGAACGGTACTGGTGCTGTTAACATCTAGCTTAACAACTTCACCGGTTTTCTTATCAACCTCCTGCAAATTTAGAGGTAAGGTATTATTTTCGCTCGTCATTTTTGACTCCAACAGTTATCCACAAAGGCAAGTATAAATGCATATCTCAGTCAACGGAAATACATGCCTTAGTAAATACAGTTGCATATCACAGTATTAGATAATGCATACATCAGTCAACATTTAACACGCTATAGTCAATGCTGAGAGCCCTTTAGACCAGTCAGAACGGGAGCTCAAGCGATCCGGGGATCTCTTTATGATCTCATTGTGATCTTTATAGGATCATTTATTGGATCGATACTATGAATAACTCTGTCAGACCTTCCCACATCAAAATTGACGTAAGTCCCACACTTGGGATGATATTTTGAATACACCTTATAGTTGGTGCATCGTCATGATCTCGAATTATCGCCCGACCAGATCAAATCTTGACTGTAGTGCGTGACCTGCATCGGCATGTTCTGCTCACTTTGAATAATGGAATTCCATACCTCAGTCAATATATTGCATACCATAGTAAATATTCACAGCAGGAAAGAGTTGGTGTGCGTACTCGACATCAGCGCGTTAGTGCTTTCAGTAAGATCAGCTCTTTTCCGC
Organism: Phytobacter ursingii; assembly: GCA_901456055.1. Taxonomy (GTDB): domain Bacteria; phylum Pseudomonadota; class Gammaproteobacteria; order Enterobacterales; family Enterobacteriaceae; genus Phytobacter; species Phytobacter ursingii. The sequence goes on from CABDWT010000016.1 coordinate 936,706, forward strand.
TTCCTCAACGCTTTCTCACGCAGCGAGAAAGCGTTCTGCGGCGAGCGGCAGTAATTATTATTGACAGCGGGGTATGCCGTATCCGTGAAATTTCATCTAATCCAGATTGATAACCGCCTGTTTTGTTAGCAACTTTGCATATTTAAGTTCGCTTTGCGTTTTTATTGTTGCTTTGCAATAAATTCCAAGATTTACTAAAATAGTGCAAAGTGTTGATTAAAGGATGTTCAGTATGGGACTCATGGATACACTCAACCAGTGCATAAGTGCTGGTCATGAAATGACGAAAGCAATCGCCATTGCGCAGTTTAATGATGACAGTCCGGAAGCCCGAAAGATAACCCGGCGCTGGAGAATTGGTGAAGCCTCAGATTTGGTTGGCGTGTCATCTCAGGCTATCAGGGATGCTGAGAAAGCTGGCCGACTGCCTCACCCTGATATGGAAACCCGTGGAAGAGTTGAGCAACGCGTTGGTTATACCATCGAGCAAATCAATCACATGCGGGATGTATTTGGTACACGACTGCGCCGTGCTGAAAATGCGTTTCCGCCAGTGATTGGAGTTGCTGCTCATAAAGGTGGTGTTTACAAAACCTCAGTATCGGTTCACCTAGCTCAGGACCTTGCTCTGAAAGGACTCCGTGTTCTGCTTGTTGAAGGCAATGACCCACAGGGAACAGCTTCTATGTATCACGGATGGGTGCCCGATCTTCATATTCATGCTGAGGACACTCTCCTGCCCTTTTATCTTGGGGAAAAGGATGATGCCAGCTACGCTATAAAGCCCACATGCTGGCCTGGCCTTGATATCATCCCGTCCTGTCTGGCACTGCACCGCATTGAAACCGAGCTGATGGGGAAATTTGACGAAGGCAAATTACCTGCTGATCCGCACCTGATGCTCCGTCTGGCCATTGAAACTGTCGCTCATGATTATGACGTGATAGTTATCGACAGTGCCCCCAACCTTGGTATCGGTACAATAAATGTTGTATGCGCTGCAGATGTACTGATTGTCCCTACTCCTGCCGAGCTGTTCGACTACACCTCAGCATTGCAGTTTTTCGATATGCTTCGCGACCTGCTTAAGAACGTGGATCTTAAAGGCTTTGAGCCAGATGTCCGTATTCTGCTTACAAAATACAGTAATAATAACGGCTCGCAGTCCCCGTGGATGGAAGAACAAATTCGGGATGCCTGGGGAAGCATGGTCCTTAAAAATGTTGTGCGCGAAACGGATGAAGTCGGTAAAGGTCAGATCCGTATGAGAACGGTTTTTGAACAGGCGATTGATCAACGTTCTTCAACCGGTGCTTGGCGTAACGCCCTCTCTATCTGGGAGCCTGTTTGCAATGAGATTTTTGATCGTCTGATTAAACCACGCTGGGAGATTAGATAATGAAGCGTGCTCCTGTCATTCCAAGACATACAACACATACTCAATCGACTGAGGATACTTCATCACCGGCACCGACGGCGCCTATGGTGGATTCGTTAATTGCTCGCGTGGGCGCCATGGCCCGCGGTAATGCCATCTCTCTGCCGGTATGTGGCCGGGAAATAAAGTTTACCCTTGAGGTACTTCGGGGAGACTCTGTTGAGAGTGCTTCCCGCGTATGGTCAGGCAATGAGCGCGATCAGGAACTGCTTACCGAAGATGCTCTGGATGATCTTCTCCCATCTTTTTTGCTGACCGGTCAGCAGACACCGGCTTTTGGCCGGCGTGTATCTGGTGTCATAGAAATTGCGGATGGCAGCCGTCGCCGTAAAGCCGCTATCCTGACGGAAAGTGATTATCGTATTCTGGTAGGTGAACTGGACGATGAGCAGATGGCAGCATTGTCCAGACTAGGTAACGATTATCGGCCGACAAGTGCTTATGAACGTGGTCAGCGTTACGCAAGCCGACTGCACAATGAGTTTGCTGGAAATATTTCTGCGCTTGCCGATGCTGAAAACATTTCGCGTAAGATCATTACTCGCTGCATTAATACGGCCAGATTACCAAAGTCCGTTGTTGCTCTGTTCTCTCATCCCGGAGAATTATCTGCACGGTCAGGTGAAGCTCTTCAGAAAGCTTTTAAGGATAAAGAAGAATTACTGAAGCAGCAGGCCGCCAGTCTTCATGAGCAGAAGAAAGCCGGTGTAATCTTTGAAGCTGAAGAAGTCATTACTCTTTTGACATCGGTACTTAAAAAGTCTCCAACATCTAGAGCGAACCTGAGCTCTCGGCATCAGTTCGCGCCGGGTGCAACGGCATTGTACAAGGGGCATAAAATCGTTCTGAATCTTGACAGGGCTCAGCTTCCTGCTGAGTGCATTGATAAAATTGAAGCCATCCTGAAGGAACTTGAGGCTCAAGGTTCCTGATAGCCCATAAATTTATAAATATAATTTCCTAATCCTATTATCCTCTCATCTCCAGCTGTACTGAGCTGGTCGGTATGTAATGTACTGACCAGCTTCATTCAAATCAGGAGAACATCAACAGGGACTATTGTTCCACATACGGCTGTCATCGTCTGAACATCACTGGGACCATGGTCCCACATACAGCTGTCATCGTCTGAACATCACTGGGACCGTGGTCCCACATACCGCGGTTATCGTCTGAACATCACTGGGACCGTGGTCCCACATACCGCGGTTATCCTCAGAATGTCAGCTGGGACCACGCTCCCTATACTGTGTTGCCTCTGTCTGAGATTCAGATGGGATCATGGTTCTGCATGCACCATTCAGGGATGAAAGTTAGTTGTCAGCATGCATGTCCTTATATCTTTTATAAATCACACATGAATACGTTGTCATGGAAAATAAAGAGCGGTATCTGAAAATTAATCTAACTCTTTTAAAGATAGTAATAACTTACACCATTAAAATATCGTGCTATGCAATCTTTAAGTTCGACGTATATTACCTTCAGATTTTGGTGATGCATAAAACCAGGCAATAGGCAGTTCCTTCCAACGGGTCGTATAAGCTGACGATAACATTTCTCGTTTCATTTGCCATTCAGGAGCAATGCCTCGTCCCGCAAACCACACTTCCCCAGACCGTAATGGCAAATACCGTCCACGACTTTCATCAGCTGATTACTGTTGTTTCGGGGCTGAGTATCATCGAACATATTCAGTTGCGAAACCCCGGTAGGAGTGAAATCATTGAGCATGCAACCCGCTTTTGCATATCGATGGTCATTCACCCAGATCCGATCCAGTGCTTTCACCGCTGCGGCTATGATGTCCTTGGCATCCTGTGTGGGAATCATCAACTTCTCACTGGCCACATTCCCGTAATACGGTTCGTTGGCCGCGAACGGTGACGTCTTCACAAAAACGGCTATATGCCTGCAGAACTGACGCTCGCCGCGCAGCTTTTCAGATGCACGCTCAGCGTACTAACAAACTGTGTGGCGTGCCACGATGCTGGCTGGTTTTGCGCTGCGTAAACAGGATCCCCGGTTGGCAAATATTCTGGCCGAGCTGCTGAACGAAAACACCACTTTCGAAGAAATGATGATGGTGATGCAGGCTATATTTCCCGAAGAGATGAAGGGGCTGGTTAACCGTAAGCCAGCAGCGACACTGATTCAGGATCGCGATTCAAAAGACAGGTTACCGGCTCCGTCTGATAACGAGACCCGCGACAATGCCTAGGCGATGTTTGGCCAGTCTAAAAAGGGGATGTAAATGACATTCACCTCCCGGGTTAAAAGCGTTGCTGCAACCATGTTCCTTAAGGCCGGTGTGCCCGAACAGCAGCTGCGGACCCGCATGAAATCGGTGGGGCAGAATATGCTTCTTGCCAGCACTCTGCCGACCGTCCCGCTTGTAATGTTTGATGATGTGTCGGTTTAAAAATCATACTGCAACTGTTGTATGCCCTGCTGATCTGCGGCGGGGTGATACTGACTGTGGAATAAAAGAAAGAGTTGTCCGTAACCATTCTTTGCTCTCGACACATAAACCCGCTTCGGCGGGTTTTTTTATGTGCTGACAATGGCCTATGGTCATGTCGCTTTCACTGTGTCGTGCCGGCACGCTTTAGCCCGTCACGCGTTGCGTGACCTGTTCTTTCCCCTGCACTGATGTCTCTCCCGTTCTTCACCGCACAGGACTGTCCCACACGGCCGTCAGTTGCAAGGACCGCAGAGCTGAACGACGGCAACCGGTCCCTGCGCAGGCTCCGGGCTGCGGCTTTGTCATTCTCCCTGCATCCGCCTGTCTCCGTGTGGGGTGCCTGTTTCTGCGGCGAAGGAATTCAGAGAAACATTAGCTTAACCCGGAGGAAATCCAACATGTCACAGAAAAACGTCAACACAGCAGCAAAAGAATCTAAAGAATCATCACTTTCAACAGACCAGGTCCTGGACCTGTTTGACTGGATCATGACTGTGCCCGGTCTGCAGTTCCCGGATACTTTCACCCCGCTGGCAGACAGCGAAGAAATTGTGGCCTTCTGGGATGCAGGACCGGATTATCGCAGGTCTGGATTGTCGCAGGCTATCCTGTGGCTGCAGCTGCACCCATGAACGGTTTTTTCTGCACGCTGCAAGGGGAGGGGGCGTAATGTCTCAGCTGTATTTTTTCGATGCACCGGATGTGGTCATCACGCCAGCGGTACCGGCTCAGGGCCAGGCCACCGCCCGTGCACTGCCCACAGCCGTTACCACTCCTGTCCGTAAATTCCGGGGGGAAACGTGGCAGGCCTTCATCAATGAATTCCGCCAGACAGCGACGTATCTGCGACGCTGTGGGGTCTTTCGTGATTTTGTCACTCTGGTAGCCAGCGAACTGGACCTGGTCCGTATTCACACCCCGGAAAGTAGGGCGCGCTGCAGACAGATTACCGCCCGCTATAAAACGGCGGATACCGGCCGGATGCATACACTCTTTTCCTTCATGGTCAATGCGTTGTCTGAGGCGCACCAGGATTTTCTGGGGGAGGTGTACATGGAAACTCGGGCTGGGTGCAGATGAGATGGGACCGTGTTTCACGCCGCATGATGTTTCATCTTTGCTAGCGTAGCTGGCCGCCGGCGACTTACTGGCGCAACTGAAATCGTGCCCCTTTATCAGTCTGCAGGAGCCGACAAGCGGGGCAGGGGGCATGGTCATTGCGTTTGCAGAGATAATGCTGCAGGCCGGACTGAATCCCGCGACACAGCTTCAGGTCACCACCATTGATATCGATCCACTGGCGGCAGATATGACGTTTGTGCAGCTCAGCCTGCTGGGCATTCCGGCCACGGTGAACACCGGCAATACTCTGACGCTGCAGATGAATCTGACGCGTTATACTCCTGTCTGGTTCTTCAATGACTGGCCGGAACGGATACGGTCGCATGAATGCATCCAGGCTATGCGGGCATTTATGACCACAATCGCGTAATCAATGAAGCGGGCTTGGCCCGCTTTTTTGTACCTGAGGAAATTGTCTTGGTCTGACGCATCTGTACGTGCTGCAGATGATTCACTTACAATGGAGACGACCTCTGCCCCATAAGGGAACACATGACGCTGAAATACTATCTGCACAGCTTACTTCCGGGTTTCATTATGTTCGGGATAACCCTGTACACCCTGTGGGGCGAACCCCGGACGGCGCTCAGTCAGATTCTGTGCTTGCTGGCGGCGCTTTGTATGTTGATGTTTCCCTTTGCGAAGCGGTGCATTGAGCAGGTTGCACTCAGGTACACCCGTACGAAAGACTGGACAACAGGTATGTGGGGGGAAAACTCAGCAAAAAGCGGCATCTATGCAATATATTACATGCTCATCTTCGCCATTGCGATCCCCCTGGGGGCAGGCTACATAGTCTGTCTGGCCATCAGGAAAAAACAGTCCGGTTAACCTCTCAGCAGTTGTACAGACTGAGAACAGCCTGCTTTATCCCCCGGTTTTCCGTTTTCTATATGCCAGGTTTTGATCTTTGTAATACGGTCCGGGCATATGATCCTCTGTCATTCATGTCTGAAATCTGGCTTACCGTTTTTCGCTCTCCACTGCCTGATGGCCGCAATAATGCCGGGTGTGGAACTGTCAGCGCCGGGCTTTGGGTAGAAAATAAGATCCCATCCATCAGGGTGTTCTGTTATACGGGCAAACTGATAAATTGCCTCATCATGCTGATCTTCTGTCCGGTAGTCAGCCTCCCGGCTCTTCGTTAAAAAGGCGGTAAATTTCTGCTCGGTAAAATCACCGAACTGAAGGGAAGCCAGTTTTTTCATGTTTTCATCCTGTGAGGCCAGCCTGATACCGTGGCGAGTTTGGTGGTCTGTTCCCCGTGCAGCTGCGCTATGCGCCGTACGAAAACGACGAATATTTTCTCTGCCTGTGCAGTCCCGGCGAGATGCTCCCAGCCTGGACCCTGTTTCTTCTGTCCGGTGGCGGCACACTGGTACGCATTCTGCACTAGGCTGAGATCCTTGCGCCTGATACGGTTGTGAACCTGCTTTCTCAGGCGGCGGGGATGCACCGCTTTAACTGTACCGCAGCCACGGTTGCGGATTTTCTGAATGCGGAGGTGGTGGCATGATCCCGAATCACTTTTCCCTGGTCGCTGTTAATCCGTTTCAGCAGGCCGTACAGCTTGCCATTATTGACGTTGAATCTTCCCTGATGGCAGGAAAACGGCTGGGACGTTTTCCCTGGGCGATGGCGTTACTGAGACGCTTGCGTGCGGAGCAGGCAGGCCGGATCACCGCGAAAGATGTCATGTGCGCCACGTCAGGTTATGAGCCTGGTAGCCGGGACGGCTACAACAAGGATAAATACATTGAAGCCCTGGACCGACTGATTGAAACGCGCGGGGATGTCTGTCCGATGCCGTTGTCCGGGTCGACCGTGGATATGTATTTCCCGGAGGTCAGATTCCGGGAGCGTGAGCGGCATTATCGCCGTTTCGATGTGACGGCATCGCGCCGCAGCCGACAGCGGGAAAAAGAACAGCACCAGAAACGCCGGCGTTATCAGACTCAGGTGGCGCAGGCCGAAATTGACCTGGCGTTTGTCACGCCCGCAGGACTGGTTGCGTGGTATCAGCGGCAGGAACGACAGGGCATTTATGACGATGACCTGATCGACATGGTCCAGTCCTGGAGCAGTCGGTTCAGCGGTCTGCCCTATGACTGCCTGTACTCCGGGCAACCCCTGTGGGCCATTATCAAACAACTGGAAGAACCACTGGCAGGCCGGTCAGAGGCGGAACACTGGCTGGATTCTCTCAGTCTGCCCAATAAACTCCGTGATATGAGACGAGGGTGACACTGATGCAGTGGATGTATTCCGTGCGCTGGAGCCTGCGGCATCTGCCCTGTCCCGGCGAAAAAGAACTTATCAGGATGATCGTCCCGGCGGGAGCCGTTGCGCCGCCGGAGGTACTGGCGGCACACACGTTCAACAGTGGCTATGCAGTCTGCCTCGATTTTCTTTCTGATGAGGAGATAAAACGCTGGTCCCCGGAGCGTAAGGCCGCGACACGGAAGCGTAATCTGGAACGCAGGGTCAACAGGCTGGCGCCGTTGTTTGCTGACGAACTGATCGGGCGGGAACTGGAGGCGAGGCCGGACTATTTCAGTGGAAAATAGTCGCAGATAACTGCCTGAAAATCGGGGAGAGTCCTGGTGAAAATACCCGCTTCCGGGGTATAATGGCGGTGGCGCTTGAGGCTTTTTGCCTCATGATGTTCAGGTGGTTTGTTGCCATGTTGTGTGGCAAAAAGCAGAAAGCCCCGAGTAATTTTTTCAATTAACCCGAGGCTTAATCTGTATGACTAGACACCAACAGATTAGCCGCTTACCTGCCGAAAGGCAAGGAGAAGTCAGCTATGAAACTGCCACGAAGTACCCTGCTCTGGTGCGTGTTAATAGTGTGTCTCACACTGTTGATATTCACTTACCTGACCCGTAAATCGCTCTGCGAAATCCGGTACAGGGACACGAACAGGGAGGTGGCGGCTTTCATGGCTTACGAATCCGGTAAGTAAGCTACCTGGAGGCGGGGGAAACCCCGCCTTTTCAGAACTGAGGGGTCAGTTCTGCCGAAAGCGCCTTTACAAGGGGCTGTCAGTTGTCCGACTTGCAGCCCCCTTTTCTTTCCGGCGCGACCGCAAAACCCGGAACGGCTGTTCCCCTCCGGGGTACGGGGGAACGGGCGGATGCGCCTGCGGCGCTTCCGCTTTACTCCCGCCGCCTGCCCGTCCTCTCCTCATACATCTCCGCCGTCTCCAGCTGCTCGATGGCCATCAGTATCCCGCTGTGGGATTCACTGGTCAGTTGCATGATTTTCCAGTGAAGCCGTTTCAGCTGGCAGACCAGCTGCGCCCGGTCGGTTTCTGCATCGTTGATGGCCAGCATCAGGCAGCACTGGCCCACTATCCTGCACGTCTCGTCGTAAAACGCGTCTTCAGCATCATCTTCGTCTTCATTTTCTGACATGAGAACGCCTCCGGTTGCGCTTTTTTTGCGCAATTCCAGCATACGCCGGAGCACCACAAAAAACAGAAAAACCACTTTCACGACACTGGCCCCCTTCGGCTTCCCGTCCGTTCCGGCCGGGTCGTCAGGGCCACACTCCGCTAACCCGGCGGCAGGCCGCCGGCTAAGCTCCGCCGAACCCGCTGCGCGGTTTCTGGCTGCTCGCTAGTGTCCGATGGTGAAGGTCCGGGGCGCGCTTGCTGCGTCCGGGGGACGCGCCGCTCTCACCGCACCGGCGATGGGTGCCGGCGCTTTCTTTAAGGGCGACCCGGTGGTGTGACGTTGCCGGATCGTGTGTGTGCATCCTGTCAGTCCGGCGATGACCATCACCCCGGATGATTCCCCGGCGGAGGGCTGTTCGTAGTACCGTTCTTCCGAAAAACACCAGGGTGAAGTGCACGCGCAGGCGCGCCCTGGTCTTTTCCGTTCGCCGTCGCTACTTCGCCCTTTGCCGCAGGGGAACTCACCAGGAAGATGGATTAACAATCGCCAGAGGAGAAATGAAGAATGCACACACGAAACGTCAACGTCAAAACCGCCACAAAGGAATCTTCAAGGAAGATGGGGGAATTCTGTCCTGGACCTAAAACAGCATCTCTTATCGCTTTGTACGGCGATGAGGTGAGCTATGCCTGGAACGTTCTGGAAGATTTGAAGGTAGCAGGAGCCTCTTATACCAGGCGAAACATTATCGCCGATATGTTCCGTCGTCTGGGCGTTAAATAACTTTTTAAAGGAGATAACCATGATCCGTTTATCCAGCCGTTATACCGCACCAACATCAATTCGCCAGAATCGCCCTCTGATAGATATACCTATATTCCGACCATTGCATTACTGGATCACCTGCGTGAAGAGGAATTCCAGCCTTATTACGCCAGTCAGTCTCGGGTGCGTAATCCGGACCGTCGGGAATATACAAAACATATGTTGCGTTTACGTCGGGGCGATAATTTTTCGGGTAAAGAAGTGCCCGAGATTCTTTTGCTTAACTTACACGATGGGTCGAGCAGTTATAAAATGATCCCCGGTATGTATCGGCAGGTCTGCACGAATGGGCTGGTCTGCTGGAAATCTTTCGTTGAGATTAATGTGCCTCATAAAGGATATATTGTCGGGCAGGTCATCGAAGGAGCATATGAGGTGTTGGGGATATTCGACAATATCACTGAAAATATTGAGATGATGAAATGGATCACGGTATCGCCTGCCGAAAGAATACTCCTTGCAAATACTGCTCTCGACATCAAGTATGAGGGTAAAGATGCGCCAGTAACGCCGGAAAAAAATCTTGTTCCGCGCCGTTAACAACTTACAATACAGTGCAGGAAAACCTGATCAAGGGCGGTTTATTTGGCAGAATGGCCAAAGGAAAAAATACGACCACACTGCCTGTAACCGGCATCGATGGCGATATAAAACTAAATCAGGCGTTGTGGAAAATGGTCGAAGAGTTTGCAAAGCTCAAGAGCTAGAAAATGAAAACCCGGTTACCCGGTTTTTTTTATGTCATATATTTTTGTGGTTGCATCGGTTTTATCATCAAAAGGTGATGTTTTTCCGGGAACGCCTGATTTCCTTTCCAGTATGTTTTTTCTCGCGAGTAAAACGGTGTAGATACTTTTAATAATTCTCGCGTATTCGCGTCTTACTTTCATACGGTCTGGTCTTGGACCTGCATTATAAATCCCTACGCTGTCCCAGTTTCTGCCGTATGCCTGAAAATTTTTTGCAAGAACCCATGCGCCACTGTAAACACAGATGCAAGGATTATTAAACAAATCTGCACGTGTAATATTGAATTTTTTAGCTTGCTGAAATTATTGCTATTAAGCTGCATTGCACTGACATCTTCAGTCCCACCTGCACTGGTACTGTTTATGGCTCGCGGGTTTAACCTGCTCTCCTGAATGGATATTGGCATAAGCAAAATCGGATCAACATGGTAATCACGCCCCGCTTCATCAAAACATAATTCAGGCGTGGCCTGAGCGGTTAACGTCAGCGCCAAAAAAACTGAGTGGTAGATATTTCATTTTATTCCTCATTGATCTGGGCGCCTGTAATTGACCAAGCGAGGCGATTTAAAAAATACCCTTCGCAATCGTTTAAATCAAGAACTCTCCTTGCAAACGCGCAGGGAGCGCTTCCAGACGCCTTTTTGACAACATTTCAAATATTAAAAGGTAAGCCAACTCTCTTATTTAAAGCCGCTTTTTGCTAACAGTAAAAACCTCACACCCCACGCAAGACTTCGTCTTGCAGATTTTTTCTTTAGATTCAGGTGGTTATTCTTTGATATTTATGTCGCTGGGTAGACTTGAGAAAAAAGGTGTGTCAAATAACACACCTTACGGTGCTTTTAACGGCCACCAAACAGTGCCACGTACACACACCTGTTAGTGCCGGTAGCGGCACTGTTGCATGGCCTAAAGGTGTGTACTGTTTAAATATCAATTGGTTATGTAGGTATAGTGCCGGACTAACACACCATCCTTAGTGCTATTGGCACACACCGGTATAAAGCAATTCTCATATTGACAAGTGCTGTACCCACACACATTATTAGCGCAACAACCCCGCGAACTTACACATGGATTAATATCTGACAGTGCCGGATTCAGCACTGCTAAACACTTGGTGATAAATATATGCCCCGCAAGAATATCTACTTCAAAGATAAAATCGATCGCGAAATTTAAAACATAATCGAAATTGAAAGACAAAAGGGTGCCAAAGGAGAAGATATAAGTTATTCATCACAGGTTAATGAGCTGGTTAAGCTGGGACTCATGGTGCATAAATCACGAGAAGAGAGCAGTTCTTTTGACCTGGAAGGCTACAGAAGAGACCTGATTGCTAAGGTCAGCGGGACACGTTAGGGAATGATGATAATTGCAACACTCATCACTGAAATGTATCTCACCATGAAAGGACCTGACGAAATGCAAAAAATTGAGGTCTATCTGAGCCAGACCATTGGGGCAATTAACACCGCAGAGTCGAATGCTGAGAAGTTGCACTTCGTCAATGCTGAAGAATAAAAAGATGGCTGACAACAATGCCAGCCATCGATCACCAAATCAGTCTGGTTTTCCCCAGGGAAGCGGCACCTTCTTCGCTTCCGAAATTTTCTCTCTCAGATACCACTCAAACGCCATCGTTAAAACTTTTAATGCCTGTGTGTCTTCATTGTTATCCAGTATACGTTCAGTTAAATATCCCAGCGAATTCATCAAACTGGTAAGCATTTCATCATTTAGACTGCGCTTATGTATCCGCGCCATAGTTCTGATTTCATCTGCCAGATTCTGGGGGAGTCGCATACTGTAACCCGATGTTTTACCCGGAATAAGCACACGCTCTCCTTCACGCCACATCCAGGCTTGTTCATGAGCGTTATTCCCCGCACTGCTATCGATCACGAAATCATTTTCGCGGCCCAGAATGAAATCCAGCCAGTGCTCAAATTTAACTGTCATCGAAATTAACCGTTCCCCCTCCACCGTTCTGATAACCGTAATATGAGGCTGGTAATTAAGGGAAATTAAAAGCCTTGCAATAATTTCGTCATTAACACTCCTGTCACCTGCTCTTGCGCAAACACGCAATTCCATTAACAAGTTATTCGGCGCGCGCAGCCGCCACTCCACCGCATCCCCTGGCTGAAACTTCTTTGGACGTCCGCGCCGTTCCCACATGTTTTCTTTTACTTTCATGGCTATAGATCCCTGACTACACAGGACGTGTACCTGCATAGCTTAGGGTATGTTCTCCCGTTACTCGGATAATTCCTAATCATGTTGAAAAGTTTAATGGTGCTCACAGTTTTTTTTAGAGCCATGAGACGCTAATACCATCGTAAACAAATACTTACGCAAAAAACTTTTGTAAACATCCGGAGAATCAAGCATGGCCACTGCCGGTAGTGCCCTTAGCACCAGAAAGGGATGGGCGGTAGCGTCTGTATTTCGCAAAGCCCGTGAATATATTCAATTGAAAAATCTTGCTCGTAATGGAGGGTTAATTTTAGTTTCACTTATGGTTGCACATGCGGCATATGCAACCGGAACCGATTTACTGTCGACACAGGACTCCACCGTGACGGGCACATTCGGTCACGGCTCTTCGCTGTAAAAATATTTTTATTACGGTGAAATCATTGCGGCTTTGTTTTTATATATCAAATCCCGCTCTCCCGCAGTTTTCATCGGCTTCCTCGGTGTTGTTATTTTTACCCGCATTTGCTTCGGTATTGCGGGGTAACAATGGCCGGGGAGGAAAATAAATACTACTTCCCGGAAACACTCAATCAGCAAGCCCGATTCTTTGGTCTTCCCATCGACGAACTTATCGTCATAGCCCCTCTGACTTTGTTAGGTATCGCATTTAATATGTCGACCACTCTGGGGATAGTTTCGGGTTTTCTCTGGTGGTTAATCAGGTATCTGAAAAAAGGGCAGGGATCGTACTGGTTACTGAATTTTTGTTACTGGCACCTCCCGGCCATTATTTTCAGAGTCACATTTAAGGCACTGCCTGATTCCTGTTTCCGGCACTGGAGGGCGTGAATAAGTGAAATTAAAATTCAGGCGAAGTCGGGATAAACTTCTCCGCTACGTATTTATCGGCCTGCTCAGCTGGGTAATGATGAGCACCGTCGCTAATGTCCTGATTGGTTCTCTCGCCTGGTATTTTTACAGTACAAAGAAAACCATCACCACGCCCATGACATTCAATGCTCCGTTCAGCTCTGATGCGTCATCTGCCGACTCCCCGGGCATGACGATGTTTGCCACCTCATTTTTGTATATGAGGTTAAACGTCTCCCCCGAGAACTGAAGTGGTTTACTGAATTTGGCCACCTGAACAGAGGTGATATGCTCACCTCAGAACATTACAGGTGCCTCAATGAAAAAAAGAAATTTCAGTGCAGAGTTTAAACGCTAATCCGCTCAACTGGTCCTTGATCAGAACTACACCGTTGCAGCTGCGGCCAGTGCTATGGATGTGGGCCTTTCTACCATGACGCGATGGGTAAAGCAGTTGCGGGATGAACGACAGGGAAAAATACCTGAAGCCTCCCCTATAACCCCGGAACAAATTGAAATACGTGAGCTGAAGAAAAAGCTACAACGCATTGAAATGGAAAACGATATATTAAAAAAAGCTACCGCGCTCTTGATGTCAGACTCCCTGAACAGTTCTCGTTAATCGGGAAACTCAGAGCGCAGTATCCTGTGGTCACACCCTGCCACGTGTTCGGGATTCATCGAAGCAGCTACAAATACTGGGAAAAAAGCCCTGAAAAGCCAGATGGCAGGCGAGCTGTGTTACGTAGTCAGGTTCTGGAACTGCATAACATCAGCCATGGCTCTGCTGGCGCAAGAAGTATCGCGATTATGGCAACCCTGAGAGGATTCAGAATGGGACGCTGGCTTGCCGGCAGGCTCATGAAAGAGCTGGGGCTGGTGAGTTGTCAGCAGCCTACCCACCGGTATAAACGTGGTGGTCATGAACACATCGTTATCCCGAATCACCTTGAGCGACAGTTCGCAATGACAGAACCTAACCAGGTGTGGTGCGGCGATGTGACGTATATCTGGACAGGTAAACGTTGGGCTTACCTGGCAGTTGTTCTCGATCTGTTCGCAAGGAAACCGGTGGGCTGGGGATTGTCATTCTCGCCGGACAGCAGGCTGACCATCAAAGCGCTGGAAATGGCGTGGGAAGCTCGCGGTAAACCAGCCGAAGTGATGTTCCACAGTGAGCAGGGTAGCCACTATACAAGCAGGCAGTTCCGGCAGTTACTGTGGCGTTGCCGGATCAGGCAGAGTATGAGCCGACGAGGAAACTGTTGGGACAACAGCCCGATGGAACGCTTCTTCAGAAGTCTGAAAAACGAGTGGGTGCCAGTGACTGGTTAAACAAACTTTAGCGAAGCTGCTCATGCGATTACAGACTATATCGTCGGGTATTACAGCTCGCTAAGGCCGCATGACTATAACGGTGGGTTACCCCCAAACGAATCGGAAAACCGATACTGGAAAAACTCTAAAGCCGTGGCCAGTTTTAGTTGACCACTACACGGGGCTGTGGAGCGTGCCAGTGAGGAACTGGTAGTGCGACGTCAGACCGCAGAGGAGAGCGCACGACAACAGGCAGAGGCACTTAAAAAGGCAACACAGGAACCGGAATCAATCATCATTCCTGCCGAACCCGTGCCCGATATCCCCGTTATTCCCGCACAGGCATCCCGCTCTCCGTAGCCGGGTACCGTTGATAAAGAGATGCTCAGCCGGATTTCGGCGGCCGTTCGTCCAGAACCTGCGGTACCAATAAACACGGATGGGATAGTGCTTCCTGACCGAACCAAAGAGAGCCAGGAACTTTCACGGACCGCAGAACGGATCGCCGTCGGGCTTGTCGAGCAAAAACGCGTTGATGTCACTCTCCTGCCCAACGGCAATGAACGTGGACGTGCCATCGAACATGATGAGCCCGTACGCACACAAACAATTCAGAAAGAACGCTAGGAAACCACTGATGAATGCCAGAAAAACACTCATTAATTTAGTTACAACATACACTGTTTTGCAATTAAATCCGCTCCATGCGGCCTCTGCGCTTGTATTCACGCCCGAGCAACAGGCGCAGATCCGGGTCAGTTTGGATATCAAAGATTATTGTACGTTAAGGCAAAAATTGATCATTAAACCCTCAAGGGTCTTCTGAAAGTCCTCCAGAACTTAGTTATTTCGCGTGCCAAAATCCCGTCCTGAGCCGGGTGAAATTTACCGCCATTTGTATTGCGCGGTGATGGTATTCTCCGCCATACTGGGGGACCAGATTAATATTTCTGGTGTCCGCACTATGTAGATTTAACCCAAAAGGAAAGAGAGGGCTGGAGTATGGCCTTGGGCGAAATGTTAATCTTTTTGACGATCTGCGCTTGTATGCTTATAGGCACGTTTTAGAGTTTAAGGTTCGTCAAATTTTGATTCTTGGATGCGAGAAATAGAGAACCAAGCCATTAATTTAAATACGTTATGCAATCCAAAGAACTTACTACCTTTTGGAGAAGTGAAAGCAACGGCCAGAAGCATAGGAAAATGGACTTGGAAAAATTTTAGTCGTTCAGCATTCAGGCTCATCGAGGAAGAGTGAATGATGGAAAGAAGAAAAATAACCATAAAAAACAATAAAATATAGAAAATATGATCAGATTCTTAGGAGGTGAAAATGAGAGTTAGCAGAAACGGATTAACACAAGAGCAACTGGCAGAAAAATTCAACATCTCCATTACAACGGTTAAAAAATACACAGCCATAGATAGGGAAGAATACGAGTCAAGAGCTAAGGAAAGACGCTTAAAAGCTTACACAATGCGTTCTAACGGTTTTTCTCTCGATGAGATAACATTTGAGCTGAACTGTTCTTACAACGCAGCAGTGACTCTCATAAAGAGATATAAGAATATCGATATAAAAAAGTATCAATGGAGTGATTTGTGATTTTTCTAATAATAGCAGGAATTATATTAGCAATAATAGTTTTCAAGTTAATATTACCTCTTATTGGTAATATAATAGGTATAATTATCGGTGCTGTTATATTTTTCGGTGCCATAGCTCTCTGCATTGCTTTCCCTCCTTTATTTATAATATTGATTGTTATAGGTTTTTTTATCTATGCAAGTAATTCAAAAGGAGAAAAAAAATGAATGTTAAAACAGAAAAAGAGTTAGCCAGTGCTATCGAAAAAAATGAGAGCACCATAACAATAGAAGGCGACTTAGCAAGAAAGACTGTCAGAATAAAGGCAACAGGAACAGTGGCTTGGGTTATCGCCTTTGGCTCAATCGGCATTGCTTTCTATGCTGCAATCGCAACTGTTGGTACTGGCGGAGCCGCAGCCCCCGCAACAGCAGTATCGGCTTTGGCTGGAACGGGAGCTGCTTTCGGTGTACTGGGAACAGCGGCCACAACAGCAGCTATATCAATGGCAGTATCAGTAAGAAGCCTAAGTGTTCTAAAGAAACTTAGAGGGGATTACAAGATCACAAAAAAATCAGAAGGAATTGTTGTTTTGCGCAGGAAATAAATAAAACGTTGATAAGAAAAATAGCCCTCACGAGCCATTTTTCTTATCAACTCCTTTTTCCATATAACTCAGCAGAAAGTTAACCATTGTTTTTATATTTTTAATATCGTCGTCCAAATCTGGCTCTTTTAATTTCAGTCTTTTGCTTTGTTTTTTCAATTTTTTTTGTTTTTTCTCTTTTTTTCAAAAGCTTCTCGGATTACATCTTTTCTTGTATGGATAAAAAACAGTCTGACGACTTTTGACGAAATTGGGGTCCGAAGCTCAGTGCAAATAAAAACGGGTGTGCTTACACGGGGGGCTGATTGTAATACCGGTGAACAACACCAAGCCGAAAACTATTACCGTTTCCCCAGGAGTTGCGACCGCAGAACAAATTTAGGCGGCCATCAGAAAAGCAAGTAACCGACGAGTAACTCAAAGAAGACAGTCGTATCTCAATTACCAGACCGACTGATCATTATTTCATACTATCCCACTTTAGATGAGTAACGTTCAACTATAGTTGAACAAGGATGTTTCTCTTTAACAATAGAAATTGCTTCTTGCAGATTACTAGCCTCAACTATTACTTCAAACCCAACTAGATCTGAGTGCAAACTTTCACCCAATTTATTCACCTTTAAACCCTTTTCCCAAAAATCAAAATAATCTGACTCCCTCTCATTACGAATGAGACTAATGCTGTATCTATTTTTCGCCATTGTCATATCTCCTTAAAATGACTTTTTTCCCATTCTACAGGTGCTGGGAGAAAAGATCACCACATTATGCATTATTTTTAAATAATGAGAAACTTTACCTCTAGATATTAGTATAGCTAACTTAGTTGCAATACCTTCAGTGACCTGCCACCGTGATTAGATACAACCTTCAGTTAGTAATGTCGGTTGGTTTTTCTTCATATTTCCTGTTTCGCCAGTCCGTTGCGAATTAAGCTGGTGTCTGGTAATCCAGCGATGAATGGGGACGGCACTCGTTATAATCCTGTCGCCAGTCATTAATCGTTTTCCGGGCATGAAGAATATCGCTGAACCCGTATTCATTCAGACACTCATCGCGAAAGCGTCCGTTAAAATTCTCAATATATCCGTTCTGCGTTGTCTTACCTGGCTGGATAAGCCGTAGTTCCACACTATGCTCAATTACGACAAAGACGAGTTCCTTGAAAGAGCGTCCGCTTTGATCAATAGCTTGGAATATCAAAACCCGCTGCTCAAATACCCATTTATGGTGCGGGGACTACGTCGCCTCGCGGCGCTGTATAAAGATCGATACTTTCAGGACGAACGTGAAACACGCGTGATAGTCGAGCTTGATAAAGGCAGAGATGATAAATATGCCCTGGATGAACGTGTTAATGCATACAATGAGAACGCAACGTATCATAAGCTTCTGACGTCTTATGAAAATCTAAGTGCCATTAAGGAAGTGATCATCGGACCGAATTGCGTCTATACCGAAGACCACGTCAAAGACCTTCTGACGCAGCACGGATTATCATCTGTCAGTGTTTCTCATTCCTCGGGACGCAACCGGTATCGACTGGGTACCACAAAATAATTTACTCGCAGCAGAGCACACAGAATGGCGTTCAGCGGTAAATCAGCGAGGCGAGTTTACCGCATATTCCAAGCCCCCAACTGACTTACATGTATAATTTCGTGGCATCCACGACCGAGACACTCTTCAGTTGGCGTAGTGCCCGGGTTGCCAACTATCTGCTGGTCAGACTCTGACATGAATTTTATTTATAATCCAGTATAAAATGCCTGCCACAATCAATACCAGAGCCAGTATCACCCAAAGAAATGATGGGTCAGAATCACCTTCAGCAAATCCCAGCCCTGTTTTATTAAAACTTATTGCTGACTAGTGATAAATAACCGACAAACGCTCCCCGCGGGAATAACACGATAAAAAATGAAGAGATAAATAAGTCCGCCTGATTAGCGTATTACAAATCAAATTTGTATGACAAATAATCAGTCCTCCCTGCTACATTTATACGTCCATATGCGATTAATTCTTTTCCTCCAGGAACAATTACAAAAACAAATGCATACCCATGACTCGCCTTCACCATTCGGACGTAATGAATGAAGCCGGTGCGCCTACCTGTCCACCCTGTTTACAAAAACATGGTCACTCTGGGAAAATGATTATCGCTCAGATCATCCTAGTCGGGTGCTGGAATGCACGGGAGGCATTTTTTTGCCTTCGTTACTGAGCTTATTTATAATAAATCCGTCTAACTATCACTAGAAGTGATTGTCATAATGTCGGAACTGATAATTTCTAAATGTAAAAATGTGACGGTGCAGCAAGTGGCGGAGAAGCGATGAACGTTGGGAGAAAATGGCCCTGCTTATTCCCCCACACAAAACCGATCATCCGCTAGGTATGCACCGTAAACGCATTTATAACGCCAGAAAAAACATAAACGTTAAAGCCCACCCTTGGGTCGTCGAGAGGACACATAGGCGGATGAATCGCTTTCGCCAGGTTCTGACCAGATAGGAAAATAGACCGAAAATTACGAGGCTATGTTGCATTTTACCTGTGGTCTCATCGTCTGGAATAAAGTCCTATCAAGATAGGCTTTAAGTGCTTGTTGCTAAACGCTACCATAACGATAAAAAGGGGTTCCATGCGTCTGGATAAGTCATTTTTCAAATCTATTGTCGTACTTCTTATGCTTTGTCCTTGTACAACCGCGTATGCTGTTGAGAAGGACGTTTGTTTGTCTCCAGGCCTGGTAAAGTCCATGCTTTCCCGGTTCGACATCACGGCCATTGATGATACGGGAAAGGAGACGAAAAAATACACGGCAGCTGATAAATGCGATAAAGATGCGTTTAAAAAAACCATATTGGCTCTGGAACAAATCAATACCGTTTCTATTCAAAAAATCAATAACGCTCCCGATGGCAAGGGTATTGATTTTTTTACCTATATTAATGAAAAGGTTAGAAAAATAATTCTCATGCCTGAAAGCTCCAGTTTATGCGGATTCAATGAAGGAGGCGTTGTCCTCGACCCTGAAAAAACGGATAAAATTATCCGCCTGTGTATTATTAATGGAAGGATGCCCGTTTCCCAGTTAGCTACGGTGATCGTTCATGAAGCTCGTCATATGGATGGCTACAAGCATGTAAAATGCACTCATGGTTTGTATAAGTCATTTTCATTTCCCGAATGTGATGTCTCATTTGAAGAGCAGGGTAGCCATGCGTATGCAATGTCATACCTGCTGAGACTACACAACACCCTAAAAGATAAAGATGATAAGTTCAGGGTAAGAACGCTTATTGCACAATCCATTGAATATAGCTTCAATAATGTCCCCTTTGGACTAAAAAAAGGCGGATTAATGTTGGATTCAAAAAACAGAGTATTGTTTTTTGATGGGGTTGACATCTCAGTTATCAATGAATTCAATGATAAAATAACTGCTCTTGTCCTCAATCTTGGTTATCCCTTGGTTCTTCATGAAAATGGTTCTGTTCAGGCTTACACATTTTCTGATAACTGGAGTTCCGTGGCGGGATCACTCACTGAAAACTATCAAAAACTGGATGATGATACCAGAGGTAAGATACTGGATGTTTATATCGATAATGGGGAAAAATGTTATCTTCTGCCTTTAGAGTTAATATGCTCTGGAAAAGAGAGGTTTGTTAATTTTAAATTTGATGGTCTTTCTCCAGTAGTGTTTTATAATGCGCCAGACATGAGTAAGTACTCTCTGATGCTGGTAAAAAACAAGAATGGGCGCATATTCGTTATCCCGGGATCCATATTGTTTAACAGTAACGATAAGAACTTTAACTCAGCATTTGAGGATAAAAAACATTCCCTAGAGCCTGAAGTTTCTTCTTATGCCGAGTGCGAAAATGGTGACCTTATTGGAGTAGGGGGGGAGGGTGCTGTTGTTGTCAAAAACAAGGGCGGTGAATGGAAGGAAGACTCTCGTTTTAATGGCGTAACCGTAAAAAAAATCATTCCTTACTATTGGTCGAAGCAGCTACAGGACTTTCTTAAATGATAAAAAACGGTGTTGTAAGGAAACATTCAACGTACTGAATTTTCGCCACAATTGTGACTGACACCTATTCCCGACCCGAATTCTAGAGCAGTCTCGCTGCCCTGCTGGTTGCCCACGTCGGTTACAACAAAAATGCGGCATAGGGCAGCGAAGCTGCAGTAATCTTACCTCAGCCACCTTTGGGTGGCTTATATATTAATTAGGACTGACTTATGTACAATATTGAATATCTACCGTCGCCTTTATCAACGCACAGTGATGTGATGGACGCCCTTTCCTGATGCAGCCAGTGCCATACTTTTACTGTCTGCGTTTGTTACGGGAGTAAATCACATGAGCACGATCAGAGTTGTTGGTATTGATATCGCCAAATCAGTTTTTCACGGCAGTAGACAAATTCTGTCCTCACGACGAGGCCTGTCCGAAGGCCTCCGGGCTGACGCCGCCAAGGTGACTGTGACGCCGGGCCCGGTTGTAGAACACTTCAATGTAATCGAAGATATCCGTCCGGGCCAGATCCCGGGTTTTATAGATACGTTTTCTGATCCGTTCTTTTTTCAGCGAACTGAAGAACGATTCGGCCACCGCATTATCCTGGCAGTTGCCACGCCGGCTCATGCTTGGTGCCAGATTATTGGCCCGACAGAACCGTTGCCAGTCGTCGCTGCCGTACTGGCTGCCCTGGACCCCTGGACGCCCTTCTAAGAGTCAAGTTGTTATTTGAGTACTGTTGATTAGTCGGTTTTGATTACGTAGAAGCGTATAGACTTCACGTGAGATATAACGTTTAAGGCAACGCAGTGCTTCCATTTTCGAGTGTCCTTCAGCTACCGTTTTGCCACATACTCCTGTGTTCTCGTGTCCGTGCGTAATCGGCCAATGGCAATAATGTGCAGGGCACTATTGGCCGCACGATCACCACCACGGTTAAGCCTGTGACGGTTTGTTTTCCCGGAAGAGACTGGGACAGGGCTGACGCCACATAGAGCCGCGAAGACAGACTCCGAGTTCAGACGCTGAGGATTATCGCCAGCCGTGATCAACAGCTGCGAAGCACATTCATACCCCACTGCTTTACATTTGATAAGTTCCGGGGCCAGTTCATCGACTATTGACGTTATCATGATGTCCAGATCGGCTATTTCATCATGCAGTTCAAGATATCTGCGAGCCAGGGATTTCAGCGCAATACGGTAAGCATCCTGGACATTACGATAGGCGGTAACGTCGGGCCGCCACGAAACCAGGGTACGGATCAACTGCATCCTCGTGAGGTGACGTATCTGGTCACGTAGCTCATCCGGGGCCGAAACGATATTCATCTGGATCATTTGAAGTGCAATACGTCGCGCAGCAACAGCCGTTTTGCGGCAGACTTTCAGGACACGCAACGCTTCAATCATTCCGCTACGAGTTTTTGGTGTGACGGTTCGTATGCGTGAAAAAGCTGCGTGAGCAGCACTTTCTGCATCGATGGTATCGCTTTTGCCTCGCTTACGGCGTTCCATTTTATCTGGTGCTGTGGCCTCCAGAACTTCCACTCCGGTACTCTGGAGATAACGCAATAAACCTGCACCGTAGGAGCCTGTGCATTCAACTCCGATGCGCTTAACAGTTCCGAAAGATGCCATCCAGGCCAGCATCTGACGGTATCCCTGACGTGTTGTCGCGAAAAACTCACTACCTAAGACCCGATTATTTTGATCAACCACAGCAGCAACATGTAAATCTTTATGCGTATCAACGCCACCAACGACAGGCGATAAATGAACGGGTTTTGCCTTTGCCATAGGTTATTCCTGTACCTGCAATTATTCGTCATTTCCCCCTGACGATAACCCTGACAGGACAGCAAAGAGACAAGCCGTCAGGCCCTTCTTGAGTCACGCGTAGCGGTGAGGAGAAGCCTCGCATGGAGTACTTCCCGATAACCGACGGGTCCAGGGAAAGACACATTGCTGGTCGTTCAGAGTGTGAGTCAGGAAACCGGGAAGCCTTCACTGCATCAGTGATCCACCGGTCAGGCAAAACAGCAAACATGATGATGAAAACTGACGCCGATATTCTTACTGTCCGAGTGTACGATGACCTCGCTGTCCGGTTTTCGACGCCAGACGGCCATCATCAGCGCATCCCGCGACAGCGTAGGTTTCATTGACCAGCCGACCACGTTACGGGCGAAGAGGTCGATAACCACCGTCAGATACAGCCAGCCCTGCCAGGTGCGGATGTAAGTGATGTCTGTGACCCAGACCTGACTGGCCCGGACAACAGTAAACTGCCGCTGCACGCGATTAGGGGCAACCACTGAAGGTCGGCCAGCGATACGACGCGGCGCTTTATAGCCGCGTACGGCTTTAATCCGGTTCAGTTGCATGATGCGGCCCACCCGGTTTTTACCGCAGGTTTCCCCGATTTCGTTCAGATCGCCATGAACCCGCCGGTAACCGTATACTCCTCCGCTCAGGGAATATGAGTCGCGGATAAGTATCAGCAGGCGCTGGTTATCTTTATCACGCGCCGGGACAGGGTTGTGCAGCCACGCATAGAACCCGGCCCGGGCGACATTCAGTACCCGACACATCGTCATCACACCCCATACAGTGCGGTGCTCATTGATAAAGCGGTACTTCAGTCGGGCTCCCTTGCAAAGTACCGCGCGGCCTTTTTCAGGATATCCCGTTCTTCTTCGGTGCGTTTTAGCTGCGCCCGGAGTTTCAGGATCTCGCTTTTGGCTTCCAGTAAATCCCGGGCATGCTGTTCGCTGTTATCAGGCTTGATAGCCCGTAGCCACTTGTAGAGGCTGTGTGCAGAAACGCCCAGACGGTCGGATACTTCGGCAACGGAATAACCGCGCTCCGTTATCTGACGGACGGCTTCTTCCTTAAATTCAGGTGGAAATCGTGGTGTGCCCATATGCTCCTCCTTGTATCTCGAAAGTGGATTACTATGAACTGGCTTAGATTTGGCAAGGTCTGTGTAGTCCGATTCCTCCCGGGGTTATTGAAGCCCGCAGCATAGCGATTGACGCACAGGCTGAGCCGTTCATCTGAAGCCCGAACAGTTGTCCGAACTTCAAATCGTATTGGCAAGGAGGGGTATGGATGAGCGTGTCAAATCAACGTTGTGCAGGCATAGATGTTTCAAAAGGTACTCTGGATATTGCAATCAGCAATATTGCCAGCCAGTTCACTGTACCAAATGGAACTGATGGTTTTACTCAATTTCTCAGGGAGTTAAAGAGAAATGAAACAAGGTTGATCCTCATGGAAGCGACAGGGGGGCTGGAGTCAGGTGTGGCTTGTTATCTTCAATCAGAAGGCTTTGACGTTGTCGTCATTAATCCCCGCCAGGCTCGAGATTTTGCCCGTGCAATGGGCTATCTGGCGAAGACTGATCGTATTGATGCCAGAGTATTGCTTCAGATGTCGGAAGTTATTAACCAGCACCCGGAACGGGAAAAATACATTCGTCCCTTGCCTGATGCCCACAGGCAGATTCTGGCTGCGATGGTGGCCAGACGCAGACAGCTAACAGCCATGCTTACAGCCGAACGAAACCGATTACATCCCTCGCATCCTCTGAGCCATGCAAGCATTAGATCAATTATTTCGGCCCTGAAGGGCGAGTTGGCGCGTATTGAAGGTGAAATGGCGATTCACATCAAGAAGCATTTCAGTGAATTATCCGAGCTTCTGAACGCAGTTAAAGGCGTTGGAACTGCGACAGTCGCCGTGCTACTGGCAGAAGTTCCGGAACTTGGCTCACTGTCACGACGAGAAATTAGCGCCCTTATTGGGGTTGCTCCAGTAAACAGGGATTCCGGTACGATGCGCGGTCGCCGAACAGTATTCGGAGGGCGAGCTTCAGTCCGTACAGCGCTCTATATGTCAGCCCTGGTTGGGACGAGGCATAACCCGATAATTAAAGAGTTCTATACACGCCTGGTTGCCGCAGGAAAACCCAAAAAAGTTGCACTGACGGCCTGCATAAGAAAATTGTTGACCATACTGAACGCAATGCTGAAAAAGAATGAAGCATGGGATCCAATGTATCACCAACATGCTTCGTAAACGGGCGCTAAAGACAGTTGCTATGCTCAAACTATAGGGCAGGATCGTCTACCGGGGCGGGGCCAGTCCAGACTGTGACTCCGAGGTGTCTGTTAAACCCGTGGCCATTCAATCCTCAGTCCCTGGAGTGGTTCTCACATCGGGGTAGCTTGCTACTGTGTGAACTGATTATACGATGGCCCAGTCTGCAACAACTTAAACGAGCCAGGCACGACACGCTCCGCAACTTTCTGAATGCCAAAGGTAGTCGCGCAATGACCCTTACCGAGCTGCATGTTGTGAGTATTGATAACGCTATCCCATTGACGACAGACCCGAGTGTTATAGAGGCTAATGCTTTGATGGCAACAGTACTGGCGACACAAATTAAAGTCGTGAGTAAAATCATCAAAACCTATGACGAACGAATCGAAACGCTGTTTGACATGTTGCCAGATGGGGGGCTGTTCAAATCACTTCCGGGCATGGGGCCCAAGAATGCTTGCTGCACTTGGTGATAACCTCGACCGGTTTAACAGCGCTGAAGAAATTCAAAACTACACAGGTATTGCACCGGTGACAGAACGAAGTGGCCAGAAATCCTGGGTTCACTGGCGATGGCTGTGTGCCAGGTTCGTCAGGCAAACCTTTGTCGAATGGGCTGCCAAGACGGTTAACTCATCATACTGGGCCAGACTATATTATCAGGGGTTGCGAGAAAAAGGAAAATCTCATCAATCCGCAATCCTGGCTCTGGCCTTCAAATGGATAAGGATCATTTACCACTGCTGGAAGAGCAGAACCCAGTACGATGAAGCGAAGTATTTGCTGGCTCTTGAAGCGCGACACTCGCCCTTACTGAAGCTTGTCGTATGTCTCAGGGCGTGAAGCGGAAGTTCACGATTGTACTCATAGCGAAGGAAGGTATTGCTTGCATCATGTTGTATCAATGAGCGGGATGCAGGTCACAAGGGCTCTTGTCCATGAGCACGTAGTCTTTGTGGTTGTTGGCTTATGCACATCAATGAAATATTCGTATTTATGCATGTCATTGATAGACAAATGCGCATGTCATTGATAGACAAATGCTGCATATCTTCGTTGATCAATACCCTACAGTTATCGTAACTGGCGGGAATGCTCCTTGTTAATTTTCACTATAACTGCTAATTTCAACATACAGTGAAAATCTATTAATAGTGAAATTAAACGGTAATCACGGCCTCGTCCTTGCTGAACGCACTTGACAATTTCACTATATATAAATATTTCAACGTTTGATGAAATTTGGATTAATGATGAAAGACATTTCAGGTGCAGAGCGAACCGCTATTACCTCTCTCGTTACATTTCTGAAACAGGTGCCCATCATTGACAATGTCGATGTGTCGGAAGAGGGAATACGCAACGGCAGGGAAATTGATGGAATACTCTATGTTTCTTCATGGAAGAAAACATACGAACTTATCTGTGAATTCAAGAGTAATGGCCAGCCCAAAAATATACGTTCGGCTATCCATCAGCTGAAGGCTTACATGTATGATCGCGACGGGGAGGCCACTCCGGTGGTACTGGCACCCTATCTGTCACCCGAGAGCCGTCAGCTTTGTGCAGAACAGAATGTTGCCTTTCTGGATGAACAAGGAAACGCTTCTTTCAGGTTTGGCGGGATCTATATAAGTCATCAAGTGCCCAGCATCCCGGCCGCTGAAAAACGGGGCCTGAGGTCAGTATTCAGCCCCAAATCCGCGCAGGTACTGAGAATGATGTTGAATGAAAGGCAGCGGGCTTGGCGTGTCACAGAGCTGGCTGAAAAAGGGAATATCAGCCTTGGTCACGCCAGCAATGTCAGGAAAAAATTGCTGGAGAGAGAATGGGCCGTAAGTAATGATGACGGACTGCTCCTGAGCAAACCTGACGCTCTGCTGGATGAATGGAAAAGGGAATATCGGTCACTGGCGGGAAAACGCATAAAATACTACACCCCTCTGCACGGGAAGTTACTTGAGGAGCGCCTGCGCGTGCTGCTCGGCTGCGATGACGACAAAGGATATGCGGTTCTGGCTTCATTTTCCGCAGCGCAGTGGCTTTCCCCGTACGGGAGAACAGGCATGCATTATTTTTATGCTGATGAAAAGGGCCTTAGCAGACTCATCGATGGACTTGGCCTGACTACCGCAGCCAAAGGGGAAAATGTCATCGTCACGATGCCTGGCGATCGCGGTATTTTCCAGGATGCAATTGAACCGGCGCCGGGGATCTATACCACTGGAGTCGTACAGACCTATCTTGATCTCTCAAGTCAGGGAGAACGGGGACAGGAATCGGCAGATCACCTGCGTAATGAATGGATGGACTGGTAAACATGGCGATAAAAGAACCACAATCAGCAGCGGACTATGACGACCGCACAACAGAGGCCGTAAGATCCGTAATGATAGAGATGGGGCAGATCCTCGGCAGTTATGCCGGCAAATTCGCAATAATAGGTGGAGCAGTTCCCTGGCTGCTGCTGGATAACGATGATATGCCGCATGTTGGCACCGTAGATATAGATATCGGACTGGACTCAGAGGCACTGGCAGATGGTGAATATGCCGGGCTAGTTGAAAGCCTGCTCCGAAATGGTTACGAGCAGCGTGAGGGGATTACGAGGAATTTTCAGCTCATACGCAAGGTCAAAGCCAGTGATGGTGGCAATGATATTGATATTATCATTGATTTCTTGCGCCCCAGAAATGTTGCTATCGAAAAAAATGCAGAACCGCTGATCGCCAATTTTGCCGTTATTGCTGGATCCGGAACCGACCTAGCCTTAAAGTTTAATGAGGAAATAACACTCAGAGGTATGATGCCAGACGGCGCTCATAACATGGTGAGAATGTCCGTATGTACCATCCCGGCGCTGCTCGCGATGAAAGGACATGCCCTGAACGGCAGGAAAAAGCACAAAGATGCTTATGATGTGTATTACTGTATACGCAACTATAAGGAAGGACCGGCGGCCCTTGCCCGCGAATGCAGACCGCTACTTGATCACGACAGTGCAGTTAGCGGATACCGTTTTATCGATGAAAAATTTGAAACATTAGAAAGCTACGGCCCGCATAGTGTGAAACAGTTTGTAGAAGAAACTGCGGCTCTCGGGGAGCGTACTGCAGACCAGTGGCAGCAGGACGCGTTTGGTCAGGTTGATATCTGGCTACGTGAGCTGACTATCCGGTCTTGAACACAGTGAGGTCACGTCAGGCAATGATATCGAGGCTATTACGCGCCCGCCTGAGTCGCTCCTCGCCACGCCGGTCATATTTCTGCGTGGTGGTGACGCTGGCGTGCCCCATCGCGTCCTTGACGGTAATTAAATCCTCGCCGTTATCCAGCATCGCCGTCGCGAACGTTCTTCTGAGGTCGTGAGGCGCACATTTTTCCAGCCCGGCCTGACGCTGGCGAACCTGGAGGATATGGTACACCGCCTGGTCGGTGAGCCGGCACTCCGTCACCACGTCGTGCCGGCGGATGCGCGGAAACAGCGGCCCCGGTGCCTCCCCCCGGACCTGGTCCACCCAGAACTGCAGCCGCTGCCAGGCGCCGTCCGGCACATAGGCCAGCCGTTCCTTGTTGCCTTTTCCCAGGATTTTCAGTGCCCGGTCAGCAGGCTCAATATCTTCATAACTCAGCGCCACCGCCTCCGAACGGCGCAGGCCGCAACCGAGAATAATGGCCAGCAGGGCCGCATCACGTACGCCAATACTGCCGGTATCCGCCTCGCAGACCGCAAACAATTCACGTATTTCTTCGCGCTGCAACGCGCGCCCACGTGGCAGAGCACTACCCCGGACCTGACGCACGGCGCGGATGTGCTGGTAACTTTCGACATCCATCAGTTTCAGCATCCAGGCCTCGCCGGCCACCCCCTTGAGGGCCGACAGGTAGGTGTTCACCGTGGCCACCGCCCGGCCGGCGTCACGCAGCATGTCAGCCAGCGCCAGCACATGATGGCGGCGCAGCGCCCCCCAGCTGCAGTCGGCGAGTGACGTGGCGCCGAGCAGGCGGGCGACGGTGTTGAGAAAAGAGGCCATGGTCTGGCGACTGCGCGCCGAGTTCAGGGACAACAGATAGGCCTGTGCCGGGTTGACCGCCGTGACACCGTCACCGCGGAGTACCGGCAGCAGGGACACACCGGGATTGTCATCCGGCAGACGGGGAAGCAGCTGCGGGTCGGTGTGATGTGCCATACGGGTCAGGTTCCGGAACCAGAAAATGAGCGGCGCGCTGCGTGAAAAATGCGGCCGGATGCTGCCATCCAGTCTACTCAGGAATCTCTACTTTTTCAAAGGTACATTTTAATAAGTAGATAATTATCGGCGAATTCTCGAATCCGGCCGCCGCCGCACCGGAGTTGCCCATCTTTGCTTAGAAGCCAAGTCAGTTCGGTCCCTACTGCTTCCACGAATCATTCTTTATTATTTGTTTACACAATCAAGAAGTCGCTCGATAGTAAATGTTGGCGCCCAATGGGGCGATATCTATGATATATTGAAATAACAACTCAATTATTATTACTGTTACTATTTTTTATTACGAAGAGGTATAGATAACCCCTTCGTAGGAAAGGTAAATTCATCTTGATTTGTTACTTAAATATGTACGAATGTAAAGATCTAATAATTTACTTAATTGTTTATTAACTTCATCATGTTTTTGAGGGCTACGCATTTTAGAGAGGTGTCTTTCGAGAAATTTCGATGGCAATTTAATAACCAACTTCCCATGATTATCATATAACTCTTTAACCCAAGTTAATTCTCTATGCTTTTCGAGGTTCTCTGTATGATCTCTATTTATAATGAATGCCAGTTTTCCATAGTCTTTAAATAAATATGAATTAACCTGCCTATATTCATCAGCGCCAAGTTCTTTATAATTCTTAATTTCAAAAATCACTTGCCTCGTTTGATAATCAGTAAGTATTCTTTGCCAGACTGAGTTTTCAGCAAGGTTAGTTGCCACAATATCTCTCTGCTGTAATCCATTTTTATTAGGATGCAATTCAATATTTGCAAGATTGGTAGCAAAAAGGATTTTTATAGTTTTTAATGCCCATGCTTCAAAATCTACAGCACCAGAAAGCCCTTCTGGTATCTCGCTTAACTCTTGAAGCAACGCGCCTATTCTTTGTTTTCTTTGTTCTTCCGATGCAGAACTTACTTCAATGTCATATTCATCATGTATATCTTCAGCAGTTTCAAGACTAATGTCTGAGTCATGTACACTTAGAGCAAGCCAATAACAGGGATGTAATAATAGCTGAGATTGTGGAGTAAAAACTTTTTCAGGCTCTTTACCATCATGACAAAAAACAAATGATGAAGATTGAACATTATATAATCCAAAAAAACCAACACTGTATAAGCGCTGGATAACTTGAAGTGGATCCTCAAATAAAAGAATATCTTGAAGTTTAGGTTTGTTGCTTATTTGTTCATCATCTAAAACTGATTTAATGAGCTTACATGCTTCACTAACACTAAAGTTAGCATGTTTATTAGCAAATACATTAGTAAAAATGTCTAATGCAGGAAAAACTATCTCATATTCTTTATGGAGATCATTTAGCCTATTCTGTGAAATAGTGTTAGCAGTAGCCTCTATGTCTTCTATAACTATTTTTGTTCTGTTTTGTGTAAATGCTCTTAAAAAAGCATCATTCAAGAGCACAAGTATATCGCGCGGACGGTAAAGAGTTAACTTTAGAGTTTCTTTGAAACCAGTTGTAGATTGTAATTCATTAGCAGTAAAAGCATTCCATACTCTTGTATTGTTTTCTATAGTGGATTGGAATGCAGCTCTCATTCTATTACAAACTAAATTAAATAAGTTATATTCATCCCAGTGTAAACGTAACACTTGACCTTCAATGTTTCTTGTAAAATCTGGATCCATTTTTGATATTGCTCTATGTATATTATCCCTAACAAAGGCAAATGCAATTACTTTTTCATCAAAGTTTTGTTTGATATCTATTACAGATTGTATGAAACCATCAACTATAGCAACTCCTAAATTATCTGGTGTATAGCCTTCATCCAACCTGTCTGCAAATATAATAAATTGCTGATTGGATTTACTAATTGCTTCTAAAATCACTTCTTCAATCAAATCCAATTCAAATTTATCTGATAACTCAGAGATTCTAGTCGCAGGTTTTTGATCTTTATTTTCATCAAGTATTGAAATAAGCTTTTTTCTAATTTTACTGCTTATGTTTTGCCTTTTAGGGCCCCATGTCAAAAGATGATTCTCAATGCTTTTATAATCTAAATCATTTTTCATTTTATAATGTGATGCTATTTCTGACAAGATTTCCATATATATCGCATAACGCCAAGCAAGCTTGCTACCTGCTTTAATGTGCAAATAATTATCGCCAAATAATGTGATAACATCTCTCAAACCAATTATTTGTTCTTCAATTGGCGTTATTGTCATGACATGCGTTTTAGGTTTACTACGCCAATGTTTTGATAGCATATGAACCAATGCACTTTTACCTGTTCCTCGACGACCAACAACAATGCATCGATCATAAGATTCTAAGAGTGCTTTGTAGTCAGTAGTTTGCCAAAATGATGATTCAAGCATGTTAGAATCATGCTCTGCACGAATGTCACCAAGTACATTTCCTTTCATTAAAAATCCTCTTATTCGAAAACAACATTTTTAATGGTTTTTTTAACTGAACAAGCTATCAATAGGCAATTCGTGAATAACTAGATATAAACATACATTAATGTAGATTTAGTGACTTTAGTTCATATCTACCATACTGTTGAAATAACTTATACTAAGTTAATATAAAATCAATTTAAAAAGCAACAAGTTAGAGCTCGAATGTCAAGGGGATACTTATCTGTAAGATTGAGCTGTCACCGATTGTTTCTGAGTTGCATTAATACTTAGTAACTCAAGTAACGCTTTTTGGCCATTGATTCTATCAAAAACTAGAAAAATTGCTGGCGTTTGGGTAGAATCAGTGACATACAAGAACCTTGTGGTGGGGTTTTTGCATGTAATAAATTCAGATGCCTGACTTATCTCAAATCGGTTACCCGGCTGATCGACGCGTCTTGTGGTGGGACAACTCAATCAGGATAAGGACGGTATCGAGACTCGCTGCCTGTATATGCGAACGGGTGACGGGATTAAGGATTATCAGGATAGGGCGTATCCGAAAAACGCCCGGGAGCAGGGGACGGCAGACTTGCCAGAGCCTGAATGCAAAAACCCCCCGAAATCTGTCTAGAAACTTGGCGGAATCTTCAGATATCAGGGGGTAATAAAGCAGGCGCTTTGCCTGTGAAGGATTATAACGCATGCACCACTTAACACAAGACCGGACCGCCATAAGTATAGGGCCCGGTGACTAAAGAATTACATCCACACGTCAGACAGTGCTATGTGGCCAATCCCACACCGGCATTCAGCCGGCCGGTGCACCATAAGCACAAACTACCGGCGTTTAACAAAACCCTGATCGAAAAAGTATCCGCGCGGGATGTTTCCCGTTGGGCGGGGTTTTACTACTATGATGCCTGTCACCATAAAACCAGCAAGTTAATGGTGCGCGTTCGTCATTTCAACAAGCACCGTGCCCGTGCCATCAATGCTCTGGTCCATGCCATGGTGTACCATCTCAATATCATCAGCGGCACTATTCCTGTCAGCTTTACCACGCTGGCTCATGAAGCCGGCCTTTCAACCTGCTCGAAGGCGGGTAATACCTCTATCACCCGTGCGACGCGCGCAGCTCAGGAACTGGCGGCATATGGCCTGATTACCTATAAGCTCCTGTGGGATAAAGTCACCCGGCATTACTTCCCGGCGGACATCCAGGTTACCGACCGCTTTTTTGACATGGTCGGGAGTTCTGCCCAGGCCTGGCATAAAGCCTGTAACCAGCAACTGGCCTGGATGAATATGGGGCTTAGCAGGAAGGGGCAGAAGCCTCTCACTAAATCCGAAGCCGCCCGTCTTCAGCGTGAAAAACTGGTAGAAATTACCTGGCAGAAGCGCAAGACCGCGCAGGATATCCGGCGTAAGCAAAAAATTGCCCGCATTGCTGAGAAAAAAGACGATGCGACGCTAAGCCATCAGATAGCCCTCCAGCTCCAGCACGAAATGAGGCAGGGGCAGCATGAGGGAATTACCATGGCTGGCTTCCAGAAACTCCTGAACCAGCGTCTGGCCTGGATCCGAAAGGTCGCCCGACAGCAGGAATAACACCTGTTCTCTGACATCCTCCGCTTAACTGCGGCGGATTCTGCACGTCTGCAGAAAATCACTGGATGTTTTCTGAACAACCCACCCTCCGTATCTGGCCAGAAACGCGATCCTTTATCCTTCCCGCCGATCATTTATTTACGTTATCCACATATAGATGCAACTGGTTTTCATTCATCTATGCAATCAGAAGCTTACATGCGTAGTGACCTTTTCTTACTTCAATACAGATCCTTTAAAGTTAAGAGCCTGGGCTCAGTGAATATGCCTTCGCTTGCAGTGTCCTGCGGCCACGCCGCTCAGAATTGATGCACCCCCCACCGCAAGCGGCGGGTCCCGTCAGTGCTAAATGCCGGAATCTCAGCGCGTCTCCAGCCCTGAAAAGCAGCCCCGCCCCGGGCCAGAGGCCCGGAACAACGCCGCTTTAAAAGGGATGATGTAACTAAATCTGTACCGCTTTAAGAATTATCGCGGACACACCATCAAACACGCTCGTAGTTCGCGTAAACGCTCACACGCGGAGATACGCCCCGTCAGCGGCCTTTGGCCTTGACGTGACCACTCCGACCGCGCACAGAAGCTCCTGAGTCGCTTTCAGCGGGTTATGGCTTAGCAGGGTGAGGGGGTTAATAGCGATCATCTATCATGAAGCCGGCTTCGCCGGGTCCTCCGGCGGATTCCAGATCAGTGCCGTATTCAGCATGATTGCCGCCGGCATGTGCCTGCGGCACATTCAGGGTCGCGCTGCGCACAGCTCGCGCTCCTGTCTGCCTAAAGTTGTTACCTGACTGGATGCGTGTGAATTGTCAATTTTACCGTATGCGCAATAATGGAACGGATAACTTCTGAGAAAAAAGGGACATCATGCTTCATCACTGTCAGGCAAGGTCAGTGGATGACATCTATCTGGAGGATATCATCCACATTATTCATCCGGAGACGGCAGCGCATTACCTGGCTGACACAGCTCTGCCAAACCGGAATATCCCGGTGTGGGATTTACCCCAGGGCTACAACGCCTTTGTTAACCAGTACAATGCGTTTCACTATCAGCATCCATGGATGGCATACAGCGACGCGCTGGCCGATATCAAAGCCGGGAAAGTCGTTCTGCTGAGAAAAAACATAACAGCTATCCCTGTCACTGGTGTGCTGACATCATCAGGAAATATCGAGGATGGCCTTCCACTCCCCCTTTATTCGCGTCTCCACTACATCATTAGTCAACAACTAAAACGCCAGGTCTATTCCGTTCGTCCTGCGGTACCGGTGCAACATGCTCAGTCAGCAAAAACCATTAACAGTAAATCCGCCGGTCGGCTTCTCGCTGCGGGTGGTGTTTATAACGGCAATATCGATGGGTTCAAAAAGACCGCAGAGCAGCTCGGTGGTGATGCGCCTGCAGGTTATGCTCAGGTCATGGATAACAAAGGTTTATTTATTACCGCCGCGTCTGTAGCGGCCGGGCTGACGATGGGAAGGATGCGTTTTCCTGAGCTGGAAGAGCTGGAACAATTCGGGGCCAGAGGCACAGTATCAGGCAGGCCATTCGATCCTGATAAAGCGGGCGGCCCGATTGAAGACCTGACGACGGATGGCGTGAATATCACCCACGAAGGTATAGCAATTGTTGAGAAACACACGTCACGATTTGGTGAAGACCCAGGAAATGAGTTCATGATTAACAGGCTAAAAAAGATAGCCGATGGAGAAATCCCCCATGAACAAGTAGATTTAAATTACTATACTCATGAATGTCGTGAATATCAGCGTTATTGTAATTTAGGATGGGAAACCGGCGCTCCTGCAGATAATCTCGAAGCCCATGAGTTGTGGAACAATACCCACACCGCTACTCTTGAAGATTACAAGTTAAAAGGTGAGGTAGAAGACCTCTATCATCCGGATGCACCACTATGGTAAATAAAACAGAACTGAATATCCTGAAACTTCTGGCCTCCAGAGAGGACGTTAACTGGACCTGGTACAACCTGGACCGGGCGATGACCAGCAGAAAAATGGAGGGTGTTGGTAACGTTGCGAGGCTTGTCGATAATCTTTCTAAAGCCGGACTGGTAGATACCGTCCCAAGCGGAAACCCATCCGGAATGGATTACTACCGCGTATCAGAATCTGGCCACCTCTTTCTGAAAAGCATCAAAGAGGAATACCAGGCCGATTTGCCATAACGCGTCATTTTACGCCCTAATGGAAAGGGATTTGCGCCGTTTCCGGTGTTTTTAGAGTAAAAGAGTGACCTTAAAACCCCGAAAACTACCGGAAACGCACCTGATGAATTTTAACGAAATGCATGGCTATGCACTATCGTGCCCAGGTAGAATTCTTGCAGGAGTCCTGTAGGCTAAATCGTTATCCGTCAACCACTCCAGCGACCCTGTTGGCAACTGTCTTCCAAACCGTTTCTGAATTCTTTCCTTGAAGCACTGCACGTCAGGCGGACGCAGGGGCAGGGAACGTTTGAACAGATCCTCGACATGGTAGAGAGTGAACTACATGCAACAACG
Organism: Phytobacter ursingii; assembly: GCA_901456055.1. Lineage (GTDB taxonomy): Bacteria > Pseudomonadota > Gammaproteobacteria > Enterobacterales > Enterobacteriaceae > Phytobacter > Phytobacter ursingii. Next base: position 972,194 of record CABDWT010000016.1, read on the forward strand.
AAATGAGCCACCAAAGCTGAGTATAGGGCGACGAATATTCCATTCGTTGCTTGAAACCGGAGTTGCAATCATGGGGGGATTGCTTTTCTTCTTATGCTGCTACTGGTTCTTTCATTACGAAACCTGGCATGAACGCATTATTGCAATTAGCCTGTCGGTGCTGGTTGTAGCAATCATCATCAAAATCCTGCCGGAAAGACCTAACCAATAAAAAATGGCCGCGCAATGCGGCCTTTTAGCAATGGAACGACGGCGCAGCAGATCCACTCAGCTTATCTGCTCCGGGCTCTCTGCAGTGGGTCAGATATAACGACTGGCTGAACAGGGGGAGGTATACTGGATCTTCCTCAACCTCTCTGCAGCGTTTCATAACCGTACCCTGCTGATGCGCTGTACGACCTGTTTCGCTGAACAGGTGGAACATGGCTTCATAGAAAATCACATCGTTACGTAAACCACAAACATCTGCGTGGTCCATTCCCTCGAGCTGCCGGCATTGTATGGCCAGTTCAATGAACCGGATGGTGTATTCGTATTTGTCATTATCGAGCTGTAACGACATAAAGCATTCGATTTCTGCAGGGTTAAGCGCCACATAGCGCCCGGAATGCGCAATGGCGTTGGAACGCGCGCGGCCGGTGGGATGTGTGATATGTCTGTTTATCCCGGCACAAATTGCCTGTCCAGTTTTGCTGCTCATCAGAGATCCTCTGTTTGTTCTCGGTGGAAATATCGTGGTTGCACGTTCAGCCGGCGCCGACGTATCAGCTGAAATACCGGATAAGGCTCAGCACTATGAGGGGTCGTCTCAGAAAACGGAATCTATGGTCACTCCCGTTTTTGCAACACCGATTTTGACGACAAGTTGGCTTGCTTGAATCTATCCGGCGTCTGAATGGGATTTTATTCCCGCGCCTTGATGAGTTCCGCGCCTGATGAACCTCCAGAAAATATACGGCTTCAATGAGCCTTTCCGTTTTACAGGTTCCTCAACAGGCCGGTGGGCCGTTAGTATCATCAATATCAGTATTCGCAAAACCAGATCAGTAATTCTTTAAACCGGTGTATTTCTGCCGTTATGCTACATAAGTTTGCTGTCGTGCCGTTAGGGCCCAGGCTATTCTGGCCAGCTTGTTTGCCAGAGCACAAGTGACGACAAAGTTGCTTTTCCGGCACAGTAAATCCCTGACCCAATCGGCCAATTTGCCAGACTGGTGTTCCAGTTTTTGTATGAATACCCTGGCACATTGAACCAACAAAGTTCGGATCTTTTTATTACCTCGCTTACTAATTCCCAGCAATGTCGTCCTACCTCCCGTGCTGTACTGCCGAGGTACAAGCCCTGTTGCCGCCGCAAAGTCACGGCTGCTGGCGTACTGCTTCCCGTCGCCAATCTCAGTTGAAATAGTACTCGCTGTCAGTGTTCCGACGCAGGGAATGCTCAGCAAGCGCTGTCCAACCTCATCTTCGTCCAACTTTCGTTTCAACTGGGATTCCAAATCTTTAATCTGCTCAACAAGATAGTGATAATGCTGTTGTAATTTCAGCAATAACTGGCTGAGGTAAAGAGGCAAACTATTATCCTCAAGAATGGTACTCAGTCGGCTAATAACGGCAGCTCCTCGGGGAACGCTAATGCCAAATTCCAGCAGAAAAGCATGCATTTGATTGGTTGTTTTTACCTTATCCTGAACCAGGGATTCACGGACACGATGCAGAGCCCGCATTGCCTGCTGAGATTCCGTTCTGGGCTGCACAAAACGCATAGACGGACGCGATGCAGCTTCACAAATAGCTTCGGCGTCGACAAAGTCGTTTTTATTGCTTTTAACGAACGGGCGGACAAATTGTGGTGATATCAGCTTTGGGGAATGCCCCAACTCTTCCAACTTGCGTGCCATAAAGTGAGAACCGCCACAGGCTTCCATTGCGATGGTTGTAGCGGGGCATGTCGCCAAAAATTCGATCAACTTTGGCCGGGTAAATTTTTTACGGTAAACAGCCTTCCCGCGACGATCCTGGCAATGAATATGGAAAGAGTTTTTACCCAGATCGATACCAATGAGCGCAATGTTTTCCATGATAGTTCTCCGAATGAAAGCCTGTCCTCAGCATAGTACCGGGAAGGAGGGAGTGACCATCTCATTAAAAATCGTACGCTAAGACCGGTTTGGCTAGCCGGGTAGTAGGAGTCCCATTAGTCACGCCTGCCGGGCTGCGGCTTGGTCTGGTTGAGAACTCGGTTCTTTGTGGCGATGATCCACGAAGTTGCACCCATCGACGCTGTGCTCACAGGCAACAATCTCCAGTTGCAGCGTCGTATGGAAGATGCTGAATCGGTCAGCCAGCAACAACTTGAGGGTTTTGAGCAACTCGTCGGGCCCTATTTCCGGCGCATACACGATATGAGCGGTCATGCTGACCTTGCCGCTCGTGAGCGCCCATACGTGCAAGTCATGCAGCCCTGTCACGCCTGGCACGGCCTGAACAGATGCCATCAAGGCTCCCATGTCAATGCCGTCTGGGACTCCCTCCAGCAAGACATTCAGGCTTTCCTTGAGTAGCAGCCAAGTTCGTGGCAGCACCCAAAGCCCAATTGCCACGGCGACGACCGCATCTACCCACACCCAGCCGGTGAATCGGATGACCAGCGCAGCTCCGATCACGCCGATGGAGCCAAGCATGTCGCTCCAGACCTCCAGATAAGCGCCTTTGACGTTGAGGCTCTTGTCCTTGCCGCCCTGAAGCATACGCATGCTGATGAGGTTGACGATCAGACCCAGCACTGCTACCACCAGCATCCCGCTGGACTGAACCTGCGCTGGCTCGCGCAAACGCTGCCAGCCCTCATACAGGATGTAGCCAGCGACGCCGAAGAGCAACAGGGCGTTGAATGCGGCCGCAAGGATTTCGAAGCGGTAGTAGCCATAGGTGCGCTTGGCATCGGCTGGCCGTCTCGCCACCCGTACAGCCGCCAAGGCGATGGCCAGCGCCGCTGCATCCGTGAACATGTGCGCCGCATCTGAGAGCAGGGCCAGGCTGTTGAAAACAATGCCTGCGGCGACTTCGGCCAGCAGGAAGCTTCCGGTCAGCGCCAGGGCGATCCAGAGCGATTTTTCATTGCGCTCGCTGGGTAGGGCATGGGAGTGATTGGTGCTCATCTTCGTCCTTCTTCTGAGTTCATTTTTGTTCAGCGTGACCGGAAGCCGGCACCCAGCGATACAACGTCGGGATTGAGACCCCGAGGTTCTTGGCCACGTCCTTGGGAGCGATCCCGCTGGCGAGCAGTTTCTTGGCCGATTCAATCTTGCTTTTGGTCATCTTCGGTTTGCGTCCTCCCTTGCGGCCTGACAGCCGGGCGACCGCCAATCCTGCACGGGTCCGCTCCACCGTCAGCTCGCGCTCCATTTCGGCGAGGCTGGCCATGACGTGAAAGAAGAACCGTCCCGACGGCGTGCCGGTGTCGATGGCGTCGGTGAGACTCTTGAACTGGATGCTCTGCTTGTGCAACTCGCTGACCAGATCGACCAATTGCTTGACGCTACGGCCCAGGCGATCCAGCTTCCAGACGACCAGCGTGTCTCCCTTGCGTAGCATTTCAAGCGCCTTGGCCAAGCCGGGGCGCTCGGCTCTCGTGCCGCTTAATTTGTCCTCAAAGAGCTTTTGGCACCCGGCCTGGGTCAAGGCCTCTCGCTGTAGCTCCAGGTTCTGATCCTGCGTCGAGACGCGCGCATAGCCGACGAGCATGGCACGGTCAGACCGCTGCCTTGCCGCACTGAGCGCAAAACTTCGTACCCGGTTGCAGTGTGGTTCCGCATTGCGCGCAAGCCGAAGGAACCAACGAAGTCCCGCACTGCTGGCAGAAGCGAGCGCCTGGCGCGTTAGATGCCTTGCAGTTGGGGCAAGCAAGGCCGCCATTACCCCACCCGCCCGCTGGCGGCCCGCCGCTTCCGTACCCACCGCCACCACCGTGATGCCCACCACCGTGATGCCCACCACCGCTGTAACCGCCACCGTGGTGGCCACCGAAAAGTCTGTCAAAAATACCCATGAGTCTTTCTCCTTTCGTAAACACGTCAAAGCCACTTGGGGCAGCGGTTGGCTACATCACTATTTCTCGAAACGCGTTGATATGATAAGAATTCAAGAATAAAGTTTCAAGAACTGTTTTCGAGAATCGCAACGCATTGATTTGCTGTACCGCGTGTCATTTTCAGAAGACGACTGCACCAATTGACGGGGCGTAACGCCAGATGTGCAGGCGACTCCTGACAACGCAATATCAGAAGTCATCTGCACCAATCTCGACTATGCTCAATACTCGTGTGCACCAAAGCGAGGTGTGAGCATGGCGTCAGACACATCATTGATTGCCGAGCAAGGCGTGGCCACCCTGCCCGATGCGGCTTGGGCGCAGGCCCGGCAACGGGCGGAAATCATCGGGCCGCTGGCAGCGCTTGATGTGGTCGGGCATGAAGCCGCCGATGCCGCTGCTCACGCGCTTGGCCTGTCCAGGCGGCAGGTGTATGTCCTAATCCGCCGTGCCCGGCAAGGTGCTGGGCTTGTGACGGACCTGGCTCGCAGCCGATCCGGCGGCGGAAAAGGCAAGGGACGCTTGCCGGAATCAGTTGAGCGCATCATCCGCGAGTTGCTGCAAAAGCGCTTCCTGACCAAGCAGAAGCGTAGCCTGGCAGCGTTCCACCGCGAGGTCGCGCAGGCTTGCAAAGCGCAAAAGCTGCGGGCGCCGGCGCGCAACACCGTGGCTCTGCGGATCGCCGGCCTCGATCCGCTCAAGGCCACTCGCCGCCGGGAAGGTCAGGATGCGTCCCGCAGCCTGCAAGGTGTCGGTGGTGAGCCTCCCGCCGTGACCGCGCCACTGGAACAAGTGCAGATTGATCACACGGTCATCGACCTGATCGTGGTGGACGAGCGCGACCGGCAACCGATTGGCCGTCCGTATCTGACCATCGCCATCGACGTGTTTACCCGCTGCGTGCTCGGCATGGTCGTCACGCTGGAAGCGCCGTCATCTGTTTCGGTCGGCCTGTGCCTTGTGCATGTCGCCTGCGACAAGCGTCCCTGGCTGGAGGGTCTGAACATAGAAATGGAGTGGCCGATGAGCGGCAAGCCCAGGCTGCTCTACCTGGACAACGCGGCCGAGTTCAAGAGCGAAGCGCTACGCCGAGGCTGCGAGCAGCATGGCATCCGGCTTGACTATCGCCCGCTCGGGCAGCCGCACTACGGCGGCATCGTGGAACGGATCATCGGCACGGCGATGCAGATGATCCACGACGAATTGCCAGGGACGACCTTCTCCAACCCTGACCAGCGCGGCGACTACGATTCCGAAAACAAGGCCGCCCTGACGCTGCGTGAGCTGGAGCGCTGGCTCACATTGGCGGTCGGCACCTACCACGGCTCCGTGCACAACGGCCTGCTCCAGCCGCCGGCAGCGCGCTGGGCCGAAGCTATCGCGCGGACCGGCGTGCCAACCGTCATCACTCGCACCACGGCTTTTCTGGTCGATTTTCTGCCCATCATCCGCCGCACGCTGACCCGCACCGGCTTCGTCATCGACCACATCCATTACTACGCCGATGCGCTCAAGCCGTGGATAGCTCGGCGCGACCGCTTGCCTGCGTTCCTGATCCGGCGCGACCCGCGCGACATCAGCCGCATTTGGGTGCTGGAGCCGGAGGGGCAGCACTATCTGGAAATTCCATACCGCACCTTGTCGCACCCGGCTGTCACCCTCTGGGAACAACGACAGGCGCTGGCGAAATTGCGGCAGCAAGGGCGCGAACAGGTGGATGAGTCGGCGCTGTTTCGCATGATCGGCCAGATGCGCGAAATCGTGTCCACCGCGCAGAAAGCTACGCGCAAGGCGCGGCGCGACGCGGATCGACGCCAGCATCTCAAGGCAACGGCAGTTCTTTTCAAAACCACGCCACCACCGGACGCGGACATGGCTGACCCGCAGGCAGACAACCAGCCACCTGCCAAACCGTTCGACCAGATTGAGGAGTGGTAGCCGTGGAAGAATATCCCATCATCGACTTGTCCCACCTGATGCCGGTGGCCCAGGGCTTGGCCCGTCTTCCGGCGGACGAACGCATCCATCGCCTTCGCGCTGACCGCTGGATCGGCTATCCGCGAGCAGTCGAGGCGCTGAATCGGCTGGAAGCCCTGTATGCGTGGCCGAACAAACAACGCATGCCCAACCTGCTGTTGGTCGGTCCAACCAACAACGGCAAGTCGATGATCGTCGAGAAATTCCGCCGCACCCACCCGGCCAGCTCCGACGCCGACCAGGAGCACATTCCGGTACTGGTCGTGCAGATGCCATCCGAACCGTCGGTAATCCGCTTCTACGTCGCGCTACTTGCCGCGATGGGCGCGCCATTGCGCCCGCGCCCACGGCTGCCGGAAATGGAGCAATTGGCGCTGGCACTGCTACGCAAGGTCGGCGTGCGCATGCTGGTGATCGACGAATTGCACAACGTCCTGGCCGGCAACAGCGTCAACCGCCGGGAATTCCTCAACCTGCTGCGTTTCCTCGGCAACGAGCTGCGCATCCCGCTGGTCGGGGTCGGCACACGCGATGCCTACTTGGCGATCCGCTCGGACGACCAGTTGGAAAACCGCTTCGAACCGATGATGCTGCCGGTGTGGGAGGCCAACGACGATTGCTGCTCACTGCTGGCCAGCTTCGCGGCTTCGCTCCCGCTGCGGCGACCCTCGTCGATTGCCACGCTGGATATGGCCCGCTACCTGCTCACGCGCAGCGAGGGCACCATCGGCGAGCTGGCGCACCTGTTGATGGCGGCGGCCGTCGCTGCCGTGGAGAGCGGTGAGGAAGCGATCAACCATCGCACGCTCAGCATGGCCGATTACACCGGTCCCAGCGAGCGGCGGCGGCAATTCGAGCGGGAACTGATGTGAAGCCAGCGCCACACTGGCCACTGCATCCGGCTCCCAGGGAAGGCGAAGCCTTGTCTTCGTGGCTCAACCGCGTGGCCCTTTGCTATCACATGGAGGTGTCCGAGCTGCTGGAGCACGATCTTGGTCACGGCCAGGTTGATGACCTGGACACCGCGCCACCACTGGCGCTGCTGGCGATGCTCTCCCAGCGGAGCGGCATCGAGCCGGACCGGCTGCGTTGCATGAGTTTCGCCGGCTGGGTGCCTTGGCTACTGGACAGCCTTGATGATCAGATTCCAGACGCATTGGAAACCTATGCGTTCCAGCTCTCGGTGCTGCTGCCGAAACTCCGCCGTAGGACGCGATCCATCACGAGCTGGCGTGCCTGGCTGCCCAGCCAGCCGATACATCGCGCCTGCCCGCTCTGTCTGAACGACCCGGCAAACCAAGCCGTACTGCTTGCATGGAAGCTGCCCCTGATGCTGAGCTGCCCGCTGCATGGCTGCTGGCTGGAATCCTATTGGGGCGTGCCTGGGCGGTTTCTCGGCTGGGAGAACGCCGACACTGCGCCGCGCACCGCCAGCGACGCGATTGCGGTGATGGACCGGCGCACCTGGCAGGCACTGACGACCGGCCATGTGGAGCTGCCGCGCCGACGCATCCACGCTGGATTGTGGTTTCGGCTACTACGCACGCTGCTCGATGAGCTGAACACCCCGCTTTCGACGTGCGGAACCTGCGCGGGGTATCTCCGCCAAGTCTGGGAAGGCTGCGGGCATCCGCTGCGTGCTGGGCAAAGTCTGTGGCGACCGTATGAAACCCTGAACCCGGCAGTACGGTTGCAGATGCTGGAGGCGGCGGCAACGGCAATCAGCTTGATTGAGATGAGGGATATAAGCCCGCCGGGCGAGCATGCAAAGCTGTTCTGGTCCGAACCCCAAACCGGTTTCACCAGTGGCCTGTCGGCGAAAACGCCGAAGCCCGAACCCGTCGATCACTGGCAACGGGCAGTCCAGGCCATCGATGAGGCCATCATTGAAGCGCGGCACGACCCCGAGACGGCACGCTCGCTGTTCGCGTTGGCTTCCTATGGTCGGCGCGACCCCGCTTCCCTGGAACAGTTGCGCGCCACCTTCGCAAAGGAAGGCATCCCCCCGGAATTCCTGTCACATTACGTGCCTGATGGACCCTTTGCATGTCTTAGACAGAATGACGGGTTAAGTGACAAATTTTGACGACCAGAACTTTCCGGTGCACACTGTCACATAATCGAACGTATATGTGACAGGTACGACATGCTGATAGGCTACATGCGGGTATCGAAGGCGGACGGCTCCCAGGCTACCGATTTGCAGCGCGACGCGCTGATTGCCGCCGGGGTCGATCCAGTACATCTTTACGAGGACCAGGCATCCGGCATGCGCGAGGATCGGCCCGGCTTGACGAGCTGCCTGAAGGCGTTGCGAACTGGCGACACACTGGTCGTGTGGAAACTGGATCGGCTCGGACGCGACCTGCGACATCTCATCAACACCGTGCACGACCTGACTGGGCGCGGCATCGGCTTGAAGGTATTAACCGGGCACGGCGCGGCCATCGACACCACGACCGCCGCCGGCAAGCTGGTCTTTGGCATCTTCGCCGCCCTGGCCGAGTTCGAGCGCGAGTTGATCGCGGAGCGCACGATTGCCGGCCTAGCCTCGGCCCGCGCGCGCGGGCGGAAAGGCGGCCGGCCGTTCAAGATGACCGCCGCCAAGCTGCGGCTGGCGATGGCGGCAATGGGTCAGCCAGAGACCAAGGTCGGCGACCTGTGCCAGGAACTTGGCGTCACGCGGCAGACCCTGTATCGGCATGTTTCACCCAAGGGTGAGCTACGTCCAGATGGCGAGAAGCTACTCAGCCGAATTTGATGCCGGCATGAGGCAACGTAGCGACAGCGTGGTTTGTCTCAATGGGAAGCGCTCATGATCGATCTTTGAAGGCCCGCAGCAGTCGTGTCACAGACAGGACGAACAAACCGGTCAGCGTGAGGGCTGCGATACCCCAGTACTCTCCGATGAACGCGCCGGCCGTCGTGCCGGCCAGCACAATGGCGAGAATCGGCAAATGGCAGGGACAGGTGAGCACGGCCAGCGCGCCCCACAGGTAGCCGGTGATCGGTTTGTGCGTCTCGGACGGCAAGCGCTCGGGGCTGTTCATGGCAGACTCTCCGCGTGCTGTGCCGGCTCGGTCGGCATGGTGGCCAACTGCACCTCCAGATCGGCCAACGCTTCGCGCCGACGCTCGACGAACTGGCGCAGAACGGCAAGCTGCGCGGCCGCTTCATCGCCGTCCGCAGCATCCAGCGCCCGGCACAGCCGCGCCAGCGCGTCCAGGCCGATGCCCGCCTCGAAGGCCGCCCGCACGAAGCACAGCCGTTGCAAGGCGGCATCATCGAACAGGCCATAGCCGCCCGGGGTGCACGCCACCGGACGCAGCAATCCGCGCAGCAGGTAGTCGCGCACGATATGCACGCTCACCCCGGCATCAAGGGCCAGCCGGGACACGGTGTAGGCGCTCATTGAAAACCTCCTTTTTTTATCCAGCGCAGCAGGAAAGCTGCTTCACGTCCTTGTTGAAGGTCTGCGCCGCAAGCTTCAACCCCTCGACCATTGTCAGGTAGGGGAACAACTGGTCGGCCAGTTCCTGCACCGTCATGCGGTTGCGGATGGCGAGCACCGCCGTCTGGATCAGTTCGCCCGCTTCCGGGGCCACCGCCTGCACGCCGATGAGCCGTCCGCTACCTTCCTCGATGACCAGCTTGATGAAGCCGCGTGTGTCGAAGTTGGCAAGCGCTCGCGGAACGTTGTCGAGTGTCAGCGTGCGACTGTCGGTCTCGATGCCATCGTGGTGCGCTTCCGCCTCGCTGTAGCCCACGGTGGCGACTTGCGGGTCGGTGAACACCACTGCCGGCATCGCGGTCAGATTGAGGGCTGCGTCGCCGCCGGTCATGTTGATCGCGGCACGGGTGCCGGCGGCCGCTGCCACGTAGACGAACTGCGGCTGGTCGGTGCAGTCGCCGGCCGCGTAGATGTTCGGGTTGCTCGTGCGCATGCCTTGGTCGATAACGATGGCCCCTTGCGCATTGACAGTGACCCCCGCCGCGTCCAGCGCGAGGCTGCGCGTATTCGGTGCCCGACCGGTGGCAACCAGCAACTTGTCAGCGCGCAATTCACCGTGTCCGGTGGTCAGCACGAATTCGCCGTTCACATGGGCGACCTGGCTGGCTTGCGTGTGCTCCAGCACCTCGATGCCCTCGGCGCGGAAAGCGGCTGTCACGGCCTCGCCGATGGCCGGGTCTTCCCGGAAGAACAAGGTGCCGCGTGCCAGGATCGTGACCTGGCTGCCGAGCCGGGCAAAGGCTTGCGCCAGTTCCAACGCCACCACCGACGAACCGATCACGGCCAGGCGTGCGGGAATGGTGTCGCTGACAAGCGCTTCGGTGGAAGTCCAGTAGGGTGACTCTTTCAGGCCCGGAATCGGCGGCACGGCCGGACTGGCACCGGTGGCGACCAGGCAGCGGTCGAACGTTACCTCGCGCTCGCCACCCTCGTTCAAACGGACGACCAGGCTCTGGTCGTCCTTGAAACGCGCTTCACCGTGCAAAACGGTGATGGCTGGATTGCCGTCCAGGATGCCTTCGTATTTGGCGTGCCGCAGTTCATCGACACGGGCCTGCTGCTGGGCCAGCAGTTTGCTGCGGTCAATCGCAGGCACAGTTGCCGCAATACCGCCGTCGAACGGACTTTCCCGGCGCAGATGGGCAATATGGGCAGCGCGGATCATGATCTTGGACGGCACACAGCCGATATTGACGCAGGTGCCGCCGATGGTGCCGCGTTCGATCAGCGTGACCGTCGCGCCTTGCTCGACGGCCTTCAGCGCCGCCGCCATCGCGGCCCCGCCGCTGCCAATGATGGCGATATGCAAACCGGCGCCCTCAAGTGCATCACGGATTTTTGGTTCATCTTTGAAATCACCAACCCGGATCGAGCCTTGATAACCCAATGCGGCGATGGCGGCCAGCAGTTGGTTGTGGCTCACGGCGGTGTCTGCCATGACTTGCGCGCGGCTTTCTGGATAGGACACCACAGCGGCATTCACGCCGGGAATCTTTTCCAAAGCATCTTTGACATGGGTGGCGCAGGATGTGCAGGTCATGCCATTCACGGTGATTTCGGTCATTTTTTTACTCCATTGAATTTCGGGGTGCAGCAGGCATCGGCTTGGCGTTTTCGTTGGATGGCGTAGATGGTCAAGCCGATGAAAATCGCCAGCGCAGGCAGCAGCACATAGTCCAGATAGCCGGTCAGCGCGGACAAGCCGACCACACCGAGCAAAATGACCAGAACAGGGGTGAAGCAACACAGCGCCACGAGGGTTGTGCCAATGATGCTGACCCGCAGCAGTGTCTTCGGGTCTTTCATGATCAGTTCTTGACTGATGATGGGTAGCCCGCATCCTCGGTAGCCTTGGTCAGTTTCTGCACGCTGGTCTTGGCATCATCGAAGGTGACCACCGCTTCGCGCGTCTCGAAGGTCACGTCAACTTTACTGACGCCATCGACCTTGGAAATCGCCTTCTTGACAGTGATCGGACAGGCCGAGCAGGTCATGCCCGGTACGGACAGCGTAACGGTCTGGGTGGCGGCCCACACGGGGGCAACAACGGCAGCGAGGGCAAGGGCGGAAAGCAGCTTTTTCATGGTGAACTCCTGTGATCAATAGAAAAATGGCACGACGTAGGGAAATCCGAGCGCGACCAAAACCAGCACGGCCACGCCCCAGAAAATGAGCTTGTAAGTAGCTCGCACTTGGGGAATCGCGCAAACCTCACCCGGTTTGCAGGCGGCTGACGGCCGGTAGATGCGCCGCCAGGCGAAGAACAACGCCACCAGCGCCACGCCGATAAAGATGGGGCGATAGGGTTCCAACACCGTCAAGTTGCCGATCCAAGCGCCGCTGAACCCCAAGGCGATCAGAACCAGCGGCCCGAGGCAGCAAGCCGAGGCGAGGATGGCGGCCAGCCCGCCAGTGAAGAGCGCGCCGCGCCCGTTTTGAGGTTCAGACATACGTTTGTCCTTTCGAATCTGAATTGGATAGCTTAAGCTTACTTCCGTAGTTATGTACGGAGTCAAGCGATATGGAAAACAATTTGGAGAACCTGACCATTGGCGTTTTCGCCAGGACGGCCGGGGTCAATGTGGAGACCATCCGGTTCTATCAGCGCAAGGGCTTGCTCCCGGAACCGGACAAGCCTTACGGCAGCATTCGCCGCTATGGCGAGACGGATGTAACGCGGGTGCGCTTCGTGAAATCAGCCCAGCGGTTGGGCTTCAGCCTGGATGAGATCGCCGAGCTGCTGCGGCTGGAGGATGGCACCCATTGCGAGGAAGCCAGCAACCTGGCCGAGCACAAGCTCAAGGACGTGCGCGAGAGGATGGCTGACCTGGCGCGCATGGAGGCTGTGCTGTCTGACCTGGTGTGCGCCTGCCATTCGCGGCAGGGGAATGTTTCGTGTCCGCTGATTGCGTCGTTGCAAGGTGGAACGAGCTTGGCAGGGGCTTCCACAGCTTAGCGTGCTTTATTTAATGAGATGGTCACTCCCTCCTTCCCGGTACTATGCTGAGGACAGGCTTTCATTCGGAGAACTATCATGGAAAACATTGCGCTCATTGGTATCGATCTGGGTAAAAACTCTTTCCATATTCATTGCCAGGATCGTCGCGGGAAGGCTGTTTACCGTAAAAAATTTACCCGGCCAAAGTTGATCGAATTTTTGGCGACATGCCCCGCTACAACCATCGCAATGGAAGCCTGTGGCGGTTCTCACTTTATGGCACGCAAGTTGGAAGAGTTGGGGCATTCCCCAAAGCTGATATCACCACAATTTGTCCGCCCGTTCGTTAAAAGCAATAAAAACGACTTTGTCGACGCCGAAGCTATTTGTGAAGCTGCATCGCGTCCGTCTATGCGTTTTGTGCAGCCCAGAACGGAATCTCAGCAGGCAATGCGGGCTCTGCATCGTGTCCGTGAATCCCTGGTTCAGGATAAGGTAAAAACAACCAATCAAATGCATGCTTTTCTGCTGGAATTTGGCATTAGCGTTCCCCGAGGAGCTGCCGTTATTAGCCGACTGAGTACCATTCTTGAGGATAATAGTTTGCCTCTTTACCTCAGCCAGTTATTGCTGAAATTACAACAGCA
>CABDWT010000017.1 GCA_901456055.1 Phytobacter ursingii
CGCCCTTTCAGCCATTGCACATCAGCAGAAAAATTGACCAAAACCTGATCGACATCTGAACCACAAACGCCGGTACTGCAGCACATCGCCGGATCAAACACCGTTAACATTTTCATCTTTAACACCTCATATTCGTAAAAACATATATGTACAGGCAAAATTTTTAGATACAAACAGCCTTACCGCTGCCAGAGCAGTTGGCCGATGCCAGCTTACGGGCGATGGCCTGTACGTCGTCCTGTTGACTTAACCAGGCCTGCTCAATCACCAGGGCAGCCCAGGAAGGAATATGCGGGGATAAGCGATAATGAACCCATTTCCCCTGCTTGCGATCCAGCAACAGGCCACTTTCCCGAAGCATCGCCAGATGGCGGGAGGTCTTGGGTTGTGATTGTTCCAGCGCTGTGCAGAGATCGCATACGCACAGCTCCCCCATCTCCCTGAGCAGTAGCACGATACCCAGGCGGGTTTCATCAGATAGTATTTTGAAAAGTTGTAGGGATGCAATTTCTGGCATTATGTACTCCTGCTATGAATGGGTATTGTCTCTCCACCAAAACAAGAAGTCAAAATCATATGTGTTTTCTCGCATGTGAGTGCAGGTGTCACTATGCGGTTGAAAAACGACCTGATGTGCGATCGTTACGTTAGTTGGGTAGGTAAAAAAGTCATTTGAGGCTAAAACATTGCTTAGTGCGGGCTTTCAGTTCATAGAGAAGAATGAATAATATCAATTATAACAATTGGTTATTTCCTTAGCGTACGTTTTCGTTCCATTGGCCCTCAGACCCCGTAATCGCTTCACGGCCAAAGCGCGCCAGAGCCGGTGAGACCAGGCGGATATCAGCCTCGGAAAGGGCCGAAGGTTCGATTTTCATCATCGCTTACCTCTTGTTTCCTCAGCATGTACAAAATCAGAAATGACGAGCGACATGACCGCCGCTGCAATCACGTCACGTTTACCGAGCCGGGTATACTGCATCGTTATTTTCCTTCTGGATTATTCACGAATAGTATTGAGCAGATCGACCAGCCTTGAAGCGTGCTCCCGGGCAAGCGTTTTTTGCCCGGCGATTTTCTCGGCATCTCTGTCAGCGTAGCTGATACCGCAGGTATAAACCGGCGCCATCATCTCAAGGTTGCACAGCCTTGCCGTCGTCCCGAACGGAATGAGGTACTCCTCAATGGTGTGGCCAAAGAAACCGTCGACAGTATACATTGCCTGCGGCGCCCCCGTTGTGAAGGAGAGGATCAGCTTTTTACCGCCCAGTTTTGCCGTTGAGCCATGCGCAAAGCCATGAACAAAGACCTCGTCCAGCCACTGTTTCATTAACCCCGGTAGCCCATACCAGGAAAAAGGAAACTGCCAGACAATGACATCGGCCTTGAGAAGGCTTTCCTGCTCCGCATTGATGTTTAATTTGCCGTCAGGATAGAGCCAGTCCAGACGACGAATTTCAGCATCGGGCAGGACGGTCGCCACCTCATCAAGGATGGTGGCGTTGGCGACGGAATGGGTAAGCTCTGGATGACCGGAAACAATAAGGATATTTTTCATTTCAAGAAGTTATACAGTGTTGATGAATATTTAACCCAGTATAGAGTGACAGCATTATTTGTTTTAGGGTAGTAAAGACTCAATCACTTTTAGACCAAAACTAATAATGTTTCGTTCCAGAACCAGGCATTGGCTCGCTTGTTGAGGTGAATCTCGTGTTATTTTTTGAATTCAGCGGCGAAGAGACTTTCCCAGTTAATAAAAGAGCCAAGCGGAATGCACTCGAAGCGTAATAATCCTGCTTTTGCCAAAGGGAATTCGGCCATTACGCTCATCGCTTCATCGACAGAGGCACATTCAAGAAAAATAGCGACGCCAGGTCTGTCCTGACGGAAGTAGATGTCGCGAATGAAGCCGGATTTATACAATTCCCAGGCGTGCAGTACTTCCGCGTCACGGTGCGGAGCATATTTTTCCAGCGATGCACCCGCCGCGGGAATATCCAGACATAAAATTCGCATTATCGTCTCCTGATCTCAGGCTATTGTGGTAAGAGACTCAAGTATAAAAGGCGCATTTTTGGAAGATTAGAGTGCCATTGACTTAAGCATCTTTAGGCTGTACTTAATAATCAGTCGTAGATTACTTAAGGAAAATATGATGAATAACGCCCTTTATAATCAGATACGCATCTTTCAAAGCATTGCGCGTGAGGGCAATATTTCGGCAGCCGCACGGAAACTGGAAATTACGCCGCCTTCCGTCAGCAATGCACTTAAACTGCTGGAAGAGCATATTGGTCATCCGCTTTTTGTGCGTACGACCCGTCGTATTGAGCTGACAGAAAGTGGTCAACTGTTGCTGGAACAGACCGCAGCGGCGGTTGAATCGCTGGAAAATTCGCTTGAAAGTATTCGTGACCAGAACCAGGAACCCTCTGGTGTGGTGCGAATTACGCTCTCGCGCTTTGCTTATCTGTTAATTCTTAAGCCTGCAATGGCGGAATTCTGTCAGCAATATCCGGGGATACGGCTGGAAATTTCGGTCTATGACGGTACTGTGAATATTATCGAAGCGCGTTTTGATCTGGGCATCCGTTTTGGCGATATTCTGGAGGGCGGGGTGGTGGCACGGCCGTTAATGAAACCCTTTCGTGAAGGGTTATATGCATCCTCAGCGTATCTCTCCAATCATGGTACCCCTGAGGTGCCAGCAGATCTCAGTCATCACCAACTGATTGGTTACCGTTTTGTGACTAACAATCGCATACTTCCGTTGATTCTCAACGACCATGGAGAGCAATTGACTGTTGAGATGCCCGGACAGTTAATCAGCAATGATATTGACGTAATGGCTGACGGGATCCGTAATGGGCTGGGAATTGGGCGCTTGTTTGAACCCATCTGGCGGTTACAGCCCGATAGGGAGCAATTTATACCCGTGATGGAGAGTTACTGGAAAACCTATCCGCCAGTGTATCTCTATTACCCAAAAAACGCGGGTAAAACCAAAAGAGTGAAGGCACTGATTGATTTTCTGATTGCCGCTACGAGACGATAGAACACGACGCACCGTTTGAGCCTCTGTCCCGTGGGAGATGTTACATCTATTTCCTGTATGAACTCAATCAGAAGGCGAACCCCCGTCGACAGTTGCCGACGGCTCGTCGTTTATATTTAGCGCTGGGGTTCTCCAGCGCGAGGAGCAAGATTTGATGGTGGATAAATGGGTGTGGTATCCATTAAAACAGCAGCACTGAAAGGCGCAGATTTTTTCTGCGCCTGTACGCTAATTAAAAATAAGCTGAAAATAACTGTATGCAGGATCTCTTCCCATATCCAGTATGCGATTAATACTGATGCCCTCTATTTTTAACCCATGATGGTCCGACGACTCAGGCAATTGTAAAATACCAAAAGCATTCACCAGTAACGTATTGGCGGGCCCCTGCAGTTCTACCAGAAAGGGTTCACGTGATTGATTTCGTTGCGTAGGTATTTGTGCATTTGGTTTTAATATTACCTTTTTAACCAGTAAAGGCAATGCCATACCATTATCTGCATACATGACACAGGATTGCCCAATGAATGGGGTAAAGTTGTGGCTGCAAATATCTTTCAGCATAATTTCATCCAGGTATTTTAGTCATTATGAGGCGGATACAGTCCTTCGATGGCAATACAGAAATTGATAGCCAGAAATGGGTTCATAACAGAGAATGGTGCGTTTGCTCCTGCAGGGTCAAGATTTCCGCTCATGCCCATACCGCCAACGCTCACAGGATCGGACAGTGTGCTGGACCAAATATTGGCCAGTCCGGTACCTCCACCTGATGCGCCAATAAATGACGCTTGGGTTGATGGCTTGCTTGCCGGAGTAGCGGGTACAGGGGTGCCGCCAGCCAGTAGTTGTGCCTTCAGGTTGCTTGTGCCATGGGTATGCATAGGCATGTTTGCGGTTGTTAATGCGGCGATACTGTTGCCACCTTTAGCGCCAACATTATGCGCGGGCATATTGATATCGGTTTGTGCCGGCCCGCTGCCAATAAGCATTCGACCAGACAGGTTTGGCAGGTTAAATGTCGTGGTGCCATTACCGCCATAGAATATACCCAGTAATGAATACAGGGCTTGATATTGTCCAACACTATATTGTTGCCCATAGCATAAAGCGAAACCATATGGAGGGTAGTTAAATGCAAAGGGAAGAATTGTACCCATATAGACTTCCATAATAACTCCTTGTTTAAAAGATGATTAGTGGAGCTTACATAGTTGGTCGGTGTCATTGGGAAATGACATTAATAGTGTGGACGATTAATGCTGTTTGTCGAATAATTTACGCTACAGTGGCACTTATAAATATTGTATTGGCACTAAATTAAAAACCGGACTGTGTTATTTTTATGTGAAATGTTCAACGGTCAAGTCCAGTGTATCCTTTTCAACATATATTGTTCCTTTTACGTGGCATGTCAGAAGTTTCCTCACTATAGGGGTTTTCGGTGAGATTAATGAGAAATTTATTCATCTATGCTCGGGGTATTTCGTTCCTCCGTCACAAATAAATGCCGCAGCAAGTAAACGGGAATCAGCGCCGGAGTCATTACCTGAAGACTCCCCGATAGTTTCTCGCGCTTTTCTGCGGCGGGAAGGATATCAGGGAGTGGCTCCGGGACAGAAAGGGTGGCCGATCGGGATCCAGAGAGTCTCGATACGGCTTTTATTCTGGCGAAAGCGCGGATTACGACGGATAACCACACCGACGCAATCTTCAAGCCCGGACGCGACGGGGAGCCGCCACTTTCAGGTAATCGATTTTAGACGGGAGGCTGGCAAACGAAAGATGAAGGGGGGCACTTAACCCTATGATTTTATGTAAACCGTCTAAGGTCAGGAAGTCAGTGAACAATCAGCATCATTTAACATAATATACATTATGCGCACTGTCATGGAATCAGACAGAATCCGGCTTTCTTTGGTCATCCTTGTCCTGTCCATTTCCGGCCTTTAAATGCCGGTTTGCCAACACCATGACGCAGCCTTTACGCATTAGCTACAGTCTCTGTCACTTGCGCTTGTTGTGTCAGGCATCTGCGGTGTTCCCTGATGAAATCGCATCTGCCAGTCAGTTGGTTCGTTTGTGCTCTTCACCCAAAGTGATGTTCGCAATGTCTGACGACCGATGCCGCCTTGCTGGTCAACTGTATAACTCCGGTACGTTAATAACACGCACGTGTCATCCAGCACTGACAATGCAAAATCACTGGAGTGAATTTCCTGACCGCTGGTTTCCACTATTAATGCACTGATGACATGCTCTCTGTCGTATCGCTGGCCTGAACGACCAATTTCAAAAAAATCTTGATGCAGCAATTTTTCCAGTGATGACCTCTGACTTCGCGTTTCTCTATGATGGAGTTTCTGCTCGTTGTGTATGAGCAATGCCAGCAATTCTCTTGTCATCCCGATCTCCCTTATTCACTGTTCCAGGCCGAACCCGATGCGTTTCAGACCGGCAATCATGGCCTGTATTGGTGTTCTGATGGCCTAATCGCCGCGTATGAATTCTTGTGTGCTTTAATCCAAATTCTTAGTCCTTAAAAATGTATTAATAACAAATGATTACCATTACCGTTGACACCCTATCGTTGGCATTGTATAAAACCGCGCCTTGTTATTAATTCTCATTTACGTTTTTACCCGTTTCCGGCCAGGAAACTCGCTAACGAAGGATAGCGTTACATGAAAAAGGTCATCAGTGCTTTAGGATTGGTTTTCGCTTCGGTCAGTTCCGCGTTTGCTACCACCTACCCTGTCACCATCGAAAACTGCGGATACAAAGAAACATTCACCAAAGCGCCTGAGCGCGTCGTCGCGCTGGGTCAAAACACCGTTGAGATCCTTCTGTTGCTTGGCCTGGAGGATAACGTGGTTGCCAGCGCATTCTGGCCGACAAAAGTGTTGCCATCACTTGCGGAAAAAAACAGCAAAATCAAAAATCTGACCGTTGAAATCCCGACACTGGAATCCATTCTCGCGCAAAATCCGGACTTTGTCCCTGCCCAGATCCCTTTATTGCTGGGGCCAGAGAGCAAGGTCGCCAAACGCGAAGATCTCACCACTGTGGGTGTTAACAGCTATATGTCTCCCGGAATGTGCGCCACCAAAAAAGGCGTTGGCGATATGTACGGAAGCCGCCAGAAGCTGTGGGATATGAGTTTCCTTTACCAGGAAATTATGGATTTCGCGACTATTTTTAATGTTGAAGATCGCGGCAATGCGCTGATTGCGGATTTCAAAAAACGGGAAAATAATCTGCGTGCCGAGTTCAGTAAAAACAAAAAAGACCTCTCGTTTGTTTTCTGGTTCTCCAGTTCCTCCCCGTCTGCTGACGCCTATGTTGGTGGCAAGAACAGTGCGTCAGGATTTATCGCAAATGTCCTTGGCGGCCATAACGCCATTACCTCAGAAACCGAATGGCCAACGGTTGGCTGGGAAAGCATCATCGCCGCTAACCCCGATGTCATCGTGGTCTCCAGTCTTGACCGCAACCGCTGGGCGCTGGATAACGCCGAAGAAAAAATTAAATTCCTGAAAAGCGATCCGGCGGTAAGTCAGCTTGATGCCGTTAAAAAAGGTCACATTGTCGTGATGGACGGCCAGGCGATGAACCCGACGATTCGTACCATTTATGGCGCTGAACAGATTGCCGAACAGCTCAGAAAAATAGGACTGAATTGATGAGTTGCGCAGTACAACAGGCCCGTCAGGGTCTGATACTCACCACATCGACGGTACTCGCGCTGATCCTTCTGTTGCTGGTAATTGCCACAGGCGTCAGTGTCGGCGAACTGTCCATTCCACTCAGCAGTGTGTTTTATGCGCTGACCAACAAAGCCGGACTCACCGAGGTGCCACTCAGCCGCATTCATGAAAGTGTGATTTGGGATTTCCGTCTCAGCCGTGCGCTGGTCGCGGCCTGCTGTGGTGCGGGGCTGGCGATTTGTGGTGCCGTTTTGCAAAGTCTGCTGAAAAATGCACTGGCAGAACCTTATGTACTGGGGGTATCGGCGGGCGCATCAACGGGGGCCGTGTCTGTCGTGGTCCTCGGCGTTGGTACTGGCGCTGTCTCCCTTTCTGCCGGCGCATTTGCCGGCGCGTTTGCCGCTTTCGCTTTTGTCGCTTTTCTTACTAACGGCGCACGCGGCGGTAATGAGCGGACTATTCTGGCGGGCGTGGCGGCATCGCAACTTTTCAACGCAATCACGGCTTATACCATTAGCACCTCCGCCAGCGCACAACAGGCACGGGATGTCATGTTCTGGCTGCTTGGCAGTTTTAGCGGTGTTCGCTGGCCGGAGTTTCAGCTGGCGCTGGTCGTCGTGCTGCTTGGCCTTGCGGTATGCCTTTTTTACTCCCGCGCGCTCGACGCCTTTACCTTTGGTGACGATGCCGCGGCATCCCTTGGCATCAATGTCCCTGTGGTTCGGTTGATCCTCTTTACAGCCACCGCGCTGATGACCGCCACCATTGTCAGTATGGCTGGATCGATAGGCTTTGTCGGTCTGGTTGTACCGCATATGATGCGCTTCTTCTTTGGCCCGCTTCACCGTACGTTGCTGATTGCCAGTGCTCTGGCAGGCGCGATCCTGATGGTGCTTGCCGATATCGCCTCAAGGATGCTGATCGCGCCGCAGAGCTTGCCGGTTGGCGTGGTCACTGCGCTGGTTGGCGTCCCTTTCTTTGCCGTCATTATCTATCGTTCAAGGAATAAGTAATGAGCATCACTGCTGAAAACATTACCTGGAAGATAGCGAAGAAAACTATCGTGAATAATGTCTCACTGTCTGTCTCCCGTGGCCAAACGGTGGGATTACTTGGCCCGAACGGTTCAGGAAAATCCTCGTTACTGCGTATTCTTGCCGGTTTACGCCGACCGGATGCAGGTACGGTAACCCTGGATGGTAACAACATAGCCCGCTTACCAAAAAAGCAGCTTGCCCGTCGTATTGCCTTTGTCGAACAACACGGGATGACCGAGTCCAATATGCGGGTTCGCGATGTGGTAAAACTGGGACGCATTCCGCACCATTCCGCCTTCTCTGGCTGGACGTCCCATGATGATGAGACAGTAAACGCCGCCCTTGAGCGGGTTGATATGCTCGGAAAAAGCGATCAGGGATGGCTGAGTTTATCCGGCGGTGAACGTCAGCGCGTGCATATCGCCCGGGCACTGGCTCAGGTACCGAGTGAGATCCTCCTGGATGAGCCGACCAATCACCTGGATATCCATCACCAGCTGCAATTAATGAAGCTGATCAGTGAATTGCCGGTGACCAGTATTGTCGCTATTCACGATCTTAATCATGCTTCGATGTTCTGTGACGCATTGATTGTTATGCAACAGGGCCAGGTCATTGCCACAGGCACGCCGCAGGAGATTCTGACCGAAGCGTTACTCTGGGATGTCTTCCGGGTGAAAACGCGTATTGAGATCTCGGCGTTTCATGGCAAGAAGCATATTCACTTCCTTATCTGAAAAAGACTCTCTGGATGCATTTACTCCGCCCCGCCACACATCTCTGGCCGCCCGTGTTACTGGGCAGCCAGTTTGTCTTCAATATCGGTTTTTACGCTGTCGTTCCCTTTCTGGCGATTTTTCTTCGTGATGACATGCTGCTTTCCGGCGGGATGATCGGCCTGATTCTGGGGTTAAGAACCTTTTCACAACAAGGCATGTTTATCGTTGGCGGTGCGCTTTCCGACCGATTCGGCGCCCGCAGCATTATCCTCTGCGGCTGCGTTATTCGGGTGGTGGGGTATCTGCTGTTGGCGCTGGGTGACAGCATCGCGCCCATTATTCTTGGCGCTTGCCTGACAGGCATCGGCGGCGCCCTTTTCTCTCCGTCCATAGAAGCCTTGCTGGCAAAGGCGGGCACGGACAGTGAGGCGAGCGGCAAGCGCAACCGCGCGGAATGGTTCGCGCTCTTTGCCGTTTGCGGCGAACTTGGCGCGGTGCTCGGTCCTGTTCTGGGTTCCGTCCTTGCCGGACTGGGATTTCGACAGGTAGCCCTGGCGGGGGCCGCAGTGTTTATCGTTGCGCTTGGCGTATTACATTTTTGCCTGCCACGTCATCCGCCGCGCCAGGCGGCGCTGCATATTACGCCATGGTGGACTACCTTTCGTCAGCCGCGATTTGTGGCGTTCATCATCGCCTATAGTTCATGGCTGTTGAGCTACAACCAGCTATACCTGGCTCTGCCGGTGGAGATTGCCCGCGCCGGCGGCAGCGAGAAGGATTTAGGCCCGTTGTTTATGCTGGCATCGGGGCTGGTTATTCTGTTTCAACTTCCCCTCGCCCGCTTTGCCCGGCGTGTTGGCGCAATACGAATATTGCCCTGTGGCTTTTTGCTGGTGTCCGCGTCATTTCTGAGCGTCGCCCTGTTCGCCGCATCGACGCCCCCGGACAGCTGGCTTCGCCTGTTGCCCGCCGCCTGTTTTGTTACACTGCTGACCATGGGGCAGATGTTACTGGTGCCCTCAGCAAAAGATATGATCCCACAGTTCGCCACGCCGTCCATGTTGGGTGCGCACTACGGCGCACTGGCAACCGCAGGCGGTATTGCGGTGCTGGCAGGCAATTTCCTGCTGGGCAGCCAGCTCGACCGGGCGTTAACGCCCTCCACCGATGCCATCTATCCCTGGTTGCAACTGGCGGTATTTCCATTATTAAGCGCCATCGCCCTGTTTTTTATCTGTCGTCCGGCGCAGATAAGGTCGTCAATTTAGCATTACCACAACTTATATTTCGCCATGAAATTAACTCTGGTGGCTGACTTGTGACGTTATATCTGTTTGCTCTTGCTACTACTTGTGACTATCTTTATAGCTGTCTTGATAAGTTCTCACCATTATTATCGATTCGAATGTCATTCAACACTCATGGAGGAAATCGATGACCTTTCCGGGACAACATCCTAACGAGCTTCCTGATTATGGCCTTGCCCGAAGTCTTGGTCTGGCTTCTGGATCAGATGTTAATTTCACTTCATTGGCCAACCAGTTGGATTGCACCAGAGACTTTAATCAAGTTGGGATTATTTATTCCGATGGCCAACGTCAATGGTTAGTTAGACCTTCTCGACGAATAGCTACACCAAATCAGAGCACTGTAAGTCATGTTATCGTTACGAAAGTCACGTCACCTGGTGTCAGTGGCGCAACGCAACCAATCGCTAATGCCCTGCAGGCTCCATCATTAACAACTGAAATTTCATCAACTGTTATTTCATGTGGTGCTGCTGTCGTGACAATGATTATCGCTATGGGGGCGACGGCGGCTATCCCAATTTCGGCTGGATCATCTGGATTCGTCCTTGGCATTATCGCCGCCGGTGGTATAGCCACTGGGTTACAGTGTGGCGCGGGCTTAGTTCGTCTGTATTTGATTGGCTCGGGGAATGAAGAAAGCGTCGCATGGCTTGATACTCAGGAATGGTACACAATGACCAGTACAGCTTTAGACCTCATTTCTCTTGCTGGTGCTGGCGCAGGGTTAAAAGGCTCCATCGAAATCTACCTGCGCATGAAAAAAGCATCATCGGCAAGTGTGATTCAATGGCTTACGAGTTTGAGTCGAGCTGAACGTAAACGAATGACTATAGAAATTATCCGCCACAATAACCCAGGTATATCTAATTCAGGAATTAAAGCTGCGATGAGTGCTGGTGTTTATCCTAAATATTTTCCTACGGATGCATTGCATCATATGCTACAAAGAGAATTAGCCAAGGCGTTAAGTAATTCATCGGCTTTTGCAGGAAGTGCAATTTCTGGAACCATTAGGAATCCTCAGAATATTACCCGGTCCGGTCAATATGTCATTGGTTTAATTCAATCATTCTCAATCCAATAATGTATTATAGAAATAATAAAAATGTTAAAGTATATAAAAAAAGCACTAGCGCTTAGTGTCATTACGAATAAAAAGATCAAAACGAATGATTGCAATCAGCTTGAATTTCTAAAAGATCGATTGATGGATCGATTCGGGTCTCCAGTTGGATGGCATACTGTAGGCATTCCTATGGTTTTTAGCATGTTTTTCGCCCTGATAAGTTGCACAATGCAACAGGCCCCTCTTTGGCTGGCTATTTTCAACTGGTTAGACTTTCCTGAAAAGCATATTTTTATAGGTATTCTTCCCTCACTGGCCATATTTTGCGTTGCAATCATTGTATCGATGTTGGCTGCATTTCGAGGATATGAGTCAGGCCTTAAGCTGTTTCTACTCATAATATTTTTGACGTTTGCAGCCTCAGTCATTGTTCTCCTGGCAACACTCGTGTCAGTCGATGGAAACTATCGAGCAAAATTGCTTGGGGCTATCATTGGTTTTTTATCAATTGTTCTAAGTCTCAGTTGCCTGAATACCAGGATGTTTGTCCGTTCCATTTGCTACGCTTTGCATAACCGAGTCTGGAGAAAGCAATTAAAAATCCAGACGCGTTCAATATGATGGTAGTGATTGATTCTCTGCGTGAAAGAAGCAATTGAATGACGGTACCCCCTGGCATTCACTGATGTTATCCCACTTGCACATGTTGACTTAAATTGTAATAGGCGTACTTTTCAGGACATGAAAACACTCCTGATAATTGTTCCTGATGGCGGCATGTTGTTTGAAGCCGCCGGTATCGCCGACATTCTGATGCAGGCTAATCGTCTGCACGCGGATGGCCTCTCACAACCGCGTTACCGCTTTACGCTCGCCACCACCCAACCTCACCAGGTCATCCACGGTCAATCGGGGTTGAACCTGCTCGCCGATAGCCGTTTGCATGAAATCGACCCGCGTGAGCCGTGGGATACCATCATGATTACCGGACGCGGCGAGGATGAATACGAAGGCACTGCGGTGGTCGACTGGCTACGCCTTGCCGCCCCCCATGCGCGACGGGTGGTCTCTATTTGCGGTGGCGCGATGTTGCTGGCCGAGGCGGGCTTGCTCAATGGACGAAGAGCAACCACCCACTGGCGACTGCTGGAAACCATGCAAACGCGCTTTCCTGAGATTACCCTCGAAGCCGGGCCTCTGTATGTTCAGGATGGGCCGGTCTGGACTTCTGGCGGTGTCAGTTCGGGCTTTGACCTGACGCTCGCGCTGGTTGAAGACGATTATGGCTTTAGCCTCGCGCTGGAGGTTGCCCAGAATATGGTGATGTATTTGCGCCGTCCCGGCGGGCAGCTCCAGTTCAGCCGTTACAATTTGCAGCAGGCCAGTAGCGTTGGCCCCATCAGTGACCTGCAAAGCTGGATCCTTGGGCATCTGGATGAGGATTTATCCGTCGACAAGCTTGCGGAACGTGCGGCAATGAGTCCGCGCAATTTCACTCGGGTATTCACCCGTGAAACGGGAGCCCCGCCCGCGCGTTACGTTGCCGAGGCGCGCCTTGCCGCGGCGCGTCATCGGTTGGAACAAACCAATGAGACGCTGGACAAGATTGCCGCTGAGACTGGCTTTGGCAGCAGTATCAATTTACGGCGGATTTTCGAACGCCAGTTGCACCTGACCCCCGGTGAATATCGTCAACGTTTCCATTGCCGCAAAATGGCGTAAAGTGATCCTTATTTGTCATTTACGCCAAACCACTGGCGACCTACAGTGAACTCAGACATCAGATAAGAAGGAGTTCATCATGGTTAAGGTCGGTATTAACGGTTTTGGCAGGATCGGTCGCAACGTTTTACGTGCTGCGCTGGGTGATAAAGAGATTCAGATTGTGGCAATTAACGATCTGACTGACAGCAAAACGCTGGCGCATCTGTTAAAACACGATTCACTCCTCGGCACCCTCCCCGTCCCTGTTGAGTCAGGCGAAGGCCAGTTGATTGTCGGCGGGCAGCCCGTACGGGTCTTTAGCGAGCGCGATCCGGCAAATATTCCCTGGCGTGACGCTGGCGTCGACATTGTGATTGAAGCTACCGGCTTCTTTACCGATCGCGAAAAAGCGGCGGTCCATATCAGCAGCGGCGGTGCGAAACGCGTGATTATCTCCGCTCCGGGTAAAAATGATGACCTGACCATTGTTCTGGGGGTTAACGACCAGCACTACGACCCGGCCCGCCACTTCGTTGTGAGCAATGGTAGTTGCACCACCAATGGTCTGGCCCCGGCCGCCCAGGTGTTGCATCAGAATTTCGGTATTGAACACGGCCTGATGAATACCACGCACGCATACACCAACAGCCAGGCCCTGCACGATCAGCCAGAGAAAGATCTGCGTGGGGCGCGTGCAGCGGCACTCTCTATTGTGCCGTATTCCAGTGGCGCGGCGAAAGCGCTGGGGAAAGTGATCCCGGAACTGGATGGCCGCCTTACCGGGTATTCCTTACGTGTGCCTGTCCCGGTGGTGTCGATTGTCGACCTGACCGTGACGTTAAAACGCGATGTGACAGTCGAAGAAGTGAATGCGGCGTTCCGCAAAGCTGCCGAAGCGGGTCCGCTGAAAGGGATTCTCGGTTACAGTGACGAACCGCTGGTCTCCAGCGACTATCAGGGCGACCCGCGCTCGTCCATTATTGATGGCCTCTCCACCTTGGTGATTGGCGGCAATCTGGTGAAAATTCTTGCCTGGTACGACAACGAATGGGGCTTCTCTAACCGCCTGGTTGACCTTGCGAAAAAAATGGCACAACGCGGATTGTAATAACACCCGCCAGAACGAAACCACGCTACGGCGTGGTTTTTTCGTCTTATCGCGCGATTAGAACGTGACCGGGGTATTCACCCACAGCACTCTGGCGACCACAGTGCCGGTATTGCGGTAGCCATGCGGGATCTGGCTCGGGAAATAGAACGAATCCCCCTGCGCCAGAGTCCAGACATCGTCTCCCAGACGCAGTTCCAGCTCACCTTCCAGCACATAACCCATCTCTTCGCCATGGTGTTCAATCAGTCCATCACTGGCGACGCCCGGCTCGATAATATGAATGTTGCCCTGCAGTAAACCGCCTTTGTGATGCCAGGTCAGGTTCTCCAGTTCAATGCCGCCTTTTTTACTGCGTTGTAAAAACCGCTTACGGTTTCGCTGTTCAGGTTTCAGGACGGGTTGATCGGCTGTCCAGTCATCGGCCATCAGGTCGGCAATACTGGTCTCCAGCGCTTTTGCCAGACGGTGCAACATCGCCAGCGATGGCGAAGCGGCATCATTTTCCAGTTTGGATAACAGACTTTCCGAGCATTCCACTTTTTGTGCAAGCTGCTTAAGGGTCATTTCTTGCACCAGGCGGGCGTGGCGCAGTCGCATGCCCAGCGGCGTTCCGGTAGATTTGTTGTCAGCGTTTTTTTTCATCTGTCTGCTTCATTAAAGTCTGCCAGGGCTGCGTTACGCAGGCCTGGCAAGAAAAATCATCCCACAACGACGAATTGGATCTCTTTCGGTGAGCAGCCATTAATCGGCACGATGTCCTGTGGACAGGCAGACATGACGACCACGCAATCCAGCTCGGCACGAATCTCTACATAATCACCTGCTTTACTGACAGTGGGCAACCAGGAAATGGAATAATCAGGATTTACCGGCGTGTTCATCCATAAATTAAGCGGTTGCGGCACTTCACGGGCGCGCAGACCAATCGCATTGAGTGCCATCCGCATATTGTCGGCGCAACTGTCGTGGTACTCCGTAATCCCCATATTGGTATAACGGTACAAATCGCAGGCGGCAATCAGCGTGTCATGTACGCCTGGCGAAGTATCAGTCAGTAGCGTGGCGATGGCGCGACGTTGGTTGGTCACCAGCACATCACCTGGCTGTGGGATGATTTTGTCGATAAAGGCCCGGGTATGCTCCATTGAGGCAAATTCGCTGAGATCGCTGCTGTTAAAAAACCAGGTATCGCACACCTGACTTCCTGGGGTGTTGATTACCTTAATGACCTGCCCTTTTTTCAGCAAAACGGCGCGTCCGCAGCGTGGCGGGATGGTATACAGCTCATTTAACACTGGCGCGCCATCGACTGAAATCGGGGATGTTGCCGTCGGGTTGATCCCCAGCGCATCGCCATTGTCTTTCTCGCAGCAGGTTGGATAGTGTGCAGTTGCAGTCATGATGTCACTCCTTTAAGTGATTGGGATAGCTCAGTCAGCGCGCAGGCCAGCGTACGGGCACCTGCTGCCAGTGAGCGAGGATCGGTATATTCAGCCGGGTTATGGCTAATGCCTTGATGGCTGGGAACAAAAAGCATACTGGTCGGACAAAGTTCGGCCAGATACATGGCGTCGTGAAAGGCACCCGACAGCAGTGTCGTATGCTCGATATCCAGCGCTTCTCCGGCCTCTTGCAGAATGTGATTAATACGGGCGTCAAAAGTGACCGGCGCTTTATTTAATAGCGGCTCAACGGTGACATGTTCACTCGAAAGCGAGCGCATCAGCGCGTCGAGCTGCGCCAGCTTTTCTGTCGATGGATGACGGAAATCGAGGGTAAAACGCACGCATGACGGAATGGTGTTGATGGCATTCGGCGTGACCTGCCAGCGACCAAAGGTCAGACGCAACGCGTCATCTGTTGCATCCCCCATTGCCTGCTCAATGTGAACAAGCTGTTCCCGGGCCAGGGTCATCGCATCCTGGCGCAGCGTCATCGGTGTGGTCCCGGCATGGGCCGATACCCCATGGCAGGTCACCTGGTACCAGCGCACACCCTGAATGCCTTTGACGATGGCCAGCGGCAAATTGCGGTTTTCGAGCACCGGGCCTTGCTCAATATGCAACTCCAGGAAGCAGGCCATCTCGCGGTCCGGCCGCAGCGGGATTGCCGCAAAGCGTGTCTGATGCCGTGCCAGCGCATCGCGAAACAAGACGCCATCCACGCCCATTGCGCCAAGATGGTCGGATAATTTCCCGGGGTTAACAAAAGCACTGGACCCCATCGCTCCAGGCGCAAAGCGGCTGCCCTCTTCGTTAGTCCAGATAACCACTTCAACCGGACGTTCAGTGACAACCTGCGCGTCATTGAGCGCTTTCAGGCATACCAGCCCGGCTATTACACCGTAACAGCCATCGTAATTGCCGCCGGACGGTTGCGTATCAATATGGCTGCCGGTGACGACGGGCGAAACGGCTAATCGTCCCGGACGACGGAAAAATAAATTAGCGGCGGCGTCACGGTATATTTCACAACCGAGTTCACGAGCGAGATCAATAAGCCAGGCCCGTGCATCAAGTTCCACCTCACTTAATGCCTGGCGATCGACGCCGCCATCCGCTAACTTGCCAAATTCGGCCAACTGCGCCAGCAGATGGTTCAGCCAGTCTTCATCCAGCTGTCGGGCGACCTGTAGACTCGTTTCCCTCATGGTAACTTCTCCAGTTCTTCGACTTGCAGTGGACGACGAAACAGCGGTGCGAGAAAGTTTTTCAGGCGCTCGCTTTTCGGCTGCGTGAACATCTGTCGCGGCGTACCGCTTTCAAGAATGTGGCCGTCAGCCATAAACACCAGCCGTGACGAGATATGGGCGGCGAACGCCATCTCATGAGTGACCATCACCATGGTCATGCCCTGCCCGGCCAGACTTCGAATGACATCCAGCACCTCTTCCACCCGCTCCGGATCGAGCGCCGAGGTGGGCTCATCAAGCAGCAATAGCTCAGGATTGAGCGCGAGCGCGCGGGCAATGCCTGTGCGCTGCTGCTGACCACCGGACAGACGCACCGGCCAGTCATCGGCTTTTTGCGCCATGCCGACGCGATCCAGCGCGGCCATCGCCGCCGCTTTTGCCGCCTGCCGTGACATCTTTTTGCCCAGCACCAGCGGTGCGGCGACATTTTCCTGCACCGTCATGTGAGGCCAGAGATTGAACTGCTGGAACACCATCGAGAGTGGCTTACGCACCTCGGCAATCAGGCTGGCGCTGTCGACATGGGCCGGGCCGCGCTGTGTGCCGGAATACCCGAGCAGTTGCCCTTTAATCAGCACGTCGCCTTTGTCGTACGCGTCGAGAAAATTCATGCAGCGAAGCGCAGTAGTTTTTCCGGAACCGGACGGGCCAATCAGGGTGACTATCTCGCCATGATCGACACGTAAATTGATGTCATTCAGCACCACATGGTTTGCGAATGACTTGCCTACATGGCGCATTTCGAGCACCGGCGCAGAGGTATTGCTCATATTATTCTCCGGTTCGTAGTACATGACTCAGTGTTCTTACGCTCAGACTGACGCCCTGTGCCAGCAGCCAGTAACTGATGATCAGCAGGGCGTAAGGCAAGACATAGCTGTAGGTATTGGCGACAATCTGACTCGTCGTCATGGTCAATTCCGGGACGGTGATGATTGACGCGATGGCGCTCTCTTTAATGGTCAGAATGAACTGGTTGCCTAACAGCGGCAGCGCAAAACGAACAGCCTGCGGTGTCTCGATATGCCAGAAACAGCGCACCGTCGAGATGTTGTTGGCCAGCGCCGCTTCGCGTTGTCCCGGTGGGATGCTGTTCCACGCGGCGCGGAAAATTTCTCCGAAATAGGCGGCGCTATACAGCATCAGCGACAGCAGTGTGGCTTCAACCGCGCTCAGCATGATGCCGAGAGACGGCAGGCCAAAGTAGATGACGGCCAGTTGTGCCAAAAACGGGGTCCCCCGGACAGCCCACACGTAAACACGCCACAGGCGAAACGCCAGACCACGTTTGCCGCAGAGTCCGTTCAAGGCAAAGCCCAGCAGCATACCGCCGAACGCGGCACACAAACTTAGCCACAGAGTCACACCCAGCGCCTGAATATACGCTGGCAGGTATTGCATGAGTTCGGTCATCGTTGTTCCCTCTGCCAGTGCCGTTCCGCCTGGCGGCCCAACAGCGCCAGCAGGCTGGTCAGCAGTAAATAGACCAGGGCGACAGCCAGATAGACCTGTAGCGGTTGGTAAGTGGATGACGCCAGTTGCTGGCCCACGCGCATCAGATCGGTCAGTGCGATAACCGACACCACCGCCGATGCTTTGATCACATCAATCAGTTCGGAAATCAGCGACGGCAACGTTGCCCGGACAACCTGCGGCACCTGAATACGCCACAAAATTTGCCGTGGACTCAGCCCACAAATCGCCGCGGCCTCCAGTTGCCCCGGGTGAATACTGGCGAAACCACTGCTGAGGATTTGCGATTGATATGCGGCCGTGTTCAGCGTTAAGGCCAGCGCGGCGGCCACAAAGCCAGGAATATCGAGACCCAACTGCGAGGGCAAATAAAAGCAGAGCAGCAACTGCGCCAGCACCGGCGTGCCCCGGAAAAGACTGACCCATCCATGGGCCATCGTGCGGTAAATCCGTAACGGACTTGTCGACATCTGCCAGACGCCAATACCCACCAGAAAACCGGCGACCATCGCCGTCAGGGACAGCGCCGTCGACGTGAGCGCCCCCTGCGTCAGCATGGGAAGCCAGTGGATAAAGCTCGCGATAAAATCCGTCATCATTGACTGCTCACAGCGCCGGTTCAGGCATTTCTGTTGCCGGTACAGTCATCGTGAAGCCGAACCACTTCTGCTGCAGCGCCTTCATGGTGCCGTCGCGGTTGGCTTCGATAATACCGTCGCTGATAAGCTTAACCAGCGAGGCGCTGTCAGCATCTTTACGCCCTACCCAACCAAAGAAGGTTTGCGGCCCGATCATTTCCGGGAGCGTGGCAAATACGCCCGGACGGGTTTTAATCAGCGGACCCAGGTTTGAAAGCGACTGGGCGACCCCGTCAAGACGGCGAGAGGCCAGATCGGCGTAAGCTTCATCAAAGGCCACATACTGTTTGATCTCTTTAATGCCCGGTTTGCCGCTGGCGCGCAGCGCCTGGTCGAAGGATTGCAGTACCTGCAACTGACCGGAACCGGCCTGCGATCCCACGACTTTGCCGCTCAGGTCATCCGGGGTTTTGATCGCGTCGTCTCCCGCCCTTTTGAGCAGAGCAACAGTAGATTCCGCTATCGGGGCGGTAAAGCCAAAGTGCTCAATACGCTGTTTATTGACGGTAACGGCAGTGACCACAAAATCGAATTTCTTCGCATCCAGCCCCGGCAGGATGCCCTGGAAAGGCAGATCCAGCTGTTTCACTTTCACGCCGGGCAGGGATTTCGCAAGAATGTGGTTCATCAGGTCAACGTCGTAGCCGACGATTTTTCCGTTATCGACATATTCAAAGGGGGCATATCGTGCTTCGGTGGCAACGGATATCTCTTTGGCCTCTTTGACTCTTGCAAGCAGATCGGCGCTGAACGCCGAAGAGCAAAAAAGACTGGCAGATATCAGTGTCAGACTGGCGGGTAAAGTCAAACGGGTCAGTGTCATGGCATGCTCTCTGAAAGTGATTTGAACATCAGTAAAGTTACTTGAACAATATTAGAGAGGCATGAAACGTGCCAACTGGGTGAGCGGCAACGATAAATTTCATATTCTATTGAAAAATAATCGATATCTTGCAAGTGAGTGTGACATGTGCGATCCCTGTCGGCTATCAGGGATCGGCATGTGCACATTTGGCGTGCATGGGCATGGTGCTTTTGCTGCTTAAAAAGAGTGCAATGCGCGTTATCGATAACCTGAATCAGCCCGGCTGACGATGTGACTTTTCCCGTAACGCCAGCGCTTCATGGCGCTGTATGAAGTCATTTTTGAGCTGGCTGTAGCGCTCAGACAGGTTTCCACTGTGTTCTGCCGCCTCGCGTTTTACCCTTTCGTATTCCTTAGCGATATCGCTGTGCTGGCGCAAATAATCACGAAATGCCAGATGTCTTAGCGTGTGCTGGCTGCCCAGCTCAAAGGCATGAAGATGATGAGTTCGTTGATTCTCGCCTTTGACAAAATAGCGCCTGCCCGGAATACCATACTCACCTCGTGGCGTGTAGCCCGCCTGGCGCAGGGTGTCGTTATATTTATCCAGCAGATGTAGCGAGGGCACTTCCAGCAGGATATCGATGATGGGTTTTGCCGGAAGGCCGGGAACGGCGGTACTGCCAATATGGTGGATAGCAACAGGTATATCTGATAACACGCGTTGTAATAATAACGCTTCTTTCTGATAGCGCTCGGGCCAGGTGGGATCACTTTGCTCGATAGCAATACGGCGTCCGGTCATCTTGTTCCCCTTAAGAGATACAACGGTTTACTGCCTGATGGTGAAGACTGGGTTGCTGGTCTTTCAGGCTGAATATTCATTGCTCTCCGCACTGGCGGTGGAGACAATCCAGTCGCGGAATTTGCGACTCATCTTTTGCAACAGCGCCGATTCGTCATAGACCAGATAATAGGCCAGCAGCGAATCAATGGCGATGCGCAACGGATTGATCAACAGCCCTTTTTTTAATTCATCACGAATAAGGGTGCTTCGAATAAGCGCAATACCTTTCCCGGCAATCGCCGCTTCCAGTACGCCATTCGAGTCGACAAATACCGGCCCTTTTTCCTCAATGGCATGTGCAATACCGGCGGCCTTAAACCAGACGGCCCAGTCCATGCGATGTTCATCGTGCAGCAGGGTGAATTGGGTCAGGTCCAGCAGCGAGGTCAGTGTTTGCCCTTCGGGAATAAGCGTTGGGCTGCATACCGGAAGAAGGCGATCGTTGATCAGACATTCGGCCTCCAGGCCTGGGTAGCCTCCGGCACCGTGTCTGATGGCAAAATCAATCCCTTCGGTTAACAGATCCACCTGACGATTTGTGGTACTGATTTGTACTTCAACGCCGGGATTTTGCTGCTCGAACGCTGGCAGGCGCGGCAGCAGCCATTGAATAGCAAAACCACTGGTACAACTGACGGTAATGCTGTTTTGCTTCTCGTCGTCCATCAGACGCTGTGTGGCTTCGGATATCTGGTCAAATGCCGGACGGATAGCACGCAGATAAATACGCCCTTCTGTCGTCAATTCCAGCGCCCGCGCGCCACGAATGAACAAGCGTGAATGCAGCATCTCTTCGAGTTTGGACACTTGTTGGCTTACGGCACTGGGCGTCACGCATAACTCCTCGGCGGCCCGCTTAACACTCATGTGTCTTGCCGCAGATTCAAAGCACATAAGCGCATGTAAAGGTGGCAATTTCATCGTCGCGTCAATTCCATGATTTAGGAAAACTTAATTATAGAAGAAATCCTTGCTTGTCATGTCCCGGGTTTACGTTTTAGTTTTTTTGCCACCTGCTGACGAAACACATGGTTATCACATGCGTCCTTCTGACTACTCACGACTCGTTTTGCTGGCCGCAATCTGGGGCGCCAGTTTCCTGTTTATGCGTATTGCCGCCCCCGAATTTGGCGCAGTCCCCACGGCCTTTCTCCGCGTTCTGTTTGGCGCTATCGGTCTGGCATGTCTGCTGGTTATGATGAAATCCACTTTTCGCTTCGAGGGAAAATTTGGCGTAGCGCTGATGCTCGGGGTGATTAACTCCGGCTTGCCTTTTCTGATGTATTGCCTGGCGGCAACGCGCTTGCCGGCGGGATATTCAGCCATCCTCAATGCTACCACCCCCTTGATGGGAGCGTTAATCGGCGGCCTCTTTTTTGGCGAGACGCTAACGCTGCGCAAATGGGGCGGCGTTCTTTCCGGAATCGTTGGCATCATGATCATCACGACAACAGCTAAAACGGACGTAACAGGCAGTATTGTCATGGGCGTCATTGCCTGTCTTGTCGCGACCGCCTGCTACGGGCTGGCCGGTTTTCTGACGCGTCGCTGGATAAGCCAGCGCGGGGGACTGGACCCAAAGATGGTCGCCTTCGGCAGCCAGCTCGGCGCCACGCTGTTTCTCTTACCTTTCTTTGTCGGTTCGATCAGCCATGGCCCTGCCATTTTCTGGCTACAGGGCGGCGTCTGGGCGAGCGTTATCGCGCTTGGGCTGATGTGCACAGCCCTTGCCTATATTCTCTATTTCCGGTTGATTGCCAATATTGGTCCGCTGCGTTCATTAACCGTCACGTTTTTAATTCCCCCCTTTGCCGTGTTGTGGGGCTACCTTGTACTTGGGGAAACCCTGAGCGAAGGCTTCGGCATGGGCGCGCTGATCGTCTGTCTTGCGGTCTGGATGATCGTAAGCCCAGGCA
The DNA here is from genome assembly GCA_901456055.1 of Phytobacter ursingii. GTDB lineage: Bacteria > Pseudomonadota > Gammaproteobacteria > Enterobacterales > Enterobacteriaceae > Phytobacter > Phytobacter ursingii. Next base: position 22,084 of record CABDWT010000017.1, read on the forward strand.
AAACCCCCACGCAGTAAAGATTCAGTTCTTATCGATGGGGGAGCAGACATGCGCCGTGTCCGATGCCGTCCAGGGGGACGGTGGCGATAAGGGATCGTGAGCACCTCAGGCCGAGGCGGCAGCGAATAAGCCTGGCGTGGTGCCAAAGTGTGCGCGGAAGTGTTTTATCAGGTGGCTTTGATCGAAGAAACCTACATCGCTGGCGACTTGTGAGGCGTTTACGCCACGGGAAAGCAGCCCTTTCGCCCTGACCAGGCGAATCTGCGTCAGATACTGGTGCACTGACAGGCCGGTCATGGCCTGGAAAGTCCGCATAAAGTAAAACTCGCTTAAGCCTGCGACAGCCGCAATCTCTTTCACGGTCAGCGTCTGCGCGTAACTGCAATGCAGAAACTCAATGGCTTTGCGGATATCGGCGCGCATAAAATCCTGACGTGCGCCTTTGACTGACCGTTCACCATAATTGCCGATGAGAATGTTGAGTATCTGGTACATTACGCACGTTTTTTCCAACGGGTCGTCACTGGCATTGAGCACCCGGGCAGCATGAAGCATACGCCGGGCAATCCGTGGATCGTGGCGCATGCCGTCGGTACCAAAATTGACGTCTCCACGCCCTTTCAGTACGGTTTCAGCCACGTCATTAATCAGGCTTTGCGAAGGATAGAACGCGCAGTAGTCCCAGCCTTCATCACGCTGCGCCGCCTCACCCGTGTGCACTTCGCCTGGCATAATCACCATTACTGTTCCCGCCGCCGCAATCCCTTTCTGTCGGGATATTCGGGTGCGCTGGGCACCTCGGGCAAATGCCGCAATCACGAACTCGTCATGGAAATGCGGCGGATAACTGTGCTCATAACATGAGGCCTGCAGGATTTCCATTCCCCCATGCAGTTCGTTATCACGCCAGAGTCTGATGTCATCCCGTCTGTTTTGCGTCACGTCCTCGTTCTCCAGCCTTTATCCCTCTAATTTTTACAAATGCGCAGGATTTTACTATCGCGATTTTTCAGGATCCTTAAGATTGCACATTCCGACGAGAAAGAAAGGGAAAAGTGATGTTGATGAAGAGTAACGCCATGCGCAAGGACGATCCCACCGCCCTGTTTCGTGGCGGTGTTGCCGCTTGCCTGCCTACCATCCCTGGCTACTGGAGTATCGGTTTCGCCGCAGGGGCTATCGGGACCCTGTCCGGGTTTACCGTCTGGCAAACGGCGTTTCTGGCGACCGCGCTCTATACCGGCTCGGCCCAGTTTTTGTTCTATTCGCTCTGGTCTGCGGGCGCAGAAATGGCGTCGGTGGTACTGAGTGTGTTTCTGGTGAATTTACGCTATCTGCTGATGAGCTCCGCAATGAGCGTTTTCTTTCGCGAGCAGACGACGCTGCAGAAAATCGTGAGTGGCTTACTGTTGACCGATGAAACCTTTGGCGTGGCGGTTCAGCGCGGCGGCCATCAGGGTACGGTGCCGTTCGCATGGATGTTTGGGCTTAACCTGGCCGCGTGGCTGAACTGGATCCTCGCCTGTGTGGTAGGTGGAAGTCTTGCCTCTGCGCTGCCGCCCGCATTAATGGAAGGATTAAGTTTCAGCCTGGTCTCGATGTTTATCGGCCTGGTGCTGATGATGTGGTTTGCCAGTCGGCAGAAAAAACTGGAAACGTTCAGCGTGGCGATTGCTGTGCTCGTCACGTTCTTTGCCGCCGGTCATATGGCGCTGAGCGTCATTGTGATTGTCGCCGCTTCACTGTCGGCAACGCTGGCAACGGCATTATTACGCGCGACGCAAAAAGGAGCGAAATAAGATGGAGAGAAACATTCTACTGACGATTGCGATCGCGGCGCTGGTGACGGCGTTGATGCGCACGGTGCCTATTTTACTGCTTTCCCGCTTTCGCCTGGCTCCGGTCGTTCAGCAGTGGCTGGGGTTTATTCCCGCCGCCATTATGGCTGCCATTATTGCGGCGGAACTGATCGAAAAACCGGCCATGACGAGCAACGGCATCAGCATATCGTTGCTGGCGGCCGCTATTGCCGCCATTACCGGCATAATAACCCGAGGGCTTTTTGCCACCGTTATCGCCGGGATGGTGGCCTACTCAGGCCTGCGGTATTTTTTCGGCTTATAGTCACAAACTGATGTTATAACGCACGACATCACCCAGTTCCGCAACCTGATCATACAGTTTTCGGGCTGGGTTGTTCGTTCGCGTCACCCAGTAGAGTTTTGCCCAGCCGTTTTTTTCCCCCTCCTGACGAATCGCCTCAATCAGCGCTCGCCCCGCACCACGACCGCGCTGTTGCGTATCTACATACAGGTCTTCCAGATAACAGATGGGTTGCGTTACCCACGTACCTTCATGCATGACGCACAGGGCAAACCCCGCCAGTTGCCCATCGACAACGGCGACACGGCATAACAGTGTGGATTCCGGGGAGTGAATGCGCGCCCAGGTCGCGCGCGTAACGACATCATTCAGCGTGCTGCCGGCAAAATCCAGATAGCCCTGCCACAGCGCTAACCATGCAGCATAGTCCTCGGGTCTGGCCTCGCGTACTTCTACGTCCATTTTTTATCCTTTTGAAACATCACGCGAGGAGCGATATTACGCCCGTTTTTACCTGTAAGACAGTTCAGTTTTCCGGTAGCAGGCGTTGGCATACGTCACGTACAAACGTCCGTAACCAACGGTGCGCCGGATCGACGTCAGAACGGGGATGCCACAGTAGCGATACGGTGATCCCGCGTGTTTTCACCGGCAGCTCAAATACCGACAGATCGGCAACCGCCGACTGATTTATGAGAAACGAGGCCGGAACCAGCGCAACCAGATCCGTCGCCCGGGCCACAGCCAGCGCAGCGGGAAAACCGGGAACGATGGCCGCTACTTTTCGTGTAAGCCCCACTTTTGCCAGCGCCTCGTCCACCGGGCCGGACAGGGTTCCCCGGCGCGACGCCACAACGTGTTTCCACTCACTATAATGTGACGTTGTCACTTCTTTAACCTGTCCCAGCGGGTGCCCTTTTCGCACCACACCGACGAATCTGTCGCGAAACAACGCCTGGACGCGGATCTCCGGCCCCATCTCACTGAGCACGCCAATCTCAAGATCCACCAGCCCTTCGCGTAAAGGGTGCGGCGTCTTCTCCGGCTTTGCGACAAAACGCAGGGTGATTCCCGGTGCAACTATCGCCGCTTCTGCAATCAGCGTCGGGCCAAATACTTCCACAAAACCGTCGTTGGCGCGCAGGGTAAAAAGCTGTTCGTGGGTGCGGATATTCAGTTCAGTGTGTAGCGGGCGCAGTAAGGCGCGGGCTTCAAAAGCCGCATTTTGCGTACGTTCGCGGATCCCTTCGGCATAAGGCGTTAGCACCATATTGCGCCCCGCCCGCACCAGTAAAGGATCGCCGGTAGTCTCCCGCAGACGACCGAGCGTGCGGCTCATCGCTGAGGCGCTCAATCCGAGACGGCGCGCCGCCACCGCAACACTTCTTTCGGCGAGCAGGACATCCAGCGCAAACAGAAGATTCAGATCGGGTTCGGTCATTCTATGTCCTTTATTGAGATGAGGCGTCTGGTGCAGGTTATAAGTGCAAATGCTGCGTCTTCCGCCCTGTATATCGGGTCATTATAGTGACCTCTCGCATCTATTTCGCAGAGGTTTATTTATGCACTTGTTCACTGACCAGCCGGGTGATGAAGGCCTGCCGGGGCACGAACGCCGTCTGGCGATGGCAGCAGTAATGACCAGTACCACAATGGCCGTATTTGACGGTTCAATGGTTAATATCGCCCTGCCACACATTGCCCGCGTGCTTGAGGTTTCCTCGGGCGATGCGGTATGGATTGCCAATGGCTATCTGTTATCTGCCGCCATGACACTGGCCATTTTCGCCGCGCTGGCACCCCGGACAGGATTTCGTGCCCTTTTTGCCGCCGGAATAAGCCTGTTTACGCTGGCGTCTTTGGGCTGCGCCCTGTCGACCTCACTGGAGATGCTGGTAGCGATGCGTCTGCTGCAGGGGATTGGCGGGGCCGCGACATTAAGTATTGCGCCCGCCATTTTGCGCTCCATTTTCCCTGGCCGGTTGCTGGGGCGGATCCTTGGGATCCACGCCCTGCTCATCGCCGCCAACACGGCAATCGCCCCGGTTGTCGGCGGCGCATTACTCGCGTCCTTTGGCTGGCAATGGTTGTTTGCAATCAATCTCCCTTTCGGCGTCATTGCCCTGTTACTGACGCTGCGCGTCGTGCCTGCCCATCGCAGCAGGATGAACGGACGCTTTGATGTTGCCGGCGCCCTCTTTTCAGCCATGATGCTGGGCGCCGTTATCATGGCCTCAAACGCCTTCTCGCGACCCGGTGAAGGTGGAGGCACGCTCCTGACACCGGCGCTCTACGGGCTTGCGGCTGTTGTCTCGGGCATCGCTTTTATTTACCGCCAGCGCCGTGCGGCCCATCCTCTGGTGCCACTTGCGCTTTTTTCTTCTGCCCGTTTCTCACTGGCCGCTTTAACATCGCTCTCTTCATTCGTTAGCCAGGGGATGACCTTCGTGGCGCTGCCATTTCTGTTTCAGAGCGTTTATGGTTATAGCGCGTTTACCTCCGCGCTGCTTTTCACCGCCTGGCCGGTTGGCATCGTGCTGGTTGCCCCCCACGCCGGACGACTGGCCGATCGCTATGCGCCCGTCGTGATTTCCACGGCCGGATTATGTCTCTTTGCCCTCGGGCTCCTGTTGTTAGCGCTGTTAGCGGATAATGCGCCGGTCTGGGACATCAGTCTTCGTGGTCTGGTGTGCGGGATGGGGTTTGGTTGTTTTCAAAGCCCCAATAACCGGGAGATGCTGGCCAGCGCGTCCCGGGAACACAGCAGTTATGCATCGGGCATTCTCGCCATCATGCGCACATTTGGCCAGTGTCTGGGGGCGGCAGTGATTGGGGTGATCTTGTCAGTCTGGGCCCCTTCAGGCTCTCTGGCGCAAGAGGCGTTTGCGGTACGGCTGGGATTGTGGCTGGCGGCGGGCACAACGCTACTGGCGATTGTGGTCAGTCTCAGTCGTTTAAAAGTCCGTCCCGCAACGTAAAGGGCGTCGGGTGAAATGATAACGCAGTGAGTGACAGTGCTACACGGGAATTGTGCCTATTTAAAACTATCCAGCGTACGCTTTTGTATCCCTTTATCGTCAAAATTCTCGCGGTCCAGCCACGCGTCGAGCGCAACACGTAACCGGGGCCACTCACTATCGATAATGGATAACCAGTCGGTATCGCGATTGCGCTGCTTACGGGTCATCACCTGGCGAAAACGCCCTTCAAAAGTAAAACCGATCCGTTCAGCGGCGCGCCGTGAGGCGATATTCGTTGCATCGCAGCGCCAGGCCACCCGGCGATAACCCAGGGCGAAGGCCTGACTCAGTAACAGATAGATCGCTTCTGTACCCATCACGTTGCGCTGCATTAACGGGGACCAGGTCACATGGCCGATTTCAATCGCCCCGTTAACGGTATCAATTGCATTCCAGCACACCACGCCACAGGCTCGGCTATCGGCACCGTTGATAACGGCATACGGCACCAGACTGTCATCCGTCATTTTGTGCGCCACCCACGCGGCCATTTCGTCCGGGGTCGCTGGCCTGTTTGCTCCCAGCCATGTCCAGTCCCGGTCATCCTCCGCCAGCGAAAAGGCCTGGTAAAGCGCATCGCTATGGTGTGGGCTGAGGGGCGCTAACAGACAGTACTGACCGCGCAGTGTCATACGCGCGGGCCTCGTGACAGGCTGCCAGTCCGGCAGCGCAAAACCGACCTGCTGGCCGTACTGGTTGATTTGGGTAACGTTCTTCATCGGTGACATCCTTGATGAGTGAGAGGCGTTTTACCTTATGTTTCATCTTTTTATAGCATGATGAAACTTTGATTACGGCATACTGTTAATGATGGCGCAATAGTGTTCCATGATCATTTATCGCCCTTGTGATGTCATGTCTGGAGAACAACACGTGAGATATCACCCCCTCTTCCGATGCCGTGCGCCGCTTGCGCTTGCGATTAGCATACTGTTGCCTGGCGTGAGCCTTGCCGCTTTACCGGTCGGACCGGAGGTGGGCGATCAGACTTTATCCCCCTTTTACCGCTGGGATGCCGCGCTGCCCGACAAACCCGGCATGATGTTGCGTGAAGAGCCAATGACGCGCCAGCCGGAGATTGTGGCGGGGCAATCGCGGCGCATCCTCTACACCTCCCGCGATGTGCGCTGGAATGCGGGTATTGTCCCCGTGAGCGGGACGCTCTATTTTCCGCAAGGCAAACCGCCGCCCGGCGGCTGGCCGCTGATTGCCTGGGCTCACGGCACGCTGGGCGTTGCTGACGCCTGCGCCCCCTCCTGGACGGGCCACACACCGCGCGACGCGAGTTACCTCAATAAATGGTTGCAACAGGGTTTTGCCGTTATTGCAACGGATTATCAGGGACTTGGCGGGCCGGGGCCGCATCCTTATCTGATTTGGCAGGCCGAGGGGCGCTCTGTACTTGATAGCGTCCGCGCGGCGCTACAGGCCTACCCGCAACAGCTCGCCAATCGCTTTGTGATAACCGGGCAGTCGCAAGGTTCAGGGGCATCGCTGGGGGCGAGCTACATGGCTCCCTCCTACGCGCCTGAGCTGAAACTGCTGGCAACCATTGCCACGGGTCTGGTCGCAACGTTCCCTGAGGGTCCCGTTGCGGCCGGAGACGGGCGAATTCATGGCACACCGCCACGGCTGGAGATGCTACGCCTGATCGGTGGTTCGCTGGCAGATGATGCACCTGCGCCTGAAAAACTGGTGACAGCAAACGGTGCAACGCTGCTGGCGAGGGCTAAGATTTCCTGCATGCCGGAACTCGGACATGATCAACGCAGGCTGCATCTGAATGCTGACAATGCGTTTGTAGGGGGGCGTGAACAGATCACGGCTATGCTGAAACCTGTCACAGATATGCCATTAGCTCGTTTTCCCGCACCGCTGTTTCTGGCGACCGGTCTGGCAGACCGCACGCTGTCGCCCTATCACCAGTATGCCGCCGTGGCCGCGCTGTGCGCCGCAGGCAATCCCCTCGAATGGAAAACCTACGCGGGCATTACCCATAACGGCATTGTGAACACCGCGTTTGCGGATGAGCTCACCTTTGTTCAGGGGGTGCTTGCCGGCAAGCCGCAGCCAAACAGCTGCGGGTCACTGGTTATTCCGGGAAAGGCGCAGCCAGCAACAAAAGGCATTTTGTATAATAACTGATTTTTTAAGCGCCGCCGTTTCTGAGAGAATGGCTCGCTCAATATTACGGACCCACCATAAAAAGGATGCCTTATGTTTTTACGCGTAACGACAGAAGTAACCGAGCAAGAGCAAAACGAACTGCTGGACGGTTTACGGGAATTTAACCGCCCTTTTATCCAGAATCGTGAATGGGGACCCATTGGCGTATTTTGTCGCGATGTAAACGGTAAAATGACCGGTGGATTGATTGGCTCGCGTAAAAGCGAATGGCTGTCTATCAGCTATTTATGGGTTAGCGAAGCCATGCGTGGTTCCGGACTGGGTACAGAATTGATCAGGGCGGCGGAGAGAGAAGCGGTGAAACAGGGGTGTCAGCAATCACTGGTGGATACGTTCAGCTTTCAGGCATTGCCGTTTTACCAAAAGCAGGGCTATGTACTGCAGATGACGCTCAATGACTTTCCCGAAAAAGGCATCCAGCGCCATTACCTCACCAAAACACTGGTCAGCCTGTAACGTTTAAAGGGAGCCCGGGTTAGCCAGCGCCCGGTCTCTGCCCTGAATTTTTGCCATATACAATGCCTTATCGGCCCCCTCTTTCAGGCGAATAACATCATCTTCACTCCCATTACCAATCAGGGAAAAACAGCCGGCGCTGAGGGTCACGACTTTGTTTGTCGCTCCCGATTCTCCATGCGGTATTTTTGCGTTGCGAACGGCTGCTACCGCCTGACGGGCAACAAACAGCGCGGCCTCTGGCCCCGTATCCGGCAGAATAATCGCAAACTCCTCGCCCCCATAACGAGCGATCAAATCGGCATTGCGCAGTTTGAGTTTCTGGATGATTTCGCCAACCGTGCGCAGACAGTTATCGCCTGCCACATGGCCGTAGAAGTCGTTATAACGTTTAAAGAAATCGATATCGAGCATCACCAGCGAAAGCGGCTTTTTACTCAGCGAAGAGGCTTTCAGGCTTTGGTTCAAAAACAGATCGAACTGACGGCGATTGGCAAGCCCGGTTAACCCGTCTGCCAGCGCCATCAATTGCAAAGTATGGTTGATACTGGTCAACTCATCACGCAGTTCCGCCAGTTCGGTCTGATTACGCACGTTCATCCGCACCTGGCGAAAAACGATAGTTCCCATCAGCAACGTACCCAGCAGCAACATGGCGTTAAGCACCAAATCCGGTAAGCTGTCTTTTAACCAGCGTGACCAGAGTGCCGGTTTGTCATAACCGGCGGCAACGACCAGTGGATAGCGTTCAACCCGTGCAAATCCAAAAATACGCTCGACGTGATCCAGCGCCGAAATCCAGGTGGCATTACCGCGATCTTTTCTCGCCAGTTCACGGGTAAACAGCGGGCTCGCCGAGAGATTGCTGTTAATGACATCATCCGGGAATGGGCGTACATACAACGCCGTACCGTCAGTAATTAATAAAGCCAGCAGATCCCGGTTTTCCAGTTCGAAATAGTTGTAGAAGTGGCGGAAGTAATCTACCCGAATAGTCGCGAGCACTACCCCGGCAAAGCCTCCCGCCGAATCGCTAAGGCGCATTGAGACGGGGATCACCAGATCCCCTGTTGAACGACTCGTAATCACCCGCCCGATATGAATATTGCTGTGCCCGTTATGCTGGTGATAGATAAAATAGTCGCGATCGCTGCTATTGCTGATCGGTGGGAATCTGCCCAATGCCGTGGCTTTCATGTTTCCCTGCGCATCATAGATGAACAGTCCGTGCAGTTGCGGCAAGCGGTCTTTCAGGTCGGCTAATAGCACATCGAAGCGGCTGGCATTCAATGTTGAGATATTATCTGACGGTATGGTACGGCGTATATCGCGCAGTGCCAGTTCGGCCTGTAGAAAGGTATCTTCCGCCTGACGCGCCTGGGAAACGGACAGGTTGATAGCATTACGTTCCATATCCTCGACGGCACGGTCCCATGAACGTGTGAGTGTCCAGGTGCTGGCCGCCACGCCCGCCAGTAACAGTGCGGTCATGAAAAAAGTGATGCTGCGGCCAAGGGAGGAATTCAGCGCCAGCGCGCCTGAAATATGTTTATTGATTTTCATTTTTTCCTCTTGCTTCGCATCCCGTCCTTTAAGTTAAGCATGAAAATAAGATGCTTTATAAGCAAGAACATGTCATGGGGAGGATGAACTGCGATGACTGGCGCTATTTTCAGCGAATGAAGGACGTTCTTTGATTGAAATTAAATCGATTATGTCACGTTATACAAAGGATATATCCTGCGACACCTTGTAATCGCTATTCAGCCGTTAAGGAAAAACTGGCGATATAAAAGGGAGAATGCTACTCCCACATTCTCCCTCGTTATTGTGCCAACGCCGGGTTAACGTTTTATGCGCTGCGGCCAGTTAATTGACGAAACACCGTTGAGTATCGGGCGTGCAAAAAGGAAGCCCTGAAATCGCTCAATCCCGGCAGCAGCCAGCCAACTCCACTCTTCTACTTTTTCGACGCCTTCCGCCACGACGGTAATTTGCATCTCAGCACAGCAATCGATAATAGCTTTGACGATAGCCTGCTTCGGTCCGTGCATATGGATATCGGTGACGATACTCCGGTCGATCTTCAGTTTGTCCGGCTGAAACTTGGCAAGTAATGACAAACCGGCAAATCCGGAACCAAAATCGTCGATCGCCAGACCAATTCCCGCAGCACGTAACTGGCGAATCGCAGACGTAAATTCGTCATACCTGGAAATCACCTCATCTTCGGTCACCTCAACAATGACCTGCTCAGGATCAAGTTGATTGCGTTTAATATGATCCAGCAAAATATTGACCGCGCCAGGGATCTTGACCAGTGACATCGGCAGCAAATTAATGGCCACCTTGTGATTCCCTATCCCCAGACGCCGAGCCATTGCCAGCGCCCAGCCTTTTGATGCCAGGTCTGCCTCATGCAATTTATGTTCAGGAATCGTTGAAAAATAATCCTGCGGGCTGCCGCCGTCTGGCCCACGGATTAACGCCTCAAGTGAGGATATATTCCCTCGCGCGGGATCAACAATAGGTTGAAAAGCAAACTGGCAAGGCTGGTTTTGTAAAACGGGAATGTTAGCCAAATCAAACGGCGGAAGTTTAGTATTCAACTGCCAGCGGTCTGCCGGGAGATTTAAAATCTGTTTTGACGGGAGCGGCGACGAGACAAAGTTACGAATAAATTTATACACGCGATCATTACAGGCAAGATGGTATTTTAACCTGCCGAATTTTATGACCATACGTAGAACTGCGCTCGGTCTGGTTTTTCTCAAATCAAACAATACCAGCCCCTGGTCAAGGAAGCGGCGATGCGGCGCAAAGTCACGCATCAATTCCACGATATTCGCATGGCGAGCATCTCTGTTGATACGTTCAAAAACGGCATTCACGGCGGAGATCGGGCCTTCCAGCACCTGCAAAAACTGTCTGCCATCAAACAACAACACACCAGTAACCTGTAACGCCGTATTCCGTAAGCTTGCCTGCTTTACTAGCCCAGCCAGTTGCGAAGGATCCAACGCATGATTGAGCCGGCTACGATAGATCAAAGTCGCTAACACTGAGTACTTCCCTCAAAAAAATATCCACACAAACACTGAATGAATAGACGCAATGGTAATAGTGTAACAAGGAAGCTCAAATTCCGTTCACTGATTAAAGCCTGTTCTCTGCCTGTTATCGCGGACTAGCCCTGCCGCCAAAAGAGGTTGACTTCCGCGCAGATAAACATTTTAACCACTCACTCGTCGAATTTTAGCTACGCTTTATTATGTACGCTATATCAACCAGAAGATTTCGATCTGATAATGACAAAATCATTACAATTTTGCGACTATATTAGTCTGCTATGTTAATGTTTCTATTTTTCGTCGGTTATTTTGCACCCTTTTTTGTATTTCCCGCCTTTAATTTGCATTAAGTCTTTCTTTTCCTCCTGACTGAAAACTATCTGCCTTTTTTCTTTTGCAAAATCATAACAATATTTAAATAAATCACCGTAAGTCTGGCTAAAAAAATATTTAACGTAGCTACTTTCAGTTGTATAGCAGTTCGTGGAAAATGCACTGGTAATAACAAAAAAAATCCTCTGTCGGGTTAATAAAAAAAACACCATCATCGGCAGAAAAAATCCTGTTTATTGTAGGCAGTTTATTGTGGGGTTATTTATGAAGCGTAACACTCCTGTTACACAGAGAGAGTATTTGCTTAACGAAGGCACGACACTGCTTTCGACGACGAATACACATAGCCATATAACTTATGCAAACACAGCATTTATAGACGCCAGCGGATTCACTGAGGACCAGCTTGTCGGTGAACCTCACAACCTTATTCGACACCCGGATATGCCGCCCGCCGCGTTTGGCGATCTGTGGTATACCATTCAGCAAGGCGACAGCTGGACCGGCATGGTGAAAAACCGCCGCCAGAATGGCGACCATTATTGGGTGCGGGCTAATGTCACGCCTGTTTATCAGCAGGGACAACTAACCGGTTATATTTCAGTGCGTAATATTCCGCAACGTGAGGAAATTAACGCCAGTGAAAAGCTTTACCAGTTAGTCAATGATAATAAATTAGGCGGTCATCGTTTTTATAAAGGTCTGGTGGTCCGCCGTGGTTTGCTTTCTTTTTTATCCATTTTCCAGCGCATGAGCGTCACGCGGCGGACTAACTTTGGCCTTTTTATCACCGCGGCATTATTAGTGGCGATGCAATTTGCGCCTTTTAATCTGGTCGAAAAAGTCGGTACGACAATGGGGATCCTGGCCCTGCTGTCTCTATATTTACAGGCGCAAATTTGTCGTCCATTGAAAGCTATCCTCAGCCAGATGCAAAAAGTGGTCTCGGGGCGAAAAGCCGATTACCGCCATTTTAATCGTGTGGATGAAATTGGTTTACTGATGCGTCTGGTCAATCAGTCAGGCCTCAATCTTAATTCGCTGGTAGGCGACGTTTCTGCGCAAATCAACGGCATCCGTGATATCAGCCAGCGCATTACCGATGAAGGCGAATCCCTGCAGAAACGTACAGAAGAAACGTCAGCAGACCTGCATCAAACCGCTGCTGCGGTTGAGGAGATTGCCAGCGCCGTAAGGCAAACCGCTGAAACGGCCGCCGAGGCGATGACCCGAGCAGATGAAACCAGCGTCAGTGCGAAAAACAGCGGTGATATCATGAAGAAAACAATCTCGATGATGCAGGCCGTTTCCCAGGACAATAGCAAAATCGTCGATATCATTGGCGTGATTGACAGTATCGCCTTCCAGACCAATATCCTGGCACTGAACGCTGCGGTTGAAGCGGCGCGCGCGGGCGAATCGGGGCGAGGTTTTGCAGTTGTTGCGGCGGAAGTTCGCAACCTGGCGCAGCACTCGGCATCTGCAGCGCGCGAGATTCAGGCACTGATTGAACAGAACGTGGCGAATGTCAAAAATGGCGTTGAGATGGTCGAAAACACTGAAACGCACCTGACGGCGATGATCGATAACGTCATTACTATGTCGACGATGATCAAAGAGATTGGCACCGCAACGCATGAACAGACACAGGCACTGGAACTGATCAATGAATCCGTTTCCCGCGTTGGCGTGATGACGCATAACAACACCAGCATGGTGGAAAACGTGACCAGTGCGGCAGAAAACCTCTCTGAACGTGCAGCGCGACTGCACCGCGCAGTACATGTGTTCGGTGGTAGCGAAGGCTAATTCTTTATGACCCATGCTATAGTCAGTGTCCTACTATGCTGACGCGCAGGGTTACCGATGTTCGCTATGGTCAGAAGAATATGTTTGATTATTGCCGCCGTAACGGCGGCATCTGCCGGGGCAAGTCTGCAACCTCCGGCAGGTTATCAGCAAACGCCGCAACACCCGAACACCTCCCGCTTTACCTGCCCGGCTTTTCCGCCCCCCTTTACCGGCGCACTCGATTTCACCAGCAAATATGAAGGTTCGGACAGCGCTCGCGCCACGCTGAATCCGCAAGCCGATCGGGCGTTCCATGAACAAACAAAGGCGATCACTGAACTCGAAAAAGTGGTCAGTCAGGTTGTGACAGGATTCGCCCATGATGGCAACCCGGCGCGAGCGCAGTGCGTGGTCAATGGTCTGGATTCATGGGCCCGAGCAGATGCATTAACCTCTGTTGCTAAAAATCACACCGGGAAATCGATGCGGAAGTGGGCGCTGGCGACGCTTTCATCATCCTGGCTGCAATTGAAATTCTCCCCTGCGCATCCGTTAGTGGGGCAGCAGGAAAAAGCAGCCGCCGTTGAGCTCTGGCTCAGTCATCTCGCGGATTTGACGGTGGCAGACTGGCGCGACCTGCCGCTGAAACGCGTTAACAACCACAGCTACTGGGCGGCCTGGGCGATTATGGCGACAGCCGTTGTTACCGACCGACGCGATCTCTTTGACCAGTCGCTGGCGATGTACCGCACCGCCGCGAACCAGGTGGATAGCGCGGGGTTTTTACCTAATGAGCTTCGCCGCAGGCAGCGCGCCTTTTCATATCACAACTATGCCATTCAGCCGCTGGTTATGATTGCCCTTTTCGCCCGCAGCAATGGTGTTGAGGTGACGGCGGAAAATGATAAGGCTTTACAGCGACTTGCCGGGCGTATTCTGTCCGGGTTCGACAATCCGGATGAGTTCACCCGCCAAACCGGTATTCCTCAGGATGTCGCTTTTACCCGCCAGGCCTCCAGCCTTGCCTGGCTTGAGGGTTGGTGTGCGCTGCAAACCTGCGATGCACAGTTAACTCAGCGGCTTGCCGCACTGCGCCCGCTGCACAGCACCCGTTTGGGTGGCGATCTGAGTTGGCTTTTTGCAACCCATTAACCACAGCCGGACTGTTCCTAAAGCGGGAGTCGGTCATTGCACTTCGGGGCGGATTAGCAGACCATCACTTTTGCGGCTACAGTTTAGTCGCACCGGATAAGGTTATATTTCGCCCGGTCAACGCGCCGGGCTTGTCCTTGAAACATCAACTGGATTAAGGAGTAAGCATGAAATCGAACCGTCAGGCACGTCATATTATGGGGCTGGATTATAAAGTCTCTAATATCAGGAAAGTGGTGAATAAGGACGACCATGAAGTTACTGTGACGCACCGTTCTGGTCGTCATCGTCGCGAAGAATAACGTACGTATCCCCTTTCATGCCGCCCCGTCCGGGGTGGCATTGCGCTTCGTAAAATTCATCCTCCAAATCACGCGAACAAGAAGTATTTACCATATCTATGCTTTATACTGGCGCGCGCCGCTGTACCCGCCGCGAGCAGGCATTCGCGCCGGAATCGTCGACTTAGGAGTTGTAAAATGCATACGAAGCATAATAAAAACCGTTCGCTGTATATTCCTTATGCCGGGCCTGTATTACTTGAGTTTCCCTTACTCAATAAAGGCAGCGCATTTAGCGTAGAAGAGAGAAGTCACTTCAACCTGCTGGGGCTGTTGCCGGCCGTGGTGGAAACCATTGAAGAACAGGCTGAACGCGCCTGGTTACAGTACCAGGGCTTTAAGACGGATATCGACAAACATATTTACCTGCGTAATATCCAGGATACCAACGAAACCCTCTTTTATCGTCTGGTCGAAAATCATCTCGATGAGATGATGCCGGTCATCTATACCCCTACCGTGGGCTGGGCGTGCGAGCGTTTCTCCGAAATCTATCGTCGCGCGCGCGGCGTGTTTATCTCCTGGCAAGACCGCGGCAGTATGGATGACATACTGCAAAATGTGCCTAACCATAACATCAAGGTGATTGTGGTCACTGACGGCGAGCGTATTCTCGGCCTCGGTGACCAGGGCATCGGCGGGATGGGGATTCCTATCGGTAAACTCTCCCTCTATACCTCTTGCGGTGGTATCAGTCCGGCCTACACCCTGCCGGTGGTTCTGGATGTCGGTACTAACAATCAGCAGTTGCTCAACGATCCGCTGTATATGGGGTCGCGCCATCCGCGCATTACCGGCGACGACTACACCGCCTTTGTCGATGAGTTTATTCAGGCGGTAAAACATCGCTGGCCGAATGTGCTGCTGCAATTCGAAGATTTTGCCCAGAAGAACGCGATGCCGTTGCTTAATCGCTACCGCGACGAAATCTGCTGCTTCAATGATGATATTCAGGGAACCGCCGCCGTGACGGTAGGGACACTGATTGCCGCCAGCCGCGCGGCGGGTAGCCAGCTCAGCAACCAGAAGATTGTCTTCCTCGGCGCGGGTTCTGCCGGATGCGGGATTGCCGAGCAAATTATTGCCCAGACCCAGCGTGAAGGGTTAAGCGAAGCCGATGCCCGTCAGAAAGTCTATATGGTGGATCGCTTTGGCCTGCTTACTGACCAGATGCCGAACCTGCTGCCGTTCCAGAACAAGCTGGTACAAAAGCGCGAAAATCTGCAGAACTGGGACGCCCAGACCGAGGCACTGTCGCTGCTTGACGTTGTGCGGAACGTAAAACCGGACATTCTGATTGGTGTTTCTGGTCAGCCGGGGCTGTTTACAGAAGAGATCATCCGTGAAATGCACAAGCATTGCCCGCGCCCGATCGTCATGCCGTTGTCAAATCCAACCTCACGCGTCGAAGCAACGCCGCAGGATATTATCAGTTGGACGAACGGTATGGCGCTGGTCGCGACGGGGAGTCCATTCACACCGGTGACCTGGAATGAGAAAACCTGGCCCATTGCGCAGTGCAATAACTCCTATATCTTCCCGGGGATTGGTCTGGGGGTGATTGCTTGCGGCGCATCGCGTATTACTGACGATATGCTGATGTCGGCCAGCGAAACACTGGCGAAGTACTCTCCGCTGGTGATTAACGGCGAAGGGTTGGTCTTACCGGAGCTGAAAGATATCCATACCGTTTCCCGCGCGATTGCCTTCGCGGTGGCAAAAGTCGCCCAACAACAAGGTGTTGCCGTGAAAACGTCCGAAGAGGCGCTATTGCAGGCGATTGACGATAACTTCTGGTTGCCGGAGTATCGCAACTATCGTCGGACCTCTATCTAATCGCAAACCCGGCCGCGCAATGTTGCCGGGTTTTCTTCTCTCTTGCCCGCCGCTATTTTTGTCTGTTCCTGTCAGGCATCTTCACCACAGCAGGCTGATTCATGACGGGAAATGCGTTTCTTCGGCCGTCACAATACCTTCGAAAGCGCTTAATTCCATCAATCGGCTTTGGATCCAGTAACGGGAAAATTCGCTCCCCAGCGCCGCTTTGAGGTAGTCGCATTCGCCGAAGACAGCGAGAGCGTCCTGTTGAAAAAGCGGTAACGCTGGCGCAGTAGCGAGTATATCCGGCAACGCGTGGTCAGTAACCTGCTCAAGGCCATACAACATGCCAGTCAGTATGGTCGCCATGACCAGATAGGGATTGGCATCGGCACCAGCCAGGCGGTATTCAATCCGTCGATTCGCTTTATCAGAACAGGGTATGCGCAAGGCAGCCGAGCGTTTGTTAAAGCCCCAGGCATTGAATATCGGCGTATCGATACGCTTGCGCAGCCGCCTGAACCCATTGACTCCAGGTGCCATGATGGCTAACGATGCAGGCATAAGCCGAAGCAATCCGGCCAGACACAGACGGGTCATCTCATTCAATTGCCCCTCATCGGCGGAAAAGATATTTTCGCCATGGATATTGTTAAGGCTGATATGAAAATGCAAGCCATTGCCCGCGAGCGCAGAAAAGGGCTTCGCCATGAAATTCGCCTGCAAGCCTCGTTTTTCCGCTACCGCACCGCTTAATTTGCGTAATGCCAGAACATTTTCGCAAAGCGTGACCACATCGCGGGAATGATGCAAATTCAGTTCAAACTGCCCAGGCTCTGCCTCACAAACAACGCCGGACAACGGCAAGTTTTGTGCGGCGGCCATGGTTTCCAGTTCTTCAATAAAGGCTGTCTTTGCGGCCGACAGCGATAAATGAAAACACCCGGCGTCTTGCTGATGCTGTTGCTGCGGATCGATAAGATAAAATTCAATTTCCGGCGCGATAACAGGGTATAAACCGTGGTAATGAAATTTCGCCAGCACTTTTTCGAGAATATAGCGCGGATCGTACTCAAAACCGTCACCGCCAGGATTACGCATCATCAGTAATAATTGTGCATGATGCCGGGAATCCTGAGCGCAGGGACGCAATGTTCCGGGAACGGGCATACAGAGATTATCGGGCTCGTCGTCTGCATTGTCATTTTCACAGCGACTGACGACATTGCCTTTTTTATCCATGGCATACACCGACTGCGGGAAATAACATCCCCGTGCCAGCGTGTTTAATGCGGCGATGGCGATGCGCTTACCGCGAAATATACCGTGGGTATCGGTCAGATAAATATCAACGTGGCGGGTATCCGGATAGCGCGCCAGATAATGGTGAACTTCTTTCGCAAAATCACTTTCGCTCCTCTTCTTTGCGCTATCCATGAGGGTAACAACCGGAGAGGATGATGCCGTAAACGGGAAAAGAGCGCGCATATTTTTCAGTGAGGTAATATTCATCAGTGAGTTCATAGGTTTCTTTCATTCGGGCCTCGCGGCGATGAAACCAGCATAAAATAAGCAGTATAAAGAGCCTGTAAAAAGGGAAATAACGGGCATAAAAAAAGTGTAAATCTCGCCGGTATTGACACTGGCATCCTCTGTAAAACCTCGCTACACTGCCGCTACCCATTAACTGGATAAATAAAAGGAGGATAATTATGTCGTACTGTGAACGTTTTCTCGTTTCACATGCCTTTGGTGATCGCACCAGCTCAAGCGTTATCGGTATCGTGCTGCGATAACTTCGGCTTGAGCGAAGCTAACTAACCCCCTTCCTCGGGCTTACCGGGTTATCGTCAGCGATGTTTGACGAGGCATCTTTATGCCTGTAACTCTTGAGTAAGCAATGAGTACATTACTGTCTGCACAATCATTACGTGTTGAAACGGCATTTGGTCCGTTATTTTCTGATATCTCCTTTACCCTGAAACAAGGCGACCGTCTGGGTCTCATTGGCGACAACGGCTGCGGCAAAAGTACGCTATTGAAAGTCCTTGATGGCACCGTTTTGCCCTCTGCGGGCAGCGTTTCTGTGGCTAATCACTGTCTGATGGCGCGCGTTGAGCAACATCTGCCTGACACGCTATTGGATCTCACCCTGCTTGATGCCGTGCTTGCCCGACTCGCGCCGGGTGAACGTGACGCGCAACGCTGGCGTGCAGAAGCGTTGTTAGCCGGGATGGGACTGAGTGAACACGAGATAGCCTTACCTGCGGCAACCCTCAGCGGCGGGCAACATACCCGGCTATTGCTGGCCCGGGCGTTGATCACTGATCCTGATTTATTACTGCTGGATGAGCCCAGTAACCATCTCGATCTGCCGACCATGCTCTGGCTGGAGCGATTCCTGCAACGCTGGTCTGGCAGCTTTGTGCTGGTTTCTCACGACCGGGCGTTGCTGGATGCGGTGACCAATGGCACCTGGATCCTGCGCGATAATCGGCTGCATTACTTCGCACTTCCCTGCTCTGCCGCGCGTCAGGCGCTGGAGGAGCGAGATGCCAGCGATGCATTGCGCCACAAAGCAGAGCAAAAAGAGATAGACCGGGTAACCAGCAGTGCCAAACGGCTGGCGACCTGGGGGCGGGTCTATGACAATGAGGATCTGTCGCGCAAAGCAAAGCAAATGGAAAAGCAGGTAGAACGTCTGAAAGAGAGCCAGACGCAACTGACGGCAGGCAGTCTGTGGCGTTTAACCCTCAAGGGCGAACCGCTGATTGCCGACCGTTTGCTGGCGATGGAAAATCTCCCTGTCAGCGCCGCGCCGGGTTTGCCACCGCTCTTTTCCGTGCCGCTGGCGCGGGTGAAAACCGGCGATCGGATTGCCATTATCGGGCAAAACGGTTGCGGAAAGTCCTCCCTGTTACGGCTTATCTGGCGCCAGTTGGCCAGTGATATCGCCGCGCCAGGGATGGCAGTTCATCCTCGTCTGCACGCCGGGTACTATGACCAGACGCTGGAGCAACTGCCCGATGACGCGACGCTTCTGGACGCGCTGGAGCCGTTCGCACCGTCGGCGGAACTGCGCAAAATGACGTTAATCAGCGCCGGGTTTGCCTGGGTTCGTCACGCGCAAAAAGTGGCAACACTCAGCGGCGGCGAACGCTCCCGGCTGCTGTTTGTTGGCCTGTCGCTGGCGCGCTACAACCTGCTGATGCTTGATGAACCGACTAACCATCTCGATATGAGCGGTAAAGAGGCACTGATGCAGACGCTGCAACAGTTCTCAGGCGGCGTACTGCTGGTCAGCCATGACCGGGAGCTGATTAGTCAGAGTTGTAACCGCTTCTGGCTGGTTGAACAGGGGCAGTTTAGCGAATGGCACGATGTCGAGGGGGTCTACGAACGTCTGCGTCAGGAACAACAAATGACTGAGACGCCGGTGACGACAACAGCGATATCGACGGAGCGGGTTGATGAAAGCGATGCGTTACTGGCGCAGTTGATTGCGCTGGAAACCCGTCTTGAGCAGGATTTGGCGCGCAAACCCGCGCATCAAAAACCGTTGCTGCAGGCGCAGTGGCGGGAAGAGATAGCCAGAATCAACCGGTTACTGATGTAAAACACCTACGTAAAACAGGCGCTTTATGCGCCTGTTTTTTCTCGCGGCGGCTGATGCGTTATCTCTTGTAAAAAACAACGTAAGTGCTAAAGATGTCCCCGCATAACGGCAGATTGCTTCTTACATGCCGTCATACGTGCGCTGTCATGATTTTTTTCGCATACCGACTGAGGTGCAACAGATATGGATATTTCGACCCGTGGCCTGGATGTGTTGTTTATTGCAGGTTTTGGCCCTGTCCCACGTAATGTGGGCGACAGTAAAGCACTTTATCAGGAGACGTTAGGTCTTCCCATTAAGCCCATGGCGGGCAATGAAGATTACCTCTTAGCCGAACATGGGGCGCTTGACGGCGCAAAACATTTTGCGCTCTGGCCGCTACACCAGGCGGCACAGTCCTGCTTTGGCACAGCAGTATGGCCTGCTGATATTCCCGCGCCGCAAAGCTGGATTGAGTTCGAAGTCGCCGATCTCGACAGTGCAACCCGTGTCCTGCGCGACAAAGGTTACGCCCTGCTCGTGGAAAACCGTCTTGAGCCCTGGGGGCAGAGCATCACTCGCTTTCTCAGCCCGGAAGGCATGCTGGTTGGCTTAAGTATTACGCCGTGGCTGCGTAATTAATGGCTGATGTTACGAAAAACGCTCCATTAGGAGCGTTTTTTCAGGCCAGTGCGTCAACGTCAGCGCGTATCCGCTTCGCCTGCAGGTGCCCGTACATCAGCAGTGCGGACATTGCGGAGAACGAAAGGACAGCTGCGGGCAGCGTAACGTAATCCCAGCTCAAACCGAGCGTAATCATCAGACCGCCAAAATAAGCCCCTATAGCGCTGCCGAGATTAAAGGCAATCTGCCCTCCCGCCGCACCCAGTAACTCACCGCCTTTGGCATTCTGTAAGAGCAGTATTTGCAGCGGTGCCGCCAGAGCGAACAGACCCGCGCAGCAGATAAAGCCCATCGTTAAAGAAGCAATTTTGTTTTCACCGAAGGCAAACAGCAGAAGCAGAGACAGCACAATCACCAGATCCGTGGTCGCCGCAATACGCAGTGGGCTATAACGCCCCGACAATCTGCCGCTCAACAAATTGCCCAATACCATTCCCAGCCCCATCAGCATCATGATAATCGTCATGAATATCTCAGAGAAGCCGGAAACATTCAGCATAAATGGCTTCACAAAACTGAACCAGGCGAAGACGCCCGCGTTGCCAAACATGGTCGCGGCGAAGATAAACCATGGCTCCGGCTTTTTCAGAAAGCGAAATTGCTCGGTGAAACGGGTCTCAGCTTTATCAAAGAGTTGAGGTACCCAGAGCAGAATCGAAACGAGCACCAATAAATTAAACAGCGCAATCAGCATAAAGGTGTAGCGCCAGCTAAAAGCATGACCAAGCCAGGTTCCCAGCGGTACGCCCGCAAGATTCGCTACCGTCATCCCGGCGACCATACCCGCGACGGCCAGCGTCACTTTTCCCGGTGGCGCGATTTTAGACAAAATAATCGCCCCGACGCCGAAGAACGCGCCGTGAGGGAATCCCGACACCAGCCTGCCAATGGCGAGCATGGTATATGACGATGAAAAGGTAAAAATCGTATTTCCCACTGCGCACATGGCGACCAGGAACAACAGGATTGTTTTTAAAGAAAAACGGCTGGAGAACACGGCAATAATCGGCGCGCCGATCACCACGCCGAAAGCATAAAAGGAGATCATATTGCCTGCCGACGGAATGGAGATCCCCACATCCTTCGCCAGTTCGGTCAGCACACCCATGATGCCAAATTCCGCCATGCCGAGGCCAAACGTGCCCAGCGCTAACGAAAAAATCGTCTTTTTCATACCACAACCACATGTTAATAGAATGCAACAAGCATTATCGACCATTCGTTAAGTGTGAACCAGCTCAAACTCTCTTGCTGGCATATTCATCCATACATTCAGTTCAGGCTGTGAATGTTCTCGCACCTGAGGCGCTATATCGGAAGTCCCTGAAATACAATGACACGAGTATTTTTCGCGCATGCCTGTAGCCGACATTACACTTCTTAGGCGTCCCGTTATTTATTTGAAAGAGGAAGAGAGTCATGGGAAAAAAGAAAAATACCAGCACCATCGCTGATGCACCTCCTGCGGCGCCGCTTAAAAACAAGGAATATGAAAAAGAGTTACGGCGCCTTCACGTTGAACTGGTGAAACTTCAGCGCTGGGTCGTCAGCAAAGGGCTCAAAGTCTGCATCGTCTTTGAGGGCCGTGATGGCGCGGGTAAAGGCGGCACCATCAAAGCGATTACCGAACGCGTCAGTCCGCGCATCTTCCGCGTTGTCGCCCTGCCCGCCCCAACCGAGCGCGAAAAAAGCCAGCTTTACCTGCAGCGCTACCTTCCACACCTGCCCGCCGCTGGTGAAATTGTTATCTTTGACCGTAGTTGGTACAACCGCGCCGGGGTTGAGCGGGTGATGGGTTTTTGCACAATGGAACAAGTGGACAAATTTCTGGAAAGCGTCCCGATGATGGAACGCGCCATGGTAGAGTCCGGCATTATCTTATTGAAATACTGGCTTGAGGTGACGCCGCAAGAGCAAGAACGCCGCCTGCGCGATCGCGTAAACGATGGCCGCAAGACCTGGAAGCTGTCTCCCATGGATATCAAATCCTTCGACCGCTGGGATGATTACACCGTTGCGCGAGACGCAATGTTCGAAGCCTCCGACACCTCATGGGCGCCCTGGTTTGTCGCCCGCTCCGAGGACAAAAAACGCGTACGGCTAAATATCATTACCCACCTGCTAACGCAGATCCCTTACGAGGATATTCCGGACGATCCCGTGGAGTTCCCGAAACGCAAAATAGGTAAAGTTAAACCCACCCATTATCCGTTTCGTATTATTCCCGAACCGTTCTGAATAATTGTTTTGCTGCATCGGTTATCACTGCCGATGCGGTTGCCTTTATTACATGTGTTTCTTTTTTTCTGGAATTGTTCTCGCAGAAAGGGAATTACCAGGGAGTTCAGTATTGTTTTTTATGCGGGGGGATTGATGATGTTTTGTATGTAATCTGAGCAGTGCACGATCACGGGTCACTGGAGCTATTGATGCGTTAGTGACGAATACGTAACTCTCTCTACCACCACCTTACCCAGCCTGGCGCCTGTAAACACGCCAGGCCGGGTAAGCGGGCAACTACCGTCTGCATAAGAACTGAACGCTACCTCAGCCCGTGCATGCTCTCTTCTTTGGCTTCCTGTCTTTCGACTTCACGGTACCAGCGCGGATGATGTTTGCGTGCCCAGCGGCGGCTCACCTTCCCTTCGATCATCCCCTTAATCGAGCCTTTCACCCAAAATGCCATATACATATGAATCAGAATGGCATGGAGAAGGATAATCGCAGAGGTCGCGTGAATCAGCAGGCTGTAGCGAATGACCTGTATCGGGAAATATTGGGCAAACCAGGGGCGCCAGATAATGATACCGGATATGAGCAAGACAAAAATCATACTCATGATGGTCCAGAACATCATCTTTTGCCCGGCGTTATATTTACCGACCTTCGCCACCTTGTGCTCGTTGCCTTTCAGGACTTCCACAATCCCTTTTAGCCAGGGAATATCCTGCCTGTCCGGAATGTTGTGATGCACAAAGCGCACAAACATCACCATCAGGATCAGAAAGACCGCCACACCGAAAAACGGGTGCAGTATGCGCCCCATCTGCGGTGTACCAAAGGTCTCGGTCAGCCATTGCAGCGTCGGGAAAAAGAAAGAAATCCCCGACAGCGACACCAGGAAAAAGAAAATCACCATCGTCCAGTGACAGGCGCGGTCGATAAACTTAGTGCGCACAATCATTTTCGAATCACTCATGGTGTTCCTCCTTATCATCATCCACTTCTTTGTTTGGCCCAATGCCGATGTAGTGGTAAATCAGCCCGGCAAACGAGGCGATAAAACCAGCGGCTGCAAGCGGCTTCAGCGCCCCTTTCCACAGACTGATTGACGTATCGATGGCCGGGTCCTTCGGCAGGTTGTGGTACAACTCCGGCTGATCATTGTGGTGCAGCACGTACATCACGTGCGTGCCGCCCACCCCCTGCGGGTTGTAAATCCCTGCGTGGTCATAACCACGTGCTTTCAGCTTATCGACGCGCTCCAGTGCCACATCCAGCATTTCTTTTTTTGTGCCAAAATGAATGGCACCCGTTGGGCAGGTTTTCACGCAGGCCGGCTCCTGGCCGACGCTCACGCGATCCACACACAGGGTGCATTTATAGACCCGGTTATCCTCTTTATTGAGACGCGGGACGTTAAACGGACATCCGGCGATGCAGTAGCCGCAGCCGATACAATTCTCCTGCTGGAAATCGACAATCCCATTGGCGTATTGAATGATCGCCCCGGCGGACGGGCACGCCTTCAGACAGCCAGGATCCTCACAGTGCATACAGCCATCTTTACGAATCAGCCACTCCAGCCGGCCATTTTGCTCGGTTTCGCTAAAGCGCATCACTGTCCAGGATTTGGCGCTCAGATCCGCCGGGTTGTCGTACACCCCCACGCAATGCCCCACTTCGTCGCGGATATCATTCCACTCAGAACAAGCCACCTGACAGGCTTTGCAGCCCACGCAGGAGGAGACATCAATCAGTTTGGCCACTTCCGCTTTATGATCCCGCGCGCGTGGCGCGGGAGTCATGGCGTTTGTGGCGGAGCGTTTCAAAATGTCCTGTGTTTCCATTGCCATCTCGTCGCTCCTTACGCTTTCTCAATGTTGACCAGAAACGCCTTGTACTCTGGCGTTTGCGAATTGGCATCGCCGACGTTTGGCGTCAGGGTATTGGCGATGTAGCCTTTCTGCGCTACCCCTTCAAAGCCCCAGTGCAGCGGAATACCGACCGTTTCCACCTGCTGGCCGTTAACGTGCAGCGTTCGCAGGCGACGGGTGACCACCGCCACCGCGCGAATAAAGCCACGCTTACTGCTGACCTTCACGCGGTCGCCGTTGACGATCCCTTTCATCGTGGCCAGATTTTCGCTGATTTCGACAAACTGTTCCGGCTGGGCGATGGAATTCAGTCGCGCATGCTTGGTCCAGGTGTGGAAATGCTCCGTCAGGCGATAGGTGGTGCCTACGTATGGGAACTTGTCTTTCTTACCCAGACGCGCGGCATCGTCTTCATACAGACGCACGACCGGGCTTGAGACCACGTTCGGGTGCAGCGGGTTAGTGCCGAGCGGCGTTTCCATCGGCTCGTAGTGTTCAGGGAACGGTCCTTCTGCCAGCTTATCGAGGGCAAACAGACGCCCCAGCCCTTCCGGCTGCATGATAAACGGATGGGTCGCACTGCCCGGCGGAGCGGTAGTAAAGTCCGGGATATCGTTCCCCGCCCATTTGCTGCCGTTCCACTCGATCAGCATCCGTTTCGGATCCCAGGGCTTACCGTTGATATCTGCCGACGCGCGGTTGTAAAGCACACGGCGGTTCATCGGCCATGCCCAGGACCAGCCCAGCGTATTGCCAAGCCCTGACGGATCGGCATTATCGCGGTTCGCCATCTGGTTGCCTTGCTCCGTCCAGCTACCGGCGTAAATCCAGCAGGAAGATGCCGTTGTTCCGTCGTCTCGCAACAGCGCAAAACTGCTCAGCAGTTGGCCTTTCTTCGCCAGCAGATTACCGCTGGCATCGTAGAGATCCGCCAGCGCAACGCCGTTATTCTCTTTCGCCACCTCTTCCGACTCTGGATGGTCAGGCTGCTTGTAATCCCAGCGCATTTTCAGCAGCGGCTCGGCACCGTTGCCTCCTTCCGTGAGATACATCTCGCGCAGACGATGATAAATCCCGGCCAGAATTTCACCGTCATTGCGCGCTTCACCCGGTGCATCCTGC
Organism: Phytobacter ursingii; assembly: GCA_901456055.1. Lineage (GTDB taxonomy): Bacteria > Pseudomonadota > Gammaproteobacteria > Enterobacterales > Enterobacteriaceae > Phytobacter > Phytobacter ursingii. The sequence continues at coordinate 47,854 of CABDWT010000017.1, forward strand.
CCCTTCCAGTGCCACTGCAGCCAGCGACCGGAGTTGGCGATAGATCCATCCTCTTCGGCAAAACAGGTCGATGGCAGACGGAAAACCTCGGTCTGAATGGCTGCCGGATCGACATCATTCATCTCGCCGTGGTTCTGCCAGAAATTGGCGGTTTCCGTGACCAGGGGGTCGATAACCACCATGTATTTCAGCTTACTCAGGCTGCGGACAACTTTGTTTTTGTCCGGGAAGGAGGCCACCGGATTAAAGCCCTGACAGAGGTAGCCTGTGACATGACCTTTATCCATCATATTGAAATATTTGATAACGTCGTATGCCTGATCCCATTTCGGCAGCCAGTCAAAGCCCCAGTTGTTCTCCTTCTGTGCCGCATCGCCATAGAAGGATTTCATCAGGCTGACGAAGAACTTCGGATAGTTGCCCCAATAGTTAACCTGATCGGGCAGCATGGCTTTCGGTGTATTTGCCGTCAGGTAGCGTTGCAGATCCGCCTGTTTTTCTGACGGCAGCGTCAGGTAACCCGGCAGGCTGGTCGACAACAGACCCAGATCGGTGAGCCCCTGAATATTGGAGTGCCCGCGCAGGGCATTCACGCCGCCGCCCGCCATCCCCATGTTGCCCAGCAGGAGCTGGATCATCGCCATGGTACGGATGTTCTGTGCGCCCACGGTGTGTTGCGTCCAGCCCAGCGCATACAGGAAGGTGGTGGTTCTGTCCGCGGCACTGGTCGATGCCAGCACGTCACACACTTTCAGGAAGTCGGCTTTCGGCGTTCCGCAGATGTTCTCCACCACCTCCGGCGTATAGCGGGAAACATGCTGTTTCAGCAGGTTCCACACGCAGCGCGGGTGCGTCAGTGTTTCATCGCGCATCGCATAGCCGTTTTCGTCGAACTGATAGTTCCAGGATGACTTGTCGTACTGGCGTTTTTCCGCGTCATAGCCGCTGAACAGCCCGTCTTCAAAGGCAAAGTCTTCCCGCACCAGCAGGTTCGCGTTGGTGTAGTGCTTAACGTATTCCGCGTTAATTTTGTTGTTTTCAATCAGGTACAGCAGCACGCCGGACAGGAACGTAATGTCCGTACCGGAGCGGATCGGCGCATAGATATCGGCCACCGATGCCGTACGCGTAAAGCGCGGATCGACGACGATCAGCGTCGCATCGTTGCTATTTTTCGCTTCCATCGCCCAGCGGAATCCCACCGGATGGGCTTCGGCGGCGTTACCGCCCATCACCATCACGACGTTAGCGTTTTTAATATCAACCCAGTGGTTGGTCATCGCACCGCGACCAAATGTTGGAGCAAGACTTGCTACCGTTGGTCCGTGTCAGACGCGCGCCTGGTTATCTACCGCCAGCATGCCGAGCGAGCGCACCAATTTTTGCGTCAGCATGCCGGTCTCATTGCTGGCCGCGGAGGCGCATAGCATCCCGGTGGTGAGCCAGCGATTGACCGTCACCCCCTGGGCGTTCTTCTCAACGAAGTTGGCGTCCCGGTCAGCCTTCATCAGTCTGGCAATGCGTTCGAAGGCGTCACTCCAGGTAATACGCTGCCACTTGTCCGACCCTGGCGCGCGATATTCCGGATAGCGTAACCTGTTATCACTGTGAACATAATCGAGCAGGCCCGCCCCTTTCGGACACAGCGCCCCGCGGCTGACCGGATGATCCGGGTCACCTTCGATGTGGTAAATCGATTCGCGGGCATTTTTCGCCCCATCGCCCAGGCTATACATTAATAGCCCGCAACCCACGGAGCAGTATGTGCAGGTATTTCGAACCTCTTTCGCACGCAGGAGCTTATAATTTCGCGCCTGCGCCAGTGCCGCTTTTGGGGTAAATCCCAACGCAGCAACGGTTGTCCCGGCCATACCACCCGCGCAGATTTTAAAAAACTGTCTGCGGCTAACGTCCATTGTGTTCCTCGTTATATGGATCTCTTTCAGCGCAAAAACTAACAGCAATATCCCTGTATAATTTGCGGCAAATCAATATCGCTATACACCAACTTCTTAATAGTCTTTTTCGGCGATTTTATTTACCCCAAAAGGATGAGGTTTCCTCGTGATTTATTAGTAGGCATCGTGCGTTAAGTGCTATAAATTCCCCCTTTGCCGTTTTTAAAAGGAATACAGCTGTATGAATAAGAAAAAAGCCACGTTGATCGGGCTGTTAGCCATCGTGTTGTGGAGTACGATGGTGGGCCTGATTCGCGCGGTCAGCGAAGGCCTGGGGCCGGTTGGCGGCGCGGCGATGATTTATACGCTCAGCGGCGTTTTACTTATTCTCACCGTCGGTTTTCCCGATATTCGCCGCTTCCCTCGCGGCTATTTACTGCCGGGCAGCGTTTTATTTGTCTGCTATGAACTCTGCCTCGCGCTGTCGCTGGGGTTTGCCGGAACCCGCCAGCAGGCGATTGAAGTCGGCATGGTTAACTATCTATGGCCGAGCTTCACCATATTATTTGCGATCCTGTTTAATGGTCAAAAAGCCACTCTTTGGGTAATTCCAGGACTCATTCTGGCGATAATCGGCGTAAGCTGGGTATTGGGCGGCGAACAGGGATTGAATATTCACGATATTACACGAAATATTCTCTCCAGCCCGTTAAGTTATTCTCTTGCTTTTGTCGGTGCTTTTATCTGGGCGGCTTACTGTACTGTTACCAGCAAATATGCCAAAGGTTCAAACGGCATTACGCTCTTTATTCTACTGACGGCGGCGACCTTATGGACAAAATTTGCCCTGACCGATCAACCGTCCATGCATTTTACACTTCCTGTGGTGATTAAACTGGGAGTCACTGCCATTGCGCTGGGCTTCGGTTATGCCGCCTGGAATACCGGGATTTTACACGGGCGCGTTGCCGTGCTGGCGGCCGCATCCTATTTTACACCGGTACTCTCCTCGGCGCTGGCGGCCGCCGTGCTGAGCGCCCCGCTGTCGTTTTCCTTTTGGCAGGGCGCGTTTATGGTCTGCGGCGGATCGCTGCTTTGTTGGTGGGCAACGCGACCGCAGTAGCGGTCATTGCGTCGCCTGTTCATTTGAACTAAAATTAATATCAAATGAACAGATGGAGCAGAATAATGCAACTCTATACACCAGAGGTCCGGGCTATCCCGCACGACCTGCTCAGCATCCTGGGGCTTCCCGCCACGGCGATTGCCGCTCATGACAGCATAAACGCCGGTCTGAGTGCCGGTGTGTTGCGTGATATCGCGGGCGCCGTCTCCCTTGATGAAGTCACGCTGTGCCGAATGGCCGGCATCGACCGCAATACCTATAGCCGCCGCCTTAACAGCGCGGAAAAACGCTTTTCGCCAGAACAGAGCGCTCGTGTCTACACGCTGGCGCGGGTGATCAGCGCTGCCCGTGAGTTGTTTGAAGGTGACAGCGAACGTATGGCCAACTGGCTCAATAAACCCGCGAAAGGGCTTGGCGGTAAAAAACCCGCAGAGCTTCTCTCCACCCCTGCCGGCGCGGAAGCGGTACTGACGTTAATTGGTCGCCTTGAGCATGGCGTTATCAGCTAATGGAAAATGTCACCTTCTGGCGTCTGGTCAAAGAGCGCTATGCGCTGACCGCCTTCGACGGCTACGGCGCGCGTACCTTTGGCGGACGCTGGAATTCGCCGGGGCATGAATGCGTCTATCTGGGCGAATCAAAAGCCCTCTGCGTGCTGGAAACGCTGGTGCATCTTGAGATTGAAGATATCGCAAAGGGCTACTGTTTTTTAACCCTCGACGTACCGCGTAATCTTATCGCGACGCTGGATCTGGCCGCCCTGCCCGCAGACTGGAAAGCCGACCCGCCGCCTGTTTCAACACAACACATCGGCGATAACTGGCTGGCGTCAACGAAAAATGGACTGGTACTGCGCGTCCCCAGCACCATCACTGGTGAATGGAACGCGCTGTTTAACCCTGAACACCCACAGGCGGCGAAAGTCCTTAAGAGCGTAAAGTCCGAACCTTTTATGCTCGATCCACGTCTTAGCCGCCCTTGCTAGCCTGTTTATCGACACCTTTGAGGCTCAGCCACACGCCGACCGCCAGCAGCATCAGCATCATGCCGGCGGCACATAATGCCACGCTATGTGACGAGACGAACGCGGTTCTGGCCGCACATCTGATCCCCTGGGCCAGTGGTGATGAGACCTCTTGCGCCAACTGGAACGCCTCGCCAATAGAGGATGAAGCCAGCGCGGCCTGCGCGCCATTTAACCCGGCGGGTAGCATAATTGAAGAGGAGAAGCTGTGAGTCAGAATCAGACCAAACAACGCGATGCCAAGCCCTGCCCCCAGTTCGTACGCCATGGTTTCAATGGCCCCTGCGGCGGCCGCTTTTTCTTTCGGGGCTGCCGCCATGATGGCCGCCGTGGAAGAGAGTAATGCGCTCGCCGCGCTAAACCCCAGCAGCGCCATCAGGACCCAGGCCTGGGTTTGTTGGCTGGAAAAGTCCGTTACTGACAGGCCCAGAAAGCTAAAAGCACTCAGCGCCATGCCGCCGGATGCCACCTGGCGTAAGCCCAGACGGGAGACCAGCAGACCGGCTATCGGCCCGCTGAACCCGCTCGCCAGCATAACCGGCAGCATAAACAGCCCGGCTGCAAATGGCGTAAAGCCGTGAACAAACTGTAACTCCTGGGCCATCAGCAGCTCAAAACCTACCAGGGCAACCATCGCTGTCACGGCCATTAACACCCCGGTCAGAATGATGCGATGTGTAAACAGACGCAGATCGATCATCGGTACAGGTGTCGCAAGCTGCTGGCGTACAAATCCTGCCAGCAGTGTCGCACCCGTTAAGAACACCGCGATCACTCCCCATACGGCAACGCTGCCTTTGAGCGCCGTTTTGGCGCTCCATACCAGCATTAAAATGGCCGCAATCAGCATCACCGCCTGGTTGAGATTGAGGGGTTGCTGACGTCGTCCCTGTTGGCGAGGCACATAACGCGCGGTGAGTGCCATCACCAGCATCACAATCGGCACATTGACCAGAAATACCGCGCCCCAGTGGAAATGCGCCAGCAACCAGCCGCCAATCAGCGGGCCAAACGCAGCACCGCCGGAGCCCACCGCAGCCCAGACGCCAAGCGCCATATTTCGGTGTTCTGTTTGCGAAAATGTGTTGCGGATACCGGCAAGCGTCGCGGGAACAATCATCGCCGCGCCAATGGCGAGTATGGCGCGCGAGGCAATCAACTGTTCGGCGCTGGCAGACATTGCCGCCAGAAAAGAGGCCAGCCCAAACAGCCCGCTTCCAGTAAGCAGTAAACGTTTAAAACCGATGCGGTCTCCCAGCGCTCCCATGGGCAATACCATGCCCGCCATCACCAGGGAATAGATATCAATGATCCACAGTAACGCGTTACCGCTGGTTGCCAGTTCTGCGCTCAGTGTGGGGGATGCCACGTGCAGGACGGTGGCATCAATAGCGACCGGAATATAAACCAGCACGATAATGACCAATGTTAACCACTGACGAACCATAACTTCCTCATAACCTTTCCTGGACACGTGTCCAGAATGGCGATCCTACGGAAAGTTGAACAACTGTCCAGCTTTTTGTTAGACTCCGTTTCCTTCATGTTTAGGGGGATGTATGAGCTATTTGAGTCGGGATGAGCGCCGGGAATTGATCCTGGAGGCGGCGATGCGCGTTGCGCTAAGCGATGGGTTTGCCGGGATGACCGTGCGCCGAATCGCCAACGAAGCTGGCGTCGCGACGGGCCAGGTACATCACCATTTCAGCTCCGGCGCAGAGCTAAAAGCACAGGCGTTTGTCCAGGTGATGGGTGAAATGCTGGATGTGGATGTGTTACCCAAATCCGCAAGCTGGCGCGAACGTTTACACGCCATGCTCGGCAGCAATGAAGACGGTTTCGACCCTTATATTCGTCTGTGGCGGGAAGCCCAGGTGCTGGCAAGCAAAGAACCTGAGTTAAAAGGCGCGTATGTGCTGACGATGGAAATGTGGCATCAAAAAGTGGTCGCTATTATTAATGCGGGCGTAACGACGGGTGAATTTATCCGCCATGATTCGACGGAAAACATTGCATGGCGCTTAATTGCTCTGGTCTGCGGGCTTGATGGCATCTACGTGCTTGGCATGCCAGATGTCGACGATGCGGCGTTTGACCGACATCTGGACGCCATGATTCATCGCGAGCTGTTTTACGCCCCTTCCCCATGAAGATCGAAACGCGACATCAGGGTGTCGAGCGCCTCAACGCTGAAACCATAATGCGGGTCATCTGTACCCAGGCCGAATCGTTGCTGCATGATGTCGTACAATGCCTGGGTATCCGGTAAAGTCTTCTCCTCCACCGCATGCCCGTTCCGCCAGTGGGTAAAGTGATAGTTGGTCAGCGTCAATTTTCCCCCGTCAGGCTGATGCAAACACATCAGCAAATGGTGGCGAAAGTGCGATTGCGGCCAGTGTGCTGAGTGAAAATTACCCATCACAAAGTCGGCCTGATATTGCTGGCCCATCTCGAATTGATAGAGAGACTGCCAGCGATCGTGATGACGAAATTGCAAAATCCAGTCCGGGCCGGCCTGTTGCAGGCGGTACAGGCCATGCGGCGTCTCCTGTTCACTCTCCGCCTTGAGGCGTACAGGCGCGGTGAGCGTTAGCCCGCCAAAGCCGACATCCGCAATCCACTGCTCGTTGCCTAAGGTCACCAGCACCACGCGATGCGTGCGCGGCGGCATATGCGGCGGATTTGACAACACCACGCGCCCCAACAGGCTGCGAACTTCAAAGCCGATTTCGCGTAATACCCGCTCAAACAGGCCATTTTGCTCGAAGCAGTAGCCGCCACGACGGGCCACTACCAGTTTGTTAAAGATAGTCTCATCGCTCAGTTCGATTTCCCGAGGCAGTACGACCTCAATATTTTCAAATGGAATGCGGCTGTTATGCTGCAGATGCAAAGTACGCAATGTTTCAAGATTTACAGCGGGGACAGCGGTATAGCCAATACGGGCGAAATAGTCGTCCAAAAACGAGGTCATATGAAGCTCCTGCAATAGATGTCCTTCTGTTATATCGCATTTTTTTCAGGGCACAGGGAATTTTGTGCCCTGCATTTATCGTTGCGTGCTGCGCTGCATGATCGCCAGCGCGGTCAGCATCAATGCGAGCCCGGTAAGGAGCGTCAGCGTCGCCATCGCCATGCCTTGTCCAACCGAACCCTGCTCAAATTGCCGCCAGATAAAGACGGCCACCGTTTGCGTTCCCGCCGGTGCCAGTAGCAGCGATGTCACCAGCTCGCGCGACGCAATAGCAAAGACCATCAGCATCGCCGCCAGCATGGCGGGAAAAACCAGTGGCAGAACAATATAACGCAATGCCTGTAGCGCACTGGCGCCGTGAACACGGGCGGCGGGTTCCAGATTCCCCCCTAGCTGACGCAGCGCACTCCCGACATAGCGAACCGGCCAGGGTAGCAGCAGGCAGCAGTACGAGAGCAGTAAAATTGCCCAGGTGTTATACGGCGAAACGGGCCAGAAAGTACGGTTCCATAACAGGATCAGCCCCACCCCCACCACGATCCCCGGCAGCGCCGCCGGCATCAATGACAGCGCGTCAATGACGCTTCGCCCCTGAATGCGTTGCACCACCACAAGCCAGGCGGCAAGCAACCCGACAACACCGGTGATCAATGCCGATGCAAAGGCCAGCGACAAACTGGTCCCCAGCGCCGCCAGGGCATCGCCCTGCTGAGCAAACAGCGCGGCATAATGGGCAGTCGTGGCATTTGCCAGCGATAATCCGCCTGACAGGGTCGACATGACCCCGGTGATCGCCATCGATAAGCCTGGCACCACCACTGCCAGGAAGCCGATAAATGCCATTGCCAGTACGACCGGCAGGCCTGTAATACCGAGCTTCGCGCCGGTATTTTCCGCAGGTTTACCGGTCACGCTGGTGACATCCTTGCCACCGGTCAGTCTGCCCTGCAACCACCAGGCGCTAAGCGCCATCGCGACCAGAATCAGCGACAGCATTGAGGCGCCCGGCAGGTCAATGGGCCAGTCGGCCAGTTTTTTCTCAATACCGACGGTCAACATCACCACGCCGGAACGGGCACCCAGCGCGGCAGGGACGCCATACTCTTCAATCGCCAGAGTAAAGGCCAGTAGCATGCCTGCCGCCAGCGAAGGCGATAACATCGGCAGTGTGATATGCCAAAAGGCGCGCGAGGGCGTAGCGCCGTGGACGCGGGCAACCAGCGCCAGGCGCTGTCCGCTGGCGAGCAGGCTACGGGATACGGCGAAGTAAACGACCGGAAAAATATTGAGCGTCATAACAAGCACGATGCCACCTTTGCTAAACAGCAATGCATTGAGATCGAATCCCAGCAACTGGGCTAAATACCCATTGGTTTGTAAAACCAGCATCCAGGAGAGCGCTGCAATATAGGGGGGCGTCAGAAATGGGATCAGAAACAACAAATCCCACAGCCGTGGACAGGGTAAATCGAACAGTCCACGCGCAACGCCCAGCGGCAGGCCAATACAGGCGCTCAGCAGCGCAACGCCTGCGGCAATTTGCAGGGTTCCGGCAAACATCGCCGGGAGTTGAGGGTCGGAAAACAGCGGGCGTAACCCGGAAAAGGCGCCCTGAAGAGAGCCGGCGCTAAATTGCGGGAAAACGGCCTGCAGAACAATAAACAGCAATGGCAGCGCGACCAGTACCAGCAGAATGGCCACAGTCACAAGCGAGATTAATCGTTGGTTCACGGCGAATATCCAGACGGCGGGGTTGCCCCCGTCGGGTGATGATTACTGAGCAAACAGTGTGTTAAAACGCGTGAGCACAGCGCCGCGCTCGCTGGTGCCGTCGTTTTTGGTCGGCAGAATTTTCAACTCGTTAAAGAGCGGGCGTTTTGCCTGCACATCGGTTCGCGCTGGCATCAGCCAGGCATCGGCTACCAGTCTCTGCCCTTCCGGCGAGAGCACATAGTCCACAAACGCTTTGGCATCGGCTTCGTGCTGCGTGGATTTGAGGATCATCATCGGGCGCGGCGCAATCACGGTACCGCTGGCCGGGAAAATCACTTTCAGTGATTCGCCCTGCTCAATATTACCGTAGGTCACATAATCCACCGCACCGAACACCGCCGCTTTTGCGCCCTGCATCACCGGTGTAACCGCCTGGGCGTTAGGGCCGCTGACCACCATGCCGTTTTTCTTGAGTTCCTCAAATAATGCCCATGCGTTGTCGCCCATACCGTTTTGCAGGCCAATCAGCAGATCCAGCGATGCGCCAGACAGGGCCGGATCCGGGGTGGTGACTTTGTCTTTAAACGCGGCTGCCGTCAGATCTTTCCACTCTTTCGGTTCCGGGGTGCCGCTTTTGGTATTCCAGACGATACCCAGCGCAGAGACCCCCTGCGCGACAAAATCAGTGCTTTTGAGCATCTCAGGTACTTTTTCGGCGTTAGCGCTCTGGTAAGGCAGCAACCAGCCACGGTTATGCAGATCTTCTGCCGTATCCCAGGAAGCAGAAATCAGGATATCGGCCTGTGGATTGGCCTGCTCAGCTTCAAGGCGCGCCATCACTTTGCCGGTTGTGGCCTGGAAGATATCCACTTTCACCCCGGTTTTCTTCTCAAATCCACTGGCGAGACCTTTCGCCAATGAACCTGGCCCGGCGGTGTAAACGGTGAGCGCATGCGCGCTGGACATCATCACGGACGATAACACCATAGCTAGAGCAACTCCTTGTTTCACTGATATTTTCATGCAATTTCCCCTGAGGATGTTGTAACAGAACGAATCGCGTCTACACGACCGGCAGACAAATGAACAATACGGTCAGCGAGGATCTCGGCTTCACGACGATCATGGGTGACATAAACGGCGGTTATGCCGAGCTGGCGCAGTAGTAATGCCATGTCACGGCACAATGATTCACGCAACTCGCTATCGAGATTGGAAAGGGGTTCATCAAACAACAACACGCGCGGCTCGGCGACAATGGCCCTGGCCAGCGCCACTCGCTGCTGCTGGCCGCCGGAGAGTCCTGCGGGCTTGCGCTTAGCAAACTCGCCAAGGCCAACGCGTGCCAGCGCTTGCAGGACGCGGTGTTCGCGCTCAGCTCGCGGGACATTGCGCATCTTTAACGGGAAAGCGATATTCTCTTCCACCGTCATATGCGGCCATAGCGCATAGTCCTGAAAAACCATGCCAATATCACGGGATTCCGGTGGCAACGCCCATCCGGCCTTCGCCACCAGACGCGAGCCGAAGGTAATGGTGCCATCAGCAGGTTGTGTTAATCCGGCCAGTAAGCGCAACAGCGTACTTTTGCCGCAGCCTGAGGGTCCGAGCAATGCCACGATAGTGCCAGCGGGAATAAGGAGATCGATCTGATTGAGAACGGTGTGGCTGCCAAAGGCATACGACACACCTTCCAGGCGGATTTCTGTGAACGCGTCCATTAGCGCTCTCCCACAATGAGAAAGCGTCTGGTACCCGTGGTCTTCATCCAACGGGCCGCGTCCACCTGCACGAACGTCAGGGGAGCAAACATATTGTTATCCTCTTTGGGATTTGATGCCGCTGACTATAGGCAGGAAATGTGACGTTAAAATTACGGTAGTGTTGCGTCTTGATTTATATAGAAGAATAGTAAACCCTTAGAAGATCTCTCCTGATTTTCCCTAATAGAAAAAGGTGATTACGTGCGTATTGCAACGATCACAAATTTTGCTTATATCGCTACCGTTGTGCTGACACTTTCTTCAGGTTTTGCGCTGTTTAGCGCATCCAGTGCGGACCGGGCCGAACGCGCCGCCGTCGCCCAGAGCCGCCTTTTCGATACGCTGACCGATGACCTGGAAAGAGAAGCTTATGCATTGAGCGATCTTGCTCGTGAGGCGGTGGTGAAACGGCAGCCGGACAACGTCAAGGCCTGGCGACAAATGATGGAAAAAGATGTCCAGTTCGAAAACTATCTGCTGGGTTTACATGATAACGGCGCCACGTCTGAGGAAATCCTGATCCTCAGAGATGGCCTTAAAGTCTTTGATCAACTTGAAGATGAGCAGCGTGCTGCAATATCTGCAGTGGAAGCGGGCAATGTAAATGAAGCGATGAATATAATCTTCGGCCAGCAGTACGAAGATCAGATTGCTCAGGCCGAATACCGCTTTGCCCATTTTCGTAGTTTGTCGGATCAACGCACGGCGAATGTGATTGCCGAAGCGACGTCACTATCACAACGGCTACGCACGCTCTCCGAAGTGATGGTGGCCATTACCGCCCTGCTTTTCTTGTTTGTGCTTGGTTTTATTATCAAACACCGCATTTTGCGCCCGGTGGTCACGCTGAGTGATGTGGTGAACCGGCTGGCGACACAGGATTACGCGGTAGAAACCCCGGTTCTGGCGCAAGTCGATGAAATTGGCGATATGGCCCAGGCCATCCATATTTTTCGGGAAAACGGCCTGGCCCGCCAGCGGCTGGAGCAAGAGCGCGATGCCGAGTGGGCTTCACGCACGCTGCTGGCGAGGATGACGCAACGCCTGCAGGGCTGCGACTCCCATGCTGCTATTGTCAGGGTTGTGGGCCGTTTCGCACCGAAAATTATTCCGGACATGGGGGGACGACTCTATATTCTGGATGCGCGGACAAACCGCATGAAATGTGCGGCCCGCTGGCTCTTACCGCCCGGCGAGGATTCGCCATTCACCCCTGATGCCTGTTGGGCGTTAAAACGCGGGCAACTGCACTGCCCGTCGCATGATTCGGTAGACATGCCGTGCGAACATCTTATGCCGGAGGTTGCCGCACGCGCCATCTGTGTGCCGTTAATTGCGCAAAACAAAATTATCGGCTTACTCACCTTCGACAATGAACAGCAGAAAGAGCCCACTTACGCCTATCTGGAACTGATGGCTGAGACCATCGCACTGGCGCTGGCAAACCAGATACTGCGCGATACCCTGACAGAGAAAGCAACCCATGACTCGCTGACTGGCTTACGCAACCGCCATAATCTGGAGGAGACGCTGCGCACCCTGATTGATCAATCCATGGCTAACGGAGCCAGTTTGAGTTGCCTGATGATCGATATCGATTACTTTAAAAAGCTCAATGATAGCCACGGGCACGAAGCGGGAGACAAAGTATTGCGCGAAATTGCGCGGTTGTTGCAGGAAACGGTGGGCGATAACGGTGTTGCCTTCCGCTATGGCGGCGAAGAGTTTCTGATTATTTTGCCTGATACCAGCGAGTCCGATGCCAGAAAACTGGCTGAACTGTTGCTGCAAGATGTCCTGAACCAGCGCATTTTCTATGAATCCCGTGATATCGGGCAGGTTTCGATCTCTATCGGTCTGGCGACCTGGCCGCAACATGCACGGGCGGCGAACCTGATCCGTGCAGCGGACCTTGCGCTCTATATGGCCAAAGAACAGGGTCGCGGCCAGATTGTAACCGCCCGCAACGCAAACGCGCCGCAGACGCACGTTTCCGCCTGACATGACGGCTGCGCGGCACGGCGCGTAGCCATTGCGTTACAGTGTCATTTGCTCACAATCAGCGCGTAAGCGATCGACCTCCTCCTGGGGCATACCCGCGCGTACTGCCGCCGCGCAAATCCCCTGCCAGCTCCCCGGATCCAACGGAATCCCCTGCGTCTTACGCAGACGTCGATTGTTCTCTTCCCACTCGCCTGGCACCAGAATCGGCTCATCATGGCTATGCGGCGATTGTTTCACCCATTCAACAAAGGCGTGCGTTTGTTGCTGCATATCCGGCGCGGCAAACATTTCCGGATTCAATATAAGGGTGGTCATACAGTTGAATATGGCATCGACGCTCTCCTGGAGAGTGTCTTTATGGGTGGTTAGTCCGCCGGACAGGGCTCCGCCCATAATTTCGCACAGCGCCGCCAGCGCATAGCCTTTATGTTGCGCGAAAGTCAACAGTGACCCCAGCGGCGAACGATGCATGACCGACGGATCGTTAGTGGGATGCCCCTGCGCATCAATGAGACAGCCATCTGGCACCGGTTCGCCTTTGTGGTAAGCCACTCGCGTTTTCCCAAATGCAATGGCGCTGGTGGCATAGTCCAACAGCAGTGGCGGCTGCCCTTCCCGCGGGAAAACCACGCAAAAAGGATTTGTTCCGAACCGGCTGTCTGTTCCGCCAAAAGGGGCCACCATCGGATCGCCGACGACACTGACAAAATGGACAGAGACAAAACCGGCCGCTGCGCACTGTTCGGCCCAGTAGCCAATACGCCCGATATGATGGGAATTGTGAAGTCCAACGGCGGCGAGGCCGTGTTGTCTGGCCTTTTCAATGCCAAGCGTCATCGCTTCATGCGCCGCGACCTGGCCAAAAGCCTGATTCCCATTGAGGGTCACCACCGCGCCCATATCCTTCACGACGCTGGCATGGCGGTTGAGTTGCAGGTAGCCCTGTTCAAGGGAGCGAACATAGCTCGGGATCATCCCTACGCCATGAGAATCGTGTCCTGCAAGGTTTGCCGCGAGTAGATGCTCCGCAACCAGCTGAGCTTCCTGAGGCTCGCTGCCCGCATAGTGCAGGATTTTCTCGATAAAATGGTGTAAGCGCCGGGGATGAAGACGAAGCCCTGTATTCATTGAAAATTCTCCATTTATTATGTTGTTGTCTGCATTTCCATGCTGCATCTGCGCTTGCCTGAGGTCAATAACTGTACTGACACAGAGAATAATGACCTGGAGATTGTTTCTGAGCGGGATAAACATGCAATCCACGGTGTCAGTGCCGGGCATCTATGCTTTAATTTCTCCATGACAGAACGAAGGAGTGGCTTATGAGTTTTTTTCGTCCGGTGGCGCTGGAACACGCCAGCCGCTTGCTGAATCACGGCCCTACCATATTGATAACCAGCCGTGATGAGAGTATCGACCGCCGCAATGTCATGGCCGCAGCGTGGTCAATGCCCGTTGAGTTTTCCCCCGCCCGTATCGCTATTGTGGTGGATAAAAGCACCTGGTCGCGTGAACTGATAGAACGCAGTGGGATGTTTGGCATTGTGGTTCCGGGCGTGGCGGCCACTCGCTGGACCTGGGCGGTGGGCAGCGTGAGCGGTCGCGAAGAGGATAAATTCAACTGCTACGGTATTCCGGCTATCGCTGGCCCGGTGCTGGGTTTGCCCGTCGTGGAGGAAAAATGTCTGGCGTGGATGGAATGTCGCCTGTTACCGCCGACAGCGGCGCAGGAAAAATATGACACCCTGTTTGGCGAGGTGGTTTCTGCGGCCGCGGATGAACGCGCCTTTAGTAACGGTCACTGGCAGTTTGATGATGATCTGTTGAATACCATCCACCATCTGGGCGGCGGTAATTTCGTCACCAGCGGCAAGTTGATAAACGTACCGGGTTGACCCGAAAATCGCCCCGCTAAGCTAGCGCTTGCGGGAATAATTCCCGGCCGCGGCTAGCTGCACACTCTGCGCTAATGGGGTGTAAAAATGTCGCTGCGGTTGCCGGTCAGCCGTCAACGCCTCATCGATTTTCAGCCGGACCCTGTTTTATTCTCATTACGCGGTGTTATCGCTGTAAAACATACTATGACCGGGGATTTCTCAGCCTTCCGGGAGAAAGCGGGAGTGAGGGGAAAAAGCCAGTGCAGACATTTCCCCTGCAGCCTGTCACATCTGATAACCCGGCTTCTTAATCAGCCGCGCCATCTGTGGTGCGATTTCCGTATCCCATACTTCGCCTTTCCACGCGTCCGGGTCTATCTGTGTTAACGCGACGCTGACTGAACTGTCTTTGCTGCCTAAATGGCGAACAATGACGTCGGCGATATCGGCAGCCAATGCGGTTTTTTGCTCATCGTTCAGGTCACGGGGGAAACATTTGATATCAATGTGTGGCATGGTGTGCTCCTTGTTATGGGCCTATCAACCTACCACACTGAAAAAGCGCCGGTTATCAAATAATGTCGTTATGGTGTAAAACAGGCTGGAGCTTCGCAACGGCGCAAACCGCGTCGGCAATTGCGGCGATGTTCGGCGTATTCTCCTTAAACCAGCCGTGCCGCGGCCCCCAGGTTCTTATCACACAGATATAGATATCCAACAAGGTCAGCTGTTCGCCAAATGCATAAGGCGCGGCTTTGAGTTGCTGATCAAACCAGATATACAGTGATTTTCGATAGGCCACACAGTGCTCCCGCAACTGATCCGCAGCATCGGGCACGAACCGTTCGGGATAGTCAGCATAGGTGAATGTCGGGTAAACATTGGCCACCAGCCAGACCAACAGTCGCCAGAACTGATTGCGCTCAGGTGTACCGGGCGCAGGAGCAAGGTGCGGGTGTTTATCAAGAATCATCAAGGCGATGGCCGCCGACTCGGTCAGGATACTGCCATCGTCAAGTTGCAGCGTTGGCACCTGACACAAGGGGTTGAGTTTCAGCAATTTTTCCTGGTTGTGCCCTGGCGAATCAAAACCGTCAATATTCTCGAACTGATACGGGATGTCTGCCAGTGTCAACATCAGTTCACTGATGGCTGAACCCCAGCCGGGTGCGCCGTAAACGGTGATCATATGACCTCCTTTCTTGCGAGTGAGTAGTAAGTCTACGTCAAACTGGCAATAAGGCTATCGACCTGCTTCGGGTGAGTGAGACGCACAAAGCGAATATGTTGATATTGCGGATTCGCCATATCCGCGGCGTAGCGTACCCGGTTATTACGCCAGGTTTTGAGTGTCCAGATAATGATCGAGTCGCGGCTAAAAAAAGCACGGCGGAAACTTTCCGTATTACCGGTACCGGGCCAAAGCTCTTTTCCATGCCAGGCTCGGCGAACCACCCGCAGAACCGCCTGGCGCAGCGTGCGCCAGAAGCCGTAATCCAGCCAGATAACCAGATCAACATCCCGCCATTTGATCGGGCGGGATCGGTTATAATTACCGTCCAGTACCCAGCCAGGCGTGGCATTTAACGTCTCTTCCAGTAATGCGTAAAAGTCCTCATCACTGCGCCCTTGCCACTCGGGCAACCAGTAAAGTCTGTCCATTTCGATATACGGCACATTAAGCTGCGCGGCCAGCCGCCGCGAAAGCGTGCTTTTACCGCTGCCGCTGGTGCCGATGACATTAATTTTCATACCGTTACGCCGATTCCCTTTCTACAAAATGAAAACCAATATCCACAATCGTTTCTTCCTGGGGGAGCCCTTCAATACGGTCCGCCAGTAGCGTGGCGGCACGCTGACCGATAACCTGTCGGTCGACGCTGACCGTCGTGATGGAGGGATGGGTATCGGCGGCAAAATCGAGATCGCCAAAACCGATGACCGCCAGATCCTGCGGCACGCGCAATCCGCTGGCCTGCGCTTCGACCATCGCCCCCTGCGCAAGGGTATCCGAACTGCAGACAATCACATCGAAGCTGCCCTTATTCAGCAAATCACGAAGCCCCTGCCGTCCTGCGGCAAAACGCGCCGGAAGCGGGACATCTACTACGGCAGGATCGTGAATGTCATGGCGCGCCAGCGCCTCGCACAGCCCACTTTTACGCAGCGCCGCGCGATTATCCACCGTCCACAGCAAACCGGGGCGTTTATAGCCTTTCCGCAGCAAATAATCCGCCGTCGCCTCCCCCACTTTTTCATGGGAAAAACCTACCAGCATATCCAGCGGTGTGGGGGTGAGATCCCAGATTTCCACCACCGGTACACTGGCATTGAGGATAACTCGCTTTAATTCCGTCGAATGGTGAATCCCCGTCAGGACAATGCCGTCAGGACGACGCGACAAGATCGTGGCAACCAGCTCCGCTTCGGTTTGCTGGGCGTAACCCGCCACACACAGCAGCATGTGATAACCGCGAACCGCCAGCTCATCGCTTATCGACTGAATGGTATCGACGAACATACTGTTATTAATTTGCGGCACCACAACGGCAATCATTTTACTGCGTCGGGATGCCAGCCCCCCCGCCAGCGCATTGGGGATATACCCGGTGGCTTTAACCGCCGCCAGCACTTTTTCCACCGTTTTAGGGCGCACCAACTGCGGCGTGTTCAACGCCCGGCTGACGGTCATGGAGGACAATCCCGCCGCGCGGGCGACATCGTCTAATGTAGGGGCGCGAGGCGGCGCAGGACGAGAGGTTTTCGACATGTAAACTCACAACGGCTTGTTTTTGTGACAGGGATTATAAGCGATTTGTTAGCTTAATTCGCTTCTCTCTCATTATTTTAATCAGCTTTAAAATCAGTAGATTAAAAAAATAATCTCGCTTTAATGTTAGCGATATCATTTACACACAGACCATTCCATAAATGGTTTTGAATTGTGAGCCAGAACGAATAAAAGCCCACAATGAAGTCTATTATTGTGATCGACTGTACATTTTGACGGCAAAATGCTGGCGATCCATCTTTAATCTAATTAAAAATGTTAGCGCAAACATTATTACCGTTCACAGGAGTTGATCATGACCGTAAGTGCGAATTCCGCTGCCGTAACCTATGCCAAAGCGCAGGGTGTTAAAACAGCCGCCGAAACCGGCGACCGTATCGAGTGGGTAAAACTCTCCCTCGCGTTCCTGCCGCTGGCAACCCCCGTCAGTGATGCGAAAGTGCTGACCGGTCGTCAGAAGCCGCTGACCGAAGTCGCCATTATCATCGCGGAAATTCGCAGCCGTGACGGTTTCGAAGGCGTCGGTTTTAGCTACTCCAAACGCGCCGGTGGCCAGGGCATCTATGCGCACGCCAAAGAAATTGCCGATAACCTGTTGGGCGAAGACCCGAACGACATCGACAAAATTTACAGCAAATTGCTGTGGGCCGGCGCATCCGTTGGCCGCAGCGGCATGGCCGTGCAGGCCATCTCCCCTATCGATATCGCGCTGTGGGATATGAAAGCGAAACGTGCAGGTCTGCCGCTGGCAAAACTGCTCGGCGCGCACCGTGACTCCGTGCAGTGCTACAACACCTCCGGCGGTTTCCTGCATACCCCGTTGGATCAGGTGCTGAAAAATGTGGTGATCTCCCGTGAAAACGGCATCGGGGGTATCAAGCTGAAAGTTGGCCAGCCGGACACCAAAGAAGATATCCGCCGTTTAACCGCCGTGCGTGAAGCGCTGGGCGACGATTTCCCGCTGATGGTTGACGCAAACCAGCAGTGGGACCGCGAAACCGCCATTCGCATGGGCCGTAAAATGGAGCAGTTCAATCTGATCTGGATTGAAGAGCCGCTGGACGCCTACGATGTGGAAGGTCACGCCCAACTGGCGGCCGCGCTGGACACCCCCATCGCGACCGGAGAAATGCTGACCAGTTTCCGCGAGCACGAACAGCTTATTCTGGGTAATGCCAGCGACTTCGTTCAGCCGGATGCCCCGCGCGTTGGCGGTATCTCTCCGTTCCTGAAAATCATGGATCTGGCAGCGAAACATGGTCGTAAACTGGCCCCGCACTTTGCCATGGAAGTACACCTGCACCTCTCTGCCGCTTATCCGCTGGAGCCATGGCTGGAGCACTTCGAATGGCTGAACCCGCTGTTTAACGAGCAGCTCGAACTGCGCAATGGCCGCATGTACGTTTCCGACCGCCATGGCCTGGGCTTCACCCTCAGTGAACAAGCGCGCGCCTGGACTCAGCTAAGCTGTGAATTTGGCAAACGCCCGTAACAGATAATAAAGACGGGAGATATTTCCGTCTTTATTTCAGTACGAAAACTGACATATTTATGCCACGCTGTTTCGCATATTCGTGTACTCCCGACGGAGCAGCGTTTTTTATTTATCGCCTACGCAACATAAATAACTCGCCACAGTCACAGGTTGCTTCTGTTTCCTGGCATTATCCCTGCCCGCCCATTTTTAATATATTTATTGCGCTCATCTATTACCCTAAAAAACAGCTATCGATTAAGCATTTTTCATTTCACCCCCTGATAATGCGATTGCAGAATATATGTGATCCTGAGGGCACATTTATACATTTATTATGGATCCTTCCTGGGTATTTTTATATAAATGTTAGCGCAAACATTCATGACAAAAAAAGGAGTGTTCCATGACTTTAAGTGCCCGTACTGGCGCGCCCTCTTATGCCGAGAAACAACGTACCCGCTATGCCACAGCAACAGAGATCTGTCGTTGGCTGACCTGCTTGCCCGCGCGGTCAATGCCACGGAGTAAATAGCCGACGGGGCCGTTCCCGTTTATTACACACGTCGGGGTGATAACCTCGTCGAGGAATCGATGATGAGTAATGTTATTAAGCGCACCAGCGTGCGCCACGGTATTCTTATTTTCTTATTTCTGGCTACGGTATTTAACTATGCTGACCGCGCGACCCTTTCAGTGGTCGCCCCTATTATGAGTAAAGAATTAGGCTTTGACCCGGAAGCGCTCGGGCTGGCCTTTTCTGCTTTTGGTATTTCGTATGTGATCATGCAAATTCCCGGCGGATGGCTGCTGGATAAATATGGCTCGCGCCTGGTTTATGGCTGCGCGTTAATTGGCTGGTCAATCGTCACTATGTTTCAGGGGTCGATTTATCTTTTCGCCAGTCCGTTAATTGTATTGGTTATTTTACGTCTGTTGATGGGGGCGATTGAAGCACCGGCCTTTCCGGCGAACAGCCGTCTGAGTGTACAGTGGTTCCCCAATAAAGAGCGCGGTTTCGTGACGGCGGTGTATCAGGCGGCGCAGTACATTTCGCTGGGGATTGTCACGCCGCTAATGACGCTTATCCTCCACAACATGAG
This sequence comes from Phytobacter ursingii, assembly GCA_901456055.1. GTDB lineage: Bacteria > Pseudomonadota > Gammaproteobacteria > Enterobacterales > Enterobacteriaceae > Phytobacter > Phytobacter ursingii. The sequence goes on from CABDWT010000017.1 coordinate 67,601, forward strand.
TTGGCACTATGTGTTCTATTACATCGGGGCTATCGGCGTGGTGCTGGGGATTGTCTGGCTGGCAAAAATTCGTGATCCGATACAGCACAAGAAAATCAACCAGCAGGAACTGGATTATATCCGCGAAGGCGGCGGTGAACCGGAGCTGGGTAATACGCAGAAATCGGAGAAGATTTCTCTCGCCCAGATCAAAAGCGTTTGTGTCAATCGCATGATGATTGGCGTCTATATTGGCCAGTTCTGCGTCACCTCCATCACCTGGTTCTTCCTGACCTGGTTCCCGACCTATTTATATCAGGCAAAAGGCATGTCGATTCTCAAAGTCGGGTTTATTGCCAGTATTCCGGCGATCGCCGGGTTTATTGGCGGCCTGATGGGCGGCGTGTTTTCTGACTGGTTATTAAAACGCGGTTACAGCCTGACCACCGCGCGCAAATTCCCGGTTATCTGCGGCATGCTGCTCTCTTGCGTGATTGTGGTCGCCAACTATACCCGTTCAGAAGTGGTGGTCATCGCCGCCATGAGCCTGGCTTTCTTCGCCAAAGGCTTCGGGAATTTAGGCTGGTGCGTACTGAGCGATACCTCGCCAAAAGAAGTGCTGGGCATCGCAGGTGGCGTCTTTAATATGTGCGGCAACCTGGCCAGTATTATCACACCGCTGGTCATTGGGGTAATTCTCTCCAGTACTCTGTCGTTTGATTACGCCATATTGTATGTCGGTTCAATGGGCTTAATTGGCCTGTGCTCTTACCTGTTTATCGTCGGTTCACTGGAGCGTATTCAGCTTACGCCTTCGGCCGCCTGAGGATAACCGTACGCTGCTCCGCCAGTTGCGAAGCAGCGTGTGCTCTCACAACACCTTCGATAAAAACTGTCGTGTCCTTGGGTGTTGCGGATGGTTGAGCACACTGTCGCTGTCGCCCTGCTCCACAATTTTACCCTCCACCATAAACACCACCTGATCCGCCACCTCCCGGGCAAAACCGATTTCGTGCGTAACCACCACCAGCGTGGTACCGGAACGGGCCAGTTTTTTGATGACATCGAGCACTTCGCCCACCAGTTCCGGATCCAGCGCGGAGGTCGGTTCATCAAACAAGATTACCCGAGGGCGTAGCGCCAGCGCGCGGGCAATGGCAATGCGCTGTTGCTGCCCACCGGAAAGATGACGTGACCAGGCATCCGCCTTGTTGCGTAGCCCCACCACATCCAGCAACTGATAGGCCTGCTCGATGGCCTCTTTGCGGCTGAGTTGCTGATGGGCGATCGGCGCTTCTATCAGATTTTCCAGTACCGTGAGGTGCGGGAAGAGATTGAAGTTCTGGAATACATAGCCCACGTTAACCCGCTGGCGCAGGATCTCGCGCTCTTTCAATTCATAGAGCTTATCCCCTTTGCGGCGATAGCCAATATAGTCGCCGTCAATCTGGATAAAACCTTCATCAACACGCTCCAGATGGTTAATGGTGCGCAAAAGCGTCGATTTACCGGAACCGGAAGGGCCGAGGATCACCGTCACGGTGCCCGGCGGGATCTCAAGTGACACATTGTCCAGCGCTTTATGGCGACCAAAGTACTTGCTGACGCCGGTAATCGAAATATGACCATTAAGAGAGGCTGGCATGAATCGGCTCCTGTGGTTGCGCGGCGCGAGCCGGTGTCGTTGCCCGCACCCGACGAGAATTAACGGCGGATCGACGTTCGCTTCGGGCCAGCCAGCGCTCCACCATGTATTGAATAACCGACAGAACGCTGGTGATCACCAGATACCACACGGCCCCCACCATCAGCAGCGGGATCACCTCCTGGGTGCGGTTGTAGATCATCTGAATGGTATAAAACAGCTCCGGCATCGCCAGTACGTAGACCATCGCCGTTCCCTTGGCGAGGCTGATAATTTCATTAAAACCCGACGGCAAAATGGTCCGCAGCGCCTGGGGCAGAATAATGCGCAGAGTGCGTCGCCAGGCCGGCAATCCTAATGCAGCAGCGGCCTCATACTGCCCGTGATCGACCCCTAAAAAACCGCCGCGAATGATTTCTGCCGTATAGGCGCTCTGCACCAGCGTCAGACCCACCACCGCCGTTGAAAATTGCCCCAGCACATTGACCGTTTCGTAATGCGCCCAGCTCAGTTGCGTAAACGGAATGCCAATCGTCAGCGTGTCGTAGAGATAAGAGAAATTATAAAGAATAATCAGCACCACAATCAGCGGTAGCGAGCGAAACAACCAGATATAACTCCACGCGAGGCTGCTCAATAGCCAGGAGCCTGATAAGCGCGCCAGCGCCAGCAGGCCGCCAAAAACAATACTTAATGCCGTACCGAGTAGTGTTAATAACAGCGTCTGACCCAGACCTTCCAGGATAACAGGATCAAAGAACCAGCGGGCAAAGACGCGCCACTCCCAGCGTGGGTTAAAGGCGACGGACTGGACCACAATCGCCAGTACAATCAACGCAATAACGGCGCCGACGATCCGCATTGGGTAGCGCGCCGGGACGACTTTGATAGACTCTGTTGTGTTCATGCTTACCCCTCAGGCAGTTTTACTGAGCGTGTCGACCGCTAAGGTTTTGGTAAACCGCAGGCGACCATCGAACGGCGGCTGGCTGTACTCCTCCGGGTCGCGCGTGAGATCGAACTGCGCGTCGTATCCCTGGCGAAGATAGAGCTGCACCGCTTCAGGCTGGCGAAATCCGGTGGTCAGAAACATGCGGCTGTACCCCGCAAGAACCGCGCGGCGCTCCAGTTCAGCCACCACCCGCCTGGCAAGTCCCTGTTTGCGCAGGGCGTGTTGCGTCCAGATACGTTTAATTTCCGCCGTATGGGCATCTTTCGGTTTGTACGCGCCGGTGGCGATAATTTCTCCGTCACGCTCCAGCACAATAAAAAGCCCCTGCGGCGGCAGATACCACTCAGTCAGTTCCACCTCGGCATCTTTGGAAAAGTAATCGCCATAACGGGCGGCATATTCGCCAAACAGACCGGCAATGACGGGTTGTAATTCCGGTGCGTCGGGGGAAATATCACGGAAACGTTCGCTCATCTGCGCCTCCTTAGTCGCCCAGTCCGGCGGGATTGATCTCAGAGGACGGGATCTTCTCAACGCCCTCACCCCAGCGACTGAGTACTTTTTCGTAATCGCCATTTTTAATGACGCCATTAAGCGCAATCTGTACTGGCTCCACCAGGCCGCTGCCTTTCTTCAGCGTGACCGCGATATGCGCCGCTTTCGGCCAGCCGCCATCCACGCTGCCCACCAGCCGGGTTTTTTTGGTCAGCGCGGCTTTCCAGGCGCCAATGACATTCGGGCCAAAAAAGGCATCCGCACGACCGGACTGGAGTGCCAGCGTCTGGGCAGCATCATCTTTGGTGTAAACCGGCGTGAACGGTTTGAGCCCTTTCTTCTCGTTTTCCGCATTCCATGCCAGCAGAATGGCTTCCTGATTGGTGCCGGAGCCGACGATGATACGCAGCCCCGCGATGTCCTCCGCCTTTTCAATGGTTTTAATCGGGCTACTGGCTTTCACATAAAAGCCGAGGGAATCCTTGCGGTACGTAGCGAAATCAAACTTCTCTTTGCGCGCTTTGGTGACGGTAATATTGCTGATCGCCGCATCATATTTGCCGGAGGTTACCCCCAGCGGCCAGTCCTCCCACGAGGTCGGCACCACGTTCAGTTCCAGACCCAGACTGTCAGCAACCAGACGGGCGATATCCACTTCGCTACCGAGGAGCGTTTTATTGTCATCAGAAAACACGGTCAGCGGCGGTGAGTTCAGTGCGGCCACTGCCACCGTAAATTTTCCGGGCACGGCAAAATGATAATCTTTTGGCAACTGCGCCACTGCCTCCGCATTGCGCGGTGTATTAATGGGCGTTTTGTTGGCCTCAAGACTAACGCCAGTACCGTTAATCGTGACGTCACTGGCCTGGACCAGCGGCGCGAACGCCAGCGCCACGGCGAGGAGAAGCGATGATTTTTGCATAGCGTATTCTCTTTATTGTTTTGTGAATTTATTGGCTGAATTGATTGGCAGGTTGTTGCAAGCCAAGACTTTCGCGCAGGGTCGTGCCGGGATACGCCTTACGGAACAAGCCACGGGCCTGCAAAATCGGCACTACGGTGTCGACAAAGCGTGGGAAGGTATCCGGCGTGCCGCCCTGAATAATAAAACCGTCAGCTGCCTGCTCGTCGAACCACTGTTGCAGGCCGTCCGCTACCTGCTCCGCGGTGCCGGAAAATCGCGGACGCGGTGAGGCCGCTTCCAGCGCCACCTGGCGCAGCGTCAGTTGACGCTCGCGGGCATGGCGTTTGATTTCATCGGTGGTACTGCGAAAGCTGTTTTGTCCCAGGGTGCCAATATCCGGGAAAGGTTCATCCAGCGGGTACTGGCTAAAATCGTGGTGTTCGAAATAACGGCCAAGGTAATTGAGCGCATCCTGAATGGAGACCAGCGCCGCGGTGGTCTGGTATTGCTGCTCAACGTCCTGAGCATTATCACCGACAATTACGCTGACGCCCTGGAAGATATGGAGTTCATCTTCCCGACGGCCATTTTTAATCAGTTGTGCTTTGACATCGCGATAAAATTGTTTGGCCTCGTCGAGCGTATCGTGGTGGGTAAAAATGGCATCGGCGTGTCGCGCCGCTAATTTCTTACCATCCTCAGATGCGCCTGCCTGAAATATAATGGGCCGTCCCTGCGGCGTACGGCCAATATTCAGCGGCCCGGCAACCTGGAAAAAATCGCCGTGATGATTAAGCGTATGCAGTTTTTGTGGATCAAAGAACTGCCCGGTGGTTTTATCTCGAATAAAGGCATCCTCCTCCCAGCAATCCCACAGCCCTTTCACCACGTCCAGGTATTCATCGGCAATGCGATAGCGCAGCGCGTGTTCCGGATGCTGCTGGCGGGAAAAGTTCTTAGCCGACCCCTCCAGCGGCGAGGTGACGACGTTCCAGCCCGCGCGCCCGTTGCTTAAATGGTCGAGACTGGCAAACTGACGAGCCACGGTGAACGGTTCGCTGTAAGACGTGGAAAGCGTGCCTACCAGCCCTAAATGGCGGGTGACGCTCGCCAGCGCCGATAAAACAGTGATGGGCTCAAAACGGTTCAGAAAATGGGGTATGGATTTTTCATTAATATATAAGCCATCGGCGACAAATAAAAAATCGAGCTTCCCCTCTTCTGCTTTTAATGCTGTTTCCTGGACAAAGTTAAAATTAATACTGGCATCGGCTTTGGCCGCCGGGTGTCGCCAGGCAGACATATTTCCGGATGCGCCATGTAATATCGTACCCAGACGCAGTTGACGAGCTTGTGACATAATCCATCCTCATTTTCAGGCAACAGGTTCCCCGGAGCTGTCGCCCCAGGTAGCTTTTTTCCGTTATGGCTGGAGCAAGGCTTTTTCCGCCAGCAGCGCGAAATAGCGAGCGGCGTCTTCGATTAATGCTTCGTCGGGATTAAACGACGGATGGTGCAAGCCATATTCACTGGCGCTGCCGATACTGACGAATGCGCCGGGAATATGTTCGAGGTAGACGGCAAAATCTTCCCCACCCATATGCAACTGTGCGACCTGCGTGTCATAGCCATGCCAGTCTGCGACATCGCGGGTAAAGGCGGCCCAGCGTTCATCATTGACCAGTGCCGATGGGCCTTCGTACCAGTGAACGGTAATGTGCGCATCAAAGGCGCGCGCCAGTCCGGCGGCAATATCATTGACGCGGGCTTTCACCTGCTCGCGGACCTCAGTCCGATGCGTGCGCAGCGTGCCTTCCAGTTCGACCTGTTCCGGCAGCACATTCCAGGTATTCCCACCCTGCACACGCGTAACGCTCAACACCACCGAGTCCAGCGTGTTGACGTTACGGCTGGCGATGGTTTGCAGCGCGACGACTAGCTGGCTGGCAAGCAGGATGGCGTCATTGCCTTCATGAGGGCGCGCGGCGTGTGCCCCTTTACCGCCGACCTGCAATACAACGCGGTCAACATTGGCATAAAACGGGCCGCCGCGCGTAGCGAACGTGCCCACCGGCAGACCAGGCTCGTTATGCATGCCAAAAATGGCGCTGACACCGTTTAGTACTCCCGCCTGAATGAGCCGCTTTGCTCCGCCGAAGTTTTCCTCGGCTGGCTGGAAGATCAGGCGCACACGTCCGGGTAACGCAGACTCTTTCTCTTTTAGCAGCAGTGCGGCGCCGAGCATGACGCTGGTATGGATGTCGTGACCACAGGCATGCATCAACCCTTTATTGCGCGAGGCGTAGGGTACGTCGACCGCCTCTTCAATCGGCAAAGCATCAATGTCTGCTCGCAGGGCAATCACTTTATCGCCACTGCCCACTTCCGCGACCACGCCCGTGGGTAGCGTGGTGGGCAGCAGACGCAGACCGGCATTTTCGAGCCAGTGACGGACCCGGCGGCTGGTTTCAAACTCCTGCAATGACAGTTCCGGGTACTGATGCAATTCACGGCGCCAGGTAATCAACTGTTGGGCAAAATTCATTGCGCTACCTCCCGGATGGCCGTTCTCTGACGCCAGGTTTCGCTCAGCAGGCGCAGTGAGGCAATACGTGCGCTGGCGTCAACCAGCGGGTTATCAAGGATGAACTCATCCACGCCAGACTCTACGGCCAACGCATCCAGACCAGCCAGCACACTTTCTGCGGTGCCTTTAATCAGCGACGGTTCACGGCGATAAATACGCACTGCCGGGCTTCCCGCCTGACGCGCGAAAGCTTGCGCCTGCGCTTCGCTGGCCACGCTAACTCGCTGACCGTTTTCCAGTTCCACTCCCCATATCTCCACCTGCTGCGCGAGGCGTTCGGCTTCGTTTTGCGTGGCGGCAATAATCACCTGTACGGCGATAATAACGTCGCGCTGCGTCAGCGTTCGCCATTCTGTGACAACGTCACGTTGTAGTGTTTTATCACCATTAAGGTGGGCGGCAAAAACGAAGTTCCAGTCGAGTTTCGCTGCCAGGCGTGCGCTGTCCAGGCTTGCGCCGAGCAGAAATCCCTCAGCATGGACAGTGGGAAGCGGCGTGGCTGCCAGGGATTCCGCATCGGCGGTAACCTGCCCCGGCTTAAGCCAGTTAGCCAGCTCAGCGAGCTGGTCAGCAAAACTGCCTTTATCTTCCTGGCGCAGCCCGCGTTGCAGTGCGCGTGTAGACAGCGGCAGTCCGCCGGGGGCTTTACCGATACCGATATCGATACGACCGGGGGCCAGAGAGGCCAGTACATTGAAGTTTTCCGCCACTTTATAGGGACTGTAATGTTGCAGCATGACCCCACCGGAGCCGATGCGGATCCGCTGCGTTTGTCCGGCAATCCAGGCAATAAGCAGTTCGGGGGATGGGCTGGCCAGTTGGGAAGTATTGTGATGTTCCGCAATCCAGAAGCGGTGAAAACCGCCTTTCTCGGCCAGTTGCGCCATCTGTAACGTTCGGTTCAGTGCATCCTGCGCGGTTTCGTTTTCCGCAATCGGGCTTTTATCAAGCAAACTCAGACGATAAGACATGCAGCACGCTCTTGTTGAGTAACATGTCTGCATTATTGGAATGGCTTTATGACCTTGTGAAACAATTAATTTACATTAAATAAGCACAAAATTTGCAAAGTAGCCCCCTCAGGGCTGAGGAATCCCCCGTAATCTTACGTTTTACAGCGATAACGCCGCTTAATAAGAATAAAACAGTGACAGCGATGACAGGGTCCGGCTGAAAATCGATGAGGCGCTGGCGGCTATCCTCTCCACCCGCAGGGATGCGGGCGGAGAGGATAGCCTGCAAGGACGCAGGCTGGTCCCCGACCCGAAAGTCAGACGGCAAGTGTTCACCATGTCCCCGAACACCTGTCTACCATGTCTCCGGACCGTACACTCTCAAGGGAGAGGGGACCCTCGCATTTTTGTGGGGATTCCTCACCCACAGAGGGACGGTAGTCATTATTTGCGCTTATGAATAAGCCCGCATGCCCCTGTGCCGTGCAACCTCGCCGACATCATCTTTCCTTTTGCATGCTTAGTCATTTCTGCCGCCTTTTTCGCCATATTGAATCAGTTAAACTGCTAAGCAACACTTGTGTCACAAATTCAACTCATCCCCATCATTTTTTCGTCTGGTATGTTTTGCGTCGTCAAAAAAATGCAGGTAGGATGCTGCGCCATGTTATGTCTTATTCATACGTAGAATGATTGAAAAGGCAGAACGCTTTCCCAAAAGAGCAAACGATTGTCTTGCTGCTCTGCGGGGTCGAAGAAATTTAAAAAGATTCAGACAGGTCAACGGGTAACGCAATGAAAACAACCAACAATAACGCGGCGGAGCATCAGGCCGCGAAACGACGCTGGTTAAACTCTCACGAGGAGGGTTATAACAAAGCGATGGGTAATCGCCACGTGCAGATGATCGCTATCGGCGGAGCAATCGGGACGGGGTTATTCTTAGGCGCCGGGGCGCGTCTGCAGATGGCGGGGCCATCACTGGCGATCGTTTATCTGGTTTGCGGTCTTTTCTCTTTCTTTATCTTACGTGCACTGGGTGAACTGGTTTTACACCGCCCGTCCAGCGGCAGTTTTGTTTCGTATGCCCGTGAATTTATGGGCGAAAAAGCGGCCTACGTCGCCGGCTGGATGTATTTCGTGAACTGGGCGATGACCGGTATCGTGGATATCACCGCCGTTGCGTTATATATGCATTACTGGGGCGCGTTTGGCGATGTACCGCAGTGGGTCTTCGCCCTCGGCGCGCTCGCCATTGTCGGGACCATGAATATGATCGGCGTGAAGTGGTTCGCTGAAATGGAGTTCTGGTTCGCGCTGGTCAAAGTGCTGGCCATTGTCGCTTTTCTGGTTGTCGGGACCATCGTCCTGGGATCCGGGAAACCGCTTGACGGCAACGCAACGGGCTTCCATCTGATTACCGATAATGGCGGCTTCTTCCCCCACGGCCTGCTCCCTGCATTGGTTCTGATCCAGGGGGTGGTCTTCGCCTTTGCCTCTATCGAGTTCGTCGGTACCGCCGCCGGTGAATGTAAAGATCCGGAAAAAACCGTACCGAAAGCGATCAATAGCGTTATCTGGCGTATCGGCCTGTTCTACGTCGGTTCCGTGGTGCTGCTGGTTCTGTTGCTGCCGTGGATGGCGTACCAGCCGGGTCAGAGTCCGTTTGTGACCTTCTTCTCCAAACTGGGCGTACCGTACATGGGCGACGTGATGAATATCGTGGTCCTGACCGCCGCCCTGTCGAGCCTGAACTCCGGCTTGTACTGCACGGGTCGTATCCTGCGCTCTATGTCAATGGGCGGTTCCGCACCTAAGTTCATGTCCAAAATGAGCAAACAACACGTACCGTACGCAGGTATCCTCGCGACGCTGGCCGTGTATGTTGTGGGCGTGTTCCTCAACTATCTGGTTCCGGCGCAGGTTTTTGAAATCGTCCTCAACCAGGCATCAGTGGGTATTATTGCTTCCTGGGGCTTTATCGTGCTCTGCCAGATGCGTCTGCGCAAAGCGATCAACGAAGGCAAAGCGGCGGAAGTGAGCTTTAAAATGCCGGGTGCGCCTTTCACTTCCTGGCTGACGCTGCTGTTCCTGTTCTCTGTCCTGGTGCTGATGGCGTTTGACTACCCGAATGGCACCCTGACCATTGGTTGTCTCCCGCTGCTGATTGTGCTGCTGGTGATTGGCTGGTTCGGTGTGCGCAAACGCGTTGCGGAAATTCACAGCAGCGCGCCGGTCGTGGGTGAAAGCGCCCCGCCTGCGGAGCTTGTGGAAGAAACCGCAAAGTAATCTGACGTGCTGATAATAAAAAAGCCAGCCAGGTATTTCACCGGCTGGCTTTTTTTATGGCTGTGATTACAGCGCGATACGAATAATGTCGTCCGGCTCTGTGGCCTCTTTCTCTTTGCTTGCCGCCTGTTTCACACTCACATATAGCGTTTTACCGTCGGCAGAGAGCGCCAGGCTGTTCGGATGGGTTGGCGTATCGAAGGTTTTCACCACTTTATAGGTTTTACCGTCGATAACGCTGACTTTGCCCGCCTGTCGATGGGTCACATAGGCTTCGTTACGGGTGGGGTTAAACAGCACGGCCAGGGATTCCGGCGCAGCGATTTTTTGCAGGACTTTCCCGTCACGCAGATCGACGACCAGAACCTCAGGCTCTTTAGAGTCAGTAATAAAGGCGCGGTGACCTGCAGTGTCAAGGCTCAGATTCAGATAGAAGTGTTCTTTGCCATCATCCTGCAATTTTTTACGCGACAGAATTTTGTCAGTCGCGGTGTCGATAGTCAGCAATTCACCGTCACCGTTGGTGACGTAAAGACGCTTCGCCGCCGTATCGATGGCCAGGCCAGTGCTGAATTTACCGGTGTTGGCAATGGTGGATTTCAGTTTCAGCGTGTCACCATCAACCGCCCAAATCACGCTCTCTTTACCGATACCGCTGATGTATACGGTATTGGTTGTTTCATCCACCACCAGTTCTCGCGGCTGCAGTGGACGCACGGTTTCACTACGTTGGCGGTCATCAAGCACCAGGCGCCCTTTCACATCGCCCGTTTTCGCGTCGATTGCCGTTACCGCGCTGTTAACCGTGTTCCCAAACCACAGGGTCTGCGTTTTGCTATTGATAGCCGCGCCGAACGGCTTCAGATCGTTATGGATAGCCAGCGTCACATCCAGTGAGACTGGATCCAGGCGGTAGACCACGCCACCTTTATCGGCTTTACGGCTCTGTGAGGTAGCCACCCACAGCGCATTTTCCTGCTGGCTCCAGGCCATTTCATAGGCACCTTTACCAACCGGTTTACGCAGCATCTCTTCACCAGCCTGAGCATGAAATGCCCCGGCAAGCAGCAGTGAACCTAACAGCAGTGAACGACGCAGACGTGGCGTGGATAGATAACGTAAAGACATGACGACTCCCTTTGATAAACACAGATAGTTTTGCTTCACATGCTTCCATGACGACAGGGTCGTAGCCCTGCCTTATTTATTGAGAATAGTAATCATTATTATGTGTAATGTGGAGCATTAAATCTGTTTTTACTGCCATCGACGTTAACGTCTACACTTTTTGTTAACGTAATGTGCCCTTAAAGTTTTCATGAATTGTTAAAGATATTAACATTACGCCATGTTCCCATTTGGTTCGTTTCTTATTCTGGTCAATTTATGAATATTTTTGCCCTTTCAAGAACGGCGTTTCCCGCGCTGTTCTTTCCGGTCATCTATGCGCCTGCCGTGCTGGCAGCGGATAATGAACAAACGATGATCGTCAGCGCGGCGCCCCGCACGGTTTCAGAACTCGATACCCCGGCGGCTATCAGTGTCGTGAACGGCGATGATATTCGTCAGGCCACACCACAGATCAATCTTTCGGAATCGCTTGGCGGCGTCCCTGGCTTGCAGGTACAAAATCGCCAGAACTACGCGCAGGATTTACAACTCTCCATTCGCGGTTTTGGTTCCCGCTCGACCTATGGCGTGCGAGGAATCCGCATGTATGTCGATGGTATTCCCGCCACCATGCCTGACGGACAGGGGCAAACCTCGAACATCGATCTCACCAGCGTCGAGAGTATCGATGTTTTGCGCGGCCCCTTCTCTGCCCTGTACGGCAATGCGTCCGGCGGTGTGGTGAATGTGACCACCCAGACGGGCCGACAACCAACGGAACTTGAAGCCAGCAGTTATTACGGCAGTTACGGAAGCTGGCGCTATGGCACCAAAGCCAGCGGTGCGGTGGGTGATGGCACGCAGCCGGGCGATGTGGATTACACGGTCTCCTCGACTCGTTTTGTCACCCATGGCTATCGCGATCGCAGCGGCGCACGTAAAAATCTGGCCAACGCCAAACTGGGCGTGCGTATCGATGAGGCCAGCAAGCTGACGCTGATTTTCAACAGCGTCGACATTAAGGCCAACGACCCGGGCGGCCTGACGAAAGAGGAGTGGCACGATAACCCGCGCCAGTCGCCGCGCGCCGTGCAGTATGACACGCGCAAAACGGTCAAACAGACACAGGCCGGATTACGTTATGAGCGTCAGCTCAGCGCGCAAGACGATGTGAGTGTCATGATGTACGCCGGTGAGCGTGAAACCACCCAGTACCAGTCAATTCCTCGCGGTCCCCAGTTGAACCCGCAGCATGCCGGAGGGGTAATCGACCTGACCCGCCATTACCAGGGGATCGATACCCGCTGGACCCATCGCGGCGAATTATTAATACCCGTGACCGTCACCAGCGGGCTGAATTATGAAACCATGAGCGAACAGCGCAAAGGCTATGAAAACTTTGTGATGGTTAATGGCGCGCCGGATTATGGTCGCGAGGGGGATTTGCGCCGCAACGAACGCAATCTGATGTGGAACGTCGACCCTTATGTGCAAACCCATTGGCAGTTGACCGATAAGCTGTCGCTGGATGCGGGTCTGCGCTATAGCTCGGTATGGTTTGATTCAAACGATCACTATATTACGGCAAGCAACGGCGATGACAGCGGTGATGCCAGCTACCACAAATGGCTGCCTGCCGGGTCGCTGAAGTATGCGGTTACCGATGGCTGGAATCTCTATGCTGCGGCGGGACGTGGTTTTGAAACACCCACCATTAACGAGCTTTCTTACCGTTCTGGCGGGAAAAGCGGGCTCAATTTCGCGCTTAAGCCGTCGACAAACGATACCGTTGAAATCGGCAGCAAAACACGCGTGGGTTATGGACTGCTCAGCGCCGCGCTGTTCCACACCGATACCGATAACGAGATTGTCACCGATACCAGCAGCGGCGGGCGTACCACTTATAAAAATGCCGGCAAAACGCGCCGTCAGGGTGCGGAGCTGGCGCTCGATCAGCAATTCGCCGGAAACTGGCGGGCAAAGCTGGCATGGACCTATCTGGATGCGACTTACCGCAGTGAAGTCTGCGGCGACAGCCAATGTAACGGAAACCGTATTCCCGGGATCGCGCGCAATATGGGATTTGCGTCACTGGGCTATGTCCCCGAACAGGGCTGGTATGCAGGTGCCGATGTACGCTATATGAGCGATATCGCCGCCAATGACGAAAACACGGCAACCGCTCCCTCCTGGACGGTGGTCGGCCTGAATACCGGCTACAAGTTTAACTACGGTAACTGGATGATGGATGTGTTCGGGCGCGTGGATAATCTGTTTGATCGTGAATATGTGGGGTCGGTGATCGTTAACGAATCAAATGATCGTTATTACGAACCGGCGCCGGGGCGCAATTATGGCGTAGGTTTGTCGGTTGCGTATCGCTTTGAGTGATGGCTGTTGAATAACCAGAGGCCCTCTTTTTGCAAAGAGGGCCTCTGTCGTATCAGAACGTGGTCCAGCCGTCGTCGCTGGTCACCTCAGCAGGCTGACGCGGCGCAGAGACCGGAGGCTGAGGTCTGGCAGGTGCCGATGATTTCACTGGCGCCACGCCCGACTCAAGACGGAATGTCGCGACCAGTTGTTCAAGATGCAATGCCTGTTCTTCAAGGGAACCCGCTGCGGTTGACGACTCGCTCACCAGTGCCGCATTTTGCTGGGTCGTACTGTCCAGTTCACCCACTGCGCGGGCAATTTGCTCGATCCCGCGGCTTTGCTCCTCAGATGCAGACGAAATTTCACCCATAATGTCATTAACACGGGTGACCGACTGCACGACCTGCCCCATCGTTTCCCCGGCTTTTGCCACCAGTTCACTCCCGGTATTAATACGCGACACAGACTCAGTAATCAGTTGCTCGATATCTTTCGCCGCCTGAGAGCTGCGTTGAGACAGACTACGCACTTCACTGGCGACGACCGCGAAACCGCGCCCCTGCTCTCCCGCACGGGCTGCCTCTACCGCTGCGTTAAGCGCCAGGATATTGGTCTGGAAGGCAATACTGTTAATGACCGCAGTAATGTCCGCAATTTTGTTGGAGCTGTTGTGGATATCATTCATCGTTTTCACCACATCACGCATCACATTGCCACCTTCGCTGGCCGTATTTGATGCCTGTGCCGCAAGCCTGCTGGCGTTACGTGCATTATCCGCGTTGTTTTTCACCGTCGCCGTTAACTCTTCCATACTTGCTGCCGTTTGCACGACAGCAGCGGCCTGTTGCTCTGTACGGGAAGAGAGATCGGTGTTGCCTTCGGCAATCTCCGTTGCCGCACGGGAAACCTGCGCCACACTGTTACGAACATCAAAAATCATCTCGCGAAGACGGCTGTTCATACGACCCATCGCGGCGGTGAGTTTGCCCAGTTCATCGTCGCTTTGCGCGGTGATCTGCGAGCTAAGATCGCCACTGGCGATACGCTCAGCCAGCGCCAGGTTATGGACAACGGGACGGGTGATCTGGCGAATAATCCACCAGGAGACAATAACGCCAATCAGAATCGCGATAATACCAATTATGGACGCCGTGGTGCTGGAGTTATCGGCCAGCGCGTCGTTATAAGTTTTAACGCTCGCAATTAATTTCTTGATGTCGGCGCTGCTGTCATCACCCGCAATTTTGACTTTGTCCTCAGCCGTTTTGATCGCCTGAACCGCCGTAAAGTAGTTGATGCTCAGGTCGCGATAACGGGTGGTTTCGCCCCAGAGTGCCTGCAACGGCGAAACCAGCTCCGCCGGAAGCTGACCAGTGAGCGTTTGCGCCGCAGCCTGTGCTTTATTGAAGCGGTCGTCGAGAATATCGCGCGTCTCTTTCGTCGGGCTAAAACGCACCATTAACGCTGCATCGCGCACACCACCAATGGCAATGAGTTGATCAAAAATTTGGGCGGTTAATGCGTTATCTGCTACCGGCGTGGAGATAAGTGCCGTAAAGCGCGCGCGCTGATCGCCTGAACCCATCTTGTCCAAGGCATCACGCACTGATTTCATGGCATTCGTCGCCTGCTGCATTTCAGCAGACCCGGCCTCGAAGTTCGCCAGATGGCCTGCCAGCGTATGTAAAAGCGCACTCTCTTCATCATTCCATGACAACTCACTCGCACTGGCGGTGAGCTGCGACGCATGTTTTACGTAGTCGGACATGATCGGACCGGCTTTGTCATCACCGTAGAGATACTTCAGACGATTAATTTTGGCCTGGAAGACCTCAATGTTAACGCTATAAATCAGATTGGTTTTTGCATAGACATCGCGGATCTCTTTAAACCGCAAAACGCTCAAAACGGTAGCGATGGCAACCAGAAAAAGGACAATGCCAAACCCGACTGACAGCTTTTTACTGATAGTAATATTTTTCAACCCCTGGCTAAAAGACATCCCAAACTCCTTGCGTCACATCAATGTTAGCGCTCAACTTGGCACTCATCGGTTATCGGCAGGCAGTACAGGGAGTTAAGGGGGAAACATCGTTGAAGATGAAAAACGTGATGATGATGCTCCCCTTTGCCAAATTTTTGGTGAGGAGCATTCTAAAATCATCAAATTGCACTGAATGATTTCAATACTAAACTATCATTCAGCTATTGAACCATTCAGTTATTGAACTGTTTGAGCAGTATGCCAGCGCCTTCATCGATGGTTCGGTATATGGCTTTTTCGCAACCGTTTTCGTCTCCGTTTTCGAAGGCGGATAATAAATCGCCATAATCATAACCAAGCGATAACTCCGGTGATGAAGGATAAAGATAATTAAAGCATGGGCCGATACGAACCCATAATTGTTCAATAATTGCGGCGAGCGTTGGCATTTCCGCATAATGATAAACAGCAAAGCGAAATACGCGATTCGACTGCAATGTCAATTCCGTATTTCCGGTTTTTGCAGCTTCAGTAAAAGCCTCAGCAAGAATACGCAATTCGTGAACTTTGCCTGCGGTCATATTTTTACAGGCTGCGCGAACCGCCATACCTTCCAGCTTTTTGCGGATATCACTAATTTCTATGAATCGTACCTTACCCACATCCGGAACAAGGAATGCTTGTGCAGGAGTCGCGTGAAGGGCGCCTGCGGAAACAAGCCGCAGTAATGCTTCCCTTACAGGTGTAATACTGGTTCCTAATTGATCGGCAATTTCTTTCGTGATGAGTCGGGCGCCAGGTTTAAGCGCACCAATAATAAGCGCACTCTTCAGACTGGCTTCTACCTGCAGGGTAAGGCTGGTCCGCTGCGCTTTTTCCAAATCAAGCATGTGATTGTATCCCGTCCAAATTCTTATTTATTTTCAGCCTGGTAGCGTGTCGGTGAACATAATTCTTGAGAATATATTATGTATAATCATGCCTGGTATTGGATGAACGCGTAAAATTAGAACAAAATGTTATTATTTATGCACAACTACCAGGAACCGTTACCGATAAGGTCGTCGATTCCTTATGCTTGTATAATTAAAGACGTTTTTAAAAATTTTGCACGTATTATGATGACGGTTTTCACCGCCATCACCATTTTTAGTCATCCGCGCCTACGCGAATCACAACTTTACCAAAGTTTTTCCCGGCAAGTAAGCCGATAAAGGTCTCTGGCGCGCTTTCAAGTTCGTCAGTGATTTGCTCGCGATAATGGATTTTTCCCTCTTTAACCCACTGCGACATGTCACGCTGAAATTCATTTATGCGGTGACCATAATCCTGGCTAATAATAAACCCTTGCAAGCGAATTCTTTTTTTCAGGAGCGTCCCCATTAATAACGGTACGCGATCCGGACCATCCGGCAAAGCGGTCGCATTATAACCGCTAATTAGCCCACACAACGGAATTCGTGCGGCGGTATTCAATAATGGCAACACCGCATCAAATACCTTACCGCCGACATTTTCAAAATAAATATCGATGCCTTGCGGACACGCTTTAGTCAGTTGTTCGGCAAAATCGCTGGCATGATGATCAATACAGGCATCAAAACCCAGGGTATCGACCGCATGGCGACATTTTTCACTGCCCCCGGCGACACCGACAACGCGACAACCTTTGAGCTTGCCTATCTGACCGACCGTCGCCCCAACCGGCCCCGTAGCCGCAGCCACGACAAGTGTCTCTCCCGCTTTCGGCTGCCCGATATCCAGCAATCCCATATAAGCAGTAAAACCTGGCATGCCGAGTACACCGAGCGACCACGACGGATGTTGGGGATTTTCGCCCAGTTTGATGAGCCCTTCACCACCCGAAATTTCGTAATCCTGCCAGCCGCTATAGCCCAGCACCCAATCACCTTCGTGGAAATCGTTATGTTGTGAGCGTACGACGCGGCTGACGGTCGCGCCGCACATGACGCCATCAATCGGCACGGGAGGACTGTAGGAAGGCGCATCGCTCATCCTGCCGCGCATATAGGGGTCAAGTGAGAGGTAGACGGTGCGGAGCAAAACCTGGCCTTCGCCTGGGGTGGCAATAGTGTCTTCTTCAAGTCGAAAATTATCGACTGTCGGCGCTCCCTTTGGCCTTGAGGCCAGGACCCAACGGCGGTTGCGATCATGTTGTTGTTTCATGTAGCTCTCCTGTTCCCATGAAATGTTCTATTGATACTAGTCGTGGAAAACAGGAGATGCACATCCATTATGCGCTGCCCGGATTGAGGCGAACCACCAGATAGCGGCAAGAGGCGTCGGTTTCATTAATAAAGCGGCAGTCGTTCGGCGGTCCGAGTTCCAGGCAATCCCCCGCTTTCATTTCATGGCGCGTATCGCCTTCCATAAATACCAGTTCCCCTTCTTGTAACCAGATTAATTGTCGGGCAAGCGCATAAGAGGACGCTGGCATCGGGATGTTGCTGCCGGCGGGTAAATCGATTTGTACCAGGTCGATGGGGAGATCGCTGCGTGGTGAGATATGACGGCGCAGATAATGCGTCTGTGGGTCGCGCCAGACGGGCTGGTCGGCAAAGCGCAACAGCTTACCTTCCTGCATCTCGGCACGCGCAATCAGGGTAGACATGCTAATGCCAAAAGCCCCGGACAAGCGGGCAAGCAGTGTCGCCGTAGGGCTACTTTCCCCGCGTTCAATCTTATGGATCATGGCGCGGGATACGCCGGCGCGTTCAGCCAGCTCGCTGAGCGACCAGCCTCGCGATTCCCGCTCAACGCGAATTCGCGCACTGATCCGTTGATTTATATTGTCTGTAATAGTATTCATATCGTAATACTATAGTGAACAACCACTGAGGTTCAACCATGATTATTCGTTACGCCAGCAAAGACGATTGTGCAGCTATTGCAGAGATCTACAATCACGCGGTATTACATACCGCCGCCATCTGGAATGACAAGACGGTTGATGTGGATAACCGCATTGCCTGGTTTGAAGCACGTCTGTTACAGGGCTATCCCGTACTGGTGAGTGAAGAAAGTGACGTTGTCACTGGGTATGCATCGTTTGGCGACTGGCGGGCATTTGATGGTTTTCGCCATACCGTCGAACATTCTGTCTATGTTCATCCGGATCATCAGGGGAAGAAAATCGGTCAGGCGCTGATGGCGCAACTGATTAGCGAAGCCAAACGCATTGGCAAACATGTGATGGTCGCGGGTATTGAATCCCAAAACCATGCTTCTCTCCATCTGCATGAGAAATTGGGTTTTACCGTCACCGCGCAGATGCCGCAGGTAGGCACCAAATTTGGCCGCTGGCTGGATCTGACGTTTATGCAGTTGCAGTTGGATAAGCGTCAGGACCCGGATGCCATCTGATGAACCAGTCCCTGACTCTCTGCTTTCTGGTTGCCGCTGGCATTGGCCTGGTGGTGCAAAACACGCTGATGGTGCGTATCACCCAGTCGTCTTCCACTATTTTGATCGCGATGTTGCTGAACTCGCTGGTCGGGATCGTCCTGTTTTTCAGTATCTTGTTGGTGAAACACGGGCTGGCAGGCTTTAGCGAACTGGTGGCAACGGTTCGCTGGTGGACGCTCATCCCAGGCCTGCTCGGCTCGTTTTTTGTGTTCGCCAGCATCAGCGGCTATCAGTACGTGGGTGCCGCCACCACCATAGCTGTACTGGTGGCTAGTCAATTGATTGGGGGACTGGTGATGGATGTGGTCAGAAGCCAGGGCGTTGCCCTCAAGGCCCTGATTGGCCCGGTATGCGGTGCGGTACTGTTAGTGATTGGCGCCTGGCTGGTTGCCAGACGCCAGTTCTGATTTACAGGATACTGCCACCTTTGGTGAGCTGTTCGCGTCGCGCTTCCAGATCTTCTTTATGTTGACGACCATGTTGCGCGATCGCATGACGCAGGCGCTGTTGCTGGGTATAACGCTCTTCCCGGCTCAGCGCACCATCATCGCTCAGTGCAACCAGCAGCGCGTTCATATTTGCAATCACGCTTTCTGCAATCGTTGCATCAACGCGGGCGATTACTTCATCCAGATGTGACATGCCTCCCCCTGTTAATTCAGTTTTGCTTTTGAAAAATCGCTGCCCATCAAGCTGACACTGTAACCCGTGACATTACTGCGTGTAGCATAGAAGGTTTTCCCGTTTGCCAGCGCAATCCAGGGCGCCTGTTGATAGAAGACCTCTTGCGCCTGGCCGTAAAGCTCGGCGCGTTTTGCCGGATCGCTGGTCAGTTTTGCCTGCTGTACCGGGCCATCATACGCTTTATCGCACCAGCGTGCGGCATTCGAACCGCTTTCCACGCTGCCACAGCCTAACAGGGTATCGGCAAAATTGTCCGGGTCGCCGTTATCCGACATCCAGCCAAAAAGCGCGGTATCATGCTCGCCGCGACGCATCCCCGCCAGGTATTCGCCCCACTCATAAGAGACAATTTTCGCTTTCACGCCCACTTTCGCCCAGTCGCTCTGAATCATCTCCGCAATGCGACGTGAGTTCGGGTTATACGGACGCTGTACTGGCATTGACCAGAGGGTCGTTTCAAACCCCTTCTCCAGCCCGGCCTGTTTCAGCAACGCTTTGGCTTTTTCCGGATCGTAGCCGTAGTCTTGCAGATCTTTTTTGTAGCCCAGCATATTTGGCGGCAGCGGCGATTTAGCCACGGTACCCGACCCCAGGAAGACCGCATCGACAATCGCTTTTTTGTCAGTGGCGTAGTTCAATGCCTGACGCACCAGTACGTTATCAAACGGTTTTTTCCCGGTGTTAAACGCCAGATAGCCGACATTCAGCGCATCAATGGTGTGCAGGGTCAGATCTTTGTTGCCCTTAATCTGCTCAAACTGAACCGGCGCTGGCGCCGGGATAATCTGGCACTCGTTGGTTTGCAGTTTCGCCAGACGGGTCTGGACATCCGGGGTGATGGCAAAAATCAGGTGTTTTGTCGGCACCGCGCCGTCCCAGTAGTTGGGGTTCGCGAGATAACGGATTTGCGCGTCGGTTTTGTATTGTTGTAAGACATACGGACCCGTACCGATCGGCCAGTTGTCGACATTCTCCGGCGTCCCTTTTTTCAGCATGGCGTCGGCATATTCCGCCGAGAGGATTGAGGCGAAATCCATTCCCCAGTCAGCCAGAAACGCGGCGTTAGGTTCACTCAGGACAAACTGAACGTGATAGTCATCAACCTTTTTGACATCCTGAATCAGTTTATCCAGCCCAACATCGTTGAAATATTCGTAATTTCCTTTCGAAACATTATGATAAGGATGTTTAGGGTCTTTCTGACGCATGACCGAGAAAATAACGTCATCCGCATTAAAATCGCGGGTCGGTTGAAAGTATTTATTGCTGTTAAATTTGACACCCTGACGCAGCGTAAAGGTGTAGGTTTTTCCGTCCGGAGAGATTGTCCATGCGGTTGCCAGCGACGGAATCGGGGTATTTTTCACCGGATCGAAGTTCACCAGACGGTTGTACAGCACCTGCGAACTGGCAACAAACGAGGGGCCAGAACTGGCGATTTGCGGGTTGAAGGATTCCGGCGAGGCTTCGGAGCAATAGACAAGGGTGTCATTGTTTGCCGCCCACGCGGCACCTGCAGGTAATAATGTGCTCAGCGTCAGCGCGAGCAGGGATTTCCTTGCGAACATAGATTCGGGCCTTATTTATTATCTGGAGTATTAATCTCAGCACAGCAGAAGTGAACTGGCAAATAACGAATCACTATCAGGTTATTCTAATCCAGTTGTTTTTGCTGAATTTTCCAGCAAAATTAACGTTATCATTTAACTTAAACGAACTTCTTGCCGTCAAGGTTTATCAGACGGTCTCAATGCGTCGAGAATTCAATGGTTTTGCGCTCTCTTCTGCCGTTTGTTTGTGATGACATTGCGTACAGTAGACGCGTGAAAAAGTCTATGGGATGAAAACGTGGCAAAAACACTCTTGCGCAGCGGCGATCTTGATGATTTTCAAGCCGTGGGCGGCGGCGGTCAGGCCGTTTTTGATTCGGCATTACAAATTCGTGAAACCCTGCGTCTGCGTAAGCAGCAGGCGCTGGTTGACTGCCTCGCCATACCGCAGGTGAATGATGAAGGCGACCGCGTTGACTGGTACTCCCCGGTCGAAGGCCGCGCCCAGGCGTGGAAAGCCGCTGACGAGGATGCGCGTTTTCGTGCCTTACGCTACCTCGAAAGCACCCTGGACAGTGCCGCAACTCTCAGCCGCAAATGTATGCAGTCGCCTAAAACAGCACAGCAACTGTTTGGTTCACTGCTGGAAAAAGCGTTGCAATTTCCCGGTGAAAACCACGTTTTCCTTGTCGACGGTAAGCCGGTAATTACCTTCTGGGGCTTTGTTAATCTCAATGAAAGTGCCAGAGAAGATGTGCTGGAATGCCTGCGTAAAGAAGATATTCCGGAGCCGCTTGCCATTATCGAACCGGAACCGGAACCTGCCGAAGAGCCCGTTGCCACGGTCACGATCAGCCACGCCGACGAGCCGCTGCTAGCCCCGATGCCGGGCGTGAGTAAAATGGTTGCGAAAGACGAACCGATAATGCAGATGGCCTCGCCGGTGGCGGAACCCGAGCCCGTCCCTGAACCAGAACCAGAACCGACGCCAGCCCCGGTACCGGTAAAACGCCGCCGTTACGGCCTGTGGGCCTTGCCGGTTGCCGCTGCCGTGGCGGTAGCGGTTGCCGCGCCATTACTGTTAAATCAGCAACATGATGCGCCTGCAACACAGCCGAAAACCGGGCAGTCGGCGCCCGTGGTTGCCAGCCCGGAACCTGCGCCGGTTGCCGTCGCGCGACATACCCCTGCGCTAAATGCACAACTCCCGCTCCACCAGGCCGAGGTGATTGCGCCAAAAGTGGAAACGCCTGAGCCAGTGGTACATGAGAAAAAGCCATTGGTGATTACCGCTATCCCGAAAGACGCGCTGGTCATGGACGCGCTGGAAGTCAAAACCGGCTCAACCCGTTTCCTGAACGGTAACTGGCGTGTCGTTATGGACGTGAAAGACCAGTCTACCGGCAAGGATCTGACCATGCGGTTCCAGATTCAGAACAATAAAGGCACGGCGCGTGTGATTCAGGGCAATAATTTGAGCTGTCGCGCCGACCTGTACTCCGGCCTGCACGAAACCGGGGTTTTAATGATTAAGAGTCGCAGCACGGCACGTTGCACCGACGGTTCCCGCTACCCAATGCCGGAGATTTCCTGCAAAGCCGGGACCAATGATATTGCGGAATGCAGTGCGCGCTTTGAAGCAAATAGTACGCCCGTTGCGGTGACCTTCAGAAAAACAGGTGCCTGATTTTATGCTGGTTAATCTTTGTGATTACAAACAGAGCGTCACGCTTATCGCCAACAGTGGCGTCCAGTTTCTTGATTTTGGCCTGACGCCGCAGGAGTCGGCGCAAAGCGGTCGCTTTGTGCGCAAAACGGCGAATGGTCCGTTGTTACGTCTGGATTACGATCTGGTCAATGAGCGCTATACCCTTCCGGCGCAAAATGGCGGCATGCCCGAGGTGGTCAAACCGGAAAGCACCCAATCGCTTCATGCGTCGCTGGCGGTGCTCGACGGCGTATGGCTGCCTGTCCCTTTCTTACGCTTTAACCCGCCGCGCACCTTTGTCGAAGGGCCAGAAAACTGGGCGCGGGTACAGATTCGTAAACTGAGTGAGCCCGATGGCGCCGGGAACACCCATCGCATTACGCTGGCCCTCGACAGCCAGATCAACGGTAATTCCCCGTCAGCGCTGGCGCCGCAAGAGAACGATATCCTTAACGGGACACGCTTCGCACTGGCCTGGCGCGATGACGAAGTGGCGGATTTTCTCGATCAGACCTGGGTGGATGGCTGGCTGCGGGAAGCGTTCCTGCAATCTATCAATCAGGAAGAGCAGCGCAGTGAGCGTGAAATTACCCAGGCTTTGCGTAGCTTTGAATATCAGGCGCACTGGCTGAATTTGCTGACCCTTCTGGGGACGCAGATTCTGGTGCCTGAGGTGAAAATTGTCACCCATACGCTGAGCACCCCGGCGATCCCGGTAGATTTAATTCTCGATGTCGGCAACACCCACACGTGTGGCGTAATCATTGAAGATCATGGCGATGCCAATGATGGCCTGCGTCAAACCGCTGAGCTTCAGGTGCGCTCTTTAAGCGAACCCCAGTTTCTCAATGAACCCCTGTTCACCAGCCGTCTTGAGTTTTCTGAAGCGCGCTTTGGCAAGCAGCATTTCTCGGTAGAAAGCGGCCGCGAAGACGCCTTTATCTGGCCTTCTATTGTTCGTGTCGGCGACGAGGCGCGCAAACTGGCGATGCAGCGGCTGGGTACCGAAGGCAACAGCGGCATTTCCAGCCCGCGCCGTTACCTTTGGGATGAAACCCCGGTATTGCAGGACTGGCGTTTTAGCCAGATGAACAGCAAAACGCAGCGCGAACCTCTGGCGACCGCGTTTCCGCTGATGAACCTTATGAATGATGAAGGCCAGCCGCTCTATTCCCTGCCAGTTGATGAGCGTCTGCCCGTCTTTTCGCCACAATACAGTCGCAGCACATTGATGACGCATATGCTGTGCGAGCTACTGGCACAGGCGCTCGGGCAAATTAATAGTGTCGCCACCCGTTTACGTCTGGGTTTTCCCGCCTCGCCGCGACAGTTGCGCACGATCATTCTGACCCTGCCGTCGGCGATGCCGAAGCAGGAGCGCGAAATTTTCCGCCGCCGGATGTTCGAAGCCATTGCGCTGGTCTGGAAAGCCATGGGCTGGCATCCGCAAGATGATGACTTTGCTAATCGTAAGCAGCAGGAAAAAAGCGTTGTACCGGTTCCCCATATCCAGATGGAGTGGGACGAAGCCAGTTGCGGACAACTCGTCTGGCTGTATAACGAGGCCATTTCCCGCTATGCCGGGCAAACCGAAACGTTTTTTGCTTCCATGGCCCGCCCCGATCGGGTCGAAGCCCCGGGCGCGCGTCCGGGACGCTCGCTGCGCGTCGCCTCAGTAGATATCGGCGGTGGCACAACCGATATGGCGATTACCCATTATCAGCTTGATGATGGTACCGGCAGTAACGTTAAGATCACCCCGCAGTTGCTGTTCCGTGAAGGGTTTAAAGTCGCCGGTGATGATGTGCTGCTTGACGTCATTCAGCGCTGCGTACTGCCTGCGATGCAAACCCAGTTGCAAAAAGCCGGTATTACGGATGCTGCGTCGTTGCTGGCAACCCTGTTTGGCGATTCCGGGCGTATTGATACACAGGCCGTTTTGCGCCAACAAACCACCCTGCAACTGTTTATGCCCATTGGCCATGCCATTCTGGCGGCGTGGGAAGAGTGTGACATCAACGACCCGCTTGCCGGACTGCATGCCACTTTCGGCGAACTGTTGACCCAGTTGCCAACGCGCAACGTGATGAATTACCTGAAACAGGCCATCGACCACGCGCTGCCTGCCGGCTCGCCGGAGTTTGATGTGCTGAGCGTTCCGGTGCAGGTCAATTTCCGTGAATTGCAGGAGGCCATGCTCGCCGGGCAATTTACCCTGGCTTCACCGCTGCATGCGGTGTGCGAGGCTATCAGTCATTACTGCTGTGATGTGTTACTGATTACCGGACGCCCGGGTTGTCTGCCGGGAGTCCAGGCGTTGATTCGCCATTTGCAGCCGGTACCGGTTAACCGCATGGTCTGGCTTGATAAATATCGCGTACACGAATGGTATCCGTTCAGCCAGCAAGGCAAAATCGGCAACCCGAAATCTACCGCTGCGGTAGGGGCCATGCTGTGTAGCCTGGCGCTGGATCTGCGTCTGCCGCGTTTCAACTTTAAAGCGGCAGACATCGGCGCGTACTCAACCGTGCGCTATCTCGGCGTGCTGGATAACGTCGTCAACACCCTGCGTGACGAGAACATCTGGTATCACGATATTGATCTGGATAAACCAGGCGCCAAACTGGATGCCCGTCTGCATTTCCCGCTGCGCGGCAATGTCACGCTCGGTTTTCGTCAACTGGCGAATGCCCGCTGGCCTGCCACTCCGCTTTATACCCTGAGCATCAACTCTTCTGAACTGGCGAAGACCATCGCTGGCGACGGGGTGTTGAATGTGCGGTTGCAGTTTAGCGGCGGTAACAAACACCACGGTCCGGAATCGTTTATTCTGAGCGAAGCCTGGCTGCAGGATGGTACGCCGGTTCCGGCCGATGCGTTAACCTTCAAATTGAATACGCTGGCCGATCGCCGCCACAGCGGTAGCCATTACTGGATCGACAGCGGGAGTGTGTATCTGAAATGAGTGCAAGCATGACCACGACCCAGGCGATCGGTGCATGGATAAATGATAACCGTCAGATTTCGCCGTTGCTGGATGATGACGCGGACGCGCTACTGGCGCGCTTAACGGCGCTAACGGCACAGGAAACCGCGCTGGAAAACGCCGCGAAAATGCCCTGCACCGTTGGGCTGTTTGGCCACTCGCAGGCCGCCAAAGCCCATTTACTTGCTGCCCTGTGCGACAGTGGCAACGGGCGCCTGCATGTCTTGCTGGGCGAGAAGACGCTGGACTATTTCAGCCATCTCAACCCCGGCCATATGTTGACCAGCATGGCACTGCGCTTTAGCCGTGAGAACCCGCATGTCGACGACAATTTTCCCCTGCGTTTACGCCTGATCAGCGAAGCGGAACTGGTGCAGGTCTTTATCGCGCACGCGCAGGCCATGCCGGAGTTGCGTGTCGTCGACAAAACGGTCATTGAAAGCCGTCTTGCAAAATGGCGTGCACTGCGTCAGCCAAACCCGGTACCAGGCATTAGCGCGGAAGATGTGGGGGCCATTGCCCGTTTCTGGCGTTCGGTCGTACCGTCATCACAACAGCATATGGATGACGCGTTGTGGTATCAGTTCGCCTGTCTTCTGCCATCGCTGGACTTGAGCGCTCGCGCCAGCGCCTGGGCGCTTTTGTGGGGTGAGCAGCAGGAGTTAACGCAGCAGTGGCTGTCGCTGGCGCATACGCTGCACCAGACCGGTAACGCCGGGGAACTGGCTGCGCCATTGAGTCTGTTAGTCGATAACTTCGCCCTGCCGACAGAAGGTTTTCTCACCCCGCCAGAACAGGACAGTGAAGCCCTTGCCGGTGAGGTGGTGGTGCATCCATGGTCAGAAGAGCAATTACAGAATGCGGTCAGCATCCCTGTCTCGACGCTGGCGCTGTTAACCAAAGAACTGGTGCTCCCTGTCGAGAACAGTGCGCTCAAGGGTGTGGATATTCTGGATATCCCCACCCCGGCGCCGCAGGAGGGGCATCCGCTATGGAACAGTAAATGCCGTTGGTTGCTTGAGAGCTATCGTCAGCAATTACAGCCGGATGTCTTACTGATTTGCAATGCCACAGCGCATCGCTCAACCACG
This sequence comes from Phytobacter ursingii, assembly GCA_901456055.1. Classification (GTDB taxonomy): domain Bacteria; phylum Pseudomonadota; class Gammaproteobacteria; order Enterobacterales; family Enterobacteriaceae; genus Phytobacter; species Phytobacter ursingii. Next base: position 94,317 of record CABDWT010000017.1, read on the forward strand.
ACGGCAACGGCCAAAGCGCTACTCAACTGGGTGAAGGAGACGCAGTCCGGTCATGAGACCGCGCTGCCTGGCCTGGTCTGGACCATCACCCCGCACGATGCCCGTTTTACCAGCGGCCAGAATCTCGACGAAATGGTGCAACAACTGGTCGGAAAACCTGGCCAGCACTGGGGCACGCTGCAGGCGCTGGATGCCAGCAGTTTACAACGGGTTCTTGAGTGGCTGGCCCAGGCGACCGCCCCGGCGCTGCGTCAGCATCGCTTTAAATCCCTACGCGAACGTCATCAACTGGTGTTGCGCGATCTGATGCAGGCCTGGCTTATCGCACCGGCTAAAGAGAACGCCGCTCAGCGTACCCGTGCAGAAGCGGTGGTGCGTGAACTGCAAACCCATGCGGCGCGTCATGGCGAATTGCTGGAAGGTCTTTTGCCGGACATGCAGCAATTTGATTCTCTGTGGAAGGTGCAGCAACCGCGCGAAGAGCAAGTCAGCGGTTTGTTTAATGAAGCCATCGATCTCTTTGGTGAGGCGGCTGAGAGCAGCGAGCAGGCCCAGGTCGCCCGCGATGCTGGTCAACAGGCGCATGCGATGTGGATCAATCACTTACGTCAGTGGAGCCGTAATGATGATAACGCCGCCCGTCTGGGCCTCTCATCTGCCACGGTGCGTCAGATGGCGGAAATCATCATTATCAGCAGCTACCGACTGAATATGCCGGAGCAGTTGCAGAAGATTATGCAGCGCGATACCGCGTCTGCGGCGCAGCTCTATGCCGCCATAGGTAATTTTGTCGCCTGGTTAGGCTATGCCGATGTCCCGGAAGCCCAGCGCCCTGCCAGCCGCGTACAAAAAGGCAGTACCGTGTTCGCCTCGACAAATTCTGGCTCGACGGAACGCTTAACGCGCTTAGGTGAGCAACCTGTTCACGCTGCAACACGCTATGTTTACGACTGGCTTGTCGCCCTGTATACCCGCTCAGTGGAAAATATGGGCTATAGCCACCCGCATGATGTTTCTCCCGCCGCACGTAAGAAACTCAAAACGCTGCTGCCATAAAAAAGACCCGGCCACCGTAAACGGTGCGTCGGGCCTTATTGCTTCTCCACGCTCAGTACATTAGATAAATGTGAACACCAGGGCAACCGGGAAACTGATTGGCCATGTTGCCCCGACTAAGCATGCGCTGAGCGTTTTGATACGGCGAGTCTCTTTGGATAAAAACCAGGTCACTACACCGGTCAGTAGCGCCATGACGGCATAAAACATCAACATTTTAGTGAACATATCCATCGTCCGCCTCCTTTCCATGGAAAACATACGCAGACTATGTTGCACATTTTTTACGTTTTATTTTGTCTCACCGGTCACGCCTTGCGTCACCCATTAACAAAAGATCAAAATAGCGACACCAGTAACGCTACCGGAAAGCTCATCGGCCACGTCGAACCCACCAGAAAAGCACTCAGAAAACGAATCCGTTTACGATCGCTGGATAAAAACCAGGTAATAACTGCGCAAAGTAGCGCCATGATTGCGTAAAAAACCAGCATTTTTTGATAAAGCGACATAGCCACACTAACCCTGTGATAACAAAACGGGCGCAATATGCAGCTTTTATTGATATTTATCAAGTTTTTTCACTTATCGTGCGATTTGCTGCAAGGAGGAAATTGATATGCACAGGTTTTGCGAACGGGTAATGCCTCACCCACATGATTGCTTCAACAGGTTATGTAGCAATAATTTTTATTAAGAATGCGTTTGAAGTTCTCTGGCGATGGTCGTCGATCCAGCGCTTGCGGCAGTCTGTCGTGCCTTTAAGGAATCAAGTGCGGTATGGATCATTTCACTCGCTCTGATTTTTGCATGAGCAACAATCTTTTCGTCCGCAATGCTGGCATGGCAATGAGGGCAGAATGTTACCCCCCTCGCCTTGTCTTTGGCGATAGCTGCCAAATCTTCGATAATCACGGTTTTTCCGCATTTATCGCATGCAAATTCGAACATTGTAACGTCCTGATTATCTCACTGGCGCCACTATATAGCCGCGAGAGTAAACGGCATTAAAACGTGCTGAACATCGGGATGGCGTGTTTACGTGGTCGGTCACAAAATGGACGCTGTTGCACAGCCATCTATTGTTTATGTTCTTCACGCCACGCTTTGATCATCTGCGGTGTCACTTCACTGGCATAACAGATGGGATCATAGCCGCCCGGTTTGCTCCAGGCGCTACGCTTACCGCAGCTACTGCCGTTTCTGGCCTGATTGAACGGACAGGCACAAGGTCCCGGATACGCTGCAATCGATTCCTCAATTACCTTTTGTTTAACCTGTGCGTCACTCAATACCTGAGTTTTAGCCAGACTGCCTTCGATACTCAGCACACTGGTTACTGTCAGCACGATCAACATCCACGGGGTGAATTTCATTTAGGCTTCTCAGGAAGGAGAGAATAAGCTTTAAATGTAGGACGGGACATTCATGACAATATTGATCGCAGGCAATATCCCCGTTTATTCTTCATCATTCGCAATCAATTTTCTTTATAGATTTAATTTAAGTTATTTATAAATCATAAGATTAAACTTAACATCAGGCTGATGTAAAAAAACAGCACAGGATAACGTCGTTTTGCCATAAATTCATCTGTTGCTTGCTTTGGCGAATGGCTGATTTCTCTGGTATTGTCACAGGGCCGTAAATAATTCTTACAGGGTAACAGCAATGCAAAAGTTTGACGATCTATGGCAATCCATCGAGACCAGAGTGTGTGAAAACAATGATATAACGCACGAAGAACTGACGAACGAAACGACTGCCAGGGGGGCCGCCGCGAAGCAACGCGTCGCACACATTTTTAGCCTGGAAGTTCTGCTGTCTCGTCATCGGGAGAAGTATGCCAGCCCTTATGTTGCGCTGGCCGGGGAAGAGGCTCTGTGGCATCTTATTTTCAAGCGTACTGGCTGGAAACCCTTTGAAATTAAACAGCTGTCATTCAGCGATGCGATGTTTGTGATCGCTGAACTGTTTCGCGATGAAAACCTGCCTGCGGATGTGCGAGGAATTTTGCGCGCTAATGGATTACGCGACCAGTCTTATTCGCTATATGATTTCTCGGAAAAAGACTGGGCCCCACGGGATAATGAAAACATCCTCAAACGATAGCCTGCAAACTATTAGAATATTAAGGGCCTGAGCGCCCTTTTTTATTTCGCGCTGCCACTATTTAATACGTACACACCGATCACTGTATTCGGGAACAAGTTCTGTTTCGCATAGCCTGCTAAGGTTTAGCATTTAGCACTATTAACAACCGCTATTATCAGTAAATTGCCCAATTAGCAGGCGTCATTTTCAGGCAGATAAATGAAAATACGGCTCAACCATTGCGCCATTTAACGCAGGTTCATAACGGGCGAAATGAAGCTCCTCACCCTCGCAAAAATAAGTTTCTATAGGAAGCGTCAGGCCGGATAAGCCTTCCGGTGTCTGATTTACAGCCCAGGTGATGGTTGTGTCGTTATCATTAACCGTCAAATATTCAGGGATACCGCCAGGTAGCAGCACCACAACTACTTTACTCATTATGTGTCCCCCAGAGAACGAAAATGCGACATTATCAATGGCGGGATGTGACGATAATTTGTCGCACTCATTAAATTAGTGTGACATCCCCTACCTTGATATGTCAGATAATATGTTTTGTAGGATTATTTTATTATGGGCCCTGCTACGCGGGTAAGGCGCGTAAAACATAATCAGGAATATACCATCTTTACATTTTTTGACACACTAGAAATTATAAAGCGTGAGAATTACCGCAATTATTCTGTACCTATGAAGAAATTGTTACAGAAACGGTAACGCTCACGCTCACACTACGTTCAGTTGTTGAAGGCTCAGTGTTTGATCATCACGTGGCGAACCACCGTGTAATCCTCCAGCCCGTATATCGACATATCTTTGCCGTATCCCGAGAGTTTTTGTCCACCATGAGGCATTTCGCTGACAAGCATAAAATGGGTATTCACCCAGGTGCAGCCATATTGCAGACGCGCACTCAGGCGGTGCGCGCGACCCACATCTTTGGTCCATACCGACGATGCCAGACCATATTGTGAATCATTGGCCCAGCCCAGCACCTGTTCTTCATCGTCAAAGACTGTCACGCTGACAACCGGACCAAAGACTTCGCGCTGTACTATCGCATCGTCCTGCCTGGCCCCAGCCAGCAGCGTGGGCTGGTAGTAGAACCCTGCCCCCTCGCGTTTGTTGCCACCCGTGACCACACGGATATGGCTTAATGCTTTGGCCTCTTCCACCGCATTACTGACGCGGGCTAAATGGGCTTCGGAACTCAATGGCCCCAGTTCGGTGGTTTCATCATCCGGCGCCCCCATTTTCAGGCTAGCCACCGCGGCACCCAGTTTCTCAACCAGCGCATCGTAAACCCCTTGTTGGGCATAAATGCGACAGGCGGCGGTACAATCCTGCCCGGCGTTGTAAAAACCAAAGGTACGGACCCCTTCGACAACCGCATCCAGATCGGCGTCATCAAACACAATCACCGGCGCTTTGCCGCCCAACTCCATATGGGTACGTTTAATCGAAGACGCCGTGTGGCCGATAATGTGCTCACCGGTGGCAATAGACCCCGTCAGCGAGACCATACGCACTTTTTCATGGCCGGTCAGCGGATCACCCACGGTTTTCCCCCGACCGAACAGCACGTTCAGTACTCCTGGCGGGAAAATATCCTGCGCCAGCTCACCAAGTTTCAACGCTGTTAGCGGCGTGATTTCTGATGGTTTAATGACCACACAGTTACCTGCCGCGAGCGCAGGGCCCAGCTTCCAGGCCGCCATCATCAACGGGTAGTTCCACGGCGCGATAGAGGCCACAACGCCAACCGGATCGCGGCGAATCATCGAGGTGTGCCCTTCCAGATACTCCCCGGCGGCCAGCCCGTTCAGGCAACGCGCGGCGCCTGCGAAGAAGCGAAAGACATCCGCGACCGCCGGAATTTCATCGCTCAGCACACAATGCAAGGGTTTACCGCAGTTCAGCGATTCAAGCATCGCAAAGGTTTCGGCATTATCTTCAATCACCTGCGCCAGCTGCAGCAGGCACTCAGCGCGCGCTTTTGGCGTGGTCTGTCCCCAGGTTTTGAAGGCCTCATCGGCTGCCTTCACCGCTGCGTCCACCTGCGCAGGCGAGGCTTCGGCAATCTCCAGCAACACCTCGCCGGTGGCCGGGTTAAACACGGCCTGTTTTTCGCCTTCGCCGTCGACCAGTGCTCCATTGATAAATAATTGATGTTGCATAGCGCTATCCTTTCAGAGTTGTCAGTTATTTGCCGCTTCCGGCTACGGTTTCACCGTCACGGGTTAGCCACCAGGCACCCAAAATCGGGAGGGTCGTTACCAGCATGACCAGCAGCGCCACCACATTGGTTACCGGCACATCACGCGGGCGCCCCAGTTGATTTAACAACCAGAGCGGCAACGTGCGTTCATGCCCTGCGGTAAAGGTCGTGACGATGATTTCGTCAAACGACAATGCAAACGCCAGCATCCCCCCGGCCAGCAGCGCCGAACCGAGATTGGGCAACACCACATAGCGAAACGTCTGCCATGAGGTGGCACCTAAATCCATTGAGGCTTCAACCAGACTCCACGATGTGCGACGGAATCGGGCTATCACGTTGTTGAAAACCACCACCACGCAAAACGTGGCATGACCGACAACAATGGTGAAAAAACCCGGTTCCAGATCCACCGTTTTAAACGCCGTTAACAGCGCCAGGCCGGTAATAATGCCGGGCAAGGCGATCGGCAGCAGCAGCAATAGTGAGATGGCGTTCCGGCCAAAGAACTCACTGCGCCAGAGAGCCATTGCAGCAAGTGTGCCAAGGATTAAAGCAATAAATGTCGCCAGTGCCGCGATCTGCAGTGACAGTGTCACGGCATCCAGAATATCGCCCCGCGCCGCCGCTACGCTAAACCAGCGCAGCGTAAAGCCCTGCGGGGGAAAACTAAACGCGGCATCCTCGGTATTAAAAGCATAGATGGCGATTATCAATAACGGGAAATGGAGAAAGATAACCCCACCCCAGGCAGCAATTTTGAGAAATAACGGTGCGCGGTCAGAGTGCATCGAACGCTCCCAAACGTTTCACGAACGCCAGATAAAGGGCAATCAATACAATGGGGACCAGCGTAAAGGCTGCCGCCATTGGCATGTTGCCGATCGCCCCTTGTTGCGAATAGACCATGTTGCCGATAAAGAACCCCGGCGGCCCCACCAGTTGCGGCACAATGAAATCACCCAGCGTCAGGGAGAACGTAAAGATAGAACCGGCGGCAACGCCCGGAATAGTCAGCGGCAACACCACGTGGCGAAAGGTCTGCCGGGGATGAGCGCCAAGATCCGCTGAGGCCTGTAAGAGCGACGGCGGCAATCGCTCCAGCGCGGCCTGAATCGGCAGAATCATAAACGGCAGCCAGATGTAGACAAAGACCAGAAAACGCCCCAGCCCCGAGGTCGACAGGGTATTACCACCGATACCGGGCAGTGTCAGCAGCGCGCCGAGTATGGGCTCCAGCCCCATATGGCCGAGAAACCACTGGGCAACGCCGTCTTTCGCCAGCAGTAGCGTCCAGGCGTAAGCTTTGACGATGTAGCTCGCCCACATGGGCAGCATCACGGCAATATAGAAAAACGCTTTCCATTTACCGCTGGTGTATTTCGCCATATACCACGCCATCGGAAAGGCCAGCATAGCGCTTGCCAGCGTCACGGCGACCGCCATGGTGAGCGTACGCAAGATGATGTCGTAATTGGCGGGATTAAACAGCGCCTGCAGGTTAGCCAGAGTGAAATCCGGCGTCACCGACATCGTGAAATCATCAAAGGTATAGAAGCCTTGCCATAGCAGCGTCAGCAACGACCCCAGATAAACAATGCCGAACCACATCAGTGGCCCCAGCAATAGCAGGAACAACCCCAGCGCCGGTTTGCGCCAGAACAGGCCACTCAGGCGGCTACCTGGTTTACGCTGCGGTGAACGGGACAGACTCATCTCCATCACCCCGCTCCCCGTAACGGCACCATCGCCTCGCGTGACCACGAAGCCAGCACCGTTTGCCCCGGTGCCAGGGTGTCTGGCAATAACGCATCGGACATGTTCGCCTGGCTGACCAGCAGTTTTTCACCGTCGCTAAGTTTCAGTTCGAAACGAGTGGCGGCCCCCTGATACTGTACTGCCTGCACCACCCCCTGTACCTGAATGTCTCCCGGCTTGTTAAGGCGAATATGCTCAGGTCGCAATGAGAAAATGCCGGTCATCGCACACAACGCACCCGCCCGCCTGTCGTCGAAAACATTAGACGTGCCGACAAAGCCCGCCACGAACGGCGTGCGTGGGCGCAGATAGAGTTCCCGCGGTGTATCAACCTGCTCAATTTTGCCATTATTGAACACCGCCACCCGGTCGGACATCGAGAGCGCTTCCCCCTGATCGTGGGTGACAAAAATAAAGGTGATCCCCAGGTCCTGCTGCAGTTTTTTTAATTCAAATTGCATTTGCTCGCGCAACTTTAAATCCAGCGCACCCAACGGTTCATCAAGGAGTAAAACACGAGGTTGATTGACCAGCGCCCGGGCGATAGCCACACGCTGGCGCTGGCCGCCGGAAAGTTGCGATGGCTTACGGGTGTGAACAAAATCCAGCGCCACCTTTTCCAGCGCCTGGCGTGCGCTGGCATGACGTGTTTTTTTGTCCACGCCTTTGACCATCAGACCATACGCCACGTTATCGAGGATCGACATATGGGGAAACAATGCGTAATCCTGGAAAACGGTGTTGACGTCACGTTCCCAGGGAGGCAATTCGCTGGCCTCACGACCAAAAATACGAATAGCCCCACCGCTCAGTTGTTCAAAACCGGCGATAAGACGCAGGCAGGTAGTTTTGCCGGAGCCAGAGGGCCCCAGCATGGAAAAAAATTCCCCGTCGTTTACCGCCAGACTGACGCCGTCGACGGCACGAACATCACTATACAGACGTGAGACATTTTCAAATTCAACAGCATAGGTCATACATCACTCCTGACCGATTAACGTCCACCCATAATGGCGATGTAATCCTGCGTCCAGCGGCTATAAGGGACATATTTTCCTCCCTCGGCAACGGGTGTTTTCCAGAACGCAATCTTGTCAAAGAAGCTGTAACCGTTCGTTTCGCAGCCTTTTTCACCCAGTAAATCACTGGCTTTGCAGCCTTGCGGCACCACCGGCAGTGAACCAAACCAGGCGGCGACATCCCCCTGTACTTTCGGCGTCAGCGACCAGTTCATCCATTTGTAGGCGCAATTGGGGTGTTTCGCCTGCGCGTGCAGCATGGTGGTATCCGCCCAGCCCGTTACCCCCTCTTTCGGAAATACGGTGGCGATCGGCTGGTTTTCCCCTTTCAGGGCGTTTGCCTGATACGGCCAGGCGCTGGACGCCACAACACCTTCGTTTTTGAAGTCGCTCATCTGAACCGTGGTGTCATGCCAGTAACGGTGGATTAACTGATGCTGATCGCGCAGGACTTTCAGTACAGCCTGATACTGCGCTTCGGTTAACTGGTAGGGATCCTCAATGCCAAGCTGCGGCTGAGTGGCTTTGACAAACAGCGCGGCATCGGCGATATAAATCGGCCCGTCATAGGCCTGTACGCGACCTTTATTGGTTTTGCCATCCGGCAAATTTTGCTGCACAAAAACGACTGACCAGCTATCTGGCGGCGTCGGGAACGTTTTGGTGTTATACATCAGCAGGTTAGGTCCCCACTGATACGGTGTGCCGTAAACGTTGCCGCCGACGTTAAACCATTCGCCTTTCTCCAGGCGTGGATCCAGGGTTTTCCAGTTCGGGATCAGCGCGGTATTAATAGGCTGCACGCGTTTGCCCATAATCAGGCGCAGCGAGGCATCGCCGGACGCGGTCACCAGGTCATAGCCCCCTTTGGCCATCAGGCTGACCATCTCATCGGACGTTGCTGCCGTTTTCACGTTTACCGCACAGCCCGTCTCTTTTTCAAACTGGCTAACCCAGTCATATTGCTTATCCGTCTGGCCACGTTCGATGTAACCCGGCCAGGCGATAATATCCAGGCGACCTTCTCCTTTCCCTACTTCCGTCGGCTCGGCGGCGTGTGCTGTCATGATGGTCATGCCCAGTGCGCACAGGCAGCTCGGGGCAAATTTCTTGCTCATATGTTTTACTCCTGTCGTAATGAAAATGAGCGGCCGCCTTGCCGTAAAAATATCTCCTGATTTAAAGGTAGACGGAGCGCCGTAAGGCTGAATCCCGCCAATAAGAAATTTCGCCAGGTTGTGACATACAGCGCATTACATTAATTGCAGAAATGCTCTCTGGGTATCTTCTGGAGTATAGACAAGGAGTTAGCAGATAAAGGTTAATTTATGTTCCCATTCGCATTTCGTATGAATGCCTGATGGGCAAGTACAGAAAATAATGACCTCTGCGGCTGAAATTTCCGCAGAGATATTTTTAAATTGAGAAAACTTTATTCAGAAAATAAGAACAACAGAGTCCTTTTTTATTTCATCATTTCGCGAATGATTTTGCCGAGCAGTATAACGCCGCGTTCTTCACGCTCGCCCCATTGCCAGGAGGCATTAAAGCGAAAGAACGGCGTAGGCTCTCTGGAGGTTGAGAACATTTTCCCCGGCGCAATGCTGACCTGATGAGCCAGTGCGCGCTGGCTTAACTCCCCGGCATCCAGTTCCGGCGGTAACTCCAGCCATAAAAAATAACCGCTGTCGCTGCGATGGATCTTCACCTCGCCGGGCAGATGACGCACCAACGCCTGCCATGCCTGGTGCTTGCGTTCCGCCAGGGCGCGGCGCAGACGGCGCAGAGGCGCATCATAACGTTGGGTGCCGAGGTAATCGACCAGCGCCATTTGCATCGGCGAACTGGTGGATAAGGTGCTCATTAGCTGTAACTGCTGGATCCGACGGGCATGTTTCCCGGCAGCGACCCAGCCGATACGAAACCCGGCGACCAGACATTTTGAAAAAGAGGAGCAATGCAGCGTCATGTCCTGAGTGTCCCAGGCTTTCGCGGGCAACGGTTTTTCCCGCCCGTAATAGAGTTCGCTATAAACGTCGTCTTCAATTAAGGTCACGTTGTGCTGCATCAGCAACGCCACCAGTTGTGCTTTTTTTTCTGCGCTCAGGGTAAAGCCGAGCGGATTCTGGCTGTTGGGCATCAGCCAGCAGGCTTTTACCGGATAGCTCTTTAACGCCTGTTCCAGCGCCTGGAGATCAATGCCATCATTTATATCTGTCGGCACCGACAGCGCTTTTAAACGCAGGCGCTCAAGTGCCTGTAGCGCGCCATAAAAGCAGGGATTTTCAACAATCACCCAGTCACCGGGCTCTGTTACAGCCTGCAAACTCACATTTAACGCCTCCAGTGCGCCAGCGGTAATCACAATTTCATCCGGTGAAATGGTCATTCCCTGCTGGGCGTAACGACGGGCGATGGCATGACGCAGCCCGGCATTTCCCGGCGGCAGGTTTTCAATAATGCTGACGGCGGTCGCGCTTTTACTGACATTGGCTAATGAACGATTCAGTTGTTGCAGCGGAAACAGGCGCGGATCCGGAAAGGCCGAACCAAATGGCAATATCGAGGCATCACGGCTGGCCTGTAAAATATCAAAAATGTAGGTATTGATATCCACCGCTTCATCTTGCTTTAACGTGGCGGGTGGTAAAGTTTGCGGACGGTGAGAACGTGGCGCCACATAATAGCCTGACTGAGGCCGGGCGGTGATATAGCCCTGGTTTTCCAGCAACTGATAAGCATGACCAACCGTCATAAAACTCAGGCCACTGCTGGTCACCTGTTCGCGCAACGAAGGCAGCCTGTCGCCGGGTCGCCAGACCCCCAGTTCAATTTGCGAAATGATTTGCTGCGCCAGGCGCTGGTATTTTTTCATCGCTCTCTCCTTCCTTGCTTTCATTCTATATCAGCACACCTAAAAAGCACATTTTTACCAACTGTTATAGATAAATTTGTCTCTTCTGTTTCTGATAATCATGCCCGCCGCTCTTTACCATTTCCCTGAGAGTCACTATTCAGAGGTTGTGTATGTTGGGTTTAGATGCGTTTCATCTGGCAAGGATCCAGTTTGCCTTTACGGTTTCCTTCCACATTATTTTCCCGGCCATCACCATCGGTCTTGCCAGCTACCTTGCGGTGCTGGAAGGTCTGTGGTTGAAAACCGGCAATCCGGTGTGGCGTTCGCTCTACCACTTCTGGTCAAAAATTTTCGCCGTCAATTTTGGCATGGGCGTGGTCTCCGGTCTGGTGATGGCCTATCAATTTGGCACTAACTGGAGCGGATTTTCCCAGTTTGCCGGTAGCATCACCGGCCCGTTACTGACCTATGAGGTGCTGACCGCATTTTTCCTCGAAGCCGGATTCTTAGGGGTGATGCTGTTTGGCTGGAACAAGGTTGGGCCAGGGCTGCATTTTTTTGCAACCTGCATGGTGGCGCTGGGGACGATTATTTCCACCTTCTGGATCCTCGCCTCCAACAGTTGGATGCAAACGCCGCAGGGCTATGAAATTGTGAAGGGCCAGGTGGTGCCGGTCGACTGGTTTGCGGTGGTGTTTAACCCCTCATTCCCGTATCGCCTGTTGCATATGTCCGTTGCCGCCTTCCTGAGCAGCGCGCTGTTTGTTGGCGCGTCGGCAGCCTGGCATTTACTGAAAGGCAACCACTCACCCGCCATTCGCACCATGTTTTCAATGGCGCTATGGATGACGCTCATTGTGGCTCCCATTCAGGCGCTGATCGGCGATATGCACGGGCTAAACACGCTTGAGCATCAACCTGCCAAAATTGCCGCGATAGAGGGCCACTGGGAAAATGTTCCCGGAGAGCCGACGCCATTGTTGTTATTTGGCTGGCCGGACATGGCGCAAGAACGCACCCGTTATGGGCTGGCGATCCCGGCATTGGGCAGCCTGATCCTGACCCATAGTCTGGACAAACAGGTCCCCGCACTGAAATCGTTCGCCAAAGAAGATCGTCCGAATTCGACCGTGGTGTTCTGGTCGTTTCGCCTGATGGTAGGGCTTGGCGTGTTGATGATATTGCTCGGCGTTGTCGCATTGTGGCTGCGCCGCAAACAGCGCCTCTATCACTCGCGCCCGTTTCTGTGGTTCGCGTTATTAATGGGGCCATCGGGTTTGCTGGCTATTCTTGCCGGTTGGGTGACCACCGAAGTGGGTCGTCAGCCATGGGTGGTTTATGGCTTGCAGCGCACTGCCGATGCCGTTTCTGCTCATGGCACGCTGCACATGAGCATCAGCCTGCTGGGGTTTATCCTCGTCTACAGCTCCGTATTCGGCGTGGGATACAGCTACATGGTGCGGTTGATTAAAAAAGGACCCCAGGCGAATGAATCGTTTGCCACTGAACAAGATGGCCGCCCCGCCCGACCGCTTTCTGCGGTAAATACGCACGACAGTCAGCAGGAGAAACCGTAATGGGTATCGATCTTTCGCTCATCTGGTTTGTAATCATCGTCTTTGCCACCCTGATGTATATCGTGATGGACGGTTTTGATCTGGGAATCGGCATTCTTTTTCCCGCCACGCCAAACGCTGATGACCGCGATGTGATGGTGAATAGTGTCGCCCCGGTGTGGGACGGCAACGAAACCTGGCTGGTGCTCGGCGGCGCGGCGCTTTTTGGCGCCTTCCCGCTGGCGTATGCGGTCATTATCGATGCGCTGACCATTCCGCTGACGCTGATGCTGGTGGGGTTAATTTTTCGTGGCGTAGCCTTTGAATTTCGCTTCAAGGCAACGCCTGCGCATCGCCCTTTCTGGGACAAGGCGTTCGCAGGCGGCTCTATTCTGGCGACCTTCACTCAAGGGGTTGTTGTCGGGGCGGTGATTAACGGTTTTCCGGTCAGCGGGCGCACTTTCGCCGGTGGTCCCTTCGACTGGTTAACTCCCTTTACCCTGTTTTGTGGTCTTGGGCTTGTGATCGCCTATGCCTTGCTGGGGGCGACCTGGCTGGTGATGAAGAGTGAAAATGCGTTGCAGGTGTGGATGCGCCAGGCGGCCAAAAGACTCTTACTGGCGCTACTGCTGGTGATAGCGGCCATTAGCCTCTGGACGCCGCTTGCCCACCCGGTGATAGCAAGCCGCTGGTTCACGCTGCCGAATCTGTTCTTCCTGCTGCCCGTCCCGGTGCTGGTATTGCTGTTGAGCCTGTGGCAATGGCGCAGTCTGAATCACCCGCAAAGTGAAAAATTACCCTTTGTGCTGACGCTCGGGCTAATCTTCCTCGGTTTCAGCGGGCTTGGTATCAGTATCTGGCCGCATATTATTCCGCCCTCCATTACGCTGTGGCAGGCGGCTGCGCCCGCGCAAAGCCAGGGTTTTATGCTGGTTGGCGCACTGCTGATTATCCCTGTTATTCTTGTCTATACCTTCTGGAGCTACTACGTGTTTCGCGGCAAAGTTCAGCATGGGGAGGGATATCACTGATGCAACAGCCATTATGGAAACGCCTGATGTGGCTGGTCATTCTGTGGGGCGGCAGCGTGCTGGCTCTCGCGCTGGTCGGCCTGTTTTTTCGCGTACTGATGACCGCTGCGGGGTTCAAATCGCACTAGCTTCATGGCAATAGAATGAAGCGAGTGTGCTAAGTCGGGAGTAAAGATGCCCTGATGTCTGAACATCAGGGCATCTGTTTAGTGCTGGCCCTGGCGGGTGGAGAGTTTTTGCAACACCGTCAGTTGCGTCACCGCTTCCTGCATAGCATCCATGCCGGAGGTCAGCGCGTGCAGGCTACTAAGATGCTTAACAATATTGTCCCGTTCGTTATTGGTTTTACTGCTCATCGCCGCAATGGTATCGGCCGCGGAAATGGAGTGCTGAGCCATATTGCTGGCGGTCTCCACGGTATTGTTAGCAACGGTACGAATGCGTGAAATCGTGTTTACCGCCTGGTTAATATTGGCTGCGGTAGCATCTGCCTGCTCTTTGGACGAGTGCGCCAGCCGCCGTACTTCACTTGCCACGACCGCAAAGCCACGCCCTGCTTCACCGGCTCGCGCAGCTTCCACCGCCGCATTCAGCGCCAGGATGTTTGTCTGAAATGCAATATTACTGATGCCACTGGTTATCTCATTAATACCCGCTGAGATTTTCTCCAGGTCATCCAGCCCTTCCACCAGCCGGTTTTGCGCCTGTTGACTCTGCAGGGCAATATCGCTGATAGAACGGATACTGTTTTCGGCCATACCCAGGGTGTCATTTTGTGTCTGCGTCGCGGCTTCCAGCATCGGTAAGGCCGTCATCAGGGGGCCTAATTTTTGTTGATATGCCACAACACGATTAATTACGCCACTTTGAAAATCATTCAGTGCCTCCCAACGACGCAGCGCTCGCTGGGCGTAATGCCCGGCATACCTTGCATATTCCACCGGGAAATGCGCCATTGCTTTGACGTCCTGATTGAAAAAGACCAGCGCGGAGAGCGTCTGATTAATGGGAACGCCAAGAATCTCCCCAAAGCTGGAAAAGCCGGCAGCGGGTAAGCCTTTAAAGAAATGCGCATTGTGTAAATGCGATTCACTCCCCAGGCGCCGCAAAATACAGTCATTCATCAGAATGGCTGCCGGTTTACCCCGCCCGGTAATAAAGTTTTTCCAGTCATGCAATGTCGCTTGCTTAAAGTCAGTCTCTTCCAGTAAATGCAAACGATCGCCAAATTCCAGATCACAGAAAAAATGAACACCGTCGGTATCAATTTTGGCGACAGAGCGAATAAAATATTCGTCGCCGACTTTCACGCCAAACGTTAGCCCTTTGAGTTTTTCTGCCACATGCTGCTCATCACACTTCAGGAGATCGGCCAGTACAGCGGTAAAAGGCTTCTGCTCCCCCTGCTCGTTAAACACTGAGCTCACCGTCCGGGCAACGGGATCCGCCTGAGCAATCAGCCAGCTTTTATTCCGTGGCTTAAAGTTTTGGCTTTTGAACGGCGCAAAGGATTTTCCCGGTGCCATTTTGCAAAAGATAATCACCGCTTTGCCCTGCAGCACTTTGCCATTCACGCTTATCCAGGTGCCGTCAAAGGTGAGTTTGCCACCTGCCGAACCGCCGATCGCCAGGCACGGAAAACGCCCGCAATTATACCAGGCCTGCATCAGAAACCCTTCAGAAGCAGAAAGTCCATCACAGTACACCATGGCAAACGTACGATCGGATGAGAGCGGCATACGCACCTGTAACCGCTCCAGTTCGTTCTGAATGGCAATAATGCGATCTGTGGCTGTTCGGGTATCTTTTACATGTAAATCAATGATATGTGTTTCATGTTCGGCAATAAGAGTCCTGGGCAGCATTAACCAACTGCCTTGTTGCCCCGCCGCATCACAATAGGTCGTCTCGCGACAGCTGCTACTGAGCGCGCCACTGGAAGAAAGGGTAATAACCGTCAAGGCTGGAGAAGTAAAACGCTGCCACACCTGGCTCACGCTTGAATAGTCAGCGCCAGGGGGAACGAATGTCATGAGGATACCACTGGCTTTGTTGCTTAAACCCGCGGCCGTTAATGACTGAGGCATATTCTGGCAATCATAGGTACCATTCGCAGGTTGTGAACGGCTGCGACCAAACGGTGCGGTTAAAAACCTTTTCGCCATAGATAACATATTTCACCTTTTTGCATTATTAGAACATTTATAGGATGGAGCGTCTGGTGAATTTATGGAACTTAGCAGGCTATACATCAAGTCTATGCTTTTTACAGTGCCAGGAAATTCCACGAATATATTTTGACCACACCGTAATTATCGTCAAATAAAATGAAATCTTTAGCGCACCCAGATAAATCCCCTGCATGTGAATTTACATTTAAAGTTTAAATATCAATGAGTAATAAAATGAGACAGCCGTATCATAATTATCCGAGTGGAAATAATGTTAATAATGTGATGCAACGCATAAATTACGGCAAATAATAAAATTACTGTCTACCCGGTAACAAATTCGTTTATTTTTTACAGTTATTGTGGAAGGAATACTCTTAATTGAACCTGTCTTCATACTCTCTCCATGATTTGTTGTTGAAATTCGCGTCACTCAGATAAATGAGAACAGGAGTAAGTATGAAAAAGGTAGTGACACTGTCTGCCATTCTGGCCATGAGTTTATCGTCTCTTGTGTATGCTGCAGACAACACGCCTGTCCCGCCACCAAAATACCCGGCAACGCAGGACGGTCAGTCGCCGCGTCATGACGATAAAAACCCGCAACACCTGCGGGAACGTACGAATAAAGACGGTAAGACGTGGAAACATGACGGAAAGTCACCAAACCACGACAATAAAGAGTGGAAACAGGATAACAGATTGCGTAACCACGACGGCAAACGGCCGCCCAGAGACGGTAAAAAACCGCCGCTGCCAGAGGATAAACCTTAAGTTTTAAATGCGTTAGCGGCAGGGTATCTGCCGCTAATATGCGCGACCCGCTGCTTTACACGCCTTTGCGTTTAGGCAGCGTTTTCAACAGATCCTCAGGACTGACCGACGCCACAACGCTCCCTGCCAGCGGCATCTTCAGAATGTGATTTTTGATTTTCCCGACCACGTGCATTTCGCATGGACGGCAATCAAATTTCAGCGTCAGTACCTCGTCGCCATGTACCAGTTGCATTGGGGTTGCCTTCCAGCTTTTGATATTTCCTTTGGCCTGTTTCGGACACAGATTAAAGGCAAAGCGCAGACAGTGTTTGGTGATCATCACCGGCACATCGCCCTTCTCTTCATGCATTTCATATGCGCCATCAATTAGCTGTACGCCGAAAAGCTGGTAGAACTCACGCGCTTTATGGTTATAAACGTTCGCCAGGAAGGTCAGATGGGTATCAGGATAGACCGGTGCCGGGTCAGAAACGGCTTTACGGCTACCGCGCTGGTAATTCGCCAGGCGCGCCTCATCAAGCATTTCGACAGTTTCACGACGAAACGAATTTAACATGCTGTTCGGTACAAACAACGCACCTGGCAAGTTGATATCGATATGACGGGCGTAATAGAGGGTTTGCCCCAGTTTTGCCACACCCTCTTTCAGGCTATTGATCGCTTTTTCCGCGTTATTCGCCTCATCAAATTGCCCGTCGAGAGTATGGGTCACGCTAACGCCATCTTCACTGGTCAGGGTCAGCACCAGTTGTTCCTGCCAGCCGCCGATTTCAATATCCACGGCGATGCGACGTTCACTGGAGGTTTTGGTTAGTGCCTGTTGCCAGTTGTGGTCGAGGTTACGGTTCAGCGGATGGTGCGGACGCACTTTATACATTTCCGCCGGCATTTCATTCGGCCAGACGCGGTAACGATTTTCTCCGGTCTTTTCTACTGTGTTGGCGCGAAAACCGACAACGTCACGCTTAATGAGCACGTTCAGACCATCGCCGTTTGCCAGCGGTTCGCTGGCGTCAACGTCCAGGTACTCTTTGGTCACTTTCAGCACTTCGCCAACCGGCAGACCGATAAATTTCGGTGAATCAAACGCACCGATATCGCCTTTACGGGCATTCACAAAATAGTCGGTACTACCGCGATGGAAAGTTTTATCGGTGGACGGAATAAAGAAATGCTCCGTGCGCCCTGCTGATGCGCGCGCCAGGTCGCCGCGGTCTTCAATAATCGCATCCAGCATCTGACGATAATGCGCGGTAATGTTTTTCACATAGCTCATGTCTTTGTAGCGCCCTTCAATCTTAAAGGAACACACACCGGCATCAATTAACGCACCAAGATTGGCACTCTGGTCGTTATCTTTCATCGACAGCAGATGTTTTTCGTAGGCAACGACGCGCCCCTGATCATCTTTCAGGGTATACGGCAGCCGGCAGGCCTGTGAACAGTCGCCACGGTTGGCGCTGCGCCCTGTCTGGGCGTGGGAAATATAACACTGACCGGAATAGGCCACGCAAAGCGCGCCATGAATAAAAAATTCTATAGTGGCGTCAGTACAGGCGTGAATATCGCGGATCTGCTGCAAGTTCAGCTCGCGCGCCAACACAATCTGGCTAAAACCGACATCAGAGAGGAACTTCGCCTTTTCTACACTGCGGATATCACACTGCGTACTCGCATGCAGCTCAATCGGCGGGATATCGAGTTGCATGATGCCCATATCCTGCACAATCAGGGCATCAACCCCGGTTTCGTACAGATCGGTAATCAGGCGCTGAGCAGGTTCCAGCTCATCATCATGCAGAATGGTATTGAGCGTGATAAACACTTTCGCGCCATAGCGATGAGCAAACGGAACGAGGCTGGCAATATCCTGCAGACTGTTGCTGGCGTTATGGCGGGCACCGAACCCCGGGCCGCCGATATAAACCGCGTCCGCACCGTGCAAAATGGCTTCGCGAGCGATCGCGGTGTCACGGGCAGGGCTTAAGAGTTCAAGATGATGGGGTTGCAGGCGCATACAATCGTCGTTATCCATTATGTGCAAAATGGCGGCTATTGTAGTCAGTTCGCGGGCGTTTCACCACCTGCGCCAGAGGGCATTTTCCATGTGGCGGCAAAGCATTGAAGAAATTGCTATTTTCCAGTCGCAACGCCGCAGGTTAAGGTAATCAATATTACGCGAAAGCTTTCAAATGGCGTCGCGGCGGCAACAAGGGGCATCCCCTGGCGCTTACTGCAGTAAGTGACGGCGGTGGCCAGAGGCAGCCAATCAAGAGGCCGTTTGAAAGATGAAGCGTAATCGGACATTTCCTCGTCACGTTGTACGTTGTTGTTTACTCGTCGTCGTTCTTTGCCGCAAGCTTGCTTGCGGTTTTTTCTTTTGGGTAGTGAATAAGCGAGTGGAAATGCGCGCTCTGCCCTGAGCTATTACGATAGGCGTGAGGGCGGTCACCAGCGAAACGAATGCCGCTACCTGCCGTCAGGGTTCGCCACTGCCCCTCAATACACATATCCAGCATCCCGCCAATCACTACGACGTGCTCAATGACCCCCTGCTCATGCGGCGTTGATTCGCTAAGGGCACCTGGCGCCAGAATTATCGAGAAGAGATCAAAATGCAATGCTTCATCCCAGGGAAACAGTGGGGTAACCACCATCGCCTGCTGCTGTGGATCGAATGAAGGGGGCGTTTCGCTTTCCGGGGGCGCAATAAAGGACGAAAACGGGACATTGAGGCCCGTGGCGATTTTCCACAGTGTTGCCACCGTGGGGCTGGACTCATTGCGTTCAATTTGCCCGAGCATCGCTTTTGACACGCCCGTTTCGTCAGCCAGCCGGGAAAGGCTCCAGCCGCGCGCCTGGCGGAGATTCTTTAAGGTGCTCGCCAGATAATGAGTTAGATCCATATTTTCTCCTGTCAGTCTCGCTACGCATGCTTGTACGTTATAACGCACGATGATACATTGTCTGGACGTTATAACGCACAAAGGGTCGTTCATGCGCGCACACGTGTTTCCTTTTACCACCCTTCTGGCGGGCTTTGTGGCGGTACTGGTCGGCTATGCCAGTTCTGCTGCCATTATCTGGCAGGCCGCTGTCGCAGCGGGGGCCAGCGCCACACAAATTGCCGGCTGGATGACGGCGCTCGGTTTAGGCATGGGCGTCAGCACTATCGCCCTTTCGCTGTGGTACCGCATGCCGGTGCTGACCGCATGGTCTACGCCCGGAGCCGCATTGCTGGCGACCAGTTTACAAGGATTAACGCTCGCTGAGACCATAGGCGTGTTCATTTTTGCTAATGCGCTGATTGTGCTTTGCGGCGTCACCGGGTTGTTCGCCCGGCTGATGAAAATTATTCCGCATACCCTGGCGGCAGCCATGCTCGCCGGAATCCTGCTGCGTTTTGGGTTGCAGGCATTTCGCAACGTTGAGGGCCATTTTGTGCTGTGCGGCAGTATGCTACTGGCCTGGCTGGTCTGTAAAGCCCTCGCCCCACGCTATGCCATTGTCGTGACGCTGATAGCTGGCGCGCTGGTCGCCTGGCTTAACGGCGACGTTGTCATGGCCAAAATGGACTCTGCTTTTGTGATGCCGGAATTTATCCCTCCGGTCTTCAACTGGAGATCGCTCATCAGTATCGGCATTCCCTTTTTTCTCGCGACGATGGCGTCACAAAATGCGCCGGGCTTCGCCACGATGCAGGCTGCGGGCTACCGGGCGTCGGTGTCGCCGCTGATTATTATTACCGGAGGACTGGCGCTGCTTCTCTCGCCGTTTGGGGTTTTCTCAATTTGCATCGCCGCCATTACAGCGGCAATTTGTCAAAGCCCGGACGCGCACCCCGACCCCGCACAACGCTGGAAGGCCGCGGTCGCTGCGGGTCTCTTTTATTTGTTAGCGGGCGTATTTGGCGGCTCCATCACCGCATTGCTGGCGACCTTACCGCTGAGCTGGATCCAGACGCTGGCAGGCCTTGCTTTACTCGGCACGATCGGCGGCAGTCTTTTCCAGGCTCTGTCACAAGAAAAAGAGCGTGACGCCGCGATCGTGACGTTCCTGGTCACTGCCAGCGGCGTAACGCTGCTTGGCGTGGGGTCAGCCTTCTGGGGGCTGGTTGCCGGTGGTATCTGTTATGCTGCGCTGTCACGGGTTCGCCGCGCGTAATTGCGACGGCGTCATGCCAAAAACAGCCCGGAAACGATTACTGAAATGGCTGGCAGAACTGAAACCGCAGGTCATGGCGATTGTCGTCAGCGGGAGTTCGGTGTTTAACAATTGCGCTTTCGCCTGCGCCATCCGTCGATGCATCACATACTGATGCGGCGCAACACCCATCGACTGGCGGAACATTCGCGCAAAATGGTACTCACTTAACGCCGCCTGCGCTGCCAGATCGCTCAGCAACAGCGGTTGGGACAGATTCGCCTCTATCCAGTCCAGCACCTGGCGCAAGACCACTGGCGCAAGACCGCCTTTTACCGTGGGCAAGCGCCACTGCACGTTACTGTAATGCTGAATAAGATGGGTGAGGAGCAGCGTTGACGCGGTGCTCAGCGTGAGCTGATTCGCCTGCTGGTGCCAGTCGCTGCTAAGAAGGAACTGGCGATAGAGAGTGGTAATACGCTCATCCTGGGCGAAGGTTTTCTCATCAAGGGTAAACGACGCCGGGCTGCGATCCCAAATCTTCTCCCCAATATCCCGCAGGTGTTCGTCAGTGCAATAGAGGTGCACGAACGACAAATCATCACGGATATCCCAACTGGACTCACTCTCTTTCGGCATCAGGCAAAACCGATCCGGTCCACCGCCATTTTTCCAGCCCTGCGAGGTCTTATGGTAGCTCTCGTAGCCATCGGCAATGTACAGACTCAGGGTGTGATGATCGCAATACTGGGTGATGTTATCGCGCTTGTTAGACCATGCCGCCAGTTGAATACCAGAATGCAGCGCAACCGAGTCATGCAAAACAGCATTGTGATGTTGAAGATTTTCGAAGGCTTTATAAACAGTCATGGACGCAATTAACAAAAATTTCACCAGAATCTCAGTCTATGAATTGCGTCTGCCTGATACCAGTGTTTCGCTAAAAAAACGCAAGAATTTGCAAGTGGCCGGTGGATTTATGCAAGCCGGAGAGAGATTTTTTGGCAAGACTGGAAACCTGTTGGCATAACGGGGATTGTGATGAACATTTTTTTATATTGTCTGGTAGTGGTGATATGGGGCACGACATGGATTGCTATTTTTTTGCAACAGGGTCCGGTTGCGGCGCCGGTCTCCATATTCTGGCGCTTTGCGCTCGCTTCACTCACCATAATGGTGGTGTTAATTGCCCTGCGGCGACTGCGTAAACTTGTCCTGCGGGATCATCTTTTTTGCATCCTGCAAGGATGCTGTGTATTTGGCTTCAACTTTCTCTGTTTTTATACTGCCGCCGCGTGGATTAATACCGGCCTGGAATCGGTCATTTTCTCAATGGCCGTGTTATTTAATGCGGTTAATAGTTTTCTGTTCTTTGGTCAAAAGCCCCCTTCGCGCTTCTATCCTGCGGCGATTCTGGGGTTGACGGGAATTGTAACGCTATTCTGGGATGATTTACTGGCCAGCGGTCTGAACAGCACCCTGTTATTGGGCATTTGTCTTTCGATGCTGGGCACATTTGGTTTTTCCCTTGGCAATATGATCAGCATGCGCCATCAGCGCAACGGTCTGGAGACCATGACCACCAATGCCTGGGCGATGCTGTACGGAACGATAATCATGGGCGCAATTGCGCTGTTCCGTGGTGACGATTTCACTCCAGAATGGACTTTCAGCTATCTGGGCGCGCTGGTTTATCTCGCCCTCTTTGGCTCGGTCATTGCCTTTGGCGCCTATTTCACTCTGATTGGCCGTATCGGCGCCAGTAATGCTGCCTACAGCACCCTGCTATTTCCCCTTGTGGCGCTAAGTATTTCAACGGTCTATGAAGGCTATGTCTGGCATATGAACGGAATTGCAGGTCTGCTGCTAATTTTGACGGGAAATTTAGTGATGTTTTCACGACCTGGGACATTGTCGTTTAAGCGGAAATTAGCCTGAGAAGAAGCGCCATCTTTTAAGATGGCGCTGGCGTCTTTACTTATGGGAAACATCAAACATGGTGGCATCTGTCGCCATGTTATCAATAACCTGTTTCAGTGTATCCACCGTCATCGGTGCGTTGGCATTGCTCAGGCTTTTACCCTCGCCCTGACGCACCACTTTAATAACCGGTTTATTGGTCTGTGCGTCAATCAGTTCGCCTTCGAAATAAAGATGCGTATCCATGGTTCGGTGCCCTGTAGCCGCCTGCGTACCGGCAATCACCATCGCAACCGGGATCACTTCATAGAACTGCAGGCCTTGCTTACTGCTATCCACACCGGTAATGGCGCCACGGAAAATCAGGCTATGCGCGCCTGGAGAGGTCACCAGCGGTTTACGCTGCGCGGCTGCGGCTTTCAGTTTGGTGTTCGTATAGGTCAATAGCCCGTCCAGCGTTTGTTGGCTGACCTGGCTGGTCGGTTTTGCTACCGGATAATAGGTCACCGGATGGTAAACAATACTGTCGTATTTATTCAGGTCGAATGACGGATCCACCCAGCGCAATACGGGCTTACCGCTTGCGGATGTTGTTTGCTGTAAGTTGGAATAATCTTTTAAGAAGCCAGAGTATTGTTCAGGTTGAGTGACTTTTGATGCACAGCCGGATAATGCAAGCAGGCCAGCAAGCACGGCAACGTTTAATACAGTTCGCATGGAGGTTCCCTTTGAGTTTATATATGCATTAAAAGTTATAGCAAACAACCGACTACGACGATGGCAGAAAAAAGCTGTCTTGCTCAAAATTCAGAAAAAAATAATACTCGCTGCCCGATAAACTATCGCGGCGCCGGTGCAAAACACCGGCGCAAATGATTATTTATTGATATCGACCTGGTAAAAAATATGTTTGCCAAACGGGTCGACTTCATAGCCTTTTACGTCATTACGTACAGGTTCGAAAATCGTTGAGTGCGCAATCATTACCGCAGGCATTTGATCGTGCATCATCTGCTGGGCCTCTTTATATAGCGCCACGCGTTTGTCGTGATCGGTAATGGTTTTCGCTTCGGCGATAATTTTATCAAACGGCTGGTAACACCATTTTGACGAGTTAGAACCGCCATTCGCAGACTGACAGGTAAACAGCGGGCCAAAGAAGTTATCCGGATCGCCGGTAGCCGTTGTCCACCCCATTAGCGCCGCCTGATGCTCGCCACCTTTAACCCTTTTTAAATATTCCCCCCATTCATACGTGACAATTTTCGCATTGACTCCGACTTTCGCCCAGTCGGCCTGAATCATCTCGGCCATGCGTTTTGCATTCGGATTATAGGGTCGCTGAACCGGCATCGCCCACAAATCAATCGTGGTGCCCTCTGGCAGCCCCGCTTCTTTCAATAATGCTTTGGCTTTTTGCGGATCGTAAGCGTAATCCTGCAATTCACTGTCCGCGCTCCAGACGCCTGGCGGCAGGAGATTTTTTGCGGCAGTTCCGGTGCCCTGGAATACCGCATTAATAATGGCCGGTTTATTGATGGCCATCGCCAGCGCCTGGCGCACTTTGACATTATCAAGCGGCGCTTTTTGCGTGTTAAAGGCAAGGAAACCGGTATTCAACCCCGATTTGCTCATGAGCGTAATGTCTTTGTTTTCTTTCAGACGCGGCAAATCCGCCGGGTTCGGGAATGGCATCACCTGACATTCATTTTTTTCAAGCTTGGCCAGGCGCACTGAAGCATCTGGCGTAATGCTGAATATCAGACGGTCGATTTTCGCTTTGCCCTGCCAGTATTCCGGGAAGGCGGTAAACAGAATGCGCGAATCTTTCTGGTACTGGGCAAGTTTGAACGGACCGGTGCCAATCGGTTCCATATCCACTCGCTCTGGCGTCCCGGCTTTTAACATCGCATCGGCATATTCGGCAGATAAGATAGAGGCGAAATACCATGCCAGATCCGGTACGAAAGGCGCTTCCGGATGTGTCAACGTAAAGCGCACGGTATTGTCATCCACTTTATCGATAGCGGTGATCAGCTTGCCAAACTCCAGGCTCTCGAAATTGGAATAGTTGCCGTTAGAGACGTTATGGTAAGGATGCTGAGGATCTTTTTGCCGCATAAACGAGAAAATGACGTCATCAGCATTAAAATCTCGCGTGGGGGTAAAATATTTATTGCTCTGAAACTTCACTCCTTTGCGCAGGTGGAAGGTATACACCTTGCCGTCATCGCTGACCTCCCAACGTTCTGCAAGACTCGGCTGGAGTTCGGTCGTCCCGGCTTTAAAATCGACAAGTCGGTTATAAACCGGCACCGCGCTGGCGTCGACGCTGGTGCCCGAGGTATAAAGTTGCGGGTTGAAATTCTCAGGGCTTCCTTCTGAACAGTAGACCAGGGTTTTTGCTGCCACAGAGGAACTCACTGCCAGAGCCAGCAAGGCCAGTGCAACTGTTGTCTGTTTTCTAGTCATAGATTTTCCTGTTGTTTTCTTTCCATGAGCCAAATAGTGCTTGTTGTTTGCGCTTTCATAAATAACATTAAAGTCATATTGCAAGCACCTGATAAGTCAAATAAAGAAGGAATCACTATGCCATCGCCCCTCGCCAGTCAATTAACGCAACGCTTCTTTCGCTATCTTGCCATCACCAGTCAAAGCGATGCGGCCGCCACGACATTACCGACCACACCCGGACAATTCGACATGGCGCGTGCCCTGGCGCAAGAGCTGCAAACGCTGGGTCTGGATGAGATTGTGCTCGATGAACACGCCACGGTAACGGCGGTGAAAAAAGGCACGGTGCCGGGCGCGCCGCGTATTGGTTTTATCACCCATATCGACACCGTAGACGTCGGGTTATCACCGGATATTCATCCGCAAATTCTGCGTTTTCAGGGGGAAGATCTCTGTCTGAATGCTGAAAAAGAGATCTGGCTGCGGGTAGCCGAGCACCCGGAAATCAAAGCGTATCCCGATGAAGAGATCATCTTTAGCGATGGCACCAGCGTACTGGGCGCAGATAACAAAGCCGCTGTCACGGTGGTGATGACTTTGCTGGAAAACCTGACGTCAGAACAGCAACATGGCGATATCGTCGTGGCCTTTGTTCCGGATGAAGAAGTGGGGTTGCGTGGAGCGAAAGCGCTGGATTTAACACGTTTTGATGTTGATTTCGCCTGGACTATCGACTGCTGTGAAAAAGGTGAAATTGTTTTTGAAAACTTCAATGCCGCCTCGGCGTCTATCGATTTTACTGGCGTTACCGCGCATCCGATGTCGGCAAAAGGCGTGCTGGTTAACCCACTGCTGATGGCCATGGATTACATCAGCCACTTTGATCGTATGCAAACGCCGGAACACACCGAAGGTCGCGAGGGCTATGTCTGGTTTAACGGAATGGAGGCCGTTCAGGGGCACGCGCATCTTAGCGCCAGCATCCGTGACTTTGATAAGGAGAGCTTCGAACGCAGAAAACAGCAGATTGCCGATGTTGCAAAAAAAATCGCCGCACAATACCCCACCGCGAAAGTGGAGTACAGCATCAGCGATATTTACAGCAATATCAGTAACGCCATCGGCGAAGACAAGCGCGCAATTGATTTACTGTTTGAGGCCATGAACACACTTGGGATCACGCCGAAACCCACCCCCATGCGCGGCGGCACAGATGGCGCAGCGCTGTCCGCAAAAGGGTTATTGACGCCGAACTTCTTTACCGGCGCGCACAATTTCCATTCACAATTTGAGTTTCTGCCGCTGAAGTCGTTCGAGGCCTCTTACCAGGTTGCATTACAGTTGTGCCTGCTGGCGGCGCGTTAAGCTTTTCGCGCCAGTAAAGTCGCAAAACGCAACTTAATGCGATTGCCATTGGCGTCGGTGCGGTGCAACTCACCGACGTCTTCATTGTATTTTTCCAGTTCCCAGCCTGCGTAGTAGTTACGCAATTCATTCTCTTTAAAAGCAAACGGGAAACCGACGGTGCATGGGAAATCAGCGGTATCCATTGCCGCCACGATCAGGTTATAGCCTCCTGATTTCGTGCAGCGCTGCATATTGGCGATCAGACCCGGAATGGTTTGCGATTCAAGAAACATCAGCACCACGGTTGAGAGAATAAAATCGTATTCGCCCTCAAAGCTGAGTGCATTCAAATCCACAACGGCAGTTTGCAGGTTGGTAAGCCCCTCAGCCTGACAGATGGTCTTAATATTATTGATGCCAGACGCATTTTTATCCCATGCAGTCACATCAAAACCGTTGGCCGCCAGATAGAGGCTGTTACGTCCGTTACCGCAGCCCAGATCCAGGGTTTTCCCCGGTTTCACAAACTGCATTGCATGCAGGACATCGGAATGGGTGCGAGTCAGTCCATATTTCTCAGTAAAATACGAATCGTCAAATGTGGTCATTACCGTTCCTTAACTTTTTCATGTATAAGCGCAAAACTTATAAGTTGCATTTGGAATGCATTTTATGTTTTTTCATTCTGAATAGCCAGTATCGCAAAGTTTGCTACGTTTATCGTGGGGAAATAACGGAAGCAAACAATGAATAAATACCGACTCAGTGATGAGCGCCGTGCGTTCAGTTACCAGATCAACGGCGAAAAACAGAAGGTCTCGTTGCGCCAGATTATTGCGTTACGCGACTTTGGCGACGTGACCGCAGGGACTGTCGGGGGCTGGGTGGATGAAGATACCGCCTTGTCACAGGATGGCGACTGCTGGATTTACGATGTAAACAGCATGGTATTTGCCAACAGTCATGTGCGCGATGACGCCCGTCTGACGCAACCCTGTCTTGTCTGTCATGATGTTAAAATTAGCGGCAACAGCTGGGTTGATGCTGCTGAGATAAGCCATGGCGCCGTCTTAAGTGACAACGTCACCGTGCAAACGTCTACCGTACGGGGCACCTGCCATCTGTTCGGCCATGCGCGTATTTTACACGGCTGCGAAATCATCGCCGCACAAGGTCTTACCCCGGATAATCAACAGATACTGCAAGTTTATGACCGCGCTACGGTCACCCATTCGCGCGTGGTCCACCAGGCGCAAATTTATGGCGATGCCATCGTAAAGTTTGCCTTTATCGAACATCGGGCCGAGATCTTTGATTTCGCTTTGCTGGAAGGCAATGAGCAAAATGATGTCTGGGTGTGCGATTGTGCCAAAGTTTACGGTAAAGCGCGTATTGTGGCCGGACATGAAGAGGATGCCATCCCTACTCTGCGCTATAGCGCGCAGGTTGCGGAAAATGCGACGATCGAAGGCAATTGCGTGCTCAAACATCACGTCCTTGTCGGTGGCAATGCGCATTTAATCGGCGGGCCGATTCTGCTTGATGAAAAAGTCGTTATTCAGGGAAATGCACGTATCAGAGGCAATGTACTGATCGAGCATCATATTGAAATCACCGATGACGCGGTGGTGGAAGCGCCAGAAGGCGACAGTATTTTGCTGCGTGGTCAGAAGGTCATTAATGGCACACAGTATATAACCCGTACGCCATTAGCCGGGCTGCTATGATGTGTGATCGATAATCTGACCGTAAATGTTTTGATCATAAAAACTGCCGTTCAGGAACTCCGCCTGGCGCAGACAGCCTTCGAGGATAAAACCGTTACGCAGTGCGACACGGTTACTGGCTTCGTTCGCTACGCGGCATTTAATGACAAACCGACGAACATCGCCGCGACGCGCGTAAAAAGCCATAAACGCCTGCAGGCAGGTGGATATAATCCCCTTACCCTCTTTGTCTTTATCGAGCCAGTAACCGATATAGCCGGTTTTATTCGTCGGTTCGATGGAGTTGAAAGAGAGGACACCCACCAGCACGTTATCTTCGAGGATCAGGAACATTTTGGCGTAGCCGCGCTGATGCAGGACGATATTGCTTTGCGCGGTTTGCCGGGTCTGGTCAACCGAGCGGACATGCTGCGGCCAGTCCAGAAAGTGCTGTAGCCATTCGCGATTTTTAACGATCAATTGGTGTAGATCGTGAACAAAACGCTCATCAATGGCATGCAGCGCCAGATGGTCGTTGACGACGATCAGGTTGTCGGTGGATTCCATAACATCTCCTCATATCAGAACCTCCCTCCCGGAGGGAGGTTTCCGATTTAGCGCATGATGCGATCATCCACGTAGTTGCGCTTATCCGGCGCGGGCGGAAAATACTGATACAACCAGGTCTCGCTGATCGCATCGCCCTGACAGCGCAGGAAGAGACGCATTTCAACCGGGTCGGTGGAATTGGACGTTGGATACCAGTCGAACAGAATACGGTAGCCGTCGAAGGGCTCAACGTACAGGATTTCAACCTGCTTAGCTTCCCCATTCGACAAGGTGATAACGGGTTCAATCCCCTTCGGCGCAGCGGCTTTCAGATCGCCGCCGACAAAATCAATGGCGAAACGACGAGCCCATTTTTCCGGGTAATGTTCGCCCGGTGCCCACCCTTCCGGGAAGCCCCCCATACCGGTACGCGTGGCATAGACACGCGCCAGTGGTGAACGTACCGGCGGCATAGCGCTCCAGTACAGACGATATTGAAAAGCCAGTTCGTCACCTGCACGAACCGGTTTCTCCGGCTGCCAGAAACAGACCACGTTATCCAGGGTTTCACCCGTAGTCGGGATCTCCATTAATCCGACGCTGCCTTTACCCCATTGGTTACGCGGCTCGACCCACAGGCTTGGGCGTTTGTTATACCAGCCCATTACGTCCTGATAATGAGAAAAGTCGCGGTCCAGTTGCAGTAAGCCAAAACCTTTCGGATTGTCGTCCAAAAAGGCGTTGAATTGCAGTTTCTGCGGGTTATTCAGGGGACGACAAACCCACTCTCCATTGCCGCGCCACATGGCCAGCCGATCGGAGTCATGGATCTGCGGATGAATGGTATCGCACACGCGACGTTCATTGTTACCACAGCTAAACATACTGGTCATCGGCGCAATACCCAGCTGTTTGATGTCCTTACGCGCATACAGGTGGTTATCCACCTCCATGATCACCTGGCTCTGTTCACAGTGGATCACGAATTTGTATGCCCCGGTCAGACTCGGGCTGTCGAGCAAGGTATAGACCGTAAATGAGGTATCTGTGGCTTTCGCGGTTTCAAACCAGAATGCGGTGAAGTCCGGAAACTCTTCCGGAGTGTCCGTAAAGGTGTCGATTGCCGCGCCACGAGCAGAAAGCCCGTACTGATAAGTACTGTCTACCGCGCGGAAATAGCTGGCCCCCAGGAAAGAAACGATATCGCGACGTGCCAGCTCAGGCGCTTTAAAGGCGCGGAAACCGGCAAACCCCAGATCGCTTTGCCCTTCGAGCTGCTTTGTGTCAACGCCCGCGTCATGGTAGTTAAATAATTCAGGACGGAAATGAATTTCTCGCGCCTGTTGGGTGGCGGGATCGAGCGAGAACATGCGCACCCGGCGACGGAACCCCATCCCCATATGGAAAAACTGCACGTCCAACTGACGACCTTCAACATTGTTCCACAGGGAATGCTGCGCATCGTACTGAATGGCGTTGTAGGCCTGTGGCGTCATGTTGGCGAGCGTATCCGGCAAAGGACGCGGCGCGCCGCCCCACGGCTGCTGCGCCAGGTCATGCGCCATGGACTGCAAGACGGAAAAATCGAAACGACGACTCTGACCATCGGCGATATCGGAATCTGCAGCAAACGCCGCACGGGAGAACAGAGAAGCAAAGCCGGAAGTCCCGCACGCTGCGGCCAGCGCCATTGATGCCTTAATGAAACGTCTGCGGTTCATGCCTGATAATACGTCCTTATGGTCGTGAGAAGCGGTGTTGTACAAAACAAAACCACGGCAAAAGCTAACAGTTATGACCGCACACTCTAGACAAAATTGATTGAGAATCCAATTGCTGGCGGGTGATATTCTGCGCAAAGCTGGAAATATTTTTGTCGATGGGAGCGGCCTGAAAACTGTGTAAAGAAAGGTATGATTTTTACTGCGCGGAAAATATCCCGTTACGTTGCTCACTGCATCGCTGCCCTTTTTCGCACCAGGGGCATAAAGCAAGATGACGGTACGAAAGCAGTGAAGAGCGTAGAAAGCCAGGGATGCGCAGGGATTTCTGATATAAAAAGACCCCATCCGGACATCAACGGTTGGGGTCAGAAAAGGTCGGCTTATTATTTAGCGCTGACGCTCACATCAATACCGGGGAAGTATTTCTCCGCCAGCGTTTTGATGGTGCCATCGGCGCGTACTTTATCAATTGCGGCGTCGAGTTGCTTTTTGGTGGCCTCATCACCTTTACGCAACCCGAAACCGATGCCACTGCCGAGGATCGTATCGTCAGATACCGGTTTGCCAATAAAGCCAAAGCCTTTACCCTGCGGTTTGCTCAGGAAACCTGCCTGCCCGGCCGCTGACATGACCAGCGAGGCGTCAATGCGACCATTCAGCAAATCACCCCAGGCCATATTCTGATCTTTATAAGACACCACGGTGACACCGTGCTTTTCCCAGTGCTCTTTTGCATAAGTTTCCTGAATGGAACCCTGCAATACACCGATAGTTTTACCCTTCAGACCTTCGGCCGTCGCTTCCATACCATCACCCGACTTACCCACCAGTTGAGAGGGAATGCGGTAGATAGGTTGGGTAAAATCGATGCTCTGACGACGCTGCTCGGTGATATTCATCGCTGAATTGATCGCGTCAAATTTTTTCGCCACAAGACCTGGGATCAGCGCATCAAACGAGGTTTCGACCCAGGTACATTTCAGTTCTGCGGCTTTACAGATGGCGTTGCCCAGCTCGATATCAAAACCTTCCAGTTGGCCAGAAGCATTGCGGCTTTCAAACGGTGGATATTCCGCTTCCAGGCCATAGCGTAACTGGGTTGCTGCGAAAGAAGATAATGAGCAAAGCATGCCCATGCCCAGAAAGAGTGCTTTCAATTTCACGGTTAACGCTCCTTAGCGTGGCTTAACACGACACAGGGCCTGCGCGCCTGCTCTGAGTGTGGCCTCATCTTTGGCAAAAGAGAGGCGAATCAATTTGTTATCAGTACCATCAGTGTAAAACGCCGATAACGGAATGGTGGCAACGCCGTAATCGGTAATTAACCTTTTCACCATCTCGCTGTCGCTCTCGTCGCTGAAATGGCTGTAATCCGCCAACAGGAAGAACGATCCCGCGCTCGGCAATAAGCGAAATGGCGATGCTGCCAGCAGACTTTGCAACAAGTCGCGTTTGCGCTGGTAGAAGGCCGACAGCGACAGCCAGGTCTGGGGATCCGTCATATGCTCGGCAAAAGCGTACTGCATTGGCGTATCGGCGGAAAACATTAAAAACTGATGGACTTTCACAATCTCATCCATCAACTCTGATGGCGCAACGCAGTAACCCACGCGCCAGCCCGTGACATGATAGGTCTTACCGAAGGACGAGATAATCACACTGCGCTGCGCAAGTTGCGGATGTGTCGCCATACCATGGTGCGGCTGCTCGTCAAAGACGACATGTTCGTACACTTCGTCAGAAAGAATCACGATATCGGTGTTGCGCGTCAACGCCGCCAGTTGTTGCAGATCGTCAGCAGAGAAGACCTGACCGCTCGGATTATGTGGCGTGTTAATAATGATCATGCGCGTGCGGGGAGTGATGGCCGCGCGAACTTCGTCCCAGTTCACCGCAAAATCGGGGACTGTGAGTTTAATGGCGATGGGCGTCGCCCCCTGCAGGCGAACAATCGGCGCATAGCTGTCAAACGACGGTTCGAAATAGATAACTTCATCGCCCGGATGAACCAGGCCACTGATGGCCGAATAGAGACCTTCACTGGCGCTGGCGGTAATCAGTATTTCGCTGTCCACGTCATACTGCGTGCCGTACAGATCACTGATCTTCTCAGCAATGCGTGTTTTCAGCGGACGTAACCCCGTCATCGGGGCGTACTGGTTATGATCGGCCTGCATCGCCCTGGTCACGCCGGAGATCAACTGCGGATCGCAAGAAAAATTGGGCGCGCCCTGAGAAAGGTTAATCGCATTATGCTGTGCGGAAAGCTGACCAATAACGGTAAAAATGGTCGTACCCACGTCGGGTAATTTTGAACGGGTTTTCACCGGTGTACGCAGAGTCATTCTTAATCCTTTCTCATTAAAAGTGCATAAGCATTCAAATAAAAGCGCGTTGAGTCCACAATCGATTTGTTGTCATAATAGCCATGAATAAATTGCATAGCTGGAGTCACCATGCCAAACCGTACCTTGCCGCTGAATGCCATTGACGCTTTTCTGGTTACGGCCCGCCATTTAAATCTTACCCATGCCGCAAAAGAGTTATGTCTGACGCAGGGGGCGGTAAGCCGCAAGATTGCTTCACTGGAGACATGGTTTGGTTTCCCGCTGTTTGAGCGCCATGCCAGGGGGTTGCGGTTATCGCCTCAGGGCAGCGCTCTGCTACCGGAATTACGTTCGGCGTTTGAGCATCTGCAAACCCTTGCCGCGCAAGCGCGGGCACAACAAACGGTCGTCCGTCTGAAAGCGCCGACCTGTGCGATGCGCTGGCTGGTTCCGCGTCTTATTCAGCTTGAGCACACCAGCCCTGACTTGCAGGTGGCATTGACGACCACCACTGACCATGGCGTTAACTTCAAAACTGAGCCGTACGATGCGGCAATCGTTTTTGGTACCCATTTCAGCGCGGGCGATCTGCTGTTTGATGAAGCGCTGACGCCGGTCATGAGTCCCCAATTGACGGCCGATGACACGCTCAGTCATTTGACGTTTCTGCATCCGACCAGAGATAAAACAGACTGGTCGCTGTGGCTGGCGAAACAGGACAGCACAACGTGGGTTATGAAAAAAAATCAACACTTCGACACCATGGATCTGGCGATCACGGCGGCCATTCAGGGGCTTGGCGTGGCCATTGCTGATGAAACGCTGGTCGCGGAGGATATCCGCGCCGGTCGCCTTATGCGTCCTTATGCGCAGAGTGTTAAGACAGGGGCGAGCTATCGTCTGGTACTGAGAGATTCACAAAATAATGCCGCCGGGCTGGCGGCATTTCGCGCGAGCTTGCTGGATAATTAATCAAGTTTGACGTGATGCCGCATGACCCGTTTAAACAGTGTCAGGCGTGCCCGCATAAACCGATTTGCCATACGAAATCCCGCATGTTTATTCAGTCCGATGCGTAGCAGCCTGTCTCGCCCTTTTCGGCAAGCCTGCCAGCGAACAGGGCCATGAAGCACATCGCAAGTGACGCTGGCTTCGCGGGCAAAGTTAACCCAGTAATCGGCGACCTTTGCTGCAAATGCCAGATCTCGATCATTGACGTAATGGCACGCAGGCTCCGTCAGCATCAGATTATCAAATACATAGGGCACTTCGTTTCCGTGCCATGCGCCATTGATGTAGGTGTCGTGCTCGGCTTCTGCCACGTAATCAAACCAGTAGCGCCAGCATGGTTGCCCGATGCGCTGTTGCGCCTGCATTATCACCAGTCCGAGCGAGGTAAACGCCATATCCCTGCAAACCTGGCGCCCCAGTTCCGTATCCCCTTTTACCCCGGGGTAAAGCAGCTTAATGATCCCCAGGCCAAAACGTTGCTCACGACGTAACTTATCAATTTGTCCGGCGAGGTCGACGCCAAACTCGGCCATCACGCTGGCTTCATCACTGTTGGAACCGACGATAACTGGCATCGGATGTTGCGAAGCGCTGAAAAAAACCTCCAGTGCCGGCACAGGCAGGACGTCGTCTCCGGCAATCGGCGCGGGAGCGATCTTAAGCGGTGAAGGGAGCGGCCAGAATGCCTCGGCCGGTATCGCGCGCAATGTCTCTGCCGTGGCGTTGGGTGCGCCGAGATGCTCTGCAATGGCGGTCCCTTTTTCCAGCGCGCGCTCAAGCGGCGTATCCGGCAAGGTGTAGCTACTTTGAATAATGGCTTTGTGAAAGAGCCCCTTTGCCTTCGGCGAGGCCATCAGCGACATCACACTTCGTCCCCCGGCGGATTCGCCAAACAGCGTGATCTTACGCGCATCGCCACCGAAGGCATGGATATTCTCTTTAACCCAGTGCAGCGCGGCAATTTGATCGAGCAGGCCGAAGTTACAAACGGTTTCGCCCTCTTCTTCTTGCAATGCCGGATGGGCGAAAAACCCCAAATGTCCCAGCCGATAATTGAGGGTGACTAACACCACACCGCGTCGGGCGAGAGCTTTGCCATCATAGGGCGGCAAATCGCCCGCCCCCATGGTAAAACCGCCCCCATGCAGCCAGACCATCACCGGGAGTGGCGCACTGCGCGCCGCCGGGGCCCATACATTGAGATACAGACAATCTTCGGACAATTTACCCGGATCGCCGCCGGCAATTTGCGTGCAGATTTCACCGTTCTGCCAACTGGAAGCAGAAAAGGTATCCGCCACGCGGACACCTTCCCAGGGCTTTGACGGTTGCGGCGCGCGCCAGCGCAACGGCCCGACGGGAGGCGCCGCATAGGGAATACCACGCCAGACGAGACAATCCTCGTCGGTCACACCAATCAGCGTGCCGTGGCGGGTTTCTGCTAACGGCGCGGAGGGATTTTCCATGACAACATCCTGTTTATTCACACCCGTAGCAGAGTACCTTTTTTACAACAGACCGCAACGTCGTTTGCTGCGCTCTTCTGCTTGCTCATAGAGGGTGAACTCATCAAGGACTTCGCAGCCGAGCGCTTCTTCAAAACGCCGCTTGCTGGCATTACCGTGGCTACGCTGTTGCGTTTCGTTGCCAAGGTTTGACTGAAAGATCCCGGCCGCACTGACGGGCAAAAAATCTTCATAGATGATGGGTTGCGCAACTACCCACCCGCGCTCAATAAGCGGTTGCGGATCATCACCCGGACGAATCGCCTTACGGTGAGCCTCGCCAGAGGGTGTCAGGCGATACCGGAAGTAGGCCAGTTGCTGGCGTCGCAACAGCATTTCGCTGTCGGGGAAAGATTGAAATATCTCCTGTAAATGTAACTGATGCGTCAAATTATCTTTCCCGGTGCCAGCTTCATTAAGTAACCGGTCGTAAAGCGCCCTGCCTTTTGGCGTCAGCGCCACGCCGCGCTGTTCTATCTCACCAAAACGCGCAGTATGCGTCCCCTCCTGCTCGCCTGCGAACAATACCGGTTCATCCAGTGCTTTGAAGCTGGTCTGGCGCAATAAGATTGGCACATCGCGGCGCGGCGGCCCTTCAATCAGGATTTTGGGTTCTATTCCATATTTCGGCATCAGCGCCTGAACCTGGTCAATATCCAGCGTGCGCGGCGTCAGATGGTTGATATGGCAGCCGGGGAAGCAGACTACATCGGCAATCAGGCGGTGCTCAGTATGGAGCGCATGGTATGTCAGGGCATCCACGGTGGCATGACGATGCCAGCGAAAGGTCTCCAGCGCCTCTTTCACAAATTCACTCGCCTGGACAGCAGTGAACGCGCCGGTTTGTTCATGTAAGGCAATGAGTTCATGGCAACGTGGAGTGAAAATATCCCTGCGCTGTAAAATCGCGGCGGCCTGGTCGCGCAGTTGCGCATCCTCAATCAGTTCGAGGCGCAATAACGAGGTAAAAATGCGAAACGGATTACGTGCCAGGGCCGCATCATCAATGGGGCGAAAGGCGGTGGAGTGTACAGGAACCCCCGCCTGAGACAGATCGTAATAGCTCACCGGAAACATGCCCATAATGGCGAACATCCGTCGTAACGTCGCCAGTTCCTCCGGGCGTCCAACGCGAATTGCCCCATGGCGCTCGACGTTCAGGCGCGCCAGTTCATCTGCGTTAACCAGCTTTTCATGCAACCGGGGATTATTCTCCAGTACTGCCAGATTGACGTCCGCAACCAGCTCCAGCAAGGTGCCGTACTGCGGAACTTCCTGCTGGTACATCGTTGACATTGCCTGCGAAAATTGTTCCCGAATGTCATCAGCCGTGATGGTGTTCGCCATGTTGTCATGCCTCCAGTATGTATTACCTGGAGTGTAGAGAAGCCGTCGCGCGCCTGTGGGAGAGAATTTACGAAGTGTGATCGCGGCGGAAAACCAAAAATGCCGTATTTCCGGCTATTTGCATAACCAAAAATTATGGTTAAACCCCCACAGACATGCGGTTGACATCACACTGCCGGGAAAATTTGTTTGTAACTCAACGAGATTAAATGTTAAGAATGTTTTGCTACCAAGTTAACATAATTAAGCAACTTTACTTGCCACGGACATCGCTTCGTTTTTACATCATCTTATGGAAAAAAACGGTTTGTTCTCCCAGCGCATACGCTTGCGCCATCTGCATACATTCGTCGCCGTCGCTCAGCAGGGAACCCTGGGGCGTGCGGCAGAGACCCTTAACCTTAGTCAACCCGCGTTGTCCAAGACGCTGAATGAACTGGAGCAACTCACCGGAACGCGTCTGTTTGAGCGTGGCCGACTGGGAGCGCAACTCACCCTGGTGGGTGAGCAGTTTTTAACCCATGCTGTGCGCGTACTTGATGCGCTCAATACCGCAGGCCAGTCGCTCAACTACAAACCTGAACAAAACAATGCCGTGATCCGTGTTGGCGCATTACCCACTGCGGCGCTGGGCATTCTGCCGTCGGTGATTGGTCAGGTACATAAGCAGCAGCCTGATATCACCATTCAGGTGGCGACCACCAATAATCCTATGTTGTTGGCCGGGCTGAAATCCGGTGAGTTGGACGTCGGCATCGGCCGTATGTCAGATCCGGAACTGATGAGCGGATTGACCTATGAGATGTTATTTCTTGAGTCACTCAAACTGGTGGTGCGCCCCAACCATCCGCTGCTGCAAACCACGATTACGCTGAGCCGGGTGCTGGAATGGCCTGTCGTCGTACTGCCAACCGGTACAGTGCCACGCCAGAATACGGAGGATTTGCTGCAAAGTCAGGGCTGCAAGCTTCCGACCGGCTGCATTGAAACGCTCTCTGCGTCGTTATCACGACAATTGACCGTGAATTTTGATTACGTCTGGTTTGTTCCTTCCGGCGCAGTCAAGAATGATTTGCGCGAAGGTTCACTCACCGCGCTACCCATCGTACCGCCGGGTATGGGCGATCCTATCGGCATTCTCACTCGCGTGGATGCCCCCCTCTCCATCGGCGTGCAAACGCTGATCGCTGCTATTCGTAAAACCGTGCCAGATTAATCTGTATGCGCGCCAGACACGGACCGTTGCGCAAATGGTAAACTTATTGTTAATTGTGTGATAAAAGATAGTTGTTGATTAAGGATTGCTGTTACGCGGCGTAGTGTTTGCGCAAGAGCAATCCGCTGTCCGGAAGAACACATGAAATTCAAAACTGCCATAAAACCCTATCGCGCCGCTGCCGGTGGATTAGGTTCTCTTGAAGCAACCACCCGCTTCGTTTTCGACAGCAAAAATGCCCTTAAAAACTTGCGCAACCTGCTGCGTATGAATAAAGCCCGTGGCTTTGACTGCCCCGGTTGTGCCTGGGGCGATGACAACAAAAGCACCTTTAGTTTCTGCGAAAACGGCGCGAAAGCGGTGACCTGGGAGGCAACACGCCGCCAGATTGACGCCAGCTTTTTTGCGCAACACAGCGTAAGCGCCCTCAACCGTCAGAGCGCCTATTTTCTGGAGTATCAGGGCCGACTCACGGAACCGTTGCGCTATAACCCGCACACCGATCGCTACGAACCCGTGAGCTGGGATGATGCATTTGCCCTGATTGGACGCCATATTCGCGAAATGGATCACCCGAACCAGATGGAACTTTACACCTCGGGTCGCGCCAGTAATGAAGCGTCGTATCTTTACCAGTTGTTTGGTCGCATGGTCGGCACTAACAACTTCCCCGATTGTTCGAACATGTGCCACGAGGCCAGCGGCGCAGGGCTGAAACGCAGTATTGGCGTCGGTAAAGGCACTATTCATCTCACCGATTTTGAACAGGCCGATGCGATTTTCGTCTTTGGGCAGAACCCAGGCACTAACCATCCGCGTATGCTCCACAGCCTGCGCCACGCTGCCGATCGCGGCGCGCGTATCGTCACCTTTAATACCCTGCGCGAACGGGGGCTGGAACGTTTTGCCGACCCGCAAAAACCGCTGGAGGTCGTCACCTCCAGGGCTGGCGCAATCAGTTCGGCCTATTACCAGCCGAATCTGGGGGGTGATATGGCCGCCGTGCGTGGGATGGCGAAAGCGTTGCTGGAAACGCATCGCCAGCGCCTGGCAAACGGGGAAGCCGGTATCTTCGATGATGCGTTTATCGCCCAACACACCACGGGTATCGAGGCCTGGTTTGCGCAAATCGATGCCGCGTCCTGGCAGTCTATTGAAGCGCAATCCGGTTTGAGTGAGCAGCAATTGCGTGACGCCGCCGCCGTCTGGCAAAGCGCCAGACGGGTCATATGTACCTGGGCTATGGGTATTACCCAGCATAAACATTCGCTGGATACGGTACGTGAAATCGTCAATTTGCAGTTGCTCGGCGGTCATCTGGGTAAACCGGGCGCGGGGCTCTGCCCGGTGCGCGGACACAGTAATGTGCAGGGTAACCGGACAATGGGGATTGATGAAAAACCTCCCGCCGCCCTGCTCGACAGCCTGGCACGTCATTTTGGTTTCGAACCACCGCGCACCCCGGGACATCATACCGTGGCCGCCATTCAGGCTATGTTGCGTGATGAAGTGAAAGTCCTCATTACGCTTGGCGGTAATCTTGCCGCCGCCGCGCCGGACACCACACTGACCCGCGAGGCTTTGAAACGTTGCGGTTTGACCGTGCATATCAGTACCAAACTCAACCGTACCCATTTGATGCCGGGTGCGCAGTCGCTCATTTTACCGACCCTGGGACGTACCGAAGAGGACATGCAGGCGACAGGTCGTCAGTTCGTGACCGTCGAAGACTCATTTAGCATGGTTCATGCCTCAGAAGGTATCGGTAAGCCGCTGGCAGAAACGCAAAAATCGGAAACCGCGATCGTTGCCGGTATCGCCCACGCGGTACTGGGAAACAGCAAGCTGGACTGGCTGGCCTTAGCCGATGATTACAACCTGATTCGCGATCATATCGCCGCCACTATTCCCGGCTTCAACAACTTTAATGCTCGCTGCGAAGAGCCCGGTGGTTTCTGGCTGGGAAATAGTGCGGCATCACTCACCTTTGCAACGCCGTCCGGTAAAGCAGAGTTCAGCAGCGCACCGCTGCCAGATGCCGTCTGCCCGGAGATCAGCGCGCCATTTGTGTTACAGACATTACGTTCGCACGATCAGTACAACACGACGATTTACGGTCTGGATGACCGCTATCGTGGTGTTTATGGGCAACGCGACGTCCTGTTTATGCATCCGGACGATATCCTGGCACTGGGGCTGAGCGACGGCGACCGCGTCGATATCACCACCCTGGCGACCGACGGCATTACCCGTCAGGTTACAGGGTTCCGTCTCGTTGCATACGCCATCCCCCGCGGTAATCTTGCGGCCTATTATCCGGAAACGAATCCACTGGTCCCCCTTACCCGCTACGGTGACGGTACCGGAACACCGACCTCTAAATCCATTCCTGTGACGATTACCCCCTCGCGAAGTGTCGATACGCAGCGTATCGCCTGATCAAGCGGCCCGCCATGCGCGGGCCAGTTCTCAAATAATGCGATCTAATTTTTTAACAATTGCGTCAAGTAATTTAACAGATTTATCATATTCGCAAATTCACCAAATGGTTCGTTTCCCATATAAACAGTGAGTTTTTCCACGCGGATACCCTCAATAACATCTGCAATAAAATGATAACCCCCTAATACCGTTATCCATTTGGTACATATGCACCATTACGTATCGGATAATCGGTGTGTTAAAGGAGATGGAAATGGCACCTGGCAGTAGCACCCCACGCAGGTTGGTTACCCTTCTGCGCTGGCTCCTCGCCATTCTGATGCTCGTCATCGGTCTGGCAATCGGCATTCCTGGCATCAAACTCATCACGTTAGGCGGCAGCGTCTGGTTTGCCACGATGGGTATCGTGATGCTGATTGCCGCGATACTTATTCTACGAAATCGTCCCGGCGGCATCATTCTGTATGCACTGGGCTTTATCGCGTCCATCATTTGGGCAATTTACGATGCCGGATGGGCGTTCTGGCCTCTGTTCTCACGCTTGTTTACCTTCGCCGTTCTGGCATTTCTGGCTGCCCTGCTGTGGCCTTTTATGCGCGCACAACAATCGGTAAAACCGGTTAACAAATCTGCGTTCGGCGTTGCGGCAATCCTCGCGGTTGTGCTTCTGACCAGCGTTGGTGGGATGTTTAAAACCTGGAATGTGATCGCCCCGACCGAATCCGTTACCGTCAAAGCGGTTCAGTCGGGCAGCGAACAGCATGACTGGAAGCACTGGGGCAATACCACCCACGGCGATCGTTTTGCCGCGCTTGACCAGATCAACAAACAAAATGTCGATAAGCTGCAAGTCGCCTGGGTTGCACACACCGGGGATATCCCGCAAAGCAATGGCTCTGGCGCGGAAGATCAGAACACACCGCTGCAGATTGGCGACACGCTGTATGTCTGTACCCCGTACAGTAAAGTACTGGCGCTGGACGTCGATTCCGGTAAAGAGAAATGGCGTTATGACGCGAAAGCGACAGCACCAAACTGGCAGCGCTGCCGTGGCTTAGGGTATTACGAAGAGCCGCATACCGCTGTCACTCCTGCCGTACAGGCACAACCTGCAACATGCGAACGCCGCCTGTTCCTGCCCACTACCGATGCACGTCTGGTGGCAATCAATGCCGATAACGGCCAACCGTGCGCAGACTTCGGTGATAACGGCACCGTTGATTTGAGTGTCGGCATGGGTGAAATCAAACCCGGTTACTACCAGCAAACGTCCACACCGCTGGTTGCGGGGAATATCGTTGTGGTCGGTGGTCGTGTGGCGGATAACTTCTCCACCGACGAACCACCGGGCGTTGTCCGTGCCTATGATGTCCACACCGGCAAACTGGCGTGGGCGTGGGATCCTGGCAACCCGGATCGGAAAGGCCTGCCGCCAGAAGGTCAAACCTACACGCGCGGTACGCCGAACGTCTGGTCGGCAATGTCTTATGACGCGAAACTG
Source organism: Phytobacter ursingii (assembly GCA_901456055.1). Lineage (GTDB taxonomy): Bacteria > Pseudomonadota > Gammaproteobacteria > Enterobacterales > Enterobacteriaceae > Phytobacter > Phytobacter ursingii. The sequence goes on from CABDWT010000017.1 coordinate 136,046, forward strand.
AATCTGATCTATCTGCCGACAGGTAACGCCACGCCAGATTTCTGGGCGGGTGAACGTACCGCGCTGGATGATAAGTACAGCTCATCCATTGTGGCGGTGGACGCAACAACCGGTGACGTACGCTGGCATTTCCAGACCACTCACCACGACCTGTGGGATTTCGACTTACCGTCACAGCCGCTGTTGTATGACTTACCTGACGGCAAAGGCGGCACCACGCCGGTGCTGGTGCAGACCAGCAAACAGGGCATGATCTTCATGCTCAATCGCGAAACCGGTGAGCCGGTGGCGAAGGTAGAGGAACGCCCGGTTCCAGCCGGTAATGTGAAAGGCGAACGCTATTCCCCTACCCAGCCGTACTCGGTGGGCATGCCGATGATCGGTAATGAAACCCTGAAAGAGTCCGACATGTGGGGTGCGACGCCTGTCGATCTGCTGATGTGCCGTATCGCCTTTAAAGGCATGCGCCATCAGGGGGTTTACACCCCACCGGGCCTCGATCGCGCATTGCAGTTCCCGGGTTCGCTGGGTGGCATGAACTGGGGCAGCGTTTCCGTTGACCCGACCAACAACCTGATGTTCGTCAACGATATGCGGCTGGGACTGGCAAACTACATGGTGCCACGTGAAAACGTCGCCAAAAACGCCAGTGGGATTGAGATGGGTATCGTCCCGATGGATGGCACGCCGTTTGGCGCAATGCGCGAACGCTTCCTGTCGCCGCTGGGTATTCCTTGTCAGAAACCGCCGTTCGGAACCATGTCTGCTGTCGACCTGACTTCCGGGAAAATAGTGTGGCAGGTTCCCGTGGGCACCGTTCAGGACACCGGCCCGCTGGGTATTCGCATGCATATGCCGATTCCGGTCGGTATGCCGACACTGGGCGCATCGCTATCCACCCAGTCTGGTCTGCTGTTTTTTGCCGGTACCCAGGATTTCTATCTGCGCGCGTTTGATACGGCAACCGGTAAAGAGATATGGAAAGATCGTCTGCCGGTAGGAAGCCAGTCTGGCCCGATGACGTATGTTTCGCCGAAAACGGGCAAACAGTACATCGTCATCAATGCGGGTGGCGCCCGTCAGTCACCGGACCGTGGTGATTATATTATTGCTTATGCGTTGCCGGATCAGCCGTAAACCGGGGCGCGTTATCAACAAACCCGCCGCCATGGCGGGTTTTAAGCTATTTGTATTTCAACCTGAATTTTTCGGCCCAATTGCGCAAGGGCGAATTCAACTTTCTCAACTTTTGACGAATGTTCTACATCTAACAGACGATCGACCTGCGGTGCGTTCACGCCCAATCGTCGAGCGAGGTCGGCTTTACGCGTTCCCGTCTCAATCATCGCGTTATAGAGCGCAGCCTTCATTGCAACCAGTACCGGAATGATCACAATACGCTCATCCTCTCTGGCGGGAGTCGCCACCGGAACCGGACGGCGCATATCCATTTCCAGTGAAATAGCGGTAACGATCCCATCTTCAGCCTCAAGGAGTGCCTCTTCGGGCGTATCACCTACCGAGTGCATTAAAGGTAAATCGCGACAGGACACCTCATAAACTCGCGTTTCTGCATCCTGAGTTAACTTCACAGCATAATTGAACATATTTTCACCTTTTAAAGCCCAAGATCTTTGATTATCTTTTTTCTTGTGCCTTCTGGCATCTCCTTTGCACCATGGTCTGGAAAAATGGACTGTCTGTCGTCTAAATAGACTTTAAAATGACTGCTGCCGCGGCGATGTTTCTGCAATATAGCTCCCTGCTCTAACAACCACCGTCTGAACTCACTGTATTTCATCCGGTTCCCTCCGTTGAACCCATGGCAATACTATCAATTGTGCATATAAAAACAACATTAATGGTGTGTTTCTGCGGGGTATTTCGATGAATGATGAATACAGTGGCGTAGTTTCTTTAGAGGCGTTGTAAGAAGGGCCGCATTAGCGGCCCTATACCATCAGAACGTTTCCCAGTTCTCGCTGCCATGTGCCATAGCAGGACGCTGAGTACCGACGGGCTTCTGCGGGGTTGATGAGGATTTCGCCGGACGACTTGTACCACTGGCATGCACCCGGAACGCACCCACCGCTTCGGTAAGACGCGCGGCCTGCTCTTCCAGAGAGGTAGCCGCTGCTGTTGCTTCTTCCACGAGGGAGGCGTTCTGCTGGGTGACATTATCCATCTCGGTGATAGCCTGGCTAACCTGAGTAATACCTTTGCTCTGCTCATCCGACGCGGCGGCAATTTCCAGCATGATATCGGTAACGCGTTTTACCGCCGTCACGATCTCATCCATGGTTTCACCGGCGGCCACGACTTCGCTGGAGCCTTTATCAATCAAACTCACTGAGTCGCTGATTAACGCTTCAATCTCTTTCGCTGCCTGCGCACTGCGGCTTGCCAGCGTACGGACTTCGCTGGCTACCACCGCAAAACCACGGCCTTGCTCACCGGCGCGCGCGGCTTCAACTGCGGCGTTCAGCGCCAGAATGTTTGTCTGGAAGGCAATACTGTTAATCACCGCGGTAATTTCGGAAATTTTCTTCGAGCTGGACGTAATATTGCCCATGGTCTGTACCACACCATCAACAATCTCACCGCCTTTGGTCGCTTTACCGGAAGCATCACGCGCCAGGTTGCTGGCATGATGCGCATTGTCCGCATTCTGTTTCACGGTCGCGGTAAGCTCTTCCATACTGGCTGCGGTCTGCTCAATCGCTGCGGCCTGCTGCTCAGTACGTGAAGAAAGATCGGTATTTCCTGCAGAGATCTCGCTGGTTCCGCGATAAATTTCCTCAGCGCCATCACGCACGGTGGTCACGGTTTTCACCAGGGATCGCTGCATCAATTGCAAATCGTTGGTCAGGCGGCCAATCTCACTGCGACCAGTGACTTCCTCAGGTACAGTCAGGTCACCGCCCGCAATATGTTCAATACGTCTGGCAGCACGCTGCAGCGGATTGATCACCACACGACGCAATACGGTAAAGGTAATGACCGTTAAGAACAGCGCGACGGCAAATGCGCCCGCCATAAAGATCAGCCCCAGTTGGGTGCGCTGGTGTGCTTGTTCACCCAGGCGATTCGCGCGATCGCTACGAATCTGAATCGCTTTAAGCAGGTATTCATTGAATGCGCTGTCTAAAACACGCGCCTGCTCATTTTCGTGGTTGATGATGGCTTCAAACATGCCGTTTTTGGCATATTTCAGCATCGGCTGCATGCCGTCGAAATAGGCGTTAAAGCGGGTGGTCAGTTCGCCATCGAGCGCTAAATCTTCCGGCGTTTTAACCGCACGGGCCATATAGGTATTAAAGCCCTCCTGTGCCTGCTTGATACGTTTTTCCGCATCTGCAATGTTCTTTCTCATATCATCCATTTCGGCAATGCGGCTGGCCGCCCCGGCATGGATCAGGCTGATACGCGCTATACGTAAGTTATTGGAACTGTTAGATAACCCCATACGAACCTGGATTTCTTGCGTCACATCCTGCTGGTCTCTGTCAGCCTGCATCAAGAAATACCCTGCTAACCCGGAACTCAACGCAAATAACAGCAATATGCCACTCAGGATAGCGGAAAATAGGGGAACCAATCGAATATTGTGCATAAATCCAATGCCTTGCTGTCTGTGCATCGCTGCTGTGTTATCCATGGCTATCGACTCTCTTTTGTATAAGATGCGTAAAACACGCCTGTCAGAAAGGTATCGGCAATTGTGGGATTTATGTTAAGGGGAAAAATGTCAGGCGGGTCACAGATTTAGACATTGAAAATGCCAGCGGCTTAACCGCTGGCCAGTGGTTTACTTATTTATCGCCGAAATGAATGACAGTACGAATAGATTTGCCTTCATGCATGAGATCAAAGGCTTCGTTGATCTGATCTAACGGAAGCCGATGGGTAATAAACGGGTCGAGACGAATCTTACCCGCCATCGCATCCTCCACCATTCCCGGTAACTGCGTGCGCCCTTTTACGCCACCGAAGGCAGAACCACGCCACACGCGGCCTGTCACTAACTGGAACGGACGGGTTTTGATCTCCTGGCCCGCGCCCGCAACACCGATAATGACGCTTTCGCCCCAGCCTTTATGGCAGCATTCAAGCGCCGCACGCATGACATCTACATTGCCGATACATTCAAAGCTGAAATCAACACCGCCATCAGTCAGCTCAACAATCACCTCCTGAATCGGTTTTTCGTAATCTTTAGGATTCACGAAATCCGTTGCCCCCATCTCTTTCGCGAGGGTGAACTTCTCCGGGTTGGTATCGACGGCAATAATACGACCGGCTTTGGCCTGAACCGCGCCCTGAATGACCGCCAGGCCAATACCGCCGAGCCCGAACACCGCAACGGTGTCCCCCTCTTTTACTTTTGCCGTGTTGTGCACCGCACCGATACCGGTGGTCACGCCGCAGCCCAGCAGGCACACTTTCTCCAGTGGCGCCTGCGGATTGACTTTCGCCAGGGAAATCTCAGCCACCACCGTATATTCGCTAAACGTACTGGTCCCCATGTAGTGATAAATCGGCTCACCATTGTAGGAGAAACGGGTGGTGCCATCTGGCATCACGCCCTTGCCCTGAGTGGCGCGAACGGCCTGACAAAGATTCGTTTTACCGGATTTACAGAACTTACACTCACCACATTCTGCGGTGTACAACGGAATAACATGATCGCCGGGTTTCAGGCTGGTCACCCCTTCGCCGACTTCAACAACAATGCCACCGCCTTCGTGACCGAGTACCGCCGGGAATACGCCTTCCGGATCATCACCTGAAAGGGTAAAAGCGTCAGTATGGCAGACGCCGGTGTGGGTAATGCGAACCAGGACTTCGCCTTTTTTTGGCGGTGCGACATCAATCTCAACAATTTTGAGCGGCTGACCCGGCCCAAACGCAACAGCAGCACGTGATTTCATCAAATTCTTCCTTTTTCGGTGTACGTAAATGTTTATTTTAGATAAGAGCGCAAAAGATGACCGACTTCCGCCATGCGGGCAGCGCGCTGATCGGGTGTGGTCTCGCCACTGACCAGTTCATCTTTCAGGTGTATTTCCACCATTTCCCCCATCAGACCATTCGCCGCACCACGTACGGCAGCAATCTGTTGCAGAATAGCAATGCAGGGATCGCCGTTTTCCAGCGCGCGCTCCAGTGCGTCGACCTGCCCACGGATGCGACGAACCCGGGTGAGAATACGTTTTTTATCTTCAGGTGAATGCGGCATAACCACTCCTTATATACTATAGGGGGGTATGGTACATGATTTAGAATCTTGCTGCAAAATTAATGTGTTGTGGAAAATTTTAAAAATCCAGCACCGGGATAGCGCACACGTATCTATGAGACACCGTTAAGTATATTCTGCCGCCCTTCCCTCTGACCTGATAATTAATCTGAGTCCCACTTATAACGTCATCTTTAGAAAACATTTTTGCGCTAAATATTTACGCATCCCATCCAGACAAAATATATCTTGTGAAATTAGCATATGTATGCATCAAGAATTAACAATGATATATCCAACTGCCGAGTTTAGCTATGCTATTTCTTAATGTAGACTCACTAAATAATATCACCCCGCAATATTCATAATTATCGTATTTTAAAATCTCATCTTCATCCCAACTTATTGATATATCGCAACCTATAATAATCAAGGTATTTATTTCTCTCGGCAATATAAATTAATGAACCATTATGACGATAATGGCTTCACTGCACATTTTCACAATCGCAATATTTTGGGTTTTCACGCTGGAGCAGGACGATATGGTTAAGAATATGAACATCCGCAGGAAGTTAACATCGGCTTTTGGTTTGATTATTTTGGTTTTAATGGTGCTAAGCGGCGTATTTTATTATAATTTTGCGACCCTTATAACTGCAAACAACTGGAACATCCATACTTATCAAGTGATTGATGAAAACAGGGCATTGACACTAAGCCTGGTGAATATGGAAACCGGATTACGCGGTTTTGCGCTTACCGGGAAGGAGGAGATGCTGGAGCCGTATAACAACGGTCAGAAATCATTTTCCAGCCACTGGGACGCGCTTAAAGAATTTACCGCCGACAATCCCGCCCAGCAAGCCCGTCTTAAACACCTGTCAGAACAGTATTCGCTATGGTTGCATGATGTAGCTGAGAGAATCATTAATAACCGCCGGGATGTATCGAATCAAAAGATGAGTGCCGATGACTTTAATGCCCGCTTTGAAGCGAATACAGGCAAAAGTCAGATGGACAGTATGCGGGGTATAATTGATGAGATGATTAATGCGGAAAGTGTATTACTGCACGTCAGGCAGGACACCGTGAAATCGACCGAGACGCAAACCCGATTTATTCTTGTTTTCGGCGCGATCCTGAGTGTGATTATTGCTGTAGCATTATGCGTTATTATCTCACGCATTATTACGACACCGTTGCAGATTGCAGTAAAAGCCGCAGAGGCAATTGCGCAAGGTGATTTAACGTCTTCCATTAAAGGGCATTCTCGTGATGAAACCGGACAACTGCTGAATGCGCTGGATGCCATGCAAATACAGTTGCGCTCCCTTGTTGAAAAAATTCAGGATTCAGCAGCCTCAATTGATGAGGCGGCCAGAGAGGTAGCAATCGGCAATACGAATTTATCGAGCCGCACGGAGGAACAGGCCGCGTCGCTCATTGAGACCTCGGCCAGCATGGAACAATTGACAGTGACGGTACGCCAAAACTCTTCTAACGCACAGAATGCCAGTACGCTTGCGGCCACTGCCTCGTCTGTCGCGGAGCGTGGCGGCAAGGTCGTGCAGAATGTCATTACTACAATGGGCTCTATTTCCGACAGCTCGCAACACATCGTCGAGATCATCAGCACCATTGAAGGGATCGCCTTTCAGACAAATATCCTGGCATTAAACGCGGCTGTGGAAGCGGCAAGAGCGGGAGAGCAAGGCCGTGGTTTTGCTGTTGTCGCCAGTGAGGTTCGTGGTCTGGCCCAGCGAAGCGCGACCGCTGCAAAGGAGATAAAAGAGTTAATTGAAGCCTCAAGCGCCAAAGTATCGGAAGGCGCGACGCTGGTCGGTCAGGCTGGCTCCACGATGGATGAAATCCTGGCTTCCATTCATGAAGTCGCTGCATTGATGACTGAAATCTCAACGGCGTCCGGAGAACAATCTACCGGTATTGAACATATCAGGGTGGCGGTGAACCAGATGGACGACGTGACGCAGCAAAACGCCGCGTTAGTTGAACAAGCCGCCGCTGCCGCAGCATCGCTGGAAGAACAGGCGTCAACATTGACGCAAACAGTTGGGACCTTCCGCGTGGTTTAGCCTCATCGTGCGCCGGGAGCCCTCTCCCGGCGCGCAATTTTTTTCTGCCCCAGGCCTTCCAGATTTTTATTTCACCGTCAGCGATTTCACGCCCTCAATTCGGCATAAATCCGCGCCGATATCGTTTATTGGCATACCGGGGCGTAGCGTCAAAACAAGAAATAATTCACTGGTTTTATCCCCCGCCTGGCTGTTTTTCAGAGAACGAAAGGCAAATTTAACTGACCTTTCCTGTAACGCCGCCAAAACAATGGGCACACTTTCTGGTTTTAGTTTGATCTGCACACCATAATGCTTACTCAAAAAATGGTGACTTAACTGCCGGAAGACCTCAAGCACAAAGAGCGTCATAAAGGCGCCATAGATGCCAATGGCGTACATTCCGCTGCCGATGACCAAGCCAATGGCTGATGTCACCCACATCCCTGCCGCTGTAGTGAGCCCCTTGACGATCTGTTTTTGAATAATGATGGTTCCGGCACCCAGAAACCCCACGCCACTGACCACCTGTGCCGCGACCCTGCTGGGATCGAGGGCGACATGGTTCTCCTGCAAAATATCCTCAAAGCCATATTTGGAGACAATCATAAACAGCGCGCTGCCAATCCCGACAAGAACATGCGTTCTTAACCCAGCGTCTTTTGCGCGCAACTGACGTTCAAGGCCAATAAGCCCGCCAAGTAACCCCGCCAGTGCAACGCGTAGCAATAAATCAGTCACCATTTCTCGCTTCCTTATCTATCCTCACGACGATTGCTTTATTCAACCAAAGCACATATCAGCGCGATCGCAAGACAAGTTGCCATGCCCCCTCAGTTTCCAGGAAATTATCCTTTCTCTTTACTGTTATTCATTTTACTGTCGGGAATGACATCAATCTGATTGAAAATATGAAAACAGAACCTATGGAAAAGAATCTGCAGACGGCCATTGCTTTGCGTAAAGCAGGCGAATATGAAAAAAGCCGTGAATTACTTGAAGACCTTATCAATCATGCAGAATTAAAAGCACGCGCCCTGCTTAATATTGCCTGGTCCTGGGACAACCAGGGCGCGGAAGACAAAGCGGAAATATATTATCAAGCCGCTTTAGAGGCAGGTCTTGAAGGAGAAGACAAGTTTGAAGCGTTATTTGGCCTCGCCTGTACTTATCGGTGTCTCGGGAAATACACCTTAGCCAAAGCGCGTTTTACCGAAATACGGGCAGCCTGGCCAGAGGCAACGGAGATTATCCCCTTTTATGCCCTATGCCTGCATAATCTTGGCGAAAGTGATAAGGCGATGTCGGTGATGCTGGAATTTGTTGCACGGCACCCGCCGACAGAGAATATTAAACGTTATCAAAAAGCCTTGCACTATTACGCCCGGAACCTTACCGGTGCGTAAGCAGCTAAACGCACCCTTGCGGTTTAAAAATGCGTGTTGTTGATGCGGGGTTGTTCACCAGTTTTGCGGCTGGCCTTTGGGGGCGCCTGACCAGTTCGCCGCCGCAGTTCGGGCAGCGCATCGCCATTTTCTGTGCGCAATCCTCGCAAAAGGTACATTCAAACGAGCAAATAAGCGCCTGAGCGGAATCAGGGGGAAGATCGGTATTGCAGCATTCGCAGTTGGGTCTCAGTTCCAGCATAACGTGTTCCTTTCAGGTGCGTTATCAACGTCGGGTCTGTTCAGGCTAAGTCAATAACATACCGAAATGAATAAAGCACGATCGCGGCAAAATAGTACGGCGGGAAATAAAGGGTGTCGCCCTGGCAAGAACGAGTACGTCATCCTTGAACTAGCTGAAAGACCGCACAGGTCTTGCCAGGGCAACATGTCCTGCCTTTTCTGGTGTTGGCCTAACAGGCAGAACAGAATTGAGTCTATGCCATTGAAAGGATTAATCAAATAAAAATATATCATTGATCGACAAAACCGATCAAAAGATCACTTTTCAATCACCCGCCATATAAGCGACGAACGCCCGGTAGAAAGACTACCGGGCGAGACATTAACGCTTCAGAGGCAATCCGGCCGTTTCGCGGGCACGCAGGACCGTCAGGAAGGTAATCAACGCAGCGGCCATCACGTAATACGCCGGAGAGAATTTATCCCCCGTCGAGGTTATCAGCCAGATGGAGAACCACGGTGTAATACCGCCAAAGAATGCGACAGCAAAATTATAGGCAATTGACAATCCGCCATACCGTACGCTGGTGGGAAAAAGCTCCGCCATCGCCGCGCTGCAGGCGCCGTCAAAAGCGGCAATAAACGCGCCGAGCATCATCATCGCGAGTACCGCTGAGAAAAAATCACCGTTAGCCATGAGCATCATTGCCGGGTAACTCAGCAAGATAAAACCGGCACATCCGGTCAGCATCAACGGCTTGCGGCCATATTTATCGGATAAATAGCCCATAAACGGCACCAGTACCGCAACCGAAAACAGGCCGATTGTGGTGATGGCATAGGAGTCCAGCTTCGAATAGTGCAGTTCCGTTGAAAGATAACCAGGCATAAAAGTTTGTAGCGTCCAGTGACCCACCGCTTTGATGACCACAAATCCCACGCAGAAAAGAAGCGCCGCCCAGGCATGTGTTACCGCGGAACGCAGCGGCGTGGCGTCTGTTTGCCCCTGTTTTTTCGCTTCCAGGAACTCGGGGGAATCTTCCAGTTGCGTACGCAAATAAAGCCCAACCCAACCTAATGGCCCGGCGATAAGGAATGGAATTCGCCAGCCCCAGTCATTCATGGCACTTTCGCCCAGAAAAGCCGTCAACAGAAATACCAGCCCGGAACCCGCCACGAATGCCATAAAACCGAAGTTATCTATCCAGCAAGTGAAATAACCACGTTTATTAACAGGCGCGTATTCTGCCAGGTAGGTCGTTGCACCGGAGCTTTCACCCCCTGCGGCAAATCCCTGAATGAGGCGGGTAATCACCAGCAACACGGTGGCAGTGATACCAATCTGGTGATAGGTCGGCAGCAATCCCATCACAAAGGTCGCGCCAGAGGTCAGAAGAATAACAGTGGCAAGGACTTTTTGCCGCCCTTTCCGGTCGCCAAGAGAACCAAAAAACAGGCCGCCGAGCGGGCGCATGACAAAACCTGCGCCAAAGACTGCGAACGATGACAGGAGCGCCACGCTCGGATTTGCAGCGTGGAAAAATTGTAAGCCGATGATGGCGGCCAGTGTTCCGTAGAGACCGAAATCGAACCATTCAACAAAATGGCCGACGCCCGTGGCCAGCAGAACTTTACGTAATTTGCGTGACGTAGTGGCATCCTCCGACAAAACCGTCCGTTCGAGCGATTGCTGTGCAGGCTGTGTCATAGCCCCTCCATGTATGATAGTGTTTCTATAATAGATATACTATCTACACTGACAGTTCGAATTTCGCACAGCAGATAACGCCCAAAATGTGATAACCGCCCTGCTTTCTCAGTGAAAAACCAAAGACGATCACATTTCTTTAAGGCAAAAAATAAGCCCCGCACCAGGCGAGGCTTAAAAATAACGGCAAGGTAACACCGCTATCGCATTTATATTTATACACGTTTCTTCGGCATCATGCGCAATAACGTATTGTCTTTGAAGAAATAATGGTGTGCGAGCGCGGCCAAAGCATGCAGAGCGATGACATAATAACCAAGCATGGCCAACGTCTCATGATATTCCTTAAGCGTATCCACCAGATCAAAGTTGGCTTCTGCCGCGTGCGGCATCGGCAAACCGAAGGCTATCCAGTTACCACCGCGGTTATACATCATTAACACGCCCAGAATCGGCAGCGCGATAAACAGCAGATAAATGATCAGATGACCCAGATGCGCCAGGCCGGTCAGTGCGGGCGACGGTTTCGGCACGATGGGCGGGGTCGGACTCTTAAGACGAATCAACAGGCGTGCAACCATCAATATCAAAATGGTGATACCGCAGGAGACATGGACAATATTGAAAGAGGAACGCCAGTCTCGCGGCGCAAAACCACGAAACTCCATGGCGCAATACGTCACAATGACCAGAAGAAACACCAGCCAGTGGATAGCTATCTGAAGCCCGGAATAGTTGTTGCGCATATGAAAATCCTGAAACGAAACAGAAGTAAAGCCAACATACCGAGCTTTTCTTAAAAATTCATTAACTTTTCTTTATCAATTATCAATCGGTTACGCCTGGATGAGAAGCTGTCATTTGCCGTTGTCTGTAACCCAGGCTATGCCTGGTGAAGTGAATTTTTTGAACCCGATGGAGAAGAGTGATGAGTAAAATTGGCATTAATGGTTTCGGGCGTATTGGCCGTCTGGTATTACGCCGTTTGCTCGAAGTGGGCAGCGATGCGCAAGTTGTGGCTATCAACGACCTGACCTCCCCCAAAGTACTGGCTTATTTGTTAAAGCACGACTCAAACTATGGCCCGTTCCCCTGGAGCGTGGACTTCACGGAAGATTCGTTGATCGTTGACGGTAAAAAAATCACCGTGTATGCGGAAAAAGAGGCGAAACACATCCCATGGCGTAGCGCTGGTGCCGACGTCATCGTGGAGTGTACCGGTTTCTATACCTCCAGCGAAAAATCACAGGCACATTTGGACGCCGGCGCGAAAAAAGTGTTGATCTCTGCCCCTGCCGGCGAGATGAAAACCATCGTGTTTAACGTCAATGACGACACGATTACACCGCAAGACACCATTATTTCGGTCGCCTCCTGTACCACCAACTGCCTTGCCCCAATGGCAAAAGCGCTGCATGACAGCTTTGGCATTAAGGTCGGCACGATGACCACTATCCATGCCTATACAGGTACGCAGGCCCTGGTTGATGGGCCACGCGGGAAGGATCTTCGCGCCTCACGCGCCGCGGCGGAAAACATTATTCCGCATACGACAGGCGCAGCCAAAGCGATTGGTCTGGTGATACCCGACCTGAGCGGTAAGCTGAAAGGCCATGCCCAGCGTGTGCCGGTGAAAACCGGTTCCGTCACTGAACTCGTCTCCGTTCTCGGCAAAAAAGTGACGGCAGATGAAGTGAATCAGGCGCTGAAAAAAGCCACTGAAAATAATGAGTCTTTCGGCTATACCGACGAAGAAATTGTCTCTTCTGACGTCATTGGTAGCCATTTCGGTTCGGTGTTTGACGCCACGCAAACTGAAATCACCGAGGTTGGCGATCTACAATTAGTCAAAACCGTCTCCTGGTACGATAACGAATATGGCTTCGTTACTCAGCTGGTTCGCGTGCTTGAAAAATATCGCCAACTCTAAGTTATGAAGCGGGTGGTTTTGCCACTCGCTTTTCCCACCCCGACCACACTTTCTGGCTGATGCCTGTGATATAAACCACCGTTTCAATTTGTGGAGATACGGCGTGAAGCACATCAGTACGCAAGAGTTAGTTGACCTTATGCACGATGCAGTGGCCCGTTCGACGACATTCCCCGTCTGGCCGCAGGGAGAAGCACCCGGCGCCATTGCCAGCCCGGTGGTCTTCCAACTGGAAGAAAAACATACTGGCCCCTCCGCGTTTGACCGCTCTGTGACGGGCGTTCGTTCGCCACAAATCACCGTTTACGCGCCACAAAAACCCAATGGGGTCGGTATCCTGGTAACGCCTGGCGGCTCGTACCGCCGCGTGGTACTCGATAAAGAAGGCAGTGCGCTGGCGCCATTCTTCACTGACAGAGGTTACACGTTATTTGTCATGACCTATCGCCTGCCGGGTGATGGTCATACCGAAGGCGCCAACGCCCCGCTCGCCGATGTTCAGCGCGCTATGCGAACCCTGCGGGCACGGGCGCGGGAATGGCAACTTGACCCGGATCGTCTGGGCGTAATGGGGTTTTCCGCAGGGGGGCACGCTGCCGCCAGCCTGGGCACACGCTATGCTGAAAAGGTCTATCCGGTGCGGGATGATATCGATGGTCTGAGCGCCCGCCCGGCTTTTATGGCACTGGTTTACCCGGTGATCACCATGCGGGAAGAGATTGACCATCCGGGTTCTCGCCATGAACTCATTGGCGATACGCCTGCGGAACAACAGATTCATCATTACTCATTAGAGGAACGTGCGGACAGCGGTACACCGCCGACCTTTTTACTTCATGCGGTAGATGACCCGGCTGTAAAGGTAGAAAACAGCGTGGTGATGTTTACCGCGCTGCGTCGTCTTGGCGTGCCGGTGGAGATGCATCTTTTCGAACAAGGCGCACATGGCTTTGGTATCCGTGATGCACAGGGATTACCCGCCGCAGTCTGGCCGGATCTGATGATGAACTGGATTGAAACGAAGGTGTGAGTCGTGGATGACCCGGATGCGGCGGTAAACCGCCTTATCCGGGCTACGAAACGCCATCGGGAATGTCCCGTTATGCCTGCAGATAAACCATCTGGGTTTGCAGGTACTCTTCGAGGCCATGACGGCCATCGGCACCGCCAATCCCTGACTTGCGCCAGCCTGCATGGAAGCCCTGCATCGCTTCGAAGTTCTCACGGTTGATATAGGTTTCGCCGAATTTCAGCCCTTTAATGGCTTTCATCGCGGTATTCAGGTTTTGCGTATAGACCGATGACGTCAGGCCATAATCGCTGTCATTGGCCATCGCCAGCGCCTCTTCCAGCGTATCGAACGCCACAACCGGCAGCACCGGACCAAAGGTCTCTTCATGCATGATGGACATCTCCTGGCGCACATCCAGCAGCAGCGTCGGCGGGTAGAAATAGCCTTTGCCCTCTACTGCTTTACCGCCCAGCACCACGCGCGCGCCTTCCGCCACCGCGCGAGCGACTTTGGACGCCACGCGTTCAAGGGCGGCTGCGTTGATCAGTGGCCCCATCGCAATATCGTTACGCTGGCCCGGATCGCCAAATTGCACCACTTTCATCGCCTCGCCCAGCCGATTAACAAAACGGTCGTAAATGCCTTTCTGCACGTAGACACGTTCGGCACAGTTACAGACCTGCCCGGTGTTGATTACGCGGGAGTCGACGATCGCTTTCACCGCCAGTTCCATGTCGGCGTCATCAAGCACGATAGCCGGGGCTTTACCGCCCAGTTCGAGACACACTTTGGTGATATTTTTCGCCGCCGCGGCCATGATTTTCTCACCCGCCGCCACGCTGCCTGTCATGCTGACCATCGCCACTTTCGGGTTGCCCGCCAGCTCCTGTCCTACGGTTTCCCCCCGGCCCAGTACCAGGTTAAAGACCCCTTTAGGCAATCCGACATCATGCACTATCTGTGCGAAAGCAATAGCGTTATTGGGGGTAAATTCACTCGGTTTGATGACAATGGTATTGCCGGTAATCAGCGCTGGCGCCAGTTTGCGGGCAATCAGGAAGAACGGGAAGTTCCACGGCAGGATCCCGGTGGTAACGCCCAGCGGACGCTTAAAGACGAAGATATTTTCGCCCGGACGGTCGCTTTGCAAGATCTCGCCTTCATAGCGACGCGCCCACTCTGACATGTAATCGATATAGTCGGCAGTGAAATTAACTTCCACGTCGGCCAATTGCTGGATTTTCCCGCCTTCGGCAACAATCAGCGCACTGATTTCACTCGCTCTGGCACGTATACCGGCGGCGATTTTACGTAACCATCCGGCACGTTCGATGGCGGGTAAGGCTTCCCATGCAGGCTGCGCTTTATCAGCAGCATCAATCGCTTTACGCGCATCTTCTGCGGTCCCGTCCGGAATGCGCGAAAGCAACTCCTCAGTTGCCGGGTTGGTGACATCAATCCAGGCATCGCCCTGCCAGGTAACAAATTGCCCATCGATATACATAGGGTGCTGTACGGGTGCTGTCATGACCTGCTCCTGTAATGACATTGTTTTTAACAAGTGAACTCATTGTTAAAAATCTACAAGTGCACGGCTTGTTTCCCAGGAGAGAGAGTGAGTTTTGTGAGTTAACTCATAAAAGAAAAGCATAAACACAACAATGAAATAACATTAAACCAACATTGACTGCCCGTTTGCGCCAGCGCCGCCGCAAACGGGCATTGCTTAAACCAGCGAACGATGGCGCAGCGTTTCGTAAAGCACCTCATCAGCCGAAAGAACCTGCCATGCCTGCTCAACCGACGGGGGAAAATCAACGTGAACAATAAAATCGCGTCCTGCCGGGCCATAGCCCTTCGCGTCGTCTCTTAAGCGCGGCACTTCACCCAAAATCAGGGATAAATAACGATCAACCGGCCACATTCCCTCTTTCGGAGATAAAAAAGCCAGACCATCAGGGGTATTAATCAGTTCAGGGGGGGACTCTGAATAACTCAACCAGTGGGGGGCATTGGCACAGCCCTGGCTCGCGCGGGCAAATGTCGCCATCGTTCTGCGTTGCAGGGCGGGATCTTGCACAATCAATGCGGTTTTGACGTTCATGCTGTGCGATAACATCATGTCAATCGAGAATCGGGCATTTTCGCCACAATTTGTCGACTGTTTTTCGACAACCATATTTTTGCGCTTAACCTTCCAGAATTTCTCTGCGATGTCCGCAATGATTTCCGCTTCTTTACGCCCCGTAGTGGGAATTAAATTGTACGCAGAGTGCCGGGAAACCGCGGCGTAAAGGAATGGCGTGGAATGCCCAATACCGCCACTAATGATCAAGGGAACATGCTGGCCCGACGCGATGGCACAGGCTGCATCAATCACCGGAATAACCGAGTGGCCTGGGATAATCACCGCATCGACGTGGGCTGGCGCTGGTTTACTGGCAAAGTCATTTTGTGCCAGCCACTGACCCAGCGTATTCGCAGCCGCAAGCGTCGGTTCAGGTAAGCAGGGAAAAAGCGTCATAGAAAGAGCCCTCCTTTTTTAAGCTTCAGTACAGCTTAGTGAAGCGTGACTACAGCGTAAAGCCCCGTCAAAGCCCGTCTATTATGCAGGGCTAAACATAGCTGTTGCCATCTTTACACGCTCTCCTACAAAACCTGTGCTTTCTAATACACTTGAAATATTCAGGCAGCGAACGATAGACTCGTTAGATATCTAACTAATCATCAGAAAACGATATGGATAACCGCGACCTCACTTTTTCTCATCTGCTCTATCTCACGGCACATCACTGGCGCCTGGCGGTCGACCGTCGCCTGCGTGGACTGGGCATGAGTCAGGCCAGTTGGGTTGCGGTCGCCGCTATCGCCCGTAATGAAACCCCATTATCGCAAAGTGAACTCGCGCAGGAGTTGGGCATTGAGAACGCCACGCTGGTCCCGCTGATTAACCGCCTGGTAGAACAACAGCTGGTACAGCGCGTATTGACCGATCAGGACAAGCGCAAACGCCTGTTGATAGCGACAGAACAAGGTATGGCGCTTTACTACCAGGTAAAGACAGTAGCCGATGACCTGCGTGAAGAGATTTTATCGGTCATCAGCCCCGAGGAGCAGACACAAACTCGCCGGGTGCTGGAAAAACTGCTTATAGAAGTCGAGAAGAAGTAATGCGCCTGCCGAAAAGCGATCCGTATGCACCAAGGGAATGGGCGCCACACGAAAAGCCGATGCTACTGGGGTCACCCTCGACCCCCTTTCACAGCACGCCTAAGCGCATCGCCTACGGCATCGTCGGGCTGCTGGTCTGCATGACCGGTGCGCTGGGCAATGCAATGGTCACCGCGAATCTGCAAAACCTGCAAGGCACCTTTGCCGCCTGGTCGACGGAAATTGCCTGGCTGCCCGCCGTCTACGTCATGACGAACGTGTCTATCAACCTGCTGCTGGTTAAGTTCCGCCAGCAGTTCGGACTGCGCGCCTTTACTGAGGGATTTTTGGTGCTCTACGTGCTGGTGACCTTCTTTCACCTGTTCGTCAACGATCTCAGCTCAGCCTTACTGGTGCGCGCGGCTCATGGCATGGTTGCTGCGGCGCTCAGTTCGCTTGGGATCTATTATCAAATTCAGGCCTGGCCCGCCCGCCACCGCCTGAAGGCCCTGACAATCGGTATCACCGGTTCGTCGCTGGCGATTCCCATTGCGAGGCTATTTTCCACCGAACTCCTGCAACTTGATGAATGGCGCGGCCTCTACTTTTTCGAACTGGGCCTGGCGCTGATCTCCCTCGCCTGTGTGATGATGCTCAAACTTCCCCCTGGCGATCGCAAAAAGGTGTTTGAAAAGAAGGATTTTATTACCTTCTTTTTGCTTGCGCCCGGCATGGCGCTGATTTGTGCCGTACTGTCGCTGGGTCGTCTGGACTGGTGGTTTGAAGCCCCGTGGATTGGCTGGTCGCTGGCGCTGGCTGTGGTGCTGATCGTAAGTGCCATTGTGTTCGAACATAACCGCAGCAACCCGCTCTTAAATACGCGCTGGCTCTCCAGCGGCAGCATCGTGCGGCTTGGTTTAATTATGCTGTTAATCCGTATCGTGCTGGCAGAGCAAAACACCGGTGTGTTTGGCTGGTTGCAGTATGTCGGTTTGCAGAATGAACAGATGACCAACCTCGCGTGGTCTATTCTCGCCGGGATTATCTGCGGCATTATCGCCAGTTGTCTGACCATAAAGCCCCAACGCCTGGCCTGGCCTATTGTTACCTCGCTGGTGTTGATGATCATTGCCTCGCTGATGGACAGTCAGTCAACCAGCCTGACGCGCCCGGACCAACTGATGATAAGCCAGTTTTTACTCGGTTTTGGCAGCGCCTTCTTCCTCGCGCCTGCGATGCTGGCCGGGATCGGCGGCGTGGTAGCCGAACCACGTAATCTGGTCAGCTTCTCGGTGCTGTTTGGGATGAGTCAGAATATCGGCGGGCTACTGGGTTCCGCCATTCTGGGGACATTCCAGACCTGGCGCGAGAAATACCATTCCAGCCTGCTTGCCGACCAGCTCACCACACTTAACCCGCTGGTCAACGAGCGGCTACAACTCTACAGCCAGATGTACCAGAGCATGATTGGCGACAGCACATTACTGAGCACACAGGCCGTCACGCAATTGCAGAACGTCTCCACCCTGGAAGCGAATATTCTCGCTTACAACGATACTTATCTGTTAACCGCCTCTGTCGCCGCCGCCACGCTGGTGTGGATATTCTGGCGACTGCTTCGCCTGCGTATCACCGCGCGTATCGTATTAAGACAGGCAACCGGAACCAAAAAATAAGAGTGCTAATTTCACTGGAGTCTCTATGAGTCAGCAGGATGCCGCTAAAGAGCGCGCAAATACCCGCAGTAACCTGCGTATTGTGTCAATTTTCGCTGCTGCCGCTATTGGCATTGTTGGCGTGCTGGTCATTCTTTACGCCTGGCAGTTACCCCCTTTTACCCGGCAAATCCAGTTTACCGATAACGCCTATGTGCGCGGTCTGACGACCTTCATTAGTCCTCAGGTAAACGGCTATATCACCCAGGTAAATGTTCAGGATTTCGCCAGAGTGAAAAAAGGCGATCTGCTGATGCAGATTGACGATCGTATTTATCGTCAGCGCGTCCATCAGGCGCAGGCGCAGCTGGCAATGAAAATCGCGGCGCTGAACAACAATATTCAGCAACGGAAAAGTGCCGAGGCGGTGATTCAGCGTAACGAGGCGGCGCTGGCCAGCGCGAAGGCACAGAATATCGAGTCGCAGGCGAACCTTAAACGCGTAAAAGCCCTGAGCGCAGACGGTTCACTCTCTGTTCGCGAGCGCGATGCGGCGCTCGCCAGCGCGGCACAGGGCAATGCCAGTATTGCGCAGGCGCAGGCCACCCTTGATGTCTCTCGTCAGGACCTACAGACCACTATCGTTAATCGCGGCGCCCTGGAAGCGGATGTAGAAAATGCCAAAGCGGCCCTGGAACTGGCGGACATCGATCTGCAAAACACCCGGATTGTCGCTCCGCGCGACGGCCAGCTTGGACAAATTAGCGTCAGACTGGGGGCATATGTCACTGCCGGTACACATTTGACGTCACTGGTCCCCGCCCAGCATTGGGTTATCGCCAATCTTAAAGAGACGCAACTGGCAAACGTTCATCCCGGTCAGCCGGTACGATTCACCGTCGATGCGCTGGACGGCAAAGCGTTTGAAGGACGCGTTGAAAGTATCTCTCCGGCGACTGGCGTGGAATTTAGCGCCATTTCGCCGGACAACGCCACGGGCAACTTTGTGAAAATCGCCCAGCGTATTCCGGTGCGCATTGCAGTGAACGGCAAAGAGGAAGACATTGCCCGCTTGCGTCCCGGCATGTCGGTACAGGTCCATATTGATACCCGGGAGGGAAAACAATGACCGTCCGCCCTCTCGTCGCACTCACCTGTCTGTTACTGACGGCGTGCCAGTCCGTTGACGTTAAACCGGCAAAACCCTCGTTACAGATCCCCGCAGACTGGCGTAGCGCCGTCGGTCCATCAAGTTCAGTCGAGAAAGTTTGGTGGCGTAATTTTCATGATAACGCGCTCAACACCTATGTAGATCAGGCGCTGCGCTATAACAGCGACGTGCTGATTGCCCGTGAGCGGGTCAATGAATACCAGGCTCGGGTTTACGGCACCGAGGGCAGTCTCTTTCCTTCGCTCAGCGCTGGCGTTAGCGGCGCGCGCGCCCGGAGTCAGTCGGCGGTTACAGGTTTGCCCATCAACAGCACGTTGTATAAAGGCACGCTAACGGCCAGTTATGATGTGGATATCTGGGGTGTTCATCGCAATACCACCGATGCCGCTCAGGCCTCGCTGGCGGCACAAAAAGCCGCGGCCGCAGCGGCTGATTTGACCGTTGCCTCCTCAGTTGCATCCGGCTACGTCAGTCTGCTTTCGCTTGATAATCAACTGCGAGTCACCGAATCGACCTTAAAAGCCCGGGAAGAAGCGTTCAGGCTGGCGCAGCGGCAATATGAAACGGGATACAGTTCGCGGCTGGAACTGATGCAGTCAGATTCTGAGATGCGCGCCACGCGGGCACAAATTCCCGGCTTACGTCACCAAATCGCCCAGCAGGAAAATGCGCTCAGTCTGCTCATCGGCGCCAATCCTGGCCGCATCGCCCGACAAAATGCACTCGATCAACTTACGCCACTGCAGATCCCGTCAAATTTGCCGTCGTCATTACTTAACCGCCGTCCGGATATTGCCCAGGCGGAACAACAGCTGATCGCCGCCGATGCCACGCTGGCTTCCGCCCGTGCCAGTTTGCTGCCATCCCTCAATCTCACCGCCACGGGAAGCATTCAGGACAGAACCCTGCCCGGTTTACTGGATAATCCGCTCCAGCTCTGGAGCGTTGGCGGCAGTATTCTGGCTCCGTTGCTTAATCGTCAGGCGCTGAATGCGCAGGTTGACGTGACGGCGTCACAACGCAATCAGGCGCTGTATGCCTATGAAAAGACAGTGCGAAATGCCTTTAAAGAGGTCAACGACAGTCTGGACGCGATAACCCATTTGCAGGAACAACTCACGGAGTTGCAGGCGCAAACGCGGGTCGCGCAGGAGGCATTACGCATTGCGCAAAATCGCTATCGCAACGGTTATGCCTCCTATCTTGATGAACTTGATGCCCAGCGCACGCTATTCTCCGCGCAGCTCAGCGTCGTTCAGGCTAAAAGTAACCTGCTACTGGCACAAATCGATTTATATCGCGCGCTGGGCGGAGGATGGTCCTCGCCAGCAGTGAGCGGTTAACCAGGGAGTTATGCTATGCAGAAACAGTGGTCAAATGTCGATAATTATCTGATTGAAAAGCTCATCCCAAAGGATGACATGCTTGAGCAAGTGCTGGCGAATAACCAGCGAGCAGGGCTTCCCGCCATTGATGTGGCGGCCAATCAGGGTCAGCTACTGGCCCTTTTTGTGCGCATGACGGGGGCGAAACGTATCCTTGAAATCGGTACGCTCGGCGGCTATAGCACCATCTGGATGGCGCGCGAGTTACCGGCCGACGGGGAATTGTTGACGCTGGAAGCCGAGGCGCATCATGCCAGCATTGCCCGGCAGAATCTGCAACTCGCAGGGCTGGATGAACGAGTCAATGTGGTTGAAGGCCCTGCGCTGGACACCCTCGAAAAATTGGGCGACCGCCCGCCATTTGATTTGATTTTTATTGATGCCGACAAACCAAACAACCCAGCTTATCTGCGCTGGGCGCTGCGGTACTCCCGCCCCGGCACATTAATCATCGGCGATAATGTGGTCCGCGACGGAGAGGTGACCAATCCGCAGAGCGATGACGAAAGGGTGCAGGGCGTCAGAACCTTTATTGAAATGATGGGCGAAGACCCGCGGCTAACCGCAACGGCGATTCAGACGGTGGGTAGCAAAGGCTGGGATGGATTTACCCTGGCGTGGGTGAATGCCTGAATTGATTTACCCGGCTGGCGCTTCGCTTAGCCGGGCTACGTATCAGCGCGACCGCAACATCGAAGCGTAGATACTGTGAACGTCTTCAACCCTTTTTAGTCTTGGCTTACTCGTTTTCCCGCATGATAACCATAGCGACATCTTTGTCCCCCCTGGCGCAGAGCGTGCAGCGAGGGGGGTGAGTCCCCGCTGAAATCGGTGAGACGAAGACCCGATGACAAGGTCAGGCTGCCAGGGATGGGGCGAGTAATGCGAGTCAAACCGACCGCAGGCAGCGGGGCAGGAGGCGAACGCAGTGCGAAGCATCGATTTCTTTGCGGGGCCGCGGGGATTGTAAAGAGGAACGCGGTGTTCCCCTTTACCCGTTCACGTGTTCGAGGGTGACATTTCGCCATGAACATACGGTGAACGGAACCCACCTCCCGAGCCGCATTTTCCCCCTCACCCTGGCCCTCTCCCTTGTACGGTCCGGAGACATAGTGAACGCTTGTTCGGGGACATGGTGGACACTTACAACTGAGGCATAAGAACCCGTTTATGGAGTCGCTTATGCCCTGGGATGCGAGAGATACCATGTCATTACGTTCTGAGTTTGTACTGTTCGCCTCGCAGGACGGGGCGAACCTCCGGGCACTCTGCCGTCATTTCAACATTTCGCCGTCCACCGGCTACAAGTGGCTTCGCCGCTGGACTGAGGAAGGTGCCGCCGGTCTTGCCGACCGTTCCCGTGCGCCTCTCCATTCGCCCCGGCGAACCGATGACCGTGTGACGGACCTGCTGCGCATGGCCCACTGCGCCCATGAACGCTGGGGCGCCCGTAAGATTAAGCGCTGGCTTGAGGACCGCGGACACGTTCTGCCCGCGTTCAGCACCGTGCACAACCTGATGGCCCGCCACGGTCTGCTGCCGGGAGGCACACCCGGCATTCCTGCCTCCGGACGCTTCGAACACAGCGCGCCCAACCAGCTCTGGCAGATGGATTTTAAAGGCCACTTTCCTTTTGCCGGTGGCCGCTGCCACCCGCTCACCCTGCTGGATGACCATTCCCGGTTCTCACTCTGCCTCGCACACTGTCCTGATGAACGGCTCACAACCGTCCGGCAGCAACTGGTGAGGGTGTTTGAACGTTACGGTCTGCCGGAACGGATGACGATGGATAACGGCGCGCCCTGGGGCGACACCACAGGAAGCTGGACCGCGCTGGAGCTGTGGCTGATGCGCCAGGGTATCCGGGTGGGACATTCGCGGCCTTACCATCCGCAGACGCAGGGCAAACTGGAACGTTTTCACCGCAGCCTGAAGGCCGAAGTGCTGCAGGGCCGGTGGTTCACGGACGCCAGCCAGTTACAGCAGGTGTTCGACGACTGGCGCGCGGTCTACAACCAGGAGCGTCCGCATGAAGCGCTGGACATGGCGGTCCCGGCGTCACGTTATCAGCCGTCATCGCGACAGTACAGCGGGGCGGTTCAGCCGCCGGACTATGATGAGGGCGTGGAGGTGAGGAAGGTGGATGTGAGCGGGAAGCTGAGCATAAAAGGAGTGAGCCTGAGTGCAGGGAAAGCGTTCAGGGGTGAATATGTGGGCCTGCGTGAAACGGCAGAGGATGGCTGCTATGAGGTGTGGTGGTACAGCACGAAAGTGGGGATGATCGACCTGAAAAAGAGGTCGATCATCATGGGGAAAGGGTGTTAAAAAGTGTTCACCATGTCCCCGAACACCTGTCTACCATGTCTCCGGACCGTACAACCCTCAGGGATG
>CABDWT010000018.1 GCA_901456055.1 Phytobacter ursingii
CGTAGCCCGGATAAGGCGTTTGCGCCGCTATCCGGGGATACAATTTACGCGTTCACCTGTTCCATCGCCTGCAACACGCGCTTATCGGAGACCGGGTATGGCGTGCCGAGTTGTTGCGCAAAATAACTGACGCGAAGTTCTTCAATCATCCAGCGAATCGCTTTCACCTCTTCATCTTCACGACGCGCTGGCGGTAGCTTATTCAGCCACTGCTGCCACGCCTGCTGAACCTGTTCGACTTTCAGCATTTGTGCCCGGTCGCGGTGCGGATCAACCGCCAGCTTCTCCAGACGCTTTTCAATTGCGTGCAGGTAACGCAGCGTATCACCCAAGCGGCGGAAGCCATTGCCGGTAACGAAACCGCGATAAACCAGCCCGCTCATTTGCGCTTTGATATCTGACAACCCCAGCGCCATGGTCATATCAACGCGCCCTTTCAGCCGCTTGTTGATATTGAATACCGCGGTGAGGATCTGTTCGACCTGTTTGGCGATATCCACCACCGTTTCATTCAGGTCAGCCCGGACTTTTTCGTGCAGCGCCGTAAAGCCCTCTTCCGTCCAGACCGGTCCGCCTGCTTCGTCAATCAACTTATCAACGCCGCAGGAGATGCAGTCATCAATCAAGTCCAGAACTTTGCCATACGGGTTAAAGTACAGACCTAGCTTGGCTTTGTTTGGCAACTTCTCATGCAAATATTTGATTGGCGAGGGAATATTTAGCAACAGCAGACGGCGTAACCCGTTCCACATCGCCTGTTGCTGATCCAGCGGATTATCAAACAACTTAATGGCTACACTGTCGCGCTCATCCACCAGCGCCGGCCAGGCCTTCACCTTATAGTTTCCGCGTTTCTGCTCGTAGCTTTCCGGAAGCTGACCGAAGCTCCAGATATGCAGCCCGCTTTGCTCAATACCGTCGTCCGCTACCGCAGAAAGCGTCTCCTGAACTTTACCTTTCAGCGCTTCTTTCAGCGCAGTTAACGACGGACCTTCGGCGAGTTTCTTGTTCTTATCATCCACCACCCTGAAGGTGATTTTCAGATGGTCGGGAACCTGATCCCAGTGCCAGTCTTCGCGATCAATCGTGTGCCCGGTCATGCGCCGAAGCTCACGCTCCAGCGCCTCTAACAGTGGCAGTTCAAGCGGCGTTACGCGGCCTAAAAACGCTTCCGCGTAATTTGGCGCCGGAACAAAGTTACGTCTTACTGGTTTGGGTAATGATTTAATCAACGCAATCACCAGCTCACGACGCAACCCCGGAATTTGCCATTCAAACCCGCTTTCGTCTACCTGGTTAAGCAACGGCAGTGGAATATGCACCGTCACACCGTCGGCATCCGCACCCGGTTCAAACTGATAGGTCAGACGCAGTTTCAGGTTGCCCTGATGCCAGAAATTGGGGTAATCCAGCTTACTGACCTTCTCCGCCCCTTCTTTGATGAGCATGCTCTTTTCAAAGTTGAGCAGATCCGGGGTTTCATGACTCGCTTTCTTCCACCAGCTATCAAAATGGCGGGCCGAGATCACGTCATGGCTGATGCGCTGGTCATAGAACTCAAACAACGTATCGTCATCGACCAGAATGTCGCGGCGACGGGATTTGTGTTCAAGCTCTTCGATTTCAGCGCGCAGTTTGAGATTGTCACGGAAAAAGGCATGGCGCGTCTGCCAGTCGCCTTCCACCAGCGCGTGGCGAATGAACAACTCACGGCACAAGGCCGGGTCAATCTGGCTATAATTCACGCTGCGGGCGGCGACAATCGGCAGGCCGTAAACCGTTACCTTCTCCGTTGCCATCACCGCACCCTGCGAACGTTCCCAATGCGGTTCACTGTAAGAACGTTTGATCAGGTGTTGGGCGACTGGCTCCACCCATTCCGGATCGATGCGCGCCGCGATGCGCCCCCACAGTCGGCTGGTTTCCACCAGTTCGGCCACAATGACCCACTTCGGCGGCTTTTTGAATAAACCGGAGCCCGGAAAAATCGAAAAGCGGGCATTACGCGCACCGGTAAACTCCTGCTTATCGGCATCTTTCATCCCGATATGCGACAGCAGCCCGGTCAGCAACGCAATATGGATTTCACGATACTCTGCCGGTTCACTGTTCACCGGAATACCAAGCTCTTTTACTACCTGGCGCAGTTGAGTGTAGATATCCTGCCACTCGCGCACGCGCAGGTAGTTAAGAAAATCGACGCGGCACTGGCGGCGGAACTGGTTCGACGACAGAGCTTTTTGCTGCTCGCCAAGGTAGTTCCACAGGTTCACAAAAGCGAGGAAATCGGATTCTTTGTCGTGGAAGCGGCGATGTTTTTCATCGGACGCCTGCTGCTTGTCCATCGGACGCTCGCGCGGATCCTGAATGGAAAGCGCCGAAGTGATGATCATCGCTTCGCGCACACAGCCATGTTTTTGCGCTTCCAGCACCATACGGGCCAGACGTGGGTCTACCGGCAACTGGCTGAGCTGACGCCCCATCGGGGTTAATTTGTAGGCGGTGGCCTGCTCGTCAGTGGTGATAGCGCCGAGTTCTTCCAGCAGTCGCACACCATCCTGGATATTGCGTTTATCCGGCGCTTCAACAAACGGGAACGCGGCGATATCGCCCAATCCCAGCGCAGTCATCTGCAGAATGACGGACGCAAGGTTGGTACGCAGAATTTCCGGGTCGGTAAATTCCGGGCGCGACAGGAAATCATCTTCCGAATAAAGACGAATACAAATCCCTTCGGAAACACGCCCGCAACGGCCTTTACGCTGGTTTGCGGAAGCCTGGGAGACTGGCTCAATCGGCAGGCGTTGTACTTTGGTACGGTAGCTGTAGCGGCTGATACGCGCGGTACCGGGATCAATCACATATTTAATGCCCGGCACCGTCAGCGAGGTTTCCGCTACGTTGGTCGCCAGCACAATACGCCGCCCGCTGTGCGACTGGAACACGCGGTTCTGTTCGCTGTTCGACAGTCGCGCGTAAAGCGGCAGCACTTCGGTATGACGCAGATCGCGCTTGTTTAGCGCATCGGCGGTATCGCGGATTTCGCGTTCACCGCTCATAAAAATCAGAATATCGCCCGGCGCTTCCTGACTGAGTTCGTCAACCGCATCGAAAATGGCCTGTAACTGATCGCGCTCGGTATCGTCCGCTTCTTCGACAATCGGACGGTAGCGCACTTCCACCGGATAGGTACGCCCCGATACTTCGATGATCGGCGCATTATTAAAGTGGCGCGAGAAACGTTCCGGATCGATGGTCGCCGAGGTAATGATGATTTTCAGATCCGGACGCCGGGGTAATAACTCTTTGAGGTAACCGAGCAGGAAATCAATATTCAGGCTGCGTTCGTGCGCTTCATCAATGATGATAGTGTCGTACTGCATCAACAGGCGATCCTGCTGAATTTCTGCCAGCAATATACCGTCGGTCATCAGCTTGACCATCGTGTTGTCGCTGACATGGTCGCTAAAACGGACTTTATAGCCAATACAACCGCCCGGCTCGGTTTGCAGCTCTTCGGCAATACGGTTCGCGACGGTACGCGCCGCCAGACGACGCGGCTGGGTATGGCCAATCAGCCCCTTCACCCCACGCCCCAGTTCCATACAGATTTTTGGTAACTGCGTGGTTTTCCCGGAGCCGGTTTCCCCCGCAACAATCACGACCTGATTGTCACGCACGGCGTCAAGAATCGCCTGTTTCTTCTGGCTGACCGGCAGGTTATCGGGATAGGTAATGGCAGGACGAGACGCCTCGCGCAGCACAACCTTCCCTGCGGCCTCGTTCATCTCCTGACGCATTGCCTGAAAAATGCCCTGCTGTGCTTCAGGATTTTTAACTTTCTTTGCCCCTTGCAGGCGACGGGCAAAACGCAACCGATCGCGTAGCATCAGCGAGTCTAACTGCTGATGTAGATCGGATAAGGTCAATTTCTGTTGTTCTGTCATAGTGTTATCGGTCAGCGCACTGACGGAAAAAATCTCTTTGGCTTAATACCCGTAGAATACCACATCGTAATAAATCATTTCTTGTTCAAGAAATTCGAACATGGGATTCGATATATTGCGCTATTCATGCAGCAGTTTTGTGAATAGAGTGTCATACAGCAACGGGGCACGCGCCCCATATCAAATAACAAGGATACACCCATGAGCAAAGTATTAGTTCTTAAATCCAGTATTCTGGCAGGGTACTCTCAGTCTGGTCAGTTGGCTGACTATTTTGTTGATCAGTGGAAAGCAAAACACGCCGCTGATGAAATCACCGTTCGCGACCTGGCTGCAAACCCTATTCCGGTACTGGATGGCGAACTGGTTGGCGCACTGCGTCCTTCCGACGCGCCGCTGACTCCGCGTCAGCAGGAAGCGCTGGCGCTTTCTGACGAACTGATTGCGGAACTGCAGGCGCATGATGTGATTGTCATTAATGCCCCGATGTACAATTTTAACATCCCGACACAGCTGAAAAACTATTTTGACCTGGTTGCTCGTGCTGGCGTGACCTTCCGTTATACCGAGAAAGGCCCGGAAGGTCTGGTAACCGGTAAACGCGTTGTGGTTGTTTCCAGCCGTGGTGGTATCCATAAAGACACCCCTAGCGATCTGGTCGCACCGTACCTGAAACTTTTCCTGGGCTTTATCGGTATCACTGACGTGAACTTCGTGTTCGCAGAAGGTATCGCTTACGGTCCGGAAGTGGCCACCAAAGCGCAGACCGACGCGAAAGCGGCGATCGATAGCCTGGTCGCAGCCTGAGTATTTACCCTCCTGCGCTCGCAGGAGGGTTCTCAAGCAACAAAGCCGATCGCAACAAGCCATACTCCCCACGTTATTGCCGCCACTACCAGCGTGCGCCGGAGTTGTTTTATCGCCCCCTGCTGGCGTTCAACCAGACTCAAACCCGTTAACCTTTCCCGCTGCCAGATAAGATTCAGTGCATTCCCTGCCTGGGTATTGTTCTCCAAAGAGATCAGCGCGAAATAGCGCCCATCCAGCCACAATCGCCAGCAGCCAAACCAGACGATGGCGCACAATAACGCCACTGCAACGCGGACAGTACCAGGTGAGGCGACAAACAGCACCCACGTCATCGGCGGGAAAGTAAAGAGCAGCAGAAAGCGCCAACTGCTCAGGGTGCGGAGCAACAGACTCATCTGCAAATGCTCGCCGTCGGTTATGCTGCCCGTTTCGTTTTCCATTTTTTCAGCAACTCTGTGTGTTCCGCAGTAAAAACCACCGCCGGCCGCGCCGCACGTACCCTGGCTATCGCCTGGGCTACCGTTATATCCCGGTCAAGCTGTATTAACCAGGCGGCGGCAACCAGCGCGCTGCGGGAAAGCCCTAGCGCACAATGAAGCAAAACGCTTCCATGGGTGGTGCGTAAATATTCCAGTTCGCTGACCGCCCTGTGCAGAGCAGCGTTATCTGGATTCACCAGATCCAGCATCGGCACGCAGCGATAAGCAACATTATCGACTACCGATGAGCGAGGAAATTCACTGGTCAGATCCAGTATCGCACGCTGTTCGGGCCGTACTCGCGGGTAGGCACCTAAAAAAACGCCCTCCGTCAGGGGACTTACTGCCGGTAAGTGGCGGGTGTACAGGCGCATTGAAAGCCACATTCCGGCTCGCCAGGGTAGCAACAGCAGCCATGCCGCCGGTGTTAACCGCCCCTGCTCTTCTTTCTGCAATGCGTCGACACCAGCCGCACCATAAGCCAGTGCCACCAGAGCCAACGCCAGTGCAGGCCACCAGAACCAGGTGGTCAGGAACGTACCGACCAGGCACACTGACGCGCCGCAGCAATAGTATCCGGCAAGTTTTCGCCGCTTACCGGTAGCCATTCGCCAGCGCCACGTTCCGGTTTGGGGGATCAGCCAGTCGATAACCAGCCCCACCGCCCACCCGGTAATCACATCAATAACGTGATGCTGCCAGGTGGTCAAAACCGACGCTGCGATAACCAAGAACCAGCCAGCGCTCAGTTTCTGCCAGAAACCAGACAAATGGCGATGAAAATGCCGCCACAGCAGCCAGCATAAAATAATGTGCAGTGACGGCGACTGGTTGTACGGCAAATCGAACTGTTCGAGTTGCCCGAACAACCAACTTGCCAAACCGGTCATTTCCGGGCGGATAAAGGTAAAGCGCAGCGGAAACAGTAAAAAACCGGCGCAGGCAACAAGGGAAGCCAACACCAGCCGACAGACCAAACGCCGCTGCTCATTCAGTGAAACGCAGATAAACAGCGATAAACCGTAAAGCAGATCCAGACTCCAGTACGGAATAATCGTCAGCGGTATAAACGGGATCCGCTGCTCCCAGCCAAACACCAGGCTGCCAATGTTTTCTCGCCCGGCGGTGAACTGATTCGCCATGCCATAAGTAAGAAAGAAGAACGGGGCCAGCACCATCAGCCAGCCGATTCCCTGAAGAATCACCGCACGCCGCGTTGTCATGGTTGACGTCGTACCGCCATGGAGACCGTGAAGATGCCCATTTCATCAATCAGTTGCGCGCATTTCTCAAAACCGGCGTCACGGACCAGCGCGTCCATCTCACCCTGAGTACGTACGCGCATCACCCAGGCTTTGCCATCTTTGTGACTAGTGAGTGACCAGGCGATGGTTTTTAACTGCGGATGCCAGGGCTGACCGGTGTAGATCAGAATGCCCCCCGGTTCAATCGCTGCAGCCAGCCCGGCAAGCGAATCTCGTACCGGCCCGTTTTCCGGGAACAGTTCATACAAACCTGACACGATCCCCAGCGTCGGACGCGGTTCCAGTGCCGCCAGTTCATTACTATTAAAGGCATCCCCCTGCTCAAATCGCGCACGGCCCGCCATACCGCGAGAGGCGATCATCTCCTTACCTTTCGCAACGTTTAGTTCGCTGTAATCACGCAGAAG
Organism: Phytobacter ursingii; assembly: GCA_901456055.1. Classification (GTDB taxonomy): domain Bacteria; phylum Pseudomonadota; class Gammaproteobacteria; order Enterobacterales; family Enterobacteriaceae; genus Phytobacter; species Phytobacter ursingii. The sequence goes on from CABDWT010000018.1 coordinate 6,909, forward strand.
GATCTCACTCACCGCCGCTTCGCCTTCCAGAGCATCAAGCACATAGCGTCCATGCCCGGCGGCAATATCCACGACCCGGACCTCGCTACCCTGCTCTGTTAACCGTGCAACAGCCTGCTGAATTAACATCTGCAGATGGACTTTACGCTGGCGGATCCCCTTCCAGCCCACGCTATTCAGGTAGTTTTTATCAATGAGACGCCCCAACGCACTGCTGCCCTGAGGCTGGTTGCGATAGACGTAGTCCAGGGTACTGCCGGAATCGAAACCGGTCTCAAATCCCAGACGCACCCCCGTGGACTGCGTGCCCAGCACTTTCATCCCGTAGCGCAAACTGCGATAAGAGAGATCATCGAGCGAATACGGCGCAGGGCCACCGCTCAGTATGCGCCATGTATCGGCGCCGGGGCTCCAGCGATCTTCCTGGCTGTAATCAAAACGCTGCACGGGACGGGCATATAAGGTATCAATAAAACAGCGCATCTTATCGAATGCCAGATGCCGCTCTTTTTCGCCTAAGGTGTCATGATAAAAACCCGGCAGCACATGCAGCTCTTTCTGCGGATTACGCAGGCGCTGATAAAAATCGATCTGCGGCTGGCGGTGCACAACGTAATCTTCCCCGGAGACCAGCAACTGCACAGGTAGCGTAATGGCGCTGGCATCGCTGACGACTCGCTCAGCCGTTTTGTAGAGATCGAGCAGAATATTCACTGCAATTGGCCGGGTAATCAGCGGAGCCTTATTGAAACTCGCCACCCGCTCGGGATCGTGCGTCAGATACTTGCCTTTCACATACGAGTTGACGAAGAAAAGGCCGCGCAGGCGGTGCATCAATCCCAGCCCCTGGCGAGCAAACGGCACATACAATTTGACCTTAAACGCCGGTGACGCCAGTACCAGACCACGAATGTCCGGGGCATAATCATGCGCCCAGGTCGCCGCCAGAATCGCCCCGACGCTTTGCGCCACGACGACCACATCCGTCATCCCGGCCTGGCTATCTGCGGCGGCGAAACGCACAAACTCGTCAACATCCTGCACCGAACGCGCGAGCGACGGGCTGTAACCGCGTTGCCCCGGTGAGCGACCATGACCTCGGGCATCCCAGGCATAAAACGCGGTATCCGGCATCGCCAGCTCATCAACAATATGTTGCAAACGCCCTGAGTGCTCATGCCCACGATGAAACAGGACCATCACTTTTGGCGTTGAACTGGCTTCTTGTGCAGGCCAGTGGCGATAAAACAGTTCTGTATTATCACTGGTCAGAAACTGCCGTTCGTCGGGTATGCGGGAATTAGTCATGGGGGTGATGTCCTTGCGTGGGTTGCAAAAGCGCCGTCAGTCTTTGCTCCAGGTCGTCCATAAACGTTTTCTTCTCCGGATGCGTACTCAGTACGTCACCAATATTGACATCAATAAACAGTGGCAAAGGGATGCGATTACCTTTCGCCATCACACGCTCAGTACCGTGCAACCCAACAGGGATAATGGGCACCTCCGGCATGCGCTGACTCAAATGCCACACTCCGGATTTCAATGGCGCAAGAACGCCCGGCTCACCGCGCGTCCCTTCCGGAAACAGGATCAGTGTTTTACCTTCACGCAGCGCCTGTTCACATTGCGCCAGCGGATCGGCGTCACCGCCCTTTCTTGAAATCGGAATGATGTTCAGGATATTCAGTGCAAACCAGGCCATACGTTTATCCCGAAGAAAATAATCCGCGGCAGCAACCGGATGAATAGAAGCCTGGTAACGCAGCGGAAAGAGCGAAAGCAAGGCGAAAACATCCATATGGCTGTTGTGATTGGCCACGATTATCGAAGGACCATCCTTCGGCAGGCGCTCGCGGTGGCGGACGCGCAGCCCAAGCCACAGCCAGATGACCGGCCAGACGATACACAGCGTAAACAGGGTACGGAGCAGTCGTGTCATCATAGGTTAGTAGCAGAAATAGTGAACAAAATGGAAGAAGACCGGGGCGGTAAAAATCAACGAGTCCAGTCGGTCAAGAATGCCACCGTGGCCAGGCAGCAGCGTACCGCTGTCTTTGACGCCGATATCACGTTTAATAGCAGACATCACCACGTCGCCACAAAACCCCGTAACACCGATAATAATCCCGGCCAACAGCGCCATCGGCCAACTTAACGGCGTAAGCAGCGGCCCCAATATTGTTGCCGCCAGTGCCGTTGTCGCCACCCCACCCAGCAATCCCGCCAGGGTTTTGTTTGGGCTGACCTTTGGTATCACTTTGATGCGACCAAGCGACTTGCCCCACAGGTATTGCGCAATGTCGTTAAATTCGGTCAGGCCGACCAAAAACAGCACCAACAGCGCGCCGGTTTGCATTCCATCCGCCGGTAACACCAGTAAAAACGCGACATGGCTGAAGGCAAACACGGTGGTCATCAGACTCCAGTGTAACTGGGAAGCGGTACGTAAAAAGCCCTGAGTATCCCCGGCAATCACCATTCGCGCCGGTAAAAAAAGGAACACGTAGACAGGGATAAACACTACAAACATGCCGTACCAGCCGATACCTATCAGCCAGTAGTTAAGGGGAATAGCAATAAACATCCATAACAGCGGCATGCGGTCGGACTGGCGGGAAGGCACCAGCGTCAAAAACTCTTTTAACGCCATAAAGCTGACCAGCGCGAAGAACGTCAGTGCCAGCCAGTTTGGGCTGAGTAATGCGAGGGAAAAAAGGACAATGATCACCCACCAGGTGCGAATACGTAATGTCAGCTCTCGCCAGTCTTTAGCCGGACGCAGCCACACCAGCAACCCGTTGATGACGGTGGCAATCAGCAACAGGGCAAAAATGGCGGCAAGTGATTTTTCAAGTAGCATCATTTCACTTCCTCCTCGCGCACTGCGCTGCGACAGCGATTAACAACCGTCCATAACAACAACAGTATTGCGACACCCCATACGACATTATTCCAGGCAACAAGCTGCGGCCATACCGACAGCGCCAGCCCCCATGCACCAAACACCAGCGCTCTGTCGCTTTTGCCCAGCGGACCGGCATAACTGCGCACGCCGTTAATGGTTTGCGCCAGCACGCCGCAAAACTCGGCCATCAGCGCACAAAACACCATGATCAACACCAGCAGTACACTGCTTTGTGGTAGCAGAATAAAAGGCAAATAAAGCGCGATGTCGGAAATCACATCGCCCGTCTCATTGAGGATGGCCCCCAGACGCGATGTCTGGTTGCATTCACGCGCCAGCATACCGTCCAGCGCGTTGAGCGCCATCCGTACAAACAACACCACGGGCAGAAGGAGGAATAATCCGGGCTGAGGGTGGATAATGAGCGCCGTGCCCGTGATGAGGGAAAGCACCATTGCGGATAGCGTAACGTGATTGGCGGTGACGCCACGCCTGTTCAGCCAGAACATCAGCGGCCTTAATAAGGCCTGAAACGCGGGCTTTATCTGGTAAAGGGTCATCATCACTCCTTGATAAGAATATGTGAGGGGATCGAGTCTGGCCTTTTATTTACAGGCACAGGAAACACCTTACTGGTTCTGTTTCTCCAGCAGCGTCTCCACTTCCTTATCTGCTTTAATATTGATGTCATGCTCGATCTTCACATTCATATTGATGGTGATCGGCTCTTTCGGTGCAGCCACCTCAATCCGCGGCGTACAAGCAGCCAGCATCATTGTCATCGTTATCACTGGCAGCGTTTTCATTGTTTATCCTCACACTTTTTTCCATTCGCACAGGGAACCGCGGGTAACTTTGCCTTTTGTTTTAGCAGAGACTGAAGATTGTCGCCGAAGCGCAAACTGCGCCATAACTCAAAGACATTCTCTTCGTGGGCATAGTTCAGGTTCACCGTATTACTCTTTCCTTCCACAAAACTGGTGCCTTTAATGGCCGCCTTCATTTTCAATACGCCCTGACGGTCCAGATTGAGCGTCGTCCAGGAGCGTGATATCTCCATATAGCGCAACCAGTTGATTGCCGCACCGGCCGCTATATTATCTTTCACCAGAGCGTCAGCCGTGTCTTTGTCAACCCGTAAGGTCATGGGACCGGGGTTATGCAGCCAGCCGTCTTTGATAATCCATGTGCTGTTATTATCCAGCCATAGCGGTAGCGCGCCGTCGAAAGGACCGGACATCGCGAACTGTTTAGGGTTAATGGCGCTGATTAACTCGCTTGATGAGATATTACGCAAGCGTAGCAGCGCCGGATCGTGTTGCGGTAAACGCAACTGACTCATCGTCACTTTTCCGCCCAGGACATCAATACTGACGTCACTCAACTGTAAGGGATTTTCTTCACTCCAGGGATAATTGCCCTGTAAATCAGCAGCAATATTACGTGCGGTTACCTGATTGACAACTTCACCAATACGCAACGATACCGGTTTGCGCGTCCCCAGTTGCCAGTTTCCTTCGCGGTAACGAAAAGGCAGGACGAAATCGACGCCTGAGAATTGGTTATCCGGCATCCAGGCGCTGCCGCCACGCAGCACGCCGTGCCCACCCGCCTCAAAACCCTGCCCGGCGGCGGCGGAAAAGGCAACCTGAGCATAAAGAGAACCATCCAGTAAATTCATCTTCCAGTCGGGCGGAACCAAAGGCTGGAAAACCGTCAGCGACTGGCGCGGCCACCATGCCTGTCCCCGCAGGCGCTCACCGTCCCAACGCCCGTTTATCCGCACCGGACCTATTTTTTCCGCGCGTAAATCGCCTTTGAACTGGAAGATCGTCGGTTCGCTCCCTTCAACGTTAAACGTTAAGGTTGAAGGCGGCAGGATGCTCCCGCCGGTGAAGGTAGTCTTGCCGGCATCAAGGGTTAACCCGCCGCTGAAAAGCGGGTGATCCGCATCACGCAGCCAACGCACGGGTTCATTTAGCACCAGACGTGGCGAGCTAACATGCATCGTGCCGTATTGTAACTGGTCAAAACCGGTAGACAAATCATTGAGTAAAATAGTTTTATCACGCCATTCGCCCCGTCCATTGACATCCCAACGGGCGCTCATAGGGGTAAAATTACCTGTGCCCCAGTAACGCCATTGCCACAGCCCATCGTCTGGCAGGAAATCACGTGCCTGGCCGTCAAGGTGTAAAACAAAATCACCCATCGCGTTTTCATGGGCACGGAGAATGGCCTGTAACCGCCCGTCCACGCCCGCTCTGGTGACTTTGACGCCCGACAGAGGCCAACGAACATCATCAATATTGAGTGCGTCAATCACGCGTCCACTGGAGCGCAGCAACGCGCCAGGCGTAAACGCCAGTTTCGGGTCGCTGAGCCCGCCTGTCAGGTGAGCAGGCAGTACGGCGTAGAAAATCATCTCACCCTGTTTAGCTTCGCCCGTCAGTTGCAGCGGCATATCGCTGTTCACACTATCCAGACGCCCCGGCCCTATGGTGAGTACTGCGTTCCCTTTACCGGCATCGCCCTGCGTCAGGACGTTCAGGCGGCCGCTGATTTCTGCGTTCTGCAAACCATCCTGCCAGCCATCGATACGTAATCCGATGCGCCCGCTTAAGGGAAAACCCTGATAAGGCCAGTTCCAGCGACCATCGCTAATGGTCAAACGTTCCCGTGTCGCCTGCCAGGGCAAATCCAAAATAGGTTCTGGATTGTCGCGTGCGGTAATGAGCAGCTGCCCTTCGTTATTACGCCACTCCAGATCGGCATCGACCAGCAATGGTTCCGTCGGCAGCGTAAGCGTGGTGCGGGCATGACCATTAACCGGGATGCCATCAGGTACATTTGGCAGGATAAACTCGCCGCCCAGCGTGACGGGCGGCTCGCCCTCGATCAGACGCAACTGCATTTGCGTCAGCGTGAGCAACTGTCCGCGCAGACGGGCCCTGAAGGAAACCTGCGCGCCGTCATAGTGGAGCACCTGAACCTCTTCGGATAACGCGAGCGAGATTTTCCCTTGCCACTCCTGCCAGGGCGAGACGGTGAAGCGGTCAATATCAATCCACGTTTTAGGTAGCATGGATTGCCATTCTGCCAGGGTTGTCGGCGCGGCAGGAGACGGTTCGGTCTCGGGAAGTTTTGCCAGACAGGCCGTGTTGATGTCCAACGACCCTATTTCGAGCTTCCAGCGACTCGGATGCGTCAGTTGCGCATTTTTGACCAGCGCCAGAGGACAATCCTCAATCAGATAATGCAGATCAGGGATTTCCAACGAATGGCGGGTAAAACGTGGGCTGTCTTCAAAAACAATACGCGTACCGGCTGGTAGCCAGATGCCTGCGAGCGTGGGCACCCAATACGCGAGCGTAAGCAGCAGCGTCAGCGGCAGCAAAATAAACAGCAGTAGCAGTGCGATTGCGGCTTTGTATTTACCCTTCATGGGCAGTTAATATCCTGATTTTGCGTATAATTAAGCCGATTCTGGCCATTATTGTGGCATGTTTAGCCTGACAGGTGAAGTCGTTGCCCCTTTTAAGCGTAGATGTTTTAAACTGTTTTATATGTCTCTGTTTATCAAATATTTTTTAGTATTTACACGATTATTTTAATCATGCTAATGTGGTGACAAATCTAATGGAGAAAGTCTTATGAAACTCGCGGTATACAGCACAAAGCAATACGATAAAAAGTATTTGCAGCACGTAAACGAGCAATTCGGCTACGAAATTGAATTTTTCGACTTTCTACTTACCGAGAAAACGGCAAAAACGGCTAATGGCTGCGAGGGCGTCTGCATTTTTGTTAATGATGACGGCAGTCGCCCGGTCCTGGAAGAGCTGAAAAAGCATGGCGTGAAATTCATCGCGCTACGTTGTGCCGGCTTCAATAACGTCGACCTGGATGCGGCAAAAGAGTTAGGACTAAAAGTCGTCCGTGTTCCGGCTTATTCTCCCGAAGCCGTGGCAGAGCATGCTGTCGGTATGATGATGGCGTTGAACCGCCGCATTCACCGCGCTTATCAGCGTACCCGTGACGCCAACTTCTCTCTGGAAGGTCTGACGGGCTTTACTATGCACGGTAAAACGGCCGGTGTTATTGGTACCGGGAAAATTGGCGTCGCCGCTCTGCGCATACTGAAAGGTTTCGGTATGCGTCTGCTGGCCTTTGATCCTTACCCGAGCGCTGCCGCACTTGAGTTAGGCGTAGAATATGTCGACCTCACGACCCTCTTTACTGAGTCCGATGTTATCTCTCTGCACTGCCCACTAACGCCGGAGAACTACCACCTGCTTAACCACGCGGCCTTCGATCAAATGAAGGATGGCGTCATGATCGTGAACACCAGCCGTGGCGGTCTGATCGATTCACAAGCGGCAATTGAGGCACTGAAAAACCAGAAAATCGGTTCGCTGGGAATGGATGTGTACGAAAACGAACGCGATCTCTTCTTTGAAGACAAATCTAACGACGTCATTCAGGATGATATTTTCCGTCGCCTGTCGGCATGTCATAACGTGCTCTTTACCGGGCATCAGGCATTTTTGACGGCAGAAGCGCTGATCAGTATTTCTGAAACCACACTGAATAATCTGCGTCAGCTTGAAAACGGCGAAACCTGTCCAAACGCGCTGGTGTAAACGCTGTGGTTCCCTTCCTGCGAAGGGAACCCTTTAAGACAATTCCTGCCAATATCAGATTACCGCAGTCTGTTACTATCCTGCCGTTATGTTGATTTTCTTTGAGGACCAGATGAAAAGGATCATTACCCTGTTAGCCTTTAGCGCACTGCTATCCGGTTGCGTAAGCCACGGTGTGAGTAAAAATTCAGTAAACGAGACACAGCTTGCACAGCACCGCTTCGTGCTGGAAACAGTAAACGGACAAGCCGTCGATAAGGGCGAGCATCCGGCAGAAATCCATTTCGACGCTAAAATGCTTGTCTCTGGCAGCATGTGCAATCGCTTTACGGGTCAGGGGAAATTATCCGAAGGCACGCTGACGGTGAAAAAGATGGCGATGACGCGGATGATGTGTGCTGATGCCCAGCGCAACGCGCTGGACAATGTCATCGGTAAAATGCTCAGTGAAGGTGCGCAGGTCGATCTAACCGATGGCCAGCTTACGCTGACAACCGCCGATCAAACCTTGATTTACACCCAGGCAGACCAGGCTCAGTAAGCGCCACAACTTCCGGCGGCAAGCGACTGTTCGCTACAACGTTTGCCGTTAGGTAGCGCGCACATTCCGATAGCAGATCCATCCAGTTGACGTGCGACAGACAATGACCCACCGACCATTGCGCAATTCGCCTCGCCGCTGCTGGACATGGACGCGCGTAACCCCGGCGCCACATGTGCGGCCGTTGCCTGCTGTACGGGTTCACTGCTGCATGCAGAGAGTAATAACACAGCACACCCTACCCAAAACGCTGAACGCATTTCTCATCCCCCAATGATTTAGCAAAACCTAAGCATCATAGGCAGCACAGCGCGGTACGTCGAGAGCGCAACCGCACCTTTATGCGTTCTGGAAACATTTTGATGCTATTTTTTTGCGCAAACGCAAAATAGTAAACCGCAATGCGTTGGTCAACGGCATGGCTGGCAGGTTCTGGAGATAAAAAAGATTCCGATTCATGTGCTGCGTAGTGGGACGATCGTGCGCGATTGGTCAAGTCGGAAATAAAAAACCTGTCAGAGGGACAGGTTCTCTAAGACTTTTTACACTCGCGTTCAGCGATGTGCCTTACGGAAGAACTGTTCCATTGATTCTCTGACATGTTCATCAGGATTTTCGGCAATATCACCCTCCCCGGAGGAATGTCGGACGACATTATTGTGCCCCTGCAAAAGAACCGGAGGCTGTTCTGTGTAAGCTGCGGCCGAACCCAATGACAAAATCAGTAAAAACCACGCCGTTCTTAACGTCTTACCCATCATCAATGACCCTGTATGTTGGTAACATGCAGCGGCTATATTGCTGGAGCAAAAGTAAAAAGTTGTATGCGATGTTTAAACGTATCCAGGAAGCTGTGAACAACTGCATGGGCGGAAAAATTATGCGGGCGAAACGGCACCGGCGGATCCCCGTTAATTGCGCGGCCTATCTGGCGTCCGCCTGCAAAAAAGGCCCGCCTGAGCGGGCCTGCGACAGGCAAAATATTAACGGAAATTATCCAGCTTGATGCTCAATAACTTTTTGACTGTTCTCAATGGCGATTTTCCGCGGTTTTTCATGTTCAGGAATATCCTGATAGATAGTCACTTCTAAAAGCCCGCTTTCCAGTTTTGCATTACTGACCTTCGCATGCTCTGGTAACGAGAAACTTAAACGAAAATCGGAACGGCGTATGCCTCGGTAAATCCACCCTTGTTCATCCTGGGAGTCATTAACAGCACGTTTACCCGAGATATGGAGAGTGCCGCCCACGGTTTCGATTTCAAGCTCGTCTTCTTTCCAGCCTGGAACGCTTACGTTTAGGAGATAGTTATTTTCATCAACTTTTTTCAGGTCATAGGCGGGTAACGCCGAAACAGGCGAATCCCCGGTTAACTGACTAAAAAGTTTGTCGATACGGTTGAAACGGTCAGCAAAGACAGAATCAGAAAAGCCCGGAAGTGCTGACAAGGTTCTGAGTGCCATAAATTAACCTCCTGAATGTTGGATTCAAAAGTTCAAGTTAAAGGCAAGCCTGGCTTGTCCGCTGATTAAAATAAGCCCTGAATACCGTTTTTCAAGGGCTCAAAAAAAATTTTTTCCCTGTTGTGCGTCACAGGGATTCACATAACCCCCGGCAAAACGCAGTAGTGCTACTCACGGGAAAATGGCGATAACAAAATTGCGCTATTTTGCGGGTGAATGAACATAACACGATATGCTCAAGTGGTTGCCACCAGAGCCCGAACGACCGAATAGAATACATTTATCAGACTGATAACTACCGCTAAAGCCCATGAGATCAAAAACCTTCGGCCTCTGGCTGTCTATACTGACGTAAAGCATGGTGAAGAGGGGCAACAGGCATGAGGAAAGGATGAACCACGAGCCATCCCCCTGAAAATGAAGCGAAGGGACACCTGAATAAACCCGATAAACCTATTAAATAAAAAATGCCTGTAACTGCGCGGCTCCAGAGAGTCGCAATGCACGCATAACGTCGCTTTAAAACTGACATTTAAGCAATGAGAGTTTCCATATGATTACTATTGACGGTAATGGCGCGGTCGCCTCGGTGGCGTTCCGTACCAGTGAAGTTATCGCCATCTATCCCATTACACCAAGCTCAACCATGGCTGAGCAGGCAGATGCCTGGGCCGGAAATGGGCTAAAAAACGTTTGGGGCGATACGCCACGCGTTGTGGAGATGCAATCAGAAGCCGGGGCCATTGCTGCGGTACACGGTGCGCTGCAGACGGGCGCCCTCTCCACCTCCTTTACCTCGTCGCAGGGTCTGTTACTGATGATCCCGACGTTGTATAAACTCGCCGGTCAGCTCACACCGTTCGTATTGCACGTGGCGGCCCGTACGGTTGCCACCCATGCGCTCTCAATATTTGGCGATCATTCAGATGTGATGGCCGTCAGACAGACTGGCTGTGCCATGCTCTGTGCGGGTAGTGTTCAGGAAGCGCAGGACTTTGCGCTGATTTCACATATCGCGACACTGAAAAGCCGTGTGCCGTTTATTCATTTCTTTGATGGCTTTCGCACCTCGCACGAAATCAACAAGATTGTACCGCTCTCTGACGACACGATCCGCACCCTGATGCCGCAGGACGATATTGATGCCCACCGTTCGCGCGCGCTTAATCCGGAACACCCGGTCATTCGCGGTACCTCCGCCAACCCGGATACCTTTTTCCAGTCGCGCGAAGCGACCAACCCCTGGTACAACGCCGTCTATAGTCACGTTGAGCAGGCTATGGATGCGTTTGCAACCGCCACCGGACGTCAGTACAAACCGTTTGAATATTACGGACATCCTCAGGCTGAGCGCGTTATTATCCTGATGGGCTCGGCAATTGGTACCTGTGAAGAGGTCGTGGACGAACTGCTCACCCAAGGTGAGAAAGTCGGCGTACTGAAAGTGCGTCTGTTTCGCCCGTTCAGCGCACAGCATCTGCTTTCCGTCTTACCGGAGTCGGTAAAAACTATTGCCGTACTCGACCGCACAAAAGAGCCGGGCGCACTGGCTGAACCTCTCTATCTGGACGTGATGACCGCACTTGCAGAAGCCTTTAACCATGGTGAACGTGAAACGCTGCCCCGTGTTATCGGTGGACGCTACGGCTTGTCATCCAAAGAGTTTGGCCCGGATTGTGTATTGGCCGTCTTCAATGAGTTGCGTGCCAACAAACCTAAACCGCGTTTTACCGTCGGGATTTATGATGACGTGACAAACCTGTCGCTGCCCTTGCCGGAAAACACGTTGCCCTCAAAATCCCGGCTGGAAGCCCTGTTTTATGGACTTGGCAGTGACGGAAGTGTTTCGGCCACCAAGAACAACATCAAAATCATCGGTAATTCAACCCCATGGTATTCGCAGGGGTATTTTGTTTACGACTCCAAAAAAGCGGGCGGCCTGACAGTGTCGCACCTGCGCGTCAGTGAACATCCGATTCGTTCGGCTTATCTGGTATCACAGGCGGATTTCGTTGGCTGCCATCAATTGCAATTTATTGATAAATACCAAATGGCGGAGCGCCTGAAACCCGGCGGCATTTTCCTGCTCAATACCCCGTACAATGCGGACGAAGTGTGGGATCGACTTCCGCAGGAAGTCCAGGCCGTGCTGAACCAGAAGCAAGCCCATTTCTACGTCATTAACGCAGCGAAAATTGCCCGCGAATGTGGACTGGCCGCGCGTATCAACACGGTTATGCAGATGGCCTTCTTCCATCTGACCAGGATCCTGCCGGGTGACAGCGCGCTGGCAGAGTTGCAGGGCGCAATTGCAAAAAGTTACAGCAATAAAGGTCAGGAACTGGTTGAACGCAACTGGCAGGCACTGGCGATGGCGCGCGAATCGCTGTTTGAAGTTCCGTTGCAGCAGGTAAATCCTGCCAGCGCGCACCGTCCGCCGGTGGTCTCCGATGCCGCACCCGATTTTGTCAAAACCGTCACAGCCGCCATGCTGGCAGGTCTGGGCGACGCCCTGCCCGTCTCTGCGCTGCCGCCAGACGGCACCTGGCCGATGGGGACCACGCGCTGGGAGAAACGCAATATCGCCGAAGAGATCCCTGTCTGGAAAGAGGAACTCTGTACGCAATGTAACCACTGCGTTGCGGCCTGCCCACATTCAGCTATTCGCGCCAAAGTCGTTTCACCGGAGGCGATGGAGCATGCCCCGGCAAGTCTGCATTCGCTGGATGTAAAATCCCGCGATATGCGCGGCCAGAAGTATGTATTACAGGTAGCGCCAGAGGATTGCACCGGCTGCAACCTGTGCGTGGAAGTTTGCCCGGCCAAAGATCGTCAGAACCCGGACATTAAAGCCATCAATATGCTGTCGCGTCTGGAGCACGTAGAAGAAGAGAAAGTGAATTTCGATTACTTCCTCAATCTGCCGGAAGTTGACCGCAGCAAACTGGAACGTATCGATATTCGTACCTCGCAGCTTATTAGCCCACTGTTTGAATATTCCGGCGCCTGTTCCGGCTGTGGTGAAACGCCGTACATCAAGTTGCTGACCCAACTGTATGGCGATCGCTTGCTGATTGCTAACGCTACCGGTTGTTCGTCGATTTATGGCGGTAACTTACCTTCCACGCCGTATACCACCGATGCGGCAGGACGTGGCCCGGCATGGGCAAACTCCCTGTTTGAGGATAACGCCGAGTTTGGTCTGGGCTTTCGCCTGACCGTCGATCAGCACCGCAAACGCGTGATGCGCCTGCTGGAACAGTTCTCCGGGCGCATTCCGGGCGAACTCAATGATGCGTTGCATGCCGACGCGACTCCGGAAGTGCGTCGTGAACAGGTTGCTGCGCTGCGTCAGGCGCTGGCCGGTGTCGAGGAAGCCAAAGCGTTGTTGACCGATGCCGATGCGCTGGTCGAGAAATCTATCTGGCTGATTGGCGGTGACGGCTGGGCCTATGACATAGGCTTTGGCGGCCTCGATCATGTGTTGAGCCTGACCGAGAACGTCAACATTCTTGTGCTGGATACCCAGTGTTATTCCAACACCGGTGGTCAGGCATCGAAAGCCACGCCGCTGGGTGCAGTCACCAAGTTTGGCGAACATGGCAAGCGTAAGGCACGTAAGGATCTTGGCGTCAGCATGATGATGTACGGTCATGTTTATGTTGCGCAGATTTCACTTGGCGCGCAGCTCAACCAGACGGTCAAAGCGATTCAGGAGGCAGAAGCCTATCCTGGCCCGTCGTTGATCATTGCCTATAGTCCCTGTGAGGAACATGGCTATGATCTGGCGTTAAGTCATGATCAGATGCGTCAACTCACGGCAACCGGCTTCTGGCCACTTTATCGCTTCGACCCGCGCCGTGCGGATGAAGGCAAATTGCCGCTGGCACTCGATTCCCGTCCGCCGTCCGATGCGCTGGCCGAAACGCTGCTCAACGAGCAACGTTTCAGACGCCTCAACGCCCAGCAACCGGAGGTGGCAGAACAACTCTGGAAAGATGCCGCCGCCGATTTGCAAAAACGCTATGACTTCCTCGCCCAAATGGCGGGTAAATCGGAAAAAAGTTCGACAGAATAATGGGATAAGCCGAACAAAAAGCCTGCATATTTGCAGGCTTTTTGTTTCTGTGCGTCTTGCAACAGACCGCGCATCTGGTGGATGATAGACCTTCCCCGCGCCGAGTTGTAAAGGACACCCGCATGCGACACCATCCCGTAAAATCCTCCCGTATTGCGTCCATTGGCTACGATGAGCGCACAAATACGCTGGAAGTCCGCTTTAATGATAAAAGCGCATTGCAGTACCACGGCGTGCCGGAAAGAATTTTCACCGTATTTCTGACGGTTGTATCAAAAGGCCGCTACTATGATGGCGTAGTAAAAGGCAAATTCCCGGAACAGAAAGTGGTCTGAAGGACGGGCACTTCCTCACATTATCTGCAAAAAACTCGCCTGTTCACTGAAAATCCCGCCATAACAGACATCGCTGATATAAAACTGTCAAATAACTCAGCCATACTCATCGTCAGACCTGAACACCTGTCTGACTATTCCTTTGCAATTGAGAACAATTGAATGAAATTAAGCAGAACTCGCCGCACGATGCAGATTCACTGGAGCCTGCAACGCCAACGCGAAAACCAATGGAAGAAGTTCAGCCTTGTGCTGACTAACCGCAGATCCTGAGTAACCGTCTTTGTCCGCCGTTATGTGCTCTCAACGTAACGGCAATACTCTTTCCTCTTACGTTAAAACAGTCAAAAAGCGATAAAAACAGTCATCCTGCGATGTCCAGTAAGCAATATTCCGCTTTTCGCGTGATAACATTTGCACAGCCGATCCGCTTTGGGTAATGTTCTCTCCTGCTTTTTCACCTCAGGCATTAGAGAACAGTTATGAGAGTGGGTATTGCTTTCCCTATCATCGTATTTATCGTCGCAGTCGCGTTTCTCAGCTGGTTTATCATCGGTGGCTACGCTACGCCGGGCTAATAACGGCACTGATCCCTGCCATCATCCGCGATAAAAATTCTGTATTCGTCGTCAAGCATTGCTACAATCTCGCTTTAGTGCCCGTATCTGTTGGCCATGCCGCGCCTGGTTGACGTTGAACACCTGAATTGAGCTTTTTTTCATGTCGCAAAATCAAGATATTACCAAGAAAGAACAATACAATCTGAACAAGCTGCAAAAACGTCTGCGTCGTAATGTGGGCGAAGCGATTGCCGATTTTAATATGATTGAAGAAGGCGACCGCATCATGGTCTGTCTCTCCGGCGGCAAAGACAGCTATACCATGCTGGAAATCCTGCGTAACCTGCAACAAAGCGCACCTGTTAATTTCAGCCTTGTGGCGGTAAACCTCGATCAGAAGCAACCGGGTTTTCCGGAGCACATTCTGCCAGCCTACCTGGACCAGCAGGGTGTTGAATATAAGATCGTAGAAGAGAACACCTACGGGATCGTAAAAGATAAAATTCCGGAAGGGAAAACCACCTGTTCACTCTGCTCACGCCTGCGTCGTGGTATTTTGTACCGTACGGCCACCGAACTGGGTGCCACAAAAATCGCGCTGGGCCATCATCGTGACGACATTTTGCAGACGTTATTCCTGAACATGTTCTATGGCGGCAAAATGAAAGGAATGCCGCCGAAGCTCATGAGCGATGACGGTAAGCATATTGTGATTCGCCCGCTCGCTTACTGTCGCGAAAAAGATATTGAACGTTTTGCTGAAGCGAAAGCCTTCCCTATCATCCCCTGCAACCTGTGCGGTTCACAACCGAATCTGCAACGTCAGGTTATCGCCGACATGCTGCGCGACTGGGATAAACGTTATCCGGGACGTATTGAGACGATGTTTAGCGCGATGCAGAACGTGGTGCCTTCACATCTGAGCGATACCAACCTTTTTGATTTCAAATCCATTCATCACGGCTCTGCGGTGGTAGATGGCGGCGATCTCGCCTTCGATCGTGAAGAAATCCCCTTACAACCTGCAGGCTGGCAGCCTGATGAGGACGAGGGAGCCTTCACGGCCAACCGTCTCGATATCCTCGAAATCAAATAAACCAACAGCCCTCTGCGAAAGAGGGCTTTTTTTATCTGTGCGGCGGCGGATCGATAATCGGTCGTGGATCCGGGTCGAACGGCGGGTCGGGGATGGGCTGTGGTTTTGGTATGGGATCGGGCACCGGAACCGGATCTGTTGGAATCGGGTCGCTCATCCGCAGTGGGGTTAATGTACGCATTTTCGCCTCCTTTTTCGCATTGCCATCCTTTAAGGGTAGACCGGACAAACTGAGAGGCAAAAAAAAGCCGACTCTTATAAGTCGGCGTCGTACGAATCAATTGTGCTATGCAGTAATTCAAAAAAGGAAGTAAGACAATATGGAGCGCAACGCCCATCGCTTGACGTTGCATTCACCTGCGAGTGCAATATTGCACTGGTTGCGTATGGCATTTATTGATATTGCTCAAAGTAAACGGCGTTTTTATGTTCATTTTTTGTTAAAAAAGTGAAATTTTACAGCCATTTACTACGATGCAACCACCAGGTAACACCCCCTATCAGGATGACCAACATAATGCAGAAAAGCGCGAAACCAAATCGCCAGCCTCCGCCAGGTATTCCGCCCAAATTGACACCAAACAACCCGGTCAAAAATGTGCTGGGCAGGAAGACCATCGCCATCAACGACATGGTATAGGTCCTGCGTGCCAGTGACTCCTGCATCACCTGGGTAATTTCATCGGTCATTACCGCCGTGCGCGCGATACAGGCATCAATTTCATCGAGTCCACGTCCCAGTCGGTCTGCAATATCTTGCATACGACGCCGCTGATCGTCGGTCATCCACGGCAACCGCTCGCTGGCCAGTCTTGCGAAAACATCTCTTTGCGGCGCCATATAACGACGCATCACAATTAATTGCTTACGCAGTAATGCGAGGAAACCTCTGGGGGGGATCTCCTGGTCAAGCAAGTTGTCTTCCAGGTCGATAATTTTATCGTGTAACTCTTCAATAAACTCGCTGGCATGGTCGGTCAATGCGTCGCAAACATCCACCAGCCAGCCGCCACAATCCGCCGGCCCGGTCCCCTCTTCCAGATCATTCACTACGTCATCCAGCGCCAGAACCTTACGTTGACGTGTCGAGATGATCATTCGTTCATCCATATAGACACGCACCGCCACCAACTGATCCGGCCGTTCGTCTGTGCTACCGTTAATGCAGCGTAGCGTGATAAGCGTACCTTCGCCTACACGACTCACACGTGGACGCAGGCTTTCTCCGGCCAGTGCGTTACGAACGCTATTGGGCAATTGCGGTGTTGATGCCAGCCATTGCGCGCTCTCCGGATTGGTATAATTCAGATGCAGCCAACAAGGATGCTGTGCATCAATCACATCATCAGGTTCCAGCGGTTTGACTCCACCCTTTCCGTCCAGACGCCAGGCGAAAACCGCATCCGGAATATCGACATCCGTTCCTTTGATCGCTTCCACAGCGCCCCCACAATCAACATAAGTGTTGTTGTCAGTCTAGCTCTCTGTGCACGTTAAGCAACCATCATGCTGAATTCGTTACAAATATTAAAAAAAGCCCGCATGCGCGGGCCAGAGGCAGGATGACCTGAAAGTCAGAAGGAATGCCAGTAATTTTCCTGGTTACGCATGACCGGGCTTACCAGGCGAGTGCTACGGTTTTCGGAAGGAGTAGTTAAGGCTGTCGCTACGGGATCAACGTTTGTTAACTGATTCTCTGCCAGGCGGAACTTAGACGTACGTGCCTGCAGTTCAATAACCCGGTTTTTCAGAATGTCAGAAGAGCCAGCCAGCTCTTCGACCATCGTGACATTACTCTGTGTGACTTTTTCAAGTTCGGACAGCGCAAGCGTGATCTGCGAAATGCCTTTTTCTTGTTCCACGGTCGATACCGCAATCTCGTCCATCAGCTTGCTGACCACACTCGCACCAGAAACAATCTCATGCATATTCTGTTCGGCCTCGCTGACGACTGTTGCCCCTTGCGTCACGTTTTCGGTGGTGACGGCAATCAATGTCTTGATATTTTTTGCTGCTTCCGCGCTGCGGTGCGCCAGCCCCCTGACTTCTCCAGCTACAACCGAGAAGCCTTTACCGTGATCCCCCGCTCTTGCTGCTTCTACAGCAGCATTAAGCGCAAGAATGTTTGTCTGAAAAGCGATGCCATCAATAAGGGAGATAATATCTGCCATTTGGCCCGCACAGTCGGTAATAGACTGCATATTTTTAGCTACCTGGCCCATTAAATCCCCACCTCTACGCGCACTCGCACTGGCGTCACTTGCCCGAGTGCTGGCAAGCCGCGTGTTTTCGGCATTATTTTTGGTACTGCTGGCCATCTGCTCCATACTGGCCGCAGTTTGCACCAGCGCCGCAGACTGCTCTTCGGTTTTAACCGACAGTTCGCCGCTTCGCGATGCCAGTTGCTCGGAGAGATCCATTGCATTTTGTGAAGAAATACGAATCTCATTAACCAGCGCTGCAATGCTTGCAGAAAGGCTATTAATACCCGGAATTAAGCGTCCGGCGCAATTGTTGCCAAATTCCGGAATCGTAATCGACAGATTGCCAGAAGTCACCTCTTCGATACTTTTCTTCACCGTATTAATTGGCGTGACTAAATAATAAGTCATATACAACCAAAGCAAAGCCAAAGTCGCTACCCAAACCACGCTAATTGCTGTTAATAAGGCCATGTTTTTTGAGATGGCGATCACTAAAAAATCCATAATAAGAAAAGAGGTAATCAGGAACGATAATATAAAGCTTCTTACACTAATATTCTTAAGCATGGGGCACCAATAAATACATCACGAGGGGTAATATTCTTATAGCATTCGACATTCACTTTTTCATCTCGAATTTGATCCTGATTCAGGTTAAGCTCTACATCACCGCAATTTGACTTAAGCGCAGAGTAATCATTCAAAAATAAGGGAAGGTACAAATATTAATGGTAAGAAATCTACATAACTCGTTATGCCAGAGCTGATCCATCGAATAAAAATCAGCGTAAAACCCCCTGCATCATAATTTATGACACAGCTTAACTTATATTTAAGCCATGCTACAATGATTCACATTCCTAAAGTTATTATCGCGAATGCCGATAATAATAAATTACTTTTAATTTAGCTTAAATAGCAGTATAAATAATAAATACTTCCAACAACATAAATTCATCAGGTTAGCTGCTAGAATAATAATTACAATTAACCCATTCTTTTTAGCGGGCGTGAAATGCATAATGCTTTATGTATCGTGGGATCCTATTCTTATTGGTATTTCTTTTGTCGTGGCGTTCATTGCCTCATTCGTGGCGCTGGATAGCGCCAGCAAAATTTTTTCTTCCTCAGCTCGCGGCGCACTTTTCTGGCGATTCTGCGGCGGAGCGACATTGGGCATGGGAATATGGTCAATGCATTTTGTGGGTATGCTGGCAATGCGCATGCCCATTGTGATGCATTACGATCTGGTGTTGACCATTGCTTCTTTTGTCGTTGCGTTAATTGCCGCGACACTTGCCATTAATGTAGTAGTTAGCGAAGAGATGCTCCCTTTTCGACGCCTGATGCTGGCGACCTGTTTATTGTCTCTGGGTATAGTGGGAATGCACGCTCTCGGTATGGCCGCCCTCACCGATTACGTCACTCTATACTGGAATACGCCGCGTCTTGTCCTCTCTGTAACCATTGCCTTTTTCGCCTCCGGCTTTTCGCTATGGCTTGCCTTTGTTCGCCAGTTCAATCAGCACCGGGCCTTTATCTCTCGGGTTTTCGCAGGTCTCGTCCTCGGCATTACCATATGCGCAATGCATTATGTGGCGATGAGCGCCGTTGAGTTCAGCAATGGTAAAGACAGCAGCGGAATTATTGTTCGCAGCACCGCCTACTACTCTACGCATACCAGCGTGAGCGAAGCCGGCCTTTCAATCTGGGTATCCACCTCCACGCTCATTGTATTGGGAATCATGTTGTTTATTTCGCTCATTGATTCCCAAATCCGCACCTCACGACTTACAGAAAGCCTGCGTCAGTTGAATCACCAACTGGAGATGCAGGCCCATTTCGATCCCCTGACCAACCTGGCAAACCGTATTCAATTCGATGTCTTACTGGATGCATGCCTCGCCAGTGCAGCAGCCCAGCGGCAGCGATTCGCCTTATTATTTATGGATCTTGACCGTTTCAAGCAGGTCAATGATGCCTATGGACACCACGTTGGCGATTTATTATTGAAATCTGTAGCCGTAAGACTTTCGACATGTGTTAATGCAAAAATGACGCTGGCGCGTCTTGGGGGAGATGAGTTTATTTTGCTGGTACCTGATTGTATTGATGAAGAAATCACCACACTGGCAAAAAGACTGGTAGACACGATTCATTTTCCATTTTACGAGCAAGGCCATGTCATTAACGTGTCATTAAGTGTGGGCATCAGTTTTTATCCCCAGCATGGGGATACCGTGCAGGACCTCAAATTTAAAGCAGATGCCGCAATGTACCGTGTCAAAAAAAATGGACGTAATGGTTGGGAAGTCTGGCATCCGGCAATCACTCACAATGTGGCAAATACTCCTTTTTTCCTCTCAGATATCTCCATCAATCAAAAGTAAAAGTTTCTTATTGCAGCGATACATACCAATTCACCTTTTTTTGCGTTAGATTTTCCTCAAGCCTGATAAAAAAACTGCCGAAAAAGCTATTATTCACCAGGTTACAATAATGAAAGCGACGCGCAAAATAAGGGGATAAACCCATGCTGACAGATCACCTGGATGCGCTGAATCTGCTGACGACACCGGTCTGGGTAGTCTCACCTGAAAGTGAAGAGTTGCTCTTCACCAACATAGCGGCAAAGAAATTGACCGCCGAGGGTTCATTACGGGAATTGCGAACCGGCAAATATTCCGCCTATGCGCAGCACAGCTTAGCTATGTACCTGCCGGGCCTCAGGAACCAGCATAATATTGTCGAAGTCTGGACTGTTCATATTGATGGCGAAGCGGTTAGCCTGAGTTGTAAAGCATCTCTGCGTGAAATCAGTGACGTAGGCGAGGTGATTCTTTTTGAAGGAATATCATCGGGAACACCCGTCAGACTTAAAGCCAGCCGTTCAACCCCGTACCGCCCACGCAAACAGGGTTTTTATGCTCGCTTTTTCTATACAAATTCTGCCCCCATCCTGCTTATTGATCCCGCCAGAGATGGCCTGATTGTTGATGCCAACCTCGCCGCATTACGTTTTTACGGCTACTCCTACGATGAGATATGCCAAAAGCATACCTGGGAAATCAACACCCTCGGACGTGGCATTTTGCCGGTGATGGCGGAGATCGCTCATCTGCCTGGCGGTCACAGACCACTCAATTTTGTGCACAAACTGGCAGATGGCTCTACCCGCCATGTCCAGACCTATGCAGGCCCGGTTGAAATCTATAATGAGCGACTGATGCTATGCATCATCCACGACATTACCGAGCAGAAACGTCTTGAGCAGGAACTGGAATATGCCGCACACCGTGATTTACTGACCGGTTTGCTGAACCGCCGACAGTTCTACCATCTGACCGAACACATTATGCCGACTGCGTTCGATTTCAGCCTGTTGCTGGTCGATACCGACCATTTTAAACGCATCAACGATCAGTATGGACACCAGAAAGGCGATGAAGTCCTGATACAACTGTCCCGCACGCTTGAGCAACATTGTCGACGCGGAGACTGTGTTTTCCGCTGGGGAGGTGAAGAATTTCTTATACTGTTGCCTCACACGACAGAGGAAACCGCTATTGGCGTCGCTGAGCAGTTACGTGAAGCCGTCGCCGGTATCAATATACCCCAACTGCCAGGCTGTACTGTGAGTATTGGCGTCGCTCGACACCTGGCGGGAGAGTCACTGGATGACCTGTTTAAGCGTGTTGATGATGCGTTGTACCGTGCAAAAAACAGTGGGCGTAATAAAGTGCTGGCAGCCTGAATTCGCGGCAAAAAAATGCGCCCTTGCGAGGGCGCTTTTCAACGATGGGCGATATTTAGTGGATGCCCATCCGCCAGGCAAAATCAATCTCTTCTTTCAGCTCGCTGTGCGAGAGTGTCAGCAAATCCGCAAATTCCAGCCTGAGTTGTTTTAATTTCTTAAGGTATTCCGCAGGCGTTAATCCGCTTTTATCGCGACGGAGATATTCAATTGCCAGTTGAGTGGGGTCTAATTCGGTGTGCATATAATCCTCATATGTGGTTAAAACATAATCACTATAACACATCTTTTCGGCCATTTTTTGACCAAAATCGTATATATGTCCGCCATCACACTAATTTTTGTGCATAGCAGGCATGAAAATTCAAGAGGTTATGCCGAACTGAAAATTGCACAACTTGCCGATAAAAAATTCATGACTTTCGCCAATGTGGATGCCACCTGCTGTTCCTCCCGGCCCGTCATCGCGACGCAACCCGGCTGGCCCCCCTTTTCAGTGACAGAATCGGTTGATGCGAACAACGCGATACTGGCGCTTCATCAGCGCCAGTTGAGATGTCGAAAAACGCTATAACTGCTCAAGTGAGCTTATAAAATCAATGCTTTATCAAGTACATCGTGCGGGTGTAAGCCACATCTTCCGGGTTAGTAATGGGGTAACCCTTCAACCACGGCTTAATCAGACGACCATTGGTATATTGATAGACCGGGATGATTGGCGCTTTTTCGGCAATGACTTTCTCTGCCGCATTGTAATCCGCATTACGGGCGTCGGCCTGCGTCTCCTGAGCAGCCTGACTAAGAATCTTGTCATAGGCCGGATCGTTAAAACGGGCGATATTGCCGCTGTGAGTGGATGTCAGCAGCGACAGGAAGGTGGACGGTTCATTATAATCCCCCACCCATGAGGCGCGAATAACATCAAAGTTGCCAGTATTACGGCTATCGATATACGTTTTCCATTCCTGGTTTTGCAGTTTGACATCAATGCCCAGATTCTTTTTCCACATCGATGCCACCGCAATCGCGATTTTCTGATGCGTTTCGGAGGTGTTATACAGCAGCGTCAATTCCAGCGGACGTTGTGGCCCATAACCTGCAGCCTGGAGAAGTGTTTTTGCCTGGGCATTAAGCTCCGCCTGGCTCATCTTTTCGAATGCCGACGGCTGCGGTTTAAACCCTGCGGTGACGTCCGGTGTAAATCGCCAGGCCGGTTTTTCCCCTGTTCCCAATACCTTCTCAGCCATCACGCGGCGATCAACTGTCATACTTAGCGCCAGACGTACGCGTGGATCGGCTGTTGGCCCTTTTTGCGTATTGAGGGCATAGTAATAGGTGCCGAGCTGCGGTGGCGTGTAAACCTGGCCGGGAATATCCTTAAGCAATTTCTGGTACTGATTTTTCGGGAACGACTCAGTGATATCGATCCCCCCGGCAAGATAACGGTTTGTCGCCGCTGTTTCCTGATTGATCGGCACAAACGTCACTTTCTGAATAACGGTTTTACCGTTGTCCCAGTAATGGGTGTTAGGTTTGAGTTCAATTTTCTCATTCACCACCCGGCTTTCCAGCACATAAGCGCCATTGCCGACCAGGTTTCCGGGACGTGTCCAGTCCGGGCCGCTTTCAACATTGGCTTTCTGCACCGGGTAAAACGCGAAATTAGCTGCAAGGTTCGCAAACCATGGCAGCGGCTTATCGAGTTGCACCCGCAACGTATGGGCATCAACCGCCGTCACGCCAAGCTTATCCGGGGTGGCTTTGCCATCGATAATGTTCTGGGCACTGGTGATACCAGCCAGCGCTGCAAACCAGGCAAAGGGTGACGTTGTTTTCGGGTCGACCAGGCGCTGCCAACTGTAAACAAAATCCTGCGCGGTGACCGGCGTACCATCAGACCACTTTGCATTACTACGCAGGGAGAATGTCCAGACGCGGTTATCGCTGGTCTGCCATTGAGTGGCTACACCCGGGATGATCTCACCTTTCTCATTCTGATTCACCAGGCCTTCGTAAAGATCGCGAATGACCTGAATTTCCGGCAGCCCTACCGCCTTCGCCGGATCAAGCGTCGCGGGTTCGTCTTTAATATGGCGAACCAACTCCTGTTTCTGGGCCAGTACCGTACCTGGCGGAACATCCGCTGCCCAGGGCGATGAGGAAAAACCACAGAGTAAAAGCGCATAACTGAGCAACGAGACAGGATGCTTCATGAGATCCCCTTTTCTGTTTTGAAGCAAAGCGAAAGATGAGGTAATTATTTGTTTTAGAACGAGCGAATGCAAATTTTCGTCGATGGAAAGTTGATGGCTATTCCTTTTTACCGGAATAGAGCAATAATTTGCCCAGGCGAGAAATATGCCCGACACTTGCAATAAGCCAACCCAAAAAAGGATGACTATGCCTGCTTCACGCCCACGCCCGGAACGGGGGACTTTTCCTTCCGGTAGCGAATATTACGGACGTTCTCTGTTAGGTGCTCCGCTCATGTGGTTTCCGGCAACCGAAGCCTCACACGCCAGCGGGCTAATCATCGCGGGAACGCACGGAGATGAAAATTCTTCTATCGTGACGCTTTCCTGCGCCTTACGTACGCTGAAACCAGAACTGCGGCACCACCACGTGGTGCTGGCCGTTAATCCCGATGGTTGCCAGCTTGGCCTGCGTGCTAATGCTAATGGCGTGGATTTGAATCGCAATTTCCCGGCCGCAAACTGGAAACCTGGCGAAACGGTTTATCGCTGGAATAGTGCTGCCGAAGCGCGCGATGTCGTGTTATCAACTGGCGACGCCCCCGGCTCAGAACCGGAAACCCAGGCATTATGCCAGTTGATACACCAGTTGCGTCCGGCGTGGGTGGTGTCGTTTCATGACCCGCTGGCGTGTGTGGAAGATCCGCGTAATAGTGCGTTTGGTCAGTGGCTGGCGCAGGCGTTTAATCTACCGCTGGTCACCAGTGTGGGTTACGAAACGCCAGGCTCTTTCGGCAGTTGGTGTGCGGATATGGATTTGCACTGCATCACAATGGAGTTCCCGCCAGTTTCTGCCGATGAAGCCAGCGAGAAATACCTTAGCGCGATGATCGCACTATTGCATCATGATACGGAAAGATGAAGCTGACCCGGCGTAAATTGCAACGCCGGTTCGACATCCACCGCAAGCCAGGTGGGGCCGTCGAGATCGGCAAAGCGAACCTCACCCACCAAAGGTAGTGCCGCAGCTATTGCCCGTGAAGTGCAAATCATGCACCCCAGCATCAGCCCAAAACCTTGCTCTCGCGCCGCACGGGCCAGGGCCAGCGCTTCTGTCAGCCCACCGGTTTTATCCAGCTTGATGTTAACCATTTCATAACGCCCCGCCAGCGCAGCGAGATCCCGTTGCGTGTGACAACTTTCATCGGCACAGATGGGCAACGGATGAATAAAGTTATCCAGCGCGGCATCATCGCCTGCCGGAAGCGGCTGTTCGAGCATTGCCACGCCAAGATCTGCCAGAAGCTGGCAGCGGGCGGCAAGACCTTCACTTTGCCAGGCCTCATTAGCATCAACAATCAACGTCGCTTCCGGCGCAGCGGCACGTATTGCCACCAGCCTTTCGCTGATTAAGTGATCGTCAAGTTTCACCTTAAGTAGTCTGGCACCGGCCTCCCACAGCGCTGATGCACTGGCGGCCATTTGTTCAGGCGTGCCGATGACCACTGTTTGCGCCGTGGTGACTGCAGCGGGCAATGTCACCCCCACATACTGCCCAAGCGTGATTCCCTGTCGCCGGGCTTCCAGATCCCAAAGCGCGCAGTCTACGGCATTACGCGCCGCGCCGGCAGGAAGCAATGTCTGAAGTTCTTCACGGGTCAGACGGTTTTCCAGTTGCGGTAGAATCGTCATAATCTGCGCAATCACCGAAGCCTCGCTTTCGCCATAACGTGGGTATGGCGTGCATTCTCCTACAGCTTTGACACCGTCCTCTTCCAGCTCAACGACCACTACCCGGGCCTCGCTGCGCGCACCCCGTGCGATCACAAAAGGCGTATGTAACGGCCAGGTTTCATCATAAACCTTAACGCTTCTCATCCTTTTCTCCTCTGCCGCCCTTTCCACGATTATAGATGTGAAATTAGGTTTGCCGTGGTCCTTGCTTTCAGAATACACTAGCGACGAAGTTAACTATATGTAAACAGGAAGATATCTATGTCACAACTTGTCCATTTCCAGGGTAATCCAGTTTCCGTTGCCGGTAAGATTCCGCAGATCGGTTCTAAAGCCGCACCGTTCTTTCTCGTGGCGAAAGACTTGTCTGATGTTGCTTTAAGCCAGTTTGCTGGTAAACGTAAAGTTCTTAATATTTTCCCGAGCATTGATACCGGCGTATGTGCCGCATCGGTACGTAAATTTAACGAACTGGCAACAGGCGTAAACGATACTGTCGTTCTGTGCATCTCTGCTGACCTGCCGTTCGCCCAGTCTCGCTTCTGCGGCGCAGAAGGTCTGAGCAATGTCATTACTCTCTCCACACTGCGCAACACTGAGTTCCTGGAAAACTATGGTGTGGGAATTTCCGAAGGCGCGCTGAAAGGTCTGGCGGCACGTGCCGTGGTGGTCATTGACGAAAACGACAACGTCATTTTCAGTCAGCTGGTGAATGAAATCACCAATGAGCCTGACTACGCTGCCGCACTGGAAGTGCTGAAAGGCTAAGAAAATCTGCCCGGCAACATCCGGTTTGCCGGGCCATGCATCCTACTCGTCGCCCTTTTTCTGATTCAATCCATATTCCCGTAATTTATTCGCGATCGCTGTATGCGAGACGCCCAGGCGCTTAGCCAGCTTACGCGTACTGGGAAAACTACGATAAAGTTGTGTTAACACCGAGCGTTCAAAACGACTGGTGATCTCATCGAGCGACCCTTCCATGGCATCTTCGCCGACAGGCATGGTGGCGGCATCAAAGTCCGGCAGCAGGATATCCTGTGAGCGGAGTTCGTACCCCTCCAGTTGGGTAAGCGCGCGATAAACTGCGTTTTTCAACTGACGGACATTGCCCGGCCAGCCATAGCGCGTCAAAACATTACCCAGTTCGGCTGACAATTTAGGCCGGGGAACGCCTTGCTCATCGGCAAAACGGGCAACAAAAAGCTCGGTCAGCGGCATGATATCCTGCGGGCGCTCCCGCAATGGTGGGAGATTTAGCGTCAGAACATTCAGACGGTAATAGAGATCTTCTCTGAAAACGCCCTTTTGCACCAAATCAACCAGGTTACGCTGGGTGGCGCAAATCACTCGCACATCAACGTGAACTTCATGGTCTTCACCAACCCGGCGGAATGTCCCGTCGTTGAGAAAACGCAGCAGTTTAACCTGCATACGCGCCGACATTTCGCCGATTTCATCCAGCAACACCGATCCGCCATTAGCCTGTTCAAAGAACCCTTTTTTCCCTTCCGGGGCATGACCGAACAGTTCACTTTCGACGGCATCTTCCGGAATCGAGGCGCAGTTTAGCGCCAGATAAGGTTTTGCCGCCCGGGGGCTGGCCAGATGACAGGCCCGTGCCAGCAGATCTTTACCGGTACCTGTATCACCGGTAATCAGTAGCGGTGCGGTGAGCGTAGCCAGCTTCCGGGCCTGCTCCAGCACCTGACGCATCTTCGGACTGACAGCGATAATCTGGCTGAATGCCCCCAGATCCTGATGCGAAAGATTTTGTAACTGGCGACCCATTCGCACGGTGGAACGTAGCATGACCACCGCGCCGGTCAGAACCGGTTCTCCGGTTTCTCCTTCCAGGTGGACCGGGGTGATTTCCATCAGGAAGTTTTGCCCATTAATGGCGACATGTTCGCTATGAGAGCTGTGCGGGTTGCTTTCCAGCCAACGCGTAAAATTGAAACCGGAAATCAGTTGTACCGCGTTGTGATTGCGCAATTTACTCTGGTCCAGCGCAAAGAGCTGACAACTGGCCGGGTTCGCCAGTTCGATCTTCCCTTTCATATCCAGCGATAAAACGGGTTCCGGCAACGCCTCCAGCACCGCGCTCAGTGCACGATGCTCTCGTTCGGAAGGCATCCACAATACGGTGCGCACGTCAGTTACGCCGGGGATACGGCGAATTTCCGCCATCAGGCTGCTGAATGTATTAAATTCCAGGGCAGCAAAATTCAGGTAGATGCGCCCGACAGGGTCTATCTCAATTCCGCGTAAATCGATGCCACGTAACACCAGTAAATCCAGCAGTTCGCGTGTCAGACCCAGCCGGTCCTCACAAAAGACTTCAAGACGCATGAAAATATCACCCTACATAATCAACTAATGCCAGGATGATATGTCAGTTACTGTCTGGCAGGAAGATGTCTGTCAAGAAATATTGACAGCACGGTGGAAAAATGGGCGCTGTGCCGTAAAGTTAAACGCGCGGCGCGCAATTTATCGCCCATCACGCTTTACCTTTTTGCACTGTCTCTTTGAGCTGCACCACCAACTGGCGGCGAAAATCACCCAGCCGCGGTTTGTCATCGCCAAGCCAGGGTAACGGGCGGCACAACTCCATGGCTTTGATCCCTAACCGGGCAGTCAGTAAACCTGCGCCAATTCCCTGCGCCGCACGGGCAGAGAGACGTGCGGCAAGATCTTGCGACATCCAGTCCATGCCCACTTCACGCACCATTTCACTGGCCCCGGCAAAGGCGATATTAAGCAAAACAAGGCGAAACAGACGCAGTCGGCTGTAATACCCAAGCTCAATCCCATAAAGCGTGGCAATGCGGTTAATCAGCCGCAGGTTGCGCCAGGCGATAAACGCCATATCCACCAGCGCAAGCGGACTGACGGCAATCATTAACGTTGATTCAGCCGCCGAGCGGCTGATTTCTCGCCGAGCCTGGTTATCCAGCACCGGCTGAACGATATGGGCATACAGCGAGACCACTTCCCGGTCGTTTTGCGTTTCATGGATAGCGGCATACCAGCGCTGCAGCGCAGGATGCGCATGATCAAGCCCGGCCTGACGCGCCAGGTTTTCACAAAATGCGCGCCCTTTCCCCGTTCCGTGACTGTGAAGCAATTCACGCGCCTCGTCCCGCGCCTGGGCCCGCTGACGTAATCGCCATAAACGACGCCACTCCGTCGCCACGGAACCGACGCCCGCACCGACAATCAAAGCCCCGGCGGCACATCCGCCCATGGCCACCCAGTCCTGGGTCTGCCAGGCATTTATCGCCCATTGCACGCCCTGACCGACAACGCTTGCGCCAAACAACGCCATCCCGGCCAGCACCATTTTGCGCCACAGGCTGCGTTTTGGTTGCAGCGCCGCTTCCACGACAGCTTCTGCCGGACCTTCTTCGCGCATTTCATCAGGATTGACCGGGGCAAAATTTTCAGACAGTTCGTCGCCAAAGGTTTGTGCCGCTTTGACCTGCATGACGCTCTCCGCTTCCAGCGGCCCGGTAAAATCGATACGCGGTTTGAGGGGTTCGCTCATCGCAATTTATCTCCCAATAAAAATTCCAGCGCTGCGTCCAGACGGATATGCGGCAATGGTTTATCCACATCTAACGCCTGAGGACGAAAGGACTCAAACTGAAAACCTTGTTTTTCCCAGAATGCCTGACCAGGCAGGCGCGCCGGCACCTCGCCGGGGTAAAACGTGAGTGGGGAACCATCGCTCAGTCGGTGACCACGCAAGGCCGGAATTTTCTCGCCATTAACGTCAATCACGCCACTCTGCGTTGCCTGGACGGATGCCAGACCGACACAATCCATGCTGATGCCTTCAAACGCGGCGTTTTGCCACGCATCCTGAATCAGTTGCTGGAGCAGCGATACCATGTTGGCATGCTGATCGAGTGTGACATGATCCGCTTTTGTGGCGGCAAACAGCAGTTTGTCGATAACCGGCGAGAACAGACGGCGAAATAGCGTCCGCTGTCCATAGTGAAAGCTTTGCATCAGTTGCGTCAACGCCAGACGCATATCATTGAAGGCTTGTGGCCCGCTATTGAGCGGCTGCAGACAATCCACCAGCACTATCTGACGGTCAAAACGCAGGAAGTAATTTTTGTAAAACGCCTTAACTACCTGTTCGCAATAGTAGTTATACCGCTCGCGCAGCATACCCGCATTCGTGTGCTTGCCCGCCTGCGCCAGTCTGGCTTCCCCTGCTTCGTCCACATCGGGCCACGGAAAAAATTGCAGCGCAGGCGCGCCGGCCATATCACCGGGTAGGACAAAACGCCCCGGCTGAATAAAATGCAGCCCTTCGCGTTTGCACTGATGCAAATAATCGGTCCATGCGGCGGCAATATCCGCCAGGCGGTTTTCATCGGCAGGCGCTAACGGATCCAGCCCTTCACACATGGCCTGCCATTTCTGCGACCATTCGCCACGTTGCCCCTGCAAGAGACCGCGCATCTGTCGCGACCAGCTCAGATAATCCTGAGCCAGCATCGGCAAATCCAGCAGCCATTCACCGGGATAATCGACAATTTCCAGATACAGCGTGGAGGTCTCTTTAAAATGGCGCAGCAGCGAATCCTGCGAGCGGAAACGTAGCGCGAGGCGAATCTCGCTGACACCGCGTGTAGGCGTTGGCCAGACGGGAGGCGTGCCATAGAGCTGCGCCAGCCCTTCATCATAGGTAAAACGCGGAATACCAAAATCACGCTGGGGCACGCGCTTAACGCCAAGCAGTCGTTCTTCACGTACCGCGCTGAGTAATGGAAGCCGCGCGCCCGCGTGGACGTTAAGCAACTGGTTCACCATTGCGGTAATAAAAGCCGTCTTTCCGCTGCGGCTAAGCCCGGTGACGGCTAACCGCAGGTGACGATCCATACCCCGGTTTACGAGGGCGTTAAGTTCATTTTTCCATCGTTCAATCGTCATTCCGTGCCGCCATGAAATCAGAAAATTTATTCACAGGATATATGAGATAAGGGATACTTCGGCAGATATCAACGGCAGCGAGGCGAATACCCCGCCGCCAGGAGATATTATTTGGAGGTAACAACAGGCTTATTCAGACTGGCGATGCCGCCCATATTAATGACATGCTGGTAACCCATTTGCTGTAATGCATCCTGTGCCAGCGTCGCCTGGCGCCCGGAATTGCAGTACAAATAAAGGGTGTCGTCTTTAGCCAGTGGCGAAAAGGTTCCGGCCTGAATATCACTGAGCGGTATATTCAGCGCGCCCTGAATATGCTCACGCTGATACTGCTCCGGGATCCGCACGTCGATCCAGTGCTCCGCGGCAAAAGTCGGTGTGCTGGCGGCAAGTGCAGCGGCGATAACCGTTTGTTTTAACATCGTTCCTTCCTTTGGTTTTTGTTAAATCCTTCGCCAACTATACGCGCGGCCTTAACGCGGTTGTAGCGCCGTTATCGCATTTTGCGCACGGGTTACTTCATAAAACGCTTCGAGAATCTGCTCGCCACGCGATTCAGTAAGGGTTCAAGCGCAAAAGCCAGCAGCAATTTTACCGGCCGCCGCGCCACCGATTTTACCGCCCAGCCTGCAACCCCTGCCGGGCCATAGCGCAGCGCGGCCAGCAGGACCACTTTGCCGGCGATTTTCATCCCGGGTTTAACTTTCTGTGTAGCCTGTCGCCAGCCTGCCATTGCCTGATACCTCTTAATTAAAGCTGTCGGAAACGACTGCGCAAAGAGAACGTGTCGGAGGTGACATAGCGCTCCATCTGACGCAGACGACGCTCACCGGCTTCCAGTTCCGCGTCCACAGCATCCAGAAGTTGGCTGCTGGTGGGGGCGTTTTCGGCATCCACTGCGCTCTCCGGCATCGGATCCAGGACGAAGGTCATGACGATATAGACCACCACAACCGGGAAAAACAGCCCGAACAGCATGGCCAGCACCGTTATCAAACGGATCAGTTTCACCGGAACATCCAGATAGTGGGCAACGCCGGCGCAGACCCCTTTCACCATGCCTTGCTGCGGGATGCGCCATAATTTCTTATTGCTGTTTAAACCTGCCATCAGCGATCTCTCCAGTTCGGATGCTCTGCATCAAGAATGTCTTCCAGCGCCTGAATACGTTCACGCATTCGCCGGGCGTCGTCAGTGAGTTGCACCAGCCGTTGCTGCTCACTTTGCGGTAGTTCACCGCGTGAGGTACGGTTGTTGTAGTGCAGCCATAACCAGACCGGCAAAATAAACAGCACGAATAACGTCAGGGGAATGGCCAGAAAAAGCGCGCTCATGTGTACTCCTTACAGGTGATAATGGGGCGACATCTCCCGATGCCGCCTGCAATGTCTCGCAAAAAATTATTGATTATCTTGTTTCATTTTTGCTTTCAGCTGCGCCAGTTGTTCGCTGATTTCGTCATCCGCTTTCAGTTCAGAGAACTGCTGATCCAGCGTTTTATGTTTACCAAACCCATGACTTTCCGCTTCGGCTTCCATCTGGTCAATGCGACGTTCGAAAGACTCAAAACGGGCCATGGCTTCGTCAATCTTGCCGCTATCAAGCTGGCGACGCACGTCACGGGACGAGTTCGCCGCCTGATGGCGTAAAGAGAGCGCCTGCTGGCGTGCGCGTGTTTCGCTGAGTTTACTTTCCAGCTCGCCAATCTCTTTTTTCATCCGGGCAAGCGTTTCATCAACCTGCACCACTTCCTGCTCCAGCGTGTCGATAAGCGTCGTGACTTTTTGCTTTTCGATCAGCGCCGCACGAGCAAGATCATCTTTATCTTTACGCAGGGCCAGCTCAGCTTTTTCCTGCCATTCAATTTGTTGCGCGGTCGCCTGCTCTATACGACGTACGAGCTGTTTTTTCTCCGCCAGCGCACGGGCTGAGGTTGAACGCACTTCGACCAGCGTGTCTTCCATTTCCTGGATCATCAGACGCACCAGCTTTTGTGGATCTTCTGCACGCTCAAGCAGTGAGTTGATGTTGGCATTCACGATGTCGGCAAAACGAGAAAAAATACCCATAATCTGTTCCTCTTAATTTCTGTAATCGGGCCTTGCCCTGCTCTGAGGTATTACAATCTTCGTGCCAATTTTTTAATTAATTGATTTTAAAGAAAACACGTTATTTTACCGTTGCGTATTTTTAGTCTACAGTGGTGAATAACGCTAACAAGTGGCGAAATTCATCATGACTGAACAAAGAGACAATCTGCTGGGCGAGTCCAACAGTTTTATTGAAGTGCTGGAACAGGTTTCGCGTCTGGCGCCGCTCGATAAACCGGTGCTTATCATCGGTGAACGAGGTACAGGGAAAGAGTTAATCGCCAATCGTCTGCATTATCTGTCGAGCCGCTGGCAGGGGCCGTTTATCTCCCTCAACTGTGCCGCCCTTAATGAAAATTTGCTTGATACCGAGCTGTTTGGCCATGAGGCGGGAGCCTTCACCGGTGCGCAAAAACGCCATCCCGGACGTTTTGAGCGTGCCGATGGCGGCACCCTGTTTCTTGATGAACTGGCCACTGCCCCGATGCTGGTACAAGAAAAACTGTTACGCGTGATTGAATACGGCGAACTGGAGCGCGTCGGCGGCAGCCAGCCGCTGCAGGTTAATGTACGCCTGGTCTGCGCTACCAATGCCAATCTGCCGGAGATGGTTTACAAAGGTACTTTCCGCGCCGACTTGCTGGACCGTCTGGCATTTGATGTGGTGCAACTTCCCCCCTTACGCCAGCGTCAAAGCGATATCATGCTGATGGCCGATCATTTTGCTATACAAATGTGTCGTGAACTTAAACTGCCGCTGTTTGCCGGGTTTACAGACCGCGCACGTGAAACATTGCTGCGCTATTCCTGGCCGGGGAATATTCGCGAGCTTAAAAACGTGGTCGAACGCTCGGTATATCGACACGGAACGAGTGAAACGCCGCTTGATGAGATCATCATTGATCCCTTTAACAGCGGGACGCCGATCGTTGAGGCTATTTTTCCGCAATCCGACGCACTGCCCACACTGCCCGTCGATTTACGTCAGTTTCAGCACCAACAGGAACGCGAATTCTTGTTAAACAGCCTGCAGCAGGCAAAATTTAACCAGAAACGGGCGGCTGAACTGTTAGGTTTGACCTATCACCAGCTGCGCGCACTGTTGAAAAAGCACCAGATAAGCTGAAATCGCTGACAATAACAGCAGTCGTTATCAGACATTTGTACGAAGCTATGGCAAGTGCGATACACTTTGCTCATGAATCTAAAATCGTTGAATAAAACATGCGTCTGCTCCCCCCTTTCCTGCTAATCACCGCGAGCCTGTGGGCCGGTGTTGCGCAATCTGCTTCACCGCAGACGGCGACTGCCGATATTCGCGATAGCGGCTTCGTTTATTGTGTTAACGGACAGGTAAGTACGTTTAATCCACAGAAAGCGGGCAGTGGCCTGATTGTCGATACGCTGGCGGCGCAACTTTATGACCGCCTGCTGGATGTTGATCCGTATACTTACCGCCTGGTGCCTGAACTGGCGGAAAGCTGGGAAGTCATGGATAACGGTGCGACATATCGCTTTCACCTGCGTGATGGCGTCGCCTTCCAGACAACGGAGTGGTTCAAACCCAAACGTAATTTCAACGCAGACGACGTCGTGTTTACCTTTCAGCGCATTTTTGATCGCGACAACCCCTGGCATAACGTTAACGGTGCCAGTTTCCCTTATTTCGACAGTCTGCAATTTGCGGACACTGTGCAGAGCGTGCGCAAACTGGATAGCCACACCGTTGAGTTTCGCCTGCGCCAGCCAGACGCTTCATTCTTATGGCATCTGGCGACCCACTACGCTTCGGTGATGTCTGCCGAGTATGCTGCGATGCTGGCAAAATCCGATCGTCAGGAACTGCTTGACCGCCAGCCGGTCGGCACAGGGCCGTTCCAGTTAGCCGAGTACCGTGCTGGTCAGTATGTCAGGTTACAACGTCACGCACGCTTCTGGCGCGGTACACCACTGATGCCACAAGTGGTGGTCGACCTGGGTTCCGGTGGCACCGGGCGATTGTCAAAATTGTTAACCGGTGAGTGTGATGTCCTGGCCTGGCCTGCGGCGAGTCAGTTAACGATTTTGCGCGACGACCCACGCCTGCGCCTGACGCTGCGTCCGGGGATGAATATCGCCTACCTCGCGTTTAATACTGACAAAGCGCCGCTGAATAACCCTGAAGTTCGCCACGCGCTGGCATTATCCATTAACAACCAGCGGCTGATGCAATCCATTTACTACGGCACGGCTGAAACGGCGGCATCGATTTTACCACGCGCCTCCTGGGCCTATGACAGCGAGGCCAAAGTCACCGAATACGATCCCGAGAAGGCACGAACACGCCTGAAGGAGCTTGGGGTGGAGAACCTGACGCTGCATTTATGGGTGCCGACAACATCGCAGGCCTGGAACCCCAGCCCGCTCAAAACGGCAGAATTGATACAGGCAGACATGGCGCAGATTGGTGTCAAGGTCGTCATTGTTCCCGTAGAAGGCCGTTTCCAGGAAGCGCGTCTGATGGACATGAACCATGATCTCACCCTCTCCGGCTGGGCAACCGACAGTAATGATCCGGATAGCTTCTTTCGCCCGTTATTGAGCTGTGCGGCTATCGATTCACAAACCAATTTCGCCCACTGGTGTAATCGGGATTTTGACAGCGTATTGCAAAAAGCACTGGCGTCACAGCAGCTTGCCTCGCGTATCGATGCCTATGATGAGGCACAAAAAATGCTGGCGCAGGAGCTGCCGGTACTGCCTCTCGCTTCATCACTGCGCCTGCAAGCTTATCGCTACGATATTAAAGGGCTGGTGTTGAGTCCGTTTGGCAGCGCCTCGTTTGCCGGGGTGACGCGGGAAAAAGAAGAAGAGGTGAAAAAACCATGATCATTTTTACCTTACGCCGCCTGTTACTGCTGCTGGTGACGCTGTTTTTGCTGACATTTATCGGTTTTAGTCTGAGCTATTTCACGCCACATGCGCCGTTGCAGGGAGCATCGCTGTGGAATGCATGGGTTTTCTGGTTTAACGGGTTACTGCACTGGGATTTTGGTGTATCGAGTATCAATGGGCAGTTGATTTCTGAACAGTTGAAAGAGGTTTTCCCTGCGACCATGGAGCTGTGTATTTTCGCCTTTGGCTTTGCCTTGCTGGTGGGCATCCCCATAGGCATGATGGCGGGCATAATGCGCAATAAATGGCAGGATAAACTGATCAGCGCTATCGCCCTGCTCGGTTTCTCGATTCCAGTGTTCTGGCTGGCGCTGCTCTTAACGCTTTTCTTCTCCCTGACGCTGGGCTGGCTTCCGGTTTCTGGCCGCTTCGATCTCCTCTACGAAGTGAAGCCTGTCACCGGATTCTCCATTGTTGATGCGTGGCTTTCTGATTCACCATGGCGTGACGAAATGATCGTCAGCGCCATCCGTCATATGGTGTTGCCGGTTCTGACGCTGGCGGTAGCCCCCACCACCGAAGTCATACGGCTGATGCGTATCAGCACCATCGAAGTCTTCGATAAAAACTATATCAAGGCCGCCGCCACGCGAGGTATGTCGCGTCTGACCATTTTACGCCGCCACGTTCTGCATAATGCCCTGCCGCCGGTCATTCCGCGCCTGGGGCTGCAGTTTTCGACCATGCTAACGCTGGCGATGATCACCGAAATGGTCTTCAGTTGGCCTGGCCTTGGGCGCTGGGTCATCAACGCAATCCGCCAACAAGATTATGCGGCAATTTCAGCCGGGGTAATGGTGATAGGGTCACTGGTTATCATCGTGAACGTGCTTTCTGACATTCTGGGCGCGCTGGCGAACCCGTTGAAACATAAGGAATGGTATGCCTTACGATAGCGTCTATAGCGAAAAGCGCCCGCCGAGCACCCTGCTGACCGCCTGGCGAAAATTCTATGGTGATACCCCCGCTATGATTGGCCTGTATGGCTGTGCGGCGCTGGCGGTGTTATGCGTGTTCGGTGGCTGGTTCGCGCCTTATGGCATAGATCAGCAGTTTTTAGGTTATCAGTTGTTGCCGCCGTCCTGGTCGCGCTATGGCGAGGTCTCTTTCTTCCTGGGGACCGACGATCTGGGCCGCGATGTGTTGAGCCGCTTGCTCAGTGGCGCTGCCCCCACTGTCGGGGGCGCGTTTGTGGTGACGCTCGCCGCCACGCTTGTTGGGCTGGCGCTGGGCGTCTTCGCCGGGGCGACCCATGGTCTGCGCTCGGCGGTACTAAACCATATTCTCGACACCCTGCTCTCCATTCCGTCACTGCTGCTGGCCATTATTGTGGTGGCCTTCGCCGGGCCGCACCTTTCCCACGCCATGTTTGCTGTCTGGCTGGCGCTCCTGCCGCGCATGGTGAGATCGGTTTACAGCCTGGTACATGATGAACTGGAGAAAGAATATGTTATTGCCGCCCGTCTTGATGGCGCATCAACGCTGAATATTCTGTGGTTTGCCGTGCTGCCAAACATGACCTCCGGGCTGGTTACCGAAATTACCCGTTCGCTGTCGATGGCAATTCTGGATATTGCCGCACTGGGCTTCCTCGATTTAGGCGCACAATTGCCCTCTCCGGAATGGGGCGCCATGCTCGGTGATGCACTGGAACTCATTTATGTCGCCCCCTGGACAGTGATGCTTCCGGGTGCTGCCATTATGTTGAGTGTTCTTTTAGTCAATCTGCTGGGCGATGGTATTCGCCGTGCGATTAATGCGGGGGTGGAATAATGCCACTGCTGGATATCCGCAATCTGACCATTGAAGTGAAGACCGGTGACGACTGGGTTAAAGCCGTTGATCGGGTAAGCCTGACACTGGCCGAAGGCGAAATCCGCGGTCTGGTGGGTGAATCCGGTTCCGGTAAAAGTCTTATCGCCAAAGCCATTTGCGGTGTGACGAAAGAAAACTGGCGTGTTACCGCCGATCGTATGCGTTTCGATGATATCGATCTGATGCGGCTTTCCTCACGCGAACGTCGTAAGCTACTGGGTCATAACGTCTCCATGATTTTTCAGGAGCCGCAGTCGTGTCTTGACCCGTCTGAACGTATTGGCAAACAGTTGATGCAAAACATCCCTGGCTGGACGTGGAAAGGCGGTTTCTTCCGTCGTTTTGGCTGGCGCAAACAGCGCGCAATCGAGTTGCTGCACCGTGTTGGCATTAAAGATCATAAGGATGCGATGCGCAGTTTCCCCTATGAATTGACCGAAGGGGAATGCCAGAAAGTGATGATCGCTATTGCGTTGGCCAACCAACCGCGCCTGCTGATTGCCGATGAACCGACAAACGCAATGGAACCGACGACGCAGGCGCAAATTTTCCGTCTGTTAACCCGTCTGAACCAGAACAACAACACCACCATTTTATTGATCAGTCATGATTTGCAGATGCTGAGTAAATGGGCCGACCGTATTAACGTCATGTACTGCGGACAAACCGTGGAGACCGCCCCCAGCGAAGAGCTGGTGACAACGCCACATCACCCCTATACCCAGGCGCTGATTCGTGCGATCCCTGATTTTGGCAGTGCCATGCCGCATAAAAGCCGCCTGAATACCATGCCGGGTGCCATTCCGCTGCTCGAACATCTGCCGATTGGCTGTCGTCTTGGGCCCCGCTGTCCTTATGCCCAGCGCAAATGTGTAGAAAGACCGCGTCTGAGTGGTGCAAAAAACCATCTCTATGCCTGTCATTTCCCGTTAAATATGGAGAGAGAGTGAGATGGTTGAAACGCTGCTCGAAGTACGCAATCTGAGTAAGACTTTCCGCTATCGTACCGGCTGGTTTCGCCCGCAAACCGTGGAAGCGGTGAAGTCGCTCAGTTTTACTCTGCGTGAGAAGCAAACGCTGGCCATCATCGGCGAGAACGGCTCCGGCAAATCGACCCTGGCGAAAATGCTGGCTGGTATGGTTGAACCCTCCACCGGAGAGTTACTGATTGACGATCATCCTTTGCATTACGGCGACTATTCGTTTCGTAGCCAACGCATCCGTATGATATTTCAGGATCCATCGACCTCACTGAACCCGCGTCAGCGCATCTCCCAGATCCTCGATTTCCCGCTGCGTCTGAACACAGACCTTGAGCCGGAAGCGCGGCAAAAGCGTATCTATGAAACGTTGCGCATGGTCGGCCTGTTACCCGATCACGCCAGTTATTACCCGTATATGTTCGCGCCGGGGCAAAAGCAGCGTCTGGGGCTTGCTCGCGCGTTGATATTACGCCCGAAAGTGATCATTGCGGACGAAGCGCTGGCATCACTCGATATGTCGATGCGCTCACAACTCATTAACCTGATGCTGGAATTACAGGATAAACAGGGAATTTCGTATATTTATGTGACTCAGCATATCGGTATGATGAAACATATCAGCGATCAGGTCCTGGTGATGCACCAGGGTGAAGTAGTTGAACGCGGTAGTACCGCGAGCGTACTGGCCTCGCCGTTGCATGATCTGACTAAACGTTTGATTGCCGGCCATTTTGGCGAGGCATTGACCGCCGATGCCTGGCGGCAGGATCGCTAATAAGCCTGTCAACTCGCTTCGCACCTGGCAAAGATTACCTTGATAGCCATTCATTTGGCGTAATGGGTCATTTGCCAGGTTCTCTGACGGATGGCACGCCTTTCCCTAAAAAATCGACCTCCATTTTTATATTAAAAAAGAAGGGAATGACTCATTGGCAAAATATAGCAATCAACAATTATCACCGGTATTGCCTTTCGATTATGATTAGCACTGTCCTTTTTATATAAATCACTGACATCTCTTCTTCACCGAATACACCGTGGAACCCGCCTCACGGGCATTCCGGTCCTCCCCAATACGACAACTTTGCATGTGAGCCCGTTGAATATCAGTAAATGTAAATACAGCGACGGCACACCGATTTGCCTCACAATGCCGCGTTATCCATAAAAATAAACCTGCGTAAAAATAGAGTGGCTTATCAATTAAAAATGAAAGAGGTTTCGTTAAAATAATACACTCTTTTAAACGTTATATGGTCAGATACCTCATTCGTATCGCTGCGCTTATATCCCCTGCTGTCCCGCTGGTTGGATGACCCGAAATGACAGACTAGTGATATACTTTTGCAGTATCGAACTGTTAATGATTCAGTCTGAAACAAATCCTCAACGCCGCCAGCCGTCACGGAAAAAACGTGACACCAGCAGCGGCTGCTGGGATAATTCGATTTCGTTTTGATTTATGTTGAAATGGCAATCATAACCTGTTGATTGTTAAAGTAAATAAAAGCAATGACTATAAGGATTAAAAGCTATGGGTTTTCTTACCGGTAAGCGCATTCTGGTAACGGGTGTTGCCAGCAAACTTTCCATCGCCTACGGTATCGCGCAAGCTATGCATCGCGAAGGCGCTGAACTGGCGTTCACTTATCAGAACGACAAACTGAAAGGCCGTGTGGAAGAGTTTGCCGCTCAACTGGGTTCCAGCATCGTACTGCCTTGTGACGTTGCGGAAGATGCCAGCATCGAAGCCCTGTTCAGCGAACTGGTTAAAGTATGGCCGAAATTTGACGGTTTCGTTCACTCTATCGGTTTTGCGCCGGGCGACCAGCTGGACGGTGACTACGTGAATGCCGTAACCCGCGATGGCTTCAAAATCGCACATGACATCAGCTCCTACAGCTTTGTGGCCCTGGCTAAGTCCTGCCGCGAAATGCTGAACCCGGGCTCCGCTCTGCTGACCCTGTCCTACCTTGGCGCAGAACGTGCTATTCCTAACTACAACGTTATGGGTCTGGCTAAAGCTTCTCTGGAAGCGAACGTTCGTTACATGGCGAACGCGATGGGTCCGGAAGGTGTGCGTGTTAACGGCATCTCTGCTGGCCCGATCCGCACCCTCGCGGCGTCTGGTATCAAAGATTTCCGTAAGATGCTGTCTCACTGCGAAGCGGTTACCCCGATTCGCCGCACTGTGACCATTGAAGATGTGGGTAACACTGCTGCGTTCCTGTGTTCTGACCTCTCTGCAGGTATTTCCGGTGAAGTTGTTCACGTTGATGGCGGTTTCAACATCGCAGCCATGAACGAGCTGGAACTGAAATAATCTTCCCACGCCCCCCGCTTCGGGGGGCGAATTTCGTTACCCTTTCTCTCTTTTTGCTCCTTGTCTCACTTGCCTTGCTTCTCATCCTGCGGTCCGAACGCTTCAACGCTTTATATATCTTTCTGATATTTATTATCACGTAACATTCTTTCATCCCTTTCACCGCTTACGCCAGGATAAAACAGCGAAAAAGATCCGCGTACCAGCATAACGACGAGTCCGGATCGCCACTTTTTAGACCAAGGAACGACCATGGAACAACGCCGTGTTTCCGGCAAAAGCCACTGGTATCATGAAACCCAGTCGAGCGCCCGTCAGGCTCAGGTGCTACCCTTAGTTCCCGAAGCGGCTACTGTTGACGATCCGTTTCTGTTAAATCTTACCCTGCCGGATTGGCTCATTCAGATGTGTGGCAACTGGCTGACGCCGGCACGAACACTGTACAAATTCCTGTTTCCCCAACGCGTAGCGGTTAACCGACTGCACACATTCAGCGCTTATGACCGTCTGAGTACTGCGTTGACTGTCGCTCAGGTATACGGCGTACAGCGCCTGTGTAATCACTATGCCGCCCGCCTGGCGCCCCTTCCCGGCCCCGACTCGTCTCGTGAAAGCAATC
This sequence comes from Phytobacter ursingii, assembly GCA_901456055.1. Lineage (GTDB taxonomy): Bacteria > Pseudomonadota > Gammaproteobacteria > Enterobacterales > Enterobacteriaceae > Phytobacter > Phytobacter ursingii. Next base: position 48,129 of record CABDWT010000018.1, read on the forward strand.
GCCGACTGGCACAAATCACGCAATATGCCCGCCAGCTTGCGCTGTCACCCGGGGTTATCGACGCCCGCGCCCGCCGACAGCTTGATGAAGTAGGGTTAACGGAATACGACATAATTCTGATGGATCAGGTTATCGGTTTTATTGGTTTTCAGGCGCGCGTCATCGCCACCTTTCAGGCGCTCCAGGGGCAGCCTGTGCGTTTAATCCCCGGTATGGAGATGCAGCAAGAGGCAGAGTACGCCTTGTTTGCCGCGACGCAAACACAATGGGTGCCAGGCATTACACCGGTAGATTTACGCACCGCCAGCGCACGTCAGATGGAGTCCCTTGCCAACTGGCAACCGTTGCCTGCTTTTCAGCTTCTCGCGCCCGTACTGGCACATGAGTACCCTTCGCTGGATGCGCTGGGCGAAATTTATAGCGGCGCGTTGCCAGCGCTGGTGGACGACGACATAAAACAATTGGTCACCCTCTATACCGCGCGAATTAACGGCAGCCTAAACTGCTTTAGCGAAGCCTGGCAAATCTGGAGCGGCGATGATGACCTTGCCGAAGCAGTGCGCAATGGTGAGCGGGCACTCAAACGCCTGGGGCAAACACGGCGCAAAGAAAGCGCCATTGCGCAGGCTGTGCAGATATTGACCTGCGCGCCAGATCGTTTCAGTCCGACGCTTTTCGCGCAGTTGAAAGATAAGGGAATCAACGAAACGTCCGCCATCGGATTACTTATCTGGTGTGCATTGTGCGGCTGGTTAAACCGGCTGAAAATTGCCTTAGGTGATGTCGCCTGATTCTGATACAAGCGCCCTGGTTCAGCACGTGGCTTTATGCTGATTCAGGGACGGGCATTTTGCAGAAACAGCGCTTGCTGCAACAGGCAGATTCGCGTAAAACTGTCAGCCGCTCTTTCAGCCACGAAAATACAAAATTATGTTTCAGGACAACCCGCTGCTAGCGCAGCTAAAACAGCAACTTCATTCCCAAACCCCCCGTGCGGAAGGTGTCGTTAAAGCCACGGAAAAAGGCTTTGGTTTCCTCGAAGTCGATGCGCAAAAAAGCTATTTTATTCCGCCGCCGCAGATGAAAAAAGTGATGCACGGCGATCGTATCATCGCGGTGATCCATACCGAAAAGGAACGCGAATCCGCTGAACCGGAAGAGTTGGTTGAGCCGTTTCTGAGCCGTTTTGTTGGCCGGGTGCAGAAGAAAGATGATCGCCTTTCTATCGTGCCTGACCATCCGTTGATTAAAGATGTTATCCCATGCCGCGCTGAACGTGGCGTAACCCACGATTTCAAAGACGGTGACTGGGCAGTTGCTGAAATGCGCCGTCACCCGCTCAAAGGTGACCGCAGTTTTTATGCGGAGCTGACACAGTTCATCACCTTTGGCGACGACCATTTCGTGCCATGGTGGGTTACTCTGGCGCGACATAATCTTGAAAAAGAAGCGCCTGACGGCGTAGCGACCACCATGCTGGATGAAGGTCTTGAGCGCATCGATCTAACCGCACTGGATTTCGTCACTATCGACAGTGCCAGCACCGAAGATATGGATGATGCGCTGTATGTTACAGAGACCGCTGACGGCAAACTGCAACTGACCGTTGCGATTGCCGATCCAACCGCGTGGATCGCAGAAGGAAGCAAGCTGGATAATATCGCCAAAGTGCGTGCCTTTACCAATTACCTGCCGGGCTTCAACATTCCGATGCTGCCGCGTGAACTGTCTGATGACTTGTGTTCGCTGCGGGCCAATGAAGTTCGCCCGGTGCTGGCCTGCCGTATGACCTTAGATGCGCAAGGCGCTATCGAAGATAATATCGAATTCTTTGCAGCGACCATTACATCCAAAGCCAAGCTGGTGTACGACGATGTGTCCGACTGGCTGGAGAACGGCGGCTCATGGCAGCCGCAGAACGAAGCTATCGCCGCCCAAATTCGCCTGCTGCACCGCGTATGCCTGGCACGTTCTCAATGGCGTCAGACTCATGCGTTGGTCTTCAAAGACCGCCCTGATTATCGTTTTATTCTTGGCGAAAAAGGCGAAGTGCTGGATATCGTTGCCGAGCCGCGTCGAATTGCAAACCGTATCGTCGAAGAGTCAATGATTGCCGCCAATATTTGCGCTGCCCGCGTGCTGCGCGACAAGCTCGGTTTTGGCATTTACAACGTGCATATGGGCTTTGATCCGGCCAATAGCGAACAACTTGCCACGCTGTTGAAAGGCCACGGTATGCACGTGGATGCGGAAGAAGTGCTGACACTGGATGGCTTCTGTAAGCTGCGCCGCGAGCTGGATGCACAACCTTCTGGATTCCTCGACAGTCGCATTCGCCGTTTCCAGTCCTTTGCGGAAATCAGCGTCGATCCAGGTCCACATTTCGGTCTGGGCCTCGAAGCTTACGCCACCTGGACCTCCCCTATTCGTAAGTATGGCGACATGATTAACCATCGTCTGCTGAAAGCAGTAATCAAAGGCGAAACGGCAGCGCGTCCTCAAGCGGAAGCGACCGTACAGATGGCTGAACGTCGTCGTCTGAACCGCATGGCGGAGCGCGATGTCGGCGACTGGTTGTATGCTCGCTTCCTGCAGGACAAAGCAGGTACCGACGCCCGTTTTAGCGCTGAGATTATCGATATCAGCCGTGGCGGCATGCGTGTTCGTCTGGTGGATAATGGTGCGATTGCCTTTATTCCGGCGCCGTTCCTTCATGCTGTACGCGATGAGTTAGTGTGCAGTCAGGAAACCGGGACGGTGCAAATTAAAGGCGAAACCGTTTATAAAGTGACTGACGTTGTTGATGTCACCATTGCGGAAGTTCGTATGGAAACGCGGAGTATTATCGCGCGTCCAGCCGCCTGATAACTCACGTTGTTTTGCTCCCTCAGCCGTACCGAGGGAGCAAATATTAGTTTGTGAAAGCGATAACACCCTCATTTTTTTTCAAAACCCCACAAAAAGCGTTAAAAGCGACCACAATAAAAATAACTTTGCGCATTTTTTGCGGCGTTTTATGCATTTTTTCGTACCTGCTGTTCTTTTGTCCGGGGCCCGTTCTATTATAAGATTGCAAATAAAAACAATACCTTCATCCCTGATTACCCCTTAATAAAAGGGGGGTTAATCCGTCATTAGATGAGAAACCGTTGCGCTTTTTGGTGGGTTGGGAGACAGCATGAAAGACGATCAGGAACAGAATTTACTGTTTCGTTACCTGGGTTCCAGCAGCCCATTCTGGCGATTGACCGCTGACAGCAACGCGTTACATTTCGCTCCTGATGAAGAGTCTGAATCAAGTCAGGTGGTGACACTGAATGATGAGCAGGCAGCACAGTTACGACAAATGACCGTTATTACTTCCAGCCTGACCATGCATATTTCATTATTTGGCGATAACGTTCCTGTACATTTAGTCGGCCGGAAAATTAATAAAACCGAGTGGGCTGGAACCGCATCGGCATGGAATGATACGTCGTCCGTAGCGCGTGATTTAGTGCAGGGGCTCTCCTTTGCTGAACAGGTTGTTTCCGAAGCCAATTCTGTGATCGTCATCCTCGACCGCCATGGCAATATCCAGCGCTTTAACCGACTTTGTGAAGAATATACGGGATTAAAAGAGCAAGAGGTCATTGGGCAAAACGTTTTTAAACTCTTTATGAGCCATAACGAAGCCGAAGCCTCTAAACGCAATATCTCTGAATTCTTCCGTAACGGCGCGTCTTATGAAGTTGAACGCTGGATTAAGACGCGAAAAGGGCAGCGTCTGTTTTTATTTCGTAATAAATTCGTCCATAGCGGCAGTGGAAAAAACGAAATCTTTCTTATTTGTTCCGGTACAGATATTACCGAAGAACGTCGGGCACAAGAGCGTTTACGGGTTTTAGCGAATACCGACACGATCACTGGTTTACCCAATCGTAATGCCATTCATGAATTAATCAGCAACGCGATTGATAATCGTGGCGACACGCAAATTGGTATCGTTTATCTGGACCTGGATAATTTCAAGAAAGTAAACGATGCCTATGGTCATATGTTCGGCGATCAGCTTTTACAGGCCGTGGCGCTGGCGATTTTAAGTTGTCTGGATGAAGGCCAGACCCTTGCGCGGCTGGGCGGTGACGAATTTATCGTTCTGGCGACGGATTCGTCACAGAGCGCGCTGGAGGCGACGGCCTCGCGTATTATTACCCGTCTGCGCCAGCCCTTCCGGATTGGCCTTATCGAGATTTACACCGGTTGTTCGCTGGGGATTTCACTTGCACCGCAACATGGTAACGATCGCGAAAGTATTATTCGCAACGCCGATACCGCAATGTATATCGCAAAAGAAAACGGACGCGGAAAGTTTTGTGTTTTCACCCCGGAAATGAACCAGCGGGTTTTCGAATATTTATGGCTCGATACCAATCTGCGTAAAGCACTCGATAATGACCAACTGGTCATTCACTATCAGCCCAAAGTGACCTGGCGCGGCGAAGTGCGCAGCCTTGAAGCGCTGGTGCGATGGCAATCGCCGGAACGCGGGTTAATTCCGCCGCAGGATTTTATTGCGTATGCAGAAGAGTCGGGGCTGATCGTTCCGCTGGGACGCTGGGTTATGCTGGATGTCGTGCGTCAGGTCGCGAAATGGCGCGATAAGGGCATCAATTTGCGTGTGGCGGTAAACGTTTCAGCCCGACAGCTGGCGGACCAGTCGATATTCAGCGATTTGAAACAGGCTTTGCATGATCTGAATTTCGAATATTGCCCTATAGACGTTGAATTGACAGAAAGTTGCCTGATTGAAAACGAGGATCTGGCGCTGTCAGTCATTCAGCAGTTCAGCGACCTGGGTTCACAGGTACATCTCGACGACTTTGGCACCGGTTACTCTTCCCTGTCGCAACTGGCGCGTTTCCCTATAGATGCGATAAAACTCGATCAATCCTTCGTTAAGGATATCCATAAGCAATCTGTCTCGCAGTCGCTGGTGCGGGCAATTGTTGCGGTAGCGCAGGCGCTGAACTTGCAGGTAATTGCGGAAGGGGTTGAAAACGCGAAAGAAGACGCCTTCCTTACCAAGAATGGCGTCAACGAACGGCAGGGATTCTTATTTGCTAAACCCATGCCCGCTGCCGTATTCGAGCGATGGTATAAGCGCTATCAGGCGCGAAAAAAGGGCTAACTTGCTTTACTTAAACTGGTGGACGAATGCCGGTTCTGCAACTGCACCAGACGTTCCATATAGGCCACGTCTTTAGGTTGCAGGCAGAAGGCGGCATCAACCCAGTCTTCGGTAATGTCCATGAGCTCACTTCGAGGCAGTTGCATCACGCGCTGACGTGCTCGTAACATCGCGCGGACGCCATTGAGCCGGGGTTGCAGCGTATCGATAAATGTACGAACAGCCAGATAGCTTTGCCCGGGTTCAAAAAGCTGATCCACCAGCCCATGCTGCGCATACCATTCCGCGGTGTGGGATTCGCCTTTATAAATTAGCTCCTCCGCCAGCTTCATCCCTGAGCGCCGGGCTACCAGCGAATACCCCCCCATGCCCGGGAACAAGTTAAAGGCAATTTCCGGAAAACCGAGGCGAGCATCGCGTTGCGCCAGTAAAAAATGGTGCGCCAGCGCCGCTTCAAAACCGCCGCCTAGCGCACTACCTTCGACCATGGCCAGCGTAATTGCGCCTGTATCAAACCCGCGCGACGCCGCATGTACACAGTCGACACAAGCGCGTGCATACGCACGCAGCGCTTCCCTGCGACCATTTTGAATGCACTCAACAAAAAAATTTAGATCGCCCCCCGCATTGTACATACCGGGAACCAGCGAGCCTGTTACCCAAAAGTCCACGGCAAATCCCGCTTGTCGGACAAGCCAGGAGATATTCATGATCTCTTCGATTAACACATGGTTAAAGCAGGGGCGTGGCTGAGCGCGCAACATCATCCATACTGTGCGACGCTCTTCTTCGTAGTAACCCGAAAGTTGCGTAAAACGTTCATTATCCGTAAAAAGTTTACACGTAGCCTGGTTGATAACTGTCATAGACTTACTCCTCCGGTAAAAAAGCGCGGTGTGCGCAGAGCAAGACTAATCCAGCAGCAACCTTAGCTGTATGTAACTTAATGAATATATAATTGGTACTTATAATATTTTGAGATTTCGCTTTTCCCCTTCTCTTTTTAAACTATTTTCTGCATCATTCAATGTGTTAATTTTCAAACATAAAGGTGAAGACATGGCCGACATTGATGTAAAGCAACTGACGGGACGGCTTGATACCGTGCTGGATATTCTGGTTGCGGGCGACTACCAATCCGCCATTCGCAACCTGGAAATTCTGAAGTCTGAATTACAGCACCTCGATAATGCGGATAAATCCGCGTCTGCCGGCAACCCTAAAACCCCCTGGGAAGTCTGACTGATACCCTCTCGCGATAGCGGACCAGAGGAACATGGCGCCGTTATAGCTTTTTATTAATAGACGTAACGACTCTGAAAGTAGTGGCTATGAATTCCCGACAACAACTAATACTGCAAACGGTAATTGATAAGGGACGGATGAGCGTTTCGGATCTGTCAAAAATGACAGGCGTTTCCGAAGTGACTATCCGACAGGACCTCAATACCCTTGAAAAACAGAGTTACCTGCGTCGTACGCATGGTTTTGCTGTGCCGCTGGATAGCGATGACGTCGAAACGCGCATGATGAATAACTACACCGTGAAGCGGGAGCTGGCAGATTACGCCGCGTCACTGGTGAGTGACGGCGAAACGGTTTTCATCGAAAACGGTAGCTGCAATGCCCTGCTGGCCCGCCGCCTGGGTGAGCAATCTGGCATCACCATTATCACCGTCAGTAGCTATATCGCGCACTTGCTTAAAGATGCGCTGTGCGACGTTATTCTGCTGGGTGGTATTTACCAGAAGAAAAGTGAAAGTGTTGTCGGCCCCCTCACCCGGCAATATGTTCAGCAAGTGCATTTCAGCAAGGCATTTATTGGGATTGATGGGTGGCTACCTGACACCGGTTTTACTGGCAGAGATATGATGCGCTCTGACGTGGTTAACGCCGTGCTGGAAAAAGGCAGTGAAGCCATTGTCCTGACAGATAGTTCAAAATTTGGCGCAGTGCATCCGTACACACTGGGCGTGGGCAGTCGCTTTGACCGCGTGATCACTGACGCCGGTATTCCCGCTGATGCTCAGCGCCAGTTGCAGGAATCAGGCCTTATCGTCGATATCGTCAACACAACCGCCTTGCTTTAATAGAAACAGCCCGCTCAGCCGGGCTATCTCCTTCATATCTGAGACTATTCCGACCCGCCAATTAAGACTATTTACCCTGCCGGTAAAGATGTTCAGACGTAAAATTATATTCAGCGATATAACAGGACGTGACTATCACACGCGTGAATTTAGTAACACCTGCGCCACAAGGTTTAACGGAAAGTCTTTAGGACGGGCTACAGGCACTATACTTAAAGAGAACACTTTCCGTGAATCAACTATTCAGGAGAAAGTATGATGATGTTAACAAGCAAAAAAATGGCAGCTGCTCTGCTGGCTGTAACCCTGGCGATGTCTCTGAGCGCATGCGGTCACTGGTCTAAACGCGATCGTAATACCGCAATCGGTGCCGGCGCGGGTGCTTTGGGTGGTGCTGTCTTAACGGATGGTAGCACACTGGGTACACTGGGTGGCGCGGCGGTTGGTGGTATTATCGGTCACCAGGTTGGTAAATAATTCATTTCATCACGGCACTTAAAACAGAATAAAAGATACTTTCTTTCAGGTCTGAATACGCAGTGTAAAAAAGCCGCGATAATTATCGCGGCTTTTCTCTTTGGCAGTAATTTTACCCGCCTGCCAGTTTAACTTTCATGCCTTTCGCTTCCAGTAGCGATTTAAGCAAATCGCGCTTGTCGCCCTGAATTTCAATGACACCATCTTTTACTGCGCCACCGCAGCCGCATTTCTTTTTAAGTTCTGCCGCCAGGGACGCAAGCACAGCATCATCACCTTCAACACCGGTGATCAGGCATACCCCTTTCCCTTTGCGGCCGCTGGTCTGACGCTGTATGCGTACAACTCCATCGCCTTTGGCGCGCTCAACAGGGGCTTTTTCTTCATTGATGCGTCCGGTTTCGGTGGAATAGACCAGACGGCTATTATTATCGCTCATCATACCCCCAGGCCAAGAGAGACATTAATATCGCGCAGGGTCTGTGCCGGGTCTGCAGATTGCGTCACCGGGCGACCAATGACCATATAGTCTACACCGGCCGCCAGCGCCTGTTCCGGGGTCATAATACGCCGTTGATCACCCACCTCACTGCCCTGCGGGCGAATACCGGGTGTCACCAGCTTAAATTGTTGACCAAAAACGGCTTTAAATCGCACCGCCTCTTGTGCAGAGCAGACTACGCCATCCAGACCACATTGCTGAGTCAAGCCCGCCAGACGTTCTGCGTATTCGCCAGGGGTTGCGTTAATCCCCAGCCCGTGCAGATCGCTGGCTTCCATACTGGTGAGCACCGTTACCGCAATGAGAAGCGGCGCATCATTACCGAAAGGAACCAGCGCTTCTTTGGCTGCAGTCATCATACGCGCGCCGCCAGAAGCATGTACGTTTACCATCCACACGCCTAAATCTGCTGCTGCTTTTACTGCATGCGCTGCCGTGTTCGGGATGTCATGAAATTTTAAATCCAGGAACACGTCAAAACCACGTTCTTGCAGGTCGCGAACCAGTTGTGGGCCAAACAGTGTAAACATCTCTTTGCCGACTTTCAGCCTGCAGTCACGGGGATCGATACGATCGACAAAGGCAAGGGCCTTATCACGGTTATCGTAGTCAAGCGCAACCACGACCGGAGAAGAAGTTAACGCGCGGGAAATAGATGAAGCAGTAGACGTCATGATGAGACCTTCTTTGATGAGGGCACCCGCTCAGGCGCGAATAATAAACGGCGTGCATTCTACCTGTGCTAAAGCGGAATTGACAGATTCCATTCACCCCCTGCCAGGCGATATTTATGCGGAGGTCAGGTATGCGTAGTGAACCCATAATTAGTATGTTGTAACTAAAAAAGATTTTTTTTAAAAACTACTGCCCGTCGAGACCACGGATAGGCTTAACGGTCGACCAGGCACGGCATGACGGACAATGCCAGTACATGGTAAAGGCAGTAAAACCGCATTTATGGCAGCGATAACGCGGCTTGCTGCGAATTTGCTCACCCACCATATCGCGCAGCACCATCAGGCTCTCTTTAGCACGGCCTTCTTCCGCTTCGTTCAGATGGTAATCCATTAACTTGTGGAAAACGCGCATCGTCGGATGGCGCTGCAATTGCCGCGTGACGTACAGTTGGGCAGGATCCTGCCCTTCGCGGCTCTCCATGATTTCCGCCAGCATCAATTCCGCTGTTGCGCCCGTATTCTCTTCAACACAGCGCTGGAGGAACGCAGCCCATTCATCTTGCTTACCCAGATGCTGATAGCACACTTGCAGCATTTCCAGCGTTTCGCTGACCAGTTCCTTATCCTGATCGATAACACGTAAAAGGCTCTCTACTGCTTTAGCGTATTCCCCTTTCGCCATAAACACGCGTCCCGTCATGATCGACACGCGCGGGCTATCGCGGTCGGCGGCAGCACCTTTTTTCAGCAAGGCCATCGCCCTGTCCATATCGTCATTACCCATTTGCTGTAACGCCAGTTCACAGTAAAAATGGGCAATTTCGCCTCGCTGTTTATCTTTACCCAACTTCACCAGCCGCTCCGCGACATCGATGGCTTTCTGCCAGTCACTGGTAGCCTGATAAATCTGCAGTAGCTGCTGGAGTGCACTGATACGGAAATCGGTCTCATCAACCAGTTGATTGAACATATCTTCCGCGCGGTCATACATCCCTGCGGCCATATAATCACGGCCCAGTTGCTGTACGGCAAGTAATCGCTGGTCATAAGAGAGCGACGCGCTTTCCATCAGGGTCTGGTGAATGCGGATCGCGCGATCGACTTCGCCGCGCGAACGGAACAGGTTTCCGAGGGTAAGATGGGCTTCGACAGTGCCGGTATCCTCTTTGAGCATGTCGAGGAACAGGTCCACCGCCTTGTCTTGTTGGTTGCTCAGAAGCAGGTTCATCCCGGCTACGTAATCACGCGATAGCCGGTTTGCCTCGTCCTGCTTAGTTTGTTGAGCATTTCTGCGCCCCATGTACCAGCCGTATGCAGCCGCAACAGGTAACAACAGAAACAACAACTCCAACATATACGATTATTCCTTTACTACCGGCGTACCGGGATTCACAGCAGCCGTGGTAGCAGGCGCGAGTTGATGCTCAAGACGTTTAATTTTCCGCTCCGCACGCGCGAGAGAAACGCGTACGCGCAACCAGAACAGGCCACAAATCAGCCAGCCAATGACAAAACCGGCGGCAAAAAGGATAGCCAGCAATGTCGAAATGCGATATTCGCCCTGGGCAAGCAGATAATTGAAGGTCACCTGCTGATCGTTTTGTGCACCAAGCGTGACCGAAACGACAAAAATCGCCAGCACCAATAAGAAAATGAGTAAATATTTCACATTACTTCCCGTTATGTGGTTATGAGCGAATAAGTTATGTTCAACTGACTGCATCCAGCCTTATAAACTACCATTTTAGCGTCGGACGCGAAACGGAAATGCGTAACACCTCATACTGATTTAGGGTCTAAACGCAGAATTTCAACTTTCCTGCTCCCTTTCGGCAATTTCCTGCTTCTCTTCGACGGGGGGAGTCAGCGGTCCACAAAGACGTTGCGCAAGCCAGGAAGCGATCGTTACCAGCATCCAGGAGATGAGGGTCGCCACGACCAGATCACGAGGCCAGTGCATCCCCAGCAGTAATCGACTTCCCATTACACTTGTTGCCCACGCCAGCAGCACGACAATGGTCCAGGTACGACGACGCGGCCAAAGCAAACCGACAGCCAGCAGCGCCCAACTGGCGGCAAACATGGTATGGCCTGATGGGAACGCAAACCCCGTTTCGTTTTGCCAGTGTTTACGTAAAAACACGGGAATGTCCGTCTGGTTGATAAGTAGTGTTTCTACTCGTTGGCTACGCGCTTTACGTTTCAGACTGTAAAATTCATCAGACTGAATATTATGTGTTTTTTCAAGCCAGACCACAAATGGCCGCGGTTCCTGCACCTGCTCTTTCACCCAGGATTTAACGCCCTGTCCTGCAAGAATCGCGCAACCCAGGATAGCAAACAGCACAAGTGCGGCTTTTAATCGAAAACGCAGACACCACAAAAACCAGCCGCAGAGAATCACATGCGTAATAATGCCCCAGGGCTGAGTTACAGTCTCCGTCATCCAGTACATTGCGCGTAGCCACGCACTGCTTTCACCTGGCTGCCAGCGCCAGCCGGAGATCCATACGGCGACAGGCATGATTAACAGTATTCCCGCACCGACTGTCGTGCGCTTTGCAATAGAAAACATCTCTTCTCCTTTGATCTGTGGCTTCACAATCATAACTGATAAATAACATTTTCGGGAAAAGTGCCAGATTTGTGCGTTTTAACAGCAATGCGTCAGGAGGTGGTTAGTGATGTAAAGCGCGTTGTGGCAAAATAAAGAGATACAAAAGGCCAATTGTCTGACGGCCAGCATAAATCTGGAGAATCACATGCAGCTTAAACGTGTGGCAGAAGCCAAACTGCCAACCCCATGGGGCGATTTCCTGATGGTGGGTTTTGAAGAACTGGCAACCGGACAGGATCATGTTGCGCTTGTCTATGGAGATATTTCCGGGCAGTTACCGGTTCTGGCACGGGTCCATTCGGAATGCCTTACGGGTGACGCGCTGTTCAGCTTACGCTGCGATTGCGGTTTCCAGCTTGAAGCGGCATTAACGCATATTGCCGAAGAAGGCCGGGGCGTGTTGCTTTACCACCGCCAGGAAGGTCGCAATATCGGGCTGCTTAATAAGATTCGCGCCTATGCGCTCCAGGATCAGGGCTATGACACCGTCGAAGCAAACCATCAGTTAGGATTTGCCGCTGATGAGCGTGACTTCACCCTGTGTGCTGATATGTTCAAACTGCTGGGCGTGGATGAAGTGCGTCTGTTGACCAATAACCCGCTCAAAGTCGAGATCCTCACCGAAGCCGGTATCAATATCGTAGAACGTGTGCCGCTGATTGTCGGACGCAATCCGAAAAATGCCCACTACCTCGATACCAAAGCCGCGAAAATGGGACACCTGCTGAGCGAATAGCGCTGAATATGCCGGGTAACGGTCACGCTGCTACCCGGCATCACCACCGTTTAATGCAGCATATTGCGGATCACATAGTGCAGGATGCCGTCATTCTGGTAGTAGGTCAGCTCTGTTGAAGTATCGATACGACAACGACAATTCACCGTCTCTTGCGTACCGTCTGCGCGGGTTAATGTCACCGGAATGGTTGCACCGGGTTTGAGCTGATTAAGCCTGGCGATATCCAGTTTCTCTTCCCCGGTCAGTCCCAGCGTTTTACGCGTTGCGCCTTGCGGAAACTCCAGCGGTAAAATGCCCATCCCAATCAGGTTTGAGCGGTGGATACGTTCAAAAGATTGCGCAATCACCACCCGCACACCCAACAAGCGCGGACCTTTTGCCGCCCAGTCGCGACTGGAACCGGAACCGTACTCTTTACCGGCAATGACCGCAAGCGGCGTCCCCTGCTGCTGATAGCGCATAGCTGCATCATAGATAGCAACCACTTCTTCTCCCGGTAAATAACGGGTCATTCCCCCTTCCACACCGGGAACCATTTCGTTACGAATGCGGATATTTGCAAACGTTCCGCGCATCATGACTTCATGGTTGCCACGACGTGAGCCATAAGAGTTGAAGTCCCGCCGCTCTACCCCATGGCTTTGCAGATAACGACCTGCGGGGCTATCGGCTTTAATGCTACCCGCTGGCGAGATATGGTCGGTAGTGACGGAGTCGCCAAGCATGGCCAGAATACGAGCGCCGTGAATATCCTCAACCGGTTTCGGAATCGCGCCCATATCCTCAAAGAACGGGGAGAGACGAATATAGGTAGAATCATTCTGCCAGCCGAAGGTGTCCGAGCTTTCCACCTCAATGGCTTTCCATTCCTGCGTCCCTTCAAACACTTCCGCGTATTCTTTGCGGAACATATCGGTGGAGACTTGCTCGACGGCGCGGGCGATCTCCTGGCTGGACGGCCAGATATCTTTCAGATAGACCGGATCACCTTTACGATCATGACCCAACGGATCCGTGGCCAGATTAATGTTCATGTTACCCGCCAGCGCGTAGGCCACCACCAGAGGCGGTGATGCCAGCCAGTTGGTCTTCACCAGCGGATGGATGCGCCCTTCGAAGTTCCGGTTACCCGACAGCACCGCGCCAACCGTCAGATCCCCCTGCCTGATAGCCTGTTCGATAGGTTCGGGCAATGGCCCCGAGTTCCCGATACAGGTGGTACAACCGTACCCTACCAGGTTGAATCCCAACTCATCGAGATAAGGTGTCAATTTCGCCTGAGCAAGATAATCAGACACCACTTTAGAGCCTGGCGCCAGTGAGGCTTTCACCCATGGCTGACGTTTTAAACCAGCCTTCACGGCATTTTTTGCCAGCAAACCGGCAGCCATCAGGACGCTGGGATTCGACGTGTTAGTACACGAGGTAATCGCGGAGATCACGACAGCGCCGTCAGGCAACTCATGTTTTTCACCTTTGAAGACGTACTCCACTGGCTTGCGGTCTTTCTGGGCGGTGTTAAGTTCAAGTTCAGAGCTGGCCGCAAAGGCTTTCGGCACATCCCCCAGAGCCACACGGTCCTGAGGACGTTTCGGCCCGGCAAGGCTGGCTTCAACATCGTCCATATTCAGTTCAAGCGTACTGGTGAAGACAGGTTCATCGCCCGGGTTACGCCACATCCCCTGCGCTTTAGCGTAGGCTTCGACCAGAAGAACTTGCTCTTCGCTGCGTCCACTGAGACGCATGTATTCCAGCGTTACGCCATCAATAGGAAAAAAGCCGCAGGTTGCGCCATATTCCGGCGCCATATTGGCGATCGTCGCCCGATCAGCCAGAGGCAGCGAATCCAGGCCGTCGCCGTAAAACTCGACGAATTTGCCGACTACGCCATGCTTGCGCAGCATTTGGGTTACGGTCAACACGAGGTCAGTGGCGGTGATCCCCTCACGTAATTTACCGCTCAGTTTGAACCCCACCACATCAGGAATCAGCATCGAGACGGGCTGGCCCAGCATAGCCGCTTCGGCTTCAATTCCCCCGACGCCCCATCCCAGCACGCCGAGACCGTTGATCATCGTGGTATGTGAGTCGGTTCCTACCAGGGTGTCAGGATAAGCCACCCACTCTTTGTCCTGTAATTCGCTCCATACCGCTTTGCCCAGATATTCCAGATTGACCTGGTGGCAAATTCCGGTACCCGGCGGTACGACACTAAAACGACTGAACGCCTGTTGTCCCCAGCGTAGAAAAACATAGCGCTCGTGATTACGCTCCATTTCAAGGCGAACATTCTCCTCGAAAGCGTCGTCGTCACCAAAATGATCGACAGTGACAGAGTGGTCAATGACGAGGTCAACCGGGGAAAGGGGATTCACTTTAGCAGTATCACCACCGAGGCGTTTAACCGCTTCACGCATGGCGGCAAGATCGACCACGGCGGGTACGCCGGTAAAGTCTTGCATCAAAACGCGGGCGGGACGGTAAGCGATTTCACGATCGGCATGGGCTGTTTTCAGCCATCCGGCCAGGGCACGGATATCATCTTCTGTGACAGAATCGTCATCCTGCCAGCGCAGGAGATTCTCGAGTAACACTTTTAGCGACTTGGGTAGACGCGCAATATCCCCAAGTTCCTTTGCGGCCAGCGGCAAGCTGTAGTAGTGATACGTTTTATTCTCTGCCTGCAACGTGTCCTTACTGGCTTCGCGTAGGGTTGACGACATAAGCTCCTCCTTAATAACAGGGATAGCGAAACCCTGAGGCTTATCAGGGTCTGTATTAAAGATAACACAAACATGTCGTAACGTTTTTATAACAACTCAAAAGGCTAAATCTTGATGTCAGGCGGGCAAGTGCTGGAGAGTAAAAGCAAAAAACCTCGCCTGAGCGAGGTTTTTATTGATTAGAACAACCCTATCCGGATGAGCGCCCCCCAAAACAACAGGGAAAAAGAAAACGCGCTCACCCATGACCAGTATTTTACAGAACGACGATTATTCATCATATACACACCAGAGAATGTATTCATTAAAGATGCGTTGAGACGCAATTTATTATTGCTGTGGTGTATTTATTTAGCAGTACACAAGTACACATCAGAGTGACGAGATAATTCCCCGAGACTTCTAATGATAATAATTATTGTTTTGGCACTTCGTCTTCCGCGAAGGTGTCAATAAACGCCTGTTGCTGTGGCGTCAATTTCCAGGACGCCGGAACCGTAGTTGAAGCTTGCGGTTTCGCTGCTTGTGGCTTGTCATGCGGATGACACACTTGCTTCACTGGCTCAGAGCGACCTGTTACAGCCATTTTAACCCCAGAATTTCCAGATAATTAACGCTACCACGACCCAAAAGACGGCAGAACCCAGAAATACCGCCAGCCACGCTTTGCGCTTGAGCTGCGGGTCCCTTTGCGGTTCTTCGCTTCCTGATGGCATTGCTAACCTCGTACAATCGACATCACTTATCATTTCAGGCACCAACAATCGGTACAATTAATCATGGATGAGATAAATCCTAAAGAAACTTTAGTCGAAAAGCTAGTGAATTTACGCAACCTGTTCACAGAATATTTAATCTTTTGACCGCAAATAAATTATTGAAGTGAAAAATTTGCGCGGGGGCAATTTAGTTTCTATGTTTGTCGCAAATTTACGCCAGATTAAGAAACAGGAGGGAAAAGCAATCAGGCAAAAGTATCAGTTGAAAATAAGAGAATGATAACGGTAATTCGACTTAGGGAAGATTAAGGGGCTCCTTTTACTATAAAAGGCTACCCCGCTAACCATTATTTTTCCGGAAGTTTAATGTCCTTAAACATCGCCTCAATATCTTCGTTCGAACGTAACGCCACGGCGGCATCAACCACATCACGCGTCAGATGCGGCGCAAAACGCTGAATGAAATCATACATATAACTGCGCAAAAACGTGCTGCGGCGAAAGCCTATCTTGGTCGTGCTATGGCTGAAAATTTCCTGCGCATCCAGTTTTACCAGATCCGGGTCAGAGATCGGGTCGACAGCCATACTGGCAATCACTCCCACGCCAAGGCCCAGGCGCACATAGGTTTTGATAACGTCAGCATCGGTTGCCGTAAAGACGATTCGCGGGGATAGCCCCGCCCGGTTGAACGCGGTATCCAGCTCAGAGCGTCCGGTAAAACCAAAGGTGTAAGTGACCAGCGGGTATTGTGCCAGCTCTTCAATCGACACCGACGGCTTGCCGGCCAGCGGATGATCGGGGGTAACTACAATCGAACGATTCCAGTGGTAGCATGGCAGCATCACCAGGTCGTCATAGAGATGCAGTGCTTCGGTCGCGATAGCAAAATCCGCATTGCCTTTGGAGACAGCTTCCGCAATTTGCGTTGGCGATCCCTGATGCATATGTAACGAGACCCGAGGATAACGTTCGATGAATCCCTTAATGACGTTGGGTAGCGCGTAACGCGCCTGCGTGTGGGTGGTCGCAACATAGAGCGAGCCTTTATCCGGCCAGGTATGCTCCCCCGCCACGGATTTAATAGCGTCTACTTTAGAGAGAACTTCCCGGGCAATACGGATGATCTCCTGTCCGGCTGGCGTCACCTGCGTGAGATGTTTACCACTGCGGGCAAAGATCTGGATCCCCAGTTCATCTTCCAGCATGCGAACTTGCTTACTGATGCCTGGCTGGGAGGTGTAAAGACCTTCTGCGGTTGAGGAGACGTTGAGGTTGTGGTTCACCACTTCAACGATATAGCGAAGCTGCTGTAATTTCATGAAAGACCATCCAAATTCGCGCAAACGGGCAATCGCTTAAGACGATTTCATAATAAAAAAAGATTTAACTATAACCACTATAACATTTATATCTTCTATGTATAGATTCGATTAAAAAATAATAATGGTGTTATAAAAAAAGGGCCGGATAAGCGGCCCTCTTTTTAACTTATTAATCTTAAAGCTTTATTTTTTGGCTTCTGCCCATTTTCCATCAACGTAAAACGCTGACCAGTTTGTTGCTTTGCCGTCTTTTTCCGATGCAACATACTGCTGCTTTGTTTTACGGCTAAAACGGACAATGGTCTTATTCCCATCCGGATCTTGTTGCGGCGCATCAGCCAGATAACGCAGCTTTTCCGGCAAACGATCGCGGAAACGATATAACTCTTCCACTAACGGAGCACGCGTTTCGCGTGATTTCGGGAACGTGTTAGCCGCAAGGAAGACCCCGGCAGCGCCATCACGCAGAACGAAATAGGCATCCGATTTTTCGCACGGCAGCTCCGGCAACGGTACCGGATCTTCTTTCGGTGGCGCGACTTCGCCGTTACGCAGGATCTTACGCGTGTTTTTGCAATCGTCGTTGGTACAGGCCATGTACTTACCGAAACGCCCCATTTTCAGGTGCATTTCAGAGCCGCATTTCTCACATTCCACCACCGGGCCGTCATAACCTTTAATGCGGAACTCGCCCTCTTCGATTTCATAACCATCGCAGGTCGGGTTATTACCACAAACATGCAGTTTACGTTTCGGATCAATGAGGTAGCTGTCCATCGCCGTACCACACTTAGTACAACGCCGTTTAGCGCGCAGTGCGTTGGTTTCCGCATCATCACCTTCCAGAACGTTCAGTACTTCGTTTTCCGGCACCAGGTTAATGGTGGTTTTGCAACGCTCTTTTGGCGAAAGGGCATAACCGGAGCAGCCGAGGAACACCCCGGTACTGGCAGTACGGATCCCCATCTTACGACCGCAAGTCGGGCAATCAATACTGGTAAGCACCATCTGATTCGGACGCATCCCGCCTTCATCCGGCTCCCTTTCTGCCTGATCGAGTTGACGAGAGAAATCACCGAAGAAACTGTCCAGCACCTTCTTCCATTCCGCTTCGTGGTTTGCCACCTGGTCGAGACGATCTTCCATCTGCGCGGTGAAATCGTAATTCATCAACTCACGGAAGTTCTCTTCCAGACGGTCGGTAACAATCTCACCCATTTTTTCCGCGTAGAAACGACGGTTTTCCACGCGCACATAGCCACGGTCCTGAATGGTCGAAATGATCGACGCATAGGTAGATGGGCGGCCAATGCCACGTTTTTCCAGCTCTTTAACCAGCGACGCTTCACTAAAGCGCGCAGGTGGTTTTGTAAAGTGCTGGGCAGGCGTCAGGTCAATCAGCGACAGGACATCCCCCGTATTTACCGCAGGCAGCGTGCGATCTTCATCGCCTTTACGCAGTGCAGGCATGACTTTCGTCCAGCCATCAAATCGCAAAATGCGACCGCGTGCTTTCAGACGATAATCACCTGCCCCCACAGTAATAGTGGTGGAGTCGTATTGCGCTGGCGTCATCTGACAGGCCACAAACTGGCGCCAGATCAGCTGATACAGTTTCTGCGCATCAGTTTCCATGTCTTTCAGGGCGTCAGCTTCAACCCCAACATCGGATGGACGGATCGCTTCGTGCGCTTCCTGAGAATTCTCTTTGCTGGCGTACTGGTTGGCATTTTCCGGCAGGTATTTTTTACCGTACTTGTCACCAATAAACGTGCGCACCATGCTGACCGCATCCTGACTCAGGTTGGTGGAGTCGGTACGCATATAGGTGATGTAACCCGCTTCGTACAAACGCTGGGCCATCATCATGGTTTTCTTCACGCCAAAGCCCAGGCGGGTACTCGCCGCCTGCTGCAACGTGGACGTAATAAAAGGTGCGCCCGGTTTGCTGCTGGTCGGCTTATCTTCTCGCTCAAGCACGGTATAACGCGCTTTTTCGAGCAGACTCAAGGCCGCCATCGTTTGTTCGCGGTTAACCGGGCGGAAAGGTTTATCCCCTTCGTGCGTCACCTGAAGTGGCAGAGAATCGCCACCAGGCGTGGCGGCATTGGCATCAATTTCCCAGTACTCTTCCGGAACGAAAGCTTTAATTTCGCGTTCACGCTCAACCACCAGACGCACAGCAACCGATTGTACGCGGCCGGCAGACAGGCCACGAGCAATCTTCTTCCACAGCAGCGGAGAGACCATGTAACCCACTACGCGGTCCATAAAGCGCCGCGCCTGTTGGGCATTCACTCGATCAATGTTCAGTTCGCCCGGCTTTTCGAACGCCTGACGAATCGCATTTTTGGTGATTTCATTAAAAACCACGCGGCTATAGCGCGTTTCATCGCCGCCGATCACTTCCCGCAGGTGCCATGCAATGGCTTCCCCTTCGCGGTCAAGGTCGGTTGCGAGATAGATATGGTCGGCTTTTTCAGCGAGCGATTTCAGCTCAGAAACCACCTTCTCTTTTCCGGGCAGCACTTCATAGTGCGCATCCCAGTTGTGCCATGGGTCAATACCCATGCGATTGACAAGAGCGCCGCGTTCATCCTTTTTAGGCTTCTTAGCCGTTTTGGTGGAGGCAGAGTCAGCGCTCTTTTTAGGTGCTGAGCCACTGGTCGGCAAATCGCGGATATGACCGACGCTGGATTTCACCACGTAGTCATTACCCAGATACTTATTGATCGTTTTGGCTTTTGCCGGGGACTCAACGATGACGAGAGCTTTACCCATATTCACCTTTACCTAATAAAATTCTTCCAGGAATACGTCGCACATTGATTCACCTTCCGCTGGCGACGAGCCAATGATATTGCGGTGGCGACAATGGATATCAACCCTATATTTGACCATAAGCGAAAGTAATCGCTAGCAGGTGATTGAGTTAACAGGCTTTTTCGCTAGTATACGATACAGCACGACGATTTTACGGTCGAATGTCAAGCAAATCTGTTGCCAGATTGACGAAAGCGTCACACTGTACCTGATAAAATTTGTTACGCAACTTTATTAGCATGCAAAATCGAATCGCGCCAGCACTACCGTAACGGGAAACCCCTTGCCTGTGCAGGGAAAATTTGCCCCTGAGCCGTGTGGGGCGTAAACTTGTTAAATTTTTAAGGAGGGGCGAAATGGAGCCGAATAAGCAACCTATCGATCGTCAGTCTCTGCTTGAGCTGGCAAACCAACTCATTCGCGATCATGAAGACACGCTGTCCGGTATTGAAGCAACCGGTGTAAGCCAGCGCAATGGGGTGCTGGTATTCAGCGGCGAGTATTTTCTGGATGAACAGGGGCTGCCGACCGGGAAAAGCACCGCAGTATTCAACATGTTCAAATATCTGGCCCATGAGCTGTCTGAAAAATACCATCTGATCGATTAAATAAAAACGCGAGGCCATGGTCTCGCGTTTTTATTAGTACTTGCGTCTACATGAGCGGTTTTTGCCCGCGCTGCCACCAGCGCATCAGCAGTCGGTCCGCGCTCTCTGCGGCACTGCCGGTTAACCGATCGATGAGTTTTTTGCGCTGCTGATAACGCAGGCCGATCACCTCATGGCTCTCAAACAGCCCCAGCAGCAACTCGTCGCTGGTACCCACTGCATCAACCAGCCCTTTTTCCAGCGCCTGCGAACCATACCAGTGCTCGCCAGTCGCCACCTGTTCTATATCCAGTTGCGGGCGCATCTGATGGACGAAACCTTTAAACAGGTCATGCGTTTCATTGAGGCTCTCGCGGAATTTCTGCCGCCCCTCTTCGGTGTTTTCACCCAGCAGCGTCAGCGTGCGTTTGAACTGCCCGGCAGTATGCAATTCGATGTCAATCTCTTTGCTTTTCAGGAAACGATTGAAGTTAGGGATCTGCGCCACGACGCCAATCGATCCAATAATAGAAAACGGCGCTGCAACAATTTTGTCCGCAACACAAGCCATCATGTATCCCCCGCTGGCGGCAACTTTATCGACCGCGACAGTCAGCGGAACCTGCTTGTCGCGCAGGCGTTGTAACTGAGAAGCCGCCAGCCCGTAGCCATGAACAACGCCACCAGGACTTTCCAGACGGAGAACAACCTGATCTTCTGGCTTGACCAGCGTCAATACTGCGGTGATCTCTTCGCGCAGCGCGCCAACTTCATGAGCATCCATGCTGCCTTTGAAGTCCAGCACCCAGGCGCGAGGTTTATCCGCCGAGGCCGTGTCGCCAGACTTTGCTTTGGCTTTTGCCGCTTTCGCGTCCTGTTTGGCTTTTTTCTTTTGGGCTTTATGCCACAGTTTTTGCTGCTGGCTGTCCAGCAGCGCCACGGCCATCTCTTCCTGCATTTCCTTATATTGTTCGCTCATGCGGGTAACGCGTAATTCCCCCCGCTGACGTTTGCGCTGTGTCAGATTAACAATAAGAATTGCGACTACCGCAATCGCGACGACAACCGTCGCAATTTTGGCTAAAAACAAACCATATTCAGACAGTAATTCCACGCATTCCACCTTGGTTCAGCCACTTAACGATCGCATCCAGTGTACATGAGCCTTTCTGGCACGTCTCGCATTACCCCCTTTCTGACATTCAGTCGACCAGTTTCAGCACATTCCGCTATACGTGATGCCCGCGCACGGGAGACTCTCTGCCAGACTGATTGAAATCGCCTTCTGTTTCAGGCATAAAGCCAACACGATTTAAAGACGGGTTGAGACCAAGGAGTTAGCGTGCATTACCAGCCACAACGCGACCTGTTGCGAAACCACATTATTCTGGTCACCGGCGCCAGTGATGGCATCGGCAAAGAGGCGGCGCTCACCTATGCCCGTTACGGCGCACGCGTCATCTTACTTGGGCGTAACGAAAACAAATTGCAGTCGGTTGCCGGGCAGATAACCCGCGAAGGCGGTCAGGCCGCCAGCCTCTTCACGCTGGATATGGCTACCTGTACGCCCAATGATTGTCTGCGTCTCGCGGACGAGATTGCTAAACACTATCCACGACTGGACGGCGTACTGCATAACGCTGGCGTACTGGGCGATGTGTGTCCCATGAGCGAACAGCGGCCTGACGTCTGGGATAACGTTATGCAGGTTAACGTCAACGCCACCTTCTATTTGACCCAGGCGCTCCTTCCTTTATTACTCAACGCGGAAAGCGGCTCACTGGTCTTCACATCGTCGAGCGTTGGTCGTCAGGGGCGCGCAAACTGGGGGGCCTATGCCGCCTCGAAATTTGCCACCGAAGGCATGATGCAAGTTCTGGCTGAGGAGTACCAAAATCGCTTAAGGGTCAACTGCATCAATCCGGGCGGTACCCGGACGCAAATGCGCGCCAGCGCCTTCCCGAGCGAAGATCCGCAGAAATTAAAAACGCCAGCCGATATTATGCCGCTCTATTTATGGCTGATGGGCGATGACAGCCGTCGCAAAACCGGCATGAGTTTTGATGCTCAGCCAGGACGAAAACCGGGGATATCACAATGAGTGAAGAACGTTATCAGCAACGCCAGCAGCGGGTGAAGGAAAGAGTCGATGCCCGCGTGGCGGCGGCACAGGAAGAGCGTGGCATCATTATTGTCTTTACCGGCAATGGTAAAGGCAAAACTACCGCTGCATTTGGCACCGCCGCACGTGCCGTTGGCCATGGAAAGAAGGTCGGTGCGATTCAGTTTATTAAAGGTACCTGGCCAAACGGCGAGCGCAATCTACTGGAACCGCATGGAGTCGAATTTCAGGTGATGGCAACCGGGTTCACCTGGGACACGCAGAACCGCGAGAGCGATACGGCCGCCTGCCTTGAGGTGTGGGCGCATGCGCAGCGTATGCTGGCCGACGAATCGCTGGACATGGTGGTGCTCGACGAGTTGACCTATATGGTAGCCTACGATTACCTGCCGCTGGAAGCCGTGCTTGATGCGCTGGACAATCGCCCGATCAACCAGACGGTGATCATCACCGGACGCGGCTGCCATCGCGATATTCTGGAGATTGCCGATACGGTCAGCGAGCTGCGCCCGGTAAAACATGCTTTCGAAGCCGGCGTGAAGGCGCAGATAGGTATCGACTATTAAGACACCGCGGGCTGCGGCGTTGCGCTACGGCCCTGTCTCTACTTTATCATCCGCATCATCCGTGTAACCACGCCTTAAAAGTGACGTTGTCACGATTTTTCATCGCGTAGAATCACTTCTGACGCTCTGGCTGACATTATCACATGCGCAGAAAAAAGACGTTTCCGGCAAATTAACCGGAAACGTCAGAGGATTAGCCGTTGTTGTTACGCCCACCGGAGCGACGATTGCCGGACGTCTGACGATTGCCTGATACCTGGCTGTGACGCTTCACTGCACGACGGATCTGATTGGCTTTCATGCGACGACGATCTTTTTCGACCGCCACTTTTGATGCGGTTTCTGGCGTCAGCCCTACCAGTTCACGCAGGTAGTTGGTCTGGGCCAGATTCAGCTCAGTATACCCACCGCGCGGCAACCCTTTCGGCAGCGGAATGTCACCGTAGCGCACGCGAATAAGGCGGCTAACCTGCACGCCAACCGCTTCCCACAGGCGACGTACTTCGCGGTTACGTCCTTCGGTCAGGGTCACGTTATACCACTGGTTAATCCCTTCACCACCGCTGAATTTAATGGTTTTGAATGCTGCCGGGCCATCTTCCAGTTGGACGCCACGCGACAGTTCTCGCACTTTGGCCTCTTCAATCTGGCCGAACACACGCACCGCGTATTCACGTTCCACTTCACGGCTGGGATGCATCAGGCGATTCGCCAGCTCACCGTCGGTGGTGAACAGCAGCAGACCACAGGTGTTGACGTCAAGACGGCCAACCGCAATCCAGCGTGCGCCGCGCAGTTTTGGCAGACGGTCAAAAACGGTCGGACGGCCTTCCGGATCGTTACGCGTGCATAACTCGCCTTCAGGTTTGTAATACGCCAGCACGCGGCAGATTTGTTCAGCGGACTCTTTCACCGAAATAAGATGCCCGTCGATACGAATTTTCAGCGCCTGGGTCACTTCAACGCGATCGCCCAGCGTGGCAATCTTGCCGTCTACGCTTACGCGGCCTGCTTCGATGATGGTTTCGATTTCACGGCGGGAACCGTGGCCAGCTCGCGCCAGCACTTTCTGTAATTTTTCGCTCATAGAGCTTCCTCGGGTGTCGCCTTCACAGGCGTCGAATAGGGTCATCAGGCCACTGCGGCGCCTGTGAAATGGCCGCGTAGTATAGCGGCTTGCTTCATTATAGGAAAGGTTTAACGTCGCCGACGCCTTCACGAATAACAACCGGGGAATCATCCGTAAGATCGACAACCGTTGTCGGTTGTTGTCCCAGATAACCGCCATGGATAATCAAATCCACCAACTTTTCCAGACGATCTTTAATTTCATCAGGATCGGACTCGGTAAATTCGCTACCGGGCAGCATTAGCGAGGTAGAAAGCATCGGCTCGCCAAGGGTATCGAGCAACGCCAGGGCAATTGGATTCGCCGGAACACGCAGGCCGATGGTTTTACGTTTTTCCTGCAACAGTCGACGTGGCACCTCTTTCGTTCCTTTCAGGATAAAGGTGTAATTGCCTGGGGTGTTATTTTTAATCAGACGAAAAGCCACATTGTCGACGAACGCATAGGTCGACAGCTCAGACAAGTCGCGGCACATCAGGGTAAAGTTATGGCCATCAGGCAATTGACGGATGCGGCAAATACGCTCCATCGCCCCTTTGTCTTCAATTTTACAGCCTAACGCATACCCTGAATCGGTTGGGTAAACAATCACCCCGCCTTTACGGACAATCTCAACAGCCTGATTAATCAGACGCGGTTGAGGGTTTTCCGGATGAATATAAAAAAACTGACTCATACTTCCCTCTCTTCACTGTTTTGCGGCTGCTCCCATTTGCGCCAGACGCCCTCCACATCAGCAGGTAGCCAAAGCTTGCGCCCCAGCTCAATCCATGCGCATGGCTGATGGAAATCCGATCCCTGGGAGGCCAGTAAACCGAACTGGCGGGCATACTCGGCGAGCTGTTTACGCTCATTGGGAGCCTGCTGGCATTGGGCAACTTCCATCGCCTCTCCGCCGCTTTGGGCAAAATGCGCCAGCAGTCTTTTCAACCATTTAGCGGAGAGATCGTATCGGCCCGGATGGGCCAGGACCGCCGTTCCGCCAGAATGATGAATCACTTCAATAGCTTGTTCTATTGTACACCACTGTGGTGGAACATATCCGGTTTTCCCGCGCGCAAGATACCTTTTGAATACATCCGCCATACTGGAGGCTTTACCGCACTCCACCAGAAAACGGGCAAAATGTCCGCGCGTGACGGCAGCCCCCTGCGCCAGTCGCTGCGCGCCTTCCCAGGCGCCCGGGATATGGGACTTTTCCAGTCGCTCAGCAATCAGCCTGCCGCGCTGCTGGCGCCGCTCATGCTGCTCCTGTAAAAATGAACATAACGCTGGATGTTCAATATCGATATTCAGGCCCACAATGTGAATCTCGTGATTTTCCCAGACGGTGGAAATCTCCACACCGGCTATCAATGTCAGTGCCAGCCCGGTACGTTCAATTTCTTCTCGCGCAGCGGGAATAGCGGCTGTCGTATCGTGATCGGTAATCGCCAGGGTTCCCACACGCATTGCAACCGCACGGTGGACCAGTTCTTGTGGGGTCAGGACGCCATCAGAGGCAATAGTGTGGCTGTGCAGGTCATAAATCACTGCGTAATTCGTGTCGCTCAAAAGCGGCTCCCATGGCCGAAAAAACAATAACTGTGCCCTATCATAACGTTCTGCGGCGATTTTCTGAAATCGAGGGTTGACTTTCCTCGCGCGAACCAGTTAACTAGTACGCAAGTTCACTCCATGAGGTATCCCTGATGAATATGCATTTTTCCGTTAACCGCTGGTGGCGCACTCCCTGACATTGGGCAGTGTTTCACGTGCGTATTCAGCACACCGATACCCGGCCCGCCAACTGAGCGGGCTTTTTTTTGAACATATTTATGAGAGCAACTATGCAAACGCAAAAACCGACACTCGAATTGCTCACCAGCAACGCGCTGTACCGGGAGAACCCGACCGCGTTATTCCATCAACTGTGTGGTGCACGCCCGGCAACGTTGTTGCTGGAATCCGCCGATATCGACAGCAAAAACGATTTAAAAAGCCTGCTGCTGGTGGATAGCGCGCTGCGCATTACCGCTTTGGGTGACACTGTCACTATTCAGGCCTTAACCCAAAACGGGGCCTCCCTGCTGCCGCTGCTGGATGCCGCACTTCCGGCAGGGGTTGAGAACACCATCCAGACAGATTCTCGCGTATTGCGTTTTCCGCCGGTCAGCACCCTGCTCGATGAAGATGCACGCCTGTGCTCGCTCTCTGTTTTCGATGCCTTCCGTCTGCTACAGGGGCTGGTTGATGTCCCGACTGACGAGCGCGAAGCCATGTTCTTCGGCGGCCTGTTTGCCTACGACCTGGTGGCCGGGTTTGAAGATTTACCTGCACTGAATCATGACCGCCGCTGTCCGGACTACTGCTTTTATCTGGCAGAAACCTTACTGGTGATCGACCATCAGAAGCGTCACACCCGCATTCAGGTGAGTCTGTTTTCCACTGATGCCAACGAAAAAGCGCGTCTGACGCAGCGCATTGAAACACTGCATGAACAGCTAAACATACCGCCAGCGCCATTGCCGGTTGAATCCGTCAGCAATATGCGTTGCGACTGCAACCAGAGCGATGAAGAGTACGGCGCGGTTGTGCGTCAGATGCAAAAAGCGATTCGCGCCGGTGAGATTTTCCAGGTCGTTCCGTCCCGCCGCTTCACCCTGCCGTGCCCGTCACCGCTGGCCGCCTATGAAGTGCTAAAAAAGAGCAACCCAAGTCCGTACATGTTCTTTATGCAGGACAGCGATTTCGCTCTGTTTGGCGCATCGCCGGAAAGCTCGCTCAAATATGACGCCACCTCGCGCCAGATTGAAATCTACCCCATCGCCGGGACACGCCCACGCGGTCGTCGCGCTGACGGTTCGCTGGACCGGGATCTGGACAGCCGTATTGAACTCGAAATGCGTACCGACCATAAAGAGTTATCCGAGCACCTGATGCTGGTTGATCTCGCGCGTAACGATCTGGCGCGAATTTGTACTCCGGGCAGCCGTTATGTCGCTGACCTGACCAAAGTGGACCGCTACTCCTTCGTTATGCACCTGGTGTCGCGTGTGGTCGGTGAATTGCGCCAGGATCTCGATGTACTGCACGCCTATCGCGCCTGTATGAACATGGGCACGCTCAGCGGCGCGCCGAAAGTACGCGCCATGCAATTGATTGCCGATGCGGAAGGTTCCCGCCGCGGCAGTTATGGCGGTGCCGTGGGCTATTTCACCGCCCATGGTGACCTGGACACCTGCATTGTGATTCGTTCTGCCTGGGTCGAAGACGGTGTTGCCACCGTTCAGGCAGGCGCTGGCGTGGTACTGGATTCGGTACCGCAATCAGAAGCCGATGAAACACGTAATAAAGCCCGCGCGGTTCTGCGCGCCATTGCTAAAGCGCATAACGCTCAGGAGACGTTCTGATGGCTGACATTCTGCTGCTCGATAATATCGACTCATTTACCTATAACCTTGCCGATCAATTACGCGCCAGCGGGCATAACGTGGTGATTTACCGTAACCATGTCCCGGCACAAACCCTGATTGACCGCCTGGCGACCATGAAAAACCCGGTACTTATGCTCTCGCCAGGACCAGGCGCCCCCTCGGAAGCGGGTTGCATGCCTGAGTTGCTGACGCGCATGCGCGGCAAACTGCCGATAATAGGCATCTGTCTGGGACACCAGGCGATTGTGGAAGCCTACGGTGGCTATGTCGGTCAGGCTGGCGAAATTCTGCACGGCAAAGCCTCCAGCATTGAACATGACGGCCAGGCAATGTTTGCCGGCCTGGCGAACCCGCTACCGGTGGCGCGCTACCATTCCCTGGTAGGCAGCAACATTCCGGCAGGGTTAACTATCAACGCGCACTTTAACGGCATGGTCATGGCCGTGCGTCATGATGCGGATCGCGTCTGCGGTTTCCAGTTCCATCCGGAATCTATTCTGACCTCACAGGGAGCCCGTTTGCTGGAACAAACTCTGGCATGGGCGCTGCAAAAACTGGAGCAGACCAATACGCTTCAACCGGTACTGGAGAAACTGTATCAGGCGCAAACACTGAGCCAGCAAGAAAGCCACCAGCTCTTCTCTGCCGTTGTGCGCGGCGAACTGAAACCTGAGCAACTGGCCGCGGCGCTGGTGAGTATGAAAGTACGTGGTGAGCACCCGAATGAAATTGCCGGGGCGGCCACCGCGTTACTGGAAAATGCCGCGCCGTTCCCGCGCCCGGATTATCCGTTCGCCGACATCGTGGGCACCGGTGGCGACGGCAGCAACAGTATCAATATTTCAACGGCCAGTGCGTTTGTGGCGGCAGCCTGCGGTCTCAAAGTCGCAAAACACGGTAACCGCAGCGTTTCCAGCCGTTCCGGATCCTCCGATTTACTGGCCGCTTTCGGTATTAACCTGGATATGAACGCCGACAAATCCCGCACTGCGCTTGATGAGCTGGGCGTGTGTTTCCTGTTCGCGCCGAAGTACCACACCGGGTTCCGCCACGCGATGCCGGTGCGCCAACAGCTCAAAACACGCACCCTGTTTAACGTGCTGGGGCCCCTGATTAACCCGGCGCATCCGCCGCTGGCATTGATTGGCGTGTACAGCCCGGAGCTGGTGCTGCCGATTGCCGAAACTCTGCGCGTACTGGGTTATCAGCGTGCTGCCGTTGTGCATAGCGGCGGCATGGATGAAGTTTCCCTCCATGCCCCGACGGTAGTGGCCGAATTGCGCGATGGCGAGATCAAAAGCTACCAGTTGACCGCTGCCGATTTCGGTCTGACGCCGTATCATCAGGAGCAACTGGCAGGCGGTACGCCGGAAGAAAACCGTGACATTCTGACACGCTTACTACAAGGTAAAGGTGAAGCCGCCCATGAGGCCGCCGTTGCTGCAAATGTCGCCATGTTGATGCGTTTACATGGGGAAGAAGATTTGCAAGCCAACGCGCAGAAAGTTCTGCAGGTGCTGCACAGCGGCGCCGCCTATGACAAAGTCACCGCACTTGCGGCAAGAGGGTAAAGAATGCAAACCGTATTAGCAAAAATCGTCGCGGATAAGGCGATTTGGGTAGCCGCCCGCAAGGAGCAGCAGCCGCTGGCCAGTTTTCAGAACGACGTGGTGCCGAGCACCCGGCGCTTCTACGACGCCCTGCAGGGTACGCGCACCGCGTTTATCCTGGAATGCAAAAAAGCCTCCCCGTCCAAAGGGGTGATTCGCAATGATTTCGACCCGGCGCGCATCGCTGGGGTGTACAAGCATCATGCGTCGGCGATCTCTGTGCTGACCGACGAGAAATATTTCCAGGGTAGCTTTGATTTTCTGCCCATCGTCAGCCGCATCGCGCATCAGCCGATTCTGTGTAAGGACTTCATTATCGACCCTTACCAGATTTATCTGGCGCGCTTTTACCAGGCCGATGCCTGCCTGTTGATGCTCTCGGTACTGGATGATGAGCAATACCGCCAGCTTTCTGCCGTAGCCCACAGCCTGAACATGGGCGTACTGACGGAAGTCAGCAACGAAGAAGAGCTGGAACGCGCTATCGCGCTTGGTGCAAAAGTGGTCGGCATCAATAACCGCGACCTGCGCGATCTGTCCATTGATCTGAACCGTACGCGTCAGTTGGCGCCGCGCCTTGGCGCAGGGGTCACGGTTATTAGCGAGTCAGGCATTAATACTTATGCCCAGGTGCGTGAGCTGAGTCATTTCGCCAACGGTTTCCTGATTGGCTCCGCGCTGATGTCTCATGACGATCTTGACGCTGCCGTGAAACGCGTCCTGCTTGGTGAGAATAAAGTCTGTGGCCTGACACGTGCGCAGGATGCCCGTGTCGCCCATGAAGCAGGCGCGATTTACGGCGGTCTGATTTTCGTCGCCTCATCCCCCCGAGCTGTCGACGTCGCGCAGGCCCGTACGGTGATGGCCGGGGCGCCGCTCCAGTATGTTGGCGTGTTCCGTAATGCCCCTGTCGAAACCGTGTCGGCGAACGTCGAGCAACTGGGGTTAGTCGCCGTACAGTTACACGGCAGTGAAGACCAGAACTACATCGACACGCTGCGTAAGCAGTTGCCGGACAGCGTGCAAATCTGGAAGGCGTTGAGCGTTGGCGACACGTTGCCGGCCCGCAACCTGAACCACGTCGATAAATATCTATTTGATAACGGTCAGGGCGGCAGCGGTAAGCGTTTTGACTGGAGCCTGTTATCAGGTCAAACGCTGGATAACGTCCTGCTTGCTGGCGGGCTTGGCGCAGATAACTGCGTGGAAGCGGCCAAAACCGGCTGTGCCGGACTCGATTTCAATTCAGGCGTAGAGTCTGAACCCGGGAAAAAAGACGCCGAAAAAGTGGCCTCGGTATTCCGAACTTTACGCGCTTATTAAGGAAGAAAAACCATGACGACATTATTAAACCCCTATTTTGGTGAGTTTGGCGGCATGTATGTGCCGCAAATCCTGATGCCTGCACTGCGTCAGCTGGAAGAAGCCTTTGTCAGCGCGCAAAAAGATCCCGAGTTTCAGGCTCAGTTCACCGATTTACTGAAAAATTACGCCGGCCGTCCGACCGCGCTGACCAAATGCCAGAACATTACCGCGGGAACCAACACCACCTTGTATCTTAAGCGTGAAGATCTGCTGCACGGCGGCGCGCATAAGACCAACCAGGTGCTGGGTCAGGCACTGCTGGCGAAGCGGATGGGCAAGACCGAAATCATCGCCGAAACCGGTGCGGGTCAACATGGTGTGGCCTCGGCGCTCGCCAGCGCCCTGCTCGGCCTGAAATGCCGTATCTACATGGGCGCGAAAGATGTGGAGCGCCAATCGCCAAACGTTTTCCGGATGCGTTTAATGGGTGCGGAAGTGATCCCGGTGCATAGTGGCTCCGCTACCCTGAAAGATGCCTGTAACGAAGCGCTGCGTGACTGGTCTGGTAGCTACGACACCGCGCACTACATGCTCGGTACTGCTGCAGGTCCACATCCCTTCCCGACCATTGTGCGCGAATTCCAGCGGATGATTGGTGAAGAGACCAAAGCGCAGATCCTCGAAAAAGAAGGCCGTCTGCCGGATGCCGTGATCGCCTGCGTGGGCGGTGGTTCAAATGCAATCGGGATGTTTGCCGATTTCATTGAAGAGACCAGCGTAGGCCTTATCGGGGTAGAACCTGCCGGACACGGCATCGAGACCGGTGAACATGGCGCGCCGCTCAAGCATGGCCGCGTGGGGATCTATTTCGGTATGAAATCGCCAATGATGCAGACCGATGAAGGGCAGATTGAGGAATCTTACTCTATCTCCGCGGGACTGGATTTCCCGTCCGTTGGCCCGCAACACGCTTATCTGAACAGCACTGGTCGTGCGGATTATGTCTCCATCACCGATGACGAGGCGCTCGAGGCCTTTAAGACACTGTGCCGCCACGAAGGGATCATCCCGGCGCTGGAGTCCTCCCATGCCCTGGCCCATGCGCTGAAAATGATGCGTGAAAACCCGGAAAAAGAGCAGTTGCTGGTGGTAAACCTGTCTGGCCGTGGAGATAAAGACATCTTCACCGTACACGATATTTTGAAAGCGCGAGGGGAAATCTGATGGAACGCTACGAGACACTGTTTAAGCAATTGAAGGAACGCAAGGAAGGTGCATTTGTTCCTTTTGTCACGCTGGGCGATCCCTCGCCTGAACAATCGCTGAAAATTATCGATACACTGATTGAAGCGGGTGCCGATGCCCTGGAATTAGGGATCCCGTTTTCCGACCCACTGGCAGACGGCCCGACCATTCAGAACGCAACGCTACGCGCCTTTGCCGCGGGCGTCACGCCGAGCCAGTGTTTTGAAATGCTGGCCGCGATTCGCCAGAAACACCCGACGATCCCAATTGGCCTGCTGATGTACGCCAACCTGGTGTTCAGTCGCGGTATTGATGAGTTTTATGCTCAGTGCGAAAAAGCGGGCGTCGACTCCGTGCTGGTCGCCGACGTGCCGGTAGAAGAATCTGCTCCATTCCGTCAGGCCGCGCTGCGTCATAATGTTGCGCCGATCTTCATCTGCCCGCCAAACGCCGATGACGAGTTGCTACGTCAAATTGCTTCGCACGGTCGCGGCTACACCTACCTGCTCTCCCGCGCCGGGGTAACCGGCGCCGAAAACCGCGCCGCACTGCCGTTACATCATCTGGTCGAAAAACTGACCGAGTATAATGCCGCGCCGCCGTTACAGGGGTTTGGCATCTCTGCACCGGATCAGGTGACTGCGGCAATTGACGCCGGTGCTGCCGGGGCGATTTCAGGTTCGGCAATCGTCAAGATTATTGAGAAGAACGTGGATAAACCTGCCACGATGCTTGAAGAGCTTGGCGCATTTGTCCGGGCGATGAAAGCGGGTACCCGTCAGTAATTCTCTCTAACGCCCGGCACGTCGCCGGGCGTTTTTCACTCACTCCGTGAAAGGGGGCGCGCGTATTTCTCCACCAGCCGAAACAGATCCTGCACTTCCTGCGCCGTCCAGTTTTCAAACGTGGCATTCAACATCTGCTGACGCGCCACATCAATTTTCAGGGTCATCGCTTTACCCGCCTCGCTGACCGATACCGCCCTGACGCACCTGTCCTCAGGGTTACTCGTCTTTTGTACCAGCCCCACCCGATTTGCCAGGTCGACCACACCGAGTGGCCCAAAGCCTTCAATTGTTACCAGTAAGGGAAAGAGTGTCTGATCCAGATTAATGTCTGCCTTACGCATCAACTCTACATCGCGTAAGGGATGATTCATCACGCTTTTGCCTTCCCTCGCGCTCCCTGGGGAAGTATGGCGGAGCAGGCGCCTGTCGCCCTGAACCATAGCATAGCGTTGCCGGACGAGCTGGATAGCGTTACCGCCGCAGCCATGGCCAATCCGGGGATGTCACAGCCTGGGCCGCGCGGGAAACTCGCTGTACAAATCGCTCGTTATCCTTGAGCCAGAAAAATCATTGTGACCGGGCGTAATCCTCAGGCCGTGGCGCAGGCGGGTGGTGATGCAGCGATTTGCCTCAATGATGATGACACCTCGCTTCGCGAACAACTGGCGGCGCAATTCGCCAACGGTATTGATGTGGTGGTGGATTATCTGTGGGGTACGAGCACCGTAAACAGACTGATGGCGGCCACCAAAACCAAAAGCGCGCTGCGTTATGTGCAGGTCGGTTCACTTTCCGGCGGAGAAATCACCCTGCCCGGTGCCTTTTTACGTTCCGCCCCGATTCAACTGATGGGAAGTAGAATCGGTAGCCTTACGCTGTCGCAATTGTTAACGGCCACACAATCTTTATTCGCCGACGCCGTACCAGGACAGTTCTTCATTGCCTGCACGCCGCTGCCGCTCAATAATGTCGCAGATGTGTGGGACACGGATGACAGTAAAAAACGAAGCGTATTCATCATCCGTTAGACGCTAGTGTCTTTGATGGTAAGGATATCCAGATGTTTAATAAAGCCGCCTTAATAAGAGGCTGGTTTACCGTTGCGACTATTTTCACCTGCTTTACCCTTGGCAGTTATATTGGGCATTACTATTTTGCCGGTTCACGTATTCCCTGGGTCGTAGGGGTTATTGTCGCGATGGCTATTAACTGGGGATCGTATGGCGTGTTGAAAAAACTAACATGATCGTATCGTTGATAAAAACTGGCCACCATGAGGCCAGTTTTTATATAACGCTTGTCAGAAGCGATAGCCGGCTGCAAACATAAATACCCATGGATCGAGACGCGTACTCACGCTTTGCTGCGCGCCTCCCGCTTTAAAGCGGACGTCTGTATCAATATCCATGTACCAGACCGAGGCATTTATCAGCCAGTTGCGGTTAATTAAGTAATCCACCCCAACCTGTCCTGCCGCGCCCCAGGAATTTTTCAGACTCAAATCAGACAGCCCTGCCGATTTCCCGGTATCGTTGAATTTTTCATCAAAGAACATGGTGTAGTTGATACCCGCGCCAATATAAGGGCGGACTTTACTTGCGGCATCGCCAAAATACCATTGTGCCATCAGTGTCGGAGGTAAATGGTGAACGGTCGCGATATCACCCGTTGGGCCCGTTCCTACTTTATGGCGAAATGGCGTCGCTGCCAGTAATTCCACGCCAACGTTGTCCGTTGCCATGTACGTCATGGTCAGGCCGAGCTGGGTATTATTATCGACGTTAAAACTCCCCAGACTCCCTAACACATTATCCGACCCCGCCGTCGGTCTGACGGTGGCGGTACCAGCGCGCACGAAGAATTCACCCGCTTCATGCGCGTAGGCACCTGCGGAAAGACTACTCAGGATCAATGCTGCCACGGCTAATTTATTCATATCCACTCCATGTATGTGGTTTTTCATAGGCGCCGTGAATATACCTACAAATAAGTACACCGTGATCCAATCTGGATCACATTACATTCGTTAATTTAACATTTATTGATCTGAATTAATTTTGACTGCCATTCACAACACTTAGTTTTTGTATTCACATCAATTTTGCCGTTTAAACTTACCAAAAAAATCGTCCTCGCCCCCTCTTGCGGACACGTGCCCATGGGTCTACTTTTATCAACTCATAATGTGAATTGATGCGTAGTGATTGCAGGTGTGCCATGAGTGATCTCAACCCGTGCATGTCGTGCGGAGCCTGTTGTGCTTATTTTCGTGTCTCTTTCTACTGGGCCGAGGCGGATGACGCTGGCGGCACAGTCCCGGCTCACCTAAC
Source organism: Phytobacter ursingii (assembly GCA_901456055.1). Lineage (GTDB taxonomy): Bacteria > Pseudomonadota > Gammaproteobacteria > Enterobacterales > Enterobacteriaceae > Phytobacter > Phytobacter ursingii. The sequence goes on from CABDWT010000018.1 coordinate 83,089, forward strand.
CGAGCCTGTCACGCCATTTTTACGCTGTATGTGCGGAACCAATCAGAAGCAAAGCCATTGTGTCGCGCTGGAAGGCGTGCCGGGTGAATCAGCGCATTGCCGCATTTATGAGCAACGGCCGTCTCCATGCCGTGAATTTATGATGTCGGGCGAGAATAACGAGGAAAATGAGGCCTGCGATCGCGCCCGTGCGCATTACGGATTACCGCCGCTTTACAAAGATATGCTTTTCCATACATCCATGGAGGCTGCCACCGATGACGCTTTCAGGGTACAATTGTGATGAATTTAACATTGCAGAACTCAAGGAGAGTGCATGTCTATCACGGCGGAATCCGTTTACCGTGACACGGGGAATTTTTTTCGTAATCAGTTTGTTACCATTTTGCTGATTGCACTTCTATGTGCATTTATTACAGTGCTGTTAGGGCGCGTCTTTTCGCCCAGCGAAGCCCAGCTTTCGATCCTGGGTGAAGGCAATTATCTGACGGAAAGCACCGGGTTGTTCGACCTGGTGCGTAACATGACGCCAGAACAGCAGCAGGTATTATTGCACTTATCAGCGGCTGCCACGTTCTCCGGTTTGATCGGAAATGCCATTCTGGCGGGCAGCGTATTGATGATGATTCGGATGATCTCGGCAGGGCAACGTGTTAGCGCGCTTCGCGCAATCGGAGCCAGTGCGCCAGTTTTGCCCGCGCTGTTTATCCTGTTCATACTGACAACCTTTTTGGTTCAACTTGGCATGATGTTCATCTTCGTACCCGGCGTCATACTGGCTATTCTTCTGGCATTCGCGCCAGTGATGATCGTCCAGGATAGAGCGGGGGTGTTTACGTCGATGCGCAGCAGTATGCGCCTGGGTTGGGATAACATGCGTCTGGTCGCGCCTGCGGTGATCGGTTGGTTGATAGCGAAAATTGCCCTGATGATGTTTGCGCACAATTTAGCGTTTCTCACGCCTGAAATCGGTGCGGTGGTCGCCAACACGGTAAGCAACATGATATCTGTAGCGTTGCTCATTTATCTGTTTCGCCTGTATATGCTGATACGTCAGTGATTTTTCGCCTGCATGCAGGCAATTTAACGGAACCGTAGAATGAAGCAGTTTCTTGATTTTCTCCCACTGGTAGTGTTTTTCGCGTTTTACAAGCTGTATGACATTTATGCAGCGACGACAGCCCTGATCATCGCTACGGCTGTTGTCCTGATTTATAGCTGGGTGCGTTACCGCAAAGTCGAAAAGATGGCCTTGATTACGTTTATCCTGGTGGCCGTGTTCGGTGGGCTGACGGTATTCTTCCATAATGACGAATTTATTAAATGGAAAGTCACGGTCATCTACGCGCTGTTTGCTGGTGCGCTGCTGTTTAGCCAGTGGGTCATGAAAAAACCGCTTATCCAGCGCATGCTGGGTAAAGAACTCACGCTGCCGCCAGTGGTTTGGGAACGACTGAACCTCGCCTGGGCGCTGTTTTTCATCCTCTGTGGTCTGGCGAATATCTATATCGCCTTCTGGCTACCGCAGAATATCTGGGTGAATTTCAAAGTGTTTGGTTTAACCGCACTGACGCTCATCTTTACCGTTTTAAGCGGCGTCTATATTTATCGCCATATGCCGCAGGACGATAAATCATAGTGAAGACTAAATATCAATATTTTCAACTGCTTGTTGATTTTATTGGTGCATAAAACGTTCAATAAGCACGCTATCGTATACACATTAAACGAAGCGTGCTTATTTTTTGATGACATTGACTCATCACATCACCTGGCTGTCGTCTTCATCTGTACGGTTAACAAAGCAAGCCACGCTCAAACGAAAATCCCCCCCGGTTCCTGCTTTAACCTTTTCGACATTCACCCATTTCGTATAATTTAAATCTGGCCACTCGGAGAAGCTCGTGTGGACAATTCGCCCATGCCCAACGTGTGAAGAGTACCTTGCTTATCTCACCAATGACGCTGATCGCGTCATTACAGGCGATCCAGAACAGAACCCGTTGGCCGATACGAGGTCGCGCCTTGCACGAATGTTCTTTTGCGTGGCGAACGGCGCTTTTCGCGATTATGTCAGATTGCACATCGTGTAAAAGTTTCTGTCACATTCATCGACCCACTGCTGTCGAGTTGAGTATATATTCCAGACTATCACGGCGGCGTTCACTTCTGCTAAAAAGAAATCAGTTCGGAAATAATAAAATTTGTATGTTAATTTTCATTTTTTATCGTATTTATCGACTAAACTGAGTACAGATTGCCCCATCTTTATATTGTATTTTTAACACGCCACAGCGGAAATAGTTAAGGATATACTATGAAAACGCCAGGAATACCAAAAAATGAAAAACAAAGACTGCAATCACTTTATTTGATTGACTTAATTGGTAAAAATGGTCTTGCCCGGTTTGACAGACTTACACGATTAGCCAAACAGACATTCGATGTCCCTATCGCTGTTATAAGCCTTCTGGATAAAGACAAACAGTGGCTACTTTCTGCCGTTGGAACAGATGTTGAAGAAACTCCCAGGACGGTCTCCTTTTGCGCTCACGCAATACTTGAGGAGGGTGTCTTCGTTATCCGTGACACTTTAAAAGATACAAGATTTTGTAATAATCCGTATGTGAAGAATCAGCCCAGGGTAAGATTTTATGCCGGGTGTCCCGTGAGATTACCTGATGGCATGATAGCGGGTATAATCTGTGTCGTTGATACTTCTCCACGTTTTTTTTCATCAGACGAGGTTAATGCATTACTTGACCTGGCTTCAATTGTGGAAGACGAGTTTGAGCAGATAAGTTTTATGATGACTGATGAAGTGACAGGTTTGCTCAATAAACGAGGATTTTTGAAAAGAGGAGAAGAGCAGATACTTACTTTGTCTCAAAAAAACCTCCCTTTCGCGATGATCACATTTCATTTACTTAACTTTATGGCTATAAATGAACTTCTGGGTAACGCAGAAGGTGAAAACCTGATACAAAAATTCTCAACAATTCTTGAACAAATTGCGGGAGAGCATTGTATTTTAGCTCACGTCGGAAATGGCGTGTTTTATGCGCTCTTAACAAAAACTGACATTTTTAGCGCTGATACACTACTTCTTCATATACAGAGCGAAGTCGATAAATATAACCATAAAAACAAAAAGCCATACAGTATGTGTTATTCTTACGGCATGGCGGAAAGTGAAAATGATCCAGCAGGTACTGTGTGGGATTTTGTTATGCAGAGCAACAAGGTTAATTATAGCGAAATCGTCCGTAACACATAAATAGCGGCTGTTAGTGTATCGCTGCTTCATGGATTCGCGTACAGCGAACATATTCATTCAATATCGCGCTGTACGCACTATTTGCATGCATCTGTGCATAGGCAATATAGAAAAAATGGAGCATTGTTTAGTACTGGCGTCTCCAATTATATTCACTACATGTCGGGAAAACAATGAATTTAATAAAACAGAAAACCTGCTTGAATAATATTTTTTCATTTATAAACATCTGACCCCTTGATATCCTCACAATCGCTTTGCACAACGACGCCTCATATTACGAGTGATAATATTTAATTTTAAATCCATGTCTTCACCTTCATTTCTTTATTGAAACTCCACTTTTAATTCTGATATTTTAACTGGCTTTCCAATAAAATAACCTTGCACTACATCGCAATGATGCGCTTTAAGAAAAGCAAGTTGCTCCGCATTTTCCACGCCTTCCGCTGTTACTTCGAGGCAATAAGCCTTACCGAGATCAATTATACTTTCAACGATCTTTTTACTATCGGAATCTTTTCCCATTGCTGTTGTAAAACTCTTATCCAGCTTAATTCCGTCAAATTTAAAATTATGCAGATAGCTAATGGATGCATAGCCGGTGCCAAAATCATCAATAAGAAAGCGTACGCCGAGCTCTCTGAGAGATTTCATTGCAGTAAAGGTTCGATCTGGGTCCATTAAAACTACACTTTCCGTCACTTCAATTTCTAATCTTTCAGCCGGAAAACATGTTTTTTCCAGGATACTCTTAACTCTATCAGCGAAATTACTTGACTGAAACTCGATGGCAGAAATGTTTACAGAAACAGAAATAGTTTCGGAATATTGCATTACCTCCTCGCATGCCTTATTGAGTACCCAGTCGCTAAGATTTATGATGAGACCTGATTCCTCCGCCAGAGGTATAAAGTGGTCTGGTGTGAGTATTCCTCTCAGCGGATGAAGCCAGCGAACGAGAGCTTCAACCGCATCGATTTTATTGTCTTTTACATTAAAACGGGGCTGATAGCACAGAAATAATTGACCATCAAAAATGGCCGCTCTGAGCTCCGCCTCCATGCTTAGACGCTGAGAGAGTTGTTCTGACATATCACTGCGATAATAAACCCAGGTGCTTCTGCCAGAATTTTTAGCATGATATAGCGCGAGGTCAGCAAAACGTAATAAATCGCTGGGATTATTCCCCTGTAAGGGAGAAAGTGCGACACCGAGGCTCACGCCTATTGATATTTCATTTCCGTGAATCTTATAAGGCATGCTTATTTCATCGATGATTTTCCTGCAAATGACATCAACTGCATGTGTTCCCCCGATATTATCAAGCAGAACAATAAATTCGTCCCCTCCCTGCCTTGATGCGAGATCACCGTTTTGTATACATTTTTTCAGACGAGCAGAAACTTCCGCCAGTAATGCATCGCCTGTCGCATGTCCAAAAGAGTCATTCACTTGTTTAAACTTATCGAGATCAAGGCTAATCAGGGCTACCGGGTGGTCTTTACCAGCATTAGCCAGTAATTGCCCCGTAAGGAAGTCTTTCATATGGCTGCGGTTTGGCAACCCTGTCAGTTCGTCATGATAAGACAGGTACTGAACACGGCGTAACGCTTCCACCTCTGCCGTAACATCAGTTACGGCCCCCCGAAACCCAGGAGTGCCATCAGGGAATAAAATGTATTTAGCGACAAGGTTGCAATAATACGTTCCGGAACGTGAAGAGAGATACCTGCGGTTGGTAAGTTTAAGAGATGCTCCTGATGGCTGCCGTTTCCTCCAGTCAAGGAGTTCCTCTCCTTCATCCGGAAACAGACCCGTTAGATTTCTTCCCATCCAGTCTTGCGAATGAAGACCTGTGATGACGGAAAACCGTTCTGACAGCCAGGTAATTTTAAGGTGGGCATCGGCTTCCCATAACCAGTCGGTAGTGATTTCCATGACATCACGGAATCGTTTTTCGCTTTCTGCTAATGCCAAATGGGTTTTATCAAGAAGGAAAACATTTTCATCAATAATCTTCGCTTTCAGTAGCAGATTTCGCATCATCATGAGGATAAGGAAAAATGTTAATATTATCAGCATGATAAAGAGCGGCAACTGAAAAAGAATCAGCGCACGTCCCGGATTCTGGCTATCCCATGTCAGAACAGCATTGTCGCCATTTACATCCGACAGGGTAATCGACATATCGTCATCTGGATCACCTGCCCCGGCTAAACGAACGTTACGGATGCCGTATTCGGCGCCTAATGAGACCAGTTTAGCCGGAGTAAGGCGATAAACGAAAACCATCAGCGAGGGCTTTCCTGGTACTGCAATGACGTTGTTATCACCTCCGATTCTGATCGCGGCCCCTGCAACAATCGAAATACCCTGCTTAGACAGGATCAAGTGAGATACTGCGGCGCCATGATTCGCATCCACGTCTCTTTGCAGGTTTGCTGTTATCTTTGTCCCTGTCCAGTCATCAAGCGGCTCAGTATCACACTGACCATCAACAACGCTATAGCGCGTCATTCCCTCATGGGAGAGAATAAAAACACCTTCATAGCCTAATACCTTAAAAAATGACTCTCCCAGATTCTGGCTGCCCCAGGCCCATCCTGTATCCAGCTCTTTATGCAGATGCTCATAGGCCTCTCCCCAGTCAGAATAGTTTTCAACTTGCGAACGAATACTTTCCTGCCGATAGAGCAGCGCTTTTTTCAGTATTTGCCTGTCATGTCTGTCACGGGCGGTGTTCATATCATGCGTTAATGACAGCAACGACACGAGGGCAGTCAGAAAAATGACTGTCAGGAGGGGAATAATGACGGTAAAAGTTTTTTTAACAAGGTTACGGGATTGCTCAGTATTCCTTTTATGATTGGTGAATGCTTTCCAGTTCATATATGAACCACCGGCTTTAGTTTAACTGCATGGGCAGTAGCTTTAGATGGATTATCGGCAATATGCGCTGTATCGTTAGCTTTTTTTAACTACCTCTAATTGTGTTAAGTAGATCATACAATTTTCATTTTCACTAACCATTATTGAGGCGTTAAAATAAAATATTTGAATTGTATCATTATTTTACCTCTGCCATATGAGTATGGCGTCTCCAGGACCTTCAAAGTTTCAGTTGACAGAGCGAATGTCATATCACACCTCAACAATAGTTGTTTAATGGAATGAAGTAATTTTTACCTTTAATAGTAGACTGGCAAACAATGAGTGGTTTCACGGATACTCAGGTGATAATTCTCCTGGCAATGAGGCAACCCTCGACTGCGATCACCTACGAAATAATTCAAGCTTTTTGACTGCATTTTTCCGAAGGTGATGATGATTAAGGTTGCATTCCACTGCCATTGCAAGAAAAATGACTCAAAGCAGATACCATTCTTATGCCGTCCTCTAATCAAGCAACCTCCGTTCAGTCGTGGATTTAGCTAATTATAACCGATGCTACACTGTCAGTGTATAAAGCAAGATGCTTAAAATTATTCAGGCCACATGCAAAACAATGAAAATAATATTTTAATATCAATTAATTATCATGGTTTCGCATTGGGCGCACCGTATCAAATGCAATGTGAAGCTCCTGAAGACCGTGACATTTCAGATAATCTATAATCCTCAGGTTTAAGTTTATTCAAAAGAGTATCACTCTTAAAAAAAGACATTAAAAGATCAGCTTCTTCAAGATAAAAAGGTTTTATTTTTTCAATAAATAATTTAGTTTTAATGTTATTTGTGATGATGGATGTCTTTTCTATTTCCGAAATACCATTATTTCTTGTGCGATAATCCAATAATATATCATGGATTATGCATTCTAAAGAAAGTGCCGATAAGTGAGGAGATAACACACTCTGATAAATAAATGGATTTTGTTGACAGTGATTCAAGAAATCATAAAACCGCATAACCCTCGTGACTGAATATTGAGCTAACGCTCTGGAGACTTGAGCAAGCTCAATAAAATCATGGTCAAAAAACCAGGAGCTTGTTGCTATATAGACACCTGCACTCCGATATTCCGTATTCATATGCTGCTTTAGTTTAATAAATAGTTCGCAAGGTAACATAAGCTCCCCCGTACCTGAGATAATATGTGCTTAATATTTCAATGTGTAAATCATGTGCCTGCTAATCAAATAATCCATTAAGTCCATGCATTGATAATTAAGCCAGAGTGAATTCTCTAAGAAGCAGTCGTTAAACATTTGAAATATTTGATGTTAATAATCTATACCCACCGTAATTTCAAAATCAAGCGATATATTAAAAATAACAAGATTAAACCGTATTCATGATCTTTATTTGAACCATCGAAGGAGATCGCTATGACAACTGGAAATCCAGGTACAGCGGCATAGGATCTTCTGATATTAAAAAGAGAAAGGCGCTTGAAGATGAGAACCGCCGTCTCAAACAGATGTTTAACGATCTCGGTCTTGAGAGCCGGGCGCTGAAAGATGTTATCGGAAAAACTTTAAAACAAGCCTTTCAGCGTGAGCGGCTGGCTCATCTGATAACGACATTCGAAATCAGTATTCGTCAGGCCTTCCGGAGCCTGAATCTGAGCAGAACGGTTTACGATTGCCGCGAATACCGTTCGTGATGCGTCTGCCTGCCGAGGCTGAATTTCAACTGCCAGGGTAAACAGCGTGCCTGTGCGTAACCCAGCAACCCGGCTTTTTTCCCATATATCAGCTTATCTAATTGTTTTCAGCTATAAATTCATAGTAGCATCCTGCCAGAATTCCCCCTTCTTTATTGATGAGATAATCATGTCTAACACTCAGGATGCACCGCAGGGCGAACTTGTCCTGCGCACACTGGCGATGCCGGCAGATACCAACGCAAACGGTGATATTTTTGGCGGCTGGCTGATGTCGCAAATGGATATGGGCGGTGCGATTCTTGCTAAAGAGATAGCTCATGGACGTGTGGTCACGGTCCGTGTCGACGGCATGAGTTTCTTGCGTCCGGTAGCTGTGGGCGATGTGGTGTGCTGTTATGCGCGTTGTGTGAAGCGCGGTAATACATCGATCACCATCAACGTCGAAGTCTGGATTAAAAAGGTCGCCTCAGAGCCTATCGGTCAACGTTATAAGGCCACGGAAGCACTGTTTATTTATGTCGCCGTAGATAACGATGGTAAACCGCGCCCACTACCGGCGCAGGCATAAAAAAAGCCTCCATCAGGAGGCTTTTTTGCTTAATCCATTGTCGCGCCACCATCCATGCGGAAGATGATATTGACCGTGATACCGGTGCCAGGTCTCCCTGGTTCATAACGCCATTTACGCATGGCCGCTTTCACATCACGTTCAAACATATTCGCCGGTTGCGCTGAAAGAATTTCCACATTGTCGATACGCCCGTCCGCTAATACGTCAAATTTCACGCGAACACGTCCCTCAATACGCAGCGTCTGTGCACGTGGCGGATATTGAGGCTGAGTACGGCTTAATGCCCGTGGGGCTGCCGGGACCGACGGCGCCGGTTTGCTGGCGCTGGCGGGCGAGCTATTCATCACCGGTCGCGACGGAATATTACTTTCGACCGGTGCCACCGGGCGGGGTTCGGCTGGTTTCGCCTCCCGTTTAGGCTGCTCAACTTTCTTCTCCGGTTTTGGCTTCGGTTTGGGTTTTGGCTTTGGTTCAGGTTTGTGGATGACCACCGGCGCCTCTTTGGGTGGCTCCGGAACGGGTTCCGCCTCGGGTTCGGGTTCCGGCTCCACGATGGGTTCTGACGGTGGCTGCACCGCCTGCGGCGGCTCCAGCTCTGCCGGTGTCACCATCGTCACCGTAATCGGCGAAGCAGGTGCCGGTAATTCAATAACCTGATGTACCGAGGCATACAAGATGGCCGCCACAATAGCGCCATGCATACCGACGGACAACAGTGTCGGCCAGGGGAAGCGACGGGGTAAATCAAGGGCCATTGAAGTCATAATCGTTTCAGTTGAAAAAGCAAAGCTAGATTCTAAATGCAAATAGCAATCATATTCAACCAGCCAACGCATCTGACCGTTTTTTTGCGCGTTTTCGGTTAAAAAAAGCACACAATGAAAAGGGATACCTTTCTACCTTCATCTTTGCGTTGCAGGTATTTATGGATTCACATAACGTAATGGTTTTCTCATGGTGAAGGAGCCCTACCCGTGCTTTACGTTATTTTCTCGCAGGACGTCGCTGATTCTCTCGAAAAACGCCTATCCGTGCGCCCTGCTCACCTGGCGCGCCTGCAAATGTTGCATGATGAAGGTCGCTTATTAACGGCAGGCCCCATGCCAGCCGTTGACAGTAACGATCCGGGCGCTGCGGGTTTTACCGGCTCAACCGTTATTGCGGAATTTGAATCTCTGGAAGCGGCGCAGGCCTGGGCCGATGCTGACCCGTATGTTGCGGCAGGGGTTTACCAGCAGGTCACCGTTAAGCCGTTTAAAAAAGTATTCTGATGTGTCAGAAATCACAAAGGGGTCAGTATGAATAAAGCCCCTTTGTTTTATCCGTGTTTAATGGGCGATGGTTTTCGAGAACACATTAATGATTACCACGCCTGCAATAATTAATCCCATCCCCAGCATCGCCGGAAAATCCAGTTTCTGCCCATGCATAATCCAGCCGACGGTACCAATTAATACGATGCCTGCCCCGGACCAGATTGCGTAAATTATTCCGGTAGGTATGGTGCGCATAGGAATGGTCAGGCACCAGAAGGCAATACAATAGCCGACAATACTGATAATGCTGGGTACCAGACGGGTAAAACTGTCAGACGATTTAAGCGCAGTGGTCGCGATGACTTCGGAGATAATCGCAAGGGCGAGAAAAATAATGGCTTCTTTATTCATGGTTATCCACTGACAAATTAACGTTTACTTAGCGCAAGACGCGTTGCGAAGAGCAAAAACACAACACCGGTTGTGCGATCCATCCAACGTATAACGGCTTCTTTACGTAAAAATGATGACAACGGGCGCGTCGCCGCAATTAATGTTGTCGACCATACGGTTCCCAGCACCACGTGGATCATTACCAGGCCAAATGTCCAAATAATGAGAGGCTGTCCATGCGGAATAAACTGTGGCAAAAAAGAGACATAGAAAATCCCCATTTTCGGGTTCAGCACATTGCCTAACATGCCACGAATGAACCAGTTCTGCTTTTTATCTTCATCGGCAATAGAAAAAACAGCGGTACGCGGGCGAACGAGCATATTCAGTCCCAGCCAGCATAAATAGGCAGCACCACAATATTTAAGAATGGCGTACGCGAGCTCCGATACCGCAACTAATGCCCCAAGGCCAAAAGCAACGGCGGCTCCCCAAATAAGACAACCAGTGTTAATGCCGAAGGCGGCTTTAAAGGCCTGACTACGTCCCTCCACTGCGGCAGTACGTAAAATTAGCGCGGTATCGAGACCCGGTGTGAGCGTCAGCAGTGTCGCCGCAAAGGTAAAAGCAATCAAACTATCGATAACAGACATTGCGCATTCACCTTTTTAAGAACCCTATAAAAAACTGTGGGCACCATGAAGGTGCCCATGATCATCAGAACCCGTAAAAATCAAAAACTAACGCATTGCGATGCCGATTAAGGATACACTTTCTAATCGAGTGGATACGCATATTGCGACGGGACTGCCCTTCCAGCCAGCGCGCTTTGCGACGACTGGTCTGTCGTGACATGCGCCAGCGCCCCACTTCCGTTCTACTACGCTTCATTTTTACGACTCTTTCCTGAAACAGAAGCCCCATTATAAACCCTGGTCGCCACCAGACCACCCCTTTTCAGCGCCGTTTTTATTTGCCAGATGAGTCCTTATGCGTAAACTCCTTATATCAGATTTTCAAAAGGATTTTTTGTTATGACAACCTTCTACACGGTTGTGAGTTGGCTGATCATTTTGGGCTACTGGCTGCTCATCGCAGGTGTGACGCTTCGCATCCTGATGAAGCGCCGGGCGGTCCCCTCTGCCATGGCGTGGCTACTGATTATTTATATTCTCCCTCTGGTGGGAATTATTGCTTATCTTTCCGTTGGGGAACTACATCTTGGCAAGCGCCGGGCAGAGCGCTCTCGTGCCATGTGGCCATCCACCGCCAAATGGTTAAAAGACCTTAAGACCTATCATCATATTTTCGCTACTGAAAACAGCAGCGTTGCCACTTCACTGTTCAAACTCTGCGAACGGCGTCAGGGCATTGCGGGCGTGAAAGGAAATCAGCTCCAGCTACTCACCTCCTCAGACGACGTTATGCAGGCATTAATCCGCGATATTCAGCTTGCCCGCCATAACATCGAGATGGTGTTTTATATCTGGCAGCCGGGGGGAATGGCCGATCAGGTCGCTGAATCCTTGATGGCCGCCGCCCGGCGCGGCGTACATTGCCGCTTAATGCTTGATTCAGCGGGCAGCGTGGCCTTTTTTCGCAGTCCGTGGGCCGATATGCTGCGCAACTCAGGGATTGAAGTGGTTGAGTCGCTAAAAGTTAATCTGATGCGTGTTTTTTTGCGTCGGATGGACCTGCGCCAGCACCGTAAGATGATCCTCATCGATAATTACATCGCTTATACCGGCAGTATGAACATGGTGGATCCTCGCTTCTTCAAACAGGATGCTGGCGTCGGTCAATGGGTTGATTTGATGGCACGCATGGAAGGGCCGGTTTCCACCGCGATGGGGATCGTCTATTCGTGCGACTGGGAAATAGAGACCGGTAAACGCATCCTCCCACCGCCGCCCGATGCCAATATCATGCCGTTCGAGCAGGCCAGCGGACACACCATCCACACCATCGCCTCCGGCCCGGGGTTCCCGGAAGACCTCATTCACCAGGCGTTGTTGACCGCGGTTTATGCCTCGCGCGAATACCTGATCATGACGACCCCCTACTTCGTCCCCAGCGATGACCTTCTGCATGCCATTTGTACCGCCGCGCAGCGAGGCGTTGACGTCAGCATTATCCTGCCACGTAAGAATGACTCGGTTCTGGTTGGCTGGGCCAGTCGGGCATTTTTCACCGAACTGCTGGCAGCGGGGGTAAAAGTCTATCAGTTTGAAGGTGGGCTTTTGCATACTAAAAGCGTGCTGGTCGATGGCGAGTTAAGCCTCGTGGGAACAGTGAACCTTGATATGCGTAGTCTGTGGCTTAATTTCGAGATTACGCTGGTTATTGACGATACCGGATTTGGCAGCGATCTGGCCGCCGTACAGGATGATTATATCTCGCGTTCTCGCTTACTGGACGCACGTCTGTGGGTTAAACGCCCGTTCTGGCACCGCATTGCAGAACGACTGTTTTACTTCTTTAGCCCATTGCTGTAAAACGTGCCCAAATGATATTAAACAGGTAGTCATTATGGAAATGGATCTGAACAACCGCCTGAGCGAAGACGAAACGCTGGAGCAGGCTTACGATATTTTTCTCGAACTTGCGGCGGATAATCTCGACCCGGCAGACATCATTCTGTTCAATCTTCAGTTTGAAGAGCGTGGCGGTGCGGAATTGTTTGATCCAGGCGAAGACTGGCAAGAGCACGTTGATTACGATCTAAATCCGGACTTTTTCGCCGAAGTGGTCATTGGCCTGGCGGATAGCGACGGTGGCGAAATCAACGATATATTTGCCCGCGTACTGCTCTGTCGAGAGAAAGACCATAAGTTGTGCCATATTCTCTGGCGCGAGTGATGGTAAAAAAAGAAAAGGCTGACTTTCGTCAGCCTTTTTCATTTAGAGCGGGTCGACCTTAAGACAGGAGACCGCATGGCGGAAACTTCCTTCCAGAACCGGGCGCGTTTGTGCGCACTCGGGGCCAGCAATCGGACAACGCGTGCGGAACACGCAGCCTGAAGGCGGATTGATTGGCGAAGGCAAATCCCCTTCCAGCAACTGAATCTGCTTATTCTTTTCCAGATCCGGGTCCGGAATCGGTACGGCAGACATCAATGCTTTGGTATAAGGGTGCTGTGGATTGTGGTACACCTCGTCATAGGTTCCCAGCTCTACAGCATGGCCAAGATACATTACCAGAACACGATCGGAGATGTGCTTCACCACCGCCAGGTCGTGGGCGATAAAGATCAGCGACAACCCCATTTCCCGCTGCAGTTTTTGCAGCAAGTTGACTACCTGCGCCTGGATAGACACATCAAGGGCGGAAACCGGTTCGTCACAGATAATCAACTTCGGTTCGAGGATCAGCGCACGCGCAATACCGATACGCTGACACTGGCCGCCGGAGAACTCGTGCGGGTAGCGGTTAATCAGGTTTGGCAGCAGACCCACTTTCATCATCATGGCTTTGACGCGGTCACGCACTTCCTGACGCGGCATTTTTGGATGATACGTACGCAGCGGTTCCGCAATGATTTCACCAATCGTCATACGCGGGTTCAGGGATGCCAGCGGGTCCTGGAAAATCATCTGAATATCACTGCGCACATCGCGCCACTCATCAGGCTTCATACCGAGCAAATCTTTGCCCAGCCAGGCCACTTTACCGTCAGTGGCTTTGACCAGACCAATAATCGCACGGGCAAAAGTCGATTTCCCGCAACCGGACTCGCCCACGACCCCCAGGGTTTCCCCTTCATACAAACGAAGCGTGACGCCGTCTACCGCTTTCAGTGTTTTGGATGGCTGCCAGAACCATTGCTTACCGTCTTTAATGTCGAAATGGACTTTCAGGTCAGCAATTTCAAGGAGTACTTTTCTTTCTTCAGTAACGGCATTCATACCAGTTCCTCCACCGGCTTAAAGCAGGCGCGCAAACGTCCCGGGGCAAACTCCTCCAGCGGCGGAGCACTGTTACAGATGTCCATCGCATGCGGGCAGCGCGGCTGGAACGGACACCCTTTTGGCAACCGCAACAGGTTCGGCGGGTTACCGGGGATGGTCAGCAACTCTTCACCTTCGGCGTCAAGGCGCGGTACAGCATTGAGCAGACCGATAGAATAGGGATGTGCCGGGTGGTAGAACACATCGCGCGCCACCCCGTATTCCATGGTACGCCCGGCGTACATGACCAGCACTTTGTCACAGATGCCCGCAACAACGCCGAGATCGTGAGTAATCATGATAATGGCGGTGTTGAATTCACGCTTAAGCTCATTGAGCAACGTCATGATCTGCGCCTGCACGGTCACATCCAGGGCGGTGGTCGGTTCGTCGGCAATCAGCAGCTTCGGTCGACACATTAGCGCCATGGCAATCATCACTCGCTGGCGCATCCCGCCGGAGAACTCATGCGGATACATCTTCATACGCTTACGCGCTTCCGGCATTTTCACTGCATCAAGCATTTTGACTGACTCTTCAAACGCTTCGGCCTTACTCATGCCTTTATGCAACATCAGTACTTCCATTAACTGCTCGCCGACCCGCATATAGGGATTTAGCGAGGTCATCGGATCCTGGAAAATCATGGAGATCTGTTCAGCACGCAGCTTATTCAGCGCATGCTCCGGCAAGTTCAGGATCTCTTTGCCATTGAATTTCGCCGAACCACCAATACGCCCATTCGATGCCAACAGCCCCATCAGTGCAAATGCGGTCTGAGATTTACCCGAACCAGATTCACCCACGATACCCAGCGTCTCACCGGCGCGCAGGCTGAAATTCAGGTCGTTTACCGCCGTAACGTCACCATCCGGCGTTTTAAAAGTTACTCGCAGATCGTTAACATCCAGAAGAATGTCCGAATGCTGCTGCGCCTGTGGCGCCAATGAGGTTTCATGCTTGCTCACAACAGCACTCCTTAACGATCTTTCGGGTCGAGGGCATCACGTAACCCATCGCCGATAAAGTTGAAACAGAACAGCGTCACCACCAGAAAGCCTGCCGGAAACAACAACAGCCACGGGGAAACTTCCATCGAGTTCGCGCCGTCGCTGAGCAAAGCGCCCCAACTGCTTAACGGTTCCTGCGTCCCCAGGCCAAGGAAACTGAGGAAAGATTCAAACAGAATCATGCTCGGTACTAACAGCGACGCATATACCACCACCACGCCCAGCACGTTTGGGACGATATGGCGAATCACGATATTGCCAGTCGATACACCACCTACCTGAGCAGCCTCAATAAACTCTTTGCGTTTGAGGCTGAGCGTTTGACCACGAACGATACGCGCCATATCCAGCCAGGAAACCATACCGATCGCCACAAAAATAAGCAGTATGTTTTGCCCGAAGAATGTCACCAGCAGGATGACGAAGAACATAAACGGGAAAGAGTTGAGGATCTCAAGCAGACGCATCATCACGGAGTCCACTTTACCGCCGAGGTAGCCGGACAGGGAGCCGTAAAGTGTGCCCAGGATAACCGCAACCAGCGCGGCTGCAATGCCGACCATCAGCGAAATACGTCCACCAATGGCAACGCGCACCAACAGATCACGGCCGGATGAATCCGTACCAAAATAGTGCCCGGAGGTTGTATCAGGGGCGCTGGACATCATGCCCCAGTCCGTATCGAAGTAACTAAACTGCGACAGCATCGGCGCGAGAGCCACGAAAAGCGCGATAAATAACAAGACCACCAGGCTGGCAACCGCCGCGCGGTTGTGCATAAAGCGACGGCGAGCATCCTGCCAGAGACTGCGACCTTCTACTTCCAGTTTTTCACTGAAGTTTTCCAGCGCCTCGCTGTTTTTTTTACTTAACATCATGGCGTACTCCAGTGTTAATAACGAATTTTCGGATCGATAACGGCATACAGCACATCAACAATCGCGTTAAATAAAATAGTCAACGTCCCTACCAGGATGGTCAAACTTAATACCAGCGAGTAATCACGGTTTAATGCGCCATTCACAAACAGCTGACCGATACCCGGCAAACCATAAATCGTTTCGATAACCATCGAGCCGGTGATAATACCGACAAAGGCAGGCCCCATATAGGAGAGCACAGGTAATAATGCAGGTTTAAGCGCATGGCGGAAAATAATGCGCCGCATCGGTAAGCCTTTCGCACGTGCGGTACGAATAAAGTTCGAATGCAGCACCTCTATCATTGAGCCACGCGTTATACGCGCAATGCTGGCGATATAGGCCAGAGACAATGCGACCATCGGCAGGATCATGAATTTTGGCGCGCCGCCATTCCATCCCCCGGCAGGTAACCATTTAAGCGTAATGGCGAATATCATCACCAGCAGCGGCGCAACCACGAAGCTCGGTATTACAACCCCGGTCATCGCCAGCCCCATCACGGAATAGTCCCATTTGGTATTTTGTTTCAGCGCGGCGATGACGCCTGCACTCACGCCAAAAATCACCGCCAGCAAAAACGCCGCAGCGCCTAACTTCGCGGAAACGGGGAAGCTGGCAGCGACCAGATCATTCACCGTGTAATCTTTATATTTAAATGACGGCCCAAAATCACCGTGCGCAAGCTGTTTCAGATAGCTGGCGTATTGGGTCAGAATCGGATCGTTCAGATGATATTTCGCTTCGATGTTCGCCATGACTTCTGGCGGCAGCGTACGCTCACCGGTAAAAGGACTACCCGGCGCAAGGCGCATCATAAAGAATGAGATCGTGATAAGAATAAATAGCGTCGGAATCGCTTCCAGACAGCGACGTAGGATAAATTTCAACATTGCCCGTACCTTCTGGCCTGTGCCTTTGTAGTGCGATGAAATAAGACACTGTGGGGCAGGATGACCCTGCCCCACTCATTGCCATTAATGCTTGATAATATACAAGTTTTTAACGTAGATATTATCCATCGGGTCTTTACCGGTATAACCACCCACCCACGGTTTCACCAGACGGGCGTTCACGTAGTAATACACCGGGACGATCGCAGAGTCTTTATCAAGTTGCTGTTCAGCCTTGGTATAGAGCTCGGTGCGTTGCGCTTCGTCGGTAACTTGCAGCGTGTCGGCAATCAGCTTATCAAAGGCCGGGCTCTTATAGTGCGCGGTGTTGTTAGAGCTGTCAGACAGCATAGTATTCAGGAAGGATGTCGGTTCGTTATAGTCCGCACACCAACCTGCACGCGCCACGTCAAAGGTGCCCTGATGACGGCTGTCAAGGAAGGTTTTCCATTCCTGGTTCTCCAGCTTGACGTCCACACCGAGGTTTTTCTTCCAGATAGAAGCAACGGCGATAGCCAGTTTTTTGTGCAGGTCAGACGTGTTGTACAGCAGGTTGAATGTCAGCGGCTTGTCAGCAGTGTAACCTGCTTCTGCCAGCAGTTTTTTCGCTTCTGCGTTACGTTTGTCTTGTGACCACTTAAACCATTCCGGCTCAACCAGTTTTGCACCGTCAGTGTATGGCGGAGTGTAGCTGTATGCCGGCAAGTCACCCTGGTTTTTCACTTTGTTGACAATAATGTCACGATCAAGAGCCAGTTTCAGCGCGGTACGAACGCGAACGTCAGTGAACGGCGCTTTCTGGTTGTTGATTTCGTAGTAATAAGTACACAGATAGGGGTCAACGTGGACTTCTTTTGGAATTTCTTGTTTCAGTTTCTGGAACAGTTCAATCGGCATGTTGTTATAGGTCATGTCGATTTCACCGCTGCGATAGCGGTTAACGTCAGTCACTTCTGAGGAAATAGGCAGGTAAGTAACCTGATTAATCACCGTTTTCGCGTTATCCCAGTAATTGGTATTACGTTCAAGCACGATACGTTCATTGACCACCCAATCTTTCAGTTTGTACGCGCCGTTAGTAACGATGTTCGCGGGCTGGGTCCATTTGTCACCGAATTTCTCGACAACGGCTTTCGGTACCGGGGAGACGGAAGGATGTACCAACAATTTATAGAAGTAAGGAACCGGTTCGCTCAACGTCACTTCAAAGGTATTGTCATCAATCGCTTTTACGCCCAGGTCTGAGGTTGGTTTTTTACCGGCGATGATGTCATCAATATTCGCAATATGACCATATTGCAGGTAGCTGGCATATGGAGATGCAGTTTTTGGGTCTGCCAGACGCTGCCAGCTATAGACGAAGTCGTGTGCCGTTACCGGCGAACCATCGGACCATTTCGCATCTTTACGGAGATGGAAAGTCCAGACTTTAAAGTCTTTGTTTTCCCATTTTTCAGCAACACCCGCGCTCGGATGCCCTTCAACGTCTGATACTAACAGACCTTCAAACAAATCGCGGCTGACGTTCGATTCCGGCACACCTTCAATTTTATGCGGATCAAGCGACTGTACTTCCGAGCCGTTATTACGAACCAGCGTTTGTTTCTCTGCCAGTTGAACGCCAGCAGGAACATCCGCCGCCATGGCTACGTTACCTGCAATTAGCGCGGTGAGAATTCCAGCCGCTACGAGACTTTTTTTTGTGATGATGGACATTGTGTTGATACTCCACTCATTATAATTACTGACATTAATGCCAGCCTGTTTTGTCCCCTGAGGGGGCCTGTACAGCGCAGGAGCTTTTGGCTGCTGTCAGGCATCGTTTACTGCTTGCTATCACCGACTTTATTTCTTACAAGCCGCTCGGATGGCGCCCTTACGTCGATTTCATCTACGTCTCCCCTGTCGAGACGCATGTTACTTTTGCATGACGAGATTTTTATTTGAAAATAATTCTCATCTGCGCGTGTTCTTATTGCAAATATAGGGCCGGAAAGTACCAAATGGCCCATTCCGTCGCCAATACAATTTGCAAATTTGTTAACTAATTCTCTTTTATTAGCGCTTCTATCAGTACTGCAAGAACTTACAGTCATGCGCTAAGAAAAAATTAGTCTTTTCAATCAGGCAGATAGATAGTAATTCATCGTCGTTGTTACATTTGCAATACGATTGCGTATTTTTTGCACAAAAAATCAACATTCGATTATTATCTAGCACATTTGTCTGCCTGAGCGAAGAAATTACTAATATCATTTCAATTATCTGACAGCAAGCCCCAGAGTATCGTGTGAGGGAAATAACAGTGTTGATGGATGAATTTATCGCCAGGCGGCAATGCAACAAAATGTAATTAGCTGAAATTTAAGGTTTTATTTAAATCATGTTGATTTATTATATTTATGGTTTTTTCTGACTTTAGTTATATGATTTGCTGATAATGCTGCGTTTCCAACGCCCTGCGCAGCATTATTTTCGCCTCAGGCAAGTTAGTGCAGTAACCCCGGAAATATTCCTTTTACGCCAGCAACGATAAATTCAATACCCAGCGCCATGAGCAATAAGCCCATGATACGGGTTATCACGTTAATCCCGGTTTGGCCAAGAAGACGCACCAGCCAGGGTGCGATGCGAAACACCCCCCACGAACAAAAAGCAAAAAGGGCTATTGCGACTGAAAACCCAGCGAGGTATTCCACGCTGTGGTAACGCGTTCCCCAGACAATTGTCGAACTGATTGCCCCCGGCCCTGCCATTAAAGGTAAGGCGAGAGGCACAACGCCAATACTCTCTCTGATCGCAGTTTCTGATTTCTCCTGTTTATTCTGTTTATCTTCCCCCAGCTTACCGCTGATCATCGACATCGCGATGGTTACCACCAGAATCCCGCCGGCAATACGAAATGAATCAATTGAAATACCGAACAACTGAAGAATCGCATCACCCAGAAAAAGTGATGTCCAGAGAATGATGGCAACAGAAAGGTTAGCAGTCAGATTGGTTTTATTCCGCGCCCCGGCAGTTTGATAACTGGTCATACTGATAAAGACAGGGATGATACCGATGGGGTTTACCAACGCGAACAGGCCGATAAAAAACTTAAACCAGGTTGGAAAGTCAAACAGTGTTTGAGTCACAGAGTGCTCCGCAGCAGTGCAAGGCAAAATGAAAGAAGGTATGTAAACAATAAGACCCTGCTAAATATACGATTATTTGTAGCATATCTCACCCTAAATCCTGTCATCTTCCCTACATCCTGGCATGTTATGCATTTGTACTAATTATGATAATGTTAGCTAGCGCCGCCCTTTTATCATTAACATTTGATACAAATGCCCAAAAATAGCCTGCTGAAAGGTGTCAGCTTTGCTGTAACTTGATTTAGATCACGTAATCGGTACTCAGAAGTGAGTACTCTTGGAGACGTCATCAGGGAGTAGAACCATCTGTTTTAATGATGTTTCGTTGAGGCTCTTTCAGTAAATCAGTTAGGTTGGGCGAGGCGTTAACTACTTGTTTTTCTGTAATTTACGCAACCTGCACCCGGTCTGTCTATACTGTCGTTTCGGACAGCTGGTTTACTAAAAGAGTTTAACATTATCAGGAGAGCATTATGGCTGTTACT
This sequence comes from Phytobacter ursingii, assembly GCA_901456055.1. GTDB lineage: Bacteria > Pseudomonadota > Gammaproteobacteria > Enterobacterales > Enterobacteriaceae > Phytobacter > Phytobacter ursingii. Next base: position 103,594 of record CABDWT010000018.1, read on the forward strand.
AATGTCGCTGAACTTAACGCACTCGTCGAACGTGTGAAGAAAGCCCAGCGTGAATATGCCAACTTTACTCAAGAGCAAGTTGACAAGATCTTCCGCGCCGCCGCTCTGGCCGCCGCTGATGCCCGTATCCCTCTCGCTAAAATGGCTGTTGCCGAATCCGGCATGGGTATCGTCGAAGATAAAGTGATTAAAAACCACTTTGCTTCTGAATATATCTACAACGCCTATAAAGATGAGAAAACCTGCGGCGTCCTTGAGGAAGATGACACTTTTGGTACCATCACCATCGCTGAACCTATCGGTATTATCTGCGGTATTGTTCCGACGACTAACCCAACTTCTACTGCAATCTTCAAGTCACTGATTAGCCTGAAGACCCGTAACGCCATTATTTTCTCCCCACACCCGCGTGCTAAAGATGCAACGAACAAAGCGGCTGATATCGTTCTGCAGGCGGCTATCGCTGCGGGCGCACCAAAAGATCTGATTGGCTGGATTGACCAACCGTCTGTTGAACTGTCTAACGCTTTAATGCACCACCCGGACATCAACCTGATCCTCGCGACCGGCGGCCCAGGCATGGTGAAGGCAGCATACAGCTCCGGTAAACCGGCTATCGGCGTAGGCGCAGGCAATACCCCAGTGGTCATCGACGAAACGGCAGATATCAAACGTGCTGTCGCCTCTGTTCTGATGTCCAAAACCTTCGACAACGGCGTTATCTGTGCTTCCGAACAGTCTGTTGTGGTTGTTGATTCTGTTTACGACGCGGTTCGTGAACGTTTTGCTACCCACGGCGGCTACCTGCTGCAAGGTAAAGAGCTGAAAGCTGTTCAGGACATTATCCTGAAAAATGGCGCGTTGAACGCCGCTATCGTTGGTCAACCGGCATACAAAATCGCTGAACTGGCAGGTTTCACTGTTCCGGCAACGACCAAAATTTTGATCGGCGAAGTGACTGTTGTTGACGAAAGCGAACCGTTCGCTCACGAAAAACTGTCCCCGACTCTGGCGATGTACCGCGCTAAAGATTTCGACGATGCGGTAGAAAAAGCAGAGAAACTGGTTGCCATGGGCGGTATCGGTCATACCTCTTGCTTGTACACCGACCAGGATAACCAGCCGGCTCGCGTGCAGAAATTCGGCGCCGAAATGAAAACCGCACGTATTCTGATCAACACCCCAGCCTCTCAGGGTGGTATCGGCGACCTTTATAACTTCAAACTCGCACCTTCCCTGACTCTGGGTTGTGGTTCCTGGGGTGGTAACTCCATCTCTGAAAACGTTGGTCCGAAACACCTGATCAACAAGAAAACCGTTGCTAAGCGAGCTGAAAACATGTTGTGGCACAAACTTCCGAAATCTATCTACTTCCGCCGTGGCTCTCTGCCAATCGCGCTGGATGAAGTGATTACTGATGGTCACAAACGCGCGCTGATCGTGACTGACCGCTTCCTGTTCAACAACGGCTATGCAGACCAGATCACTTCTGTACTGAAAGCGGCTGGCGTAGAAACAGAAGTCTTCTTCGAAGTTGAAGCTGACCCGACACTGACTATCGTACGTAAAGGCGCAGAGCTGGCGAACTCCTTCAAACCTGACGTGATCATCGCGCTGGGTGGTGGTTCCCCGATGGATGCGGCAAAAATCATGTGGGTAATGTACGAGCATCCGGAAACCCATTTTGAAGAACTGGCGCTGCGCTTTATGGATATCCGTAAACGCATCTACAAGTTCCCGAAAATGGGTGTGAAAGCGAAAATGGTAGCTATCACCACCACTTCCGGTACAGGTTCAGAAGTCACACCGTTCGCTGTGGTAACTGACGATGCGACCGGTCAGAAATATCCGCTGGCAGACTATGCACTGACTCCGGACATGGCGGTTGTCGACGCGAATCTGGTCATGGACATGCCGAAATCACTGTGCGCATTCGGTGGTCTGGATGCGGTAACCCACGCGCTGGAAGCTTACGTTTCTGTACTGGCGTCTGAGTTCTCCGATGGTCAGGCTCTGCAGGCTCTGAAATTGCTGAAAGAAAACCTGCCGGCGTCCTACCATGAAGGTTCTAAAAACCCGATTGCACGTGAGCGTGTACATAGCGCCGCTACCATCGCGGGTATCGCGTTTGCGAACGCCTTCCTGGGTGTGTGTCACTCCATGGCGCATAAACTGGGTTCGCAGTTCCATATCCCGCACGGTCTGGCCAACGCCCTGTTGATCGCGAACGTTATCCGCTATAACGCGAATGACAACCCGACTAAACAGACTGCATTCAGCCAATATGACCGTCCGCAGGCTCGCCGCCGTTATGCAGAAATCGCTGACCATCTGGGTCTGACTTCTGTCGGTGACCGCACTGCTGCGAAAATCGAGAAACTGCTGGCATGGCTGGAAACCATTAAAGCTGAACTGGGCATTCCTAAGTCAATCCGTGAAGCAGGCGTTCAGGAAGCTGACTTCCTTGCTCATGTTGACAAACTGTCCGAAGATGCGTTCGATGACCAGTGTACCGGTGCTAACCCGCGTTACCCGCTGATCTCCGAGCTGAAACAGATCCTGCTGGATACCTACTACGGACGTGAGTTCAAAGAAGGCGCAACAGCAGAAGTGAAAGCAGAAGCGGTAAAAACGGATAAAGCAGACAAAAAAGCGAAGAAAACCGCTTAATTGTCCTGTCCAGCATAACCCGTCTGATGGCTAACCCCTGTCAGCGAAGATGACCGGTTAAACGGTCCGGCGGGTTGACGATTAAAGCCTCATCAATTCTTTGATGGGGCTTTTTTATATTTGCTATCCGGCTTGACGCTACCCCGAGTTCTCAGCGCCCTCCTCGCTTTCCTGCTAACTGATGTCACTTCTGCAGAATGGCGGGCTCAATCTATACCCGTAAACGTCCCAGAAGTAGGTATTACGTGACTGATGGTGAGTACAAGTCACTGAATTTGCATGGGCTGATACATCTGAGCATGCAGGAGGCTGGAATAAAATAAAGCGGGTACAGCATGCGGGAAAAATTGCCAGGCCGTATGCCCTGATGCTGCTATAACGTCCGTTGGCAAGACAATAAGGTAAATACGCCAGACTCTGCGCACAGCGTCCCAGGCGCAGAGTCTGATACTTATGAGCTCTGGCCTGTTGGCAGTTTCTTTATGTCTGTAATCAATCAGGAGAGCGTGTAGACATACAGGAGAGTTACCCTCTTATACGCGCCTGAATAGCGGCCAGAGAGCCTTCTGCTAGCGCCTCTTTATAATGTTTGCGGCAAACAGACACATAGCGCTCATTACCACCAATAACGACTTGCTCACCCTCATTATATGGTCGTCCGGCTTGATCAAGTCGCAGCACCATGCTGGCTTTACGCCCGCAGAAACAGATAGTTTTTAGTTCGACCAGTTTATCTGACCACGCCAGAAGATATTGGCTGCCGATAAACAACTCGCCGCGGAAATCCGTTCGTAATCCATAACAGAGCACGGGAATATCAAGTTCATCGACGACCTCGGACAACTGATATACCTGCTGGCGGGATAAAAATTGACTTTCATCAACTAAAACGCAGTGGATAGGCTCGCGCTGATGCTCTGCATTAATTTCATCTTTAAGGGATGTGTTTTGGTTAAAAAGACGCGCTGGCGATGATAAACCAATTCGAGAACTTACCTTCCCTGCACCAAAGCGGTCATCAATTTCCGCTGTATAGACCAGCGTCCGCATGCCACGTTCCTGATAATTGTAGGAAGACTGCAGTAAAGCCGTGGATTTTCCGGCATTCATCGCTGAGTAGTAGAAATAAAGTTGCGCCATTGCCCGCAAGACCCCAATCAAAGTGTGATATTCCTCAGCAGGATTGTATCATATTTTAACGTGCCTCCCGGAATGACGAACGCACACTTTACTTAGCTTCCTGACATGATTTCGTTGATATACTGCACGCTATTTCTCTTCGCAAGCTGTTGCTGCCAAAGAAACAAACAATAAGCGCACCGTGTCTTGCCTGGGTATAAAAAACAAGAAATTTCAGCGCCAGGCACAAGAAATTATTAATGTTTTATGCAAAACGGCGTTGTTGTGAACACTAATAAAAAAGGTTGATATTTATCCATCGAAACTATAATTCGTATGAGATTAATCAGTTAAAATCGCCGATTAAACACCTGAACCGTTTGGGTGATAATGCTTTCAATATGGCTTTTTTGTGCGGTCCCGCAAGAAAAATTTAAGTTAGGGAAGGTGCGAATAAGCAGGTCATTTCTTCCCAAGCTGACTCGCTGATTAAAATTTCGCGGATCTGGGCCGATTTTTTTCCCGCAAACACATCGAATCAGCCTATTTAGGCTATTTTTTCCACCATTTCTGGCGTTATTTCCGGTTTTTACTGAGATCTCTCCCACTGACGTATCATTTGGTCCACCCGAAACAGGTTGGCCAGGGTGAATAACATCGCCAGTTGGTTATCGTTTTTCAGCAGCCCTTTGTATCTGGCTTTCACGAAGCCGAACTGCCGCTTGATGATGCGAAACGGGTGCTCCACCCTGGCACGGATGCTGGCTTTCATGTATTCGATGTTGATGGCCGTTTTGTTCTTGCGCGGATGCTGCTTCAAGGTTTTTACCCTGCCGGGACGCTCGGCGATCAGCCAGTCCACATCCACCTCGGCCAGCTCCTCGCGCTGTGGCGCTCCTTGGTAGCCGGCATCGGCTGAGACAAATTGCTCCTCTCCATGAAGCAGATTACCCAGCTGATTGAGGTCATGCTCGTTGGCCGCGGTGGTGACTAGGCTGTGGGTCAGGCCACTCTTGGCATCGACACCAATGTGGGCCTTCATGCCAAAGTGCCACTGATTGCCTTTCTTGGTCTGATGCATCTCCGGATCGCGTTGCTGCTCTTTGTTCTTGGTAGAGCTGGGTGCCTCAATGATGGTGGCATCCACCAAAGTGCCTTGGGTCATCATGACGCCTGCTTCGGCCAGCCAGCGATTGATGGTCTTGAACAATTGACGGGCCAGTTGATGCTGCTCGAGCAGGTGGCGGAAATTCATGATGGTGGTGCGATCCGGCAGGGCGCTATCCAGGGATAATCGGGCAAACAGGCGCATGGAGGCGATTTCGTACAGGGCATCTTCCATGGCACCGTCGCTCAGGTTGTACCAATGCTGCATGCAGTGAATACGCAGCATGGTCTCCAGCGGATAGGGCCGTCGGCCATTGCCCGCCTTGGGATAAAACGGCTCGATGACAGCGGTCATATTCTGCCATGGCAGAATCTGCTCCATGCGGGAGAGGAAAATCTCTTTTCGGGTCTGACGGCGCTTAGTGCTGAATTCACTATCGGCGAAGGTGAGTTGATGGCTCATGATGTCCCTCTGGGATGCGCTCCGGATGAATATGATGATCTCATATCAGGAACTTGTTCGCACCTTCCTTAGCGGTTTTTAAAAATGAGGTAAATAAAGAGGAAATTTGAATTCCTTACATTCTCACCTATTGCACTACTCAAATTAACGCTCTATTATTAGCTCAACAAACCACCCCAATATAAGTTTGAGATTACTACAATGAGCGAAGCACTTAAAATTCTGAACAACATCCGTACTCTTCGTGCGCAGGCAAGAGAATGCACTCTGGAAACGCTCGAAGAAATGCTGGAAAAATTAGAAGTGGTCGTTAACGAGCGTCGTGAAGAAGAAAGCGCTGCAGCTGCTGAAATCGAAGAACGTACTCGTAAACTGCAGCAATATCGCGAAATGCTGATTGCTGACGGTATTGATCCGAATGAACTGCTGAACAGCATGGTCGCTGCTAAAACCGGAACTAAAGCTAAACGCGCTGCACGTCCGGCTAAATATAGCTATGTTGACGAAAACGGCGAAACTAAAACCTGGACCGGCCAGGGCCGCACTCCGGCAGTAATCAAAAAAGCGATGGACGAACAAGGTAAACAACTGGAAGATTTCCTGATCCAGGAATAATCCTAAGCCTTTATGAAAAATCCCGCCACTGGCGGGATTTTTTTTAACCAGTTTTTTAACCATTCTTGCGAAACAATATTGCGTGGCGGTGAAGATAAGCGTGCATTGCTGATGATTTTTGCTCACCTACATTCCCGTATCGATATTCCCACTTAGCGCAAAGATCTCTCACGGCGCATGGTCAACCATCCCGAAGATGGCTGATGGCAATAAAAAAGCCGGAGTGATAAGCATCAATCCGGCTTTATTACCTACGACTAAAGCAGGTTACGCTTTAGCGACACCGACAATATCTTCCAGCCAGGCTTTAAATTCTTTGCCAAGTACGTTATGGCGAATACCATATTCTACGAAAGCCTGCATATAACCCAGCTTATTACCGCAATCGTGGCTTTTGCCTTTCATGTGATAAGCTTCGACGGTCTCTTTCTCGATAAGCATATCGATAGCGTCGGTCAACTGGATCTCGTCACCGGCTCCCGGAGGCGTTTTAGCCAGCAGCGGCCAAATCTCTTCGCTGAGGACGTAACGGCCTACAACGGCCAGATTAGACGGCGCGACATTCGCTTTCGGTTTTTCTACCACGCCGACCATCGGTACACTGTCGCCCGGTTTGAGTTCTGCGCCTTTACAGTCAACAACACCGTATGCAGTCACATCTGCAACAGGCTCAACCATAATCTGGCTGGCACCGGTTTCATCGAAACGCTTGATCATTTCAGCCAGGTTATCCTGCGAAAGATCGGACTCGAATTCGTCCAGAATGACATCCGGCAGAATAACCGCAACTGGCTCATTACCTACGACCGGATGCGCGCACAGCACCGCGTGTCCAAGCCCTTTAGCCAGCCCCTGACGGACCTGCATGATGGTGACGTGCGGCGGGCAAATAGCCTGCACTTCTTCCAGCAATTGGCGTTTCACGCGTTTTTCCAGCATCGCTTCAAGTTCAAAGCTGGTATCGAAGTGGTTTTCGATCGAATTTTTCGACGAATGCGTAACCAGAACAATTTCGGTAATACCCGCAGCGATACACTCATTCACGACATACTGAATTAATGGCTTATCAACCAACGGTAACATTTCTTTAGGAATAGCCTTTGTCGCCGGCAGCATCCTGGTTCCCAATCCCGCAACCGGGATAACTGCTTTAGTCACTCTCGAATTTATGGCAGCCATTGAAAATCTCCTGGTCTGTTCACGCTTTGAGCATGTTCATGAATTAATTCGCATCTGAGTATATCAGTACCATCGTAATGAACTGGTCTGAAAAGGACGCTATAACGTTTAATTAGGATTAATACGCAAAACTGTGGCGATAGTACCACTCGCTTTAAAAAGGAGGTAAAGCTATCTACGGAATACGTTGCGATTGCTCATTCCGCAGACAACATTAAACGCAGACGGCCACCAGCCCCCCACACCTGACATTGCCAGGCGTCGCACCGTTGGCTCAATTGGTTCAGATAAGTATTTCCTAATGTGCCCAACGGTACACCGTTACTGATTTGAATTTGGTGTTCACCGGTATTTAATGTGGCGTTAAGGCCTGCCGACACTAAAATAAGGTTCTTTAATTCGCTGTGATAATACCCAACCAGCAGAGGAAACTGCCCTGGCAAATTTGCCTGACGCAGTAACTGATTTACCTGCTTGAGCAAACTGCCCATCTCAGGAAGTTTTTGGTGTTGATGTGACAACTGTTCCTGAAGTAAGCCGTTGAACAGCGCACGCAGTAATAATGCCGCCAGAACGCCATTATTCCCTGCCCGTGTTACATCAAGGCAATAAAAGGCCAGATCGCGCGATGATATTGGCGCGATATCAAGCACCAGGCCTGGCTGATCGGCAGAAACCAACTGGCGGTAATTAACCCGGCAGCCCGACATCTTCTGCTGAACCGGCGGCTGTAATTCTTGTAAAAGTTTGGCAGCCGCCTGCGGGTTTTCTACCAGCGCATCCCAATCCTGAAACAAACGTTCTTCTTCTTCGACTCGCGAATTAAACATATTGGGATAGAGACAGGCAAACACGGTCTCTTTGAGACGATTCAGATCCTTAACGGGCTTAAGTAAAACGTCCTGCACGCCTAAACGCAGCGCTTTCGCAATATCTGCCATGTTATCGGTCGCAGAAATGACAAGCACCGGCATTTGATCGCCTTTATTGCGCAAATGTTCGACAAGTTTAAGGCCATTCATTCTCGGCATGGCAATATCGCAAATCATAAGATCCGGCGAGGCATTTTCCAGCTGTTCGAGCGCTGAGACACCATCATCCGCGACCAGTGTTTCCGCTCCCAAAGAGGAGAGCCAGGAATCCAGCAGCGAGCGGAAGACGGGTTCGTCTTCAACGATCAATATCTGTTTTCCTGCTAACGGCTGCGTCATCTTATCTCCCCTGCCCGACGATAATTAAATAGTGGCATGATCTATCAATAATCGCCTGTCAGAATTTGCTGAACTCGAATAAAAAAACATACTTAGTCTATTGTCCTTACCAACGGTAGTAGTTCATCAATTTTCTTTTCAACAGCAAGTTGCCCCGCCGCGATTGCCGCCTCTGCCCGATGGAAATCAAGTGTCGAAATTTGCGGACACATTGGCTGTATTAAAATATCGGGGGGATCGCCAGCCATACGGTTTCGCTTAAGCCGATTCTCAAGCACCTGAATGGATGTGGTCATTATTTCCATTGCCGTTGGTGCAATAACAGTGCGACGGGCCGTCATTTTACTCAGTCTGTCCCGTAGGCGTTCATGCCAGCGCAAGTCGTCACTCTCCACCTCTTCTTGCGCATCTTCCATTAATGTTGTCGACACTAAATCCTGTTGCATCAAATGCGCATCATGCTGCAAGTCAACCGCAATAACGATATCTGCTCCCAGTGCGCGCGTTAGGGAAACTGGAACCGGATTCACCACTGCGCCATCAACCAGCCAATAACCATTATGGGCAACGGGCGACATCAGACCGGGCATACTGCACGAGGCACGCACCGCGAGATGAAGATCGCCCTCGGTAAACCATAGCTCTCGCCCGGTGCTGAGGTTGGTTGCTACCGCACCGAATTTCAACTGGCAATCAGTGAAAAGCGCATCTGGCAGGACCTGCCGATAGTGGTTAAAAACGCGTTCGCCGCGTAATAATCCACCGCGTCGCCAGGATGGGTCCATCAGCTTGAGGACGTCCCAGTAACTGAAAGAGCGCACCCACGCTTCCAGTTCAGGGAGTTTGTTGCAGGCATAAGCGGCGCCCACAAGGGAACCAATAGAGCACCCCGCCACGACGTCAATCTTAATCCCTGCATGTTGCAATGCCTTTATCACACCGATGTGTGACCAGCCTCTGGCGGCACCAGATCCCAGCGCCAACCCAATTTTAACCGTTCTCATTACCTGGATTTTTGTCCCCCGGAACGACTGGCGTAGCCACAAGGCTACAGCTCAGTTAACATAACGCTACTCTGGCTTATAGTGCCGTTATTTTTGTACAGGAAGCCGATTTTGTCTCAACTCTGTCCCTGCGGTAGCGCAGTCGAGTATAGCCTATGTTGTCAGCCTTATCTGTCTGGCGCACAGGTTGCGCCAGATCCATCACATCTTATGCGCTCCCGTTACAGCGCGTTTGTGATGAAAGATGCCAACTATTTAGTTAGCACCTGGCATCCGGACTGTCATGCAGCCACCTTTCGTCCGGAAATTGAAGCCGGTTTCGACCGTACCCAATGGCTGGGGTTGACGGTGTTCGAGCATGCCAGCGGAAAAAACGACACAGAAGGTTACGTCAGTTTTATTGCCCGTTTCAATGAGGATGGCAAAACGGGAGCAATTATTGAACGTTCCAGATTCTTAAAGGAGAACGGCCGGTGGTATTATATTGACGGCACACGTCCGCAATTTGGCCGTAACGATCCGTGTCCGTGCGGGTCTGGCAAGAAATTCAAAAAGTGCTGCGGGCAATACGCCCAGCGATAATTCATAGCAAACACCATCAACAGGATTTACCCGGCAATGCATTCATTACAACGTAAAGTATTACGCACCATTTGCCCTGACCAGAAAGGTCTCATCGCGCGGATTACTAACATTTGTTATAAACACGAACTTAATATCGTGCAAAACAACGAGTTTGTTGATCACCGCACTGGCCGCTTTTTCATGCGTACCGAGCTGGAAGGTATTTTTAACGACTCAACCCTGCTGGCCGACCTGGACAGCGCGCTGCCGGAAGGCTCTGTTCGTGAACTGAACCCTGCAGGGCAGCGTCGCGTGGTCATTCTGGTGACGAAAGAGGCGCATTGTCTTGGCGACTTATTAATGAAAGCCAATTACGGCGGGCTGGATATTGAGATTGCGGCAGTCATCGGCAACCATGAGACGCTGCGTTCCCTGGTAGAACGTTTTGATATCCCGTTTGAACTGGTCAGCCATGAAGGACTCACCCGTGAAGAGCACGATGATCTGATGGCGCAAGCCATTGAAGCGCATCAGCCGGATTATGTGGTTTTAGCGAAGTACATGCGCGTACTGACGCCGGGCTTTGTCTCCCGTTTTCCGAATAAGATTATCAACATCCACCATTCGTTTCTGCCGGCATTTATCGGCGCGCGTCCTTACCACCAGGCCTATGAGCGCGGGGTAAAAATCATCGGCGCGACGGCACACTACGTAAACGATAATCTGGACGAAGGCCCGATTATCATGCAGGACGTGATTCACGTGGATCACACTTACACTGCCGAGGACATGATGCGTGCAGGTCGCGATGTTGAAAAGAATGTCTTAAGCCGCGCGCTGTATCAGGTACTGGCGCAACGTGTCTTCGTTTACGGTAACAGAACGATTATTCTTTAATCGCTAACGAAATGAATTGATTAGCTTTAATCCGTTACGGATGAAAAGTACACAAACGGTTCAATTTCGTTGAAGGAAAGCTTTACAGCGGCGCGTCATTTGATATGATGCGCCCCGCTTCCCGAAACGGAGGCAGGCCAGTATAAGCATTACCCCGTGGTGGGGTTCCCGAGCGGCCAAAGGGAGCAGACTGTAAATCTGCCGTCATCGACTTCGAAGGTTCGAATCCTTCCCCCACCACCATTATTCACTACTGCAATGTAGTAACTCCGATAAGCGTTCGCGAAGTTTGCACTTGTCGGGAAGGGTAAGAACCTTCGATTAAGGTTCGCGTCGAGCGACAGCGAGACAACGTTGCCGCAGGCAACGGCCCGAAGGGTGAGGCGCGAAGCGATGAATAATCCTTCCCCCACCACCATTCTTAAAGCAGCACCCAATAATATGAATTACCCCTGGTGGGGTTCCCGAGCGGCCAAAGGGAGCAGACTGTAAATCTGCCGTCATCGACTTCGAAGGTTCGAATCCTTCCCCCACCACCATCACTTCATAAAGCAACGCACCCAATCCATCTGCAATGCCCTATTATCCTGCCCAGCGGGAAGGATGAGAAGCTTCGACCAAGGTTCGATTCGAGCGTAGCGAGAAAGCGTTGCCGCAGGCAACGACCCGAAGGGCGAGGAGCAGCACCAACTAACATTTCCCTGATGCTCTTCGCTTATCAGGGCTACCCGACCGTACGTCGAACACACGCAGCGCATCGGGGTTTCAAAATCATTACACGGGCGGCAAGCGGCGTTTGACCGGCGAGCTTTTCACAATTGAAGTATTGCACTGGGCGTATTCCGCTAAGCCATCAAGTAACGTGTCCAGTTGCTCGATAGTACGCACCACCAGCCGGATAACAAAACAATCCTCTCCGGTGACCTTATCGCTCTCAATGCACTCGGGCATCGCCTGGATATAGTTATCCACCTTCTGTAATAACCCCGGCAATGGGCGTACACGTACCAGCGCCTGCAGGGTATACCCTAACGCCATCAAATTAACCCGCGCAGCATATCCTTCAACCACACCCTTTTCCTCAAGCCGTTTAAGCCTTTCCGCCGTACTGGGTGACGACAGGCCAACACGTCCGCTCAAAACTTTCAGCGACATCCGCGCATCTTCCACCAGGCACGCCAGAATCAGCCGGTCGATCTCGTCGATAAGGTATTCCATTGTTTTCACCTAATTAATAAAAGCCAACCGCAGATTCCACCTTACAACATCTCTGTAAAAATGGTCTGCCATTTTCGACAATAAGGGTCCTTATTGAGGAGGTGGTTTATGCGTAACAGAGAAAAAGGCGTCTGGCAGATGAGCCTGGCGATGTTGATTTCCGGTTCGATTGGCGCGTTCGTTTTGCTCTCAGGATTACCGGTCACAGAAGTGGTTTTCTGGCGATGCCTGATCGGCGCGCTCACCCTGTTTATCTTTATTCGGACAAGTAAACAGCCCTTTAGTCCCTTGACGAAAATGACACTGGCATTGGCCATTGCGGGCGGTATTGCCCTGGTCGTCAACTGGTTATTGCTGTTCGCCGCCTATAGCCGTATTTCAATTGGCCTGTCGACAGTGGTCTACAATACGCAGCCGTTCATGCTGGTTTTAATGGGGATGGCGTTGGGCGAGCGGGTCAGTCTGGTCAAATGGGGTTGGCTTTTACTCGCCTTTGGCGGGGTGGTGATTCTGCTGTCCGGTGAGCTTACCTCCGGACATCCCGCCCAATGGTTTATGGGTATCGTGCTGGCCCTGAGTGCCGCTTTTTGCTATGCGCTGACCGCGATCATCACCCGCAAACTTACCGGGATCGCTCCGCAGCACATTGCCTTTATCCAGGTCTTAACCGGGGTCATTCTCCTGTTACCACTGGCCAGCATACCCACGTTTTCCACTGACGTTCCGTGGCTGATTTTACTTACGCTTGGGATTGTCCACACCGGCGTAATGTACCAGTTGCTCTATAGCGCGATTCAGAAACTGCCGACGCCCATTACGGGTTCGCTCTCCTTTATATACCCGGTCGTCGCGATTGTGGTCGATAAACTCGTCTTTGACCATACGTTCAACGCCGCTCAGCTGGCGGGCGGTGTATTGATCCTGTTTGCCGCCGCAGGTAACAACCTGGGTTGGGGTGAAAAAAAACCCCGCGACTGCGGGGTTGAAATCAAAATGCGCAGCTAGCGGCGCGCGCGGACAATCTGATACTTGCGCGTCAGATATTCAACGGGTGCGCTCCAGATATGCACCAGCCGCGAGAATGGGAACAACACAAACAGTGTCATCCCCAGTACCAGATGCAGACGATAGATGAATGCCACCCCATCAAGATGTGCAGAGGCTCCGCCGTGGAACGTCACCACGGCCTGCGCCCAGCCCACCAGTTTCATCATTTCACTGCCATCCATATGTTGCGCGGAGAAGGGAATCGTCAACAGCCCCAACGCACACTGCACCATCAGCAAGGTCATGATGAGAATATCGGCGGCCGTAGAGGTCGCGCGAATTCGTGGATTGAACAACCGACGTTTCAATAGCATGATCCCGCCCACCAGGCACATCACGCCGCTGGCGCCGCCGCCAATCATCGCCATTTTTTGTTTCACTTCGATGGGCAGGAAGGATTCGTACATCCAGTGCGGTGTCAGCATCCCCAGGAAGTGCCCGGCGAAGATGCCAAGGATCCCCAAATGGAACAGGTTCGACCAAATCACCATCCCTTTGCGGTCCAGCATCTGACTGGAACCTGCCCGCCAGCTGTACTGGCCGTAGTCATAACGCAGCCAGCTTCCTACCAGAAACACCGTCCCGGCAATGTACGGGTACATATCAAAGAAGAACATATTCAGGAAGTGCATTATTGCTGTCCTCCGGTTGTGATATTCAGGTACTGCGGTGCGACAGCGCCCGCAAAGCGACGTTGATGCGCGGTGATGTCAGATTCGCCGCACCCCTGTTCGGCAAAGAATTTCACCTGCTCTTCTTCCCAGACGGCGTCCAGCGCCTGCGGGGTATCATCACGCGCTTCATCCGCGATTTTCTCGGCCACTTTTTGTTGATCGATAGCGGTATTCGCCAGGTCGATCAGCGGCGTAAACAGCATCGCGTAGTGACTTTCCCGCTGTTGCAGACGTGCGCTCAGCAGCGCCAGGATTGGCGCAATATCCTGCAATCCGCCCAACGCCTCTGCCGGCGGCAATTGCGCCAGATATTCCAGATACAGCGGCAGGTGGTCCGGCAACTCGCGGCTATCGAGTTCAAGGCCCTGCCGGGCATATTGCGCCAGCAGATCGACCATCGCCTGTCCACGGTCGCGGGACTCGCCGTGAACATGCTCGAACAGGAGCAATGAGGTGGCGCGCCCCCGATCAAACAGTTCGCTGTAGTTTGCCTGGGCGTCCAGCAGATCCTGTGAGGTCAACTGCTGCAGAAAATCGATAACGCCTTGCGACTGAGACGGCGTGAAGTGCGTTGATGATTGCAGCGCCTCCATCAACTCCTGCTGATGCTGCCACAGGGCAGCATCCGGGTATTCCAGCAGGCGGGAAATAACGACCAGCTCAATCATGGGTGCGGCTCCGTTTTGACCGAAACATCAATGGCATCGATGCGGCGGCTGTTGAACAGGTTGAATTTACTGTCCGAACCGTGGCAGCCATCACCAAAAGTAAAGCCACAACCGCTCTTCTCAGGAAACGCTTCACGCGCCAGTTCGCGATGGCTACTCGGGACCACAAAACGATCTTCGTAGTTGGCGATAGCCAGGTAACGATACATCTCCTGCGCCTGTGCCTCGGTCAGACCCACCTCTTCCAGCGCACGGGTATCGATTTTGCCGTCCACGGTTTCCGCACGTTTGAAGTGACGCATTGCCAGCATACGTTTCAGGGCCAGCAGTACGGGTGCGGTATCGCCTGCGGTCAGCAGGTTTGCCAGGTACTGAACCGGGATACGCAGACTGTCCACATCCGGCAGAATACCATTGCTACCCAGTTCACCCGCGTCAGCCGCAGACTGAATCGGTGACAGCGGCGGCACGTACCAGACCATCGGCAGCGTGCGGTATTCCGGATGCAGCGGCAGGGCCAGTTTCCAGTCCATCGCCATTTTGTACACCGGCGACTGCTGGGCGGCGTCAATAACACTCAGTGGGATGCCATCTTTGATCGCCTGCTCAATCACTTTTGGATCGTTCGGGTCAAGGAACACATCCAGCTGGCGCTGATAAAGGTCTTTCTCGTTTTCTGTGCTTGCCGCCTGCTCAATGGCATCCGCGTCATACAGCAGCACGCCGAGGTAGCGGATACGACCCACACAAGTTTCAGAACAAACCGTCGGCTGACCGGCTTCGATACGCGGATAACAGAAAATGCACTTCTCGGATTTGCCGCTCTTCCAGTTGAAGTAGATTTTTTTGTACGGGCAGCCGGTGATGCACATACGCCAGCCACGGCATTTATCCTGATCGATCAACACAATGCCGTCTTCTTCACGTTTGTAAATCGCACCGCTCGGACAGGTCGCCACACAGGCCGGGTTAAGGCAGTGTTCGCACAGGCGCGGCAGGTACATCATGAACGTGTTTTCAAACTGGCCGTACATCGCCTTCTGCATGTTCTCGAAGTTTTTATCTTTCGACAGCTTCTCGAACTCGCCGCCCAGGTCATCCTCCCAGTTTGGCCCACGGGTGATTTTATCCATCCGTTGGCCGGTAATCAGCGAGCGCGGGCGGGCGATAGGCTGATGTTTGCTATCAGCCGGTGCGGTATGCAGCGTCTGGTAGTCGTAATCAAACGGCTCATAATAATCGTCAATGCCCGGCAGATGCGGGTTGGCAAAGATTTTCCCCAGCAGCATCGGGCGGTTACCCATCCTCGGCTGCAGCTTGCCATTCACTTTACGGATCCAGCCGCCCTTCCATTTTTCCTGATCTTCCCAGTTATTCGGGAAACCGACGCCTGGCTTACTTTCTACGTTGTTAAACCACGCGTACTCCATCCCTTCGCGGCTGGTCCAGACATTTTTACAGGTGACGGAACAGGTATGACAGCCGATGCACTTATCGAGATTCAGCACCATGCCGACTTGTGACCGAATTTTCATTTTACGCTCTCCTGTACCTGGTCATTGCCTTCACCATCCAGCCAGTTAATGTTCTTCATCTTACGTACCACCACAAACTCATCGCGGTTGGAACCCACCGTTCCGTAGTAGTTAAAGCCCCAGGACAGTTGCGCATAGCCGCCGATCATGTGGGTTGGCTTCGGCGTAATTCGGGTTACCGAGTTATGGATACCGCCGCGCTGGCCGGTGATTTCCGATCCCGGAATATTCACGATGCGTTCCTGAGCGTGGTACATCATGGTCATTCCGGCCGGTACGCGCTGGCTGACCACAGCACGGGCGGTCAGCGCCCCGTTGCTGTTAAAGACTTCAATCCAGTCGTTGTCTTCAATACCCAGCTCTTTGGCATCCGTTTCACTCATCCAGACAATCGGACCGCCGCGGCCTAAGGTCAGCATCAACAGGTTGTCGCTGTAAGTGGAGTGAATCCCCCATTTCTGGTGCGGCGTCAGGAAGTTGAGCGCTTTTTCCGGGTTACCGTTGGACTTCTCGCCTATGACCTCTTTCACTGAACGGGTGTCAATGGGCGGACGATAGACCAGCAGACTTTCACCGAAATCACGCATCCACTGATGGTCCTGATACAGCTGCTGACGACCGGAAAGGGTGCGCCATGGAATGAGCTCATGAACGTTGGTATAACCCGCGTTATACGAGACATGCTCATCTTCAAGGCCAGACCAGGTGGGGCTGGAGATAATTTTCCGTGGCTGCGCCTGGATATCGCGGAAGCGGATTTTTTCCTCTTCTTTGTTTGTCGCCAGGTGCGTGTGATCGCGACCGGTAAATTCACTGAGCGCTGCCCAGGCTTTTACCGCCACGTGACCGTTGGTCTCCGGCGCCAGCGTCAGGATCATCTCTGCGGCATCAATCGCCGTGTTAAGCATCGGCTGACCTTTCGCCGGGCCGTCTGCTTTGGTGTAGTTAAGCTTACGCAGCAGGTCCATTTCGCTCTGGGTATTCCAGGCAATGCCTTTACCGCCGTTGCCGATTTTCTCCATCAACGGGCCGATAGACGTAAAGCGTTCGTAAGTCGCCGGATAATCACGTTCTACCGGAATCAGGTGCGGTGCAGTTTTACCCGGGATCAGGTCGCATTCGCCTTTTTTCCAGTCTTTCACGTCCAGCGGCTGTGCCAGTTCAGCGGCAGAGTCATGGAGAATTGGCAAGGTCACCAAATCGGTCTCCTTACCGAGGTGGCCCACGCAGACTTCGGAGAATTTTTTGGCGATCGCTTTATAAATCTCCCAGTCGCTTTTTGACTCCCAGGCCGGATCAACGGCCGCAGAAAGCGGATGAATAAACGGATGCATATCCGAGGTATTCATATCGTCTTTCTCATACCAGGTCGCCGTCGGCAGCACGATATCGGAATAGAGACAGGTGCTGGACAAACGGAAGTCCAGGGTGACCACCAGATCCAGCTTGCCGTCAAGCCCGTTATCTTTCCACTCCACTTCTTCCGGCTTCACGCCGCCCTGCTTGCCGAGATCTTTGCCCTGAATACCGTTTTCCGTGCCCAGCAGGTACTTCAGCATGTACTCGTGGCCTTTACCGGAGGAGCCCAGCAGATTTGAACGCCAGATAAAGAGGTTGCGCGGATGGTTTTTGCCGTTTTCCGGCTGCTCCGCCGCAAAATGCATGGAGCCCTCTTTCAGGGATTTCACGGTGTAATCCACCGCCGACATACCTGCTTTTTTCGCCTCTTCGGCAATACGCAACGGGTTGGTGCCGAGTTGCGGTGCCGATGGCAACCACCCCATACGCTCGGCGCGGACGTTGAAATCGATAAGGCTACCGGTGTAGCGTGATTTATCCGCCAACGGAGACAAAAACTCCTGCGCGGTAACAGTTTCATAACGCCACTGGCTGGAGTGGTTATAGAAGTAAGAGGTACTGTTCATGTGACGTGCCGGACGCTGCCAGTCAAGGGCAAACGCCAGCGGCTGCCAGCCGGTTTGCGGGCGCAATTTTTCCTGGCCAACGTAGTGTGCCCAGCCGCCGCCACTCTGACCAACACAGCCGCAGAAGATCAGCATGTTGATGATCCCGCGATAGTTCATATCGAGGTGATACCAGTGGTTCATCCCGGCGCCGATGATGATCATCGAGCGGCCATGTGTCTTATTGGCGTTATCAGCAAATTCACGGGCGGTGCGAATGATACAGGCACGGGGTACGCCGGTGATTTTTTCAGCCCAGGCCGGGGTATAAGCTTTGATATCGTTGTAGCTTGTGGCGGAGTTTTCATCATTCAGACCGCGCTCCAGGCCATAGTTCGCCAGAGTCAGGTCGTAAACCGTCGTCACCAGTACGCTGCTGCCATCGGCCAGTTGCAGACGTTTAACCGGCAGTTTATGCAGCAGAACGTTTTCCAGCTCAACCTTGCTAAAGTGTGCCGTGCTCTCGCCGCCAAAATAGGGGAAGCCAACGTCAGCAATCTCATCCTGATGCCCCAGCAAGCTCAGTTGCAGCTCCGCCTCAACGCCAGTAGTGCCGTCACGTTGTTCCAGGTTCCATTTACCCTTCTCACCCCAGCGGAAACCGATCGAGCCGTTCGGCGCCACCATTTCGCCGTTATCAGCGAACGCCACGGTTTTCCACTGCGGGTTATTCTCCTGCCCCAGCGCATCCACGAGATCCGAAGCACGCAGCATACGGCCTGCGGCGTAATATCCTTCACGCGGCTCAAGCATCACCAGCATGGGCATGTCGGTATAACGACGCACATAGTCGGTAAAGTACTGGCTCGGGTTATCCAGATGGAACTCGCGCAGCATCACGTGGCCCATCGCCAGCGCCATTGCCGCATCGGTGCCCTGTTTCGGTGCCAGCCACAGGTCGCACAGCTTGGCGATTTCAGCATAGTCCGGGGTTACCGCAACGGTCTTGGTGCCTTTGTAACGGACTTCGGTAAAAAAGTGGGCGTCCGGGGTGCGGGTCTGCGGTACGTTAGAACCCCAGGCGATGATATAACTGGAGTTATACCAGTCAGCGGATTCCGGTACGTCGGTCTGCTCACCCCAGGTCTGCGGCGAGGCTGGCGGCAGGTCACAGTACCAGTCGTAAAAGCTCAGGCAGGTACCGCCGATCAGCGATAGATAGCGCGCGCCGGACGCATAGGAGACCATCGACATCGCCGGGATCGGCGAGAAGCCCGCGACGCGGTCAGGGCCGTAGGTTTTCACGGTATAAACGTTGGACGCTGCAATCAGCTCATTCACTTCCTGCCAGGAGGAGCGAACAAAACCGCCACGTCCGCGCGCCTGTTTAAAGCTTTTGGCTTTCTCAGCATCTTCAATGATCGAGGCCCAGGCATTTACCGGGTCCGGGTGCTGCACTTTCGCTTCGCGCCACATTTTCATCAGGCGTTTGCGCATCAGCGGATACTTCAGACGGTTCGCACTGTAAAGGTACCAGGAGTAGCTGGCGCCGCGTGGGCAGCCGCGTGGCTCATGGTTAGGCATATCCGGGCGGGTGCGTGGGTAGTCTGTCTGCTGGGTTTCCCAGGTGACGAGACCATTTTTGACGTAAATTTTCCAGCTGCAAGACCCGGTGCAGTTTACACCGTGAGTAGAACGCACGATCTTATCGTGCTGCCAGCGTTGGCGGTATCCATCCTCCCAGTCCCGGTTTGTTTCGAGAAGCTGGCCGTGCCCATCGGCAAAGGTTTCGCCCTTCTGTTTGAAGTAGCGAAATCGGTCCAGGAATTTACTCATCGGGTTTCTCCTGTATGGAGCCTGACGGCTCTCTGATAAATCGACATTGCGCAAATTAGGGGTTACAGCATGTGCGGCGAAAGTAACGCTCTGAAAGGCGGGAAGAATTGATGGCGATCAAGCTGCAACAGCTTCATAACGGGCGCAAAATTACTCTCTACCTCTAAAAGGGTAGAATATTTTCAAATTTAATTGACTGATAAATAAAGAAATTACCGAGCAGAAATAACGAAGAGCGGGAAAAATTACGCTAAGCAGGTATTAAGGAGTATATCCCCCCTAAAGACGAGGTTTTTCGCCATGGTAAGTAAGCCCTCATAAAGTATGTTGTAACTAATGGAGTTCAAAAAAAAGCGCGGGCCTGGCCCGCGCAAGGATAATCAACATTTACTTAGTTTTTATTAGAATTCCGCCCGTAGATAGCCCAGGTGATCACCACACAGGCGATATAAAACACCAGGAACACTTTCATCGCGCCCGCCGGGGAGCCGGTGAGTGCCAGTGATGTACCAAAGGCTTTCGGAATAAAGAAGCCGCCAATAGCCCCAATCGCTGAAATAAAGCCCAGCGCTGCAGCCGTTTCGGTTGCCGCCTCACGCAATGCTGCGGTTTCACTACCGCCAGCGTTTTTCACCCGTTCGAGCGTCATCTTACGGAAATTGACTGAGATCATCTGGAAAGTGGAACCACTGCCCAACCCGGCCGTCAGGAATAGCATCAGGAATACACCAAAGAAGGCGATAAAGTTGCCACCTGTGCCATTGGTTGGCAGCGTCAGGAACAGCAAGGCGCTAAAAATAGCCATCAGGATGAAGTTCACCAGCGTCACACGTGTCCCCCCCAGGCGATCCGACAGCGCCCCACCAGCAGAACGGGCGAACGCGCCGATGAGTGGCCCAAAGAAGGCATAATGCATGATGACCACGTCCGGGAACTGGGTCTTTGACAACATAGCGAAACCGGCTGAAAAACCGATAAACGAACCAAAGGTTGCCAGATAGAGAAAGCTCATGATCCACATGTGCTTACGCTTTAACACGGGCAGTTGCGCTTTCAGCGACGCTTTCGAGGCGGTCAGTTCATTCATGCCAAACCAGGCGGCCAGGGTAAAGACCGCCAGCAACGGCACCCATACCCATGCGGCATTCGCCAGGAAAATCATGCTGCCATCTGGTTGGGCAACACCCGTTGCGCCAAATACGGCAAACATGGAAAACGAAATCGCCAGCGGTGCCAGAAGCTGCATCACGCTCACGCCCAGATTGCCGAAGCCGCCGTTAATCCCTAACGCGCTCCCCTGCTTCTCTTTTGGAAAGAAGAAGCTGATGTTCGCCATGCTGGAAGCAAAGTTCGCCCCCGCAAAACCACACAACAGCGCGATGATAATGAATGTACTGAAGGGTGTTGAGGTATCTTCAACCGCAAAGCCCAGCCAGACACAAGGAATGATCAGTATCCCGGTACTGAACGCTGTCCAGCGGCGGCCACCGAATACCGGGACCATAAAAGAGTACGGTACGCGCAGCAGTGCGCCCGAAACGGACGGCAAGGCAGTCAGCATAAAAAGTTGGTCAGTCGAAAATTGAAAACCGACTTTGTTCAGGTTTACGGCAACAGCACTAAACAACATCCATACACAGAACGCCAGCAACAGACACGGGACCGAAATCCACAGGTTACGACTGGCGACGCCGTGGCCCTGGCGTTGCCAGAAAAGCGGATCGTCCGGACGCCAGTCGCTAATTACTCGGCCTGACGCCCTTTGGGGGGTAGAAGAGTGACTCATAGACACCTCTGGTTATTGATTTGACGAGGCCACATTAGTTTTTACAGCGCAAGGTAAGTTGATATAAATCAAAGGAAAAGTCTGCGGAATGACGAGCAAAAAACAACCATGCTCATTAGTGAGTAGATCCCTTTTCTTAAAAAAGTGTGGTTTTTCACCACCCTGTCGCATTGTGAAAAAGACCCACTCCTTTTATGGATACAGGCAACGATAAAGGGGTACTTCTTTGTAGGTATGGGTATACCTCAGGGTATGACGGACAATGTCGACCACTCTCTGTTTCTGCGCGCCGGAGCCTTGCCCTCTATGCTTAAACGCCTCTTTACCCCGCTCTCCCTGGTTAACCAGGTCGCGTTGACAATGCTGCTGTCCACGGTTATCGGCGTGGCGGGCATGGCGGTTTCCGGCTGGCTGGTGCTTGGCGTTCAGGGCAGCGCCCACGCCATCAATAAAGCGGGTTCACTGCGCATGCAAAGTTATCGTCTGCTGGCAAGCGTGCCGCTGCGCCCGGCAGATGATGTCTTACTCAAAGAGATGGAGCAGACGGCATTCAGTGCTGAACTGGCCGATGTCGCCGAACGTGACGGACAGCAACAGCAGTTACAGGCGTTACAGCATTTCTGGCGCAACGACGTTGCACCGGCCCTTAAGCAGGCTCAGGAACCTCAGGCTGTCAGCGATAAGATTGCTACTTATGTTAATCGGATTGATACACTGGTTACCGCCTTCGATCACAGCACTGAACAGCGCATGGCGCGCGTCGTGATTCTGCATCGGGTGATGGCCATCTTGTTGGGCTTACTGCTGCTCTTCACCGTCGTCTGGCTTCGTGCCCGCCTGCTCCAGCCCTGGGAACAACTACTGAAAATGGCCCAGGCGGTCAGTCAACGTAACTTTACCCGACGGGCGCAAATCAGCGGACGCAATGAGATGGCGACCCTTGGCACAGCGCTGAATAACATGTCGGAAGAGCTGGCGGAAAGTTACGCCGTCCTTGAACAGCGCGTTCAGGAAAAAACCGCCGGACTTGAACAAAAAAACCAGATTCTCTCTTTCCTGTGGCAGGCCAACCATCGTCTGCATTCGCGCATTCCCCTGTGCGAACGGTTGTCACCGGTACTTCACGGCCTGCAAAATCTGACGCTGCTGCATGATCTTGAACTGCGTGTTTACGATAAGGAAGATGAGAAAAACCATCAGGAGTTCACCTGCCATTCGGATATCACCTGCGATGATAGAGGGTGTCATTTATGTCCGCGCGGCGTGCCTTCTGCCCCTGCTGGCGGCAGTTCAACCCTGAAATGGCGGCTGGCGGACAACCATACGCAATACGGTTTGCTGCTGGCGCAACTCCCCAACGGCAGGCATCTTAGCCATGATCAGCAACAGCTGGTCGATACCCTTGTTGAGCAGTTAACCGCGACTCTGGCGCTGGATCGTCACCAGGAGCATCTACAGCAGATGATGGTGATGGAAGAGCGTGCCACCATCGCCCGGGAACTGCATGACTCCATCGCTCAGTCGCTCTCGTGTATGAAGATGCAGGTCAGTTGTTTGCAGATGCAGGGTGGCAGCCTGCCCGAGAGCAGCCAGCAATTGCTGGGGCAAATACGTACCGAACTTAATACTTCATGGGCACAGTTGCGCGAGCTGCTGACGACATTCCGCTTACAATTAACTGAGCCTGGACTGCGTCCGGCACTGGAATCGAGTTGTCAGGAATACAGCGCGCGCTTTGGTTTCCAGGTCAGGCTGGATTATCAACTCCCTGCGCGTCTCGTGCCTTCGCACCAGGCGATTCATTTATTGCAGATTGCCCGCGAAGCATTAAGCAATTCGCTAAAACATTCTGGCGCGACTGAGGTTATCGTCTCGGTCGTTCAACAGGAAAAACGAGTAATATTGCAGGTTCGTGATAACGGCTGCGGCGTGCCGGAAAACGCAGCGCGGACCAACCATTATGGCTTGATTATCATGCGCGACCGTGCGCAAAGCTTACGTGGCGATTGCCAGGTTCGACGGCGTGAGTCCGGCGGTACCGATGTGACCGTGACGTTTATTCCCGAAAATCTTCTCTCATCTGTGCAAGGAGATAACTATGACTAACCAGGAACCGGCCACCATTTTGCTCATCGATGATCACCCGATGTTGCGTACCGGCGTCAAGCAACTTATCAGCATGTCGCCTGAAATCACCGTTGTCGGCGAAGCCAGTAATGGCGAACAGGGCATCGAGCTGGCAGAGGATCTGGACCCGGACCTGATTCTGTTAGATCTGAATATGCCAGGGATGAACGGCCTTGAAACGCTGGATAAGCTGCGTGAGAAAACGCTGTCTGGTCGCGTGGTGGTATTCAGCGTATCGAATCACGAAGAAGATGTTGTCACTGCCCTTAAACGCGGCGCCGATGGTTATCTGCTCAAAGATATGGAGCCGGAGGATTTACTCAAAGCCCTCCAGCAGGCTGCGGCGGGTGAGATGGTCCTGAGCGATGCATTAACCCCCGTGCTCGCTGCCAGCTTGCGCGCTAACCGTGCAACCTCAGACCGCGACATAAGCCAGTTAACGCCGCGCGAGCGCGACATTCTCAAGCTCATCGCGCAAGGTCTGCCCAATAAGATGATCGCCCGTCGTCTGGATATCACCGAAAGTACGGTTAAAGTGCACGTGAAACATATGCTGAAAAAAATGCGCCTTAAATCCCGCGTGGAAGCGGCGGTCTGGGTCCATCAGGAGCGCATTTTTTAATTTCCAGGCGCCATCAGGTCCCAGCGCGGTGCGACATCGGACGTGTCAACCAGCGGTGGCGTCAGTGTCAGCACAATCTCATTGGACGAGACGCGCTGACCCTTTTCATCTTCGGCAATCACCGACAGATGCCACTCGTGAGTCGCCCCTTCGCTGCTATCCCATTTCGGCATAATAATCGACCAGCCTTCCGTACTACTGGAACGCGCGGGCGGCGTGAGGCTAAGTTGCCGGGTATCCCCCTGCCAGTGTAATTCACGTATTCCATGCGTACTGCGAATATCCAGCTTGAGAGCCACCGTTTCGTCTGGCTGCAAATCCCAGGGCGGTGTGGCGAGAAAGACTGAAAGCGTCTTACGCTGGCGATATTCAAAGACCGGAAGCGTATCACGTACCGGATTATCATAACGGCTGCCACGCAAAGACGCCTCTTCGCCCAATTGACTGGCGGAAAGTTGTTTCCAGAGGGGAACGCCAAAACGATAATTCAGTTTTAAGCCTAAATCGTTCTGGCTTTCACCGTTTTCCCCCTGTTTATGGTGCGCCGACAGCGTTACCAGAGGGACAGGGGTGTAATCCAGCCCCACTTTTACCGCCAGGGGGTTACGATACCCGGTGCCGGAATCGAATAAATCCACGCTCTCACCAAAGTACTGTTCCACACTGATGCTGGTATCAAGCTGCTGCCAGAAGGGTAAACGCGCCTGAGCGGTAATGTCATAGCCGCGTGCCATACGCTGCTCAAGCGTCGCCGAGCGATATGTCCAGTCGGAGAGAGGCTGATAGAAATTGGCGGAAAAACGCAGCGACTGCCCCCACACTTCCGCCCCCAGGCCGGTACGGGCAAGGTTTTCATCCAGCAGATTGTCATAGAAGGTGTTGTAGCCCAGCAGCCAGTCACCGGAAATCCAGCGCTGCCCGATACCCACGTTACCAACCAAACCGTCGTCCTGTTGTGTCAGGCCAAGCTGACTCCAGCTAAGGTAGCGGGAGTTA
Organism: Phytobacter ursingii; assembly: GCA_901456055.1. Lineage (GTDB taxonomy): Bacteria > Pseudomonadota > Gammaproteobacteria > Enterobacterales > Enterobacteriaceae > Phytobacter > Phytobacter ursingii. Next base: position 128,836 of record CABDWT010000018.1, read on the forward strand.
TCCTGCAACGGGACAAACCAATCACCATGGCTACCCGTGAAGCCCCCGTCATCATCGACCTTGACATCTATCGTCGCTCTGCCCCAGGGCGACAACCAGGATTCCACCTGCTGGTTTACCTCATCGCTCACCACATCGCGCAACTGACCAAAGGCGAACTGGCGCGCCTGCGCCCCGGTATCCAGCCCATTATCTGTCATGCTGGCTTCGCCAAAGGCTTTAGCCATTTCAGCAAGGTGTTTTTCGCTATTGCCTTTGTCCGGAGTCATACCGAGATCGGGCAATGTATCGCCATCATTATCAAACGGATGTTGAGCCTGTTGAACATACCAGGACTGCGCAGAGGTCTGTAAATCACTGACAGCGCTTCCCGCCAGCGGCAAGAATAAGAGCAGTAATGGGGAAGAGGGAAACCATTGCATCACGTTTGTAGGGGGTCGCTCCGGGTCTGAAATGATCGCCAGTCGTTCAGGTTAGCGGCTTTGGCCGTCAATTTCAGCTTTTGTGGAAATTTCAGGAAAATCCTTAATCCATCCCGCTTCGTCGGACTACAGTTAACTGAATGCTGATAACTGAGAAAAAACCAATGACTCACACACTACGATGGGCCATGTGCAGTTCCATTTTGTTGTATGCCGTGTCGGCCAGCGCCACCGACATTTTTCAGCTGCAATCCCCGGCCTTCGGTGATAACGCGCTGATGGAGAAAAAATACGCGGGTAATGCCAGCAGTAATCCTAACTGCACAGGCGAGAATATTTCCCCGGCGCTGGTGTGGAACAACCCCCCTGCGAAAACGCAAAGTTTCGCCCTGGTGGTGCATGACCCGGAAGGCGCGATGGGCCTTGGCGTTACCCACCTGGTGGCCTATAACATTCCTCCGTCCGGTACCGGTTTCGCCGAAAACGATCTGCGTGATGCTAAAGGCTATACCGGCGGTAAAAATACCCCCGGTACCCTGCAGTGGTATGGCCCTTGCCCGCCACCGGGTAGTGGCGCACACCACTACACCTTTACGCTGATTGCCACCAGCCTCGCGCCGGATCTCCCTAAAGGATTAACCCGGGACGAACTGTTTGCCAAACTCAAAGGCCACACCCTGGGTGCGGCTGGGCTAATTGGCCGCTTCGGACAGTAGCGCTTTTAATTCCGGCAGACAGGATCCGCAGTTCGTGCCGCAGCGCAGGGTGTTTCCCAGCGCTGCGGTACTGTCGCACCCAGTAGCAATAGCGGCGCGAATCGCATTTTCCCCAATACTGTAACAGCTACAGACCGTGCGCCCAGGCGAAGGTGAGCTGGCCGCTGCCCGCCCTGCCAGCAGGTTATGTCGCGCTTGTGCCGTTGCGGGTGCGGTGATAAACGCCTGCACAATGATGTCATGCGCGATAGCAGGAAGGCGCGTGTCACTCCACCACCCCAGCATCAATTGCCCGTCATGCCACGCCAGCAGATTTCTCACCGTACCGGCGCTGGCACTCTGCATCTGCCATCCTTGCGTCTGACACCAGGCCGTCAGCCATGGCACTGCATCGCTATTACCCGCGAGCGTAAAATGCAAAGCGCTTTCCGTCGCTTTGCGCACCCAGTAGAGATCCGCGGGGAGATCCGGCATTTCGCGCGCATAGAGTTCACCCTGCCAGCCTGGCTGCCAGGCGGTTATGCGCACCGCCGTTTGTTTGCTTTCCGGCTGCCCGGAATGCGGGTCGCACACCGGGGCCACCAGCGCGTTAACCTTCCCCTGACGCGCAAAACAGTGGTTCCAGTGCATCGGCGTAAACAGTTCCCCTTGCCGCTGACCGGGCTGAATACGCACCCGCGCCACCATAACGCCACGGGGTGAGCTAAGATGCGCAAGATCTCCTTCACCCAGCGCAAAACGATCCGCATCAACCGGGCAAATATCGACAACGGGTTCGGCAATGTGCTGCATCAAGCGCGCAACGGTGCCGGTGCGGGTCATCGTATGCCACTGGTCGCGGATCCGCCCGGTATTAAGCAAGAGCGGATAGCGCGACGTCGGTTGTGCTACTGCGCGTACCGGCGATACCGGTACGGTGCGTAAACGCCCGGCAGGCCGCCAGCCGCGTTGTAACGCCGCCGGGGCCACCGTCCACTGGTAGGGTTCCAGCCTGTCCCACTGCTCGCGCGTTAACCCGGCCAGTTCACTGATATCAAACGCCCGCGTACCGTTGTTTTCAAAACCGGAGAGCGCCGCATGTTCTGAAAACACCTCATGGGGATGTTGCCAGCCAAACGCATCGTCAAAACCCAGACGTCGGGCGACCTGGGCGATAATCCACCAGTCGGCTTTCGCCTCACCCGGCGGCGGTAAAAATGCCCGCTGACGGGAAATACGTCGTTCGGAATTGGTCACCGTGCCGTTTTTCTCCCCCCAGGCCAGCGCCGGAAAGCGGATATGGGCGTAGCGGCTGGTATCGGTTTCGGCAACCACCTCAGAGACAATCACCAGCGGACAGGCCGCCAGTGCGGTGCATACGGCATGGCTGTCCGGCAGTGAGACTGCGGGATTGGTACCCATTATCCACACCGCTTTCACTTCACCGCGACCGATGGCCTCAAACAGCTCCACGGCCATCAGTCCGGGTGTTTGTGCCAGCCTCTCCGTCTGCCAGAAGCGAGCCAGTCTGGCAATATCCGCCGCCTCAAAATTCATATGCGCCGCCAGTTGGGTTGCAAGGCCGCCGACTTCACGCCCGCCCATGGCATTCGGTTGTCCGGTCAGCGAAAACGGCCCACAGCCCGGGCGGGCAAATTTACCGCTTGCCAGATGCACATTAATGATGGCATTACACTTATCGCTGCCACTTGCTGACTGGTTAATTCCCATTGTGAACAGCGTCATCGCCCGCGGCGCGGTAATAAACCAGTCATAGAACGTTGTGACAACGTCACGCGGTAGCGCACAAAATGTCGCTACAGCCTCCGGCGTCCACTCACGTGCGGCAATCAGCGCCGCCTCGCCCTCATCAAAATCACAAAGGGAATGATTTCCCGTCGCGATCATATTTAACAGGCCGACAAACAGCCCGGCGTCACTCCCCGGCGCAAGCGGCAGATGGAGATCGGCAATCGCGCAGGTGGCGGTAACGCGCGGGTCGATGACCACCACTTTCAGCGCCGGGTTATCCTGCTTTGCCTGCACTATTCGCTGGTAGAGCACCGGATGGGTCCAGGCGGCGTTCGACCCCACCAGAACCAGCAGGTCACTTTTTTCAATATCTTCATAGCTGCACGGCACGACATCTGCGCCAAACGCCCGCTTGTAGCCCGTGACGGCAGAGGACATGCACAACCGTGAATTGGTATCGATATTTGCCGCGCCGATAAAGCCTTTCATCAGCTTGTTGGCAGCATAATAGTCCTCGGTAAGCAGTTGTCCGGAGGCGTAAAACGCGACTGCCTGCGGGCCAAATTCCCGGATAATGGCATTCAGGCGTTCCCCGGCAGCATCCAGCGCCGTCTGCCAGCTTACCGTCTGATCATCCATTTGCGGGGCCAGAAGCCGTCCCGCTAATCCGGTAGTTTCCCCCAGCGCCGCTCCTTTCACGCACAGTCGACCAGCGTTAGCCGGGTGCGCGCGGTCACCCGCCACGCTGACCCTGTCGTCAGTGACGGTCGCCACCACGCCACAGCCCACACCACAGTATGGGCAGGTCGTGCGGGTATTCATGATGCCTCCGCGCGCATCAACAGGACCTGATTGCCGACCCACACTTTGCCGCCTTCCACTTTGACCGGCCAGGCGCGGACCGCCGGTTCACCACTTTCCGCATAGCAGCCGTCACGCAGGCGGATACGCTGCTTGTAGAGCGGCGAAATCACCAGCGGCTCACCGTTAGTGTCGCCCAGGATCCCGCGCGACAGGACCTGAGCGTTGCTGCCTGGTTCGTGGTTATCAAGGGCATAAATGGCTTCGCCAAAGCGGAACAGCGCAATTTGCCGCTCGCCCAGCCGCGCGCCGATTCCCGCCTGTTCAGGAATCGCGGCAATATCACAGATAACCTGCCATGGCCGCCACGGCAACTGCCCCTCTGGCTGTTCCGCTGCCACAGCGAGCTGCGGCTGGTCACGAACAACCTCACGGTGAACGGTTTCATCCGGCGCGTCGCTGTTAACAAACGAGCGGAACAGCGCCAGCCGATCGGGATCGTTCAGCGTGGTCTGCCACTCGCACTGATAGCTGTCCACCACCCGCGCCATCTCGTCTTCCAGTTCACCCGCAATCCCCAGGCTGTCGTTCAAAATGACCTCACGCAGATAATCGATGCCACCTTCCAGGTTATCCAGCCAGGTACTGGTGCGCTGCAGACGGTCGGCCGTGCGGATGTAGAACATCAGAAAACGGTCCACGGTGCGTATCAGCGTGGCTTCATCCAGGTCGCTGGCAAACAGATCCGCATGGCGCGGTTTCATGCCGCCATTGCCGCACACATAGAGATTCCAGCCTTTCTCGGTGGCAATCACCCCCACATCTTTGCCCTGCGCTTCCGCACATTCGCGTGTACATCCAGAGACCGCCATTTTGATCTTATGCGGCGCACGCAGCCCCTTGTAGCGATGCTCCAGGGTGACCGCCAGCCCGGTAGAATCCTGCACGCCATAGCGACACCAGGTCGAACCGACACAGGATTTCACCGTACGCAGCGACTTGCCGTAGGCATGCCCGGTTTCAAAGCCGGCATCCACCAATTCCTGCCAGATGGCCGGAAGCTGCTCCAGACGCGCGCCAAAGAGGTCGATACGCTGTCCGCCGGTGACTTTGCTGTAAAGCTGATAGCGTTTGGCTATCTGCCCGATGGCAATCAGGCCATCCGGCGTCACCTCTCCGGCAGGCATACGCGGCACAATGGAATAGGTGCCGTCTTTCTGGATGTTGGCGAAATAACGGTCATTGGTATCCTGTAGCGGCAGGTGCGCCGGTTTGAGCAGATATTCATTCCAGCAGGAGGCGAGAATCGACCCGACCAGCGGCTTACATACTTCGCAGCCCTGCCCGTGACCATAACGGCCGATCAACTGTGCGAAAGTGCGAATATGATTGACGCGCACCAGATGATGGATCTCCTGGCGCGAGTACGGGAAGTGTTCGCAGATATCTTTTTTCACTTCCACACCCTGCGACGCCAGTTGGTGTTCCATGACCTGTTTGACCAGCGCGCTGCAACCGCCACAGCCGGTGGCCGCTTTGGTACAGCTTTTAATGCCCCCCATGTCGGTGGCCCCCGCACTGACCGCCTGGCAAATATCGCCCTTGCTGACGTTATGGCAGGAACAAATCTGCGCGCTGTCCGGCAATGCCGCCACGCCGAGCGCTTTGGGTGCGCTACCTGCAAGCGCAGGCAGAATCAGGCTTTCCGGTTGCGCCGGCAGCGCCAGCCCGTTGAGCATGGTTTGCAGCAGCGTCGCATAGTCGCTGGCTTCTCCTACCAGTACACCGCCGAGTAGCTGTTTGCCGTCTTCGCTGACCACGATTTTTTTATAGACTTGTGCCGGGCCATCGGTCCACTGATAACTCAGGCATCCTGGCGTGCGTCCATGGGCATCACCAAACGATGCCACGTCAACACCAAGCAATTTGAGTTTTGTGCTCATGTCCGCGCCGGTAAAGGCCGTCGCTTCGCCGCTGAGATGAGCGGCCACCACACGCGCCATCTGATATCCTGGCGCCACCAGACCATAGACTTTGCCTTCCCACACCGCGCATTCGCCGATGGCGAAGATGTTTTCATCCGAGGTCTGGCATTGTTCATTAATGCTGATCCCGCCGCGTTCCCCCAGGCACAACGCCCCGCTGCGGGCAAGTGCATCCTGTGGGCGAATACCGGCGGAAAAGACCACCATGTCGGTCGTCAGACTCTCACCATCGGCAAAGTTGAGTGTGAGTGTGTCGTCATTCGCCACAATTTCCCGGGTCGCCTTGCTGGTATGAACCTGCACCCCCAGCGCGGTGATTTTCTTGCGTAGCATGGCGCCGCCCTGTTCATCGAGCTGAACGGCCATCAGCGCCGGGGCAAATTCCACCACGTGGGTTTCCAGCCCCAGCTGTTTTAATGCATTCGCCGCTTCGAGACCCAGCAGCCCGCCGCCAATCACGACACCGCGGGTGGCGCTTTTCGCGCGAGCGGCAATCTCGTCCAGGTCATCCAGGGTACGATAGACAAAACAGCCGCTGGCATCATGCCCCGGCACCGGCGGCACAAACGGGTATGAACCGGTCGCCAGCACCAGTTTGTCCCAACGCGTTTCATGCCCCAGCGCATCCCGCACCACCTGCACTGTGCGGTCGATAGCGGTAATGGTCTGATTGAGACGCAGCTCAATACCGTACCGGTCAAAAAAATCCCCTTCGACCATTGAGAGTGACTGCGCGCTGCACCCGGCAAAGTACTCCGATAAATGCACACGATCGTAGGCGGCATACTGCTCCGCGCCGAATACCACGATGTGATAGGTCTCATGCAGGTTACGGCTCACGCACTGTTCTAGAAAATGGTGGCCGACCATACCGTGTCCGACCACAACCAGAGTAGGTTTTGTCATCTTTGGGATCCCGGCAGCCGCTGGCTGCGCTGTAAAGCTGTCGAAAAGCCAGTCCGCCTGCGGCGGTTCCGGCGTATGTAATCGTTCGGCGAGAGAGGCCGCGCTGGTGCAATCACCCAGCAACAGTGCGCCGCACAATCTGTTTTCCCGTATCACCAGGCGACGATAATGACCGCTGAGCGGATCGAAAGTGACCCAGATATCGTCGCCCTCGCGCCCCTGAACGTCCCCGGCGCTGAACAGGTCGATGCCTGTCACTTTCAGTCGCAGCCCGCCCTCTTGCCACTGAAAATCCGCCTCAGGCGTACCGAGCAGACGCGCTGCCAGAATGTCCGCCTGCTGTAAACAAGGGGCCACCAGCCCCCAGGTTTGCCCGGCGATTTCACAGCATTCACCGATGGCGCTCACCCCGGCGATCGCGCTGCGTAACTGCCCGTCCACGACGATTCCGCGCGCACAGGGAATACCACTGACCTCGGCAAGGGCTTTCGCCGGGCGAACCCCGGCGGTCATCACCACGCGGCCTGCCGACAATACGCGTCCGTTGGTCAGCGTGACGCTCTCGGGGGTAATGTGGCTGATGCTGGCAGACAGTTCGCAGTCAATACCGCGATCGCGCAGATTCGCTGCCAGCAGTTCCCCGGCCTGGGCGTCAAGCTGTTGTTCCATCAGCCATTCGCCACGGTTAACCAGTGTGACGTTGTCACCATGACGGCGTAGCGCCGCAGCCGCCTCAACCCCCAGCACGCCACCGCCGAGGACTACAACCGGCCCGTCGCCTGCCAGAATGGCCTCCACATCGCTGATACGACGAAAGCCATGGACATGCGGTAAATCATGCCCCGGTACGGGCGGGATAAAGGGCGTCGACCCGGTAGCAAACACCAGCTCATCCCAGTCCAGCTCGCGTTGGGTGGTGATGACCCGGCGCGCCTGCACATCAACCTGGGTCACGGTTTCCCCCGTCAGCACCCTGATGCCGCGCGCCTTGTACCAGTGGGCGTCGTGCAGAATGGTGTCGCGGAACGTTTTCTCTGCCCCCAGCACCGGTGATAGCTGGATGCGGTTATAGGCATGTCCCGGCTCGTCGCCAATCATCGTGATGGCATAGCGGTCGGGGGTCGATTCGCTGAGTTTTTCGACAAGGCGGGTGGCCGCCATGCCGTTGCCAATGATTAACAGTCGCAGGGTCATTTCACTCACCTCAGGCCGCCTTCGGCTGTTTTTCATAGAGGAAATGGAGGATCTGCTGGCGCAGATGGTGATAACGGCTGTCTTCTGCCAGCTGTACCCGGTTACGCGGACGCGGCAGATTAACGTCAAGGATTTCTCCGACGTTCGCCGCCGGGCCGTTGGTCATCATCAGCACCCGGTCAGAGAGCAACACCGCCTCATCCACATCATGGGTAATCAGTACGATGGTGGTGTTAAGCGACTGCTGGATCTGCATGACTGCATCCTGCAGGTGCGCGCGGGTTAATGCATCAAGGGCGCCGAACGGCTCATCCATCAGCAGTACTCTGGGTTTCATCGCCAGCGCACGGGCGATACCGACACGTTGCTTCATCCCACCGGAGATCTCTCCTGGACGTTTATGCAGGGCGTGGCCCATCTGTACGCGCTCCAGATTGTGCTCAATCCACTCGCGGCGTTCCGCTTTGTGCATGGTGCGACGGAACACCTGATCCACCGCCAGCGCCACGTTGTCAAAACAGGTCAGCCACGGCAATAAAGAGTGGTTCTGGAACACGACTGCGCGTTCGGGTCCTGGCCCGGCGATTTCCCGGTTATCACACAGCAAACCGCCTTCGGTGGGGAGCGTGATACCGGCAATCAGGTTAAGTAAGGTCGATTTCCCACAGCCTGAATGGCCAATCAGGCTGACCGTTTCCCCTTCATGAATATCGAAAGAGACATTTTGCAACGCCACAAACTCGCCGCCAGCAGTGGAAAAACGCTGGCTCACCGCCTGCACCTGAATAATCGGTTTTTGACTCATCTTATTTCTCCTGCCAGCTAAAACGACGTGCTATCAGCATCAGCCCCTGCTCAAGCAGCAGACCAACGACACCAATGATGACAATGGCGATTAAAATGTTTTCCACATTGAGGTTGTTCCATTCGTTCCAGATCCAGAAACCGATCCCCAGACCGCCGGTGAGCATTTCGGCCGCGACAATCACCAGCCAGGCGATGCCGATCGATAAACGCACGCCAGTGAGCACGGCGGGCAATACCGCCGGGAACAAAATTCGGCGCATGACCGTCCATTCGGATAATTGCAGAACGCGGGCCACGTTGAGATAATCTTGCGGGATGCGGCGTACCCCTTCCGCGGTGTTAATAACCATCGGCCAGATAGAACAGATGAAAATGGTCCAGCTTGATGCCGGTTCCGCTTTCTGGAAAAGCAGCAGACCAATCGGCAGCCAGGCCAACGGGCTAACCGGGCGCAGCAGCGCAATCAGCGGGTTAAACATCCGCGCCAGAAAGATAAAGCGGCCAATCATAAAACCGAGCGGGATCCCCACCAGCGCGGCCAGACCAAACCCGATGGCGACGCGTTGCAATGACGCCAGTACATTCCAGCCGATCCCCATGTCATTAGGCCCATCCTGATAGAACGGGTCCGCAAACAATGTCATTGCCGAATCCAGCGTGCTGAGCGGCGTCGGAAAGCCTTTGCTGTTGATGGCCGCCAGTTCCCAGGCAATAAGCAGCAGCCCAAGCCCCAGTAGCGCGGGCACCACACGTTCGGCTACCGCGCGCGTTTTGCGCGACAGGGCCGGCTTGCGGGTGCGGACTTTCACCGGTGGCAGCGTAATCACTTCACCCGGCGAAGACGGTGGTATAACGCGCTGTGTGTTCTGTTGATGTTTCATATCAGGCCCCTGTTCGTTGAATGTCGAAGTGTCTGGCGTAGAGCTCCGGGTCGGTACCGTCCCAGCGAGTGCCATCCATCAGCGTGCTGGTTCGCATGGTCTGCGCAGGCGACGTAATTCCCCCGATAGCCGTGGCGGCGTCTTTCCAGATATCGATACGGTTAATGCGGCTGGCGATGGCGGCATAATCCGGGGCGCTTTTCAGCAGGCCCCAGCGGCGGAACTGGGTTAAAAACCACATGCCGTCGGAGTGCCACGGGTAGCTCACCTGGCCCTCATTGAAGAAGCGGATAGCGTGCGCGTCCTGCCAGCGTTTGCCCGCACCGTTGTCGTATTCACCGAGCATGCGCCCGGTCAGATACTGCTCTTTGGTGTTGAGCCACGCCCGACGCGAAAGAATGCGTGCGGTTTCACGGCGATTATCATCGGATGCGTCAATCCAGCGAGCCGCTTCCATCACCGCACAGACCAGCGCACGGGCGGTATGCGGGTTTTGTTCGACCCATGCGCGGCGCGTGCCGAGAATTTTTTCCGGATGATCCGGCCACACGGACTGGCTGGTCGCAGCGGTAAATCCGATGCGGTCATTAATGGCGCGGGCGTTCCACGGTTCACCCACGCAAAAACCGACCATGTTGCCGATCCGCATGTTCATCACCATTTGCGGCGGCGGCACGACCACCGTGCGAATGTCGGTAAAGGGGTTGATGCCCGCGCTCGCCAGCCAGTAATAGAGCCACATGGCGTGAGTGCCGGTCGGGAAGGTATGGGCAAAGGTGTAGGTCCCGGGGGCGCTCTGCCCTATCAGTTTTTTCAGGCTCTCGCCATCGGTGACGCCTTTATCCAGCAGGTCGCTGGAAAGGGTGATCCCCTGACCGTTCTGGTTAAGCGTCATCAGGTTAGCCATCGACTGAGTTTTCCCGGCGATACCAAGCTCCAGGCCATACAGCAAACCATAAAGCACATGCGCGGCGTCCAGTTCGCCAGACACCAGTTTGTCGCGCACCGCCGCCCAACTGGCCTCTTTGGTGGGCACCAGGGTAATGCCGTATTTTTTATCGAACCCTTTCAGGGCCGCAATGACCAGTGGCGCGCAATCGGTCAGCGGAATAAACCCGACGCGAACGGTGGTCTGTTCCGGTTTGTCGGAACCCGCCGCCCACGCGGCCTGCATCAGGCCGGGCATCAGCATCGCACCGCCCAGTGCTGCCCCTGCCTGTAGAAAACGCCTGCGCGTTAATGAAACCGATGAATCGCCCATATCCACTCCCGAAGCAAAAAAAAAGCGCCCGTTGATGCTTTCGCACCAATGGACGCCTTTATCCGTAGGGTCAGTGAACCGCCGTTGGTTCCCCGCCACTCTTGTTGTCACTTACACTTGATAACAATGCAACCCGCATGCCAGGTCACAAGCCGCTGTTTTTCTCACTTTTCAGCCGTTTTGTCGTTTTTTTCGCACTGCGCATGTGCAAGAAATGCCCGTCCAATGTGCAACTACTCCTTAGGTGTTAGAGGCCATAACGCGCGCACCGTGAGTAGCGCGCGGGCGATTTCAACCATGCGCTGGTTCTTGTCCATGGCCATTTTGCGCAGACATTGCCAGGCCTGCTCTTCGCTCATATTCTGGTGATTCATCAGGATGTTTTTCGCTTTATCAATCAGCGTACGTTCCTCCAGGGAGTCCTGTAACGACGCCAGTTGCGCACTGAGCTGCTCCAGTTCACGGGCCTGCTGTCGCACCAGAGGTAAGAGTTGTCTATCGAGCCGCCCGGAAAGGCGATCGTCCGCCGTATCATCAATCCAGGTATTGAGGTTTACGTCGTCTTCTTCCAGCATGGCCGCCGTCGTATGCATCAGTTCATTGATCAGCACCTCTTCCAGTGCCCGCAGATGCTCCAGCCGCTGGGTTTGCAGCGCAAACCAGCGTAGCGCCCCTTCTCCGCCATCTGCAGGCGGCACGCGGGTGCAGGCCTGGCGACGAAGCTGTTCAATCTCCAGCCCGGCGGTGCATTCGCGGGCAAATATCGCACTGACATCAGGCGCCGCGAGCGACAGAAAGGCTTCAAAACAGGGTTGCTGCCCGTCAATACGGTCCACCAGCGACTGGCGCAGCGCATCGCTAAACGCCGCCTGGGTAAACCCAATCGCCCCCAGCGCGCGCTCTTGCCCCACCAGCTCTTTTCCCTGCATAAAGCTGTAGAGCGCCACCAGATGTTTAACGATTCTGGGATCATCAACGCTGTCGTTAAGCTGCGGGATAATACTCAACAGATGGCTAATGGTGCGGCTGAATTGCGCCATCGCCTGCTCTGCCGTAATACGCTGGGTTTTTATTTGTTCACGTAATTGCGGAAGTTGTTCCAGACACCCGACAGCGGCGGCAATACGGTGGCATAATGCGCTACTGGCGAGTGGCCTGAGCGTGGCAAGCAAAGGTAAAAACGGGGTGATGTTCTCATCGGCAAGCGCGCTGCTGGCACGACATTCCAGCGCATAAAGTTGCCCTTTTGAACACAGCCAGATATTTGATGCTCCGCGCTCGCACTGCAGCATATGGGTCAGATGGCTGATTTTTCCCGCCAGCACGCCAAGCTGCGCGAGCTGGTGAAGCTGCTGTTTCTGGACCTGACGCGCGTAGCGAAACCAGTCGGTGGCGTCGGGTGTCGCATCAGTATAATTATTCATGCTTACTCTCCGTGGCTGTCTGCTGGGGAGTAATAAGCAATAACCATGCCCTATCGAAGGAGTGAAGATGCAAAAGATTGTGATTGTCGCCAACGGCGCGGCGTATGGCAGTGAATCCTTATTTAACAGTCTGCGTCTGGCTATCGCCCTGCGCGAGCAGGAAGCCGACCTCGATTTACGCCTCTTTTTAATGTCCGATGCGGTGACCGCCGGGCTGCGTGGGCAAAAACCTGCCGAGGGGTACAACATTCAGCAAATGCTGGAAATCCTTACCGCGCAAAACGTACCGGTCAAGCTGTGCAAAACCTGCACCGACGGCCGGGGTATCACAACGCTGCCATTAGTGGATGGCGTCGCCATTGGTACGCTGGTGGAGCTGGCACAATGGACCCTGGCGGCTGACAAGGTTTTAATGTTCTAATCGTGATCGGCCTTTAATACTTTTTTCTTATGGATGCCCCTCCGGCATCAAGTTTGCCTGCTGTGCTGCCGATAGGCATTAAAGACAACACAGCAGGTACTCATATATATGTTCAGGTCAATTCGCGCTCGTATCATTGCGGCGACAGCGGGCTGTCTCGCTATTGCTCTTCTTCTTAACACCGTTATTAACTACCAGGTAACCAGCCAGCATAATCAGTACGCTCAGCAGGACATCCTCACCAGCACCAGCGGTAGCCATAGCCTCGCCATCAGTGACTGGGTCAGCAGTAAAACAACCGCCATCGCCTCCCTGCAGAAAGTAGCATTAACTGACGATCCCGTTCCGGTGTTCACCCAGATTGCTCAGGCTGCCGGCTTTATTAACGTCTATGTGGGTTACGCCAGTAAAACGGCCAAATTCTCAAACCCGGACGGCGTGCCTGCGGATTATGATCCGACTATTCGCCCCTGGTATCAGCAGGCCGCTAAAGCGGATGCCCCGATCGTTACCGCACCTTATGTCGATGCAGGCAGCGGGAAACTGGTGGTGACCTTCGCGGTGCCGGTAAAAGAGAACGGTACGCTTAAAGCAGTGGTCGCGGGTGATGTATCCATGGACAACGTGGTAGCCAACGTACAGGGTATTAAACCCACACCAAACAGTAGCGGGTTGTTGCTTAACAGCGATGGCAGCGTGATTGCCGCTAACGATGGCAAACTGACGCTGAAACCGTTTGGCGAGGCCATCAGTGAGGTGCAATTTGCCGATCTACAGGCGGGTAAACCAGTGTCTGGCGTCTTTGCTGGCGCGGAAAAGTCGTTTCTTGCCACCAAAGTCAACGGCACCAACTGGCTGTTGGTTGTCGCACTGGACAGTGCAGACTCTACCGCGGGCCTGCGCGCGCAATTAAAAGCCTCGGCCGTTTCACTGATTGTGCTGGTCGTCCTGGCCGGTGCCCTCATGCACTGGATTGTCGCCACCATGCTCAGGCGACTGATCACCATTCGTGACGCGATGAATGCGATCAGCAGCGGCACGGATGACCTGTCACAGCGCCTGCCGGAGCAGGGTAATGATGAAGTCGCGCAAATCGCCCATGCGTTTAACGCCTTTAGCGACAAACTGTCCGTGGTGATGGTTAAATTGCGCGATTCCAGCCATTCCGTTCAGCAGGCGGCGCAAGAAATTGCGGCGGGTAACCAGGATCTGTCAGAACGGACAGAACAGGCAGCGTCCAGTCTGCGCGAGACCGCCAGTGCGGTTGAGCAGATTACCGCTTCTGTTGCCCTGTCAACGGATTCCGCCGCACAGGCCAACGATCAGGCGCATACCGCCTCTGAGGCTGCGTCACGCGGGGGTAAAGTGGTATCACAGGCCATTTCAACGATGCAATCTATCGAAGTGGCTTCGACCAAAATTGGTGATATTACCAGCGTGATCGACGGTATCGCTTTCCAGACCAATATCCTGGCGCTGAATGCCTCGGTCGAAGCTGCGCGTGCAGGCGAACAGGGGCGCGGTTTCGCAGTGGTTGCCGGCGAGGTGCGTAACCTTGCCAGCCGCAGTGCTCAGGCTGCCAAGGAGATCAAGTCGTTGATTGATTCAACAACAGACAGCGTAGCAACAGGTTCCCGCTACGTGCGTCTGGCCGGGGAAAGTATGGGGGAAATTGTCTCCAGCATCGACAGCGTCTCTGTCATTATGCGTGAAATCACCGTCGCCACTAACGAGCAGATGAAAGGCATCCAGGAAATCAATCATGCAGTCATCGATCTTGACCGTATGGTGCAGCAAAACGCCGAACTGGTGATCCAGTCAGCCGCCGCCGCAGGTGCGTTACAGGAACAAGCGGGCGAGCTTGCTGAAACTGCCGGTCATTTCCGCATTTAATCTTCTGTCGGCGCGTTTTTCCCCGAATTTAACGCGCCGACACAAACCCCTACCGAATTTTGTCATTATTGTTTAATCGTTACGCCATTTTTTGATCAAAGTCAGCATCTGAACCCCTCTCGTTTGGTGTTATGCAATGAGTGAATTGTGAGCAAAATCACGCACGGGATTATCCCGCAGGGAGTGCGTTGTCGATACATACGGGGTTTAAAACAATGGCGTTGGTAAAAACAAGTTTGAAGTTATTTGGTGGGGATACAGTGGTAGTACGTTGTTCTGAAAGCTGCCATATTCATCTGATGAGCGATAAAGGCCAGGCCGCCGCTCAGACTGATGTATTAAGCGTTCAGGATCGTGCCAGTGCGTATCTGGCGGTTCCTTACAGCGGTATCTGGAATGTGCTGATCGATAGCCACAGCCAGTCGCTGGAACATTCCATCAGTTACGTTCCAGCATAAGTTAGCACCACAATCAGGCGAAACCAGGTTGCATCTCCGGGCCTGGTTTTTCTCCCTCCAGCAGCAGACGCACTCTTCCCACCAGCTCGTTCAGGCAATCATCCTGCATACCCAGTTTGATCAACTCTTGTTCCAGCGAGAACAAATATTGCGCGTTGGTGCCAAGCGGGCCGCTTGCAGAGGCAATAAGTGGCGCAATGGTCTGCGCGCGGGTATCGGACTCATAAAGCGGATGACGAGGGTCCATGATAAACACCAGCGCATTCACCGTGCGCCCGTCATCGAGTTCCAGCCTGCGCCAGCTCGGCAGGTAGCAACCGGTGATCATCTCACGCTTCCACAACAGAGAAAGCTCTTCATGTAGCGTCGATTCTGCAAGGCGATACGCCACGCCGGTGGTGCGCCCGCCCTCTTTTAGTGCAAGCATACGTCCGGGTTGGCAGGCGCTGCCGCGCCCCGCCGTCAGACGTAAACAAAATGCGCGGTGCCAGCCGGGGAGCGTACCGGTACAGGACTCGTCATATTCCAGAGCCGGGTTCCACATCAGCGAACCGTAACCAAAAATCCATACCGGGCCGTCATCCGGACGGCAAGCCAGCGTCGCAGCAAGCGATGCTGCTCGTTGCTCCGCCGACCATAACAGCGATTCCTCAATGTCTCCAAACGCCGTTTTACAATCTGCCTTCATTAAGAAATCACGCGTTAACATCTCTTTCTACCTCCGCCACTGCATGCTTCCGTGCAACGACTTTACTGCTGCTTTCCTGGCGCTTTTCAATGACGATATGCAATTCACAGGCCGTTTTCAAGTGAACTCTATAGGGTGTAACGCGGATGGCGAATAATCATGTTGGCAATATGAGAACGCAGCTCACTATTTCATAGGGTTATCGCTTTTTATGCCATTTATCATCATCCCCTTTTTCATAATCATTTTTTACAGCCGCCCAGGCCACGCGGTGCGCGGTTTCTTCACGGCTGGCATCACCGCGACGATCGTCTTTATCTTTATATTGCTCCCAGGCGCTATTAAAGGCTTCTTTATAGATTTCCTGGGCGTGCGCAGGGAGGACATGCTGTACGCTGTCAGGTAAGTCCGATTTCGTTTTATAGGGCATTATTCATACCTCCTTAAATAAAAACTTAAGTCTGGTTGATTCTTCGCGTCTTATCCAACCCAATGATGTCTTCAACACTATTAAAAAAACATCTTTTTGTAAATTAAGCATATTTTTGGCGAAACATCAGTAAATGAGCATCTTGCATAAGAAGATCCTCATGACGTAAAAAAGCGTAAAAAAGGGATAATGGCAGAGGAATGTTTGTTATTTTATGCGGCCTGAATTTCTTTCTATAATTACAAATACCTGCTGGATGGAGATAAACAATGACCACAACGCACGAGGCGGTTAAAACCCGCCACAAGGAGACTTCGCTCATTTTCCCGGTTCTGGCACTGGCAGTGCTGCTTTTTTGGGGAAACAGTCAGTCGCTGCCAGTGATAATCGGAATGAACATTCTTGCCCTGGTGGGTATTCTTGCCAGCGCATTTAGCGTCGTTCGCCACGCCGATGTTCTGGCTCACCGTCTCGGTGAACCCTACGGCTCATTAATTTTAAGCCTTTCTGTCGTTATTCTTGAAGTGAGCCTGATTTCTGCGTTAATGGCCACCGGCGATGCTGCGCCAACGCTCATGCGCGACACACTTTATTCCATCATTATGATCGTTAGCGGTGGCCTGGTTGGCTTCTCGTTATTGCTGGGTGGGCGGAAATTTGCCACGCAATATGTGAACCTGTTCGGCATCAAACAATATATGATTGCCCTATTCCCGCTGGCTATTATTGTGCTGGTCTTTCCGGTGGCCTTAGAGGGTGGCAATTTCACGACCGGACAATCATTGCTGGTCGCGCTTATTTCTGCCGCAATGTATGGTGTTTTCCTGCTGATTCAAACCAAAACCCATCAGAACCTGTTCGTCTATGAGCACGAAGATGAAAGCGACGATGATGACCCTCATCACGGTAAACCGTCGGCGCACAGCAGCGGCTGGCACACCGTCTGGCTGCTGGTCCATCTGATTGCCGTTATTGCGGTCACCAAGATGAATGCCCATCCGCTGGAAAATCTGCTGACGGAATTGAATGCACCGGTCGCCTTTACCGGCTTCCTGGTTGCGCTGTTGATTCTCTCGCCGGAAGGATTGGGTGCCCTGAAAGCGGTTTTAAATAATCAGGTGCAGCGCGCGATGAACCTGTTCTTCGGCTCCGTACTGGCAACTATTTCACTGACGGTGCCGGTTGTCACGCTGATTGCCTGGCTGACGGGGAATGAACTGATGTTTGGTCTGGGCAAACCAGAACTGGTGGTAATGCTGGCGTCATTGATGCTGTGCCATATTTCGTTCTCGACAGGGCGCACCAATGTGCTTAACGGTGCTGCGCATCTGGCGCTGTTTGCGGCTTATCTGATGACAATTTTTGCCTGATTTAAACAGTCTACAGTCTTCTCGCGTACCTTGCGCGAATAACAAAAAACCCGCCGAAGCGGGTTTTTTATCTTAGTTACTGGTATCCAGTTCATCGAAGCTTTTCACCAGATCATCAATCGCTTTGATCTGTTTCAGGAACGGCTCCAGTTTATCCAGCGGCAGTGCGGACGGGCCATCGCATTTCGCGTTGGCTGGATCCGGGTGCGCCTCAATAAACAGACCGGCCAGGCCTGTCGCCATCCCCGCACGCGCCAGCTCAGCAACCTGGGCACGACGACCACCAGACGCTGCGCCAAACGGATCACGGCACTGCAATGCGTGCGTCACATCGAAAATGACCGGCGAGTTGCCAGAGACGCTTTTCATCACGCTAAAACCGAGCATATCAACAACAAGGTTGTCGTAACCGAAGTTGCTGCCGCGGTCGCACAGGATAACTTTGTCGTTACCGCCTTCATGGAATTTATCCACGATATTCCCCATCTGACCGGGGCTCACGAACTGCGGTTTTTTCACGTTAATGACGGCACCGGTTTTCGCCATGGCTTCAACCAGATCGGTCTGACGCGCCAGAAATGCCGGCAACTGAATTACGTCAACCACATCAGCGACGGGCTGAGCCTGGCTGGCTTCGTGAACATCGGTGATCACTTTCACGCCGAAAGTCTGTTTCAGCTCCTGGAAAATTTTCATCCCTTCTTCCAGGCCCGGTCCACGATAAGACTTGATGGAGGAACGGTTGGCTTTGTCAAAAGAGGCTTTGAACACGTACGGAATACCCAGTTTCTGGGTAACGGTAACGTAGTGCTCACAAATACGCATGGCGAGGTCGCGGGACTCCAGCACGTTCATACCGCCAAACAGAACAAACGGCAGATCGTTCGCGACATTGATGTCGCCAATGCTAACCACTTTTTGTTTCATATAATTCCCTTATCAAGATTCAGTCTATTAATTCAGTTTAGTGCAGCGTAATTTGCTTGTGCGAAATGGTGTTAATTTGCGCACGGATCATCTCGCTAATGGGATCCTCAGGACACTGCTCTACGAAGTAATTCAGGTCGTGCAGCGCAACATGGTCGCATTCGAATTGCGCATAAATTAAACCACGATCGCGGATCTCATACGGGTCTTCCGGGTTAAACTGCAACAGGGCTTCACTGGCTCGCAAAGCCAGTTCCATCTGTTGCTCTTCCATTAATGCTGATTTCAATGTATCCAGCAGCTTACGAATGACTTCCGCGTTATCTGCTTCATCGAGATCCTCATTAAACAGCTCAGCAACAGGGCTGATATTCCCCTTAAGCCAGACGTCCAGCGTATGCTCATCCAGCGTGTCGCCATTAAATGGATTGATCAGCCACATTTCCCCATCCAGCCACTCTGCGCGGAGAATGAGCTGCGTCGGGAAAATCACCGGCATCAACGGGATGTCCAGATGCCCGGCAACCCATAACAGAATGGCGCCCAGCGACACTGCGCTACCCTGGCGGTTTTGCAGGACTTTATCCAGCCACAGCGCATCCGACAGACGGTACACACCGCGGGTGTCTTTAAAACCCCATTCGCCGTAAAACAGCTCAAGAAGTTTCTCCAGCTGCAAATCCTGCGGTTGAGCCTGACTTATTTCTTCACGCGCCAGACGGATCAGACGCTCAAGTTCGTCGTGCACGAACTGCGAGGGAAAATCATCACGAATCAATTCTGATATCAGGATCATCCCATCGCACAATGGTGCTTTGTTAAATTCGAAATCGGCTAACGACCGCATGTCTTACCCCAGTATCGGTATCTTTGTGGCGGCGAGTTTAATGATGATGTACAGCACCACCAGCCCCAGCAAAAACGCAATAAACCCCGTTTGCTGGCTGCGCGGACGATGTCGCCCCAGCGCAATGAAACCCAAAACGATGTAGATGATAACGCCAAACAGCTTTTCCGTCAGCCATGCGCCATTAGCAGTAAATGGGATATAGCGCGTTACCACGATAAGCCCGAGACCGCTGAGCAATAGCAGCGTGTCCACTGCGTGAGGCACGATGCGCATCCAACGCGCCTGAACGCGGGGATTGCCCGTAAAATGCCACCAGTAACGCAGCACGAACAGGCTAATGGTCAGAATCACCGTGGTCAAATGCAGGCTAATCAGAAATGTATACGCACTCACTCCCTGTTACTCCTGTAGCGGCAGGCACCCGAGCGTCAGACGCTCGTTATCACCATAGTCCCGGCAGGTTTCCACCTGCACATATCCTTGATTGCCAAACAGCGCACGTACCGCTTCCCCCTGCTGCCAGCCATGTTCCAGTAACAGCCAGCCTCCCGCGCGCAAAAAACGCCTTGATTGTGCGATTATCCACGCCAGGTCCGCAAGCCCTTCTTGTGCCGCAACCAATGCGGAACGCGGCTCGAAGCGTACATCACCCATAGCGAGATGAGGATCGTGCTCATCAATGTAAGGTGGATTGCTGACAATCAGATCGAAATGCTGCCCTGCAAGGGCGCTAAACCAGTCGCTGGCCAGAACCGTGACGTTCGATATGCCTAAATGTTCCGCGTTACGCAGGGCCAGCGCGACGGCATCGGGCATTACGTCGACCGCAGTGATCTGGCAATCCGGCCGTTCACTGGCCAGTGCCAGCGCGATAGCGCCGGTACCGGTACCCAGATCGAGGATCCGGCACGGTTGTTCCGGCAGACGTTTCAGCGCCTGTTCAACCAGGCATTCGGTATCCGGACGCGGGATCAATGTAGCTGGCGAGACAAATAGCGGTAAAGACCAGAATTCGCGAACGCCCACCAGATGTGCGACCGGTTCACCCCGTTCACGACGGGCCAGCAGGTCATCAAGCTGCTCACGTTCTCTGTCTGAAAGCGCTGTTTCGCCGAAGGCCAGAATATAGGTACGCGTTTTTCCGGTCACAAAACCCAGCAAAATCTCCGCATCCCGGCGCGGGCTTTCGCTGTGCGACAGTTGACTTATCGCGCGACGCAACCAGTGTTGATAATCCATCAATCCTGTCCGGCGAGCGCTGCCAGTTGGTCAGCCTGGTATTCCTGCACAATCGGCTCAATGAGCATATCCAGCTTGCCTTCCATCACTTCGTCCAGACGATAGACCGTCAGGTTGATACGGTGATCGGTTACACGTCCCTGCGGGAAGTTATAGGTGCGGTTACGATCGCTGCGATCGCCGCTCCCCAGCAGGTTTCGACGCGTTGAGGCTTCCGCCTGCTGGCGTTTAGCCATTTCCGCCGCGCGAATGCGCGAACCCAGAACAGCCAGCGCTTTGGCTTTGTTTTTATGCTGGGAACGTTCGTCCTGACACTCCACCACGATGCCTGTCGGCAAGTGGGTAATACGAATTGCGGAGTCGGTGGTGTTAACGTGCTGCCCGCCGGCCCCGGATGAACGGAACGTATCGATGCGCAGATCGCTCGGGTTGATGTCCGGAAGCTCGGCTTCCGGCAGTTCAGGCATCACCGCAACGGTACAGGCAGAGGTATGGATTCGCCCCTGTGATTCGGTTGCCGGTACGCGCTGCACGCGATGACCGCCGGATTCAAATTTCAGACGTCCGTAAACGCCTTCGCCACTCACTTTCGCGATGATCTCTTTATAGCCGCCATGCTCACCCTCATTCGCGCTCATGATCTCAACGCGCCAGCGACGCGACTCGGCATAGCGGGTATACATACGGAACAGATCGCCTGCGAATAACGCCGCTTCATCGCCGCCGGTTCCGGCACGCACTTCAAGGAAGGCGCTGCGTTCATCATCAGGATCTTTAGGCAGAAGAAGAATTTGCAGGTGTTGTTCTAACTGTTCGCTTTTTTCTTTTGCTTCGCGTAACTCGTCCTGCGCCATATCGCGCATTTCCGGGTCATCAAGCATCATTTGTGCGGTTTCGATATCTTCCTGAATCTGTTGCCAGTCAGTAAAACAGCGCGATACGTCGCTTAGTTGCGCATACTCTCTGGATAAGGCGCGGAATCGCTCCTGATCGGCGATAGTTTGCGCGTCACCCAATAGCGCCTGAACTTCTTCATGACGCTCGTGTAGGGCTTCCAGTTTGGCAACGATAGAAGGCTTCATAGGCGTAAATGCACCCTGTTATTAGAGATTGTTGTGCTACTCCAGCCCGAGGCTGTTGCGCAGAATATGCAGGCGCTCATCATCCCCGTCACGGGCGGCCTGCTGAAGAGATTTGGTTGGTGCGTGGATCAGGCGATTGGTCAGTTTCCAGGCCAGATCCTGCATAATGGCCTGCGCGTCGCCACCCTGTTCAAGGGCGGCCAGCGCTTTGGCAGTCAATTCATCACGAATCTGCTCAGACTGGCTGCGGTAATCACGGATGGTCTCACTGGCGCTTTGCGCACGCAGCCAGGCCATAAATTCGCTTGTTTCCTGTTCGACGATGGTTTCAGCCCGCACCGCCGCCGCTTGTCGCTGTGCAAGATTGTGCTGAATGATGCTCTGTAAATCGTCAACACTGTACAGATAGGCATTCGCCAGTTTACCCACTTCCGGTTCGACATCGCGCGGAACGGCGATATCCACCAATAGCATCGGCTGGTTACGACGCGCCTTCATTGCCCGCTCGACCATCCCTTTACCAATGATTGGCAACGGACTGGCGGTAGAGCTGATGACAATATCGGCATCTTTCAGGCGTGAATCGATATCGCTGAGGGAAATCACTTCCGCCCCCACTTCGTCCGCCAGAACCTGCGCACGTTCACGGGTACGGTTGGCGATGATCATATTCTGCACTTTATGCTCGCGCAGATGGCGCGCCACCAGTTCGATGGTCTCCCCTGCGCCGACCAGCATCACGGTGACAGATGCGAGTGATTCAAAGATCTGCCGGGCCAGCGTACAGGCGGCAAACGCAACTGAGACCGCACTGGCGCCAATATCGGTTTCTGTGCGTACGCGTTTGGCGACCGAGAACGACTTCTGGAACATACGTTCGAGTTCACTGGCCTTCAGATGACCGCGGTTAGAATCAGCAAACGCTTTTTTCACCTGACCGAGGATCTGCGGCTCGCCCAAAACGAGTGAGTCCAGCCCGCTCGCCACGCGCATTAAATGGCTGACGGCATCGTTATCGTGGTGCCAGTAAAGGCTGTTACGCAGTTCTTCTTCACTGATTTGATGGTAATCACACAGCCAGCGGATCAGCGATTCATGGAGGTTTTCCTGCCCTTCAACGCTTAAATAAAGCTCTGTGCGGTTACATGTCGACAACACCACCCCGCCCTGCACCATCGGCAGCGCTTGCAGGCTATCCAGCGCCTGGTCGAGCGTATCCGGCGAAAACGTAATACGTTCTCGCAACGAAACAGGAGCCGTTTTGTGGTTGATGCCGAGCGCCAGAAGAGTCATGTGAGCAGGAATAGTACCAACGTTGATAAGGTTAGACTGTGCGCATCATACAGGATGCGCGAGGTCAATAAAAGAGAGCGCCCCCTTTTGGAGTAATCGGTAATTTAATGATTTAAGACAACTTGAACGTAGACGCTATCCCTGCCCGGCGCTAGCATTAAGAATATTTACTGCAACGCACCTCAAGGATTCGTCATCATTATGACTTTGCCGGATTTTCGCCTTATTCGTTTGCTGCCGCTGGCAAGCCTCGTACTCACTGCTTGTACCCTCAATGCGCCGAAAGGTCCGGGCCAGAGTCCGGATGCCCCCCAGTGGCGTCAACATCAGCAAGAAGTCAGCAAATTGAACCAGTTTCAGACGCGTGGCGCTTTCGCCTTCATCTCCGATGAGCAGAAAGTCTATGCTCGCTTTTTCTGGCAACAAACCGGGAAGGATCGCTATCGCCTGCTGCTGACAAACCCATTGGGCAGCACGGAACTGGAGCTCAACGCCCAACCTGGCGCAGTGGAACTGGTCGACAATAAAGGCAAGCGTTATACCGCCACCGATGCGGAAGAGATGATTGGCAAACTGACCGGCATGCCGATTCCGCTTAACAGCCTGCGTCAGTGGATTCTGGGCCTGCCAGGCGACGCGACTGATTACAAGCTTGATGATCAGTATCGTCTGAGCGAGCTTAACTACAGCCAGGGAGGCAAAAACTGGAAAGTCGTTTATGGCGGTTATGATAGCGAAACGAAGCCCGCTCTACCCTCCAGTCTCGAGCTGAGCGACGGTGGTCAGCGTATTAAGCTCAAAATGGATAACTGGATTGCGAAATGATGATGCGCTTTCCCGCACCGGCGAAACTTAATCTGTTTTTGTACATCACCGGGCAACGGGCTGATGGTTATCACACGCTGCAAACCCTGTTTCAATTTCTTGATTACGGTGACACTTTAGGCTTTGAACTGCGCACAGATGGTATTATTCGGTTGTTAACTCCTGTTGCAGGCGTGCCGGATGAAGAAAACCTGATCGTTCGCGCAGCCCGTTTGTTGATGCGAGAAGCGCAAAGGACGGGCCGTCTGCCAGAGGGCAGCGGCGCTGATATCGAGATCGACAAACGTCTGCCGATGGGGGGGGGACTAGGCGGCGGTTCCTCAAACGCGGCGACTGTGCTGGTGGCGCTTAATCATCTGTGGCATTGCGGTTTATCGGTTGATGAGCTGGCAGAGCTTGGATTGACGCTGGGGGCGGATGTCCCGGTATTTGTCCGGGGTCACGCGGCGTTCGCCGAAGGCGTCGGCGAGATACTCACCCCAACAGAACCCGAAGAAAAATGGTATCTGGTCGCCCATCCGGGTGTCAGTATTCCTACCCCGACCATTTTCAGCGATCCGGAACTGCCGAGAAATACGCCAAAACGGTCAATAGAAACGTTACTAAAATGTGAATTCAGCAACGATTGCGAGGTTATCGCAAGAAAACGTTTTCGTAAGGTTGATGAGGCGCTTACCTGGCTGCTAGAATACGCGCCGTCGCGCCTGACTGGCACAGGGGCCTGTGTTTTTGCTGAATTTGACACAGAGTCTGCTGCTCTTCAGGTGTTAGAGCAAGCCCCGGCATGGCTACACGGTTTTGTCGCCCGAGGTGTAAACCTCTCGCCTCTCGCCAGCGCCCTCGCCGGGCAAGCTGAGTACCGGTGACAACGTCACTTGTTCCAGACGTTGCATCGCGCTCTTTAATACACCGCATGGATAGGATTATGCCTGAACCGCACATTTATGGCTTATTCTATCCACCAATGGACGCATGCCTGAGGTTCTTCTCGTGCCTGATATGAAGCTTTTTGCTGGTAACGCCACCCCGGAACTAGCACAACGTATTGCCAACCGCCTGTACACTTCTCTCGGCGACGCCGCTGTTGGTCGCTTTAGCGACGGCGAAGTCAGCGTACAAATTAATGAAAATGTACGCGGTGGTGATATTTTCATCATCCAGTCCACTTGTGCTCCAACGAACGACAACCTGATGGAATTGGTTGTTATGGTTGATGCCCTGCGCCGTGCTTCCGCAGGTCGTATTACCGCCGTTATTCCTTACTTTGGTTATGCCCGTCAGGACCGCCGCGTGCGCTCCGCTCGTGTACCTATCACCGCAAAAGTTGTCGCGGATTTTCTCTCCAGCGTAGGCGTTGACCGCGTCCTCACCGTTGACCTGCACGCTGAGCAGATCCAGGGCTTCTTTGATGTGCCGGTTGATAACGTATTTGGTAGTCCTATCCTGCTCGAAGATATGCTGCAACTCAATCTGGATAACCCTATCGTGGTTTCTCCGGACATTGGCGGCGTAGTTCGCGCTCGCGCTATCGCCAAACTGCTGAACGATACCGATATGGCTATCATTGATAAACGTCGTCCGCGTGCGAACGTTTCTCAGGTTATGCATATCATCGGCGACGTCGCAGGTCGCGACTGCGTGCTGGTTGACGACATGATTGACACCGGCGGTACGCTGTGTAAAGCAGCAGAAGCGCTGAAAGAACGTGGTGCTAAACGCGTATTTGCCTACGCGACTCACCCGATCTTCTCTGGCAATGCGGCAAATAACCTGCGCAATTCCGTTATCGATGAAGTGGTCGTTTGTGACACTATCCCGCTGACGGATGAAATCAAATCGCTGCCAAACGTGCGTACTTTGACCCTGTCTGGCATGCTGGCCGAAGCGATTCGTCGCATCAGCAACGAAGAATCCATTTCCGCAATGTTCGAACATTGATTGGAATCGGCACAAAGACCCGCTACGGCGGGTTTTTTTATTCCTGAGTTTTATTTGTATGACTAATAAATATTGAGCATGCAAATTTGTAATGGTGATATTTGACCAGGGATTAATCTTCTGTGAAAAGACTCTTTTCTCCACATGTGATGCCATTCAGCGCCATTATCGAAGCCTGCTGGAAGGAAAAATACAGCCTGACGCGTTTTACGCGCGATCTTATTGCCGGCGTAACGGTTGGTATTATCGCCATTCCGCTAGCCATGGCGCTGGCGATTGGCAGCGGCGTTGCACCGCAATACGGACTCTACACGGCGGCTGTCGCCGGCATCGTTATCGCACTGACCGGGGGTTCACGCTATAGCGTTTCCGGCCCTACCGCCGCTTTCGTCGTCATTCTCTATCCGGTATCGCAGCAATTTGGTCTCGGCGGGTTGCTGGTCGCGACATTAATGTCGGGGGTCTTTTTAATTCTGTTTGGCCTCGCGCGTTTTGGCCGCCTGATCGAATACATTCCCGTTTCCGTCACACTGGGCTTCACGTCAGGTATCGGCATTACCATCGGGACCATGCAGATAAAAGATTTTCTCGGCTTGCAGGTTGCCCATATGCCGGAGCACTACCTGCAAAAAGTCGGTGCGCTGGCAATGGCGCTGCCGAGTATTAATGTCGGTGATGCGGCCATCGGCATCGTCACCCTCGGCACCCTGATTCTTTGGCCGCGCCTGCGCATTCGCCTGCCAGGACATTTACCGGCACTGCTTGCCGGTTGTGCCGTCATGGCGGTGGTTAATCTGTTGGGCGGCCATGTCGCAACCATCGGTTCTCAGTTTCACTATGTTCTGGCAGACGGTTCCCAGGGCAACGGCATTCCACAATTGCTGCCACAGCTTGTATTACCCTGGGATCTGCCTGGTTCGAGCTTTACCCTGAGCTGGGCCTCTCTGCAGGCGCTGCTGCCCGCCGCGTTCTCAATGGCATTACTGGGGGCTATTGAGTCTCTGCTCTGTGCGGTAGTGCTGGATGGCATGACCGGAACACGCCATAAAGCCAATAGCGAATTAATAGGCCAGGGCCTGGGAAATATTGTCGCGCCTTTCTTTGGTGGCATCACTGCCACCGCCGCCATTGCCCGTTCAGCGGCTAACGTTCGCGCCGGGGCGTCGTCGCCGGTATCAGCCATCATTCATGCGGTTCTGGTGATTCTTGCCTTGCTGGTGCTGGCGCCGCTCCTCTCCTGGCTGCCGCTCTCCGCCATGGCCGCGCTGCTGCTGATGGTGGCCTGGAACATGAGCGAAGCGCATAAAGTGGTAAACCTGCTGCGCCGTGCGCCGACAGATGACATTATCGTCATGCTGATTTGTATGTCGCTGACTGTACTGTTCGACATGGTTATCGCCATTAGTGTGGGTATTGTTCTGGCGTCGCTATTGTTTATGCGTCGTATCGCGCGCATGACCCGTCTTTCGCCCGTTAATGTGGACGTAGCGGACGATATTCTGGTGTTACGCGTGATTGGTCCGCTGTTTTTCGCCGCTGCCGATGGCCTGTTCACGGAACTGGAGTCGAGAATTGCTGGCAAACGGGTAGTGATACTGAAATGGGATGCGGTGCCATTGCTTGATGCGGGTGGACTCGATGCCTTCCAGCGTTTTGTCAATCGCCTGCCGGAAGGCACCGAGTTGCGCGTCAGTAATCTGGAGTTTCAGCCGCTGCGCACCATGGCGCGGGCAGGCATTAAACCTATTCCTGGCCGTTTGTCGTTCTGGCCAAACCGTGACGCGGCGTTAGCGGATTTATGATGAACCCGATGCCCCGTAGCGCTTGCGCATCAGGGCATCTACCGCCTGCTGCAGCCATTGCAGCAGGTCTGGTGTCACCCAGGTTCCTTTCATTAGATGAGGTTCCTGCTGCATCGACAGGCGAAACTTCTGTTGGGTTTGCGGATCGGTTCCGGCGTAAGACTGGAATAACTCAAGCCATGTGTTTGCCAGCGACTGCGCCTCTTCTGACTGCGGGTCAAGCCCCTCGAGTGCCGCCTGGCGAACGAGACTGACTAACGGCGGCCATTCCATCATTCGATCAAAATAGTGCGCACGGGTAAACGCCATCTCATCTGGCGTCAGATAGCGCTGCCAGATAGCCAGTTTGCTTTCGCCGAAACTGCGAGTGATGAAATTGATTGTCTCATCATCAATTCCGGTCTGTTCGCGCATTTGCGGCTCCACCAGGTGCATCTCATTGAGTCGGGTCAAGAACTCCGGCCTGCGCGCCGTATCTTCCTCCAGACGCGTCATCCAGCGCGTAGCCAGATTCATCGCCTTTTCATCATCAATCGGGCACCCCTGCGCCATCAGCGTTTTAGCTTGCGCCACCATTTTCGCCCATTCACGGCTGCGTTCCTCGTCATGAGCGGCAAACGGCAGCTCGCGCAATTCCTCGGCACTAAACCAACGATCGTACATATTCGTTAACTCCAGAGTCAGTAACCAGGACTCCAGGTCAGGTTCAGCCCCGCTTTCCATGCCACGCTGTAACATCAGCAGTTGCTTGCGCAACGTCTGGATGGTGCGCATTTGCGCATCAAGCAGGCTGATTTGTTCATCGAGCAGCACATGGAGCGGGCGCGTCTCCCGCGCCAGGTAATCCTTGATGGCTGCCAGCGCCATACCCGCCTTCGCCAGTACCTGAATCCTGTGCAGGCGTTTGACGTCAGCGAGATTATATAAGCGGTAACCGGCAGCGCTTCGGGATGAAGGCGTAAGCAGTCCGATATGTTCGTAGTGGTGCAGTGTACGGACGGTGATCCCGGCACGGCGTGCCAGTTCACCTGCTTGAATTAACATAACGGCTCCTTTTCTTCCCCTTGCCGGGCACTCTCGGGCCTAACGTTACGTAAGGGTCAAGAAAAAAGCCAAAAAAAAACGGCTTCCCGAGGAAACCGCTTACGTGTGATGTTATAGATTAGCTATGCCCGTGTCCGTCACGGCGGCAGCGTTTGTCATAGTGGCGAACCCACCAGTACTTATCACAGACCTGTTCATGGCCACCAATACGTGCGCCTGCAAGCCAGAGTACTGCTCCGACAAAAATGCTGAGAATTGCACCGTGGGCGAAGAACTGCGGCAGATTAAGCTGCGGCAACTGATTCAGGACAGAGTAACCCACGCCGACGACCATCACGACTAACCCCAGGCCCATAAGCACATTACCGAGTAACGAAGCGTTTTTGCGTTTCATGGTGTCACCTCCGGAACGATGGGTTGAAAGGGAATAACCCCAATGCTTGTGAGTAAAGTATAGGCAGCGGGGGTTATGGCGATTGCGTGTACGATCACAATTACACATTTTAAGACCACAAATATTTACAAATAACCCACTGAACTACTTGTGTTTCTAATGGTTCAGACTGGTAATCATTGGCATTTTCGCCGTTTCGTCCTGAGAACTTTGTCATCATACGCCGCACGACGTAAACTACGCGCCACATATTGACCTGGTCAGGAATAAAAAGTGACGATTAAACTGATTGTCGGGCTGGCAAACCCCGGCGCGGAATATGCCGCGACACGCCACAACGCAGGCGCATGGTATGTCGATTTGCTGGCTGAGCGTTTTCGTGCCCCGCTACGTGAAGAGCCGAAGTTTTTTGGTTATTCCTCACGGATTAATCTGGCGGGCGCGGATGTGCGGCTGCTGGTCCCTACCACCTTTATGAACCTCAGTGGTAAGGCTGTTGCCGCCATGGCAACGTTTTATCGCATCAACCCGGACGAAATCCTGGTTGCCCATGATGAACTCGACTTACCGCCGGGCGTGGCGAAATTCAAATTGGGCGGCGGCCATGGCGGTCACAACGGGTTAAAAGACATTATCAGTAAGCTTGGCAATAACCCGAATTTCCACCGTTTGCGCGTGGGAATTGGCCATCCGGGCGATAAAAACAAAGTTGTCGGTTTTGTACTGGGTAAACCGCCTGTTTTTGAACAGAAATTGATTGACGAAGCGGTAGATGAAGCGGCACGTTGCACGGAAATCTGGCTGAAAGACGGTCTGACGAAAGCAACTAACCGCTTGCATGCCTTTAAGGCCCAGTAACGCTTGCCATCTGCCATTTTTGCCACGCGATACAACGGTTACGTGTATAATAGGCAAAGTTATTAACTTTTATGCAATCTGTTTTCTATAACGGGTTGATTATTCAGAACTTAAGGTAATCACATCATGGGATTCAAATGCGGTATCGTTGGCCTGCCCAACGTAGGTAAATCCACCCTGTTCAACGCGCTCACCAAAGCAGGTATTGAAGCGGCTAACTTCCCGTTCTGTACTATTGAGCCGAACACCGGTGTCGTACCGATGCCCGATCCGCGTCTGGACAAGCTGGCGGAGATCGTCAAGCCACAGCGTATTCTGCCAACCACGATGGAGTTTGTGGATATCGCCGGTCTGGTTAAAGGCGCATCCAAAGGTGAAGGCCTGGGTAACCAGTTCCTGACCAATATTCGCGAAACCGAAGCCATTGGTCATGTCGTCCGCTGCTTTGAGAACGACAATATCATTCACGTGAACAACAAAGTGGATCCGGCGGATGATATCGAGGTTATCAATACCGAACTGGCGTTGTCTGATCTGGACACTTGTGAGCGCGCTATTCATCGCGTACAGAAAAAAGCCAAAGGCGGCGATAAAGACGCGAAAGCAGAGCTGGCTGCGCTGGAAAAATGCCTGCCGCAACTGGAAAACGCAGGCATGCTGCGCGCCCTGAAAAACCTGACGGAAGAAGACAAAGCCGCGATTAAATACCTGAGCTTCCTGACGCTCAAGCCGACCATGTACATCGCGAACGTTAATGAAGACGGTTTTGAAAATAACCCCTATCTCGATAAAGTGCGCGAAATCGCCGATGCCGAAGGTTCTGTTGTTGTAGCGGTGTGTGCGGCGGTTGAGTCTGATATCGCTGAGCTGGACGATGCGGACCGCGAAGAATTTATGGCCGAACTGGGCATTGAAGAGCCGGGTCTGAACCGCGTTATTCGCGCCGGTTATCAGTTGCTGAACCTGCAAACGTACTTCACTGCGGGCGTGAAAGAAGTGCGCGCGTGGACTATCCCGGTTGGCGCAACGGCGCCTCAGGCCGCAGGTAAAATCCACACTGACTTCGAAAAAGGCTTTATCCGCGCGCAAACCATCGCTTATGAAGACTTTATCACCTACAAAGGTGAGCAAGGAGCGAAGGAAGCGGGCAAAATGCGTGCAGAAGGTAAGGATTACATCGTTAAAGATGGCGATGTGATGAACTTCCTGTTCAACGTCTAAATAAGCTTTGTTGTCTCATGAGGTTTCATAACATCTCATGATGATCAAAAAACCCTATGAAATCCACGCACTTGCGTGGATTTTTTATTTCATCTTTTCTCATGTAATCTCGTGACGGCGTACGCGGAGATGAGTACATAGATGACGACAGAGATCAGTACAATAACGGTCTAAAAAATAGATATAGACCCACTATGCTCACTGATACGCAATGCCGCACTGCCAGGTCGAAAGACAAACTCTATCGACTCAATGACTTTAATGGTCTCTACCTCGAAGTGAAACCCAATGGCAAAAAGGCATGGCGCTATCGATTTAAACTCAATAGAAAATCAAGCATGTTTGCGTTGAGTGAGTATCCAGCGATAAAGCTCGCGAGAAATGCGAGCAAGCGCGTAGGCAAGTCGCAGATGGAGTTAGCCCGACACAGGCTCGTCAGTTAGATAAGATCCGCAAGGTCAATGATGCTTCTAATGCCTTTGAGCTGATCGCCAAAGCGTGGTTGCAGATGAAAGACTGGGCCGAAATTACCAAAACACGCCGACTGGATATGCTTGAACGTGTGGTTTTCCCCGCAATCGGTAAGCTCCCTGATTGAATGTTTTAGCCGCCATAATCCACTAATTTCAGAGAAGTTTCTTACCTTCAACAACTGTATTTTACTCTTGAGAACCAATTTGCATCACTGCAATGCGATTTTTATCTCCTTTCTTCACCACTATCGGCAGACCTTTTCTCAACAAATGCATCTGTCCGGGGGCAACCAGAGCTTTTGCTGAATATAGCTGGGTATCGTCGAGATAGAAAAAAATATCAAAGAAATAATTGTTTCTATACATGGTGTTTGTCTGTTGCCACGACTCAATTCGGGATTTGTGGAGTATACCCGGCCAGGTGTCGCGCTTGAGGAACATTCTTGCGGCACGAAAACTGGTCGAGTTCCCCCTAAAAGTAAAGAAAACCCACACCAGACATAAGATAGGCGCAGCGATCCCCAATAGCATAAATACTAATTCAAGAGTCGAGAGGCTGGCAAAAAAACTTTTGAAGGACATACTACCCTCACGTGATTACCGTGCAATTGCGCTGAACGCGCCCTGGTGCCTTCTATATATATTAATTACCAGCATTGCCCAGCACGACGATTTGCGACGGAGCTTCATGTTTATAGCGGATCGTCACTCGCTGTCCGGGTTTAAATGCATCAGCATCAAAAATTTTCACTATCACGTCTTTCTCGGTCACGACCTTTTCTGAACCAGCGATAAACTCGACGGTCAGATTTAGGGATAGCCGGCCTTCGGCATTCTGGTTTCGGTGCTGAGTAGCCTTGACGATTAGCGCCGAGGTCTCCATGCCCTCCTTCTTAATATCCTCGTTGCTGCGCGCCGAAACGAGGGAATTTCGAATGCCGATGATAACCACCACTGTAATAACAGCGGTAACAATAATCAGGCCCCACATCGCGTAATTTGCCATTTTCATCTTCTTAAACAAATGTGGTCAACGTGCTCAGAAACGAACGAAGACCTGATAATGTGGTTTCCGTCCCGCTGACAAACTGGATCTTGTTGTCGTGGCGTTTGAGCTCGAATGGTTTATTTTTTATCGAAAACGCCCCCGCAGAGACGCTCATCACGGAGGTGCTGATCGTTGTTGTGGTGAAACCGAAAGAAGCACCAGTAAAACTTTCTGACAGACCGGTCATGCTGAAAGAATTGCCAGTAAAGCTTTCATTATGTGCCTTTGCCTTACTTTTAATATTTGGAGCATCCAGATTTATTTTCGTGGCACTGTGCAGGGTAATATCCTGTGGGCTGTATATCGTAATCGTGCCGTCGTTTACGTTTTGCTCCCAGTTTCCACTATTAACGTTGACCACCACACCACCCAAAACCGTTTCCGTTTTTCCGCCAGCACCGATAGTTGTGTCCTGCCCCTTGTCATAGGTTTCTGTTAGTTTGCCGGTTACGTGATGGGACTCCGTGCCGTTGATTGTCGTGTCGCGATAACTGCTCACCTCAACGGTATCCCCTCCATCCAGAATCGATAACGTCCGGCCTTTCTGAATAGTTGTGTGTTCACCATTATTGAAGGTATTCGTTTCAGTGTTGTCTACAGTAGTCGTTCGCTTCTGTTGATAATGAAAAGTCGCATCGCCAGTAACATCATCTTTCTGTTCTTTTTTTATGACAGTCGTTCGTGTACCGTCAATGTCGATGTTTTGATCATTTTCGACTGATACCTTCATATTTTTTTCCGAATGCAGGTCGACAGATTCACTCCCCTGCTTATCTTCAAAGAAAAGATAGCTGGCATTATCCTTACTGCCATCTTTACTGCGTGTCATAAAGCCCATTCGCGTGGAGTCTGCCGGCAGTTCCCATGGAGGCATACTCGCTTCGTTGTACACGCGACCGGTAATAATCGGCCGGTCCGGATCGCCGTTGATAAAGTCGATCACCACCTCATCACCCACGCGAGGGATCTGTACGCCGCCAAAGCCCTGACTTGCCCACGCGCTTGAAACCCGTACCCAGCAGGAACTGGTGTCATCACCTTTTGCCTGCCGGTCCCAGTGGAATTTCACCTTTACCCGACCATATCTGTCGGTCCAAATGGACTCCCCATGAGGGCCGACCACACGGGCGGTTTGCGGCCCGTGCGTACGTGGCCATTCTGTACGTTGTGCAGATCGGAAGGTGGTATCTGCCGGAATGACAACAAAATTAATATGATGGACGCTGTTGGATGCACTGCCACTGGCATAGCTGTTTTCTTCCAGAGTGTAAGCCGCACTGACAACGAGATACTCGTTACTGGCACCTTTATATGGTGGGTTTCCCAGCGCAAAGGTGTACCCCGGGGTTATACCCAGAGCCGTGCCGGCAGCATCGATACGCTGCTGCTCAGCCTGCCATTCTTCCTGACGGATACGTGCGTAAAATTCACCGTGCTGATGGTCGACAAAACGCCCCGGCCATTCGTAATAATCAATCTGGCCTGGCGATGGAGAGGCGGGATTTTCCCGCGCCTGAAACATCCAGGCATTGGGCTTGCGGAAATCGTAGTCATCAATGCTGTAGAGCCCTGGCGTCACGCGTTCGCTGATGGCCCATTGCCCGATCCCCTCTTCGCTGGTCGTTCCGCCTGACTGGCTGGTGTGATAGGGGATAACTTCGTAGCCACTGAAAGGTTGATGACTATCAGCTGCATCCATCAGTACCAGCGTATGGGAATCCGCCTCATGACGGAAAAAGAAATAAATCCCTTCCAGCTCCATCAGCCGGGAAATAAAGCTGTAGCTGCTTTCCTGATACTGAACACAATACTCCCAGTTACGGTACTCACCGGTAAGCCTGTCTTCCGTTTTGACACCATATCCGGCCAGAACGGTCTTGATAATGTCAGGAGCCCGCTGATTCTGAAAAATACGCTGATTCCGGTCACGCAGAAGTGGCCATAAATCGGATTCAATTTTGAGCAGATAGACGGCATAACGCACACCATTCAGTTCGGTGCCCTGAAGGTTGACCTCGGTTATTTTGCCGTTGAAATAACGTGGCTGCAGAGCCTGTGTCGGAACAGTCACCGTCAGGGATTTCCCCAGCAGTGCCTTACGATCAATATTTTCGTCCTGACTCAGCATAGTGACGTTCAGTGAGAATGAGCGGGACATCACCTCCGTACCGTTCAATTTCCAGAACAGCAACGACTCAGCACCTGCTGGAGGAGTCACCGAAATACGGTTCAGCATTCTTCATCTCCGTGGGCGTTTTAACAACCTGTCAGCAGGAAAAACTGTTAAACGCTAAGATTGAGGACTGCCCTGTAGCGGGTGTACAGAGCATGGGATTACAGTTAAATTTCAACTAACCCCTTGAATCATTTGCATTATATGCTCATATTACCGTTGTAAATTTCAGAGAGCACAGGCTTATCCGTCATTTTTCCCGTCATAGCGGATTTACAGACAATTCTTAAACACTCATCGGTGACCCAAATTTAACGTTACAGTGAGCCTGTAGCGGGTTGAGAACACCACGCGGTCATCAGCGTCCTTCAGCCCGGTTTCCAGGGCCTGTGCCTGGTTTCCGAGGCCGGTGGTTTCGGTATCGAGAAAGAGTGGCAACTGGCTCAGCCATGTATGGGCTTTCAGCGCCAACTGCCCCTGGTTGGTAGCAGGTCGGCGAGCTCAGCAGCGGATAAAGTGATAGCGCAGATCGTCTGGCATGACACTGAGAGGGGTACGGCCCAGTGCCACCGTTAGGCGGGGGTTGGTGAAGCTGAACTTGCCGCATACTTGTAAGCATCCCTGCAAACCGGCCCATTCACTTTTAGAGATCTTCCGGCATACTGACTGTGTCCCCTGAGGAGATCGGCATGCGTAAAGCCCGATTCACCAAACACCCGAACATTGCTTTTCGCTTCGGCGCAGGGAAGATGGCATTTAAGTTCGGTCAGCAGAAGATCAATATTCATGAGTACGGAAGATAGGTTCCTCATGATAACAGAGCCTTCTCAAAAGACGCCGGGGTATCTGTTAAATCCGTGGCGATTCAGCAAAAGATAGAGATGCCGAATCACATTGGTGAGAGATTCCTCAATTATCCAACAGCGATAAAAATATGTGCATCGGCAAAACGCTTCTTCATGGTGAAGTCCTCATGTGACTCATGAAGACATTACGAACATCGGTGTGTATTAATCAACGGGGAGCAGGTCATCCGCTATCTTGTGTGCGCTGGTCGCGGTGTCCCGCATTTTGCCGTTGCCTTGCCAGTCAGATCCGGAGCACCGACCTGGCCTGTGTACCCTCTGGCTGTGCGAGTTCATGAAACCGACTCTCTCGTGTGAACGGACGTTGGTTGCGCTGATTATATCCATCCGGAGAGGAAAACAGGAAAAGCAGTCCCCATTCTTTTATTGCAAAAAAAGCCCCTGCACAGGTGCAGGGGAAAACTCATGTCAGAGCTTTTACCCTTAATCATTCGGGTTGCCTGAACGCACAGGCAACATGAACTATGACGGGTATATTAGAATTTAATTGAACACCATCCCACCATCGATGAGCAGAGACTGGCCGGTCATGTAATCGGAGTCTGGCCCTGCAAGGTACGAGACGCAGGCGGCTACATCTTCCGGTTCGGATAAGCGGCCAAGCGTAATACGTTTGGCAAAGGTTTCGGTACCGTAGCCGAGCGGTTTACCTGCCGCCTCAGAGACCTGACGGTCGATTTCCGCCCACATTGGCGTTTTCACAATCCCCGGGCAGTAGGCGTTAACGGTGATGCCCAGCGGAGCAAGGTCTCGCGCTGCGGTCTGGGTTAAGCCGCGCACCGCGAATTTACTTGAACTGTAGACGGCCAGTTCCGGGTTGCCGGTGTGGCCCGCCTGGGAGCAGGCATTGATGATCTTGCCACCGTGCCCCTCTTTGCGAAACGCCTCAATCGCCGCCTGAATCCCCCAGATCACCCCTTTCACGTTGATGTTATAAACTTTGTCGACAATCTCCGGGGTGATGGATTCGATGGGCGTAGAGGGTGCGATCCCGGCGTTATTGACGATAACGTGGAAACCGCCCAGCGCGGTGCGGGCTTTCTCTACCGCCGCAAACACCTGCTCGCGGTCAGAGACATCCACCTTCACGGCCACGGCATGGCCGCCGTTACGGATAATTTCATCGGCAACGGCCTTCGCCGTCGCATCGTTATAGTCGGCAATGGCGACGGCAAAGCCATCTTTCACCAGGCGAAGCGCTATTGCTTTACCAATCCCCTGGCCTGAGCCGGTTACGAGAGCCACTTTTTGCATTTTTCTGTCCTTATAGTAAGTCATAAAATCTGGCTGAGATGGAGCTGGCCCATCAGCAGCGGGTTATCGCTATAGTCAACGGGAATGGCCACCACGGCCGGGCCATCGACCTCCATCGCCGCACGTAGTGTGGGCTCGAGCGCATCGGCGCTCTCCACGGCAAAACCTTTCGCGCCAAAGGCGTCGGCGTACACTTTGAAATCGACCGGACCGAACTCTACGCCGGAAAGTCGCTGGTATTTTTTCTCTTCCTGGATTGCCACCATGTTGTAGGCGTTATCCACCCAGATGATATGCAACACGTTGGCGTTAAGACGCACCGCGGTTTCCAGTTCCATGCTCGACTGCAGGAAGCCGCCGTCGCCGGAGACAGAAACCACCTTGCGCCCCGGATTCACCAGCCAGGCGCCAATCGCCCATGGCAGCGCGACGCCCATGGTCTGTTGACCGTTGGAGATCATCAGCTGACGCGCCCTGAAGCTGTAGAGATAGCGGGCAATCCAGATATGGAAGCTGCCCATATCCACGGTGAGCGTTACGTCGTTATTCACGATGTCCTGCATAGCCCGTACGATACGCAATGGATGCAGGGCAAACTGGTTGAGCGAGGCGCCACGGCGATCGAGCAGATCCCGCTGATGCTGGCGATCGACCAGGATTTCTGACGCGCGCTGGCTGAGTTCCAGTTTGTGGTCAATCCGGCTGGCAAGCTGGTTCAGCGTGGCGGCGATATCCCCCACCAGCTCGATGTCAGGCACATAATTGCGCTCTTCATACGCGGGCAGCACATCAATGTGCACCAGCGTGGCATCGCCGCTATTCCACATGGATGGTTCATACTCAACGGGGCTGTAGCCAATACAGATGATCAGGTCCGCCAGGTGCAGCAGCCGGTCGCCCGCCTGATTATTAAAGAGGCCGACGCGGCCGGCGAAGCGGGTGAAGTGCTCCTGGTTCACTGCCCCGGCGGCCTGATAGGTGCTGGTAACCGGAATACGGCTTTTCTCCAGCAGCTTACGCAGCGCCGTGCTGTTGGCAGGCTGACTCGCCATCAGCCCCAGCAGGATGACCGGATTTTTAGCATTCTCGATGAGCCTCACCACATCGTTAATCACCGATTCGGGTGCCGGGCCCATTATCGCCGGGCCGCTGGCAGGCAAAATGGTGCCTGTGGCGGGCTGGTCGACAATATCCTGCGGCAGGCTGACAAACGCGCTCCCCGGTCTGCCTTGCTCGGCGGCACGAAACGCGTTCGAGATAACCTCGGCAATCGAGTCCGGGGAATTGACCTCGACAGCATATTTGGTGACCGGGCTGAACATCGCAACCGTATCCATGCTTTGATGCACCAGTTTCGCTTTATCCGCCCGCTTCACCGCCCCGCCCAGCGCCACAACCGGGTCGCCTTCGCTGTTGGCGGTGGCAATGCCGGTGATCAGGTTTGAACAGCCAGGTCCGGAGGTGACCAGCGCCACCCCGGCTTTGCCAGTCAACCGCCCTACCGCTGCCGCCATAAAGGCTGCGTTCGCCTCGTGGCGCACGGGGATGATCTCAATGGAGGAGTCCAGCAGGGAATCAAAGACTTTGTCGATTTTCGCACCCGGAATACCGAAAACCTGCTTCACGCCCTGCGCTTCCAGTTGGCCGACAACCATATCGGCGCCGTGCGCCCACTGGCGAGCCTGTTTATCACTGTTCACGGTGGTTCTCCTGTTAGTTTTCAACGGAACGGATCGCTGCATCCAGATTGCTGGGGTGAAGGTTGGCCTGTAAAAACGCGCTATCGGCGGGCAGGTCAATCATCAGCTTGTGAATTTCACCGAAGGTGAGCATGCCGTTCTCCAGCTGGTAGTCGAGCAGATGGCCCCCACCCTGACGATCGTCAGTGATGAAATGTTCGTGATAACCGGCCACGTTAATCCCCTGCATATGCTGCGGCGTGCGGAATCCGACCAGCACCCCTTCGCGCTGGTTAAAGCGGAACACCGGTTGGTCGTCCAGGACGTCGGTCATCGCCCGGTACGGCGGCGTCTGGCGCGGTACCGTGCGGGTGTGGGCGTGGCGGAAGTTGCCGTCGATACGCAACGCGCAGAACAGGTTATCGGAGGGGATTTGCTGGTCGATCACCTCGTGGATCTGCTGACGGCTAACCGGCGTATCGAAGGTTTTGCGATACTGCGGCTGGAACCAGGTCATCACCGCAAACGGCGTTTTCTGCTCTGGCTTCGCGGCGCGGGCGCTACCGTCGGCGCGCAACTGGTACACCTGGCTGCTAAAGGCAATCAGTTCACCGTCCAGCTCGTTAAAGGTGCCCAGACCAAAATCACCTTGCGCCAGTAAATCGGCGACGGTGGTGTCTCCCTCGTATACGCCGCTTAACAGGGCGCTCATTAGCGATGTCTGATAGATCACGCTGTCAGGGTGCCGGGCAGAGAACCCACGTACGGTCT
Organism: Phytobacter ursingii; assembly: GCA_901456055.1. Taxonomy (GTDB): domain Bacteria; phylum Pseudomonadota; class Gammaproteobacteria; order Enterobacterales; family Enterobacteriaceae; genus Phytobacter; species Phytobacter ursingii. The sequence goes on from CABDWT010000018.1 coordinate 167,961, forward strand.
CGCACAGGCTGGCCTCACAGTCGCATGCCGATGAATGCATCATTATGCTCGTCCTCTTCAACTTTTTTTAGAAAGGTTAAATAAATGTTGACCCGATTCAGCAGAGAGTTCCAATATAGAATCCATGCTGGTTTGAGACGTTTGAGATATGGAACTTCGTTATCTGCGCTATTTTGTCGCGGTAGCACGCGAGAGACACTTCACTAAGGCGGCCAAAGCGCTGGGGATGTCGCAACCTCCTCTGAGCCAGCAAATCAAACGGCTTGAGGAGGAAGTGGGGACGCCGCTTTTCAGACGCCTGACGCGAGGCGTGGAACTGACCGAAGCGGGAAAAGCCTTCTACGAAGATGCTTGTGAGATCCTGGCGCTGAGCGACATAGCCGTCGAAAAAGTTCGGGGCATTGCCCGTGGACTAAACGGTAATCTGTCGATCGGGATTACCAGTTCCGACGCTTTTCATCCCATGATCTTCACGCTTATTCGCCATTTTCAGTTGCAGAACATGGCAGTGAAGATCCATCAACGGGAAGCCAATATGTCCTCTCTTACGACGATGCTGGCTGAGGGGGAACTGGACATTGCCTTCGTACGTCTGCCCTGTGAGAGCAGTAAAGCGTTCGAGTTGAAAATACTGGACCGGGAACCGATGGTGGTGGTACTGCATTGCGATCATCCTCTCGCAGAGCGCGGTGCTCTGACGCTGGATCAGCTCCAGGATACGCCAGTGGTTTTGTTCCCGCAGGAAATAGCACCGTGTTTGTATGATCGCGTTTACACCTGCTGCGCACGCTCCGGGATTGATATGGAAAACGCGCGACAGTGCTCACAGCTTTCGTCGTCTGTCAGCATGGTATCCGCAGGCAGCGGCTTTGCCCTGGTGCCGCAGTCGATGGTGGTCATTTCTCCGCCGAATGTCACTCATCATCCGCTTATCTCACCGAAGCTCTATACCGATATCGCTCTGTGCTGGCGGCGTTTTGAACGCTCACGAACGGTGAAACGTTTTTTGTCGATGCTGAATGAAGACCCTTTACCCTGGAAGGCGACTTAATACCGTGTCGGCGGCACGCCAAACATGGCGCGAAACGCAAAGGTGAATGCGGCCGGGCTTGAATAGCCCAGATCAAGCGCAACCTGTGTGACGCTACGCTTGTTTTTTAACATCACGACGGATTCCAGCAAGCGCACACGTTTTTTCCATTCGCTGAAGGCCACCCCGGTTTCCTTTTTGAAGCGACGTGAAAACGTGCGCACCGACATGCCACTACCGGAAGCCCACTTCTCAATGCTGTGCGTTTCACCCGGTGTTTTTTGGATCTGGCTGCAGACCTTCATCAGTAAAGGTGAGCCGGGCCAGGAGATTGACAGGCCGGCATCCGGCAAACGCCTGAGTAATGAAATCAACACCTGCACAAGTTGCCCATCGTCCCCTTCATCGTCATACAGCTCCGGCACATTTTGCGTCGCATAGTGAATAAACTCACGCACGAAATCACTGACCACCACCACTTTGCTGCCACTGAAAGCGATGGTCGCGAAATCGGCTTCAACATAGAGACTTTCCAGCAGCACGTCGCTGGTGGCAAAAATGCGATGCGGCACATGAGCCGGGATCCATACGCCATAGAGAACCGGAACCACCAGCGTCTTGCCTTCAATCTCCACACGCATACTGCCATTGCGCGCATAGAGAAATTCAGCAAAGGGGTGCTCATGTCTGTCCACACCCGTATCGCCCATCAAGGGGTAGCTGCGAAAGTAAACCGCACGCGGCAATGCCATCAGCACCGGCGCGGGCTGGCCGCTAACCGGTTGACTCGGCGGTAACACTAACGTTGAGCACATAAGCACCTGGCCTCTATTCGATGAAGTTTGTCTTGATAGCACAGCGCAGACACGGCGGGTTTACTGAATAATGAAGCGGTCATAAATCTGTTTCACCCGTCATGAATAATTTACCAGCCATCTGCCTGAGGGATAAGCCTTTTCGCAAACACTGACTGGCGTAACGGGGATATTTTCTGACTGGCAGTCACGCTACGTTAAAGGAGAGATGATGGCTAATGAATGTACCGTCGATGTGATCAGCAAACCAAACCACTGGCTGCGGATTGTGCAGGAACTGCTAACACAGGCGGGAATTGTTATTAATGGGCCTGAACCCTGGGATATCCGGGTGCACGATTCCCGTTTTTTTAAACGCGTGTTACAACAAGGCTCGCTCGGACTGGGTGAAAGTTATATGGAAGGCTGGTGGGACTGTAAACGGCTTGATGTCTTTTTTGATAAATTGCTCTGTGCCCGGCTGGATGAACAACGCCCCGCCAGCTTTTCCGATCTTCTGCGCATCGCCTTTGCCCGTCTTGCTAATCCACAATCACGCAAACGTGCCTGGCAGGTTGGCGAAGTGCATTACGATCTGGGCAATGATCTCTTTAACCGCATGCTCGATCCTCATATGCAGTATTCCTGCGGCTACTGGAAAGAGGCCGATGAATTATTTGTCGCGCAGGAAAACAAGCTGGCATTGATTTGCGAAAAACTACAGCTTAAACCCGGTATGACGATGCTGGATATTGGCTGCGGCTGGGGGGGATTAGCTGAGTATGCGGCACACAATTATGGTGTGCATGTTGAAGGCATAACGATTTCCGCTGAGCAAAAAACCTATGCCGAACGCCTCTGTGCCGGGAAAGATGTGCGTATCCTGCTCCAGGATTACCGCGATCTGGATAAGCAATATGATCGTATCGTTTCGGTCGGCATGTTCGAGCATGTTGGTCCGAAAAATTACGCGACGTATTTTAAGGCGGTCGATCGTTGCCTGAAACCTGACGGTCTTTTTTTATTGCATTCCATCGGTTCAAATAAAACCCAACATAACGTTGATGCCTGGATCAATAAATACATCTTTCCTAACGGCTGTCTCCCCTCGCTAAAACAAGTTGCTGAGGCCAGTGAACCCTATTTCGTCATAGAGGACGTACATAACTTCGGCGCCGATTATGATAAGACGCTGATGGCCTGGCATAGTCGCTTCAATAAGGCCTGGCCGCAATTGTCAGGAAATTACTCCGTCAAATTTCATCGAATGTTCAACTATTACCTGACCGCCTGTGCGGGCGCATTTCGCGCCAGAAATATTCAGCTCTGGCAACTGGTACTAAGCCGTGGCGTCACCGGCGGGCTGCGCGTGGCTCGCTAAATACATCTTTTAATAAGGTGGCTAAAAACCCCCTCACTGACGGTCTTATTTAATAAAGACGCGAGTCATGACATTTCCCGGAAGCAAAATAATATGAACGTGAATTTCTTTGTAACCTGCATTGGCGACGCGCTTAAATCACGCATGGCAAAAAACAGTGTTCTGTTGCTCGAACAACTGGGTTGTTGCGTCCAGTTTCCTGAACATCAGGGGTGTTGTGGGCAACCGGCAATCAATAGCGGCTACATTACCGATGCCTTGCCGGGCATGAAAGCGCAGATTACCGCACTTGAGATCAATGACTATCCCATTATCTCTCCCGCCGGGTCGTGTATGAATGCCATTCGCCACTATCAGGACTGGCTACGCGATGAACCCGAATGGGCAATGCGCGCGGCGAACGTTGCAAGCCGGATGGTTGATCTGACCTCGTTTATCGTTAACCAGCTTGGTGTGACGGACGTCGGTGCGCGCCTGCCAGGACGGGCTGTCTATCATCCTTCGTGCAGTCTGTTTCGCAAGCTTGGCGTTCGCGATGAACCACTGGCCCTGTTACGTGAAGTTCGTGAACTGGAAATCATCCCTTTTAGCGACCAGGAAACCTGCTGCGGTTTTGGCGGCACTTTCTCGGTCAAAATGGCAGAGATCTCCGGGGAGATGGTGAAGGAAAAGGTGATGCATCTTATGGAAGCCCGGCCGGATTATCTGATCGGCGCAGATGCCAGTTGCCTGATTAATATTGGCGGTCGCTTGCAGCGAGAAGGCCACCCCGTCCGCGTACTTCACATCGCCGATGTGCTGATGAGCCGCTAAGGAGGCAATATGTTTCTTAAAACCAGTAACCTCCCGTTTTACGATCGGGTACAGCAGCAAATCGACGATCCGGTCATGCGCCACGCTGTCGCGAACGCGCAGGATCGCATTGGCATTAATCGCCAGAAAATGATCGATGAGCTTGAGAACTGGCCCGCCTGGCGTTCCCGCGCCGCAGAGATTCGCGCCCATGTTCTTGAGAATCTGGATGCCTATCTCTATCAGTTGAGTGAAAAGGTCACCGCGAATGGCGGCACCGTTTTTTTTGCCAACACGCGAGAAGATGCCACCCGCTACATTGTGCAGATTGCGCAGCAGAAACACGCTCGCAAAATCGTTAAATCAAAATCGATGGTGACCGAAGAGATCGGGATGAATGCCGCGCTGGAGACGGCAGGCATTGAGGTCGTGGAGACCGATCTGGGCGAGTATATTTTGCAACTGGCCAAAGATGCCCCTTCGCATGTGGTTGTCCCGGCGATACATAAAGATCGCCATCAAATTCAGCGTATCCTGCGGGAGAAACTGGGCTACGAGGGTGCCGAAACCCCGGAAGCGATGACACGCTTTATTCGACAGAAGATCCGCGAAGATTTCCTTAACGCCGATATCGGCATTACCGGTTGCAATTTCGCGGTCGCGGAAAGCGGCACACTTAGCCTGGTGAGCAACGAGGGCAATGCCCGGCTCTGTACCACTGTGCCGCGAACACACATTGCCGTGATGGGTATGGAGCGCGTGGTTCCCTCATTTGCAGAGCTGGACATCATTCTGACCATGCTGGCGCGCAGCGCCGTGGGCGCCCGCCTGACCGGCTACAATACCTGGCTTACTGGCCCCGGCGCTCAGGCGGAAAGTGATGGCCCCGAGGAGCTCCATCTGGTGATCGTCGACAATGGTCGTTCGCGAGTGCTGGGGTCTGCTTTTCAGGATATCTTGCGTTGTATACGCTGCGGGGCCTGCATGAATACCTGTCCTGCCTACCGTCATATTGGCGGGCACGGCTACGGTTCGATTTATCCAGGCCCTGTTGGCGCGGTGCTCTCGCCGCTGCTCGGTGGCTATGAGGATTTCAAAAACCTGCCCTATGCCTGTTCGTTATGTACAGCCTGTGATGACGTCTGCCCGGTTCGTATTCCCTTATCTTCATTAATTCTTGAGCACCGCCGTACGCTGGCTGAAAGCGGCATGACGCCCGCGATGGAACGTCACACAGTGCATCTGTTCAATTACGCGAACCAGCATCACACCCTGTGGAAGGTAGGGATGGTGGCAGGCGCACGTGCGGCACAGCTGATGATTCGCAATGGGAAGATGCCCTTTAGCATTGCCGCAATCCGCAAGTGGACGCAAACCCGCGATCTGCCACAGGCGGATGGAGAGAGTTTCCGCAGTTGGTTCAAAACACATCAAAAGCAGCGCAAAAATGGGGAGGGTGCATAATGGAAAACCGCGATGCCTTCATGCAGCACATTGCCCGGCAGCTCGGCCGCGAGCCACGTCAACTCCCTGAGCCATTGCCCGTTACGCACTCTGCGCCGCTGAGAAGCCGTTATGCCGAAAAAATAGCAGAGCAACCTTGCGACAGTTTCATGGAATTTGCCTCACAGATGATGCAGGTCCACTGCGAACTGGCCCCTCTTGCAGACCTCTCACAGGTCGCAGAAGGTCTCTGTAACCAGTATGGCGGCGGCCCGATACTGATAAGCGGCGACGCCCGACTGGCAAAAACAGGCATCACTGCGCACTTGCAGAGGTCATTCCCGGCGAATTGCTGGGCCTCGCCGGGAAGAGAAGACAACCTGCGCATAGCCGCTGGGGCCAATATTGGCGTGGTCTTCGCCGAATACGGCCTGTGTGAAACAGGGGGGGTGGTTCTGTTTTCCTCGCCCTGGCAAGGACGAGCCATCAGCCTGCTTCCCCCGACGACGTTGTTTGTTGTCTACAAAAGCCGGTTACTGCCTGGCGTCACGCAACTGGCTGAAATCCTCCGTCAGAGAGAACAATCAGGTGAACCCCTGCCCTCCTGTATCAATCTCATCGCCGGACCAAGCTCGACGGCAGATATTGAACTTATTAAGGTCGTTGGGGTTCATGGGCCATTGAACGCGGTCTATTTAATTATTGAAGATTGTTGATGCAATAAACAGGCGCAGTGACTGCGTGTCACTGCGCCCGTTTAAGCCATTATTCTTTCAGTCGGGGGCGCTGTTTTATGACAACGGTTCCCCCCTGACTTCGCCAATAAAAAGGTATTGAAATGACAAAGGAAAGCGCATTGTGCCTGATGAGACTAACGATAAAGGATATTCTCGACTGGATAGAATGTAATATCGCAACGCCTCTGCCACTCAGCGCCCTGGCACAAAAATCAGGTTATTCTGCATGGCATTTTCAGCGGGGATTTAAAAAAGTTACGGGTATGTCGCCTGGCGTATATATACGATATCGAAAAATGGTGATTGCCCGCGATTTACTTCATGATACCAATCGCTCAATCACTGAAATTGCAATGCAACTGGGTTACCGGGAGCAGTCCACATTCTGCCGTGCGTTTCGGGAACACTATCATCGCACACCGGGACAGTATCGTCTGTGGGTGAAGGATAAGCGTTATAGCGGGCTTGAGGTCAATCGCGTCACAGGCACACATCGTTAATCTCTTTACGCAATGCCATTCACAAAACGTTTCACAAAAAAGCGTATCGGTAAGACGCTGTCAAATGACGCTAACCTGATTGCGCCCGCAAAATTTTGCACGATAAAGTGCCGTATCGGCACTTTCAATAAGCGAGGTACCGTCATCATCAAGGTCTGCCGCACGCGCATGTGAAACACCCGTGCTGACGCTCACTACGCCAAAAGGGCTGGCCTCATGGATTAATTTTTCATTGATTATATTATGGGTAATGGTTTCAGCAATCTTCTTCGCTAATTCCAGTTCTGCTTCTGGTAAGATAACGACAAACTCTTCGCCACCGTATCGGGCGGCTACGGCATTTAGCTCTGCTAAACTCCGTTTTATTATAGCAGCCACATTGCGTAAACAGTTATCACCGTCCAGATGTCCATATTTATCATTGTAATTTTTAAAAAAATCGATATCAATCAGTAACAACGATATCGATTTTTTATTCTTTGCACACGTTTGAATTGTTTTAGGAAAAATATGATCAAACTCCCTGCGATTAGCCAGACCTGTCAGACTATCAACAGAGGCCATCTCTTTTAATTGTGCGTTGGCAGACATCAAGGACTCTTTGGCATTGGCGAGTTCTTTGTTAAGTTGCACACGCCTGCTGATTTCTTTAAAAACATAACTCCCTGAAAAAATGGCACATCCAATAAGAAATATCACTATCGCGCCCAGAATCTCAGCATGATGTCTCCATGAATTCAAGGCTTCATCTGTACTGACCGCAACCGTCGTGACTAACCCATAGCGCTTATTTTTCTGAAAAGCGAAAATGCGTTCAATATGGTCAACACGAGAAATAACGGTTGCCGTTCCTGAGTCACTTTTTTTGAGATAAGTCGTAAACAGCAGCGAATCAGAAAATGCCTTGCCGATATAATTTTCATTAAAAGGGAAACGAATCATAAGCGTGCCTGAATCGCTAATGAGCGAGATAGACCCATTCTTCCCCATATCTAATTTACCGTATGTTTCGAGAAAATTTTCAACGTTCAGCGTTAAAACCACTACCCCTCTGAACGTCATGTTATCATCTTCCAGCCTTCTGCTGATGGTAATAACCCATTTGCCCGTCGTTCGACTAATAACAGGAGGGCCAATAAAAATATCTTTAGATACGTTGTTACGGTGATAAATAAAGAACGATCTATCTGCACCATTTCGCCTCCCTTTGGGGATATCACGCATGGCAAGAATTTGATTTCCTTTGCCATCATAGATGACAATATTATTAAGTTGTTCGATAAACGTTGTTTGATCCGACAGAAGTGTTCTTATGCGTTCAAGTTCTGGTTGTTTTATTCCATATATTTCCGTCATGCTGGATATGGTTTTTATAATCATTTCACCTTGACGAATAACACCTTCCGAATAAGTATCAAGCGTACGGCTTAAATTGATGACATTTATATTAAGCTCATTTATTGTCTGAGTGCGCGCTGACAAAATCTGGAAGGTCAATAACACAGAAACAATGAGGAAAGCAACCGTTATAACCAGTGATAAATAAAATTTCTTTTTCTTCATGTTGCTTACCCATACATGCAACTAAAAAAACAGCAGCGCATTCAGAAATCTGTCCAATCACAAAGGCTCATAGTATGTCACCAGAAAAGGCAAAAAAAAACAGGAACCAGCATCTTAACAATATCAGGCGTTCTCTGTGAAACTGACATTTACTCATGCCATACTCTCAGAAAATCCTCGTAGTCATCGAATCTGTATGTTGCGCAACAATCTCTGCATATGCCGTAAATTTGTCTGTCGAGGATAATGTCACGGCGATAAGGGAACCAACACGGCTAAGTTAGCGTGCGAAAATCAAATAGCCCGTCTGGTTTATATTTAAATTGATATAAGCACTATATTTAAAGACTGATAACGAATATACATAAAAGTCTCTCTCATTAAACAACTCCTGCATTTCATAAAGGCGCCGAAAGATATTATTGAGATAGATACAGCGCCAAAAAACTTACATACACTATTCCCCGCTGGGGGAATTTAATGTAAAGATACTCGTTTAATTCCTGGAGCACATGAATGGGTCTGACGTCTGGTTCCCCCGATAGCACGCATCCGGCTACCGTCGAAAAGAGGCAAAGCCGTAAAGTCCTGGGCGCAACCAGTCTTGCTCACCTTTTCCATGATGGCGCCACCGACCTGCACTATGTCCTTTTTGCTCTCTGGCAGCAGCAGTTTGGGCTTTCCATGGCGCAGACAGGCCTGCTTAAGATGCTGTTTTCCGGCACGATGTCAGCCTTTCAGATCCCCGCAGGAGAATTAGGCCGAAAGTACGGCGAACGCAGAGTATTAATGGCTGGCACCCTGCTGTTGACCGTCGCGCTGCTCCTCTACGGCACCTCATCAACGCTGATACAGCTCATGATACTGATTGTCGTCGGCGGTCTGGGTGCCAGCGTTCAGCATCCTCTGTCATCAAGTTTTATTACGCACTATTATTCCCCCAGGCACGCCCGTATTGCGCTGAGCACCTACAATTTCTTTGGCGATGTCGGCAAAGGGGTAATTCCCGGCACACTATCGGCCTGCCTGCTTATCATCGCCTGGGGCAGCGCCCTGCAATGGATTGCTCTCTTTGGCTTCCTCGTCACCCTTGGCCTGTACCTGTTACTGCCTGGAGATAGCAAACCCGCGCAAGTGGAGCCTCTCGCCGCCAAAGAAACGCACCACGACAAGCCTCAGCAGCCGGCGATGAAACTCCCCGAACCGCTGCGCCGAAGGGCATTCACCGCGTTATGCGTGATCGGGAGTATTGATAATGCAACGCGCACGGGTACCCTGACATTCCTGCCTTTTTTGATGGCCTCGCGCGGCGCTTCGGCGACGCAAATAGGCCTTGCGCTGACATTAATCTTTATTGGCGGGGCATTCGGTAAACTGGTTTGCGGAATACTGTCAACCCGACTCGGCGTGATCAAAAGCGTCGCGGCCAGCGAGATAATCACCTCCGCCATCGTGCTGGGAATGGCATTTGCCCCGCTGCAAGTCACCTGGTTACTGCTGATTCCGTTAGGTGTGGCGCTGAACGGAACGTCCTCGATTCTGTATGGTAGCGTTGCCGAGTTATCCCGCCCGCAACAGCAAACCCGCGCGTTTGCGATTTTTTATACCGCCTCGCTCGGTTGCGGCGCCCTGATGCCCGTCATCTACGGTATGGCAGGCGATGTGATGGGCGTACAGCAGACCTTAATGCTTGTCGCCCTGCTGGTGCTTTGCATTCTGCCTTTGCTCATCCCCATCAGACGCGCAACGACCCTTGAAGAGCAGTCACACGCGCCCTGACGCCAGGCGGGCCTGGAGGCCTGTTCGCATTTTCTAAACTAAAGCCTCGGATTATGCTGTTTTGTTTGTTTTGCCTGAGAAGGTATACCTTGCGGGGAACCCCTTTACTGGCAGGCAACGATGAGCACACATACCCGCATTCGCAAATTCAATACCAAAGACACCTACCCGAATCAGTCGCTGGATAACGATCTGTGTCAGGCAGTTCGTGCCGGTAATACCGTGTACGTTCGGGGCCAGATTGGTACCGATTTTGATGGTAACCTGGTCGGGCTTGGCGACCCGGCCGCCCAGGCTGAGCAAGCGATGAAGAACGTAAAACAGCTTCTGGAAGAGGCAGGCAGTGACCTTTCACACATCGTCAAAACGACCACCTATATCATCGATCCCCGTTATCGCGAGCCGGTTTATCAGGTTGTCGGCAAATGGCTCAAGGGGGTGTTTCCCATCTCAACCGGGCTGGTCATTTCCGCACTGGGTCAGCCACAGTGGCTGATGGAAATCGATGTTATCGCGGTGATTCCCGATAACTGGCCATCACCAACGGGAGAGTAAGACCATGACATTATCGATTATTGGTCGCTGCGCGCAGACCGGTCAGATAGGCATTGCCATTAGTTCTTCCAGTATTGCGGTGGGGGCGCGCTGCCCGTGGCTACGTAGCAAGGTGGGCGCGGTATCAACCCAAAACATCACCTTACCGGCGCTGGGACCGCGTATTCTTGAAAGACTGCAACAGGGTGATAGTGCTGAAACGGCGCTACAGGCGGGGCTGAGCACGGATGATTATTTTACCTACCGACAGGTCACCGTGATGACGGCCGGAGGAGAAAGCGCTTTCTACAGCGGCGACAAAACGCTCGGCGTCAACAACGCCCTGAACGGTGATAACTGCGTGGCGGCGGGTAATCTGCTCGCGGATCCGAACGTCATTGTCGCGATGATAAACGCGTTCGAACAGCAAACCGGGCATCTGGCTGACAGGCTCATTGCTGCAATGCAGGCGGGTCTTGCCGCAGGCGGAGAAGCAGGCCCGGTACATTCATCAGCGCTGTCGATTGTCGATTCTCACGTCTGGCCGATAGTTGATTTGCGCGTCGACTGGACAGACGCCGATCCCATTGATGAACTCGGCAAACTCTGGCGCGCTTATCAACCCCAGATGCAGGACTATTTAACGCGAGCGCTTGATCCGCGTAGCGCGCCAGGTTACGGCGTGCCCGGTGACGAGTAAGCGCAAGGAGGTCTGATGATGACCAGCCGTGAAATGTTGGAACAGCTGGTGGCGTTTGATACCACCAGCCGCGAATCTAATCTGGCGCTGATCGACTTTATCGGCGGCTACTTAAACGGGCTCGGCGTTAACTATGAACGCATTCATAACGCTGAGCGCAGCAAAGCCAATCTCTATGCGCGACTTGGCCCGCCGGGACCGGGCGGCGTTATGCTCTCAGGTCACAGCGATGTGGTCCCCGTTGACGGGCAGAACTGGAGCGTTCCCCCTTTCACCCTGACTGAGCGCGACGGCAAACTGTATGGTCGCGGCACGGCGGACATGAAAGGTTTTATTGCCTGCATCCTCGCAGCCGTCCCCTGCTTTCTTGCGCAGCCACTGGCGCAACCGCTGCATCTGGCAATTTCTTATGATGAAGAAGTCGGCTGCCTCGGCGTGCGTACGTTGCTGGATGCGCTCTCCCGCCGCGCGGAAAAGCCCGATATCTGCCTTATCGGCGAACCCACACAATTGGAGCCTGTTCTCGGTCACAAAGGCAAACTCGGCGTGCGCTGTGAAGTCCAGGGCGCCGCCTGCCATTCAGCTTATGCACCACAGGGCGTCAATGCCATTGAGTATGCGGCAAAGCTCATCCACCGCCTTACGCATATAGGTCAGCGGCTGGCTGCGCCGGAACATCATGATGCGCGTTTTGATCCGCCGTTTACCACGGTACAAACGGGTCTGATTCAGGGCGGCCGGGCGCTGAATATCGTGCCCGCCGAGTGTACGTTTGACTTTGAAGTGCGCACATTGCCGCAGGACGATGCGCAGGAGGTGGCCCGGGAACTGGAACATTACGCACAGCGCGAGCTTCTGCCCGACATGCAGGCCGTCAGTCGCGACGCGACGATCCGTTTTTATCCCATCAGCGGTTATCCTGGTTTGTACACCCCCGCGCAAAGCGCCGCCGCACGGCTGATTGCCCATCTCACCGGCTCCGAAAGGTTCAGTACTGTCGCGTTCGGTACGGAAGGCGGATTATTCCATCAGGTCGGCATCCCCAGCGTGATATGTGGGCCTGGCAGCATGGCGCAGGGCCATAAACCGGATGAGTTCATTACGGTCGAACAGTTAAACGCCTGCGATGCCCTGCTGCGTCGTCTTGCCGCGTGGATGTGTCAAAAAACGTAACCTCACCGAACGCTATTCAGCGCTATTCCCTTCTGTTCAGGGCGGACAGCGGCCGCCCTTCTTCCGCTCGCTTCGCTCTCTTTCTGCTTTAACTTTTCCAAACGCCAGCTTCGGGAAGCACTAACCGCGCGACAGACGTTTAACCCGTATGCTGGCTTCAGGCATTCGATAGCCCATTTCTGGAGATTACATGGTTAGTGCAGAAGTCACCCTGTTCCCGCAGCCCCCAACGCTGCAACCCGACGTGAACAACACGCATGTTGCCGTACGGCTCGATGGCGTGCTCAAACGCTTTGGCGACGCCATTGCCCTACACAAGATTTCCCTGATGATTAAAGAAGGCGAATTTATTACCCTGCTCGGCCCGTCAGGCTGCGGCAAAACCACGTTGTTGAACCTGATGGCGGGTTTCGCCGAAGCGGATGGCGGCGAAATCTTTATTGATGGCGATCTGGTGACCGATACCCCACCCTGGCAGCGTGAAATCGGCATTGTGTTTCAGAACTACGCGCTGTTCCCGCATATGACGGTCGAGAAGAACGTGGGCTTGTATGATTACCTCATCAGAAAGAACCGGCCAGTTCTCTCTGATGGCGGTCCGGATGCCGTATCCGGGCTTAGACTTTAAAGTCTGTACCGTAGATCCCTGCACCGGACCGCCGTTCTTTCTCATGTGACAAACCGGACAGTATCATGGACCGGTTTCTACCGGTAACCCGCATTCGCAAGGTTGGTCTCACTATGGAAAATGAACTGCACTTCATCGGCATTGATGTCGCCAAAGCTAAGCTGGATGTTGATATCCTTCGTCCGGATGGCCGGCATCGCGGTAAAAAATTTGAAAACACCCCCTCCGGGCACGAAGAGCTGGTCCGCTGGCTTCGCAGCCATGATGTGAGCCATGCTCATGTCTGTATGGAGTCCACCAGTACTTACATGGAAGACGCGGCCACGTATCTGAGTGATGCCGGCTATACCGTCTCCATCATCAACCCCGCCCTCAGTAAAGGCTTCGCACAGAGTGAGGGGCTGCGCAGTAAAACCGACAACGTGGACGCCCGTATGCTGGCCCACTTCTGCCGGGAGAAACGCCCGCCAGCATGGGAGGCACCGCACCCGACGGAACGGGCGCTGAAAGCGCTGGTGTTACGCCATCATGCACTGACAGAAATGCAGACGCAGGAGAAAAACCGTCAGGAGACGGCGCCGGAGGTACAACTGGAGAGCATAGATGTGCTCCTGCAGTGCCTGGGCGCAGAGCTGACGCGTATCGAAAAACAGATAAAAGAGCTGACGGACAATGACCCGGATATGAAGCAGCGGCGGAAACTGCTGAACAGTATCCCGGGCATTGGCGAGAAAACGGCGGCGGTGCTGCTGGCGTACACAGGGCTTAAGCTGAGGTTCAGTACAGGGCGGCAGTTCGCGGCATATGCAGGGCTGACACCGAAGCAGCATGAGTCGGGGAGCAGCGTGATGCGGACAAGCCGGATGAGTAAGGCGGGTCCGGTTCATCTGCGCGGCGCGTTATATATGCCGGCGATGGTGGCGCTGTACAAAACGGCCTGGGGTAAGGCGTTCAGGGAGCGGCTGGAAGGAAACGGAAAGCGTCCGAAGGTGATAATCGGCGCGATGATGCGCAAGCTTGCTCAGGTGGCGTACGGGGTGCTGATGTCAGGAAAGGCGTTCGATGCGTCACGGCATGAGATGCTGCCGGAGTAAGAGCAGAGCAGGTGGGAAAGCGACAGCGCCATGTGGCGCTGTGGTTGTCATGGCTGAAATCCGGGTGCCGGAAGCGACTGCAGCAGATAAAAAAGTTGCAGGCGTTAACAGTATCTACGGTCTGCGCATGCGTGGTGTGCCCAAAGCCGAGATCGCTGAGCGCGTTGAGCAGGCCCTGGCGCTGGTGAAGCTTGCCGGTTACGGCCATCGCAAACCGCGTGAACTGTCTGGCGGTCAGCAGCAGCGTGTCGCGCTGGCGCGCGCGCTGGTGATCCGTCCCAAAGTCCTGCTGCTTGATGAGCCGTTCTCTGCGCTGGATAAAAATCTGCGTCTGTCGATGCAGGTTGAGTTGAAAGCGATTCAACGCAAGCTTGGCGTCACCACCGTCTTCGTGACACACGATCAGGGCGAAGCGCTGAGCATGAGCGATCGCGTGGTGGTGATGTCGGCAGGACATGTACGCCAGATCGGTACGCCGGATGAGATTTATCGTCGTCCGCAGGATCCCTTTGTCGCCGGGTTTGTAGGCGATGTGAATATTTTGCCGGGTCGTTACGCCGGTCGCGATAGCGCGGCGATGCTGGATCTGGGCGGTAACGTGCTACGCCTGCCAGCGGAACGTGTCCATGCCTCGATTGGCGAACGCCTTGATGTGTTTGTGCGCCCGGAAAATATTCAACTGGCAGCGCTGGGCCCGCATTCACTGCTCAGCGCCACGGTGATTGCGCATGTTTTTCAGGGCGATCATGTCGATGTGCATCTCGATGTGCCCGCGCTGGGCAGCGCCACGCTGTTTGCGCGCCAGTCCGGTCTTCACTCGCTGACACGCTGGCCTGTCGGGTCTCTGGTGGGGGTGAATGTTGATGACGAAGGCGTATGCGCGTTTAGCGCGACAGAGCAGGATAAACGCGGATGATCCCTGAAATGATGAATGCGATTATTGCGGGCCGACCGGGGGGACCAGAGGTCCTGGAACAGGTGCAGCGCCCGCTACCGATGCCAGGAGCCGGTGAAGTGCTGATTCGCGTGACCTCTGCGGGCGTCAATCGTCCCGATATCCTGCAACGCAACGGCATGCCCTTACCGCCAGGTGTCACCGATGTGCTGGGGCTGGAGGTCTCGGGTACCGTTATCGCGCTGGGTGCGGGCGTTGAATTCCCCGCGCCAGGTTCGTCGGTCATGGCATTGCTCAATGGCGGGGGGTATGCAGATTACTGCGTGGCGCGCGCCGAACTCTGTCTTTCCGTTCCGGAAAATCTGCCTCTTACGCAGGCGGCAGGCGTGCCGGAAGCGGCCTTTACCGTGTGGCATAACCTGTTTGAACTGGGGCGTTTGCAGCCCGGCGAAACCGTACTGATTCATGGGGCAGCCAGCGGCGTAGGAACATTTGCCATTCAATGCGCGCAGGCGTGCGGAGCGCGCGTTATGGCCACCGCGGGCGGCGCGGAAAAAATTGCCGCACTGCAACAACTGGGGGTCTGGCGCGCCATCAACCGCCACGACGAAGATTTCGTCGACGTCGTTCTGACGGCAACCGGGGGTCGTGGCGTGGATGTGGTACTGGATAACGTGGGGGGCGATTATGTGGCACGCAATCTGAGCGTGTTAGCGCCGGGCGGGCGCCACGTCAGTCTCTCATTTATGCAGGGCGCAACGATTGAACTGGACCTGCAACAGGTGATGCGCAAAGGCCTGAGTCTGACCTCTTCCACCCTGCGCCCCAAAAGCCTGGCCGAGAAAATGCGCCTGGCGCAGTGCATCAGTAAACATCTGCTGCCCCTGATCGCCGCAGGCAAAATCGCGCCACGCATTTATCAAACCCTGCCCTTAGCACAGGCCGCCGAGGCCCATCGCATTCTGGAAGCCAACGCCAATATCGGTAAAGTGCTGCTGGAGGTGGCGCCATGATGCAACTCTTTTTTGCCAGCACGTCCGCCTATGTTCGCAAAGTGATGGTGTGCGCAAACGTACTGGGTCTTAGCGGGGAAATAGAACGGCTCGATTCTGCCGCGCATCCTGTCGTGCGCGATGAACGTATCGCTCTGTTTAATCCCCTGGCAAAAGTCCCGGCACTGCGTACCGAAGAGGGGCTCTGTCTCTATGACAGCCGGGTCATTTGTGAATACCTCAACGCGCGTGCGCAGGGCCGTTTATACCCGAAAAACGCAGATGCACGCTGGAGAAGTCTGGCATGGCAGTCGCTGGGCGACGGCATTATCGATGCCGCATTACTGGCGCGCTACGAGTTCACAGCACGCCCGCCCGAGAAGCAGTGGCAGGGCTGGGCCGACGCGCAACTGAAAAAAGTCGCCGCGGCACTGTCGCAGATTGAAAGCGAGATCAGCACGTTTAGCGAACAACCCGACGATATCGGGCTCATTGCCATCGGCTGCGCGCTCGGTTATCTCGACTTTCGCTTTGCCGAACTCAACTGGCGTGCCGGCCACCCGCTGACCGCCGCATGGTTCGCCCTCTTCGATGCGCATCCGGCGATGACCGTCACGCATCCGCACGTTTAATCAGGAGTGAACATGTCACCGCAGATCTATTTTCTTAATGGGCCGAACGCCAATTTATATGGGCTGGATAAAAGCGGCACGTACGGCAGCGAAAGTTTTGTCAGTCTCGGGGAGCGCTGCCAGCGCCGCGCCGGGACACACGGCGTGGTGTTGCATTTTCGCCAGAGCAATCACGAGGGCGTACTGGTTGACTGGATTCAGGAGGCGCATCAGCACGCGTCAGGGTTAATCATCAACGCCGCAGGTTTGACCTACCGTTCCGTGCCCATTCTTGATGCTTTGCTGATGTTTGACGGCCCGATCATTGAAACGCATATGAGCAACATCTGGAGGCGCGAGCCGTTCCGCCACCACTCTCTGATATCGAAAGCAGCAACCGGGGTGATTGCCGGACTGGGCGCGGTGGGTTACGAGCTGGCAATTGATGCAGTGGTCACGCTGATGGAGGCGCACAGCGCATGAGTACCTTAGTGTTTTACAGCGAATTCGATAGTTTCGACGCGTGGTCGGCCTTACTTGCGCCACATTTGCCCGGCGTGAGAATTTGCCGCGCCGAAACAGTGCAACATCCTGATGAAGTGCACTATGCGCTGGCATGGAAACCACCATACGGATTCTTTGCGCCGTACCGCAATCTCAAGCTGCTGGTTAATCTCGGCGCGGGGGTCGATTCACTGGTGGGGCGCGACGATCTGCCGGCCATTCCGATTGTCCGTCTGTCCGACCCGGATATGTCACGTATGATGGCCGGTTACGTGCTTTTTGCCGTTCTGCGCTACGCGCGCGATATCCCGGCATTCGAGCGCGCGCAGCGTGAGCAGCGCTGGCATTACCTGCATCCGCGTAGTCCTTCCGGCATCCGCGTCGGGGTGTTGGGATTGGGGGAACTGGGTGCGTATACGGCCCAGGAACTGGCACGACAGGGGTTCGACGTGCGCGGCTGGTCGCGTACGCCAAAAGCGATCGCGGGTATTCAGTGTTGCAGCGGACTGACGTCGCTGAATGATTTTCTCAGCCAGAGCGACATTCTGGTGGTCATGCTGCCCCTCACGCCGCAGACGGCGGGCCTGCTGAGCGCTGAACGGCTGTCCCGCCTCCCCGCAGGCGCGGCGTTTATCAATGTGTCGCGCGGTGCGATTGTCGATCAGGCGGCACTGACTGAGGCCTTGCGCGCGGGGCAGATTGCCCAGGCCACGCTGGATGTGTTTGATCGCGAGCCGCTGCCGCCAGACGATCCGTTATGGCGCATGGACAACGTCCTTATCACGCCACATCTGGCATCGGTCGCCATTCCAGCCAGCGCCGCACAACAGGTTGCAGACAACATCCAGCGCGCCGCACGCGGCGAACCGGTCAACGGGCAGGTATTTCCGGAGCGTGGCTACTAAGTTGTCGCCACGCCCGGCGTCACGCCACCCGCACCACCTGGGGATCGAAATAACTTGGCGCCGCCATGCCGGGAATATACTGATCGGAGATAAAAACACGGCAGCGCTCAGCAAAGGCGTTAACCACCATTGAGTGCTGAGTATGGGCTGCGGTAGCGTAACCCAGTTGCATGGCTCTGTTCGACCCTGCCAGGCGTACGCGAATCAGGCGCTTGCCATCCTGGGACAGATGCGCTTTTGGTCGCACGTTGGCGATGCCAAATCCCACGCCATTTGCCACCATCGAGCGCACCACTTCCATATTACTGGAGCGCATCACCACATTAGGCGTAACACCCGCTTCGCTAAACAGCCCGAGGAAATATTCACGGCTCCACGGCATATCCAGCAAGACCATCGGCATGGTCGCCAGATCCTCAATGGTCACCGCCGACTGCGTCGCAAATGGATGATGTTCCCCCACCATCACATACGGCGGCAATTGCGCCAGCGATGTGAAGGCGATATCGCTGGCGGGGACTAAATCATAAGTCAGTGCGATGTCGATATCGGCGGTACGTAACTGTTTGAGCAACTGTTCGTGGTTGCCTTCGACAAGCGTAATGCGCACGCCAGGAAAGGCGCGTCCAAAGCCGAAGACCAGTTCGGGCGTCAACATCGGGGCCAGCGTGTCCAGACAGCCTACACGTAGCGGGCCACGCACATTGTTCATGGATTCCGAGGCGATAGTATAAAGATTCAACATCTGCTCCAGAATGAGCTTCGCCTCTTTCAGAACCTGATGGCCGATGGCGGTAAGCGAAACGCCCTGCGCGTGATGGCGCACAAAGAGCTGTACGCCAAGTTCAGATTCGATATGCGTGATGGCGGCCGAGATCGAGGGCGATGAGACATGGATCCTTTCTGAGGCGCCAATGATGCTGCCAGCCTCCCCGGAGGCGACAAAGTATTCCAGCTGACGCTGGGTAATGCGACTGAGCATGCAGGTTCTCCTGAGATCGCCGACGCGATCATGTCGCGCCAGTCATTCTAATAGCACTCATTTTCATGCATTTATCATGCCAAATAAAAAAATAACAGCATAATCCCCTGCTTTTACTGTGCCCTTCTTCTCTTCATCCTTATCACTGATTAAGAAAATCCGTTGCAAAGCAGCGCTTTTTTTAGCCTCAGAAATTCCGATGCAACGGCGAGGAAAAGGCTGTTTTACGCCATCCCTTCACCACGTCATTATCGCTTTCACACCAGGGAACACCGTTTGCACCGTTCTGGCGCGCCGGGTTTCAGATAGCCACAACAGCCATTTCATATATGGGGATGAGAATATGTTGCGTAAAATTCGTGCCTTAACGTTGTTAACCACATGCGTGCTAAGCGCAGGACATGCGATGGCCGCGGACAAACTGATTGTCAGCACCTGGGGCGGCGGCTTTAAAGATTTGATCGATGAGACCATCGCGAAAGCCTTTACGAAAGAAACCGGCGTGGAAGTGCAGTTTGTTACAGGCGGCACCATTGATCGCCTCAACAAAGCCAAGCTGGCAGGGGGTTCACCGGAAACGGACGTGACTTTCACCACTGCGCATGTGGGCTATCTCTATGCTAATTCAGGGCTGTTTGAAAAGCTCGATATGAGCAAAATCCCGAACGCGGCAAACCTTGTGCAACAGGCTAAAGTCAGCCCTTATCACCTCGGCGTCTGGGGCTACGTTTACACCATCGGCTACCGTCCGGATTTAGTCCCCAAAGGCGAAACCTTCGCGAGCTGGAACGATCTGTGGAAACCGGAGCTCAAAGGAACACTCGCGCTGCCTGACTGGGATCCAAGCCACATTATTGCTGTGGCCGCCAAACTCTCCGGCACCGATGCGGCCCACTGGCAGCAGGGCCAGACGAAGCTCAAGGCGCTGATCCCGAACATCAAATCCTTCTATACCGATGACGCCAATAGCCAGCAACTGATCTCCACCGGCGAAACACCGGTTCAGGTCATGCTGTCGATGAACGCCTACAACATGATGGCCGAAGGGGTGGACGTCAAACTGGCCATGCCGAAAGAGGGCGCGATTCTGGGCGTTGATACCGTTGGGATCAACAAAGGCACCCGCCATAGCGAACTCGCTTACAGGTTTATCAATATTGCTCTCAAGCCCGAAATCCAGGAGCAGGTGGCGAAGATTTATCACGGCAGCCCAACGGTAACCAATGCGCATATCGATCCTGAACTGGCGAAACTGCCGGGCATGCTGACCACACCTGAGCAATGGAACGCCACCATCAATACCGATCCGCAACTGCGTGCGGAGAAAACCGCCGAGTGGCGTCAGTGGTTCTCTGAAAACATCATGTCTCATTGATTTAGCGGGCGACTTACGGGTCGCCCTGGTTCTACCGGCAGCACATTACTCAGGCAGCACGTTATGACGAGAAAACCGACATTTTTACCCTGGTTCATCATTCCCGCCACGCTGACCGCAGTCGGGTTGGTTATCGCGATGCTCGCGGTGATGCAATTCAGCGTGCGCGCGTATATACCCGGTTCGCTCGACGTGGGCGGATTTACGCTGGCGAACTTCAACAGTCTGTTTAAAAGTATCTATGCCGATGCGTTTATTAACACTGTCATGCTAAGCGCCAAAACCGCTATTTTTGGCCTGTTGATGAGTTATCCGCTGGCCTATGCGCTGGTGCGTACCCGCACCCTATGGATCAAGTCCGCTATTTTGATTATTGCGATTACGCCGATGTTTCTCGGCGAAGTGGTGCGTACCTATTCCTGGATTATCGTGCTGGGTAACAGCGGCTTCCTTAATAGCCTGCTGCTGGCGCTGGGCGTTATCTCAACTCCCATTCAGTTTATGTTTACGCGAACCGGCGTGGTTCTGGCACTGGTGCATGTCACCATGCCAATCATGGTGTTGATGCTGGCGACCGCGTTATCGCACATCAATCCGGATTATGAGAAAGCCGCCAGCAGCCTCGGTGCAGGGCCAATCCGCACCCTGCTGACCGTAACGATCCCCCTGTCCATCCCCGGCATCGTCGCCAGCCTCACTACCGCTTTTGCCTGGACGTTTAGCGCCTTTGCCACACCGCAATTGATTGGTGGCGGACGCGTCAGTACCGTCGCCACGATGGTCTATCAACTGGGCTTCTCATCGATGAACTTCCCGTTCGCTGCCGCACTGAGTATCGCCGGTTTGATCCTGACCATCCTGTTGCTGATGGCGCTAAAACGCATGACCCGATTCCTGCACGCGATGGGAGAACATTAATATGACCCGTTCACTTAACGACAAACTGATAATGCTGGCGGGTCGTCTGCTGGTCGCCGCTATTCTGCTGTTTGTCATGCTGCCGACCATCGTGGTGTTTATCTCCTCGTTCAGCAGCACTGCCGTACTGTTTTTCCCGCCAAAAGGCTGGTCGCTGCGCTGGTTTGAGCGGGCGGTAAATTATGACGATTTCCGTCATGGGTTTTACTCAGGGTTGATTGTCACCGCGTGGGCATCATCGCTGGCGGTCATCATCGGCGCCATGCTGGCGATTGCCATTGAACGCTATTCGTTTCCTTGCAAGCAGGCGCTGGAAGGGATCCTGCTTTCACCGCTGTTTATTCCCCACTTCACGATTGGTCTGGGGCTGCTGATGCTGGTCTCTCAGCTCAACCTCGGGCGCGGTTACCCGCTGGTGATTTTCTGCCACATCGTCCTGGTACTGCCGTTTGTGTTGCGCAGTGTGTATGTGTCGTTAAAAAACCTTGAACAGCGTATTGAACTGGCGGCGGCAAGTCTGGGGGCATCGCCGCTACGCGTGGTATGGACCATCACCGTACCGCTGATTTTACCGGGCCTGTTTGGCGGCTGGCTGTTTGCCGCAATCCTCTCCTTTAACGAATTCACCGCATCGTTGTTTATTACGACTCAGGTAACACAAACCTTACCGGTGGCGATGTACAACTATGTCCGCGAATTTGCCGATCCGACACTCGCCGCCCTGTCGGTCATTTATATTGCCGTCACCGCCCTGATGCTCATTATCGCCAACACATTTTTAGGTCTGGGGAAAATATTAAATATTGAAACCCGACATTAATAACCCGTGAATAAATGCACGCCGGATAATCCGACGTAGCGCATTTAAAAAACCTGATTGTCATTAATACTGCCCCGATGACGCGTAGCGATAAAACTATCGAGGGCCGCTTATATTTAGGGATTCACTATGTCAGCAGAAAAAATTAATACCGTGATTGTCGGCGCAGGTCAGGCCGGTATTGCCATGAGCGAACATCTGGCCTTAATGGGCGTGCCTCACGTTGTCCTGGAGCGTAGCCGGATCGCTGAACGCTGGCGCTCTGAACGCTGGGATTCGCTGGTAGCGAACGGGCCTGCGTGGCACGACCGCTTCCCGTCGCTTAAATTCGACAATATCTCTCAGGAAGCTTTCCCGCCGAAAGAGCGCATGGCACAGTATTTTGAAGACTATGCGCAAATGATTAACGCCCCCGTGCGCACAGGCGTTGAAGTGCATCAGGTTACGCGCCTGGCAGGACGCAGCGGATTCAACGTTTTAACCTCTGCCGGTGAATTTGAAGCCGACAATGTGGTCGCCGCCACAGGCCCGTTTCAGAAACCTTCCTTCCCGCAGATCGTCCCGGAAAGCGCCGGGGTGCACCAGATCCACTCCTCGGTTTACAAAAATCCGCAGCAATTGCCTGAGGGCGCCGTGCTGGTCGTGGGCGCAGGTGCTTCCGGTACGCAAATTGCCGAAGAGCTACGTCAATCAGGGCGCGACGTTTATCTGTCTGTCGGTGAGCATTACCGTCCGCCGCGCACTTACCGTGACCGTGATTACTGCTGGTGGCTGGGGGCGCTTGGTCTGTGGGATGAAGTGAAAATAAAACCGAAAAAAGAGCACGTTGCCTTTGCGGTGAGCGGTTATGAAGGGGGAAAAACCGTCGATTTCCGCCGTCTGGCGCATACGGGCATTACGCTGGTTGGTATCACCAAACGTTGGGATAACGGCGTGCTGAGTTTTGCCGGGGGGCTGGCTGAGAATATCGCTGCGGGCGATAGTGCCTATTTTGACGTATTGCGCGATGCGGATGCGTATATCGAACGCAACGGGCTGGATCTGCCGCCGGAGCCACAGGCATGGGAGTTACTGCCGGACCCGGAATGCCTGCTCAACCCGCTGACACAATTAGATATCGCCGCCGCCGGTATTACCACGATTATCTGGGCGACGGGTTTTAAATTTGATTTCGGCTGGCTGAACGTGGATGCCTTCGACGAAAAAGGTCTGCCGTTCCATAAGCGCGGTATTTCAGCAGAACGCGGTATCTATTTTCTGGGCCTGCCGAACCTGGTGAATCGTGCGTCCTCGTTTATTTACGGCGTATGGCACGACGCAAAATATATTGCTGATCATATTGTATTGCAGAACGCCTACACCGACTACGTTAAATCATAATGTTGGTGGTATAGCTGGACATCACCCGTTTTTTTGCCATCTGGTCTGGATAGATAAAAGGGAAACACCGCATCAATCCTGGCTCCCCGTTATTTTACGGGGGTCAGATGAATGCGGCCCCTTTTTAAAACAGAAGGCTTATTGGACATACGATGACAGAAACAGCTTCTCGATCTCACCGGCTGGCAATGGTCTCGAGCACAGGTATCCCTGCATATAATCGCACCCCAGATCAATCAGCAATTTTTTCTGTTCCTCTGTTTCTACCCCCTCGGCAATCACGCCGAGTCCCAGGCTGTGCGCCATCGCAATAATCGCCGTACAGAGTTCAAAGCCTACGCCTTTTAAATCTTCAACGAAGGAGCGGTCAATTTTGAGAAAATCAATGTTAAATTTTCTCAGATAGGCCAGCGATGAATAACCGGTGCCAAAATCATCAATAGCAATCTGAATACCCGTCTGATGCATCATTTTGAGGTTGTGATTCACGCGTGTTTCCGAGTTAAGCAGCAGCCCTTCGGTAATTTCAATGGTGATCGCATCACCATTGAGTTTGTTGCTCTGCAGATCCCGAATCCAGGGGATATCTTCAAATTCCTGGCTGCGTAACTGCACCGGCGACAGATTAATGGCCATTTTAAGTTGAGGATCATATTCCTGCCGCCAGTAAGCCAGTTGCGTAATGGCCTGGTTTGCGATCCAGTTCCCCAAAGGGACGATAAGGCCGGAGTCTTCGGCCAGCGGAATAAAGGCATCCGGGCTAATAATTCCCTGCACCGGGTGGATCCAGCGAACCAGTGCTTCCATTCGGGTAATACGCCCCGTGGTCAGCGAGACAATAGGCTGGTAATAGACCGCAAACTGGCTCTCTTCGAGCGCTTTTCTTAAATTTCTCATCATCCGCAGGCGCGCATGAATCGCATCATGCAGGGCGCGGGAGTAGTAACGAAAATTCTTACGTCCCGCATTTTTAACCGCATACATCGCCTGGTCAGCATTTTTAAACAAATCTTCGAGGTTTTCTGTATCCGTGGGATAAAGAGAAATGCCAATACTGGCCGAAACAAACATCGTCTCGCCATTGATCGTAAAGGGCATCTCCAGCTTCCTGAGAATACTGCGGGCAATATCCGTGCATTCTGACGGATCGTTAATATCCGCGAGAATAATTGCAAATTCATCGCCACCGAGCCGGGCGATACATTCGGCGTTGCCGGCACATTCGAGTAAACGCATCCCCACCCGACCTAACAATTCATCGCCCGCCCGGTGCCCCATGCTGTCATTAACCGATTTAAATTGATCGAGGTCGATCAGCATCAATGCCATAATATGACGTGTTCGCGAGGCATGGCGGGCAGCCTGTTCCAGTTTACTTTGAAACAAATGACGGTTGGGCAGACCAGTGACCGCATCATAATTCGCTTGTTGCCAGATCAATTCTTCCTGTTTTTTGCGTAAGGTAATATCAGAAAACATGCCAACGTAATTAATCACATTACCAGTTGGATCCTTTATTACCGAAATGCTCAACTCTTTGAGAAATTCAGTGCCGTCTTTATGTCGATCCCATACCTCACCCATCCATTGCCCGGTGTCGTTTAATGCCTGCCACATCTCGGTATAAAAAAAACGGGGATGGCGGCCTGATTTAAACTCCCGAGGATTACGTCCCTTAACCTCCTCCAGAGACCACCCCGTCAGGGTGGTGAAAGCCGGGTTAATACTGATGATATTATTATCGCCGTCGGTGACGACAATGGCTTCCTGGCTGGCCTCAAATACGGCAGCCGCAATTTTCATTTGCTCCTGCGCCTTTTTGCGTTCGGTAATGTTCTGAACGTAGACCAGCCTGGCCGGTAGCCCCTGGGTAGGGTAAAACGTCACGGACTCAGAAAAGACCGTCATCTGCGATCCATCATGATGCAGGACAGGCCATTCTCCGCCAAGGCGGGTGCCTTCTTTGATAAATCGATGATGGCGCTCCAGCACAGCCTGTTTATCGGCGGCGGGAAAAATCATGGTGAAGGAGTGATGCAACATCTCATGTTGCGTGTAGCCATAGATATCGCAATAAGCGGGATTAACAGTGAGATAAAGTCCCTCATAATCAATTACCGCTATTCCGACGGGACATTTGTCGAGGATTGCCTGAAATAAGCCACTTTCATCCCAGTGAGATTTATTCATATTGCCCCCGCCACGATCAAAAAAGGGTGATTTTCCCTCAGTGCGTATTCACTGTTTCAACCTCACCCCATAATAATTAAACTCAATATGGGCACCGGCAGTTAACAGGCTTATGACGCGGAAATTAACAGAATCGCATTATCTTATTCAACGTATATATCATGTATTCTTTCGCGTTCTTTGGAAATAGCTTTCCTGTACGTTCACCCCCCAATTTATGGTAATGAGTGTCTTGTACTACGGTCGTGATTAAAAGGAACGTATCCGCACTGGCTTAAACGTAACTGCCCGAACGTTGTTCCTGTCCCGGATGGCATCTCGCAACAGATGAATGCACGAGAGAAGCACCCAGGCCAATCACCGTATCGTCCCGGCAGCGGCCCTGACGCTCTGCTGAGTATGACCCACGCGACAGGTGAGATCATGCGCCTCTGCGGATTACGCCGTCTGCCTGAATAAATAATAGTTCAAATACAATCAATTACACCAAAAACACTCAGTAAATCGCCAGATGAAGATGCCCGTCCACTGATCATTTTTACCTTGTTCCTTTACAACAAGTTAATAACATAAAGTGATGATTAGAAACCCCCTCTGTAAATAAAATTGATGCTTTTTGTTAAAAAACCACTTGTTTTGTGAGGTTGTTCACTGTTCCCTGTCAGCTTTTCCTTAACATTGCCTGCGCATGTTCAGTCAGCGCTTTTATTCGCAGCATCAGAGTATCGTTATTCTGAGGCACTGACACTTTGCCAGGAGTTTAAACGCAGTCATGGACACTCTTACAAGCACATTTATGAACAGGGGATGATCAATGTCGACATATTATTTTCTACCAACACGAAACGTATTTGGTGAAGGTAGTGTTCAGGAAGCCGGTACGTTGGCAAAAACGTTAAATGTGAAAAAAATCCTTATTGTCACGGATGCATTTCTGGCAAAAAACGGCATGGCGGAGAAGGTCGCGAAAATTTATCAAGAAGCCGGTATCGATGTGCATATATTTGGTGGCGCGGAACCAAACCCCACAGATAAGAACGTCGCTGCTGGCATCGAATGCTACCGCGAACATGGCTGTAACGGGATTGTCTCACTCGGCGGCGGTTCGTCTCATGACTGTGCAAAAGGGATTGGTCTGGTCGCGGCAAATGGCGGCAATATTCGCGATTACGAAGGGGTCGATAAATCCAGCAATGATATGATCCCGTTGATGGCGATTAATACCACCGCCGGTACCGCTTCTGAAATTACCCGCTTCTGTATTATTACCGATACAGAGCGCAAGGTGAAAATGGCAATCGTGGACTGGCGCGTCACACCGCAAATTTCCATCAACGATCCGGTATTAATGGTCGGTATGCCCCCTTCCCTTACCGCTGCGACCGGCATGGATGCGCTGACGCACGCTATCGAAGCCTATGTATCGACAATGGCTAATCCACTAACCGATGCCGCCGCCTTACAAGCCATTAAAATGATCACGCAATACCTGCCCAAAGCGGTAGCGAACGGTGAGTATATGAAAGCAAGGGATAACATGGCCTATGCCCAGTATCTCGCCGGGATTGCGTTTAACAACGCCTCTCTGGGCTATGTCCATGCGATGGCACACCAGTTGGGCGGGTTCTATAACCTTCCTCATGGCGTATGTAACGCAATTCTCCTGCCGTATGTTGAGTCATTTAACCTTATCGGCAACCTTAATCGCTTCCGTGATATTGCAGAGGCCATGGGTGAAAAAGTCGCCGGACTGTCGACCGATGAAGCGGCAGTAAAAGCGATATCCGCCATTCGTCGCCTGAGCAAACAGGTCGGTATTCCTGCCGATCTGAAAAGCCTGGGGGTTAAACCGGAAGACTTTGCCATTATGGCGGACAACGCGAAAAAAGATGTTTGCCAGTTAACCAACCCAAGAAAAGCGACCAAAGAGCAGGTCATCGAACTGTATCGTCAGGCCTACGAAGGGGAAGGCGCGCTCTGATTAACGCCATTTAGCCTATCCGGCTACGCGACAAACAACGATCCACGCCGCGGCGTGGATCGTTTTTCCGACACTATCCCACCGGGCTTTCCCTTTGACTTATCGCTCCCAGAGCGCCGATTCGGCAAACTTTTCCTGGAGAAAATCGATAAACGCCTTAATGCGCGGCGTCTGCATCAGCCGTGTGGGCGTCACAGCGTGAATATGACTTTCCTGTAGTGGATAATCCGGCAGGATAACCTGCAAGCGCCCGGCGTTGAGATCATCGGCAACATGCCAGACCGACTGGAGGGAGATACCCCGGCCATATACCGCCGCGTCGCGTAACAACTCACCGAAATTGCTCTCGATTTTACTGTTTATTTTCACCCGAAAAGTCCCTTCCTCAGGCGTTATCAGTTTCCAGACATCCCGTTTGCCATCGACATCCGTCATGAGTAATCCGTCATGCGTAGCCAGATCGGCTGGATGCTGCGGCACACCACGTCGCGCCAGATAGGACGGTGACGCCACCAACACGCGCCGGTTTGGGGCGATGCGTCGCGCCACCAGACTGGAGTCTTTAAGATTGCCGATGCGGATAGCGAGGTCGTATCCCCCTTTCACCAGATCAACGACTTCATCACTGAGGTGCGCGACGAAATTGACATCCGGATGTAACGACTGAAATTCCGCCAGTAGCGGCGAAATAAATAAGCGCCCAAAGGATGCCGACATCGTGACCCTGATAGTCCCGGTCACTTCGGAACGGCTGGTATGCAGACATTCGCCAAGGGCATTGAGCGCCTCAATCAACGGCCTCCCCTGTGATGCCAGTAATTCCCCTTCCGGGGTGGGATAAAGACGCCGGGTTGTACGATTGAGGAGCCGTGCGCCCAGACTCTCCTCCAGCCGTTGTATTCGCTTGCTGGCCACCGCCAGAGACAGATTTTCACTGCGCGCGGCGGCGCTGATTGAACCTAAGTCCACCACTCGCAGGAATAGCGAGATATCACTGATGCGCTCCATAGATTCTCAACATGTCGTCGATAATGGTTATGCATTGTAGTGATTTATTTGATGTATTCACAAGGGCAACGGCTGTTTCGCCAGTTTAATAACCGCTTTATCATTTCCCCAGTTTCGACAGCATTTCCGGGCGCATAAATTTATGAATGACCAGCATAAACAGCAGCGACGGCACCAGCAAAATCAGGGCGGTAATAGACGACACCTGATAATTGCCCGACATGCTGGCGTTATACAGCAGCAGCGGTAGCGTGGTGATATCCGGCGCGCCGACGAAAAAGGTGCCGGTAAATTCATCCAGTGATTCGAGGAAGACAAAAATACTGGCGGCAATAATGCCCGGCGAGGCCTGCGGCAGTACGATATGCCAGAAGGTGTAGACCGGTCCGGCACCGAGGTTACGTGACGCCCTCGCCAGCAGCGGATCCACGGCGGAAAACGCCGCCACGCAGATCCATACAGAGTACATCAGGCCATGTACGCTGTGCACCAGCACCACGCCGGCTACCGTGCCGTTGAGCCCCCACTGATAGAACAGCCGGGCGATATTCATATATACCGTCAGGTTCGGAAACGCCTGCGGAATCAAAAACAGCAGCATAAAAAGCACCCGTAACGGCATGCCGCGTCGGGAGAGCGCATAGCCCGCCGGGACCGAAATCAGCAGGCACACCGCTACCGATAACACCGCAATCAACACGCTGGTTATCAATGAACCGGAGACATCGCTATAAGGGCTAAAGACCTGATACCAGTATTTGAGCCCCCACTGACCAGGAAGGGTATGCGGGAAAAACCAACTCTCCGCTACCGTCCAGATAAGCAAGTTCAACAGCGGGCCAAACATCGCCAGCAGCATAAAAATCAACAACAGCGTCTGCAGGGGCAGGCTGGTACTCAATTTTCTGCGCCCTTTCGCCAGCCACGTATTCGGTAACGTCATCATTGCCTCTTTCATCATTCGCCTCCCTTCTGTTGCAGACTGTGGCGCAGATAGAACCACGACAGCGCACCGCAAATCAGCAGCGACACTACGCCCAGCGCATTGGCCACCGCATAATCGCCATAGGAATTCACGCGGAACGCCATATCCACGGTCATCATTGTTGGCGTACCCACACCAATCATCAGCGGTACAGACAGCACCGACATCATGGTCACGGTAGAGAGCACCAGCGCCACGCCGATGGCGGGCAGCACCTGCGGCAGGATGATGTCGAAGAGAATACGCGGGCGTGATGCCCCGAGATTGCGCGCGGCCAGGATCTGTGACTGCTCCAGCGCTGCCATCGCGCCGCAGATAAGCAATGTGGCGAACGCCAGCTGTTTCCAGACAAAGGTAATGATGATCCCTTTCCAGCCCAGCCAGGAGACCGTCTCCATCGGGGTGAACAGATCGGTTGCCACCAGCGCATTGTTCATCAGGCCGTTTTTAGCCAGAAAGGTGCGCATCATCTGCGCCGCCACAATAAAGGGGATAAATAACGGCAGGCGGTACAAAAAACCCAGCATCCGCACAATGGGCCGACAGGGTGACAAGGTGATCACCGCCGAGAGGGTGATGGAAATCACCGCCAGCAGCGCCACGGAAATCAGCACAATCGCCAGCGTAAAGGCGATATCGCTGGAATAGAGCGCGTAGACCTTACTGAAATGGGCCAGGGTAAGCTGCCGCGCATCGTTAGTAAACACGGCAATCAGCGAGAACCCCAGCGGGTATAAAAAGAGGATGGCAATCATCAGCGCGGCGGGCGCGACCAGCAATAGATATTTCAGCGAAGTACGCATAGCAGACCTGACATCAGAATAATGAAACGCTCAGGGCGGCGTTCTGCCGCGCCTGGGCTTTAACGGTATATCTTCTAATTAGCGACCTGGCTTTCGTAGCCTTCTTTTATGTCGTCAAAATACGGGGTAATCGGGAAGCTTTTGCCGTAATTGGCCAGCGCCTTCGGTGAGATTTCCGCGAATAGCTTCTGCCAGGTGGACGGGTCCAGCTTCGGCTTCACATGTTCGGCATCGATACCCGGGTACCAGTTAAACTGTTTCACAATCCCCTGTGCCTGCACGTCCGGGCTGGTCGCCAGCTCGATAAACTCACGCGCCAGTTGTGGGTTAGCCGCCTTCGCTGGGGTTACGTAGTACATCGGTTGTCCCGGCATACCTGGCGACAGCAGCGCCAGTTTGATCGACGGCGGCAGCTTGCCCTGATCTTTCCAGCTGTAGAACATATCGACCCACACCGGCCCCATGGTGATCTCGCCACGGCTGAGCATGTCGAGGGTACCGGCATTGCCTGGGGTAAAGGTCACGTTCTTATTGAACGCTTTTAATTTCTCGTATGCCTGGCTCCAGTTTTTCTCCACGCCTTTGTCGTAAGGCAGCGCAGAAAGACGCTGAGCATCGGTACCGTAGGCATACATCCAGCCCACCACAAAGCTCACGCCGGACATCCCATTTTTGATACCGTTATAGCCAAAGGCCTGCGGATTTTTCTGCGTCCAGCTCACCAGTT
This sequence comes from Phytobacter ursingii, assembly GCA_901456055.1. GTDB lineage: Bacteria > Pseudomonadota > Gammaproteobacteria > Enterobacterales > Enterobacteriaceae > Phytobacter > Phytobacter ursingii. The sequence continues at coordinate 199,185 of CABDWT010000018.1, forward strand.
CATCGTAGGAGGCTGGCGGGGTTTTGATCGCCTCGCTGTTCCAGGCGATGGCAGTCTGGCTTAAAAACATCGGCATCACGTAGCCGTCGACGTTGACGCCAAGGGCATTTTTCGCGTTCTCCGCGCTGACCATGCTGCCGGTGCTAATCTGCTGGCGGTATTTCGCAAGCAGCCCCTTTTCCACCAGTTCGCCCCCGGCTTTCTGATGAACGACCGCCACATCAATATCCCAGGTTTTCGCATCGCTCTCTTTTTGCGCAGTCAGTTTTTCGATGATTTTATTCGAACCGGCATCCCCGGGGCCAGTGCCAACAACCTGGACTTTTACGCCGGGATGCGCCGCTTCAAATTTCGGTCCGAGCCAGGTTTTCACGTAATCCACCATATTCTGATCGCCTGCTGTGGCTACGTTCAGGATGGTATCGGCCTGCGCGCCGTAGCTCAGAAATAATGCAGTCACTACCGCAGCTTTCGTTTTAATAAACATGGTCTGTCCCCAAAGTGAATACGATGATGTCAACGTGCTTGTGATGATGGAAAAATATGTAACGCGAGCGCCGGGACGTGGAGCCGGACGGTTGACTGTGCGGGCCAACACTGTGTTGAATCCGCCAGTAATAACCGATCATGACAACGCACGCTGTGGCGATATAAATTGCCAAGAAACGCACTTTGCTCAACGACGCCATGAAGCGTCAGGCCATCTTCCGGCGTGTGCGTATTGACTGTACTGAGCGCCGTATCGGCACTGCGAAAATACAAGGTGCGATCGCGGAAATCGCCGACAGAATATTTCCCCTGAGCGCGCAGGGAAATATCCGATGCAGCGAAGAGATCGTTAGCAGAAATTTTATTGTCCGCCCCCATAAAATCAGCGACAAAGGGCGTTGCCGGACGCTGGTAAATATCTTCCGGGGTGCCAATCTGTTCGATACGACCATTATTTAATACCGCAATACGGTCTGCCATAACCAGCGCCTCCTGCTGATCGTGGGTGACAATTAATGAGGTAAAACCCAGGCGCTTTTGCAGCGCTTTAATTTCGTGGCGCACATTGAGACGCACTTTGGCGTCCAGATTCGACAGAGGTTCATCCAGTACCAGTACGTCCGGCTCAATTGCCAGTGCCCGCGCCAGAGCCACGCGCTGGCGCTGCCCGCCAGAGAGTTCAGTCACCTTCACGTCTGCAAGACCGGTGAGATTGACAATGTTCAACAGCTCCGCCACACGGCGGTCGATATCGTCACGCCGCCATTTACGGAGCTTTAACCCGTAGCCAATGTTGCGTGCCACCGTCAGGTGCGGCCATAGCGCGTAGCTTTGAAACACCATGGTGATATTTCGCTGCTCTGGCGCACTGTGGGTAATATCGCGCCGGGCAACGGTAATCTCCCCGGTTTGCACCGGAATAAAACCGCAAAGTGCATTTAGCAGCGTTGTTTTTCCGCAGCCTGACGGGCCTAAGAGGGCAATCATCTCCCCTTTCTCGACCTGCAGATCGATATTATGCAATACCACCTTTTCGCCATAGCTAATTTTAAGCCCGGCCACCTGTAAATAACTCATATTCGCTACCCAAAAATCACTGCGTTTATTTTTTTAACGCCGATGAACACGTGTTCATTCGAATGTAAAAAAAATGCAATGTTGACTCGACATTATGTGAGCCTACTTTGTCGGGTATTTGTGACAATTTAATTAAGACTCTACCCATCAGGCTATTTTATTTGCCAGTTTGGCCCAGGGCAGTGCTTATAACCTCACGTACAATGTGTACGCTCCGGTTCTTGCGCGCTGGCCTGAAACCAAACCGACGGCAACAATTACGCCTGATGGGCAGGTCTAAGCGTCAAAAATTTTTGGTGAGGGAAAATGAAAATAGATGTGCTTGGCTGCGGTAGCGCCTTCTCCCGCGAACAAAATACCTCTGCGCTGCGGATAACGGATGATACGAACCGGCAATGGCTGATTGACTGTGGCCCCACCATTCCCAGAGCACTTTGGCAGCGTGGCGGAGATATCAACGATATCGACGTTATCTATTTCACCCACGTTCATCCGGACCACTGTGTCGGGCTGACGGCGCTGCTGAATTACTGGAAAAGCTTCTCCCGCCAGAAACCGCTGGTTATCTATAGTCAGCCGCAGCAACGTCCGGTCTTGATGCAACTGGCTGCGCTGGCAAGCTGGCCGCAGACCGCGCTGGGTTTTGATCTCGACTGGCGCGACGCGACCAACACATGGCACTGGCACGACTGGCATATCCGCACCGCCGAAACCCAGCATGAATTGCCCAATCGCGCCATTCGCATCACCCAGGGCGGGCGCACGTTATTTTACAGCGGTGATGGTCGCCCAACGTCCGCGTCTGTCGCGTTAATGGCCGGCGCCGACCTCGCCTTTCAGGAGTGCGCCTCACTGACCGCGCTCAGCGAGAACGCCTCCCACGGCGATTTCCCCTCCTGTCTGGCGCTTTTTCAACGACTCGCTATCCCGTCTTTCGGGCTCTACCATTGCTACGACGCGATACTGGATGACCTTAAGACCGCCTGTCAGCCCTGGGAGGGGTTGTTCGTCAGTCATGACGGTCTACAGATAACCTTGACTACGCCACACAATGCCCCGGAGGAACGTCCGGCATGAGCTCACTGCCACGTAAACAGAGCGTGACCGCGCAGGATGTGGCCCACCGGGCGGGCGTCTCGCGGGCGGTTGTCTCCCGAGCGCTCAGCAATAATGGCAGTATCTCTCCTGATGCCCGGGAGCGGGTGTTACGCGCGGCGGAAGAGCTTGGCTATCAGGTTAATTTTCTTGCCCAGGGACTCAATCGTCGGCGCAGTCATCTGATTGGGGTTATGGTCTCGCGCATCAGCGATCCGTTTCGCAGCAGTTTGCTTGATGCTTTGCTTGGCGAGATCCAGCGTCGCGGTTTTCAGGCGCTGGTGAGCGAAATTCGCAGCGAACAGGATCTGGCCCGCACCCTACGGCGTTTTGCTCAGTTTCGCGTCTCCGGGGTTATCGTCACCTCGGGACAGCCGCCGGAAACGTTGGTCAATGAGTGCGTTTCGCAGCAGATCCCGGTGGTCGGCATCAACCGTCAGCCGGATATTCCGTTCGTGGATTATGTCTGTTCCGATAATGCCTGTGGCGCGACGCTCGCAGCAGGGCAACTGGTCGGCAACGGCTGCCGACGTTTCGGCTGGCTAAATACCTCCCACTCGACCTGGGCCGGACGGATGCGCGGAGAGGCTTTTTATCAGGCGCTTTCCACACTCGGCGTGGATATCACCCGCGATTGGCAGGCGCTCATCGCGCCCACGGAAGGATACGACGGGGGATTTCAGGCCGCCCTCAGCGCCAATGAGCATCCTGAGGGGATCTTCTGCGCCAATGCGCAGCTCGCCTGCGGTTTTCTTGACGGAATGCGCCAGCGCGGCAGACACGCCCCGGACGATTTCCAGCTCATTGGTTTTGACAATACGCCGCAAACGGCGCAATACAGTTATCAACTGACCACCCTGCATCAGGATGTTGCGGAGATTTCCCGCCAGGCCCTGACCCGCCTGCTGGAACGGGCTGAAGATCCACAACAGCCTTCGCGCACGACATGGGTGGATGTGCAATTAATTCATCGGCGCACGTCGCCATTATCTCAATAAGAGCAGGCCATGACGGAAGAACAGCAGCAGTCATTATGTGCATTGATTCGTAAGCTCGGCGCACAGGCGCAGGCATTACGTAATGCGGGATTACAGGTGGATAAAAAAGCCCGCCAGGATTTTGTTTCCCACGCGGATCTGTTTGTGGAAAAAGAGATCAAAAACTGGCTGAGCAGCCACTGCCCGCAGGATGGTTTCCTTGGGGAAGAGAGCGGCCTGCAGGCCGGTGAACAGGGCACCTGGGTGCTCGACCCTATCGATGGAACCACCAATTATATTCAGGGAATGGATTACTGGTGCATCTCACTGGCTTATGTTCGCCAGAATGAAATTGATCTGGGGATTATCTACGCTCCGGATCGTGATGAATTTTTCTTTGCCCGTCGCGGCAAGGGGGCCTTTCTTAATGATAAACGTCTGACGTTGCGCGAGCCGGATCCGGAAACAGTAATTATTGGTATGGGGCGCTCCAGCCGCGCGCCGGTCGAAAACTATACCCGCACGATCGCCCGCGTGATCAATGCAGGTATGGAGTACCGCCGGTTTGGTGCCGGAGCGTTGATGCTCGCCCATGTGGCTACCGGGCAGGTGCATGCCTATTACGAAGAACATATGAATAGCTGGGATGCGCTGGCGGGGATGTTGATTATCGTTGAGGCGGGCGGTGTCAGTAATGCGTTTCTGGCCGATGACGGCCTGTTAAATGGCAATCTGGTGCTGGCCGGATGTGTTGATGTTCAGGCGCGTCTTTCCGCGCTGCTGGTGAGTCACTAACACCGCCCTTCGAGGGCTTCCCCGGTGGCGCTTGCGCTTACCGGGGCTACTCACTCACCTTCGCGCCGGTTTAGCCGTACCCCGGTTCAGGCGCTTGCGCTTACCGGGGCTACTCACTCACCTTCACGCCGGTTTAGCCGTAGCCCGGATCAGGCGCCTGCGCCGCCATCCGGGGTCCGTAGCAGGTTCCCGCCCTTCGGGAAACTCCCCGGTGGCGCTTACGCTTACCGGAGCTACTCGCTCACCTTCGCGCGGGGTTAGCCGTAGCCCGGATCAGGCGCCTGCGCCGCCATCCGGGTTTCGTAGCAGGTTCCCCCCTTCGGGGAATTCCCCGGTGGCGCTTGCGCTTACCGGGGCTACTTGCTCACCTTCATGCGGGTTTAGCCGTCGCCCGGATCAGGCGCCTGCGCCGCCATCCGGGGTCCGTTTCGCTACGCCGATGTCGCCAGACTGCAGATAGCCGCCAGCATCAGGATGTACAGCGCGACATGACCATATCGTCTTAGCACTCGCCATTGCTGGTACTCACGTTCATCAGCTTCATCCACCAGCCGTTCCGCCGCTTTCTCTATTTCGCTGCAGGCTGCCGACCCGCGAGCGAGGATATGCGTGTAATATTTGCGTATGACATAAATCGTTACCTGATTCCAGAGAAAGCCGACAGGCAGCAATGCGCAAATAGTGGAGAGAAAACTGTGTGCGAAATGCCCTTTGCCCGGGAGAATGCGATCAAAAACGACAGTAAGCCCCATCGCCAAAACCAGATAAATAACGCCACCCAGCCAGGTCACAACATGTCTGTTTACAAGCGATTGAGCTTCTTTATAATTTTTATGACCGACGCTGGCAGGAAGCCCCGCAAGCTCCGGAATATCCTTGTGACTCCAGTAGATCTTCATCGCAATCCTCGTGCGGAATAAACACCGCTTTTACAATATCTATAATCGTGGCGTGGAAATGGTAAATTTTATGCCAACAATCGCCCGAATGCCGCCCGTCACGTCACTGTTATTAATGATGAAATACCCTCGGCTCAACCCCCTGCGTCTGCGTTACACTTATCCTTTAGCCATTATTACTATTCCGGTCGCAGCAGACATCACAGGGAGCAGGAAAGATGTCAAAGAAAACCGTTTTACCCTCTGTACTCACTGATATCTTTTCGCCTGCCACCCGCGACTGGTTTGTCTCTGCTTTTCAGCATCCCACGCCGGTACAGGCGCAGACATGGACGGCAACGAATGCCGGGGAACATGTGCTGGCGATCGCGCCTACCGGTTCCGGCAAAACGCTGGCTGCCTTTCTCTACGCCCTCGACCAGCTTTTTCGTGAAGGTGACACCCCCTCTGCGGATACCGTCGAACGAAAAAAAACCACGCGTATCCTCTACATCTCGCCGATAAAAGCGCTGGGCACCGACATTCAGCGCAACCTGCAGATCCCGTTACAGGGCATCAGCGAACAGCGAAAAAAACACGGCGCGCCGGAGGTGGTCATCCGTGTGGCGATGCGCACGGGGGACACGTCAACTCAGGAGCGGGCAACGCTTGTGCGCCGCCCTCCTGATATCCTGATTACCACGCCAGAGTCGCTCTACCTGATGCTGACCTCAAGAGCGCGCGAAACGCTACGCGGCGTCGAAACGGTTATCCTGGATGAAGTACACGCGGTGGCGGGCAACAAACGTGGCGCGCATCTGGCGCTCAGTCTGGAGCGATTAGATGCCCTCCTCGCCCGTCCAGCCCAACGGATCGGCCTGTCTGCGACGGTGCGTTCGCCGAGCGACGTTGCGCAGTTTCTGGGGGGTGATCGTCCGGTCACCGTGGTTAACCCACCGGCGCTTCGCCATCCGGATATTCGTATTGTGGTGCCCGTTGCCAATCTGGATGACGTCCTCTCCACCAGCACCGGTACCGGCGAAACCAGCCACGCTGGCAGAGAAGGTTCCATCTGGCCGCATATTGAATCCGGTATTCTTGACCAGGTACTGAACCATCGCTCCACCATTGTGTTCACCAACTCCCGTGGGCTCGCCGAAAAACTGACCGCCCGACTCAATGAACTTTATGCATCGCGCATGGCAGAGGCTCCCGACGTGCAAACCGACGCCGCGCACTATGTTTCGTCGTCCGGGGCGACATCAAACCGGGCACAAACCGGTGCGACGTTTATCGCCCGTTCTCATCATGGCTCGGTATCAAAAGAACAAAGGGCGGTCACTGAACAGGCGCTGAAATCGGGGGAATTACGCTGCGTGGTCGCCACATCGAGTCTTGAGCTGGGCATCGATATGGGGGCGGTGGATCTGGTGATTCAGATTGCCTCCCCCCTCTCTGTCGCCAGCGGCTTACAGCGTATCGGCCGCGCCGGGCACCAGGTTGGCGGTATATCAAAAGCCCTTTTCTACCCGCGTACCCGGCGTGAGCTGATTGATTCCACGGTTGTGGTCGACTGCATGCTGGCGGGCAAACTTGAGAGCCTGACTCCGCCGCGAAATCCGCTTGATGTGCTGGCCCAACAAACCGTCGCCGCCGTCTCGATGGAGGCGCTGAATGTGGATGACTGGTATGCCACAGTTTGTCGCGCAGCGCCGTGGAAAGCCCTGCCGAGGGAGGTCTTTGACGCCACCCTCGATATGCTGTCAGGGCGCTATCCGTCCGGTGATTTCTCGGTTTTCCGCCCACGGATTATCTGGCAACGGGAGAGCGGCCAACTCACCGCCCGCCCCGGCGCACAGCTGCTGGCAGTGACCAGCGGCGGCACCATCCCTGACAGAGGCATGTTCAGCGTGCTGCTCCCGGAAGGGGAAGAACAGGTGGGCGCCCGGCGAGTGGGGGAGCTTGACGAAGAGATGGTCTACGAGTCCCGCGTCAATGACATCATCACGCTTGGGGCAACCTCCTGGCGCATCCAGCAAATCACCCACGACCAGGTCATTGTGACCCCGGCTCCCGGTCGCTCCGCCAGGCTGCCGTTCTGGCGTGGAGAAGGGAGCGGTCGTCCGGCCGAACTTGGCGAACTGATCGGCGATTTTATGCATGCGCTCGCCGACGATGCGTTCCTCTCCTCCCCCGACAAACTGACCTTGCCGGGGTTGAGCCATGATGAAAACGCACTCGCTAACATCAAAGGGCTCATTGAGGAACAACGCAGCGCCACCGGGATTATTCCAGGCAGCCGGCATCTGGTGCTGGAGCGCTGTCGCGATGAAATGGGCGACTGGCGCATCATTCTGCACTCACCGTATGGCCGTCGGGTGCATGAACCCTGGGCGCTGGCGATCGCCGGACGTCTTCATGCGTTATGGGGGGCCGACGCCTCTGTTGTCGCCAGTGATGACGGTATCGTCGCCAGACTTCCGGATACCGAGGGCAAAATTCCGGACGCCGCCGTGTTTCTTTTCGACCCCGAAAAGCTCAGCCGACTTGTCCGGGATGCGGTCGGCAACTCCGCACTTTTTGCCGCTCGTTTCCGCGAGTGCGCCGCGCGCGCATTGCTGATGCCGGGGCGCACGCCTGGCCGTCGTTCTCCGCTCTGGCAACAGCGCCTGCGGGCAGGCCAATTGCTGGAGATCGCACGTGGCTATGCGGATTTCCCAATCCTGCTCGAAACCGTACGCGAGTGTTTGCAGGACGTTTACGATCTGCCCGCCCTGGACAGGCTGATGCGCCGCCTGAATACCGGGGAGGTGCAGATTTCCGCGGTCACTACCGCCACCCCGTCCCCCTTCGCCGCCAGCCTGCTCTTCGGCTATGTCGCAGAATTTATGTATGAGTCCGATGCCCCCCTGGCCGAACGCCGGGCCTCGGTATTGTCTCTGGATAGTGAACTGCTGGGGAACTTGCTGGGCCAGGCCGATCCCGGTGAACTGCTCGATCCTTCCGTTATTCGCCGGATCGAGGAGGAGTTGCAGCGCCTTGCACCTGAGCGCAAAGCCCGTGGTAAAGAAGGCCTTTTTGACCTGCTACGCGAGCTGGGACCGATGACCCTGGACGACCTCGCCGCACGCCACCGGGAAAGCCGGGAGGCAGTCAGCGTCTGGCTGGATGAACTGCTGGCTGAACGGCGCGCCTTTACGCTTACGATAGACGACAGCCAGCGCATCGCCTGTATGGATGATGCCGCACGGCTTCGGGATGCGCTGGGGGTGCGATTGCCTGCGGATCTGCCCGATGCCTGGCTCAATACGGTGGCAACACCGCTCGCTGACTTGTTTTTGCGCTACGTTCAGTCCCACACGTTATTTACCGTCCAGCAGATCGCCCACGCGTTCGGCCTTGGCGTCGCCGTGGCGCAGGAGGCGCTGGAAAAATTGCGCGAACAGGGCAAAGTCATACGCCTGCGCGCCGGGCAGCCCGCACAGGCCGGGCAACCACATGCCCTCTCCTCCTCATACTGGGTGGGCGAAGAGATTTTCCGTCGCCTGCGTATCCGCTCGCTGCAGGCCGCCCGTGAAGCGACACGTCCGGCACCGGCGACGGCCTTTACCCGCCTGCTGCTGGAGCGTCAGGGACTGCTTGCGGGATCGGATGGCAGCCCGGCGTTTCATAGCGACCTCTCTGGCGGCGTGTTTGAAGGCGTTGACGGTGTCCTGCGCGTTATCGAGCAACTGGCCGGACTGGGCTTACCGGCAACACTGTGGGAAAGCCAGATTTTACCCGCTCGCGTGCGAAACTACGCTCCGGAGATGCTGGATGAGCTGCTGTCCACCGGCGAAGTGATCTGGTCCGGGCAGAAAAAACTCGGCGACGATGACGGGCTGGTCGCCCTGCATATCCAGGAATATGCTGCGGAAACTCTTATCATGCCGCAAGACAGCACCACTCTCTCGCCGCTCCAGCAGGCTATCCTGGGCGCACTGTCTCATGGCGGGGCCTGGTTCGCCCATCAGCTCAGCGCGCTTATCGAATCGCGTCGCGCCCCTGGCGATGAAACACTGTCGCTGACGGCTGATGCCCTGCACGAAGCGTTGTGGGGGCTGGTCTGGCAGGGGTATATCACCACCGATATCTGGTCGCCTCTGCGCGCGCTATCTCGCGCCGGAAGCTCGCCTCGCCCCTCATCTCAACGTCGTGTTCGAAGCCGGCGCGGGCGCCCTGCGCTGGCCCCTCGCGCGCCTCTGCCGAGACAGATGTCATTGAGCACGCCGACGCTTGCCGGGCGCTGGTCGTTACTGCACGCTGATAAGCTCAATGACACGGAATGGTTACTTGCGCTGGCGGATAATATGCTCGACCGCTATGGGATAGTGAGCCGACGGGCGGTCATGATGGAGAATCTGCCTGGCGGCTTTCCGGCGATGCAGACCGTTTATCGCAACATGGAAGATGTCGGACGTATCCTGCGCGGACGTTTTGTGGAAGGTATGGGCGGTACGCAATTTGCCGAACGTCTGACCATCGATCGCCTGCGCGAGCTGGCGACGATTAAACCCGAGAAAGCCCTCTTCACGCCGGTCGCGCTGTCTGCCAGCGATCCGGCGAACCCCTTCGGTACGCAACTGCCATGGCCGTCTCATGTCTCCTCATTGGTTCCCACTCGCCGCAACGGCGCCCTGATTGTGATTGCCGGGGGGATACTGCGTCTCTACCTTGCCCAGGGTGGAAAGAAAATGATTGTCTGGCCAGACGATGACGACGCGATTGTCGGACAAGTCTTCCGGGCGCTGGCGGTTGCGCTTCGGCGAGAGCCGCGTCTGCACTTCACGCTGGAAGAGATTAACGACACCCCGGTGCGCCAGATGCCGCTTTTTACCCTGTTGCGTGACGTCGGTTTTTCGAGTTCACCGCGCGGGCTGGACTGGGGTTAACAACATCCCACTCTTTACATCAGTTCACTGGCGTACGCGCAAATCAGTTTGCGTAGCCATTTTTGCGCACTGCCGCCATCGGAACGGCGATGCCAGAGCAAATTGAACTGAATGGCGGGCAATTCGACGGGCGGCGTAAGCATCACCACGTCCTTACTCTGCTCGCTGGCGAGCACGCTACGCCTGAGTACTGTCGCGACATAATTTGTCTGTTGAACAATTGAGGAGACGGCGACCATGACGGGTAACGTCAGGCGAATCTCCCGGCGTAACGCTCTGGCCCGGAGCCACTCATCCACGAGGCCATAATGATTCCCCTCCGGCGACACAAGGATGTGTCCCATACTGAGGTAGGTTTCGAGCGTCATGCCGTTGCGCGCCGCGTCGCTGTCACCTCGCACCAGGGTCACAAACTCATCGCTGATAAGCGGCTGTGAAAGAATTCGGCTCTCCGACTGAGTGGGCGCAATGCCGATAACCAGATCGACTTTGCCGGCATCGAGCATCGACACTGCCTCATCGCGATCGACAAAGGTGTGCACATGAAGGGTTACCCCAGGCGCGTGCTGGCTGATAGTGCGCATGATGCCCGGCAGCAACACCATCGTCGGGTACTCAGACATCCCCAGCGTAAAGGCGATTTTTTTCTCGTGCGGCGCAAAGTCGTCATCCGGCGTCAGCAGGTGTGTCAGCTCCTGTAGCGCTTTCGTCACGTGAATCGCAATCTCCTTCGCCCTGGCGGTCGGCACCAGACCAGATGCGCTGCGAATAAAGAGCGGGTCGGCAAAATGTGTTCGCAGGCGCGACAGTGCCGCGCTCATGGCAGGCTGGCTCACCGAAGCCCGAATGGCCGCACGGGTCACATTCTGTTCTTCCATCAGGGCATCGAAGGCCACCAGCAGATTCAGATCAAGCCCTCTAAAATCCATAGAACGAATATTCCTCTATATCTGTTATCTATTTCATTTATAACACTTGCCGATGGGATACTGACGGCGCAATACAGTTTTCGCTAAAAAAAAGCACCCCAGCCAGAGGTAAAACAATGTCAGACAATCATGAAATCGCCCATCGTCTTTTGACAGAACGTAAAGCCGTCGAAACGCTCTATCAGGCCTTTAGCCTGCAACAGCCGGACTTAGTCAATGAGGCCGTCACCGCAGACTGGGCGGATATCCCGTTAGCGCCCGGCCAGGGTCCAGGACCAGAAGGACTTAAGCCGATCATTGCTATGTTTGCCGAGGCGTTCCCGGACGTTCGCATCGTTATACATGATTTAATTCAGGTGCCGGGCCAGATTGCCGTTCGCGCCGAGATAACCGGCACGCATAAAGGCACCTTTATGGGTATTGCCGCAACGGGCAAAGCAGTGAGCATTCGCCTGCATGAAATGCATCAGCTTAACGGTGAGCGTATTACGACCACCTGGCATATGGAAGACTGGCTCGGTTTATTTATGCAGTTAGGACAGTTTCCGCCACAACCGTGATTTTCTCTGCTTTTCGCATCCTTTCACGGCGTAATTGCCCTGAGAGGATGCGAATGTTGTTAAAGCATCCGCTGAGCGTGCCGTTAATAGAAAAAATGGACCTCCGGAGTGATACGCATGCTACGACCAACCCTGACAGGTAATGCCCGCTTTTTGTTATCCACCGCGACATTGGACACGACGTCCCGAAACCGCGAGCAAAATTCAGCAAGCCCGCTTCCCGAACAGACACCCCCTCCTGCTGACAGTACGGTCTCATTAAGCCAGCAGGCGAAAGATTACTTCGCCAGTCTCCAGGACGACCTTGAAGCCCTTAACCGGTTAGATGAGTTCAGCGCCGCCTCGCGCAAAGCCGACGCGCGCTCCAGACTGGAGGCGATAAAGCGTGAAATCGAGCGTCTGAAAGCCTTGCTGATGCGTTTTGGCCACGCCTCGGCATACATCCTTAAACAGCTCAAACAACTCTCGGCCCAGTTGGGTCAGGCGGCATCGCAACTCGGGCAAAGTGACAGCACCGCCACCCCTCCCGGCAGTACGGCGGCTTATAGCGCTATCCAGTCTCTGACCGACGGTGACGCCGGGAGCAAAACCGCTACGCTTGCTGGCGCGCAGTCCTCCATTGAGGACCCGGCAGACGACGAACCAGCGAGCGATGGCAGCGAAACGGATAATCGCGCCAGCAGCATGAAGTCGATTTATAGCGGGATCCGCGAACAATTGCAGGAGCGCGATTCGCGCCATAAAGACGCGCAACTGTTAAAAGATGTCGAGCGTGAGCTGCGCGCATTGCTGTCGATGGTCAAACGTAAAATGCGCGATGATGACAAAGATGACCCCGCTATGAAAAAAGATATCGACGCGGTGCAACAGCAGCTTGATACGGGCGCCCAACAGATGGCTTATCAGAATATCCCCTGATCCCATTTGTAAGCCTAAAACGGCCAGGCCCTTGCCGCACCGGAAACGCCCGGCTCCATTAACGAAGGGGCGAGCTGGATTATTCGCTTGCGCATGCTTTCGGCGCCGTGTTCGATAACCCAGCGCTGACTGCCGCCGTCGACCTTCTGCGCCGCTATCTCCCGGCACTGCGCATACAGGCGGTGAACGTGGTGGATTTAATGGCACTACAGACACAGGATCAGCATCCGCATGGGCTGAGTGAAGTGGCATTCGATACCCTTTTTACAGGTGATAAACTGGTTATCTTTGCCTTCCATGGCTATCCGAGTCTCCTTCAGCGGCTCACGTATCTGCGTAATAATCATCAAAATTTTCAGGTTCGCGGTTTTATGGAAGAAGGCACCACCACCACGCCCTTTGATATGACATGCCGTCTTTGCAGGAAAATGTAGAGGATATTCTGGAGGCATTACAGCAGAAAATTGCCGCGCACCATCACTATATTCGGGAATATGGCGAGGATCTTCCTGAGGTACAAAACGGGAAATAGCCTTCCCGGCAAGGGGAAGGCACAGTTCCAGGATAACGAAATACCGCGGTTTTCTTACCCCGGTGTCAGGCGACCATTTGCAGACACGCTTGCGCACAGGTCCGACAGGCCTGAGCGCATTGCTGGCAATGTGCGTGCTGATGCTTGCCACACTCTTCGGCACATGCTCTGCAGACATCCACGCAAATACGGCAAAGCGGCATAATATAATCGCTTTCCAGCGTCATGAATTGGGCCACCAGGCGACACAGGGCGGAACACTGCACATCCAGCTTGATGCAAGCGCGCATCATCGCAAGGTCGTCTTCGTTCAGACAGCTTGCGGCACAGTGCTCGCAGGCTATGGCACATTGATAACAGGCATCAATACAATCCTGATGTTCGGAATGCATATTCGTCTCCTCATGTTGATGGGCGAATCACCGTTTCTGAAATCCGCCCTCTCACGCAAAATCAACTTCTTATGTTCCGATGTCACGCTCGGCAACGGCGTATTAAACAGCGTAGCAAATCAAAACAGAGAATCGCAGATCCACCAGACCATCGGTTTACTATACCGTCCTTACTGAGCGTAGAATTTATTCCTGCATCATTTGTAAAGATTTGTATAAATGCGACTTTTAGAGCATAGAAAATCAGCAACATCCCACAACCAATAACACATGTAATCAATATCACTGCATACACTTTCGCGCCAATTCCATTGATTCAATAAACTTTTATTTGTAATGCAACTTTTTATTGCGATAAATCACAGAAAATATCCGTTATCTTTACGACCAAATGTTTCCGCGCTACGCTTTGACGAATTTATAAGAACAACTAGAGTTAATTCCTGAACGCGATTGATACGGTATATATTGCCGTATCGATTATATTAAAACCCATACGGGAGATATAAAATGGCGGAACAACATAGAGGTGGTTCAGGTAATTTCGCAGAAGATCGTGAGAAAGCCTCAGAAGCAGGAAAAAAAGGTGGTCAGCACAGCGGCGGGAATTTTAAAAATGATCCTGAACGTGCATCTGAAGCGGGTAAAAAAGGTGGCCAGAACAGCCACAGCGGCGACAAAAAATAATTGTTCGCTTTACCTTCTGAAGATCCAGCTCTGACCGATATTTAATAAACGAGCCACTAACGGCTCGTTTATTATTTAGAAACATACTCACAACTTTACAGATAACGTTAAACCATCTGACAATCCAGGATTTATCACATGAAGCCGTCAGTCATAATATTGCAACATACTCGCCGCGCAATCGTAAAAAACAAGAGAGTTTTTCATGTCAGTAAAAGGCACGCCGCAACAGAATGAATCAGACATAGCAGAAAATGCTGTCGTTTATTCTCAAGGTATCATCACCATTCATTACTATAACAACGACGATATACCGCTTCGTCTTACCCCTTTGCAGTTACGGCTGGTGCAATATGTAGCCAACCGTAAATTACCCAATGAAGGAGAGTAACCGCGACGGGTATTGCGGTTTCTGCGTATCCCCCCGCTTCTCCACGTACGTTAATAACGCCCTGGCTTCACTTATTTGATCCCACTGGCTCACTGATACTCTCGCATTTTATCGGGACAATACCGTCACGTTGCCGATCACGTCTTTCTAATATACAGATGTGATCAGGCGCTGTCTGAGCGCAACCCTGTATAAGGTTTGTAGCCCCGCAAACGCAGGGCCATTTCCCTTCTCCAGTCGGGGTACACCCTCTATCAATTATCGTCTTCAATCAGAACCTTTCTCTCCCACTGACACGCAATGCACACACCACCACCAAATGAGTATCTCCGTCATTTTTCAATAATTTATTCACATAGCGATCCTCTGAGATTAGTCTTAAAAACATTAAAATACGTTATCAATCGCAGATAAATAATGGGCGAGAAATGTCAATTAATGTCAAGAAAAGCCGCCTGGATCCCTGGTTTTGATAGATGGTAACGCAGGTTATTAATTCTTTTGCATTGAAAAATGAGTTAACCCCCTTATTTGAAAAGATATATGCGAAATACCACTAACGCTTAAAATAAAAGCAACTGATTAATTCTCGGTCATAAATAAGTTTCCCGCTTCGCTTTGACTAATTTCAGTACTCGGCTAATTTTGAATACGAACACCGACGACATGAGATGCAAATATGTCGTTTTATTTAAACAACGAAACTGGAGAAATAACATGGCTGAACATCGTGGCGGTTCTGGTAATTTCGCAGAAAATCGTGAAAAAGCATCCGAAGCAGGTCGTAAAGGTGGTCAACACAGTGGCGGTAATTTCAAAAACGACCCACAACGCGCCTCTGAAGCAGGTAAGAAAGGCGGTCAGCAAAGCCATGGCGGCGGCCGCAAATCGGGTAACTAAGTTTTCACCGATTTTCAATATTTAACATTTAGTTAAATAGCAATATTGATAGCGAGTCGGATTCGACTCGCTATTATTTTCGCTGACATCGAGGGTAATATTTATGCAGATCAACTCACTAACCGATTTCTTTATCCATAGTCTCTCAGATATTTATAGCGCAGAAAAACAGCTCACTCGTGCATTATCGAAACTTGCCCGCGAATCATCTAACCCTGAGCTCGCTGATGCGTTTAAAAAACATTATGAAGAAACGCAGGGACAAATTGAACGTCTCGATCAACTCATTGAAGCCGAGCCGAATATTAAGCTCAAGCGCATGAAATGCCATGCGATGGAAGGGCTTATTGAGGAAGCAGGTGAAGTCATCGAAGCGACAGAGAAAGGGAGTGTTCGTGATGCCGGGCTTATTGCCGCTGCGCAGAAAGTGGAACACTATGAAATTGCTTCTTACGGCACGCTCTGTACGCTGGCAAGCCAGTTAGGCCTTAAAAAAGCACATGACCTGCTTTCCGCGACGCTCGAAGAAGAAAAAACCACCGACAATCTCCTGACCAAAATTGCAACTTCATCGATTAATAAGAAAGCCGAAGGTAAATAAACACCGTCGTAATTCATTCGCTTAATTTCAATTACTGGTAAGTAAAAATGACGATGAAAGGAAAAGAACATGACCCCACAAGAGAATTATCACGACTGGTTGCGCGATGCCCACGCGATGGAAAAACAGGCCGAGTCAATGCTCAGCGCCATGAGCAAACGTATCGATAATTATCCGGACCTGCGTGCGCGAATTGAACAGCATCTGACGGAGACTCAGGGGCAAATTACCCTTCTCGAAGAGGTACTTGATCGCAACGGCATTAACCGCTCCATCATGAAAGATGCCACCAGCAAAATGAGCGCTATGGGTCAGGCCGCAGGCGGCATGTTTGCCTCTGACGAGATCGTAAAAGGGGCGATTAGCAGCTACGTTTTCGAGCAGTTCGAAATCGCCTGTTATACCTCTTTAATCAGCGCGGCAAAAAAGGTCGGCGATGTTGCAAGCGTGGCGACCTTCGAGCAAATCCTCGCCCAGGAAGAGGCAATGGCCGACTGGGCATTTAAGCATCTGCCGGATGTGACCGAACAATTTTTACTGCGTGATGCCGCCGACGGCGTCGAAGCGAAAAAATAACACGCCACATCAGGAGACACTATGTTTCGACACGTTAAACAGCTGCAATATACCGTTCGCGTCAGTGAACCAAACCCCGGCCTTGCCAATCTGTTACTGGAACAGTTCGGCGGACCGCAAGGCGAATTAGCCGCAGCCTGCCGTTATTTCACCCAGGGGCTGGGTGATGATGACGTCGGTCGCAAAGAGATGCTCATGGATATCGCGACCGAGGAGTTAAGCCACCTCGAAATCATCGGCTCCCTGGTTGGCATGCTCAATAAAGGCGCTAAAGGCGAGCTGGCAGAAGGGACGGAGAACGAAGCTGAGCTTTATCGTTCATTAACGCAGAATGGGAATGACAGCCATGTCACCTCCCTGCTCTACGGCGGCGGCCCGGCCTTAACAAACTCAGCGGGTTATCCCTGGACTGCGGCTTATATTGATACCATCGGCGAAGTCACGGCAGACCTGCGTTCTAATATCGCTGCCGAGGCGCGCGCCAAAATTATCTATGAACGTCTGATTAACGTCACCGACGATCCGGGTGTGAAAGACGCGCTGAGTTTCTTAATGACCCGTGAAGCCGCGCATATGCTCTCCTTCGAGAAAGCGTTGTATTCGATTCGCAACAATTTCCCGCCGGGCAAATTGCCGCCTATCGAGCAATACACCAACGTCTATTACAACATGTCCGAAGGGGATGACCCGCGTGGCAGCTGGAATAGCGATGAAAACTTTGAGTATGTTGCCGATCCGCAACCCGCCGTTGACGGCGGCGATGGCCTGGCCTCTGTCACCCTCAGTAAAGAGCAACAGGCGCTGGTTAAAGCGATGACGAAACGTACGCAATCCGACCCTTCTGTCGACCCCCTTACCGGCGCCGAACTCGGAGACGGGGAACCACAACCCAAATAACATCTGCAGTCGCATGCCTGTGTTATTCACCCCTTAGCTAAGGGGTGTTTTTTTGATAAGGGGATCGCGATGTTGGAATTAGATGCCTTCCATCTGGCAAGAATACAATTCGCCTTTACGGTCTCTTTTCACATTCTCTTTCCGGCTATCACGATTGGGCTTGCCAGCTATCTCGTGGTACTGGAGGGGTTATGGCTGAAGACCAAAAATCCTGACTGGCGCGCGTTGTATCATTTCTGGTTAAAAATTTTTGCGGTTAACTTTGGGATGGGGGTCGTGTCCGGTCTGGTGATGGCCTATCAGTTCGGGACCAACTGGAGTGGGTTTTCCCAGTTTGCCGGCAGCATTACCGGTCCCTTGCTGACCTATGAAGTCTTAACGGCCTTTTTCCTTGAAGCCGGTTTTTTAGGGGTGATGCTCTTCGGCTGGAACAAGGTAGGCCCGGGTCTGCACTTTTTTGCTACCTGTATGGTGGCGCTCGGCACATTGATGTCCACTTTCTGGATCCTGGCCTCTAATAGCTGGATGCATACGCCACAAGGCTTTTCGATTGTTAATGGTCAGGTGGTGCCCACCGACTGGTTTGCCGTCATCTTCAATCCCTCCTTCCCGTACCGTTTGCTGCATATGACGATTGCCGCCTTCTTAAGTAGCGCCCTCTTTGTCGGCGCCTCGGCGGCCTGGCACTTATTGCGTGGTAATGACACCCCTGCCATCAGAAAGATGCTTTCGATGGCGATGTGGATGGCGCTGGTGGTAGCCCCGGTGCAAGCTTTTGTAGGCGATATGCATGGACTCAACACGCTGGAACATCAACCGGCCAAAATCGCCGCCATTGAAGGGCACTGGGAAAATCCGCCCGGTGAAGCCACGCCTTTATTGCTTTTCGGTTTGCCGGATATGGAGCAAGAACGGACACGTTACGCTGTTGCCATTCCCGCACTGGGCAGCCTGATTTTGACCCATTCTCTGCATGAACAGGTTCCGGCGCTAAAAGACTTTCCAAAAGCAGACAGGCCAAACTCCACGATTGTTTTCTGGTCTTTTCGCCTGATGGTCGGGATGGGATTACTGATGATTGCGCTGGGTATAATGTCGCTGTGGCTGCGATATCGACACCGTTTGTATACCTCAAGGCCATTTTTGCATTTCGCGCTGTGGATGGGCCCGGCAGGCCTTGTCGCCCTCCTTGCCGGATGGGTGACGACGGAGTCAGGCCGACAACCCTGGGTGGTGTACGGTCTCCTGCGCACGATTGACGCTGTCTCCTTACACAGCACATTGCAAATGAGCCTGAGTCTGGCGACCTTTATTATCGTCTACACCTCCGTCTTTGGTGTGGGGTATGGCTATATCGCGCGCCTGATCAAAAAAGGGCCGCAGCCCTGGGATGCGCACCCTACCGACGGCAGACCTGCACGCCCGCTCTCAGCGGCTGGCGAAAGCTTGCAAACCGGGGAGAGAAAATAATGGGTATCGACTTATCGCTTATCTGGTTTGTTATTATTGTCTTCGCCACCCTGATGTATATCGTGATGGATGGCTTTGATCTGGGCATTGGCATTCTGTTCCCGCTGATCAAGGACGAGGGGGAACGGGACATCATGGTCAATAGCGTCGCACCGGTCTGGGATGGCAATGAAACCTGGCTGGTGCTCGGCGGCGCCGGGCTGTTTGGGGCCTTCCCTCTCGCCTATGCCGTGATCACCGACGCACTGGCTATTCCCCTCACGCTTATGCTCATTGGCCTCATTTTTCGCGGCGTTGCCTTTGAGTTTCGCTTTAAAGCGACGCCTCGTCATAAGCCTTTCTGGGATAATGCATTCCTTGCTGGTTCGTTCCTTGCCACGTTTACTCAGGGGGTGGTCGTTGGCGCGGTGATCAATGGTTTCACCGTTACCGGCCGAACCTTTAGCGGCGGCGCGCTGGACTGGCTAACAGCATTTAACCTGTTCTGCGGTCTCGGACTCGTGGTGACTTATGGTCTGCTTGGCGCAAGCTGGCTGGTGATGAAAAGCGCGGGCGCCTTGCAGCATAAAATGCGCGTTGCTGCCAGGACTTTACTTTTGGGCTTGCTGCTGGCCATGGCGATCGTCAGTCTCTGGACACCGCTGACTCACCCTGCAATTGCGACGCGCTGGTTCAGTTTGCCAAATCTCTGGTTTTTTGCGCCCGTACCTTTACTGGTACTGATTTTAAGCGTCGGTCTGTGGCGGACATTACCTAATCCGCATCATCATACCCTGCCTTTTGTGATGACATTGGGTTTAATTTTTCTTGGTTTTAGCGGACTCGGCATCAGTATCTGGCCAAATATTATTCCGCCCGATATTTCGTTATGGCAGGCGGCATCGCCGCCGCAAAGTCAGGGATTCATGTTGGTGGGCGCGTTACTGATTATTCCCGTGATCCTTGTCTACACCTTCTGGAGCTATTACGTGTTTCGCGGAAAAATTGAGCACGGGGAGGGCTATCATTAATGAACAGTAGACAAAGCGGCACAGCGAAAAAAATCACCTGGTTTATTTCATTGTGGTTTGGCAGTGTGCTGGCCTTATTTATCGCCAGCACAGTAATTAAATTATTGATGTCGATGGCAGGCCTTCATACCTGATTAACGAGAGGCGCTTACTGATTATCCGTTAAGAGCATGATTAAGCTTCCTAATGCGTAACTCGTTGCCTGTTTTATCACCGACTCGCTATCGCCCGCAAAACATTTTACTTTGGCGACAACAACATCGTCAGGAAGCTGCCAGGCAAACCAGACCGTCCCGACAGGGGTTCCGTCCTCGCCGCCATCCGGTCCGGCATAACCGCTGATGGCAAGGCTGACATCCGCCCCGGAACGGTCGATAGCGCCACAGGCCATCTCTCTCACCGTCTGTTCACTGACAGCGGTATGGGCTGAAATCGTCTCTTCTTTGACGCCCAGAATCGTGATCTTGGCGCCATCCGTATAGGTAATAAATCCACTGCCATAAAACGAAGGCGTGTCGTCCGCGGCACAGAGCGCCGAGGCGACCAGCCCACCGGTGCAGGATTCTGCCGTGGTCAGTCTTAATTTCTTTTCAGTTAATAATCGCCCCAGTTCGTTGGCGATAGACAGAGCGGGTGTCGTCATCATTCACCTCCTGTTAATAAAAAGGCGATAGCGCAGGCTACCGCCATCTTCCGTTAGAGGGTCGCTTTTTCTGCGGCCAGACCCGGAACCAGAATAACTTTACGGCACTCTTCCTGGCGCTTATCGAAGATTTCATATCCTCTCGCCGCCTCGTCAAGGGAGAGATGATGAGTCACGATCTCCTCCGGAGAAAGGTGTCCCTTGTCAATCAGCTCAAGCAAATCAGGCAGGAAAGCATGGACATGGGTTTGGCCCATTTTGAAGGTCAACCCTTTATCAAAGGCATCGCCAAACATAAAGCCGTGGATAAAACCGGCATAGACGCCAGGTACGCTCACAATACCGCCACGGCGCACAGCCGCAATGGCTTGCCGGAGAACTTTGCCGCTACTGCCTTCAATCTTGAGGTTGCTCATGACAGTTTCGGTCAGGCTCCCTTTCGCTTCAAAGCCCACCGCATCAATCACGGCATCGACACCACGATGGCCCGCCGTGTTTTCAATTATCCAGGCGGCAGGATCGTCATTCTTATCGAAATTAATGGGAATAACACCATAGCGTTGTTGGGCAAACGCCAGCCGATAGTCATTGTGATCAATCATAAAAATCTGCTCGGCACCATTCAGTCGCGCACACGCCGCTGTCAGTAACCCCACCGGCCCGGCGCCGTAGATTGCCACGCTCGCCCCTTGTTTTATCTCCGCATTTTTCACGGCCTGCCAGGCCGTTGGCAGGATGTCGGAAAGGAACAGCACTTTTTCATCCGGTAAGTGGGCGGGGACTTTGAAGGGACCGGTATTCGCTTTCGGAACACGGACGTACTCCGCCTGTCCGCCGGGAATACCACCATAAAGGTCACTGTAGCCAAACAGGGCCGCAGGGGGGGTGATGCTCTTGCGGTTAAGGGCAGCGCCCTTCCCGCTGTTGGTATTTTCGCAGGCGGAGTATTGCTGCAGTCGGCAGAAAAAACAGTCGCCGCAGGCAATCACAAACGGGATAACAACCCGATCGCCAGGACTGACATTTTTTACTTCCGGGCCCGCTTCAACCACTTCACCCATAAACTCATGACCAAAAATATCGCCATGATGGGTGCCAGGTATTTTACCGTGATAGAGATGTAAATCTGAGCCGCAAATAGCCGTTGCGGTTACCCGCAAAATAATATCATCAGGGGCTTCAAGGCCGGGGTCGGGCATCGTATCAACTTTAACGTTATGAGGTCCATGATAAGTGAGTGCTTTCATAGGCGCGTCTCCTGATTAACGGCGTCGAATAAACAGAACGGTAAATTTTGCGTATTAATCTGAATTATCTGCCGCCCTTTATTAAGGCCGCATTGATTACTCATCACCTTATTTATCTGTTAAGAATATAAAGCATAGAACAAAATAAAATTTCCATTTAACGCCCTCCCAGTTAGCTAATAAAATAAAAACAACAAGCGCAGCGGAATCTTTTTTTTAAATATATTTACCGTTCAAGACAGGAATGACGGATATTTCCTGGCGAAGGGTTAATGAATCTTGCCGCTAAATACGCGAAACGCCCAAGTGTTATAGGCTAAGGTTATCGGTGCCAACAGGCCAAAGCAGATGAGAAGGAACTGTTGTGTCTTCACCGGTGCCGCCGCCTGTTGAATAACCAGGTTCACGGGCACAATAAAAGGGAACAAGGTAAAGGCCAACGCGGCGAATGCGCAACTGACCAGTATCTGAATGGCCGCCATTGGCAAGAACCCATGGCGGCGTGTAAGGCCAATCCACAGCAGGACAAGCCCGGCCGCCGCAACGGCAATTAACGGCCCCCATAGCCAGGGGTTGAGAAGATGCTGCCGCCAGGTTTCATGCAGAAAAAGGGTCCAGAGCAGTAGCCCGGTCACAAGGACTATCGTCAATGCGCTCAACCAGGGAATGATGCCTCTGGCACGCGCTTCGACCTTTCCGCTGCAACGCCAGTTCAGCCATCCGGCCCCCATCAGGCAGTAGCCTGTAATGAGGGCCATACTGCAAAAGAGCGGGAAGGGTTTAAGCCATTCCCGGCCAGTTCCGGTAAATTGTTGACCGTCGTTGGGGATGCCTGTAATCAGACTGCCCACAATGACGCCCTGAGACGCGCTTGCCAGTAGCGACCCGACCACCAGCATCGCGTCAAAAAGGCGTGGCGCGTAGTGCCGGTATTCAATAGCCATGCCACGCGCCACAAGCGCCAGCAGCAGCGTAAAGACCGGCACATACAGCGCGCTAAGTATAATGGCGTAAGCCAGCGGAAAGAGCCCCAACAGACCACCTGCCGCCAGTACCAGCCAGGTTTCATTACCATCCCACACGGGCAGCAGGGAGAGGTTAAGCTGATGGCGGGCGGCGGCATCGCGCTGGAATGCGCATAACATGCCCGCCCCTAAATCGGCGCCGTCCAGTAAAACATAGACCCACAGGCTACCGACCAGTGCCGCGGCAGAGAGGGTCTGTAACCAGGGAAAACCCAGCAGTTCATTCATCCTTTATCCCCTCCCCTGCCCTTCTGGCGACATCCGGCATCGCCCCCTCTTCGTCCGGTTGCGGCGGGCGTGACAATATGCGCAGCAAAAACCACAGCCCGAGCCCAAACAGCGCGAGATAAACCGTCACAATACATACCAGCGATCCCAGCGCCAGCGATGGCGATACGGGCGAGACGCTCTCAGAGGTGCGCAGCAGGCCGTACACGGTCCATGGCTGTCGCCCGGCTTCGGTCACAACCCACCCGGCCAGCATGGCGACAAACCCTGCCGGGGCCATCAATACCATCAGGCGAAGCAGCCAGCGCGCATGCCACAGACGGCGGCGCAGGCGTACCACCAGCCCGGCAATCCCGGCAAAGGCCATCAGTAGCCCCAGTCCAACCATCACCCGGAAAGACCAGAAGACCAGCGGAATCCAGGGTAACGCATCACGTCGGTACTGATTAAGACTGTGAATCGTTCCCTGCAGATTGTGGCGCAAATAGAGGGAGCCGACATCCGGTATCGCCACTTCATAGCGGTTGCGGCGTGCCTCCATATCCGGTATCGCAAAAAGGCGCATCGGTTCGCCCTCGCCCGGCGGTGGCGGATCCCAGTTGCCTTCGATAGCCGCCAGTTTCACCGGCTGGTGATCGCGCGTGTTTTCCCCCTGCAGATCGCCCAACACGATTTGCAGGGGGGCCATCACCACCAGCATCCACATGGCGAGAGAAAACATATGTCGCGCCGCTGGATGGCGCGCATCACGCAGCAAATGCCATGCGCCGCAGGCCGCCACCAGACAGGCAGTGCCGAGCATGGCGGCCGCCACCATATGCGCCATCCGCCACGGAAACGAGGGGTTGATAATCGCCGCCCACCAGTCGACGGGCTCAAAACGCCCCTCAGCGTCAATCACAAAGCCATCCGGTGTCTGCATCCATGAATTTGCCGCAAGGATCCAGAAGGCGCTGAAGAACGATCCCAACGCCACAATGGAGGTGGCCATAAAGTGGATCCACGGGCGCACCTTCCCCATACCGAACAGCATTACCCCCATAAATCCGGCTTCCAGGAAGAAAGCCACCAACACTTCCATATAGAGCATCGGGCCCAGCACCGCCCCCGTGCGGCTGGCCAGCCCGCTCCAGTTGGTGCCGAAGGAAAATTCCATCACCACACCGGTTACCACGCCAACCGCCACATTAAGGGCGAATATTTTGCTCCAGTAGCGCCAGAGGCTCAGCCAGACCTGCTGTTTACGCCAGAGCCAGAGTCCTTCCAGCACCATCAGGAATTGCGCCAGCCCAAGGGTAAAGGCGGCCAGCACAATATGAAAGCCGATGGTAAACGCAAACTGACCACGCGCCAGCAACAGTGCGGTTTCCGGGCTCATGCTAGGCGTCGCTGGGTTTGCCGGTATAAGAAGAGATGGGCTTGTCGACCTGCTCCTCCATTCGGCGGGAAAAAGCCTTCAGCCCGTTAAGAACCGGCTGCAGCGAACGCCACAGGTCGTCATCTTGCAACATTTTCCATACCCCCTGCACGCCCGGCGCTTTTTGCTCAGGGTTCTGCTCAGGCTGGCTCAGCGCATCCGCCATATCCCGCAGGCCAAAGGCCAGTTTATAGACCCGGTCCGGTGGCAGTGAGGAGAGCGCCAGGACAATCACCGACACATTCTGAATGACATTGAGTGTGCCTTCGCGTTGCAGCCCTTTCACCAGAACCTGCGCAACCTCGTTATTTGCCGCTACCAAATCGTTGACTAAACGCAATACGCCATGCTGGTGCAAGGTCTCAAGCAGACGTTCCAGTTCTTCGTGGGCGTCCGGTCCGATTTTTGCCGGTTCCGGCTGATACTCTATCGATTTCGCCATCAGAATCTCTCCGGATGTGGTTCATGCGCCGGGGGCTCGTCATAATCATCGCGGCGCCATTTCTCCTCCACGGGCACCTTGCTAATGGGGGTGCGTTTACCGCGGCGGAAATTATGTTCTGGTAAGGGGCCAGGGTGAGCAGGCCGTTGCAGCGGCTGCAACTGAACGGCGATTTCTTTATAGGCTGGCGTATTCACCGCCGGATCGTGATGCTCGCCGGTCAGTTGATTAATTCCCGGCTTACCCTGATGGATAGAGATGAAAAGCACGTTACCCTGTACCCGATCCGTCACGACAACCGGGACGTCAAGGGTTCCCCTGCGGGAGCGCAACCTGACCCAGTCGCCTTCATTCAGGCTGCGTCCCGCCGCCAGTTCGGGACTGACCTCCACATACCATTCGGGCGAGAGGCTGGTCGTCCGTCCCCCTCTGCCGCTCTGGTTGGTCGACTGAAAGTGTTCGAGCATGCGGCCATTATTGAGAATAAGGTCAAATTCGGCGTCAACCTCTTCCGCAGGCGGTTGCCAGTTCAGAGGGTAAAGACGGGCGCGCCCGTCGGGGAATTTAAAGCGGTCGGTATAGAGCAACGGCGTACTCACCCCCTCGGGGCTAACTGGCCAAATCTGCGTTTTCCAGCCTTCCAGGCGCTCGTAGCTGACTCCCGCAAAACTTCCGGCAATCTTAGCGGCTTCGGCCATGATTTGCCCCGGATGGGTATAGCCCCAGTCATATCCCATCTTCGCGGCCAGCTGTGTGAGGATAAGCCAGTCCGGACGGCTGTCGCCGAGCGGCGGCATCACCGGGTAAAACCGCTGGATGCGTCGTTCGGTATTGACGAAGGTGCCCTCCTTTTCCACGCTCGGACACCCCGGCAGGACCACATCGGCAAACTGCGCCGTGCGACTGAGAAAGAGATCCTGCACCACCAGGAAATCGAGCTCCGTAAAGCCCTGATGCACATTAGTCGTGTCGGCGTCTGAAAAGGCGGTCTCTTCACCGATAACATACATCGCGCGAAGTTGCTTGCTGGCGGCCAGCTTGACCATCATAAAATTGTCCTCACCCACGTCGAGTGAGAGTTTTTCTGGCGCCACGCCCCATGCCCGCGCCCACTTTTCACGTACTTGCGGATCGCTGACCGATTCGTACCCCGGATAGAAATTTTTCAGGCAGCCGAAATCACTCGCCCCCTGGACGTTGTTGTGACCACGCATGGGATAGCCCCCGGTTCCGGGGCGTCCATAGTTACCGGTGACCAGCAGCAGGTTAGACAAGGCGGTGCTGGTATCCGCGCCATGGCTATGTTGGGTTATCCCCATTGCCCACAGGATACACATACTCCCCGCCTGGCCTATCAGCTCCCCCGCTTCACGCAGCAGGTTTTCCTGGATACCGGTAATTTGCGCAGCGTAGTCCAGGGTAAACGGCGCCAGGGAACGGCGATAGGCCTCAACGTCATTGACGCGTGCGGCAAGAAACGCCTCGTCGGCAT
Source organism: Phytobacter ursingii (assembly GCA_901456055.1). Lineage (GTDB taxonomy): Bacteria > Pseudomonadota > Gammaproteobacteria > Enterobacterales > Enterobacteriaceae > Phytobacter > Phytobacter ursingii. The sequence goes on from CABDWT010000018.1 coordinate 225,784, forward strand.
AGCCGTGGTCAAACAGGTAACGTGACATCGCTGACGCCCATACCAGGTCAGTACCCGGATGGATACGCAAATGCAGATCGGCACGTTCTGCCATCTCATGACGGCGCGGATCGATAACCAGCCATTTTTGACCGCGATGTTTGCGCGCGGATTTCAGTTTCGAGGCAATGACCGGGTGGTTCTCAGCCGTGTTGCTGCCCACAACGACGATCAGTTCCGCCTGTTCCAGGTCGCGTATTGTGCCCGCATCGCCGCCATAACCAACGGTGCGGAAAAGCCCCTCTGTTGCCGGGTTCTGGCAGTAGCGCGATGAATTATCGACGCTGTTCGTGCCGATGATCAGGCGGGCGATTTTTTGCGTCAGGTACGCCTCTTCGTTGCTGCCTTTACTGGAGCCAATAAAGCCAATGCTGTCCGGCCCGGTTTCATCACGGATAGCCAACAGGCGTTGCGCCACCAGGGTGAGCGCCTCCTCCCAGCTTGCCGGACGAAAGCGGTCATTTTCGCGAATAAGCGGCGTGGTCAGGCGTTCCGGGCTATTGATGAAATCCCAGGCGAACTTGCCTTTCACACAGGTCGAAATGCCATTCACCGGCGCATCAATCACCGGCTGGACTTTAAGGAGATGCCGGTCGCGGGTCCACATTTCGAAACTGCATCCCACACCGCAGTAGGTGCAGACCGTCTTTGTTCGTTTGATCTCCGGCTGTCGCAGATGGGTATCAATAACCGAAATCCCGGAAATAATTTCAGCACCGGTGGCGTTTTCCAGCGTTTTGATAACATCAATTAGCGGGCGTTTCAGGGACTGACGCATTGAGGTGAACGGGCCGGCATCGGGCTGCATGGTTTTTTCGAGCAGCGCATTGCAAGGGCACACCGTGACACAGTGACCGCAACTGACACAACTGGAACCCGCAATACGGTTGCCGCCATCCCATAACACCCGGGGATGTTCCATTGTGTAATCGATGCTCAATGTCTCGTTAACTTCAACGTTCTGACAGGCATCCACGCAGCGCCCGCAGAGAATGCACTGGTCGGGATCATAAGTGTAAAACGGATTGGATTCGTCTTTCACATAAGGCTTACGCTGAAAAGCGTAACGCTGGATAGGGATATGCATGTCCACCATGGTGTTATGCAGCGTGCAGTCGCCGGTATTGTGTTCGCAGACGGTACAATAGAGTTCGTGCTTTGCCAGCAGGCGATCCATTCCCTCCTCTCTGGCGGCACGCGCACGTTGGTCAGCGCTATTAATGACCATCCCATCACGGGTGCGTATCGTACAGCCTCTGACCAGCGATCCCTCCTGTTCAACCCAACAGACATCGCAGGTTTGCAGCGGCTCCAGCGCCTGGTGATAGCAGACGTGGGGCAAGGAGATATGACAGGCATCAAGAAAATCGATAAGGGGTATATCCGCCGGGCCGACAAGGGCCTTGCCATCGTAAATTACGGTACATTTTTGCAGGCTCATTTTGCTTCCTCAGACCAGTCATGTACGCGCACTCCCGTTTCGGTAAATGCGTTACGTCTCATTCCGATAAATAACGCGACTGCACTCAAGCCATGGGTGACGTATCTGTTGTGGAATTTAAAAATAGTCTCTGCATAAACGCGTGGCAAATCAGGAAATATTCTGTTTCTGTGCGTAGTGAATAAAACGATATTTTTCTAAAAAAGAGTATGACTAAACGTTACGAAGCGAAACGGGAAATGCGATATCCCAATAAATAAAATGATATACCGCAATAACACCCCCCATGCTCACTGAGGTAACTATGCTTTTACACTCATCTAAAATAACGGCATTGAAATTAAAAAATAATATTAAACATAAAGTTAACACAAATAAAAAATAGCGCGAGTTATAAAAGGCCACCCAACGTGGCCTTTACACCCTTCTATTTTTTAACCGGATCTGGTTTTTTATCACCGGACTCAGGTGCTTCGCGGGGATCATCTTTTTCAATATACTGCATACAAGTCTCCTCCTGTTTTCACTAAGAGAGTAACTATAGACGTCTTGTTAAAAAATATGCCAGGCGGCAAACGCTACGTTAAATCTGAAATACCGTTACGCTTGTTGGATTATTGCGTATGGCTTATGCACCAATTAAAGCAAACAGATAAGAGGGTTACATTGGGCACCTCCAGTGACCCGATAAAACAGACCTGCTGAATAAGCAGGCCTGTGAAAGTCAAATACGGGAACGCGGATATCGTGATTAAACACTGTTTAATTACGGTAAGGCATACGCCATTAATGCATCTCCGGAGCGGGTACCCAGACCACCATGCCCACCCGCAGCAATGACCACATACTGTTTGCCGTCATCGCCCTGATAGGTCATCGGCGTCGCCTGCCCTCCCGCAGGAAGCCGCGCGCGCCAGAGTTCATTGCCACTGGCTTCATCAAATGCACGCAGGTAATCATCCGCAGTAGCGCCGGTAAAAATCAGCCCACTTTGTGTAATGACATTTCCCCCCATCATAAAAATCCCCGTCGGCAGAGGCAGATTGGTATGCGTGCCGAAAATGTTCATATCGCGGGTGGTTCCCGCCGGACGTTCCCAGATAACTTTTTTGCTTACCAGGTCGATGGCATAAATTTTCCCCCACGGCGGCGCGTTACACGGGGCGTCCAGCGCCCCCAGCCAGGGCTTAACGATTGCCGCCCAGGGGGTGCCATATTGCGGCCCGACAGAAAACTCTTTCGGTTTGGGATAGGGTTTTCCACTGCCCCAGCCGACCCATTTCTGCATTAACCCCTGCTTAATCGCCTCCTCGCTCTTCATGACCTGCATGGTGAACGGGATATAGCTGGTGTTGGCAATAAGGACATGATGACGCGGATCGACAGAGGCGCCGTACCAGTCGATCACCCCGTCAAATGCCGGATAGGCAATGGAGGTGCCCTCTGCGGGCGGCGTAAATTTGCCCTGATAGCGATAACGGTGGAACTGAATGCGGCACCAGAGCTGATCAAACGGCGTGGCGCCCCACATGTCGGTTTCGCGTAAATCAGCCGGAGAGAGATCCGGCATCCCCACGGAATCGGGTTGTGTCGGGGATAATCGCTCGCCCGGCAGTGAGGGACGCTGTGGAACAGGTTTTTCGTTAACCTGCGCCAGTGGTTTGCCCGTTCGACGGTCAAGTAAGAATAACTGCCCCATTTTGGTGGTCTGCACCAGCGCGGGTATCGTTTCACCGCCATCACCTGGCAGGTCAATTAACGTTGGACCAATGGGCACGTCATAGTCCCATACATCATGATGAACCGTCTGGTAATGCCAGCGCTCCTCACCTGTGCGGATATCCAGCGCCACAATGGCGCTGGAGTAACGGTCATCAAAGGGGCGGCGACCCGCACCATAATAATCAGGCGTGGCATTGCCTAACGGAATATAAACCAGGCCCAGTTGCGCATCTGCGGTATAGGTTCCCCAACCATTCGGCGTCCCACGGGTATAGTTCTCGCCGGGCTTAAGCGGCGCTGTCGGCGGAGTGCGCCCCATATCCCAGGCCCACGCCAGCTCACCGCTGTTAACATCATAGGCCCGTACGACACCAGAGGGCTCACCGGTGGACTGGTTATCGTATATCCACCCGCCCAGTACAATGCGCCCGTCCATAACCATCGGCTGTGAAGTAATGAAATGAAAGCCGGGCGGCACCTCGCCCAGATGATCGGTCAGGCTGACAAAGCCATGATTGCCGAAGTTTGTACAGGGCTTACCCGTCTGCGCGTTGAGCGCCACCATCCTGGCATCCGCCGTGGTGGTGATAATTTTTTGCGGGCACATCGTATCCCCACTATTTTCGCTCCACGCCACACCGCGACACGCCAGATATTCATTTGCCGAGGTATCGTTCTGTGGGTCGAACTTCCACAGCATCTTCCCCGTCGTGGCGTTAAGGGCGATCACCTGACGATGGGGGGTACAAATATACAGCGCATTGCCCACTTTGACGGGCGTCACTTCAAGGTTAAATTCACGTCCGGCTTTATCTTCTCCTTTTTGCATAACATCGCCGGAGTTAAAGCGCCACGCCAGTTTTAGTTGCCCGACATTTGCAGGGGTTATCTGTGTCAGCGGTGAATATCGCTGACCATCGGCGGTGCGGCCGTAATATTTCCAGTCCGTTTCACCGTCCGTCAGAGAAGGCGTTTTTTCTGCCGGAAACGGTTGGTGATGAACAAAACGGGCATCTGAAATCTGCCAGCCACTCCAGAAAACGCCAATAATAGCAACCACATACACCAGAGCGGCGGCAATGCTGTTTCGTCTGGCCGGCGCTGAGCGCGTCAGGGGGCGTATCACCCAGGGCATGCTTATCCATAATCCCAAAAGCGCAGGCACCAGTAAGCGAGGCATCAGTTGCCAGCCATCAAGGCCAACTTCCCACAGGGACCAGATGACGCACAGGACAAAAGTGAAAAGATAAATCCAGACCCCGGCCAGATGCTTTCGCCACAACAACACGCCACTGAGTAAGAAGCCACAACCAAAAAGCAGATACCCGGGCGAACCGCCAATAAAGGCCAGCCAGCCACCGGGCAATAAAAATGCAAGCCCGAATAGAAGCACCAGAACAGCGGTTACTCGCCCCCAAAAACGCGATGTTGTTTGTGACACAGCCCACCCCTTTTGTAAATTCACGTCAATAAAGCTTAGGAAATTTCACATAAGGCGTATTCAAAACCAGAATCGGGAGTATTCAGACCATAAAATCTATTTACTTTCAATAGGATGAGATGATCACTGGTGCGTTATGCGTTTTGTCCGGCCTGGAAGAACGCGCGGTTAAGGACTATACCCTTTCGATAAACAGGCGCTGTGCAGAGGATTGAGGAGATGTATGGGATATCTGGCGTGGACTGCTGCAACCGGTGGTTTATTACTTTTGATGTCGTTGTCCTATGGCTGGATTAGCCGCGTACCGGTACCTGTCTTTGGGCTGTATCTTATCGTGGGTATCGGCTGCGGCCCCTGGGGTCTTGACCTGATTAATCTTGATATCGTCGAACACGCATCCTTAACCAGCCGGATAACCGAAATTGCCATGGCGGCATCCCTGTTTATTACCGGCCTTAAAATTCGTCTTCCGCTTAGCTCCCCTTACTGGAAAATGGGAATACTGTTGGCTCTGCCCGGTATGTTATTAACCATTGCGGGCATTATGGTTGTGGCCCATTTTCTGACGGATCTCTCCTGGCCCCTCTCACTGGCATTAGCCGCTATCCTGGCCCCCACCGATCCGGTACTGGCAAGTCTGGTGGCAATCAACGACGCACGCGACGGCGATCGCCTGCGAATCGCTTTATCCAGCGAGGCCGGGCTGAATGATGGCACCGCTTTGCCATTTCTGATGCTGGCGCTGGTCTGGTATAAAGCAGGCGGTACGATAAGCGGGGATGAATGGTTACACTGGCTCAGCATTGACCTGGTCTGGGCCCTGGTGGGCGGTTTGTTGATAGGTTTTCTGCTTGGCCGGGTCATTGGCCTTGCTGCGACTCGTTCCCGCCATGCGCAAGGGGAAGTGGCCCCCAGCGATTTCATCGCCTTATCCCTCATCTGTCTGAGCTTCTCGCTGGCCATGTCGGTGAGCGCTTCCGGCTTTTTGGCGGCGTTCGCCGCAGGCGTCGGCTTGCGTAGCGCGGAAGTGAGCGTGCAGAAACGTCATTCTGAGGAAGAAGGCCATGATTTGCCCGCTGAAATGCAGGTGAATCCCCATACCCGCCATGCGCTTGAAGAGCGCAACCCAATAAAGCAAGTCGGCCTGGTCATCGGTGATGCATTGTCTTTTGGCGATACGGTGGAGCGTTTGCTGGCAGCCACGCTGGTCACCGTTCTGGGGGTGACTTTCGCATTACACTGGGACGCCACGGCCCTGATGCTGGCTTTGATTATCTTCGTTGTCGTGCGCCCGCTTTCGGTGTTAATCCTGACATGGCGTACTAAAGAATCACTGTTCCATCGGATAAGCCTCGGATGGCTCGGCATCCGGGGTATCGGTAGCCTGAATTATATCGCTTATGCCTGGGTTCATGGTCTGTCGGGCGTCGATGCAAACAGAATGGCGGATATTGCCATCACGGTTGTGACCCTCAGCGTGTTTATCCATGGTATTTCGGTGACGCCTTTATTGACGCTGCGCCGAAAGCGTGAAGAGGACCAGTAAGGCCGCTTTTCGCCGTGGTAGTCCCCGAACCAAGACGTCCCCCCCAGCACCGGGTAGCGATAATCTGGATTTGCGTAGCAAACCCGGCTTCACGCCTGCGGCGACCAGAAGAGTTGTCACTTGCCTCTATACTTAGTGTCGGAGGTTTTTGATGAGAACGTTTTTTAAATCTTTATTTGCCAGCCCGGACGCCTTATTGCAGGTGATGAGCCACAGTGAAATTCAGGATGCCATTGAGGATGGCGAACGGATTGTTGTTGATGCGGATGGTAACACGTCGGTGAATATCCATTGCCAGAAGGTCCAGGATGATTTCAAACGGCATGTTGATGCATTAAAGAGGGCTTAGGGATGGGCACAGCGATTTTTATGGTGTTGATGGTGTGTGGTTACTGGTATAGCTCGCACGATCTCTCAACCCGTTTCAAATTCAAACGCAGTTTTGGCTGGGATGTCTATTTCCTTGTCGCCCTTTATGGCTGCGTCTTCGTGTTACAGGGTATGCTGGCAACCGCCGTTTTATGGCTGGTGTTGTTGGTAAGCTCACTCGTCACGAATGCGTTACCCGGTATCTTTGGTCCGGAATATCACCACTGGCATATGACGTTTATGAACTGGACCTTTTTAGGCATCCAGGCACCGGTGGTCCTTATGCTGGCCTTCGCCGTCGTTTTTTGTTTATGGCGTTCAAACTGGTCACCTGCCGCACGTCTTGACACCAGCGGGCGCAGAGAATTGTATAAGCATTTATCCCGCGCCAACGGTGTTGAGGGGCTGGTTTATCAGTGTATGGAGAAAGGCGATCTGGCCTGGATTACCCTGACGTCGCAACGTATCTATATTGGCATGATCCACACGGCCACCTTTGACAGCGCGGATGCCAATAACATTGTGCTGATCCCTATGCTGAGCGGTTATCGCGACCGCGAAACGCTGGATCTGCATGTGGAGCACAACTACAGCGCATGGTACGCCGACCATGACATTGACGTGCGCGCGGCGGTAGATTTCCGTAAAGTCCTGCTGCTGTCGCAGGTGGAAAGCTTGTCGCTGTTCCACCCGGCACAGGTGATGGCGATGGGCATTCACAAAAGCACGGACACCCCGGCGCAACATTTATAGCCAGTTGCGACCGGGCGCGGCGGGTTCAGTACGTTCAGGCGGGCGCAATGCTATCTGACGTGACGCGAGATGCCCGGCCCACAGCCCGGCAATCCATTTCACTCCCCGCGCGGTGAAGCGTGCCTGTGACCAGGTGCGCTGATTTTCACCTACGCCATCATGCACCGTAAAATACCCGGCCTGGCTATACTGCTTCGCCGGGAGTAGCGTACCGCTGACGCGCTGCATAATATTGCGCTCGAGCAAAAACTGACGAAACTCGGGCTCTTTCGCCTTGAGCATTTTACAAAGCTGACGGAAACCCAGCGACTCATCAACATTGACGAACCAGTCAAAAAACTCAGCCTTTGGCAGCGTCAGCGCGAGCTGCGCTTCCGCCTGCTGACGCTTTTCATACTGCTCGGCCCACGCATGAGCCGCTGCCGCCGGGTTGGTGAAATCCGGCAAATTCAGGGTTCGTTCACGCTCTTGCCACTTGTCCAGGATATCGGCGGTAAAACCGGGCGAGATACGCGCTACGGTCAACACTGAATCCCGCTTATTAAGCAGAAACTCCTGACGCATCTCCCCTTCTCGCTCGTAGAGTTGCATCTTCACGGGTTGCGACAGACGCTGGGTCGTCTCAAGGCTTTTGACCATGCGTTTAACTTCATTGTGGGCTATCCCTGTCAGCTTTGCGATTTCACGGCTGCTCATCACTGACGACCGATCATTCAAATTGAGAGTATCCAAAGGAATCACCATAGCGTTCACCACTTATGCTAAAAACCACCAACTTGCAGAATAAGTATACAATTACCTGGTTAAATATCCAGTATAATTTTTAAACGCAGGAGGGGGATGCTTTGGGAAAATGCCGGTAGTGAAAGTACAACATTGTGGATGTGGAGAGCGCGCGTCGTCGTGCCACTGGCGCACTGAGCGGGATGAAACGCAAAAACGCGCTTTCTGAACGGAGACTTACCGGGCCATCAGGATACTCCGCCAAGCCGTCTTCAATTAAGACGGCTTACAACAACCTCTGCGACTATCAGTATCCCACTGCCGCAAACATCAGTAAGTGACCTTGCGCGTGTCAGCCGGGCCCTTCGCTACCCGCTGCCAGCAGGGGGACCAGGACATCGCTGATGGGAACGGGGATACCGTGACGCTGGCCGTAGCGCTGTATGACACCGTTGCGAATATCCCATTCCATTGGTCGGTTGGCCTGACGGTCAGCGAGAATCGAGGTCCCTAAATCGGCTGGCGCACGTTTAAAACCCGCCACAATCTCCTGCGCGACCGCGTCATCCAGTTCCGCGCCTTCGGCCCTGGCAACACTAAGGCACTCGCGCAGGTACGCCAGCGTCAGTTCGCTGATATCTTCACGGGTGAACATTCCGGCGCGGCGATTGGCAAGCACCATTAGACCTGCGGCTGCATTTTGCAGCAGCTTACGCCATGCAACAGAAGAGAAATCAGCCGACAGTTCAACCGCGCAGCGCGTGCCGTGCAATGCCTCAACGACCCGTTTTGCCTGCGGGACATCCGGCAGCGTCAGCCGCGGGCTGGCGCGCAACCAGACGGAAGCATCCGGCTCACGCTGTGCCGGAAACCAGACCACCGACGGCTGTATCGTTGCGCCGTTGACCCAGGGCTCTAGCTGGGCTTTTTGTTCCACACCATTTTGCAGGGCGCAGACCACCGTGTTTTCATCACACAATGACCTCAGCCAGCCCGCGCTGTCAGCATTCTGGGTTGTTTTCACCGCCACAAAAACCAGGCTGACGGGATGCTCGATCTTCGCCGGATCGGTTAATACCGGACCCGGTACCAAAATTTCGCCCTCATCGTGACGCAACACTAACGCCGGATGCGCCGTACGTCCGCAAAGTTGCGGCGCACGGCCAACTTCATGCAGTACGGCGGCAATGGTTGTACCAATCGCACCGGGACCAATAAGCGCGATGGTCGGATGTTCTGACATCGTTGGTTCTCCTGATTCACTTAACCCATGAGCAGTGTGCCGGTAACAATCACCGCGCACGCCAGTAGTTTTCTGAACGTCAACGCTTCGCCGAAAAACAGATAACCGAGCACAGCCACAAACAGCACGCTGGTTTCGCGCAGCGCAGACACGGCGCCCATCGGCGCCGCAGCCATGGCGAAAATAATGATGCCATAAGCCAGTAGCGATACCAGCCCGCCTGTCGCCGCACTCAGTAAACCCGGGCGCCAGCGAAGCAAACTTTTACTGTCGCGCAGGCTGATATAAAGCACAGGCATCAACACCCCCCAGAGCATGCTCATCCACACGGTATAGGAGAGCGCATTACCGGAAAGGCGCACCCCCATTCCATCTGCCACGCTATAAGCGGCAATAAACGCCCCGGTCGCCAGGGCCTGTTTTATGCCCGGCATCGCCAGCCGACGGTTTCTGATTGCCAGCATCAGGATCCCGCCCGAGATAAGTAAGATGCCGCCAAGGGTATGAAAGGCGATTTTTTCCCCGGCGAAAAGCGCCGCCGTGCAGGTTATCAGAAGCGGCGACGAGCCTCGTGCAACCGGGTAAGTTTGACTGAGCTCGCCACTCTGATAACTGCGTACCAGACACCAGTTATAGCCCACATGCAACAGGGCGGACAGCAGCGCATATGTCCAGCTTGCGCGAGCGGGTAGCGGCAGAAACAGCGCGATGACGATGCTGGCAACGGCAATCGCAACGCACATGATGGTCATAGACCATAGCCTGTCTGTGCCTCCGTGTAAGAGTGCATTCCAGGTGGCATGCAGCAAAGCCGCAAATAACGTCAGTGAGATAATGGTCGCAGGCATGCACTGATGCTAAACAGCATTCATCCTGATGAACAGTGAAGCGTTGTCATCCTGGCATGAGCAAATACTCATACATTAACGATAATGCCGCTGCGCCTGCACGGACTCGTCCAGTAACCAATGACGGAATTTTATTATGTGCGGCTGCGTCTCGATCCCCTGCGGGCAGACAAAATAATAGGCCGCCGGTGAAGGAAACCGGATATCAAAAAGCCGAATCAGCGTGCCATCGGCAATCTCTTTTTCCACGTGTCCGCTACGCGCCAGCGCAATACCCTGCCCGAGAAGCGCGGCCTCAATGGTCATATTGGTATCCGCGAAGCGCACACTCTCATGCAGGACATTGATATTGACGCCGGTTTGCTCAAACCAGGCATCCCATTTTGGCACCAGGTCAGCACCGTCACGCGTCAGTAGCGGGTAGCGCAACAGCTCGGCGGGTTCAGCAGGGGTGCCAAAACGCTGCAACAGTGACGGACTGGCCACCGGGAATATCTGTTCGCGAAATAAAAATTCGGTAAAAAGCGCGGGATAGTTACCGTGGCCAAAACGAATGGCCACATCGGACTCGGCCCCCGCGAAATTGATGACTTTATCCGAACTGTCCAGTGACACCAGAATGTCCGGATGTAACCGCGCCAGGGCTGGCAGACGCGGCAACAGCCATTTCAGCGCAAACGAATAGGTGGTGTTGACACGCAATCTTACGCGGCCATTTTGTTCACGCAGATCGGCGAGGGTCGTATCCAGTTTGCTGAAAAATTCGCGCACCAGCGGCGCAAGCGCTGCGCCGGCAGGCGTCAGGCTCAGGGTCTTGCCGCGCTGAAAAAGTTGCAGCCCCCAGAGTTCTTCAAGGTTTTTTAGCTGATGGCTGACGGCGCTTTGGGTAATACACAGTTCTTCGGCGGCCGCGGTAAAGGTGGCATGACGCGTGGCGACTTCAAACGCGCGCAAGGTGGCAGTCGGTGGAAGGTGACGCATGCTTTTCGCCCTGCTAATGAGTGATTACTCATATCACCATAGCGGTGCGCCTCTGCGCCAGCGAAATAACAGAATCGGCTACCCGGCATAACGCCGTGTAAGCCAGTTGCCCGGCAACTGATTCACAGAAAAGCCAGTCGAAAAGACGTTGCCGGAGAGATCGGTGGCACGGCGATAACTTACACGGACGACGAAAAAGAGGCCTGGGTATAGTCGCGCTTTAAGAGTGCATAGAGATACTCATCGCCCCATGCGCCTTTAAAGAAAATATTCTGCCGGTAATGTGCTTCACGGCGGAAACCGAGTTTTTCCAGCAGGTTCACCGCCGACGTGTTGCGCGTATCAATAACAGCGGTGAGTCGATGCTTTGCAAAATCATTAAACAGCAGGGCAATGAGGTGGTTTATGGCCTCTCTGGCATACCCCTGTTTCTGATACCCCACATCAAAGGTCATACCCAGTTCGACCTGCCTTCCCTCATCAAAGAAATGGATACCCAGATCGCCGATCAGCGCGCCATCTTCCAGCCGCTCAACGGCCAGTTGATACCAGGTTCCCTCGCTGTTGAACGCCAGCGAACACTGCTGCGCATATAATTGCTCCGCATCATGCACAGTATAATGATCCCAACTTTGAAACCTGGCGACCTCGGGCAGGTTACGGTAGCGCGCAAGCTGCGGCAGATCATCACGCATCAGTGCGCGCAATAATAACCGTGGAGTGTATAGCGGCAATTCGGACGCCATGTTTCCTCTCTTAACTCATCCGGGCGAAATACCCGCATCTCCAGATTGAAAGCCCCGCAAACCATAATTTGCGAGGCGGTACGCTTTCTTCTGTTTCTCTTTTCTGCTAACGGGCATCCTGGTTTTCAGCCCGGATCGCTTCCAGCCCGACACGTTGCCCGAATGACAGTTCTAACGTGTTGCCGTCCGGGTCGGCAAAAAACACATAATAACCGACGGGGTCGCCCAGGTTTTCCGGCGCTTTTCGTAATACACCGTCCGCTATTGCCATCTCGGTTTTACGGTCGATTTCTTCGCGGGTCGCACAAGCCACGCCAAGGTGGCCAAAATGCCCCAGCGGCGTATCTGTTACGGTATCCGCCTGAACCAGCACCAGCGCAAACGGACGGGTACGATCGCTTAACCACGCGACCTTACGGGCATCCGGAATGCCGGGTTCGCGCTGATGTATCACCTCCATGCCTGCATAGCGGCGATAGAAAGCAATACTTTTGTCCAGGTCCCTGACCATAAAGGCAACATGGGTGAATCCAACATCGATCTCGTGCATATTCAGAATAACTCCTTGTCAGCTTGTGGCCGGCATCATAAAAGCTCAAGTTAACCTGAGGTCAACAACAAGATAATCGCCGTCGGCGACTCAATTTGTAGTGTTTCAGAGCAAAGCGCCCGGGCTTGCACGCTTCCTGATGCAAGACACTCTGCTGTTAAGGCGCTTTTGCCAGGGCGTCGGGATGGGGTGCAATTTCAGCAAGCAACCAGCGTTCAAAATCCTCCACCGCAGCATTATTCATCCCCGTTTCCGTCGGTTTGATTAAGCAGAATCTTTTGCTCAGGGTTGCTGATTCCGGCCAGGGTGAAACAAGCAGGCCATGTTTTAATTCATTTTCGACATACATCCGCGGCACCAGCGCCACCCCCTGCGCCGCCATCACGGCGGCTATTGCCATTTCATGCAGATCGTAGCGCACGCCCTGTCCCGGATTATCCAGGCTTATTCCCTTTTCCCGGGCATACAGATGCCACGCCTCCGGATTTTGTCGTCTGTGAATACGCGGAAGTGCGTTTAACTGTTGAAACATATCCGCTTGCGATAACAGCGAGGGATGACACACCGGAACCAGTGTTTCCTGAAACAGAAATTGCACGCGCATGCCCGCCCAGGCGGGGTGCTCAAAATGAACCACAGCGTCAAAGCCACTTCCGGTCAGAATAAAGGGGTCGGTGCTGGCCGCGATATTTAAGGTAATCTCCGGGTGCAACGACATAAAGCCTTTCAGCCGGGGAATGAGCCAGCGACTGGAAAAGGTCGGCAGGACAGCAATATCAAGACTCTTTCCCCCCTCTGGCAATCCCATGATGTATTGGGTATCCCTCTCAAGCCGCGCCAGGGTTTCGTGAACATGGCGAGCATAGCGGACTCCGGCAGGATTAAGCTTTACGCGGCTTCCCGTGCGGTCAAACAGTTTGCAGTTGAGCAAAGATTCAAGGCGCGCTATCTGACGGCTAATCGCCCCTTCCGTCAGGGAGAGTTCCTCTGCGGCCCTGGCAAAATTGCCGTGTCGTGCGGCGGCATCAAACGCCTGCAGGGATGTGCTACTGGGTATTTTTCTACGCATAAACGGGACTCTTTTTCGCAACTGATTACGCCACTCAGTGAGTTAATGTCACTGATTAATGAAATATTATCGATTTATAGCGCGTAAAACACCTCATAGCATGAGTAAAAATCATTAAGCAGGACTATTTATGATCTGCTGTTTACGCATGAGGAGTCAGGACAATGTTGTATTTCGTTGAATGCTCATATCGCGATCCTACGAGCGAGGGGGAATGGAATGAATTTTACAGTCGGGAAAAATTGCCAGCGCTGGTCTCGGTGACTGGATTTCGTTCGTCTCAGCGTTTTCGTGCCATAAAACCGGGCTGCCCTGCTTATCTTGCGATTCACACGGTGAAGGATGCCGATGTGCTTAGCAGTGAGGAATATCGACACAAAGGAGGCGGTAACTTCTCTCGCTGGCAGGTCTGGATCACTGACTGGCAGCGTAATCTGTATGCATACGATGCGTCGGCCCCGGCCGTTTCGTCAGATGAAATTCTGCTGCTCAGCGCCCAACCGAGCAGTGCTTTGGTCGCGGCGTCGATAAATCAGGCAACAGAAATGCACGCGGTCGGACTGGCGCGTTCTCCGGCCCGCCGTACGATGTGCGTGTTGCCGCGTGAATGCGCCTTACCACTGATACACATGCCTGATGTTTATCTTTACGAACCTCTGACATCGCAGCTGCAGCATGCTTTTGAGCATCAACGGGAGGTGTAAGACCATGCCCAACCTGACCTTTTATCTTTCGCAGGAATACGCAGGCCGTTTCAGCGATCTTCCCGCGTTCACCCGCATCTGCAGCGACCTTTGTCGTGACATTCTTGCCGCAGAACCGGACAACATACATATCATCTTCATCACGGTTAAACCGGGGTGCGGGCATCCGGTCTATGCCGAACTGTTTTATCGCCTGACAACACAGCGTACGCCTGAGGTGATGGAACATTTTATGCGCAAACTGGATAGCGCCACTCAGCAGGCCTGGGGATTCATGGCGCGTATTCGCTGTTTTGCATTTTCTGCTCCGCACCCGTATGCCCTAAACTGATTCCGAGGCCCTTATGAACCCTCCCTTCTTCCCGTCATGTCAGATTGGTGATTTTCAGGTCACGGCGCTGAGCGACGGCTATATGTCCGCCAGTCTGGATTTGCTGTCAGGCATTGCAACGGCAGATGCCGCATCCATTCAGCGCCAGGCCGGCATCACAGAACCGGGAAATATCCATATCAACTGCTATCTTATCCGCGGTCGGGGGCGAACCCTACTGGTTGATGCCGGCACAGGCGGTGTAAACAATGCAGGGGGGCAACTTAAGGCCAACCTCGCAGCCGCCGGCGTCAACCATCACGATGTGGACACCGTATTGTTAACGCATTGCCATCCGGATCACATTGGCGGCCTGCTTGATGCCGAAAGACGGCCTGTCTTTGAACATGCGCAACTCCTTATGCATTATCGCGAAGCGGAATACTGGCGGGATGATGAAAAGCTCAAAATGGCGAATGAGCGCGGACAGCGTAATTTCAGGCTGGCCCGTCAGACGCTGGATGCTTATGCAGGCAATGTCCGTCTCTTTAGCGAGGACAACATAACAGAGGACATTTCTCCGGTCTGGTTGCCGGGCCATACGCCGGGACATTCCGGGTTTCGCATTGATTCGGCTGAAAGAAGCTTACTGATATGGGGAGATATCGTTCACTATCCTTATATTCAGACAGCACACCCCACCGTGACCATCATGTTTGATGCCGATCCCGCTCAGGCCGAAGAGACCCGAAAAAAGATACTCGCACAAGCCGGGCGTGAAAAACTGCTGATTGCAGGTATGCATTTAGGCAACGCTGGCTTTGCCGGGGTTGTCAGAAATGAGACTGGCTACGCGCTTTCGTGCCCTGAGGAACGGAGATGACTTCCGGCGGTGTGTAGCGCCGATAGATGCAATGCCGTGGTTAAGCGCCCGGCGTTTTCCGGGCATCTCATTACATGTTAAGCCGTGCCCTCCTGAGGGGGAGGGCACTGTTTTTATGCGCTGATGGTCAGAATGATTCCCAGTCAGAGCCATTCGCTGTTGACGTTGCGGGGCGCAGGCTGGCTTTGCCACGCACTGGCGCAGGTGTGTATTTCGGCTTAGCGGTCTCTGAATTCAGCTTGAACACGGAAACCAACTGTGCCAGTTGTTCGGCCTGTTGTTCCAGTGAGAGTGACGCCGCAGACGACTCCTGAACCAGCGCGGCGTTCTGCTGGGTGGTGGAATCCAGTTCCGTGACGGCTTTGCCAATCTGATCGATACCCCTGCTCTGCTCTTCCGAGGCGCTGGAAATCTCGTTCATGATCCCACTCACATTGGTGACGGAGGAGACAATCTGCTCCATCGTCGTACCGGCTTTATTGGCCATTTCTGAACCGGTTGTGACGCGTTGCACGGACTCTTTTATCAGCCCTTCAATCTCTTTGGCGGCCTGCGCGCTACGTTGGGCAAGGCTTCTTACTTCCCCTGCCACCACCGCGAATCCGCGGCCCTGCTCGCCCGCACGCGCCGCCTCAACGGCAGCGTTAAGCGCCAGAATGTTGGTCTGGAACGAAATACCATTTATTACGCTGATAATATCGGTAATTTTGTTGGAGCTTTCGGTGATGGTTTCCATCGTGTTGACCACGTCCCAGACAATTTTACCGCCGGAACGAGCATGCTCTGCCGCCACGCCTGCAAGCTGGCTGGCTTCACGCGCATTGTCTGCATTGCGTTTAACCGTTGAGGTCAACTCTTCCATGCTCGCCGCCGTTTCAACTACCGCAGCAGACTGCTCTTCGGTGCGGGAAGCAAGGTCAGTATTGCCTGCGGAAATGTCCGACGAGGCATTTGCCACATGAATGACCGACTCCTTAATTTGGGTGATCATGTCACGAAGCTTATCGTTCATGACGCCCATTGCCATCGTCAGACGGCCCAGTTCATCGGTTGACTGCGGCTCAATGGTGGCGGTCAGGTCGCCTTCGGCAATACGTTCTGCCAGCGTCAGGTTGTGTTTAATCTGGCGGGTCATCTGGCGGGTAAGCAGCCAGGCTACCAGTAACCCTGTCAGCACTGCACAAACCGCGACGATGCCCATAATTATCATGACACGTTGAATAATATCGATATTTTTCTGAGTCTGACCAGTAACTAAATCATTAGTAACGGTATTAATTTTTTCTGCAACGCCAGTGAGTTCTGTCGCGGCACTCTGCGATTCCTTCAGGGCATTCGTATAAGCGACAACGTTCTCCTGCATTCCGTTCAGGAATGCCTGTGCCATCTCTTTGTCTTCACTGGTAAAAGTGACATTTTCAGAATGGATAACCTTCACCGCCTCATCATATTGCGCTTTAAAGGTATCCATCCCTTGCTTACCGGCAGAGGACTGAATTTGATAAGCGGCCGCCCAAAGGCTATTGAGGCGATTAAGTAACGCAACCTCATCCTTTGAAACGTTTTCCTGCTGCTCAAGGCGGGAACTGAATTTATCCAGTACCGTTTTCAAAGTTGGCGATGTTAAATTCTGCGATTTTTCGACGGTCACCTGTTCGAGTTTAACGAAGGTGTCACGATGAGTGGCATAGTCAGGAATAGTACTGCGCAAGTCATTAAACAAAACGCGGGCATCGTTGTCCCAGGTAAAGTCGAGGCCCGTAACCACTTTTTGATCCATCTTTTCAATAGCGATTTTATTCGCCTGCAATGATTTTTCATCGTGGCTTAATTGATAAGTCAAACGGTTACGTCGCGCCGTATTGAGCTCGGTGCTGATTTCATTGATTAACTTGCCCTTTAAGGCATGCTCACGGATACTCGCGGACTGCTGAATACTGATGAGTGAGGACAAAACAATAATAACGATTAAAACTGCAAACCCGCCAAACAGCTTGGCAGCCACAGGCAGATTCTTTATTGACGGTAACAGCTTTGGCATGGAAGTATCCTCGGTGATCTTTTTTAATTTTCAAAAGATGTTTTCATTTCACATCATATCCGAAAGCATTTTTTCATTTCTTTTTGAGGAGTCAGAAAAAACCTGGCTATCATGTTACTTATCGTCAATGACGATATTTAATTTAATGAAAAAATCAAAAAAAAGACCTGGAGAAAATATATTCCACAAAAATTAATAACGTTGCATAAATAATGTGAGCAAGGCTGCACATTAATGTGCTCTTACCCTGGTAATCATGAGCCTGCAAAGTTGTTTACGTCAGATAAAAGATGATACTAAATTATAAGATATATCTCCCCCTCACCTCCGGATATTCCGACATGAACGTTTAGCATGTGATTAATTATCATTTCGGACATTTTTCTGGGTGATATCAGTAATATTAATCATTGAGCTATTGGCAACGCTGATTAACGCCTCCGGCAATCCTCTTTAGTCGTTTAGCCCTGACCTGACGAACCGCACCTGTTTTACGGCGCGGTTCAACCAGACGCAATACCTCACTTTTGAGCGAACGGAAGGAATCACATAAAGCGGTCTGCTCCGCCGGACGCTTCAATTGTCTGTCCGGTAACAAACTGATTTCGTTCAGAAAGCAGGAAAGCCGTTATTGCCGCAATATCCTCAGGAAGCCCAAAGCGCCCTACCGGGGTTTTCTCTTTACCCAACAACGCCATCACCTCTTCGTCTGTTTTCCCCGCCAGCTCAGGACGGCGATGGCGGACATTTGGCAGCATATTCTGCGCCCAGTTATCCGTCGCGACAGCGCCCACGCCAATCGCATTGACCAGAATGCCTTCCGGCGCCACGCTCAGCGCTAAGCTACGGGTCAGGTTGTTGATGGCCGCACTCAGGGCATGTGAGACGGTAAGCTGTGGGTTAGGATAGATACCGCCAATGGATGAAATATTAACGATACGTCCCCAGTTTCGTTTCTGCATACCTGGTATAACTGCCTTGCAAAAACGTCGCATCGCTGAAAATTTGGTTTCTGTCATTAATTGCCACTCTTCTTCTGACGTGGTTAGCAGCGTGCCCGCATGCGCTCTCCCGGCATTATTGACCAGTAAATCAACATGCTGGAAAACATTTTCCGCGCGTTCAACCACCCGAGCAGGGAGGTCAGGATCGGTTACATCCCCGGCGACCGGCAGCGTCGCCACGCCGTATTTATCGGCAATCTTCTTCGCGGCCATCATCAGGCCCGATTCTTGTCGGGATACCATCACTACATGCACCCCGTTCAGCGCAAGTTCTTCACAAATACTGAAACCAATTCCGCTTCGTGCCCCGGTGACCAGAGCCACCTTTCCAGTCAGTTTTAAATCCATACATTGCTCCTCATAGTAAACAGAGTTATCAGAACAATATGAGTAACAAATCCCTTTTTCAGGGGCTTGCACGGCAGAATTCAGACGTCTGAAAAAAGTGCTCAAAGCGTTAAGCCTCCCCCCTGCTTATACTGCGGCAACGTTGTATTCAGGGTAAGGAGTGGTCAATGTGTCCCCATAACCATGCGCTTTCTTCGGCCAGGATTCTGATGCTGGCGATTATTTGCTGTATTGTGGTGGCGAATATTTATTTTAATCAATCCGTTCTGAATTTGATTGCGGGTTCCTTTCCCAATGAACGGGAAGCGGTTTCTTTGATCCCCATGGCCACCCAGGCAGGCTATGCGGCGGGTTTATTCTTTCTCATCCCATTAGGCGATTATATTGAACGTCAGCGGCTTATCCTGCGACAGGCGCAGGTACTTTTTCTGGCCCTGATCGGCATGATGTTATCCCCAACGGCGACGGTGCTGGTGTTCTTCTCTTTCATTACGGGTATGTCCGCAACCGTTGCCCAACAGATCGTGCCGCTTGCGGCCTCTCTCTCTGCTCCCTCTTCCAGGGGGAAAACGGTGGGTACTGTGATGAGCGGCGTTCTCGCCGGTATTCTTTCCGGGCGGGCGATTGGCGGTCTTATCGGACAGTATTTCGACTGGCGCGGCGTCTTTTTGTTCGGGGCGGTTATGACACTGCTGGCACTGTTTTTTATCTTGCGCATTTTGCCCTCTCAGTTGTTGCCCGCGCCAACATTTAACTACCTGACGCTATTACGTTCATTAGGACATCTATGGCAAAGCGAGCCGCAGGTACGTAATGCAACGCTTACACAAGCCATGCTGTTTGCCTCGTTCAGCGTATTGTGGACCGTGCTGCCTTTTTGGTTAGCCCATCGCTACGGTTACGGCGCGGGGGTAACCGGAATGCTGGCAACCCTGGGGTTAATCGGCATTCTTTGCGCGCCTGTGGCGGGAAGTTTCAGCGATCGTCGGGGGCCATTGTGGATGGTCGTTTTTGGCGTAGCCCTCATGCTGCTGGCCTGGATTGTTTTTTTAGGCTGGAACAATATGGCCGGAATGGTAGTGGGTATTTTGCTGCTGGATGCAGGCGAACAATGTGTATTAATCGCTAACCAGCATACTATTTACGCTTTGCGTCCGGATGCCAGAAACCGTCTCAATACTCTCTTTATGTGCGTTATGTTTATTGGTGGAGCCTGTGGTTCACTGACGGCCACCGGATTATGGGAAGCCACACATAACTGGACGTTGATTTCTTTAGCAGGCGGCGCGTTCGTACTCAGCGGCATGTTACTTGCCGTAACACGAAAAGATTAACGTTCTATTCGGGCAAACAGGGCCAGCGCATTTTTGACATCCGTTGCCCTGTCTGAGGCATCGACATCCTGTAAAGCTTCCTGTAATAACTGCATAGCCGCGTCATTTTCCCCGGACTGGGCCTGCGCTGTCGCCAGCGAATACGCAATACGCAGGGCCCAACCGTAAGCCTGTTGCTGACGCGCTTTGTCCAGTGCCTGCGTTAGCGCTAAGCGCTGCTCCTGCGAAGGTAATTGCATGGCGTAAAGCCGCATCAGCTCTGGCGCGCACCAGTTTTCTTGCCCCCGGCTGGCGCTTTGCTGCGCAAGGCCGACATCAATTTCAGACAACAAAGGGGAATACTGCCAGTCTAATCCCATCGCCCGCAGCGAGCTAAACAGTGTGGTTTGACTCACTGCGGTATGACGGAACTGTTGGGCCCAGACAAGAAACAGCTCGCCATAGGTCTTCCAGAAATACAAATCATGCTTTGCCGCCAGTTGAACCAGCCAATTTGCAGCCCTGACCACCCATCGTGGATGACGCTCCAGTGCCGCTGTCATGCAGGCTCCCTCGGCCAGCGCACAGCAAAGAGAACAGGCATGCTGCAAACGCGCGGCTTTTTTAACCCCGCGCCAGGCCATCTGTTTCGCGGCCTTATACTCCCCCTGAACCCAGAGTAAGCGTGACAAAAAAGCCATACCGGCGGTTTCCTGATCCAGACCGAAACGGAAGGAATGACTCATCTTCTCCTGCTCGTACCAGGCCAGAGATTGCAGCAGATAATGGCGGCCTTCGCTATGCTGCCCTAAAAAATGCAGCGATACGCCGAGAATACGCAGCCCGGCGGCATGGGCTTGCGCATCATTTATTTCCCGCGCCAGCTCGCACATAGACTGCGCATGTTCACGCGCGGTTTCCAGCCCCCCCGTGCGCAGGCAGTACAGCCATAAGCCGTAATGCGCCTGTAAACGCGTTTCGTTGTCGTCGAGCTTTTCTGCCAGCGCCAGTGCGGTTTGCCAGGCTGAATGGGTTTCAGAGGTAGGGCCTTTCGCCCAGGTTGATGCCTTACCTGCTGCGGCGCACAGATGCATTCTCTGATGTAACGTTAATTCAATCCGCGCACCCGGTTCATAGAGCAGAGGAGAAATATGACGCTGACACTCATCATAAAGTGAGTATTCAATCCAGAACGGCGTCATCGCCTGTAAGATCGCTACGCCTGTTAAGGCATCATGCCCTTCGACCAGGGTTTGCTGTAAAACACTACGCAAGTCATTCAGACCAGGGCGATAGCGTTCCCGCCACTGTTCCGTCGGCAAACTGAGCCAGTCATTCTGCGCCTGTTCCACCCGCACTTTATTGTATTGGGCAAAATCGGTCGCCAGCGCGGTATATTCATCCTGCGCCCTGAGCTTCGCACAGGCGAATTGACGCATGGTTTCCAGCAGACGAAAACGCGTAACGGGTATCTGACTACTGACCTGAATCAGTGACAGGGACAACAACCGCTGTAAATCGTCAATAACCTGCCAGCGATGATTGTCATTTGTACGGAGAAAATCGCTGACAGATTCCACGCTGAATGTGTCGGTAAAAATGCCCAGCGTCCTGAATAACCGTTGCTCGCGTGCGTTGAGTAACTGATAAGTCCACTCCAGGGTCGTCACTATTTTCTGATGTCTCGGTTCCAGAGAACCGTGGGTATTGCTCAATAACGGGAAACGGTCCTCCAGCCGATTATAAATCTCCCTGATACTCATAAATGGCAGACGTGAAGCCGCCAGTTCAATGGCCAACGGCAAGCCATCAAGGTGACGGCATAATTCGCCAATCAGCGCCAGTTCACGCTCAGAGGGATGGAAATCATGCTGGTTGGTCTGGACTCGCTCAATAAACAGACGGACGCTGGCAAAAGACATTAACGCGGCGTTATCGCTGCCCGTTTCTTGCGGGACTTGCAGTGGCGGGAGTAAATATTGTTGTTCGCCGGTAATCTGCAACGCCACCTGGCTGGTCAATAACAGTTTGATCCGGGGAGCCAGCCTCAGAAGCAGCGTAATCAGCGGTTCCAGTTCACTCGTCACATGCTCACAGTTATCAATCAGCAGCAAACACTGGCGTCGCGCCAGCTGTCGGCGTAAATCAGCATCATGCTGAACGCCGGATAATGGCAGGTGTAATGCCTGTGAAAAAACAGAGAGAACGCTGGCGGCATCAGTAATATGCGCCAGCTCAACCACACAGAATCCATCCGGAAAGTGCGGGTGTAGAATGTTAACAACCTCCCATGCCAGACGCGTCTTCCCCACGCCCCCTGAACCGGTTATCGTCACCAGCGGGTGGTGAGTTAATAAATCACAGACCTCCTGTACCGCCTGGTCACGCCCTAAAATCGAGCTCAAAAAGGGGATAGCAACCGGGGTCGTTATTTCCGGACCAGGGGAAGCCTGCAACGGCACGCCAGAGATGTTAAAACGATAGCCACAACCAAATTCAGTCACAAGAAGATGCCGATCGCGACCCAACAGGCGGCGCAGCGCTGAAATTTGCGCCTGAAGATTATTCTCTTCGACGATTTCATTTCCCCATACCTGAGTCAGTAAAGACGCTTTACTGACCGCTTTACCGTCAGCCCTGACCAGAACAACCAGAACATCAAACGCTCTGGCAGATATTTTTACCGGCTTCCCCCGGTGCAGCAGGATCCTGAGCTGCGGCCATATCTGCCATTCAGCAAAGCGTACCTCATCGGTTGTTATCATCGTCCTGAGATCTTCTGTTTGTTAACCATCACACCTTCATAGCATGCGGGGAAAGTCATGATTAACGCAAGGATACAGGTAAGACCCTGCGATCGCCTGCCCGCCCGGTATTCAGACAGCCTTACCTGAGTCGTTGATAATTATAGAGTCATCCCCCCTGTCGCATAGCTCTGTGATGTCGACGTCAACGCATCGGGTATCAGCCGATGCGTCATAAACAGGCGCCATTATTAGAAGTTCGTCAGTACAATTTTGCCCTGAATCCCCCCCATTGCAGCACGCTGATGGGCGGCGGAAGCCATTGCTAACGGATAGGTGCTATCAATAACAACCCGGATAAGTCCCGCTTCCAGAAGACGTCCTGCTTCATCTAATTGCGCGCCGCTGGAGCGTACCTGCGTGGAAGAGACCGTAATCCCTTTTTGGGCAGCCTCTTCCCTTGCGGTAAAACCCAACGGATTGACCAGAAAGAGCGCCCCGCCAGGCCTTATGCAACGCAGAAAACGATCCATATTTGCCCCACCCACCGCATCAAGAACCAGATCAACATTTCTGACGTCGTTCTCGGCGGCTGTTTTGGTGTAATCGATAAATTCATCTGCCCCCAGCTCACGCAACAGCGTTTCATGGCGTGAAGAGGCCACAGCAATCACCTTCGCCCCTTTCCAGCGGGCGATTTGCACGGCAAGGTGTCCCACGCCGCCGCCGGCACCATTGACCAGCACCGTCCGGCCTTGTAATGGCACCGCTTTATGCGCAAAAGGCTGGAAGGGATTCGTCGCGTCGTGCCCCGTTTCGATAAGAAACTGCCAGGCCGTGAGCAGTGACATTGGCGCAGCGGCCGCCTGCACATGTCCAATCCCCCGGGGTTTGCGCGCCAGCTCTGATGAAGGAACGCTGACATACTCGGCATAGGCGCCGCTGCCCGTCATCACGTTTTCAGGAAAACGCACCATCGAATAGACCTCATCTCCGGGGCGAAACGCCGTCACATTTTTACCGACCGCCGCAACAACGCCTGAGATGTCCGTCCCCAAAATAAGTGGAAAAGCGGGATCGGGCCGCCATTCAGGTGGCAGTGTGCGAAAGCCGTCGCGCAGGTACCAGTCAGGCGGGTTGAGGCTGGCTGCTTGCATATGCACAAGGACATCGTCGTTGCCCACTTGTGGCCGGGCTGTCTCTTCATAAAGCAGGTTTTCAGGCCCGCCAAACGCATGGAGTTGTACTGCTTTCATCATCTCAGTCATCATCATCTCGCTCTAAAAGACCTCAGGTGACAGAGCATAGGATCAATAACCCGGGTTGATAATATGGCTGGATTTCGCTTTACTTATGCCATGAAGGAACAAATCGGTTTAGACAGACTCACGGGTCTTATTGCATTCGCTCGCGCAGGCGCTCTGGGTAGCTACAGTGCCGCCGCCCGTTCGCTTTCTGTTTCCCCCTCTGCCATCAGTAAAAGTATTCAGCGGCTTGAGAAGCAGCTCGGCATCACCTTGTTCACCCGAACGACACGCTCGCTGGTGTTAACTGCCGAAGGGCGTGAATTGCACGAGCGGGCGCTACGATTATTACGGGATGCCGAGGAGATTGAACAGATAGCGAAACAGGCGCGTGCGGAGCCCGCTGGGATATTACGCATTGCGGCGTCACTGCCGGTGGGGATCCATGTGATTGCTCCTCTCCTTCCCGCCTTTTGCGCACGTTATCCAAAAGTGAAGATCGATTTACGCCTGAGTGACCGGGTGGTCAGCCTCGTTGATGAGAATATTGATATTGCCATTCGACTTGGCGAGCTCGCGGATTCCAGCCTCCTGTTGCGTCGCCTTCCGCCCTATCAGATAGGTTGTTACGCCTCGCCTGAATATTTAGCCCGCTGCGCGCCTCCGCAACATCCCAATGATTTGTCCGGGCATATGACAGTCAATCTGCGTTACCAAAATACAGGGCAGCTTTTTCGCTGGCCGTTTCGCGTCGGGGAGCGCGAGATAGAAATGGTGCCGTCGTCCACGATCATTGCGGATACCAGCGAAGCGGTCATTGCCGCCATTGTTGCCGGCGCCGGAATCGGGATGGCCGCGAATTTTATGGCGGCGTCTCGGGTAAGCGAGAAAAAGCTTGTTCCCCTGCTCGGCGATTTTGCGGTGGAGCGGCGCGATCTGTCGGCTGTCTGGCACGAAAGCCGACGCGCCAATCCTGCGGTACGCGCTTTTCTGGATCATATGCTTACCCCTTTTTGAGCCACCGGCCTGTGGCGAGAACACAGAGTACGGAGCACACATCACGGGACCTCATTGGCAGGTTGCAGCAGACCAGTCTGACGCTGCCGCTTCGCCTGCTCTACTGTTACTCCGTGCTGCCTGCCTCATCGTTATAATGCTGGCTGCTTTTCAAATCGCTGACGGTAATGGCGCACCCGCTCAGCAAGATTGAACATAAGAGGAGTGTAGCCAGAGTCAGATATTTCACTATCAACGCCATTATTCCGCCAGAGGCTCTCCGCTGGACTGGGTTACGTATTTTCATTCAACCGGGTTGGCGGTGTGGAAACGCCACCGTCACCATGAGCCCACCCTCTGCAGACGTATTGAGGCTGACGTTGCTGCTGTGTTGCTGCGCAACCGCTTTGACGATGGCAAGCCCCAGGCCACTCCCGCTTTGTATCTGATTAGGATCGCGAAAAAATCGATCAAACACGCGCGCTCTCAATTCAACGGGAATACCCGGTCCGGCATCTGAGACACGTAGCTCAGTGGATTTATCTAACACGCGGACGTCTACCTCAACCCGTCCGCCCTCAGGGCTGTACTTGACGGCATTTTCAATGACGTTGTCGATCAGCGACATCAGGCGCTCCCTGACACCGGTAATCCAGGCATCATCATGAGAGTAGAATTCAAGCTCAACCCTGCGCTCCGCGGCCAGCGGCGCCATGACAGCCATTCTCTCCTGGATAAGCGTCGTCAGCGCCACAGGCTCCATAACAGCATCCATGCGCGCTTCACTGTGCATCAACAGCAGCAACTGATTGACGAGACGCGCCGCACGGCTATTGCTGCGAATAATTCCCGCCAGCAATGCCTGTTGCCTGTCGCTGCTTACATAAGACTGCAAAGCCTCAACATTGATACGCATCGCCGCCAGGGGAGTACGTAGTTCGTGAGCGGCATCGGCAATAAAAACCCGTTCCCTTTCCGTGCTTTCTCGCACCCTGGCCAGAAACACATTGATCGCGTCAACCATCTGGCGAAGCTCCCTGTGCTTTGGCACCTCTTTTAAGGGAGAGAGATCGTCTGTCGTTCGTAAGGAAACTTCATTAACCACGTTGTTCCAGGGACGCATTGCAATGCGGATGGATAACCACGCAGGAAACAAAAGAAAAGGAATGCACACCAGCAGCGGCAATATGTAGTAGCCACGCGAATTAAGGTAAAAAAAGAAATTCCAGCCTGCGGCGGGGGTAACAAGCGTTACCTCAACATCCGCGTTATCTGACTTCAATGTACGACTGGTCCAGAAGCGCCCTTCACTCTGAATACGCTGAATTTCCCCAATTCGGGTATTTGTTACCGCGGTTGGCGCGCCAGCAGATGAATAAATTAGCGCTTTATTCTGGCGAACAATCAGGCTGATTGAGAGCGCTGGATCTTCACCGCCGCCATACCCTTCCCGCAACGCCTTACTGAACGCGTCAAGAACGACAGTTCTCTCCTGCGGGCGCTCGCTCATACTCTGAACGAGGGTAAAAACGATGTCGTAAGTCTTACTGCCCGTCAGTATCGAAGGGCTGCGCAAATCCTCCCACAAAACGAAGGTCAGAAAGAGAGACCACAGCAGTGTAAGCAGCAGCATCTGGGCGACCATAATTCGCCGGACCAGCGTTGGGCGCCTCAGATTGCGCCAAAAGTTTCGCATCAACCGTCCCCTTTCTGGATCGGCACGGTATCAATCACATACCCGACGCCCCTCACCGTTCTCACATAGCCTTCGCCAATTTTGCGCCGCAAATTGCCCATATGCACATCAAGAGCATTGCTCATATTTTCTTTTGATCCGAATACCCTCTCTTCCAAAAACCTACGTGTCAGCACGCGATCCGTGCGCAACATTAAAATTTCAAGCAGGGCATATTCACTTGCCGTCAGTTCAATATTACGTGCGCTGACTGTCACGCGTCGGGTCGGTACATGGAGCGTTAAGCCACGAATGTCTATCACCTCATCCCGAAAACCGTAACTGCGTCGCGCAAGTGCCCGTACCCTTGCCAGCAACTCAGCGAGAACAAAAGGTTTGACGAGATAGTCATCCGCCCCGGCATCCAGCCCACTCAGGCGATCCTGCAGTGTACCTCGTGCTGTCAGGATGATGACGGGAATCCCTTTGAGCTGCTGGCGCATGTACGCCATCAGGCTCATGCCATCGCCGTCGGGCAGTCCAAGGTCGAGCAGCACAAGTTCTGGCACGCAGGCATCGATTTGATGCAGCGCATCCTCTTTGCGGCGAACCCATATAACATCAAACCCTTGATCCGCAAGCGCAATACGTACGCCGTTGCCGAGATCCAGGTCGTCTTCGATTAGGAGTATTTTCACAATAATGACTGTATCAACAGTGAATGAAGATCGTCTGAAGAAAAACGGTATCAGGAAATCTATCAGGTTTGCCGCAGCGGTACGCGCTTCAGTCTTTCTTCATTTTTGGCTCATAAGAACTTTAGGGGGAGCAGGCACACTGAGCGTTATGGCGTGTAACAACCGTCTGTATCGTAATCAGTTGAATCTACAAGGACTTCTTTAATGAAAAATATAAACCTGCATCCTGAGTCCCCCTGTTCATTTCCGTGCCGCAGCCTGAAAAAAATGGTGCCGGGCGTTGTCCTGGCATTACTGACCACCCCGGTACTGGCGGCGGAACAGAAACAGAGCAACGAATTGACCCTGGGTGGAGGCGTGGATGTTGCGCCCTACTATTCGGGTTCGGATAAAAGTCGTGTCACCACTGCCCTGGTACTTGATTACGCTATGGCAAATGGTCTCTTCGTCAGCACTACGCGCGGTCTCGGTTACGGCAACAACATCGGCAAATTTAACTACAGCGCAGCGCTGAGTTACCGTGCAGGCCGTAAAGATCGTGACGTGGACAGCGACTCGATAAACGGAGGCAGCGATTATTTGCGCGGTATGGGCGATATCAAAGGTTCAGCTATCGGTGTACCGACCCTGGGATATGAGGTGACCGACTGGCTTAATGTGCAATTGCAGGCTGAGGTGCCTCTTTCTGAGCGAGACAATGGAACGGCCCTGCATTTTGGTATTGTCAGCCCGCTCTATAAGTCAGCGAAAAACTCCGTGACGCTGGCGTTAACCGGCAGTTGGGGGA
The DNA here is from genome assembly GCA_901456055.1 of Phytobacter ursingii. Classification (GTDB taxonomy): domain Bacteria; phylum Pseudomonadota; class Gammaproteobacteria; order Enterobacterales; family Enterobacteriaceae; genus Phytobacter; species Phytobacter ursingii. The sequence goes on from CABDWT010000018.1 coordinate 254,002, forward strand.
CGAGCAAGTATATGCAGACTTACTACGGGGTAAGCGCATCACAGTCGGTCGCATCAGGCTTTACGCGATATGATGCCGGTTCCGGCATTTATGCCTGGTCAACGAATATTGACTGGACGTACAAGGTTAATCAGGACTGGAGCGTGATTACCGAAGCTGGCTTTACGCAGTTGACGGGGGATGCACGTAATAGCCCCATTGTTCAAAGTGAAGCATCGCCCACCGGAAGCCTGAAGGTGACATACCGTTTCTGATCGCTATTCGCGGTGCGTTTCCGGCAAACTTATGGCTATGCAATCTCAATGACCCCCTTTCGCGCCGTCCCGGCTCAGATGACGGGGGGCGCTACTTCGGATGTTCTGTGAGTCATGGCCACGCTGAAATAACGTAGCCGGCGGGCCCGAGGGCTTCCGGCAATCATTTAGCGTAGCGTGATTTCAGTCTGTGGCGCGTTAAGTGCAGCGTTGAACAGGTGTTTACCCGGGCCTGTAAGCCATTGATCCAGTTTCATCATCTCACCGAACACCTTCTCCAGTGCCGGAATATCGGCAACGCCCGCCACAATGCCATTGTCTACCAGTTCGGTAAGCCGACGAAGAAAGCTGTTTTGTGTTAATAGCGCATCGGGAAAGCGCTGATAGTGGACGGGAAAACCTGCGGCGTTTGAGAAAGCGCGCTCCAGATCCTCCCCTGTCAGCGTCTGGCTGGAGATTTCCAGCACTTTTCCGGCGAACTGTTGTGGGTGACACAGAATGCGGGCATTGATACGCCCGAGATCGTCCAGCGTAATCATTTGCATCGGCTGGTTACGCTGCATGAAGAAGGAAAAATTGCCGGTATTGAGCCCCATACCAGGCAGCATCAGCATCTCCATAAAGCTGGCCGGACGCGTGATCGTCCAGGGAAGAGGCAAAGAGCGGACATAATTTTCAATCTCCGATTTGCTGTCGAAATGTCCCATACCTGTGAGCCCTTTTCCGGCTGCGCCGGACGAGGAATAAACAAGATGGCTAACGCCGGTCGCAAGGGCGCTGTCAGCGATGGCTTTTCCCTGAATTATCTCCTGCTCATCGCTTATTTCTCCCCGCGGAGAGCTGGTCTGAACGCTGAAAACGCCCTTAATACCTTCCATAGCGTGTTCAATGGAAGCCCTGTCAAAAAGATTACCAACCGCGAGCGTGATCCCTGCGGCCCTCAAAGCCTGAGCCTTTTCGCTATGTGGATCCCGTACAAAGGCCCTGACTTCCCGACCCTGCGCACGTAGCGCGCGAGCCACCGCCCCGCCCTGTTGTCCGGTGGCGCCGAAAACAAGAAATTCTGCTGTTTTATTCATGAAGGTTCTCCATAGTAACTATTGAAGGTGACAGTATGGAACTATTATGATTTCCTCCACAAGACGGCACATTTCTGGTCCCTGGTTACAGAAAGATAACTAACAGGAGCCTTCAACGGAGAAAGTTATGGCGCGTGAGATTAATGGCAGACCAATTATTGAAACCCCGGACGGACCGAAGTTGACGCCTTGTGCCCCGGGGAGTGTTCTGGAAAGACTGGGTGATAAATGGACGATACTGGTTATTTCTCTGCTGTCGCTTTCGCCTGATACCCCTATGCGTTTTAGCGCCATCCGACGCGGCATTCCCGATATCTCACAGCGTATGTTGACGTTGACGCTGCGCAATCTGGAACGGGACGGTCTCGTTAACCGTTATTATTACCCGGAGCTTCCTCCTCGGGTGGAATATCAATTGACTGACCGTGGCCATTCGATGCTGAAACCTCTCGCCGGGTTCACCGCCTGGATCAGGGATACATGGCAGGATATTGAGGCTTCCCGAAAAGCCTTTGATGAGGCGGCTGAAAAAAAGACGACATCGTCCCGTTAATTCAGCGCGATAAGTGAACGTTGTTAAAAGTCTTCTTTGTCCATCAACAGGGAACTGGTCACCAGTCAGGATGACATCTCAGCGGCCCTTTCGCGGGCCTGCTGGTTCGTGATTAATTTATCAGATGCCTGCCTGAGCGAGATGACTCTCCCTGAATGAGAAATTGAGCCTGGCATTTTTGGCATTACGTCATTATAAGTACACATACTCGATGTCACTTACGCTACCTGATGAGCAATTTTATGAATGAAAACAATGTCTGGAACAAGGCCTATACACTCGCGGTAAGAAGCAAGCCGAAAGCAATCTGGCAAGCCTTTATTGACACCGATAACTGGAAGCAATGGAACCCCGGCGTAACGTCAATCACTATCGAGGGGCCATTTCAGACGGGAACCTGGTTCACTATGGCGTTACCCGACGGGGATATTATCCGTAGTCAGCTTACCGATGTTTCTGAGGAAAAATATTTCACTGATGAGACCTGGCTGGATGAAACACGGATCAAAGTTGAACATCGTATTGAGGAATCCGGCCCCGATCAGAGTACCTTGATTTATGCTATCAGCGCCCATGGGCCGCAGGCGAAGGCTTTCGGAGAGGGCGTCAGCGCGGACTTCCCGGAAGTGATGGAGGGACTGGCTAAGTACCTTGCCGCAACCGGTTCGATGTAAATGACATCTAAACGCAATAACCCCCTCCCCGGCTCTTTCGATGGGTCGGATGATAACCCTGCCTGAATCGCCACGGATAATGTAGTTGATGGACTGATACCGCCCGCTGTGGACATAAAGACGGCCGATCGACGCTTAAGGTGTCGGCTAGGAGTGAGGAGCAGGAATTAACGTTCATCATCAATAGCCGAGAAGCACGGTAGTCAACTAACAGAATGACTATCAAAGTCGTGGCGATTCACTGCTTGCGTTGACGTGACACGAATAACGTCTGCGTCTGACACAAACAGCGCAATCTCGCCTGCGGAAACGAGGAGCGAAAGACTATTCGCCTCCTCATCATCAATACATTACTCTGCGGCGCGCCTGCCCTGAAATAATGGCCTTACTCGACAATCTGCTTCGCAGAAGCTATAAGCGAAAGGCTTAATCATTCCCTCAAAGAGTCAGTTCATAAACGACGCAGGGCACATCATAATGCTCTTCAATTGCCTTATACGTCATGCCAAGGCGCTGCATGACGCGATGCGAGGGAATATTGTCAGGATCGGCAACCGCAACCAGATACGTTGTACCTGTCCGCTCTACCGCGAAAGCAATAATCGCTTTGGCGGCTTCGGTGGCATAACCTTTGCCATGATGTTCCGGGACCAGACGCCAGCCAATCTCTAATGGCGCGCCATCGACGTTTGCCAGATGCTGGAGGCAGGCTGCGCCAACGATCTCTTTGGACGCTTTCTCTTTGATAACCCACCATGAGTACCCGTATCGCTCCCAACGGGCCTGGACACGTCTGATACCTTCCCAGGTCTCTTCCGGTGTTTTAGCAATACCCTGGTTGATATAACGCATCACACGGGTATCGCTATCCATTCTTCTTAAGCCTTCGTAGTGTGAGTCATTATAAGGTTCAAGCGTTAGACGCGCGGTGTCTAATTCCATCTGAGATTCCTTGTTACGTAAAGGTGTTGGCTTCGGTGACCTGTTCATCCTGAATCAACATATCACGATGCCATCACCGCGTACGAACAGTCGCGTTGCCATATTTGCCCGGACGCTGCGCTTATGGCATCTGCATCGATCCATCCTGACTGCTGAGTGGATCGTCGCCCTCTTCATTCGAACGGACCCGAAAATGAGTCGAATTGTCAGAACGCCTTCTGCCCGGGGTTTTTCAACATAAAGACAAGCAGCATACTGCAGGCAATGACCCCTGCTGCCAGTAACGCCAGTCCCTGAAAACCTGTAACGGCTAACGCCTGTCCCCCTGCAAGCGCACCGGTTCCAATCGCTGCGTTGAAAATGGCGACGTAGATGGCTGACGCGGGTTGTGCGGCATCACCGGCGCTATGAAGTAACCACGTCTGTAATCCGACGAACACAACCGAGATACCTGCCCCCCACATGGCAAGCAGCATACCCATTAACCAGAATGGAAGCGGTGCGACGCTGCCCATGCCAAGCATACCGAGCGCAACCGCGCTCAGGAGCAGCGAAGTGAAAATAAGGCTTTTAAGATGCAGGTCAATCAGCTTACCGGCAATCATATTGCCTGCCAGGCCCGAAAGTCCGAACAACAGCAGCAGACCTGATACGCAAGCCGCTGGCACAGCATGGACGTTCATCAGCAGCGGTTCCAGGTAGGTGAAGGCTGCAAAATGAGCCGAAATAATGCAGGCCGTTGCACAATACAGGGATATGAGCACGGGGTTTTTGAATATCCCGCAGTAAAGACGCAGCCTTAATGGTTGAGGCGCCGCCAGTGTGGGAAGCGTCCAGAATAACGCGCAGGCGGCAGCCAGCGCCAAAAACGAAATGAGCATAAATGCGTTGCGCCACCCGGCCAGACTTGCAATAAAACTCGACAAAGGCACACCCAGAACGCTGGCAGCCGAGACCCCGCCAAAAATGATGGATGTGGCAAGTCCAAGCTTTTCAGCCGGAACAAGTTGTGCGGCGACAATGCCAATCAATGCCCAAAAAGCACCGTGCGCTACAGCGCCGACCATGCGTGCACTCATAAAGGTAGTCATGGAAGAGGAACAGGTCGCTGCCACACAGGACAGTGCAAGAATAAACATCAGGCCAACAAGCAGAGCCTTTCGGGAAATACGCGCAGGTATCGCTGCCGAAAGCAACGCCGCGAGCGCGCCAACCCAGCCATAAGCGGTCACGACCAGACCCGCTGCGGATTCGGTCTGATTCAAATCCTTTGCTAACGTACTGAGCATACCCACCGGCGCAAGCTCGCTTGTCACGATGGAAAATGCACTGATCCCGAGTACGGTTACTGCCAGCCATGTGCGCACAGGCACGGAATTTACATATATAGCCGTTTCATTCATAAAATAAATACTCTTAAAAAAGGAAATTTCTCTGCGGCGTTTTTCGGCGACTGATTTCAGGCATTCGCGCCTTTGATTCCGTCCGGCGAGCCTCGTTCTGCGGCAAGGTCGGTTACCTTGAGCGATGGCATCAGTTCAGGTTTTTGCATGTTTATCTCCTTATGGGAACTGCAGTATTAACTTGTTAAAATCGATAAAACAGACCTGAAAATGGAGAGCCGTTTTCCATAAACGGAAAAACTATGAGTGCCAATTTTAACTGGGACGATACGCGGATTTTTCTGGCAATCGCCCGTGCAGGAACCCTGAGCGGCGCAGCAGAAGCAATGGAAATGGGCATCGCCACAATATCGAGAAGGCTGGACAGGCTTGAGCAGTCACTGTCCGTGCCGCTTTTCAGCAGACATCAAAGCGGATACCGGTTGACGGATGATGGTGAGGCCCTGGTGGAACAGGCAGAAGCGCTGGAATATGCCGGTCTCGCTTTTGCTGAGAAGGCTAAATTACAGGGTAATGTCGCAGGACTTGTCCGGCTGGCGACATCAGACAATCTGGCAACACATTTTATTCTGCCTTCGCTGGAAGGGCTGATGAACACCTATCCGGAACTGCGGGTCGACGTGCTCAGCGGCGTGCAATCAGTGAATCTGCACCGAAGAGATGCCGATTTAGCGATACGTATGGTGAAACCTGACAGCGGAAATCTGACGTTAAAGCGTCTGGGAACCGTGGGGTTTGGATTGTACGGTTCTGATGCTTATCTAAAAAAAGTGCCTGGCGGGCCTGCGGGCTTATCTTTACCTCACGCGCACTATGTAGGCTGGCCGGAATCACACCAGCATCTGCCTGCTGCGCGGTGGATAACGCGTATGCTTCGCGGCAGGCCATGCCGTCTGGAAGCAAACACCCTTGCAGCCCAGGTCTCCGCGGTTTTAGCAGGCCTCGGTTTAGGCGTTTTGCCACACTTTATGGCAAGGCAAAACGGTCTGCGTTGCGTTAATCCTGATCCTGGCGTGGATCAGGCGTTATGGCTGGTGATGCATTCAGACTTAGCGGGGTCACGGCGGGTAAGAGTGGTGGCGGACCATTTAATTGCCTTATTTGATGAACATAAAGCGTACCTGGCATTGCCCTGATTTTTGATGACAGAGCGTTTTCTGCATGTCAGATGATAATTGAGATAATTTATGGATATAGCGAACTATTTAACTGATATCGACGGTATTTTTTATCGGGCAATCGATCCCGCTTATCGCAATTTTGCGTTATCGGGTTCCAGGGGGCCGGGCCGTTATTCAGACAGTGATCAACCCACACTGTATCTCAGTTCATCGCCAGAAGGGGTTGAAGCAGCGATGACGTCCCACAGTGCTAACAGGCGTGCCAGCCTTGAAATTGTCAGAGTTAGCGTCACCACGAATAAAATTATCGATCTCAGAAATGATGAGGCACTGTTAGCCGCAGGCATTGACCTTAGCGATGCTATCGCGCCATGGCAGGAAATTGTCCGCGAAGGCGGTGTTCCGCGGTCATGGAAAGTCCGTAAGCGCCTGGAATCGCTTGGGATAAAGGGGCTCATTGACCCTTCACGAAAAGCGCCCGGACGTTGGCATTTGGTTCTTTTTAGCTGGAACCATGACAGTCATTCTCGTGTATTTCTGCTTGAATGAATGGACGCGTTCAGGCGGTTCTTTATCACACCGTCTTTCGCTTCTTCGGGGCGTGGATTTACCCACGCCCTCAGCGTTTATCCAGCACGCCAGCCACCTTGCCTGCGCAGTGTGGCCCGAACACTCATCCTCTCTTCTCTTTCAGCGCCAGGCGTAAATGCCCGTTATTACGCTGTAACGCTTCGCTGGCATCCCACGCCTCCATGCCTGCGAGCAGCATCAGAATGGCGGTTTTGCACTGCTGATTGCAGCTTGCCAGCGCCGCTTTCGCCTCTTTACGTGAACAATCACAGGCTGCCATCACGATCGCTATCTGGCGCTCCTGCCATTTACTTTTCGTCGCCGGAATATCCACCCGCAAGTTGCTGTATACCCGGCCACTGCGGATAGCCAGCGTGGTCGTTAACATCGTAAGAATGGATTGCTGCGCGCGTCGTGCTTTGGGATGACCGTAACCGGCAACCACTTCCGCGCCCGTTGGCGGCGCAATCACAATATCCCCCAGGCTTGCCGCTTCGCTTTGTTGATCGGCAGTCAATACCGCCACCATTGCGCCAGTATTATTGGCCTGGCGCAACGCGCCCCACACCCATGGCGTTTTACCGCTTAACGTTAGCGCCAGCAGAACATCATTGTGGTTAAAATCCATCGCCTGTAGCGCGCCGATCCCACCGTCGTAGTCGTCTGCCTGGGTGTCATTAACCGCAATGCAGCGCACCTGCGCCTGGCTGTCCGGGGAAAAATCAGAAATTGCCTGCTGCGCCAGTTCGCCGGAGGCCCCGGCCCCGATAATCACCACGCGCCCGCCGCGACTGAGTGCCGCCACCGCATGCTCAACGACTCTCGCTACATCAGGCAAACAGTGCGCCACTGCGTCGTGCGCAGCGATATCTTCCTGATGAATGAGTTGCAGGACATCGTCTGTTGAGAGTCTGTCTATCTCCGTTGTCCGGTCATTACGTCGTGCTTTCGCCGCTGCCGTTAACAAAGTGCTCATCATTACCTCCTTTTTATTTATCCTGCCCTACTATAAAGCGATTCATATAATTGCCTTGCGAGACGTGTCACGTAAATGAGGGGATAAATTCAAAGGTGACAAGCCGTTAGCCGCTTTGAGATACGCGCCCGTTCGGCGATAATTACCCTCTTTCTGTGAATGATTTTGAGGCCGCAGTGAACGGAAGGCATCCACATCCTGCTTCGCGCAAACGCGCCATGAAACTCAGTACCCTGGTTACGCTGATGCTGTGCAGCGTCATTGTCTCGGTGCTACTGGTGGTTTATGCGCTCTATTTTGTTCAGATCGCCAATGTCACCCGCGAAGGGGTAAAGGACACTGCGATGGCCGTTGCCCGCACGCTTGCCGATGAGCCGGAGATCAAACGCGCATTGTCTATGCCCACCGGCAACGAAACGGTACAAGACCTCGCCCAGGCCGTACAACGCAGAAATGACCTGCTTTTTGTGGTCGTGACCGATATGAACGGTATCCGGTTATCCCATCGCGACGTTAGTGAAGTCGGTAAACACTTTATTGGTGATGATCTGATCCCGGCCCTGCATGGCCGGGAGAATGTCTCGGTCAACCATGGCGTTCTCGCCGAGGCGCTGCGCGTGTTTACACCGGTATTTGATGCCCGGCATCAGCAAATCGGCGTGGTCGCTATCGGCATCTCGCTCAGTAAAGTGGATAAGCAGATAAGCCACAGCCGCTGGGGATTGCTGCTCGCGATGTTGTTTAGCGCACTGGTCGGCTCGCTCGGCATCTGGGTGCTGGTCCGGGTGCTCAAACGTATTCTTTTTGGCCTGGAGCCTTATGAAATTTCCACCCTTTTTGAGCAACGCCAGGCCATGCTGCAATCCCTCAAAGAAGGGGTGATTGCCGTTGACCGCGAGGGAAATATCACCCTGGCCAACCAGGCGGCGCGTCAGATGTTGCTCAACACCAATAACCACGTCACCAGCGACATTCGCCACACGCCCCTCTTTGCCGATCTGCAAACCGTGTTGCACAGCGGGCAGCCGCTGTCCGATCAGGAGATTGGCTGCAACGGGCATTTACTGCTCTGTAACAGCGTGCCCGTGCGCGGCCAGGACGGGGTCATTGGCGCGGTCAGCACATTCAGGGATAAGACCGAAATCAGTCAGTTACTGCAACGTATCGATGGGATGGTCAATTATGTGGACGCGCTACGCGCCCACTCCCACGAATTTATGAACAAGCTGCACGTGATCCTCGGCCTGCTCAACATGAAGCGTTATGACACGCTTGAAGAGTATGTGCTGCAGACGGCAGAAGGTTATCAGAACGACATCGGCACCCTCCAGCATCAGATTCAGTCGCCTGTGGTGGCAGGTTTTCTGCTGGGCAAAATCAATCGCGCCAGAGAAGCCGGGATTATCCTTACCCTGGCGAATGAATCCCTGGTACCGGATAACCCCAACCAGCAGCAGGTGACGGCGCTGGTGACCATCCTGGGTAATCTTATTGAAAATGCCCTCGACGCCATGTCCAGGCAATCTGACGGCGAAATTGGTCTGCTGCTGCATTATCAAAACGGCTGGCTAAGCGCCGAAGTGAGCGACGATGGTCCCGGTATTGCCCCGGAACATATCGATGCCATATTCCACAAAGGTTACTCAACCAAAGGCGAAAACCGTGGTGTCGGGCTGTTCCTCGCCCGCCAGCAGTGCGAAAATCTCGGCGGCAGCATTACGGTGGAGTCAGAACCTGGCGTATTTACTCAATTTTTTGTACAACTCCCCTGGGACAGTGAGAGGAAAAGCGTGTGATTAATGTATTAATTGTCGATGATGACGCCATGGTGGCGGAGCTGAACCGCGTCTATACCACGCGGTTATCAGGCTTTACCTGTTGTGGCGTCGCCTCCACCCTGCGTCAGGCCGAAAACATGATTAACGACCCGGCGCAGGATATCGACTTGATCCTGCTTGATGTCTATATGCAGCAGGACAACGGCCTGTCACTGCTCCCGTTCATCCGCGCCAGCGGGCGTAAAATCGACGTCATTATGATCTCCTCCGCCTCCGATGCCGCGACAATCCAGACATCGATGCACTACGGCGTGGTGGATTATTTAATCAAGCCGTTCCAGTTTCCGCGCTTTGAAGAAGCCCTGACCCAATGGCAGGAAAAGAAGAAACTGATGAGCGCGCAGCAGTATTACGAACAGGCGGATGTGGACAGGCTGCTCCACGGCGGGCCGCAGGAGGTTGCCGATACCCGACGCTTACCAAAAGGGCTTACTCCGCAGACGCTGCGAACCATTTGTCAGTGGATTGATGCGCACCCGGATATCGAGTTTTCGACCGATGAGCTGGCGAGCGCGGTCAATATTTCCCGCGTCTCCTGTCGTAAGTATTTGATGTGGCTTGCGCAGATCGGCATTTTATTTACCACCATCCACTATGGGGTGACGGGTCGCCCGGTCTATCGTTATCGCCTGCTGGAAGAGCAGTACGGATTGCTTAAGCAGTACTGCCAGTAAAGGAGTAGCTATCATCCATTAGCGTAAAACGGACATTACGCGTGGATGAGGCCACCACCCGCCGGTCTTTGGTGATGAATATCGCCTCGATCTCCGGCTTATGACGAAGCGCCTGACACCCTTGTTCCACTCCCATCCCGTATAACAGCGTGGTCCAGATATCGCCATCCAGTGAGTCGGTTGAAATCACCGTCACACTGTCGAGTTCGTTGTCGAGCGGGTATCCCGTCGCCGGGTTAAGGATGTGATGATAACGTTTGCCGTCTACCTCAAAATAACGCTCATAGGTTCCCGACGTGACCACCGATTTATCTTCCACATCGATAACCCCGACCAGCGCATCTGCCGCCGAAAACGGCTTTTTCAGCCCAATGCCCCAGCCGCCCTGCGGCGCGCCGAGCGTATGCACGTTACCGCCGAGATTAATCAACGCCTGTGTGACCCCTTCCCGACCCAGGAAATCACGTACCCGGTCAGCAATATAGCCTTTGGCAATCGCCCCCAGATCGATCTCCATCCCCGGCAGTGCCAGATAAACCGAGCCTGCGGCCTCGTCCAGTAACACGTTTTGTGGGTCGGTCAGCGCCAGCAGGGCCGCCAGCTCATCCGCGGGTGGTACGGCATTGTCGTGGCGAAAACCAATCCGCCAGCGCTTGACGAGCGGCCCAATCGCCAGATTAAAGCAGCCGCCTCTGACCAGGCTTGCCGCCTTCGCGCAAGCAATTAACTCATAGACCGGACGGCTCACCACCACCGGATGCTGCCCGGCGGCCAGATTGATATCCATCACTTGCGAAGGCGTGCGATTGACCGTGAAGAGATCTTCATAACGTTTAATCAGGCGAAAGGTGCGGGCGGCAAGCGAGGGGTCGTGACGGAATAATTTGAGCAGGACTGGCGATCCCATCAGGACGGCGGAGTATGACCAGACACCTTCTTGCTGTTCCATATTTACTCCTAAAAAAATGCCCCGGTCACAGCCGGGGCTTATCATCAGGCCTGCGCTTTCGCCCAGTTTGCCGCATGGTGCCCGGCCAGTGAACCAAAAATAATGATGTCCGCTACCGCGTTACCGCCGATACGGTTGCTGCCGTGGATCCCACCGGCCACCTCGCCTGCGGCGAACGCCCCCGGAATGACCTGCTGCTGTTTATTCAGCACCGCTGTCTCAGTGTTGATGGTCACACCCCCCATAGTATGGTGCACCCCCGGCGCAATGCGGATCGCGTGGAACGGACCTTCATTAATCGGGTTACGCAGTGCGGTCGTACGGCCAAAATCGCTATCATGCTGCTGCTCAACAAAGCCGTTGTAACGCTCAAGCGTTGCCAGGAAAGCATGATAATCCATCCCCAGTTTCTCCGCTAACTGACGCGGTGAGCTGGCGCTGGTCACAAAGCCGCGTGCGATATACTCATCTGCCGCTTTGTTTTTCGCCCGTACATGTTCGTCAAAGACGATATACGCATATTGTTCCGGCAAGGCGATGATCTGCGCGGAGACTTTGTCGCGGGTTTCCATTTCATTAAAGAAGCGGTTGCCCTTCTGGTTAACCAGGATCGCCCCGCCGCCGCGAATCGATTCGGAAATGAGGTAAGAGGTGTTCTGTTCCACCGTCGGGTGGATCTGAATTTCGCCCATATCCACGGTATCTGCACCGATATGTTGAAGCAGCGCAATACCGCCCCCGGTTGCCCCTTTGTGGTTGGTAGTGACAAAGCCCGCCAGATCCGGGCGATATTTCACCACCATCTCGCTGTTAGCGCTGAACCCACCGGTAGCAACAATCACGCTTTTCACCGCGACGGTGAGGGTTTCGTTTTCGTCATTGATCAGACGTACCGCGCTGACCTTTCCTTGCTCGCAGAGGATCTCTTCTACCGACGTATCGAGCATCACGTCGATGCCGCGCCTGGTCACGTTACGTACCAGACCGCTAATCAGATAACCACCTACCGCTGAACCGTCTTTTGGACGGTGGGTACGGTCAATGCTCATGCCGCCCGTCGTGGTGATGTCGTTGAGCATGATCCCGCGATTCGCCAGCCATTCGATGGCCTGCGGCGCGTGTTCCACGAAACAACGCAACAGCTCAGGGTTGTTGCGGTTTTGGCCGCCTTTCAGCGTCTCCTGATAAAAGAGTTCTTTGCTGTCTTCAATGCCTTTCACACGCTGGAAGCGGGTTTCTGCGGCATTCATCCCGGCGGATGCTTTGATGGTGTTACCGCCAAAGGTTGGCATTTTTTCGACGATCAGTACGCGTGCACCTTCGTCATGCGCCTGAATCGCCGCCGCCAGTCCGGCGCCGCCGCTGCCGACCACCACCACATCATAATTTTTCGGCGTGGTGTCATCCGCGCCCTCTTCCTGCGCCAGCGCTTTACCCGATTTCACCATCGCTTTGGAGACGGCTTTTTTCACCGATTCGCTCTGGCTGGTTGCCCCGGAAATCGCATCAACATGCGGGCTGTTGGCGGTCAGAATGCGTGAACGAATCTCATCAAAACTGGTGACAAAATCCACATCATCGCCAGCCTCTGACAGCAGTTCGATATCAGCGATACGGTCGGTTTCAAGGCTGATATTGAGCACCAGCTCGCGGGTATCATCCTGTACCGTTTCAGTGTAAACGCCCGGTTTGAATTTTTTATCCGCCATGCTCATGTCGCGGATCATCGCTTCGACCAGCGAAAAGCGCCACAGCGGTTCCGGGATGGTCAACGCTTCGCGCTGGGTGCTGTCGATGAACAATTCCAGCGTTTCACCCCGCATGATGCGATCCGCCCAGTCCGGATACGCAATACAGGCGCGCCCTACGGCAATCAGATCATAGCCGTGGTCAACCGCGTCCTGGGCGTCAGCCGCGTTTACCACACCACCCACGCCCATCACCGGCACCTGGGCCAGGGTTTCGGAACGCTGGGCGACATATTTTTCAATCAGCGGCGTGGAATCGGTGGTTTCAACAATGGAAGGACGCAATGTTGCGCCCACGGAGAAGTGCAGATAATCCAGGCCACGCGCAGCCAGTTTTTCCAGTAGATACAGGGTGTCATCAAAGCGGATCCCTGGCACTTCCATCTCTTCCGGTGAGAAGCGATAACCGATGATAAAGGCGTCATCCGCATACTGACGGACCATTTTGTGGGTGATATCAAGCACCGCCAGTGGGAATTTCGCGCGGTTATCGCGACTACCGCCCCACTCGTCATCGCGCTGGTTGGAGTTTGGTGAATAGAACTGCTGAATGAGATAGGTGTTGGCGCCATGTAACTCAACGCCATCAAAGCCAGCAAGAATGGCGCGGCGTACGGCGTCACCGAACTTCGCGACCATCTCTTCCACTTCCTGAGTGGTCAGGGCAACCGGCGTGGCCGCGCCGTCACGCGGTGCCGCCAGCGCGCTTGGGCCAACCGGTGTGCGACCACCAATCAGTTTCGGGTCGACCATGCGACCACCGTGGTAAATCTGCAGGATAGCTTTTGATCCTTTGGATTTAATGGCGTTGGCGATTTTCGCCAGCCCCGCCACTTTTGCATCGTTATCAATCCCGATAGCGCCAGGGAACGCAAGACCCAGATTATCAACAAAGCAGCATTCAACAATCACCGCCCCGATGGCCCCGGCACGCTCACGGTAATACTCGATCAACTCACTGCTGACCGTACCGTCAAAATAGCCTGTGCAGGTGGTCATAGGCGCCATCAGCAGACGGTTTTTTAGCTCGGTACCATTCGGTAGTGTAAAGGGGGTGAAAATTTGCGAGTAAAGGCTCATAAATAAACTCCAAACTTAAAAGTGAAATTTGAGAATTCTTGTCGGACGTTATTTTTGTTGTCGTTTTTGCCGAATCCATGCCATTAATATAATAATTTCTTTAGTTTCTTAATTGCTTACTTTAGTTATAAAACTATTTAATCCCTTCAATAACATTAATAACTCAAAGGTGTTATTAATTAAATAAAACACAATTAACATTTGCGCTAACAAATATAACCAATAAGCTACTACTTCGTAAGTATCTAAAAACGAATAAAACCAAATAAAAATGAATATAATCAATAAATTATAACCATAAATCACCTAGAAAATGTAATAAACACGAACATACACAGAGAAAAAGTGTATCGATTCAGCAAAAATAAAAAAGCCTCGTTGTTTTTTATTTCAATGGTACACAAAGACGCCATTAGATAATTTTCTTGATCGCGATCAATTGCTGATAAAGCGAAAATAGCATTATAGAAAAAGACCCGATTTTTAATTTTTCGCATGCTACATTGCGGCTAAAACCCATTTATTTAACGTGCCAGGTTTGAATTTAATAAGTAAAAAAAGTTTTGTAATTAAAGTCATTAAATTCGTATTACCCGGCGTGGAAACAGAATCCTTATCAACCTTAGAACGCTACTATGAAAGAGAAATCATCCGCTTTAGCACCTTCACAGGTGAGCAGTAAAAAGAGTGGCAACCCGAGCAAGCTATTGATGCTGGCGCTACCGGTTATTGTCGCGGTACTCCTGCTGTTCGTGCCTGTTCCGCAAGGCCTGCCACCGTTTGCATGGCACTATTTCGCCATCTTCGTGGGCGTGATCGTCGGGCTTATCTTTGAACCCCTGCCCGGCGCAGTTATCGGTATGACCGGCGTGGTGGTGATTGCGCTGTGCAGCCAGTGGTTGCTGTTCAGCCCTGAGCAACTCGTGGATCCGAAATTCAAACTCGCAGCGCAGTCCTTTAAATGGGCGGTTAGCGGTTTTAGCAACTCCACCGTGTGGCTTATCTTCGGTGCCTTTATGTTTGCCGCCGGCTACGACAAGACCCGCTTCGGTCGCCGTCTGGCGCTGATTCTGGTGAAATATCTCGGCCGTCGCAGCCTGACGCTCGGTTACGCCATCACCTTCGCCGATCTGTTGCTGGCGCCATTCACACCGTCTAATACCGCGCGTAGCGGCGGCACCATCTTCCCGATCATTGCCAACCTGCCGCCGTTGTACGGTTCAAAACCCAACGATCCGAGCGCACGTAAAATCGGCTCCTATCTGATGTGGGTGGCGATCACTGCGGCCTGCATCACCAGCTCCATGTTCTTGTCTGCGCTGGCGCCAAACCTGCTGTCTCTGGCACTGGTAAAAAGCATTACCGGGCTCGACATCTCCTGGGGGACCTGGTTCCTGGCATTCCTGCCGCTGGGTATTTTGCTGATTTTGACCATGCCGCTGCTGGCGTACTGGTTCTACCCGCCGGAAGTGAAAGTGAACGATGAAGTCCCCCTGTGGGCCAGCCGTGAGCTGGAAAAGCTGGGCAAACTGTCGCGCAATGAAATCCTGCTGCTGGTGTTCGTCTGTTCCGCGTTGGTGATGTGGATCTTTGCCGCCAACTGGATTGAACCGGCCCTCGCCGCGCTGCTTATCATCGTGCTGATGCTGTGGACCGGCGTGCTGGAGTGGAACGACATCACCAGCAACAAAGCCGCATGGAACACCTTCGTCTGGTTTGCCACCCTGGTAGCGCTGGCCGACGGTCTCTCCTCCACCGGCTTTATCGCGTGGCTGGGTAAAGAAGGCGGTTCGCTGATGGGCAACGTCTCACCGGGCGTGGCGACCATTGTTCTGCTGCTGGCGTTTTACCTGCTGCATTACCTGTTCGCCAGTACCACGGCGCACACCACCGCACTGCTGCCGGCTATGTTGACCATCGCGTCAACCATTCCAGGAATGAATATGCAGGTCTTTGTACTGGTGATGGTCACGTCGCTGGGCGTGATGGGCATCATCACCCCCTACGGTACCGGCCCAAGTCCGATTTACTACGGTAGCGGCTATCTGCCCACCAAAGACTACTGGCGTCTGGGGACCATTTTCGGTGCCATCTTCCTGGCCGCCCTGCTGTTGATTGGTTATCCGTGGATTTCCATGATGTTCTGATTCCTCGCCGCCGGAGCCCCTCCGGCGGCGTTTTTTTGTCGCTGCCGCATGGATGTATGCGGCTCTAACCTTAAAAAAGCGAGAGAGCTATGTCGACGAAACCGTTTTACTATCAGGATCCCTTCCCGCTGGCGCATGACGATACGGAATATTATCTCCTCAGCCGCGAGCATGTTTCTGTTGCCGAGTTTGAGGGGCAGCAGATACTGAAAGTCGAGCCGCAGGCACTTACCCTGCTGGCGCAACAGGCTTTCCACGACGCCGCCTTTATGCTGCGCACGGCGCATCAGCAACAGGTTGCCGGGATTCTGACCGACCCGCAGGCCAGCGAAAACGACAAGTACGTGGCGCTGCAATTCCTGCGCAACTCTGAGATTGCCGCCAAAGGCGTGTTACCGACCTGCCAGGACACCGGCACGGCGATCATCATGGGCAAAAAAGGCCAGCGCGTATGGACTGGCGGCGGTGATGAAGCGGCGCTGACCCGCGGCGTCTATAACACTTATACCGAAGATAACCTGCGCTACTCGCAAAACGCGGCGCTGGATATGTACAAAGAGGTCAATACCGGCACCAACCTGCCTGCGCAGATTGACCTCTACAGCGTCGATGGCGACGAGTACAAATTCCTGTGTATGGCGAAAGGCGGCGGCTCTGCCAACAAAACCTACCTCTACCAGGAAACCAAGGCGCTGATAACGCCAGCGAAGCTGAAAAAATACCTGGTGGAAAAAATGCGTACCCTCGGTACTGCCGCCTGCCCGCCGTACCATATCGCGTTTGTTATTGGCGGCACGTCTGCGGAATCCACCCTGAAAACGGTCAAACTCGCCTCTACCCATTACTACGATGGGCTACCGACCGAAGGCAACGAGCACGGCCAGGCGTTCCGCGATGTTCAGCTTGAAGCAGAACTGATGATCGAGGCACAAAATCTTGGTCTCGGCGCGCAATTCGGCGGCAAATACTTCGCCCACGATATTCGGGTCATTCGCCTGCCGCGCCACGGCGCCTCCTGCCCGGTGGGCATGGGTGTCTCCTGTTCCGCGGATCGAAATATCAAAGCTAAAATTAATCGCGATGGTATCTGGATTGAAAAACTGGAGTCGAATCCGGGAAAATACATTCCGCAGGCACTGCGCGAAGCCGGTGAAGGTGATGCGGTAAAAGTCGACCTCAATCAACCGATGGCCGACATTCTCAAACAGCTGTCACAACACCCGGTCTCAACCCGCCTGTCCCTTTCCGGCACGATCATCGTCGCTCGCGATATCGCCCATGCGAAATTGCAGGAGATTATCGACCGTGGCGAGGCCCTGCCGCAGTATGTTAAAGACCACCCGATTTATTACGCAGGCCCGGCGAAAACGCCGGAAGGCTATGCCTCTGGCTCCCTCGGCCCAACCACGGCCGGGCGTATGGACTCTTATGTTGATCAGTTACAGGCCCGGGGCGCAAGCATGGTGATGCTGGCAAAAGGCAACCGCAGCCAGCAGGTGACCGATGCCTGCCATAAACACGGCGGCTTCTACCTCGGCAGCATTGGCGGCCCGGCGGCGGTACTGGCGCAGCAGAGTATAAAAAGCCTTGAGTGTGTGGCGTACCCGGAACTGGGTATGGAAGCTATCTGGAAAATCGAGGTGGAAGATTTCCCGGCCTTCATTCTTGTGGATGACAAAGGCAATGACTTTTTCCAGCAGATCCAGAATAAACAATGCGCTAACTGTGCAATGAAATAATTAACTTACGCAGGCCGGTATTTTCCGGCTTGCGATTTCCCGCAAAAGCAATATTATTAGTTCATCACCTCTCTTCACTAATTAAACTAAAGTAAGCATTCTGTAATTATTTAAACCAGAGTGAATGTGACTACCATCACTCATTATTGCAGAAGAGATCGTTAAATTATCCACTGTCAGTACCCCTTATAATAAAACATTGGCACAGGATCATTTATGCAATCAATTTTACTTCAATCTTTGTTCCCTTTAGTTTTCATCATGGTATTAGGTTGGTTGAGCGGGAAATTAGGTTATACAAAACGTGAAGATGCCAATGTCATGGCATCTGTGGTTATCCGCTTCGCGCTGCCCTTTCATCTATTTATTGGCGCATTAAATACTGACCCGGAGAAAATACAAAACCTGTCATTTATGGCAGTATTGGTTATTGGCCTGATGGGTTCTTATTTATTTACGCTGCTTGTTTCCCGCTTCGTGTTTCGCCATGATATTAAGACCAGCGCCATTCAATCACTGGTCTGCGCCTTCCCGGATATGGCCTATTTTGGCGCACCGGTACTGGCGGTATTAATCGGACCAGAAGGTTTTCTCGGCGTGTTGATTGGCAATGTGGTGACCAGCGTATTTATGATCCCATTGACCATTGTCCTTATCCGTATGGGTGATAAAAACCACACCGAGGACCTGAACCCGGTGAAAATGGTGTTACAAAATCTGTGGAAAGCGGCGCGTAACCCTATCGTCTGGATCCCGGTAACCGGTATTCTGTTGAGCCTGGCAGGCGTAAAATTGCCGCATCTGCTCAGTTCGCCCATTGAGATGGTAGGCAAAATCGCCGGTGGCTTATCGCTCTTCGCACTCGGTCTGCTGTTTTACGGCGAGCGTCCTTCTTTCAACATTCAGACCTGTACCAATATTGGCATTAAAAATTTAATTCAGCCGATCATGATGGCCGTTGCCGGGTTAGCGTTCGGTCTCAATCATACGCTGATGCAGCAAGTTGTTATTATTGGTGCGACCCCATCAGCTATTGCCGCCGGCATGTTTGCCCTGCGTAGTGATACCTATGTCGAATCAGCGTCATCGTCCATATTATTAGGCACGGCACTTGGCGTAATAACCGAAGGGTTCATGATTTATTTGGTTTCATAAATCAAGTATCAACAGATGTTATTTAACTAATTAAAGCCTTTTTAAATTAAACAAACCAAAAATCAACGTCATGTGCGATTAGAATGGCATGGCGTAACTTTAATCAACACCAGGCGACCTCATTAATAACGGCAATACGTTGCCGTTTTTGCAGGCAAGGTATGTGTTTATTCAGGAGTCGTAACATGTTAAAAAAAGAGATGCTGTACACGCCCTATACCGGGGCGGTATTGCTGGAAACTCCATTATTAAATAAAGGGCTGGCGTTTACTCAGGAAGAACGCCAGGCACTGAATTTAAATGGGCTGCTCCCCGACACGATAGAAACCATTAAAGAACAAACTGACCGGGCATGGGCGCAGTTTTGCCATTTCAAACGTGACATTTCGAAACATGTTTATTTGCGAAATATTCAGGACACCAACGAGACGTTATTTTACAACCTGGTGCGCACGCATTTAAGTGAAATGCTCCCCATCATTTATACCCCGACGGTGGGCGAAGCCTGTGAGCATTTCTCCGATATCTATCGCCGCGCCCGTGGCCTCTTTATCTCCTGGCCGAACCGCCACCAGATTGATGAGATGCTGCAACAATTTTCACGTAACGATATCCGTGTCATTGTCGTAACCGACGGTGAGCGCATTCTGGGCCTCGGCGACCAGGGCGTGGGTGGAATGGGCATTCCTATCGGCAAGCTCTCCCTTTATACCGCCTGCGGCGGGATCAACCCGGCCACCACGCTGCCTATCATGCTTGACGTCGGGACTAACAATACCCAACGCCTGGAAGACCCGCTGTATATGGGCTGGCGGCACCCACGTATCACCGATGACCAGTACATGGAATTTATGGATATGTTCATCGATGCGGTCAAAGCCCGCTGGCCCGACGTTCTGCTGCAATTCGAAGATTTTGCCCAGAAGAACGCGACGAAATTGCTCAACCGCTACCGGGATAAACTGTGCTGCTTCAACGATGACATTCAGGGCACAGCTGCCGTCACCCTGGGTACATTGATTGCCGCCTCGCGCACCGCAGGCGTGAATTTACAGGACCAGCGGATTGTCTTTTTAGGGGGTGGCTCCGCAGGCTGCGGCATTGCGGAAAAAATCATTGCCTATATGGTTTCAACCGGTCTTAGCGAAGCGCAGGCGCGCGGCCGCGTCTTTATGGTTGACCGCTTTGGCCTGTTGACGGACGACATGCCGAACCTGCTCGACTTCCAGCAAAAACTGGTCACGCCGCGCGAGGCTATCGCCCACTGGGATGTGGAGCAGAACAATATCTCCCTGCTGGATGTGGTGCGTAACGCCCACCCGACGGTGATGATCGGTGTTTCCGGTCAACCGGGCCTGTTCAGTGAAGAGATCGTCAAAGAGATGTACAGCCACTGCCCGCGTCCGATCATTATGCCGCTCTCCAACCCGACCTCCCGGGCGGAAGCCCAGCCACGCGATTTGATTGAATGGACCCAGGGTGCGGCGCTGATTGCCACCGGTAGTCCGTTTGCGCCAGTGCATTACGATGGCGCGGTCTACGAGATTGCCCAGTGCAACAACGCCTATATTTTCCCGGGTCTGGGGCTTGGGATCCTCGCCGGGAAAGCCAAACGGGTAACGGAAAACATGCTGATGGCGGCAAGCCAGGCGCTGGCCGCACATTCACCGCAGGCCACCCTGGAGCGCGGCGGTTTGTTACCGGCAGTGGAGGATATCGGTGAGATTTCCCGCGCCATTGCCTTAGCCACTGCACGTGCCGCTCAGCAGGATGGGGTCGCCCCGCAGGCCAGCGACGACGAACTGAATGCGGCCATCGAGAAAACCTTCTGGGAAGCGCAATACGCCCCCTATAAACGCGCGTCGTTCTAAGTTCGCGCAGGCAGGGGAATGGATCTCCCCTGCTTTCAGACTGCACACCACTCCGTAAAATGCCTGATTTTATAATTTTTGACATACCCTAAATCGGGGGCAATTATAGCTGTCTCTCGCTCATGCGTGGATGCTGTCGGCCCGCGCAAAAAATGTCATCGCAAGGAAAAACAGATGAACGCATTTTTCTCTACCCGGGCAGGTTGTGTTGTCCGCTGGTTAGATCTCCCCGGCGACGGTGTGCCGCTGGTCTTTGTACACGGCCTTGGCTGTGCCTCTTCGTACGAGTACCCGCGCGTGGTTTGCGACCCAAATTTTCAGGGCCGACGCGCCATCCTGATTGACCTGCCGGGTTACGGGTACAGCGAGAAACCGAAAGAATTTAGCTATTCCATCAGCGAACAGGCCCGTGTTGTCGCCGAGCTGATTACCCATTTACAGCTCAATGACTACTTTCTGTATGGACACAGCATGGGCGGGAGTATCGCCATTGAAGCCGCTACTCAACTGGACGGTTTACGTGGACTGATCGTCTCCGAGCCTAACTTCCGCCCCGATGGGGGATTTTTTAGCCGTCAGATTTGCCGGGTCGATGAAGAGACCTATATCACCCATGTCTATGCGCTCATGATGAACAACTATAAAAACCCCTGGACCGGAAGTTTATCGGCCGCCGCCCCCTGGGCTGTCTGGCGTGGCGCATCCAGTCTGATTGCCGGCAATCATTGGTTTGAGATGTTCGTTGAGCTTAATAAGCCTGTCTGCTTGCTGTTTGGCGCAACATCCCTGCCGGATGCTGATTTTACGCAGCTGAGCGCCATGGGCATCGCCACCGTGGAACTGGCCGACTGCGGACATAATATGTCGTGGGAGAACCCACCCGCCCTTGCCGCTGCGCTGGCCGCGTTCTGCACAGAACACGAATAGCCTCAGGCCATTAGCGCAGGTGTGTGCGCTTAAACTGGCTGGCATCAATGTCGTACTGCTTCATTTTGCGCCACAGGGTGGTACGACCTATGTTGAGCAACCGCGACATCTCCTGTATTCGCCCGTTGGTCACCCGGGCAGCCTGGATAATGGCCTCTTTTTCGACGGCAGAAAACGTGAGATTTGCCGACAACCTGGCGCCCGGTTCCTGCTGCGCGCCGCCTTCGTTAAACAACCAGTCCGGCAGATGACTCAGGCGAATATGGCCCTGTTCACTGCTGATAGCGATATTTTCAATAATACTGTTGAGTTCAAAATCATTCCCCGGCCAGGAGTAGGCCACCAGCCGGGCCAGCGCATCGTCATCCACCCGAAGACGCGAAGAAAATCGCCGTTCGAGCCCGCGCAGACGGTTTTGTACCAGTGAAGGAATACTCTCGCGACGCTCCCGCAGCGGCGGAATGACGACCTCAAAAGCGCGCAAGGCATAGTAGAGTTGGCGGCTAAAGCGGTTTTGCTCAACCAGATTCCCCAAATCGACCGTGGTGGCGGCAATGACTTTGACATCCACCGGCACCAGACGCCGGGCCTCAAGCCGCGTGAGCACCCCTTGCTTAATCACCTGCAATAACCCTGATTGCAGCTCGGGGGCCAGATACTCGATTTTTTCCAGAAACAGCGTTCCGCCGTTGGCCAGCTCCAGTCGGCTGAGACGCCCTTTCTCATTTTCTGTCGCCGCGCTGCCCATAAAATCAAGCCCCAGCGCGCTGTCGGCATATAACTGGCAGTTGACGGCGATATATGGCCCCCCGGCACGTTCGCTCTCATTATGAATAGCCTGAGACATCAGCTCCTTCCCCACCCCCTCTTCCCCGTACAGCAGAACAGGAAACGCACCGCGCGCCGCCTGCCGACCAGACTGAATCAGACGGCGGGTTTGCGGATCGTCGGCAGGCATTTGCTCAAAGGTATGGCTGACTTTACCCAGTTGGCTGGTCATCAGCTGACGCATCTGCTCCACCGGATGTAGCAGCAAAATAAAGCTGTTACCCTGCGCTTCGACGATCGGTTTGAGGGTCACCACCGCATCAATAAACTGGTGCTGGCTTTCAAATGTCACTTCTGCGTGGTTAACCGCCTGGGCATGTTTAATCGCCCGACGAAGCAGCGCGGGCAATGTCACCAGATCGCTGATATTTTTCCCCTGACTGACCTGGGCGTCGAGATGCAGCATGCGCGCCGCCTGCACATTGAGAAACTGCAACACCCCCTGCTCATTCCAGGCCATCACCCCGTCATCCATACTTTCCAGCAGACCGTACATCTGGTTCAGGTGGCGGTTGGATTCCGCCAGCAAATTGTCTGTCAGCAATGAGTTGCCTATCTCCCTGGCCGTTGCCAGCGTCAGCGAAAGATCCGCTGATGAAGCATGCTCCGCTCGGCAGCACAGCGCGATAGACCCTGACAAACGGCCATGGTTATCGAATACCGGCGTTGAACAAAAGGCCCACGGGAACAGCGCCTGTTTGAAATGTTGGTTGCCCAGCGTCTTAACCGGCTGGCCCATCATCGCGGCCAGGGATAGCGCACAGCTGCCGATAATACTTTCCGCACAGTAGCTGCCGGGCAGGAACCCCAGCCGGGCCAGCGCATCAAGCGTGTCGGGATGACCGCAGCGACTCAAAATACAGGCGGACTCATCAAGAATGAACAGCGCGCAGGGTCGCCCTTCCATATATTCCAGGGCATCTTCCAGCGCCGCCTGACCAATCGTCAGCAGCCCGGTTTTACGACGGCTGATGGTTTCAAACGTCAGCCCTTGCGCCTGATGCGGTGTTCCCCAGGTTTCACGCTGCATCATTTTTTCACAGCGCAGCCAGGAATGGGCGATCAACGTTGAGACAATCTGTTCGTTTTTTATCATCGGTAGGGTCATGCCACTTTCCTGTTTGCGAGATATTGTCCCCTCACCCTAACCCTCTCCCTAAAATGGCGAGGGATCCCCACAAAAAATGCAAGCACATTCGGTCCCCTCTCCCTGAGGGAGAGGGCCAGGGTGAGGGGGAAAATGCGGCTCTGGTGGTCATTCCGTTCACCTTATGTTCCTTGCTTTTCTATCGCTCCCGAACCCGTGAACGTGCCAGGGTGGCTCATCGCCACCACCCTGGCAACCCGGGCTCCCGGCCAGGAAAATCGCCGCTGGCGCGGTCCATTCGCCTTATGCCGTCTGACTTTCGGGTCGGGGACCAGCCTGCGTCCTTGCAGGCTATCCCCTCCGCCCGCTTCCCTGCGGGCGGCCCCGGTCAGCCGTCAACGCCTCATCGATTTTCAGCCGGATCCTGTCATCGCTGTCACTATTTCATTCTCATTATGCGGTGTTATCGCTGTAAGAAGTAATATTACCGGGGATTCCTCAGCCCCAAAGGGGCGAGGGGACTGAATCGAGCACGGGCCAGCCTTTCTTCCTCTCCCTTTTTGAGGGAGAGGGTCGGGGTGAGGGTTCATGGCCATATTGCCCGAAACGAAAATAAAAAATACTCGCGGCGAAAAGATTGCCGGGACTCTCATTTCGCGTAAATCACCGCGTTTTACGTTCCGTTTCGAAACATTCATCCGTGATAACGTTCCACTCTGGAACAAATTTGCCGGGTGATTTTCTTTTTCTCGCACCAGAGGAGAATCAGCACATCGGCCAGGGAAACCCGGATGTCGGTTATCCGCCGCTGATACCCTACAACATCAGGCCTGCGCGCTGCGGATGGCCTGGTTCACCTCCTGCGGAGTAGGAATAATGAAAAAACTGATTAACCGTGTGGAAGATGTATTAAGCGAACAATTAGCTGGCCTGGCTAAAGCGCACCCTGAGCTGACGCTGCACCAGGACCCGGTGTATATGACCCGCGCCGATGCCCCTGTCGCCGGGAAAGTGGCGCTGTTATCCGGCGGCGGCAGCGGTCACGAACCGATGCACTGCGGCTATATCGGCAAAGGCATGTTAAGCGGCGCCTGCCCGGGGGAGATTTTCACCTCTCCCACGCCGGACAAAATGTTCGAATGCGCCATGACCATTGATGGCGGTGAAGGCGTATTGCTGATCATCAAAAACTACACAGGCGATATCCTCAATTTCGAAACCGCCGCTGAGTTGCTGCACGACAGCGGCGTGAAGGTCACTACTGTCGTGGTGGATGACGACGTGGCGGTGAAAGACAGCCTCTATACCGCCGGACGCCGTGGAGTGGCGAATACCGTACTGATTGAAAAACTGGTCGGTGCCGCCGCCGAGCGCGGAGATTCACTGGATGCCTGCGCGCAGTTGGGCCGCAAACTCAACAATCAGGGGCACTCCATCGGTATCGCCCTGAGCGCCTGTACCGTGCCTGCGGCCGGCCAGCCTTCGTTTACGCTTGCGGATAACGAGATGGAGTTTGGCGTCGGTATCCACGGTGAACCGGGTATTGACCGCCGCCCGTTTAGCTCTCTTGATACCACTGTCGATGAGATGTTTAAGGTTCTGCTGGAAAACGGCAACTACAGCCGCACCCTGCGCGAATGGGATCACACCAGCGGTAGCTGGCTGGAAGTCAAACAGAGCAAACAGGCCCTGCAGCGAGGCGATCGCGTCATTGCGATGGTCAACAATCTGGGTGCAACGCCGCTGTCTGAACTGTACGGCGTCTACAACCGACTGGAAACGCGCTGCCAGGAAGCCGGTATTGTCATCGAACGTAATCTGGTTGGTAGCTGGTGTACGTCACTGGATATGGGCGGCTTCTCCATTACCTTGCTCAAAGCCGACGACGAGATCCTCGCGCTGTGGGATGCGCCTGTCCACACACCCGCTATGACCTGGGGTAACTAAGGAAATGTTATGTCGCTGAACAGAAACCAAATTGTTGACTGGCTCTACCGTTGCGGCGAGGTCTTCACCAAAGAGAGTGATTTCCTCACCGGCCTGGACAGGGCCATTGGTGATGCGGACCACGGCCTGAATATGCACCGCGGTTTTAGCAAAGTGGTGGAAAAGCTGCCCGCCATCGCGGACAAAGACATCGGCTTTATTCTCAAAAACACCGGCATGGTGCTGCTCTCAAATGTCGGTGGCGCCAGCGGTCCGTTATTCGGCACCTTTTTTCTGCGTGCGGCGCAGGCGACACAGGCCCACCAAAGCCTGACGCTGGTTGAGCTGCAGCAGATGATCCGTGAAGGCGCCGAAGGGGTCATCAGCCGTGGTAAAGCAGAGCCCGGCGACAAAACGATGTGTGATGTCTGGCTACCCGTCGCGGAATCGCTGGAACAGGCGATCGCGCAAAACCTGTCGATTCCCGCGGCGCTGGAAGCTGCAAGCCAGGTGGCGGAACAGGCGGTTCAGTCGACAATCACCATGCAGGCCCGCAAAGGCCGCGCCAGCTATCTGGGTGAGCGCAGTATTGGTCATCAGGACCCTGGTGCAACCTCGGTGATGTTTATGGTGCAGATGCTGGCGGCAGCCGCAAAAGCATAAATGAAGGAAACGGCGATGGTTAACCTGGTAATTGTTTCTCATAGCGCCCAACTGGGCCAGGGTGTCGGGGAACTGGCCCGGCAGATGTTAACGGGAGATGGCTGCAAGTTAGCCATCGCCGCTGGAATTGACGATCCCGAGAATCCGATCGGCACCGATCCGATTAAAGTGATGGAGGCCATTGAGTCGGTGGCCGACACCGATCATGTGCTGGTGATGATGGATATCGGTAGCGCCCTGTTAAGCGCGGAAACCGCACTGGAATTGCTTGACCCGGATATTGCCGGGAAAGTTCGTCTCTGCGCTGCGCCACTGGTAGAAGGCACTCTGGCTGCAACGGTTAGCGCCGCCACGGGTTCTGACATTGACAAAGTGATTGCCGATGCGCAAAACGCCCTCCAGGCAAAGCGGGTTCAGCTCGGATTCGACGCACAGCAGGAGCCCCCCCCACTACCGCAAACAGACGGTGATCTGCAAGAAGACGCGCGTACTGTCACGGTGACCGTGCACAACCCTAACGGCCTGCACGTTCGCCCGGCTTCCCGCCTGGTGGCTGCGCTGGCCGGGTTTGACGCCCGGCTTTTGCTTGAAAAGGAGGGAAAATGTGTCAAGCCGGACAGCATTAACCAGATAGCGCTTTTGCAGGTACGCTGTCATGACACCCTGCGTCTGATTGCCCGAGGTCCGCAGGCGGAACTGGCGCTGGCCGCCTTTGAACGTCTGGCACAAGAGAATTTCGGCGAAACGCTCACGGCGCAACACCCTGAGGCGACGCCAGACGTTCCGTTACAGATGATAGGCCAGGCATTGCGCTATACTCCAGGCGAACTGCCGCTGGCCCAGGCCACTGTCCGAACACCGCAAGAGGAAATGGCCCGTTTGCACAGTGCCGTAAAGGATACGCTGGACGATCTGAGTGATCTGATTCGCCTGGCGGAAGAGAAGTTTTCACCCGACATCGCCGCTATTTTTGCCGGTCACCAGACTCTGCTTGATGATCAGGACCTGATGGACAGTGCCTGGGAGATGCTGCGCCAGCGAAAATGCACGGCGGAATGGGCGTGGCATAAGATATTGATGGAACTTAGCAGCCAGTATCGCCACCTTGATGATGCCTATTTGCAGGCTCGCTATATCGATATTGAAGATTTACTGCACCGCACGCATCTGCATCTGGCGCAGGCGCTGGAAAACATCCCAACGCCGCTACGCCCGAGTATCCTTATCGCCAGCGATCTTTATCCGTCCGTCATGTTGCAACTGGATAAGAAAAACATCGCCGGCATTGCCCTGTTGCAGGGAAGTCCGCACTCTCATAGCGCGATTATCGCCAGAGAAGCCGGGATCTCCGTGCTGTATCAACAAAGTAACGCACTGGCAAACGTGCGCAACGGTGAAACACTTACCCTCGACGCCGCCCGCCCTGAATAAACTTAGACGACACTCCCCTTGCCGGGAGTGTTTTTTTTATTGCGCAATAATGCTCAGGCGTTCTCACGATACCGCTTGCGACGGGGCTCATCCCGGCACACTCACCGGCCATCGCGCTTAACTGCATGCCGACTGCTCCCCTGTCCGGGCACTCTCTCGCTAGCTGGGGGGATTAGCCTTATCAAACGCCGCCTGGGCCGCCAGCATGGCATCCATATTGTCTTCTACCCACAGGGTCAGAAATGACATGGTGTGCGTCAGCGTTTTACCTAACGGCGACAAACTGTATTCCACCGTGACGGGAACCGTGGGGAAAATTTTACGTGAGACCAGCCCGTCACGCTCCAGCTTTCGCAATGTCTGCGTCAACATTTTCTGCGTGATCCCGCGAATATGTCGTCGCAAACTGTTAAAACGCTGCGGCTCTTTTTCGAGACAACCCAGTACCAGCAATGCCCATTTATCTGCCAGTCTTGAAAGGACATCACGCGTCGGGCAACGATCATCGTAAACATCGTAAGGTAATTGCAGTTTATTCATAACGATAGTTTCTCTTACAAGGTTTCCTCAGGGAAACTTAGTGGCCTTCAGGTGCCTTCTTTCATGACCACAGGATAATGTGTATAAATCGCTTCAGGTATCTATTGGATACTAAGGCACTCTGAATGACAAAGTATTTATACATACCTTGCGCAATCCAGTGTCGATAAAATAAACCTGAGAACATTCGACCACCTTTCGCACAATAACGCGGCAGTCAGTGGCGCGACGAAATAAGAGATGACATCGTGTTGAATAAATTTGATGAAACGTTTACCCGGTACACCAGGCATCCTGATTTTGGTCGATTACTGCTTCGGTTGACGTTCGGCATTTTAATGCTTTTTCATGGCGTTGCCAAAGTGAACCACGGCACAGGCTGGATTTCCGCAATGCTTGAAGCTAAGGGATTACCCGGTTTTATCGCCCAGGGTGTATATATTGGAGAAATTGTTGCACCCGTCCTGATCATTATTGGCTGGTTTACCCGCCCTGCCGCTTTTATTTATGCCTTTAATATTGTGGTGGCAACCTTGCTGGTGGGTACCGATAAATTCTTTACCCTGACCAACGTCGGGGCATGGGGACTTGAAAGTGAAGCACTCTATTTCCTCGGAGGCCTGTGCATTATGTTTCTTGGCGCCGGGAAATACAGTTTGTCTGGTAATAAAGAATAATCATTCACCATTGAGGGATTACCTATGAGTATCGTTGTTGTCTATTTTTCTGGCTACGGCCACACTTCCCTGGTTGCGGAAAATGTCGCTGCCGGCGCCAACGCTGAGCTGATTGCGATTAATGAAAATGGCGAAATTACCGAGAGCGACTGGCAAAAGTTAAACAACGCGAAGGCGATTATTTTTGGCGCGCCGACTTATATGGGCGGTGTACCGTGGCAATTTAAAAAGTTTGCCGATGCCACTTCTAAGGCGTGGTTTACCCGTAGCTGGCAGGATAAAATTTTCGCCGGTTTCAGTA
This sequence comes from Phytobacter ursingii, assembly GCA_901456055.1. Lineage (GTDB taxonomy): Bacteria > Pseudomonadota > Gammaproteobacteria > Enterobacterales > Enterobacteriaceae > Phytobacter > Phytobacter ursingii. The sequence continues at coordinate 283,155 of CABDWT010000018.1, forward strand.
ATAGCGCGAGCCTGAACGGTGACAAACAAGTGACGTTACAGTACCTGCAAACCCTGGCGTCTCAGCACGGCGGTGTGTGGGTGAGTCTGGGTTTGCCTCCGGCGAACACGCTGGCTGCATCGCGTGAAGATCTGAACAACCTGGGCGGTTCTGTAGGCCTGCTGGTGCAGTCTCCTTCCGATGCGGGCGCTGATAAGATTCCTTCTGGCGACCTCGCCACCGCGACCAAATTCGGTGAACGTGTTGCGGCCATTACCGCACGCTTCAACTGATTTACTGCACGTATGAAAAAGGGTCAGCCACGCTGACCCTTTTTACGTGTAAGAACACGCTTAACGGTAAACAATACCGCCATCAATCAGAATCGACTGGCCGGTGACATAATCCGAATCCGGGCCTGCCAGGTAAGAGACCAGGCTTGCCACATCGTCCGGGGTTTCCGCACGACCCAACGCAATCCCTTCCACATATTTCTTATACGTTTCACCCACCGGCGCACCCGTGATCTCCGCGAAACGTTGGTCGATTTCGGTCCACATCCCGGTGCCCACGATACCCGGACAATAGGCATTCACCGTAATGCCCCGGCTGGCATACTCTTTCGCCGCCGCCTGCGTCAGCGCACGGACGGCAAATTTTGTCGCCGAGTAAATGCCCAGCATCGCAAAACCATCGTGACCGGCAATGGAACAGGCGTTAATAATTTTGCCTTTCTGCTTACGCTCTTCGAATTTTTTCGCCGCAGCCTGAATTCCCCACAGGGTGCCCTGCACGTTAATCCGCATAATGCGATCCACCTCTTCCGGGGTGACATCGGAGAGCGGTTGTACCTGCGCGATACCGGCGTTGTTAACGATGATGTCAAAACCGCCCAATTCGCGTTCCGCCTGAGCGATAGCCGCGTAAACCTGGTCGCGATCGGAGATATCGGCCACAAAGGTGGCGGCTTTGCGCCCTAATGCCCGAACCTCAGCGGCGACCGCCTCGAGCGCCTCTGCCTTCATATCCACCAGCATAATTGCCGCGCCATCTTTTGCCAGACGCAACGCAATGCCTCGCCCAATCCCTTGACCGGCACCGGTTACCAGCGCGACTTTATTTTCGATAGCCATACTTTTCTTCACCTCATCCTGACAGGAAAAACACTGCCTTAGTCACGGCAGCAGACAGGCCTTACACTACCGCCCGCCCGAAACGCGGCCTACCCCCTCTGATGGGGGGGTGAGCACGCCAGGCCAAGTGTCGTACGGGCGTAACGCTGGTTCCGCTCTGCCTCCTTGAGTACACTCGTCGGAAAGAGAACAGAACGAGGTCGCGGTTGTATGGCATTTTTGTCCCCCACAGGTCACCTGCCCACAGAGAACGTTGACGAAGAACCTTTTCGCTTTACACGCAAACTCCCGCTGATCCGCACAAAACTTACGCCGCCGCGTACCCCAGGCCTGTTGCTGCAACGCGACCGCCTGCTAACGCGACTGGATAACGCCGCCGCCGGTAGCCTGACGCTGGTCTGCGCGGCAGCCGGGTTCGGCAAAACCACGCTGCTTTCCCAGTGGTATCAACACCGTCAGGCGCAGGGCGATTCGCTGGCATGGCTTAGTCTGGAAGAAGAAGACAGCACGCCGTTGCTCTTTATGCGCTACCTGCTGGCAGCGCTGAGTCCGCTCTATCCGTGCTGGAGCGACACCTTCGCGCGTTATCCGGAAGGGGCGCATCCTGGCGATTTTTCGCTGTTCCTGGCAGAACTGGTCAATCAGCTTCACCACTGTTCACACCCGCTCTATCTGATCCTCGATGATTACCAGAGCATCCGAAGCCGCGAGATCCATGACGGGCTGACATGGCTGCTCCACCACGCCCCGGCGTCGTTACATCTGATTATCGGCAGTCGCAACCGTCTGCCTCTGGTACTCAGCCGCCTGCACCTTTGGGATCAGTACACGGAAATCGAAGACAGCGAACTGCGCTTTAACGACGCAGAAGCCCAGGCCTACTTCGCCCGGTCGATCACGCCGCCGGTCAACAAGCACGATATTCCGCAACTGATGACCCTGACAGAAGGCTGGGTCGCGGGGATGAAAATTGCCGCCCTCTCTTCACGCAAACATGACGTGACGCCAGGCAGTATGGGGGCACTCAGTGGCGGTTCGCGCTCTATCAACCGCTATCTTGAAGAGGTCATATTCGCACCGCTGCCCCCTGGCACGCTCCACTTCCTGATGTTGACCTCTGTGCTTAATCGCCTGCATCCGGCGCTGTGTGATGCGGTAACGGGATTGAATAATGGCAGAGCGATGCTCACATGGATTGAGCAACACAACCTGTTTCTTAGCGCGCTGGATGATGCCGGATTCTGGTTTCGCTACCACCCCCTGATGCGCGACGCCCTCTCCCATCGCCTGCAACAGGATCCAACTATTGATATCAGTCAGCTTCATGAGCGTGCGGGTAACTGGTTCGCCGCCCAGCAGCTCTGGGCGGAAGCGATACGTCATGCACTGGCGGCCGGAAAGTCGCTCACTCGCCATGCAGAAGCCGGGGCACAGTCGCTGGCCGAAGAAGGCGATATCGACACCATGGTGCGTTGGATCCACTATCTGCCTGCCACACCGGATCCGTCGCGCATTGAATTACAGCTCAATCTGGCCTGGGCGCTGGCGCACCATTTCCGCTTTTCAGACGCCCGTCAGTTGCTTGATGCCATTGATGCAATGATGGCGAATAGCGCAGAATATCTGACGCGCTCCACGGGGGTAAAACAGCGCGTGGTGCGGGCCATCTGTGAGGCCTTCGCCGATAACATCTCTGCCAGTCTGCTTCTTGTTGAACCGTTGCTCAATGAGGTCCCCTGTGGCGATATCTGGGTGGATGGGTTGGTCTGTAACATCCTCAGTTATTGCCATCTCGCCCTTGCCCGTCCGCAGCGGGCGCTGGACGTTCAGCAGCACGTTTCCGGAAACCAGGTCAGCAACCGCAACCTGTTTGTTGAGGTCTACCGGGTCTTTGTGCTGGCGCTCGGCCAACTGCGTCAGGGGAATCTGCAAGAAGCCGAATGCCAGGCCACCCGGGCGCTGCACCACGCAGAACAACATACCGGGCAAAATTCCAGTAGTGGTGCAACGCTTGCCCCGTTACTGGCTGATATTGCCTGGGAGCGTGGCGACATCGGACAAGTCAACAGTTTGCTGAACCTGCGTCTCGGCATGATTGATGATTTTTGCCCGCCGGATGGTCTTAGTCTGTGTTACGTGGTCCTTGCGCGTCAGGCGCAGTTGAATGCGCAGCCTGATGAGGCACTGGCACTTTTGCGCCATGCCGGGCAGTTATGCATGCAGCGCGGCTGGTGGCGTGCGCGTATTGCGCTGATTGCCGAAGAAATCACACTCCACCTTGATACCGGCAATAAGGATCATGCTCTCAGGCAGTTCGCTTTACTACAGCAACTGGCGAGCGAGCCGGGGGCAGCGGAAAATGAGGTCGTCGGCTGGCACAGGGGGATCTGCGAGAGCCACCTGTTACTTGCCGAAGGCGATGCGCTGACGGCGGCAAAAAGGCTGACCTCCCTGATAAACGAACAGGAGCGCTGTGGCGAATGGCTGGCGGCAACACGCTCACGCATCCAGCAGGCCGTGGCCTTCTGGCGAGCCGGAGAAGATAAACAGGCCATCGCCGCCTGCGTTCCGGCGCTCCCGCACGCCGTCGCGCAAAAAATGCAGCGCACACTGCTCAACGGCGGGCCAGAGCTGCTGGCGCTGCTTAGCCGCTTGCGTGAGCAGCCCCATTCCGATAGGGCATTTACCGCCATTATCGCCGCCGCGCAAGAGATATTGATGCCCCAGGGGCTTTCTCCGTGGACTCCATGCGAAGCCGTGACGGACGGGCTACGGTTGACCGAGCGCGAGCGGCAGACTTTACAGTTGATCGCCGAAGGACATTCCAATAAAGGCATCGCACGCACGCTTGGGATTTCGGTCGAAACGGTGAAATGGCACCATAAACAGTTATATGAAAAGCTGGCGGTGAACGGACGTATTCAGGCGGTAAACCGGGCAAGAAAACTGGGTTTGCTGGGGTAACCGGGTTCGCCTGCCTTTCATGACAGGCGAAATAGAGGTCATGAGCCGGACATTACGATGACGGTCGGGCGCAGAACGCCACACACATCCCCACCAGCGCGGCCCCGGTCAGCCATTGAAAGACATTACGCCACGCCTCCAGTGACGGATGCGCCCCCAACAGCACGGTGATAATAGCCAGCATCATCGCCCCGGCGGCGTACTGGCTGGTGACCATCAGCGCACTGGCCCGCCCCTGTAGCATCACCGGCGTCGCCGTCAGCCCGATGGCAAACATCGCCGGATAAATCAGCCCGTGCCCCAGACCACTCAGCGCAATGCCCAGCATGAAGGCGATCGAAAACGGCAAATTGAGCGTCGTCGACAGCAGCCACAGCCCCAGCGCCGCAGCACCAAACCCAACGGTTAACACGCCTGCACTGGAAAAGCGTGCGCTCAGGCGGGTATAGAGCCCATTGCCAGCCACAATCAATAATGCCAGCGGGGTAAACAGTAGCCCCGTCACTACCGCCCCCAGCCCGAATGTCTGCTGCCAGAGCAGCGTCATGGCATAGAACTGGCTGCCAACGCTTGCCATATAGCAGGCGCTACTGATCCAGCCGCTTTGTAAACCCGGTAACGTGCGAAGCTGTTCTGACAGCAGCGGTCTTGCGGCAAAGCGCTCATGCGCGATAAAGAGCACCAGCATGCCCAGCGCCAGACGGTTTGCCAGAAAATCAGGCTGCCCGGTTTCGGCATAGCGCATCAGCGCCCAGACTATCGCCCCGGCGGTGGCACAGCCTGCCAGCGCCCCCAGCCCTGCACGCGGTTTTTCCCTTTTGGTTCGCAACAGCGGAAAGTCCCGGCTAACCCGCCAGAGCGCCAGCAGCCCTGGCGGCAGATTGATAAAAAAGATAGCCCGCCAGCTTAACTCCGCCAACAAGCCGCCCAGCATCACCCCGGCTACCAGCCCGAGGGCGCCAGTCGCGCTCCAGATAGCCAGCGCCCGGCGATGCGCTTCGCCCTGGAAATGCTGCGCCATCAGCGCCAGTATTGCTGGTTGCATCAGCGCCGCCGCACTACCCTGGCCGCCACGGGCGATTAACAACAGCACGGCGCTGTGCGCCAACCCGCCTATGGCTGATGAGAACAAAAACAGCCCCATCCCGAGAATGAATATCCGCCGGGCGCCCAGACGATCGCAAAGGCTTCCCCCCAGCAGCAGCAACCCGGCGAAGATCAGCCCATAGAGGGAAACAACCCATTGCATTTCACCGGGCGAGAGCGCTAAATCCTGCGCCAGGGTGGGCAGCGCCACGTAAACAATGGCGTAATCGAGCGCAATCAGCGCTTGTGCAATGCCCGGCACCAGCAGAGGAAATGCGCGCGAAGCGTGTGGCGTCGTCGTCAGATTAATGTGCGTCATCAGGCTTCCTGTTTATTAAGTAATGATGAATAATCCTCATGGATTACTTGCTCCTTACACAGGCTAACCGTCATTATGTTAGGCAATCAACGTCATAGTTTTCAGCCAAAGATGAGTTAAATTCATCCATGAAATTACGCCGCCTTCCCCACCTGGGCGCTATCCGCGCTTTTGATGCCGTTGCCCGCCACGCCAGTTTTAAATTGGCCGCTGAGGAAATTGGCGTCACCTCCACGGCTATCAGCCACCAGATTCGTCAACTGGAAGAGACCCTCGGTCAACGCCTGTTCATCCGTTCTGCCCGCGCGGTGACGCTGACAGCAAGCGGCGAAATCCTGTTTCGCGCATCGGAAAATATGTTCACCACCCTGCGTGAAGCGGTAACGCTTATCGAGGCTGACGCCCCGCCCGATGCACTGACGCTCAGCACCACCTCGAATTTCCTGACGAACTGGCTGGTACCGCGCCTGCCGCTTTTGCACCGTCAGCTCCCGGACCTGGAGCTACGCTTTCACAGCAGCACCAGCCTGGTGGATGTGCGCGGCGCGATGGCCGACTGCGCCATTCGCTATAGCATGCAGGCGGACGAATCGCTGGAAAGTACGTTGCTCTGGCGTGACCGTTTTGTTCTGGTTGCCAGCCCTGCGCTGAGGCTGCAAAGCCCGGAGGATTTGGCAGGACTGACGCTGTTTCACATCGAAAACCGCCATGTGCCGATACCCGAGCCGGACTGGCAGCACTGGAAAGAGACCTTTGGCCCGGCAGAGTTAGCCGTGCAGGCAGGTATTCGTTTTGATGACGAGACGCATGCGATTCAGGCGGCGATTGCCGGACAGGGCGTCTTGCTGGCGAGCGAGCTGCTTATCCAGTATCCGCTGGCACAAGGGTTACTCCATATTGCCCTGCCGGGCGCGCTCCCTGGCGGCAATTACTATTTTGTCACCAGCGCGGAAAAAGCCACCCGCCGTGATGTACAACAGTTCAAACAGTGGCTTATCCATGCTTTTAATAACGTGACGTTGTCACAAATGGGTGCCCAACCTGCGCGCTGACGCACTGAAAACGTCAGCGGCAGTCCCTGGGTTTTGCTATGGTATTTTTTTGCTGATGATAAACGGGTAGAACGAATGGAGCGGCTGGATTGCGATCGTATGTTTGTCGCAGTGATGGAAACGGGGAGTTTTACGGCCGCGGCGCAGCGGTGCGGCACCAGCCACGGTCAGGCATCGAAATTGATCTCCCGGCTGGAAAGTGAACTGGGCGTTAACCTGCTGCGCCGTAGCACCCGATCATTGACCCCCACGGAGGTGGGGCTGGCCTACTACGAACGTATCCGTCAGCTCCTGGTCGATTACGACGCGCTTAATGATTCCGTTCGCAACAGCGCCAACGCCCCTTCCGGGCTACTGCGCATCTCAGCGCCGGTCACATTTGGCGTTTCGCAACTGGCGCCCTATCTGGTGGAATTTGCCCGCCGCTACCCGGATATCGAGCTGGATGTCAGTTTTTCCGACAGGCTGGTTAACGTGGTGGATGAAGGTTTTGATCTGGCCCTGCGTATCGGCAGCCTGACCGACAGCAGCCTTATTGCCCGCCGTTTATGCCCGATTCGCAATGTTGTCGTCGCCGCCAGAAGCTATCTTGAGCGCCACGGAGAACCTCAACACTGGGCAGAACTGGAGCAGCATGCCCTGATCGTCGATACCAATTTTCGCGATCCCTGGCACTGGCCGTTTCGCGATGCCGGGCAGCAGATGCATTTGCAGCCGGTTCGCGGGCGAATCAAATTTTCCAACGCGGAGGCCTGTATTGAGGCCGCCTGTGCCGGGCTTGGAATTGCCAGAGTACCGATGTTTATCGCTGAAAAAGCCCTGAATGAACAGCGTGTTATGCCCGTTCTGGCTGCCTTTGAAGCGCCGCCGCTGGCGCTATACGCGGTCTATCCCCCTGCCCGCTACCTGGCGCAGAAATCCCGGGTATTAATCGATTTTCTGGCGACGACCTACGCCTCAGTTTCCTAGGCAGTATTATTTCCATTGTGGAAATAAACATCCTCTTTTCGACCCAATAATCATTGGGCTGGAAACACTCTATAGTCCTCTCATCAACATATTCGAGAGGACACCACCATGACTGATTCACGCACGGCTCCCTATGCATCTCTGCTACTGCGCCTGACGCTCGGCATTCTGTTTCTGGCGCACTTTAGCCTGAAATTCTTCGTTTTTACTCCGGCGGGCACAGCGAAATTTTTTGCCTCCCTGGGTCTGCCCGGCGGTCTGGCGTATCTCACCATGGCGGTTGAGCTGGTGGGAGCAATTGCGCTAATCCTCGGGATCTATAGCCGTATCGTTGCCATCGTGCTGATTCCGATTCTGTTGGGGGCTATCTTTACCGTGCACGGTCCGGCGGGCTTTTTCTTCACTAACCCGAACGGTGGCTGGGAATTCCCGGCATTCTGGATAGTTGGCCTGCTTGCTCTGGCGCTGACCGGTGACGGAAAATACGCGATCAAACCGACCCCTTTTAAAGGTTAAGGATCACGCATGCTGATTGACGGAAAATGGACGGCGGACTGGCACCCGGTGCAGGCCACCGATGAAAAAGGTGGATTTGTCCGCCAGACCTCCAGTTTTCGCCACTGGGTGACGCCTGACGGATCGCCCGGTATCACGGGCGAAGGCGGTTTTATCGCCGAACCGGATCGCTACCATCTCTATGTCGCACTGATTTGCCCGTGGGCCTCCCGTACGCTGATTGCCCGCAAACTCAAGGGGCTGGAAGAGGTTATCAGTGTATCCGTGGTAGAACCCTGGTTACTGGAGGAAGGCTGGCATTTCGGCGATTACCCCGGCGCTGACAGAGATACGTTAAATAATGTCGAGTGGCTGCATCAGCTTTATACCCATGCAGATCCGATGTTTACCGGTCGCGCGACGGTTCCGGTACTGTGGGATAAGAAAACCCGCACCATCGTCAATAACGAGTCTGCGGATATCGTGCGGATGCTTAACAGCGGCTTTGGCGAACTGGCGCGTGGCAACATCGACCTCTACCCCGCCGCTCTGCGCGAAGAGATTGACCAGCTCAACGCCGCGATTTACCCAATGCTGAATAACGGGGTGTATCGCGCCGGTTTTGCCACTACCCAGGTGAGTTATGAAGAGGCGGTCAGCGATGTGTTCACTATGCTCGATACGCTGGAAGCACGCCTTGCAACGCGGGATTTTCTCTGCGGCGGCCAGCTAACCGAAGCCGATATTCGCCTGTTTGTGACCCTGGTGCGTTTTGATGCCGCCTACCATGGGGTGTTCAAATGTAATTTGCGTAAGCTTGCGCAGTACCCGAATCTGGACCGCTATCTGCGGACAATGCTGGCGGTACCGGGCATCCGGGAAACGGTGAATATTGACCATATCAAGCAGGGCTACTATTCCATCAAAGCGCTCAACCCGAACGGGATTGTCCCGCGAGGGCCGGATCTCAGCGCGTATGGCTTATAAGTCATTCGCAGAAAGCGAGATCATCGCAGGGTGAGTCAGAGTCTCCCTTGTGAGGAGGATTTAAGTGAGGGGAGTATGCAGCCCGGAAGGCGGGTGTTATAAAAACGCAGTTTCGCTGCTCCCCACGCTTTTTAGCTCAAGCCCCATAAATTTGAGCCCTATTCCGTGCTCATGATCTCTGTCGGTTGTAAACATAAATCCGAAACGACCTTTCTCATCAGGGGAAAGATAGATTTTCACCAGAATAAGTTCTGTTGCCTCGGCGCCATACACGCGTTTGCAGTATGCCTGCGTTTGTGCAGTGATTTTCTGCGAAAAAGCGTTCTGCTTCTCAATAAGAAACTGGATATCGGCCCTCATTTTGTCATCAGGCGAATGTGCGTCCAGATTTATGCACTGGACCGATTGAGAGCCGAATGCCGGTAAAAGCAAATCAACTGCGGTGCCTTCGTCATCGGCATAATATTCCCGTTCAGCAGACATCTTTATGTTCCTTTTTTCGGGCACCAGGGACGGTAACTGTTTTTTTATCCCAGCGTCATTTTTTGTCTGTTGGCAATAAGCAGGAGTATGGCCTTTCAGCCACCCTTAACGGCAAGAAATAATAACAGCCTCTCTTGTTTCATACTTATCACCAACGCGATCGTCTCGCAGCGTTATTACGGTTTTCGCCTCAGGAAATCAATAAGAAAAGGGGGAACGCTGCTGCGCTTCGTGTAAATGATGCCTGGCATCTTCACCGGCGGCGGTATACAGCGGTGCGTTGTGATCGCTCGCAACGGCAAGAATGGCCTTCGCGACATCCTCTGCGTGCGTCACTGGCGAGTCGGTATCGCGCGCCATCTGAATAAACGCATCCACCATCGCGCCATATACCGGATCGTCTTGCCCGCCAAAATAGGCCCGCGCATTTTCGCCAAACTTCGTCTCTGGCGAGCGCCCTGGTAAGACAACATGAACTCGAATACCAAATGGCCTGACTTCGATGGCTAATGACTCGCTCCAGGCATTCAGCGCCGCTTTACTGGCACGATAAAGCCCAATCAACGGCATCGCTTTGGTTGTTACTGACGATGAAACATTGATGATAATTCCTGATTTTTTCTCTCTCATCTGCGGGAGTAAAGCCTGGGTTAATGCCAGTGTTCCCAGAACATTGGTATGCATTAATTGCTGTGCGGTTGCCATGGGCGTGAGCTCAACAGGTACCGGTGCGCCCAACCCGGCATTATTCACCAGCAGGTCAATCGCCCCGGCCTTTTTTACCACATTATCAATGCTGTCAGCGGACGTGATATCCAGCGGCAGAATAGTCAGTCTGTCGCTTTCAGGGAATAGCGTGGGATCAGGCGTTCTCATGGTGGCAACTACCCTCCAGCCTTTTTCTAAAAAGAGTTTTGCTGTTGCAAGCCCAAAACCCGATGAACATCCGGTAATCAGTGCAGTAGACATAGTTAAACCTCTTCGTTGGCAAGAGCCAGGATCATAGCCGCCTCTGCCTGGACAATATATAATCAAAAATCCAGTTAAATTTAGAGAGCGTCCAATGTCAGATCCGTTAACCGATATTGTTACCCTGCTCAATCCCAGGCCAACCCATACCAAACTCGTTGAAGGGGCCGGTCAGTGGCGTATTGTTCGGGAGTCTTCCGGAGAGGCTTTTTATTGCGCAGTGTTACAAGGCGAATGTCTGATGAGTATTAACGGCAAAGCGCCGAAATTACTCGTTTCCGGCGATTTCGTTCTGATCCCCGCTACCTATACCTTTGAAAACACCAGTGCGGGTGCGTTAACACCCGTTGGCATTACGACGCCGACCCTTATTGGCGATGGGCACGTAAGAATTGGCTCAACAACGGGGCCGGCTGAATTTCTGATGAATGTGGGGCACTGTGAATTCGACACGCCGGACAAACAGCTTATCGTTGCCCTACTTCCCAATGAGATCCTGATTAAAGGACAACGCAGGTTTGTCACATTGCTTGAACTTCTGCTGGACGAAAGCCAGGCCCGGCGACCAGGACGTGAGGTGGTATTGATGCGCCTTTTACAGCTATTACTGGTTGAATCGTTGCGAAGTCATCATGATTTGTCGAAAACGGCAGGTATCCTGCAAGGGTTACAGCACGAAAAGATCGCTATTGCGCTCCATCTCATCCATGAAAAACCCGACATTGACTGGCAAATAGCGCAACTCGCCAGCCACTGCGCAATGTCCCGTTCCTCTTTCTTTGCCATATTCAACGAGACAGTCGGGATGCCGCCGATGCAATATCTGCTCTTCTGGCGAATGTCGTTAGCGAGAAAAGCACTGCTGAGTAGTACAGATAAAATAGAACAGATCGCATTCCGGATTGGTTACCAGTCAGCGAGTGCATTCAATGTCGCCTTCACGAAATATGCGGGCATGCCGCCTGGGGTATTTCGCCGTCAGAAATCCCATGACGCCCATGTGGCGTCGCCACACGGATGAAAAGCCAGTGTTGAACACGCGTTCTGTCAGAAATCACTGGCTTTCTCTTTTCGACCGATGACTCCCCCGTAAATAAAAGAGGCTTTCCGGCATCTGTTTAAGGGGGCGATGATAAGTTAACGGCGAATTATCTTACCTGCATCCGGTATTCAATCATGCCGCTTTTTTTTGCAATCCAGTCATATAATCTTTGCGCACGATAGTTTGCCTCATGGGTGTGCCAGTAAAGATGGCTGGCATGACGTTTTCTGGCTTCTTTCTGAACATATTCAATTAACAGTTTGCCAATGTGTTTGCCGCGAATATTTTCGCTGACATATAAATCTTCCAGATAACAATAATCGCTCTCCGCCCAAGTGGAACGGTGAAAAAGATAATGTGCGAAACCCACCACCTCTCCATTACTTTTCGCGACGGCACAGAATATCGGCTCGATTGGATTGGCAAAGCGCTCCCAGGTGCGCTTTGTGATCGCGTCGGGAATATCAACGTTGTAAAAAATTTGATAATTTTTCCACAATGGTAACCAGCTTTCATAATCCATTTCACTGGCAGCTTCGATTGCGATAGATACTGTATTCATAATAATAACCTCGTTGTTCACTGAATGGGGATAGTCATTAATTAAACGCGCAGGCATATTGAAAGGCTTAACGTTTTAATAAAAGAAAGCACAGGGCATTTTTGCGATTAGCACGCCGATACAGGGAGGCGTAACGCTCGCGCCTAAAAATGACCTGCGGTTACAGCACCTCTTATTTTCGCTATCGTGATAGGGCGGCATATTATCCCTCTGTCGCGACTCTTATCGCAGCCCACTCCGCCCTGCCCGTCATTTAATCTTCGGGAACAATCATATGGTTGAAATGGCACGTTTAGCCCCACCAATTTTGCCCAATGAAGCAGACCAATTTACCTTCTGGCATCAGGCAAACCTGTTATAGACTGGGTAATAAGGGAAGTCATACGGAGAAAAGGATGTTTAAGCATGCGCAACTTGAAACGGTAAAAGCCTGGATGAGTGATCCCGCAAACGGATCGCTGCCACTTCATGAAAGGATTCAAAGAGCCATACGGGCGCTGATACTGGAAGGGATTTTATCTCACGGCAAAGCCCTTCCCGCCTCACGAGCATTAGCCACATCACTCAATGTCTCCCGGGATACCATTGAAACTGCCTATACGCGTCTGCATGCTGAAGGGTTTATTGAAAGGCACACGGGGAAAGGGAGTTTCGTTTCCGCCAGCGCCCGCTTTCTGAAATCACATTCCCGGCAACGGCAGTCAGCTGCTGCGGTACGTGAACCAGCGCTCAGCGAGCGGGGAAAGCGGGTTTATGGAAGCGGCGGTATACGCGAATTTTCCTTGCCCCGCCCGCTGGCGCCGGGGATCCCCGAAACACGTCTGTTTCCGCTTCAAACCTGGGAGCGACTTGCGCGACAGGTACTGAAAGAATATCGCCACCATGCGCTGGAACAAAGCCCTCCGCAGGGGACAGAACGCTTACGGCAGGCAATCGCTGAATATGTCAATCTGGAGCGCGGCGCGCATGCCACGCCAGAACGTATCATTATTCTGACCAGTTCCCAGCAAGCACTTGCGCTCTGTTCGCATGTCCTGATGGACAGCGGGGATGCCATCGCGGTTGAAGATCCTGCCTATCAGGGGGCACAAAAAGCGTTTGATACTGCCGGACTGAACAGCCTTCCGGTGCCCCTTGATGAGAAAGGCTTATGCATTGCGTCGCTAAATGCTCTGACAGAGCCTGCGAAAGCTCTCTATCTCACGCCTTCCCACCAGTATCCTACCGGTGTCACCCTCTCCCTCGAACGACGACTGGCGGTCATCAACTGGGCAAACCATCACAAGGCCTGGATCATTGAGGATGATTATGACAGTGAATTTCACTATGAAGGGAAACCGATGGCCTGTGTACAGGGTCTGGATGCCTTTAACCGGACCATCTATATCGGGACGTTTACCAAATCTCTTTTCCCGGGGCTACGCATTGCCTGGATGATCGTTCCCGCAGAATTGGTTGAGCCGTTGACGATGGCAAGAACATTAATGGACGGTCATACCGCCTCAATGACCCAACTGACAGTGGCCAAATTTCTGGAGGGCGGCCATTTTAGCGCCTATGTCCGGATGATGCGGAGGGTTTATGTCGCGCGTCGCGACAAACTCGCCAGCTTGATAGAAAAGTATCTCGCTGATTTTGTCGTTGGCATAACGCCAGCGGGGGGAATGCAGATGCCCTGCTATCTCAAAGACGGCCTGTCAGAGACTGCCGTCGCCGCCGCTGCTCGCCGGGCAGGTATTGATATGCTCGGGCTGACCGGACTGTATGCCAGCAAACCGGCATCCCCAGGTTTTTTGCTGGGATTTGCGGCTTATACGGAGAAGGAAATGGAAGACGCGGTAGGAAAACTTGCGGCCCTTTTTCGTCGTCTCTGAGGCTTATGCCTGTCAACCCGTAAAGCCGACTGACTCATTGCACCTGCGGCTGACAGGCGGGCAATGTCATCCTGAACGAATAGCGCGAAACCACGGGATCCTATGTGGATTGCTGGCGTAATAGCTGGGTTTCAGGGCGAGCAATACTGCGGCGCCATGCCCCGGGAGCCTGCCCATAATGGCGCTTAAAGCTGCGGTTGAAGGACTGCTGAGAGTCAAAACCCAGGGCGATCGCCACGTTTAAGATCGGTTCGTCACTGTGGGCTAAGCGCTCAACCGATTTTTGCAGCTTTTGCGCGCGAATATACTCGGCGAGACGATAGCCGGTATGTTCTTTGAATATCCGCTGCAGGTGCCACTTTGAATAACCGGCTCGTCTGGAGACAGTGTTAATGTCGAGACGGCTTTCAATGTTGTTGTCGATCCAGTCGAGTAAATCGTGAATAAAGCCTTCACTGTTCACTTTGTTTCCCCCTACTCAGCTCACCCAAAAAAGCATCTTTGTTTGTTGCATTTAAAGGTGGCCTGCTTTTGCATTAAATGCAAGTTTTATTATTGCATTTAAATCTCTGGCGGAAACGCGTCGTGTTGATGAGCCAGGAATAGCACATAAAGTGCAACAATTATTCTTGCACTTAATTTAGCACCTCCCTACAATCGCCGCGATAGTGTATTCGCAACTGTTACAGTTTTGTGGCGATGAACGGCACAAATGGCCTTAAGCCAGCCCGGACAAAGGAAGTGGCGCGGCGTCTCCCGCTGCGTCTTGCCCGGCGGCTACAATTACCGGAATAAAAATAATGAGCCTGCAAAAACATTGGGGTAACTTTCATCTGAACGCGCTGGGCGCGATGATGCTCTCCGTACTGCTCGTCGGGTGCGATAACAGCGTCGCGCAAAACGCGGCGCCACAGGCGCCCGCCGTCAGCGCTGCGGATGTGGTGGTGAAATCCATTAGCCAGTGGGATAGCTTTAACGGTCGGATTGAAGCGGTGGAAAGCGTTCAGTTACGCCCCCGCGTCTCGGGTTACATTGACAAAGTGAATTACACCGAGGGCCAGGAAGTGAAAAAGGGCGAGGTGCTGTTCACTATTGATGACAGAACCTATCGCGCTGCGCTGGAACAGGCGCAAGCGACGCTGGCGAGGGCTAAAACGCAGGCGAGCCTGGCGCAAAGTGAGGCTAACCGTACCGATAAACTCATCAATACCAACCTCGTATCCCGTGAAGAATGGGAGCAGCGTCGTTCGGCCGCCTCCCAGGCGCAGGCCGACATTCGCGCAGCGCAGGCGGCGGTTGACACCGCACAACTTAATCTCGATTTCACCAAAGTGACTGCGCCTATCGATGGCCGCGCCAGTCGGGCGTTGATCACCAGCGGCAACCTGGTCACCGCGGGCGACAGCGCCAGCGTACTCACTACGCTGGTCTCGCAAAAGACGGTTTACGTCTATTTTGATGTCGATGAGTCGACCTATCTCCACTATCAAAATCTCGCCCGCAGCGGGCAAGGCGCGTCAAATAATCACCTGGCTCTACCGGTTGAGATTGGCCTTACCGGCGAGGATGGCTACCCCCATCAGGGCAAAGTGGATTTCCTGGATAATCAGTTAACGCCGAGTACCGGCACGATCCGTATGCGCGCGCTGCTGGATAACGCACAGCGTCAGTTCACGCCAGGTCTTTTTGCCCGCGTCCGCCTGCCGGGCAGCGCTGAGTTCCAGGCTACCCTTATCGACGACAAAGCGGTGCTGACCGATCAGGATCGCAAATATGTTTATATCGTTGATAAAGAAGGAAAGGCGCAGCGTCGCGATATTACTCCCGGGCGTCTGGCAGAGGGTCTACGCATCGTGCAGCAGGGGCTCAAGCCTGGCGATAAAGTCATCGTCGATGGTTTACAAAAAGTGTTTATGCCGGGGATGCCGGTTAACGCGAAAACCGTTGCCATGACCACCAGCACTGCCCTCAACTGATCCCTTACCTGAGAATCCGACACATGGACTTTTCCCGTTTTTTCATCGACAGGCCGATTTTTGCCGCAGTGCTGTCGATTCTGATTTTCATCACTGGGTTAATCGCTATCCCGCTTTTGCCGGTCAGCGAATATCCTGACGTCGTGCCGCCGAGCGTGCAGGTGCGCGCGGAGTATCCCGGCGCCAACCCGAAAGTCATTGCCGAGACTGTGGCGACGCCGCTGGAAGAAGCCATCAACGGCGTTGAAAACATGATGTACATGAAATCTGTCGCCGGCTCCGATGGCGTACTGGTGACGACCGTCACCTTCCGTCCGGGTACCGATCCGGATCAAGCGCAGGTTCAGGTACAAAACCGCGTATCGCAGGCCGAAGCGCGTCTGCCGGAAGATGTGCGGCGTCTGGGTATCACTACCCAGAAACAGTCGCCGACGTTGACGCTGGTGGTACATCTGTTTTCGCCCAACGGTAAGTACGACTCACTGTATATGCGTAACTACGCCACCCTCAAAGTGAAGGATGAACTGGCGCGTCTGCCCGGCGTCGGCCAGATCCAGATTTTTGGTTCGGGCGAATACGCGATGCGTATATGGCTGGATCCGAATAAAGTGGCGGCACGCGGGTTAACGGCTTCGGATGTGGTGACGGCGATGCAGGAGCAAAACGTCCAGGTCTCCGCTGGCCAGCTTGGCGCCGAGCCGCTGCCGAAAGAGAGTGATTTCCTGATCTCCATTAACGCCCAGGGGCGTCTGCATACAGAAGAAGAGTTTGGCAATATTATTCTGAAAACGGCGCAAGACGGCTCGCTGGTACGCCTGCGCGACGTGGCGCGTATCGAAATGGGCTCCGGCAGCTATGCGCTGCGCTCCCAGCTCAACAATAAAGACGCGGTCGGGATTGGTATTTTCCAGTCGCCGGGGGCAAACGCGATTGATTTGTCTAACGCGGTGCGCGCCAAAATGGACGAGCTGTCTAAGCGCTTCCCGGAAGATATGCAATGGGCGGCACCTTACGATCCGACGGTTTTCGTTCGCGATTCCATTCGCGCGGTCGTACAAACGCTGCTGGAAGCAGTGGTACTGGTGGTCCTGGTGGTGATTCTGTTCCTGCAAACCTGGCGCGCGTCGATCATTCCACTGATCGCGGTGCCGGTATCGGTCGTGGGCACCTTCAGCATTCTCTACCTGCTTGGCTTCTCGCTAAATACCCTGAGTTTGTTCGGGCTGGTGCTGGCTATCGGTATTGTGGTGGATGACGCCATCGTAGTGGTGGAAAACGTTGAGCGAAATATCGAAGAGGGACTCGCTCCGCTTGCGGCAGCGCATCAGGCGATGCGTGAGGTGTCCGGGCCGATTATCGCGATTGCACTGGTGCTGTGCGCGGTGTTTGTGCCGATGGCGTTCCTCTCCGGGGTTACCGGTCAGTTCTACAAACAGTTTGCGGTGACGATCGCGATTTCGACGGTGATCTCCGCCATCAACTCGCTGACGCTCTCCCCTGCTCTGGCTGCCCTGCTGTTAAAACCGCACGGTGCCCCGAAAGACTTCCCAACCCGGCTTATTGATCGCCTGTTCGGCTGGCTTTTCCGTCCGTTCAACCGCTTTTTCCACCGTAGCTCTGACGGCTATCAGGGACTGGTGGGGAAAACGCTCGGACGACGCGGCGCAGTGTTTTTGGTCTACGTGCTGTTGCTCTGTGCCGCTGGCGTCATGTTTAAAGCCGTCCCCGGCGGATTTATTCCGACCCAGGATAAGCTCTATTTAATTGGCGGCGTGAAAATGCCGGAAGGTTCTTCGCTGGAACGTACCGATGCGGTGATCCGCAAAATGAGCGAAATCGGGATGAATACCGAAGGCGTGGATTATGCGGTCGCTTTCCCGGGGCTTAATGCGTTGCAGTTCACCAATACGCCAAATACCGGGACGGTCTTTTTTGGTCTGAAACCGTTCGATCAGCGTAAACACTCCGCGGCGGAGATTAACGCTGAGATCAATGCGAAAATCGCCCAAATCCAGCAAGGCTTCGGCTTCTCCATTTTGCCGCCGCCGATTTTAGGGCTGGGTCAGGGTTCAGGCTATTCACTGTATATTCAGGATCGCGCAGGTCTTGGCTATGGCGCACTGCAAAATGCGGTGAATACCATGTCAGGTGCGATTATGCAGACGCGGGGGATGCATTTCCCGATCTCTACCTACCAGGCGAACGTTCCGCAACTGGATGTACAGGTTGATCGCGATAAAGCCAAAGCCCAGGGCGTGTCGCTGACCGATCTGTTCGGTACGCTGCAAACCTATCTGGGCTCGTCTTATGTGAATGACTTCAACCAGTTCGGGCGTACCTGGCGCGTGATGGCGCAGGCCGATGGGCAGTACCGTGAAAGCGTGGAGGATATTGCTAATCTGCGCACCCGTAATAATCAGGGCGAAATGGTGCCCATCGGCAGTATGGTGAATATCCATACCACCTACGGGCCGGACCCGGTGATTCGTTACAATGGTTATCCGGCGGCGGATCTCATTGGCGATGCCGATCCTCGCGTACTCTCCTCCGCGCAGGCAATGACGCAGCTGGATGCGATGTCTAAGCAGATCCTGCCGAACGGGATGAATATTGAATGGACGGATCTGAGCTTCCAGCAAGCCACTCAGGGGAATACGGCGCTGATTGTCTTCCCGGTCGCGGTTCTGCTGGCTTTCCTGGTGCTGGCGGCGCTGTATGAAAGCTGGACGCTGCCGCTGGCGGTGATCCTTATTGTGCCGATGACGATGCTCTCCGCGCTGTTTGGCGTCTGGCTGACCGGCGGCGATAACAACGTGTTCGTACAGGTGGGTCTGGTGGTTCTCATGGGGCTGGCGTGTAAAAACGCGATTCTTATCGTCGAGTTTGCCCGCGAACTGGAAATTCAGGGCAAAGGGATCATGGAAGCCGCGCTTGAGGCCTGCCGCCTGCGTTTACGCCCGATTGTCATGACCTCCATCGCCTTTATCGCCGGGACCATTCCACTGATCCTCGGCCACGGCGCGGGGGCAGAAGTTCGCGGCGTCACCGGGATCACCGTGTTCTCCGGTATGCTGGGCGTGACGCTGTTTGGTCTGTTCCTGACGCCGGTATTTTACGTTACGCTACGTAAACTGGTTACGCGCGGCAAACCGGTAAACGACGTGTTGCCTGCGTAGGTTGTTGCAGATAACAAAAAACCGCCTTCACAGTGAAGGCGGTTTTTTTTCGCAATAAGAAAAGCGTTAAAGCGCTTTTTTACACCGGACCTCAATTTCAGGCACCGGGTCACACCCACTGGTATCCGCTTTTTTGACCTTTTCCAGCGCGCTTGCCACGGTATGGCGAGCTAACACCTCTAATGAGGCCTGTTCTGCTTCATCGGCGATAGATTTAAAGTACCAGCACGCATTGGCGCTGACCACGCAACGCGCTGGCACATCAGGTCTCGACGCCCAAAGTTTTTTATCTTCTATCACAGACAGGTAGATATCGCGCAGGGTTATCTGTTCGGGCGGACGACCAAGATGAATAGAGCCGTTGCGGCCAAGGGTTGAGACGATAATGCCGTCACGCGTGAGAGGCACCATCAATTTGCGGATAAAGCTCGGATTCGCTTCCAGACCGTAGGCCAGAATCGCACTCGTCGAACGTTCACCTGATTGCTCCGCCATCGCTACGCTGAGAACCATCTGCAAAGCTGTCGGGAAGCGGTAATCTAACATTTTATTGTCCTGGGTCGCGGTGAATCTTGTTCTTTTTGGCACCGCAGAGGTGAATAACCAATGAGCAATAATATAACAAATACAGCAATTTTTTTGAAGCAATCAACGAGTGACCTGACTCGTAAAAAAGAGTTTCCACCGGGTGTCGCAAACGCCATCCATCGTCAGCTAACTCCCTGATCCGCCAGGAGTCTCCGAAGGTGTCACGCGCGCAACTGTTACAGAGCAAAAACTTTCCATTCCTGACCTGAGGTATTTGAAGCACGAAACGTTCATTTCATGCGCCATATATGTGTCCGGACACGAAGGATATATGATGCTACCAAACGAACGTCTTTTTAACCCGAACAGAACAACGGAAATAAGGTATCCAGATGCAAGCGTAAATTATATACCTGACAATAGGCATAATAAGGGCGAAGTTCAGCGCAAGAGGCGCAAATAAGTATGAAGCGATGACCCGGTCAATCAGCATGATCGCGATACTGGTGATTAGCAATACACTATATGCCATTGGTAACGCTTTCTTTTTACGCAGAAAAAGAGACACAACATAGATAACCAGCAGCAGTAAAATCAGGTTAATCCCCACGGCAATAAAAAGCCAGGACGTCTGATAAACAGGTATATGACCGAGCGAATTCATAGCAAGTTTTAACGTTACGACCAGAGAAGTGAAATAATCCCAGGCCATTAGCAACATATTGAGGAGTGGCAGAAACAACAGACCGCCAATTTTCCTGTATCGTTTTTCCTCACATTCTTCACAATATTCAAGATGTTGCGCAATTTCCTTATCACAGGTTAAGCACGTCCATTTGAAAGGGATCGCCGTCATTATTCATCCTTTTTGTGTCTGTTCTTAACGAACTTGCTTCATTCCAGGGTTAATTAACGGCTAAATGTGAACATTCTTTAAGATAATTGCGCGCTCATCACTGTGGTCAGGAGTAAAGGTAAGCTCGAAACGCCCTGCCCGTGCGAAATGGCCGGTTATATTGCCGACCATCATTGTCCAACTACTGTACGCTGTAGCAGATCTTCATCAACCATCTGTTGAGCGAGTGACTTTTTCCCATTGTTCTATTTCTTTATCCAGGTCCGCGAGTTTTTGCCGCACTAAATTTAATGCGTCACTGCCTAGCAACAAATGCGTGGGCGGGGTTTCACTCTCAATTAATGCCAGAATGGCGTGTGCGGCTTTCACAGGGTCGCCAGGTTGCTTACCGCTTTTTTCCTGACGGGCCTGACGAATTGGCTTGAATGAGGCATCATAGTCCGCAATGCAGCGAGCGCTGCGGACCATTGAGCGGCCGGCCCAGTCGGTACGAAACGAGCCCGGCGCTACAGCGGTGACATATACATTGAACGGGGCAAGCTCCTTGCTTAACGTTTCTGATATCCCTTCCAGCGCAAATTTGCTGCCGCAGTAATAACTGATGCCGGGCATGGTAATAAAACCGCCCATCGAGGTGATATTAATAATATGACCGCGACGTCTCTGGCGCATGCCGGGTAGCACCGCTTTGATCATCGCCACTGCGCCGAACACATTCACGTCAAACTGCCGACGCATCTCTTCGAGAGAGGACTCTTCCAGTATCCCTTCATGACCGTACCCCGCGTTGTTCACAAGGATATCAACCGGACCAACGGTGGCTTCGATCTCCGCAACCACCTCATCAATACGCGCAAAGTCCGTGACATCAAGCAGGCGCCCAAAAGCCCGCTCGGCATCACATGCTTCGAAAGCCTGCTTTGCTTCATGGTTGCGCACAGTCCCAATAACCCGATGGCCTGCGGCGAGGGCTTCCTGCGCCAGCGCACGACCAAAGCCGCTGCTGACGCCAGTGATTAAAATGGTTTTTGCAAATGTCATAAAAAGAACTCCATGAACAGTGGAGTTTGCATGGTATTCTCTGTCATGCGGCATTTTTAGGCCATATTTTCTCTTTTCCTTGCCTGATCTTATGAGGGGCGATGATGTCCAGGATGCTCACCTTAATGAACGCCCTTGCAGTGCAGGAGGGTTACAACCTGACTGCGTTGCCTGATGTGCGAATTTTGCGCGCCGATCGCCCGCTTTCCAGAACGCCCGTGCTTTATGACCCAGGGATTGTGATTGTCTGTCAGGGCAGCAAGCGCGGTTTTTTCGGGCAACAGACCTATTTATATGATGAGCAACATTACCTGGCAGTTTCGGTGCCGGTCCCGTTTGTCATGGAAACCGACGCTTCGCCAGCACATCCGTTGCTGGCGATTTATATACATCTGGATTTTCAACTTGCCGCTGAACTGATGTTGCAGATCGAACAGCATGACAACCCGCATCCTCCCGCTGCGCCGCAAAGTATGATGTCGAGCCCGATGGACGACGCGATAAAAACGGCCGTTCTGCGTCTGCTCGAGGTCCTGAATAATCCATTTGAGGCCGAGATCATCGGGCCGGGGCGGGTACGTGAGCTCTATTTCCGCGTGTTGACGGGCGCACAGGGCAATGCAATGCGCGCCGCGCTGGCCTTACAAGGACAGTTCGGCAAAATCGGCAAAGTGCTACGGCGCATTCATGCCACCTACGCCGAGCCGTTAACGCTGGCACAACTGGCGACGGAAGCCGGAATGAGTGTGCCAACATTCCATAGCCATTTCAAAACGATAACCCGTATGCCGCCAATGCAATATGTAAAATCGGTACGCCTGCACCAGGCGCGTATGTTAATGGTGCGTCAACATATTACCGCCGCGGCCGCGAGTTATGCCGTCGGCTATGAAAGTCCGTCACAATTCAATCGCGAATTTAAACGCCTGTTTGGTCTGCCACCGGCTGAGGAGATAAAACGCATGCAGCGTCATTTCGCCGTGCCGCCAGTGCAACAAGCATCGGTTTTTGTTTCTTCGCATTAAGAATGTCGGCATGGCTGAATATACCGGGGGCGCCTGTGTTGAGCGATCGGCGGATATTCTTCGACGCTGTCGTATAAAGAAAAATATCTGCAAATCCATAATCTATTTTCATTATCTGGCATATTGAAAACTTACTATTCTTTTTTCCTTGGATGAGAATACACTACCCACAATACATGCGTGCGCTAACTCACCCTCAGAGACCGGCAAGCTTGATTAATGCATGAAAAAATCTTAGGCTATCCTTTGAAATATAATGGGTAATCAAAGGATAAAAATGAAAAACACAACCCCAGAATATACAACTGTCGACTTATCACGGTGGGCAAGGAAAGAACATTACGAGGCATTTCAGGGCTTCGCGCAGTGTACATTTAGCCAAACGGTACAAATAGATATTACCGCGCTACTAAAACATATACAGGGTGTCGGCTGGAAATTCTACCCTACGATAATTTTCCTTCTTGCTAAAATAGTCAACAGGCATGCAGAATTCCGTATGGCCATAAAGAACAATGAGCTTGTCATATGGAATGATAGCCATCCCGCCTATACGATTTTCCATGATGAAACGGAGACTTTTTCGTCATTATGGAGTCACTACGATGGTAATATTCAACACTTCCTGAAGGTTTTTTCAGAAGACGTCGCACAGTATCGTCATAACCTTTCCTATCTCCCTAAGGAAGAATCACGGGAAAATATATTTTTCGTCTCAGCTAACCCCTGGGTAAGTTTTACCAGTTTTAATATCAACATTGCGCACATGGAGAATTTTTTTGCCCCGATGTTCACCCTTGGAAAATACGATAAACAAGGGGAAAAAGTGCTGTTGCCTCTCGCCGTCCAGGTACACCATGCCGTGTGTGATGGTTTCCATGTTGCAAGGCTAATCAACGAGTTACAAGAATTGTGCGATGACATATCGCAATATTCAGAAAGGCTCAAAAACTGATGTGTCAGCCGCCTTTTGTACAGAGCAGGCAGTAAGGAGAGCCGTCAGGTCTGTCATGAGCGAACAATTACCGGCGTGACCAGCTCGACATTACAAATCAGCACTGCGCTGAGCGTCGCCGTCATCGGCGGCATTTTTTACAGCATGCTCGACAACGATAAAAGCAGCGCAAATATCACCCATGCCTTTATTGTCGCGCTTCTGGCGATGGCGGTATGTCTCGCCACGGGTGCCGGATTAAGTCTCCGTCTTATCCGGCGCGCCTCAGATCCGGCCAGCCGCATCCCGCAGCGATCTTACTGCGATTCGCCTGAATGATTACGTAACCCGCTGGCAAGCAGCGTGAATACCTTAATAACCTCTGGCAGTCTCTTTTGCGGCGCGTCGCTCGCAGCTATCAACAGTGCAGCATTGAGCGCCGCGCCGTTCAACAGATGCGCCGCAGCCGCTGCATCCATCTCTTTGACGACCTGGCGTTCAATCATGCTTGTCAGGGTTTGTCGGGTAGATTCAAGGCAGCTATTCTGGCTGGGCCATTGAGCGGGATCGCCCAGAAAAGCCGGGCCGTCGAGCAGGACAATACGCCTCACTTCGGGGTCCAGCGCCATCTTAATGTAGGCAATACCTTCGGCCAGCAATCTCTCCCAGTCATCGCTGGCTGTTTCGGCGGCCGCTTTCGCGCGCTGAGCCATTTCGCTATCTATCTGGGTGACGACCGCGGCAAGTAACCCCTTTTTATCACCAAAGGTGTGATAAAGCGCACCGCGTGTCAGACCCACACTTGCGGTCAATTCATCCATTGATGCATTAGCAAAACCTTTTTCTGCAAAGGCCTTACGCGCGGCTGAAATCATTTTTGCGCGATTTTCTTCCATCGCCTCGATTCGGCGGTTAACAGCCATACCCTCTCCTTTTTGACATACATCGCGTATCTCACTTGACATACGTGATGTATGTGATAATTATTACACATACATCACGTATGTTAAATCATTCCGTCCTTGATTGCTCCACCTGTGCTCTCTATTTGAAAAGAGGAAACCCTGTGATTCAACGCGAACCTGTTTTTCCTGCTCATCGCCATGCTCTTTATAATGAACACGGTTATTCCGCCGCGATCCGTTCTGGCGACTTGCTGTTTGTTTCTGGTCAGGTCGGAAGCCGGGCAGATGGCACGCCGGAACCCGATTTTGCCGCTCAAGTCCGTCTTGCCTTTGATAACCTGAAAGCGGTGCTTGATGCTGCTGGATGTACCTTTGATGATTTGATTGATGTCACGACCTTTCATACCGATCCCGAACATCAATTTCCCGCCATTATGCAGGTTAAGCAGTCTGTTTTTCCGCATCCTCCTTATCCAAACTGGACTGCTGTTGGCGTCAACTGGCTTGCAGGATTCGATTTTGAAATTAAAGTGATTGCCCGAATTCCTGCTCATCAGTCATAACCAGAGGAAACAGAGCGACAACCGCTTCTGATGCCGGGAAGCCATATGCGGGAGCGGGTGCGTTACATTTACCTTCCCCCGCGATTGTTCCTTGCCATCTCACGGGTTACGAAGCGGATACCCTCGCCCGGCAATACAATACCCTGCCCGCTGCACGCGCCTCTTTCAGGGGCTGACCTTCGACGCATAATGATTGTTTATTGCGTAGAGCGTACATCTCGGCGCGCCGCTGCGTTGTTGGCTTGAGCAGATCTTAAGGGCTGTTGCGGCCGCTTCGTCGCTATTTCTGGCCCAATAAGCCGCTCCCCAGTCCCCCTGCGGATCGCTGGCAAATGCTTTTTCATATCGCTGTGTGGTTTGGTAGTCGGCGAACGCTTTTTTCCCGGCCGCATTCAGCGCGGGCGGATCAACGAGGTGAACAACTGGCAGCGCGGCTATTTCCTGGAGTGGTTGATGGTGCTGTTCAAGAAAAGCGGCGACGGTATGCCACCAGAAACTTTCCGGCGCGGAATCCATGAAAACATGCCCATCCTTTCCATAGGGAGGCATGACGACAAATTGAGCGGTTTTTTTGCCCTGCTGATAGGCGTCAAACATCGCTTTGCCCATCTCGGGAGAAAACGATTTATCATTTTGCGCGTACAGCCACAACGAAGGGATCGTCGCGGTTTTTCCGTATTGTGCGTACGCTTTCATCAGCCCCGTCTTATCACAAAGGGATTTTCCGTCTATCGCGCCTCTGCCGCCATCAAAATTGATAATTGCCTTCACGCCGGGCGGGTTGGTTGCGCCAGTTGCGATAACGGCAAATCCACCCGCCGACATGCCGACCAGCATCGCGTTATCAACGGATGCCCATGAATTGCGACGCACAGCGCCAAGCGCCGCAACCATATTTTGGACATCCTGTTCGCCGGCTTGCAGATGAAAGGGTTGCATGCACGAATGCCCTGTATATTCTGCCGCGCCACTGGACTGGCCATATCCCTGGCGCAACACAACCACAGCAGCATATCCGTGGCGCGCAAATGCGATAGCTGTTGCGGCGTATCGGTTTGGGTTCAGCGTCCAGCGATCGAACTCGGCTGTCCCTGTCGTTCCATTCGTGATTAACACCACCGGCAAAGGCTTATTACCCACGGGCCGGGTGACAAACGCATCAAGTACCGCAGGCTGACCATTGCTTAATGTGACGGATAGCGTCAGAGGTTCCCTGATAAGCCCGTCAATTTGCTGGTGTTCAGCGGTGTCCGTTAAAGATTTAGTGTGACCGGGGAAACTGATGAGGGACACGACCAATGACAAAAAGAGAGAGGCCGGGTGGGTTATAAAACGGCTGAACATCAAAAGATATCCTTAATTGACCTGAGATATACCGCTTTGCAGTTGTGTACTGGCAGGTAAAAACGCGAATACTGACAGCACCTATGTATTTATGACTTATGTTTCTTAATCCACCAGATGTGATGAAGAATATTAAGGTAAGCAAATATTTACGGTGAACATCAGTAGATAAAAAACAGCCGTAAGTGAGATTCAGGCTCGCAATCGTACTACAGCTCTATAAAAGGAGCCGCGTCACCCTTGAGCGAGAATAGCATTGCTTTGCCCCCCTGAACTCACGATATGCATTCCCACACAACGCCCTCTCTGACGAAAAGGCAGCGTTTGAGGAATGAGGATTTCCTGTTCATTACTTCTCAAAAGGACTCTCGAGCTAACCAGGGACTATCAACCAGTACCCTTTCGTTGCTGTCATCACCGTTAATGATGTGCAATGTACTCAGCCGACCAATTTCATAGTGCGGTAATTGTACCGTTGATAAAGGAGGCAAAAACAGGTTGCCAATCCCTACAAGGTTATCGTAGCCAATAACCCCGATATCTTGCGGGATGCGTATCCCTTTTGCCAAAAGGGTCTGATAAACCATAAAGGCAATACGGTCGTTACCGCAAATAACCGAATCAAACTGGGGTTTCCCCTCATGAATATGCGCTAACAGAATGTCAGGAATATCACGATAGTGTTCATCGCCAAATTGCATATAACAATGATCCAACGTATCGGGATCAATGCCTGCCTCGCGACAGGCGCGCTCCAGCCCTTTTCTGCGACGGGAAGTTGCCAGGTGATTGGCGGGCAGATGCAGACAAATTGGCCGACGATACCCTGCAGCCAGCAACGCCTGTACTGCGGTATATTGCCCCTGTTCATCGTCAGGGATATAGCAGGCAACCGGCTCCCCTTTATTTTGACAGTTTGCCAGCACGCAGGGATGCGTAAGCAATTTTGGCGGGACGCGCACTTCGCGCAGCCCCATGGTAGTGAAAATGATACCCCCGGGTCGGTGCGCAAGGAGAAGATCGACAATATCGTCAGGATTATCATCAGAGAACATATTCACCACGAAGCTGTTCCAGCCGTGTGCGCGGGCAGTCTCCTCAATTGATAGCGTAATTTCTACCGAAAAGGGTGTGGTTACCGTATCCAGTGCGAGGACGCCAATCGTTTTATTTTTCGTTCCGACACTGCGGATCTGTTTTGCAGACAGATCGGGGACGTAGTTCAGATGCACAATCGCCGCCTGTACCCGCGCAAGCGTCTCAGGCTTTACGCGTTCAGGGTTATTCAGTGCCCGAGAAACGGTCATTAACGATACATTGGCCATTTTGGCCACATCTTTTAAAGACGCCATAACCTTCCGTTTAGCATTAACACGCCTCAATCCTCGTTGCGTAAGCGAACCTTCACAATAAAGATTATCCATAAAAATGAACTCATTATTCTAAGCATTCAGCCTGTGATTTTGCGAATTTGGAACAAAAATTTGACACAGATCTCAAAAGACCTATGTTAACGTTAACTTTTGTGATTAACATCGTATATCGACCAAAAAAGCGGTGTGGACGGCATATGTTAACGTTACCATCGATGCATATAATCCGCTATGAGATTGCTCAGATGAAAAAACGGTCTTCTCGCAACTATTTGCTGCTCAGCGCCCTGCTGTTCTTTTTCTTCGTCACCTGGTCGTCATCCAGCTCGCTTCTTTCTATATGGCTTCATCAGGAAGTGGGATTAAAAGCGTCTGAAACAGGTATTATCTTTTCCGTCTTATCGGTCTCTGCCCTGTTCGCTCAGGTTTTCTACGGTTTTATTCAGGACCGTCTTGGCCTGCGTAAAAACCTGCTGTGGTTTATTACGGCACTACTGATCCTCTCCGCCCCCGCTTATCTCTGTTTTAGCTATTTGCTCAAGCTCAATATCTTACTGGGCAGTATTTTTGGTGGTCTGTTTATTGGCATGACATTTAACGGCGGAATCGGCGTGCTGGAGTCATATACCGAGCGTGTTGCACGTCAAAGCAATTTTGAATTTGGACGGGCTCGCATGTGGGGCTCTCTGGGTTGGGCCGTCGCAACGTTTTTTGCCGGGCTGCTGTTTAATATTAATCCTGACCTTAACTTTATAGTGGCGTCATGTTCTGGCATGGTCTTCTTCTGCCTGCTGGCCCGGTTAAAAGTTGCCGCACCGGCGAGCATGGAGAAACTGGAAATTGGGGCTAAAAAGGTCTCCCTTGAAGATGCCTTGCGCCTACTTATGTTACCTCGTTTCTGGGCACTTATTTTCTTCGTGGTCGGAACCTGTATTTATGGCGTTTACGATCAGCAATTCCCGGTCTATTTTTCCTCGCAGTTTCCTACCCTGAAGGAAGGAAATGCCATGTTTGGTTATTTAAATTCATTTCAGGTTTTTCTGGAAGCGGCAGGGATGTTTTGTGCACCGTGGCTGGTTAACCGGATTGGTGCCAAAAATGGCCTTATTTTCGCCGGTATGGTGATGGCGCTTCGTATGATCGCCTCAGGACTGGTTGAAGGACCGTTGCTCATTTCAATTACAAAACTGCTGCATGCCGTTGAGTTGCCGATATTGTTGGTTGCAATATTTAAATATAACAGCCTAAATTTCGACAAGCGTTTGTCTTCCACCATATATCTGGTGGGATTTGCCTGCACCAGCTCCGTTATTGGCACCGTGTTATCACCACTGGCGGGCTTTAGCTACGAAAAATTTGGCTTTGCCCAGTCTTATCTGATCATGGGCATTATGGTGTTCTGCACCACATTTATTTCCATCTTCCTTTTGCGTCCAAATAAGCCCTCAACTGAGCAATCCTTTTTACAGCCAGGCGCTGTGTAATTTATCGGGAGAAACGACAATGACATCCTTGTTAAAAAAGGCCGAAGAGACGCTTGAAAAAGCACATGCCGGAATTAACCCCCGTTGGTATCCACGCTATCACCTCGCCGCACGGGCGGGCTGGATGAACGATCCTAACGGGCTGGTATGGTTTAACGGTTGGTACCATGCATTCTATCAACATCATCCCTATTCAACAAAATGGGGGCCGATGCACTGGGGGCATGCCCGCAGTAAAGATTTAATTCACTGGGAACATCTGCCTGTTGCCCTTGCTCCGGAAGGTCCGGCAGATAAAGACGGCTGTTTTTCCGGCTCCGCCGTAGTGGTTGGCGATA
Organism: Phytobacter ursingii; assembly: GCA_901456055.1. Taxonomy (GTDB): domain Bacteria; phylum Pseudomonadota; class Gammaproteobacteria; order Enterobacterales; family Enterobacteriaceae; genus Phytobacter; species Phytobacter ursingii. The sequence goes on from CABDWT010000018.1 coordinate 312,612, forward strand.
CGCTGGCATTGATTTACACCGGACATAAATTCCACGGACCGGCTGATACGGATGACAATCTCTATCAGGTGCAATGTCTGGCAACCAGTGGTGATGGTATCCATTTCGAACGTCATGGAATGGTCATTGATACTCCTCCAGGATTGCATCATTTCCGCGACCCGAAGGTATGGCGTGAAGGGGAATTCTGGTACATGGTTGTGGGCTCACGCGTCGGAGATACCGGCCAGGTACGCCTTTACCGTTCAGTCGATCTTCATAAATGGTATGACGAGGGCATTTTTGCCGAGGCTGAACAAGGTATGGGCTATATGTGGGAATGCCCTGATTTCTTTACCCTGAACGACAGGCGTGTACTGATGTTCTCTCCCCAGGGCGTGGCGGCTAAAGGTTATCAAAACCGTAACCTCTTCCAGAGTGGATATTTGCTCGGTGAATGGCAGCCAGGCCAGCCGTTTACCCATGACGGACAATTCATTGAGATAGATAGCGGTCACGATTTTTATGCCCCGCAAAGTTTCCTGAGTCCCGACGGACGTCGAATCGTCATAGGATGGCTGGATATGTGGGAATCACCGATGCCGGAGCAGCAGGATGGCTGGGCGGGTATGCTCTCCCTGCCGCGCGAATTAACCTTAGGTGATAATAATCGCCTGATTATGAAGCCCGTCGAAGAAGTGTCAGCCATGCGAGGGAGTTATTTTCCCGTCCCTGCCCATTGTCTGAAGAATCAACAGGTATTTGTCGCTGCAGATGCCGAAGCAGTAGAATTAATCCTGCAATGGAACTGTAACGAGTCTGCGGCGGAACAGTATGGCGTTACGCTGGGAGATGGATTACGTGTTTACGTTGATAACCAGGCTCAGCGTCTGGTGTTAGAGCGTAATTATCTTGATTTCTCGCTGGCGGGAACGCGCAGCATTCCACTGCCCGAGGGTAATAGACTTTCACTGCGAATATTTATTGATCGTTCGTCCGTCGAAGTTTTTGTCAATGAAGGCGAAGCCTGTTTAAGCAGCCGAATTTATCCGCAGCCAGGACAACGCGATATAGTATTATTTGCAAATAGCGGAACTGCTGTGTTGAAAGAAGCAGGATACTGGTCACTGGATAAATAATTACGCTCGATCTCATATTACTTTTTATATTGTGTATTTTTTGTGCCAGTCTCTGGCTGGCATTATATTGTCTGAAATAACGAGATAGAAAAATGGATGAGAAATTAGCACAACATAACGCCCTAATTAAAAGCAGGACAAAACCATCTTCAAAGAAAAAAGCACTGGCGCTATTTTTATCCTTTGCTTCTTTTCCAGCCTTCGCCGAAAACAATACAGAGATATCGGATACTTACACCGGGAACTATCAAAGCTATTTCCACGATGAGGATGACAGCCTTCAACACAGCCTTTCAACAACAAAAACCGATGCTCAACATTCAGCAACGCGCATCCCTTCGTCCCCAGTAAAGGAAGGAACAGCAACGGTACAGCCGTCTCCGTCAGTACCTGCAGCACTTCCTTCTGAGGCCAGCAGCACGACATCGGCAGCAAATCAGACTGTTGCAGCAAACAATTCTGACGATGTAAGTCTGTTACGCTTGAGGCAGGAAGCTCCCCCGGTTCACTGGGACAGTATCGGACGCAATATGGAAGCTGGCGGTTTACATGGAAACATCGGCAGCCAGATAGAAATTGATGACGTCCGCTGGAATAATAAAAATAAAAATAGCGGTAAATTCAAGCTTGCAACCATTCAAGCTTTTTTAAGACATGATGAATTACCGAACTGGTACTTTGGCTTCTGGAATGCCAGGGAAGACAGCTATAAAGGACAATTCAGTAATCAGGACTACAAAGGAACGAACACCATAAATGAGCTTTTTGTCGGTCATATTTTCGAGACCTGGCGCGGGAATATCGGCACAGAAGTTATGGTTGGTTCAGAAACGGCAACGAAACGCTGGAAAAACCGCGTTAAAGTCTGGCAGGACTTACGCTTAACGAATAAATGGAGCATTGCCGGATACGCTTATGGTGAATACCAACCTCAGGGGAATCAACCTGGTAATGGCGATCTCGAACAATATATTTTTGAAACTGAACCGGCAATCCAGTACCGGGTAAATCCAGATCTCGGTCTGTATTTACGCCCATATTATTATTATAACCGGCAGGTGCGTGAAAACTGGGGTGATATTGTTGAACAGGAATGGAAAGTAACGGCCGGATTCTGGCGAAACTGGTATCCCTTACTAACGTCAATGTATATCGGCTTCGGGCAGGACAAAATTGAGAACGCCAGTAACGCAAATGAACTGTTTTATGATGGTCGCTACAAATTTATAGGCGGCACTATCAGTTATCCCGTCTTTGGTGAAGTTCGTCTGTATGGTGAATTCAAAGCGTCATTCACGAAAGAAACAGGACTCTGGACGTACACAGGTCACTCCTGGAATCCTTTCACTGTCGTTGGTGTGACTTATAACTTTTGATACTCAGGGTGTAGCATGAGAACATTTATTACGGCGACGTTCGTCGCCCTGCTGGCGCTTTCTGTTGGAAATACCCCCGCGTATTCGCAGATGTCTAAAGAAACATTACAGAACAAAAGTATCAGCCAGGTGAATGACTTTTTCCCGCGCATTGAAGGGTCATTTATTGGCGATCCAATGCCTGTCTATAATGAAGGTGTGTTTAATATTTTTTATCTCAATGATGTGCGCGGCGGCAGCGATTTAGGCGTACATGCGATTCACCTGCTCTCCAGCGCCAACTTATATAATTATCAGAACCATTCTGAGGTTATTCCTTACGTTAATGATGTCAATGATCCAGAACTGCTTTTAGGGACTGGCTCCATTATCAAAGTGGGCGATACCTGGCATGCATGGTATACCGCACACAATGAAAATGTATTTCCGGTTGAGTCAATCATGCATGCCACCAGTAAAGATCGTTTTCACTGGGTCAAACATCCACAGGACACCATCCTGCCGGGCGCTAACTATCGGGGCAATGACTTCCGCGATCCACATGTTGTCTGGGTTGATGAAAAGAAAGAATACTGGATGCTGATCACAACCCGCAGCAAGGGTCGCGGGATTATCGCGCGCTACAGCTCAACAGATTTAAAAAACTGGGAAGACCGTGGAGTATTTTTTGACAACGACACCATCACCAGTAATTCAAACCTTGAATGCCCGACACTGGTCTTCTTTAACGGGCGCTGGTATCTGAGCTTTAGCGATCAGTGGCCACTACGGTTGACACAGTACCGCGTTGCGGACAATCCAGAAGGGCCATGGCATAAGATGGATAATTATGTTGTGGATGGCTCAGGTTTGTATGCCGGTAAATTGACCATCAAGGATGGACGGTTATTTGTGTTTGGATGGATCCCGACAAAGGCAGGAAACAGCGACAGTGGCAATATCGACTGGGCAGGAAACCTCGTCGTCCATGAATTGACCGCAGGTATAAAAGGTCAGCTCAACAGCATAATTCCACAAGAGCTTCAGAAGGCGATCAAAGATAACCGTGGGCCGGTTCAGATGATACAGCCGGTTAAAACGCTCAAGACCTCAACACAATTTGGTCCCTTACAGTCAACTATTTATCCGTCTTTACCCAGGCGTGGGGAACTGTCCGCAACAGTGGATATTCCCTCCTCGGGAATGGTCATGAGCTTCGGGCTGAAAGATGACCGCGTGAGTGACGCGACGCTAAACGTTGTATTCAACAGGAGCAAAGGCAAAGTTTATTTCTTTAATTCTCCATTGGCGTCCATCAATCAGAGTAATGCTGAATCCTGGGTTAATGTTCCGCTCGGTGAGAAAATTAATCTTCGTGTGCTGATACAGAACTCAATAGCCGTTTTTTATATTAATGACAAAGCGGCATTTAGCACCCGTATGTATTCCATGCCGGAAAATCACTGGAGTATCAGTCTGCCTCAACACGATAGTCTCCATGCAACGTTGCAATTTAAAGAAATGATCTAAAGGGATATTATTATGAAAAACCATCATGCCCTGGCTGTTATTTTTTCTCTTATGCTTCCGACTCTGGCAAATGCAAGCATGAGCATCATGAAAGATTTATCGGGCAAGGTCATTGCCGTCGATCCATGGTCCTATCTGGATGAAGACGTCATGTGGACATCAGCACGCTCCTCCAATCCTGCGGGCGGGCGCGTTCATGGTCAACTTAAAATGAAATATGCCATTGAAGATAATAACTGGCGAAACAGCCATTTTCACAACGGTAATGATTCGCTGACTTTTGTTCAAGGGGTTATGCGCAATGATGCTTTACCCGGTTGGTATCTGGCATTTTCGGAAGGCAGAACCACGAATTATAATGGCACATGGGAAAACCAGACCTATCTCAGCCAGAATCAATGGACTCAACTTATTGTCGGCCATGAATATTTCTACAAACGCCTGCGCTATGGCTGGGACGTTATGGGAGGAAGTGCGTCAATTGAAGATCGCTGGCAGGCACGCGTCAAATTCTTTACCGATCTGCGCGTGACAGATAATTTTTCGTTCTTCAATTATCTCTATCAACAGATTGATCATCGCCGTAGCGGAGGTTCTCAAAATGATCGTGACGTGCGCTCATTCCAGATTGAGCCCGGTATTCAATATATTATCAACAACACCACCGGTGTCTGGTTACGTCAGAAATTTGCTTCTGCAGTATTAGACAGAGCGCAATGGGGTGATATCGATGACAAAACCTGGACCACCTCAATGGGTATTTGGCACAACTGGGGAAAATTATCAACGACGTTCAGCGGGGGGTATGGACATTATAAGAAAAATAATGCCCAGCGCGAAGATGGTGAAGTGTTCCAGAATACCAGAAACCGCTTCCTCAAAGTATCGGCTAATTACCCTCTGACTTCCCGATTTACCCTCTCCGGAGAGATAACAGGTTCATTAATTAATCAGAGTGGGAGTTGGGTAACGCACGGTGATGCCATTACCACCGACTATAAACTCATGCTGGATTACAATTTTTAAAATCATTTTTATATAACTTCAGCGGAATGAAGGAAGCGTATATCGCCCTGCCGGGATATCCGCTTCCGTACCGCTGGTCATTCCAGGGTAAGAATAATTAACTTTGAGGTGATGTCATGAATATTTGGACTCTTGGCGATGCGGTAGTCGATCTCTTACCGCTTTCGGATATGCAGTATCAGGCCTGTGCCGGAGGCGCGCCCTTCAATGTAGCGGTAGGAACTGCACGTTTGAATTGTCTGAGTGGATTTATTGGTCGGGTCGGTGACGACGATTTCGGTCTTTTTTTAAAGAAAACCCTCTGCGCATCAGGAGTTTCTGTCCAGAGTATGCAGATGGACCCTCATCACCGAACCAGTACCGTACTGGTCTCCCTGAATAATCACGGGGAGCGTGGATTTACGTTTCTTACCAATCCTTCGGCAGATCAGTTTTTAACACCTGACGCTCTCCCCGATTTAAGTACCGGAATATTGCATTTCTGCTCTCTGGCGCTCGTCGCCAAAACCTGTCGCAATACGTTAGTTACGGCAATCGAAAAAATAAAACAGAGTAGCGGTTTGCTGAGTTTTGATGTGAACTTACGTGAGCAAATGTGGAGCGATCGGCAGGAGATGCATGACACTGTGCACCATTTTGCCCTACAGGCTGACATACTTAAATTATCTGAGGAAGAATGGTACTGGCTGGCAGAGACACACGATTTTAACCAGGCGCTGGATTTTCTTAAAACCCTACCAGCACGCCTGAAGGTCGTAACCTATGGCGCGCAAGGCGCAATGATTCTGCAGAACGACATGATTATTCATTTTAATGGCTACACCGTAAACAGCGTTGATACAACGGGAGCAGGTGATGCGTTCCTGGCGGGCTTACTTGCTTATATCGCTCAAGCTGGAATGCCGCAGGACATTGAACAAATCAAAGACGCCATGACGCAGGCCAGCGCCTGCGGCGCACTGGCAACAACCCGGAAAGGCGCGCTGACAGCCCTACCGGATAGTAAGACCCTGAATGAATTTATCAGACAATATCCTCTGCTGGACTATGAGATAAAAGCGTAGCCTTAACGATAGCCAGCACCATCCCGGCCTGAAGCGTTCCGGTGCAAGCCACCGGGACTCGTTTTGCTGTCCTCCTCCCTGTTTTGAAACGAAATATTAAGTGTGATCTCCGCTTATGACGCGGCGCGATCGGCCGCGGAAGGCATGACAGCTGCGATACGAAAAAGTAGAAATGCGCACATGTTTACATGATTGATAAAAAGCTAATGACGCCAACGCCCCTTAACAGCGGATAACAAGTCAATTTATCAGTAGAACTGACATGAAAACCGCCAGACGCCGTCTGGTGATTTGTGAAAATAGCCAATGCCGTTGTCCGCCCACATCCAGTTAACTTTTTCTTCCGATCCCACCTGAAAGACGAAATCCTGAAGCCCGACACCATGTTGGATTTCCATAGGGTATCCGCCAACTTTGGTTCCCCCGTAGCGGTTAAAGTCCTCAAAGAAACTGTCACTGGCTGGTTCATCATCGTTTACGGCAGAAAGGTCGAGAATATCCCAGGCATCCTCCCAGCCCGGAGCGTCATCATTAACACTTAACCATCGTACAGGAAATTCGCGATACGGCGTGGCCACTTCCGGCAATAGTTCAAGCCCCTCAAGCGTGGCATATTCACGAATTAGCCAGCCTTCACCATGGGGTTGGTCAAAAGGATGGCTTTCCATGTTGTGAAAGAGAACCAGCAGGGCTATCTCCTTGAGTTGTTCAGGTATAATCGGGAGCTCATCGATACGAATCTGAAGAAGCGGAAACATCGGCTTCCCCTTCCAGACAGGCAATCCTTCACCTGCAAGCGATACCCCTTTTAAAAACCAGGAGGTAAGAGGATCTACACCCGGGCGAAAACCACCTACCTGCGCCACCGATGCGGGGCGCAATGCGGACCTGAGATCTTCTAAAACTGACGCACTCTCGGACTTCATCTTTATTGCCTTGCGTATGAGAATATTCTCTGGATATCGGGGATTCAAACCTGCTCATTATATATAAAAATGGCTCCCGGAGAGGCTATGCCAAAGAAGATCGTAATAAACCGTCTTCAAATCAGGTGACTTTTCACCCTCCCCCTGCTAGCTTCATCTGATGATAAAAATCTGTTCAGCACCCGCTCATGCATTAATTATTATCACCTGCATCTGTCAGGTGGGATAGCGTTCGTCATTTTCCCGCCGGTAAGGCGGGCCTTACCGGTACCATCCAGTGAGGCAAACCATGAATACGGATACCCCTGTAGAAGCAGTAAGACCAACACTTCACCTTTTATGTGGAAAAATCGCTTCGGGTAAATCCACATTATCGGCAAGATTGGGAGCAGCGCCTGGCACGATTATTGTCAGCGAGGACACCTGGCTGGCTGCGCTCTATAAAGATGAAATACACTCAGTCGCGGATTATGTGCAGTGCGCATCCAGGCTCAAAAACGCCATGAAGCCACACCTGATTTCCTTGCTCAATGCTGGTTTATCGGTTGTTCTGGACTTTCCGGCAAATACACCGGCGAATCGTGAATGGATGATGGGTATCATTACGGCGTCGGGCGCCAATAATTGCCTGCATTATCTGCGCGTCTCTGACGATATATGTAAAGCCCGTTTACGCGCCCGTAACGCAGAAGGCGCGCATGATTTTTCCGCGACGGATGAAGAGTTTGAAATAATAACGCGTTATTTCGCAGAACCGCTCGCAGACGAAGGGTTCACGATTATTGAATACAGTTAACATACTGAACGTGAGCCGTCAGCAGACGGCTTTTTTAATGCCCCTGTTTATTCAAAGCATTTTCTCTGTGTTATCTAACCAGTCGGGAAGGTATTCCTTGTACCAGTTAAGATATAATGGAAAGGTTGTTTTTTCCCGCTCATTAAGCAACGTAATTACTTCGGTAACGATCCATGCTTTAGCAATGGCAATTTCTCTCGCCAGCGCCTTGAAATTCTGCTGACCAGATAGTTGGCAATAGCGTTCAGCAAGGTCAATAAATGTCTGTTTCGCTCCCATTCCCTTTATAAGGGGAGCCAGATCGATAGCCGGACTCCCTGTTCCAAACCTTTCCCAGTCGAAAAGCACAACCTCGCCATTTGCTCTTCTTCCCCAATTACCGGCATTGCTATCGCCAGAAATCAGACTCTGATAACCAAACAAAACATCACTGCATTGTCGAAAACGCCGAAGCTGCTGTGCATTTTTGTCTGGCAGTGCCAGCAGCCGCACAGAGTGTTCGAGTGCATATTCTGACCATGCATGGCTGTGGTAAATCCAGTGCGGACTGGCAGCGTAACGGTGCAGGCAATTCAAAGTAGCGAGTATTTCATCGCCGGACACGTCGTCCTGGTTAACCTCACAGGGGATATATTCCAGTCTTAGCCTGCGCAGGTCAGGTTCGGCAGATAACAATGTTGGCACGCTCACACCCGCCTGGGTGAGTTCACGGGCAGCCTGTTGATAAAAATGATACTCCACCTCACCAACGGGACATTTCTCGATGAACTGATGACCCGTTTCATCAACAAGCAGCGCCACTCTGGCTACGCCCATCCGGGATAGATTCTCAACTGACATACATCTTTCCTTTAAGATTGTCCGATGGCCTTTTCTTCAGGCATTTGAGTGTAGCCTCAACTGGCAATCTCCTCCCGGCCCTTTTCTGGCGCATAGCGGGGGAGTTTATTGGCAAATAAAATCGACGAATGCCCGCAACGCGGTCGGCAAATTCCGCCGTCCGGCGTAGTAAAAAACGCCCCTGCAGCGCGCTAAAGCTATCCAGGACAGACATCAACTGACCTGCGGTTACCTCTTCGCCCACCATCGCCTCGCAGATGTAGGCAATGCCAGCGCCATCGCGTGCAGCCTGAATCATTAGCATATCGTCATCCACTCTTCCATCGGATGAATGAACGCCATGGGCTAATAGCGGCAGTGGCGATCGCCTGGGTACTCAGACACCCTGCGATATCAGGTGCCATTATCGGCGCTCGCCGTTTCTGCCCGAAGGCATCGGCACCAACGTGCCAGAAGAAACGGCTACCTGAACAGCGTCCATTTATCCTTAACGGAAAAATGTGGCCATCGCCTCGCTCAGCGCTTTGGGCTGTTCATCCGGGATGAAATGACCGCAATGCGCGATGGTGATACCCGTTACCTCCCCGGCAAACTGACGTAACGGGGTTGCCATATCCGCAATGGACCCCTCGTCGGCGCTAATTGCCAGCAGCGGCAATGTCAATTTACCCTGCGCGCACAGCGTCACATTTTGCGCGGCTGAAACGGTCACCTCACGATACGGCGCCAGGCCGGTACGCAGCGCGCCGCTTTGGCGCATTAACCGGACATACTCAGCAATATCCTCATCGCTAAACACCATCGGGCTCGCGGCTTTGCGTCGCAGGAACCACTCAAGGTAGATATCCTCACGCCCACGGATTAACGCCTCCGGCAGATCGGGAAGCAGATGAAAAGCAAAGTGCCAGGTTTTCCATGCCTTATCAGGCGTGACGGGTAAAGCGTCCGGCATCGTGATACCCGGTATACCGGCATCAAGCAGCGCCAGTTTAATCACCTGCTGGCTATAACGCATCGCATAAGGCCATGCCACCCAGGCGCCCACGTCATGGGCGGCGAGGTAATGTCGCTCAATCTCAAGCTTTTGCATCAGCCCGAAGACTTTCCCTGCCAGTGTCTGGGTATCGTAACCAGTTTGCGGTTTATCCGAGTCGCCCTGGCCGGGCAGATCAAGGGCGATAATATCGTAACGATCGCCCATCAGCGCCATCACCTTGCGCCAGGCATACCCGCTTTGCGGAAAACCGGCCAGCAGGAGTAATACTTCACCGTGCGGGTTTCCGCCTCTCACATAGTGCAAACGGAGACCGTCAACAGTCGCGTAAAAATGGGCAAAATCGGGCAGCGTGTCGACGGGTTGTGACCAGGGTTGAGTAACGGGTTGATCAGTCATACGTATCTCCGGTTATTTAGGAAATGATCATTTCCTTTATGGTTAAAATTTTTTATTCGAGCAGGGTCATCACCGTTGCCACCAGGCGATCGTGCGCCGGTAACTCACCGGCTTTTCCTACAACACGCATGCCCAGCACCAGACACAGCAGCACGCTACTCAGCGCGTGCGCATCATGCCGTGGATGCACAGAACCATCTTGCTTCCCCTCTTCAAGCAACTGGAGGATCGACTGTTGATTGCGCTCAAGTGCGGTGCGTACCAGCCCGGAAAGCTCAGCATCAAGTTGTCCCAATTCAATCGCGCTGCCAACAACCAGACAACCGCGTCGCCCTTCTATCTCACTGGCAGATTCAAGGTAGAAACGCAGGAGTTCGGCTATTTTTGCCCGACCATCAGCTTGCTGCGCCAGGCGCTGGCGCAGCATTTGATTACGCAGCGAGGTATACCGCGCAAACACATGCAGAAAGAGGCTTCGTTTATCGTGAAAGGCTTTGTAGATGCTGCCTGCCGTGAGCTGCATCGCCTCGCTCAGATCGTTTATCGATGCGCTATGGTAGCCTTTTTCACGAAATACGGGCATGGCGAGATCGAGTGCGGCATCAAGATCAAATTGTCTCGGGCGCCCGCGTTCGCGAACGCCATGTGATGTCTCTGGCATGCTGCACTCCATTTAGGAAATGTTCGATTCCTAAATCATTCCACAGATAAGGGCGCCTGAAAAGCCGTCAGCTGAAAAAAATGTTGCGGGTTACGCGACGGCCGGTTTTGTCCGCACACCTATAAATACAATGAACATCGCCGTCAGTAGCAGTAACCCGCTACCGGTAAAGACGCCACTGGCCCCGCTGACATCGAATACGGCTCCACCGCCTGCCGCTCCCGCGCCGATCGCAAGCTGCACGGATGCGACCATCAGCCCGCCCGCGCTTTCCGCTTCATCCGGTACGGTTGTCGCAAGCCAGGTGCTCCAGCCTACCGGCACCATGCCAAACGCAAAGCCCCACAGAGTGACCAGCAATCCATCCAGACCGGCCCGATGGCCAAACAGCACCAGCGCAACGGCCATCAATCCCATCACAAACGGCACCAGCGCCAGAGTCAAATGTAGATTGCGCGACAGCAGATGTCCGGCGATAGAGGTGCCGACAAAGTTCGCCAGTCCAAAACCCAGCAGAATCAACGAAATGCTCTCCACACTCACCTGCCCTACGGTTTCCAGAAAAGGCCGCAGATAGGTAAAGAAGGCGAAATGGCCGCTGAAAATCAGGATAGTCGCCAGCATACCGCCCACCATGCCCGGTCGGCGAAGTACACGAAACAGTGCGCTCAGGCTGCCGCTGCTTTCCGGCTTCATCGATGGCAGTACCCATAACTGCCACATCAGCGCCAGCGCGCTCGGTGCGGTACAAAGAATAAAGACATTCCGCCAGCCAATAATGCTGCCCAGGTAGCTGCCGAGCGGTGCGGCGACCACGGTTGCAATCGACACACTGGAAAAGATAATGGCCAGGGCTTTGGGTACCTGTGCCGTTGGCACCAGCCTTAACGCGGTGGCTGTCGCCATCGCCCAGAAGCCGCCAATAGCGACACCCAACAGCAGACGCCCCAGCAACAAGACATGCAGCGAAGGGGCAAATGCCACCAACAGGCTGGAGACGATCTGTAACAATGAGAAGACGATCAGCACCCAGCGACGGTCGATATTTTTGGTCGCGGCGGCAATCAACAATCCACTCAATAGTGCCACCAGTGCCGTGGCGGTCACCGCCTGTCCGGCCATCCCCTCACTGACTCCCAGACTCGCCGCCATGGGCGTCAGTAAACTGGCAGGTAAAAACTCTGCGGTAATCAAACCAAACACCCCAAGCCCCAGTGAATAGACGGCTCGCCAGGCGGGTTTAACGGGCGCAATGCTCTCTCTCGCCGTGACATGTGAATTCATCTGTGTTTCTCCTGCCCTAAAAATGTGACCGATATCGCAAAGCATAGGAAGTTCCCCACGGACGATCTATGACATATAATCTTCATTTATTGATAATTCGTCCGGAGTTGTAGCCATGGCGATTCAGACGCCCGATCTCATCAGCGAGTTGCTGCACGGCATGCGTCTTTCCGGCGTGAAATACCGCCGCTTTGAGGCCAGCGCGCCGTTCGGCTTCGGCTTCGATGCCGCGCCCGGCAGAGCGCAGTTTCATTTCGTCAGCCGTGGTCCGGCGGTGTTGCGTATGGAGAGCGGCGCCCGTTTTACCCTCAACAACGGCGATGCGCTGTTTATTCCCAACGGCAACGCCCATGCTCTGCTCTCGGATGACAACGCGACGGCGACGCCGATCTCCGCCTTTCAGAGCGACACTATTTGCAGTTCGGTCTGCCAGATAACCTGCGAACCCTGTAAAGGGAGCGAGAACGTGGTGATATTCAGCGGATGTATGGACTTCGAACTGGGCGGAATGCAGCCGCTGATTAAAGCGATGCCGGAAGTGATGATGGTCAGTAAACTGATGTCGACCTGGCCGGAAATCCACCCGCTACTTGCCGCCATGGAGCGTGAATCGCTGACCCGTCAGGTGGGATTTGCCGGTATCCTGGCGAGACTGGCGGACGTGGTGGCGGCGCTGATTGTGCGCGGTTGGGTGGAGGCCGGTTGCGGCAAAGCCACCGGCTGGGTGCAGGTGCTGCGCGACCCCCGGCTGAGCCGGGCAATTTACGCCATGCACCAGCAACCGGGCATTAACTGGAGCGTCGCGGATCTGGCAAAAGAAGCGGGCACCTCCCGCTCCGTGTTTGCCGAGCGTTTCCTCTCTGCCACCGGCAGCACCCCGGCAAAATACCTGAGTGAGCTGCGCATGCGTCTGGCTATTCAGTACATCAGCCACGAAAACCAGGCTATCGAAACCGTAGCGCTACGACTTGGCTACGGTTCGCTCGCGGCATTTAGCCGGGCCTTTAAGCGTATTGTCGGACACCCGCCAGGCGCCCTTCGCGAGATAGCGCAATCACAGCCAGAGCCGTGATGGTTTGCCCGTGTTGAAGACTACTGGCGAATATGCCCGGCAATCATTGTGGACAGGGTATCGTCTTCACGCAACCGGACCAGCCGTTCTGAAATAACCTCAAAATAGCGATCATCGGCTTTGGCCACGCAGACGGCCTGTTGAATTTCGGTGAAATCATCAGGCAACACGCGAAAACCTGGATTGTTTTGGGCCGCCGCCTCAAGCGGCTGGCGAATCCCGGCGGCCATATCGCCCTCACCCGCTAAAAAAGCATCAATTGCCGCCTGAGAGGATGCAAGGCGATTCAGCGTCGCATAACGTAACTCACGAGAAAGCCAGAGGTCATAGGCCGCATTCTTACCCACATTGATGACCACACCTGGCTTATCCATTTCCCTGACGCTTCGCCAGTTGCTCGGGTCACGTACCAGCAAGGTGCCCTGAATGGTGATATAAGGCGCCGTAAAGCGCAGGCGATCCTCCCGTTTTGGGTCTATTGCCAGAAAGGCTATATCCCAGATGCCCTGACCTGCGTCCTCAACCACCTTCCCCGCGGCAGGATAAGTGATGAACAGAGGACGACAATGCAGAGAACGGGCAATATCTTTTGCCAGTTCGACAGTGATACCTTCTGGCTGACCTTCCGGCGTCAGCGAGGCCAATACAGCATTCCCTAAATTGATGGCAAAACGCAGGGTGGGTAACGTTTCATCTGACATGAGCTTCTCCTGTGCGCAACTCGGCGTGATCGGTTCTCCCGTCAGAAAAGATAGCAACGGGCATCACAACATGCTCGGCAATCTGCCATTGCGTTGCCCACGCCTTGTCGCTTACGTCCCGCTTTCCAGCCGCTGGCGCTTACGCAAATTGGGGAACCATTTCATCCACAGCGCCACCACCACCAGCGTGCCGATACCGCCGATAGCCGCGGCAGGCACGGCACCCAGCCAGGCGGCAAGCATTCCGGACTCGAACTCACCCAGTTGATTTGAGGTGTTGATAAAAATCGAGTTGACCGCGTTCACACGGCCGCGCATCTCATCCGGCGTGTCGAGTTGTACCAGCGAACCGCGAATGACCATGCTGACCATATCACAGCCGCCCAGCGCAAAAAGCGCCAACAGCGACAGCCACATCCAGCTCGACAGCGCAAAGACCAGCGTAGCGACACCGAACCCCGCCACACTCATAAACATGATCATCCCGACATTGCGCTTAAGCGCACGATGGCTTAACCAGAAGCCCATCAGCAACGCCCCCACGGCAGGCGCACTGCGTAGCACGCCCAGCCCTATTGGCCCCGTGTGCAGCACATCGTGAGCAAAAATCGGCAGTAGCGCCGTCGCCCCGCCCAGCAGGACGGCGAAGAGATCGAGGGAGATAACCCCTAAGACATCCGGACGCTTGCGAATAAAATCGACGCCGGCAAACAGTGATGAAAGCGTCGGCGGCGTGCGCGGCGGCAACGCCTGTTCATAGCGCAACGTCAGCACCAGTATCAGAGAAAGCAGATACAGCCCCGCCGTCACCGCATAAACCACCTCCGCCCCCGCCGCATACAGGAAGCCGCCCAGCGCAGGCCCGACAATTTGCGCCGCCTGGCCGGATACCGCGTTGGCGGCGGTGGCACGTGGCAAAATCGACGTGGGGACCAGCGCGGGCAACATCGAAATCATCGCCGGGGATTCAAGTGTTTTCGCCGAAGAGATAATAAAGATCAGCGACAGGATCACGCCCACGCTGGCATCCCCCTTCCAGGTCAGCCAGGCCAACAGGGCAATCGCTGCCCACTCCAGCACCTGACCAAACATCACCACCCGACGGCGATCAAACTGGTCGGCGATATGTCCGGCGGGCAGTGCGAGAATAACGGAAGGGAAAAACTGCACCAGGCCTATCATGCCAAGCCAGAATGCACTGTGGGTTTGCGAGTAGATTTGCCAGCCAACGATGATAGAGAGCATTTGAAAGCCGAAGCTTGAGCTGGTGCGCGCCAGCCAGAAAGAGACAAAGGAGCGATGTTGCAATAAACGGCCATCGTTACCGGACAACAGTGGTGCCATAGAAAATCCTATAAAAGTGGTAAGCCGTCAGACAGGAAGCTTGCCCGGCGGGGATCCTGGTTCTTGTTCAGTGAATGCTGTCGCGCCTGGGGTACGCATAGATTATTCAGTACATGTCAGTCAGATGGACCAGGTTCCGTTCGCTGACAGGTTGAACAGCGTTGTTGTCTTTTTATCATCGCGATCCTGTGGTTGCCAAATAACCCGGGCCTCACAGCGATGGGGTTGAGTCCCCGCTGAAATCGGTGAGGCGAAGACCAGATGGCAAGGTCAGGCCGCCAGGGATGGCGGACTGAGGTTTGTCGAGACAAGACAAAATCGTCCGCAGCCAGAAGGTCAGGAGGCGAACACAGTGCGAAGCACCGATTTCCCTGCGGGGCCGCCGGGATTGTTAAGGGGGCCGCGGTGGCCCCCTTAACACGTTCACGTGCCTGGGCCTTTCAGGGAATTCAGGTGCGTTAGTGAACGGAACCCTCCTTCCTCACTCGCACAGTGAAAGACAGCGTCCCCCACTCACATTAATGCCCCGCCGCAGGCGGAGCACCCGGCGCACCGGCGCGAATAAAGGGCGGTTTCGCAAACCAGATAATCACCACCAGCGCCATAAACCCCCACCCCAACAACCAGAAATAATCGATGGTCGACATCATATAGGCTTGCTGTTCGATGGTTTTATCCACCGCGGCCAGATGCTGCTGCGTGATGCCCCCCATCCTGTTGAGATAATCCATAGCGGGTGGGTGATAAACAGAGACACTCTCCGTCAGATTCGCATGGTGAAACACTTCGCGCCGCGACCACAGCCAGGTAGTCAGTGACGAAGCAAAAGAGCCCCCCAGCACGCGGAAGAAGGTCGCCAGACCGGAGCCTTCCGCCACTTCATTACCGTGCAGATTCGACAACACGATGGTGGTGATCGGCATAAAGAACAGCGCCACACCGATACCCATAAACATCTGCACTTCGGCAATAGTGCGAAAATCAACGCTGGTGTTGAACTGCGCCCGCAGCAGGCACGACACCCCCATGGTCAGGAACGACAGCGACGCCAGAATACGCAGATCGACCCGGTTGGCATAACGCCCTACGATAGGGGTGAGCAACAGCGGCAGGAAGCCCATCGGGGCCGCTGCCAGCCCCGCCCAGATCGCGGTATACCCCATCTGCGTTTGCAGCCACTGTGGCAGAATAATATTGATGGCAAAGAACGCCGCATAGCCGAGCATCAACGCGGTGGTGCCGATGGCGAAGTTGCGATCGGCAAACAGCCGCAGATTCACAATCGGGTGGCGCTCACCCAGCTCCCAAATCACAAAGGAGACCAGCGCGATAGCGGATATCACCGACATCACAATGATCTCTGTCGACGAGAACCAGTCGAGATCATTGCCTTTATCCAGCACCACCTGCAGCAGGCCGACGCCGAGCACCAGCAGCATAATACCGATGTAATCAATGGGCGCGTGCGTGGTGGTCTCTTCTCGTTCACGCAGTTGCGTCCATACAACGATGGCCGCAAAAATACCGATCGGCACGTTGATATAGAAAATCCACGGCCAGGAGTAGTTATCGGTGATCCAGCCGCCGGTAATCGGCCCGACGATAGGTGCCACCACCGTCACCATCGATAACAGCGCCAGGGCCATACTGCGTTTGGTGGTCGGGAAAATAACCAACAGCAGCGTTTGACACATCGGAAACATGGGCCCGGCGAAAAACCCCTGCAGAGCGCGGAAGATAATCAGCTCGGTCATGCTGTGGGCAAAGCCGCACAGGAACGAGGTCAGGGTAAATAATGTGACCGAACCGACAAACAGCTTCAGTTGCCCAAAACGCCGGGTAAACCACCCGGTCAGCGGCAGCGCGATAGCATTGCAGACCGCAAACGAGGTGATGACCCAGGTGCCCTGGTCCGAGCTCACGCCGAGGTTGCCGGCGATGGTCGGCAATGCCACGTTGGCGATGGTGGTATCGAGCACCTGCATGAAGGTCGCCAGCGACAGCGCAATGGTGGCGAGCAGCAGGCTGGGTGGCGTAAACGCCGCCTTATCTTGCATAACGCCCCTCTTAGCGGCTGTTTGCCGCTACGGCCTGACTGTTGTCATGAAGGATTTTTGCCACCATCTGATCGGCCTTATCCAGCGCGTTCTGGTACACATCGGTGGTAAAGCGTGGCGCATCGACCGTTTTTTGCGGCAGCAGATGACCCTCGGTGTCGCGGATATCCACTTTAGCAAACATCGACAATCCGACCCGCAGGGGATGTTTCTCCATATCATGCGGGTCAAGGGCAATACGTACCGGCAGACGCTGAACGATTTTGATCCAGTTACCGCTGGCGTTCTGTGCCGGCAGCAACGAGAACGCGCTACCAGTACCGATACCTAAGCTCTCAATGGTGCCCTGGTATTCCACTTTGTCGCCATAGAGGTCAGCGGTCAGAACCACCTTCTGCCCCAGACGCATGGTATTCATCTGACTCTCTTTGAAGTTGGCATCCACCCACACCTGATCCAGCGGCACGATTGACATCAAGGTCGTGCCGGAATCAACGCGCATTCCCAGTTGGACCGCGCGTTTCGCCACAAAACCGCTTACCGGCGCCACAATGGTGCTGCGGGCATTATCCAGATAGCGCTGACGCAATGTCGCCACCGCACTTTTGATTTCCGGATGGCTATCGATGACCGTGTCATCAACCATCGCCAGGTTGGTACTCAATGCCTGTTGCGCCGCCGCTAAATCGCTCTGGGCCGTGGCCACGGCATCGCGATAGTGCGACATATCTTCTGCCGCAATCGCCCCGGTAGCAAAAATCTTCTGTCGACGGGCGAAGTCATTCTGGGCGGTTTGCAGGGCCACTTTTTTCGCCGCGACCTGAGCGCGGTAATTGTCTGCAGTGCTATACAGACCACGGACCTGACGCACGGTGCTGGCCAGGTTGGCTTCCGCCTGTTGCAGGGCAATTTGCGTGTCACTGGGGTCGAGTAATACCAGCGGCTGGCCTTTGGCGACATAATCCCCTTCATCAACGGCGACCTGGGTGACCGTTCCGGCAATTTGCGGGGTCAGTGTCACGAGGTTGGCATTAACGTAGGCATCGTCAGTGGTTTCGTAATAACGGGCATACAGGAAATACCATGCCAGGCACCCTGCGGCAATAAGCACCAGGAGAACCAGCAGAATGGCGAAGTTGCGCTTACGTTTACTGGGCGCGCGTTCTGGTTGTGCAGATGACTGTGCAGATGAATTTTGCATCTTTATCGTAACCTTATTCAGGACAGCTTAACGATGGGGCCTGGTGGCCTCGTCTGGCAGCATTTTGATTAACAGCTGTACCAGCAGGCGTGATTCTTCCGGGGTCAGACGTGCAGTGAGCGAACTCAAAATCGAGGCCAGCGCCTCATTCTGAAAACGATCACAGAGAGCCTGCCCTTTCTCGGTCAGCGCCAGGATGACCTGGCGTTTGTCTTCGGGGTTGGGGTTTCGCAGGATCAGATCCCGCTTCACCATCCGCTCGAGCATCCGGCTCATGGCTCCGGCATCCATCAGCAAATTTTTGCTGACTTCAAGCGGGCTATTGAATCCTTTGTAAATACTGATCAGGACTTTAAATTGCGCAGCGGTAATATCGGTGTCAGCGAAATAGTGGCTGATAAGCTGATCTTTAAACTGGTTCGCCAGATGAATCAGCAAGCCAAGATGGAGTTTGGGATTAGGGGTATCTGCTACGTCTTTCATGTTATTTGCCTGGTCAATAATTACAAATGAAATTACTGACGAGGCAAATGTTTGTCAATGTAGTGTCAGGAAAAGAGCACAAATCTATACATTCTTAATGGTGCGTTTCGCGCCGCTGCGCTTATAACCGGATACTGTTGCGCCGTTTTCGGCGGGTCGGCGGGTCGGCGGGTCGGCGGGTCGATTTGCAGACGTTTCAGGGACACAATGACAGGCAAATATGAGACCCCACTAAGGATACCCATCGCACCAACGTCAAGAATGGCGAGGTTAACCGCCGGGATGTAGCCGATGCACAGCGGCGTAACGATACAGGCAATGTTGCCAGAGGAGTTGAACACTTCGACGGAGACGCCCGGGATCTCTTTCGGTGACGTATCGCTG
The DNA here is from genome assembly GCA_901456055.1 of Phytobacter ursingii. Taxonomy (GTDB): domain Bacteria; phylum Pseudomonadota; class Gammaproteobacteria; order Enterobacterales; family Enterobacteriaceae; genus Phytobacter; species Phytobacter ursingii. Next base: position 331,847 of record CABDWT010000018.1, read on the forward strand.
AGAATGCACCAGCCGTTATTGCCGGAGCCTTTGGCAAAGAACGCAATGCTTATCACCACGACCACGTCAGAGGCGACATCATTGGACAGAATAATGGCGTGACTGTTGTTTCCCGGCGGGGTACGAGCGCGCTCTTTGTAGGTAAATGTCCGCCGAGTGCCAGGAGCGGACATCATAAATATTATTGCGCATTAATCACGCCAAAAATACAGACAAACTTTTAGAACCAAAACAGCAGTATAATATAGACTTACATTGACAATATGGTAAAATATTTAGTGGTTGATTAAAATCATTTCCGCCCCAACAACCGTTTAGTTGGAGTATATAATTCAACTTAAATTCGGACGAAATAATTTCTGGCGTAATTTAGATGGTAAGGTGATTTTGATTAAAAGATATAAGGATATAAATAATTATTAGCGAATGAATAAACTAATTAAAACCTAAGCGGAATGAAAAAAATAACTCACATGATTCTTATTATTCTGACATTAAGCTCTTGTGCTATCAAACAAAATAACCCAAGTGATATGAGGCCTGAATTGCAAAATAAAATGGGGGTTATGTACGCAAAAGGGTTAGGTGTTGAGAGGGATTATCATAAAGCTTTTGATCTTTATATGAAATCAGCCACTCAAAATTATGCTCAAGCCCAAAATAATGTGGCATTTTGTTATGTTTCTGGGCAAGGGGTTAAAAAAGATTATTCAAAAGCTATGGAGTGGTATTTAAAAGCAGCACAACAAAACCATGCTGAAGCTCAAAATAACATTGGCGTCATGTATGAAAAAGCAGAAGGTATACCACAAGATTATTCTAAGGCTATGGAGTGGTACCTTAAAGCCGCCAGTAACGGTAATGCCAATGCTAAAAAAAATATTGGAAATCTTTATTACTACGGAAAAGGAGTGCCACAAGATTATGCTAAAGCCATGAAGTGGTATCAAAGCATTAACAACTCTGATATTTACTTACCAGAGTGATGCGCCCCAATCTGTACTTTGCAGAGGTGGATGTAGTTTCAGATATTGCGTTATGTCCGCTCCTCGCTCACAGCTGACCTTCAGTCCCGTTAGCTTGTCCGCTGTGTGCCAGAAGCGGAAGTTTTAGAAGCCAGCTGTTTCCAATAACAGACGTATTATCGAACCGGAAACTCATGTTTTTTAATAACCTCTCTCCGGTTCAAAAGGCTACAAACCATTTTCACGGGGTTATTTCTGTTGTAACCAGCGCTGAACGCCCGTTAATGCTGAGTCAATTGCGCCTGCCAGATAGCCCGAGAATTGCGGCGACCATTCACTGGCGATACCTGTCATCTCGCCAGACCACTCTCCCCTGGCGGGAAGTTGCTCAGGCATTGCGTGCCCGACCTCCTGCAGGAGATCAAATTCCGTCGCAGTAAACGGATCGGCCGCCCAGTCTTTTATATACTCAGCTTCGGGTTCTGCCGCATCCTGCCCAAATAAGCGTACGAGCTGCTCCCGGCAAAGGCTTTTGAGAACAGCTTCGCTGACTGTCCATCTTGATTTTGCCGGTACGCCAATAAAACCAAAAATCGCCGTTTTGCCCGAATATGGCTCGGATACGTCGTGGATCTCAACCATTGGCCCCACGCGGCTTCCTGCATTCCCTGAAAGCTGCCGCTCATGCAATAAGTCTGTTTTATATACAGCGACATATTTTGCATGGGGAGCCATCCATGTCGGGATTTTCCGCCAGTTTGACAGCACCTGTTCCGGCATCGCCGGTATGAAATCTATTTTAGCTGCCAGGGCAGGAGGCAAAGCGAGGAAGACATGCTCACCGGAAAACACGGCCTTTTTACTACCTTCAGACCGGGTATGGACCTGCACTTCCTTGCCAGCCCGGGAAACCGCCACCACCTGATGGCCGGTATTAATCTTCTCAGCCGGGATCTGACTTTTAAGTGCCGCCGTCAGCGCCTGCATTCCTCCCTTCAGCCTGAAAGACGCCGGGGAGCTCTCCCATGCCGGGTAGCGTTCGGGGGGTGAATCCAGCTTGCGCTCGTAGAGCATGTCTCCCGGGCGGCCGTGCGCGATTACCGGAAGATTAAGCCGCTCGATCAGTTGCGCGAAGTCCGGTTGAATATCAGGCCAGAACCACGTTGCCCCCATATCTACATGGATGCCAGCGGAGGTACCCGCCAGTTCCAGGCCTGACAGTACGCGCCCGCCCGTTCTGTCACGAGCCTCAAGGATCACATATTCAACACCCGCTTTTTCAAGCAGCGTGGCGGCATAAAGGCCGCTTATGCCCGCACCAATGATAACAGCGTTCTGCTTCATAATGTCGCTCCGGTCAGGGTTGTCGGGCTGAGATGTCCCGTTTTCAGATAAAAAAGTGCGCCAGAGGCGATGGCCATCAGAGCAGGCATATCTCCCGGCGGAAACCGCAGCCAGCTTCCTGCACCATAGCAACCTTCCGGCGCATGGAGTTCCCCTTGTAGAAGAAGTATCTCTGCTCCGCCAACAAGCGGCGCACAAAAGATCCGCTCGCCCGGAGCAAGCCTCTGAAGCAGAACGGTTTCCAGGGGGCCGGAGAATAACGAGCAGATTTGTCTTTGCGGCTGCCCATACCAGTTAGCGGTATCCTGGGTGTTTATCCTGACCGGCTGGCGCTCACCGGCAGACATCTGGCGCAGCTTGACGAAAATAGTTGTGCCGTCGCGACTTGAGGGCTGGTGAGAAGAACCGTCCGGGCTGCGCAGGTACCAGCCGGCAGGGTGATCGACACCGTTTTCAGTAAAAGTCCCCTCGAGCACCAGAATCTCTTCTCCGCCGGGATGGCTGTGTGCGGGAAATTCGGAACCGGGCACATACCTGACAAGGCTGGTTGCACGGGCTTGCTCGCGACCAATCCGGTCAAGCATCACGCGCTCAACGCCGGACTGAGGAGAAGGTACCCACTGATAATCATCCGGGTTGACGATAGCACGCTGCGAAAAATCAGAATTCAGTAACATCATAGTCAGTGATTAGACGGCCCTGGAGGGGCCGTCTGCAGGCCTATTTGTTCGGCAGATTATCGTACACATCCAGAGCTCGCGCGGTATATGTCAGCGCTGCGCCAGTGTTAAGGTTAATGGCAACTGCCAGCGCTTCGGCGATCTCTTCACGCGTGGCACCGTGCTTAACCGCAGCGTCCACGTGTACGGCCAGGCAACCATCACAGCGGGTGGTGACGGCCACGGCCAGTGCAATCAGTTCATGGGTTTTAGGATCGAGGTGCTTGTTTTCAGACGCCCCTTTATCCATCTGCTGAAAGCCTTTCATAAACTCTGGTTGCAGTTTGGCAAATTTGCCGATAGTGGCGAGCAGGCCACTGCGATATTCATTCCAGTTCAAGAACATTGAAAACTCCGGTTATTTTTTGTCTCAGAAAAATCATTACATGACGTCGAAAATACGTACGTCAGGCGCGCTGTTTAAATAGGGTTTCAATCCTGCAACGACATCCTGCGTGAACAGCGGACTGCTAAGGTATGCCTGCGCCTGCGCCACAGTCTTAAAGCCGTGCAGCACCTGGACATCCTCGTCACGGACAAGCAGCTCTTTAGAGGTGGCACCCTCAATGGTGGTCAGAAACGGGGTTTTGTATTTCTGGTATACCCCCGCGGCTGCCGCACGGTTTTCATTACTGATATCCAGGGTGATTTGCAGATAAGCCATCGTTCTCTCCTTCGCTCAGGGTTGAGGTAACACGCCCGGTTACAAACCCGGTCTGTATTACCTTTCGTTGAGGGCGATTATCAGAAAGCCAGACAGCTTCAACAAATCAGATAATCTTGCGGAGCAGAGAAGAAATTCTATGTCGTGGTTTGGCAGGGAATAAAGCATCACGCGGCTGGACTGATTGCCGGGACAGCGTGATACCTGATGAGGCAGTTTATGAGCGGTCTGAAACGACATCCTGAAGAAGCCAGTCATGGAAAACTTTTACTTCATCACGCATGACTTTTTGCTGCGGGGTGACCAGATAATAGGACCACCTGAGTGGCCAACGGTGGTCGGGATGCAGCTGGGCCAGCTGTCCGGTTTCGATAAGTTTTTTCACCAGAGCATAGCGGACAATAGCCACACCCCTGCCGCTCAGGGCCGACAGGATCACCGCCGAGGTAGAGTTAATATGCAGTCCGCTTTCCAGCGCGTCGGGTGCACCGACCGCCATCAGGACAGCATCCCATGACGGAAAATCTGCCCCGGGATGCGGCGTGTCATCGTGAATGAGTTTTTGCGTGGCGAGCCATTCACTGCAGGCCATTTTCCCGGACGGCACCAGGTGGGGACTGCAGACCAGCACCGCTTCCTCATCCATCAGCCAGGTTTTATTCACGCCAGGCCAGTCGCCCTGTCCGCAGCGAATACCGATATCCGCCTCGCCGTGCGACACGTCCATCAGCTTTTCCGTGACATTAAGCCGCAGATCGATATTTTCGTGCGTTTCCGAAAACCGGTTCAGGCGATCCATCAGCCAGTTCATCATCAGTACCTGCGATGCCGTCACCACCACAACCGAGCGCGAGCGGCGACCACGAAGCTTGTTTAATCCGGTTTCAAGTTTGTCGAGCCCCAGCGTGATGTCCTGGAGTGCCTCCTGCGCTTCGTCAACCAGCGTCAGCCGCTCTTTTCCTGAACGGGTGCGGTGAAGAAGCGGGTGCCCGACCCAGTCTTCCAGCGAGCGCACCAGCTGGCCTACTGCGGCGGGCGTAACGCCCAGTTCCTGAGCCGCGCCGGTAAAGCTGCCATGCCTGGCGGTTGCTTCAAAAGCGTGCAGCCATTTAAGTCGGTTTAGCGATCGCATTGTGGTCATCCTGATGCATTATTTTCCTCAGTATACGCCAGCGAGAAAGATTTTCTTTCCTGGGTCGCAATTTCTTCTCAGTCGTCAATCAGGGGCCCGAGTGGCATTCTGATTTCACACGATGAGGAGCGCGGCTTTTCATCAATGACAAACATATGAATTCAAAGAGGTTAGCGATGAACGCATCTTTTGCCGGTAAAAAACTGTTAGTGGTCGGTGGTACAAGCGGTATGGGCTTCGAAACGGCGAAGCTGGTTCTGAAAAACGGTGGCAGCGTTGTGCTGGTTGGCAATCGCCAGGACAAAGCCGAGCAGGCCCGCCAGGCACTGGCTGCTGATGGTCAGGTTTCCATCATCGTTGCCGACCTGATGAAAGAAGAAGGTATGCAGCACGTGGTGAATACCATTAATGCCGAACACAAAGATATCAGCCTGCTGGTCAATGCGGCTGGCGTATTTTTCCCGAAACCGTTCACCGAACATGAAGCGTCAGACTATGACATGTACATGAACATTAACCGCGCGACGTTCTTTATTACCCGTGACGTGGTGCGCAATATGGTTGAAGCCGGCATTAAAGGCTCCATCGTTAATATCGGCTCCATGTGGGCACAGCAGGCCATCGGTGCCACTCCGTCTTCAGCGTACTCAATGGCAAAAGCGGGTCTGCACGCGCTGACCAAAAACCTGGCCATTGAGCTGGGTGAAAAAGGGATCCGAGTGAATGCGGTTTCTCCGGCCGTTGTTCACACGCCGATTTACGAAGGATTCATTCCGAAAGACGACGTGAAGGACGTAATGAACAGCTTTGACAGCTTCCACCCGATCGGCCGCGTGGGTACCCCGGTCGATATCGCGGAAACCGTTGCTTTCCTGCTTTCTGATAAGACTGGCTGGGTCACCGGCGCTATCTGGGATATCGATGGCGGCGTAATGGCTGGCCGTAACGCCTGATGACCATGCCGCACGCGCTTACCCGCGTGCGGCACTGGAGTAATTATGCAAATCCAGACCGCGCATTATGACCTTGTCACCTCGTGGCAGGGGGGCATGGCCAGCCGGACGCTCTGCCAGTCCTTTTCCGCAGACAACGCTCCGCCTGCCCTGCAAAGTCATGTTATCGATTCCGATGAACCGGTTTCGCTGGGTGGCGAAGGGCTGGCTCCTGATCCCCAGGAGCTGATGCTTGCTGCGTTTAATGCCTGCATAATGGCCGCCTTTATTCTCGAAGCCAGGGCTGAAGGTCTCGCCCTTACGCATCTTGAAATACACACTGACGGGCACCTTCCGAAGGGTATACCGGCCTCCGGTGACAGTCCTGCAGAGGATGCTTCCGGCAGGCTTGTGTATGTCATCCATGTAAGCGGTGGCGGCACGGTGCATCAGTTTGAAGGGGTTCATCAACGGGTGATTGACTCCTCTCTGAACCGGTGGTTACTGGCCCAGAATATGCTGATCGAAGGTGACTTAATACTGAACTGACGCGGCTGGATTGTTCTGTTCTACAGGAAAAAATGATATGAACACACCAAGAGTAACTCCCTGGCAGGATGAAGAGCCAGTCGACGCCGCTCTTCTCAACGCGATAAAGGCCCGTCGGCCCGGCGGAAGACTGATAGGTATTGACCGGGTATTACTGAAGAGTGCCCCCCTGGCCACGGGCTGGAATGAACTGATGGTACGGGTACGTCAGGAATTTTCACTCAGCCTTGAATACCGGGAACTGATCATGCTGCGCGTTGCCTGGCTGAATAAAGCAGAATTTGAATGGAACGTGCACTACCCTGCCTATCTGGATGCAGGCGGAACGGCTGAAAAAGCAGAAGCCCTGCGGTTATCCTCCGCGCCACACGTCTTTAATAGCACCGAAACGTTGCTTATACATCTTACGGACCAGTCCACCCGGAACGTCGTGGTTGAGGAGAAAGTAATCGGTGCGCTGAAAAGCCTGTTAGGTGAAAAAGAGACCGTAGAAGCGGTTGCTACTGTCGCCGCCTATAACATGGTGTCCCGTTTTCTTGTCGCCCTTGCCATCTGACAACCCCAAATTTTTCCGGTGCAATTTATGAATAAAAAATATCGCGCTATGCAGATCGTCGCCCCCGGTGTGCTGGAAATGACCGAGCGGCCGGTACCCGCTCCCGGCCCGGATGAAGTGCTCATCAAAATTGAAGCATGCGGCGTATGCGGTGCCGATCTCCGGGACGCGGAAAAAGCACCGCAGGCGGGCCAGCCCGGCCGTATACCGGGACATGAAATTGTCGGGTTTATTGCCCGGAAGGGGAACAGGGTACCCGATATCTGGCAAACCGGTCAGCGGGTAGGTGTCGGACGTCTGGGGGGGTACTGTCAGCACTGCAACCCCTGCCGCAGCGGGCTTTTTCATCTTTGTGAAAATCAGCTTACGCCTGGACTCAGCTGTGATGGCGGCTACGCAGAGTACGTCGTCATGCGGCACACCGCGCTGATAGCCATCCCCTCAGCGCTCTCTTCCGTGCATGCCGCCCCGATCCTTTGTGCCGGTACCGCAACATTCAACGCGCTGCGTAATTCAGGCGCAAAGGCGGGCGACAGAGTCGCGGTTCTCGGAGTGGGTGGCCTTGGCCACATGGCCGTTCAGTACGCCCGTAAAATGGGCTTTGAGGTGACGGTGATTGCGCGGGGTAGCGAAAAAGAACGAGCGGCCTATGAGCTGGGTGCGCATCACTACATCAATACACTTGATGAAAACGCATCAGAACGCCTGAAAAATGACGGTGGTGTGGATTTTATTGTGGCAACGGCACCGGCTTCAGAAACGGTTTCAGCCCTCCTGTCCTCCCTGGCACCCCGGGGAAAAGCGATCCTGCTGGGTACCGGACAAACGCCGCTACAGGTGATGCCCGGTATGATGATCGGCGCTGAACGTACCCTGACAGGATCTTTCGTCAGCACACCAGCGCAAACCGAGCGCGCGCTGCAGTTCAGCCACCTCTTTCAGGCTTTGCCTGTTACAGAGCTACTGCCATTTGAAAGGGCAAATGAGGCGCTCATCAGACTGAAGCAGGGTCTGGCGCGATACCGGATAGTGCTCACCATGAATCAGGATAATTAATTATATGTCCGCAGAACATTTTCTGCCTGTTGCAGATCAGAAAAACAATATCATCCGCCTGTCGGCCGCACAGGCTCTCGCCGGTGCTAACTCTGTGGTTTTTTATGCCACAGGCGCAATTGTGGGTAACTTGATTGCACCTGCAAGCTCGCTGGCCACGCTGCCCATCACCATGTTTGTACTTGGGATGGCGGTCTGCATCTTGCCGTTAGGTTCACTGGCGCGGAAAAATGGTCGTAAAGCTGCTTTTATAGTCGGCACCGGGGCTGGCGTCATTACCGGACTGACCGCCGCACTTGCCGTCGTCATTGGCTCTTTTATACTTTTCTGCATTGCCGCATTTATGGGCGGAGCATATGCGGCCGTTGCGCTCAGCTTTCGTTTTGCCGCAACGGACGGCGTCACGCCCGAACGCCGGGCCAGGGCTTTGTCGCTGGTTATGGGGGGCGGAGTGATTGCTGGCGTGGTTGGTCCCATGCTGGTTTCAGGAACGATGCATCTCTGGCCGCCTCATACCTTTGCCGTCACGTTCCTCGCCCAGGCTCTCGTGGCCTTCATATCAGCATTCATACTCAAAGGCGTAAAGACCGCAGAACCTGCCAGCGCGATAAAAACGGGTGGGCGGCCTTTACGCGAAATTGTCCGCCAGCCAGGGTTTGCCAGAACCGTATTCAGCGGTGCGGTAACCTATATGGTGATGAACTTCCTGATGACGGCAGCACCACTTTCGATGCACATGCACGGTATTTCTCAGCAGGCGTCCAATCTCGGTATCCAGTGGCATGTTATTGCCATGTACGGTCCGGGATTTTTTACTGGCAAATTAATTAACCGCTTTGGGGCTATGCGTATCGCCGCTGCGGGTCTGCTTATCACGGCATGCTCTGTGCTGGCCGGACTCAGTGGAACCGATATTTTTCACTACTGGTTGTCGCTGATTTTGTTGGGTCTGGGCTGGAATTTTGGCTTCACCGGCGCATCGGCGAAGATAATTGAATATCACCGTCCCGAAGAGAAAACCCAGGTCCAGTCCCTGAACGATTTTGTGGTGTTTGGGGTGATGATTGTAGGCTCATTTTCTTCAGGAGCTCTGCTCAGTCTCTACGGCTGGAACGCCGTCCTGTGGGGATCCCTTGTTCCCGTCGGGCTTGCCTTTTTAGGTATTGTTAACGAGTTGCGGGCAAAAAAGCACGATAAATTAAGCTCCTGACACGGTTTTATCTGCTGCCTGTAAGTGAATTATGTTTATGTGAAAAGTATTTAAAGCCCAAAATTAACGAGCATCATTTTGGGCATACTTGCCGATGCTTACTGGTTCCATGCTCTCATTAACGTCCGCTTTTCGCTCACAGCGGACCTTGAACCCAGTAAATTCATCCGCTCGGTGCCAGGAGCGAACGTTGCCAAAACATCTTTATAAAATAATGGACCGTTCTGGATAGAGCAGCGGGAATGAATGCCAAAATTATCCTAAGGGGGCATCTGCCCCCTTTATATTTATTTAAATCGCTTACCTGTTTCATCAACGACTTTTTCTCCGTCTTCCTTGGCGAAAGCACCTTGTTGCGCATCCGGAAGGATATCCAGCACAACCTCAGACGGACGACACAGGCGTGTTCCCCGTGGCGTCACGACGATAGGGCGGTTAATCAGGATTGGATGCTGCAGCATAAAGTCGATTAACCGATCGTCAGTAAATTTATCTTCCGCAAGCCCCAGCTCTTCATAAGGCTCGACATTTTTACGCAATAGTGCCCGCACGCTGATCCCCATATCTGCAATGATTTTAACCAGCTCATCGCGTGACGGTGGATTTTCAAGGTAATGAATAATGGTCGGTTCATTACCACTGTTGCGGATCATTTCCAGCGTATTACGCGACGTGCCGCATGCCGGGTTGTGATAAATAGTGATGTTGCTCATATCAGTATCTCATTACAAAGTGAAAGAGAGACGTAGCGCCAGCGCGGCCAGCGTTACAAATAGCACAGGCAGAGTCATAACGATCCCGGTGCGGAAATAGTATCCCCAGGTAATCGTCATATTCTTCTGTGAAAGTACATGCAACCAGAGCAGCGTTGCCAGGCTACCAATAGGTGTAATTTTCGGCCCCAGATCGCAGCCAATCACGTTGGCGTAGATCATCGCCTCTTTGATAACGCCGGTTGCGGTGCTGCCATCAATAGAGAGCGCGCCAACCAGCACGGTCGGCATGTTATTCATGATGGAAGACAGGAAAGCCGTCAGGAAGCCAGTACCCAGCGTCGCGGCCCAGAGTCCTTTATCCGCCAGCACGTTCAGCACACCTGAAAGGTATTCGGTAAGCCCGGCGTTGCGCAGACCGTAGACCACCAGGTACATCCCCAGCGAGAAGATGACGATCTGCCAGGGGGCGCCATGCAGCACTTTTCCCGTGTTAATGGCATGGCCGCGTTTCGCCACGGCAAACAGGATGAGCGCCCCCACCGCCGCAATCGCGCTCACCGGAATACCGAGCGGTTCAAGGACGAAAAAACCTACCAGCAACAGAATTAAAACGACCCAGCCGGTACGAAACGTCGCCGGATCTTTAATCGCTATTGCAGGTGTCTTAAGAAGAGACAGCTCGTAAGTCGGCGGGATATCTTTGCGAAAGAACAGATGCAGCATCACCAACGTGGCAACAATGGCTGCAATATCGACCGGAACCATCACCGACGCGTATTCGGTGAACCCCAGACCGAAGAAGTCTGCCGAAACAATATTCACCAGGTTCGACACGATAAGCGGCAGACTGGCGGTATCGGCAATAAACCCGGCGGCCATCACGAATGCCAGCGTGGTGCCTTTGCTGAAACCTAATGCCAGCAGCATGGCAATCACGATCGGTGTCAGAATAAGAGCAGCCCCGTCGTTGGCAAACAGTGCCGCCACCGCTGCGCCGAGCAGAACGATATACGTAAAGAGCAAACGGCCCCGACCGTTACCCCAACGCGATACATGCAGCGCTGCCCATTCGAAAAAGCCGGATTCATCGAGCAGCAGGCTGATAATAATGACGGCAATAAACGTTGCCGTCGCGTTCCAGACGATATTCCACACCACCGGAATATCGCCTGAATGCACAACGCCTGAAATCAAAGCCAGGGCTGCGCCCAGCGTCGCGCTCCAGCCGATCCCTAATCCCTTCGGCTGCCAGATAACCAAAACAAGGGTCAGGACAAAAATAGCGCCTGCCAGTAACATAAAACCTCCTGACAGAGCGGCTCTGCCGCCCTGTATTAACCAATAAATTAACGCATCAACGCTCTGAGCTTTTCGATACCGGCAGGCTCTGACGCCAGTAACGGAACAAGCGCTATACGGTCAGCATGCTGATGCTTAACCGCCTCAATCTGCGGTAATTCCTGCCGGGCGCGCTGGCAAAGCAATGGAGAACGCGTATCCGCAATAGAAAGGCTGTTATTGATAATCCAGCCCCACGGATGAATCCCCGCGCGTTCAAGATCGGCCTGCAAATTCGCTGCCTCCAGCACTGGAGTGGTTTCCGCAAGCGTAACCAGCAGCACTTTGGTTCGCTCCGGGTCCTGAAGCTGCATCATCGGGGTAGTAAAATGGCCTTTGTCGCCCATTTTTTTGGCAATTTCGCGGTGATAAGCCCCGGTCGCATCCAGCAGCAACAGCGTGTGTCCCGTAGGGGCGGTATCCATAACAACAAACCGCTTACCTGCTTCACGAATCACCCGGGAAAAAGCCTGAAACACGGCAATTTCCTCAGTACAGGGAGAGCGTAAATCCTCTTCCAGCAGCCGTTTCCCGGCTTCGTCCAGCTCTCTCCCCTTCGTCTCAAGGACATGCTGGCGATAGCGTTCGGTTTCTTCGTGTGGATTAATCCTGCTGACTTGCAGGTTATTCAGACAACCATTCAGTGTGGTACTGAGATGTGCAGCGGGATCTGAGGTGGTGAGATGGACATCAAATCCCCTATCCGCCAGCCTTACGGCGATGGCAGCAGCCATCGTGGTTTTCCCTACGCCACCTTTGCCCATCAGCATAATCAGGCCGTGTTCACTGCGAGCAATGTCATCGACGAGATCAGAAAGCGATACGTTTTCAGACGTGTACAGGACGTTCGTTGCAGGGAGCGGTAATGCCCCTGAACGGATGTCCAGTAGTCCCTTCAATGCAGACACGCCAACCATGTTGATTGGTTGTAGTAATAAGGTATCTGTCGGTAGCTCAGATAAACCGGCGGGAAGATTTGCCAGTGCTTCCTGCTCCCGTTGCCATATCACAGCAGCCAGGGCGTCATATTCCGCTTCGGCTGCCGGCAAAACGCCATTAATCACCAGATACTGATTTTTCAGGCCAATTGCAGCCAGTTCTTCATGGGTGCGGGCGACTTCCTGCAGCGTAGATTTCTGCAGTCGTGCAACCAGAACCAGGCGGGTACGTTCAGGATCGGATAACACCTCTACTGCATGAGCATACTGCTCACGCTGCTTTTCCAGCCCGGCCATTGGGCCAAGGCAGGAAGCACCATCCGGGTTACTCTCAATGAAGCTACTCCAGGCACCGGGAAGCTGGAGAAGGCGAATCGTGTGGCCCGTCGGCGCTGTATCAAAAATAATGTGATCAAAGCGGGTCAGCAGAGAGGCGTCTGTCAATAAGCCGGTGAACTCATCGAACGCCGCAATCTCAGTGGTACAGGCCCCTGAAAGCTGCTCGCTGATACCGTTAACGACGTCATCAGGCAGAAGACCTTTGACAGGATCAACGATTCTGGCGCGGTATTGCTGCGCGGCTTCCTGTGGGTCGATCTCCAGTGCCGAAAGTCCGGGAACTGCTGCCACAGGACGTATCGTGTTACCGATAGCCTGATCGAATACCTGGCCGACATTGGAGGCTGGATCGGTACTAACCAGCAAAACCCGCTTCCCCTGTTCGGCAAGGTGGATAGCTGTCGCGCAGGAAATTGACGTTTTTCCTACGCCTCCCTTACCGGTAAAAAACAGGTAAGGCGGGATGTTCTGTAAGAATTTCATGTGTCCTCCTGACATATTCAGCAACAGGAAGTATTACCACCACAGCATCTGGTGGTAGCCAACCCTACCTTCTCCAGCGGAATAGCGAACCAGCGAGCCAGCTCAGCGCGTTTAGGGTATCGCCCTGTCATCACCGTTTCGCCGTCCAGCAGCAGTAGCGGAAGCCCTTCTGCTCCGGATGCTTCGAGGAATGCTTTCGCTTTCTCGTTCTGAACAAAACTCATGGGCTGCTGCGCCAGGTTGTAACGTTCAACCTTTACGCCGCGACCTTTCAGCCACTGCACGTCAGCAGAGAAATCAACCAGAACCTGATCGACATCTGAGCCACATACGCCGGTACTGCAGCACATTGCCGGGTCAAACACCGTTAACGTTTTCATTCTGAATACCTCACATTTGAAAAATCATATATGTTCAGGCAAATTTTTTAGATACAAACAGCCTTACCGCTACCAGAGCAATTTGCCGTTGCCAGCTTACGGGCGATGGCCTGTACGTCGTCCTGTTGGCTTAACCGGGCCTGCTCAATCACCTGAGCGGCCCAGGAAGGCATATGCGGGGATAAGCGGTAGTGAACCCACTTGCCCTGTTTGCGATCCAGCACTAGACCACTTTCTCGAAGCATTGCCAGGTGACGGGAGATCTTGGGTTGTGACTGTTCCAGCGCCGTGCAAAGATCGCATACGCAAAGCTCGCCCATTTCACTGAGCAGCAGGACGATACTCAAACGAGTTTCATCGGACAGGTTTTTGAAAAGCTGCAGGGCAGTCAGAGACATTATTCCTCCTTCTCATTTAGGCACATGGTAGTCTCCGGCAGGATAAAATCAATAACACATACGCCAATTCGAATGCATTAATGTATCTGTTAGAGAAAATATGACATGGTTCTCATGAAGATCTCCGGCCATGGAAAAGACCTTGTACGAACCCGTAAGTCAAAATTTAACCAACGATACTCGCCCCGTGAATTGTAACGTGGGAACAAAAAGTATCTTCTACGTCTGCTCCTTGCTCTGAGCAGACATGTCTGCCCCTTGATCGACTCTTTCGTGCCAAAAGCGGGCATTACTATCGATAATATGTAATTTTCACCGAAGAGCAGAACATACCCCGTTGACACCATGCAATGAATGATCTGATACACAGGCGAAAAATTGATAAACTATTTTCAGTAAAAGTAACAAATCCTGTTTCTGCTTTGGAAAGTTGAAACGCTAATGATTAAAAAGATATTGATAGCATAAAACCTCACGGCATCCGGGTTCCTGTGAGCGACCTACATTCACAAAGGCTAATATGAAACAAATTACGTTCAGTGATCTACAAGAACAAAGCGAACAGGCTGAAAATTCCCCTCGCTTACGTGCTCATCGTAATCTCCACCCTGAATTGAGCGATCCTGTTCAGCGCCTGGCTATCGCTATGGAACCGGGTACCTATGTTCGCCCTCACCGCCACCCGCACACATTTGAGCTGCTGACCTCCCTCATCGGACGCTTTTTGGTATTGAATTTTGATGACGAAGGCAACGTGACCCACCGCGTTGTGTTAGGTGAAGACTGCAAGGTGCTGGAAATGGATGCTGGGACCTGGCATGCAGTGTTGTCGATGGATAAAGGAGGCGTAATTTTTGAGGTCAAATACGGGGGTTACCAGCCAGTAGCTGAGCAAGATATGGCCCCATGGGCACCCGCCGAAAACGAGCCGGGAACGGCTGAGTTGATGAAATGGTATGCACTGGCGCAAGTGGGTGATGGTGGTTTTACCCTGTAATTTTTGCTTTGAGCGAAGTGCTTTTGCATGACTTTTTCAAAAAACACTACTGTGTGGCCGAAAATGCAGAGGCACTGGTGATCTTCAGACGCTGATTCTCATTTTTATTTATCAGATACATGGCATCACTGACGGGGTAAAGAATATCGCCTGGCTGTATGACGGATTTAGATGTGACCTCAGACATCTTTTTTAATATTCCGGCATGAAGAATGAGCATATAACGACTCGCTTTACCCAGATAAATAACATCAATCACCAGCCACTCCATAAATATTCATTTCGCATTATCTAACGGGAAAATTAGCATAACGTGCTGAAATGATAATGGTATGGGTTAAATACGTGAGCCAGGACAACTGAAAATATTATGGAGGTTGATGTAGAGGATAACGACAAGGACCAAATGGTTGGCGCAATGCCTGCGGATAACATGGTACTTAACCTGTTTAATGCGGGTAGCAGTGCAAGAGCAATAACTGTATGCCCGCCGGTAAGTTGAATCGTCTGGAGCGGGTCATATCTGATTCTTGTCACCCCCTAAACATCAACAACCCCGCAGTACCCACACAGAAGAAATGGATGATAATTCACCCGCTATTCGTCACATGGCTGCACATTGTAATTACTAGAATGGGAGGGCTTGCTAACTGAAGGAAGAGAAAATGGCAATTCAAGGAATTGGAAGTACGGCTTCGCTATTGGACACCATCGGCAGAAAAACAGAGCAGCAACAGGATTTCAAAAATCTGATGGCAAAAGCGACCGATAACCTAAACGCTATGTTGTCAGACAAGGCGCAAACTTCAACCATGAGCAATGGCGCAACACAATCGAGGACTGCGGTACAGGAAGACATTTTACGCTATGCACAAGCCAGCTCACAGGATGCAGAAAGACTCGCGTATGATATGGCTTACAGTCGCAGCGATATCTGCTATGACCTGAGTGAATCGATAAAAACCAACAGGATGGAAGACGTCAAACTGGCTTCCACCGGAGAAAAAGTTGGAGATGATTACAAGAGTCAGTTTTACTTGAACGCATCGAAAATCGATGCGCAGCGGATGCAGATATACAATACGGAGAAGGCAAAAGGTACCGACCCTGTCATTATACTGAGTAAAATGATGGACTTCACAAACTCCCAATCAAGAGACTACCTTTCCGCTACAGGATGGTTGGCTTAATTAAATTTGGTGCACAAAAGCCAGCCTTCGTGCCGTATTTTTGGCACCACGGTCATTAATAGAGGCAATTTATAACTTTTGCCTCTAATGGCGCTATCAATGGCAGGTTTGTACCAAGGGCGGACATTGGAAGTAAGTATCATTAATGATGTCTATGCTGAGCGAGAGACGTTCGTTTCTTTTTGGCGAGATAACGATATCTCGTCAGAAAAGGCTTTACTCCGCCTTCACGTCTCTCAGCTCAGCATAGACATCTGGGTAGAGATATCATCAGTCGCGCTTTGCCTATTTCCGGAGTCAGGCAGTGCAGAAATCGGGAACGGCGACTTTCTGAAACAGGTGCGGGCTGGCCACGACGGATGACGGATAAGCCGGAAGTTTCGCGAGGAACCCGGGATCAGCGAAGGCGGCGCGGACTGCTTCGGTGGATTCCCACACTACATAGTTCAGGTAAGTCGGGCTATCGCCGATCGCCCGATGTAGTTGCATGGAAATGAAGCCCGGTGCCTTCGTTATGACTTCTGCAGCCGCCCGGAAAGCCTCCAGAAAGCCCGCTTCATCGGCGGGATCGACGACCGTGAAGAGGTTGATGAGCACGAGAGGTGCGGCCGCAATGCCGAGTTGGCGGTCAAACGGAAATTTTTCGTCTAAAGGTTTGAATGGTTTTATGGCGGCCATGGTGGCGCTCCTGTCTATGGTGAAATTGAACCGGGGTGAGCGATGCTGCCTGCACTCAAGCGAGCATCGACTGCTGAACGAAGATACCTGCCATCACGCCCTGCCATGTTGCCGTGGTGACCGAGGGTATGCCGGGGTTGGCAAGGTCACCGGCGGCGTAGATGCCCGGCATACTGGTTTCGCGACGCTCGTCGGTCCTGAGGGCGATGCCGGTTGGCGTATTGACCGTGGCGAGCCCCAGTGCGTCATGAAGGCTTGCGGACGGACTGGTACGCGGATGCGCGAACAGGATATCGACTGCGATATCGGGGCCGGTATCGATCCTGATGGTGGCACTATGGCTCCCGTGACGTGCGATTTCGGTGATCCGGCCATCAACGAGAGGTACCTGGCGGGCCGCCAGATCGGCCCGTATGTCGGGGGTGATGTCGTGGCCATTGCTGAAGACCGTCAACCTGTCGGTCCAGTCATGGAAGAGCCTGACCTGATTCATCGACTGCGGGCCAGACCAGACGAGGCCCCAGTGCTGGTCAGCAACTTCGAAGCCGTCGCAATAGGGGCATGGGATGACGGATGTCCCCCAGTTCTCGGCAAAACCCGGAATATCAGGCATCTGGTCAGCGACACCATAGCTCAGGATCAGGCGGCGCGCCCTCAGGCTTTCGTTGTCGTCAGTGACGACGCAGAAATCGTCGATGGTGCCGGATACGCTCTCGGCCCGCGCATTGACCAGCCTGATCGTTGGATAGCGCGCCAGCTGCTGGCGTGCCTCGACGAGGATGTCCAGCGGCTTCTTGTGATCGTGGCCGAGCACACCATGTGAAAGGCCCGCAAAGCGATTGCGCTGCCGGTCAGTGTCGAGGACTGTGACCATACGACGGGCACGGCCAAGCTGCAGGGCGGCGGCAAGACCGGCAAAGCTGCCGCCGATGATGATGACGTCATTCATGGTGATGGGCTCCGTGTTGTGGATGGAGGAAGATGGGCCAGAGCTGGCGCACCTTGCATATTTATGAAACTGAATGGTATCCTAATTAGAGAATTATGATACTGTCAAGGACTATATTTCGTGACCAATAAAAACAGCCAGACCCGGCGGGGCCGGCCCGTCAATGAGGCACTTCGCCAAACAATCATTGACGCCGCGTCCGAACTCTTTGTGGAATTAGGATTTCAGGCAACGACCCTGGACAAAATCGCCCAGCGAGCGAAGATATCCAAGCTCAGTATCTATCGGCACTTCGATAACAAAGAGGCGCTGTTCAGTGCGGCGATTGTGGCTGGCTGCCACCAGTTGTTTGCACCACAAGCCCTTCTTGAAGGCGTCGACGGTTCGGTTGAAGATCAGCTGATGGCGGTGGGATCATTACTGCTTCGCACGCTGTTGAGATCAGACGTCAGTAGTGTCGAAGCTATGGTCATGGCCGACAAGACGAATCAAAAGTCGTTAAGCAAGCTCCATTACGAAGCCGGCCCCGCTCATGTCATCGCCCAAATCGAGGCCCTTTTGCGTCAGTTGCACGCGAAGGCGCTTCTGAACGTTCCCGATCCTCTCCAGTCGGCTCGCTTGTTTGCCGCGCTTTTCAAAGGCTCCGACCTTCTGATGATCGCGCGCTTCGATGAAACCAGAGCAGAGGACGACAACGAAATCGAATCTTATTGCCGGTCGGCCGTCGTCATGTTCATCGCCGCACACGGTGGCATCCGGGATGCGATATCGCGGCTGTGATCCTGCCCCATATTCCCGCTCATGTCCTGGTCGCAATGTAACTACCAGGCGTGATGCATTTTCGCGGCTTCAAGCTACTTGAATGTCCGCTGTTCGCTCAGTGTGGACGTTGCCGACCAGATGCTCTGATTTCATGCTCATGTTATCGGTTGAGCGTCCGATTAATGAAGTAAAGCAGCGTAGTGTGAATGAGGATAAAGGATGAGGGAACTAGCTGAATTAATCGATCAGCAGAGATCTGGCTGGCATACAGTGAAAGAATGGCTGCAAGAAGCAATCAATAACTATGAAGTGCTCCCTTGTAACCTGGCGCAAGCACGCGCTGATTTACATCAGCTTCAGATAACTACTTTCTCTCCGCTTGGTGCTATTGCATATGAAACGGGAGGAATACTCATTGATAATGGTTGGTTGCGGATTTTAGGCTCTGGTCACACCAGATTGCCGCGGGCTCTGGCTTCATGGACGCAGTTGGTAACAGCTGATCTGACATTTCAGGCATTGTTAATTGCCGATGATGCATCCGGAGGTTTTTTTGCACTTAACGGGGGAGGATTAGGTAAAGACCCCGGCGGGGTATATTATCTCGCACCGGATACTCTCGAATGGGAGAGTCTCAATACCAACTATTCAGGTTTTCTGCATTGGGCGCTTTGTGGAGATTTGGGGTTATTCTATAAAAACGTACGCTGGACAGGTTGGCGCGAAGAAACGACTTCAATTAATTGTGACGTAGTTTACTCCTTCTATCCCTTTCTCTGGACCGAACCGCAGTTGTCTATAGAACAGCGTTCGCGGGTTACTGTGCCTGTTGAAGAACACTGGGCACTATGCCTGGATTTACGACATCAATTAACCGGCATGCAGAACAACGATTGACTTCCTCGCTGATTAAATCAACACGATATATGTAATACCTGACATGCGCCCGATTCTTGCTCAGAGCTGCCCTTTAACCCCTGCGTTGGGGCAGGTTTGTGCCAGAGGCGGACGTTGCTGATATTATTACATTCGTGTCAATCGGGCACAGCGCAAGACAGTAAGTCAAAATTATAACAGCGATGAGTACAAATTTGGTTGTGAGGCTAAGACTGTCCCCCAGAAAATAAATAAAAACCAAAATTTTAAGGACTAAAGTTCCGTATTCCTGAAAAGTGGTCAATGGATTGAATGGGTGCCCCTTCAGACTGTGGGCGGAAAGTTCAGAACGTTCCCTGTGTGCCAGGACCGGATATTGATGGACTAGTGATACACTCCATTGTAGTGAGGAGCGTGTAACTGACAGTTCCTTATTCGATACGTTTCACATCAGGATGACGCTCTGTTGCTGCTTCATGGAAAATGTCGCCCAGCCAGCCCATTATCTCGCCTTCTGTCATATTGTCCGGAATAGCAATGTCGTAAAGCCGGGAGAATTTTCGTTCCGTCAGGTCTGCGCGGAATACCAGCCAGCGACCACCTTCATGCTTGACCCCAATATGTCGTCCAAAAACGTTGTAGATGAGCACTATCAGCCCCCTTTCAGGAATTATGTCACGGGGATGGTATATTCAACTCATGATGATTACTTCGTCAACAGATGCAAAATGTCAGCCCCCCACTCATAGCGACCTTATCGTTTTTATGCTTTTTCAATAGCTTTACACCCAGGACGTTTTTTCTCCCGTTCATTATTTGTTCTCTGTTTCATCATAAAACGATCACACGCGATACCCTTAATGTTGGGCATTCTCGTGATAAATCTGGATGACACATGAACAGTGCACTGGCAGAACTTCCGGACACCCTCGCCCCCTCGTCGCATCACTTACACAGCGCCCCGCTGCACAAGGTGTTGAGCGTCAAAAATTTAAGCAAATCCTACAACAGCCATCAGACCGTGCTGCAGGACATCAGCTTTGATCTGCACAGCGGTGAGATGGTCGGCGTGATTGGCCGCTCCGGTGCCGGTAAATCCACCCTGCTGCACGTGCTTAACGGAACGCACAGCGCCACATCCGGCGAGATCCTGAGCTTCCCGGACGTGGGCACGCCACGCGACGTTTCCCGCCTTAAAGGCCGCGAGCTGAGTCAGTGGCGCAGCCAGTGCGGGATGATTTTTCAGGACTTTTGTCTGGTGCCGCGCCTCGACGTGCTGACCAACGTATTGCTGGGCAGGCTCAGCCAGACCTCAACCTTCAAGTCGTTGTTCAAAGTCTTTACCGCCGAAGACAGGGCAAAAGCGATTGCGTTGCTGGAGTGGCTCAACATGCTGCCGCATGCGCTGCAACGTGCTGAAACCCTTTCCGGCGGTCAAATGCAACGCGTAGCGATTTGTCGGGCGTTAATTCAGAACCCCTCGATTTTACTGGCGGATGAACCCGTCGCCTCGCTGGATCCCAAAAATACGCAGCGCATTATGCGCGTGTTACGAGAAGTGAGTGAGCAAGGCATCAGCGTGATGGTAAACCTGCATTCCGTGGACCTGGTCAAGGAATACTGCACGCGCGTTATCGGCATTTCACAGGGACGGATTGTTTTTGATGATCACCCTTCTGCGTTGACGCAGGACGTTTTGCTCGTTCTTTATGGTGATGAAATAAGTCAGCTGCATTAATTCTTCCTTCAATTGAGACGACACAGGCAATGACAATGAAAAAGCATATTGCAGGCGCATTCCGTTTATCGGCATTGATGACAGGTCTTCTGCTGGCGTGGCAGGTAAGCGCGGCTGAACAACCGAAGGAATTAAATCTGGGTATCCTCGGCGGGCAGAACGCCACCCAGCAAATTGGCGATAACCAGTGCGTTAAAGATTTTCTGGACAAGGAACTGGGCGTCGACACCAAATTGCGTAACTCGTCGGACTACTCTGGCGTTATTCAGGGCTTGTTGGGCGGCAAAGTCGACGTGGTGCTGAGCATGTCGCCTTCATCGTATGCTTCGGTCTATATCAACAACCCGAAAGCGGTAGATATTGTGGGGCTCGCCGTGGACGATAAAGACCAGTCGCGCGGCTATTATTCAGTGGTTATCGTCAAAGCAGACAGCCCTTATCAGAAACTGGAAGACCTGAAAGGCAAACCGTTCGGCTTTGCAGATCCGGATTCCACTTCGGGTTTCCTGATCCCGAACCAGACGTTCAAACAACAGTTCGGCGGTAATGCTGATAACAAATACAACAACTTCTTCTCCAGCGTCACCTTCTCCGGCGGCCACGAGCAGGACATCCTGGGCGTGCTGAACAACCAGTTTGCGGGCGCAGTGACCTGGACTTCTATGGTCGGCGACTATAACGCTGGCTACACCGTGGGCGCATTTAACCGTCTGATTCGTATGGATCATCCGGATCTGATGAAGCAGATCCGCATTATCTGGAAATCACCGTTGATCCCAAACGGCCCTATTCTGGTCAGCAACAGCCTGCCGGCTGACTTCAAAACCAAAGTCATTAGCGCCATCAAAAAACTCGATACCGACAACCACGCCTGCTTCGTCAAAGCGATGGGCGGCACCCAGCATATCGGTCCTGGCAGCGTGGACGATTTTAAACAGATTATCGATATGAAACGTGAGCTGGTGACCGCACGTTAATTCACGACCACTTGCGTTGAAAAAATAGCCCCTGGCTGAACGCCCGGGGCTTTTGTTCGAGCGTTGTTTCCGCCTAAGACCGGTTAGCCATGAACACGAATACGTCGTTTGAGCAGTATTACCAGAACATCAGAATGCGCCAGAAACGTGACACAGTCGCCTGGTCGCTGGTGTTACTTATACTCTATTTTGCCGCCGGAAACGCTGCCGAATTTAACCTGAACACCATCTGGCATTCACTGCCGAATTTCTTCGACTACATGCTGGAAACCGTGCCGACGCTGCATGTATCCACACTCTTTGCCGACAGCCACACCAGTGGGTCACTGGCTTACTGGGGTTATCGTCTGCCTATACAGCTCCCGCTTATCTGGGAAACCCTGCAACTGGCGCTGGCGGCCACGCTGGTATCGTTTGTCGCGGCAACGGCACTCGCCTTTCTGGCAGCAGGAAACACCTGGTCGCCGCCACTGGTGCGTTTTGGTATCCGTGCGCTGGTGGCCTTTTTACGAACTATGCCAGAACTCGCGTGGGCGGTTATTTTTGTGATGGCCTTTGGCATTGGCGCGATCCCCGGTTTTCTGGCGCTCATGCTGCATACCGTCGGTAGTCTGACCAAGCTCTTCTACGAAGCGATTGAAAGCGCAAACGACCGGCCTGTGCGTGGTCTGGCCGCCTGTGGTGCGAGCCATTTTCAGCGCATCCGCTTCGCCCTGTGGCCACAGGTAAAACCCCTTTTTCTCTCCTATGGGTTTATGCGCCTTGAGATCAACTTCCGCTCCTCCACGATTCTCGGTCTGGTGGGCGCAGGGGGCATCGGCCAGGAGCTGATGACCAATATCAAACTCGACCGCTACGATCAGGTCAGCATCACGCTACTGCTGATTATTTTTGTCGTCGCGGCACTGGATACCCTGTCTGGCCGTCTGCGCCAGTGGGTGCTGGAGGGGGGAAAATGAGTCACTGGCAGGCCGTACCCGATGTGGCACTCAGTCGTCAGCAGCATAAGGCGTTGTTCCAGGCACAGGGGCGTTATTTACGCCGTCTGGGTCTGATTGCCCTGGCGGGAGTGCTTTATTACCTCTGGTTTTTTACCCGCTTTGGCATCCCGCTCGATCAGGCACTGGACGGCATGAGGCAAATTGGCCGTTACATTCTGCGGATGTTTGTCTGGCAGGACTTTATGCACTGGCCGTTTCGCTACTACTTCACCCAGATTGCCCTTACGCTCGCCATTGTATTTGCCGGTACGCTGACGGCCACCTTTATCGCGCTACTCCTCTCTTTCTTTGCCGCACGTAACATTATGCGAGGCGGTGTTGCCGGGGCAGTGGCATTTTTGATGCGTCGTCTGTTCGACGTGCTGCGCGGTATTGATATGGCTATCTGGGGACTTATCTTTGTCAGAGCGGTGGGACTTGGCCCTCTGGCCGGGGTGCTGGCGATCATCATGCAGGACACGGGATTGCTGGGGCGTTTGTATGCGGAAAACCACGAGGCGGTGGACCGCTCACCGGGGCGCGGGCTGACGGCGGTGGGCGCCAGCGGTTTACAAAAACACCGCTTTAGCACCTTCACTCAGTCATTTCCGACCTTTCTGTCACTCAGCCTCTATCAAATTGAATCGAATACCCGGTCGGCGGCGGTGCTGGGCTTTGTCGGCGCGGGCGGCATCGGCCTGATTTATGCCGAAAATATGCGCCTGTGGAACTGGGATGTGGTGATGTTCATCACCCTGATTCTGGTGGCTGTCGTAATGGCGATGGATGCGGCATCCGCCTGGCTGCGACGCCGCTATATCACTGGCAAACCGGTTCCGCTCTATAAAGCGCCGTAGCGGTTTAGTCCAGTCGCCAGTTCAACACCGGCCAGCCGCGCTGTTCTCCCTGCGCGGCCAGTTGGGGACATGGATTGACCAGAAAGACCTCGTCGGCACGCAGGCACAGGGGCAGATCATTGATTGAATCGGTGTAAAACGTCAGCGGACCCGCGTACTGCGGTTGCGCCGCCAGCCAATGGTGAAGGCAGGTAATTTTGCCCTCCTGATAGCTGGGCGTGCCGTCAATGATGCCGGTATAGCGGTCATTATCCATTTTGACCTCGATGCCAATGGCGTGCTCGATACCCAGCACCGGCGCGATAGCCTTCACCAGCAGGCTGACGGAGGCCGAGATAATCAGTATCGGCTGATGTTGCGCCTGCAATGCGCGGATAAGCGCAAGCGCCTGCGGATAAATACGCGGGCGGATGTCTGCCTGCACGCAGCGCGCCACCAGTTGGTCAACATCATCACGACTGAGTTCGACGAGCGCAGACATGATCAGCGCAACATATTCGTGGAGATCCATCTCCCCCCGCGCGTAGTCGAGCATCAGGCGTTCTTCATGCTGCAAATAGTCCGGGTCGCTGACATACCCTTCGCGGACCAGAAAACGACTAAAGAGGGTGCTGCTATCGCCTTCTATCAGCGTATTGTCCAGATCGAACACGTAAAGCGCTTGCGACATCGTGGTTTCCTTTTTTGTCCGTTTTGGACGCAACAGCCTGACAAAAAAATATGACACCCCGATGTTGATCGCCGCACATTTCATTCATTGGAAAATGGCGGTTTTACGAAAACAGGCACACGCTTGTGATCGGGGCAATACCGCTTTGTAACGGTCTTGATCAATGATGAGTTAATAAGATCCGTTTTTCTATTCATTACCCACAAACTGTGTTGCTTATAAGAAAGGAATTGGCTATCAAATCTGTAGATTCATTCAAATACCTCTAACTGGAAGCAGTGTATATCGTAACGAGACTCACTAGTGCAAATGGAGCCAGATATGAGCATGTCAGAAGATACGTCCCCGGAATCCTCCGCAGGTAAATGCCCTTTTCATGAAGGCGGCGCAAAACCCGTGAAGAAAAGCAGTGTCACCACTAACCGTGACTGGTGGCCAGAGCAATTACGTGTGGACCTGCTTAATCAACATTCCAACCGTTCCAATCCCCTGGGTGAAAGCTTCAATTATCGTGAAGAGTTTGAAAAACTCGACTACTCCGCGCTAAAAGCCGATATCAGAAAAGTGCTGACCGACTCTCAGGAGTGGTGGCCAGCAGACTGGGGTAGCTATATCGGGCTGTTCATTCGTATGGCCTGGCACAGTGCCGGGACCTATCGCACCATTGACGGACGTGGCGGTTCAGGACGCGGACAACAGCGTTTCGCCCCGCTCAACTCCTGGCCGGATAACGTGAGTCTCGACAAAGCGCGCCGCCTGCTGTGGCCAGTGAAACAAAAATATGGGCAGAAGATCTCCTGGGGTGATTTGATCATCCTTGCCGGTAACGTGGCGCTGGAAAATGCCGGGTTCCGTACCTTTGGTTTCGGCGCAGGCCGTGAAGATGTCTGGGAACCGGATCTCGACGTAAACTGGGGGAATGAAAAAAACTGGCTTGAGCACCGCCATCCGGAAAGCCTTGCCCAACAGGCGATCGGCGCCACCGAAATGGGGTTAATTTACGTTAACCCGGAAGGCCCTAACGCCAGCGGCGAGCCGACTTCCGCCGGTGCGGCCATTCGCGCCACCTTTGGCAATATGGGAATGAACGATGAAGAGATTGTCGCCCTGATTGCTGGCGGCCATACGCTGGGTAAAACCCACGGCGCAGCCTCCGCCGACCACGTTGGCGCCGAGCCGGAAGCGGCGTCTATTGAAGCTCAGGGCTTAGGCTGGCACAGCAGCTACGGTAGCGGTGCGGGTGCTGACGCCATCACCTCTGGCCTTGAAGTGGTGTGGACACAAACGCCGACCCAGTGGAGCAACTACTTCTTCGAGAACCTGTTCAAATACGAATGGGTGCAGACCCGCAGCCCGGCCGGGGCAATTCAGTTTGAAGCGAAAGATGCGCCGGACATCATTCCTGACCCGTTCCACCCGGAGAAAAAACGTAAACCCACGATGCTGGTGACGGACCTGACGCTGCGTTTTGATCCTGAATTCGAGAAAATTTCCCGTCGCTTCCTCAACGACCCGCAGGCCTTTAATGAAGCCTTCGCCCGCGCCTGGTTCAAACTGACTCACCGCGATATGGGGCCGAAATCTCGCTACATTGGTCCGGAAGTGCCGAGCGAAGACCTCATTTGGCAGGATCCGCTGCCTGCCGCCGTCCACCAACCGAGCGATCTGGACATTGCCAGCCTGAAAACGGCAATTGCCGAATCGGGTCTGTCGGTGAGCGAGCTGGTTTCCGTAGCCTGGGCGTCAGCGTCCACTTTCCGTGGCGGCGACAAACGTGGCGGCGCCAACGGCGCGCGTCTGGCATTAGCGCCGCAGAAAGACTGGGAAGTAAACGCCATCGCGGTCAAAGTACTGCCGATACTGGAGGGTATTCAGCAGACGTCCGGTAAAGCGTCACTGGCCGACATTATTGTGCTGGCAGGTTGCGTGGGTATTGAGCTTGCGGCTGCCGATGCCGGCGTGAAAATCAGCGTGCCGTTCACGCCGGGTCGCGTTGACGCCCGTCAGGATCAGACCGACGTGGAGTCGTTCAAATGGATGGAGCCGTTGGCCGACGGTTTCCGCAACTACCGTCGCGTGGCAGATGAGATGCCGACGGAAACGCTGCTGATTGATAAAGCGCAACAGCTGACGCTGACCGCGCCGGAGATGACCGTTCTGGTGGGTGGCCTGCGCGCGCTCGGCGCCAACTACGACGGCAGCCAGCATGGCGTCTTCACCGACCGCGTTGGCGTGCTCAGCACCGATTTCTTCGTCAACCTGCTGGATATGCGTACCGCGTGGAAACCGGTTGATGAGAAAGCGGAGCTGTTTGAAGGCCGCGACCGGGCCAGCGGCGAAGTGAAATACACCGCCACCCGTGCCGACCTGATCTTTGGTTCTAACTCGATTCTGCGTGCCCTTGCAGAGGTGTACGCCAGCGATGATGCCAAAGAGAAGTTTGTCGCTGATTTCGTCGCCGCATGGACGAAAGTGATGAACCTCGACCGTTTCGACCTGCTATAACCGACATCACCCGGCGAGTCCCCTCGCCGGGTGTTTACTCGCTCAAAAAGAGATACGGTTTTTCACTTTGTGGATGCTGTTCCACCCGCACATCCGCCTGATACCATTTTTCGATGATCGATTTCTGAATCAC
Organism: Phytobacter ursingii; assembly: GCA_901456055.1. Taxonomy (GTDB): domain Bacteria; phylum Pseudomonadota; class Gammaproteobacteria; order Enterobacterales; family Enterobacteriaceae; genus Phytobacter; species Phytobacter ursingii. Next base: position 358,878 of record CABDWT010000018.1, read on the forward strand.
CGACCGCGGCGTACCCTGCGCCACCAGTTTCCCCTGATGCAACAGTAAAATCCGGTCTGCCCATAGCGCCGCCAGATTCAGATCGTGGAGCACCGCGCAAACGTGCAGTTTTCCGCGCCGGGTCAGGATTTTCATCAGGCGTAGTAACTGTTGCTGATGGTAGAGATCCAGCGCTGAGGTCGGTTCATCAAGAAACAGCCAACCCTTTGGGCCATCGTCCTGCCAGAGCTGCGCCAGACTGCGCGCCAGTTGCACACGCTGCTGCTCCCCACCGGACAGGGTGCTGTAGCGGCGGCCCGCCAGTTCGCGACAACCGGTCAGCGCCATCACGCTGCGCACAATCTCGCTTTCGCGGCCTGCCCCCCAGGGCGCACGCCCCATGGCGATAACGCCTTCAACCGGCCAGTCAAAGTGCATCCGGGTTTGTTGTAGCATCACCGCCCGGTGACGGGAGAGCGCCTCCGGCGGCCAGTCATGTAACGGGCGCCCCTCCAGGCAACATCGGCCTTCGTTGGCAGCTAAAAACCCGGTCAGCAGGCGCAGCAGTGTCGATTTCCCGGCGCCATTGGGACCGATCAGCGCCACCAGTTCGCCCGCGTCAAGGGTGACGGAAACATCGTTAATCAACCGGCGCGCCCCCACCCACAGGCTGAGGTGATCTGCCGTTAAACACTTAACCATGAGCGCCCCTCCCCTGACGGAAGATAAGCCACAGGAACCACGGCGCGCCCAGCACGCTGGTGAGTAACCCTACCGGCATTTCTGCGGGTACCACCACTGTGCGGGCAATCGTATCGGCAATCAGCAAGAGCATGGCTCCGGCCAGCACCGAACCGGGCACCAGCACCCGGTGGTCCGCCCCCAGCCACAGGCGCATCAGGTGCGGCACCACCAGGCCAATAAAGCTGATAATGCCGCTGATGGCGACGCTGGTGGCCACCAGTAGCGCGCTGCACAGCAGTAACAAACGCTGCAACACAGGCACATTCACCCCGAGGTAATGCGCTTCTTCATCGCCCAGTTGCAGCAGGTTGAGCTGTCCGGCTACGCGCCAGACCACGGCGACAGACGGCGCCATCAGCGTAGCGGCGACGGCAAGCGTTGACCACTGCGCCTGCCCAAGCCCGCCCATCCCCCACAGGGAGAGCTGGCGCAACTGGGCATCGCTACTGATCCATGACAGCACCCCCACCAGCGCACCGCACAGGGCGTTAATGGCAATCCCTACCAGCAGCAGTTGTGAGAGCGAGCTGTCGCGGGTTTTGCTGAGGATAAAGATAACCATCATCACCCCGGCGCTACCGACAAATGCCGCCAGCATCGGCGCATACAGGGCGACAATGGCGGGAACCGTCAGCGGCAATACCAGCCAGCAGGCGACCGCCAGCGCCGCGCCACTGCTGACCCCCAACAGGCCGGGATCGGCCAGCGGATTACGAAACAGCCCCTGCATCACGCAGCCGGAAAGCGCCAGCGATGCGCCGACCACCAGCGCCAGCAGCACGCGCGGCAGACGGATGGTCAGCCAAATCTGGCGCAACGCGTCATCACCGCTGTGCCAGAGGCTGGCAAGCGGGAGCTGCATCGCCCCGACCGTACTGGCCATCAGCGTTACCCCTGCCAGCAGCGCCATCAACCCCCATAAATAGCGATTCACAGGGCGCATTACGGCAATTGCTCTGCTTTCGCGCGTAGCGCTTTTAACACCTGCGGGGTGCGAACGCCAAAACCGAGCAGCGCGATATCATCAACGATCAGCAGGTGCTTACTGCGCCCGGCGGGCGTTTGTGCAAGACCGGGCAGTTTCCACAAATTCTCTTCCCCGCCCATGCTTTTGACGCCGTCAGCGGAAATCACTACCAGGTCCGGTTTGCTGGCGATAACGCCCTCTTGCGAGAGGTTGCGATAGTGGCTAAAGCCCTGCATGGCATTGGTTAAGCCTGCGGCGCGAATCGCCCCGTCGGCGGCGGTCTCCTGCCCTGCGACCATCGATCCCATTCCGCCGTGGCTGAGAATAAACAGCACGCGTTTGTTAAGCGGCTGCGTTGGTAGTGCGGCAATGTCGGCGGCCAGTTTTTTGCGCAGTACGCTCCCCTCATCGGTTTTCCCGATCGCCGCAGCGACAACCTCCACTTTCTTATCAATGGCCGCCACGTCATAACCGCCGGGCACGCTGACCAGCTTGACGTTGTTCTCTTCCACTTTTTTCAGTACCAGCGAGGGCTGCGCCTGGGCGCTTGCCAGTACGAGGGTCGGGCGCAGCGAGAGGATGCCTTCGGCATTCAACTGGCGCACATACCCCACGTCGGGAAGCTTTTGTACCTCAGCAGGCCAGGTACTGGTGCTGTCGCGCGCGACTATCTGCGGCCCCGCCCCCAGCGCGCAGGCAATTTCCGTGACATCGCCGCCAAGCGTGATAATCCGTTCGACGGCAGCGTTGACCATCAGCGGCAGCGCCGCCAGCAGAAAGAGACATTTTTTCATGCCGCTTTTCCTTTCTCTGCCAGCGTGTCAATTTGTGCGCGCCACAGGCTCTGTTCTGGCTGGCCTTCGCTGCGCTGGCCGTACAACTGGGCGATCTGCGTGCCATCGGCGGCAAACAGTTCGAGACTGGTGACATGCCCGTCGGCTGTCGGCTTACGGGTTACCCAGCTTTCGGCGATGGCCTCTTCGCGCAGATGCAGGGTGAAGGCCGGGTTGAAAATATTGATCCAGCCTGCCATCGGCGTCACCTTTTCCAGCGCGCCGGTGAAGATCTGCACGCAGCCACGGTTGCCGACGAAAATCATGATTTCGTTGCCCTCACGCACCACGGTTTCCAGCAGTTGCGGCAGGGCATCGTTCGCCACACGCAGGGCGAGATCATCCCCCACCAGGCGGAAGGCCTGCTGGCGTGAAATATTGTGTTGTTTCAGCAGGCCGAAGAACTGATGTACATCGGTCATTGCGCGCCAGGCTTTGTCCAGCGCCACGCCATCGGCATTCCGGGCGTAGTTGGGTGCTTCGACCGGTTGCAGCGCTAACGGCTGCACTTGCGGAGCGCTAAAACGACCGACCACGTCATTCCACGCGGCGCGATCGGTCTGTTCCGTGGCATAGACCTTCAGCACCGCATCACCCTGATGGTCAAAGAACTGGATGCTCTGGCGTTCCCCGCGCGCACTCGCGTCACGCACAAAAAAGGCGCTGGCCCACTGGCTGATAAACAGGCGCAAATCGAGCGCCCGTGGGTTCAGCACTAAACCGGCACGTTCACTGATATGCTGGTTGGTAAAACGCCCCAGATGTTCGTGCACCGCATATTCATTGCGACAAATGCACTTCGTTTCCCCCACCAACTCGAGGGCGCTCAGGATCTCGCGTGCGTCATGCGTCAGCGCGGTGGCGTCATGCCCTGTGCGGGCAAACGTGAGTTGCGCTTCGCTTATTCCCATCTCAGTGGCGATGTCGCGCGCGTATTTGCCCGGCGTGGCGGTTTTCAATACCTGATACTGCTGCCAGATAGCCGCGTAATCTTGCGATGAAGAGGTCATGGGTGTGCTTCCTTTATGATATTCACCTCCGGCGCACAGGCCGGAGGTGCAGGTTAAATGGAATAAAAATCAGAAATCGACGTTAACGCCCAGTTGCCATGTACGGCCTGGCATCACGGCCAGCGCTTTGTCGTAAGCATCCTGATGGGTGGTCTCTTCCTGGGTACGGCTGTTGAGGTAATCCCAGTATTTGCGATCGGCGATGTTATAAACGCCGCCGCGCAGTTTGACGTTCTTCGCCACCTGCCAGTACGCGGTCCAGTCCAGCAGGCCATAGCCCGGCACGCGCATATACTCGGTGCTGGCATCGCCAAGGGACGAGCCGTTATTGCTGTAGGATTCACGGGTTGTCGCGGTGGCCTGTTTGCCTTTCACGAAGGTGGCGGTCAGCGCGGTGCCGTAACGTTTAGCCGGGTCATCCCAGGCTACGCCTGCGATGGCTTTCATCGGCGCGACGCTATCAAGGTCGATATATTTGTCGCCCATATAGCTCGATTTCGACTGGCCCTGCGTATAGCCGTACGCCAGGGTCGCGCTCAGGCCATTGACCTCTTCAAACCAGGTGCCGAAATTGAATTTGGCGCTGATTTCACCGCCATAGATAAAGGCTTTATCGCGGTTTTCCGCCTGATAAGTGGTGTAGATATTGGACGGTATGCGGGTGAACTTGTCCGGGTTGCCGGTGCGGGTGTAACGCGTATAGGCGATAAAGTTCTTATAGCTGTTGTAGAACAGCGCGGTGCGCAGGGTGACGCCTTCCACCACCTCGCCTTTCATCCCCCACTCAAGGTTATCGCTGGTTTCGGTTTTAAGGTCGGTATTGCCGATCAGCGCATACTGCCCGCGCCCGGCATAGTTTGAGCCCAGGTTCCAGGAGCCGTACAACTGGCTGGCGTTAGGGAATTCCGCCCCACGCTTGTATTGCAGATAGGTCATCAGACGCGGGGTCAGATCGTAGCGGAAGGTCAGCGACGGCAGCCACTGGGTATCTGAGTTTTTACCATACAGCGTGGCAACATCGGACTCATCCAGTACCGGGCTGTTGCTGGTCAGGCTGGCGAGGTTATCTGGTTTCATCGACTGATGGACAACGCGCACGCCTGGGATAATCGCAAAGTTATGGTCGGCAAGATCGAAATTAATCTGATCCTGGGCGAACGCCCCCAGCGTGTAGCCACGGCTGTCTGCTTCCGGCTGCATAATTTCGCTAAACACACTCGGAATTGGCGACTGGCTAAACGGACGCTGCGTTTTGGTGGTACTGGCGTTGAAACCGGCGCTTAAGTCGTGCCGCCCGAGGGTTTTCGTCAGCGCGTTGGTGATGCCCCAGGTATCGGTATCGTAGTTTGAATTAACGGTTTCCATCGACAGCGTGGTGCTGTCCGGCATGAACGTCCAGTCGTGGGCTTCGGTATGCTGGTAGTACACTTTGGTAGACATGCTGTCCAGCCACGCATTCACCGGCGTCCAGTCATCTTTCAGGCTGACGCCCCAGCGACGCGTCTGGCTGGTCTGGTTGGCATTGCCGATAATGGAACTGCCCGCGCTGTTCCACGCATCGTAATGAGTGTGGTTGGTTTTGTGGTAGTAATCGAACGTGCCGGTAAATTTATGCGTCTCATTCGGCTGCCAGATACCGGAAGCCAGCATCGCATCGGAGTGCCAGTTTGCCGGGTAGGCGTCAATAGTGCCGCTGTTATTACGAGTCTGCTGACCATCGCGGCGGCTGTAAACAAAAATACCGCGCAGGGTTTCATCGCCGCCCGCCGCCGTCAGGCCATTGTGCCAGCTACGGTCCGCTGAATCATAATCAGACTGGTAACCGAAGTAAGTCTGCTTACCCGGGTGCAGGTAAGTGTCTGCCGACTTCGGCTGGAACGAGACGTTGCCGCCGATAGAGGTATTGGCGGTTTCGGTGGAGGTGGCGCCAGACTGAATATCAATCCCACCGTACATATACGGGTCGATATAATCGCGGCCAATACCAAAGGTATTCAGCCCCGCGCGGCTGACGTAGCTACGCCCGGTGGCATCGGGTTGCGCAATGCCGTCAACGTCGATACCGACACGGTTACTTTCCAGGCCGCGAATGTTGTATCCGGTATAACCGCCACGGTCGAAGCCGCTTTTGCCATTGCCGGACCCTCCGCTTGCGCCGGTGGCGCTAATAAGCGGTTCATAGCGCATGACTGAGCCAAAATCGTTGGCGCCTTTGTTTTGCAGATCCTCGGCGCTCACCGTATGGCTGCTGCCTGCTTTCAGTATCGGTGCAGGGGCGGTAACAACCATCTCCTCGGCATTGTCCTGCCGGGTATCGGCCGGGGTGGTCTGTTTGACGTGAGTATCAGCCGCCATAACCGTGGTCTGATACAGTGCTGCGAGCAGTGAAGTCACCAGGGCGCTCTTACGAAACGGTGCCCGGGAAAGTTGCGATGTACCCATAATTTTGCAAGCCTTAGAATTTATTAGTATCAGGCCCACCGTGCTTCCAGTCTTTTTATTGAGCGGGTGATGTCAGCACAGGACACACGGCTTCGCTCTTTTTCTTGATCGGAATCATAATGATAACCATTATCAGTTGCAACAACTTCGCAATTTCTTCACGCTTTGCGCATTCTTTTGTCTACACTAAGCCAACGTTTACACTTGCTGGTTAACACGATTATGCAAACCAAACCCGCTATCACCTTACAGTACTGCTCCCAGTGCAACTGGATGCTTCGCGCCAGCTGGATGGCGCAGGAACTCCTTCACAGCTTTAGTACCGACTTAGGTTCCGTTACCCTGGCGCCAGGTACGGGCGGTATTTTTGTCATTGATATTGACGGTAAGGTTATCTGGGACCGTAAAGTGGATGGCGGTTTTCCGGATGCGGCTGAGCTGAAACGCCGCGTGCGGGATTACTGCTTCCCGGATAAAGATCTTGGGCATGTGGAAAAGAAAAACCATTAGCCCTCAGGGAATGTGCGAGCCATCAATATTGGATGCTCGCGCATCAATAAATATCAGAGACAAACAGCACCGTGGTACCTTAATCCCTTTTTTCACCACCGCGCTTATATTTTCTCAAAAGACGGCTGCAAATAATCCTCCACGCAGTAAATATATATTTACCCATCTCAACCCAACCCATTGATTGAAAAGAGATTACTTTATTTAAGTGATCTGCTTCATATTATTTATTTTCCCCCATTAAGCCTTTTCTGCTGCCCGATATGATGCGAAAAATATCAACAATGGAGATAACAATGAATAAAGATGAATCAATCAAGGATATCAGCTTATTTACCGATGCGGATACAGAATGCATGAAATCATTTTCCCATCTTGCGGAAATGATCGCAGGATTGATAGGCCCACACTGCGAAGTGGTGCTGCATTCATTTGAAGATCACAACGCCTCGGTGAATAAAATTATTAATGGTCACCACACCGGCAGAACGGTCGGCTCGCCTATTACTGATATGGGACTTAAGACCCTGCAATTGTTCAACAAAACGGGCATCAATAATACGCTGAGCTATTTTACGCGAAATAAGAAAGGCGAATTGTTTAAATCAGCGACATCGGTGTTATTTGGCGAAGAAGGGAAAGCGATTGGGCTATTTTGCGTCAATATCAATCTCTCGGTTCCCTTTCACCAGATGCTCGAAACCCTGATCCCGGACGGTGAGGCCACCATGCCTTTTACCGAACATTTCGCTGCCAGCCCGCATGAGGTCGTAATGGAAGCGGCAGATAAGGTCATTGCCAGCGTACAAAAAGACGTCATGATAACCCGCAAATTCAAAAACAAAGAGGTGGTTAATCAGCTGTATAATAACGGGATTTTCGAACTAAAAGACGCGGTTAAAATTGTCGCTGCCCGTCTTGGTATCACCCGCTATGCCATCTACAAGTATTTGCGTGAACGTAAGTCCCACCAGGCATAATGCCTGTCGTTGCGCGGCCATCATGGCTGCGCCCTGCCCCTTTTTCGCTTCAGTGCCGATATCTGTCACAGTGTACTTTGTGAACGGAAAACAATACCCTCCACACATCACGATCACTATAACCTACTGAAAAACATTCAGTTAACATTGCAACACAACCTGACCGTAAACCAAAATTTACGACAACAAGTGATCTTTATGAAATGAATGAACGCTAAAACGGGATTTATTTCTCAATTTCACTCCGCTGGTTCACATTTCAAAACAGCGGCAAAAAAGCGTCGTTCATTGAATGTTCCAGAATAAATGGGATGATTGCCTTTCTGTTTATTTCGGCATGCCTCCCAGCTAATACAATCACTTGAAAATAGAGTGTATTTTATTTTTATTGTGAACTTTATCACCCGTTTTACATTATTTAAGGAAATGCTCAAATCGAATTTAACCTCTGTTATTCACTTTGCCATGACTTTATCGCATGATGCGTTTGCCAAACGATTCCCGGGAAAGGGAAAGACAATAAGACGCCTCCAGAATTAACTGGAGGAATACGATTCGCTATACCTTTTTAAATTACAGAACTCACTGGAGATATAAAATGATCTATCCGGCAGAACCATTCCGTATTAAAAGTGTTGAAACCGTTTCAATGATTCCCCGTGACGAGCGTCTTAAAAAAATGGAAGAAGCAGGCCTGAACACCTTCTTATTGAACTCCAAAGATGTGTATATCGACCTGCTGACGGATAGCGGCACCAACGCCATGAGCGACAAACAGTGGGCGGGCATGATGATGGGCGATGAAGCCTACGCAGGCAGCGTCAACTTTTATCACCTGGAAGCCACCGTACGTGAGTTGTTCGGCTTTAAACATATCGTGCCGACCCACCAGGGCCGTGGTGCGGAAAACCTGTTATCACAGCTGGCGATAAAACCGGGGCAGTATGTAGCGGGCAATATGTACTTCACGACGACCCGTTACCATCAAGAAAAAAATGGTGCCTCGTTTGTTGATATCGTATGTGATGAAGCACATGACGCCACCCTGAATGTACCGTTTAAGGGCAATATCGATCTGAATAAATTACAGAAATTGATCGATGAAAAGGGAGCCAAAAACATTGCTTACATCTGCCTGGCGGTGACGGTCAACCTGGCGGGTGGACAGCCAGTTTCGATGGAAAACATGCGCGCGGTGCGTGAACTCACCAGCGCACACGGCATCAAGGTCTATTACGATGCGACGCGCTGCGTGGAGAATGCTTATTACATCAAAGAGCTGGAAAAAGGCTTTGAGAACAAGAGTATCAAAGAGATCGTGCATGAGATGTTCAGCTATGCCGACGGCTGCACCATGAGCGGTAAAAAAGACTGTCTGGTGAACATTGGCGGCTTCCTGTGCATGAACGATGATGACCTCTTCTCTCAGGCGCGTGAGCTGGTGGTGGTTTACGAAGGGATGCCCTCTTACGGCGGTCTGGCCGGACGCGACATGGAAGCCATGGCAATTGGCCTGCGTGAAGCCATGCAGTTCGAATACATCGAGCACCGCATTAAGCAGGTACGCTACCTCGGCGATAAACTGAAAGCCGCAGGCGTGCCCATTGTCGAACCGGTTGGTGGCCACGCGGTATTCCTGGATGCTCGCCGTTTCTGCCCGCATCTGAGCCAGGAAGAATTCCCGGCGCAAAGCCTGGCAGCCAGTATCTATGTGGAAACCGGAGTGCGCAGCATGGAGCGTGGCATCATCTCCGCCGGACGCAATAAAGAGACTGGCGAGCATCATAAACCGAAACTGGAGACCGTGCGTCTGACCATTCCGCGCCGCGTATACACCTATGCGCATATGGATGTCGTCGCCGATGGGATTATTCAACTGTATAAACACAAAGAGGATATTCGCGGCTTACGTTTCACCTACGAACCCAAACAGCTGCGTTTCTTTACCGCACGCTTTGAATACATTTAATGTGTTTTCCTGCCCCATGACCTGATGGGGCAGTTTTGTTTCTCGCCGATAAAAAATGATGTTCAAACTTATATAACGCTACCCTGAATATTCCTTTTGCAGCCAATACTTCTGCAACCTGAATAATGACGGGTAAGAGACTTATTCAGGAATATCTATTATGGCTCTCTCTTTATCCGAACCGATTCGTGACGCCGGGCTGACCAGCGGCGCCATGCTTGTTATTGCTACCGTGGTGGGTGGCGGTATGTTTTCACTGCCTATCGCGATGGCGGGCGTCTGGTTTCCGGGTGCCACCCTGGTCCTTATTGCCATTTCGCTGATGATGCTGATGACCGGATTAATGCTGGTGGAAGTGAATCTGCATTTTGATGTCGGCGCCAGTTTTAATACTTTTACCCTGGAACTGCTCGGCAAACGCTGGAATTTTGTTGTCGGCCTCGCCTTCGGTTTTGTTTTATATATCCTGACCTACGCCTATATTTCCGGCTCGTCGGCGGTATTATCGAACACGATCGCCAAATACAGCGGGATGACCTTGCCTTCCCCCGTGTCGATTATTCTGGTGAGTGTGATTGTCAGCCTGATTGCGTGGTATAGCTCGTTGCTGGTTGGCCGCATCACCACCGTTCTGATCTTCGGTAAATTTATCGCTTTCTTCGCCACCTTTTCCGGCATGATTGGCACGATTAATCTTGATAACCTGATCGATAGCGCCAGCGTCGCTTTACCGCAAACCCGCTATCTGCCCTATGTGTTAATGACCCTGCCGTTTTGTATTATCTCTTTCGGCTTTCATGGCAATGTGCCAAGCCTGGTGAAGCTTTACGGTAAAGAGAATATTCATCACATTAAAAATTCCATTATCGTCGGAACGTTATTTGCGCTGATTCTCTATATCTTCTGGCTGGCAGTGACCATGGGCAATATCAGTCGTGCGGACTTCTCGCCGATTATCGCCAAAGGCGGCAATATCGATGTGTTTGTTGAGGCGATTGGCGGGATTTTTACCAGCCGCTATATGGAATTGATTTTGACGTTCTTCGGTAATTTTGCCGTTGCCAGTTCGCTGCTGGCTGCCACGCTCGGACTGTTTGATTACATTGCCGACCTGTTCCATTTTCCCAATAACGGCATCGGGCGCTGCAAAACCGCCGTGGTGACCTACCTGCCTCCGGCGGCGGTGTGCCTGTTTTTCCCCAATGGTTTTGTCCACGCTATCGGTTATGCCGGGCTGGCGTTTACCATCTGGAGCGTGATCCTGCCGCCCTTCCTGGTAAAAAGCGCCCGCCAGCGCTTTGCCACAGCCGCTTACCGAGCGCCCTGCAATAATGCCGTGCTCAATACCGTTATCGTCTGCGGCGGGATCGTCTATTTAACCGTTATTCTTGAAGTTTTTGGCCTGCTTCCCGTGTTTCGTTAACGGGCGTTAGCACGGAGGATGGCGATGTTTCTGACCCTGCTCCATTACCAGCAACCCCTGTTTTATCGCTTTACGTTGCTGCGTGTTGTGGTGACGCTTTTACGCAGCATGGGACTGCGTAAAAAAACGCGTTGCCAGTAAACCAGAGCCTGCGTTGCAGGCCCTGTGTTAAATACTCATCCCCGCTCAATCTGGCTACGAAGGTTTGGCGGGGATTACGACTCACTCCTGGCCGCGGTGCTGGCGCGAACAATATTACGCCCGGAACGCTTTGCCTCGTACAGCGCGTCATCCGCCGCCTGAATTAAACTGCCATAGTCTGTATGCACTCGTTGGTTGAGGCTGGCAACACCGACGCTGACGCTCACGACGTCACCCGGCGAACCAGAATGCGGCAGTCCCAGCGCCTGCACACTGGCGCGCAATCTTTCCGCGACGACGACCGCATCGGCCGAGCGCGTTTCCGGTAAAAGCGCACAAAACTCTTCCCCGCCGTAACGGAAAAGCATGTCATAAGGACGCAACAGCGACCCCCGCATGGCTACCGCTATCTGTTGCAGGCACAAATCACCCTGCTGATGACCATAACGATCGTTGTAGCGCTTGAAGTAATCCACATCAATCAACAACAGCGCCAGCGGTTTGTTATTACGCTTACTGGCACGCCACTCTTTCGCAATGCATAAATCGAAATAGCGACGATTGCCCACCCCCGTCAGCCCATCAGAGAGCGATTGCGAGAGCAGCACATGTGCCTGTTCGCGTAACAGCGACTCCCGGCGAACGGCCATACTGACATCCACAATCTGAATGAGGCAGTAGCGTTCCACATCGCCCAGCGGGACGATAGTGATCGCCTGACTTAAACGCTCACCGGGCTGCGCGGGTTCCGCAAACAGTGGGAACGGTGAGCGATGCAGCGATTGCGACAACAGTGCCGGTAAGTTGTGACATATCGCTTGTTTAATCGCTACGCCAACCCGATGGTTACGTAGATCCGGAAAAATGGCGAAAAAATCCTGACCTTTGGCTTCGCTTGCCGCTCGACCGGTATGTGCTTCTAACCACGCGTTCCACAACGTAATCCTGTAGTTCGCATCAACAACAATCACGCCCAGACTCAGGGCGGAAAATGCATCCAGTAGCAGCTTGTCATTCATGGTTATCAGAGCCCGTCGGAAGCCAAACCAGATTCAACACGTTCAATATAGAGACTGATTTGTTCGCGCAAATCACGCAACGCCGACATGTCCAGGATAAAAGCCAGATACCCTTCAATTTCCTGACGTTCCAGCGAAAAATCGATACGCAACATCAGCACCGATGGGTCACTGGGGTCGTGCGACGGGTTCAGGATCTGCTCACTGGTTCCCACACGAAACACGGGCAATGAACCCTGTAACTCTTTCTGAAACATATTCGCCAGCGTGCCCACACAGGCATTGAGCACGATGTTGCCGATTTCGCTCATCGCTTCGCGCTCCATCTCACCCAGCTCATGGGCAGGGATCAAATCGCCCACCATCATGCGGACGATTTCAAAGCTGGCGGTCTCCGGAAACATCAGAATAGCTTCGGTGGCATACGCCCCTTTGTATTGTTGGCTGATACCACACAACGAGAGGCCGGCGCCGAGTTCATCGGCCGCTTCCGAGCGCGTGGTAATGCGCACCGACGGGACAGACATACGGACTTCTTCATTAACGATGTCACTCATCGCGGCAGCCGCGTGACCTACACCGATATTGAAGATCTCCATCAGGCTGTCTGCTTCGATTTCGCTCATATCCGTCAAATCGATCATCAGTTCGACTCCAGGTTTTGCAGCATGGCGTGAATTTGCGGTTCTTTAATCGGTTTGGATAAAAAGCCCAGACCAAGCTGGTCGGCCTGGGCCTGCACGGAGTTCTGCACGTTGGCCGTCAACAGAACGATATGCATATCCGGGTGAGTCTCACGCAGGATTGCCGCCGCGGCAAGACCGCCCATTCCTGGCATATTGACATCCAGCAGGATCAGATACGGCTTTTTGATAGCCGCCATCTCAATAGCCTGTTCGCCCGTCGCCGCCTCTTCAATCTGCCACTCAGGATGCTGGCTGAGCACATACTGTTTTGAGATCATGCGTGACAATCGGCTGTCATCCACGATGAGAATATGTCTGGACATAATTTTACGTTCTCTTTTCTTTATTCAACTGGCATAAATTCACCCGACTTGCAGTGTCGGTCCGGGCACGCAGTACCGCTTATTCTCACCCTGGTTGCGCAATATTTCCGTTAGGTCACTCTATTCATCGGCAGCAATGACTATTTACTTAGTGCCAGATTGTAAGAAGTTGCATATCGTCTGCGGCTTAGTCTGCCGATTGCTGTTTTATTCGCCATAACGCCATTCTAGTGTGAAAACAGGCGGGCAATGCGCAGAAAAGGAGACCAAATGTACAAGGCGGTGCGTTATGGATTGTGCTTAATCGGCAAAAAAAAAGCGGAGCATGACTGCCCCGCTTTTCCCCGATGTTGATGCACTACACGTGGTTTTAGTAGAAGCCCATTGCCTTACCGCTGTAACTCACCAGCAAGTTTTTAATCTGTTGATAGTGGCTCAGCGCGAGTTTATGGGTCTCACGCCCTACGCCGGAGTTTTTATACCCACCAAAGGCCGCATGGGCCGGATAGAGGTGGTAGCAGTTGGTCCACACGCGTCCGGCTTTAATATTGCGCCCCATACGCCAGGCGCGATTGATATCCAGCGTCCACAGCCCGGCCCCCAGTCCATACTCGGTGTCGTTGGCGATACGCAGCGCTTCGGCTTCATCTTTAAAGGTGGTAATACCGATAACCGGCCCGAAGATCTCCTCCTGGAAGCAGCGCATATGGTTCTCGCCTTTGATCAAGGTCGGCTGGATATAGAAGCCATTTTGTAGGTGGTTATCATGCGCAACGTGCGCGCCGCCGGTGATGATTTCGCCCCCTTCTTCCCGGGCGATATTGATGTAAGAGAGGATCTTGTCGTACTGCTCGCGGGAGGCCTGCGCGCCGATCATGGTGTCGGTGTCAAAGGGGTCGCCTTTGCGGATGTTTTCCATACGCGCCACGACTTTTTCAACAAACTGCGGGTAGATAGATTCTTGCACCAGCACGCGCGATGGGCACGTACAGACTTCGCCCTGGTTAAAGAAGCCCAGCACCACCCCTTCAATGGCTTTATCGATATACTCTTCATCACCATTGAGCACATCTTCAAAGTAGATATTCGGCGATTTACCGCCCAGCTCGACGGTGCTCGGAATGATGTTGTCCGCGGCGCAAGAGAGGATGTGGCGGCCGATGGGCGTTGAGCCGGTAAAGGCGATTTTTTCAATACGCTTGCTGCGGGCCAGCGGCTCGCCCGCTTCGGTACCGTAGCCATGCACCACGTTCAGTACCCCTTTTGGCAGCAAATCACCGATCAGTTCCATCAGCACGCAAATGCCGAGCGGGGTCTGTTCTGCCGGTTTCAGTACGATACAGTTACCTGCCGCCAGCGCCGGAGCCAGTTTCCAGGCGGCCATCAACAGCGGGAAGTTCCACGGGATAATCTGACCGACCACCCCCAGCGGTTCATAGATGTGGTAGGCGACGGTATTGCTGTCAATTTCTGCTGCCGTCCCTTCCTGCGCGCGGATACAGCCGGCAAAGTAGCGGAAATGATCCACCGCCAGCGGTAAATCCGCATTCAGGGTTTCGCGGATGGGTTTACCGTTATCCCAGGTTTCCGTCAACGCCAGCAGCTCAAGATTCTGCTCAATGCGATCGGCGATCGCCAACAGCACGTTGGAACGATCCTGCGCGCTGGTTTTGCCCCACGCATCTGCGGCGGCATGGGCGGCGTCGAGCGCCTTTTCAATGTCTGCTGCACCTGAACGCGGGAACTCAGCAATCACTTCCCCGGTTACCGGCGTGGTATTGGTAAACCAGCGCCCTTCTACCGGATCGACAAATTCACCGCCAATGTAGTTGCCATAACGTTTTTTAAAGGAGACTTTAGCGCCAGTCTGGCCAGGGTGAATGTATTTCATAAGATGTTCCTCTATTTTTATGGGTACAGGTGAGGCGTCGCGCCCTGTGCGGACACCTCTTCATAAGCAGCTCTTATGCCAAAACCAGTCCCGAAGAGAGAAAACCTTTTATTTGTCTTTAAAAACAATCCATTAATGAATCAGCACGCTTCCCGTCATCGTTTCTCAGGCCAAAAAATATCGTGTCGCCCTTCGCGAACTGTGTCGTCCATCGCTACACACGGGACACTTTTATGCTACACAATTGTAACATCTCAGTTCTCCGGAGTGTGCCATGCCGCATCGTGTACCGTCTTTTGCTCTCGCCCCGCAGACCACCGGCCTTCCCTGTCAACTGGAAGACTCGTGGCAGCGTAGCCTCAATTATGGGCTTCACCGTGACGACGACACCCAACCGTGGGTGGCCAGATCGATGCTGAAAGATGCGCGGGCGGAAAATGCCTGGATAAGCCAGCTGGTTGCACCGCTTCTTGCCAGGCTGCAGCCGGAATTGTCCAGCCATCCCTCTATTATGGTGATGTCGGATGCCACAGGCCTGGTGCTGGAAACTCACGGTAACGCCGATTTCCTGCATAAGGCTCAGCGTTACGCGCTGGCGCCGGGCAATTTATGGGGTGAGCATGCGCGGGGAACTAACGCCATTGGTACTGCGCTGGCGATGCAGCGTCATTGCGAGGTCTCTGGCGGTGAACACTATCTTAATCGCAATGCCGGGCTGTTCTGTTCAGCTTCGCCGGTGTTTCGCCCGGACGGGACCGTGGCAGGCGTACTGGACATCTCCACACCCGCGCAACTGCCAAAACACGACGCGGCGGCGCTGATTCGCCGGGCAGTCTGCCAGATTGAACACGCCTGGGCTGCCAGCGCCGTCAGTGCCGATCGCTGGCTGCTGAGCTTGCACAGTGACGCCCGTGTACTGGGAAGCGCACAGGAACTGTTGTTGATTTTTGAGCAGAACACTTTGCTGGGCGCCAACAAACTGGCGATTGACGAGTTCTGTCTCACACCGGGACACTTTGGCGCGACAGCGATCGAGACACTGTTTCCCGGCATCATCCTCAATGCGGCTGAAACGACCCTGGAAGCCAGCAATCGTCAGCGTTATTACGCCCGCCAGACCACGCCAGCGCGTCGCTATATTGGCCGTGGCGTCG
The DNA here is from genome assembly GCA_901456055.1 of Phytobacter ursingii. Lineage (GTDB taxonomy): Bacteria > Pseudomonadota > Gammaproteobacteria > Enterobacterales > Enterobacteriaceae > Phytobacter > Phytobacter ursingii. The sequence continues at coordinate 374,949 of CABDWT010000018.1, forward strand.
CCCGCACGCCCGTGACGGTAGACCCGGAAAAAGAGAAAGCGCTGCGTATTCTCAATGCCGGGATTGCCCTGTGTATCACCGGGGAGACTGGAAGCGGTAAAGAACACTGCGCCCGCGAATTACACAGCCGCAGCCAGTGGCGTGATGGCAACTTTGTCGCCATTAACTGCGCGGCCCTGCCCGAGAACCTGATTGAATCTGAGCTGTTTGGCTATGCCCCTGGCGCGTTTACCGGGGCCAATCCGAAAGGCTATAGCGGTAAATTCCGCGAAGCCCACGGCGGCGTTCTGTTTCTTGATGAAATCGGCGATATGCCGCCGGGTCTGCAAACCCGTTTGTTACGCGTATTGCAGGAGAAAAAAGTGACGCCGCTCGGCTCTAATACTGCCTACAGCGTTAATTTCGCGCTGATCTGCGCCACCCATCAGGATCTTGCCGCACAGGTCGCCGCAGGGGCATTTCGCGAAGACCTGCTGTACCGTATTCAGGAATTTCATCTGCGCATCCCGCCTCTGCGCGAATGGCCCGATACCCGCCAGTTTATCCAGAAATCGTGGCAAGAGCTGGGCGCCGGCACGCGTGATATCACTCTGAGTGAAGAAGCGCTCCACGCGCTGGCCGCTCGCCCCTGGCCGGGCAATGTGCGTCAATTGTTAAGTCAGTTGCGGGTATTGCTGGCGCTGGCGGATGACCATTCAGTGATCCGGCTGGCGGATTTGCCGGGCGAACCCACGCCCGCCTCGGCGCCCGTACTGCTATCGGCCCCTGCCGATGAGCAAATCGCCATTCGTGAGGCGCAGGGCAATATGAGCCTGGCGGCAAAAAAACTGGGGATTTCGCGCAGTACGCTTTACCGACGACTGGAAAAACGCCAGAGCGTCGGGAGAGCCTGAATTGCGCTTACAGGGGTGTTTCCCTTGCGCAGAACAGAGATTGGCTTTCTCTGTCAGTCGGGTTATTAGAGAGGATGAATCGGTGAGCCCTGATGTGAATTGATGCCTCAGGGCTCACCGTTGTGCCTAGCGTAGCGGTAACCGGTGGTGATAAACGAAAATCGTCATATCGGCGTAGAGCAGCGTTTCGTCAGGTTTACCCAGCTGTGCCCTCACCGCTTCCAGCCGTGGATGCGGGGACGTTTCCGTTTCAACTGCGGGGATCGCCACAAACTGGCGCTCAGGCGAGTTTTGCACATAGGCATCGGTTAACCACGATCTCAGTGTCTGAGAGCGTGTGCTATCGAACTGAATATGGAAATCAACTTTATCAAACATCACCGGGGAAATATGGATTTCACCAAACGACAGCCAGTTAACATTATTAGATAATTTCCAGTAATCCCCATAGCCGAAAGTGAGATTATTCTTTTTCAGGAAAGCGATGTAGTCGTAGGTTTGTTTTTCCTGATCGTACAACGGCGTTGTATTAACCTGATAGGAATAGAGCGAAGAGGCAATATAGAGCGGGAAGACCAGTGCAATGGCGACCTTTTTCGTGCAGGAAAAGGCCAGAACGACCATCACAATAGCAAAACAGACCGCGCCGACGAAAAAGCGAGCACTGATATCAGCGGGAAAATCGTAGCTGATAATGAATGATGAAATAATGGCAGAGGCGGTAAAGAAGCTGAACAGTGAGACAAAGATAGCCTCAGTACCTTTCCTTAAACAAATAATAACGGCGTACAGGAACAGGGCCATCCAGATAACAAAAGAGGCGATATAAGCAAGCGGAGTATGAACAAAAAAGAGGTTCAGGCTCTTCCCTAAAAGTTGAACGACCCATGCGGCATTATCCGGCCATTGTGCCACTGGCATCAGTTTAAAGCGTTGAATCGGCAGGCCCATCAGTCTTTGCAGGACGTGAGACATGCTGATAATAAAACTGATACCCAGGATGATAGTGAACTTCCTCGGTAGAATCTGCCGCCAGCTAAAATAGCCATAGGTCAGCAGTAATGGCAGAAAATACGTCGCCAAAAACCACGGGTCAGAGATAGAGGCAAAAAGTGCAATAAACGTCGTCAGCCAGGTTAAAGGCAGTAATTTTTTCTTGATATTGCAGAACGCCAGCGCAAAAACCAGTATTCCAAAGAAGTTAGTAGAATAATGCGAAAAAGGATGGGCAGCAAAACCGAAGGTATATACGTACGCCGGAAGCAGAGTGAGACAAATGGCTGCGATAAGCGCATGCCAGGCATTCGACATCCTATAAACCACACACGCCAGAATAAACGCGCTTAACCCCACAAAAACTGACGTAGACAGAACCAGCGGATGAATGCCGTCGTTCCCCATCAAGGCAAAAAAGAGGAAATTGACAGGATAAGTGGTGAAATACCAGTTATCCGGCGTGGGCGCCCAGTCTTTAAAAGCGGAAAACCCCTCGGTGAGAAACGCCCGCCAGACCAGAGGACTATTGGCTGAATCCGGGTCCAGCGCAAAATAACGCATGGTCAAAAAGTAAGAGCCACCCAGGGCAATAATTAACAACAACAGAAAGAAGCCAACGTCTTTCAGGCTAAACTTAAACATTACTTATCCTTTTTCGCGCCTTTTACGATATAGCGAGGTCTTTTTTTGGTCTCGATATAAATTCGGCCAATATACTCACCCAACACCCCAATACCAATCAATTGCACACCACCCAGGAACAGGATCGATACAAGTAACGACGGATAACCGGCCACCGCATTTCCCCATATCAGTTTGTCGATAATCATCCATGTCCCGTAAAGAAACGAGAGCGCGGCAACAAGAAAACCAATATAGGTCCAGACCCTGAGCGGTAAGGTAGAAAAGCTGGTAAAACCTTCCAGCGCCAGGTTCCACAATTTCCAGCCGTTAAATTTTGACTCTCCGCGAACCCGTTTTGAACGGGTATACTCCACCACCGCTACCTCGCCCTCAACCCAACTCAGTAAGCCCTTCATGAACAAATTGCGTTCCTGTAGCAGCTTAATATTCTCGACGGTTTCGCGTGATAGCAGACGAAAATCGCCTACGTTCTCTTCGATTTTCGGTGAACTGATTTTGTTGTGGATCCGGTAAAACCAGCCGGCAGTTTTACGTTTGAAACGGCTGTCACTGCTTCTGTCGCTACGCTTGGCGAGGACCACGGACCAGCCTTCCTGCCATTTGTTAATAAGCGCAGGAATAACCTCTAACGGATCCTGGAGGTCGACATCAATCGGGATAACCGCATCCCCCGTGGCATATTCGAGCCCTGCCAACAATGCGGGTTCTTTGCCAAAGTTGCGAATGAAGTTAACCGCGTTAACGCCAGGATCTGCTTTCGCAAGCGCATTGATAATCTGCTCTGTAGCATCTGTACTGCCATCATTAATAAAGACAATCTCAAGATCGTATTCAGAAAGCGTCTCTTTTGCCGCCTGATAGAAAACAGGGATCGCTTCTTCTTCGTTAAAGACGGGAACAACCAAAGAAATCTTCACTTTTTCACCCTGAAGACAATGAATCTGGAGTAGATAAAACCGACAACCAGGCTGATAGCTGAAAATGCGATGAGCGTAATCACGGGATTAATATGTGCACGGTCGGCGAGTTTACCGACTCCCGCCGCCATTGCACCCATAAAAATGACATACAACACATAGCGAACGGTCGTCGCCTGGGCTTTGAATGTCCATCGGGCGTTGACGAAAAATGAAAACGTCACGGCGACACAAAAGGCAGCAAGATTAGCTATCGTCTGGCTGGAACCGGCAAAGAACAGAATGGCAAACACCAGCCAGTGGAGAAGCGTATTGATCACGCCCACGGAGGTGTATCGGACGAACAGTTTTAGCATAAGAATAGCCAGGGTTACCCTGGGCCAGGTCAGGTCGCTGTTTGGGCAGGGATTTTAGCAGTTGCCGCCATAGAGTGAAAGCCAGGATCAGGTAGCCCATAGTATGACGAGGTGAGGAAATTCGTCGGGGATGGATGGTTGTGTGGGGTATAGAGGATTCACAAAATGCTGCACGGTGTTATTCGCGATGATCGATCATAACAGCGCTTAGATACGCCGGATTAATATCAGTAAAACTGAACGACACATCCTGATCTTCATTCAGCCAGGTCCACCGTCAGATGTCGGATTTTCCTTTTAATGGGCACAATATTCTGTTTTGTTCTATTAATTGGGAAGAGATCTGGGCTCCCTGTAAAGTCGCCCCCCCCCCTTTAATGCCAACCCCCACGGATCAATCCAACTTAACGGATTCGGCGCATACGCGTAGAGGTTTATCCCCCCGCCAGCCCTATCGGGTCCTGCCGGGTAAACCTGGCGCTATCCGGGTCGTAATACCGGAACAACTTGTAGTGCAACCCGGTCTCCCGATCCAGGTATTGCCCCTGCTTACGCAGGTTCTGCGCATAGCCTGTCTACTGCGATATTGACTCGTGCAGCAGTTTCCCCCACGCGCTGTTCTGCCCTTCCCAGCGGATATGCCCTTCACGGTCTGTCATCCGTTCCGGCGTACCGTTCGGCTGACAGTGGAACCAGAAGATATCCGGATCCTGCGTGCCATCGATACGCGCCAGCGGTTCATAACTGTCCGCGTCGCTATAGACATAAGTCAGGGGCACGTCGTCGTGAATTTCCTGCAACAGGCGAAAACCTTCCCACAGGAAACGTGTCGTCACCTGCTTTCCTACCGGCCTGCCCCCTGGCGTGTTTTGCTGATACGCCGGCCGAGCGGGTCATAGCGGAAAGTGACCCGCGTTTGTGGTTTGTTCCTGTCCCTCGGGACGGCCACCACATCGGTTAACCGGTGCTCGCCGTCGTAACGATAGTGCCAGCGCGTCTGACCGTTGTCTTTTTCAGTGGTCCGCCCATGAATGTCATAGCTCCACTGAATGCCATTTAAACGGGTGAGACGGTTATGACGAACAGACTGCTGCAGGCTGTTATCCAGCGGGTTACCCGCCGCATCCCAGCGCCATTGCTCTTTTCCGGGGGACGTGCCGTCCTGTTCCAGCAGACGCCCGGCGCTGTCATATTTCCAGTTACACCCGTTGAACGGATCATCATCACGCTCTTCGCGCACCGGGTTGTTGCGGTAGTCGTAATCCCAGCGGCGCGACCAGCGTGCGGGTACCGGGCGCTGCGCATTGCCGGTGAACACATCCCGGCGATGGATGCGTCCGAGACGATCGTATTCATTGCGGCTTGTCAGCAAGCCCTGCGTACGGCCAACTTCCCGGTGTAACTCATCGCGGGTAAAGTCGCTTATCGGCAGATTATCGAGAGCCAGGCTCAGCAGATGCCCGCTTCCGTAATAGAAATATTTCAGATGACGACCGTCGGGCAGCTCCACCGACGTACGGTTGTTCAGCGCATCGTAAGTCCAGCCCAGCCTGCCGTTTTCACCCTCTTCACTGATAACACGCCCTAACGCGTCATAGGTAAAAATCAGCTCCGTAAAGTTTTACCAATGGAATAGAAATCTTCAAAAGTCACACATGACGAAATACAGCGATTGTTATATGGTAGCTTCTTCAGCTGAGTAAAAGACACACGGAAGCAATAATCTTGTACAGGGGAGAAAAGCATATCAATGATAATATGTGAATGGGTAGGAGGGTGCCGCGCTGAAAAATACTTTGTGAAGGTACCAGGTAGAGATTATAGATTTAGGGTTAAACGCATAATGCCCCGCACCGGGAATTGTAGCCCTGACTGTATTGTTTTATTCGCGATGGTCGATCACGACACCACTTAGACACTTAGGATTAATTTCAGCAAAACTGAACGACACGTCCTGATCGTCATTTAGCATAGCGGTATAGCTGGTGACTTCATAAACCGAATGCCCGCGCGGTGTATCGGTAATCTTTAGCGGTGAATAATGCTGACGGACCTGTGCAAGAGTGACGCACTGGCCTTTGAGTGAAAAACTGATAAAGGCGGCTTGCTCTTTCGGAATGCGCCTCAGGCGCACGTCGATATCGTTAATTTGACTACCATCATCCAACAGCACCGCATTCGACTGATAAAAATTAACATACTCATTTTGATTATCCAGAGTTAGTGACAACGGAAACTGCGCAACGGTATCAATGGTCAGATGACGGGTTGCCGCCTTAATGGAAACAATAAAATCCCAGAGATTGTTTGTTGGTGTTTTCGCCACAGCAGGGGCAGTTATCATTAGCGCGGTTACGATAAACATGCTGAACTTTTGTCGTCGGAGGTACTTTCTTATATGCCCTTTCATAGTTCTCTTTTTCAAAAAAAATATTTGAGCGGAGGTTAATTTTCTGCGTTCACTCTCCTCTTACAAAGAGGATAAAATCATCGCTTATTAAAGTAATCATACTGGTAGCGCATGAATGATGACGAGGAAAACGCCGTAAATTATTACGCTTCCAAATGAATGAAAAATAAAAAAATGAAAATATTACACTTTAAATAATATCAATCACTTTTTATCTTATTAAAATTAGCCCGCGACACCCGCGAGCCAAAATAATTAAATACTACGCCATTCGTATGATAGAAATTTACAGAATAGAGCCCAACGGCATCATGGGATCATTGTATTTTGCAACAGTGCCTTTGCCTGATATGAAAACATGAGGTTTAATTTCAGTCCAGGTATTATTATCATAGGTTTCTCTGATTTCTTTTGCTAACTCGGCGAGGTTTCCAAGCTTATCGTGCTGGATAAGTGTCTCCTTTTGTATAGAAAAAGAGCGAAACACTTCCATTTGTGAAAAATTATTGTACTCAGAAAAAACGACTGTCATTATAAAAGAGTCATCCTTTAAGTATAAATCAAAGTCCCACGGCGCCCGGTATAACAATGTTAAATTATTCATAAATTGCTCCTGTTGCGAGATCGTAAACCTCATAATCTACACCTTTAACCATACCTTTTGTCCAGATAACCACCTCAGGTTTTCCTGTTGGTAATCTTCCCCCAGGTAACCATTGTGAGTTAGCTCCGAACTCATTACCCGAGGGTATTACAATTTTATATTTGTCACCAGGGAAGAAATCTATTCTCAGAAGTTCACCACTTTCCAGTTGTTCCTTAGAAATGCCCAGTTGTTTCGCCATTTCCTGCGTATTTCCTGCAGTCTCTTGTATTGTCTTACTAATCCCATCTTTTGATCCCACGAACTCACTTGCCCACTGGTCAGGCTTACCCACACCATAGGCATCATACGCATCTCTCGGTACAATACGTGATGCACCATTCGAAAATTCGCTGAGATGGTTATCAATATACTTAGCTGGTAAATAGGTTTCAGGAAGGGGCCTTTCGTTTTTAGGTGTCGCGATGATTTCATCAAATTTCTCCTTGCTTATTGGCACTCCATTTGTTTCATCGAAGCGAGCAGCACGCATAGCATCAAATTTCGCACCGCCTTTCATACCGGCACCACCACCTATCATGCTGCCGAAAAGCATGCTCCATTTTTGCCCGTCACTGCCCTCACCAAACAACCATCCCCCCGCCCAGTTCCCTACAGTCCCCCCCGTGAAGGCGCCTGCAGTACTGAGCACAGCAATGGCTGGCGTTGCGACCACCGCGAGAGCCGCGGTACCAACCCCCAGCATGACCCAGTTCACCCAGCCCGGAATCTCAGGACTTATCTCGTCTGTTTGTACTTTCGCGCCACCAAAAAAAACGTTGGGCGATCCGGCAAAAATCTCGGCACTACAAGTGAGTTTGTCTCCCAGGCGTGCAGCAGGATAATTATTGATATAGATCTTAATGGAACCTTCAGCGACCCGCTTTGGCGAACCGCTATGCTCATCGCATTTGCCTAAAGACAGATGCGCGCGAATCGCCTTACGGCTATTCACATATACATTTGGCGATCCTTCAGTGAGCATTCCAGTGACATGCCGGGGTGCCCAGGACATACTTCCCAGCACCTCTCCCAATCCGCCTGCGGCGCAGGCACCTACAGCAGCCGACGCCACAACCAGCGCCAGCCCGCCGGTAGCTACCGTCGCAGCCCCCAGTATGGCACCACCGATAAGCCCAACAATCATCCAGGATTTTGATGCAGTGTGGGCAATAGGATCATCGACCCTTGCAGCCTGTAGCGCAGTCATTACGACGATGTCCGTTGCCGTGTAAGAAACGCCAGTATCTGCTCAGGGGAAGCGAGTCCCTGCGGCCCGTTAACCGTGCGACAGATGCTGAGTTGTTGTTCCAGATGATGTCCAGGAATTGTGGCAACAGACCATAAGGCGTAGCGTATCGGCTGCGTGTCGGGGACAGGTGCAATACGCAGCGGCGAACCGTCCTGGGCGTAGAGCAAATAGAGGCCTTCACGGGCACGCTGCAAAGGTAGGCTTCGATATAACGCTTGCACACCGGAAAAAACGTCCAGATTACAACTTTCCGTATCTAGCGCGAAAAAGAGATCCGGATTATCCGGGCGGATCATTTCCCCCAGCGTCGCCTCATGTTGATTATGGTGAAAGCGGATACTCGCAATAATATCCTGATATTGTTTCTGATAAAGCTCATTAAATTCACCAGGGCAGGTGCCAATGTAGCAAACAACTTTTTTCCCACCCGAAGGTTCATCCAGAATAATAATTGTCTGGCGCTGGAAAATTAACACGTTGCCATTTTTAAATCGGTAAAAAAGCTCAACGGCTGGCTCGCCATCTATTAACTTCTGCTGCGTCGCTTCCATGTGAAATTCTGGCACTGTGACTTCCAGCTCGCGGGCAATACGCGCCGCAACAGCCTGTACGGTCTCCCCGTTTTTCGCCCCTGCACGAGATACAACAAAGGTAAATTCACTGGCACCTGTATCATTGAGGGTAAAAAGATTCATCGTACGGTCTTTGAATACATCAGGTAAAGCGAGTGTCGCCTCCTGGAGAATATAATCAGCCATCGTGCATCCCTTTATTTATTTGCCTTTACGGTAAAAAAGCTATCTATTTCTTGCTGTATGATAGTTTGTTGATTCGTTCCAACCGCCAGGGTTCCAGCACTGCCATCGGCCGGATTCAGGTGAAGATCGCCACTAAGAGTATTTATTTGTGCACTCTCTGCCGCCGTGAAATTAAAATTATTGCCGATTATGCTGACCGTCCCGTCCTTGAGCAGTTCAATTACGCTTTGTCCGCACTCAATACGCAACATTTCGCCAGCTGCAAGCGTAAAATTGTTCACAACCTTATCGTCGCGGTTATTACCCGTCAGACTCGTGAGGCTTCCCTTAACGCCTGTATTCTGATCTTGCACTACCCGCAAGGTTTCATTCTCACCAACGAACTGAGTGTGATTCTTCTCAATAGTATGCGTTTCGTCATTCTTAACGTTGGTGTCCATATTCCGTTCGGCCTGGATCCACACCTGCTCCTCCCCTGCTTTATCTTCAAAACGCAGGGCGTTGGCAGTATCAGCAGAACCGTCTTTCGAACGGCTGAGGAACCCCATCTGGGTGGCAGCAGCGGGGAGCGCCCACGGCGGCATGCTGGCTTCGTTATAGACGCGTCCGGTAATGATCGGCCTGTCCGGGTCACCGTTAATAAAATCGACCACCACTTCGTCGCCCACGCGTGGCACCTGTACGCCGCCGAAACCTTGTCCCGCCCAGGCGCTGGAGACACGCACCCAGCAGGAGCTGGTATCGTCCCCCTTCGCCAGTCTGTCCCAGTGAAACTTCACCTTCACCCGGCCATAGCGATCGGTCCAGATGCTCTCCCCCTGCGGGCCAACGACTTTGGCAGTCTGTGGCCCATAGGTCCGCGGCCAGGCCGTTTTTTGCACCGGACGGTACGTGACCGAGGAGGGAATGACAGTGAAATCAATGCGGTGCATCGTTTCCGTACCACCACCACTGGCGTAAGCATTCTCTTCCAGCCAGTAGTTGGCTTCGGTGGTCAGGTATTCCGCGTTATCGCTGAAAAAGGGGGCGTTATAGAGGGTAAACGTGTTACCCGGCGCGATGCCGAGTGCCGTAGCGCTACCATGAATCTGTTGATGCTCCACCTGCCAGCGTTCCTGGCGGATGCGGGCATAGAAATCCGCATGATCGTGTTCGACAAAGCGCCCCGGCCAGTCGTACACATCAATACTGCCCGGTTGTGGTGAGACCGGGTTCTGCCGGGCCTGAAACAGCCAGGCATTCGGCTTGCGGAAATCATAATCATCCAGGCTGTAGATCCCCGGCGTCACGCTGTCCGTCAGCGCCCACTGGCTGATCCCCTCTTCATCCGTACTGCCACCGGACGGTGTCACGTGATAAGGAATGGTTTCATAACCGGCAAACGGCTGATGCTGGGTCGCCGCATCGGTCAGCACCAGCACATGCCGTTCTGCCTCGTGGCGGAAGAAGTAACTGATCCCCTCCAGTTCCATCAGACGGCTGATAAAATCGAAACTGCTCTCCTGATACTGTACGCAGTAGTCCCAGACGCGATAGCTGCCGGTCAGCTTATCTTCAACGTTAACCTGGTTTTCAGAAAGCAGCGTTTTGACGATTTGCGGTACCGTCTGCCCCTGGAAGATGCGCAGGTTACGGTCGCGCTGCATCGGCCACAAGTCTGATTCAACATTAAGCTGGTAGACTGCATAGCGGGTGCCGGACAGTTCCACGGCGCTTACCGCAACGCGGGTCACTTTGCCGTTGAAGTAGCGCGGCGATGTCATGTCCTGCGTCGGGACCGTCACGGTGACAGGCTTTCCCAACAACTGGCTGCGATCCATTCGCGCATCGGTGCCCAGCAGCGTCAGGCCAAGTGCATAAGGTTCTGACAGCGCTTCACGCCCTGACAGTTTCCAGAACAGCAGCCCTTCGACCGGAAGCTGCACGGTAATACGGTTGAGCATAAGGTTCATTCCGTTAAAAGTAGCAACGCGCTGAAATCGTCAGCGCAAATGCCATTCGATAGAGAAAATCCACCCGCTATAAATGCGGTGTTTTTACTAAAATTTGATGTCTGGTGAGGTAAAGTGTATCTGCCAGTCATACCGACACTGATTCCGGCGATGTTTCGTCATCCGGCGCCTGGTCAAATAACGCCGCGGCCAAAGAGGCAATGCGATCATGCTGCACCAGCTTCTCTTTCCATTCCTGCGGAATCCCCGACCAGCCATATAACGCGCCGGCAAGCTGCCCGGCCGTCGCCGCCACGCTGTCGGCATCATCGGCAAGGTTCGCCGCCAGCAAGATGGCATCACGGAAATTATCGGTGTTCCATACCGCCCACATGGCCGCCTCCAGGGTATCGATGACATAACCGCTGGAGCGGATTTGGTCGCGGCTTTTTTCTTTATATTCACCGGCGTTGATGATCAGCACGCGCGGCTCTAACGGCATAAACTGCGGGGAAAATACGCGTTCTTTGTCGTATCCATTAATCAGCAGAAGAAGCAAATAGCTCAGATAATGTGCGGAGCTCACGGCTTCAATAGCGCTATGTGTGGCCTGACTTTGAATTTTCGCGTTATAGAATGCCTGAGCGAAATTGCGACGAAAATAGATCGATACAGGCGCTAACCGAATGATGGGTGCATTGCCTGCGGTTTCCGGAGCCGTATTACCAAACCAGTTCGCTCCGTTAATCTCATATTGTTCCAGGGCATAACGGGTCGCATTGCCAATATCAAAACAGACACCGTTAACGCTGTTATAGCCCTCGCGATACCACTTCACCAGTTTGTCCCTGAAAGATTGCCTGCTGGCATATTTGCACTCCAGCATTGTTTCAGCCAGACATAGAGCCATCGAGGTGTCATCAGTCCACTCTCCGGGTTTCAGGCGAAATGGCCCACCGCCCACCATGTCTGTCACAGTGCGGTGGTCACGAGGCATAAATTCCAGGGTGGCGCCCACGGCATCGCCCACGGCGAGCCCGACAAGCGCGCCAATCGCCTTGTCGCGACAGATATCCAGCGGCTTGACTTGATCAGGCGTGTCATACCATTTTGGTGAAGCCGTTTGAGTTGGCTCCTCAACGAGAGGATGTGCAATGTAGTCATATTGCATGCGGTGCTGCGTCCGCGCGTTAGTAAAGGGAATATAATGCTCATACTGTTTTGCATAACGCTCTATGTCCCGAATATCAGAATGCAAATCGATCACGGTATCCCTTCCTTTTTTACTGCTGCATCGCAGGTAATGGTTTACCGCTGCCGTCTTTTACGAAGACCAGGCTTTTGTCATCTTGCCCGAGCTTGCCCTGATAAACATTCCCTGGCTGATAAGCCGCAACGGCGATTAACCACGCCGTTTCATTATGCTTTTCGACCAGCCAGCTTTTATTAAACTGTGGTTGTTCCACCCGTAATGACATTTCAATGACCGGGTTGTTATTAATAAACAGCCCGCTTTGCTTCATGGATAAAATGGTGATATTGACATCGCTGCCGTTGGCGAGAATGTCCTGCTCTTTGCGCTGAGAATTACGCACGACTCTTTTTGCCAGCCCAAAAATGAGACATATAAGCACCATCGTTACAACCACATTCACAATATCAAACGTCGAGATATTCACGCCTGAATGTACTCCTGTCCTGTTATTACGGCGCCAGCATCAGCACTTTGAACTGGCTCGGCACGATACGCATTCCAATCGCATTGGTGGAATTTTGCAGACTCACGCTGGTCAATCGCGTGGCGGGGGTACCTTTTAACAGCACGGTAAATGCTCCGGTTAAATGCCGGGATGGCCCCATCACCGTACCGGAGGCCACGCCTGTCGCCACGCCGGGGTTATCGCCGTTGGTCAGTGGCGTGATGGTCGCCATATTGTGAGCAGGCATCCCCATAAACAGGATATTCATCGCATTAGGGATTGCCGTCGGCCCCAGCGCAATATCCGGATAGGGAATGGGCGTGGGGGCAGGCATTGGCGTCAGGCAGACATCCGGAAAGGCCAAATCGACCCCAAAAAGCTGGCAGTTTGCAAACATGGCAGTTCCTTACCCCATATGAATCTGTTCAGAATCGACTTTGGTGATCGCTTTGGACGTGATCACCGTGTTGTGGGCATGCAGGCGCGCATAGTCCTCCGCTTTCATGTCCAGTTGCCCGGCGCGGACCTGCTCGGTCTGTCTGGTCGTACGAAACAGGCTATGGCTGATTTGGGTGACGGTCTGCCAGACAGATTCTGCCCGCTTGCCGACAACGCGCGACAGGCTGACCCAGGCCGAGAGTTTCTCACCGCTGTATTTCATCTCGTCGATATGGCAGTCTCCCTGCCCGGCGGTGACGCGAAGCGCATCGCTACTCAGGCTTAGCTCCCCTTCGCTATGAATATGCAGATCGCCCGGCACTCTGAGCTCTGCCACCTGCGGGTTAGCCCGTTCCAGTACCGCCAGCAGCCAGATTTGGCGCTCTACGCTGGCAATCAGTACCGTATCGCCCGTCTGCGGTGCGATAACGCAACTCGCTGCCCGGCGACAATGCCAGCCGCGCCCTTCGCTTTCTACCGTCAGGCTGCCGTCAGCAAAACAGTGGGTCACCACCGCCGATGCCTGTGCAGGCGGCAGTATGGGTTGTGCCAGTAAATGATTCACTTTACTCATTTTGTCTCCTCAACGGCGGCTCTGGCGCTGCAGGCTCCAGGCCTCAGCAGCCAATAATTCTTCGTCATATTCGAGAATGCCCTGACGCCCGGTGAACCGGGCATTCTCCTGATTCGCCCGGTGCATCCGGGTGCGGGAAAAGGTTGCGCCGCGCAGGTCCGCCAGACGCAGGTCGGCACCGGTAAAATCGCTGTAGGTCAGGTCGCAAAGCGCAAAACACGCCCCGGCGGCATTCACCTGCTGCAGAATGCTTTGAAACAGGCGACTCTGGCTGAAATCGGCCTGTGCGAGCGTGGCGCCCACGAAAATAGCCTGATCGAAAACGCTGTCACGACACTGCGCGCCGCGCAGATTCGCTTCCATAAACAGTGCCTGGGTCGCATTCACCTGGTTAAGTTGCGCAGTCTGTAACGACGCCCCTTTAAAATTGCACTGGGTAAGTTGTGCGCCGCTAAAATCCGCGCCGTCTAACTGGTTTTCGGTAAACTGGCAGCCGGTAAAGCCGTGCCGGGCGTAATCTTTCCCGCGCTGATCGCAGTTGAAAAAGACCACCCGTTCAAACTGACTGCCCTCAAGCACCGTCGTACGCAGATCAATGCCATAAAAGGTGGTCAGCAAAAAACGGCACCCGGCAAAGCGGGCATGCGTCAGCGGTGATTCAAAAAAGACGCTGCGTTCAGGTGTTGCCCTGTCAAAATGGCTGTCTTCCAGCGCGCAGTGCATAAATTGCACGGTCTGCAGCGAGCAGCCCATAAAATGGCTACCCGTCAACGTGCAGTGGTTGAAGATGCATCCATCAAGTGGCGTTTCCTCCACCTGCAGGTTTGCCATTTCGCACTGATTAAACACCGTCTGTGTTAGCCGGGCTCCCCGCAGATTTACCCCGTTTAATGCACATTCGGTGAACGCCGTTTCCTGCAAATTGGCCCCTTGCAGGTTTACGCCCTCCAGCGAGACCTCCTGAAAAATACCGCCGGACAGATCGCAGCCCTGCAAATCCAACCCGTCGAGGGAGATTTCGCTGACCGGCTCGCCGCCTTTCACCCGCTGTTGCAATTGTGCTGCGGTGAGCATCGTCATATCACTTCTCCATCACGCTTCGGCAGCGTTTTGATGCGTTTCGTCCATGCCCCGTCAAGGCGGGTGGTATCACTGATAAACGCCTGGGAGAGATCGGCGCGAAAAAGATTCGCCCCGCTAAAATTGGCCCCGCCAAGCTGACTTTTTTGCAGCAACGCCCCCATCAGGTTGGCATCGGTGAAATCGGTCTCGCGAAAATCGGTGCGCACAAACAGGCTTCCCATCAGGTTTGCCTGACCAAAGTGGCTGGCGCGGCAATCCGCTTCGCTGAGATCGCAATTCTCCAGCTTCGCCAGGGTGAATTGCGCGCCGGCGAGCGGCGTCTGACGCAGGTTGCACTGGATGAGCGAAGCCTGGCGGAAGTCGGCGCCCGCTAAAGTACTTTCGGCCGCTATCGCGGTAGCGATTAAAGTGGCCCCGGCAAAACTCGCCTGTTCCGCCTGAGTCTGGACAAAAGAGCAGCTATCCAGCCGCGCGTCGCTAAACACGGCCGCCACCAGCACCGATTGCATAAAGGCGCATTTATGCAGCCGCGCACCGTGAAAATCGGGTTCTGCCAGGGTGAGCTCCATGAAGATGCAGCTGTCCAGCGAGGCATGATGGAAACGGCAGCGGCTCAGCCCGGTTTCGCGCAGCAGCAGTCCATCCAGGCTGGCGTTATCAAAGATGCACGCCTCGAATAAGGCATTTTGTGTCTGCGTCTCTTTAAAGCGTGCACCGCTAAAATCGCTCTCCTGACACTGAGCAAGCGCCAGGCTCGCACCGGTAAAATCACATCGTTGTAATGAGGTGCGCTCAAATTGCGTCCGGGCAAGCATCGCCCCGGCAAAACAGGCGTCATCCAGCTTACTGTTGCGAAAATCAGCACATTCCAGCAGCGCCTTTGTGAAATTCGCGCCGCTGAGGTCCATACCGGAAAAGTCCGCGCCAGTGAGATCCATGCCGCTAAAATCCCCCCCTTGCGCAAGGGTACGCCCGGCACGCTGGCGGATGATCTGCGCAAGGTCCCCCGTCAGGCGCACGGCGGGAGGCTGTTGGGAAACCGCCGCCAGATACATCTGATGCAGCGCCTCGCTCGCCTGCTGGCGCTTTTTCTCACTCATCAGGTCGCTGTTGCGGTGAAGCATTTCCTGCATCCGATGCAGTGATTCCGGCCCGCGCGGCATTTGGTCATCCCTGTGCGGATACTTCGCTTCCATTTCGCGTTTGCGCTGCTCTGCGTCGGCCTGTATCTGCTGCGCCTGACGCTCCATCTTTTCCATAAACTCAGGCAATTCATCGAGCGCAGGCATGTCAGGCTCTTCGATGTTGTCGATCAGATCGCCAATGTCGCGCCCGTTTGCTTCCAGTCTTTCCCGGTACTGATCGCGCAGCAGCTTTTCGCGATTCTTTATGTTGTCGCGCATCGGGCTCGGCGTCTGTTGCATCTCACTGTCAAGCCACGGGCCGATAAGCGATTCCGGCAGCAGATCCTTTTCGCGAAACGCGAACAACGCCCCTTTTTCTTTATCCAGGCGCTGGCTGAGAACTTTGCGATAGTGGTTAACGGAACGGGTGGCGCCGTGTTTTTCGAGCGCAGGCATCAGGTGCAACACATCCGCCGCGTCGTCTTCATTTATGCGGATATGCCCCTGCCAGATAAGCACCATCTGCTCCAGATGCGGGAAAAACCAGACGGTGGTTGCACGCAGGGATATCTCTTCAAACAGGGTCTCTTCCTGGCGCAACCGGCTGATAAAGCAGCGCGCATGCCAGGGCGGCAAGGTGCCTTCCTGCACAGGTTTTTGCGGGTGCATATTCCAGATGCGCCACGACGCCTGTTCAGGCAGGGTATCCCGGTCCCACCACTGGTCGGGACTGGCGGCATTAAACACCGTCCAGTCGATGTCGCGGGCAAAGCCGGGAAAATCGTTCTGCAACCAACCGGCGTCATAGTTTTTGCCCATACGGCGAAAGCGGCGCGGCCAGGTGAGATCAAGCGGCCCAAAGCTCGCAGGCTCCGGCTTTTGTTTTGGCGAGGTCATGCGCCCGTGGAGGGGTTCAATGTTCGGCAAGCGGTGGACGCTGTGTCCCTGATGATTTTCCGCACCAAATCCCATGCCATGCGGGTTTTCTTCACAGCCCGCGCCCCCCCAGGCGCGTGTCCAGTCCAGACGCATATCGGCAAAAGGCTGCGGCGAGGTCATTTTGCTACCTGACCAGAAACGGTCGCCAAACACCACCAGTGATTTACTGAGATTGTCGATATCCACCCGCGCCATCACCGCCGTTTTTTCCTGCTGGTGGTGAGTATAGGCATACCCGGTGGCAAGGAATTCTGCGCGGGTTTTCGGCATCGCCATATCAATAACGCCGCCGCTGGTTTGCAGTTCACTGGCGGCAAGCTGCCAGAGCTCCATCTCCGGACGCAATGTCGGGGTCTCGCCCATATCGGTCAGCGCCATCACCGACACGCCAAGATGATTCTTACCCTGCCAACGAAAGGGGCGATGGAGTACGCTCAGGCGCAAGGGTTTAATAATCTTCATCCGTAATACCTTATTCGCCTAATATGAGTGGCCGATCGTACAACGCAATTCTTTTCGGATCGTTGGGATCGTATTTAATGGTGGTGCCATTACCAACTTTAAAACGTTCTCTTTCTTCAAAGTTTAGCGATGTATAAAAGCTTGCCTGCACATCCAGTCCTTCACGGGTTTTGAAGTTTACCGTCATCAAATAAACAGGATTTTCTGCATCCCACATCCCCGTTTGCCTGGCAACAATAATGTCCGCATTGGCACCAATACCGGTTTTAAGCACTGATGCTTGCTTAAAGGAGTCTTTAATATAAACAATAAGGTTATCGCGCAAGCTAAGGTAATTAAGATAAAAGACGGCTGAAAATATCCCAATAGGCAGCAGATACCAGTAAGTGTCAAAAAATTCCATTTATTTGGACCTTTCGTGTATACGCAGAGTGATTTCCAGAATAAAAGAAAGCATAAAAGCTTAGTCAAACACGCTTATTACTGCCATCCGTGGAGGGTTATCATCACTGTGCTTTACCGTCAGGGTTAAGCCTTTTTTCAGTCTATGAATATCATTGGATTTGACAGCGACATGGGCACGGTGTTTTTTCCTCTTGTTACCGAGATCTGCAAAGAAGTGGCATTCATAAAGAGAATACTCGCCACGCGTCGTACCTGTTCGTAACCAGGACTCCAGAGGAACATGCATGATTTTTCCGGCCCACTCCTCACGTGATACCCAGTCGCGGAGTAACCGCATTTGTATCCCATACTGCCTGAATGACACAACGGCAAACCACAGTCCCGCAAGGGTGATAATCAATCCAGAGATAAAGAAAGGGTCACTCATAACATTGATAAGAATGTTCATAGGGAACTTGTTTTCATGGCCAACCAATTTACCATTTTATTGATGCACAATCGCATACAGCCAGATGTTTTCTTTATTGCCATCTCAAGGGCCAGGCTGCACGCCAGGAACCTTTTCAGCGCCTTTGCAACCAATAATTTTATTAAAATCATCGCCGACGACGTTTTAAAGATGCATTCTCTATTTCCATAATAACTTGAGACGGATTATCTTTATTGTACGTAACATCAAAAAACTTCCCTATTTGATATTGTCTTAAATCAGAAGTATAAATAACCGCACTTCCTGTTCCAAGGATATCAACACCCTCATCAGTGGTAAATTTGTAATGTAGTTTAATATTTGTATAGTCTGAAATTTTTCCAGTATAGGCTTCAACATTCAAGATTTCAGCCTGTGCAAGCACGCCATTTTTACGGATAATGGATTTTAATTTTGCATTCCTGATATCTCTGATAAGCAAAGACACAATAACACAGGCAAATAAAACCGGGACGGTGAACATAATGACGTCATTAACAATTCTCATATTTATCATCAATGCTCAGCTTGCATGCTCAGTACTGCTATTTTCTTTGGCGGAACACCCTGATATTTAATCATAATGGGCATCCCTTTTTTAAGGTGGGGGATTTCAGATACGTTTAGCGCGGCAGCCGCTTTATATTGTTTCACCCTACCCTCCAGATTTGCATCAAAGGTAACGATAAAGAAAAGATCAAAGTTATGCATTGTGGAAGTCTGTTTCCATTCCCGCAATGTCGCCGTCGTCACCTCACCTTGCCACTTGTCTCTCGATAACCAGTACTTAATTTCCATAACATCAGTTTTTTGTCCCTTTAATCCTCTCAGGCAAACAAAGATAAAAACCAGCATCACGCTCAGTGCTATTAAATTTGAATATTCTGATAAAGCAGTCATCATCTGGACTCGATAAGCATTGGCTATTTATGCCAATTTGATTTATTCATTGAATATATTACCTTATCGATTTGTGGGTAAGCCGCTTAGCTAACCATGGTTTTTCCCACAATGATAATCAGCGACGTTTCAGAAGAGGGTTTGGAATATCCACGATCACTTTTTCAGGTTCTTTTCTCGAATATCTTAAAGCAATGGCTTCACTGGGCTGATATTTATTGATACTCATTACATCAATTACCGCATCAGCTTTACCACTGATTTTTTTACCCGTCTCACTCTCATAGTCAAAACTTACCGTGATGTTAATAAACCCTGAGTTCCCGCCAGAGCGACTGGATACATCAGTGATAACCCCCGTAGTATTGACGCCATCCGCCGCTATCCCCTCTTTGATTTTCTTATTTTTGGCATCCCTGATGAGCAAAGACACAATAACATAGGCAAAGAAAGCCAGGACGGTGAATACGATGACATCTGTAACATATCTCATATTTATCATCAATGCTCAGCTTGCATGCTCAGTACCGCCATTTTCTTTGGCGGAACACCCTGATATTTAATCACAATGGGCATCCCTTTTTTAAGCTGGGGGATTTCAGATACGTTTAGCGCGGCAGCCGCTTTATATTGTTTCACCCCACCCTCCAGATTTGCATCAAAGATAACAATAAAGAAATAATCAAAATTATGCGTTGTGGAAGTCTGTTTCCACTCGCGCAATGTTGCCGTCGTCGCCTCGCCCTGCCATTTATCTCTCGATAACCAGTATTTTATTTCTGTAACATCTTCTTTTTGCCCCTTCAATCCCTTAAGGCAGATAAAAATAAAAACCAGCATCACGCCCAGCGCTATTAGATTTGAATATTCTGAAAAAGTAGTCATCATCTGGACTCGATAAGCATTGGCTATCTATGACAATTTTTATTCATTGAATATATAAACCATGTAAATGCATAAAGAAACATACCAAATTAAAAGCAGAAATTCAGAATATCACTGTCGCGCTAGTTATCACCCAAAATCAATGGTCTGTCATAGATGGCGATGCGTTTCGGATTTTTTGGATCGTATTTTATGGTCGTGCCATTTCCTGCCTTAAAACGATCAATTTCTTCAAAAGTAAGCGGTCTCAAGATACTGGCTTCAAACTCATCCCCTTCCCGAGTTTTGAATTTAACCGTTATCCGATAGACAGGCTTCCCACCATCCCACATGGAAGTTTGTTGGGCCGCAACAATATCCGCATTAACTGCGATTCCTTTTTTCATTACCGAATCTTGCATTGCCCCATTCTTTATGAGTGGTATAAAACTCTCTCGCAAGTCACGAACAACGACAATAATCACAAATATGCAAGCGGCAAATAAAACATAAAACCACTTTGAACTAAATTCCACTTCTATCTCCCGATCTTAAACAAACATGGTTAATAATTTGGAACTCCAGTGTAACGCACCTGATGTAACCAATGCTTTTATTTGTGTAACCTCCATCGGAGAGTTTTTACTTTCAAATGTTTTGTGACTAAAAGAAATAACGTTGCGACTTACTGCTGTATGGGTCCAACCAACAGAAGCGGTTTTAATATCCATTGCAAACCCAGTCAAACTTTCCGATGCACCAGTGACGCTTGCACTATTTCCTGTTAACGTTTCTTTAAAGCCGGCTATCGTATAAGACGATTTTGGTGCGTCAAGATTAATATTAGTCGCACTTTTTAACGTAATATCATGTGGGCTAGTAATGGTAATCGTACCAGAATTAACGTTCTGCTCCCAATTACCGGAGTTCACATTGATGATCACCCCACCGGTAATGGTCTCCGCTTGCCCTCCCTGAATAACGGTTTCAAGGCCATTATCAATTCGCTGCATGAATTTACCCGTCACATGCTGCAATTCATCACCAGTAATCTCAGTGGTACGTCCACCTTTCACCGTTACTGCATCACCTCCGCTGGTGATATCAAGTTTGCGCCCTTTCTGTATTGTCGTGGTCTCACCACCATTAAACGTACTGGTCACAGCGTTGGTCACTGTTGTATTCCAGATATCCTGATACGTAAGGCTTACCGCTCCTGTAACAGTGTCCGTCTGAGTCTTTTTGATCGTCGTCGCCCGGTTACCGTCGATATTGACCGTCTGATCATTCTCGACCGACACCATCATGTCTTTCTCGGAGTGCATCTGCACCGATTCATTACCCGGACTGTCTTCAAAAAACAGGAAGCTGGCATTATCGATGCTGCCATCCTTGCTGCGGGTCATAAAGCCCATGCGGGTGGCATCGCCGGGCAGATCCCACGGCGGCATACTGGCTTCGTTATAAACACGCCCGGTAATAATGGGTCTGTCCGGGTCACCGTTAATAAAATCGACCACCACTTCATCGCCGACACGCGGGATCTGCACGCCGCCAAAGCCTTGACCTGCCCAGGCGCTGGAAACACGCACCCAGCAAGAGCTGGTATCGTCGCCTTTTGCCTGCCTGTCCCAGTGAAACTTCACCTTCACCCGACCATAGCGATCGGTCCAGATACTTTCTCCCTGCGGACCGACGACTTTCGCAGTCTGCGGCCCATAGGTACGCGGCCAGGCCGTTTTTTGCGCCGGACGGTATGTGACCGACGAAGGAATGACCGTGAAATCAATACGGTGCATTGTTTCCGTCCCCCCACCGCTGGCGTAGGCATTCTCTTCCAGCCAGTAGTTGGCTTCGGTGGTCAGGTATTCCGCGTTATCGCTGAAAAAGGGGGCGTTATAAAGGGTAAAAGTATGTCCTGGCGCGATACCCAGCGCGGTGGCACTACCCTGTATCTGCTGGTGCTCAACCTGCCAGCGTTCCTGATGAATGCGGGCATAGAATTCACCGTGTCCATGGTCAACAAAGCGTCCCGGCCAGTCATAAACGTTAATGCTGCCGGGTTCTGGCGAGTTCGGATTCTGGCGCGCCTGAAACAGCCAGGCATTCGGCTTGCGGAAATCATAATCATCCAGGCTGTAGATCCCCGGCGTCACGCTGTCGGTCAGCGCCCACTGGCTGATCCCCTCTTCATCGGTGCTGCCGCCGGATGGCGTCACATGGTAGGGAATGGATTCATAACCGGCAAACGGTTGATGCTGGCTGGCGGCATCGGTCAGCACCATGACGTGCCGACCGGATTCATGACGGAAGAAGTAGCTGATGCCCTCCAGTTCCATCAGGCGGCTGATAAAGTCGAAACTGCTCTCCTGATACTGTACGCAGTAATCCCAGACGCGGTAACTCTCGCTCAGTTTGTCTTCAACATTAACCTTACTTTCAGAAAGCAGGGTCTTGACGATTTGCGGTACCGTCTGCCCCTGGAAGATGCGCAGGTTACGGTCGCGCTGCATCGGCCACAAGTCGGATTCAACATTAAGCTGGTAGACCGCATAACGGGTACCGGACAGCTCCACGGCGCTGACCGCCACACGGGTCACTTTGCCGTTCAGGTATCTTGGCGTCGTCATATCCTGCCCGGGAATGGTAACAGTGACGGATTTCCCCAGCAGCTGGCTGCGGTCCATTCGCGCATCGGTGCCCAGCAGCGTCAGGCCAAGCGCGTAAGGTTCTGACAGCGCTTCACGCCCTGATAGTTTCCAGAACAGTAGCCCGTCTACGGGGAGCTGTACGGTAATACGATTGTGCATAAGGTTAATTCCGTTACAAAAAGCATGAAGAACCAGGTGCAATCATTAATTATCGTGCCCGAGCGACAAATATAATCAACCAGTCAGTCTGTGAGGATATTACAAAAGTGGGCGATGGCTACCGCTTTGCCTGTTAATTACTATCAGCAAAGGGCAACAGGCACTTATTTTAGGAAAATTCCTGGCGAATATGACAACATAGCGCAATGGCAATTAAACGAAATGGATCACCATTTGTGAGCCTGCCGTTTTTTTAATCGCCTCATCCATATATTGCTGTTTTATTTCATCAGTGAGTGGTGTTTTTTCATGCGGCGGTTCAAACTGCTGCATGCTGTTTATCTCGGCGTAAAAACCACCGATAACCCTCTCCCCTTGCGCTTTAATTTTCCTGCCATCCCTATCCAGAATTACATAGGAACTCGTTCCGGTAATGTTCATTATTGCGGTCATGTCGACGTTCCAGGCACTACTTCCCACGATGAAACTTAATACTCTGAATAATTTCCTGATATTGCTGCTGGTGACGTTCGTTAAATTCCCCCGGACAGGTCGCCACATAGCTCACCAGTTTTTTTCCGGCAGGTGCTGCGTCCAGTAAAATAAGGGTCTGACGCTGGAAGATAACGCGATAATCATTTTTAAATTGATAGAAAAGCTCAACGGCCGGGTAGCCATCAACCGTCAACATTTGCGTCGACTCAAGATAAAAATCCGTAAGCGTATCTTTTAGTTCGCGAAGCGTTCTGGCGGCGACAGCGTGTACTTTATCGTCGGCATTTGCACTGGCGCGAGACACGACAAACGTAAATTCATTGCCACCATCAACAGTGTGTGTAAATGCATTCATAGTTCGGTCTTTGGCTGTATAGGGCATTGCCACATTTATTTTTATGCAACCGATGGTCTGCCGGCGCGCTATTTCGTACCGGCAGAGAAGAACCTACGGTTGCGGATTTACCAGCCAGGTACCTGCACTGGTGATATTTAACGTCTGGCGACGGGTCTGACCGTTACCCTGCAACACCAGCGCATACTGGCCCGGCTGCAGTTTCAGGGTCGCAAAACCATTGCTGGCCGGTGTTATCGACTGAGATTCCCCGTTAAGGGTCAGTTTTTCCCCCTCATTCATGCGCACATAGACCTGTGCAATCGCCGCAGGCGGCGTGGTTGCGGCGGGTTTATCTGCCGCGACAGGTGCGGTTTGCGCCGGAGCAGTCGACGCCGTATCGCGTGCAGGCGCTGTTGTGGCGGGCGTTGCCGCTGGCGGCGTCGAAGCCGGCGTCGTGTTTTGTGCAGGCCGGGAGGCCGGCGTGGCTGGCGCGACAGAGTTATTGGTAGCCCCGGCGCTGGCACTCTGATCCGCATTCTCCTGCGGCGCATCGCTCTGATGGAACAGTACGCCGCCGGCGATCAGGCCGACCAGCACCCCGGCCGCCACCAGCCCTGGCACTTTGTAACGCCGCCAGTCCAGCACGCCCGGTTTATCTTCCACTTCTTCAATGGGAACCAGCATGGTCCCTGGCTTTTTCACGCTCAGCACGTCATCAAGTCCGGCGACCGGCATTTCGAGCAGCGCTGCAAACTCGTCGATAGTCTGCGGGCGGTCTTCCATTTTCAGCGCCAGCGCCTTGTCCACCGCCTGCAACAATGACGGGGAGTAACCGGGCAGATGGCGATGCGCCAGCGGCTGATAGCCATCCTGAATGCTACGCACCACGCTCACCGGCGGCGGTGAACCCACGATCAGCGTATGGAGCACGGCGCCAAGGGCGTAGATATCTGTCCACGGCCCCTGCTCACTTTCGTTATCGTCAGTGTATTGTTCAATCGGCGCATAGCCTGGGCGCAGCATGGTTTCCGTTTCGTCGGATACCGAGCCAATACTGCGGCGGGCAGAGCCGAAATCCAGCAGAACCGGCAGACCGTTATCCTGAATCTGAATGTTATCCAGTGAGATATCGCGGTGCAGATACCCTTCGTCGTGGATGGTTTTGATCGCCCCGAGCAGCATCGGCAACGTACGACGGATCCATGCTTCGTTGATCATCTGCGGGTTCTTTTCGCGCAAACGGGAGAGCGTGGTACCGCTGTAAAAAACCGTCCCCATGTAGGCGGTGTCGTTTTGCACCCAGAAACGCAACACGTGCAGCAGGTTTGGGTGATTAAAACGCGCCAGCAGACGCGCTTCCTGGATAAAGCTGTTCAGTCCGGCGGAAAAGGCCTTACCAAAGCGCTCGCTACGCAACACCAGCGTCATGTCGTCATTGCGTACCGCAAGCGTTGAGGGCATGAACTCTTTAATGGCTATAGTGCGTTCGAGTTGATGATCCCAGGCACGGTAGACAATGCCGAAACCGCCACCGCCAATCACCTCTTTGATTTCGAACTCATTAAAGCGGTATCCCGTCGGCAGTGCGTTCGGTACAGTCCGGTTGTTTTCGTGATCCGTCATAATGGAAAACTCTCTTGATAATGGCATTACGCCGCAAACTGACAGTGAAACTCGCCCTGTGCAAAGGTGACGTGTAAACGTCGGTATTTCTCGTCGCGCGCGCTGGCGTCGAGCAAAAGCTGACTCATTTGTGGCAACAACGTGTTGGTCAGGATCGCATCGACCATTCGGCCGCCCGATTCAACCTCCGTACAGCGCTGGACGATTTGCGTGATGACGCTTTCATCCACCTCAGAAATAATACCGTGGTTCTCCTCAAGACGACGCTGGATGCGTTTGATTTGCAGACGCACAATCAACGCGAGCATCGCTTCGCTCAAGGGGTAGTACGGTACCACCAACAGGCGGCCTAACAGCGCAGGGGGGAAAACCTTAAGTAATGGGGGACGCAATGCATCACGCAGCGCGTCGGGATCCGGCAACAGTTCCGGGTCAGCGCACATACCGCTGATAAGATCGGTCCCCACATTCGACGTCAGAATAATGATGGTGTTACGGAAATCGATATGTCGCCCTTCGCCATCTTCCATCCAGCCTTTATCAAATACCTGGAAGAAGATTTCATGGACATCCGGGTGCGCTTTTTCGATTTCATCGAGCAGCACCACGCTATACGGGCGACGGCGCACGGCCTCGGTTAGCACGCCCCCTTCCCCGTAACCCACGTAGCCCGGAGGTGCGCCTTTCAGGGTGGAGACGGTATGCGCCTCCTGGAATTCACTCATATTAATGGTGATCACATTCTGTTCCCCCCCGTAGAGCGACTCCGCCAGCGCCAGTGCGGTTTCGGTTTTCCCGACACCTGAGGGGCCACACAACATAAATACACCAACCGGTTTATTCGGATCATCCAGCCGGGCACGGGAGGTACGCACCCGGCGGGCAATGGCCTCCAGACCGTGGTGCTGACCAATGACCCGCTCATTGAGGGTATCTGCCAGTTTCAGCACCGCGTCGATTTCATTTTTCACCATCCGGCCCAGCGGGATCCCGGTCCAGTCAGAGACCACCGCGGCAACAATATTGGCATCGACGGCGGCAAACAGCAGCGGCGTATCGCCCTGAACCTCGCGCAGCGCCTGCTGTTGCTGTTCCAGTTCATTACGCAGCGCCGGATGTTCCTCCTCCGCCGCCTGGCTGAGCGCGCGACGCAGGCGGATAATCTCATCCACATGCTCCTGTTCCTGCTGCCAGCGCTGGGTCAGGGCATCGCGCACGTCGCCAAGACGCTGGCGTTCGGCCTGTAGCGTTGCCACGCGGCTTTCATCGCCGGCTGCCATGCGCGCCTCGCGCCCGGCGATCTCTATCTCGACATCCAGCCCGGCAATGCGGTGCAGACAATCTTCCAGTTGCGGTGGCGGCGCACTAAGGCTTACCGCAACACGCGCACAGGCGGTATCGAGCAGCGCCACGGCTTTATCGGGCAACTGGCGTGCCGGGATATAACGATGGGATAACTTAACCGCAGCCACCACGGCTTCATCTAACAACAGCACCCGATGGTGTGTTTCCAGCGCCGAGACGGTGCTTCGTAGCATCAGTACCGCTTTTTCTTCATCCGGCTCAGCTACTTGCACTGTCTGGAAGCGACGGGTCAGCGCCGGGTCTTTTTCGATGTATTTTTTATATTCAGCCCAGGTCGTCGCGCCGATGGTGCGCAACTGGCCACGCGCCAGCACAGGTTTGAGCAGGTTAGCGGCATCGCCCGTTCCTTGCTGCCCCCCCGCGCCAATCAGGGTGTGGATCTCATCAATAAACAGCATGATCGGCACGGGACTGGACTGCACTTCGTTGATCAGCGCCTGCAAACGGGCCTCAAATTCCCCTTTCATGCTCGCGCCAGCCTGCAACATGCCGATGTCGAGCAACCACAACTGCACATCACGCAGCGGTTCCGGCACGTCGCCTGCGGCAATGCGTAGCGCCAGCCCTTCAACCACCGCAGTTTTACCGACCCCGGCTTCGCCAGTAAGCAGCGGGTTGTTCTGACGGCGGCGCATCAGGATATCCACCATCTGGCGGATCTCCTCATCACGCCCGACCACCGGATCGATTTTGCCGTCACGCGCCCGTGCGGTGAGATCCTGCCCATACTGCGCCAGACTTCCCTGACGTGCTGGCGCGGCGGCTGCACTTTCCGGCACAGCGACAGACTGCGAGGCTTCTTTGCTGTCGGCAAAAATGGCGTCAAAATCATCGAGGAGTGCATCAACACGCACCCGTTCAAACTGCGACGAGATACCTTTTAATACCGTTGCCAGGCTCCAGGTTTTTAATAAACCAATCAGCAAGTGGCCGCCGCGAATACGGTTGACACCAAATTTCAGCGAACCGTAGACCCAGGCGCGTTCGACCGCGTTATCAATATGCTCAGACAGATCGGAGACGGAACTTGCACCGCGCGGCAGACTATCCAGCGCGTGGACGATATCCTTCGTTAAGGCTTCCTCGCTCAATGAAAAATGACGGATCACCTGCTGGAGATCCCCCTGGTCTTGTTGCATTAACGCATGCAACCAGTGAACCAGTTCCACATACGGATTACCGCGCAGCTTGCAAAAGGCGGTGGCGCTTTCCAGCGAGGAAAATAACAGCGTATCCAGTTTGCCGAAGAGCACGGCACGGCTAATTTCTGACATGATCGATTCCGTGAATGTAAGAGATAACGCCTGGGAGACAGTGAGGGATCACCGCTCCGGACTGAAAACCAAATCACCGCGTGCATGCGGCTGCGGCTGCATACCCAGCCAGGCGCTGTAGCCCAGGCGCCCTGAGCCGCCCAGCGCCGCACCGGTCACATCCTGACGCTGTAACAACACGCGCAGTGACCATTGATACTCAATGCCGAGATACTGACGAACCCAGTCGCGAAGCCGGGTTACCCAGTCCTCGCCGGGCAGAAAATGACGATAGGTTTCGGCATCCAGCGGCCCCAGTTCAATACGAAAGTTATGCGCGACATCGCGTACCGCCGCGCCCAGAAAGGCCGATTCACCCAGGCGCGGCGCACGCCGCCCGCCCTGTAGCCGCGCTCTTTCTCGCTCACCCAGAGGCATCCATTGTGGAACGTTGGTCACGACTTTCACGGGCACATTGAAGTAAGCGCGCAGGATTTTTTCCAGCCCTTCCGGGTCGCGACCGTTACGCGTTAAATGTCCGGCCAGGGCGAAACGGGCATGCGGACTCAGCGAGCCTTTTTCCAGTTGCCCCGGCTGCCCCATGCCGATAAGCGAAGCGATATACCGTTCGAAACGTTTGTTGTCCGCGCGATCGAGTGAAACCGTTGGCTGCGCATCCGCCCAGGCACGATAAAACAGGAGCGTCAGGCGGTGATGAAACAGGTCAGCAAACGCCGTCAGACTCTCATCCTGATGGTGATCCAACCGCTCGCGCGCATACTCTGTCAGATGCAGCGGCAACGGCCCGTTCGGCCCGAACAGACCAAAACTTAAAATCGACACATCATACAGAGATGACTGGTCGCGTTGACGCACCTCTGCCAGTGTAGAAGGGGCAAACCCGAGCGACGGTTTCTGACCAATACGCAGAGGTTCAAAGCGCGGCAGCGGCGCGCGACCGAGCGGATAACGCTCGCCCCCCTGGGCGTCAACACGGCGTAACAGGGTAAACAGATCGTAGCGCCAGGGTGCCGCCATCACGTTCTGCCAGAATGACGGCGGCATGGCGGTTGCCCGCTTCACGGGAGCCAGACGAGCCAGCGTTTCACTCATATCAGCGCCCTTTTGCCCATGCGCGGTGGCCAGTAGCCCACTTCACCGCGCTGCTGACTATTGAGTGTGAATTCGGTAAAGCTGTTGATCGCCACCAGCCGTGCGAACACGCGTTCCAGCACGCTGCCGAACAGCCACGGACTAAAACCGGAAAAGGCTTGTTCATCTACCGTCAGCGAGATACTCACTCCACGGGCGAAAACAATCGGCCCCGGTTCCGGTACCCGGCGGTGTACCGGCCGCAGTACGCACTGGCGGACACCATCAATTTGTCTGGCCACCGGTGCTTCCGCCAGCCGGGTATAGAGGCCCAGCAATTGCCGAAGTGCCGCTGCCCCTTGCCCTTCTTCGCCGTCCATCAGGCTCAGGTAATTCATCTGTAGCTGACTGACCAGTTGCCAGGTACTGAACCCTTCCGCCAGCGCCGGACGCGGGGGCGTTGGCCCTTTACGCAAATATGGATTTTTAACCGGCAGTGAGTCCGGCAGCACAAATTTGCCCATCTCCTGCTGAAGCATTAACGGCAGGTCGCGGCTGGTACACAGCACCTCAGCGGTGATGTAACGCAGGTCATCGCGCCAGGGGGCGTGTTGTTCATCCACCAGCGAGGCAAACACTTCCGAGCCGATATACCCGGTACGCGTACCGTAGCGCTGGGCATGTTCCGACAGGCCGCGCTGTTCGCGGCGCAGTGAAAAGTAAGCGCCGTAGTTGCCATTATCCTGGCTCTGGCTACGCCAGAACGGGCGGAACTCTTGTTCATCACGCTGCCCGTCGACGCTGGCATGAATGCGGGTGACGGCGTAAATTTCGTAATCCATCGGACGAATGTTATCGACCACCAGATGGTATTCGTGCTGGCTGTCGCTGAGTTTTTGTCGTTCCGCCACTTTGGCGAACAGGTTCACCACCGGGGTGCAGTGCAGCGCCAGATGGTTTTTATCCACCACACGCTCAAGCTGATCGTCGGCTTTATCCAGCAGAATGATGATGTCAAAGGTGGTGGCATCACCGCTCTGCGCCAGCAGCGGACGCAGCCCTTTCAGGCTGAAAAAGAGGAAGCGCGACGGAAAAGCAAAATATTCCTGTAGCAGACGGTAACCGTCAAAGTTACGCAAATCGTCCGGCAACAGCGCCTGATCGGACTCGAACCCTTCCTGGCGTATAGCGTCTTCCGGCAGAACCAGCGGCGCAGTTGAAGTACCGGGAATCAGCGCCAGCGCTCCGACCTGATGCGCCATCAGCAGCTCCAGCAGTTGCAGTGCCTGCATATCCGGGCCGCTTAAAAAGAACTCCACGCGGTCAAAATCAAGGTGGGAGAGCTTCACCGGACCGTCACAGCGCAGCCGGATCCGCAGCGCGCTCACCGCGCCGCTCTGGCCGAGGCCGATACGCAACAGCGGCAGGTCGGCGGGCACGCCGCCCAGTTCGACCGCGCTAATGCTCAGCGGCAGGAGTGTCACATCATGCGCGGTGGTGTAACTGCAGGTGACGCCATTTTTCTTGAGCGTCTGGCTGTCCATCATGGTGCCGCGCGGCACCACAAAGCCTTTACTTAAATCCCCTTTCGCCGGGTCAGGCTGTAGTTCGGCAATGGCCATTGACGGGGTGGGCGCAAGGTAGTTTGGCGCGATCATCTCCAGCAGACGCTGAGAGAAGCGGGGAAACTCGGCGTCCATCTTGAGCTGCACGCGGGAGGTCAAAAAGGCGACCCCTTCCATCAGACGCTCGACATATGGGTCGGCGACGTCCATGCCCTGCATCCCCAACCGCCCCGCCACTTTCGGATAGCGGCCGGCAAACTCCTGGCCCATTTCTCGCAGCCAGGCCAGTTCGCGGTTGTAATACTCGAGTAATTTACTCTCCACGCTTACCCCACATCTTTTAACTCGAAATGGCCATTTTCCAGGTCGACATCGGTGCGAAACAAAAAGGATAACGGATACGGCACGCACCACAGGCGGCCTTTGATTTCAATCGACAAGACGTTGTGCAGATCCAGCGACTTTGTATCGGAGATGCAACGCACCATCAGCCCCTGCGGCAAAATTCGTGGTTCGAAATGCAAAATAGCGTCGGTGAGCTTGCGCTGGATATCCTGCCATTCAATGTCAGACATGCGCTGACCGGCCAGTGGCGCTACGCCAAAATTGGCGACCGAGCGGCGCACGTGACTCAGTCTTGAGAGATCGTTTTGCGCCTCGTTATTGATGGTATTGAACAACCACTGCAGATCACGCAGTACGTGGCGACGCAGCGCATTGTGCGAGACCAGATTGCTGTTGACCGGTTCCTGCTTTTTATCCGGCGCATCATCGGTCAGGCGGTCCAGCAATGACGGCTGCATTTTGTCGCGCGCCCCTGGCGATTCTTTGCCGGTTCTGGCGCGCCAGCCGCTGCGCAACAGATCGCGGTCATCCTGGGGCTGACTACTCATGGACTTCGCCTTGTGCAAAACGCAGGCTGGATAAATCGAGCAGCGGATATTCCGCCGTATCGTTAAGCCATACCTTTTGGCCGCGTCCCATATAATGGGGCTCCTCGCCTGGCAGCGGTTGCCACTCGGTTGTGCGCGACAGCAGGAAACGGTCTTCGACCTGATTGTCCAGCGGATAGCGCGCCGGGATCTGACAAACTTGCTCGCTGCCGTCATGCAGGCGGATGCGTGTGTGTCGCCAGACCAGGTCGATGACGCTCGCCGGGGGCTGAAACTCCATCTCTTCAATCGCGCTGAATGGCAGCCAGAAGTAGCGCCCGTTGACGATGGCTTCGCAGACCGGGCCAAAGCGACAGTCGCCATCCATCAACCAGTCGAAGCTGTGGGTGGTGCCATCCTGTAAGGTCAGTTCACCGGGAATCGCTTCGGCCTGTTCCAGCGCGCCAATGCGATGCGAGCAGGCTTCGGTGGCGGAGAGATCGAGGGCGGCAACCATTGCCGCCAGCCATGGCCAGTGTTTATCCGGCATTGTTGGACGCGCCCGTCCGGCCATCACTTCCACGCGCTGACGTTCGCCATTGATGGTCTGCTCAAGCAAGGTAATGGTCGGTTGCGCCTGCGGCGTCAGCGCCAGCCAGCTTTTGAGCTGCGCCAGCGCGCGCGGCCAGTTGCCCTCAAGGCAAAGCATTTGCGTAAAGGCCGCTCGCAGGTCGGCATCGCCTGGCTGCTTGCGAATGCGGTTTTCCAGTTGCCCCAGACTCTCCCGGAGTGATTCTCCCGCGAGTTGTTGCTCTAGTGTGTTCATCACCGCTCCTCAGTGTAAGACAAATGAAATGGTGGGTTTTTTCTCTCACCGCACACCCTCATACCGTAGCCCCGGGAAGCATCGCGCCACCGGGGATCCTCCCGGATGGCGGCGCAGACGCCTTATCCGGGCTACGCGGCGAAGCGCCCGATCGGTTCCCTCTCCCCTGGAGGCACCGTAGCCCCGGTAAGCATCCGATCGGTCCCCTCTCCCTTGAGGGAGAGGGTTAGGGTGAGGGGGAAAATTAATGCACAGCCTTATAGGTACCGACCGCCGGGTCACGCAGTTGCGGGCGCAGGGAGTCAATCAGCAAAATATTGAGCGTCGTACCCGGGGCGAACCACGGGGTCCAGACTTTGCGGACCTCATCAAGCCGTGCCTGCAGCCGGGCCTGATCGTTCACCAGTTCGCGCGAAACTTCGACCGCCACGGTGCCGTTCGCCTGCCAGCCGCTCAGAGAAGGGACATAAGGCAGGATCATCCAGCTTTGACCGAGGCTGCCTTCGCTGGCGACCATCCGCTCGTTATTGACGGTAGTTATCAATAAACGGTCAGCGTCCGCACTGTCGCTCAGACCGCTTACCGGGAAACCATGAACAAAGGTCATCGTGGTTTTACGCTCAATGCCGTTGCTGATTTGGCTTACATCACTGCGGCCATTGAGCCAGCCACCCTTCTCACATTTACCGTCGTCTTTAGCCGGGATAAACAGCGCCGGACTGCTGCTGTCGCCCTGCCAGAAGGTACGCAGATGACAGCCATCCTGGAGAGTAAACTCCTGCCACGGCGTGCGGTTCGCCACAGGCGAGTTATCTTCAGGTCGTCCTTCCGGCAGTTGTAATCCACTGGTGCTATTTGCCGCTGGCGGCGGAGTGGTCGTCGCAGCCGCCGGCGTCACCACAGGCGCCCAGTCTTTCGCTTTGCTTGCGGTCCCCTGGGCCAGCGTGTTGTTTTGCGCATCGGTTAATTTCCAGCGCACCAGCGTTAAGGTGCCGCACTGGTTTTCGAGCAGCGCGCCCAGACGCGGCATAAAGCTATCGAGCACAGTGACTTTTTTATCGCCATTCGCCACGATACGCAGCGGTAATTCCCGTGCACACCAGCTTTTCGGCGAGTTATCCGCGATGTCGTCGATCCAGATATCCAGTTTTTGTGTAGGAGACTGCACGATACGGTAGTTTTCAGCCTGAGCGCCAAAACAGACCGCGAACAGCGCCAGCCCCGGAAGCCAAAGTTTCATAAAATTCCTTGTAAGCCTGTATCAATCACGAAGAGGGAAAAACTGCGACGCTTGCGCCAGCGAGTGCAGAAGCGTGGTGTCCTGCGGGGCACCTACCCACACTGCCACAGCGCTGTAATTGTCCTGCTGATCACGACTTTCCACGTTGGTACGCAGCAGTATCTGATTCATTAATGTCAGCCATTCATGGGGGGTGTTCACCATATGAAGGGACTGTTTCATCTGCTCTTCGCTCACTCCGTGCCAGAAACCGTCAGTGCAGAGCAAAAACACATCGCCATCTTCAATCGGCACCACATCGCTGTAGCTGGCTTCGCGTTCATCGTCACCCAGTCCCAACGCGAAATAGAGTAAGTTGCTGTTGATGCCATCGGTCTGGTGTCCGGCGTCCTTCATCTGTTGTACCAGACTATGATCGGTCGTGACGTGGTACAGCCAACCGCGGCGAAAGAGGTAAAGTCGGCTGTCTCCCGCATGCACCCAGTAGGCCAGATGGTAATCGCGGTCAATAAACAGGCTCACCATGGTGGTGCCCATACGCTGAAATTGCTCAGCCGCTTTTTGTTCGGTGCGAATGGCGTTGTTGGCTTCGTAGATATACTCGCGAATGTATTGCGCATTCAGATGCTGATCGCCATCGAAGCGGGTAATGATGGCATTGCGGGCGAGCTCGGCCGCCACATCGCCGCCGGGAAGCCCGGCAATACCGTCGCATACCACGAAACATGCGGCGCGTTCGCCAATGCTTTCACCGGTTTGATCCTGGTTACTCGCACGCGCGCCCTGTCGGGACATTGAGGCGGTGCTGATATTCATTGTTGTTCTTCCGATGCGCTTTGTGAATCTTTGTACTGGTTGACTTCCATGTCGTAAGCGTGCAGGAAAGCTTCGCCAAAGAGCGTGTGGAAGTCGTCATCGATTTCACCAGCCGTTTGTGCGTAAGAACGCACAAAATAGTCCCACAGCGCCGCTTTGCGATTCGAGAGCATGCCAAGGCGCGCCGTCGCCCCGTCGCGTTTGGCGTCCTCTTCCAGCAGTTCCGGGTTAAAGGATTGCAGCATGGCGGCAATAATGGCGCGAATGCCGGAGATCATCCCCAACTGGTGAGCCTGCAAGTCGATCAGCGCATCGCGCACCGATTTTTTCGGCGGCATAAAGCCAGGCATACGGGTACCGAACATCTGCATCAGCACGGTTTTACCGGAAGGCAGCAATTTAAACGGGTTGTTGGCGTCGTCGAGCACCATCGTCATGTCCGCTTTGACCCCACGTTTAAGGATTGAGCGTGATGACAACAGCGCCACTGTCCCTTGCGAAAACATGCTCAGCATCTGTCCGAGCTGGCGCATATTTTCCCGATCAAACTGCGGCGTGGGCTGCATATCACTGAGCCCCATCCCCTCAAGCAGCGCATCCAGTAGTTCGCCTTTAAGCACATCACCGCTGCCCTCGCCGCTGCTGGTCGTTGCGAATTGCGCGCTTTCGCTCTGCACCGGATCGATCCGCAAGCGCCCTTTCGGCGTCTGCGCGGCGGCACGCTGTACGGTCTGTGGCGTAGGTAACGTAATGGCGACATATTCCGGCACCTCGCTGCTGGCTTCCGGTACCACGGGTTCCGGGGCAACAAACAACGGCTGTACATCTTCTTCTGGCGTGGTGGGCGGCACAATGTCGTCACGGGGTACTACCGGTTCAGGCTGCGGCGGGATAGGCGCTTGCCAGGTCGGTTCCGCTTTCTTCGGCTCAGACGGGGCAATATCGTCTGCATGGCTTAGCGGCACAGCGCCACTGAGTAATCCCAGCGGGTCGTCATCACGTGCCTGCTGCGTGCTCGCGCCGCTACCGCCAAACAGGGCTAACGGATCCAGTTCATCCGGCGCGGGTGCGTCCTGTTTGACCGTGGGCTCTACGGGTGGCACCAGCGTTGACGGCGTGGCATCGGCGAAGATGCTGTCATTTTTAAACAGCGGTTCGTCGTTAAACAATTTGTCCGTGTCGATCGAGCGCGGCGCGGCGGCGGCATCGTTTTTACTCAGCAAGGCCAGCGGGTCTTCCGGGTTACGCTCCGGTTCTTTCGGCGCGGCAAACGGATTGAGCGCCTGGGGTTCTGGTTTCGCACGGTTACTGGAGATGCTGTCGGAAATGGAAAATTCCTGCATCAGACTATCCCAGATCTCCGTTGGCACGGCGGTGGTGGCGTTCTCTTTTTTCTCCACCGGAGTCGGATCGGGCGTAAGTCCTGCCTGCACATTCGCCGCCATACGGCTGACCGGCTGGGTGTCCAGAATCAGGTCGGTGACTTCAATGCGGTATTCGTCAATATCCAGGATGTCGCCATCCTGCAATTCAACCTGGCGGCCTCGCTCCAGCGGAATGTCGTTGAGCACGACTCGGGTCACGTTGCCACGGTTAGTAATGCGGCATTCACCGTTCCCGGCGATATGTACGATCGCCTGCAGGCGCGATATGGCGCGCTCGTTGTCCGGCAGCACCAGGTTATTGTCCGTTCCGCGTCCAATGGTGCCTCCCGGCGGATAAAAATCGCAGCGGCTTTGCGGAGGTTGATGACCGGGTTTATTGGTAACTATTGTGAATCGCATAGCGTATTCCTGCTGGAGTTATTAGCGTTCCGAAAAGGGTCAATTCTGATAACGCTGGTGCTGGAAAATAAAAATGCCAGTGAAGCCAGGAATCAGTGGCTTAATTAATGGGTTGTAGATCATTAAGTTTAATAAATCCCCGCGCCTCGCCCAGCAGGCCGGGTTTGTCTTCATCACGTACCGCAACCTCAATCCAGTTAGGGTTGATTGTTCTGATTTTTACCAGTGGCGTTCCGGGAGTGGCAGGCTGTAAATCTTTCGCCCCGGCATCAGGTTGCTGCCTGAAATATTTATTCTTTAACCCAGATTTCAGGGTATAGGTCATCATCCAGGGAAAGGCTTCACAACCTGCGTTTTTTTCAAGTTTATCGGTATCAATAGCGTTTTTAGCCGCAGGTTTGAAATGCGTCAACTCACCAGTAAAGTAACGATGATCGTACTCTGTCGACCCCGTAAGTTTATCAACCGTGATAGCACCAGCACGTTCGATGTGTCCCTCTTTCCAGGTCAAAAATTCCAATGGAATAGGGGAAAAGTAACGTGTGAGTGGCTCAGATTCAGCGTCTTTGTTATCAACATTAAGATTGATGACTTTCTCAACATTGTCGCCATCCGTAGTCACGAAATAACGGTATTTCAGTTCTGGCGTATTTCGCTGACCATCATCGCTCCATACGGGTAACCAATAAGCCTGAAGAATACCCTGATGCAGGGTCTGTTCTGCGGCTGTGGAAAGTGAAGCAAAAAATACCGTGGTAATAATTACGAATGTCTTGAGCATGACCCGTCCCTTTCTAATGACTACCAGAGACGTTTTATGGAGATGAAGTAATTTGCCATACGCTCCCCTTCGCTCTTTCAGCGATCCCTTTCGGGATCGCTGCAAAAGACCTTACGCTTCTTTGTTTTCTTTGATATTCCAGCCGGCACTGGTTTCAGCGCCTTTACCACCAGAAGAAGACTGTTCCCAGTACTGCTGTTTCACTTTCGCAGCCTGGAACGCGTAAGTTACGCCAACGGTGTCGCCATTATCCGCACCGGTGTACTGCACGGAGGTCACTAATACCTCTTCCAGCGTAATGCGCGCATATTCAACCTGCTGGCCGCCCGCTTTGCAGACGGAAAGCTCAACTTTGGTCAAATGCTTGCCGCTGGCGCAGTGTTTCAGTATTGCCGTTGTGGATTTGTCAATTAATGCGTTTACATGCAGGTCATTGAAATTAACTTTACCGGCACCACCGCCACCGCCGACGCTCATATTCCCTGGCTGTGAAGCGCCCCAGGAAAAAGAAGTAATATCAGTCCAGCCGGTGTGGTTAGAATCTTTCGACTCACCCGTAACGCCATCGACCTTCAGAAACATATCAATAGCCATAATATTTACTCTTCGTTAATGATGATTATTGCTTTCGAAAAAGCGTGTATATACCCGTCATTACTGATGGTATAGAACAAATGGGTAAATATGGGGCCAGCTAAAACCGTCCATATTTTACCTCTCCCTCATATCCGCCATCATGACCCTGCCGGATATGCTTTGCGCTCCCTAAACAACAAGGATCGCGAAGATTAACGCTGTGAATTGTCTAAAAAATAAAATTAAGGGTGCATCTTCATTGCGCATAACACGCTTATTTTTCAATCTACTTTTTACATGGGAATATGGCTGCCAGCGACGCAACAATAAGGGCTGATGCCCGGGTTTTACGCTCCTGCGGTGTTAAATTCGCAAAACGGGAAGAGAGATTTTCATGGGCCGATGAGGGAAGTAGCCGTTGATAGCTGCACCAGATTTTTCCTTCCGTCGCATCCATCACGCCAAGAAAATACATTTCAGCCTTGATCCGCTCCCGCTCGTTCGTTTTCGAGAACCAGGCGTTCGCAAAGCGTTCACTGCTCATATTGACGTCAAAGCCCGTCAATAAATCGCTATTACGCAGCAAATTCGCGGTGTCGTCCTGAGGTAGCGGCGCTGCCCGCGGGTATTCGTAGGTCTCAGCATTTGCCAACCCCGTCGCGAAACCACACAGCAGGCTGAGTGCGATGTAGAATTTTTTCATGTCCGGCTCCCTGTTCCCGATTCGGCAAAAAGCACCGAAGCCTGTTCCTTGTATAGCCCCGGTAAGCGCAGCGCTACCGGAGGAAATATGACGTTCGCCCTTAAAAAGATCTCAATAAGCCTACTGTCTATTTTTCGATGATATTTATTGCTTTCGAAAAAGTATTTATCTGGCAAGCAGCAAAGCGCAGGGGGACGAATAACACAGCTTACTGTAGCGCTGATGTTTACCACATCGAATGACGTGTTAATATCCGTTAACTTCCCGCTTTATCAAGATTACGGATTGAAAATGAAAAGAATCCTCGCGTTGTTTGCAATGATTATTTTACTGCTTGTCGGAGTATATACTCTTGTCGATATCTTTCGCTCGCTTTGGTTGGTTCTTAAATATGAATCGTTCAATGCTTACTCTACCGGCGCATTAACAGGAAAAGTCATATTTCTCCTGGCTGTCAGTGGGCTATGTCTTATTGTCCGACGGAGTTATAAGAATAAAATCAACAGGTGAACCGGATAGTAAGCTTATCTATGGATTAGCGCGATGCCGCAGGCGTGTTGACAGCCTGCGGCGTGCCTGCGCTTATGCCTCTTTGGTTTTCAGCGACGGCAGTTTTGATACCAGACGCAGCGAGACAGTCAGTCCTTCCAGTTGATAATGCGGACGCAGGAAGAATTTCGCGGTGTAGTAACCGGGGTTATCTTCAATTTCCTGCACTTGTACTTCGGCGGCGGCCAGCGGTTTGCGCGCTTTGGTCTCCTGAGAAGAGTTTGCCGGGTCACCATCGACATAGTTCATCACCCAGTCGTTCAGCCAGCGCTCCATTTCATCACGCTCGCGGAATGAGCCAATTTTGTCGCGCACAATGCACTTGAGGTAATGCGCAAAACGGCAGCAGGCGAAGAGGTATGGCAAACGCGAGGCCAGACGCGCATTGGCGGTCGCGTCGGCGTCATGATATTCCATCGGTTTTTGCAGCGACTGGGCGCCGATAAACGCGGCGAAGTCTGAGTTTTTACGGTGAATCAGAGGCATAAAGCCATTCTTCGCCAGCTCGGCTTCGCGACGGTCACTGATCGCGATTTCGGTCGGGCACTTCATGGCCACGCCGCCGTCATCGCTCGGGAAGGTGTGGCATGGCAGGTTTTCCACCGCCCCGCCGGATTCGACACCGCGAATCGAGGTACACCAGCCATACTCTTTGAAAGAGCGGTTGATGTTCGTCGCCATCGCATAAGCCGCGTTCGCCCACGAATAGTTGCTGTGGTTAGCGCCGTCGGTCTCTTCTTCAAAATCGAAGCTATCAACCGGGTTAGTGCGGATACCGTACGGCAGACGTGACAGGAAGCGCGGCATCACCAGCCCCAGGTAGCGGGCGTCTTCCGATTCACGCAGTGAACGCCAGGCGGCGTACTCAGTATTCTGGAAAATTTTGGTCAGGTCGCGTGGGTTCGCCAGTTCCTGCCAGGATTCCATCTGCATGACGCTCGGCGCGGTGCCGGTAATAAACGGACAGTGCGCCGCCGCGCCGATGCGTGCCATTTCACCCAGCAGTTCCACATCCTGCGGGCTGTGATCGAAGTAGTAATCTCCCACCAGGCAGCCAAACGGTTCGCCGCCGAACTGGCCGTACTCTTCTTCGTAGATTTTTTTGAAGATAGGGCTCTGATCCCAGCCAACACCTTTATAGCGTTTCAGAACGCGCCCCAGTTCCGGTTTCGAAATGCTCATAAAGCGGATTTTCAGCATTTCGTCGGTTTCAGTGTTGTTGACCAGGTAGCTCAGTCCGCGCCAGGCGCTTTCCAGTTTCTGGAACTCTTCGTGATGAATAATCTCATTCACCTGCTGAGAGAGTTTTTCATCAATCCCGGCAATCAGATTCTGAATCGTGCGATACGTGTCCGAGGAGAAAGTGACGGTGTTGGCCAGCGCCTGCTGAGCCAGCGTCTGTACCGCAGACTCGACCGCAGAGCGCGCCTGTTCCGTTTTCGGGCGAAACTCTTTATTGAGCAGCGCGCTGAACTCGTCCTGGCTGAATGCTTCGCCCTGCTGCAGCGCTTGCTGTTGGGTTACATTGCTCATGATTTACTCCTCTTTACCTGAGGTGCTGGTGCTATCGCGGTTGTCCGGCATCTGGCTCAGCGATTTCAGCAACGTCGGATCTTTGAGAATTTTAGCAATCAGCTCTTCCGCGCCGTTTTTACCGTCCATATACGTCAGTAGATTGGAAAGCTGAGTACGGGCTTCGAGCAGCGAATTCAGCGGCTCGACTTTGCGTGCCACCGCATCCGGCAGGAAATCTTCCATGCTGTCGAAGGTCAGGTCGACATTCAATTTGCCTTCCCCGGTCAGGGTATTGTCCACCTGGAAGGCCACGCGCGGTTTCAGTGCCTTCATACGTTCATCGAAGTTGTCGATATCAATATCAAGGAACTTACGTTCGTCAACAGAGGGCAGATTCTCAACCGGTTTACCCACCAGGTCAGCCATCACCCCCATCACAAACGGAAGCTGAATTTTGCGCTCCGCGCCGTACACTTCCACGTCGTATTCAATCTGAACGCGTGGCGCGCGGTTACGCGCGATAAATTTTTGTCCACTGTTACTCGTTGCCATGATGTTCTCCATCGAAGATGCGCGGTGACGCTATCGGGATTGTTTCACCCTGTCGTCAAAGGTTAGGGGTGACGCCCAAATATATTTTCCAGTTGCTGTACGCCATCCGGCGCCAGATCGCGAACGATCGCCATAAAATCCAGTTCGATCAGCCGCTGTACGCGGTCAATCATCAGCGGAGCGGGATGGCTTGGCTCATGCTGGGCAAAATAGAGCTTCACTTTTTCCAGCATGAGCTGCGCATCGGCGCGGCTGTTAAGCTGCACGCTCCGCCAGTCTGTATGATTAACAGGCGCTGCGGCGGGTGTCGTCGCCGACGCCTGAGAGGGTGAAGAGGTCGCTGTCTCGTCGGGCTGCGCGTCGTCGCCTGTGCGACCCGCGCGGCTAATCAAGGTTGCGGTCTTAATGAGTTGTTCCATTTCCGGCGCACCACTCTCCCCAAGACGTTCCACCAGCCAGCTACGGATGGTATGCAGCCGTCCTTCGATTTGCATCATCACGCTGGTGGCCTCTTTTCCGGCGCGGGCCAGCTCATCAACCAGTCTTACTCGCCCGCCGGGGAAATTTGGACACTCGGTTTTGCTGCCGTCCAGGAGCGCCTGCGCGTCGCGGACGGTCAGCTCATCGCCATTGCTGCGCAGTAAAATGGACTGGCGCAGTGTGGCGGTGAGCGTAGATTTATCACTGAGTTCTGCCAGTGCGTTGATACGATAAAACGGATCTTCTTCGCCGTTTTCAGTCAACGCGGGCCACAGATCATCCCAGTACAGGGCCAGCGCCTGACCGATAAGTGAAAGCCCGTCTGCATAGCCTTCCAGACCACGGCGGCGCGTCCATGCGTGGGTCAGCGCCAGCATGACGCGCAGATCTTTGGTCCGTGACAGCAGCGCGGTGGCGAGCTTTTCAACGCGCGTCCAGTCTGCCGGCTCTGCGGGAATGATGGTGTCGCCAAATTGCTGTTCCGCTTTGCCCTGGCTTGCCTGTTCCAGCGCCTGAAATTCAGCGTCATACTCCAGGTTTTCACCACAGGGCTGCGTCGGGCTGACGGGCTCAAGTAAGTTTTCAAGAGTCATACACAGATTCGCTTAATCAAACATCGGAGGATAAAGACCATGACGACCCGGTCGCGCGCCGCCTGCCGGATCGAACAGCATGGTAAAAAGCTGCCCGGTGAAGTTGCCGCTGTGCACGTGGGTGTAAAGCGGATAGCCATCGCTACGGTTGGTCCACCAGAAACTGGTCTGGCGCAGCGGGTCAAAACATTCCGCGGCCTGACGCCAGCCAAGCGTTGGCGCCGCGTCGCCTTCGTAACCAATAACATCAAGGATTTCCGAGCGGCTTTCTTCCACCACAGGCTGCGGCGTGGGAATCAAGAGCAGCGACTGGTCGAGTTGCTCTGCGGAGTAACCGTTACGCATCGCATGTAGCAGGGTTCGCCCCAATTGTTGATACCAGTCACCCGACTGCGCCAGTTGCCGTGCGGACCACTCCAGCGGGTTTATGGCCAGCAGAGCGCACAGTGGATATTGCCGCCCGACGCTATCGCGACCGGGTAACAAACAGCCCATTTGCACCTGCTGACCGCCTAACATTGGCGGCACGACAAAATTCCATATCGGCGCATTGCCGAATTGCCTGTCCGCCGCACGCTCTTCCTCTATTTGCCAGTTCATCAGACCCACCTGAAACCAATGGGACCATTGACGCTGGAGCGCGTCCGGGAAACGTCGCTGTAAGAAGTCGCCGGCACTGGGCAATTTTCCATACCAGCTAATTGCACTCGTCGTAGTCATTCGACTTTCCTTGCGGTTAAGGGCATGCGAAACGGGGAAGCTGAAACGGGTTGCGGATGCTGCCAGGGATGAACTCAAGCGTGACCTGGTGTCCATCAACGTTATACGTTGCCTGGCGGCTCAGGCTACTGCTGCCCGGCGTCACTCGCGCCTTGTCAACAAAGCGGTTCAGCGCCCATGCGCCATTCGTTACCAGCGTCGAGGTCGTGCCATTCGTCAGCCCAAGCTGCATCCGTACCTGGTTGGTTCCGCCCGGTCCTGGCCAGTTCACCAGTTGCACCGCCTGCGGACCGTGGCTGTAACGGAGAATCTGCCCATCCACATCCAGCGTCAGGTTCAAAATCGCGTTGTCCATGCTCACGGTACGTACCGTCACACGATAAGAGGGCGTTGC
The DNA here is from genome assembly GCA_901456055.1 of Phytobacter ursingii. Taxonomy (GTDB): domain Bacteria; phylum Pseudomonadota; class Gammaproteobacteria; order Enterobacterales; family Enterobacteriaceae; genus Phytobacter; species Phytobacter ursingii. The sequence continues at coordinate 417,649 of CABDWT010000018.1, forward strand.
GCTTCCCCCGGCGAAAAAAGCATCGCGAATAGATTGCGCCTGTTGGAACGGCGCCAGTAATCCTTCGCTACCCGGTAAGGTCTTACCATCGATGCCCGGCATAAAGCGCCAGGGTGACTGGGTGGTATCCACTTTGCTGGTCAGGTTGTCGCGAAAGAAACTGTCCATCAGACCGGTGCCCGGGGCAAACATGCGCGCCAGATCGTCTGGCGTCACTTCACTGCTGGCATTGCGCACCAGCGGGTAACGTCCGGCGATGGCCTGGCGGCAAAAACCGCCCACTTCGACGCTGATACGCTTGCGGACATTTTCCAGCTCGCGACTTTGCGTATCGCTACTGGCCCCCACCGCCATATTACTGAACATTGACTGCAGCCCGCCGGGCAGACGCCCTGCGCTGGCCTGCAGGCGACTGATGGCTTCACCGCCGGGGGCCGGCATGCCGCTGTTCGCCGCATCCTGTACCGCCGTCAGGTAGCGATAAAGTTCATCAATCTGTTTCAGAAAATCATCAAACACGATGGTTTTGCCGCCTTTTTCCAGCGGCTGAGCCAGTTCGATAATCGGCGCGTAGTGTTCCGTTACCCGCTGTTCCGGCGTCTGAACCGCGGCGGCGGCAGGCGCGGAGGTATTACTGTCGCGATTGCCGAATAACACATTTAGCGTGCGGCTGGTGCTGCTGCCTTCATCCGGCTTTTTTTCGCCCTCTTCCGGCGTATCACGGGTCAGCGTCAGCATCTGGCTTAAATTAACTACCAACTGACGTAGCGGCGAACTGTTGCCTGAGAGCAGCCGCGCAGCATTAATGCGCTGTGAAAGGTTGGCGCTGTTGTTGAGCGCAATATCGCCGAGGAAGCTATCCCACTGGCTGATAAAATCCCGCGCGTATAGCTGGCGTACTGCGTTATCCGTCTGCTGTTGATCTTCCTGTTTGACGGTAGAACCGAGTACCCAGACATCATCGGTATGCAGCGCATTGGTCACGGTGCCAATCTGCTTATCGAAATGCTGCCAGTAACCGTCAGGGGTATATAAACCGGGGATGCCATCATTCAGCGATTTACCGCTTTTGCGCGAAAACACCAATTCACTTTGCGGGCCAGCCAGTGAGGCCAGCGAAACCGGTTTAAGGTTTTCATCCGCCGCAAGCAGGCGTTTCAACCGTCCGTAGACGCGTGCCGCAAGGGGTTGTTGATTGATTAACGCCTGTTCCCTGGCGATCAGCGCCTCGTCTTTGGCAAACGGCGACGACTGAATCTGCGGTTCCAGCAGTTGGGTCAAATGCCATTCCAGACGACGAAGCTGAGCCTGCGTCATGTTCTGCGGCAGGTTACGCTCCAGGTTGAGCATGACCCACTGATGCAGGAACTTGCCGTCGTAATGTTTCGGCTGGTAGAGCATCTGATACGCTTTTAACGCTTCATAGCTGTATTCCACATCGCTGCCGTTATCGTTACGCAGCCAGGTGGTGATACGTGTCGCTACATCCGGTAATAGCAACTCTTGTAATGCTTTTTGGTACAACGCCTGCGACGCGTCGGAGACGTCATAGCCACGGTATAAGCCCATACGACGAGTCAATGGCGGGCTGTTAACGTCGAAGTCCTCACTTTGCGGCAGTGCCGAGAGACTGTTCAGCAGCGGCAGCAGAGCGAACACATCCCCTTGCGGGCGCTCGCGTAGCGCTTTGATCTCCTGGCTGATGCCCGGTACTTTGGCTTCGACTTCCTGCAGATACGTTTTGTTGTTGCTGTAGCTTGTCAGCCACAGACCGCTAATCACTACCAGCAGAACCAGCAGCGCGGCATAACCGGCCCACATCACCGCCCGGTTGCGCATTTCCCACCAGCGATTCTGCCCGGCGATACCGGCTTCCTGGAAAATGACGTTCTGCAACAGATTCTTGATAAAGAAGCTTTGCCCTTTACCGCCAGGTACCGGCTCCTCTTTGCTTACGCTATCCCAGCTATCGCCAGTGTTACCACGGGGAAGCGAGAGCGAACGGCCCAGTTCTCCCATCACCCGGTCAAATGGCAACCCTTCCTGAGTACCGCTCGCCAGATAGATGCCGCGCGGCGAGAACTCGGTTTCAAAGTTAGAGCGAGCAAACAGCGTGTGCAGATAATCGGCCAATAGCGGTCGCAGCGCGGCAAACTCCTGGGGGAACAGGTAGCTTTCGGCTCTCGCCTTCGGATCGCTTTCGCGAAGTAAAATATCCGGTAAGGCCGCGTCCAGTCGCTGTTGCAGTAACGCGTACTCCTGGGTGAAACGCCCCATCAGGTCAAAATCGGCCTGTTTGCCCTCCTGCCATGGGAAGGTAAAACCCCAGATCTGGTCACGCTGGGCTTTATCGAACCCGGCGAAATAGGCGCGAAAACCTTTCAGGAGATCCGCTTTGGTGACCAGCAGATAGACCGGAAAACGGATGCCCAGTTGCTCATGCAATTCGGTCAGGCGTTTACGTAAGTTAAGTGCCTGTTCGCGTGAGGCGTCGGCCGACTGGGTGAGCAGATCGGCAACGCTCACCGTCACAATCACCCCATTGATGGGCTGACGGCGGCGGTATTTTTGCAAAAGACCAAGGAATTTCAGCCATTCGCTGGCATCCTGCGCCTGCTCGCTTTCCTGGGTACTGTAACGCCCGGCGGTATCCAGCAGCACCGCTTCATTGGTAAACCACCAGTCGCAGTTGCGCGTACCGCCAATCCCGCGTAGCGCCGTTTTGCCAAATTTGTCGGCCAGCGGAAATTGCAGCCCGGAATTGACCAGTGCGGTGGTTTTCCCGGCGCCTGGCGCGCCAATCACCACATACCAGGGTAACTGATACAGATACTGGGTACTAAAGCGCTGCGTCCACTGCCCGCCACGCTGACCAGGCTGGTTGAAATGCGCTTTTTTCAGCACCTGAGACGCTTCTTCAAAACGATCAGCCAGGATTTGCTCTTCGCTGTTCAACCGTTTGTGATCCGCCGTCTCTTTCGGCGCATTGTCGCTTTTCAGATTGTCCATCAGTTTGCGGTTCAGCCACGCGTTGTAAAGACGCGGAATAATGTGGCTTTGCACCCAGATGAAATACATCACCGCGATGGTGATTACCCGGTTTTGTTCAGACTCCAGCGGGCGTGAATCGACGACAGAGAGCAGCGGACCTATCATCCAGATCACCGCCGCCAGCGCCGTCATCCCAAGAAAACCCCACAATATGCGGTTCGTCAGAATTGAAAGCAGACTATTCATCCTTAGTTTCCTTGTGGCAATCCGTTCAGTTCGGCTGCCGTATTACCCGGCGAAACCAGTAACGTTATCTCCACGCGGCGGTTGCGGGCGCGGTTTTCCGCCGAGTTATTCGGCGCGATGGGGTTCATTTCCCCCCGCCCTTCCGCTTTGACGCGATCCGGCTGGCTTAAGTGTTTTTGCAACAGAGACTGTACGGAGCGCGCGCGTTCGAGTGACAGTTCATAATTGGAAGCAAAGCGCGCGCTGCGAATAGGCACGTTATCGCTGTAGCCCACCACCAGGATTTTGCCGCTGACGTTGTTCATCGCCTGCGCTACGCGGTCAATTACCGGAGCGTAGTTCTCACGAGCCACCGTTGAACCCGAAGCAAACAGCCCATCACCTTTGAGCGTGACAACACTGCGATCCGTTTCATCGCGTACCGCGACAAGCCCGGCGTCGATTTCCGGTTTCAGGAAGCCACGCAGGTTAAGTACCGGGGGCAGCGATGGCGCGGGTTGGGCAATTGCCGCTTCGGGCAAGGTGGTCTGGTAAATTTTTGCCAATACCGGGTTAGTGTTATCGCCAAGTCGCCAGTTAAGAACGATGTAAAACAGGCAGGCAAGAAACCCGGCCAGGGCTACACAGGCCCACAGTGGGATCATCGGACGCCAGAGTTTGCGCAGAACCGGCTGATCTTCCGGATGCGGCGACAACGGCGGCGGATAATTTCCCCGTACGCCGCGAATCATCTGCCACAGACGCTGCTTGATGGTTTCAAGCTGGGTACGGCCATTGTCCATGACCCGATAGCGACCTTCGAAACCCAGCAGCAGGCAAAAATTAATGAGCTCCAGCAGGACGATATGTTCACGCGGGTTTTGCGACAGGCGTGCCAGCAACTGGAAAAACTTCTCGCCCCCCCAGGTTTCGTTGTGAAAGGTCACCAGTAGCCCGCTGCCGGACCAGACGCCACGGCTCCCCCAGGGGGTCAATGCCGCCGCTTCATCCAGTGCGGTACACAGACAATAACGCGCCCCGACAATCACTTCATATGCAAGACCCGATTGCTGGCAGCGCACTTCAAAACGACGAATTTCATCAATCAGTTGCTGGCGCAAGCCAGCCTGGTCATCGTGAGAAACAGAGTGGCGAATCTGCGGTATCGCGTTAAGCAGCGGGTTGGCGGCGGTCACCAGAGGGTTATTTCCCCCCGCGCCCGCAACATCGGCATCACGGCCGTTAGCGTGTTGTTCCTGCATATCTTGCGCTCGCTATTAATCTTTCGGGCTACGGACGGCCCAAAATTCCATGTCCAGTCCTGGAAATTCACCTGCCAGATGCAGCGCAAAGGCGCCGGATTTCTCCATTTCGCTCCAGAGCTCGCCCCCTTTTTCCAGTTCGAAGTAGTTGTAGCCCGCATGCCACGGAATTTGCGGCGGCGCGACAGGCATCGCCCGCAACTTCATGCCGGGGAGCTGGAGTTGCACCAGATCGCGGATTTTGGTGACCGGAGCAACTTTCATCTGCGCCGGGAAATGGGTTTGCAGCATCTCGCCCGGCACATTGGCTTTCACCGCCAGAACGAAACCAAATTCGCGCGCCATACTGGTTGATGGCAGCGTCGCGACATTGAGGCCGTGGGTGCGTTCGGTAAGCGGCAGCTGAATGGCATGCTCTTCCAGCACCAGCGACAGACCCTGACGTAACATCAGCACCAGACGGTTAAAGCAGCCGGCGAGGTTGTCATGGTCATAAACCGGCAGCACCTCTTCCGGCGCGCGCGCAGAGGTCCAGGTCGTTAATTCCGTGGCAAACGCCAGCCATTCGCGCCAGAGTTCTTCCGGATGCAGCAACGGCAAGGTTTTCAGATGCGAGATCAGCCCTACGTGGTGGTTGATCAGCGCCAGAAGAGAGAATTCGACCATTTCCGTGGTATTGAAGCGACCAGGCTGGCGTAGACGCTGGGCAAACTGCTGGCTGCGCTGGGATAATAAACTCTGGAGGTCGTTGATCATCGCGTACAGCGGCGCGCTGTTCGTGGCGTTGAGCATCGGCGGAATATAGGCCGAATCATGACGAATGTGATTATCGTTTCGTTTTTCCAGTATCTGAACCACACCCATCGCCGTCCACTCGGCAGTGAGATCTTTCTCCAGCATCAGTTTCAGGCGTAAACGACCAAATTGCACAGCCGCCGGACCGACCGAAATGGCGTTGTCATCATCCACTTCTGCTTCCCAGGCAACGTAGCGTGCCAGTGACTCTTTATCTTCGCTGAAAATAACCTCTTCACGCCCTCCCCTGCGAGCAGGTAAGGCCAGCACGACACGTTCATTGGTAACATTATCCCCAATGGCTAATGGCGCGGGCGCATGGCGAGGATCGTGAAAGGAAAAAAACGTGCCATCCGGTAGCAGACCACTGGCATAGCTCAGCGCGATACAGCCCTGACGTAACATTGCGTCATCCAGTTCAAGGTCCAGAAAGCCCCATAGAAAGGGCCGCTGTAATACCCCCCATTCACGAATATGGCTATGCAGGTGGCTTTCCGCACGTTGAAAATGATGAGGACGCAGAAACATACCCTCGGTCCAGACGACCTTTTCTGCTTTGTTCATGCTGTTTTCCTGTTAAGACTGGGCGCTATCTGGAAACGACGCGAATCCCGTTCACGTCAAGAAAAACGCTGGCTTCAAGTGAGTCAGACGACCCTTTCCAGAATTCGTAAAAGCGACTTTCACCCTGCACGGGAAGCGGAATGGAGATCCGCCACTTTTTGCCATCCAGCGCCTGGTACTCCGCCATCACACCGATATAGCGTGCTTCCGGGGTAGCCTGGCCGGTGAGCGTTTTTGTCAGTTGACCGGGCAGTAAGAAAAACTCATCGCTGTTGAGCAGGTTAGCGCCAAGGGTGCTTCCCGCATTGTTTTGTAGCGACCAGAAATCGGCGGACATAAATGTCGCGTCGGATTTCAACAGCAGAACCCTGACTTTGAGCGGCGCGGATGCGTTGACCTGCGGGTGCGCCTGAAACTGGAGGGTGTAGCTGGCAGGTACGCTATGTGAAGTCGATCCACAACCGCTGACCAGGGTGGTCAGCGTAAGGAAAAACGCCAGGATTAACTGGCGTACCACGAAGTAAGTTTTCATATCCATCGCTCATGATGGCGAGTTAGTTGAGAATCCACGTACCTGAATTGCTGTTTTTACACGCTTTACTGCTGCCATCCACCGACACACAGGTCTGTTTTTGACGGGGTCTCAGGCGCGGGGTTTGTTTACGTACGGTTTCGTCGTACAGCTCGCTTTTCACGACTGCGCGCATCGGGACATAACCAATCAACTCTTCCTGACCTTCATCGGCGAGCGCCATCCAGAAGTGCTCAACCTGCCCGAGTACCACATAGGTTTTACCGGTTTGCAGCTGGCGGATCATTTTGCCGCCGTAATCCGGCGTGCTCATCAGCGACGCAGGATAGAGAGCACGGTAGTTCTCTTTGATAGGCTGAAACTCTTTCGGCGGTTTTACCGCATAACGGTGGGTAAGCGTGGTGCCATTCACCTCGCTGGTCACAATCGTATCGTCTGTGGGAGTCGCCGGCGGTGGTGCTTTACATGCGGAGAGCGCAAAAACAAACAGAAGAGCTAATACATTTCGCATTTTCATAGCGGTGATTTCCATTGCAAATATATTACTGTGTGGAACTGGAACGTTTAGGAAAGAACTTTTTCATTCTTTCAAAATAAGTCTCTCCCTTAGCCTGTAAAACAATCGAATAATTAATTAAAGACATAGCTACCGCACGAGCCGTTGCACCAGCAAGGCAGCGAGAATATGACTTCATCAATGATAATCGTGTCTAAATCTTACAGACGAGACGATACAATTCAATATCATCTCGGCCTGAATGAAAAAGGAATATTCAAGAATCATGCAAAATAAGATAATTCTCAAGAAATAATTTCACTTTGGGACCGCGATGATAAAAATTACGCTCAGCATTAGCTTAAAGCCCCATCAAAAACGGATCAACCTACTGTATTTTATGATGTTATCGATCAATACACTCCAGATACTTGTCATTGCAAACTCGTTATCGGATTAATCCGAAAAGGTAATATTCAATTGATTTACCCCTTATTCCTGGTAGGTCAAAAACCACATTTAGTGAAGGGAATGATTCACAGAGCATGAAATGTCAAGGAGCGAAAAACCAATAAATTGAAATAAAATGGCCGAACAAAGTGAATATTACTCACCTGGTCTGACCATAACGAAATAATCAACAGTGAAAATATTTTATTCTCGCTAAATAAAGTATTTCCGATACGACACTATTTAGCGCTGCTAACTGAATGTGAACGAGCAGTAAATGAATCAATTCAGCTTATTTGATACAAAACAAATATGACATTTTGTTTTCAATAAGAAAAACTGATCAATCACCGTTATTTTATTTGACGGAAATCTTATTTATTTATCGTAATAGCGGTTTCCTACCCAATTTGAGTTAAATAAATGATCAAAATGCGTGCAATGGCGCTTCAAGGTATAACTTTTACTTATACGCAGAGGCGGCAAGGTAAATTATCTGGAAGCGCGCAAAATGCCACACAGGGCACGCCGTTCGGCTGATATTCGACTAAGGTTTTCACAAGGTTGGCTACCGCGGCCTCGCTTTTTACCCGCTAAGGAGAACAGTTAATGACAAGACCAGATTTGCGCCGTCAGCGCACCTTGTATCTTGCAATGCACATCGCACTGGGTGGCGCCCTGCTTTCACTTATCCCGTCAGCGCTGGCGGCAGACGCGCCCAACACACCTCAGTCGCCGGATATCCTGCTCGGCCCGTTGTTTAGCGATGTACAAAGCGCCAAACTCTTTCCGGATCAGAAAACCTTCGCCGATGCCGTGCCCAAGGGGGATCCCTTGATGATCCTGGCGGATTACCGTATGCAGCGAAACCAGACCAGTTTTGATCTCCGCCATTTCGTCAACGTCAACTTTGATTTGCCAAAGGAAGGGGAAAAATATGTTCCCCCGGAAGGGCAAAACCTGCGTGAACACATTGATGGTCTGTGGCCCGTGCTGACGCGCACGACGGATAAAGCCGGAAAGTGGGATTCTCTGCTCCCCCTACCGAAGCCTTATGTGGTTCCGGGCGGCCGCTTCCGCGAGGTCTATTACTGGGACAGTTATTTCACCATGCTGGGTCTTGCTGAGAGCGGGCACTGGGACAAAATCGAAGATATGGTGGCTAACTTTGCTTACGAAATTGATACCTGGGGCCACATCCCCAACGGCAACCGTAGTTACTATCTGAGCCGCTCCCAACCACCGTTCTTTGCTTTTATGGTGGAATTACTGGCATCCCATGACGGCGACGACGTGCTCAAAACCTACCTGCCGCAAATGGAAAAAGAGTACAACTACTGGATGGACGGCGTGCAGGGGCTGCAAAACGGTCAGGCTAACAAGCGGGTCGTGAAGCTTGATGACGGTTCGGTGCTCAACCGCTACTGGGATGATAAAGACACACCGCGTCCGGAATCCTGGCTGGATGATGTTACCACCGCGAAGAATAACCCGAACCGCCCGGCGACAGAGATCTACCGCGACCTGCGTTCTGCGGCGGCATCGGGCTGGGATTTCAGTTCTCGCTGGATGGATAACCCTGAACAACTGGGGACGATTCGCACCACCAGCATCGTACCGGTGGACTTGAATGCGCTGATGTACAAACTGGAAAAAATGATTGCCCGCGCCAGCCAGGCGTCTGGCGACAACGCTAAAGCGAGCCAGTATGAAGCGCTGGCCTCAGCCCGCCAGAAAGCCATAGAAGCGAACCTGTGGAATGATAAAGAGGGCTGGTATGCCGATTACGACCTGAAAACCAAAAAGGTTCGTAATCAGTTGACGGCAGCCGCCCTCTTCCCGCTGTATGTCAATGCGGCGGCAAAAGATCGCGCAGCGAAGGTCGCAACGGCAACACAGTCGCGGTTGTTGAAACCCGGCGGAATTTCCACGACCACCGTCAACAGTGGCCAACAATGGGATGCGCCGAATGGCTGGGCCCCCCTGCAATGGGTGGCGGTGGCCGGTTTGCAAAACTACGACCAGAAAAAGCTGTCAATGGATGTTACCTGGCGTTTCCTCTCGAACGTGCAACATACCTATGATCGCGAGAAGAAGCTGGTGGAGAAATATGATGTCAGCACTACCGGAACAGGTGGCGGCGGTGGCGAATATCCGTTGCAGGACGGTTTCGGCTGGACAAACGGCGTCACGCTGAAAATGCTCGATCTGGTCTGTCCGAAAGAACAGCCTTGTGACAGTCTGCCTGCCAGGGAGCCCGTCACACAAACGACAACCGAACCGCAAAAAGCTGCGGCACAATAAAAAAAGAAAAGGCCGGTGTACAAACTCACCGGCCTTATTCATTCACGAAAACAATTAACCCCGCCGTAGCAGCCTGAAGACTGCCAGGACAATGATCGCACCCACCACCGCAACCAGGAAGCTATGAAGGTTAAAACCCGTTACATCGCCGCCAAAACCAAAGCGGGTCGCCAGCCAACCACCTACCACAGCCCCGACTATCCCAAGGATACAGGTCAAAATAAATCCGCCGCCATCCCGGCCAGGCATGATTAATTTTGCGATAACGCCTGCAATCAGACCAAAAACAATCCACGCGATGATGCCCATTTTCTTTTCTCCTGCTACAACCTGATATGTACGTATCGGGCATAATGCCCGCACGTTGTGTGAAGTATAGGCGATAGCGTGAAAAGCATTTTCTTCTCACAGACTTAATTGCAATTCCCCAGAAAATTTTTACAAATTTGTATTAAGAATTCGCCGGAATTGCCGATAGTGCATCAAGACTGTCTGTCAGTGATCAAGGAGCCTTTTGGCGTGAGTAAGTACAGTGAGCAGTTCCTGAAAAATAGTCCCTTAGCCGTACTTGGCGTCTTACGTGATTTGCAAAAGAGCCAGGTACCCGTGTGCATTGCATGGTCGAGCGGGCAATTCATCAGTAAGATCCTCGAAGTGAATCCCGATGAGCTGATCATGGACTTTGGTAGTCAGGAGTTTGACAACACGGCAGTGCAACGCGCCACAAAAGTGACCATCACCGCCGAAACCCAGGGCGCGAAAGTCGAATTTACCCTTCCCACACTGCACAGCGGCGATTATCAGGCTTTGCCTGCTTTTATTTCTGAACTGCCGGAAAGTCTCTATTTTATTCAGCGTCGCGAATACTTTCGCATCAACGCTCCGCTGCACCCTGCTTATTTCTGCAAGGCAAAAATGCCGGACAAAAAGACGGAACTGCGTTTTCGCCTGTTTGACCTTTCACTTGGCGGTATGGGCGCGTTACTGGACGGTGCCGTGCCGGAAGGGTTGCAGGCAGGTATGCGCTTTTCCCAGATAGAACTGGATATGGCCTCGTGGGGGCAGTTCTATTTTGACGCTCAACTTATCGCTATCGGTGAGCGAAAAGTGGTAGATGGCAAAAACGAAACCATTACTACGCCGCGTCTGAGTTTTCGCTTTCTTAACGTCAGCCCCGGCGTTGAGCGCGAACTCCAGCGAATTATCTTTGCGCTTGAGCGCGAGGCCCGCGAACGCGCCAGTCGCGTACGCTAAAAAAAGACCCGCTCAACAGGCGGGTCTTTTGCCATTTACATGGCGTTCATTGCTTTCTGTACCTTCCAGATATAACGCGGCGCCTGGGGTGCCGGGTGGTTTTCTACCACGTGCTCAAAAAAGCCGTCGGCACTCAGGTCGTTAATCTTGTCGATCGCTTTTTTCCTGTCGGATGAGAATGTCCGCAGCAGGGCGCCAGCGCCGTTCACATACGAGACCACCAGAGCATACTGCATTACCTGAGGATCTTTGATTCCCGCCAGTACACCGTGCTCCATAATGCTCAAATACGCGGCCCCCATGGAGATATTACGCTCCGGGTTTTTCAGCTCGCTGGTCGAAGGCTCACCGCTCCAGCCCATATAGCGATACACTTCGCGCCCGGAGGTGGACGCTTTCAACTGCATCAGCCCCACGGCATTTGATTTACTGATAAGGTTGGGGTTCCCGCCTGACTCAACCGCAATCATCGCGGTAATCAGACGCGGACTGACGCCCCAGGCCGCCCCCGCTTTTTCACTGACTGGCATCCACTGCATCGCCCGCTTTACCGGGACTTCCGGATTCCAGTCCGGGTTACGGTAATCCGTGCGTTTCGAGGTACACCCCGCCAGCAATACAATTAAAAAAGCAAACCATCTCAATTTCACACGCAATCCTTCTTTGGTGAACGCATCACTACGGATGACAACGAACAGGGTTAGCGGCATGATAACCGTTTCCAATTAGATGTCAGCAAGGAATTGCCATGTCCAGGTTTCATTTGATCGCGCCCTCCGGCTACTGCATTAATCAACAGGCCGCAGCGCTTGGGGTTCAACGACTGGCGTTACAGGGACATCAGGTTGATAACCGTGACGTGATTACCCGCCGCGATCAGCGCTTTGCAGGTGACGACCGCGAGCGTCTCAATGACCTTAACGCCCTGGTTGCGCTCGAAGGCGCGGATATTATCGTTCTCCCCGTTCGCGGCGGTTATGGCGCAAGCCGCCTGCTGGAAATGATTGACTGGCCGGGTCTTGTCCGTCGCCAACAATCCCAACCGCTGCTTATCTGCGGACACAGCGACTTTACGGCCGTGCAGATGGGATTATTAGCCTGTGGCGGCGTTATCACCTTTAGCGGCCCGATGCTGGCTGGCAATTTCGGCGCCCCCACTCTCAATGATTTTACCGAGCGCCATTTCTGGCAGGCGCTGCGCCAGCCTGAACTGGTCGTCGAGTGGAACGGCGAAGGCCCCCGCTGCCATACGCAAGGTACACTTTGGGGCGGAAATCTGGCGATGCTGGTTTCGCTTATTGGCACCCCATGGCTTCCGGCCATTGAGGGGGGCATTCTGGTGGTTGAGGATATCAATGAACATCCTTTCCGCGTGGAACGTATGCTGCTGCAGTTGATGCATTGTGGCATTCTCGCGCGCCAGAAGGCGCTCGTACTGGGCAGTTTCACCAGCGCCGACCCCAATGAATACGATGCAGGCTACAATCTTAATACGATGGTGGAGTACCTGCGAAAAAGGCTCTCGATCCCGGTGATAACAGGACTGGCGTTTGGTCATGAGCAAGAGACCGTCACGCTACCTCTGGGTGCGCATGCCATATTAGAGCATGATAAACGCACACGGCTGACCCTTTCCGGTCATCCCGTATTGGGCGCATAAAAAAAACATTTAACCGACTGATTAAATCTGTATTTCTGCCGTTAATATAAATTGGGTTTTAAATTGTCACCGCTCAGCGTGTCCTGGCACTGAGCGGCCGAGGATTTCACTGTTTTTCGGGCAAGAGGAGAAGCACGACATTGGATGCAGCGGCGGTAATTAGTCTGTTTATTCTGGGTTCTGTACTTGTAACCTGCAGTATTTTATTAAGTTCTTTCTCTTCCCGTCTCGGTATCCCGATCCTTGTTATCTTTCTGGCCATTGGCATGCTGGCAGGCATTGACGGTATTGGCGGTATTCCGTTCGATAACTATCCGTTCGCCTATATGGTCAGTAACCTCGCGCTGGCGGTGATTCTGCTTGATGGCGGAATGCGAACCCAGGCAAGTTCCTTTCGCGTGGCGCTGTGGCCCGCCCTTTCTCTGGCGACAGTGGGTGTGCTTATCACCTCCGGGCTGACCGGGATGATGGCGGCATGGTTGTTCCACCTTAACATTATTGAAGGGTTGCTGATCGGTGCGATTGTCGGCTCGACGGATGCGGCCGCGGTGTTTTCGCTGCTTGGCGGAAAAGGGTTGAACGAACGTGTTGGTTCGACGCTGGAAATTGAGTCGGGCAGCAACGATCCGATGGCGGTCTTTTTGACCATCACGCTGATCGAGATGATTCAACAACATCATGCTGGCCTGAGCTGGATGTTTGTCGTGCACATTATTCAGCAGTTTGGCCTGGGGATCGTGTTAGGTCTCGCGGGCGGCTATTTGCTGCAACAGATGATCAATCGCATCGCCCTCCCCGCCGGACTCTATCCTCTGCTGGCGTTAAGCGGCGGCATCCTGGTGTTCTCGGTGACCACCGCCATTGAAGGCAGCGGGATTCTGGCAGTCTATCTGTGCGGTTTTGTGCTGGGTAATCGCCCGATACGTAATCGCTACGCCATTCAGCAAAACTTTGATGGTCTGGCCTGGCTGGCGCAAATCGGCATGTTCCTCGTCCTTGGGCTGCTGGTCACACCGTCTGATTTACTGCCGATTGCCATTCCAGCGCTTCTGCTCTCGGCGTGGATGATCTTTTTCGCCCGTCCGCTGTCGGTTTTCGCCGGCCTGCTGCCCTTTCGCGGTTTCAATCTGCGCGAGCGCATTTTCATCAGTTGGGTGGGATTGCGTGGCGCGGTGCCGATCATTCTTGCCGTCTTCCCGATGATGGCCGGTCTGGACAATGCGAGGCTGTTTTTTAATGTCGCCTTCTTTGTGGTGTTGATTTCGCTACTCTTCCAGGGGACATCGCTGTCCTGGGCCGCCAAAAAAGCCAGAGTCGTCGTCCCCCCCGTGGGATGGCCGGTTTCCCGCGTCGGACTGGATATTCACCCGGAAAATCCCTGGGAGCAGTTTGTCTACCAGTTGAGCGCCGATAAATGGTGTGTGGGGGCCGCTCTGCGCGACCTGCATATGCCATCGGAAACGCGTATTGCCGCCCTGTTTCGCGATAATTCGCTTCTGCATCCTACCGGCAGCACGCGACTGCGCGAAGGCGACGTGCTGTGCGTGATCGGTCGTGAACGCGACCTGCCCGCGTTGGGTAAGCTGTTTAGTCAGTCGCCCCCTGTCTCGCTGGATCAGCGTTTCTTCGGCGATTTTATTCTCGAAGCCGATGCGAAGTTTGCCGATGTGGCGCTGATTTATGGTCTGGAAGATGGCCTGGAGTACCGGGATAAACAGCAGACACTGGGTGAGATTGTGCAGCAATTGCTGGGCGCGGCCCCGGTAGTGGGGGATCAGGTTGAGTTTGCCGGCATGATCTGGACAGTCGCAGAGAAAGAAGAGGACACGGTACGTAAGGTCGGGGTCCGGGTCGCGGATGATGAGGCGGAGTGACCGCCTCATCATAGTTACACCGTCACAACAGGGACACGCGGGGCGAGCGCGCACATCAATTCATAACCCACTGTCCCTGCCGAAGCGGCCACCTCATCGATTTTGATCTCGTTACCCCATAATTCGACTGGCGTACCGATGCCCGCTTGCGGGCACGGCGTCAGGTCAACCGTCAGCATATCCATCGAAATGGCCCCTACCGTCCCGGTCCGAATACCGTCTACCAGCACCGGTGTGCCTGTCCGCGCAAGTCGAGGATAACCATCAGCATAACCACAGGCGACAATGCCAATGCGCTGCTCCTGCGTAGCACGATAACGGCTGCCGTATCCCACACAGTCTCCCGCACGCAACGTTTGCACGGCAATAATCTGGCTTGTCAGGCTCATAACCGGCTTGATGCCACTGCCTGCCACATCCTGCCACTCGCCGGACGGCGACGCGCCATAGAGTACGATACCGGGTCGTACCCAGTCGCCATGGGCTTCCGGGTGCCAAAGCGTGGCAGCGGAGTTGGAAAGCGAACGGGGGCAATCAAGCCCTTCCGACGCCTGGTTAATACGCGCCATCGCCGGGGCAATTCCGTCCGTTTTTTCCGCCTCTGCGAAGTGGGCCATCAGGGTGATATCGCCCACATTGCCCAGATCCCGCAGTTGTCGCCAGAGCGTTTGTACACGCTCTGGCTGAAAGCCCAGCCGGTTCATCCCACTGTTCATTTTCAGGTAAACATCCAGCGGCGCGTGCAGCCTGGCATCCTGCAAGGCCTTAACCTGCCAGTTGCTATGGACGCTGGTCGTGAGGCGATATTTATCAAACAACGGCAGCTCATCGGCGTGGAAAAAGCCTTCAAGCATCAGAATCGGTCCCTTCCAGCCGCGCTCGCGCAGGAGGATGGCCTCCTCCAGATTGAGCAGCGCAAAACCGTCGGTGCCTTCCAGGGCGCGCCAGATACGATCGATTCCATGGCCGTAAGCGTTAGCCTTCACCACTGACCAGACGCGGCAGTGTGGTGCAGCACGCCTGACTACCTGCAGGTTCTGCCGAAGTGCGTGTAAGTCGACAGTCGCCTGGACAGGACGAGACATACGTTCTCCTTGTTTCTGATGGGCAGCTTAGTTATGAACACCATGCAAATGTTGTGGCCGCGATGGGGTAAAACCCGCTTGATAGCGCGCCACGCTCAAATCCTCCCAGGGAATGGCCGGTGTGCGACCGGAAATCAGATCGCTTAACAGTTGACCTGAACCACAGGCCATCGTCCAGCCGAGCGTGCCATGCCCGGTATTCAGCCATAAGTTTTTAAACGGGGCACGTCCAACAACCGGCGTACCATCTGGCGTCATTGGACGCAGCCCGGTCCAGAACGTTGCCTGCTCCACGTGACCGCCGCGCGGAAAGAGATCTTTGACCACCATTTCCAGCGTGGCACGGCGCGGCTTGAGAAGCTCAGTATTAAAGCCGACGATCTCGGCCATTCCGCCGACGCGAATACGGTTATCAAAACGGGTAATCGCAATCTTGTAGGTTTCATCGAGGATAGTCGAAACTGGCGCACCCGCCTCCTCCGCAATGGGTATAGTCAGCGAATACCCTTTCAGGGGATAGACCGGGATATCGACAATCCCTTTTAGCATCGCCGTGGAATAGGAACCAAAGGCCATTACGTAGGCATCGGCTTTCACCACTTCATCACCGCATTTCACGCCGTAAATCTGTTCACCTTCGTACAGAAGCCTGTCGACCGGGGTGTTGAAGCGGAATGTGACGCCCGCCTGCGCCGCCATCTGTGCCAGTTGCTGAGTAAAAAGCTGACAGTCCCCGGTCTCATCGTTGGGTAAACGCAGGCCGCCACTGAGTTTATGGGCGACCTGGGCCAGCGCCGGTTCCACTTCCGCCAGACGCGCTGATTCCAGCAGTTGATAAGGTACCCCGGCATCTTCCAGTACGGCGATATCCCGGGTCGCGTTTTCGTACTGCTCCGGGGTACGGAAAAGCTGTAACGTCCCGCCCTGACGGCCTTCGTACTGAATATGCGTGGTTTCACGCAACAGCTTCAGACAGTCGCGGCTGTATTCTGCCAGCCGCACCATGCGGCCTTTGTTTTCCATATAATGGCGAGTGTCGCAGTTACGCAGCATCTGCCACATCCATTTGAGTTGAGAAGAGGTGCCATCAAGACTGATCGCCAGCGGCGCATGACGCTGGAACATCCACTTGATCGCTTTCAACGGTACGCCTGGCGCCGCCCAGGGCGCTGCGTAACCCGGCGAGATTTGCCCTGCGTTCGCCGCACTGGTCTCCAGCGCCGGGCCAGACTCCCTGTCAATGACCGTCACCTCATGTCCAGCCTGACTCAGATACCAGGCACTGGTAACCCCCACTACGCCACTTCCCAGTACAACGACTCGCATAACCTGCTCCCATGTGTAAAGCACAATCATCTAATTACAAATTGATAACTCAGATGAAAATGTTATTCAACATATGGCTTTTTTATGGTGACACTACTCACACCTTTCCCTAAATAAAGGCGTCAGAATATTTAGAATCTCCTGCTGCGCGACATTTCGCCACAGAATAAAATTCTGCCGATGACGATTTTCACCCCTCTCTTGCAAGGTGTTATCGCGAAGAAAAAAAACGCCGTTGCGTACAGTTTTTATTGTGTGTTCTATGCTTGAAATGAGACTCTCCATACAGAGAGAGTTGCTAACAACGAGGGCGCGCTAATGGCTACGATTGATTCCATGAATAAGGACACCATACGTCTCAGTGATGGACCTGACTGGACCTTCGATCTCCTGGATGTGTATCTCGCAGAGATCGACCGGGTGGCGAAACTTTACCGCCTGGATACCTACCCGCATCAAATCGAAGTCATCACCTCCGAACAGATGATGGACGCCTACTCCAGCGTAGGGATGCCCATTAACTACCCCCACTGGTCGTTTGGTAAAAAATTTATTGAAACCGAGCGGCTTTATAAGCATGGACAGCAAGGTCTGGCCTACGAGATTGTTATTAACTCCAATCCCTGTATCGCCTATCTGATGGAAGAGAATACCATCACCATGCAGGCGCTGGTGATGGCGCATGCCTGCTATGGGCATAACTCTTTCTTTAAAAATAATTATTTGTTCCGCAGTTGGACGGATGCCAGTTCGATTGTTGACTACCTGATTTTCGCCCGTAAGTACATCACCGATTGTGAAGAGCGATACGGTGTGGAAGAGGTGGAAAAGCTGCTCGATTCCTGCCACGCGCTGATGAATTATGGCGTTGACCGGTATAAACGTCCGCAAAAAATCTCGCTGCAGGAGGAGAAAGCCCGCCAGAAAAGCCGTGAAGAGTACCTGCAAAGCCAGGTCAACACACTGTGGCGTACCCTGCCAAAACGTGAAGAAGAGAAAGCCGTTGTGGAAGCGCGCCGCTATCCTTCTGAGCCGCAGGAAAACCTGCTCTATTTTATGGAAAAAAACGCTCCGTTGCTGGAGTCCTGGCAGCGTGAAATTTTGCGCATCGTGCGTAAAGTCAGCCAGTATTTTTACCCGCAGAAACAGACCCAGGTCATGAACGAAGGCTGGGCAACCTTCTGGCACTACACCATCCTCAATCATCTGTACGATGAAGGGAAAGTGACAGACCGCTTTATGCTGGAGTTCCTTCACAGCCACACCAATGTGGTGTTCCAGCCGCCTTACAATAGCCCCTGGTATAGTGGTATTAACCCGTATGCCCTTGGGTTTGCGATGTTCCAGGACATCAAACGCATTTGTCAGTCCCCGACTGACGAAGACAAATACTGGTTCCCGGATATTGCCGGTTCCGACTGGCTGGAAACGCTGCATTTCGCCATGCGCGATTTTAAAGATGAAAGCTTTATCAGCCAGTTCATGTCGCCAAAAATCATGCGTGATTTTCGCTTCTTTAGCGTGCTGGATGATGATCGCAATAATTATCTGGAGATTGCGGCGATTCATAACGAGGAAGGCTATCGCGAGATCCGCTCGAAATTGTCCTCCCAGTACAATTTGAGCAACCTGGAGCCCAATATTCAGGTGTGGAATGTGGATTTACGCGGCGATCGTTCTCTGACGCTGCGTTACATTCCGCATATTCGCGCGCCGCTGGATAAAGGCCGCCGGGAAGTGCTCAAACATGTGCATCGGCTGTGGGGGTTTGATGTGCTGCTGGAACAGCAAAACGAAGATGGCAGTGTGGAGCTGCTGGATCGTTGCCCTGCCCGTAACAATACTCTTTGATAACAATACGTTTTAATAACGAAAAGCCCCTCCGCGGAGGGGCTTCGCTTTGCTTAACGCCCGTGAATCGTTAAATCCCCAGGCAGCGTTTTATGCATGCGATGCCAGATCTCACCACTGTCATGCCCATAACGACGCACCGTTTCGTACACCTGGTCATGTAAGCCTTTCTCACAGATTTCTGCCAGGCGATGGTAGAAACCGAGGGCCAGACTACGTGCTTCCGGACTGGCGAAGTAATGACGCCCGATGCGGGTATACAACCCTTTCATCCCGTTGAGGATCAGGCCGTAAATCGGGTTGCCGGAGGCAAAAGCCAGCCCGCGGAAGATGTTGTAATCAAGCTCAGCAAACGCATCGCCGTGATCTTCAACTTCACGTGCGTTAGCCAGTACCGCCAGTGCGTCTTGCGGGTGTTGACGGAACGCAGTACGGATAAAGATGGTCGCGATATTGGTACGTACGGACAGAAGGTTATCGATGAGCTGCGGAACGCTCTCATGGTCCAGACGCGCCAGGGTTTCCAGAATATTGAGCCCGGAAGTTTCCCAGAAATTGTTTACTTTGGTGGGTTTACCGTGCTGAATGGTCAGCCAGCCGTCGCGAGCCAGACGCTGTAACACTTCACGCAATGTGGTACGAGTGACGCCAATCAGTTCGGAGAGTTCGCGTTCTGCCGGAAGAATCGACCCCGGAGGGAAACGGTTATTCCAGATACTTTCAATAATGTATTCTTCCGCGAAACCCGCCGGGCTCTGCGCCTTTATGACCATAGTGAGATTTCCATTATACAACTAAGCAAAGATCACTCATCATACCAGACCGCCTCGGGGGCAGATAGCAGGCGAAATGAAGAAAAAGGGGATCGCCGATCCAATTTGAAAGATTCACCCGTTGTACTTTTTACCCCCATTTTATTCACGACTATTCCCTCTTGACTGAAAATCATTTACCACATTAGTCATAAATGTTTTCCCTGTTAGCGCTTTGCTTACATTCCTGACAGCAAGATTTGACTTTTCGCATGATAAACATCCGATTACGTATTATTTTCTTATGCAATAGTGGCTTGCTAAGTGATTTCGTTTACACTGCTGTGTCTACGCATGTCCCAGGGAAATGATTATGTTGCGATATTTGAACAAGTGCTCTCACGGGCGCGGCGCCTGGCTATTAATGGCGTTCACCGCACTCGCACTTGAATTGGTGGCGTTGTGGTTCCAGCACGTCATGCTGCTGAAACCCTGTGTCCTGTGCATCTATGAACGTTCTGCCCTTTTTGGTGTGATGGGTGCGGGTATTGTCGGGGCGATTGCGCCGAAAACGCCGCTGCGCTTCGTCGCTATCTTAATCTGGTTGTACAGCGCCTGGCGTGGGATCCAGCTGGCGTATGAGCACACCATGATTCAGCTTCATCCTTCTCCTTTTATGACCTGCGATTTTGCTGCGCGTTTCCCTTCGTGGCTGCCGCTGGATAAATGGCTTCCGCAGGTCTTCGTGGCTTCGGGCGATTGTGCTGAAAAACAGTGGCAGTTCCTGTCACTGGAAATGCCGCAATGGCTGTTAGGTATTTTTGTCGCTTACTTTGTTGTCGCAGCGCTGGTGCTCATCGCCCAGCCCTTCAAACCGAAAAAACGCGACCTCTTCGGTCGTTAAAAAAACGCTCCTTCGGGAGCGTTTTTTTATTGCCGCAATGCATGAGGCCTCCCGGTAGCGTATTCGCTAACCGGTGCGACCGCCTTTACTCAGACAGGTCTTTAATACACCCCGTTATAACCATCCAATAAGTCGCCGATAATTCATTACCTATCGAGTCGGCATCTTTCGGATCCGCCGGCATTTTATCGCCAGATCGGTCGTATGTTTCGGTGAGATGGCGGCCGGCCTGTTCCTTGAGCATCACGGCATATTTGATCGCGTAATGCACATCATGACCAACGATGCGGTCCAGTTTTCCTTGATCGTACATTTTTTCAAAAGTGGGAATGATATTGCGGTATGTACCTTGTGGCGAGAAACGGACACCGCCGTCCGTAGAGCTGTGGTTTTCCGTAAAAGCAATAGCATGCCGTTCAGGAGAGGGTTTAGACGCGGTACACCCTGCAAGCAGAACAACTGCCGCTACCATCACAATGAATTTATTCATTACAGACCCCGTTAATGTTTTAGCTTATTTAAGACATACAAACATTTTAGGGTCTTGTTTTAAATCACTTTTTATTCATCTCAGACGAGTAGCGGTATAACAAAAGAGATTATTGCGCCCAATCAGGTTTGTTGAGGATATGATCCTGCCAGTCGCGCACTTCGGACTCTTTTACCGCAATATGGCGGACCGTGATGCGCTGTTTGTGCATCATCTCTTTCGAACCGGTACGCAGCGGATGCCACACCGGCAGCGCCTTCCCTTCGGCCAGCAGACGATAGGCGCAGGTGGGCGGCAACCATTCAAAGGTAGGCAAATTATCACGCGTCAGCTTGATGCAGTCCGGCTCATACTCAAAGCGGCGCTCGTAGTTACGACACTGACAGGTTTTGATGTTCAACTGACGACAGGCCACGTTGGTGAAATAGATTTCGTCGGAATCTTCATCCATCAGCTTATGCAGGCAGCACTGACCGCAGCCGTCACATAGCGACTCCCATTCCGCGTCCGTCATTTGCTCAAGCGTTTTGCTTTGCCAGAAAGGTGTGTCGCTCATAAATCAGTTCACCATTTAAAACCAGGGAGCACCTTATAACCAGTCTGGCATGGGGATGCAAGTTTTGCCGCCATAATGGCGGCAAATCGACTTATAACACGCGGGTCTTCAGGGAGAGGCCGTTAAAGCTCACTTCCAGTTCGTCCCCGCCGTGCAGTGGCCCTACCCCTTCCGGCGTCCCCGTCAGAATGACATCCCCCGCTTTGAGCGTGAAGAAGCGGCTCATATAAGCAATCAGCGGTACAATTTTATGGATCATATCGGCCGTCGTTCCCTGCTGGCGGACTTCGCCGTTGATTTTGAGCCCCAGCGTGGTGTTTTGCGGATCGCTGGTAAACTCTGCAGCCGGAATAAAGCCGGAGATCGGACAGGAATTATCAAAGCCTTTCGCTTTTTCCCACGGCTGCCCGGCCTTTTTCATTTTCGCCTGCAGGTCGCGAAGCGTGAGATCCAGCGCCACGCCATAACCCGCAATGGCTTTTCGTACGTGATCTTCGGTTGCCTGACGCAGGGTTGCGCCAATAAGTACGGCCAGTTCAACTTCATGATGCACGGAACCGAAATCCTGCGGCAACGCCAGCGGCTGGCGAATGTCGCATAATGCGGTTTCCGGTTTTATAAACAGCACCGGCTCTTCCGGCGTTGCGCTGCCCATCTCTTTAATATGTTTCGCATAGTTGCTGCCAACGCACACGACTTTACTCACCGGGTAATCCAGGAGTGCGCCCTGCCAGTTATGATGTTGGTACATGACTTTCCCCTAAGTAACACATTGAACAAGTGCGAAAAATGACTATCCGCGCCACATGGCGGTTTGTCAAATAACAAACTTTATATTCAACGCCTTGGCGGGAGAAGGGCAAATGGCGGAATCGATCCGCCCAGGTAAAATTCGCGGAGCGTTATCTTTCGCTGTCTAAATGCTGTTTGAGTAAATTTTCTGGTGGCGGTGGAATCTGTAAATAATATCCCTGTGTGCGCAACGCCTCTTTTACTTTTTCTAAATCCGCACTAGCCAGTTTTTTACGCCCGTCGAGGGGCAATAACATGGCTAGCTGGGGCTGACCAAAGCTTTTCATTAATTCTTCCGGCACGCGTGAAAAATCGTCTTTTTTTTCGACATACAGATAAGTCTGTTCACGTCGGGAACTTCGGTAGATCACACAAAACATACTTTTGCTCTGAATTAAGGGGTGGTTACTTGCCTGAATATAATAGTGACTATAACATGCTTGATAGTCTTCGGAATATCACTCACTCATGAGTGATAATAGCAAAATGAGTAAGGTCAGGATGTCAAACACGCCCATCGAGCTAAAAGGCAGTAGTTTTACCTTATCTGTGGTTCACTTGCATGATGCAAAACCCGAGGTTATTCGCCAGGCGTTAGAAGACAAAATCGCTCAGGCCCCCGCTTTTTTAAAACATGCTCCTGTTGTTATTAACGTTTCTGATCTTGAGGGCCCGGTAAACTGGTCGCCGATTCAGCAGACCATTCTGGAGACAGGGTTACGGGTTGTGGGTATCAGCGGCTGTAAAGACAGCGAACTGAAAGCCGACATCGAACGTGCCGGGTTGCCGCTTCTGACCGAAGGCAAAGAAAAGCCGCAACGTCAGGTTGCCGCCCCTGCCCCCGTCGCTCCTGTTGTTACTCCGGTCACAAAAACACGCTTGATTGATCTCCCTGTTCGTTCCGGACAGCGTGTTTATGCGCCAAACTGTGATCTGATTGTTACCAGCCATGTCAGTGCTGGCGCGGAGTTAATTGCCGATGGCAATATCCATGTTTACGGCATGATGCGTGGCCGCGCGCTGGCTGGCGCAGGCGGCGACAAAGATGCGCAAATATTTTGTACTCACCTCACGGCGGAGCTGGTATCCATCGCAGGGGAATACTGGCTGAGCGATCAAATCCCGGCCGATTTTTATGGCAAAGCGGCGCGCTTACGTATAGCGAATAACGCTTTGACTATTCAACCATTAGATTAAGCCCTTTTAACAAGGAACTCCTATGGCACGCATTATTGTTGTTACTTCGGGTAAAGGGGGCGTGGGTAAGACCACCTCCAGCGCGGCCATCGCAACCGGTTTGGCCCAGAAGGGAAAGAAAACCGTCGTTATTGATTTTGATATCGGCCTGCGTAACCTCGATCTCATCATGGGCTGTGAACGTCGCGTCGTATATGACTTCGTGAACGTCATTCAGGGCGATGCGACGCTGAATCAGGCGCTGATTAAAGATAAACGTACGGAAAACCTTTATATTCTCCCGGCTTCGCAGACTCGCGACAAAGACGCGTTAACCCGCGAAGGCGTAGAGAAGGTGCTTGATGAGCTGCAGAAAATGGAGTTCGACTTTATCATTTGCGACTCACCGGCGGGGATTGAAACCGGCGCGCTGATGGCCCTCTATTTCGCGGATGAAGCGATTATCACCACCAACCCGGAAGTCTCTTCCGTCCGTGACTCTGACCGTATCCTCGGTATCCTGGCGTCTAAATCGCGCCGCGCCGAAAACGGCCAGGAACCGATTAAAGAACACCTGCTGTTGACCCGCTATAACCCGGGGCGCGTTAATAAAGGTGATATGCTCAGCATGGAAGACGTGCTGGAGATCCTGCGCATTAAGCTGGTTGGCGTGATCCCAGAAGATCAGTCAGTCCTTCGCGCATCCAACCAGGGGGAACCGGTTATTCTGGATACCACTGCCGATGCAGGCAAAGCGTACGCAGATACCGTTGAACGTCTACTGGGAGAAGATCGTCCTTTCCGCTTCATTGATGAAGAGAAGAAAGGTTTCCTCAAACGCCTGTTCGGAGGATAAGTTATGGCATTACTCGACTTTTTTCTCTCCAGAAAAAAGAACACCGCCAGCATCGCAAAAGAGCGTCTGCAAATTATTGTTGCGGAACGCCGTCGCAGTGACGCTGAACCACATTATTTACCGCAGCTAAAGCGGGATATTCTGGAGGTGATTTGTAAATATGTTCAAATCGATCCGGAAATGGTTTCAGTCCAACTGGAACAACGGGGTGACGATATTTCCATTCTGGAACTCAACGTTACCTTGCCAGAACCAGAAGAGACGAAATAACCCGGCGGCTTATCGCTGCGTCAGAAGTAATAAAAAAGGCAGAAATCTTCTGCCTTTTTCTTTTATTAACGCTCAACCCCTGTTTTTATATACAGGCATCAGCGCGGATACTCTGTTAATATAGCTTTAAGCTGCTCAGCCATCAATTCCGCACGCCAGCCACTGATTAATTCAGGTAAATTTGTCTGCGGCTTTAATTGCCAGTGCCAGTTAAGTAGCTGATTAATTTGCCGACGTGAAGCGATCAATTCTGCGCTCAGTCCTTTGCTCTCGCTGACTTCCTGCACCTGCGCCTTAATGGCTTTAAAAGCTTTACGATAGCCGGGCATATCCACCAGGTTCAAAAGCGGTTCCGGCAGTGCATCTTCCGGTAGCGCCTGCGCCTGTGCGACCAGAGACAACAGCGTTTTACCATGAAAACGTATTTCGCTGCCGGAAAGCCCAATGCTGTCCAGCTCGCCCATGCTGCCTGGCATATAACGCGCCACGGCCCACAGGTTCTCTTCACGCACAACAAAATTGACCGCCAGGTCGCGCTCACGGGCTTTACGCAGACGCCAGTCCGCCAGCAAACGCAGGCAGGCTAACTGGCGGGTACGCAACTGCCAGGCGTTGCTGATGTCACGCCACGCCTCTTCCGGCGCCAGAATTTCGCTGCGACGCTGCATCATCAGGCGACATTCGTCCAGCGCGGCATTGAGCCATCCTGCTGCGTCGGTTTCGGCCAGCAATGTCCGGGCGATAGGCAGCAGATACCAGACATCGGCTGCCGCATAATCGCACTGGCGTGTCGTTAACGGACGCGCCAGCCAGTCAGTGCGCGATTCGCTTTTGTCCAGCACCACACCGGTGTACTGCTCCACCATTGCCGCAAAGCCCCAGGAGAGCGCACGCCCAGAGAAAGCCGCGAGAATTTGCGTATCGATCATCGGTTGCGGCATCACGCCGAAGGCGTTGAGGAAGACTTCAAGATCTTCGCTACCGGCGTGGAGGAATTTGGTTACACGGGAATTAGTAATCAGATCGCGGAACGGTGCCCAGTCAGTGATGGTTAATGGGTCGATTAACGCCACACGCTCCCCGTCATAGAGCTGGATTAAACCAAGCTGGGGGTAATAGGTGCGCGTGCGGACAAATTCAGTATCAAGCGCAATAGCATCAGTGCCAGCCGCAGCTTCACACAGCGCTGCCAGCGCCTCGTTCGTCGTGATCATCTGGTAATTCAAATCGTCTTCTCTTTAGTTTGCGCCCACAAAAAACGCCGGATTAACCGGCGTTCTGGCGACTAACGCATAGCTCAGCCTTTATTGTCCACTTTGCCGCGCGCTTCGTCACGCAATTCTCGTCGTAAAATTTTGCCGACGTTAGATTTCGGCAGCTCGGCGCGGAATTCCACCCGTTTCGGCACTTTATAGCCTGTGAGCTGGCGGCGGCAAAATGCGATAAGCGCTTCCTCAGTCAGCGAATCGTCTTTTTTCACCACGAAGATTTTGACCGCTTCGCCGCTGGCATCCGACGGCACACCCACCGCTGCAACTTCCTTGACGCCTTCATGCTGCATCACGACATCTTCGATTTCGTTCGGATAGACGTTAAAGCCAGAGACCAGAATCATGTCCTTTTTGCGATCGACAATACGCATAAAGCCTTCTTCATCCATCACCGCGATGTCGCCGGTGTACAACCAGCCATCTTTGATGATTTCATCGGTCGCTGCCGGACGCTGCCAGTAACCCAGCATCACCTGCGGGCCTTTAACGCATAGTTCACCCGGTTCGCCCGGAGGAACTTCATTGCCCGCGTCATCCACCAGCTTCACTTCTGTCGACGGGACCGGTAAACCGATACTACCACTGTGGTAATCAATATCGTGCGGGTTGACGCTCACCAGCGGCGAACATTCCGTCAGACCGTAACCTTCCAGCAGGTATTCGCCGGTAAGTTTCACCCAGCGCTCGGCAACAGCCTGCTGTACGGGCATGCCGCCCCCCGCAGAAAGGTGCAGTGAGGAAAAATCAAGTTTGTGAAAATCGTCGTTGTTCAGCAATGCGTTAAACAGGGTGTTTACCCCGGTCATTGCGGTAAAAGGATATTTCGCCAGCTCTTTCACCAGCCCCGGAATGTCGCGCGGGTTGGTAATGAGAAGGTTTTGTCCGCCCAGTTCAATAAACAACAGGCAGTTCATGGTCAGGGCAAAAATGTGGTAGAGCGGTAAGGCGGTGACCACCAGCTCTTTGCCGCGATGAAGCAACGGGCCGTAGGTCGCATGCACCTGTTCCAGGTTGGCCAGCATATTACGGTGCGTCAGCATCGCCCCTTTGGCCACCCCCGTCGTCCCACCGGTGTATTGCAAAAACGCCAGATCGTCTGTTGTGACTTCCGGCTTGATATACTGCAAGCGGTAGCCCGCCTGCAGCGCGCGGCGAAACGAGATGGCGTCAGGCAGATGGTATTTCGGCACCAGGCGCTTCACATATTTGACAACAAAGTTAACCAGCGTGCCCTTCGCCGGCGAGAGCTGGTCACCCATGCGCGTCAGTATCACATGGCGAACCTGAGTCTTGTCGACCACTTTTTCCAGGGTGTGGGCAAAGTTGGAGACGATGACAATAGCAGATGCGCCGCTGTCGTTAAGCTGATGCTCCAGTTCGCGCGGCGTGTACAGCGGGTTGACGTTCACGACAATCATCCCCGCGCGTAAAATACCGAACAACGCCACCGGATATTGCAGAAGGTTAGGCATCATCAGCGCCACACGGTCACCCTTTTGCAAGCCTAACCCTTGTTGCAGGTATGCGGCAAAAGCGCGGCTACGCTCTTCCAGCTTGCGGAAGGTCATTACCTCCCCCATGTTGACGAACGCAGGTTGGTCGGCGTATCGCGCCGTCGCGTGTTCAAAAAGTTCAACCAGGGATTGATAACGATCGGGATTAATATCCGCAGGCACATCGGCGGGATAACGGTTTAGCCAAACCTTCTTCAATGCATCACCTCTAAAATGTGTATTCGTCGTCATCACAACCCCAGTTAATAAACAAGTCGTTAACATAATATTAACTCAGCGTACCAGTTTATTTATTGTTCGGATTGAAGGTTGCGAAGCGCATCACTAATTATTTTTGTTATGGCCGTGCAAATAAAGAAACAGCGGACCAGCCGCTGTTTCTTTTTTCATACAGAACAGAGCGTTACTCTGTTACAACACTCTCTTCGTACGCGGGGCCGGGAGTATACCAGCCCCAGCCGCCGTATCCACGATGCCACGGGTGCGGCCCCATCATCCATGGATCCATCGGCTGTGGCGGCAACACGACTTGCCTGGTGATATGCCAGCGTTTATAGCCGTCAGCACGAATCACCGCGAATTTGTAAGCAGCGCCCCCTACCTGACCATCATAGGTGCCGGTAATCGGCCCGACGACGGTCACCAGTTGGTTCTGGAAGTCCACCGGATCAAGGAAGCCATTCACCTCAGCCATAATGCGCCCGACAGAGGTTGCGCCCAGAATCGGTCTCGCTCCGTCATCTAACGGTACGGTGGCTATCTCAAGACGTGTTTTCCCTTGCTGATTGTCAATTTTCACCACTTTACCGCCGAAACGGGCTTCCTGGCCGATATAGAGATTTGGCGCATTCATCACGCGCACCAGATCATCCTGCGGCGTCGGCGTGGTTCCTTTGATCGCGTCAGGCACAGACACACACCCACTCAACGCTGCGGCGACCACGCCCGCCAGTAACCAGCGCATACCTCTTTTTTGACTCGCCATGATGCGACTCCCTCACTCAGCCTTGTAATTACTGAGATTCATTCCCGGCCCGGAAGTTTCTTCCAGGCTACTTCGTTACGCAAATAAACTGGCTCGGCATGCTCAACGGCCACGGTACGTCCCTGCGAAAGTTGATACTCCGCGATGGGCAGCATATCTTGCGCTTCCGGCAACGCGACCCCGCCGTCTGTCAGCGTCAGGCCGGTGTCGTTTGCCATATCAGGCCACGCTTGCCAGCCGGTGCCGACGGTCGCCCACTCGCCAGAAAGCGCAGTGAGGCGCGCCGTCACCGCATCCGGTTTGAGAACCGCTTCGGTCTCTTCACCGTGCCAGACGCCGTCGGCATCACGCTGATATTCCGCCCAGTAGACTTCGCCCATGCGGGCATCGATGGCCGCCAGCACTCGGGTAGCCCCCGATTTACGCCAGGCGCCTTCAGCCATGGTCGCCAGCGTTGAGACGCCAATCATCGGCAGTTCTGCGCCCAGCGCCAGCCCCTGCGCAATGCCAATACCGATACGTACACCGGTAAAACTTCCCGGGCCACGGCCAAAGGCCAGCGCATCCAGTTCAGACAGCGCAACGCCGCCTTCGGTGAGAACGTCCTTCACCAGCGGCAGAATGCGTTGCGTGTGTTCACGTGGGCAGAGTTCGAAATGAGCAAAGAGGGTTCCGTCGCTGTTCAGCGCGACGGAGCAGGCTTCAGTGGCGGTATCAATGGCCAGAATTCGCATGGGTAATCGCAGTCCCGGTAAAACAAAATGGCGCGCATATTAACACAGTCTGCGCCAAATTACTCCGCCCCAGAGGCCGCAAGAAACGCAACCGCGCGGCGAATATCGCGTGTACGTGGTGCAGGCGGCAGGCTTGCCAGAAACACCGCGCCATAGGGGCGCATCACCAGACGGTTGTCACAGATAACCAGCACGCCCCGGTCATCCACGTCACGGATTAAACGTCCGACGCCCTGTTTCAGGGTAATGACCGCATCCGGAAGCTGGACCTCATCAAACGGATCGCCACCGCGCAGGCGGCAGTCTTCCATGCGTGCTTTCAGCAGCGGATCGTCCGGCGAGGTGAACGGCAGTTTGTCGATAATCACCAGCGACAGCGTGTCGCCACGTACATCCACCCCTTCCCAGAAACTGCTGGTCGCCACCAGTAAGGCATTTCCTGCGGTAATAAACTGCTGCAACAACTGCCCTTTACTGGTCTCTCCCTGCAGCAAAACGGGCAGTGTCATGGTGGCACGGAACTGTTCAGCAAGATCGCGCATCATGGCGTGGGAAGTACACAGCATAAAGCAGCGACCATTGTTCGCTTCAATGATCGGTTTGAGCATCGCCGCCAGCTGACGGGCCGCGCCCGGCTGATTCGCCTGTGGCAGATTGCGCGGCACGCAAAGCAGCGTCTGGCGGGCGTAATCAAACGGGCTGGGTAGCAGCAGCGTTTGCGCTTCATCAATGCCGAGGCGCGCGGTGAAGTGGTGCAGATCGTCGTTCACCGACAGCGTCGCCGAGGTGAAAATCCAGCTACCACTTTTCTGCGCCATCACTTCTTTAAATTTGTCCGACACGGTGAGCGGGGTCAGCGCGAGGGTAAAGTGGCGCGAGGTGCACTCATACCAGTAGCTAAAACCGGGCTGATTGATCTCTTTCAGCCGTTTAAGCCGCGCGCGGTATGTCGTCGCGCGCTCAAACGCCGCATCGAGAATCGCCGAACGCCCGAGCGACAGTTTCGCCACGTCATAGCACAGCTCCAGCGCGTCATCAAGCAACAGCAGCGCCCGCTGGATGTGGGGGTCGGCCAGCAGTTCACGCAGGTTGCCACGGTACCCCGGTTCCCCTAATTGCAGGCGAAAATCCTGCGCGCTCTGCGCCAGCCTGTCGGCGCATTTTTGCAGCTGCTGGGTATCACGTAGCTCGGTACGATACGCAATAGTGAAATCTTTGGCTAAGTCCAGTAACTGCCGGCTGGAAATCGACTGACCGAAATACTGGCTGGCGATATCCGGAAGCTGATGCGCTTCATCGAAGATCATCACTTCCGCTTCTGGGATCAGCTCGCCAAAACCGCTCTCTTTTACCACCATGTCAGCCAGAAACAGGTGATGGTTGACCACCACCACATCGGCATCCATCGCTTTTTTGCGCGCCTTTACCACAAAGCAATCTTTGTACATCGGGCAGTCGCTGCCCAGACAATTGTCATTGGTACTGGTTACCAGCGGCCAGACGGCGGAATCCTCCGCCACGCTGACACACGTGCTGATATCCCCGTCTTTGGTCTGATTGGACCAGGAACGTAGCAAAATCACGTCGCTCAGGGTTTGTACCGGCAGATCGCCCCCCGCCAGCGCCTGTTGTTCCAGACGTTCGATGCAGAGATAGTTCGAACGCCCTTTGAGCAGTGCGGTATGGCCGGTAAATTCGAGGGCTTTTGCCACTGTCGGCAAGTCACGGCTATAGAGCTGATCCTGCAGAGCTTTTGATCCCGTTGAGATGATCACTTTTTTGCCGGAGCGCAACGCCGGGGCCAGATAAGCGTAGGTTTTTCCGGTTCCGGTACCTGCCTCGACCACCAGTGGCTGTGTACGGGCAATGGCGTCACTGACGGCATGGGCCATCTGACGTTGTGGTTCACGGGGTTTAAAACCCGGTATCGCTTTGGCCAACTGACCGTCTGTTGCAAAATCGTCCGTCACACTGCCCCCACACTGGATAAATCGCCAGCGATTATGTCAGGGCATTGGGTTTTGCGCCAGTCTGTGGCAGTCTTGGCCGCATTCAGAAGAAAAAATCGGAGGAAGAAAGTATGACCATTACCCGCATTGATGCCGACGCCCGCTGGTCTGACGCCGTTATCCATAATCAAACGCTCTACTATACCGGTGTGCCGGAAAATCTGCATGCCGACGCGTTTGAACAAACCGCCAACACCCTGGCACAGATTGACGCCGTACTGGCCAAACAGGGGAGCGATAAGACGCGCATTCTGGATGCGACAATCTTTTTGGTGGAGAAAAGTGATTTCGCGGCGATGAACAAAGCCTGGGATGCGTGGGTGGTGGCTGGTCATGCACCTGTACGCTGTACGGTCCAGGCCGGGTTGATGAACCCGAAATATAAAGTCGAAATTAAAATTATTGCCGCCGTCTGACAGAACGCATTCCGACGCGCATCCCGCGTCGGCATTTATTCCATATCCAGAAAATCGTCGTACTCAAGATAATGGTTGAGTGCACGAATAATTTCGCCATCGCTGGCGTTAGGTTTTTGCTGAATAGCCAGTTCCACGACGGACTGAAAATGCTCACCCATACAGGCGAAATGGCGGTAACGCCCCGTCGATGCTGCGGCTTCGTCGTCATCGCTGCCGACCACATAGAGCTCGTCGCCCGCCTGAAAAGCCCCGTCGCGCGTTGAATAGAGATCGTAATAAAGCGTTTTACCCTGTCCGACCTTCACGCAGGCAATCAGCGCTTCAATGCCAATCGCCCTATTCAGCCGCAGGGTTTCCAGCACCGGGCCGGCAGGCGCAAAGGTAACGGTTGCGCCAGTGGCCAGTAATTCTCGCTCAAGCGGGCGCAAACGCAGGCGAAAATCCTCACCGACACAAATCGGTGGAGAGGCGACAAAACGCAGCGCATCTGCTAACGGTAAATTGAGCGTTTTTCTGAGGACGTGAACGACCTTGAGTTTCTGGGGGCCGATATCGGTTATGAGTAGTCGCCCCGCCTGCCAGTCCAGCGGATCCACATCCACGGCGTTATCGTCGTCATCATCACGCGCCTGCTTTGCTTCCCGAAGCTCAAGCCAGAACGGACTGTCCGGTTCGGTATGCGCATCAAGCAACGCCAGCACAGCCGCCTCATCGGCACGGCCTAATTGTTCTAAAAGAGTCTGAAAAGTGTGCAAGTCAGGCGCGATGCGTTCTGCCTGCCAGCAGCCAGCGCCGTGTGCGGCATAATAGACCGGGTAGCCGTCCGCCGCTTCGCCCAGATCGATAAAGAAAGGATCGTCCAGGCCATTAAGCGCCAGCAGATACCAGCCTGGTTGCCACATCCCGGGGGTGTCCGCGACCAGACTTTCTCCGGTGACGCCGTGCCAGCGAAAACCGCAATGCCACGCGTGCCATTGCTCTGGCTGTGGGTAGTGAAAAGGAAGCGTGAGGTCACCGGGGATAACGGCCGCGGTGATAAACGCAAGGATCGCATCCGGTATCGTCTCAGGCATCGTGTTATCCATTCACCGCCTCCGGTAAGGGTATTATTCGTCTTCGTCTTCGAAGCGCGCCACAATCCGTTCGCCCGTGTGGCTGGCGCGCAGTTCATCAGCCACCTGAGAGATGGCCTGTCCACTGCTCATGCCCTGTGCCATTAATTCCTGGATGCGTTCGACCGCTTTTTGCTGCTGCTCATGGCTGAGGGAAGGTAAACCTGCAAACATCGTGAACTCCTGCTAAATTATGGGCGCTGATTATTTCATGCGCCGTGGCGATGCGCCAGCGATAGCGCAAAGAGCCAGGACTGATGAAGACGTTTTCCCCCAATATTGTCCCGTTGCCGTGGCAGCCTGATGCCGCAAAACACTATTTTTCCCTGATAAATCATTTGCCATGGGCGATGCTGTTGCATTCAGGTCACGCGGATCACGCCTGCAACCGTTTTGATATTCTGGTTGCCGATCCTCTCTCGACGCTTGTCACACGGGGTGAACAGACCGTTATCACCAACGCCGAGGGAGAGCAACTATCCATAGACTGTCCATTTACCCTGATGAAGCAGGCTATCGACAAAGCAGGGATTCGCCCGCAGGCTGACGATTTTCTGCCGTTTCAGGGTGGCGCGCTCGGTCTGTTCGGTTACGACTTAGGGCGCCGTTTCGAAAAACTGCCCTCCTTTGCGCAACAAGACATCTTACTGCCGGATATGGCGATAGGTATTTATGACTGGGCCGTGGTGGTGGATCACCACAAACAGCGCGTCACGCTATTGAGCTACCAGGATCCGCAGGCACGTCTGGCCTGGCTTAACGGTCAGACGCCACCATCGGTCATCCCGTTTAGCCTGACCGCCCCCTGGCAGGCTAATATGACGCGCTCTGAATATGGTGAGAAATTTCGTCAGGTACAGGCCTGGCTGCACAGCGGCGACTGTTATCAGGTCAATCTCGCCCAGCGTTTTCAGGCACAGTATGTCGGCGATGAGTGGCAGGCGTTTTGCCATCTGAACCGCTCCAATCGCGCCCCATTCAGTGCGTTTTTGCGTCTGGAAGAAGGTGCAATTTTAAGCCTGTCGCCGGAGCGGTTTATTCAGCTTTCGGGTGATGTTATCGAAACGCGCCCGATTAAAGGCACACTGCCGCGCCTGCCTGATGCGCAGGATGATGCGCAACAGGCCCAAAAACTCGCCGCATCACCGAAAGATCGGGCCGAAAATCTGATGATTGTCGACCTGATGCGCAATGATATTGGTCGGGTGGCCGTGCCCGGTTCCGTACGTGTGCCGGAACTGTTTGTCGTCGAACCTTTCCCGGCGGTTCACCATCTGGTCAGTACCGTGACAGCAACGCTTCCTGCCGCGTTGCACGCCAGCGATGTGCTGCGCGCCGCGTTTCCGGGCGGGTCGATCACTGGCGCGCCTAAAATTCGCGCGATGGCGATCATTGATGAACTTGAACCACAGCGGCGCAATGCCTGGTGCGGCAGCATTGGGTACATCAGTTTTTGCGGCGCCATGGACACCAGCATCACCATTCGTACCCTGACGGCGTGGGCGGGTCAGATATTCTGCTCAGCGGGGGGCGGGATCGTGGCGGACAGCAACGAAGAAGCGGAATATCAGGAAACATTTGATAAAGTTAACCGTATCTTGCAGCAACTGGAGAGCTAAACCGTGGCGCAGCCAAACTTAACCCTGGATGACTTTCTCTCGCGTTTTCAGCTTTTACGCCCCCAGCTACACTCCACTGCCACACATGCGCGGCAGGCGGCAGTGCTGGTGCCGGTGGTGCGGCGCGAGCAGCCAGGGTTACTGTTGACACAGCGTTCGCCACGATTGCGAAAACACGCCGGGCAGGTGGCCTTCCCCGGCGGCGCCGTTGATGATACCGATGCCTCGCTGATTGCCGCGGCCCTGCGCGAAGCGCAAGAAGAGGTGGCGATACCGCCTGAGGCCGTTGACGTTATTGGCGTGCTCCCTCCCGTTGACAGCGTCACCGGATTTCGCGTAACGCCCGTTGTGGGGATCATTCCTCCCGACCTGCATTACCATGCCAGCGAAGACGAAGTGGCTTCGGTATTTGAAATGCCGCTGGCCGAAGCGCTACGCCTGGGACGCTATCATCCACTGGATATCCATCGCCAGGGCAATGCCCACCGGGTGTGGCTCTCCTGGTATCAGCATTATTTTGTCTGGGGTATGACCGCCGGCATAATTCGTGAACTGGCGCTGCAGGTGGGGCTTCGCCCTTGACTATACTTAGCATGAAGCATGCTTAAGACAGCAGAATGTGGCCGCGCGCTATTAGTAAAATCGAGGTTAGGCATTAGTTTAATTCATGTGAATAATTAAGCTGACCGCACGCTTCCCTCTTACACTATGCGCAGTTATTACATCGTTACTGGAACCTCTGGTAACCCTGTCAGGAGTGTTAATGTGATTAGTATATTCGACATGTTTAAGGTGGGGATCGGTCCCTCTTCCTCCCACACTGTTGGCCCGATGAAAGCCGGGAAGCAGTTCGTCGATGACCTGGTCGAAAAAGGATTACTGGAAAGCGTCACCCGCGTTGCGGTGGATGTTTATGGCTCACTGTCGCTGACAGGTAAAGGCCACCATACCGATATCGCCATTATTATGGGTCTGGCTGGCAATGAGCCGGCCACGGTTGACATCGACTCCATCCCGGCCTTTATCCGCGATGTGGAAAATCGGGGTCGCCTGCTGCTCGCTCAGGGCCGCCAGGAAGTGGATTTTCCACAGGATAATGGCATGCGTTTTCACAGCGACAATCTGCCGCTGCACGAAAATGCCATGAGCATCCACGCATGGAATGGCGAGCGTGAAGTCTACAGCAAGACGTATTACTCCATCGGCGGCGGTTTTATTGTTGATGAGGAGCATTTTGGTAAAGAAGTGCTCAATGAAGTTACCGTTCCCTACCCGTTCAAATCCGCCAGCGATATGCTGAATTATTGCAAAGAGACCGGCCTGTCTCTCTCTGGCATGGTGATGCAAAACGAACTGGCGCTGCACAGCAAGCAAGAGATTGAAGCGTATTTCGGCCATGTCTGGGCGACTATGCGTGCCTGTATCGATCGTGGCATGAACACGGAAGGTGTACTGCCTGGCCCGTTGCGCGTACCGCGTCGCGCGTCAGCGCTGCGCCGGATGCTGGTTGCCAGCGATAAGCTGTCTAACGATCCGATGAACGTCGTGGACTGGGTCAATATGTTCGCACTGGCAGTTAACGAAGAAAACGCGGCGGGGGGACGTGTGGTCACGGCACCGACGAACGGTGCCTGCGGTATCGTTCCAGCTGTCCTTGCATATTACGATCACTTTATCGAATCCGTCAGCCCGGATATTTATATCCGCTATTTCCTGGCCGCCGGGGCCATTGGCGCCCTGTACAAAATGAATGCGTCAATTTCCGGCGCTGAGGTGGGCTGCCAGGGCGAAGTGGGCGTCGCCTGTTCCATGGCGGCGGCAGGCCTTGCCGAGCTGTTGGGCGCCAGCCCGGAGCAGGTGTGTGTGGCAGCGGAAATCGGCATGGAACACAACCTGGGTTTAACCTGTGACCCGGTCGCAGGACAGGTACAGGTGCCCTGTATCGAGCGTAATGCGATCGCCTCCGTGAAAGCGATTAATGCCTCGCGTATGGCAATGCGCCGCACCAGCGCGCCGCGCGTCTCGCTGGATAAGGTTATCGAAACCATGTACGAAACCGGCAAAGATATGAACGCGAAATATCGCGAGACCTCTCGCGGCGGCCTTGCCATCAAAGTTCAGTGCGACTAATACCCGTTTATAGCCCTTCTACGACAGAAGGGCTAAATTCTCTGCCTTTTCTCATCGTCTTTCCGCTTTCCCAACTACACTTTCTTTGTTCTGGCAGAAATTCCAGGTCAGTGGCTTTTAAGGCGGTCACGGCATGCAAACAGCACAGAGAATTATAAAAAGCTATCGACGCAAAAGGCTGATCATTTGCATAGCCATGGCACTTATTACGCTCATTTGCACCCTTGCCGTCCGATTTATTTCGGAGCGCAATTTTAATCAGCAAAAAATCGTCGCGTTCACCTCCCATGCCGTCGAATCCTTCGACAAATTATTGCTCCCCCTCGAACTTCAGCGGGAGGTGGTCATGCCGCTTGTAGGCCTTCCCTGCGCCAGCGCGCATCTGTCATTACGTAAACAGGCTGCAAGCTTACAGACCGTGCGTTCAATCGGCCTGGTCAAGGACGGTATATTGTATTGTTCCAGTATTTTTGGAAATCGGGATATCCCAATCCATCAACTCCAGCCCGCATTACCGTCAACAAAACCAGTTATGGTTCTTTCCACCGATCAGTCGCTCCTGAAAAACAGCCCGGTAATGATTATGTGGTATCCCACCTCGACCGATGGTCAGAGCGGCATCACGGAGGTGGTGAACATCGATTTACTGAGCAATTTAATGCTGGAGCCCGATGAACCCTTGATCACCTCTGCCAGCCTGAGTGTGGAGAACCGACATCTTGTCTATGGACATGGCGTCACCAACAGCCTGCCAGCGCTGAACAATGAAGATCGCTTTCAACTCGCCTCCGGGCATTTCCCATTTGTTATCAGCGCAACCGGGCCTGGCGCAGGCACACTGGCTTTACGTCACCTGCCGTCGCAATTACCGCTGGCGCTCATTCTCAGTCTGCTGATTGGCTATCTTGCCTGGCTGGCGACGGCCAGTCGCATGAGTTTCTCCTGGGAGATCAATCTCGGCCTCGCCGCGCGCGAATTTGAGTTGTTTTGCCAGCCGTTGCTCAATGCCGACACCCAAAAATGCGTCGGCGTTGAGATCCTGCTGCGCTGGAATAATCCCCGTCAGGGCTGGATATCCCCGGAGGTCTTTATTCCTATTGCCGAAGAGCACCATTTGATCGCCCCGCTGACACGCTATGTGATGGCCGAAACGCAGCGTCAGCTGGGATTTTTCCCGGCGGACAGCCGGTTTCAGATTGGTATCAATGTTGCCCCCAGCCATCTGCGCCAGGGCGAATTACTCAAGGATCTTAATCTTTTTTGGTATAGCGCCAATCCCGTACAACAGCTCGTAATAGAAATTACCGAGCGCGATGCGCTGCAGGATGTGGATTACCGTATGGTGCGCGAACTCCACCGGAAAGGCGCCAAAATTGCCATCGATGATTTCGGCACCGGGAACAGTTCGCTGTCCTGGCTTGAACGGCTGCGCCCGGATGTGCTGAAAATCGATAAATCGTTCACGATGGCGATTGGCACGGATGCGGTGAACTCCACCGTAACAGATATGATTATCGCACTCGGTCAACGTCTGAATATTGAACTGGTTGCGGAAGGGGTAGAAAACCCCCGCCAGGCGCAGCATTTGCGCCAGCAGGGGGTACATATATTGCAGGGTTTTTTGTACGCCCGTCCCATGCCGATTAAAGAATTTCCCCGCTGGCTGGCGGGATGGGCTTCCCCGCCGGCACGGCGTCGCGGCCTGATGATGCCGCTTATGCCATAGTGAGATTACTCTTCTTCGTCATGAAGCGTTCGCTCTTTAACAACACGTACCAGGTCGACCCGATAATCGTTGGCTTCGATAACGCTGATATGCAGCGGCGCGAGCTCCAGCCTGTCGCCAGGACGGGGGATCTGACCATTAATGGCGATCACCAGCCCCGCCACCGTCGCAATATCCTCCTGGTCATTGACCAGCGTATCCAGGCCAAGCGTGTGCTGGAGCGCATGCAAATCGGTGGTGCCTTTCACCAGCCAGCCATCGCCATCCGCGACGATTTCCGGGGTTTCATCCGCATCCGGGAACTCACCCGCAATCGCTTCCAGGACGTCCAGCGGCGTGACCAGCCCCTGCACTACGCCAAATTCATTGGTCACGATGACGAAACTGCCGCGCGCACGACGTAACACAGCGAGCAGTTTGATCGGATCGAGCGTTTCCGGCACCACAATCGCCGGTGACTCAGAGGCCATGGCAGCCACATCCGTCCCCTCATCCAGTGCGACCAACATCTCTTTGGCGCGAACAATACCCAGTACTTCGTCGAGTTCACCACGGCAGACCGGAAACAGGCTGTGCGGCGAGGAGAGAAGCTGCTGGCGGATCTCTTCTACGCTCAAGTTGGCATCGACCCAGCTGATTTCACCGCGGGGTGTCATAATACTGCGCAGCGAGCGCGAGGCCAGCGTCAGTACGCCATTGATCATGTAGCGTTCTTCATCGGCAAACGCCCCCTCCGGCACCGGCACAGGCGACTGGTTATCGTTATCCTGTGTTTGGCTGGCCTGGCGTTTGCCCCCCATCAGACGCAAAATCGCATCGGCAGTCCGCGCACGCAGCGGAAGCGTCGACTGATGACGAATAAAGTTACGCCGCGCAATCTGGTTGAACAGCTCGATGATGATCGAGAAGCCAATCGCCGCATACAGATAGCCTTTCGGAATATGGAAGCCAAACCCTTCTGCCACCAGGCTCAGACCAATCATCAGCAGGAAGCTCAGACAGAGCACCACCACGGTAGGATGTTGGTTAACAAAGCGTGTCAGCGGTTTGGAGGCCAGCAGCATCACCGCCATGGCTATCACCACAGCCGCCATCATGACCGGGAGATGATTCACCATCCCGACCGCGGTAATCACCGCATCAAGCGAGAACACGGCATCAAGAATAACAATCTGTACTACCACCACCCAGAAACTGGCATATCCTTTACCTTGTCCTTCATCGTGCTGACGATTTTCCAGCCGTTCATGTAGCTCGGTCGTTGCTTTAAACAGCAGGAATATCCCCCCGAGCAGCATGATCAAATCACGGCCGGAGAAGGTGAAATCCCAGACGGAGAAGAGCGGTTTTGTCAGTGTTACCATCCAGGAGATAAGAGACAGCAGGCCTAAGCGCATCACCAGCGCCAGGGAAAGACCAATCAGGCGTGCTTTATCTCGCTGCTTTGGCGGCAGTTTATCGGCAAGGATCGCGATAAACACCAGGTTATCAATACCCAGAACAATTTCCAGAACGACAAGTGTCAACAACCCCGCCCATATCGAGGGGTCCATTAAGAATTCCATGGCAAGCTCCGGCTAAAGGCATGATGAGTCCGCGCGTAAGATTGCGCAGGCATAATGACAACAAGGGGGTTCAAGGATAAAGCATGGCTGGCGCAAACAGGCCAAAGGGGGAACTGACGTCGGTGACGGTCCATACGGCGGGCTACTGCCCTATACTCCTGATAATTTAAACGGATGCTAAACATATCAGAGAGACTTTGGATTTTGCAAAGATTTACCTGAATTTGCATTTTGAGAGATATTTTTCGCTTCGAAATTTCTCGGACGCTAAAGCTAAATTACGGATGTTCATCACATAAATTATTTTTTCACTATCTAAAATAATTCCCGGAAGTCTTAGTTTTTTCTCTCTAAGCCCTGTCTGAATCGATTCGGGCTGGTGGGGAGATTCCCAATACATCAGTTAATGATGTGTTAACGACAAAAACGAAGGAGGTAGCAAGTGACCATTGCTATTGTGATAGGCACACATGGTTGGGCTGCGGAACAGTTACTCAAAACCGCCGAAATGCTCCTGGGCGAGCAAGAAAACGTCGGTTGGATCGATTTCGTTCCCGGTGAAAAC
Source organism: Phytobacter ursingii (assembly GCA_901456055.1). Lineage (GTDB taxonomy): Bacteria > Pseudomonadota > Gammaproteobacteria > Enterobacterales > Enterobacteriaceae > Phytobacter > Phytobacter ursingii. Next base: position 457,763 of record CABDWT010000018.1, read on the forward strand.
GCCGAAACGTTAATCGAGAAATACAACGCGCAGTTGGAAAAGCTCGATACACATCAGGGCGTGCTATTTCTCGTTGATACATGGGGTGGCAGCCCATTCAATGCTGCCAGCCGCATTGTCGTCGATAAAGAGCATTATGAAGTGGTGGCTGGCGTCAACATTCCTATGCTTGTAGAAACGCTGATGGCGCGCGACGACAACCCAACCTTTGATGAGCTGGTGGCGGTCGCGGTGGAAACGGGACGCGAAGGCGTGAAAGCGCTTAAAGCCAAACCAGTGGAAAAACCAACACCCATCGCGCCTCCTAAACCGGCGGCTCCCGTAAAACCGATGGGACCGAATGACTATATGGTCATTGGCCTTGCCCGTATCGACGATCGTCTGATCCATGGTCAGGTCGCTACACGCTGGACCAAAGAAACAAACGTGACGCGTATTATCGTCGTCAGTGATGAAGTTGCGGCGGATAACGTACGTAAAACGCTGCTTACACAGGTTGCGCCTCCCGGGGTGACGGCGCACGTGGTTGACGTTGCCAAGATGATCCGTGTTTACAACAACCCGAAATATGCGGGTGAGCGGGTGATGCTGTTGTTTACCAATCCTACTGACGTACTGCGCATTGTCGAAGAAGGGGTGAAAATCACCTCGGTTAACATCGGCGGCATGGCCTACCGGCAGGGGAAAACTCAGGTGAACAACGCGGTTTCGGTGGATGACAAAGACATTGCAGCCTTCAGGAAGCTCAATGAACGCAATATTGAGCTCGAAGTTCGCAAAGTTTCTAACGACCCGAAACTGAAAATGATGGATTTGATTAACAAGGCAGCGAAGTAATCGCGCCGGGTTGGTTGACTCAGTTTCACACTTACGTTTGTTTAGCATAGGAGAAGTACAATGGAGATTACCACTCTTCAGATTGTGCTGGTGTTCGTCGTCGCGTGTATTGCCGGTATGGAATCGGTACTCGATGAATTTCAGTTTCACCGTCCGTTAGTGGCCTGTACGCTGGTGGGTATCGTCCTGGGTGATATGAAAACCGGTATCATCATCGGTGGTACCCTGGAAATGATCGCTCTGGGGTGGATGAACATCGGTGCGGCGGTTGCCCCCGATGCCGCGCTGGCCTCTATCATTTCAACCGTTCTGGTTATTGCAGGACACCAAAGCATCGGCGCCGGTATCGCCCTGGCTATCCCGCTGGCGGCAGCAGGTCAGGTGCTGACCATCATCGTGCGTACGATTACCGTGGCATTCCAGCACGCGGCGGATAAGGCGGCAGAGAACGGCAACCTTACGGCATTGTCCTGGATCCATGTCTCTTCCCTGTTCCTGCAAGCAATGCGTATCGCTATCCCGGCCGTTATCGTTGCCATTTCTGTAGGGACCAGTGAAGTTCAGGGGATGCTGAATGCCATTCCGGAAGTCGTAACAAGCGGTCTGAACATCGCTGGCGGCATGATCGTGGTGGTTGGTTATGCGATGGTCATCAACATGATGCGCGCAGGCTATCTGATGCCATTCTTCTACCTGGGTTTCGTGACGGCGGCGTTTACTAACTTCAACCTTGTTGCGCTCGGTGTAATTGGTGCCGTAATGGCCATCCTCTATATCCAACTGAGCCCGAAATATAACCGCTCTGCTGGCGCGCCTGCACAGGCTGCTGGTAATAACGATCTCGATAACGAACTGGACTAACAGGTGAGCGAAATGGTTGATATGACGACTAAAACTACCGCTGAGAAAAAACTCACTCCGGGTGATATTCGTGGCGTGTTCATCCGTTCTAACCTGTTTCAGGGTTCATGGAACTTCGAACGTATGCAGGCGCTGGGTTTCTGCTTCTCCATGGTACCGGCTATCAGACGCCTGTATCCGGAGAACAACGACGCGCGTAAACAAGCTATCAAGCGTCACCTGGAATTTTTTAACACCCATCCTTATGTGGCGGCGCCGGTACTGGGCGTAACCCTGGCGATGGAAGAACAACGTGCAAACGGGGCAGAGATTGACGATGGTGCTATCAACGGTATCAAAGTCGGTCTGATGGGGCCATTGGCGGGCGTTGGCGACCCGATTTTCTGGGGTACCGTACGTCCGGTCTTCGCAGCACTTGGTGCGGGTATCGCCATGAGTGGCAGCCTGCTTGGGCCACTGCTGTTCTTCTTCCTGTTTAACCTGGTGCGTCTGGCAACCCGCTATTACGGCGTGGCGTATGGTTACCGCAAAGGTATCGATATCGTTCAGGATATGGGCGGCGGTTTTCTGCAGAAGCTGACGGAAGGGGCATCCATTCTCGGTCTCTTTGTCATGGGGGCGCTGGTCAACAAGTGGACACACGTAAACATTCCGCTGGTGGTCTCGCGTATAACCGACCAGACCGGTAAACAAAACGTCACGACAGTGCAAACCATCCTCGATCAGTTGATGCCGGGTCTGGTTCCTCTGCTGCTGACTTTTGCCTGTATGTGGTTGTTACGTAAGAAAGTTAACCCGCTGTGGATCATCGTTGGCTTCTTTGTCATCGGTATTGTGGGATATGCGGTTGGCCTGTTAGGTCTGTAATCTGTTGTGTTATAACCGGGGCCTTGCCCCGGTTTTTTATTATCAGGAGGAACCATGACGCTCACGGACAGCATACTGATGTTGTTTATCGCCGCCCTGCTGGCATTTGCCGTTTACGATGAACTTATCCTGCCCCGCCGTCACGGCGATACTCTGCTCGCCCTCCCCTTACTGCGCCGCAGCCGTGTTGATGCGACTATTTTTGTTGGCCTGCTGGTTATCCTTATTTACAACAATGTCACAAATAACGGTACGTCATTAACCACATGGTTATTATCTGCTCTTGCATTATTGGCCATTTATCTTTTTTGGATTCGTATACCCAAAATCATCTTCAAATCGCAGGGATTTTTCTTTTCCAGCGTCTGGATAGAATATAACCGTATTAAGGATATGAATTTATCTGAGGATGGTGTACTGGTAATGCAATTAGAACAACGGCGCCTGCTTATCCGGGTAAAGAATATTGATGACCTGGAGAAGATATATAAATTATTTATTAATATTCAATAAATTACAGAGAACCCCCCCTGCAATCCTTGATGTATATTAAATAGGCACAATTATAGCCTTTGCTATATTGCGTTCGAGAAGTTGCTCAAGATTTTAACGTAATATTCACGCATAAATCTAAATGTTAATCGTTATCAACTGAACAATGAATTAATAATTCTCTGCTGTTGTTTTATATTCTCAAAATATGTTAAGGTTGCGCCCGTCGTTGGGGAGTAGCCGATTTCTGTTTACTGGAAATGTACGTGTCAACATACTCGTTGCAAAACGTGGCGCGTACGGACTGAATACAATGCAGTCAGGCGAGACCATTGACACATCAACTGCTGTTTACTGGGGGCAGTGGTGTGTTATATGGAACTCCCGGTCAGGACGCTCGCATGAATTTATCCGCCACCATTCTTCTCGCTTTCGGCATGTCGATGGACGCCTTCGCTGCATCAATCGGCAAAGGGGCGACGCTGCACAAACCCAAATTCTCAGAAGCACTCCGTACCGGCCTGATCTTTGGCGCAATTGAAACCCTGACGCCGCTTATTGGCTGGGGCCTGGGGATGCTTGCCAGCCAGTTCGTGCTGGAGTGGAATCACTGGATTGCCTTTATTTTGCTGATCTTTCTTGGCGGCCGAATGATGCTGGAAGGATTTCGCGGTGAAACCGACGAACAGACGCAGGCGCCCTGCCGTCACGGCTTCTGGTTATTAGTTACCACCGCCATTGCCACCAGCCTTGATGCGATGGCTGTCGGTGTCGGCCTGGCATTTTTGCAAGTCAATATTCTGGCCACTGCGCTGGCGATTGGCTGTGCGACACTCGTGATGTCCACACTCGGCATGATGATTGGGCGTTACATTGGCCCGCTGCTGGGCAAACGGGCGGAAATTCTTGGCGGTATTGTGCTTATTGGGATCGGTATTGAGATCCTCTGGTCGCACTTCGCGCCTTAATCAACGCGTTGCAGACAATGCAGGGTAAAATCGGTCTGGCAGATAAAGCGCTCTTTTGCTGCCAGTCTCTCCCGGACATCCGGTTTTGCCCGCCAGGCGAAGGGCGTCATTTGTAGTAACGCGACAGCCTCAGCCCCCGTTAATTCCATCTCATAGCTCAGCGATTGCTGCTCTACCACACGAAACCCTTCTATCTCACCCGTATCAGGCGTATGTAACTGCACTTCGCGGTAAATTAACCCTTTCAGCTCCATCAAATGGCGCGGCCCAGGCGCGGCGGTGATAACCCATCCACCCGGTTTTACCACGCGTACCAGCTCCTCGGCTTTGCACGGCGCATAAATACGTACGATAGCGTCAATGCTCTCATTCTGGAAAGGCAGTCGATGGCTGGAGGCAACGCAAAACATCACATCAGAGTAACGTTTTGCGGCTGCACGTATGGCCGCTTTTGAAACATCGAGTCCAAACATCCGGGCTTCTTTGCTCTGCGCTACCCCGGCAAAGGACTGGGTGTAGTACCCCTCCCCACAGCCAATGTCCAGGATTGCCTCTGCTGGCGCAGACAGGCGCATTTGTAGCTGTAGCGCGATCGCATCGCGCAGCGGCTGGTAGTGTCCGGCATCAAGAAATGCCCGACGCGCCTGCATCATTTCCGCGCTGTCACCGGGATCCCGCGAACGCTTATGCTGTACGGGCAGTAGATTGACGTACCCTTCTTTTGCTATGTCGAACTGGTGGCGTTGTGGACAGGAAAAACTCTGTCTGGAACGCGTTAAAGGGGCGTGACAAAGTGGGCAACTGAAGGGCATGGCAACTCCGGAACTCTTTAAAGGACGCAAGTTTACCGCCATTCGTCGCATCGGGGAATGCGACGCAGAAATTAAAAAGCCCCGCACAATGGCGAGGCTTTTCGCTGACATTGATACGCCGGTGGCGTCTCAAGTACCAGTGGTTTTGAAATTAGATAGCAGTTACGTTAACAGCTGCCGGGCCTTTCTGGCCGTCCTGAATTTCAAACTCAACGTTCTGGCCTTCGGCCAGAGTTTTGAAGCCGTTACCCTGGATTGCAGAGAAGTGTACGAATACATCTTTGCTGCCGTCAGCAGGAGTAATGAAACCAAAACCTTTGGACTCGTTGAACCACTTAACTTGACCTTTAATCTTTGCCATTTGCAATATTCCTTAATGTATATACTTCGCCCGTAGGCATTAACTGAGATAAAACTGAGACATTACTGCTTGAGGCACTAATATAAGGTTCGGCAGAGAAGCGGTATTCAACGATAACGTGTTTACTCAGGACTTCTTTACTGAAAATGCCACACATAAACAGAACTGTACCTCGTTTGACCCAAAACGTGTTATCACACACAACGTAAATTATGGCAAGCCATTTTTAAAAAGGCCTGGATCCGTCGCACAAATTCTAAAGTTATCAATACAACCAATGCAGATTTATGCATAGAAGGTAACCTCATTACGACAGGCAGCCAGCCTTCTGGCCCACGTTGATAACCCATCTTTTTTACCATAGCTCAATGAGTTCCATTCGTCCACGTGGGGGGATAAAAATATTACGGCATAGCTTATATCACTTACTGCATTAACGCATAGGTATGCCATTTTTCGCTAATCAGGAACGCCTGAAATCCGCCCCTCTCGCAACTAATCAAATGTGGTGGTTTACCATCGAATATTTGTTGTGCAATTAAGCAGGAGTGTGCACCAAAATAATGAAAGTCTGATGACAGTGCATCATAAAAAGGCAATAAAAACGTTTCGATAAAAATAAAAAATATTTAACTTGTTCTAAATAATAAATTAGTAGCAGTGCTACTCGCCTGTATTTTGCAAAGATAAATACTGACCCATTTTCAGCGTCATGAAGTTTGTAATGTCTTCTGCCGTTTCGCTTAATGCGTTATCTAACTCGCGCAGCGGCTCATCCAGTGATTCATCCGCCAGTTCAAAAACACCCCAGTGAACAGGAAACGACAGAGGTTTACCCAACTGCTGCCATAACGTTACCGCCTGTTGTGGATCCATATGGTTGTAGGCCATGAACCAACGAGGAGCGTATGCACCAATAGGGAGCGCTGCCAGGCTTAACGGCCCCAAACGCTGTGGGATCGCCAGCAGGTCTTCGCTGTAACCGGTATCCCCAGGAAACCAGAACCGTTGCGCGCTATTTTCGATCACCCAGCCACACCACAAGGCGGAATTGCGATCCCATGGGGTACGCATACTCCAGTGCTGTGCGGGCACCGCCGTATACACAAATCCCTGGAATACCACGCTTTGCCACCAGTCGAGTTCTATCACGTTACGTGCGCCCAAACGACGGCACCCGTTTCCCAGACCGAGCGGCACAAAAATCGTCACGTGTGGAAAACGCTGTATGAGCGCGCGCATTGTCCTGACGTCAAGATGATCGTAGTGATTGTGCGAGATAACAATAGTATCGAGCGAAGGAAGTTCGGAAATGGCCAGTGCAGGCGGTGTTCGTCGCAGTGGGCCGACAAAACGTAGAGGCGATGCCCGGTCAGAGAAAATCGGGTCGGTCAAAATATACTGGCCCATCAGGCGTAGCAGGATTGATGAGTGACCTAACCACCAGACTCTGTCATCGTCACCGTTAATTTCTGCATGCTGCCACCATTGGGCAATAAAGCTGGCATATCCCTCTGCAGGCGGACGCGGTAACCCTGCAGCTTTGCGCTCCTGCCGCCAACGCTTTACATCGCCAGACGCATGACCGCCTGGCGTGAGATTAGTAAATCCGTCGGGGCGATGGTGAGGGAACGCGGCATTAAACCAGGGATTTTTACGCGCCATGCTGTCCTCACCGTCGTGAATTTAACGCTCTGCTACCAGACGGATAAATTCATCGCCTTTGCCTTCTTCTTCAGCGACCGGCGTCGGGGCAACCTCTTTTTCCGGTTCGTTAGATTCGCACAAACGACGCAACAATGCGGTCTGACGTTTTTGTTGATCTAACAATGCTTCGAGCAATTCGATCTGCTCATTAGTCCGCGAACTTGCGCGATTGATAAAGAACCACAGCACCAGCCCGACCAGCAACACCACCACCGACACAATAAAAGACGCGATGTTAAGCGCGCCAGAACTCATTAATTCGTTCATTTTACCACCTCAACCAAAGAGGTACATTTTACCACTGGCAAGACGGAAGGACATCATTAACGACAAAAAAGCCCCTACCAGGGGATATATTTATTGATGACGCAAATGCCGCTGAAAAACTGAACATCCTGGTCGCACATTACATTTAGCATTTGAGTCCAGAGTAACAGGCAGACCACCAGTACGGCGATCAGTATTAGCCATCTAAACTTTTTCACTCCACTCTCCGATACTCCACTCTATGTCACCAGGTTAGCATTAGTTCCTTAAACCGCGACTAACTGTATCTCTAATCGGCGTTTTTAGGAATGCTCGGGTGTGCGGTCTCTCGCCGAAGCGGTAGCCTGAAAACAGTATCCAAACGCAAGGAATGAAGATGCGCACTCTTATTCGGGCAATTATTGTCGTAGCGCTGGTCTGGGTTGGTATTTTGCTCAGCGGATATGGCGTGCTGATTGGCAGCCATGAAAATGCTGCCGGTCTGGGATTACAATGTAAATACCTGACAGCACGGGGCGTCAGCACAGCACAATATGTTCACTCAAGCAGCGGTATTATCGGACTCACGCAATGTCCGGTACTGCGCAAAAGCGAAACGGTTGTCGATAACGGATAAACAAACGCCGCCATCAAGGCGGCGTTTTCACACTCAGAACGGGTAATCGTTATACCCCATCTGTTCCGAAATCTTACGCGCTGCATGGTGGAGCATACTGACATACTCATGCAGGCGTTCCTCGGAGAAACGCAGCGTCGGGAAGGAGATACTCAGCCCTGCAATGACTACGCCGAAACGGTCAAATACGGGCACACCGATGCAACGTAACCCTTCTTCCTGTTCTTCATTATCTTCGCCATAACCCTGCTGGCGAACAATATCGAGCATCGGCAATAAATCCTCGGTACTGGTAATGGTGCGCTCGGTACTGCGTTTGTACTCTACCCCCTCAAGGATCTGCACCACTTCTTCTTTGTCACGCCACGCCAGCAATACTTTGCCAATCGCGGTGCTATACAGCGGATTGCGACGGCCAATACGCGAGTACATGCGCAGGTTGTACATAGAGTCGATTTTGTGGATATAGACAATGCTGTCTTCATCCAGCGCGCCCAGATGGATAGTCTCTTTGGTCAGTCGAGACAGTTCACGCATCTGAATATCGGCACTGCGGATCAGATCGACGTTTTGCAGCGCACGCGCACCGAGCTCGAACAGTTTAAGGGTCAGAGAGTACTTCTCTGATTCCCCTTCCTGCGCAACATAACCCAGTGATTTCATCGTCTGCAAAAAGCGATATACGGTGCTTTTAGACATCATGACGCGCTGCGAAAGTTCGGTGATCCCGATCTCACGTTCTTCGCCAAGCGCCTGCAGAATGCCAAATACCTTCAGTACAGAAGACACAGAGTCTGGCTGTTTGTCCAAATCTGCAATAGCCATTAGTCACCTCATCGCCCGTGTTTTATAAAAATCAGAATAGTTTTTTATTATAAATTTCTCGCCTGTGCGTCGCAATCCGAGTTTCGCAACTTCGTTACAAATCTGCGATATAAAACCGAAATACGGATGATAGAATCATTATACAAATCATTGAACAAGCAAAACCCAGCTTTTCTCATGAATAAATCCACGCCAGACGGCTTACCGGTTCCACAGCGCTACGGCGCAATATTAACGATTGTTATTGGCATTACCATGGCCGTACTTGACGGTGCCATCGCTAACGTCGCACTACCAACAATTGCAAGGGATCTGCACGCCTCACCGGCCAGTTCAATTTGGGTCGTCAATGCTTACCAGATAGCGATTGTCATTTCGTTGCTGACGCTATCCTTCCTCGGCGATATGTTCGGCTACCGTCGCGTCTACCAGTGCGGGCTGGTGCTCTTTACACTGACTTCCCTGTTTTGCGCGCTGTCAGATTCGTTACTCACGCTGACGCTTGCTCGTGTCGCGCAAGGTTTCGGAGGCGCGGCGCTGATGAGTGTGAATACCGCATTAATTCGCCTGATTTACCCACAGCGCCAGTTGGGGCGTGGAATGGGGATCAACTCTTTCGTGGTTGCTGTCTCCTCGGCAGCAGGCCCGACGATTGCCGCCGCCATTCTCTCTATCGCCTCCTGGCAGTGGCTGTTTTTGATTAATGTGCCGCTGGGAATACTCTCGCTGGTACTGGCGCTGCGTTATTTGCCCGCCAATGGCTCACGCAGCGCGATGCCGAAATTTGATCTCCCCAGCGCGGTGATGAACGCACTCACGTTTGGTTTATTGATAACCGCGATGAGTGGATTTGCCCAGGGGCAATCCACCCCCCTGGTGCTCGCTGAAATTGCTGCCATGCTGGTGATCGGCATTTTCTTTGTACGTCGACAACTGCGTTTGCCGGTGCCGCTGTTACCCATAGACCTGTTGCGCATCCCACTGTTCTCATTATCCATTTGTACGTCAATCTGCTCTTTTTGCGCACAAATGCTGGCTCTCGTTTCCCTGCCCTTCTTTATGCAATCGATACTTGGGCGCAGCGAAGTGGAAACGGGTCTGCTGTTAACGCCGTGGCCGTTAGCCACCATGGTGATGGCGCCGCTGGCAGGTTATCTGATTGAACGTGTCCATGCCGGGCTATTAGGCGCGCTGGGGTTGGCTATGATGGCATGCGGCTTATTTGCGCTGGCGATGCTGCCAGCAGCGCCTGCCGATGTGGATATTATCTGGCGAATGGCCCTTTGCGGGGCAGGATTTGGCCTGTTCCAGTCACCCAACAACCATACAATCATCAGCTCCGCACCGCGTCAGCGTAGCGGTGGAGCCAGTGGCATGCTGGGTACCGCTCGTCTGTTAGGCCAGAGTTCCGGCGCGGCACTGGTGGCGTTACTCTTCAACCTGTTTGATAAAAGCGGGACGCATACATCACTCCTGCTCGCAGGCATACTGGCAACCGTCGCCGCTATCATCAGCGGTTTGCGGATCACACAGCCGCGCACTGCATAAAAAAAGCGCGTCATATGACGCGCTTTTTCATTTCAGGCTCACGCCTTATTTGAGATAAGCCCCGCTACGCAGCGCTTCGATACGTTTGTCTAGCGGCGGGTGAGTCATAAACAGTTCGCTTAACGATTTAGACTTACCGTTGATGCAAAATGCCATCATGCTACTGGCTTCCTGCGGCTCATAGCTGGTTTTCAGGCGCTGGAGCGCGGCAATCATTTTTTCACGACCAACAAGTTTTGCAGAACCCGCATCAGCATAGAATTCACGATGACGTGAGAACCACATCGTGATAATGCTGGCCAGAATACCAAACACCAGCTCCAGTACGGTGGCAACAGCAAAGTAGATTAACGGGTTACCGTTGCTCTCTTCGCCGTCATCGCGGTTGCCGCTGAGAAAGCCTGACGCAATCTGCGCGAGAATGCGCGAGATGAAGATAACGAAGGTGTTCACCACCCCCTGAATCAGGGTCATCGTGACCATGTCGCCATTAGCGATGTGACTAATTTCGTGGGCAATCACCGCCTCGGCTTCATCACGGCTCATATTCTGCAGAAGCCCGGTACTGACCGCGACCAGCGATGCATCACGGCGGGCGCCTGTCGCGAATGCGTTGATATCCGGCGCATGGTAGATTGCCACCTGCGGCATAGCGATACCGGCCTGACGAGACTGATTCGCAACTGTGTTCATCAACCAGCGTTCCATGTCGTTACGTGGTTGTTCAATAACCTCACCGCCTACGGATTTCAGTGCCATCCATTTAGACATCAGCAGTGAAACAAAAGAGCCGCCAAAACCAAACAGCAGCGCCATAATCAACAATCCCTGCACGCTGCTCGACTGAATGCCCGTCAGGCTAAGCACCAGGCCGAACACCAGCATGACGGCAAGGTTAGTCAACAGGAAGAGCGCGATACGCATCATAATTTTCTTTTAACCTCTAATTAACAAAACGCACTATGCGATTACCCACATCGTATGGTTAATCCGGTTATTTTCAAGCATCAGAATGCCGTAAGTCACCAGAAAGACACAACTTTACATTTTGTAGCACAATGCTTACGCCATCTGGAGCTTGTTAAAAAAAACAGGCACAATTTCTTGTGCCTGTGGGAAGGTTATTTTGCGGGAGCGGGGTCAGCCGCCGGGGTATCTTTTTCAAGATGGGCAAGGTCCAGAGCAATATGGACGGTCTCATCCAGATAAGGATCCGGCTCCTGGTAATCTTTCGGCAGATCTTCCAGTTTTTTCAGCTGCGGTTTGCCTTCACGTTTGAAGCGATCGTTGAGGCGACTGAGACGAATAGCGTCGTCTTCGGCGTTCTCTTTTTCACGCTGCGCATAGTTTAGCGACACGATATTCTTTTTCTCTTTCAGGGCATTGAAGCGAGCAATGTCCTTCATGATGTACTGGAATTCCGGGTCCTTCGCAATGCGCTCATCATGTTCCTGCAGCAGCTGCGGGCCAAACGGTTTCATGTCGCCATACTTCGTAAAGTTGGCCGCATTGATGCTATCCCACGGCAATGCATTATCTTCAAACTTCTCGCCGGTTTCGGTCTCTTGCGTTCCCGTCGGCATGATGATATCCGGCGTGACGCCTTTACGCTGCGTACTGCCGCCATTAACGCGATAGAACTTCTGAATGGTGTACTGTACGGAACCCAACGCTGGCCATTCCGGGCGCAACATCTGATCGTAAATACGGTTCAGCGAGCGATACTGTTGAACGGTGCCTTTACCGAAGGTGGGCTCACCGACGATCAGTGCACGTCCATAATCCTGCATCGCAGCAGCAAATATTTCGGATGCCGAGGCACTGAAGCGGTCAACCAGCACCACCAGCGGGCCTTTGTAATAGACCACGCCATCGGTATCGCTGTCTTCACGGACTTTGCCATTATTGTCGCGAACCTGAACCACAGGACCTGACGGAATAAACAGACCGGAAAGGGAAACGGCTTCCGTTAATGCGCCGCCACCGTTGGTGCGCAGATCAATCACGACGCTGCTAACGTTCTGTTTTTCGAGTTTCTGCAACTGAACCTTGACGTCATCGGTCAGACCCACATAGAAACCAGGAATATCCAGTACGCCAACTTTTTCTTTGCCGACCGTTTTCACCGACATTTTCACCGCACGGTCTTCCAGACGAATACGCTCGCGAGTCAGCGTCACAATCCGCGTCTTCGTTCCTTTACCCGCCGGCAGAATTTCGAGACGAACTTTGCTGCCTTTTGGACCTTTGATCAACGCAACAACATCATCAAGACGCCAGCCAATGACATCGACCATATTCTGGCCCGTCTGCCCGACACCTACGATACGATCGCCCACGCTGATGGCTTTGCTCTTCGCTGCCGGACCACCTGCCACCATCGAATTGATAACGGTATAGTCGTCATCCATCTGCAAAACGGCGCCGATGCCTTCCAGAGAAAGGCTCATCTCGGTGTTGAACTGTTCAGTGTTACGCGGAGACAGATAGTTAGTATGCGGATCAATTTCACGGGCAAACGACGTCATCGCCAGTGAGAACACATCTTCACTATTCGTTTGCACCAGCCGACGAATGGCAAATTTATAACGACGCGTCAGGGTGTCGCGGATCTCTTTCTCATCTTTACCGGTGAGCTTGAGACTCAACTCGTCATATTTGACTTTGCCATCCCAAAGGGCGTTAAGCTCGGATTCATCCTTTGGCCACGGCGCTTTACTGCGGTCAAGGTTGAAGGTGTCGTTGCCCGAAAAATCCATCGGCCGCTCCAGCACTTTCAGTGCGTACTGGTAACGTTCGAAACGGCGTTTTTGCGCAAGATTGTAGAGATCGTAGAAAACATCCAGTTTACCGGTGCGAAGTTCATCACCTAACTGCGTTTTTTTCTGCGCAAATTGTGCAACGTCGCTGGCCAGAAGCACATTATGGCTGTAGTCCAGCAAATTGAGGTAACGATCAAAGATCTTTGCCGAAAAGGCCTGATCCAAATCGAATTGACGGTAATGAGAACGGGTAAACCGCGAAGTCACTCGCTCACTGACCGTCGCGTGCTGAGGCTCTTCCTTTAATACCGGAATTTGATCGGCACGGGTAATATCTTCCACCGCGAAAACCTGGCCTGTTATTAATAACAGACCAGCCAACGCTGTGCGCTTAAACAAAGTGTTCATGCCAGGCCAGGCCTCCGTTTCAGAACATCAAATGTTCTGCGCGTACAATCATCGACATACCCGAAGTAAGCTGTACGCGAACGCCGTCTTTGGTGATTTCCAGTACGGTGGCGTCCATCGCATTATTACCCGCTTTAACCTTAAGGTTTTGACCTACAGTCAGTGCAGATAAATCTGAAACTGGCGTATGACGTTCTTCTCGCGGCGCGCGCTGAGGTTTCGCAGCAGGTTTGTCAGTACGAGGTTTGCGCTCGCCATTTTCCTTACGACGCGGTGCCGGACGGGGTTTACGCTCACGACGTGGAGCCTCTTCCGTCTCACCGGCAGCAATGGCTGCTTCTCGTTTTTTCGCTTGTTGTTCAGCGCGTTGCGCCTGAACGCGAGCTTTGGCTTCTTCAAGCTGTTTACGCGCGTGCTCAACGTGCTGCTCATCCAGAACGCCACACGGGTTACCGTCGAGATCGACACGGGTCGCACCAGCTTTGATACCGTACAGGTAACGCCAGCTTGAAGTGTAAAGACGTAAAGCGGAACGAAGCTGAGTTTTGCTGAGATTCATCTCGCCCTCAACTCGTGCAACTAAATCCTGAAAAATACCGATTTTCAGGGGACGCGCTTCGCCTTCTGCACTGAAACAGTGAGGAAAACGTTCGGACAGAAAGGCGATAACTTCTTTACTGCTATTCAACTTAGGTTGATTTTCCATGAAATTTCCTGATTACAACGGACGTTGCCAACAAGCCGCAGGCATGAACAGGCGTCATTATAATGACGCTATCCGTAAATGCTACGTTATCCGTTGATTATCCTGCGACGCCCGCAAAGAATTTTTTATAATCGGTCTGTATCAGCGTGTTTTCCAGGTGCGATACCAGCTCACGCAACCCCTCTTCATCCTCAGCAGCAAAACGCGCGAACGCAATGCTGTCGATATCAAGGACACCAATAATCTGATTATTCAGTGTAATAGGCAGTACGATTTCAGCATTACTGGCGGCATCGCAGGCAATATGCCCGGAGAACTGATGCACATCGTCCACGCGTTGCACGCTGTTTTGTGCCACCGCAGTACCGCAAACGCCGCGTCCGACCGGAATACGTACGCAGGCAATTTTGCCCTGGAAGGGTCCCAGTACCAGCGTATCCCCTTCAAGGAGATAGAAACCGGCCCAGTTCACATCGCTCAGTCGCTCAAAAAGCAACGCACTGGTGTTAGCGAGTGTCGCTAAAAAACTGGTTTCACCTGCCATTAACGCCTGAAAATCACGGTTCAAATCCGCGTAAAATTCTATTTTGTTCATTATCCAATCACTTTATGTCTTACTTCGGTCATGCAGTCTAGCCTATTAAAATAAGCATTAAATGCGTTGATGCTCAAGAAGTTCCCATCATGAGTTAAGATAGATTTATTCCTGATTTATTCATATGCATGCAATGGCCCTGAAAAACCGACAGATAACGCCTGCTAAAAAAATGGCCGTCCACGCCATTGGCGACGCCTTGCCCCGCGCACATTATCAGCGATGTCCGCAATGCGATACGCTTTTTGCCCTTCCGGTCATGAAATCGCACCAAAGTGCATTCTGTCCCTGTTGTGATGCGAAAATTCGCGACGGTAGAGACTGGTCATTAACCCGTCTGGCGGCGATGGCCGTGACGATGTTACTGCTCATGCCATTCGCATGGAGCGAGCCGCTGCTCCACCTCTACCTGCTGGGCGTACGCATTGATGCAAACCTGTTCCAGGGTATCTGGCAGATGACCGCGCAGGGCGATCCGCTTACAGCCGCCATGGTGTTGTTTTGTACTGTGGGAGCCCCGTTGATTTTGGTCGCTGCAATTGCCTACTTGTGGTTCGGTAACATACTGGGAATGAATCTTCGCCCGGTTCTGCTGATGCTGGAAAAGCTAAAAGAGTGGGTAATGCTGGATATTTACCTGGTGGGCATTGGCGTTGCCTCGATCAAAGTGCAGGATTATGCCTTTCTGCAGCCCGGTATTGGTCTTATCGCTTTTGTTGCCCTGGTGATTTTAAGTATTCTGACGCTGATTCACTTGAACGTGGAGCAACTCTGGGAGCGTTTCTACCCTCAACGACCAGCAAAACGCCCTGATGAAAAGTTGCGTATCTGTCTCGGATGTCACTTCACCGGCTTCCCGGATCCGCGAGGTCGCTGCCCGCGATGCCATATCCCTCTGCGTTATCGCCGCCGTCAGAGCGTACAAAAATGTTGGGCTGCGCTTATCGCATCGATGATATTTCTGTTTCCGGCTAATCTGCTCCCCATCTCGGTGGTCTACGTCAATGGCGCGCGACAGGAAGATACTATCTTGTCCGGCATTATGTCTCTGGCAAACAGCAATATCGCCGTGGCAGGTGTCGTGTTTATTGCCAGTATTCTGGTGCCATTTACCAAAGTTATTGTGCTGTTTACACTGCTGCTTAGCATCCACTTCAAATTTGAACAGGGGTTACGTACACGCATCCTGCTTCTGCGCTTTGTGACCTGGATTGGGCGTTGGTCCATGCTCGATCTGTTTGTCATCTCACTGACAATGTCACTAATTAACCGCGACCAGTTACTTGCTTTTACTATGGGACCGGCTGCGTTTTATTTCGGCGCAGCCGTAATATTGACTATTCTTGCTGTGGAATGGCTGGACAGCCGCTTACTTTGGGATGCACATGAGTCAGGAAACCCCCGCTTCGCCGACTGAAGCGCGTATAAAAACAAAACGCCGCATTTCACCTTTCTGGCTGCTGCCGATCATTGCGTTGCTGATTGCAGGCTGGCTGGTCTGGGGAAGCTATAAAGATCGCGGTAACACGATAACCATCGATTTTATGTCCGCTGACGGTATTGTTGCCGGCAGAACGCCGATTCGTTATCAGGGTGTTGAAGTGGGCACCGTGCAGGATATTCGCCTGAGCGACGACCTGAAAAAAATCGAGGTACGCGCCAGTATTAAAGCCAATATGAAAGATGCTTTGCGCAGTGAGACGCAGTTCTGGCTTGTCACGCCAAAAGCCTCGCTGGCGGGCGTTTCCGGGCTGGATGCGCTGGTCGGAGGTAACTATATCGGCATGATGCCCGGTAAAGGGGAACCGCAAGAGCATTTTACTGCGCTCGATACCCAGCCTAAGTATCGGCTGAATAATGGCGAATTGATGATTCATCTTCATGCCCCGGACCTGGGCTCGCTCAACAGCGGGTCGCTGGTCTATTTTCGGAAAATTCCGGTCGGGCGCGTTTATGATTATTCCATCAATAACAATAAACAAGGCGTCACCATCGATGTGCTGATAGAGCGCCGTTTTACCAACCTGGTGAAAAAAGGTAGCCGCTTCTGGAACATTTCCGGCGTCAAAGCGGATGTCAGCCTGAGTGGTGCAAAAGTCGAGCTTGAAAGCCTTGCGGCGCTGGTCAATGGCGCCATCGCTTTCGACTCTCCGGATTCCTCACAACCCGCGACACAGGACGATGAGTACGGTCTTTACGAAGATCTCGCCCATAGCCAACGTGGGGTGCTGGTCAAACTCGACCTCCCGGGCGGTGACGGCCTGAAAGCGGGGTCGACAGCCCTGATGTATCAGGGACTGCAGGTTGGTCAGTTAACCAAACTCAATCTCAACCCCGGTGGCGCAGTGACCGGCGAAATGACGGTGGATCCGGGCGTCGTTAATTTATTGCGCGACAATACGCGTATCGAAATGCGTAGCCCCAAAATTTCACTTGATAACCCCAATGTCAGTTCGCTGCTAACAGGTACGACGCTGGAACTGGTGCCAGGTGAAGGCGAGCCTCGTAATCATTTTGTGGTGCTGCCGGCCACAAAAAATCTGTTGCAGCAGCCTGGCGTTATCACACTGACGCTCACCGCGCCGGAAAGCTATGGTATTGACGCGGGACAACCGCTGATCTTACATGGCGTGCAAGTCGGTCAGGTGCTGGAGCGAAATTTAACCAGTAAAGGGGTTTCGTTTGCGCTGGCTATCGACCCGCAATACCGCGACCTGGTGCGCGGTGACAGTAAGTTTGTGGTCAACAGCCGTATTGACGTCAAAATGGGCATTGATGGCGTTGAGTTTCTCGCCGCCAGCGCCAACGAATGGCTCAGCGGTGGTATCCGCATTCTTCCTGGCAGCAAAGGCGAGATGAAAACCAGCTATCCTCTGTTTGCCAATCTCGATAAAGCGCTGGAAAACAGTCTTAGCGACCTGCCGACAACCACCCTGACGCTGACCGCAGATACCCTGCCGGATGTGCAGGCAGGTTCAGTGGTGCTCTACCGTAAATTTGAAGTGGGTGAAATCATTACCGTGCGCCCCCGGGCAGATGCGTTTGATATCGAAGTGCATATCAAGCCGGAGTATCGCTCACTGTTGACCAGTAATAGCGTTTTTTGGGCCGAAGGGGGGGCGAAAGTTCAATTGAACGGTAGCGGCCTGACGGTTCAGGCGTCGCCATTGTCTCGTGCCCTCAAAGGCGCGATCAGTTTTGATAATCTCAGCGGCGCCAGCGCCAGCGCACGCAAGGGCGATAAACGTATCCTTTACGCCTCTGAGACCGCCGCACGCGCCGTCGGGAGTCAGATCACTCTGCATGCCTATGATGCCGGAAAACTGGCGGCGGGAATGCCGATTCGCTATCTGGGTATCGATATCGGCCAGATTTCTAATCTCCAGCTCATTGCCGACAAGAGCGAAGTACAGGCCACCGGGGTGCTCTACCCTGAATATGTGCAGACGTTTGCCCGTGGTGGCACACGATTCTCTGTTGTCACACCGCAAATCTCTGCAGCGGGTGTTGAGCATCTTGATACTATCCTGCAGCCCTATATCAATGTTGAACCTGGCCATGGCGAGGCGCGACGTGATTTTGAAATACAGGAAACCACGATCACCGATTCCCGTTATCTGGATGGTTTGAACGTAGTGGTTGAAGCACCGGAAGCCGGTTCGCTGAATATTGGCACACCCGTTCTGTTCCGTGGGATCGAAGTGGGCACCGTCACCGGCCTGATGCTCGGTTCCCTGTCAGACCGCGTAATGGTTGGGATGCGGATCAGCAAACGTTATCAGCACCTCGTGCGAAATAATTCCGTGTTCTGGCTGGCTTCCGGCTATTCGCTGGACTTTGGACTGACCGGAGGCGTGGTGAAAACGGGTACCTTTAACCAGTTTATTCGCGGTGGGGTGGCCTTTGCCACGCCTCCGGGTATCCCACTGGCACCGCAAGCGCAGCCAGGTAAACATTTCCTGTTGCAGGAAAGCGAGCCTAAAGAGTGGCGTCAGTGGGGCACCGCCCTGCCACGTTAATGCCTTACCGCTCCGGCGTGCCCGCGCCGGAGCGAGTATGTTACACTGCGCCCCTCCCTGCTTTCCTGTGGTATAACCTGTGGCTCAAAACGCTGTTTATCTTCCTGACGAATTTCTGGCACAAATGCGTGACCTGCTGCCAGCCCATCTCTCCTTCGACGAATTCATCGCGGCCTGTCAGCGGCCTTTGCGGCGCAGTATACGAATTAATACGCTCAAAATTACCGTTGAAGACTTCCTGAGGCTTGTTGCGCCTTACGGCTGGCAGTTGACGTCGATTCCGTGGTGTGCAGAAGGGTTCTGGATTGAGCGGGATGATGAAGAGGCGCTGCCGCTCGGTAGCACCGCAGAACATTTAAGCGGGATGTTTTATATCCAGGAAGCCAGTTCCATGCTGCCGGTTAGCGCCCTGTTTGCTGATGGCGAAATGCCAGAACGGGTTATGGATGTTGCGGCGGCACCGGGCTCAAAAACCACCCAGATCGCTGCGTGCATGGGCAATCGCGGCGCTATTCTCGCTAATGAGTATTCCGCCAGTCGCGTAAAAGTGCTGCACGCCAATATCAGCCGCTGCGGTGTTGCCAATGTCGCGCTAACCCATTTTGATGGCCGCGTTTTCGGTCCTGCGTTGCCAGAGATGTTTGATGCCATCTTGCTTGATGCGCCTTGTTCTGGCGAAGGGGTGGTGCGTAAAGATCCGGATGCATTAAAGAACTGGTCGCACGCCAGTAATCTTGAGATTGCCGCCACCCAACGGGAATTGATCGATAGCGCTTTTCATGCGCTGCGTCCGGGCGGCACGCTGGTCTATTCAACCTGTACGCTCAATCGCGAAGAAAATGAAGCGATATGCCACTGGCTAAAAGCGCAATATCCTGACGCAGTCGAGTTTTGGCCGCTTAATACCCTGTTTACAGGCGCGGAACAAGCGCTGACGGATGAGGGCTTTTTACATGTTTTTCCGCAAATTTATGACTGCGAAGGATTCTTTGTCGCGCGGTTACGAAAAACCGCGGCAATCGCGCCGATGCCCTCTCCTGGCTACAAAGTGGGTAACTTCCCGTTTAGCCGTATGAAGCCGAAAGAAGAGGCTCTGCTGATTAACGCAGCGGCCGCTGTTGGCCTGCAATGGCACGACGATCTGCACCTGTGGCAGCGTGACAAAGAAATTTGGCTCTTCCCGGCACACATCGCGCCGCTTATTGGCAAAGTGCGTTTTTCGCGCCCTGGCATCAAGCTCGCTGAAAGCCACAATAAAGGTTATCGCTGGCAGCATGAAGCCGTCATCGCCCTCGCTGGGGTGGATAACCCGCACTCATTTGAACTCACGCATCAGGAAGCGGAAGAGTGGTACCGTGGGCGTGATGTTTATCCGCAAACGCCACCGACAAAAGACGATGTTATCGTTACCTACCAACGCCAGCCACTGGGCCTGGCGAAAAAAGTGGGTAGTCGGCTTAAAAACAGTTATCCACGCGAGCTGGTAAGGGACGGTCGTTTGTTCGCCAGCAATACGTGACGGCGAGCAAAAAAAAAGCATTTTCTGACTGGCGTCTTGCTCTGTGTTGTACCAGGCTGAATGTTGGGCGGCTGTACTGGTCGTACCACATGACCACCATCAACGGAGAGCATTATGACGAAAACCAGCGTGCGTATCGGCGCCTTCGAAATCGATGATGCCGAGTTGCAGGGCGAGAATCAGGGAGAGCGAACATTACGCATTCCTTGCTCATCAGACCCGGATTTATGTATGCAACTTGATGCCTGGGACGCGGAAACCAGCATTCCAGCGATCCTTGACGGCGAACATTCCGTTTTATACCGCGAGCATTACGATCAGAAATCTGATACCTGGGTCATGCGTCTTGCCTGATTCAATGGGAACCCGTCCATGAGACGGGTTATTTACCCGCCTGATTTCCCCTGCCTCCAATCATCCCCTACAATTACATCATGCTGTAATGAACCGAGGATGGAATGTTCGCTCTGGTCTTGTTTGTTTGCTACCTGGATGGTGGGTGTGATGACATCGTCGTGGATGTCTTTAATACCGAACAACAGTGTCTTGTGGCTATGGAAGTACAACGCCTGCGCTATGGCGGATGCTATCCGGTAGAAGATTTTATTGATGGCTTCTGGCGCCCTGCCCAGGAATACAGTGATTTTTAACTACTGCACCTGTACTAATGTCATTTCACCGCCGAAGACGGCACCTGTATCAATATAATGCTGATTGGTTGCATCCACGCGATGTTTAAGCGGCGTATGACCAAACCAGAAATGGTCAGCGCCGGAAATAGCTCCACCTTTCCCTGCCAGATGTTCACTCAAACGCTCACGACGCCAGAGTACCGATTCTTTGTCTACGGGTTTTTTCCAGGCGTAGTGATCGGACGGGTAATCGGCATGGGCGATAATATTGACCCCGCTGGCACAGTGCAGCTCAATAATGTAAGGCAATTGATCACATTCCCGTAGCGCCTCACAAGCCATGTGCTGTTCCTTTCCGCTGAGATGATTGAACCAGGCACCGCCATTGAATGACCACAGGGTCATATCCCCTGCATTGAGCGCGTCAATAGCCATCTGCTCATGGTTCCCACGGACCGTCTTAAACCACGGTCTTTTAAGCAATTGCAGGCAATGCAGACTGTCAGGTCCACGGTCAATCAAATCGCCAACGCAGATCAGTAAATCCTTATAGGGATTAAAATGGCGCTCACGCAGTTCATTCAATAGACGCTGATGGCAGCCATGCAGATCGCCTGCGATCCAGATGTGCCGCCAGGTATTCCCATCAATACGTTGATACATATCTCCCCCTTATTTTTAGTATAGAAAGGAGGCTTGACTCTGCGTAATCAGGGCCAAATATGGTTCAACTTAAATCCTCGTTAAACGAACCCGAAATAAACCACCGCGCAGGTTAATTTGCCACAGCGTAATCCCTAGAATAGACCGTGAACATTCAGAGGGCCCTACCGTGTCGAATATCAGTCTGCAAGAAAAACACCTGCAAAATCACCATCAACATATTATTCGCGAACTGGTCTCCGGGCGCCTGGTGCCTGGCCCTATCTGGACAAAACGCAATTATCGCCTTAAGTTCCTGCTGCGTTCGCTGTTGTTCTGGCCTTCAACGGTAAAAATGCTGAGCGCATTATCACAACGCCCGGGATTTGAACGTTTACTGAATGCCCAGGTGACACTGCCGAGCAAATCACATCGCCAATATCTGACGCTGGGGCTCAATGCAGCGAAGCGTGCCGATGCGGTCGTCAGCCACTACCAGTGGGTTGACACTTGTTTGTCTGCCAGAGCAGCCGATGCAATGACCGCCGTCAGCCCTCAGCACATTTTGCAGTGCAAAGGCAAAGATGACGCCGAATTTAATGTTTTTGCCTCCTGCGCTCATAAAGCGGAACGTGAAGGCGAAAGCACCCTGTGGTTATACGATGGTAACCATGTCCTGCTGGCGAGCGCCACCTTCTGCGTGATCGAGGAAAATGGCCAGCGTGCATTAGTGATTGGCGGTTTGCAGGGTCCACGAAAAAACATCTCGCATGACGTCATCAAGGTGGCTACACGTGCTTGCTACGGTATTTTCCCTAAACGCTTGCTGATGGAAGTATTGTGGCAGCTGTGCGCTCATACCGGTATTAGCGGGGTTTATGGCGTGAGCGATGACGGTCATGTCTTTCGCGCATTGCGTTATCGCTTTAGTAAAGGTCGCCATTTCCATGCCAGCTATGATGAGTTCTGGGAATCTATTGATGGCGAGAAAGATAATGCCTGGCGCTGGCGTTTGCCATTAATGCTGGCACGTAAACCGCTTGAGAGTATTCCAAGTAAGAAGCGTGCCGAATATCGTCGACGCTTCCAGTTACTTGACGACATGAATAACAGCCTGGCGGATTTTTTCTGTTAAATATTGAGAGCAGTGGAGTTACCACTGCTCTTGCTTATTACTGTTGCTGCTAATATATAATTTATTCTTATTTTCATTACCAGCAATCATTATTTCATCTCGTTGCTGATCAGAAAATTCCCATACCTTAATGCAATATCTCACTCGCTGATGTCATCCGTATATCTTCCAATCCGGGAGTTCTTACAGCTAAATGATATAGCGCCTGTATCGCCTAAAAAAAGAGACGAACCAATTAAAACATAACGATATATCTTTCAAGCCATTCTTTTCATGTTAGTGTGGTTTTTCCATTTAACGGCCAGGAGGGGCTATTCCAACTCTTAGATTCGTTTGTCCTGTCTGCAAAGGAAATACGTTCTTTTTTACGCAACATTGCCCGGATAAAAATTACCCTCACGGTGCAATTTGTTCAGTGTGTGGATCTCGTCTTACGGCAAAAACATGTATTCCCGTCAGACGAAGATGGCCAAAAAAAGCGTCCTGATGAGAGGCCTCAAGATGAGGCCTATGTAAGACTTGCAAAATCATTTATGCGCCATCGATACAACACGGGAAAACCGTTTTCCCGCGCTGACCACGGCTAAATCGAGTTGATGGTGGCAGGTTAATAAAACTGACGAATGGCCTGTTCAGTTTCACGCGTACTCACTAATTCAGAAAACTTCGCTATCAGGAACTCTTTTCCATCCAGCACATACGTTTCGATCGGCATATCAAGAAAAGAGCGCTGATCATTTCTGTAGCTGACCTTCTTTAGGTCATCCGCCACCGAGATGTGATCGACCTTTCCACCGGGGAGTATTACCACAACATCTTTGCTCATGTCGTTATCCTCAGTTGTTTAAATTGCATACGACATTAGCACAGCCTTTCGGTCATCGTCTCTTGTTATGTTTAGACATCATGGCAAGGCCGGGAAAGAAAGCGGCTATACCCCAGCGATACCCCACTCACCGCGCATCTATTTTTCTTCGAGGCGTTACCAGGCTGGATGGGCCTATAACGCTTGTTTGGGCAAAAAAAAACCGCTCGGACAGAGCGGCTAATGAAGCTTACCAGGGAACAATAATGAAGCATGGATGCAATGACTATAGCTGGCTAATCGTTGCAGATTAAAAACCAGGATGATTCTCAAAGCATATATTCTTAATAATTAGCAAACTAATGGCCGTAACGAAGAATTTATTAACTTTCAAGCAATTGCTTCCCTCAGGAGAAGAGCGGATTTCCCTCTCCTGAGGGATTTTTATTTCAAACACCGCCTGCACGAATACCTGCATACCCGCCAGTTCCCCGATGATTTTGCTTTGCCATCGCAGAGTGAATTATTCCGCGAGTTAGGTTGCATACGCACAATCTCTCGGCCAAAAGAGAAAGGTCAGGATTCATATAGCCGTACCGGGTATATGCATCCAAGGCAAGGACGAAAAAGTATTGAGATCCGCGCAAAAAGGAATTTATTCTGGTATAAGGGTTATGTCGCCGAATCGGGGAATTCGGACGATTTTCGGACATTTTCCGACGGAGCCACTTAAGTGCCTGTCTGGAAAGGGTTCCAAAAAAAGACCGAATACGATTCCTGTATTCGGTCCAGGGAAATGGCTCTTGGGAGAGAGCCGTGCGCTAAAAGTTGGCATTAATGCAGGCTAAGTCGCCTTGCACTTTAAGAATAGATGACGGCGCCAGGTTTTCCAGTTTGTGGCAAATCCGCTCTGAAAAATTCGGTTATCGTCACGCTTAAAAATGTTAAAACCGCAAGACCTGTTTAATCAGACTTGCGGTTTTTTATTTAAAATCAGTCAGATCAATTCTTTTATTAACAAAGCTTCTCCGCCCGTGCGATAAACGGTTCGAGACTCATCTTTTCACCCGGTCTGGACGGGTCGTCAATCTGGATAACACTGATAGGTTGCGCGGATGTTTTACCACTAGCTACCTGCTGTTGCGCCTCTTGATTGAGCGGATATTGCACCAGTGTGCTCGGATTGATGGCATAAAGCGCATGGTCAGGTCGGCAGGTGAGCATCACCTCTTCACGGTTAAATGCCCATTTGTCCTTACCCACTTCAAAGCGGCTTACGGTAATCACCGACGGCGCGGCAAAGGCGCCAGCGGAACATGCCAGTAAAAGCATCGTCAGTATGGTTTTTTTCATCATTTTCGCCCGGTTATCAGAAGGGTTCCCAGGTTGCGAACAGGCTGACCGCCGCCAGCACTAGCGCGCCCAGGACCACTTCGGTCCATGTCATCCAAATCAGGAAATGTCGTGCCTGGGCGTTTTTCAGGCCTAAGCGTGGCACCAGAACATACCTGTTCACTATCGCAATTGCCACCATTAGCGCCACCAGCGCACATTTGATCAATAGCATGCGGCCATAGCCGGTTTGCGTAGACCACAAAGTACCCTGAATAAACAGGGAGTTAATCATACCTGTCACAAGAACGCCTGCCACTGCGATATGCCCGTATCGAGAAAAACGCATCATTGAACTAACGGCATATTCTCGCCAGCGAGCCTGGCTTAATCGCATACAAAATAGTACGGGTAATAATCCACCCAACCAGGTGGCAGCACACAGCAAATGGAGTGCGTGGTTTGCGCGTTGTAGTATGCCCGCGATGCCTTCATGCATGGCGGCGTGGCCGACGCCAGCGAGCAGGATCAGTTGCGCGCCTGTCAGCAACACCAGCCTTCCTTGCTGTTTGGGTTGCAGATAGCCGACAAGCATCGTCATAACAGCAATGAACATCTGCCATAACCAGATACTGCCAAACTGCGTCCCGACAAGCAGCCGCCAGGTTTGCGGACTGAAAACATCTTTCCAGCCATCGCCCATGATCCCGCCCTGCAGGGCAAACATGAAGACGGCACTTAAAGCGCCCATGCACAGGCAAAGGCGTATTAATCCGGTAAAACGCGATACCATGACAAGGAGCAGATGGCGAGGCGCCAGCCGACTAATAAAGAGCGCGCAGCCGAAAAGCAGCATCAAGGCGGCGAAATGGATGCCGCGCAGCCCAATATAGCCAGCCGTTAACATCTTATTTCACTGAAAACGTATAGGTACCGCGGGTTTTGTGGCCATCGACAGAGACGACGTGCCAGTCAACGGTATAATTGCCCGGCTGCAACGCCTGCTCCAGAGGAACGAGCATTTGTGTTTTGTCCTGTTCGTTACGTTTAACGGCGCCGGTCTTAATGCTCTGCTGCTGTGCTCCGGTGAGCGTGACGCCGCTGAATTTGGGTTCAATGCCTTCGGAAAAATTCAGCGTTAACGCCTGCGGGGAAGCCGTGACTTCGGCATTCGCTGCAGGATATTGGTTTTTCAGATGGGCATGCGCGAAAGCTGCGGGTGCAGTGACAACAGCAACAACAAAAGCCAGTGTACGTGACAGGCGGGGTGCGATGAATAACATGTCTGGCATTCCTTTTTGTTATGTTTAAAGCGACGAGGATAACTCTGTATAATGGTCTCGTCGAGTATCATCATCGGCAGACTTGTCTTTCTGCAACAGGCTTAGTAACTTTTGCGGCATCACCTCAGGAGAAATGCATGAATACCAATCTGGCCCGACTTTCACAGGAAGAGATGGACAAAGTCAACGTCGATTTGGCGGCGGCCGGGGTTGCTTTTAAAGAGCGCTATAACATGCCAGTGGTCGCTGAGGTCGTCGAACGTGAGCAACCCGAACACCTGCGCAGTTGGTTTCGCGAACGGCTTATTGCTCACCGCCTGGCGTCTGTGAATCTGTCCCGTCTGCCGTACGAGCCGAAAAGCAAATGACCGCTGAAACCGTACTTCGCGTCATCGATACCGAAACCTGCGATTTGCAAGGCGGGGTCGTCGAGATTGCTTCCGTAGATGTGGTGAACGGGCAGATTATTAATCCCATGAGCCATCTTGTGCGCCCGGATCGCCCTATCAGCCCCCAGGCGATGGCTATCCATCGGATAACCGAATCAATGGTGGCCAATCAACCGTGGATTGAAGAAATCATTCCCCATTATTACGGTAGTCACTGGTATGTCGCCCACAATGCCAGCTTCGACAGACGCGTCTTACCTGAAATGCCAGGCGAATGGATTTGTACTATGAAGCTGGCTCGCCGGCTCTGGCCCGGTATTAAATACAGCAATATGGCTTTGTATAAATCACGCAAACTTAGCGTACAAACGCCTGCAGGATTGCACCATCACCGGGCGCTTTATGACTGCTATATCACCGCTGCCCTGCTGATTGATATTATGAAAACATCAGGCTGGACGCCTGACCAAATGGCAACGGTCACCGGCAGACCCGCACTGCTGACAACCTTCACCTTCGGTAAGTATCGGGGGAAAGCCGTGGCCGAAGTCGCGGAACGCGACCCCGGCTACTTGCGTTGGTTGTACAACAATCTGGATCGCATGAGTCCGGAGTTGCGGCTGACGTTGAAACATTATCTCGACGATCATTAATCTGCTTTGTTGCCAGGAAGCGTGCCTTGCGCCAACGCGACCAGAAAAGCGAACTCCAGCGCCACCCCCTCATAGGATTTAAAACGGCCTGATTTGCCGCCGTGACCGGAATCCATATCGGTACAGAGCAGAAGCAGATTATTGTCCGTTTTAAGTTCGCGCAGTTTCGCCACCCATTTGGCCGGTTCCCAGTATTGCACCTGGGAATCATGCAGCCCTGTTGTGACCAACATATGCGGATAGTCATGGGCACCGATATTATCGTATGGGCTATAGCGTTTTATGTAGTGATAGTAGGTTTCGTCCTGCGGATTCCCCCACTCTTCAAACTCGCCGGTGGTCAAGGGAATGGATTCATCCAGCATCGTTGTAAGCGTATCCACGAACGGTACCTGCGCGATAATTCCGTGAAACAGTGATGGTCGCTCGTTGATAACCGCCCCCATCAACAATCCTCCGGCACTACCGCCCATGCCATAGCAGAAAAGCGGAGAGCCATATTCCAGCGCCAGCAGCCCATCCGTAACATCGATAAAGTCGTTGAAGGTGTTTCTTTTTTTGAGGAATTTTCCGTCCTCATACCACTGCTGCCCCAGCTCCCCGCCGCCACGGATGTGGGCAATGGCATAGACAAAACCACGATCGAGCAAACTTAACCGGCTACTGCTGAAATCGGCATCCATGCTGGCCCCATATGAGCCGTAACCGTAAACCAGTAACGGATTTTCTCCTTTGCGAAAATGTTTGTGGTTATAGACCAGCGATACCGGTACTTCCACACCGTCCCGCGCCCGGATCCAAAGATGCTCACTACGATAATCACTGGCGTCAAATCCGGCCACTTCCGTCTGTTTGATCACGCGGCGTTCGCCGGTGTCCATGTCAAGTTCAAACAAGGTATCCGGCGTCGTCATGGAGGAATAACCATAACGTAGCCGCGAGGTCTCCGGTTCAGGGTTATAAGCAAGCCAGGTAACATATGCCGGATCGTCAAAAGCTATACCGGTGACTTCTCGCGTTTTCCGGTTAATCTGTCGCAAACTGGTAAGGCCACGCTGCCTTTCTTCAACCACCAGCCAGTCGGTAAAGAGGGTAAATCCCTCCAGCATGACATTTTCTCTGGCGGGGATCAGCACTTCCCAACGTCGTTCATCACGTACTTTGGTGCGATATAAGCCGAAATTTTTGCCATCCCGGTTGGAACGCAAATAAAACGAGTGCTGAAAATGATCGAGGCTGTAATCGTGATCTTTACGACGCGGTAAAAAGCAGAGCGGCTGGGCATCAGGCAATTCTGCATCCAGCAGCAGCACCTCACTCGTCGTAGCACTCGCAAGATGAATAATGATGTAGTGCTGTGAACTGGTTTTGCTCAGGCTGACGTAAAAGGTATCGTCCGTCTCCTCATAAATCAATTCATCATGGGTAGATGGAGTTCCAATGGTGTGACGCCAGACCTGATAAGGGAGCAAGGTCGTGGCATGCTTACGCACATAATAAAGTGTCTCTGAATCGTTCACCCACACACAACCCGGTGAAACATTATCGAGCATCTCCGGATACCAGTTCCCGGTTTCCAGATTACGAAAGCGCACACCGTACTGGCGGCGCGAAAGGTAATCCTCGGAAATGGCCATCAGCGTATTATCCGGAGAGATGGCAATCCCTCCCAGAGTATAAAATTCGCTATGCGCAGCACGCTGGTTCGCATCCAGCAGCACCTGCCACTCATCCCATTCAGCCGAGAGCGCGGACTGGCGTTGATAAATCGGATATTCACACCCCGGCTCGAAGATGTGGCGATAGCGATAGCCATTCTTAACGTAAGGCGCTGAAATCTCACGCTGCGGAATACGTGAAATAATCTCTTCCAGCAGACGATCCTGGAGTGTCTGCTGAGAAGCCATAATGCAGCGACCGTACTCATTTTCTTGTTGCAGATAATCAAGTACGTCTGGCTGCGAACGGGTGTCGTCACGCAGCCAGTAATAGTTGTCCAGACGTGTATCGCCATGAATTGTCATAGCGTGGGGAACTTGTTTAGCTTTCGGCGGCATAGCTCTGTTCTTATTTGTTTAACACACTATAAGGTTGGCAAAAGCCGCGCGTGATGCAAGCGAAACGAGAAAGTCGCGCTAGTCGATAAGGCTCTTTTTCTGTTGTCGAAGGTCTTCTTCGATACCGTCACGAACATCCTGCGGGATCTTAAGCGCATCGCCTAAGGCAGCAAGATAGCTGCGCTCCATAAAGTGGTCGATATCTATTGCAGCACAGCTCAGGAAATAGACCTCCAGCGCCTCTTCCTCATTTTTGATGCCAGCCGCAAGGCGATGTGGATCCAGTGGTTGTTCGATCGCTTTCGCAATCAGCGCTCTCCCTTTTTCTTCAATACCGGCCTCGTTCAGTTGTTGTTCGATAGCGGTACGTTCTCTGTCATCAATGTGTCCATCGCTCTTCGCGGCAAATACCAGGGCCAGAATCAGACGTTCGGTGCGCGCATCAATAGACGAGCTCTGTTGACCAAACTGCGCCTCTCCCTGATGGGCAGTGCGCACTTTATCTTTGTATTTATTCCACAGGACGGTGCCCGCCACAGCCCCGCCACCCACAAGCAGCGCGCTGGTACCGTATTTGGTCAGTAATTTACGCGAAGATTTGCTGGCGACCAGCAAACCGGCAAGCCCACCTAAAGCACCGGGCACGAGTAATTTGCCGAGGTCCTGCCCGCCGGAGGAAGACGATGACTGACCTTGCTGGCCAAGAAGAGACTGTAATTGGTTTAACCAGTTTGCCATGATTCCCCTCACTTAATCGTTTTGTAAACGAGAAGCCTAAGCGAGGGGGGGTCAGGAAATGTCTAAAACAGCAAAAGATGAGAAAAGGTCGTCGTGTTAACGAGGCTGATACTCCGCTTTTCCTGCTTTACAATCGATTTTAACGAGATAATGAATGTCTGTGCTCTTACCACGAACCGTTAAAGGAACATCCCATTGATCGTGCTTACCCCGAATGTCTTTCGGCGTAACCCAGGCAACGGGATCCGCCTGACCAAGTTTTTTTTGATCGTCAGCCCAGCGTACGATGCGGTTTTGCAAGTAATCACGTTTGACGCTCGCAGCGATCCCCTCTGCATTCATACCTTCGCAAGAGGGAAATTTAACCGATTTGTCAGTGGCAGCCGATGCGACTACGCTGCCCGCCAGTAATATTGTACCCAGCAACACTCCTGCTATTTTCATGCTTTTCTCCTGTGCATAGAGCCCAATCAAAGCATGGTACAAATTACAGGCAGCGCAAGCCGGGATCAGGCGGCAGAGCGTTTCGCTTTTGACTTAATATCCACCGCCTCTGATGCCCCAACGTCTGCCTCATCCTGAGCCGCTTCTGGTGCACCTTCCTGGGTATCCGCACCCGGTAACTTACCGGATTTGAGGATATGGCTGAGTACCTCTTTTTGTTCAGCCAGCCAGAGCGCCATTTGATCGCGCTGGTCTTCTTCAAGCGTCACTGGCGCTTCGCCCAGCCAGCCTTCCAGTACCTCGGCCAGGTCGAGCATTTTATCGTAAGCGTCAGCTTCCTTTTTGCTGGCAAAAGACATTTTTTCCTCACCTTCACGAATCACAACATACTTGACTTCAACCGCCATGATGCAGCCCCTTTTAACTGTATTTATATACAGTACTTTACTGCACCCTTCACCAGAGCGCAAGTCGTAAAAGACAGACGCAAACGTTTTCGTATATACTGCCGCCAGATTTTTTTATGAAGGTCGACTTGCTATGACTCTATTAGGTACTGCGCTGCGTCCGGCGGCTACTCGCGTAATGTTATTGGGTTCGGGGGAATTAGGCAAAGAAGTGGCGATTGAATGCCAGCGGCTTGGCATTGAAGTCATTGCCGTAGACCGTTATGCCGACGCGCCCGCCATGCATGTGGCCCACCGCTCGCATGTTATCAATATGCTTGACGGTGAGGCGTTAAAATCACTGGTAGCACTGGAAAAGCCCGACTTTATCGTGCCGGAAATTGAAGCGATTGCCACCGATACGTTGCTGGAACTGGAAGCCCAGGGCCAACATGTTGTCCCGTGCGCGCGGGCAACCAAACTGACCATGAACCGTGAAGGTATTCGTCGTCTGGCGGCCGAAGAACTGGCTCTTCCGACGTCAAGCTACCGCTTTGCCGACAGTGAAGAGGCGTTCCGTCAAGCCGTTGATGAGATAGGCCTGCCCTGCATCGTAAAACCCGTAATGAGTTCTTCCGGTAAAGGCCAGAGTTTCATTCGCAGCGCCGATCAGCTGGTTAAAGCCTGGGAATACGCGCAACAGGGCGGTCGTGCAGGTGCCGGTCGCGTTATTGTCGAAGGTGTGGTGAATTTTGATTTCGAAATCACCCTGCTGACCATCAGCGCATCAGATGGCGTACATTTCTGCTCTCCGGTAGGTCATCGTCAGGAAGACGGAGACTATCGCGAATCCTGGCAACCGCAATCTATGACCGACCTGGCGCTGGAGCGCGCGCAGGATGTGGCGCGTAAAGTGGTATTAGCCCTGGGCGGCTATGGCTTATTCGGCGTTGAATTGTTTGTTTGCGGCGATGAGGTGGTCTTTAGTGAAGTCTCTCCGCGTCCACACGATACCGGGATGGTTACGCTGATTTCGCAAGATGTTTCTGAGTTTGCGCTGCATGTCCGCGCCTTCCTCGGTCTGCCCGTTGGGCAAATTCGCCAGTACGGACCGTCTGCCTCTGCGGTGATCCTGCCTGAACTGAAAAGCCAGAACGTCACGTTTGATAACCTGCAACATGCCGTCGGCGCGGGGCTGCAGGTACGTCTGTTTGGTAAGCCTGAAATTGACGGCACACGCCGTTTAGGCGTGGCGCTGGCAACAGCGGATACCGTTGAAGAGGCGGTTGAGCGCGCAAAAGCGGCAGCGGCGGCGGTGAAGGTTACGGGTTAAGTAATAATGTGGTGATAAAAAAGCCCGGTTGCAGTGACGCTTACCGGGCTTTTCAATTTTCTTTTCCAGGCAGCCAGCAATACGCCGCCCAGTGAAACTATTTACTTCGCGCCTTCAACCGCTTCGCGAGCCAGTTTCGTGATGCGGTCATAGTCGCCTGCTTCCAGCGCGTCAGCCGGAACCAGCCAGGAGCCACCGATACACAGCACGCTTTTCAGCGCCAGGTAATCGCGGTAGTTAGCCGGAGAGATACCGCCAGTCGGGCAAAAACGTACCTGAGAGAACGGACCCGCGATAGCCTGCAGCGCTTTGGTGCCGCCGTTCGCTTCTGCCGGGAAGAATTTGAACTCTTTCAGGCCGTAGTCCATACCCAGCATCAGTTCTGAAACCGTGCTGATACCCGGAATCAACGGGATAGTGCCTTCGGTGGCGGCTTTCAGCAGCGGCTCAGTCAGACCCGGGCTTATCGCGAACTGCGCACCCGCTTCTGTGACCTCTTTCAACTGCTGGGGATTAAGTACGGTGCCTGCGCCGATAATGGCATCCGGCACTTCTTTCGCAATCGCGCGAATCGCATCGATGGCACAGGCAGTACGCAGTGTGACTTCAAGAACGCGCACGCCGCCAGCAACCAGTGCTTTCGCCATCGGGACTGCGTGCTCCAGTTTGTTGACAACGATAACCGGCACTACCGGGCCAGTTTTCAGGATTGCTTCTGCACTCGTTTTCCAATTTTTCATCAGAATTATTCTCTCGCCTGAACTAAAAATCTTGTCGTTTTAAAAAGTAATGCAGGTTGCGCCCTGCTCCGCACCGGAAAGTTTTTCTCGCAGTGCGCCAAACAGTTCGCGCCCGGTACCCACGCGCGCAGCGCTCAGGTCAGGAATATGCGGCTGACGTGCAGCAAGCTCATTATCATCGACCAGCAGCGTCAATTCGCCAGTCTGTCCGTTTACACGGATGATGTCGCCATCACGTACTTTCGCCAGCAATCCACCGTCATACGCTTCGGGTGTCACATGAATCGCTGAGGGCACTTTACCTGATGCGCCGGAGAGTCGTCCATCTGTAACCAACGCAATTTTGAAACAGCGGTCCAATAATACACCAAGTGGCGGCATAAGTTTATGTAATTCTGGCATGCCGTTCGCTTTTGGTCCCTGATGACGGACTACCACGACACAATCTTTATTCAATAAGCCCGCATCAAAAGCCGGCAACACGTCATGCTGGCTCTCAAATACCACGGCCGGCGCTTCAATGACCTGATATTCAACCGGTACGGCAGAGGTTTTCATCACCGCGCGACCAAGATTGCCACTGAGCACTTTGGTACCGCCATGGCGAGAGAAGGGTTTTTCAATCGTGGCGATAACATCCGCATCCAGTGACGCTGCCGCCCCTTCACGCCAGTCCAGCTCACCGTTATTAAGCCAGGGTTCCATGGTGTAACGGGAGAGGCCAAAACCGGCTACCGTATTCACATCTTCATGCAACAAACCGCCTTTGAGCAACTCACGCATGAGCACGGGTACGCCGCCCGCCGCCTGGAAGTGGTTAATATCCGCCGGACCGTTCGGATAGAGTCGCGCCAGCAGCGGCACTACGTCCGACAGTTCAGAAAAGTCATCCCAGTTAATAATAATGCCCGCAGCACGCGCCATCGCCACCAGATGCATAGTGTGGTTAGTGGAACCACCTGTTGCCAGTAATGAAACGATACCGTTGACCACCACTTTTTCATCGACCATTTTGCCGATCGGCATCCATTCGCTACCGTTACCGGTTAAGCGTGTCACCTGGCGTGCGGCAGCCGAGGTCAGCGCTTCTCGCAGCGGCGCATCCGGATGCACGAAGGAAGAGCCGGGCAGTTGCATGCCCATGAATTCGACAACCATCTGGTTAGTATTGGCCGTACCGTAGAAAGTACAGGTACCCGGCGCGTGGTAAGAAGCTGCTTCGGATTCCAGTAGCGCCATACGATCGACTTTACCTTCTGCATAAAGTTGACGAATGCGTACCTTTTCTTTATTTGCCAGGCCGCTGGCCATGGGACCTGACGGGATAAATACGGCGGGCAAATGACCAAACGAGAACGCAGCCATCGCCAGGCCGGGAACGATTTTGTCGCAGACGCCCAGGAACAACGCCCCGTCAAA
This sequence comes from Phytobacter ursingii, assembly GCA_901456055.1. Classification (GTDB taxonomy): domain Bacteria; phylum Pseudomonadota; class Gammaproteobacteria; order Enterobacterales; family Enterobacteriaceae; genus Phytobacter; species Phytobacter ursingii. The sequence goes on from CABDWT010000018.1 coordinate 491,921, forward strand.
CATATTATGCGACAGGCCGACTGCCGCTGACATGGCGATCACCTCACGGCTGAGCAGTGAAAGTTCCATCCCGTCCTGACCCTGCGTAACCCCGTCACACATGGCTGGAACGCCGCCTGCCACCTGACCAACCGCATTCACAGAGTGCAACGCCTTGCGAATGATATTCGGGTAGGTTTCGTAAGGCTGGTGTGCAGAAAGCATATCGTTGTAGGAGGTGATGATGCCGATATTGTTACGCAGCATACTTTTGAGCGAGGCTTTGTCATCAGGCTGACAGGCGGCAAAACCGTGGGCCAGATTGCCACATGCCAGCGAGGAACGGTGTACGGTTTCACTCTTCGCCTGATTGATGCGTTTTAGATAGGCCGTCCGGCTTTCGCGCGAGCGTTCTGTAATGCGATTTGTTACGCGTAACAATACTGGATTCATAAAGGCTCCTGAAATTTATCTGTCCGGGACAACGGTATTCAGGAGGTTTCAGCATTTGAAATTCAGCAAAAAACGCCGTCACACCGCGCCCAAAGGCAAAATCACTGTAGCCAGTGTAATAAAAAAAGCTCCGCTGGTGAATCCAGTCGGAGCTTGAAAGTTGAAATATTGGCCTGATTTCTGAGTTAGATCATGTTACCGGTAAAACTACGTAACATTCGCAACAACCTGATTACTCAAATTCATTCCAGGAGCGGCCATCACGGGTAATCATCGCCACAGAGGCAACCGGTCCCCAGGTCCCGGCCTGATATGGTTTCGGCGAGTCGTTGTCCATCGCCCAGGCTTCGGTGATAGAGTCAACCCACTTCCAGGCTTCTTCTACTTCATCACGGCGCACGAACAGTGCCTGAATGCCACGCATGGTTTCGAGCAGCAGGCGCTCATAGGCATCGGCCAGGTGCGTTTCGTTGAAGGTTTCAGAATAGCTGAGGTCCAGCTTAGTGGTCTGCAGGTTGTGTTTGTGATCCAGCCCCGGCACTTTGTTCAGGACCTGGATATCCACACCTTCGTCCGGCTGCAGACGGATGGTGAGCTTGTTTTGCGGCAAATCTTGCCAGGACTCTTTGAACAGGTTGAGCTCAGGCGTTTTGAAATACACCACGACTTCTGAACATTTCGTCGGCAGACGTTTACCGGTACGCAGGTAGAACGGCACGCCCGCCCAGCGCCAGTTATCGATATCCACGCGAATAGAGACGAACGTTTCGGTGTTGCTGGATTTGTTCGCCCCCTCCTCTTCCAGATAGCCCGGGACTTTTTTGCCCTGGGCAAACCCGGTGGTGTACTGCCCACGGACGGTTTTCTCACGCACATTCGAGCGATCGATACGACGCAGAGATTTCAGTACCTTCACTTTTTCATCACGAATACTGTCCGCAGTCAGATCTGACGGCGGAGACATAGCGATCATGCAAAGGATCTGCAGCAGGTGGTTCTGGATCATGTCGCGCATTTGACCCGCCTGGTCAAAGTATCCCCAGCGACCTTCGATACCCACCTCTTCCGCCACCGTGATTTCCACATGATCAATCGTACGGTTATCCCAGTTATTGACGAACAGGGAGTTGGCAAAGCGTAGCGCCAGCAGATTGAGTACGGTCTCTTTACCCAGGTAGTGGTCGATGCGGTAGACCTGGCATTCCTCGAAATACTCGCCAACCTGATCGTTAATTTCACGTGAGGTGGCAAGCGAGGTGCCTAATGGTTTTTCCATCACGACACGGGCAGGTTTCGCATTCAGCTTAGCCTCACCCAGACCTTTGCAGATAGCGCCAAAGGTGCTTGGCGGCATCGCAAAGTAGTTAATAGTGGTGCGATTCTTCTGGTCGAGCATAGCGCCAAGGCGCTTAAACGCTTTGGTGTCATTGACATCCAGGTTACAGAAATCCAGGCGGCCGCTCAGCGTGTCCCATAAGCTTTCATCGATTTTTTCCTTCATGAAAGTTTCGAGCGCTTCACGCACCACTTTTGTATAGGCTTCTTTATCCCAGTCGGCGCGTCCGACACCCAGGATACGCGTATCCGGATGGATCTGACCCGCTTTTTCCAGTTGATACAGGGAAGGCAGCAATTTCCGGCGTGCGAGATCGCCTTTCGCGCCGAAAATGACCAGGTCACATGCCTGGGCTGTTTGCGTTACCGCCATGTCATTCTCCTCAGTTGGCTATCCTGGTGCTTATGCCAGGTTTTAGTTGTAATTTTATTACACTGCACTGTACTGCTTTTACGTAATTATCGAAACCGCTAACGCTTGTCTACCTGTGCGCTGTAGGGCTCTTCGGCGAAAATCTGCTTTTTCGCCGTGAAAATGCTGGATGTTTGCCTGATTCGCAGCCAATAAAATCCGACTGCGATCATGTAATGAAAAAAAACAACAACATTTAACGTTGTCACTTACCTCTCTTTGCGGCAGAAAGGTATATTCTTGCTAAAACGCATCACGATTTCACCTTTCTGTGGAATCGTTTCACTGATGAGCGATTCGTTAAAAATGAATATGCTGGAAAAAATCCAGTCTCAACTGGAACACCTTAGCAAATCCGAGCGCAAAGTGGCGGAAGTGATTCTCGCCTTCCCCGATCAAGCCATTCATTCCAGTATCGCCGCCCTCGCCCAGCAAGCGGGGGTCAGCGAACCCACGGTGAACCGATTTTGCCGCAGTCTCGATACCCGCGGGTTTCCGGATTTTAAATTGCATCTGGCGCAAAGTCTGGCAAACGGCACGCCCTATGTTAATCGCAACGTCGATGAAGATGACAGCGTCGAGGCCTATACCGGCAAAATTTTCGAGTCGGCGATGGCAAGCCTTGACCATGTCCGTCAGTCGCTCGACATGACGGCGGTCAACCGCGCCGTTGATCTGCTGACTCAGGCAAAGAAAATCGCTTTTTTTGGTCTCGGCTCGTCTGCCGCCGTCGCGCACGATGCGATGAACAAATTTTTCCGCTTCAACGTACCCGTTATTTATACCGACGACATCGTGTTGCAACGCATGAGTTGTATGAATTGTAGTGACGATGACGTGGTTGTGCTGATTTCGCATACCGGACGCACCAAAAGTCTGGTTGAACTGGCACAACTGGCACGTGAAAACGACGCCATGGTCATCGCGCTGACGTCGGCAGAGACGCCACTTGCCCGGGAAGCGACACTGGCTATTACCCTCGACGTTCCGGAAGATACCGACATTTATATGCCCATGGTGTCACGTCTTGCACAGCTCACGGTTATTGACGTTCTCGCTACCGGCTTCACATTGCGACGTGGCGCAAAATTCAGGGATAACTTGAAGCGTGTCAAAGAAGCACTGAAAGAATCGCGCTTTGATAAGGAGTTCCTCATCCGGAGCGATAAACATTAATAGACCGATAGTAATAACAAAGTTGTAACATCTTACGCTGTTCGGTTAAATTCTCACTTTGGCAATTTAGCTGAATCCATGTTCACGCAACACCTGGTTGTTTTAGACAACGGAGTATTACATGTCCAGAAGGCTTCGCAGAACCAAAATAGTGACCACTTTAGGCCCGGCCACCGATCGCGATAATAATCTTGAGAAAATTATCGCCGCAGGCGCCAACGTGGTACGCATGAACTTCTCACACGGCACACCGGAAGATCATAAATTACGTGCGGATAAAGTGCGTGAAATTGCGGCAAAACTGGGACGTCATGTTGCTATTCTTGGCGATTTACAAGGACCGAAAATTCGCGTGTCCACGTTCAAGGAAGGCAAAGTATTCCTCAATATTGGCGATAAATTCCTGCTCGATGCCAATCTCGGCAAAGGCGAAGGCGATAAAGAAAAAGTCGGTATCGACTATAAAGGCCTGCCTGCTGACGTGGTACCTGGCGACATTCTGCTGCTGGATGATGGCCGCGTGCAGTTGAAAGTACTGGAAGTTCAGGGCATGAAAGTGTTCACCGAAGTCACGGTGGGCGGCCCGCTGTCTAACAATAAAGGCATCAACAAACTGGGCGGCGGTCTCTCGGCAGAGGCGCTGACCGACAAAGACAAAGCGGATATTGTGACCGCTGCGCTGATTGGTGTGGATTATCTGGCCGTCTCCTTCCCGCGCTGCGGTGAAGACCTCAATTATGCCCGCCGTCTGGCGCGCGATGCGGGTTGTGACGCGAAGATTGTCGCCAAAGTAGAACGCGCTGAGGCAGTCTGCAGCCAGGAAGCGATGGATGATGTCATCCTTGCCTCCGATGTGGTGATGGTTGCCCGTGGCGACCTCGGCGTGGAAATTGGTGACCCGGAGCTGGTGGGTATCCAGAAAGCGCTGATTCGTCGTGCGCGTCAGCTTAACCGTGCAGTCATCACCGCCACGCAGATGATGGAATCGATGATCACCAATCCGATGCCAACCCGTGCAGAAGTCATGGATGTGGCAAACGCCGTGCTGGATGGCACCGATGCAGTTATGCTCTCTGCGGAAACCGCTGCGGGTCAGTATCCGGCAGAAACTGTTGCCGCGATGGCGCGTGTTTGCCTGGGCGCCGAGAAGATCCCGAGCATCAACGTGTCAAAACACCGCCTCGATATTCAGTTCGATAATGTGGAAGAAGCGATCGCAATGTCGGCGATGTATGCCGCTAACCACCTGAAAGGGGTAACCGCGATTATCTCTATGACAGAGTCTGGCCGTACCGCGCTAATGACTTCACGTATCAGCTCCGGTCTGCCGATTTTCGCGCTCTCCCGTCATGAGCGTACCCTGAACCTGACCGCACTGTACCGCGGCGTGACACCGGTCTATTTCGACAGCGTAAACGAAGGTGTGGTAGCGGCTAATGACGCGGTAAATCTGCTGCGTGACAAAGGCTATTTGATTTCCGGCGATCTGGTGATCGTTACCCAGGGCGATGTGATGAGTACCGTGGGTACGACTAACACCACACGTATTCTGACCGTGGAATAAATAAACCAGAAAAGCAAAACCCCGCCAGGCGGGGTTTTTTTATTTCTTGGGGAATAACTCTTTGCGCTTGTACGGTTCAATCTCACCCGGCTTGCGCGTTTTCAGCAGTTTCAAAATCCAGGTGTACTGCTCTGGCCTCGGCCCGACGAACACTTCAACCTCTTCGTTCATTCGGCGCGCAATGGTGACGTCATCCGCAGTCAACAGATCGTCCATCGGTGGACGTACCTGAACGATCAGCCGATGCGTCGTCGCATCATAAACCGGGAAAAGCGGCACAATGCGCGCACGGCACACCTTCATCAAACGCCCAATCGCCGGTAGCGTAGCTTTATAGGTCGCAAAGAAATCAACAAATTCGCTGTGCTCGGCACCATGATCCTGATCGGGCAAGTAGTAGCCCCAGTACCCCTGGCGCACGGACTGAATAAACGGTTTGATACCGTCGTTGCGCGCATGCAGACGTCCGCCAAAGCGGCGGCGCACCGTATTCCAGACATAATCGAATACTTTATTGCCCTGATTATGGAACATCGCCGCCATTTTCTGCCCCTGCGATGCCATCAGCATTGCCGGGATATCTACCCCCCATCCATGCGGGACCAGAAAAATCACATTTTCATTATTGTCACGCAGGCTATCGATAATCTCGCGCCCCTGCCAATCAACGCGCGGCAGGATCTTCTCTGGCCCACGCATCGCCAGCTCCGCCATCAAAACCATCGCCTGCGGCGCAGTGGCGAACATCTCGTCAATGATCGCTTCGCGTTCCGCTTCTGATTTCTCCGGGAAGCAGTACAACAGGTTGATCTGGGCACGCCGACGCGCACTCTTACCGAATTTACCGGCCAGGCGCCCAAGCGTTCCCAGCAACGGATCGCGTAAAGGCGCAGGGAGCAGCGCTACGCCCGCAAACGCGAAAACGCCTATCCACGCGCCCCAGTAACGCGGGTGGCGAAAGCCTTCTTCAAATTCGGGAATGTATTCTGAATTGTTTTTCTTCGTTTCCATGCATGTTCCGCAGGCAAGTATTCCAATAAGCAAAGTAAGAATAGTGTAACGAGGTGCGTCAATTCCTACAAAAGAAAAAGCCGGCGCGTGCAGACGCCGGCTTGTTCTCTGTAAGGCGTTAATCGAATTTCAGTTGCGGAACGATGTCCTTCACTTGTGCCAGATAGTCACGGCGATCGGTACCGCTCAGACCTTCGGTTCTTGGTAATTTCGCCGTTAAGGGGTTCACTGCCTGCTGGTTGATCCATACTTCATAATGCAGATGCGGGCCAGTTGAACGACCAGTATTGCCGGAGAGCGCGATGCGATCGCCACGTTTAACTTTCTGCCCTTCTTTGACCAGCAGTTTGCGTAGATGCATATAGCGGGTGGTGTAGGTACGCCCATGACGCACCGCGACATAATAACCCGCCGCGCCGCTGCGTTTGGCAACAACCACTTCGCCGTCACCCACAGAAAGGACCGGTGTCCCTTGCGGCATGGCGAAATCGACGCCCTTGTGCGGCGCAACGCGGCCCGTTACCGGGTTCAGGCGACGCGGGTTAAAGTTGGAGGAGACACGGAACTGTTTCGATGTCGGGAAACGCATAAAGCCTTTCGCCAGCCCGGTACCGTTGCGGTCGTAAAATTTACCGTCGTCGGCGCGAATCGCAAAATAATCCTTACCTTCAGAGCGCAGACGAACGCCCAGCAGCTGGCTCTGTTCCTGTTTCCCTTCCAGCATTTCGCGGGACATCAGTACCGAGAACTCGTCCCCTTTTTTCAGCTTACGGAAATCCATTTGCCATTGCATCGCTTTAATGACCGCGCTGATTTCCACATTGGTTAATCCGGCCTCTTTCGCGCTGCTGACAAAACTGCCGCCAACTGTGCCTTTCAGCACCGAGTTGACCCAGTCGCCCTCCTGAATCGCACTGGTCATTTTAAACCCGCCATCAACGCGGTCATAAGTGCGGGTTTCACGGCGGGAGACTTCCCAGGTCATACGCTGCAGATCGCCGTCTGCGGTCAGCGTCCAGGAGATCTGCTGACCAATTTTCATGTTACGCAGGTCTTTATCCGCCGCCGCGAGCTGGCTGATATCGCCCATATCAATGCCATACTGATTCAGAATGCTGCTCAGCGTATCGCCGGTCGACACGACATATTCGTGCACGCCCTCTTCGCCAGCCGTCTTATCATCGAGTTCATCCTGTGGAATGTCTTCGACTTCGTCGGGCATGGACTGATCAATAGGTTCACTGGCCTCAGGCAGCAGCGAACGAATCTCTTTCTTTTCCAGCTCGATGGTTTTGACGATGGGTGTCGGCGTGGATTCGGGGTGGTAGACATACGGTCGCCAGACGGCAACCGTAAAGGTGAGAACTGTAAGTGACCCCAGCATAACGCGATGGGGTCGGGGCAGATTATTAAATGCCAGGGCGACAGAGCGGGCTATCTGTTGCACGTATCCACTTCCTCGTTAATCTCCTTTCAGGCAGCTCGCATACTGGTTAGATAACTGGGCAAGGAACTGCGAATAGCTCTCTTTGCCAAGCTTGATACTGGTACCGAGTGGATCCAACGTTCCCATTCGAACGGATGTTCCTCTGGCAACAGCTTCAACGACCGCTGGCCTGAACTGTGGCTCAGCAAAAACGCAGGCTGCTTTTTGCTCAACCAACTGTGTTCTGATTTGATGTAAACGCTGCGCACCAGGTTGAATTTCTGGGTTGACGGTAAAGTGACCTAACGGAGTCAGCCCGTAATGCCTTTCAAAATAACCGTAGGCATCATGAAATACGAAATAACCTTTACCCTTCACTGGCGCCAGCTCGCTGCCAACCTCTTTGTCGGTTTGTGCCAGACTGGCCTCAAACGCTTGCAGGTTGGCGTCCAGCCGTGCTCGGCTTTGGGGCATAACTTCTACTAATTTATCGTGGATTGCAACCGCCGATAGCCGTGCAATCTCTGGTGAAAGCCACAGATGCATGTTGTAATCACCGTGATGGTGATGTTCGTCACTATTTTCGTCGCCGGGATGGTCTGCATCATGATCGTGCTCGTCATCATCGCTGCCCTTAATGAGTAGCGGTTTCACGCCTGGCAGTACCTGCATGAGCACCTGTTTTGCCGCCGGAATCTGCTGTGCGGACTTATCCATGAACGCTTCCATGTCCGGACCGACCCAGAAGACTAAGTCCGCGTTCTGCAAGCGTTTTACATCAGACGGGCGCAGGGCATAATCGTGCTCAGAAGCCCCGTCAGGGAGGAGTACTTCCGTTGTAGTGACCCCATCCGCAATGGCGGATGCGATGAAGCCCAGAGGCTTGAGCGACGCGACAACAGCGGCGTTTGCGGTGCCGGCTACTCCGCCTGCCAGTGCGGTGAAAAGCGCTGCGCAAAGAAGCGTATTTTTATGTAACATAATGCGACTAATTATCGTAATGAATATGTGGAATGTGATATTATAACATTCGACAACTTGTGCAACCCTTTAAATGCTATGACTAATCTGGTAACGCTGGAAAATGTCTCCGTCAGTTTCGGTCAAAGACGCGTGCTGTCTGACATTTCGCTCACTCTACAACCCGGTAAAATTCTTACCCTGCTCGGCCCTAATGGCGCGGGTAAATCGACGCTGGTGCGCGTGGTACTGGGACTGGTAGCACCCGATACCGGGACGATCAAGCGCGGCAATGCCCTGCGTATTGGTTATGTGCCGCAAAAACTGCATCTCGACGCCACGCTGCCGCTGACCGTGGGTCGCTTTATGCGTCTGCGTCCGGGAACCCGAAAAGATGACATTGTTCCGGCACTTAAACGTGTGAATGCCGCACACCTTGTCGATGCCCCGATGCAAAAATTATCCGGTGGTGAAACGCAACGCGTATTGCTGGCGCGCGCGCTGCTCAATCAGCCTCAGTTGCTGGTACTGGATGAGCCGACACAAGGGGTCGATGTTAACGGTCAGGTCGCCCTGTACGATCTCATCGATCAATTACGCCGCGAACTCGACTGCGCCGTATTGATGGTCTCCCATGACCTGCATCTGGTGATGGCTAAAACGGATGAAGTCCTCTGCCTGAATCACCATATTTGCTGCTCCGGCGCACCAGAAGTGGTCTCCACGCACCCTGAATTTATCTCCATGTTCGGCCCTCGCGGCGCGGAACAACTGGGTATTTATCGCCACCGCCATAATCATCGTCATGATTTGCAGGGGCGCATTATATTACGTCAGGGAAATGGACGCGGATGATTGAATTACTGTTGCCCGGCTGGTTGGCCGGGATGATGCTCGCCTGCGCCGCAGGCCCCTTGGGCTCATTTGTGGTCTGGCGCCGCATGTCCTATTTTGGCGATACCCTCGCCCACGCCTCGTTGCTGGGTGTCGCTTTCGGTCTGCTGCTCGACATTAACCCTTTTTATGCGGTGATTGCTGTCACGCTGCTGCTTGCCGCCGGACTGGTCTGGCTGGAAAAACGCCCTCACCTTGCCATTGATACGCTGCTGGGGATTATGGCTCATAGTGCCTTATCCCTCGGTATGGTGGTTGTCAGCCTGATGTCGAATATACGCGTCGATCTGATGGCCTACCTTTTTGGTGACCTGCTGGCAGTCACCCCCACGGACCTGCTCTCCATTGCTGCGGGGGTCGTGCTGGTTATCGGGATCCTGTTCTGGCAGTGGCGTAACCTGCTTTCGATGACTATCAGTCCGGAACTGGCATTTGTCGATGGCGTGAAGTTGCAGCGTGTGAAGTTGCTGTTAATGCTGGTCACGGCGTTGACAATTGGGGTGGCGATGAAGTTTGTCGGGGCGCTGATTATCACGTCTCTGCTGATAATCCCCGCAGCCACCGCGCGCCGCTTTGCCCGCACGCCAGAACAAATGGCGGGTATCGCAGTGGGCGTCGGCATGATTGCCGTCACCGGTGGGCTAACATTCTCCGCTTTTTATGACACGCCAGCAGGACCGTCTGTTGTATTGTGTGCCGCGCTGCTATTCATTTTCAGCATGATGAAAAAAAGCGCCACCTGAGCTTCGTCTAAGGCCGAAACGCGTGTTTCGGCCTTCCTGCCATGCAGAATATTGCTAACGACGACTGATGCAGGAAAATCTCAGGGCATCTCAGGCGGTGTAATACCAAAGTGGTTCCATGCCCTGACCGTCGCCATGCGACCACGCGGGGTACGTTGCAGGAAGCCTTGCTGAATGAGAAAAGGCTCCAGTACATCTTCAATGGTTTCGCGCTCTTCACCAATCGCGGCGGCAAGGTTATCCAGCCCCACCGGCCCGCCAAAGAACTTATCGATGACCGCCAGCAGCAGCTTGCGGTCCATGTAATCAAACCCTTCCGCGTCCACGTTCAGCATATCCAGCGCCTGGGAAGCGATATCATGCGTAATTGCGCCATCATGCTTCACTTCGGCAAAATCGCGCACCCGACGCAGCAGACGGTTAGCAATACGCGGCGTACCGCGTGAACGTCTCGCCACTTCCAGCGCGCCGTCTTCGCTCATCTCCAGCCCCATGTAGCGCGCGCTACGCCCGACGATGTGCTGTAAATCCGCCACCTGATAAAACTCCAGCCGCTGCACAATACCGAAACGATCGCGCAACGGTGAGGTTAATGAACCGGCACGCGTGGTTGCGCCAATCAGCGTAAAGGGGGGCAAATCAATCTTGATTGAGCGCGCTGCCGGGCCTTCACCGATCATGATATCAAGCTGATAATCTTCCATTGCCGGGTAGAGGACTTCTTCAACCACCGGCGAGAGACGGTGTATTTCATCGATAAACAGTACGTCATGCGGTTCGAGGTTAGTGAGCATCGCCGCGAGATCGCCCGCTTTTTCCAGCACCGGGCCTGAGGTGGTTCGCAGATTGACGCCCATCTCGTTAGCAACAATGTTCGCGAGAGTAGTTTTACCCAACCCAGGGGGGCCAAATATCAGCAAGTGATCCAGCGCGTCACCACGCAGCTTCGCCGCCTGAATAAAAATTTCCATTTGCGAGCGTACCTGCGGCTGCCCGACATACTCCGCCAGTAATTTCGGCCGGATAGCGCGATCCGCAACCTCTTCTGCATTAATAACGCTGTCGGGGGAGACCAGACGGTCTGCTTCAATCATCCTTTACCTCACAACGCGGCGCGTAATGCTTCGCGGATCAGAGTTTCACTGTTGGCGCCCGGTTTAGCGATTTTGCTCACCATCCGGCTGGCTTCCTGAGGTTTATAGCCCAACGCCACCAGTGCGGCAACCGCTTCTTGTTCTGCATCATCCGCATTCGGACTGGCGGGGGATGTCAGCACCAGATCGGCGGCTGGCGTGAACAGATCGCCATGTAAACCTTTGAAGCGGTCTTTCATTTCGACAATCAGTCGCTCAGCCGTCTTCTTGCCGATACCCGGCAGTTTAATCAACGCCGCAGGGTCTTCGCGTTCCACGGCATTCACAAATTGTTGCGCGTTCATGCCGGAAAGGATAGCCAGCGCCAGTTTTGGCCCTACGCCGTTGGTCTTAATCAGTTCACGAAATAGCGTGCGCTCTTGCTTATTGTTAAAACCAAACAGCAGATGCGCATCTTCACGCACCACAAAATGGGTGAAGACTACCGCTTCCTTTCCCGCTTCCGGCAGTTCATAGAAACAGGTCATCGGCATATGCACTTCGTAGCCCACGCCTCCGACTTCCATCAGGACTAAAGGGGGCTGTTTTTCCAGAATAATGCCTCTGAGTCTGCCTATCACATGACGCTCCTGCGTTAATGGCCGAAGTAAGAATACTGTATCATAAAAAAAGGCTGGATAGATATCCAGCCGCTTATTAATGAAAAGCGAAATGTGTTGACTTACTGGCCTAATATTCCGCCTGTGCGAGGTCGGCAAACAGCGTCGGATGCGTCGGGTTCCAGCCCAATACCGTGCGCGTCTGTTCACTGCTTGCGGCCATATCGAGAGAAGCAAAATCAGCAAACCAGCCAAAATGGTCCCTCGCTCGCGGCTCAGCAGGTATCCCTAGGTGGTTACCGATGGCCTGCGCAATATCGCGAAACAGGATCCCCTCTTCCGCCGCCGCATGATAGACCGCCTGGGTAACCCCCGTCTCCAGCGCTAACCGATAAAGCCTGGCGGCATCCCGGCGATGCACAGCCGCCCAGCGGTTCTCCACGTCCTCAGGCCAGGCCGAGACGCCTGTTTGCTTCGCAAGCCCCATCAGGATGGGAATAAATCCGTGATCGCCCACGCCGTGGACCGAGGGTGACAGCCGTACCGTTGCTGTCCGCACGCCCTTTTCCGCCAGTGCACGCGCCGCAGCCTCAGAGCGGCGTGGATACGACGGCGCCACAAACGGCAGGTCATTTTCTGTCGCCAGACGCCCCGGGGCAATCATCGCCAGCCCGGAGGTCACCAGCAGAGGACGGTCGCTACCGCGTAACGCATCCCCCAGAATCTGGATGGCGCGCTCATCCTGTGCGCAATTCTCGCTAAAGTGTGAAAAATCATGGTTAAACGCGGTATGGATAACCGCATCCGCACGGTCTGCGCCGTTATGCAATAGTTGATGATCGTCCAGCGTTCCGGTCACCACCTGTGCGCCCAACGCCACCAGCGCCTGCGCTTTTTCCGCATTGCGTACCAGCCCGGTCACGTGATGCCCGGCGGCCAGCAAATCCTCAGCGACGGCTGAACCAACCCAGCCAGACGCCCCCGTCAGAAAAACATGCATAGCTCACTCCACTTTTGTTGACTCATCACGTGATAGTGATGAATATCCTCAGAGGTGAAAAGTAGTGACATTATCGTGGTATAAGGACTAACAGGATGCAGCGCGATACCCGTCCCACAGAGTTAGGCGATTACCTCAAACACCGCCGTGCGCGTCTTGACCCGGATGCGCTCGGTTTTCATACCGGTCGACGCCGCACCCCCGGATTACGCCGTGAAGAGGTGGCGCACCTGGCCTGTATTAGTGCCACCTGGTACACCTGGCTCGAACAGGGGCGCGGCGGTACGCCCTCAGCAGAGGTACTGGAGCGCTTATGCCACGCCTTACAACTTAGCCCACCCGAACGTGAGCATGTTTTCCATCTGGCGCTCGGTCGCGCCCCTGAGGTGCGTTATACCCCGTCGCTGGCTGTCACGGCACGGCTGCAAAAAGTGCTGGATTGCATGACGCTCAGCCCGGCGATGATCCGCACCGCGACCTGGTGTGTCCTGGCGTGGAATCAGCCCGCTGCCGTAGTGCTGACCGATTATGCAAAGTTGCCCCATACCGAGCGCAATATTTTGCGGCGTATCTTTCTCGACCCGCAGGTGCGTGAGGTACAGGCAGACTGGGAAGGTCTGGCGCAGTCGCTGGTCGCCGCCTTTCGCGCGGATGCCACCCGCTCAGGCGCAACAGCAGAAGTGAAACCGCTCATAGATGAATTGATGGCCGCATCGCCGCTGTTTGCCGAGCTCTGGCGCAGCAATACCATCGACACGATGGGCGAAGGCACAAAAGTATTGATCCATCGCGAGGCGGGAAGATTATCGCTGGAGTATTCGAGTTTTGCCGTTGAAGGGCAGCCGGACCTGACGATGATCGTTTACAACCCCTCAACGCCAGAGGATGCCCAAAAGATCAGCGCATTACTTAGCGCAGCCGGCCGCGCGCCAGATTAAGCCGGGTATCGCTCATCTGCATTGCGTTCTGGCTGACATGGCAATGGGTGATAGCAATCGCCAGCGCATCGGCGGCATCCGCCTGCGGGTTCGCCGGAAGTTTCAGCAAGGTGCACACCATATGCTGAACCTGGCTTTTCTCGGCGCTGCCAATTCCCACTACGGTTTGTTTGACCTGGCGGGCCGCATATTCAAACACGGGCAGATCCTGGTTTACAGCAGCCACAATGGCCACGCCGCGAGCCTGCCCAAGCTTAAGCGCAGAATCGGCGTTTTTTGCCATAAAGACTTGTTCAATCGCGAAATAATCAGGCTGGAACTGGGTGATGATTTCCGTCACACCGGCATATATTAATTTCAGGCGCGACGGTAAATCATCAACTTTGGTACGGATGCATCCGCTGCCCAGGTAGGTCAGTTGCCTGCCTACCTGGCGAATCACACCGTAACCGGTTACGCGTGAACCCGGGTCGATACCGAGAATGACAGCCATCACGCGTCTCCGGTTATTGCGATAAGTGGCCTCATCACAGAGTAGCCGCAACCTCGTCAGAAATTTCACCGTTATGGTAAACTTCCTGCACATCGTCGCAATCTTCCAGCATATCGATCAAACGCAGCAGTTTCGGCGCGGTTTCTGCATCCATATCGGCTTTGGTTGACGGGATCATGGAGACTTCGGCGTTGTCGGCTTTCAGGCCTGCGGCTTCCAGCGCATCGCGCACAGCGCCCATCTCTTCCCATGCGGTATAAACATCAATCGCACCGTCGTCGAAGGTCACCACGTCTTCTGCGCCCGCTTCCAGGGCGGCTTCCATGATAGTGTCTTCGTCGCCTTTCTCGAAAGAGATCACGCCTTTTTTGCTGAACAGGTAGGAAACAGAACCGTCAGTGCCCAGGTTACCACCGGTTTTGGTAAAGGCATGGCGCACTTCGGCAACGGTACGGTTGCGGTTGTCAGACAGACATTCCACCATCACCGCTGTGCCACCAGGACCGTAACCTTCATAAATAATGGTTTCCATGTTCGCGTCTTCATCACCACCGACGCCACGTGCGATAGCACGATTCAGGGTGTCACGGGTCATGTTGTTCGACAGTGCTTTATCCACTGCCGCACGCAGACGCGGGTTGGAACCGATATCACCGCCGCCAAGGCGCGCTGCGGTAACCAGCTCACGAATAATTTTGGTAAAGATTTTACCGCGCTTGGCATCCTGTGCCGCTTTGCGGTGTTTGGTGTTGGCCCATTTACTGTGACCTGCCATAAGAAACTCTCCACTTAACCGTTGATTTATACGGCATGAATTACAAATTCTTCAATCGCCTGCCGGTTGCTCCATGACTTGGTTAACGCGGCCGCTTGCGGCGCATCAACCCAGCGGTAAGCCAGATGTTCGGTGAACACGACCGACCGTTCATGAGGTAGCGCAAGACAGAACCAGGATTCGGTATTGCGCACCACGCCAGGGGCATAGCGATGACGTAAATGTTCAAAAATTTCAAACTCCACCGTGCGCTGACAGTCAATTAAGGCCAGTTGCTCAGTCGCAACGTCTATGGCGACCTCTTCCTTTACTTCACGCGCGGCGGCTTGCGATGCGGACTCCCCCTCCTCCAGGCTGCCGGTAACCGACTGCCAGAAATCGGGATCGTCGCGTCGCTGCAACATCAGCACCCGCTTCGTGTCCTGAGCATAAATAACGACCAGCACAGAAACGGGATGCTTGAATGTCATATTACTTATTCTCCAGCCCGTCTTTCTTGACCACTTCGATACCCAGTTCCGCCAGGGAGGCCGGGTTAGCAAAGCTCGGTGCTTCGGTCATCAGACACGCAGCCGCGGTGGTTTTCGGGAAGGCGATAACGTCACGAATGTTGTCGGTACCGGTCAGCAGCATGGTCAGACGATCCAGACCAAATGCCAGACCTGCGTGCGGCGGGGTACCGAATTTCAGCGCATCCAGCAGGAAGCCGAACTTTTCGCGCTGTTCCTGTTCAGTAATGCCCAGAATGCCGAACACGGTCTGCTGCATGTCACCACGGTGAATACGCACAGAACCACCGCCCACTTCGTAGCCGTTGATCACCATGTCGTACGCGTTCGCGACCGCATCTTCCGGTGCGGCTTTCAGTTCATCCGCCGTCATGTCTTTCGGTGAGGTGAACGGATGGTGCATCGCGGTCAGGCCGCCTTCGCCGTCATCTTCAAACATCGGGAAGTCGATAACCCACAGCGGTGCCCATTTGTTCTCATCGGTCAGGTTCAGATCTTTACCGAGTTTCAGACGCAGCGCACCCAACGCATCGGCAACCACTTTCTTATGGTCTGCGCCGAAGAAAATCATATCGCCATCTTGCGCGCCGGTACGCTCCAGAATCGCCTCGACAATGTCCGCAGTCAGGAATTTCGCCACCGGGCTGTTGATCCCTTCCATGCCTTTCGCGCGTTCGGTCACTTTAATGTAAGCCAGGCCTTTCGCGCCGTAGATCTTCACAAAGTTGCCGTATTCATCAATCAACTTACGGGTCAGAGACGCACCGCCAGGAACGCGCAGCGCGGCAACACGGCCTTTCGGATCGTTGGCCGGGCCGGCAAACACCGCAAACTCAACGTTTTTCAGCAGGTCGGCCACGTCCACCAGCTCCATTGGGTTACGCAGGTCCGGTTTATCGGAACCGTAACGACGCTCCGCTTCGGCGAAAGTCATGATCGGGAACTGGCCGAGGTCCATACCTTTAATGTCCAGCCACAAGTTGCGGATCAGTTCTTCCATCACTTCGCGCACCTGCGGTGCGGTCATGAAGGATGTTTCCACGTCGATCTGGGTGAATTCTGGCTGACGGTCAGCGCGCAGATCTTCATCACGGAAGCATTTCACAATCTGATAGTAGCGATCGAAGCCGGACATCATCAGCAGCTGTTTGAACAACTGTGGGGACTGCGGCAGCGCGTAGAATTTGCCTTTATGTACGCGTGAAGGCACCAGATAGTCGCGCGCGCCTTCCGGCGTCGCTTTGGTCAGCATCGGGGTTTCGATATCAAGGAAACCGTGGTCATCCATAAAACGACGCACGAAGCTGGTGATTTTAGCGCGGGTTTTCAGGCGCTGGGCCATTTCCGGACGACGCAGGTCCAGATAGCGATATTTCAGGCGCGCTTCTTCGGTATTGACCTGGTTGGAATCCAGCGGCAGCGGCTCAGAGCGGTTGATAATGGTCAATTCGTTGGCAAACACTTCCACTTCGCCAGTCGCCATATCGCTGTTGACGTTTTTTTCGTCACGAGCACGCACGGTGCCGGTCACCACGATGCAGAACTCATTACGCAGTTCGGAAGCCAGTTTGAAGGCTTCGGCGTCCGGGTCGAAGAACACCTGGACGATGCCTTCACGATCACGCATATCAATAAAAATGAGGCTGCCGAGATCACGACGACGATTGACCCAACCACACAGAGTCACCTGCTGCCCCACGTGGGACTTACGCAACTGTCCGCAATATTCTGTACGCATGAGATATCCCTTAACTTTGCCGCAGGCTGATTGTTGCCTGCCGTGCAGGCGACGATGTCGCAGCTTTAGCTGAATGTCACAACTGGATGAAAAAAGGCGGCTATTATACTGGAAATAATGGCACACGATAAGCCCGATACCGCCTGTACGCGCGTTTGCTGCGCACGCTTAGTGCGTATTCTCACAAAAATTAACAAAATTTGTAAACCGGGTGCAGCAGGATACCGCGTAAGGTAAGTGCGACCTCATTCTTTTTTCAGGAGTTATCATGCTTGAACTTAATGCTGCCCACACCGCCCTGGTGGTTATCGATTTACAGGAAGGTATTCTGCCGTTTGCCGGTGGTCCGCACAGCGCTGAGGATGTGGTGAAACGTGCAGCGACGCTGGCTGAGGCGTTTCGCGCCAATAATGCACCGGTGATTCTGGTTCGCGTTGGCTGGTCCGCCGATTTTGCCGAAGCGCTAAAACAGCCGGTCGATGTGCAGGCGGGCGGCCACGCGCTGCCGGAAAACTGGTGGACGTATCCGCTGGCGCTGGGCAAGAAAGAGAGCGACATTGAGGTCACTAAGCGCCAGTGGGGCGCATTCTACGGTACCGATCTTGAGCTGCAACTGCGCCGTCGCGGTATCGACACCATCGTCCTGTGCGGGATTTCCACGAACATCGGCGTGGAATCCACCGCCCGCAACGCCTGGGAACTGGGCTTTAAGCTGGTGGTTGCGGAAGACGCCTGCTCTGCTGCCAGCAGCGAACAACACCAGGGCAGTATGAAAAATATCTTCCCGCGGATTGGCCGCGTGCGCAGCACCCAGGAGATCCTGAGCGCATTATGATTTATCTTGGCCTGCCGCAATGGTCGCACCCGAAATGGGTGCGCCTTGGCATCACCAGCCTTGAAGAGTACGCCCGCCACTTTAATTGCGTGGAGGGCAACACCACGCTGTATGCCCTGCCGAAAGCCGAGATTGTCCAGCGCTGGTACCATCAAACCCACGATGCTTTTCGCTTTTGCTTTAAATTTCCGGCGACCATTTCTCATCAGGCCTCGCTGCGCCAGTGTAGCGATTTGACGCTGGAGTTTTTCAGCCGGCTTTCTCCACTGGAAACACGCATCGGTCAGTACTGGTTACAACTGCCCGCTACCTTTGGTCCGCGCGATTTGCCGGCGTTGTGGGCATTTCTGGATAGCCTTCCGGCTGATTTCACCTACGGCGTTGAAGTGCGTCACCCGGAGTTTTTCGCCAAAGGCGAGACGGAACTGTCGCTTAACCGCGGCCTGCACCAGCGCGGCGTCAACCGGGTTATTCTTGATAGCCGCCCCATTCACAGCGCCATCCCGAATAGCGAAGCGGTGATTGATGCACAACGCAAGAAGCCCAAATTGCCGGTACATGCCCTGGTGACTGCGCAAAACCCATTAATCCGCTTTATCGGTAGTGACGACATGGAACAAAACCGTCAGTTATTCAGCGTCTGGCTGGAGAAGCTGCCGCAATGGGAACAGCAGAGCACGCCATATCTGTTTTTGCATACTCCCGATAACGGTCAATCACCGGCACTCGTGGACATACTGTGGAAAGATCTTCAGCGGGCACTGCCGTCACTGGGCACTGCTCCGTCCATTCCGCTGCAATCTTCTCTTTTCTGAATGGATTACCTATCATTGTAAAGCCATCCGCGTATAAAGGGAGTTTGTATGGTAAGCGCGCTGTATGCCGTGCTGGGTGCGTTACTGCTCATTAAGTTTTCATTTGATGTTGTGCGTCTGCGCATGCAATACCGCGTCAGCTATGGCGACGGTGGATTCAGCGAGTTGCAAAGCGCCATCCGTATTCACGGCAATGCGGTGGAATACATTCCGCTGGCATTGGTGTTGCTGTTATTTATGGAGATGAACGGCGCTGAAACCTGGATGGTTCACGTGTGCGGCATCCTGCTTATTGCCGGACGTTTAATGCATTACTACGGGCTTCATCACCGACAGCTGAGCTGGCGCCGTTCCGGTATGAGCGCGACCTGGAGTTCACTACTGCTGATGGTGGTTGCAAACTTGTGGTATATGCCGTGGGAGTTGGTTTTCTCCCTGCATTAGCGCACAATACGCCACTTTGTTTTCCCGGATGTTTACATTATGTCTAACCGCGACATGCTTTTTTCCGCGCCTATCGCCAGCCTGGGCGACTGGACCTTTGACGAACGGGTTGCCGAAGTCTTCCCGGATATGATCCAGCGCTCCGTACCGGGTTACTCCAATATTATCTCGATGATCGGCATGCTGGCGGAGCGTTTCGTTCAGCCGCAGACGCAGATTTACGATCTGGGCTGCTCTTTAGGTGCTGCGACACTTTCCGTGCGCCGTAATATCCATCACGACGGCTGCAAAATTATTGCCGTTGATAACTCGCCTGCTATGGTTGAACGCTGCCGCCGTCATCTTGATGCGTATAAAGCACCGACGCCGGTCGAGGTTATCGAAGGCGATATTCGCGATATCGCTATTGAAAACGCGTCCATGGTAGTGCTGAATTTTACCCTGCAGTTCCTTGTGCCAGATGAACGTCAGGCGCTGCTGGATAAGATTTATCAGGGGCTAAATCCTGGCGGCGCGCTGGTGTTGTCGGAAAAATTCAGTTTTGAAGATGCCAACGTTGGCGAGCTGTTATTCAACATGCACCATGACTTTAAACGCGCCAACGGTTACAGCGAGCTGGAAATCAGCCAGAAGCGCAGCATGCTGGAAAATGTGATGCTGACGGATTCGGTCGAAAAGCATAAATCCCGCCTGCAACAGGCCGGTTTTGAACACAGTGAAGTCTGGTTCCAGTGCTTCAATTTTGGTTCGCTGATTGCCCTGAAAGCGGGTGACGCGGCATGATTACGTTCGACCGTTTTTATCAGCAAATTGCCGTCAGTCCCCTGTCGCACTGGTTAGAAACCCTGCCAGCACAGATTGCCGCCTGGCAACGTGAACAGCTTCATGGTCAGTTCAAACAGTGGACTAACGCCGTCAATTTCTTACCGGAGCTGACGCCATCGCATCTCGATTTGCTTAATAGCGTCACCGCCGAAAGCGAAATTCCGTTAAGCGCGGGTCAACTGACGCGTATGGAAACCCTGCTGCGCCACCTGATGCCATGGCGTAAAGGGCCTTACTCTCTTTATGGCATCAATATCGACACTGAATGGCGTTCCGACTGGAAATGGGATCGCGTGCTGCCGCATCTGTCTGATTTGCAGGGTCGGACGATCCTCGATGTAGGCTGCGGCAGTGGCTATCATATGTGGCGCATGATTGGCGCGGGGGCAAAGCTGGCGGTGGGTATCGACCCCACGCAGTTGTTCCTGTGTCAGTTTGAAGCAGTGCGTAAGCTGTTAGGTGATGATCGTCGCGCCCATTTATTGCCGTTGGGTATCGAGCAACTTCCGGCGCTGAACGCCTTCGATACCGTTTTTTCAATGGGTGTGCTGTATCACCGCCGCTCGCCGCTGGAACACCTCTGGCAGTTGAAAGATCAACTGGTGAAAGACGGTGAACTGGTACTGGAAACGCTGGTGGTCGAAGGTGATGAGCATACTGTTCTGGTGCCGGGTGACCGCTATGCACAAATGCGTAATGTTTACTTTATTCCTTCGGCGGCGGCGCTGAAAAACTGGCTTGAGAAGTGCGGCTTTGTTGATGTCCGTATCGCCGATATCTGCCCGACCACCACAGAAGAACAGCGCGGTACGTCCTGGATGGTGACGGAATCGCTGGCTGATTTCCTTGATCCCAATGACAACACGAAGACCATTGAAGGCTACCCGGCCCCGGTGCGCGCCGTGTTAATTGCACGTAAACCGTGACGAGTGACAAAGCCCTTTCGCCAAAATATATAGACAAAAAAAGGCCCCTGTTAATGGCAGGGGCCTGGTACGAGCAAGCATCATATTGGGCGACATGATGCGCGGTAAAAACGGGTTATGGGCGATGCTGAACAATCATTGTCTTCATCACCGCCACTGCCTCGCCGTCCACACCATAGCGCGAATACTCATCCGCGGCAGCGTCCGACGACATGGACAATCCTTTATTGCGATAACGCATGGGCGACGGTGTCCAGATACCTGCTGAGCTGTGAACTTCTTTCACACCCGCGTCAAGAAAACGCTTCAGGTTCGCTGCACGGACACCCGCACCAGCCATAATGATTGGAACACCTGAATGGGTATTTAGTTCCATAATTAATGAAAGACCTTTTTCTGCACTCGCCTGCTGACCCGACGTCAGGATGCGGGCAATCCCTAAATCCCCTAATTTTTCAGCAGTTTCAAGCGGTTTTGCGCACATATCGAAAGCGCGATGAAAAGTCACCGCCATGTCCCCTGCCGCCTCAATAATCTGCTGCATACGCGGCATATCAACATTGCCGTCCTCATCCAGTACGCCAGTCACCATTCCCGGGAACCCCAGTTCGCGGATGGTCTGGATATCGTCAAGCATGGCGGAGAACTCATCGTCGGCGTAGCAAAAATCGCCTCCGCGCGGACGCACAATCGGATGCACAGGGATGGTCACCCGCTGACGGACGGCTTTAAGCATCCCGAGCGAGGGTGTCAGCCCCCCTTCTTTCGGCGCAGCGCACAGTTCAATGCGGTCGGCCCCATTTTTCTGCGCGATCTCCGCACTGGTTGCGCTATAGCAACATATCTCCAGTAATGTCATCTCTTCTCCCTTTAAGATGTAGCCTTCTCAGCATGGCATTTTCTGACAACCTGCATACGGAGCCGCCTCACAGACCGAAATTCTATTGCTCGCTGGCGACAATCTCTTCTATCGACCAGGGGTGAAATTTGACGGTGACTTTACCATCCGTCACGGCAAGCGTGGGGTTTGGCAGACGCTCACGATCGCCCTTTGGCGAACTGGTCTTCACCACAATCCCTGGCTGGCTCAACCCTTCATCCGAAAGCAGCGCCAGTGCGCGGGCATTCAGGGTTTCCGGCTCACCCTTCAGGACTATTTCAATATGCTCCCATCCCTCATACGGATAACGTTTTTCCCCAGGCCATGGCAGTTCGACCACGGTAAATGCCCAGTGCGCTACCTGCACTGGCTGAGATAAGGTGAACAGGCAGATAGGTCGGCCATTGATAAGGTTTTCTGAGAGCAGCTTGCCGCACTGTTCAAAGCCGCGACGCCAGCGTTCAGCCGTCGCATTCTGATGGCAGCGTAGCGAGATATGATCAGCATTGAGGTCACGGATATCCAGGCCCAGTCGGCTTACAAGGTGTGTCAGATCCTCAATGAAACGCGGGAGATCTGCAGCAATATCCTGCAGTTCCTCGATATGTTGCCAGCCAGCCATTGTTTATTCCCATGCGATGAATTCGGGCGATACTTTACCGTGTTATGCGCCTGTCACCAACTCAGGTCGTGCAGTGGCGCCGCCGGACATAAACGCCACTGCCGAATATCATTTCAGATTGAGGCGAAGCCCTAAATCGTTGGGATAGGGATTGAAATAGTTTTGTGCCAGCAGATACTGGTCTGGATATTCACCAAGATAATGTTTGAGCAATGTTATGGGGGCCAGGATCGGCAGCAACCCTGCGCGGTAATGCAGAATCACCTCCCGCAGCTCGCCACGCTGACGCGGCGTAAGCTGGTTGCGAAAATAGCCCTGAATGTGCATCAGCACGTTAGTGTGGTTCTTGCGGGACGCCGGGTGTTTGAGGATCGCCATCAGCTTTTCCCGGTAAGCGTCGAAAAACGCGTCCAGATTCTCCCACTGAGAAAGTGACGCGACAAACGGTCCGATTTCACGATATCCTGCCTGATGATGTGCCAGTAGCTGGAGTTTGTAGCGACTGTGAAAATCGAGCAGGCTGTGACGGGTCAGGCCTCGTTCCCGCAGGGTATTAAGCTCATGCAAAGCGAATACCCGCTCCACAAAGTTCTCACGCAATACCGGGTCGTGCAGGCGACCGTCTTCCTCGACCGGCAGCCACGGGTACGCTGCGAGTAAGGCACCGGTGAAACGCCCCACGCCCTCCTTACGCCCTCGCCCCCCTTTTTCATCATACAGTCGCACACGTTCCATACCGCAACTCGGTGATTTCGCGCAGACGATAAAGCCAGCCAGTTCAGCCACCCGCGGCAGATACGCTGCGGTGAAGTCATCTATTTTTTGTGTGACGTCCTCATTCGGCGCCTGGCTAAAGCGCATCCGGGTCTCTCCGCTGGCGGTCTGAACCAGACGCAATGCCGGGCGGGGAACGGGTAGCCCCATAGCCATTTCCGGGCAAACAGGGCTAAACGTCACCCACTGGGCAAGTTCGTCCATCACAAAACCCATGCGCTTATGCCCGCCATCGAAACGCACAGCCGAGCCGGTCAAACAGCCACTGATACCAATCGTCGGTTGAGTTTTCATACCCCTCTCCTTTTTATTGTGCTTTTCGGGTGAAAAAGAGCGTGACCGTTGCAACGGTAATGCCGAATTTCTTCATGGCGGTTTGGTTGAAGAGGTGTGTATCGTCCTGCAGATACATCCAGTCATCAAAGTGTAGCAGCCAGGTACTCCCGTCAGCCTTCACGTTCATGCTGTAGCGCCAGTTGAAGGCATTGCCTGCCGCCTGACCGCGTGCGACACCTTCAATATCTCCGGCAGTCCCTTCGTAGCGATCGTTACCGATACGCCTTATATGCCAGACCCGCTGCTGTTTTTCGCCATCGTCATAAACAAAGTTTTCGTTGAGCGTCAGCGTATCGCCCACCACGTCGCCCTGTATGTCAACATGGAAACGACGCAGCTGTTTGCCACTGCGATCTTGTACCATGCCCCAGGCTTCGGTCTTGCCACGAAAATAGTGAAAAATATCGAGCTGTGGCTGTTGATGCTGGTAGTCATTTATCTCGCTACTACAGCCTGTCAGCATCAAGAGCAGCGTCAACCCAAGCGCCAGAATGCGTTTCATTTTTCACCTCCGATGAGCTGCTGACGCAGCGTGGGGTATTGCGTATGCGGATCGAGCCAGATGGCCAGAAAGTTGATGCTGAACGCCAGGGATTGCTGAGGGCCCAGCGGAGTAAAGGTTTTTTCCGCTGCCGATGCGCGGTACCAGAACTGCCCTCGTTTCTCACGAAGAACAAACGCCAGTTGCGTACCGGAACTGACATCCGGCCAGAGTGTGGCAAGGGTGTGTAGCCAGGCTTCGCTCTGCGCTTCCCGCGTCAGTATTCCCAGCGCCTGCCACTGTTCGCGCGTCGCATCGACCAGTTCATCGCGCGTAATATCCCGTGCGTAAGTAAGGATTAACGCCTGGTCCTGATCTGCTGCGATATACCGCCCCTGCGGGGTGCGTAGTTGCGAGGTATAAACGGTAAAGGGCCCCCAGGTTAAGGTAGCGTCACCGGTTTTGCGCCAGCTTAACCAGTCAGCGGCACTGGCTAAGGGAGCGGCGGTTATCAGCAAAAGCAGAGCAAAGCGCAGAGACTTCATTGCCGCCTCCCCATTAATAAATGGAAAAAAAGCGCCAGTACCAGCCATCCAAGTCCGAGCCAACTCAGCACGATAAAGTTCGGTTGCAAGAACGTCATCGCGCCCAGACGTTCCCCCATATAGTAAGCAACCGGGCCACCGAGCGTTGCCAGTAGCGCCAGCGTCCAGCCCGGCAATGCGCTGGCGCGGGTAAGCCGGGTCCAGACGACGGCAAACATCAACCACAGCGCCACCATCCACAGCGGCAATACCCCATCGCCGCTGAAACTGATTAATCCCGTCAGCGCCCAGGCGGCATCCAGCGAGCTGCCAGCGACGGCCAGCAGCAGAGCATACACGCGAAGCGTGGGCGCGAGCATGACGCAGGCCAGCATCGCCAGTGCGAGCCAGACAACAACGCCGCGCTCACGAAACAGCACCACCAGCGTCCAGTAAAGATCGAACGCCACTGCCATCAGGAAGATCTGCAGATGGCGGTTCATACCCGCTCCGCAGTCAATTGCACCACACTGATAGTGCGTGCGTTGAAACCCGCTTCACAGTAACCGAAATAGTAAAGCCACATGCGGCGGAAACGCTCATCAAACCCCAGCTTTTCAATGTCGTGCCAGGCATGAACGAAACGCTGACGCCACTGGGCAAGGGTACGGGCATAATCGGGCCCCATATCAAAGATATTGCGCACCACAAAATCGGTATGGCGGGTCATCAGGTTATTCATCACCGTTATGCTCGGTAAGAAACCGCCGGGAAAGATGTAACGCTGGATAAAATCGACGCTTTTGCTGTAATCGCTGTAGCGCTGATCCTGAATGGTGATGGCCTGAATCGCCATTTTCCCCCCCGCGCGCAGGCGTGCCTGACAAGTCCGGAAGAAGGTCGGGAGATAGTGTTTTCCTACCGCCTCAATCATCTCAATCGAAACCAGCTTGTCAAACTGTCCGGTCAGGTCGCGATAATCACAGAGCAAAACCTCAACCCTGTCCTGTAAACCCGCCTGAAGAATTCGCGTCTGAGCCCATTTGTACTGTTCACGCGATAGCGTGGTGGTGGTCACCCGGCAGCCATAATGACGTGCGGCATACTCGGCCATTGCCCCCCATCCGGTGCCAATCTCCAGCAGGTGATCGTCAGGCGTTAGCGCCAGTTGTTCACACAATCGCGCCATTTTTGCCTGCTGCGCGCTGGCGAGATCCTGATCGGGCGCGGTGAACAGCGCGCTGGAATAGAGCAACTGCTCATCAAGGAAATGGGCGTAAAAAAGATTCCCCAGATCATAGTGAGCGGCAATATTTTCCCGCGCCTGCTGACGGCCGTTGCGTCGCGTCCAGTGGCGTAGCCGCTCTATCGGGCGCCCCAGCAGACGAAAGCCGCTTTCGAGCTTCCCCAACACCTGGCTATTGAGCGCTAAAATCTGCAACAGTGGGGTAAGCTGATGCGTCTCCCACTCGCCATCCATCCAGGCTTCCGCCGCCGCAAGACTCCCGCCGGTCAGCAAACGCCAGTAAACGATCGGGGAGAGGATCTGAACTTCTGCGCGCAACGCTGCGGCCGTGTCGCCAAAATGAAAAGTCTGCCCGCCTTCACGAAGCGTGAGCGAGCCCACACGTAAACCATGCAGAAGACGAAAGAGCAACCAGCGCGCGACACGGGCATTACGCGGGATATCGGGTTCAAGCGCAAACACGGGATCGGTCATGAGCGTTCACTCCTGCTAACGGGATGATTGTAAAGGGGTACGCGTTTAAGCCACAGACGCAGCGCCTGCCAATAAATAGCCATCACGGTCTTGAGCGTCATAAGCGGAATACGCAACAACAAAGAAGTGAGTGTCGCGCGTGTCAAAGGGCGTCGGGCCAGAAGCAGCGTCGCGTCGAAGACCTTCTCCTCCTGATGGTTTTCGATATGCATATGCAACGTTTTGCCGGGGCGGTTGAAGCGCCAGTGATAGACCATATCCATCGGGTTAAACGGGGAAACGTGGAACGCTTTTTCCAGCGGAGAAGCATGTTGTCCGTTTACAGCATAATAATGTCGTTCATTCCAGGGCGTATTGCGCACCTCCGCCAGTACCCAACGCAGGGCCTCGTTCTGGTCGTAACAGTAATAGAAATTGACCGGATTAAAATGAAAGCCGAAATAACGCAGTTGAGTGAGCAACATCACGCGCCCCTGTGGTCGATCACCGGTCAAGGCTTCCAGCCGTTCGAGAACCTTCGCCTTAAGCGGCGATCCCAGAGGGTAATCCTCGTCATAAAAGGCGGCTGCGGCAAAACGGTTACGACGGATGCCAGCCATCGGTAACGTGTCCAGCTCATCAAGATCGAGCCACGCCATAAATACGCGATAGTGGAAATGGTGCGCCCTGGGCTGATGGCGCCGATGGCGTAAAACGCCTTCATAAAGGCAGCTGTTCATTTTACTGCCCCTCCCCGGATGCGATGCCGTGTACCACATCCAGCGCGCTGCGAACGCCATCCTCATGAAAGCCGTTGTACCAGTAAGCGCCGCAGTACCAGCTACGCTGACGACCATTAATCTCACTGCGCCGCGCCTGCGCCTGCCAGCTTTGCGGGTTAAACAACGGGTGCTCATAAACAAAGCGTTTCCAGACGTAGCGATCATCAATGGGCATGTCCGGGTTCAGGGTGACGCAGAATAAAGGCGCGCCCTCGGGCAGACCTTGCAGAATATTCATGTTGTAGGTCACGCACGCGCTGGCCTGATCATGCTCGCTCAGGCGGTAGTTCCAGCTTGCCCAGGCGCGTTCGCGTTCCGGAAGCCAGCGCCGGTCACTGTGCAAGACCACCTCGTTACGCTGCCAGCCAATGCCACCCAGAATTTCTGTTTCCGCCACCGTTGGTTCCGCCAGCATCGCCAGCGCCTGTGCGGAGTGGCAGGCGAAAATAACCTGGTCAAACGTATGGGTCGCGTCGGCAACGTGGATTTCCACGCGCGTATCGTGGCGGGTAATACGCTGTACGGGCGTATTGAGGCGCAACGTCAGGCGGTCGCCGAGTTGATCGAGCATGGCGCGGATATACTCACGTGAACCACCAGGTACCACATACCACTGCGGACGGTGGGTCACATCCAACAGACCGTGATTCTCAAAGAAGCGCAGAAACAGCGGCAACGGGAAACGCCGCATCTCTTGCAGGGATGATGACCAGATGGCAGCGCCCATCGGCAGAATGTAATGGCGGGCAAAAAAGGCGCTGAAATGGTGTTCATCGAGAAAGTTTTGCAGTGTGGCTTTTTCATCTACGTTACCTGCCAGAGCTTGTTTTGCCTGACGGTTAAAACGCACGATATCGCTGAGCAGATGCCAGAAAGCCGGGTTAACGAGATTTCGGCGCTGGGCAAACAGCGAAGCAAGAGTGTGTCCGTTATATTCCAGCCCGCTTTGTGGATTGTGGACGGAAAAACTCATTTGCGTTTTTTGCCCGGTAATACCTAATTCGCTGAGCAGCCCCATGAAACGCGGATAGGTGCGATCGTTGTAGACGATAAAACCGGTATCAATGGCCCAGTTCCCCTGGGGAGTAGCGACATCCACGGTTGCCGTGTGGCCGCCGGGGGTGGCTTGCGCTTCAAACAGCGTCACCTTGTGATGACCGGGCAGCCGCCATGCACAGGTCAACCCGGCAATGCCGCTACCAATAATTGCAATATTCATGATCGTACCATCCTGCGCAATAAGGCCCGCTGCATAGACGCGGGAAGAGAAGAGAGCGCGCGTAGCAGCAATCCAAAAGCGCCCGGAAACGCGATATGTTTCTTGCCCTTTGCCAGACCCCGGCGAATGGCCGTAACCGCCTGCCCGACGCTCACCTGACCAGGCATAGCAAAGTCGTTCTTACGGGTCAGCGGTGTGTCGACAAACCCCGGTGAGACGACGGTGACGGCGACCCCTTTCGGCTCCCAGTCCAGCCGTAAACTGTCAGCAAACCAACTGAGTGCAGCTTTTGACGCGCCGTAGGCTTCGGCACGAGGGAAAGGTAGCCAGTGGGCCATCGAACTGACCAGCACAACGCGACTTCCAGGCTTGAGCTGTGCCTGCAGCGCGGCAAGGCAATTCACCGGCCCAAGAAAATTGGTGCTCATCACCCGCTCGACAAGGGCAGCATCTACCACCCCGTTTTCCAGGTATTCGCACGTACCCGCACAGAGAATAACCAGATCGGGATGGCAGTCCGCCAATGCGTGGCGACTAGCGTCCCTGCCTGTCATGTCGAAAAGACGCACACTGATGTTGGGGCTGAATTGTTGTAGTGCGTTCAGACGCGATGGATCGCGCCCGCAGGCGATGACAAGGTAGTCATCTGCAGCGAAGGATTTAGCCAGCCCGGCGCCAATACCTGAGCTGGCGCCCGTAATAAGCACCGTTTTCATGCGCGGACCCTCTTTTTCACACCGCGGACCGCCCAACCCAGTAAGGGAAGATGCTCATAAAGCATCTCTCCGGCGTCGTAATAATCGCGCTGATGCAGGACGTGCTCCCCCTGAACGGACACTACCGAACACCCTGGCAGAGAAAGAAGTTCGTTCCCGCGGATATGAGGATGCGACCAATGCATAGTCCAGGTCACCGCAAAACGTTGACCGTCACAAAGCGGGGGATCAATAGAGAAACGACACTGTTCAACATTCGCCAGCAGATGGGTGAAGTAACGATGGATAGCGACAAACCCTTGATGCTCGCCAAACGGATCCTGCAATACGGCATCGGGATGATAGAGCGCGCTCAGCGCCGACGGCGGCTGGCTGTCCAGTTCTGCATAGTAATGAATAAACCGATCGATAACGGAGTGCATGGTGCTCATCGTCCTACCCTTACCGTTGACATTGTGCGGAGATCGCCCTCTTTAAAACTTACACAATTACTTATATTTGTCCAAGTTTTATTGCGTAAATTTTTTATATTTCATAAATATCAAATAGTTATTTAGTTTGTTTTTTGTGTTAAATCAGAGAAAAAAAGAGAAAGGCATACCCGTTCATGGCCGCAATGTAGCGGCCATGAACATGGAAAGAAGAGAGGATTTAGAGGGTGATAACGTCGAGGGAACTGACCTGCGATTGCCACAGTTCAATTTGTTTTTTTCGCGCGGATGATAATTTACCGCTGGTGACCAGCAACCATTTTCTTGTCGGCAAAACCTCCGGTGCCAGTGCCGCAGGCGGAACCGGAAGGATATCAATGCGATGCCCCTGCCCCGTTAGGCGAAGCGCTTCAAGCCAGATTTCACAATGGTCGCTCAGATGCCAGCCGGTGATTAAATAATTATCGCCCGGCGCGCGTTTGTCCCCTTCAAGGCAAAATGAGGTGTAGGAGATGATAATGCCGTCGAGGATTTCACGTAGTGTCATCATAGCGGCAATATTGGCCGACATTTTACTGCGCAACGGGCGCAACACTTCTGTGACCAGTTCCGAACGAGGATACTCGCGTCCGGCGTCGTAAATGAGCTGACGCAGAGAGTCAATCTTCCCTTCATTTAGCCGCGAAAGCATGTTCTCTTGCAGGGTGACCCAGTTATTGGTGCGCCGCATTTCCGGCCTGGCCAGCAGCGGTTTGACCTGGCTGACAGGTACCCCTTTTTTCACCCAGTCGAGAATTTTGAGCGCCTGTTGCACGTCGTCATCACTGTAAAGCCGGTGCCCGCCCTCCGTGCGCATCGGTTTGAGTAAACCGTAGCGGCGCTGCCAGGCGCGAAGTGTGGTCGCCGTTATCCCGCAAAGCCGGGCAAATTCGCCAATGGAATAAGTCATAGTACGCTCAAAGAAATAAACTCTTCTTACTATACTACGGATACATCCCGCACGCAGGATAGCGAGTAAGATCAGGCGCCTGACGGTTCGAATGATGAACCTGAACAGACCGCAGTGCTCGAATGTGCAAAGCGTTAATCTGCCCGCGAACAGGCCATGCTTTTTGGCGTGAACCTCCAGGTTCCGGTGCTGACGCCTGCGGGCATTTGCAGTATACTCCCGCCTTTCATAATCAACACCCGGACGCGGCCAGCCCTTATGTGCTGCGTCATCAATGTAAGGTATCCCGGTGAATATTCAGGCTCTACTCTCAGAAAAAGTCGGTCAGGCGCTCATTGCCGCAGGTGCGGATGCGGATTGCGAACCGCAAGTCCGCCAGTCTGCAAAAGTCCAGTTTGGCGACTATCAGGCCAATGGCGTGATGGCAATTGCTAAAAAATTGGGCATGGCACCGCGACAACTGGCCGAGAAGGTACTGACTCATCTCGATCTCAGCGGGATCGCCAGCAAAGTTGAAATCGCCGGACCGGGCTTTATCAATATCTTCCTTGCCCCGGCATTTCTGGCAGAACAGGTAAACCTGGCATTGCAGTCTGAGCGTCTGGGTATCACGAAGCCGCAAGCGCAAACCATCGTTATCGACTATTCGGCGCCAAACGTGGCGAAAGAGATGCATGTTGGTCACCTGCGTTCAACCATCATCGGCGACGCATCCGTGCGTACCCTGGAGTTCCTAGGTCATAACGTGATCCGCGCGAACCATGTGGGTGACTGGGGTACCCAGTTCGGTATGCTGATTGCGTATCTGGAATTGCAACAGCAGGAAAACGCGGGCGAAATGGCGCTGGCGGATCTCGAAGGTTTTTATCGCGAAGCCAAAAAACATTACGACGAAGATGAAGTTTTCGCCGAGCGTGCCCGTAGCTACGTCGTGAAACTGCAAGGCGGTGATGAATACTTCCTGCAGATGTGGCGCAAACTGGTCGACATCACCATGTCCCAGAATCAGATGACTTATGACCGTCTGAATGTGACCCTCACGCGTAAAGATGTGATGGGCGAAAGTCTGTATAACTCAATGCTGCCGGGTATCGTGGCCGATCTGAAAGCTAAAGGTCTGGCGGTAGAGAGCGAAGGCGCAACCGTGGTGTTCCTGGACGAGTTCAAGAACAAAGAAGGCGAGCCGATGGGTGTGATCATCCAGAAGAAAGATGGTGGCTACCTCTACACCACCACTGATATTGCCTGCGCCAAATACCGCTATGAAACCCTGCATGCAGACCGCGTGCTTTACTACATCGACTCCCGTCAACATCAACACCTGATGCAGGCCTGGACTATCGTGCGTAAAGCCGGTTATGTCCCGGAGTCTGTCTCTCTCGAACATCATATGTTCGGCATGATGCTGAGTAAAGACGGCAAGCCGTTCAAAACCCGTGCGGGCGGCACGGTGAAACTGGCCGACCTGCTTGATGAAGCACTGGAACGCGCCCGTCGTCTGGTTGCTGAGAAAAACCCGGATATGCCAGCCGATGAGCTGGAGAAACTGGCTAACGCCGTGGGTATCGGTGCGGTGAAATATGCGGATTTATCTAAAAGCCGTACCACTGATTATGTTTTCGACTGGGACAATATGCTGGCGTTTGAAGGAAACACCGCGCCATATATGCAATACGCCTATACGCGCGTACTGTCAGTGTTCCGTAAAGCCGATGTCGACGAAAGCGCCCTCCTCGCCGCCAACGTGGTGATCAGTGAAGATCGCGAAGCCCAACTGGCCGCACGCCTGATGCAATTTGAAGAGACGCTGAATGTGGTTGCCCGTGAAGGTACGCCGCACGTGATGTGTGCCTATCTGTACGATCTGGCTGGCCTGTTCTCTGGCTTCTATGAACATTGCCCGATTCTGAGTGCTGAGAGTGAAGAGGTCCGCAACAGCCGCCTGAAACTGGCGCTGCTGACCGCGAAGACGCTGAAACTGGGTCTGGATACGCTCGGTATTGAAACCATCGAACGTATGTAAGTTGAAGGTCTGTAAAAAACCCGGCAAATGCCGGGTTTTGTTTTTTCATACTATCGGAAGAATTCCCGGATGCGGCTGCGCCTTATCCGGGCTCCCAACCGCACCGACCGTAGCCCCGGTAAGCGTCAGCGCCACCGGGGGAAGCTTAGAAATACTTACGCAGATACTCAGTCAGACACAGCATCGCCATTGCCTGACCATAGGGCATGGAGGTTAGTGGGATCTGACGGTAGAAATCCAGATCGCTGCCCATCCCCGTGCCGAAAGAGACCTGCAGCAGTTCGCCTTCCGGTGAAATGTTCTTCACCACGGCTTTGATTGCTTTCTCGGCAACCTGCGCATACTCCTGACCAACATAGCGCTTACGTACCGCTTTCAGCATGCCGTAGGCAAACCCGGCGGTTGCTGACGCTTCAAGATACGATGTCGGATCGTCAAGCAGCGTATGCCACAGTCCGCTCTCGTCCTGGCATTTCGCCAGCGCAGCGATTTGCGCGTTTAATACCTGCACCAGATAACGGCGTACCGCATTGTTTGTCGGTAAATCCACCAGTTCCAGGAAGTCCGGGATCACAATAGTCAGCCAGCTGTTGCCGCGCGCCCAACGAGCATGTGCAAAATTATGGCAGCCTTCGTAATTCCAGCCGTGGAACCACAGACCTGTCTCCCTGTCCATCAGGTTCTGCACATGCAGCAGGAACTGATAAGTCGCCTCTTCCACATACTCAGGACGATTAAGCAGCTTACCGATTTTCGCCAGCGGCAGAACGGTCATCATCAGGGTGTCATCCCACATCTGCTGATGGTTCTCTTCGGCAAGCGTGATGTGCTGCATACCGCCATGCTCCGTACGCGGCATCTCATTCATTGCCCACTCGGCCCAGCTCTCCAGCCACGGCAGGTAGGCCGGATTGCGGGTCTCTTCGTAGCGATACGCCAGCGTCAGAAACGGCGCCATGGTGTTCACGTTCTTGGTCGTCGCACCTTCGGCAAAGCGGTCAGCGAACCAGCTATCAATCACATCACGTACCGTCTGGTCGCCGGTCTGCTGGTAATACTGGTACATCCCATACAGACCGACGCCATGGGTCCATTCCCAGCCCGCCCATCCTTTGGTGTCAATCACACGCCCGTCGTCAAGCCGCAGTAAAAACTCGCCGGTGGT
This sequence comes from Phytobacter ursingii, assembly GCA_901456055.1. Lineage (GTDB taxonomy): Bacteria > Pseudomonadota > Gammaproteobacteria > Enterobacterales > Enterobacteriaceae > Phytobacter > Phytobacter ursingii. Next base: position 525,466 of record CABDWT010000018.1, read on the forward strand.
GTCGTGAATATTGACCAGATTATGCGTTACCTTCTGAATCAATGATTTCAGCTCGTCGCGGGCGATAAAACGCTCTGGCTGACAAAGTAATGGGCTATGTTTGACAGGCCAAACCTTCATATTCTTAACCTCAGTTGTAAGTCGATTTCAGTGACGCGTTTTCTTTCAGGGAAGGCGCGGCAGGTTTATTACGATTCAGATAGCCGATGTTGTTATTGCCCCACAGGGACTCAAACGGCATGCCTGCCAGCATCTCAACGGTGGCACGCGCTTCCGGCGTTGCGCTTTCCGGCACCACACGACCGGATTCGCGCATTTTGGCCGTCTCTGCACGAAGAATGCTGTGCGTTTTCAGGTTCAATTTGAAGCGCAGAGAGACCAGGAAACCACAGGCGAGAACCAGCAACGTACCAAAACACATGATCATCAGGATGGTGTGGCTAACTTCCGGAACCTGCGTTTTCTGGCCGGAGACAAACCCGGAGGTCTGCATCACGATCCCGACCAGCATGACCGCACCGGCCTGAGAGGCTTTACGGGTCAGGGTCATGATGCCCGCAAAGATACCCTCACGACGCTGACCGGTAACCACTTCATCCACGTCGGCGATATAGGTATAAGTGTTCCATGGAACGTAGTTGATCCCGCCACGGCCCAGACCAGCAACGGCAGATACCAGCAGCAGCAAGGCATAGATGTCACTCAGGCCCGCCCAGTAAAGGATGGCGAAAGACGCCGCGCTCAGACCAAACAGCACCACAACCATGCGGTAAGACGGCGCTGGCCCAAAACGGATACACAGCGGGATCATGGCGATAACGGCGATAAACTGGAAAATAGCCATCGTACCCAACAAATTAGACGCGACAGACGCTTCCTGCATCAGCACGAAAACAACGTAGTAGGTAAAGACGGCGTTAAAGACGTCCTGCGCGATATAGCCGCCCAGGTACATCCCCAGGTGCTGACGGAAAATCTTAATGCGCAGCGTTGAGCTCAGCTCAACAAACAGGCGACGCAGGCTCTGGCCCAGGGTCAGATGTTTTTTCTCGGCTTCGGCACGCAGCGCGGCTTCGGTCCAGTCTTCGCGCGGACGCTCCCAGGTAAAACACCAGACAAAGGTCAGCATCAATGCGCACAGTACGGAGAACACCAGGCTTGCATAGAAGAAGGAAACCGGATTGTCTTTACCGAAATGGGCCAGCAGGATACCCGGCAGGAACGAGGCCAGGATCGCGGACATCTGCGCCATAGAGATACGCGCACCGGAGAATTTGGTTTTCTGTTTGAAATCGTCGGTCATTTCCGGCACCAGCGTTTCGTACGGCACCAGGATCATGGTATAGACCACATCAAACAGCAGGTATGTCAGCAGGTAATACCAGAAGCTCATGTCCCCTACCCACATAATGGAGTAGCTGAACACACACGGAATACCCAGCATGATAAAGAATTTACGCCGACCAAAACGCTTGCCCAGCCAGGTGGAGCCGAAGTTATCGGTTAAAAAGCCCATCAGTGGGCTGACTACCGCATCCAGTACCCTGGCGGCCGCAAAAATAAACGTCGCTTCGATAGGCGTCAGGCCGCAGAAGGTGGTGTAGAAATAGAGTAGCCATGCAGCGGTAAGTGCTGTCGTGCCCGCCCCCAGGAAGTCGCCTGAGCCATAGGCGAGGTAGTTAACCAACCCAATTTTACGTGTTTTCATTGCCGTTAACCCTGTTTATTAGTGAGGGACCTCTGGCAATCCGGCCTCGCCAAAGGTAATGCTTACACGGCTAAAGTAAGAGTATGTGCTTCGGGTTACCTTTCTGTTTCTGCCACAACCGGGGGGCAGATGGCAAAAACACAAAGAGTGCCGCAACACGCCTCACTGATTTATAAAACAGTGTTTCTTTTGACTCAAAAGGCGGGGTCATAATTTGAGAGCCAGCCATCATATTCCTGAGAGGAACGGCGATGACTGGCGAAAAGACGAGCGGCTATTGGTAGTTAACAATAACCTGGATACTGCGGACATTCAGGGCGGGAATCAATCGCCCTCCGCCAGGGACTTCCCAGATAAAGCGTAACGGCTCAATCGCGGGCACGTCGGCGAAGGCGACAGTGGTGCCGCTTTGGGCGTCGAGTTGCACACAGCGTGTCTGGCTACACAAACGTGTGTTCAACCCCGCCGGCGTCGGGCCGTTTAGCTCATAACGCCATGAAACCACGGTCATCAGGCCATTGACCGGCTGCGAAGGCGCAAGAACACGCGATGACATGGCCTGCCCACGATTGCTGAGAATAACCCCGATATTGCTTGCCTGCCACGCACCGTTTCCGGCAGCATGGACAAACAAGGGTAACGCAAGGAGTAACCCGGCCAGCTTACGCATTATTTGCCTCCAATGGTCGCTGTCATCCGGATGGGACGGTTATCGGACATTTCCATATTCGACAACACCACCAGCTGCGGCAGGCTGCGACGCAGGAAACGAGACAGCAACGGACGCAACGCATGGTTGACCAGCAGTACGGGCGGCGCGCCAAGCATCTCCTGACGCTGCAACGCTTCCTGAGTTTGCTCAAGCAGACGATCGGCAAGGCCCGGCTCCAGCCCCCCGCCGCCTTGCAATGCCTGTAGCAGCAGACGCTCCAGTGGCGTATCAAGACCAATAACCTGCACTTCGCCGCTGCCGGGGAACCATTGCTGGGTAATCGCACGGCCCAGCGCGACGCGAACGACGGTGGTCAGTTCGTAAGGATCGGTTTGCAGCGGTGCATGTTCTGCCAGTGTCTCAAGAATGGTGCGCATATCGCGGATCGGTACTTTTTCTGCCAGCAGGTTTTGCAGCACTTTATGCAGCGTTGTCAGCGTAACAACACCCGGTACCAGGTCTTCGGTGAGTTTTGGCATTTCCTGGGTTACGCGGTCCAGCAGTTGTTGTGCTTCCTGACGACCAAACAGTTCCGGCGCAAACTGACCAATCAGGTGGTTCAGGTGTGTTGCGACAACCGTACTGGCCTCCACCACGGTGAATCCCTGGATCTGCGCTTGCTCTTTCAGCGCACTCTCAATCCAGATAGCCGCAAGGCCAAAGGCCGGATCGACAGTCTGCTCACCGGGTAATGAACCTGCCGCGGTTCCCGGGTTAATCGCCAGCCAGCGTCCCGGATACGCATCACCGCTCCCCACTTCCACCCCTTTCATCAGGATGCGGTAACGGGCGGGCGGCAAGTCCATATTGTCACGGATATGCACAACGGGCGGCAGGAACCCCATGTCCTGGGCGAATTTTTTACGAATACTGCGGATACGCCCCAACAGCTCGCCATCCTGCTGGAAATCCACCATCGGAATCAGGCGATAGCCCACTTCCATGCCCAGTGAATCTTCCAGTTGCACGTCATTCCAGGTGGCTTCCACCGCCTGGTTGTTTTCTGGCATTTTGACTGGCGTGACTTCCGTCGGCGCCTTCTCTTCTTTGCCACGCAGCCACCAGGCCAGCGTCAGCAGACCTACGGTGAAGAGCAAGAAGACAAAGTTCGGCATACCTGGCACGAGGCCAAACAGCCCCAGTACTGCGGCACTGAGCACCATTACGCGTGGGTTAGTAAACAGCTGGCTAACCATCTGCTGACCGACATCTTCATCGTTTGCCACGCGGGTCACAATCACACCCGCTGCGGTAGAAATGACCAGTGCCGGGATTTGCGCAACCAGACCGTCACCGATGGTCAACAGGGTATAACTTTGCGCCGCATCGCCCATCGACAAGCCATGCTGCAATACCCCCACCAGCAGGCCGCCAATGACGTTAATAACCATGATAAGAATGCCCGCGACGGCGTCACCGCGTACAAACTTACTCGCACCGTCCATGGAACCGTAAAAGTCAGCTTCCTGGGTCACATCAGAACGACGACGTTTTGCCTCATCTTCCCCAATAAGGCCGGCGTTAAGGTCGGCGTCGATCGCCATCTGTTTACCGGGCATTCCATCCAGTACGAAGCGCGCGCCGACTTCCGCGATACGCCCCGCACCTTTGGTGATAACCATAAAGTTGATGATCACGAGGATAATGAACACCACGATACCAATGGCAAAGTTACCACCAACCAGGAAGTGGCCAAAGGCTTCAACCACTCTACCCGCCGCTGCCGTACCAGTATGGCCTTCAAGCAGAATGATACGGGTAGAAGCCACGTTCAGCGCCAGGCGTAGCAAGGTGGTAAACAGCAATACGGTGGGAAATGCCGCGAACTCAAGGGTTTTCTGGGTGAACATCGCCACCAGAAGCACCATAATCGAGAGCGCAATGTTGAAGGTAAAAAGCAGGTCGAGCACGAATGCCGGCAACGGCAAAACCATCATCGACAGAATCAACAAAATCAGCAGCGGCCCCGCCAGAATTTGCCATTGTGTAGATTTCAGGTTGCCGGGCAGACGCAACATTGCCACCAGATTAGCCATCAGTGTCCTTCTCGTTCATAAAATCCAGCGACTCTGGCACTGGGAGATTTTCAGGTCTTGCCGGGCGTTTGCCCCCGGCAAGATTCCAGCGTTTCAATTGCCATACCCAGGCAAGAACCTCAGCCACGGCCGAGTAAAGCTGGCCTGGGATCTGCTGACCGATTTCAGCATGGCGATACAGGGCGCGCGCCAGCGGCGGCGCCTCAAGAATCGGGATACGGTTTTCGCTGCCAATTTCACGAATACGCAGCGCAATCAAACCAGAACCCTTCGCAATCACTTTCGGCGCACTCATTTTATTTTCGTCATATTGCAGCGCGACGGAGTAGTGCGTCGGGTTCGTTACAATCACATCGGCTTTTGGCACATCAGCCATCATACGACGGCGTGCCGCGGCGCGTTGCAGCTGGCGGATACGCCCCTTAACGTGCGGGTCACCCTCCTGCTGTTTAAATTCGTCACGAATATCCTGTTTGGACATACGCAACTTTTTCAGATGGCTGTAGATCTGCCAGAAGACGTCGAACCCCACCATCGGGATTATCGACAGCACAACCAGCAGGCAACACATCCCGGCCAGATTCAGGGCGCTGGCCATCGCGGTGACCGGTGCTTCCATCATCAGACGCATGATTTCCGGCCATTTATGCCACAGATAAAATGCGGCCACACTGCCCATCAGGGCCGTTTTCATGATGGCCTTGACCAGCTCCGCCACGACCTGCGCTGAAAACAGACGCTTGAGGCCGCTCAACGGGTTAATCTTGGAAAAATTAAACTGTACCGATTTACCACTTAATACCAGACCGCCCAGTACCGGCGGTGCCGCTAGCGCCACCAGCACCACGCCTGTCACCAGCGGCAGCAGCGCCAGCACGGCATTCTTAAGCAACTCAATCAGATGACCCAGGATCATTTTTTGGTCATTGATGATGGCATGATCAAAACGTAAACCCGACGACATAATGCCCGACAGTTTGCGGGCAAACGCGTCCCCGCCCATCCAGAGCACACCCACCCCAACAAAGAGCATCAGTATTGATGTCAGCTCTTTCGATCGGGGAACTTGCCCTTCCTCACGGGCCTTCTCTTTTCGGTGGGGTGTGGGGGCTTCTGTTTTGTCGTCGCTATCGTCTGCCACGGCTCAAATCCACGGGTAGATGTTTGATGACATAATGCCAGAGTCAAGTCGGTCTAATGGGCAGAGTAAGGCATAAAAACGCGGGGTTTTCGCGATTTGAGAAAAGGCAAAGTGCATGTACTTATACGCCGACGATATACTACCGCGCAGGTCAGAAACCCTGCTTTTTGCGGCGTAAGCCTTTTAAAAGGCATAAAACATCATTAATACAAGGATGATAACCATGCTGTCCAGTCAGGCGCAGAGACGCCATCACACCTTGATCTGTCTCGCAGCGGTACTGATTTATCATTGTTTTTTCTTTATTGTGGCGCTGCTACCCAATTATGCCGCGCTCTATCATTCAGGTTTTGCTGCACTGTTTGTCGGCCTGATCGCCAGTTTGCCTTGCACGCTATTGCTCTGGCGACACTATAACCACCGCTACCCTTATATGCCGTTGGGGCGATTTAACGTCGGTTATTTCTCATTGGGCTTACTGGCCATCATCGTACTGAATATTGCCTGGCAGTTTCTGGGGATCGAAGAGGAGTGGGTGGCATCGTTAAAGGATTACTCGCTTTCTGCGCGTTGGGGACTGGCGTTCGCTATTTGTTTTATTGCCCCGTTTTGTGAAGAGGTGATCTTTCGCGGCTTCTTACTTAATGCATTTATACGCGCCGGGCGCTTTGCCAGGCAGCAGAGTATCGTGGTGACATCAGTCGTGTTTGCGCTTATGCACACCCAATACCATGCGCCAGCCACCTTTATCTGGCTGTTTACGTTTTCGGCTCTGCTGTGCGTGGTAAGAATGGCCTCAGGTGGATTGCTGCTGCCAATGCTGCTGCATATGCTGAATAACGCCGCCTCTTTTTCCTTGTCCACCATGAGTTAAAAAAACGGGAAGCATCGCCGCTTCCCGTTTCTCAATATGGCTCAGTGCAGAGGCATCAGAAACCGAGGCTGTCGAGCAGATCGTCAACCTGATCCTGGCTTGCCACTACGCCCGCTTTCGTTGCATCAAGCTGTGGCCCATTAAGCAGACTTTCGTTTTCACGTTTCGGACGCGCAGACTGATCGGGAATGTTTTCGATCAGCACCATCAGCAGCTGTCGTTCAATTTCCTGAATCACATCCATCATACGCTTGATAACCTGACCGGTAAGGTCCTGGAAATCCTGCGCCATCATGATGTCTAATAACTGCGCGTTGGTGAAGCTGGTGTGCCCCGGCACATCCCCGAGGAATTTGCGGGTATCGGTCACCAGTTCACGGGCATCTTTAAGCTCGATAGGATTTTCAAACCACTCATCCCAACGCTTTGACAGCGTTTTAGCCCCTTTTTCCATCGCATCCTGGTGCGGTTGCGACGCCTCAACGCTATTAAGTGCGCGTTCAGCGGCCTGCGCGGTCATCTGTACCACATAATCAAGACGATCACGGGCATCCGGGATGGCTTCCGCCGCTTCAGCAATCGCCTGATCCAATCCCAACTCACGCAAACTGTCACGCAACATACGTGTCAGGCTACCGATACGGGCAATGATATCGCTGGCTGAATGTTCTTCCGTAGGTTTAATTGAAGGTTGAATCATCGTCCAGTCCTCACATGCCGAGTTTCTCGAAAATCTTACCGAGTTTCTCTTCCAGGGTTGCAGCAGTGAAAGGTTTCACTACATAGCCGCTCGCGCCAGCCTGAGCCGCCGCGATAATGTTTTCTTTTTTCGCTTCTGCCGTGACCATCAGCACCGGCAGCGAAGACATGTTGCCGTCAGCACGAATCGTCTTAAGCAGTTCCAGTCCGTCCATGTTCGGCATGTTCCAGTCGGAAATGACGAAACCAAAACCACCGGTCTGGAGTTTGTTCAGCGCGTCAACGCCGTCTTCGGCTTCCTCGACGTTGTTGAACCCCAGCTCTTTTAACAGGTTGCGCACGATACGACGCATCGTGGAAAAGTCGTCCACAACCAGAAATTTGAGCTCTTTATCCGCCATAAAACATCACTCCTCGTTAAATACGTATTGCCTGTCCGGCACTAATTTTTGCCAACATCTGCTGGCTTACCTGGCTAAGATCGACCACTTCGCTGACGCCACCCATATTGATAGCTTCGCGCGGCATGCCGAACACCACACAACTTGCCTCATTTTGTGCAATGGTCCAGGCACCAGCCTGGTGCATCGCTAACATTCCGGCCGCACCGTCGTTGCCCATCCCGGTGAGGATAACCCCCACGGCATTTCGCCCGGCGTATTTCGCGACCGAATGAAACAGTACATCCACAGCAGGACGGTGACGATTCACCGGCGGCCCATCGTGGATTTTAATCTGATAGTTTGCCCCGCTACGCGCCAGCTCCATATGCTTGTCGCCCGGTGCAATATACGCATGTCCCGGCAGGACACGCTCACCATCTTCCGCCTCTTTCACGGTAATCTGGCACAGCTTATTCAGGCGTTCTGCAAACGAACGGGTGAAGCCTGGCGGCATGTGCTGCGTAATAAGAATACCCGGACTTGAAAGCGGCAATGGCTGGAGTACATGACGAATTGCCTCTGTTCCTCCGGTTGAAGCGCCAATTGCCAGCAATTTTTCCGAACTTAACAGCGGGCCAGACTTCAATGCTGCCGGTGCTGCCGCCATCGGTTTATGTGCCGCAAGGCGCGCGCGCGAAGCGGTACGCACTTTTTCGGCAATCATTTCACTGTAAGCCAGCATCCCTTCGCGAATACCGAGCTGGGGCTTGGTAACGAAATCAATCGCCCCCAATTCCAGCGCGCGCAGCGTGACTTCTGACCCTTTTCCCGTCAGGGAAGACACCATCACCACCGGCATTGGGCGCAGACGCATCAGTTTCTCCAGGAAATCCAGACCGTCCATCCGCGGCATTTCCACATCAAGTGTCAGCACATCAGGGTTAAATTTTTTAATTAAATCCCGTGCAACCAACGGATCCGGCGCCGTCGCCACCATTTCCATATCGCTGTGGCTATTGATAATTTCGGTCATGATTTGGCGCATCAATGCAGAATCATCGACGGACATTACCCTGATTTTACTCATGCTTTATCCTTACTCAGCGCGTAAACGGTTTGCCCACGCAGGCTAAACTCACGCACAAGGTTGCTGAAATTCTCCGAATGCCCGGCAAAAAGAAGTCCGTCAGGCTTAAGCAATGGTGCAAAACGATGCAAGATATCCTGCTGCGTTGTTTTATCAAAATAAATCATTACGTTACGGCAAAAAATCGCATCAAACGGCCCGGGGACGTTATATTGTTTATCCAGCAGGTTCACCGACGTGAAATCAACGTAATTCGCCAGTTCCTGGCGCACGCGCACCAGCCCGGCATGGGGGCCGGTTCCGCGCATAAAGTAGCGCTGCAACTGTTGCGGCGACAGCGTTTTCAATTCATCCTGGCGATAAACGCCGTTACGCGCCTTCTCCAGCACTTCAGTGTCGATATCACTGGCAATCACTTTAAAACGACCCGGCGCCATTCCCAGTGAATCCGCCAGGGTAATCGCAATGGAATAAGGTTCTTCACCGGTCGATGCCGCGGCACTCCAGACGCGGTATTCGCCGGTACGCTTGCGTGCATGCTCCGCAAGGACCGGGAAGTGGTGAGCTTCCCGGAAAAAGGCAGTGAGGTTAGTGGTCAGCGAGTTTATAAAAGCCTGCCACTCGGCGCTATTCTGGTTCGCTTCCAGCATGCTCAGGTAGCGACCAAAATCATCCAGCCCAAGGGTACGCAAGCGACGAACCAGGCGGTTATAGACCATGTCCCGCTTATGGTCGGCGAGCACGATCCCTGCACGCTGATAGATCAACTGACATATTCGACGAAAATGCGCGTCAGACAGCGCAAGACGCTGAGTCATCTGTTGCATGAGTGATGACGTTTGCCCGGTAGGCATTGATGATGTCATAGCGCCTTCTCATTCTGAGTTATGATACAACTGGCACCCCTTTGGGGAGCGCCACGTCTGATGTTACGGCATGCTCTTCTAACTTGAACACCGCCACCAGGGAGGTCAGATGATCTGCCTGGTGCGCTAACTGATCGGTGGCCGCAGCGGCTTCTTCAACGAGCGCAGCATTCTGTTGCGTCACCTGATCCATCTGGCTTACAGCCAGCGCGACTTGCTCAATACCCCGGCGCTGTTCATCCGAAGCAGAGGCAATTTCGCCCATAATATCGTTCACCTGCGTGACAGAGTGGACGATCTCCATCATGGTTTTGGCAGAGGTATCCACCAGCACCGAGCCTTGTTGAACGCGTGATACCGACTCTTCGATCAGACCCTTGATCTCTTTTGCGGCCTGCGCGCTTCGACTGGCGAGGTTACGCACCTCCCCGGCCACCACGGCGAAACCGCGTCCCTGCTCTCCTGCCCTCGCCGCTTCTACCGCCGCGTTCAAGGCCAGAATATTGGTCTGGAAGGCAATACCGTCAATCACGCTGATAATATCGCCAATCTTGTGCGAGCTGGCGGCGATCTCATGCATAGTGCTTGCCACATTCGACGCCTGCTGTCCGCCCTTACGCGCTGTTTCCGCCGCGCTCTGCGCCAGACCAGATGCCTGACGGGCATTGTCAGCGTTTTGCCCTACCGTGGCCGTCAACTCTTCCATACTGGCCGCCGTTTGCGCCAGAGACGCGGCCTGTTGTTCGGTACGCGCCGACAGGTCGTTGTTGCCTTCGGCAATCTCCGAAATGCCGGTATGCATCGCATAGCTGCCCTGGCGAACATCGGTCACAGTAGAACGCAGAGCAGTCTGCATCTTTTTGAGGCTGGCAAAAATGGCCGAAATTTCATTCTTACCAAATACCGCAATCGATCGCGCCAGATTACCCTCAGAAATACTGTCAAAATGACTGCTGATAATGGCCAGCGGCTGAACAATCATTTTGCGCGCCCACCACAGCGCGGCCGATGTCAGCAATGCGGCCAGAATCACCACCACCACAAAAATCACCGCCGAGCGCTGATAGTTGTTTTGGCCCTCTGCCTTAGCTGTCTCCACAAAGTGGTTAATATGCTGCTGCCAGGCCGTAAAGTTTTGATTAAACGCATCCTGCGACTGCTGAACCGGCGCCGACATAAAGTCGGATAGCTGATTACTTTCAAGCCACGCGGCCTGGTGTTCAAGATCGCCATGCCATGCGATGTAAGCGGCTTTTGTCCCGTCCTGCAGGCGCTTACCTTCGTCGGTCAACGCCGGGATATTCAAAAACTCATTTATACTGTTATCGGCATCTTTCAGATTATCTTTCGCCTGTTTCATTAGCGCCTTGATATCGTCCGGCGGATAACTCAGCGCCGTTAACGTACCGGCTTTATTCAGTGATGTACTGGCCTGTAATAACCAGGCGCGAGTTTGCGTAAGTGCGTTGCGCTGGATATTACTTTTTTCAACTTCCGCTAAATGGGCAGTGCTTTGACGAAACGCCCAAAACGACAACCCGTTGCTCCCTACTTGCAAAACGCCACAAACAATCAAAATCAAAAAAAGTGTCGTAGAAATTCGAATACGGTTTAACATCAACGCTCCCATCAGGCGGCAAATTGCCGCGGGTTAAAGCAGTTAAAAAGTTTCCCAGTTATCGTTTTGTCCGGTAGTGAGTTGACGGGCTCTGGAAGGAGCCGTGGTAATGTCTGCCGCCGGATTAAGCGCTCCATGCGCGTTTTTTGTAGGGACAGAAGAGAGACGGAAAGTAGAAACCGCTTGCGTCAACCTGCTGGCTTGTTCTTCTAATGCGGCCGCAGCGGCTGCAGATTGTTGTACCAGCGAGGCGTTTTGCTGCGTGACGCGATCCATTTCGGACACCGCCAGCGCAACCTGATCGATGCCACGGCTCTGTTCATCAGATGCCGAAGCAATCTCACCCATAATGTCATTTACCCGGGTTACCGCATTCACAATATCGCCCATCGTCTCACCGGCGCTTTCAACCAGTACCGAACCGGTATCCACGCGTGAGACAGAGTCTTCAATCAGTGCCTTGATTTCTTTTGCCGCCTGAGCGCTACGGCTGGCAAGGTTGCGCACTTCGCCAGCAACTACCGCAAATCCACGCCCCTGCTCACCGGCGCGGGCGGCTTCAACGGCCGCGTTGAGTGCAAGAATATTAGTCTGGAAAGCAATACCGTCGATGACCCCGGTAATATCGGCAATTTTTTGCGAACTGGCGGCAATGTCGTGCATTGTTTTTACCACGCCATCCACCACTTTACCGCCGCGTTCAGCGGTATCAGAAGCGCTCTTCGCCAGCAACGATGCCTGACGGGCGTTTTCGGCGTTCTGTTTCACCGTTGCGGTCAGCTCTTCCATACTTGCCGCCGTCTCTTCAAGCGCCGAGGCTTGTTCTTCGGTACGGGATGACAAATCATTATTGCCCGCCGCAATTTCACTGGTGCCGGAATGGATAGCATCGGAACCAGCGCGCACATTGGTCACCGTATCAATCAACGAGCGTTGCATATGGTCGACGCTCTCGGCCAGATCGGTAATTTCACTGCGCCCTTCAACCACCAGTTTGTCGGTCAGGTTGCCACTGGCGATTTCACGAATATGTTTAATGACGGCGGTTAACGGCGCCAGCAGAATGCGGCGAATGCCGTACCAGACCAACGCCAGCACCACAACCAGGGCCAGCGCGAGTGCCGCCATTTGCCATTTCGCAAAGTTATAATCACTCACGCTTTCGTCATAGGCTTTGCGGTACAGCGATTCGCTCAACTGGGCATATTTACCCATCGCGTCAGCGAGACCGTTTTGCATGCCCTGCGTTGGCTGAGCAAAGTAGCCATCCATGTTGCCGCCTTCCAGAAACTGCACCAGTTCCGTAAGACCAGCCGCATAGGTTTTATACTTTTCATCCAGCACCTGACGCGCCTCGTCCATGGCGGGGACCGATGGCATGGCACGGAAAGCATCGTAGTGTTTTGCGGCATCCGCCAGGCTGGATTTCGCGCTTTTTAATAATTCAGTTTTGGCGCTACTTTGTTGATTGTTGGGGTCCATCATCATACGGGCAGACGAACGACTCAGGTTGATACGTGTTTGCAGCATCAATTCCCAGGTTTTCGTCAATTCGGTCTGTTGCATGCGCAGATCGTTGGACACCGCAAAGCTTTGTTGATTGTGATTAAGAGAAGAGAATAAAAGCCCGCCCGAGAGCAACTGCAGCAGCGCAAACACTACCAGTACACTCATCAGCATTGTGACAACGCGAATACGGTTCAACATGCTACACCTTCCTGAAAACTTATTAACGGTGTTATCGGCAAGGGGCAACAGAACTTTACATTTGCGAAAAGGAATTAAACCGTCTCAATATTAACCGGAGAAATCGCCTTCGTCTGGAAGGTTAAAAAGCGATAACTCAACTAAAAAGCGAGATCGATAAGATAGTGTCAGTGGACGTTGTGTCATCCGTCCGTTTCATCACCGCATGATCCCCTACAAAAACAGTCGGCGTGAGAGCCGTCAGCGTTGCTTCAACGTCCCCAGTACTCCCCCGGTGCCGCCGGCAACTGAACAACCTGGGTTTATGGTGGCCCCAACGGTGAAGGTCTGCTGTGAGACCGTAAGGGCGGCTGCACTTTGCGGAAAGCCCATTGTGCATAGCAATAGCCCAAAAAAAGGGCGCGACAACCTGATGCCTCTCAAGGGAGAAGCATTATTCCCTTTCACCCACATACGTTATTAATCAATAGACTACATTCACGTTCAGCGTGTCGGTGTAGGTTCCAGGCAGTACGGTGACACTGTTCCCCCCACCCGTGATCCGCCCATACAGGGTGTATGAATCAACCCCTCCGGCAGTTGAAGCTCGGGGAATGTTGACCCCATTACCCACTTCGTTACTGAACCCGCTGTCGCTGAATACGCTGTAGGCCACACCCTGGGTATTGGCTGCCGTCCTGAGATAACGCGCCGTCGCCCCTGGCGTACCCACGGTGGTGGTGGGGGTCGCCGTATTGGTATTGCTGATTATCTGGACAGTATAACTCGCGGTGGTGCACTGAATGGTAAAGGTACTGCCTCCGGCTCCGGATCCCGATAATTGCGTGGTTAACTGGCTGAAGGTCGCTGGTTGTGTACCAAAGTCCAGGGTACCGAAGTTAATACCGGTTTGTGAGGGAGAACCATTAATTAAGCAGCCGTTTGAGAGCGTCAAGGTTGCACCAATCGTGCCTGAACAGGTAACAGCATCGGCATTATTTACCGACATCACAGCTACCCCGATAATCAGGGAAAGGCGTATTTTCTTCATGTTGCACCTCCGGAAATGACGCACAGAATAAGTAATAAAATTAAAAAAAATTTATTAAAGATAATGATTTTCAAAGCAGGAATAACAGAAATTTAGCTGATGAAATAGGGTTAAACCAATCAGATTGTCTATCTACACTCCATGACAAATTGAGATATTTTTTAGATATATTTCAATGCTTTATATTTTTCTATACGGAAGTGGATGTCGAATTAAAAAAGATATATCGATAAACTTGTGATGCAAGCCATGATTATAATGCATATCAGAAAAATAAATACTTAGCCTTATTTAAAGTAACTTAAGCAAACCTAAAATAAGGCGTCGTAATTTGAATATAGCGACCAGCATTGCGCCGGAATAACTGACTGGCGGGGTATTCCCTATAATTTATTACAAGACCTTGCCGATATATTATCATTCCTCTGTCAAATAAACCCGGCTATTTGCCGGGATTGAACGGACATCAATTGTAGCTGGCAACAATTTCAATCGAAGAATTTGCACTTCCTGCTGAAACCGCCCCCGTTGTGCGAATATAGCGTGCAGCCATTTTGATGGTTTCTGTGGTTGGGGTACTGCTGCTGGAATAGGTTTTAGTGGTATAACCCGTCGCGGCAATCGTGCCCGGATCAAGGGGTTGATTAAATTTCACCGGGCTCACTGGCGTGGTTCCGGTCGACTGAGACGTTGTTCCCCAGGCAAGCTGAATGCCAAAACCCGTTGCGGTACTGCCGCTGTCCAACGCGATGACGCCATTGTTGGTGCCAACCTCACTGGTCCTGGGCATCACGGTGAGCACCAGACCTTTATTTGGCGTGATGGTTGTTGTTCCGCTAATCGCATTTGCCGAATTGATGGAATAGGTCGAATTATATCCATAGGCTTTTGGGCATTGCAGGGTAAAAGTGGCGTCCTTCCAGTCAGAGAGCGAATTGTTAATATCATGGCTGCCCATTGGCACCGTTTTACGCATAAAATTACAGGTACCCGGATAAGCAGTTAACGAGCCGTTAAACTGTTTGGACATAATCAACCAACCAGTTGGAAAATCTGCATCGTAACCATTGTTTGGCGGTGGAGGAAGCATAGTATTCCCCGGCGGAATGTTTAATAGCACATTCAGAACGGGCCCGGTAAATGTTATCAACCCATTTATCGGCAAGTGAGTTCCTCCGTTTGATGGAGGAATTTTCCAGAGCGTAGCCTGAACGCTCAAGGCGTTATAGGAAAGGCTGGTCCATCGATACTCGGTTCCCATCCCCCCCGCATTCAGTATTGTGTAGTTGGCTGAAGTGCCGACAGGATTGACGGGCGTTGCAGCATTGCCCATCGCAACTTTAAACGAGATACCTACGCTTTCTTCAGACGTCGGAAATACCCATTCACCGTTATACAGGGTGGGTTGTTTACCATTATAGGGAACAACATATCCGATAGTGTTCACACTGTAAGCAGAACTCATGTCGCATTGCGCATTACCACTCCAGCGAAAAAATGACCATGTCGCGAGTTTAGAATAGGCTGCGGTATCCCCTTCGCCACCGCTTGTCACTGACAGGTTTTGCACCGGCATTGTGAAACTTTCCAGTGGGGACCCACCTGAACATTTTATATTTATTGCAAAAACGTTGGAACTACACAGGCACGCTATAAATACTACTAATAAGTATCGCAGCATATCTTTCCCCTCACACGAACAACGAATAAATCAGGGGAGATAGTAAAAGAGAATAGTACAGTCAGAAAATAAATAACAAAAACTCACCATGGCCTTTGAAATTGTTATGTAGACATAAAAAGGGATCCTGATGTTGAAAAAAACCATGTTATTCATAATTTTTTGTACCGATAGCCTATAAAAACTTTATCGCGTTAAATAAAAACAGCACACGTTTTTTTGGTAAAAAACGTGTGCTTTTTGCAAAAAAATGTTCGTTAACGGATGGCAGTGTTACGAGAACATTTTCAGTAAATCACACTGACCTTGATCGTATCAGTATAAACACCCGGCATAACCGCGCGATTATTTCCGCCCCCCTGAATACGTCCATACAACATATAATAATCTATACCGTTGGCAGAGGAAGCGCGTGGCAGAGGTGAATTATTGGCAATTTCAGTGCTGAAATTACTGTCGCTGGAGAGGCTGTATGCTACGGCCTGGGTCGTATTCGTCGTACTGCGCAGGTAACGGGCGACACTCCCGGGCGTACCGATAACAGTTGCCGGTGCGGTGGTGTTGGTATTCCCCGTTACCACCACGCTGTAGCTGGCAGTGGTACACTGCAAACCAATGGCGTGACCCGCAGCGTCAGAACCGGAAAGTGGCGTTGTGATCTGCGTAAACGTTGCAGGGCTTTCACCAAAATTGAGGCTACCGACGTTAATACTATTCTGATTGGTTGAACCGTTGATCAGGCAACCATTAGACAGCGTTAAACTGACGCCAATCGTGCCACTACTGGTTGCCGCCCAGGCATGGCTCACCGATAACGAGAAGAAGCAGCTTAGCAGAATAAGTTTTCTTTTCATTTAACCGTTCCGGAAATGCAGCAAGATATTAATAACGCTATAAATAAATTTTAAAGAACCGCATTTCCATAGCGGACTGACATCAGCTCATTCTTTAAATACACTAAAGACGAGACTGCAGTAATAAAAATAACGGACTAAATCAGCGCCCATTAATATGCTGAGGCGAGATTTCACTTAAGTCACAATCAAACAGATCTGATTGAAAAATACTCAGCAAATAATATAACAAGTTAAGCGGGAAGAAAACGTTATCTACAAGCGCTGAAATCGCATTAAAAAATGAAGATAAAAGAGAGGTAAATTTTAAAAGGTTAGTTGGGGATGTATTGATAAATACAGAAACTCTCCTGCACTCAGGCAGGAGAGTTTTGTATGTTTTAGGCGACGTGGGTTGCCGCGATGTCCAGCAGTGCCATTTCTTCGCTGTTCAGCAGTTTTTCGATATTCACCAGAATCAGCATACGCTCGCCCAGTGCGCCAAGACCTGTCAGGTACTCGGTGGAGAGGGTAACGGCGAATTCCGGCGCCGGGCGGATTTGATCTGCCGCCAGCGACAGTACGTCAGATACGCCATCGACAACAATCCCAACCACGCGCTGACCAAAGTTCAATACGATAACCACCGTGTTATCGTTGTATTCAACTTCACCCTGGCTAAATTTCACGCGCAGGTCGACAATAGGAACGATAACGCCGCGTAAGTTAGTGACACCCTTGATAAAATCAGGCGTATTGGCGATACGGGTGACTTGATCATAGCCACGAATTTCCTGCACTTTCAGAATATCGATACCGTATTCTTCATCGCCCAGGGTAAATACCAGGAATTCCTGGCCCGATGGCTCGCCAGCCAGTTTTGTTACATTGCTCATACCGGTCATGTTTTTACCTTCTTTTAACTCAGTCAGGCGGCAGTGTGCGCCACACGTTGTTCACGGTTTAATCCCTGTAGTGCCGAAACATCAACAATCAGCGCAACGCTACCATCACCAAGGATAGTTGCCGCAGAAATTCCCGGCACTTTGCGGTAATTGCTTTCAAGGTTTTTCACTACTACCTGATGCTGCCCAATCAGCTGATCGACCAGCAATGCATAGCGACGACCCGCACTTTGCAGAATAACGACAATGCCCTGCGTAGCTTCGGTTTTCGCGCCATTAACATCAAATACTTTCCACAACTCTACCAATGGCAGGTACTCGCCACGCACTTCAAGTACGCGCTCCCCCCCCG
Organism: Phytobacter ursingii; assembly: GCA_901456055.1. Classification (GTDB taxonomy): domain Bacteria; phylum Pseudomonadota; class Gammaproteobacteria; order Enterobacterales; family Enterobacteriaceae; genus Phytobacter; species Phytobacter ursingii. The sequence continues at coordinate 543,098 of CABDWT010000018.1, forward strand.
CCAGTGGGTGCAAATCTTCTTCGCGCGGTTGCAGTGACTCCATCACCGCATTCTACGGCAGGATAAACACTTCACCGCTCACTTTAACGGACATGCCGTCAAGGATTGCCAGCGTCAACGGCAGCAGAATGCGAATCGTCGTACCTGCGCCCTGACGTGATTTGATCTCAACGTGTCCACCCATCTCCTGGATGTTACGTTTCACCACGTCCATACCCACGCCACGCCCTGAAACATCGGTTACCTGCTCAGCGGTGGAGAAGCCCGGTGCGAAGATCAACATGCCAACTTCTTCATCGCTCATGTTTTCGTGCACCGGCATGCCCTGTGATATGGCTTTTGCCAGGATACGCTCACGGTTCAGACCCGCGCCATCATCGGTGACTTCGATGCAGATATTCCCACCCTGATGTTCGGCGGAAAGGGTCAGGTTGCCGATCGGCGATTTGCCTGCTGCAACGCGTTTTTCCGGCACTTCAATCCCATGGTCAAGGCTGTTACGCACCAGGTGAGTTAACGGGTCAATGATGCGCTCAATCAGACTCTTATCCAGTTCCGTTGAGCTACCTTGCAGTGTCAGTTCAACCTGTTTATCCAGCTTGCTCGCGAGGTCACGCACCAGACGCGGGAAGCGGCTGAATACGTACTCCATCGGCATCATACGGATAGACATTACCGACTCTTGCAGATCGCGTGCGTTACGCTGCAGCTGCGTCATGCTGGTAATGAGATCGCCGTGGGTGACCGGGTCCAGTTCATTTGAGCGCTGTGCCAGCATCGACTGAGTAATAACCAGCTCGCCGACGAGGTTAATCAGTTGGTCAACTTTTTCTACCGCAACACGAATACTGGTTGACTCACTGCCGCGTGCCGGTTTTTCACGGCCTGCGGGTTGCTCTTTGGCGACGGCTTTCAGCGCCGGGACCGGGGCCGCCTGGACAACCGGTGCCGGTGCCGCTGTCGCAGCTGGTACGGCTACTTCAACGGCCTCGACCGGCGCGCTTTCCGCAGCGGCGGTTTCCACAGCTACGCTGGCGTTTTCAAAGGCGATCTGGTCTGCTTCTATGACGAAACACAGCACCGCAATGATATCATCCTGGCTTACACCGCCATCCAGCGTGACGCTTAAGGTATCGGTCCCTTTAACAACGTCAGTGAGCGTGCCGAGGTTACCCAGCTCTTCTTCCAGAAGGCTGACTTCGTTTTCTTTAAGACGCGACAGCACAATACGCAGTTTTCCGTCATCGGCGGCGCTCGCCGGAGCGGCAGCCTCTGCGTCCTGCACGGCGCTTTCCACAACGGACAATTTGGCGCTATTGGTCGCGGCCGGAACAGCTTGCCCTTTGGCTTCCAACGCTAACTGACGCAACGCATTGCAGATATATTCAAAGCTGGCGGCATCTGGCTCCGTAGAGCTTTTATAGGCATCGAGCTGTTCCTGCATAATATCTTTGGTTTCCAAAAACAGGTTAATGATGTCAGTGTTGAGCTGCATTTCCCCACGGCGGGCTTCATCAAGCAGGTTTTCCATCAGGTGCGTGGTTTCCTGCAAAATGGTGAAGCCAAACGTGCCCGCACCGCCTTTAATAGAGTGGGCGGCACGAAAGATGGCATTGAGTTGTTCAGAGTCCGGCGCCTCTGGCACCAGATCTAACAAATGCTGCTCCATGTCGGCCAACAACTCGTCAGCTTCATCAAAGAACGTCTGATAAAAATCGCTAATATCCATGCTCACGCAATCACCTCGACTCGGGTTGTGGCGATGTTGTAACTGCCGCCGCAGGCGCGGATGCTGGCGCTGGCGCCGCTTCTGCCTCCGGCTGTGTAATGACGCTTATTGGCACATTCTGGCTTTCGGCGTTCTCATGCAGAATGGCTTCTTCTGCTTGTTTGTTTAGCACCAACAGGCTGATACGGCGGTTGATCGCCTCATTCGGTCCGCGCTCTGCCAGCCTCATTGTGGCTGCCATGCCAATGACTCGAAGCATTTTTCCATCGTCGAGACCCCCAACAACCAGTTCCCGTCGCGATGCGTTTGCACGATCCGCTGAAAGTTCCCAGTTGCTGTATCCTTTCTCACCGTTGGCGTAGGGATAGTCATCGGTGTGTCCGGAAATGCTAATTTTGTTCGGTATACCATTCAGTACCGGTGCTATAGCCCGCAAAATGTCACGCATATAAGGCTCCACTTCTGCACGTCCGGTCTTAAACATCGGGCGATTCTGGCTGTCGATAATCTGGATTCGCAGCCCTTCCTGAACAAGATCGATCTTGAGATGCGGGCGCAACGCACGCAATTTCGGATCGGCTTCGATCAGTTGGTCCAGATCGCCGCGTAATTTTTTCAGCCGCGCTTGTTCCATACGTTGCTTGAGATCATCAATGTTCGGCTGTTTTTTAACTTCACCCTGCTGCTGTGTGTAGTCATCGCCACCGCCCGGAATCGGACTGTCGCTATTCGAAATTCTTGGCCCACCCGTTACTGCTGTTGCAAGGGGTGTACGAAAGTATTCGGCAATCTGAATCAGTTCTTTAGGGCTAGAAATTGAGATAAGCCACATAACCAGGAAAAAAGCCATCATCGCCGTCATAAAGTCGGCATAGGCAATCTTCCAGGAGCCGTGCGCTCCCCCGCCATGTCCTTTATGTTTTTTGCGTCTTACGACGACGATAGGATGGGACTGATTTTTCATGCGTCCTCAGTCGTTGTCTGTTGGTTAGGGTTTCTTACCGCACGCACGTGTTCATCCAGTTCGACAAACGACGGACGTTCGGTTGAGTACAACGTTTTACGCCCAAACTCGACGGCAATCGGCGGCGCATAGCCGTTAAGATTCGACAACAATGTGATCTTGACGCACTGCATCATTTTGGTGGTTTCGGCGCTTTTCTGCCGCAACACGCTGGCCAGCGGAGAAATAAAGCCGTACGCCAACAAAATACCGAGGAAGGTTCCTACCATCGCGTGGGCAATGAGCGCACCAAGCTCCGCCGCAGGACGGTCCGCCGAGGCGAGTGCGTGAACCACGCCCATAACCGCCGCAACGATACCAAATGCCGGCAATGAGTCCCCTACCGCCGCCAGGGCGTTTGCCGGGACTTCCGCTTCGCTTTCATGGGTTTCGATCTCTTCGTCCATCAGCGCTTCAATTTCGAAGGTGTTCATATTGCCGCTGATGATAAGGCGCAGATAATCAACGATAAATTCGAGCATGGTGGCATCAGCGATGATGCGCGGGTAGCTGGCAAAAATCTCACTCTCTTTCGGGTTTTCAATATCCCGTTCGAGGGAGAACATCCCTTGCTGGCGAGACTTTGCCATCAGGCGATAGAGCAATGCCAACAAATCCATGTACATACTTTTTGTGTATTTAGAGCGGCGAAACAGCAAAGGTAACGCCTTAATGGTGCCCTTGATGGCTTTACCATTGTTACCAACGATAAACGCACCGATGCCAGCGCCACCAATGATGATAAGCTCGGACGGTTGATAAAGTGCGCCAAGGTGCCCGCCGGTCATCATATACCCGCCAAGGACAGCACCCACAACCACTATGTAACCTAATACGATAAGCACGACATCATCCTTCCGCTAATGACTATGGCAAGGAAGACAAATCGCAGGATTTTCGCGAAAGGCAGGGAAAAAAAAAGCAGCGGTATAACTTCACCGCTGCTGGAGTTTGTCCCACACCTTGTTCGGTCAAACAGCCTGATCGATCTGTTCTTCCAGCAGTTGTGGAATAATATCGGCAGCGTCCCGGGAAAGTTTACGTCTTTTTACCGCACGAGAAGGCGGCTGGCATAAACTACAGGCGAAACTGCCAACAGGCTGATGCGCGTGGGTGATAAAGTTACCACCACAGCAGTTACAGCGAGACAACTCCAGCATTCCGCTTTCCACGAAACGTACCAAAGTCCAGGCACGAGTCAGAGCCAGCAGAGGCCCTTCCTCAGGCTGAGGGCATTGTTCGAGATAGAGTCGATAGGCTTTGATTACCGCATCAACGCCGCTGCATAACCCGGTTTTTAGTAAGAATTGCCAGGCATTACAGAACATTGAAGCATGAATGTTTTGCTCCCACGTCATAAACCAGTCGGTGGAGAATGGCAGCATACCTTTCGGCGGCGGGCTACCACGCAGCTCTTTGTAAAGCTTGATGAGACGACCACGGCTCAGTTGCGTCTCACTCTCCAACATTTGCAAACGTGCGCCCAGCGTGATCAGTTCCATTGCTAACTGAATGTCGCGGGCTTCCTGAACAATACTTTTCTCGCTCATGATTACGCCCTTTTCTTCCGGGCTGGTTCGCCTGATTGGCTGGATTCATTCAGCAGGCGAGTAGAGAGCAGAATGCCAGTATGGATTTGTTGTAAATCATCCACACGGGATTCCTGAGTCAGACGCGTGATAGTCTGATGATTGTCAAAGCGGAACTGACAAATAACTTGATTTGTTTCAGCCAGCTTGACCATCTGCGGAAGTGTTAACTCTCCCAGGGTATTAGCCATTTCTTCGTTAACGCCTAAGCGGAACATGGCGGACGGTTTGTCCTGACTAATTAAACGCTGAGCAAGGAGCAGATATGACAGGTTGATGTCATAAATGTGTTTCAGCAACTCGGATGTATGCATTTTTCCCATCCCGAATAACCAACTTGTATCTTATGCGGACAAACCGCACCCCGTGATGTCGCCGGGAAAAACCCGGTATAAAAAGAAAGGCTAAATGCATAACAGACTTAGGATCTTGTGCAGCAAGTCTATCGCTCAAATGTTTTTACCTTGCCACACTCTTAATCATTTCTTACAAAGAACTAAGATTTTTCCTAATTCGACGCAACTGTACTCGTAGGTGCTGAGACATACAATGTGACCAGAGTGAAATTTTGGAAAAAATGTGATCCGCATCACATAATTTACGCATTTCCTGGTAAGAAATCTATCAGTCCCGCTTCTGAATTGATTATTTTTTGTTCTAACAATGCCTTTTTCTATTCTTTTAATGCGAATACTCATTCATATGACATATCAAAATGCGGCACAGTGGTCAGATGTGTACTATCTTTACGCGTTTAAAATACCCAATACGTTTCTAATAAAGAGACGATAATAAATATCTATATAAAACAAGAAATTAGAAATACAGCTCTGCTTATTAATTACCACTTGGGATCATTTTAAAGTTGTTAATCAAGACGATTAATAATTTAGGGATTTAACTTTAAATTCTTAAAATTTTACTTAAGCGCTTCATTCTAATTAAGATGGTCAAACTTCACGCTGCCCATTTCATAAGTTTAATTAATGAATATTTATGACTTTCTTCACAAGTTTGTCATATTGGTCTATTGCTACGTTGGCGCAAACGGAGTAATGGTGATATGTGAACCTCGTCGATAAGGAGTCAGTCATGGGTTACACGCATCTATTGGTTGCGGTATCGGCCTCTCCGGAAAGTCACGCGCTGGTGGCAAAAGCGGTGTCAATAGCACGTCCGTTTCACTCCCGCTTAACCCTCATCACCCTAACGTCCGATCCCGAAATGTATAATCAGCTTGCGGCGCCGATGATGGAAAATGTGCGTGAAATATTGCAGGAAGAGACACAGCAGTTTATGAACGAACTGGTAAGCCAGGCTGGCTACCCTATTGAACAGGTGATTATTACCTCTGGTGAGCTCAGTGAGCACGTCCTGCATACCTGTCGTACACAAGGTGTAGACCTGGTTATCTGTGGCAATCACAATCAGAGTTTCTTTGCGCGGGCAGCCTGCTCCGCGAAAGCGATAGTCGGTTCGTGTAAAGTGGATGTCTTACTGGTGCCATTAAGCGAATAACCCCTCCCGCACTACGGAAGGGGCTACGGTCAGGCCATTTTCGGGAAGGTCGCCACTTTGTTCTGTAGGCTGCTCTGAGCACTACGTGGCGTGATAAGCTTTAAATCGCTGATAAACCTTTCTTGCCAGTGGTTGATATCATTTTGCTCAATCACCTTAAGCATTTCTGCATGGCGAGCGATACGTTCAGCCAGCGGCATCGTCAATGCCCTGTCCATTGCGGCGGCCACATCATCCCGATCATAGGGGTTAACAATCAGCGCCGAGGTAAGCTCGTTGGCCGCACCGGCAAATTGCGAAAGCACCAGTACGCCCGGATTGGCAGGATCCTGCGCGGCGACATACTCTTTCGCCACCAGATTCATCCCGTCACGCAATGGTGTAACCAGCCCGACCTCCGCATATCTGAAGACCTTCATCAACACTTTGCGATCAAAGTGCTGGTTAAGGTAATAGAGCGGCGTCCAGCCAAGCTGACCATACTTCCCGTTAATGCGTCCTGCTTCAGTTTCCAGTTGATGACGAATGTCCTGATAGGCCTGTACTTCGCCACGTGAGGTCGGCGCAATTTGCGTATAGCGAATCTTACCGTGGTGCTGCGGATACTTCTCCAGCAACGTTTCATAAGCGAGGAAACGTTCCGGCAAGCCCTTAGAGTAATCCAGACGCTCGACGGAGAAGATGTTCTTCACATTTTTCAGCTCATTTTTGATCTGAGCGAGTTTCGGCGGCAACGGCCCCGCGGCCTGCTGGGCAATCTCTTTCGGTTCGATACCGATAGGGTAAACCTCGGTCTGGAAGGTTTTCCCCCATGCGCTGTGGTGCTTACCGCCTCGGGTTGTCAGTCGCGTTTGCAGAGACAGGCAGTCAAGGAACGCCAGACGATCGCTTTCGGTCTGGAAGCCCAGCAGATCGTAGTCGCACAACTGCTCAAGCAGTTCGGCATTCGGCGGCAGCGCGTTGAAGATTTCCGGCGTAGGGAAAGGAATATGCAGGAAGAAACCGATACGGTTATTCACACCGCGCTGGCGTAACTCACTGGCAAACGGCAACAGATGGTAATCGTGAATCCACAGAATGTCGTCATCTTCCACCAGCGGTAACAATTTATCCGCCAGCAGAGAATTTACCCGCTGATAGCCTTCCCATGCCTCACGCTGGAATTTCACCAGGTCCAGACGGTAATGGAAAGCCGGCCATAACACGGCGTTAGAAAATTGAGAATAATATTGCTCGTAATTCTCTTCGCTGAGGTTAAAGGAAGCCCATGTGATATTTCCACGAGAAACTTTGTTGAGCGGCGCATCCTCATCACCAATTTCACCACTCCAGCCGAACCACAATCCACCCGTGGCTTTTAATGCTCCCAGAATCCCTACGGCCAGCCCACCTGCGCTGGTCTTTTTATCATCAGGCGGAGCAATACGATTAGATACTACGACTAAGCGACTCATAGCCATCTCTCCTGTTTGTTAGCGCCTTTTTTTCTTGTTCTTGATGGTCAGTAATACGTTTAAGCCACTGATGGACATCATTCACACAACCCAGACGCCATTGCGCATGCGTTGTACCCGCCCCGACTTTCACTGAAATACCTGCTTTCGCATTCACGACCTCAAAGCCGTGCTCATCCGTCAGGTCATCGCCGATAAATATCGGTTTTCTGCCCTTAAACGGCGATTCCTGTAAAAATGCGTCAATCGCGGCACCCTTGTTGATGCCAGACGGTTTAAGTTCAATCACACATTTGCCCGGCTGCATCGCCAGCTGGCCCCAGTTTTCGACCATTTTGCGCGCCAGTGCGAAGATTGCCTCTTCATGCTCCGGAGCCTGCCGATAATGCAGCGCAAACGCCATCCCCTTGGTTTCAAGTTCGGCACCTTTAAGTGCGGCCATTCCGGTCTTGAGGGCCTGTTCCAGCGGCTGGACTATCTCTTCTGGCAACGTCACCCGGTGAGTTTGACCGTTGATATCGCGACGTTCCGCCCCATGAACCCCAGCGAGGGGAAAACGGTAAGGTCTGGCAAGCTTGTCCAGCTCTGCCATTGAGCGCCCTGAGATCAACGCCACCGCGCCATCATTCATTTCAGCAAGGCGTGCGAGCCGCTTGAGAACATCCGGCGGTACAAAAACCTGGTCAGGGTGAGGTTTGATATCGGCGAGGGTTCCGTCAAGATCGAAGAAAAATGCAAAATTACCGGAAAAGACAGGCGGTTCAGATAACAGGTCAGCCACCCTGGTTTCCTCCTTAAATAGTCAACGGTGAAAGGTCTCCTTGGATAACCTTTCATTATCATTAGCCATGTAAGTATAGACAGTGTGACGCTGCTCGCCATTTTATGCATAACCCATCAACCATTCTGGCGGTTGATGGGTTACGGGAGGTATGCTTAAAGATCACGCTACACAGTGATGCAGAGGGGGTTAAACCGTCCGTTTAGCCTTTTGTTTGTAGCGGTCAAAAATCACCGCAGCCAGCAAGATCAAACCACGCACCACATACTGGGCAAACGGCGAGATATTCAGCAGGTTCATCGCATTCTCTACCGTTCCGAGAATCAGGATCCCGGCGACCACGTAAGAGATCTTGCCGATCCCGCCTTTCAGCGATACCCCACCCAATACGCAGGCTGAAATAACAATCAGCTCATAACCGATAGACGTCATCGGCTGACCGCTTGTCATACGCGAGGCGAGGATAATCCCGGCCGCCGCGGAGACCAGCCCGGACAGCACAAAGATAATGATCTTGGTGCGAACCACCGGAACACCCGCCAGACGAGCCGCTTCTTCATTGCCGCCAATCGCCAGCGTGTTGCGACCGAACGTCGTTTTGTTTAACAGGAAGCCAAAAATGATCAGGCACGCGACAGTCAGCCAGATCGGCGCAGGCAGCCCCAGCCAGTTAGCATAACCGAGCGTAAAGAAGCTCTCATCTTCAATACCGACCGCTTTCCCATCAGAAATGATATAAGCCAGCCCGCGCACGATTTGCATCGTGGCAAGGGTCGTGATCAGGGCGTTAATTTTCAGGCGGGCGATCACAAAACCATTAATAAACCCGCTCACCACGCCCAACATCAGGCCAGCAAACACGCCCAGCCACAGACTACCCGACATATTAATCACCACGGCGGTGGTGACGCCCGCACAGGCAATAACAGAGGCGACTGAAAGGTCGAAATCGCCGGAGGCCAGACAGAACAACATCCCGCAGGCCACCATGCCGGACATGGAGATGGCAAGGCCCAGCCCTTTCATATTCACAAACGAGGCGAAGTTTGGCACAAAGACCGCACAGCCAATGAACAGTGCGGCAAACACGACCAGCATGCCGAACTGATCCCAGATGCGGCCCAGGCTAAATTGCGATGGCGTCTTCGGTGCGCCAGAAGAAGTTACAGATGACATCATATTCTCCTTGCTCAGGCGACAGCCTGGCTAACTTTAGGCATCGCGAGGCTGAGCGCTCGCTGTTCATCGGCCTGACCATGAAGCAGTTCACCGGCAATTTCACCTTCGCGCATCACCACGATACGGTCGGCGACGCCGAGTACTTCCGGCAGGTCGCTGGAGGCAAACAACACCGCGACACCGCGGGCTGCCAGCGCATAGATAACGTTATAGATTTCATGCTTGGCCCCCACATCGATCCCGCGCGTGGGTTCATCGAGCAAAATGACTTTCATCTCTTCCGATAACCAGCGTCCCAGAATGGCCTTCTGCTGATTCCCCCCGGAAAGATTCATAATTAGCTGATCGGCACTGGGCGTTTTGATATTCAGGCTGCGAATATGATGCTCAGCGTTCTGCGCCTCCCAGCCGTTATTGATCAAACACCCTGCATGGATAAACTTACGCCGGGCGCTGATGTTGATATTCTCCTGTACGGAGTGAACGGGAATAATCCCTTCGGCTTTACGGTCTTCCGGGCAGAGCATCATCCCGGCGCGAATGGCATGGGAGGGTTTCTGGATATTAACCTCAGCACCGTCAATAAAGACCTTCCCTTCGGTAATTCGCGTACCGCCGAATAAGCCTTTCATTAACTCGCTGCGCCCTGCCCCCACCAGGCCGAACAGGCCAACAATTTCACCGCTGCGCACGGTCAGGCTAATCGGTGTGCGAACACCCGGCGCTTTGACCTGATCGAGGCGCAGGCGCTCATCACCATAGTCGCGCGGTTGCCAGCCGTAGATATCGCCCAGGTCGCGGCCAACCATCGCCTGCACCAACTGGTCATGGTTCACCTGTTGCATATCCGTGAACGTACGGACATAACGTCCATCTTTAAACACAGTGATGGCATCGCTGAGGGAGAAGATCTCTTCCATGCGGTGCGAAACATATAAGATGACGCGCCCTTCTTTACGCAGCTCGCGAATGACCCTGAAAAGGTTGTCGATTTCGCGCGCCGATAGCGAGCTTGTCGGTTCATCAAAGGCGATAATTTTGGCATTGCGTGCCAGCGCCTTCGCGATTTCAACCATCTGCCACTGGCCGATGGAGAGATATTTGAGCGGTGTCTGCGGATCAATATCCAGACCCAGGTGTTTCAGTTGCAGACCCGCTTCGTAATTAAGAAGTGAGCGGTTAACGATGCCGCTTTTATGGGGTAACTGGCCGAGATAGATATTCTCCGCCACCGTCATTTCCGGTACCAGATGCAGTTCCTGGTAGATGATAGCCACACCGGCATTGAGCGCCGCTGTGGTATCCGCGAAGCTAACATCCTGTCCTTTAATGGCCAGCGTACCGGTCGTGGGCGCGTAATTACCGCTGAGAATTTTCAACAGGGTCGACTTACCCGCGCCATTCTCCCCCATCAACGCGTGGACCTGGCCGGCATGACAGTCAAAGCTGATATCGCTCAGGGCCTTGACGCCGGGGAACGTCTTGCCGATGCCGCGGAAGGAAAGATAAGGAGTAGAGTCTTGCATAACGTCTCCGTGAATCAGTTCAGTGTACTTCTGGCCCTCCCTGGTAAGGGAGGGCACAACCATCAGAGATTTACTTCACGCCTAACCCTTTTTTCGCCAGCTCTTCTTTGAAGTTATCGCGTGTGATCAGCACCACATCGGTAACCGCAGTGAATTTCGGCGGCTCAACACCTTTGGTGACCCAGTTGTAGAGCAGCTCGCTGGTTTTGTAGCCATGAACATCCGGGCTTGGCAGCAGAGAACCGTAGAAGCCGGTCGCCTGTGCTTTAGACAGTTCGCTGACCGCATCCACGCCATTAATACCAATGCCGATCACATCAGCAGCTTTAAAACCCTGACCTTCGGTGGCGCGTACGCCGCCAAGGACGGTGTTATCGTTCATACCCAGCACCAGCCAGTGTTTCACTTCCGGATGTTGCACCAGCAGGGAGTTACCGGCATCAAATGCGCCGGGGATATCGTTTGATTTTGTCGGGACCTGGTAGATTTGTTTTTCCGGGAAACCGGCCGCTTTCAGCGCATCCATAGAACCGGTGGTACGACGACGCGCGGTATCCAGCTCATTTGCGGTGATCGCCATCACGCCGGTTGCTTTGACATCCCAACCGCGTTTCTGCATCTCTTTATAGAGTTCCTGACCCTGACGCGCGCCGATTTCGCTGGCCGCCATCATAACCAGAGGAACACTGGTCATCGGTTCGCCTTTCGCATTGACGAACTGATCGTCCACGGTAATGACTTTCATGTCATAACCGCGCGCTTTAGCGACAATCGCGGAACCTAATTTCGGATCCGGAGTACAAATAACGAAGCCTTTTGCTCCGCTTGCTGCCAGACTGTCGATAGCGTTGAGCGTTTTTTCACCATCCGGAACGGCAATTTTAATTACCTCAAACCCTAAATCCTTGCCCGCCTTATCGGCGAATTTCCATTCAGTCTGGAACCAGGGTTCTTCAGGTTGTTTGACCAAAAAACCCAGTTTCATCGTTTCAGCAATAGCGGATTGTGACATAACGGCAGCCAGACCGATGGCTGCCAACGCTTTAGTGAATTTGTGCATGGTTAACTCCAGCTTTGACTTTCTTTTCTGTAGGGAAAAATAACTACCGGTTCACTTAAAAGGTCATAAAACAAGGCATTAGGATCCGTACTTCCCTGGATACCTGTGCTGGCAGTAGTTTTAGCGGGAAATTGATTCTCCATAGGAGAGCAACATCACACCGCAGAATTACAGTAATTCCGTACATAAATTCAGCGGATTTAGACATAAAAATGGAGGTATTTGTCATACAAATGAGAAAGGCACTAGCAGAATAATCCATAGCTCCAGCTCGGTTATCCTTGTCCCCGATACAAGGCGCATCGGGGTGTACAAATTACCAACGGTAATAAATGTGGTCCGCGTGATCGCGAACGGGGTCTTCATTTCCCAGCAAGCGCGCCGAGAGAGCGAAGGCAAAATCAAACGCGTGCCCCAGGCCTTTGCCGCTCAGCAGGTTGCGGTCTTCGACGACCGGGGCATCAACGTACTCACCATTCTGGACCCCTTGCCACAGATCGCCGGAGCAGACGTAGCGGCGACCATTCAGCAGATCATTGCCGCCAAGCACCCTTGCGGCGGCTGAGCAAATCGGGCAAATCAGCTTATTTTGCGCATCATGCTGCTTAACAAAAGCGATAACACTCGCGTTCGCGGCAAGGTTCACACTACCTTGCGGGCCGCCCGGCAGCACAACGGCATCGTAAAGTATTTCCGCGCGCTCGCTCAGCGTGCTGTCTGCCACCATTGGAATGTTGTGATAACTGACTACCGCCCGCGATTCCGCGCAGGCCAGCGTTTCAACCTCGATATGCAGGCGCCTCAGAATGTCGATAGTAATAATCGCTTCTGCCTCTTCAAACCCTGGCGCTAACAATACGGCCACTTTTTTCATTACGTTCTCCTGATCCCTGTTGTTGTCTACAATTATCCCTATCATAAATCAAAACAGCGTTTCAAAATCACTCTCAAATCACATTCTTGCCGCCTGATGTGTACGCTTTGTTACTTTTCAGACAGGCAAAAGAACCTCATCCTGATACACAAAATCCCTGTTTTTACTTGCAATGATATTTGCATCATGGGTAAGAGAAAATGAATAGCCATGTCAGAATAAAAAACTATTATCCATATGTCATACGGCTGTAACGAACAGTAACTTAATATAAGTTAGGATATTCTTATTACTCCGGACTCGCTATGCTACGCGTATTGAGGTAGAGGGGTACCTGAATAGTTTGCCGTTTAATTTTTATTACCGGCAAAAAATCACTCTTTAATAAGGATATTATTATGATGACCTGTGCAATGACGCAGAAATTGAATACACAAATGAATCTTGAGTTTCATGCGTCACATCTTTATCTCTCCCTTGGTAACGGGTGTATGTCATGTAACCTGCCGGGCGTGGGGGCGTTATTGCGCATTCAGGCGCAACAATGCGTGACCCGAATGATGCGGTTATTCGACTATATCAAGGCTTCGGGAGGCTGCCCGGTTATTAAGCCAGTGAATATGACGGACAACAATATTGTCTCTGTTGAGGATGTTATCCGGCAACTTATGGAAAATCAGGCGCTGCGCATCTGTGCGCTGGAATGCCTGGCCAAAGAGACGTCTTTGCATGAGGGTACAGCCAGGATGGATCTGTTAAAAAACATTCATACCGAATATCAAAATAATAACCACGAATTAAAAAAAGCACTCACCGTACATTATTGCGCATCCGTTTCCGTCGCCAGCTAATATTCCACTGCTCCGTAGAGAAAAGATCCGCAGGTGTTTAATTTTCACGCCTCGGCTGGCGCATTACTTTGCCAGGGTATGAATTAAATGTTAATAAAAGGTATATAACTTATTGCTTTTATTAATTTTGCTCAAATTGGATCTGGCTCTCATTGAGAGACGTTACAAAATGTAATGATTTATTCAATGTATTAATGTCAAGGACAAGGTGAGTCATGATTACCATTGAATTTATCATTATAATTCTCTGTTTATTAATAGGGACACGTTTTGGCGGGATGGGGCTGGGTTTAATCAGCGGTATTGGTCTTTTTCTTCTGAGTTTTGTATTTGGTCTGGAACCGGGTAAGCCGCCAGTAGATGTTATGCTCACGATTCTTGCCGTTATTGGTTGTGCGGCCACGCTGCAAACCGCAGGCGGTCTGAACGTGATGATGCAATTTGCGGAGCGGTTATTACGTCGCCACCCCCAGCATATTACGTTACTGGCGCCATTCACCACCTGGACTTTAACCTTCCTCTGCGGCACCGGGCATGTGGTGTATACGATGTTTCCCATTATCGCCGACATCGCGCTTAAGAAAAATATCCGTCCGGAACGCCCGATGGCCGTAGCGTCAATTGCCTCACAAATGGCCATTACCGCGTCGCCGGTTTCCGTTGCGGTCGTATCGCTGGTCTCCATTCTTGGCGCGCAGCACGGTATTGGTCATGCATGGAGCATTCTTGAAATATTGGCCGTCTCTGTTCCGGCATCGCTGTTCGGTGTCGCTATTGCGGCGCTGTGGAGCCTGCGTCGCGGTAAAGATCTGGCAGATGACAAGGATTTTCAGGAAAAATTAAAAGATCCTAAACAGCGCGAATTCATCTACGGCAGTAGCGAAACCCTGATGAACCAGCGCTTTCCAAAAGAGGCCTACTGGTCAACATGGATCTTCTTTGCCGGCATCCTTGTCGTGGTGTTACTCGGCGCGCTCCCGCAATTACGTCCGGCCTTTGATGTCAAAGGTAAACTCTCGCCGCTTTCAATGAATCTGGTCATTCAGATGATGATGTTGATTGCCGGCGCCGTCATGCTGATGGTCTGTAAGGTCAACGCTTCTGCGATTTCAGGTGGTGCGGTTTTCAAAGCAGGAATGGTGGCGATTTTCTCGGTCTTTGGTGTTGCATGGATGAGTGATACGTTTTTCCAGGCACATTTGAATGAGCTGAAAATGGCGCTGGAAGGAGTCGTGAAAAGCCATCCATGGACCTACGCTATCGTCCTGTTCCTCGTCTCCAAACTGGTAAACAGCCAGGCCGCCGCGCTGACCGCCGTTGCGCCGATGGGCCTGATGCTGGGCGTAGAACCTAAAATGTTGATCGCCTTCTTCCCGGCTTCGTACGGTTATTTTGTTCTGCCGACCTACCCGAGCGACCTCGCCTGTATCGGTTTTGACCGTTCAGGCACCACGCGTATCGGCAAATTTATCATTAACCACAGCTTTATCATTCCGGGCCTGATTGGTGTCAGTTGCGCGTGTGCTGCCAGCTACATGTTGGTCTCGGCCTTCTTCTGATAAGCAAAAAGCGGCGAGGATCGCCGCTTCTGTCGTCTCTTCGGACATAAAAAAACCTGCCGTGGCAGGTTTTTTTATCATCAGAACATGGCGCCCGGCGGTACGTCTTTGAATGTTTTGCAGTAAGTTTCAAAAATGCTTTTCAGGATTTTGCGCAGTTTCATGTTTTGCTCCGGCTATTTGTTATGCAGGTGTTATCGGTTGATGTGCATATAATATGACCTTCATCACAAAAATCAATATTTCCGTGATAGAAATCACGTTTTATTTTTTAAGAAATTTTGTTTTTGTTAAAAATTGTTGTTAAATCTGAAACTTACCAACTAAAATTTTTTTAGTATTTTTAAAAATAATTTAGAGAGAAGACAAAAACGTGGCGGGTTAACACTGGCGGGAAAGCAGAGGCCAGCCTTTGCTGGCCTCAGGAGTATCAGGCGAGGATCTCACGCACAAAGGCTTCGATGGCTTTATCCTGGCAGTTTTCAAAGAAGCATTGCTGGAAGCGCGGGCCGGAAACGGCGGTTTTCACCAGTTCAGGATCAATGGCACGCAAAGTATCAAGGTAGTTCTCTTTTACCACAGCGGCTTTCACCTGGTTGAGGATACCGGCATTACGAACCTGCGGCTCTTTACGTTCAGGCGGGTAGCCTTCACCTTTGCGGCCCGTGAACGCTTTTTCAAAAATAAAGCGCACATTGAGTTCCGCCCCCCAGCCAAAGCCTTTAGCGAACGGCAATGAAAGCGCGTTGCCGTTGTTAATCTGGGCAAACAGAAAAGCATCAGCCGGATCAATACAGTAACCGCAGATAACGCCCGGGTGAATGTTCAGCGACATCAGAGCCCCCTGCCCGGTACCACAACCTGTCACCACAAAGTCGACCGCTTTGGCATTCAGCAGAATGCTGGCCATAATACCAAGGTGGATATAGGTCAGGTGATGATCGTTTTCGTCACTCATGCCCACGTTGAAGACCGGAAAGTCTTTTTCATCCGCAACCGCTTTCAATTCTTTAAGGATGATGGCGTTTTTCCCTGCCTGGCTGTTTTCCATCATCAGTGCAATCTTCATATTCATCTCCTGGTTAATGCATCGAGTAGGCAATTGAATCAACCTTACTACCTGACAAACACACTTTCAAATTTAATGAAAAATTGTTTTAAAAAAGCAAAGTGCGTTCACAGTTTTGCCTGTTATAAGCCTGAATGCTCCGCCGCTTCGCAAAACGAAGAAAAAAAATGCCGGATTGTAGAGGCTTACATAAACTGCATATAAAACAGTCGTGACACCTACAGAGGATGCCCTGTTGAAATGGTGCTGTCGGAAGGCGCTGATCTCCTCGCTTTTCTATCTCTTATTACTGGGTAGCGCTCTTATCTGGCTCAGACACGCCAGCGCAGCGCCGTCCGTGCAACAAAAGCCGCCTGAAACAATACCTGTATGGGTCTATGACGCAGAGAGTTTCGCATTCTGGCGCGACGCACAGGGGAATTATCAAGGGTTATACCCACGCCTCGCGGCCATGCTCCATGAGCGCTATGGCTATAACGTGCAGATACGCCCCATTGATGCAGAGGAAATGGATCGGCGTTTTGCTAATGATGATTATGGCCTGTACGCTGGCGTGATTCGCACTGATGACCTTGCGCGCAACCGGATATTATCTTCCCGGCTGTTCGATAATGAAGTCGTTGCAGCCAGCACGACTCAGCGTATCTACACACCAGAGGATTTGCACAATAGCCGTGTACTCTTTCTGCGTGATGACGCCACGCAGGATCGCGTGCAGCAGCGTTATCCGAACCTGAAATTCCGTGAATTGCGCCAGGTCGAAAGTGGTGAAGAGGCCTTCAGACTACTGAGTGACGGCCAGGCGGATTTCTACATTAATGACGCCAGCGAAATGGACAACACAGCGCGTTATTATCAACTGTCCCTCCCTTTTCCCGGGCTACGCATTACCCGTGTTTTTGCCTTCAGCCCGGCATTACATACCATGCGGGATGACATCAATCAGTTGATAAATGATGAGTATCGTAGCGGTAAAATGCGTCAGTTGATCCTCGATAACAAACGGCAATTCCTGCTGAGCCGGGTTACCATCAGCGATACTGAACGTCACTGGCTGGCGCAAAATAAACTGGATGTCTGGCTACCGGCTAATGAAAACTACGCACCGCTAATCTGGCACGATCGGCAGGGTTACCACGGCTCGGCGATAGATATGATCAACGATATGCGTGACCGGCTGCATGTCGATGTCAACGTACATTACATTGATAACTACTACGAGGCATTGCAGAGCCAGAACTGGCCGGTGCGCCTTGTCAACGTCATAGCGCCCCCCGACAGATCACAACTCCCCGGCATGATTGGCCCGGTTGTCTCCTGGCATAACGTTTATTACAACCGCATTGGTCAGCCCTTTCTCTGGGATGAAGATCAGATTCGCCACCAGCGCATCGGCGTGATTAAGGGCTCGTTCTCGCAATTTTATCTCCAGCAACGCTATGCCAGTGAGATTACCCTCGTCACGTTCGGTACCCATGAACAACTGATCAGCGGCATCGAAAATGACAGAGTGGATTACATTCTTGGCGATCTGAGTAGCCTTGAAAGCGCTTTGCGTGGCAATGAATTATTTCGCGGTGTTCTGAAAGTGGCGGGGATAACCCGGTCGGAATTGCAGATGGGCCCATGGGCCGATAGTGCGCATCCATTGCACAATCTGCTCTCGCAGGTTCACCGGCTGTCGAGTTATCGAGCACTGTCCGAAGGGTCTGATGAGCTCCCACATTTCTCCGGATTAACGCGCAATACGCTAAAAATCATCAGCGTATTGTTGCTGATTACGGTCATTTTTAGTCTGTGCCTGCTGGTAATAATGTGGCGACACATGAGACAAAACCGGATTGTGAACCGGAATATTGTAAAGGTACTGGAAAAAGTGAACCGCGCCCATGATGACGAAACGGGCAGCCACATTCAGCGTGTAGCGAAATACTGTGGACTGCTCGGCCGGGCGCTAAAACTCCCACGACGTACCGTTCGGGATATTGAAAATTTTGCCTCTTTGCATGACGTCGGCAAAATCGCCGTTCCCGAGCGCATCTTGCGTAAAGAAGGCCCCCTCACTGAGGATGAGTTTGAAGAGATGAAACTGCATACTCTTAAAGGCTGGCGCATCATTCAGGGGTTGTCACTGGGGCCAGTGGCAGAAAATATTATCCATTTCCACCATGAAAAGTGGGACGGAAGCGGTTATCCGGACGGTCTGCGAGGTGAGCAGATCCCGCTCGAAGCACGCATTCTTGCTCTGGCCGATGTTTATGACGCGCTACGACAAAAACGCATCTATAAACCCAGCTTCACACATGAACAGGCAATGCAAATCATCGAGGCTGGCAGCGGCCGACATTTCGATCCACGTCTGGTCGCTTTATTTCGTCAGCAACAACACCTGTTTGCCAGGATTTTTGACACTCTCGCAGACTGAGCGCCGTTGTGTGTAAAAAGGCCAGTTACGCGGGCTATTCCGCCGATTGCCCGCGAAATAAGTCGGTAAGATGCCACAATGCCCATAAGATTCAGAGCGATTTCATGAACAAAATCCTTGTTGCCGCCTCGCTGCTACTGCTCGCCGGGTGCTCAATAACCAAAGAACCCAAAGTCAGCAATGTTGATACGACCAATGGTCTGATCCGTCTTAGCTTCAATCAGGCGATGATGCAAAACGCACATTATGACGAATACACCACGCAGGGGACCGCCAACAAACAGTGCCAACAGATGGGCTATGCAACAGCAGTGGCCTATGGTCAGCCTATTTCGACCTGTAGCCTGATCAGTGGCTCCGTCTGCATGAACACGACCATCACCATTCAGTACCAGTGCCGCGGTATGGCGCTCAATAACGTGCCGGCCGCCAGAGCCTGGTAACGGTTAATGCCAGCGCACAATCGCTGGCATTAATATTTATTTAAATTAAAGAATAATTATCATTTACCCAATTATTTCCCTGCAATGCGTGTTATTCCCATTCTCATTGTTAATAAAAATTCTTTTTTATTTTACCTTTTGCAAATAATTAAATAACAAATTATAGTGACCGCTTCTTACTTCTTTTATTATTTTCCGGAGCGGCGCCATGCTTAAAGCTGAAATGATTGAAAAACTAAATGAGCAGATGAACCTCGAACTTTTTTCGTCTCTGCTTTATCAACAAATGAGCGCCTGGTGCAGCTATAACAGCTTTGAAGGTGCCGCCGCATTTCTGCGCCGTCATGCGCAAGAAGAGATGACGCATATGCAGCGTCTGTTTGATTATCTGGCGGATACCGGCAGCTTACCGCGCATTAACACTATCCAGTCGCCGTTTGCCGAATATGCCTCGCTGGATGAATTGTTCCGTGCAACTTACGAACACGAGCAGTTGATCACCCAGAAAATTAATGAACTGGCGCACGTGGCGATGACCTCACAGGATTATCCGACGTTTAATTTCCTGCAGTGGTATGTCGCGGAACAACATGAAGAAGAAAAACTGTTTAAATCCGTTATTGATAAACTGACACTGGCAGGTAAAAGCGGCGAAGGCCTCTATTTTATCGATAAAGAGCTGTCTACTCTCGACACGGCAAATTAAGCAAAATGCGGTAATGAATTCTCATTACCGCATTATTTTTTAGTGCTGACAGATTTTACTTTCGTGGGTTGAAAACCCATCTGCGACGGGAATGAATTTTCCCCGCGATGCCAGAAACGCCACCAACTCCGCTGCTGTCATATCTTCTGCTGAACAGGTATGAAAACGAGCATCCTTACCAAAGCGCGAACAGATTGCCGCTTCCAGACTCTCCCCGGAATAGTGCTCCCCTGATTCCAGCATCATATTAAGTACTTCGTGACCATGAATTGACGCCATATACCCTCCGCTTAAAAGGTGCATGAAAAACACATCTTTAGGATGGTTTTTTGCGTTATAACAGGTTTCGGTGCATCCATTGCCACCCCCGGAACAGTGTAACTATTAATGTACACTTCTTGTAAGCCCGGTTTGACGAAGCCCCATTTTTCACATACTCTGCGCCGCACATTTACTAAAGAATGTGGTTTAAATACAGAGGAAAGTGTGAAAAATCGAACACTTGGTAGTGTTTTTATTGTGGCAGGAACCACGATTGGCGCAGGTATGCTCGCCATGCCACTGGCTGCCGCCGGGGTCGGATTTAGTGTAACGCTGGTTTTACTCTTCACCTTGTGGGGACTGATGTGTTATACCGCGCTGCTATTGCTTGAAGTCTATCAGCACGTCCCCGCCGATACGGGTCTCGGTAGCCTGGCGCGGCGCTACCTGGGACGCTATGGACAGTGGGTTACCGGTTTTAGCATGATGTTTCTGATGTACGCCCTGACGGCGGCCTATATCAGCGGCGCTGGTGAGTTGCTGGCATCAAGCCTCACCGCGTGGACGGGCATAAACGTCTCACCAGCAGGCGGCGTATTTCTGTTTACCTTTGTCGCCGGTGGCGTGGTCTGTATTGGCACATCGCTGGTCGATTTGTTCAACCGGTTCCTGTTTAGTGCCAAGATAATCTTCCTGGTGGTGATGCTCGCACTGCTACTACCACATGTCCATCAAGTGAATTTACTCACCCTACCGCTCGAAAAAGGGCTGGCCCTCTCTGCCATGCCAGTCATTTTTACCTCTTTTGGCTTTCATGGCAGCGTGCCGAGCATTGTCAGTTATATGGGCGGTAACGTACGCAGACTGCGCGGAATTTTTATTACCGGCAGCGCGATCCCGCTGGTGGCGTATATTTTCTGGCAACTGGCCACTCTTGGCAGCATCGAATCGTCCGCCTTTATGGGAATGCTGGCCAACCATGCCGGGCTCAATGGGCTTCTTGAGGCGCTGCGCGAAGTGGTTGCTTCTGCGCATGTGGAACTGGCGGTCCATCTGTTCGCCGATCTGGCGCTGGCGACCTCATTCTTAGGGGTGTCACTGGGGCTATTTGATTATCTGGCTGACCTCTTCCAGCGCCGCAACACGGCCACCGGGCGTATGCAAACCGGCGCGATAACCTTTTTGCCCCCGCTGGCATTCGCTCTCTTCTATCCACGTGGTTTTGTGATGGCGCTCGGTTATGCTGGCGTGGCTCTTGCGGTACTGGCACTGCTGATACCCGCGCTGCTGACGTGGCAGAGCCGTAAAGCTCACCCATCGGCAGCGTATCGCGTTGTCGGTGGTAAACCCGCGCTCTGCCTGGTGATGCTCTGCGGTATAACGATTATCGCGGTGCAGTTTGCGATTTCAGCAGGCATGTTACCGGAAGTGGGATAGTAAATCGGGCTCACCAGGAGCCCGAATTTTTTAGTGCAGGCAGCAGTTTTTGAATTTCTTGCCGCTGCCGCACGGGCAGGGATCGTTACGCCCGACTTTTACGCCATTCACCTGCGGTTGCTGAGCAATGGCCTGTTGTGGATTAGCCGACCAGTAATCATACAGCCGCAGGGCTGCCGGTCGGATAGCCTCTACGCTTTCATTGAATTCCTCTTCAGTGAATTCATCCAGACGCGCGAAGTTGTCTTCCAGTCCGTGCAAAGCAATAACATCCAGATCGGCCTTACGTTCCTCCGGTAAGCCTGACCAGTCGGTTAGCGCCACGCCGCGCATATAGCCAAAACACCACTCTTCAACAACGGTATAACTCTGGCCGTCCACTTCGTTGTAACCAAAGACGGGTTCAAACTGATCCGGATAATCACTCAGGCGCTCGGCAATATCGTTCAAATGCTTAAAGCAAAGATCGATAAAACGATTCATCTCGCGATCGTTTTTCCAGCGCGGAATGTTTTTTTCGCCGCCCCATACGGCCACCAGCCAGCGATCCGGCTCGACAACCACCGGGCCGGACAATACCGCTGTCAGCATACCATCCAGCTCCGCCACATCGAGTACGGACTCATCGCTGTGACCATAAGCGACTAATGTCTCTTCCAGCCACTGCAATTCATTTTCATTTAACGGGCCTTCGGTCATTTACGACTCTCCTGATGGCATAAGGAATAAAAAAAGAAGGGTACCACAGAAACGATAATCGTAGAAAAACCGGGACCAGCCCGGCTTTAATTCGGGCGTAACAGACGTCACCTGTAAGATTTAGATAACTCATTGATTTTATCTAAAGAAAAAAAGCCCGTTTTCCCGGGCTTTTTCATGCGCTAAAATTCTTAGTAATAGGCTTTCAGCGTTCTCTGGCAGAGTGCGGAGCGGACGCAATCGTCTGTGGTGAAACGCACCACCCCTACCATCTCATCTTCCTCAAAACGCGACAGCGCGTCGCTCAGACCGGACTGCACCCCGCGGGGTAAGTCACACTGAGTCACATCACCGTTGACGATGACCGTCACATTTTCCCCGAGGCGCGTTAAGAACATTTTCATTTGCGCAGCGGTCACGTTCTGAGCCTCGTCAAGAATGACAACCGCATTTTCAAAGGTACGTCCGCGCATATAGGCGAACGGCGCGATTTCTACCTTACCAATCTCTGGTCGCAGGCAGTATTGCATGAAGGACGCACCCAACCGTTTTACCAGAACATCATAGACGGGCCGGAAATAAGGGGCGAACTTCTCCGAAATATCACCAGGTAAGAAGCCGAGATCTTCGTCGGCCTGCAGAACCGGTCGGGTTACAATAATCCTGTCCACATCCTTATGAATCAGGGCTTCCGCCGCTTTCGCCGCGCTGATCCATGTTTTACCGCAGCCGGCTTCTCCGGTTGCGAATATCAGTTGTTTACTCTCGATAGCATTCAGGTACTGCGCCTGAGCTTCATTACGCGCAACAATCGGTGAATTATCACGACTATCCCTTGCCATTCCGATTGCTTCAACGCCACTCATCTGCACAAGCGAGGTGACCGACTCTTCTTCACGCTGTTTGTGACTGCGCGAATCGCGTCTCAGCACACGTTTAGCTTCACGACGAGCTTTGATCACTGCTTTCTGTCTTCCCATGGATAGCACCTTGAGTTGTTGGTTTACATCACACGCACCAAAATCGGCACGATTATGCGCACGAACGTCTGAGGTTTGGCTTCCTTGTAAGCCATGTCTTGCCTTTGAAATTGACATAACAAAGCAGCTGCTATCAGCGCCTGCCATGTCGGTTAAATCAGAAACAGGAATGAAGGAGAGAAATTCAGAGGTGAAGCGTTTACTGCCGGAGTGTGTATCCCCGAACCGGGTGTTGCGCTGTTTGTTGGTGTTACGTCCAGTAGAGGACTTTACCATCCGCGATCTCCAGGTGACGACATCACCGCAGGGCAGCCATTCTATGTAATAAGTACATCAGGAATTAGCATAAACGCAACATTATTTTCACCAAAAGGTAACGAGCGTTTACCCTGCGCTATGGAAAAGAGTGTCCACGAAGAATATTACAGAAAAATAACAGATACTTTCTCATACGAAAAATCGATATTTTGATGGCAGAAAAAGTGTTAACAGATACTACAGATAAGAGATTATCCTGCCTGGCTTCAGGCAGGATTCTTTTTCAGGCTTCGAGCAGCGCTTGCCCGAGATAGTGATTTTGGTCTTTAACGCCTGGCAGCACGAAAAAGTAGCCGCCGCCGATGGGCTTAATATACTCCTCCAGCGCTTCGCCATTGAGACGTTTTTGCACGGTCAGAAAGCCCTTTTCCAGGTCGTGTTGATAGCAGACAAACAGCAGTCCCATATCAAGCTGTCCGGCGTTGGTGACCCCCAGGGAATAGCTATAGCCACGACGCATCATCAGGCTGGACTGCGTCTCTGGCGTACGTGGATTGGCCAGACGAATATGGCTGTCCAGGGCGATCACATCACCGCCAGGATCGCTGGCATAATCCGGGACGTCATGTTCATTGTGCATCCCCAGCGGTGCGCCGGTTTGCTTGTCGCGACCAAAGATAGTCTGCTGCTCTTTAAGCGGAGTACGATCCCAAAACTCAACGTGGAACTGAATGATACGCACAGCCTGATAGCTGCCACCAACGGCCCATGCAGGCTCCGCCTGATCGTTGGTCACCCATACGACCTTATCCATCAGCGCGGTATCGCTGCTGTCCGGGTTTGCCGTTCCATCCTTAAAGCCCAGCAGGTTGACCGGCGTCTCTTTTCCTTTACTGCGCGCGGCATGATCAGAGATAAACCCTTCTCGTTTCCAGCGAACGCTCAATAAATCAGGCGTGTGCTTAATCAGATCGCGCAGAGCATGTATCACCGTATCCTGGGTGTTGGCGCAGATTTGCACCAGGAGATCGCCGTGGCTCAATGAAGAGACCAGCGCATCGTTGGGAAAGCGCTCCATCTTTTGCAATTTTTTCGGTTTTTGCGCACGCAGGCCAAACCGATCGTCGAACAGCGAATCGCCCAACGAAACGGTGATGGTCAGATTATCCGGCGCAATAAACGGCCCGAGAATACCGGAATCCATGGGCGGCAGGCGTGGATTGGGCGTTTCCGGCGCCGGGCCACCTTCGGTCAGAAACGCGATACGTTGCGTTAACAGACGAAACAGGCGTTGCAAATCGGCTTTGTCCGTCGCCAGCACATCAAACGCCACCAGCATCATTGATGCCTGTTGCGGCGTCAAAATTCCCGCCTGATGCACACCGTAAAACGGCTGTTTCTCCATGCGCGCATCCGGTGAAAGCGTGCCTGGCGCACTTTGCGGTTTGGCCGCATGCGCCACTGGACATCCTCCGGCCAGGGCTAGCGCGCCTCCCAGCGCGCCCATTCCTTTTAATAAACGGCGACGCGAAGGCTCGCTGACGCCGTACTGTTCTTTGTCATTCATGATAGTTAGTCCAGACCCAGCACACCGCGCAGTTGAGCGAGATCTTCCGCCAGTGTCGTAATCGGCCCTTTTAGCGCGTTACGGTCAGCATCCGTCAGCTTGTCATAGGTCTCATAGCCGTCTTTGGTGCGGTATTTCGCGAGAATAGCGTCAACTTTCTTAAAGTTCGCATCCACTTTGCCGAGCAGTTCGGCGTTGTTTTTCTGCAACTGCGGACGCAGCAGGTTCACAATCTTCTGCGCGCCATCGACGTTAGCCTGGAAGTCCCACAGATCGGTATGGCTGTAACGGTCTTCTTCACCGCTGATTTTGGTCGCCGCGACTTCTTCAATCAGACCTGCCGCGCCACCCACCACTTTTGACGGCGGGAAAGCCAGCTCGCTAATGCGTTTTTGCAGTTCCTGCACATCGGTGTAGAGCTGGTCAGCATAGGTGTCCATACCTTTAACCGAGTTGTCGCCAAACAGGGCTTTTTCCAGACGGTGGAAGCCGGTAAATTTCGGATCGTCGGCTTTCTTCTCGTAATCGTCTTCGCGGGCATCGATGCTGCCATCCAGGTCGGAGAACAGTTCAGCAATCGGTTCGATACGCTCATAGTGCTGACGGGTCGGTGCATACAGCGCTTTCGCTTTCGCAATGTCCCCCGCTTTCACAGCGTCGGTGAATGCTTTCGTGTTTTTCACCAAATCCGCCGTTTCCGCCGTCACATAAGCTTTATAATCGGTGATGGCGGTGCCAAGGCTTAGCAGCGCTTCACTTTTTGCCGCATCTGCCGTCGCCTGGCCTTTCACTATCAGTTTGCCCTTCGGGTTGGTCAGCAGGCCACAGGTCATGTCATATTCACCCGGCTGCAGGTTAGCGGTCAGCTTCTGGCTAAAGCCCGGCGCGATGTTTTCGCGCTCTTCAACCACCAGCACGCCTTTGAGGATTTCCCATTCCAGCGCCTTCTGGCTCTGGTTGACAATAAGGAACTGCGTTTTCCCCGCATTGACCGTCAGATTCATCGGCTCACACTGCTTGTCCGTGACGGTCACTTTGACCTGAGGAACATCCGCTGCATGGGCAGCAAACGCACAAGAAAGCAGCGTTGCGATCCCTGCCTGTAACGCACTACGACGAAAATGAATTGCCATGACCCCTTCCCTTCTTAAAAGTATGTTGTAACTAAAAATCACCCGGTACCGCTATTACCGCTATTATTGTGCAGCTCTGGAAGGCTGCGAACCTGAGCGCGTTGGCATCACGTACAGCACCAGCGCAGGAATTAAGTAGAGGATCCAGACACCCACTTCACTGACGCTCGGTGTTTCCTGATAGCCAAAAATGCCTTCCAGCAGCGTGCCCGTCAGGGAGTGCGTGGTTAGCACGTTACTCAGATCAAACGCCACATCCTGGAAGTGGTTCCACAGTCCGGCCTCGTGAAAGGCGCGAATCGCCCCCGCCGCCAGCCCCGCCGCAACCAGCAAAATAAACAGGCTGGTCCATTTAAAGAACGCGCCAAGGTTGAGGCGAATACCGCCCCAGTAGAGGAGGAAGCCCAGTACCACCGCCGTCACCAGCCCGAGAACCGCGCCCACCGGCGGCCAGATCCCCACATCTTGCTGGAATGCCGCCAGCAGAAAGAAGACCGATTCCAGCCCTTCGCGCGCCACGGCGAAGAAAACCATCATGATCAGCGCCCAGCCGTGGTTGTTACGGCTTGCGAGAGCGTTATCCACTGCCTGCTCCAGTTGCACTTTCACGTTGCGGGAGACTTTGCGCATCCAGAAGACCATCCACGTCAGGATCACCACGGCTATCACCGCGACAATACCTTCAAATAATTCCTGCTCTTTTTGCGGGAATTCACCGGTGGTTTCGTTAATGATGACGCCGAGCGCCAGACATAGCGCCGCGGCGAGGAATACGCCTATCCACATCACGCCAATCCAGCGTCCGCGCTGGGTGCGCTTGAGATAGCTGGCAATCAAACTTACGATCAGTGCCGCTTCGAGACCTTCACGTAACATAATGAGAAATGGAACAAACATCCGGATGCCTCTGCTGTCATCAATAGTCAATTGCTGAAAAGAAAAGTAAATTTCTTTGATAGTGATTATCATTACGGCAAAAGGAAACTCAAGCGAAAAATGATCGGAATAATGAATGGATGTAACCAGACCGCAGGTGAGCGAGGATAGCCACGCAGGTTATGCAGAATCAGCAGTTGCATGGCAAAAAGTTAGCTTACAAATCATTAACTTTTTGTTTACTGAGTATACGGGCTGTGGCTAAATGAGCGCCCCAATTACCTGCACATTTTCCATTATGATCAACTTTCTACATTTTCTGCTGGCGCTGGTCGTCATACTGGCTCTGGCATGGCTTACCAGCTTCGATCGCCGCAACGTTCGCATACGTTTTATTCTGCAACTGGTGATTATTGAGCTTGCGCTGGCATGGTTCTTTTTGCATGCGCAAAGCGGGCTAACCCTGATTAAATATGTCTCTGGCTTTTTTGAAACACTGCTTAAATTCGCAGGCGAAGGGTCCGGATTTGTTTTTGGCGGTATGAGTGAAAAAGGGCTGGCGTTTATTTTCCTTGGCGTCCTGTGCCCTATCATCTTTATTTCCGCATTGATCGGTATTTTGCAGCACTGGCGCATTCTGCCGATTTTTATTCGTCTTATCGGCACGCTGCTGTCAAAACTCAACGGCATGGGCAAGCTGGAGTCATTTAATGCGGTCAGCTCGCTGATCCTTGGCCAGTCGGAAAACTTCATTGCATACAAAGGGATTCTGGCCGACCTCTCCTCACGTCGCCTGTTCACTATGGCAGCAACGGCGATGTCGACGGTATCGCTGTCGATCGTCGGCGCCTACATGACGATGCTGGATGCTAAATATGTGGTGGCGGCGTTAATCCTGAATATGTTCAGTACTTTTATTATCCTGTCAATTATCAATCCAGCACGCCCGGCAGCCGAGCCGGAAATTAAACTGGAAAAGCTCCATGAATCGCAAAGTTTCTTTGAAATGCTGGGGGAGTATATTCTGGCCGGTTTTAAAGTCGCGATGATTATTCTGGCGATGTTGATTGGTTTTATTGCTCTGATTAGCGCGGTCAATGCCCTGTTCTCTGCCCTGTTTGGCATCAGTTTCCAGCAAATTCTTGGCTATGTGTTCTACCCGCTGGCGTGGCTGGTCGGCATTCCGCTTTCGGATGCTCTGCATGCAGGTAGCATTATGGCGACCAAACTGGTGGCGAACGAGTTCGTGGCAATGATCGAACTGCAGAAAGTCGCCGCTGAAATGACGCCGCGTGGGCTTGGGATCCTCTCTGTCTTCCTGGTGTCGTTCGCCAACTTCGCGTCTATCGGAATCGTGGCGGGCGCCATTAAAGGGCTTAACGCGCAGCAGGGGAATGTTGTCTCCCGCTTCGGTTTGCGCCTGGTCTATGGCGCCACGCTGGTGAGTCTGCTTTCTGCCGCCTTTGCAGGCGTCGTATTGTAAAAAATCACGGCGGGCTTCCCACCCGCCGTTTTTTTCATCAGAACTGTACGCAAACCGGCTGATCAACACGCATCACGGACTCCTGCGCAAAGCGCGATTTATAAATTCCCCGTAACGCTTCGATATTCTTCTCACTCTGAACATCTTTCCCGTGGATCAGCATCAGGGCTTTGCTCGGCTCGCGCGCCACTTTTCCGTCATTACCCAGCCACTGTCCGCGCGCATCAAACACCGTTAAGCCATCACGAAAACGCGGCGTCACGTCCGTGTCAACAAATTGCTGCCACTCATGGGCGGTGATGTCTTTCCCTGCCGGGCGACTTAAACCGAAGTAGAGCGTGGTTTGCTCCATCTGGTTGTCCGCTTTGCAGCTCTGGGCGGATACGGCCTGTTTTGTCGGCTGTGCGACGCAGCCTGCCAGTAAACCCGCGAATACCAGCGCTGTGACCCCTGTCTTAATCTTCATTTCGCTATCCTCATTGTTATAAGCACAGAGATAAGAGCGTAAATACCGCGTTTAATCAAGTGACTGGCATAGCTTTGCTTATTCATACGCCATCACAAACTCTGCCGCCGAGTTGGCCGTGCCCGGGCTGATGGTGCCCGTGCGCACATACCGTGCTTTCATTGGAATGGTGTAGCTGCCGCCCGTGGCTTTTACATAACCTGAAAACGCCGTTTTTGTGTTAAACGGCACGGCAGTAATGCCATCCTCATACAGCACCTGTACGCCCACGCCACTGGCCGTTGAACTGCTGTCGAGCGTCAGGTACTGATTATTACCGGAGCCCTGAAGCGTGATCCCCGCGGCGGGTTTAAAGGTATAGCTCACCGAGGTCATCTCTGCAGCGCAGTCGTTGATTTGAAAGTTAAACGGTACCGGCTGGCTGGTACTGCCAACAGCGGCAAAATCATTGCTGGCGTGCGAGCCGAGTGGAACGGTAATATCCGGTGTCTTGCAGGATCTGACGGTGAATGTGGTATTGCCGGAGAATTTCCATGTCACACCTTTCACTTGACCGTATGAGCTATATTCACTCATATAACCATAGGCGGCATCTTTCCCGCTGAGCGTGGTTGTTCCTGGGGTGATTTGGGTGTCGGTAGCGTAATACTGCCCGTACAATGTCTGAAAGTAGAATGGCTGGGGTTTGGTAGAATTAGGGTGTCCATAGTAATAACTCCAGCCGGTAGTAATCGGCACAGAATTGTAAGCGCTCCACATTCTTATACCCACACCGGGTACCCCGGTATCAAATAACACATAACCACTACTCATTGTTGTAACGTATGACACACTCCCTTTCGTGAGAAGTTCGTAAATAGTCGATGTATTACAGTTAACATATATATAAGGCCCCGTCCCCCAGCCGACCGCGAAAGAATCGCCAATGGTTTGCCCCTTTGTCAACGTTGCCGGGACAGAGCGTGTTGCAGGCAGGGGGTTCCCCCAGATAGTCTGCGGCCCCCCGCTGCTTATAGAACAATATGCCTGGCACAGCGGGCTTAATACAAGCAGCCCTGAGAAAAGCGCGAATTTCACAATAAAACGGATTATCTTCATCATGTATTTCCCTGCCCCATAAGGAGCGCACACGAGGTTATATTATTCGTGATGGTAAACGGCTTCATGCCGGGTATAGCCGCCATAATCATTGATAGTGGTAAAAAAGACTTTCCCCTGCGCGGCCTGTTCCTTTCCCGGCAGAAGAAATACCTGTTGTCCTTTTGCCGGGCACATTCCACTTTGTCGGATATCTTTCGCCCCGGAAGGCGGCGTCAGCCGGATATCCTGAAAAGAGAGAGTAAATGCGCTGGGGTTTATGCACTCGATTGCATTATGCTTTCCCCGCCGCCAGCGCAGTTGCGAAACCGCCTCTTCCGGTGAACCCGGCAATCCCTCTGGCCGGTAAAACAATTTCAGCCGTGTGCGCACCGGGAACTGAATATAATTCTCCGTCCCGGCCTTTTTACCTTGCGGCTGCGGTTTGACCTCCAGAATATTCACCCAGAACACCGACTCCCGGTCACGGGGAATCTCGCCTCCAATAAAACTGATACGCAGCGACTGCCCTTTGCCGGGGTCGATGCGGAAAATCGGCGGTGTAATAATAAACGGCGGCGTTACGTCATTGCCTTCACCCGCATCCACCCATGACTGAATCAGCCGGGGGTCGCTGGCTTCATTTTTAATGCCCAGCGTCGTTTCTTTTTTCCCCTCCGGGTAAATCACGCGGGTGGCATCAAGCTGAATACCGGCCTGAGCGCCGGGAAGAGACATGAGTGATATGACTGAAAAGCAGACTGCGCGTCTGAACATATTTCCCTCCATGGAAAACAGTTTCGCTGGCGTGCAGTTATAAAGAAGGGAGTTGTCGCTGGGGAGATATTATATCCATGAAGGTTACAGGCTGAGAGGGGTATCTGCAACGCGCCGATTGACCGAGTTTGTAAGCCGGGCCACGGGTGCTTACCATTTTTTACCAGGAAAATGAAGGCTCCTGGATGGCGTTAAATATGTCTCCCGGCTCAGTCTGTAACAATTTTATGAGGAATATTACTTATGATTTATCAGGTGACTTGTTTTTAGAAGACTAAATCACCGCCCGACAGAGTCAACCGCCGGGCGATAGCAATACACTCATTCATACGCCATCACGAATTCCGCCGCCGAGTTTGCCGTTCCCGCACTGATGGTGCCGGTACGCACATAGCGGGCTTTCATCGGAATGGTGTAACTGCCGCCCGTCGAGGTGTTATAGCCTGAAAAGGCCGTTTTCGTGTTAAACGGCACGGCAGTGATGCCATCCTCATACAGCACCTGTACGCCGACACCGCTGGCCGTTGAATTGCTGTCGAGCGTCAGATACTGATTATTACCGGAGCCCTGTAGCGTTACCCCAGAAGCGGGCTGGAAGGTATAACTCACCGAATTTAGCCCCGGATCGCAGTCGTTGATTTCAAAATTAAAGGGCACGGGGGCACTGGTTGCGCCCACCGAGGCAAAATCTGAGGCAGCATGCTTGTTGAGATTAACGGTAATGTTCGGGGTGGTACAGGAGCCGGCTCTGAATTTAACCGTTCCGCTTATACTAAAGGATCCTGAATATTGGCCTCTTGAATCGGAATCATTTACCCAGCCATTAATATAGGCACCATTCAGGACAACATCTCCTGTTTGCACCGAGTCGATAACATAAAATTGCAGGAGATAACTTCCGGAGGTTGAGGAAAAATTATGACACCCAGGACAATAATACGGTGTAAACCATCGGTTGGGGGTAATACCAACAACGGCATTTATTACACGTGAGTCGTAAGGAGAATATGCCGTCAGTTTCATACCAATTCCCGGCACACTTGTTTTGTAGATCCCCGGATAATCAGATGCAGGCAGACCACTTAAGCTTTGATAGAAATACCAGGTAGATCCTGTACAAGTATATGTTCCAATAGTACTAGTACTTGCTGTCAGGATAATCGGTTCCCCTATCGGCGTATTTGGCATTTGATTTTTTGCTACCGTATAGGTCTTCGTCGCAAAACTAGCGGTCGTGTAACTATAGACATAAGGAGTACAACTTGCCATCACCTCCGTACTCGTTATACTAATAAGTAGTGTCATTAAGTGTAATAATACTCTATATAATTTCATTTTCTCCTCCCTGAAATAAAGTAATATCAGTTACGATAATGCGCTTCGTGCATTTCAAAGCTGCCATTATCATCTATAACGGCAAAAAAGACCGTTCCCTGCGTTAATCGCCCGGTATTTGATAGCTTAAATATCACCCGCCCCTTCGCCGGGCACATACCGCTCTTTTTTGTTTTATCTATATCAGAGGGTTGCGTCAGCCGGATATCGTGAAAGGAAACGTTGAATGCGGAGGGATTAGTACATTCAAGTTGAACACCCTCTTTTCCCGGCAGCAGGCGCCATTGCAGCGTTGAAACAGCCTCCTTTGGTGAACCCGGTAGATCCTTCGGTCGGTAAAACAATTTCAGCCGCGAACGCACCGGGAACTGCATGACATTCTGTGTCCCGGCCTTTTTACCCGGAGGCGTCGGGCTGACCTCCAGTACATTTATCCAGAACACCGACTCCCGGTCGCGGGGAATGTCGCCGCCGGTAAAATGAATGCGCAAGGACTGACCCTTCCCAGGATCAACACGAAAAATGGGCGGCATGATAATAAACGGCGGCGTTACGTTATTGCCTTCACCCGCATTCACCCACGTCTGGATAAGACGCGGCGCAGAGGAATCATTTTTGATGCCCAGCGTCGCCTCATTTTTCCCTTCCGGGTAAATCACGCGGGTGGCATTAAGCGTAATGCCCGCATACGCGACGGAAACGGAAGTGAGCAAGATGACTGAAAAACAAAAAAAGCAGACTGCGCGTCTGAACATATTTCCCTCCATGGAAAACAGTATCGCTGGCGTGCAGTTATAAAGAAGGGAGTTGTCGCTGGGGATATTTTGTATCCAGGAAGGATACCGGACGCAGGAGGCGCATTCCAGGCGAGGGTTTAGGATGTCCGCGCCTGGTAAGGCAACTTCCTTTTAGTATTACGGAGAACAAGGGGGTTCTGCAGGAGACAGGGTGAAAATCCGAAATGTCTTCTGTAACAATTTCATCGCCACTCCCTCTCCCTTACACAGGGAGAGGGAACGCATCAGCGTTTACTCAGCCTGTAAACGCGACGGTGGCGCGGAGCGGTAATGGGCATCCGCTTCAGCGAAGCGTTTTTCCATTTCTGCGGACGGCGCTTTACCCAGCAGGCTAAACACCACAATGCCGATGCTGCCAAACACGAAGCCAGGGATAATTTCATACAGCCCCAGCCAGGCAAACTGCTTCCAGACGATAACCGTCACCGCACCGATAACCATCCCGGCCAGCGCGCCGTTGCGGGTCATTTTCGACCACATGACCGAGAACAGCACCACCGGGCCAAAGGCCGCACCGAAACCGGCCCATGCGTAGCTGACCAGGCCCAGCACGCGGTTGTCCGG
Source organism: Phytobacter ursingii (assembly GCA_901456055.1). GTDB lineage: Bacteria > Pseudomonadota > Gammaproteobacteria > Enterobacterales > Enterobacteriaceae > Phytobacter > Phytobacter ursingii. The sequence goes on from CABDWT010000018.1 coordinate 576,574, forward strand.
GTTCGCCGCCAGCGCAATCGACACCAGCGCCACCAGCAGCACCATCACGCGGCCAACCCAGACCAACTCAGTCTGCCCCGCGTTTTTACGCAGGAAAGCCTTGTAGAAGTCTTCCGTCAGTGCGCTGGAGCACACCAGCAACTGGCAGCTCAGGGTAGACATAACTGCCGCCAGAATCGCCGACAGCAACACCCCGGCAATCCACGGATTAAACAGGATCTGCGCCAGTTCAATGAACACGCGCTCGGCGTTCTGATTGACCGCGCCAGCCTGCTCAGGGTGGTTATTAAAATAAGCAATTCCAAAGAAGCCCACGGCAGCGGCTCCGGCAAGACACAGAACCATCCAGGTCATACTGATACGGCGTGCATGGACGATGCTGTGGTGAGAGTCCGCTGCCATAAAGCGCGCCAGAATATGCGGCTGACCAAAGTATCCCAGCCCCCAGCCCATCAGCGAAATAATGGCGACAAAATTGAGCCCTTTCAGCATGTCGATATTTTCGATGCTTTTCTGTTTGATAACCTCCAGCGAATCCGCAAGGCCGCCAACAGAGAGGATCACAATCACCGGGGTCAGGATCAGGGCGAAAATCATCAGGCTCGCCTGTACGGTATCGGTCCAGCTTACCGCCAGGAAACCGCCAATAAAGGTATAGAGGATGGTTGCCGCAGCACCCGCCCACAGCGCATGTTCGTATGTCATGCCAAAGGTACTTTCAAACAGACGCGCGCCCGCCACGATGCCGGAAGCACAGTAAATAGTGAAGAACAGCAGAATGACCACCGCCGAGATAATACGCAGCAGGCGGCTTTTATCTTCAAAACGGCCGGTAAAATAATCCGGCAGCGTCAGGGCATTATTATTGACTTCGGTATGCACGCGCAGACGGCCTGCCACCAGCTTCCAGTTAACCCAAGCGCCGAGCGTCAGGCCAATGGCAATCCAGCTTTCAGAAATGCCGGAGATGAAAATGGCACCGGGCAGCCCCATCAGCAACCAGCCGCTCATGTCCGATGCCCCTGCCGATAACGCAGTTACTAACGGCCCCAGACTACGACCGCCTAAAATATAGTCATCAAAGTTTTTCGTCGAACGCCAGGCAAAGAACCCGATGAGAATCATGCCAAAGATATAAATGAGAAAAGTCACCAGCAGCGGTGTGCTAATTGCCATCAATAAAAGTCTCCAGGATTTTACCCGTTATCTACACCACCGGAACGGGGTAGCGATGTGATTGTTGTTATGAAGCGACCGTATCCTGCCGGAAGCCCCGGTTATTCACAAATGATTTAACACAGCATTTACATTAATTTCATCCCGAAACCGTCACTATTTTCCATCAGGTTGCACCATGTCACACTTTTGACGGTTGCACCTTAAAAAAGTGTTATCTACCGCAAACTAACCCGTCTTTAACAGTAATCCAGTATGCAAATTTTGGTCACATACAATTAACTTATCGTTCAATATTCACCTTGTTAACCCAGTCACATTTAACAAGGTTGCACAAAGTTGCAACATGATGGATAGTCTGCTCACAACAAAAATTGCAGGAGAAAAACATGGGTACCACCACCATGGGCGTTAAACTTGATGATGCGACGCGTGAGCGACTGAAAGCCGCTGCTGCATCAATTGACCGCACACCACACTGGCTGATTAAGCAGGCTATTTTTAGCTATCTGGAAAAACTCGAAAATAACGAAATGATTCCTGAGCTGCCTGCAACCCATGCTGGTCAGTACGCCGAAAGCGACGAGGTTGATAGCAACGCTGATGACAGCGCACAGCCCTTCCTCGAATTCGCCGAGAATATTTTGCCGCAGTCGGTCTCACGTGCTGCGATCACCGCCGCCTGGCGTCGCCCGGAAACCGATGCGGTTCCGATGTTGCTTGAACAGGCGCGTCTTCCTCAGCCGATCGCAGAAAACACCCAGCAGTTAGCCAGCCAGCTGGCGGCGAAGCTGCGTAACCAAAAGACCGCCTCCGGCCGGGCGGGTATGGTACAGAGTTTGCTGCAAGAATTTTCACTTTCTTCGCAAGAAGGGGTGGCGCTGATGTGCCTGGCAGAAGCGCTGTTGCGCATTCCCGATAAGGCCACCCGCGATGCGCTGATCCGCGACAAAATCAGCAACGGTAACTGGCAGTCGCATATTGGCCGCAGCGCCTCGCTGTTTGTCAATGCCGCCACCTGGGGCCTGCTTTTTACCGGAAAGCTGGTCTCCACCCATAACGAAGCCAGCCTGTCGCATTCGCTGAACCGCATTATCGGCAAAAGCGGCGAACCGCTGATCCGCAAAGGTGTGGACATGGCAATGCGTCTGATGGGCGAGCAGTTCGTCACCGGGGAAACCATTGCCGAAGCGCTGGCTAACGCCCGCAAACTGGAAGAAAAAGGATTCCGCTACTCCTACGATATGCTGGGCGAGGCCGCGCTGACGGCCGCCGATGCAGAAGCCTATATGGTCTCTTACCAGCAGGCGATCCACGCCATTGGCAAAGCCTCTAATGGCCGCGGCATTTATGAGGGGCCGGGGATCTCCATTAAGCTCTCTGCCCTGCACCCGCGCTACAACCGCGCCCAGTACGACAGAATGATGGATGAGCTCTACCCGCGCCTGAAATCACTGGCACTGTTGGCCTGCCAGTATGATATCGGTATCAATATCGACGCCGAAGAGGCTGACCGGCTGGAGATCTCCCTCGATCTGCTGGAAAAACTCTGTTTCGAACCAGAACTGGCGGGCTGGAATGGCATCGGTTTTGTGATTCAGGCCTACCAGAAACGGTGTCCGTTCGTCATCGATTACCTGACAGACCTGGCATCGCGTAGCCGCCGTCGCCTGATGATTCGTCTGGTGAAAGGCGCATACTGGGATAGTGAGATCAAACGCGCGCAAATGGAAGGACTGGAGGGCTATCCGGTTTATACGCGCAAAATCTACACCGACGTCTCGTATCTGGCCTGCGCGAAAAAATTACTCGCCGTACCGAATTTGATCTACCCGCAATTCGCCACGCACAACGCCCACACCCTGGCCGCCATCTATCAACTCGCGGGCCAGAACTACTATCCAGGCCAGTATGAGTTCCAGTGTCTGCACGGCATGGGCGAACCGCTCTACGAGCAAGTGGTAGGCAAAATCTCTGACGGCAAACTGAACCGCCCTTGTCGCATTTACGCCCCGGTGGGGACACATGAGACATTGCTGGCTTATCTGGTACGCCGCCTGCTGGAGAACGGGGCCAATACCTCCTTTGTTAACCGCATTGCCGATACCTCGCTGCCGCTGGACGAACTGGTGGCCGACCCGGTACTGGCGGTAGAGAAACTGGCGACGCAAGAAGGCCATGTTGGCCTGCCGCATCCGAAAATCCCGCTGCCGCGCTGGCTCTACGGTCAGGGTCGCATCAACTCGGCAGGCCTGGATCTGGCCAATGAACATCGACTGGCCTCCCTCTCCTCTTCCCTGCTGAACAGCACCACGCAGAAATGGCAGGCCAGACCGCTGCTGGAAACCCCGGTCGCGGAGGGTGAAATGGAAGCCGTAGTGAACCCGGCAGAGCCGAAAGATATTGTCGGCTATGTCCGTGAAGCGACGGGAAGTGAAGTGGCGCGCGCTCTGGAAAGCGCGGTGAATAACGCGCCCATCTGGTTTGCCACCCCGCCTCAGGAACGCGCGGCTATCCTGGAGCGTGCAGCGGTGCTGATGGAAGATCAGATGCAAACGCTGCTCGGCATTCTGGTACGCGAAGCGGGAAAAACGTTCAGTAATGCGATTGCCGAAGTCCGCGAGGCGGTTGATTTCCTGCGCTATTATGCAGGCCAGGTCCGGGAAGATTTCGCCAACGAAACCCACCGTCCGCTGGGTCCGGTAGTCTGTATCAGCCCGTGGAACTTCCCGCTGGCGATTTTCACCGGGCAAATCGCTGCCGCGCTGGCGGCCGGTAACACCGTGCTGGCAAAACCGGCAGAACAGACGCCGCTGATTGCCGCACAGGGCGTCGCTATTCTGCGTGAAGCGGGCGTGCCGCCAGGCGTGCTGCAACTGCTGCCAGGCCGTGGCGAAACCGTAGGCGCGCAACTGACGGCGGATAACCGCGTGCGCGGCGTGATGTTCACCGGCTCAACCGAAGTGGCCAGTCTGTTGCAGCGCAACATTGCGACACGGCTGGATGCACAAGGGCGCCCGACGCCGCTTATCGCCGAAACGGGCGGGCTTAATGCGATGATTGTCGATTCGTCGGCGCTGACCGAGCAAGTGGTGGTCGATGTGCTCGCCTCGGCCTTTGATAGTGCCGGACAGCGCTGCTCGGCACTACGCCTACTCTGCCTGCAGGAAGAGATTGCGGAACACACACTCACCATGCTGCGCGGCGCGATGGCGGAATGTCGAATGGGCAATCCGGGACGCCTGACAACGGATATCGGTCCGGTTATTGACCGCGAAGCCAAAGAGAATATCGAGAAACATATTCAGGCGATGCGCGAGAAAGGCCGCCCGGTATTCCAGACGGCCCATGAAAATACTCTGGATGCCCGCGAATGGCGAAGCGGTACCTTTGTGATGCCAACGCTGATTGAGCTTGAGAGCGTTGACGAACTGAAAAAAGAGGTCTTTGGTCCGGTGCTGCATGTGGTGCGCTACCGCCGTAGCGATCTCGACAAACTTGTCGGCCAGATTAATGCCGCAGGATATGGCCTGACGCTGGGCGTTCATACCCGTATTGATGAGACCATCGCCCAGGTCACCGGTAGCGCGCACGTCGGCAATCTGTATGTGAACCGTAATATGGTCGGCGCGGTCGTGGGCGTGCAGCCCTTTGGCGGCGAAGGCCTTTCAGGCACCGGGCCAAAAGCTGGCGGGCCGCTGTACCTGTATCGCCTGCTCGCCAGCCGCCCGGAAACGGCCATCAGGCAGACACTGTCACGTCATGATGCCCGCTTCCCGCTTGATGCGCAGCTTAAACCAACCCTGATCCAACCGCTGGATGCGTTGACACAATGGGCCGAAGATAAACCAGCGTTGCAGGCGATTTGCCGGCAGTTTGGCGAACTGGCCCAGACCGGGATCCAGCGCGTCTTACCCGGCCCTACCGGCGAACGCAATACCTGGACATTATTGCCTCGCGAGTCGGTTCTCTGCATGGCCGATAACCCGGAGGATAGCCTGACTCAGCTTGCGGCGGCGCTCGCCAGCGGCTGCCGGGTGCTGTGGCCGGATGACGAACTCCACCGCACCCTGCGTGACGCATTGCCGGAGATTGTCCGCGCAAGGATTACGCTGGCCGCGGTCGATGGCCTGCTTTCGCAGCCGTTTGACGCGGTTATCTATCACGGTGACTCCGATCAGCTACGCGAACTGTGTGGACATATCGCCACGCGCGATGGCGCCATTATCTCGGTGCAGGGCTTCGCCCGCGGTGAGAGCAATATTTTGCTGGAGCGCTTATGGCTGGAGCGTTCGCTGAGCGTTAACACCGCGGCCGCAGGCGGGAATGCCAGCCTGATGACCATCGGCTGAGGATGAGAAATTTCCCGGTAATGTACTTTATACCGGGGCTACAATTCAACGCGATGCCGTAGTACCGTATGCCGGATACGCACAATGCTATCCGGCATTTTTTTATACGGAGAAAATATGAAACGTTTATTGATTGCAGGGGTGGTTTTGCTGGTCAGCGCCAGCGCACTGGCGGAGGACTGCGACAATGCCACCTCGCAGACAGAAATGAACATGTGTAGCGCCGGTCAATACCAGGCGGCGGACAAAAAGCTCAACCAGACCTGGCAGACGGCACTAAAACGCGCCGCGCCGCAACAGCGTGAGTTACTTAAAAAAGCGCAGAAAAACTGGATTGCCGTACGCGATGCCGACTGCGCGTTTATCGGCTCCGGCGCCGAAGAAGGCAGCGCACAGCCCATGGTCATCAACCAGTGCCTGACCGATAAAACCAACGAACGCGAAGCCTGGCTTTCGTCTCTGCTACAGTGCGGCGAGGGCGACCTGAGCTGCCCTTTCCCGCCCGCCAACTAACGCACGCGGATGCCTTCGGTCACCATCCGCTGCACGTTTTCTACCGTGCGCTGAAAAAAGGCCTCATCCTGTAGCGTTGTGCCGGTCACCGCCTCTACCTGCGTGGCGAAATCGGCATAATGCTGGGTTGAGGCCCAAATCATAAAGATCAGATGATGCGGGTCGATCGGCGCCAGCTTGCCGCTGGCTACCCAACCGGCAATGATCGCCGATTTCTCTTCCACCAGCGCTTTCAGCGAACCTTCCAGCTCTTCTTTCAGCACCGGCGCGCCTTGCAGCATCTCCATGCAGAACAGACGTGACGCCTGGGGATTGTCACGCGAGACTTCAAGCTTTAAGCGAATGTACTCCTGAATCGCCACCAGCGGGGTAAGGTCTTCGCGAAACGCTTTTAACGGCGCCAGCCAGATAGCGAGAATGTGGCGCAACACGGCAAGGTAGAGCGCTTCTTTTGACGGGTAATAGTAGAGAAGATTGGTTTTTGACACCCCCGCCCGCTCCGCCACCTTTTCAATGCGCGTGCCGTGAATGCCATACAAGGAAAAGGTCTCGAGCGCCGCAGCCAGAATGGCCTCTTTTTTCTCGTTCACCGCCCGGGTCCGTTTGCCCGTTTTTTTTGCCGTATCCTGCGCCATGCTTTTCTCCTTACTGATTTTTCTCAGCATATCAAATGGCGCGAGCCGACTCGACCCCTGCACAGCCATGGCGCAAGTGCGCCTGTTTTTTGTGCACCGTTTTTGACCATTTAGTCCACTTTTTTAATCTGCATTTCATCAACTTTTGTTTAACACACTAATAACAATGCACTTTTCAAACCTGGCATTCCCTTTGCTAAATCGTTGATGCGAGGCTCACAGGAGAGTGCAGGATGCAATGCCACGCCCGACGTTCAACCGACAACGCGAGGTACGAGATGAAAATTGGTGTTTTCGTTCCGATTGGCAACAACGGCTGGCTGATTTCCACCCATGCGCCGCAATACAAACCGACCTTTGAACTCAATAAGGCGATTGTGCAAAAGGCCGAGCATTATCACTTCGACTTTGCTCTGTCGATGATCAAGCTGCGTGGTTTTGGCGGCAAAACAGAATTCTGGGATCACAATCTGGAGTCCTTCACCCTGATGGCCGGACTGGCTGCGGTGACATCACGGATTCAGATCTACGCCACCGCCGCCACCTTAACGCTGCCGCCCGCCATTGTGGCGCGCATGGCCTCCACCATCGACTCTATTTCAGGCGGTCGTTTCGGCGTCAACCTGGTCACGGGCTGGCAAAAACCAGAGTATGACCAGATGGGCATCTGGCCCGGCGATGAGTACTTCGCTCGCCGTTATGACTACCTGACCGAGTATGTTCAGGTCCTGCGGGATTTGTGGGGCACCGGGAAAAGTGATTTCAAAGGTGAGTTTTTCACCATGAATGACTGTCGCGTCAGCCCGCAGCCGTCGCAGCCGATGAAAGTGATTTGCGCGGGGCAAAGCGATGCCGGGATGGCATTTTCAGCGCAATACGCTGATTACAACTTCTGCTTCGGCAAAGGGGTTAATACCCCTACGGCATTTGCGCCTACCGCAGAGCGGATGCGCGAAGCGGCACAAAAGACCGGGCGCGAGGTGGGCTCATACGTGCTGTTTATGGTCATCGCAGACGAAACTGACGAAGCCGCACGCGCCAAATGGGAGCACTACAAGGCAGGCGCGGATGATGAAGCCCTGGCGTGGCTGACCGAGCAAAGTCAGAAAGACACCCGCTCGGGCAGTGATACGAACGTGCGCCAGATGGCCGATCCCACCTCCGCCGTCAATATCAATATGGGGACGCTTGTCGGCTCCTATGCCACCGTCGCGCGTCTGCTTGATGAGGTTGCCACCGTTCCTGGCACCGACGGCGTGCTGCTGACATTTGATGATTTCCTGACTGGCATCGAAGCCTTCGGTGAGCGCATCCAGCCACTGATGAACTGTCGCAGCCAGATCCCTACCCCCACTCGTGAGGTCGCCTGATGATTACGCTTAATGCCCGCCCCGATTCGCTACATTTCGACCCGGCGCAGAGCGCGCTGATTGTGGTGGATATGCAAAATGCCTATGCCACGAAAGGGGGGTATCTCGACCTCGCAGGGTTTGATGTTTCCGCCACCGCGCCGGTGATTGAGAAGATTAAGACCGCCGTTGCCGCCGCGCGCGACGCGGGCATGCTCATTATCTGGTTCCAGAATGGCTGGGATGAGCAGTACGTGGAAGCCGGTGGGCCAGGTTCACCGAACTGGCACAAATCCAATGCGCTCAAAACCATGCGCAAGCGTCCTGAGTTACAGGGAAAACTACTGGCGAAAGGCGGCTGGGATTATCAGTTGGTGGACGAACTGATACCGCAAGAAGGCGATATTGTACTGCCAAAGCCCCGCTACAGCGGCTTTTTTAATACCCCACTGGACAGCATCTTGCGCAGCCGTGGCATTCGTCATCTGGTGTTTACCGGGATCGCCACCAATGTTTGCGTGGAATCGACACTGCGCGATGGCTTTTTCCTTGAGTATTTCGGCGTTGTGCTGGAAGACGCCACCCATCAGGCTGGCCCGGCCTTCGCCCAACAGGCCGCGCTTTTTAACATCGAAACGTTCTTTGGCTGGGTCAGCGATGTCGGGACATTCTGCGATGCCCTTTCCCCTCAGCCTCGGGTCAAAATTGCTTAAGGAGAACACCATGCCAAAACAGGTCATTATTCCCCCCGGAACCACCACCCCAATCGCACCGTTTGTGCCCGGTACGCTGGCAGATGGTGTGGTCTATGTCTCCGGGACGCTGCCGTTTGATAAGCAAAACAATGTGGTTTACCCCGGCGACCCAAAGGCGCAAACCCGTCACGTGCTGGAGACGATTCGTACCGTTATCGAAACGGCGGGCGGCTCGATGGAGGACGTGACGTTCAACAGTATTTTTATCACCGACTGGAAAAATTACGCCGCGATTAACGAAGTCTATGCAGAATTCTTCCCCGGCGATAAGCCCGCCCGTTTTTGTATCCAGTGCGGGTTGGTTAAGCCGGAGGCACTGGTCGAAATCGCCACCGTCGCGCATATCGCAAAGTGAGGCAGGCATGAAATTGATCCTCAGTGACCCGCCCTTTGCGGGTGCTCCCGTGGTGGTGTTAACTGCCGGTCTGGGCGGCAATGGCAGCTACTGGCTGGCGCAAATGGCGGCCCTGCAAAACCGCTTTCAGGTGGTCAGCTACGATCAAAGCGGCACCGGCAATAACCCGGCGACACTGCCGGACGGCTACAGTATGGCGGATATGGCCGCAGAGCTGCTAAGCGCACTGCAAGAGGCGGGCATCAACCGTTTTTCTGTGATTGGACACGCGCTGGGGGCGTTAGTGGGGTTGCAACTGGCGCAGGATTACCCCCGCAGCATCAGCGCACTGGTACTGGTCAACGGCTGGCTGCAACTGAGCGATCATACCCGCCGCTGTTTTCATGTCCGTGAGCGCTTATTGCAGGCAGGCGGCGCACAGGCGTGGGTTGAAGCGCAGCCACTGTTTCTTTACCCCGCCGACTGGCTGGAGGAGCACGCCCCGCGCGTGGAGGCGGAGGAAGCCCTCGCGCTGGCCCATTTTCAGGGGGAGCACAACCTACGCCGACGCCTTAACGCATTGAAACGCGCCGACTTTAGCGCCACAGCAGCGCAGATTCGCTGCCCTGCATTGATTATCTGTTCACGGGACGATCTGCTGGTGCCCTGGACCTGTTCACAAACGCTGCACGACGCGTTACCCCACAGTGAGATTCGACTGATGGAACGTGGCGGACACGCCTGTAATGTCACCGACAGTGACGCCTTTAATACCCTGTTACTCAGCGGGCTGGAAACCTTACTGCCCATTGCCGAAAAGGAGTTGTTATGAGTGAAGCCGTGAGCCAGAGCGCGCTGAATACCCTGTTTTATGACGCCCGCACCCACAACGGCTGGCAGGAGAGACCGGTTAGCGATGCAACACTCGCCGAGATTTATGAACTGGTAAAAATGGGACCGACGTCGGCTAACTGTAGCCCGGCACGTTTTGTATTTATCCGTAGCGAAGAAGGTAAAGAGCGGCTGCGTCCGGCATTGTCGAGCGGCAATCTCGCTAAAACCCTCAGCGCTCCGGTGACGGCCATTGTCGCCTGGGACGCTGAATTCTATGAGCGGCTGCCGGAACTCTTCCCCCACGGTGATGCGCGAAGCTGGTTTACCTCAAGCCCGGAACTGGCAGAAGAGACCGCGTTTCGTAACAGCAGCATGCAGGCAGCTTACCTTATTGCCGCCTGCCGGGCGTTGGGGCTGGATACCGGGCCGATGTCCGGCTTCGACCGTGCGCTGGTGGATAAGACATTTTTCAGCGATACCCCCTGGCGCAGTAATTTGCTGGTCAATATCGGCTATGGCGATCCCGGCAAACTGTTTGGCCGCCTGCCGCGACTGGCGTTCAACGACGCTTGCCAGCTTATTTGAGAGGTGATGATGGCGATTAATCAACAGACATTCCGCGACGCCATGACTTGTGTAGGGGCTGCGGTCAATATTATCACCACCGACGGCGACGCAGGCCAGGCGGGGTTTACGGCCAGCGCCGTGTGCAGCGTGACCGATTCACCGCCCACGCTTCTGGTCTGCCTGAATCGTGCAGCATCGGTCTGGCCGGTGTTTAATCAGAACCGGGCGCTGTGCGTGAATACGCTGGCCGCGGGCCAGGAGTCGCTGTCGAACTTATTTGGCGGTAAAACGGCGATGGCGGAGCGCTTTGCCGCCGCGCAATGGCAAACCGGTGAAACGGGATGTCCACGCCTGGAAGGGGCGCTGGCCTCCTTCGATTGCCACATTACGCAGGTGGTGAGTGTGGGGACGCACGATATTCTGTTTTGTGAGATTCAGGCTATCGTCCACCACCCGGCCCCGGAAGGCCTGGTATGGTTTAACCGTCATTACCACACGCTGATGCGCCCGGCCTGCTGATCAGGACTCCGCTTCAGCCGACGTTTCCGGCGCTTTAATCGGCGCCGTTTTCTTTTTTAATTTCAGCTCGCTGACCAGCACACCGATGACAATAAACACGCCGCCAAGCATCGCCAGCAGCGGCAAGCGTTCTCCGGCCATGCGGCCAAAAATACCTGCCCACACCGGTTCCCCGGTGTAGATAACCGTGGCGCGGGTCGGCGAGACGCTGCGCTGCGCCCAGTTCATGGTGACCTGAATAATCGCGCTGAAAATGCCCAGCCCTGCCGCCAGTCCCAGTAGCGGCACAGAGATCTCAGGAAGGGATTCTCCGGCTGGCGCCATTGCCGCGAACGCCACCAGCGATGCGGTCAGCAGTTGCACAACCGTCACGCGACGCACATCAACTTTACCGGCCCAGGCGCTGATTAAAATGATCTCAGCGGCAATCGCCACCGCGCCCACCAGCGTAATGATTTCGCCTTTCCCCAGTGCCAGCATATTGCCATCCGGCCCGGCCAATAAAATCAGTCCAATAAATGCGAGCAAAATGCCAGCGCAGGACATCAGACCCGGAATCCGTCCCAGGCATAGCCACTGTAACAGCGGTACCAGCGGAACGTACATGGCGGTAATAAAAGCCGATTTACTGCTGGGAATAGACTGTAATCCCCAGGTTTGCAGGCTGTAACCCAGCGCAATCGCCACACCGATGGCGACACCGGCTTTAACCTCAAGCCAGGTGATGCCTTTCAGCACATTAAAGGAGAGTAACCCCACCGCCAGCGCAGCAGTCGCGAAGCGCAGGCCGACAAAAAAGAACGGGCCGCTCATGGTGACCGCATATTGCACGGCCAGGAATGTCCCGCCCCAGAACATGGTGATGAGGATCAGGAGTGCTTCCTGAGGCTTAACGGAGAACTGAAATCGCGAAGTACGCATGTTGCAAACCGGTTAACGGAAACCGCCTAGTTTGCGACCTGCGGCACATTTCTTCAACTCAAAAAAACCGCCGGGCAAAACCCGGCGGCGAGCAGACGGTGACGGTATAATCATTAACCGTGACCACAACACTTACACCCTAGCTGCTGCGGCTACCGTGACTGCTTTTGCCCCCTTTCTTACCAGCTTCCGAGGCACGTTGTGGGTCATTTTTAAAATTACCCCCACTATGCTGGCCACCTTTACGACCTGCTTCTGATGCTCTTTCACGGTCTTCAGCGAAATTACCTGAACCACCACGATGGTTTGCCATTTCTGACCTCCGGTTTTGTGAAACATTAGACATCATACTGCATTCAGTAAAAGAGGATTCTTTCACCGCGCGGCGACACCGATGTGCCGATGTCTTCGCCACGTGAAACTAAGCTTAGTAGAATAAGGTTGATCAGCCAGCGAATCGTAATATCCTGCAACAGGAAATCGGGCAAACTGTTGAATTTTTCAGCGGAAAAATGTTAAGCCGCTCTTATGCTTTAAAAAACGGCTCCGTTTGAAATGTATCAAATTGCAACAGACAAAATCAGCGCCATGAATAAGATATTAATCAATGGAATACCGAGCCAGCGCTTGTCCGCTCTCTCGGCATCCGCATCAGTGAAACACAATGACTCACCGTCCGATAACATCCCGGCGCAGGGTGATTTCAACATGCTTGTATGTTTAAAGCAGAACCGGGATGGCTCTAAACTTGTCCTGTGTTTTTACTGATGCTGCAGCGCGTTCGACATCCAGTGGCATGCTCCCGGTTAATTGACACAAAGCGCTGTTAGCAATGTCCGTAGATCGCTCACAGCGGACCTTCAACTCAGTTAGTTCATCCGCTCTGTGCCAAGAGCGGACATTGATATATGTTAATTTATGGAGAGCACGTCAATTGAGGAATTTTAAAAAATGTTTGCTAATCGAATAAGGGAGTTTGGAAAGGCATTTGAAGGCAGATTAGAGCCTTTTTTACTTGAAGGTGCTTTGGACTATATAAACTTTAACGAAGAACCATTAGCCTTTGAAATCTTATGCGAACATATTTGTGAGTATGATGTACAGCTTAGCCAAACTGAATATGATGAAGCCATAGCACTAGCTAAACATATGGGGTTAGATGTACTGGATGGACCCTACAAGCACTTAGCTGGCTTGATTGTATAATGAGTCGATTAACCTATGCCCCGTTGATTCACACGGAATGTTGTTAGCAATGTCAGCTTCTCGCTCATAGCGGACGTCCATCACCTACAACCATCGTGCGTCTCTGAAGCCCCCTTCCTGGTTGACATCAAACACAACTGCTCACCCCCTCTGTACGACAAAAAACAAACGGAGTGTCGGATATCTGGTCGTCATCATAAGGGGCATTTTGGCGTGTTATTTAATTGCTCAGAGCTTGCAGAAATGGAGGCCGCAAGCGCTTATCGCAACGCCGCCAGTCAACTTGTTATCAATCAAGGAAATGTCGTTCAAATTTGCACTCTGCCCGCGAGGGCATACGCTTAAGTGGACGCGGCAAAATGCCGCCTGATAACGTCAAAACGAGGAGTGATGAAAATGGCTAAGGTACTGGTGCTTTATTATTCCATGTATGGACACATCGAAACCATGGCCCATGCAATAGCAGAAGGCGCAGAGAAAGTGTCAGGCGCAGAGGTGGTTATCAAGCGTGTGCCCGAAACGATGTCAGCCGAACTGTTTTTGAAAGCCGGCGGCAAAACCCAGAACGCGCCAGTCGCCACGCCGCAGGAGCTGGCTGAGTACGATGCCATCATTTTTGGTACCCCTACCCGCTTTGGCAATATGTCCGGCCAGATGCGTACCTTCCTTGACCAGACTGGCGGGCTGTGGGCCTCCGGTGCGCTTTACGGCAAACTGGCCAGCGTCTTTAGCTCTACGGGAACCGGCGGCGGCCAGGAGCACACTATTTCATCCACATGGACTACCCTTGCGCATCATGGCATGGTCATTGTGCCCATCGGTTACGCTGCGCAAGAGCTGTTTGACGTTTCTCAGGTACGCGGCGGCACTCCCTACGGCGCAACGACCATCGCCGGGGGCGACGGTTCGCGTCAGCCAAGCCCGGAAGAACTGGCGATTGCCCGCTACCAGGGTGAATACGTTGCCGGTCTGGCAGTCAAACTGAACGGCTAAGCTTCCAAAGGAGGAGATGAATGCCTAATCAAGAAACTAAAGCCCACCACGTTGGGGAATGGGCCAGCTTACGCAACACCTCACCGGAAATTGCAGAAGCGATCTTCGAGGTTGCAGGTTATGACGAGGCGCTGGCGGAAAAAATTTGGGAGGAAGGCAGCGACGAGGTACTGATTCGTGCCTTCGAAAAAACCGACAAAGATTCGCTCTTCTGGGGTGAACAAACGATTGAGCGGCAAAACGTTTGATCAGAATCTCCCCCGCCTGCGCGGGGGATTTTTTTATTTCGCTGCTGCGTTCACCACCGCATTGAATTTCTCCAGCGGACAAAATCCCTCTTTATCAATCGGACACGCTTTCAGCGCCAGCGTCACACGTTGCGCCGGGGCTTTCAGGGTCAGTACATCCGCATTACGCAACTGGGTGCTGCTCTGGTAGATATACTCAATTTTCATCAGTTCGCGCTTGCGCTGGCTGTCATACCAGCGCTGGAAGACAATCTTGCCACCAATAGGGGTGCGCTCATACTGGTCATGAAGCTGATACGGCGCAAAATCAAGTGCGGTCAGTAACGATGCGATGTTGGAATCATGACCCACCAGCAGTGTCACTTTCGGCGTGTTTGCTGCGTCGGTTACCAGCGCTTTATCGATATATTTCACCAGGGGTTTCGCCACATTACGCGCCACATCAGGTGACGTGAACAGGGCATCCTGATAGCTATTTTTGATCTTCGAGAGCAAACGCCATTGCTGCGCGGTAGTGATCTCACCCCACGCAACCTGATCCAACGGGAAGCCTTCGTAATACTGCAATGTGAAGGCATCCACCAGGGAATTGCCGATTTTCAGCGGTCCGGAAACACCGGGCTCCTGTTGTACAGGCGCACTAAAGGTATCACTGGCCGTTGTCAGTGAGCAGACCTGCTTCTCTTTACAAGAAGGTGACTGGTCATAGCGGACGATTTTTTCCAGTAATTGATAGCTTTCACCCAGCGAATCCTGCTGATGCCGGGCCTCCATCGCTTTAATTGCCTTCTCGCTAAACTCGGCGGATCCATCGGTGATAACCGGATTAAATGTCGGGTCCATTACCCCCATTTTGTCCTGATGATGCACGGGAATATCACACCCCGGAAACGCGCCGGTGATAAAGAACTGCGCGGTCGCGACCGTACGTTGCAGACTGTTGGCATAAGCATAAACGGTGCCCGGCGCCGGGCATTCTCCTGAGGTGACCAGTTTCTGCTCCGCCAGCCACTCACGCATATAGTGGCCCATATACACCTCAAGCACCCCACCTTTAGTGGTTAATTGCCCACCAGGCACTTCCCATTCCGGCCATGTATTGGGGGTGGATTGTTCCAGTACGCTACCATTGTTTGCCAGCGGTGCTCGTAAGTTATGACGGCTCATAATCAGCACTTGTTCAAGCTGATAGCCTTGCGGCACGGTCTCTGCCATTGCGGCAGTGGTGAACGGTAGCATTGCGGCAAACGTGAGTGTCCATAGAGACTGCTTCATCGTGACTTCCTCATCCTGATGTTGGTGAAGTGAAAGTGTGACACATTTGTGACGCTTTGCAGTGAATTACGGCACAGAAGTGACCTGTCGCAACATCGCTTTCCCACACGCTTATGTAGTTTTATAATAAAACCATTAACTGGAGAGTGATGATGAAACGTACCCGTCTTGAAGCCAGCACCTGCCCCGTTGCCCGTTCACTGGATGTGATTGGCGACTGGTGGTCTTTACTTATCGTGCGTGATGCGCTGCGCGGCGTGACGCGTTTCGGTGAATTTCAAAAAAGTCTGGGTATCGCCAAAAATATGCTCACCGCGCGCCTGAAATTGCTGGTCGACGAGGATATCCTGCAATTGCAACCCGCCTCTGATGGTAGCGCCTGGCAGGAATACGTGCTGACGGCGAAAGGCCGCACTCTGCAAACCGTGCTGGTTGCCCTGTCGCAATGGGGCAACGACCACCTTTTTGCCGAGGGTGAGCATGGCACCGTGCTGGTTGATGCCCGCTCACGCCAGCCATTGCAAAAATTACAACTACTGGCAGAAGATGGCCGCGTCCTGCAACCTGATGAGATTGCTCCCCGCTATCCTGATAAATCAAAACGTTAACATCGCCTATCCCCGAATCGCACATTTTGCCCTCTAAAATAGTTGCATTATAAAACCAAATATTTCATCCTGAATTTGGTTTCATTATAAAACCTTTTATCTCCCTTTCGTTTTGATGAGGTATGACAATGGCTACGCAACGCATTACCGCGCTTATCACTGGCGCATCATCCGGCATTGGCGCGGTTTATGCCGACCGACTGGCGGCGCGCAATTACGATCTGGTACTGGTCGCACGACGCGCTGACCGCTTACAGGCCCTCTCCGGCGCGCTGGAAAAACGCTACGGTGTCAGTGTGACAACATTGGTTGCCGACCTCAGCAAAACAGAAGGTATTGCACGTGTAGAAGATGCGTTACGACAAAACAGCGCCATCGAACTGCTGGTAAATAATGCCGGCGCCGCCAACCTCGCCCCGTTTCTTGCTTCGGATGCCGACTCGCATGAGGCGCTCAATACTCTCAACACCACGGCGCTGATGCGCCTTACGCTGGCAGTCCTGCCGCGCTTTGTTGAACAAAATCGAGGAACCATCATCAATATTGCTTCCGTACTGGCGTTTCACGCCCGGGCTGGGAGCGCCGTTTACAGCGCGACCAAAGCCTGGGTACTGAATTTCACCCGAGGCTTACAGGAAGAACTGGCGGAAAGTGCGGTACGTATTCAGGCGGTGTTACCTGCCGCGACGGCGACAGAAATCTGGGGGCATTCCGGCGTAACGCTGGACTCACTGCCAGCCGGTTCGGTAATGACTACTGAAAATCTGGTGGATGCGGCGCTGGCTGGTCTGGACCAGGGAGAGTTGGTAACTATTCCACCCGTGGAAGACCTTACCCTGTGGCAGCGCTGGGAAGAGGCGCGTCTGGCGTTGTTTAACGCGTCACGTAACGGGACACCGGCCTCTCGTTACCCTCTGGCCTGAAAGTGACGTCCGGTTTGCCCGTTGAAACCTCCCCTGGCAAACCCTCGACCCATGACGCAGTAACTTGACGCCGCTGTAACTGCCGTATCCGGCTATACCATCGACAGTGTTATTGGTGGCTGGCAGCAGCAACAGTTTGTAAGTCTGAGCAAAGCGGAACGTGTTCCGCTTTGCATCAAAAAAGCAGCGGCAGGAATACGTTAACGCCTGCGGCGACCCCGACGAACAGCGCGGCCCATACCGCGGACGAAAGCAGGCAGATGCTATAGACCTTACCCGGACTCAGGCGCAGCATTCCTGCTGCAAGCGGAACGAGATAGCGCAGCAAAGCGATAAAACGGGAAGTAAACAGCACCACAGCGGCATTGCGCTGCAATTTACTGCGAATACGTAGCAGAGTTTCCTCATGCCGGGATGTTAAGCGATGAAAACGAGCGCTATGGGTCATCAGTAAGCCCAGATGGTAGCTCAGCACCGAACCGAGCGTCGCCCCAATAGTCATTGCCAGCCACGCGCTAACCGGCGGCAGGCTTAACTGGCTTGCAGAGAGCGCCGCGACTAACATCACCGACGCCGGAGGAAGTACGGTGGAAATGAGCACCGTGGATTTGCTAAATGCCACCATAAACAGCAACGCGAACATCTGCACCGGGTGTGATGCAAAATGGGCAAGCAGGCTGTTCAACCACTCCATATACACTCCGGCATCCGTTAGCATTTCGGGCATTCCTTTTAACGACGGGAATTATTTCTGACGAAAATACACAATAAAGGTATTCCCGCTCAAATGTGTCGAAGATAAAGGCAGGCTGGCAGAAATGGAATCGTAACAGTCTAAGGCGCGCAGTTCAGACGCGGCAGGCACGCCTGAACCGTTTTGCCTGGCATGTTGATGCCCGGTGATGCCTTAATCAGACGCGCTGGCTGCGCAACATGGTGCAGAAAGGACAATTACAGCCGCTTACGGGGGTCGCCGCGCAACTGCCTGGCTGGCTAAAACCAGACACTCCTTGCGTGCTGATGGCCTGATCATAGATAGCGAACTCTGCCCCACGGATCTGCTGGCGGGAAAATTCAGCGGGGTCTTTATCTTTCGCCTGAAACGCCATGGCGCTACCAGAAACAACCGACAACGAAATAGCTAAGATCTGACTGATTTTCATAGGGTAATGCCCTCAAAAGAAAGACGTCGTTATGATAAGTCGCTACAGGTCGGCAGCCCGCTACCGCCAGTGAGTGTTATAAAATAACATTCCACAGCGCAATGCAACGTCAACAGCGTGACGAAATTTGAGGGCCTATCGCTTATTCGTCAAACCTGGTATTTATCGCCATAGTGATAAACAACGGCGCTCTATCCCGCAAGGCACAGTGAAGACATACGACGGCTATTGAGCCTTTTGCATAATCCACTTCCGGTTAAAAGCCGTAGCGGAACCAGGCGAAAAGTACATTGCCATTATTATACGTACCGGGAATATAGGTTAATTGCACGCTGGCCTGTTTATAGCTTGCAGAAAGCAGCGGCAGCACGACGGGTAAAGGAACATAATTGGCGAAATCTTGTCGCGCGGTCACCGCCGCCGTCAAACCCAGCCCCAGACGAAAATCACGGTTTTGATCCAGATACCAGCCCTTCTCCCAGCCATAGCCGATAATAGGCTCCCAGTTGTTGTGTGAGTCCTTAAAGGCCATGGCATACAGCGAACTCCAGTTTCCGTCGGCGTTATAGCGCGAAACACCAAAACCGCCGCCCCAGGGTCTCTCGTTATAGCGGTCCGTTTTCTCTTTGTCGTAGGTGAAACGGTTATGCCAGGTGAGAAAGGGTAAATAGAGATCGTAATTCTGTGGCTGCTCCCAGGTGTCTGTTACATCCTGTTTAAACCAGTCCCACCATTGTGCTATCCGTTGTTCGCCATATATGGCCGCGTTTGCATAAGTCGGGTCGAAAGCGGCCCACACCACAGCCCAACACACAATGAATAGCCTTAACATCAAACACCTCGTAATACATTTATCATTCTGAAACAAACATCATTGTCTACTTTCAGTGAGTCATTTTATGGGGATAAACCCTACATTTCTCACATTAAACAAAACATAAATTTTAGGTATTTTCCGGGAAACTGAACGCGCTTAATAAGCGTAGTGATCTTTTGCCAAACGTGACGGCAAGCATCAGCAAAAACGGCATTTTCCAGATAAAGGATCAATGGCTGGCGAGGCAGTTTAAAACAGTAGTATGTTGTAACTATTTTTTAATCATTGATAAAAGACCGCGCGATGGAGAGAGTAGCGAATAGTCGAACGAAGGTGACATACGTCTCAGCGCAAGGTTTCAATTAACCGGGCGAGGCCGGGGCCTGCGGCCTGTGGCTGGAGTAGTAAAGATAATATTCCGAAAATGATTCGCGCCAGTCCAGGGCAGTGAGTTATCTGACGCCTCACGACTCGCTGTTTTGCAGGTTATCGCGACCCACCCCGCCAATAAACGGCAGACGTAACCGCAACGGCGTGAAATCCACTCCCATACTCAGACCAAGGACGTTAAGCTCAAATCCTTCTTCGGCCCCCAGGGTGATGCCCGCAACACCCAGCAGTGACACCTGTATGCCTCGTCCGGACGGCGGTAAACCGACGGGGTTGAGCAACGAGCGAAAATCTTTACCCACCGCATTAGCGGGCATATCCAGTTTCAGCGCAGGCACCAGGCGACCAATATGGGCAATGAATGTGTTGCTGTTTGGACCGGGCCAGGCGTGATAAGTATTCGGCCATGGCCAGGAGGCGATAGCCGCCTCAATCTGCGGGATCATCGCCTCGGCTTGCGCGCCGCGGTGTTCAACAAGCAGACGGGGTTTCGCCCCGTACCAGTAGCCATCCGGCGTATTGCGGTTACGCCGTACATTTTCGCCGCCACCCCAGCTTATAACCTCGTAGCGGTTATATTCCGTTTCACCCGCGCGCTTAAAGACGATCCACGGATGGACGGCCACCACGCCTTTCCAGCCCCACGTCGGGGCGGCATAAACCTGAACAATCGCCAGTTGAGCATATTGCCGCGCATCGGGCGCCATGCCAGAAGAATCGCGCCTGGCGGCCCACCACCCATCCTGCGCTCGCGATTCTCGCTGGCGCATTGCCTGAGCAAGACTGGCAATAAGAGAGAGCACGATGATGCAAAGAATGCACAGGCAAAAGGTTTTAATCGGGGTCATGACGCTCTGCTATCAGAAGGGAATATTGGCGAGTCTGGTGAGTATACGTCGTTTTTTATACCGCGGTACGCCCCTGGCACATAACGCAAAAGCCGCTCTCTTCCTCAGACGGGCCTGGACATGTTCGAACTTTCAGGCCCGATGGCAGTATCGCAAAACTAGTGCGACATTCCTTGCGAACCGGAGCACACCAGTTGCCGACGTTTGATGTGGTACATCTCAATATTCGATTGCAGGAAGAAGCCCATTTCCCAGGGGTTTTTGCGGATAAATGCCTCCCGAATGGTCTCATAGAGCGGGCTATCTGACGGCACCAGAGAGGCCTCGCCTTCCACAATGGTATAGTTCCATTCTATCGCGCGCTCAAACGTATAGTGAGCACGTTCATCCATGGCAAAAAAGCAGTGAGGATTACGTTTCAGCAGTCGGGATTTGAACATTTGCGGGAAGGTGATGAGGAAAATATCATCATCGACCGACGATAAAAACGCCAGCACCGTCGTGTGGGGCTGCTCGTTAGCCATCGTGATCAATACGCCCACTTTATTCACCGCATCTTTCGATTCAGGTTCAGGCATATCACGTAGCATGGTAAACGGCACGGGCAGTTCAGGCCTGTCATCAGCCGGGAACTGATACCCTTCTTCGCGGATCTCAAGCACGACGCTCATCCCGTGAATCAGCTGACATTCCCGTGGCGCAACAACCACCCAGTCTTCTTCCTGGCTGATAACGCGGCCTTTATATGAGGCGCGGTATACGCTGATTTCCGCATCGAACTCATCAACACCCGAACGGTTATCCAGATGCAGGGTCACTAAGTCCCCTGCCGAAAATGTATGCCCTTTCGGAAAGTAAACCCGCAGGCTGTTATCCGACTGAATATAAACACCGCAGACGTGGATAACCACGTTTTCCCGTTGGTAACCCGCTAATATGCCAAGTACCTGTTTACCAAGAAAGGTTGCCAGATTCATTTATACCTTTTCCCTGTCCAGAGAGTGTCAGTGGAATTGTTATCGGCAACGTTTTGTTAAAACATAATTTTTTTGTCAGGTGGGCACGGATTTACCTGTTGGGAGAAGGAAATAACAGATAAGGATGCTTCGCAAGGAGGAAAATGAGTGTCTGACGGGGCGTTGTTGGATCAAGCCATTTTTGCTTTCTGAAAAACAAAGGGGTTACCTTTCGGTAACCCCTTGTTTAATCTGGCGGAAGCGCAGAGATTCGAACTCTGGAACCCTTTCGGGTCGCCGGTTTTCAAGACCGGTGCCTTCAACCGCTCGGCCACACTTCCGGAATGAGGCGCACTATAAACATCCCGGATGCATCTGTAAAGCCCTGAAATGTTCATATGCCTGAAAAACAATCAAAAGCGTGTTAATCGCCTGAAATAACAGCGCTCTGACCATTTTACAACCGCTTTTATGCTACAGCACCTCAATGTTTTTTGATGTACATGTCCTTCGTTAAATAATAGCCAAGTTTGTCTGGATCAAACCCGCCGACCCACGGCTTTACAAGATGCACGCGGACATAATGGTAGACAGGAATCGCCGGAACATCTTGCCCGAGGATTTCTTCCGCCTGCTGATAATATTTGCTTCGCTGGGTGAGATCGCTCGCTTTGGCGGCATTGCGCAGAGCGTCATCGTAAGCCGCATTACTGTATTGCGAAGTATTCTCGCTGTCGCCCGTGCGGAAATTATTTAAAAAGGTTGCCGCATCATCATAGTCGGCATTCCAGGCATAGCGCACCAGATCGAAATGGCCGGTATGCATGGCATCGAGCATCGTTTTCCATTCCTGGTTTTGCAGCTTCGCCTCTACCCCCAGATTTTTCTTCCACATCGAACTGACAGCAATAGCGATGCGCTGATGGGTTTCCATGGTGTTATAAAGCAGATTAAAAGACAGTGGATGCGCCTCATTAAACCCGGCGTCGTTAAGCAATCGCTTCGCTTCTGCAATCCGTTTTTCCTGTGGCCATGCAGCATAATCCGGGACAGACAAGGTTACGCCACCGATTTCCGGCTGGCTGATTAACCATGCCGGTCGCTGCCCCTGCCCCATCACCTTATCGGCAATGATATCTTTATCCAGCGCCATATTGAGCGCCCGGCGCACCCGCGGATCGTTGAACGGTGCTTTTGTGGTATTAAATTCGTAGTAATAAGTCGCCAGCAGCGGCGAGACGCTGACCTGATCGCCCAGCGTCTTTTTCAGTTGGGCAAACTGGTTCACCGGCACGGTGTAGGTGATGTCTATCTCGCCGGCTTTATAACGGTTTACATCGGCAGTTTCAGAGGAGATGGGCAGATAGGTGACTTTATTCACCACCGTGGCGTCGTTGTCCCAGTAGCGCGGATTGCGTACCGCGACAATGCGCTCGTTCACCACCCAGTCACTAAGTTTGTAGGCGCCACTGGTCACAATATGCTCAGGTTTAGTCCATTTATCACCAAACCGACTGATAAGGATTTTATCCAACGGCACCAGTGACGGGTGCCCCAACATCGCAAGGAAGGCGGATGTCGGCTGCGTGAGGCGAATCTCCAGCGTATTATCGTCCAGCGCCTTAACACCGAGCGTATCAGGCGTTTTCTTACCCAGAGCAATGTCGGCAGCATTTTCGATATGCATATTGCCGGGATAGCTGGCATAGGGCGACGCGGTTTTCGGATCGACAAGTCGCTGCCAGCTCCAGACGAAATCTTTCGCGGTAATGGCCGTTCCATCAGACCATGTTACGTTGGGGCGTAGATGAAACACCCACACCGTATTATCTTTATTTTCCCATGATTGCGCCAGACGGGGCTCAACAGAGCCATCTTTCTTTACCGCCACAAGGCCATCGAATAAATCTCTGATAATGCCGAATTCGACATCGCTTTCTACTTTATGCGGATCGAGGGATGCAGGTTCGCTGCCATTGTTACGCACCAGTTCCTGCTGAGCCGCCAGCTCTGTTCCTGCGGGGACTGTCGCTGCGTTTAACGACGCGGAGGCGCTCATAATGCCTAACGTTAAGGCGCTAAGGGTCATACGGGTAAAATATCGTGATTTCATCTTTTTCGCCCTGATTATATTCCTGATGACGACGCGACTTCTTTCTTAGCGCGCTACAGTCATCAGGGCAATATTTTTCAGTGACATATAAGACACTGGTATGGTTATTTTCTTCAAATGCGCACTTATGCTTAATATTTGAACATTTGTAGTATATTTAACCAAATGGATTGACTTGCTTTTTGAGTAAAGATGGGTAAAACAACTTTGTAAGGAAACGGGGATTTCCTATCCTCGACGTTTAATGACATCTGTTATGTTAAAAGAGAGTGCCTCATGGATCGTATTATTACCTCCTCGCGCGACCGTACATCGTTGCTTAGCACCCATAAGGTGCTGCGCAATACCTATTTCTTACTGAGCCTGACGCTGGCCTTTTCCGCCATCACCGCAACGGCAAGTACTGTACTGATGCTGCCGTCTCCGGGTCTGATTTTGACGCTGGTGGGCATGTATGGACTGATGTTCCTGACGTATAAAACGGCGAACTCACCGGCGGGTATTTTTTCTGCTTTCGCCTTTACCGGTTTCCTGGGTTATATCCTGGGCCCCATCCTTAACGCGTATCTTTCTGCGGGCATGGGCGATATCATCGGCCTGGCGCTGGGGGGGACCGCGCTGGTGTTCTTCTGCTGCTCGGCGTATGTACTGACAACGCGTAAAGACATGTCTTTCCTCGGCGGTATGCTGATGGCAGGTATCGTGGTCGTGCTGGTCGGAATGGTTGCCAATATCTTCCTGCAACTGCCGGCACTGCATCTGGCTATTAGCGCAGTCTTCATCCTGATTTCTTCAGGCGCCATCCTGTTCGAAACCAGCAATATCATTCACGGCGGCGAGACAAACTATATTCGCGCAACCGTGAGCCTGTATGTATCGCTCTACAATATCTTTGTAAGCCTGCTGAGCATCCTGGGCTTCGCCAGCCGCGACTAGTCGCATTGACGTGCATGATAAGGCCCCGCTTATGCGGGGCTTTGTTTTTTGCTACACTCCCCCGCGTTATTGACTGACCTTGCGAACGACCATGATCTTTGACGGTAAAGAAATTGAAACCGATAGCGAAGGCTATCTGAAAGACACGACTCTATGGAGTGAAGCACTGGCGTCGGCGATTGCCGAAAATGAAGGTATCACCCTCGCAGAAGAGCACTGGGAAGTGGTGCGCTTTGTGCGCGAGTTTTATCTGGAATTCAATACGTCGCCCGCTATCCGCATGCTGGTAAAAGCGATGGCTAACAAATTTGGTGAAGAAAAAGGCAACAGCCGTTATCTGTATCGCCTCTTCCCGAAAGGCCCGGCAAAGCAGGCAACAAAAATTGCTGGCCTGCCAAAACCAGTCAAGTGCATTTAATAGCGAATGCCAAAATTCGTCCATTCTCTGCCGGGTTGATGAGGCTCTGTTAAAACCTTTTCAACCCTGGCGCTACGCGGCCCACCCGCTTTCAGCCAGGTAATCAGCGCTTCCACTTTCTCGTTATTACCACAGGCGACAACCTCTACGCTGCCGTCGTCCATATTGCGCGCATAGCCGGTTAACCCCAGGCGCTGTGCCTCACGTTGCGTGCTATAACGAAACCCGACGCCCTGGACCATGCCATGAACCCAGCATATTACGCAATGCGATGTTGTCTCGTCCGTCATAAGGACCTCCTCTCACGCAGAATCAGTCTCTATTTTAATAATAGAAATATTACTCATCAGCGTACAGTTTTAGGTAAACATCCATAGTGTTCTCTGAATCTGGCGGTAAAACGCGAACCCGAAAGATATCCACACCGGGAGGCGATTTCACCGATGGGTAAGGTGGTCGATTGTAACTGTGACAATGCAAGCGACATGCGAACCTCCTCGACAATTTGCCGGTAGCTTTGAGATTCACCTTTAAGCCGTCTGCGTAGAGTGGATTCGCCGACTGCAAGTTGCCCTGCCATCTCCCGCACACTCCAGTTCTTTGCCGGAGACAACATGACAATTTGTCGCACCTGCTCGGTCAGGCTAAAGCGACGCTCAATAAGAAGTGGCCCCGCCATCCCCTCTTCTAGCAGTGCCAGTAATAGCCCCATCGCCTGATGTTTTTGTAATTTTTCCGCTAAATTATGGCGAACCGCATGCAATAAATTGTCCCACATAAATGTCAGGCCATTACTCAGTGGTGCGCAGACGGACGCAGACCTGGCAGCGGGAAAATCGCGTACATATTGCGTTTTAAATTCTGCGAGCAGGTCTGGCGATAACAATAATAAATCGGAACGAAACTGGCCCTGCACAGGCTGATTAATGATTTCGAGGGCGGTATTCGCGGGAATGATAATAAGCTCATCAGGTGTGGCGACAACCCGATTCTCTTCCTGGATAATAACCTTGTTTCCCTGGGTAATGTGGCAAAGGGCGGCGCTGAAAAGCTTTACACGATGCAGACGATGCATATGGTTTGAACGGACTTCTGCCGCCGTTAACGTTTTATGCTGAAACTGAACTGTCTGCACCGCGTCACCTTTATCTTCCGTATGTGGCTGTTAAATTTGCTTTCGCTATGACGTTACTGTTGAGCATGTAGCCAACCAAAGCGCCGCTTGCATTGCTATCAATAGGCAGTTTATCAGTACTTAACGCCCATACGGTGAATTGATACGGATGCGGCTTATCGCCAACGGGAGGACACGCGCCACCAAAGCCCGCATAACCATAATCGTTTCGTCCCTGAACTGCCCCGGCGGGCAATGTATGGCTCTCTGCCTCTCCCGCGCCTGTGGGCAGTGTCTGTATCTGCGCCGGTATATTTACTACTGTCCAGTGCCACCAGCCACTCCCCGTTGGGGCTGCGGGATCATAGACGGTCACAGCAAAACTTTTGGTCCCTGCAGGTGGATTATGCCAGCTCAACTGCGGTGATTTATTGCCGCCATGACAGCCAAATCCGGCAAAAACATGTTGTTCTGATAAGCGATGGTTCTGAATATCCGCACTACTGAGGCTAAATGTCTCCTTCGCAAAAGCATTGACGCTCCCGGCGGCCAAAATAGCTAAAATAGTGAAGGTCATTTTTTTCATTGTATTTCCTCGCTGACGTTGAGGAAGACAATTTAAGGTTTAGCGTTCATGAACGTTGTGCCTGAACGTTTTGATTTTGTGCCGAAACGCTCCCCCCTTCAGGCTGGTGCCTGGTCCGGGCATGTGTGCTACCCTACGCGCCGTTTAATTATCAAGAGCCGGGCCGATATCCCCGGTTAATATTGACGTTCGTCAGAGGTTCCCCGGTATGACCGAATCTACAAGTGCAAGGTTTCCCCGTTTAGTGTTAGCCAAAGGGCGCGAGAAGTCCTTGCTGCGCCGCCATCCCTGGGTGTTCTCCGGCGCCGTAAGCCGTATGGAAGGAAAAGCCCGTCTCGGTGAGACTATCGACATCGTCGATGCGCAGGGAAAATGGCTGGCGCGCGGCGCTTTTTCGCCAGAATCACAAATTCGTGCTCGCGTCTGGACTTTCGACAAAAACGAGGTCATTGACATCGCGTTCTTCACTCGCCGCCTGCAGCAAGCACAGCAATGGCGCGACTGGCTGGCGCAACGCGACGGGCTGGATAGCTATCGCCTCATCGCAGGTGAATCCGATGGATTACCCGGTGTCACCATCGACCGCTTCGGCAATTTTCTGGTGCTGCAGTTGCTGAGCGCGGGTGCAGAATATCAGCGTGCGGCCATCATCTCTGCGCTGCAGACGCTCTACCCGCAATGCTCCATCTATGATCGCAGCGATGTTGCAGTACGTAAAAAAGAAGGTCTGGAGCTCGCACAGGGTCCGGTTGTGGGTGAATTGCCGCCGGAACTGCTGCCTATCGAAGAAAATGGCATGAAACTGTATGTCGATATCAAGGCCGGTCACAAAACCGGGTACTACCTCGATCAGCGCGACAGTCGCCTGGCGACCCGCCGTTATGTCGCCGACAAACGCGTCCTTAACTGCTTCTCTTACACCGGCGGTTTCGCCGTGTCTGCACTGATGGGCAAATGCCGTCAGGTGGTGAGCGTGGACACCTCACAGGAAGCACTGGATGTTGCCAGAAAGAACATTGAGTTAAACCAGCTTGACCTCAGCAAGGCTGACTTCATCCGTGATGACGTCTTCAAACTGTTGCGCAAATATCGCGATCAGGGCGAGAAGTTTG
Source organism: Phytobacter ursingii (assembly GCA_901456055.1). GTDB lineage: Bacteria > Pseudomonadota > Gammaproteobacteria > Enterobacterales > Enterobacteriaceae > Phytobacter > Phytobacter ursingii. The sequence continues at coordinate 604,235 of CABDWT010000018.1, forward strand.
ATGTCATCGTCATGGATCCGCCAAAATTCGTGGAAAATAAAAGTCAGCTTCAGGGCGCGTGCCGTGGCTATAAGGATATCAACATGCTTGCTATCCAGTTGTTGAATCCTGGCGGCGTGTTGCTGACGTTCTCCTGCTCTGGCCTGATGACCACAGATTTATTTCAGAAAATCATCGCCGACGCCGCAATAGATGCTGGTCGTGATGTACAATTTATAGAGCAGTTCCGTCAGGCCGCCGATCACCCGGTGATCGCTCCCTACCCGGAAGGACTGTACCTGAAAGGGTTTGCCTGTCGCGTCATGTAACTTGATTTTTGGAGCCTCGCCCGCATATCTGGGTTATGTACAGGTTCCCGGGAGGTGACAATGATTGCCAGCAAATACGGTATTGGTCAGCAGGTTCGCCACTCGCTGCTGGGCTACCTTGGCGTAGTGGTGGATATTGACCCTGAGTATTCACTCGACGAACCATCAGTTGACGAACTGGCGGTCAACGATGAACTACGGGCTGCGCCCTGGTACCACGTGGTGATGGAAGATGATGACGGCCAGCCGGTTCATACCTATCTGGCCGAAGCACAGTTAACCAGCGAAATTCAGCAAGAACATCCTGAACAACCTTCGATGGACGAGCTGGCGCGGACGATCCGCAGGCAACTACAGGCCCCGCGCCTGCGTAACTGACAACACCCCGCGCTGCGGGGTGTTTTTACTTTGCGAGTCCTAAACGTGGGATTTCAATAGCGGGACATCTATCCATCACAACCTTTAGTCCAGCCTCACAGGCCAGCACGGCGGCCTGTTCGTTGATCACGCCAAGTTGCATCCACAATGTTTTTGCGCCGATGGCAATAGCCTCCTGAGCCACCCCCCATGCCGCTTCGGAATTACGGAATACGTCAACCATATCCACCTTTTCCGGCACGTCAGACAGCGTGGCATATCCTTGTTGTCCCAGAAGCGTTTCACCCGCTACTTTCGGCGATACCGGAATAACATGGTAGCCCTGGTCAAGCAGATATTTCATGACGCGATAACTCGGTCGGTCAGGTTTGTCACTCGCCCCCACCAGTGCGATGGTACGTGTCGATTTCAGGATCTCGGCGATATCGGTCTCTTTCATGGTTTCCTCCTGCGGTTTTCCAAAGTGTATGCCAAACAATCCGCGACAACCATGTATCCCATACAGAAGTATGAGTGCGGGAACAGGTTATATGTCTATAAGTTAATAAATATATTGAAAGGTGAATTAGCAAAGAGATCATGGGAGCGCGCAATGAAGTGCGGGTGGAAAGTATTCATTATCACGTGTTTGATACCGGTTAATGTACTGGCCACGTCGCTTCGTCTGTCGAGCGATATTGATTTGTTAGTCCTTGATGGCAAAAAAGTATCCAGCTCACTGCTGCGTGGGGCGGAAAGTATTGAACTGGAAAACGGTGTTCATCAGGTGGTATTCCGGGTTGAAAAAAATGTGGAGCCCGGGAACCGCGAACCCCGGCTCTTTATTTCTGTACCACTGATTGCCACCTTTGATACGCAGCGCATAAGCCAGGTGAACTTCAACCTTCCCGCTATCGACACGCAAAAGGCAGCCGAGTTATTCAACGCCACGCCTCATCTGGCTTTGCTGGATGGTAATGCCACACCGATTCCGGTGAAACTCGATATTCTTGAGATCAGTGCAAACGCGAAAGTCATTGATTATGAACGCGAGACAGAGCAATACAACAAAGCGGGGAAATATGCTTCGCTACCCAAATTTGCGACGATAGTGGCCGATGACAGCGCTTTGCTCTCCGGCGCCTCCGAACTGGACACCCCACAGACGCACTCACAAACGCTCACAGAACAGCGGTTAAAATTCTGGTACCAGCAGGCCGATCCGCAAACCCGCGACCGTTTTATGCAATGGATCAGGCAACAACCCCCGTCATGATCCGCGCCAGTTAACATTACGCGCATTAGCCCATAATTTTTTACGCCATTCTCTTGCAGCAACAGGCGCTTCCAGTAATCTGTAGCGAAATTACATTAACGGAATCGGATTATGGAACTCACAACACGTTCGTTACCCGTGCGTAAGCACATCGCACTGGTTGCGCATGACCACTGCAAGCAGATGCTGATGACATGGGTGGAACGCCATCAGCCCAAACTGGCCAATCATGTTCTCTATGCCACCGGGACAACCGGTAACTTGATTCAGCGCGCTACCGGCCTTGAAGTTAATGCCATGCTGAGCGGCCCGATGGGCGGTGACCAGCAGGTTGGTGCACTCATCTCGGAAGGGAAAATTGATGTGCTGATTTTCTTCTGGGATCCGCTGAACGCAGTACCACATGACCCGGATGTTAAGGCGCTGCTGCGTCTGGCGACCGTATGGAATATTCCGGTGGCCACGAACCTTTCCACCGCTGATTTCATTATCCAGTCACCCGGTTTCGCGGAAAGTGTGGAAATCCTGATTCCGGATTACCAGCGCTACCTCGCTGAACGTCTGAAATAATCTTTTGCAGGCGGCTTAAGCCGCCTGATCTCAGGGTTTTCTCGCCACCGGCACATTAAGCTGCCTGAGCGCCTCAACGAATCGCGACGGGTTTTCTTTATCAAACAGCAACCATACGCGCTTACGTGCTCGCGTAATAGCAACATACAACAAGCGACGCTCTTCGGCGTCAGGGAAGTCCTCCGGCACCGGCAACAATGCTTGCTCCATAATGGATTCACGCGCGGGAGCCGGAAAACCGTCCTGCCCTTCATGTAAACCCAGCACGATGACATACTCCGCCTGCTGCCCTTTACTGGCATGCATAGTCATAAAATCGAGCTGCAGGTTGGGCCAGCGAGTGGCGGCTTTCTCCAGACTGGCGGGTTTGCCATGGTGATAACGCGCCAGTACCAGAATGCGATCTTCCGGCGTGGCATAGCCGCTGAGCTTATCAAGAAGCGCATCCAGTTGATCTACCGCAAGCAAAGTCACCGCGTTTTTATCGCCGGCGCTCAGGCTGTTCAGGGGTTTATTGAGCTGATGAGGGTTCTGCTGAATAAATCCATTTGCGACTTCGCCAATGCGTGTGTTAAAGCGATAAGTGGTATCCAGCGCGCAGAGATCGCCTTCGCCAAAATAGTCATGAAACGCGGTGGTCAGAGACAATTGCGCGCCGCTGAAACGGTAAATCGCCTGCCAGTCGTCACCGACCGCAAACAAGGTGGTTTGTGAGTTTTGTCGCCGTAACGCCGCCAACAGCGCAGCGCGTTGCGGTGAGATATCCTGAAACTCATCCACCAGGATATGCTTCCAGGGGCTGACAAAACGTCCTTTATCCAGCACGTTAATCGCCTGATGAATTAATCCGGAAAAATCGACGGCGTTTTCCGCTTTAAGCGCGGTTTTCCAGGCTTTCAACAGGGGTGCCATTAGTTTGACCCGCTTGCTGAAAAGCGTGCGTACCTCTTCCGGCGCCGAATCTATCATTTCACTCTGGCTGCCACCATGCATACGCATCAGGCTAACCCAGCGATCCAGCCGGGTCCCCATCCGACGCTCTATTTTTTCATCATTCCAGAAACTGCCTTCCGGAAGTTCCCACTGCAACTCCTCTTCCAGCCACTGTCGCCAGCCTTTAGCCTGCGCTTTTTTCTCTGCACACTGGGTTTGCCAGGCTTTCAGTAAGAGCGCTTGTCGCGCCCGGGTATCGTTCTCAAGATTGCTAATCTCAGGCGCTTTTTTACCACCCTGCTGGATGATGTATAACGCCAGCGCATGAAACGTGCGGGCAGTGATGTCATTCGTATGCAACCGCTCACGAATGCGCTCATCCATTTCTTGCGCGGCTTTTCGGCCAAAAGCTAACAGCAATATCTGATCCGCCGCCGCCTCGCCGCGAAGCAACAACCAGCCTGCACGCGCTACCAGAACCGAGGTTTTACCACTGCCTGCCCCGGCGAGCACCAGCAGCGCGTTTTCACCATTAACCACTGCCCTTGCCTGCGCCGGGTTGAGCGGAGAGCTTTCGATGTTTTTGAAAAATGTCTCGTACTGAACCAGCATTTTATCGGTCCAGTCTTGATTATGTTTTGCCCGGCCAGTCTCGGTATCTTTTAACCAGGCCTGGCACTGCCGCCACAGATCCCGGCAGTTACTAAAAGACTCAAGGCGGCTGGTGGGGACAGGCAACGCATCGAACGCCTGGCGAAGTTGTTGCTGAACACCTTTAAGCTGCGCGCGAGTGAGCCATTTTTCCTGATCCATACGCCCGGAAATGTCCGCGAGTTGTTCAGAGAGCACTCTCGCAGCCACCTCGCTCATCTCCGCGCTCCAGGTCACCCAACGATCATTCAGATGCTGATAAAAACGCTGAGTTTCATTCCATTCAGTACCGTGCAAACGAACGACTTTATTATCTGCGAGAACGAATTCCAGTTCGCCCCATACCAGGCCACGCTTGCACTCGATTGCCAGCAACTGATTAAAGGGAATAAGGTATTCATGTCGATCGCCTGAAACCTTCACGCCCGCATTGAGGATGACCACTCGATCATATGGATGCTGCGCCAGCCGCTTTCCCAATGAAGTCGCTTTTAGTTCCATCACACATCCTTTTTCAGCTTATGACTGTGATTGCCAGTTTAACCGCCAGAGAATACGTGCTCCAGCCCAAAAAATCGTTACAATTGTCAGGTCAATTCCCTGACAGAATAGCATTGAGGTAATATGCGTACCGTTCTGAATATACTGAACTTTGTCCTTGGCGGTTTTGCCACCACTCTTGGCTGGCTACTGGCAACCATTTTGAGTGTTGTCCTGGTTATTACCCTGCCGCTTACACGCTCCTGTTGGGAAATCACTAAACTTTCGCTTATCCCCTGGGGCAATGAAGCTGTACATGTCGATGAGCTGAACCCTGATAGTAAAAATACCCTCATGAATGCTGGCGGGACCGTGCTCAACATTCTCTGGTTCGTGCTCTTTGGCTGGTGGCTCTGCGTGATGCACATTGTGGCAGGTATTACTCAGTGCATCACTATCATCGGAATCCCGGTCGGTATCGCCAATTTTAAGATTGCGGCAATCGCCATATGGCCGGTTGGTCGCCGTGTTGTGTCGGTTGAAGTGGCCCGTGCCGCGCGCGAAGCCAATGCCCGCCGTCGTTTCCCGTAAACGAGTCACGAATACTATGCTAAGCCCCCTTCTTCGCCGGTACACCTGGAATAGTGCCTGGCTCTATAACATTCGGATCTTCCTTGCGCTAAGCGGAACAGCGGCCTTGCCATGGCTGCTTGGCGACGCGAAACTGACGATTCCTTTAACCCTGGGCGTTGTTGCCGCGGCGCTGGCGGATCTCGATGACCGTCTGACGGGCCGTCTACGCAATTTAATCATTACCCTGATTTCGTTTTTTATCGCCTCGGCGTCGGTCGAGCTTTTATTTCCCTGGCCGTGGTTATTTGCCATTGGGCTTATCACTTCGACCATTGGATTCATTTTGCTTGGAGGTCTGGGGCAACGCTACGCCACCATTGCGTTTGGCGCATTGCTTATCGCCATTTATACAATGCTTGGCACCACGTTATACACCGCATGGTATCAGCAGCCTCTTTTGCTTCTGGCGGGTGCCATCTGGTTTAACGTGTTGACGCTGGTCGGGCACCTCGTTTTCCCCATCCGTCCGCTACAGGATAATCTGGCTCGCTGTTACGAGCAGTTATCTCAGTATCTGGAGCTCAAAGCGCGGCTGTTTGATCCGGATATCGAGGAGGAAAGCCAGGCCCCGCTTTATGAGCTGGCTTTAGCCAACGGTCAGTTGGTGTCAACACTAAACCAGACCAAAGCGTCACTATTAACCCGCCTTCGCGGCGATCGCGGACAACGGGGAACCCGGCGCACGTTGCATTACTATTTTGCCGCACAGGATATTCATGAGCGCGCCAGTTCTTCCCATATACAGTACCAGGCACTGAGGGAACATTTTCGCTACAGCGATGTGATGTTCCGTTTTCAGCGGTTGATCACTCTGCAGTCTCAGGCCTGCTCCAGGCTCGCTCATGCCATCCTGCTTCGTACACCTTACCAGCATGACCACCGCTTCGAACGTGCATTTATACACCTTGATGCAGCGTTAGATCGCATTCGTGCCAGCGGTACAACCTCGTCTGAACAACTCAAAGCGTTGGGATTTTTACTCGATAATCTTCGTGCCATCGACGCACAGTTAGCGAGTATAGAGTCCGGACAACCGCAAACGCCGCAGAAAAACGAAACAGAAAATTTACTGGCAGATGACAGCCTGCATGGACTGAGCGATATCTGGCTGCGTTTACGCAATAACCTTACGCCGGAATCGGCACTGTTTCGCCATGCGGTGAGGATGTCTGTTGTACTGTGTGCGGGCTACGCCATCATCCAAATTACCGGTATGCACCACGGATACTGGATTCTGCTCACCAGTCTGTTTGTCTGCCAGCCTAACTATAACGCCACGCGCCACCGTCTCACGCTGCGTATCGTCGGAACCATTGCAGGCATCGCCCTCGGCCTTCCCGTACTCTATTTTGTTCCCTCGCAGGAAGGGCAACTAATACTGATCGTCGTCACGGGTGTACTTTTTTTCGCCTTTCGTCTTGTACAATACGCGCAGGCCACTATGTTCATCACATTGCTGGTGCTGCTGTGCTTCAATTTGCTCGGCGAAGGTTTTGAAGTTGCCATGCCACGAGTGATTGATACCATCATTGGGTGCGCCATCGCCTGGGCGGCGGTGAGTTTTATCTGGCCTGACTGGCGTTTTCGCAATCTGGCACGTGTGACCGAGCAAGCATTCAATGCCAATTGTCGTTATCTGGACGCAATTCTCGAACAGTATCATCAGGGCCGCGACAACCGACTGGCGTACCGTGTTGCCCGCAGAAACGCCTATAACAGAGATGCCGAGCTGGCGTCAGTAGTCTCCAACATGGCGTCTGAACCTGGCGCCACACCTCAATTGCGTGAAGTGGCATTTCGCTTACTTTGCCTGAATCATACCTGTACCAGCTATATATCAGCCCTTGGCGCACATCGCGAACAGCTTACCCATCCTGCTATCCTTCGTTTGCTGGATGATGCAGTCTGTTATGTTGATGACGCCCTTCACCACCAGCCCGCTGATGAAGAGCGCGTACAGTCAACGCTGGCAGATTTATCGCGACGTATTAAGCATCTTGAACCACGACCTGACAGCAAAGAACCACTTGTATTGCAACAAATAGGATTGCTTATCGCACTTCTGCCAGAAATGTGCCGTTTACAACGGCAGATAATGACCTGACTATCCTGTTTTATTTCTGACCAACCTCGTGGTACCAGTCGATTAACTCCTGGCGTCTCAACGCCGGGAGTGCGGCTTCATGCAGACCGATGATTGCACCTTCCAGCCCCAGCAGCACCTTGATACCCATGTGTTTGTTCATCGCCTTCAAACGTAACCAACACGCTTTGGCACCCAGTTGTCGCAGCATATGTTCGTCCGGTATACCGGCATCGAAAAGCATCATCTCAAGTTGGAAGTTCATGTTTGGTAGATCCTTAAGACGATGAGGCGTATCGCGCGCCGTTTTTTCCTGCCGGGCCGCCGCGAGTGATTGCGATGAAAGCTGCAACAGTGTTGGCAAGTCACGCCAGAGATGCTCATCAACAAAGTAATAGTTAAGGGAAACAGCGCGACCACGCTTCTGGATTGTCAGAAGGGGTGAACGTGTTGTTACCCGATACTGAGCACTCTCCTCGCAGGCACGCAGGTATAACTCACCCTCTGAAATCATCGCAAACACCGTGTTGTCTATCGATAAACTGTAGCCGCCAAAATGCGCGCGAAAGCGAATTTTTCCCAAAGGCGCGAGGTATTCCCGTGACTGATAGATCCTTTGATACGATATGTTTTTCATGATTATTCCCTTGTAAATCATGGAGTAAAAACATTAATTCTGTTAACCGATCCGCTATTGAGGAACATAGGCAAGTGCGCGCAACACGGCAAGAAAATTTTGCGGCTTCATCGCAATACAAGACAAAATTGCGAGATGCTTTCAGAAAATGAGGTTGATCTTTGAACGTCCAGGGGTTACTGTATGTTTATACAGTAACTAACAGGGCTGGGTTGATCATGTACCATTCATTAAACCGTGCAAATCGTTCAACACAATTTCTTTCCGCACACAGCGCAGGGGCCGTTGAGGCTTCTACGGGTCTGATCAGTGAAGTTGTTTATCGCGAAGATCAGCCCGGCATGACGCAATTGCTGCTGTTGCCGTTATTGCAGCAACTGGGTCAACAATCGCGCTGGCAGCTCTGGTTAACGCCGCAACAAAAATTAAGCCGTGAATGGGTGTTGTCTGCAGGCCTGCCGCTGACTAAAGTTATGCAAATCAGCCAACTGTCTCCCTGCCTCACTCTGGAATCTATGATTCGCGCATTACGTACCGGCAACTATAGCGTTGTGATTGGCTGGCATGCTGAAGAATTAACCGAAGACGAACATCACCGTCTGGCTTTAGCAGCAGAAGAAGGGAACGCAATTGGCTTCGTGATGCGGCCAGTACAATGCAATCCTCTCGCTGCGAGACAGCATTCGGGGATAAAAATTCACTCAAATTTGTATCATTGAGTAAAATTAAGATAAATCCTGGTATTATTTTTCTGTCTGACAAGCATTGCCGTGTAATCAGCGAAATACGCCGCCAACGCCCGATTCAGGCGACTTGCAAGGCAACTGAATTGGCGAATAGTTCCGCAAAAGTGTTAAATATTGTGTATACAAAGCCTTTTTTTTCATATGCCTGACGGACTTCACACTTGTAAGTTTCCAACTACGTTGTAGACTTTACATCGCCAGGGGTGCTCGGCATAAGCCAAAGATATCGTGAAGATATCTCTATAGGGACTGATGAGCAATGCCCCCGGTGAAGGATTTAACCGTGACTTCTCATCGAGATTTTCATGGCGATTTTTGGATGATAACGAGGCGCAAAAAATGAAAAAGACAGCTATCGCGATTGCAGTGGCACTGGCTGGTTTCGCTACCGTAGCGCAGGCCGCTCCGAAAGATAATACCTGGTATGCAGGTGGCAAACTGGGCTGGTCTCAGTTCCACGACACCGGCTTCATCCCGAACGACGGCCCGACCCATTCAAGTCAGCTTGGTGCAGGTGCGTTCGGTGGCTATCAGGTTAACCCGTACGTTGGTTTTGAAATGGGTTACGACTGGTTAGGTCGTATGCCGTACAAAGGCGACACTGTAAACGGTGCGTTCAAAGCTCAAGGCGTACAGCTGACCGCTAAATTGGGTTACCCGATCACTGACGATCTGGATATCTACACCCGTCTGGGCGGCATGGTATGGCGTGCAGACGCTAAAGCTAACGTCCCTGGCGCTGACGCTCACTTCAAAGACCACGACACCGGTGTTTCCCCGGTATTCGCTGGTGGCCTTGAGTGGGCTGTTACCCGTGATATCGCTACCCGTCTGGAATACCAGTGGGTTAACAACATCGGTGATGCAAACACCGTTGGTACCCGTCCGGACAACGGCATGCTGAGCGTAGGTGTTTCCTACCGTTTCGGCCAGCAGGAAGAAGCAGCGCCAGTAGTAGCGCCTGCTCCGGCTCCGGCTCCGGAAGTACAGACCAAGCACTTCACTCTGAAGTCTGACGTTCTGTTCAACTTCAACAAAGCAACCCTGAAACCGGAAGGTCAGCAGGCACTGGATCAGCTGTATGGTCAGCTGAGCAACCTGGATCCGAAAGACGGTTCCGTAGTGGTTCTGGGCTTCACCGACCGTATCGGTTCTGACGCTTACAACCAGGGTCTGTCTGAGAAACGTGCTCAGTCCGTTGTTGATTACCTGATTTCTAAAGGTATCCCGGCGAACAAAATCTCCGCACGTGGCATGGGCAAATCCCAGCCGGTTACTGGCAGCACCTGTGACAACGTGAAAGCGCGCCCTGCGCTGATCGATTGCCTGGCGCCGGACCGTCGCGTAGAAATCGAAGTTCGTGGCAGCAAAGACGTTGTAACTCAGCCTCAGGCTTAAGTTCACGTGCTGTAAAAAAACCCCGCGATGCGGGGTTTTTTATTGCCTGTAATAAACTATATTTGCACAGAAAATCACTCTTTGCCTAAAAGCGCCTGCAAATCCTGTTTAAGTGACGACATGGTTGTGGCGTATTTTTCTTTATGCTCAGCATCCTCAATCAACTGCACAATGGTCTCGGAAAGCGTTTTCCCCCGACGCTGTGCCAGCGCTGCCAGACGTTGCCAGACAACAAACTCCAGATCGATTGATTTCTTACGCGTATGCTGATGCTCAGCATTAAAATGCCGTTTGCGCCGCGCCCGAATGGTCTGCTTCATGCGGTTCATGAGAGACGGATTAATATGCTGCTCAATCCAGGCATTAACCTGCACGGGTTCATTTTCGAGGGTTAGCAATAAATCGACGGCGTCTTTGGCCGCGCTGGCTTCGATATATCTTGTAATAAGCTCACCTTCCCGGTGTTTTTTCACCAGATATTTCCATTTCCAGCCGCTTTCAAGATTTTCCAGTTGTTGATATTTCATTGCGATCTCAACGTTACCGTGTAACTCTGTTCAGAATATCAGTTTTTTCTTGCTCTGCTGAAAAGAAATCACATTCTGTCTATTCCAACAACACATCTGCAACGGGAAAACGTGTATTCCCTGTGTGCTACACAGGCGTTTACGGTATAATCCCGCCTTTTACATCAGACTAAAAAAACGACTTTGACCATTACAAAACTTGAATGGAATGAACTGACTCCGGATACCGAAAGCTATCAGGATGTGTTTAAGCAGTCCGCACTCACTGACGAGACGGTCTTCTTACTGGGCGATACCCAACCCCGATTACAGTATGCGCTGGAGCAATTGCTCCATCCTATGGCGACGTCACGCTTTATGTTGGCAAAAGCGCCAGAAGAGGAAGAGTACCTTAAGATCCTCGCCGGGGCTGTGTCAGCGTTACAACCCGATGAATTCGACGTTGTCGGCGGCGACTATCAGATTACTGGCGCGACGATTACGCTTACCCCTGCGCAAAACACAGAAGCCAATTTTGCCGGCAAAAACCAGGTTGTTATTGCTGACTGGGTCGAGGCTGAACAGTTATTTGGTTGTTTGCGCCAATTCAACAATGAGATTTCCCTGCAGCCGGGCCTGGTACATCAGGCCAACGGCGGCACACTGATTATCTCACTGCGTACCCTGCTGGCGCAGCCTTTGCTGTGGATGCGTTTAAAAACCATGGTGACGCGTCGTCGTTTTGAATGGGTCGCCTTTGATGAATCACGCCCCCTTCCCGTTTCAGTCCCGTCACTGCCGCTCGATCTTCGGGTCATCCTCGTCGGTGAACGGGATTCCCTGGCGGATTTCCAGGAGATGGAGCCAGAGCTCGCTGAACAGGCTATCTATAGCGAATATGAAGACAACCTGCAGGTTAGCGACGCAGAAACACTGGCGCAATGGTGTCAATGGGTTCAACTGGTCGCCCGGGAAGCTGATTTGCCTTCCCCGTCGGCAGATGCCTGGCCGATACTGATTCGGGAAGCCGTTCGTTATACGGGCGATCAAGAAACACTGCCGCTCTGCCCGCTCTGGTTAACCCGTCAGTTAGGTGAAGTTTCCGCGATGACTGACGCGCAGACTTTTGACGCTGAACAGCTAACTACTATGCTTACTCAGCGTGAATGGCGCGAAGGCTATCTGGCGGAGCGCATGCAAGATGAAATTCTGTTAGAGCAGATCCTCATTGAGACTGAAGGTGAACAGACAGGTCAAATCAACGCCCTGTCAGTTGTGGAGTTTCCAGGGCATCCGCGTGCGTTTGGCGAGCCTTCACGTATCAGTTGTGTCGTGCACATCGGCGATGGTGAATTTAACGACATTGAGCGTAAAGCGGAACTGGGCGGCAACATTCATGCAAAAGGCATGATGATTATGCAGTCCTTCCTGATGGCCGAGCTGGAGCTTGAGCAACAAATCCCCTTCTCCGCGTCGCTGACTTTTGAGCAATCTTACAGTGAAGTGGACGGCGACAGCGCATCAATGGCTGAACTTTGCGCGCTGATCAGCGCCCTGGCGGATGTTCCTGTCAGCCAAAGTATCGCTATTACTGGCTCGGTAGATCAATTTGGTCGCGCCCAACCCGTTGGCGGGCTCAATGAAAAGATCGAAGGGTTCTTTGCTATCTGCCAGAATCGTGGCCTGGACGGCAACCAGGGCGTGATCATACCCGTTGCCAATGTGCGTCATCTTTGTTTACACCAGGCGTTGCTGGATGCCGTTAAGGCAGGTCAATTCTCTATCTGGGCCATTGATGATGTCATGGATGCACTCCCCTTATTGACCAGACTGGTCTGGGATGCAGAAGGACAAACTACACTGAAGCAGACCATCCTGGAGCGTATCGCCCAGGCGACGCAACAAGACGCTCGTCACCGTTATCCGTGGCCGCTTCGTTGGCTTAGCTGGTTCAGTCCGAACTGATCGGACTTGTTCAGCGTACACGTGTTAGCTATCCTGCGTCCGAAACTCACAATAAGGCTTACATAGAACATGGTAGATAAACGCGAATCCTATACAAAAGAAGATCTTCTTGCCTCTGGTCGCGGAGAGCTGTTTGGCGAAAAAGGCCCACAATTACCAGCTCCAAGCATGCTGATGATGGACCGTGTGGTATTAATGACCGAAAACGGTGGGAATTTCGACAAAGGATATGTTGAAGCTGAATTAGATATTAATCCGGACCTGTGGTTCTTCGGTTGCCATTTTATCGGCGATCCGGTAATGCCAGGATGCCTCGGACTGGACGCCATGTGGCAGCTCGTTGGTTTCTACCTGGGCTGGCTCGGTGGTGAAGGCAAAGGCCGCGCGCTGGGCGTAGGCGAAGTGAAATTTACCGGCCAGATTCTGCCGACCGCGAAAAAAGTCACCTACCGCATCCACTTCAAACGCGTTATTAACCGCCGTCTGGTGATGGGTCTGGCCGATGGTGAAGTACTGGTTGACGGCCGTGTTATCTACACCGCGACCGATCTGAAAGTGGGCCTGTTCCAGGACACGTCTGCATTCTAATGCTGATTGCCGCGTAAACGAGCCGGAAAGAATGGCTCAGGGCAGATAAGGCGAAACCTCCGCAATGCGGAGGTTTCTTGTTTAAAGAGACAGAATCAGGCAATGACGGCCCTGTCCTCCATGGCTTCTCGCCAGCCTCCCATCCATTCGGATCTCTGATTCAGCGTCTGATAAGGACACATTTCTTTTGGCCGTCCCGTGATGCCGGCCTGATACCCACGTTGATGTGCCCGTTCCAGGCGATCTCGCTTTTGTCTCTTCATGCCTCGTTTCCCTCATTTTTTGGTCTGGTGGAAAAGAAAACAGTGGTTACTAAGTATGCAACCACAGGCTACGAATACCCTGGATACCGTTTGTCGTCAATGCGCAAAATTCACGCCAGTGTCATAAATGTGACCCAAACAGAAGTTCATTTGTACAAAAACTGTGAACCAGCACAGGTAATGAATTGAGCACCAAAATAAAAAAAGCCGTCAGACAAAAATGACCTGACGGCGTCCAGAATGCAGTTAATTTTACTATGGCAGACGTTTTAGCTCGCTGGCGATACTTGCCGCTTCCTGTTGCCAGGCCACGGCCAGCATTTTCACCATCTCGTCATAGCCGTCTTGCTGTTGCCTGAGCTCAATGTGGAAAGGACGCTTAATCAGTTGGCCGTGATGATTCACCAGCCATTCACCACTTACGATAACCCGCCCGTCATAACGACCGTGAAAACCTGTTACCGTAACATTCAGCGTGTCCTGCTCACTGCCAAGCGGTTGCGATGCTACAACCCAGCCCGGGAGCCCGTTACTTAAATTCGCCACCAGCGTCGTACGCAGCTGTTGGTCCAGCGGACTCGCCCACAGGTTATTGGTGGCTATCACGTATTGCACATCACTCGTCTGATAAACAACGCCATTTCCTGCGAGATAATCCGGCACCGTCACCTGCTCAACCCACAGCAGGTGTTGTCCACGCGCATCGCTTTGCGCCACTGTTGGCTGCGGCGGTGATGGCAGCTGATAGTAGCTCTTCTTGTCACCGCTCGTGCTACAAGCCGTCAGAAGTACTGCCAGAAGCGCTATTGTTCCTTTTTTCATTCTTTCGCCCTCTTCGGCTGCGGATCGTCTTTGTCCTTCGCTTCAAATACCAGAGCATTACTCTTATCGTTCAGCGTTTTGAGCACCGGCTGCAACTCGCGCAACACCTGATCAAGGCGCTGCATATCCGCCACCATCTTGTTGTACGCCGCCGAACCTGGCTGGAAGCCCTGCATACTGCGATTAAGCTCGCGCAGAGTATTTTGCATATCTGCTGGTAGTTGCTGCATAGACTGACTGGCTGTCAGCTTATTCAGATTATCGAGTGTCGTCTGCAGACGGCGCATCGTTTGCTGGCTCGTCGTTAAGGTATTAGTTGCCTGCTCAATCATCGGGTTAAGTGGCAGATTGTTAATCTTATCCAGCGTATCCATCAGTTTTTGCTGAATCTGCGCCAGACCGCCGCTGACCGTCGGAATGATACGATAGCCACCAAATTCAGGCATATCGGTTACGGGCGGCGCTTTCGGATAAAAATCGAGATCGACATACAGGGCACCTGTCACAATATTGCCTGTTTTCAGCGCCGCACGCAGGCCGCGTTTCATTAACTCAGTAAGATGTTCATCCACGTTCGGATCGCCGCCAAACTGGCTTATCAGACGCTGAGGCTCAATACGAATCAGGATAGGTATCCGGTAATCGTCATTCAATTTCTGCCGCATTTCTGGCGTGAAGAACGGCACTTTCGCCACGGTGCCCAGGCGAATACCGCGAAATTCGACCGGGGCGCCTGGCTGCAGACCTCGAATCGAATCTTTGAAGAACATCAGGTAATCGATATGTTCGGTATACAGGGACTCCTGAATACTGCGTTGATCGTCATAGAGCATAAACGCTGTTTTTTCGGCAACTGGCTCTCCCAGTTCATTCCCTTCAGGCACATCAAAACTCACACCGCCGCCAAAAAGGGTACTGAGCGATCCCATTTCAACCCGCATTCCTGCAGAGGTTAAATCCACGGCGATGCCGCTGTCTTTCCAGAAACGCACGTTGCTGGTGACCAGACGATCGTTTGGCGCGTTAATAAAAAGCTGATAAGTGATCGTACGCTTTTGCGTATCAAAAGTGCTGGTCTCAACAGATCCGACGCGGTAGCCACGGAAAAGTACCGGATCGCCCGGAGAGAGCTGCCCTGCTTTTTTGCTGTCCAGGATGATTCGAATCCCTTTTGCATCCGGCGGCGCCAGCGGCGGCGAATCGAGCAGGTTATATCTGTCCGGCTGGCTGCCCTTTTTCCCTGGCTGCAGTTCAATATAGGCGCCAGAAAGTAATGTCCCCAGCCCGCTGATCCCTTCTCGTCCAACCTGGGGCTTCACTACCCAAAAAACAGAGTCGTTATAGAGCAACTTCTCCATCCCTGTATTCAGGCGCGCTTTAATCTCAACATGAGTAAGATCGTCCGTCAGCGTCGTGCTCTCCACCACACCGACATCCACGCTGCGGCTTTTGATCGTCGTTTTACCCCCGATGATGCCTTCGGCATTGGTGGTAATGAGCGTCACTTCCGGCCCCTGATGGCTGTAATGGTAAAAGAGGATCCACGCGCCGATGAGGGCTGTGACTATCGGGAATATCCATACCGGCGACCAGTTTTTGACTTTCTGCACTTTCGCCTCCCCACTGGTTTTCTCCATGTTTTTACGACTCCTCATGGCTCGATTCAGGCTCGCGATCCCAGCTCAGGCGGGGATCGAACGTCATTGCCGCAAACATTGTGATGATGACGACCAGCGCAAACATCAGCGCCCCCATGGCCGGATAAATATTCATTAATCCTCCCATGCGCACCAACGCGGAGAGCACCGCGATGACAAACACATCAATCATCGACCAGCGCCCAACAAATTCTACGATTTCATAAATAAAGTGCATGCGTTCGCTGTCTCGTCGACCGTGGCCTTTTGCATCCCAGCATAACCAGGCGATGGCGATCATTTTTAAGGTTGGCACCATGATACTGGCAATAAAAATCACCAGCGCGACCGGATACGACCCCTCGCTCCAGAGTAAAATCACCCCGGCAAGGATCGTCGATGGCATCTGATCGCCCAACAGATCGGTAATCATGATCGGCAAAATATTGGCAGGCAGATACAGCAGGATAGACGTCACCAGTAGTGACATCGTCCACTGCAGGCTATTTCTGCGTCTGACATAGCCTTTGGTATGACAACGCGGGCAGAGAGGTTCGTCCGCCGCCACAATGGCGGTGCAGCATGGACAACTTCGCAATCCCTGGTGAATACCCGCCACGCCAACGCGCAGCGGCATCACTGGTAACGGCGCAGGGGAAATATCATCCCAAAGCCAGTGACGATCCACACACTGCATGGTACGCAGTTGTAACAAGCAAAACAGACACCATGGAATGAAGCTGCTGCCAATGCCCACGTCGCCATAGGCCATCAGTTTGACAAAGCTCACCAGCACGCCGGCGAGAAAAATCTCTGCCATACCCCAGGTCTTGAGCTGGAAAAGGATACGCGCCAGAAACGTTTTGACCCGAAGCGACATCCGCACGCGATTGACCAACAGCAATATGGTCACCAGGCAAAACGCCGGGACCATCTGAACGAAGAGTAAAAAAATTGTCCCGAGGCTGGCGTAATCTTCCGAGAACATCACGCCGGGGATCTCCAGCAGCGTCACCTCGCTGGTGACGCCTGCCACTTTCATATTCACAAAGGGAAACAGATTGGAAAGCAGTAGCATGAACAGCGCCACCAGCGCATACGCGGTGGGACGCTGTCTGGGTTCATCCCACTGTGTGGTTAATGTCGCGCCGCAACGGGGACAAGCCGCTTTATGACCATGCTGCAATGGCGGCAAAGCCACCAATAAATCGCACTGGGTGCATAAAATATGCCGGGTGGCGTGGTGATGTTCACACATACTGACTTCCTGAGTTATGCGCCGTTTTTTAGAGCCTCCAGATACTCCCAGCGTTCAAACGCTTCCTCCAGCGCCTGCTCCGCCGAAGCCAGTTCGGCTAATACTTTCTGCGTGTGGTCGTGAGGCTGGCTGAAAAAGCTGGCATCCGCCACCTGCGCCTGCAATGTTTCCAGCTTCGCCTCCAGCTTTTCCAGCTTTTGCGGCAGTTGTTCGAGCTCACGTTGCAGGTTATAGCTTAGTTTGTTACTGACTCGTTTAACAGTTTCTGCCTTGTTAACCGATACCTCGGCGGCTTTCTTCCCGGACGCAGCTTTATGCGCCTGAGATGCCGCTTGCTGACCACGGGCATCATGATAACCGCCAACATATTGGCCAATCCGTCCCGCGCCTTCGAAAATCCAGCACTCCGTCACGGTGTTGTCGACGAACTGACGATCGTGGCTGACCAGCATGACGGTACCCTGGTAGCTATCAATAAGCTCTTCAAGCAGTTCCAGCGTTTCGACATCCAAATCGTTAGTTGGTTCGTCGAGAATCAATAAGTTACTGGGTTTCAGGAACAAACGTGCCAACAACAGTCGGTTACGTTCACCGCCGGAGAGCGCACGCACCGGTGTCATCGCCCGTTTCGGGTGGAAGAGAAAATCCTGCAGGTAGCCCAGCACATGGCGCGGCTTACCGTTCACCATCACTTCCTGTTTGCCCTCAGCCAGGTTATCCATCACCGTTTTGTCCGGATCGAGCTCCGCACGGTGCTGGTCAAAGTAGGCCACTTCCAGTTTGGTACCGCAATGAATGCGCCCACTGTCGGGCTGCAATTGGCCAAGCATCAACTTGAGCAGCGTGGTTTTACCACAACCATTCGGCCCAATCAGCGCAATCTTGTCGCCGCGTTGAACCTGAGCAGAGAAGTCCTGGACCAGCACTTTGCCGTCCACCTGATAGTTGACGTTTTCCATCTCAAAGACGATTTTGCCCGAACGACTTGCTTCCTCAACCTGCATCTTCGCACTACCCATTACCTCGCGGCGCTCGCTACGTTCGCGACGCATGGCTTTCAATGCGCGTACGCGGCCTTCATTACGGGTACGGCGGGCCTTGATGCCCTGGCGGATCCAGACTTCTTCTTGCGCCAGCTTGCGATCAAACTCCGCATTTTGCAGTTCTTCAACACGCAGGTTTTCTTCTTTTTCCAGCAAATACGTGTCGTAATCGCCGGGATAGGTCACCAGTTTGCCGCGATCCAGATCGACAATACGGGTCGCCATATTGCGAATAAAGGAACGGTCATGCGAGATAAAAATAATGGTGCCGCTGAAGGTTTTCAGGAATCCTTCCAGCCAGTCAATGGTTTCAATATCAAGGTGGTTTGTCGGTTCATCAAGCAGCAGCACTTTCGGTCCACTGACCAGCGCACGTCCCAGCGCCGCTTTGCGCAACCAGCCGCCAGAGAGCGACGCCAGCGGCATGTCGGCTTCCAGCCCCAGTTGCGCCAGCACTTCATTGATACGGTTTTCGAGCTGCCACAGACCATGGTGGTCCAGCAGTTCCTGTAAGCGTGCCATCTCATTCAGGTTTTTATCGCTCGGGTCGGTCATCACTAGATGCGAAATGTCGTGATAGCCCTTGAGGTACTCCGCCTGCTCTTCAATCCCTTCGGCGACAAAGTCGTAAACGCTGCCCGCGACGTTGCGCGGCGGATCCTGTTGCAAACGTGCCACGATCAAATCCTGTTCATACACGATGCGGCCATCATCCAGCCCCTGCTCGCGATTAAGGATTTTCATCAGCGTCGATTTGCCCGCGCCGTTACGCCCTACCAGACAGACGCGTTCGTTATCCTCAATATGCAGTTCGGCATTATCGAGAAGGGGCGCATCGCTGAACGACAGCCAGGCGCCATGCATACTAATTAATGACATCTATTTATCCTTTCAGGCTGCGGTAATCAGCCAGCAGTTGTGGATCTGACGGTTACGGGCGAAATCTTGCGACTGCGTTTTTTGGGTAATTTCTTGTGCTTTGAGCCCAAGCGTAGCCAGCCCTTCAGTATCCATGCGGAAACCGCGTTTGTTGTTTGAGAACATGATCGTGCCACCTTTGCGCAGCAAACGTTTAAGGTCTTTCATCAGCGTCAGGTGATCGCGCTGAACGTCGAAAGAGTCCTCCATGCGTTTTGAGTTCGAGAATGTAGGCGGATCGATAAAAATCAGATCGAACTGTTCATCGGTTTCGCGTAACCATGCCAGTACATCAGCCTGCAGCAGACGGTGGGGACGACCGGTCAAGCCGTTGAGACGTAAGTTGCGTTCCGCCCACTCCAGATAGGTACGCGACATATCTACCGTAGTGGTACTGCGCGCGCCGCCAAGCCCGGCGTGAACACTCGCACTACCGGTATAAGAGAAGAGATTGAGGAAATCTTTGCCCTTGCTCATCTGACCCAGCATACGACGCGCGATACGGTGATCGAGAAACAGTCCCGTATCCAGATAGTCCGTCAGGTTCACCCACAGTTTGGCGTTGTATTCACTAACCTGGAGGAATTCACCCTTTTCACTCATCTTCTGGTACTGGTTGTTGCCTTTCTGCCGTTCACGGGTTTTCAACACCAGCTTGTTCGGCGCAATACCCAGCACGGCGATGGTCGCGGCAATAATGTCAAACAGACGCTGACGCGCTTTTTGCGCATCGATGGTTTTGGGCGGCGCGTACTCTTGCACCACCACCCAGTCGCCGTAGCGATCGACAGCCACGTTGTAATCCGGCAGATCGGCATCGTACAGGCGATAGCATTCAATACCTTCCTGACGCGCCCATTTTTCCAGCTTCTTAAGATTCTTACGCAGGCGGTTGGCGTAATCCTCGGCCATTGCCGGCGCTTTTGCTTCGCCCGTGTTTTCCGTCAGGTGATAGTTTTTCTGCACACAATCCAGCGGGCCGTTTTTAGCCTTGAACTGGCGGTCAGCGCGCAATTGCAGGCAGTTGAGCAAATCGACAGAGGCGCTGAACAGCGACAGATTCCAGCCGCCAAATTGCGATTTCAATGTCCGTCCAAGCAGGCTGTGCAGGGCAATCAGCGCCGGTTCGTTTTCCAGACGCTCTCCGTACGGCGGGTTGCTGACAACGGTGCCATACGGCCCTTTCGGCAGCGGGTTGCTTAACTGCGCCACATCTTTTACGTCGAAAGTGACCAGCTCGCTAACACCAGCACGACGGGCGTTACGCTGCGCGCGCTCAATGACGCGAGGATCGTTATCGGAGCCATAAAAATGCGATGTGTAATTGGCCAACCCAGCCCGCGCGCGGGTCTGCGCGTCGGCTTTCACGTCCTGCCAGATTGCCTCATCATGTTGAGCCCAGCCGCCAAAACCCCAGCGGCCGCGGTGTAAGCCTGGCGCACGATCGGTCGCCCACATGGCCGCTTCAATCAGCAAGGTGCCGGAACCGCACATCGGATCAAGCAGCGGCGTGCCCGGCTGCCACCCAGAGCGCATCACAATCGCCGAGGCGAGGTTTTCTTTGATTGGTGCCATACCTGTGCCGTCACGGTAACCACGCAAGTGCAGGCCTTCCCCACTCAGGTCGAGCGCAATACTGGCCGTCTCTTTATTCAGCCAGACGTTGATGCGTAGATCCGGCGATTCACGATCAACATTCGGACGCGGCAGATTTTTGCGCGTAAAGCTATCGACAATGGCATCTTTTACTTTCAACGCGCCATACTGGCTGTTGCGAATTTCTTCATTCAGGCCGCTAAAATGGACCGCAAAGGTGGCATTCTGGCTGAAAATCTCCGTCCACGGAATCGCCTGAACGCCGAGGTAAAGGTCCAGATCGCTGTAAACCTTACACTCACTGAGCGGCATCATGATGCGCGAGGCCAGACGACTCCACATCAGGCTTTGGTAAATCAGCCGTGTGTCACCATGGAAATGGACGCCCCCCTGAACCACCCGGCATTCTTGCCCGCCCAGGTTTTCCAGTTCAGTTTTTAATAGCTCTTCCAGCCCACGGGCCGTACTGGCAAACAGAGAAATCATAAAATCACTTATCGATGAAGAAAATTGTTGCGCATTATAGCCAATCTGGCGTTCATGTCATAAAGTTGAGGGCTTATTTTCGTTCACAGAGGAAATGACGTGGCAACCCTTTCGCGTCTTTTTATCCATCCAGTGAAATCCATGCGTGGTATTGGCCTGACGCATGCCCTGGCAGACTCCAGCGGATTATCGTTTGATCGCATTTTTATGGTGACCGAAGCGGATGGCACCTTTATTACTGCGCGACAATTCCCGCAGATGGTACGTTTTATTCCCTCTCCCCTGGCGGATGGCCTGCATTTAACCGCACCCGATGGTAGCAGCGCCGTGGTGCGTTTTAATGATTTTGCGCCGCAGAGTGAGCCAACGGAAGTGTGGGGGAATCATTTTACTGCCCGGGTTGCGCCAGAACCCATCAATCAGTGGCTCAGCGGTTTTTTTGCACGAGACGTTCAGCTTCGCTGGGTGGGGCCGCAAACCACGCGCCGGGTAAAACGCTACGAAGATGTTCCGCTCTCGTTTGCTGATGGCTTTCCGTTTTTATTGACCAACGAAGCCTCATTGCGTGATTTACAAAACCGTTGCCCGGCAAGTGTACAGATGGAGCAGTTTCGCCCCAACCTGGTGGTCACCGGCGCCAGTGCATGGGAAGAAGACACCTGGAAAGTCATACGCATCGGCGACGTTGTCTTTGACGTGGTGAAACCGTGCAGCCGTTGTGTTTTTACCACTGTCAGTCCCGAACGTGGGCAAAAACATCCCACTGGCGAACCGCTGGCGACACTCGCCCGTTTTCGCACTGCGCAAGATAATGGCGACGTTGATTTCGGTCAGAACTTAATTGCCCGCAATAGTGGGGTCGTTCGGGTAGGTGATGAGGTCGTGGTCCTTTCCCGCGCACCCGCTAAACCCTATGGTGCAGGACAGTCTGTTGAGTCTGTAGAACAAGAACAGCAAACAGAGGACATGGTGGATATTGTCTGGCAGGGACAAAGCTTTCGCGGCAACAATCAGCAAATCTTGCTTGAGCAACTGGAAAATCAGGGGATTCGGGTGCCCTATTCCTGTCGGGCGGGCATTTGCGGCTGCTGTCGCATTCGCCTGATTGAGGGTGAGGTCAGCCCGTTGAAAAAATCAGCTATCGCGCAAGATGGCTCCATCCTGAGTTGCAGCTGCGTACCGAAAACCTCAATTCGCCTGGAAAGTTAAACGGCCTGTTCAAAGCTGAAACTGGCAGCACTAAGCTGCGGTTTCAGCCTGTCATTCATGATCTTAATGGGATCACCTAATTGCATGGTGCGACCGGCGATAACGACCCCCGGCTGCGCCAGCAGACAAAGTGCGGCATTTTCACCCGGTTCAACGACCAGCAAACTGACCTCTTCGCCGCTGTCACTCATTACGACGCTCGCGGCTTCGCCCGCACAGGGAGACCACGGCGTATTGTAGCTGGTAAAGTGCCAGCTTTTTGGCATTTGCGGCTTCAGAAAACGAATGGCCACCAGTGCATTAAGCACCAGTTCGGCACGTTGCTCATTTGAGAGCATCAGGTCGCGGCATTTTTCATCGAAGGAGAAGTATAAGGCGGCATCGTCTACGCAAAACCCGCAGGGGGAAAACGCATCCGGAGTCAGCATTTTGCGGGCAAAGCGCGAGCGAAATAACATGCCATTGGCCAGATCAAGCATCATACGATCGTGCTCGTCATCAAAATACCAACGCCAATTATCGTCAGGTTTAATTCGCATTTCTTTCTCCCCTCCCCGTAAACATCCTTTTGCCTTTTTCATCCTGTGCCGTTTCGCTTATTACGCTAAATAAGCAAAGACTAAAATGTACAAATTAGCAACAATCACGGAATATAAAACAACCAGGACCGGAAATAAAGCCCTGGTTGTCTGATAGTGGGTAAAAGATCAGATATGGGTAACGATTTCTTTAATCAATTGCGGACCTTTAAATATAAAGCCGGAATAAATTTGCACCAGCGACGCCCCTGCGTCCATCTTCTCGCGTGCGGCAATCACGGAGTCAATACCGCCCACGCCGATAATCGGCAAGCGACCATTTAATTCCTGAGACAGGCGACGAATAATTTCTGTGCTTTTTAATTGCAGCGGACGGCCACTTAATCCACCTGCTTCATCACAATTTTTCATTCCCCGAACCAGTTTTCTGTCCAGCGTTGTATTGGTGGCAATGACGCCGTCAATATTGTGACGAACTAAACTGTCGGCCACCTGGATCAATTCTTCTTCGGAAAGATCCGGAGCGATCTTCACGGCAACAGGAACATATTTATGGTGGGTCTGATGAAGAGCTTGCTGTTTATTTTTAATGGCGCTCAGAAGGTCATCCAGCGCTTCGCCATATTGTAATGTTCGCAAGCCCGGCGTGTTTGGCGAGGAAATATTAATCGCGATATAACCGGCATAGGCATAGATTTTTTCCATACAAATCAGATAGTCATCTTTACCGTTTTCAACTGGCGTATCTTTATTTTTGCCGATATTTATACCCAGCACGCCATCAAAATGCGCTTTTTTCACATTCTCAACCAGGTTATCAACGCCCAGATTGTTGAAGCCCATACGGTTGATCAACCCTTCTGCATCGACCAGGCGGAAGAGACGCGGCTTGTCATTGCCAGGCTGCGGACGCGGTGTCACGGTGCCTATCTCGATCGCGCCAAATCCCATCGCACCCAGCGCATCGATACATTCACCATTCTTATCGAGGCCAGCGGCAAGTCCCAGCGGATTTTTAAACGTGAGTCCCATGCACTGTACCGGTTTTTCCGGCACACGCTGACGCACCAGTGCTTCCAGCGGCGTACCCGTAATGCGGCGTAGTTGTTGAAAAGTAAATTCATGAGCGCGCTCGGGGTCGAGCTGGAAAAGGGCTTTACGAACGAAGGGGTAGTACATGAACTCTCCTGGATTCCCGGTGTGCAAACCGGGGGCGTATTATGTTTGATTAGGTGAAGAAATGGAATTGACCTGGGGCAAAAAAAGGTCGACTGGACGCAATCGTTTTCTCATCGTTACCCATATATTCTTTTTTTAACGTTTTTTCGCTGAAAAAATCATTTAGCGGAATATAAAACCTCTGCGACACTGAGCATATTGTTATCAATACCTGATAAAGCGAAGCAAATGGTTATAAGGAGTGAATATGCGAGTTGTTACCCTGGCGGGAAGCCCGCGTTACCCTTCCCGCTCAAGCGCCCTGCTGGAATATGCCCGTGAACGCCTGACAGCCCTTGATGTTGAAGTGTGCCACTGGCATTTGCATAACTTTGTCCCGGAAGATTTGCTTTATGGCCGCTTCGACAGCCCTGCCTTGCAGACTCTGCTCGAACAATTAACTGAGGCTGATGGGCTGATCATCGCCACCCCGGTGTACAAAGCGTCCTTTTCCGGCGCGCTGAAAACCCTGCTTGATCTGTTCCCGGAACGCGCGCTGGAAGGCAAAGTCGTCCTCCCTTTCGCGACCGGCGGCACCATTGCACATATGCTGGCGGTGGATTATGCGCTCAAGCCGGTGTTGAGCGCATTGAAAGCTCAGGAAATTTTGCATGGCGTCTTCGCCGATGACAGCCAGGTGGTGGATTATCAACATAAACCCCACTTCACAGCGAATTTGCAGACGCGGCTGGACGGTGCGCTGGAAACATTCTGGCAGGCCTTACATCGCCGCGACACGCAAGTGCCCACGATCGGCGCTCATATTGCAAATGTCGCCAGGGCGTCGTAATAAAAAAACCGGGTCGCGCTGTACACACGCTAACCCGGCTTGTTATCACGCATAATCTGCACGCTGAACGCTATGCCAGCGCTTTGCTGATCTTCTCAAACAGATCGCCCGACAGATTCGGCAATGCTTTGAGTTGCTCCAGCGCCGCCCGCATTTTTTCCTGGCGTTTCGCATCATAACGTTTTAAACGAATCAGCGGTTCAATCAGACGCGAGGCCACCTGCGGGTTACGGCTGTTCAATTCTGTCAGCATTTCGACCATGAACTGATAGCCGCTACCGTCTGGCGCATGGAATGCTGCCGGGTTGCTGCTGGCAAACGCGCCAATCAGCGAACGCACACGGTTCGGGTTGCTCATTGTAAATGAACGGTGTTTTAACAGACCGCGTACGGTGTCCAGCACGTTCTCTGCCGGGCTGGTTGCCTGTAGAATCAGCCACTTATCCATCACCAGACCGTCCTGATGCCACTTGTCATCGTATTCCTGCATCAGCGCGTCACGGCACGGCAGCTGTGCGGCAACAGCGGCGGAGAGCGCCGCCAGCGCATCCGTCATGTTGTCAGCATGGTGGTATTGCTCGCTTACCAGTTTATCGGCCAGTTGCGCGTCGCCGAAGGCGAGATAACGCAGACAGGTGTTACGTAATGCACGCTTGCCGATATCCGCATGTTCCACGCGATAGGTATCAAGCTTGTTGGCGTTATAAACGGCCAGCACTTCATCTGCCAGCTCGGTAGCCAGCGTGCGGGTCAGCGCTTCGCGTACCGCCACGATGGCAACCGGATCGATAACGTCGAACAATTCGGCGATCTCATTCGCTGACGGCAATGTCAGAATTTCCGCAGCCAGCGCCGGATCGATGTGTTCATCCAGCAGGATCGCGCGGAACGCATCGGCAACATGCAGTGGCAATGAGAGTGCCTGCCCCTGCTGATGGCGGGCAACGTTGAGCTTAATATGTGTCGCCAGCAGGCTCTGCGCGGCATCCCAGCGAGAGAAATCATTGCTGGCATGACGCATCAGGAACGTCAGCTGTTGGTCACTCCATTTATATTCCAGTTTCACCGGCGCAGAGAATTCACGCAGCAGGGACGGTACCGGCTGGAAGTAGACATTATCAAAGACAAACGTCTGTTCCGGCTGGGTAACGTTCAGCACGTGATGCACAGGGTGACCGTCTTTCTGCAGTGGGATGACCTTGCCTTCATTATCATAAAGCTCAATGTCAAACGGGATATGCAGCGGGTGTTTCTCATGCTGTTCCGCTGTCGGCGGCGTACGCTGGCTAATAGTGAGCGTGTACTGCTCGGTCGCCGGATTATAATCGTCGTGTACCGTGACAATCGGCGTCCCCGCCTGGCTATACCAGCGACGGAAATGGGACAAATCGATATTTGACGCATCTTCCATTGCCTGAACGAAATCATCGCAGGTTGCAGCGCTGCCATCGTGACGTTCAAAATAGAGCTGCATCCCTTTCTGGAAATTCTCTTCGCCCAGCAGGGTATGGATCATGCGGATGATTTCAGCCCCTTTCTCATACACCGTCAGGGTGTAGAAGTTATTCATTTCAATGACTTTATCCGGGCGAATCGGATGTGCCATCGGGCTGGCGTCTTCGGCAAATTGCAGCCCGCGCATGGTGCGGACATTATTGATACGGTTTACCGCACGGGAACCCAGGTCCGAGCTGAACTCCTGGTCACGAAACACGGTCAGCCCTTCTTTCAGACTGAGCTGGAACCAGTCGCGGCAGGTCACGCGGTTGCCGGTCCAGTTATGGAAATATTCATGACCAATGACGCGTTCGATATCGAGATAGTCTTTGTCGGTCGCGGTATCTGTACGGGCGAGCACATATTTTGAGTTAAAGACGTTAAGGCCTTTATTCTCCATCGCGCCCATATTAAAGAAGTCCACGGCGACAATCATATAGATGTCGAGGTCGTATTCGAGGCCAAAACGGGTTTCATCCCATTTCATGGAGTTTTTGAGCGAGGTCATCGCCCACGGCGCGCGGTCAAGGTTGCCACGGTCGACAAAGAGCTCAAGCGCAACTTCACGCCCGGAGCGGGTGGTAAAGGTATCGCACAGAACATCAAAATCGCCCGCTACCAGTGCAAACAGGTAACAAGGTTTCGGGAAGGGATCCTGCCACTGTACCCAGTGACGACCGTTTTCCAGATCGCCCTGGCCCACACGGTTACCGTTAGAAAGCAGGAACGGATAGGCGGTTTTGTCGGCAATGATTTTAGTGGTAAATCGCGCCAGAACATCCGGGCGGTCCAGATACCAGGTAATATGGCGAAAACCTTCCGCCTCGCATTGGGTACAGAGCGCATCGCCGGACTGATAAAGGCCTTCAAGCGCAGTGTTCGCAGCCGGACTGATTTCATTAACGATACGCAATGTGAATCGCTCAGGCAGGCCGTCAATGACCAGGTGATTGTCTTCTTCTTTATATTGTGCCCATGGCTGGTCGTTAACATGGATTGACACTAACGTCAGGTCTTCGCCATTCAGACGCAATGGCACTGGAGAGGCGCTATGACGTGAAATAGTGCTCAGCGCAGTAACAACGGTTTTTGCGGCATCCAGGTCAAAGGTCAAGTCAATATCGCTAATCAGGTAATCCGGCGCACGGTAGTCGTGGCGGTATTTGGCTTGTGGCTGTTGTGTCATAAAAAACCTTTAGCATCTTCTGTTTGGTTACGTCTCCAGTCTATTCCTGTTGCGTAATTCCCGCCACGCAGAATGTTCATCTTTTCAGGGAGAAAAGCTCACTATGCTACATTTTAGTAACATGAAACAGAAATTCTAAAAATCGACAAATATCGTCCAGGAGCGCCGTAAATCACGGTTGGACATAATAATCGACAAGTGATGTTTCCGAATTTTAGCGAACTTCATGAAGCCAAAATGCCCCATGTATGCCCCATAGACCATTCTCTGCAACCCTTGTGGCTAAAGGCCTCAATGTTATCCCCCCTGACACAAATACCCCATTAATCACATTTTACTTAACCAACCTCTTGACACTGAATAAATACCCATAAGACACTACACTGTATATAAAACCAGTTATTTTATGAGGTGCTCATGTTCGTAGAACTTGTTTACGACAAAAGGAATGTAGATGGCTTGCCAGGTGCCAAAGATATCATTCTTGCTGAATTGACAAAGAGAGTGCATCGGATTTTCCCCGGTGCAAATGTGAGAGTTAAACCAATGCAGGCGAACGCGCTGAACAGCGATTGTACGAAAACAGAGAAGGAACGGCTAAACCGCATGCTTGAAGAGATGTTTGAAGAAGCAGATATGTGGATGGTTGCTGATTAGGCTTATCAAGCTGACCTTAAAAAGAACTGCCAC
Organism: Phytobacter ursingii; assembly: GCA_901456055.1. Taxonomy (GTDB): domain Bacteria; phylum Pseudomonadota; class Gammaproteobacteria; order Enterobacterales; family Enterobacteriaceae; genus Phytobacter; species Phytobacter ursingii. The sequence goes on from CABDWT010000018.1 coordinate 632,518, forward strand.
ACCACGGGCCTGGCATGTGGCAGTTAAGGTCTCTAACTTACCCGGAGGGAAAGTCAAAGACTCCGAGGAAGGACTATCTATTAAAATGATTCCCAGTCAGCCCCATTCGCTGTTGAAGCTGCGGGTCGCAGGCTGGCTTTGCCACGCGCTGTCGCAGGTGTGTATTTCGGCTTAGCGGTATCTGCATTCAGCTTGAACACGGAAACCAGTTGTGCCAGTTCTTCTGCCTGTTGCTCAAGTGATGATGAGGCCGCAGATGACTCCTGAACCAGCGCGGCGTTCTGCTGGGTCGTGGAATCCAGTTCCGTTACGGCTTTGCCAATCTGATCGATACCCCTGCTCTGCTCTTCCGAGGCGCTGGAAATCTCATTCATGATCCCACTCACATTGGTAACGGAGGAAACAATCTGCTCCATGGTTGTTCCGGCTTTATTCGCCATTTCTGAGCCAATTACCACGCGCTGTACTGACTCTTTTATCAACCCTTCAATCTCTTTGGCGGCCTGCGCGCTACGTTGGGCAAGGCTTCTTACTTCCCCTGCCACCACTGCGAATCCGCGGCCCTGCTCACCCGCACGCGCCGCCTCAACGGCTGCGTTAAGCGCCAGAATGTTGGTCTGGAACGAAATACCATTTATTACGCTGATAATATCGGTAATTTTGTTGGAGCTTTCGGTGATGGTTTCCATCGTGTTGACGACGTCCCAGACAATTTTACCGCCGGAACGAGCATGCTCTGCCGCCACGCCTGCGAGCTGACTGGCTTCACGCGCATTGTCTGCGTTACGCTTAACCGTTGAGGTTAACTCTTCCATGCTCGCCGCCGTTTCGACCACCGCGGCTGACTGCTCTTCGGTGCGGGAAGCAAGGTCAATATTGCCTGCGGAAATGTCCGACGAGGCATTTGCCACATGAATGACCGACTCCTTAATTTGGGTGATCATGTCACGAAGCTTATCGTTCATGACGCCCATTGCCATCGTCAGACGGCCCAGCTCATCGGTTGACTGCGGCTCAATGGTGGCGGTCAGGTCGCCTTCGGCAATACGTTCTGCCAGCGTCAGGTTGTGTTTAATCTGGCGGGTCATCTGGCGGGTAAGCAGCCAGGCTACCAGTAACCCTGTCAGCACTGCACAAACGGCCACAATGGCCATAATCATAATGACCCGCTGAATAATATCGATATTTTTCTGAGTCTGGCCTGCAACCAAATTCATGGTTACAGTATTTATTTTTTCTGCAACGACAGTGAGTTCTGTCGCGGCATTCTGCGATTCTTTTTGGGCATTCGCATAAGCGACGACGCTCTCCTGCATTCCGTTCAGGAATGCCTGTGCCATCTCTTTATCTTCACTGGTTAAAATGACATTTTCAGCATGAATATCCTTAATCGCTTCATCGTACTGCTTCTTAAAGGTATCCATCACCTGCTTACCGGCAGAGGACTGAATTTGATAAGCGGTCGCCCAAAGATTATTGAGGCGATTAAGTAATATGACCTCATCTTTGGAAACGTTTTCCTGCTGCTCAATATGCATACTGAATTTATCCAGCAGAGTTTTCAGAGCAGGAGATGTTAAATTCTGAGATTTTTCGACGGTCACCTGTTCGAGTTTAACGAAGGTGTCACGATGGGTGGCATAGTCAGGAATAGAACTGCGCAAGTCATCAAACAAAACGCGGGCATCGCTGTCCCAGGTAAAGTCGAGACCCTTAACAGCTTTTTGTTCCATCTTATCAATGGCGACTTTATTTGCCTGCAGTGATTTGTCATCATGATTTAATTGATAAGTCAAACGGTTACGTCGCGCCGCATTGAGCTCGGTGCTGATTTCATCGATTAATTTACCTTTTAAAGCATGGTCACGGATGCTGAAAGACTGCTGAATACTGATGAGTGAGGACAGAACGATAATCACTATTAATACTGCGAAACCACCAAAAAGTTTGGCAGCCACAGGAAGGTTTTTTATTGACGGTAATATGTTTGGCATAAAAATATCCCTGGTAATTATCAAAATATTGTTTCATTTTACTTCATGCCTGATCGCATTTTTTGCTTCGTGTGTACGAGTCAGGCTGAGTTGTCTTACATATTACTTATCGTCAATTATGTTATTTATTTTAATAAAAAGATCTAAATAACGAACTGCAAGCAACATATTCTTAGCAAATCAAGAACGTTGCAGAAAATAATGTGAACAGTGCTCCAAGTTACGTCATAATTATCTTGTTAATCATGAGCCAGCAAAGCAATTTAAGACAAATTTATCATCCTTCGAATAAACATTTATGATTATCAAAATCATTATTTTTTGTTGGTAAAGAGCTTAAAGCCAGGCGATTGAATTATCGACTCACCAATCTATACACATATTTTAATTATAACGGGCAGTCACCCTCCCCTGCCCTGTTTACGAAATACGTCACTCGACCAAGCACTACAATACCGTCCAACGCTTCACCTTCAATCGCTTCCCCGTCTTCCGTAATGAAGGACAGGCCCAGAAGTTTCGCAAACTGCTGACGACCATATAGAGACAAAACAACTGTGCATCCCTGCTCCAGTTTGCCGGGATTAGCCTCTACAACAGCGTACCCGTTTGCTGTCGGCATTAATCCTGTAGTGGCGCTTACGCCGCAGATACTATCGAGTGTTTGCATTAGCGAACCATCCCCATGTTTCTCAGAAGCCACAGGCGATTTTCGCTGAAATCTGGCGTTTTATCGACGAAGCTGGGCTGATTCAGTTCTATCCACCTGTTGGCGTCCTGCTCGGTGAAGTGATGGTTGTGCTTGCGTAACTCACGAATAAAATCGCCTGTGCGCAAGCACATATACCCTTTAGGATTAAGTTGAAGGGCGTCACGGAATGCAACGAAGACATCATTTCTACGTGGCATAGTCACCTCCCGAAAATACTGTATATAAAAACAGTATAATCAATTAAAACTGAACGTTGCAACGTGACGGGGTCAAGATTTTTAGGTGCACCATGCCATATCATTGAATATAAAATGAAAAAACTCGCCAGAGCGAGTTTTAGTGTGGAGCGTAACACTCATTCAACTGGCTTGATTGCAGTCAATGGGATCCATATCTTTTTATTCGTGTTGCCAATCCAGGCGTAATCACTATCGCCTTTAACATTTAACATCATAAATTCTTTCTTGTTTACTTTTTTCTCACTCAAGCAATGGGCAACCGCCTCATCAAATGTTTTTGCTTGTGCCTCAGTTCGTAAAGAATCAAGCATGCTTTTGCTTTCACCTTCAACCTCTGGCTCTCCAGTTTTTGGCGATATGTTTGGAAGCCTTCCAGTCATATCATGCATAAATGACACCAAGCCAAGAACATAATTAGTGTAGTTAGTCCTTTCTTCAGTATCGCAAGCAAAAACTGTATCCCCTTTTTCAAGAGAAACTCTTACTTTTGTTCCGGGTGGGCAGTTATTGACCGTGCAAGTTCCGTGATCTTCTGCATAAATTTCGGCATAACTTTTTTCGGAAGACCATGATGAGATTGGGATAGCAGCCACAAATAAAGCAATAATTAATAGTTTCATAACGTTGCTAAGGGAGTGTTTGTGATTAAACACATCATAGCACTGCGGATACTTCAAGCAATCGCAAGAAAGTCCCCACCTGAGTGGGCTTTTTTTATCTCAATAACGCGTTGATTACGCAGTCGGCTGTTCTGGCCAGTCGATATCCGGTGCCTTTAGGGTGTCCACACGGTTTATCAGAACGCGGTATTTCTTCCATGCCAGTAGCGCGGCGGACTCTGTTGCTGTAGCCATATCAAGGTCTACTGCATCCTGTAATGGCGCAATCTGCTCAGCAGCCAGCGCCAGCAACTGGGACTTCATCTGAACGGCATCTGCACGTTGGTCCTGAATAACGGGGCGGTCGCCGACAACCAATTGTTCCCCTGGTTGTAGATCATTGGTTGTCAGTACAGCACGGTATGACGTTTCAGTCACAGCCCAGATTGTTGGGTTTGGCTCCGGGTCCGGGATAATGATTTCAGGCTCGTTCACTTCGCTATCGCTGGCATCAACTTCCGTATCTGTGAGCGGATCAATTTCGTTATCGGGCATAGGTATAACCTCCGACATCAATGTAAACACCTGCGGGTGATGGGGCTGACGTTGAATACTGATAGTAAATATAGGGATAGCCGTCCGCCGGAATGGTTACGATATTCTTGGCTCCGGGTTGTACGGAGGTGCCGCCATTCGTGGATTTAGAACTGATATCAACAAATGACAGACCCGCCGTGCTTGCGTTCGTGACCGCCAGCTCAATATTGACAGCCGTTGCCGGGATCTCGGCGTTAACTGCCACGCCCGCTTTTGCGGTGGACTGTCCGTTGCCCATGACACGATGCTGGGTATCCCACTGAGCCTGAAAATAACAGCGACCGTTCATGCACAGTTGCGGAACCATACCACCCCACGAGTCAACACGAAACGACCCCAGGTAACGACGAGTGGCATCTCCAGTCTTTTGTTTCGCTGGATAGGAATAATCGACAGGTTCAGTAGTGACAGCCTCAATCGTCGGGGTACTACCAGACAGATAGAGATAGACGTGGCGCCAGGTATTCGCTGTTAACCCGGTAACGGTGGTCGTGATAGTCCCCGCCACCCTTACAATCCCGCCCCCCTGAACGTATGCTGCACCGGGCCCACAGGTAATAACAGCACCCGCAACAGAGAGATTCAGGCCATTGATAAATTCCGGCCCGATTTCACCTCTGGAAAACACATCCAGATTAGAACGGGCTGCGGGTATGGACGAAACATCAGCCAGATTTTGCAATTTTTTTAACTGATTATCAGGGTTGGCTGACTGCGCCGCGTCACGGGCGACCTCTGCGGCTGTTTTTGCTGTCAAGGCGTCGGCTTTTGCCTGCTGCGCTGTGGTGTTTGCTGTGGTGGCAGCACTGGCGGCAGTACTGGCTGCCTGCGCATCGATTTGCACCTGCGACGCTTTCGTATCAATGTCAGTACGGTCAGCGGCCACCTGTTGAGCATCCGCGTGAATTTGTGTTGCCAGCGTCTGAATCAAGTCGGGATCTATACTGTTCAGCAGATCGACAATCTTTCTCCAGCTCGGGCCACTAAACGTTGAGCCGTCGGGCAAAACCACCGTGATATCGCCGCTGTTGCTGAACACCGCCTGCCAGTTCTGCTTGTCGTAGTTCTGTCCACGCAGCGCCTCTGTTGTCTGAGCCACCAGCGCGGCGGTTATCTGGTTTTGTGTTGCACGAGGAACCACAGACCAGGCCAGTCCTGATTGCGCTGGTCCCTTATATTTACTGGGCAGTGTCAGTTGCGTATCGCTGTCAACCGACTGAACAGGCAGCGTATAGGTAATGCCGCCGACAGTGACAACAAGGAAATCGCCTGCTGTAAGTTCGGTCGTAAATGCTGTGCCGCTTCCGGTAACGACGGCTGAATTGTTCGTTAGAGTTAACGTTCCTGCTGACATAAATAAAATATCCCCATGCAGAGCATATTAGTAAAAATTCGGTATTACGGGTATTAACTGAGACAAGACGCCATCCTGATTATTAAAGGAATATGTCGTGTAGTTTTGCCCCCAATAACTTCCCCGCGCCACCATGACATTTCCACCCGACATCCTGAGTCCCTTCCTCCTTGTCATATAATAACCCTTGCCATTACCGGAGTTAGAATACCAGCCATTAGTCGATATCATAATCATTCCATTAACCGCCTGAAATGATTCGGAAGGAGAGTAAAAGCCTTGAATAATGAACGGCTTTGAAGACGTTGAAAATGTGCACTCCCCAGCCGCATTAAAATAATTCAATCCCGGTCCGGGTTGAGGTCTGACATTTGCGAATACAGCAACCCTGACAGTGACAGTGCCATCACCAGGATCACCAATTGCAGAGTCATTATATTTTTTGCAATATAACGTGTTGCCATAACGCTCAAGAACAACGCCAGAATTATCCCAGGAGGCAAAAATGACGCCGTTTGATGGTATCGTCCAGGACCCTGTAAAAGTTATCGTATTATAATAAATACAACTACCTATTGTCGTTCCTGTAGGTATGATTGTGAAGTCTGTAGAGTCAGCAATCAACAGCCCAGTATTTGATGACTGACTGGCTGCGGCAACCTTCCAGATTTGTCCAGCCATGACCACTTCGCTGTTATTCTGCTGAACATTACTTGAACCCTGCACACACCAGATTTGATTCCCGGATGTCTGAATGCTTTTGATAAAATTAACATGCAGAATGGCTCCAGCAAAATACATACTGACCGGATCGTTAATCATCCAGATAAACTGATCACCAGCAGAAATGCCTCCGGGAATAGTAAACCTTCCTGCCGCCGCTGAAACATCTGCCACATAAATTGCTGCACGCATGCCTGCAGTAATTACCATCGGGCGACCATCATTTAAATCAATAAGCAATCCTGTAGGCATGTTTTAAAAAGCTCCAAGAACAATTCGCCCACCGTTTGCAAGATTAACGGTCACGCCGTTGGCGTTAATTAATACGCCAGAGTTTCCGGTGAATGAAAATTGTCCATTTGTTGCAATTAAAGTCCCACGAACCGTGACACCATTAAAGACGGCGTAACCTGATTTGTTGATATGCCAGCCAACATTTCCGGTCCCGTCCCATGTATTTGACTGGATATAGTTACCGATTTTCAGGTTGCCCACAGAACCATCCTGAATAAAGGCGTCGCTGATAAACACCTGCCCGTTGACCACGGCAAACGGTGAATATTGCGTGTCGCCGCTTCCGCTCATCAGCACAAACTGATTTGCATTGAATCCCACACGGGTGACTATCGGTTGCCCAGGCTGCGCCAATACGGCAATCGACAGCCCGGCGCTATACATAACTCCGTTTATTCTCACGCCCGCTTTAAGTGTGTGAATTGCCGTGGCTCCATCAGCATCAACGACTGCTGTTAGTTTGTCCTCCAGTGCGGCAGTAACATCACCAATCTGCGCCTGAACCTGGGTAGACATTTCTGCCATTGCCTTATCGACTTCGGCAATTGTTGTTTTCACGACCAGAATATCTGCGCGAACCTCTCCGTACTGCGCCCACAGGCGCTCAACCGTGGCAGCATTAGCCAGGGCGTTTTGCAGGACCGCTTCCAGGTTAGTATCAATGTCACTGGACAGGCGCTCGCCGTCAGCCGCAGAAAGGAAGTCTTTTGCAATATCCCCCAGGTAATCATCCGCATTGTCATTTGACAGTCCCCTGACCCAGTCCGTATAGCCAGACTGGTTACCGGTTTTATCCACCAGTTGCGCGCGGTACCAGAACTCCTGACCTGCCCGCAGGCCCATCTGCGTATATTCTGACGACGGGTATGGCACATCAGTGAGCAAAAGCGGGTCAGAAAAATCACTGTTAGCGGTATACTGAATTTCCGTTTTCAGCGTGTCAGCAGTATTCGCCGGGAAACCCCAGTTCAGACGGATCCCCCAGTTAATCCCGGTCGCAATGAGGCCAACAGGTTTCGGCGGATTGCCTACTTTCCCGGTGAGTGTGGTTTCAGTGGAATAGCCCCAGCCGGAGGAAATTTCGGCAGCGTTTATCGCCCGCACGCGCACCAGATAACGCCCGGTGTAAATGGCTGGTACCTCAAAAGAAGTCGTAGAGCTGCGAGGCACGTTCACCCAGTCGCCATCGTTGCGCCGCCACTGTGCTTCGTAAGAGATTGCATTTGGTGCCTGGTCCCAGCTGGCTCGCAGCGTCTCCAGACTGATCCCCTGGTTAATAACGGAATAGCTGGAAATAACGATATTCCCCGGCACGGATTGATTGCCGGGAGGGATTACGCTCACTGGCCTGCTGTCGATAATCGCGCCAGTATCAATACGTGCGTATTTGTCCGGGTCATGGGCCGCCCCCACGATGGTAAATGTGCCGTCGTCATTTTCCGTAACGCTGACGACGCGGTACTGCTGGGCATAAAGCGAATCTGATTCTACCACCCACACCGCCTGCGCCTCCGGCGTTGTAGAGAACACCGTCGAAACGGTGACTTTATTGCCACTGACAGCCTGAATGGTGCGGCTCTGTGATGCCCCGGTGGGCAGGTTCACCATAATGCGATCACCAGCAACAGCATCCGGCACGCGGTCAAGAGTCAGCACCCTGCCACTTACCGCACTGATACGCCCGCCTGTAATCTTTCCGGACAAATCACGGTCACTGACAGCAATGACATAACCCGGCTGCGGGATACTCCCGTCCAGACCGACAGAAAATGTGACCACGCGGTCTTTGTTGTTCGTCAGAATCCCCCAGCGGCCTTTACGGTTCGCCTCTGACTGGCGGGTACAGCCGATGGCGGTCAGCTCAAGCTGGTTATAGCCAAAGCGACGCACCAAATCCTGTTCAAATACCGGTTCCATTGCGTCGGCGTAGTTGTTCGCCGGATCGGAGTAGGAAACCAGTGCAGTGGTATACCGGGTTTTTGACGTACTGCTGCTGTACGTGAATTTCCCGTCGATAATATTTGCGTTCGTATAGCTGAAATCGATGTCGCGGGGCATATCAGCCAGGGCAACAATCTGATTGCCGCCCCAGTAGGTCATGCCCCGGAAAATAGCTGCAAAATCTCTCAGCACGGTATAGGCGTCGTTGCGGTCCTGCACGTAGACGTTGCAGGTGTAACGCGGTTCCGTGCCGCTGCCGCCCTTACCGTCCGGCACGGGTGCGTCGCAGTACTGTGCGACCTGGTAGAGCGTCCATTTATCGATGTTCGCCGCCGTCAGTCTGTCACCCAGCCCGAAACGGTCAGTAACAACCAGATCGTAAAAAATCCATGCCGGGTTATCAGTCCAGGCCCATTTAAATGATCCTGTCCATGTCCCGCTATATGAGCGTGTTACAGGATCATAATTATCCGGCACACGAATAACCCGCCCAGACGGTTCGCAGGATATCTGCGGTACCGAGCCATTAAACTGGCTGGAGTCAAACTCGATGTACAGCAGCGCGGTATTCGGATAACGCAATTTCGCGTCGATCACCTCTGTGTAGCTCTGCAGCGTCATTGCATCGCCGACTTTGGCGCTGTTCGCATCTGCCGTGAGTTTGCGAATACGAACAGTCCAGGTGGTTGCACCGGCTGGCAAATTGATACGGTGGCTGCGCTCATAACCGCTGGTCGTTTTCCCTTTTACAGACGTATTGATGACCGTCTGGAACACGCCGCCGTTCGTCTGCAAGTCAATCGCATAATTGATGGTGTAACCCACCAGATCGCCATCGTCTTCCTGCTTGTAAACTGACGGCCATTTAAGACGCAGGCGAACTGCAGAAAGCTGCGTATTCGTAAACGTTCGGGTCCATGCAGTTGAGCTGGAAATGGTAATTCCGCCTGCGCTGATTTCGTTCTCGCTGCCGGGCATCCCCTGGATGTATGTTTGCGCCTGTGTGCCCGCGCGAAATTCCCAGGTGACACCGCTGAAATTTGACGAACCGTCAGCATTCAGCAGCGGCGTACCATCCAGGAAAATAGACTGCCCGGTGAGGCCGCCCGAAAATTCACCCTCACCCAGCGCCAGCAGGATTTTTGCTTTCGCAACCGACTGGAGATCGTCGGGCTGTTCTGTCGGCGTACGGGAGCTGGAACTGCCGCCCTTGCGCCCCTGAATTTTCTTATTTGCCATATTGCGCCCATAAAAAAACCGCCAGGAGGCGGTTATATTTTGAGGTTGAATTTGTCAGTCCCAGTGCTCTTTGGATGCTGCGTTGTCTAGCGTTGCCGCTATTATTTTTTTCTGTTCATCAGTAAACGTATCCCAAATGATTTCTAACGCTGGAATTGAGTAATTGTGCCAATTATGCACGAAGCCACCTTCATTCCATTCTGGCTTTTGCCAGTCCAGAAATTTAGCAGCTGAAAACGCATCTCCTATGTGATCTTTTTTTACTTCCTTGGGGCTAAGTGGTAATGCATTATTTCTCGATGTATAAGAAATTATTTTATCGCCAAGTAATTTCATTTATGCCTCTACTGCTGATCTTCTACATAAATCCCGGCTGAAATAATCGCGCCACCGATGCGCCGCTTTCCATAAAGAAGCGGTACAGGATACCCCTGAGCTGCAGTGTTCGTTACGCTGCCAAATGCGTAAGACGCTTTATTATCTGCGTCCTGTTTGCTGGCCAGTCCTGTTGGTTGCGGGGATAGCATCTGGACAATTCCTCCGGCCATCATTCCCACACCACCAGCAACAAGAGCCGCACCGCCGTAAGCATATGTAATTACACCAACGACAACCAAAACAGCACCGAGAATTGTTTGAAGGATACCTCCACGCTTACTGCCAATGACAACCGGTACGACCCGGATGACTTCTCCGGTAACCGGAAATCCTAAATCATCAATTCCAATATTTTTTTTGCCTTTGAAAACCGCGTAGGTAAGCCCGCGCCGTTGGCTGGTTATCATGAATTTTTCAAAACCGGAAATTGTCGCAGCTAAAGCCCGCGTAGCTTCGTGAGTGGTGCTTATTAATCGGTGATGTATTTTACCAAAAGTTTTACCAAGAATTCCGCCGAGTTCAATTTGGGTCATTATTTCTCGCATAACACATCCAGACAAAGCGCCTCAAATAACAAGGCGCTTTAAAAAATTAACTATAGATTAATGTCTAAGTTAACCTCGTTACCAGCACGAATTACCTTAAACACCACCTTATCTCCAGAGTGATATTTCTCCATAGCACTCGTAATATCATATTGAGTCCTGATGCGATCACTCCCAATATTCACAAGAATATCATTTGCAATTACACCTGATTTTGATGCAATCCCACCTGGAGTTACACTCTGAATAACAAGCCCGGTAGAATAAGAAGGGTTCTCAACAATCTTACCGTTTTTATCTGACATGTAAGTCATTATGCCTATTTTTATTGGGGAGGATTTACTTATAGCATCGCTTACATAATTATTAAAATTTATGACTGATTGATATTGATCAGGAATACAACCGAACATATTCCCACACGAAAGCCTGATTAATATTGCAGATGTTCCATCAGGTTGTGTATTTTTATTTACTTGGCATGAAAGTTTTGTATCACCACCAACAGAATTATAGGTTTCAATATAATCAGCGCTATAATTTTGTATTTTCATACCACAGTTTTGATTAATCCATTGTCTTGTTGCCGACCATGCAGTGTCACATTGTTTTTGCGAAGCACATACAGGAACTGTTTTATTCATTTCATCTTGGCTAGGTCTCTTTGCTGTTTGAGATGCGCATCCCGTAATAAAAAACCCCAGAATAAAAACTAACGCTTTTTTCATTTTCTCACTCCTTGTGTTTTGGAATGGAAATGTTAGCACAAGGATTTGTAGCGAAGAATCTTCATCGTTCGTTCTATCCAGTAGCCACCATACGGTACACGGTTGCTGAGCCTACCGTATAAGTGGTGAAGCATCATATTCCCGTCCAACAACACCCCAGCGTGATTCCATTTGTTAGCCTGCACCTGCATGATCACAACATCACCCGGTTGCGGTTCGCCTTGTACTTCACGGAATCCGCATTCATACCAGTTATCCTGATACAAATTAGCGGGGTACTGGTCCTCCCACCACGGATAATCGACGCGATAATCAGACAATTCGATACCGTAGGTTTGCCGATAAAATGACATCACCAGTCCCCAGCAGTCGTAAATCCCCAGCACAAAAGGTCGCTCCAGCAATGGCAATTCGCCACGCGGGTTGATTGTGCAAAGGTCGCCTTCCGGCCAACTGACGATGTGCCAGGGCACCGCCATCAGATCGCATTGCGCCTTATCCAGTTCGCTGGGCTGCGTCGTTGCGTCAGGATGACTGTGCACAATAGCGATCACCGTCCCCCAGTCCTCAGCGGCGGCGTAGTCTTCCGGGCAAAGGACAAAATTGTCCTCTGGCGCAGCGGCAAGATTCCGGCAAGGAAAATAACGTTCAACACGGCTTTTTTGCGCCACCACGCCGCAGCATTCACGGGGATATTCAGTGGCGGCATGCGCCATGATGGCATCTATGGTTTTCTGACGCATATCAGCTCCTGATGAGTGACGTGCCGGGGAAGCCACCAAAGGAAAGTTCGTTATTTTCCCCGAACCGAAGTTTGCAGGCGGTCAGGGTGCCGTTGCACTGGTCCAGTGAAGGATCTGCCACCGGGTTGTTGTTTTTGTCGAAGTAGTTCGTGCCTGCATAGTCACAGCCATCACCGCTGCGGTACTTACCACGCCCGCACCAGGAACAGAGAGAATGAAGCTGCCGCGTCGGAATCATCAGCCCCTGCAGGTCCATCGGGCTGGTTAGCCGAAACTCTATAGCCTCTGACGTTTCAGTATTTTTCCCGTCGATATACCAGACCTGCAACTTTTCCTGAGTGGGATCAGAAGTTGGATTACCGGATGGGAAATTGCGCGCATCCAGATACTGCGCCAGCGTGTCATGTATCGTGACGGTTGCTTTCAACAGATCATCGTATGCAAGGCACAACGCAGTGATGGAGCCATCAAGGTTAGCTACGGTCAGTTTCGGCGTCGCGCCACTACCGGTTGTCGATTTTTCCAGTCCGTCAATCTGGCAGGGCCACGCCGAATACTCAATGCCCTGCCACCAGATGGATTTTGCCAGAAGTTTTGACTCATCCCCACCAGCAGCGGTTATTTCCGCTTCTGTGTGGGGAATATTGTGATTGTGAAACCTCAAAACCTCGCCAACGCCAAACGCGCTACCGTCCACCTCAAACAACCGAACGATGTTACCCGGTTCCAGTTTCTGATAATCGTTGTTTAAGCTCATGGTGCAAATGCCTGTTCAAAGGTTGCAGTGACGGTTATTAGCTTTTTGCTTTTGACTACTTTTTGTAGGCTGTCTGCCTGAACACGCCAGAGTGCCAATTCGCCATAGGGGGGCTGAAAAGAAAATGACTTCGTTTTATGGCTCCGGAGAAATGCAAATATTTCCATCGCAGTCGTTTTATTCCCTGTAAAAGCAAATGCGAAATTAAGGGTTTCAGGGTTAATTCCATTGCCGCTAACCTGTGTATATCCATCACCAAACTGTACCTTCCGGATATTATCTTTTACTGTAATGGCGGGTTGTCCAGACGCCTGAATTTTCCATGTAAAAGCATCTACAGCCATATTTACCTCGCTTTTTGCAGATTCCAGATTATCCCGCCTGGCTTAATCTCTCTTGCAATACCTTCACGAATTGATTTATCGATGACCTGCTGATACGCACGACCAAGAGCATCAGCATTTGACGAACTCTGTTGCCCCTGGTTGCTTTGCTGCGTGATAACAGACACAGGCGCATAGACGCTAACACCTGCCTGCAGCCCCCCTGATGTGGTATTCCCGACGTAACCGCCGGAGGCATAACCCCGCATCAGTCGATAGAGGTTTCCGACACCGAGACGCGCTGTCGATTCTTTGGTAAAGACAAACTCACCGCCATGCACAATCCCCTTTGGCTCAAATTTACCGCCGGGGCCGGTATAACCGCCGCCATCATATTCAGGGATATAGCCACCGTTCCAGGCCTGTACCGGACCAACAAAGCTGGGACTCCCGATGCCGCCCCCTTGGGGGCCACTGACAGAGCTTGTCGCCCATCCCATGGCTTTCTGAACGGCCCAGGCCACCAGCAACTGATTGGTGATTTGAACAATCGATTTGAGGATGGAAATAGTGAAACTTTTAAAATCAGCTTTCCCGGTTGTCACCAGGTTTGTAAGCATGTCGCTCATACCGCCCAATGCGCTCGACGCCGCATTTTGCATGGCGGAATAAACGTTTGTCGCCGAATCAAGATACTCAGCAAATCCCTTTTTAGCCCCGCTGAGCCAGTCACCGCGGAGACTGTCCTCAGCGGCGTAATACTGATTCAATGCGGCGAGTTCACGCTGATAATCGACGTCAGTCGTCTTGCCCCCGGAATTTTCCCAGCCGCTTTTAAGTTGCGCATACGCCAGATTACGTCCCGCATCGCGGTCGCTTAATGTCGCCGAACCGGTTAATGCCGACCGTTTAGCCGACATCTGGTTGGTGTATTTCGTCGCGGTGTCCATCCGCTTATTAAGTTGCTCCTGAGCGGTGATCTGGTCGCCCAAAAGGGCTTTTTGTTGCGCCAGGGCGAGAATCCGCTCTTTGTTTGCCAGCAGCGACTCTTCCTCTTTCGAAAGCTTGCGCTGGCCTGCCGCCTCTTCCAGCACAGAGAACTGTGCCTCCGTTTTCCACAGGTCTTTACGCTGCTGACTGATGACGTCATTTAAGCCTGTGTGCTGCTGCAGGACTTTGAGCTGCGCCTGAAGCGCGAGCAACTCCGCCGCCTGCTGATCACCGGCTTTATCACCCGCGGGCACAGTGGTCTTTGGGGTTTTAGGGTCTTTGTACTTTTCATTGATCGCGGCGGTTAACTTGTTGAATTTATCCTGAGTGATTAACCCCTTATCAAGCTGAATCTGATACCTGGCCTGCAGGTCATTACGGATTTGCGCATTTGTTCTGGCTGTTTCCAGAAACCGATCTGCCTCTATATTGGCAGATACCTGTTCACGGTTGTATTCACGACTTTTAGCATTTGTCTGCGTGACGAACCCTAAAAGGTTTCCGGCGCTGTCGTTAATATTCGCCCAGTTCGTTGCAATACCAGCAGACTGATCACGCATCTGCTGGTTGATATTATCGAAAACCGCCGAGCCGGTACCGGGGGTGAATTGAGGTAGTTTTACTGTTGTTGCATTATCCGCAACGTTATCCGACCAGAATTTATAATTTTTTAGTTTATCGATTAGGCCCTGCCAGTAATTCGCAAGCTCATCGAGGCTGGATTTAGAGTTATCTTTAAAATTCCTCTGGCTTTCACTGAGGGAATCAATGATGAGTTTGGAAGCCCCGGCCTTGTCGCCTAAATCAACCATATGTTTAACCTGCTCATAAAGAGCGAGATTAGCGAATTTGTATTGCTGGTTGATGTCTACAAAGGCTTTTAAGGGATCCTGAGGAATCTTTGATAGCTCATTCACCAGATTTTTAACACTCTCTCCAGTAGTACTGGACATAATGAGTGCTGTCTCGCTGACCTGCTTTATCTGGTTTGTTGTCAGGCCGATGCTGGTTGCCTGCGCTACGGCGGCGGCGGCAGACGATTTGCTCGCGTCAGTATTTTTGGCGACCTGAGCAGCCATTCGAGCCAGGCTATCAGCGGTCTGCCCGCTGACATTTCCCGTCCTGGCAAGAGACTGATTAAATGCTTCCGATTGCTGTCGCGCCTGATACCAGTTATAAATCAACGCGCCAACACCAACAGCAAGAGTACCGACGCCGAGCGTGACTGGGTTAATCATTCCAGCCATTGTGCGCAGATAAGAACTGACACCTATAAGTGCTCCTCGGGTGGAGCCAAACTGGTCTTTAATCTGCCCGCCCTGCTGGAGCAGAATCAGAAAAGGAGACTGGCCGCCAGCCAGCTGCGTCGCAATATCAGTAAACTGCGCGGGGAGACTGCGCATGGCGGCATTGTACTGACCAATCGAAATTCCCGCTTTTTTGGCAGCAATTTCCTGACGACTGAATGCACTCTGTACTTCCAGTGCCGCATCGTTTGCCGCAGACCCGATCCCTTCCAGTCCCCGTTTGACGTAGTTATACCGCTCGGTAAATTTAGCGTCGTTTAAGTCAAGATTGACAATGAGATCACCCACCGCCTGGGACATAACGTGTTC
This sequence comes from Phytobacter ursingii, assembly GCA_901456055.1. Classification (GTDB taxonomy): domain Bacteria; phylum Pseudomonadota; class Gammaproteobacteria; order Enterobacterales; family Enterobacteriaceae; genus Phytobacter; species Phytobacter ursingii. The sequence continues at coordinate 648,290 of CABDWT010000018.1, forward strand.
CTCCTGTAATGCCTTCGGCGGCCAGCATCATGGCCTCGTCGGACGTTTCGGTGTCCGCTTCCGGACGTGTCCGGGGTTTGAGAAGGCTGAAATCTGCGATGGTAAGCCCGTGGTCCTTGCAGACCATATCGGTGATGTGGTGGCTCAGTCGTGAGAAATGGGTATCAATCAGGTCCGTCGGGAAATACTCAACGGTGTAAAATTGCTCCCATTCACTCAGTTCGGTGCAGGACATCTGCGCCAGCATCACACGCCAGTCAGGTCTGCGGAACTCACGGGCAAGTTTAAGGGCGAAGTTCAGGGCTGCGGCGTAAGCTTTTCCGGGGTCTGTTCCTCTTTTTCAACGGCTTCCTCGTCACCCACTGCGGACGCAACGGGCAACATTCCGGACAGGTTACGTACAATGAAATCCGCTTCGGAAATCGCAGGTAAAGGCCAGCCCGAGAGAACGTCCTGATGCAGTTCATCAACGGATGGCCCTTTTAATCCTTCTTCCTGCCACAGTGACATGGCGACGATCCGCGCGCTAATCTTCACATTAATGGCCGTCACAATCCCCGCGAGCGTTTCCTCGCTCATTTCAGTGGTGTCAGCAGGCACCCCCTTGTTCAGCTCAGCAATGTAGCTGATGAACTCAATGCGCTGCAGCGCTGATAATTCATAAAGTGTGATGGTTTCGCCGTTGTATTCCAGCGACTCAGTTTTGAGGAACATGAATGACTCCGATCAGGATACGGTGACTTTGCTGACAGCCGCGAACGAGCCGTCATTCGTAATCGCGAGAATTTCGGCGGTGCCGGCTGCAACACCGGTGACGGTGACAACACTACCGGCCACACTAACTGTCGCTTTTGAAAGGTCAGATGACGCCAGGCGGAATGATTTATCGGTCGCGCTGGCCGGGAGAACGGACAGGTTCAGGGTTGTGGTTGCCCCCACGGCCACGGCCGCAGTCGATTTATCGAACGACACCCCCGTGACAGCAATAACCGGTGTGGCGGTGTCTTCGGCCAGTGAAGGTTTTCCACTGTTAGTGACTTTGACCGTGCGGGTAATGTATTCCTTGTTCGTCACCGCCTTACCCAGACTGCTCACCCACCCGTAAAACACATCCACCGTGCCGTTAGGGTATTTAATGCGGTAGGTGCGTTTTGAGCCGTCTTCAAACCACTGTGCCAGCGCGATTTGCCCCTGCTCGCCGGGTTTCCAGGCCAGAGTAAACGACGTGTCGCCCGCAGATTTCTGCCCCTGCCCGGTTGCTGTCCAGTCAGAGTCAGGATCATCGATATACGTGTCGTCGAAAGATTCTGCCGTCAGTTCGCCCGGTGTCAGTTCCTTGACCTGAGCCAGGCGCGTCCAGTCGGTATCGACCAGCGGATTCGCTGTGCCTGAACCGGTATAAAGCCAGAGTGTTGTCCCGGCACCTTTAACAGGTGACAGCGGATTCGGTGTTGCCATAGTTGCCTCACATAATATAGGTGATTGAATACTGCATAGCTGCCGATCCCCAGGTCGCCATTTCGTCATCGCGCTGATAGTCATACCCGAGTGGGGCCATCAGTTCGATGAGATCGGACAGACCTGGAATGTCTGAAAGGACGGGATAAATCCGTGATTCCATCCATTCATCCAGTGCCGCATCAGGCAGATCGGCCTTAAGAAAGACTTCGATATGCAGCGTTGCTGACCACTGGTCCTCATCCACCATTACGCCCGTAAATTGCGCATCGGTCAGGTATACGGCGACGGCAGGTAGATCCTGAACCTCAAGAAATGCCGGGCGACCATCAAACCAGGTAACGGGATCAGTGATGCTGTTTTTGAGCGCAGTCAGCACGGCTGTACGAATTTGCGGGTGTTTCATCGGATTAATACCAGTCGCAGTTGGTTTTTAAGCGCAGCAGACAACTCTTTAGGCATATCGGACTGCATCAGCTTGTTTGTCTCCGCTTTAAACGCCTCAGTTAACGGAGCTGCCAGAGGAATACTCACCACCTCCACGGGATAGCGGCTTTTCGTTGTTCGCCGCAGGACATGCCAGCGACCGTTTTTCAGTTGCTGGATAAAACCACCAGGGAACGAAAACGGGCCAATCCGCAGGACACTGTTAGCGCCCTGTTTGTCGCGTTTTCGCCGTGAAAGTCTCACGCTTGCCACACCCAGCTTAATCGCAGGCAGATTCCCCCGGTTGACCCGGATTGTTGCTTTGGGTTTGCTGACCGTGGCTTTTTTCAGCCTCGCCCGCTGTTTCACCAGCTTACGCGGCACCTTCGTGTCCGTTGCCACAGTGCGCACGCTCCGGCTGACGGCGCGCCCCGCAACCCGGTTAACAGCCTGAGCGGAAGCGCGGGGGACAACCGTTTTACTGATGCTGTTGAGGTTTGCAATTGCCTGCTCAAGCCCGTTAATAGCGGACATGACAACCTCCTATTCAATCCAGATTTGCGGTTTACCGTTGAACATCTGGCTGCGGGTGACTTTGTAGCCTGTTCCTTTCCAGACCAGTTCATCATTACGGCGCGGCTGGTAGCTTTCACTGAACACCACCAGCGAGATACCATCACCGGTAACCGGCCCCATTTCAGGCACAAAGTGACTTTCTACCGCGATAAAGTCGGTCCCATTGATAGTGACTGGTTCACCCATACACCGGACAGTGGCGGCATCCATGCGCGCCGCCATCTTTTCGAACGGGTTAGACATTGAGGCGAACCAGCACTGACGTGCTGCTGGCTCCGGCTGCTTCCCAGGCTTTTCCTGCCGGGGTGGCGCTGGTACTGGCAAGCTGGATTTTGCCATCCTTGAAATACACGGTCTTACCCTGGGCAATGTCGTCAGTGGACAGCTTTGGTAACGCAACAACACCCGTTGCAAGACCGTCTCCGGTGCTGCCTGGCTGAATATCGGTCAGCGCAATGACGAGTAAATCACCGACCGCGACGGGCGTGCCGCTGGTAATAACAGCGCTTCCTGCGTTGGTTAACGCCAGGGTGTTACCGTCCTGAACATAATTTTTCATAGAGGATCTCCACGGCTCCTGGGAGCCGTTTTACAGGCATAAAAAAAGCCCTTTCGGGCGCGATTGTCTGGTCGGTGATTACTGGCCGGTAGACTTCGTCAGACCGCGATAATCCAGCGGGGCAACCCCGGCATCAATGCGCACCTTGGTGGCAATACCATCAGTGGTAAAACCGTCCTGCTGGTCGATGTAGGGTGTGTCAACCCCGTTAAGGTAGGCCACTTCAATAGTGTCGCTGCCTTTCGCCGCCGCGAGGTACCAGGCTTTTGCATCGGCAACGTCCAGGCGCGGCTCTGCAATGACTTCGGCGAAATTCTGGATGGGGTTAATGATGCCAGCGTTAATATCTGCACCTTTTACACTGGCAGATTTGATGGTCTGATTTGCCAGTGTTTCCAGTGCAACCGGCACCAGCATAAATGCGGGTCGGATGTTCAGAGAACGATCGCCATCTTTTTGCAGGCGCATCAGTTTACGGCTGTCGTCAAGGCTGGCAACCGAAATGGCGCCGGAACTGAGATTTGCATGATCGGTATGGAAAAGTGCCTTGCCATCAGACAGTTTTGCGTTGGCTGTCAGTACGGCATAAACCAGATCGCCAATGGTGCCTTTTGCTGCACGCCCCATTTTCATGGGAACATCAGTCAGTGCATTAAGGTCATCGTTGATGATGGCCTGACGGGTGACAGAGAAGATCTCACCATAGGTTGCCAACGCGATAGTCTGCCCTTTGTCACCCGTGGTGATGTACTTATACTCCGCACCTTCACGAACCTGACGCAACGACGGGAAACCGCCCATACCGACACGATGAGCGGTTTTAAAGTCGCTCAGGCTGCCTTTTTTAGTCCACAATTCGAAGGTTTCTGACGCTTCTTCCCAGCCCTGTAACAGCGACTTATTGGACACATCCAGCAGAATGTTACCGAAGTCAGACGTGCTGTGCGTCAGCGCAAGCCCCACCATCTGTACCGGGTTAAGACCTGAGACACCAATGCCGCGCTCAGTCAGCGCCATGCGGGCCAGTTCGCGCAGCGTCATGCCGTTATAAAAGTTATCCTTTTCCTGCGCTTCATAACCTGCGCGGGCCATCAGGGATTTACGAATGCCGTCGCCGACGATATTTCCGTTACCCGCATAAATGTGGGGCTGGTTATTTTTATTCGACGGGGTCGTGTCTTTGCCCAGTTCGGCCAGCAGCTTGTCTTTCGCCATGGCGACCGTGCATTCGACATCGCTGATGCAGGCGGCCTGCAGTTCCTGGTGTTTACCACCGAACATGGCAAACACATCCTGAATGCCGGTTACGCGTGCTTTTTGTTCCGCCACAACCCGAGCGACAATGGCATTTTCGTCCAGAACAGGAGCTGCTGGTTGCTGCTGCGGGTTTGCCGGGTTCGCGGGCTCACGCGGGCTGGCGTTACGCGGAGGCGTGATCATGTTACGGATGGCTTTAGGCATCTTTTCAAATTCCTCAATACGTTTTGACTGAATGCAGGCCATCGCCTGCAGTGATGGTGTGGTCTGGTCTGCAAAGCCCTGGGCAACACATTCACTGCCGTTCATCCAGGTTTCGTCTTCCAGCATGGCCGCGATTTCTTCGGCAGATTTCCCCGTTTTCTCTGCGTACGCGGGGATCAGAACAGATTCCATTTTGTCCAGGAGGTCGGCGTAATCCCGCATATCGTTCGCATCGCCGCCTGCAAACCCCCACGGCTTGTGGATCATCATCATGGTATTTTCCGGCATGATGACCGGGTTGCCGACCATGGCGATAACGGATGCCATCGACACGGCAATACCGTCGATATGCACGGTAATAGCAGCGCCGTGAAACTTGAGGGCATTAAAAATGGCGATGCCTTCAAAGACATCGCCACCGGGAGAGTTGATATGCAGGTTAATGTGACTGATGTCGCCCAGCGCCTGCAGGTCGCTGACAAACTGTCGGGCGGTCACCCCCCAAAAACCGATTTCGTCGTAAATATAAATATCCGCCTCATCAGCCGCACTGGCCTTCATGCGAAACCAGGAGTTATTTTTTACGCTGGCTTTCGGGCGGCGGCTCACCCGGTTTCGTTGTTGCTTTGGCACTGGTGCCTCCTTTGTCATTGGCGGGGTCGGTGTCATACACCAGTCCCAGTTCGCGATTTTCATCGATCTCCGCTTTTCGGCGGCGTTTCACATCGTCAGGATTACTGCCCCGCGCGCGGACCCAGTCGGATTCAGTTGCCGCACCACCACGGATAAGTATTTTCCAGGCGTTCGCTTCTTTTGCGGGGTCAATCCAGGGCATCACAGGCCCCGAATAAACAGCGGAATAGAGCGTGTCCATATCGAGCCCGCGCGGCACCGTAATTTTTCCCGAGAGGATCGCCAGATTCAGCCAGGCGCGGTAAATGTGGCGGGTCACCGAACCGATAAACCAGTCCTGAAGGACGAAATACCCGTCGGTGGATTCCACCAGTTCCTGCCGCTGGGCGCTGTAGGTGCCGTCGTAGTTACGGGATGCGCTGGAATAGCTGATGCGGGCCCCGGCAGAAACGGCACGTAGCTGACCGTTGCGGAATGATTCAAGGTTGGTGTTCGGGCGGTCCGATTTGATCATCCCGATTTCCTCGCCAGGACGAAGGTCGTCGTAAAGCATGCCAGGCTGAATCAACAGGTCGCGATCCCCGTCCTTTGCCGTCGGCGCATCTTCATAACTCTGGCCGTCACCTTTTTTGATGTACATCCCAAGCGCCGCTGCAATGCGCGCGGCCACCAGCTCAGAATCCTCATACTCTTTCAGAGCGCTCAGCCGCATCAGCACGCCGGAGAAAAGCGACGTACCTCGGGCCTGATGCAGGCGGCGGGTGAATTTAAGGTGCAGCATGTTTTCCGCTGCCACATCTTTGGTCTCCAGTTGCCGACCTGACACCGGGCTGGTCTTGTACACCTGGTATTTTTTGGGCCTGCCCCAGTTGTCTTTATAGATACCCTGAATAAGCCCCTGTGATTCGTCGCTCTGCATCGGGACATAATCGGCTTCAAGCGCTTCCAGCCAGAAACTGATCCCGGCAACGGGAGAGAGACCGTTGGCATTACCGCTGACAAGCTGGGTAAACACCTCCCCGTCTCGTAACCAACTGCGTAATAAAAGACGTTCCAGCATAGGGCGGGTAAATTCCCCGGTGACATCAGGCGAAACAGACCATTCCGCCCATGCAGAGCGAATCTGGCTGGCAAACTTTTTCGCAATATTGCCGTTTTTAAGCACCGGGTGCGGATCAACAATGATGCCCTCCGAACCAATGACCCGCTCTTCCAGCTTGTCGAGAATGCCAATAACCAGATCGTTGTTGTTATCGAGCCAGCGCGCCTGTTCGCGCAATGACACTGCGCCATTCTGACTAAGTTGATTAGCGGAGCGATTTTCGCGACGGGCCTTGTGTGTGCGGGTTGGCTTTACGGCTTCAAATGCCTGAATCACCGCTCGCGAGCGAAGCCGCGCCGCTTTCCAGCCGGGTGAAATCAGACCAATTGCATCATCTAAAAGTGTCATCCGAACCTCGCCAGTTTGAAGCCTGACCTGCCCTGGCTTTGCTGAATAACGGTGGCCAGCCTGCGTTCCCACTCCTGTCGCCCCTTACGGATTTCTGACAGGTTTTCATACGCCATCTGCTGACCGTTGAATGTTATGGATTTTCCTTCCAGCACAGCCATCTCGGCATCAACATAGCGCTGTATCATTGCTTCGATATCATTTCGGTTCACAACCAACCTCCTGATGCTGTGACCCAGGGGTTAGAATCCTGGTCGTTGGTTTCTGTCACGGTGCTTTCCCGTGTTTTTTTGTTTCGGCTAACCTGCGGTGCAGCAGGCGGGGGTGGCGCTTCGCCAGTTTCCGGCGGCGCGCTCTCCAGCCACGTTTGCCGCCGTGCCCAGTCTGGCGCATTCGGCCATTTAATCTTTTCGTAGCCATGAAGGATTGCCAGCGCATCGGCGTAGACGAGCAGGTCAAAGGCTTCATTCGGACCGCGACCCGGTTTACTCCATTTTCCATCAGGTGAACGCTCCTCATACGTCAGCTCGTCGTAGAACCAGCTACCGAGCCATTTCGGGAAATGCACGTAGTTCGGTCCGGGGGATTCGCGCCATAAGGCGTTATTCACCTGGTCTTTCAGTGCATCGGTCTGGAGAAGAAAAAGCGGCACATCGCCTGCGGCTTTTGCACGCCGGGTTGACCTGTCCGTGTTGTCAGGAAATGTGCGGGTGATGAGTTTTGAGCGGCGGATGCCATCGCCCTTAAAGAGATAAATCTTTTTGCCCAGCCCTTCACGGCGGCATTTACGCCAGAACTTATAGGCGTTGTCGGTGACACCATCTTCACCACCGGAATCGACCGCCATTGCTATCAGGCGCATACGTTTTGTCGGGTCACCCGCCAGCGGCCAGGACTTTTCAAACACGTCAGAAATCAGTAAATCCCAGTCCTCCGGATAGCTGGCCGGATCAATGGGATAGCATTCGCCGTGCTCACTGGCCCGTAAGGACTGCCGAATATTGTAGCGATCAACCACCCACCGCTCGCCCTGTTCACCGTATCCTGTAATCTGCACCACGAATCGCCGGGACTTACCACCCTGCACATCAACTGTCGCCATAAGAAATTCAACGCCGCCAGGTACGGTGCGTTTTTGTATATCTTCGGCGCGCTGCTCAAGCAGTTCGCTCTTGCGCTGTTCAAGGTTAGCGCGGGGAAGATAAGGCCGACCAAAGTCGGTATTTACGACTGTTTTTAGCGTTTCCTCGCTCTGCGTCGCCTCATATTCCTGCTCGGCGGTCAGGAATTTGTAGATCATCTGCGCCCACGTCTGATAAGCGGCGGCGGGCCCCTCCATCCAGAACGACGCGATACGCGAGCGGCGCGGCTCGCCATATCTGTTGCCATCACGGTCTATTTTTTCCCCGTCGCGCAACCAGACGGAGCGAATATTGATTTCTCGCTTCATCTCCGGCGTGATTTTCCCTTTACATGCCGGGCACTGGAGATAGGCGGATTCACTTGCCACAACAGGGTCAGGGATATCACGGTAACCCGTCATGTTGGCAACTTCCGGTTGAAAATATTCCCCGCAATGTGGGCATGGCCAGTAGAGACGGCGACGATCACCACGGTTAAACAGCGACAGAATCCCGGTCGTCGGCGGTGCCTCATGCGCGGTAGTGGGCCGCCATTTCGTGTCACGGATATCCCGGCCAGGCGAACTCTCCACCAGAGTCATCCCGCTGGACATAAAAGTGGTGGTACGTTTCGACCCCAGGGAAAAGGCATCACCCTCCCCGTCGATATCTTCGGGGAATCGGTCGTAGTCCGTCAGCGCCACACTTTTATAGTCAGACGATGACATGATGTTGACCGACGGCCAGCCGAGCTTGAGATAGTTACCGGCCCGAAATGTGCGGTCGTGGACGTTGTTGTCATTTCGACGCGGACTGAGCCGTGATTTCACTTCCGGGCTGCACCGGAAGGTGCGGTCGAGGCGCTTCTTGGAGTGCTCGCGTGCTTTTTCTTCCGATACCTGAATAACCAGCATGTCAGCAGGATCACAAACAATGTTGTAGACAATCCATCCATCAATCAGGCCGATGGTTTTCCCTGTTCGGGCAGGCCCAACAAACACCACGGCATCATATTCACGGGACGCCAGGCAATTCATTGGCTCAATAATGTACGGGGCCAGATTCGGATCCCACGGTACGGAGTTCCCCGCCCCCATCGGCACACGCATATATGAGCTGACCGCATCGGCCACCTGCATACGACGCGGGGCGCGTAAAATGCCGGCGACATCACGGCGGATCCCCCTTGCTGATGCCCGTTTTGCCATCAGTCCTCCTCTGGCTCATCCTCCTCTGGTTCGGCGTCCATGACCTTCTGTGCGACCTGATCGCGCAGGTCATCAATAACGCTTTGTACACGTGACACCGCAACTGGCGTAAGGGCACAGTCGCGTTCAAGTATGTCCGGGAGTGTTTCAAGCACCATGACGACGGCTTTCGCCATCAGTGAAAATTCTCTGGCAACGTCTTCGGCTGGAATAAGCTGCTTTGTGTCAACCTCGAATTTCAGCCGCTCGTTTTCAGCCTTCCAGTGCGCAAGCCTGTCTGCTGGTTCCATCTCTTCCACGTTTGCCGTAGAGACGGTCGGGATCATCAGTTCGCTCAGAATATCGGTGACCAGATAAAGCTTGAGCTTGCTGTTACTGCCTGCTGCCGGAGCAACATTTTTTAGCCTGGCGGCAACCGTCTGGCGATGTACGCCAGTGATCCCGGCTAGCTGGTTGATATTGAGTTTTAAGGCCGCGATTTCCTGGTCCATGATGGTGAACACTTTTTGTACGATTCGACATCATTGATTAGCTGGGTACTGTAAAATCAATGACCTGCACACATGATGATGATGACTATAAAATATGAAAACCAGCCGATCCCCGCGAGTCCGCCGCCCCGTGGCAAAGCCCCCCTCCGGGAGGACCCCCTCAAATGACAATGATTTTCATTTACATAAATAATTACCCATTCCAGATATTAGCCTCTATCACGGGAAGACTTTATGCTTGGGAAGTTAAACTTACCAGGTTGCATTTATTCAAGCTTATTGCCGGGATGCCGATAACATGTTTGATTTTTTTAAACCGGATTTAAACCGGAATGGATATTTATTGCTAATCGAAGAATGGAGGTTATAAGTGTTCAGTTTCTTAATGAAAATCATTGGATTCTTTCTGTCTCTATGGGGCGGCCTTAGTGAAGAACAAAAAGATAAAATCATTGACATCATAATTGAAGGCTTCGGGGCGGTCTTCCGTCGCTTCTACCAAGAAAAAACTAAGGAGGCTTGATGTGGTAAAGTTAAAAGATTTAGTCAATAAGCCAAGCGAAAATACTAGCCTCGTTACCCTAACAACAAGTGCTGTTGCTAAAAGGATAAGCTCAGGAATAGCTACGATTGCTACCAGCAATTCCTGGACCGCGTCTGATACCTCAAAGTTTTCTTCTCAAGCCGCTGAATTAGTGACAAATGAAAAATTTCTTGATGAGCTTGAAAGTAAGATTGGTGATCCAAAAGAAAATGAGAGTGAAGATGAATTTGTTGCGCGCTCTAAAGAACAAATGCGCAAGCTTTTGAAATCCAAGCTTAAGTAGAAGTAACCATTACGATTGACCTTCGCATTGTGATGGCCATGAAAAACCGCAAGGGTGAGCCTAAGCACATGAAGATCGTCCCATAAAGCGAAATGCCCCAAGCTCACAACTGAAAGATATCGTTAGGTTGCTCAGGTTAAGCGCATAAACACGCCACCAGCGGAAGTTGGTGGCTAGATTTCAAGTCCAGATCGAATTTAGAAATTCTTAGGTTGAGAGCAGGAATATCGGGTTTTGTTTGCTGGCGCAACCATTACAAAAACAACTGATGAGATGCCACTTGCAGTCATTGTTCTTTTTAAACTTTTATAAACTCTAGATTTAACGCGTTCAGCACCATCAGATTCGGCTTCATAAGCCCCGATCATTTCGGTTTCTACCCCGAGATAAGTATTACTCGGAAGTTTGTTGCCTTTGTGAGAGAGTTGTTCAAACCCTACCTCAGAAAGATATTTATTCACTAAACGATAATCATCTGATTGAGCATAATTTAAGTCAAATGTGATTAAAACGGTATACTGCATTTGCTTCACGGTAGGTTCCTTTTACATGGTACCATTACGATACTCTTATGATATGAATGGTTAAAGCGTTATCACAGGCACTCAGTGATGCCTGCTGTAATACCTACTACTTGTCAAACTTCAACTTACTGAAATGAGCCTGTGCCACTTTTCGTTTTTCTTCCTCTGAAATTTTCTCCTGCAATTGAGCCTCCTGCGCCTTTTGTTCATCAGCAGTAATGGCTGCATTAACTTTATCGCAAATGCTATTTAAGAAATCGATTTGATGTTGCATCTCATCAAAAGGGCATTCCACAATAACCCATGTGTTTTGGACCTTTACAGCACGTTTCATCATGTCAAACTCTTGACGATGACATTGCATGAATCCTTCTGCCCATCTGACATCTGGTACGCCATCTAATTGAAAATATCTGGCTCCCATTTGAGCATTAGTACTACTCATTTCTTGATCAATGCCAATAATTCTCATAAATCACCTCTGGCGGAAAAATGCTTTTTTAGCTTTTTATATATCCAATTGCATTGATCTAAACCGGTTAAACAAGAGCTTTAAAATATTATTGGCACTGCTCACGCACATACGCTTGCAGGCCCGTTAGTTGTTTGGTGATGGTGGTGATCCGCTCTCTGAGACGCCAATAATCCCGTTCAGCGGCGTCAGTAAGTCGGGCGGTGCTGCCATCATCCACGCCGGGGGCGCTGGTCGTTCCGTTCTTTGGACATGTTGCGTTGATGTGCAACCCACACTTACCAGTGCTAACGCAACGCTGCAGATCTTCAAGCTGCTTTTTAGCATCTGCTAGTTCTCCGGTGTATTTAGCGTCGAGAGTGGCAATTTTACGCTGGCGCACTGTCATATCGTTAATGGTGTCGTTCGCCAGTTTTAAATCATGTTCGGCGGCTGCGGCCTTTTCGCTGTAGTGAAATGCAGACCATGCCAGACCGCCGAAGATGCTTAGGATAAAAACGCCGATCCCAATGAGATAACGAACTCGCATCATGCACCATCCAGGCAGAGAGCCTTTTCTTTTCCGGCGCGATCCACCAGCCCCGGCAATACCTGACCGCCACCCCATACCCATCGAGTGAATTGATTACAGGCTGCGGTAATGTTGCCACTACGGAGCAGGGCGAACATCTGAGAGGTTCGCAGATTTCCGCATCCGGCACGGAACGTAACTGAAACAGCAGCGCTGAATGCGTTATCGGACAGATTGCGTCCGTTGCCGTAGCGATTTACGCATGACTCAGCATCAAGAATGTTTGCCTGCCAGTCGGCTGCAATTTGCACGTCAGTTTTATGCGTACCAGCTTTTACGCCGTGAGTGTTGCCTATCCCGTCCGTCAGAACACCAGCGGGACATACGTAAGGATCACGGCGGCAGGATTCTGCATTACCGATAAGTTCAAGGCCTCGTTGATTGGTTCGCACCTGCCCGTTGCTTACGACGATAGCGATGATTGCCATCACTGAGCAGACAACACCACCAGCGATTTTAGCTTTACCCATCACTCACCCCTGGCGGCTTTGCGCCGATCCTCTTTGATTTTGAAATAAAGATTGGTCAGATACGTCAGTAGACCAAAAAGAATACTTGCGAGAACACCTAACGCTGCCCACTGCGAGGGCGAGACTTTATCCAGTAACTGGAGCACCCAGAACCCTCCGTTTGCTCCGGCAAAACCGTAGCTCACACCAGTTGTGATTTTGTCCATTCGATACATACTCCACCTCCGCATTTGGGAAGTGCTGTGCGTGATTGATCAAAGGAGGGAGCTGGCCTTCGGGCGCTTTCGTAAAAGTGAAGGTTGAGTGTGATTCCCGAGGCCAGAAATGAAAAAACCCCGCCGAAGCGAGGTTTAAAATTTGCTTTAAGTCCGTGGCGAAGTAACCACTCTTAGCAGGATAAGATATTTTTTGCGTACGCGTTAGCGTTTTTGTATATTCGTCTTAATCCTATTTTTTTATGGAAGATTTAATGATGAGCAAGCCAGAAATCAAAAGTAAAAAAATCATTTATAAAGAAGTTACTATGTCTGGAGTAACTAAAACACTCCAGTCGATCTTAACAGAACTGCTTGAAAAACATACAAAAGCTGATACTCGAAAAGAGATGGTAAATCCCACCGATGAGAATTTATTCAGGCTTATAAATAAATACGAAATTTTCCAAGGAATGCTTTTTTGTCAGCTCGTATCCTTTGAACCTGGCCATTCTCAAAGATATATTCAGTTAAAAAATGATGCTGAGTCTTACGAGATAAGATCTGTAACTTCTGACGAGCTTTCAAAAATGACTGTGGAGGAGGCAGAGGAAATCCGCACAGAACAGGAACAGATTATACGTGAATTTATCGATTCTATTCTTTATTTTGGTGTTTTTGGAAATAGCATTGTAGTAATGCAGTCTCGTTCCTTAACAACAAGAGAACTTGAGATACATTTGAAATGGTTACTTGGTTCTCTTACTCATTATTTGGGTGCTGAAAACAGCCTTAAAGTTTCCGATAAGCCAAAAGAAGAAATTATTGAAGAAGTTTTAAAAAGGCCGGTTAAATCTGTTTCAATTGGTGCTCCAGTTACAGCTATAAATGATCTTAGCCAAGGAAGTAATAAGCCAAGCTGGGTACCAGCAGGAACGGCTTCCGAACTGCTGAAAACGATGCTTGCAGAAAAATGGGAAAGCTTTCTACGCAGCAGTAAACTGGAAGATTGCCTTGACGACGCTAACCTTGAAGTTACGCTCAAGATTACTTACAAAAGGACGACTTCCGATTCAGGAGAAAGGATGTTAAGAAATCTGGTTGACGCAACCAGACACTACCCTGATGATGATGTAGTTGTTGAGATGGTTGGCGGGACAAGGCTTACTGGTAAGGATATCCGTCTTTGGAACACAGTTAAGCTCGCTACGCACAAAAGCCTATTTGACGAGCATGATCTCTATAGCCAAATGCATGAATGGATGACCACACTGATTAGCATTGGAGAAATCGAAGATAACGATGAATGATCAGAGTAATAAGCGGACGTACAAGATTCAACCAAGTAGAACATTTCACTTGGCAATCTTTGTCATGCTTATGTTTGCCACTTGGTATGCATCTGACAAATTCATTACCCTTGTATCAATTCCTTGGGGAGTGCTAACTATCCTTATGCTCCCTATTGCAAGTAGTGCAACGTTGTTTCATAAACTCTCAGAAACCAAAAAAAATGTTGCAGAAGATTTATCTCGTAATGAACAAAGAAGATTAACAAGATTAATAATAAAAAAAAGCAGTGCAACTTTATTAATGCTTGTCTTGCAAATCACGATAATAATTTTCGTTGCGATTATTAGCTTGAGTGGAGAATCGGACTTAATAAAAAATAATATTAAAATCATAAGCAATTCAGTCGTTTGCACTTTAGTATTTTCATTATATTCATTGATTCCTGTTTTGCTTGGCATCAAAGAGGTTCTCGACTTTGAATCATTCATTAAAGTAAGAAAAACACGTAACAAGAGAAAAAAAGCTGCGTTAACCAAGCTTGGAAAATAAATCCTGCTTGGTTAACCTATGTTTAAAGCATACTCATCACACCATTAATAAAGCCTAAGGCGGTTTGGAGTTCTTTTCTTACAGTTCCATCTGAGCACTTTCTTTTTTTTGCTATGGTCCTAAGAGAAATGCCAATCACAAAGTGGGCAATAATTAATTGATATTCATCAGGTTTAACTTTGCGTAAGCGCGTTACACAACCATCAATCATGATTCCCTCATCGTCGTCACATTGAAGTCGATACCTCTTACCATGTGGTAACAATCCTTTAAATCCTGCCGCTATTGGTTGCCAGTCAACTCCGCTATTGTCTGATGCTGCCCATGCGCCCCATAAATCCATCACTTCATACATATCACGCATAAACTCTCTCCACAGATTTACGCAAGCACGCCTATAGCCAGGGCGTGGTCTAAAAAACGAAACAGCAGCTCAATCTGGCTGCCATATTTGGCCTCGAAAGCCACAGGGTCCCGATGCAACTCATCGTGATGTGCTCTGCACAGCGGTATCACAAAGAGGTCGTGCGCTTTGGTTCCCATCCCTCCTTGTCCATGTCCAATAACGTGGTGTGGGTCGTCTGCCGGGTTGTTACAGCAGGCGCATCTTTGTGCTTTAACCCAGCGGGTGTATGTGGGGTTTTCCCAGCGGCGGCGCTTTGGGCGCAGCATGAATGATTCCGGCGTCTCCGGGTCGATGCGAAGCGCCAGTATTTTCTTTGCCGTTTCCTGCACAATCTCAGAGGGTCCGCGTGTTGGCACAATATCGGCCTCTCTGGTTACCGAGTGAATAACCGGTTTTGGCAGACGCAGCACCTGACGCGCTGCGGTTTCCGGTATTGCATCAGCCAGGCCATTGCGGGCCAGCCACCAGCAAAGCTCGGGCAGTGTCAGTGCGTGGGTGTCATCGAACCCCAGTTCACGGCGAACCGCTGTGAGGATGTAAGCGGCGCAGTTCGCCAGGGCGATAGACTCCACGGCGCTGGATTGCTGGTCGCGTAGCAGGTTGTCACAGTGCCAGCACAACCGAATCACGCCGGGTGTGTGGCGCAGGGTAGTCATGTTTTCAGCGTGCCAGGATTCATGCGGCCACTGACAGCTATTGTCACGTAATAACCAGTCCTCCAGACCAGACAGGCCTCCAGCACGACGTAACACAGACTCGTTAACGAATACTGAATGTAATGCCGGGTCTTCTGCCAGCGGCTGATCTGCTGGTGGGATTTCACCGCTGGGTAAATCGGCGAGACGTTCTGGCTCATTCTCGATCAACATGCGGCCCCGGTGAAAATGAGGCAGCAACTGTGAGCCGGGGCGAAACGCCACCAGCCCCAGCTCAGGGATAATTACTGGTTTAAGGAGCGCTCTCAAGCCCGACTCCTTAAAGCGAAAGCTGTTTCAGCTTCTGCACGGCTTTCCCCATATCAGCCATAGCATCAATAAATTCATCGAATTTGCGGCTGGCCATCCCATAGGATTGCAGTATTTCCAGTTTAAGGGGATCGAGTTGTTTTTTAATTTCAGCCCGATCACCTGCCTTTTTCTCTGCCTCTTCCGCTGCACGGATCAATTCCTCAGCCTGCTTGCGTAAATCTTCCGGCGTTACCGTTTTCTTAATCACTGTATTCTCCGTTACCGTTTCTTCTTCGACCGCGTTTGTCACTGCCTGATGTCCAAAGCGTGGATGATGGAAGGTTGTTGTCCTGCCATCACCTACTACGAGCAACATCCCGTTTTCACGGATAATCTCTACCAGCAGTTCTTTGTCTTTCTTCTGCAACTGGTTGTAGGCATATACCTTTTGAGAAAGCTGGGTCAGCGTTGTGCCTTCTGGCATTTTCTCAACAAAGCGCTTTATTCTTGAAAGCACAGGCTGTAGATGTGGGGGAGTTGTCCTCATCGTGATTGCCCTTACCTTGCGTTATCCAGCATGCGAGCCAGTTCAGTGAATTTTGCTTCGAAGAAGTGCGGCTGAGTCTCCCGCGGATTAGCTGGGCTGGTGATGTTTTTGCCGTACATGCAGCCCTTTGATGTGACCGACCAGAAGCGCTTAACACCGTTAATGCCAGTACGGCTTTGACGCTCTCTCTGTTCAACAATCCCAAGCCTTGCCAACTGGTGGTAAGCCTGGTTTGCCGTCATGCGGATACCGCACTGCTTAAGTAGAGCGCTAAGGGAAAACGTTGGGCGGCTGGAGCCATCTGGCGCACCGGCTGGTGCATCAATGGCGTATTTCGGCATCAGATCAGGCAGACCAGCGACCTGTTGCAGCTTCTGGTATGCGCCGAGTTTGGAAGAATTGGAGAGGTTCAGCATCTTCGCCGCAGACTCAAGCAGAATGACGCCTGCCTGTACCTGATCGGATTTAAGATGTGCGGCATTAGCGGTTTGATAGGAATCGAACGTGCGGATTACCTTGAGGTTAAAAGCAGCGCTGATCCACATGGCATAGGAATAGACCAGCTCCTTACAAACGTAAGTACCCTGGCTATTACCACCACGAATTACACTTACCGGCTCAGTACTATCCGAGTTGCTAATTTGCAACTCGCTTATTAACTCACCTGTCTGCTCATTGCGAAGCCAAAATGCTGGCTTGTGCTTATCCAATGACCCGGCAGCACGGTGTAAATCATTCAGGCAGTAACGACCATCAAGATCACGGCGTACGGAAACGCCGTCAATTACGAGTAATTGACTCATGTAGTTCTCCACAGGTTGTATTGCGATGGGCCTGCACGCCCGTTTCGCTTCATGTTTGACACTACTGCTAAATTGGAGGCTCTGCAAGTTGCTACTGATCATGCATCCACTCCTAAATATAAGGGTATCGTAATTTCAACCTTCCCTTTCGGTATTACCGGCCCCCACTCCACCAGCATGCGTTTTACCTGACTATCGTCTTCCCACACCCCGGCGTGGGTGAGCGCGTCAAATAACCCTTTGGTGTAGTTGTCGATGTCACGGCGACGGTTATCGGGTGGATACAGCAGGATTTCCACAGCACACAAAGAACTTGATGGCTTTGGTAATCTCCGCAACTGGTCAAGGATTGCCGCACATGCATTGCTCTGAAAACGCCTACCCGCTTCACTGATCATGTGCCTGCCTTTCAGTGGCCCTTTGTCTGGAGCGCGCCAGTAGGTGTTTACGCTCGGTGGAAATGGCAATGTCAGCTTCATAGCGCATACCCTCTGAGGATGGCAACAACATCAACTGCTGTTTCACGCGTACTGCTCTTGCTGGATATCGCGCGGCGGGCATTTACGTGATGCAGTTCGAAAGCGTGCTGTTCATAAAGCTCAATGATGCGAGGTGCGGTTGAGTTGCTAATCACCACTGTTGCCCCTCGCTGGTGCGCAGCAACGCAGCATTCCGCGAGAGCTACCTGATCAGCCCATCTAAAACCACCAGCAGCATAACCAGTGAATCCGCTGGTTCCCGGCTTCGGTTCATACGGTGGATCGCAGTAAACAACATCACCCTCACCTGCCAGCGCCAGCGTTCTGCGGAAACCGGCATTCAGGAAAACGCAGTTGTGAGCCATCCCGACAAATGCCTGAATCTCTTTCTCAGGGAAATACGGGGCGCGGTATTTACCAAAGCCGACATTGAACTGGTGATCGAGGTTGTACCGGATCAGACCGTTAAAGCAGTGACGGTTGAAGTACAGCAGCGCCGCTGCACGTTCAGGACCACCCATTAGCTGGTTATTAAATTCATCGCGCAGCTTGCTGTAACTCTCTGCGTTGTTCAGTAGGGAGAACATGCGGCGGGCGTGTGTTACAACCTGATCCGGGTCCACCGCCAACATCTGGTAGAGGTTGATCAGGTCGGCGTTGACGTCAGCCAGCAGGAAGTTAGCGTGTTTGTCTGAATTCATGAACACCGAACCGCCGCCCACGAATGGTTCTATAAGGCGCTTCCCTGCCGGGATAAGGTGATCAAGTTCAGGGAGCAGCGAATACTTACCGCCAGCCCATTTGAGAAACGGGCGCTGCCAGGTGCGCGGGGCTGGTTCCTCTTTCGGGATAGCGGCAGCAATGCGTTCGCCAATCCAGTGCATGACCGGCACAGCCATACTGTTGCCTATGGCTTTATAGCGCGGACCATCAGGGCATTCAGCAGCATCTTTGCCACGCCATGCAATGCGGGTGTGATTATCCGGGAAGCCCATTTGCCGTTCATTTTCGACAGGCATTAAGTGCCTGATTCGGCGTTCTGGTGTAACAACGTAAGTTTCTCGATCATCGAGAGAGCCTGCACCTCTGGCTGTGAGACAAACAGGCACGGGCGTCTGTTTTGACGGGGGATTAACCCTGCGCACGCGATCGGACTCAAAAAGTATTTGGGAGGGATCGATGTCACTTCGAGCACTTGCGATAAGGAGAATTCGCGGGCGTCGTTGGGCCACTCCGAAGTATTGTGCATCAAAGGTTCTCCAGGCCACTCGGCGCTGTCGTCCAATAACAACACCTCGCTTTGACCAGATCGGAATGTGCTTACCGGTTTTTTTATCCCAGCGCCAGAACTTGCTACTTGAACCGACTGCAGGTCGTGGACCAGGTTGGAATGCTTCAATTTCGCCAGCCAGTCCTGCGAGAAAGTGACCGAACGCGTTGTCTTTGCTGCTGTACGCCCCTGGGACGTTTTCCCAGACGATGACAGCTTCTTTTTCACCGCGCTCGCGGCGTTTATCGTCGATTGCATCAGCTAATTCCACAAATTTAAGAGTCAATAACCCACGCTTATCTTTCAGCCCTTTTCTTTTTCCACCAATTGAATAGGACTGACAAGGTGTGCCGCCAACGACAATATCGGGGGATTCAATCTGGTCCAACTCAACCATTTCGCTCAACTGGGTCATATCGCCTAGGTTCGTGACGTCAGGCCAGTGATGGGCCAACACTGCCGACGGGAATTTTTCGATCTCGGAAAACCACACTGGTTTCCACCCCAGCGGTTCCCAGGCAACTGAGGCGGCTTCAATACCACTACAAACAGATCCGTATCTCATGTGCGGAACCCCGCGTTATCAGGGAGTGAGTAATCAACCTGTTCGTGAGTGGCCTTGAATGCCGCGTCGTCTTTGACCCATCGACCCTTAACGCATTTCGGCCTGCCGCTGGCGTGCCATTTGCTGGCCTTCTCGAAATACTCGACGCAGTTTTCTGGACCAAAGAGCGTGCTGGGGCGCAGGTAGTCACTCATCTTCGAGTCGTCGGCCCATTTAGCCGTGAGGTAATCAACCACCAGCATGAGGTCTTCGGCGCTGTAGTTGTCGGCCAGACGACCACGGATGTAACCGAGGGTAGTTTTGGTGCGACCGCCCCTGCCGTATGACGAATTAGTTACCTGGTTGAAATGCTCAAGAACCTGAGCGGCAGGATCGGACTGCTCGTCGGGTTGCGCAGCAACCGGACAAGAGGGTTTTAAGATCTGATTGTGGTGATCTGTGTAATGATCTGTATAGAGAATAGGTTCCGCGACTTCGCGGCTAAGGTTCTGCGATTCTGCGGAATGGGTTCCGTGATTCTGCGGAATAGGTTCCGCAACTTCGCGTTTCCCGTTCCGCGATTCTGCGGAATCCAGAGGGTCCGCGAATATGGCGGCAATTAAAGCCTCTCCGTTAACACGATAATGGGTCTTTTTCGTACCATTAACCTGCCGCTGCGCTTTCTCAATGATGCCTGGTAGCCAGCGGGTGCAAATCTTGTTTACCAGCCTTTGAATCTGGTCATCGCTTACACCACGAATTTCAGCTGCCAGCTCGCTATGCTCCTTGTAAAACCAGCCATCTTTCTGATCAGACTTGCCTGACCAGAACACGAGTTGATTCAGCACCGCCCCAAGGGCATGCGCCTGCTGATCACCGGCAAAGAAATCGAGGTAAGGCACAGGGATAGTGATGCTATTCCGCTGTCCCGACATCGACTGAACTATTTCAAATATCTGCCTCATCCTTAGCCTCTATCTCAGTGAAATCGCGTCGAAACTCTTTGATTGGGCTAAAGCACTCGCCGTGCTCATAGTTTTCGCGCAGATAGATAACCCGCTGTGTTTCTGGCTCCCAGCGGATGACATGGACGGGGATGCCCCTTCTGTCTCTGAACCATCGGTTAAGGACGCGCATAAACGTTTTGCCCTCCGGTAGTAGACACCCACGATGCCAGTCGCTCGGCTGTGGTTACATGCAACCCAGCGATTTGATACTCTGCGTTCATACCGAAACAGCGGAACACCCGGAATCGGGATCATCCTCAGTTGCGGTAAACGGTTTTTTACCGTTACACTGTTCATGCGTTAGTTCTCCACACGATTGCTATGCGCCACGACGCCAGGAGCTGCACACTCGCTGGCGTCACCCTTTTCAGGCGCGCAAAAAACCCGGTACAGAAGCGTTAAATGCTCCTGCCACTTCGCCATTACCTTGTAACTGTTCTCTTCAATTCGCTCGCGTTCGTCAGCATCGATAACCCCGTCAGCCGTCGCGATGCGTACGTACTGAGAGTGCTCGCTGATCCATTCAATCGTTTCCATCAGGCGCTGATTGATATCTGCGTTATCAACATCCTCAATAGCCACCAGCGGGACGTTGACGCTATTCGACTGACGAGAAACGGCATCGGCGATATGTTTGGTACCGCTGGCCTGTTGAAGGACCATTGCCCACCCCATCGGGAAGATCTGATCTCCACCAGCACGCAACCGGTTAAAAAGCGCATCCTCAGTAACACCCAGCCATTCAGCGGCCTCGGCGTATCCGCCTGGTAGCACGGCAATCGTCTTTTTGATTGCAACTACCATCCACGCTGGTTGTTTATCTACTTGCCAGTGATTACCCACGGTTAACCCCTTGATTCTGTGGTTTAAAAACTAATGCTTTCTCTGCTACTGTTTTGGATAAATATCAGGACGGAGATCAGACTTAGATATCCGCCCACCGGTCACTTCTTCGAGTTTTTTAGCAAGAGAAAATCCTGCTTTTTTGTATCCATTAAAAACCAAACGAAGATAACCAGACGTGGAACCAACATTTTCTGCCAAGTTGTTTTGATCGCCCTTGGAAAGGGAATCCCAATACTCTTTCATGATATGTACCTCCTGTGTACATATTACATGAATAAAATGAACCTACAAGGTACTTGTACCCAAGAGGTACACATTGTGTAATCTAAGGATGAAAACGATTAATGAAATTCGGCGTAGCAACGCCAGAAAGCTGCGGGATGGAGTGGGCGGGAATAATTCTTTCGCCACACTTATTGATCGTGATGCCACCCAAACCAGTAGATTTATGGGAAACGGGGCAACGAAAAATATTGGCGATGAAATGGCGAGGCATATAGAAAAATGCTTCGATTTACCAACAGGTTGGCTCGACAAAGAGCATCAAACAACTAATATTGCGAAAGTTCCCGAGGTATCGGATACTGAGAAAACTTTCACATTAGTTCCGGTCATTTCCTGGGTGCAGGCAGGAGCATGGACCGAAGTTGGCTTTTCTGAGGTTGATTTGAGTATCGCTGAAACATACCCCTGCCCTGTACCCTGCGGTCCGATGACATATATTCTTCGTGTCATCGGCGATTCAATGATTGATGAATATCGCCCAGGAGACATGATTTTTGTTGATCCAGAAGTTCCTTCGTCTCACGGAGATGATGTGATCGCATTAATGCATGATAGTGGCGAAACTACATTCAAGCGCCTGATTGAAGATGGTGGAAGTAAGTATCTAAAAGCTTTGAACTCTAATTGGCCAGAGCCGTATATAAAGATTAATGGGAATTGCTCAATCATTGGCACCGTAATCTTCTCAGGAAAGCCAAGAAGAAGCCGTATCAAGTCCTAACTAATCCATCCCCAAATTAAAGAACCTGCTCCGGCAGGTTTTTTTGCGCTTGACAATGTACCCACAAGGTACATAATGTACCCATCAACAGCGAACAGGCAGGACGCCCACGAAGTAGCCGCCCCAGGCGTATGAAGATGGGGATGATTCGCGATTAACGGTGGAGACATTCATGCGCAAATTTAAATTCATCATCTGCGACGTGTGTGAAGGGTTTGGGAAAGTGGATAACCCTGCATTCTCGCAAGGCTTAACAAGCAGTGAATGGGCCGATTTAGAACCAGAACAACGTGATACCTACCTTTCTGGTTCTTATGACGTTACCTGTTCATGCTGTAAAGGTTCCGGGAAAGTCCAAATTCCGAATGTGGAGGCTATGACCTTCGCTGAAAAACGCAAGTTGGCCACTGAGCGTCGTGAAGCGCGCTTTGATGCTGAGTTTGCCAGGCAATCCGCTTACGAGCGCAGCATCGGTTATTAGTTTCTTGCAGTACGTCGTATGGCACATGCGTCGCAGCGGTCCGGGGATTCCTTGAGAGTATCCCTAATCCAACGGGTAGCCGGAATGTGCAAGTCATTGCGAAAGCACGACAACGACTCACCATCGTGGCGATCAGGTGTGACACCTCGGAAGAGACGAGGAAATCAGCCATTCACGTTAAGCATCTCTCCGGGTGTTTAGCGGGACTGGAAGAGTTACCACTTGGAGACGGTCCTAATAAATGTCCTGGACAGTGGCGGTGACTGCACCGATATCAGCGGCGACAAGATGATGCAAACGGCAAAGGTCGTTAAAACTCGTTAGGTGCTGGCGTGGCATACGCGACACCAGG
>CABDWT010000019.1 GCA_901456055.1 Phytobacter ursingii
TGTGGGTCTGAATCGTCACGAACCTTTCTCGGCTTTGCTGGCTATTAACGGTGATCGTAACGAACAGAAAACCCTGGCTGAATGGCTGGAAGACTGGTCTGATTTTGTGACTGGCTTTGATGCGGACGGCGCGGTAATTGACGCTAAAAAAGCAGCAGCGGCAATTCGCAAAATCACCATTGAAGCAATCAAAAGCGCTGAGTACGAAGATCAGGATTTCAGCGGTCGCCGTTCTGTCATGGAAAGTGTTGAAGCCAAAACCAAAGACATCATGCCTGTGGCTTTTGAGTTCAAATGTGTGCCGTATGAAGGCCTGACTGAACGCCGCTTTAAAGTGCGTATGAGCATTCTCGCCAGCAATCAGCCGCTGCTGGTTCTCCGTATTACTCAGCTAGAAGCCTACGAAGAAGAAATGGCCGTTGAGTTCCGTGATCTGCTCGTTGAGAAATTCGCGGACAGCAAAGTAGAAACATTTATTGGCGTCTTTAACGCTTAATTACGCTGCTGCAAATGCCCCTGCGGGGGCATTTATGGAAGCGAAATTCATTTTATTAATCGCCACTGGCGAGGGTTTCTTACAACCAAAAAACAGCGCGGTGCAGCGCGTAATGGAGAACCAACAATGTCATTCATTCAGACTCTCAGCGGTAAGCGTTTCGACTACATCAATTCATCCGTAGACGATGTTGATATCGAAGATATCGCAAACGCCCTCTCTAACATCTGCCGATTTGCAGGCCATGTTCCTGAGTTTTATTCAGTGGCTCAGCACTCTGTGCTGTGTAGCCAAATCGTACCGCCGGAATTTGCGTTTGAAGCGTTGATGCATGACGCAGCCGAGGCGTATTGCCAGGATATTCCGCAGCCGCTGAAACTTCTGTTGCCTGACTATAAGCGCATCGAACAAATGGTAGATGACCTCATTCGCGTCAAATACGGTTTGCCGACTGATATGTCGACAGTCGTGAAATACGCGGACCTCACCATGCTGGCGACAGAACGTCGCGATCTGGATATCGACGACGGCACACGCTGGGCCATTCTCGACGGCATCCCCTGCTCTGATCTTATCCAGATCATCCCGCTTCGACCTGGTCAGGCTTATGGCCTGTTCATGAACCGGTTCAATGAACTGATGGAGATCCGCAAATGCGCCTGACTAAAGAACAGTTGATCGCTGCCGCTCACGCAGCGGCTAAATATCTCCCTGCGGCTTCTGCCGACATTATGAAAGAACTGGCTAACCGTCTGGACGTCACCAGCGTGGCGTTAAGTGAGGCACTGGAACAGCGCAATAAGCTGGCTGCTGAAAACATGATGTTGAAGACGCCTGAAACCTGGATAGCGGAAAGTGATTACGGTTATGAGGCACGCGAACTGGCGCTAAATGAAGGGGCTAGCGAGCAAGAGGCGTTACTGGCTGGGGTTCAGGGAATCATTGACGCAATAAAAACCCCTGCAACTAAACAATGGATAGATACCTTCCGCAAGGAAATACGTGCACAAGCGCTGGCTTGTGCGGATGGGGAGGCCACCAGCAATGGCCGCTAACTCATTCAAACTCATGTCCCGTTCTGGCGTTATCAAACGGGCTGATACCGGGATGTTTATCAGCCTCAACGATATTCACGTCAAAGAAGGCTTTAACAAGCGCGACGATGACGAGCGTACTCGCATGGCTGATGATGCTCTGTTTGAGTACCTCATGAACGGTGGCACAGTGCCGCCTCTGGAAGTCACGGCTCGTGATGAAGGTGGTGTATGGGTTGTTGAAGGACACCGCCGCCGTCGCTGCTATGAACGCTGCCGCGATGCTGGCAAGCCAGTCGACCGCATTCACATCGTTCCGTTTGTGGGCAATGACGTTGAGCGCCTGGCTCGAGTCATGACCAGTAATAACCAGTTGCCCCTTACCCCGCTGGAACAGGCGCAGGTAATTAAGGAACTGGCTACAACTTTCAACCTGACCACTCAGGAAATAGCGAAGCTTGTTCACAAGTCGGTCCCTACGGTTGAGAAGTTACTGACCCTCGCCACCGCTAACCATGATGTTCAGCAGATTGTTAAAAATGGTGAAGTTTCGGTAGGGATTGCAGTAGAGCGTGTAAGAGAGCACGGCGAGAACGCCGGGAAAGTTCTTGAACAGGATCGCGCTGTCGCAGCAGCCGCTGGTAAAAAGAAAATCACTAAAAAGGTTATCGCCCCGGAGGTCAGCGTCAAAAGTGCCCGCCGCCTCGTCGAACTAATCAGCCTAGCTGGTATTGATGATAACGGTGTAGTCACGCTTGAAGGGCTCGCGCTGGCAGAGGTACTGGCGATTGTCGAAGAACATAAGGCTATTCGGCGGGAGAAAACAGCCTGAGCACATCACGTACTTTACAAATTACATGGGATGACCTGATTGCCCTATACGTCAAACGCGACGCCTGGTATGGGGTCACATGGATGCCGCAATATTAAAAGGGGGATGAGGTGGGTATGCAGACAATTATTCAGGTGGAACCAAACGAATGGGTTACCGAGCAACTGCTGATTGCGGTTACCGGAATGAAGCCTGGCACTATCGCTCGGGCGCGTAAAAACTCCTGGCTTCTTGGACGGGAATACAAGCACGTTTCACCGGACGGGGAGCCAAAGCCTACCAGCGAATGCATGTACAACCGCAAGGCGGTTGATGCATGGATTGCTGCACAAAAACAACCAGTCTGGTGATCAAGGCAAATGAAACGGGTAAGCTTAAGGTGCTCCTGGACGTCGGGAGGGATATATGAGTAAAGCATCATACCCAACGGGCGTTGAGAATCATGGCGGTTCGCTCCGCATATGGTTCAAATATAATGGTAAGCGGGTCAGGGAAAACCTCGGCGTTCCTGATACCGCTAAAAACCGGAAGGTTGCCGGAGATCTGCGAACGTCGGTCTGCTTCTCTATTCGCATGGGAAAGTTTGACTATGCAAAGCAGTTTCCGGATTCACCCAACCTTGCCCGCTTCGGGCAATCCGGAAAGGAAATCACAGTGAAAGAACTCGCCGATAAATGGGTGGAGCTGAAAAGAATGGAGATCAGCACAAATACCATGAGTCGCTACGAGTCAATTATCAAGAATATGCTCCCTCGCCTGGGGGGGAGAAAACTTGTTTCAGCGGTAACAACCGAAGATTTGCTGTTCATTCGGAAAGATCTACTGACTGGTTACCAGGTCATGAAGAAGGGATATCGCACACCGGTTAAGGGAAGAAAAGCGCCTTCCGTAAACAACTACATGACTCTTATGTCTGGAATTTTTCAGTTTGCGCAGGATAATGGATATATAAAGCAAAACCCGTTTAGCGGAATTAACAGGCTAAAGAAGGCTAAAGCCGATCCAGATCCACTCAGCCGCGATGAATTTATCAGGTTTATAGAGGCATGCCGACACCAGCAATTGAAGAATTTATGGTCGCTGGCGATTTATACAGGCATGAGGCATGGGGAGTTGTGCGGGCTTGCGTGGGAGGACATTGATTTGAAAGCCGGTACGTTAACGGTCAAGCGCAATCACACCCAAACTGATGAGTTCACCCTGCCAAAAACCGAGGCGGGAACTGACAGGGTGATTTTTCTCATCAAGCCAGCAATCGAAGCCCTTAAAAGTCAGGCCGAACTAACACGCCTGGGCAGACAGTACGAGATTGAAGTGAAGTTACGGGAGTATGGCCGGTCAGTCATTCACCCCTGCACCTTTGTTTTCAGTCCTCAGTGTACCCGGCGTGGTGTTCATACAGGATATCACTATGCAGTGAATTCAATTAATAAAATCTGGGCTTCGGTTATCAAGCGTGCAGGGCTCCGTTATCGTAACGCCTACCAGTCACGGCATACCTATGCATGCTGGTCGTTGTCTGCCGGAGCCAACCCAAGCTTTATAGCAACCCAGATGGGGCACGCTAACGCTCAGATGGTCTTTAAGGTTTACGGAAAGTGGATGTCAGAAAGCAGTGCTGAGCAAGTGTCTATACTAAACCAGAAGTTGTCAGAGTTTGCCCCATCCATGCCCCAAGGGGCTGCATGCGGCTAGTAACGCATTTCAAATTCAAGTAGTTAGCGCGATGTGTTATACATTTTAGTAACATGCGGCACGAAATGCCCTCGACCCGTTTTGCGCGATATGGTGTGATCGGGGTTCAATAAATCAATAAACAAGGTATACTCCAGCGGTTTCCACCTGCTTTGTTTATTGTACTAAACGCTCCTGTGAGAGGATGCTACGGCGCACCATGACACGACTCGCTCCCCCTGCTCTGCAGACGCTGCTGGATACTGATGCCTACAAATTGCATATGCAACAGGCGGTGTTCCATCACTACTACGATGTGCATGTTACAGCGGAATTTCGCTGCCGCGGCGACGATCTTCTCGGCATTTATGCCAGCGCAATTCGCGAAGAAATTGACGCAATGCAACATCTGCGCCTGCAGGAAGACGAATACCAGTGGCTGTCCGGCCTCCCCTTCTTCAAAGCGGATTACCTGCAGTGGCTGCGTAATTTCCGTTATGACCCGTCGCAAGTGACCGTCATAAATGATAATGGCAAGTTGAACATTCGCATGTCCGGGCCATGGCGTGAAGTCATTATGTGGGAAGTGCCGCTACTGGCAGTGATTAGCGAGCTTGTGCATCGCTGCCGCTCTCCGCAGGTGGGTGTTCAGCAGGCCCTGCTGCATCTTGAAACAAAACTGGCGGATTTTGCTACCCGCACCGCAGAGCTGGATATGTCAGGTTTCCGTCTGATGGATTTCGGCACACGCCGCCGTTTCTCACGCGATGTGCAGTACGCTATCGTGGCGCGCCTCAAGCAAGAGCCCTGGTTTATCGGCACCAGCAATTACGATCTTGCGCGCCGCCTGTCGCTCACGCCAATGGGGACCCAGGCTCACGAATGGTTCCAGGCACACCAGCAAATCAGCCCGGATCTGGCTACCAGTCAACGTGCCGCACTCGCCGCGTGGCTGGAAGAGTACCCGGAGCAACTCGGAATTGCCCTGACAGACTGTATCACCATGGATGCCTTCCTGCGTGATTTCGGGCCTGTGTTTGCGCAACGTTACCAGGGTTTGCGTCATGATTCTGGCGACCCGGTGGAATGGGGCGAAAAAGCCATCGCGCATTATGAAAAGCTTGGTATCGATCCCTTGTCGAAAACGCTGATTTTTTCAGACAATCTTGATCTCAATAAAGCGCTGGATCTCTATTGCCATTTTGCCTCCCGCATCAAGCTGGGCTTCGGTATTGGTACGCGTCTGACCTGCGATATTCCGCATGTGAAACCGCTGAACATCGTGATAAAGCTGGTTGAGTGTAATGGCAAACCGGTAGCTAAGTTATCTGACAGCCCCGGCAAAACCATTTGCCATGATAAAGCCTTTGTGCGTGCGTTGCGCAAAGCGTTCGACCTGCCGCAGGTTAAAAAGGCCAGTTAATCACCGCCGGTAAGGTTAAAAAGCGTCCCAATCGGGGCGTTTTTTATTTGTGATGAATGTTTGCGATTTAGCCATAAATATAAAGCTAACCTGCGAGCTGTTTCCCCCCCACCGCTCACTATCTCAGCGCAGGTAAAAGATTAATTTCCGAAATACCCCTTTTCGCTGCGAATTCTACTTGTCTGATGGCGCTCGCCAGGTAACATAGGTATCCCCCCTTTGTGGGCGGACAAACGATGACCTTTTCCAGACAATTAACAGAGAGAATATTATGAGCGTTGTGCCTGTAGCCGACGTACTCCAGGGCCGCGTCACCGTTGACCAAGAAGTCACCGTGCGCGGATGGGTACGTACCCGCCGAGATTCAAAAGCTGGCATCTCCTTCCTTGCCGTTTATGACGGCTCCTGCTTTGATCCTGTACAGGCTGTCATTAATAATTCTCTGCCCAATTACAATGAAGAAGTTCTTCGCCTGACGACAGGCTGCTCTGTTGTTGTCACCGGCAAAGTGGTGGAATCCCCTGGCGAAGGCCAGAGCTTCGAGCTGCAGGCGACTCAGGTAGAAGTCACCGGCTGGGTTGAAGATCCGGACACTTACCCGATGGCGGCGAAACGTCACAGCATCGAGTATTTGCGTGAAGTGGCGCACCTGCGTCCGCGTACCAACCTGATCGGCGCTGTCGCCCGTGTTCGTCATACGCTGGCGCAGGCTCTGCACCGCTTCTTTGATGAGCAGGGTTTCTTCTGGGTTTCCACGCCGCTGATTACCGCATCTGACACCGAAGGCGCTGGTGAAATGTTCCGCGTTTCTACGCTGGATCTGGAAAACCTGCCGCGTAACGATCAGGGCAAAGTTGATTTCGACAAAGATTTCTTCGGTAAAGAGTCATTCCTTACCGTATCTGGTCAGTTGAACGGCGAAACCTACGCCTGTGCGCTGTCCAAAATCTACACCTTTGGCCCAACGTTCCGCGCGGAAAACTCCAACACCAGCCGTCACCTGGCGGAATTCTGGATGCTGGAGCCGGAAGTGGCCTTTGCCGATCTGGAAGATAACGCCCGTCTGGCGGAAGCAATGCTGAAATATGCTTTCAACGCAGTTCTGACTGAGCGTATGGACGACATGAAGTTCTTCGCTGAACGCGTAGATAAAGACGCGATTGCCCGTCTGGAACGTTTCGTTGCGGCAGACTTCGCACAGGTGGACTACACCGACGCCGTAGCCATCCTTGAAACCTGCGGTGAGAAGTTTGAAAACCCGGTTTACTGGGGCGTTGACCTCTCTTCCGAGCACGAGCGCTATCTGGCCGAGAAACATTTTAAAGCACCGGTCGTGGTGAAAAACTATCCGAAAGACATTAAGGCCTTCTATATGCGTCTTAATGACGACGGTAAAACCGTTGCCGCAATGGACGTTCTGGCGCCAGGCATTGGTGAAATCATTGGCGGCTCTCAGCGTGAAGAACGTCTGGATGTGCTCGATGCGCGTATGGCTGAAATGGGTCTTAATAAAGAAGATTACTGGTGGTATCGCGATCTGCGCCGTTACGGCACCGTGCCACACTCCGGTTTTGGCCTGGGCTTTGAACGTCTGATCGCGTATGTCACCGGCGTGCAAAACGTACGTGATGTCATCCCGTTCCCTCGCACCCCTCGTAGCGCCACGTTTTAACAATAAAAGCCAGCATTTGCTGGCTTTTTTACGCTCATTCTTATTTCTTCACCGTAGCCGGGCTGACCCGGCTTACGCTTCTGTATATTCCAGGGCGAGATCGCGCTGAAATATTCCTGAACAAAAAATAATCCACAGCGGTATTGTGGGTTAGTAATTCCTCATCTGATAGCACGTCTGGATAAAAATCACACAGCATTCCGGACGGCTAAAACGCCTGCCAGAAAAAAGTAAGATGAGAATGATTCCTGTACAAGATTTACACTTATCTTAATTAAACATAAGCAATTCATATATATAGTTATAAAGCCGATCTTTTTGACAACGATCGGTTCTGAATTTTGAGGTGGTTCACAAAGTTCCTCAAAATACATAAATTCTTACACATAATTGCTTTTTGTAACCTCTTTAAGACATTTGTAGCACTTTCAGGCTAGCGAAACGATTATATGAATGGAAAGATGCCTTTCAGACACAGAAAGACACCAAACTCTCATCAATAGTTCCGTAAATTTTTATTGGCGGAATTTATTGGCGGCAGTGGCAGGTGTACAAAAAAACCAATGAGGGTAATAAATAATGATGAAGCGCAATATCCTGGCAGTGGTTATCCCTGCCCTGCTGGTAGCTGGTGCAGCTAACGCTGCAGAAGTTTACAACAAAAACGGCAACAAACTGGACCTGTACGGTAAAGTTGTTGGTGAGCACGGCTTCACCACTTCTGGCGATAACACCTCTAACAAAGATTCTTCCTACGGCCAGATCGGCTTCAAAGGCGAGACTCAGGTTAACAGCGATGTTACCGGTTACGGCCAGTGGGAATACCGTGCTAAAGCGGGCAACGCAGAAGGCAACCAGACTAACGTAACTCGTCTGGCTTTCGCAGGTATCAAAATTGCTAACGCTGGTTCTCTGGACTACGGCCGTAACTACGGTGTGGTTTACGATGTTGAATCCTACACCGATATGGCTCCGTCCTTCTCTGGCGAAACCTGGGGCGGCGCGTATACCGACAACTACATGACCAGCCGTTCTACTGGCCTGCTGACCTACCGTAACAGCAACTTCTTCGGTCTGGTTGATGGTCTGAGCTTCGCTGTTCAGTACCAGGGTAAAAACGAACGTAACAGCGAACTGTATCAGAGCAACGGCGACGGTGTGGGTTACTCCCTTGCTTACGACTTCGGCTCAGGCTTCGGTGCAACTGCTGCATACAGCAACGCAAACCGTACTGTTGCACAAAAAGCTGACGGCAAAGGTGACAAAGCCGAAGCATGGGCAGTTGGCGCTAAATACGATGCAAACAACATCTACCTGGCAACTGTTTACGCTGAAACCCGTAACATGAGCAACCTGGTTGATGGCTCTACTAACAATGCCTACAACGTTGCTAACAAAACTCAGAACTTCGAAGTTATCGCTCAGTACCAGTTCGACTTCGGTCTGCGTCCGTCCGTTTCTTACGTTCAGTCCAAAGGCAAAGAGCTGGGCGCTGGCGTGAAAAACGACCTGGCTAAATACGTTACTGTTGGTGCGTACTACTACTTCAACAAAAACTTCAACGTATACGGCGACTACCGTATCAACCTGCTGGATAAAGAAGACACGACTTACTCCTGGGTTGGCACTGCAGACCAGGCGACTGTTGGTGTAACTTACCAGTTCTAATCAGCACACCTCGTTATTATATGCATGAGAAACAGGGCTTCGGCCCTGTTTTTTTTATTGTCTCGCCGCCAAATATACCGACTGCTAAAAAGACGCACGCTTTTTATCGCAAACGGTTGGCAATTGGCACATCAACCGTTAACCTGATTACGGATCTCCCTTCTGTCATCATAATGGAACCTCGTCATGTTTGAGAATATTACCGCTGCCCCTGCTGACCCTATTCTGGGTTTGGCCGATCTGTTTCGCGCCGACGAACGTCCTGGCAAAATCAACCTTGGTATTGGCGTCTATAAAGACGAAACCGGGAAAACACCGGTGCTGACCAGCGTTAAAAAAGCGGAGCAGTATCTGCTGGAAAACGAAAACACAAAAAATTACCTCGGCATCGACGGTATTCCTGAGTTTGGTCGTTGCACGCAGGAACTGCTGTTCGGCAAAGGCAGTGCGATTATTAACGACAAACGTGCGCGCACCGCGCAGACCCCGGGCGGTACGGGTGGCCTGCGAGTTGCCGCTGATTTCCTGGCAAAAAATACCTCAGCAAAACGTATCTGGGTAAGTAATCCAAGCTGGCCGAATCATAAAGGCGTGTTTAACTCCGCGGGTCTTGAGGTCTGTGATTACGCTTACTATGACGCGCAAAACCACGCGCTGGATTTCGACGGCATGGTTGCAAGCCTCGAAGCCGCACAAGCGGGGGATATCGTGCTGTTCCACGGTTGCTGCCATAACCCGACCGGTATCGATCCAACGCTTGAGCAGTGGGAGACGCTGGCGAAGTTATCCATAGAAAAAGGCTGGCTGCCGCTGTTCGATTTTGCCTATCAGGGTTTCGCTCGCGGTCTGGAAGAAGACGCAGAAGGTTTGCGCGCCTTTGCTGCGCTGCATAAAGAATTGATCATCGCCAGCTCTTTCTCGAAAAACTTCGGTCTGTACAACGAGCGTGTCGGTGCCTGTACGCTGGTGGCCGCGGATCAGGAGACAGTGGACCGTGCATTTAGCCAGATGAAATCGACCATTCGCGCTAACTACTCTAACCCACCGGCTCACGGTGCGTCTGTAGTGGCGACGATTCTGAGTAATGATGCGCTGCGTGCCATCTGGGAACAAGAATTGACTGACATGCGCCAGCGTATTCAGCGTATGCGTCTGCTGTTTGTGAATACCCTGCAAGAAAAAGGGGCGGATCGCGATTTCAGCTTTATCACCCGTCAGAACGGAATGTTCTCTTTCAGCGGTCTGACTAAAGAGCAGGTGCTCCGCCTGCGTGAAGAGTTCGCTATCTACGCGGTTGCATCTGGACGTATTAACGTTGCGGGCATGACGCCGGATAACATGTCGCCGTTGTGTGAAGCTATCGTCGCGGTGTTATAAAAGACAAGCGAAATAAAAAAGGTCGCATATGCGACCTTTTTTGTTTTACCAGACCGGCAGTTCATCCTGCAGGAAAGGATTATGTAGCCGCTCGTTGCCCAGGGTAGACATCGGGCCGTGACCAGGGATGAAGGTTACATCATCCCCCAGCGGCAACAGTTTAGTTTTGATGGCATCAATCAGCTGCCCATGATTGCCTTTCGGAAAATCACTGCGCCCTACGCCGCCTTTGAAAATTACATCGCCGGACACCAGCAGCCGGGATTGCGCATCAAAGAAAACCACGTGACCTGGCGTATGCCCGGGGCAGTGCAAAACCTCCAGCTTCACATTGCCTACGCTCACTGTATCGCCTTCATTTAACCAACGATCCGGCGTCAGCGGCTGGCAGTCATCCAGACCAAACATGCGACTTTGGGCAGGTAGCCCTTGCAGCCAGAACTCATCTTCTTTTTCCGGGCCAATCACTGGCACACCATAGTGCTGCGCCAGCTCGGCAGCCGCACCGACATGGTCCAGATGACCATGCGTAAGCAGGATTTGCGTTAACGTCACGCCGGAGGCTTCAACTTCCTGTTTGATGCGTTCAGCATCGCCACCGGGATCCACTATTGCTGCCAGCCGGGTTTGCTCACACCAGACTAACGAACAGTTCTGGGAGAAGGCGGTAACCGGAATAATACGATAGTTCATACTGCTCCTGTCTCTTTTAACTGAGTTTTACCAGTGCCTTAGCGGCCCGGTATCAATATGCACAAAGTTGCTGCTGGGGTAATATCCTACACCACCTGCACGCATAGATAACGCAGCTTTGCGAATATTGCTCAGAGAAATCCCTTCAATATGAAAATCCATCGCCTGTCCCCTGGTGTGATAGCTCTTTTTAGCTACCCCAGAACTGTGGGCCCGGAGTTCGTTATTCGTGTCGACAGAACGGTATCCCGAAACCAATTGCACGGGTTTGCTCGTTCCTAACAAACCTTGCAGGCGATAAAGTTGATCAAACAGTTTTGGATCGATGGTTGTAATTTTATTCGCGCGATAATCACGGAAAAAATGATTGAGTTTTGCTAATTCATCCTGAATATAGCCCCGGCCATCGAAAAACTGCGCCTTAATTGTTTCTCCGGTATGGAGATTATTCAGCGTTAAAATACGCGGACGTGGGGTGGAAAGGGTTGCAAATGCTTGTTGAGGTAAGATGGCTGCACCAAGGGCAATACCACCTAACGCCAACAATTTGCGGCGATTAGCGTCAAATTTGTCCATGATAATCAGGTCTGCAAGATAACAAAGTGATCGTAATTTATGCACTTTTATTGCGCACGAGAGGCACCTTACCGGGCAAAAACGTCGGCGTCAAGGTAGCCCAACCCCAGCAAAGACGGGCCTTACAGCAGATCTGGCCCGTTTTCGCTAAATATTACGACAATGTTATTTCCCGAACTGCTTCATTTACCTGATTAATTGTTCGGCTTTCGCCAGAATTTGTGCGCCAGATCGCGCCGTCAGATCATAATTGTAAATATCTGTACGATATTGAGTACGGCCATCTTCACCAACAAATGCGGTCAAATAATAAAGATTCACCGGTATATTTTGACGAATATTAACGTAACGGGTATCGCCTTGTTTTAAGGTATCGGAAATCCGCGTATCGTTCCAACCCGCATCCTGTAATAGCATATTGGCAAGCTCAGAGGCTTTATTCACCCTCACACAGCCTGAGCTCAACGCTCGCGCCTCTTTCTGGAAAAGATTATGGTTAGGCGTGTCATGCAGATAGATAGCGTCAGAACTCGGCATATTGAACTTATAGCGGCCCAGGGAGTTTTGTGCGCCCGGCGCCTGCTGGAAGCGGAAAGGCAGATTCGACGGTGTGATTGTCGCCCAGTCCACCATCGTCGGATCAATCGCTTCTTTACTGTTCCAGCCGCGCAGCACGGTATAACCATGGCGCTCGAGATAGCCGGGGTCATTCCACACTTTCGGCAGAATATCTTTGCGCGCCAGCGTTGGCGGAACATTCCACGGCGGGTTGACGACCACGTTGTTCAGCGCGCTACTCATCATCGGCGTTTTGCGATCCGGTCGGCCGACAATGACGCGGGACGCCAGCACCTGATTGCCATTCAGATAATAGACCAGCGAATATTCCGGGATGTTGACCATAATCCCTGTGGAGAGTTTCCCCGGTAGCAAACGCAGACGCTGGATATTGAGTGCCAGAACCCCTGCACGTTGGGCAGGCGTAACATTCAGCCAGTCCCGGGTCGACTGCCCTATCACGCCATCAGCGTGCAGCCCCTGAGCAGACTGGAAGCGTTTGACCGCGGCAACTAACTGGCGATCGTAGTCGCTGCTGACCAGACTGGCTGGTTTCGTTCTTTTGCTCAACTGCGCCGTTTTTGTTTCCACCGTATCAACCGCGATAGCAGAAGGACTGACGACGCTACTCGTTGCCTCATCGCCAGGCAGCGCGATTTTCGGTACATCTTCCATCATGCCGCTACGCTGCAGGATCTCACGCAGCGCTGGCACATCCCTGCTCTTCTGTCCGGGGCGCAACGAAATGGTACTGGTTAACTGCGGCCACGGTGAATTGTCTGCCACCAGCGTTAATAAAGACTGATGCATCGCCGCATACTGCGGATGATGAGGTGCAAGGGTATCGATAAATTGCGGCAGGTTGCCTTTATCCAGTGCTAATTGCCACTGATTAATGACGGACAGCGGCGGTGTCTCCAGCGTGTACGGTTTACTGCTGTAGAGCCAGTGGCTGCCTTTCACCGAAATACCGGCGACAAAATGCAGATACCCCATCATGGCATCCGACAGCACCATATCTCGCGCCATACCGGAGATATTCGGATCGGTCAGCAACTCTACCCAGGTGTTAAATTGCGGCTGAAAACCGGCGATCGCAACTTCGGCGAGCTGTTGCTGGAAAGCCTGAACTGCCTCACGGTTATCCCACATCGGCTTCATTGCGCGCGCGGCATACAACGCGGAGAGCGAATCCATGTAGACGGGTGTCCAGTTAGCAGGTAAGAGTGCCTGCAACGCGATACGCGCATTGGCAGGCGCATCTGCCGTTGGATAAGGCTGCAAACCTGCCATCATTGCCGTTGCGGGCGACTGTTCCAGCGGCTGCGATAAAGCCGTGGGTTGATCGCCCTGTGTGGCGGAGCTGTCAACCGGTATCACCTCAGGCTCGTCGGCCTGAGCGCTAAACAGTGGAGCAAATGCGAATGCCAGACATAAACTTAATGTCGACATCCGACGACCATACGATTTCTTAAGCAACATCCCTTGCCCCCTGTTTCTTCATTACACTCACAACGCTCTTTCTATCAGTATATAAAGACAAAAAAGCATTTGCCTTGCCAAATGTAAAGAAGTTTAAAGAAGGACCGATCGCCGGTTGGGGTGTTTCAGAAAAGAAAAAGGGCGGCATCTCTGCCGCCCTCATTTTTCGGTGAATCGCTAAGACGCGTCTGCCGTACCGGGTAATGTCTCCGGTAGCTGAGCCGCGAAGCCACGCAGACCCACAACGTGAACATGCTCGTGGTTCTGAAAGACTTTACGCACCAGTTTATACGTAGTGCCTTTTTCCGGACTGATATTCTCCGGCGCTGCAATAATCAATTGCATTTCAAGGCGTTCGCAGAGTTCAAACAATGTTGCGATGGAGCGGGCATCCAGACGTGCTGCCTCGTCGAGGAACAACAGACGGCATGGCGAAATATCTTTACCACGCAGACGCCGCGCCTCGTCTTCCCAGCTCTGGACGACCATCACCAGGATAGACATCCCGGTACCGATGGCCTCACCGGTCGACAACGCCCCGGATTCCGCACGCAGCCAACCATCCGAACCACGATTGACCTCCACTTCCATCTCCAGGTAGTTGCGGTAATCAAGCAGCTCTTCACCAATGGTTTGCGGCGTGCGCTGGCCCAGATCGATTTGCGGGTTCAGGCGTTGATACAGTTTCGCCAGCGCTTCTGAGAAGGTCAGGCGATTGCTGTTAAACAGGTCCTGATGCTGTTCATGCTGCTCAGAGAGCACCGTCAACAGCATGGCATGGCTTTCACGCACGTTAACGTTCAAACGGACGCTGTGTACCTGCCCGAAGGAGACGCTTTGCAACCCCTGGTTAAGTTGACGAATACGGTTCTGCTCGCGCTGAATCGTCTTACGAATGATATTCGCCACGCTACGGGAGCTGATCGCCAGTTTCTGCTCGCGGGAAGTCAACTCTTCCGTCAATCGGCTGAGTTCAATCTCCATCTGTTCGATAGCCTCTACCGGATCGTCAGTACGAATAATATCCTGACGGATACGCTCACGCAGATGTTGGTAGACCGCGACAAAGAATTGGATCTTACGTTCCGGGCGTTTCGGATCTTCCGACATACGCAGCACATCGCGCAGATGCTCGTTGTCCGCCACGGCGAGACGCAGCGCGCCTAGCGCCTTATCCGACATGGAACGCAGTTCGTCTGCAGAAAGATAAGCCAGCTCACGACGATGCAAACGACGTTCAACGCCGTTATCTTTCACCATCCGCATCACCGCACACCAGCCCGCTTTCGCCGTGGCGACCTGTTCGCGCATCTCGTGATAATCACGTTCAAGGCGACGCAGCGCACGGGTCAGGTTATCCATTTCCGCTTCGCAGAAGGTCAGCGCTTTTTCCAGTTGATTGCGACGCGCGCGATTGCCTGACAACTGAGCATGCAGCTCGTCACGACGAATACGTGCGCGCTCCTCAGCACCGCTGTCGGCCCGGACACCAATTTCCTGTAGCTCTTTTTGCAAATCGTTGAGCAGCTCTTTCTTGGTATCGAACGAGCTTTTCAGCGATGCCAGTACTTGATTGTACTGACTGAGCTGGGCTGCATGACCACGCAGCGCCTCACGCGTACGGCTACGTTCACGTTCTGCCTGCTCAAGCCGCTGACGCAGCTTCTCGTTGAGATCGTTATTCCCGCTGAGCATTTCCGCAGAATCGGAATAGCTAAAGTGCGCCCGACGTTGAACAACTTCGGTTAGGGCAAATGCCTGCTGGCGTGCTTCACGTTGCACTTGCTGGGAATAGGCATAATCTTCTTTCAGTTGTTCATACTGTTCCGGATCGTTTTGCAGTACAGAGACGATCGGCTCCAGTTTCGCCAGATGGTTGCCAAACTGCTGAATAAAACGCGCCGCTTCCTGCGCTTCGTCCAGACGCTCCTGGATTTCATCAACACGATCGGCAAGCGTTTCGTCTGCCAGCAGGCTCAGGCGCGGCAGCAGGCGATTAAGCTGAGCGACCCCTTCTTTCGCCTGCTCGAACTGCATGCGGTTTTGCTGGTTGTCATTTTCATGATTGCTCAGCGCGCGTTCCAGTTCGCCACGGCGGCCACTGAGAGTGCGTATTTCGGCTTCCGGGTCTGCATCAAACGCGACGGCCAGATGACTACCGATAAAACGGCTGAAGGCCTGATGCAGGCGCTGCGTTTTCTGTACGTCGAATGATAATGTGGCAAAACGCTCGGCAAGCTCTTCACGCTCAGCGTGAAGCCCTTCGATACGGCTTTCACGTGCAGCGCGACCAAACAGCGGCACCGACGGGAAACGAGAGTAGCGCCACTGGCGATCGGCGACTTTAACCACCACCGCTTTTTCCAGCTCATCGACGCTGAACACACTGTCATCAAAAGATTGCGGATCGCCTTCAATCAGATAGAGGTCTTCCGGACAATCTTCCAGACCTTCAAGCTGTTCAGCAATAAGGGAAAGGTCAGGGACCACAATTGCATGACGTGATGGGCCGTATAAAGCGGAGAAATACGGCGCATCTTCCAGGCTGACATCATCGTAAATCTCAGAGAGCAGCACACCGCCAAAGCGTTCTGCCAGTGTATTCAGCCGCCCGTCCTCTGAGCCGCCCGGCTGACTCAGGCGCTCGATTTCTTCGTCCACGGCACGCTTGCGCGCCCCGACTTCATCACGCTCTACAATCGCTTCGCGTTCACGCTCCAGCAGTTGTTGCAGGTACTCCGTCACTTGCTGACCGGATTCAAATTGCTCGCCGCTCTGCTCACACAACTGGGTCAGGCTGCTTTGCGCTGCCAGCCAAATCGGTGCGCGCTGGGTCAGTGTTTGAATACGTGACTGTAGCTGTTCCAGCTCCTGGCGTAGTGCCAGACGCTGTTCGCCAGCCATTGCCACATTTTCGGAAAGCGCGGCGATTTGCGCCTCCAGCTCATGATGCAGAGACTCAAGCTCGTCGGCGTCGTACTGTTTATTCTGCCGCTTGCAGAATTCCGCCAGCATGCGTTCAGCATCCTGTTGCTCACGCAGACGTTGTTCCAGTTCGTTCAGACGCGCACGTAGCGATGGCGCCTGTTCCGCCAGATGGCGCTGGTTTACCCCTTCACGTAAAAGGTCACGGGCGACATCCCAGGCTTCATCACGGGCCAGCGGACCATTGATAGCGACGACCAACTGGTAAGCTTGCTCAAACTGGCTGTGCGCGGTTTGCGCCACGCTCATACGTTGGTCAAGCGACAGGAGTTTCTCTGTGGCTTCTTGTTCTTTCGCCTGGAAGGTTTCCAGCCATTCGTCCGCCGTTTCTGCCGTCAGGTCAGGTAGCTGACAAAGTTCTTTGGCTCGCTGTAGGGCCTGTTGTGCCTGGTTGTACTGAATCGCGCGGGTTTGCTGCACATCCAGAGCCTGTTGGTAGTCAGCAAGCTGGTTTTTCAGCTCATCCACTTCCAGTTCAGCGGCCTCGGCGCGCGCTTCGTTCTCTTCCTGCTGATCGGTCGCTTCCGCCACTACTTCATTTTGTTCTTCAAGGCGGATTTGCAGTTCATCCAGATCCGATGCGTAGCGCTCAATTTTTTCCTGCTGGCGCAGCGCTGTCTGTACCAGGTTCAGGTGATCGCTGGCGGCCTGATAGTCAGCCTCAAGATCGCCTTCTGCCCCGGTGTGTTCTGCCAGTTCGCGTGCCATATCGACATGTTTGTATTGCTCAGCTGCCAGCTTTTGCCGTGAACTGAACAGATCGCGACGGAATGTCAGCGCCTGATCGAGATGAATACGTCGTTCGTTGGCATGGCGCATATAATCCGCCGCCACATAGTTGGTCGCTTCACTGATTAAATGCTTGAACAGATCACGATCCGACTGGGTAACGCGAATCGCTTCCAGCGTCATGCGGTTTTCGCGCAACGCCGCTTCCATGTCCTGGAAAGCTTTACGTACGCCGCTATTTTCCGGCAACAGATAGTCACGCAGAGAACGGGTGATCGCACTGGAAATACCGCCATACAGTGACGCTTCGATAAGGCGGTAGAATTTGCTACGGTCCGATGCTGAGCGCAGGCGCCGTGCCACGATGCCCAGATCGAACATTAAAGAGTGATAATCAGTGATGGAGTTGAACTGCTTAAACTGCACCCCTTCCATCGCCTCCAGCTTATCCTTCACTTCCTGCAGCGGCAGTACCCGCGCCTGACGCTCATTAAGCGTTTCTGTGAGCAGTTGTGTCGGTTGAACAGCAGTAGGCAGCCCCTGAATAGCGAACGGTTTGATGTCGACCTTACGATCGCGACCAGCCACCTGCTGCAGGCGCACCCCCACCAGCACACGCTGATGACGAGAGTTGATCACATCCAGAACGGAGTAGCAGACCCCGGCTTTCAGTTTACCGTGCAGACCTTTGTCGCGAGAGCCGGACGTCGCGCCAGCCTCAGTGGTGTTACGGAAATGCAGCAGCGTTAAGTCCGGGATAAGCGCGGTGACGAACGCCGCCATGGTGGTAGATTTACCAGCACCGTTACCTCCGGACAATGTGGTCACCAGTTCGTCCAGGTCAAACGTACGGGCAAAAAAACCGTTCCAGTTAATCAGCGTCAGTGAGCGAAATTTACCGCGATCAATCATTATTCTTCCTCTCCACTATCCGGCTGATTGTCTTCATTCTCATCATTGAGTTGCAGGTGATTTTCAACAGGCATGGCTTCACCGTCACGGATCAAACGCCGCTGGGCTTCACGCGCATCGTCTCCGGTGCGCACATCCGCGCCGAAGCGGAAAACAGACTCGGTAATACGAAACTTGCTGCTGTCGTTACCCATAAACCAAATCATGCCGAGACGACGCAGGCGGTTCAGGGAGGAGCGCACTTTTTCCTGTAATTTTTGGCGATCCAGGTCAGAACCTGTTGAACGGTTGTTCACCAGCTTCAACAGTTTGGTTTCATCGGCGAGCGTCAGCAGCTCGTCATACAGCTCTTGCTGCGTGAAGATGCCTTCGTTGGCCAGACGTTCCGGGCTGAGATAGAGGTAACAAAGGATCTTACCGACCATCATGTCCAGTTCAGACAGCACCGAACGCGGGATCAGCGTCGTTGAACGTGGACGCAGGTAGAAAAAACCTTCCGGCGCACGGATTAACTCAACGTTGTAACGTCCGTAAAACTCCTCCAGAAATTCCTGGAAATCCATTAAAAAGGCGTGGTTATCCAGCTCATCAAGCCCAATATGGCGACCTGAGCGCAGCGCACTGTCGAGTGCCGGAAAGAGTGGGTTAGCCAGCGCCTGGGCCAATTTGATCGGCATCACTTGTTCAATATTTGTCAATGACATGCGCCTGTACCTTGGCTCCGTAATCATTAATCGGCTGCCATTTAGCTGGCAGGCCGGTGAAATCTGCTTGCGCTACGCCGAGGCGTACCGCCTGATCAATGACGATCCGCGCAATATCAAAATGCCGCGCGCGCGGGTACCGCGCCAGATATTCGCGTACAACCAGCCCAAGATCCAGTGGAGCTTGTCTGGTTTTATATATCGCCAGCTGTTCTTCGATCATGGCCGCAAGTTGTTCGCGGATTTCGTTGAACTCTTCATACTCCAGGTCAGGCGGAAGCTCACCTGTGACCTCGGCATCGCTCAACGCAATCTCTTCATCGCGCATATCCAGCAGCCTGTCGGCATTGGCGTAGGTCAGCGCCCAGGGTGAATCGAAGAAGGCCTGGACTGACTGGCGTAAACGCTGCGCAAAAACGCGGTTTTTATCCATATCGATAGCGGTACGAATAAACTTGTGGACGTGGCGATCATAGCCAATCCATAAATCGATAGCCTGCTGTCCCCAACTGACAATGCGGTCCAGCTTGCTCTGTAAATCAAAAACCAGTCGGTCAACAAACTCCAGATCGTTATGCGCCAGCGTCGCATCCTGGATACGTAACAAGTTAGCCTGCAGCTTATCCCCGGCCGCCTCCAGCGTATCCTGCAATTCACGTAGCGTACCGGAGGTTTCGGAGAGTAACAGCTCACAACTTGAGATAGCCGCACGCCAGTCTTTATTCAATAATTGCGCGATATCATCTTTGACTAACTGCTGCTGCTCATCCATCACACGCTGGGTGAGATCGATGCTGTCAAAAATTTCAGCCACCGAGTATTTCAACGGCGCGTAGACATTACGATGCCAGTGGAATTCATCCCCACCTTCATCTGCGGCATCAGCAGCACGTTTCAGTTCTCCCGCCACGATAGATAACTGCATGGACAGGCGCAGCGTCGAAAACTCGCGCTGGCGAATATAGTAATCGGTAATACCAATGCCGAGCGGCGTCAGACGATAAATGGCATTACCGTCAGCCAGTTCGCTGGTAAAACGGTTTAACAGGCGCTGACGCACCATATCGTTTATGGCATTGTTCGCACGCTGAGCAATGGTTTCGCCGCTTTGTTCAAATGCATCGCTGACGTGGCGAAACGCATCAACAAGCTCTCCTTCGCTCATTTCGCCGTCCAGGCGTTCACCGTTCAGCGTGGCAACCGCCAGCAAAAACGACAATCTGTCTACCGGAAGCGTGATAGAGAAATCGTTTTTCCTGGCCCAGGCAACCAGTTCGGGAACTGTCTGGGAAAATTCACTCATCGTTCATCCTTTCATCTCTCTGCGGCTTGAGCGCGGTCACATGGATATAACGCCCCAGGCTGATATACGGCTCCTGACGACAATATTGCGTTTCAAGTTCAAGCAAGGAGTCAAAACAGTCACGTTGTTGGTGTTTTTCGCGCAGGTAATCGTGAAAGACCCGAACCCCCGTTTTCCCCGTGATCTGCCAGCCAATCGCACTCAGCCAGCCATAGACGTCATCCGGATTTCGCGGATAATCCGGGGACAGTGTGCGCTTTTTCTTTTTAGGCATACCTGCCAGCACATAGTCGAAATTCCCCGCCACCATACTGTGCATCAACAGGCCGTTAGCGTTGTAAAACATCAGCGACAATGTCCCTCCGGGCTTCAAAAACGACCACAGCGTTCGCAAAACGTCCACCGGTTCGGCGACCCATTCGAGCACAGCATGGAACAATATCAGATCGACAGGCGATTCCAAATGTTGCGCAATGTCCTGAGCAGGGCATTGTACAAAATGCATGTTACCGCTCACACCTTTCTCTTCTGCAGCTGCGGTCGCGCGCGTAATCATCTCCTGCGACACATCGCACAGCGTCACATGATGGCCACGTTCGGCCATGCGAATCGCAGTTTGCCCTTCGCCGCCCCCTGCATCCAGTACACGAAGCGTGCGGTCACCCACTTCGGCAAGAACCCTGTCTAAATCCTGCCAGAGGATCGCCTGACGCAGTTGACCTTTGGTCGTGCCATAGATATTGCGGGAGAATTTTTCCGCGATGTCGTCGAAATTACGATCCTGCATGGCCGCTCCGCGATCCTGACAAAACCGCTATTTTGTCACAGCCGTGCTCAGAATGAACCCATCTGGTGTAAGATCCACGCAAAACGCCTGCTGTATGGTTAAAAAGGAGACGGACGCGTGCTTTTTACGCTCAAGAAATACATTGGCGGCCTGATGCTGCCGCTGCCTGCGTTGCTCATATTGATTGGAATTGGGCTATTGCTCGTCTGGTTCAGCCGCTGGCAGAAAACAGGCAAAGGTATCATCAGCGCAAGCTGGTTGGTTCTTCTGCTACTGAGTTTGCAACCCGTCGCGGATAACATGCTCAAACCCATCGAGGACAGTTATCCCACCTGGCACGGCGAAGAAAAGGTAAAATATATCGTGATCCTGGGGGGCGGATACACCTGGAATGACGCATGGGCGCCCAGCTCAAATCTTATTAATAACAGCCTGCCGCGTTTAAATGAAGGTATTCGCCTGTTGCATCTGAACCCA
The DNA here is from genome assembly GCA_901456055.1 of Phytobacter ursingii. Lineage (GTDB taxonomy): Bacteria > Pseudomonadota > Gammaproteobacteria > Enterobacterales > Enterobacteriaceae > Phytobacter > Phytobacter ursingii. The sequence continues at coordinate 21,383 of CABDWT010000019.1, forward strand.
GGGGCGAAATTGATCTTTACGGGGGCGGCGGCAAAAACGAACCCGGTCAGTACAGCAGAAGCCGGGGCCAGAGTGGCAGAGAGCCTGGGCGTTCCGCGCAGCGATATCATCACCCTGGATTCACCGAAAGATACCGAAGAGGAAGCCACAGCAGTCAAGCAGGCCATTGGCAATGCCCCCTTTTTACTGGTGACATCCGCGTTGCATATGCCCAGGGCAATGGTTTTCTTCCGTCATGCAGGGCTGCATCCCCTTCCCGCTCCCGCGAACCAGTTGGCTATCGTTTCCCCTCTTAATCCGTGGGAACGCGTCATCCCTTCCCCGGTCTGGCTCATGCACAGCGACCGGGTGGGGTATGAAACGCTTGGACGGATTTGGCAGTGGTTGAAAGGTGACTCAGGCCAGCCAGGGCAGGAGTGACTTAGACGCCAGGTCAAAACTGGGGCGACTGAAGTGGCCCGTGTTTACCAGGTTCGCCACTTCATCCCATAGCAGGTAGAGCCAGCGTCGCCACATGAACGATTCCGCAACGGGCGCCCGCTGAAGGTAATGCCAGAACAAGCCTTCGGCCAGGGGACCATCCGCCAGGCGGAACAGCTCATATTCTCGGGGCGCCCAGAGCATAATGCCCGGCCCAACCATAGCCAGAAGCTGATCGCTTCGGGCATCTTTCAACATACTACGCAGGTTGAAGTTGCCGTGCACCAGCACACAGTTGTCGTTAAAACCTTCGAACAGCGACGGCAGGCATTCTCTGGTGCGGAACAGGATACGTTTATCCTGCATCGTGAGCCCCGTATTATGGTACTGATTCAGCGTGGTCCATAGCACTTCCACCCGCTGGCGATACCAGGAGGGCCAGATATTCTCCTGCGTATTGTCCACCATTCCCACACAGCCATGGCTGTCCTGTCTGTGCCATGACAATAGCCCTTCCACGATTTGATCTTTCAGATGCTCCCAGCGTTCGGGGGTACGTGCAGGCGCTTCCACCGGCACGCCACGCAGGCGTTCCATTAGCAGGACATCTGGCCCTGGATGCTCTTCATGGGTCATTACGCCATACACGACAGGCATACGTACCGTACCACTGCGTGCCAGCATTGAGATTTTCCATGCCAGTTGACGTGCAAGGCCAGGGGTGGAAAAACTCCTTGCCAGTAGCGGCATCGGATTTCCCTGGCTGTCATACAAGGACCATAACGTTGTATCAGGTCTCTCGCTGACACATTCCATGCGGCTCAGCTTTTCACCCAGCAGGTGGCTCAATTCAGCGCGCAGTTGTTCCATATCAGATTGCCCTCATGAAGACTACTGCTTTTATAATGAGCGCCGGATGCCGGGATGTCACCCTGATGAGATCAAATGATGACGAGAATTTGCGGGAAAAACGCAAATCCCCTCAGAGCGAGGGGATTAAGAAGGGAAAATTAACGCATTTCAGCGCGCACACGCACAAGATCTTCCTGCGTATCAACGCCCGTACCGGGGACTTGTGTCGCAACGGCTACATGAATTTTCTCGCCATACCACAGTACGCGCAGCTGCTCCAGCATTTCGATATTTTCAAGCGGGCTGGCTTCCCAGTTTACATACCGGCGGATAAAACCGGCACGATAGCCGTAAATACCGATATGACGCAGGAAAGTATCGCCAATTGTCTCACGAGAAGCCGCAAAACGGTCGCGATCCCACGGAATGGTTGCCCGGGAAAAATAGAGCGCATAACCTTGTGCGTCGGTCACTACTTTCACCGCGTTAGGGTTAAATGCTTCTTCGGCATGATGAATCGGCACGGCCAGCGTAGCCATCCCGATGTCGCGCGCGGCCAGGTTTTCAGCCACCTGACGAATAATCGCCGGCGGGATCATGGGTTCATCACCTTGCACATTGACGATCACGGTATCATCACTGAAACCACATTTTTCGACGACTTCGGCCAGACGCTCCGTTCCGGACTGGTGATCGGCGCGGGTCATACAGACCTCTCCCCCCGCGGCTTCTACCGCACGCGCAACATCAGTATTGTCGGTCGCAACAATCACGCGCGCCGCTCCTGACTCACGCGCACGCTCCAGCACATGCACCACCATGGGTTTCCCATTGATATCAACCAAGGGTTTTCCTGGTAAACGGGTGGACGCGTAACGCGCTGGAATGATGACAACGAAACTCATGGCCGACTCTCTTCTTCTGTTAATGAACGGGCTTCGTTTTCCAGCAGTACAGGAATGCCCTCGCGCACGGGATAAGCGAGGCTATCCACTTTACAAATCAGTTCTTGTTTATCCTGGCTGTAATAGAGTTTGCCGTTACAAACCGGGCAGGCAATGATTTCCAGTAACCGATGATCCATATTTCCTCCTGATGAACCTGTCGCGTGATCGGTAAATTTTAACATATCCAGTGGTCAGGCTGCGTCTATTTCCAGCCCCTGACGATGATCAATAAAAAGCCCTTCCGGCAGATATCCAAAGGTAACGCGACGCGCACCTTGCCAGTGCGCAAAATCACCGATTGCGTTGATGAGCCCTTTTTCAAGCGTGCGTCCCGGTTTTACACCCTTTTCGAGATAGAGCGCAATGACCTCCAGTACCGACGCTTTGCGATGCATTTTGGCATCCATTCGCCCGACCAGACGGCCACGATGCAACAGCGGCAACACAAAATAACCGTACTGGCGTTTTGGCGCAGGCGTATAGCACTCCAGCCGATAGCTAAAATCAAACAGTTGCTCCGCCCGTTTGCGATCCCACACGACCGGGTCGAAAGGTGAGAGCACAGCGCTATGCGTTGCTGTCAGTTTTCCTGCTGTCGCGAGATCAAGCTGTGACAAAAGGTCTGTATGTAGCCAGGCTGGGCCCAGTTTTTCGACATCCACCGGGACAATCTTGCCCTCTTCCTCCAGGCGTTCAAGCAGCAGTGGTAACGCAGGTCGGCGCAGACGGTAATAGTCCGCAAGCCATTCGGCACGAAAGAGGCCCAGACTACGCGCACTTTTTTCAAGCATAAGGTGCTCTGCTTCTGCCTGCGTCAATAAGTCGCGTTCGTCATTCCAGTCTGGCATCACCCGATGGGTGAGATCATAAACGCGCTGGAAATTGCGACGTTCGATAACCATCACTTTTCCTGCGGTAAACAACCCTTCAAGATGGCGCTTATGTGGCTTCCATTCCCACCAGCCGCTGGCCCCTTTACGCGGATGTTCAAAATCAGCCGAACGAACGGGGCCATTTTGCTGAATATGTGCGACGAGCGCCTCAATTTCCTGCGCATGCTCCTGCATCCACGCCTGGCGATATTTCCAGCCCATCTTATCAGGGGCAAGCATACGGTGACGGAATAAGGCAAAATCGCTGCGCGGTAAAAAACAGGCCTCGTGCGCCCAGTATTCCATCAGATCGCCATTTTTCAGCGCGTCATCAAGCCATTGCGCAGGATATTTGCCAAGACGGCTGAATAACACCAGATAGGGGCTACGTGCCACAATGTTGATGGTATCAATTTGCAGCAATGACATACGCTGAATTGTCTTCAGGACGTCACCAGGGGTGGCGCGACGGGATGGTTTTCTCAGTAACCCCTGAGCAGCGAGGTGAAGATGACGGGCAGTTTGCAGCGTGATTTGTGGCACAGACATAGGCTTCCCGGTTGTAGAACACGGCGCGCCCCGACAAGAGTGTCAGCGCACCAGAATTAAGAGTTCCTGCAACAACTTCTCTGCTTGCTTATCCTCAAGATGCGCATCCACAGGCAGATACCACCAGTTTTGCTCCGCAAAGGGGCGACACTTGACGGCATCTTTTTCCGTCATGATAAGTGTTTGATCCGGCTCAATCAGTGCTGAGACATCCTGCGGGGAAAGCGCCTGGTGATCGGCTAGCGCAACGGTTTTCACCGGATGCGCACCGGCTTCATGCAGCGTAGCAAAAAAACGCGGAGGATGACCAATGCCGGCCATCGCAACCAGATTTTGCAACGCATTGACATTGCAGCGCTCGCCAGTGAGCAAATTTACAGCCAGCCCTGGCTGCAATCGCATAGCTATCTCGCCAGGCAGAGCAATACCACCGTTCGTGATCACAGCATCAACGGATTTAAGTCGGGATGCCCGTTCACGCATCGGCCCTGCAGGAAGCCACCAGCCGTTGCCAAAACGCCGCACGCCATCAATAACAACAATTTCTTTATCACGATGCAGGCGATAATGCTGCAAGCCGTCGTCGGTAACGATCAGCTGCACTGGCGAAGCGGTCAGAAGCGCTTTGACGGCATCGACCCTGGCGGGAGACACAGCGACAGGCGCTCCTGTACGTTGAAAAATAAGTACCGGCTCATCTCCCGCCTCCGCGGTCGTGGTTTCAGGCGTGAGTAGCAGCGGGTAGTGTGCGGCTTTACCGCCATACCCTCTGGAAACTACCCCGACCCTGATACCGCGCTGCTGTAATTGTTCAACCAACCAGACAACCACCGGCGTTTTGCCATTGCCGCCCGCGGTCAGATTGCCGACCACGACCACGGGAACGGGTGCGCGCCAGGCTTTTTTTAACCCCAGCCGCCAGCACAAACGAATAATGCCGCTGACCAGACCATAGAGCCAGGACAGCGGCAATAAAAGCAGCCACAGCGGTGATTCGCCGGACCAGATGCGCGCAATCATTCGCCAAACTGCATTTTATGCAACTGCGCATAAACACCGCGCTGCGCCAGAAGCTCGCTATGGCTTCCACGCTCAACGATGCGCCCATCTTCTACCACCACGATTTCATCTGCCTGTTCGATCGTAGAAAGGCGGTGGGCAATCACCAGTGAGGTGCGGTTTTTCTGCAATTCATTGAGCGCCGCCTGAATCGCACGCTCTGATTCCGTATCCAGTGCCGATGTTGCCTCATCCAGGATAAGGATAGGGCTGTCACGCAGCAGCGCACGAGCAATCGCAATACGCTGACGCTGGCCGCCGGAAAGCAATACGCCATTTTCACCGATAATGGTGTCCAGACCATTGTCCATCTTATTGATGAAATCCATGGCATAGGCCATTTTCGCCGCCTGTTCGATCTGCTCACGGCTGTACTCTTCCGTACGGGCATAAGCAATATTATTTGCCACGGTATCGTTGAAGAGGTGCACGTTTTGCGAGACCAGTGCAACCTGGTTACGCAGTGACGTCAGCTTATACTCACGCAGGTCATGACCATCCATCAGGATCTGACCTTTATCAATGTCATAGAAGCGCGTGATCAGGCTTGCCATGGTCGATTTACCTGACCCTGAACGCCCCACCAGTGCCACTGTTTTCCCTGCCGGAATGCTCAGATTGATATTACGTAGCGCAGGCGTCTCACGCCCCGGATAAGTAAAAGTGACATCACGGAACTCAACGTCACCTTTTGCACGTTCAATAACCAACGTACCTTCATCTTTTTCCTGCTCGCTATCGAGGATAGCGAATAACGTCTGGCAGGCCGCCATCCCGCGCTGAAACTGCGCGTTGACGTTGGTCAACGATTTCAGTGGACGCATCAGTGCGATCATGGAGGAGAACACCACGGTGATCGTGCCGGCGGTCAATGTGTCCATCACGCTTGGGAAACTTGCAGCATAAAGCACAAATGCCAGCGCCAGCGAAGCGATAAGCTGAATGATTGGATCGGATATTGAAGACGCCGACACCATTTTCATTCCCTGCAAACGCATCTTATTGCTGACTTTCTCAAAACGGCTCGTCTCGACGCTCTGACCACCAAACATCAGCACTTCTTTATGCCCTTTCAGCATCTGCTCGGCACTGGTCGTCACCTGCCCCATCGTGTTTTGCATATTTTTACTGATATTGCGAAAACGCTTTGACACAACGCGAATAGCAAAAGAAACGATCGGCGCAAGCACAATCAGAATGGCGGACAATTGCCAGCTGTAATAGAACATCATCACAAACAGACCGATGATAGATGCCCCTTCACGCACCACAGTGATCAGCGCACTGGAAGAAGAAGAAGCGACCTGTTCAGAGTCATAGGTAATGCGGGACAGGAGTGTCCCGGTAGATTGTTTGTCAAAGAAGGATACGGGCATCCCCATCATATGACCAAAGAGGCGGCGGCGCATGGTCATCACCACTTTGCCTGAAACCCATGAAATACAGTAGCTAGAAATATAGCTGGTGATGCCGCGTAAAATCATCAGCCCGATAACCACCAGTGGCATCCACAGCAACACTGAGCGGTCCGTTTTACCAAAACCATCATCCAGTAATGGTTTGAGAAGCGATAACATAAATGTATCGCTGGCGGCGTTGAGGATTAACGCAACTCCCGACACGATCAAACCCGTTTTAAACGGCGCAATGATGGGCCAAAGTCGGCGGAATGTCTGCCATGTTGAGAGATCTTTGTCGTTATGCATTCAAAAAACCAGCACTTGTTGAAATAGCCGCATATTCTACCCGTTATCTACAGGTACGCCAAACCACTGATGATACCAACGAGGGAAAATTTGCTCACGTAAGCTCAGGATTTTCCAACCTTGCCGCGAGAATAAAACAGTTATTTGTCCATGATGAGGTGTATCAAACCACCGGTACGCCTGTTGCTGATAGCGTTTTTGCACTTTTGCCGACGGCAAACGCCAGTTGTTGTAACGCGATGCAGACACCAGCGCCACCTTTCCATTCACCCTTTGAATAAAAGGGAGCGAGGATGAAGTGGTGCTGCCATGATGAGGCACCTGGATAAGTGTAGCCTGGAGATGCTGCCAGTAATGGCTCATCATCCCCATTTCCCCTGCGGTTTCAATATCTCCCGTAAGCAGTATGCTCTGTTGCCCGTCATTAACCTTGACCACGCATGAGCGATCATTTCCTTTCATTTGCGCATCTCTGAGTGGCCAGTGCGCTGTAAAGGTCAGCCCTTGCCATTGCCAGCTTTCACCACGAAAACAGGGCTGATGACCAGCCCAGTTTAACGGGCTTTTAACCCAAAGAGAGGGCCAGTCGATGAGAAGCGTATTAAGCCCGCCGCGATGATCGAGATGATCATGGCTAAGGATAATGCCCTCCGGTTGCAGATGATGCCAACGTAACCAGGGCGTAATCAATTGCTGCGCGCTGTCCCCGCCAGGCCAGGCAAGCCCGGTGTCGTACAGAATAGCCTTACCATTGCGCTCAATGACCATCGCCAGCCCCTGGCCGACATCAAGCATATGAACAGCCCAGTCACCGTCGCGCTGGGTTGGCCGAAAAGGGAACAGCATTAGAATGATTGCCGTAAAGCCGATTGCAGGAAAGGAGCGCCAGCAGTGCAATTTTCCCATGACAAGAAAAAGCCAGGGGAGCCAGGCTAACCCAAGCCAGCGCGCATCCACATCAAGCCAGCCGTGCGGCAGGCGTTGCAGAAACCAGAACAGAATCGCAAGAGAACCATCAGCCAGATACCAGACAACTGCCTCAACACTTTGCAGGCCGGCTGGATGCAGTAGCATCCCGAAAAGGACGAGCGGGACAGTGATAAAGGTAACCAATGGTACAGCAATTAAATTCGCCGCCATTGAGCTCAAGCTAAGACCGTGAAAAGACAAAATCTGCAGCGGCATTAGCAATAATGTCATGCCAGCCTGGATATAGAGAAGGTCGATGAGAATCCGGTGCCACCAGCACGGAGTGTGTATCCGTAATGGGAACCATTGATACCAAAAGATCAGCGCCGCGACGGCGAATGCAGACAACCATAAACTTTGCGACAAGACAGCGACAGGATCGATAAACAGTATGCCAGCAATGCAGCACAGCCAGACCTGCCACGGTGTCCACTGGCGTCCCGACAGACGTAGCACCGCCCATATTCCAATAGAGAGCGTCGTTCGAAAAGCGGGTGGCTGCATTCCCGTCAATCCGGCGTAACTGACAGCACTGACCACGCCAATCAGTAACGGTAAATGCCAGTTAATTCGTCTTGCGGGGAAAAAGCGCTGCACACCTCTTGCCAGTAATACGCCAAGCATTGCCGTTAGCGCAATATGCAGACCGGATATTGCCATCAGATGGGCAGTCCCCGTCTGACGCATAATATCTTTCACCTCATGATCCAGTGCAGAACGCTCACCAAGCCCCAGCGCAAGAATGACTGCCCTCCAGGAGTACGCTTCCAGATGCGTGCTCAGCGAATCCAGGTACTGACCGCGCCAGCTACATTGAGCATCCGCAATCTGCGCATTAATGAAGCGACCAGTCAGCGGTAAATGCGACGACAGTGCGTGACGCTGAGTATCAAATCCTCCATCATTCAGTTGCCCATGTACAGGCCGCGCTCTGATAGTCATATCCCACTGTTGACCAACACACACAGGCTGCGGCAAATATTCGCCATAAAGCGTTATGCCTGCTGCGGGAATGATGCGCTTACCGTCCAGATGGGTGATCTCAGCGTAGTGTGTTGTTGCATGATCGGTTCCGGTTATCACCACCCTCACCTGCCGATTCGCCCCCGGCAACTGTTGAGTTGGCCAGATAGCCTGCAATGCTGCTAACAATCCCCACGCGAAAAACAGCACCGTAAAACCGGTATAACGAATGTTGCGCTGATGTCTGCTGGCAAGCAGGCACCCTGCAACAATTATCATCCAGACATATTCAATTTCAGGCAGTGCTGGGAGAAATAATAGTGGCAATATGCCTACGTTCAGGGAAAACGCTAGCGCAGGTAATGGCATGCCCACCTCCTTGTTGCGGTAAGTGTGACCGGCGTTGCGCAAGCCGTCTGGCATGATTTTCTTGTTTTGCGGCGAAGGTGGGCAGATTTAAACGAACTTGCAGCCAAAGACAGGCATTATGCGAGCAGTCTTCCACGGCTCAGGGGGCAGAAATGAAAAAAGCACCTGTCGGTGCTTTTCACGATGATTAGGTTTCAATACAGATTGAACTTAACCTTCATAAATATTGGCGCGGTCACGCAATTCTTTACCCGGCTTAAAGTGTGGAACGTATTTCCCTTCCAGATCCACTTTATCGCCCGTTTTCGGATTACGTCCGGTGCGGGGTGCACGATAGTGCAGAGAAAAACTGCCGAAACCGCGGATCTCAATACGCTCACCCTGGGCAAGAGTAGAGGCCATATGCTCCAGCATCTCTTTGACCGCATCTTCCACGGCTTTCGCGGGAATGTGCGATTGCTGGCTGGCAAGTCTTTCAATCAATTCTGACTTGGTCATGATTCCTCCGGTTTCCTTCAAGGCAAATTAGCTTAACAGCTTGAACAAGGGCGGCCGTAGCCGCCCTTTGTGCTTGATTACAGGACGAAATCTGTAATCTGTCAAGTATACTCATCATACTTCGCGTGTCAGACACGGTTGCTTTGCAATATCGCCCCGGTAATTTACCGAGGCGATGGACTAACAGCCGTCTGGCAGTCCAAAGTATGGCGAAATATTACTCGCCTTTAGCTGCTTTGAAGGCTTCTGCCATAGCGTTGGAGAAGTTACCGTCTTCCTGTTTGTTATTAACAGTTGCGATAGCATCTTTCTCGTCAGCTTCGTCTTTAGCACGAACAGACAGGCTTACTACACGGTTTTTACGGTCAACGCCGGTGAATTTAGCTTCAACGTCGTCGCCTACGCTCAGAACCAGAGTTGCGTCTTCAACGCGGTCACGGGATGCTTCAGAAGCACGCAGGTAACCTTCAACACCGTCAGCCAGTTCTACGGTTGCGCCTTTCGCGTCAACTGCAGTGACTTTACCGGTGACGATCGCGCCTTTCTTGTTCAGAGCAACGTAGTTGTTGAACGGATCTTCTGCGAGCTGTTTAACGCCCAGGGAGATACGTTCACGTTCTGCGTCAACCTGCAGAACAACCGCTGCGATTTCGTCGCCTTTTTTGTATTCACGAACTGCTTCTTCGCCTGCAACGTTCCAGGAGATGTCAGACAGGTGAACCAGACCGTCGATGCCGCCGTCCAGGCCGATGAAGATACCGAAGTCAGTGATAGACTTGATTTTACCTTCAACGCGGTCACCCTTGTTGTGGGTTTCCGCGAACTGCTGCCACGGGTTAGCTTTGCACTGTTTCAGGCCAAGAGAGATACGACGACGTTCTTCGTCGATATCCAGAACCATAACTTCCACTACGTCACCAACGTTAACAACTTTGGATGGGTGGATGTTTTTGTTGGTCCAGTCCATTTCGGAAACGTGTACCAGGCCTTCAACGCCTTCTTCGATTTCAACGAAGCAGCCGTAATCGGTCAGGTTGGTTACACGACCGGTCAGTTTAGTACCTTCCGGGTAACGTTTAGCGATAGCAACCCACGGATCTTCGCCCAGTTGTTTCAGGCCCAGAGATACACGGGTACGCTCGCGGTCGAACTTCAGCACTTTAACAGTGATTTCGTCGCCAACGTTTACGATTTCGCTCGGATGCTTAACGCGTTTCCATGCCATATCAGTGATGTGCAGCAGGCCGTCAACGCCACCCAGATCAACGAATGCACCGTAGTCAGTGAGGTTCTTAACGATACCTTTAACTTCCATGCCTTCCTGCAGGTTTTCCAGCAGTTGATCACGTTCTGCGCTATTCTCGGATTCGATAACGGCACGACGAGAAACAACAACGTTGTTACGCTTCTGGTCCAGCTTGATGACTTTGAATTCAAGCTCTTTGCCTTCCAGGTGCAGCGTATCGCGAACCGGACGAACGTCTACCAGAGAACCCGGCAGGAACGCGCGAATACCGTTCAGCTCAACAGTGAAGCCGCCTTTGACTTTGCCGTTGATAACACCGGTAACAGTTTCAGCTTCTTCGTACGCTTTTTCCAGCGTGATCCACGCTTCGTGACGTTTAGCTTTTTCACGGGACAGCAGGGTTTCACCGAAGCCGTCTTCTACTGCATCCAGAGCAACGTCAACTTCGTCGCCAACCTGGATTTCCAGTTCGCCCTGGGCGTTTTTGAACTGCTCAGCCGGAATGGCAGACTCAGATTTCAGACCGGCGTCAACCAGTACTACGTCTTTGTCGATAGCAACAACAACACCACGAACGATGGAACCCGGGCGGGTTTCGATTTCTTTTAAGGATTCTTCAAACAGTTGAGCAAAAGATTCAGTCATGTTTAATCTTCAGGTTAATATTAACGTCCACCTGGCTCCGTGCCGGATGGGGTTGTTTCACATACCCGCCGTCAATCCTTTGCAGCGGGGGTACTACTAATTCTGTCGCGATTACGCGAGTGCCAGTTTTTGGCGCGCATATTGTAGCGCTTTTTCAATCACTTGCTCAATAGTTAAACTGGTAGAATCCAGCACTAAGGCATCTTCTGCAGGAACAAGTGGGGCGACGGCGCGGTTGCGATCGCGGTCATCGCGCTCTTTTATCTCGGATAAAAGGCGATCAAAATTAACACTAAACCCCTTTTCCTGCAACTGTAGCATGCGGCGGTGCGCACGCTCTTGCGAGGAAGCGTCAAGGAAAATTTTCACTGGCGCATCAGGGAATACGACGGTCCCCATATCGCGGCCATCTGCAATGAGGCCCGGCGCTTCGCGAAAAGCGCGCTGACGACGTAACAACGCCTCACGTACCCGAGGGAACGCCGCAACCTGCGATGCCGCATTAGCGACCTCTTGCGTACGGATCTCACCGCTCACGTCCTCACCTTCAAGGATCACTTCAAGGTTGCCGTCAGTCGAGACAAATCGTACGTCGAGATGCGCTGCCAGCGGGACCAGTACGTCTTCTGAGGTGACATCAACATGGTGGTGCAGCGCGGCCAGCGCCAACACACGATAGATTGCGCCTGAATCCAGTAGATGCCATTGCAACGCTTCCGCCATTGCCTTGCACAGAGTGCCTTTCCCTGCACCGCTAGGCCCATCAATGGTGATTACCGGGGCAATTGCCGTCATCTTTTTCTCCTTCATAAAGGCATACCGTTAACGTGAACGCCGCGCATTATACGCTGCAACGCCAATGACCGTTACTACCAGGTATAAATAACGGGATGAATCGTGCTGAGTGGAGAAGGTTTGCGCAATTATAGAGGGCCGGAAGAATACCAGCCCGAAAGTGACAATTATTTACTTTTTATCTGCGGCGATACGATCACGAATATGCTGCGCGCGCTCCGCTGATGGCGGATGAGAATCAAATAACGATTTTGCGTGGCCGGAGCCCATTTTCGCCAGTTTTTCAAAACTGGTCACAAGCCCCTGCGTTTTAATGCCGCGTTTTTTCAGCAAGTCATAGGAAAAATCATCCGAATCCGACTCCTGACTGCGGGAAAAGGCGGAATTGATCACGCCATTCGCCAAATCCCCCAACTGTGAGCGGGACAGTTGGGCCGCAACGCCGCTGGTAGCAGAAATTGCGTCACGGGCGGCAAGCGTCGCATATTCTGCCTGCATGGCTTTCTTCGAATGGCCCAGCGCCACATGCCCCAGTTCATGGCCCAGAACCGCTTCAACCTCGTTATCTGTCATCAGATCCATCAGGCCGCTGTAAACGCGGACGCAGCCGTTCGCCATTGCCCACGCATTCACATCCGACGTTAAATAGACCTTATAATTAACAGGAGTGCCGTCGGCATTGTTGCCTAATGCTTTCGCTATTGTGTTCAGGCGTTTTGTATATTTACTTGATGCGCCCGCCACTTTGTTGGTGGCATCCATCTGCTTACAGGCATCATTCGATAGCGCTTTGACATCGGCATCCGATAATGTCGCTGCTTTGAAGGCAGCAACACCTGAGCTGGCCAGCATATTCCCGTTCATATTTTTGCAGCCTACCAGCACTACCGCAGCCACGGCTAATGCCAGGAATTTCTTTGTATTTGTCATGTGAATCATCCGTTGATTGAATATATAAAATACATATTAATCATCAACTTAAAATAAGTTGATGCGCAAAAAATAGCATTCAACGGAGAAGGCAGCAAGGTGAAAAAACCAACAACGCCGACAGATGTCGGCGTCAGAAACTGCAGGAAAAGAATCAGCCCAGCGTACTGATACGCGCCAGTTGCTCGAAGTAGTCAGGGAAGGTTTTGGCCGTGCATTTCGGATCGAGGATGGTGACAGGGGTATCCGATAGCGCCACCAGCGAGAAGCACATTGCCATACGGTGGTCATTATAGGTGCCAATTTCCGCGTATTGGATCTGTGCAGGCGGGGTCACACGAATAAAATCTTCGCCTTCTTCCACCTCAGCGCCCACTTTACGGAGCTCTGTCGCCATGGCAAAAAGACGGTCTGTTTCTTTAACGCGCCAGTTATAGATGTTACGCAATGTGGTAGTACCACGCGCAAACAGCGCCGCCGTCGCAATCGTCATTGCCGCGTCCGGAATATGGTTCATATCCATATCAATGGCGTTTAACTCACCGTGCGTACAGGCAATAAAATCATCACCCCATACAACCTGTGCCCCCATTTTTTCCAGTACATCGGCAAAACGAATGTCGCCCTGCACGCTGTTGCGACCAATACCGGTAACTTTCACCGTGCCGCCTTTAATCGCGCCGGCCGCAAGGAAATAGGAAGCGGAGGAAGCATCACCCTCCACAAGATAGTGGCCGGGCGAGGTGTACTGCTGATTACCGCGCACGATAAAGCGCTGATAGTGCTGATTTTCAACTTCAACACCGAAGGTGTGCATCAGATGCAGCGTAATGTCGATATAGGGTTTAGAAACCAGGTCTCCTTTAATGGAGATAACGGTATCCTGCGCCGCAAGCGGAGCGGTCATCAGCAATGCGGTCAAAAACTGGCTGGATACGCTGCCGTCAACCTCAACGCTGCCGCCGCTGAACCCGCCGCGCAGGCGCAGAGGCGGATAATTTTCCTGTTCCAGATAATCAATCTGCGCGCCGCCCTGACGCAGTGCATCCACCAGATGGCCAATCGGTCGCTCTTTCATGCGTGGTTCGCCGGTCAGGACAATGTCATTGCTGCCAAGGCACAGCGCGGCTGCCAGCGGACGCATTGCCGTTCCTGCATTGCCCAGGAATAACTCAAGCGGTTTTTCTGCCGTTAACGGCCCGCCGACGCCAGTTACTTCGCAACGAGTACGATCCGCAGACAGCGTAAAGGAAACTCCCAACGCACTGAGCGCATTGAGCATATGGCGTACATCGTCGCTGTCCAGAAGATTGGTCAGTACGGTGGTGCCCTGTGCGAAGGCGGCCAGCAACAAGGCGCGGTTGGAAACACTTTTTGAACCAGGCAGATTAATGGTGCCATCTACCCGCGCGATGGGTTGTAACGTCAGGGATTCCATGAAACTCAACTCTCAACAAACAGAATAAAAAACCCCGCAGCCAGGCTACGGGGTACGAGGCAAGCCAAATTTAGCCGTGGCGACGTTCGAAGTCAGCCATAAAGTCGGTCAGCGCTTTTACGCCTTCCAGCGGCATTGCGTTATAGATAGAAGCACGCATGCCACCGACAACGCGGTGACCTTTCAGTGCATGCAGCCCTGCCGCCAGTGACTCTTCCAGAAAAATTTTGTCGAGCGCGTTGTCAGCCAACTGGAACGGAACGTTCATCCGAGAACGGTTCGCTTTGGCAACATCGTTACGATAGAAATCGCTACTATCAATCACACCGTAGAGCAGGTCAGCTTTTTGCTGATTAATACGGTCCATGGCTGCAACGCCGCCATTGTTTTTCAGCCATTTGAAGACGAGGCCAGCCAGATACCAGGCAAACGTCGGCGGGGTGTTAAACATGGAATCGTTTTGTGCAAGGATGGTGTAATCCAGAATGGAAGGGCAAGATTGATGCGCTTTACCCAGCAGATCCTCACGAACGATAACCAGCGTTAAGCCTGCCGGGCCGATATTTTTCTGCGCACCTGCATAAATCACGCCGTAGCGGGAAACATCCAGCGGAGTGGACAGAATAGTGGAAGAGAGATCTGCCGTTACCACCACATCGGACGCAAAGTTCGGCGTTTCATTGATGGCAATACCGTCAATGGTTTCGTTCGGGCAGAAGTGCAAGTAAGCGCTGTTATCGCTCAGTTGCCACTCGCTCATCGGCTTAACGCCACGCAGCCCCTCTACAGAGATTTTTGCGTCGATAACATTTGGGGAGCAGTATTTTTTTGCTTCTTTGATTGCACTCGCCGCCCAGTAACCTGCGTCAACATAATCTGCAGTGGTTTTATCACCGAGGATGTTCAACGGAATACCGGCAAACTGTCCACGACCACCGCCATGGCAGAACAAAACTTTGTAGTTAGAGGGAATATTCAGCAGATCGCGAAAATCCTTTTCTGCTTCCTCAGCCACCTGAATAAATTCTTTACCACGGTGGCTGATTTCCATCACCGATGTACCAAGACCGTGCCAGTCACAGAGTTCCTGTTGAGCCTGTTTAAGCACATCCGCCGGTAACATTGCCGGACCTGAACTGAAATTAAAGACCTGAGCCATTTCCCCTCACCACGCTAAAAGCAATAAGTTATAACAGTGGATATCGGTTTTATCATTCAGTGACACGCGCCGCAATGTCTAAAACTTATGACCCGAAAAATGCGGTCATTGTCACACAAAACATTCTTCCGCCTAATCGTCATAAAACCGACATAATGGCTATCACGTTACCCGAATTCCCCGGCTGGCCTTCGACCATTCTGGATTTGCGCAGCGCGGACACAATTGATGGCAGCCCGCCGGCATAGCCATGATTTTACTACATTGTACGCAGGCATAGTCTCCCGCCTCAGGTACGGTAGTGAAACGTTCAGAAAATGCCTTCGGTAAAATACACAGCCCCGGTTTTACATCTTCATCGGTATAGTAAAAGACGCTCAGTTGACCATTGGTCTCCAGGATGGCCAGCCTCACCTGTCCCAGATGATCAACGCCGCGAATGCGTAGCTCCATAAAGAATTCAAATTCCGTCATGTTCTGCTTATCTAATTTCTCCCAGACAAATTCCCCTTCATGAATGATGATGGCGGGCTTTCCTTCCAGCAGATCTTCCAGTTTCTCACTGTGCGTCATGAACCACATCACCAGGCGGTACAGTACCGCGAGGGTAACAAATACCACCAGTACCGGAAGCATTGGCACATCGTCATAAAACGCAACGTCGCCTGCCGCTGAGCCTAACGTCAGAATGATCAATACCTCAAAGAGTGACATCTGACGCACACCACGTCGCCCTGTGATTTTGAGAAATATAAAGACCAAAACAAAGGTATAAAGGCTGCGAAGCGCAACTTCGCCAAGAAACTCCAGAGGAACCTTATCCAGCGCCATGCGGTGGAGATCAAACGCTTTCATTTTTTTATGTCCGAACAATAAGTTAGATCCATTAATGATAGTCAAAAGTTTTATTTTCGCAGGTCAGCCCCCAAAGATAGCGTCAGTCACGTAAAACCCGTATCATTGCCCGCTTTACGTACAAAAAAGTGACTGCTATGACGCAAACCTATATCCCCGGCAAAGACGCCGCACTGGAAGATTCCATCGCTCGCTTCCAGCAAAAACTGCTCGACCTCGGCTTCAATATTGAAGAAGCTTCCTGGCTGAACCCGGTACCTAACGTCTGGTCCGTGCATATTCGCGATAAAGACTGCGCGCTGTGCTTTACCAACGGTAAAGGCGCAACCAAAAAGGGAGCGCTGGCATCTGCGCTGGGTGAATATTTTGAGCGTCTGTCCACCAACTATTTCTTTGCCGATTTTTGGCTGGGTGATGACGTGGCTAACGGTCCATTTGTCCATTATCCCAATGAGAAGTGGTTCACGCTGACCGAAGACGACACACTGCCGGAAGGCATTCTCGATCCGCGCCTGCGTGAATTTTACGATCCGGAAAACGAACTGACGGCAGGTATGCTGATCGATCTGCAGTCCGGCAACGAAGCTCGCGGGATTTGCGCCCTCCCCTTTACCCGCCAGTCAGATGAACAAACCGTCTATATTCCAATGAATATCGTCGGTAACTTGTATGTATCTAATGGCATGTCAGCGGGTAATACCCGTAATGAAGCGCGCGTACAGGGACTGTCAGAGGTTTTTGAACGTCATATTAAAAACCGCATTATCAGCGAACGTATCAGTTTGCCTGAAATCCCGGCAGATGTTCTCGCACGTTACCCAGGCGTTGTAGCATCCATTGAGAAGCTGGAAGCCGAAGGTTTTCCGATCTTTGCTTATGACGGCTCGCTGGGTGGTCAATATCCGGTCATTTGCGTTGTCCTGTTTAACCCGGCTAACGGTACCTGCTTCGCCTCTTTCGGCGCACATCCGGACTTTGGCGTGGCACTGGAACGTACCGTGACGGAACTGCTACAAGGTCGTAGCCTGAAAGATCTGGATGTCTTTACCCCGCCGACGTTTGACGATGAAGAAGTCGCAGAACATACCAACCTCGAAACGCACTTTATCGACTCCAGCGGTTCGATCTCGTGGGATCTCTTTAAGCAAGATGCGGACTACCCGTTTGCTGACTGGAGCTTTGCCGGGACAACCGAAGAAGAGTTTGCCACTCTGATGGCTATCTTCAGGGCAGAAGATAAAGAAGTGTACATTGCCGACTACGAGCATCTGGGCGTCTATGCCTGCCGTATTCTGGTTCCGGGTATGTCCGATATTTATCCGGCAGAAGATCTCTGGCTGGCAAACAACAGCATGGGTAGCCATCTGCGCGAAACTATTCTCTCACTGCCAGGTAGCGAGTGGGAGAAAGAAGATTATCTGAATCTTATCGAGCAGCTTGATGAAGAAGGCCACGATGATTTCACTCGCGTGCGTGAGTTGCTTGGCGTGGCGACCGGTAAAGACAATGGCTGGTTTACGTTGCGTATTGGCGAACTGAAAGCCATGCTCGCGCTGGCGGGTGGCGACCTGGATCAGGCGCTCTCCTGGACAGAGTGGACCATTGAATTCAACGGTTCGGTATTCACCGCTGAGCGCATCAATTACTACCGCTGCCTGCAAACGTTGCTGCAATTATCTCAGGAAGAAGAGCGCCAGCCGCTGCAATATCTGAACGCTTTTGTGCGCATGTATGGCGCGGATGCGGTTGAAGCTGCAAGCGCGGCGCTTAGCGGTGAAGCGCCCTTCTATGGTCTGCAGGCGGCGGAGGGTTCGCTGAAGGCGTTCCCGGCGCATCAGGCGCTGTTAGCCGCTTACGAAAAATTACAACGGGCCAAACGTGCCTTTTGGTCGAATTAACGACAAGTAACACGACAATCTGTAGGCTTAATCACAGGTCTACGTTATATTACGGGGCAATTTCATTGCCCCTTTTTATTTATATTTCGGCAATGAGTGCCAATTGTAATAATTAAGTTAACCATGGGTGAATATATTTATATAAACCCAGGGATTATTGTTACTCTTTATGGCAATTACTCCATTTTAATTAACTGTAGTGCGGGAGGCCTTATAAAAAAATTCAACTGTAATTGCAAAGTTTAAACTTTATTTTTATTTGGATAATCAACAAGTTACTCCGCATTTGCTGAAAAACCATGCACTTTGCGGTCCTATAAGCCAGGCGAGATATGATCCATATCAAATTCTCTTCTATAATGCTTTGTTAGTATCTCGTCGCCGACTTAAATAAAGAGAGAGTTAGTGTGAAAGCTGACAACCCTTTTGATCTAATACTTCCAGCTGCGATGGCCAAAGTTGCCGAAGAAGCAGGTGTCTACAAAGCAACAAAGAAACCGCTGACAACGTTCTTTTTGGCGATTACAGCAGGTGTCTTTATCTCCATCGCGTTTGTTTTTTATATTACTGCCACCACTGGGACAGCATCAATGCCGTACGGCATGGCTAAACTGGTTGGTGGGATATGCTTCTCATTGGGGTTAATTCTGTGCGTCATCTGCGGCGCAGATCTTTTCACATCAACGGTATTGATCGTGGTGGCGAAAGCCAGTGGACGTATCACCTGGGGCCAGTTGGCTCGTAACTGGGTAAACGTCTACATCGGTAACTTGATTGGTGCATTGCTCTTCGTGCTGCTGATGTGGTTGTCCGGCGAATATATGGTAGCAAATGGCGGCTGGGGCTTGAATGTCCTGCAAACAGCCGATCACAAACTGCACCATACCTTTATTGAAGCTGTCGCACTGGGTATTTTGGCGAACCTGATGGTCTGTCTGGCCGTATGGATGAGCTACTCAGGCCGCAGTCTGACCGATAAAGCCCTGATTATGGTTCTGCCGGTGGCCATGTTTGTTGCCAGCGGTTTTGAGCACAGTATCGCAAACATGTTTATGATTCCGATGGGTATCGTAATCCGTCACTTTGCGAGCCCGGAGTTCTGGACCGCTATCGGTTCCAGCCCGGAAAGTTTTTCTCACCTGACTATTGCAAATTTCATCACCGATAATCTGATTCCGGTAACAATTGGGAATATCATTGGTGGAGGATTGTTAGTTGGGTTGACATACTGGGTCATTTACCTGCGTGGCGATAATCATCATTAATTGATGGTTGTTTCAGGCAGTAAATAAAAAATCCACTTAAGAAGGTAGGTGTTACATGTCCGAGCTTAATGAAAAGTTAGCCACAGCCTGGGAAGGTTTTGCGAAAGGTGACTGGCAGAAAGAAGTCAACGTACGCGACTTTATCCAGAAAAACTATACCCCTTACGAGGGTGACGAGTCCTTCCTGGCTGGCGCAACTGATGCGACCACCACGCTGTGGGACAAAGTAATGGAAGGCGTTAAACAGGAAAACCGCACTCACGCGCCTGTTGACTTCGACACCTCTGTTGCTTCTACCATCACCTCTCACGATGCTGGCTACATCAACAAAGCGCTTGAGAAAATCGTTGGTCTGCAGACTGAAGCACCGCTGAAACGTGCGATTATCCCGTTCGGTGGTATCAAAATGGTTGAAGGTTCCTGCAAAGCGTACAACCGCGAGCTGGATCCGGCCCTGAAAAAAATCTTCACTGAATACCGCAAAACGCATAACCAGGGCGTTTTTGATGTTTACACCAAAGACATCCTGAACTGCCGTAAATCTGGCGTGCTGACCGGCCTGCCGGATGCCTATGGCCGTGGCCGTATCATCGGTGACTACCGTCGCGTTGCACTGTACGGTATCGACTTCCTGATGAAAGACAAATACGCCCAGTTCCTGTCTCTGCAATCTGACATGGAAAACGGCGTAAACCTGGAAGCGACTATCCGTCTGCGTGAAGAAATTGCTGAACAGCACCGTGCTCTGGGTCAGATCAAAGAGATGGCCGCTAAATACGGTTGCGATATCTCTGGCCCGGCTACTACCGCTCAGGAAGCTATCCAGTGGACTTACTTCGGCTACCTGGCTGCTGTTAAATCCCAGAACGGCGCAGCAATGTCCTTCGGTCGTACCGCTACCTTCCTCGACGTGTTCATCGAACGCGACCTGAAAGCCGGCAAAATCACCGAACAAGAAGCGCAGGAAATGGTTGACCACCTGGTCATGAAACTGCGTATGGTCCGCTTCCTGCGTACCCCTGAGTATGATGAACTGTTCTCTGGCGACCCGATTTGGGCAACTGAATCTATCGGCGGTATGGGCGTTGACGGCCGTACGCTGGTGACCAAAAACAGCTTCCGCTTCCTGAACACCCTGTACACCATGGGGCCGTCTCCGGAGCCGAACATCACCATTCTGTGGTCTGAAAAACTGCCACTGAACTTCAAGAAATTCGCTGCGAAAGTCTCCATCGATACCTCTTCTCTGCAGTATGAGAACGATGATCTGATGCGTCCTGACTTCAACAACGATGACTACGCTATCGCTTGCTGCGTAAGCCCGATGGTTGTTGGTAAACAAATGCAGTTCTTCGGTGCTCGCGCTAACCTGGCGAAAACCATGCTGTATGCCATCAACGGCGGCGTTGATGAAAAACTGAAAATGCAGGTTGGTCCTAAATCTGAACCGATCAAAGGCGATGTACTGCACTTCGATGAAGTGATGGACCGCATGGATCACTTCATGGACTGGCTGGCTAAACAGTACGTCACTGCGCTGAACGTTATCCATTACATGCACGACAAATACAGCTACGAAGCTTCTCTGATGGCGCTGCATGACCGTGACGTTATCCGTACCATGGCGTGTGGTATCGCAGGTCTGTCCGTTGCTGCCGACTCCCTGTCTGCTATCAAATATGCGAAAGTTAAACCGATTCGTGATGAAGACGGTCTGGCTGTCGACTTCGAAATCGAAGGCGAATACCCGCAGTTCGGTAACAACGATGCACGTGTAGATGACCTGGCTGTTGACCTGGTAGAACGTTTCATGAAGAAAATTCAGAAACTGACTACTTACCGTAACGCTATCCCGACACAGTCTGTTCTGACCATCACGTCTAACGTTGTGTATGGTAAGAAAACCGGTAACACCCCAGACGGTCGTCGCGCAGGCGCGCCGTTTGGACCAGGTGCTAACCCGATGCACGGTCGTGACCAGAAAGGTGCTGTCGCCTCTCTGACCTCCGTTGCTAAACTGCCGTTTGCTTACGCTAAAGATGGTATCTCTTACACCTTCTCTATCGTTCCGAACGCGCTGGGTAAAGACGATGAAGTGCGTAAAACTAACCTCGCGGGTCTGATGGATGGTTACTTCCACCACGAAGCGTCCATCGAAGGTGGTCAGCACCTGAACGTGAACGTGATGAACCGCGAAATGTTGCTCGATGCGATGGAACATCCGGAAAAATATCCGCAGTTGACCATCCGTGTATCTGGCTACGCAGTACGTTTTAACTCCCTGACTAAAGAACAGCAGCAGGACGTTATCACTCGTACTTTCACTCAGACCATGTAATGGGTGTCACCCAATGGATTTCGGGTACATCAAGGCGGCAAGGGCGCGAATCCCGATGAGCTTACTCACGTAAGTGATTCGGGTGAGTAAACGAAGCCCACAAAGATGCAGCCTGAAAGACGATGGGTATTGACTGAAATCGCGATTTAAAAAGCGTACAATAAGGGCTCCACGTAAGTGGGGCCTTTTTAACACCCTCTCCAGTCTGCTTTGCCAGATATCTATACTAAAACGATGGATATCAGCCAAAATAGACTTAAACACAGCCGGTGAGCTGTGCATCAATACAGGCCCCGGATGGGCCACATCTGGAGAAAACACCGCAATGTCAGTTATTGGTCGCATCCACTCCTTTGAATCCTGTGGCACCGTTGATGGCCCGGGTATCCGCTTTATTACCTTCTTCCAGGGTTGCCTGATGCGTTGCCTGTATTGCCATAACCGCGATACATGGGACACCCATGGCGGTAAAGAGATCACCGTCGAAGATCTGATGAAAGATGTCGTGACCTATCGTCACTTTATGAATGCATCCGGCGGCGGCGTGACTGCTTCCGGTGGGGAAGCTATTTTGCAGGCGGAGTTTGTCCGCGACTGGTTCCGGGCCTGCAAAAAAGAGGGTATTCATACCTGTCTCGATACTAACGGCTTTGTTCGCCGTTACGATCCGGTGATTGATGAGTTACTGGAGGTAACTGACCTGGTGATGCTTGATCTCAAGCAGATGAACGATGAAATTCATCAGGATCTGGTAGGTGTCTCGAACCACCGTACGCTGGAGTTCGCAAAATATCTCGCGAATAAAAATATTAAGGTCTGGATCCGCTACGTTGTTGTACCAGGCTGGTCTGACGATGACGACTCTGCGCACCGTCTCGGTGAATTTACCCGCGATATGGGCAATGTCGAAAAAATCGAACTGCTGCCTTACCACGAGCTGGGTAAACATAAATGGGTAGCGATGGGTGAAGAGTACAAACTTGATGGTATTCATCCGCCGAAGAAAGAGACCATGGAACGCGTAAAAGGCATTCTGGAACAGTACGGTCATAAGGTGATGTACTAATTCAAATAATAACGCCCGGTTTCCCGGGCGTTATTATTTTATTTGAATACACCATTAATCATTGCCGTTACAACGGCGGTGCTCAGCGCCACTAACACTAAATCGTCGCCCACAATGCGCCATTCATATCCCGGATAGGAAGGTAACTGCCCCAGCATCGACGCAGGCACCGTTTTTTTCGCAATCCCAGGAGGTAATGCTTTACCGCGCGCAACGTTTTTTGCGATTCCCGGCGGTAAAGAGTCATAGCCCGTTAAGCCATAATTCACAGCCAGAGCGCGCACGCGGTCATAGCTGACATTTACAGAAATATCATTACCCTCTTTTTGTTTGGCTGATTTGTGTTGATGATTTCCGTTATCGCTATGAGAGCCAGAATTACCATGGTTGCCGCTATTGCCCTGCCCTCCGCCATTCCCCTGACCATTTCCATTACCGGGATTTGCCACGGCAGGAATTGATACGAGGGAACACGCGAGAAAAACAGCCAATGCGGCAGAACTGAAACGACGTAAAGACATCATGATGGAAGCCTTATTAAAGTGAGTCCAGGCGCAGAATATCTGAGGTATTCGACGGGTCACAATAGGGACAACTCCCATAATGGAGGATTTTCATCTGCAAAGAGAAAAAGCCCGCGCATGCAGGCTTAACATCAGGCATGAGCCACTGGCGTTGGATGCTGACCCACTTTGCGCATCAACATCAGCAGATAGATAAATGACACGCTGGCAATCATGATAAACAGCAGGCTATCGGAATAGCTTTGCATCAACATCGCCGTCAGCGTTGGTCCTGAAAGGCTGCCCACTGTATAGCTCAGCAGCAAAGCCTGGTTCATCGCCACCAGTTGGTGGTACTCAACTTTTTCGCAAGCCCATGCCATCGCCACCGGGTAGAGCGTAAAACCAGCAGTACCTAACACAAATAACGCCGGGGCCATTGCCGCATTGCTCAGCATTGCGAAACAGCCAAGGATCACAACAAAAACCTGAACGCGCAGCACCAGCAGCCGGCCAAAACGATCGGCCAGACGGCCAATTGGCCACTGCCCGATGATACCGGAACTCACCATTAACGCCATCCAGAACCCAATCCCCGCATCACTGATGCCCTTATGGTTCAGATAAAGCGGCATCAACCCATACAAAGAGCCCAGAATGATCCCGGAAATAATGCATCCGTTGACGCCAAGGCGCGCCTGGCGCAAGCGGAACATAGGCCAGATGGACGTAGTGGCGTGAGATTCATCGCGCTGTTCCATAATGCGTGCGAAGAGTAACGGTAAAATCCCCGCCAGTATTAACCCCACCGTCCAGGGCAGCACATGCATCAGTTCAGTAGAAAGTTTGCTTACCATCAGTTGACCAAGCACGGTACCGATGTAATAAACCATCATATAGGCCGCCAGTAAGCGGCCACGATTACGGGATGTGCCACTGCACATCAACGCACTTTCCACTACAACCCAAATCATTGCGCAACCGATACCCGCAACGAAACGCCAGCTAAGCCAGCTCCAGAAGCCTACATTCAACCCCAGCCCAGCGCAGCCAACCGCAAAAATAATGGATGCGATGTAATAGCTGCGGTTAAACCCAAGCCGCTGGATCAAACGACCCGTTAACAGCGTGCCCAGTAAGTTGCCAGTAAAATAGGAAGAGCCGACCATACCAACCTGCCATGTAGGCATATTTTCATGGGCGAGCCAAAGCGGGACGAGCGTGTTCAATACTGCAATCGCCAGCGTCAACAACAGCAGGCCACAGAGCAACAAAAGCACTGGGCGGGTATAAGTGGGCATGGGTAAAAAACCGTGAGGAAGTTCAAGATTCGTGCGCATCATGCCACTGGTAAAAACATTGTCAATCTGCCACTTTTGGCCGTCGACTGGTTTTACGGCGGGACGATATAGAAAACTAATCCAGCGGACTTTCCGTAAGTTTAAAAGTTTAACTACCTGATTGATTAGAAAGGCTTATGTCTGAAATACGTTGGCAGCGTTCAGTCGAAAAAATTCATGATGATTTTCAGCGAAAAAAGCCTGAAAAGCCGGGACTTCCGCCCCGGCGGTTACAACGTTATCCTGCCACTGCCATACCCACGGTCATGTGCAAACCGTAAAAGACACCGCGACCAATCATCTCTCCCACCACGACCAGGACGAATGCCAGACTCAGTAGCGGAATCGCAGGGTAGTGGCCTTTGAGCTGCGGCGCAACCCAGCATCCTACAGCCAGGACCAGCGCAACGACGCGCCACGCCATTAATGACCCATAATCCGGAACCAATGCAGAGGCCTGCTGGATAGAACTGTGAATGGAGGCAAGTTCACTGCCTTGCATCAGCACAACAACCGTGCTGGCAACCAGCGCGAGTAAGGTAATCACTGGCAACAGACGCATTGCCCACCCCTCAACCCCCGCCATACGCAGCAATAAATAACCGAGTAGCGGGCCTCCAATAAACAGCGTCAGGAAGAAACTGAGCGGCGTCCAGGCAGTATGCCAGGTCGGTACCGTATCAATGGTGTTGTATACACGCACCATCATCCAGACAAACACCACCCCCAGCACTGCCGTCACAATCAGCCACAACTGCCGCCCCCCCTGTGACAGTTTACCCGCCAAAGCCAGCAGCCAGCCGATACCGCCAACAGCAAAAAACAACGACCCCGCGGCGATTTCATTGCTCAACGCCGAAGAGCCGACCCGGTTAAGGGAGTTCAGCGCCCGCGCTGGCGTGCCGAGGTGGAGCATTGATGCGATAAAACCAATGCCCATGAGTACCCACAGACCAAACATCACGCGAACAATACGTTGCTGCGCCTGAAAATGATCATCGCCTTTCATGAGCGCCACAGCCAGTACAATGAACCCACCCACCACACACTGACCAAGGACAGTGAAGATCATCAGCGGCCATTCATGCCATCCGTTTCCCATCTCACACCTCCAGCGGATTTGCCAGATAGCCGGTGGTATCCCCTGTCGGGCGGCTGTTGGCATTAGGTTTAATCACAATGCATGGCTTCGTGAAGTGCGACGCCGGGAGCGGGGCGACAGCCGCCAGCTCACCGTGTTTTTTGCGCAGCTCTTCAATCGGGCCGAAATCCAGCGCACGCAGTGGGCAGGATTCCACGCAAATGGGTTTATGCCCCTCGGCGACGCGACTGTAGCAGCCGTCGCACTTGGTCATGTGCCCTTTTTCTGCGTTGAACTGTGGCGCGCCGTACGGGCAGGCCATATGGCAGTAACGGCAACCGATGCAGATATCTTCGTCCACCACCACAAAGCCATCTTCGCGCTTGTGCATCGCCCCGCTGGGGCAGACTTTGGTACAGGCCGGATCCTCACAGTGGTTACAGGCGATGGAGAGGTAATAGGCGAAAACGTTCTGGTGCCAGACGCCGTTATCCTCCTGCCAGTCTCCGCCCGCGTATTCATAAATGCGGCGAAAGCTGACATCCGGGGTTAAGTTCTTGTAATCCTTACACGCCAGCTCACAAGTTTTGCAACCGGTGCAGCGTGCGGAGTCGATATAAAATCCATATTGCGTAGCCATCTCTTACTCCTTACGCCTTCTCGACCTGAACAAGGTTGGTGTGCGACGGATTACCTTTCGCCAGCGGCGAGGGACGCTGCGTCGTCAGGACGTTAATGCAACCAGCCTGGTCTATACCTTTCGCATCCGGCGCATACCAGGCCCCTTCACTCAGCGCAACAACACCTGGCATCATGCGCGGTGTGACTTTCGCTTCGATATGAACTTCACCGCGATCGTTAAAAATACGTACGCGGTCACCGTTGTTTATCTCACGTTTGCGCGCATCAATCGGGTTGATCCACATCTCCTGACGACAGGATGCTTTCAATACATCAACGTTGCCATAGGTCGAGTGCGTGCGGGATTTGTAGTGGAAGCCAGTAAGCTGTAAGGGGAATGTTTTATTCAGTGGATCATTGTAATTTTCGAAGCCTGGGGTATAGATCGGCAACGGGTCGATAACATCCCCCTCCGGCAATTCCCAGGTTGCTGCGATTGTTGCCAGCGCTTCTGAATAGATCTCGATCTTGCCTGACGGTGTGGTCAGCGGGTTGGCCTGAGGATCATCGCGGAACCCTTTGTAAGCAACATAATGCCCATCCGGATCGCGCTGTTTGAACATTCCCTGCTGACGGAAGGTATCGAAATCAGGCAAATCCGGGATCGCTTTGCGTGAAAGTGCGTGCAAGTGGCGCATCCACTCTTCCTGAGTGCGACCTTCGGTAAACTGCTGCTCAACGCCAAGACGTTTTGCCAGTCCGGACATCATGTCATAGATGGTTTTACACTCGAAACGAGGCTTGATGACCTGATCATTAAAAATGACGTAAGACATATTGCCGCATGACGCATCCAGCGCGAAGTCCATCTGCTCAGACGCCGTACAATCTGGCAGCAAAATATCGGCATATTTTGCTGATGACGTCATATGGCAATCAATCACCACAATCAGCTCGCACTTTTTATCATCCTGCAGGATGTTGTGCGTACGATTAATATCCGAATGCTGATTGATAAGGCAATTACCGGCATAGTTCCAGATCATCTTGATCGGTACGTCCAGCTTATCTTTGCCGCGAACACCATCGCGCAGCGCCGTCATCTCAGGCCCTCGCTCAATGGCATCCGTCCACAAAAACATGGAAATACTGGTTTGAACCGGATTGTCCAGTGTTGGCATTCGTTCGAATGGCAGATCATATGACCCCTCGCGCGCGCCGCTGTTGCCGCCATGAATCCCGACATTGCCCGTCAGGATAGCGAGCATTGAAATCGCGCGGGTCGCAATCTCACCGTTGGCATGGCGCTGTGGTCCCCATCCTTGGCTGATAAACGCGGGTTTGGTGCTACCGATTTCACGTGCCAGTTGCACAATTCGTTCTGCTGGAATACCGGTAATGGTTGAGGCCCATTCTGGCGTTTTGGCCACCCCATCTTTGCCTTGCCCAAGGATATAGGCTTTGTAATGACCATTAGCAGGCGCACTGGCAGGCAATGTTTTTTCGTCATAACCAACGCAGTACTTATCGAGGAATGGCTGATCAACAAGGTTTTCCGTAATCAGTACCCATGCAATACCGTTTACTAGTGCTGCGTCAGTACCGGGACGAATGGGGATCCACTCATCTTCGCGCCCGGCGCCGGTGTCGGTATACCGCGGATCGACGATGATCATTCGGGCATTCGATTTTGCCCTCGCCTGTTCAAGGTAATAGGTCACCCCACCACCGCTCATGCGTGTTTCGCCAGGGTTGTTACCAAAGAGCACGACCAGCTTGCTGTTTTCGATATCTGACGGACTGTTACCCGCCGCCCAGCCACCGTATGTGTAATTGAGCCCCGCAGCAATTTGTGCCGAGGAGTAGTCGCCATAATGATTAAGGTAGCCGCCACAACAGTTCATCAGGCGTGCCACCAGCGTTTTTCCCGGCGGCCAGGAGCGCGTCATTGTCCCGCCGAGCGTGCCAGTACCATAATTCAGATAGATGGATTCGTTGCCGTAGTCTTTAATAAGACGCGTCATATTCTGCGCGATCGTGTCGTAAGCCTCTTCCCAGCTAATTCGCTCGAATTTGCCTTCACCGCGTTTGCCAACGCGCTTCATCGGATATTTCAGACGATCGGGGTTGTAAACACGACGGCGCATTGAACGGCCACGCAGACAGGCGCGAACCTGATGCAGCCCACCGTAGTTGTCATCACCGGTGTTGTCGGTTTCTACATATTTAATTTCGCCATCCACGACATGCATGCGCAGCGGACATCGGCTACCACAGTTGACCGTACATGCACTCCAGATAACTTTTTCACTGGTGGAAGGTGGGGAAATTGCGTCAGCGGCGCTGACAAGTCGGGAAAAAGGTAAAGTGAAGGCGCTTCCTGCCGCCGCGAGCCCGCCAATGGCGGTTGTTCTCATCAGCCCACGTCGACTCACCTCTACACCGAGTAGTATATCGGGGGTCTTGATTTTCATATGTACTCACTTTGCTTACAGAATTAAGAATGTGAAATCGTTATATAATTACTTATATTACGTAATTCCTTTTTTTTAGTGTTTTATTCTGACCTGACAAAGCGAGTATTAGCCTCATTAAGGATAAGGTTATTGTCGAAAATCAAGATGGGCAAAAAAAAAGCGCCCTCAGGCGCTTTTTATAATGTAAGAGGCTTAGCCGATATACTCGAGCCCGCGCATATAAGGACGCAGCACTTCCGGGATCTCGATACGACCGTCAGCTTGCTGGTAGTTTTCCAGCACGGCGACCAGCGTACGACCAACCGCCAGACCGGACCCGTTCAGGGTGTGTACCAGTCGGGTTTTCTTATCGGATTTGCTACGGCAACGAGCCTGCATACGGCGTGCCTGGAAGTCCCAGACGTTGGAGCAGGAGGAGATTTCGCGATAGGTATTTTGCGCCGGCACCCACACTTCCAGATCGAAGGTTTTGCACGCACCAAAGCCCATGTCACCCGTACACAGTGCAACACGGCGGTATGGCAGACCGAGTAGCTCAAGGACTTTTTCTGCGTGACCGGTCATCTCTTCCAGGGCAGCCATAGAGTCTTCCGGGCGAACAATCTGAACCATCTCGACTTTGTCGAACTGATGCATACGGATCAAACCACGCGTATCACGACCATAAGAACCCGCTTCGGAACGGAAGCACGGTGAATGCGCTGTCAGCTTAATCGGCAAGTCATCTTCGTCGATGATTTCATCACGAACGAGGTTGGTCAGCGGCACTTCTGCGGTCGGAATCAGTGCATAGTTACTGCTGTCAGCTTCTTCTTCCAGTGGACGCGTATGGAACAGATCGCCCGCAAACTTCGGCAACTGGCCCGTACCGTACAGCGTATCCTGGTTAACCAGATAGGGAACGTAGGTTTCGCTGTAGCCGTGCTGTTCGGTATGCAGGTCGATCATAAACTGCGCCAGCGCACGGTGCAGGTGAGCTATCTGACCTTTCATCACAACAAAACGGGCACCGGTCAGTTTAACCGCAGCTGCAAAATCAAGCCCGGCGTGCATCTCGCCGAGCGAGACATGGTCACGAATTTCAAAATCGAACTGACGCGGCGTACCCCAACGTTTCACTTCAACGTTGTCATTTTCATCTTTCCCCACCGGAACGCTATCGTCCGGGATGTTTGGGATTGCCAGCGCGATATCACGGATTTCCGCCTGCAGCGTTTCCAGCTCGGCTTTTGCCGCATCCAGCGCTTCACCCAGTTTGTTCACTTCCAGGCGTAATGGCTCAATGTCTTCCCCGCGCGCTTTCGCCTGGCCGATGGATTTCGATCGCGAGTTACGCTCTGCCTGCAGGTTTTCAGTGTTTACCTGCAAAACTTTGCGACGTTCTTCAAGAGCGCGCAATTTATCTACATCCAGCTTAAAGCCCCGGCGTGCCAGTTTTTCTGCGACTGCGTCTGGCTCGGTACGCAGCAGATTGGGATCGAGCATGCTTATCCTGTGCTTATCGAATTGAAAAATGAGAAAGCGACCGCAGCCTGCGGCCACAGAGATACACCGACAACATTACCGCAACGCCACTCTCAGCGATAGCGTTTTGTGGGGCTTTTATGATCCTGTTCAGCGAGCCAGGCGAGCTTTTCGCCAATCTTACCTTCAAGGCCTCTGTTTGTCGGATGATAATAGCGTGTTTGTGCTAACTCTTCGGGGAAATATGACTCGCCAGCCGCATAGGCATTGGGTTCGTCATGGGCGTAACGGTATTCCTGACCATATCCCATCTCTTTCATCAGTTTGGTCGGTGCATTACGTAAATGGACGGGAACATCATAATCCGGACGCTCACGTGCGTCAGCCATGGCGGCTTTAAAGGCGGTATAAACCGCATTACTTTTCGGGGCACACGCCAGGTAAACGATCGCCTGCGCAATGGCCCGCTCACCCTCAGCAGGCCCCACACGCGTGAAACAATCCCAGGCCGAAATGGCAACCTGCATCGCACGCGGATCGGCATTGCCAACATCTTCGGACGCAATGGCCAGACAGCGGCGCGCCACATACAGCGGATCACCGCCAGCGGTAATAATACGTGCATACCAGTACAACGCCGCATCCGGCGCGCTACCGCGCACCGACTTATGCAGTGCAGAGATTAAATCGTAGAAACGGTCGCCTTTGTTATCAAAACGCGCGCTACGCTCGCCCGCAATCTCCGTCAGGAGCGATGGCTGCAGGACGCGCTTACCGGAATCATCCAGCTCGGCCATGTCTGCCATCATTTCCAGCGTATTGAGCGCACGGCGCGCGTCGCCGTTGACCAGTTCAGCAATCGCGCGACGGGTTTCATCCGGCAGAGAGATATCCTGACCACCATAGCCCCGCGCCTTATCTTCCATTGCTTGCGTTAATACCTGCTCAATATCTTCTGTAGTCAGGGATTTAAGTAGATAAACACGCGCACGGGAGAGCAAAGCGGAATTAAGTTC
Source organism: Phytobacter ursingii (assembly GCA_901456055.1). Lineage (GTDB taxonomy): Bacteria > Pseudomonadota > Gammaproteobacteria > Enterobacterales > Enterobacteriaceae > Phytobacter > Phytobacter ursingii. The sequence continues at coordinate 52,724 of CABDWT010000019.1, forward strand.
AAATGAGGGGTTTTCGGTGGTAGCGCCAATGAAAGTGATCGTGCCATCTTCAATATGGGGTAAAAAGGCATCCTGCTGGCTTTTGTTAAAGCGATGGACTTCATCAACAAACAGGATCGTGCGACGCCCCGCATTGCGGTTTTGCCGTGCACGTTCAATAGCTTCGCGGATCTCTTTTACGCCTGACGTGACCGCAGAAATGCGTTCAACATCAGCACTGGCGTAACGCGCAATGACCTCTGCCAGCGTCGTTTTTCCCGTTCCGGGCGGTCCCCATAAAATCATCGAATGCAGATGACCGGCTTCGATCGCCCGAGGCAAGGGTTTACCTGGCGCCAGCAGATGTTGCTGACCTATATATTGCGCCAAATTTTCTGGCCGCATACGTGCGGCCAGAGGTTGAAACGCATTGTCAGAAAAATCGAGCGACAGATTGCTCACGCACGCCTCTTACTTACGTTGATCGTCAACCGTCACGCCTTTGGGTGGAGTAAAGGTAAACTTAGTCGCATCTACCGAGCCATTTTGCTGGGCTTTTAGCTGGTAGCTACTTTTCTGATCGTCCTGCTCGATCGCGCTGAACTGATGGATGGTGCCATCGCGGTCAACGTTGATGGTGAACTGTTTGAGGTTGCCATTACTGCTTTTTGGTGTCAGGACAAAATCATCGCCGTTCTGCTGAATATTATACTGCTGCCAGTCGCTACTCTGGTTACGCGCAATCAGCATAAAGGGGGTATTGCTGGTGGCATCTTTCAGCCAGGTTGCCGTGGCCTGCTCAACAAACGGGTTATAGAACCACAATGTTTTGCCATCGGAAACAAGGACACTTTCATCGGGTTGCGTCATATGCCAGTTGAACAGATTTGGACGCTTGACCCACAAATCGCCCTGACCTTCTTGCACCGCTGCACCGCTTCCGTCCGTCACTTTTTGGGTAAAGCTTGCGTGGAAACTGCTCACTTTGTCCAGACGGCTTTTCAGATCGCCGGAAGCATCCGCCCACACGCTGCTCACCATAAAGCTGCCAAGTAACGCACAGGTTATCGCGATTTTTTTCATTGTTTTTCCTCAAAAACGTCGCTCCCGATACGGGAGAACACTTCTGTCACTCTAAAAGCTCATCGCCACAAGTGACAGAAGAAAATACTGAATTTTTACGGCTTTACCGATCTTTGCAATCACTCAAACGGCGGGGGTGCTAACACCTCACGGTTGCCATTATGCCCCTGCTCGCTGACGATGCCCTGCGCTTCCATTTGCTCAATAATGCGGGCCGCGCGGTTATAACCGATACGGAACTGACGCTGCACGCCAGAGATGGAGGCTTTGCGTTTTTCGGTGACAAAATTAACAGCCTGATCGAATAACGGATCCAGCTCTTCGCCACCATCAAAGCCACCGCCTGCGCCCCCTTCGCTTTCGCTATCAGAGGTAATACCGTCAATATATTGCGGGCGACCGCGCGCTTTCCAGTCCTGCACCACGGCATGCACTTCCTGATCACGCACAAACGCACCATGAACACGTACCGGCATTGTCGAGTTTGGCCCTGAGTAAAGCATGTCCCCCATACCCAGCAGCGATTCAGCGCCGCCCTGGTCAAGGATAGTTCGGGAGTCGATTTTGCTCGACACAGTAAAAGCAATACGGGTCGGGATATTGGCTTTAATCAGACCGGTGATGACGTCAACAGAGGGACGCTGTGTCGCCAGCACCAGGTGAATACCCGCGGCACGCGCTTTCTGCGCCAGGCGAGCGATCAGTTCCTCCACCTTTTTACCCACGGTCATCATCAGGTCAGCAAACTCATCTACCAGCACAACGATATACGGCAGTTTTTCCAGCACCGGATGTTCAATCGCCATGCTGTCGCCCGGTTTCCAGTATGGATCCGGGATCGGGCGCCCCATTTTCGCCGCCTCGGCAATTTTTTCGTTATAACCCGCCAGATTACGCACGCCAAGCGCCGACATCAGTTTATAGCGGCGCTCCATCTCATTAACACTCCAGCGCAATGCGTTGGCGGCGTCTTTCATGTCGGTGACCACCTCCGTCAGCAAATGCGGAATCCCTTCGTACACCGAAAGCTCCAGCATTTTCGGGTCGATCATGATGAATTTCACGTCTTCCGGCTGTGCTTTATAAAGCATGCTGAGGATCATGGCGTTAACCCCAACGGATTTACCGGAACCCGTGGTCCCCGCGACTAACAGATGCGGCATCTTGGCCAGATCAGCAATCACCGGTTCACCACCGATATCGTTGCCCAGCACGACGGTCAAAGGCGACGGGCTTTCGCGGAATTTCACACAGTCCAGTACTTCACGCAAATAGACGGTCTGACGCTTTTTGTTTGGCAACTCCAGACCAACATAAGGTTTACCTGGAATCACTTCGACAACACGAACCGCGGCGGTCGACAGTGAGCGCGCAAGGTCACGCGACAGGTTTGAAATTCGCGCGGCCTTAACACCCGGCGCCAGGTTCAGCTCGAAACGTGTAATAACCGGACCCGGAGAGTAATTCACTACGTCTGCTTTGATACGGAAATCGGCCAGCCGCGCTTCTACCAGACGGGCCATCTGCTCCAGCGCAAAGGTGTCAACTGGCTCGACCTCAGCCGGAGGCGGCGTCAGAAGATCCAGAGAAGGCAGCAGCGTTGTCGGTTTGGGCAACGGGCGGCTATCACCATTACGCATCAACAGCGGATGAATAAGGCTTTCCTGCGATGCAGGTGCTTGTGGTCTGGCAGTGACAGGTTGCGTATGTACAGGCGCGGAAGGCTGTGCAGAATAATTTGCAGCGGGCTGCTGTGTTGGCGGTTCAGACTCAGGCATCACGCCTGGCGTAAACAAGGGCTCACCTGGGCCATCATCCACCAGCGCTTTAAACGGCGAAAACGCAAAATCATCGGCCACAAAGGCATGCGCACCCTTGGGCTGCTCACCGGCATAGCGCTGCTGCTGGCTGGCGGCAAACTGACGCGCCAGTTCAGCCTCTTCGGCCTCACTTTCCTCAAGGATGGGGGCTGTCGTATCGTGCTGATACTCATCACCATAACGGTTCTGCTGGCTGGTCGCGAACTGTTGTGCCAGCTCATGCTGATGCAACATCTCCGCATCGTCATCATCCAGCGCACCATGTTGCTGGCGCTCGGCTTCGCGCGCGCGCTCTTCCGCCATGCGCTGTGATGGCAGTTTGATGCCATAGGAAGCCAGTTCACGTCGGGTAGGCACGCGGACACGATTCGGGCGCGGCAATTGTGGGCCAATGCCCTCTTTTACCTGTGGGCGGGCAGCAGCACCATCCGCCAGGCTGAATACAGGAGCAGTAGCCATTGCTGTTGCAGCATCTTTTGCTCCCGCTGCAACAGGAGCCACTGCTGGCATGACCCTGGATTCAACGGGCGTTGTCGGCGCGGCAGGAACAGAGGTCATCGCTGGCGGGGCTGAGCGTGTCGGTTCTTCTACCGGTTCCGGGATCGGCTGATACCAGGCGGCAAGCTGCTCACGCTCACGCGCACGCTGGGCTTCAACCTCTTCAAAATAGTAAAGCGGCGGGCGCGTCTGCTTCACCTCTTCGACCGCCTGAGGCTCAATCTCGGGCGCCAGTGCGGGCTCTTCGTAAGCGGGTTCTTCGTATGGACGTTCCTGCCATGCCTGATATGCCTGCGGCTGAGGCGCAACCGGCGGCGCTTCTGGCTGCCACTCATTGTTCTGTGCTGGCGCAGCATAGTGTGAAAGTGGAACCTGTTCTGGCTCGGACGCATATTGCGGCGCAGAGTCAGCGGGAGCGGGTTGCCATGGTGTGGTTTCTACCGGAGGCTGGGCAATCGGAGCGGCTGATGCAGCATACGCCTGTGCCGCTGTCATGGCTGCCGCGGCGGCCGAAACAGGTTCGGTTGCGCGTTGTCCGCTTAAAAGCGGATCGTAAGCATCGTTGTCAGGCTCAGTGGCGCGATGGCCTGAAAACAGGACATCATCAACATCTGCTGCGACACCGCGTGCGCTATAGGCAATGTCCTCTTCATCATCATCCATCCTTTTTCCGGAGAATAATGCTGCGTCGGTTTTACGCCCCATTGGATTGGCGAATTTCTCCGCGACGCGTTTACGACGAGCCAGTGCGCCACGCAGAATACGGGCACGACGAGATTCACGCGGCGCCGCGGGTTCGTCGTCATATTCCTCTTCTTCTTCGTATTCATCTTCATCAACCCAGGTATCGTCACGGCGCGTGCGATTACTGGCGAAAGTGAGAATACCGAGGATTATGCCGCCCAGTTTTTCAGCAATAGTCACCCAGGACCAGCCCGTAAACAGCGTTAGTCCGGCCGCCCAGACGCACAACAAAGCGATGGTGCCCCCACTGCTATGCAGTAGCGGTTGCAACGTCGTGCTCAGCAAACTACCGATGACGCCGCCAGAGGCGAAATACCAGATGTCGTCAGCATTGATGGCCGCCAGGCCGCAAGAGGTCAGGATCAGCGCCAGCGCGCCAATAAGACGTAACGAAACGGCGAAATAATCGATAAAGTCCTCATTGGCGCGATGTCGATAAGCAAACCAACAACCACCGATAATAATGACCGGCAGGGTGTAAGCCATAACGCCAAAAATGAAGAATAATGTATCCGCAAGCCACGCCCCCGGCGCGCCACCCAGATTATGTATGGGTTCATGCCATGCGGTTTGCGACCAACTGGGATCGGAAGGATTAAAACTAATGAGCGCCGCCATTAACCAGACGGCAAACAGAGAAACGAGGATCAGCAACGCCTCAAGGAGTCGACGCCCGCTGCTTAGCTTGGTTAGTGTGACTTCTTTGTCTTCTGTGTATTCCTGGCTCAAGTAAGGCTCTCCAGCTAAAACGGACAACAGTGCCGGGTAACCCCGGCACTGTTGCTGTATGGATTAACAGGAGTGTAATCAAAAAAAGCCGATTTTGCACCTGTTCCGTATTAGCGCGTCTTGATAACCAGACGATTGCTCTGTTTGACTTCTTCCATCACCACATAAGTACGGGTGTCATTCACGCCCGGCAGTCGCAGCAGGGTTTCCCCCAACAATTTGCGATAAGCAGACATATCCGGCACGCGTGTTTTCAACAGGTAGTCGAAATCACCGGATACTAAATGACACTCTTGAATTTCTTCAAGTTTTTGTACTGCGGCGTTAAATTGCTCAAACACATCCGGTGCGCCACGATTCAGAGTAATCTCAACAAATACCAGAAGTGATGCATCCAGATAATGCGGGTTCAGCAGCGCTGTATAGCCCTGAATGAAGCCCTGTCTTTCCAGCCTGCGCACGCGCTCAAGGCACGGCGTAGGCGAAAGTCCCACTCGTTTAGAAAGCTCGACGTTGGAAATACGCCCATCTTTTTGCAATTCGTTCAGGATATTGCGATCAATGCGGTCGAGATCTTTGCCAGGGCGCTTCTTGCTATCTACCATTATTATTGTCTCTCTGTATTCCTTCCCTACTCCTGTCTTGACCCTGCGCACTTCACTGTTCAGGGTCTTTGCCCGTCGCTTTACTCGCGGGTTGAAAATGAAAATACCGCGTGTAATCCCAGGGTCTGCATTAAGAAGTCCGTTGCCTTACGGCAGCTATCGACATCACGAATGGCGTCTGTCCACGCCATACGTAGATTTCGCTAGCCCGGTAAAAATGGTATTTACATGCATGAATTTGCATCACGCATGAAACACTGCTTTTTTTCTTCCTTTGATGTTTTCGCAAAAGCGCAGGGGATTGTCAAAGCAAAACATCTTTTTTTAGTACAACATGCCAGATATTCATCATCACTCTTAGGCAATACTCATTTAATCACCTTATAACGGTCCGATTTTCAGTAGAAATTGTTATATTTAGGATCTCACTCAGTGTTAAATGATTAGTGCCATCTATTACACATATCGTTAACAAAACTGCTGTGCCCTTTTTTTACGTCGGTAAATTCCCTACAATCCAGCCCCATGTCTGCCAAACAATAATGAGGATCTCATGGGTACGGCCAAACACAGTAAGCTGCTTATCCTTGGTTCAGGGCCTGCGGGATACACCGCTGCGGTCTATGCTGCGCGTGCAAACCTGGAGCCGGTATTAATTACTGGTATGGAGAAAGGCGGTCAGCTCACCACGACCACTGAGGTGGAAAACTGGCCGGGCGACCCGCACGATCTGACCGGGCCGCTCCTGATGGAGCGGATGCATGAACATGCCGCAAAATTTGATACTGAAATTCTGTTCGATCATATCAATAAGGTTGATCTGCAAAATCGTCCGTTCCGCCTTATCGGCGATAGCGGCGAATATACCTGTGACGCGTTGATTATCGCCACCGGCGCCTCCGCGCGTTATTTAGGTCTGCCGTCTGAGGAAGCATTTAAAGGCCGCGGCGTTTCTGCCTGTGCCACGTGTGATGGCTTCTTCTATCGCAATCAGAAAGTCGCGGTCATCGGTGGAGGTAACACCGCCGTTGAAGAAGCACTGTACCTGGCAAACATCGCTTCTGAGGTACATCTGATCCACCGCCGCGATGCTTTCCGCGCGGAAAAAATCCTGATTAAACGCCTGATGGACAAAGTGGCCAGCGGCAACATCGTGCTGCATACCAACCGCACCCTGGAAGAGGTGACGGGCGATCAGATGGGCGTGAGCGGTCTGCGTATTCGCGATACCGAAAATGCGGATAACATTGAATCACTCGATGTCGCCGGCCTGTTTGTCGCTATTGGTCACAGCCCGAACACTGCCATTTTTGATGGTCAGCTGGAACTGGAAAATGGTTACATCAAAGTGCAGTCCGGTATTCATGGCAACGCCACCCAGACCAGTATTCCAGGCGTTTTCGCTGCAGGTGACGTGATGGATCATATTTACCGTCAGGCGATCACCTCAGCCGGTACCGGCTGTATGGCGGCACTGGATGCTGAACGCTACCTCGATGGGTTAGCGCAAAGTAAATAAACGTTACAACTCAGTAACAAAGGTAAATAAGGCGACTATAAGTCGCCTTTATTTTTGCGTCGATGTAACATTGCGAAGCTCAAAAATTTCGATAACTTTACCTGCAAAGCGCGCAATGAATAAAACCCGTCAACAAGAGTTAACCCGCTGGCTAAAACAGCAAAGTGTCATTTCCCGTCGCTGGCTTATGATGTCCCGCCTGCTGGGCGTGGTCAGTGGCGTTCTTATCGTTGCCCAGGCCTGGATACTCGCCAAAATCCTGAATCATATGATTATGGAAAATATCCCGCGCGAAGCATTGCTGCTGCCTTTTGCTTTGTTGGTGCTGATTTTTGTTTTACGCAGTTGGGTCGTCTGGTTGCGGGAGCGCGTCGGTTTTCATGCTGGCGTACACATCCGTTTCGAAATACGCCGCCAGGTGCTCGACAGGCTACAGCAAGCCGGTCCAGCCTGGATTCAGGGTAAACCCGCAGGCAGTTGGGCTACGCTTATCCTTGAGCAAATTGACGATATGCATGATTTCTATGCGCGTTATCTGCCGCAAATGGCGCTGGCCGCCAGCGTGCCGTTGCTGATTGTCATTACTCTCTTTCCGATTAATTGGGCCGCCGCCCTGATTTTGCTGGCAACCGCCCCTCTTATTCCGATCTTCATGGCGATGGTGGGGATGGGCGCAGCCGATGCGAACCGACGCAATTTCAAAGCACTGGCGCGTCTGAGCGGCCATTTCCTTGACCGCTTACGCGGTATGGAAACGCTGCGTATCTTCGATCGTGGCGCAGCGGAAACGGAAAATATTCGTCAGGCCTCCGAGGATTTTCGCAGCCGTACGATGGAAGTCCTGCGTATGGCGTTCCTCTCCTCCGGTGTGCTGGAATTTTTCACCTCCTTGTCCATCGCCCTGGTAGCGGTCTATTTTGGTTTCTCTTACCTGGGCGAATTCAATTTTGGTCATTACGGCACAGGCGTAACGCTGTTTGCCGGTTTCCTGGCCCTGATTCTGGCCCCAGAGTTCTTCCAGCCGCTACGCGATCTGGGGACATTCTACCACGCGAAAGCCCAGGCTATTGGTGCCGCCGACAGCCTGAAAACCTTTATGGAAGCCCCGCTTTCGCATCCGCAACGTGGTGACATCACGCTAAAAGCGGATGAGGCGATAAGCATTACGGCGGAAGACCTGGTTATCAAATCGCCAGAAGGCAGCATACTTGCCGGGCCACTGAATTTTACGCTGCCAGCCGGGCAGCGCGTGGTGCTGGTGGGAAAAAGCGGCTCAGGTAAGAGTTCGCTGGTGAATGCGCTTTCCGGATTCCTGCCCTATGACGGTTCTTTACGGGTGAACGGCGTTGAATTGCGAGACGTGAATCCGGATAGCTGGCACCAGCTTATCAGTTGGGTCGGGCAAAACCCGCAGCTTCCGGCCACCACATTACGGGAAAATATCCTCCTGTCACGTCCGGATGCCAGCGCCGCTGAATTACAGGCCGTATTGGTTAAAGCCTGGGTGAGCGAATTTTTACCGCTGTTACCCCAGGGGCTGGAGACAGCTTGTGGCGATCAGGGAACGCGTCTGTCCGTAGGCCAGGCCCAGCGTGTTGCCGTTGCCCGCGCCCTGCTTAACCGATGCCAGTTACTGATGCTGGATGAACCCGCCGCAAGTCTCGATGCGCATAGTGAACAGCGCGTGATGCAAGCACTTAATGACGCGTCCCTGAACCAGACAACGCTGATGGTGACGCACCAGCCAGAAGGGCTGGCTGACTGGAGCGCAATCTGGGTCATGGATGATGGAAAGATCATCGAACAAGGGACTTTCGCGGAACTCTCCGCTGCGCGGGGAGCCTTTGCCGCACTCCTCGCCCATCGCCAGGAGGACATTTAAATGCGCGCACTTCTGCCCTATCTCGCTCTGTATAAACGCCACTTCTGGCTGCTGTTACTGGGTGTGATCCTCGCGATTGTTACACTGCTGGCCAGTATCGGCCTGCTGACCTTGTCCGGGTGGTTTTTATCTGCCTCAGCGGTGGTCGGCGCCGCCGGACTCTACAGTTTTAATTACATGCTCCCGGCAGCGGGAGTCCGCGGTGCCGCAATTACCCGTACTGCCGGGCGCTATTTTGAGCGGCTGGTCAGTCACGACGCGACATTCCGCGTACTGCAACATTTGCGCGTCACCACATTCAGCAAGTTGTTGCCGCTTTCTCCTGCCGGCCTGTCACGTTTTCGCCAGGGTGAGTTACTTAATCGCGTGGTTGCAGATGTCGACACGCTTGACCACTTGTATCTGCGCGTCATCTCGCCTCTGGTCGGCGCACTCGTTGTGATTGCCGTGGTTACCGTAGGGCTCAGCGTACTGGACGTCTCACTGGCGCTGATGTTGGGTGGCATTATGCTGGCCACGCTGATTATCCTGCCGCCGCTCTTTTATCGTGCCGGGAAACCCACCGGCGAAAGTCTGACGCAGCTTCGCGGGCAATATCGCCAGCAATTAACCACCTGGCTGCAGGGTCAGGCTGAACTCACGATTTTCGGTGCCAGCCAGCGCTACCGCGAACAGATGGAAAATACAGAATTGAGCTGGCATGACGCCCAGCGCCGTCAGTCCGATCTGACCGCTGCGTCCCAGGCTGTCATGTTACTGATTGGTGCGCTTGCCGTGCTGACTATGCTGTGGTTTGCCTCAGGCAGCGTAGGTGATAACACTCAGCCAGGCGCGCTTATCGCCCTTTTCGTGTTCTGTGCTTTAGCTGCTTTCGAAGCGCTGGCCCCGGTCACAGGCGCATTCCAGCATCTTGGACAGGTTATCGCCTCAGCGGTACGTATTACGCAAATTACCGACTGCCCTCCCGAAGTACAGTTTCCCCAGTCCTCAATGATGGCGCCTGCCGCGGTCAATGTACGCCTGCAGGAGATCTCATTTAGCTATCCTGAGCAACCGCAAAAGGCGCTCAACGGCATTAATCTGTCTATCAGCGCTGGCGAACATGTTGCCGTGCTGGGGCGCACAGGTTGCGGTAAATCAACGCTGCTGCAGTTGTTGACGCGTGCCTGGGATCCACAGCACGGGGAAGTATTGCTCAACGAAGTGCCGCTTACGCACTATAGTGAAACGGCGCTACGTGCGAGTATCAGCATGGTACCGCAGCGTGTACATCTGTTCAGCGCAACGCTGCGCGATAATCTGTTGCTGGCCGCCCCTCAGGCAAGTGATGAAGCCCTGACTGAGGTACTTAACCGCACGGGTCTTGAGAAATTACTTGATGACAGCGGCCTGAATGCCTGGCTGGGTGAAGGCGGTCGTCAACTGTCCGGCGGCGAGCTTCGCCGTCTGGCTATCGCACGGGCGTTATTACACGATGCGCCGCTGGTCCTGCTGGATGAGCCGACCGAAGGGCTTGATGCCGCCACTGAGAGCCAAATCCTTGAGTTGCTTGAAGAAGTGATGCAGGAAAAAACGGTGCTCATGGTGACACATCGCCTGCGCGGACTGAGTCGATTTGATCAGATAATTGTGATGGACAACGGACAAATAATTGAGCAAGGTAATCACGCAGCGTTAATGGCAAAACAGGGTCGATACTTCCAGTTTAAGCAACGTCTGTAGTCGATGTATGTCGTCCTTTTCAGCCTCCCTTCATGGGAAGATGCTAAAGTGCTGTGCTGGAAGTGACGATATATATGGGGTATTCCTTGTTGCGTTGTGGAGCGTTGTGTCATGCGCCTGGTCCAGCTGTCTCGTCATACCTTAGCGTTCCCCTCGCCGGAAGCGGCGCTGCGTGAACCAAATGGCTTGTTGGCACTCGGCGGGGATCTTAGCCCTGCCCGTCTACTGATGGCATACCAGCGCGGCATCTTTCCGTGGTTTTCGCCTGGCGATCCCATTCTCTGGTGGTCGCCGGACCCACGTGCTGTGCTGTGGCCCGCAGAGTTTCATGTCAGTCGTAGTATGAAACGCTTTCACAAGTCCTCCTCCTATCGCGTTACGATCAATCATGCCTTTGGACGGGTAATCGACGGTTGTACAGAAGATCGCGATGAGGGAACCTGGATAACACCGGACGTGGTGCTCGCTTATCACCGTTTGCATGAGTTGGGATATGCCCATTCAATTGAGGTCTGGGAGAAGGATGAACTGGTCGGTGGCATGTACGGCGTGTCGCAGGGAACACTGTTTTGCGGCGAGTCGATGTTCAGTCGCCGTGTTAACGCATCCAAAACCGCATTGATGGTATTCAGCCATGCCTTCGCTCGCGATGGTGGTCAACTGATTGATTGTCAGGTGCTGAACGCCCATACAGCCTCGCTTGGAGCAGTGGAAATCCCGCGACGCGAGTACCTTGAATGGCTTAGAGAGCTTCGCCTGCAAAAGCTTCCGTCCCATTTCTGGGTCCCCAGGGAACTGTTTTTACCCGCCTGATGAATGTTTTCGGCACATTTTTTATCAGGGTGTTATAATGGACGCTCAGAGCAGCTTCTGCCTGTTACCCCGCCACCATTCGGGAAAGCTTGTATCAGGGACGTCCTTCATTTCCTTCATCGTTCCCCTTTACACGTTGCGCTTATTGCGTGCCGTGAGTGTGGCGTGAGGGTAATGCGCAAAAGCCGCTTTGCTGCGTTTTATCGCACAAATCTTTACTTAACAGACGAACTTCGGCATTATCTTGCCGGTTCAAAAAAATATGGTAGTGATACCCCCGAGGATTAGATGGCCAAAGAAGACAATATTGAAATGCAGGGCACCGTTCTGGAAACGTTGCCTAATACTATGTTCCGCGTAGAACTGGAAAACGGTCACGTGGTCACTGCGCATATCTCCGGTAAAATGCGTAAAAACTACATCCGCATTCTGACGGGCGACAAAGTGACAGTTGAGCTGACCCCGTACGACCTGAGCAAAGGCCGCATTGTCTTCCGTAGCCGTTAATTGTTAACGCACGCACGTGCAAGAATTTGAGAGCCGGACGCGCAGTCCGGCTTTTTTCGTTTCTGAATACGATGCGCCCCACTTTATTGGGATGTAGCCAATATCAACGTCAGTATGTTGCGCATAAAAAAAACCGGACATCAGTCCGGTTTTTTATTTCAGGCGGTGAGATTAATGTGCTGCTTCCGGTTTATGCTTCTGCGCGCTCTGGAAGTCATATTTCAGCTCATCTTTCTCTTTGTCCAGCGTTACTGTTACCTGGCCGCCATCAACCAATAAACCAAACAGCAATTCATTAGCGAGCGGTTTTTTCAGGTTATCCTGGATAACGCGTCCCATTGGACGAGCCCCCATCGCGCGGTCATAGCCTTTTTCTGCCAGCCAGTTGCGGGCATCCTGGCTAACTTCCAGCGACACGCCTTTCTGATCCAACTGCACCTGGAGCTCGACGATAAATTTGTCGACCACCTGATGAATAACCTCAGTCGACAAATGATCGAACCAGATAATGTTGTCCAGACGGTTACGAAATTCCGGCGTAAAGATCTTTTTGATCTCTTCCATCGCATCGGTGCTGTTATCCTGGTGGATAAGACCGATGGATTTACGCTCGGTTTCACGTACGCCGGCGTTGGTGGTCATCACCAGCACCACATTGCGGAAATCCGCCTTGCGCCCGTTGTTGTCGGTCAGCGTACCGTTATCCATGACCTGCAACAGCAGATTAAAGACATCCGGATGTGCTTTCTCGATTTCATCAAGCAGCAGCACCGCATGAGGATGTTTAATGACCGCATCCGTCAGTAAGCCGCCCTGATCAAAGCCGACATATCCCGGAGGTGCGCCAATCAAACGGCTGACCGTATGACGTTCCATATATTCGGACATATCAAAACGCAGCAGTTCGATGCCCAGGGCTTTAGAAAGCTGGACCGTCACTTCGGTTTTCCCGACCCCGGTAGGACCGGCGAACAGGAAAGAACCGACTGGCTTATGCTCATGGCCCAGCCCCGCACGGCTCATCTTAATGGCTTCGGTTAATGCCTCAATGGCTTTATCCTGTCCAAAGACCAGCATTTTCAGGCGATCGCCGAGATTTTTCAGGGTATCGCGATCGCTTTGCGACACACTTTTCTCAGGAATACGCGCGATACGGGCTACAACCGATTCAATATCCGCCACGTTGATGGTTTTTTTACGCTTGCTGACGGGCATCAGTCGTGCACGCGCGCCTGCTTCGTCAATCACATCAATCGCTTTATCCGGCAGATGACGATCGTTAATGTATTTCACCGCCAGCTCCACCGCCGCACGCACCGCTTTCGCGGTATAACGCACATCATGGTGTGCTTCGTATTTCGGTTTCAGCCCATTGATAATCTGCACGGTCTCTTCGACAGAGGGTTCAGTAATATCAATTTTCTGGAAACGACGCGCCAGCGCGCGGTCTTTCTCAAAAATGTTGCTGAATTCCTGATACGTCGTCGACCCCATCACGCGAATCTTACCGCTGGAGAGCAACGGTTTGATCAGGTTAGCGGCATCCACTTGCCCACCTGACGCGGCACCCGCACCGATGATGGTGTGGATTTCGTCGATAAACAGAATGCTGTTGCTGTCCTGCTCAAGCTGCTTCAACAGCGCTTTGAAACGTTTTTCAAAGTCACCGCGATATTTTGTCCCAGCCAGCAGAGAACCGATATCCAGCGAATAGACAGTGCAGTCAGCCATAATTTCAGGCACATCACCCTGCACAATACGCCATGCCAGACCTTCGGCAATGGCCGTCTTACCGACACCGGATTCCCCCACCAACAGCGGGTTATTTTTACGACGACGACAAAGAACCTGGACAGTACGCTCAAGCTCTTTGTCACGCCCAATCAACGGATCAATTCCGCCGACGCGAGCAAGCTGATTGAGATTGGTGGTGAAGTTTTCCATACGTTCCTCCCCGCCTGCTTGCTCTTCATTATTCGCCTGACTGCTTGAATCAGAAGAGGATTGTCCCGGCTCGTCTTTGCGTGTGCCGTGAGAGATGAAGTTAACCACGTCAAGGCGGCTCACTTCATGTTTGCGCAGCAGATAAGCCGCTTGCGACTCCTGCTCGCTGAAAATGGCAACCAGCACGTTCGCCCCGGAGACTTCACTACGGCCAGAGGACTGAACATGGAACACCGCGCGCTGTAAGACACGCTGGAAGCTGAGCGTCGGTTGGGTATCACGCTCCTCTTCACTCATCGGCAGGACGGGTGTGGTTTGTTCGATGAAGGCTTCGAGTTCCTGTCGCAACGCCACCAGGTCCACCGAACACGCTTCCAGCGCTTCGCGGGCCGAGGGGTTACTGAGCAAGGCCAGTAACAGGTGTTCGACGGTCATAAACTCATGTCGGTGCTCACGCGCTCTGGCGAAAGCCATGTTTAAACTGAGTTCCAGTTCTTGATTGAGCATTGGCACCTCCCCCAAGTTTTATGCCTGCATTCAGGCTCTTTCCAGCGTACACAACAACGGATGTTCGTTTTCCCTGGCATATTTATTTACCATCGACACCTTCGTTTCCGCGACTTCTGCGGTGAAAACACCACAAATTGCCTTTCCACGATAGTGCACAGTAAGCATCAGTTGCGTTGCACGTTCTACATCATAAGAAAAGAACTTTTGTAGCACGTCAATAACAAATTCCATCGGCGTGTAATCATCGTTCATTAACATAACTTTATACATGGATGGCGGCTTTAGCGCGTCACGCAGTTTTTCATCCGCCAGGTGGTCAAAATCCAGCCAGTTATTGGTCTTGCCCATCGTCAGTTTTCATCTTAGGTTACAGGTTCCGACCCAAATCAATCGGTCGATTACATGAGTCTAGATGTATTTTTAATCTACATCAGGTGTTAGATAACTATCATCTATCGTTGTCATCCGCGACGGCTGTCACAAACCCCTCCAATAGCGTTAACTGCTTCAAATTTTTGATTGATGCACCCCGCAGAACCCCTGCCAAACGCTTGACGCGATGCCTGATTTCTCTAAATTGTACAGGCGAGAGTTGGCGAGGTTTTGAACAAACCCACACTCTGCCACCGGTTCATTCCATCTTACTTAAATAAGATTTACGAAGGATGTCGAAGCATGGAAACGGGTACTGTCAAGTGGTTCAATAATGCCAAAGGGTTTGGTTTCATCTGCCCTGAAGGCGGCGGCGAAGATATCTTCGCACATTACTCCACCATTCAGATGGATGGTTACAGAACGTTAAAAGCCGGGCAAACCGTCCGGTTTGATGTACATCAAGGCCCTAAAGGCAATCATGCCAGTCTCATCGTGCCTGTAGAAGCAGAAGCCGTCGCCTGACGGCGCTTTCTTCATTGTGTACATGCCGCAGTTAAAATGCCAGTCCAGTCGACTGGCATTTTTATTTACTCTCGCGCCAGCGCATCCACCGGGTCCAGTCGCGCCGCATTGCGGGCTGGCAACCAGCCAAACAGCACGCCCGTAAAGGTTGAACAGATAAACGCCGTCAACAACGCGACGGGCGAAAAACCTATCTCCCAACCTGGCAGGAACAGTTGCAGCGTGAAGGCGATAGCCATAGAAAGCGCCACACCCAACGCGCCCCCTACCAGGCACACCAGCACAGCTTCAATCAAAAACTGCGCCAGCACATCGCTCGCCCTTGCGCCCACCGCCATGCGGATACCAATCTCACGGGTACGTTCCGTTACTGATACCAGCATAATATTCATTACACCAATACCGCCAACCAGAAGTGAGATGACCGCAACCAACGTTAAAAACAGCTGAAGAGTACGTGTGGTCTTTTCTGCCGTTTTCAATACACCGTCCATATTCCAGGTAAAGAAATCTTTTTTTCCATGGCGTAACGACAGTAACCGCGTAAGCTGCTGCTCGGCCTGCTCACTGCTGTAACCTTCATTGACACGCACGGTAATGGAGTTCAGCCAGGACTGTCCCAGAACGCGTGCTGAGAGGGTTGAATAAGGCAACCAGACACGCAAAATTTTACTGCTGCCGAACATGGACTGCTTCTCTTCGGCTACTCCGATCACCGTGGCGGGCATATTTCCCACCAGAATCACTTCACCTGTCACCTGCGCTTTATTCGGAAACAGCTGTCGACGCGTATTGCTGTCGAGCACCACCACCTGAGCCCGACCTTTTTCCTGCTCACCGTTAAAAGTATTGCCTTCGCTAAAGGTCATGCCGTAGACATTGAAATACTGACCGCTGACGCCGTTCGCGCTGGCCGCCACATCAATATTTCCACTGCGCAGACGCAGGTTTTGCGAGACAGAAGGTGTGGCCGACCGCACCCACGGCTGCTTCTGAATGGCAACCATATCGTCATATTTCAGCGCCTGTTGGTACTGCGGGTCGTCATCGCCAAAATCTTTACCGGGATAGACATCAATGGTGTTGGTGCCGATGGCACGAATATCAGCCAGTACCAGTTGTTTCGCGGCATCACCCACCACCACAATAGATACCACCGAGGCAATGCCAATAATGATACCGAGCATGGTGAGCAAGGTACGCATCTTGTTTGCCGCCATCGCCCGCCACGCCATCATCAGTGCTTCCTGGAAACGCCCGGAAAATTGTCGCCAGTTGCCGGGCTCCGCTCCAGTACGCATCGTCTTCGGCGCGTTGCCATGCTTCGCTGAGGGAGGATTAGTGATTATCTCGCCATCGCGGATTTCGATTACCCTTTCAGCCTGAGCGGCAATTTCCGCATCGTGGGTGACAATAATGACCGTGTGGCCACGATCGCGAAGCTGGTGCAGGATAGCCATCACCTCTTCACCCGAATGGCTATCCAGTGCGCCGGTCGGTTCGTCAGCCAGGATAACCTGCCCGCCGTTCATAAGAGCGCGCGCGATACTGACGCGTTGCTGTTGCCCGCCGGAAAGCTGTGAAGGTGGATACGCCATCCGTTCACCCAGCCCCAGTCGCGCCAGCAGTTCCTTTGCCCGCGCCAGCCGCGCCTTACGTTCAACGCCTGCATAGACGGCGGGGACTTCGACGTTCTGCGCTGCAGTAAGATGTGATAACAGATGATAACGCTGAAAGATGAAACCGAAGTGTTCGCGCCGCAGTCTGGCAAGCGCATCGCCATTGAGTGTTGAAATATCAATCCCGGCAACCCGATAGCTGCCGCTGGTCGGCTTATCCAGGCAGCCAAGTATATTCATCAAGGTCGACTTACCGGACCCGGAAGCTCCGACAATCGCCACCATCTCACCGGCGTGGATATCAAGGGTGATACCTTTAAGAACGTCCACCCGCCCGTCACCGGAAGGATAACTACGACGAATATCTTTAAGCTCGAGCAGCGCCGTCATTTTTTAGCCCCGGGTTTGATTTCCGAAATGACCACCTCCTCTCCGGCATCCAGCCCTTTTGTCACCTCAGCATCAGTATCATTGCGGGCGCCCAGCGTCACTTCACGGTCGCGTACTTCACCGTTACGCAGCACTTTCACTTTGTAACGGTTATCACCCACCGGATCGCCTAATGCCGCTAGCGGCACGGTGAGGACATTTTTCACACCTGTTAACTGAATATGTACCTGCGCCGTCATTTCAAGGCGAAGAACACCTTGCGGGTTAGGTACCTCGAAACGCGCATAGTAAAAAATAGCGTCATTCACCTTTTGCGGCGTGGGAAGAATATCCTTCAGTTTGCCTTCATAGCGGGTTTCCGGGTCGCCCAGCACGGTGAACCAGGCTTTCTGTCCCGGCCTGAGGTGAATGACATCGGCCTCGGATACCTGTGCTTTCACCAGCATGGTACTCATATCCGCCAGCGTCAGAATATTCGGGGCCTGCTGAGCGGCGATAACCGTCTGGCCCTGCAAAGTGGTAATTTCCGTCACCTCGCCCGCCATAGGCGCAACAATGCGGGTGTAATCAAAATTGGCTTTCGCTGTGTCGAGCGTCGCCTGATTACGTTGAATCTGGGCATCGATAGTGCCAATTTGCGCCTCTTTGACCGCCAGATCGGTAATTGCCGTATCCAGATCCTGGCGCGAGATAAGGTGCGTTTTAGCCAGTTGTTGCTGACGCGCGAGCGTGACCGCAGCCAGTTTGCGCTCCGCCTGCGCCTGACGGCGTTGCGCATGCAATTCCATCAGGGTCGCTTCCACTTCCTTGATCTGGTTTGTTGCCTGTTCTGGATCGATAACGCCGAGCAGTTGATCTTTTTTAACTTTGTCGCCGATATTGACCGACAGCGTCTTGAGCTGCCCGCTGACCTGAGCGCCAACATCCACTTTGCGTAACGCATCCAGCTTACCGGTCGCCAGTACACTCTGCTGCAACTCGCCGGGGCGAACGATCAATGTTTGATAGTGAGGCACCGGTGCATTCAACTGCTTAAAGAGCCATATTGCCGTCAGTACGAACAGTACTATCAGCACCAGCCAGATTTTTCGACTTCTTCCCTTCAAATTCATAACTTTTCCAGATATCCAAACTGACTCTATTGATGCCAGTATTCATTAAACATTTACTCAACGAAACTGAATCTTCTCTTTTTTCACATAATTCATTTATTCGGTGTTGAAATACATTTTGTTGAAATATTGGCACTACGATAACAATTCGAGTTTTGTGTCATGTCCACTATCGCTGGAATCACTTCACCAGTACTCTCTGTTAAAACAGGCTGGCAACTTTTTTTTCATCTTGCCAGTGGCAAATTAACGCCAGGCCTTGCCTGGAAAAATCCATCCTACCGGCAAAAATTTGTACTGCGTTCGTTACTCAAACCGCTTGGTACCGCGAAACTGCTCTCCAGCCTGGCGCAGCACCCTGATTTATTACTCATGCTCAATGCACAGCCTGGCCTGCCATGTCGATTACATCGCCCGTGGTTGTCATTAACTTTCGATGAGAAAAAAACACTCGCTGCACTCGATTATCATTACACAACCCTTTGTGCGCGCTTACCCACCGCTGTGCGTTCAAGCTTTTTTACTCCGCAGGGCATCACTTTTGCCGAATTGACCGGCAAAAATGGGGAACTGTACAACATCCGTTTTTATTCGGACCCGATGCTGGATAAAGAAGGCGAAGCGACACTGGTTTTCTGCGATGAACAGCGTACCCAACTGGCGGGAATGACCTTCGCGTTGTGTCAATATGAAGGGAAACGCACACTGTTTATCGGCGGCTTACAGGGCGCAAAAGCGAATGTTCCCCATGATGCTATCCAGGCCGCAACCAAGAGTTGTCATGGCTTATTTCCGAAACGCCTGCTGTTGGAAGCATGTACGGAACTGGCGTCTTACCTGGATATCGAGCAGATAATTGCCGTCGGTAATGACACGCATATTTATCAAAGCTGGCGCTACCGTAAGAAAAAACAGGACAAGTTACACGCGGACTACGACAGCTTCTGGGAATCGCTCAGCGGAGAGCATACCGCCGAGGGGACCTTCCGCCTGCCCATGTTTATAGCGCGTAAAACCATGGAAGAGATCGCCAGTAAAAAACGCGCGGAGTACCGCCGCCGCTATGAATTACTGGATTCATTACAAAATCAGATGCGTCAGATTTTGCAACGCTAATCAGCTCTCCCGCGTGCCAGCCAGAGTACGCGGGAGAACATCTTACGCAGGAGCAGCGGCACCGATTCCACGCCCCGCCGCCCCGCCTCCATCGCAACTTCAATCGCTAAATCCGGTTTCGACGAACGATGAATCGCTTTGATAATGACGCGGCGCATATTCATCGGCACATTTTCAGGCAACTGCGCCACACGGCGATACACATCGTCAAACCCCTCGCGAAACATAAAATGCTCCATGTCCAGCGCCGGCAGCTCGGTTAAGTGTTCGCGCACCTGATCACGTTCCTCGTTCAGCAGACTGCGCACCGTAGCCGCATATTTTTTGCCAGCTTCATCACCGTCGACCAGCACATGCCATTCTATCCCCATGCGTTTGGCGAATTTGATCAAGGGTTTTAACCCGGACTGGGCGAACTCGATCACCTTAATCCCTTCCGCATCGAAATGATGCCCACACTGCCGCGCCAGTTCGTTAATCACCCAGGTCTCTGTTTCGCCCTCTACCAGAAGCCAACAGCGGGCAAACAACGCCGACGCGCGATTAAACCGGATATGAAAGGCAATGCGCCGTCCCTCCTCCGCGTTCATTCCACCCGGCCCCAGGCGCCATGCGGCAACCCGTGACGACTCCCTCACAAGGCGGCACACATGCTCAACCGGGGTGAGTGAAAGCAGCTCCCCGGAGTTAGTGGTCGTAATTTGCTGTAAGGGCAGTAAGTTAAGCAATTGCCAGGCGACGGAAAGCATAATGGGGTGCAGTCGCGTCTCCGGATCCTCAACCAACAAAAGCGGTCGCGCATCGCGATCCAGGCGCACGGTCCCTTTAGCCTGTAATAACGTCGAAAAAAAGCCCAGCAGGATGACCCGGTACATACGTCCGCCGGGTTTATCAATCATACGGTTAATGATATCGAGGTAGCGCCAGCTACGCTGCTCATCGTGAGAACGACGGCGCATCAGGCGCTGATGGGACGGACCACTGCCCTGTTCAGCAAAATAGTGCTCCAGCAGTTGTACCATTGCTGACAATCCATGACGAATTTGCCCGTCCGTCAGATTTTGCGGGTGGGTCACCAGTTCCCGGGAGAGAAAATCCAGTTGACGCGCCGTTGCTTCCACTTCCAGTGTCTCCGGCAGCGAGCCATTGCGGATACGTCGCATAAAGCGCGCATCGCGCAGACGCAGCACTGGCATCAGACGGATAAGATGGCGTGCCATATCATCAATATCATCGAGTAGCAGCGCCTGTCCCTGAGCATCAAGAAAGCTGCGCAACGTCATCACACTATCATCTTGCGCCAGCTCTCCTTCCAGACGATAAAACAGACGCTGATAACCATCATCACTGGCCACCCAGCACGGCAGGAGTGGTCGATAACGGCGTGTACGGTATCGTCCCGGTTCTGATTCACGAAACGTCAGGATAATGTGCAAATGGTGCTCACGCCCCTGGATATCGCCCGGTGGAAACCAAAAATCTTCACGCACAAAATGATATAAATCCGTCTCCGGCGAGAGCAACAGCGTCAGCGCATCCAGCAGGCTTGATTTACCCCAGGCATTTTCCCCGATCAGGACGTTGTTTTGTTCCAGCATCAGCGATAGCCGATTGATACCGCGAAACCCGACAATCTCTACGCGCTCCAGAATCATAGCCCCTCCGGGAAATATCTCTTTTTTCCATTAAGTTAGCTCAAGTATAGCGGCATGATACGGGGCAAAACACGGTATTTATCATAGATTAAGCATCCATGAACATGATTCAGCTTATCGACGCGCTTCTGATTTATTTCTTACCGAATTGGGTCTTTCATTCGAAATTATTATTCACTGCGTTTTTTCGAGCAGCGTAACGCTATTATCATCACCTTGCCCTAAATCAAATTAAAGCCATTTATTGGGCTGGTTCTCACTCGCCATTATTTCTAAAATTGTGACTCAACAGCCAGCGAAATGTATATGGCTGTCTTCACAGGACGTAAAATTTATTGAGGACATTATGTTTAGAAAATTAGCGGCAGAATGTTTCGGTACATTCTGGCTGGTATTTGGTGGTTGCGGGAGTGCGGTATTAGCCGCTGCATTTCCTGAGCTGGGAATTGGTTTTGTCGGCGTAGCGCTGGCATTTGGTTTAACCGTATTAACGATGGCTTACGCTGTCGGGCATATTTCTGGTGGACATTTTAATCCTGCCGTAACTCTGGGATTATGGGCTGGTGGTCGTTTCCCGGCAAAAGAGATTATCGGTTATATCATTGCTCAACTGGTTGGCGGGATAATTGCTGCCGGCGTGCTATACCTGATTGCAAGTGGTAAAGCGGGCTTTGATGCTGCCGCCAGCGGCTTTGCATCAAATGGCTACGGCGAACATTCGCCTGGTCAATATTCTATGACCTCCGCCATCATTATTGAAATTGTACTCACCTGTGGATTCCTGTTAGTTATTCTTGGTGCAACGGATAAATATGCACCTGCTGGCTTTGCTCCTGTCGCCATCGGTCTTGCTTTAACGCTGATACATTTAATCAGTATCCCTGTAACAAATACCTCTGTTAATCCAGCTCGTAGCACCGCCGTGGCACTTTTTCAGGGGGGCTGGGCGTTGAATCAATTATGGCTATTTTGGGCAATGCCCATTATTGGCGGCATCCTTGGCGGTATGTTGTATCGCACACTGCTGGAAAAACGAGATTAATTCAAATTAAGCCAATAAATTATTGGCTTAATTTATGTATACATTTTACTTTGCCTGATCTCAGCCCCCGCTTCTGTATTGAAGCAGCAACCGGCGTTTTTCGCGCAAGAAAGATGCCGGTATCTTCGCAATCTGCGGTATCGCTAATCATTCTCTTTATTATTCAGTGCGCCTTCTCTTTTAACATTTACTCCCTAAGCGGTAGATCGGCGACACTAAAATTGCGCTAAATCAATCTCCCTGCACATTGCATAAAAAACATCTTTTAAGCCTTTCGGGAGCAGCATAATCTTAAACATGCATTTCAAATATAACTTTAATTTATAGGGTGTGACTATGTTTTGTGTGCAATGTGAACAGACCATCCGTACCCCGGCTGGTGACGGCTGCGCGTATGCGCAGGGTATGTGCGGCAAAACGGCCGAAACATCGGACCTCCAGGATCTTCTGATCGCCGCGCTGCAAGGGCTGTCTGCCTGGGCCAGCAAAGCGCGTGAATATGGCATTATCGATCACGAAATCGATAACTTTGCCCCGCGCGCATTCTTTTCCACGCTGACCAACGTCAACTTTGATTCTGCCCGTATCGTCGGCTATGCGCGTGAAGCGATTGCTTATCGTGACGCGTTAAAAGCACAGTGTCTGAGCAAAGACCCGGCAGCCACTGTCGATAACCCGATGGCAGATCTGCAACTGGTCAGCGACGACCTGGGCGACCTGCAGCGCCAGGCGGCTGCGTTCACACCCAATATTGATAAAGCGGTGATTGGCGAAAATATTCTCGGCCTGCGCCTGCTGTGCCTGTACGGTCTGAAAGGGGCCGCAGCCTATATGGAGCACGCGCATGTTCTCGGGCAGTACGACAACGAGATTTACGCGCAGTACCATAAAATTATGGCGTGGCTGGGCACCTGGCCTGCTGACATGAACGCCCTGCTCAACTGCTCGATGGAAATCGGTCAGATGAACTTTAAAGTGATGAGCATCCTGGATGCGGGCGAAACGACCGCCTATGGCCACCCGACCCCGACTCAGGTCAATGTGAAGGCGGTTGCCGGTAAATGCATCCTGATTTCCGGACATGACCTGAAAGACCTGCATAACCTGTTGCAACAGACCGAAGGCACGGGTGTTAATGTCTATACCCACGGCGAAATGTTGCCAGCCCATGGCTATCCGGAACTGCGCAAATATAAACATCTGGTCGGTAACTACGGTAGCGGCTGGCAGAACCAGCAGGTTGAATTTGCCCGTTTCCCAGGCCCCATCGTGATGACCTCAAACTGCATCATTGACCCGACCGTCGGTGCCTATGATGACCGCATCTGGACCCGCAGCATCGTTGGCTGGCCGGGCGTGAACCATCTGGAAGGCGATGACTTCACTCCGGTTATCGATCAGGCAAAACAACTGGCGGGCTTCCCGTACAGCGAAATCGAACATTTGATCACCGTTGGTTTTGGCCGTCAGACACTGCTGGGCGCAGTGGATACCCTGATTGATCTGGTAAGCCGCGAAAAACTGCGTCACGTCTTCCTGCTGGGCGGCTGCGATGGCGCACGCGGTGAACGTAACTATTTCACCGATTTCGCCACCAGCGTACCGGATAACTGTTTGATCCTGACCCTGGCCTGCGGAAAATACCGCTTCAACAAGCTGGACTTCGGCACTATCGAAGGTCTGCCGCGCCTGATCGATGCCGGTCAATGTAACGACGCCTACTCGGCCATTATTCTTGCCGTCACGCTGGCAGAGAAACTGGGCTGCGGCGTGAACGACCTGCCGCTGTCGCTGGTGCTCTCCTGGTTTGAGCAAAAAGCGATCGTCATTCTGCTGACGCTGCTGTCTTTGGGCGTAACTAATATCGTTACCGGGCCAACCGCACCTGGCTTCCTGACGCCAGATCTGCTGGCGGTACTGAATGAGAAATTCGGTCTGCGTTCCATCACGACCGTAGAGCAGGATATGCAGCAGTTACTGGGCGCATAAGGAGCAGAGAATGACGATGCCAACCCCGCAGTGTCCGTGGCGTATGCAGGTTCACCATATCCAACAAGAAACACCGGATGTCTGGACGCTGTCGCTGTTATGCCATGATTATTACCCGTACCGTGCCGGCCAGTATGCGCTGGTAAGTATTCGCAACAGCGCTGAGCAGATGCGTGCGTATACCCTCTCCTCCACGCCGGGAGTAAGTGAGTACATCACGTTGACTATCCGTCGTCTCGATGGCGGTCTGGGCTCAGAGTGGCTGACGCGAGACGTCAAACGCGGCGATTATCTCTGGCTGTCTGATGCGCAAGGGGAATTTACCTGCGACAACAAGACCAGCGATAAATTGCTCTTGCTGGCGGCGGGCTGTGGGGTAACACCGATCATGTCGATGCGCCGCTGGCTGGCAAAATACCGCCCGCAGGCTGATGTGCAGGTTATTTTTAGCGTGCGCTCACCGCAGGATGTGATTTTTGCCGACGAGTGGCAAAACTACCCGGTAACGCTGGTGGCGGAAAACAACGCCACCGCAGGCTACCTTGCCGGTCGTCTGACACAAGAGATCCTGCGTAGCGTCCCGGACCTTGCCGCGCGCACTGTCATGACCTGTGGACCCGCGCCGTATATGGACCAGGTAGAGAAGGATGTTAAGGCGCTGGGCGTAACGCAGTTCTTTAACGAGAAGTTCTTCACCCCCGTGGCCGAAGCGGCAACCAGCGGGCTGAAATTTACGAAACTGCAACCCGCGAAAGCGTTTTACGGCCCGGTTGGCACCACATTGCTGGAAGCATTCGAAAGTAACAAGGTGCCGGTCAATGCCGCCTGTCGCGCAGGTGTCTGCGGTTCGTGTAAAACGAAGGTGATATCCGGTAAGTACAGCGTCACCAGCACCATGACACTGACACCACAGGAAATTGCTGAGGGGTATGTTCTGGCCTGTTCCTGCCACCCGGAAAGCGATCTGGTTCTGGCATAAACGCCAGAATCCTGATAAGCGAAAGCCCTTCCTTTTCAGGAAGGGCTTTTTTTATGCCTCAACGCCACTCAGCTGGCGCAACGGAGTAACGCCCCGCGCCCAGGAAGGCCAGTGCCAGCGCCGCAACAAAGAAATAGACCAGGCTTTCAATCGCCCATGCGCCGGTTTTTTCCAATTCAAAGGTGGCGCTTACGTCGACCATCAGCCATGCAACCACCATCGTAAAAGCCAGTACCAGGGCCGCTGGTCGCAGCAGAATGCCGAGAATAATCAGGGCCGGGCAAACCACTTCCCCGATCAGCACGCCATACGCGATAAAACCCGGTAAACCTTTCGCCACCAGCATCCCCGCAATGCCATCAATGCCGCCAATGAGTTTATGAAGGCCGTGGAACAACATTAATCCACCCACCGTCAAACGCAGCAGCAGACGCCCAAAATCTTCATGTGCCAACATCTTATTAACAGAATTTAACAATGATTTAACCATTTGAAATGATTCCTATTTTTATTCGACAAAAGCAGATTATTCCTAATATGAAAATAAATAAAGCCCTAACTAATTAGGGGCAATTTACGCACAATTAATGACATTTCATCGACTACGCTTGTAGACGGAACAACAACATGGAGGCGTAACGATGAAACAGACTGTGGCCGCATATATCGCCAGTACACTTGAACAGGCAGGCGTGAAACGCATTTGGGGGGTAACCGGAGATTCGTTAAACGGATTGAGTGACAGCCTTAACCGCATGGGCACCATTGACTGGATGTCGACACGTCATGAAGAGGTCGCCGCCTTTGCGGCAGGCGCGGAAGCACAACTCACCGGTGAGCTGGCGGTCTGTGCGGGTTCCTGTGGACCTGGCAACCTGCATCTGATTAACGGGCTGTTCGACTGTCATCGCAACCACGTGCCGGTGCTGGCGATTGCCGCCCATATTCCCTCCAGCGAAATCGGCAGCGGTTATTTTCAGGAGACCCACCCGCAAGAGTTGTTCCGTGAATGCAGCCACTATTGTGAGCTTGTCTCCACACCCGAACAGATCCCGCAGGTGCTGGCCATCGCCATGCGCAAAGCCGTGCTTAATCGTGGCGTTTCCGTCGTCGTCTTACCCGGCGATGTGGCGTTGAAACCGGCGCCGGAGACCGCCAGCAGCCACTGGTATCCGGCTCCGCAACCAGTCGTGGTGCCCACGGAGGAAGAATTAAAAAAACTGGCGCAGCTGCTGCGTTATTCCAGCAATATTGCCCTGATGTGCGGCAGCGGTTGCGCGGGCGCGCACCGTGCGCTGATTGAATTTGCCGGTAAACTGAAAGCCCCTGTTGTGCATGCCATGCGCGGTAAAGAGCATGTGGAGTATGACAACCCGTATGATGTCGGTATGACCGGGTTAATTGGCTTCTCATCGGGTTTCCATACCATGATGAATGCCGATACGTTAATCCTGCTCGGTACCCAGTTCCCCTATCGCGCCTTTTATCCCACGGATGCCAAAATTATTCAGATTGATATCAATCCGGGCAGTATTGGCGCACACAGTAAAGTAGATATGGCGCTGGTGGGCGATATTAATGCCACCCTCACCGCCCTGCTTCCGCTGCTGGAAGAAAAAACCGATCGTCGCTTTCTGGACAAAGCGCTGGAGCATTACCGTGATGCACGCAAAGGCCTGGACGATCTGGCAAAACCCAGTGAAAAAGCCATCCATCCGCAATATCTGGCGCAACAGATTAGCCACTTCGCCAGCGACGACGCCATTTTCACCTGCGATGTAGGCACGCCTACCGTCTGGGCCGCACGTTATCTGAAAATGAACGGTAAGCGCCGTCTGCTGGGGTCGTTCAACCACGGGTCGATGGCCAATGCGATGCCGCAGGCTCTGGGGGCGAAAGCGACGCATCCGCAACGCCAGGTGGTGGCGATGTGCGGCGATGGCGGTTTTAGCATGCTGATGGGGGATTTTCTCTCCGTGGTGCAGATGAAGCTGCCTGTCAAAATCATCGTTTTTAACAATAGTGTGCTCGGTTTTGTGGCGATGGAGATGAAAGCCGGTGGCTATCTCACCGATGGTACAGAGCTGCACGATACCAATTTCGCCCGTATTGCCGAAGCATGTGGGATAACCGGTATCCGGGTGGAAAAATCCGCCGATGTGGATGAAGCGCTCCAGCGGGCGTTTTCGATTGATGGCCCGGTGCTGGTCGATGTAGTGGTAGCGAAAGAAGAGCTGGCTATCCCGCCGCAAATCAAACTGGAACAGGCCAAAGGCTTTAGCCTTTATATGTTGCGCGCCATTATCAACGGACGCGGCGATGAGGTGATGGAACTGGCGAAAACGAACTGGCTCAGGTAAAACAGGAGGCACTACCGCCAGTAAATAAGGAAATTATCGTGATCGATTTACGCAGTGATACCGTTACCCGTCCGGGGCGCGCCATGCTGGAACAGATGCTGACAGCGCCGGTCGGGGACGATGTTTACGGGGATGACCCGACCGTCAATGAACTGCAGCGTTACGCGGCTGAACTGGGCGGCAAGGAAGCGGCGTTGTTTTTGCCTACGGGTACCCAGGCAAACCTGGTGGCGTTGCTCAGCCATTGCGAGCGAGGGGAAGAGTACATTGTCGGTCAGGCCGCGCACAATTACCTCTACGAAGCCGGTGGCGCCGCGGTACTGGGCAGTATCCAGCCACAGCCGATCGACGCTGCGCCTGACGGCAGCCTGCCGCTCGATAAAGTGGCCATGAAGATCAAACCGGACGATATCCACTTTGCCCGCACCCGGCTGCTAAGCCTGGAAAACACCCACAACGGGAAAGTCCTGCCGCGAGACTACCTGCGCCAGGCGTGGGAATTCACCCGTCAGCATAACCTTGCGTTGCACGTTGATGGCGCACGCATTTTCAATGCCGTAGTGGAATATGGCTGCACGCTGCGCGACATCACTCAATACTGCGACTCGTTCACCATTTGCCTCTCCAAAGGTCTTGGCACGCCCGTCGGGTCACTGCTGGTGGGAAGCAAGGACTACATCAGGCGCGCCACTCGCTGGCGTAAAATGACCGGCGGTGGCATGCGTCAGGCCGGGATACTGGCGGCAGCCGGTCTCTACGCGCTTGAGCATAATGTCCAGCGACTGAAAGAAGATCACGACAACGCAGCCTGGCTGGCGACGCAGTTGCGTGAAATTGGCGCCGACGTGATGCGCAATGACACCAATATGCTGTTTGTCCGCGTAGGGGAAGAAAACGCGGCGGCGCTCGGTGCCTTTATGCATGAACGCGATGTACTGATTAACGCTTCACCGATTGTACGCCTGGTGACCCATCTGGACGTCAGCCGCGAGCAGCTTGCCAATGTCGTTTCGCACTGGCAGGCGTTTTTGCAGCGTTAAGGAGTCGGGTGTGTCGCAACGTATTCTGGTGCTCGGGGCCAGTGGCTACATTGGTCAGCACCTGATCCAGGCGTTAAGTCAGCAGGGTCATGAGATTCTCGCGGTGGCACGCCAACTCTCTCGTCTGCAAAAGCAGCAGTTGCCGGGAGTAAGCTGCCATGAAACGGATCTTATCTGGCCGGACAATCTGCCGGCACTGCTTCAGGGTATCGATACGCTCTATTTCCTGGTGCATAGCATGGGCGAGAGCGGCGATTTCATCGCCCAGGAGCGACAAATAGCCCTCAACGTGCGCGATGCATTGCGGCAATGCCCGGTCCGGCAGGTGATTTTTCTCAGCTCACTGCAGGCCAAAGGATCCAGTGATTCCAGTCACCTGATTGCCCGCCAGCTCACCGGCGATATCCTGCGTGACGCAGGTGTTCCTGTTACGGAACTGCGCGCCGGAATTATCGTTGGCGCAGGTTCGGCCGCGTTTGAAGTGATGCGCGATATGGTATACAACCTGCCGGTATTGACGCCGCCGCTGTGGGTACGTTCACGTACGACCCCTATCGCGCTGGAGAATCTGCTGCACTATCTGCTGGAATTGCGCCACCACCCGGCGCAGGAGCATCGGGTTTTCGAGGCCGCCGGCCCCGAAACGCTGAGCTACCAGCAACAGTTTGAACACTTTATGGCGGTCAGCGGCGTGACCCGGCCGCTGATCCCCATCCCTCTCCCCACCCGGCTTATCTCTGTCTGGTTTTTACAGGTCATTACGTCGGTGCCGCCGACCATCGCGCGCGCGCTGATTCAGGGCTTAAAGCACGACCTGCTGGCTGACGATGGTCCCCTTCGCGAACTCATCCCGCAAACCCTGATCACTTTCGACGAGGCGGTTCGTCGCACGCTTCGCGAAGAGGAGAAACTGGTGAATTCCAGCGACTGGGGCTACTCCCCGCAGGCATTTGCGCGCTGGCGTCCGCAATACGGCTATTTTCCCAAACAGGCGGGCTTTACTGTTGAAACCGCCGCCAGCCTCGACGCGCTGTGGGCGGTGGTTAACAAGATCGGCGGTAAAGAGCGCTACTTTTTTGGCAATATTCTCTGGCAAACCCGCGCCGCGCTGGACCATCTGATCGGCCATCGTCTGGCGAAAGGCCGTCCGCAACGTCCGTTTTTGCAGCCAGGCGATCAGGTCGATAGCTGGAAAGTGATTATCGCCGAGCCGCAAGAGCAACTGGCACTGCTGTTTGGGATGAAAGCGCCGGGGCTCGGTCGCCTGAGCTTTACCCTCACCGACAAAGGCCATCACCGCCTGCTCGATATGCGCGCCTGGTGGCATCCACACGGTATGCCCGGGCTCCTCTACTGGTTACTGATGATCCCCGCACACCTGTTTATTTTTCGGGGCATGGCACGGCGTATTGCGCGACTGGCAGAACAAAACGCAGAAAAAAAGTAAATTCAGACATTATTCTTTCACGTTTCCCATTGCATACCGCCGTATTTCACGGAAGAATGCGCACGCAATGATTGCGGGTCACTATAGTGGATTGCTATGAAGGTTCTGGTCACAGGCGCAACCAGCGGTTTAGGCCGAAACGCCGTCGAATATTTGCGTCAAAAAGGCATTAGCGTACGCGCAACGGGCCGCAACAAAGCCATGGGTGAGTTGCTGACAAAAATGGGCGCTGAGTTTATTCACGCCGATCTGACCGAGCTGGTCTCTTCGCAGGCTAAAGTGATGCTCGCCGGCGTGGATACCCTGTGGCACTGCTCCAGTTTTACCTCTCCCTGGGGTACTCAGGCAGCGTTCGATCTGGCGAATGTCCGGGCAACCCGTCGCCTTGGCGAATGGGCCGTGGCCTGGGGCGTACGCAACTTCATCCATATTTCATCGCCTTCGCTTTATTTCGACTACCACCATCATCACGACATCCGTGAGGATTTCCGTCCGGCGCGTTTAGCCAACGAGTTCGCCCGCAGCAAAGCCGCCAGCGAAGAGGTGATTCAACTGCTCGCGCAGGCCAACCCTAACACGCGATTTACGGTTTTACGCCCGCAGAGTCTGTTCGGGCCGCACGATAAAGTTTTCATCCCCCGCCTGGCGCAGATGATGCACCACTACCGCAGTATCTTATTGCCGCGCGGTGGGCAAGCGCTGGTCGATATGACCTACTACGAAAACGCGGTACATGCGATGTGGCTGGCAAGCCAGCCCGCCTGTGATGCGCTCCCCTCCGGGCGGGCCTACAACATCACCAACGGCGAGCCGCGCACTTTACGCAGCATCGTGCAAAAGTTGATTGACGATTTGGGGATGGACTGCCGCATCCGCTCCGTGCCTTATGCGATGCTGGATATGATCGCACGCAGTATGGAACGTTTCGGCGACAAATCGGCCAAAGAACCTGCCCTCACCCATTATGGGGTATCCAAGCTGAACTTTGATTTCACGCTGGATATCCGCCGGGCAAAAGACGAGCTGGGGTATGAGCCGGTTATCAGCGTTGATGAAGGCATTTCGCGCACCGCATACTGGCTGCGCGACCATGGCAAGTTACCGCGCTAAACGGACTTCCCATACACATCGTCACCCCTGACCATATTTTTCCAGCAACGCCTCGGCAATCGCCTGCGTTTGCGCATCAGCAACCCCGTTCCACAGTGCGGGCCGGAAATGCATTTGAAAAGCCATGATCACCCTTTTTTGTTGCGCTGGGGTCATGTCCGGTTTCACTTCGTAACCATAGCGCGCCAGCAGATCGAGCAGTGAGGCGGTATCCACCGCTTCATACGGCGAGCGCCCATTCAGATAAAATGCCACGCGCGCGACATCCGGCCATGCCCCTATCCCCTGTGCCGCCAGTTCACGCCATGGGAAAAGCGGCCCCGGATCATCTTTGCGCTGTGGGGCGATATCTGCATGCGCCACCACGTTCTGTGGCGGGATATTGTAACGGCTGACAATGTCTTTCATCAGCGGAACCAGCGCGGCAATTTGTTCAGGCTCAAAGGGAGTAAATCGCTTCACTCCGGCCACGTTTTGCCAGCCACGGTTTTCCAGCTCAATACCGATAGAGGTGTCATTGATTCGCGTCGCGTTACGCCAGTAGCTGATACCCGCATGCCAGGCCAGCTCACTTTCTGGCACCAGTTGCCAGATACGCGGCTTACCGTGGTGTACAGGTGGGTGCGCCGGAATTAAATAGTGTGAACTCACCTGCTTATCCGTGAGCGTCGCCAGCGAAACATCAAAATCATCCGCCGTGTAGTGCACCACCAGCACTTTGATACGCGGGTACGCCGCCTGCGCCTGACGGCGGGTATCGAGCTGGTAGCCGTCTTTATCGACGATCCCCTTCTCACCCGCACACCCCGCCAGGAGCAGTGTTAATAACAGTAAGGATAAAAAACGGCTCATCAACGTGTTTTCACCGCCGTACCGCTTACACTCACCATCAGCATGCTGCTGTCTTTGCCCACCGTTTCATAATCGATATCGATACCCACGATAGCATTCGCACCCAGCGCTTTTGCCTGTTCGCCCATCTCGTAAAACGCAATCTCACGCGCTTTACGCAACTCTTTTTCATAGGCGCCTGAACGTCCGCCGACGATATCGCGGATACCCGCAAAAAAGTCGCGAAAAATATTAGCCCCCAGAATCGCCTCGCCGGTGACCACGCCGCAGTATTCGATAATCGGCTGGCCTTCAAGGGTGGGTGTTGTTGAAAACTGCATCATTGTCTCCTTTTTGATACTCAGTGCGTTATAAAGCACATTATCGAAGCAATACACTATTCTTGAAAGGTGGTTATATCCGAAGAGAAAATAAGGAAATCAATATGCGCTACTCTGCTTTGACTCTCGTTTTACCGTGCGCGCTGCTGCTGAGCGCCTGTACCACGGTTACACCAGCGTTTAAGGATATCGGTACCCGCAGTGGCCCTTGTATCGAAGGCGGCCCCGATACTGTTGCTCAAAAATTTTACGATTATCGCATTGAGCACCGCAGTAATGATTTTTCCGCACTGCGTCCCTACCTGAGCGACGATCTGGCTTCTTTGCTCACCGCAGCCAGCAAAGATAATCGCAACACCACGCTGCTGAAATCCGATCCGTTCTCCAGCAGAACCGTGATGCCAGAGAAAGCCAGCGTCGCCAGCGCCTCTACGATCCCGAACACCGATGCGCGAAACATCCCACTGCGGGTCACCCTGACCCAGGGTTCCCAGAGCTGGCAGGATGAAGTGCTGATGATCCGTGAAGGTCAGTGCTGGGCAGTAGATGATGTGCGTTACCTCGGCGGGGCAGCCCATGCTCCGGCCGGAACATTACGCCAGTCTGTGGAACATAGATAACGTTATGCCTATGAAAAGGGGAAATATGCATTAATCCCCGCAAAATGTCTGGCATTCCCTCGTGAATGCCGACATTTATACCTGCTTCCATCACGCCCCGGTATTTTGTGCTAAGTTTAAGTCTGAATGCGGTTTATATTTAAGTTTTAACGCACAAATATTGCATAACTATTCTGTGAACGTTACTATTTGCGGCCTCAATTGCTATTAGATTGCCTCGATGAGTATAAAATTAAACGGCATTAACTGCTTCTATGGCGCACACCAGGCGCTCTTTGACATTACGCTTGACTGCCCGCAGGGTGAAACGCTTGTGTTGCTCGGCCCGAGCGGCGCGGGTAAGAGCTCTTTATTACGCGTTTTGAACCTGCTTGAGATGCCGCGCTCCGGTCAGTTAAGCATTGCAGGCAATCATTTCGATTTTGCCAAAGCCCCTTCTGACAAAGCGATTCGCGATTTGCGTCAGAACGTGGGTATGGTGTTTCAGCAATACAATCTTTGGCCGCACTTAACGGTAGCCCAGAACCTGATTGAAGCCCCCTGCCGTGTGCTGGGTCTGAGTAAAGATCAGGCGCTTGCCCGTGCGGACAAGCTGCTGAAACGTTTACGTCTTAAGCCCTACAGCGATCGCTATCCACTGCATCTTTCCGGCGGCCAGCAACAGCGTGTCGCTATTGCGCGCGCCCTGATGATGGAGCCGCAGGTACTGCTGTTTGATGAACCGACGGCCGCGCTGGACCCGGAAATTACCGCGCAAATCGTCAGCATCATCCGTGAACTGGCGGAAACCGGAATTACGCAGGTTATCGTAACCCATGAAGTGGAAGTGGCGCGCAAAACCGCCAGCCGCGTGGTCTATATGGAAAACGGTCACATTATTGAACAAGGGGATGCGAGCTGCTTCGCCACGCCGCAGACCGACGCGTTTAAATATTATTTATCTCACTGAGTTCTCGGGGAAATGACAATGAAAAAAGTATTGATCGCCGCGCTGCTTGCAAGCGTCAGCCTGTCTGCTTCCGCAGCGCAGACTATCCGTTTCGCCACCGAAGCAAGCTACCCTCCGTTTGAATCGACCGACGCCAACAACAAAATCGTCGGTTTTGACGTGGATCTGGCAAACGCGCTCTGTAAAGAGATTGATGCCACCTGTACCTTCACCAACCAGGCGTTTGACAGCCTGATCCCCAGCCTGAAATTCCGTCGTTTCGACGCCGTGATGGCCGGTATGGACATTACCCCGGAGCGTGAGAAACAGGTTCTGTTTACCACCCCATACTATGACAACTCCGCGCTGTTCGTGGGTCAAACCGGGAAATACACCAGTATCGATGCCCTGAAAGGCAAAAAAGTGGGCGTGCAGAATGGCACCACTCACCAGAAATTCATCAACGATAAACACCCGGAAATCACCACCGTTCCGTACGACAGCTATCAGAATGCCAAACTTGATCTGCAGAATGGCCGTATCGACGCCGTCTTTGGTGACACGGCGGTTGTTACCGAATGGCTGAAAGCGAACGACAAGCTGGCCGCTGTTGGCGACAAAGTCACGGATAAAGAGTACTTCGGCACCGGTCTGGGTATCGCGGTTCGTCAGGGCAACACTGAGTTGCAGCAGAAATTCAACACTGCGCTGGAAAAAGTGAAGAAAGATGGCACCTACGAAACCATCTACAACAAATGGTTCCAGAAGTAATCCTTGATGAATGAACTTTTTCCATTAGCAAGCGCCGCCGGGATGACCGTCGGCCTTGCCGTTTGCGCACTGGTCATCGGCCTGGTTCTGGCGATGATCTTTGCGGTATGGGAGTCAGCCAAATGGCGTCCCGTTGCGTGGGCTGGCTCAGCGCTGGTCACCATTTTGCGCGGCTTACCAGAAATCCTGGTCGTGCTGTTTATCTATTTCGGCTCGTCACAGCTATTGTTACTCCTTTCTGACGGTTTCACCCTCAATCTCGGATTTGTTCAGATCCCGATTCAGGTGCAGATCGAGAATTTTGACGTCAGCCCGTTCTTCTGCGGCGTGATTGCCCTGTCGTTGCTCTACTCCGCCTATGCTTCGCAGACTTTGCGCGGCGCGTTAAAAGCGGTACCGCAAGGTCAGTGGGAATCGGGCCAGGCGCTGGGGCTGTCAAAAAGCGCCATTTTCTTCCGTCTGGTGATGCCGCAAATGTGGCGTCACGCGTTGCCGGGCCTTGGCAACCAGTGGCTGGTGCTGTTGAAAGATACCGCGCTGGTGTCGCTTATTAGCGTTAATGACCTGATGTTGCAAACCAAAAGTATCGCCACCCGTACTCAGGAGCCGTTTACCTGGTACATCGTGGCGGCAGCGATTTATCTGGTGGTCACCCTGCTCAGTCAGTGGATCCTTAAGCGTATTGATCTGCGCGCTACACGCTTTGAACGGAGACCAGACTGATGCTTGAGTACTTACCCGAGCTGCTGAAAGGCCTGCACACCAGTCTGACGCTGACCGTAGCGTCGCTGATTGCCGCGCTGATTCTCTCGCTGCTCTTCACCATTGTGCTGACCCTGAAAACGCCCGTGCTGTCATGGGTTGTGCGCGGGTACATCACCCTGTTTACCGGAACCCCGCTGCTGGTGCAGATCTTCCTGATTTACTACGGTCCGGGGCAGTTCCCGGTGCTGCAGGAATACCCGGTTATCTGGCACCTGCTGTCGGAACCCTGGCTGTGTGCCTTGCTGGCGCTCTCGTTGAACAGCGCGGCCTATACCACGCTGCTGTTCTACGGGGCGATCCGCGCCATTCCGCAAGGCCAGTGGCAGTCCTGTAGCGCGCTGGGGATGAGCAAGAAAGACACGCTGGCGATTCTGCTGCCGTATGCATTCAAACGCGCCTTATCGTCCTATTCGAACGAAGTGGTGCTGGTGTTCAAAAGTACATCGCTGGCCTATACCATTACGCTGATGGAAGTGATGGGACACGGGCAGTTGCTGTACGGACGCACTTACGACGTAATGGTTTTTGGTGCGGCCGGGGCGATTTATCTTATCGTGAATGGTCTGCTGACCCTGATGATGCGTCTGATTGAGCGTAAAGCACTGGCATTTGAACGCCGCAACTAAATCAGGCGAAACTGCATAAATAGTAACCAAGAAAGCGAGTAACTTACTAAGTGCTCGCTTTTTTTATGTGAAAAATAAAATATTTAATCAAATATATTGCATATAAATTCATTAAATGGCATTGTTAGCCCCATGCCTCAGACACGGCAACCGCAAAACAATAAGATTGACAGACAGGAGTTCCAAAAATGAAAAAACTGATTCTGGCCGCACTGCTTGCCTCTTTCGCTGCTGGCGCAACCGCCGCAGACAAAATCAATTTCGGTGTCTCTGCTACCTACCCACCATTTGAATCCATGGATGCGAATAACAAGATTGTCGGTTTTGATATCGACCTGGCAAACGCGCTGTGCGCGCAGATGAAAGCAGACTGTACCTTCACTAACCACGCCTTTGACAGCTTGATCCCGTCTCTGAAATTCAAGAAATATGACGCGGTCATCTCCGGCATGGATATCACTCCGGAGCGTAGCAAACAGGTCTCCTTCACCGAGCCGTACTACGCCAACTCCGCCGTGGTTATCGCCAAAAAAGATGCGTATAAAACCTTCGATGACCTGAAAGGCAAACGTATTGGTATGGAAAACGGCACCACGCATCAGAAATACCTGCAGGACAAACACCCGGAAGTGAAAACGGTCGCTTATGACAGCTATCAGAACGCGATTATCGACCTGAAAAATGGCCGTATCGATGGGGTGTTCGGTGATACCGCGGTGGTCAACGAGTGGCTGAAAACCAACCCGCAACTGGGTGTTGCTACCCCGAAAGTAACCGATCCGCAGTACTTCGGCACGGGTCTTGGCATCGCGGTACGTCCGGATAACAAAGCCCTGCTGGAAAAACTGAATGCAGCCCTGGCTGCCATCAAGGCTGACGGCACTTACCAGAAAATCAGCGACCAGTGGTTCCCGCAGTAATCAGAATCAAACAGAAAAAAGCCGCATATTGCGGCTTTTTTTATGCTCTCACGCTCCCTGAAACGGCAGCGTAAAGCGGAAACAGGAACCCGGTTGCGCATCCACCAGACGGATATCGCCACCGTGCAGTTGCAGCATACGCCGGACGATCATCAGCCCCAGCCCGCCGCGCGACTCTCCCGCACTGGCCTTGTCCAGCACCGACGGGCGCTGGAACAACGTAGCCCGCAGCGCGCCCGGTACTCCGGACCCGTTGTCCTCAACCTCTACAATAAGCTGGTCATCCTGCTGACGGGCGCGCAGATAAATCTTTCCACCGTTGGGCGTATGACGCACCGCATTATCCAGCAAATTGGTGAGCACCCGTTCCATCATCGACAAATCGGCATACACCAGCGGCAGGTTGGTGGGCAACTCCAGCAGTAATCGGATGTCGCGCGTTTCTGCCATCAGGTCGAATTTCTGTGCCACATCTTGCAAAAGTTCCGCCATCGAGAAGGGTTCCGGCTGCGGTTTGATGCCACCATGTTCCAGCCGCGCCAGTTCAAACAGCTGTTGAGACAGGTGCCGGACTTTGTTGCCCTGGCGCAAGGCGATACCCAAATAATGCTTCGACTCTTCCGGCGTTACATGTCCGCCCTTCACTGAAAGGGTTTCCAGATACCCCAGTAGTGAAGTCAGCGGGGTACGCAAATCATGCGAAATGTTGGCAACGAACTCACGTCGCTGGCGGTCATTATCCGCCAGTTGATCCCACTGGCTGGCTATCTGCCGGGAAAGCTCAATAAAGGCGTTTTCCAGTACCGCGACTTCATTTCCCGCTCCCGGATCTGGCACTCGCGCCGCCAGTTGCTTGATGGCGCTGATACTGTCCTGTTCCAGCCCACGCACCTCGCGGGTCAATTTCTTCACCGGGCGCGTCACCCACCACCAGGTAAGACCGCCTGCCAGCGCGCCAAACACCGCCACTAACAGCAAAGACCACAGCAATGCGCTCCACAGCGCTTTTTGCCAGGCCGTATCCGCCAGCGCGTTCAGGTTCTCGCCCTGCAGAATAATATAAAGATAACCCCGCAACTGACCATCCAGGCGAATCGGCGACACGCTAAAGACTTTTTGTTTGTCGACACTGCGCGGATCGTCGCCGTAAACCGGCCAGGCAGCGCCGGATAAAAAGCGCTGCAACGGGGCAATATCGATATGTTCGCGACGAAGATGCCCCGGCGGCGCGGCATCAGCCAGCAAGTCGCCTTCCGCAGAGATCATATACAGCTCGACGCTGGGGTTGAGCGTCATCAGGCGATCAAACAAGGATTTCAGCGTCTGGCGATTCACTTTGCCCTGCGAATCAAGCAGCGGCTCACTGCTGGCAATTTGCTGAGCAAGCCCCGCAGAAAGCCGTTGCACCATCGCATCGCCATAACGGGTGCTACTGTAGAGTTGCACGCTACAGGCTGCGGCGGCGCAGAGCAGGAGCAGTACAGTAAAAACCAGCGTCAGGCGCTGAGTCAGGCTTAAACGACGCATCATTCTCCCTCACGCTCCGAAACGGCAAATTTATAACCTTTACCCCAGACGGTCAGAATAATTTCCGGTGCGGCGGCGTCCTTTTCGATCTTCATGCGTAGGCGGTTTATATGAGTATTAACCGTGTGCTCATAGCCCTCATGCTGATATCCCCACACCTGATCGAGTAGCGCCAGACGGGAAAAAACCTCGCCGGGGTGACGGGCAAACCAGTAGAGCAGATCGAACTCACGCGGCGTCAGATCAATCAACTCGCCGCGCAGACGTACCTCACGGGGAAGGGGGTCTATGGTTAAACCGTGACAGGCAATACTGCCCATATCCAGACGAAGATTACGCCCCATCGCCTCCTGGCGACGAAACAATGCCTTCACCCTCGCCACCAGTTCCAGTACCGAAAACGGCTTCGCCAGATAATCATCCGCCCCCATTTCCAGCCCCAGAACCCGATGTGTCTCACTGGTTCGGGCGCTGATAATAATGACCGGTAGATAGCGGGTCATCTGGCGGATGCGGCGGCAAATCTCCAGTCCGTCGACATTCGGCAGCATCAGATCGAGGATCACCGCGTCCCAGTCGGTCTTTTCAAGCTGGGCGAGCGCGCGTGCCCCATCCTCTTCATGAACAATCTGGTAGCCCTCGTCCTGCAAATTAAGCCGCAGCAGGCCAGCAATATCCCGATCATCTTCGACCAGCAGTATTTTTTTTGCGGTTTCCATAGCCCGTTCCGGTAGCGTCTCTCTTTATTAGCTTACCCAATAGTCGCGCATTGAGTTATCACAAATAATTTATATTTCCGTGAGGAAGTTGTGACCAGTCCAGGCGTAAGCTGCGGCCTGTCACCCATACTTTCCCGGTTCATGCAAGAGAGTCAGGTGACACCCCTCTCACCTTGCAAGGAAACCACCATGAAAAAGATGATCCTCACCCTCGCCGCCCTCTGTGCCTTTGGGGTGGCTGGCGCCCATGCCGCCGACGCGATGAGCCAGGACGGAATGAAAAAGCAAGACGACAGCACCATGATGAAGAAAAAGACACCGATGAAACATGACGGGATGGCCAAAAAAGAGAGCACGATGAAGCACGGCGATAAAGCGAAAAAAGGGACCATGGGCAAAGACGACGACATGATGAAGAAAACATCGGACGGCATGGGCGAATAATCTCTCCGCCGGCCCCCCCCGGACAGCATTGCCGGGGGTCACTGGCCGGGCTGCACCCACTGTTTACCCTCATCCAGAGCGACGTCTCTTTTTTGTTGCCGCTCTGGCGTCATGGGCTGTGCATTCAAGGCCATCACCATATCGCGCAGCGTATTGAGTGGCAGAAAGGGGTTGTTCTCAAGATTATCCAGAGTACGCCCGGCCCGCGTCGCCGCATCAGAGAGCGCATCGAAAAGCGCTTCCTCATCGTCTAAAGCAAAAATTTCCAGCCTGTCATCTGCCTGCAGTGGGAAATTCAGCCGCGCAAGCTCGCTCCCGCCCCACGCCATCACCGTATCCCAGACGGCGCGAACGACCCAGGCGTCCACGTCGCGCAGATTAAACGCCCGCGCAAACTGACAGATACTTTCACCCTGACGCGCCTGTGCCAGCGTCGCGAGCCTTGCGCGCCGCTTACGCCCATGTATCATCCCGGAAACACTCAGCAGGACCATAAACAGCGCAACGGCGAAAATAACAGGATTGCCCGTGTTCACAAAATCACGCACCAGGCAATAAACACCGTAAAGCCCCCCGGCCAGCAGCGCAAACAGAACGGCGAATCCCACCACGCCAGCCCCCGGTGCGGCAGGCTGAAGAGGAAATAAGTAACGAGATGGCACGCGCATAGTCAGTCCCCCTGATGAGCGAATGCCTTAAACCGTAGAACATTTCACCAGCAGTGTCAGCACTTCGTAATGCGCCGTATGGGGGAACATATCAAATAGCTGTACTCGCTCTATGCGATATCCCGCCAGCGCCTGCAGGTCTTTCGCCATCGTCTGCGCATTACAGCTTGAGTAGACAATATAGGGGGGCGCCATCCGGCTCAGGTAATCACAAAGCGCCTGGCCAATCCCACGACGCGGCGGGTTTACCAGCACCAGTTGCGGGGCGTCTGCCTGAGCGGTCGCGAATTGGGTGGAGTCCAGCGCCTGAAAGTGCAAATCGGTCAGCCCCAGCTCAGCCGCAGACTGCTTCGCGCAAGCAATCGCCTCCGGCGCGATTTCGATACCGGTGAGCGTCATCTCCGGTGTGGCACAATGCAGACCAAAACCGCCTACGCCGCAAAACAAGTCCCACATATGGCGTACCGGCAACGCCCTCACCCACTCACGTGCCGTGGCGTACAGCGCGCTGGCGACGACCGGATTGGTCTGAAAGAAACTCTGCGGGCGGATCCACAGCGGCACGCCGTTGAAGTTTTCCGCCAGTGTCTGCTGCTCAGTCAGAAAGATTTCCGTCTCCCCTTCCATAATGGCCATATGTACCGGCTGGATATTCACCGAAATCACGTGAAGCTGCGGCAACTGCGTCTGTAACCACGGCAGCGCGGCACGTAGCTGCTCAAGTTTGGCCTGTGAGCGCAGCACAAAGCGCAGCATCATACCACCCGTGTGCTGGCTTTCGGTTAAGAGCAGGTATTTCAGTTCACCGCGTTTACGCGCCACGTTGTAGGGCGTTAAGCCCGCACGGGCAATAAAAGGTTTAAGGACGGCGAAAACCGCCTGAAACGAGGCGGGATAGAGCGGGCAATCGGTCAGATCTTCCGGTGTGCCGTCGCGATGTAACATACCAAGCAGCGGTTTCTCCACGCTGCCGCTCACTACCATCTTGGCTTTATTACGAAACCCCTGTTCCGGGCCGCTAACCGGCGCGCACCATTCCGCTACCGGTAAATCCGCCAGCAGGGTGCGGAGATCGGTCATTTTTGCACAGAGTTGGTCGCCAGTCGGTTGTTCAATCCACTGACAGGAGTGACAGCGCCTGGCGTCAAAGAGTGCGCACTGCATAATAAAACCTTCTTCATTGCGGGGCGGCGATTGTACCCCGTTATTGCAGACGGAAAAAGCGTCGGCTGGGGGAAGGGACAAACAGCAGGAACAGGACCAGCAGGTCGGGCATTTTCTGCATCATGAGCGTACGGAAAATCTCACGTTTCGATTCGCCAGCGATACTGAACAGCTCAGGATAACCATAGCCCAGCGAGGCCGCCCACAGGTAACCTGTGGCAATAATTTGCGTCAACAGATACAGCCATCGCGCCCAGTTTCGCCCCTTCACCACGGAAAAGGCACAGAGAATTTCAACAAAGACCAACACCAGGCTGCCGAAGAAAATCAGCGTCAGGCTCCAGGTTTGTGCACTGCGCACCACGAAGTCAATCATCCCCCGTACGCCCAGCACATTGCAGAGCATGAAGACATCCACGCAGCGGATAAGAATAATGGCGATAGCCGCCACCTGTACCAGTGCGGGTACATTCGGACGAGCGTGCGACTGATGTGCTTTAGTAAAGAATCCCAATGTGCTGTATTCCCTGTGAAAAATGCCGCGACAAGCGCGGCATTTGCGACACAACGTTTAAGATTCTAGAATCATTATCCTTGTCTTGCACGCTGGATATCGCGCACTCGCTGCTTTTCCGCGCGCGCCATCAGATACCAGGCGATTAAACCAACAATCCCCACGACGCCCAGAATCAGGCTTGCCAGGGCGTTGATCTCCGGATTCACCCCCATACGCACGCTGGAGAAGACCAGCATCGGCAGCGTTGTCGCCCCCGGGCCAGACACGAAGCTGGCGATAACCAGATCGTCGAGTGACAGCGTAAACGCCAGCAGCCAGCCCGAGATAATCGCTGGCATGATCATCGGCAGCGTAATAACAAAGAACACTTTCAGCGGCGTCGCGCCAAGGTCCATCGCCGCCTCCTCAATTGACCTGTCGAGTTCACGCAGACGAGAGGAGATAACCACCGCGACATAAGCCGTACAGAAGGTCACATGCGCCAGCCAGATAGTGAGCATGCCGCGATCCGACGGCCAGCCAATCGCATGGCCCAGGGCAACAAACAGCAGCAACAGCGAGAGCCCGGTGATCACATCCGGCATCACCAACGGTGCGGTAATCATAAACGCAAAGCCGTTGGCGCCACGGAAACGGCCAAAGCGCACCATCACTACTGCCGCAATCGTCCCAAGGATCGCCGCCATGGTGGCGGCGCAGGCGGCAATGGTCAGGCTCAGACCCACGGCGCTCATCATGGCGTCATCATGGAACAACTCGCTATACCAGCGTGTTGACCACCCGGCCCACACGGTCACCAGTTTGGAGCTGTTAAACGAATAAATGACCAGCATCAGCATCGGCGCATAGAGGAACGTGAACCCCAGCACCAGAATCAAAATACGCCACGGGGAACGCACTACCGGCAAGTTGTTCATGCGTTATCTCCCATCTGTTTCTGCTGATGTTTATGGAACCACATGATCGGCACTATCAGCAGCAGCAACATAATAATCGCCACCGCCGAGGCCACCGGCCAGTCGCGGTTATTAAAGAACTCCTGCCACAGGACACGGCCAATCATAATGCTGTCCGGGCCACCGAGCAGTTCCGGGATCACGAACTCGCCCACCGCCGGGATAAACACCAGCATGGAGCCGGCGATAATGCCCCCTTTGGTCAACGGCACGATCACGCTAAAGAACGTTTTCAGCGGCCGGGCGCCCAGATCCAACGATGCTTCAACCAGCGAATAATCAATACGCGTCAACGCGGTATAGATAGGCAGCACCATAAACGGCAGATAGGCATACACAATACCGATATAGACCGCCAGGTTGGTGTGCAGAATCGTCAGCGGCTGATCGATAATCCCCAGCCACATCAGGAAATTATTCAGCACGCCGTTACTTTTCAAAATCCCCATCCAGGCATAGACGCGAATCAGGAAAGAGGTCCATGAAGGCAAGATGACCAGCAACAAGAGAATATTTCGCGTCGATGGCTTACTGTGCGCAACGGCCCAGGCCAGCGGATACCCCAATACCAGACAGCAGATCGTCGACACCGCCGCTACCTGTAATGACTGGAGATACGCTTCAAAATAGAGCGGATCGTCGGTCAGTTGCAGGAAGTTATTGATATTGAGCGAAATGGTAAGCTGGTTATCAGCCCACTCCACCAGATCGGTATAGGGTGGGATAGCGCGCGCCATCTCTGCCAGGCTGATTTTGAAGACAATCAGGAATGGCAGCAAAAACAGTAAGATTAACCAGATATAAGGCAGCGCAATAACGAACTTGCGCCCGTGCTTCATCTGAAAACGCGCCAGCCACAGGTTAAAACCGCCCGGTTTTTCGACGCGGGTCGGTGGTTCAAGTGTACTCATCACCGCTCCTTAAACCGTCAGAACCACACAACTGTCGGCATCCCAGCACAGGCGAACTTCGTCGCCCCATGTCGGGGTGCCTTTACGATAGCGGTGCTCGTTCTGCAATTGCGCACTGATCATTTGTCCGCTTTGCAGACGAACGTGATAAATCGACAGATCCCCGAGGTAGGCAATATGCACCACCTCACCCACGGCGAAGTTATAACCGTCAGCAGGCGGCTCTTCGCAGAGCATAATTTTCTCCGGGCGCAGCGCAACATAGACCGGCACGTTATCGACAACAGAGGCATCCGGATCCACCTTCAGCGGATGAACCAGCCCCGGCGAGTCAATCACCAGACCGTCATCCTCACGCGCCTTAAGCAGACCTTCGAACACGTTAACCGAGCCGATAAATTCTGCGCTGTAGCGGGTGGTCGGGTGTTCATAAATCTCCTCAGGTTCGCCAATCTGCACAAACTTACCGCGGTTCATAATGGCGATACGTCCGGCCATGGTCATGGCTTCTTCCTGATCGTGGGTGACCATCACGCAGGTCACGCCCACACGCTCCAGAATGTCCACCACTTCCAGTTGCATACGGTCACGCAGTTTTTTATCCAGCGCGCCCATCGGTTCATCAAGCAACAGGAGTTTCGGGCGTTTTGCCAGACTACGGGCCAGTGCAACACGCTGGCGCTGGCCGCCGGATAGCTGATGCGGTTTACGCTTCGCGAACTCCTGCATGTGCACAAGGCTCAGCATCTCCGCAACACGGCTGGCGATTTCCGCCTTAGGCAGCCTGTCCTGCTTGAGGCCAAACGCGATGTTTTGTTCAACGGTCATATGCGGGAACAAAGCATAGGACTGAAACATCATATTGATAGGACGCAGATAAGGCGGCACATGCGCCAGATCGACGCCATCGAGCATAATTTGCCCGGTCGTCGGTTGCTCAAAGCCTGCCAGCATGCGCAGCAGCGTGGACTTGCC
Source organism: Phytobacter ursingii (assembly GCA_901456055.1). Classification (GTDB taxonomy): domain Bacteria; phylum Pseudomonadota; class Gammaproteobacteria; order Enterobacterales; family Enterobacteriaceae; genus Phytobacter; species Phytobacter ursingii. Next base: position 97,518 of record CABDWT010000019.1, read on the forward strand.
GCAGCCAGATGCACCCAGCAGCGCGAAGATTTCACCTTTGTAAATGGTCAGACTGACGTCATCAACGGCGTGCTGGCCGTCAAACGATTTGGTCAGATTGCGGATTTCAAGCAGAGGCGTCAAATCCTTACGGGTTTTCGCCTGTGGGCGGGGGATAGCGTCATTCACTCAAGTGCTCTCCGGCAAAAAAACTCAACCAGTACCAGCTAGTTGATTACAAATGACCGGACAGAGGCCAATGACCTCTGTCCAGGTTTAGGGCGATTGCACCGCCCTGGTGCAATTCAATCACTGTACAGGTGATTGATTATTTGCCGCTTTTTACTTTTGTCCACGCGCGGGTTCTTACGCGGTCAATTTTCGGATCCTGCACTTTCAACGTGTACAGTTTCGCGAAAACATCCGCCGGCGGATAGATTGCCGGGTTATCACGCACTTCTGCGCTGATCAACGGTTTGGATTCTTTGTTACCGTTAGCATAGAAGACGTGGTCGCTGATGTGTGCAATAACGTCAGGACGCATCAGGTAGTTGAGGAACTGATACGCTTCGTCTTTGTTTTTCGCGTCAACGGGCATGGCGAAGACGTCAAAGAACGCCAGAGCGCCCTCTTTCGGAATGATGTAGTTCACATGCACGCCGTTCTTCGCTTCTTTAGCGCGGTTAGCCGCCTGCCATACATCCCCCGCCCAGCCGATGGCTACGCAGATGTCGCCATTTGCCAGATCGTTAATGTACTGAGAGGAGTGGAAGTAGCGAATGTTCGGACGCAGTTTCAGCAGCAGATCGGTTGCCGGGCCGGAGTAATCGTCCGCTTTGGTGCTGTTCGGATCTTTACCCAGGTAGTTCAGCACGGTAGCGAAAATCTCTTCCGGCGCATCAAGGAAGGAGACACCGCAGCTTTTCAGTTTTTCCAGGTTTTCCGGTTTCAGTACCAGATCCCAGCTGTTAACCGGCACATCGCCCAGTACCGCTTTAACTTTATCAACGTTATAGCCAATGCCAGTGGTGGCCCACAGGTACGGCACCGCGTATTTGTTGCCCGGGTCATGCTGAGCAACCATTTTCAGCACATCCGGGTCCATGTTCTTCCAGTTCGGCAGCTTGCTCTTATCAAGCGGCTGGAACACACCCGCAGTCAACTGGCGCTCAAGGAAGCTTGCAGAAGGCACGACCAGGTCGAAACCGGTACTGCCCGCCATCAATTTCCCTTCCAGTACTTCGTTGGAATCGAACACGTCGTAAACAACTTTAATCCCGGTCTCTTTTTCAAAGTTCGCAACCGTATCCGGCGCAATATAGTCAGACCAGTTATACACATGCAGCGTCTTTTGCTCTGCGGCGAGAGTGCTGGCAGAGACAGCCATTAATGCACCCGCAACAAGACCTGATAACCATTTTTTACTCAAAGCGGTCATATCTCATTCCTTCTGGAAAGTCCGTTACCATACGAACTAAGTGTACGCATTTAAGATATGCAAAATTCATGCATATTTTGTCAGTCTGCACTGGTCGAAGAGGAAAATTCTTTCGGCCGACGCCGCATGCTTATCAAAGCATCGCAAGAATAACTGTAGCCAGGGTTAGAGGCTATAGGGCAGATTAAAAAACGCCTTTTATCAATTTTTTATGCAGATTCTGTCTATGTGATAAGCCGAAACGGCGGGAATAGCGGTGAAAAATTCTTTAAAAGAAGGTTAAAAGCAGAATTAAAACATTCATTATGCAGCCGCTCTGGCAGCGACTGCGCTAATGTCAGGCAGGTTTAGTGAAGAAAATTGTATGCATCATCGCCGGCTTTGAGCTCTTCATCTTCGGGAACAAACAGCAGCTGATGGGCGCGGGCTTCAAGGATCACCATTGAAATTTGCTCTTCGCTCTGGCGCATGAACCATGCAAATTGTTCGAGCGTCACCCCGGCGCCTGAGGATAATGTCTGGCAAACGACCAGCTTAGGCAGGTTATCATCCTGAATGTCGAGGAATGCTTTCACCGTCAAAGAACTGGCATTGATGGCAGAAAGATCGGCAGCCAGCGCCAGCAATGCGGAGGGTTTTACTTCCGCCATCGCCGTAAAGAGGATTACGTCGTTAATCAGATCGATCTTGGCGTCAAACACCCCGTCGAAATTCTGCATATGCGGCAGATGCAACGCCTGGCAGGTATCGCATTCGAAGAAACTGATACCCAGCTCATCAAGCCATTGACGAAGCGTGTCCAGACCAGGGGCGACGAGTGAATTCATGCGCAAAACAACCTCTGACGTAAAAAGTGGAGTCATAGCTTACGCAAAAAGCAGGCCGCATACCATTGCGCAGCGCGTAAAATCGACTAGCCGCCGATTTTGAGACAATAGCCAGGCGTGGCATGATGCTCAATCCAGGCAATCATTTTACCCGCGATATCGATTCCTGTGGTGGTCTCAATACCTTCAAGCCCGGGCGATGCATTGACTTCCATTACCAGCGGTCCACGGTTGGCGCGCAGGATATCCACCCCGGCGACATCCAGACCAAGTGTCTGTGCGGCCTTAATGGCCATCTCCCGCTCACGCGGAGTGATTATCGCCACGCTGGCCACGCCGCCGCGATGCAGGTTGGAGCGAAAATCGCCCTCTTTCGCCTGCCGTTCAATTGCGGCGACCACCTCATTGCCCACCACCAGACAACGAATATCCCGCCCTTTCGCTTCCTCAATATATTCCTGAACCAGAATATGGGCGTTAAGACCGCGAAAGGCGTCAATAACACTTTCCGCCGCCTGACGTGTTTCGGCAAGGACCACGCCGATCCCCTGGGTCCCTTCCACCAGTTTTACCACCAGCGGCGCGCCGCCGACCATCGCAATCAGGTCACTGGTGTCATCCGGTGAATGGGCGATACCCGTCACCGGCAGATCAATCCCCTGGCGGGCAAGTAGTTGCAGAGAACGCAATTTGTCACGTGCGCGGGTAATCGCCACCGATTCATTCAGCGGGTAACTGCCCAACATTTCAAACTGACGCAGCGCGGCGGTGCCGTAAAAGGTAATCGCGGAGCCAATACGCGGGATCACCGCATCAAAATGGGGTAGCTGGCGACCTTTGTAATGGACCGACGAGGCCGCGGGATCGATGTTCATATAACACGACAGCGGATCGAGAATTTCGACCAGATGCCCGCGCGCTATGGCAGCCTCGCGCAGGCGTTTGCATGAATAGAGCGTTCCGTCCCGGGACAATATGGCGATTTTCACCCTGCACCTCTCTGAATAGTCTGGCAATACCCTACATAATTCGCATTGCCGGCAGGCGGCAAGTCAACGCCTCAGGAGCATAGCTCACTGTGTCGCCGGAGCGCACTGACGCAGCCAAAACACGGGCAACGTGAAGTATGACGAGTAGAAAACGTGCGTATCATACACGCAGCAAGACACAGGATGAACGGGAATTAGCGCACAGCCCACCCTTGTTTATGCAAATAGTCGAGGATGAACGGACGGTTCTCTTTAATAATGGTGCGCCGGATATGATCGCTCCAGGTATCCTGGCGGGTATTGCTGCCCCGCGATGCATAATACGCGGCAATCTGCTCATCATATTGTGCAAGGATATCCGCATCGACAGACTGGTAGCTGTTTTCATGCACCACCAGCGCGGCCGGTAGACGTGGTTTCACCTGCGGATCATCGGCGGGCCAGCCAAGACAGAGCCCAAAGAGCGGCAAAACATGCTGGGGCAGTTGGAGTAATTCCGTCACCGCCTCAATGCTGTTACGGATCCCACCAATATACACGCCGCCAAGGCCAAGTGATTCCGCCGCCGTCATGGCATTTTGCGCCATCATGGCCGTATCGACGACACCGAGAAGCAATTGTTCTGCCAGTCCCAGTTGCGCCTGGGGGCAGATTTGCAGGTGACGATTAAAATCGGCGCAAAATACCCAAAACTCAGCGGCTTCGGCCACGTGCTGTTGACCGCCGGTCAGTGTAACCAGTTGTTGGCGCAACGCCGGGTCAGTCACGCGAATGATTGAGCTGCACTGTAAAAAGCTGGAACTGGAGGCGGCCTGAGCACCGGCGATAATCGCTTCACGCTGCGCGGCGGTAATGGGTTCCTGAGTGAAATGGCGGATCGAGCGGTGGGCACGGAGCAGATCGATAACTGGCGTCATAGTCGTTTTCCCTGAAAGCAAAACCCCCATTATAGCGAACAGTCCCAACGAGACTTATCAGCAATATGTGTTGAAAGGTTGCGGAAATTAACATAACAGGCACAACCTGTTTTATCCCTGCCCTTAAAAACGACATCATATCCCCTGCTTACCGTCTGGTTTATGGAGAATGTATGTATACCGTCATTTTTGGTCGCGCAGGCTGCCCGCAGTGCGCACGTGTAAAAGAGCTGGCTGAAAAAGTCAGCAAATCGCAGGATAATTTTGAATGGCGTTATGTTGATATCCACGCCGAGGGCGTCACCCGCGCAGCGCTGGAACACGCTGCGGGCAAACCTATCGAAACGGTGCCACAGATTTTTGTCGATCAAAAACACATTGGCAGCTTTACCGAGTTTGATAAGTTCGTTCGCAAACAGTTCGGTAGAGTAAGGTAAACAGGCAACACCCGGCGCGACGTCGGCCTTAACGCGCCCCGTTGCTGAAAAAACTGCTGATAAACAGATAACAGAGCGCGCCCAGCGCACACCAGAATACTGCACTGAACAGCCACGCCAGCTCCTGCCAGACAGAACGCACCGGGGTAAAAAACAGGCGCATGACAACAAAGCACAGCGGCGCAGCAAGGATCGCGCCAAACAGCGGCAACATCACTTTACGGCGACGTGAAAAAATACTGGCAACGGCGCCGGGTAAAGTAAAAAACAGCAACCCCAGCTCAGGATGCCCGGACGAACGAAAGGCACCTTCCATATTCGTCACTTCTAAAAAACAGACGACAATGAAAAGTAAAAAACAACAAATTATGCCTGCAAGTCCGCGTTTATGTTTCAAACAATCCTCCTGACTTTTCTCTATCAAACTCTTCATCCGTTCCAAAGAACGTACGGTCAGATAAAGCGTTATGGCACTCCCTGCCGAAAAACCCCCGCGTGAATAGATGATTCTTACTAGCCGTTGCAATTCAATACGATTAAACTAGCGGCCAGTTATTGTGTTGCCGGGAATTAAGACGCACTACTGCGTTTTTCAACCTAAGATTCTTCGCAAAACAGTAGCCCAAATAACCCATTCTTTCAATAGCTTACAAGTAAACAAGAAGTTAGCCTCCGTGAATATAAACGTCGCAGATTTGTTAAACGGGAATTACATACTGTTATTATTTGTTGTTCTGGCACTCGGACTCTGTCTGGGGAAATTACGCCTGGGTTCTGTACAACTCGGTAATTCCATTGGCGTTTTAGTGGTTTCCTTATTATTAGGTCAGCAACATTTCAGCATAAACACCGATGCCCTCAATTTAGGTTTTATGTTGTTTATTTTTTGCGTAGGCGTGGAAGCCGGGCCAAACTTTTTTTCTATTTTTTTTCGCGACGGCAAAAATTACCTGATGCTGGCGCTGGTATTAGTCGGCAGCGCATTGCTGATTGCGCTTGGCCTCGGCAAATTGTTCGGCTGGGATATCGGCCTGACGGCTGGGATGCTGGCAGGCGCAATGACGTCGACCCCCGTACTGGTGGGCGCGGGTGATACGCTACGGCATTCGGGTATGGACAGTAGCCAGCTTTCACAAGCACTCGATCATTTAAGCCTCGGCTACGCCCTGACCTACCTTATTGGCCTGGTCAGTTTGATTGTCGGCGCTCGCTATATGCCAAAATTGCAGCACCAGGATCTGCAGACCAGCGCCCAACAGATTGCCCGTGAGCGTGGACTCGACACCGACACCAACCGGAAGGTCTATCTGCCGGTCATCCGCGCCTACCGCGTCGGCCCGGAGCTGGTGGCCTGGGCGGACGGCAAAAATCTGCGCGAACTGGGTATTTACCGCCAGACGGGCTGTTATATCGAGCGAATTCGTCGTAACGGTATTCTCGCGAACCCGGACGGCGATGCGGTTCTGCAAATGGGCGATGAAATTGCGCTGGTTGGCTATCCGGATGCGCATGCGCGTCTCGACCCCAGTTTCCGTAATGGAAAAGAGGTTTTTGACCGCGACCTGCTCGACATGCGCATTGTCACCGAAGAGGTGGTGGTAAAAAACCATAATGTGGTTGGCCGCCGTCTGGCTCAGCTTAAGCTGACCGACCATGGCTGTTTCCTCAACCGCGTTATCCGCAGCCAGATTGAGATGCCGATTGACGACAACATCCTGCTCAATAAAGGCGATGTCTTGCAGGTGAGCGGGGATGCCCGTCGTGTGAAAACCATCGCTGACCGCATCGGGTTTATCTCTATTCATAGTCAGGTTACAGACCTTCTCGCCTTCTGCGCCTTCTTTATCGTTGGTCTGATGATCGGCATGATCACCTTCCAGTTCAGCTCGTTCAGCTTTGGTATCGGCAACGCGGCGGGCCTGCTGTTTGCCGGGATTATGCTCGGCTTTCTGCGTGCCAACCACCCGACCTTTGGCTATATCCCCCAGGGTGCGCTGAATATGGTGAAAGAGTTTGGCCTGATGGTCTTTATGGCGGGCGTCGGCTTAAGCGCCGGTAGCGGCATTGGCAATAGCCTGGGAGAAGTGGGCGGGCAGATGCTGATCGCAGGCCTGATTGTCAGCCTGGTGCCGGTGATGATCTGTTTCTTGTTTGGTGCATGGGTGCTGAAAATGAACCGTGCGCTGCTGTTTGGCGCACTGATGGGCGCGCGTACCTGTGCGCCGGCCATGGAGATTATCAGTGATACCGCGCGCAGTAACATTCCGGCATTGGGTTATGCAGGCACCTATGCGATAGCGAACGTACTGCTTACGCTAGCGGGGACCCTGATTATCATTGTCTGGCCGGGTTTAGGATAACTCCGAACTTAAAAAAATTCTTAACACCCGGAGAACTTTTTTACTCAGCATTAGTCATAACTAGTGCCACTGCTTTTCTTTGATGTCCCCAATTTGTGGAGCCCATCAACCCCGCCATTTCGGTTCAAGGTTGATGGGTTTTTTGTTGTTTGGAATATAAAATAAACAAAATCATGTAGTTACGATAACCCCATCATAACCTTGGCGACAAAATGGCGGCAGGATTGAAACATGCCCTTTCGCAAGGAACCCCATGATTGGCTGGTCGCTGATTCAAACTCAGCAGGGAGCGATAAATTTTTTTTACTTGCTGTAATTTTCTTATTGATTATTAAAACCCAAAGTTCGACTATAAATGTTATTCCTTTGAATTTTTATAAATAATAATCTGTGCTCCAAAAGGAAGGTGACTTAATGAAATCTATTTTTAAAGGATTCTACAGCACTGCTGACGAAGATTTGGGTACAATCTGGACTTCTCCGAATACCTTGTTTGTATTTGATACGAACTGTCTTTTCAATCTTTACAGATGCGAGGATGATACAAGAGAAGATATTATTGGAGTAATGAAAGCAATAGAATCAAGAGCTTGGTTACCTTTCCAAGTTGCGTTTGAGTATCAGAGAGGCAGGCGTGGCATCATTGAAGAAAGTATAAACGCTTTGTCTAAAATAAAATCTGAATTATTAAAAATTAACACTCAGAATATATTATCCTCTGTCGGCATAAAAAAACATCTTTACAGCAGCCTAAGTGATGAATTTGTTAAGTTACAAGAAGATTTAAAAAAACCCATAAAATCTTATATTGATGAAAAAATTGAGCCGCGTATAGAGTCCAAAAATTCAATTTCAAGTCACGATTTTATCAGAGATAGTATAGACTCAATATTCCTTGATAAAATTGGACCATTACCTACTCAAGATAAAATTGATGAAATTGATCAGAAGGGCATGGAACGACATGAACGAAAACAGGCCCCAGGGTTTAAAGATGACTCTAAAGGGCAAATATCATATTTTTCAGGACTGAAATTTCAAAACAAATATGGGGATTTGTATCTTTGGATGCAATTGATTGAAAAAGCCAAGGAAGAGGAAGTTAAAAATGTTATATTTGTTAGCGATGACAATAAATCTGATTGGTGGTTTTCAATTTCTGGTAAAACACATGGTCCTTTAGAATCCCTCAAAACTGAGATATGTGCGGAAGCCAACATTGATAATTTCAGGATGGTTAACCAAATTTCTTTTCTGTACGAAGCAAAAAACAATCTACTAAATATTAACATTCGTGATTCTTCATTAAAAGAAGTTGAAGAACTATCAAACAAATCAATCATTGATATAAACGGCGAACCTAACTTTGAAGCCAATGAAACCCTCCGTTCATTCTTTTTAAAAGATAAAAAAATAAACATAATAACAGATGCACCTTCAATAAATAAGTTAGATTCTGAAAAATACACCCCCAGTGAACTTTTCGAATTCGCTTTTAATATAAAGAGAAAATTAAGAGACTCATCAAAAACACTGGAAAAGGCAACCAATATAGTAACCATCTTTGAATCAAAAAAAGCCGAAATAACTACTATAATTGAGCCAACTAGTTATCATAAAATAATGAACTCATTAAAAAGCAATACTAGCTTACTTTCACTATTAGGTAATGAAATAGAAAAGCATGTCGCTTCGTATAATCCAACCAATCATCACATATTAATAAATCTTGATGAACAAATTACGGCCACTATGAGTGAATTAGAGTCAATGATATCATTAGCTCTTAGCTTTTTAAATTTCTTAGATTTAAATGACTAATTGTTCCATTTTTAATATGTAACTCATAATCGCTTGATCGTTGGTTCAAACCCAACAGGGTATACCAAGTTTTATATTTAAAATCAAATAATAATTCACCTCCAGTGAAGTGGCTTTTTTTATCCTTTTACTGTCGCAAAAGTGTCGCAGCGAATTATAGGAGAGGTATTCCTTAACCAGTCGTAAAAAGGCATTTTGATAAAAAAATAGACTTTAAAGAATGCCACTCATACGACTAAGCTTGAAGAGGCAGGTTCTCATGGACCCGGTACGGCAGTTAGTCTTTGCTCATCCTGTGTAGTTGAACTCATAAGAATCACGAGCAGAAAGTGGCTAAGAATCTCCATAGTTATTGTTGAAATTTCTTGCTTCTTGATATATTTTGCTTAAATGCATCATATGAAATTGATATTTATCAAAAAGCATAAATTACTATTAATAAATACTGAGAAGGACATACAAGCAATGAGTGCTTCAAAAGAATGTGCTTTATGCGGCAATCACCTATCAGGCAAAAACAGAACAAAAGAACATATCATCCCAAATGCCATAGGCGGCAGAAAGAAAACCACGGAGTTCATTTGTAATTCGTGCAATAACAAGCTTGGTGAGAAATGGGATTCGGAACTGTCCAAACAACTTAACTGGTTCTCTTTAAATCTTGGTATTAATAGGGAGCGAGGCGAGCCACCAAAACAATTAGTAGAAACGATTGACGGCGAGAGATATTGGCTACTTAGTGATGGTTCTTTTACAATTGAGAAGTCTTCATACAATGAATACAAAGTTGGAGAAACTACAAGAATTAGCCTGACAGCAAAAACTATCGATGAGGCCAGGAATCGACTTAAGGGTATATCTCGAAAATACCCTCATATTAATTCAGAAGAAGTTCTGAGTAATTTAGAGGTTAAAACTGAACACCTAAACTCTGCCATTCATGTCAGTTTATCTCTCGCAGGTAGTGATGCCGGGCATTCTTTAGTTAAAACTGCCTTCGCCTTCGCTTCCACATGCGGGATTGCACATAATCAGTGTGATAAGGCTGTTCAATACCTACTTGATAAAAAACCTGAATACATCCCTTATAGATTTGCTTATTTAACAGATTTTGTGCAAGACAGGCCTAAAGAGAAAGTGTTCCATTGCGTATCTTTACATGGAGACCCAAAAAGTCAATTACTATGGTCCTACATAGAATACTTTGGATTTTTTCGGATCATTGTTTTACTCAGTGAGAAATACACAGGAAATATTTTGAATGAGATCTACTCTATTGACCCAATAGATGGTAGCTCTGCCGGTATAAAAATAAGGCCTAATATCGATCCTAAGGAAATAGATTTAATTTTATCGGGAAATGGCATTAATCATGAAAATCATCTTGCCGCAGCAAATTATGCACTATCCATTATAATGGAAAGAAGTAGAGAACGAACTTTAGAAAAAGCCATTAGCGAAGGCTTTGAGTATGCATGTAAAGAACTTGGGATTAAGAAAGGCGAGATTATCCCCAAAGAAGCAGCTGTCGAGTTTAGTCATCTAATGATGCAAAAAATCACTCCCTATATAGAATATCTATGTAGGTAGCAAAAAAAAATAATAAATAACTGGTGAGTATATAAATATTCCTGACACTATCCATAACTTAGAGTAGCCTCATCTTTTAATTACTTACACCGCCGTAGTTGTATGTTACTTTTTCAGTTTTAAAAAAAAAAGCATATACAGAAGATAACTAGGCTGGGCTTGGCATTAAAAATTTCCAATGTATTGATAATCAGCCAGACTAGGATCTTAAAATCTGACAAAAAAATTAAAATATTTTTTATAACAGCATGTTAGACACCAACGCACTCTCACTAGTCAGCATCTCAACTGAAAAAACATGAAAATCTTTTCAATCTTTTCAATCTTTTCAGTTCACAGATTCGCGCAAACCGCCAGCACTGGCGCAGTCTGGCGGTCTGGTTTGAAGAAAAATAAAACTGAAAAAATTACCTGATCCAAAAACCGCAGGCGGGTGCGGTGTAGCGCCGTTTTTGTCTGCGGCGTCTTTATTTTGTTGGGGTATGGCTGCGCCAGTCTGCCGGGGTGCGTTTGATCGTTTCGGGGGATTACTCGCGGGTGTTCTGTCGGGAGAGGCGCTCACAGCGCGTCTGACGAAGGGGCATAAAAAAGCCCGCACACTGGCGGGCTAAGATGATTTCATTCAGGCAATCATATGATCTCCTTCCTGAAAGCAGTGCCAGTCTACAGTGAAGTAAACGGTCTTTCTTCCATCTCGCCCGCGATCCTGCCCACCATCTTGCGAATATCCGCACGGCTCAGCGGTTCCCGGTCCACCACAAAATGTAATGTCATCCCTTCGATAAAGGCATCCAGCGCGCGGGCGGTTACCGGATCGAACCATCGCTCCAGCGTGGTCTGACTGGTGCGCATCCAGTTTTGCATTACGCTTTTCAGCATCGGTTTTTTGCTCATCAGGGCATACAGCTGGTACATCAGTTCCATATTGTGCGGTGTCGTCACCTGAGCGCTGAAAATCAGTTCAGTCACGGCATCACTGGCGGTTGCAGCGCTATCAACCTGGGTAAAAAAAGCTGCATATTGTGCGGACATTTGCTGCGTAAAGCGGGTAAAAGCTTCATCCAGCAGCGCATCAATACCCGCAAAATAATAGGTCATTGAGCCGAGCGGAACGTCGGCACAACTGGCAATCTTTCGGTGGGTAACGGCATGAATACCGTGCAGCGCGATGGTCTCCAGCGTGGCATCCAGGATGCGTTCACGCCGTTGCGGGTCGTTCGGTCGTCGGCTCATAAATCCTCGCAATCAGATGTGTACAAATGTACACATTCTTGCTAGTGTTGTCTTCTCTTTTTCCTTGCAGGATGCGACGTAATGCCAGGCACTTCACATCGTAATGCGCTAAGACACCGGCTCTGGGCGCTATTTACCTTCTTCTTCATCCCCGGCCTGCTGATGGCGTCGTGGGCGACTCGTACTCCGGCTATTCGCGACATCTTATCTGTCTCAACGGCGGAGATGGGCGCCGTGCTGTTTGGCCTCTCCGTGGGCTCCATGAGTGGCATCCTCTCATCCGGCTGGCTGGTGAAACGCTTTGGTACGCGCAAAGTCATTCGCGCCAGTATGGCAGCCGCCATTGCGGGCATGCTGGTATTAAGTCTGGCCCTGTGGCTGGCTTCCCCGCTGCTGTTTGCCGTTGGACTGGCGTTTTTTGGCGGCAGTATGGGTGCAGGTGAAGTGGCGATAAATATTGAAGGCGCGGTGGTCGAGCGCGAAATGAACAAAACCGTTCTGCCGATGATGCACGGCTTCTACAGCCTCGGCACGCTGGCTGGCGCTGGCGTGGGTATGACCCTGACTGCGTTAAGTACGCCGGCAACCTTGCACATTTTGCTGGCGGCGGTGGTCGCCATTACGCCGATCGTGCTGGCTATTTCTGCCATTCCCGAAGGGACGGGCAAAGACACGCCGGAAGATAAAGCACGTAACAAAGCGGGCCTGCCCTTTTATCGCGATATTCAACTGCTGCTGATTGGGGTAGTGGTGCTGGCGATGGCCTTTGCCGAAGGCTCCGCCAATGACTGGCTGCCGTTATTAATGGTTGACGGACACGGGTTTAATCCCACCTCCGGCTCGTTGATCTATGCCGGTTTTACCCTCGGAATGACGGTCGGGCGCTTTACCGGCGGCTGGTTTATCGACCGCTACAGCCGCGTCGCCGTGGTTCGCGCCAGCGCAATGATGGGCGCATTGGGTATTGGGCTGATTATTTTCGTCGATAATGCATGGATTGCCGGGATGTCGGTGATCTTCTGGGGACTGGGCGCATCGCTGGGCTTCCCGCTGACCATTTCTGCCGCCAGCGATACCGGACCCGATGCGCCAACCCGCGTCAGCGTTGTCGCCACCACAGGCTATCTGGCCTTTCTGGTGGGGCCGCCGCTGCTTGGTTTCTTAGGGGAACACTACGGATTGCGCAGCGCGATGCTGGTGGTCTTAGGCCTCGTGCTGGTTGCCGCACTGGTTGCTAAAGCGGTGGCAAAGCCGGAGCGCGACATGCAATCCGCAACCGAATAATGCGCACACGCGGCAACACATCGCCGGGTTCGATTACGCATACTTCGCCCTTCTGTGTGGCTGGCGTACTGCCAGCCACCGTCAATTATCGAGGCGAAAATGAAAACTCAACTGGTCATGGCGCTGCTATTCAGCACGTTCTCCATCGGCGCTCTGGCGCAAAACGTGACGGTCAATGTCCCGGACGGTTACAAAATCGAGCTAGTCCCCATCAACACCCCGACAGCGCAAACGACGTATGTAGCCCCGCAGGTCGTTGCCCCTGCGCCAGTTGTTCGCGTTGCGCCCCGGGCCCGTCATCTGGCAAGCGTCGGTGAAGGGATGATTATCGAACATCAGATTGACGATCATCACTAACACTTTAAGCGAATAACGCGCGCGCATTTTCTCTTTACTTCTGTTTATTACGCCCCTCTTCTCTGGCGAGCAGTAGGCTCAATGAAGCAGGCAATACCGTCAGCGTGACCAGCGTGGCCACGAGAAGTCCGCCGATAATGGCATAGGCCATCGGCCCCCAAAAAACCTGGTGTGATATGGGGATCATCCCCAGTATTGCCGCGCAGGCCGTTAAAATGATCGGACGCGAACGATGCTCCGCTGCCGCAACAATGGCTTCGCGCGAGGTCATCCCCTGCGCCAGGTTGTTATCCACTTCGCTTATCAGGATGACCGCATTGCGGATAATCATCCCTGCCAGCGCGATCACGCCCAGCAATGCCACAAAACCCATCGGCGTTCTTGTCGGCAGCATCGCTAATACGATGCCGGGCAAGCCAAAAGGCGCCATAAAGAGCGCAAGCAACATACGGGAAAAACGCTGCAACTGAATCATGAGCAGAACCAGCATTGCGATAAGCGTCACAGGCAATACCGCAAAAACGGAGCTATTTCCCTTCTCTGCTTCCGCTACCGTTCCCCCTTCTTCGATGTGATATCCTTCAGGGAGTTGCGCGCGTAATTGATCAATCTTCGCACGCAGCGCAGACGACACGGTCTGTGCATTAAGGCCCGGCGCCAGGTCTGTCTGCACGGTAATGAAAGGCAGTCGCTGGCGACGCCAGATAACCGGATCATCAACACCCCATACGGGTGTGGCGACTTCGCTAAGCGGAATTTTCTTTCCCGTCGCGGTTGTCAGTACCAGTGACGATAAGGTACTGATATCCAGACGCTCCTTATCGTTCGCTCGCAGCACCACATCCACGAGGCGATCATTATCCCGCACCGTTGTGACGGTACGACCAGACCAGACAGTATTCAGCGTTTGAGCGATATCCTCTGAGGAAACGCCTGCTGCCCGTGCTGCCGTCTGGTTGACATTAAGTGTGATCACTCTTTCCGGTTCGCCCGCGGTCAGGTTAACCTCGCGCGTGAAAGGCGAGGCTCCGGTCTCAGAGGCAACACGACGGGCGATTAACCGCACCTGGGCGTAATCAGGACCGCTCACGCGGTATTTTATCGGCCAGCCTACCGGCGGCCCTAATTCAAGGGGAGAAACTCGCGTCGTCAGGTCGCCAAACTGACTGGCTAAAAGCGTCGTGAGCTGCCGTTGTAAGCGATCTCTCGCTGCCAAATCCTTTGCCACAATAACGAGTTGCGCTGTACTTTCATTATCTAACAGGACTTCCATGGGCAAATAAAAGCGTATGGCGCCCGATCCGACATACGTCGTGTAATGATCAATATTGTCATTACCCCTTATCGCGTGTTCAAGACGCTCGGCCTGCCGCTCTGTTTCGGGTTGTGACGTATTCGCCGGGAGCGAAAGACTCACCAGCAATTCGGGGCGATCCGATGCCGGGAAAAATTCCCCCTGCATATAAGTCGCCCCAACGCATGACAAAATAAGCGCCAGCAGAGCAATACCAATGGTGGTCACCCGATAACGCAACACGCGATCCAGTAACGCACGATAGGCCTGGGCAAGCCTGCCTGCGCTCCCTTCATGTTTTTTAATACGCGCAGGAAGTAACCAGGTACCGGTCAGCGGCGAGAACAGGATGGCGACGACCCACGAGCTAAGCAGGGCCATCAGGACAACGGCAAACAGTGAGAAGCAGTATTCTCCAGCACTGGAAGCCGCAAAGCCGACAGGAATAAACCCCGCAATCATCACCAGGGTTCCCGTCAGCATGGGAAAAGCGGTGGTTTTGAAAGCATACGTGGCGGCATTTTTACGCGTATCGCCAGCTTCAAGCCTCGCCACCATCGCTTCTACCGTTATCATCGCATCATCGACCAGCAGCCCGAGCGCAATAATGAGCGCACCCAGAGAGATGCGCTGCAAACCAATCCCGGCCAGCATCATGCCGATAAATGTCATTGCCAGTACCAGGGGTATTGCAGCAGCAACGACCAGCCCGGCTCGCATACCGAGCGAGATAAAGGAAACGGCCAGAACGATCAGAACAGCTTCGATAAGCACACGGACAAAACCGCTGACGGCATCGCTCACCACAACAGACTGATCGGCCACTTTTACCATTTCAATACCGTGAGGTAACTGGTTTTTGACCTGCGCCATTCGGGCGTTGAGCGTCTTACCGAAACGCAACATATTGCCGGTTGAGGCCATCGAAATCGCAAGCCCTATCGCAGGCTGCCCGTTCACCCGAAAGGCAGGCGTGGCGGGTTCGGCACTGTTACGCGTGACGGTAGCAATATCCGTCAGGGGAATGTATCGATCATTGATATGCAGCGTGACGGCGCGAAGGCTCTCCTCTGAGGTCAAGGCGCCACTCACACGCAAGGCAATGTTATCGTTTCCGGTACGGATCGTGCCGGAGGGTTCAACGGCATTTTGGGCCTTTAATGCCTCGCTCACCTGCTGAACGTCTACACCCATGCCGGCAAGCTGTCGGGGGGAAAAGGCGATAACGATCTGTTCCTGCTGTTCACCCAGAAGCGTAATCTTGCCAATATCTTTCACCGACATCAGATCACGACGGATCGCTTCTACGCGATCGCGTAACTCCCGCGAAGTGTAACCCTCTGTAGTGAAAGCATAAATAGTGCCGAACGTATCATCAAACTCATCATTCACAGCCGGCCCTTGCGCCTCCTGAGGCAAGGAGGTTGCACTATCCTGCATTTTTTTACGCACCTGATACCAGATCCCCTGAACTTGCTGCGGTGGCGTGTCGTCTCGTAAGTTCACATAAATAACGCTACTGCCTGCCCGGGTTTCACTTTCTATATAATCGAGCCAGGGCGTCTCCTGCAGTTTTTTCTCCAGGACATCGGTTACAAGCCGGGTCGTGTCCTCAATATTGGCGCCTGGCCACTGCGCGGAGACCACCGCCGTTTTGATGGTGAATGCCGGGTCTTCATTGCGCGGGAGTTTTTCATAACTCAAGACCCCCGCCACGAGAATCAGCATCATAAACAGGCTTACCAGTTGCTGATGTTCAAGCGCCCATGCGGAAAGGTTGAAGCGCTGTTTTTTATCGTAGGCATTCATGACTGACGCTCCCCCGGAATGACTTTTTCGCCATCACGTAACTTATTCACGCCTGCGGTAATGACTTTATCGCCGGGATGAAGGCCGGATGAAACGAACACGGAAGAGGCAACATAGCCGGATAAAGTAACCTCGCGTAACTGCGCCTGTGCGTTATCCGCAATAACAAAGATGGCGGGTTTATCGCCAGCACGACTCAGTGCGGAGGCGGGAATGCGATAACCGGGCAACGTAGACGACGGAATATCAATGGTCACGCTGGCCCCCAACGCCATCCCGGCAGGTTGGTTGTTAAGCGCAACCCTGACTTGCCAGGTTCTGGTTTGCGGGTCAGCCTGGGGGCTGACATCACGAAGTATGCCGGTGGTTTTTACGGCGGGATTCGACAACAACGCAACGTGAAATTCCCTCACGTTGGCATCGGGTGTAGAAAGTCGCTGGGGATCAGCGATGTCAAATACCACATCACGTGCCTCGCTGGTCGCAAGGGTAAAGACCGTTTGCCCGGCGCTCACCACCTGGCCTGCAGAAACACTGACGCGGGTAATCACGCCATCCGCAGGCGCCTTCAGTTGCGTCCAGGCAAGATTATCCTGCGCATTGCGCATAGCGGCCATGCTGCTTTTAAGGCGCGATGCCGCCGCTTGCCAGTCAGCACGCGCGCTATCAAGCTGAGTACGGGCGATAGCGCCGGAGGGCAAGAGTTTTTGCATTCGATTCAAATTCAGCAACGCGACCTGTTCGGCTGCTTTGGCACTTTCCACATCAGCGCGGGCGCTGGCAAGTTCGTTGGTTCCTGTCTGGCTTTCTAATGTCGCCAGCACTTGCCCCGTATGCACATGATCGCCGATATCAACAAGGCGGCTTACCATTCGTCCGCTCAGTCGGAAAGAGAGTAAGGTTTCATCATGGGCACGTACTTCTCCGGTTCGAACATCGACCGGAAAGGAGGATAAGGTCTGAACAACAACGTAGCGAACGGGCCTCGGTGGAGCGCTCTGGTGTTTTTCCTTCTCCCCACAGCCGGTCAGTAAAAAAATGAACACCACCGGGGCGATGAGCGGCAACAAAGAAAGGATGGAACATTGACGTGCGGCATGAAAAAAATGATGCGCGCTTTGACGAAATAAGACGGTGAGCTGTTCTGACATAACGCCACTCCTGAATGGTAATGGCGTCATTACAACGGTATGAAGTCGAGATTCTCTGCATTTTTCATCAAGGATTCATCAAGAATGCATTTTTATCTCCTCAGACGGCAGGGTTATCTCTATCAGCAGGCCACCCTTTTCAGGTAAAAACGCGTCAATATTCCCGCCGTGAGCAAGGCAAATAGCCCTGGCGATGGATAGCCCCAGACCACTGCCCCCGGAATGCCGCGCCCGCGAAGCATCGGCTCGCGTGAACCGATCGAAGATAATCGGTAAGAAAGCGGGGTCCACGCCAGGACCATCATCGTCAAAGGTGATGCTGAGTACATCTGCACAGCGACGAATGCCTATGTTCAGATGTCCCCCCTGCCGCCCATAGCGCAAGGCATTTTCCATAATAATCGTAAAGGCCTGACCCAGGCGTAGAGCATCCCCATTGAAAATGGAAGGTGGCGTAT
This sequence comes from Phytobacter ursingii, assembly GCA_901456055.1. Taxonomy (GTDB): domain Bacteria; phylum Pseudomonadota; class Gammaproteobacteria; order Enterobacterales; family Enterobacteriaceae; genus Phytobacter; species Phytobacter ursingii. The sequence goes on from CABDWT010000019.1 coordinate 115,462, forward strand.
CCGCAACCGTAATCCTCACGCCGGACGTATCCGCCTGCAACTTAAGCCATGCAGCACGCTCACGCAATAACGCCACCAGGCACAGAGGTTGCCGGTCAAGAGTCAGTTGTCCGGCATCCGCCAGTGAAAGTAAGTGTAATTCCCCGGTCAGACGGCTCAGGAGCAACAACTGGTTCATCACCATCCTCAGTTGCTCTTCTGTAGGGCTAAATACGCCATCCAGCATCCCCTGTAGCCGACCAATGGCCGCAGTTAAAGGAGAACGAAGTTCATGTGCCATCGCGACATGCGAAGCGCGCAGTTCGCGTTCATAAAGGGCAAGTTGTTGCGTCATGCCGTTAAAATCTATGGCGAAACGTATCATTTCAGCCGGCGCATCCCTGACGAGTTCCGCCTGACTGCCAAATTGCCCTTGCGTGACGTTATCTGCCGCCTCACGTAAACGGCTGAACTGAGAGGATAAAGGCCGCGCGTAGCGTAACCCCAGAATGACGATAAAAGGGATCATCACCAGAACAAGTACGCCAACCATAATCCAGTCTGCCGAGGCAATGGAGGGGGTCGAGTAACTGATCCCCCACCACGTGTCGACAATGTAATGGAAACGTTCCGGGTTAACTTGCGGGTTATCCCGCAACGCGAGGAATTCTGCTCTGATACTGGCGGGCATGTCATGCAAAACCCAGTAGTTTTGGATGGCATAACGTAGCCACATGCACAGGGCAATGATGATGACAGTCCCGATAGCAAGAGCAAGGATGCGGGCGCAAATCCAGCGCCAGAGTGACGGGTGAACGGGACTTTTCATGGCTGCTGAAACCTGTACTCAATGCCGCGTAGGTTTGCCAGAACGTCGGCAGCATCCGTATCATCTTCAATTATCAAAACTTTTCGACAAACCATCTGTGTACCCTGGTTTTTTTAGAGAACTGTAATTGCCGGTCTGTTACGCCAATACGTACAATACCCTTTTCGTGACAGTATATGCGTATCGATAAAATGACAAATGATACAAACCGCGTAGCAAGAATGTAATTTATCAAAAACCTCGCCGCAAAATGCGTAACTTGACAGTATCTTAACAATTCCCTGATTGTTTATTGATATCATTACTTCATACTGAACCATCAGCAAATCATGCGTTGATATAACACGCTTTTAATCAATCCGGAGATGATTAATGTTCACCCAAACAACACTACCGTTGATGGCAGGTTTACTCTTTATTCCGATAATTTCATTTGCAGATGATACGACCGCTGATTTAAACACATTTAGCATGGGTATCGCCGGGCAATATGCCCCACGTTACAGTGGGTCAAATCAGCAATTTTTCCAGCTTTTCCCCGTTATCCAGGGGCGTAAAGGTGCGTTTTTTGTGGATTCGGAAAAAGGTCTGGGATATGACCTTCAGGCCGACAACGGACTGTATTTAGAACACACTCTGGGTTATAGCCTGGGACGTTCCGAACGTAATTCTAACTGGCGGGAAGGCGCAAACGAATTAAAGGGAATGGGCAATATTAAAGCTGCTATGAATACCGCTCTGGCAGTAGGCTGGTCCATAGCCCCATGGGTAAATATTGAAGGAAAAGCCATTCTTCCCATTACTGATAGCCAGGGGGTGGCGTATCAGGCTTCCTTTACGCTTCTTCCTTTGCAGAATGACATTGATACTATTGCACTGCAGAACACGGCTCTGTTCGGCGATCGTCGATATATGCAAATTAATTATGGCGTCAGTCAAAAACAGAGCGCTCGCACGGGATATGAAACCTTTACCCCAGGCGGAGGTTTATACGGAATAAACACAAGCCTGCTGTGGAACCATCAAATTGACCCACATTGGGGGACAACCTTAAGTGCGGGTTATAACTGGCTGAATGATGATGTTGCAAATAGCCCTATCGTTTTCAGACAAAATACCTTCTCTTTTACCGGTGCCATTACTTATACATTTTAATAATGCGTCTTCAAAAATGGAGACAGACAAGAAAAAATAATGGAACTGACATCAGACCTAAAAACAACCCGTACGCCTGGTATTGAAATAACCTCTAAATACGGGTTTGATGATCAGCAAAGCCTCTCAAAGAACTTTAAAAAAATCCATAATGCGCCGCCAGGACAATGGCGAAAAAAGAAGGGTTAATAGCAGATAAACGCGCACAGAAGCCCTGAGAATACTTTTTCGATAAAGTTAATTAACAGGGCATTTTACATTTACTCTTTTTTTATTCATTCGTCACACCACAAATACCTGGCATTGCCGTCGGTAATGTTTTCCGGCGGCAATGTTGCAGATCAGTGGCTGGCTTTTTTAATCGCGGCCTGAATCTGCTCCGCACTGGCAAGGCCCGGGAAGACGGTAATGTTCTCCGGGTTTGCGCCTTTAACCGGCATGACAATCAGCCCTGGCGTCCCGGTGAGTTCCAGGGTCTGCGCCAGCGTATTGGTGTTCTCAAGGATGTTGCTGTAATCCGCCTGCGGCTTATCCGTGGCGCCGGCCGCCTTCACGGCAGCGTTGATATCTTCGACCGTCAGTTGACCTTCGTTATGCCCGGTATGGTAAATGCTGTTGTGATAGATGGCATACCCGGCAGCACCTTTCTGCTTCCAGACATCAAGGCCGCGCAGCGCCGCTTTCTCTGAGTTCTCCCAGCGTGATGCGAAAATAGGCCACTCTTTAAAGATATAACGCACGTCCGGGCTGGCCTTCATGACTTTTTCCAGCTCCGGGGCAAGCTTACTGCAATAAATACACTGATAATCGAAGAATTCAATGACCGCCACGCGCGCATCCTGCGGGCCGATAACCGGCGTATCTTTGTCACGCAGAAGCGCATCCTGGTTATCCATCACCTTCTGCGTCAGCGCCATCTGTTGACGCTCCTGCTCTTGCTGCTGCAATTTCTGGCTGACCTGTACCAGCACCTCCGGATGGGCAACAAGGTAGTCAGCGGCGATTTTACCGATTTGCGCTTCTTGTTCCGGTGTGAATACCGGCGCAGAGGCAGCCAGTACAGGGCTTAAATGGAGAAGGGTATATGTGGTCACTAAAGAAATCAGCGTCTTTCTGAAGGTCATCGGTGGTGTCCCTAACGTTTTCTCTGAATAGTGTTGCGAACAGGCAGGTGCGTCGTGCTCAGCGGTATCGCTATCAAAGATACGCGTTTTCAGTAAAGGTGACACGCCGGAAGTGATAACAGATATGTCGATATAACCACAGACGGAAGAACGGCTCAGGCTAACAGGGGGGAAGGAAAATCATCACGTGCAGATTGATGCTCTCCCTTCACCCTGCGGACAGCCTTAGCTTTCGAGCGAGTTTCCGACGCTTTTGTCACGCAGGAAAATCACCATCAGCCCTAGCCAGAACAATCCGTTGAGCAGATTAAAGACGCTGAACAGGCCGTTGCCACCCGCCAGATAGGCATGTTTACTGACTTCGATACCGACGGTGAAAATCAGCATTTGCAGCATCCCCATCGCCGCCGAAACCGCCCCTTTGCTGACCTCGCTGGCAAACAGGGTCAGGCGCACCAGCCCGGCGTTAGCCAGACCAATGCCAAACGCATACAGGCTTAATCCTGCCGTCATCCAGAGATAAGCATGCGACGAGAACAGCGTTGCCGTGGCCGCCAGGATAAGCCCGGCCACAATCGGCCAGCCGCCAAGAATAATCAGCGAACGCACGGTGCGCCGCGCAGTAAGCCGCGCCAGCAGCAAATTACCCAGAATCAACGCGCCAAAAATCGGCACCTGCAACAAGCCGTATTCGTAACTGCTGAGCTTTTCGCCGCTAATAATAATGATCGGTGACTGAGCAATCCAGGCCAGCAACGGCAGGCTGACAAACCCGATAGCCAGCGATCCGGCAACGAAACGGATGTTTTTCATCACCAGCGCATAGTCGTGCCACAAGGCCTTTAATGAAAGTGGTTCACCCAGCCGGGTGGCGGTTTCCGGCATCGCCCGCTGCAGACCCACAAACGCCACCGCCGCCAGCAGCGCAAAAAGAACAAACATCCCTTGCCAGGGCGCGGCATGAACCCACGCGGCGCCCACCAGCGGACCGAGCAGCGGCGCGATAAGCGCCACGTTAGCCATCAGCGCGGTGATCTTAATGCACACCGCCTCTTCAAAGGACTCTTGAATGGCCGCGTAGCCGACCGCGCCAATAAAGCACAGACTGATCCCCTGCAAAAAACGCAACAGCGTGAACTGCTCAATATTTTGTGCCAGTAAGGTGGCCAGGCAGGTCACCACGAACCACACCACTCCGGTCAACATTACCGGGCGACGGCCAATACGATCCGACAGCGGCCCCAGCAGCCACTGTAAAAACATGCCGCCCGCAAGGTAGGCGGTCATCGATGTCGGCACCCACTCAATCCCGGCCTGATATTGTTCGACCACGGCCAGCATACCTGGCTGAATCATATCGTTGGCAATATAGGTTGAGAATTCGTACAGGACCAGACAAAGGGGAAATAACAATGCCTGACGTCCCAGACGACGACCAGTAAAGGTATGGTTTTGCATGCAATCTCTTTTACGTGAAAAATCGCGCAGAGTGTAATCAAAGCGACCGGTTGACGACAGCGAATTATGCTACTCGCGCCGTGGAAAGCACTTTTTTCAACCTTAAGGTTGCCTTAATCATCCCCGCGTACCGTGTCACATCAATGCAATAAACGGCTTAAGAATCGTCTAACTCTCGGTGAAATAAGCTGAAACGACTTTACCGTTTATCGCGCCGCTTTTAAGGTGAGCACTGTCATCAAATGTTCACATCAGCCAGAGTCCGGAGCCATAAAGAGCATGTTGGAAAATCTGAATTACACGCTGTTCGCGATGATCAACGCCACGCCGGACTCCCCCGCATGGATGATTACCGCCGCACGGTTTATCGCCAACGATGTCATCAGCATCGTGCCGTTACTTGCCGTAGCGCTTTGGCTCTGGGGGCCGCGTAAACAGCTTAACGCACAGCGCCAGTTAGTCATTAAAGTCACCATGGCGATGGCTATCAGCATGAGCCTGTCGCTATTGCTGGGGCATCTCTTCCCCCACAACCGTCCGTTTGTCGATCATGTCGGTTACAACTTTCTGCCCCATTCACCGGATTACTCGTTCCCGAGCGATCACGGTACGGTCATTTTTACCTTTGCCATTGCCTTCATTGCCTGGCATCGGGCCTGGTCCGGCGCGGTGCTGATGCTGGTTGCGCTGGCGATTGCCTGGTCTCGTGTTTACGTGGGCGTACACTGGCCACTCGATATGGTTGGCGGTCTGTTTGTTGGCCTGTGTGGTTGTCTGAGCGCACAGATACTGTGGCAGATCTTCGGCCCGGGACTGCACCGCACGTTACAGCATCTTTACCGCCTCTGTTTTGCCTTTCCGATTCGCCGGGGCTGGGTACGTGACTAAGCCCGGCGGCAAAGGTAAGATGAACGCCCTGCTAAATGCGGGGCTTTCTTTTATTCAGGGGTCCTATGGAAACAAGACGTGACGAACGGATAAGCCAGTTACTGTCGGCGCTCAAGCGCAGCGATAAGCTGCATCTGAAAGAAGCCGCCACCCTTCTGGGTGTTTCAGAAATGACGATTCGCCGCGATCTCAGCGCTAACAGCGCGCCGGTTGTGCTACTGGGCGGCTATATCGTACTTGAACCGCGCATCGCCAGCCATTATCTGCTAAGCGATCAGAAAACCCGTCTGGTCGATGAAAAACGCCGTGCGGCAGAGTTAGCCGCGAAACTGGTGCAGCCTCACCAAATGGTGTTCTTTGACTGCGGCACGACTACTCCCTGGATTATTGAAGCCATTCCGGCCGACCTGCCGTTTACCGGGGTGTGCTACTCCCTGAATACTTTTCTTGCCTTACAGGAAAAGCCGCTGTGCCGCGCCATCTTAAGCGGCGGCGAATTTCACGCCAGTAATGCCATTTTTCAACCGCTCAATTTCAAAGAGACGCTGAGCTATCTGCGCCCGGATATGGCCTTTTATTCTGCCGCAGGGGTTCACGTTGAGCAGGGCGTTACCTGCTTTAATCTGGAAGAGTTGCCGCTTAAACAGTGGGCGATGGCCAGCGCGCAATTTCATGTACTGGTAGTCGATCACAGTAAGTTCGGCAAAGTGCGTCCGGCATGCATGGGCGATTTACGCCATTTTAATGCCATCGTCAGCGACTGCCGCCCGGACGAGGCGCTGGTTGAGTTCGCCAAAGCCGAGCAGATCAAACTGGTCTTCTGACCGTGCCCGCAAGGGGCACGGTGTCTGGTCGATGTTAAACAGCCCCATGCATCTTGAAATTATAAGCTGTAGCTTATAATATTCATGTATAAGTTACAGCTTATACAGGGAGAGGTAAATGTGGACTGTGATTTTTAGCCAGCGTTTCGATGACTGGCTAAAGGAGCAAGAAGAAGATCTTCAGGAAAAGGTATTAGCAGATTTGGGAATATTGAAGGTGTACGGGCCGGATTTGCCCCGCCCCTATGCTGATACAATCAAAGGCTCACAATATAAGAATATGAAAGAGCTGCGTGTACAGTTTTCAGGCAAACCCATTCGGGCATTTTATGCTTTTGACCCCATTCGACAGGCTATCGTGCTGTGCGCTGGCGATAAGAGCAATGACAAACGCTTTTACGACAGAATGATACGCATAGCTGATGATGAATTCACAGCGCACCTCGCTAAACAGAAAAAGGAGAGCAAACAATGAGAACCTTAGATGAAGTAATCGCGGGTCGCTCCCCTGAGAGCCAGGCTCGAATTAAAGAAATGACTGATGAAAGGGTTTTAGAGGTCGGGCTTCAAATGATTCGTGAGGAACTTCAGTTATCACAAAAGGCGCTGGCCGATGCAATGGGCGTTCGTCAGCCTGCTATCGCTCAGATTGAACAGCGTGGGAACGATCTCAAAATCGCCACACTTAAACGCTATGTCGAGGCAATGGGAGGGAAATTAAGTTTAGATGTCGAGCTTCCAACCGGAAAACGCGTTGCCTTTCACATTTGACCCTTAAGTAACTCATGCAAAACCCGCTAAAAATGACGGCGGGTTCTGCATTTTGCTCAAGCCATAAATATCAGGCGAACCAGCCAAACCACTGGTGGAATTTCATCAGGACAAAGTCCCACATCCGGCCAAAGAACCCGGCCTCTTCCACCGCTTCCATCACAATAAGCGGACGCTTCTCAATGGTCTGTCCGTTAAGCTGAAAATCAATGGTACCGACAACCTGCCCCTGTTTAAGCGGCGCGGTAAGCTGCGGTTCAGTTAAGGTGTAAGAGGCTTTCAGGTTTTTCAGTTGCCCTTTTGGAATGGTGACAGATCCGGCCTCTCCTGCCCCCAGTTTTGCCTCGCTTTGCGCGCCAAACCAGACGCGTTGATTCACAAAGGTGGCGTCAGGTTTGATAGGCGTAACCGTTTCGAAGAAGCGGAACCCCCAGGTCAGCAGCTTTTCCGACTCGTTAAAACGAATGCGGTCGGTTTTCGCCCCCAGTACCACGGAAATCAGGCGCATGTCACCCATCGTTGCCGACGCCACCAGGTTGTAACCCGCGCCATCCGTCGTGCCGGTTTTCATCCCGTCGACATTCATGCTGGTACTCCACAGCAGACGGTTGCGGTTCGGCTGACGAATTTTGTTGAAGGTAAACTCTTTTTCTTTGTGGATCGCATACTCGTCCGGAACGTCGTGAATCAACGCCTTACCGAGCAGCGCCATATCACGTGCGGTACTGAACTGCCCCGGCGCGTCCAGTCCGTGGACGGTCTTGAACGTGGTGTTGGTCAGGCCCAGTTTTTGCGAGTAGCTGTTCATCAGGCTGACGAAAGAATCCTGGCTACCCGCCACGAAATCGGCAATCGCGATACTGGCGTCGTTACCGGACTGAATAATGACCCCTTTATTGAGGTCAGCCACCGAAACCTGATCGCCTGGCTTGAGGAACATCAGTGAAGAGCCACGTAACGCAGGATTTCCGGTGGCCCAGGCATCTTTACCCACCGTCACGGTGTCGGTCAGGTGAATCTTTCCTGCCTTTAACGCTTGCCCGACAACGTAACTGGTCATTAATTTGGTGAGGCTGGCAGGGTCCAGTTTCTCATCGGCATTCCCTTCTGCCAGCACCTTACCGCTGGCGTAATCCATGAGGATCCAGGCGCGGGCATCGACAGGCGGAGCCTCCGGCGCTTGTTCCACTGCATACGAAGAAGGTGAAAAGAGAACGATCAATGCGGCTCCCGCCGCCAGGCCGCGTGAAAATAAAGAAAAATGCGTCATATAGGCCACCCAGGTATCCATTCTGAAATCAACGTCGCACCACCGTGCAGCAACAAGCCGTGAGTAATAGCGCATAACCAGCGTGAATAAAAGCACTGGAAAGTAAAGTTTATGCAATAACATATTGTTGTGCTCTGGCGCGTGGATAATTTTGTAAATCGTTGCCAGAACGTTAACTTTATCTCAACATGGAAGGCCTCAGACAGGATGGTAAACGTAAGGGGGTAACATGATTACGCTATGGGGCAGAAATAACTCATCCAACGTCAAAAAAGTGCGCTGGATACTCGAAGAGCTGGAACTGCCATACGAACATATTCTCGCAGGCGGCGCGTTTGGTCTGAACCGGGAAGCAGAATTTCTGGCAATGAATCCCAACGGCCTGGTGCCATTGTTGCGCGATGACGAAACGGATGTCCTCCTGTGGGAATCCAATACCATTGTTCGCTACCTGGCCGCACAGTACGGCCAACGTCGCCTGTGGAATGATGAACCTGCCGTACGCGCGCAGGGGGAAAAATGGATGGACTGGGCACTGTCCACGCTGGCGCCGAAGCACGGTATTTTGCTGGTAGGCCTGGTGCGTACGCCCGTCGAAAAACGCGACAATGCGGCCATCGAAGCGGGCATCAACGCCTGTGAAGCGCTCTTTGCCATGCTTGACGACGCGCTGGCGCATCAGACGTGGCTCTCCGGCGCGGAATTCGGCCCGGGTGACATTGCCGTCGCGCCCTTCATCTATAACCTCTATAACATCGGTCTGAGCTGGACACCACGCCCACACCTTGAGCGCTGGTACCAGACGCTGACGCAGCGCCCGGCGTTTCGTGACGTGGTCATGATTCCGGTAACCTGATAAGCCTGCCCGGTGTCACTTACCGCGCCGGGCTGACTTTCAGCAGTTCCCCGTCTGACGCATCGGTCAGCACATACAGATAGCCATCCGGCCCGACGCGCACATCGCGAATACGCGCCTTGCGCTCTTTAAGGATGCGTCCGTCTTCACGCACCGTATTTCCGTTTACGCTCATCACGATGACATCTTCATCTTTCAACGCACCGATAAAGAGTTTGTTTTTCCATTCGGGAAACACATCCGCGTTATAGAATGCCATGCCGCTGATAGCTGGAGATTTTTTCCAGTAGAAAATGGGTTGCTCAGTCCCCTCGACCTTGCCGCCTTTCGCCTCGGGGATAGGCAATCCGCTGTAATTTATTCCCCAGGTCGCCAGCGGCCAGCCGTAATTTTTCCCTTTCCCGGCAATATTGATTTCATCGCCGCCGCGCGGACCATGTTCATGCATCCACAGGGCATGACTCCATGGGTTCATCGCCATCCCCTGCGGGTTACGAAGCCCGTATGCCCAGATTTCCGGTCGCGCGCCAGACTTGCCGACGAAGGGATTATCCGGCGGGACTTTACCCTCGTCGGTCAGGCGAACCAGCTTACCCTGTAATTTGTCGAGATCTTGCGCGGTGGGACGCTGGTTATTTTCCCCAAGCGCAATCCACAGGTAGCCTTTACCGTCAAATACAATGCGTCCGCCAAAGTGATTGCCGGTCGACAATTTTGGCTGCTGGCGAAATACCACCTGAAAAGCGTCAAGATGTTTTGCATCTTCGCTAAGACGGCCATATCCCACAACCGTGCCCGCTTTGCCGTCCTGCCCGGCTTCGGCATAGCTCAACCAGACCCGACGCGACTGAGGAAAATCCGGCGCCAGCACCACATCCAACAGCCCGCCTTGCGCGTTAGCCCATACCTTCGGAATGCCGGTTATCGGGTCAGAAAGGCCTTTCCCGGGTAGCCATTGCCGTAGCTGTCCGCCGCGCATCGTTATCAACATGCCCTGATCGCCGGGCAAAAAAGCCAGAGACCAGGGGTGATCGAGTTTGGTTTGTAATACCTCAACCTTAACGGGTGCGGGCGCCGCCATGACAGAGGCAGAAAGGAATATCGCAGGAATAATAAACGCAGCGGAACGATGCATGACGCACTCCTTTATTCATGGTTTGCATAAAGGGTAGCCAGCACGGCCGGGCAAAAGGGGATTTTTACAAAAGCTTAAAAAGAAAGGGGGGAGTGGCCTCCCCCTCGTTTAGATTTCGGCGAGCGGTACATGTTCGCAAAGATATTTGATACTGAAATTCAGCACATTAAAGGCTCTTTCCAGTTTCTCGACATTCACCGCTATATAGGTTGGGCAATCCTGACGCCCGCTTAACAGGCAAACCGCCACGGAGGAGATAGCCTCCTCCGCACGATACAATGCCCCTCGGGTATCGGCATCCTGCAATGTGTTCAATTGCACACCGTTATCACGTATTTCCCTGGCAAGATCGAAGAAGTGCTCGCGTAATTGATCGTTTTCGCTGACAGACATATACCCTTTCGCTTTTCGCATCTGGATATAGCTCGCAAGATCAGCTCTGGCGTCAACCAGTTTGTCCAACAGACAGTGTGTAAGTTCGTCAACGGTCATACGTTCCCCCCTTGTCAGCCATCAGGCACAACTTATAGTATGGCTGTTTTTTGAGCGAAAGCATGCGCAACGTCAATTATTAACCGCCGACGAAACTTCTTTACACTTTAGAGCTGCTTAACATTCTCCCGGCTGGCAAGCCATGCGCGCCAGCCGCCATATTCCGTGATGTCCGTTGCGCCCTCTAATCCATTATTTTCACAAATGAATCCGGTCAACCACTGTCCCTGTTCAAGTTCCACCTTGCCTAACCCCAGCGGGGCCGGGATACCGGCCAGAAACGATCCCAGTTCGCTGGACGGCAACGCCCACACCTCAACGGCAATAGCCCTGCCGCCTTCGGCGACACGAACCATGCCAGGACGTTTGCCATCCGCCAGCGCATACAGACGATAGACAGGTGCACTCAGCGCGGCCTCCACAAGATATCCCCCACGCTGACGCAACTGATAATTGAGCGCAAGACCGTCCAGATGCGCACCGCAGACCACCACGTTTACCCGGTCATTTGCGGCGGTATGCGTAGGGGAATCAGCCCCGATGGTACTGCCACCGGGCAAGCTCAGCGGTTTTTGGCGCTGCAAGGCATCCGCCACGCTCAGCAGATACTGATCGGTAAAGGCGCGGCCGAATAAGGTCACGCCGGAAGGTAAGCCACTGGACATAAACCCAACCGGAACCGCCACGGCAGCGTAATCGAGCAGGTTCATGAAATTGGTGTAGTAGCCGAGATCAGAATTGCGCTTCACCGGCTCATCGTGCAGCTCAGCCAATGTGACCGGGCGCGGATAGGTCGGTGTCAATACGCAATCCAGGCCGTCGAGCAAGGCATCGCATTGCCGTTTATAACCCTGCAACCGATAGAGACCGTCAAACGCGCTGACGGCATCGGTGGTCGGGGCTTTTTGCAAAACATCACGAATAACGGGCAGTACCGCATCCGGCTGCTGTTCAATCAGTTGACCTGCCACATGGTAGCGCTCTGCCACCCACGGCCCCTCATAAAGCAGTTTTGCCGCGGCCAGGAAGGGGGTGAAATCAAGCTCGACGGGTATTCCTCCCAGCGCTTCCAGCTGTGCTTTGGCCTGATAAAACAGTGCTTCGCTCTCGGCACACCCCAAAAACTCCAGCTTATCCGGCACGCCAAAACGGAAACCGGCCTGCGGCACGCCAAACGCCTGCTTGCTGTTCCATAGCGGATTGTGGCGGCTGTAGTCGTCATCCGGATCCTGGATCGCCGTCAGCGCCAGCAAGGTGCTGGCCTCAGCGGCCGTGGCGGTAAAGAAGGTGACACAGTCCAGCGTCCGACACGCTGGCACGACGCCCGCCGTTGAAATCAGTCCTTTGGTGGCTTTTAGCCCCACCAGATTATTCAGGGACGCGGGGACGCGCCCGCTGCCAGCGGTGTCGGTGCCTAACGAAAAGCTGGCGACGCCCAGCGCCACCGCCAGCGACGACCCGGCGCTGGAACCGCCCGAAGGATAATCAGGATGTACGCTGTTGCGACAGGCGCCATAGGGCGAGCGGGTACCATTCAGACCGGTGGCGAACTGATCGAGGTTGGTTTTACCCAGCGGAATAGCCCCGAGAGCAATCAACTGCCGCACGAGAGTGGCATCCTGCCCGGCCATATACGCAAATGCGGGGCAGGCCGCCGTGGTGGGGACGCCTGCAAGATCGATATTGTCTTTGATGGCGAACGGAATGCCGTACAGCGGCAGATCCTCCGGCTGATGCTGTTCCAGCGCTGCCAGATAGGGCTCCAGCTCGGCTTCATTCAGAATATGAATGAACAAATGAAATGCCGGGTTGAGCGCCAGCGCCCGTTGGCGTAATTGCATAATGAGCGCTCGCGGGGTTATCTCACCGCTACGATAGCGTTTCGCCAGTGTATTGAGGCGCAAATCAAAGGTCTGTGTCATTGTGCTTTCTCCATCACCACTACACATTGCCCGGCGCGCACGGAGGTTCCCGGCTGCACCCGAACCTGACTGACCACGCCGTCATGCGGCGCGGTTAACGGTATTTCCATCTTCATCGACTCCAGCACCACCAGCACCTGGCCCTCTTTCACTATGCTGCCTGGCGTCACATTGACCTGCCAGAGATTACCGGAAACCGGGCTGTCAACGCCCCGTTCCCCGGCCTTGAGTGGGGCATCATCCCCTTCCCCGATAATCACATCGCTGCTGTCGAAATGGGCCTGGCCGCTGGCAATCCAGCGATCGCGCTCGGCGGCAAATGCCTGCTGTTGATGGGTGCGGTTCGCCGCAATGCTTTGCGCTTCATCGGCAAGGAACTGTTGATATTCCGCCAGGCGCAACGTGGTCTGTTCGATGCGCAGCGGATAGCGTCCGAGCGGGAAGTCCCGGCGGATGGTAAGCAATTCATCGGCAGACACCGGATAAAAGCGGATCTGATCGAAAAAGCGCAGCAGCCACGGCTTGCCGCCAAAATCGGCCACATCGCGATAGCGGTTCCACATTTGCAGGGTGCGGCCCACAAACTGGTATCCCCCCGGTCCTTCCATGCCATACACACAGAGGTATGCGCCGCCAATGCCGACGGAGTTTTCCGCCGTCCAGGTACGCGCCGGGTTATATTTGGTGGTCACCAGACGGTGGCGCGGATCGAGCGGTGTCGCCACCGGCGCGCCAAGGTAAACATCGCCCAGCCCCATCACCAGATAGCGGGCATCAAAGACGGTTTTATAAACCTCATCAATATTTTCCAGATCGTTAATCCGGCGGATAAATTCGAGGTTACTCGGGCACCAGGGCGCATCGCGGCGCACGGTGGTCATATATTTCTCAATCGCTTTCTGACAGGCCGGATCATCCCAGGAGAGCGGAAGCCAGACCACGCGCGACGGCACATCCAGATCTTCGCGCTCGCACACATCGGCCCACAGCTCGCCAATGATCGCAAGCAAACGGCTCAACGTCAGGGTTTCCGGCTGATAATGCACCTGCAATGAACGGATCCCCGGCGTCAGGTCGATAACCCCGTCCAGCGCGCGGGTTTCCAGCGCCTGCATCAGGGCGTGACCGCGAAAACGCAATACCAGGTCGAGCTCCGGCTCGCCAATTTCCAGTAATAAATGGGTGTCACCAGAAAGACGCGCCACCAGCCGTTTGTCCCCTTCGCCGGTCTCCAGCACCACCGGCGAGGCCAGCGAGGCAGGATGCCAGTTAAAGGTCACAGGCCGCAGCGTTTCCACCTCCTGGCGACTCGCCTGCGCCAGCAGCCGGGCCGTCTCCACATCCACCGGGACGAAACGCACTTTGTCGCCCGCTTTTAGTTGCCCAAGCTGGTGCAGGTCGGCTTCGATAACCGTCACCGGGCAGACAAAGCCCCCGAGACTTGGGCCGTCCGGGCCGAGGATAACCGGCATATCCCCGGTGAAATCCACCGCGCCGATGGCATACGGGTTGTCATGGATATTGGACGGGTGCAGCCCCGCTTCTCCGCCGCTCTCACGCACCCACTCCGGCTTCGGCCCCACCAGGCGGATCCCGGTTCGGCTCGAATTAAAATGCACTTCCCAGTCGGTGGCAAAAAAGGTGTTGATATACTCGCGGGTGAAATATTCCGGTGCCCCATGCGGGCCATAGATCACGCGCAGTTCACGCACGGCGGGCAGTGTGGTGTGCAACGCCTGCGTGAGTACCGCGCCGCTTGCGCGATCCATCAGAGGATTGAGATGCAGCACATCGCCGGTACGCAGCGCGCGCCCGGCGTGACCGCCAAACTGCCCGAGCGTGAAGGTGCTTTTGCTACCAAGATAATCCGGCACATTGATGCCGCCACGCAGGCAAAGGTAACTGCGCACCCCGGCACCACTCACCTCACCCAGACGCAGCGTGCTGCCTGCCGGGATGGTGAAGACCCTGTTCATGGCAACGTCGTCATCTTCAAGGGTAATGCTCATCGCCGCGCCGGTCACCACCGCCACGGCGTCGGTATTAAATTTCAGCGTCGGGCCCGTGAGGGTGATTTCCAGCGCGGCATCGGTGGCGGCATTCCCCAGTAACGCATTGCCCAGACGCAGTGCGCGATCGTCCATCGGGCCGGACGGCGGCACCCCCACCGCCCAGTAGCCCTGGCGGCCAGGATAATCCTGTATCGTGGTTTGGGTTCCGGCGCTCAAAACCTCAAGGGTCGTGGCCTCGTAGCGCAACCCTTCCAGACAACGCGTCCAGGGCTCGCCATTGGCAAACGGAGAGAAGGCTAAAATCTGACGCAGATACTGACGGTTGGTCTCCACGCCGTACAGACGGGTCGCCGCCAGCGCGGCATCCAGGCAGGCAATCGCCTGTGCACGCGTTGGCTGCCAGGCAATGATTTTTGCCAGCATCGGATCAAAGAACGGCGGCACTTCGCAGCCGGCTTCCACCCAACTGTCAATGCGCAACGTGCGGCGATCGTCGAGCGGAAACGCCACGTCGGTCAGTAGTCCCGGCGAGGGCTGGAACTGGCGACCCGGATCTTCGGCATAGACGCGCGCCTGTACGGCATGCCCCTGAGGCGTAAGCCCGGCAGCCAGCTCAGTCAGCGGCGGGAGATCGCCGGCGGCCAGCTCAATCATCCAGCGCACCAGATCCACGCCCCAGACCTGCTCGGTGACGCCATGTTCCACCTGCAAACGGGTGTTCACCTCCAGGAAGTAAAAGCGTTTTGCCGCGCTGTCGTAAACAAATTCGACGGTTCCGGCGCTGCGATAATTCACCGCTTTTCCCAGTTTGATGGCCGCCGCGCACAGTGCGGCTTCCATGCCATCCGGCAGGTGCGGTGCGGGCGTCTCTTCCAGCACTTTCTGGTTACGGCGTTGTACCGAGCAATCGCGCACGCCAAGGGCAATCACCTCGCCTTCGCCATCGCCAAAAATTTGTACTTCCAGATGGCGCGCGCGCTCGATGTACTTCTCGATAAAGACACCCGCATCGCTAAAGTTGTTTTTGCCCAGCCGCACGACCGCGTCAAAGGCGTCGGCCAGCTCATCGGCGCTGTAGCACACCCGCATCCCGATACCGCCGCCGCCCGCAGTGCTTTTCAGCATCACCGGGAAACCGACAACGCTCGCCGCCTGCCGGGCCTCATCAAGGTTAGCCAGCAGTTCGGTGCCTTCCAGCATCGGCACGCCATGCTTTTTGGCCAGCGCACGGGCCGTGTGTTTTAAGCCAAAGACCTTTAGCTGCTCCGGTGTCGGGCCAACAAAGGCAATTCCTGCGGCTTCGCAGGCTTCGGCAAAGGCGGCGTTCTCGGAAAGAAAACCATAGCCGGGATGAATCGCCTGCGCGCCGCTCTGGCGGGCCGCAGCGATAATTTTTTCGCTGACCAGATAGGTCTGTGCCGCCGGGCCGTCGCCCAGGCTCATGGCTTCATCGGCTTCACGAATATGCAGACTACTGGCGTCAGCCTCAGACCAGACGGCAACACCGGTGACATTGAGCGCGCGCAAGGTGCGCAAGATACGGCAGGCAATCGCGCCACGGTTAGCGATAAGGAGTTTCGTAAACATAGTCAGGACTCAATCGTGGCGGGTCGTCCCGCCGAAATTCGGCTCGCCTTATGGCCGTCCATAAGGGGCAGGTCGTTTACGGACGCGGTGGTGTCTCGCGCGTCTGACTGAGCGGTAAACGGTTCGCGCGCACCGCAAACAGGCGGTAAATCAGGCGGCGCAGACGCGCAGAACGGCTCAGTTCCATACCAGCACTTCTGCCGGGGTCGGGTTCCAGCCATTGCACGGGTTGTTCAACTGAGGGCAGTTGGAGATGAGCACGATAACGTTGCATTCGGCGCGCAGTTCAACGTATTTCCCCGGCGCAGAGATACCGTCTTCGAAGGTCAATCCGCCCTCCGGGGTCACCGGGACGTTCATAAAGAAGTTGATATTGGCGCCAATATCACGTTTGTGCAGACGGCCATCGTGCAGGCAGGCGCAGAGGAAGTTATCGCGACAGCTGTGCATGTGGCGTTTATCCAGCGCATAGCGCACGGTGTTGCTCTCCTGGGCGCACGCGCCGCCGAGCGTGTCGTGGCGGCCACAGGTATCGGCGACAATCGTCAACAGAGGATTGCCGATATTGGAATACAGCACACTGCCGGTGGTCAGATACGCATTGCCCTGGCGGCGCAATGTACGCTGCGGATCGTAGCGTTCACGGGCGTTGTCGGCGTTATAAAACAGCGTATCCACGGCCTGGTTGCCTTCCAGATCCAGCAAACGCAGGGTCTGGCCCTTTTTCACTTCAAACAGATACGGTTCCCCGGCCGGGATCACATGGCGAAAAACGGCCTCGTCGGGATGTTTCTGGCTGGTGACAGTCATCATGGGCTCCTTACAGGGCAAATAAGCGGGTGTTAGTGAAGGCACGCTCGTTTTCCGGGCGCGTCAGCAAAGCCTCGATGGCAGCGTTTTCGTCTGCCGCCTGTCGCCAGGCCAGTTGCACCGGGCGCGGCGCATAATCTGCGGCGGGGTCCATCGGGTGTTGCAGCGCGGTAAGCACCACCAGCACGTCCATTGGCGCAAACAGATCAACATAGTTGCCGGCCTTCGACGCACCGCTATGGAAGGTAAAAGCCCCCTGCTCATCGACCGTGACTTTGCTAAAGAAATTCACCACCATCAGCAGGTCTTCAAGGTTTAAATCCCACTTGCCCATTTCAACGAGCAGGTTATCTGTGCCATTGCGATAAAAGCCGTTACGCAAATCCTGATAACGCCCCTGGCCATATTTCTCCTTCACTTCGGCAGCGTTCAGCACGCCGCCAAACGGGTCATGCCAGCCGCAGGTGTCGGCGATAATCCCCGCCAGCACGCGTCCCATATCGGAGTAAAAACAGTGGCCTGCCGTCAGGCGCGCGGTGTGCTGGCCTTTTAAGGTATCAGGCAGGTTCAGGCGTTCGCTCTTTTCATGCGGATTAAGCATCATCAGGCTGACATTTGCCCCACCTTCCAGGTCGGTCATGCGCAGGATCTGCCCGCGCTTGAGGATAAAGGAGAGACTGCCGCCGCCCGGCAGCGTCTCTTCACGCAGTAGTGATGTTTCTTTTTCGAGTAAAGTCATTAAGTTAACTCCTTAATGCGTAGACGTTATCGGGCTGCGGGTGGGTCATTTCCGCCAGACGCGCTTCATTGAGCGGAATGTCATAGGTAATGCGCGCGCCGTACGCGTTGGGTTCGTGCGGGTCGATGCGCACTTTGTCGAATACCAGCAGCCGGGTGCCGAGGTTAAAGCCCTCGGAGAGATCGTGGGTGACCATAAAGACCGTCATCCGGGTTTCGCCCCACAGTTGCAACAACAGGGCGTGCATATCTTTGCGAATGCCGGGGTCGAGTGCGCCAAAGGGCTCATCCAGCAGCAACACGCGCGGCTGCATAAT
This sequence comes from Phytobacter ursingii, assembly GCA_901456055.1. Lineage (GTDB taxonomy): Bacteria > Pseudomonadota > Gammaproteobacteria > Enterobacterales > Enterobacteriaceae > Phytobacter > Phytobacter ursingii. The sequence continues at coordinate 133,629 of CABDWT010000019.1, forward strand.
GAATGCCTGAGCAATAGCGAGACGCTGCTGCATACCGCCGGAGAGCTGGGCCGGGTATTTATCCAGCGCCTGTCCAAGGCCCACTTTTTGCAGCATCCACACGGCTCGCTCCCGCGCCTCACGCTTACCCGCGCCAAACAGGCGCCCCAGCAAACGCGCATTGGGCAGCTCAAGGCCGATGGTGACGTTGTCGAGCACGCTTAAATGGGGAAAGACGGAGTAGCGCTGAAAGACCACCCCGCGGCTGCGGTCCGGCTCTGCCTGCAACGGCTTGCCATCAAGCAAAATAGTGCCGCGACTTGGCGCTTCCTGGCCCAGCAACAGACGCAGGAAGGTGGACTTCCCGCAGCCGGATGCGCCCACCATTGAGCAAAACTCCCCTTCTTTAACCTGCAAATTGAGGCGTTCGAGTACCACATGCGCGCCGTACTCCTGCCAGATGTTGTTGATTTCGATAAAACTCATGCCTTCCCTCCTTCCGCCCAGGGAAAACAGGTTTTATGCAACTGGCGCAGACCGAGGTCCATCAGCCATGCCAGCAACGTTATCCACACCACATAAGGGATGATCACGTCCATCGCCATATAGCGGCGCACGAGAAAAATGCGATAGCCCAGCCCTGCCGTCGAGGAGATGGCTTCTGCCGAGATAAGAAACAGCCAGGCCGATCCCAACAGCAGGCGCAGCGAGGTCAGCAATCGGGACAGAAGCTGCGGCAGTACCACCCGCAGGATAAGCGTCCAGCTTGATGCCCCCAGCGTTTGCGCCTTGATCAGGAGCTCCGAAGGAATTTCACAGGCGCGATGTTCAAGGTCGCGGGCCAGCATCGGGGTAATGCCAATCACAATCAGCATCACTTTTGACAGCTCATCCAGCCCGAAGACGATGAACAATACCGGTAGGATTGCCAGCGGTGGGATCATCGACAGCACGGTCATCAACGGAGAAAGCGAGGCGCGCCACATCGGAAAAACCCCGGCGGTAATGCCCAGGCACAGGCCAATCAACGAGGCAATCGCCAGCCCCGTCAACAGGCGCGCCAGGCTAACCAGCGTATCCATCCAGAAGAGGTAGTCGCCGCTGCGTTTATCCGGGGTGAACGCCATTCGCGAAATGGCGTCCAGCATCTGCTGCATGCCAGGCAGCAGCTTATCCTGCGGGTTGGCCTCCAGCCGTACCGCAGAGCCCAGAAAGTACGCCGCCAGCAAAATGACGAAAGGCAGCAGAACAAGCGTCAAACGCATGCCCCGGGTCGGATGGCGGTTAATGTGTCGCATGGCGTCAATTCCTGTCATTCGCTCAAAGCTTGCCGTCGGCAGCCATCTTCACGAAGCTGTCGTCAAAGCGCAGCTTCACGTTGGCGGCATCGCCGGCAGACAGGTTGCCAGGAAAGGCCATGCCGATAAAATCCGCACTTTGCGCGCCGTCGCCGAGCAACCCTTTCTCAAACGAGAACGTCGCCACGCGCTGCATGGTTTTCGGTAAATCAGGCGAGCGGATAAACGCCAGGTTATCTGCCGGGGTATAGAAGAGATGGGTGGTTTTGAGTTGTGCCTGGTAGCCCGCCAGATCGGTGCCGGACGCCGCCGCCATGGCGCTCAGCGCCTCTTTATTCTGCGCCTTCATCTGCGCCATCATTTCGTACCATGCGCCAGTGAGGGCTTTCCCCAGCGCCGGGTTATCCTTCAGGGTCTGGGTGTTGACCACCATCATGTCGATAAGCTCGCCAGGTACCTGTGAGGAGCTAAAGACTTCGGTGGTTTTCGGCGTGCCTTTAATAACCGACAATTGCGGGTTCCAGGCGACAGCGGCCTGCACTTTCGGGGTGGCGAAGGCAGAGACGATATCGGCATCGGAAGTGTTCACCACGGTGACATCTTTTTCTGCCAGACCCGCTTTTTCCAGGCCGCGCACCAGCAGGTAGTGGGAAACGGACAATTCAGGCAGGTAGATCTGCTGGCCTTTCAGATCCTTGAGGGTTTTGCCCTCACCTTTCATCACCACGCCGTCGTTGCCTTCAGAGTAGCTGCCGAGAATCAGCGCGGTGCTATCCACGCCCCCGGCGGCGGGAATGGTCAGCGCATCCATGTTAGTCATGGTGCAACCATCAAACTGGCCCGCGGTATACTGGTTAATAGACTCGATATAGTCGTTGAGCTGTACGATATTGATTTTAATACCGTATTTGTCTGCCCACTTATCAATGATTTTGCTGTTGCTGATGGTGCCCCACGGCATCCAGCCTGCGTAGATTGTCCAGCAGACATTGAACTCTTTTTTCACAGCGGCAAAAGTTGGGAGAGTGGTCAGCATGACCAGCGACAGCAGGAGAGAGCGGAGTAATGGAGATTTCTTCATTATTGACCTCTGATTGGTACAAAAAAAGGGGGCAGCGCGACACCCACTGGTGCTGCTGTCTCCCGGGTTTTTGTCCCGCCGTGTAACCTCTCAGAGGTCGCCGGCTCTTGGACCAGACATTCGCCTTGGCGAACCGGAACCCTAGCCAGCTATTTTCAAATTGTGTGTTGCACTGCGATAGCGTTATTGCAAGCACTATGCCAGATTGCGATTAATTACATTTCAGTAACTTAGCGATAATTCGAGGCAAACACTCCCATTTTGGTGAACCAGAATGAAGCAGTGCACCATACTGGTGCTTAACGGCCCTGTAGCCATGTCATGCGCTGCTGGTGTAGTGTTTTTAAACGATTAAGTCGCAAAGGGCGATTCGCGTCATGCTGAAAATATTGGGTAAAACGTCTTCAATTAACGTGCGTAAAGTGTTGTGGACCTGCGAGGAAACCGGGCTGGCGTATTCGCAGGAAGATTATGGCAGCGGCTTTGCCTCAACGCAGACGGACGCCTTCCGGGCCATGAACCCGAATGCGATGGTGCCCGTACTCATTGATGATGACTTTATTCTTTGGGAATCCAACTCCATTTGCCGCTATCTGGCGCGTAAAGCGGGCCGTGACGATCTGCTTCCCGGCGAACCGCGAGCGTGCGCGAATGTGGAGCACTGGATGGACTGGCAGGCCACCGACTTTAATAGCGCATGGCGCTACGTTTTTCCGGCGCTGGTGCGTAAAAACCCGGACTACAACGATAAGAACGCGATTGCCGCCGGTATCAGGGAGTGGAATCACTGCGTTGGTATTCTCGATCAACAGTTGCAACGCACGGGCGCGTGGGCTGCCGGAGAGACATTCACCCTTGCTGATATCGTGCTGGGATTGTCGGTGAATCGTTGGAAGATGACGCCGTTTGAACACCCGGATTTCCCGGCGGTGAACGCATGGTTTGAACGCTTAAATCTGCGCCCTGCCTTCCTGCGCTACGGAAATAACGGCACCGCGTGATATAAGCCGCTGTAGAGAAAAACCCCCATAAGCATGAAATCCAGGATCTACTCATGGGGGCATGCAAGTGCATGATGCGTTACGCTGCCACTATTCCCGGAATGTCACCCGGTATACATCATGCTTTCGGTTGATTTTCATTCAACACTGACGGATATCACACGCGCACAGATAATTAACAATTGTGATCAAAAGAGCTGACATGAGATGATTAGCAGGCTATTATTTAGCTCGAAAATCATTATGTTTATGTGTAATTCCGTGTTGTATTTATGCCGTTCGTCCGAGCGGCTTTTTTTTTGCCTCGGACGTAATCAAATACGCCTGCATGATAATAACCACATGATAAAAAGGTATCAGAATACCTCTTTCATCGTATTCATTTGCGCCCTTTCTGGTACCCCGAAAATACCCCGGCAACGCCTTATGAATTACCTCCGCACACATGTTATGTTAATAGGCCTCAACGTATTCTGAGGGTCTATATGCACACCTTTCCCCTGACAGTTTCCATCGGCGAACCGGGTCCGGAATCGGCACGTCAACTCCAGCACTTCCTTGAACAGAACCGGCAAAATCCGGCGTTTATCCCCATTCTAAATATGGATTTAACCTTTATCAGCCCGCATGCGCGCTCAACCAACGATTTCGTTATCAGCAAGGTTGAGTATTTACACGACAATACTTACGTCCTTTATTATCAAATTAACTATTTCATCTTTAATTTATGCCAGGACATGAATATCGAAGATATTTATGACACAACCATCAGCTTCGATGTTCATCCGCCCTATTTAGCCTTCAACGTTATTAACGCTGACCGGGATACGATTGATGAATTTTGATGGTGGCCCGGCCAATATTCATCACATCAAAATATATCGAAGCCGTTGCCAGGCGGGCAGTCGTATTTTCACTCTGCCCGGCCGAGAATCCTCTATAAATCTCCCCGCGTTATCTGTACAATCCCTGCCCTGAACATACTATAACTGATTACTTTTTGAACTATGAGCAATGTGACCCCGCAGCCGAAAATCGGCTTTGTTTCTCTCGGTTGCCCGAAAAACCTCGTTGACTCCGAGCGCATCCTCACCGAACTGCGCACCGAAGGCTATGACGTGGTACCGAGCTACAACGACGCCGATATGGTTATCGTCAACACCTGCGGCTTTATCGACAGCGCGGTACAAGAGTCGCTGGAAGCCATTGGCGAAGCCCTTAATGAAAACGGCAAAGTGATTGTCACCGGCTGTCTGGGCGCCAAAGTCGATCAGATTCGTGAAGTCCATCCGAAAGTGCTGGAAATCACCGGTCCGCACAGCTATGAGCAGGTGCTTGAGCATGTGCACCACTATGTGCCGAAACCGAAACACAACCCGTTCCTGAGCCTGGTACCGGAACAGGGCGTGAAACTGACCCCACGTCATTACGCATATCTGAAAATTTCCGAAGGCTGTAACCATCGCTGCACCTTCTGCATTATTCCGTCAATGCGTGGCGATCTGGTAAGCCGTCCGATTGGCGACGTTTTAAGTGAAGCCAAACGTCTGGCGGATGCCGGGGTGAAAGAGCTTCTCGTTATCTCCCAGGACACCTCCGCCTACGGCGTGGACGTGAAACACCGTATGGGCTTCCATAATGGCGAACCGGTAAAAACCAGCATGGTCGGCCTGTGCGAACAACTGGCAAAACTGGGCATCTGGACGCGCCTGCATTACGTCTATCCTTACCCGCACGTTGATGATGTCATTCCGCTGATGGCAGAAGGCAAAATCCTGCCATATCTGGATATCCCGCTGCAGCACGCCAGCCCGCGTATCCTGAAATTGATGAAACGCCCTGGCTCCGTTGACCGCCAACTGGCGCGCATCAAACAGTGGCGCGAAATCTGCCCGGAACTGACCTTGCGCTCGACCTTTATCGTCGGCTTCCCGGGTGAAACCGAAGAAGATTTCCAGATGCTGCTCGATTTCCTCAAAGAAGCGCGCCTGGATCGCGTTGGCTGCTTCAAATACAGCCCGGTGGACGGTGCAACCGCCAACGAACTGGCCGATCAGGTACCGGAAGAGATCAAAGAAGAGCGCTGGAACCGTTTTATGGCGCTGCAACAGCAAATTTCCGCTGAGCGTCTGCAGGAAAAAGTGGGTCGCGAAATTCTGGTGATTATCGACGAAGTCGACGAAGAAGGGGCAATCGGTCGCAGCATGGCGGATGCGCCGGAAATCGACGGCGCGGTCTATCTGAACGGGGAAACGAAAGTGAAACCGGGCGATATCCTCCGCGTGAAAGTCGAAAACGCCGACGAGTACGATCTGTGGGGTAGCCGCGTCTGACCCTGCCGCCGCCTGTCTCCAGGCGGCGTCTTTCCTCGGTTATTGCGCTTCAACACGTTCAAAGCGTGTCGCGATCAACACATAACCCACCACCGCCAGCACGCCGTGCGCCGCCACAAACCACAACGCGTTATTAAACGAACCGGTTACCGTCACCACATAACCGATCACCAGTGGTGTCACGATCCCGGCAATATTACCGATACCGTTGAACACGCCGCCGCACAGGCCAATCATCGTTTTCGGCGCAACATCGGACAACACGGCCCAGCCTACCGCTGCAAAGCCTTTACCGAAGAACGCCATCGCCATCAGGAAAATCACCGCACTGTTACTGTCAACGAAGTTGGCGAATACCAGCATGGTGGACAGCCCCATCCCGAGCACAAACGGCGTTTTACGGGCACGGGAAGGATGCATGCCCCGGCTAATCAGAATGTCAGAGAGATACCCCCCGAGCAGACCGCCGGTGAAACCACAGATGGCGGGCAGTGCGGCAACCCACCCTGCCTGCATAATGGTCATACCGCGCCCCTGAATCAGGTAGATGGGGAACCAGGTAATAAAAAAATAGGTCAACGCGGTAATGCAATATTGTCCAAGATAAATAGCCCACAGGTTGCGGTGGGTAAACAGACATTTGGCATCGCGCAGTGAGCTTTTCTTCGCCTTTACCGCCCCTTCACTGTCCAGATCCACCAGCGCCCCGCCCTCGCGCATCAGGTTTTTCTCCTCTTCCGTCAGACGCGGGTCTTTATGCGGCTCCTTGTACCAGGCGAACCACACCGCAGCCAGCACCAGCCCTACTCCCCCCATCCACAGGAAGACATGCTCCCAGCCCCAGGCATGGGTCAGCCACGCCATGATCGGCGTGAAGACCACTACCGCCATGTATTGCCCGGAGTTAAACAGCGCCGAGGCCACGCCACGCTCACGCGTCGGGAACCAACTGGAGACGATACGGGAGTTTGCCGGGAATGCGGGGGATTCCACCAGCCCCAGCATAAAGCGCATCAGAAACAGGGTCATCGCCGCCAGACTACCGGTCATCCCGACCCAGCCCACGGTGCCCTGGAGCATAGTGAACACGGACCACAGCACCAGGCTCATGCCGTAGACTTTTTTAGCGCCAAAACGGTCCAGCAGCCAGCCGCCGGGGATCTGCCCCAGCGCGTAGGCCCAGGCGAAGGCGGAGAAGATCATCCCCAGCATCATTGGATCGAGGCCCAGCTCTTTCACCACCGAGGTCCCGGCAATCGACATGGTGGCACGGTCGGCATAGTTGATAACCGTGATGATGAAAATCAACCCCAGCACCCAATAGCGGTGATGTCCGACCCGTTTGACCTGCTCCAGCGAGACATCCATTTGTTTGCTCATTGTTTTCTCACTTTTATTTGTAGGGTTCAGAAACGATGGCTATACCCGGTGTGGCGGCACGTTGCCGCTAAAACAGGCCGCCAGATTCGCCAACACAATGTTGCCCATTTCCAGGCGAGTCTGAACGGTCGCGCTGGCGCGGTGCGGCTGCAGGGTGACGTTATTGAGGGTGAAAAAACCTTCTGGTACGTGCGGCTCATGGGCAAACACATCCAGCCCGGCTCCGGCAATACGCTTGTGGATCAGCGCGTCGAGCAGCGCCGCTTCATCCACCAGCTTGCCGCGCGCCACATTGATGAAATAGCCCTCCGGTCCCAGCGCCTCCAGCACCGACTCACTGATGATGACTTTGCCGCTATCAGCAGAGGCCGCAAGCACCAGCACGTCCACTTCCTGCGCCAGCGCGTGAATATCAGCAATAAAGGTGTAATCAAGGGAGGAAATCGGGGCAAGGTCGGTATACAGAATGCGGGCATCGAAGGCGGCAACGCGTCTGGCAATGGCCTGGCCAACACGCCCCATGCCGATAATCCCCACCGTCGTGCCAGTGACTTTGCGCGCCAGCGGCAGGTTGGTTTGCGGCCAGCGCCCCGCACGGACGACCTGCTCGCCTTCGCTCATTTGTCGCAGGGTGGAAATCAACAGACCCAGCGCCATATCCGCCACGTCGTCGGTCAGCACGCCGGGCGTGGTGGTGACATAAATACCGTGCTTCGCAGCATACGCCAGATCGACGGCATCCGTGCCGATACCGCTGATGGCGACAATTTTGAGCGCCGGGAGGCATTCCATCATCTCACGAGAAAGCCCTTTTGCGCCGCCGGTCACCACCCCCTCAATCAATGGGCCAATATCAGCCAGCATTTTTTGCGGCTCGCTCGTCTCGTAAAGACGATGCACGTCGTAATCGCGCCGTAATATTTCATCGATCGGTGCTGGCACTGCCTGGGTTAATAAAATGTGTGCTTTTTGTTGAGCAATATTATTTGTCATGTCCATCTTCCGTCGAGTAGTTATTGAGCAGATGATGGACAGGGTAATAATTCATGTCTAATATAAATCCGGTATTCATTAATATAAGAATTGAATTATGGATTTACACCAGTTGCGATGCTTCATCGCCGTTGCTGAAGAGTTGAACTTCGGACGCGCCGCCGCCCGCCTGCATATGACCCAACCGCCGCTGAGCCGCCAGATACAACTCCTGGAGAAGAGCCTGGGCGGGGCGCTGTTTGAGCGAAATAACCGTCATGTGCAGCTCACCCATATGGGTCAACATTTGTTGACGGAGTCACGATTAATACTCAAATTAGCTGACCGACTTGAATCCTCCGTTCAGCAATGCGCGTCCGGCGAAATCGGCACGTTATCAATGGGATTTACGGCGGTATTTGCCTGGAGTTTTATTCCCCAGTTGCTCAAAGCGCTATCGGTGAAATTACCGGGGGTGGATTTCCGCTTATTTGAACAGGTCTCGCACAAACAAATTAGCGCTGTCGAAAATAACAGTATTGACGTTGGTTTTGTGCGCCATGTCCCACCCAACCCGCTGCTGGCGTATCAACCTCTTCAGGGGGAGACGTTTGTCGCCGCGTTTCATTGCGAGCACCCGCTGGCACGCAAGCGCAAGATCCCACTCAGCGCTTTTAACAATGAGCCCTTTTTCCTTTACAGCCCGGATGAAGCGCGCCACTTTTACGACCGTATTACCGACCTGTTCGTCTTTAACGACATCACGCCGGATTTTAAGTATCAGCTTGCCCAGACCCATACGATCCTCGGCATGGTGAATGCCGGGCTTGGGTGCGCCATCGTGCCCGCATCATCGCGTGCGCTGGGCATGGCTAATGTCACCTTTATGAATATCGAAGGGGTCAATATTCAGGCGCACAACTTTTTGGTCTATTCAAAGGCCAATCCAAACCCGGTCCTTCCCGCGTTTCTCAAGGCCCTGAGTGAGGTACTCATTACCCTTTGATTTTGGGATCCAGCGCGTCCCGTAGCCCGTCGCCCAACAGGTTAAACGCGAGCACGGTCAGGAAAATCGCCAGTGAGGGGAAGAGCGCCACATGAGGAGCAATCACCATATCCGCGCGCGCTTCATTGAGCATCGCACCCCATTCCGGCGTGGGCGGCTGCGCCCCCAGACCGAGGAAAGAGAGGCTTGCCGCAGAAATAATAGAGGTGCCAATACGCATCGTGAAATAGACCACGATCGATGACACCGTGCCCGGCAGAATATGGCTAAACAGGATGGTCATATCGCTTGCGCCAATGCTGCGCGCCGACTCGACAAAGGTCTGGTGTTTAAGGACCAGCGTGTTGCCGCGCACCAGTCGGGCGAAGGCAGGCACGGAAAACACCGCCACGGCAATGATGACATTGGCCATTCCGCTGCCCATCACCGCCACCACGGCAATCGCCAGCAAAATACCGGGAAAGGCGAACAGCACATCGCAAATACGCATGATGATGCGATCCCACCAGCCTTCGTAATACCCGGCCAGCAGGCCCAGCACCGTACCCGCCAGCGCGCCAATCAATACCGCCAGAACCCCGGCTGCCAGCGAGATCCTCGCCCCCAGCAGCACACGGCTGAAGATATCGCGGCCCAGGGAATCCACGCCAAACCAGTGCAATGCCGATGGCCCGTCATTGAGGCGGTCATAATCGAAATAGTTTTCCGCATCGAAGGGGGCAATCCACGGTGCGACGATAGCCAACACAATCAGAATCAGCACAAACAGCCCGGCGGTCATCGCCATGGGCTGACGACGAAAACGTCGCCAGAACTCGTGCCACGGAGTACGTACCTGGTCCGGTTTCAGCCCAGGCATGGCGTTTGAAATCGCCGCTCGACGCCAGTTTAACAATCGCATCCTTACTTGTACCTGATAGCGGGGTTAATGGCGGCATACAGCACATCCACCACTAAATTGATAAGAATAAACTCCAGCGAGAAGAGCAGGACTTCCGCCTGGATAACCGGGTAATCGCGCATATCAACGGAGTCCACCAGTAAACGCCCGAGGCCGGGCCAGTTGAACACTTTCTCAACGACAATCGAGCCACCAAGCAAAAAGCCGAACTGTAACCCCATCATCGTAATCACCGGGATTAGCGCATTGCGCAGGCCATGCTTGAGTATGACCCATTTTTCGCTGAGCCCTTTGGCGCGCGCGGTACGCATGTAGTCTTCATTGAGCACATCGACAAAGGACGCGCGGGTAAAGCGCGCCATCACGGCGGCCACGGCGGCCCCCAGCGTCATCGACGGCAGAATATAGTGCCGCCAACTGTCGGCCCCGACCGTTGGCAACCAGCCCAGCTCCACCGAAAAAACCTGCATCAGCAGCATGCCCAGCGCAAAAGCCGGAAAGGAGATCCCGGTCACCGCCAGTGCCATGCCCAGTCTGTCAGGCCAGCGGTTGCGCCATACCGCGGCGGCAATACCCGCCACCAGACCAAACAGCATTGCCCAGGTCATACTGGCAATGGTCAACCAGAACGTCGGGAAAAAGCGACTGGCGATCTCCTCCACGACCGGACGGCGGGAGGCCATTGAGATACCGAAATCGCCCTGCAGAACATTAATAATGTAGTGCCCGAACTGAATATACAGCGGCCTGTCGAGACCTAATTGCTGGCGTACCAGTCCAATCACCTGCTCATCGGCCTCCGGCCCGGCAATCAACCGTGCCGGATCGCCTGGTAAGAGGTGAACAAATAAAAACACCAGCACCGCCACGATCAGTAGCGTCGGGATAAGTCCCAGAAGGCGTTTTAAAACATAATTCAGCATTGTCTCTTCCGTCACTCCCCTCCCGCGTGGAGAGGGGACATGCGCTCTTATTTCAGGTCGGCCTCATCAAAACTAAAGCCGGTGTCGGGCATGATGTAGAACCCCGTCAGGTTCTTGTTGTGAGCGGAAACCAGCTTCTCCACCACCAGCGGCACCCAGGGGGACTCTTTCCAGATGATATCCTGCGCATCCTTGTAGAGTCTGGTTTTTTCCTGATTATTGGTGGTTTTCAGCGCATCAGCCAGGTCTTTATCCACCTGTGGGTTGCTGTAGAACGCCGTGTTGAAGAGTGTGGGCGGCCAGTTTTGCGAGGCGAACAGCGGCGACAGCGCCCAGTCCGCTTCTCCGGTCGATGCCGACCAGCCCGTATAGAACATTCTCACGCCGCTCTCTTTCTGCCCTTTCGCTTCCACTTCCGCCGCGCGTTGTCCGGCATCCATCGCCGTCACCTGTGCTTTGATGCCCACCTGTGCTAACTGCTGCTGGGTAAACTGCAGCACTTTTTGCGCGGTGCTGTGGTTATGTGATGACCACAGCGTGGTGCTGAACCCGTTTGGATAGCCCGCCTCTTTCAACAATTCACGGGCTTTTGCCGGATCGTAAGGCCACGGCTGGTAGGTTTGCGCATTCGCCAGCGACGGTGGAACAATGCCCGTTGCCGGTGTCGCATACCCGGCGAATGCCACTTTCACCAGCGCCTGACGGTTAATGGCGTAGTTGATGGCTTCACGCACTTTCGGATTGTCGAACGGCTTTTGCGTTACGTTCATGCTGATGTAGCGCTGCATGATCGAGGGGCTGGCCACCAGCTCCAGTTTGCTGTTTTTCTCCAGCACCGCCGCCTGCTCATAGGGAATCGGGAAAGCGAACTGCGCTTCGCCCGTCTGCAGCATCGCCGCCCGGGTATTGTTGTCGACCACCGGACGCCAGGTGATGGTGTCCAGTTTCGGCAGCCCTTTTTGCCAGTACCCGGCGAATTTCTTCACCTTCACGAAATCGGTCTGGTTCCAGGTGTCCAGCTCATAAGGGCCGGTCCCCACCGGGTGAAAACCAATGTCCTTACCGTATTTTTCCAGCGCGGCAGGCGAGATCATCGCCGTCGCCGGGTGGGCCAGGATATTGATAAATGCCGAGAACGGCTGTTTCAGAGTGATTTTGACCGTTGTCGCATCCACCGCATCGGTTTTGGCGATGTTTTTATAGAGGTTGTAGCGCTTGAGTGCATTTTCCGGATTACTCGCGCGATCGAGGTTCGCCTTCACTGCCTGGGCGTTAAAATCGGTTCCGTCCTGGAATTTCACCCCCTGACGCAGCTTGATGGTATACACCAGGCCGTCATCCGACACCGTATAGCTTTCGGCGAGCACATTATGCAGCTTCATGTCTTTATCAAGGCCAAACAGCCCCTGATAGAACGATTTGGCGACGGCCTGTGACAATGTGTCATTGGCATTGTAGGGGTCGAGCGTGGTGAAATTTGACGCCACTGCGACCACAACATCTTTGGCAGCCAGTGCTGGCGCGGCGCTCAGCGCGATGGCAACTGCAAACGCAATTTGCCATTTACGGGGTAAAGCTTGTGTCATGTTGTTCTCCTGAGTGTCCCTGCCTGTTTCTGTCAAAAACGCGATTGTGTGCTGCCCGGCGTCGTACGGGCGACGAAATGACCCGGGCCGATATTCTGTAATTGCACACGCTGTACCGTCTCGCCGCGTTTATGGATGTTGCTGGGGATTTCATCCGACAACAACACCCGCTGCGCCCTCGGGTGAGACGGGTCGGCTACCGGAACGGCGGCCATAAGTTTACGGGTATACGGGTGCTGCGGGTTCTCAAACACGGCGCGGCGTGGACCAATTTCCACAATCTGACCGAGATACATCACCGCCACCCGGTGGCTGATTCGCTCCACGACCGCCATGTCATGAGAGATAAACAGAAAGGCAATCCCCATCTCCCGTTGTAAATCGAGTAACAAATTAATGATTTGGGCGCGAATCGAGACATCCAGCGCCGAGACCGATTCGTCAGCCACCACCACACGGGGGTTTAGAGCCAGCGCTCGGGCGATACAAATACGCTGGCGCTGGCCGCCGGAAAACTCATGGGGATAACGCCACGCATGTTCCGGTTTCAGCCCTACACGTTCCAGCAACCACAGCACTCGCCGCCGGGCATCTTCTTCATTCATTACCCCATGTACCCGCAGTGGTTCCAGAATGGAGTACCCTACCGTTTGACGCGGATCGAGCGAGGCGTAAGGATCCTGAAAAATAAACTGAATATCCCGGCGCAGCGGCTGCAGCTTACTGGCAGGCAACGTATCAATACGTTCGCCCTTAAAGGTAATCATCCCGCTCTGGCTCTCCACCAGGCGCAGCAGCGCCCGGCCGGTGGTCGATTTGCCGCAACCGGATTCCCCCACCAGCGATAAGGTTTCGCCCGGCCACAGGTCGAAGCTCACCCCCTCCACCGCATGAACTTCGCGGGTCACACGGTTTAAAATCCCGCTGCGGAGCGGAAAACGCGCCGCCAGATCGCGAACCTGCAGAATCGGCTCGCCCGGCACCACAGTATCCTGCTCGGTTTCCGGTTCCTGGTGTTCAGGATGTTGTAACGAAACCAGCGGGAAACGACGTGGTAGATCGCTGCCGTTCATCGCCCCAAGGCGCGGCACCGCCGCCAGTAAGGCTTTCGTGTAGATATGCTGCGGTGCCTTAAAAATCTGGTCTACGGTACCCGTTTCCACCGCTTCGCCCTGATACATCACCAGCACGCGGTCGGCAATATCCGCCACCACGCCCATATCATGAGTGATAAAAATCACCCCCATCGCCATCTCTTTTTGCAGCACGGCGATAAGTTGCAGAATCTGCGCCTGAATAGTGACATCCAGCGCCGTCGTCGGCTCATCGGCAATCAGCACCGCCGGACGGCAGGAGAGCGCCATCGCAATCATCACCCGCTGGCGCATACCACCGGAAAGCTGGTGCGGATAACGAGACAAAATGGACTCGGATTCGGGGATACGTACCAGATCCAGCATTCGCCGGGCTTCCGCTAACGCCTCTTCTTTGCCCAGCCCCTGATGCAAACGGATAGATTCGGCAATTTGCTCCCCCACCGGAAACACCGGGTTAAGCGAGGTCATGGGCTCCTGAAAAATCATCGCGATGTCGGCCCCGCGCACGCCGCGCAGGCGAGAGTTCGTCAGCGTCGCCAAATCGACACGCTCCCGGTTACGGCGCAAAAGACGCATATGATCGCAGCTCACTTCGCCGCCAGCTTGTTCCAGCAGACGCAGTAGCGACATAGCGGTGACCGATTTACCCGATCCCGACTCTCCGACAATCGCCAGCGTTTCACCACGTTTGAGAGTAAACGACAGGTTACGCACCGCCTGGGTGAGTTGTTTTTCATGGCGAAACGCGACATTCAGATTGCTGACATCCAGCACCACATCGGCGTCTGTTTCATACCCGTGCGACACCCCACTCTCCTTATTCACGATAAATCCCTACGCTGGGCGCATCTCCGGCATAACCCCAGGCGCGATACATCCCTTCACTATTGAAAGGGAGTGCAATATTTCCTTCACGATCGACGGCGATCAGGCCGCCGCTACCGCCCAGCGCAGGCAATTTTTCCATGACCACCGCCTCACAGGCTTCGTGCAGACTTAAACCGCCATAATCCATCAGCGCGGCGATATCATAGGCAGCCAGCGCGCGAATAAAAACTTCCCCGGTTCCGGTGCAGGAGACCGCCACGCTGGCGTTATTGGCATAGCACCCTGCGCCTGGCAACGGACTGTCCCCTACCCGACCCGGTAATTTATTGGTCATCCCGCCTGTCGAGGTTGCCGCCGCCAGGTTTCCCTGCTTATCCAGCGCCACCGCACCAACAGTGCCCATTTTTTTCGTTTCATCCAGCGGTGCACCGCCGTGATCCAGCGCGGTCTGCCCTGCCGCGCGGGCGGCAAGCAGCTGCGCATAACGCTCCGGCGTGGAAAAAAGATCGGGCGACACCGGCTCCATTCCCTCGGCAAAGGCGAATGTCTCTGCCCCTTCTCCCACCAGCAACACATGTGGGCTACGCTCCATCACCAGGCGCGCCGCGAGAATGGGATTGCGTAAACGGCTCACACCAGCCACGGCACCTGCGCGCAACGAATACCCGTCCATCACGCAGGCGTCCAGCTCATGGGTTTCATCGCGGGTAAAAACAGAACCAATGCCCGCGTTAAACAGCGGACACTCTTCAAGTAAGCGTACGGCCTCCGTCACCACATCCAGCGCGCTTTCACCCGCATTGAGCATCTTCTGGCCGGATTCGACAATGGCCGAGAGTGCGGCAATGTACTGCCGTTCCTTTTCCGGACTCCGTTGCGCACGGGAGATGGTTCCTGCGCCACCGTGAATTACAATTACCGCTTTGGTCATTTTTTATCGCCCGGTCAGGATAGATTGCTGCTTTTTCTATAAATATCATTATCGTCGTCACAGCTTCATACAATTTTTGAATATAGAAAGTCGATCCTGCGATGTAAAGCAGGCATCTGAGTATGGCACTTGAGGAGTACATGCAGTCATGCCCCGTTTTCTGCCATAATGGCCCCTTTCTCGCGTGGTGCTGGAGTAAATTATGGAATATACCGCAGGCTTGATCCCGCTGGATTCGGCCCTGGCGCAAATGCTGTCCCGCGTTTCGCCACTCACAGAGAGCGAAACCTTACCGCTGCTGAGCTGTTTTGGTCGCATCGTGGCGCAGGACGTGATTTCACCGCTGAATGTGCCGGGTTTTGACAATGCCGCAATGGACGGTTATGCCGTCCGTCTGGCCGATATCGCAAAAGGTGAACCGCTGCCGGTTGCCGGAAAAGCGTTCGCCGGCCAGCCATTTCACGGCGAGTGGCCAGCAGGCACCTGCGTGCGCATCATGACCGGCGCCCCTGTTCCGGCTGGCTGTGAAGCCGTGGTCATGCAGGAAGAGACCGAGCAAATCGACGCCGGCGTGCGCTTTACCGGTAAGGTTAAAGCCGGGCAAAACATCCGCCTGTTGGGTGAAGATATTCGCGCGGGCGCCGCCGTGTTCAGCGCCGGAAAAAAACTGACCGCCGCAGAACTGCCGGTACTCGCTTCGCTGGGCATTGCCGAGGTGGCGGTAATCCGCAAAATCCGCGTGGCGCTCTTTTCCACTGGCGATGAGCTGCAACTGCCAGGTCAGCCACTGGCGGATGGACAAATCTACGATACCAATCGCCTGACGGTGCACCTGATGCTGGAACAGCTGGGCTGCGAGGTCATCAACCTTGGCGTCGTGCGTGACGATCCGGCCATTCTGCGCGAGACTTTTATCAGTGCCGATCGGCAGGCCGACGTGGTGATCAGTTCTGGCGGCGTGTCGGTGGGCGAAGCGGATTACACCAAAACTATCCTTGATGACGTGGGTGAAATCACCTTCTGGAAACTCGCCATCAAGCCCGGCAAACCGTTCGCCTTCGGCAAGCTCAGTCATAGCTGGTTCTGTGGATTACCCGGTAACCCGGTCTCCGCCGCGCTGACCTTCTATCAGTTAGTACAGCCGCTGCTGGCGAAACTAAGCGGGAACACCGCCAGCCCGCTGCCGCTTCGTCTGCGCGCCCGCGCAGCAACCCGCCTAAAGAAAACGCCGGGGCGCCTTGATTTCCAGCGTGGCATCCTCAGCCGCGATAGCGACGGCGAGCTGATTGTCAGCACCACCGGCCCACAGGGGTCACATATCTTCAGTTCGTTTAGTCAGGGCAACTGCTTTGTGGTGCTGGAGCGTGAGCGTGGCCATGTGGAAGCAGGCGAATGGGTCGAGGTTGAAACCTTTAACCATCTCTTCGGGGGCTAAGATGGCAGATGAGCTGAGCGATGAAGAGATGCTGCGCTATAACCGACAGATTATTCTGCGCGGCTTCGATTTTGACGGGCAGGAGCGGTTAAAAGCATCGCGCGTGCTGGTGGTAGGATTGGGCGGTCTTGGCTGTGCGGCTGCGCAATATTTGGCCGCAGCCGGTATTGGTCAGATGACGCTGCTGGATTTCGATACCGTGGCGCTCTCCAACCTTCAGCGCCAGACGCTGCACAGCGACGCGACGATTGGCGAGCCGAAGGTGGCGTCCGCCAAAACCGCTCTGGCGCGCATCAACCCGCATGTTCAACTCGACAGCCTTAACGCCGTGCTGGATGAAAGCGCCTTAGCAGCGCAGATTGCCGCCCACGATCTGGTGCTGGATTGCACGGATAATGTCGCCATTCGCAACCAGCTTAACGCCGGATGTTTTGCGCATAAGATCCCGCTGGTCTCCGGCGCCGCCATTCGTATGGAGGGGCAAATCAGTGTTTTCACCTGGGGAGACGGCGAGCCCTGTTACCGCTGTCTGAGCCGTCTGTTTGGCGCAAACGCGCTGACCTGTGTTGAAGCGGGCGTGATGGCGCCGCTGGTCGGGGTGATCGGTTCACTGCAGGCGCTGGAGGCGATAAAAGTGCTGACGCACTATGGCGTGCCCGCCGCCGGAAAAATCGTGATGTATGACGCAATGACCTGTCAGTTCCGTGAGATGAAGCTGATGCGCGACCCCCAGTGTGAGGTGTGCGGGGAGTAAACAATAAAAGGCAACGTGAGTTGCCTTTTTAGGCACCGCCCCGGCTGACCATGCGCTTAGCCGGGCTACCCTGGCACCAGCACTGCCTGTCGCCCGGACCAGGCGTTTACGCCGCCATCCGGGAAATAAGTTAATGCGCAATCTCCAGCCCCGCGCCCACTCTCCGTGAAGCACCAGAGCGTACCGGGCTCAATCACTATCCGTTCAAACACCGCCAGCAGCCTTGTTCGAACTTCGCGACAGCGACCTTCGCCGCAGGCGCGGTGATAAATTGTTGTGCCACATCCAGCGGAAGTGTAATCGGTTCAGAATCCGCCCGAGAGTTGACCTTCATCAATATAGCTTTCATTCGAAAGTAATTTAATCTTCATATGCAATATGAGGGTGACCTATGATTTTCAACATTCAACGCTATTCCACCCATGATGGCCCGGGGATTCGCACCGTCGTCTTTCTGAAAGGCTGTTCATTAGGTTGCCGCTGGTGTCAAAACCCGGAGAGCCGCGCTCGTGGCCGCGAAGTGCTGTTTGATGCCAGGCTGTGCCTGGAAGGCTGCGATCTTTGCCAGCAGGCCGCCCCACAGGCCATCACCCGGGCGCTTAACGGCCTGCTGATAGCGCGTGAAAATCTGACGGAGTCCGACCTTGACGCCCTGACCGATTGCTGCCCGACCCAGGCGCTGACCGTCTGTGGGGAGCAAAAATCCGTCGATGACATCATGGCGACGGTATTGCGCGACAAAGCCTTTTATACCCGCAGCGGTGGCGGTATTACGCTTTCCGGCGGCGAGCCGTTTATGCAGCCGGAGCTGGCCTTCTCTCTCTTTAAGGCCAGCCATGAACAGGGGATTCATACCGCCGTTGAAACCTGCCTGCATGTGCCCTGGCACTACATTGAGCCCTCCCTGCCCTATGTGGATCTGTTTCTCGCCGACCTGAAACATGTGGAGAGTAGCGCGTTCAGGCAGTGGACCGACGGCAGCGCCAGACGCGTGCTGGATAACCTGAAACGACTGGCGCGTGCCGGTAAAGAGATGACCATCCGCGTGCCACTGATTCCTGGCTTCAATGCCGATGAAAAATCCATATCCGATATCACCAATTTCGCCGCTGACGAACTGAACGTCCGCGAGATTCACTTTTTGCCCTATCAAACGCTGGGCATGAATAAATACACCTTACTCAGTCAACCCTACACCGCTCCTGACAAGCCGCTTGATGCACCGGCGTTACTGGCATTCGCCCGAAACTACGCCTGCCAGAAAGGGCTGACAGCGATATTACGAGGATAATCTCATGACAACTTTGCAACTCTCGACCCTGACCGACCGTATTAAAGCGCACAAGAACGCGCTGGTGCATATTGTAAAACCGCCGGTTTGTACTGAGCGCGCACAGCACTACACCGAGATGTATCAGCAGCATATGGATAAGCCCATTCCGGTTCGCCGCGCACTGGCGCTGGCCCATCATCTGGCGGAGCGCACTATCTGGATCAAACACGACGAACTGATCGTCGGCAACCAGGCAAGCGAAGTGCGTGCCGCGCCTATTTTCCCGGAATATACCGTCGCCTGGATTGAAAAAGAGATCGATGACCTGGCCGATCGTCCTGGAGCGGGCTTTGCGGTGAGCGAAGAAAATAAACAGGTACTGCATGCCATTTGCCCGTGGTGGCGTGGCCAGACCGTTCAGGATCGCTGCTATGGCATGTTTACCGATGAGCAAAAAGCGCTGCTGGAAACCGGCATCATCAAGGCCGAAGGCAATATGACCTCGGGCGACGCGCATCTGGCGGTGAACTTCCCGCTGCTGCTGGAAAAAGGGCTGGACGGCCTGCGCCATAAAGTGGATGAGCGCCGTTCCCGCATTAACCTCACCGTGCTGGAAGATTTGCACGGCGAACAGTTCCTGAAAGCGATTGATATCGTGCTGGATGCCGTCAGCCAGCATATTGAACGTTTCGCCGACCTCGCCCGCCAGATGGCCAGTGCAGAAACCCGCGCCAGCCGCCGGGATGAACTGCTGGCGATAGCGGAAAACTGCGATGTGATTGCCCATGAGCCGCCAAAAACGTTCTGGCAGGCACTGCAGCTGTGCTACTTCATTCAATTGATCCTGCAGATTGAATCCAACGGCCACTCGGTTTCTTTCGCTCGTATGGATCAGTATCTCTACCCCTGGTACCGCCGCGACGTAGAGCTGAACCAGTCCATCGATCGCGAAACGGCCATTGAGCTGCTGCACAGCTGCTGGCTGAAACTGTTAGAAGTGAACAAAATCCGCTCCGGCTCGCACTCCAAAGCGTCTGCGGGCAGCCCGCTGTACCAGAACGTCACCATTGGTGGACAGATGCTGGTAAACGGTGAACCGATGGACGCCGTCAACCCGCTTTCTTACGCGATTCTGGAGTCCTGCGGCCGCCTGCGCTCCACACAGCCGAACCTGAGCGTGCGCTATCACGCTGGCATGAGTAACGACTTCCTCGATGCCTGCGTACAGGTGATCCGCTGCGGCTTCGGGATGCCGGCGTTTAACAATGATGAAATCGTGATCCCTGAATTTATTAAGCTTGGCGTCGAACCGCAGGATGCGTACGACTACGCGGCGATTGGTTGTATCGAAACCGCCGTCGGCGGCAAATGGGGTTATCGCTGCACCGGGATGAGTTTTATCAACTTTGCCCGCGTAATGCTGGCGGCGCTGGAAGGTGGACGCGACGCCACCAGCGGCAAAATCTTCCTGCCGCAGGAACATGCGTTGTCGAAAGGCAATTTCACCCGCTTCGACGAGGTGATGGCCGACTGGGACAGGCAGATCCGTTACTACACCCGCAAATCTATTGAGATTGAGTATGTTGTCGATACCATGCTCGAAGAGAACGTCCACGATATTCTCTGTTCCGCACTGGTAGATGACTGTATTGAGCGGGCAAAAAGCATCAAACAAGGTGGCGCGAAGTATGACTGGGTATCCGGCCTGCAGGTGGGCATCGCCAACCTGGGTAATAGCCTCGCAGCGGTAAAAAAACTGGTCTTCGAGCAGGGTATTATCGGGCAACAGCAGCTCGCCGAGGCGCTGGCCGCCGATTTTGACGGTCTGACGCATGAACAGTTACGCCAGCGTTTGATTAACAGCGCACCTAAGTATGGCAATGATGATGACAGCGTGGATGCGTTGCTGGTACGCGCTTATCAGACCTATATTGACGAGCTGAAAAATTACCACAACCCGCGTTATGGGCGCGGCCCGATTGGCGGCAATTATTACGCCGGGACCTCCTCTATCTCCGCGAATGTGCCCTTTGGCGCGGCCACCATGGCGACACCGGACGGGCGTAAAGCCAGAACGCCGCTCGCCGAAGGGGCAAGCCCGGCATCGGGTACTGACCACTTCGGCCCAACGGCGGTGATTGGTTCCGTGGGCAAACTGCCGACGGCGGCGATCCTCGGCGGCGTGCTGCTTAACCAGAAGCTGAACCCGGCGACGCTGGAGAACGATAGCGACAGGCAGAAACTGATGCTACTGCTGCGCACGTTCTTTGAGGATCATAAAGGCTGGCATATTCAGTACAATATTGTCTCCCGCGAGACGTTGCTGGAAGCGAAAAAACACCCGGATCAGTATCGCGATTTGGTGGTGCGTGTTGCAGGGTATTCCGCCTTCTTCACGGCCCTGTCACCGGATGCGCAGGATGACATTATCGCGCGTACCGAGCATACGCTTTAACATTCCCTCCCGGCTGGCGCTGCGCTTAGCCGGGCTACCTCACTTCCTACTGCGCTCGATCGGTCCCCTCTCCCTTGAGGGAAAGGGCGCAAGCTTCAAAAACGGCAACCAGGAGGTTGCCGCTTTGCTTTGACTTTCGAATGAAATAAATTTGTGCTTCAGGTCACACTGTTATTACAATGTTACGAGTGGTACCCAGACCAGGAGCTTATGTATGACTGTAAAAGTTATCGTCACTGATATGGACGGAACTTTTCTTGACGACGCCAAACAATACGACCGCGATCGTTTTATGGCGCAGTTTGCCCAACTCAGGCAGCGTGATATTGAATTTGTCGTCGCCAGCGGCAACCAGTATTACCAGCTCATTTCCTTTTTCCCGGAACTGAAAGATCAGATCTCGTTTGTCGCCGAAAACGGCGCGCTGGTCTTCGAACACGGTCAGCAACTCTTTCACGGTGAGCTTACCCGTCACGAAGCACAGGTGGTTATCGGCGAATTACTCAAAGACAAAGCGCTGAATTTTGTCGCCTGTGGGCTGGAAAGCGCGTGGGTCAGCGAAAACGCGCCGGATAGCTTTATCGACCTGATGGCAAAGCACTATCACCGCCTGCAACGCATCAGCGACTACCACCAGATTAACGATACCCTGTTTAAATTCTCGCTCAATTTACCAGACAGCGATATTCCGCAATTAATTGATAAGTTACATGTTTCGCTCGATGGCATCATGAAACCTGTGACCAGCGGCTTTGGTTTTGTCGACCTGATTATCCCCGGTTTGCACAAAGCCAACGGCATTACCCGTTTGCTCAAACGCTGGCACGTCTCCCCGCAGGCGTGCGTGACGATAGGTGACAGCGGCAACGACGCCGAAATGCTGCG
Source organism: Phytobacter ursingii (assembly GCA_901456055.1). Classification (GTDB taxonomy): domain Bacteria; phylum Pseudomonadota; class Gammaproteobacteria; order Enterobacterales; family Enterobacteriaceae; genus Phytobacter; species Phytobacter ursingii. The sequence continues at coordinate 155,747 of CABDWT010000019.1, forward strand.
CATGACCGATTTTTCCTTCGCGATGGGGAATGCCAGCGATGCCATTAAAGCCATTGCCCGTCATCGCACCGATGACAACAACCACCAGGGCGCACTGAATGTGATTCAGGCGGTTCTGGACGGCACCCCGCCGTTCCAGTGATATTGTCTGCCGGAGTCTTCGCTCCGGCACCTTCCCTTCTCGCTTTCCTGCCCTTCTTTCAGCTTTGTGCTCTGCATCAAGTTTTTAAACTTGCATTAACTTATTTTTAACTTAAATTATCACTTGTAAGCTTAATTACTTTCGAATGAAAGATTGCGAGGTCATTATGACGTTCACCAGCGAAACTTTACCCGTCGACCATAAAGCGGCTATCCGGCAAATGAAGCAGGAATTGCGCCAGCAAATGGGGGACGTGAAAGCCGTATTCAATCAACTCCACGCGCGGATTAGCCAGCGTGTCGCAGAGATCAACGCGTTAAAGGCACAGGGCGAGGATGTCTGGCCGGTCATTCCCTTTGAAGATGTGAAACAGGGACGGGTAAGCGAGCAACAGCGCGCGCTGATTAAACAACGCGGCTGTGCGGTGATCAAAGGGCATTTCCCTCGCGAGCGAGCGCTCGGCTGGGACCGCGATATGATGGCCTATCTTGAGCAAAACCATTTTGACGATGTTTACAAAGGGCCGGGTGATAACTTCTTCGGCTCTCTCGATGCTTCCCGGCCGGAAATTTACCCTATCTATTGGTCACAGTCACAAATGCAGGCGCGCCAGAGCGACGAAATGGCCGCCGTGCAGTCGTTCCTTAACCGCCTGTGGCGCTTTGAAAGCGAAGGGACAACATGGTTTGACCCGGATGTCAGCGTGATTTATCCGGACCGCATTCGACGCCGTCCACCGGGAACGACATCAAAAGGTTTAGGCGCTCATACCGATTCAGGCGCGCTGGAACGCTGGCTGCTGCCGGCATATCAACGGGTATTTGCTAACGTCTTTAACGGTCGGCTGGACGAATACGATCCGTGGGATGCCGCGCATCGTACCGAGGTGGAAGAGTACACCGTCGAGAACACCACCAAATGTTCGGTATTTCGCACCTTCCAGGGCTGGACGGCGCTGTCCGATATGATCCCCGGCCAGGGGTTGTTGCATGTCGTGCCGATCCCGGAAGCGATGGCGTATGTACTGCTTCGCCCACTGCTTGACGATGTGCCGGAAGATGAATTGTGCGGTGTGGCGCCGGGCAAGGTATTACCCATCTCTGAGAAATGGCATCCGTTGCTGATAGAGGCGTTAACTTCTATTCCGGCGCTGGAAGCGGGCGACTCCGTCTGGTGGCATTGCGATGTGATTCACTCCGTCGCTCCGGTAAACGATCAAAAGGGCTGGGGTAACGTGATGTATATTCCCGCCGCCCCCCTGTGCGAGAAAAACCTCGCCTGGGCGCGTAAAGCAAAAGTCGCGCTGGAAAATGGCGCTTCGCCAGGTGATTTTCCGCGCGAAGATTATGAAGCGAACTGGGAAGGACGCTTCACGCTGGCTGATTTGAACGAGTATGGAAAACGGGCGCTGGGGATGAACTAAACGTCATAAAGCCCTTCCCGCTCCACGGCGGTACGTCGTTGTCCCGGACGTATCCGCCGAACCGACTCTCTCACCACCAGCATGCCATTAATCAACAGTGAGCCAATTGCCGCCTGCGGGCGAATCAGCCGTTGCTGCAGCATATAAACCGCCTCAGTGCCGAGTTCATCACGCGGCACATGAACCGCCGTCAGCGGCACGTCCTGAATCGCCGCCAGGTTGAAGGCGTCAATGCTCATCACCGAGACATCCTGCGGAACGCGTAAACCGCGCTGCTGCAACGCCCGTACGGTCCCTTCTGCCATAAAATCTCCCCCGACTAAAAAGGCGGTCGGCGGATTTTTATGTGCGGCGCCATCGAGCCACTCCGCAACCCGCGACTGCGCTTCTCTTGCGCTAAAACTCGGCACCGTTATCAGATCGCGCTTGCTTTGAAAGCGCAAATTTCGCTGCTGCCAGGCGTCTTTAATACCCGCCAGACGCAGATCCATGGTATAGCGGCGCAGGCACATTACGACCACCATATCGCGATGGCCGGAATCGAACAGATAGTCAGCGGCAAACTCACCAATCGCCCGGTGATCCGGAGCGACCGTCGGCAGACGCATCCGCTTATCGCGGCAGTTAATCAGTACGCAAGGTTTGGCAAAGTCTGCTGCCAGTTCGTGAATGTGCGGATCGTCAATCCCCAATAAAATTGCCGCCTGGGTTTCCGGCTCATTCATTCGTGCAATAAAGGCATTCGCATCGCTGTCCAGCTCTTCCAGCGGGCAATAACGCAACCGCACCTCGTGGGAATCCAGTGCCTTGCTAATGCTCTGAATCACCCGGTAATAAAAGATATCGGAGCGCTCATCGAACGCCCGCTGTGGCGCGAAGATCACCAGGTTATTGAGCAGCAACCGCCCGGCGGCAATCCCGTCCATTACCCCTAACTCACGCGCACATTCCAGCACCATGCGTCGGGCCGTTTCGCTGGTATTGGCCTTCCCTGCCAGCACGCGGGAAACGGTGCTGGTCGACAGGTTGGTGCGCCGGGCGATTTCAGTGATTTTTAGCTTTTTATCCATTCTGTGATCTTGCTCCGTTTCCACGATGGGAAAATTTTCATGAAACATAAGTCTCATGAATACTGGTCCGGGAAGCATAGTGCCCTTTTCTTTGGCGAATTGATGAGAATCCTTGCACAAAATCCACTTTGGCTGCCCCTTTTTCTCCCCTAACGTAAAGATGTCGTACAACTTCCATACTAGTTGTCGGTGTATTTCAGGCTAAAGCAGAAAAAAATCCCCATGCGGTCCAGATCGGTATAACAAATTTCGAATGGCCCGCAACGACTTCCCTACAGAACGGTGCGTGGAGAAAAAAATGAGCCAGGGAATCAACAATAATGAAGTGGTGGCAAGCAAAAGCCGCCGGATAGTTAAAAAGTTACGCTGGTGGGTGCTGGTCCTGTTTTTACTGGGCGTCACGGTAAACTACATCACCCGTAACTCACTCGGTATTCTTGCCCCCGAACTGAAAACCAGTATGGGGATCACAACCGAACAGTACTCCTGGATTGTGGGTGCTTTTCAACTGGCCTATACCCTTTTTCAGCCGCTATGCGGTTGGCTGATTGACGTCATTGGCCTGAAAGTAGGCTTTATGATCTGCGCCATTATCTGGGCCATCGCCTGTATCGCCCATGCTGGGGCCGGAAGCTGGTTACAACTGGCTATTTTGCGCTTCACGATGGGGGCATCTGAAGCAGCGGCCACGCCGGCGAACGCCAAAACGCTGGGTGAATGGTTCCCGAAATCAGAGCGCCCGGTTGCTGCAGGCTGGGCTGGCGTCGGTTTCTCGATTGGCGCCATGCTGGCACCACCAATTATCTATTTCGCCCACACCTCTTTTGGCTGGCAAGGCGCCTTTATGTTTACCGGTGTTCTGGCGCTGGTGTGGGTGCTGCTGTGGTGGGCGTTTTACTCTAACCCGGAAAAACACCCGAATCTGAGCAAGGAAGAACTGGCCTACATTAAGCAGGACAACGAAGCGCCTGCGGTCAAACTTCCTTTCTTTACGGCGCTGAAAACCGTCGCCAAAAACAGACGTTTTTACGGTATCGCCATCCCGGCGTTTATGGCTGAACCGGCCTGGGCCGTGCTGAGCTTTTGGGTCCCCCTGTATCTGGCGAAAGAGCACGGAATGGACCTTAAGCAAATCGCCATGTTTGCCTGGCTCCCCTTCCTTGCCGCCGATCTGGGCAGCGTGGCGAGCGGTTATCTCACCAAACTGTATACCCGCTGGTTCGGCTGCTCCCGGGTAAACTCGGTAGTGGCAAGCTCCGTCACCGGCGCGTTTCTGATGATCTCGCTGGGCATCGTCGCGATAACCCGCGATCCCTATATCACTATCGTGCTGATCTCCATCGGCGGCTTCGGCCATCAAATCATCTCCTGCATGCTGAGCGCGCTGGTCGTGGAGTCCTTTGATAAAGGCCAGATGGCAACCGTTAACGGTATGCGCGGTTCCGCGGCATGGATAGCCAGCTTCCTCTTCTCTCTGCTCATTGGCGTTACCGCTGACAAAATAGGTTTCAATCCGCTGTTTATCGCCATGGGCTTTTTTGACCTGATTGGGGCCATTTTCCTGGTGTCATTTATTGCTGAACGTCGCGCAAAACGCGTCTGATTATGGATGTCTGATATGAAAATTTTAAAAAACTGGACCTTACAAAAACAGGCGGCTCACCATATTGAACTGTTGGTGGATGGGCAACATACGCTGTGTCTGTATGTGCTGGAACCGACGCTGTTCCGCGTGCTGTTAAAACGTAAAGGCGAACTGACGCTGGACAGGACCTGGAGCATTGCGCCCGGGCAGGATGTACCATGGGAAGGCCGTAATCGTGAAGATATCAGCGGTTTCAGTTGCCCGGACTGGACGCTTGAGCAACAGGATCAGCAATTGGTTATCGCCACCGAAGCGCTACGAGTCACCGTACACCAGCCGCTGTGGCTGGAATGGCACTACCGCGATGAGGCCGGAGAGTGGCAATGGCTGGCAGGCGATCGCCCCACCAGCGCCTATCAACTTAATGCGCATGGCGACGGCGTCGCGCATTACCTCAGCCGTAAAAAAGATGAGCGGTTTTACGGCCTGGGCGAGAAAGCTGGCAATTTGCAACGTAACGGCAAGCGTTTCGAGATGCGCAATCTGGATGCGATGGGCTATAACGCGGCCAGTACCGATCCACTTTATAAACATATTCCGTTTACCCTCACCCGCCGGGACGACATCAGCTACGGTCTGTTTTATGACAACCTGAGCAGTTGCTGGCTGGATTTAGGTAATGAAATCGATAATTACCATACCGCCTATCGCCGCTGGCAGGCCGAAGCGGGCGATATCGATTATTACCTGTTTACCGGCGCGCGGGCGCTGGATGTCACCAAAGCGTTTGTCCGCCTGACCGGAAAGACCCTGTTCGGGCCGAAGTGGAGTCTGGGCTACAGCGGTTCCACCATGCATTACACCGATGCGCCGGATGCGCAAAACCAGCTGATGAACTTTATCCGTCTGTGTGAAGAACACGCGATTCCCTGCGATTCGTTCCAGCTCTCTTCGGGCTATACCTCGATTAATGGCAAGCGCTATGTCTTTAACTGGAACTACGACAAAGTGCCGCAACCCAACGTCATGAGTCAGGCATTCCACGACGCGGGCCTGAAACTGGCGGCCAATATCAAGCCGTGCCTGTTGCAGGACCATCCACGCTATCCGGAAGTGGCAGAGAAAGGTCTGTTTATTCGCGATTCAGAAACCGATGTGCCTGAACGTTCAAGCTTCTGGGACGATGAAGGGTCTCACCTCGACTTTACCAATCCACAAACCGTCAAATGGTGGCAAGAAGGCGTCACCACGCAACTGCTGGAGATGGGTATCGACTCAACGTGGAATGACAACAACGAGTTTGAAGTGTGGGACGGTGAAGCACGCTGCTACGGTTTTGGCCGCGAGATTGCCATCAAACATATTCGCCCGGTGATGCCGCTGCTGATGATGCGAGCCTCGCTGGAAGCACAGCAACGGTTTGCCCCGGATAAACGTCCGTACCTGATTTCCCGTTCCGGCTGCGCCGGGATGCAACGTTATGTACAAACCTGGAGCGGCGATAACCGGACCAGTTGGGAAACATTGCGTTTCAACACCCGAATGGGGCTGGGGATGAGCTTGTCCGGGCTGTATAACGTGGGGCACGATGTTGGCGGCTTCTCCGGTGATAAACCGGATGCTGAGCTGTTTGTTCGCTGGGTACAAAACGGCGTGATGCACCCGCGTTTCACCATCCATTCGTGGAATGACGATCACACGGTGAACGAGCCGTGGATGTATCCGGGTGTGACGCCTGCCATTCGCAACGCGATTGAACTGCGTTATCGCCTGTTGCCCTATTTTTATACCCTGTTGTGGCAGGCGCATGCGGATGACGAACCGATGCTGCGACCGACCTTTCTCGATCATGAGAATGACACACAGACATTTGAAGAGTGCGACGACTTCCTGCTCGGCCGCGATATTCTGGTGGCCAGTGTGGTCGAAGAAGGTCAGCGCCAACGCCGTGTCTGGCTGCCTGCGAATGAGACCGGCTGGTATGATTTTTATACCCATGAATGGTTCTGCGCCGGGCAATGGATTGTGCGCGACGCGCCGCTGGAAAAACTGCCATTGCTGGTCCGCGCGGGGGCGGGGTTGCCGCTCAGCGAGCGAATCAAACACGTTAGCGCGACGGCGGATGATACCCGTGAGCTGAAACTGTTCCCGGTGAAAGGGACGGGGCGCTCAACCGGGTTGCTGTTTGAGGATGACGGTGAGAGCTGGGGTTATCAGAACGGGAATGCCCTGTGGCTGGAATGGGAAATGGTGTGCGACGCGACAACCGTCAACCTGAAGATCAGCGCGCGCGGGGATTATCGTCCGGCGTGGAAGGCGCTGAAGGTGTCGTTACCGGCGGGCGAAGGACGTAAGCTTTTGATCAACGGCGAAGAGCGGAGCGAGTGGGTGCGGTAGTCCCCTCGCCCCGGCCCTCTCCCAAAAAGGCTGAGGAATCCCCGGTAATCTTACGTTTTACAGCGATAACGCCGCTTAATACGAACCGTGACAACGATGACAGGGTCCGGCTGAAAATCGATGAGGCGCTGGCGGCTAACCGGGGCCGCCCGCAGGGACGCGGGCAGAGGGGATAGCCTGCAAGGACGCAGGCTGGTCCCCGACCCGAAAGCAGACGACATAAGCCTCATGGACCGCGCCAGCGGCGATTTTCCTGGCCGGGAGCCCGGGTCGCCAGGGGGGTGGCGGTGAGCCACCCTGGCACGTTCACGGGTTCTGTCACGACAGAAAAGCAAGGAACATAAGGTGAACGGAACGACCATCAGAGCCGCATTCCCCCCTACCCTCAAGGGAGAGGGGACCGTTCGTGCTCGCATTTTTGTGGGGATTTCTCACCCTATGGGGGGAGGGGTTATTGGCTTACTCGATACCTTTGCTGCGCAGGTAATCTTCGTAATTACCCGTAAAGTCGATGACTTTCTCCAGCGTAATCTCAATGACACGGGTCGCCAGCGAGCTCACAAATTCACGGTCGTGAGAGACGAAAATCAGGGTGCCCTGATACATCTCCAGCGCCATGTTCAGCGATTCGATCGATTCCATATCCAGGTGGTTGGTCGGTTCGTCCATCACCAGAATATTGGGTTTTTCCATCATCAGCTTGCCGAACAACATGCGGCCTTTCTCGCCACCGGACAGCACCTTCGCGGGCTTTTTAATATCGTCCTGGCTGAACAGCAGACGCCCCAGAATGCTGCGCACCGCCTGCTCGTCATCACCCTCTTGTTTCCACTGGCTCATCCAGTCGAACACGGTGAGGTCGTTTTCAAACTCGTACTCATGGTCCTGCGCATAATAACCAATCTGCGCATTTTCTGACCATTTCACGCTCCCTTTGTCCGCTTCCAGTTCACCCACCAGCGTTTTCAGCATGGTAGATTTACCCACGCCGTTCGCACCCAGGATAGCGAGCTTCTCACCCACTTCCAGCAGCAGATTAACGCCTTTAAATAGCGGACCTTCATCAAACCCTTTGGCGAGGGCTTCCACTTCCAGCGCGTTACGGAACAGTTTCTTATCCTGCTCAAACCGGATGAACGGGTTCTGACGGCTGGAGGCTTTAACTTCTTCCAGTTTGATTTTATCAATCTGGCGCGCACGGGATGTCGCCTGACGAGATTTAGACGCGTTAGCGCTAAAGCGGCTAACAAACGACTGCAGATCGGCAATCTGCGCTTTCTTCTTGGCGTTATCTGCCAGCAGACGTTCGCGCGCCTGGGTTGCCGCCGTCATATATTCGTCGTAGTTGCCCGGATAAACGCGCAGCTCGCCGTAATCCAGGTCAGCCATGTGGGTACAGACCATATTCAGGAAGTGACGGTCGTGCGAAATGATGATCATGGTGCTGTTACGCTCGTTGAGCACCTGCTCCAGCCAGCGAATGGTATCGATGTCCAGGTTGTTCGTCGGTTCGTCGAGCAGCAGGATGTCAGGATTGGAAAACAGCGCCTGTGCCAACAGTACACGCAGTTTCCAGCCTGGCGCCACTTCGCTCATCGGACCGTAATGTTGCTCAACCGGGATCCCGACGCCGAGCAGCAGTTCGCCTGCGCGTGCTTCGGCGGAGTAACCGTCCATCTCGCCATACTGCGTTTCGAGATCGGCGACTTTATAGCCGTCCTCTTCGCTCATTTCGGCCAGACCGTAGATACGGTCACGCTCCTGCTTCACTTCCCACAATTCACCGTGGCCCATGATCACGGTGTCGAGGACGGTGAACTCTTCAAAGGCGAACTGATCCTGGCGCAGCTTACCGATGCGTTCATTTGGATCGAGCGAGACATTCCCCAGCGTCGGCTCTAAATCGCCGCCGAGGATTTTCATAAAGGTGGATTTACCGCTCCCGTTGGCGCCGATCAGGCCGTAACGGTTGCCGCCGCCAAATTTGACGGAAATGTTTTCAAACAGCGGCTTGCTGCCGAACTGCATGGTGACGTTGCTGGTGACTAACACGGAATTATCCTGAAATGTGTGACAAACACCCTATTATGCCACAATTCCGAATTAGATTCCTGCCCGGAAACGAAGGGCTAAAATGAAACCAAAGGGAAAAAAGTGTGATTTCGTACACATCTCAATTCCCTGTGCGCGGGAATGCACATATAATGCGCTCCCATCTATTAGAAAGAACCATTAACCTAACGGCCTGTGGCACGAATCTCGCACACCATGAATATGAAATTAACAACGCTTTTAGCGGCGGCGTTTGCCGTCGTGGGCTTTTGCAAAACCGCGTCTGCTGTAACTTATCCGCTTCCGACCGATGGCAGCCGAGTGATCGGTCAAAACCAGGTCGTAACCATTCCAGAGAACAACAGCCAGCCGCTGGAGTACTTTGCCGCGCAATATCAGATGGGTCTTTCCAACATGCTGGAAGCGAACCCGGGTATTGATGCCTACCTGCCGAAAGGCGGTACGGTGATGAACGTACCTCAGCAGCTGATTCTGCCGGATACCGTCCATGAAGGTATCGTTATCAACAGCGCCGAAATGCGTTTGTACTATTACCCGGCAGGCACCAAAACCGTTATCGTTCTGCCGATCGGTATTGGTCAGTTGGGTAAAGACACCCCGATTGCCTGGACCACCAAAGTAGAACGTAAGAAAGCCGGTCCGACCTGGACCCCGACGGCGAAAATGCACGCTGAATATGCGGCCGCAGGTCAACCGCTGCCGCCAGTGGTTCCGGCAGGCCCGGATAACCCGATGGGTCTGTACGCGCTGTACATTGGCCGTCTGTACGCTATTCACGGCACCAACGCCAACTTCGGTATCGGCCTGCGCGTAAGCCACGGCTGTGTGCGTCTGCGTAACGACGACATCAAATTCCTGTTCCAGAACGTACCAGTCGGCACGCGCGTACAGTTTATCGATGAGCCGGTAAAAGCCACCACCGAGCCGGATGGCAGCCGTTACATCGAAGTACACAACCCGCTGTCCACCACCGAAGCGCAGTTCAATGGCGGCGAAATCGTACCGATCGCGCTGACTAAAAGTGTCCAGAGCGTGACCAGCCAGTCTGACGTTGACCAGAATATCGTCGACCAGGCAGTGCAGAACCGTTCCGGTATGCCGGTTCGTATAAACTGATCCTTACGCAAGCATGAAAAAAGCGGGTTTAAAACCCGCTTTTTTTTATCCGTTATTTACCACAATGATGCCGCCATGATCGTAGCGGTAGCGGCAATGGGCGTACTCCAGCGGTGTGCCGTCCTCCAGATAAATCACCTGCTCTACTTCCAGCACCGGATCCGTCTCGTCACAGTTCAGGTATTCCCTGTCCTCAACGCCAGGTTTCAGTGCGCGCACGATGCGGTAAGAACCCATGATTTTAAGCGCCAGATCGTCCTGCACATAACGAAACACCGAACTTTCCAGATGTCCACGGTTAAGACCCGGCACCAGATTTACCGGCATCAGGGTAAATTCCAGCGACACCGGCTCCCCTTCCAGCAGGCGTAAGCGATTAAAGTCATAGACCGGCTCGTCAGGGCCTAGCAGTAACGAGTCCTGTTCTTTCTCCGTCGGGAAACGCAGTTCAAATTTGATGATTTTGCTGGTGACCTGCCCCACATTTTCCCAGGTCTTGGTTGCGCCGTAATAGTCACTGCCCGGTAAATCCCAGCGGGAGAGTTGCATAAAATTCTTGCGCACAAAGGTGCCCAAGCCTTTGCGGGTATAGACCAGCCCTTCGACAATCAGCTGACGCATCGCCTGCTGGATGGTCATGCGGCTGGTCCTGAATTCCGCCGCAAGGGCAAACTGATCGGGCAATGGCTCACTGGCCGAATACTGCTGGCTCAGGATCCGATGTTTAATTTCGCGCGCAATAGAAATGTATTTCGACGCCATTGCCTTTCCTTCTTATTATTCAGCTATCCCATTGTTTCTTAAGGCCACTCTCTCGGCTATTTTGAGGAAAGGCAGGTAGAAGAATACACCAAAGACGATGATTATCAACTGAACCACTACCGCTCGCCAGTCTCCCGCTGTCGCCAGCCAGGCGCTTAGAATAGGCGGTGTCGTCCACGGGATCATCACCACGCAACGCGACATCCACCCCAGCGTGGTACACAGCCAGGCAAAGTAAATACCGATGGCCGGTAGCAGAACAAAAGGGATCATCAGCGGCAGGTTAAAGACAATCGGCAGACCGAAAATAACCGGTTCGTTAATGTTAAACAGCCCCGGTGAAATCGACAGCCGCGCCACCTGTTTCGCCGATTTCTGCCGGGAGAAAATGAATATCGCCAGCAACAGGGAAATCGTACTCCCCGTCCCGCCAATCATGCCGAAGGTCGGCACAAAGATATTATTAATGATATGCGGAATCGGCTGACCATTGGCAAAGGCCAGCATATTTTCATTGGTGTTGATAAGCAGGAACGGTTCCAGAATCACCCCATTCACCACCGACTGATGAATACCCAGCGTAAACAAGAAGTTGCCGAAACTATAAATAAAAATCGTCCCTGGCAGGCTGGTGTTAATCAGCCGCAGCGGTTGCTGGATAAGTGTGGTGATCAGATGAATTAAATCGGTATGCAGCACATTTGCCAGTACGGCGGCGATCACCGCGAATGTCGACAGGGTGATAATGGTCGGAATCAGCGCGGAAAAGGATTTACCCACCGCTGGCGGTACATTTTCACCCAGCGAAATATTCAGCTTTTCGATGCCTGCGATGCGAATAAACAGCTCTGTCGACAACAAGCCAATAATCACCCCGGCGAAAATGCCGGTGGAGCCGATATTGGCAAAAGAGAGCATCTGGCTGACGGTAACCGTCGTTTTCGCCCCGTCCGGCACCACCTCCAGATGCATCGGCATCATCATTATGTAGCTGGAGAGCGCGATAACTACCGCCGAGACCGGGTTATCAAAATTGCGATTGCGCGCCAGAGACCAGGCGGTCATGGGCGCAATCAATAGAGCAGCAATATTCAACGTACCGTTGATGACCGCTTCCCCCCAGACCTTAAAGCGCACTAACGTCTCGCCCTCCAGTACCCACGGGAACACCACGTTATTGACCAGAACCGCCAGGCCAGCAAGGATAAAAATCGGCATGACGGCGGCAAACGCGTCCCTTAAGGAACGCAGATGGACCTGGTTAGCCAGGCGAGCGGAAAAATCGACGAACTTATCCACAAAAGACTGCATGTTCGCTGTTGTATTTGTTTCAGGCATCATGGTCTCCCTTCGTTCGGCATCAAACGGTACGCGGCTATTTACAGTTCGCGGCCATTGCTGTGAATCACCTGTTTTAACCAGGCATAGCTACGTTTTGGCACGCGTTTGAGATCTTTAAGGTCATGGTTTTCGCGATTGACGTAGACCACGCCATAACGCTTACGCATATCGCCCTGTGAACTGAGAATGTCGATAAGCCCCCAGCCGAGATAGCCCACGACCTGCGCGCCATCTTCAAAAATGGCGTCTTTCATCGCCTGCAGGTGATCCCGGTGATAGGCAATGCGGTAATCGTCATTAATCGGATTCACCCCATCCCACGTTTCAATCACGCCGATACCGTTTTCAATCGGGAAAACAGGTAAACGCCAGTCGTTATAGTAGCGGGTGATAATGGCGCGAAAACCGAGAGGGTCTATCTGCCAGTTCCATTCAGTAGCCTCAAGATACGGGTTAGGCACATCGCCCTGTTGCAGGTAATAGTTCACCGGCGCATCTGCGGCGATGGCGTCGCTGTCCAGCGTCTTACTGGCGTAATAGCTAAAGGCCATATAGTCGTTTTTCACGCGCGCAATAAGCGCCAAATCCTCAGCACGATAGATATCGCTAAAGCCTTCACGCTCAACGACCGCCATTACCGCCGGGCTGTAGCCCTGGCCGGCAAACACGCGAAGGAGATTCTGATTGAGGAACTCATCATATTGCTGGGCGCAAAAAACATCGCGCGGTTTACAGGTCGCGGGATAGACAAGTTGATGCGCCAGCATACCGCCCATCAGCTTGCCGGGTTTAGTCTCATGCAGGTAGTGAGTGAGCTGTACATGAGCCATCATCACGTGATGCTGGATTTGATACAGTTCGCGCAATGTTTTGTCGCCACGCAGATAGCCGCTAACCCGAAACGCTTCCGGCATATGGTAGATATTCTGCTCGTTAAAGGTCAGCCACCAGGTGACGCGATCGCCAAAACAATCGATCATCTTCTGTCCGTAACGAACAAACGCCTCGAGCACACGACGATCGGTAAAACCGTTATATTTTTCTGCCAGCGCCAGCGGCATGTCGAAGTGGTACAGGCAGATCATCGGCGCAATGCCGCGGGCGATCAGATCGTTGATAAAACGGTCATAGAAGGCGATGCCCTCCTCATTGAACGCACCGTCGCCGTCCGGGCAGACGCGACTCCAGGCTATCTGGAAACGGTAGCAATTCATGCCTAAATCGCGCATGTAATCAAAGTCTTCCTGATAACGATGGTAAGAATCGGTCGCCACTTTCCAGTCGGAAGCAAACTCGCTGGCTTCGCGAATATCGTAAACCGAGGGCCCTTTTCCGCCCTCATTCCATGCCCCTTCGGTCTGCATACTGGAAACGGAATTTCCCCATAAAAAGCCTGACGGCAGCGTTTTACTCATCTGGACATCTCCTTCATCATATGACTAGTCATTTAATTTATATGACTAGTCATATAGCCAAAGGTGAAAAGTCAGGCAAAACGAAAGGATCGTTTTTGTGAGCAAGCTTGAGAAATTAGACGGGAAGAAAAATCCCCGGTCAGCGAGATGCCGCCGGGGAAGATCAAAAGCGGGTTTACTTGTGGGCTAGCTGGTTACGGCGGTATTCCCCCTGACGTTCCAGCATCCAGCCGGGATATTCGCGCGGCAACGCACTCACCGCATCAAGCTGGCGGAGCTCGTCGTCGGTGAAGCGAATATGGGTGGCGGCAATATTGTCATCAAGCTGAACGGGGCGTTTAGCGCCGATGATCACGCTGCTCACCACCGGCTGATGCAGCAGCCAGGCCAGCGCTATCTGTGCGACAGAGACGCCTTTTGCTTCGGCGATAACGCGCATTACGTCGATGCAGTCAAATGCACGGTCTTTGTTTACCGGCGGGAAGTCAAACTCCAGACGACGACTGCCCTCTTCGCCTTTGCCATCGCGGCTGTATTTACCGCTCAGTAGGCCACCTGCCAGCGGGCTCCAGACCATCAGGCCAACGTTTTCGCTTTGCAGCATCGGCGCCAGTTCACGTTCCAGGTCACGCCCGGCGATAGTGTAATAGGCCTGTAAGGACGCGAAACGCGCCAGCCCGAGGCGTTCAGAGATACCCAGCGCTTTGGCGATTTGCCATGCCGCCCAGTTAGAAACACCGATATAACGAACATGCCCATGCTGTACGAGATTATCCAACGCGTAGAGCATCTCTTCCATGGGGGTCGCCGGGTCAAAGCCATGCAACTGATAGAGATCGATATGATCCAGTTGCATTCGTCGCAGGCTCTCTTTGACGCTGCCAATAATGTGATAGCGGGAGCTGCCGCGCGAGTTCACGCCCGCCGTGCCGGTTTCGCCGAACACTTTAGTCGCCACCACCACATTTTCACGCGGCACTTTAAGATTTTTCAGTGCCTGGCCGGTAATTTGCTCGGAGCGGCCTTCGGAATAGACGTTGGCGGTATCAATAAAATTGATGCCTGCGTCCAGCGCGCTGCCGACCAGCTTGTCCGCCTGCGCCTGATCCAGTTGCCCAATTTTTCCCCACATGCCGCCCTCACCGCCGAACGTCATGGTCCCGAGGCACAGTTCAGAAACAAACAGACCGGTATTGCCGAGTTTTTGATAACGCATTTGGCGTCTCCTCACACTGTTGGTTGACGCAGATAGTTATACGCAATACGACGTGCTGTGGAATGTGGCGATCCTGTCTGTTTCTTGCCCAATCCTCTAAACCTTATCCGCGCGGGGCGTCGCCAAACACCGAATACTCCGGCAAACGCACCTGCTGATAAGGCTCCCAGCCGCCGCCAAGCGCTTTATACAACGCCACTAAGTCCAGACTGCTCTGCACCCGCGCCTGCGCACGCTGCTGCTCCGCCTGCGCCAGTTGACGTTGGGCATCAAGCACATCGATAAAGCTGGCAATACCTTGCCGGTAACTGTCGCTGGCCAGCGTAAACGCGTTATGCAGCGCATCGAGTGTTTTATCCAGCCCGGCCTCGCGCTGCTGATCGGCGCGATAGCTGACCAGCGCATTTTCCACATCACCCAACGCTTCCAGCACCGTCTGGCGATAATTGAGCACCGCCGCGCCCTGCTGCGCGCGGGCCAGTTTCACGCTGGAGACCAGCCGCCCGCCCTGAAAGATAGGGATAGAAATCTGCGGGCCGAAACTGTAGAAATGGCTGCTCCAGTCGGTGAGCCAGTCGGTCTCACTGTTACGCAAACCAAACTGCCCACTCAGCGTCAGGCTTGGGAAAAGTTGCGCGACGGAGACGCCAATTTGTGCCGTGGCGGCATGTAATGAGGCTTCCGCCTCACGAATATCCGGGCGTCTACGGGCCAGCGTCGAGGGAATGCCGGTTGAGACCAGCGCAGGCAGCTTCGGCAATGGCTGCACATTCCTGAGCTCCCCGTCGAGCGCACCTGGCGGTTTGCCCAACAAAATCGCCAGCGCATTCATCGCCTGACGCTCCTGAGCCTGATACTGCGGCAGTTGCGCCTCCAGGCTCCCCACCTGAGCCCGGGCATTTTCCACGTCCATTTGCGGCGACAGCCCGCTACGCTGGCGGTTATCCGTCAGGGCAAAAGTTTGCTGCGCGGTCTCGATTTGCGTCTGCAACGTGGAGATTACGCTTTGTGCGCCGCGCAGTTGCAGCCACGCGCGCGCCACTTCCGCCTCCAGTGACACCAGCGCATCGTTGCGCTGCTCAATCGCCTGTTGCTGCTGTGCCTGCGCTCCTTCAACCTGACGGCGCACTTTACCCCAGAGATCCAACTCCCACTGCGCGTCGAAACTCCCCTGATAGAGGTTCACCGGCTGGGTTAATGCCCCCAACGCGCCGGCGATTTGCGGATCAACATTGTCCAGTTGGCCGTAAACATCATGAGATTTAAGCTCCCCTTCCAGCCCCAGTTGCTGACGCGTGGCTTTTACGCTGCCGTTGACCGCTGGTAAAAATGCGCCGCCAGCCTGATTAATCTGTTCGCGCGCGCCTGCGATACGCAGCACTGTTTGTTGCAATGAGAGATTCCCGGCGATCGCACGCTCAATCAGACTATTGAGTTGCGGTGACTGAAAGCTGGTCCACCAGCGCGGATTAACCGCCTGCGACACGGCTTGCGAAGCCACGGTTTTATCGCCCGGATCGTTCCAGTGCGTTGGGGTTTGCGGCGATGGCTGCTGGTAATCCGGACCCACGCTGCAGCCTGCCAGCCAAAGAGAGAAAAATGTCAATGAAACACCACGCCTGGACATATTAATGTGCTCCTGCGCTGCCTTCGCTCTTAATGGGCGAAAGCAGTAAACAAAAAGGAATCAATAACAGTGCGACAATGCTGAGCAGCGTGAACACGTCGATATAAGCCAGAAAACGCGACTGCGCGATCATCGTTTTATACATCTGCCCCATTGCTGTATTCATCGGGTCACCCACCAGGGCAGTGAAATTGCGGATCGCTTGCGCCGATTCGCGCACCGCCAGCTGGAAGGGTTCATTCAGCGGCGACATGTTATACGCCAGATGCGCGCTGTGCGCCTGCGACCGTTCGGTTATCGCCGCCGTGGAAAGTGAAATACCCACCGATCCCGCGACATTACGGAACATCGTGAACAACGCGGCCGCATCGGCATTAAGCTGACGCGGAATGGTGATAAACGCGATGGTGGTCAGTGGCACAAACAGAAAACCCAGACCAATGGACTGCGCGCTGCGAAACAGCATCAGGGTTTCGAAATCAATATCCGGCGTCAGCGTTCGCGACCACCAGAACGAAGCCGCAAGGCAGAAAAAGCCAAAGGCGATAATCCAGCGCGTCTGCACGACAGGCATCAGTTTGAGCACCAGCGGGATAGTCAGCACAATCAATACCGCCCCCGGCGACAGCACCAGCCCTGACCAGGTGGCGGTGTAACCCAGATCCTGCTGCGCCAGTTGTGGGATCACCACCGAACTGCCATACAGGATCATCGCCATACCTGCCATCAGCAGACTGGAGACAGCAAAGTTTTTATCTGCCATACAGCGCAGATCAACGACCGGCTTTTTGGCGTACAGCAGCCAGTAAATCGCCCCGACAATGCCGACTGCCGTCAGCACGGCAAAAATACGGGTAAAATCAGAGGCAAACCAGTCCTCGTCCTCCCCACGGTCCAGCATCACCTGAAGGCAACCGAGTCCGAGGGCGATAAGGCCGATCCCAGGCCAGTCGATGGTCAATTTTTTGTCCGACTTGCGCTCCCACGGCGGGTCTTCCAGTAACTGATAAATCGCGAGCACCGTAACAATACCGACCGGGATATTGATAAAAAAGACCCAGCGCCAGGAGTAGTTATCGGTGATCCAGCCGCCCAGCGTCGGCCCCATTACGGGGGCAACAATGATCGCAATCGAAGAGAGCCCAAACGCCTTACCACGATCCTCAGGCTTGAAGTAATCCAGCAGCACCGACTGCTGCGTTGGCTGTAAGCCGCCGCCAAAAAAGCCCTGCAAAACGCGAAACAGGATGATTTGCCACAGCTCCGTCGCGATGCCGCACAAAAAGGAGCAAACGGTGAACATCACTATGCAAATCAGGAAAAACTGCTTGCGACCGAACACGCGGCTGAGAAACGCCGAAATGGGCAGCACGATACCATTGGCCACCAGATAACTGGTCAGCACCCAGGTGGATTCGTCGTAACTGGCGGAAAGCGAACCGGCAACATGCGGCAGGGCAACGTTGACGATGGTGGTATCGAGGATCTCCATAAAGACCGCCAGCGTCACCACCCAGGCGACGGCCCATGGATTACTGGCTGGTCGCCAGTTTTCATGGCTAACGTCAGTCATTCAACGGTTACCTTCGGTTCAACTGACAGGCCAAGCGGCAACGGACGGTTCGTATCCAGCCCTTTATCAATGACGATTTTCACCGGTACGCGCTGAACGATTTTGACGAAGTTACCGGTGGCATTCTCAGACGGGAAGGCTGAAAACTTCGAGCCGCTCCCCTGTTGAATACTGTCAACATGCCCTTCCAGTTCCAGATCCGGCCAGGCATCGACCTTCACTGTGACTTTATTGCCCGGACGCATGCGTTCAAGCTGAGATTCTTTAAAATTCGCCGTCACCCAGATTTGCGGTGAGACCAGGGAAAACAACGCCGTGCCCGCCTGGACCAGCGTGCCGGTTTGCACATTACGCTTGGTGACAAAACCGTCGAACGGCGCGCGAACCTCGGTCCAGGAGAGATTCAGCTCGGCAGTTTCAAGCTGTGCTTTCGCCTGATCCACCTGGCGCTGACGGGCCTCAACATTGGTCTCCTGCTGGCGAATCTGTAACTGCACCTGATCCGCCACTTCCAGTTGCGCTTGCGCGCTCGCCAGTTGTGCCTGCGCGCTGCGTAACTGGGCATTGGCGCTGTCGATATTTTGTTGTGTGGTGGCGCGAGGGTCGACACCGCGCTGACGTTTATAAGCCGCCTGCGCATTGGCTAAATCCGCCTGCGCTTTTAATACCTGCGCCCGCGCTTCGTCGCGCTGGGCCGGGTACTGTACTTTTGACAAATCCAGTTGCGCCTGCGCCTGGTGGAGCTGCGCCGTCGCCAGCCCAAGTTGCGCCTGCGCCTGATCGCGCTGCGCCGTGGCATCACGGGGATCTATGACGACCAGCAGGTCGCCCTTTTTCACCTGCTGGTTATCCTTTACCCGCAATTCAGTGACATAACCCGCCACTTTCGGCGCAATGGTGACCGCATCGCCGTCGGTAAACGCATCGTCTGTCGTCTCTTCATTGCGGGTAAGTAGCCACCACACCAGCGCAACAACAACCATTACTATCACCACAACGCCGAGGATAATGAGGGGCTTTTTACCGGGGCGTTTGCGGTTTTGCGTCTCTTCTGTTTGAGTTTCCTGCCCGTTCTCAGGGGCGGTTGAATGTTCTGCCATAGTACGCAACAGTCCTGTCAGTGAACGGCGTCACAATTACGCCGTTCACTAAACTTAGGCGGTAGCTATACATTTGCCAGGATAAACTGACAAATCAGCACTATCTGACCAGGAATAGTCCGTAGCCAACCAGCGCGGCCCATAGCAGCATGGGGAGGGAATAAACGTGGAAGCGCCACCAGATGCGACGATCGTTCGCCATTCGCAACGCAATCAAATTGGCCAGCGAGCCGGGCAACAGGCCAAATCCACCGACATTGACCGCCCAGGCCAGCAACGTATCAGGCGGCACATAATTGAGCAGCAAAATGGTCGCGGGCACATTGCTGATAAACTGCGACAGGCCAATGGCGGTTAACCACAGACCCGACGGCGAAAGCTGGCTGGCGCCGGTCAAAAGATGATGCAACACGGGCAACTGGATCAGCAAATGCACGTCGATAAACATGGCGATAAACACCAAGAGCAACGTCCAGTCCACACTCAGCACAACACGTCGCGCGAGCAATAAGAAGCCCACAGCCACCACGACCAGTCCCCACAGTTCCTGTTTTAGCTCGAGCGCCGTAATAAAAACCAGGTAAAAGCCCAGGCAGCTCCAGACCAGCCTGGGCTGCCAGTCCGGATTTTTAACGCCGCTATGGTAGTTAAGCGTCTTGCTGGAAAAACAGAACCAGCATAACGCCAGAAGCGTTGCCATCATTGCCAGCGCCAGCGGCGTCATCTGCCAGATAAAGGCCGGGAATGACATCCCGGAACGTCCCCAAATCAGGATATTTTGCGGGTTGCCAATGGGGGTTAACAACGAACCCGCGTTCACCGCCAGCGCCTCAAAAATGATCAGCCGATTGACCGGGATTTCACACAATTTCTTTAAGGTGATGGTAAGCGGCACCACAATAAACAGTGCCACGTCGTTGGTCAGGAAGGTTGAAAGCAGTGCCGCCGCAAGGACCATAAACATGGCCAGTTGCCGCTCGGTGCGAAAACGCCGCACCATGCGACGCCCCAGTACATCAAAATAGCCGCTCAGTTCTACGCCTTTGGTCAGCAGCATCAAACCGCTGAGGGTAATAATGGTGTGCCAGTCAATAGCACCCGGCCAGGCGGCAGGCGCAAAAGGAACGGCAAAACAGAGACCCAAACCAATAATCAGCAGGAGGTGCAAAAAGCGATCGCGCAGCAACGCGCGAAATAATGGAAGATTCATTCAGACGGCAACCCTTGTTGCAAAGTGAACTGACGAAAACGCTCAAGCGTTTCTTCACTGACGTGGTGTTCCATTCCTTCCGCGTCACGGCGGGCAATTTCCGGGCTGACGCCCAGTACCAGTAAAAAACTTTCCACAATTTGATGACGTTCGCGGCTGGCCTGCGCGAGCCTCTCCCCTTCCGGCGTCAAAAATACCCCGCGCCAGGGAATTTGCTCGATCAGCCCTACCGTCGCCAGTCGTTTTAACATTTTTGCAACTGTTGGTTGTGAAACACCCAGCCGCGCTGCCATATCCACCTGGCGGGCTTCGCCCACTTCGTGGATTAAATCTGAAATCAATTCAACATAATCGTCGATCAGCTCGCGACGATGCGCTTCGCGCACCTGACGAAAGCCTTCGACATGCTCTTCAACATTTACCAGCGTCACTTTTTTTATTGTGTGCTTACCTGCGCGACGGTTCATTGTGCTTCCTCTGAGGTGTGACGCGATACCCGCATCATATAAGAGAAGGCACATTGTAAACCATAGGTGAACCAGCACAAAAAATTAACGTCTTAGCCATAGCTATAAAATATAGCCTGTGCTATATCTGTATGTAATACGTTCAACCCAACATGGATGGTCGGGCCCGAACAAGTCAGTAAGGAGGTCAATATGAACGAATTTCAGAGGTGCATGAGCGTGTTTACTCACTCCCCGTTTAAAGTTCGTCTGCTGCTGCTGAATATGCTGTGTGATATGTTCAACGGCAAGCCACAGAAAGACGAAAAAACTTCTCATTAATGCGGCGTCGCGGTACGCCGCTTCATTTTTCCGTCACATTCACCCGTTATATTCGGTTCGCCCGCACATAATTTTCACTTATTTGTTTGATTTGCAACCGCCCTCCCAAAACGACACGGTAGCAGGTGTTGACCTTCTGCACGGCTAACTTTATCTTTGCGCAGCCCTGCACAAATTGCGGCTCGCAGAAGCGGACCTCTTCCCCTCTCCACGCACTGTCCGGCAGGTTTTGACCCTTTCGCCAGGGTGAGCACATGGCGTTTTCGTGAAGTAATCTATGAGCATAATCCTTAAAGAATCCGTTGCCTTCCGCAGCCAGACGATCAATCCGTGGACAGGTTTCTATTTTCTCCAGTCAATGTTGATTAATTTTGCTCTTGGTTATGAATTTAGTGTCCTGTACGCCATCGTCTTTACCTGTGCTCTGTGCGTACTGTGGCGGCATGCCCCCCGGGCGCAAAAAATCGTTATTGGAATTACCTCACTCGTCGCCGCCTGTTATTTCCCGTTTGGCCAGGCCTATGGGGCACCGAACTTTAATACTCTGCTGGCCCTGCACTCGACCAATATGGAAGAGTCGACGGAAATTCTGACGATTTTCCCATGGCATCACTACGCTATCGGCGCGTTTATTTTTGCGCTGGGTATTGTGTCGCTGCGTCGTCGGGTAACGCAGCCCTCAACCCCGTGGCTCAAATGGGATACGCTCGGCGTGGTATTCTGCGTCGCATCCTATTTTATTGGCCCGGTACAAAACCACTTCCGCGGCTTTGAGTTCAGACTGATTGATACCGGTGTTCCGGTACTGCGCTTCGTCCGTGATGTCGCGGTGAACAACTATGAAGTAGTGAAAGAGCAGGAAAATATGGCGCAGCTCGCCAGCATGAAGGACACCTGGACTGTCCTTGGCGTCAAACCGAAGTATCATACCTACGTGGTAGTGATTGGCGAGAGCGTACGCCGTGACGCGGCGGGCGCCTTTGGCGGTCACTGGAACAATACGCCGTTCGAAAGCCAGGCCAATGGCACTTTCTTTATGGATTACATCTCTGCCAGCGGCTCGACACAGAAATCGCTGGGCCTGACGCTCAACCGTGTGGTTGATGATAAACCGCAGTATCAGGATAATTTTGTCACCCTCGCAAACCGCGCAGGCTTCCAGACCTGGTGGTTCTCTAACCAGGGGCAGATTGGCGAGTATGACACTGCCATTGCCAGTATCGCGAAGCGCGCGGATGAAGTGCAGTTCCTGAAAAGCGGTGATTTCGAAGCGGATAAAAATACCCGTGATGAAGATTTGCTTAAGCTGACCAATCAGGTTCTGGCCACCAAACGCAATCAGCCGCAGTTGATTGTGCTACATCTGATGGGTTCACACCCGTCCACCTGCGAGCGCTCCGGCGGTAAATACAGCGAGTTCGTGCAGTCAAAAGAGACCTCTTGCTATCTCTATTCCATCACCGCGACGGATGAACTGTTGGGTAAACTCTACTCGCAACTCGTTGCCACGAATGACAGTTTCTCTATGGTCTATTTCTCTGACCACGGGCTAACATTCAGAGAGCGTGGGACGGACGTACAGTATCTGGCACATGACGACCTGTTCAAACAAAACTTCCAGGTGCCGTTTATGGTGCTGTCGAGCGATGACACAAAGCATCGGGAGATAAAAGCGCGCCGTTCCGCGAACGATTTCCTGAGCTTCTTCTCGCAGTGGACGGGGATTACCACCCAGGAGATTAAAAATTCTTACCCGTTCATGTCCGAGCAAAAGGCCGGGCCAGTCTACATTACCAACTTTAAGTTACAGAAAATTGACTATAACCGCCTGGCGACAGATGTTTTCGATACGCACCGCTAAGCGCTATTCCTGAACAACAGGCAAAAAAATCCGCCCCTTGAGGCGGATTTTTTTATTGCCAGCCGTATTAGAAACGGTAGCCGACGCCTGCGATCCAGGTGCCTACGTCAACGCTACGAATACGAGACTGCTCGTAGGAGAAGTCCAGTGCAACGTTTTCCATCGGGTTGAACTGCAGACCCGCGCCATAGGAGAAACCGTAGTCGCTGGTGTCTGATGCTTTAGCAGTATCAACGGTCTGCTGGAATTTACCGTAGCCAACACCCACAACACCGTAGATGCTTGCCCAGTCGTTCAGACGGTAAGCCGGACCTGCAGTGATACCGTAGTACTGGCCTTTGTTATAGACGCCATCTTCAGTGCGATCTTTTTCAGTGTACGTGAAGGAGCCAATAACGCCCAGCGGGTTGTTGTCCTGCTCGTAGCGGTATTTCAGGTTGAAGCCGTTTGCTTTGTTTGCTACACCCTGAGCGTCGCTCTGTGCGTAACCACCGGTAACAGTGGAAGTTGCTGCAAAAGCGGAACCTGCGGATACCGCCAGAACAGCGGCCAGTGCTGAAAGACATGCAATTTTTTTCATAACCACCTCAAATGTGCTTCAAGTAAATCCTAAGTTTTAAATATATCAAAATTTGTTAAGAAACTCTTTGGGATAAACGATGTCTAAAGAGCCATTTCATGTAACAGAACATTTCACATGCTTACTAACTCTTTCATTAAACGGACGTTTTTCCGCAGAACGTGCCATTATGAAGCTTACTATCCGGCATGTTCATCCAGATTATTCCTAATCGGCATGGTTAATTAACCATCAGATGTCATCTATTTTACGTATTTTTAGCCGCTGTTTTTCAACAAAGTCTCAACCAGCCGGGGCTATTTCAAGTAGACTGCAAGGCTTTACCATGATTGACATAATTTGACAGGAGAAAGGATGCCTGGGTCGTCTCGTAAGATACCGGTGTGGTTATCAGTATTGGTGTTACTTGTCGCGATGTGTTCGATACAGGGAGGCGCATCCCTGGCTAAATCGCTGTTTCCGGTAATAGGTGCGCCGGGAATGACGGCGCTACGTCTGGCGTTGGGGACGTTGATTCTGGTGGTGGTCTTTAAGCCCTGGCGTCTGCGCTTTACCCGAGAACAGCGCATGCCACTGCTGGCATATGGTTTGTCGCTGGGTGCGATGAACTATATGTTTTATCTCTCTATTCAGACAATACCTCTGGGTATTGCGGTTGCGCTGGAATTCGTCGGCCCCCTCTCCGTTGCCCTTTTTGGCTCCCGTCGCCCTATTGATTTTTTGTGGGTCATTCTGGCGGTGCTGGGCCTGTGGTATTTATTACCGCTTGGTGACAATGTTTCCCATGTGGATTTAGCCGGTGCGGCATATGCACTGGGCGCAGGCGCATGCTGGGCCGTATATATTATTTCTGGCCATAAAGCCGGAGAAGAACATGGCCCGGCGACCGTTGCCCTGGGTTCATTAATAGCGGCACTGGTTTTTGTACCTTTAGGAACTTTCCAGGCCGGCGTAGCATTATGGCAATGGTCAGTGCTGCCATTAGGCGTTGCGGTTGCCATATTATCCACTGCTCTGCCTTACTCCCTGGAAATGATTGCGCTCACCCGTTTACCGACACGTACGTTCGGAACGTTGATGAGTATGGAACCCGCCCTGGCTGCATTATCCGGTATGATTTTTTTGAGTGAAACATTGAATCTTCAACAAGTTGGCGGCCTGACATGTATTGTGATTGCCTCCATTGGCTCAACAATGACGTTACGCCGGGAAGTGAAAGTCGAAAAAGTTGATATAGGATAATAATTATTATTCAGCATGGATGATCTGCCATGCTGAATTAATCTCTTTTTCTATAGTACATCGCTGAATGCCATAAAAACTCACATTTCAATATATATACTTACATTCTCATCCCCTTCTTGACCTTAAATACCCGCCCGCTACGGATAGGCTGACGCGATATTATTTTGATGATGCAGGATCCAGGAATTTTCTTTTTTATCGTTGCTATTGAACCGATAGGTATATTCAAAAACAGCAATCAAAAATCTGGTGCTATACTTACTTTCGACAATTACCTGGGACATAAACATCAAGAGGATATGAGATTATGAGTACCGCTAAACTGGTTAAAACGAAAGCGTCTAATCTGCTTTATACCCGTAACGATGTATCAGACAGCGATAAAAAAGCGACTATCGAGTTGCTTAATCGCCAGGTGATCCAGTTCATTGACCTGTCATTGATCACAAAACAGGCCCACTGGAATATGCGCGGTGCTAACTTCATCGCCGTTCATGAAATGCTCGACGGCTTCCGTACTGCGCTCGTTGATCATCTGGATACCATGGCAGAGCGTGCCGTGCAATTGGGTGGCGTCGCGCTGGGCACTACGCAGGTTATCAATAGCAAAACCGCACTGAAAAGTTACCCGCTTGACATCCACAGCGTACAGGATCACCTGAAAGAGCTGGCTGACCGTTATGCCATCGTAGCGAATGATGTGCGTAAAGCCATTGACGAAGCAAAAGATGAAGATACTGCGGATATCTTTACTGCCGCTTCACGCGACCTGGACAAATTCCTGTGGTTTATCGAATCCAATATTGAATAAGCCCGATCGCTAACATATGGACTTCAGATGACCCCTTTGCCGCCCGGCAAAGGGGTTGCACTTTTATGGTGCGCTATTTTGTTCTTTCCCGCCTGAAACTCCGCCAGACTGTTATCATCACTTCACAAAATTGTTAAGAAAAGATTGTTTAATGGTGCATTCCTGCGCTAAATAAAGATGATTTCTGTGCGGAACATTTCTTCGCACCAATATGAAGCCCCAAAATAGTGCATGACGCCGTTCGCGCTTCGTTATGTGCACGGATTCAGAATATCGCCTCTTTACAAAACAACGGGTTGTAAACCTGGCATGATTTTTTCATACTGCGTACGTTCTCGCAGGGGATCGCCCCGTGGATATAAAAGGAAAAACTATGAAGTCTGTATTCAAACTTTCCCTGGCTACACTCGCTCTCGCCTTTGCTGTTTCTTCTCAGGCCGCAAATAAACTGGTTGTCGCAACCGATACCGCATTCGTTCCTTTCGAATTCAAGCAGGGTGACAAATACGTCGGCTTCGACGTTGATCTGTGGGCCGCCATCGCGAAAGAACTGAAACTGGATTACGAGTTAAAGCCGATGGATTTCAGCGGCATCATCCCGGCTCTGCAAACTAAAAACGTTGATCTGGCGCTGGCTGGTATCACCATTACCGAAGAACGTAAAAAAGCGGTTGAGTTCTCTGATGGCTACTACAAAAGCGGCCTGATGGTGATGGTTAAAGCCAACAACAACGACGTGAAAAGCGTTAAAGACCTCGACGGCAAAGTGGTCGCAGTGAAGAGCGGTACCGGTTCTGTTGATTACGCGAAAGCGAACATCAAAACCAAAGACCTGCGTCAGTTCCCGAACATCGACAACGCGTACATGGAACTGGGCACCAACCGTGCTGATGCGGTTATCCACGATACCCCGAACATTCTCTATTTCATCAAAACCGCAGGTAACGGTCAGTTCAAAGCGGTAGGCGATTCACTGGAAGCCCAGCAGTACGGTATCGCGTTCCCGAAAGGTAGCGACGAGCTGCGTGAAAAAGTGAACGGTGCGCTGAAAACCCTGCGCGATAACGGTACTTATAACGAAATCTATAAAAAATGGTTCGGTACCGAGCCTAAATAATAATTTGTTCTGTGCAGTAGTGTTCCCCGTCAGCGTTGAGCTTTCCGGGACTACTTAAACAGACTTATCACCCGTAGGCCGGGAAACCGGTACTACGGGTGTTTGTATATTTCCACCACGGTTTACAGGAACTCATCATGCAGTTTGACTGGAGTGCCATCTGGCCTGCCATTCCGCTTCTGATTGAAGGCGCAAAAATGACGCTTTGGATCTCGGTCCTCGGCTTAATTGGCGGCTTGATTATTGGACTGGCGGCAGGTTTTGCGCGCACCTTTGGCGGCTGGATCGCCAACCACATCGCACTCGTTTTTATTGAGATTATTCGCGGTACCCCGATTGTTGTTCAGGTGATGTTTATCTACTTCGCCCTGCCAATGGCATTCAACGATTTGCGTATCGACCCCTTTAGCGCCGCCGTTATCACCATCATGATTAACTCGGGCGCGTACATCGCGGAAATTACGCGCGGTGCGGTACTGTCCATCCATAAAGGTTTTCGTGAAGCAGGCCTGGCACTGGGGCTGTCTAAGGGCGAAACCATCCGCCACGTTATCCTGCCATTGGCGCTGCGTCGTATGCTGCCGCCGTTAGGTAACCAATGGATCATCAGCATTAAAGACACCTCTCTGTTTATTGTTATTGGCGTCGCCGAGCTGACCCGTCAGGGCCAGGAGATCATCGCCGGCAACTTCCGCGCCCTGGAAATCTGGAGCGCCGTTGCGGTTGTCTATCTGATCATCACTCTGGTGCTGAGCTTTATTTTGCGTCGTCTTGAAAGAAGGATGAAAATCCTGTGATTGAATTTAAAAATGTCTCCAAGCACTTCGGCCAAACCCAGGTGCTGCATAATATCGACCTGAACATTACCCAGGGCGAAGTGGTGGTGATTATCGGGCCATCGGGTTCCGGGAAATCCACTCTGCTGCGCTGCATCAACAAACTCGAAGAGATAACCTCTGGTGAGTTGATTGTTGATGGCCTGAAAGTGAACGATCCAAAAGTTGACGAACGTCTGATCCGCCAGGAAGCAGGCATGGTGTTCCAGCAGTTTTATCTGTTCCCACACCTGACTGCGCTGGAAAACGTTATGTTTGGCCCGCTACGCGTGCGCGGTGCGAAAAAGGACGAAGCCGAGAAACTGGCAAAAGAACTGCTGGCAAAAGTGGGCCTTGCCGAACGTGCGCATCACTATCCGTCTGAGCTGTCGGGTGGCCAACAACAACGTGTGGCTATCGCCCGCGCGCTGGCGGTAAAACCGAAGATGATGCTGTTTGATGAGCCGACTTCCGCACTCGACCCGGAACTGCGCCATGAGGTGCTGAAAGTCATGCAGGATCTGGCCGAAGAAGGGATGACGATGGTTATCGTGACGCACGAAATCGGCTTTGCTGAGAAAGTGGCCTCTCGTCTGATCTTTATCGATAAAGGCCGGATTGCCGAAGATGGCAACCCACAGACGCTTATCGAGAATCCACCAAGCCCGCGCTTGCAGGAATTCTTACAACACGTCTCCTGAGTCATCTCTACCCTCTTCCCGTCGGGAAGAGGGTAATCACCCCTTCTCCCCGGATTTATCTCATTTCCTTCGACGCGTTGCCCGGCATCTATACTTATCATTTTGCTGGACTTTCTCGCCGGAGGCACCCATGCCGTGGATCCTGTTACTCATCAGTCTGTTTTGGCTACCCGCTCAGGCGGCTGGCATTCCCGGGGTAACAACCGGGGCCACGAGCACACCGCCCATTGCCGAAACCCCGGCCCCTGATATCGAGCAAAAAAAAGCCGCCTATGCCGCGCTGGCAGATGTGCTGGATAACCAGCAATCGCGCCAGGAGCTTATCGACCAACTGCGCAAAGTCGCGGCGACACCGCCGCAGGAACCTGTTCCCGTTATTACGCCTCCCCAACTCGTTGAACAGAAAACAGTACTGGAGAACGTCACGGAAGTCAGCAGCCACTACGGTGAAGAGTTTGCGTCACGGTTTGCTCAACTCTATCGCAACATTACCAGTTCCCCGCACAAAGCGTTTAATCCGGAAACCTTTACCAATGCCGCCGGGCATTTTTTACTGCTCGCCGTGCTGGTATTCGCCTTCTGGCTACTGGTGCGCCTTAGCGTAATGCCGCTGTATCGCAAGATGGGCTACTGGGGGCGCAATAAAAACCGCGAGCGGAATAACTGGCTACAGCTTCCGGCGATGATTATCGGCGCGTTTATTATCGACCTGCTGTTGCTGGCGCTGACGCTGTTTGTCGGCCAAATACTTAGCGCTAATCTGAATAACGGAAACCGGACCATCGCCTTCCAGCAAAGCCTGTTTTTAAATGCGTTTGCCCTGATTGAATTCTTTAAGGCCATCCTGCGGCTTATCTTCTGCCCGCGTATTGCGGAACTGCGCCCGTTTCGCATCGAGAACGACACCGCCAGGTACTGGCATCTGCGCCTCAGTGCGCTGAGCAGCCTGATTGGCTACGGTTTGTTGGTCGCCGTCCCGATTATCTCCAATCAGGTAAATGTGCAGGTGGGCGCGCTGGCCAACGTGACCATCATGCTCTGTATTACCGTCTGGGCGCTGTATCTGATCTTTCGCAACAAACGCATTATCCAGCACAACCTTACCCATCTGGCGGATCACTCACTGGCTTTTTTTAGCCTGTTTATTCGCGCCTTCGCGCTTATCTGGCACTGGCTTGCCAGCGCTTACTTTATCGTGCTGTTCTTCTTCTCACTCTTCGATCCGGGCAATAGCCTGAAATTTATGATGGGAGCGTCATTAAGCAGCCTGGCGATTTTAAGCATCGCGGCTTTCCTTTCCGGTATGCTTTCACGCTGGATAAATAAGACCATCACCCTCTCACCGCAGGTGCAGCGTAACTACCCGGAACTGCAAAAGCGGCTTAACGGCTGGCTTTCTGCGTCGATGAAAGCGGCGCGTATCCTCATTGTTTGCGCCACCGTACTGCTGTTACTCAACGCGTGGGGGCTGTTCGATTTCTGGTACTGGCTGACTTATGGCGCAGGTGAAAAAGCAGTCGACATTATTATTCGCATTGCACTGATTTTGTTTTTCTCCGCCGTGGGCTGGACGCTGCTGGCAAGCATTATCGAAAACCGTCTTGCCTCGGATATCCACGGCAGGCCGCTTCCCAGCGCGCGCACCCGGACCCTGTTAACCCTGTTCCGTAACGCGCTGGCAGTGGTAATCAGTACGATCACCGTGATGATTGTGCTCTCGGAGATAGGCGTTAATATCGCGCCGCTGCTGGCCGGCGCCGGGGCGCTGGGTCTGGCGATTTCGTTCGGTTCGCAAACCCTGGTGAAAGATATTATTACCGGCATCTTTATTCAGTTTGAAAATGGGATGAACACCGGGGATCTTGTCACCATTGGCCCGCTCACCGGCACGGTTGAACGGATGTCCATTCGTTCCGTTGGCGTACGCCAGGATACCGGGGCGTATCATATTATTCCGTGGTCATCGATAACCACCTTCGCCAACTTCGTGCGCGGGATTGGTTCGGTCGTCGCCAACTATGATGTAGATCGCCACGAGAACACGGAAAAAGCGAATCAGGCGTTGAAAGATGCCGTCGCGGAAATGATGGAGATGGAGGACATTCGTGGGCTGATTATTGGCGAACCGACATTTGCCGGGCTGGTCGGGTTAACCAATACCGCGTTTACACTGCGGGTGACATGTACCACACTGCCGCTTAAACAGTGGACGGTACGCTTTGCGCTGGACAGCATGGTGAAAAAACACTTCGATTTAGCCGACGTTCGCGCACCGGTACAAACTTACCAGATACTGCCCATGCCGGGCAGTATCCCTGCGCCACAAGCGGTTAACGCGCCGCAGCCGCCCGTTGAGCCTGCGCCTTAAAGCGGGTTTGCGCCCAGCGTTTGCGCTGGGCCTCATCCTGAAATGTCCAGGCGATGAAGCGGCTCTGCTTCTGCCCCTGCGCCATCTCTTTTTTCACCACATTCACGGCACCGGCCTGCGTCAGTACGCGATAAAGCAGCGGCAAATTATCACCACGGGAAACCAGCGACGAAAACCACAGCACCTGACGCGCGAACTGTTTGCTCTCATCAATCATTTTACTGATAAACGCCACTTCCCCGCCCTCACACCACAGTTCCTGCTGCTGACCGCCGAAGTTAAGCGCCGCGTCATTATCCAGCCCAAGATTGCGGCGCTTACGCTCACTGCCCGCCTGTGCGGCCTGCGCGCTGTCGTGAAAAGGGGGGTTACACAGTGTGGCATCATACTGCTCATTTTTATGAATAATGCCCGCCAGGATCGCCGACGGATCTTTTTGCCGACGTAAACGCACTGAGCGACTGAGGCCCGGATTGGCATTGATGATCGCTTGCGCGCTGGCGAATGCGGCATTGTCGACTTCGCTGCCGGTGAAGCGCCAGCCATATTCATGGGCGCCAATCAGCGGGTAGATACAATTTGCCCCGGTACCGATATCCAGCACGCTGGCCTGCGACGGGACGACCCCGTCAGTATCCTGGGCGAGCAAATCGGCGAGATGGTGAATATAGTCAGCGCGGCCTGGAACAGGTGGGCAAAGAAAGCCCGGCGGGATATCCCACTCTTTTACATCATAAAAGTGCGCCAGCAGCGCTTTATTCAACGCCTTCACTGCCAGGGGATCGGCAAAATTAACCGTCGGTTCGCCCGCCGGGCTGGTAATGATAAATTCACGTAATAGGGGCATCGTGGCGCAAAGGGCGTCAAGATCGTAGCGGCTGTGGTGACGGTTACGCGGGTGCAACCCCGGCTTCTGGGCTTTCATGGCATTCTCCTGTTGGCAGCGGCGTAAGATACCCGTTGACGGCGGCAGGGTAAATAAGTGAGGCTAAAGAAACTCGCTTTCCACAGGGACTCGCAATGTATTTTTACGAACCGTCTCAAGGCCATGGCCTGCCCCACGACCCGCTCAATGCGATTATCGGCCCGCGACCTATCGGCTGGATTTCCTCGCTGGATGGTGAAGGGCGACAGAATCTCGCCCCCTACAGCTTCTTTAACTGTTTCAATTACCGTCCGCCTATCATCGGCTTTGCCAGCAGCGGCTGGAAAGATAGCGTGCGCAATATTTGTGAGACCAAAGAATTCGTCTGGAATCTGACGACCCGTGCGCTGGCAGAACGCATGAACGAGACATCCGCCTCACTTGCGCATGATGAAGATGAGTTCGCGTTTAGCGGCCTGACGCCGCTTGCCAGTCGCATCGTTAAAGCGCCGCGTGTTGCAGAAAGCCCGGTACATTTTGAGTGTCGCTTATCTCAATGTATTCAACTAACCAAAGCAAACGGCGAGGCGCTGGATAGCTGGCTGGTACTGGGTGAGGCGGTAGCCATTCATATCGATGAATCTTTACTGGAAAATGGCATCTACCAGACGGCTAAAGCACAGCCAATTCTGCGCGCGGGCGGCCCGACCGCCTATTACACCATTACCGATGCGCAGCGTTTTGATATGCGTCGTCCGGACGATCGTTAAGTTATATATGTGTCAGGTGGACAATGTTCCGTTCACCAAACTTCCTGTGTCAAATATAACATTTGCGCACGTGAACGTGTAAAGGGGGCCACCGCGGCCCCCTTTACAATCCCCGCGGCCCCGCCCGGAAATCGGTGCGTTGCACTACGTTCGCCTCCCAACCTTCTGACTGCGGTCGGTTTGACTCGACGTCCTGTCTCGACAAACCTCAGTCCACCATCCATGGTGGACTGACCTTGTCATCAGGTTTCCGGCTCACCGATTTCAGCGGGGACTCAACCCCGTCGCGTTTAGCCCGATGTCATTCAGTTACAAATCAGTCGCTGTAGAGATTTTTATTCCTCACACATTGAAATGGCGAATATTTGCGCAAATAGTGTATTACTACGTCTGCAATTACTGAGGAGAAAATACCATGGCATCAGGCTGGGCAAATGACGGGGCGGTACAGGACCAAATCGACAGCACCATAGAAGATGCGGTGGCGCGTGCGCGCCATGACCTGCCGAAAGGAGAAAGCCTTAAAGAGTGTGCAGAGTGCGGTGAACCCATTCCGGAAGCGCGTCGCAAGGCCATTCCGGGCGTGCGTTTCTGCCTGCAATGCCAGCAACAGAAAGATTTACAAAACTCGACACATACAGGATATAATCGCAGAGGTTCGAAGGATAGCCAGCTTCGCTGACTGTTCTTTACCGTTTCTGACAGCGCAAGCGGTTGCTTTATTGCGCACAAAATTTGGCAGATAAAGTAGCATTCTGTGCCGAAAAATATTCCCACAGCCACCGAAACGGTAAAACGCATAATCCACATGAATAAATTACAATGATTTCAATAGCCTGCTGATTGTTCAATTTTTTAGAACAAGGTCGTCAATTCTCTTAGATTTTCTCTCTCGCAAAAAACCGTGATACTTATCACATCGACGGAACAACGTCACCTTAACAGAATAACCTGCGAGATAATGACCATGAAAACCATCAAATATGCTGTCGCCGCCATCGCTCTTTCCACCCTTTCTTTCGGTGCTTTCGCTGCACAGGCCATCAGCCCTGCTCAGGCACAGAGTATGAATAAAGTCGGTGTAGTTTCTGCAGACGGCGCGACCACGCTGGACGGCCTGGAAGCACAGCTGGCTGAGAAAGCCGCTGCCGCTGGTGCAACGGGTTACAGCATCACCTCCGCTAACGGCAATAATAAAATGAGCGGTACTGCTGTTATCTACAAATAAGAATGTCTTACCCCGTCGGTAACCCTCCGGCGGGCACTGCTCCAACCCTCATTGACCCTGTTGTTGTTACCCTTTTTGGCCCGTCCAGTGATGAGACGGGCTTTTTTTCGTTTGAAACGCGTTTAAAAACTCTCTTCAATACGGGCTAATGCGTTCTCAAGCGTCTCCGCCTCTCCGGTTGCCACCAAACAGCACGCCATCTCGATTTTTAACGACCGGGGAACAGGCTCGCTGCCGGCAAGGCAACGTTCAATCCATTTAGCGGTGGTTTCGGCATCTTTAGCCACTGGCAGAACCACATCCGCCATTTCCTCCTGACGTTCATAGATAACACGAGCCCCCTGCGCATCAATCAGATTAATTTGCGGGCAGCGTTGCGGGTTGGCGTAAACCTCTCCTTCTGTGCCATGCATTAGCAAACCTCGCCCACCGATGTCACTAAAGAATTTACCCACACGCGTGACATACTCGGGATGTGACACGCTGGACAGGCGTAGCGCGGCGTCTTTCTCAAACGGCGTGGCCAGTTTCGCCAGCGTATGCGCGCTGTTACGCACGCCCATTATCCAGCGCAGCGCCAGCTGTTTTTCCAGCGGTGGGCACAGCGCGCTTACCGGAATATAAACCGGCTGATGTCCATCAAGCCGTGCCTGGGCCTGACCAGCATGGCGGGTCGCTTCGATACCAAGCAACGTGAAAATGGTTTCGCTGACCACCCGCGTCGGATCCTCGCTCACACCGTGGACCACCACCGGGAAACCCAGTTTGTGTAATAAGATAGCCAGTAATGGTGTCAGATTTGCCTGTTTGCGCGCGCCGTTATAGCTCGGGATGACAATCGGCATGGGTTTCGCAACCGGCGGCGTAAGGCGCATTGTACGTTGCTGCATTGCCTCGTAAAAACCGAGCATTTCCGCTTCGCCTTCGCCTTTAATACGCAGCGCTATCAGAATGCCCCCCAGTTCAAGATCGGGCACATCGCCATCCAGCATCCGGGCGTAAAGCCCCCGGGCGGTATCAAAATCCAGATCGCGGGCATGATTTTTCCCCCGGCCAATCTCTTTAATGATTTTGCGGTAATCCATCAGAACTCCTCAAAGGCTCACAATGTCAGCGGCGCTTACGGCGGCTTTGTTTCGGTTTCTTCACTATAACGTCTGGTACATCAGGTTGGGAAATAGGAAAAACCGGCAGCGCGTCCAGCAGACGTTTGCCGTAACTTTTACTTAGCAGGCGGTTGTCATAAATCACCACTTCCCCGTGGCAGCTATGGCTACGGATTAAACGCCCCACCTGTTGAATCAACGTAAAGGAGGCGCTGGGAAGGCTTTGCACCTCGAAAGGATAGCGGTTAAGACTTTTAAGCCATTCACCTTCGGTAATTACCACGGGGCTGTCGACAGGCGGGAAGGCAATTTTATGGATATGCACCTGAGTCAGGTAGTCGCCTTTTAAATCAAGCCCTTCCGCAAAGGATTGCAGCCCTACCAGCACGCTGCGCTCGCCGTCATCGATACGTTTACGGTGTAGTTCCACCAGACGGTAGCGCGGCTGATCGCCCTGCACCAGCAACAACAGGCGCAGGTCGGTAACGAAGGTCAAAAAGAGCTGCATCGCCCGCTGGCTGGCGAACAAGACCAGCATCCCCTGATGGGCTTTGCTTTCCACCTGTTCACGGAAATAGGCCGCCATCTCGGCGAGATGTTCCGCTTCGCTGTCGATCAGCGGGGCATAGCGCATTTGCGGAATGACGATTTTGCCCTGCTCAACATGATTAAACGGTGAATCCAGGGTGACGAAGCGGTCCCCTGCTTTCTCTTTCAGGCCGCTCATCTCCTGCAGGCGTGAAAAACTGTTCAGTGAACGCAGAGTGGCAGAAGTCACGACAATATGCGGTACGCTACGCCAGAGCAGTTTTTCCAGCTGATCGCTAACGCGAATGCCGACACAGTGGAAGTACATATGCAGTTGCCCGTCGCGCATTTCACGGGTCGCCCATTTCGTGACCGGCGCGCCAGAGGCCTGCGCCATTGCCGCCAGCCGCCATAATTTGCTTTGCGCTTCAAACATCCCCAGCGCCCGGTTCATTTGCAGCAGCACCCGGTGCAGACGCACAATATCGTGGCTTCCGGTTTTTTCGCTCAGGTCGTTGAGAAACAACTCAGCCAGCCCGCGCAGCATTTCGGTGAGTTTTGCCAGCCGCTGGCATATAGCCATGACTTCGTCAGGCAACTCACCCATCGCAAACCGATGCTCCGCCTCCTGAGCGGCAGGCATATACAAAGTGAGGATGTTGTTAAGCGAAGCAATCAGCTCGTAAAGCTCTTCGCAGTGGGCATTCAGACGCTCGGGCGTCGCCAGCGGCGGTGTGGTTTTCGGGCGAAATTGCTCAAGGCAGGTTGCTACCAGTTTGCAGAAAAGGTCGAGTTGCAGGCGAAACCAGGGGGCAGTGATCTCCGCGCTCATTTCCAGCGCATCACGCGCCACTTCCGGCAAATGGTGGCCTTCATCCAGCACCAGCAGCAGGTTTTTCGGCTCCGGCAGCACCGCCTCGCTTTCCATTGCCGCCATCACCAGCGCATGGTTGGCCACCACCACTTCGGCCTCCTGGATTTCACGCCGGGCGACAAAAAAGGGGCATTCACGATAGTAGTGACAATTACGATTGAGACAGCTGGCTTTGTCGGTACTGAGTCGCCGCCAGAGCGAGTCTTCGATCGCCTGATCGGTATGATCGCGTAAACCGTCCCACTTGTAGCTATCGAGGTCGGCTTTCAGCTTCGCGCAACGCTTCTGCTCTTCCTGATTATTAGGGGTTAACTCGTCATCCAGAAAGGCCAGTAAATCCTGTTGTGAAGGCTCGGTGCTCGCCAGCGCGGTCAGATTACGCGGGCAGACGTAACGCCCGCGCCCAAAGGCGGCGGTAAAGCGTAAGTCGGGGATAATTTTGCGCAGTAGCGGCAAATCTTTGCTGAAAATCTGATCCTGCAAGGCGACGTTGGCGGTGCTGACCACCAGCGTTTTTTGTTCTTCACGAGCGATGGCAATGCCGGGAATAAGGTACGACAGCGTCTTACCGACCCCGGTCGGCGCTTCTATTGCCAGATGCCGTCCCTCTTCCCCGGCGAGCGTTTTCGCCACATCAGCGATCATCTGCCGCTGCGGCGCGCGAGGAATAAAGTCCGGAATCTGTTGTTGCAACGCCTTATACCAGGCGGCAATTTGCGCTTTTAGCGCGGCGGTGAGGGCCATCGGCAAACCTGAAACACTGTATAAACAGCCACTATTGTGGCATTTTTCACGTTTCAGGGGTAACGCTTTTTCGTATTCTGGAAAGTGGCTCGAAAAAGGAGCCGTATGGCTCTCGTTCGTTTATTTCAATTCAGGCCAATAGTCTTTGTTGGCCTCAATCAACGCATCAAGCACCTTACGCGCTTTCTTCGCATCGACAATAGTGCGATTTAACGTCAGTGCCTGCAGAGCTTTGGTATAAGACCCTTCGAACCAGGCTTCCACTGTCAGGCGTTCGTAGGCAAATTGTTGTTCAATCAAGCCCTTATAGAAGGTGGGAATTTTACCCACGCCGTATGGCCGCGGACCGTTGCTGCCCACCTCTGCCGTCAGCTCAACCATCACATCATCGTCCAGGTTTTCGACCAGACCGTTATTCGGTACCATGACAATAAATTTCTTTTTCAGGTTGAAGGCGATGGCCTCGGCCAGCTCGACAATCATGTCGCCGTGGGCATCATTGTGCACCACATGCACGTTGCGGGTCGTACCTTCCGCCACCGCTGTGCGGCACTCATCAAACACACGTTTTTCACGACCGTTAATCACTTCGTTGGCGCGCGTAAAATTCGGGTCGAGTTTTGAGAATTTATACTCCGGGTAGAGGTAGTACTGCAGATAGGTGTTCGGCAGATAATCGGGGAAATCGCGCAACATGTCTGCTACTGCCGCGTAGGTATCAAGCCAGGATTGATCGCGCTGCTCGGCATCAGCCGGAATAAAGCCATTCTTCGCAATGTATGCTTTCAGCTCGGGCGCCAGATCATGGCCGTTTTCATCGTACAGATGGGTGAACCAGCCGAAATGGTTGAGACCGAAATAGACAGGATCGAAGGTCGCCGGATCGCGTTTTAACAAACGGCCATAGGAACGTAGCAGATTCACCGGCTGGTCGCAGATATTGAGAATACGGTCATCATCCGGGAAACGCGTGTTGAGCGCATCGGCCACAATCGCTGCCGGGTTGGTATAGTTGAGGATCCAGGCGCGCGGTGAGCGGGCGCGCACTTTTTCCACCAGCGCAATCATGTCGCGAATTGAGCGCATGCCGTAAGCAAACCCACCGGCACCGCAGGTTTCCTGGCCAATTACCCCCAGGCTTAAGGGAATTTTTTCATCTTTCTCGCGCATAGCATAGCCGCCAGTGCGCATCTGGCAAAAGATAAAATCCATGTCCGTAAAAGCAACGTTTTCATCGCCGGTATAAATAAATTCCAGATCCGGGTACTCTTCGCGAAACAGCACTTTGGCATATTCGCCGATCACCGCCTGGCGTTCTTCATTGACATCGAACATCACCAGTTTCTTTAACGGCAGACGCGTTTTCAGTTTACATAATGCTTTTAATAAACCCGGTGTCCAGGTGGAACCACCGCCAACTAATACAATATTAAAAGAAGTTTTCATTTCATCCGCTCTCTTATTGCGTCTGTTGAACAAGTAAATTTTGTTTCACCGCGCTGGCAATGCTTTCCACCTGCGGGCCGTAGATAACCTGAATATCGGTTTCGGTGGCGCGAATAAATCCATTTGCACCACTTTGTTTAAGGATGGCCTCGTCAATTTTCTGCATATCTTTAATTTTCACGCGTAAGCGGGTGAAGCAGCAGTCCACATTTTGAATATTTTCTTTCCCTCCCAGGCCAGCAATTATTTTTGCCGTGGCGTAATCACCTTCCATGACGGGTGCATGTTGCTGGTGCGCAATATTGTCGTCTTCACGACCGGGGGTTTTCACATGTGTTCGCAGAATAATCCATTTAAAGGCGAAGTAATAAACAGGAGCCCAAATCCCTCCCAGCAACAAATCAAACCACCAGTGTGTTTTGCTGCCGCCTAATACGCCGAAGACAATGAAATCAATAAAGCCTCCCTGAATATTGCCAATCATGACCTGAAACAATTGTGCGCAGGCAAATGAGAGACCGGTCATCACCGCATGAAATAAAAACAGCAGCGGCGAGACGAAGATAAAACTGAATTCCAGCGGTTCGGTGATACCTGTGGTGAATGAGGCCAACGCACCAGCCATCATTAATGCTTTCACCCGTTGTTTATGTTCTGGCTTCGCGCAGCGATAAATAGCCAGCGCCGCCGCAGGCAGACCAAACATCATGACCGGGATTTTCCCCTGAGCCAGAAAACGGGTGGCCTCGCGCACCATATCGTCCGCCAGCGCCCCCGGGTGAGCCAACGCATAATTGAAAATAGAAAGCGCGCCAATCACGCTTTCATTATCCACATGCACCATGCCCCCCACGGGAGTAAAGCGGACCGTCTCGTTGAGAATATGGTGCAACCCCGTCGGGATCAGAATGCGTTCAGTAAAGGCATAGATAAAGGTGCCAAAAGGACCCGATTCACCAATAAACTGCCCGAGATGAATGATCGCGCTGGCTATAACCGGCCAGATCAGCGACATCAACACGCCAATAATCGGCAGGACAATAACCGTAATAATAGGAACAAAGCGGCGGCCACCAAAGTAGGCGATGGCCGCCGGGAGTTTAATCGTATAAAAGCGGTTATGCAGGATGACTGTAACCAGGCCAGCAATTACCCCACCCAGTACACTCATCTGGTAAGAAAAAATCCCCAGGGTATTGGCGAATTCAGCGGAATACATCACCGCGTCGGTCCGGGAGTAGCCTTTTTCGACTAACGCCGCCACCGACGTCGTTTGTGGCGTTAAACCTTGCGCCAGTAGACTGTAGTTCACGCCGACATGAAAAGTAATAAATCCGATAACAGCGGCGAGGGCCGCCGTTGGTTTTTCATCTCGTGCCAAACCAATTGCCGCAGCAATGGCAAACAGCAATGGTAAATTACCAAATAACGCCCCGGCGACTTTGCGAATAAAACCGATAACTTGCTGCATGAGTTCGGCATGAATAACACTTTCTCCGACAATAGCCGGATTCTGTAAGGCGGCGGCCAGACCAAGAAATATCCCCGCTGCGGCAATCACGGAAATCGGCATCATTAACGCCTTTCCTAAGTCCTGTAGAAACTCACCCGGTCGACTCATTATTATTTTCCTTTAGGGTACTGGCTGAACATGGAACAAAGTATAGCTGGGCTGGATGTATAGTTGTCTAGCCCACTAATTTTAAAACGTGGAGACGATCACAAAGTTGCCCCATGAAGCGATCAGGGGCGTGCAGCGGTCAGGGTA
Source organism: Phytobacter ursingii (assembly GCA_901456055.1). Lineage (GTDB taxonomy): Bacteria > Pseudomonadota > Gammaproteobacteria > Enterobacterales > Enterobacteriaceae > Phytobacter > Phytobacter ursingii. Next base: position 195,412 of record CABDWT010000019.1, read on the forward strand.
AAGCGGTAATGCTGCTGGTTGTAGTAGATCTCGGAGATCTCAAACGGAATATCGTCGCGCAGGAAGGCTATCGAGGTGGCGTGAAGGACCGGCTCATCACGGTTAATACCCAGCATATCGCGCACCTGCTGTGAAGGGAGTTCTGCGCGAATCTCTTTTTCTGACCGCTCAACGGTAAAACCTTTGCGACTGATATAAGCATATTTGGAACGGTTGAGATCCGTCTCGCTCAGATCGTCGAACGGATCGCTTATCATCCATGATTGCTCAAAGACAAAGGGAATGTCCCCCACCTGGCGCAGGCGTTGCATAAACCACACCTCGCTGCCCGGCGTAAGCCGCAGCGTGCTGGCAATGTCTTGCGAAGCGGTCTGCCGATAGAGACAAATCAAGCGGTTTACCACCGGTTCATTCAGTCCCAGCGTCGCCTCGCTGGAGGAGAGATGCCTGTCGAGGGGGAGTGAAATGCGCACGTTTTTTCCCGATTGTACGACAAACGTCCCCTGCCCCCGGCGACGTTCCACCTTTCCCTGGCGCACCAGGTAGTCAACTGCTTTACGCGCGGTCATTCGGGAAATGGCAAATTGCTGGCACAGCGCGTTTTCAGAGGGGATCACGTCGCCGGGCCTTAGCGTGCCGGCTGCAATCTGGCCGTTAAGATATTGTTCAAGCTGCAAATAGACTGGCACGGTGGAATGTTTATCGATCATTGGCGCAACTCCCTCTTTCATGCAGGTATGGTAGCGACAGCAGCGCAAAGTGACAATGTTTGTCCTTCTGGGCCTACATTTCAGCCGAAAAGTCGTTTTCGCAGACCGGATCACAATTTGGCATACGAATAACCTTAAGCCCTTTTGTCACATTGAATATTTTTCGTCACGGTGCTAGGTTTTAACTGCATTACGCTTGTTACCGACTATCGGGCAAAACCTAAATGCAGACTGCGGGGCCAATCCGCACATATCTGTATTTACGTCTTGCCCGTTTTTGTTTTCAGGAGTTGGCGATGCTGGTCAAACAAATATTAAATAATAATGTTGTCAGCGCAGTGGATGAGGATGGTCTGGAGGTTATTTTAACCGGCCGTGGACTGGGGTTTAATACCCACAACGGCGCCAGAATCAATCGCGACGCCATCGATAAAATATTCCGTCTGGAAGATTCACACGTTTCTGCCCGATTTAAAGATCTGGTCAGTGAAGTGCCGATGGATATTTTGCAGTTAACTGCTGATATCATCACCCACGCCCGCAGTGTGTTGACGCACAAACTCAGCGATGGGCTCTATGTGACCCTCGCCGATCACCTGCATTTTGCGCTGCAACGACAAAAAAATAATGAAATTTTACCCAATCCGCTGGAGTGGGAAGTCCGCCATTTTTACACCGCAGAGTATGCTATTGGCCGCCAGGCGCTCGGAATGATCGTCGTACGCACCGGCACGCTATTGCCCGACAGCGAAGCCTGCAGTATCGCTCTGCATATTGTGAATGCTGGTCTTAATGATACGCTGGGAAATACCACGCAAATTACGCGGCTTATTTATCAGTTACAAAATATTGTGAAGTATTTTTTTAATATTCAGCTTGATGAGCATAGTCTGAATTACCAGCGGTTTATTACCCATCTAAAGTTCTTTGCCCAGCGGGTGATTGATGGGGTGGTGTTAAATAATGATAACGAAGAATTTTTTGCTCTGGTGCAACGTCGCTATCAGGCCACGTTAAAATGTGTCGAAGCAATGAATGAGTTTGTCAGCAAAAATTATCACCACACCATGAGCAACTCGGAAAAGCTCTATCTTGCGGTGCACATCGAGAATATTGTGCAGCGCATATCGCCAAACGCGGAAAAGATGTAGTGCGCAGGCGAAAATACGCAGATAACGTCAGGGCAAAAAATATCACCTGAGGTATCAAGCGTATTTATTCCATCCAGGCTTGTTACTGTTGATACCCGCAGTATGACGGGTAAATTCAGGCAAACCCCAGAGGAAACAAGGTCCCGGCTAACACCGGTCATTGTGGATGAGGCCAGCTTTCGGCTTCAGTCTGGAGGAATTTTATGAATTATCAGGACACGGCTCGCCAGATAATCAGCATGACGGGCGGCAAAGACAACGTACTCTCGCTGTTTCACTGCATCACCCGTCTGCGTTTTCTGCTTAAAGACAACGACAAAGCCGATCGCGCCGCCCTCGAAGCCCTGGATGGCATCATGGGTGTCAATATCTCCGGCGACCAGTTCCAGCTCATTATTGGCAACGATGTCGAACCGTTATGCAAAGCCCTTCTCGCAGAACTTCCCGAACTCGATAACGCCGCCCGGCCCATCAAACGGCGTAACCCGGTTTCGGTCATACTGGAGGGTCTATCGAGTATTTTTTCGCCGATTATTCCGGCCATCGCCGGGGCCGGTATTCTGAAAGGGCTGCTCGCGCTGATGGTGGCCATGCAGTGGGTGGAAACCACCAACCAGACCTATCAAATCCTGCTGGCAATCAGCGACGGCGTCTTTTACTTCATGCCATTAGCGCTCTCCTTTAGCGCGGCGAAAAAATTCGGCGCTAACCCTTACGTTGCAGTCGCGCTTGCCGCCGTTCTCTTTCACCCGGCTATCCAGACCTTGTTTAAAGCAGGTGCGCCAGTGAATTTTATCGGTTTACCGGTTCCAACCGTGAATTATGCCTCAACGGTCATCCCTATTCTGCTTGCCGTGTGGTTGCTCAGCCATGTTGAACGCCTCATTGACCGCGTTATGCCCGGCCCGCTGAAAACCATGTTTGTACCGCTGCTGTGCCTGCTTATTGTCACGCCTGTTACCCTTATCGTCATCGGCCCGGTGGGGATCTATACCGGGAATGCCCTCTCAGGCGGCATTATCTGGCTGGTGGAGAATATGGGTATCGTGGCGGGGGTGGTCGTGGGCGGCACATTGTCGCTGATCATCATCACCGGCATGCACTATGTGATCGTGCCGATCATGATCAATAACATCAGTACCATGGGTTTCGACCCCATCAAGATCCTCTTTTACATTGCCAACCTCGGGCAGGCCGGTGCCGCCTTCGGCGTCTTCTTGCGCGCTCGCGACAAGAAGCTCAAATCACTGGCGCTGACCACCAGCTTTAGCGCCATGATGGGGATCACCGAACCGGCGATGTACGGGGTCAACATTCGCTATAAACGGCCGTTTGCCGCAGCGCTGACCGGCGGGGCTTGCGGCGGCGCATTCGCCATGGCGATGGGGGTGAAAACCTACGCTTTCGCCTTAAGCGGCCTGCCCGGTCTTCCGGCGCTGGTGGGGCCAACTTTCCTGTGGGCGTTGGTCAGTATCGCTATCTCCTTTGTCTGTGCCGCCACCCTCACAGTGATTCTCGGTTTTGAAGAGGCAACCCAGCCGGTCGTGGCCGGCATAAGCCCCATGCCCATCGCCCAATCAGAAGAGAAGCTGTTTGCGCCGGTAAGCGGTGAGCTCAAAGCGCTTAATACCCTGAGCGACCCGGTTTTTGCCGACGAGATTTTCGGCAAAGGACTGGCAATTTACCCCGCCACCGGTGAGTTACGTTCCCCTGTCAATGGCAAGGTGGTATCGGTCTTTGAGACCCATCATGCGCTGGCGCTGCAAAGCGATACCGGAGCGGAAATCCTGATTCATATCGGTATCGACACCGTCAAACTCGGCGGCAGGCACTTCACCAGTCATATCGAAGCCGGACAGTTTATCGAAGTGGGCGACCTGCTGGTCACCTTTGATCTCGACGCGTTACAGGCCGAAGGCATTGATCCGAGCGTCATCCTGGTAGTGACCAACAGTGAACGCTACGGCGATATCAGCCCGGTTAAAGCGAATGGCGACGTCGCCAGCCGCGACGAATTTCTGACACTGACCGCATCAGCGGCATGAGGAGCAAGCACATGACATTTTCTAAATCATTTCCGGAAGGATTTTTATGGGGTGGCGCGACGGCGGCAAATCAGCTTGAAGGGGCGTGGAACGTGGATGGCAAAGGACTGTCCGTGTCTGATGTGTATACGTTTGACATCGCTACGCCCAAAGAGCGCTGGCTTGATCAGTGGCTGGGAATGACCCACGCCCAGGTGCGTGAAGCGCAGGATCCGAACAGCACCAGGTATTACCCGAAACGTAAAGGCAATGACTTTTACCATCACTTCAAAGAAGACATCGCCCTCTTCGCCGGGATGGGCTTTAAATGCTTTCGCATGTCGATTGCCTGGACGCGTCTCTTCCCGCGTGGTGATGAAAGCGAACCCAACGAAGCCGGGCTTACGTTCTACGACGAGGTGTTCGACACCCTGCTCTCTCACGGTATCGAGCCGATTGTTTCCCTGTCCCATTATGAAATGCCGCTTGCGCTGGTAACCGATTACGGCGGCTGGCCGAACCGCCAGTTAGTGGATTTCTATGTGCGCTTCGCCACGACCTGCTTTACCCGTTATCGTAAAAAAGTGAAGTACTGGATGACCTTTAACGAGATTAACTGCGTGAAGCACCACCCGTACGTCAGCGTCGGGGTGATTGAAGAGGATAACCCGCACCTTGAACAGGATAAATACCAGGGCGCGCATCACCAGTTTGTGGCCAGTGCACTGGCAACCAAAGCCTGCCATGCGATCATTCCAGGTTCCAGCGTGGGCTGCATGATCAGCTACCAGATGCTCTACCCGCACACCTGTCACCCTGATGATTTACAGGCCTGCGAAGAGATGCAGCGTGTGTCATTGTTCTTTAGCGATGTGCAGGCACGCGGCTACTACCCGGCTTACACCGACCGCATGTTGGCCGAGAAAGGCGTCACGCTGCAAAAAGTGGTCGGCGACGATGAGATCCTGCGTCAACACCCGGTGGACTTCGTGTCGTTCAGTTATTACATGTCCAGTACCGTCAGCGCACACCCGGAAAAACTGGAAGGGGCGGAAGGTAATCTGATCACCGGCGGTGTTCGTAACCCGCACCTGCCCACCAGCCAGTGGGGCTGGCAGATTGACCCGAAAGGGCTGCGCCTGGCGCTGAACCAGCTCTATGACCGCTATCAGAAGCCGCTGTTTATTGCCGAAAATGGCCTTGGCGCGGTGGACACGGTGAATCCGGATGGCTCTGTCAACGATGATTACCGCATTGAGTATCTGCGCCTGCATATAGAGCAGATGCGCGAGGCGCTGGCCGACGGCGTGGATCTGTTTGGTTACACCTGGTGGGGGCCAATCGACGTGGTGAGCGCGGGCACCGCGCAAATTTCCAAACGCTATGGCTTTATCTATGTCGATCAGGATGACATGGGTAACGGGACGCAGAAGCGCTCCCTGAAAAAGAGCTACCACTGGTACAAAAAAGTGATCGCCTCCAACGGCGAAGATTTGGCGGATTAAGGAGTGGATATGTCTGTTTTCCCGAAAGGTTTCTTATGGGGCGGCGCCATTGCCGCCAACCAGGCGGAAGGTGCATGGAATGTGGGCGGCAAAGGCCCCTCCATTGCTGATGTGGTACGCGGCGGTATCGCCTCCGGCAGACACGATGCGGTTGTCGACCCGCATAAATACTACGTCAGCCACGAAGCCATCGACTTCTATCACCATTACAAACAAGATGTGGCGCTGTTCGCTGAGATGGGCTTCACCTGCTTTCGCACCTCCATCGCCTGGACGCGTATCTTCCCGCGTGGTGATGAAACTACGCCTAACGAGGCCGGGCTGAAATTTTACGACGACCTGTTTGATGAACTGTTGAAATACGGTATTCAGCCGGTGATTACCCTCTCCCACTACGAAACGCCGCTGGCGCTGTATCAGGAATATGGCGGCTGGAAGAACCGCAAGCTGGTGGCATTTTTCACCCGCTATTGTGAAGTGGTGTTCACCCGTTACCGCGAAAAAGTCAAATACTGGATGACCTTCAACGAGCTGAACAATATGAACCGTATGCCCTTTGCGACTGGCGCGGTTGACCCCAACTCCACGCCGCAAGAGCTTTACCAGGCAAACCATCACCAGTTTGTCGCTAACGCGCTGGCCAACAAGCTGTGTCACGAGATTATCCCGGATGCGAAGATAGGTTGTATGCTGTCGCTGAGTACCGTCTACCCGGCCACCTGCAACCCGGAAGATATCTTCTCGACCCTGCAACTGCGCCGCCGTTCGCTGTTCTATTCGGATGTGATGATGCTGGGTGAATATCCGGCCTGGGCGCCGCGCCTGTTCCGCGAGCAGAAGATAACGCTGGCGATGGAGGATGGCGACCTGGATCTTATCGCCCGTTACCCGTCCGATTACCTGGGCTTTAGCTATTACCGCAGCGTGCTGCATCAGGCAGGCGGTGAGTTCCGCGTCGACACCGGCGGTACCGTCGGTCAGGACAATCCGTACCTCGAAAAAACTGCCTGGGGCTGGCCGATTGATGCCAAAGGTTTCCGTATCGTCTGCAATGAACTGGCTGACCGCTATCGTAAACCGCTGTTTGTCGTCGAAAACGGCTATGGCGGTGTAGATGAGCCAGATGAAAACGGCGTTATCAACGATACCGCACGTATCGATTATGGCCGCCAGCATATCCGCGAAATGGCAGAGGCGGTGGCCGATGGCTGCGATATCATGGGCTACACCTGGTGGGGGCCGATTGATATCGTCAGCGCCGGGACCGGCGAGATGAAAAAACGCTACGGCTTTATCTATGTCGATAAGGACAACGACGGCAACGGTACGCTCAAACGCAGCAAAAAGCGCAGCTTTGACTGGTATAAACAGGTTATCGCCAGCAATGGCGAAACGCTGTAAGGTAATGACGGAGCGGGAGATTTCCCGCTCTGTAAACCTTACCGAGACAGACAAGGCTACATGATGAACACATGGAATTTGGTCGACCCTGAGTTACGCCCGGCACTGGCAGATAGCCGCCCCCTCTCCCTGACACAAGACGCTCTCGTCACCCTTCGTCAACAGCGCCAGCAGGCAGCGCTGGCTAACGTGCAACGTTTCCGGGAGACCGGGTTATCGGTGGAAGAACACCTTATCTCCGCGTCCGCACAACCTGCCGTCAGAGTCTGCGTCATCGCTCCCGCCGCGCCCGGGCAGAACCGAATGGGCATTTTGCATATTCACGGCGGCGGTCATCTTTTCGGGAGCCCGGAGCAGTCCCTGTCGCTTACCGGTGCCACGGCCCTGCAACATGACTGCGTGATTGTCTCTGTCGATTATCGTCTGGCGCCCGAAACGGTATTTCCCGGATCGCTGGAGGATTGTTACGCCGCGCTGGTGTGGATGACCGAACGGGCTACCGCGCTGGGTATTCATCCTGACCATATTGGGTTAATGGGCGACAGCGCAGGGGCCGGGCTCGCGGCCTCACTGGCGTTGCTGGCCCGCGACCGCCATGGCCCCTCTATTGCCTTTCAGAACCTGATGTTCCCGATGCTCGACGATCGTACGGTGACCGAAGAAAATCCGAATCCGGTAACCGGTGAGTTCGTCTGGACGCGTGAATATAACCGCTTTGGCTGGACGTCCCTGCTGGGCTGTGAGCCGGGTTCGGAGGGGGTGTCGGTTTATGCCGCGCCGGGACGGGCAACGGATCTGACGCATTTACCCCCGACCTGGCTTGGCGTGGGCACGCTGGATCTGTTTCTTGATGAAAACCTTCGTTTCGCGCAAGGGTTGATTCGCGCGGGCGTAGCGGTTGAGATGAATGTATGGCCTGGCGCGTATCACGGATTTAATTCCGACCCGCAGGCGCGTGTAGCGCAACGGGCGCGGGAACAGCGGCAGGCGTGGATAGCGCAGTTTAAGCCGACGCAGGGATAAGCTTTCCCCCTGCGTCGGCACTCTTCCTGAGGGCTGAGGAATTCCCGGTAATATTACGTTTTACAGCGATAACACCGCGTAATGAGAATAAAACCGTAACAGCGATGACAGGGTCCGGCTGAAAATCGATGAGGCGTTGACGGCTGACAGGGGCCGCCCGCAGGGAAGCGGGCGGAGGGGATAGCCTGCAAGGACGCAGGCTGGTCCCCGACCCGACAGTCAGACGACATAAGTCTCATGGACCGCGCCAGCGGCGATTTTCCTGGCCGGGAGCCCGGGTTGCCAGGGTGGCGGCGGTGAGCCACCCTGGCACGCTCACCGGTTCTGTCGCTACAGAAAAGCAAGGAACATAAGGTGAACGGAATGACCACCAGAGCCGCGTGTTTCCCCCCTCTCCCTGGCCCTCTCCCTCATGGAGAGGGGACTTTCCGTGCTCGTATTATTTTGTGGGGATCCCTCAGCTTCAGGGAAGAGAGTAACAAACGGCACCGGACAAAAACCCAGAAAAAAGCCCTGCACGCTGGCAGGGCTTTTTAATCACATCAGGCGTCAGGCGCTCGCTGCGGGTTTACGCGGGCGACGACGGCGCGGTTTTTCACCCGCCGGTTTACTGCCTTCCTGCGTACGAGGTGCTTTCGCTTTCGGCGCGCCACCGTCGTTACGGCGTGGCTGCTGTTGTCCGCGACCACCGCCACCGCCCTGACCACGGCCACCGCGACCCTGGCTCTGACGACCATTCACAATCGGCTCGGCCTTGATAGATGGATCGGGCTCGTAACCCGGCAGGGCAATACGCGGGATCTCTTTTTTCAGCAAACGTTCGATATCACGCAGCAGTTTATGTTCATCAACACACACCAGCGACAGCGCTTCACCGGTTGCCGCAGCGCGACCGGTACGGCCAATGCGGTGTACATAATCTTCCGGCACGTTCGGCAGCTCGTAGTTGACGACGTGCGGCAGTTCTTCGATATCCAGACCACGGGCCGCAATGTCAGTGGCGACCAGTACGCGGATATCGCCCGATTTAAAGTCTGCCAGCGCACGGGTACGCGCGCCCTGGCTTTTATTTCCGTGGATAGCCGCGCTGCGAATACCGTCTTTGTTCAGTTGTTCAGCCAGATGGTTCGCACCGTGTTTGGTGCGGGTGAAGACCAGCACCTGCTGCCAGTTGCCTTCGCCAATCATCTGGGAGAGCAGCTCGCGCTTACGTTTCTTGTCGACCATATGAACATGTTGCGTCACCTGCTCGGAGGCAGTGTTACGACGCGCCACTTCGATTTCCAGCGGGTTACGCAGCAGCTTTTCGGCCAGGCTTTTGATGTCGTCCGAGAAAGTCGCGGAAAACAGCAGATTCTGACGACGCGCAGGCAGTTTAGCCAATACGCGGCGAATATCATGGATAAAGCCCATGTCCAGCATGCGGTCGGCTTCGTCCAGAACCAGGATCTCAACGCTGTCCAGTTTGACGGCATTCTGGTGTTCGAGGTCCAGCAGACGACCCGGTGTAGCGACGAGAATATCGACACCGCTACGCAGCTTCATCATCTGCGGGTTAATGCTCACGCCGCCGAAAACCACCAGCGAGCGCAGGTTCAGATATTTACTGTAATCACGTACGTTTTCGCCGATTTGCGCGGCAAGTTCGCGCGTTGGCGTCAGGATCAGCGCACGCACCGGACGACGGCCTTTCGCATGCGGCTCTTTTTGCACCAGACGTTGCAGCAGCGGCAGCGTAAAGCCCGCGGTTTTGCCGGTACCAGTCTGGGCGCTCGCCATCAGGTCGCGGCCTTCCAGCACCGCAGGGATCGCCTGCTGCTGAATAGGGGTTGGCTCACGGTAGCCCTGCTCGTCGACAGCACGCAGAATTTCCGGGTTCAGGCCAAGGGAATCAAAAGACATAACAACTCCGCACCGCCCCGACCATAACAGGTGTAGTTTTCGAGGAGATAATAATATGACAGATGACAAAAACCACAATGTCATGAAGGGGCGGAGTGTAACAGCTTTTGTGACACAGCGCATAAAATATCGCTCTGCTAATCATTGAAGAAATATTTCTCCGATTCTCCCAGCCCGGATGGCCCGGGAGCCTGGGCAACCGCCCCCTGTTTTAAGCCTAAAATGGGATGTTTTGCGACTGGACACGGCGAAAAAATCGCCATAAAGTTAATCAATCGATTGATTAACTTTATTCTGCCGATGAATATGAACTCGACGACCAGTAAAGGTGAACAGGCCAGAAACCAGTTGATTGCTGCCGCCCTTGCGCAGTTTGGCGAATACGGGTTGCATGCCACCACGCGCGATATCGCTGCGCTGGCGGGACAGAATATTGCCGCGATCCCTTACTACTTCGGGTCAAAAGAGGATCTCTATCTCGCCTGCGCCCAGTGGATCGCCGATTTTATTGGCGCCAATTTTCGTCCCCACGCCGAAGCCGCCGAACGGCTGTTTACTCATGCGCAACCCGATAAAGCGGCAATACGGGAACTGATACATCGGGCCTGCAAAAATATGATTGTGCTGCTCACCCACGATGACACGCTTAATCTGAGTAAATTTATTTCACGTGAACAGCTCTCCCCTACACGCGCCTATCAGTTAGTACATGACCAGGTGATCGCCCCGTTGCACAGTCACCTTACCCGGCTGATTGCGGCTTACACCGGCAGAGACGCCAATGATACGCAAACCATTTTACATACCCATGCGCTGATCGGCGAGATCCTTGCCTTCCGCCTGGGTCGGGAAACCATTTTGCTGCGCACCGGATGGGCGCAATTCGACGATGAGAAAACCGACCTGATTTGCCAGGTCATCACGTGTCATATCGATCTTATCCTGCAGGGATTAACAAGGAGTTCCGGGTTATGAAAAAGCCTGTCGTCATCGTGTTGATTGTCGTTTTTATACTCGCCGCGCTTGGCGGGGGCTGGATGTGGTATCAAAGTCGACAGGCTGCATCCCTCACGCTGTATGGAAATGTCGATATTCGCACCGTTAATCTGAGTTTCCGGGTCGGGGGGCGACTCGCCTCGCTGGCGGTGGATGAAGGGGATACGATTACCGCCGGGCAGGTGCTTGGCGAAATCGATAAAGCGCCTTACGAGAACGCCCTTTTGCAGGCGAAGGCTAATGTCTCGACGGCGAAGGCAAAATACGACCTGGTCACTGCAGGCTATCGCGATGAAGAAATTTCCCAGGCGGCTGCAGCGGTTAACCAGGCGCAGGCGGCCTACGATTACGCGCAAAACTTTTATCAGCGCCAGCAGGGCCTATGGAAAAGCCGGACCATTTCCGCCAATGACCTGGAAAATGCACGTTCCTCTCGCGACCAGGCGTACGCCACGCTGAAATCGGCGCAGGATAAACTGAGCCAGTACCGTACCGGTAATCGCCCGCAGGAGATAGCGCAGGCAAAGGCCAGCCTCGAACAGGCGCAGGCGCAACTGGCGCAATCAGCGCTGGATTTGCAGGATACGCAACTGGTTTCGCCCTCTAACGGTACCCTGCTTACCCGCGCCGTGGAGCCAGGTAGCATGTTAAATGCTGGCAGCACCGTTCTGACGCTCTCCCTGACCCGCCCGGTTTGGGTTCGCGCCTACATCAGCGAAGTCAATTTGCATCAGGCCCAGCCAGGTCAGACCGTATTACTCTACGTTGATGGTCGCCCCAATAAGCCCTATCACGGCAAAATCGGCTTCGTCTCCCCGACGGCTGAATTCACCCCGAAAACCGTGGAAACGCCGGATTTGCGTACCGATTTGGTCTATCGGCTGCGCATTATCGTCACCGACGCCGATGACGCATTGCGCCAGGGAATGCCGGTCACCGTAAGCTTCGATAATGGAGCACGGAATGAGTGAGGCAACGATCCGCCTGAACGGCCTGGTCAAGCGCTTCGCCGGGATGGAGAAACCCGCCGTCGCTCGCCTGGACTGCACCGTGAAAGCCGGGTACGTCACGGGGCTCGTTGGGCCGGATGGCGCCGGGAAAACCACCCTGATGCGCATGCTCGCCGGACTGATGAAACCCGATGAAGGTAACGCTGAGGTTATTGGCCTCGACCCCATCGCCAGCAACAGCGAACTGCATGCATCGCTTGGTTATATGCCGCAAAAATTCGGCCTGTATGAAGACCTCACGGTGCTGGAGAACCTCAATCTGTACGCCGATCTGCGCAGCGTCACCGGCGAGGCACGCAAAGAGACCTTTGCCCGACTGCTGGAGTTCACCGCCCTCGCCCCCTTTACCGGGCGGCTGGCAGGTAAATTATCCGGTGGCATGAAGCAGAAACTGGGGCTTGCCTGCACCCTGGTAGGCCAGCCTAAAGTGCTGTTGCTGGACGAACCCGGCGTCGGCGTGGACCCGATATCACGCCGGGAATTGTGGCAGATGGTGCACACCCTTGCCGGGGACGGCATGTTGATATTATGGAGCACCTCTTATCTGGACGAAGCGGAACAGTGTCGCGATGTGCTGCTGATGAACGAAGGGGAATTGCTCTATCAGGGGGAACCACGGGCCCTGACACAAACCATGGCCGGGCGCAGTTTTCTCGCCCACAGTGAACAGGAAAACAACCGTCAGCTATTGCAACGTCTGCTGAAACTGCCGCAGGTCAGCGACGGGATGATCCAGGGGCGTTCTGTGCGGGTAATACTGGCGAAAGGGTCGAGCGTGGACGCCCTGCGCAGCGCATCGTCGCTGACCCGGTTAGACATTGAAGAGACGGCACCGCGCTTTGAAGACGCCTTTATCGACCTGTTGGGTGGCGCCGCTTTTACCCAATCGCCGCTGGGGGCCATTTTACATACGGTGGACGGCACACCGGATGAGACGGTGATCGAAGCCCGGCAACTGACGAAGAAATTCGGCGATTTCGCCGCCACCGATCATGTCAACTTTACCGTGAAGCGCGGCGAAATTTTCGGCCTGCTTGGGCCAAATGGCGCCGGTAAATCCACCACTTTTAAGATGATGTGCGGGTTACTGGTTCCCAGCTCCGGCAAAGCGCTGGTGCTGAATATGGATTTAAAAACCAGCTCCGGTCAGGCGCGCCAGCATCTGGGTTATATGGCGCAAAAATTCTCGCTTTACGGCAACCTCACGGTGGCGCAAAACCTGCGTTTTTTCTCCGGCGTCTATGGCCTGCGTGGACGGGCGCAGCAGGATAAGATCTCGCGGATGGTTGACGCCTTTGGCCTTAAGGCTATTGCCGACCAGGCGACCGACGCCCTGCCGCTGGGCTTTAAACAGCGCCTGGCGCTGGCCTGTGCGCTAATGCATGAACCGGACATTCTGTTTCTTGATGAGCCGACATCCGGCGTCGATCCGCTGACCCGCCGCGAGTTTTGGCTGCACATCAACAGCATGGTGGAGAAAGGGGTGACGGTGATGGTCACCACCCACTTTATGGACGAAGCCGAATACTGTGACCGTATCGGGCTGGTCTATCGCGGCAAGCTTATCGCCAGCGGGACGCCGGATGACCTGAAAGCCCAGACGGCTGATGCGGAGCATACCGACCCGACAATGGAGCATGCGTTTATCACGCTCATTCATAACTGGGATAAGGAGCATCACGATGCATAGCCCTCTCTCCTTGCGCCGCGTGCGCGCGCTCTGCGTCAAAGAGACGCGCCAGATTGTGCGCGATCCCAGTAGCTGGCTGATTGCCGTGGTGATCCCGTTAATGCTGCTGTTTATTTTCGGCTATGGCATTAACCTGGACTCCAGCAAACTGCGGGTGGGCATTTTACTGGAACAGCACAGCGAAGAGGCGCTGGACTTCGCCCATACCATGACCGGCTCTCCGTGGTTTGACGCGACGGTCAGCGATAATCGCCAGCAGCTTATTCAGATGATGCAGGCCGGGCGCATTCGCGGGCTGGTGGTCATTCCGGTAAATTTTGCGGAACAGATGGCGCGCCCTGGTGAAGATGCCCCGCTGCAGGTGATAACCGATGGCAGCGAGCCCAATACTGCCAACTTCGTCCAGGGCTATGTGCAGGGGATCTGGCAGATCTGGCAACAGCAGCGGGCCGAAGATCGGGGCGAAAGCTTCGAACCGTTGATTGACGTACAGATGCGCTACTGGTTTAATCCGGCGGCCATCAGTCAGCATTTTATTATCCCCGGCGCGGTGACGATTATCATGACAGTGATCGGCGCGATCCTCACCTCGCTGGTGGTGGCGCGCGAATGGGAGCGCGGCACCATGGAGGCGTTGCTCTCGACCGAAGTGACCCGTACGGAACTCCTGCTGTGCAAGCTTATCCCCTATTACTTCCTTGGCATGCTGGCCATGCTGCTGTGCATGCTGGTGTCGGTATTTATTCTCGGGGTGCCGTATCGCGGCTCGCTGGTGATCCTGTTTTTTATCACCAGCCTGTTTCTGCTGAGCACGTTGGGGATGGGGTTACTGATTTCGACGATTACGCGCAATCAGTTTAACGCCGCGCAGGTGGCGCTAAACGCCGCCTTTTTGCCATCAATTATGCTGTCCGGGTTTATCTTCCAGATTGACAGTATGCCTGCGGTGATTCGGGCAGTGACCTACGTCATCCCGGCGCGCTACTTCGTCAGCACCCTGCAAAGCCTGTTTCTGGCGGGCAATATTCCGGTGGTACTGGTCATCAACGTGCTGTTTCTGCTGGCTTCGGCAATCATGTTCATTGGCCTGACGTGGGTAAAAACCAAACGGCGGCTGGATTAGGGAGGCACCATGTTTCATCGCTTATGGACACTGATTCGCAAAGAGTTGCAGTCGCTGCTGCGTGAACCGCAGACCCGGGCCATTCTGATTCTGCCGGTTGTTATCCAGGTGCTGCTGTTCCCGTTTGCCGCGACGCTGGAGGTCACTAACGCCACCATCGCCGTCTACAACGAAGATAATGGCAAGCATGCGGTGGAGCTGACCCAACGCTTTGCCCGGGCCAAAGCCTTTACCCATGTGCTCATGCTGAAAAGCCCGCAGGAGATTCGCCCGACAATTGACGAGCAAAAAGCGCTGCTGCTGGTGCGTTTTCCGGCTGACTTTTCCCGCAAGCTCGATACCTTCACCCAGGCGCCGCTACAGCTGATTCTCGATGGCCGAAACTCTAACAGCGCCCAGATTGCCGCCAATTACCTGCAAGAGATCGTTAAAGAGTATCAACAGGAGCTGATGGAGGGGAAAACGAAGCCGAACAACAGCGAACTGGTGATCCGCAACTGGTACAACCCAAACCTGGACTATAAGTGGTTCGTGGTGCCATCGCTTATCGCCATGATCACCACCATCGGCGTAATGATCGTCACCTCACTCTCGGTTGCCCGTGAACGTGAACAGGGCACGCTGGATCAACTGCTGGTTTCACCGCTGGCGACATGGCAGATTTTTGTCGGTAAAGCGATACCTGCGCTGGTGGTCGCCACCTTCCAGGCCACCATTGTGCTGCTCGCCGGGATCCTCGCCTATAAAATTCCCTTTGCCGGATCGCTACTGCTGTTTTATTTCACGATGCTGATCTACGGGTTGTCGCTGGTGGGGTTCGGTCTGCTGATCTCGTCCCTGTGTTCGACACAGCAGCAGGCGTTTATTGGAGTGTTTGTCTTTATGATGCCCGCTATTTTGCTCTCGGGATATGTCTCGCCTGTCGAGAATATGCCGGTTTGGCTGCAGGATCTGACATGGATTAACCCTATCCGCCACTTTACGGACATCACCAAACAGATCTATCTGAAGGATGCGAGTTTCGCGATTATCTGGCAAAGCGTGTGGCCGCTGCTGGTAATAACGGTCACCACGGGTTCAGTGGCCTATGCGATGTTCCGGCGTAAGGTCATGTAACCTTACGCCGCTCAAACCTTAATGCACTTTGAAGGATTTAGGCTGGATGCGTTTTTCTTTTGCCAGCAGGGAGACGACGGCGGGGCCGGCGAGGATAACCAGCCCGACCAGGGCCAGTAACAGATTGTTTTGCATCACGCGTGACAGCAGCCACAGCACGATCATTGCGACACCAAAATACCAGGTCGTTGTCAGCTCTTCCAGGACATCGCCAATGCCGCGCCAGCGCTCTTCGTGATGGCGCTGCAAAAACAGCATCAGCAGCACCGTAACGCTATAAAGGACGCACAGACCCAGACCGACCCGCACCAGCGCGCCGCTCATCCAGGCTGTTACTAATACCGCCACAACCAGCATATGCAACATAATCTGCCAGCAACTCAGGCCGGTTGCGACACGAACACGTTGTTGCCACTTCATGGCATCTCTCCAAAAGAATTTTTCTCTTAACAACAAAGAGTACTGATATTTACAGAAAATTCCGTAACCCCGCATCTTTTTGTGACAGAGACTACAATTTATTTTCATGAGGATAGTGAGGCTGGCAGGAGAATTATGACCCAACAAACTCGTCAATTTTCATTGAAAGTACTCACCATTAATACCCATAAAGGCTTTACTGCCTTCAACCGGCGTTTCATTTTACCGGAACTTCGCGATGCGGTGCGCACCGTCAGCGCCGATATCGTTTGTCTGCAAGAAGTGATGGGCGCGCACGAGGTTCATCCACTGCACGTGGAAAACTGGCCGGATACCACCCACTATGAATTTCTTGCCGATGCGATGTGGAGCGATTACGCCTATGGGCGTAATGCTGTCTACCCGGAAGGCCATCACGGTAACGCCGTGCTTTCTCGTTTTCCTATCGAACACTATGAGAACCGCGACGTGTCGGTTGACGGCAGTGAAAAACGCGGACTGCTCTATTGTCGTATCGTGCCACCTGACATTGATCGGCCTGTGCATGTGATTTGTGTGCATCTGGGTTTGCGCGAAGCCCATCGTCAGGCGCAGCTCACGATGCTGGCGGAGTGGGTAAATTCGCTGCCGGAAAACGAACCGGTGGTGGTGGCCGGCGATTTTAACGACTGGCGGCAGCGGGCGAACCATCCGTTAAAAGTGCAGGCCGGACTGGAAGAGATTTTTACCCGCGCCCACGGCCGCCCTGCCCGCACGTTTCCTGTCAGCCTGCCGCTGTTACGTCTGGACCGTATCTATGTGAAAAATGCCGGAGCCAGTGCGCCCACCGCGCTACCGCTGCGCAACTGGCGCCATTTATCCGACCATGCCCCTCTCAGTGCGGAGATCCACCTATGAAATGCACATGGAAAGAGGGTAATCGCATCCAGCTTCTCGAAAATGGCGAAAACTTTTACCCGGCGGTCTATGCCGCTATAGAGCAGGCACAGCAGAAAGTTATTCTCGAAACCTTTATCTGGTTTGAAGATGAAGTGGGGTGTGAGCTGCATGCGGTTTTACTCAAAGCCGCCCGTCGCGGCGTAAATATCGAAGTTTTACTCGACGGCTATGGTTCGCCGGATCTCAGTGATGAGTTCGTCAACGCGCTGACTTCTGCAGGCGTCGTCTTCCGCTACTACGATCCACGCCCGCGGCTGTTGGGTATGCGAACCAACGTCTTTCGCCGCATGCACCGTAAAATCGTGGTGATCGATAATACGGTGGCGTTTGTCGGCGGCATTAATTTTTCCGCTGAACATGTCACCAGCTACGGCCCCGAAGCCAAACAGGACTATGCCGTTCGGGTTGAAGGCCCGGTGGTGGCCGACATTTTGCAATTCGAAGTGGAAAATCTGCCTGAAAATGCGCCGGTCAGACGCTGGTGGCAACGACGTCGCCATCAGGCGGAAGATAACCGTACGCCCGGTGAAGCCCAGGCGCTGTTCGTCTGGCGCGATAACGACGATCACCGCGATGATATTGAACGGCACTATCTGAAAATGCTCGCCAATGCGAAGCGCGAAGTCATTATCGCCAACGCCTACTTCTTTCCCGGCTATCGCCTGCTGCATGCAATGAAAAACGCAGCCCGTCGCGGAGTACGTGTGAAGCTTATCGTACAGGGCGAGCCGGATATGCCGATCGTCAAAGTCGGTGCCGAGCTGCTCTATAACTATCTCCTGAAAGGCGGCGTGCAGGTCTACGAATACCGTCGTCGTCCGCTGCATGGCAAAGTCGCGTTAATGGACGATCACTGGGCTACCGTCGGCTCGAGCAACCTTGACCCATTAAGCCTGTCGCTGAATCTGGAGGCCAACCTGATCATTCACGACCGGGAATTCAACCAGACGCTGCGCGACAACCTCAACGCGATTATCGCCAAAGATTGCCTGCGCGTGGACGAGTCGATGGCCCCGAAACGTACCTGGTGGAACCTCGCCAAGAGTGTGGTGGTGTTCCACTTCTTGCGCCATTTCCCTGCGCTTGTTGGCTGGCTACCCGCACATACGCCAAGGCTGGCTCAGGTGAAGCCGCCAATCCAGCCGGAAATAGAGACTCAGGATCGCATCGCTTCTGAAAATTCAGGGGGGAAATCCTGATGGCGAAATCACATCCTCGCTGGCGGCTGGCCAAAAAAGTCCTTACCTGGCTCTTTTTTATTGCCGTTGCCGTCCTGTTAGTGCTGTATGCGCAAAAGGTGAACTGGGATGATGTATGGAAGGTCATACACGACTATAACCGCCTCGTGCTGTTGGGGGCTGCCGCGCTGGTGGTGGTCAGTTATTTGATCTATGGCTGCTACGACCTGTTAGGTCGCGCCTATTGCGGGCACAAACTGGCTAAACGCCAGGTGATGCTGGTCTCGTTTATCTGTTATGCCTTCAACCTGACGCTCAGCACATGGGTGGGCGGAATCGGTATGCGTTACCGGCTCTACTCCCGCCTCGGGTTACCGAGCAGTACTATCACGCGGATTTTTTCGCTTAGCATCACGACCAACTGGCTGGGTTATATTTTACTCGGCGGCATCATCTTCACGTTCGGCGTGGTGGACATCCCGGCCCACTGGTACATTTCCGATACGACACTGCACGTTATTGGCGTTGTGCTGCTGCTTTTTATCGCCTTCTATCTGTGGGCCTGTGGTTTTGCGAAACGACGCCATTTCACGATTAGAGGGCAGAAGTTAGTGATCCCATCGTGGAAATTTGCCCTTGCCCAGATGGCCATTTCCAGCGCCAACTGGATAGCCATGGGCGTGATTATCTGGCTGCTGATGGGCCATCAGACCAATTTCTTCTTCGTGCTGGGTGTGTTGCTGGTCAGCAGTATCGCCGGCGTGATAGTCCATATTCCGGCAGGCATTGGCGTACTGGAAGCCGTATTTCTGGCGCTACTGGCCGGGGAGCATACGTCACAAGGCGTCATTATCGCCGCCCTGCTGGCCTACCGCGTGCTCTACTATTTTATCCCGCTTCTGCTGGCGCTGATTGCCTATCTGATACTGGAAAGTCGGGCGAAGAAGCTGCGCGCCAAAAATGAGAAAGCGATGGCAAAAGGCTGATTAACGGGAACGTATGGCATCAATTACCCAGGTTGCCAGGCGTAGCAATTCAAACACCAGGTTTGCCATATTCAGCCAGACCCGCAATGCGCCATGGATGGCGCAGGCCTGTACCGTGGTAAATTCTTTCATGTAGAGTTCGCGGGCAGATATCTGGATCCGCGAACGGCTGCCCGCCGTTGTTAATCCGAACAACAATACCATCACCAGGCAGCCAATCCATTCCAATGGGCCATTGTGCAGCCCGATATTAACCAGCGCCGTCAGGCTAAGTCCCACCAGCAACATCAACAAAGAGTAGCCGCCGCCACTGATATTGCTGCCCGCGTAATGGGCGATTACCGCGCTTATGACGAACATCGCGCCAGTCACGCCAAGCGCTAAGGCTGTTCCCGTCAGTGAGAAGATGCAGGCGAAAAGTAGCCCGGTCAGCACGTTCATCAAGATAAGCCAGAAAAGCGCTACCGGCGTACTAAAGCGCGCAAACAGGCAGTGAAGAATAAGCCCGCTGACAAATAAGGCCACCATTAATATCACGATGACAGGACCGGGAATAAACCACTCCCGTACAACGGGAAGACGCAGCGCAAGCCAGGCGACAAAGATACCCAGCACCATGCCCGCAGCCATCCACAGGCAGATATTGACGATAAGTTCCGTGGGCTTAATTTGCGGCGGCGAAAGCCAACCAAATGGTTTCATCTCTTCTCCCTGAGGTGAACAAGCCGCATCCGGTTATGTCCGGATGCGGCTTATGCTTTTCACTGGCTATCTGACGTCCCCCAGCCGGGATAACATTAACGACGATTACCGAAAATACGCAGCAACATCAGGAACAGGTTGATAAAGTCGAGATAGAGCGTTAACGCCCCTAAAATCGAATATTTCCGCAGGTGCGCTTTATCATTCACATCAAGCTGGGTACCGATGTTTTTCAGCTTTTGCGTGTCATAGGCGGTAAGGCCGACAAAAATAACCACTCCGATATAGGTCACCACCCACATCAGCGTTTCACTTTTCAGCCAGAAGTTAACCAGAGAGGCGAGAAGAATACCGATTAGCCCCATAAACAGCATACTGCCAAGACCGCTCAGGTCGCGTTTGGTGGTATAGCCGTAGAGACTCATCGAGCCGAACATTCCGGCGGTCACGACAAAGGTCGCCGCAATAGACTCAGCGGTGTAGGCATACAGAATGCCCGAGAGCGTCAGCCCGGTCAGGGCGGAATAGAGCATAAAGAGCGTGGTCGCCATGCCCGCGCTGAGTTTATGTATCAGGCCGGAGAGCACAAAAACCAGCGCCAGTTGCGCAATGATCAGCCCAAAGAAGACCATCCGGCTGGAGTAGATAGCCATTAATACGGCTTCATTAAATACCGTATACCAGGCGATAAAAGCCGTCAGCAACAGCCCGCAGGTCATCCAGCCATAGACCTGCGCCATATAGGTTTGCAAACCGGCGCGGGCGGGTGAAACGATAGAATCGGAACGCGGGAATCTGTCCATAATGACTCCTCAAAAAGTGGATACCCATCTTCAAGATTAACACAATCCCGACAAAGCGTTACCAGCGTTGCGCCGCCTGTTTATCGCTATCCCGCGCCTCTACCCAGCGGTCACCCTGCGCCGTGGCTTCGCGCTTCCAGAAGGGGGCACGCGTCTTAAGGAAATCCATAATAAACTGCCCTGCGTCAAAGGCGCTGCTACGGTGTGCGCTGGTCACGCCGACAAAGACAATTTCATCGCCGGGCCAGAGTTCGCCCACGCGGTGAATCACCGTGACGTTACCCAGCGGCCAACGCTCTCGCGCCTCCTCAACGATCCCCGCCAGCGTCTTTTCCGTCATCCCCGGATAGTGTTCAAGCGTCAGAGCACTGACATTATCGCCAAGGTTATGGTTACGCACTTTGCCGGTAAAGGTCACCACCGCGCCATCTTCATCTCGCTCGCTCAACCATTGATACTCTTCGCCAACGTTAAACGCCGCATGGTCAACCACGATACGTGTCTGTGCCATCTTAACCCCCGGTCACTGGCGGGAAAAAGGCCACTTCGTCGCCTTCGGTGAGGGGATTTTCAAGACTCACCAGCGTCTGGTTTACCGCCGCCAGCAGTTTGTCCTTTTCGAGCGCCAGCGCCCAACGATCGTTGCGCGCGGCAAGATGCTGACGCACCGCTTCCACAGACGGAAACGCCTCATCCAGCGTTAACCGATCACAACCGGTCAGTTCGCGCACCTGCGCGAAAAAAAGTACATTAATCATCTGCCTCTACCCTGAAATCACCGGACTTACCGCCGCTTTTCGCCAGCAGACGTACCGGGCCAATAACCATATCCTTCTGCACGGCTTTGCACATGTCGTAAATTGTCAGCGCAGCCACCGACGCCGCCGTCAGCGCTTCCATTTCCACACCTGTTTTCCCGCTCAGGCGGCACACCGATTCGATGCGAACCCGGTTATACGCCGGCTGCGCCTGTAATTGCACTTCCACTTTGCTGAGCAATAGCGGATGACACAGCGGAATTAACTCCCAGGTGCGTTTTGCCGCCTGAATGCCCGCAATACGCGCCGTGGCAAAGACATCACCTTTGTGATGGCTGCCGTCAATAATCATCGCCAGCGTTTGCGGCTGCATGGTTACGAACGCTTCGGCACGGGCTTCCCGCACGGTTTCGGCTTTGGCAGAGACATCCACCATATGCGCTTCGCCATCGGCGTTAATATGGGTCAGTTGTGACATAAATTAAGGCTTAATGTGGGAGTGAAAATTACACGGGCGCGTGCGCGCATCAAGCTGCGGCGCAATGATATTGTCCCATGCGGTGCGACAGGCTTTAGTGGAACCCGGCATAGCGAAAATCAGCGTCTTGTTGGCGATACCCGCTACCGCGCGCGATTGCAGCGTGGAGGTACCAATCTCTTCGAAAGAGAGCATGCGGAATACCTCGCCAAACCCTTCTACTTCACGGTCAAAAAGCGGCAATAAGGCTTCCGGCGCCTGGTCCCCATCGGTAAAACCGGTGCCGCCGTTAATCAGCACCACCTGGACGTCATCGCTGGCAATCCACACCGAGACCTGCGCCCGGATGGCGTAGCGGTTCTCTTTGACGATGGCTTTCGCCACCACGTTATGCCCGGCCTCCAGCGCGGAGTCGCGCAGGAAATGACCGGACGTGTCGTCCTCTTCGCCACGACGGCTGGAAACCGTAAGAATCGCGATACGGGTTGGAATAAATTCAGTACTCACCTGACTCATTGCTTTTTCTCCTTGCGGCCATTATCCGCCAATGTAAGACAGATTTTGCGTAATGCCGGTATTGCCCTGATGCAGAAAATGGGTCTGTTTTTTGTGCGCAAGGGACGCGGCAATGCGCGCTTCCAGCGCGGCCTGCTGATTGTCATCCTGCAGCAGATCGCGCAGGTCTACGCCCCCATCGCCAAACAGGCATAAATGCAGCTTTCCGACAGAAGAGACCCGCAGGCGGTTACAACTGGCGCAAAAGTCTTTTTCATAGGGCATGATCAGACCAATCTCGCCAGCATAGTCCGGATGGCAGAAAACCTGTGCCGGGCCGTCACTGCGGCTGCGCAGCTTCTGGATCCAGCCGCGTTTAAGCAGCTCACCACGCAGCACATCGCCGGAGATATGGTGTTTTTGAAAGAGATCGCTGCCTTCGCCGGTTTCCATCAGTTCGATAAAACGCAATTGAATGGGGCGAGGTTGGATCCAGGCAAGAAAGGTGTCGAGCTGGTGGTGATTGACGTCGCGCATCAGCACGGTATTAACTTTGACCTTCTCAAAGCCCGCCGCAAAAGCAGCATCAATACCTTCCATCACCTGCTTAAACTTATCCTGACCGGTAATCGCGAAAAATTGACGCGCATCGAGACTGTCAACGCTGACATTGATCGCCGTCAGTCCGGCGTCACGCCAGTGCGCTACATCACGGGCCAGACGGTAACCGTTAGTAGTGACCGCAACCTGGCGGATGGCGTGGTTTTCTCGCACGGCAGCAATAATGTCGGTAAAGTCGCGACGCAGTGAAGGTTCGCCACCGGTCAGGCGGACTTTCTCTGTGCCCATTGCAGAAAACGCACGCGTAATGCGACGAATTTCCTCAAGGCTGAGAAATCCTTTATTGGTGACGCCACCCGGTTTGTAGCCGTTGGGCAGGCAATAAGTGCAACGGAAGTTGCATACGTCAGTGATCGACAAACGCAAGTAAAAGAACTTACGCGCGAACGGGTCAGTCAATTGTGTGGCCATGTACACCTTTCCAAATACGGGAGATGCAGTCATTTCTTCCTGCACCCTGGCGGCTGATACCGGTGGTATCGCCACGGCCAAAGGACCCTATCGTCAGACTTAGGTACAGAGGCTAGAGTGTATGTTGTGCGTAACGAGATAAATTCGTTATGGCGATAGTAGCGCGAAGCGTTTTGTTTCGCCAACATCATTATCGCTATATAAACATGTATATAGCGACATGATCGTGCATTTTCATTACAGAGTACGTGAAAATCCCTTTTTTGCTTTGATATACGTCATTTTCCACCCTGCACGGCATCGTCATTAGGTGGTATTTAGGTTAACGTAGCGCGGTAATCATTTATAAGGAAGGTTTATGCGTAATCGCACTCTTGCGGATCTGGATCGCGTCGTTGCGCTTGGCGGTGGGCACGGTCTGGGCCGCGTGATGTCGGCTTTATCATCATTAGGCTCGCGGCTCACAGGTATCGTGACGACCACGGATAACGGCGGCTCTACCGGGCGTATTCGCCGCTCTGAAGGGGGGATCGCCTGGGGCGATATGCGCAACTGTTTAAATCAGCTTATTACGGAACCCAGCGTCGCGTCGGCGATGTTTGAGTACCGTTTTAGCGGTAATGGCGAACTTTCCGGTCATAACCTCGGAAATTTGATGTTGAAGGCGTTAGACCATCTCAGCGTGCGCCCTCTGGAAGCGATAAATCTCATTCGTAACCTGCTAAAAGTAGATGCGTTTCTTATCCCGATGTCTGAACAACCCGTTGATTTGATGGCAACAGACAACGAAGGCCACATGGTCTACGGCGAAGTAAATATCGACCTGCTGGAATCCCCGGTACAGGAATTGATGCTGTTCCCTAAAGTACACGCCACGCGGGAAGCCGTTCAGGCTATTGCAGAAGCGGATCTGATTTTAATCGGCCCGGGAAGTTTTTATACCAGCCTGTTGCCTTTACTGCTGCTGGAGGATCTTTCTCAGGCATTGCGCCGCACCCCCGCGCCAGTGGTCTATATCGGTAATCTCGGTAAAGAGTTGAGCGTGGCCGCCGCCAGTCTGACGCTTAAGGATAAGCTGACAATCATGGAACAGTATGTCGGTAAACCGATCATTGATGCCGTGATTGTTGGGCCGAAAGTGGATGTTTCTGCTGTCTCTGACCGGGTCGTTATTCAGGGGGTGCTGGACGCCAGCGATATCCCCTATCGTCATGACAGACATTTGTTGCGCGAAGCGCTGGAAAAAGCAGTTCAGGCCCTGGGTTAATCACGTGGCGAGCGCGATTTGTGCTCGCGCCATCACGTTTCCTTAATTTCTTAAGGTTGTCTTAAAGATTCTCGTCCACAATAGTCATCCTGTCTTTGTCAGGATCGTTGTCATGCCTACCTTTCGTCTTTCCCGGCCGACCTTAAGCCGCCTGAACTTTCTGATTTTGTTCGCGCTTTATATCGCACTGATATTAAATATCGCATTTTATCGCCAGGCATTTAGTTTATTGCCAGTAGACTCATTGCATAACGCGCTGGTGTTTGCCTCAATGCCCGTCGTGGCTTTTAGCGTCATCAATATTGTTTTAACTCTGGCCTCGTTTTTACGCCTGGACCGTCTGACGATCAGCCTCTTTGTTCTGGTCAGCGCGGCTGCGCAATATTTCATCATGAGCTTTGGTATTATTATTGACCGCTCAATGGTGACCAATATTCTGGATACCACTCCAGCCGAAAGTTTCGCCCTGCTATCGCCACGTATGATTGTGGTGCTGCTGCTCTCCGGCGTGTTAATGGTACTTATCGCCTGGTGGATTAAAATCAAAGCGCCGGTCTCGGCCTGGCGCAGTATTATCAGTCGCCTCGTAAGCATTGCGATTTCTGCGTTACTGATCGTTTTCGTTGCGCTGTTGTTTTATAAAGATTACGCCTCGCTGTTTCGTAATAATAAAGAACTGGTTAAATCGCTCAGTCCGTCAAACAGCATCACCGCAGGCTTATCCTGGTATAGCCATCATCGCATGGATAATTTGCCGCTGGTGCGTATCGGTGAAGACGCGCAACAGCGTGCGCAAATGCAAAATGGCCCGCGTAAGAACCTGACCATTTTGATCGTGGGTGAAACCTCACGTGCCGCCAACTTCTCACTGGGCGGTTATGCCCATGACACCAACCCGCGTTTAAAACAGGATAATGTGGTCTATTTCCCGAATACCACTTCCTGCGGTACGGCAACGGCCATTTCGGTGCCCTGCATGTTCTCCAATATGCCACGCCAGAATTACGATGAAGAACTGGCCCATCATCAGGAAGGGTTACTGGATATTATTCAGCGCGCTGGCATTCAGGTGTTGTGGAATGAAAACGATGGCGGCTGTAAAGGTGCCTGCGATCGTGTTCCTCATCAGGACGTGACGTCACTGAATCTGCCTGGGTTATGTATTGACGGCGAATGCCTGGATGAAGCGTTATTTCATCAGCTGGAAGACTATATCAATAACCTGCAACATGATGGCGTTATTGTATTGCACACCATTGGTAGCCACGGGCCGACTTACTATAACCGCTATCCGGCGGCGTTTCGCAAATTTACCCCGACCTGCGATACCAGCCAAATTCAGACCTGTACGCAGGAACAACTGGTGAATACTTACGACAACACCATTTTGTACATTGATTATATTGTCGACAAAGCCATTAAATTACTGCAATCAAAACAGGATAAATTCACCACCAGCCTGGTCTATCTTTCCGACCATGGTGAATCGCTGGGTGAAGACGGTGTCTATTTACACGGTTTGCCTTATTCCATCGCCCCGGAAACGCAAAAACATATTCCGATGCTTATTTGGCTGTCTGAGGATTATCAAAAGCGTTACGGCGTCGATAATCAGTGCCTGCAAAAAGAGGCACAACAAAAGCACTTTTCGCAGGATAATCTCTTCTCGACCATGTTGGGTATGACAGGGGTCAGTACGAAGGAATACCGTGCGCAAGATGATATTTTGACTGCCTGTCGTGGAGAGCCGAAATGAAAATTCTGGTCGTAGAAGATGATGCGCTGTTATTACAGGGATTGATTCTGGCCATGCAAAGTGAAGGATACGCCTGCGATGGCGTATCCACCGCGCATGAAGCGGGCCTGAGTCTGGCGACCGGACACTACAGTCTGATGGTGCTTGATCTCGGTCTTCCGGACGAAGATGGCCTTCATTTCCTGGAGCGTGTCCGCCGCGAGAAGTTTACGCTGCCGGTATTAATTTTGACCGCAAGGGACACACTCGCCGATCGTATTTCCGGGCTGGACACCGGCGCGGATGATTATTTAGTTAAGCCTTTTGCTCTCGAAGAGCTTAACGCACGTATTCGTGCCCTGCTGCGTCGCCATAATAATCAGGCGGACAGCGAATTAACGAATGGCAATTTGCGGCTGAATTTGACTCGCCGCCAGGTATGGCTCAGCGAAGAGCTGCTGGAGCTTACGCCAAAAGAGTACGCGCTGCTGTCACGCCTGCTAATGAAGGTGGGCACGCCGGTACACCGTGAAATCCTCTATAACGACATTTACAACTGGGACAACGAACCGGCCACCAATACGCTGGAAGTGCATATCCATAACCTGCGTGACAAAATCGGCAAATCGCGTATCCGTACCGTGCGTGGCTACGGTTATATGTTGATTCACGCCGATAAACAGGAATAAGCATGGCGATATTTCAGGTCAAGAATTGGTCGATGCGAAGCCGCTTACTGCTCACCGTCGGGGCTATTCTGGTGGTTTGCCAACTGGTCAGCGTGTTCTGGCTATGGCATGAGAGCAAAGAACAAGTCCAGCTGTTGGTGGAAAGCGCGATTCACAACCATAACAACCATAAACAGGTCGAGCATGAAGTGCACGAGGCCGTCGCCAGCCTCCTCGTGCCGAGCCTGTTGATCATTGGCCTCGCCCTGCTGCTCTGTTTTAAGGCGTTGAAAACCATTACCCGCCCTCTCTCGGCATTACAGCGCGAGCTGGACGCGCGTGCGCCGGGCAACCTTGAACCCATCGTGCTGGAAAATCCAGTACGCGAAGTGGAAGCCGTTGCCGCTGCCATCAATCAGTTGGTTTCGCGCCTTACCGTCACGCTGGATCGTGAACGTCTGTTTACCGCCGACGTAGCCCACGAATTGCGAACGCCGCTGGCAGGTCTGCGCCTGCACCTGGAATTGATGGCCAAAAGCCATGCCCTGGATGTCGCCCCGCTGCTCCAGCGTCTGGACCAGATGACCGAGAATATTGCCCAGTTGCTGCAGCTCGCCCGCGTCGGGCAATCTTTTTCCGCAGGAAGCTATCAGCAGGTGATGCTGCTGGAAGATGTGGTCATGCCAGTCCACAGTGAACTGGAGAGAATGCTGCAAACCCGACAGCAACATTTACAGTTGCCGCAAATGGCAGAAGATATCGCGGTGGCAGGTGATGCCACGCTCTTGCAGGTGCTGCTGCGCAATCTGGTGGAAAACGCTCATCGGTACAGCCCGGCAGGCACCACCATTACCGTGAGCCTTGTCGGCGGCCCCACACCGGTTCTGTCAGTGGAAGATGAGGGGTCAGGCGTGGATGAATCCCGTAGCGGAGAATTGAGTAAAGCGTTTGTGCGCATGGATAGCCGCTACGGGGGATCGGGGCTTGGATTGAGTATCGTTTCACGCATCGCGCAACTCCACGACGCGCAATTCTTTTTGCATAACCGTCAGCCTGGCCCGGGCGTGCGGGCGTGGGTGAAACTCAACGCTATTGCGCGTTAAGGTAATCTTAGTAAGAGAGCACCCAGAGATGGGTAAAGCCGATGATGATGGCAAGAGACAGGGCAACGGCCAGATACTGAGCCAGGTTTTCTTTGTGCATAGGTACTCTCCTGATTTTTCACAGGAGAGTAATCGGCTTTCATTAAGCAAACATTAAGATGCGCAGGTGAATTTCGTGACCGGCATCTTGTTACGAGGCGGCAATAAACAATTCCCGCAATTGATGCAACTGATCGCGGCATTTCGCTGCCTCTTCGAATTCGAGATTCTGCGCATGTTGCATCATCTGTCCTTCCAGCTCGTGAATTTTCTGCTGCAGCGCTTTCGGGGTTAACGCCAGTTCGGCGGCTTCCACCTGAGCCGGCGTCCGCGATTTCCCGCGACCTTTGCCTTTGGTCTTCGCCAGACTCTCGCCGAGGCTCAGAATATCCACCACTTTTTTGTTCAAACCCTGCGGGGTGATGCCGTGTTCTTCGTTGTACTGCTGCTGTTTCTCGCGACGACGCTCGGTTTCTCCCATCGCCTTCGCCATAGACGGGGTAATTTTGTCGCCATAGAGAATGGCCTTCCCGTTAACGTTACGCGCCGCACGACCAATGGTCTGAATCAGCGAACGCTCAGAACGCAGGAAACCTTCTTTATCCGCATCCAGAATCGCCACCAACGACACTTCCGGCATATCCAGACCTTCACGCAGCAGGTTGATGCCCACCAGCACATCGAACTCGCCAAGACGTAAATCACGGATAATCTCCATACGTTCAACCGTATCGATATCGGAGTGCAGGTAACGCACTCGCTCACCGTGTTCTTCCAGGTATTCGGTCAAATCTTCAGCCATGCGTTTGGTCAGTGTGGTGACCAGCACACGCTCGTTGATGGCGGCGCGTTTGCGGATTTCGGAGAGCAGGTCGTCCACCTGGGTGGCTACCGGTCGCACTTCGATAATCGGATCGAGCAACCCGGTCGGACGTACAACCTGGTCAATGACCTCGCCGCCGGATTTTTCCAGCTCATAGTTGCCCGGCGTCGCCGACACATAAATGGTTTGCGGTGCCAGCGCCTCGAATTCTTCGAATTTCAGTGGACGGTTATCGAGCGCGGACGGCAGACGGAAGCCGTACTCCACCAGCGTCTCTTTACGCGCACGGTCGCCGCGGAACATACCGCCAATTTGCGGAATGGTGACGTGGGATTCATCAATCACCAGCAGGCCATCCGCCGGAAGGTAATCAAATAGCGTGGGCGGCGGCTCGCCCGGCCCGCGCCCGGAAAGGTAACGCGAGTAGTTTTCGATACCGGAGCAATACCCCAACTCATTCATCATCTCCAGATCAAACTGCGTACGCTGTGTCAACCGCTGTTCTTCCAGCAGTTTATTGTTCTCCAGCAGCACCTTGCGACGCTCGACCAGTTCGACCTTAATCTCTTCCATCGCCTGAACGATGCGCTCACGTGGCGTGACGTAGTGGGTTTTGGGGTAAACGGTAAAGCGCTGGATGGTGGACTCGACGTGCCCGGTCAGCGGGTCAAACAGCGACAGCCGCTCCACTTCCTCATCAAACAGCTCAACGCGCAGGGCAATATCGTCCGATTCCGCCGGGAAGATATCGATCACCTCGCCGCGCACACGAAAGGTACCGCGCTGAAACGCCTGGTCATTGCGGGTGTACTGCAACTCAGCCAGACGACGCAGTATGGAGCGCTGATCGATGATCATTCCTTTGGTCAGGTGCAACATCATCTTCAGATACAGATCCGGATCGCCCAGACCGTAAATTGCGGAGACCGATGCCACCACGATCACATCACGACGTTCAAGCAGCGCCTTGGTAGCCGACAGACGCATCTGCTCAATGTGCTCGTTCACCGAGGCGTCTTTTTCGATAAATGTGTCCGAACTCGGCACATAGGCTTCCGGCTGATAGTAGTCATAATAGGAGACGAAATATTCCACGGCGTTATCGGGAAAGAACTCTTTCATTTCGCCATAGAGCTGCGCTGCAAGGGTTTTGTTCGGTGCCAGCACCATCGTCGGGCGCTGTAAATCGGCAATGACATTCGCCACGGTGAACGTTTTCCCTGAACCGGTCACGCCCAGCAAAGTCTGATGAGCCAGACCGTCTTCGAGCCCCTCTTCCAGGCGACGAATAGCTTCTGGCTGATCGCCAGAGGGACGAAAAGCGGAATTCAGTTTGAATGGTTTACTCATGGACGGCTACCTGATGAAGGAATGAGCGGGCAGGAAAGTAATTTTACTCACCACAGCGAGATTTGCCAATAAAAAATACTGGATGTAAAAACAGTGGCGCAATCAGGAATATCTTCTACTCATAGGTAGAGCACGAGCAGCACACCTGGAAAATCACCCCTGACGGTACAAAACACCAGCAAAAGCGGGTTATCCCCAGAACATTTCCTTTTTTAACACTTGTCAAGCCTGGTAATGAAAGTTTTATGGCAGTGGGTGACAGATTTCTTACAAGGATTGCTTTTATTTAACTAATTAAAAAATAAAGAAATATTTCAAAAGATGCCTTTCGCAGCAATTCAGGCGCAAGCCGCGTGTTTACTCGCTTCTCGCACTTTTTCTAACTCTAATGCACAAGGTTATCCACAGGAATAGTGGATAACTGCTTCCAGCCCATATGCTTCGCCTGTCGCCTGAAACGTCCCCTGAGCCTCTTTGAGGCCAGTAAAAATTTTTTCTCGCTTATTTTTGCAGAATATCTGCTAACGAAACGGCGAATTATCATGCGATCGTGCTCACATTTTGCCGATCGAATGCACCATTTCCTGCCAGCCCCGGCACTGTCAAAGAGCATATATTTTCGCCTGCGAGGCGCAATACCCGCTTTAACTCTCACATTCATCAGTGGGTTCCGAAAAAAAGCCTGTTTTCATGTTCTGGCAAGCCTTTTGCACTGAACTGAATAACAACTTCTCTGTCATCCGATCAGAGATAAGGAGCGAACCGTGTTGAGCTTACGTGCAGTCAATCAGTATTACGGCAATCAACATACGCTATGGAATGTCGATCTCGATCTTTCCCCCGGCGTATGCACCTCTGTTATCGGCCTCCCAGGGATGGGCAAAACAACGTTAATAAATTGTATTACCGGTTATTTGCCCGTGGAGAGCGGTAGCATGGTCTGGCAAGAGGCAGGAGGTCCCCCCAGGGATTTACTGAACTTGCAGGCGGAACATCGCAGTGCAATGGGGATAGGCTATGTTCCCCAGGACAGACGAATATTTTCACAAATGACCGTCGAGGAGAATCTGCATATCGCTATGCTTGCCTGTGGAGAGCCCCGCAGTACCGTCAATCGTGAGGTCTATGACCTGTTTCCCGAACTGTACGGGCTACGTCAGGTGAAAGGAGCAGGGCTGTCTGAGGATAATCAGCATCAGCTGGCGATGGCACGCGCCCTCGTCAATCGCCCGCGACTGCTGATTCTGGACGAACCCACACGCGGGCTTGGACAGGCGTTTATCCATAAACTCGGCAATTTACTTGTCCGGCTCAACCAGGATTTCGGTATGACTATCCTGCTGGCCGAACAGCATCTGTCGTTTATCCGCCGGGTTGCAGACCGTTTCTGTCTGTTACATCGTGGTCGCAACGTTGCCGAAGGAGATGTCAGACAACTGGATGACCAGCTTCTGTCGCACTGGATGTCGCCTGATTCAGCACGTTGAGATCGAGATAATGACCGTTTTGTGTAGCGAACGGCGCGTGGGCAAGCCAGGGGATCTCCCCGATCAAAGGTGCTTTCAACACGCGCCGTAGCGTCGCAAGATACTCGGCATGACGTTTGCCCGGCGGCTGAACATCATTGGCAATCCAGCCGGCAAAGCGCAACCCCGCCTGCTCTATCGCCTGTGCGGTCAACATCGCATGGTTAATACACCCAAGTTTAACGCCCACCACCAGAATCACCGGCAATTGTTCTGCCACCACCCAGTCGGCAAAAGTCCATGTCTCTGAAAGCGGCGTAAACCACCCCCCGGCCCCTTCTGTTAGTACCCAGTCGGCCTGCGTTTCCAGCGTCCGCAGTCCGTCAGACAGTCCTTCGAGCGTAATGGGCATGTCCGACTCCGCGCTGACAATGTGTGGCGATGTCGGCTCCGCAAAGGTCCAGGGGTTTACCTGAGCATAATCGAGCATAACGCTGCTGTTGCGCTGCAAAGCCAGCGCGTCACTGTTGCGCAACCCCTGCGCGGTCATTTCGCTGCCCGAGGCCACCGGTTTGTAACCCGCGCTTCGCCGTCCCTGAAGGTTTGCCGCCTGCAAGAGCGCGCAGCTCGCCACGGTTTTCCCGACCTCGGTATCCGTGCCGGTGACAAAATAGCGTTCAGTCACGTGTGATGACTCCCCAGAAAAGTTGATAGGTCAGCGGGAATGTCCCCTGCTGTTGCGGCCAGGCCAGTTGTAAGCGTTGCAGCCCTCCGCGCGTCAGTCCTTGCCTGCGCCCGGCATGCAGATGAGTGGCTCCCGTCCCTTTTAGCGATCGCATGGCCTCAAGCGCGCCGGCAAAAGAGAGAGTGACCGGCTCAATGCCCGCCTGATAGCGCCAGCCTGATAAAGCGTCGTGGATTTGCGCCGCGGGCAGAAAGCGATTGGCATGCGGCTGGTCATCAATCGCCCGCCACGCCTGATTCAGTTCAGGCAGCGAGCCGCTCACCAGGGTGGTAAAGGCAATGTGTCCGCCGGGGCGCACCACGCGGTATAACTCCGCCAGCGCCTGGCGCACATCATCACACCACTGCACCGCCAGGTTACTCCAGGCAAGACAAAATTCAGCGTCAGTAAAAGGCATGGCTTCGATATCCGCCTGCACGTACCGTTCTGCCGCCTGCCTGCGCCGGGCCTCCTCCAGCATGGGCAGGGAGATATCCAGTGCCGTTACCCGCGCCCCCTGCTCTCGCCAGTAGCGGCTCAGCAATCCTGGGCCGCATCCGGCATCCAGGACCTGAGCAACAGGGGCTGAATGGAGACGGGAAAGCAATAATTCTGCGCTCTGCTGCTGTAATCCGTTGTGCTGGTCGTAGCTGCGAGCGGCGCGACCGAAAGTATCGGCGATGGCTTGTTTATCAACGCGCGTCATGCAATATCTCCAGTAACTGCTCAATATCTTCCGGCTCGTGGGCGGCAGTGAGCGTTAAGCGCAACCGGGCAGTGCCTGGCGGGACGGTTGGCGGGCGAATCGCGGTCACCCAACAGCCGTGCGCCCGTAACTGCGCGGCCAGCTCCAGCGTGCGGTTGTTTTCGCCGACGATCAGCGGCTGAATGGCGCTATCAGACGCGGTCACCGCCAGGTTTTGCGCCTTCGCGCCCGCGCGAAATTGTGCAATCAGCGCGTTCAGTTTATGCCGCCGTTGCGCACCCTCTTCGGAACGAATCACCGCAAGCGAAGCGCTGATGGCTGCGGCCTGTGCGGGCGGCATACTGGTGCTGTAAATCAGATGGCGGGCGAACTGTGTCAGATAATCGGCCAGCGACGCGCTGCACAGTACCGCCGCGCCACTCACACCGATCCCTTTACCGAATGTGACAATCAGGATATCCGGCGTGATCTGGTGGACATCACAGCTACCGCGCCCCTCGTCGCCGCATACCCCAATGCCATGCGCATCGTCGACCATCAGCCAGCCGTTTGCCTGTCGGGTTACCCGGGCGATATCCGCCAGCGGCGCGCTATCGCCGTCCATACTGAACACCCCTTCGGTGACGACCAGTTGTTCGCCGCCAATGGGTTTTGCCAGCAGCGTCGCGAGATGCGTGGCATCGTTATGGGCAAAGCGGCGCAACGCCGCCGGGCTTAAGTTTGCCGCCTCCAGCAACGAGGCGTGGCTTAGCCTGTCGGCAACGATGCGATCGTCTTTATTACCGAGCGCGGCAATCACCGCCTGATTAGCGGCAAATCCTGAGATAAACAGCAACGCGCGCGGATACCCCAGCCAGTCGGCAAGCCCGGCTTCGAGCTGCTGGTGTGCCAGGGTGTAACCGCTCACGTGGCCAGAGCCGCCGCTGCCAACCCCGTATTTTTCCGCCGCTTGTTGCCAGGCGAGAATCAGCGCCGGATGCTGGCTTAAGCCCAGATAATCGTTACTGGAGAAGTTGCGATAACGTTGCCCGTCACGAATCAGCCAGCGCCCGGCGCCCTGATCCATACACTGGCGTGTACGCAAGGCATCGGCCTGCCTGCGGATGGCTAACGCCTCATCAATACGCTGTTGCCAGCTCATACCACAGCCGCGTTGTAATACTGCGCGGTGTCCGCATTCATGAGCTGCTGTTCCAGTTGCTCCTGCTGCGCCTTGTCGCCGTTGAGTACTTCGGTCTGCTGCGGATTCAGCCCCAGCTTGCGGAACAGTTGCAGGTCTTTGTCCTCTTCCGGGTTCGGCGTGGTCAACAGTTTGCAGCCGTAGAAGATAGAGTTTGCCCCGGCCATAAAGCACATGGCCTGAGTCTGTTCGTTCATCTGCTCGCGCCCTGCGGACAGACGCACGTGCGAGGTGGGCATCATGATACGCGCAACAGCAATAGTACGAATAAAATCAAAGGCATCGACATCCTCATTCTCCGCCAACGGCGTGCCTTTGACTTTCACCAGCATGTTGATGGGCACGCTTTCCGGCGGTGTGGGTAAGTTAGCCAGTTGCAGCAGTAACCCGGCGCGATCGGTCACCGTTTCGCCCAGCCCTACAATCCCGCCAGAACAGACCTTGATTCCCGCATCACGCACTTTATCGAGCGTATCCAGGCGCTCCTGGTAGGTACGGGTGGTGATGATATTGCCGTAAAACTCCGGCGAGGTGTCCAGGTTGTGGTTGTAGTAATCCAGCCCGGCTTGCGCCAGACGCTGCGCCTGGTTGTCCGTGAGCGTGCCGAGCGTCATACAGGCTTCCAGTCCCATCGCCTTGACCCCTTCAACCATCTGTTCCAGATAGGGCATATCGCGATCGTTCGGGTTCTTCCAGGCAGCGCCCATACAAAAGCGCGTTGAACCGGCGTTTTTCGCCTTACGGGCAGACTCCAGTACCTGCTCCACCTCCATCAATCTTTCCGCATCGAGCCCGGTTTTGTAGCGGGCGCTTTGCGGACAGTATTTGCAGTCTTCCGGGCATGCCCCGGTCTTGATCGACAGCAGCGTACTGACCTGCACCTGGCGGGGATCAAAATGCTGGCGATGAAGCTGCTGCGCTTCAAACAGCAGTTCCAGCAGAGGTTTTTCAAACAGGGCGGCGACTTGCGACATTGTCCAGCGTGTCTGGTGAGCCATTGGGCTTCTCCAAAGGGTGTTGTTGAATCTCGATTCGGGTTATACTTGTAAACCTAAATCTTTTTAATTTGGTTTACAAGTCGATTATGACAACGGACGATCTTGCCTTTGACCAGCGCCATATCTGGCACCCATACACTTCCATGACCTCTCCTCTGCCGGTTTATCCGGTGCAATCCGCACAAGGATGCGAACTGACGCTTGCCAGCGGCGAGCGGCTGGTGGATGGGATGTCTTCCTGGTGGGCTGCCATTCACGGCTACAATCACCCAACGCTAAACGCGGCGATGAAAGCGCAAATTGACGTCATGTCGCATGTGATGTTTGGCGGCATCACTCACCCACCCGCCATAACCCTGTGCCGTAAACTGGTGGCGATGGCCCCGGAGAATCTGG
Organism: Phytobacter ursingii; assembly: GCA_901456055.1. Taxonomy (GTDB): domain Bacteria; phylum Pseudomonadota; class Gammaproteobacteria; order Enterobacterales; family Enterobacteriaceae; genus Phytobacter; species Phytobacter ursingii. Next base: position 231,309 of record CABDWT010000019.1, read on the forward strand.
AGTGTGTTTTCCTCGCTGACTCTGGCTCGGTGGCCGTGGAAGTGGCGATGAAAATGGCCCTGCAATACTGGCAGGCGAAAGGCGAACCCAGGCAGCGGTTTCTCACTTTCCGTAACGGCTATCACGGCGACACCTTTGGCGCGATGTCCGTATGCGATCCGGATAATTCCATGCATAGCCTGTGGCAGGGCTACCTGCCGCAAAACCTCTTCGCTCCGGCGCCGCAAAGCCGTTTCGACGGCGTTTGGGACGAGCGCGATATGGTGGGTTTTGCCCGCCTGATGGCCGCACATCGCCATGAGATCGCCGCGGTGATTCTTGAGCCCATCGTCCAGGGCGCTGGGGGAATGCGCATGTACCACCCTGAGTGGCTTAAGCGGATCCGTAAAATGTGTGACCGGGAAGGGATATTGCTGATTGCCGATGAGATCGCTACCGGCTTTGGTCGCACCGGCAAGCTGTTTGCCTGCGAACACGCCGGTATCGCCCCGGATATTCTCTGTCTTGGCAAGGCATTAACCGGCGGCACGATGACGCTTTCCGCCACGCTCACGACGCGACATGTGGCCGAAACGATCAGCAATGGCGAAGCGGGCTGCTTTATGCATGGCCCGACATTTATGGGCAATCCGTTGGCCTGTGCGGTCGCAACTGCCAGTCTGGCGCTGCTGGAAAGCGGCGAATGGCAATCCCAGGTGGCTGCGATTGAACGCCAGTTACGCGAAGAGCTTTCTGTTACAAGCAAGAGTGGCAACGTCGCTGACGTTCGCATATTGGGCGCAATCGGCGTGGTGGAGACCAAACAGCCAGTGAATATGGCGGCGCTGCAACGTTTCTTTGTCGGACAAGGCGTATGGATCCGCCCGTTTGGCCGCCTCATTTACCTGATGCCACCTTATACCATTAGCGCTAAACAACTGACGCGCTTAACCCAGGCAGTGAATGCCGCCGTTGCCATGGACGAGATGTTCATTGTCTGATTTAACGCCCAGCTGATGACGGGATGCTACACTCTGGAGGGTTAACTCATCCCGGAATCAGGAGGAACAATGGCGATTTTAATGATACTGACCTCGCATGACACCCTCGGCGACACCGGGCAAAAGACCGGTTTTTGGCTGGAAGAATTTGCCGCACCTTATTACATTTTTCGCGATGCAGGACTGGAAGTCGTCCTCGCAACCCCCGCAGGCGGACAACCACCGCTGGATCCGAAAAGTGATGCGCCTGATGCCCAAACCCAGGACACCGAGCGCTTTCGCAAAGACAACGCCGCGCAGTTCGCCCTGGCGAACACGCAAAAACTGAGTGATATCGCCGCCGGGGATTATGACGCCGTATTTTATCCCGGCGGTCACGGCCCACTGTGGGACCTGGCGGAACACCCTGTCTCTATCGCGCTTATCGAAAAATACTGGGCCGAAGGCAAGCCGGTAGGAGCCGTCTGTCACGCGCCGGGCGTGCTGCGCCATGCCCATAAGCCAGATGGCAGTCCACTGGTAGAGGGCAAACGCGTGACAGGTTTTAGCAATAGCGAAGAAGAAGCCGTCGGGCTGACACACGTTGTGCCATTTCTCGTTGAGGATGCGTTAAAGCAGGCCGGCGGCTTGTACGAGCGCGGTGATGACTGGGGCGTGTATGCGATAACCGACGGTCACCTGGTGACCGGGCAAAACCCGGCATCGTCGGCCGCCGCCGCACAGGAAATCGTCAAGTTATTGCATCGCTGACAGGGGGAGAAATGAAGCTTATCAGTCATGATTTACAGGACGGGGGTAAATTGCCCCACCGTCATGTCTTCAACGGCATGGGCTACGACGGCGACAATATTTCGCCGCATCTGGCCTGGGATGAGGTTCCGGCCGCAACCAAAAGCTTTGTCATAACCTGCTACGACCCGGATGCCCCAACGGGTTCGGGCTGGTGGCACTGGGTCGTCGCCAACCTGCCCGCCGGGACTCGCGTATTGCAGCAAGGAGCAGGTTCCGGAATAAGCGCGCTGCCGGATGGCGCTATCCAGACGCGTACCGATTTTGGTAAAGCCGGCTATGGCGGCGCGGCGCCGCCGAAAGGGGAAACCCACCGCTATATTTTCACCGTTTATGCCCTGGATGTGCCGGTTATTGATGTGGATGCCGACGCCAGTGGCGCAATGGTGGGCTTTAATGTGCATTTCCACGCTATCGCCAGCGCCTCGATTACCGCCCTTTTTAGCTAAAAATCCATTCATTTGAAGCCGATTTGCACAATCGGCTTCCCGTTTCGCTCAACTTAGTATAAAAAAGCAGGCTTCTGACGAAATCATTTAAACTTGCACAGCTGGAGTACCCCTTGAACACATTCTCGGTTTCTCGTCTGACGCTGGCACTGGCTTTTGGCGTGACACTGACCGCCTGTAGCTCAACGCCGCCGGATCAACTGCCTTCTCAACAAACTGCGCCGGGCACGGCTTCTCGTCCGATCCTGACCGAAGGCGAAGCAAAAAACTTCGTTGCCGCTAACTATTTTGCCGATCTGATGCCAAACGCGACCGCATGGAAGCCTTATGCTATCCGTCTGCCGGCGCAGGCAAACTTCGTGGTTGGCCCGGCGGGTACGCCTGGCGTAACGCACAACACAATTCAGGCAGCGGTTGACGCGGCCATCAACAAACACTCCAGCGATCGTCAGTTTATTGCCGTGATGCCGGGTGATTACGAAGGCACGGTCTATGTTCCGGCGGCGTCCGGCAGTGTGACCATTTACGGTACTGGCGAAAAACCGCTGGACGTGAAAATCGGTCTGGCTATCGACTCTGAGATGGACAGCACGACCTGGCGTAAACTGGTCAATCCATCAGGCAAATACATGCCGGGTAAACCCGCCTGGTACATGTTTGATAAATGCCAGAGCAATCGCAACGCTACCGTTGGCGTGATGTGTTCCGCTGTTTTCTGGTCACAGAACAATGGGCTGCAACTGCAGAACCTGACCATCCAGAACAGCCTTGGCGACAGCGTTGACGCCGGTAACCACCAGGCGGTTGCGTTCCGCAGCGATGGCGACAAAGTCCAGTTGAATAACGTCAATATTCTGGGTCGCCAGAATACCTTCTTCGTGACCAACAGCGGTGTCGATAACACCCTGCGTAACGATCGCCAGACCCGTACGCTGGTGACCAACAGCTATGTAGAAGGGGATGTGGATATCGTTGCAGGCCGTGGTGCGGTTGTGTTTGATAACACCGATTTCCGTGTTGTGAACTCCCGTACCCAGCAAGAAGGCTATGTGTTCGCGCCGGCAACCCTGTCCAGCGTTAATTTCGGTTTCCTGGCGACCAACAGCCGCTTCACCGCTACCGGTAATGGCGTAGCGCAGCTGGGCCGCTCTCTGGACGTGGATGCCAATACCAACGGCCAGGTTGTGATTCGCGATAGCGTGATCAATGAAGGTTTCAACGTGGCGAAGCCGTGGGCTGCCGCTGCGGCGTCAGGTCGTGCGTTTGCCGGTAATACGGGTGCGGTGGATGATAAAGGTAATATCCAGCGTCAGTTGAACGACGCGCGCTTCAACCGCATGTGGGAATTCAACAACCGCGGCACAGGAAGCCAGGTTGTTGCTGAACCGAAAAAGTAAGCCGTCTGAAACGAAAAAACCTCGCCACGGCGAGGTTTTTTTATCTCTGAAAATCAGAAGGCGTTCACGACAACCCACATTGGCCCCTGGCCTACCGCATAACGGGATTTCTCAGCCAGCAGCCCCTGTTCGCCGGTAATTTCGTACAGCGCGATATGGTGGGATTTCTGCCCTGCCGCAATCAGGAATTTACCGCTGTGATCAACATTGAAGCCACGCGGCTGTGTTTCTGTCGGCTGGAAACCCTCGATAGCCAGTACGCTGCCGTCTTCGGACACGCTGAACACGGTGATCAGGCTGGCGGTACGGTCGCAGGCATACAGGTGACGACCATCCGGCGTAATATGGATATCCGCCGCCCAGCGGGTATCGGAAAAGTCAGCTGGCATCATATCCAGCGTCTGCACACATTCAATCTTGCCGTGCGCGTCGCTCAATTGCCATACATCGACAGAGCTGTTCAGTTCATTTACACAGTAGGCAAAGCGTTTGTTCGGATGGAAGGCGATATGGCGTGGGCCTGCGCCTTCAACGGTGGTCACTTCCGCCGGGTCTTGCGGTTGCAGGTGGCCGTCTTCGGACAGCGTAAACAGGCAAATACGATCTTGTTTCAGCGCCGGAACCCACAGGGTGCGGTTGTCAGGTGAAATATTGGCGGAATGACAACCTTCCAGTCCTTCGACTACGTCCAGGGTCTCGGTCGGCACGCCGTCGTCGAGACGGGTTACGCTGACACAACCGGCATTATAGGAGCCGCTAAACAGGAAACGACCACTGTGATCGGTGGAGATGTGCGTCGGGCTGCCTGGCAGAGACGCTTCTGCGGTGTAAGTCAGCGCGCCGTCGTCTGGCGCAATACGATAAGCAATAACGCGGAATTCCGGGCGTACACCCACGTAGAGGTAACGTTTATCCGGGCTTATGACCATCGGCTGAACCTGGCCGGGAACATCCACCACCTGCACAAGTGTCAGGGTGCCTTCGGGATTCAAACGCCAGACATGAATTTGCTGACTTTCCGGGCTGGCGGTATAAACGGTTTGTTTCATGAATACTCCTTTCCTTGATACTGCGTTAATTTACCAGGATAGCCTTTTTTCGTGGTTAATGCTGAATTTCACGCGCAAATTTTGCCCATGGCGCGACTCGGTGTACCATCCCGAAAAAGCCAAATTCAACATTGACCACGGAAAACGACATGACCTCGCGTGTATTAGCACTGGATTTAGACGGTACTTTACTGACCCCCAAAAAAACGCTGCTCCCCTCTTCTCTCGAGGCGCTTGCCCGGGCAAAAGCAGCTGGCTATCAGTTAATTATTGTTACCGGGCGGCATCACGTTGCCATCCATCCTTTTTATCAGGCACTGGCGCTTGATACACCTGCAATTTGCTGTAACGGCACTTATTTGTATGATTATCAGGCAAAAAAAGTGCTAACCGCCGATCCTTTGCCGGTTTCGCAAGCCGTTAAATTGATAGAGATGCTCGAATCCCACGACGTTCACGGTCTGATGTATGTCGATAATGCCATGCTCTATGAAAAGCCAACGGGGCATGTCATCCGCACCAATAACTGGGCACAAACGCTGCCCCCGGAGCAGCGCCCGGTCTTCACCCAGGTGGACTCGCTGCGCGCTGCCGCCAGTGAAGTCGACGCCATCTGGAAATTTGCCCTGACCGACGAAGACACCGGTAAACTCAGGCAATTTGCCCACACTGTCGAGCAGACGCTGGGACTGGAGTGCGAGTGGTCATGGCATGATCAGGTTGATATCGCGCGGACAGGCAACAGTAAGGGCAAACGCCTGGCCGAGTGGGTCAACTCACAGGGCTTGTCGATGAAAGACGTGGTGGCGTTCGGAGACAACTACAACGACATCAGCATGCTGGAAGCGGCGGGCCTTGGGGTCGCGATGGGAAATGCCGATGACGCGGTCAAAGCCCGCGCCAACGTTGTGATTGGCGACAACACTACCGACAGCATCGCCAGCTTTATCTATAGCCATCTGCTCTAATCAGGCGGTTATCGATACGCTCTTAATCTGCGCATAGAGCCACAGGCCAGGTTTGATGTTCAGCTCATCCCTGGCCCACGGGCTGATTCGCGCCCACAGCGTCCTTCCGCTTACATCCAGTTGTACTTCCACCTGCCCGTCGAGATCGTAGTTTTGCACCACTTTCGCCCGCAGGGTATTACGAATACTGGTATTGCTGGAAGGTTGCAGCACCAGCGACACGTCGGTTGCCTGTATACGGATACGCACAGCTGTCTGAAACGGCTTATCCAGTTTATTGACCCAAATATGCTGGTCGCCGAGCGCCAGCGCCGTCATGGCATAATGCGGATGATGCTCCAGCACGCTCACTTTCAGAATGCTGCTTTGCTGCTCCTGCGGCAACCACGGGTTCATCACGCTGCTTCCCCAGACATCTTCGAGGTTACCAAACGCTTTCACCGTCCCCGCCTCCAGCACCATCACTTTATCGGCCAGGTGCAGAATCTCATCCAGCGAGTGGCTGACATAAAGCACGGGAATATTGATTTCACGCGCCATGCGTTGCAGATAGGGCAACAGCTCACGTTTACGCGGGATATCCAGCGATGCCAGCGGCTCATCCAGCAGCAACAATTCCGGCGCCGTTAACAAGGCGCGGCCAATCGCCACGCGCTGCTTTTCCCCACCCGACAGTCCGCCAGGGAGGCGGTCTAAAAGCTGTTCGATACCCAGTAGCGTCACCAGCTTGTCAAACTGACCGGCCATGGATTTCGCCATGCCATAGCGCAAGTTTCCCACCACGTTGTAGTGCGGGAACAGGCGCGCATCCTGGAAGACATAACCGACCCGGCGCTTTTCAGGCGGCAGGCAGATTTTTTTATCAGCGTCATACAATACGCGCTCATTGAGCACGATACGGCCCTGCTCCGGGCGCGTTAAGCCGCTAATCGCATTGATAAGGGAGGTTTTCCCTGCCCCCGATACGCCAAATATCGCTGTAATACCGCTGGCTGGCAGGCTTTCGGCAACCTGCAGACGGTGCGTGCCCAGCGTCTGACTAAAATTCAGTTCCAGCACAGGTTATCTCCCGGTCCGTTCACGGCTAATACGTGCCAGCCATTCAGAAATGAGCAGCGAAACGAGCGCCAGAATAATGGAGATCACACACAAGCGCGCCGCCGCCATCTCACCGCCGGGTGTCTGAATGAGGGTGTACATCGCCGAAGGAATGGTGCGCGTTTCGCCAGGAATGTTTGAGACAAAGGTAATGGTCGCACCAAACTCACCCAGTGAACGGGCAAAGGCCAGCACGGTACCGACAATAATTCCCGGAAGGGTCAGGGGCAGCGTAATCGTCATAAATACCCGCCAGCGTCCGGCCCCTAAGGTACGGGCAGCCTGCTCGAGTTTAGTGTCAACGCCTTCCAGCGCCAGACGAATGGCACGAACCATCAGCGGAAATGACATCACCGCTGCCGCGAGAACCGCGCCTCGCCAGCTAAAAGCGAAGGTAATACCGAACCAGTCATAGAGCCACTGTCCGATAAATCCACGTCTTCCCATGGCAATAAGTAATAAATACCCCACGACAACGGGGGGGAGAACCAGGGGAAGATGAAGGAGGCTGTCAAGCAAGGCTTTGCCTGGAAAGGTACAGCGCACCAGTAACCAGGCAAAGAAAATCCCAAAGGGCAAGCTAATGACAACTGCGAGGGATGAAACTTTCAGGCTAAGTATCACTGCCTGCCATTCAGGATCCGTTAATATCATTAGTGTGTCGTAAATCCGTAACGTTTAAACACGGCGGAAGCTTCCGGGGTTTTCAGATAGTCATAGAACGCGCTAACCGTTGCGTTTTTATGACCTTCGGTAATCGCCATCGGATATTCCACTTTCTGGTGAGAGTTTTCAGGGAAAGTCCCGACCACTTTCACGCCCTTACTGGCCACGGCGTCTGAACCGTAGACGATACCCAGCGGGGCTTCGCCTCGTTCCACCAGTGCCAGAGCACCACGTACATCTTCTGCTGGCGCCAGGCTCGGGGACAATTTATCCCACGCCCCCAGTTTTTGCAGCGCCTCTTTCGCATAGATACCTGCCGGAACGTGCTCCGGATCGCCAACCGCCAGGCGGCCGCCTTTCAGCAGGCTTGCCCAGTCAGTGGTCGCATCAACGGTGATATCGCCCTGGGTACTGCTTTTCGGCGCCACAACAACCAGGCTATTTCCCAGCAGCGTTACACGCGTCCCCGTATCGATACTCTTTTTATCAACCGCATAATCCATCCATTTCTGGTCTGCAGAAATGAACAGATCCGCAGGCGCGCCTGCTTCGATTTGACGTGCCAGCGTGGAAGAAGAGGCAAACGACGAAAGCACCTCGACGTTTTTCTCTTTCTTATACGCAGCGGCAATGTCCTGCATTGCATTCGTCAGCGATGCTGCCGCAAAAACGGTAATTTTCCCTTCATCAGCCAGCGCATGTCCGGCAACGGAGAGAGATAAAGTCGCCCCGGCAAAAAGGCGTAACCATGTAAGTGCCATCTGTAACTCCTGTGAGTGTCGTTATATATTTCGAAATATAGCGATACTACCAGAGATTTGGCAGATGAGATCATACTCATCAAGAATTACTGAGGCTTATGAGATATCGGCAAGCTTATGCCAATCTTGAATAGCAAAACGCCCGCTATTGCGGGCGTTTTTTTAAATTCAGCGGCGTTGCGCGGGGCGGTCGCGATGACCAACAGTGGAAAAAACGTTGAATACCTCACCCAGGCCATAGATCAACCCCAGGATGATAGCCATCACCACAGGGACCATGATTACGGCAAAAACTAAGCTTTTCAATAACTCAAACATGGTCAACTCCATTTAGTGTTAAGGGGGCATTCTAACCGCATCCGGCAGAAAAACACTCGCCTTTTGTGCCATCGCCGGTAACCTTTTACAGGGACTGACGGCTCAGTACAAACATATCCGCGCTGCGAATATTCCAGGGGCGGGCAATATGTGAATGTTGCATGCTATCGACACGTATTTTATCAAACGGAATGCACTTCACTTCTTTGCTTGAGTCCCAGGTGACCAGTCCTTCGTCTGTTACTTTCGAAATGACCGTCCAGTGGCTATATTCCTGCTCACCATCATTATAATCGTAAGCCTGAATAACGACCCTTCCCGCTTTATAATTCGCCAGGCTTAACGTATCGAGAATATCCCGACGATCGCGGCGTTTATCGTTATGCCAGTAGGGCATGCTAAAGGCGAACTGCCATTGTTGGCGGGTTTTCGGATCGTAAAATTCGTACTCAGTATTTAACAGAGCCATCGTCCGGCTCAGCGTATTTTTAAGCGAACCGCGGCCAATACCGTTCACGAATCCCATCGGATCGCCATCAAAAACATATTGCTGCAAAATGACAGGGAAGATTTCCGGAAGCGCCAGTTCAGGTTCCAGTAAATGTATCCCGTTCGCCATTGCGTAAAAACCACAGGCCCCGTCCAGCTCACCTTGCAAGGCCGGGCGTTTTTTCACTGCCATATTCTGTTCCTTCAGCGCATTGTCTCTTTCCCCTATCGACAATTGTGACAGTATCTTTAGAAAAACAACGCTCGCGGGGGAAGACTAGGCTACAGGTCGATTTTCCTTCACAATATTCTTTTTACATCAGGACACTACGCTATGCAGGCTGAAATTCTTCTTACCCTCAAACTCCAGGAACGGCTGTTCGCAGACCCGCGCCGTATTCATTTACTCAAACAGATAGAACAGACGGGTTCAATAAGCCAGGGGGCGAAGAATGCAAACATCAGCTATAAAAGTGCCTGGGACGCCATTAATGAGATGAATCAGCTCAGTGAACAGACGCTGGTGGAACGTGCGACAGGGGGAAAAGGCGGCGGCGGCGCAGTCGTTACCCGCTACGGCCAGCGTCTTATTCAACTCTATGATTTACTCGGCCAGATTCAGCAAAAAGCGTTTGATGTACTGAGCGACGACGATGCTATGCCATTGGACAGCCTGCTGGCGGCTATTTCCCGTTTTTCGCTGCAAACCAGCGCCCGTAACCAATGGTTTGGCACCATTACCGCCCTTGACCACCAGCAGGTACAGCAGCATGTCAATGTGCTTCTGGCGGATGGTACGACATCTCTCAACGTCGCTATTACTGCGCAAAGCGTGCAACGCCTGGATTTGACCCAGGGCAAAGAGGTGCTGGTGCTACTAAAAGCGCCCTGGGTAGACATCACAACCGACCACGCCACTGCGCAACAGGCCGATAACCAGCTCCGTGGGCGGATCAGCCATATTGAGCGTGGCGAATTACAGTGCGAAGTGCTGCTGACGCTTCCCGATGGCCAGCAGTTATGTGCGACAGTGCCCGCCCGACAAGCGCAAGATCTAAAGGAAGAGGCTGAGGTCACCGCATATTTTAATGCTGACAAGGTCATTCTCGCCACGTTGTGCTAAGTAGATTGACAAGTTGCCTGCCAACACGTATCCCTGTTTGTATCGCTGCAAAAAATGGGATACATAATGTCATCATTGCAAATTTCGCAAGGTACGTTTCGTCTGAGCGACACCCGGACACTGTCGATTCATCATTTAACGCTGCAGTCAGGTGAAAGCTGGGCTTTCGTCGGCGCAAACGGGAGCGGAAAATCGGCGCTGGCCAAAGCGCTGGCCGGTGAGTTGACGCTCCTTAAAGGGGATCGCCAGAGCAGCTTCTCGCGCATGACCCGCCTGTCATTCGAACAGCTGCAAAAACTGGTCAGTGAAGAGTGGCAACGCAATAACACCGACATGCTAAGCCCCGGTGAAGATGACACCGGGCGCACCACCGCAGAAATCATCCAGGATGAGGTTAACGATGCCGCGCGCTGCCAGCAACTGGCCGAACGTTTTGGCATCACTTCGCTGCTCTCGCGCCGTTTTAAATATCTCTCGACGGGAGAGACGCGCAAAACGCTTCTCTGCCAGGCGCTGATGTCACAACCCGATTTATTGATCCTTGACGAGCCTTTTGACGGACTGGACGTTGCTTCACGGCAGAATCTCGCCGCCCTCCTCGCCGAGCTTAATGCGGAAGGTTACACCCTGGTGCTGGTACTGAACCGCTTTGATGAAATTCCGGATTTTGTGCAGAATGCGGGCGTACTGGCTGACTGCGCGCTAACGGAAGTCGGCGAAAAATCAGCACTGTTACAGCAGGCGCTTATCGCGCAACTGGCGCACAGCGAAAATCTGGCGGGAATGGCGCTGCCGGAGCCGGATGCACCGCCAGCCCGCGCGCAACTGACCGCCGGAGAACCGCTGATTGTCCTCAGAGATGGCGTGGTCTCCTATAATGATCGTCCGATTATCAACCACCTCGACTGGACGGTTCGACCGGGCGAACACTGGCAAATTAGCGGACCGAACGGCGCAGGAAAATCGACGCTGCTCAGTCTGGTTACGGGCGATCATGCGCAAGGCTACAGCAATGATTTAACCCTTTTTGGTCGTCGTCGCGGCAGCGGCGAGACCATCTGGGATATTAAGAAGCACATTGGTTACGTCAGCAGCAGTCTGCATCTTGACTATCGCGTCAGTACGACCGTGCGTAATGTAGTTCTTTCCGGCTATTTTGACTCTATTGGTATTTATCAGGCCGTTTCGGATAAACAGCGCAAGCTGGCGCAACAGTGGCTGGACCTCGCGGGGTTCAACCCCAAAACCGCCGATGCGCCTTTCCATAGTCTGTCATGGGGACAGCAACGCCTGGCGCTGATTGTCCGCGCGCTGGTCAAACATCCGACGTTACTGATCCTTGATGAGCCGCTGCAAGGCCTGGATCCGCTGAACCGTCAGCTCATTCGCCGCTTTGTTGATGTGCTGATTGGCGAAGGCGAAACGCAATTATTGTTTGTCTCCCACCATGCCAGCGATGCCCCAACGTGTATCACGCATCGCTTACAGTTTGTCCCGGATGGCGACAACTGGCGCTACGCGTTTGATTGAGTTTTTCACAGGTGGGGGGCCGCCCTGCCTGTGTTTCATATCATTTTCAGAATTTATGCATCATTACGTCATTATTTATCTGTTTTATAATCAGTTACGTGGGCAGGGAATGCATGACCCATTGCAGTGTAAACGATTCCACTAATTTATCACATATCACAGTTTTGCCGTCTCTGTTATGCTAAAGTTAATTCATAACATACGCCTGATGGAGTGATATATGAAAGTTCTGGTTACGGGTGGTAGCGGTTACATTGGAAGCCATACCTGTGTACAACTGCTGCAAAATGGCCACGACGTCATCATCCTCGACAATCTGTGTAACAGTAAACGCAGTGTCGTGCCGGTGCTTGAACGCCTGGGGGGCAAATCCGCCCTGTTTATCCAGGGTGATATTCGTGATGAAGCACTGCTGGCTGAAATCCTGCACGATCATGCAATCGAAGCGGTCATCCACTTCGCAGGACTGAAAGCCGTTGGCGAATCGGTCGCCAAACCGCTGGAGTACTACGATAACAACGTCAACGGTACCCTTCGTCTGGTGAATGCCATGCGCGCGGCCAACGTTAAAAACCTCATTTTCAGCTCTTCCGCAACGGTCTATGGCGATCAGCCGCAAATCCCGTATGTCGAAAGTTTCCCGACCGGCACCCCGCAGAGCCCCTACGGCAAAAGTAAGCTGATGGTTGAGCAGATTCTGACCGACCTGCAAAAAGCCCAGCCGGACTGGAGTATTGCGCTGCTGCGTTATTTCAATCCGGTGGGCGCCCATCCGTCAGGAGATATGGGTGAAGACCCGCAGGGTATCCCGAACAACCTGATGCCTTACATCGCCCAGGTGGCCGTGGGCCGTCGCGATTCACTGGCCGTATTCGGTAATGATTACCCTACGCCTGATGGCACCGGCGTACGCGATTACATCCATGTGATGGATTTGGCCGACGGGCACGTTGCGGCGATGGAAAAACTGGCGGGCAAGCAAGGTGTCCACATTTATAACCTCGGCGCAGGCGTTGGCAGCAGTGTGCTGGATGTGGTTAACGCATTCAGCAAAGCCTGCGGTAAACCGGTAGCGTACCACTTCGCTCCCCGCCGCGATGGCGATCTGCCTGCCTACTGGGCGGATGCAAGCAAAGCGGATAATGAGCTGGGCTGGCGTGTGACCCGTACGCTCGATGAAATGGCACAAGATACCTGGCGCTGGCAGTCCCGCCACCCGCAAGGCTACACCGATTAAAGGAAGGGTCATGACGCAATTTAACCCGGTCGATCATCCGCATCGCCGTTATAACCCGCTGACAGGGCAATGGATTCTGGTATCGCCGCACCGGGCCAAACGCCCCTGGCAGGGCGCCCAGGAAACCCCGGCGAAACAGACCCTGCCGTCCCACGATCCCGACTGTTTTTTATGTCCGGGCAACACCCGTGTCACCGGTGATAAAAACCCCGATTACCCCGGTACGTATGTCTTCACCAATGACTTTGCGGCACTGATGACCGACACGCCGGACGCGCCGGAAAGCAACGATCCGCTGATGCGCAGCCAGAGCGCGCGTGGCACCAGCCGCGTTATCTGCTTCTCGCCGGATCACAGCAAAACCCTGCCGGAACTGAGCCTGAGCGCGCTGGAAGAGGTGGTGAAAACCTGGCAGGAACAGACCGCCGATCTGGGCCGGACGTACCCGTGGGTTCAGGTCTTTGAGAATAAAGGCGCGGCAATGGGCTGTTCGAACCCGCACCCGCATGGCCAGGTGTGGGCCAACAGTTTCCTGCCCAATGAAGCCGAACGTGAAGACCGCCTGCAGAGTGACTATTTCCGCCAGTACGGCTCCCCCATGCTGGTGGATTACGCCGAACGTGAGCGCAGGGACGGCAGCCGTACCGTCGTTGAAACCGAACACTGGCTGGCCGTGGTGCCCTACTGGGCGGCCTGGCCGTTTGAAACGCTGCTGTTACCCAAAGCGCCTGTCCGGCGGATCACCGAATTAACCGACGCGCAGCGTGGCGACCTGGCGCGGGCCCTCAAGCAGCTGACCAGCCGCTACGATAACCTGTTTCAGTGCTCCTTCCCCTACTCGATGGGCTGGCACGGGGCGCCCTTCACGCAACAGGATCACAGCCACTGGCAGTTGCATGCGCATTTTTACCCGCCGTTATTACGCTCCGCCACGGTACGTAAGTTTATGGTCGGTTATGAAATGCTGGCCGAGACGCAGCGTGACCTGACGGCAGAGCAGGCGGCTGAACGTCTGCGCGCGGTCAGCGCTGTTCATTTCCGCGAATCCGGAGTTTAACCATGAGTCTGAAAGAAAAAACACAGTCCCTGTTTGCTGAAAAATTTGGCTACCCTGCCACCCATACCCTTCAGGCACCGGGGCGCGTAAACCTGATCGGCGAACATACCGATTATAACGACGGGTTTGTGCTGCCCTGCGCCATTGATTACCAGACCGTCATCAGCTGCGCCACGCGGACAGATCGTACCGTGCGCGTTATCGCCGCCGACTACGACGGCCAGCAGGATGAATTCTCGCTGGACGCCCCCATCGTGACCCACCCTTCGCAACAGTGGTCAAACTATGTGCGTGGCGTGGTGAAACATCTGCAAAAACGTGACAACACGTTTGGCGGCGCGGACCTCGTCATCAGCGGCAACGTGCCGCAGGGTGCGGGCCTGAGCTCATCCGCGTCGCTGGAAGTGGCGGTCGGCACCGTGTTTCAGCAGCTCTACCACCTGCCGCTGGACGGCACGCAAATCGCCCTGAACGGCCAGGAAGCGGAAAACCAGTTTGTCGGCTGTAACTGCGGCATCATGGACCAGCTCATCTCGGCGCTGGGTAAAAAAGGCAGCGCACTGCTGATCGACTGCCGCTCGCTGGGCAGCAAAGCGGTCTCCATGCCGGAGGGCGTCGCCATCGTCATCATCAACAGTAACTTTAAACGCACCCTGGTGGGCAGCGAGTACAACACCCGCCGTGAACAGTGTGAAACCGGGGCGCGTTTCTTCCAGCAAAAAGCGCTGCGTGACGTGAATATCGATCAGTTCAATGCCGTCGCGCACGAACTGGATCCGGTGGTTGCCCGGCGCGTCCGCCATGTGCTGACTGAAAATGCGCGTACCGTGGAGGCTGCCGACGCACTGGAAAAAGGCGACCTGCAGCGAATGGGCGTCCTGATGGCGGAATCGCATGCCTCCATGCGTGACGATTTTGAAATCACCGTGCCGCAAATCGACACTCTGGTGGAGATTGTGAAGACCACCATCGGCGACAAAGGCGGGGTGCGCATGACCGGCGGCGGTTTCGGCGGCTGCGTGGTCGCGCTGGTGCCGGAAGCACTGGTGCCAGCGGTGAAAGAGGCCGTTGCGGCGCAGTATGAAGCCAAGACCGGGATTAAAGAGACGTTTTACGTGTGCAAACCTTCACAGGGAGCGGGACAGTGCTAAATGAATCTTCCGGGGCAGCGCCAGATGGACTGCCCTTCCGTCTGATTACCCTGCGCAACAGCGCAGGGATGGTGGTCACCGTCATGGACTGGGGCGCTACGTTGCTGTCGGCACGGGTGCCACTTTCCGATGGCTCGGTGCGTGAAGCGCTACTCGGTTGCGCCACCCCCGAACACTATATTCACCAGAACGCGTTTCTGGGCGCATCCGTTGGGCGCTATGCGAATCGGATCGCTAAAAGCCAGTTTGTCCTCGATGGGGAAACCTGGGCGCTCGTGCCAAGTCAGGGCGAAAACCAGCTGCACGGCGGCCCGGAAGGGTTTGATAAGCGCCGCTGGCTAATTGAGCGACAAAATGACAGCGAAGCGCTGCTCTCATTAACCTCGCCTGATGGTGACCAGGGTTTTCCTGGAAAAGTGAACGCCAGCGTACTTTATCGCCTTGGTGAAGATAACCGTCTGGCTATCGAGTATCGTGCGACGACCGATAAGCCTTGTCCGGTTAATCTGACCAATCATGCCTACTTCAACCTCAACGGCGAACAGAGCGATGTGCGTAGCCACAGGCTGCAACTGCTGGCGGATGCCTATCTGCCGGTCGACAGCATGGGTATCCCGACGGGCGACCTGAAAAATGTGGCGCAGACCAGCTTTGATTTCCGTCAGCCGAAAACGCTGGCTCAGGATTTCCTGAGTGATGACGATCAGCGGGTGGTGAAAGGTTATGACCATGCGTTTTTGCTGCAGGCTAAAGGTGATGCCAGCCAGCCTGCGGCCCATGTCTGGTCGGCGGACAATAAGTTGCAAATGTCCGTCTATACGTCTGCCCCGGCGCTACAATTTTACTCCGGGAATTTCCTTGAAGGGACACCCGCTCGCGGCAATACGGCCTACAGTGCGTGGCAGGGTCTGGCACTGGAAAGTGAATTTTTACCCGACAGCCCGAACCGTCCGGACTATCCTCACGGCAGCTGTATTCTGCGACCCGGCGATGAGTATGTCAGCCTGACGGAATATCACTTTATTCCCGCCTGATAACCAACCCTCCATCCGGAGGGTTTTTTTTGCCCATTTCGCTGAAATATCGGCCATTCATCGACAAAATGGTAACCACTAATTCACAAGCACCTTACACTGGGCCACTATTTTCGCTATGGTTAAGGGTAATCGTTGCTGCTGGTCATTACAGGGCAATATAATGAGAATTGTTATCATTCAATCAGGCTTATGAAGGAGTAAGTGTATGGCTGTTACTAAACTGGTTCTGGTTCGTCACGGCGAAAGCCAGTGGAATAATGAAAACCGCTTCACCGGTTGGTATGATGTTGATCTGTCCGAGAAAGGCGTTAGCGAAGCAAAAGCCGCAGGTAAGCTGCTCAAGGAGGAAGGCTTCACCTTCGACTTTGCATACACCTCTGTGCTGAAACGTGCCATCCACACCCTGTGGAATGTGCTGGACGAACTGGATCAGGCCTGGCTGCCGGTAGAGAAATCCTGGAAACTGAACGAGCGTCATTACGGTGCGCTGCAGGGCCTGAACAAAGCGGAAACCGCTGAAAAATACGGTGATGAACAAGTTAAACAGTGGCGTCGCGGCTTTGCTGTTACTCCGCCGGAACTGACGAAAGATGACGAGCGTTTCCCGGGCCACGATCCGCGTTATGCGAAACTGACCGAGAAAGAGCTGCCGACCACTGAAAGCCTGGCGCTGACTATCGAACGCGTGGTGCCTTACTGGAACGAAACCATTCTGCCGCGCCTGAAAAGCGGTGAGCGCGTAATCATCGCGGCACACGGTAACTCCCTGCGCGCGCTGGTGAAATACCTGGATAATATGGGCGAAGACGAAATTCTTGAACTGAATATCCCGACCGGCGTGCCGCTGGTGTATGAGTTCGACGAAAACTTCAAACCTGTCAAACACTACTACCTGGGTAATGCCGATGAGATCGCGGCGAAAGCGGCTGCCGTTGCCAACCAGGGTAAAGCGAAGTAGTTTTCACAAGGCATCAAAAAAGCGTGGAGCAATCCACGCTTTTTTTCTTTGCGGGGGTACGACACAACATCATTTACGACGGTGTCGAAGCGGCAAAGGAAGGAATCCCCGAGAGCACCGCTAACTCTGTGACCGGGGTTTCCCAGTGCAGCCAACAAAGAGACAGGCCTAAGGATGAAGCAGATTTACTGGCGACGCGCTTTTACCGCTGCCGCCAACTGACGGAGGATCGTATCGGTGTCCTCCCAGCCGATGCAGGCATCAGTTACACTCTTGCCATAGACCAGCGGTTCGCCGCCTTCCAGACTCTGATTGCCTTCCACCAGATGGCTTTCGATCATCACGCCGATAATCGCTTTTTCACCGCCGGCAATTTGCGCGCAGACATCAGCACCAACGTCCATCTGCTTTTTAAATTGCTTACTGGAGTTCGCATGGCTGAAATCGATCATCACCTGCGCGGGCAGGCCTGCTTTCTCCAGACCAACTTTCACTTCGGCGACATGTTTGGCACTGTAGTTCGGCTCTTTACCACCGCGCAGAATGATATGGCAGTCGCCATTCCCGCTGGTGTTAACAATCGCAGAATGGCCCCATTTGGTCACAGACAGGAAGCAGTGTGGCGCACCCGCTGCATTGATGGCGTCAATAGCCACTTTGATGGTGCCATCAGTACCGTTTTTGAAGCCAACCGGGCAAGAAAGACCAGAGGCCAGCTCACGGTGAACCTGCGATTCCGTCGTCCGCGCGCCAATAGCGCCCCAGCTCATCAGGTCAGCAACGTACTGCGGGGTGATCATATCGAGAAACTCACCCGCAGCCGGTAATCCACTGTCATTGATATCCAGCAATAACTTGCGCGCAATGCGCAGACCGTCGTTGATCTGGAAGCTATTATCCATGTGCGGATCGTTGATGAGCCCTTTCCAGCCCACGGTGGTACGCGGTTTTTCAAAGTAAACGCGCATCACGATTTCCAGCTCACCCTGAAGTTCTTCACGCAGCGTCAACAGACGTGCGGCATACTCTTTGGCCGCAGCCGGATCGTGAATAGAGCACGGACCAATCACTACCAGCAGGCGATCGTCATTGCCTTTCAAAATTTTGTGAATCGCTTTGCGGGCATGGGAGACAGTTTTGGCCGCAGTTTCGGTAGCAGGAAACTTCTCAAGGAGTGCGACAGGGGGTAATAACTCGTTGATCTCTTTAATGCGTAAATCGTCGTTCTGATAATTCATGATCGTTCCAGCGTAGCCATACTTATTTTAATGAATGCAATCTCTCCAATCTAACTTGTCAGTCAGGTAGTGTAAACGCGAATTTACACTGCGGGCAGAAAAATCCTGGAATGCCGTTAAAAACCGCCAGAAAGTAGCGAATAGCGATAACAGCGCTACACTTTTTAAGTGTAAATACTTAGTTTGTTTTATTTTTCAATATTATGTTCTGCCATAGTCGGTAATACATAACATGTTTCACTACTGAGCGTGATAGTTCGTTCGCGCATGTCAGGCCGATGATACGCATCGGTAAATAATGACCAGAACAGGAGCATCATGATGAAAATGAATAAATTAGCGACACTTTTCTTGACGACAACTCTGACCCTGGCAAGCGGTGCGGCATTCGCTGATGATTCCCCTTCTCAATCCAATAATGGCCAGGCCAACGCTGCCGCCAGTGCGGGACAGACGGCGCCGGATGCGAAAGCGAATCTTGAACCCAAAACCACGACGAATGGTTCCGCTTCATCAGGTATGAAACTTAATACTGAGAAACACATGAACTCCCACACTGGTACTAAACACATGACAAAGGATGAGATCCATAAAAACTCTCAGTGTAAAGACGGTAAGTGCCCGGATATAAACAAGAAAGTTCAGACCGGTAACGGTATTAACAATGATGCAAATACCAAAACCGACGGCACTACGCAGTAAAAATAATCTGGGTTAAAACGGGGAGAGCTTTGGCTCTCCTCATTTTTTTCTGCTGAACAGCAAAAGATCTGCAATGATGTAGGACGCTGCTAACGCCAATTACACGGGACGGCTCATTATGGCGCATTCACATTCTCACTCTCACCTCCCTGCTGACGCCAACGCGCGACGCCTGCTTCTGGCTTTTAGCGTCACAGCGTTGTTCATGCTGGTCGAGGTGGTTGGGGGACTGATTTCCGGCTCACTGGCATTACTGGCCGATGCCGGGCATATGCTGACGGATGCCGCCGCGCTCTTTTTTGCCTTGCTGGCCGTCCATTTCGCCCACCGCCCTTCCGGGCCACGACGCACCTTTGGCTGGCTTCGTCTGACCACCCTCGCCGCCTTTATTAACGCCATTGCGCTGGTGTTGATTACATTTTTTATCGTCTGGGAAGCAATCCAGCGCTTTTACCATCCACAACCCGTGGCGGGTATGACAATGATGGTGATTGCCGTCATGGGGTTGCTGGCGAATATACTGGCATTCTGGTTGCTGCATCGGGGTAATGAAGAACGGAACCTGAATGTCCGGGCGGCAGCTTTGCATGTCCTTGGCGATCTGCTGGGCTCCGTTGGCGCCATTGTTGCTGCACTGATCATTATGTTTACCGGCTGGACGCCTGCCGACCCGATACTCTCCATCCTGGTCTCGGTGCTGGTATTACGCAGTGCCTGGGCATTATTACGTGAGAGCGTCAATGAATTGCTCGAAGGCGCGCCCGTATCGATGGATATCAATGCGTTAAAACGGCATCTGCGTCGGGCGATTACCGAAGTACGCGATGTCCATCATGTGCATGTCTGGCTGGTGGGAGAGAAAACGCTGATGACGTTACATGTCCAGGTGATTCCACCGCACGATCACGACGGACTACTGCGCCAGATTGAACATTTCCTGGTAGATCATTACCAGATTGAACATGTGACGATTCAGATGGAGTATCAGCCCTGTAGCGGGCCTGACTGCCATCTCAGCGAGACGCAGCCAGACCATAACCATTCACACCATCATTAGTTCGAGAACGCGTGAGAGCCGCGCTCACGGGCGCTATTTATCCACATCCGGCTACCGTTGAGTGCGATAAAGGTCAGAATCATATATTCCAGCGACATTGCCCAGACACCTTGCAGGGCGAAAATCACCACGCTGATGACATTGATAATGACCCACAGCAGCCAGTTTTCGACATATTTCCGTGTCATCAAAATCATGGCAACAATGGAAAGGACCATCATGCAGGAGTCCCAAAACGGGAAAGCGTCCGGCTGCAACTCAGGCATAGCCACATTCAACCCAAACGTCTGCATTATTGAGACCGCCACACGGGTGAGCACGGCAAATACCGGATCGATAAAGAAGGTCATAAAACCAATCGCCAGTGCACACAGCACCAGCCAGGCTAAGGCTTTTGGCAAAGGCAACCAGCGGATTTGCAGAACGGCCTCGTTGGAAGTCGTTTGCCGTGACCACGCATACCAGCCGTAGATATTGGCGGCAAAGAAAAACAACTGGAGCAAAAGGCTGGCATAAAGCTGAATCTGGAAGAAGATAATGGCAAACAGCGTGACGTTGATTAAGCCAAATGCGTAATTGCTGATTTTTTCCAGGCTGGCGAGCCAGATGCATAACAGGCCCGCCACTGTGCCTACTGCTTCAATCCATGAAAGATCGTAGCCTCCGGCGCCGATCGGGATGTGTACCAAAATATTCTGCGTACTAAAAAAATCCATCTTTTCCCCAGAGCGTATTCTTACGCATTTTCCTCATTAAGGACGTAGTGTAGCCGCAAAATCCAACATACGGTTCAATGGCAGCAATGCCCCTTCACGCAGTGCAGCATCGACATGGATCTCGTGCGCTTCCCCACCGTTCTCCAGACCTTCTGCAATAGCTTTCAGGCCATTCATTGCCATCCATGGGCAATGAGCACAGCTACGGCAAGTTGCCCCCTCCCCGGCAGTCGGCGCCTCGAGTAACTCTTTTTCCGGCACCGCCTGCTGCATTTTATAAAAGATACCGCGGTCGGTGGCGACAATAAGTTGCTTATGTGCAAGCGTTTTTGCGGCATTGATCAACTGGCTGGTGGAACCCACTGCATCGGCCAGTTTAACCACAGAGTGCGGTGATTCCGGATGCACCAGGATGGCGGCATCCGGATAAAGCGCCTTCATGCGAATCAGCGCCTGGGTTTTAAATTCGTCATGTACGATGCAGGCCCCCTGCCAGCACAGCACGTCTGCTCCGGTTTGTTTCTGTACGTAACTACCGAGATGGCGGTCAGGTGCCCAGATAATTTTCTCGCCGAGGCTATCCAGATGTTCTATCAACTCAACGGCAATACTGGAGGTAACGACCCAGTCAGCACGGGCTTTGACTGCCGCCGAAGTGTTGGCATATACCACCACGGTCCGGTCCGGATGAGCATCGCAAAAAGCGCTGAACGCCTCGATAGGGCAACCCAAATCCAGCGAACACTCGGCATTGAGTGTCGGCATAAGGATAGTTTTTTCGGGGCTGAGGATTTTGGCGGTTTCTCCCATAAAGCGCACACCAGCGACCAGTAACGTTGAGGCCGGATGTTTGGCCCCAAAGCGCGCCATCTCAAGCGAGTCAGAAATGCATCCGCCCGTCTCTTCCGCCAGTTGCTGAATTTCCGGGTCAGTGTAGTAATGCGCAACCATTACGGCATCACGCTCTTTTAACAGGCGTTTGATTTTTTCCCGATAGAACTCTTTTTCATCACGACTCAGAGGAAGAGGCTTCGGCGGAAAAGGATAGATTGCGGCTTCTGGATCGAACATTACGCTCATCATGCTTACTCGTTTTACTGGCTTAACAAAATGCCTTTCTTTTTCGACAGCGCGCCGAAGGTAAGGCGAATGTGTTTTATATACTAAACAAGATAGCGGATTGAGGGGTAAAAGTCACAAAAAATGAACGAACGAGTGACATAGTGCAAGGGAAGAGAGGAAGTGGACGCATTCGCAGATAGCAAAAAGGCGCCTTTAGGGCGCCTTTTTACATTGGTGGGTCGTGCAGGATGACTCGGCTTCGCCTCACCCTTCGGGTCGTCGCCGCAAGCGGCTCCGTTGTCTCGCTTCGCTTGACTCGAACCTGCTGCAGGTATATTCGTCTCATCCTGAGACTCACCCTTAGGGCCAACGCTGTCGCGTTGTTCAAAATTGTTCCCGACAATTTTGTCGAATCTTATGCATTCGCAGATAGCAAAAAGGCGCCTTTAGGGCGCCTTTTTACATTGGTGGGTCGTGCAGGATTCGAACCTGCGACCAATTGATTAAAAGTCAACTGCTCTACCAACTGAGCTAACGACCCCTTACGGGATATACTATTTTTTTCAGGCTGGTGGGTCGTGCAGGATTCGAACCTGCGACCAATTGATTAAAAGTCAACTGCTCTACCAACTGAGCTAACGACCCGTTTGGGTACGCCTGAAATTTTTACTCGGAACCAATAAAAATTGGTGGGTCGTGCAGGATTCGAACCTGCGACCAATTGATTAAAAGTCAACTGCTCTACCAACTGAGCTAACGACCCGAGTGGTGGGTGATGACGGGATCGAACCGCCGACCCCCTCCTTGTAAGGGAGGTGCTCTCCCAGCTGAGCTAATCACCCGATACTACGCTGGATACATCTTACTAACTGATGTTAGTTGGTGGGTCGTGCAGGATGACTCGGCTTCGCCTTGCCCTTTGGGCCGTTGCTGACGCAACGTTATCCTTTACGTTTAACTATCGCTTTCCACCGTAACGATTGGTGGGTCGTGCAGGATTCGAACCTGCGACCAATTGATTAAAAGTCAACTGCTCTACCAACTGAGCTAACGACCCACTTTTGCGTTGCTTTGAGTTTGTTTGATATCCCGTGGCAACGGCGGCATATATTACTGATTTAAGAACGCAGCGCAACAAGAATTTCGAGGAAGATCACCTGACTGCTTATGATTCACGCGACAAGACCAGAAAAAAAGCGATTTCTGGTCATGTGCTATTCATCACATAGAACCGAGACGTTTCTGCGCCTGTTTTGCGCCTTCGGTACCCGGATACTTCGCGACCACCTGCTGATAAACGGCTTTCGCCTTCGCCGTGTCACCTTTATCTTGCATGATCACGCCGACTTTAAACATCGCATCTGGCGCTTTCGGTGATTTCGGGTAATTTTTCACCACGGAGGCAAAATAGAACGCCGCATCATCCTTCTTACCCTTGTTGTAATTCAACTGTCCCAGCCAGTAATTGGCATTCGGAACATAGGTTGAATCAGGGTATTTCTTAACAAAGTTCTGGAATGCGACAATCGCGTCATCCTGGCGAGCTTTATCCTGCACCAGGGCAATGGCTGCATTGTAATCCGTATTGGCATCACCGCTTTGTACCGGCGCGCCTGAGGCTGCCGCTTCGTCAGGCGCCGCCTGCGCTGCTGCCCCAGTCTGATCGCCCGAAGCCTGCTGCGTTTGCCCAGCTGCGCCGCCGTTGCTCAGACTACCGATCTGCTGCTGAATTTGCTGCTGACGTTCAACAACCTGATTAAGCTGATACTGACTCTCCTGAATTTGTCCACGCAGGGTGTCAATATCCGCCTGGTTATCAGCGAGTTGTTGCTGGAGTTGAGTTAAAAGCTGGCTGTGAGCATTAGAAATACGCTCGAGTTGAGTGACACGGTCTTCGACCGAGCCTGAGCCGACACTACTGATTGGCGCTTGAGCATTAGCGGCCCAGGGGGCCGCTATGCCAACCAGTAACGACAGACTCAATAGATGATGTCTGAGGTTACTGCTCATGCAATTCTCTTAGTAAACCAGTACGGCACGACGGTTTTTAGCGTAAGCCGCTTCGTCATGACCCAGTACTGCAGGTTTTTCTTTACCGTAAGAAACGATGGAGATCTGGTCAGCGGTAACACCTTTACCCTGCAGGTACATTTTAACGGCGTTAGCACGACGTTCGCCCAGGGAGATGTTGTATTCCGGAGTACCACGTTCGTCCGCGTGACCTTCTACGGTGACTTTGTAAGACGGGTTGCTACGCAGGAAGTTAGCGTGCGCGTCCAGCATCGCAGCGAAATCAGAACGGATGTCATACTTGTCCAGATCGAAGTAAACGATGTTGTTCTGCTGCAGCTGCTGCATCTGCAGACGAGCTTGCTCTTCAGAAGACATGTTACCGTTGCCGTTCATACCAGTGCCCGCACCCAGCATACCTTCGCCATTCTGGTCGTTGGTTGCTTTTTTAGAAGAACAGGCCGCGATTGCCATGATCGGCAGAACCAGCATCAGGCCTTTCAGCACTTTGTTCAGTTGCATTTCGTTAATTCCTTTAATTACCAATTATTATTTAGACAGATACGGCGACCAGGCAGGGGATTTCACCTGTCCATCAGACGCCGGAATACGCGCTTTGAAACGCCCATCTGTAGAAACCAGATTCAGCACGGATCCCATCCCCTGAGAAGAGCTGTAGATTACCATCGTGCCGTTAGGTGCCAGACTCGGCGATTCATCCAGGAACGTTGACGATAAAACCTGCACGCCACCCGCTACCAGATCCTGCTTGGCAATGTGCTGCTGACCACCGTCGGAGCTCACCATTACCATAAACTTACCGTCAGCACTTACGTCAGCATCCTGGTTTTGAGAACCCTGCCAGGTGATTCGCTGTGCAGCACCGCCGTTAACGTTAATTTTATAAACCTGCGGACGACCCGCCTGGTCAGAGGTAAATGCCAGATTCTGGCTATCCGGGAACCAGGTGGGTTCAGTGTTGTTACTGCGACCATCGGTTACCTGACGAATTTGACCCGACCCCAGATCCATTACATAGATGTTCAGGCTACCGGTTTTAGACAGCGCGAAAGCAATCTTAGAACCATCCGGAGAGAATGCCGGCGCACCGTTGTGACGCGGGAAAGAAGCGACCTGGCGAATAGCGGTACTGGACAGATCCTGAATGACCAGCGCAGAACGACCGCTTTCGAAGGTTACGTACGCCAGTTTTGAGGCATCTGGTGACCACGCCGGAGACATCAGCGGCTGCGAAGAGCGGTGTACGACGGCGGTATTGTAACCATCGTAGTCAGAGACGCGCAGTTCATACGGGAACTGGCCGCCATTGCTCTGCACGACATACGCGATACGGGTACGGAATGCACCTTTAATGCCGGTCAGTTTCTGGAACACATCGTCGCTGGCAGTGTGCGCGCCATAGCGTAGCCACTGTTTGCTGACGTTGAAGGAGTTCTGTGCCAGTACGGTACCCGGCGCACCGCCAGTGTCGACCAACTGGTAAGCCACTTTATAGGTGCCATCCGGGTTCGGGCTGACCTGGCCCACAACGACGGCATCAATACCCAGTGCAGACCAGGCTGCTGGCTGAACTTCCTGAGCTGTCGCTGGCTGCTGAGGCAGACGAGAACGATCCAGAGGATTAAATTTACCACTGTTACGCAGATCCGACGCCACGATATTGCCAATATCTTCTGGCGCACCGCCAGGGCCTGCCCACTGGAAGGGCACGACACCGATTGGGCGTGCCGAGTCCACCCCCTGGGTGATCTCGATACGTACTTCTGCGTGCAGCACCGCTGCCCACAGCATCAGAAAACCAAACGCTACACGTAATGCCTGCTTCATCTTATCTCCCTTATCCGGGCGGAAAACCCGCGATAATTTAGCAGAATGTTAACAAACTCAATTATACAAAACTACCGAAACACCAGGACTAACTTAGTCTGTTTTCCCTGCCTGTGCAGAAGAATTCGTTACTAAGGTTTAAAGTCCAGAGGTACGTTTCTAAAGACCTTATAGACCTCAGCCGTTGGCGGTTTAGGGAACTTCGACATACGATTTGTCGCGGCTAACATCGCCTGACAAAAAGCAGGGTCACCACCTTCCTGCGCCACTGAGAGCAAAGTACCGTCTTCTGCAATTTTCACACGCAACGTACAGGTTTTGCCCGCATAAGTGTCCCAGTCATACAGATGGCCCTTAATCGCCGCCTGTACTTGCGACATATACGCACTGATATCAGCCTGTGACGCCCCACCCTGGCCTGCCTTACTTCCTTTAGCAGGTGAATCACCACCTGTGGTACCACTGGAATGACCTTTCGGCGCATTCTTACCGGAACTCAGGTCGCCCAGCAGAGTGTCAACGCCTGATGCGGCAGCGGCTTTTTCAGCCGCCGCTTTCTTGGCGGCAGCAGCCTTTTCAGCAGCGGCTTTCTTATCGGCGGCAGCCTTCTCAGCAGCGGCTTTCTTATCTGCAGCAGCCTTCTCAGCAGCAGCCGCTTTTTCAGCGGCGGCTTTTTCTGCCGCTGCCTTCTCGGCAGCCGCGGCTTTTTCAGCGGCGGCCTTCTCTGCTGCGGCTTTTTTCGCAGCGTCCGCAGCCGCTTTCTTCTCAGCATCCTGCTGAGCTTTCTTCGCGGCTTCTGCTTCGGCTTTTTTCGCAGCTTCGACTTCGGCTTTCTTCTGAGCATCGGCTGCAGCTTTGGCCGCTTCTGCTTCAGCTTTTTTCTTCGCATCCGCAGCCGCTTTCGCAGCATCTGCTTCCGCTTTTTTCTGTGCGTCTGCTGCCGCTTTCTTCGCCGCTTCCGCCGCTTCTTTTGCCTGTGCATCCGCTTTCGCTTTTGCATCAGCAGCGGCTTTTGCTGCAGCTTCTTCCGCCTGTTTTTGCGCTTCCTGCGCTTTCTTCGCGGCGTCTTCTGCTTTTTTCTGTTCTGCGGCCTGCTCACGGGCAGCTTCTTGCGCCTGCAAACGTTCCTGTTCAAGCTGTTTTAAGCGTTCCTGCTCGGCAGCCTGTTTTTCACGCAGTTCTTCTGCTTGCTGCTGAGCCTGCTTTTCACGCTGCTCTTGCGCACGCTTTGCGCTGGCCTGTTGCTGCTGCTGACGGTTGTAATTCTGGACAACGGCACCGGGATCGACCATTACCGCATCAATAGAAGAACCGCCACCACCACCCGCAGAGGCATCAATATTTTCATCAAACGAACTCCAGATCAGCAGTGCAACCAGAATCACATGCAACACCGCCGAAATAATTATCGCTCGTTTAAGTTTGTCGTTTTGTTCGGTTGCCTTTGACACTCTCGGTTCCCAAAAACTGCCGCCTGTTAAGCCGGTGATCAGATAGGCTGCGTCATCAAGCCAACCGATTTAACACCCGCGCTGTGTAACAGGTTTAGCGCTTTAATGATTTCATCGTAAGGCACTTCTTTTGCGCCACCGATCAAGAAAACGGTTTTCGGATTCGATTGCAGGCGACGCTGCGCTTCTGCAATCACTTGCTCTGGTGGTAGCTGATCCATACGATCTTTCTCTACCACCACGCTGTACTGTCCGACACCGGAAACCTCAATAATGACCGGAGGATCGTCATTGGTGCTGACGGTTTTCGACTCTGTCGCATCCGGCAGGTCAACCTCCACGCTCTGGGTGATTATCGGTGCGGTTGCCATAAAGATCAGCAACAGCACCAGCAGCACGTCCAGCAGCGGAACAATATTGATTTCGGATTTGAGGCCACGACTGTTACGGCTGCCCCGTCCACGCGTTCTGGCCATGGTTTACCCCTTGTTGCTCTCAGTGCTGGTAAACGCCTGACGATGCAGAATAGCCGTGAACTCTTCCATAAAGTTGTCGTAATTCAGTTCCAGTTTGTTCACACGCTGGTTCAGGCGGTTGTAAGCCATTACCGCTGGAATCGCTGCGAACAGGCCGATTGCGGTGGCGATCAACGCTTCGGCGATACCCGGCGCAACCATCTGTAAGGTCGCCTGCTTCACCGCACCCAGTGCGATAAAGGCATGCATGATCCCCCACACCGTACCAAACAGACCGATATAAGGACTGATGGAACCGACAGTACCGAGGAAAGGAATATGCGTTTCCAGGTTCTCCAGCTCACGGTTCATCGAAATACGCATCGCCCTGGATGCCCCTTCGACAATCGCTTCCGGCGCATGGCTATTGGCGCGGTGTAAACGCGCAAACTCTTTGAACCCGCTGTAGAAGATTTGTTCCGACCCCGTCAGATTATCACGGCGCCCCTGGCTTTCCTGGTACAGACGCGACAGTTCAATGCCAGACCAGAACTTGTCTTCAAAGGCTTCCGCTTCACGACCGGCTGCGTTGAGAATGCGCGTTCGCTGGATGATGATTGCCCAGGATGCGATTGAAAAACCAATCAAAATCAACATGATAAGTTTGACCAGAAGGCTTGCCTTCAGGAACAAATCAAGGATGTTCATGTCAGTCACTGCTTAAACTCCGCGACAATAGACTTGGGAAGCGCACGAGGCTTCATTAAGAGTGGATCAACACAGACAATCAGTACCTCAGCTTCGTTCAGGACTTTGTTCTCTGCGTTGACGATCCGCTGCGTGAAGACCAGAGAGGTCCCGCGCATTGATGTAATTTCCGTTTGGACTTCGAGCATATCGTCGAGTCTGGCGGGCGCAAAATACTCCAGCGTCAGTTTGCGTACCACGAATGCGACGCGTTCGGCCAGCAAAACTTGCTGGCTAAAGTGATGGTGGCGCAGCATCTCAGTGCGTGCTCGTTCATAAAAAGCCACGTAGCTGGCGTGGTAAACCACACCACCGGCGTCGGTATCTTCGTAGTAGACACGAACCGGCCATCGAAACAGCGTTGTATTCACTTTACATCCCGGTAATGCAACAAAAGTTAGAGCTTTTAAACTTCGCTACTATACGCGCGGGGAAGATGGTTTGGAATGGGTAGAAGTAAACGGAGAGTAAAAATATATGGGCTTTTGCAAGCCCATGTCATAAGCGGAGATTTCTTATTCAAAAGAAGAAGAAAATCAAACCAGCCAACATTACCAGGTCTGCGATCAGCGGGCAAAAAATACCTTGCCAGTGAACCGCGCGGGGACGGAATCCCACGCCATGAATGACACCAGCGCAAACGGCCCACATCAGCAGAAAACCATGCCAGACCTCAAGGTCACTGGTCTTTGCCGCAAAACGCGAGGGATCCCAAAAGATACACCCTGCCAGCACTAATGCCATAATTAAGGAAAGCGCCCTTAACGGGCGCTTATCCATTACCGCATAAAGTTTCGCGATAATCTCGTTCATCAATGCTCTTCTTGCTTACCGGCTTTCAACGCTTCCACGTGTTCAAATGCCAGCGCCGTAATCACTCCAAAAGCACAGGCAAGAAGCGTTCCTAAAATCCATGCGAAATACCACATTATCAGCTCCTTACTTAGTACAGAGAGTGGGTGTTGCTTTCAATGTCTTCTTTCGTAATACGACCGAACATTTTCCAGTAACACCAGGCGGTGTAGATCAGGATGATCGGTACGAAGACCAGCGCCACAAAAGTCATCAGGTTCAGGGTCATCTGACTGGAGGTAGCATCCCACATGGTCAGACTGGCGTTCATCATAATGCTCGACGGCATGATGAACGGGAACATCGCGATACCGGCAGTCAAAATGATGCAGGCCAGCGTCAGTGAAGAAGATACAAACGCCAGTGCGCCTTTTTCCGCACGCGAAGTCAGCACGGTCAGCAGTGGCAGCACCACGCCAAGCGCAGGGATCGCCCACAGAGCCGGGATATTATTGAAGTTCGCCAACCAGGCGCCAGCCTGACGCGCCACTTCTTTCGTCAGCGGGTTGGAAGCCGCATGGTGATCCATAGCGGAAGTCACTACGTAACCATCAATACCATAGACCACCCACACACCGGCCAGCACGAAGCAGATCGTGGTAACCAGCGCGGCAACCTGAGACGTGGTACGCGCACGCAGATGCAGTTCACCGACAGTACGCATTTGCAGATAGGTTGCGCCCTGGGTGATGATCATCGCCACGCTTACCACACCGGCCAGCAGACCAAACGGGTTCAGCAACTGGAAGAAGTTTCCGGTATAGGTCAGACGCAGATATTCATCCACGCTGAACGGTACGCCCTGCAGCAGGTTACCGAAGGCGACGCCGATGACCAGCGGCGGCACAAAGCTACCAATGAAAATGCCCCAGTCCCACATATTGCGCCAGCGGCTCTCTTCAATCTTAGAACGATAGTCAAAACCTACCGGACGGAAGAACAAGGAGGCCAGCACAAGAATCATCGCCACATAGAAACCAGAGAATGCCGCGGCATAGACCATTGGCCAGGCAGCAAACAGTGCGCCACCCGCCGTGATCAGCCATACCTGGTTACCGTCCCAGTGTGGCGCGATAGAGTTAATCATCACACGACGTTCGGTATCGCTACGACCCAGGAAACGGGTGAGCATGCCCACCCCCATGTCGAAGCCGTCGGTGACGGCAAAACCGATCAGCAGAATGCCAACCAGCAGCCACCAGATAAAACGTAATACTTCATAATCGATCATTTGACGACTCCTGTCTTAGCGTGCCGGCTGAGAAGCCACAGTGGACTGCTCGTAATGATAGCGGCCAGTTTTCAGGCTGCTTGGGCCCAGGCGTGCGAACTTGAACATCAAGAACATTTCAGCCACCAGGAACAGGGTATACAGACCGCAAATCAGGATCATCGAGAACAGCAAGTCGCCTGCGGTCAGGGTCGAGTTCGCCACAGCGGTCGGCAGCATTTCACCGATAGCCCACGGTTGACGACCATACTCCGCGACAAACCAGCCGGATTCGATAGCAATCCACGGCAGCGGGATGCCATACAGAGCGGCACGCAGCAGCCATTTTTTCTCGCCAATGCGATTACGGCAGACGGTCCAGAACGACACGGCGATAATGAATAACATCAGCACGCCACACGCCACCATAATACGGAAAGCGAAGTACAGCGGCGCTACACGGGGAATGGAGTCCTGCGTTGCCTGTTTAATCTGCGCTTCCGTCGCATCCGCCACATTCGGCGTATAGCGTTTGAGCAACAAACCGTAACCCAGGTCTTTTTTCACGCTGTTGAACTCATCGCGTACGGACGGGTCTTTCGAACCGGAACGCAGTTGTTCAAGCAGGTGATATGCCTTCATACCATTACGGATACGCTCTTCATGCTGCACCATCAGGTCTTTCAGGCCAATAACCGGCGTGTCGACAGAACGGGTAGCAATGATGCCCAGCGCGTAAGGGATCTGGATGGACATATGGTTTTTCTGCGCATCCTGGTCCGGAATACCAAACAGGGTAAACGCAGCCGGTGCAGGTTGGGTTTCCCACTCTGCTTCGATGGCCGCCAGTTTGGTTTTCTGCACGTCACCCATTTCGTAGCCGGATTCATCACCCAGTACGATAACGGACAGCACAGCCGCCATACCGAAGCTCGCTGCGATAGCGAAGGAGCGTTTAGCGAATGCGATATCACGACCGCGCAGCAGATAGTAAGAGCTGATACCAAGGATGAAGATAGCACCGCAGGTATAGCCAGAGGCCACGGTATGGACAAATTTCACCTGAGCAACCGGGTTCAGTACCAGTTCGGCGAAGCTGACCATTTCCATACGCATGGTTTCGAAGTTGAAATCTGCAGCAACCGGGTTTTGCATCCAGCCGTTTGCTACAAGGATCCACAACGCGGACAAGTTGGAGCCCAGCGCGACCAGCCAGGTCACTGCCATATGCTGTACTTTGCCCAGACGATCCCAACCGAAGAAAAACAGACCTACAAAAGTGGACTCGAGGAAGAAGGCCATCAACCCTTCAATGGCCAGTGGCGCACCGAAGATGTCCCCAACGTAGTGAGAGTAGTAAGACCAGTTAGTCCCGAACTGGAACTCCATGGTCAAACCGGTGGCCACGCCCAGTGCGAAGTTGATACCAAACAACTTGCCCCAGAACTTGGTCATATCTTTATAAATCTGTTTGCCGGAGAGGACGTAGACCGTTTCCATGATGGCCAGCAAAAACGCCATACCGAGCGTCAGTGGCACAAAAAGGAAGTGGTACATCGCGGTCAAGGCAAACTGCAAACGTGACAGTTCGACTATATCTAACATCATGACTCCTTGCTCATCGCATGAAGACTCCGAGAGTAAACCTCGTCAGCGAAGGTTTACACGCATGCCCCAATACAAAGTTGTTGCACTTTTAAATCACCATCAGCAATAACGTTGACGCCGATTCAAAAAAGTTACAACCACGTTAATAAAAAACCCAAATTGATCTCTCGAATATATTACTCCGCAAAGCCCTTACAATAAAAAGGTTTTTATTGGGTTTGTTTTACGTTTTTCGACAGTGATCAATTTATACTGAATTTAGCAGTTTTAAGCCAATTTGATCGGCGACAATTTAACTATTTTTAGCGCCATTTCCAAGTTTTTAAATATTGATTTAAATCAATTTCATTGGTTTTTGTTAATTTTGTAGAAACGGCAGCTATTTAGTAAAAATCGTGTTAACGATATGTATATCTTAACGCAAGCAACAGTTATCAAACGGATGCGGAAGATAAATAATTAGGCGCTTATTTAACGTTTAATCCTTGATGCTCATCGCGGTTTGCATAAACGCCCGCCCCCTGCATGTAAAATGACTACTTTTATTTATCTCAATAATTTCACAATAATTTCACTTACAGGAATAAATATTTAACACCACAAGGTGACTATTCAATAAAAAAGGCCGCGCAATGTTGCACAGCCTTGAGTGAAAAATTTCACAGGAACGGTTTATTAACATTCCTCAGGGTTATGATTACTGGCTCTCTGCGTTTATTTTCGCCAGCAATGCCAGCAACGCATCCACATCCTCCCGCTGTGTGCGCCAGGATGAAACGCTGAGACGTAGCGCTGGCCTTCCCTGCCAGCGGGTGCTGCCAAACCAGGTTTTCCCCGAGGCTTGTGCCGCAGCCAGTACCGCCTCCGTTTGTGCGTCGCTCTCGCAACGGAACAGTACTTGATTGATCACCACGCGGTTTAATACGTCAAACCCATGTTTTGTCAGCCCCTCGCTAATGACGCGTGCCAGCATGCAGTGCCTGTCGATCATCTCCCGTACGCCCTCACGACCCAGCACGCGCAGCGCGGCCCACACCGGAATACCTCTCGGACGACGCGAGAACTCCAGCGTCAGGTTCTTCTGCGCATCGGCGCTGGCGCTCATATAGACCGCGTCACTGTTCATCGCCCCTGCCAGTGCCTGAGGGTTGCGGCAAATCACCATCGCGCAATCATAAGGCGTATTCAGCCATTTATGGGCATCCGTGGTCCAGCTGTCCGCCAGTTCAATCCCTTCCGTCAGCGCCGCCTGCGATGACGCGCGCGCCCAGAGACCAAAGGCGCCGTCGACATGCACCCACGCCCCGGCATCATGGGCTTGCGGGATAATCTGCGCGAAAGGATCAAACTCCCCTGTATTCACCTCCCCTGCCTGCAGACAAAGGAGGGTACGGGCATTAAGCGGCGGCAGTTGTTTCACGTCAACACGCCCGAAGGCGTCCACTGGCGCAACAATCAGCCGTGACATGCCGAACCCCAGAATACGCAGCGCCTTCTTCACCGTAATGTGAACCAGTTCTGAAACCACCACGTTGATTTCCGGCGCGCCGGACAGCCCGTCGTTATCGATATCCCAGCCTTCGCGCGCCAGCAATTCACGGCGTGCTGCCGCGAGGGCGGCCAGCGTACAAGCCGTTGCGCTGGTGCCAAACCCAACGGCGCACTCCCGCGGCAGATCCAGCGCTTCCAGGACCCAGCGGCCTGCAACACGCTCCACTTTGTCAGCCACCGGTGAGTTCAGAAATGATGACGCACATTGATCCCATGTGACCATAAGCCGCTCAGCCGCAGAAGCGGCAGGCAATGTCGCCCCCACGACGAAGCCAAAATACCCCGGCCCGTTTGATGCTGTGGTCGCAGGCGAACCGATATCATCCAGTAGCGCCAGCGTCCCTTCAGCGGATTCACCTGCCTGAGGCAGCGGTTCATCAAACGCGCTAAGCGCAGCGATAGCGTCCGCATCAGGAAAGACGCGTCGCGTATTATTCCCCTCCAGATAGCGTAAAGCGCGCGCATCGGCCTCGGCCAGTAGATCCCGTTCGTTCATATCATCACCCCTGTTGTATTAATTGACGTCTGGCATCAGATGCCGCGTTATCGCCCATATCATTAGCGCCAGCAGACTGACAGCCGCGCCTAATAAACAGACACCCTGCCAGCCATAGCGAGCGAATACCGCCGTGGTCGCAATAGCCCCTGCCCCACTTCCCATGGCGTAAAACAGCATATAGAGCGCAATAAGCCGCCCATGTGCCGCCGATGAACGTAAAATCATGCTCTGGTTGGTAACGTGCAGCGCCTGCCCACCCAAATCCAGCAGCACAATCCCTACCAATAACAGCGCCAGTGAATGTTCAAGCTGTGACAAAGGCCACCATGCCAGCGATAGCAGCACCAGCGCATAAAAACTCGTGCGCTGCCCATGACCGCGATCGGCGTCGCGTCCGGCTCTGGCCGCGGCAAGAGCGCCTGCCACACCGGCAAGGGCAAACAAGCCAATCACAGTATGTGAAAAACCATAGGGAGGCGCACTCAACGGCAGCACCATTGCACTCCAGAAAATGGTAAAGGCAGCAAACATCAAGAGCGCCAGCACGCCGCGAATTTGCAGTACGCGATCGGTACAGAGCAATGTCAACATGGAGAACAGCAGTTGTCTCGCGCTGACCGATTCGGGACCAACGCTAAAGCGCGGCAGCTGCCACCAGAGCAACGGTAGCAGTACCAGCATCATGAACGCAGAAGCACCATATACCGCACGCCATCCCGCCAGGTCGCTCACCAGACCGGCAAAAACCCGCGCCAGTAACAAACCGATAAAAACACCCCCCTGCGCCACCCCCACAACCTGACCACGCTCCCGGCTATCAGCGGCACTGGCCGCGCAGGCGATCAGCCCCTGCGTCATCGCCGTGCCAAGCAACCCTGTCGCCAGCATTCCCACCAGCAAAGCTACGGTTGATTGCGCCAGCACGACGATACAGAGTGCAGCGATCAGTGCCAGGAGCTGCAACAGCATCAGGCGCCGTCGCTCCACCATGTCCCCTAACGGCACCAGTAGCAATAATGCCAGCGCGCACCCTACCTGAGTTGCGGTTACCACACCGCCAATAGCGGCCTGGCTTATAGCGAAGTCCTGCGCCAGCATATCGAGCAGCGGTTGCGCATAGTAGACATTGGCGACGCTCAGGCCGCTGGCGATGGCAAACAACAACACCAGAGCGCGCGGCATCGTCGCTGGCCTCAGGGTTACGCTGTCGGAACAAGCCATCGGCATAGTGCACATCTTTTCTTTCATCGCTCACCTGGTTTCAAAAGAAAACTAGTTGAAGCGTAAATAAACCAGTTTTAAAATGCAACTTGAATATTTTTCATAAGGCCCGGCTATGTCACCTGCACCCTTGTTCTCGCAACATCCCTGCCCGGTTGCCCGTTCGGTCGATATTATCGGCGATCGCTGGGCGTTGCTTATCGTCCGCGACGCGTTCGACGGCGTGAGGCGTTTTGGCGATTTTCAGCGTGGACTGGGCATGGCGCGCAATATTCTCACCGATCGTCTGCGTAAGCTGGTCGAGGCGGGTATCTTCGCCACCCGGCCCGCTTCTGACGGCACGGCATATCAGGAGTATGTGCTCACGCCCAAAGGACAGTCGCTCTTCCCGATTATCGTCGCGCTACGTCAGTGGGGTGAAGGCAATCTGTTTGCACCGGGTGAACCGCACTCGTTGCTGGTTGATACGCGCACGGGTGAGGCCATCCCTCCAATGGTTCCACAGGCAGCTGACGGCCATACGCTCACCGGAGAAAATACCCGCGTGCGCAAAATCGGGGCATAAAAAAGGCCACTCCTTTCAGAGCGGCCAACCATGTCGAACTTATTACAGCCCCTTTTAATGAGGGGCATTGAGTCTTATTTGATAATTGCTTTCAGCGCTTCGCCGATATCGGCCAGGCTACGCACGGTTTTCACGCCAGCGGCTTCCAGCGCGGCGAATTTCTCATCGGCGGTCCCTTTGCCACCGGCGATAATAGCGCCCGCGTGACCCATACGTTTGCCTTTCGGCGCAGTCACACCGGCGATATAGCCGACAACCGGTTTGGTCACGTGATCTTTGATGTAAGCCGCGGCTTCTTCTTCCGCGCTACCGCCGATCTCACCGATCATGACGATTGCTTCGGTCTGCGGATCTTCCTGGAACAGTTTCAGGATGTCGATGAAGTTAGAGCCAGGGATCGGGTCGCCGCCGATGCCGACGCAGGTGGACTGGCCGAAACCGTAGTCGGTGGTCTGCTTAACCGCTTCATAGGTCAGCGTACCGGAACGAGAAACGATCCCCACTTTACCCGGCTGGTGAATGTGGCCCGGCATAATGCCGATTTTACATTCGCCTGGGGTGATAACCCCCGGGCAGTTCGGGCCGATCATGCGCACGCCGGCTTCGTCCAGCTTCACTTTCACCGTCAGCATATCCAGCGTCGGGATACCTTCGGTGATGGTGATAATCAGTTTAATGCCCGCGTCGATCGCTTCCAGAATGGAGTCTTTACAGAACGGCGCCGGAACGTAAATAACGGAGGCCGTCGCACCGGTGGCTTCCACCGCTTCACGTACAGTATTGAATACCGGCAGGCCCAGGTGCGTGGTGCCGCCTTTGCCTGGCGTGACACCGCCAACCATCTGCGTGCCGTAGGCAATCGCTTGTTCGGAGTGGAAAGTACCCTGGCTACCGGTGAAACCCTGGCAGATAACTTTGGTATCTTTATTAATTAAAACAGACATTATTTCCCCTCCACTGCGGCAACAACCTGTTGAGCTGCATCCGTCAGACTTTTCGCTGCAATAATATTCAGGCCGCTGTCAGCCAGACGCTTCGCACCCAGTTCCGCGTTGTTACCTTCCAGACGAACGACAACCGGTACGTTAACACCCACTTCTTCCACCGCGCCAATGATGCCGTCGGCAATCAGGTCACAGCGAACAATACCGCCAAAGATGTTAACCAGAACGGCTTTCACGTTTTCGTCAGAGAGAATGATTTTGAACGCTTCGGTCACGCGCTCTTTGGTCGCACCACCGCCCACGTCGAGGAAGTTAGCCGGTTCGCCGCCATGCAGCTTAACGATGTCCATGGTACCCATGGCCAGACCTGCGCCGTTGACCATACAACCAATGTTGCCTTCCAGCGCAACGTAGTTCAGTTCCCAGTGTGCCGCCTGCGCTTCGCGCGGGTCTTCCTGAGACTGATCGCGCATTTCACGCAGTTCGGATTGACGGAACAGTGCGTTACCGTCAGCGCCCAGTTTGCCGTCCAGGCAGATCAGGTCGCCCTGTTTGGTGATAACCAGCGGGTTAATTTCGATCAGCGCCAGGTCGCGCTCAAGGAAAATGGTCGCCAGGCCCATAAAAATCTTGGTGAACTGTTGAACCTGCTTACCTTCCAGGCCCAGTTTGAACGCCAGTTCACGCCCCTGGTACGGCATTGGGCCGGCCAGCGGGTCAAGGGCGATTTTATGGATGAGGTGCGGGGTTTCTTCCGCCACTTTCTCGATTTCTACGCCGCCT
Organism: Phytobacter ursingii; assembly: GCA_901456055.1. Classification (GTDB taxonomy): domain Bacteria; phylum Pseudomonadota; class Gammaproteobacteria; order Enterobacterales; family Enterobacteriaceae; genus Phytobacter; species Phytobacter ursingii. Next base: position 268,885 of record CABDWT010000019.1, read on the forward strand.
TCGGTAGACGCCATGAACACAACGCGACGGGAGCTACGATCAACAACAGCGCCCAGATACAGCTCTTTGCCGATGTCAGTCGCTGCTTCAACCAGAATCTGGTTAACCGGCTGACCATTAGCATCTGTTTGATAGGTCACCAGACGTTTGCCAAGCCAGTTTTCCGCGAACGCGCGAATATCTTCTTTGCTGTTAACAACTTTCACACCACCCGCTTTACCACGGCCACCTGCGTGTACCTGGCATTTTACGACCCACGGGCCGGCGCCGATTTTGGACGCTGCCTCTTCCGCTTCACGCGGCGTGGTGCACGCATAGCCTACAGGAGCAGGCAAACCGTAACGGGCAAAAAGCTGTTTTGCCTGATATTCATGTAAGTTCATGTGTTCTATCCATCCTTCATTAAACTTGTTACGCCGGACGGCGCTACGCGTATCCGGCCTACAATGCAGGTGTTCGTTTTTGTAACCCGGCGGCATGACACCGCCGGGCAAAGGACACTACACGTCCAGCAGCAGACGCGTCGGATCTTCCAGCAGCTCTTTAATCGCCACCAGGAAGCCTACGGATTCGCGGCCGTCAATCAGGCGGTGATCGTAAGAGAGCGCCAGATACATCATGGGCAGAATTTCAACTTTGCCATCAACAGCCATCGGGCGGTCTTTAATGGCATGCATGCCCAGAATTGCGCTCTGCGGTGGGTTGATGATGGGTGTAGACATCAGCGAGCCAAACACACCGCCGTTGGTGATGGTGAAGTTACCACCGGTCAGGTCTTCAACGGTCAGCTTGCCATCGCGCCCTTTCACCGCCAGATCTTTAATGCGTTTTTCGATGTCGGCCATGCCGAGGGTATCCACATCGCGCAGAACCGGGGTCACCAGACCACGCGGCGTCGAGACCGCCATGCTGACATCGAAATAGTTGTGATACACCACATCGTCGCCATCGATAGAGGCGTTCACCTCCGGGTAGCGTTTCAGCGCTTCAACCACGGCTTTCACGTAGAAGGACATAAAGCCCAGACGGATGCCATGACGTTTTTCAAAGGCATCGCCGTACTGCTTACGCAGATCCATAATCGGCTTCATGTTCACTTCGTTAAAGGTCGTGAGCATGGCGGTAGAGTTTTTCGCTTCCAGCAGACGCTCTGCGACACGTTTACGCAGACGGGTCATCGGCACGCGTTTTTCAGAGCGGCCCGCCAGTTGCGGCGCAGCAGGTGCTGCAGCCGGTGCGGCAGGTTTACTTTCTTCTTTACTCGTCGGTGCTTTCGCCAGATGTTTTTCAATATCTTCGCGAGTCAGACGTCCACCTACACCGGTGCCTTTAATGGCGCTGGCTTCAAGGTTATGCTCGGCCAGCAGGCGACGGATCGCCGGGCTGAGCGCATCATTGTTTTGCTCTTCGAGAGACGCCTGCTGGCGCTGAGCCGGGGTCGACTCTTTGGCGTCAGATTTCGCGCTGCTCTCTTTGCCTGCGCTGTTACCTTCGCGCAGGCGGCCCAGAATCTGGCGGGACGTTACGGTAGTGCCTTCATCTTCCAGCACTGCGTCCAGAATGCCGTCTGCCGATGCCGGTACTTCCAGTACCACTTTGTCAGTTTCGATTTCTACCAACACTTCATCGCGTTGGACGGTATCGCCCGGTTTTTTGTGCCAGGTCGCAACGGTCGCGTCAGCAACGGACTCAGGCAGGTCGGGTACAAGAATATCTACGCTACTCATTATTTATCCTTTAATTAATCGACGTTCAGCGCGTCATTGACCAGAGCTTGTTGCTGTTTCTGGTGAACGGACAGATATCCTACCGCTGGCGAAGCGGAGGCCGGGCGGCCTGCATATTGCAGGGCTGCCCCAAACGGAATCACTTCTCGCAGATGATGCTGGCTGCAGTACCATGCGCCCTGGTTGAGCGGCTCTTCCTGGCACCAGACAAAATCCTGTACATGCGCATAAGGTTTCAGCGCTTCCTGCACCGACTGGTGCGGGAACGGATACAACTGCTCAATCCTGACAATGGCGACGTCTTTCTGATCGTTCTTACGACGCTGTTCAAGCAGGTCGTAATAAACCTTACCAGAACACAGAACGACACGCTTAACCCCTTTCGGATCAAGGGAGTCAATCTCTCCGATCGCAGGCATAAAGGTGCCGTTCGCCAGCTCATCAAGGCTGGAGACCGCCAGTGGGTGACGCAGCAGGGATTTCGGCGACATAACCACCAGCGGACGGCGCATACCGCGCAGCGCCTGACGACGCAGCATATGGTAAACCTGAGCCGGGGTAGACGGCACGCAGACCTGCATGTTCTGCTCAGCACACAGTTGCAGATAACGCTCCAGACGCGCGGAGGAGTGTTCCGGCCCCTGGCCTTCGTAACCGTGCGGCAGCAGCATCACCAGACCGCACATACGTCCCCATTTCTGCTCGCCGGAGCTAATGAACTGGTCGATAACCACCTGAGCGCCGTTGGCAAAGTCGCCGAACTGCGCTTCCCAGATGGTCAGGGTACGCGGCTCTGCGGTGGCATAACCGTATTCAAATGCCAGAACCGCTTCCTCGGACAGTACAGAGTCCCAGACTTTGAACGGGCCCTGCGCATTATGGACGTGGTGCAACGGTGTGTAAGTCGAACCATTCGCCTGGTTGTGGATTACCGCGTGACGATGGAAGAACGTACCGCGACCAGAATCTTCGCCGGACAGACGCACGGAGACACCTTCGTCAACCAGCGTCGCATAGGCCAGGTTTTCCGCGCCGCCCCAGTCGAACAGTTTTTCGCCTGCGGCCATCGCCTGACGATCGTTGTAAATTTTTGCCACGCGAGCCTGCATTTCAATAGACTCTGGCACCGTGCTAATGCGCTTCGCCAGTTCCTGCAAGCGTTTCATTTCTACCTTATTCGGGTAGCTCTCATCCCATTCATGGTTGAGGTATGGCGACCACGTAAAGGAGTGCATATTCATCGGACGCCACTCTTTCACCACACACTCGCCGGCATCCAGCGCGTCACGGTAGAGGTTCACCAGTTCGGTGGCATCTTCCAGCGTCGCAACGCCGTCATGCTCCAGCTTGTCAGCATAGATTTTGCGCGGAGTCGGATGCTTTTTGATTTTCTGATACATCAGCGGCTGGGTTGCACTCGGCTCGTCGGCTTCGTTATGGCCGTGACGGCGGTAGCAGACCAGGTCGATGAACACATCGCGTTTGAAGGTGTTGCGGAAATCCAGCGCTACACGGGTAACGAACGCCACCGCTTCCGGGTCATCGGCGTTGACGTGGAAAATCGGCGCCTGCACCATTTTACCAATATCGGTACAGTATGGCGTGGAGCGCGCATCCAGCGGATTAGAGGTGGTGAAACCGACCTGGTTGTTGATAACGATGCGGACAGTACCGCCCACTTCATAACCCCGCGCTTTGGACATGTTCAGCGTTTCCTGAACTACGCCCTGACCGGTAACGGCCGCGTCACCGTGAATAGTGATTGGCAGAACTTTGTTGCTGCTCGGCTCATCCAGGCGGTCCAGACGTGCGCGTACAGAGCCCATCACCACCGGACTGACGATTTCGAGGTGCGACGGGTTAAACGCCAACGCCAGATGCACAAGCCCCCCTTCGGTTTCGATATCGGACGAGAAACCCATATGGTATTTCACGTCACCGGTACCGAGGTGTTCTTTATGTTTGCCGGCAAACTCGTCAAACAGGTCCTGTGGTTTTTTACCCAGCACGTTAATCAACACGTTCAGACGACCGCGGTGCGCCATACCCAGCACCACTTCGCGCGTGCCGCTTTTACCGGCATGGCGAATCATCTCTTTGAGCATCGGCACCAACGCATCACCGCCTTCCAGCGAGAAGCGTTTCGCGCCGGGGAATTTGGCGCCCAGATAACGCTCCATTCCTTCTGCCGCCGTCAGTTCACTGAGAAAACGTTTTTTCTCCTCAGCGGTGAAGGAAGCTTTGCCAGCAACGGATTCAATACGCTGTTGGATCCAGCGTTTCTCTTCGGTGCTGGTGATGTGCATGTATTCAGCGCCGATAGAGCCGCAGTAGGTCTGTTTCAGCGCCGCGATCAAATCGCCAAGCTGCATCGTGTCTTTGCCGATGGCAAAAGAACCTACGTTGAACGTCTCCTGGAAATCTGCCTCGGTCAGGTCATGGTATGACGGGTCGAGGTCTGCAACGCGCTCTTGTTGCCACAGTCCCAGCGGATCGAGATTGGCCTGCTGATGACCGCGGAAGCGGTAGGCGTTAATGAGCTGCAGGACTTTTACCTGCTTCGCATTGGTGTCAGGGTCAGAAATGGAGGAAGAGTAACGTGAGGCATCCTTCGCCAGACGACGAAAATAATCACGTGTTTTTGAATGGAATTGATCCGGTTTCACTCCGGTGCCCGGTAACTCTTCAAACATGGAACGCCATGTCGCATCTACCGAGTCAGGATCGGTTAAGAAGTCTTCATAGAGCTGTTCTATCCAGCTCTGGTTCGAGCCAGAGAGGTAAGAAGAGTCCAGCCAGGCTTTCAAAGCGCTGTTCTGCATCGTGATCCCTTAAGCATTGTTATGCTTACTTCGCCGTGGATAACTACAACGCGCGCGGCAGGGCGCACACGTCCCGGGGTTCACTTGCGAGCTCTTCTCTTTGTTGGCCCGCGAAGGAACCTTTAAAAACTGCCCTCATCTTCATCGTTCGGGCTGCGACGGTGTTGGCTGCCTTCACTCACTCCGGTCACATAGTTCACTATGCTCCCGTCAATTCGCTCAGTTGCCGCCTTGTCTCGCCACGAACGCTTCGATTATTTCAACTGCGTACAGCGGTTTTTAAAGGTTTCCTGCTTCTTTCTTTGCCCTCTCCCCGGGGGGAGAGGGCCAGGGTGGGGGAACAGCGCTCCCCCCACGTTTACTACGCACTACGTTGCAACAACATCGACTTGATATGGCCGATGGCGCGCGTCGGGTTCAGTCCCTTCGGACAGACACTGACGCAGTTCATAATGCTATGGCAGCGGAATACGCTGAAAGCATCACTCAGCCCTTCCAGGCGGTTATCGGTTTCGGTATCACGACTGTCAATCAGGAAGCGATACGCGGCCAGCAGACCGGCTGGACCGATAAACTTATCCGGGTTCCACCAGAACGACGGGCAGGACGTGGAGCAGCATGCACAAAGGATACATTCGTACAGCCCATCGAGTTTTTCACGCTGCTCTGGCATCTGCAGATGCTCACGTGCAGGTGGATTTTGCCCATTATTCAATAAGTAAGGCTTAATCTTCTCATATTGGGCATAGAATTGCCCCATGTCCACAACCAAATCACGGATTACCGGCAGCCCCGGCAGCGGGCGAATCACAATCTTCTGCTTACCGTTACCCAGCGCCGACAGCGGCGTAATACACGCCAGACCGTTTTTACCGTTCATGTTCAGGCCGTCTGAACCGCATACCCCTTCACGGCAGGAGCGACGGAAAGAGAGACTCGGGTCTTTTTCTTTCAGCTGCATTAAGGCATCGAGCAGCATCATGTCACGACCTTCTTCCCCTTCCAGCGTGTAATCCTGCATGCGCGGAGCGTCGTCAACATCCGGGTTATAGCGATAAATTGAAAACTCGAATTTCATTTTCCTGTCTCCGCATTAGTAAGTACGAATCTTCGGCGGGAAAGCCGGGCGCAGTTTCGGTTCCATATTGACGCTACGACGCGTCATGGATTCCGTCTCTGGCAGATACAGGGAATGGCACAGCCAGTTTTCATCATCACGCTCCGGGAAGTCGAAGCGGCTATGCGCGCCACGGCTCTCGGTACGGAAGTTGGCAGATACCGCCGTCGCGTACGCGGTTTCCATCAGGTTATCCAGCTCCAGACACTCAACACGCTGGGTGTTAAATTCACTGGAAGTGTCATCCAGACGGGCATTTTTCAGGCGTTCGCGAATCACTTTCAGTTGCTCAAGACCTTTCGCCATCGCGTCGCCTTCACGGAAGACCGAGAAGTTATGCTGCATACATTCCTGCAACGCTTTACGGATGGTCACCGGATCTTCACCTGTGCGGTTGTTGTTCCAGCGATTGAGACGTTCCAGCGAACCTTCAATATCCGATTCACTTGCATCGCGCAGTACGCCCTGCTCAGCGATAGACTCTTGCAGATGCAGACCTGCAGCGCGACCAAAGACCACAAGATCAAGCAGTGAGTTGCCGCCCAGGCGGTTGGCGCCGTGCACCGATACGCAGGCGATTTCGCCCACTGCAAACAACCCAGGAATCACCACATCTTCGCCCTGCGCGTTCACCGTCAGCGCCTGACCGGTCACTTTGGTCGGGATCCCGCCCATCATATAGTGACAGGTTGGGATCACCGGGATCGGCTCTTTAACAGGATCGACGTGCGCAAAAGTACGGGACAGTTCCAGAATGCCAGGCAAACGCGACTCCAGCACCTCTTTGCCGAGGTGATCGAGTTTCAGTTTGGCATGCGGCCCCCACGGACCATCACAGCCACGACCTTCGCGAATTTCGATCATGATGGAACGCGCCACCACGTCACGGCCCGCCAGGTCTTTTGCGTTCGGCGCATAGCGCTCCATGAAACGCTCACCATGTTTGTTTAACAGATAGCCGCCTTCACCACGGCAACCTTCGGTGACCAGCACCCCTGCCCCGGCGATACCGGTCGGGTGGAACTGCCACATTTCCATATCCTGCACCGGTACTCCGGCACGCAGCGCCATACCAACACCGTCACCGGTATTGATGTGCGCGTTGGTGGTGGACTGGTAAATACGACCCGCACCGCCCGTTGCCAGCACAGTTGCGCGGGCTTTGAAATAGACCACTTCACCGGTTTCAATGCACAGAGCAGTACAACCAACAACGGCGCCATCCTGGTTTTTCACCAGATCCAACGCGTACCACTCGGAAAAAATAGTAGTGTGGTTTTTAAGGTTTTGCTGATAAAGCGTATGTAATAACGCGTGACCGGTACGGTCAGCCGCCGCTGCGGTACGTGCAGCCTGCTCGCCGCCGAAGTTTTTCGACTGACCGCCGAACGGCCGCTGGTAGATCCGGCCATCATCGAGACGCGAAAACGGCAGGCCCATATGTTCCAGTTCCAGAATGGCTTCCGGACCGGTTTTACACATGTATTCGATGGCATCCTGGTCGCCGATGTAATCGGAACCTTTTACCGTATCGTACATGTGCCATTCCCAGTTATCTTCGTGGGTATTGCCCAGCGCTACCGTAATGCCGCCCTGAGCGGATACGGTGTGAGAACGGGTTGGGAAAACTTTAGAAAGCAGCGCACAGGTTTGGCCGCTTTGGGAAATTTGTAACGCCGCGCGCATACCTGCGCCGCCTGCGCCAATAACGACAGCATCAAATTCTCTGACTGGCAGTTTCATCACACACCCCACACCACAACGAATCCATAAATAACGTAAGCCGCGAGTGCAACGACAATAGCCAGTTGCAGAATCAGGCGCACAGCCAGCGGTTTAACGTAGTCGGTCAACACCTGCCACATGCCAATCCAGGCATGAATCAAAATGGAGAACAGTGCCAGCAGGGTGAAGACTTTCGTGAAGGCGGATGAGAAGAAGCCTGTCCAGACTTGCCAGGTAATATCGCCAGTGATAGCGAAAAAACCGACCATATAGATGATATAGAGCGTCAGGACGATTGCGGTAGCGCGGACCAGAATGAAGTCATGTACGCCGTTGCGTCCTAATGCGGAGGCGTTGCTTACCATACGAGGACTCCTGCGAGAAGTGAAAGCACGACAGTAATTGCAAATGACACGTTGGCGGAACGTTTTCCTGCCTCAAAAGTTTCTTCCAGCCAGCCAAAATCCATCAGCATGTGGCGAATACCGCCAACGGCATGATAAGCCAGTGCAGTCAGGATGCCCCACAAAATGAATTTAACAAAAAAGCCACTCATAATAGCGGAGGCAGACTGGAAGCCTTCTTCGGATGACAGCGACAGGCCCAGTAACCACAGCAGGATACCGACCGCCACAAAAGTGATGACGCCGGAAACGCGGTGAAGAATGGACGCTATTGCCGTAACAGGAAACCGGATCGTTGCGAGATCCAGATTAACAGGTCTTTGTTTTTTCACATTTTTTATCATGAATAACGCCCACATGCTGTTCTTATAGTTTCCTTCCTCCGGTCTGCTTGCGGGTCAGACAGCGTCCTTTTCTATAACTGCGCGTAATGCAAAATTTCAGCTTCCAGATGCGAAACGACAGGTTACAACGCTGGGTGGCTCGGGATTGCAGGGTATTCCGGAGACCTGGCGGCAGTATAGGTCGTTCACAAAATCATTACAATTATCCTACATATAGTTTGTCGGGTTTTATGCTGAACAGTGATCATGGTCACGATAACAACATTATTTTAAAATTTAATCATCTGATTTGACAAAAGTTAAACATTCTTGTTACAAACTTCATCAGAAGAGAGATATAATTCGCAAAAGTTATGGGGTCTATCTTTCACCTGCAAATAAGTTATGCAACAGTGTGATGAAGTTGACCGAATTAATCAGGACAGTTATTAGTGATAGCAGGTTTGACAAAATCCGACTGCTAAGAACCTGATTTGTTGCTGTTTTGACTGTACTTTCAATGTGTACCTGCTAGCGCCCATCGCTCTGTACCCTGGTTTTTCCTCTCATCAGAGCAGCGAGCCAAATAATAATCTGGTAGCGTTAAAAGGCAGTTTGAATGCAAATCCGGTAACAGGTAGTCTTAAGCAATAAGGCGCTAAGGAGACCGTAAATGGCTGATAAAAAAGCAAACATCACCTATAATGGTGACGCTGCTATTGAACTGGATGTGCTAAAGGGCACGCTCGGTCAGGATGTTATTGATATCCGTAGTCTCGGTTCAAAAGGTGTATTCACTTTTGACCCAGGTTTCACCTCTACCGCATCATGCGAATCCAAAATCACCTTCATTGATGGCGACGAAGGTATCCTGTTGCATCGTGGTTTCCCGATCGACCAACTGGCCACCGACTCCAACTATCTGGAAGTATGCTATATCCTGCTGTACGGTGAAAAACCGACGCAAGAACAATACGATGAGTTCAAACTCACCGTTACCCGCCACACGATGATTCACGAGCAGATTACCCGTCTGTTCCATGGTTTCCGTCGTGACTCCCACCCAATGGCGGTCCTGTGTGGCGTCACCGGCGCACTGGCGGCGTTCTACCATGACTCTCTGGACGTGAATAATCCGCGTCACCGTGAGATCGCGGCTTTCCGCCTGCTGTCCAAAATGCCGACCGTGGCGGCGATGTGTTACAAGTATTCTATTGGTCAACCTTTTGTTTATCCGCGCAACGATCTTTCCTACGCGGGTAACTTCCTGAACATGATGTTCTCCACGCCGTGTGAAAAATATGAAGTGAACCCGGTGCTGGAACGCGCAATGGACCGTATTCTGATCCTGCACGCTGACCATGAACAGAACGCTTCCACCTCCACCGTGCGTACCGCAGGCTCTTCGGGCGCCAACCCGTTTGCGTGTATCGCTGCGGGCATTGCCTCCCTGTGGGGACCTGCACACGGCGGCGCGAACGAAGCAGCGCTTAAAATGCTGGAAGAGATCAGCACCGTTAAACACATTCCGGAATTCCTGCGTCGCGCCAAAGACAAGAACGACTCGTTCCGTCTGATGGGCTTCGGTCACCGTGTCTACAAGAACTATGACCCGCGCGCCACCGTAATGCGTGAAACCTGCCACGAAGTATTGCGTGAGCTGGGTACGAAAGACGATCTGCTGGAAGTGGCGATGGAACTTGAGCATATCGCGCTCAATGACCCGTACTTCATCGAACGTAAGCTTTACCCGAACGTGGACTTCTACTCCGGCATCATCCTTAAAGCGATGGGCATTCCGTCTTCCATGTTTACCGTTATCTTCGCGATGGCGCGTACCGTGGGCTGGATTGCACACTGGAACGAAATGCACGACGACGGCATTAAAATTGCCCGTCCGCGTCAGCTCTACACCGGTTATGAAAAACGCGATTTCAAAACCGATCTCGAAAAGCACTAAGCTGCTGAGAGTAAAAAACCCGCTGCGGCGGGTTTTTTATTGGCTGCCATCTGTCGATGATGGCCTGTCTGCTTTGCTAAACAGGATTATTTCTGGCAACCCGGGCAGCCATAAAAAGGGAGCGAAGAGAGCGTGGTTTTCTCAATCACCGTGCCACAGCGCTCGCAGGCCTCACCGGCCCGGTGAAAAACTTTAAAGCGAAACAGCGCCCCGTGATGGTGATTTTCATCCACCCTGCCACGCGTCTGGTAGGAAAGGCGCGGAATGTCGAGCAGCGCCTGAGCCAGTCTGTCCAGTTGAGTCTCATTGAGATCGATCGCTTTATGCTCAGGCGCAAGGGCGGCGTGCCACAGGATTTCAACGCGCAAATAGTTCCCCAACCCGGCGAGAAATGCCTGGTCAAGCAGCAAACCGGCAAACTGGCGGCGACAAAACCGGGGAGATAATAACCGCGATTTGACCTGCGCGACGGTCAGCGACATATCCAGCACATCCGGGCCTACGCGCTGTAAGAAAGGGTGAACCGCCAGCTCGTCGGCGGTCAGTATCTCAATATCAGAGGCACTATAAAGCAAAATGGCTTTGTCTTTTGCCGCCAGCCGTACACGCAACACGCGGTTGGTTTCTGTCACCTCGCCGGCATCAACCACCCGCCAGACGCCATACAGCTGGTTGTGGCTGTACATCGTCACACCACAGGAAAAGTGGGTCAGCAAAGCTTTACCACGCGTTTCAATACGTTCAACGCACTCGCCTGTGAGCATCGGCGCGAAAATCTGAAGATGGGGAAAGGCGAACCAGACATCCGTGAGCGTTTTACCTTTGATGGCCGCTTCAAGACTGTCTGCTGCGCGGCGAATTTCCGGGCCTTCTGGCATCACAATATCCTTTTAACTATCGGCGCTGACAACGATACTACACCGATCGAATGCCTCACGCAGGCGGCGGGCAAACGCCAGCGCATGCTCACCATCGCCATGCAGGCAGACGGTTTGCGCCCGTAACGCAACCTCATGCCCGTTGACGCTGATGACTTTGCCGGATAAGACCATCCCCAGCGTTTGCGTCAGCGCAGTCTCGTCATCGGTAATCAATGCGCCCGGCTGCGAACGTGGCACCAGCGTGCCATCGTCCTGGTAACCGCGATCGGCGAACACTTCCTCACGCGTGGTAAGTTGAAGGCGTTTTGCGGCGCGAATAAGCTCGCTGCCGGCAAGGCCGACCAGAATCAGTGCCGGGTCGCAGTCGCGCACCGCACGGGCGATAGCCTCTGCCAGTTGCGGGTCAACGGCAGCCTGGTTATACAGCATGCCGTGCGGCTTGACATGAACCATGCGCCCCCCTTCCGCGCGCGTAATAGCCGCCAGCGCGCCGCACTGATAGAGCGTTTGTGCATAGACCGTTTCAGGGGGTAATTGCATCGCTGTACGGCCAAAATGCTCCCGGTCGGGAAAGCCTGGGTGCGCCCCCACCGCGACGCCATTTCTTAGCGCTTCGCGGACACACAGGCGCATAGTTTGCGCATCACCCGCATGGAAACCACACGCAATATTGGCCGATGAGACCAGTTGCAACAGTGCGGCATCATTGCCGCACCCCTCCCCCAGATCGGCGTTTAAATCAATCTTCATGACGCAACCGCCAGGATAGTTGCGCCAGATAACGCTGCTGGTCTTGCCGTGCCGCCAGCGCCTCCTCCAGCGTACAGGGGACAAAATGAATAGGATGCCCAAGAGAGATCTGCGCAAGATGATACATATCGGCCTCAATGATGCAGGCAATCCGTGGATAGCCGCCCGTTGTCTGCGCATCATTCATCAGAACAATAGGCTGCCCATTCGGCGGCACCTGCACGACACCGGGTAAAAGCCCATGCGAAACCAGCTCGCGATCGGTGGAGCGGATTAGTTTATGGCCCTGCAAACGGTATCCCATACGGTTGCTTTGTGGGTCGAGATGCCATGGCACACGCCAGAAGGCCTCCTGCGAGTGCTGATCAAACTCCCGGTACTCCGGCCCCGGCAACGCGCGGATGCGGTTGCCCCACAGCAACTGCTTCACCCCTTGCGGTCCTTTAAACGTCCGCGCGACATCGCGCAGCGGGATCTCATCGCCATCCCGAAGCAGACGCCCTTCCAGCCCACCTAATCCGGTTTTTAAATCCGTACTGCAAGAGCCCAGCACCTCCGGCACGTCCAGGCCTCCGGCCACTGCCAGATAGCTGCGCATGCCGTGCTGAGGGCGCTTAAGTACTAGTTTTTGCCCCGCCTGAACCGGATAGCGCCAGCCCGTCCAGACCGCTTTACCGTCGAGTTTGGCTTCACATCCCGCGCCTGTCAGCGCAAACCACGTCGCCTCGCCGAACTGCACTTCACACTGACCAAGCGTTATTTCAAGGCCAGGGGCATCGCCATCGTTACCGACCAGGGCATTGGCAATGTGCAGCGCCGGGCCATCCAGCGCACCACAGTAGCTGACGCCGGATTGCCGCAGCCCTACGCGTTTACCTGCCTGGATGGTGGTATAGATACCCGCACGAAGAATTTTCAGCATATGCCCTCCTTACGCGGAATAAAGCGCAGTGTGTCGCCGGGTCGCAGCAAGACAGGCTCAGAAAGCGAGGGGGTAAACAGCGGCAATTCAGTGCGGCCAATCAGGTTCCAGCCGCCCGGCGTTTCCAGTGGATAGATACCCGTTTGCGCGCCGCCAATGGCAACAGAACCGGCAGGCACACGCACGCGAGGTTCGGCGCGACGCGGCGTAGCGAGGTTTTCCGGCATGCCGCCCAGATACGGGAAGCCCGGCTGAAAACCCAAAAACCACACCACATAATCGATAGAGGCGTGAAGTTCGACGACCTGCTTTTGTGTAAGCCCGGTGTGGCGTGCCACATCAGGGAGGTCCGGCCCGGCTTCACCGCCGTAGATAACCGGGATGTCGATAATTCGCGATTCGGGTTCCAGCGCGTCACTCTCTTCCCACCAACGCTGTAAACGCTCAATGGCATCCAGCGCCAGGGTTTGCGGTTCGCGCAACACCACGGTGATGTTATTCATCCCCGGAATAGCTTCAACCACATCGGACACATCAGCCAGACGTTGCGTTAAGCGCCAGATACGTTTTTGCGTCTCCAGCGTCACCGGAGGTTCCAGCTCCAGCACTACCGCCGTTTCACCTAACAGATAACAACGTGCTCTCTGCACTCTCCCGCTCCTTATGCCGGATTCGGAATATCAATAAATGTAACGTCCAAATCTGTGTTTTCGTTCAGCCATTCACTCAGCGCACGAATACCGCCACGCTCGGTAGCATGATGACCTGCCGCGTAAAAATGCAGGTTTTGCTCGCGTGCAGAGTGTATGGTTTGCTCGGAGACTTCGCCGGTAATAAACGCGTCAACGCCAAAACGGGCAGCATTGTCGATAAAGCCTTGCCCGCCACCGGTACACCAGGCGACGCGCTTAATCAGTTCCGGACCGGTATCACCACTCCATAATGGCCTGCGCCCCAGACGCGCCTCAATCCACGATGCCAGTTCTGGCCCGGGTACCGGCATCGACAGCTCGCCCCACGGCAGCAATTCGTCGCCATCTACGGTGCCCATCACCGTTATCCCCAGCAGAGACGCCAGTTGTACGTTATTGCCCAGTTCCGGATGCGCATCCAGCGGCAGGTGCCAGCCGTACAGGTTGATGTCATTCGCCAGCAGCGTTTTCAGGCGATTGCGCTTCATGCCGCGAATGATTGCCGGTTCGTTTTTCCAGAAATAACCATGATGCACAATCACCGCGTCGGCTTCCTGACGCACTGCTTCATCCAGTAGCGCCTGGCTTGCCGTTACCCCGGTGATGATTTTTTTAACCGTTTCGCGTCCCTCAACCTGCAGGCCATTTGGGCCGTAATCGCTGAACGCCGCACTGTTGAGTTTTTCGTTGATCAGTTTTTCCAGTTCGGTATTTTTCATCGTCACTCTCTTTACGGTTTACGAGCAGCTTCATAGGCTGCAAGTGTGGCAGCACGAGCCTGTTTGTGATCCACTATCGGGCGCGGATAATTCAGAGAGATGCCTCTTTTATCCGCCCATGTCCAGGGGTCGTGAATCGCCTTACCCGGCACAGCGGCCAGTTCAGGGATCCACTGTCGAATAAATACGCCCTCGGTATCAAACCTTTCCCCCTGGGTTGTGGGATTAAAGATCCGGAAATAGGGCGCGGCATCGGTCCCCGTCGACGCTGCCCACTGCCAGCCGCCGTTATTCGCAGCCAAATCGCCATCAATGAGTTGCGTCATAAAATAACGCTCACCCAAACGCCAGTCGAGCAAGAGATCTTTAACCAGAAAGCTGGCAACGATCATTCGCAAGCGGTTATGCATCCAGCCCGTGCGATTCAACTGGCGCATGGCCGCATCCACAATCGGATAGCCCGTTCTCCCCTCCTCCCAGGCGCGAAGCTGCTCAGGTTGGTCATTCCATTTCACATTATCAGTCCATGGAATGAAAGGACGGTATTTACATAAATCAGGGTGGAACGTCATTAAATGGCGGTAAAATTCCCGCCAGATGAGCTCGTTTAACCATACGGCCCCGCTACCGCCATTCAACGCATCAGGCTGCTCGGCCAACAGGCGATGCAAACATTGCCGTGGCGAAAGAACGCCTGCTGCCAGGCAGGCAGAAAGGCGGCTGGTGCCTTCAATTGCCGGAAAATCCCGCTGTTGCTCGTAAGCGGCGGCGTGCTGCTGGCAAAAAAATCGCAGGCGCTGGATTGCCGTTTTATCATCCGCCGCAAATAAAGTTGAATCAAATTCTTCTTGCGGATAATCGAACGTCAACGTCGCAAGCGCCCCATTTAATGCCCCCCCTGCCCGCACATCCGGCGCACCGACACAGACGGGTAGCTCCTCTTTCAGCCGTCGCAAAAAGGCGTTTTTATACGGCGTAAAGACTTTATACATTTCATGATTGCCGGTCACCACGCTGCCAGGCGCCAGCATGACGCTGTCATTAAACCCCTGGCATGCGACGTCAGGCAGCGCTTTTTCTACCGCCGCATCGCGCTGGCGTTCGTTCACTTCGTACTGGTAGTTATAAAAAAGATGGCTGACCTTTTCTTCGGCGCACACCGCTGCCACGGTATCAACGCTGGCAGCAAAATCGTCGACTTCCCTGTAAATCAATGGAATACCCTTCTCTGCCAGCGCCCGTTGGAGTGCATTCAAATGAGCGGCGAGAAACGCGGCCTGCCGTGGGGCCATTGCATGTTTTTTCCACTGCCCCGGTGTGGCAATAAACAGGGCTTTAACACAGGCTTCGCGATTATTACAGGCGGCTGCGAGGGCATAATTATCATGTACGCGCAAATCTGCGCGAAACCAGACCAGATGGGTGGCCATAACTCTCCTGTTAACTGATATCCGTCAGAAAATGCCGTTAGTGTGTTAAAGGAAGGTTGCGAGTGCAAGCAGAGGTTACTTCTCTCAACAACAGTGCGAGTTAAGTGTAGCGCCTGGAGTGCAGGCATAACGTGCCATATGAAAATGCACTGCCCTGAACAGGGGTGATGGCTTCCCCGACGAGCTGCGGATTCTGAGGGGCAAAAAAAACCGCTACGTCAAAACGCAGCGGTTTTTTTATTGCTGAGTGTAATCAATTGATCAATAAAAATCGCAGGTCACTTTTTCGGCCTGAGCCATCCATACCGGTTTGTCACTGGTTTTTGCCCAGACGCGATGCAGATAGCTATAAAAACGGGCGCGGTCTTTCCAGAACAGCATGACCGGCAATGCGAGTACGCCAGCCAGCACGGCGAAAATGCGACGCATCAGGACGATATGAACTGGAAATGTTTTATATACGGTCATAATTCTCTCCCCTTTGTTGGCCGGTAACATTCACCGGGAAAATGTTCCCCCATGACAGAGATCGGTTACGGATCCTGTGGGGCGCATCTGAATCTGGTTAAAATACTACCGTTTTGTTTGTAATTTTACTACTCATCCGACCACTATTTTTGTCAATTTTGCCGTTATTTACATTCATGCCGTAATTAAGTTACGTAAAAGTTAAATTAATACTAACCATTAGTTAAAATAGGGTCTTCGCCATTTTTATATTTTTTTTACACCCGCCCATCTGATTTTTGCGAAATCTTTGCACGCAAAATCCTACGCTCACAGCAATCCCTAAAACACCTGGAGGTGGATTGTGAGTGCAGGCGTCGTAACCGGTATCGTGCTGGTGTTCCTGTTGTTGGGCTATCTGGTCTATGCCCTGATTAACGCGGAGGCTTTCTGATGGCAGCCCAGGCGTTTTTACTGATTGTCAGCTTTTTACTGGTCCTGTTTATTCTTGCTCGCCCCTTAGGAACGTTACTGGCGAAGATGATCGTCGGCGCTCCCCTTCCCGGCGTATCAACGCTGGAGAACGGACTGCTGCGGATGATGGGGATTGATTCCCGGGAAATGGGCTGGCTCCAGTATCTGATGGCGATAGTGTGGCTCAATATTTTCGGTCTGGTGTTGCTGTTCGCCATGCTGATGTTGCAGGGCATATTGCCTTTTAACCCGCAACAGTTCCCTGGATTGTCCTGGCATCTGGCACTGAACACTGCCGTGAGTTTCGTGACTAACACCAACTGGCAATCCTATTCAGGTGAAACCACCCTGAGCTATTTCAGCCAGATGGTGGGGTTGACGGTACAAAACTTCCTCTCCGCCGCCACCGGTATTGCGGTCATTTTCGCCCTGATCCGCGCTTTTGCCCGCCATAGCGTGACGACACTGGGCAATGCATGGGTCGATTTAACCCGCATTACACTGTGGGTGCTGCTGCCCCTTTCGCTGGTTATTGCGCTGATCTTTATTCAACAAGGCGCATTGCAAAACATCCTGCCGTACCAGCCTTTTACCTCCCTTGAGGGGGCAAAACAGCTGTTGCCGATGGGACCCGTTGCCTCGCAGGAAGCCATTAAAATGCTGGGGACCAATGGCGGCGGCTTTTTTAACGCCAACTCCTCACACCCGTTTGAAAACCCTACAGCGTTAACCAACTTCGTGCAGATGCTGGCGATCTTTTTAATCCCGGCAGCGCTCTGTTTTGCCTTTGGCGATGCAGTCAGCGATCGCCGCCAGGGACACGCCATTCTGTGGGCCATGTCGATCATCTTCGTCATTTGCGTCGCCGTGGTCATGTGGGCCGAATGGCAGGGTAACCCGCACTTCCTCACGCTGGGTGGTGACAGCGCCATCAATATGGAAGGGAAAGAGAGTCGCTTCGGCATCCTTGCCAGTAGCCTCTTTGCAGTCATCACCACATCAGCTTCCTGTGGCGCCGTTAACGCCATGCATGACTCCTTTACCGCGCTGGGCGGGATGGTGCCAATGTGGCTGATGCAAATCGGCGAAGTGGTGTTTGGCGGCGTCGGCTCCGGCTTATACGGCATGTTGCTGTTTGTAATGCTGGCCGTGTTTATCGCCGGGCTGATGATTGGCCGCACCCCGGAATACCTCGGCAAGAAGATCGATGTGCGCGAAATGAAAATGACCGCGCTGGCGATCCTCGTCACACCGGCCCTTGTGCTGATCGGCACCGCGCTGGCAATGATGACCGAAGCGGGACGCAGCGGCATGCTTAACCCGGGTATTCATGGTTTTAGCGAGGTGCTGTATGCCGTCTCTTCTGCGGCGAATAACAATGGCAGCGCTTTTGCTGGCCTGAGCGCAAATACGCCGTTCTGGAACTGTCTGCTGGCGTTTTGCATGTTCATTGGTCGCTTCGGCATCATTGTGCCGGTCATGGCGATTGCCGGGTCACTGGTGAACAAGAAAATTCAGCCTGCCAGCACCGGGACGCTGCCCACGCACGGCGCGCTGTTTGTCGGCCTGTTGATCGGTACCGTGTTGCTTGTTGGTGCCCTGACCTTTATTCCTGCGCTGGCCCTGGGTCCGGTAGCGGAATACCTCTCTTTACGCTGATTTGCGGAGTATTTGTCATGAGTCGCAAACAAATGGCCCTGCTCGAACCGACGCTGGTGCGTCAGGCGCTGATTGATTCCATTACTAAACTGAGCCCGCATGTTCAGTGGCGTAACCCGGTTATGTTTATCGTCTGGATTGGCAGCGTGCTGACCACGCTGCTGGCGATGGCGATGGCAAGCGGATATCTCGATGGCAGCACCTGGTTTACTGGCGCGGTCAGTCTGTGGCTGTGGTTTACCGTACTGTTCGCCAACTTCGCCGAAGCGCTGGCGGAAGGCCGCAGCAAAGCGCAGGCCAACAGCCTGAAAGGGGTAAAGAAAACGGCCTTCGCCCGCAAATTACGTGCGCCCCAGCATGATGCGCAAATCGACCACATTCCCGCCGCTGACTTACGTAAAGGCGATGTGGTGCTGGTGGAAGCAGGCGATATTATTCCCTGCGATGGGGAAGTGATTGAGGGCGGCGCGTCGGTGGATGAAAGCGCCATTACCGGGGAGTCCGCACCGGTTATCCGCGAATCCGGCGGCGATTTCGCCTCCGTCACCGGCGGCACGCGCATTCTGTCTGACTGGCTGGTGATCCAGTGTAGCGTTAACCCCGGTGAAACCTTCCTTGATCGGATGATTGCCATGGTGGAAGGCGCCCAGCGCCGTAAAACCCCCAATGAGATCGCACTGACCATTCTGCTGGTGGCGCTGACCATTGTCTTCCTGCTGGCGACCGCCACCCTCTGGCCGTTCTCGGTCTATGGCGGCACGCCGGTCAGCGTGACCGTGCTTGTGGCCCTGCTGGTTTGCCTGATCCCGACCACCATCGGCGGTTTGCTGTCGGCGATCGGCGTCGCCGGGATGAGCCGTATGCTCGGTGCCAATGTTATTGCCACCAGCGGGCGCGCCGTAGAAGCCGCTGGCGATGTTGATGTCCTGCTGCTGGATAAAACCGGCACCATCACACTCGGCAACCGTCAGGCCTCCGAGTTCCTGCCTGCCAACGGCGTGGATGAAAAAACCCTGGCCGATGCCGCACAGCTCTCTTCTCTGGCGGATGAAACGCCGGAAGGCCGCAGCATTGTCGTGCTGGCCAAGCAGCGCTTTAACCTGCGTGAGCGGGATGTCCAGAGTCTGCAGGCGACATTTGTCCCCTTTACCGCGCAGACCCGTATGAGCGGCATTAACGTACAGGGGCGCATGATCCGCAAAGGATCAGTGGATGCCATTCGTCGTCATATTGAGGCTAACAATGGCCATTTCCCGGCCGATGTCGAGCAGCGCGTGGAACAGGTAGCGCGTCTCGGGGCCACACCGCTGGTAGTGGCAGAAGGGGCTCGCGTGTTGGGGGTCATTGCGCTCAAAGATATCGTCAAAGGCGGCATCAAAGAGCGTTTCGCTCAGCTGCGGAAAATGGGCATCAAGACGGTCATGATCACCGGGGATAACCGTCTTACTGCCGCCGCCATCGCCGCCGAAGCCGGGGTGGATGATTTTCTGGCCGAAGCGACCCCGGAAGCAAAACTTGCGTTGATTCGCCAGTATCAATCAGAAGGCCGTCTGGTCGCCATGACCGGCGACGGCACCAATGACGCCCCGGCGCTGGCGCAGGCGGATGTCGCGGTTGCCATGAACTCCGGGACCCAGGCCGCGAAAGAGGCCGGCAACATGGTGGATCTGGACTCCAACCCCACCAAGCTGATTGAGGTGGTACATATTGGTAAACAAATGCTGATGACCCGTGGTTCGCTGACCACGTTCAGTATTGCCAACGATGTGGCGAAATATTTTGCCATCATCCCGGCTGCATTTGCCGCCACCTATCCGCAACTCAATGCGCTGAACGTGATGCACCTGCACTCCCCGGCGTCGGCCATTCTGAGCGCGGTCATCTTCAACGCCCTGATCATCGTCTTTTTAATCCCGCTGGCGTTGAAAGGGGTGAGCTACAAACCGTTGACGGCCTCCGCCATGCTGCGCCGCAACCTGTGGGTATATGGGCTGGGCGGACTGGTAGTGCCGTTTATCGGCATCAAGATTATCGACCTGTTGCTGACACTGTTTGGCCTGGTATAAGAGGGATAAAAAAATGGCTTTGATTCGTCCGGCATTTGTACTCTTAATTGTACTGACGTTAATTACCGGCGGGCTCTACCCACTGGTTACCACGGCACTGGGGCAGTGGTTGTTCCAGACGCAGGCCAACGGTTCGCTTATTCGTGAAGGAGACGATGTGGTTCGCGGCTCCCGCCTGATTGGGCAGAACTTCACCGCGGCGGGATATTTTCACGGACGCCCTTCCGCTACAGCCGATGCGCCCTATAATCCGATGGCATCCGGCGGGAGTAATCTGGCGGCCAGTAACCCCGAGCTGGATAAAGAAGTGAGCGCGCGCGTAGCCCAGCTGCGTCAGGAAAACCCACAGGCTGATGCCCGTGTGCCGGTGGAACTGATAACGACATCGGCCAGCGGTCTGGATAACAATCTGACGCCGCAGGCGGTGGTCTGGCAGATCCCACGAGTGGCTCAGGCACGTAATCTGCCTGCCCAGACCGTTGCCCGGCTAGTAGAAGAAAACACCACTCACCCGCTTTTCGATTTTATTGGTCAGCCTGTGGTGAATATTGTTGAACTGAATCTGGCGCTGGATGCGCTCAAGGATAAATAAGTCATGACAGACGAGCCTTTGCGCCCGGATCCCGACAGACTGCTGGAACACACGGCGACGGATCATCGCGGCAAACTGAAAATCTTTTTCGGTGCCTGTGCCGGCGTCGGGAAGACCTTTGCCATGCTGCAGGAGGCGCAGCGGCTACGGGCGCAGGGGCTGGATATTCTGGTGGGCGTGGTGGAAACTCACGGGCGCAAGGAGACCGCCGCTCTGCTCAATGGGCTGGCGGTGCTGCCGCCGCGACGTATCGCCCATCGCGCTCGCCTGATTCAGGAGTTTGACCTTGACGCCGCCCTTGCGCGGCGTCCGGCATTGATATTGATGGATGAGCTGGCGCATAGCAACGCGCCCGGCTCCCGCCACCCGAAACGCTGGCAGGATGTGGAGGAGTTGCTCGAAGCGGGCATCGATGTTCTGACCACCGTGAATGTGCAACATCTGGAAAGCCTGAATGATGTGGTCAGTGGCGTTACCGGCGTACAAGTGCGCGAAACGGTGCCCGACCCCTTTTTTGACGCAGCGGACGAAATAGTGCTGGTCGACCTGCCGCCGGACGATTTACGCCAGCGTCTTCACGAGGGCAAAGTCTATATCGGTGGTCAGGCCGAACGCGCTATTGAGCACTTCTTTCGCAAAGGCAACCTTATCGCCTTACGTGAACTGGCCCTGCGACGAACAGCCGATCGCGTTGACGACCAGATGCGCGCCTGGCGCGACCGCCTTGGGGATGAAAAAGTCTGGCATACGCGCGATGCCATCCTGCTCTGCGTCGGTCACGGTACGGGTAATGAGAAACTGATCCGCACGGCTGCCCGTCTGGCGGCAAAACTGGGCAGCGTCTGGCACGCGGTCTACGTGGAAACCCCTGCCCTGCACCGTTTGCCCGAACAACAACGTCGGGCAATCCTCGCCTCATTACACCTGGCCCAGGAGCTGGGCGCGGAAACGGCAACCCTCTCCGACCCGGCAGAAGATAAAGCCATTTTGCGCTATGCCCGCGAGCATAACCTCGGCAAAATCCTCATCGGCAGGCGTAATAAACGGCGCTGGTTGGGCGCTGAATCCTTTGCAGACCGACTGGCGCGCCGCGCGCCAGACCTTGATCTGGTGATCATTGCGCCGGATGATGCTCCCGTTACGCTGCCCTCCCGCCCCGGCGATAACCGTCCATTTATGGAAAAATGGCGCGTTCAGTTAAAAGGCTGTCTGGTCGCCGTCGCCCTGTGCGCCGCCATTACGCTGATTGCGATGCAGTGGCTGGTCGCCTTTGACGCCGCCAATCTGGTGATGGTCTATCTGCTTGGCGTGGTGGTGGTCGCGCTGCTGTACGGTCGCTGGCCATCGGCCTTTGCCACAGTGATAAATGTCGTCAGCTTTGATCTCTTTTTTATTGCGCCACGCGGAACACTGGCCGTTTCCGATGTGCAGTATCTGCTGACGTTCGGCGTAATGCTGACGGTTGGCCTGGTGATCGGCAATCTCACTGCCGGTGTGCGTTATCAGGCGCGCGTCGCCCGCTACCGCGAACAGCGCACTCGCCATCTGTATGAGATGTCGAAAGCGCTGGCGACCGGGCGCAGCGAAGCCGATATCGCCACAACCAGCGAGGCGTTTATCCGCTCAACATTTGATGCCCGAAGCCAGGTCTTGCTACCCGATCATTCGGGAAAACTGGTCGCCGCAACCCAGACCCAGAGCATCAGCCCGTGGGATGACGCTATTGCCCGCTGGAGCTTTGATAAGGGACAGCCTGCGGGGGCCGGTACCGATACCCTCCCCGGCGTGCCCTATCAAATACTGCCATTGAAAAGCGCGCAGAAAACGCATGGTTTACTGATTGTGGAACCAGCAAACTTACGCCTGCTGATGATCCCTGAGCAGCAGCGTCTTCTGGAAACCTTTACCTTGCTGGTAGCCAGTGCGCTGGAACGCCAGGCGTTGGCCACCAGCGAAGAGCAGGCGCGCCTTGCCAGTGAGCGGGAAAGCATACGCAACTCGTTGCTGGCGGCACTCTCCCACGATCTGCGCACTCCGCTCACCGTACTGTTTGGCCAGGCGGAAATCCTGACGCTGGATCTGGCCAGCGAAGGGTCTAAACATGCGCCTCAGGCCAGCGAAATTCGTCAGCATGTGCTCAATACCACCCGGTTGGTGAATAACTTGCTGGATATGGCGCGTATTCAGTCCGGTGGTTTTAATCTTAAAAAAGAGTGGCTGACCCTGGAGGAGGTGGTGGGGAGTGCGCTGAAAACACTCGAACCCGGCCTCGGCGAACGCCATATTGCCCTGAGCCTCCCCGACCCGCTAATGCTGGTACATGTTGATGGGCCGCTGTTTGAACGCGTACTGATTAATCTTCTGGAAAATGCTGTTAAATACGCCGGACACAATGCGAATATCGGGATCGATGCCCGGCATGATGACTCGCGACTGACACTCGAAGTATGGGATAACGGTCCAGGTATTCCTGTCGGACAGGAAGAGGCGATTTTTGCGAAGTTTGCCCGTGGCAGCAAAGAGTCGGCTATTCCCGGCGTGGGCTTAGGGCTGGCCATCTGCGAGGCGATTGTCGAGGTGCATGGCGGGACGATTTCCGCCGCCAACCGCCCGGAAGGCGGCGCCAGTTTTTATGTTACACTGCCGCTGGAACCGCCACCGCAACTGGATGAATTAGCCGAGGATTTGTGATTAACGTTCTCATCGTTGAAGATGAACAGGCCATACGTCGTTTTCTGCGCGCCGCGCTGGAAGCCGAGGGGTTACGCGCCTGGGAAGCCGAAACGCTGCAGCGCGGCCTTATCGAAGCCGCGACACGCAAACCAGACCTTGTGATCCTTGATTTAGGTTTGCCGGACGGTGATGGCATTGATTTTATTCGGGATCTACGTCAGTGGAGCCAGATTCCGGTTATCGTATTATCCGCGCGAACCGAAGAGAGCGACAAAATTGCCGCGCTGGATGCCGGGGCCGACGATTATCTCAGTAAGCCCTTTGGTATCGGCGAATTGCAGGCTCGTCTACGGGTAGCGCTGCGTCGCAATGCGGGCATACAGCAGAGCGATCCGTTGGTGAGTTTTTCAGATATTCAGGTCGATCTCGCCAACCGTCGTATTGTGCGCGCGGGCGAAGAGCTGCACCTCACCCCTATCGAGTTTCGTCTGTTGGCCGTATTACTTAATAACCACGGCAAGGTGCTGACCCAGCGCCAGTTATTAAGCCAGGTCTGGGGACCGAATGCCGTTGAGCACAGTCACTATTTACGCATCTATATGGGTCATCTTCGTCAGAAGCTGGAAGCCGATCCCGCTCGCCCCCGCCACTTATTGACAGAAACCGGCATTGGCTATCGGTTTATGCTGTAGAAAAGAATCAGGCCCTGGACAGGGCCTGATGATGGTTACGCGTTTTTCAGTACTTCACTTACAATCTCTACCGCTTCTTTCTCGATAAGCTTACGGTGCTCTTCACCGAGGAAGCTTTCGCAGTAAATTTTGTAGGCATCTTCTGTACCTGACGGACGCGCGGCAAACCAGCCGTTGTCGGTCATCACTTTCAGACCACCGATAGACGCGCCGTTACCCGGTGCTGCCGTCAGACGTGCGGTGATGGGATCGCCCGCCAGCGTGCTGGCACTGACCATTTCCGGCGAGAGTTTGGACAATGCCGCTTTTTGTGCGGAGGTCGCGCTGGCGCCAAGACGGTTATAGCTCGGCGCACCAAAACGTGCGGCCAGCTCGTCGTAGTGCTGCTGCGGGTTTTTCCCGGTGACAGCGGTGATTTCCGCTGCCAGCAGGCACATGATGATCCCGTCTTTATCGGTCGACCACGGCGTGCCGTCAAAACGCAGGAAGGATGCCCCTGCACTCTCTTCGCCACCGAAGCCGAAACTGCCGTCGAACAGGCCATCAACAAACCATTTGAAACCAACCGGTACTTCAACCAGTTTGCGACCAAGATCGTTGACCACGCGGTCGATCATTGCAGACGACACCAGGGTTTTACCCACCGCGACGTCTTTGCCCCACTGCGGACGATGCTGGAACAGATAGTTAATCGCGACAGCAAGGTAGTGGTTCGGATTCATCAGACCCGCAGGCGTAACGATACCATGACGGTCATAGTCAGGGTCGTTGGCGAAGGCCAGATCGAACTTGTCGCGCAGCGCCAGCAGACCAGCCATGGCGCACTCAGAGGAGCAGTCCATGCGGATAACACCGTCTTTATCGAGGTGCATAAAGCGGAAGGTTTGATCAACCTGATCGTTAACGATGGTCAGATCAAGCTTGTAGAAATCAGCAATACGCTTCCAGTATTCAATACCGGAACCCCCCAGCGGATCCACGCCCAGTTTCAGGCCCGCTTTCTGAATCGCCGCCATATCGACGATATCGGCCAGCCCTTCGATAAACGGCTGCACGAGGTCCTGCTCTTTTACGTGACCGGACGCCAGTGCGGCATCCAGGGTGATGCGTTTCACGCCTTTCAGACCGTCAGCCAGCAGCGCATTAGCACGGTCTTCAACCACTTTGGTCACGTTGGTATCCGCCGGGCCACCGTTTGGCGGGTTGTATTTAATACCGCCGTCTTCCGGTGGGTTATGTGACGGAGTAATGACGATACCATCAGCCTGCGCGCCACCTTTTTTGTTGTGTACCAGGATGGCATTGGACACCGCAGGGGTCGGCGTGAAGCCGTTATTTTCCTGCACGATCACATCAACACCGTTTGCCGCCAGCACTTCCAGAACAGAGATGAACGCAGGTTCGGACAGGGCATGGGTATCTTTGCCGACATAGCACGGACCGGTGATACCGTTTTTGGCACGCTCTTCAGCGATAGCCTGAGCAATTGCCAGAATGTGTTGTTCGTTGAAACTGTGACGCCCCGCGCTGCCGCGGTGACCTGACGTACCAAATTTTACCGCGTGCTCAGCATTGCCGATCTCCGGTTTCAGCACATAGTACTGCGCGGTAAGCTGGGCGACGTTAATTAAATCGCTCTGTTGCGCAGGTTGCCCTGCACGTTCGTGGTTAGCCATTGCCTGGTCCTTTTTATGCAAGGATTAAATTGTGCCGCAAACCTTTTCAATCAACTCCGTCGGGAATTGCATTGATTGCATGATGTGCTCCACCATGCTGCATTTACGACCCGTATTCGTGTTAGTGATAACCCAGTACGGGGTATCAGGCACCTGTTTTGGCTTCGTCTGATTGCCGTTTTGCAACAGGGTATGTTCATCAGCCGCAAAGTATACGCGGGTGCGGCCATGCAGAGACTCAGTGGATTCTGCAAAAGCCTTTTTATCTAATGCGTAAAGTGTAGACAGCACCAGCATAAAGCGATTAACGGCCTTTTTCTGCTCTGCATACTCATCAGAAAGGAGCAGTTCACGCACCGCGCGGACTTTGTCTTTCGCCGTATTAGCCGGTTTTACTTCTTCAACCGTAACAGGTGCGGGGGTTTCTTTCGCGAGTGGAACAGCGGCAGCTGGCTGCGGAGCGGCGGAAAACTTCAACATGCGCCGTAAAATGTCGGATGCGCTCTCGCCAATGTGCTTTGTATGGCTGGCAATATAACTGTAGAGCTCATCATCAACTTCGATCGTTTTCATCTTAATCCAGTGCAGTGTCTAATCTGAATACAAGTTATTGAGATTATAAAGTCAAATCCCAACAGCGGATAGCGTCAAACCAGGATGGCGGCAAAGTCAGAATGTGTCAAAACCTTGCAGCCGGACGGCAGAATGTTCAACATAATACCTTAATCCGAAAGAGCGAAAAAAAGAACTTTGCCATGAAATTGAATACACGAGCGCAATCTGCACAACAATCGCACAACAATTCCCCCATCGTTCTGGTTCACGGTTTATTTGGTAGCCTGGACAACCTTGGCGTACTTGCCCGCGACCTCGTCAATGACCATGACATTGTTCAGGTTGATATGCGAAATCACGGCCTCTCCGGCCGGTCACCAGAGATGAATTATTCGGTGATGGCGCAGGACTTACTTGATACCCTCGATGCCCATGCTATCGAACGCGCGACCTTCGTTGGTCACTCCATGGGGGGGAAAGCGGTGATGGCATTTACCGCGCTGGCGCCAGAACGCATCGACAAGCTCGTCGCTATCGACATTGCCCCGGTCCATTACCACGTGCGCCGTCACGACGAGATCTTCGCCGCCATCAATGCGGTGACCGACGCCAGTGCCACCACGCGCCAGCAGGCCGCCGCCGTCATGCGCGAACATATAAATGAAGAAGGGGTGATTCAGTTCCTGCTCAAGTCGTTTGTCGATGGCGAGTGGCGCTTCAATGTGCCCGCGTTGTGGGATCAGTATCCCCATATTGTGGGGTGGGAAACCGTGCCAGCCTGGGATCACCCCGCCCTCTTTATCCCCGGCGGTAACTCGCCGTATGTCAGCGAACAGTATCGTGACGAACTGCTGCAACAATTCCCGCAGGCACGCGCGCATGTCATTGCCGGTGCCGGGCACTGGGTGCATGCAGAAAAGCCGGAAGCGGTTCTACGCGCCATCCGTCGTTATCTCGCTGAAAAGACAAACTGATTAAAAACCCGGCGACCGATTGTCGGAAAGCGCCCGGTCGTTGGCGTGTCCGCATCGCTGATGTATGATGGCGCGCTAATCAGCCCGGGCTATGACCCGATTGCTTGTACTTCCCGTAGTATTCTTAAATCATGGCTAAAGAACAAACGGACCGCACGACATTAGATCTGTTCGCGAATGAACGTCGCCCGGGGCGTCCTAAAACCAATCCGCTCTCTCGCGACGAGCAATTGCGCGTGAATAAGCGCAATCAGCTTAAACGCGATAAGGTTCGTGGGCTTAAACGCGTCGAATTAAAACTCAACGCCGAGGCTGTCGATGCATTAAACGCGCTGGCGGATGCGCGGGAAATGAGCCGAAGCGAACTGATTGAAGAGATGTTACTGGCTCAGCTTAACGCGCTGAACAGCCCGGAAATCCTCTGAATTATCGCAAAAATTCACTTTCATGTTGCACAGAGTGCAGTCTTGCGTGATTGCAGTTTCCGCGTGCTTCTCTGATCTGCTATGATTGCCCTTATCCGTGGGCCAATCGCCACCACCATATCATTAAGTTTCAAGAGGTTATTTTACTCATGGCAATCACAGGCATTTTTTTCGGCAGCGATACCGGTAATACCGAAAACATCGCAAAGATGATCCAGGCTCAACTTGGTAAAGATGTTGCCGACGTGCATGACATTGCTAAAAGCAGCAAAGAGGATCTGGAAGGTTACGACATCCTGCTGCTTGGCATCCCGACCTGGTATTATGGTGAAGCACAGTGTGACTGGGATGACTTTTTCCCGACGCTGGAAGATATCGATTTTAACGGCAAACTGGTTGCTCTGTTTGGCTGTGGCGATCAGGAAGACTATGCAGAGTATTTCTGTGATGCGTTGGGCACAATCCGCGACATCATTGAACCGCGCGGCGCAACCATCGTAGGCCACTGGCCGACTGAGGGTTACCATTTTGAAGCGTCCAAGGGTCTGGCAGATGACAACCACTTCGTTGGCCTTGCCATTGATGAAGACCGTCAGCCTGAACTGACCGCTGGCCGTGTCGATAAATGGGTGAAACAGATTTCCGAAGAACTTCATCTGAATGACATTATCAATGCCTGATGTTGTTTGGCGCAACCTGCTGGTTGCGCCTGATTAATAGATAAAAGCGATGGAAATAATTGCTACAATTTTTTAACTTTTATCTCCAGCGCTGTACAATGGCCCCTGATTAAAACGGGTATCACAAAGGACTTTGTCGACGCTACCACGTTTTATAAGCTTACTTTACTTGAGGACTTGCAGTTTTCATTCAGGCATGGCAGTTCTATAATGAGACGCATTATCCCAGGTGCATTCCTTGTAGCTTCCCAACGGGAAGTGAATCGTTTAGCAACAGGACAGATTCCGCATGACTGACAACAATACCGCATTAAAGAAGGCCGGCCTGAAAGTCACGCTTCCTCGGTTAAAAATCCTGGAAGTGCTTCAGGAACCGGAGAACCATCATGTCAGTGCGGAAGATTTATATAAGCGCCTGATCGACATGGGCGAAGAAATTGGGCTGGCGACGGTGTACCGTGTACTTAACCAGTTCGACGATGCCGGGATCGTGACCCGCCATAATTTTGAAGGCGGTAAATCCGTCTTTGAACTGACCCAGCAGCATCACCACGACCACTTAATTTGCCTGGATTGCGGCAAAGTGATCGAGTTCAGCGATGATTCTATTGAAGCGCGTCAGCGTGAGATCGCGGCCAGGCACGGTATTCGTCTGACTAACCACAGTCTGTACCTCTATGGCCATTGCGCCGAAGGCGACTGCCGTACTGACGAAAACGCGCACGAAGCAGTTGAGAAATAATCACCGGCTTCGTTATAAAGCCAACCTCCGGGTTGGCTTTTTTATTTCTGCTTTCATCGCATAAAAAAGCCCGCCGAAGCGGGCTGTTTCACAGCGTTAATTTACCGCGTTGTGGTGATGAATCTCCTGCCAGATCTGGTCACAGCGGGTCTTCACCGCTTGCCCGTTTCCGGTATGCGTCGCTTCAAGGCATTGCTGATAATCCAGCGTTCGCACACTCTCTTCCTCTGCAAATTGCTGGTGCGCTTTCTCTTTGCGCAGAACATCCAGTACGCTTCTGCACGCCGCCGTTTTCTCCGGTGAACCTTCTGCCGTATTGATACAGGCGCTGTAAGCCTCTTTTAATCGGGCATCTTCCTTTGGCGCCTGAGGCTGTTGCACACAGGCGGCAAGTCCCAGCGTCAGCAGGGCAAGTAATATTGGTTTCATCATCATGGCACTCCCTGGCATTAGAAAATATTCAGCGGCGCAATGACGATAAACTTCACGTCACGTTCGTCCTGGAAGATGTTGTTATATCCACCACCCCAGCTCGGAATATTGGAATGGTTATCATATTGAGTGAAGTGCAGCTTGAATAACGTGCCTTTTGCCATCCCTTCTTGCACGGTGTAAAGCAGATCGAGGCTATACGCTGACTCTTTAATGGCGTTGCCCGCATCATAGTATTTGTCGCCAGAGGAGACAGTAGACGGTTTAGCATCCCAGCCATACACGTACGATGCACCAACCGCCCAACCAGGCAGATTCCAGCCTTTCAGGTCATACATGGCGCCGACAAAGACGGATTTCTCGTTATGGGCGTTGAAGTCAGAACGGTTGTCCCACCAGATATCCAGGCGACCATTGGAAGAGCCATACAGTGGCGTCATACGTGAATTGAAATAGCCCTGGCGACCATCGGCTTTGACCCAGGTTCCCTCAAGGCGTAAATCCACCGGACCGACCGTATAGCCGAAGGTGAGCGCCTGTAACCACGCGGTGCCGTCGTAAATATCGTTGATGGTATTGTTATCGGCTTTATCGCGCGAACCATAGAACTGATAACTGGTGGAAAGCGGGTTCCCTACGACGTCAAACTTATAGCTGGCTTTGGCAAAATATTGATCAACGTAACCCTGTGCCTGACCAAATGCGGCTTCAAGGAGCAGATCGTTTTTAAAATCGTACGATGCACCCAGAGAGTGGACGTAATCGATTTTACTCACGCTATCGTTCTGGTAGAAATGATCCGTTTCGTTATACCACGGCGCTTTGTATTCATTGGCCCACATATACGAGAAGCTCAGCACGCCGTTATCATCGTAATCCAGTTTTGCACCGGCTTCCGCCCCCTGATAGGTACCCGGCATAAAGCTCCAGTTTGATGCCAGCAGAGTTTGCCCGGTTGGCTGGATATACCCTGCCCTCGCCCATACAGGACCATATTTAAATTTCGCTGCGGCTGTATAGAGGCTTGCGCCGCTGCGATCGCCAGCCCAGTCTTCGTCATAGACTTTGTGGCTATTGGAAAATGCGATTTCATTTGGATGTCCGCTTTCTGAGGATTCAGCCATCTCAATCGCTGCAAAGACCGCGACATCAATACCGAACATATCGGCAGCATAACCAGACTGGAAATCGAGGTTCGTATTCCATGTGGAGTGCGACAGGTTCGTTTTGTATTTATCGCCATCGGTAACATCTTTACGGTCACGCTGGCGCTGCCAGTAGTAAATCCCGCCGGTGAGCGTAGCGTCATCGACAAAACCAGCGGCGCTGACGGAAGGAGCAAAAGTTAAACCGGGTAATGCGGTGGCGCAGGCAATAGCCAACGCTAACGCCTTATGTTTAGCGTTAAACGCGTTCATGAGTGTTCCTCTTTGACGAAAACATAAAAAGTGCTGCGCAAATGCAAACAGCAATAAATAAAAAAATGATATATTACTGACAGTTATAGAAAATGTTTCTATATCTATCGTTTGTAAGCATATTTTTCGCGACGCGAATTATCAAGCCTTTGCATGAAGGAATTACGGGGATTATGACGAACCACACAGATTTGTTGTTTGTCGGCCACCGGCTTGCATCGCGCGGGACCTGAATGAACTTAACCTAAATTATCAATAAATAACTGAAAAGATGATTGGATAAAATTAAAACGAAATTTTAGAAAAGTAAAAATCGGGAAAGAACTTATTTTTAATCGAGAAATAAAAAACGCTGCACAAGGCAGCGTTTATTTGTACGAGAATCAGACGGGATTACTCGCCGATTTTAGCCCAGGTATCGCGAAGACCTACGGTGCGATTGAATACCAGTTTATCCTCAGTAGCATGGCGGCTGTCGAGGCAGAAGTAACCTTCACGCTCAAACTGGTACGCTTTCCCCACCTCAGCGCCCTTGAGGCTCGGCTCAGCAAAGCCCTGCTTAATGACCAGCGATTCCGGGTTCATAACGGTCAGGAAATCTTCTGCGGCCCCCGGGTTTGGCACGCTGAACAGCCGGTCGTAAAGGCGAATTTCAACCGGCAACGCGTGTGATGCGCTCACCCAGTGAATAACGCCTTTCACTTTACGACCATCTGCCGGATCTTTGCTCAGCGTATCGGCATCAAAGGTACAGAAAATAGTGGTGATATTACCTTCCGCGTCTTTCTCAACACGCTCAGCTTTAATCACATAGGCGTTACGCAGACGAACTTCTTTACCGAGTACCAGACGTTTGTACTGCTTGTTGGCTTCCTCACGGAAATCGGCGCGATCGATCCAGATTTCACCGCTAAATGGAACATCACGGCTGCCCATTTCCGGCTTGTTCGGATGGTTCGGCATCGAAACCAGTTCACTGGCGCCCTGAGGATAATTTTCGATAACCAGCTTAACCGGATCGATAACCGCCATCGCACGCGGCGCGTTTTCATTCAGATCTTCACGGATGCACGACTCCAGTGAAGCCATCTCAATAGTATTGTCCTGTTTGGTGATACCAATACGTTTGCAGAACTCACGGATGGATGCGGAAGTATAGCCACGACGACGCAGACCCGAAATGGTCGGCATACGCGGGTCATCCCAGCCTTCAACGTGTTTGTCGGTCACCAGCAGGTTCAGCTTACGCTTGGACATGACGGTGTATTCCAGGTTCAGACGAGAGAACTCGTACTGACGCGGGTGAACCGGAATGGTGATGTTATCCAGCACCCAGTCATACAGACGACGGTTATCCTGGAATTCCAGCGTGCACAGGGAGTGGGTGATCCCCTCAAGCGCATCGCTGATGCAGTGGGTAAAGTCATACATCGGGTAGATGCACCACTTGTTGCCCGTCTGATGGTGTTCAGCAAATTTAATGCGGTACAGCACCGGATCGCGCATCACGATGAACGGCGACGCCATGTCTATCTTCGCACGCAGGCACGCCTTACCTTCTTCGAAGCCACCGGCTCGCATTTTTTCAAACAGTGCGAGGTTCTCTTCAACCGTACGATCGCGATACGGACTGTTTTTACCCGGGGCCGTCAGAGTACCGCGATATTCACGGATTTCGTCAGCGGACAGTTCGTCAACATAGGCCAGGCCTTTGCTGATTAACTCAACGGCATAGTTGTGCAGCTGATCGAAATAATCTGAGGAATAGCGCACATCGCCTGACCAGTGGAAGCCTAACCACTGCACGTCGTTTTTGATGGACTCAACGTACTCGATATCTTCTTTTACCGGGTTGGTGTCATCAAAACGCAGGTTACACTTCCCTTGATAATCTTGCGCGATACCAAAGTTCAGGCAGATGGATTTCGCATGACCGATATGCAGGTAACCATTTGGCTCAGGCGGAAAACGGGTGCAAACAGTAGAGTGCTTTCCAGTAGCCAGATCTTCATCAATGATCTGACGAATAAAGTTAGTCGGGCGGGCTTCAGCCTCACTCATCGTAAATTCCTCAAGGCGTAAACAACATATAACGGCACATGATCTTATAAGCGGCCCTCAGAGACAACCTTTAGTTACGGAAAATAGATACAAAACGGAATACTTTAATTCATGCAAAAAAAAGCGGCAGAGGAAGATCCCCTGCCGCTTATAGCTATTTCTGGTTCAGATTACATCATTAGCCTTTGATGTCGTACAACGACGTTTGCCCCGCGACAACGGAACCATGCGCTTTGATAACCAGACCAGAGAAATCATCGATGTTGCTGCACACCACCGGACTGATCATTGAACGAGCATTCGCGTTCAGGTATTCCAGATCCATTTCCAGGATGGGCTGACCTGCCACAACGGTTGCTCCCTCTTCGACCAGACGCGTGAAGCCCTGACCACCGAGCGCAACGGTGTCGATCCCCATATGGACAACGATTTCCGCGCCTTTTTCCGTTTCAAGGCAGAAGGCGTGGTTGGTATTAAAGATTTTCACGATGGTGCCCGCTGCCGGTGCAACAACCGTTTTCTCTGTCGGTTTTACCGCTACGCCATCACCAACAGCTTTACTGGCAAACGCTTCATCCGGCACTTCATCCAGAGAAACTACCTGCCCGGTTACCGGGGAGACCAGCTCAGCAATCACCGCAGCGCTGACATTCGGGACGGCCTGCGGCTTAACTGCGCTTGCAGCTGCCGGAGCCGGAGTCGCAGCACCTGCCGCCGGAACATCACCCGCCGTTTTCATCGCATTCGCAATTTTTTCTGCTGCAAAACCAACAATGACCTGTACGCCGGTTTTATTCAAACGAATAACTCCGCTCGCACCCAGACGTTTAGCCAGCGCTTCGTTAACCAGGGAAGAGTCTTTTACGCTCAGACGCAGACGCGTAATGCAGGCATCGATACCGGTCAGGTTTGCGGAACCCCCGACAGCAGCAATGTACTGACGCGCCAGCCCGGTCACATCCTGCTCGGAAGCGGTACTGACATTCACATCCTGACCATCCGCTTCGTCACCGGCAACCGCCAGTTCACGCCCCGGGGTCAGCAGGTTGAATTTCAGGATCGTGAAACGGAACACCACGTAGTAAATGACGAAGAACACCAGGCCTTGCAGAATCAGCATGTACCAATGTACGGCCAGCGGGTTTTTGGATGACAGCACCATATCCACCAGACCAGCACTGAAGCCGAAACCGGCAATCCACTGCATAGTCGCGGCGATGAAGACAGAAATGCCGGTCAGAACAGCGTGAATGAAATACAGCACTGGCGCCACGAACATGAAGGAGAATTCCAGCGGTTCAGTGATACCTGTAAAGAAGGCAGCAAACGCACCTGCCATCATAATACCGAGAACTTTTGCTTTATTTTCCGGACGCGCGCAGTGG
Source organism: Phytobacter ursingii (assembly GCA_901456055.1). Classification (GTDB taxonomy): domain Bacteria; phylum Pseudomonadota; class Gammaproteobacteria; order Enterobacterales; family Enterobacteriaceae; genus Phytobacter; species Phytobacter ursingii. The sequence continues at coordinate 303,308 of CABDWT010000019.1, forward strand.
TAAATCGCCAGCGCTGCACCTGGCAGACCAAACATCATGATCGGGAAGAAGCCAGCCTGGTAACGACCTGTAACCCCAACAACCGCTTTGCCCGCTTCAATAGACTGCGCGCCACCCAGGAAATTAGGAATATCGTTAATACCGGCAACGTCAAACCAGAAAACGGAGTTCAGCGCATGGTGCAGACCGATCGGGATCAGCAGACGGTTGAAGAAGGCGTAGACGCCCGCACCGACAGAACCCAGTTTCTGAATGTGCTCACCAAAACCCACCAGGCCGCTAAAGACCACCGGCCAGATAAACATCATGATGAATGCGACTGCGATCATGACAAAGGAGGTCAGGATCGGCACCAGACGACGGCCGCTAAAGAAGGAGAGCGCCTTCGGCAGCTCGACGCTGCTAAAGCGGTTATACAGCTCCGCAGCAATGATACCGACCATGATCCCAACGAACTGGTTTTTGATCTTACCGAATGCGGCAGGAACTTGATCGGCAGGGATTTTCTGGATCATGGCGACAGCGGCTGGCGAGCACAGCGTCGTCAGTACAAGGAAGCCCACAAAGCCGGCCAGCGCAGCAGCGCCGTCTTTGTCTTTGGACATACCATAAGCAACACCCACGGCGAACAGCACGCCCATGTTATCGATGATGGCAGAACCAGATTGAATGAAGAACGCCGCCAGCGCGTTAGATCCACCCCAGCCTACCGGGTCGATCCAGTAACCGACCCCCATCAGAATCGCTGCGGCAGGCAGCGTGGCAACCGGCACCATAAGCGCACGGCCAACCTTTTGTAAGTAACCTAAAAGATTCACGTTATTCCCCCTTTGAACCCCAGCGGAGCCCTTAGAAACAGTCTTTTTATTGTCTAACTAACCCTGAAAACACGGCCATTTTTCATTACATTGAGAGTGTGTTGAAAATTAATTCGTCTCGCAAATTAAAAGCACCCTTTTTGTGATTTTAATCACCAAATATCGTTATTTGACCTCCTCTTTGCTGGCTAACCAGCAAAACTTATTTTATCATTCAAAAAATCAAGACGGATTGCCCCCATAGGGAGCGAAACTGAGTTACGCTTTACACTACTCTGGCACGCAATCCGCTAACTTTAATCAACTTTAGAGGTGAATAATGAGACTGATTCCTCTGGCAACAGCTGAACAAGTCGGTAAATGGGCGGCCCGCCATATCGTCAATCGCATCAATGCATTTAAACCTACAGCGGATCGTCCGTTCCTGCTTGGGCTGCCAACCGGTGGCACGCCTCTCACTGCCTACAAAGCATTAGTCGAAATGCACAAAGCGGGCCAGGTTAGTTTTAAACATGTTGTCACTTTCAACATGGATGAATATGTCGGCCTGCCGAAGGAACATCCGGAAAGCTATCACAGTTTTATGCACCGTAACTTTTTCGATCACGTTGATATTCCGGCGGAAAATATTAACCTGTTGGATGGCAATGCTCCGGATATTGACGCAGAATGCCGTCAATACGAAGAAAAAATCCGTTCCTATGGCAAAATTCACCTGTTTATGGGCGGCGTTGGCAACGATGGTCACATCGCATTCAACGAACCCGCGTCTTCGCTGGCTTCTCGTACCCGAATTAAAACGCTGACCCATGACACCCGCGTGGCCAATTCCCGTTTCTTCGACGGCGACGTTAATCAGGTGCCAAAATACGCGCTGACCGTGGGCGTGGGTACGTTACTGGACGCGGAAGAAGTAATGATTCTGGTACTGGGGAGCCAGAAAGCGCAGGCTCTGCAGGCGGCCGTAGAAGGCAACGTGAACCATATGTGGACTATTAGCTGTCTGCAACTGCACCCGAAAGCAGTGATGGTATGCGACGAGCCGTCCACCATGGAACTAAAAGTAAAAACATTGAAATATTTCAATGAATTAGAAGCGGAAAATATTAAAGGTCTGTAATTGTGTCTCGTTCCGCATACTCTGCGGGACGACACCCATTTGTTAACCGGGGGTCGTTATGTATGCTTTAACCCATTGCCGGATTTTCACCGGCCATGAAATTCTGGATGACCACGCGCTGATTGTCGCGGATGGCCTGATTGACCGTCTCTGCCCACTGGCTGAGCTGCCACCCACTCTCGAACAGCGCGATCTCAATGGCGCAACGCTGGCCCCCGGCTTTATTGACGTACAACTCAATGGTTGCGGCGGCGTGCAGTTCAACGACACCCCCGACGCCGTGAGCGTTGAAACGCTGGAAATCATGCAGCGTGCCAATGAGAAATCAGGTTGTACAAGCTTCCTGCCGACGCTTATCACCAGTAGCGATGACCTGATGAAACAGGGCATTCAGGTGATGCGCGATTACCTGGCAAAATATTCCCACCAGGCATTAGGCCTTCACCTCGAAGGTCCGTGGCTGAATATCGTTAAAAAAGGTACTCACAATCCGAAATTTGTTCGCAAACCGGACGCCGAACTGGTGGATTACCTCTGCGCCAATGCCGACGTTATCACCAAAGTGACGCTGGCACCTGAAATGGCCGGAACTGAGGTTATCAGTAAGCTGGCTGCTGCAGGGATTGTCGTTTCTGCAGGCCACTCCAACGCGACATTAAAAGAAGCGAAGGCCGGTTTCCGCGCAGGCATCACGTTTGCGACACATTTATATAATGCGATGCCGTATATCACCGGACGTGAACCAGGGCTGGCGGGCGCGGTACTGGATGATGCCGATGTCTATTGCGGGATCATTGCAGATGGGCTGCATGTCGATTACGTTAATATCCGTAATGCGAAACGCCTGAAAGGCGACAAACTCTGTTTAGTAACAGATGCAACGGCACCTGCAGGGGCAGATATTGACCAGTTCATTTTTGCTGGTAAAACAATATACTACCGTAATGGACTGTGTGTGGATGAAAACGGTACGCTGAGCGGCTCCTCCCTGACAATGATTGAAGGGATTCGGAACCTGGTCGAGCATGTGGGTATTGCGCTGGATGAAGTACTGCGCATGGCAACCCTGTACCCGGCCCGAGCGATAGGCGTCGACGGGCAGCTCGGCAGCATTGCCCCGGGTAAGGTCGCGAACCTGACCGCCTTCACGCACGATTATAAAATAATCAAGACCATCGTTAATGGTAACGAGGTCGTCACCGAGTAAATAAAAGGTATGACAGCAGGCGGACAAGCTCAGATTGGTAACGTTGATCTCGTTAAACAACTTAACAGCGCGGCGGTTTACCGCCTGATTGATCAACTAGGCCCTATTTCGCGTATTCAAATTGCCGAGCAGAGCCAGCTTGCGCCCGCCAGCGTGACAAAAATCACGCGTCAGCTCATTGAACGCGGCCTGATCAAAGAAGTTGATCAGCAGGCCTCCACCGGGGGCCGCCGCGCTATCTCTATCATTACCGAAACCCGCAATTTTCAGGCTATTGGTGTGCGTCTTGGACGCTCCGACACCACCCTCACTCTTTATGATCTCAGCAGCAAGGTATTGGCAGAAGAGCATTATCCTCTGCCGGAGCGGACGCAGGAAACCCTCGAACACGCATTGCTGAACACCATCAGCGCCTTTATCGAAAGTCATCAGCGCAAGATTCGCGAACTGATCGCTATCTCAGTCATTTTACCAGGCCTTGTCGACCCGGAAAGCGGCGTTATTCGTTACATGCCGCATATTCAGGTGGAGAACTGGGGGCTGGTTGAAGCGCTGGAAAAACGATTCAAATTAACCTGTTTCGTCGGTCACGATATCCGCAGCCTGGCTCTTGCTGAGCACTACTTTGGGGCAAGTCAGGACTGTGAGGACTCCATTCTGGTGCGCGTTCATCGCGGAACCGGGGCAGGAATCATCTCTAACGGGCGCATTTTTATCGGCCGCAACGGTAATGTGGGTGAAATAGGCCACATCCAGGTGGAGCCGCTCGGCGAGCGATGTCATTGCGGTAACTTTGGCTGCCTGGAAACCATCGCCGCCAATGCCGCCATTGAACAGCGTGTACGCCATCTGCTGGAACAGGGCTACCAAAGCCGCGTAACCCTGGATGACTGCACGATCAAAAATATCTGTAAAGCCGCCAATAAAGGCGACGCGCTGGCGTGTGAGGTGATTGAGTATGTCGGTCGCCATCTGGGTAAAACCATCGCCATCGCCATTAACCTCTTCAATCCGCAGAAAATAGTCATCGCGGGGGAGATCGTCGAAGCTGAGAAAGTGTTGCTGCCTGCCATCGAAGGCTGCATTAACACTCAGTCGCTCAAAGCGTTCCGCAGAAATCTTCCCGTGGTGCGTTCCACTCTTGATCATCGCTCGGCGATTGGCGCTTTCGCACTGGTGAAACGTGCCATGCTGAACGGCATGCTACTGCAACGTTTGCTGGAAAGCTGACAGGGTTGAGATACCCTAAATAATTCGCGTTGCAGGACAAAACGCCTGGCCGTTTTGAACAGCCTGTGCTGAGGGACCAGGATGTCGCTCATTCGCCCCCGGGAACTTACTGCGGTAAGTGACTGGGGCGAGCAAACGTAGCCAACAGATATGCAACCTGGAGTATGACGGGTATAGTTATTGCTTCTCTTTTTTAACCGGGTAGTCCATGACCATTCAGAACGTAATCTGTGATATTGACGGCGTGTTGATGCACGATAATGTCGCCGTGCCGGGCGCAGCGGAGTTTATTAGTCGAATCCTGGAAAAGGGGATGCCGCTGGTGCTGCTTACCAACTACCCCTCTCAGACTGGGCAGGATTTAGCTAACCGATTCGCCTCAGCTGGTATAGATGCACCAGCCAGCGTTTTTTATACCTCTGCGATGGCAACGGCTGACTTCCTTAAGCGCCAGGAAGGGAAAAAAGCTTACGTGGTCGGTGAAGGCGCATTAATTCACGAACTCTATAAAGCCGGGTTTACCATTACGGATATCAATCCGGATTTCGTTATCGTGGGTGAAACGCGCTCCTACAACTGGGAAATGATGCATAAGGCGGCTTTTTTTGTCGCCAACGGTGCGCGTTTTATTGCCACCAACCCGGACACTCACGGACGCGGCTACTATCCCGGCTGCGGCGCGCTGTGCGCCGGCATTGAAAAAATCTCCGGCCGCGAACCCTTCTACGTCGGCAAGCCGAGCCCGTGGATTATCCGTGCCGCGCTCAATACTATGCAGGCGCACTCAGAGCAAACGGTGATTGTCGGCGACAATTTACGCACCGATATCCTTGCAGGCTTCCAGGCGGGTCTGGAGACGATTCTGGTGCTCTCTGGCGTATCTACGCTGGATGATATCGATAGCATGCCGTTTCGCCCTTCATGGATTTACCCTTCGGTTGCTGAAATCGACATTTTTTAAACGAAACCACGTCCCGGGACGTGGTTTTTCATTTTCAGCACCAACAAAAAACAGACCATTCAATAAAAGCGCCTAAAAATTGATAATCCATTAATGTCACAGCTCATTTCATGTTCTTTTTTCAGCATTCGACAATCGTCATTGCGCTTTTTACTTTCAAGGCGGTAAAACGCTTGCGTGCGTCACACCTTTGCGGCATTTTCTTAATCACGCAATAAGACAACGCGATGACGCGGCGTCTGCACTCACACAACACTGCATTGCCTTAAAGTAACGGAGAAGTCTATGTGTTCTATTTTTGGCGTACTGGATATCAAAACTGACGCGGTTGAGCTGCGTAAAAAAGCGCTCGAATTATCCCGCCTGATGCGCCACCGCGGCCCGGACTGGTCTGGCGTTTATGCCAGCGATAAAGCGATTCTTGCCCATGAGCGTCTGTCTATTGTCGACGTCAACGCGGGTGCCCAGCCGCTGTACAATGAGAAAAAAACACATGCGCTGGCCGTTAACGGCGAAATCTACAACCATCAGGCGCTGCGTGCGGAATATGGCGATCGCTATCAGTTTCAGACCGGTTCTGACTGCGAAGTTATCCTCGCGCTGTATCAGGAAAAAGGCCCTGAATTCCTCGATGATCTGCAAGGTATGTTTGCTTTTGCCCTGTATGACAGCGAAAAAGACGCTTATCTGATTGGTCGTGACCATATCGGCATTATCCCGCTGTATATGGGCCACGATGAGCACGGCAACTTTTATGTCGCGTCCGAAATGAAAGCGCTGGTGCCCGTATGCCGTACTATCAAAGAGTTCCCGGCGGGCAGCTACCTGTGGAGCAAAGACGGTGAAATCCGTTCTTACTATCAACGTGACTGGTTCGACTATGACGCAGTGAAAGACAACGTCACGGATAAAAACGAACTGCGTCAGGCACTGGAAGAGTCTGTAAAAAGTCACCTGATGTCTGATGTACCATATGGCGTTCTGCTCTCCGGCGGTCTGGACTCCTCTGTCATTTCCGCTATCACCAAAAAATTCGCCGCACGTCGTGTGGAAGATCAGGAACGCTCTGAGGCCTGGTGGCCGCAGTTGCACTCCTTCGCCGTGGGCCTGAAAGGTGCGCCGGACCTGAAAGCTGCGCAGGAAGTTGCCAACCATCTGGGTACGGTTCACCACGAAATCCACTTTACCGTGCAGGAAGGTCTGGACGCGATTCGCGACGTGATTTATCACATCGAAACCTACGATGTGACCACCATTCGCGCTTCTACGCCGATGTATCTGATGTCTCGTAAAATCAAAGCGATGGGCATCAAGATGGTTCTGTCTGGCGAAGGTTCTGACGAAGTGTTTGGCGGCTACCTCTATTTCCATAAAGCGCCGAATGCCAAAGAGCTGCATGAAGAGACCGTACGTAAACTGCAGGCGTTGCACATGTTCGACTGCGCACGTGCTAACAAAGCCATGTCCGCCTGGGGCGTAGAAGCGCGTGTCCCGTTCCTGGATAAGAAATTCCTTGATGTAGCGATGCGCATCAACCCGCAGGATAAAATGTGTGGCAACGGCAAAATGGAGAAACATGTCCTGCGCGAATGTTTCGAATCCTACCTGCCGGCGAGCGTTGCATGGCGTCAGAAAGAGCAGTTCTCTGACGGCGTAGGCTACAGTTGGATCGATACGCTGAAAGAAGTGGCGGCGCAGCAGATAAGCGACCAGCAACTGGCGACAGCCAGCTACCGTTTCCCGTACAACACGCCAGTCTCGAAAGAAGCGTATCTGTACCGTGAAATCTTTGAAGAACTGTTCCCGGTACCCAGCGCCGCTGAATGTGTTCCTGGCGGCCCGTCTGTGGCGTGCTCGTCTGCAAAAGCGATCGAGTGGGATGAATCATTCAAAGCCATGAACGATCCATCAGGTCGTGCGGTTGGCGTACACCAGTCTGCTTACAAATAAGCGATTGTTATCGTTAAAGGCCCTGCGGGGCCTTTTTTATTTCTGCGTATCTTTTGCTATACAAAATCGATAAATAACCAATAATTGCCGAATTATGCGTCACGCTGTTCGCAACCTAACCAAACAGTCACATTCCGGCAATTTTCGATGAAAAAGGTATTGACGCTTCCAGGCCCAATACGCATAATGCGCCCCGCAACGCCGATAAGGTAACGCGAAAAAAGATGGCTACTTAGCTCAGCTGGTTAGAGCACAGCACTCATAATGCTGGGGTCACAGGTTCGATTCCCGTAGTAGCCACCATCTTTTTTGCGGGAGTGGCGAAATTGGTAGACGCACCAGATTTAGGTTCTGGCGCCGCAAGGTGTGCGAGTTCAAGTCTCGCCTCCCGCACCATTCACCAGTCAGCGTTGCACGGATGGGGTATCTCCAGGCTGTAAGATAGCCATTAAGGCTAACCGCAATATAGTCTGAAGTTCTCTGTTCAGAAATTTGTTGGGGTATCGCCAAGCGGTAAGGCACCGGTTTTTGATACCGGCATTCCCTGGTTCGAATCCAGGTACCCCAGCCATATTTTTGATGTTTGCGGTTCACCGCGACGGTATTGGGGTATCGCCAAGCGGTAAGGCACCGGTTTTTGATACCGGCATTCCCTGGTTCGAATCCAGGTACCCCAGCCAGTCGGTGACTGGTTTGCAGTAACATTTGGCTACTTAGCTCAGCTGGTTAGAGCACAGCACTCATAATGCTGGGGTCACAGGTTCGATTCCCGTAGTAGCCACCATATTCAAAGGCTGATGTTCATAAAAACATTAACCTGAGTAAAAAATTGTTGGGGTATCGCCAAGCGGTAAGGCAGTGGATTCTGATTCCACCATTCCGAGGTTCGAATCCTCGTACCCCAGCCAATTTCAAAAAGTCGTTTGCTTTTGGGTAGACGCAAAGGTTGAAGTTTTATCGTTAACGCGTAAAATTTCACACCTATTGGGGTATCGCCAAGCGGTAAGGCAGCGGATTCTGATTCCGCCATCCGAGGTTCGAATCCTTGTACCCCAGCCACATAAAAAGCAAAAAGCTCGCTTCGGCGGGCTTTTTGCTTTTCTGCTTCCGGTTAACAGCAAACGGCGGTTTCCCGCCGTCACATTACAGTCCTAAGGCATATTTCAGCGCCTGGCGTTTGAGTACGCCAGCCCGTTCCGCCGCCATCAAACCGAGATTACGCAGCACGCGTACCGGGCCTAAATCATTACTGAACCCGGCATGGAACAAATCCATTCCACTTTGCATAATAAAATTATCTGCCATACGGCGCTTCTGATAGCGCTTAAGCACCGAAAGGCTTGCCCAGTCTTCCCCGTGGCTGCGCGCCCTTGTCAGCACGTCCAGCAGACATTCCACATCGCGATAGCCGAGGTTTACCCCCTGCCCCGCCAGCGGATGGATGGTATGCGCTGCATCGCCCACCAGCGCAAGCCCAGGACGAACATATTGCAATGCGTGGCGACGCGCGAGCGGAAACGCCCCGGCAGCGACCGGCATAACCTGCCCCAGCCGGGACGGAAAATGTGCCGCGATCTCTTTCTGTAACTGCACCATATTTAACGATTGCAACTGGCGAATACGGGCAGGCGTGTCATACCAGACCAGTGATGCCCAGTAATCAAATAACGGCAGGAAAGCATGCGGACCGTTGGGAGTAAAATGCTGCCAGGTACTCTCACCTGGCGCACGCTCACACTCCACGGTGATCAGCAGGCAGGATTGCTGATATTGCCAGGCGTGAATACCGATACCGGCACATTGACGCACCCGGGAATTCCCCCCATCAGCCCCCATCACCAGCTTCGCTGAAAGCGTTTCGCCATCTTCAAATATCAGTTCGTGGCAATCATCATTCAGACGCATCGTACTGAGTGCCGCAGGTACACGTAGCGTTACCTGTGGATGGCGCTCCATTGCGTCCCACAGCGCGCGTTGCAGGACATTGTTTTCCACCATATAGCCAAGCTGCGGCAGCTTTAATTCCTGCGCGTCGAAGATGACATGCGCATTTTCCCACTCCCAGGTCTCCAGCCGCTCCCATGGATGACAACGCATCGCCAGAACCGCATCCCAGACGCCCAGTTCCCGGAGCAGTGCTACCGAGGACGTGCTAATCGCCGAAATACGCACATCGGGTTGTGCCGTCGCGTCAAAGGCAGGCGGCGCCTGTTGTTCAATGACCGTGACACTAAAACCCTGCCGGGCTAACCCCAGAGCAAGCGCTCCGCCGACCATTCCGCCGCCGACAACTGCGACCTCAGTAGATTGATTTATCATGGTCCATTATCCTTAAACGAGAATCTCCTAAGTTTACCGGATTTTTTACATCTTGAGTCTGACAAGCATCATACTGGTCAGCACGCGACCAAAGCATTACAATACGCGCCCTGCATTGGGGCCTTAAACAAAGCATGAGCAAGTCGATGACAAAAAAACTCCACATTAAAACCTGGGGCTGTCAGATGAACGAGTACGATTCATCGAAGATGGCCGATCTGCTGGATGCCACTCATGGGTATCAACTCACCGAAGTGGCCGAAGAAGCCGATGTGCTGCTGCTTAATACCTGCTCAATCCGCGAGAAGGCGCAAGAGAAAGTCTTCCACCAGTTGGGGCGCTGGAAATTATTAAAGGAAAAAAATCCAGACCTGATCATTGGTGTCGGCGGTTGCGTCGCCTCTCAGGAAGGCGACCACATTCGCCAGCGTGCCCACTATGTTGACATTATTTTTGGACCGCAAACGCTGCACCGACTGCCGGAGATGATTAACTCCGTGCGCGGCAATCGCAGCCCGGTCGTGGACATCAGCTTCCCGGAGATCGAGAAATTCGACCGTCTGCCGGAACCGAAAGCCGAGGGGCCGACCGCGTTCGTCTCTATCATGGAAGGCTGCAATAAGTACTGCACTTACTGCGTCGTGCCTTATACCCGTGGTGAAGAAGTCAGCCGTCCGTGCGACGATATCCTGTTTGAAATCGCGCAACTGGCGGCGCAAGGCGTACGTGAAGTTAACCTGCTGGGCCAAAACGTTAACGCCTGGCGCGGTGAGAATTACGACGGAAGCACCGGTTCTTTCGCGGATCTGCTGCGTCTGGTGGCGGCCATCGATGGTATTGATCGCATCCGTTTTACCACCAGCCACCCGATCGAATTCACCGACGATATTATTGATGTCTATCGCGATACGCCGGAGCTCGTAAGCTTCCTGCATCTGCCGGTACAAAGCGGTTCTGACCGCGTACTGAACCTGATGGGCCGTACCCACACCGCGCTGGAATACAAAGCAATCATCCGCAAACTGCGTGCTGCTCGTCCGGACATTCAAATCAGCTCTGATTTTATCGTTGGCTTCCCTGGCGAAACGACTCAGGACTTCGAGCAAACCATGAAGCTGATTGCCGATGTGAATTTCGATATGAGTTACAGCTTTATTTTCTCCGCCCGTCCAGGAACACCTGCGGCCGATATGGTTGATGACGTACCGGAAGAGGATAAAAAGCAGCGCCTGTATATTCTGCAGGAACGTATCAACCAGCAGGCAATGGCCTGGAGTCGCCGGATGATCGGCACAACCCAGCGCATTCTGGTGGAGGGGACTTCCCGTAAGAGCATCATGGAACTGTCAGGCCGTACCGAAAATAACCGCGTGGTGAACTTCGAAGGCAGACCGGAGATGATTGGGAAATTCGTTGACGTGGAAATTACCGACGTCTGGACAAACTCCCTGCGCGGTAAAGTGGTGCGTACCGAAGACGAAATGGGCCTGCGTATTGCAGAGTCCCCGGAATCGGTTATCGCCCGTACCCGTAAAGAAAATGATATCGGTGTAGGTATCTACCAGCCTTAATCTTGTCTGCTCGACCTGTCTCACGTTGCAGAATGACAGCAAGCAAATACCCGGTCGCATAGATGACGATGCGACCGGGCGTGCGCAAAGCAGGGATCTGCGGCGTGAAGTCTGACCGGGCTGCCCTTGCATTTCCCCTTCCTGCCCTCATATCCATCGCAATGCTTGCGCCTTTATTCTATGGCGTGAATAATTCTCTGTAAGGCTGACGGCCACAGGCTGGATTAGCCAGGCTCCATTCGGCACTATCTGAATAAGAGGAACAGTTTGAACATAGATACCCGTGAAGTAACCCTGATCCCCGCAGACAATGCTCGCCTGCTTAGCCTGTGTGGACCGTTTGATGACAATATCAAACAGTTAGAACGGCGACTGGGCATCGAGATTAACCGTCGCGATAATCACTTCAAACTCACCGGACGTACCATCTGTGTGAATGCTGCGGCAGACATTCTGCTCAGCCTTTATGTCGATACAGCCCCCATGCGCGGGCAAACTCAGGATATCGAACCGGAACAAATCCATCTGGCGATTAAAGAAGCCCGCGTGCTTGAGCAAAGCGCGGAGAGCGTGCCGGAGTATGGAAAAGCGGTCAATATCAAAACCAAACGCGGCGTAATTAAGCCTCGTACGCCAAATCAGGCGCAATACATCGCCAATATTCTGGATCATGACATCACCTTTGGCGTGGGTCCGGCGGGTACAGGTAAAACGTATCTGGCGGTTGCTGCGGCGGTGGATGCGCTGGAGCGCCAGGATGTTCGCCGTATTCTGCTGACCCGCCCTGCCGTTGAAGCCGGGGAAAAACTGGGCTTCCTCCCGGGTGATTTAAGCCAGAAAGTGGATCCCTACCTGCGGCCGCTCTACGACGCGCTGTTCGAGATGCTCGGCTTTGAAAAAGTTGAGAAGCTGATTGAGCGAAATGTCATTGAAGTTGCGCCGTTGGCCTATATGCGTGGTCGCACCTTAAATGACGCGTTTATCATTCTTGATGAGAGCCAGAACACGACCATCGAACAGATGAAGATGTTTCTGACTCGTATTGGTTTTAATTCCAAAGCGGTTATCACCGGCGACGTGACGCAGATTGACCTGCCACGCAATGTTAAGTCGGGCCTTCGCCATGCCATTGAAGTACTGGCGGAAGTTGAAGAAATCAGTTTTAACTTTTTCCATAGCGAAGACGTTGTCCGTCATCCTGTTGTCGCACGCATCGTGAATGCTTACGAAGCCTGGGAAGAGGCCGATCAAAAACGCCGGGCGGAACAGGCGGCCGAACGTAAACGCGAAGCTCAGGAGCAGGAGCAAAAATGAGTCAGGTGATCCTAGATTTACAGCTGGCATGTGAAGAGAACGGCGGCTTGCCGGAAGAAGCCCAGTTTCAGCGCTGGCTGGACGCGGTCATTCCGCAATTCCAGGAAGAAGCGGAAGTGACTATCCGTCTGGTGGATGAGGCGGAAAGTCATGAGTTAAACCTGACTTACCGCGGGAAAGACAAGCCGACAAATGTGCTCTCTTTCCCGTTTGAAGCGCCGCCGGGGATCGAAATGCCGCTGCTGGGCGATCTGATCATTTGCCGCCAGGTGGTTGAGCAGGAAGCCAACGAACAGGGCAAACCGCTTGATGCGCACTGGGCGCATATGGTGATACACGGTAGCCTGCATCTGCTGGGCTACGACCACATTGAAGATGACGAAGCCGAAGAAATGGAAGGGCTCGAAACAGAGATAATGCTTGCTCTGGGGTATGAGGATCCGTACATTTCCGAGAAGGAGTAGTCTGTGCGGCAACCTATTGCCGTGCTGACAGAACATGCTGCCGGGCGCTGAGTTTGCGCGTCCTGGCGACAGAACCACTAACATGAGAACCCATACGACGCCATGAGCGACGACAATTCACACAGTAGCGACATTACCAACAAGAAGGGATTCTTCTCCCTTTTACTCAGCCAACTTTTTCACGGCGAACCCAAAAACCGTGATGAGTTACTGGAGCTGATCCGTGATTCCGGGCAGAACGAGCTTATCGATCAGGATACGCGCGAAATGCTCGAAGGGGTAATGGACATCGCCGACCAGCGCGTTCGCGATATCATGATTCCCCGCTCGCAAATGATTACCCTGAAACGCAACCAAAGCCTTGATGAATGTCTTGACGTTATCATTGAGTCTGCACACTCGCGTTTTCCGGTGATCAGCGAAGATAAGGATCACATTGAAGGGATTTTGATGGCCAAAGACTTGCTGCCGTTTATGCGCAGCGATGCCGAAGCCTTCAGTATGGAAAAAGTGCTACGCCAGGCCGTAGTGGTTCCGGAAAGCAAACGGGTCGACCGGATGCTCAAAGAGTTTCGTTCCCAGCGTTACCACATGGCTATTGTGATTGACGAGTTCGGCGGCGTGTCGGGCCTTGTCACTATCGAAGATATTCTCGAACTTATCGTCGGCGAAATTGAAGACGAATATGATGACGAAGAAGATATCGATTTCCGCCAGCTCAGCCGTCATACCTGGACCGTCCGCGCCCTTGCGTCTATTGAAGATTTCAACGAAACCTTCGGTACTCACTTTAGCGATGATGAAGTCGATACGATCGGCGGGCTGGTTATGCAGGCCTTCGGGCACCTGCCTGCGCGTGGGGAATCCATTGATATTGATGGTTACCAATTTAAAGTCGCCATGGCGGACAGTCGACGTATTATTCAGGTTCATGTAAGAATGCCGGACGATTCCCCCGTTCCGAAATTGGATGAGTAATGTAAATGGCATTTGCCCCACTGTTTGAACGCCAGCGCGTACGTCTGCTGCTGGCGCTACTTTTAGGAGCCAGCGGAACGCTGGCTTTTTCTCCTTACGATATCTGGCCTGCCGCGATCATCTCCCTTATGGGGCTGCAAGCGCTCACGCTTAACCGGCGTCCGGTGCAAGCCGCCTGGGTAGGTTACTTCTGGGGACTCGGCCTGTTTGGCTCCGGCATTCACTGGGTCTATGTCAGCATCGCACAATTCGGTGGGATGCCTGGCCCGGTCAATGTGTTCCTTGTGGTTCTGCTTGCCGCCTACCTTTCGCTCTATACCGGGCTGTTCGCCGGCGTGATTTCGCGGTTGTGGCCCAAAACGACCTGGCTGCGCGTGGCGGTAGCGGCGCCAGTTATCTGGCAACTGAGTGAGTTTTTACGCGGCTGGGTACTGACGGGCTTTCCATGGCTGCAGTTTGGCTATAGCCAGATTGACGGGCCGCTAAAAGGACTGGCGCCAGTATTAGGCGTTGATGCCATTACGTTCCTGTTGATGTCGGTAAGCGGTTTGCTGGTCCTGGCGGCGGTGAAACGCTGCTGGCGTCCTTTCATCGTGGCGTTGGTGCTCTTTGCTCTGCCCTTCCCGCTGCGTTATATCCAGTGGTATCAGTTGCTGCCGGAAAGGACGACGCAGGTATCGCTGGTACAAGGCAATATTCCGCAAGCGCTCAAATGGGATGAAGGTCAGTTACTCGATACGCTGAAAATCTACCTCAATGCCAGCCAGCCGGAGTTGGGTAAATCACAGCTCATCATCTGGCCGGAATCTGCCATTTCCGATCTCGAAATCAACCAACAGCCTTTCCTGGGCATGATGGATGATTTGATGCGCAAGAATGACAGTACGCTTATTACCGGGATTGTGGATGCCCGTCTCAACCAGCAAAACCGTTACGACACCTACAACACTATCATCACGCTGGGCAAAGACAGCGCATACAGCTATAGCTCCACCGATCGCTATAACAAAAATCACCTGGTGCCCTTTGGTGAGTTTGTCCCGCTGGAATCTATCCTGCGTCCGCTGGCACCGTTCTTTGACCTGCCGATGTCTTCATTCAGTCGCGGATCATACGTTCAGCCTCCGCTGTCTGCGCACGGTTACAAACTGACGCCGGCTATCTGTTACGAAATCATCCTCGGCGAGCAGGTGCGTGATAACTTCCGTCCGGATACTGATTTCCTGCTGACCATCTCGAATGATGCCTGGTTTGGCAAATCAATCGGCCCATGGCAACACTTCCAGATGGCGCGGATGCGCTCGCTGGAACTGGCGCGCCCGTTGCTCCGTAGCACTAACAACGGCATTACGGCGGTGATTGGGCCAACCGGCGAGATCCAGGCGATGTTACCGCAGTTCACCCGGCAGGTCCTGACCGCTAACGTCACCCCAACCTCCGGCCTGACGCCTTATGCCCGCATGGGTAACTGGCCTCAGTGGGTTCTGACCGCGCTGCTCGGTTTTGGCGCGCTGATCATGAGCCTAAGGCAACGCCGCACGTCATGACGCCTTCTACGCCCTCTTTCTAACCAGAGAGGGCGCTTTCGCCAACTTTCCCTCAAATGCCATTTCTGGCACATCAATTGCAAAATAAACCTGGGTAACGGCGATTTTCCCCGATGTGCGAATAACACGCACTATGACGGATCGCATACGGCACCAAAATGGTGCAATGGAAGATTTTTGCCTTCAAACGGTGCGGTACACTTCGCAAAAACAAACAATACCGCAGCAAAATCTTTACATTAAGCCAAACTAAATGCTAACAAACGCATACAACACTGCACGCATTTGCAGCAGGATATAACAAACACAACACTCACAATGGGTATCAATGCGTCTCTGGCGCGACGATAAAGGAGTTGGATATGCAATTACGTAAACTGGCCACAGCAATGCTGGTTATGGGAATGTCTGCGGGTCTGGCGCATGCCGCCGATGAGGCTAAACCTGCCGACGCGGCAGCAGCCCCGGCAGAAGCGCAACAGCCCACGCTGGAAAAAATTGCCAAAAACGGCGTGATCGTGGTCGGACACCGTGAATCTTCCGTACCGTTCTCCTATTACGACAACGAACAAAAAGTTGTGGGTTACTCTCAGGACTACTCCAACGCTATCGTTGAAGCGGTGAAGAAAAAACTCAATAAGCCTGACCTGCAAGTCAAACTGATCCCCATTACCTCACAAAACCGTATTCCGCTGCTGCAAAACGGCACCTTCGATTTCGAATGCGGTTCGACCACCAACAACCTGGAACGTCAGAAACAGGCTGCTTTCTCTGACACTATCTTTGTGGTCGGTACACGTCTGTTGGTCAAAAAAGGCGGCGATATTAAAGATTTCCCGGATCTGAAAGGCAAAGCGGTGGTCGTGACCTCTGGTACCACCTCTGAGATCCTGCTGCACAAACTGAATGACGAACAGAAAATGGACATGCGCATCATCAGCGCTAAAGACCATGGTGACTCTTTCCGTACCCTGGAAAGCGGCCGGGCAGTGGCCTTTATGATGGATGACGCTCTGCTTGCGGGTGAACGTGCGAAAGCGAAGAAAGCAGATAACTGGGATATCGTGGGCAAACCGCAATCACAGGAAGCTTACGGCTGCATGCTGCGTAAAGGTGATACTGAGTTCAAAAAGCTGATGGATGACACCATCGCTCAGGCGCAAACCTCCGGTCAAGCGGAGAAATGGTTTGATAAATGGTTCAAAAACCCTATTCCGCCGAAAAACCTGAACCTCAATTTCGCGCTCTCTGACGAGATGAAAGCACTGTTCAAAGAACCGAATGATAAGGCGCTGAACTAATTAACAAAAATAATACACGCATCCATTAATGTGGTATCCGGGCTGCGACTAAGCGGATCCCCAAAGGCACCAACATATCAGGGTCGGGGATACGTCAAAGCAGCCCGCGCAAAGCGACATCGTGGATGAAGTGTAGTCAGGGGCGGGATATCCAGCCCTCTCGATTGTTGAAGCAGCACGGACAGACTATACGTTGAATGGTCGTTCCCCATTCGACGCGAACACAAGCTCTTCGCACAATCTTCGAGGGTAGCGCTGCTACCCTTTTTTTTCCGGAGTAGATTTATGTCCATAGACTGGAACTGGGGAATTTTCCTGCAACAAGCCCCGTTCGGCAACACAACCTATCTTGGCTGGCTGTGGAGTGGTTTTCAGGTCACAATCGCGCTGTCGATCACTGCCTGGATCATCGCTTTCCTGGTTGGCTCCCTGTTTGGTATTCTGCGAACCGTTCCCAATCGTATCCTGTCCGGTATCGGCACGTGCTACGTAGAGCTGTTCCGTAACGTCCCGCTGATCGTGCAATTCTTTACCTGGTATCTGGTGGTACCGGAACTGCTGCCGGAAAACATCGGCATGTGGTTCAAATCCGAACTGGATCCCAACATTCAATTCTTTGTCTCTTCGATGGTCTGCCTTGGTCTGTTCACTGCGGCACGCGTCTGCGAGCAGGTTCGTGCGGCGATTCAGTCGTTACCTCGCGGGCAGAAAAACGCAGGGCTGGCCATGGGGCTGACGCTGCCGCAAACATACCGCTATGTCCTGTTGCCGAATGCGTATCGCGTCATTGTCCCGCCGATGACCTCGGAGATGATGAACCTCGTAAAAAACTCCGCCATCGCGTCCACTATCGGGCTGGTGGATATGGCGGCGCAGGCCGGTAAGCTGCTGGACTACTCGGCACATGCCTGGGAATCGTTTACCGCCATTACCGTCGCGTATGTATTAATTAACACCTTCATTATGTTGGTGATGAATCTGGTAGAACGCAAAATTCGCCTGCCGGGCAATATGGGGGGCAAATAATGTACGAGTTTGACTGGAGTTCAATCATCCCTTCCCTTCCTTATCTGCTGGCAGGGCTGGTTATTACAGTAAAGATTACCGTGACGGCCATTATTGTCGGGATTGTCTGGGGGACGCTGTTGGCGGTAATGCGCTTGTCCAGCTTTGCCCCCATTGCCTGGTTTGCGAAGGCCTATGTGAACGTATTCCGTTCCATCCCCCTGGTTATGGTGCTGCTGTGGTTCTATTTGATTGTGCCTGGACTGCTGCAAAACGTGCTGGGCCTGTCGCCCAAATCGGATATTCGCCTGATATCGGCAATGGTGGCGTTTTCTATGTTCGAGGCTGCCTACTATTCTGAGATCATCCGTGCCGGTATTCAGAGTATTTCTCGCGGGCAGTCAAGCGCGGCGCTGGCGCTGGGGATGACCCACTGGCAGTCGATGAAGTTGATCATTCTGCCGCAGGCGTTCCGGGCGATGGTACCGCTGCTCCTGACCCAGGGGATTGTCCTGTTCCAGGATACCTCACTGGTCTATGTATTGAGCCTCGCGGACTTCTTCCGCACCGCTTCCACTATTGGCGAACGTGACGGGACACAAGTTGAGATGATCCTGTTTGCCGGCGCCGTCTATTTTGCTATTAGCTTGAGTGCATCGTTGTTGGTCAGCTATTTGAAGAAAAGGACAGTTTAATGATTACCCTGAAAAATGTTTCTAAATGGTATGGTCACTTTCAGGTGCTGACCGACTGCTCCACGGAAGTGAAAAAAGGCGAGGTGGTGGTCGTATGTGGTCCATCGGGTTCAGGCAAATCAACCCTGATCAAAACGGTGAACGGCCTTGAGCCAGTGCAGAAAGGGGAAATTATTGTCAACGGCACCACCGTTAACGATAAAAAGACCAATCTGGCCAGGCTGCGTTCTCATGTCGGGATGGTGTTCCAGCATTTCGAACTGTTCCCGCATCTGTCGATTATTGAGAACCTGACGCTGGCGCAGATCAAAGTGCTGAATCGCGATAAAACCGCTGCGCGCGAGAAAGGGCTCAAACTGCTGGATCGCGTTGGCTTATCTGCCCATGCCAATAAATTTCCGGCACAGCTTTCCGGTGGCCAGCAGCAACGTGTGGCGATTGCCCGCGCGCTGTGTATGGATCCAGTTGCCATGCTGTTTGATGAACCGACATCTGCCCTTGACCCGGAAATGATTAACGAGGTGCTGGACGTTATGGTTGAGCTGGCTAACGAGGGTATGACCATGATGGTGGTCACCCACGAGATGGGCTTTGCCCGTAAAGTGGCGCACCGGGTTATCTTTATGGATGAAGGGAAAATCGTGGAAGATTCGGCGAAAGAAGAGTTTTTCGCCAATCCAAAATCTGAACGTGCAAAAGACTTCCTCGCCAAAATCCTGCATTAATCAATTCGACGCGCATTCCTCAGAATGCGCGTCTCATCACGCTTTGTGTTTTCACTTCTCGTCTGATTTACAGCAACGTTTTAACCTTGCCGCACAGTAATGCTAACAAGGAGTTACTATGGTTCAGCCCATCATTCTTGATTGCGATCCGGGTCATGATGACGCAATCGCAATTGTTCTTGCCCTCGCCTCGCCCGAACTCGATGTAAAAGCCATCACCTCATCAGCGGGTAACCAGACACCGGAAAAAACCCTGCATAATGTGCTGCGTATGCTTACTCTGCTCAAGCGTAGTGATATCCCGGTAGCGGGCGGCGCCGTCAAACCTCTGATGCGTGAGCTTATCATCGCCGATAACGTGCATGGGGAAAGTGGTCTGGACGGCCCTGCGCTGCCAGAGCCCGCTTTTGCGCCACAGGTATGCACCGCCGTGGAACTGATGGCAAAGGTACTGCGTGAAAGTCCTGTTCCGCTCACTATCGTGTCGACCGGCCCACAAACTAACGTAGCCCTGCTGCTAAACAGCCACCCGGAATTGCACAGCAAAATCAACCGTATTGTGATTATGGGTGGTGCGATGTCCCTTGGAAACTGGACGCCCGCGGCGGAATTTAATATTTATGTCGACCCGGAAGCCGCCGAAATTGTCTTCCAGTCGGGTATTCCGGTGGTAATGGCGGGGCTGGATGTCACCCATCGCGCGCAAATTCATGTGCAGGACATCGAACGCTTCCGTGCTATCGGCAACCCTATTTCCACTATCGTTGCCGAGTTGCTCGACTTCTTTATGGAGTACCACAAGCAGGAAAAATGGGGGTTTGTCGGCGCGCCGTTGCACGACCCATGTACTATCGCCTGGCTGCTGAAACCGGACCTCTTCACCACCGTGGAACGCTGGGTGGGGGTGGAAACGCAGGGCAAATATACTCAGGGAATGACGGTGGTGGATTACTATTTCCTGACGGGAAATAAACCGAATGCCACCGTCATGGTTGATGTGGATCGCCAGGGGTTTGTGGATTTACTGGCGGAACGCCTGACCTTCTACAGTGCGGTCTGATGCCCTCACCCCGGCCCTCTCCCACGGGAGAGGGTGCAAACACTAAAAACGACAACTGACGTTGCCGTTTTGCGTTTTCCTAGGGCTCAAACGGTCTACGCTGGAACTGGTCATGACCGCATTTCGGACACAGCGGCAGCACCTCCGGCGTATAAATCGCCAGATGAAAGTGACATTTCTCGCACACCAGGTTACCAAGCCCCACCACTTCGCCACTGTGGTAAACCCCGTGATGATTAAGATCCTGAAATACCTCACGCCACTCCAGCTGCGTTTTATCGGTGATATCCGCCAGTTCCTGCCATAAACTCTCTTTGATGACTCGCATAAATACGCTGTCGGTGACATCGTCATGGCTTTCTTCATAGCTGCGAGCGAACTCTTCCAGATCGCGGCGTACCGCACGCGTGAGCTCTTCGATTTCAGTACGCGTTAGCTCCCCGGTCTGGCTTACGCGTTGACGTGCCTGGGCTACCAGTGCGTCGATATCCCTTTCGCCATTACGTAGCCGCTCGGTCAATGACGCAACCAGTTCGCGATAATATTGAGCAACCTTGTTCATTGTTTCCTCTCCCGGGCAGTTAACCTGTTCTAATAATAGACGTTATTTCCCGCTGGCTTTGTCAATTACCCCACAGAGTTCGTAAATTCTCGTCGAGGGCTTTTCGCAGGCTAAATGTGCGAAAGGCTGTTGTGACGAAGTCGTTTGGGCTATGCTATGCGGATCTGAAAAACCACGTAAAACGCTACATTTGTAGCTGTATCGCAAATACAGGACCACTGGCTGCCATGCAAGAGCAATACCGCCCGGAAGAGATAGAATCCAACGTCCAGCTTCACTGGGAAGAGAAGCGTACCTTCGAAGTAACTGAAGACGAGAGCAAAGAAAAATATTACTGCCTGTCGATGCTTCCCTATCCTTCTGGCCGACTACACATGGGCCACGTGCGTAACTACACCATCGGTGATGTCATTTCCCGTTATCAGCGCATGCTCGGTAAGAATGTGCTGCAGCCGATTGGCTGGGATGCGTTCGGTCTGCCGGCAGAAGGTGCGGCGGTGAAGAACAACACGGCCCCGGCGCCGTGGACGTACGACAACATCGCCTACATGAAAAATCAGCTCAAAATGCTGGGCTTCGGCTATGACTGGAGCCGCGAGCTGGCGACCTGCACGCCGGAATATTACCGCTGGGAACAGAAGTTCTTCACTGAACTGTATAAAAAAGGCCTGGTGTATAAGAAAACCTCTGCAGTGAACTGGTGCCCGAATGATCAGACCGTTCTCGCGAATGAGCAGGTTATTGATGGCTGCTGCTGGCGCTGCGACACCAAGGTTGAGCGTAAAGAGATCCCGCAGTGGTTTATCAAAATCACCGCCTATGCCGAAGAATTGCTCAACGACCTGGATCATATGGATCAGTGGCCTGACACGGTGAAAACCATGCAGCGCAACTGGATTGGCCGTTCTGAAGGCGTGGAAATCACTTTCAACGTAAACGGTTATGACAAAACGCTGACCGTTTACACCACCCGCCCGGACACTTTTATGGGTGCCACTTACCTGGCGGTAGCTGCCGGTCACCCGCTGGCGCAGAAAGCGGCGGCAACCAATTCTGAACTGGCAGCCTTTATCGATGAATGCCGTAGTACCAAAGTGGCCGAAGCAGATATGGCGACCATGGAGAAAAAAGGCGTCGATACGGGCTTTAAAGCGGTTCACCCATTAACTGGCGAAGAAATTCCAGTCTGGGCGGCAAACTTCGTGCTGATGGAATACGGCACAGGCGCCGTAATGGCCGTTCCGGGTCATGACCAACGCGACTATGAATTTGCCAGCAAATATAACCTGCCGATCAAAGCGGTCATCCTGGCAGCAGACGGCTCTGAACCCGATCTGTCAGAACAGGCGTTAACCGAAAAAGGCACCCTGTTTAACTCTGGCGAATTCAGCGGCCTGAGTTTTGAAGACGGCTTCAACGCGATTGCCGACAAACTGGCGACTCAGGGCGTTGGCGAGCGTAAAGTGAACTACCGCCTGCGCGACTGGGGCGTTTCCCGTCAGCGTTACTGGGGCGCACCGATCCCGATGGTGACGCTGGAAGACGGTACCGTGATCCCAACACCAGAAGATCAGATCCCGGTGATTCTGCCGGAAGATGTGGTCATGGACGGCATCACCAGCCCGATCAAAGCCGATCCTGAGTGGGCAAAAACCACCGTTAACGGCCAGCCAGCGCTGAGAGAGACCGATACGTTTGATACCTTTATGGAGTCCTCCTGGTACTACGCGCGTTACACCTGCCCGCAATATCAGGAAGGCATGCTGGATTCGAAAGCGGCGAACTACTGGCTGCCGGTTGACATCTATATCGGTGGTATCGAACACGCCATTATGCACCTGCTCTACTTCCGCTTCTTCCACAAGCTGATGCGCGATGCCGGCATGGTGAACTCTGACGAACCGGCAAAACAGCTGCTGTGTCAGGGTATGGTGCTGGCAGATGCCTTCTATTATGTCGGTGAGAATGGCGAACGTAACTGGGTTTCACCAAAAGACGCTATCGTTGAGCGCGACGAGAAAGGCCGTATTATTAAGGCAAAAGACGCGGCAGGCCATGAGCTGGTCTATACCGGCATGAGCAAAATGTCTAAGTCGAAAAACAACGGTATCGATCCGCAGGAAATGGTGGAACGTTACGGTGCAGACACCGTGCGTCTGTTTATGATGTTTGCTTCGCCAGCGGATATGACGCTGGAATGGCAGGAGTCCGGCGTGGAAGGGGCAAACCGCTTCCTGAAACGTGTCTGGAAACTGGCTTATGAACATAAAGCGCTCGGCCCGGTTGTGGCACTGGATACCCACGCACTGAGCGAAGACCAGCAGGCGCTGCGCCGTGATGTTCATAAAACTATCGCTAAAGTCACTGATGATATTGGTCGTCGTCAGACCTTCAATACTGCGATTGCGGCGATTATGGAATTGATGAACAAACTGTCGAAGGCTCCGACAGCGGGCGAGCAGGATCGTGCTCTGCTGCAGGAAGCGCTGCTGGCGGTTGTTCGCATGCTTAACCCGTTCACTCCGCACGCAAGCTTCACCCTGTGGAAAGAACTGGGCGGCGAAGGCGATATCGATAACGCGCCGTGGCCGGTTGCAGACGACGCAGCGATGGTCGAAAACACCACGCTGGTTGTTGTGCAGGTTAACGGTAAAGTGCGCGGTAAAATCACCGTTGCCGTTGACGCGACCGAAGAGCAGGTCCGTGAGCGTGCAGGCCAGGAACCGCTGGTCGCAAAATATCTTGATGGCGTTACCGTGCGTAAAGTGATTTACGTACCCGGTAAACTGCTTAATCTGGTCGTTGGCTAAGCGCGGGAGGAAGCGTGCGATATCTGGCAACATGGTTGTTATCTCTGGCGGTGCTTCTCACCGCCGGATGCGGCTGGCACTTGCGCAATACGGCGCAGGTGCCAGGCAATATGAACACAATGATCTTCGACTCCGCAGATCCGAACGGTCCTCTTAGTCGTGCTGTACGTAATCAGTTACGTCTGAACGGCGTGCAACTGGTGGAGAAAGGCTCATTGCGTAAGGATGTGCCTTCCCTTCGCCTTGGTACTATGTCTCTCGCACGTGATACCGCGTCTATTTTCCAGGACGGGCGTACTGCTGAGTATCAGTTAGTGCTGACAGTTGACGCCACCGTGCTGATTCCGGGCCATGATATCTACCCCATTAATACCCGGGTGTATCGCTCGTTCTTTGATAACCCGCAGACAGCGCTGGCGAAAGATGCCGAACAGGACATCATCCTCCAGGAAATGTATGACAAAGCAGCGGAACAGTTGATCCGTAAACTGCCAAGCGTACAGGCGGCAGATAACGAGAAAAACCCGTCGTCCTCGCGTCCCGCAGCGAAACCGGGTAGCTAATGCTTAAGCTGTATCCGGAACAACTCCGCGCGCAGCTCAATGAAGGGCTGCGCGCGGCGTATTTATTGCTGGGGAATGACCCTCTTTTATTGCAGGAAAGCCATGACGCCGTACGTCAGGCCGCCTTCGCACAAGACTTCACCGAACATCACGCTTTCATCATTGATGCCAGCACGGACTGGGATGCGATCTACGCTATCTGTCAGGCACTGAGCCTGTTTGCCAGCCGTCAGATCCTGTCATTACAGTTGCCTGAAAATGGGCCTAACGCCGCGCTTAATGAACGCCTCGCCCTGTTGGTGAGTCTGCTTCATGACGATCTGATATTGATTGTGCGTGGAAATAAGCTGACCCGGGCCCAGGAAAACGCCGCCTGGTATACTGCTCTGGCTAATCGCAGCGTTTCTGTCAGTTGTCAAACCCCGGAGCAGGCCAATCTACCTCGCTGGATTGCCGCGCGCGCGAAGCAGAACAATCTGCAACTGGATGACGCCGCCAGTCAGCTGCTTTGCTACTGCTACGAAGGCAACTTGCTGGCCGCCTCGCAGGCGCTGGAAAGACTGGCGCTGCTGTTCCCGGACGGTAAATTGACGCTGCCGCGAGTGGAGCAGGCCGTTAACGATGCCGCTCACTTTACGCCCTTTCACTGGGTAGACGCCCTGCTTGCCGGAAAAAGTAAGCGCGCGCTTCATATATTGCATCAACTTAAACTTGAAGCCAGTGAACCGGTTATCCTGCTGCGTACCCTCCAGCGCGAGTTGACGTTACTGGTGACGCTAAAACGACAGTCTGCCCATACGCCGCTGCGTTCGCTGTTTGATAAACATCGGGTCTGGCAAAATCGGCGCGGCATTATCGGTGAAGCGCTACAACGTCTGAGCAATGAGCAATTGCGCCAGGCCGTACATCTGCTTACGCGTATTGAATTAATCGTGAAACAGGATTTTGGTCAGTCGGTGTGGGCGGAGCTGGAAGGACTTTCTCTGCTACTCTGTCATAAGGCACTGGCAGACGTTTTTATTGATGGTTGATATGAATCAGTTGCAGGCACTTTTTGGCGGTACTTTTGATCCTGTTCACTATGGGCACCTGAAACCGGTCGAAGCGCTGGCAAACCAGATTGGGCTGTCACGCGTCATTATCATGCCCAATAACGTGCCTCCCCATCGCCCACAGCCTGAGGCAACGAGCGAACAGCGTAAAGCCATGGTGGAACTGGCTATCAACGACAAACCGCTTTTTGCCCTTGATGAGCGCGAACTGCGGCGTGAAAGCCCTTCGTACACGGCGCAAACCTTGCAGGCATGGCGCGAAGAGCAAGGGCCAACGCGCTCGCTGGCCTTCATTATTGGTCAGGATTCGCTGCTGACGTTTCCGACATGGCACCATTATGAAACCATTCTGAACAACAGCCATTTAATTGTCTGCCGCCGTCCTGGCTACCCGTTAGCCATGGAAAATGAGGCCGATCAGCAGTGGCTGGAAGACCATCTGACACATAACGCAGATGATTTACATACGCTTCCTGCCGGGAAAATTTATTTAGCGGAAACGCCGTGGTTCAACATTTCCGCCACGCTCATCCGTGAAAGGCTGGAAAAAGGCGAGAATTGCGATGACCTGCTTCCCGCCTCGGTGCTCAATTATATTAATCAGCACGGCCTCTATCGCTGAGCACATCATCCAGCGCCGCAATCAACCGATCGTTTTCTGACGCGCTACGCACCGCAACACGGTAGTAGCGCGCATCAAGCCCCGGATAATTTGCACAACTACGAATCAAAATGTGCTGTCGGAGCAGCGCCTGCTGCAGGTCAATGCCCGTATCACAGCGCAGGAACAGATAGTTCGCCACCCCCTGCCAGACGGACAGCCCGGGCATATTTTCCAGGGCCTGGCGCAAACGCGGACGTTCCCTGTTGAGCCATTCCCAGGTTTCTTTTTGATACGCGCTATCGTTTAAGACCACCTCCCCCGCCAGTGCCGCAAAGGCATTAATAGACCAGGGCATTTGCTGCTCGCGCATACGAGCGACAGCCTGGGTGTTACTGCTGAGCAAATATCCCAGCCGCAACCCCGGAATAGCATAAAACTTGGTCAGGGAACGCAGCACCCAAATATGCCGATTTTCAGCGAGATGGGGTATAAATCCGTCGCGATCGCTCAGGAAATCCATAAAGGCTTCATCCAGCACCAGTGTAATACCGAGCTGCCTGCAGCGCGCGGCAATGTCATGCATCAGTGAAGCATCCGGCAACAGGCCCGTGGGATTGTTGGGCGTGCAGAGGAACAGACAGTCAACGCCACCCGTAAGCGCATCAAGAATGGCCTCCGTTATCTGCCAGCCATCCTCTTCACGCAGCGCATAATCGACAATATCGCACCCTGAAAGCTGCAAGGCGCGACGATATTCGGCAAACCCCGGGGTGACGAGCATCACCCGGCGCGGCAAAAGACCTTTTACCAGTGTAAATATCGATTCGGTTTCACCGTTGCCCGCAAGGATCCAGTCGGCGGGAACCTGATGATGTGCGGCAAGTGCCTGATGTAATTGCTGGTAATCGGGATCCGGGTAACGCTCAGCCACTGCAACGTTATTCAGTAGCGCCTGTTTCAATGACGCTGGCATTCCTGCCGGGTTGATATTCGCACTGAAATCCAACAAATCCTCGGCTGAAACCCCCACCATAGCAGCGGCCTCACGGATATTTCCGCCGTGCGCGCTGTGAAATAAAGCCATCTTCTGCTCCGGGCAAAAACGCTATTTTAATCGAAAAACCACCAGGAATAAGGGCGTAATGATAAACTTCGTGCAGAAAACCGCACGGGAGAAAACAATGCGACTCTGGTTGATTCGACATGGGGAAACCGAAGCAAATGTTGCAGGGCTTTACAGTGGTCACTCACCCACTCCGTTAACCGCCAGGGGGATTGCACAGGCGCAAACGCTCCATCACCTGCTACGCGAAGTGCCTTTCGACCGGGTGATCTGTAGCGAACTCGAACGTGCGCAGCACACGGCAAGACTGGTCCTGAACGATCGCAACATCGTTCAACACTCAACGCCGTTGCTCAATGAGATGTTTTTTGGTGACTGGGAGATGCGCCACCACCGGGACCTGACACGAGAAGATCCGCAGAGCTATGCCGCATGGTGCGCCGACTGGCAAAATGCCGTTCCTACCAATGGTGAGGGTTTTCAGGCGTTTTCCGCGCGTGTACAAGACTTTATCCGTCAGATTCCCCTCTGGGGACCGGCGGAAAATTTACTGATCGTCAGCCATCAGGGCGTATTGAGCCTGCTCATCGCCAGTTTACTTAAGATGCCGGCGGCATCGTTATGGCATTTTCGTGTGGATCAAGGTACCTGGAGCGTAATTGATATCCATGATGATTTTTCCACGTTGCGTGTCCTCAATAGCCGCGCGGTGTGGCAAGCAGAGGATTAACGACCGTTTTTTCATCCGGCACGCCTCTCCCACGAGTCTGGTCATTGACACACACGGACAGGCTGCTATCCTCCGCACCGCTATCTTCGGCCTTGCAGAAATTGTTTTACAAAAATGGCGATGCAATCTCACTCATGGGGTGGGATGATAGCCCACTTTTTAAAAGCCAGGGTCGGACATTTGTCCCGACAAAGGTCGCAGTTCAGGTATAATGTCAGGCCATTTATTTACACCATTTTCACGTACACCCCAGGGGGAACACTTGCAGGGTAAAGCACTCCAGGATTTTGTAATCGACAAAATTGATGACCTGAAAGGTCAGGACATCGTCGCACTCGACGTTCACGGCAAATCCAGTATCACCGACTGTATGATAATCTGCACCGGCACATCCACTCGCCACGTCACGTCCATCGCGGATCATGTGGTTCAGGAATCCCGTGCCGCAGGTATGCTCCCACTGGGTGTGGAAGGTGAAAATGCTGCCGACTGGATCGTCGTAGACCTGGGTGATGTTATCGTCCACGTAATGCAGGAAGAGAGTCGCCGCCTGTATGAACTGGAAAAACTCTGGGGTTAATGCGTGAAGTTGCAACTGGTAGCCGTCGGCACAAAAATGCCGGACTGGGTACAAACCGGGTTTACTGAATATCTGCGTCGTTTCCCGAAAGATATGCCTTTTGAGCTGGTAGAAATCCCGGCGGGCAAGCGCGGAAAAAACGCAGATATCAAGCGTATTCTCGACAAAGAGGGTGAACTGATGCTTGCTGCGGCAGGTAAAAATCGGATCGTCACCCTTGATATCCCCGGAAAACCCTGGGATACGCCGCAGCTGGCAAATGAGCTGGAACGCTGGAAACAGGATGGACGGGATGTCAGCCTGCTCATCGGCGGCCCGGAAGGGTTATCCCCCGCATGTAAAGCTGCAGCAGAACAAAGCTGGTCACTCTCTGCGCTGACGCTTCCTCACCCGCTGGTGCGAGTGCTGGTTGCGGAAAGTTTATATCGCGCATGGAGCATCACGACCAACCATCCTTATCATCGTGAGTAATGACCACCAGGTAAACTAAGCAGCGGATGAAATTACAGAATTCTTTTCGCGACTATTCGGCTGAGTCTGCGCTGTTTGTGCGCCGGGCTCTTGTCGCTTTTGCAGGGATTTTGCTGCTCACTGGCGTGCTCATCGCCAACCTTTATAATCTGCAAATTGTTCGTCATGCTGACTACCAGACGCGTTCTAACGAGAACCGCATCAAACTGGTCCCTATTCCGCCAAGTCGCGGCATTATCTATGATCGCAACGGCACGCCGCTGGCGCTGAACCGCACAATCTATCAGATTGAGATGATGCCGGAGAAAGTCGATAACGTTGAGCAAACACTCAATGCGTTGCGTGACGTGGTGGATCTGACGGATGAGGACATTGCCAACTTCAAAAAGGAGCGCTCCCGCTCCCACCGCTTCACCTCGATTCCGGTCAAAGCCAACCTGAATGAAGTGCAAGTGGCGCGCTTCGCGGTCAATCAGTATCGGTTCCCTGGCGTGGAAGTAAAAGGCTATAAGCGCCGTTACTATCCGTTCGGCTCGGCGCTGACACACGTGATCGGCTACGTATCTAAAATAAACGATAAAGACGTCGAACGACTGGATAAAGAAGGCAAGCTGGCAAACTACGCGGCCACGCATGACATTGGTAAACTCGGCATCGAGCGCTATTACGAAGATGTGTTGCATGGACAAACCG
The DNA here is from genome assembly GCA_901456055.1 of Phytobacter ursingii. GTDB lineage: Bacteria > Pseudomonadota > Gammaproteobacteria > Enterobacterales > Enterobacteriaceae > Phytobacter > Phytobacter ursingii. The sequence continues at coordinate 332,701 of CABDWT010000019.1, forward strand.
GTTACGAAGAAGTTGAAGTTAACAACCGCGGGCGCGTTATTCGCCAGTTAAAAGAAGTCCCCCCGCAAGCCGGGCATGACATCTACCTGACGCTGGATTTGAAACTGCAGCAATATATCGAAACCCTGCTGCAGGGGAGCCGTGCGGCGGTCGTGGTGACCGACCCGCGCAATGGCGCCATTCTCGCGCTGGTTTCTACGCCGAGCTATGACCCGAACCTGTTTGTTGACGGCATCTCCAGCAAGGATTACACCGCGCTACTCAATGATCCGAACACGCCGCTGGTTAACCGCGCCACGCAAGGGGTTTATCCACCTGCATCAACGGTGAAACCCTATGTTGCCGTTTCAGCGCTGAGCGCCGGGGTAATCACCCGGAACACCACCCTCTTCGACCCAGGCTGGTGGCAACTGCCGGGTTCAGAAAAACGTTATCGTGACTGGAAAAAATGGGGGCATGGCCGCCTGAATGTCACCAAATCGCTGGAAGAGTCTGCAGATACCTTCTTCTATCAGGTCGCCTACGACATGGGTATTGACCGACTTGCCGAGTGGCTGACCAAGTTTGGTTACGGTCAGTATACCGGTATCGACCTGGCTGAAGAGCGCTCGGGTAATATGCCCACGCGCGAATGGAAGCTTAAACGCTTTAAGAAACCCTGGTATCAGGGGGACACGATCCCCGTCGGGATTGGCCAGGGTTACTGGACCGCAACGCCCGTACAAATGAATAAAGCAATGATGACGCTGATTAACGACGGCGTTGTCAAAGTTCCACACTTATTAATGAGCACGATGGAAGACGGTAAACAGGTTCCCTGGCAACAGCCGACGCAAAAACAGGTTGGCGATGTGCACTCCGGCTTCTGGGAAATCGCCAAAGATGGGATGTATGGCGTGGCAAACCGCCCCAACGGTACCGGGCATAAATATTTCGCCGGTTCACCTTACAAAGTCGCGGCAAAATCCGGTACAGCCCAGGTCTTCGGACTGAAAGCTAACGAAACCTATAATGCGCATCGCATCGCCGAACGTCTGCGTGACCATAAGCTGATGACGGCATTTGCACCTTACGATAATCCCCAGGTTGCAGTGGCAATGATTCTGGAAAACGGCGGTGCCGGCCCTGCGGTGGGTACAATTATGCGCCAGATCCTCGACCATATCATGCTTGGCGATAACAATACTGATTTGCCGTCGGAAAACCCGGCATCAACAGCGGCAGAGGACCAATAATCATGACGGATAATCCGAACAAAAAATCGTTCTGGGATAAAATCCATATCGATCCCGCCTTCTTGCTGATTGTGCTGGCGCTGTTGTTCTATAGCGCGATGGTTATCTGGAGCGCCAGCGGGCAGGATATCGGCATGACGGAGCGTAAAGTCGGCCAGATAGCCATGGGCCTTATCGCGATGGTTGTACTGGCGCAGGTTCCCCCTCGCGTCTATGAAGGCTGGGCACCCTATCTTTATGTTTTTTGCGTCATCCTGCTGGTCGCCGTTGATGCTTTCGGGGCGATCTCCAAAGGCGCCCAACGCTGGCTTGATTTAGGGGTAGTGCGTTTCCAGCCATCTGAAATTGCGAAAATCGCCGTACCGCTAATGGTGGCGCGTTTTATCAACCGTGACGTATGTCCGCCATCATTGAAAAACACTGCCATTGCGCTGGTGCTGATATTTATGCCAACGCTGCTGGTAGCCGCTCAGCCCGACCTCGGTACCGCTATCCTTATCGCTATGTCCGGTCTTTTCGTGCTGTTTTTATCCGGCCTGAGCTGGCGCCTCATCTTAGTGGCCGTTCTCCTGATAGCGGCGTTTATTCCCATATTATGGTTCTTCCTGATGCACGATTATCAGCGCCAGCGCGTCATGATGTTGCTCGATCCGGAAACCGATCCGCTCGGCGCGGGCTATCATATTATTCAGTCCAAAATCGCCATCGGCTCCGGCGGGTTACAGGGTAAAGGCTGGTTGCACGGCACGCAGTCGCAGCTGGAGTTTTTGCCAGAGCGCCACACCGACTTTATCTTTGCCGTACTTGCCGAAGAGTTGGGGCTGATTGGTATCTTGATCCTGCTTGGGCTTTATGTACTGCTGATCATGCGCGGCTTATGGATTGCCGCGCGCGCGCAGACCACCTTTGGCCGGGTCATGGCGGGGGGTTTGATGTTGATTTTATTCGTTTATGTATTCGTAAATATTGGTATGGTGAGTGGTATCCTGCCGGTGGTGGGCGTACCGTTGCCGCTGGTGAGTTATGGGGGCTCAGCCCTGATTGTACTGATGGCGGGGTTTGGTATCGTGATGTCGATTCATACCCACAGGAAGATGTTATCAAAAAGCGTATAAGGGGTGCGCAATGCGTAAGCAATGGCCAGGTGTCTGTATAGCAGCAGTATTGCTGGCGTCATGTTCAAGTGATGATGGTCAGCAAAAGACGATGGTTGCGCCGCCTACTCCGGTGTGCAACGGTCCGGTCGTTGAAATCAGCGGTGCGGAGCCTCGTTTTGAAACGCCGAATCCTTCGGCAAACCAGGATTACGAGCGTGACGGCAAAAGCTACAAAATTGTGCAGAATCCTTCGCAGTTCAGCCAGGCAGGATTTGCCGCTATTTATGATGCGGAACCGGGGAGTAATTTAACCGCGACGGGAGAAGCGTTCGATCCGTTACAACTGACCGCCGCTCACCCGACGCTGCCTGTTCCGAGTTATGCCCGTATCACTAACCTGGCGAATGGCCGCATGGTGGTGGTACGCATTAACGATCGCGGCCCTTATGGTAACGATCGCGTGATCTCATTGTCGCGTGCGGCAGCCGATCGCCTGAATACGTCGAACAATACCAAAGTGCGTATCGACCCGATCATCGTGGCGCAGGACGGTTCCATGTCCGGTCCGGGTACGGTTTGTACCACTATCGCGAAGCAAACCTATGCCCTGCCGGCACTCCCGGATTTGAATGGCAATGGCGCGTCACAACCGCAACCTGCTCCTGATAACGTGCGCATGATCAGCAATTCGACGCTGAAAGGTGACGACAACACAAAGCCAGTAAGTAGCGGCGGTTTCCTGGGTGCGCCGACGCCGCTGCATGCAGGCGTACTTGAGGGCAGCGAACCTGCTGCGCCTGCTGTGACGACGCAGACCACGCCACCCGTGACCGCTGCGCCAGTGGCCACCCCGGCACCGGCAACGCGCACAGCTCCCGTAACGGCACCGATCACCGCGCCAGGTTCCGTACAAGGCCACGTTGCGACATCCGCGGCGCCGGCTGCGGCCAGCGGAAGCTATATGGTGCAGGTTGGCGCAGTCAGCGATCAGACGCGCGCGCAACAATACCAGCAGCGCCTGGCCCAGCAATTTTCTGTACCGGGCCGGGTGGTGCAAAACGGCGCGGTGTGGCGTATCCAGCTCGGGCCTTTTAGCAATAAATCAGACGCCAGTGCCTTGCAACAGCGTCTGCAAAATGAAGCGCAGTTACAGTCTTTTGTAACCAACGCGCAATAACAGATTTGGCATCTGACTTTGTCAACCACTGTAAATAGCATTAACAAAGTCATGCGGAAAGTCGGATGCCTGTCAGAATAGCTTTTGCTATAGTAGGGCACTTTTTTTAACTCCATCACGGATGTCGTTGTTCAGACCATGAAGACCACTCTCTCCGTTCGTTTCGTACAGCGCCTGGCGCTCACCACGGCACTGACTGCCGCCACCCTCGGCACAGCCCATGCTGATGACCTCAATATCAAGACCATGATTCCTGGCGCGCCACAGATTGATGCCGAATCCTGGATCCTCATCGATTACAACTCCGGCAAGGTGTTGACAGAACAGAACGCCGATTCGCGTCGCGATCCGGCCAGCCTGACGAAAATGATGACCAGCTACGTCATCGGCCAGGCAATGAAAGCGGGGAAATTCAAAGATAGCGATCTGGTCACGATCGGCAATGACGCGTGGGCAACCGGCAACCCGGTGTTCCGTGGCTCTTCTCTGATGTTCCTGAAACCGGGTATGCAAGTTCCGGTTTCACAACTCATCCGTGGTATCAACTTGCAGTCTGGTAACGACGCCTGTGTGGCGATGGCAGATTATGTTGCTGGCAGCCAGGACGCGTTTGTCGGTCTGATGAATAACTACGTTAACGCGCTTGGCCTGCAGAACTCCCACTTCCAGACTGTTCATGGTCTGGATGCTGAGGGGCAATACAGCTCCGCGCGTGACATGGCATTGATTGGCCAGGCGCTGATTCGTGATGTGCCAAACGAATATTCCATCTACAAAGAGAAAGAGTTCACCTTTAACGGTATCCGCCAGACCAACCGTAACGGCCTGCTGTGGGATAACAGTCTGAATGTCGACGGTATTAAAACCGGTCATACGGACAAAGCGGGTTACAACCTGGTGGCCTCTGCAACCGAAGGCCAGATGCGCCTGATCTCCGCAGTTATGGGCGGCAGAACGTTCAAAGGGCGTGAAGCCGAAAGTAAAAAACTGCTGACATGGGGTTTCCGTTTCTTCGAAACCGTGAGTCCGCTGAAAGCAGGCAAAGAATTCGCCTCAGAACCAGCCTGGTTCGGTGACAACGATCGCGCTTCGCTGGGTGTTGATAAAGACGTCTATCTGACTATCCCACGTGGCCGTATGAAAGATCTGAAGGCCAGTTATGTGTTAACCACCAGTGAACTGCACGCGCCGTTGCAGAAAAATCAGGTGGTCGGCACAATTAACTTCCAACTGGACGGCAAAACTATCGAACAACGTCCTCTGGTCGTGCTGCAGGAAATCCAGGAAGGGAATTTCTTCGGTAAAATCATCGACTATATCAAGCTAATGTTCCATCACTGGTTCGGCTAAAAAACGAACACTTGAAAGTGTGATTTCCGTCCCCATATACTAAGCATCTCAAAAACTCCTGCCCTTTCGGCAGGAGTTATTATTTTTACGCCGGAGCTGACATGAAAACCAATCTCAAAGAACTGCTTGAATTCCCGACTCCCTTTACTTACAAAGTGATGGGACTGGCGAAACCAGAGCTGGTTGATCTGGTGGTTGAAGTGGTACAGCGCCATGCGCCCGGTGATTACTCTCCGCAGGTAAAACCGAGCAGCAAAGGCAATTACCACTCGGTATCCATCACCATCACCGCCACGCATATTGAGCAAGTTGAGACACTGTACGAAGAACTGGGCAATATTGAAATTGTTCGTATGGTGCTGTAATTAAGCAGGTGTTACCGGGCCGCTGGTCGGGTAACACCCTCTCTGTGATATACTCCCCTCACCTTTTCTTCTCCCGGAGATGCTGTTTTGTCTCAGGATACAATCCTAATCCGTAACCTTGGCCTGCAGCCCTACGACCCTGTGTCTGAGGCAATGCATGAATTCACGGAAACCCGCACCGAGAGCACGCCTGACGAAATCTGGCTGGTTGAACATAACCCGGTCTTTACTCAAGGACAGGCAGGTAAAGCTGAGCATGTACTCTCCCCCGGTGATATTCCGGTGATACAAAGCGATCGTGGCGGCCAGGTCACCTATCATGGTCCTGGTCAGCAGGTCATGTACCTATTAATAAACCTCAAGCGTCGTAAACTTGGCGTCCGTGAACTTGTCACCGTGATGGAACAAACTGTCATCGATACACTGGCGGAATGGGGTATTGAAGCGCGTGCACGCGCCGATGCACCGGGTGTTTATGTGCAGGATAAAAAGATCTGTTCGCTGGGGTTACGCATTCGTAAAGGTTGCTCATTTCATGGCCTGGCGCTGAATATCGCGATGGATCTAACCCCTTTTTTACGCATCAATCCATGTGGGTATGCCGGAATGGAAATGACGCAGGTTAAACATTTCATGCCTGATGCCAATATGGACAAAATAAGACCCGTGCTTATTAGCCATCTTTTAGCACAGCTAAACAATCCGCCACATATATATACTGCCACTTAATATACGATGTATAACGGCTTGCTTTTTAAGCAAGTCGTTATTTATTTCCCTCAGTTATACTTTACAATCGCAGTTCTCTTCTCTATTTTCAAAATACCTGCCTGATCCGGTTAATTCGCAACGCATGGCACATTTGCTGCGACGTCGAATTGCGCATAGCCGGATTAAATTTAAGCTTAATGCCCTGCATCATGCTGAAAACCATCCATACTGATGATATGTGAAGAAAAATCAGCTTAAATTACACATCACCATAAATAATAAATTCAACTATCATTCATAATGTGAATGATTACGGAGTACAAGCGTGGATTATAATAACCTGTCGGAACAGAAAATAGCCGAGCGCCCCGAAGATGATAAACCGCAAATCTTCAGAACGTTACGCAATATTGACCTCAATTTATTGACCATCTTTGAGGCAGTATATGTACACAAAGGGATTGTGAATGCCGCGCGAGTGCTTAACCTGACGCCATCCGCAATTAGTCAATCCATTCAAAAATTACGAACAATATTTCCCGATCCGCTTTTTATTCGCAAAGGCCAGGGCGTGACGCCAACCGCCTATGCTTCGCATTTGCATGAGTATATTAGTCAGGGTCTGGAGTCGATTCTCGGTGCGCTGGATCTTACCGGTAGTTATGATAAACAACGAACTATTACCATCGGTACCCCCCCTTCGCTGGGCGCGATTGTTATTCCCGTTATCTGGCAGGCTATCAAAGAGAGCGCGCCGCATCTGGTGATGCGCAATATCCCTATCCATGATGCCGAAAACCAACTCAGTCAGTTCCAGACCGATCTCATCATTGACACCAATATCCCGACAGCCCGCACCCTGAGCCATCATGCACTGTATACTGATCGGTTAATGCTGGTTTGTCGCGAAGGGCACCCCTGCCTGCGCTCGACCATCAATGAAGATGTCCTGCAACACTATGAACACACTTTATTGATGCTAGAGGGACAAAACCTGAGTGCGTTGCGTCAGCGAGTTCAGGATCTGTTCCCTGAACGTCAGGTCAGCTTTAGCAGTTACAATATGTTTACTATCGCAGCACTGATTGGTAACAGTGATATGTTAGGGCTGATGCCAACTCGCCTGTTCAAGCTTTTTAGCGCGTGCTGGCCTCTGGTAGAAATTGATTTTCCGCCAGTCAGTAACGAAAGAATGGACGTTTCTCTGTATTACAATAAGTTAAGCCTGCGTGATCCGGTACTTGAAAACGTTATTAACGTTATTCGCCGGGCTTTCTGAAATCCGCCTCAGCCTGGCAAAATGGCTAATCCCTATTGGGCAAAGCGTACAAAACAACAACTATTTTACATTTTGCCCCGTTGCCAGGCTGCTTTCTGCCCCCTATCAGTGCTATACTGCACGTCATTAATTCAAAAATAGTTGATAAATACAACATTCCCTTGAATTGAAACACTTACTTCGTTATCCGCAACTGGAACACGCACGCTATGAGTAAACCCATTGTGATGGAACGCGGTGTTAAGTACCGCGATGCCGATAAAATGGCTCTTATCCCGGTTAAAAACGTGGCAACAGAGCGCGAAGCCCTGTTAAGAAAACCGGAATGGATGAAAATCAAACTTCCGGCTGACTCGTCCCGTATTCAGGGCATCAAGGCGGCCATGCGCAAAAATGGGCTGCACTCGGTTTGCGAAGAAGCGTCCTGCCCGAACCTGGCAGAGTGTTTCAATCACGGCACGGCGACCTTTATGATTCTTGGCGCGATCTGTACGCGCCGCTGCCCGTTCTGCGATGTGGCTCACGGTCGCCCGGTTGCGCCGGATGCCAACGAGCCGAAAAAACTGGCTCAGACTATTGCTGATATGGCGTTACGTTACGTCGTGATCACCTCGGTAGACCGTGACGATCTGCGTGATGGCGGTGCTCAGCATTTCGCTGACTGTATCAGTGCGATTCGCGAGAAAAACCCCGCCATCAAGATTGAGACGTTGGTACCAGACTTCCGTGGTCGTATGGACCGCGCGCTGGATATTTTGACGGCTACCCCGCCGGATGTGTTTAACCACAACCTGGAGAACGTACCGCGCGTTTACCGCCAGGTCCGTCCGGGAGCAGACTATAACTGGTCACTAAAACTGCTGGAGCGCTTTAAAGAAGCGCATCCGGAGATCCCCACCAAATCTGGCCTGATGGTGGGACTTGGGGAAACCAATGCTGAAATCATTGACGTCATGCGCGACCTGCGCCGCCACGGCGTTACCATGCTGACGCTGGGCCAGTATCTGCAGCCAAGCCGCCACCATCTACCTGTACAGCGTTATGTCAGTCCGGAAGAGTTTGATGAAATGAAAGCGGAAGCGCTGGCGATGGGCTTCACCCATGCTGCATGCGGTCCGTTCGTGCGTTCGTCCTACCACGCCGACCTGCAAGCTAAAGGTATTGAAGTGAAATAATGCAGTAATATCTGATTACACTTGCAATAAAAAAACCGGCGTAATGCCGGTTTTTTTATGTTGCACGAACATGCTTACTCTTTATGAGAAAGCTTTTCGGCCGGAACGTCGTCTTCCGCAGTTTTCTTCGCCGTGGTGTCATCGTCATTCATGGCTTTTTTAAAGCCCTTGATCGCTGTGCCCAGATCTCCGCCCAGCGTACGAAGTTTTTTGGTACCAAACAGCAGAACGACCAGTGCGGCCACGACCAGCAATTTGGTAATACTAATCTCACCCATAGATACCTTCTTTCATAAAACGGACTGCGTAAAGCACCATTATAACCTGATGTCATTAACGGTCATTCGACGCGCGCACACAATAGCAATCTGTAACGAGATGAATCAAGCATTGTTTAAAAAAACATCACATCAGTTGCGGTGGAGCGAAACGGCGATTTCGTAGTACGGGTAATTTCTCCCGCGTCTGCAATAAACGCTGCTGCGTAACCTCCGCCATGATAAGTTGCGGGACCTCTCCCGCCGCCGCAATAACCACTCCCTGCGGGTCGAGTACCTGACTCTGACCAATATTCTTATTGCCACATTCACCTGAGGCCACGATATAACAGGTCGTGTCCAGCGCTCGCGCCGCCAGTAACGTCGTCCAGTGCTGCTCTTTGAGCGGGCCCCGCACCCATGCTGCAGGAAGTGCCAGAATATCTGCCCCCTGTAATGCCAATGACAACGCCAGCTCAGGAAAGCGCAGATCATAGCAGGTCATTAACCCGACCTTCATCCCGTCTACGTCAATTAACGGTGCGATTTCATGCCCCGCATCCACACGCGCCGACTCTTGCATGTTAAACGCATCGTAAAGGTGCAGTTTGGCGTACCGGGTAAGAATATGCCCTTCGCGCAGCGCCACCAGCGTATTTACCGCCCTTCCCGTCGAGGAAGGCACATGAATGGTCAGAATAGTTGTTAGCGTATTTTTGCGGCTCTCCTCAAGCAACAGGGTTAAAAAGCCGCCATCAAGCGTCTGGGCCGATTTCACAGACATATGAGGGTCATTGTCATCTCGCGCCAGTAACGCCTCAGGAAGTACCAACAGCGACGCCTGCTGGCGCGCCGCTTGCGCCATCAATGTGACACACGTATGGGCATTCATTTGCCAGTCCGGGGTAACAACAAACTGCCCTGCTGCAACAATCATCGTTTTCTCCTGCTTCTGTCGCCATAGCCAGTCTTCCGCTTCGGCGCTACACTCACCACTTTAACAAATCAAATAGCAGGATTTCCGCGTGTTACAACTTCTTTTAGCTGTATTTATTGGTGGCGGGACGGGTAGCGTGGCGCGATGGGCGCTCAGCATGAAATTTAACCCCGCCCATCATGCTATTCCGCTGGGTACACTGACAGCGAATTTAGCCGGGGCGTTTATCATTGGGATGGGACTGGCCTGGTTTAACCGCATGACTCATATCGACCCGATGTGGAAAGTGTTACTGACCACGGGTTTTTGCGGTGGTCTGACTACGTTTTCAACGTTTTCAGCGGAGGTGGTGTTTTTATTACAGGAAGGACGTTTTAGCTGGGCTTTGCTTAACGTGGCCGTTAACCTGCTCGGATCATTTGCGATGACGGCGCTCGCCTTCTGGTTGTTTTCCAGCGTCAATGCGAATTAAGGGCAAAAAAAACCCGCCTTAGAGGCGGGTTTTATAATTCTGTCTTATTGCTAACTTAGATAGCCATTACGTTAGCAGCAGAAGGACCTTTGGCACCGTTAGTGATTTCGAACTCTACACGCTGACCTTCAGCCAGAGTTTTGAAACCATTGCTCTGGATTGCAGAGAAGTGTACGAACACGTCTTTGCTGCCATCTTCCGGAGTAATGAAACCGAATCCTTTGGATTCATTAAACCACTTAACGTTACCTTTAATCTTAGACATCAATATTACCTTTACATGAAAAACGACACAAATGCTGTGTCGAGTTACAGTACAACAATTGTGAAGACTTTTGTCCAGTCGTTATTCATCAAAAAGTGATAAATGTCGCTAAGTTTTTTCAAAGATACTGTTTATTTGGGATCCGCATCAATGGTTAAGAATTAACCACCTCAAAAATGCTACGTCGCGCAAACGAGACGCGGCATTTTGCTCATAAATTAGCGACAACGATGAAGCAATGTGTACCCCGCCGGGATGACAACCATCGACAATCACAGTGCAGCAAGCAGGATCAGCATTCGGTTACGCAAAGAGACACGAATAGAGGAACGCGCGATGGTCTCGCTGCCCGCTCAGGGTTTGCGCCTTCTTTTGCGAACAATCGACCACTTTTCAGCGCCCAGTACGCCCATGATTTTTTGCGAACCTCGCAACTGTATTTCTGCCATTTTGCGGGAAATAAGCAAAAATGCGCGATAATATTCGCAAAACGATTCTTCTTTGATTTTAATCATCTACTCTTTAGCGGTTATTCGGCACATTGCATTTCTTCCTTTTCCGGCAGTCATTTTTCTTGTTCTTTACCCTTGGATCCAGAACATTATGTTAACGTTTATTGAACTTCTGATTGGCGTCGTGGTAATTGTGGGTGTCGCACGCTATATCATTAAAGGTTACTCTGCCACCGGCGTGCTGTTTGTCGGCGGTCTGACGTTGTTAATCGTCAGTGCGCTGATGGGACACAAAGTCCTGCCGGGGAGCGCTACCAGCACGGGTTACACCGCTACAGACATCGTTGAATACATCAAAATCTTGCTGATGAGCCGCGGTGGCGACCTGGGCATGATGATCATGATGCTGTGTGGGTTTGCCGCTTATATGACCCATATCGGCGCCAACGACATGGTCGTTAAGCTCGCTTCCCGACCGCTGCGTTTCATTAACTCGCCCTATTTATTAATGATCGCCGCCTATTTTGTCGCTTGCCTGATGTCCCTGGCGGTCTCCTCCGCTACCGGGCTTGGCGTATTACTAATGGCAACGCTCTTCCCGGTAATGGTGAACGTAGGGATAAGCCGCGGGGCCGCCGCTGCTATTTGCGCCTCTCCGGCGGCGATTATTTTATCCCCCACCTCAGGGGATGTGGTATTGGCCGCGAAAGCGGCAGAGATGCCGCTCATCGACTTCGCGTTCAAAACTACGCTGCCGATCTCCATCGCTGCCATTATCTTTATGGCCATCGCGCACTATTTCTGGCAGCGCTACCTGGATAAAAAAGAGAACATCACCGCAGAGATGCTGGATGTGAAAGACATCACCACCACTGCGCCGTCTTTCTACGCCATTCTGCCGTTTACGCCGATCATCGGGGTGCTGATTTTCGACGGGAAATGGGGACCGGAACTCCATATCATCACTATCCTGGTGATCTGCATGCTGCTCGCCGCAGTGCTGGAGTTTTTGCGCGGTTTCAATACGCAGAACGTCTTTTCCGGTCTGGAAGTGGCCTATCGCGGCATGGCCGATGCGTTTGCTGGCGTGGTAATGCTGTTAGTTGCCGCCGGCGTCTTCGCACAGGGGCTCAGCACGATTGGTTTTATCCAGAGTCTGATCTCCATTGCCACCTCGTTTGGTTCCGCCAGTATCATTCTGATGCTGGTGCTGGTCATTCTCACCATGCTGGCGGCGATGACGACGGGTTCCGGTAACGCACCTTTCTACGCGTTTGTGGAAATGATCCCCAAACTGGCACACGAGTCAGGTATCAACCCGGCTTACCTCTCGATTCCGATGCTGCAGGCTTCTAACCTTGGTCGCACCATTTCCCCGGTGTCCGGCGTGGTGGTTGCCGTTGCAGGTATGGCCAATATTTCTCCGTTTGAAGTGGTAAAACGGACATCAGTACCGGTCATTGTGGGTCTGATTGTGGTGATCGTGGCGACAGAAATCCTGGTTCCAGGCGCCGCCGTGCATTAACAGTCTGTTCAGACATAACGCAAAAAGCGCCCATCCGGCGCTTTTTGTGCTTTAATAACTTACGGAAATTATCTAAACACATTCATCAGGATCAGAAATGTTCAGAAAGGGACTCGTCGCCAGTCTGGGTGTCGCCATGGCGATGCTGTCGCTCCCCCCCGTTCACGCTGCCCCACTCGAGCCCAAACAGTACGGTGATTTTGACCGCTACGTGCTTGCACTTTCGTGGCAAACCGGTTTTTGCCAAAGTCAGCATGACCATGGGGGGCGCGAGCCGGAAGAATGCCGGCTGCAAAAAGAACTACCGCAAAAAATCGATTTTCTGACCGTTCACGGTCTGTGGCCCGGCCTGCCGAAATCCATTGCGGCACGCGGTGTGGATGAGAAGCGCTGGATGCGATATGGCTGCGCCACGCGCCCTGTTCCCAATATGCCTGAGGCGAAAATCAGCCAGAAATGTTCTGCCGCTGAAACCGGGATGTCACTGGAAATGGCGAACAAGCTCAACTCGGTTATGCCCGGCGCTGGCGGCTCGTCTTGTCTTGAACGTTACGAATATGCCAAACACGGCGTTTGCTTCGGTTTCGATCCGGACGCCTTATTCGGGACGATGGTGCGTCTGAATCAGGAAGTGAAAAGCAGTGCGCCGGGGCTTTTTCTGGCAAACAACTACGGTAAACACGTAAGCCGTAGCGATTTTGACGCCGCCGTTGCTAAGGCCTGGGGAGTTAATAGTGTTAAAGCTGTAAAACTGAACTGTAGCGGTAATCCGGCGTATCTGACCGAAATGCAAATCGCCATTGACGCGCGGGCTATCAATGAGCCGCTTTCTGCAAAATCCCTGCTGGCGCAACCCCATCCGGGAAACTGCGGAAATGACTTTATTATCGACAGCGTCGGTTATTAATACCGCCCCTTCGGCTTAAAGACATAAACCCGGCAAATGTGAGCTAAGTCACTTCAAAGTTGTGTGCAGTCTCAGTATCATCCGAAGAGTTAAACCCTCGCTGCCAGACGGCGAGGGTTTTTCTTTGGATTAATCTGGCGGGATTTCGCCTCATGACATGGAGTAATAGATGTCCAGACCTGCAATTATCATCAATGAACTTGACGCTGAGCGCATTGACCGTCTGCTGGAGCAACCCGCTCATGCCAGTCTGCCGGTCGCGAAGGTGCTGAATGACGAACTGGATCGCGCGCAGATGTGCGCGCCCGAAGCGATGCCAGCCAACGTGGTAACCATGAACAGCACGGTAACATTCCGTGAGTTGAAAAGCGGTGAGATCCGCACACGAACCCTCGTCTATCCGGCGCAAATGACCGATAGCGCGACGCAACTGTCCGTGATGGCGCCAGTCGGCGCTGCGTTACTGGGATTACGGGTCGGCGATAGCATCCACTGGGAACTCCCCGGCGGTGCGACCACCGATCTCGAAGTGCTGGAGTTAATCTACCAGCCAGAAGCCGCTGGCGAATATCTGCGCTAAGCACGCCATACGCTGTTAAGAGGATGCATACCGCATCCTCTTTTCCTTTCCTGGGTTACCTCACCCGAATGTCGCATATCTTTGTCCCGATCAGGCTTCTATTGTGGTAAGAGGTTTTTGCCCAGGGTTCGCATATGAGCGAAACATGGATCATCACCCTTATCTATTTGATCGTGGTGGCGATTATCGTCGCAGCCGTGCTCTATCTCGAACGGCGCTGGTAACGTCCGATCATTCCGTAAAGTCATCCATCTCCACTTAAACTCCAGGTCAAATAAATAATTGCCAGCGACGTAGCAGAATCACGCGGTCATACCTGCTGAAATACCCGTGACATAATCTACAGGGAGACACGTTTATGTATCAGACAATCATTATGCCGGTAGATGTTTTTGAAATGGAGTTAAGCGACAAAGCCGTGCGCCACGCCGAGTTCCTTGCTCAGGACACGGGGGTCATCCATTTACTGCACGTTTTGCCAGCTTCTTCCAGCCTGAGCCTGCACCGATTCGCTGCAGATATTCGTCGTTTTGAAGAACATTTGCAGCATGAAGCGCAAACCCGCCTGACCACGATGGTAAGTCACTTTTCAATTAGCCCTGAGCGTATCCGCACCCATGTCCGTCTGGGAAGCGTACGCGATGTGGTCAATGAGTTAGCAGAAGAGTTACATGCGGACATGGTGGTGATTGGTTCGCGTAACCCCTCTATCACTACCCATTTGCTGGGGTCAAACGCGTCAAGCGTTGTGCGCCATGCGCACATTCCGGTGCTGGTTGTACGGTAAAAAAAGAGGCTGCCAGTGGCAGCCTCTTGATTATTGCAGGTGTAGTCTTACTTTCTTCTTATGTTATGCACGCTTTGTACGGATCAGGTAGTCGAATGCGCTCAGAGAGGCTTTCGCTCCTTCACCGGTGGCGATAATAATTTGCTTGTACGGCACCGTCGTGCAGTCACCCGCAGCGAACACGCCTTTGACGCTGGTTTCACATTTCGCGTCAATGATGATCTCGCCCATACGGTTGCGCTCAATAGCACCTTCCAGCCAGGTGGTATTCGGCAGTAAACCAATCTGCACGAAGATACCGGCCAGCGCGATATGATGCACATCGCCGCTCACGCGATCGCGATACTCAATACCCGTCAGTTTGCTGCCATCGCCTTTAACTTCGGTGGTTTGCGCATTCAAAATGATGTCAACATTACCGAGGCTACGCACTTTATCCTGCAGCACCTGATCTGCTTTCATCTCGGGCGCAAACTCCAGCAGGGTGACATGTTCAACAATACCCGCCAGATCGATGGCAGCTTCCACGCCGGAGTTACCGCCGCCGATGACCGCTACACGCTTACCTTTAAACAGCGGACCATCACAGTGCGGGCAGTAGGTCACCCCTTTGGTGCGATACTGTTCTTCGCCCGGCACGTTCATGTTGCGCCACTTTGCCCCGGTCGCAATGATGATACTGCGTGCTTTCAACACCGCACCCGATGCAGTTTCAATCTGATGCAGCCCCCCTTCCACCGCAGCCGGCGTCAGTTTGGTCGCACTTTGCGAATCAATCACATCAACGTCGTATTCCGAAACATGCGCTTTCAGCGCGCCCGCCAGTTTTTGGCCTTCGGTCTTCGGCACAGAGATATAGTTTTCGATGTCTACAGTGTCCAGCACCTGGCCACCAAAACGCTCACCCATCAACCCGGTACGGATACCTTTACGTGCGGAGTAAACCGCTGCCGCCGCACCAGACGGGCCGGAACCGACAATCAGCACATCATACGCATCACGCTTATTCAGTTCTTCCGCTGCACGTTTTTCCGCGCCAGTATCAATTTTTGCCACGATTTCAGCCAGCGTCATACGCCCCTGACCGAACTCTTTACCATTAACGAAGACTGCCGGAACACCCATCACATTACGGTCAGTGATTTCATTCTGGTACGTGCCGCCATCAATAGCCGTATGTTTGATACGCGGGTTCAGCACCGCCATCAGGTTAAGCGCCTGTACGACATCCGGGCAGTTATGGCAAGTCAGCGAGTAATACGTTTCAAACTCAAAATCACCGTCAATATCACGAATTTGCTCGAGCAAAGATTGCGCTTCTTTAGATGGGTGCCCACCGGTCCACAGCAGCGCCAGCACCAGAGAGGTGAATTCATGGCCCAGCGGCGAACCCGCAAAACGCGGCCCCTGGCTTGAACCGGGGTTGGTAATCAGGAAGGACGGCTTGCGCACTGCCAGCGTGTTATCTTCTTTGAAAGAGACTTTGTCTGACAGTTCAGCAATTTCAGCCAACAGTTCCTTGATTTCTGCCGATCTGGCGCTGTCATCCAGCGTGGCAATCAGCTCAACAGGTTTGGTCAGTTTCTCAAGGTAAGCCTTGAGCTGCGTTTTCATGTTTGTGTCGAGCATTTTTAATCTCCTGGGCTTAAAACATCATCATGCAAGCTGCCTTATTACGGCGGCCCCAATGCAACTTGAATCATGGTGCGCGGGAATAAAATGGGCGCAAAAGCGCCCATTAACAGACTAATTCGCAAGAATTTCGTGTTACAGGAAGGCGGCAAGCTTATGAATCCCCGGGAGCTTACTAATGTAAGTGACCGGGGTGATTAAGCGCAGCCAACGCACCTGTAGCAAGAAAGGCGTCGCGAATTTTAGATTTTGCCAACCAGGTCCAGGGACGGAGCCAAGGTCGCGTCGCCTTCTTTCCACTTAGCCGGGCATACTTCGCCTGGGTGGGAAGCAACATACTGTGCGGCTTTGATTTTACGCAGCAGGTCAGATGCGTCGCGGCCGATACCTTCAGCGGTAACTTCGATAGCCTGGATGATACCCTGCGGGTCAACGATGAAGGTGCCACGGTCAGCCAGACCTTCGTCTTCACGCATGATTTCAAAGTTACGGGTCAGGGCGCCAGTCGGGTCGCCGATCATCGCGTATTTGATTTTAGCGATGGTGTCAGAACTGCTATGCCATGCTTTATGCGTAAAGTGGGTGTCAGTAGAAACAGAGTAAACGTCAACGCCCAGTTTCTGCAGCTCTTCGTAATGGTCAGCGACGTCACCCAGTTCAGTCGGGCATACAAAAGTGAAGTCAGCCGGGTAGAAGAAGAAGACGCTCCAGCGGCCTTCGGTATCTTTCTCAGTAACTTCTACGAACTCACCGTTTTTGAACGCCTGGTTTTTGAAAGGTTTAATTTTGGTGTTAATTAAAGACATCTATACTTCCTCCGTGTTTTCGTTGAGGTGTAAGTTAACGATTTTTTTCCGACTCGGCTAATGCGTTTGCATTATCAAATCAATAAGCGTTAGCTAACAACTCGCACAAAACTGTTTAATGTACCGTACATGAACGAGCGTAAAGTTGACGGGGATCCCATCGGTAAAAAAACAAAAAAGCCACCTCACGGGTGGCTTTAGACCTGAAATACCCGCGGGTGCTTCAGCGCCAGTCGTACTGGCATCACGTTGTGCGGCAAGGAAAAAATTGTCGCACAGACGGTGAGGATTACAACACTCTCGCTGCCACATAACAATGCACGGGATGCAGATACTGTCTATGGTTGTGATAGGTTTTACCGTCATCAACATTATCTCATTGTTACATAAGGTTTTTATGCTTAAACGTCTACTCGCACTTTCGCTTCTTTCTTTTTACGTTCAGGCAGAAGAGCTTCCTGCACCTGTACAAGCCATTGAAAAACAAGGTATCACAATCATTAAATCTTTCGATGCGCCAGGTGGTATGAAAGGTTATCTCGGGAAATATCAGGATATGGGCGTCACCATTTATGTCACGCCGGACGGCAAACAGGCAATTTCAGGCTACATGTACGATACCGCCGGAACCAACCTGAGTGAGAAAATGATTCAGGATGAGATCTACTCTCCGGCAGGTCGAGCGCTCTGGCAGCAGATGGAAAAATCAACGTGGATACTTGATGGTAAAAAGGACGCGCCACGGGTGATCTACGTTTTTGCCGATCCGTTCTGTCCGTATTGCAGCCGTTTCTGGCAACAGTCACGTCCATGGGTTGAAAGCGGTAAAGTACAAATCCGTACGTTATTGGTTGGGGTCATCAAACCCGAAAGCCCTGCGGCAGCGGCAGCCATTTTGAGTGATAGCGACCCGGCCAAAAAATGGCATGACTACGAGCAATCCCTCGGGAAAATGACGTTTGATTTACCCAAAACCGTCCCTCCGAAGATCATGAATGTATTGAAAGGTAACCAAACGTTAATGGACGAATTGGGCGCCAACGCCACACCAGCCATTTACTACATGAATAAAGATAATGTGCTGCAGCAGGAGGTTGGGCTCCCTGACGAGGAAAAGATGAAGCTGATTTTGGGCGAATAAAGGTAAAAAAGACCACAAAAGTGTTAAAAATTCAGCCGGAGAAATACATCACTGAGAATTATGATTATTTCTCCGGAATTGTTTTTTCGTTACCAATCATAAATTCTCGTTGCAAAACAGTGATAAATAAAACAAAAACACAATGCTAGTGAATACAAACAATTCAAATCATTTAATATAATTATATCATTGAAATCTATAACAAATTAAAGATTAACTCTTTGTTTAATTTCATTATCATTTCCAGTCTGATTAGATAATCGCCTGGGGTTAATTGACGGTGAAAATTGATAAACAAATTCTGGAACAGGATGTTCTGGACGCCAGTATGGAAAGGATTAAATGGACATTAGAAAACTTCCAGAAAGTATGTATTTCTTTTTCTGGCGGAAAAGATTCCAGTATTATGCTCAATCTGACGGCACAACTCGCACGCCAGATGAAAAAGAAAATCAGCATTTTATTTATCGACTGGGAAGCGCAATTCAGCCATACCATTAAATACGTAGAACTCATGCGTACTGAATATAGCGATATCACAGAGCGTTTTTACTGGATTGCCCTGCCGCTGACCACACAAAATGGCTTATCGCAATTTTCCCCCACCTGGCAATGCTGGCAACCCGGCGTGGAATGGGTACGACAACCCCCAGAGCATGCCATTACAGATCCTGCCGAATTTCCCTTTTATGAGCACGGGATGACGTTTGAAACCTTTGTCAGTGAATTTGCCGACTGGTTTGCCAACCATCGTCCGGCAGCGATGATGATTGGTATTCGTGCTGACGAATCTTACAACCGCTTTATGGCTATTGCGTCGGCCCGCAAAATGCGTTTCGCCGATGATAAGCCCTGGACTACCGCGGCGCCGCGTGGACATGCCTGGTACATTTACCCAATTTATGACTGGAAAACTGCCGATATCTGGACCTGGTTCGGTAAGACCCAAACCCCCTATAACCCCCTATATGATTTGATGTATCAGGCAGGCGTACCTACGCGCTATATGCGTATTTGCGAACCTTTCGGCCCGGAACAACGTCAGGGTCTGTGGCTCTATCACGTGATCGAGCCTGCGCGTTGGGCAGTGATGTGCGAACGCGTCAGCGGTGTGAGTAGCGGCGGAATTTACGCCGGGCAAGATAACCTCTTCTATGGTCATCGCAAACTCACAAAGCCGGCCCACTTACGATGGCGGGAGTATGTCCTGTTTTTACTGGATAGCATGCCGGAACAGTCCGCCGAACATTACCGCAACAAAATTGCCGTCTACCTGCGCTGGTTCGAAAAACAGGGGATGACGGAGATTCCAGACAGTCAACCCGGCGACGCTGGCGCAAAGGACATCCCCTCCTGGCGCCGCATCTGCAAGGTACTGCTCAATAACGATTACTGGTGCCGGGCGCTCTCTTTTAGCCCTACCAAAACAAATAATTACAAACGCTATCACGAACGAATCAAAAATAAACGCAAGGAGTGGGGAATACTATGCAACAGCGATTAATCAATGAAATTGAGGCTTTTCTTGCCGCATTACCAGAGGAAGAACGGATTGAAGCCATCAACGACTTTCGTCGCACTCTCCACGCGTACAGCCCCTTCCGCGATCAGCCTGTCGATTGCGTTTTGTGGGTAAAAAACGACCACATTTCACCCAATGACTATAACCCCAACAATGTCGCGCCGCCGGAGAAACGGCTGTTACTGAAATCGCTGGAAGCCGACGGTTTCACCCAGCCCATAGTGGTGCTGGAAGACAAACCCCATCATTTCGAAATTGTCGATGGCTTTCACCGCCACGAGCTGGGCAAAAGTCGGGCAACGCTCAAAAGTAAACTGAAAGGCTATCTCCCGATTACGTGTCTTAACGGTGACAGAAACAGCAAATCGAATCGCATGGCAGCGACCATCCGGCATAATCGGGCACGTGGCCGTCATCAAATCAATGAGATGGCGGAAATTGTTCGTGAACTCTCACGGCTGGGCTGGACAGAAGAACAGATTGGTCAGGAACTGGGGATGGACAGTGACGAAGTCTTGCGCCTGAAACAGATTAACGGCCTGACAGAACTTTTCGCAGGCCGTCGATTCTCGCGGGCGTGGACAGTTAAATAGCGCCAGCTACAGCTTACATAATCGTTCAGCGGCTGCCAGTAGCGTCGATTCCTGCTTTGCAAAACATAAGCGAATCAGTTTATGCGGAAAGGGATCGGCGCAAAAAACCGACAGCGGAATAGCCGCAACGCCAATCTCTTTAGTCAGCCACTGGCAAAAGCTCACATCATCAAGATCGGAAATGGCACTGTAATCGGCCAGCAGGAAGTAAGTCCCCTCACACGGCAGGATCTCAAGCCGACTGTTACTGAGCGCATTGATCAGCACATCGCGACGAGCCTGATAAAAGGCAGGCAAGTCACGGTAATGTTCCGGCTCGGTCCGCAGCATATCCGCCAGTGCCAGTTGCGCGGGCGTATTGACCGAGAAGGTCAGGTACTGATGCACTTTGCGCAGTTCAGCGCTGATGGCAGCCGGCGCCACGCAGTAACCCACTTTCCAGCCGGTCATATGAAAGGTCTTGCCAAATGAGGAAACGGCAATTGCCCGCTGACGCAATTGCGGGTGCGCCAGCACGCTGGCATGCCCCTCCCCGACAAAGCTGATGTGCTCATACACTTCATCACTCAGCACATAGATTTCTTTCTCGTTGATCGCCTGCCATAAAGCCGCAAAATCCTCTTTGCGCCACACGGTTGCGGAGGGGTTATGTGGCGTATTCAGGATAACCAGCCGGGTTTTATCGCTCAGTAGGGCAGCGAATGCCTGCCAGTCGACGCGGAAATGAGGAGGTTGCAGGGCGATACGTTTCAATATGCCGCCTGACAACTCCACCGCCGGGGCATAGCTGTCATAGCTTGGATCGAAGCAGATAACTTCATCGCCCTTACGCACCAGCGCCGTGATCGCTGCATACAATGCCTCGGTTGCTCCCGCCGTCACGGTGATATCGCTGCCCGCATCCGGTTTATAGCCATACAGCGCGTCGGTTTTATCGGCAATCGCCTCACGCAACGCCTGCACCCCGGTCATTGGCGCATACTGATTCGCCCCTTGCGCCACGTGGTAAGCCAGGCGCTCTTGTAAATAGCGTGGACCATCAAAATCCGGGAATCCCTGAGACAGGTTAATGGCTTTATACTGCTGCGCCAGCGCACTCATTTGCGTGAAAATTGTGGTGCCTAAAGCGGGAAGTTTACTTTGGGGAATCAGTGCGTTATCGCTCATGGTTGCGTGCCTGCTTGTAATACTGATGTTGCTGCCACTATAACACGATGTTAGTATTTGGCAATCAAGACGCTTAGACGTCTAAATCATAAGAATATTCCTGCCGATGCGCAGCCAGGAAGACTATGACAAACAACCTGCAACTCCATGAACTCGTTAACGCCTGTCACTGGATAGGCCAGAAAGGCTGGTCACCGGCCACCGGCGGCAATATGTCGCTGCGTGAAGATGCACAATGGTGCTGGCTGAGCGAATCCGGCAAAGACAAAGGCAGCCTGACGACAGCAGATTTCCTGCAAGTCTCCATCGCCGATAATCATGCGCCGTCCGGGCGTAAGCCGTCAGCGGAAACGGGCCTGCACACGCTGATTTATCGCCTGTTCCCGGAAGCGAATGCGGTGCTACATGTGCACACCGTGAATGCCACCGTACTGTCACGCGTTGAGCGTGCGCCGGAGTTGCTTATCAGCGGCTTCGAAATGCAAAAATCTTTGCGCGGACAAACCACGCATCTTGATACCGTATCGATTGCCATTTTCGATAATGCTCAGGATATTGATGCCCTCGCCCGCCATATTGAACATTACGCGCAAGAACGCCCCCTGAACTATGGCTTTTTGCTGCGTGGTCACGGTCTGACCTGCTGGGGCCGCGACGTGGCAGAAGCGCGTCGCCATCTGGAAGGGCTTGAATTTTTATTTGAATGCGAAATGCAGCGCCGTCTGCTGGAGAAATAATGATCCGCGCGATAGTTACCGACATAGAAGGTACCACCAGCGATATTCGCTTTGTGCACAATGTGTTATTTCCCTATGCCCGCGAACGCCTGCCGGCTTTTCTCAACGCACAGCAGTATATCGAGCCGGTAAAAACCATCCTCGATAATCTGCGTGAAGAAATAGCACAACCTGATGCCACCACCGCCGATCTGCTCGACACATTGCTGCAGTTTATCGATGAGGATCGCAAATCTACGCCGCTAAAAGCGCTACAGGGCATTATCTGGCGCGATGGCTACGTCAACGGCGACTTTACCGGTCATCTCTACCCGGACGTGTTGCCGGCGCTGGAAAAATGGAAAGCCCAGGGCATTGATCTTTATGTTTATTCCTCTGGCTCGGTGGCGGCGCAAAAACTGTTATTTGGCTACAGCGACGAAGGTGATATTACTCATCTGTTCAGCGGCTATTTCGATACCCTGGTGGGGGCGAAGCGCGAGGTTCAGTCCTATCGCAACATCGCTGAACAACTGGGCGTACCGCCGGTGCAGATCCTGTTCCTCTCTGATATCCATCAGGAACTGGACGCCGCCGAACAGGCAGGTTTGCGTACCGTACAACTGATTCGTGGCGATGATGACGCCGCAAGCCATCATCATCAGGTTTCCTCTTTCGACCATATTAAGCCGGAGCAGATCCCCTCATGAGCGCACTGACGATTTATTCTGACAAAGACGCCAGCAAGCCTGTCTGGCAAGGCACCGACGCCGCTGAGATTCAACAAAAGCTGAACGCCAAAGGTGTCCGCTTTGAGCGCTGGGAAGCTGACCGCGATCTGGGTGCAGACCCGTCGCCGGAAACGGTAATCGTCGCCTACCAGCATGCGATCGACAAACTGGTTGCGGAGAAAGGCTACCAGAGCTGGGATGTGATCAGCCTGCGCGCCGATAACCCGCAAAAAGAAGCGCTGCGCGCTAAATTCCTCAACGAGCATACGCACGGCGAAGATGAAGTGCGCTTCTTCGTCGAAGGCGCCGGGCTGTTCTGCCTGCATATTGGTGATGAGGTCTACCAGGTGCTGTGCGAGAAAAACGACCTGATCTCCGTGCCCGCTGGCACCCCGCACTGGTTTGATATGGGCTCCGAGCCGAACTTTACCGCCATTCGTATTTTCGACAACCCGGAAGGCTGGATTGCCCAGTTCACCGGCGATGCGATTGCGGAAAACTATCCGCGACTGGCGTAATTACCTCTCCTTCTGTTCTGGCCCTGCATTTGTATGGGGCCTTTTTTCACCCCTACCCATTCCTGTAGCCCACCTTTTCTCCCGCTAAACGCAGCCTATACTTGCTCTCTTTGCGAAAGCGATCCACAGGGAAGGAAAAATGAAGCAAGTCATAGTGATGCTGTTGATGATGGTGCTGAGCGGTTGTGCCACCACGGTGCCAATGCCGAAAGAGGATACGCTCAATTACCTGCGGGTGATGGATAACAATATTACGGTCCTGTCAGACAAGTACGGCTATGTATTCCAGCGCGATAAGACTCACGACGTTTACACCGACTACAAAGCCTTTTATGACGAGTTCGGCGACAAAAGCCCCGGCGTGGCGGTGTTCTTTGTGGTGAAAGATAAGGATGTCACTGCAGAATATCGGGCGATTGTGGATGCCACCCAATTAACGCCCGCGCAGACGGACAGGCTGAAATATCACTACAACGCCCATGTGATGGAGTCCGGGAAAACACTCGTGGCGGTTTTCAAAGCGCAGGGGCGAATCTATGGCGCACTGCATTTTCGGACCTCAGAAGCGACGAAGTTAACAACGCCGATCACCGTAACCATCACCGATAAAACGGAACAAAACATCAGTTACACGGCCCCGTTGTTGATCCCCATTTTTCCGCTGGTGATGATGTACGGTTGCGCAAAGGGACCTTGTGTTTGAGTCTTAGCCCTCACCTGTAATACCGCGATACGACGCCTACCGGATGGCGGCGTAAACGCCTTATCCGGGCTACCGCCCGCGGGATCAGGGGGTGTTCGTAGCCCGGCTAAGCGCAGCGCCAGCCGGGACAATACAGGCACTACTTTCGCGCCAGTATCCGCGCACGCATCTGTGTAAAGAACACGGGCACCAGCACTTCGAGCATAAACAACACCAGGCCTATCTTCTGGTTGTCCTCACCCGGACGCCAGTTACTCAGGATGGCTGAGAGCACAAAAAACGCCACGCCCGCCACAATCATCGTTTTGCCGTACAAGCGGTTTACCCGGTACCACTGCCCCTCATCATTGCGCGTTCGCGCGGTTCTTATCCCATACCAGCGGTTAGGTTTCACCTTTTGCAATACCAGAGGAATAGCGATAGCCATCAGCACCAGACTGGTAATACTCAGCCAGATAAAATTCATGTCCATCAGCGACTCTCCCTTTAAACGCATATTATCCCCGAAAAGGGATATTCACTGTCATGATGGATGGTAGTGGAAAACTAACGAGCGAATAAGAGTAACGTCATATTTTGATTAACTTTATGTGATGATGTAACAGCTTGCTGCTGGTCATGCCACGGCCCGACACCGTAGGATTCCGCTCCTGACCTTACGGCCTCGAGAACGGACGCGTGAAATATTCCCTGTTTTTATTTTTACTGACCTTACCCGCGCTGACCGCGCGTGCGGATGATGCCGTTAAACTTAACTGCCCGCCGCGTGGCGCTATTACCGTCTCTTTTTTTAATTACTATCTCATCACCATGAAATGGGGCGATCATTTCCAGGTCGCTTCAGGAAAATTGCAAAGCCACACCAAAGCCGGGGTCCCGTTCTGGACCACCACCTTTGGCAACGGCGACGATCTGGCCTATTTCCCCAACTCCCACCAGTACTATCTGTTTTATGCGGGTTCGAGTGATCCTGTGCAATGTTCGGAACAGGAAAGCTACGTCTATCCGGTCATCACCCCGCCACGCTATGAAAACAATATCGTCAGCAGCAAAAAAAGCGTGCCGCAGACACCAGACAGTGACATCGATAATTCTCAAGTGATTTTGCCCGGACCCGGCGCACAGGGATAACCCCTCTCCGGACAGAGAGGGGAAACGAGTTGATTAACGAAGTTGTTTTTGCGTATGCCACAGCGCGGCGACGCTCAGGAATACGGTAACCATCAGGTAGAAGCCCGGTGCGAAGTGGCTGCCGGTCGCGCTAATCAGCAACGTACAGATGAACGGCGCAAACCCGCCAAAAATCGTCACTGCGATGTTGTAACTGATGGACATCCCACTGGCCCTGGTCGATACCGGGAAGATATCCGCCATCACCGACGGAATAGTCGAAAAGTAGAGGGATTTCAGCAGCGCCATCCACCCCACCAGCAATGACAGCGACAAAGGCGTCACGTTCAGGCTGGTGAGCCAGAAGGCAGGTAACAGTGTAAACGCCAGCAGCCCCAACGCAGTCCACAACAGACGCTCGCGCCCGACACGCTCTGCCAGGAGGCCACCTATCGGCGTCACCACGGTAAGAATCACCCCGGCCAACAATGTCGCGCTATAGGCCGATGACGCGGGCAGACCAAGACTTTTGGTCGCCCAGGTCGGCACATAATTGAGCATGTAGTTGATCGCCGTAGAGACCACCATCAGACCAATCGCCATCGCCAGCAGGCGTTTTTGCGAACCCAACAGTTGCTTCACCGGATGACGTGGTTTCTCGATCTCAACATAAACCTCAGGCTCGTGCACATGGCGACGGATCCACAGACCAACCGGGCCAATCAGCAGTCCGAAAGCGAACGGTACGCGCCATCCCCAGTCCAGCAACTCCGCCGGCGTCAGCCAGTGCGCCAGACCCAGACCAAATGCCGATGCCATCAGCGTGCTGGCCCCTTGCGTGGCAAACTGCCAGCTGGCGATAAAGGTCTTGCGCTCCGGGAAATGTTCCACCAGAAATGCCGTCGAACTACCAAACTCACCGCCGGCGGAGAAGCCCTGAATCAGGCGCGCCAACAAAATCAGCAACGGCGCCGCCAGACCGAGTGTGGCATAACCGGGCATAAAGGTAATGATCGCCCCGCCCAGCATCATCAGGTTGATAGACAGCAGCAGCGAGGCCTTACGACCACGTTTATCGGCATAAGCGCCAAGCACCACCGCCCCCAGCGGGCGAATCAAAAAGGCGATACCAAAGCTGCCGAACGCGAGCAGCAGCGAGACCGTTGGATTGGACGTCGGGAAAAAAACCTGGGCGATATAGCTGGCAAAGAAGCCATATACCGCGATATCAAACCACTCCAGGGCATTACCAATACAGGTGGCAAAAAGCGTTTTTGCCAGGCTCGGGCGTACGCTGCCCTGCTCTGTTTCACGGACGAGCGTGGTCATTTTGCACCTCCGTTCTGATGCGCCAGATGGCTTGCAAGCAGTGCAGCCCCCCGCTCACCCAAATCCCAGAACAGGCGAGTCATGATCGCCAGCCCTTCGCGGGCAATGGCAATGGGCAGGTGCTCATCCGGCGCATGCTGACCGCAGGCCGGGTACGAATGTGGCACCCACAGCGTTGGCAGACCCAAAATGCCGGCAAATACATCATTAGGTAGCGAGCCGCCGAGGTTTGGCAACAGAGCCGGTTTCTTGCCGGTCGTCTCCGCCATTGCCTTAAGCGTCCAGTTTACCAGCGGATCGGTCGGATCAAAGCGCGTCGCAGGAGTGCCGCGCACCTCACTGAGGGTCACCATGGAAAAGCCGTGCGCGTCCAGATGCGCGCGAACCGCCTGCTCCAGATGCTCCCAGTCGGTACCGACCACGAAACGCAATTGGCAGACCGCCGTCGCCTGCCCCGGAATCGCGTTCATGGGCTGTGCCGGATTACCCGTCAGGAAAGAGAGCACTTCCAGGGTATTCCAGCCAAACAGTTTTTCTGCCGCCGACAAACCCGGCTCGCCCCAGTTCGGGTCGGTTGTGGGGTCGTTTTCGCCACCGGCCGGGGTGATATCCGCCAGAATGGCTTTCAGTTCGGGCGTTAACGCTGGCGGTTTGAGCGCCGCAATCTGGATTTCACCTTTTCCGTCCACCAGGCTCGCAATGGCATTTGCCAGTTGCGTACCGGGGTTGCTCAGCAGCCCGCCCCAGTTGCCGGAATGATAATCTTTGGCGCGGGCGTTGATGGTCAGGCGAAAGTTGGCACAGCCGCGTGAACCGAGGAACAACGTCGGGCGTTCCGCGCTCAGGCGCGGCCCATCAGAAGCGATAAACAGATCCGCATTGATGCGTGTTTTAAGCCGTTCGCACACGGCGGCAAGCCCCGGCGAACTGATCTCTTCGCCCATTTCGCACAGCCAGACGCAGTTAAACCCCAGCCGACCATTGCGCGCATGATAGACCTGCTCCAGTGCGGCAAGATTAACCGAGTGCTGACCTTTGTTATCGGCCGCACCGCGTCCGTACCAGTTGCCGTCACGTTCGACCAGCGTCCACGGCGACAGCCCTTCGCCCCAGCGCGCATCATCGCCGAAGACGACATCGCCATGCCCGTAGCACATCACGGTGGGCAGATTTGAGTCTTCTTCCCGGCTGGCGAGTAAAAACGGTCGGGCGGCATTGACCGGGTTAGCAATCACCTCGGTCTTAAAGCCCATTTCCTGAAAAGCGGGAATGAATACGTCGTTGTAATAGCGCGTGAGCGCGTCATCCCTGTCGTTACGCTGGCTTTCGCTGGGGATAGCCACCCGGCTGGCAAGGATAGTTTTAAAATGGCCGCTGTCGAACCACGCCAGCGCCTGGTCGACTACCTGTTGTGTTGTCATGTTGTGTTCCCTGTCCTGATCCTGTCCAATATCGAGTCGCAGTTGCGTGGCTGCGACGCGAATTATTCAGGGTGCATTTGCTGCCGATGGCGCAAAGAGATGTTGTTGTCTTTTTGTTCTAAACCAGAACCGAGCATTGCCACAATAATAATAATTGCAATTTGGCATTGCCTTTTTGATAAGGGTACACTGCACAATCACAGGGCGTCGCAGAGGATTCATCTATGTTGAGCAATGAACTACGCTACTTTTTTGCGGTAGCCACCACCGGCTCGCTTAGCACCGCCAGCGAGCAGCTTTACGTGGCAGGTTCCGCCATCAGCCGACAAATTCATAAGCTGGAAACCCGGCTGGGCGTGACGCTCTTTGAACGGCATTCGCGCGGTATGGTTTTAACCGATGCCGGGCAGATTCTGGCTAACCATGTACGCAAAAACATGCGCGATATGGAATTTGCGATGGCCGAAATTCAGGGTCTAAAAGCCGTGCGCAAAGCCCTGGTGCGTATAGCCTGTACCGAGGGGATGGCGTTTGATCTGTTGCCGGGCGTACTGGCGCGTTTTCGCCAGCAACACCCTGCGGTGAGTTTTGATTTGCAGGTCGGCACGGCGATGCAGGTGGCGGAGTGGATCCGGCGCAATGATTGTGATGTTGCGTTCCAGTTCAGCCTCGCGCCTGAACGGGACGTGGAAATTATCGCCACCTGGCCCGCCCCTGTGCTATTGCTGCTGGCGGACGAGCATCCCCTGGTAACGCAGCCAGGTGTGGCGATGGAGGATTTGCACCACTATCCGCTGGTTCTCCCGGAGGCAGGTACCACGTTGCGCCAGCTTTTTGATCTCTCCTGTCGCATGGCGGGCACCTTTCTGGAACCCGCGTTCAGCAGCAATAATTTTGCTGCCCTGTACGGTTTTACCCGCCATACGCCTGAGGCCCTGACTGTGTGCAGCCATTTCAGCGTACTGTGGCGCGCAAAACAGGATGGCATGACGCTTAAAACGATCAATAACTCCTCGCTAAGCCAGCGTACTCTGCAGATTCAGGTGCCGGGAAGCAAACATCGCCCGGCGGCGGTCAATACCTTTCTCGAACTCACCGCACAGGAGCTGGACAGAGAACATAAGCAGTGGATGGCGGAACTGACCCTGGCTTAAGCGGCAAGATGCTGCTTAAGTGCATCGAGAAACAGGCTGAGCGCCGCATGCTGATGATCGCGGGATTGATATAGCCCATAAATGCCCAGCGGCTGCGGCTCCAGTTGCGGCAGTACGCTGACCAGCCGTCCACTCTCCAGCCCGGCGCGCGCCTCAATTTCCGGCACCAGCGCCAGCCCCACATCCGCCATCGCCATATCGCAAAGCAGAGACGATATCCCGGCGCTGAAATTACCATTCACCGCGATGGCGACAGTGCCCTTCTGCGGATCGCGAAACGACCATGATTGCCCTGAGAAACGGCTGTAATGCAGACAATTGTGCCGGGCGAGATCGTCAGGGGTTTCAGGCCGCCCGGCCTTCGCAAGGTAGCCTGGCGAGGCACACAATACCGAACGGCATTCCCCCAGCGCGCGGGCAATCACCCCAGGTTCGGGAGCATTGGTGATCCGTATCGCCAGATCAATACGCTCGCCCACCAGGCTGACTGGCTGATTGTTGATGTCCACTTCAATACGTAGCGCCGGATAGCGCGCCAGAAAGGACGGGATAACCGGCCCCAGCAGGTGGGTTGCCGTAAAGTGGGCGCAGGCAATACGCAGCGTGCCCGACGGCGTCAGGCGCGTGGCGTCACCTTCAATGTCTTGCGACAGCAAAGCCAGTTGCCGCGTTTTCTCGAGGATTTTCTCCCCGGCGGGGGTCAATGTGAGTCGCCGTGTCGAGCGGTGAATTAAGCGCGCTCCGGCCCATTTTTCCATTTCATCCAGATAACGGCTGACCATTGGTCGTGAGATACCCAGCGAACGTGCCGCCGCGCTCAGACTGCCCAGTTCGCAAATCCGGTTGAAGGATACTGCCGCCATGATCCTGTCCATTCCCTCTCCATCTGATCGTTTTATGAAACACAGCATGAATTGTTTCAGGAATAGTAGCAGAAGCTGTAATCCGTAGAATGGAAATCACTGACTCTCAGGAGGACGACATAATGGGATTTCAACCCGGCCTTTACTGGATAATCGATCCGCTTTGCGGCTGGAGCTATGGCGCACTACCTTTGCTCAACCGCGTGGCGCAGGATTTCACGCAACAGCATATTTTACCCGGTGGATTATTCATCGGCACCCAGCGCAGAAAACTCGACGCCGACTGGTTATCGCATGTTCATGAGCATGATGCGCGTATCGCCGCGCTAACCGGCATGACCTTCGGCAGCGATTACCGCACACAATTACTGACCAATAGCGAGATTATGCTGGATTCTCTCCCGGCCAGCCGCGGGCTTCTGGCTGCACAGCGCTTTGCCGCTCCCGGCAGCGATCTTCTGTTTCTGAATGCGGTCCAGCGCGCCTGGTATGAACATGGGCGGGACATTACCCGCGCCGATGTGGTCGACGACGTGCTCAGCAAATCCGTTGAGCCGGGCATCAGGCTGGGGCAAATCCCGGAAAATGAAGCGCTGGATGCCATTCAACATGGGCGAATGCTGATGGGACAAACAGGCGGTCAGGGCTTTCCCACCGCCGTATTGATCAATAAAGGCGGGCAGTACACGCTCTTGCCTGTCTCGCGCTATTACGGGCAACCAGAGGTATTTTTCACGCTGGTGAGTCCCCTTCTCTCTTCACTTAGCCGTTAAGGAATGCCATGAACGCAAAATCCGTCACTCTGTTACTGTCGCTGGCTGCCGTCCCCGCGTTTGCCGCGCCGCTGCAACTGGATGTCTACAACCCGCAGGAGAAAGGTATTTTCCCGGTCTCTTCAACGCTGGTATCCGGGCCGAAAGAGGCTGTGCTCTTTGACGCGCAGTTCAGCGTTAAAGATGGCGAAGAACTGGTGAAGCTCATCAAAGCGCGTGGCAAAGCGTTAAAAGAGATTGTGATCACCTCCGGCGACCCGGATTTTTATTTTGGTCTCGAACCGCTGGTGAAAGCCTTCCCACAGGCAAAAGTGGTGGCGTCTAAAGCGGTGGTTGACCATATCAACGCAACAAAAGAGGCCAAACTGGCCTTCTGGGGGCCGCAGATGAAAGAGGGCGCGCCAACGAAACTTATTGTTCCTCAGGTGACCACCGCCACGCGTTTTACCGTTGACGGCGAGCCGCTGGAGCTGAAACACACGGGCGATTATGCCGCCTATGTCTGGATCCCGGCGAACAAGGCCATTTTAGGCGGCACCGGCATTGCCTCAGGGATCCATGTCTGGACGGCAGACACGCAGACCCCGGCTATTCGCAAACAATGGATGACGGTTCTGAGCGAGATGCAGGCACTGAAACCACAGCAGGTGATTCCCGGCCACTACCTGGGCGAGCGTCCGGCAGGCGATGGGGCAATTACGTTTACCCATGATTACCTCAATACCTTTGAACAGACGCTGGCATCTAAAAAGGGTTCGGCGGCGGTGATTGAGGCCATGAAAGCGGCATATCCAAAACTGGCGGATGAGAGTTCACTGGAGTTGAGCGCGAAAGTGAATACCGGCGAGATGAAGTGGTAAAACGCCGTTACAGGGAAAGACTGTAATACGATCTGCCTCACCCTGGCCATCTCCCTCAGGGAGAGGGAGAAAGGCGAGTCCGTGCCCGGTAAATCAGGACGCGGAGTAGCTGGTCCGCGCTCCCGCTTCCAGCCCGCTCGATCGGTCCCCTCGCCCCGTTGGGGAGAGGGTTAGGGTGAGGGGTACTCATCACTCAGCGCCTGAAGTACCCGCCACTCACCTGCTCCGGTGTCACCACGCCGCTATCCAGTACCCAGCCGCTAATAAGCGATGCCGGCGTCACGTCAAAGGCCGGGTTATAGACCTGCGCATTTTCTGGCGCCCACTGCACCGCGCCAAAGCTCCCGGCTACGCCCGTCACCTCGGCAGCCGCACGCTGTTCAATAGGAATCGCCTCCCCGTTCGGGCAGTTCGGGTCAAGCGTGGTTTGCGGCGCTGCAACATAAAACGGAATGCCGTGGAATTTCGCCAGTACGGCCAGAGAATAGGTGCCGATTTTATTCGCCACATCGCCATTCGCCGCAATACGATCCGCGCCCACCCAAATCGCATCTACCTGCCCTTTGGCCATCAGGCTGGCGGCCATGGAATCGGTAATCAGCTGATAAGGCACGCCCAGTTCGCCAAGCTCCCATGCCGTCAAGCGTCCGCCCTGCAACAATGGACGCGTCTCATCCACCCAGACATTCGTCACCTTGCCCTGCTGGTGAGCCAGCGCAATAACACCCAGCGCGGTGCCGACACCGGCTGTCGCCAGCCCACCGGTGTTACAGTGCGTTAACAAGCGGCTGCCCGGTTTGACCAGCGTGCTGCCTGCCTGCGCGATACTGTCGCACAACGCTTTGTCTTCTTCGATCAGGCGCAGGGCCTCTGCCAGCAGCGCCGATACGTAATCCTCTTGCGCCAGCGCCAGCTTCATTCGGTCGAGGTTATTCATCAGGTTGACTGCCGTCGGGCGCGAGGCGCGCAGCGTCTCCAGCGACCGCGCCAGCGTGTCGCGGTCTTCGCCATTCTCAGCGAGCAAGGCCAGCAGCAGGCTGGCAGACAGGCCAATCAACGGCGCGCCCCGCACGCGCAACGCATGAATGTGTTCCACCAGCAAAGGCACCGAATCCGCTGGCAGCCAGCGTTTTTCCTGTGGCAGCGCCTGTTGGTCAAGAATAAAGAGTTGATTATCAATAACCCGCAGGCTGGTGGTCTGTAATGTCTGCATAGCGTTAAATCCCTGTTGCGTTGTTGTATCGTATTGTGTCAGGATGAAATCCAGATGTATAGACGTCTGAATGGCTTTATTAGCATAAGAACATGAGGAACTGGCAATGTCGCAATACCGTACCTTCGACGCCCGGGATGCAGTGGCGTATGCACAACAATTTGGTGGTCTGGACGCGCCGTCCGAACTGGTTGAAGCGCAGGAGGTCGGCGACGGTAACCTGAACCTGGTGTTTAAGATTTTTGATACTCAGGGCATCAGCCGTATTATCGTTAAACAGGCGCTGCCCTACGTGCGTTGCGTTGGGGAGTCCTGGCCGCTGACGCTCGATCGCGCACGTCTGGAAGCACAAACCCTGGTGGAACACTATAAATATGCCCCGCAGCACACGGTCAATATTCTGCATTACGATCCGGAGCTGGCGGTGATGGTGATGGAGGATCTCTCTGACCACCGAATCTGGCGCAGTGAGCTGATTAAAAACCGTTACTACCCGCAGGCAGCACGCCAGCTGGGCGAATACCTGGCGCAAACGTTATTTCATACCAGCGATTTTTATCTGCATCCGCACGCGAAAAAAGCCCAGGTCGCGCAGTTTATTAATCCGGAAATGTGCGAGATCACCGAAGATCTGTTCTTTAACGATCCCTATCAGATTCATGAACGTAATAACTACCCGGCGGCGCTGGAAGCCGACGTTGATGCCCTGCGTCAGGACACCCAATTAAAGCTTGCGGTCGCCTCTCTCAAGCACAGCTTCTTCTCTCATGCCGAAGCGCTACTGCACGGCGATATTCACAGCGGGTCGATTTTCGTCGCCGAAGGCAGCCTGAAAGCCATTGACGCCGAGTTCGGCTACGTTGGCCCGATGGGCTTTGATATCGGTACAGCCATGGGTAACTTGCTGCTTAACTACTGCGGCCTGCCGGGCCATCTTGGCATTCGCGACGCGGCGGCGGCGCGTGAGCAGCGTCTGATTGATATTCAGGAGCTGTGGTCAACGTTTGCCGAACGTTTCCAGACTCTGGCCCGTGAAAAGACCCGCGATGCCGCCCTGAGCGTACCGGGCTATGCGTCTGAGTTTCTCAAAAAAGTATGGACGGATGCAGTCGGCTTCTGCGGTACTGAGCTGATTCGCCGCAGCGTAGGCTTGTCGCATGTCGCGGATATCGACACCATCGCCGATGAAGAGATGCGCCATGAATGCCTGCGTCATGCCATTGCGCTCGGCAAGGTGCTGATTGTGATCGCCCCGCGTATTGACAGCGTCGATGAGTTGATTGCCCGGGTGCGTCAGTATAGTTAAGTGCGGTCTGGTGCCCTCACCCTCAAGGTGGAGGGAGTCTCAGCTATGTTACGTTTTACAGCGATAACACCGCGTCATGAGAAAAAAACAGTCACCGCGATGACAGGGTCCGGCTGAAAATCGATGAGGCGTTGGCGGCTGACCGGGGCCGCCCGCAGGGAAGCGGGCGGAGGGGATAGCCTACAAGGATGTAGGCTGGTCCCCGACCCGATAGTCAGACGACATAAGGCGAATGGACCGCGAAGCGGCGATTTTCCTGGCCGGGAGCCCGGGTCGCCAGGGTGGTGGCGGTGAACCACCCTGGCACGTTCACGGGTTCTGGCGTGACAGAAAAGCAAGGAACATAAGGTGAACGGAATGACCACAAGAGCCGCATGTTCCCCTCACCCTGACCCTCTCCCCAGAGGGGCGAGGGGACGTGGCGTGCTCGCATTTATTTGTGAGGAACCCTCACCCCAGATACTCAATCACCGACAACCCGCCGTTGTAATCCGTGCTGTAAATAATCCCCTGCGCATCCACAAACACATCGCAGGACTGAATCACCTGCGGGCGGCCCGGGCGCGTATCCATCATTTTCGCCGGCGCGGCAGGCACCAGCGCGCCGGTTTCCACCGGACGATACGGATTGGAAATATCATAGGCACGCACACCGGCGTTCTGATAAGTGGCAAAAATCAGCGTCGAGCTGATAAAGCTCCCCGGACGGTTTTCGTGCAGGTTATGCGGCCCGAAGTGCGCTCCTTTCGCCACGTAGTCAATCTCATCCGGCTGCGGGAAAGTGGCAATACTGACCGGGTTTGACGGCTCGCGAATATCAAACAGCCAAATCAGCTTCTCACCGTCTTCCTGGTTATCCAGCACCGCTTCATCCAGTACCACCAGCAGGTCACGATCCGGCAACGGCAGCGCGGTATGGGTGCCGCCACCAAACGGCGGACTCCAGTTACGGTGGCTAATCAGCTTCGGTTGAGTGCGGTCTTTCACATCCAGCAGGGTCAAACCACCATCGCGCCAGCTGCCATAGGCGGTATCGCCCGCAATAATCGCGTGGTGCAGCGCATACCGTTTCCCCGCTTCCCAGTCCGGCGTTTCGCCAGCCGCCTGGTTCATCCCCGGCAGCCACCAGCGCCCCGCCACTTCAGGATTACGGGGATCGGCCAGGTCGATAGTCAGGAAAATGTAATCGGTAAAACCGTCAATCAGCGCGGAGACATAGGCCCAACGGCCACCGACATACCAGATGCGGTGAATGCCGATGCCGCTCAGTGACAGAAAGCTGATTTCACGCGGTTTGTCCGGTACGGAGATATCAAAAATGCGCAGCCCGGCGCTCCAGCCTTTATCCAGCACGTCACTGACCGTCTCACCCACCGGGCGGGTGTAATAGACTTTTTCATCAGCAAAGCGGGCATCAGCGAAGAGGTCGCGGGCGTTGATCACCAGCAGGAGGTCGTCATGCGCCTGCAAATGCACGTTCCAGGTACCGGGAGGCGCCGGAACATAACCTGCGGGTTTAGGGTTTTTGGGGTCACGCACGTCGACGATGGAGAAGCCCTGGGAGACCATGTGGCCGATGTACGCAAAGCCACGGTGCACCATCAGTTGTACGCCGTCCGGGCGTCCGCCCTGGTCGCTATGACCAATCAGCCGCATATTGCGACTGTATTCCGGGCGTGGAAGTTCAGTTGCCATGGATGTTCCTTTTTAAGCAGGGGTGCGGTGTGTTGCCCTCACCCCGGCCCTCTCCCACGGGGAGAGGGAGAAAACGTGTTCGCACCTCCCCAAAAGAGAGGAAGAAAAACGTGTTCGCACCTCCCCAAAGGAGAGGGAGAAAAACGTGTTCGCACCTCCCCAGAGGAGAGGGAGAAAAACGTGTTCACACCTCCCCAAAGGAGAGGGAGAAAAACGTGTTCGCACCTCCCCAGAGGAGAGGGAAAAAAGCGAGCCGCCCTCCCACCTGGGGAGAGCGAGAAAAGCATCCGTTACTTATTTTTAGCTTCCAGCGTCGCGAACCACGGGGCGATAAAATCTTCGGTCTGGCCCCAGCCTGGGATGATTTTCGCCAGTGACGCCACGTTCACCGCACCCGGCTGGGCCGCCAGCAGCGCCTGCGGGATGGCGGCCGCTTTAAAGTCGTAGGTCGCAGGCGTCTGTTCGCCAGCAATCTTGTTGGCAACCAGACGCACGTTAGTGGCGCCAATCAGCTTCGGATCCACCGCCACGCTCACTTTCCACGGGCTGTTGGACTCGCGCATCAGTTGCAAATCCTGGTTAGACACGTCGATGCTATAGAGTTTGATCTCCGTACGACCGTTCTCTTTCAGCGCTTTGTAAGCCCCCTGACTAAAGGCATCCCAGGTGCCCCAGATAGCGTCAATCTGCCCTTTCGGGTATTTCGCCAGCACTGCGCCCACTTTGTTGGCGGTATCGCCCTGCACGTCGGAAGAAACCGCGCCGATGGACTCCAGTTCTTTAATGCCCGGATACTCTTTCAGCAGCTCAGTATAAGCCGCCTGGCGACGCTCCATCGGCGGGAAACCGGCAACCCACAGTTTGATGATGTTGGCTTTGCCGTTGAAATCTTTTGCCAGTGCGCCAAAGGAGAGTTTGGTCAGGGAGGCGTCATCCTGCTGGGTAACGGTTACGCCCGGAATTTCACCGTTCACGGCGGTATCGAACACCGACACTTTGATCCCGGCATCGACCGCTTTTTTAATCAGCGCCGTCGAGTACGGGTCACGCCCCTGAGAAAGGATAATGCCATCATATTTTTGGGTAATAGCCTGATTCACAAAATCCTGAAACTTAGCGTCATCGCCATTACTCAGGAAGGTACTGATTTTAAACCCGAGTTTTTTGCCTTCCTGCAACGCGCCGGAAACAAACTGGGTGGTGTTGTCATCGGATCCGAGATTACGAATCAGCGCGATGCGAATCGGGCCACTGTGATGAGCAATGGCGTCCGGAACCGGCGCAGGTGTTGCCGCATAGCCCGGCAGCGCGCTCAGTAATCCCAGCGTCAGTAAAGAGAGTGCTATCTTTTTCATCTGTTATCCCCTGAATAATTAACGACGCTGGAAGTAAGTCAACGCAAGGGCACCGGCCAGCACCAGCCCCTTAATAATGTCCATGGCGTAATACGGAACGGAGAGCATCACCAGTCCGTTGGAGAGCACGCCGAGAATCACTGCCCCCACCAGCGTACCGAGCGCATTCGGCTTACCGGAACCCGCCAGCGAGAACCCAATCCACGCCGCCGCGACCGCATCCATGAGGTAGCCGCCGCCCGCGTTCACCTGCGAAGAGCCGATGCGCGAGGCGAGCAAAATGCCACCTAACCCCGCCAACAAAGAAGCAATGACATAGGCCGCCACTTTGTAGCGAGTGGTACGAATACCGGATAAGCGCGCCGCTTCCGGGTTACCGCCAATGGCGTACATACGGCGACCATGGGTAGTCAGCGACAAACCAAGCTGCGCCACAACCGTGACCACCAGCATGATGATGACGATGGTCGGCACCTGGCCCAGCAGGCTGAAGGCGGCAGGGATGGTCCCTTCGGCCATATCACCGCTCGGCAACACCATGTTCTCGGTGATCGAGCCGCCGTAGCTGTAGGTCATCGCCACACCCTGAATCACAAACAGGCTGCCGAGGGTCGCCAGCATGTCCGGAATACGCAACACCACAATCAGGAAAGCGTTAAACAGCCCCACCAGCGTACACAGCGCCAGTGTCACCAGAATCGCTTCGGTGGTGCCAAAGCCATGCCAGACAAACAGAGAAATGACCAGCGCGTTTGCCAGTGAAGCGGTTGAACCGACGGAAAGATCAAAACCGCCGATGGTCAGCGAAATGGATACGCCAACCCCAATCACCGTAACGATGGCGATGGAACGTAAAATGTTGATGATGTTGAACGGGTCGAGGAAGTTATCCGATGCCAGACCAAAGATGACCACCAGCGCGACGACCGTCAGCAGCATGCCCCATTTATAAAGAAAATCGAAAAACTGCTGACGGGATGACACCGCAGCCTTAACTGAAAGGGCTTTGCTCACGCTGCCGTTCCTCCGGTGGAAAAATAAAGTAACGTCTCTTCGCGGGCCTCCTCGCCCTTCACTTCTGCAACAATGCGCCCGTCCCAGAGCACACAAATGCGGTCGCACAGGCCTACCAGTTCGGAAAACTCCCCGGAGGCATAAATCACGCCTTTCCCTTCCCGCGCCAGCCCGTCAATCAACTGGAACAGATCGGTTTTGGCTTTCACGTCGACCCCTTTGGTCGGCTCGTCAAAAATCACCACGTTGGCGTTACCGCGCAGCCATTTGCCAATCGCCACTTTCTGCTGGTTACCGCCGGAAAGACGGCGCAAGGTTTGCCCCGGCCCGGTTGTGCGCACGCCGACGCGGGCAATCACCTCCTGCGCCCAGCGCCAGGCCTTGCGATGACCGAACAGGCTCCAGCGAGAGAACGAGTTGTCCGCGCTGACCGACAGATTCATGGCGATAGGCTCTTCAATGAAGATGCCCTCTTTGCGCCGCTCTTCTGGCACCAGCGCCAGCCCGCGAATCACGGAATCCGCCGGATCGCGGGGTCGCCACGGCTGGCTGTTAAGTTCGCCGCGTGTCACTTTACTTTTGCTCGCGCCAAACAGCGCCTTGCACAGTTCGGTTTTTCCCGCCCCGGCAAGACCGGCGATGCCCAGAATTTCTCCTTTGCGCAGGCGCAGAGAGATGTCTTTTAGCAATTGCTCGTCATGCAGGCCATCGATGCTCAACAGAACCTCATCGCTGTGCGGCGGGCGCTTAGGCGGGTAGATGTCGCTCAGTTCATGGCCGAGCATCTTCTCGACGATTTGCTCGCCGCTGAGTTCCGCCATCGGACCAGACTCAATTAACTTGCCATCACGCAACACGGTGAGGGTGTCACATATCGCTTTCAGCTCATGAATACGGTGAGAGATAAACACCACGCCGATACCCTGTTGTTGCAGGCGTCGCACCACGGTAAACAGGCGCTCGCTCTCATGCTGATCGAGGGGAGCAGTGGGTTCATCGAGGATCAAAAAGCGGCAGTGATGCGACAACGCGCGCGCCAGCAGAATTTGCTGTTTCTCCGCCAGCGTGCAGGTATCGATAGAACGGCGCACATCCAGCGACACGTCCAGTTGTGCCAGCGCGTCCTGGGCGAGCTTGCGCATTTCACCCCAGCGCCAGGCGTGTCCCGTTTCCGCCAGTCTGTCGAGCATGATATTTTCCGCAATTGACAAGCCGGGGATCAGCGCCACGTCCACTTCCTGCTGTACAAGGTGAATGCCTAGCTGTTTGGCGTCACGCGGGGTGCGGATGGCAACGGGCTGACGATTAATGACAATTTCGCCCTCGTAATGATCATGAGTACCGCACAATACCGCCATCAGGGTCGATTTTCCTGCACCGTTGGCGCCCGTAAGCGCATGCACGGAACCGCCACGCAGAGTGAAATCGACATGCGACAATGCGCTAAATCCGCCAAACGCGAGGCTGATAGTGCGCATTTCGAGGTGGTGAGTGCTCATCCGACGCGAGTTCCTGATAAATAAGTTTATTTGACGAATTTTTCACAGGCCGCCTTGACTGGCAACGACAGAAAAGGCATAAGATAAAGCAAAATAATATTAGCCATCCGGATGTCCAGACATAACATCGGGTTAGCGATAGCACACAAGGACACAACCCATGAGCAACACTAATATTCGCGTCGTCACTGGCCCGGCTAACTATTTCTCTCACGCAGGAAGCCTTACGCATCTCCATGATTTTTATACGGCAGAGCAACTTTCCCGTGCGGTGTGGATTTACGGCGAACGTGCCATTGAAGGGGCTCGCCCGTTCCTGCCGGAGGGCTTTAACGCACCTGGCGCGAAACATCTGTTGTTCAAAGGCCATTGCAGCGAGCGCGACGTGGCAGAGCTGGCCGAACTGGCGGGCGATGATCGTGCGGTGGTGATTGGCGTGGGCGGCGGCGCGCTTCTGGATACAGCCAAAGCGGTGGCGCGTCGTTTAGCTTTGCCTGTCGTTGCCATTCCGACCATTGCAGCGACCTGCGCGGCCTGGACACCGCTCTCCGTCTGGTACAACGACGCTGGTCAGGCGCTGCATTTTGAAATTTTTGACGATGCCAATTTCCTGGTGCTGGTCGAGCCGCAGATCATTCTTAATGCTCCTGCGCAATACCTGCTGGCGGGGATCGGCGATACGCTCGCGAAATGGTATGAAGCGGTCGTGCTGGCGCCCGAACCGGAAAACCTGCCGCTGACGGTACGTCTGGGAATTAACAACGCGCAGGCGATTCGCGATGTCCTGCTCGCCAGCAGCGAAGAGGCGCTGGCGGATCAGGCGCGTGGTGAAGTCACGCAGACGTTTCGTGACGTGGTGGATGCGATTATCGCCGGTGGCGGCATGGTGGGCGGTCTCGGCGAGCGCTATACCCGCGTTGCCGCAGCGCATGCGGTGCATAACGGTCTGACGGTATTGCCGCAAACGGAGAAATTCCTCCATGGGACGAAAGTGGCCTACGGCATTCTGGTGCAAAGCGCCCTGCTCGGTCAGGATGACGTGCTGGCGCAACTGGTCAATGCGTACCAGCGCTTTAATCTGCCCACCACGCTGGCGGCGCTTGATGTGGACATCAACAACCATGCCGAGCTGGACCGTGTGATTGCCCACACCTTGCGCCCGGTGGAGTCCATTCACTATCTGCCAGGCGAACTAAGCCCGGCAACGCTGCGCGCGGCGTTCGAAAAGGTCGAGCATTTTACCCGCTAATTCAGGCAGGCCATAAAGCCATGGCTGAGCGGGCAATACTCAGCAAAATTTCACGGCTCGCGCCATCGCGGGCCTGAATTGACATCCCCTGCTGAATACTGACATAGAGCCGCGTCAGTGCTTCGACATCCACTGAACCGGGCAGGTCGCCCTGTTTTTGCGCCTGCTCCAGCCGCGTTTTTAACAGTGAGAAACCTGCGGCGCGCATGCGGCGAACCAGTTGGCCGAGCCGGTCGTTGCCTTCACTGCCTACCGCTGAAAGTGTGACCATACAGCCGTGCGGCATATCCGTTTGCGTCAGCATATCCGCAGAGCTCTCCAGCCACAGCCACACCGCCTCACGTGGAGACGGCTCGCTGGTCATATGTCCCCAAATCCTGGGTGCGACGGACTGCTCGTAGTGCAGCAGTACCTCTTCGTATAAATCTTCTTTGCTACCGAACGCCGCATACAGGCTGGGGGATTTTATGCCCATCGCCTCGTACAAATCATTCATGGACGTGGCGGTATAGCCTTTCTGCCAGAAGACTTTCATTGCCTGGTTCAATGCTTCGGTACGGTCAAACTCGCGTGGTCTTCCCCGGCTCATGGTGGCCTCCAACATTTTGTGCTGATCGGTATATTAATATCATTGACGACCCGTGGGAAGTGCGTTTACTTTAATTATGTATCAATCGACACATAATTAATTCAGGAGTCACTATGTCATCTTCACTTGCTGGTAAACGCGCGCTGGTTACAGGCGCAAGTCGCGGTTTAGGTAAAGCTATCGCCCTGTCATTAGCCCGCGCAGGGGCCGACGTGGCGATAACCTTTGAAAAGTCAGCCGAAAAAGCGCAGGCCGTGGCCGAGGAAATCCGCGCACTGGGCCGTAACGGCGTGGCTATTCAGGCCGACAGCGCCAGCCCGCAGGCCATTCGTGCCGCAGTCGCCTCCTCGGTCGAACAACTGGGCGGGCTGGATATTCTGGTCAATAATGCGGGTATCGCCCGGGGTGGGCCGCTGGAAGCGATGTCCGATGAAGACATTGATGCGTTAATCAATGTGAATGTTCGCGGCGTGGTCATCGCAACCCAGGCGGCGCTTGCCTATCTGCCGGACGGCGGGCGCATTATCAACATTGGCAGTTGCCTCGCCAACCATGTCCCGCTGCAAGGGATTGCGGTCTATGCAATGACCAAATCTGCCCTTAACTCCTTAACCCGCGGGCTGGCGCGCGATCT
Organism: Phytobacter ursingii; assembly: GCA_901456055.1. Classification (GTDB taxonomy): domain Bacteria; phylum Pseudomonadota; class Gammaproteobacteria; order Enterobacterales; family Enterobacteriaceae; genus Phytobacter; species Phytobacter ursingii. The sequence continues at coordinate 374,865 of CABDWT010000019.1, forward strand.
TGGCCCACGCGGTATTACCGTCAATATGGTGCATCCTGGTCCCACCGACAGCGACATGAACCCGGCAGATGGTGAAGGCGCGGAAACCCAGCGTCAGCTGATTGCGCTTGGGCATTACGGTAAAGCAGAAGATATCGCCGATGCGGTGACTTTCCTGGCAAGCCCGGCGGCAAAACACATCACCGGAACCGGAATTGATGTTGATGGTGGCCTTAACGCCTGAGGATCGGGTATACCTCTGCCACCCGGCAGAGGTTGCGCGAGATAAAGCGCCTCTTGCCGAACGGGCCGTTATGACAGTAAGCAGGACCAAAAAGCACGGTCTGCCCGGCGAGGGCTAACAGCACTTCGCCCCGCCTTTACCGCCATAGCGCGCCTCCTGACGTTCGCGGAAAAACTCTTCATAAGTCATCGGCGTCTGATCAGGATGAGTGATACGCATATGCTCAACGTAGTTGTCATAGTCCGGCACGCCAATCATCATTTTGGCGGCCTGGCCTAAGTATTTGCCTGCTTTAGAAAGGGTGTCGAACATATTTCATCTCTCGTTACCCCTCACCCTAACCCTCTCCCACAGGGAGAGGGAACATTGACACCCTCTCCCTGTGGGAGAGGGCCGGGGTGAGGGCAAAGGTTAATGTGCGCTTTTTGCCTGAGTCACAATCTCATCAAGGTTTGATGGCATGGGCTCATACGGACGCTCTTGTGACGTTGGCTTGTCGATTTTCAGTGATGCCATCGCCGTTTTCACCGAGTAAAACGCCAGCACCACCACCACTACCATAAAGAAAATGGTCAGCCCGGCATCCAGACGGTTGTTAAACACCAGTTGGGAAAGCTGGGACTGGGTGTACTGTGCCGGGATCTTACCACTGTCGATCATCGCCTGGAACTTATTGGCAATCGCCAGGAAACCGACTTTGTTGTCCGGGCTGAACGCTTTCTGCCAGCCTGCGGTCAGGGTACAAATCAGCAGCCAGGCCGTGGGTAACAGAGCCACCCATGCGTAGCGCTGACGCTTCATCTTGAAGAGTACGACCGCGCAGAGCATCAGCGCCATTCCCGCCAGCATCTGGTTAGCAATACCGAACAGCGGCCACAGGGTGTTGATACCGCCCAACGGATCGACCACCCCCTGATGGAGGAAATAGCCCCAGGCGAGTACGCAAAGCGCTGTAGCCATCAGGTTTGCAGGTAACGAGTCGGTACGTTTCAGGTTCGGGGAAATGACCCCCAGCAGGTCCTGCAACATAAAGCGCGCCGCACGTGTACCTGCATCCACCGCTGTCAGAATAAACAGCGCTTCAAACAAAATGGCGAAGTGATACCAGAACGACACATCCATCATGCCGCCCAGCGCGCCGTGCAGGATATACGCCATCCCCACCGCCAGCGTTGGCGCACCGCCCGCTCGGGAAATAATCGACTGCTCACCCACTTCTGTAGCGATCTGTTTTAACGTCTCCGGGGTGATGCTAAAGCCCCAACCGCTGACAACCTGAGCTGCGGACGCAACCACATCGGCGGTGCCGGCAGGCGCCAGCACCGCCATCGGGCTGTTCATCGCAAAATAAACGCCCGGATCGATGATACAGGCCGACACCAGCGCCATAATGGCCACGAACGACTCCATCAGCATGCCGCCGTAACCGATAAAGCAGGCCTGGCCTTCATTTGCCAGCATCTTCGGCGTGGTGCCGGAAGAGATAAGCGCATGGAAACCCGACACCGCACCACAGGCGATAGTGATAAACAGGAACGGGAACAGGTTACCCGTCCAGACCGGCCCGGTGCCATCCACAAACTTGGTCAGCGCAGGCATGGTCAGCGTCGGGCGCATGATCAAAATGCCGATCGCCAGACCAATGATGGTGCCGATTTTCAGGAAGGTCGAGAGGTAGTCACGCGGGGCCAGCAGCAGCCAGACCGGCAGTACCGCCGCCACAAAGCCATAGCCCACCAGCATCCAGGTTAACTGTACGCCGGTGAAATCAAAGAATGGCGCCCAGGTCGGGCTTTCCGCCACCCATCCGCCGGAGATAATCGCGAAAATCAGGAAAAACAGGCCGATAACGGAGACTTCGCCAATGCGCCCCGGACGGAGGTAGCGAATATAAATCCCCATGAAAATCGCCAGCGGGATAGTAAAGGCAACGGTATAAGTTCCCCACGGGCTGTGGGTCAACGCTTTCACCACGATCATCGCCAGCACCGCCAGGATGATCACCATGATCATAAAGGTCGCCACCAGCGCAATCACCCCGGCCGTTGGCCCCATCTCCTCTTTGACCAGTTCACCCAGCGAGCGACCATCGCGACGGGTAGAGACGAACAGCACCATAAAGTCCTGTACTGCTCCTGCCAGCACAACTCCCGCGAGGATCCAGATCATGCCCGGTAAATAGCCCATCTGCGCAGCCAGCACCGGCCCCACCAGCGGCCCTGCTCCGGCAATCGCCGCAAAATGGTGACCGAACAGCACTTTTTTATCCGTCGGCACGTAATCCAGCCCATCGTTATATTTCACGGCAGGCGTTATGCGAGAGGGATCGACCGCCAGCACATTTTTGGCGATATACAACCCGTAAAAACGATAGGCAATGAGATAGATACACACTGCCGCGACCACAATCCATAGCGCGTTGATCTGCTCACCGCGATTAAGCGCGATGTAGCCCAGAGCAAACGCACCGACAACGGAGAGTAATGCCCAGATAAGGTATTTCCCTGAGTTATTCATAGCGATTATCCGTGTGCGTAAAAGGAGATGTTACATTTTGTTTCTAGATCAAAATGCAAAATTTAACAACTTTGAAACGTTGGAAATTCGTTATGAAACCGGGCATTTACATAACAGTGCTACGGGGATCACTTAAGCAGGAAATATGAAAGAAAAAAGGAATGCAGAATGAGATGGCAGAGTGCTGTGACGGTGAGCCGTTCAACGCTTCCCGGGTGGCGGCGTAACCGCCTTACCCGGGCTACGTTTTTGTAGCCCTGGCAAGCGCAGCGCCGCCGGGGAATTACCTGGGTGGCAGCGCGAACACCTTACCCCGGCTACACGCTGGAAAAGAATTATCCCAGCACCGCCGTACTCAGCCGGCAGGTGCAGCAGCGCCGCCCCTGCTCATCGAACACCACAATTTCCCAGCTCTGGTTCTGCCTGCCCAGGTGGAGAGGCTGGCAAACGGCGCGCACCTTGCCCTGCGACACCGCCCGGTGGTGCGTGGCGTTGAGTTCCGTTCCCACCACGCACTGGCCATCGGCCGTCATCATATAGCCCGCCATTGAGCCAAGCGTTTCCGCCAGCGCGGCTGACGCACCGCCGTGCAGCAGGCCAAAGGGTTGATGCGTGCGGATATCAACCGGCATTTCAGCTTCCAGCACATCATCACTCAGGCGGGTGTAGATAATTCCTAAATGGTCGACCAGCGTACGGGCGCTGGTGGCATTGAGTTCATCAAGCGTTAAACGGCGCTTCCAGATCATTTATGCCCCCAGGGTCGAGCCGCCATCCACCACAATATCCTGTAATGTGATGTGGCTGGCATAGTCAGACGCCAGGAACAGAATGGTACTGGCTACCTCTTCCGGGCGGGCAATCTTTCCCAGCGGAATGCCAAGCTTGAACTGCTCGCCAAAGCCGGCAATGCGCTTTTGTTCCGCATCGCTGCTGGTCCACAGAGTCCGCTGCATATCGGTATCGGTGGAGCCAGGCGACACCAGATTCGCCCGCACGCCGCTGGCGGCCAGTTCCAGCCCTACCGTCAGCGCCAGACTTTTCAGCGCCGCTTTCGACGCACCGTAGGCACTCATGCCGAGACGCGGCGTATGCGCCGCATCGGAGGCGACGGTGACAATCGCCCCGCCCTGCTGCTGGCGAAACTGGGCCATGGTCGCCTGAAACAGATTAAACGCCCCGCCGACGTTGACGGCAAACGTCTGCTGCCAGTCTTCCTGCGAAAGCGCATCCGTTGCCCCCATGCGCAAAATACCCGCCGCGTTGACCAGCACATCCAGCCGCGTATTCTGCGCCAGGACACGAGAACAGACCCGCGAGACCTGCTCTGCATCGGCAATGTCCAGAATCTCGGTGGTAAAAGGGTAGTGTTCACCGTCAAAAGCCTGGTCGAACCCCGTAACCTGTGCACCCGCGTCAGCAAACGCCAGCGCGGTGGCATATCCGATACCCTTTCCGGCGCCAGTTACCCAGACAGTCTTTCCTGAAAAGTCCATCAGTTGGCCTCGCGGGACAGCAGCGTCCACCAGGCATCGATGGTCGGATTCTTTGCCAGCATGACAAAATCGATATCGCCATGCACTTTACGCCAGCGCGCTGCCAGCGCCATCATGCGAACGGAATCCAGCCCGTAGTCAATCAGGTTTTCATCATCGTAAGGCTCGTCGGATTCATCCAGCAGCGGCAAAATCAATGCCCGCAGCGCCGCTTTGCTGGCTGGCACCGTCAACAACGCTTCGGTCATCACCACGCGCCCCGAACGACCCGCCACGTATTTCAGTGACATCAGATGCTCTTCCCGGCTGAAATCCGCCAGCGCATCGGCCACCATAAAAGGCTTGATATCGCGCATAAAGGCATCAGTAGCGGTCGTCATGCAACCGATATGGGCGTACACGCCCGTGATGATAAGCTGGTTGCGGCCCGTCTCTTTCAGCATCTGTTCCAGCGGCGAACGGTGGAAGGCGCTGTAACGCCATTTCACCAGCACCGTATCCGCTTCGTCCGGGGCCAATGCCGCTACAATTTGCTGCTGTTCAGGCGAGCGGGTCAGACCGGGTCCCCACATATCGTTGAGCAGGGCGCGATCGTCATCGCTCTGATCTTTTGGCTGTGCCGTGTAATAAACCGGAATATGGTGCTGCTTACAGAACTGGCGCAGCGCGGCAATATTGGCCACCACCTTTTCCATCATCGGGCAGTTTTCGCCCCAGAAATGGAGGAAATACTCCTGCATGTCGTGGATCAGCAGCGCGGCGCGATCGGGTTCAAATGCCCATTGCACTTTGTTATCCGGAATATCATTCGCGGTCGGCAGTGCGTAGCCGGTCAGTTTGGGAATTGCCATCTTTTCTCCTCGTTACGCCGGGGCGCGCTCTGCCAGCCACTGGCGTAATTGTTTCTTATCTACTTTGCCAACCGGGGTGAGCGGAAGCGCCTCCAGGCATTCGACGCGGTCCGGCAATTTAAAATCCGCCACGCCCTGTTCGCGCAGGAAACGACGGATCTCCACCGCCCGTACCGTTTTTTTCACCACCAGAAATGCGCAGCTCTTTTCCCCCAACAGACTGTCTTCCATGCTCACGAGGGCGGCCTGGATCACGGCGTCATGGCGGAGCAGTAAATTTTCTATCTCTTCGGCGGCGATCTTCTCGCCCCCCCGGTTGATCTGATCTTTTTCTCGCCCCTGCACGGTGATGTAGCCCGCGTCATCAATGGAAATCAGATCGCCAGAGCAGTAGAAGCCATTGCTATCAAAGGCGCTGGCATTATGTTCCGGGCTGTTGAAGTAGCCCCGAAAGGTATACGGCCCGCGCGTCATCAGGCGCCCCACCTGGCCACGCGGCAGCGGATAACCGTTTTCATCCGCCACCCAGACTTCATCATCCGGACACATCGGGCGGCCCTGGGTATTGAAAATGCGCTCCGGCGTGTCATCCAGGGCTGTGTAGTTCACCAACCCTTCCGCCATGCCAAAGACCTGCTGTAACTGGCAGCCAATTTCCTCGGGAATACGTGCCGCCAGGGTGGCAGATAATCGCGCCCCACCCACCTGCAACAGCGTAAGCGAGGACAATTGCCGCTTGTCTTCCCCGTCGGCAATCGCCTGTAACCACAGGCTAACCGCGGGCGGCACCAGAGAGGTAACGTTGATACGGTGCTGCTCAATCAGCGGGAAACAGAGCGTAGCGCTGGGATCGTTTGCCAGCACCACGCGACCGCCCGCCAGCAGCACTCCCAGCGCTCCTGGGGAACTCATCGCATAGTTGTGAGCAGCGGGCAGCGCGTTGAGGTAACGGGTATCCGCCGTAATACCGCAGATTTCATTGCTGCGACGAATACTGTAGTAATAGTCATTGTGGGTTCGTGGAATGAGCTTCGGCGTGCCGGTACTGCCGCCAGAAAGCTGAAAGAAAGCCACTTCATCGGCAGGCGTCGGCGTGGCGATAAAATTATCTGCCGGGCTCTGGATCGCCGCCGCCAACGACTTATCACCGCTGTCGTTGAGAAATAGCGATACGCGCACGGAAGCATGCGCCGTAATGAAATCCTGGCAGAACACATCGGTAGCAAAGAGCGCATGCGCCCGGTCAACAATCAGCAATGCCGGTTTGATCTGCATGGCATAGGCATTGAGCTCACTGCGCTGGTGGCTGAACAGCGCATTTACCGGCGCGACGCCGATTTTGAGCAACGCAAAGAAGGTAATATAAAACTCCGCCACATTGCCGAGTTGTACCAGCGCGGTTTCGCCACGCTGAATGCCCTGCGCCTGCAACGTGTTTGCCAGATTGTCAGAAGCCTGGTGCAGTTGCTGATAGGTAAACGTGCGTTGGTCATCAATCACTGCCACCGCATCACTTTGCGCATGGCGGGTCAGTATGTCGGTCATCGGCACATCCAGCCAGTAACCTTTTTCGCGGTAGCGCGTGGCGAACTCATCCGGCCAGCGGGTAAAGGGAAGGCTCATCATCACTCCTTAATGCAGGCCAAAAACGTTAAGCATAGTGGACAGCTTGACGCCGGTTTCCCGCCACTCCGCTGCAGGAGACGATGCCGGCACAATACCCGCACCGGCAAATAATCGAACACGGTTTTCCTGAATACGCGCGCAGCGGATAGTCACGACCCACTCGCCGTTACCTTCGGCGTCGCACCAGCCGACAATGCCGCCAAATAACTCGCGATCGAACGGCTCAAGCCCGGCAATCAGTTTTTTCGCCGCCTGATGAGGGAAACCGCTCAGCGCTGGCGTGGGATGTAACAGACAGGCCAGCGTCAGGGCGTTCTCATCCGCTCGCGCGCGTCCTTCAATCGGCGTCGCCAGATGCCACAGCGTTGGGGTGGTCACCAGTTGTGGGGAGTCCGGCATACTCAGCGCACGGCTGCGCGACGCCAGCACGGCTTTCATCGCCTGGGCGACCAGTTCATGTTCATGGCGGTCTTTTTCCGATGCCAGCAGTCTGATGCCCGCTTCGCGATCCAGCATGTCATCCGGCTGACGTCGCGCCGACCCGGCAAGCGGCAGGGAGCTAAATTGTTCGCCCTCTTTACGCAGCAACAGCTCCGGGCTTGCCCCCAGCAGAACCGCCCCCTCCGCCAGCGGAACATGGAAGTTAAAACTTGCCGGGTTCTGGGCAATCAGGCGTTCCAGCAGTACGCCGCTGTCGAGTGGCCCATCGGTGGCGATATCAATCAGGCGCGAAAGAACAATTTTGTCCACCTCTGGCGTGGCGGTCAGCGCGGCCCCCCGGGAAACCATATCCATAAAGACATCCTGCGGTGGAATCTCCGTACGCCTTGCGACGCCGGGGGTATCGTGCCCGGAGAAATAACGGGAGGAGCGCTGCTTAGACGGGCGCGAAAAGGTCTGCCACGAAACGGGAATAAAGAGTTCAGATGGTTGGGCGGTATCAAAAGGGATGGCCCCTACAACAACCGGACTGGCGATGCCCTGTGCTTTAGCATCGGCAAAAGCCTGCGCCAGTTTCTGCTGGAACGCGCTATCCGGGCTTTCTCCATCCACAGCCGGTTCACTGATACGGGCAAAACAACCCGATGTGGTGAAGCTACGGAATGGCGACATAAAAAAGAACTGGTCAGATGCCAGCGTTTTCGCAACCTGTTGGACTTCCTCAGCCAGTGACGTATCCATATCATCCTCCAAAAATGATAAAAATATTACGAATGATTATCATTTGAATTTTGATTCAGTAAGCTAAAGGTAAAGCCCCGGCATGTCAACTGGCGTACTCACCTCCCTTGCGACTAACGCTTGCATCCATTGCGCGCAATGATGAAAATGAGAAGCATTAACTTCAACAAATACAGGATGTGACTTCGTGAGACTCCCTTCCCTTTGCCGTCAGGCCTTAATGATATTGGGTATTTTTGTTTTCGGACTATCCGCAGCAAACGCCGCCGATTGGCCGCGTCAGGTGACGGACAGCAAAGGCAACTATACGCTTGACCACAAACCGCTGCGTATTGTCTCCACCAGCGTGACGCTGACGGGTTCACTGCTGGCTATCGATGCCCCGGTTATCGCCAGCGGCGCCACGACGCCGAACAACCGATTCGCCGACGATCAGGGCTTTTTGCGCCAGTGGGGCGAGGTAGCCAAATCGCGCAACGTGGCACGTATTTATATTGGCGAACCTAACGCCGAAGCTGTTGCCGCCCAAATGCCAGATCTGATTCTCATCAGCGCGACCGGGGGTGACTCAGCGTTATCTCTTTACGATCAGCTTTCGACGATTGCGCCGACCCTGGTCATCAATTACGACGATAAAAGCTGGCAGGCTCTGCTTACTCAACTGGGTGAAATCACCGGTCAGGAAAAACAGGCCGCAGCCCGTATTGCTGAGTTTGATAAGCAGATGGCCGAGGTTAAAGCGCACATAACACTGCCGCCGCAGCCGGTTAACGCGCTGGTTTATACCCCTGCGGCGCACAGTGCGAACCTGTGGACCACCGATTCTGCCCAGGGCAAGCTGATGCAGGAGCTGGGGTTCACCCTCGCCACGCTGCCGGAAGGGCTGCAGACGCTGCAAAGTCAGGGTAAACGCCACGACATCGTACAACTAGGCGGTGAAAATCTGGCAGCCGGTCTGAACGGCGAAGCGCTCTTCCTGTTCGCCAGCGATCAGAAGGATGCTGACGCGTTGAATGCCAATCCGCTGCTTGCCCATCTGAGTGCGGTGCAAAACAAGAGGGTTTATGCGCTGGGCGCCGAAACGTTCCGTCTCGATTACTACAGTGCGACGCGGGTATTAGCGCGACTGTCAGCACTGTTTGGCTGATACACTTTCCCGGCTGGCGCTTCGCTTAGCCGGGCTACCTCCACAGCACAACGGTTTTTCGTAGCCAGGATCAGGCGCCTGCGCCGCCATCCGGGGAAACCACAGTGCCTCGAGCGATTTGGCATAAACATTCCCGGCTGGCGCTTTGCTTAGCCGGGCTACCGTACGTAGCCCGGATCAGGCGCTTGCGCCGCCATCCGGGGAAACCACAGTGCCTCGAGCGATTTGGCATAAACATTCCCGGCTGGCGCTTTGCTTAGCCGGGCTACCGTACGTAGCCCGGATCAGGCGCTTGCGCCGCCATCCGGGGAAGCGACCGGCGTCTGACGAAATCTGCGCAGCTCGCTCAGCATCAGTACCAGCGCCACCCCCACCAGCGCCAGCACAAAACCACTGCTGCTCGCCGACGTCGCTGGCGTCATCACGGCCCCAAGCCCACCCAGCACCGCCGCGCCAGTCGCATCACCGGTAACGTTTTGCGCCGTCCACAGACCGTTGATACGCCCCAGCATCGCTTCCGGCGTTTGCGTCTGAATCAGCGTGTACTGCAGCAGTGAACTGATCGCACTCAGCCAGCCAAACAGGGCCAGAAACGCCGCGCCTAATACCCAGTACGGCATCAGGCTGAATAAGCCAATAGCGACAAACGCCCCCACGCTACAGCACAACATCAACAGACCCGGACGCGGATGTTGCGCCAGCCGCCCGCTGGTTAACGCCCCGGTCGCTGCGCCAAGCGGGATTGCCGCATACAGCACACCGATTTGCGCCGCCGAGATGCGCCACTCAACGGCCAGTGCGGGATAGAGCACACGCACGGCGCTGGCCATGGTCAACAAGGCTCCCAACAGCGCAATACCGCCAATCAACGGGCTGTTAAACAAAAAGCGAATCCCCGCCACCAGCGAAGAGAACGGGTGTTCACGCGGTTGTGGCGGTGGTGGTAACGCAGGCAAACTCAGCAACGGCAACAGCGTGATAAACGTTCCTGCAGCCGCCAGCCCGTAGTTCCAGACCACCCCGCCCGTTGCCAGCAACAGACCACCGCACATTGGGGAAATCACCGAGCCCAGACGCACCGTCAGCATGGTGATCGCCCCGGCCTGCATCAAATTTTCACGCCCGACCAGCGCCGGGGTCGCCGCCAGTAACGCGGTCACGCCCAGTGACGCGAAGAAGCCATCCCACAAGCCGAGTAAATAAATCGCCAGCAGAGACGGTTCCGGCAGCAGCGCATTAAGCCACAGGCCGATAAAACCAATGCCGCAGGTACCGCGCGCCAGCAGAATCAATTTTTTGCGTTCGTAACGGTCGGCCAGCACGCCGCCGGTCATCAGACCCACGAACATCGCACCGCCGGTCAGGGTAACGGAGAGACCCACCTGCCAGCTTGAACCGGTCATTGCCTGAATCTGTACCGGTACGGCAACGCCCAGCAAACCCAGCGACAAGATGGAGATAAAACGGGCCAGAAACACGGCGCGAAAGGCCGGATGCGTTTTCAGAAGGCTGACATTAAGCAGCCGGGATTGTTTTTTCATTACAACGCCTTGAGGCAATCTTTTTTTATCCATTCCGGGGCGTGCATGGTAACATAGTCAAACAAGATCGATAACGATAATTACTATCATTATCAAGTCAGGAATGGATTATGTCGTCTCCTCATTTCCCGCGGCGGATACTCACGCTCGTCGGGCTCGTGATGCTGCTCATGCTGGCAATGACGCTGAGTATGTTGATCGGCGCAAAAGCGATACCCGCCAGCGTGATAGCTGATGCGCTGACAGGCACCTGCCAGAGCGCAGACTGCACCATTATTCGCGACGCTCGCCTGCCACGCACCCTGGCCGGGTTACTCGCGGGCGGCGCGCTGGGTCTTGCGGGGGCGTTGATGCAAACCCTCACCCGCAACCCGCTGGCGGACCCGGGCCTGCTGGGCGTCAATGCCGGTGCCAGCTTTGCCATTGTGTTGGGGGCCGCCCTTTTTGGCGCCGCCTCACCTGTCGAACAACTGATGCTGGCCTTTGGTGGTGCGCTGGTTGCCTCGCTCATAGTGGCCTTCACTGGCAGCCAGGGCGGCGGGCAACTTAACCCGGTGCGACTGACGCTGGCAGGCGTGGCGCTGGCCGCCGTGCTGGAAGGCCTTTCCAGCGGTATTTCGTTACTCAATGCCGATGTTTACGATCAGTTGCGTTTCTGGCAGGCCGGGTCGCTGGATATTCGCACCCTGCAAACGCTGAAAATTGTCCTGCTGCCGGTACTGTTGGCGGCGGGCGTGGCGCTGATGTCCAGTCGGGCGCTCAATAGCCTGAGTCTTGGCAGCGATACCGCTACCGCCCTTGGCAGCAAAGTGGCGCGGACGCAGCTTTCAGGACTGCTTGCGATTACCCTACTTTGCGCAAGTGCGACGGCGGTAGTCGGCCCCATCGCCTTTATCGGCCTGATGATGCCGCACCTTTCTAGCTGGCTGGTGGGGACCGATCATCGCTGGTCGCTGCCGGTTACGCTTATCGCCACTCCTGTCCTGCTTCTGTTCGCCGATATCCTTGGCCGCATTCTGGTGCCCGGAGAACTGCGCGTTTCGGTGGTCAGCGCGTTTATTGGCGCGCCGGTTCTGATTATTCTGGTTCGCCGCGCGCGCGGAGGTAGCCTGTGATCGCCCCGTCCCGTCGCCTGATCATCAGTTGTCTGTTGATGCTGCTGGCAAGCCTGGCCTTTGCCCTCTGGGGTTTGCGTAGCGGCGCGGTTATGCTCGATAGCCGCCAGGTTATCAATGCGCTTACCGGAAGTGCCCCGCACGCCCTGCAGCTTGTGGTCATCGAATGGCGACTGCCCCGCGTACTGATGGCGCTGCTGATCGGCGCCGCGCTGGGCGTCAGCGGCGCGATTTTCCAGTCGCTGATGCGTAACCCGTTAGGCAGCCCGGATGTGATGGGCTTTAACACCGGGGCGTGGAGCGGCGTGCTGGTGGCGATGGTGCTTTTTGGTCAGCATCTGACGGCGATTACACTCGCCGCCATGACGGGCGGCATTTTGACCTCGTTCATCGTCTGGGCGCTGGCATGGCGTAACGGCATTGAAACCTTCCGCTTGATTATCGTCGGCATTGGCGTGCGGGCGATGCTGATGGCCTTTAACACCTGGCTGATATTACAGGCCTCCCTGGAGACATCCCTCAGCGCCGGGCTGTGGAATGCAGGGTCACTCAACGGCCTGACCTGGGCGAAAATTTCCCCGTCGGCCCCCTTTATTTTGCTGATGTTTATCGGCGCGGCACTGCTTTCCCGCCGTATGCGACTGCTGGAGATGGGGGATGACAGCGCTTGTGCTCTTGGGGTGAGCGTTGAGCGTTCGCGCCTGTTGCTGATGCTGGTGGCTGTCGTGCTGACCGCCTCCGCCACCGCGCTTGCCGGGCCTATTTCGTTTATCGCGCTCGTCGCGCCGCACATTGCCCGGCGCATCAGCGCCACCGCGCGCTGGGGTCTGACACAATCAGCGCTCTGCGGCGCCCTGCTCCTGCTGGCGGCAGACATCTGCGCACAGCGGGCATTTATCCCTTATCAGCTGCCGGTGGGCGTTGTCACCGTCAGCATCGGCGGTATTTACCTTATCGCCTTGTTAATTCAGGAGTCCCGCAAGAAATGATCGATACTCAAGCCCGTTTGCGAGGCGAGCAGTTGACCCTGGGCTACGGTAAAAAAATTGTCGCCAGAGATCTGAATGTCTCCATTCCCGATGGCCACTTTACGGCGATTATTGGGCCAAACGGCTGCGGCAAATCGACATTGCTGCGCACCCTGAGTCGGCTGATGACGCCGGAGAAAGGCCATGTTTACCTGGACGGCGAGCAGATCCAGCGTTTTGCCAGCAAAGAGGTGGCGCGTCGTGTCGGGCTGCTGGCGCAAAATGCCACCACGCCGGGCGATATCACCGTGCAGGAGCTGGTTGCCCGTGGCCGTTATCCGCACCAGCCGCTGTTTACCCGCTGGCGTCAGGAAGATGAACAGGCAGTCACCCGCGCCATGCGTGCGACGGGCGTCGATACGCTGGCCTTGCAGAGCGTGGACACGCTGTCAGGCGGGCAGCGTCAGCGCGCGTGGATAGCGATGGTGCTGGCGCAAGAGACGTCCATAATGCTGCTTGATGAGCCGACCACCTGGCTTGATATCAGCTACCAGATAGACCTGCTGGAGTTGCTCAGTGAATTAAACCGCGAGCAGGGGTATACGCTGGCGGCGGTGCTGCATGATTTGAATCAGGCCTGTCGCTATGCGACGCATTTGATTGCCCTGCGAGACGGCAAGATTGTGGCGCAAGGCGCGCCGAAAGAGATCGTTACAGCGGAGCTAATCGAAGCGGTATACGGTTTGCGCTGTATGATTATTGAAGACCCGGTCGCCGGTACGCCGCTGGTGGTGCCGCTGGGGGGACGTTCGCGCTGATGCAGTCCCGGATGCGGCTGCGCCTTATCCGGGCTACCACCGTAGCCCCGGTCAGCGACAGCGCCACCGGGGGATTTCCCGGATGCGGCTCCGTCTTGTTCGGACTACCGACGTAGCCCCGGTCAGCGACAGCGCCACCGGGGGATTTCCCGGATGCGGCTCCGCCTTATCCGGGCTACCGCCGTAGCCCCGGTCAGCGACAGCACCACCGGGGGATTTCCCGGATGCGGCTGCGCCTTGTCCGGGCTACCGCCGTAGCCCCGGTCAGCGACAGCGCTACCGGGGAATTTCCCTTGCTGCTACCCCAATAGCTCCCGCACGACCGGACCAATCGCCTCAAACGCCTGAGGTGAAATGATATCCACGTGGGCGCAATCCTGGCGATAAACCTCCAGCTCCCCTACCCATGGCGCCCAGGCTTTTTGTGGATCCAGCCCCGATGTCAGCGTGCGTTCAGCGACAAACAGCGTTGCTTTACCGTCAAACTTCACGCTATGCGCTGTGGTCAGCAGACGTACCGCATCGCCATAGTTGCCTTCAATAGCGGCGAACAGTTCCGTCGACGCCTGCCCTTTTTGCGCCGCCAGGAAGGCCTGCCGCTCACGCTCAATTTCCGCCAGCACGGCCGGATCCAGCCCGTTAGCCTCTTTCTCCGCCCAGTTCTGTGTCTCCGGCGGCCAGGTATCGAGCAGCCCTAAAAATGCCACCGTTTCCCCACGCGCCTGTAAGCGGGCAGCAATCCCCTGCGCCAGCGTTCCCCCCAGCGAATAACCCAACAAGTGATAAGGGCCATGCGGCTGCCGCGCCAGCAGGGTCGCAATGTGATGCTCGCATATCTCATCCAGAGTGGCAGCCTGCTGCATCGGCCCCTCAGGGCGCGGTGACTGGATACCAATAATCCCCCAGCGCGGCGAGAGATAGCGCGCGAGTACGCTGAACTGCCAGGCGAAGCCGGAAGCCGGATGGAAACAGAACAAAACGGGGCCGTCGCCGTCACGCAACGGCAAAAGGGTTTCAAGACCAAGCTGGCTGTCGGCCTGCGCCTGCGTCAGCAGAGTCGCCAGTTTCTCAACGGTTGAAGCCACCATAACCTGCCCGGGCGTCACCGGGCGCTCAAACGTCTGGCTTAGTTGTGCAGCCAGGCGCATCGCCAGCAAAGAGTGGCCGCCAAGGGCAAAGAAATCGGCCTGCGCGTGCTGAATCTCACAGCCAAGCAGCGCGGAAAAAGCCTGTGCGATCTGTGTTTCAGCACCTGGATTCAGCGCCCGTCCGGCCTGCTTACGCGCGGGCTCAGGCAGCGGCAGCGCTTTTCTGTCGAGCTTGCCGTTGGCGCTCAGCGGAAGTTCGCTTAATTGCAGGAGCGCCACCGGTACCATATGCGGCGGTAGCTGCATACTCAGTTGCTCGCGTAGCGCGGTGAGATCCAGCGGCAGTCCGCTCTCTGAGACCACATAGCCCACCAACTGGCGCGCATCGCCATTACCTGCTGCCGCCTGATTCAATACACAGGCATGGGCGACGCCCTGCGCGACATCCGTCAACGTCTGTAACGCTTTATCGATCTCGCCCAGCTCGATACGCTGTCCGCGAATTTTTAGCTGGTCATCGCTACGCCCCAGATATTCCACCGCGCCGTTCTCCAGCCACTGCGCCACATCGCCAGTGCGGTACATTCGTTCGCCGGGCGCAAACGGGTCGGCAATAAAGCGGCTGGCGGTCAGATCCGGCCGTCCCAGATAGCCTTGCGCCAGTTGAATACCGGTCAGATACAGATCCCCTGCCACCCCCGGCGGCACCGGTTGCATCATCCTGTCCAGAATCCGCAGCCCGGTATTCCACACCGGGTAACCAATTGGCACGCTGTTTCCCTTCACCGCCGCCAGTTCATCGCCGAAGGCCGGATACCAGCTCACGTCGACGGCAGCCTCGGTAGGCCCGTAGAGGTTATGCAAAGGCACGGCGGTCAGTTGTTCCCATTCGCGACATAAAGCCGCCGGAAGCGCTTCACCGCTGCAAAATACCTTGTTTAACGTGCGACAGCTTTCCTGCGCGGTCTGTGGCGTCAGTGAGGTAACAAACGCCGCCAGCATGGACGGGACAAAGTGCGTGGTGGTCACGCCAAAGTGGGCGAAAAAGCGCTGCAATGCCTGCGGATCACGGTGTGCATCCGGCTCCGCCATCACCAGTTGCGCACCCGCAATAAACGGCCACCAGAACTCCCACACTGAGACATCAAAACTGCACGGCGTCTTTTGCGCCACCACATCCTGTGCGTCCAGCGGATAGTGGTTTTGCATCCACAGCAGACGGTTAACGATAGCCGTCTGCCCGACCATCACCCCTTTCGGGCGCCCGGTAGACCCCGAGGTAAAGATGATATAGGCGGTGTGGTGCGGGCGGGACAGCGCCAGAGGTTCACCGTCCGTCACCGTAAGCGGCGCGGTGTAGCAAAGGTGAGTCAGGTCAGGCAGATCGCTAAAACGCGCAAGCTGATCATCCGAAGTGATGAGCAGGCGCGGCCGGGCATCTTCCAGCATCATGCGCAGCCTTTCATCCGGATACCCGGTATCGAGCGGCAGCCAGGCGGCCCCGGCCTCAACAATGCCATGCAGCGCCAGCGTCAGGAACACGGAGCGCGGTAGCGCGACGGCAACGCTGTCACCGGGCTTCACGCCACGCTCACGCAAAAGCTGCGCCAGCGCCACCACCTGCTCGCGCATCTCCCGGTAACTAAACTGCCAGTGCGCATCGGCGAGCGCAGGGGCATCCGGCGTTCGCGCCGCCTGCTCTGCCACCAGTTGGCTGAGAGTGGTCGCGGGCAACATCATGCCGGTATCGTTGATATTTTCGATTCGCTGCCACTCATCCGGCGCGATCACTTGCGCCTCGCCGCAGCGCAGCGTCGGATTTGCGGCAAACTGGCTCAGCAGACTGTGCAAACGGGCCACATGGTTATTGAGCACACTTTCATCGTAGCGGCTACGGTTAGCCAGCACGTCCAGCGTCAGGCCGCCCTCTTCATCAGGGAAGAGCGCAATCTCCAGATCGTTGACCGGCCCTGTCGCCAGAGTGTGGGTTTGCCCGGCAATCCCGTCAACGTCCAGCAGGTAATCAAACATTTTAACGTTAAAGACCGGGCCATAGAGCGGCTCATCTCCGGTCGCACGTCCGGCGTCACGCAGGATTTGTTCGGCGTCATAGCGCTGATGGCGGCGCATCTTTTTCAGTTGCCCGGCAAGCGCGTTGGCCAGTTCGGACAGGGTTTGCGTCTCGTCGATGTGCACGCCCAGCGGCAATACATTGAGCACCGGCCCGGTCGCGGTCAGCGCCGCTGAGCCCATACGGCGCATAAAAATAAACCCGGCAGCGTAGTCCAGCCGCCCGCAGAGCCGCCCTAACCACAATGCCACCAGCGCCAACGCCAGGTCGGAGGGCTGGCACGTGCTCGCGGCCTGGGTCAAACGACGGAATGCGCCAGTATCCAGAGAGAGAGTCAGGCGCAGGATATCGGTCGTCGCCGCGCGGCCCGGTAGCGGTGCAGGCGACAGGGAAACCGGTGCGGGTAGTAAGCGTTTTTGCTCCGCCCAGAAGGCTTTGTCTCGCTGCCAGGCGTCGCTCTGCTGATAGCGCTGATACTCCTCCACCACCTCTGCAAAGGGAGTAAACGGTGTCGGAGGCATCGCCTTGCCTGCGCGCATCGCACGGTAAATAGCGGCTATCTGGCGGGTAATGGCAGGGAAACTAAAGCCATCTACCAGCAAATGGTGATAACGCTGATACCAGTACCAGCGCTGGTCAGCAACCTGAATCAACTGGTGACAGAACAGAGGCTTACCGCTGTCCACGCGAAGTTCCTGCGCCAGATCGGCCTGCATTAACGTCAGCGCGCTCGCGTGCGGGTCGACGTGATGGCGAACATCCATCATCTCCGGCAGGGCAAACACGCCGTTATCGTCCACATGCTGCCAGACCTCGCCGTTGTCTTCCGTAAAGCGCATACGCAGAGTGTCGGCCTGCGCCAGACCTTCTACGATGGCCTGCGCCAGCAACGGCGCGTCCAGTTCTCCGTCCAGTTCAACATAGTGGGCCACGCTCCAGGCGTTGGGCAGGGTGGAGAGTTTTTCTGCCATCCAGATCCCAGGCTGCGCCGCCACGAGGGGTAAACGTGCGGTCATTCGCATCTCCTTAGCTGGCGTGGTGCGCCGGGGTTAACGTCTGCCAGTGGGCTTTAAGCCACTCGTTACATACCTCCTGCGAGGCGGGCTGGCAGACTACGCGCCAGCCTTGCGGTAATGCGCACGGCTGCGGCCACAGGCTGAATTGCTGCTGCGCATTTTGCAGAATATAAAATTGCCCTTGCGGATTATCGAAGGGATTGCTGAATTCCATACCAGGCTCCTGTCGTAAATTGCGCTTATCGCCCGGCGCGAGTCAGCGGTTGCCAGAGGGTCATAAGCCCTGCGGTCAGCCCGCCGCGCCAGCAAAGCGCATCATGTCCGCCGTCAACCTGACGCCAGAAAACCGTCTGCTGTGGGTGTTGTAATTGGGCATACAGGGCCTGATTGGCCCGAAAAATGAGCGGCTCGCGCACGCCAGCTTCCAGCACAATGCGCAACCCTTGCGCCGTGAGCTCGCCGCGTTTGAGTTGTTCGATAAGAAGGCCATCTTGCTGCCCGTCGCGCGTTGGCCACCAGAAGGAGCCCGACTGGCTCAACACGCAGCCAAAACGCTGCGGCCAGTTCAAGGCGGCATACAACGATGACAAACCGCCAAAACTTTGTCCGGCCACCACCGTGCGACCAGCATCATCACTAAAAGGGGTTGTTGCACGCACGCGCGGCAATAACTCCTGCTGAACCGCCAGCCAGAAATCAGGATTACAGGGCAGTTCCTGGCTGCGGTGGGCCATATCAATCACATCGATAAGCACATAGACCGCAGGCGGCAACACCCCCTGCGCAGTCAGGGCCGCCAGCGCAGGCCAGACAGGCATGCTTTCAGCCCAGAACTGGCCATCAAGCAGTATCGCCAGCGGACGCTCAGCGCTGTGGTCATCACCAGTGGCGTACACCCATACGCGGCGCTGGTTATTCAGGCGATGGCTGTGCCATGTCATCTCTGTCGCCGGAGTGTATGGCGTAGCAGGCAGATCCCAGCCTGGCTGAGGCGGTGCGCCGGGCATTGCCAGCGGCGACACGGGATGGCCTCGCCCGCCACGCCAGCAATGGGAATTAAGCGGATCGGCAATGGCGCGTGGCAGCAGTTTACGCCAGCCTTCGCGCAGGCTGGCGCGATCGGGCGGGGATTGGGCAAGAACCTGCGGTGAGAAGTCGTCAGCATGGTCGGAGGGGATCAGGCAATAGCTTCCGCGCCAGCCTGATTCCAGTCGCGTTTGCCAGTACCAGACATCCGTTCCGGGAATACGCGCCAGTGATTGCGGCGTCGCCTGTTGATGATGGTCGGTAACACCCGTGATATAAATCCAGACACGTTGGATCCGCGAGGTGGTTTCTGTACCTGCCGGGTCACGCCACCAGAAGGTAACCTCATATTTGCCTTCGCTCTCCAGACGCCACTCTGGCCCCTCTTTTGTTTGCCACCAGGCCTCGCTTCCCGCTATCGACGTCAACGCCATAACCTCATTTTATCTGTGGAAACTTTTGCTTGCAGATTAAGAAATATTGATAATATTATTGATAACTATTTGCATTTGCAATAGCGTATTGTCGCGCTTTGGCGAGCGCGTCTTTCATTATCACAATGCCCTCGTTTGCGGTTTTCTCAGGATGAGCCCCTTTGCAAATGAATGGCAATGGCATGCCGTATTCCTTACCCGCTGGGAAAAGGAACTACCGGGAATGCGGCAAGAAAAGCAGGAAAAACAATGAAAAATAACATTCGTTCCCTGACCTTATTGGTCAATCTGGGGATTTATGGCGCTGCTTTGCCCGCTTTCGCGGCAGAGACGACGACCAGTGACACAGACAGCCATGATGACACCATGGTAGTGACCGCCGCGCAGCAGAATTTGCAGGCGCCGGGGGTGTCTACCATCACCGCTGATGAGATTCGTAAAAACCCGCCCGCCCGTGATGTTTCCGAAATTATCCGTACCATGCCCGGCGTTAACCTGACGGGAAACTCCACCAGTGGTCAGCGTGGCAATAACCGCCAGATTGATATCCGCGGTATGGGGCCGGAAAATACCCTGATCCTGGTCGACGGAAAACCGGTCACCAGCCGCAACTCCGTGCGTCAGGGCTGGCGCGGCGAGCGCGATACCCGTGGCGATACCAGTTGGGTACCGGCAGAGATGATCGAGCGTATTGAGGTTATTCGTGGCCCGGCCGCCGCGCGTTATGGCAACGGCGCCGCGGGCGGCGTGGTGAATATCATTACCAAAAAACCGACTGACCAGGCCTGGCACGGTTCGTGGAACAGCTATTTCAATGCGCCGGAACACAAAGACGAAGGCGCGACCAAACGTACCGACTTTAGCCTGAGCGGCCCGCTGGGCGGCGATTTCAGCTTCCGTCTGTACGGTAACCTGAATAAAACGCAGGCCGATGCCTGGGATATCAACCAGGATCACCAGTCGCAGCGTACCGGTATCTACGCCAACACTATGGCCGCAGGGCGTGAAGGGGTGGAGAACAAAGATATTAACGGCGTGGTGCGTTGGGATTTCGCGCCGCAGCAAGCGCTGGAGTTTCAGGCCGGTTACAGCCGCCAGGGGAACCTGTACGCGGGCGACACCCAGAACACCAACAATGACAGCAGCACCAACAACTATGTGAAGGAAAACTACGGTAAAGAGACCAACCGTCTCTATCGCCAGAACTATTCCATCAACTGGACGGGCGCCTGGGATAACGGCGTCACCACCAATAACTGGGCGCAGTATGAACATACCCGCAACTCGCGCCTTGGCGAAGGGCTGGCCGGCGGGCTGGAAGGTTTGTTCAACAGCAATAAGTTCGCGGATATCGATCTGGCAGACGTGATGCTGCACAGCGAAGCCAGCGTACCGTTTGAATGGCTTATCAACCAGAACCTGACGGTGGGTACCGAATGGAACCAGCAGCGTATGAAGGACATGGCGTCCAACACCCAGGCACTGCAAGGTGGCCCGATTGCCGGTTTCGCCAGCACGGGCCGTAGCCCTTACTCCAGCGCGGAAATCTTCTCTGTCTTCGCCGAAGACAATATGGAAGTGACCGACACCACCATGCTGACGCCGGGTCTGCGTTTCGATCACCATACGGTAGTCGGCAATAACTGGAGCCCGTCGCTGAACCTGTCACAAGGCCTGGGCGATGACTTTACCCTGAAAATGGGGATCGCCCGCGCCTATAAAGCACCAAGCCTGTACCAGACGAACCCGAACTACATTCTCTACAGCAAGGGTCAGGGCTGTTACGCCAGTGGGACCGGCGTGGGCTGCTACATGATGGGTAACGACGACCTGAAAGCCGAAACCAGCATCAACAAAGAGATTGGTCTGGAGTTCAAACATGAAGGCTGGCTGGCGGGCGTGACCTGGTTCCGCAACGACTACCGCAACAAGATTGAAGCGGGCTATTCACCGTTAAGCCAGACCAAAGTCGGCAGCACCAAAACCGATATCTATCAGTGGGAAAACGTACCTAAGGCGGTCGTTGAAGGTCTGGAAGGGACGCTGAACATTCCGGTCACCGATGCGGTGACCCTGAGCAACAATGTCACGTACATGCTGCAAAGTAAGAACAAAACCACCGGTGAACGCCTGTCGATCATCCCTGAATATACCCTCAACTCAACGCTGAGCTGGCAGGTTGTGCAGGATGTTTCCGTGCAGTCCACTTTCACCTGGTACGGCAAACAACAGCCGAAGAAATATGACTACCAGGGTAACCCGGTTACCGGTTCTGCGAAGGACGAAGTCAGCCCGTACAGCATTGTTGGCCTGAGCGGCACCTGGGATGTGAACAAGTACGTGAGCCTGACCGCAGGCGTCGATAACGTGTTTGATAAACGTCACTGGCGTATGGGGAATGCCCAGACAACCGGCGGAACAACCGGCTATATGTATGGCGCAGGCGCCAATACGTATAACGAATCGGGCCGTACCTGGTATATGGGTATCAATACCCACTTTTAAGCACCAACCTTCCCTCTCCCTGCGGGGAGAGGGCGGGCGTAAGGCGACATATGCACACCGTTCACTCCACGTTAACCCTCGATTCCCACCCGGTCCATCTCATCACCTTTGACCCCGCCACCTTTGCAGAGCGCGACCTTTTATGGCTACCCCACCATCACCGCTTAGCCCACGCCGGACGTAAGCGTAAAAGCGAACATCTGGCCGGGCGAATTGCCGCCGTGCATGCCCTGCGCGAGTATGGTCATCAGGCCGTGCCCGGTATCGCCCCTGGCGGTGAACCGCGCTGGCCCTCCGGGCTTCACGGCAGCATCAGCCATACCGGGCAGACCGCTGTCGCCGTTGTCTCATCTGCCTGTGTCGGCGTGGATATTGAGAGCGTATTCTCTTCTCAACTGAGTAATGAGATCGCCGAAAGCATCGCCAATGCCGAAGAATACGCATTACTACAGTGTGCCTCGCTTCCTTTTGAACGGGGATTAACGCTTACCTTTTCAGCAAAAGAGAGTCTTTTCAAAGCGTTTTCCGCCATCGCCCTCCCCTTCCCTGGCTTTCACAGCGCGCAGCTTATCGCACTCACTGACCGTTCACTCACCCTGCGCATAACTGAACAATTTAGCCAACAATATGCAGGCATATGCGTCGATATCCCATGGATTATGCATACAAACCAGGTCATCACTCTGGCATCCGGCCTCCCCTCAGGATCGTGATCGTTTTCTCCTTTTAAGAAATTTGCTGCACAAACGATAGACAGTTAGCGATTGCCGTTTTATCGTTAACTTGAATAATAAATCATTATTGAATATATATTCAATGTGGAGAAAAAGATGAAAACGACCCTACTGAAATCTGCTGTACTGGCTTCCCTGATCGCCGCATCCGGCTCGCTGTTTGCCGCCGATAACGGCCTGATCGCCATTATTACCCCCTCACACGACAACCCCTTTTTTAAAGCGGAAGCGGACGGCGCGGCGGCAAAAGCTAAAGAACTTGGCTACACCACCCTCGTGGCTTCCCATGATGATGACGTTAACAAACAGAACCAGTTGATCGAAACGGCCATCGCCCGCAAAGCCAAAGCGATCATCCTGGATAACGCCGGGGCTGACGCTACGGTTGGCCCACTGGAAAAAGCCAAAGCCGCAGGGGTACCGACATTCCTGATTGACAGGGAAATCAACAAAACCGGTATTGCTGTGGCGCAAATCGTCTCTAACAACTACCAGGGCGCACAGCTTGGCGCGCAAAAATTCGCCAAATTGCTGGACGGTAAAGGCAAGTATGTCGAACTGTTAGGTCGTCAGTCTGACACCAACGCCAGCGTCCGCTCGCAGGGCTACCACGATGTGCTGGATGATTTCCCGGATATGAAAATGGTGGCGCAACAGACCGCGAACTGGAGCCAGACCGAAGCCTTCACCCGTATGGAAGCCATTTTACAAACCAACCCGGACATCGTGGGCGTTATCTCCGGGAATGACACCATGGCGCTGGGCGCTGAAGCCGCGCTGAAAGCCGCCGGAAAAACGAATGTCATTGTGGTGGGCTTTGACGGCAGTGATTACGTGCGTGACTCCATCATTAACAAAGGCAACATCAAAGCCACCGTGCTGCAGCCTGGCTGGCAACAAGCGCAAATGGCGGTCGAACAAGCCGATTACTACCTGAAAAACGGCAAAGCCCAGAAAGAAGAGAAACAGTTGATGGACTGCATGCTTATCGACGAAAGCAACGCCAGCAAACTGAAAATGTTCAACCTGAGCAAGTAACAGCGGAGATGTTATGTCGTTAAAACAATGGGGTGCTGCATTCATAGGGTGCACCACCCTGTTGCTGACGGCCTGCACGGTGGTGGATCTTGATGAAAACGGCAAGCCGATAATGCCTGCCGATCCGAATGCGAAAGCCAGCTTCGACAACATGACCCCACAGCAGATCGCGCAACAAACATGGCAAGAACGCGTCATTGACGCCGCCCACAAGCATGCGTTGGACGCCACCACACTCACCACACAAATGAAGGCATCAAGCAGCCAACCCCAGAGCGTCTTTGTACAACTGACAAGCCGGGTTGAACGTGTTGATCTCAGCAATGAGCGCGAACAAAAGCTGGTCATAACCTTCAACGGGCAGCCGCTGGAAGTGCAGACGGGACCGGTTATTCAGGGCAACGCCATTCGCGACGCCACTGGTTTTAAATTTGAAGACTTTACCAACCAGGTTCAGTTTGCGCAGTTATCGCGGGCTTACAACCGTGAAGCGATAAAACACCTACCCAAAATTGATGACAGTTGGGCGGGCAAACAGGCCACCGTACTGATGGCCGTCACACTGACTGGCGGTAAGGCAACCCAGGCCGCAGCACTGGAGTTGAAACAGGAGGCACAGTAATGAGCGATGTACCTGTGGATGACATTATCCTGCGCACGCGCGGCGTGTCGATGCTCTTTCCCGGCACCGTGGCGCTGGACAATGTGGATTACAACGTCTGGCGCGGCAAAGTGAACGTGATTATCGGTGAGAATGGCGCAGGGAAATCCACCCTGATGAAAATTCTTGCCGGTGTGCAGCAACCGAGCCTGGGTGAAATCGAACTGAACGGTAAACCGGTACACATTTCCAGCACCCGCGCCGCTGCCGCCCTGGGTATCGGCATGGTGCACCAGGAGCTGAATCTGTTTGAAAACCTGAATGTGGCCGAGAACATTTTCCTGGGACGCGAGCTACAAAAAGGAATTGCCCCTATCGACGAAGCCGAACAGGAAAAACGAACGGCAGAGCTGTTAAAGCGCCTCGACCAGCCTATTTCTCCCAAAGAACTGGTGGGAAATCTGAAAGTAGGCCAGCAGCAACTGGTGGAGATAGCCAAAGCGCTGGCAGAAGACGCGGACATTTTGATCCTCGACGAACCCACATCGGCGCTGAGTAAAACGGAAGTGGAAATCCTCTTTCGCGTGATCCGCGAACTGACCCGCCAGGGGGTGTCAATTATCTATATTTCGCACCGCCTGGAAGAGTTAATGGCCATTGGCGATGTGATCACCATTTTGCGCGATGGCAAGTTTCAGGCTGAGGCGAAAGTCTGCGACATCGACGTGCCGTGGATCGTCCGCGAAATGCTCGGCAGCGATCCGGTCAGTAATTTTCTGAAACCGGGCCGCACCTTTGGCGCGCCGGTGCTGGAAGCGGAGCACATCACCTGCGTGAACAGCGCGGGCAATGCGGTGGTGGACGATGTGAGTTTTAAGGTGCACAGCGGCGAAATTGTCGGGATTTACGGCCTGATGGGCGCGGGAAGGACGGAGCTGTTCGAATGCATGCTCGGTACCGAACGCAACTATCTGGGCAAATTATGGCTCGACAGCAAACCCGTGCCGCAGCGGCTGGCAACGGCGGATCGCATCCGCATGGGGATGAGCCTGGTACCGGAAGACAGAAAGCGGACCGGTATTTTTCCCATCTCGTCGGTGGCGACCAATCTGACCATCGCCAGCCTGTGGCGGCGGTTACAGCGTGGGATCACCATTTCGCAAAAAGAGGAGCAGGCGGTGGTGGCCAGCACCATTGGTAACCTGTCGATTAAAGTCTCGACGCCGGACGTTGAAATCCAGGCGCTAAGCGGCGGTAACCAGCAGAAAGTGGTGATCGGCCGCTCGCTGTTGACCAACCCGAAAGTTCTGTTTCTGGATGAACCGACACGCGGCATTGACGTGGGAGCGAAAGCCGACGTCTTCCGCATGATGGTGCAACTCTCCGAACAGGGGATCGCAGTGGTCTTTTCCACCTCCGATCTGAAAGAAATTATGGCGGTATCTGACCGCATTCTGGTGATGTCCGGCGGCAAACTCACCGCCGATATCGTGCGCGATCGGGCCGAAGAATCGGCGCTGGTAACGGCAAGTGCTCAGGGGTTCTGATATGAAAACAACACAATCTGTGGCAGTGGCCCCGCGCGCAAGCGCATCGCTGTCACGCGAAAGCATTCTGCTTCTGCTATTGAAGCTGCGAACTTTTATTGCGCTGTTCCTGATTGTTGGCTTCTTTACCGCCACGGTGCCCGGCTTCCTGTCAACGGGGAGCCTGGTGATCATGATTAAGCATATTGCTATCAACGCTTTCCTGGCGCTGGGCATTACCTTTGTCATCATCACCGCCGGCATCGATTTGTCCATTGGCGCAACGCTCGGCCTGTGCGGGATGATCGCTGGCTGGATGATCACCAAAGGCATTGTGTTGCCGATGTTTGGCATCGCCATTTTTCCCAGCGTGTGGGTGATTGTGCCCCTGGTGTTATTGATTGGCGGCTTCATCGGCGCGGTGAATGGCTGGATCATCACCCGCTATAATGTCGCCCCCTTTATCTGCACACTCGGTACCATGTACGTGCTGCGTGGCGCCGCCATGCTCACCTCTGACGGTCAAACCTTTCCGGGGCTTTCCGGCAATCCATTACTGGGCAACACGGGTTTTGATGAGATTGGCGCAGGTACGCTGTTTGGCATTCCATGGGCCATCTGGCTGATGATTGTGCTGGCGGTGATGATTGCCTATGTTGCTCGTCGCCTGCCTTTTGGTCGCCACGTTTACGCCATCGGCGATAACGAGCGTGCGGCAGAGCTTTCCGGTGTGAAGGTGAAGCAGGTCAAAATCTGGGTCTACACCATCTCCGGTTTCTGCGCGGCGCTGGCCGGGATCGTGGTGTCCGCACAGTTGCTGGCAAGCCACCCGGCGAACGGGACGGCCTTTGAAATGAACGCCATCGCCGCCGTGGTGCTCGGCGGCACCTCGCTGGCAGGTGGTCGCGGTACGGTGCTAGGTACGTTAATTGGCGCGTTCGTGATCGGCTTCCTCGCCGACGGTCTGGTGATGATGGGCGTGAGCGAGTTCTGGCAGATGGTGATTAAAGGTATCGTGATTATTGTCGCGGTCATCATCGACCAGATGCAAAACCGGATGCAACAAAAGGCGGCGGTGGTGGCGCAAAAGGCAGTGATAGAAAACAAGTAGGTCTACGGCCCCTACCCCTTGCCGGAGTGCCTGTTGCTAATCCGGCAAGGGGCAGCAGGCACTACTGATAGGTCATGGTAAATTCGAGCGCGGAATTGGCATCGCCAGCGCTGATGGCAGACGCGGTCTGGATATAACGCGCTTTCATCGCAATGGTGTGGCTGCTCGTCGTGGTGCTGATGGCGGTGTTGAACGGCACCAGGGTGTCGTTGTTATACAGTACCTGCACCCCGATACCGCTGGCAGTACCGGGGCCGCTTTTTACGGTCAGGTGCTGGGTGGCAAGCCCGCTGTCTTCAAGCGTAATCCCCGTTGCGGGCTTAAAGCTGTATTTCACCGCATTCAGCCCGGCACTGCAGTTGTTGATGGCAAACGTAAAGGGCGTCGACGCGCTGGTGGATCCGACGCCGCTGAAATCAGATTTCGCATGTTTGCCCAGCGGCACGGTCAGGCTGGGGGTCACGCAGCCAGGGACGTTGACGTCGGGGGCATCGGAGATGTTAATGGTACTGTAGAGAACGCCGACCCCGTTAGCCGTGTCCGTTGGTGAAGTTGATGCCCAGACCTCAATAAAGTTTTCCGGAAATAACAACTCACCTGGCGTAATGTTTCCCGTTTTGTAAAATTCTATCCTGACGTCACTAAAAGCGCCCCAGTTTCCCTGATAAGCGCTGGAAGTTGCCTGAATCCCCGCCACATTCGGCAGCGTTGCTATAGGAACGATACTAAGCTCGGTAACCCTTACTCCGATGCCCTCCACCCCGGTACTGACCACACCGGCCGGGATACCCGGTCCGGTGATGGCCGAACGCCCAGTGCCGTAGCCGAACTGAACCCTGTAGTAGGCAGGCCCCGTACAATTAATTTTAGTGAATGCCGGATCTGGCGTGGTGATGGTTTTCAGCAGCGTCCCGACCGTGGCGTCTGCCGGAACCGAGAGGGTGCCAACGGCAGCTACTACGGCAGTCGCCGCACTTCCGCTGACTATGCTGCACCCCGCCTGGCTCTGCCCGCTCAGTGCACATAACCCCACAACAACCAACGCATTGAAAAGAAGTTTTAAGCTGTTCATTTTCCATATTCCTTTATGAAAGCGTTTTAGCGGCGCCAGACCGCCTGATGGTGGTGCTGGCCGCCATAGTCATCAATGGTGGTAAAAAAGAGTCTGCCGCTGGTCAATTGCGCGGGCGTTGCCCGTACAGCAAAGCGCTGTCGGCCTCTGGCCGGGCACATCCCGCTCTGCCGTTCTTCCTCGCTTTTCACCGTGTCTGTCAGACCCACATGATTAAACGAGACGGTAAATGCCGACGGGTTCTCGCACTCCAGTGCATAACCCTGATTGTTCTGTACCAGACGCCAGCGCAGTTGCGTCACGGCTGCGTTCGGCGAACCCGTCAGCCCTGTCGGGCGGTAGAACAGTTTCAGGCGCGAGCGGACGGTGAGCTGGATATGGTCGGCTTTGCCCGCCGGCTTCGGCGGGATTTCCAGCACGTTCAGCCAGAACACCGATTCCCGGTCCTGCGGCACGGCACCGCCGGTGTGGATAATGCGCAAGGTCTGGCCTTTGTCGGGGTTCAGCCGGAAGATGGGGGGCAGGATGATAAACGGCACTTTCGCAGTGTCCGCGCTGTCGTTCTCAATCCAGGTCTGGATCAGGCGCGGGGCGGGGTCTTTGCTGGTGACCGCGAGCGTGACTTCGCGCTTCCCTGCCGGGTAAATCACCCGGGTGCTGGCAAGCTGAATACCGGCATGGACATGTCCGGCAAACAACAGAACTGACAATATCCATGCACGTTTCATCCCCGCTCCCTGTGGTCTGGCGTATTCCCCGGACGGACATCATTGTCCGTAAAATAAGGTGAATCTGACGGGAAAGCGTACAGGCGCAGGTATCGATGGAATATAAATTGTATGTCCAGATTTTATCAAAAGCCCGCCGGGGCGCTGGCGCTACCTGAGCGGTGACAATGATGATTTGGTATCGGGATGTTTACGCGAAAAGCGGGCATTTTCAGCAAGAAAATCAACACACAGCGGGAATCATGAGGCATCAGGCGAAGTACCATAAATTCCCCCGTCTTTTTTAATTACACTTTATATTTTTCTGCGCTTAAAAACGTTTCCGGCGGATACCGTTTCGCATATCCGGCCAGTGAGTGTTATTGCCAGGGTGAACGCCGGTTATGGGCATCAGCCCGTTTTGACAGGTTGTCGCACCTGTTTTTATTCGCCTTTCACCAGACTCCGCGCCGTGGCGTAATCCGTGATCAGGACGTCGATGTAATTCCCCTGCAACGCGCCGCGAACGGCATTGTGTTTTTCCGGCCCACCCGCCAGCGCGATAACCTGCTTGCAGGCGCGGATTTGCTCAAGCTCCATGCCAATCACCGGGTCTTCTTCGTGAGTGAGGACCGGCTTGCCCGCCGCATCATAGTAATGCAGGCAGATATCGCCCACCGCACCGCGTTCGGAGAGTAAATGGAGCATATTTTCGTTGTAATAGTTACCGGAGTTTTTCAGCAACTGTGACGGTTCCAGCTCACCAATCCCGACAATCGCCACATCGACCTCGGCAAATTTCGCCACGACCGCCGCCACATCCGGGCTATTGACCAGCCGCGTGCGCTCTTCAACAGAGTGCTCAATACTTTGCGAAGGCAGTAACCAGGCCGGGCAGCCTAAATATTCCGCCAGTTGTTGAGTCAGAATGGTCGCCTGCACGTTGCCGTTCGGCCCTACCCCGCCCAGCAGCTGAATAACGCCCTGGGCGCGAATAGTCTGCGGATGCATTTCATCAACCATACAGCGAATGGTGCTACTCCAGGCGGAGATCCCCACCAGGTCTTCCGGGCGAACACGGGTTTCCATATAGTGTGCCGCCGCACTGCCGATAGCATGTTTTATCTGTGCATTGCTGGCGTTTTCCCCCACATCCACCACAATTGCCTGACGGATGCCATACTGCTGCTCGATGGCTTTTTCCAGCGACACAAAAATATTGGTGGGCTGTACGACAGTGATTTTCACCAGCCCTTCTTTTTGACAACGCGTCAGCGCGCGTGAGACAAATGATTGTGATAAGTTCAGCAGCGAGGCAATCTCTGACTGCTTTTTGTTCTCGTTGTAGTAAAGCGTGGCGATTTTCACCAGCAAACGCTGCTCATCCTGCTTTGACATTGGTTTCCCCTTAAATCCTCTCCTGTCATTTTTATTCATACCCGAATAGATAACAAGCTGCGCATTGCCGGGCGCGATGATCCAAATGTGATCATATTCTCCTTTCTTCCAAATTTGCCTGCACAAGGCGTAGACAAACCCAGGGACAAGGCATATCTTTACTTATGAATAATAAATCAGTAGTGAATATATATTCAAAGCGTTAACAACCTGACGTTGAACCTTGCCAAAATCACTGCAACATGCTGCTCAGGCGCGCTTTTTCACCCTGATTGAATATTTATTCAATACAGACTATACATTCAAGAGGTGGACTATGAATCCGTTTTCGCTCTCGGTTGAGGAGCTTCAAAAAAAAGCACGTGCTGTACGCCGTCGCATTATCGTGCTGAATGCCGAAAGCCCGGCAGGCGGGCACACGGGGGCTGATTTATCCCAGGTTGAGCTGCTAACTGCGCTCTATTTCCGCATTCTTAACTGTTCGCCAGCACTGAAAGAAAGCGATGAACGCGACATTTACATCCAGTCAAAAGGTCACGCAGTGGGCGGTTATTACTGCATCCTGGCGGAAGCTGGCTTCATTCCTGTTGACTGGTTGGCAACCTACCAGCATCCCGATTCCCATCTGCCGGGCCATCCGGTGAAACATAAGACACCGGGTATTGAACTCAATACTGGCGCACTCGGCCATGGTCTGCCGGTAGCCGTCGGCATCGCACTGGCGGCAAAGCGCAGCAACAGCAAACGCCGGGTCTTTGTCGTGACCGGCGACGGTGAACTGGCCGAGGGCAGTAACTGGGAAGCCGCGCTGGTCGCCGCCCATTACCAGCTCGACAACCTGATCATTATTAACGACAAAAACAGCCTTCAACTGGCCGGCCCGACCAAAGAGATCATGAACACCGATCCGCTGGACGAAAAATGGCGCGCCTTCGGCATGCAGGTTACCGAGTGTAACGGTAACGATATGGCCGACGTGGTGGCGACGCTGGAGGGATTGCAGCCTGCCGGGAAACCGCATGTTGTGATTGCTTACACCACTAAAGGTGCTGGCGTCTCCTTTATTCAGGGACGTCCGGAATGGCACCACCGTGTGCCGAAAGGGGAAGAAGTTGAACTGGCGCTGGAGGAACTTAAAGATGAGTAATAGCGAACATCTCGCCACGGTGATGGTGAATGCGTTTATCGACGCCGTTGACCGTGGCGTAGACCTGGTACCGGTGGTGGCGGACTCCACCTCCACCGCCAAGATCTCCCCGTTTATGAAGAAATTCCCGGGTCGCCTGGTAAACGTCGGCATCGCCGAGCAGACGCTGGTGGGTGCCGCCGCAGGGCTTGCCATCGGTGGTAAAGTCGCAGTGACCTGTAATGCCGCACCATTTTTGATTTCGCGCGCCAACGAACAGATCAAAGTGGACATTTGCTACAACAACACCAACGTGAAGCTGTTTGGCCTGAACGCCGGCGCCAGCTATGGCCCGCTGGCCAGTACACACCACAGCATCGACGATATTTCCGTGCTCCGTGGTTTTGGCAACATCGAAATTTACGCCCCCTCCTGCCCCGTTGAATGCCGACAGATAATCGACTATGCGCTGGAACACGTCGGCCCGGTCTACATCCGCCTCGACGGTAAAGCGTTACCGGAACTGCACAATGAAGGTTATCAGTTCAAACCGGGTGAAATTGATGTGCTGCGTGAAGGCAAAGACATTGCGCTGGTGGCAATGGGATCGACAGTGCATGAAATTGTCGCCGCCGCCACACAACTGGCAGAAGGCGGTATTGAGGCCAGTGTTATCAGTGTACCGTCTATTCGTCCATGCAATACCTCGCAATTACTGGCCGCACTGAAAACCTGTAAAGCTGTCGTCAGCGTTGAAGAGCACAACGTCAATGGCGGCGTGGGCAGTCTGGTCGCCGAAGTGCTGGCGGAAGCCGGATGTGGTATCCCGCTTTGCCGCCTCGGTATCTCTGATGGTCAATATGCTATCGCCGCCGATCGCGCTTCCACCCGCGCCCGTCATGAAATTGACGCTGCTGGCGTGGTGAAAAATGCCCGTGCACTGCTGACACGGCAATAAAAATAAGAAAGAACAACTTACTGGAGAGAGAACAATGTCCCGCATTCCTCAACAACTGACCATGGCGGTTATTATTGGCAACCGTGGATTCTTCCCAAGTTACCTGGTGGCGGAAGCCCGTGAGCAGGCGGTCGCCCTGTTTGGCCGTCTGGGTATAAAAACCATTATGCTTGATGAAACCCAGACCGAGCTCGGCGGTGTTGAAACTCGCCAGGATGCCAAAATCTGTGCTGAACTGTTCCGCGCGCACCGCGATGAGATTCATGGCGTGGTCGTGCTTTTGCCGAACTTCGGCGATGAAAAAGCGGTGGCGGAAACCCTGCGCCTGTCGGGTCTGAATGTCCCGGTGCTGGTCCAGGCCGAAGAAGACAATCTGGATAAAATGGGCCTGGCAACACGTCGCGACAGCTTCTGCGGCAAGATCTCCCTGTGCAACAACCTGCGCCAGTACGGTATCCCGTTCACCCTGACCACCCAGCACGTTTGCGCCCTCGGCGGTGAGGTTTTCGAGCAGGATCTGAAACGTTTTGAGCAAATCTGCCGCGTGGTGAGCAGCATGCGTGGCGTTCGCGTGGGGGCGATCGGCGCACGCCCGGCCGGCTTCAACACCGTACGCTACAGCGAAAAACTGCTTGAGCGCCTGGGCATTGCGGTAGAAACCCTGGATCTGTCCGAAGTCTTCACCCGCATCAAACTGCTGCGCGATGACGATATCCGCGTTGATGAGAAACGCCGTCTGCTGATTGATAACGCCGACGCCAGCGGTATCGCCGCCGACAAACTGGTCACCATGGCGAAACTGTTTGTGGTAATCAGCGAATGGGTTGTCGCTAACGATATCGACACCACCGCCATTCAGTGCTGGACTTCGCTACAGGAAAACCTGGGCATTAACGTCTGCTCTATTATGAGCGTGATGTCCGGTCAACTGATGCCGTCTGCCTGTGAAGTCGACGTGATGGGCGCGCTGTCCATGTACGCCCTGGCCAGCGCCAATATGAGCCCGGCCTCTATTGCCGACTGGAATAACAACTTTGGCGACGATCGCGACAAATGCGTGCTGTTCCACTGCGGCAACTTTGCTGCCGCCAGTCTGGAAACACCGCATATGGGCACCGCCGATATTATCGGTACCACGGTGGGTAAAGAGAACACCTGCGGCGCGGTACACGGTCGCCTGAAATCCGGCCCCCTCACCTATTTCCGTCTGAGCACCGACGATTTGACCGGTGAAATCAAAGCCTATGTGGGCGAAGGCAAATCCGTCGACGATCCGCTGGATACCGTCGGGTGCCGCGCAGTTATTCAGGTTCCGCATCTGGAAGCGTTGCTGACCTACATTTGCCGTAACGGTTTTGAACACCACGTGGCGATGAACCATGCGGCCAGCGGCGCCGTCCTGCATGAAGCCTTCACGCGCTATCTCGGCGTTGATACTTACCTGCACCAGTGATGCCGTGCGCATGGGCCTGATGGAGAACTACCGTGTCGAAAGATATTGTCATTGCGCTTGATGAAGGGACGACCAACGCCAAAGCCGTCGCGCTGGATGAGCAGGGTAACGTGGTGGCGAAAAGTTCGCGTCCGTTGTCGATCCAGACGCCTCGCGAGGGCTGGGTGGAGCAGTCCGGCGAATTACTGTTGCAGGCCTCGCTGGCGGTGGTAGGCGAGGTGGTTGCGCAGGTTGGCCCTGAGCGCGTTGCCGCCCTGGCGATCAGTAATCAGCGGGAAACGGCTATAGGTTGGTACCGTGCAAGCGGGTTGCCGTTAGGCCCGGCCATTACCTGGCAATGTTCGCGCACGGCAGATTTTTGCCATGCCCTGCGCGACCAGGGTCAGGAAGCGAAGATTAAAGCGGTGACAGGGTTACCCGTCGCCCCGCTGTTTTCCGCATCCAAAATGCGCTGGCTGTTAGGTTCCGTGCCCAACGGCCAGGCGCTGGCGGAGCAAGGAGAAATTTGCCTGGGCACAATAGATAGCTGGCTGCTCTGGCATTTGACCGCGGGCGAGTCGTTTTGCTGCGACTACTCTAACGCCTCACGAACACAATTACTTAATCTCCAGACCGCTGAATGGGACGCGGAAATGTTGGCCCTCTTCCAGATCCCGCGTCAGGCGCTGGCGGAAATTCGCCCCTCCAGCGGATTGTTTGGCTACACCAAAGGGCTGGATGCCATCCCGGATGGGATCCCGGTGATGGCGATGATCGGAGATTCTCATGCGGCGTTATTCGCCCACGGACTCGGCGCGGCCGGGTGTGTGAAAGCAACATACGGTACCGGTTCATCGGTGATGGCACCAGTGGTATCCGCACAGTGTGATGTTAAAGCACTGGCCACCACCGTGGCCTGGCATGATGGCGAACGGCTGGTGTACGGGCTGGAAGGCAATATTCCCCACACTGGCGACGCGGTAGCGTGGATGGCGGAAATCACGGGCTTGAACACGCTGTCGGAAGCGGAGCTGGCTCAGGCGCTGAATACGCTGCCTGCGTCAGTGGAATCGACACTTGGCGTCTATTTTGTTCCGGCGCTGACGGGCCTTGGCGCGCCCTGGTGGGATGAGGATGCGCGTGGGCTGATTCATGGTCTGAGTCGTGGCGTCAAGCGCGCGCATCTGGTTCGTGCCGCGCTGGAGTCCATCACTTATCAAATTGCCGATGTAGTGCTTGCCATGCGCCAGCACGGCGATTTTGCCTTAAAAGCGCTGATGGTCGATGGCGGCCCCACCAAAAACGACTGGCTAATGCAGTATCAGGCGGACCTGCTGGGTTGCCCGGTGATGCGCAGCGATGTCCCGGAACTGTCAGCGATGGGGGCGGCGCTACTGGCACGTAAGGCGCTGTTGCAAGTCGATACCGAACAGCTTCGCCAGTATCTTCCCGAGCATATGACCTTCATACCGGACGATCAGCGCCACGGTAGATTGCAAAAACGCTGGCATGAATGGCAAAGCGCTGTACAGCTTGCCCGCACGCAAAAAACCCAGGCAGGGTAAACGTTGCGTTCGTGGGCTCCAGCCTGACACGATGATTTGCGGGGATGGCTCCCCGCAAGAGTCAGCGACGCCTTCGTTTGTTCACGAGAATGGCTTTACCTCAACCGTATGTTTGTTGCTCTTCTCGCAAAGCGAGCCTCGTAGTGAGGGCAGGAAATGTCTGCGGCCGTGTGGTCAATCGACCTTTCCTCTTTTTTTAGATAATTTGGCGGCCTGGCGTTGAGAATATATGACTGTTTTTAACGCCAGACCGCTATTCTGTAATTCATGACCTGGTTGCCAACATCCCTTCTTCGCTCGCAGCGAACCTGCCCATCCTTTTCTAACTGCTTTGTGCCAGGAAGGGACTAAAAGTTTACGCCTCGGTACTTTCCCGTTAGTGAAAAATCAGCGATATCAGGCGCAGTGGGACAGTATTAATGTCGACAAGAAAGTGACTGCTGCAACGTTAAGGTGCGACGTAGCAAGTGAAGGGGATGCGAATAAAATTGCACCTGAATTTAGTGGGGAGTATATGTCAGTTAAGTCCCATGAAACGATTGAAGGACAGCCGGAAAACAGTACAAAACTCGCCTGTCTACAAGAGTTCATCTCGGATTAAGGTGGTCGAGTGGAACCAAACTTCGAATGGAACATATTTCCCCAAGAAGGGAGGTGATACAAAAGCTTTTGAGGGAAATGTTCCTCAGTCGGTTCTTGATAGTTTAGGATTGAAATGATGAAAGTTTATCAGGGTAATATGTCTAAAGAGTCATTAAGCCTGTTTGTTTCAGATATTGGCTCCGGAGAATTTTTTTCATATGTAGGGCACTTGGTTTCACTAGAGCAAGCAATTTCTGTGCTGGGTTTGCTCTCTCCTGATTTTATTGAGATCCAGGGGCATATTTTCTGGCTACCTAACGCTCAGCAATACGACCCGAAAAGGTTTCATTTGCTGGGGCTAGTAGAGAGTAAATCTAGTGTATTAGTACAAAGTACATCGCGCAGAGACGTTGAACGATACAAAAACATTTTTTCAATAAATCAGTTTTTTTCAAAGTGGGAAGATGCACCGGACCGACCCGTATTTAAAGTAGGTCTGTCAAAAGAGGATTATCGTCTTTGTCATTTATTTGCCGAGCAGATAACTAGATATTGGAAGCGCGCGTTAGCAGAGGCTTTCCCGGATAAGGTGTTTCAGTTTGAAATTGCTGACGACCTTCTGGATGAATATGGGGTTTGTCTGACATTTTGGCAGGAGTCTGTCAGTAATTCAGTGTAACTGCCCACTCGTTAAAGGTGAGCGCTCAGGCGGTCACCAAACTCGATAATGAAACGACGCATTTCCAGCCGCCAGTTCTGGATTGGCATACTCCATTTTTTGCCTTCCACAGAGGTAAACTCTGGAAATGCTGACCTGCTCCCGGTTGATTATTAGATGCCAATATTAGTCCTGCATCCCTGCGGTTATGACAAATGCGAACTTCCGCTTCACGCTCATGACGGCCCTCTGATGGGCCGTCAGTGAGGCAGTTAAGTGCTGAGATCTGAAGCTGTGTCAATCAATGGGGCAAGGTCACTCTTCGTAGATTAATTGCAGCCCAGCCCTTCTCTTTCTTTTAACTCACCAGAAAATGTCCATCCCGTGCGCTTCATTACTTCAGCCTGTAGTCGTTTTAGTTCGGAAAATGAATATTGCTTACAATTGTTGCTTTCCCAAACGTCGCCTGTCCGCGGACTTACGGCGAATTCACCAATCACATCAGTAGCTGCGGCCTGCGGTGAATCCCATGTCACATGAAAATTGGCATATCCCGGGACGAACTCAATATGTTCAATATTAAATCCGGGCTTATCAATAAACAGATTTTCATGTTTAAGCACCATAATTAAAAGCTCTCTGGCTTGTTCTGCTGTTAGTCCATCATGCTGAATCTGCCCACTGATCACCGGAGATGGAGAGAGCGCTTTCTCAGTAGCACTGGCATTGAGTGGACCACACAGGAATGCCAGGATGACGAAAAGTGCACCATTTTTATTATTCAGCATTCCATTCTTCCTTTTACTGCATTAATGATATCAATAAGATATTTGGCAAAACCCGCCCTTCCACCTGTTCGGGGATCACCTGAATTATAGCCAGACATCATTAAAGCCTGTGCAAAGGCCTGAGGATCACGTTTTCCCATTACTGCTTTGCCAAATCGCGCAGCAAAGGATTCTCCACTTTGCAAGAACGATGAATACACAGCAACTCGTACCTTACTTGTACCACTCACCGGAGCATCTGATAGCTGCCCGGGGGCAGGAGCATGCATCGAAAAATAGTTATTGTAAGTGCTTGCAATTCGCCCCTGCCCGTACTGAGTTTCCTCTGCAGCAAGCCCAAGGATATTCTCGACTGGAAGGCACAGTTTTTGTGCGATCACAGCCGCTTCTACCCTGTGCTGAGTAACAAATGCAATAGCGATTGGGGAATTGCATAAATTTTTCGACATTATTGTCTCTCTGCAATGAAGAAAAATAACAAATAGTAATTTTTCCCGTGTCGCCACAGGCTTTTTCACCGGGTAATGTAAGAACTCAATAGAGCTTCTGCTCGATATGGTTCCCTGCATCAACCACTCGCCAGATTTTCCATTCGCCATCTTCCTTTCGGGTCCAGACCTGCAAATGCTTATATTTATTATCCTGTATACCCAACCAGACATCCACTCTCTGGCTATTGCCATCCGCAACGCCAGGGGTTGTACGTAAGCGATGGATCCATTCAGTTGCATAATCCTGCGTATAGGTAAAATAATCAGCTTCAAGAAACTCTTGTTCGGGAATGTTGTAGATAGCATCAAGGCGGGCAAGGAGCTTTTTTGATACCCACTGGGTCATTTTTTGTTTATGGGCAGAATTATCTGGAGAGAGATTAGTAAAATCGGCCAGATAAAATTGATAGAACTCTGTGACGCTCTTCTGAGCACTAACAGGGGCACTTGCACTGGCAAAAGGCAAGTAAAAAGCCAGAATAAAGGTGAGTATCAGGCGCATCAATTCTTCCTGTAGATAACGTAAGGTGGGTGATTCCTCCGGTAACCATTACCGGGATATAAATCCTTTTGTTTAAAATCGGAATACCACGTTTTCCCATCAAACATAGCCATATGGCCAGCCTGAAGGCGGCTTCCAGGATAAGGCTGAATAACAACAACATCGCCCTTTTCAGGACTTGAAGATGAGGGTAAAGCAGTGAATCCGGCCTTGAGCAGTGAATTACCATAATCTTTTGCGTATTCTGTATTTAGAATATTTATTCCTCCGGCTGCAATAGCCAGGCGCGTATAAACTGCACACTTACTCTTTGAAGTCGGCCCAGCGTGTTTTATAAGATAATCCACTGCTGCGTCTTTATTCCATCCCATAAAATCCCTCTGAAGATAACGAGCACCAATATGATGCAAAGTGCTGCAATGCTACATCAGGATGAAAAGCAACGAATGAGAGTTATCTTATTTGCCACCCTTTCACTTTCAATAGGGTTCTGTATAGCAGCCCACAAAAATCAGGCTCAAGCAGACCAGTATCATGATGATCGGAGCTGGTCGTGGTTACCCCTCCATTTCAAACGGCGTTCAGGTCTGGAGAGCGGGATGGCATTTTCTTCGGCGTCATTTTCATAGCCAAATCATCTGGCTTATGCCGTAAGCGCATAAACAAAGACGAATTTAAACTTTAAGAAAAATCAGAAGCAGCCTACTTTAGCGAGACAAAATAATTACACTAAATTAACTTTACAGGGATCTCATATGACCAAAAAACTACTGCCCCTCGTCATCATGACACTGCTCTCTGCCACCAGCTATGCTGCGACGCCTCCGGATACGCTGGTTGTTGCACAAGGTCTGGACGATATTGTCAGCCTGGATCCGGCAGAGGCCAATGAGCTCTCCAGTATCCAGACCGTACCCAGCCTGTATGAGCGTCTGGTGCAACCGGATCGTGAGAACCCTGAAAAGATTAACCCGGTGTTGGCAGAGAGCTGGCAGCCCGATGCGGCAGCCAAAACCCTGACCATTAAACTGAAAAGTGATGCGAAGTTTGCTTCCGGCAACCCGCTGCGCCCGGAGGATGTGATTTTCTCATATACCCGCGCGGTGACGATGAATAAATCCCCGGCCTTTATTCTGAACGTACTGGGCTGGCAGCCGGATAATATCGCCAGTCAGTTAAAGAAAATCGACGATCATACGATTCAGTTACACTGGACGGCGGATGTTAGCCCGGCGGTGGCTCTCAACATTCTTTCCACGCCAATTGCCTCGATCGTGGACGAAAAGCTGGTCAGCGCCAATGTGAAAGATAATGACTTTGGCAACGCCTGGCTCAAGCTGCACTCTGCAGGCAGCGGAGCGTTTAAAATGCGCGTCTATCAGCCGCATCAGGCCATTGTGCTGGACGCTAACCCGACCTCTCCGGGCGGTGCGCCGAAAGTGAAAAATATCATTATTAAAAACGTGCCGGATCCAGCTTCCCGTCGTCTGTTAATTCAACAGGGCGATGCCGATGTGGCGCGCGACCTCGGCGCCGATCAGATTAGCGCGCTGACGGATATGAAAGGCATCAAAGTGCTGAGTATTCCGTCTGCCGAGCAGAACTACCTGGTGTTTAACACCGGTAACAGCGCCAATCCGTTACTCAATAACCCGGCCTTCTGGGAAGCGGCGCGCTGGCTGGTGGATTACGACGGCATCACCAAAAACCTGCTGAAAGGGCAATATTTCGTTCATCAGAGCTTCCTGCCCGTCGGCCTGCCTGGCGCGCTGGAAGATAACCCGTTTAAATTCGATCCGGCAAAAGCCAAAGAGATCCTCGCCAAAGCGGGGATTAAAGATGCGCACTTCACGCTGGATGTGGAAAATAAACCGCCTTTTATTACCATCGCCCAGTCCATGCAGGCCAGTTTTGCCCAGGGCGGCGTGAAGGTGGATCTGTTACCCGCCGCGGGTAGCCAGGTCTATGCACGCGTACGCGCCAAACAGCATCAGGCGGCGATTCGTCTGTGGATCCCGGATTACTTCGACGCCCACTCGAATGCCAGCGCCTTCGCCTACAATGACGGTAAATCCAGTACCGTTGCCGGGTTAAATGGCTGGCAGATCCCAGAGCTGAACAAAGCCACGCTCGCGGCCGTCGCCGAACCGGATGCCGCCAAACGTCTGGAACTGTACAAAACAATGCAGCAAGAATTGCAGCATAAATCGCCTTATGTTTTTGTGGATCAAGGGAAAACGCAGATCGTGGTGCGTGATAACGTGAAAGGCTACCAGCAAGGGTTAAATGCGGATATGGTGTGGTATGACCGCGTGACGAAGTAAGTCAGCGATTGCGCCAGTGACCCTCTCTCATTTCGGGGAGGGTTTTCACTTAAGAATGATGCCATTAAGAGTTAGTCATGTCCCACATCTCACCCAGGCTGTTACGGGTTACCCAGACCCTGATCACCCTCGCCCTGACATTGTTTGGTCTGTTACTGGTTACCTTCTCTCTCTCGGCCCTTTCGCCCGTTGACCGTGTGCTGCAAATTGTCGGCGACCATGCCAGCCAGTCGACCTACGACCAGGTCCGCCACCAGCTCGGGCTGGACCAACCGCTTCCTGTGCAATTCTGGCACTATTTACTGAGCCTGTCTCACGGCGACTTAGGGACCGCCAGCGCGACCGGGCAGCCGGTCTTGCAGGATTTGCTCTCGGCGTTTCCTGCCACGCTGGAACTGGCCACGCTCGCATTGGTTATCGGCACGGCGCTGGGTATTTTCGCAGGCGTGTTATGCGCGCGTTTTGCCGGTTCGCCGTTGGATCTGGCAGTGCGCACCTTTACCCTACTCGGTAACTCTGTTCCCATCTTCTGGCTCGGTCTGTTAATGCTGGCGCTGTTCTACGCGAAGTTGCAATGGAGCGCGGGCCCCGGCAGGCTGGATGATATCTATCAATACACGGTCACCCCACAGACCGGCTTTGTGCTGATGGATACCTGGCTTTCCGGTGACAGTCAGGCATTCAGAAATGCCCTTAGCCATATGGTGCTCCCGGTCACTCTGCTCGCCTATTATTCTCTGGCCAGTATCACCCGCCTGACCCGCTCGGCCTGCCTGGGCGAAATGAATAAAGAGTACATCTTGCTGGCGCGCGCAAAGGGGGCTGGCGAGATGACGATCATGCTGCGCCATGTCCTGCCGAATATTCGCGGCACACTCCTGACCGTGGTCGCGCTGTCGTATACCAGCATGCTGGAAGGCGCGGTGCTGACCGAGACTGTCTTTTCCTGGCCGGGGATTGGCCGCTATCTGACGACCGCGCTGTTTGCCGGTGACACTACCGCGATCATGGGCGGTACGCTGGTTATTGGCGTCTGCTTTGTTCTGATAAACAATCTCGCCGACCTGCTGGTCCGGCTCACAGACCCGAGGATTCGCTAATGCCGACGACTCTTTTTTTACGCCGTCTGCGCCACTCCCCTGCGGGTTTTAGCGGATTGATTATTGTGGTGTTACTCCTGCTGGTTGCCATACTGGCTCCGTGGCTGGCGCCGCAAGACCCCAACTGGCAGGATGCCGCATCGCGCTTACAGCCCCCTTCGACTGCCCACTGGCTGGGAACCGACAGCTATGGTCGTGACTTGCTGTCACGGCTCATTTACGGCACGCGTCCAGCGCTGGGGCTGGTCGCTCTGGTCACCATCATTACGCTGCCTGCCGGCCTGCTGGTCGGCATTTTGTCCGGTTATTACGGTGGCTGGCTGGAACGGGTATTAATGCGCTTTACCGACGTGGTGATGTCAATGCCGCGCCTGATTCTCGCGTTCGCCTTTGTCGCCATGCTGGGCCCCGGCCTCGTCAATGGCGCGCTTGCGCTTGCGCTCACTACCTGGCCTGCCTATGCGCGTCAGGCACGTAGCGAGATCCAGCGTCTTCGTCACAGTGACTATCTGGCCGCGGCGGAGATGATGGGCATTCGCGGCTGGCGACTGTTGCTGGGGCATATCCTGCCGCTCTGTCTGCCATCTGCGATTGTGCGCCTGGCGCTGGATCTGGCGGGCATTATCCTCGCCGCCGCAGGGCTCGGTTTCTTAGGCCTTGGGGCTCGCCCGCCGATGGCGGAATGGGGCGCCATGATTGCCGATGGCATGCAGGTTATCTTCGATCAGTGGTGGATTGCCGCCGCGCCCGGCGCGGTCATTTTACTGGCAAGTCTTGCATTTAACCTGTTGGGCGATGGCCTGCGCGATGTACTGGAGCCACAACATGACTGAAAAACGGATTGTCGTATCGGGGCTGAATGTCGATTATCCCGGCGCCCGCGTGGTCAACGACCTGAGCTTCACGCTGGGCAATGAGCGTCTTGCGCTGGTGGGGGAATCAGGCTCCGGCAAATCGATGACCGCCCGCGCACTGATGGGGCTGGTACGTAAACCCGGCAAAGTCAGCGCCAGTGAACTGAGCGTATCCGGGCATGATTTACTGACTCTGGAGAATAAAGCGTGGCGCGCCCTGCGCGGCAATGGCATTGCGATGGTGCTACAGGACCCGCGCTATGCGCTCAATCCGGTACAAACCGTGCTTGCGCAACTGGATGAAGCACTCACTCTCCACCAGCGTCTGAACCGTAAACAGCGGCTGGAAAAAATAAACGAAGCATTGCGCGCCGTGGAACTGGAACCTGCGGTATTGCAACGTTACCCCGGGGAGCTTTCCGGTGGTATGGGCCAGCGCGTCATGATCGCTATCGCGCTGGTTAACGATCCCCAGGTGCTGATTGCGGATGAACCCACCTCAGCCCTCGACGCTCGCCTGCGCAATCAAATCCTTGAACTGCTGGTGGCGCAGTGTGAACAACGGCAAATGGCCATGCTGCTTATCAGCCATGATTTGCCGCTGGTCGCACAGCATTGCCATCGCGTGCTGGTGATGTACCAGGGACAGAAAGTGGATGAAATGCCTGCCAGCGAACTCCCCAATGCCGCACATCCTTACACGCGCACGCTGTGGACCTGCCGTCCGCAGGCGCAGACCTATGGTCAAATGCTCCCGACGCTTGACCGCAGCCGCATTTTTACGGAGTCAGACCATGGCCATCGCTGAAATTCGCCATCTGGAGGTAAGCTTCGGGGAAAAAACCGTCGTCCGCGATGCCAGCTTTAGCCTCGAACAGGGCGAGACGTTTAGCCTGATTGGCGCATCAGGCTGTGGTAAATCCACGCTGATGCGCGTACTGGCTGGACTGCAGCGTGAATGGCGCGGCGAAATGTCATTGTTCGGTTCTAAGATAAACGCGGGCGTGCGTTACCAGGGAACATTGCGACGAAACGTGCAAATGGTTTTTCAGGATCCTTATGCTTCACTGCATCCTAACCATACGCTGTATCGTACTCTTGCAGAACCGTTACAGATTCACCGCGAAAAAGCGGTAGAACAGCGGGTCAGCACAGCGCTGGAAGAGGTGGGGCTGCCTGCGGATTCGGCCAGCCGCTACCCGCATCAACTCTCGGGTGGACAGCGTCAGCGTGTGGCGATCGCCCGGGCGCTGCTGCTGCGACCGCAAATTCTTCTGCTTGATGAACCGACATCGGCGCTGGATATGTCAATCCAGGCAGAGATCCTCAACTTACTGAACCGCCTGAAAGCCCAGCACAATATGAGCTATTTGTTGGTTAGCCATGATGCGGATGTCATCGCGCATATGTCAGACCGGGCCGCTTTTATGGCAAATGGCAAAATCGAGCGCTTTTTTGACCGGGATGCGTTGATACGTGGTGAACACCGCATGAGCTAAGTGACAAAGGGTTTGGGTGCGTGAGGATCCAACCTGACAAGGTGATTTGCGGGGATTACTCCCCGCAATTCAGCTACTTCTTCGGTTGTTCGCGAGACGAGCTTTAAATCAAAACATCAGGCTATCTTCTTTGCCATTTTTGCCCAGGGCAGTGCTCACAATCCTCACGTACTTCGTGTACGCTCCGGTTGTTCCGCGCTGTCCGTGTCAAAACTGGCTGCAGCGAAAACGCC
The DNA here is from genome assembly GCA_901456055.1 of Phytobacter ursingii. Classification (GTDB taxonomy): domain Bacteria; phylum Pseudomonadota; class Gammaproteobacteria; order Enterobacterales; family Enterobacteriaceae; genus Phytobacter; species Phytobacter ursingii. Next base: position 418,788 of record CABDWT010000019.1, read on the forward strand.
TGATGTTCCGATTTCGAACTTTCAAAAAATGGCCAGCCCCCCTCTATCAGAGGGCTCTGCACCACGATCGCCCCCAGGGCGTACTTCGGTTGAAAATTACTTCGCCAGGCTACCAAACTCACCGAGTACTGCATCAAAAATCGCCAGCCCTTTTTGCACTTCGGCAGCACTCATCGTGCACGGCGGTACCACGTGAATACGGTTTTCGGCGACAAAAGGCAAAATGCCTGCCTGGAGCAACGCACCTTTGATCGCCGCCATATCGGCCGCGGCCACTGGCGTTTTCGTCACGCGGTCGGTAACCAGTTCCAGCGCCTGGAACATGCCACGCCCACGTACATCGCCAATCAACGCATGTTTCTGCGCCAGTGACGCCAGGCCTGCACGCAGCACTCCATCCCCCACCGTCGCCGCGTTTTCTACTACTTTTTCATCTTTCATCGCATCCAGCGTGGCGACAATCGCCGACATCGCCAGCGGATGGCCGGAATAGGTCAGGCCGCCCGCAAAGAAGTGGTCGTCAAAGTAGTGCGAGATTTTCTCGGAAATAATGACGCCGCCTGCCGGTACGTAACCCGCATTGACGCCTTTTGCAAAGGTGATGAGATCGGGAACAATGCCATCCTGTTCGAACGCAAACCAGCTCCCGGTGCGGCCAAAACCGGCCATCACTTCATCGACAATCAGCACAATGCCGAATTCATCTGCCAGCGCACGTACGCCCTGCATATAACCTTTTGGCGGCACCAGAATCCCGGCCGTGCCTGGTACGGACTCCAGCAGAATAGCGGCAACAGAATTCGGCCCTTCGCACTCAATCATCCGACGCAGATGCGCCAGTGCGCGCTGGCACTCTTCTTCCTCGGTCGTGGCGTTAAATTCGCTGCGATACAGGTACGGGTTAAAGAAGTGAACGTGCCCACGGGCATATTCATTCGGGATACGACGGGAATCGCCTGTAGCCACAATCGCACTACCGGTATTCCCGTGGTAGGAACGGTAGGCAGAAAAAATCTTGTCGCGTCCGGTGTACATACGCGCCATACGCATGGCGTTCTCGTTGGCGTCAGCACCGGCGTTAGTAAAGAACACTTTGCTAAAGCCTTCGGGGGCCAAATCAACGATGCGTTTTGCCGCTTCGCCACGCGCGAGATTTGCCGTCGCCGGCGCGATAGTGGTCAGCTCTTCCAGTTGAGCCTTCATCGCCGCCAGAACGCGCGGATGTTGATAACCGATATTGACGTTTACCAGCTGGCTGCTGAAATCCAGATACGTGTTGCCATCGTAATCCCACAATTCGCACCCTTTGGCTCCGGCGATCACCAGCGGATTGAGGTTGCCTTGCATCGACCATGAATGGAACACATACGAACGGTCCAGCTGACGTACATCATCGTTGGTTATCGCCATCTCGCTCTGAAGTGCCAGTTTCATACCCTGCTCCTTTCATACCGTTGTTGTTGATTCCATCATGCGGCGCGCCACCCGCAGTCAGGTAGAGCCAGTCTTGTTAGCGGCATGTGACACACGTGTCACATATTTACTCACCAACTGGCTCTGTCTCTCCCGCGCGCGCGTTTTCTATAGTGGCGGAAGAAACCAGCACAGGAGAGAGAAATGACAACAGCAAAGAAAGTGGTCTTTATTACCGGCGCGACATCCGGATTCGGCGAAGCCGCCGCACGGGTCTTTGCCAAAGCAGGTTGGTCGCTGGTGCTGAGCGGGCGCCGTCTGGCACGTCTTGAGGCGTTACAGGATTCGCTTTCGGCAGATGTCCCCGTTCACATTATTGAGCTGGACGTTCGCGATAAAGACGCCGTGAAACAGGCCGTTGCCGCACTTCCCCCCGCGTTCGCCGATATCACCACGCTTATCAATAACGCCGGGCTGGCACTTTCACCACAGCCCGCACAAAACGTTGATTTGCAAGACTGGCAGACCATGATTGATACCAACGTCACCGGACTGGTCAACGTCACCCACGCGCTGCTGCCGACGCTGATTCAGCATGGCGCAGGGGCGAGTATCATCAATATTGGTTCGATTGCCGGGCAGTGGCCTTATCCCGGTAGCCACGTTTATGGCGCAACCAAAGCGTTCGTGAAGCAGTTTAGCTACAATCTGCGCTGCGATTTACTGGGTACGGGCGTGCGGGTGACCGATCTCGCGCCGGGTATTGCGGAAACGGAATTCACACTGGTTCGTACCAAAGGGGATCAGGCGGCATCCGATAACTTGTACCGTGGCACCACGCCGCTCAGCGCGCAGGATATTGCCGAACAGATGTTTTACATCGCCACGCTGCCGGACCATATGAATATCAACAGGGTGGAAGTGATGCCGGTGCGCCAGGCCTGGCAGCCGTTTGCTATTGACCGGGATTAATATCTCTGCGGTAGCCCTGATAAGGCGTTCACGCCGCATGCGGGACATGTTTTCCCCGGGTGGCGCTGGCGCTTACCGGGGCTACCGTCGTGTAGCCCGGATAAGGCGGTCACGCCGCATCCGGGACATGTTTTCCCCCGGTGGCGCTCACGCTTACCGGGGCTACAATGAAAGGGAAGTTAGCGGCTGGACTGCAAAAACTTACGCACGCGGTCTGAGTCCGGGTTGGTAAAGAACTTCTCTGGCGAGGCCTTCTCGATCAGCAATCCTTTCTCTAAAAACACCACTTCATCTGACACCTGGCGGGCAAAATCCATCTCGTGCGTCACCACCACCATCGTATAGCCTTCGGCAGCGAGGTTTTTCATCACCCCCAGCACTTCATTCACCAGTTCAGGATCCAGCGCTGACGTCGGTTCATCGAACAAAATCACCTCCGGCGACATCGCCAGCGAACGGGCAATCGCCACACGCTGTTTCTGCCCACCGGAAAGGGTAATCGGATACACATCCGTTTTATGGCTCATCCCGACCTTCTCTAACTGGTGACGACCAATCTCGTCTGCCATGTCCCGCTTCATGCCTTTCACATGAATCAGCGCTTCGGTGACATTTTGCAGCACCGTCAGATGTGGCCACAAATTAAAGCTCTGAAACACCATGCCCACGCGTTCGCGAATTTTTGACAGATCTTTATGCGACATGGCCTTGCCCGAGGCGTCATCCACGCCAAGGCGCTGACCGCTGATGCGCACTTCGCCGCGATCGGGCTGCTCCAGCCAGTTCATGCAGCGCAACAAGGTCGATTTCCCTGAACCGGACGAACCGAGAATACTGACCACCGTGCCCTTCTCCACCGTCAGGTTGATATCACGTAACACTTCAACGTTATCAAACTGCTTGGACAGATTCTTAACGCTAACCGCACTTTGTTCAGGCATGGGTCATTCCTCTCTTGTTTCCATATTGGCTTAGTCGTTTAATCAGCAGCTCAAGTAAAATACTGATGCCCCAGTACAGCGCAATGGCGACGATAAAGGCGTTAAACGGAATAAAATACGTTGACTGCACGCTATTCGCGGCGGCGGTGATCTCCTGTACAGTAATAATGCACAGGAAGGCCGTGTCTTTCAGGCAGATAATTAACTGGTTGCCCATCAGCGGCAGCGCAGAAGAGAAAATATTAGGCAGGATGATACGCTGAAAGATTTTATAACGAGAAAACCCCTGCGACACAGCGGCTTCTATATAACCTGCAGAAAATATACGGCGCTGGCTACGTAATATTTCGAAGAAATAGGCACCATGATAAATCACCAGCGCCAGCAGACCGGCCGTCCAGGCTTCCATACTAATACCCAACTGCGGCAGACCGTAATAAAGTAAATAGGCCAGAATCAGAAAGGGAACAGCACGCATCAGGCTGACAAAAGCAATAATTATTCTGTCAATTACGCGATTTTGGTATTCCATAATGTAGCACAGGAGAATGCCGATAAATAAACCGACAACCGCTGCAATAATAAACAATTCAAGCGTTGAAAGCAGGCCATTAAAAAAACTCTCGCGTGCTGACCAGACAATACTCCACTGACTCATATACCCTCCTGCTTTTATCGCGCCAGGCGCTTCGCTTTACGTTCCGCCATGCCCTGCAATTTCAGCAACAAGCCGATAATGATGACGTAGAGCAATCCCGCCGCCAGAATGGGAGACAGGGGTTCATAGGTCACCGAGGAGATGCGGTTGGTGACACGGGTCAGGTCGACCACGCCGATTATCGCAATCGCCGGGCTGCCTTTAATCAGAAAAGACATCTCGTTCACCAGCGCAGGCAGACTTTCAATCCACATTTGCGGCAACATAATGTAGCGAAAATAGGTCCAGCGCCGCATACCGACAGATTCGGCGGCCTCACGTTGTTCACGAGGAAAATTACGAAAGGCGTTACGCCAGATTTCGGCATTAAACGCGGATGTATTCAGCGTTAATGCCACAATCGCCGCTGCCGTTTTATCCAGGTTTATACCCAGCGTCGGCAGCGATAAGAACAGGAACAGAACCAGCGTCACCAGCGGTGTAGCGCGCGCCAGACTGATATAGACCACCAGCGCCTGATCGACGACCGGGATTTTCATCATACGAATAAAGGCGATTACCAGACCGATAACCACCCCGAACGCGATAGCCACGCCCGAAATCCAGAGGGTCGTCCATGCGCCTTCAATTAATAACTGCCATGCCATTGAATCCATGTTCCCCCCTTTTCTGACTGGCGGCGGTTACCCGCCGCAATGAACTTATAAACCGGCTAACTTGTGGAACTGATCGGCACTGGTGATCGGCTCTTTCGGCAAATCGTAGGTTTCGCCAAACCATTTTTTCTGCAACTCAGCCAGCTTGCCGGTTTCGGTCATGTGATTCATAAATTTGGTCATGAACGCCAGCAATTCCGGAGAGCTTTTGGAGATGGGCCATGCCATATAACCCGGGCCAGAGACCGGCAGTCCCTTGGCAAAGACTTTCGGCTTCGCTTTCACCAGGTCATTGACGGAGATAACCACGTTAATCACGTAATCGACGCGTTTATTAGCCAGGTCGGCATAGGCTTCCGGGTAAGATTGATATTCCACAACCGGGCCAAGCTTACCGCCGACTTTCTCCAGCATCGCTTTCAGTTCTGGCAGACGAGCCAGCAATGCGCTGCCTGCCTGAACGCCTACTTTTTTACCGCTCAAATCAGCGATGGTATTTAATGTTTTGTCATCTGCGCGTTTCACAAAATAATGCTGCGCAGACGCCCATGGCGGTGTGAAATTAAATACATTAAGACGTTCATCGGTAATCACCGCGCCGGTTAACGCCATATCGTATTGCCCGGTAGATACAGCAGCGAGCAGCCCCGTCCAGGGTAAAATACTTTGGTTGATATTGAATTTTGCGTATTTACGCAATTCGTCGAGCATATCCTTGTTAAACCCTTCCGATTTACCATCTTTCATAAAGTTAAACGGTGCATAGTCATCTTCAGTCGCCACTTTCAAAGTGCCAGACTTTTCGATTTCGGGTAAATCTGCTGCGACTGCGTGTAAAGAAAAAGCCAAAGTGAACATGGCTGCAAGACAATATTTGCCGAATACTTTTTTCATTTCTCTACCCTTAATTAAATATGCCAGAAAGGTTCATCCCAGACATGCTGGAACTATTGCAATAAATATGCCGACTGCGTTTCTTGACCGCTCTTTTGTGACTGCGTTTTTACAATAGGGAGCCTTTTTGCTTTCTGAATAGAGCCAGTTTCGGCAAATGAATGTGTCAGATAACGGGAAGCTGGTATGGAATTTGCTCAAATATATTCATGTCTTTTCCAGCGGAGTGCGTCATGATTCGTCACCTTTTGCATGTCAATTTTGATGGTCAGCGTGGTTTACAGGAACAGGTGCGTGAATCGCTGATAAACGCCATCCTGAGCGGAATTTTTCAGGCAGACACCCCTCTTCCCTCATGTCGCCAACTCGCTGGTCAGCTTAATGTTTCTCGCAATACCACGGCGCTGGTATTTGAAAGTCTGGTCAATGAAGGGTATCTGGTCAGCCGCCCACGCAGCGGGTATTACCTGCACCCGGATTACTACCATGCTGGTCAAAACGTGTCGCAATCTGCACCTGAATGCGAAAGCGCTGCACCACGATGGGGCAACCGCCTGCAAATCACGCCCAGCCAGCAGGAGTCAATTCTCAAACCCGCTGGCTGGATGCACTATCGCTACCCGTTTATTTACGGCCAGCCGGACACGCAACAATTTCCCCTCGCCTTCTGGCGTGCCGCGGCAAACTGGCTGCACGGCGGCGTACGTGACCCGTCCTGGGTTATCGATCATATCGATCAGGATGTGCCCATGCTGGTTGAGCAGATCCGCACCCGGGTGCTGCCGAAACGCGGTATCGTTGCCGCCCCGGATGAAATCCTCATCACGCTGGGCTCACAGAACGCCCTGTATTTACTGACCCGCCTGTTGATGTCACGGCAAACGCGTGTGGCGGTCGAAAACCCGGGGTTTCGCGAAGCGATCAATACATTTCTGCTTAACGATACCCATATCGTTCCGCATCCGGTTGATGAAGAAGGCATTGTACTGGGTGAAACGCCCTGCGATTACTACTACGTGACGCCGGGCCATCAGGTGCCGACGGGTGTCACCATGAGTAAAGCGCGCCGGGTCCAGTTGCTCGAATACGCCACCCGGCATGACGCGGTGATCATTGAAGATGACTACGACTCAGAAAGTAACTTTACGCAAAACCCCTTACCGGCGTTGAAAGCCAGCGATCGTAGCGGGCGCGTTATCTATGTCAGTAGCCTGTCAAAAGCGCTCTCACCCGGGCTGCGGCTGGGCTTTATGGTAGCCGCGCCGGAAATCATTGACGAAGCCCGCGCGCTACGTCGCCTGGTGTATCGCCATCCGCCAACCAACATTCAGTATCAGATGGCTCATTTCCTGGCACAGGGCCATTACGAAACACACCTGCGCCGCTACCACGAAGACTCTGCACGCCGTTGGGATACCTTACATAACGCGTTGCAAACCTTTTTGCCCGAATGCAAAACGTTCGGCGGCAGCGAGCATGCCAACGCGTTCTGGCTGAGTACGCCAAAACATATCAGCACTCAGCAGCTCACCTGGCGTGCGGCCCATGCGGGGGTATTGATTGAGCCGGGGGCGCGTCATTTTCTTGATAGCGCGCCCCCGGATAACTATTTCCGCATGGGATTCCATGCCATTAACCCAAATGCCATCGTGCCCGGTGTTGAAGTACTCAGAGGACAGCTGGAGCAAATCGGATAAATTCGGCCCATGCAGGTCTCAGGGCATGCCTATACTTATCGAAAACCTCACAAGGATAAGCGAGCATGCCCCTACCCGATTTTCATGTATCAGAGCCTTTCACCCTCGGGATTGAACTTGAACTCCAGGTCGTTAATCCACCCGGCTACGATCTCAGCCAGGACTCTTCGCGTCTGATCGACGCGGTAAAAGCGCAAGTTAAAGCCGGTGAAGTCAAACACGACATCACGCAAAGCATGCTGGAAATTGCGACAGGAGTCTGCCGTGACATCAACCAGGCGGCACACCAGTTTTCTGCCATGCAGCAGATCATTTTGCAGGCGGCAAACGAGCATCATGTACAGATTTGCGGCGGCGGCACGCACCCTTTTCAGAAATGGCAGCGTCAGGAGATCAGCAACGATGAACGTTATCACCGGACGCTGGAAATGTTCGGCTACCTGATGCAGCAAGCGACCGTGTTCGGCCAGCATGTGCACGTGGGCTGTCCGAGTGGCGATGATGCCATCTATCTTCTCCATGGGTTATCACGCTTTGTACCGCATTTTATCGCGCTTGGCGCCGCGTCCCCCTATGTGCAGCGAACGGATACCCGTTTCGCCTCATCGCGACTGAACATTTTTTCCTCTTTTCCGGACAATGGTCCCATGCCCTGGGTCAGTAACTGGCAGGAGTTTGAAGGGTTATTTCGTCGCCTCAGCTATACCAGCATGATTGAGAGCATTAAGGATTTGCACTGGGATATTCGCCCCAGCCCCCATTTTGGTACCGTCGAGGTGCGGGTAATGGATACGCCATTGACCTTGTCACATGCGATTAATGTCACCGGATTTATTCAGGCTATCGCCCACTGGCTGCTGGCAGAACGCCCGTTCAAACATCAGGAGCGCGATTATCTGCTGTATAAATTCAATCGTTTTCAGGCCTGTCGTTTTGGTCTGGAAGGGATCATCACCGACGTTCATACCGGCGAGCAGCGTAAGATAGCCGACGATATTGAACGGATGCTGGAAAAAGTTGCGCCGTGGGCGGATAAACTCAATGCGGGCAGTGCCATCGTCGAACTGATGAATTTCGTCAAACGCGGGAAAAGCGAATCGCAAATGATGCGCGACTTTGTTGCCGACGGCGGCTCGCTGATTGGACTGGTGCAAAAACACACCGAAATTTGGGCGGCAGGCTAGCACAGTCCCGGGAGATTGCACCTCCGCGCACTTTCCCGGACAATATCGTTTTTAACAACCGATCAACTTTTATGAAGCACCCACTGGAAACATTAACCACCGCTGCAGGTATTCTGCTGATGGCCTTCATCTCGGTATTGCTGCTACCCGCCCCTTCCCTGGGGTTGGTGCTGGCGCAAAAGCTGATGGATACCTTCCATTTTCAGGACCTGAATCAGCTCTATACCATGCTGTTTTGTCTGTGGTTTCTGCTACTTGGCATTATCGAGTTCGTTGTTTTGCGCTTTATCTGGCGCCGTTGGTTTTCACTGGCTTAAGGCCTGTCCCGGATAAAGCACCTGCGCCGCCATCCGGGAAAAATTCAGGGCAAAAAAATCCCGGTTGACCTTAGGCCACCGGGATTAGGCGTCAATGCGCGCGCGGATGATTCTCTTTGCGCCAGGCACCCGGCGGCTGATTGAAGGTACGGGTAAAGATCCGCGTAAAAGTCTGTTGCGAATCAAAGCCATATTTCAGGCAAATATCGTAGACCTTATCATTGGTATTGAGTAAATCCCGCGCCGCCAGTGACAGTTTGCGTTCGCGAATATAGCGCCCCAGACTCTCACCTTTGTAATGCAAAAACAGCCGTTGCAGATGCCATTTTGAATACCCGGCATGGCGCGCAATATCATCAATACGCAATGGTTGATGTAAATTGTCGTCGATCCACTCGACGATAGTGTCGATAACCTGAGCGGAAATAGTCATACAGCGCTCCTCCTCTCTGCTCTTCGAAATAAACCGTTATTCCCACCAGGCGTGGAAGCTCTGGGCGCTATCCGCCGCATGAACCGCCTCGCCGAGAGTGGGCGTTAACAATCGATACCCTTTGCCGAGGCTTGCCGCCGCCAGACGTTTATAAGGATCGTCCCAGGTATGTTTTGCCAGCACGAATCGTCCGGCGTGGCCCGGCAGTACCGCCCGCGCATTTAACTCCTCCGCTGCTTGCGCCGTTTCCTCCGGCATCATGTGGATGTACTTCCAGTCCTGGTCGTACTGACCGTTTTCAAGGATCGCCAGATCCACCGAACCAAATTGCTCGCCGATGGCCTTAAAGTGCGGCCCATAGCCGGTATCTCCGCTGTAATAGAGCTTGCGGTCCGGGGTGACAAACATAAAGCTCGCCCACAAGGTCTGGTTGCGTTTCAGACCGCGCCCGGAAAAATGGCGCGCAGGCAGCACATACACATCCAGGTTGCCGCTAACAGTGATTTTCTGCTGCCAGTCCGCTTCCTCGATGATGTCCGGGTTCATGCCCCAGTAACGCAGATGCGATCCCACGCCGAGCGGGGTGATCACCCGTTTGATTTTTGGCATCAGCCCCCTGATGGTGGCGTAATCCAGGTGGTCGTAGTGGTCATGGGAAATGATCAGCAGATCGATCTCCGGCATGGCCTGCGCCGTCCACGGATAGTCGCCATCGAAGGCTTTATTCAGAAACGAGAACGGCGCGGCGTAATTGCTCAGCACCGGATCGATAAGAATGCGCTTCCCGGCCAGTTGCAGATACCAGGAAGAGTGACCCAGCCATACCGCCGTGTCCTGCTCCAGCGGCAGACTTGCCAGATCGGTCTTTACCATCGGCAATGGCCGCTGTGGGCGTGCATTTTCCCGGCGGGTGGTTAAAAACTCCCACATTGCCGCCAGCATACTTTTCTGCCCCGTATAACTGGGCGTAGGTAACTGATTATGAAATTCACCGTCCCGGTACTGCGGGGACTGCTCCACCCTGGTCAGTTGCTCGCCCTGTGGGCGCTGACCAAATCCGGCGTTTAAAACAAAAGGCAAACTGGCAGCAGATACAACGAGCATAATAAGAACCACGCTAAGTAAGAGACGATGCATACCCTGATCCGAGAAAATGTCCCTTCCACTGGAACATTAAAAATAGACTGGACTTGATTATGAGTGAGTAAGCACTCATTATAGAAATGAATAGAAAGTCGTCAAGATGATTTTCGATCTTTGATGTTCAGCGTTGCAGCGTCACAGAGGGCATGGTTCAATCGTGGTTTTTCTAAATGTGAGAGGGAAAGTGTAGTGGCTCGTCCGAAGAGTGAAGATAAGAAAATGGCATTACTGGATGCGGCAGCTGTCGCTATCGCGAAAACCGGCATTGCCGCCTCGACCGCGGTGATTGCCCGTAACGCGGGCGTGGCGGAGGGCACCCTGTTTCGTTATTTTGCCACCAAAGACGATCTGCTTAATGCGCTCTACCTGCATTTGAAATCTGACCTTTGCCAGACCATGATCGACAGCCTCGATCGTTCACTCAGCGATCCTAAAATACACACCCAGTCCATCTGGAACAGCTATATCGACTGGGGTATCCGTCATCCGTCTGCGCATAACGCGATTCGCCAGATTGCGGTGAGCGAAAAAATCACCCCGGAAACGCGCCAGCAGGTTATGGATATGTTCCCGGAGCTGCATGAAATCTGCCACCGCTCGGTGAGGCCGGAATTTCTTTCCGAAGCGCTCTCGCCCTTTGGCGACGCCATTTTTCTGACGCTGGCGGAAACCACGATGGATTTCGCCAGTCGCGACCCGCAAAAAGCAAAAGAGACCAAACGGCTGGGCTTTGAAGCCATGTGGCGCGCGCTCACCGTGGATAACAGCGATGGACAGTAAAACCCTGCAGGAGACCGCTCGTCGCATTGCACTGGAGCTGCCGTTTACTGACCTGTGCTGGCCGTTTGGCCCGGAACACGACATTTTCAAAGTCGGCGGTAAGATTTTTATGATGACCACCACCGCTCATGGTCGGCCCATGGTGACCCTGAAATCAGACCCGCAAAAATCCCTGCTTAATCAACAGATTTATCGCAGTATTGAGCCGGGTTATCACATGAATAAAAAGCACTGGATCTCCATTTTTGCTGGCGATGATATCAGCGAAAATCTGCTCGTCGATCTGATCAATGACTCGCGGGACCTCGTGGTCAATACGCTGACCAAAAAAGATCAGCAACGTCTGCGTCCGCGCTGACTGTTCGGAAAACGAAAAACGCGTTACCGTAGCGTTTCGTTTTTCTGACAGGAGCACGCGCAGTGGAACTTGAGATCTATCAGGTTGATGCTTTTAGCACACGCCCTTTTTCCGGCAACCCGGCGGGCGTGTGTATTACCCCTCAGGGTCTTGAAACCGCCACAATGCAGCAGATAGCGGCAGAGATGGCCGTCTCCGAGACCGCATTTCTGGCGCTCGATGACTATCGTCTGCGCTGGTTTACCCCCGAGGCAGAGGTCGATCTATGCGGCCACGGCACGCTCGCCACGGCCCATATTTTGCGCCAGACCGGGCTGCTTGCCATGGGTGAAAGCGTTGTCTTCACTACCCTCTCCGGACCGCTTAAAGCGACCGCCGGTCCTGATACCATCGAACTGGATTTCCCGCTCCTGGTGCCGGATATGCAGTATGTGCCGGATGAGGGTTTACTGGATGCGCTGGGTCTCGACGCCAGTGACGTCTCTGCCTGCGGGAAGTTTGGCCCCAAAGTGATGATGGTGGTGGAAGACGCACAGATAATTGACGCGCTCAAACCGCGCTTCCAGGCGCTTAGCGCACTGCCTGGACGGGGTGTGGCGATTACCGCCCCCGGTCATGGGAAATACGATTTTATCTCTCGCTACTTCGCGCCATGGGTGGGGGTAAATGAAGATCCGGTGACCGGTTCTGCGCACTGCGCGCTGGCGGCATACTGGGCGGCGCGTCTGGATAAGCGTACCCTCTGTGCCTGGCAGGCCTCACCGCGCGGCGGGGAATTGCACATTGCGCTGACCTCAGCAGGTCGGGTAGCGCTGGCAGGCCAGTCGCATACGGTTCTGGCCGGAACGCTCTATCTTTGAGAAGCCCCTAGCCATGCTCCGCCAGCCATGCCAGCGCCCGCTCACCCTGCTCATCTATCGGTAAATAGACCAGCAGCCGCGAACCGTTGCGCGGCGCTGAAAACCAGTACATTTGCTGCAAAGAAAATTCGCCTAACTCGGGGTGAGTAAAGGTTTTCAACTGGTTCTCCACGCCTCGCACGTCATAGTGCTTATGCCATAGCGAGGCAAACTCTTCCGATACGGCGCAAAAGCGCGCCAGCTTCGCTTCCCACAGCGGGTCGCCCCGGTGCTCCGCCATCGCCGCACGGAAATAGGCAACAAATGTCGGCAGGACACTCTCTTTGCGCCCGATTCGGCTACGCCACGTCGGATTCGTCAGATAGAGATAGATACAATTACGCTCATCTTCCGCTATTTGATGAAAATCTACGCCCATCATCCGCGAAAATGCCTCATTCCACGCCACAATATCAAAATTGGGCTTTTGGATACTGGCCGGTTGTGGCAACAGGCTATCGAGCATTTTACGCGCCCCGATGCTGATACCTTCACACTGCAGCACGGCGGGCGTCTCCGCAGGCGTCAGCCCTGCGAGCAAAAACAGATGGCGGGTTTCGGTTGCCGAACACTCCAGCGCGTTGGCGATCGCCTGCATCACGCTGGCAGAGGGGTTGACATCCCTTCCCTGCTCCAGCCAGGTATACCAGGTCACACCGACGTCCGCGAGTAACGCCACCTCTTCACGCCTTAAGCCTGGTGTGCGACGCCGACCGCTGCGCGGCAGACCGAGACGCTGCGGGTCGAGGCTTTCACGGCGGGAACGTAAAAAAGCGCCGAGCTGTTTTCGGTTTTCGTCCTGTACGCTCAACAGTGGGGCTCGTTCCGACATCAGGCTCATAAAACCTCCAGCATGGTAGTACCAATACCAGTATAAGCAAGAACTGGTACCCGTTTTCAGTATCAGCGATGCTACGTCTATCCGATGAATGACGCAATGGAGTTACCATGAATACGTCAGTTGTTTCACCCGGTCGTGCGGGCTTGTTGTTACTGTTGACCGGGCAAATGCTGCCCATGATCGATACCTCGATCACCAACGTCGCCCTCGATTCCATCACGTTATCGCTGCATACCAATACGACGCAACTCTCCCTGATTGTGGCGCTGTATGGCGTCGCGTTTGCCGTCTGCCTGGCGATGGGCAGCAAACTGGGCGATAACCTTGGCCGGCGCAAAATATTCTTATGGGGAGTCGCGCTGTTCGGTATCGCCTCCCTGTTGTGCGGTCTTGCAAATTCCATCACCGCCCTCCTCGCGGCACGCACCCTGCAAGGCATGAGCGCGGCGCTGATCATGCCGCAAATTCTCGCAACGCTGCACGTGACCCTCAAAGGCCCGGCCCACGCCCGCGCAATCAGCCTGTATGGCGGTATCGGCGGTGTGGCATTTATTATCGGACAGATGGGGGGCGGCTGGCTGGTGTCGGCGGATATCGCCGGACTCGGCTGGCGCAACGCCTTTTTTATTAACGTGCCCATCAGCCTGCTGGTACTGGCATTAAGCCATCGCTATGTTCCGGAAACCCGCAATGAAGCCCCAACGCGCATTGACTGGCAGGGCACTTTCGCGCTGGCGCTCATCTTGTGCTGCCTGCTCTTCCCGCTCTCCCTTAGCCCGGATTTAGGCTGGCCGTGGCAAAGCCAGGTGGCATTACTGGCGATAATTCCGCTAACCCTGTGGATGCGCGCGGGCGCACTGCGCCAGGAGCGAAACGGGTTGCATCCGCTAATGCCCCCGCGCTTACTCAAATTAGCCAGCATTCGTTTCGGCCTCTTAATTGCGCTGCTGTTTTTCTGCGCCTGGTCCGGCTTTATGTTCTGCATGGCGCTCACATTACAGGCCGGTGTCGGCATGGCGCCGTGGCAATCCGGCAACAGTTTCGTGGTATTGGGATTGTTCTATTTCGCCTCGGCCTGTTATGCGCCGACACTGATCGCCCGTCACAGCCTGCGTACCATTCTGCTAAGTGGTATTGCGATTCAAATAAGCGGCCTGGCGGCCCTGTTCGCTACGATCTGGTTGACCCACGGCCATCTCAACGCCCTGAATCTTGCGCCGTCCACCGCGCTTATTGGTTACGGACAGGCGTTGATCGTGAACAGTTTTTACCGTATCGGGATGCGTGACATCGCAAGCCAGGACGCGGGGTCAGGCAGTGCGATTCTCAGTACGCTGCAACAGGCAACGTTGGGCCTGGGTCCGGCAGTGCTCGGCGGGCTATTTTTGCATCTGCTCAACCTCAGCCAGGGCAATTACAACGAGGCGCTGGGCGGGTTTTTAATCGCAGAGATCGTGATGATGCTGCTGCTTGCCGTCGCCGCGATTGGCGCACGCCAGCAGCTTGCGCCCCGTTGCCCGGCAAACTGAGGACATCATCTTTTTGACGGCAGGCGTGCCACCATCCGCCAGCGAAACCAGAGCTGTGCGACCAGAATCAGCACGCCGCCGATGATTTTTTGCAGCGGCAGGCGTTCACTGTACCAGAGAGCGGCAACGATCACCGTCAGCAACGGTTCGAGCACCATGATGATGGCGGCGCTGGCAACGGCGGCATATTTCTGCCCCTGCAGTTGCAGGCCAAAGCGTAGGCTGGTGGCAATCAGAATACTGGCAACCAGCCACAGTGCCGTGGTGGCAGTAAATGGCTGCGTCCAGTGTTCAAAGAAAAGCGAGATCAATACCCCCGCCAGCCCCGTTAGCGCCAGTTGAACCGCCGTGAGCGGAAGTAGCGGGACATCGCGGGCAATACGGCTGGTGTAGCAAAACGAAATGGATTGCACAAAAGCGGTCAACAGGAACCATCCCTGGCTGGGATGAAAGACAATCGGCGTATGCAGGCTTAACAGCGCCAGGCCAATAAAGGCAAGCGGCAGGCATTCCCAGTACGCACGAGCCGGACGCACTCCCATCATGCCCCAGGCGACCAGCGGCACAAACAGCATCGACAGGCTCATGATAAACGCCCCTTCCCCCAGCGACGGCGTGGTCGATACCGACCAAATCCACAGGCACAGGGTGAGCGCCATCCACAGGCCGCTAATCAAGACCTGACGGAGTTTCGCCAGCGCAATAGGCTGCCCGCGACAAAATGGCAGCAACACCAGCGCCGCACCTAAAAAACGCAGCCCCAGAAAGGCGAAGACGGGCATACCGGATATGGCCTCGCGGGAAAAGATCCAGCCGCAGGCGGCAATCATAGTGGTGATGACCAGGAACAGTTCTGCTTGTCGTTGCCGGTTCATTGGCAAAGCCCCTAACGTATAACCCGCCAGCGAAAAGGCGGGCAAAAAAATCACATCAATATTCTCAGGCGCTGGCGCGGGAAACGTATTGCCAGTCCATCATGATCCTCTGCGCCGGGGCCTCGGGATTATCTATTTTATTGAGCAATAACCCAACGGCCTGGCGGCCAATCTCTTTTGACGGCTGATAGACCGTCGTCAGCGGCGGCGTAACCATTTCCGCCAGTTCTGTACCATCAAACCCGACCACCGCAATATCCTGGGGCATTTTCAGCCCGGCTTCATGAATAGCCAGTACGGCCCCCGCTGCGAGAGTATCCGACACGGCAAATACCGCATCAGGACGTTCAGTATTGCGCAGTAAAGCCTGCATGGCGGCTTTCCCGGCGCTAAAACTCAGGTCGCTCGCATACTCAACGACCGTATAATCACGCTGATGCGCCTTAAGTCCGGCGCGGTAACCCTCTTCGCGTGAGCGGGCATATTTATAGCTGAGATCGTGGTTAATCAGCGCGATACGTTGACAGCCGCGCGCCAGCAACTGATCAATCACACATTGCGCTGCGTCGACATCGTCAATGCCTACACAGGAGACATCACCGTCATCGGCATATTCCGCGCACTGCACCCAGGGGGCGCTGCCGATAAGCGTCGCCAGTTCCGGCAAGCGCGAGGAGGCGTCCATGGTGATAATGCCGTCGACGATTTTCCCGGACAGCAGGTTGAGTGCCGAGCGTGAGCGCTCCATGTCCGAACCGGTATTGCACAGCAGGATACGAAAACCGTTTTTTTCCGCTTCTTCTTCAATCCCTTTCACTACCTCGGCGCAGAACGGGTTGGCGATGTTGGAAACCAGCACCAGAATCATTGAGCTGCGGGCGGTACGCAACTGGCGCGCCAGCAGGTTCGGCTGGTAATTGCTTTCAGCAATGGCTTTGAGTACGCGCTCGCGGTTTTTGGCTTTAACGGATTCACTGTTATTGAGCACGCGCGAAACGGTCGCGACGGAAACGCCAGCCAGCCTGGCGATTTTTTGAATGGACATAACGTCGATATTTCCTGCGGTTAGCGTCTGGCTAGCAGGCTACCACAACGTCAGATGGCATGCACGACGCACACCCGGTGCCGCATCCGGATAGCATGGCAGGCGTAAGCGCCGCCAGGGTTGTCCCGGATGCGGTTACGCCTTATCTGGGTTACTGGTTCGGTGCCCGATCGTAGAGGGGAAGGGATCCCCACACAAAATGTGAGCACGATCGGTTCCCTCTCCCTGAGGGAGAGGGCCAGGGTGAGGGGGAAAATGCGGCTTGGGAGGTGGGTTCCGTTCACCTTATGTTCATGGCGAAATGTCACCCCCGAACACGTGAACGGGTAAAGGGGAACACCGCGTTCCCCTTTACAATCCCCGCGGCCCCGCAAAGAAATCGTTGCTTCGCACTGCGTTCGCCTCCCGCCCCGCTGCCTGCGGTCGGTTTGACTCGACGTCGTGTCTCGACAAACCTCAGTCCGCCATCCCTGGCGGCCTGACCTTGTCATCGGGTCTTCGTCTCACCGATTTCAGCGGGGACTCAACCTCCTCGCTGCACGCTCTGCACCAGGGGGGACAAAGATGTCGCTATGGTTATCATGTGGGAAAACGAGTAAGCCATGACTAAAAAGGGTTGAAGATGTTCACAGTATCTACTGGTTCGGTGCCCGATCGTAGAGGGGAAGGGCTCCCCACACAAAATGTGAGCACGATCGGTTCCCTCTCCCTGAGGGAGAGGGCCAGGGTGAGGGGGAAAATGCGGCCTGGGAGGTGGGTTCCGTTCACCTTATGTTCATGGCGAAATGTCACCCCCGAACACGTGAACGGGTAAAGGGGAACACCGCGTTCCCCTTTACAATCCCCGCGGCCCCGCAAAGAAATCGGTGCTTCGCACTGCGTTCGCCACCCGCCAGGTCAACCAATATCAATACGCCACCGTCACCCACTTTTGCTGCTGGTGGCTTTGCAGGATGGCGTCGATAATAAACATCACATTGGCCCCATCGTAAAACGAGGCAAATCGGGCCTCGTCACGAGCAGGCATTTTCCCGTCCTTTACCGCACGATAGAAGTTTAGCATCATGTTTTTAAACGCATCCGGCCAGCCTTCGATATGTCCTCCCGGGAAATGCGCGCTGGCGGCGACATCCGGAGACATCAGCCCGGGGTCATCAGTCAGGATCTGGTTAGGCTGCTGGCGATGGCCAATCCACAGTTGTTGCGGCACTTCCTGATCCCAACCCAGTGAGCACTCACTACCGTTTATTTCAAAACTCAGGCGATTTTTCCGCCCTGCGCTCACCTGCGACACGCTAAAGCACCCTTTGCTGCCATCGTCAAAACGCACCAGCACCGAACCGGCGTCCTCGGTGGTGACGGTTTTATCCTCCACCTCTGCCGCCTGATGCGTATGGGTGAAAGTCGCGGCTCCACGGCTGGCTTTGCGAGTCGGCCAGACGATGGATAAATCCGCCATCACCTGGGTAATACGCCGCCCGGTGACAAACTGCAGCGTGTCGCACCAGTGCGAACCGATATCCGCTACCGCCCGCGACGGACCGCCGGATGCCGCATCCACGCGCCAGTTATAGTCCGTTTCCAGCAGCATCCAGTCCTGCAGATAGCTGCCATAGACAGAAAACAACCTGCCCAGCCGCCCGGACTGACGCAAACTCGCCGCCTGCTGAACCATCGCAAACTGGCGATAGACGAAACTGACGCCGTGCACCACGTTCGCTTGTTCGGCAAGCGCCACCAGCTCACGCGCCTCTTCGACCGTCATACACAGCGGCTTTTCCGAAAATACGTGCTTTCCGGCCCGCAGAATCTGGCGGTTTATTTCCGCATGCAAATGGTTGGGCGTGCAGTTATGCACCACCTGTAATCCCGGATGCGCCAGCAGTTCCTCTGCGCTGGCATAGGCGTGCGGAACCCCGAGCAGCCGCGCCTTTTGCTGGGCGTCCGCCAGATTCGCATCGCACAGCGCCACCACCTCAACAAAGCCCAGCCGCCGAATAGCTTCAATATGCGCCGGGCCAATAAACCCGGTGCCAATAATTCCGACCTGAATCATTCCACACTCCCCAGCCCTAACATGTTGCGCACGCTACTCCGGTCTTCTTGCCCGGCGGCAAAATCATCAAACGCATGTTCCGACACAGGAATAATGTGACGGCGAATGAACTCACTTCCTTCCCGCGCGCCGGTCTCTCCGGCTTTCAGGCAGCACTCCCACTCCAGTACGGCCCAGCCGTCATACCCGTATTGGGTGAGTTTGCTGAACACCGCGCCAAAATCGATTTGCCCGTCCCCCGGCGAGCGAAAACGTCCCGGCCTGTCAGCCCAGCCCTGATAACCGCCATAAACACCGCTACGCCCCGTTTTCCGGTACTCCGCATCCTTGACATGGAACGCCTTGATACGCTCATGGTAAATATCGATAAAGGCCAGATAATCAAGCTGTTGTAGATGAAGATGGCTCGGATCATAGAGAATATTGCAGCGCGGGTGGTGGTCTACGCCGTCAAGAAATCGTTCAAAGGTGGCACCATCATGCAGGTCTTCGCCGGGGTGGATTTCGTAGCACAGATCCACACCCTGCTCATCAAAGCTGTCGAGCACTGGCCGCCATCGGCGGGCCAGTTCAGCAAATGCCTCTTTAAACAACAAGGCGTTATGGGGAGGCCACGGGTAGAGATAAGGCCAGGCCAGCGCGCCGGAAAAGGTTGCATGCGCGCGTAACCCGAGGTTTCGCGAAGCCCGCGCCGCCTGGCACAGTTTTTCTGTCGCCCAGGCCTGACGCGCCGATGGATTTCCACGCCGCGACGCCGGAGCGAAGCTATCAAACGCGGCATCATAGGCCGGATGTACCGCAATGAGTTGCCCTTCAAGATGCGTGGAAAGCTCGCTAATCACCAGCCCGCGATCCGCCAGCACGCCGCGCACATCGTCACAATAACTCTGGCTTTGCGCCGCCTGTTCGACATCAAAAATCGCCGGGTGGTTACAGGGAATTTGCAGCGCCTTGTAGCCCAGACCTGCCGCCCAATCGGCCAGCCCTTCCAGGGTATTAAATGGCGGCTGCTCCCCAATGAATTGCGCCAGAAAAATCGCCGGCCCTTGAATGGTTTTCATAGCACCTCCCACAGCTTATGCGTGCTCTTGATCGTTGTATTTAAAAGAAAGAAGGAAAATCAGCGCGATAACGGCCGCGGCAATCGCCGGGATCCACCAGAAGGTTACCCACGCCTGTGGCAACGTCTGCCCGGCGACAAGGCGGTTATACAGCGCACCGGAAATTTGCGAGCCCAGCAGCATGCCAATGCCGTAGGTGAACATCACAATCATGCTTTGTGCCTGACCTTTTACCTTCTCGCCCGCCACGCGGTCGGTGTAGATAAAGCCGACCACAAAGAAGAAGTCGTAACAGACACCGTGTAACAAAATGCCGAGATAGAGCAGGAACCGCCCTTCCTCACTCACTCCGAGAGCAAAGAAAGCATAACGTACAAACCAGGCGCACATGCCAATAAGCAGCATGTACTTCACACCCAGACGGCGAAACAGCAACGGGATCACCAGCATAAAGAAAATTTCAGACATCTGGCCGAAGGACATAGCAGTACTCACGTCCCCCACGCCCGCATCTGCCAGATAGGAAGCGGTGTAGGCGTAATAAGTGCCAAGTGGGACAGAAATCAGCATCGCGCAGAGCGAGAAGACAAAGAAGTGACGGGTTTTCAGCAGGGCAAATGCATCGGCGCAGAACAGGTCACGCATGGCAACGGGCAGCCCTTTAGCAGGCGCTGGCGTATGCGGCAGCGTCAGGCTATAGAGCGCCAGCGCCACGGAGCAGATTGCCGCCACCTGGAAAATGGTCACGCTCGACGAAATGCCCGTCACGCCGATAAAGATCCCCGCCACAATCCAGCCAATGGTGCCGAACACGCGTACCACCGGGAAGGTTTTATCGATATTGCTCAGGCTGTGGAAGGCGATGTTGTTGGTCAGCGCCAAAGTGGGCATGTAGCACAGCGTATAGCCAAACAGCAGCGCGATTAGCATGGCACCGTTCTCTGCCACCAGCGCCTGCGGCACAAACATTAAAATCGCGGCCCCCGCCAGATGCATCACCGCCATCACTTTCTGCGAGGCGAAGAAGCGGTCCACCAGCATGCCGAGTACGAACGGCGACAGAATGGACGCGATTGGCCCGGCGGAAAAGGCGTCGCCAATCAGCAGCGACATGTTGTGCTGCGTCATCACCAGACCGAGCGTGACCGACCAGCTACCCCAGATAAAAAACTGTAAAAACATCATCAGCGACAGCCGGGGAACCAGCAGTCGATGCTGAACGAGATTTCCACTACTTTCGGTTGTTGACACCATTTTTTTGCCTCACCCATTAAAAGTAATCGATTACAAAACACACCAAGGACAAAAGTAATCGATTACAAATTATTTGACTTGCAGAATGACGCCATTGTGGGAGATCTATCACGATAAATTTACTGGGGAGAAATTGCCCCGCCGGATCTGGCGAGGCAGCGTGTTATGCGCGTTTCTGAGGACGACGTAATGCGCGGAAAGCAACAAACAGGAAGACGATCCACACCGGCAGCAGAATGGCAGACAGCCGCATCCCGTCCATGGTGCACATCAGCACGAGGATCATCAGCATAAAAGCGATGCACAGATAATTGCCGAAAGGATAGAGCAGCGCCTTAAACTGGGGATCGCGCCCTTTTCGGCGCATCGCGGCGCGGAATTTCAGGTGCGCCAGCGAAATCATGATCCAGTTCAGCAGCAGCGTCGCCACCACCAGCGCCATCAACAGCCCGAACGCCTCTTTTGGCAGGATATAGTTAACCAGTACCACCAGCGAGGTGATCGCCCCGGAGAGGAGCAACGAGTTAACCGGCACGCCGCGACGGCTGACGCGGGTCAGGAAGGCGGGCGCGTTGCCCTGTACTGACAGACCAAACAACATACGGCTATTGGAATAGACACCGCTGTTGTAGACCGACAGCGAGGCCACCAGGATGACAAAATTCAGTGCCGATGCCACGAGATTGCTGTTCAGGTTGTGGAAAATCATCACAAAGGGACTGCTGTCGGCTTTGATATCGACCCACGGATACAGCGCCAGTAGAACCACCAGAGAACCGATATAAAACAGCAGGATGCGGTAGACCACCTGGTTGACTGCTTTCGGGATGGTGGTGTGCGGCTCGCTGGCCTCAGCCGCCGTGATACCAATCAGTTCAAGGCCGCCGAAGGAAAACATAATCACCGCAAGGGAGAGGATCAGGCCGTTCCAGCCGGTGGCGAAGAAACCGCCGTGAGACCAGAGATTGTCGAAGCTGGCCTTCTCTCCGCCATGACCACCGAACAGCATCCACAGACCAAAACCGATCATGCCAATGATCGCCAGCACTTTGATAAGGGCAAACCAGAACTCGGTTTCGCCATACAGACGCACATTCACCAGATTGACAGCATTAATAATGATGAAGAAGGCGGCAGCCCAGATCCAGGTTGGGACATCGGGAAACCAGTACTGCATATAGATGCCGGCGGCGGTCAGTTCCGCCATACCTACCAGCACAAACATCGCCCAATAGTTCCAGCCGGATAAGAAGCCCGCAAACGGCCCCCAGTATTTAAAGGCAAAATGGGCAAATGAACCGGAAACTGGCTCTTCTACCACCATCTCACCGAGCTGGCGCATAATTAAGAAGGCAATAATGCCTGCGACACCATAGCCCAGCAGCACCGCCGGACCCGCCATCTGGATTGCCGGACCGATACCTAAAAATAGCCCGGTACCGATAGCGCCCCCCAGGGCGATTAATTGAATATGGCGGTTTTTCAATCCCCGTTGCAGCGTCGGCCCCGAATCCGACGCGGTATCTGCTGAGTGCTCAGATACCTTTGACGCGTTTTTCACGTCTTTCCCCTTTTCGTGTTTTCATAAAGCCGCACCTTTTAACATTTACGGCACGGTGTAGCAAGAAAGTCAGGGCTGCGGAAAAGGGCCTCCTGAGCAGGCATATGATATCTCCCGCCCTTTAGACACGCGGGATGATAACCCGGTTTGCGATGATGGATGTCAGGGTGAAAAGGCAAAACCCGGCGCATTTGCGGCAGAATAAACCCGAAAAACCGTATCACGCATTGTGCTTGAATATCGCAACGTCAAAGAGCAAAGTGGCTCGGCACGCGGCGTGTCATGCCGCTGTCAGGTTGCTGTCGGGTGCATGTCGTGTCGCCATTTTCGCTTTTGGGCAACGCTGTGATCCTGCTTACCACGGAGACATTATGATGAGTACCAATCGAGTGAAAGAATTCCGCCTTGCCCGTGCCTGGTCTCAGGAACAGCTCGCGGAAATGGCGGCATTAAGCGTGCGTACCATACAGCGCATTGAAAACCAGGAACAACCAAGCCTGGAAACACTCAGCGCTCTGGCGGCCGTTTTTGAGGTGAGCGTCAGCGAACTTTCCGGCAGCACGCAAAGCGAAGGCGATGAAGCGCTTGATCAGCGCATCACGGAAGCCAGAAAGCAGCTGGAAGAAGAAAGCCGCTTTTACCGTTCGGTATTAACCGCTGTGGTGGTCTGCGTTTTACTCTATATCCTCAATCGCACGACATCGCCAGAGAGCGTCTGGTCACTATGGGTAGCCGCTATCTGGGGCGCGTTACTGGTGGTGCGTGGACTGCGTGTTTTTGTCTTTGGCAATCTGATTGCCGGCTGGCAGAAAAAACGGCTGCAAAAGCTGCTGCGCAAATAATCCAATAAGCGCTACTGCCGCCGCGTAGCGCTTGCCCGGATCTTACAGGGTCTTGATAAAACACACTGCGTCATCCCTGCCGATATAGGCGCCATAATTGTCGGTAACGGTGTAGCCGTGCTTTTTATAAAACGCCACGGCCTTGTGGTTGACGCGCCGCGTTTCGAGAGCAATTTCACGATAGCCAAGCGCGCTTGCGGCCTCTTCCAGAAAGCGTAAAAGTGCGCTGCCGACCCCCGCTTCGCGACCGGTGGAATACATTCTTTTCAGTTCCGCCGTTTCCTGTGTTAACGGGCGAATGGCGCCGCAGCCTATCGCAATACCCTGCGCGTTTCGGGCCAGCGCCCATACTGCCCGCGCGGATTGCAGATCGGCAATATTAAAAGAGCGTTTGCCGCTGCTGCCGGTTATCTGCGCGAGCACGGCGGAAAGTTTTTCAATAAGCGCCTGCGAGTCTGCCGATGACGGATCGGCTTTTTCTATCTGGATCATCTCTTCCTCTTACGGTTTATTGTTGCCCTGTCGTCACGCGTGAAGCGCTATAACAGTTAAAAGCCGATGAAGATAAAGTCCAGCGTATTTTTAATCTTAAGGTCATGGCGAGGATGGGCGCCCTCGCCCGGGGGGCGAGGGGCAGTACGAGGGGGGAAAAAAGCTAACGCTGCATACCCCAGCGTTTGATCGTCACCTTCTCCAGGCTGGCAAAGACCACGCCTTCCACCAATAAACCAATCACAATCACCGTCACCAGCCCGGCGAATACTCTGTCAGTAAACAGCTCATTGCGGTTCTGGAAGATATACCACCCCAACCCCCCCTGACCGCTTGAAGCGCCAAACACCAGTTCGGCGGCAATCAACGTACGCCAGGCAAACGCCCAGCCGATCTTTAACCCGGAGAGGATCGAGGGTAGCGAGGCCGGGATCAAAATAGTCAGCACATAGCGGGGGCCGCTCAGCCCGTAATTACGCCCGGTCATGCGCAGCGTTTCTGGCACACTACTGAACCCGGACCAGGTATTGAGCGCAATCGGCCACATCACCGAATGCACCAGCACAAACACCAGGCTGACATTCCCCAGCCCGAACCACAACAGCGCCAGCGGCAACAGTGCAATGGCGGGCAATGGATTGAGCATCGCCGTAAGCGTGCTCAGCAGGTCGCGACCAAACTGGGTGGTCACCGCCAGCGCGCTCGCCAGCAGCGCCAGCACGCTGCCAATCAAATAGCCCTTTAACAACGTACTAAAAGAGTTGACGATCTTTTCCGGTAACTCGCCGTTGCGCATATCCTCTGTCAGTGCGTGCAAAGTTTGCGCCACGCCGGGCAGCATCAAATCATTTTGTGTCACCCGCGCCGCCAGCTCCCATAATGCCAGCACCAACAACAGAATAAGCGACTTGCGTAACCATGTCTGATGCCATAATCGTTGGCCCAGCGGCAGCGGCGTCTCGACAGGAAGATCGCGTAACGGCGCAAGCTCGCGCTCAAATTCAGGACGAATGTAAGGTGGCTGCGACATACGCGCGCTCCTGTTTCTGTTCGGGCCGCGGGTCGTTAGCGGTGGTCGGAAATAACAAATCGTGAATATGACTGGCGGCATGTTGAAACGCCTCGCTGCCATAGTCATTCAGGGAATATTGATGGCAATTCAGCTCAGCGCGCACCCGGCCAGGATGCGGCGATAACACCAGAATACGGCTTCCCACCACCAGCGCCTCCTCAATGGAGTGGGTCACAAACAGCAACGTAAAGCGTTCTTCCTCCCACAGGGCAAGTAACTCTTCTTGCATGGTGCGACGCGTCAGGGCATCCAGTGCGGCAAAGGGCTCATCCATCAGCAGAATACGCGGCTTCATCGCCAGCGCGCGGGCTATCGCCACACGCTGCTTCATCCCCCCCGACAGCATGTGCGGCATCACATCGGCAAAGTCCGCCAGCCCCACTTTATCCAGAAAATGCAGCGCCGTGTCGCGGGCTTGCGCGCGGGTCGCCTTGCGACTTGCCAGCAACGGGAACATCACATTCTCCAGAACCGTCTTCCAGGGCGGCAACTGATCAAACTCCTGGAACACCATCATCCGCTCCGGCCCGGGCGCGCGGATGCGTTGCCCTCCCAGCAACATCTCACCGCCGCGCGGCGCAAGAAAACCCCCCGCCGCTTTCAGCAGGCTCGATTTCCCACACCCGGATGGTCCGAGCAGAATAAAGCGATCGCCTGGCCAGACATCAAAGCTGACATCGTGGGTGGCCCGCACCTGACGTTCGCGGGTGCGGTATTCAATATCCACATTTCTTACCTGTAGCAGCGGTCCGTCGGGTGTTGTCTGCGCCATTGTTGCCTCCACTATGCGGCTTAACTGCCTGGGTTTTCCCACGCTTCGTTGAAGAAATAGTCTTTCCAGGAGTCGGCTTTGTTTTTCAACACGCCCAGCTCGTAGAGTTTTTCGGCGTATACGCCCGTACGTTCAGGCGAAACGGTAAAACTGATTTCCGGGTCATTAACAATTTTTTGTACCAGCGCTAATGGCAGACGAGATTTCTCAACCCGAATATAGGTTTCTGCGGCGGCATTTTTATCGGCATTAATAATTTTGGCCGCTTCACTCAGCGCACGATAAAACGCTTTATACGTTTTTGGGTTCTCATCGTGAAATTTTTGCGTGGTGTACAACACGTTAAATGTCGCCTGTCCGCCGAGCACATCATAAGAACTGAGAATTTTATGGACATTGCTGTGTTCCAGCGCCTGATACTGGAATGGCGGGCTGGAGAAATGAGTCGTAATTTCCGAACCACCGGCAATTAACGCCGCACTGGCATCCGGATGTGGCAAGCTGACGCTAATATTATCGAAGCGTTTGAAATCTGCATTGCCATATAATTTGGCGGTTTCAATCTGCAAGGTCCGCGACTGGAAACCCACCCCTGCCGCCGGTACTGCAATACGGTCTTTATCGCTGAGATCTTTAATCGTTTTTACCGCCGGGTTATTGCTCAGCAGGTAGTTAGGCATCGATCCTAATGAGGCAATCGCTTTCACATTCTGTTTGTCTTTGGTGCGATCCCAAAGGGTGAGAAGCGGCGGAACACCAGCAGAGGCCACATCCAACGCACCGGAAAGCAGTGCTTCATTCATCCCTGTCGCCCCGGAAATGGTGCGCCAGTCAACCTCAATATCAAGCCCCTCTTTTTTCCCTTCTTTTTCGATAAGCTGCTGGTCACGCACCACATCGAGAATCAAATAACCAATACCAAACTGCTGGGCAATGCTGATTTTTCCTTCTGCCAGCGCCGATGCGCTAATACCGCTCAGCGCAACGGTCAACATTGCACTGGCGATCATTTTCATTTTATTCATATCCTTTCCCCGGAGGTTTCTTATGTCATATCCGGAAAATGATTGGCTGGCGGGACATTAAAAAGGAAATGATTTTATTCGCAATGCTTATCTAAAAAATCACAATAGCGTAATGGGTCGTCTCTATTGCCAATGAATAGCTAAAAACTGGCAAAGCAAAGTTAATTTTAATGGTTATGTAAAAAAAACATCCTCGTTATAGTCAAAATACGCTTAATAACCCTGTTTGCGGTAAGATTAATTATGCCTGTATTAACCCACCAGCAATTGCGCACGCTGCTGGAACAACATCTTGTGCGTGTAAATACCCCGCAGGAGATTGCCCGCCAGGTCGCCGATAACCTCGTCGAAGCATCGCTAAAAGGTCACGACTCACACGGCGTGACCCTGCTCCCACGCTATATCAGCGCCATTCTGGCCGGCGATTTGCAACCTGCGGCGCAGTTGCGGCTGATTCGCGATGCAGGCCCACTCCTCTCTTTTAATGGCGGACACGGTTTTGGCCAGGTCCTCGGCAGGCAGGCGATGTCGGCGGGTATTGAACGCGCGCGGCAATACGGCGTCGCGCTGGTAAGTCTGGCAGATTCACACCATCTGGGGCGTATCGGCGCCTGGGCCGAGCAGGTCGCCGCGGCTGGGTTGGTATCGATCCATTTTGCCAATGTCGCCGCGCCGTCTGCGGTATTGCCGTTTGAGGGTCGCCACCCGCGCCTTGGCACCAATCCCTTCTGCGTGGGGGTGCCGGTTAGCGATCGTGCGCCGGTGATTCTGGATTTCGCCACCAGCGCGATTGCCGGGAACAAAGCGCGTATCGCCTGGAATGAAGGGCGGGCCATTCCGCCTGGCTGTGCGGTGGACGCACAGGGTAACCCCACCACCGATCCGCGCTGGCTGATGGAGGAACCGCGCGGCGCACTGCTGGCCTTCGGCGGGCATAAAGGCGCAGGGCTGTCGCTGATTTGCAGTCTGCTGGGTGCCGCACTGACGGGCGGCGAGACTGAAAGCCACCAGATCCCGCCACGCCAGGGCATCATCAATAATATGCTGTCTATTATTTTTGATCCTGCCCGGCTGGGCGCGGGCGAGAACTATGCGCAGGAAGTGATTGCCCAACTCGACTGGATGCAGCACGACCAGCAGGGGCACGATGTCCTGCTCCCCGGTGAACCGGAAGCCCGTGCCTGGCAACAACGGCTGGAGAACGGGATCTACGTTGACGAGGTGAGCTGGAAACAATTTGAGGCGCTGGGGCTGTAGGTTGCCCCTCCAGGTGACTTTTTCCCCTCCCCCCACAGGGGCGAGGGCACCGCTTTTCCCCCTCTCCATTGAGGGATGAGGGATCCCTACAAAAAATGCGAGCACGATCGGTCCCCTCTCCCTGAGGGAGAGGGCCAGGGTGAGGGGGAAAATGCGGCTCTGGTGGTCATTCCGTTCACCTTATGTTCTTTGCTTTTCTATAACGACAGCACCCGTGAACGTGCCAGGGTGGCTCACCGCCACCACCCTGGCGACCCGGGCTCCCGGCAAGGAAAATCGCCGCTGGCGCGGTCCACTCGCCTTATGCCGTCTGACTTTCGGGTCGGGGACCAGCCTACATCCTTGTAGGCTATCCCCTCCGCCCGCTTCCCTGCGGGCGGCCCCGGTCAGCCGTCAACGCCTCATCGATTTTCAGCCGGACCCTGTCATCGCGGTGACGGTTTTATTCTCATTGAGCACTGTTATCGCTGTAAAACGTAATATTACCGGGGATCCCTTCCCCCTTGAGGGAAAGGGTCGAGGTAAGGGGAGCAACCGCACAACCCTCTCCGCCACTTTTTTGAATACTGCACAAAATTTGGGGTTGATTACCAAGATGATAAAGATTATCTTTCTCATTACTGAATAGTTGAGTGAATCGCTCAGGTATTCAGTACGACATTGCTCACATTGCTTCCAGTATTATTTGCCCGCTCGTCAAGTGCGGGCTTTTTTTTGCCTCTGGCAAAACGGCTGGGATTTGCCTTTGGGAACAATAATCTATCGTAATAACCCGCTGTAATCCGCTGCAATGAAATCGTCACAATCAGACTTTATCCTCAGATTATTCTTATTAAGGAAAACAGCAGGATCATGGATATACCTCTTTCATCGCGGCAGCTTACTGCGGGCGTGCTACGTATTGCCGTTCCGCACGTAACCCCCGAAGCAAATAATGTGCAGGTCATGTCGATGTTCTCCGAACATAAGTCACTGATTGGCTTACCCGTTCTTGAGCAAAATCGTCCTATCGGCATGATTAACCGCCATATTTTTTTGTCGCAGATGAGTCGCCCGTTTTTCCATGAACTCTATGATCAGAAAAGCTGTATCGCGTTTATGGATAAAACACCGCTGATTGTCGATGCGGACGCAGGTCTGGATTACCTGGCCGAGCGCGTCATCGAAACAGGCGATAAAGCGATTACCGAAGGGTTTATTCTCACCGAAGATAACCAATATATCGGTATTGGTCTGGGTCTTGATTTGATTCGCACGGTCTCGGATTTGCAGGCTAAACAGCATATGCAAATCATGCAAAGCATTGAATATGCGCGGATCATTCAGGAGTCTATGCTCAGCCGCTCACGGCAAAACATAGAGCAAACGCTGGATGACTGGTGTCTGTACTGGCACCCGCGTGACTGCGTAGGCGGCGATATTTACGCCTTTCAGCGCTGTGAAAACGGCTGGCTGCTGGTGCTGGCCGACTGTACCGGGCACGGCGTTCCCGGCGCCTTTATGACCTTTATTTTTTCCTCAGCGCTCGAAAAAGCGCTAACTCAGGCTCAGCCCCACGAGCCAGAGCGCCTGCTCGCGTCAATTAACCATTATATAAAACAGACGTTGAGCCAGAGCCATCCCACCGCAGATATGGGCCAGTCCAACGATGGTTGTGACGCCATTGCCGTGTTTGTCGATACGCAAAATGAGCAGCTTATTTGGTCTAACGCTCGCATGCATGCCTTTATGCTCGGTACCGACGTCGCAGATGTCATTAATCTTGACGGCGACCGCAAAGGGATTGGCTATTCAGATACGGCCACAGATTACCAGTGGCACCGTCATCAACGTCCGTTGCGCCGTGGCGATACGTTGTTGATCGTTACCGATGGCGTAACGGATCAGATTGGCGGCCCGCGGGAAATCATGTTTGGTAAGAAGCGTATTCAGTCATTGTTATTGCAGCAACGTGCGCTGCCGATGTCCTCTGTTTCCGAAGCGCTACTCTCCGCGCTGACGGACTGGCAGGGCAAGCAATCTGCGCGTGATGACATGACGTGGTTTGGGTTTCGTTGGTGATAAATTAAATGAAAATAAGCGACCTGCAGGTCAAAGAAGCTGTTTTGCTCCCCCTTTTCACTCTTCAGCGGCAAAGTGCTGTCGAGCTTTTTTATTCGGGCTATTTTTCCCAACAGCACATTGTGTCGATGGGTGACGTGATGCGCACGTGGCTGGATAAACATGAAGCCTCCTCGGCGACGCGTCGCAAATTATTCTCCGTCTTTATCGAGATGGGGCAAAACATCGTTCGCTATTCATCGGATGAACGCTTTCTGTGCACGGGCCAGGATGAACTGCGCTATGGTTCACTCTGCTTTCACACCGACCAGGTGAATTATTACCTTGAAACCGCAAATCTCGTCGGCCCGGAAGAATCCTCTTTGCTAAAGACAAACCTCGAAGTTCTGCGCACGATGACCCAGGCGGAAATCCGCAATGCCTGGAAACAGGGATTACGCAGTGAAGCGCCTGCCACGAGCAAAGGTGCAAATATAGGTTTGTTGACCATGGCGCGGGAGACCAGTGAGCCACTGGAGTATCGCATTCATCCACTGGCGGCCAGTTCGTTGTCCGCCTTTCACCTAAAGGCAACCTTCTGCCATGACTGATATAACATTAACCTCTTCCATCGAGCAGCCCGCAACTCAGGCCACACCGGAAGTGAATTTTGATTTTTCAGCACATCGTCTGGTGCTTAAAGGTGAAGCCTATCCTGAAAATGCCGCGGCGTTCTTTCGCCCGCTGTTGCAGGCCATTGAGAACTGGTTGCAGGACAAACCGACCACCGATGAGCCTGTTCGTCTGCATGTTGCACTGAGCTATTTCAATAGTTCCAGCACCAAGCTGTTGTTTGAACTGTTCGAGTGTCTGAATGGCTTTGCGAAAGGCGGTATCGCCTGCGAGCTGCACTGGTACTATGACGAGGAAGACGATATTTCCGAAGAATTCGGTCAGGAGTTACGTATCGACTTTCCTTCCCTGGCTGTCTTTCTTATCCCGGATCTTGACGCATGCTAGATATCAATGAGCTATTCAAGGAGGAATATTCCGTACTCGAAGACGCTCGCCTGGCGGCGGCAGACGCCGCACTGCCCGCCGATGCCTGTCGTGAAAAGCTGTGGAGCGTGGCGAAGCACTATCAACGCCTGATCCGCGAATCCTACCGCGTGATAAGCCGCAGCGACCGTGCGGAACGCGAATTGAACCGCATGAACGAGCAACTGCAAAAACTGGCGGCGCAGCTGGAATATGAAGCCACGCACGATCCACTGACCGCCGTATATAATCGCAGCGCTATCATCAACCACATCAATAAATCCCTGACACAGGCGAATGTCGCCCTGATCCTGCTGGATATTGATCACTTCAAACGTATCAATGACGAATACGGTCACCCTACGGGCGACCGGGTGATTTGCGCGCTGGTCTCACGCATTCGCCGCGCGCTGCCGGAAAGCGCCGCCATTGGTCGTGTCGGCGGTGAGGAGTTTACGATTTTACTGCCGGAAGCCCGTGTTGAAGATGCGATGATCATCGCCAGCTACATTCACTCTTCTCTTAATGCTTCGCCGCTGGATGTCTTACCGCAACAACGGGTAACCGCCAGTTTCGGTGTCAGCCTTGGCCTGAAAAACAGCGATTTTGAAAATCTGTACAGCGCTGCCGACGCCGCGCTCTATACCGCGAAAAAGCGCGGGCGTAACCAGGTTGCGCTGCATGAGGATTTTTTCCGCCGGATGCCCCCGGCGCAGGCGGGCATGGCACTCGCCCGCCAGGGTAGCAGCGCGTCGTAATAGGTCAGTCGTCAGTCGCGTTATTCGATGACGACCAGCGGCTCGTCAAACTCAACCGGCTGACCACTTTCCACCAGAATCGCTTTCACTACACCCGCTTTGTCGGCTTCAATCTGGTTCATCATTTTCATCGCTTCAACGATACACAGGGTATCGCCCACATTCACTTTCTGCCCCACTTCACAGAACGCTCTGGCATCCGGACTCGGCGTGCGATAGAAGGTCCCGACCATCGGCGAACGGACAAAATGACCATTGATTTTGCCAGCCGCAGGATCTGCTGTCACAGCCGTTACGGCTGGTGCTACCACGTTAGACAGCGCAGGCTGCGGCATGACGGGGAGCGTGTAGGTTTGCTGCGTTACAGGGGTAGCGACGGCGCGACTGATCCGCACTGACCCTTCGCCCTCAGAAATTTCCAGTTCGGAGATGCCTGAGGCTTCGACCAGTTTGATCAGTTGCTTGATTTTTTCAATATCCATAAAGGTTCTCAGTGGTTCTGTGCCGGATGTCGCGCAAGTGCAACGACGTGAATATGCAGTGTATAGAAGAGGTTATTGTAAAGCGCAACGCGAAACAGGATCTTCGGCGATCGAAAGGAAATAACAAAACGGGAAGAAGGGAGAAAAACCTCGGTGCTAAAAACGATTAAGCCCTGGCAGATGCCAGGGCCTGGTGTTTTAAATCGAGCAAATGTTTCAATTTTATTTACCCTCCCGGCGCTTATCTCCGGCACTCACTCTTTATCGTGGCGTTAGCTCTGTCTGGGGGTGAAGCCATAGTAGGCTATCGGAAAATTCCTGGCAATAAGCAGATCATACCAGGTTTTCAGAATTATGACGGCGATCATAATTTCCTAAAAGCTCCAAAAAATCCATTAAATGACACCAAAAAAAAGCCAGCTCGCATGAGCTGGCCGAACATGTCCAAAACCTTTTATTCAACAGTGTCTTTCAGTAGAGAAGACCATCATTACATACACAGAGAGCTTCGCATTCCTAATGCGCTTTAAGCGTAGACCGCAAAGTACGCTCCGCCACAAAACAAGAAAATTCCTGGCAACAGGATTATAACCACTGTTCCAAAAGCAACCCCTGCGCGCCAAAAACCGGGTCGCTATGGGGGAAGGTCGCGCTGGCAATCGCTGCCAGCCTTTGCGCAGTGGGGGCATCACGGCAAAGATCGAAATCCTGCCCTGGCGGATACGCGCCGACGACGGAAAAATCAGCGCTACTGCCAAGGTTACAGTGCCCCGTTCCGGCAGGTAATACCACCACATCGCCCGCCCGTACGGTCAATTCCTTACCGCCCGGGCCGCCCAGCATCAACCGGGCTTCACCGCCGACAAACCCCAACACTTCATGCGCCGTGCTGTGGTAGTGGTGGTAATCAAACACTCCGTTTACCCATTGCGGCGGCCAGCCATTTTTCGCAAACAGTTGTTGCGCGTCCTGAGCGGTTGCCCGTCCGGGAATAACCTGACGATATAGCAAGACGGGCAACGCAGGATTATTGGGCACCCACGCTTGCGGCGAAAGCAAAAAAGCCTCGGTCACAGGAGCCGAAGCTGCCGCAGACTGCCCTTTTTCCGCTGCCTGAAGCAGCCAGGGGGTCGTCAGCGCGGCGCCAGAGAGCATCTTCATAAAACAGCGACGATTCACATCAGCCATAGCACCTCCTGAATGTTGAGTCGTCTCCTTAGCGTAGATGAAATTCCGCCTATCCTTTGCCTTCTTCCCCTCTCTGTCACCGCAGATCCCGGCAGCGATCATTTTTCTGCTGATAAAATTCCTGTAATTTCATCACGATTACAAATGGGTTATCGCGCGCCAGGGATCCGGCCATCACAGGTAGGTCGTTGTGCAAGAAAATAAGAAGATGTTCGCGTCGTCTGACGCTAAACCAACATTGTGGCAGCTCTGGCAAACCTGCTTTATGTTAGGGGTGACCGGATTTGGCGGGGTGCTGCCGCTAATGCACCGGGCGCTGGTGGAAAAAAAGCGCTGGCTATCAGAACAACGCTTTGCCGAACTGCTGGGGCTGTGCCAGTTTCTGCCGGGTGGAAATGCCGTGAATCTGTGTGTTGCCACCGGGGTGGAATTTCATGGCATAAAAGGAGGGTTTGTCGCGCTGGTGGGGTTACTGACCGCTCCCTTACTGGTTATCGTTTGTCTCGGCAATATCTGGCTACTCTGGCATGACAATCCGCTGGTCGCCTCGGTCTTCGCCGGTATTTCCGCGGCGGCGGCGGGACTTATCATTGCCACCGGCCTGAAAATCCTGCGCTCGATGCCGCGCGCGCTGACATCGTGGCTTATCCTTGGCGGGATCATTGTTGCGATTGCCCTTTTCCGCCTGCCGTTGCTGCCGGTCTTACTGGTCGCCGTGCCGCTGAGTATTATGCTGAGCTACCGGAAACACACATCATGACGACGCTGTTTTCCCTTGCCTTTATCTTTTTACAGCTTTCGTTTTTAGCCCTCGGCGGCGGTAACGCCATTATCCCTGAGTTGCAACGCCAGGTGGTCGACGTGCATCACTGGATGACCTCCCGGGAATTCAGCGAACTGTTCGCCCTGGCCCAGGCTGCGCCCGGCCCCAATATGATGATTACCTCACTGGTCGGCTGGCGTGTGGCGGGTGTCGCCGGGCTGCTGGTGTCAACCGTTTGCCAGTTCATCCCCTCGTCACTGATCGTGGTGGCGTGCGTGACGTTATGGAATAAGAATACCGATGAGAAAATGAAACGCGTGTTAAACCATGCGTTAGTCCCCCTGACAGTCGGCCTGGTTATCTCCGGCGGGGCGCTGGTCGCCGGTGCGGTTGTCCACAATGTTCTGCAACTCGCCACCATCGCGGTGTGTATTGTCCTGTTTTTGAAAACCCGCCTTTCGCCACTGATTTTACTTGCCGCAGGCGGAATAGTCGGACTGGTCGCAGCCTTATACGGGGTGTAACTCCATCTGCCACACCACCGCATCCAGACTGTCACTCCCCCTTTGCGCCGGGGGCGTGTAGCCTGCACACTCCCGCTTCTTTTTTCAGCGAACTTGCCCTGTTCCATCTCCTCTGCTTTGCCCCACGACCACGCACCATTGCCGACATTTGCACCAATTTAGCCATCAAAAAAGCTTATCTTGCAGCCAAAAACCGCGAAATAGCGCCTTTTAACCCCTGGCACAAAAATGGCATAGAGAAACAAACTTAACCAGTTAGTCAAAAAACAGGGGAGGCCTGGAATGAGCCAGTTGATCTATGCAGAGGAATCTGCGGTCGTACCGTTAAAACCGGCAACCGCCACCGCACGGCCTGCCATCAGGGTAAACCAGGCCAACGTGATTTATCCGGCAGCCGACCAGCCGGTGCATGCCCTCAAAGACATTAACCTGACTATTCGCCAGGGGGAGTTTGTCTCCTTTATCGGCCCTTCCGGCTGCGGCAAAACCACACTATTGCGCGCTATTGCAGACCTCGAACCTATTACCTCCGGCGAAGTGCTGGTGAATGATATGTCCCCTTCAGAGGCACGCCAGGCGGGGGCATACGGCTATGTCTTCCAGGCCCCGGTCCTGTTGCCATGGCGTACCGTGCTGGCCAACGTCAAGCTGCCGCTGCAAATCCAGGGTGTGCCACCGGAGCGCTGCGATGAAATCGCCCGCGAGCAGCTTGCACGCGTCGGGCTGAAAGGCTTCGAGAAAAAATATCCGTGGCAGCTTTCCGGCGGCATGCAGCAACGCGTCTCCATTGCCCGAGCCCTGGGTTTTGAGCCAAAAATTCTGATGATGGATGAGCCCTTTGGCGCGCTGGATGAACTGACGCGCGACAACCTCAACCAGCAATTACAGCAACTGTGGTTTAACGAACAGCGCACGATGGTCTTCGTGACCCATTCCATTTCCGAGGCCGTCTACCTGTCGACCAAAATTGTGGTGATGTCGCCGCGTCCGGGACGGATTGTGAAGGTGATTGACTCTCCGCTTCCCGCCGAACGCTCGCTGGCTATTCGCGACACTCCGGCCTTTTTACAGCTCGCCGCTGACGTGCGCGAAGCGCTGGTGGAGGGACACCATGACCATTAGTCAGCGTCTGCATCTGCATGTTCTGCCCGTCGGCAGCGTATTGCTGGTGGCGTTGATCCTCTGGTATGCGCTGGCCTTCGCCCTCAATGCTTCCGGGGTGATCGACCGCGTACTGACCCCGCGCGGCCCCTGGACCAGTAGCGACCTGATTGCCGCGTCACTGAATGCCACCCGCCCGCTGTTGCCCGCGCCACATCAGCTGATTATTGATATCTGGAACAGCATCACCCAGTGGCCGCTCACCTCGCCGCGCAATCTATTACTGCATACCTGGGTGACTGCCAGCGCCGCGCTGACCGGTTTCGCCATGGGCGTGGTGCTGGGCGTACTGCTGGCGGTGTGTATTGTCCATTCACGGACGCTCGATAAAGCACTGATGCCGTGGATTGTCGCCTCGCAAACCATTCCCGTACTGGCGATCGCGCCTATCGTGCTGATTATTCTTGGCAGTCTGGGGGTAACAGGCATGCTCCCCAAAGCGACCATTGCCATGTACCTGTGCTTTTTCCCGGTCACCATCGCCACCGTTCAGGGGCTGCGTTCGCCGCAAAAAATGGAGATGGAACTGGTGCATACCTATGCCGCACGACGCGTCGATATCTTCTGGATGGTGCGTCTGCCCTCTTCTCTGCCGTATCTCTTTCCGGCATTTCGCGTCGCCATTGCCAGTGGGCTGGTCGGCACGATGGTGGCGGAGCTGCCCACCGGCGCACAGGCCGGATTGGGGGCCAGGCTTCTCACCGGCTCCTATTACGGCAATACCATCCAGATCTGGTCTGCGCTGGTGATGGCCTCATTATTAGGTCTGGCCTTAACCGGGCTGGTGACCCTGACCGAACGTCTGGTGATGCGCCAGCGTAAGGGAGCATAATGAAAAAAAATCCCCTTCCCGGCACGCTGCTGTTAGTCGGCGCCTTCATCGTGGCCGTTCTGTCGCTCATTCAGTTAAGCGGAGACAGCGCTGCCTCTTATGCACTTCGTTCTCATGCGCTGTTGCTTATTGTCAGTTCGCTGCTGGCCTGTTCACAAACGGCGTTGCGTCACGTGTTGTTCGCTGCGGCACTCGCTGTCAGCGCACTCTGGCTGGCAATGCTGCCGTTTAATGGCCTGAGCACCCTCGCGCTGGCGCTGCTTGCCGCCGTCAGCGTACAGCGTCTGGCGAGCGCCCCGGTTCCTCCGGCTGCCGTCGCCGCGCTGCTCGGCATCTGGCTGCTGTGGTTCTGGCAGATTCTGGTCACCGGGTTTGCCGTTCCGCAGGTCATCCTGCCTGCGCCACTGGACATTCTCACTGCGCTGGTCGACGGCGTCTCGCTGCTGGCGGGTGACCTGGTGCAGACGGTCCTCAAATCGGTGCTGGCGGGGTATCTGCTCGGCTGCGGCGCAGGCATTGGCGTGGCGCTGCTTATCGACAGACTTCCCTTTCTGCAACGCGGACTGCTGCCTGTCGCCAGCCTGACCAGCACCGTACCGCTGGTCGGCGTCGCGCCTATCGCCGTGATGTGGTTTGGTTTCGACTGGCCGTCAAAAGCCGCCGTAGTCATTCTGGTGACCTTTTTCCCGGCGCTGGTCAGCACGCTGGCCGGGTTAAAAGCGAGCGGCAAGCTCGAACAAGAGCTGATGTATTGCTACGCCGCAACGCCCCACCAACAGTTGCGCATGCTGCGCCTGCCCGCCGCGATGCCGTTTATTTTCAGCGCGCTGAAAGTCAACGCCACTCTGGCGCTCATCACCGCCATTGTCGCCGAGTATTTTGGCTCACCGACCGCCGGGCTTGGCTTTCGTATCTCCACAGAATCGGCG
Source organism: Phytobacter ursingii (assembly GCA_901456055.1). Lineage (GTDB taxonomy): Bacteria > Pseudomonadota > Gammaproteobacteria > Enterobacterales > Enterobacteriaceae > Phytobacter > Phytobacter ursingii. Next base: position 456,530 of record CABDWT010000019.1, read on the forward strand.
CGAATGCATATGCCCATAGTGTGGTCAGCGATTGTCGTGTCATCGCTGGCGGGTTCGCTGATTTACACCTTGCTGGTTCGGCTCGATCGCCGAGTGAATTTCTGGCATCCCTCGATTCGCGGGATGGCAACGGAAAAGTAAAACAACATAAAAACATGATGATGCACACTAACCCGAGGAGTTATCCCATGATGAAACGTTCCGCTTTTCGCCGGGGGTTGTTGCTGGCGGCAATGTCTGTGGCTTTTACCTTTTCAGCACACGCAGCAGAGAAAGTCACGCTGCAGTTGAAATGGGTGCCGCAGGCGCAATTCGCTGGCTACTACGTGGCGCAGGAAAAAGGGTTCTATAAAGAGGAAGGACTGGACGTCACGATCAAACCCGGCGGTACGGATATCTCCCCGGTGCAGGTGATTGCCGGAAAATCCGCCGATGTCATCGTCAACTGGCTGCCGGATGCCCTGGCGTCACGCGAGGCAGGCGTTCCGCTGGTTAACATCGCTCAGGTTTACGATCGTTCCGGGATGATGCTGACCTGTAAAAAATCGAGCGGCATTAAAACGCCTGCCGATTTCAAAGGTAAAACACTGGGCGTCTGGTACGGCGGCAATGAATACCCCTTCTTCAACTGGATGAACAAACTGGGGCTGAAACCGGGCAAAGACATTACCATCCTCAAACAAGGCTTTAACGTCGATCCACTGTTGCAGGATCAGGCAGCCTGTATCTCCACCATGAACTACAACGAATACTGGCAGCTGATCGACGCCGGTTTAAAAGAAGCGGATCTGATCACCTTCCCGTATGAGGATCAGGGCGTTTCCACCCTCGAAGATGGCCTGTATGTGCTGGATTCCAGCCTGAAAGATCCGGCGTTCGTCGCCAAAATGGCGAAGTTCCTCAAAGCTTCGTTTAAAGGCTGGGATTATGCGGTGAAACACCCGCAAGAGGCGGCAAAAATCGTGGTTGCGGAAGATGCTTCCGGTGCTGCCACCGAAGAGGTGCAGACTCGCCAGATGGAGAACGTGGCGAAGCTTATCACTAACGCCAACACGCCGAAAATCGGCTATCTCGATCCGGCCGCCTACCGTCGCACGATTGATGTCTTATTGCACAGCGGTGGCGATACGCCGGTTATCAAAAAAGATCCGGGTGACAGCGCCATGACCCATACCGTCTGGGATGCTGCGGCAAAACTGAAATAACCCCTCCCCGCCAGGGATGGCGGGTTTCACTGGAGCCAGTCATGAATGAAAGCCTGCTGAGCGGCATTGAGGTCGCGCTGGAAAAAGGGCGTATTCGCCAGGATAACGAAGCGATCATAATGCCCGCCGCTGAACGGATCTTCGCCCGGTACGGATTTCGCGGCGCCACCATGCAGCAGATTGCTGATGCCGCTGACCTGCCCAAAGCCAATCTGCATTACTATTTCGGCAATAAACAAACCCTTTATTTGCGCGTGCTGGAATGCATTCTGCACGACTGGCTGGCACCGCTGGAAGGCATTTCCGCCAGTGCCGATCCCAAAACCGCGCTGGAAGAGTATGTCCGTAAAAAGATCGGCTTTAGTTTTGCCCGCCCGGAAGCCTCCCGCCTGTTTGCCAATGAGATCCTGCAAGGGGCGCAGGTGGTTCACCCACTATTAAAGACGCAGCTTCGACAACTGGTGGCGGAAAAGGCCCGCATCCTTGATGGCTGGATTGCGCTCGGCAAGCTCTCTGCGATGGACACCACCCACTTCTTTTTTACCGTCTGGTCCATGACCCAAACCTATGCGGATTTTGATATCCAGATTGCCGCCGTACTGGGAGATGACTCGCACAGCAAAACAGCGCAGCAACGGGCGACAGACCATGTATTGCGCTGTGTCTGGCGGATCTGCGGCCTTGAATGAACCTTGCCGCAAAATGCAGCAATCAGCGTCAAATAAGGTGCGAAATGCACCAAAAAACAGCAATAAAAGTCCGGTTATTTTATTCATGTTTCTCTGCTCCCCTGAATTTACGCGTTATGCAGCAAACCTGTCGCAAATGGCACGTAATTAGCATGGTTATTACGCGAAAACTTAACCATCTGGTCAGGATTTTTAACGCAGGGGAGAAATAACCCTGCTGACAATTCAGGAGAAGCATGATGAGCAACGATTCAGGTATCCACGCCCGGGGGATCCAGGCCGCACGGCTGACTCCCGACGCGTATGCCCGCGAATTTGCGGACTGCGCCCCCCCGTTAACCGCCGCCCAGGCGGTGATTGAAGCAGAACGCTGTTATTACTGCTTTGAGGCCCCCTGCTCCCGCGCCTGCCCGGCAGATATCGATGTGCCGGGCTTTATTCAGCGCATCGCCCAGAGCAACGATCGCGGCGCGGCAGAGATCATTTTACGCGCCAATGTATTGGGCGGAATCTGTAGCCGCGTCTGCCCGACCGAAACCTTGTGTGAACAAGCCTGCGTGCGTAACGCACAGGATGGCCGCCCGCTCAATATCGGCCTGCTCCAGCGCCACGCCACCGACCATTTCTTTGCTGACCCCGGGAAACCCCTGTTCGTCCGCGGGCCTGAAACCGGCAGGCGCATTGCCGTGGTCGGCGCCGGGCCCGCCGGGCTGACTGTCGCCCACCACCTGGCAATAGCAGGCCACAGCGTGGATCTCTTTGATGCCCGCAGCAAAGCTGGCGGTCTTAACGAATACGGTCTTGCCCGCTACAAAGTGACCGACGATTTCGCCGCACGGGAAGTGGCCTGGCTGCTTTCGACAGGCGGCATCACGCTGCATACGGATAAAACATTGGGCAACGATTTTAGTCTCGCTCAGTTACGAGCCCGCTACGACGCGGTATTTCTCGGCACTGGGTTAGCGGGGGTGAATCAACTGGAAACCGGAGATACAGAACCCGAAGGGGTCTGTGAAGCGGTGGATTTTATCGCTGATTTGCGCCAGTGCGCGGATCTGAGCCAGCTCCCCGTTGGCCGTAAAGTTGTGGTCATTGGCGGTGGGATGACCGCCGTTGACGCCGCCGTGCAGGCGAAAAAACTTGGCGCGCAGGAGGTGGCGCTGGTGTATCGCCGTGGCGAAGCACAGATGAAAGCCTCGGAAAAAGAGCGGCAATGGGCACAGCTAAATGGCGTCACGATACGCCTGTGGGCCGCCCCTTTGCGCTTCGAGCAGCACAACAACCGGCTGACGGGCGTAGTGTTCAGCGTGGTGCGTGAGGGTGAAGTCAGTGATGAAACCTTCACGCTGGAAGCCGACATGGTGCTCAAAGCCATCGGGCAGACCTTCGACAGCGCTCCCGTTGGACAAGCCATTTCGCTCAAACACGGACGTATTGTCACCGACGACTGCGGCCGCACCTCGCTGGCGGGCGTCTGGGCCGGGGGAGACTGCTGTGTGGGCGGCCTTGACCTGACGGTCGATGCTGTACGCCAGGGCAAGCTCGCCGCCCGTTCTATCGCACTGGCTCTGTCCATAACCGACGCCGCTAACGCCACCTCTTTTCAGGAGCACTCCCATGGCTAGTCTGCATACCGATTTTCTTGGCATCAAAAGCCCCAATCCGTTCTGGCTGGCCTCCGCGCCGCCGACGGACAAAGAGTACAACGTAGAGCGCGCCTTTCAGGCAGGCTGGGGCGGCGTGGTGTGGAAAACGCTCGGGCTGGATCCGCACGTGGTGAACGTGAGTGGGCCGCGCTATGGCACCCTGCTCGGGCCCGACCGCCGCATTCTTGGGCTCAATAATATTGAGCTGATTACTGACCGGACGCTGGCCATCAACCTTGAAGAGATAACCCGCGTCAAACAGCGGTGGCCCGACCGGGCAGTGGTGGTGTCGATCATGGTGCCCTGCGAAGAAGAGGCCTGGAAAACCATTCTGCCGCAGGTAGAAGCCACCGGGGCTGATGGTATTGAGCTGAACTTCGGCTGCCCGCATGGGATGAGCGAACGCGGAATGGGCGCGGCAGTCGGCCAGGTGCCGGAATATATCGAAATGGTCACCCGCTGGTGCAAGCAATATTGCAGCCTGCCGGTGATCGTCAAACTGACGCCGAATATCACCGATATTCGTTATCCGGCCAGGGCCGCGAAAGCGGGCGGCGCAGATGCCGTGTCACTGATCAACACCATTAATTCGGTAATAGGCGTGGATCTCGACCAGATGCTGATGTCGCCTCATACCGGCAGCCAGGGTTCACACGGCGGCTATTGCGGCCCGGCGGTGAAGCCGATTGCGCTGAATATGGTCTCGGAAATTGGCCGCGATGCCCAGACCCGTGGATTGCCGATTTCCGGGATTGGCGGCATCGGCACCTGGCGCGATGCGGCAGAGTTTATCGCGCTGGGTTGCGGCACGGTGCAGGTTTGTACCGCCGCGATGGTCTATGGCTTCCAGATTGTGCGCGACATGATAAGCGGCCTGGAAAACTACATGGACCAGAAAGGGTTTCGGACCATCGAAGACTTCCGCGGCATGGCGCTACCCAGCGTCACCGACTGGCGCTATCTCAACCTTAACCACGTGGATAAAGCGGTAATCGACCAGGCGTCGTGCATTAAGTGCGGGCGCTGTCATCTGGTCTGTGAAGACACGTCGCACCAGGCGATTGCCGCCACCACCGGGGATGAACGCCGTTTCGAGGTACGTGAAGAGGATTGTGTCGGCTGCAATCTGTGCGCCTCGATTTGCCCGGTGGAGAACTGTATTTCACTGCGTAGTCTGCAACCCGGCGAAGTGGATAAGCGTACCGGCAAAGTAGTGACGGACCAGTACGCCAACTGGACAACGCACCCGAATAACCCGATGGCGCAATCGGCGTAGCTGAGAGCGGTGCGGTCTGCTCCCCCTCACCCCGGCCCTCTCCCTCAAGGGAGAGGGGGAAAGGCAAAGCCAGCTCGGTCCAGTCCCCTCTCCCCCCGGGAGAGGGTTAGGGTGAGGGGATTTATTGGCGGCAGTGCGGCCTGCTCCCCCTCACCCCGCCCCTCTCCCTCAAGGGAGAGGGGGAAAAACAAAGATAGTTCGGTCCAGTCCCCTCTCCCCCTGGGAGAGGGTTAGGGTGAGGGGATTTATTGGCGGCAGTGCGACCTGCCCCCCTCACCCCGACCCTCTCCCTCAGGGAAAGGGGGAAAACAAAGCCAGCTCGGTCCAGTCCCCTCTCCCCCTGGGAGAGGGTTAGGGTGAGGGACAATGAACATCACTCACCAAACCAATGCACTACAGGAGAAAACGAATGCGTAACCTGTTGATCAAAGGCGGCACGGTCGTCAACGCGGACCATCAGTGTCGTGCCGATGTGCTCTGTGTCGACGGCATCATCGCAGCCGTCGGCGATGCATCCCAGTGGGATCTTCCCATCGGTACCGAAACCGTGGACGCGGGCGGGTTATACGTCATGCCTGGCGGCATCGACCCGCACACCCACATGAATTTCCCGTTTATGGGCACCACCACGGTCGATGATTTTTACAGCGGCACCGCCGCGGCGCTGGCGGGCGGGACAACCACCATTATCGATTTCGTCATCCCCAACCCACAACAACCGCTGATGGACGCTTACCGCCAGTGGCGCGGCTGGGCAGAAAAAGCGGCGGCCGATTACAGTTTTCATGTCGCCATCACCTGGTGGGACGACAGCGTACGCCAGGACATGGGCACGCTGGTGCAACAGGAAGGCATCAACAGCTTCAAACATTTCATGGCCTATAAAAACGCCATCATGTGCGATGACGAAACGCTCATGAACAGTTTCCGCCGCTGCCTGGAACTGGGGGCGATGCCCACCGTACACGCAGAAAACGGCGAGATGGTCTGGCTGTTGCAACAAGAAATGCTTAAGCAAGGCATCAGCGGGCCGGAAGGCCATCCGCTTTCCCGTCCGCCGGAAGTGGAAGGTGAAGCGGCCAACCGGGCGATTACGGTGGCCAGCATTATGGGTGTGCCAATTTACGTGGTACATGTCTCGTGCCGCGAATCTGCCGACGCTATCGCACGGGCGCGTGGACGCGGACAGCGTGTCTATGGTGAGGTGCTGGCGGGGCATCTGGTGATTGATGACAGCGTCTATCGCCATCCGGATTTTGGCTTCGCCGCCGCGCATGTGATGAGCCCGCCGTTTCGCGATAAATCCCACCAGTCAGCATTGTGGCATGGCCTGCAATCCGGCCAGCTTCACACCACCGCCACCGACCACTGTACGTTTTGCGCCAGCCAGAAAGCAGCAGGCCGCGACAATTTCACGAAGATCCCTAACGGCTGCGGCGGTGTAGAAGAGCGCATGGCAGTGATCTGGGATGCCGGGGTGAACAGTGGGCGTCTGACGCCGAGTGAGTTTGTTGCGATAACCTCCGCGAATACCGCGCGTCTTTTCAATATTTATCCCCGTAAAGGCTGTGTGGCGCCGGGGGCAGATGCCGACCTGGTGCTCTGGGATCCGACAGGTAGCAAAACCCTCTCTGCCAGCACTCACCACTCGCGCAATGACGTCAATATTTTCGAAGGCCGCACGGTCACCGGCGTACCAGCCTATACCGTGAGCCAGGGCCAACTGGTATGGGCAGACGGCGAACTGCGCGTTCGCGAAGGGGCGGGGCGCTATATCAAACGTCCGGCATTTGGGCCGGATTTCAGTGCCGCCGCCGCGTGGGAGCGCCAGCGCGCACCACAGGCCGTCGCCCGTTAATCATCTGACACAGAGGAAACAAGCATGAGCAGCGAAGTTGAATCACCTGAGAAAAACCGCATTGATATCAGCGATCTGCGTGTGGATGGCGCACGGTTGTGGCAATCATTAATGGATCTCGCGCACATCGGCGCCACCCCTAAAGGCGGGGTTTGCCGGTTAACGCTGACCGACCTTGATCGTCAGGGGCGGGATTTGGTCGTTGGCTGGGGCAAAGCCGCCGGGTTGTCGGTCGAAATTGACCAAATCGGCAATGTTTTTATGCGCAGACCAGGCCGCAACAATGCTCTGCTGCCGATTGTTGCGGGAAGTCATATTGACACCCAGCCTACCGGGGGGAAATTCGACGGTAATTTTGGCGTTCTGGCTGCGCTCGAAGTTATCCGTACACTGAATGACCGTGGCATTGAAACCGAAGCGCCAGTAGAGATGGTTTTCTGGACGAACGAAGAGGGGTCGCGGTTCGTGCCCGTTATGATGGGGTCAGGTGTGTTCGCGGGCATTTTCCCCCTGGAGACGGCTTATGCGGCAACCGATACCGAAGGGAAAACGGTGAAAGACGAACTGCATAAAATTGGCTATGCGGGTGATGTGGTGCCAGGCACCCACCCTATCGGTGCCTACTTTGAGGCGCACATTGAGCAAGGCCCGATTCTGGAAGACAAGGATATCACCATCGGCGTGGTTCAGGCGGTGCTCGGCATTCGCTGGTATGATTGTATTGTGACGGGAATGGAGTCGCATGCGGGCCCAACGCCAATGGCCATGCGTAAAGATGCCTTGCAGGTTGCCACCCAAATCATGCAAGAAGTGGTTAACATTGCCGGGCAATTCGCGCCTCATGGTCGCGGAACCGTAGGTATGGTCCAGGTATATCCAAACAGCCGCAACGTCGTGCCCGGCAGCGTGAAATTTTCTATCGATTTTCGCAATATGACCGATGCCGAGGTTGATGAAATGGACGCGGCGTTAAAAACGTTTATTGCGCAGACGGTGCAAAAAACCGGGCTGCAGGTGGAGCTGAAACAGGTCTCGCAATATCCTGCGGCCCCTTTCCACCCGGATTGCAAAGAGGCCGTACGGCGGGCGGCGCAAAAACTCGGCTATTCTTCCATGGATATTGTTTCCGGGGCAGGACATGATGCGGTTTATATGAGCATGCTCGCACCTGCTGGAATGATTTTTATTCCCTGTAAGGATGGCATCAGTCACAATGAGATAGAATATTCATCACCGGAACAGGTAACGTCCGGGGCAAATGTGCTGTTACACGCTATGCTGGAAAAGGCCGGGGTTGTGTCTCGATCGTAATCAGATACTTCATACCAAACCCGGTTGCAGGCAATCGGGTTTATTTTTTCAGCAGACAGTCCATTTTTACAGAAAACTTGCTCGATAATGCCCTGTAAATGAAGATGGGATTTGACTTAAGTCCCTCAGAAGTTTACAAAAGATACGATCTTCTGTAAGACCCACACACGTCTTTGCCATTTTCGTCCAGGCTTCCATTTCATCGGTAAAGGAAAATGATGGGGGATTAACCGGTTACATACCTTATTGACCGGTTTTTGTTTTTTGCAGGCATCTGTATGGAGTATCCAATGTTTTCTTTTGTCGCCCGCCAGGCGATTTTCGACGAAAATATGAACACAGTCGGTTATGAGCTGTTGTTCAGAGACAGCATGACGAACCGGTTTCCCGACGTTACCCCGGAATATGCCACTGCCCAAATCATCGTCGAACAGTTTCTTGGCGCGCCGCTGGGTCGTCTCAAGGAGTTCAGTGCGATTTTTGTCAATTTCCCGTATGAACTGCTGGTCCAGGGCATGGCCGAGACATTGCCAAAAGATCGCGTGATTGTGGAAATACTCGAAACGGCTGAACCGACTCCCCGCCTGCTTCAGACTGTAAAACAGCTTTATAAACATGGCTTTCGTATCGCCCTGGACGATTTTGAACTTGGCGATACGTGGAATGACTTCCTGCCGTATGTCAGCATCATCAAATTTGATGTGCGGATGAGCACGCCAGAAGCGATTAAAGCGTACATAAAAAATAAAGCTGACCTGTTGGAAGGGACTGTATTTCTCGCCGAAAAAGTGGAAACAGAGGAAGAATACGCCTGTTATAAAAAACTCGGCTGCACGTTATTTCAGGGCCACTATTTCAGTAAGCCTGTTATCCATGCTAATAACAAACTCATTCAAAATCAGTCCATCACGCTGAAATTGATGAAAGAAGTCAATGCGGATTCACCTGACTTCGTGCGCATTGAAGCCTTGCTGAAACAAGATCTGGCGCTCTCTTTCAAACTCATGCGCTATGCGCAGAATATCGTTTTTAACGCGCGCGGCATCAAAAACGTGCGCAGCCAGTCGCTTAAAGACATCATTTTCTATCTCGGCACTAATGAACTGCGCCGTTTTGTGCTGGTGGCCTGTTTAACCTCGGTAAATGTCGGCAAGACGGACGAGATATACCATCGTTGCCTGATCCGTGGAAAATTCTGCGAACTCGCTGCCGCACGCTCCATCAGCCGCCACTCGTCTGATGATGCCTTTATCGTGGGGCTGTTTTCACAGCTGGATGATATCTTTGAGATGCCGATGGCCGATCTGATCGGCCAGATCGACGTCTCAGCAAACGTCATGATGGCGCTGCGGGAAAAACGTGGCCCGCTCTACCCTTATCTGCATCTGGCGCAGCTTTACGAAAACCATAAATGGGAAGATGTTAGCGCGCTCGGCCACAGACTGGGGTTTAACCGCAGCGTGGTAGCGGAATTGATGAAGACAGCGGCCCTGTGGGCCGATGAAATCCCGACCGGCGGGGCAAATTAGCCCCTGCCGCGTTATTCGTAATTGACAATGACCTCCACGGCCGCCCTTGCCGGACCGGCCTGCGGTATCGCTTCCGTCTGGATAAAACGGGCCGCCATTTTAATGGTGGCAGGTTTGGCAGTTGAACCGATGGGAGTGATGGTGGCAGGGTAGCCTGCGACCAGTGAGTTCAGCGAAATTGGGATATTAAATGTCACCGGTTTTGCAGGGTTTACGCCTGACCCTTGTGTACTGTAATCCCCCCATGCGAGCTGAACGCCGTATCCCTGAGCCCCACCTGCATCCAGCGCAATCGTGCCGTTGAGCGCATTGGCGAGATAGTCACTCACAATCGTTGACGAGTAAGGAATCACTTTGATTGAGGGTGCGCGATTAGGATTATTTTCGCCGCTATTCACATTATTATTTCCGCCGTAGCCCCAGGCCTTAGCCGGGCACTCCACATCAAAACTGGCGTCACGCCACTCTGAAAAGCGATTGAAGTTAAAATGCTTACCCAGCAGTACCGTTTGATTCCCTTTTTTGAGATTACAGGTACCGATATAATAATTAGCTGTCCCCATAAGATTGCGTTGGCTGATTATCCAAAAATCAGCGCTAAGTGCACGATCAGCAGTCATTGTTGAGGGGTTAAGATAATCACTGGGGCCTGCGGGCATAATACCCTGTAAGACCGTTGGCCCGACTATCCCTACAGGCGAAGCTGAATCAGGTATATCACCCGGTATTTTCCAGATCCGAATAATAACATTCTGGTGACGCCAGGTATTCCCCATCGGACTGGTACTTGCAACCTGATAAGATGGCCAGGCCGGAATAGCGGCATTACCCGCACTTGCGGAGTTCACTGAAATACCAATACCATTAATATTGGTTGGGAAAATAAGATAACCTGACTGTGAGCTATCTGCGCTCCCCAGCACATTAGTCAGGGTATTGGCTGTAATGGCGACGTTTCCGCCGGCTGGTGTACTAAAACAGTAAGCGGCGACATCACCCACAATGCGCTGTTGTAAGGTATAGAGAATAGTGTAGTCAGCAATATGCGAACTGATAGTGACATTAACAGGCGATATTTCAACATTAACGGGGGCAGGACTGCTACCTGACGAGCAGGTAATTTCTGCGGCATTTATTTTTGCACCATAGCTCAAACAAAGAGATATTATAAAAAACACCTCTCTTACTGGAGCCAATAAAAAGATCCGATAAATTATAGCTCCAATATATTTCCTCATAGTTACTAACACTCTTTTTAAGAGATAAAAGACTTACCAATCAGCGGCTAATATTAACGCTTACATTTTGACTCTGCAACCCACTACAAATCCTAAAAATGTTATATTAAAAAATATTGTGATTTAATACATTATGTCGATTTAAATATTTAAGGGTGAGAAAATAGCACAAACCACGACTTACAATCGTCAAAGTTTAAAATACAAATTCTTTTTATAAGTGATATTCATACAATAGTTCATCCATTCTGGAAGACAGAGCACAGTATTATTATCATTCGCTAATGTGCGAAGCCGGTTAGTTAATATCAGAAATAAAAAAGCGGCAATCAGAGATTGCCGCCGAAATATGACAAAAGAGAAGAAGAGTATGATTAAGGTGTTGCCGCCGCCAGGGTCCCGCCAGGGGTTGCAGTACGGCCCGGTGCCTGATACGTCTGACACGGCATGGTGAACTGCTGTGGTAAACCCTGCATTTCTTTATCTGATGGTTCAGGGGCAAGCACATAGCTGACCTGGCAGCGATTATGCATTTCTTCACCCCATTTCACCATCAGCGTACCTTTGTTTTCTGCTACACGGGCGTAAATTAACCCGCCCTGGGTGACAGTCCCTACGTTGATGTTGTTTTCATCAAATACCTCTGAACCAAACGGAAGAGGCTCATTTGCAAATGTCGACGTGATGAGCACTGCCGTGCCGCGATGTGTTTCAAATTTAACTTTCACTACCGCGCCTGCACGTGGCACCACGTTTTGAGATGTGCTATCAAACTCTACGTCAAGTGAAGAGCCTTCCGGGTCAATGCCCACGCTGTTCATGCTGTATGGCACCAGCGATGGATAAAGGGCATAACCAAATCTATCGACTTCTGCCCCGGCATAACCGGCCACTTTCGCTCCTTTAGCGCCTTTGGCTTCAATCAGGGCAAAGGTGTCGCTATTAAACGGTGAAAGTGTAATACCACCAGAGTGCGCAACGGCTGCGCCACTCATACTGAGTGAGGTATTTTTATAGTTCTTACCCTGGCTATAGGAACCGTTGAGCGTTGCCACGCTACCCTGCCAGCCAGCCCCCACGCTGCCGGACGAGCCGCTGTAGTTATCGTGGCTGCCCGTAAGGTTGTAATTGTATTTGTTCGCCTCCCCAAACACACCAGAGAGAGAAACTTGCTCGCCTTTACCTCCGTCACTGTTCTGGTTATAACGGGTGCTAAGATAAGGTGCGCGGGTTTCAAAGCTATCCCATAGTGGCATGGAGAGGCTCAAATACCAGTTGGTTTGCTCACGACCAGTAGCAGATTTACTGCGCCCGGCGCTGATGCTGTAGTTCATGCGCCACAAACTGTTGGAGTAACCGATTTGATAGTATTTGTTATAGCCCTGCTTGCTGTTCCAGTAGTTCTCCATAGAGGCGCTGGTATAGATATTGCCCCAACCATCTGGTAAGCCCTGATTAAGACTGATAGTAAAGCGATTTTTGGAACGCCAGACGCTGTCCACGCTGTAGCCCTGTTTGACGTTATCGCGCGTTTGCAAGGCAGTAAGAAAATCCATGTAGTTTTTACTGGAAAAACGATACGCTGCCAGGGTGATATTACTGTTAGTTTCGTTAATTAGCTTACTGTAGCTGATACGATAACTTTGCCCCTTCAGTTTGCCGCCGCCCTTTTCGCCGACATCACTATTAGAGAAGGAGACATCCGCACTCAGGGCGCCCAAACCGGTGCCGAGCGCAGTACCGATCTGTGCTGACTGATAATGCTCACTGTACTGGATACCACCATAGCCAGTGAGATAGTTGTTCAGACCGCGCTGATAAGTGGCCTCATAGAACATCGGCTCGTCGTCGAGACCGGTATTACGTACTTTACCCGCTGTAAAGCTGTATTCATGCACGCCTGGGCGCAACAATTGGGCAACAGAAGCGTAGGCCATGGTGTACTGTTGCACGCTACCATCGGCTTCAGTGATAGTGACTTCGAGGTCACCGCCATATCCTGCTGGGTAGAGGTCATCAATAACAAACGCACCCGGTGTGACAGTGGTTTCGTAGATGATATTGCCCAACTGGCGGACGGTAACTTTAGCATTGGTTTTGGCGACGCCGCGGATTTCTGGCGCATAACCACGTTGCACATCGGGCAACATGCGCGGGTCACTGCGCAGGCTGCCGCCGGTGAAAGGCACAGAGCTAAAGATTTGTCCGGAGGTGTTGCTTTCCCCTGCGATAAACTGGCTGCGCAGCAGGCCGATGTCGCGCTGAAGATAGGTATTGGTGACGTTATATTCGCCGCCCTGATCTTTGTCCCAGTTATAAGAGCCGTTGTGGCGCAACTGCCAGGCACCAATATTCAACCCTGCGTTAAAGGAAGCGAACACTGACCGAGAGTCATAGCCGCCGCTGTAGCTGGAATCATAACCATTGACATAGTAACCGAGGGTAAGTGCCGGAATACCGCTCTCCCACAGTTCGGGGCTCACTGCACCGCGCATGGCCCGGCTCATCATCGCCTGCGGAATGGTAATATCCAACCGCTGCTCGCCACTGTCGAAGGCCACTTTAGCCTGGGGGATCAGTTTTTCGAGATCGGTACATTCATGCGCCGCTTCGATAGTTTCGCGGGCTTCTTGCTCAAGACGGTCTTCTTTTAAATTGATAAGGCGAACCAGTTTCGGGGTTAAGCAGGGGTAAACGCGTTTATCGGCACCCTCTTTAAACTCCACCTCTTCACCGTTGGTAATAGGCATGTCATTGACGTAAATGCTGGTGCGGTATTTCCCCGGCGTGGCACTCGCGCCACGAGTGAAGCGATCGAGGTCCACCTTATTATGACCCATCATTCGTAGCAGATCGTCTTCAAATTCCACCACGTTACGGGAATATTCATCCGGGTTCGCAGCGGCGATTTCTTCCATATCCTGATTGGCAACGTCTTCCGCCCAGACGGGGAACGCCATTAATAAGGATAACGCCACTGGCGACAGTCGGCCACGAAATGGCGATGTTTTAGATTTGGCGTTAGAACATTCCATGAGCAGCTCCGGCAATAATCCGTTATTCCATTAATTGCAAAAAAAACAGAGGCATTGAAAATTTATTAATTAATTTTTCGGCTGAGCCGATGTTAATGCACCATAATCGTTAATGGCGTGATAGGTTATTTTTGTTACATCAGTTACGCTACCAATACCGGGGAATTTATAATGCTGTGTTTCCCCAGGAGAAATCATTTTCCCGTCGATAACCTTCCCACCGTATTGAATCACCTGCAAAGAGACATAATACGGTGTTGGATTGGTGACATTGACACCGTCTTTCGCAGGCTGCCATTTCAACTGGCCAATAGCCTGTAGTGAATTGCCTTTTAACCCTGCCGGGCGGTAAAACAGTTTAATCCGCGAGCGAAACGCAATATTCAGCCGACTTTGATCTTCTTTGACACCTTTCGCTTTTGATGGTACTTCCAGCACATTAACCCAAAAAACAGATTCTTTATCCTGCGGCAAAGGCGGGGAACCCAAATAGGTAATGCGTAGAGTCTGTGATTTACCCGGATCAATACGGTTGATAGGCGGCGTTAATACAAATGGCACGCCAATTTTAGACGGTACGGCTTTTTCTTTTCCCGCATCCATCCAGTTCTGCACTAATACCGGTGTTTTATTGCTGTTCGTAACGGTAACAGTGACTTCTTTTTTCTTACCGTTATAAATTACACGTGTGCCACTAAGCACAACGCTCGCCTGCGCCAGTTGGACTCCACAGGTCGCCAAAGCGATGAGGGCTACCACAGCGCATTTATATAAATGGCGCAATCCCATATGCACTCCTGTTAGCAGAAAAAGAAAAGGGGCAATCTCTGCCCCTTAAGACATTACTCGTAATACAGATCGTAAGTGACGAAGCTGCGCAGCATACCTGCTTCAACAGTGGTGTCAGTTGAAATGTAGCGAACGTAGTAAGGCAGCACCGTTTTGGTGCCAGCCGCAACAGCAGCAGAGGTGTTACCTGACATCTGGCTTGTGGAATCACCCACTTTGATCACAGTGAGGTCATCATTCAGCAGTTGCAGTTGCACATTTTTAGAGCTGCCATTAGGGTTTCCACTTAACGTGCTATCAAATGCGCGGGTACCAGCACCGCCTGCAACTTCAGCAATGTTTTTTAAGTAACCCGTCACCATGTCAACGTTATTGTAGGTATCGGCGGCATACGGTACAGCCGGATTAACATAGCTGTTTGTATCAGCAGAGGACAGTGTACCGCCAAAAATTGCGCGGACTTTGTTCACTGTATGTGAGGTACCCGTCGGCAAGTTATTGATATCTCTGTCCGCAATATCACCCAGTGTACACGTCTCAGTCCCCGTAGTGATATCAGCTCTCACGGCGATTTTGAATGGCGTCAACCCGGCGGTTTTACCCTTCGCACCGTCAAGCAGGTTTTTTGCTACCACTGGCAAAATAACTGTGTTACTGGTGTCGCCAGGCGTTCCCGCTGCACCAGCAGCCGTGCCATCGACAGCGGCATAGCAGGTGGTGTCGGTGATTTCGCCGATAAATTCGATTGTGCCGCCGTTCAGGGTCAGCGGATCAGCATGCGCCGCGCCCATAGACAGTGCAGCCATGACAGATGATGCAATCAGAAGCTTTTTCATATTGTGATGTCCCATAATGGAGATAAAAATTTGCAAACGTCCATTTGCTTAATGAGTAAGCAGATAAAGATGGCGGCATAGATACGAACACTTACGGCGACAGGCAAGCCACTGAAGATATTTCTTATCGCTTCACCATCTTTTCGGGAGTAAATTTATCTTTAAAACGGGAATACACATAATCACCGCAATACTAAAAATGAAGCACCATATCCTTGCAGTTTAATAGATAGTTTCACCAAAAAAGACAGCCACCAAAATATTTTGTGTCGGCATAATTTGTATAAATTGCGCTAAATCAAATTATCAACTCGTTTTTTTCGTGAAATTTTTTCTTATTTTTAGCGTAACAAAAAACGAACCAAAAATATCACCTTTAAAAACAGGTAATTAAATCGCGCACATTTTATGTGTTCGCGATATGCTGAACGTAAAGAGAATGTATTTTCTATTGCAAAATTTATCAAAAGTCAGAAAAGATTATTGCTGGTTATATTTACCATCATAAAATAGAAAAAACCATAACTCCGAGAAATATATCATTCACTGTGTTACGTAAGGTAATACTTTGCGGGTTTCTCTGATGAATTTAAATTGTATAATCACTGTACAGTTCTGACATAATATATCAAGGACGAAAATAATGAACAAAGTATTATTCGGCTACTATATCGGTCCAGATATCCAACTGGATATCATTCATAAGCATCTGATTAATACCAGTGGGCGGCTTAAATCCGGTAAACGCGAACGCATTCCATTACGCGACACTAAGCTGCGTTTGCTGATGTATTTACTGGCGCATGGCGATAAAGGCGTAATTACGACACAGCGATTGATGATCAATGTCTGGGATAAATATGGCCTGCGCTCTTCCGCACCGCGTTTATGGCAGGTGATGCAGGATCTGAAGCTGACATTGAGCATGATGGGCATTGACGATGATTTTATCAGCCGTGTGGATAACAAAGGTTACCAGGTCAACAGCGCTATCGTCACTGCCCTGTATTGCGAAAGCCGTCTGCAAAACCTGCCGATAAACGACACCCTCTCTGTGGATGAAAGCAGGGAACTTCACCCCTCTCTCTGATTCGCACGCCGCAGTGCTTCGTTATGAACATCTGTTTTATATAGCCACAGGTTATATAAAAGATAGTTATAGAAGCTGAAATTTCATAACTTTTCGATTTGTAAAGATGGGCATCGCTGTCTAGTTTTATCTGGCGAAACAAAACGCTCTCGCCCTTTCGGGAGAGCCATCAGCCTCTTTTTCACAGGTACATTTGTCGATGAGCGTTAACGAGACGGAGAGTGAATCCCCTTTTACTCTGCATCCCCATGAGAAAGATATTGAGCAACAGATTATTACCGATATCAAAGCGACGATATTGGCCAGAAAATCCATGGCCACCAATAAGGATATCATTCTGGAACTGCTGCTACGGCTGGAGACGGAAAAGGAAACAGCAAAACTGGACGTCTATAGAAGTACACTGGAGCGCGTGGTACACGCAACACCTGACGATATCTGACTTGTGTCTCGTTTCCCCCACCTGCGGGTGGGGGTTTTTTCCCCCTCATTGCCCATTCCATGCCTTCTCCTGGCTGCCAGACATTTCAAAAACCTTACTGTTAATAAGCAATATGTGCTTATTCGAAATATTCATGAAAATTATTTATACAAATGACTTTTGCTAGTCAGCTAACTATTTTGGAGAGGCTTTTGTAACGAATGGCCATATGGTCTCCCCTTCTGAAGCCATGGATTTATCTTCAGAAGGGGTATTTTTTGGGATAAGGAAGACGGAATTACTCGTTTTTAACACCGGCAACCACCACCCGGTTACGTCCCTGCTTCTTCGCCGCGTACAAGGCGGTATCAGCTTTACCGATGAGCGCGCTGGCAATCATATGCTGAGGCTTGTCTTCCATACGCATACTCTCGCAATCGAGCGTCGCCACACCAATGCTGATGGTTAAATAGCCCATAGGGCTTGCGGCATGCGGCAATTTAAGGGCGTTAATGTGCTCGCGCAGACGCTCGGCAACAGACAATGCAGCCGATTTATTGGTATCCGGTAATATCACCAGAAATTCTTCGCCACCATACCGGCTGACGTTATCATCCGGATGTACCAGCGACGCGACCAGCGCCCGGGCCACAGTTTGCAGGCACTCGTCCCCGGCCTGATGGCCCTGACTGTCGTTATATAACTTAAAAAAATCAATATCTATCAGACAGATAGACAACGGGAAGTGACCATGATAAGACCGCGTGACTTCCGACAGCAAACACTCATCCATAAAGCGGCGGTTAAACAAACCGGTCAGATGATCGTGCTGAGCATGCCGTTGCAGTACCTGGTTCGCTCCCGCCAGTTTTTGTTCTGCCTGGCGACGCGCGGTGATATCCACCCAGGTTATCGATAACCCCACAACATTACTGCTTGCATCGGTCACCGCAATAGACTGTGCATCATAACAGCGATCATGCCAGATCATTTCGCGGCCGGGGATCTCTTCCCCCATGTCCGCCAGTGCAAAATCTTCTTCGAAGAGATGCCAGAACTCCGGCATATGCTGGGACAGAAAACTCTCCGCCAGTTCGTGTCCATCATTATGTAACAGGCGATGCATTGCCTTATTGGACATCACCAGACGCCCCTGACGATCAATCATACACAGCGCAACAGGGGTCGTATCGTAGATGGTCTCCAGTTGCAGGACACGCTCGCCAAGGGTGGAAATGTTGCGGTCAACACCACGGTAGCCACAGAGTTCACCCTGTTTATCGAAGAGAGGAATACCACTGGTTTCCAGTACGACAATCCGGCCATCCGCGCGCTGGTTACGATTCACTAACCCGGAAAACGCCCTTTTTTCCTGTACGATCTCCATAAAGGCGCGTCCCACACGCTCGGCTTCGCCCGGCGGCATAAAATCGAACGGCGTCTTGCCAATCACCTCTGATGGCGGATAGCCAAGCAAACTGGTGACCACATCTGAGGCCCAGGTATAACGTCCTTGCGCATCCACTTCCCACACCCAATCTGAATTTTGATTCAGTAAATCATACAGATGCTGCACATCAACATCATGCAGGGGCAACGATTTTTCTTTATCACTCATGAAGGTTATCCGCATGTCCCAAAACCGCCCGGACAGCAAGGGCAAAATGGTGTTGACGCCTGACTATACGCTGTAGCGATAGCTGAATTATCTATTACTGATACAGTAAATGTTAACGTTTTACTAATATGCTGTAACGATAACAATTTAGAAAGGCTGAAACGCGCCCGCCCCTTTTGTGGCCCCAATAACCCTGGTCTGCATCACTGTGTTCCTTCGCCCCATGAAATGACACAGCCTGTCAACGTCCTGTGCATAATGACTGGATTCTTCTGAACATTATTACCCACTGGACGGAGCGTGCGATGACCGTAACGGCAGAACAACGAGAACAAATACTGGCGGATTTTCACCGTAAATGGCCCCTTTCCGCGCTGCAGGACCTGACACTGGAACAGTACATTTGCCTGGGCGATAAGAGTACGCTCGCTTACTGGCTGGAGTTTGGCGAAGGTCGTTTTCTGGGGTCGATTAAAGGCGGCGATGCATCGAAGTTTGGCATCTATGAGCGCAAGAACCAGGCCAAAGGCGAGCGTGGATTTATCTCATCCGATGAACGCTATTCCTGGAAAAATAAGTACGGACACACGGCTGCGGAAGCCTTCGCCACCATCAAAGCAGATATCCTGACCCTCGTAAGAGCGGTTCAGGCAGGTGATACCGATACTATCGAGGCGCTGGATTTTGAAGTTGCCCTCAAGTGGAAGCTCGCTTTCCTTTATCAGGATCATGATCAGCCGTGTGTGTTGCCCATATACAAACTGCAGGCGCTGCAGGCCTTGCTGCCCGATAACAGGAACCTTACGCACGCCGACGCCTACCGCATATTGCTGACTCAACGTGGCAATAAGCCCCTGATTCAATACGGTCTGGATCTCTGGAAAGAGAGTGAAGCGGAAAAAGACGATTCGCCATCCCGGAGCCTGGACGATATTACCGATGATGAGAGCGAGACCTGTGTTGAGCAACCCGTCGTGGCATTGAACCAAATCCTCTATGGCCCGCCAGGAACCGGTAAGACCTGGAATACGGTGAATCATGCCCTGGCCATCCTCGATCCTGCGTTTCTTGATGCTCATCGCGACGAGCGACATCTACTCAAAGCGCGTTTTGATGAACTAACCAAAGATCACATTGATTTTGTCACCTTCCATCAAAGCTTTAGCTACGAAGATTTTGTCGAAGGTATTCGCGCGGACATTGACGAAGACGCAACAGAGGAAGACAGCCAGCTCAAATACCGGATAGAAGACGGCATCTTCAAAAAGGCGTGCATTCAAGCCAGACGCGACCGTTCAGCGGAAATCACACTGGGCATTGATGAAGCGCCACGCGTCTGGAAATTATCCATTGAGGAAGTGAATTCCAGCGGTTTGACCCGTGATTACTGTTTTCGTCATAACGAAGCGCGCATCGGTTGGGGCTACGTGGGCGACCTGCGCACGACAAATGTGAATGCCGAAGAACTCAAATTAGGCCCAAAAGATCGCCATTCCCTCACCTATTTCAGCCAGACGGCAAAAGAGGGAGACATCATTCTCTGTCTTGCCAGCCAGACAGACATTTGCGCCATGGGCGTCGTTACGGGCGCCTATTTCTATCAGGATACGGTCCCGCAAGGCGTACGGGAAGACTATCAGCATGTGCTGCCCGTGAACTGGCTGCTTAAAGGTATCCGCTATGATATCCGCAAGCAGAACGGTGACTGCATGTTACGCCCGCAAACTATGTACCCTTTACGACGTATTGTTCCCTCAGATCTGCTTACAGCCCTGCGCGAGGCTGGATTTACCTTACCTGAGACACAAAAACCCGTATTAACACCCCACGTTCTGATCATTGATGAAATCAACCGCGGGAATATTTCGCGCATTTTTGGCGAACTCATTACCCTGATTGAGCCATCAAAACGTCAGGGGCAAAGCGAGGCGCTGGACGTCATTCTGCCCTACTCGAAGAAACGTTTTAGCGTCCCCGGCAACCTGTATATCATCGGTACGATGAATACCGCAGACCGCTCGCTGTCCGGGCTGGACATTGCCCTGCGCCGCCGCTTCACCTTCATTGAAATGCTTCCACAGCCGGAATTGCTGGACGATGTGGTCATTCGCCATGAAGAGGGGGATATTGAGGTCGGCAATCTGCTGCGCGTCATCAACCAGCGAATTGAAGTCTTGCTGGATCGCGACCACTGCCTGGGGCACGCCTGGTTTATGCCGCTGCATACAACGCCCACCCTGCCAATGCTGGCCTCCATCTTCAAAAACCAGGTCATTCCGCTATTGCAGGAATACTTCTTTGAAGACTGGCAGCGCATTAACTGGGTGCTGAATGGCCATCACCCCGACAGGATTACGCCCCGCTTTATCAGCCCTCCCGCCGGCGGCCCATCGCTGGAAAAGCTGTTTGGCAAAGAGGTAGCTGCGGAACTCAGCGACAGACGCTGGCAGTGTAACGAGGCGGCCTTTCTGTGCCTGGAGAGTTATCGTCTGATTCTGCGGGAGGCCGAGTGAAAACAACGTGGATAACGGTTCGCGAACACGCGCGCCTGACCACCTCGGACGTGACAGACACCCTTGATCGCGCGCAAATCGGTGCCAGCGCCTTCGACTGGCTGTGCCAATTGCAGGCCGGATTCAGTAAGCAAGGCGCCAGACTGGTGGAGGTGGAAGACCGCCGCTGGCTCCGGCTGGACAGCTATGTCGGTATCATCCATACCCCGTGCGGTACGGACATCGAAATTCTGCCCAAGCATGTTGCCGAGGATGACTCGCCGGAGAACAGCCGGGCCCTGCTGTGCAAACTGATTGCTTCCGCGCTTAATTTGCCGTACCGGGAAACCGGCGCGGCGGACCTGCAACTGTTTCGCTTCCCGCTCACCGAGTGGATCATGCGCCAGTTCTTACACGCGCTGGACCGATTACTCAAACGCGGGTTACGTTTTGATTATCAGCAGGTTGAGGAAGAGCAGCCGTATTTACGCGGGCAACTGGATATGGCCAGACAGATGCGGCAACCGCCGGGGCGTGAGCACCGTTTTCACCAGCGTCACGCGGTGTTTTTGCCGGACAGGCCGGAAAACCGTCTGTTGCGCCTGGCGCTGAATACGGTGTGCCAACAGGCCAGGGAGGCTGACAACTGGCGACTGGCCCATGAGCTGCATGTCATCATGCAAGCGATCCCCGCCAGCCGACAGGTAAAACTCGATTTCACCCACTGGCGAAACGACCGTTTACTGGCCCACTACCAGCCCATCCGTCCGTGGTGTGAGCTGATCCTCGGGGAACAGATTCCGCTGGCGGTTCAGGGGCAGTCGAAAGGAATCAGCCTGCTCTTTCCGATGGAGCGCCTGTTCGAACAACACGTCGCGCGGACGCTCAAACAACAGCTTCCCCCGACAGTACATCTGCGTCCCCAGGCGGCGAGTGAATACCTCTGCCGTCATGACGATAAAGATATGTTCAGGTTAAAACCGGATTTGTTAATGGCGCTCGGAAGGCAGAAATGGCTGCTGGATACCAAATGGAAACGCCTGGATGCCGGGGCCCGCGACAATAAATATGACCTTGCGCAGCAAGATTTCTATCAGATGCTGGCCTACGGTCATAAATACCTGGAGAGCAAAGGAGAGATGGTGTTGATTTACCCTAAAACACGGGAGTTCCCCGCGCCATTAAAACCCTTTTTCTTCTCGCCTGAGCTGATACTCCATGTCTGGCCCTATGATCTGGAGAACGACATCCTCATGGCATCTGAGGTTCATTCGCTGCCGCTCGCAGGAAGTCCCCATACACATGTTCATACCGATGCCGCCTGAAAAGGCGGCTTTGTTCAGGAGGATGGATTAAAAACGTCCTCCTTGAGACGAGATAAAATAATCAGATGCGCTGAAAAGGGGTGATTCGCCCCTCTATTTATTGCTTCGGCTTTTGCGAAACATTGCGCCCCGCACACGAATCAAGGCGGGTGATATCGTACAAACCAACCGCCGTGATAAGCGCGATAATCACAAACCCCAGCTTAAAGGCCATCCCCTGAATATCGCCGATATCCAGCGCGTCGGTAATCAGCGCGCCTGCGCGAATACTCAGCGCGCCCAGCGTGACCCCCAGACCATTCGCCAGTTGTAACGACGTACTAAAGAGCGTATTCGCCGAACTCATCTCCGTCGTCGGCACCTCAGCAAACGCCAGCGAGCTGATGCCGGTAAACTGCATTGAACGGCTCAGACCGCCGATAAACAGCAGCGAAAGGGTCAGCAGTTGCGGCGAGTCCGGCGCTAAAAAAGCGCAGAAAAACAGCGACAACACGCAAATTATCCCGTTGCCTGTCAGCAGTTTTTTAAAACCAAAGCGGCGAATCAGCGGTGTGGTGGCAGGCTTCATCGCCAGGTTACCGGCAAACACCGCCAGTACCAGGGAACCGGCTTCAAAGGCACTCATTCCAAAGCCTACCTGAAACATCAAGGGCAGCATAAACGGTGCGGCGCTGATGGTGGCGCGGAAAATAAACCCGCCGCGCATGGTGATGCGAAAGGAATGCACTGACAGCGAACTCAGGCCGATTAACGGCGCAGGCGCACGCCGCAAATGGTGAATACTCCATACCAGCGCCAGTACGCCAACGGTTAGCGTCGCCCCGGCACTCACCACACTCACAGGCTGCTGACTGAACATTTCCAGCCCCGCCACCAGGCACAGCATGGTTAACCCCGTGGCGATAAAACCGATCACATCGAAGGGACGCTTTTCATCCGCGGACAACCCAGGCATCAGTTTCAGTGCCAGAACAATAGCCACCAGCCCCAGCGGCACATTCAGGAAAAAAATCCAGTGCCAGCTTGCGTAGGTGGTAATAAAGCCCCCCAGCGGAGGGCCAATAATGGGGGCCACCAGCGCAGGCCAGGTCAACGTGGCGATAGCTTTAATCAGTTGGTCTTTTGGCGTCGTCCGCAACACCACCAGCCGTCCGACTGGCACCATCATTGCGCCGCCTACTCCCTGTAAAACGCGCATCAGCACAAACCCGGTGACATTTTGCGTCAGGCCGCAGCACAGCGACGCGACGGTAAAAATCAGCAGGGCGAGGCTAAATACCGTTCGCGCGCCAAAGCGCTCCGCCACCCAACCGCTGGCCGGAATCAACATGGCCAGCGTCAGCAAATAAGCGCTGATGCCGATATTCAAATCAATCGCGGAAACGCCAAAAGCGTTCGCCATATCCGGTAAGGCCGTCGCGATCACCGTGCCATCCAGAAATTCCATAAAAAATGCGCTGGCGACCAGCAACGCCACCCCAGAAATACGCCCGCTATCGGTCACTTTGCTTTTGGGGGTTTGCATCCGGGGTGTCTCAGACGAGGCCATAACATGTTCTCAGCATAGATAACGTCCATTTTTCACAATGGTCTGACAGGCACGGAAAAGTTGTTATACCAAAAATACAAACTCACGGTTAAGCCATTTTTCCCTTGATTGTCCTCAGGTTGATTTTTTGCAATGTATCCCGCTCCTTTCGCCTTTGCGGCGAGGCGGTGTCTACGCTTTCTTTGGCGCCGGTAACAGAGGCTGACAAAAATGTCAGCAAAATGTCAGCTCGCTGTTGGCAATAACGCGATAAAATCACCGTCATCATCACATCTGTCCGTGGCGACAAAGGAAGAGCATCCATGCGACTTCTGCTGGTCGAAGATGAGGAAAAAACCTCGTCCTATATTTATCGCGCCCTCAGCGAACTGGGTTTTACCGTGGATGTCGCCGCCAGTGGCACAGAAGGTTTACATCTGGCGGTGGAATTTGACTATGAGGCCATCATTCTGGACGTGATGTTGCCAGGCCTTGACGGTTACAGCGTGTTAAAAGGCCTGCGCGCCAGTAAAAACACGCCGGTTCTGATGCTTTCTGCGCGTGGCTCGGTTGATGAGCGGGTTAAAGGGCTGCGCCAGGGGGCGGACGATTATCTGCCCAAGCCGTTTTCCCTGATAGAACTGGTCGCCCGCATTCAGGCGTTGCTGCGCCGACGCTCCAGCGACGGCACGGACACCACGCAGTTGCAGATCCATGATTTGCACCTCGATCTGTTGGCCCGCCGCGTCTCGCGGGCCGGAGACCGTCTGGAGCTTACGGCGAAAGAGTTTGCGCTGCTCAGCCTGCTCGCCCGCCATAAAGGTGAAATCCTCTCCAAGATGATGATCGCAGAACAGGTGTGGGATATGAATTTTGACAGCGATGCCAATGTCGTTGAGGTGGCGATTAAACGTCTGCGGGCCAAAGTGGATGCCCCCTACCCCGTTAAACTGCTGCATACCGTTCGGGGCATGGGATATGTCCTTGAAACACGGCCGGAGAGCCCCGCGAAATAGAGTCAATCTATGCTGAAACGTTCGATTTCAGGACGCCTTGCATTAATGTTTGCCCTCGCCTCAGTGCTGATCGTCTCGGCGATCGGCTTTTTGTTGCGCAGCACTCTGCATGAATCGTTGCAAAAACAGATGTACAACGAACTGCTGTTCAGGGAATCGCTGATGGAACCCTGGCTGCTTTCGCGAACCACCCTGCACAGTTGGCAAATGCTGCCCACCAAGCTTGCCGATATGGCGACAGCCGAAGGCGGACGGGTCAAGTATTGGGTATTGAGCGACGATCCGCACTTTCAGGTCGGCGGCGAACCGCCGGAAGGCGTTAACTGGGCAACGCTGGCCGATGGGTTTAGCGAAGCGCCCGGGGCGACAAAAGAGTCTTGCTCCCTTTATATTCTGGCCAAGCAGATACCCGCGCGCGGCGAGCGGCCGACGATTCGCTATGTGATTGCCATTGATTCCACCCCGTATATGGGCACGCTGGAGGAGTTCACGCGCACTCTGCTACTGATCACTGCCCTTGGGGTGATGCTGGTGGCCCTGCTGGGTTTTATGATCGCGCGTTTCGGCATGCGCCCTGTCAATACCATGAGCGAGCAGGCCCACAAGCTCGCCCCCGGCGATCATGGTCAGCGGCTTGATACCGCCACCTTACCGGATGAACTACAAACGCTGGCGGAAGCCTTTAATGGCGTACTTGAGCGACAAGAAGTGGCCTGGCGGCAGCTGGAAAGCTTTAACGCCGATGTGGCCCATGAGCTTCGCACGCCGCTAACCAACCTGATCGGGCAGACGCAGTTGGGTTTATCCCGCGAACGTTCGGTTGAAGAGCTGGAGGATTTGCTGGAATCCAATCTGGAAGAGCTGGCGCGAATGACGTCGATCGTCAATGACATGCTGTTTCTCTCGCACGCCCAGGCCGGGGAACATGCCACCGAGCTTACCGAAGTGTCATTGCGCGAAGAGGCATGGAAAACCGCCGAGTATGTCGAACCCTCATTTGCCGAGAAAAACCTCGCCATCCATGTGCAAGGCGAGGTTATCGCCTGTATTGACCGTCGGCTATTCCACCGTTCGCTGGCAAACCTTCTGGAAAACGGGGCCCGCCATGCAAAGCCGAACACCACCATAACCGTTTCCATTCGCCAGCGGCATGAGCATGCGATCATTGCCGTTGCCAACGTGGGTGAGCCGATCGCCGCAGAGCATCTGGATCGCCTGTTTGAGCGGTTTTACCGTATCGATTCGTCTCGCACACGTAGTGACACGCACCATGGATTAGGGTTATCTATTGTTCGCGCGGTCGCGCTGATGCACCGTGGTGATGTATTTGCTCGTAGTGAAAACGGCATCAATACGTTTGGTCTGTCGCTGGCGATCGGCAAGACCGATGCCGATGAGCATACTGTGGGTGATAAATCAGCGACTGATGAGCAGACACAATTCAAAAATGCCTGAACAGAAAGGAAAACAGGAGGCTAAGCCTCCTGTTTTTCGGGTTACTTGTAGATAACCGCCACGCCGTGCATCTGGTTTTCGCCACCGGCCGCGACGATGCGGTAAGCGCCTGCCCCCGCCTCATCCGCTTTTTGTGCCAGTTCCTGATGCAAGTCTGACAGCGTGGTCGCGCCCGATGCCGAAACCGTCCCCATTTTTTGCAGGCCGCTACCGGACTCTACGGGCACCGCCGCCAGCGCGCCGGCAGAAAACAGGCTAACTATCATTGCAGTCATAATGCCTTTCGTCATCTTCATATTTCCACCTCGCAAAGAGAATAGTCAGGAATATCCGCTGACGTGAATGATTTTAGAAAGGCTGGCTGTCAGTACACTGACGCATAAATAACAGACGTGTCAGATAACAAAAATATACATTTATTTTAATTTATCCTTTAAATATTCTTATTAGCCTGCTTCGCTCGCATACTTACAAATACGATATAAACAACAAGGATAAGCCACTATTTCAGTTTTTTTCGTCAATAGCCCGTCTGGACCCGCCACCCGCGCCGCATTGTTTACAAACCTGTCAGGAATGTCATTTTCACGTCACGCTAACGACAGCCACGCTGACATAAACTCCGCTCACAAGGTAATAAATGGGCAATTATGTTGCGCACTTTCCTGCACCCCAAAGGGAGCCAGCGCATTCATTTTTAGCAAAGAGGGCATATATTATGGCCATGCAAAAATCGGTTATCCTCGATATTCAGACATGGATTGATAATAATATTGACAAACCTTTACGGATTAATGATGTTGCCCACCGGGCAGGTTATTCCAAATGGCATTTACAGCGCCTCTTTCATCAGATTATTGATATTCCGTTAGGCGTTTATATTCGCAACAAAAAGCTGGAAGGCGCCGCCCACGATCTGAGTGCGACAAATGAGTCGATTATCACCATCTCCACACGCTACGGCTTCGATTCCCAGCAAACCTTCACCCGGGTTTTTACCCGAAAATACAGTATGCCGCCGGGCGCATGGCGTCGACACCACCAGGCGAATGAGGGGTAGTTTTCCCTCGGCCACGTTATTGCCAAAGCCCCTCACCCCGGCCCTCTCCCACGGGGAGAGGGAGAAAAGCGATCACGCCGTCCTTAACACCGCGTCCGACACCGTATTCATCTCACTTGCGCGATAGCGCGAACTCTCGGTGCGGAACACGCTCATCAGCGTTACCAGATGCTGCGCCTGATCGCGCAGATCTTCCGCCGCAGTGCTCGACGCCCCGACCAGTGCCGCATTTTGCTGAGTCACTTTATCCAGTTGGCTAATGGCTTCATTCACCAGCCCGACGCCCGACTCCTGCTCACGCGTGGTCACGCCAATTTCGTCGATCATCCCGGCGACATGGTGCGACTGCCGCACCAGTTCGCCAATGGTCGCGCCCGCATGATTCACCAGCGCCGTGCCGTTATCCACACGTTCAATGCTGTCCATAATCAGCGCTTTAATCTCTTTTGCCGCAGACGCAGAACGCTGGGCCAGCGAACGTACTTCGCCTGCCACCACCGCGAAGCCCCGGCCCTGCTCCCCTGCCCGTGCAGCCTCTACCGCTGCGTTCAGCGCCAGGATATTGGTCTGGAAGGTGATACCATCGATCACTGCAATGATCTCACTGATTTTGCGTGAACTTTGGCTGATCTCATCCATCGTACGCACGATGTTCTCAATCGCTTCGCCCCCTTTCGCGGCAATTTCGCTGGCCGTTGCCGCCTGTTGATTGGTGACCCGTACCGTATCTGCATTCTGGCGAATCGCCTGGCCGATTTGTTCCATGGAGGCGGCCGTCTGCTGCAAACTGGCAGCCTGCTGCTCAGTACGCTGACTCAGGTCGGTGCTTCCCTCCGCCACCCCATTTGCCCCTGCTGAAATGGACTCACTGCTTTCCCGCACCTGATTGACGATACCGCTCAGGCTTTGTCGCATCTCATCCATCCCCGCCAGCAAACTGGTGCTGTCATCGGGAGCAAGCGTAATCCGGGTGGCCAGATTCCCCTTAGCAATTTCATGGACCACCTGTAGCGCATAGGCGGGTTCTCCCCCTAGTTGTCGCTTGATGTAGCGCGTAAAAAGCCAGGCAATGGCCATCCCCAGTAATGCGGCCACCCCGGCAATCATCAGCAGAGCGTCGCCAGAGGCACGGGCGCTGGCGGTGGAGGCCGCCGCCGCTGAGGTTGTGCTGGCCTGCTGGGTCTGGATCATGGCGGAAATCTCTTCAAACAGGCGAATCTGTAACGGCTGCATCTTCTCGACCGCCAGCGACTGGGCGTCCAGCATCTGACCATTCTTTGCCAGCCCCACGGTCTGGCGTACAACATTGACGTACTCCACCTGGGTGGTTTTAAAATTGTTCAGCATGTTTTGCAGGTCAGCGTCATGGACATTCGCCTGTAACTGCGCCACCAGCTCGTCATTACGTTTAATCGACAGTTCGGTGAGCTTTTCCTCTTCCATTTGGCTCTTTTCATCATCCTGAAACACCATGATGAACGTGGCCTTAGTGGCATTATTCAGGTTGTCCTTTAATGCCTGCATCGACAGCAAATTTTTCAGGTGGTACTTTTCGTAGAACTCAATATGTTTACTGGTGTTATTCAATTCAGCCCGACCAAAAATCGCCACCAACAAGCCAATAGCGATAATCGCGGCAAAGCCCGTGCCCAACAGCGCACCCAGAGAGAAATGTCTTTTTACTCGCATATATCCCTCGTTAAATGAATCCCGAAGCCCCTTACCGGTGAATATCCCCGCGCATTAGCCCCGCAGAAGGCAACTGCAGGCGCAAGAATGCGTAATCGCGGACAGAGTTAATATACGTAGCGTAAAAAACCGGGGAAAATACGAAATAGCGATGGTTTGACTAAACGGACAGCTTGCACCAGAGCAGACATAATGACGCGGCGTTGTGAATAACAAGAAAGGCACTCTACATACTAAAAACTTATTTTTCATAAAGATACAATAATTCAACCGAACGATAACATCACCAAAATAATGACGTCATTGCCAGCTCATCCCTGAGCCATTTCTTGGTACGGACGCTCGGGAGATGTCCTGATAAAAAATTACTCAACCAACTCCTCCATACGATCAATGGCAAATTTTAATATTTTTTCTGCATCAATAGCGGCATAAGGATAGCCGGCAATAACCTCAATATGCTGGCCTTCTTTAATCGTTTTTTTCAGTTCTTCTTTTTTATACTGAATATGTGGTGCGATCAGAAAACAATCAAAGGCAGGCGCCAGACTGGCAAATGAGTCTGCTCCTGTCCCGCTAATTTGAATCTGATAGCGATGTGCGTCTGCCACACCCTGCATTTTTTTCGCCAGCCTTATCGCCGTGTTACCAAACAGACAACAAATTAATAACCTTTTCATGATAGTGCCCTCCTGGATGTTACCGATACGCTATTCCTGCCCTGGCTCAAAAAATGCGCACTGCATCATATTTGCGGATATATGCGATTAATATTTCACCAATCCACACGGACGCCTCTCCGACAGATCCCCTTTTCTTTGAGCCAATCTGCGATAACAACTGAGATGAGAATAAGATACACTTACGCTTTATAACCCGTATGACGGGTGGTTTTTATACGGACCCAGCGTCATTCAGCGGCCAGGCGTATGGCTTGCGCCGCCGCGATCTGGCGTGGAAAAGGCGGCCGAAGCAGCTGCGGATTATCGCATCCGGGTAGCAGCCCGCGTCCGGTGGCTATCAACCCTCACCTGCAGACTGCGGATAAAAAGAAGGAGGTTTACATGCTGGAAAAACTACGTACCCGTGAGGGTAAAAAATTCCTTATCGCCGTCGCCATCATTTTTGTGGCCGCCGTGTCGATTATCTCAGAAGCCGCATTCCAGGGCGTGGTGGATCAATATGATTTGCCGATGGACGAGTGGTCAGTATCAATGTTTGTGATTCAGGGCGCGTGGGTATTTATCTATAGCCTGATGTTTACCCTCATAGGGTCGCTGCCCTTTGCGTTTTGGTTCCTGGGACCGAAGGATGATCGCGGATAAGTTGGGCAGGGGGTTTCCCGGATGCGGCGTAAGCGCCTTGTCCGGGCAACGCGTCTGGTGCACGCAGAGAATACGTCGCGCAGCGCCAGCCGGGATAAGTACTCATGTGCCAATATCCAACTCGCTCAACGCGCAGAGCAGCGCATCCACCTTGGGCAATAGCTGCTTACGTCGCGGCCAGACCAGCGTTAACGCCAGCCCGTCCGGCTGCATATGCGGCAATACCCTCTCCAGCTCACCGCGCGCAAGCGCATCACGAATCAGCCATGTCGGCATCTGGGCAACCCCTAACCCACCAAGAACAGCCTGTAACTGAGCATCCGCATCCCCCAGCGCCATATGATAGGGCACGGTACGCCAGTCCGGATATCCATCCTCGGTGACAAACTGCCACGGCTTACTGCTGCCATCGACACGCTCGTAGACAATGGCTCGATGCTGCAACAACGCCTCGACACTTTCCGGGCGCCCCTCGCGCGCCAGATAGGCGGGCGAAGCGCAGAACACCATTTTCTCTCGCCCCAGTTGCCGATAGCCCAACGACGCAGGCATCTCCGCCGTTTTGCCAATCCGTACCGCAACATCAATCCCTTCATCAAACAGATCAATGAAACGGTCAGAGAAGGTCATGCTGATATCAATCTCCGAATGGTGCTGGCAAAAGGTTATCAGTCGCGGCATGACGCACAGCCTGCCATAGGTGTTCGGCACAGCCAGCCGCAGCCGCCCGGACGGAATACTGCGTTGCGCCGCCAGTACCGATTCCGCCTCCGCCAGCTCTTCCATAATGCGAATGCAGGTCTGGTAATACGCCTGTCCGGCGTCGGTCAATTTCAGGCGTCGGGTCGTCCGCTCCAGCAACGTTGAGCCCAGCCGCGCCTCCAGCCGACTCACGCTTTTACTGATGGCGGAGCCCGTCACATGCAAACGCTCCGCAGCGGCGGCGAAGCTCCCCCCTTCAATACTGGCGACAAAGGGCACAATGTCTTTTAGTCGTTGATCGCGCATTGATTCATGAACCTGAGTTATGAATGATGTGAATTAATGCCAGAAATAAGAATGAAATTCTCGATTAGTCTAATCATAAGGTTTATGCATGAGGAGAGTAAAATGCAAAAAGAGGCACTCATTGTCGGCATCAGCGGGGTGATTGGCCGCGCGCTGGCGCAAAAGTTGATGCAGGAGGGCTGGAAAGTCTCCGGTCTGTCGCGCGGGCGCGGCGCAGTGCCGGAAGGTTGCACCCGCCTGACTGCCGATTTGACGGATTCGCAGGCAGTCAATAGGGCACTCGCTGCTGTGAAACCAGACGCGCTGTTTTTCAGCGTCTGGTCGCGTCAGGCAAACGAAAAAGAGAATATCCGCGTCAACGGTGCGATGGTCAAAAATGTCATTGAGGCACTGGGTGACCGCCTGCGCGGGGCGCATGTCGCCCTGGTTACCGGGTTAAAACACTATCTCGGTCCGTTCGAGGCCTATGGTAAAGGCGCCGTGCCGGTTACGCCTTTCCGTGAAGAGCAGGGTCGCCAGCCCGTGGATAATTTCTATTATGCCCAGGAAGACGAGATCTTTGCTGGCGCGGAAAAATACGGTTATCGATGGAGTGTACACCGTCCGCACACCATCATCGGTTACGCGGTCGGTAACGCAATGAATATGGGGCTGACGCTGGCGGTCTACGCTACCCTGTGCCGCGAAAAAGGCTGGCCGTTTATTTTCCCGGGCTCGCCGGAGCAGTGGCATGGTATCTGTGACGTCACCGACGCAAACCTGCTGGCCGAGCAGCTCGTCTGGGCGGCGCAAAGCCCGAATGCGGCAAACGAAGACTTTAACGCGGTCAACGGCGACGTATTCCGCTGGAACTGGCTATGGCCGCGCCTGGCTGCCTATTTTGGTATCGAATCTGGCGGCAACCCTCAGACAATGATGCCGCTGGAAGGACGGATGCAGGAAGCTGCCGCCGCCTGGCGGGAGATTGCAGCCCGCTATTCGCTCGCTGAGCCTGATATCAACCGACTGGCCTCCTGGTGGCACACCGATGCAGACCTTGGCCGCCCGATGGAGGCCTTTACCGACATGAGCAAAAGCCGCAAGGCCGGGTTCACTGGCTATCGGGCCACCCTGGATTCTTTTACCGCGCTGTTTGACAGGTTAAAAGCGGAGAAAATCATTCCGGATCGCTAATTCCATGTTGAAAACGCCAGGGGCGATCAACGGTGTCCCTGGTTTTTCATCATCGGTTTATCGTGTTGCACAGCGCATTAAAGGATGTTTATCTCCCGATAACCGTCTCTTCCCCGGCAACCACGCTCTGCAATATTGACAGTGAAGGCACAATTGCCTGTGGAAATAGCTTTCGATAGCGCTTTATGCAATGCATTTTCCAGTGTTTTTTTCTTTTAAATCAACATTAGTCGTGATATTTAACTTATTCGCTTAACCTTCAGTTTTGGCGGGGCATCATGTTTATCTCACCGAACATTATTGTTAAACGTGTATTATTCTTCGATACTATCGTAACGTGTTCTTAAAGAAGAAAATAAATGTCCTTTTTTCGCCTCCAGTACATATGACTCGGAAGCGATAAATGTGTCGCTTACTGATTAAGACTCAATCCCAATTCACCTGATTTACTGTTCTTATTTGATGGCACCTTACTCAGTGCCATAGCTAACATATCCCGACATCGCCAAAAAATGAAAAAAATATAAAAATCAGAATGTTAATAAAGCAATAATACCGTACGGCAATTACCACGAGATAAATGCATTAAATTTATTAACCTTAAGGTTATCTTAATATAAAAAAGACGAATTCTTTCTTTTGCATAAAAAAATGATGCGCATCACAAACTTAACTGTTTTTATGAAAATAACGTTTTTTATTTAAAGTTTAATTATCTCTTGCCGTTAATACTGATGACTAAAAAAACATATTTTGCTTATTAAAACGCGAAGAAAAGGTGAAGTATGAACATTTTCGATGACCAGTACGCGCCTGCACCTGCATCTGATACGCATCGCATCATGAAGCAGACGGTGACGCTGGTGCTGATGCTGATGAGCTTCATTTTTCTCACCACAATATTTGCTCTCATTCAGACAGAAAACGATTTGGCGCGAAACACTCGCCACCAAACCCGCCAGTTGCTCGTGAAAGCGCTCGACAATCGCCAGGAAAATCTTCGTTTACACCTCGCCGATAACGCCGCGTGGAACGAAGCCTGGGAGAACCTTCACCGCAAGGTCGACATAAGCTGGGCGTGGGACGAACAAAACCTTGGCAAATCGCTGTTTGCAAAATTCGGTTACGAAGGCGTGTTTGTTCTCTCGCCAAAAGAAGAAACGCGCTACAGCGTCATCGACGGTAACCTTCACCTGGTCCCTTTCGAGGAATGGCTGGGAAAAAACCTTAATAGCGAACTCAGCACGGCACTGAAAGTAAGCAACGGCACAGCCATTTCGCGCGTTATTTTCGCCAATAATGAATTAGTCCTGATTTCAGCGGCCTGGATTACTACCGAAGATAAGATTGAGCTGGCGAAAGCGCCTCAGGATCATTCGATAATGATCTTTGTGGATAAGCTAACGCCTAAAAAACTCGCGGCGATGGGTGAAGAGTATGCCATTGCAGATTTACGCATCCTCGCGTCAAAACCCACGCGCCGTCAACCACATACAGCGGGCATGTCATGGCCTGTATCCGAGGGTGACGTCTATTTTCAATGGAATAATAAAAATCCAGGTGACACACTGCTAACGTGGGTTCTCCCTTTGCTCGTCCTGCTGATGCTCACATCGGTCCTTCTGGCACTTTCACTGGTACGAAAAGGGCTTTTAAAAGCAAGGCTGAATGATGAAAAAACATTCCTGCTGGAGCAAAGCCGCCGGGCGTTCGCCATTAGCGAGCGCCGTTTTCGTGATGTGGTTGAAACCACAACGGACTGGATCTGGGAAGCCGATGAGCTCTTACAACTTACCTGGATATCGGTGCGCTTTCCGGCGATTACCGGTCACCGCATTGATGACTGGATCGGCCGTTCGCTGCGGGCATTCCTGGCACAAGAAAACCCGGCGCTGACCAAATGGCTGGATCTGCCTTATGCGGGTAATTTCCTCACCCTTAATCATTGCAGTTATTTTTCCGCCCAGGGCAATCAGCGCTACTGTAATTTAACCCTAAAACGCGTCACCCTAATTGATGGTTCACTGGGGTTTCGTGGTACCGCAACAGATGTCACCCTGGAAGTGGAGGCAAGTGAACGTATTCAGTATTTGTCACATCATGATGAATTAACCGGCCTGCCTAACCGCGTCAGGATGAAAGAATTCCTTGAGGGCCGACTGCAATCAGATAATCAAGCGGAAAATGCGCTGGCAATGATCAGTGTCGATCTCAATGATTTCAAAACCATTAACGATGTTTACGGCCATACGGTGGGCGATCTGGTACTCAGTGAAGCCTCTAACCGCCTGCGCCGCTGTATGCGAAGCATAGATTTGGTAACACGCCATGGCGGAGATGAATTTATCATCATTGCCAGCGATCTTAACCAACGGGAAGATATTGAGCGTTTTTGCTCACGTATTGTGGAAGAATTGAATCATCCTTTTGATATTTGCGGCAATGAGATTGTTATTGGCGTCAGTATGGGTATTGCACTGGCACCACAAGATGCACTCAACGCAAGCGATCTTCTGCGCTATTCTGATATCGCGCTCTACAAAGCGAAAAACGATCCTGATGTACATTGGGTTTTTTATAAACCTGATATGGCTGAACAAATTGTTCAACGCCGGGAACTCGTACAGGAACTCCGCGAGGCAATAAAACATAATCAATTATTTCTTCTGTACCAGCCTCGCTACGATATAACCCTGCAGAAGATAACATCACTCGAAGCACTGGTACGCTGGCAGCACCCGACTCACGGACTTTTTATGCCTGACCAATTTATTCCCCTGGCGGAAGAGACCGGAATAATTATCGCACTAACAGACTGGGTTTTGACAACAGCCTGTCGCGAGGTAAAAGCTAAATCCGCAGACCTGTCCCTTTCGGTAAATATATCGCCAGTGGAATTTAAGGCCAGCGACATTGTTTGTCGCGTAAAATCAATTCTCGCAAAAACGGGTTTTGATCCTTCGCGTCTCGAACTGGAGGTCACTGAAAACGCCACGCTCAGCAAACCAGAAACTACGTTAAAAATCATGCAACAATTAAAATCATTCGGTGTCAAACTGTTGATGGATGATTTTGGGACTGGCTATGCGTCACTGAATTATCTGCGGAGTTTCCCTTTTGATGGCATCAAGCTTGATAAGTCTTTTATTATGGCAATGGGCGACTCAGAAAGTGCCAAAAATATCGTCGAGAAGATTATCGGACTGGGTAAAGACTTTAACCTTGAAGTCACCGCTGAGGGGGTGGAAACATTCTCTCAGTTACAGCAGCTTGAAGAATTTGAGTGCGATATCGCACAGGGGTATTTTATAAGTCATCCGACCACACTGGATAAAATCGAACTTAAGCCAAATTTTAAACAGAAAAAAATAATTATTCCCGAAGAAGAATTTTAAATCATAGATTTGTGATCCTACGCCAGGATGTAATAACAACTTTAGCGTATATAAATTTCATGTTATGATCGTTAACGATTCCAAAACATTATTTACCAACACGCAACAGAACAGCATTAATGATGGTTACCCGTGTCACCATAATTAGTTCTCAGGATAACAATTAGTCTGCAACATTTCATTTTATGCGCTATTGCATAAAAACTTTAACACCAGGCCCTTCCAACTGGGCTGCTCATCTTAAAATATATTTTATATTGAGTTACCGGGGGTAGCTATGAAAATATTACGCGATATTACCATCAGGAAAATGGTATTACTGATACTGGTTCTTTTCAGTATTATTTGGGGAATGGCTAGCCTGCTCACTTTTTATAACTTTTCTACTCTTGAGCAATTACTCACACAAAACTCGTCACAGAAAAATGCCTATGCCATGCTGGTAAAAGGCAATGATCAATATTTCCGCACCATGACGCGCATGCTGCGGGCAATGGATTATCGCCAGACCGGTGATGAAGAAAATGCTGCAAAAACAATGGAATCTGCCGGCAAAGCACTGGCAATCAGCCAGAATATGCTTGCGCAATTTCGTGACACCCGCCATCCAGGGGTGAGCGATGACGTCATCAGATCGATGATCAATGACTGGGACAGCTTGCTGACTAACGCCATTGTGCCGATGTATGACGCAGCGAAAAATAACCAGACGGATAAGTTCCGCGAGCTATTTCGTAAAACCTATCCGCCGTTGAGCGTGCAATTTGGCGCCACCGCTGAGAAATATACCCAGGCGATTCAATCAGATGCCATTCTGATGCAAACCAATGCTCAGATTTCCTATAACAAAATAGTGTTAATCAGCGCGTTACTGGCAGGCCTGGTGACGCTCTTATTGACCGATCGTTATTTAGTAAATTATCTGGTTAAGCCGCTTGGTATGTTAAAAAATCACCTGGAGTTGCTGACCGCAGGCAAATTGAGTAGCCAGCTTGATAATTTTGGTCGTAACTGCGCCGGGCAACTGATTCCCTATGTCCAAAAGATGCAGGAGAGCCTGCAGACAACGGTAAAAACTATTCAGGACAGCTCCGCCAGTATCTTCGCCAACACCAGTGAGATTCGGGGCGGTAATGAAGAACTGTCGAGCCGCACTGAACAACAGGCCGCCGCCCTACAGCAAACGGCAGCCAGTATGGAAGAACTGACCTCAACCGTCAGAAACAACGCCCAGAACGTGCGCGAAGCCCTCAAACTGACCGAGGAAGCGCAAAGAACGGCGAAACGAGGCGGCGACATCACCTCAACGGTGGTGCAAACCATGCACGGCATCACCGACAGTTCGCAAAAAATATCCGATATCACCAGCGTCATTAACAGCATTTCATTCCAGACCAACCTGCTGGCGTTGAACGCAGCCGTGGAAGCCGCTCGCGCTGGCGAACAAGGCCGCGGCTTTGCGGTGGTCGCCAGCGAAGTACGCCTGCTGGCGCAGCGCAGTGCGCAGGCGGCAAAAGAGATCGAAGCCCTGATCAGTGAGTCGGTCAACCGGGTCAAAACCGGTGCCGAACAGGTACAGGAAGCCGGTGACGCCATGGCTGTGATCATCCAGTCTGTCGCCCAGGTAAATAGCCTGATGGGTGAGATCTCTGTGGCCTCGGATGAACAAAGCCGTGGTATTGAACAAATTGGTCTGGCGATGACCGAGATGGATGGCGTGACGCAACAAAACGCCACTCTGGTACAAGAGGCCACCGCCAATGCGGTCTCTCTCGAATCCGAGGCGGAACGGCTGAACAAGACCGTCGATCGCTTTGATCTGGGCAACGGTGCGGTCTCCACCGCTCGCAGCACGAAAAAAACCAGCGCTACGTCAGCACGCGTGCCGCTATCCAGCACCAGCAACGATAACTGGCAGACCTTCTAATCACGGGCAACACGCAGAGAAAATGGCCGGTAACACTCCGGCCATTTTTATTTCCCCCCCTCTTCGCGGCTTCTTTTCCGATCATTCTGCGTTTGCTTGTCATTTCGTATAACTTTGATCGGCTAAAATGACTCTTACCACGCGTGCGTAACCGATACCTGCACAGGTCCGCACGCCATTGCACAACTCCATGCACTCCTGAGGTTTTTGCTATGCAAAATGAAGAACAACGGCTTATTGAGGGGCTTTTCCAGCGTCTGAAACAGGCGGAACAGCAAAGCGGCACACGGGATGGACAGGCCGATCGCCTGATCGCTGAGTTTGTGCGCCAGCAACCCTCTGCGCCTTACTATATGGCCCAGTCGATGCTGATTCAGGAAGCTGCGCTGAAACGCCTTCATGCACAGATTCAGGATCTCCAGAATGAAGTGGCCTCACTGAAAAACAGCCAGCAAAGCGGTAACGGCAGCTTCCTGAGCAGCATGTTTGGCGGGGGAAAAAGCCAGCCGCAGCAGCCTGCCAACAACTGGAACAGCGCGCCGCAACAACAGCCGCCACAACAGCAGGCAGCGCCCACGTATGCGCAACCGGCCCCTCGTTCTGGCGGCTTTATGGCCGGGGCGCTGCAAACCGCAGCCGGGGTTGCCGGTGGTGTCGTTCTCGCCGATATGCTGACCAGTATGTTCCACCGCTCGCAGCCACAGGAGATCGTGAACATTATTGAGCAACCTATCGAACAGGTCTCTGATGTGACGGGCGGGCAGAATTTCTCTAACGATTTTCAGGATCAGGATAGCTTCACGAATGCTTCTGACCGCAGCTTCTTTGACCAGAGCAACGACGACAATAGCCGTTTCCTCGATCAGGATGATGACTACGATTTCAGCGGCAATAACGACGACGACAGCTTTATCTGATTTACCGCAAGCACAGTAATAATCCCCGCCACTCCAGCCCGGTGTGGCGGGGATTTTTCGGTATCAGCCTACGGCAGCATAATGTCGTGATAAAGTGCGCAAAGGCGTTCTCGCAGATAGCGTACAGCTTTGTGCTTGCGCGACAACAAGGTCTGAACGGGCAGCCCCGTCTCAGCGGAAAGGGCTTTGAAACTATAATTTTCCAGTTCGGTTTTTTCGAATACTTCACGCTGAGGCGCAGGAAGTGCCGCCAGCGCGCTTTCCAGTTCCTCCCAGAAAATCTCCTTTAATCGCGCCTCTTCCGGCGTCTGAACCTCGCCAAACAGCACATCATATAGCTGATCATCAGCCTCCTCGTCGTCCCCTAACAACCACTCCCGCTTTTTCCGTCCGCGGTCAATCATTTCATTGCGCGCTGCACGAAACAGCCAGGCGGAGACGTTTTCAACCGGTTGTTCTACGTTGATCAATTGCAGCGTCACATCCTGCAAAATATCGTCCACGTCTTCTCGCTGCGGAATGCGACGGCGGATAAAAGCTCTCAGCGTTGTCCGGCATGCAGAGAGCGCTTCAAGGATCCGCGCCGTCCGGGCGTTGTCGGCGTTATCCATTATGCTCACGCATTATCCGACGGCTTTGGCGGTTCGTTCTCTGTTGGCGCGCCAGGACCGCAACGCCAGCCATCTCGTCCCCCCCAGCGTTGGCGTTTCTGGAAAAAGGCCTGCCTCTCTTCTTCGCTCATATTCATCCACCGTTCATGCAACTGACGATGATCGCGCGCCATTCTGAACATCATCGGCCCCATACCCATACCGCCAAACAGCACCCGGCACAGCACCAGCAGCCCAAGCGCGGTCCAGAAACCGATCGCTTTAAGGCCAAACAGTCCCGGAATGATGGCATTCCACAGGGTCATCACCACCAGCGCCATGACGACGGCAAAAACAAGGAACATCACACCAAACTTACCGGGATGGCGTCTGTGATTAGCAAATCTTCTCATGTTGTTTCTCCTTCATATCGTTGTATCCGGGTAGACGAATGAGCGAGAAAAATATTGCTAAAAAAGAATAATTTTTGCCGTCATGGAAAAAATAAAATGCAATAACATTTGTAATTAAATGATTTGAAATGATTTTCCGCTGAAATGTTCGTATTGCCACCATAACCGCACGAAAAACAGCCAGTTTTTGTGATCTATATCACTTAAACGATGATTTGCTACAGCACTAAAAGCCAAATCTGGCTATTCTCGTTTTTCAGGCAGGTACATCTGTTCATTATTATTTCCCCTCCCAAAGTTAGTGACAGCATAATGACAAAAGGATGACTATAAATATTAATTAAACAGAATAAAGATAGCGAAAAAAACCTTTACGGTTGCGTATGCCGCCGTTATGGCATTTTATTCCCCTGCAATAAAAACAAAGGCAACGGTTTGATTTCAATAAAAAAACATAAAAAAACATCGCCTGCTAATATTTATTCCCTCAACGCCAGCTAAACGAAAACGATCTTAAGTGAACGTTAATCAAAATACACAATCTCTTAAGGTTGAGTTAATAAATAAGCCCTATCCTGGGTAAGTACTTTCAGCGAAATGAGTCTGCTGCTTCCCTGGCTATAGTGCGAATTCATTGCCAGCAACGGTAAGGAAAAGTAATGCGTGAATTTTTACCCTTCTCACGTCCTTCTATGGGCGACGAAGAATTAACGGCGATTCAGGACGTTCTGCGTTCAGGTTGGATTACAACAGGTCCCAAAAACCAACAGTTGGAAGAGGCCTTTTGCCAGTTGACGGGCAATCAGCATGCTATTGCCCTGAGTTCGGCAACAGCCGGTATGCATGTCACCTTAATGGCGCTGGGCATCGGCGCTGGCGATGAGGTGATTACCCCCTCCATGACCTGGGTTTCCACCCTCAATATGATAGTGCTACTCGGCGCGACACCGGTCATGATCGATGTTGACCGCGACACGTTGATGGTCACTGCGCAGAGCATTGAGGCCGCGATTACGCCAAAAACGAAGGCCATTATTCCCGTTCACTACGCTGGCGCGCCTGCCGATATTGATGCGATTCGCGCATTGGGTGAAAAATACGCTATTCCCGTCATTGAAGACGCAGCACATGCCGCCGGAACCTATTACAAAGGTCACCATGTTGGCTGTTGCGGAACCGCGATTTTCTCCTTCCATGCCATCAAAAATATGACCTGTGCCGAAGGCGGTCTGGTGGTAACCGATGATGAGAAACTGGCCCAACGTATTCGCAGCCTGAAGTTCCACGGTCTTGGCGTAGATGCCTACGATCGCCAGACACACGGTCGCGCGCCGCAGGCGGAAGTGATCTCTCCTGGCTACAAATACAATCTGGCGGATATCAATGCCGCGCTGGCGCTGGTGCAACTCGGCAAGCTTCATGAAGCGAATAAGCGTCGAACCGAGATTGCCCAGCGCTATTTACGCGAACTGGCTGACACACCCTTCCAGCCGCTGACGGTTCCGGCCTGGCCGCACGTTCACGCCTGGCATCTGTTTATTATTCGTGTTGATGAAACACGCTGCGGCCTGACCCGCGATGCGCTGATGGAAGCGCTGAAAGCACAGGGCATTGGCACGGGTCTGCATTTCCGCGCCGCCCACACGCAGAAATACTACCGCGAGAATTTCTCTGATCTTTCATTACCCAATACGGAGTGGAATAGCGCGCGTATCTGTTCGCTACCGCTGTTCCCGGATATGACCGATGACGACACCAGCCGCGTTATCGCCGCACTTCATCAGCTGGCAGGGCAATAACGATGTTTGAAACGAGCCCAATCAACAAAGTGTCCGTTGTGATCCCTGTATTTAATGAACAGGACAGCCTGCCGGAACTGATTCGTCGTACTACCGCCGCCTGCGATCTGTTGGGTAAGGATTATGAAGTTCTGCTGGTTGATGACGGCAGTAGCGATGACTCCGCCAAAATGCTGGTGGATGCCGCACAAACCGACGGCAGCCATATTGTGGCCGTACTGCTTAACCGCAACTATGGTCAGCACTCCGCGATCATGGCCGGTTTTAGCCATGTCACCGGCGATCTGATCATCACCCTGGATGCCGATTTGCAGAACCCGCCCGAAGAGATTCCGCGCCTGGTGGCAACCGCCGAAGAAGGTTATGACGTGGTCGGTACGGTTCGTCAGAACCGTCAGGACAGCCTGTTTCGTAAAACAGCATCACGCATGATCAACCACCTGATTCAGCGCACCACCGGTAAAGCGATGGGCGATTACGGCTGCATGTTACGCGCTTACCGTCGCCATATTGTCGATGCGATGTTGCACTGCCACGAGCGCAGCACTTTTATCCCGATCCTCGCCAATATGTTCGCCCGCCGGGCCACGGAAATTCCCGTGCATCACGCGGAACGCGAGTACGGCGATTCGAAATACAGCTTTATGCGTTTGATTAACCTGATGTATGACCTGGTGACCTGCCTGACCACCACGCCACTGCGCATGCTGAGTGTTTTTGGCAGCGTTATCGCGCTGGTGGGTTTTGCGCTATCAGTCGTTTTAGTCGTCATGCGTCTTGCGCTTGGGCCACAGTGGGCTGCCGAAGGTGTGTTCACCCTCTTCGCCGTCCTGTTCACCTTCATTGGTGCGCAGTTCGTTGGCATGGGCTTACTCGGCGAGTACGTTGGCCGCATCTATAACGATGTCCGTGCCCGCCCCCGTTACTTTATTCAGCGCGTTATCCGTCAGGAAACCCCAAATTCTATTGAGGAAATTGAGTCATGAAAACTGTCGTCTTTGCATATCACGATATGGGGTGCACGGGCATACAAGCACTGCTGGAAGCAGGCTTCGAGATTGCCGCCATCTTTACTCACGCCGACAATGCGGGTGAAAACCACTTTTTTAGATCCGTGGCGCGCCTGGCGGCTGAACAGGAAATTCCGGTTTATGCCCCGGATGATGTAAACCATCCCCTATGGGTTGATCGCATTCGCGCACTCGCGCCAGAAGTGATCTTCTCCTTCTACTACCGCAACCTGCTGTGCAACGATATTCTGAGCCTGCCGACAAAAGGCGCGTTTAACCTGCACGGTTCGCTGCTGCCGAAATACCGTGGCCGCGCGCCGCTGAACTGGGTACTGGTCAACGGTGAGAAAGAGACCGGCGTTACCCTGCACCGTATGACCCAACGCGCCGATGCAGGCGATATTGTGGCACAACAGAGCGTGGCGATCAGCGACACCGACGTGGCCCTTTCTCTGCATCAAAAACTCTGTGCGGCCTCACAAAGCCTGCTGAGCGACGTGCTGCCGAAAATCCGCAGTGGTCAAACTCAGGAACGCGCACAGGATGAGGCTCAGGCTACCTATGTTGGCCGTCGTACCCCGGAAGATGGTCGTCTGACCTGGGAAAAACCGGCGCAGGAACTGCATAACCTGGTTCGTGCCGTCAGCGATCCGTGGCCGGGCGCATTTGGCTATGTGGGCACCAACAAATTTATCGTCTGGAAATCCCGCGTGCGCACCGACCTCGCCGCAGCGAAGCCGGGCACCGTGCTGTCTGTCGCTCCGCTGGTGGTAGCCTGTGGTGAAGGTGCGCTGGAAATCGTGACCGGCCAGAGCGCAAACGGCGTTTACATGCAGGGTACCCAGCTTGCGCCCGCGATGGGTCTGGTGCCGGGAGCCCTGCTCTCCAGCCGTCCGTTTGCTGCCATTAAGCGCCGTACTCGCGTGCTCATCCTCGGGGTAAACGGTTTTATCGGTAACCACCTGACCGAACGTCTGTTGCAGGATGATAATTACGAAATTTACGGTCTGGATATTGGTTCTGATGCGATCAGTCGTTTCCTTGACTGCCCGCGTTTCCACTTTGTGGAAGGTGATATCAGCATTCACTCCGAATGGATTGAATACCACATTAAGAAATGTGATGTCGTATTGCCACTGGTAGCCATTGCGACGCCAATCGAGTACACCCGTAACCCGCTGCGCGTGTTCGAGCTGGACTTCGAAGAGAACCTGAAAATTATTCGTGACTGCGTGAAGTACAACAAACGCATCATCTTCCCGTCAACGTCGGAAGTGTACGGCATGTGCACCGACGCGAACTTCGACGAAGACACCTCCAATCTGGTGGTGGGTCCGATTAATAAACAGCGCTGGATCTATTCAGTGTCCAAACAGTTGCTGGACCGTGTGATTTGGGCCTACGGCGATAAAACCGGCCTTAAATTCACCCTCTTCCGTCCGTTTAACTGGATGGGGCCGCGTCTGGATAACCTGAATGCCGCCCGTATCGGCAGCTCTCGCGCCATTACTCAGTTGATCCTCAACCTGGTCGAAGGT
The DNA here is from genome assembly GCA_901456055.1 of Phytobacter ursingii. Lineage (GTDB taxonomy): Bacteria > Pseudomonadota > Gammaproteobacteria > Enterobacterales > Enterobacteriaceae > Phytobacter > Phytobacter ursingii. The sequence continues at coordinate 500,731 of CABDWT010000019.1, forward strand.
TCGCCGATTAAGCTGATTGAAGGCGGTAAACAGAAACGCTGCTTTACCGATATCAGCGATGGTATTGAAGCGCTGTTCCGCATCATCGAAAACAAAGATGGCCGCTGTGATGGGCAGATCATCAACATCGGTAACCCGGATAACGAAGCGAGCATCAAAGAGCTGGCGGAAATGCTGCTCGACTGCTTCGAACGTCACCCGCTGCGTGACCGTTTCCCGCCGTTTGCCGGCTTCCGCGAAGTGGAAAGCAGCGACTACTACGGGAAAGGCTACCAGGACGTTGAACACCGCAAACCGAGCATTCGCAACGCCAAACGTTGCCTGGACTGGCAGCCAACGGTAGAAATGCACCAGACTGTCGAAGAGACGCTGGACTTCTTTTTACGCACCGTTGAGGTCACGGAACAGAAGCCATGAGAAAAGTCGGCCTGCGCATAGACGTCGATACCTTCCGCGGCACCCGTAAAGGGGTGCCGTCGCTGCTGGACATGCTCAACCGCTACGGCGTACGCGCAAGCTTCTTCTTTAGTGTGGGGCCGGACAATATGGGAAGGCATCTTTGGCGGCTGATTAAGCCGAAGTTCTTACTAAAGATGCTGCGCTCAAAAGCGGCCTCCCTGTATGGCTGGGATATTTTACTGGCGGGCACCGCGTGGCCCGGCAGGAATATCGGGCGCGCTAACGCGGATATTATCCGCAGCGCCGCCGCCAGCCATGAAGTGGGGCTGCATGCGTGGGATCACCACGCCTGGCAAACCTGGTGCGGCGTATGGGACAGCGATGAGTTGCTCCATCACATCGCGCTGGGTAAAGAAGAACTGGAATCGATAATCGGTACAGATATTACCTGTTCAGCCGTAGCCGGCTGGCGTGCCGACCAGCGGGTCATTAAGGCGAAAGAAGCCTTCGATTTTCGCTATAACAGCGACTGTCGGGGCAGCACCCCCTTTTTACCCGTTACCGGCGTCGGCCAGACGGGTACGGTACAGATTCCGGTAACGCTGCCAACCTGGGATGAGGTTGTCGGGGGTGAAGTCAGTGCCAGCGGGTTCAACGATTTCATTCTGGCCCGCATGCTGGATGACCCCGGCGTGCCGGTCTATACCATTCACGCCGAGGTCGAAGGGATCGCCCATCGCCTTGAGTTTGAAGATTTACTCCAGCGCGCCGCCGAAGCGAATATTCAATTCTGCCCGCTGGGTGAACTGTTACCTGCCAATTTACGCACCTTGCCCACGGGTAAGGTTGTACGTGGCGAAATTGCTGGCCGTGAAGGATGGCTGGGTTGTCAGCAAATGGAGAGAACGGAATGACGAAGTCGTCACGCTACGGTCTGGTTGTCCTTGCCCTGTTTGTCCTCTACTACCTGATCCCTGTCGAATGGCGTTTGCTCTGGCAGCCTGATGAAACGCGTTATGCAGAGATCAGCCGTGAAATGCTCAGCAGCGGAAACTGGACCGTGCCGCATTTCCTCGGCCTGCGTTATTTCGAGAAACCGATCGCCGGTTATTGGGTGAACTCCATATTCCAGTGGCTGTTCGGCGGCACCAACTTTGCGGTACGCGCCGGGGTTATCTTTTCAACCGCGCTGGTTGCCGGGATGGTGTCATGGTTTGCCTGGCAGATTTGGCGCGATAAACGCGTGGCGATGATGGCTGCCATCATTTTCATCACCATGCTTGAAGTTTACGGCATCGGCACCTATGCGGTGCTCGACCCGATGATCGCCCTGTGGCTGGTTGCCGGGATGTGCACGTTCTGGATTGCCGCTCAGGCAAAGACCCCCTCCGTGAAAGCGGCGGGCTATGTGCTGCTCGGTCTGACCTGCGGCATGGGGGTGATGACCAAAGGATTTCTGGCGCTGGCCGTGCCGGTACTGAGCGTTTTACCCTGGATAATCGTGCAGAAAAAATGGAAAGAGGCGCTGATCTGGGGCTGGCTTTCTATCGCCAGTTGCGTGCTGGTTGTCCTGCCGTGGGGGCTGGCGATTGCCCAACATGAGCCAGATTTCTGGCACTACTTCTTCTGGGTGGAACATATTCAGCGTTTTGCCATGGCAGATGCGCAGCATAAAGCCCCGTTCTGGTACTACCTGCCGGTCATCTTATTGGGAAGTCTGCCCTGGCTGGGACTGCTGCCCGGTTCGCTTCGCCTGGCGTGGTTCACCCGTGAGAACAACCGCGCGACGCTCTACCTGATGTGCTGGATAGTGATGCCATTTCTGTTTTTCAGTATCGCGAAAGGCAAACTGTTGACCTATATCCTGCCCTGCTTCGCGCCGCTGGCGATCCTGATGGCCGGCTATTCGGTGCAGGCCGCGGAAAAAGGCTACCGTGCTTTGCGCGTCAATGCCTGGCTCAACATTGGCTTTGGTCTGTTTGGCCTGATTGCCGCGTTTATTGCCTCTCCCTGGGGGCCTTTGAAAAACCCGGTATGGACCACACTCGAAAGCTATAAAGTGTTTTGTGCCGCGATGGCCTTTTTCGTCTGGGCGCTGGTGGGCTGGTATACCCTGCGCAATACCGAAAAAAGCTGGATGCTCTCGGCATTGTGTCCCGCCGGGCTGGCGCTGCTGGTCGGTTTTGCCATCCCTAACCGGGTGATGGAGTCAAAACAGCCGCAATTCGCGATCGGCATGGCTAAAGAGTCACTGGCATCCAGCCGCTATATTCTGAGTGATAATGTCGGCATCGCCGCAGGCCTGGCGTGGGAACTGAAACGTAGCGATATTATTATGTTTGGCCAGACCGGTGAGCTGCAATACGGCCTGAGCTACCCGGATGCGAAAGACAAATTTATCGCTGAGAAAGATTTCAACAACTGGCTGGAACAGCATCGCCAGGAAGGCAAAGTCACACTGGTGGTTCTGCTCTCACGCGGTGAAAGTGTGAATAGCCTGCCGATTCCTCCTCCATCAAATGTGTTTGTTCAGGGGCGGATCGCACTTATTGAGTATGCAGCGCTACGATGAGCTGGTTTCTGCTTATGCTGGCAAGCCTGCTGAGCTTTGCCGGTCAATTGTGCCAAAAGCAAGCGACGCGGCCTGCCCTTAGGGTGGGCCGCCGTCGGCATATTTTAACCTGGCTCGGGCTGGCGCTTGCCTGCCTTGGCATGGGTATGCTTTTCTGGCTGCTGGTATTACAGAGCATCCCCGTTGGCATCGCCTACCCGATGTTAAGTCTCAACTTTGTCTGGGTGACGCTGGCCGCCTGGGGGATCTGGCGTGAACCGGTTAACCTGCGCCACTGGCTTGGCGTGGGGTTCATTATTGTGGGAATTGTGATTCTGGGCGGTGCGGCATGAAAGGGGTTCTTCTGACGTTGGTCAGCGTGCTGTTAACCAGCGCGGCGCAGCTTGCGATGGGTTATGCCATGGCTGCCCTTCCGCCGGTGTCGCAGTTGTATGCGTTTATCGGCGCGCTGTGGCCTGTTCATCTGGAAACAACGCTGCTGCTGGCCGGGCTGGCGGGTTATCTGGCCTCGATGTTTGTCTGGTATCTGGCTTTACACCATCTGGCATTGAGCAAAGCCTATGCCCTGCTGAGCCTCAGTTATATTCTGGTATGGTCGGCATCGCTTATTTTGCCCGGCATGCACGGTATTTTTTCTGTTCGGTCACTGATTGGTGTGTTGGTTATTATTGCGGGCGTACTGGTTATTTTTCTGCCCGCACATCAACGTCACGGCTGATTATCTCCGCAGTGCCAGTAACAATACGCCTGCGGTAATCAAGAGCAGTCCCCCCGCCTCCCGCAGCCCTGGTCGTTCGCCGAGAAAAATAAAAGCAAAAATCGCCACCATCACCACGCTCATTTTATCTACCGGTACCACTTTAAAAGCCTCACCGATCTTTAAAGCCCGGAAATAGCACACCCAGGACGCACCGGTCGCCAGGCCAGATAAGATCAGGAAAAGCCAGGTGCGTTTGCCAATTAGCAATGGATTCTGCCACTTACCGGTAAAATAAATAAAGGCAGCCAGAATAACGATAATTATCCCGGTACGGATTAACGTGGCAAAATCGGAATCCACATTTTGGATCCCGACTTTAGCGAAAATGGCGGTCAGCGCAGCAAAAAAGGCGGACAGCAGCGCCCAGATAAACCAGTTGCTGAGTGAAAACATGCTCTCTCCCATTCATTATTACCCTCAATATTCAGACATGCGTGGATAAAAACAGGATATGCCGTCAATCAGCAGGCTATTTTTATGCCGCAAATACCCGCGCATGGCCTGTAATTTTGAGCGCAACCGTAGTACCTGGCAATAATAATTGTGGGGTGACGGTATTGATGGTGAGCGTTTGCGCCCGATCCGTAAATCCCAGTGTCAGCGTCGAGAGATAACCGGCAAAATCAATATCCAAGACCGTCGCCTGCAACGCAGTTTCACCTGCTGATACCGGGGTGATCATCAATTGCTCCGGGCGCAGCATAATGCGCCGCACGCCTTCTGTGGCGTTGTCATCCACCGGCACATCGCCCACCAGACATCGCGCTTTACCGTTGGCGACCTCCGCTGTCAGTATCAGTGCCTCCCCTAAAAAGCGCGCCGTCTCTTCATCAATGGGCTGTGAATAGACCGTTTGCGGTGTCCCTACCTGAGCAAATCGCCCGTGGCGAATAACGGCAATCTGCTCGGCAAAAGAGAGCGCTTCGTTCTGGTCGTGCGTGACCAGTACGGTAGCGACGCCCGCCTGAGACAAGAGATCCGCGGTCGCTTTACGGGTCGTGGCACGAAGACCGGTATCCAGTGCCGAGAAGGGCTCATCCAGCAACATGAGCGCCGGTTGCTGCGCCAGCGCACGCGCCAGGGCCACGCGCTGCTGCTGTCCGCCGGAGATTTCATGCGGCCAGTGACGCGCCAGTTGCCTGTCCAGAGATACCCGGTCCATCAAGGCTTCAACCTGCTTACGCCGTTCCTGGCGCGAGGCGCGGATCCCCCAGCCAATGTTCTCTTCAACCGTCAGATGCGGGAAAAGCGCCCCTTCCTGCGGGACAAAGCCAATTTTTCGCTGATGCGCAGGAACCGATACGGTCGGGCTAAACAGCGGTGTACCGCGCATCGTTATCTGTCCGCTGTCGGGCATCTCAAACCCGGCAATCAGGCGTAACAGGGTGGTTTTACCGGAACCTGACGGCCCCACTATCGCGGTGCGACTGCCAGGTGACAGCGAAAGCGTGATGTTATCCAGCACCTGCGTGTGGCCAAATTTTTTCGACACATTAATAAGCTCGAACATCTTAACGACCCGATAGTTTTTGTGATTGCTTATAAAGCAGGCCCGTCAGGGGAAGAGAAATCAGGATCATGCACAGGGCATAAGGGGCCGCAGCAACATAATCAATCTCGCTGGTCAGCGCCCAGAAACCGGTGGCAAGCGTGCGTGTTCCCAGCGGAGAGAGCAACAGTGTCGCTGTCAGCTCGTTGCTCACGCCCAGAAAGACCAGTGCCGCAGCCGCACCCGCACCGGGTGCCGCCAGACGCATCGTCACGCGACACAGCGCCCATCCCGGCGATACGCCCAGACTTTGCGCGACATGTTCAAGTTCGACCGGCGCCTGGGCGATACCGGCGCGCAGATTAATCAGCGCCCGGGGAATGAACATCAGCATATATGCCAGAAAGAGCGTCACTTCGGTCTGATAAATGGGCCGGGCGTAATGAATGGTGACCGTCACCAGTGCCAGCGCCGTCACGATACCCGGCAGTGAGCTGGCCACATAATTCATGCTTTCCAGCAGCCGAAAAAGGCGATGTGGATGGCGCACCGCCAGCCACGCACACGGGATAGCAAATCCGGTGGTAATGATCGCCCCGGCCGATGCCAGGACCACCGTTTGATGCAGGGATAGCCATAAATCGCCGTTCTGCCAGACCGCGATTCCGCCCGCCCATAGCCAGCGGCACAGCACCGCGATGGGCGTTCCCAGCGCCAGCATCACCACGCAGACCAGCAGAAGTTGTCCCAGAAATTGGCCTGCCATTGCGGGTACATGGATATTCTGGCGACGGGCGGATCCGCCCCCCACACGGGCATACCGAGCCTTACCGCGGGTTCCCCCTTCCAGCAACAGTAGTCCCAGACAGCACAGCGCAAGCACCCCCGCCAGCATATTGGCCGCCGGGCCGCTAAAAGTAGACTGGAACTGATCGTAAATGGCCGTCGTGAAGGTATCAAAGCGGATCATCACATACAGGCCATACTCCGCCAGCAGGTGCAGCCCTACCAGGAGCGCGCCTCCCCAGATGGCCAGTTTCAGTTGCGGCAATATCACGCGAAAGAAAACCCGCCACGGGGCAAGACCTAAGGATGCGGCAACATCTTCAAGGTTCGGATCCAGTCGCCGCAGGACCGCAGCAACCGGCATATAAATAAACGGGTAATAAGCCAGCACGGAGATAAACACGGCGGCCGGCAACCCATGTAAAGAGGGGATAACGCTTATCCACGCGTAACTTTGCACAAAGGCCGGGATCGCCAGCGGCGCAACCACCAACAACGACCAGAAACGACGTCCCCGCAGTGCGGTTCTCTCCGTAAGCCACGCAAGCGCCACGCCAAGGCAAACGCAAACGGGAAGGGAGAAAAGGATCAGCAGCAGCGTGTTAGTCAGTAACTCGGCGACACGCGGGCGAAAAACGAGCGCCTTAACGCTCTCCCATCCCGTATCAATACCTGTTGCAATCACAAACCCAACGGGCAGTAATGCCAACAGGGAAACCAGCATGGCTAATATCACCAACAGGCGCGCGGGGCGATGCTGATGCGTTTGGCGTTGCTGTTTTCCAGCCAACGGAATGCTCAAACCAGACATAAGGCGCTCACTGTTATTATTTTAAAGAATACCCGCCTGGGTCATCAGCTCGGTGACTTTCTTGCTGTTTAGCGTAGAGGGCTCAACTTTCGGGGCCTCCAGTTTATTCAGCGGTACCAGCTTTTCATTTGAAGCCGCATTCACGCCTACCGCATATTCAAACGCGTTGTTCGTGCGCAGAATATCCTGCCCGGCCTTGCCAGTGATCCATTTAATAAAGGCCTGGGCCTGCGCTTTATGTTTGCTGGACGCTAACACACCGCCGCCGGAAATACTGACAAAAGCACCTGGATCCTGATGTTTGAAATAGTGAAGTTGCGTGTTTTTGCTGTTCTCGCCGGTTTTTGCCTGATCGACAAAATAGTAGTAGTGGTAAATAACGCCACTATCAATCTGCCCGGCATTGACCGCTTTTAAGACAGTACTGTTACCTTTGTAAGCCACAAAGTTGGTTTTCATCGCTTTCAGCCAGTCAAGGGTCGCCGACTCACCTTTTAATGACAGCATGGCGCTGACAATCGCCTGGAAATCGGCGCCCGACGGAGAGGCGGCCCAGCGCCCTTTCCATTCCGGTTTCGCTAAATCCATAAGAGATGTCGGCAGCTGTGCCGGGCTGATTTTGCTCGGGTTATAAACGAATACGGTGCTGCGTGCAGCAATACCAATCCAGCGGCCATGCGCCGGACGAAAAGCGGCAGGCACCTGTTTCAGGGTATCGGCATCCAGCGGGGCGAACAGGTTTGCGTTGTCAACCAGCGTCATTGCAGGGGAGTTTTCCGTCAGGAAAACATCAGCAGGCGATACATTGCCTTCCTGGACAAGCTGATTCCCCAGTTCGGTATCGCCGCCATTGCGCAGGGTCACTTTAATTCCGGTCTCTTTCGAAAAGCCATCTACCCACGACTGAACCAGATTTTCATGCTGAGCATTATAAATGACAATGCCCTCTTCGTTATCGGCCGCAAATGCAGAAGAACCTGCAAAAACAGAAGAGATGACCAAAGCTATCGAACACAGGGCCGAAAAGCGATTTTTCATAATCATTCCTTATAAAATGTGTGTATAAACGAAGCGTTAGCAAGCTGGCTGGAGTGTAAACGCACAGATACCGGAATGAGAATCGAAATAATTCTCAATATTTGAGTTCGCTATTTAATACTGCCAAACTTTGAATATTTTAATAAATATATCGCTTGAAATTTTTAGAGCATCATAAGATTAAGAAAACCTTAAAACGCCTGAAACTTATCCTCTTTTTTCCGCTTCCATTTCGGGTATCGTCCTTTCTTTTCCGGGTTTATAAAATTAATATCATTCCATCCCTGATGCCAGCAGGGACACTATAATTAATAATAAAAGGCAAGCTGACTCATCATGAACAGTAAAAAAATAGATACCATCGCAAAAATTGCCATGCGCAGTCGTGGCATTACGGTCAAGGAAAAAAGGGTTCGCTTTCAGGGCGTCACTGTTCTTTTTCGCTACAATGAAGGCCGTTATGATGTCTTCTCTGATAACGAAAAGGTCGACTCCATCGAAACTAACAATATCAATCAGGCGATTGCGGAATATAAAAAGAAAAAGCAAAGCTAACTCCCCAAACCCCGTTTTGACCCCGTCGACTCAGCCGCTTTCAGACGCCAGACAGCTACACTCATTACATCCTCTTTTGTCACCACGGAGATTGTTATGTCAGAGAAGCTTCACGCTCAATGCCACTGCGGTGCCGTCGCGTTTACCGTTGAACTCACTGATGGGTTTAATACCGTACGCCGCTGTAACTGCTCCTTTTGCCGGATGCGCGGTGCGGTAGCCGTTTCCGCCCAGTTATCCGGGCTGGAGGTGACGCGGGGAAAAGAGAAACTCACCGAGTACCGCTTTAATACCCAGGCCGCGGCCCACTATTTTTGCTCTGTCTGCGGGATTTATACCTTTCACCAGCGCCGCTCCAATCCAGAGCAATTTGGTGTAAACGTCGCTTGCATTGAAGGCGTTTCTCCCTTCGATTTTCCGCTCGTTCCCGTCATGGATGGTGTGCATCACCCCAAAGATGGCCCAAGCGACGGTATCATGGGCTATCTGACATTCAATGTGAAATAACCCCCGCCCTGGCTTAATTTGGCCAGGGTATCGTTAACATGTTCTCCATGGCAGCGCTCCCTGCTGATTATTCAATAAATCAATATGTTGGCTTTTTTGCTTTTTTTTGAAAATCGATTACGCTTATGGATCTACTTGCCTGCCGCATGGCATTCGCCAAATCTTTGGCTAGAGATCCTGACTGAATGAGGCTGTCGTGAAGGGTACGCGTGATAGTGATAATGGCGCCATTGAGTGCCCTTTAGCACAGATGCTCTCGTGTGAAGAGATGTTGGGCGCGCTGGTGATAGAGATGTTGAACGCGAAACAAACCGTTAGCAAACGCACAATCTGCCTTAAAATTGCTGCCCGCATCGCAACAGAGACGAACCCGGTAACAGAAGCGCAGCTCAGCGCCTTAATGACGCTTATCTTTGCCAAAGGTCAGAAGTGAAAGCTCCGGACATTTTAAATACGTTCAGCAAAAAAAGGCAGATTTGGCCTGCGTGTGCATAATGGTTAAGGCTTGTGTAAAACAGTGTCGTAAATATTGAGAGGCGAAATGAGTAAAAATGATAAGGACAAACTTGTAGATACTGTCATGGGAGAAGCGATTCTGACGCTTCTGGAATCAGCGGATGATATTTCCTTCGATGCCTTAATTGTGCAGTTGCAGGAAAACCTAAGAACGGAAACCGACAGTGAAAGGCAGGAAGCCTGGCGAAGCGCAATCAGTGGCGTGCACCATTTCCGTACGCAGCCTGAAAACAGTAAAAAAAGCGCCTGGTCTCTGCAAACGACCCAGCGCAAAAATCGACTCCGCAATGACACTCTTTTAAATATCAGTAAAGCAATCAAGCACTAAGAATCAGCACCCTGTTTAACCTGTATGGTTAACAGGTTTGCTATCCCACTGACCCCTTCTAATCAGACTTGCCTCAGCATGTTCTTACATAATGCTCATCGTGAATTTGACTGGCCTGACAGCCTTAGAAGACGTTCATCATCTCAGCAACGGGAGTGTAATTGAACGAAAATGAGCAAGTTCAACCAGAGGAAATCCATGAGGCGATTGGCCTGGCCGCCACTTATCTTATGAATTCGCGCCTGCCCATCAAGGCAGATAACCTCGTCATGGTGCTTCGCGCGCAGGAAGTCATGGCAACATGTTCCCGCCAGAGAAGCGTTCTGGAAGCCACCCGGCAATATCTGATACAACGGCGCAAAAAACCGCTGTAATGGTCACCCGGCATTATCGGCGTGACACAGACAAGTATGATTAAAGCTGCCTTCACGCACAGGTGAAGGCAGCATGTCATCAGGAAGGGAATCAGAAAATTTCAATTAAACATCGTCGGGTGTTTTTTGAACAACCATTTCAAGGGCGTTACGATAGATATCCAGTTTGACAACATCTTTTTCAATTTCAAGCAGTTGAATGAGTGCAAAGATAAGATCCTTATTGCTCACTTCCGCTTTGCGAGCACTGAGGCTCTGGGTAATTTCTGCGATAAGCTGCTCTTCCGCCTCGAAAGCATGAGGATCGCGGCCAAAAAAGGCGTTTAATTGTTCCTCAGTTGTCGTGCTCTGCATATTCATTCCTGTAAAAAAGTAAACTACGGCTCTCTGCAAGATGTCAGAAGAACCAAACCAAGAATAAAATTAGACAGCAATCTCACGGCCTGCAATGTCCTTGATGAAATTTTTTGACCGTCTGGTCCGGGCGAGAAAAGTCGCCATTCCGAGTCTCTGGACAACATTGTTATAAGCGAACGCCGATAACACGGCACCGAACACTTTAGCGTCCCTTTACCGTTTTGATTTCACCCGTTTTGCCACTAACAGTGAATACCAACTGCGTTCAAAAAGGCGGGAAAATAGCGGTACAACAGGCAGCCGGGAACGGCAGATCTCTGCGTTTACAGCGGCTGCGTTGACGGGACATCGTGCTGAAAAACGTAAGGATCGGAAAGCAGGCAAAATTTCTCATCCTCCGGATACGTCACCGCCACGTGGTAATCCTCGCCAGCGAACGCCTTAACGGCGGCGATATCTGCCCAGTACGTTGCCAGGAAGAAATGCTCCCACTCCCCCTGCGTCACACGTTTAACAAACGCGCCCAGATTCCCCTTAACCCCTTGTGAATGCGTCACGCCCGTCAACTGGAGGTGTGTTGCAAAGCCTTCCGCGTGCGCCAGGGGGACACAGCCATGCCATGTTCTTACAATCATTATTCGGCTCCTGTCATATCAGAGCCTGATAACCTACCCAAACAGGCACTCTACCGGAAGCCTTTATCCTCATCCCCCTAAAATCCAGGGGCGGTGCTATCCCGTCCTGGTTCTCCATATGGGCCCATCAGCGCTGCGTCGTCGCCAGTTTGAGCGCCAGCCCTAAAAAGACCACGCCAGCAATTTTATTCATCACCTTTTGCGCCGCCGAAGACTGACCAAACCGCGCCCCGGCGCTGGCGGCAAAGAGCGCCATCAGGCTAAAGGCAAACAGCGTGGCGACAATAAACAGACCACCCAGCGCAAACATCTGCAAAGTGACATGCCCGGCGTGTTTATCAACAAACTGAGGCAGGAAGGCGAGGAAGAAAATAGACACCTTCGGATTGGTAATATTCATCAAAATGCCGCGCAAATAAAGCCGGGTTCCCTCACGCACCGAACCGGCACGGCTATCGGCAGCCGTTGGCTTCGCGCGAAACGCCAGCCACGCAAGCCAGGTCAGATACGCGGCTCCGGCATATTTCAACAGGCTAAACGCCAGCTCAGATTGCTGAAAAATCACCGCCACCCCCAGCGCCACAGCGGTGGTATGGACAATCAGCCCCGTACACAGGCCAAGGGTGATGGTTAACCCGGCGCGACGTCCGCGTAACGCAGCCTGGGTCATGACAAACAGGTTATCGGGGCCGGGCACAAACGCCAGAAACAGCGCGGCGGCCAGGAAAGCAAAAACAGTATCAATGGACACAGGGGAAACCTTTGCAGAGTAAGGAATAAAACGAGGTTAACATTGAATTTCTGGTCGTAAAACGCCCTGTATTATCCGGCACGTTATAAATGCGTTACCCCGAGCGCCGCCGCCTCATCACGCCAGGCCAGCAAGGGGGAATACGCTTCCCGCGCAATCGGGCTAAACCCGGAAATTAACAGCGCGTCGCATACCGCCTGATAGCGCGGATGGCTGACCAGTTCATGTAATGCGTCCTGGAGTTTTGCAAGGGTAGATGCCGATGTCTGTTTTGCGGTGATGAGTGGCAGTCCCGGAGCCAGAGGCGTGGAACCCATCACTTTCAGCCCGGCCAGCAATTCAGGTTCATGGCGCGCTAACAGCGCCCAACTTACGCAGTCAATGGCCGCGATATCCGCCCTTCGCTGCCCAATCGCCGCCAGCGATTGCCGGTGGCTGCCGCTCAATATCACGGCCGAGAAAAACGCCCCGCCCTGCGCCAACGGGGCGATCATTTTGCGTAAGGCGTTATAACCCGATTGCGAATCCTCAGCATTGCAGGCCACCACGCGACCGCGGAAATCCACCAGCGTTTGTCGCGCGTTTTCCTCGCGTACCACCAGCCAGCTACGGTAGTGAAAGCCGTTACAACCGGGGGCAGTATAGTGAAAGCAGCCGACCGTTTGCACATCGGGCAACTGCGTAACCAGCGGAAAACCGCAGGTCTGGCTCAGCAACAGGGTGTCACTTCGCCAGTGGGCAAGCAGTGCCTCTTGCGGGCAGAGCGCCTTAACGACAATCCCCCGCACCGCCAGCAGTTCCGTCAGCGCGCGCAGCAGCGCCTCAGTGTCCGGGCGGTGCAGATCGTACATAGGAAAAGCGATATCATGGCTCATTGCTGTTGCTCGCGTTAAACCCCGGATGCGCGTTTACATCGACAGCGCGGAACAGGAAACGCCGCAGCCATACGCTATAACCGCGCACCACAAACCCACCGTTACGCGTCTGATAATCGTCGCGATCGTTTAAATAGATCGCGCGCAATCCATACCAGGGCACTCCCGGTAAGTCGTGATGCACAGAATGATAGTTCAGATTGAGGAATAACACGCGCCAGGGCAATGCGGCTTCGTTAATCACCGAGCGTGCCAGCGGGTCTTCCTCTGCACGATGTTCCAGAAAAGAGCGCACTTTGGTGAGCGCCAGAGCCGGATAACTGACCGCCAGCAGGAACCAGACCAGCGAAAAACCACAGTGGGCAATCCATGCAAAGGTCACCCCGACTAACAGCCCGTGAACCATCCACATCACAATGGCATCGCGCTGGCGGGCTCGAAACGCCGCGATCATTGCGGCAAGCATTTGCATAATGTCGAGCAACGGCCCCAGCAACAAACGCCCCGGAAAAGTATTACGCAACCGAATAAGGCGACGATACCAGTGGGGTAAACGCTGCCAGCGATGGACGGAAAAATAGTAAGACTCCGGGTCGTCATCCGGCAACGTCAGCAAGTGTGCGCGATGATGCGCAAGGTGAGAATCGCGGTACAAGCCGTACGGATACCAGACTGCCAGCGGCATGAGTCCCAGCAATTGGTTAACCCTTGGGTAGCGCGTGGGATGACCGTGGATCAGTTCATGTTGTAACGACATATACCAGGCGGTAAACCAGATAAGCAGTAACGTGGCAGGCAATAAACCCAGCGTTTCATGGAAGGCCAGCGTGGCAAACCAGCCGCCGTAGATAACGATGATAAGTACCCATGTTGGAAATTCACTGCGCCATAGCCAGGACCGGGACAGCCGCCCGATGAGCGCACGCTGCTGCTCGTGCAGGTAAACCGCCTTACTTTTTGCCATCCACTCAACACCCTTTATTCGACCTTTTCTCTGTGCCGACGATGGGAGAAAAAGCCGGAAATAACAAAGTATTTAAATGGATGAGCTATTGCGAAAAAGCGCTATATGCAGCCATCAAATAAACAGTCGAATGGCGCTGTAAATCAACAGGCAGGCCAGCAACGCATTCACCGGCGTCGATTTCACCCGGCCAGGCCAGCACATTCCCGTCAGCTTTATCATCAACGAACCGCAATGCATCTTTCGCCAGATTTTTGAAAGCACATTACGTCAGCGGCAGATCACACTTGATAACACCATTGAGTTATGGAGCATTGAGAGCATCAAACAGTGTGTGGCGGGTAATCTTGGGGTTTCCTTTTTACCGCGCTTTACCGTAGAAAATGAACTGGCAACCGGTACTCTGGTTGAACTGCCTTTTTCCCCCACAGCACTTTCGATCGAGGCATTGTGCGCTTACCATGCGGGGAAAGTCGTCAGCCCGGCGATGCGGGTGTTTATGAAATGTATGCGGGAAACCCTGTCGGCACCGCAGACGGCGGCGGATGAAGCCACGCCGCGTTAATCAATCCAGCCGCTGTACTGCAGCGCGCGAAGTTCGTTAAACAGGAATGGTCAGTTGAGCTCGCCGCCACTCGCTCATTCAAAGCGCTGCCTCGCACAGCCCTCGCCAATAATCACCAGATTTGCCCCACTGGTATACCTTCCCCGCTTACAGCCGTAAGACGACCTGCTCTTATTTCATCTGAGCGATATAACCTTATTTCCGACCGACCAAAACCGGCGATAAAACATCATGGAGACAATGTGAAAGCATTGTGTTTTCAATATGGTATTTATTAAGTTTGATTTATTTCCCTTACATCAAACAACGACCCAACAGACTGTTTTAAAACAATAAAATAATTAAAGAAAACTCAGCCATTATTAACTTGATAATGAATTTCATTTCCACTAACGTCATTTACGCATGATGGGTATGACGGAGATAACCCGATAAGTCGCGTATGAAATAATTACCTCGCTTCTCTTTCGCTTTATTAATAGCGCAAATTGTCAGTTTTATTCTGGCCTGTTTAATGGTGAATCCTGTTTATCCAGGAGGCATTGCTACGCCTGAAAACACCCTCATGCGTTGCGCGTGAAAGCGAATAACCTGCCCATCAGGCAAGCGAAGAGCGAGGACCGAGCGTAAAAGAAAACAGGGAAAAGGTATGAAACACACTTCGCACTACTCACTGGCCATGTTAATTCACATGGCGCTCTGGGGAATACCGCTTGCGGCACAGGCCGCTGACAACAGCACAGCAACAGATAAAACATCCGGTGCCACCAGCGCGGCAACAGACAATTCATCGGTAAACAGTGGTGACACCATCGTGGTCACTGCGGCAAAACAGACGCTGCAGGCTTCGGGGGTATCGACGATTACCGCCGATGAAATCAGCAAGCATCCCCCGGCTCGAGACGTTTCAGAACTGATCCGTACCCAGCCTGGCGTGAACCTGACCGGCAACTCCACCAGCGGGCAGCGCGGTAACAACCGTCAGATTGATATCCGCGGGATGGGGCCGGAAAACACCCTGATTCTGGTTGACGGTAAGCCGGTCACCAGCCGCAACTCAGTCCGCTACGGCTGGCGTGGCGACCGCGACAGCCGCGGAGACAGCAGTTGGGTTCCGGCAGAGATGATTGATCATATTGATGTGATCCGTGGCCCGGCCGCCGCGCGCTACGGCAACGGCGCGATGGGTGGCGTGGTCAACATCGTTACTAAACCCACCAGCGATGAGTGGCATGGATCGTGGAATACCTATCTGAACGCGCCGCAGCACCGTAAAGAAGGTTCGACAAAGCGCACCAACTTTAGCCTCAATGGCCCACTGTCCGACACCGTCAGTTTCAACCTGTGGGGCAACCTGAGTAAAACCCAGGCCGATGCGCAGGATATTAACTCCGGCCATGAAGCCTCCCGTACCGGAACCTATGCCGGTTCCTACCCGGCGGGTCGCGAAGGGGTGATCAACAAAGATATCCACGGCAAAGTGCGCTGGGAATTTGCCCCGATGCAGACGCTGGAATTTGAATCCGGCTACAGCCGCCAGGGAAACCTCTACGCGGGCGACACGCAGAACACCAATACCAGTACGCTGGTTAAAAGCATGTACGGCAAAGAGACCAACCGCCTCTATCGCCAGACCTACGGCCTGACCTGGACCGGCGGCTGGGATAATGGCGTCACCAGCAACACCTACGCCCAGTATGAACGTACGCGTAACTCGCGTATGAACGAAGGGCTGGCGGGCGGCACCGAAGGGATTTTCTCCAGCGATAAGTTCTCGGATATCGACCTGGCCGACGTGTTGCTGCACAGCGAGGTCAACATTCCTTTCACCCTGGGCGTCGATCAGGCCCTGACGCTGGGTACGGAGTGGAACCAGCAGCGGATGAAAGATGGCGTCTCCAACAGCCAATACCTCTCTTATGGTTCGATTTCTGGCGCCGACAGCACCAACCGCAGCCCGTACTCCAGCGCGGAAATCTTCTCGCTGTTTACCGAAGACAATATTGCGCTGACCGATAGCACCATGCTGACCCCGGCTCTGCGTTTCGACCATCACAGCATTGTCGGCAACAACTGGAGCCCGTCACTTAACCTCTCCCAGGCGCTTGACGAAGACTGGACGCTGAAACTGGGGATTGCGCGGGCCTACAAAGCGCCGAACCTGTATCAGCTCAACCCGAACTACATTCTCTACAGCAACGGTCAGGGATGCTATGCCAGCAGCTCCGCCTGTTACCTGATGGGTAACAGCGATCTGAAAGCCGAGACCAGCGTGAACAAAGAGATTGGTATTGAGTACAAGCACAACGGCTTCCAGAGCGGCATCACTTACTTCCGCAACGATTACCACAACAAGATCGAGTCTGGTTATTCCGCTGTTGGCACCGCCAGCAACGGCACGACCAATATTTACCAGTGGGAGAACGTCCCGAAAGCGCTGGTCGAAGGGCTGGAAGGCACGCTTAATGTTCCCGTTAGTGAGACGGTTAACTGGACCAATAATCTGACCTGGATGCTGCAAAGCAAAAACAAAACCACCGGGGATCGCCTGTCGGTCATTCCGCAGTTCACGCTGAACTCCGGGCTGTCCTGGCAGGTACGCGATGACCTGTCGCTGCAAAGTACCTTCACCTGGTATGGCCGCCAGAAACCCAAACGCTTCAACTATAAAGGAGAGGCGGTTTCAGGTAGCGAGCTGAACGAAGTGAGCCCTTACAGCATTGTCGGCCTGAGTTCAACCTGGACGGTGACGAAGAACCTGAGCCTGACGGGCGGGATAGATAACCTGTTTGATAATCGCCACTACCGTGCCGGTAATGCGCAAACCACCGGTAACGCCACCACCGGCGCATATCTCTATGGCGCAGGGGCAGAGACCTACAACGAATCCGGGCGCACGTTCTACGCCAGTGTGAACACCCACTTCTGATAAACCTTATAGCCGGAATAACCAGGTATTCCGGCTTTCTCGCGCTTACTCGACGGCGAGCTGACCGTCACGCACCACGTAGTTCTTCTGGTTATCCGGGCCAATAAAATCACTGGCCGGTTTCCCCAGCGTAAGACGGGCAAACTCGTCTGATTTCACCGCACTGTAATTGCTGGCATCGTTGACCGACCCCGTGCCGTTATAACGGGCAATCATTGGATACGGGAATACAGGGCGCGTGGCAATTGCTTTTACCGCCGGGCTGGCAAACGGCTCACTCTTTTTCTGCACACCGTGGAATTGTGCCTGCGCATCCGGTTTCGCCATGGGTGGCATTTTGCTGGCCGCAGCGGCAAGTTTGCCGGTCATCAGCGACTGCGGCGCAATATTGTGCTCGGTCCAGGCCATCAACGGCGTCAGCAGATCGACCTGATCGTAACCGTCACCACCGCCGCAGTGCCCCACGCCAGGCAGCAGGAACAGGCGCAGGAATTTATCAGTTGTCGCTTCCCCCATCGTGGACTGCACGCCGCGATAATAGGCAATCGAAAACGCCGGGGTCACGGAATCATCAGCCAGACCGTGCCACATCAGCAGTTTGCCACCACGTTTTTCATAGGCACTAAGGTTGGTGTTTGCCGCGTTATATAAAGGTGCCAGCTGTGCAACAGCAGCAAAGTTCTGTTGGGTGAGCGGGAAGTCGCTCATGGACTGAATCGGCTGCTTGCCACCAGGTAAAAGCACAGACTGCAGCGCCGGGAGCACCATCATTTCCGACATCGAATGGCCTTTCGCGCTGTCCGGTACCGGCCAGCGCAGCTCGGATCCTGGCGGCAGGCCGGAGGCAACAAACTGCGCCCCCTTTTCATCGTACGCCCCGCGATAAAGTTTTTTGGCAACGTCTAACTCTTCTTGCGTCAGGCAGGCCGATTTGTCTTTCTGATTGGCTTTGCACAGCGTCACCCAGTCGTCCGAGAAGGTGCAGGCATACGGGTTTTGCAAAATGCCGTCTTTCACATTCGATAAGGTCGGGCAATTTTTCACCACCGCCGCATGCAGTATAGGTAGACTTGCTTTAAGCAGGATGGCGCTGCCATCTTTGCGCAGGTTCGCCGCCACGTTCCAGCCGTGATAGAAGGAGTTCTGGAACTGGAAGAATGCCGCAGGCGCACCAGCGCTGATGCCGTCGAAATCGTCCGGGTAGCGCTGCGCTTCCATCAGCGCCTCTCTGCCCCCGTCTGAACAGCCCATAAAGTACGAATATTTTGGCGACTGCCCGTACCAGGCGGTAATTAGCGCCTTCGCCAGCAGCGCGGTGAGGTGGTTTGCACGGTAGGCGAAATCGATGCGCTTTTGCGGATCCTCCGCCCAGCTGCTATCCATCATGCTGCCGTCGTGGCCCATATTGGTTGCAGCCACGGCAAACTCACCGTTCATCGCCGGCACACAGCCGCTGGCGTTGGAGAGGCTAAGATTGATGTTGCCGCACAGCCCTCCACAGCCCACCTGTAGAAAACGCTGGGTCCAGTTGCTGACTGGTAGTGCCACTTCCACGCCGATTTCCGGGGCGATACTGGCGGTGACTTTACAGAAGGTCCCCTGCGTGGTTTTCAGGGTTTCGATTTTGGTGATGATGACGGAGGTGCCAACCGAGCTGCTAAAATCCTGCTCCTGCAAGGTATCGCAGGCGGTGGTCGGTTGAATCGCCGCTAAACGAGGTGCTGTTTCTGCTGCCCAGGCCACAGAACCGCCACACCAGAGCAGGCTTAACAGCAGCACTTTTTTTAGCAATCTTCTCATACTTATGTCCATTTTGACGTATTGATACGTTGCCGAAAATAATGAGTTTAAACAACTCATGCATTACCTCATGCTATTTTATTACGGCGAACGGTTATTCTAATTTACCGGACGTAATTATGTCGACGAGATTATCCTGATGTCAATTCATTGCCCGCACCACATAATTAATTCATTTTATCTTCATTTTATCTGGCGCATTCTGCGTTAATTTTCATACGTTCTTTGCGTAGTACAAAGGACGTTTTTCCTAACAAGCCTTCCCCCTTCCCTGCGTTCCGGAAGGGGGCTTTTTTTTGATTAAATAATAGAAACAGACATTCTACATTACCCTCAGATGCCATTTTCGATGCTCCTGTTGCAATAAAGTTCCACTATTAATTAACTTTTCACCCATCGGGGAATATCCATCCTTTCTCCATTGTTTCGCCATAATTAAATGTAATTCTGCGTTTTTCTTCGGGTTGCTTTGGGTAAATTCGGTCACTGACCGTGGGATTACTCTGAGATAACGTCGTCAGTCACTATGCTAAATATCTCTTAGACGAAACGTTCATGTTTAAAAAACGCATTATCATCGCCGGATTATTGATGTCCCCTTTCGCTCTCCATGCCGCAACGTCATCCTCATACCGGATTGACGATATTCGCTTCGAAGGTTTGCAGCGCGTGACCATCGGCGCGGCCCTGTTGAGCATGCCCGTCAGAACGGGCGAAGAGGTGACCAACGACGACATCAGTGAATCGGTGCGTGCGCTGTATGCCAGCGGGAACTTTAAGAATGTGCAGATCCTGCGCGACGGCACGACCCTGCTAGTTAAAGTGGAAGAACGCCCAACCATCGCGAAGATAAGTTTCTCTGGCAATAAAGCCATTAAGGATGAACTGCTCAAACAAAACCTCAGCGCCAGCGGTATTGATGAAGGCATCGCACTGGACAGCAATAACATCGCTGAAATAGAAAAAGCCCTACAGGATTTTTATTACAGCGTCGGGAAATACAGCGCTGAGGTTCATGCGGTGGTGACACCGCTGCCAAGAAACCGCGTCGACCTGAAATTCGTGTTTCAGGAAGGCGTATCGGCAAAAATTATGCAAATCAACATTCTCGGTAACCACGCTTTTAGTGAGGAAAAGCTGATTGATCAGCTGCAGCTGCGCGATCAGGTGCCATGGTGGAATGTGCTGGCCGACCAGAAATACCAGAAGCAGAAATTAGAAGCCGATATCGAGACGCTGCGCAGTTATTATCTCGATCGCGGCTTTGCGCGCTTTACCGTTAATTCTAGCCAGGTCAGTATGACTCCGGATAAAAAATCCCTGTATATCACCATCAATATCAACGAGGGCGATCGCTATCAGATTGCCAGTACACTGGTGAGCGGGGATCTGGCCCTGCACAATAAAGAAATAGAAGATATTGCAAAGCAGCTCGAGAACAAAGAATACAGCAGTGCAGAAATTACCCGGATTGAAAATACCATTAAGAAATTACTCGGCAAATATGGCTATGCCATGCCGCAGGTGAACACCGGCCCGGAAATAGATGACCAGCAGAAAAAAGTGACGCTGCATATTAACGTCAATGCCGGACACCGCTACTCCGTGCGCCGGATCCGTTTTGAGGGCAATGACACCTCCCGCGACGCCGTACTCCGCCGTGAAATGCGCCAGATGGAAGGATCGTGGCTCAATGGTGACAAAGTGCAGCAGGGGAAAGAGCGTCTCGATCGTACCGGTTTTTTTGAATCGGTAGAGAGCAGCACGGTGCCGGTATCCGGTACCGCCGATCAGGTGGACGTGGTGTACAAGGTGAAGGAGCGCAACACCGGATCCTTTAACTTCGGTATTGGTTACGGCACCGACAGCGGCATCAGTTATCAGCTTGGCGTCACCCAGGATAACTGGCTGGGTACGGGGAATAGCGTCAGCTTTAACGGCACACGCAGCAGCTACCAGTCCTATATCGAACTCGGCCTTACCGACCCCTATTTCACCGTCGATGGGGTAAGCCTTGGCGGCAAAGTTTTCTATAACAGCTATGACGCTTCTGATGCCGATACCGGCAGCTATAACCAGCAAAGCTATGGTCTGGGCAGCAACATGGGCTTCCCGATCAGCGAAAACAATACCCTCAATCTGGGGCTGGATTACGTTCATAACCGCTTAACCAATATGGAGCCGGAGCTGACCACCTGGCGCTATCTCAATTCGCGCGGCATCTACCCGGACGTTGTCACCAAAGACGGCAACAGCGGCGCGAAATACACCGCCAATGATTTCTTCAGCAGCCTGGGCTGGAGCTATAACACCCTCGACCGCGGCTATTTCCCCCGCTCGGGTAATAAGAGCAGCTTAACCGGCAAAGTGACCATCCCCGGCTCCGATAACAGCTACTACAAGCTGACGTTCGACAGTACGCAATATCAACCGCTGACCGAGAGCGGAAACTGGGTGTGGATGGAACATGTCCGTGCGGGTTACGCGGGCGGCCTGAACGGTAAGTCCGTACCATTCTACGACAACTTCTACGCCGGGGGATCGTCGTCCGTGCGCGGTTTCTCCTCCAACACCATCGGCCCGAAATCCGCCTACTACCGCTGTAATGGGACAGAAAGTAGCTACAGCGCTTGCCCGCTGGATAGCTCATCAGATGCGGTGGGCGGTAATGCGATGGTGGTGCTGAACAGCGAATTTATCGTGCCGACGCCGTTCATCAATGACAAATACGCCGACAGCCTGCGTACCTCGCTGTTTGTCGATGCCGGGACCGTCTGG
Organism: Phytobacter ursingii; assembly: GCA_901456055.1. Lineage (GTDB taxonomy): Bacteria > Pseudomonadota > Gammaproteobacteria > Enterobacterales > Enterobacteriaceae > Phytobacter > Phytobacter ursingii. The sequence continues at coordinate 522,520 of CABDWT010000019.1, forward strand.
AGCACCTCCTGGCGTAACACGGCGCAAACCCAGGCCGCCGGGATCCCGGATTATGGCGATCCCTACAACATCCGCTTCTCCGCTGGGATTGCCGTGCAGTGGATGTCTCCTCTGGGGCCGCTGGTCTTCTCGTGGGCCGAACCCTTTAAGAAATACGACGGCGATAAAGCCGAGCAGTTCCAGTTCAATATCGGCAAGACCTGGTAGCGATTGCCATCGGATCGTCGCGCCTGTTCTGCCCCGGTGCGACGATGCCTTTCCGGGGCAGGTTTAATCCATTGAGGGAGCCATTGTGTTCAACCAACACCACATTTTATCAGGGAGCCCGCCATGAAGAAGAAAACGTCGCCCCCCGTGAGCAAAGTCGATTTCTTCGACTTCAAATATGATCTGGAGCGTGCGGTTCTGGCCTCAACGCAGGAAAACGCCCAACAGTGCCTGACGCGGGCAAAATTTTTGTGTTATCTACTATGCCGCAACCTGAGCCATGAGCATGTTGAAATGTTTAACGAGACATTCAGCAGTGCCGAAATGGCGGTGAGTTCAACCGCCAATAAAAAGGAAAAGACGCGCAAATTCAGGAACAATTTCTCGCGGCTAAAACATTCGCTTTATAACGAATAAAACGCGTTCTTTGTCCACCCATTACCGCGTATCTTCAACGCGGCATCTTTTTGCGTCCTGGATTTATCGGTTATCAAAACGTATCGGTGTTCGGTCGTCACTATCGCTTTCATTACACTCTCTCTTTAGGCAATAAAAGGCCGCTTCCGGCCTTGTCGCGAGAAGAGGCATCAATAATCAGGGTTTCGCGCGAGTTGCCTATAACCGGCAGTTGCGTCAGCATCTGTTGCAGGTTGATGGCGCGCTCCCGTAGCCTTAAACCACTCCAGCACCGGGCGACTGCCTTCCTGTGTCAGCATCGTTGGGCTGACGTTTTTCAGCCCCAGACGCGCCATTTTACCCGCTTCCCACGCTGAGGTGAGTGCACACCAGCATACATCACGTTCTGTGATTTAAGCGCAACCTTCACCTCATTTGCCAGCGCGTGTTCACTCTCACCTAACAAGTTGGCCAGCACCATGGCGTGACCATGCAGCAATTGCGCCGCCGTAATAGGGGGGGATTATTGCCGCCCTGCCACTGGGGAAACACCAGGCGCAGGGTTTGGGATTGCGGGTTATTCATGCTTTTACTCCTGTCAGGAGGACGCGATTAGCGCAGGTGCGCTACAGGATATGTCGATGATCGGCAGAAAAATTTGCGAGCTGGAAAGCGTGGTCTGTGCCTCGCCGGGCTATCTCCAGCGTACAGGCACGCCAACCACGCCGGAAGAGGTGGCGCAGTCGCACGTGCATACGGGGTATTTCTTTGCCGCCACGGGCAAACCGGACCCGCTGGTGTTTGAAAAAGCGGGCGAGCGCATTGAGATTGATAACTGCAAATACTGCACCAATGAGGGCAATGGCCTGATGAGTATGATGCTGGCGGGTCTGGGTCTGGGCCAGCATATGCACCCAATTGTGCAGCCTTATCTCGACACGGGCGAACTGGTGGAAGTCCTGTCCGGCTGGTCCAGACCGTCGATCCCCTTCAATGTGGTTTATCCGCCAAACCGCCACCAGAGCGCACGCCTGCAGAACTTTATTGACTGGCTGATAACGCGGTTTAGCCCGCCGGCGGAAAAAGCCGCGCGCTAAGAAAATCGATCAATGCGCGCAGCTTAGGCGAGGGATGTTTACTGGCAGGCCACAGCAGGTGCACCACCCCGGTGTGGCTGGCGTAATCGGATAAGATCTCTTGCAGCGCGCCCTGCTCCAGCGCCTCGCGAATGGCAAAATCAGGCAGCCAGGCAATCCCCAGTCCGCGCAGGGCAAAGCAGACACGGGTTTCAATGTTATTGCACACCATGGTCGCCGGAAGCGTGAGCTCGTTTTCCGCCTCATTACCACGCATCACCCAACGTTCCAGTTTGCCGCTGGAGGGAAAACGGTATTGCAGACAGGCATGATGAGCGAGATCCGCAGGGCTTTGCGGTTCGCCGCAGCGGGCCAGATAATCCGGCGATGCGACGACAACCGTGCGAAACTGCCCCAGTTTGCGGGCCGAGAGGCGCGAGTCGACAGGCGGTCCGATGCGCAGAACAGCGTCATAGCCTTCAGCAATCACATCCACCATGCGGTCGGTAAATTCCAGATCCAGCTGGATCTGCGGATACTCGCGCATAAAATCGCCCAGCACAGGTAACACCAGCGAGCCCACCAGCGGCAAGCTCAGCCGCAAACGTCCAACCGGGCGCTCCGCCGCCTGGGTGAGTTCCTGCTGTGCGGCCTCGATTTCCGCAAGGATGCGGCGGCTGCGCTCCAGCAGTAAATGCCCTTCTGCCGTCAGCGTGATGCTGCGTGTGCTTCGGTGAAACAGCCGCACGCCGAGCTTATCTTCCAGCCGGGCAATACTCTTCCCCACCGCCGAAGCCGATACGCCAAGATGACGCCCGGCGGCCACAAAGCTGCGCATTTCCGCCACCTGCACAAACACCACAAACCCGTTGAGACTGTCCATATGCCCTCGCCATTACGGACATTTATTTCCGTAGTGTCATGAAATATACCCCTCTTTTTCCGCAATCGCGAAACTTCTACTGTGAATACGTTGAAAACAGAGGAGAGAGCAAATGCAAGATTTCATTCAACGCGTTGTCCGTCAGGCACTGCATGAGCGCCGTCTGGTGGGCGTGGAAGTCATGGTCACACACCATGGGCAAACCATTTTTCACCAGGCGGCGGGCTATGCCGATCGGGAAACGCAGCGCCCGATGACGCTGAATACCCGTTTTCGTCTTGCGTCGGTCAGTAAACCCATTGTCACCACCGCCGCCATGGTGCTGGTGCAGCAGGGGAAATTGCATCTTGATGATGTCGTTACCCGCTACCTGCCTGAGTTCACCCCGTCATTGCCGGATGGCGGCCAGGCCACCATCACGCTGCGCCAGTTAATGAGCCACAGCGCCGGTCTCGGTTACCGCTTTCTCGAAGAGGATGCGAACGGTCCCTACGCCCGCGCGGGCGTTTCCGATGGGATGGATGCTTCCGGGGTAACGCTCAAGGAAAATGTCCGCCGTATCGCCACGGTCCCCCTGTTATATACGCCGGGAACCGCCTGGTGCTATTCGCTGGCGATTGATGTGCTCGGCGCGATCATTGAGCAGGTACAAGGGCAACCGCTGGATGTCGCGGTAAAAACGCTGGTCACCGGACCGCTGGCAATGCACAACACAGGCTTCGCGGTCTCACCGGGCCAGGAGGTGGCCACCGCGTATGTCAATGACCAGCCGGAGCCCCACCTTCTGCAGGAGGGCGAATTCGTTGCCCCCTTTGAGAACACCGTGGGTATCTGCTATAGCCCGTCACGGGTCTATAACAGCGAGGCGTACCCGTCGGGCGGCGCGGGAATGGTTGGCACGGTGAGTGATGTGATGCGCCTGCTTGAAACGTTGCGTAGCGGTGGCGGTTCTCTTCTGTCCCCCGAATGGGTGGCGGAAATGGGCCGCGATCAGATTACGCCACATGCGCTTGCAGATGCCCCCGGCACAGGTTTTGGACTGGGCTTTTCCGTTCTTCGCGATCCCCAACTGGCCGCCTCGCCGGAATCCCCGGGTACCTGGCGCTGGGGTGGCGCCTACGGTCATGCGTGGTTTGTTGACCGCGAGCGCGAACTCAGCGTGGTGGCCTTTAGCAATACGCTGTACGAAGGCATGTCGGGACAGTTTGTCAATGATCTGCGCGATGCGGTCTACCACGACTTGCGGGGGACGTTATGACACGCGCGCAACCTCTGCCCATTTTGCCGCTGCTGGCGCTGGGGATGGCGGCATTTGTCACTATTGTCACCGAAACGCTGCCCGCCGGGTTACTGACGCGAATGGCCCACGATCTTGCAATCACGCCAGCGGCGGCCGGGCAAAGCGTGACGGTTTATGCCGTCGGCTCGTTTATTGCCGCTATTCCGCTTATGTCGTTACTGCAGGGATGGCGCCGCCGCCGACTGCTGTTGTTAACGCTTGCGGGATTTACGCTGGCGAATACCGTCACCGCCTTTGCCAGCAATTATGGGTTGCTGCTCGCCGCACGCGGTATCGCGGGTATCGCGGCCGGCATTCTGTGGGCGCTGCTGGCCGGTTTCGCCGCCTCGATGGCCCCCGCCCATAAAAAGGGACAAGCGATCGCGATTGCCATGGCGGGCACGCCGCTGGCCCTCTCCATCGGCGTGCCCATCGGGACCTTCGTTGGCAACCTGATTGGCTGGCGGCTCTGCTTTGCGATGCTAAGCGTGATGTCGCTGTTGTTGATGATCATTTTACGCCTGAGCGCCCCGGATCATGCCGCGCCACCGGTACCGCAACGCTTGTCGCTGCGCCGCGTCGCTCAGCTACCCGGCGTCGGTCGCGTACTGCTGTTGGTGCTCAGTTTCGTGCTGGCGCATAACCTGCTCTATACCTATATTTCGCCGTTCCTGGCCCCGGCAGGGTTAGCGGCAAGAACAGATGCCGCCCTGCTGCTGTTTGGGCTTTGCTCGCTGGCAAGTATCGCGGTAACAGGGATGCTGATTGACCGCTATCTGCACGGACTCACCGTGCTGAGCGTTGGCCTGTTTATACTGGCCGCCCTGCTGCTACAACTGAATGCCACCCGTGCGTCAACGGTCTGGGCGGCGGTGATCTTTTGGGGACTGGCCTTTGGCGGCGCCGCTACGCTGTTTCAGACCGCGATGGTGATCCGCGCGAAAGAGGCAACGGATATCGCGCAGTCAATGCTGGTAACAGTGTGGAACCTGGCGATCGCAGGCGGTGGCATACTGGGCGGCATTGTATTAGAACGGGTCGGCACGCAGGGTTTCACGCCGTTACTGCTGTTGTTACTGGCCGTAGCCATGTGGATGGCATGGTCTGCGGGTAAAAACGCAGAAGTTTGTGCACAGCAACGCTCCCCGGAACGGTAACGCAACGAGCAGATCGGCACACAGCGTGTTATGTTGTGCGCATTGTGAATAATTTTGCGAAACGCGCAAAGATGATAACGCCCAATTTTGCCGAGTATCTCTCTGTCTTCGCCGATGTCGTGCGTAGCGGCAGCTTTTCCGCTGCCGCGCGTAAACGTGCGCAGACCCCGTCTGCCGTGGTGCGGCAAATTGATGCTCTGGAACATGAGCTGGGGGTTGCGTTATTCATTCGCTCAACGCGCTCACTGACGCTGACAGATTCGGGGCAAAAGCTGTACCAGCGGGCGTTGCGCCTGCTGGATGAACTGGCAGATGTTCACGCGGAGGTGTCGGCATTTGATATTTCCGTGTCCGGCACCCTGCGCATCGCGTGCCTGCCCTCTTTCGGCAAGCGGTACGTTCTGCCGGTCATTGCTGCGCTGGAAGCCGAACACCCGGCGCTGCGTGTTGAACTCGATCTCACTGAAAGGCTTTATAATCCGGTCACAGAGCGGCTGGACGTGATGATTCGTATGGGCGAACTGCCGGACAGCACGCTTATCGCCACGACGCTCGCGCCGCTGACGCGCCTGCTGGTGGCAAGCCCCGCCTACCTTGCGCGTGCAGGCCAGCCGGTCAGTACCCGCGAACTGGTCACGCACCGCCTGCTCGATAAACTGCACGGCAGCGACCTGCTGGGATGGAAAGAGATACCCGATTTTTCGCACAGCGATGCGCAACGTTCAGGGGTGTTTTTTCGCTGCGATGATTTTGAAGCCTTACGCAGCGCGGCGCTGGCGGGCATGGGCATCGCCTTCCTGCCCACCTGGATTGTCGGCCAGGATGTGAAAGCGGGCACACTCACGCGTCTTTCGCTGGACGCGGAACCCTGGAATGCCGCCCCGTCGCGCATTCACCTACTGCGCGCGCTGCCGCAGCCCGGCGCCAAAGTGCGCGCTTTTAATGCGGCGCTTTGCCAGGCCATTGGTACACCGCCTGTCTGGGAGCCCTGACCTTCATCTTTGCATAATACGCAAAGATGTTGCGTCTGAAACGGCGTTATCATCTTGCATCGTGCCAGATAGAGTGGTGACAACTCTTGATACGGGATTGATGTCACCATGGTTACCTCTTCTTCATCGTCAACGCCGCTTTCTGCCGCCACTGTTTTTCTGATGGCTCTGGCCTGCGCTTTTGCTGTCTCAACGCTTTATTACAACCAGCCGCTACTCGCCAGCATGGGAGCAAGCTTCGGGCGATCCGATGCGCAGGCGGGCCAGATTGCCATGTTGACGCAACTCGGTTACGCCAGCGGTCTGTTCCTGCTGGTCCCGCTCGGCGATCGCGTCGACCGTAAACGACTCATCATCGCGCTGCTGGCATGCAATATGGTCAGCCTGCTTGCGGTGGCCATCGCCCCCAATTTTAATCTGTTAAAACTTGCCAGCTTCGCCGTCGGCGCCAGTGCCGTGAGCGCGCAAATTATTATCCCTACGATGTCGGGCCTGGCCGATCCCAGCCTGCGTGGGCGAGTCGTGGGAACGCTGTTGAGCGGCCTCTCGGCAGGTTTACTGTTTGCCCGCACCTTAAGTGGTTTTATCGGTGCCAGCGAGGGCTGGCGTATGATGTTTTTCATTGCCGTCGCCATTGATGTACTGGTTATAGCGGTGATTATTCTTCGCTTCCCGTCTACCGGGCAGGCCACATCGCTCCCCTATACCGCCTTACTGTGTTCACTGTGGACGCTATTTAAAGGTGAACCCACCGTTCGTGCCGCCTGCGTTACCGGATTTCTGATGTTTGCCGCCTTCTCCGCATTATGGTCTACGCTCGCTATGTTGATGGCGCGTCCGCCCTATGACTTTGGCCCCGGCGCCGTGGGCGCATTTGGCTTCGTCGGCATTGCCGGTTTGCTGGCCTCCCCGGCGATTGGCCGGATGGTCGACCGTGTGGGCTCCGGTAAGATGCTTTTCGCCGGCGCATTGCTATTGGCAGCGGCTTTTGCGCTGGTGGGCGTCAGTGCTTCACATCTGTGGTTACTTATCGTGGCGATGGCGATGATCGATATCGGTAACCGTGCGGGCCTGGTGGCGAATCAGAGTCGCATCACCGCGCTTTCGGCCACCGCGCGAAGCCGCCTTAATACCCTGTTTATGACCAGCTATTTTCTTGGCGGCGCAACGGGAACGGCGGTTGCGGCCACCACATCGGCGTCACTCGGCTGGCACGGGCTGGCGCTAACCGGGGCACTCTTTGCACTTACGGCGCTGTGCGCCCATCTTTTAATCAGTACATCAACGCCGTCGCATCGCTAAAAACGCGCCGACAGAGGAGAAAATATGTCTGAACAAACGAACGTCATCGAAACCATGACTGCCATCGAGATTACCGAACCCGGCGGCCCGGAGGTTCTGCAAGCAACAACACGCCCGGTACCGCGCCCCAAAGAGAATGAAGTGTTGATTCAGATTGCCGCAGCAGGTGTTAACGGACCTGATGTCATGCAACGCAAAGGGCAATATGCACCGCCGCCGGGCGCCTCGGATATACCCGGTCTGGAAGTCTCCGGCGTGATTGTGGCAGTCGGTAGCAAAGTACAACGCGTCAAACCGGGCGATCATGTGGCCGCGCTGATCCCGGGCGGTGGTTATGCGCAATACTGCGTAGCGGATGAAATCAATGTTCTGCCATTGCCGTGCGAGCTTAGCCTGACCGAAGCCGCTGCCTTACCTGAAACGTTTATGACGGTCTGGCTCAATATGTTCCAGCGCGGTCAGTTTAAAGCTGGCGATATTATCCTGATTCATGGCGGCGCATCCGGTATTGGCACGACAGCAACCATGCTGGCAAAAGCCTTTTGCGCCGCAAAAATCATCACCACGGTCGGTTCAGAAGCGCATCGTCAGGCCAGCCTGAAACTGGGGGCAGATGTCGCCATCTTGTATAAAGAGGAAGACTTCGTGGATGCCGTTCATCGTGAAACCGACGGGCATGGCGCGGATATTATTCTCGACATCGTGGCCGGGGATTACGTTGCCCGCAATTATGCCGCTGCCGCGATGAACGGTCGCATCGTGCAGATTGGCGTGATTGGCGGCGTGGCTAAAGAGGTCAATTTGTTCCCTATGCTTAGCAAACGGCTCACCCATCTGGGCTCCACACTGCGTTCACGTACGCCAGAGGAAAAAGCAGAATTAATTGATGCCCTCAGCAAAAATGTGTTGCCGTTAATTGAAACCGGGTCGGTGAAACCGCAAGTCTTTAAAACCTTTCCTCTGACACAGGCGAGCGAAGCACACCGGATGCTCGATGCCAGTGCGCATATCGGGAAAGTGGTGCTCGTGATGGAGCCATAAACGCAGCGGCGATGTCTGGCCATGAGGCAGACATCGCCTGCACCTTCCGCCGACATCCGCCTCCGTAACGACGGTAAAGACTATCGTTGAGCAAGGAATAAACGATTAAAGTTTGTACGTTTCGCATATTCTTATAAAAAACAAAGGGCATTTTGCGTCCTGGGTTTTGAAAGCAAAATGTATATAGTTTCTTTGCAAAATTATTTCTTCCCCCCCTGTATTTATTTATCAACGCTCCTGTTAGACTCCAATTAAATCGCACACTATCAAATATCGAGCGATTTACATTGCGTGCCGTTTACGCTTTAAGCCACCTCTCTAAAACAGAGCGCGACTATGAACTCTTTGAAAAACTTCACCATCCGCCGCGTTGTGCTATGCATTCTCCTCACGGCATTTGCACTTATCACCGCGACCGGCGGTTATGCCGCTTACACAGCTCACAACATGAACAACTACGCCGAACAGAGTGCGGCGCAAACACAACAGGCCCTTTTCCTCGCTCATGCCACCCTGGTTTTACAACATGGCTTAGACACTGAGAAACAGGCGCTCAAAAATGAAATCCCCGCAGGTCAGGAGTGGGCATCTCTGTCCCAGGCGTTGTCGGGTACCTCCGCTAACTGGGAAACAGAAGCCACGGCGCGAATTAAAGACCTGACACAGCATTCCGTTTTCGACAGTGCCCTGAATTCGTCTGACGGTAAGCGACTGAATGTGGTGCTGCTCATCGCGCTGTTTGCCATCGGCGGGCTGGTACTGTTCTGCGACTGTTATCTGGTCATCCATCTGGTTAAACCGGTTGGCGATATTCGCTCTTACTTCCATACCATTGCGCAGGGTGACCTGACCCGTGAGCCAAAAGATATTGGGCGAAACTGTGTCGGACAGATGATTCCTCTGGTGCGTGAAATGCAGCACAGCCTGCTCAAGACGGTCACCGCAATCAGCGAAAACAGCGACGCTCTGCATCGCGAAGCGAGTGAGATTGCCGCAGGGAACAGCGAACTTGCAGATCGGACCACGCGGCAGGCGGCATCTCTGGAGCAGGCAGCGACGAGTATGGAAGAGTTAACCTCGACGGTAAGTCATAACGCCGATAACGCCCGCCAGGTTCGCGATCTGTCTGTCACAACCGCACACACGACGGAAAAAGCCAGCGAACTGGTTGAGAATCTCGCCAGCACCATGAGCCGTATCGCGGACGGGTCTGAACAGATTCGCCAGTTCACCTCAACCATCAATAGCATTGCTTTCCAGACCAATATCCTTGCGCTTAACGCTGCGGTAGAAGCGGCGCGAGCCGGTGAACAGGGGCGTGGCTTTGCTGTCGTGGCAACGGAAGTGCGTTCCCTTGCCCAGCGTAGCGCAACGGCCGCACGTGAAATCGAGTCCCTGATAAAATCAGCCATCGTTTCGGTGCATGAGGGCAAAGAGATTACAGAGGCTGCTGGCACGGCCATGTCAGAGGTGAAAGTGAATGTCACCAGCGTGAATACGCTTATCGGTGAGATTGCGCTGGCCTCCGATGAACAAAGTAAGGGGATTTCACAGCTCAACCATGCGGTGGCGGAACTGGACCGGGCGACACAGCAGAATGCCGGGCTTGTTCAACAGGTTACGACTTCGGCCAATAACCTCAACGCCAGAACCGAAATCCTGAATGAGGTGGTCAGCCACTTCACGCTCCCTGGTACCGTCGTTCGGCGAGAAAGCGCCAGCGCAGATGTTACAAGGAAGCTCATACCCGCCAGGGCATAGTGAGCGATACCCACGCAGAAGAACGATCTTAATCGTCGATAGCATAACGGACACCTCAGTACATATTGCATAACACTGAGGTGTCCGTTACGCGTAAGCGCCTGACAGACCCACTTTCCAGACCTCCTCATGCCCGATAGCCCGTCTCCTTGAGCTTAATGACTGAATTTGCCAATCCAGGGGCTGGTTTTATCCTGCGACCACAGTTTCATCAACATCTCGCGAAATTTCTCAGCCGCGGGGCTCAACGAATCTCCCCTTCTTAAAACCAGGCCGAGTGTTCTTCTGATAACGGGTTCGATAAGAGGACGGCTGACCAGTACATGATGCTCATCGGTAGGCATTGCCAGGCTGGGGACAACCGCGACCCCCAGGCCCGCTTCCACCATCCCGAGCGAGGTTGAGAGATGCCTCACTTCGTAAAACCAGTTCGGCTGCCAGTCGAATCCTTCGAGGGCCTGGTCAATCAGGAGTCGGTTGCCGCTCGATTTACGCACCCCGATGAGCCGCAGTCCGGCCAGGTCTTCCCACATCACCAGCGATTTTTTGGCGAGTTCATGATCGCGTTTGCAGGCAAGGACAAAAGGCTCATTCACCAGTGGGGTAAACTCGATATTTGGATGTGTGATGTTTATCATATTTATGCCGAAATCTGCGTCGCCATTAAGCACAGCTTCGAGGCAGTCGCTGGCACTATGCTCAAGAATGCGGATGCGAATATTCGGGTAATGTTCATTGTAATCACGGATAACAGAGGGCAAGAAATAGAACGCGGCGGTAGGTAAACAGGAGAGCGTAATGACCCCTGTTTGATGCGTTGCCATCTCTTTGATGCTGAGAATCGAGCTTTCATAAAAATCGATGAGATTCTTTGCCTTAGGCAGGAAATCTCGCCCCACGGCCGTCAGTTTTACTCGCCGGGTCGACCGTTCAAATAACGTTGTACCCAGGCTCTCCTCCAGCTTTTTTATTCTCCTTGTTAAGGCGGGCTGGGAGATGTGTAAAAATTGTGACGCCCTTGTGAAACAGCCAATTTCCGCAATCTTAACAAAAGCTTGAATACCCTGTAATTCATGCTGCATGTTTATTCCCCCACGTTTACCCCGATAGTAGACCATCGTAACCGACAGCTTATTAATGTGTAAAACGCATTAATCCTTCGTTTTTTGACATTAGAGTTATTTATCAGCATGTGGGACGCTTACTGCATCATTTAACATGTGGAAAGAGAAAACCTATGTTCAACATACCTTGCGTACTGATGCGCGGCGGTACTTCAAAGGGACCCGTTATTCTGGCAAGCGATCTGCCCGCTGACGTTCAGGAACGTGACGCTGTTCTGCTGTCTTTGATGGGGGCAGGCCATGAGCTGGAAATTGATGGTATCGGTGGCGGTAGCCCGCAAACCAGCAAAGTGGCGATTGTGAGCCGGTCCGAAAGCCCGGATGCGGATATTGACTATCTGTTTGCCCAGGTTATGGTGAAAGAGCGCCGTGTTGATACCACGCCAAACTGCGGAAATATGTTATGTGCAGTCGGCCCCTTCGCCATCGAAAAAGGACTGGTTGCGGCAAAAAACCCTGTGACCACCGTCCGCATCCGCAATCTCAACACGGGAACCTTTGTTGACGCCGAAGTGCAAACGCCGGATTTCAAGGTTTGCTATGAAGGTGATACGCAAATCGATGGTGTGCCAGGGGCTGCGGCTCCGGTCGGTTTAACGTTCCTCAACTCTGCTGGCTGTAAAACCGGTAAATTACTCCCAACCGGTAACACAACGGATCGCTTTGAGGGGGTGGAAGTCACCTGCATTGATATGGCGATGCCGATGATCTTAATCGATGCCCAGCAGATGGATAAAACCGGTGGTGAATCTCCGGCAGAACTGGAAGCCGACCTGACGTTTATGCAGCGTCTGGAAAAAATCCGTCTTAAGGCTGGCGAGGCCATGGGTTTTGGTGATGTGACCGACAAAGTTATTCCTAAACCTGTGCTTCTTAGCAAACCCACGGCGGGTGGCACAATTAAGGTTCGCTATTTCATGCCGCATAACTGCCATAAGTCACTGGCTATTACCGGCTCTATTGGGATTTCAACAGCCACGATCATTGAAGGCTCTGTTGCCCAGAAAATCATTAGCGATCAACCGAAAGATACGTTTACCAATATTGTAAATATCGAACACCCAAGTGGTAAAATTACAGTCTCATTATTAAAAGACGGAAATAAAATAGAAAATACCCGTGCTGCTGTAATCAGAACCACACGTAAATTGTTTGAGGGCAGTGTTTATGTTCCGCAAGTCGCTTTAGCGGAAGTTATCTGAACATCGGCCAGCCTTTTAAAATCTTTACCGATTAATACCTTTAGTCTCTCATGGCTAAGAAGCTCTGTACCAGAAAGATAATGTCGAGGATATTATGGCTACAACGAACGTTAAAAATATTTCAGGTGGTTCCGGCGATGTAACAGCGAGTCAATACATCCGTGTAATATTTGCTTTAGCACTGTCAGGTTTGGCTGAACTAGCATCTTTATTTTTTATCCAGCCTTTGTTACCTGTACTCGCGGTTGAATATGATGTTCCCGTCAGCCAGGTCAGTATTATTCTTTCCGCAGAAACTGCCCTGCTTGCGATTGGTTTGTTGTTCACGGGTACGCTTTCCGATCATTATGGTCGTAAACGCCTGATTATTGTCTCCTTATTACTGGGTGGATTACTCACCATTCTTTGTCCGTTGGTCCAGTCATGGGCGATGTTGGTGGCGTTACGTGCCGTTATTGGGCTGGCCCTGAGCGGTATTGCCGCTGCGGCAACCGCGTACATTAGCGAAGAAGTGGCCCCTGTCGTTGCAGGCGTCGTCACCGGCTATTTTGTGTTTGGCAACTCAATGGGCGGAATGTCGGGCCGTATCGTGGCCAGTCAGTTGATTGAACACATCTCTATAAACACTATTTTCTATGGTTTTGCGGCAAGTCTGATTGTTGTTGCCGTACTGGTTTACTTTATTCTTCCCGCCTCTAAAAACTTCAAGCCAACGGAAACGCTGAATGTATTTCGTGTCGTGAAGGGCGCAGCTTCGCATTTTCAAAATAAAAAAATCGCACTGGCATTCGTTATTAGCTTTATCATTTTTGGTACCTTCACCTCGCTCTACAATTACCTGGCATTTTTCCTTAAAGGCGAGCCGTTCCATATTTCCCCTGCCAACGCCGGGCTGCTCTCATTTAGCTTTGCATTAAGCTTTTTCACGGCGCCGCAGGCCGGTCGGTTCTCCGCTAAATATGGCAGCATGAATGTGCTTCGCGTGTTGTTCGCCATCATGTCTCTGGGGATGTTGCTGACATTAACCTCGAACGTCATCACCTTCATCATGGGTGCTGTCATCTTCACCGCATGCTTCTTCGGTTGCCATTCCATCGGTCTGAGCTGGGTAAGTAAAAATGCCACCCATGCCCGCGGACAGGCCGTCGCCCTCTATTTGTTCTTCTACTACATGGGCGGCTCAGTGATTGGATTCCTGAACGGTTTCGTCTTCCACTCAACCGGCTGGGCAGGCATGACCGCATTCATTATTGCGTTGCTGGTACTGGGCATGATTGTCGCAACACATCTTGCCTCAGGCGCGAAAGCAAATCTGGTGCCTGCAGAAACATCAAAATAACCGCCATCGATCTACCACTCACGCCATTACCTGGCGTGAGTAAATAAAGTTTAAAAGCCAGAATTAGGTGTCATTATGAAACTTGCAAGTTACATTCATCACGGTCGTAAAAGTTACGGTATTTATACCGAAGCAGGCATTATCGATCTTGGTCAAAAAATTGGTCAGCAATATCCAACATTGAAAGATCTCCTGCAATGGGATGCTCTCGATGTCGCACAGCAATATGTTGATTACCCGGCGGACATTACAGATAAAGATATTACGTTCTTACCGGTTATTGAGGAACCCGGGAAAATTTTTTGCGTGGGAATGAACTATGCAGAAAAAAGAAAGGAGTTCGCCGAAACCAACAATGCGCCAACATTATTTATTCGCTTCCCGGATTCACAGACGGGCCATGCACGACCGGTAATCAAACCGAATCTGACTGAGGAATTTGATTACGAAGGCGAACTGGCCGTGATCATCGGAAAAGCGGGCGAGAACATTCATCGCCAGGATGCTTTAAACCATGTCGCAGGCTATAGCTGTTACATGGACGGTTCGGTTCGCGACTGGCAGCACGCATGGTTTACTGCGGGTAAGAACTGGCGTCAGACCGGCGCTTTCGGTCCCTACATGACCACCGTTGATGAAATCCCGGATCCGCACGCATTATCTATTCAGACCTGGCTGAATGGCATGCTGGTGCAAAATGATTCCACGGCCAGCATGATTCACAAAGTCGCCGATCTCATTTCTTATATCAGCACATTCACGATGCTTAGCCCTGGCGATGTCATTATTACAGGTTCACCTGGTGGCGTCGGTAAAAAACGCAATCCCCCTTTGTTCATGCACGAAGGTGATTGTGTCGAAGTCGCCATCGAAAAATTAGGCAGACTGACCAATACCATTGTCGAGTCAACGTCGCCGGCCAACTCATTTTCTATTTAATTAGCTCGTCATAACACAGACATAATTCAGTATTGATGAACACCAGGTCAGGAGAAATGTAGATGTATGCCGAAGAAAAGCTAGAATTCGACACTGTTGAAACTAGCAACGGTGTTCTCAAAGACGAGATTATCCGTTTTCTGCAAAGTAATGGATTAGGAATAGATGATGATGTCGGGCAATTCGTTATTGCACGTTCAGGCAAAGAATTAATTGCCTGTGCTGGACTTGCGGGCAATACATTAAAATGTATTGCCGTGCATATTGAATGGCGCGGCACATCGCTGGGATTACAGTTGATTCGTGAAGCGGAAAACCTGGCAAACCAAAATGGCGATCATCATCTGTTTCTTTTAACCTGCCCTGATAACGTTAAATCTTTCCGGGGCTGTGGCTTTTTTCCTTTAGCTACCCTTGATGGCAAAGCCGCGTTAATGGAAAACACCCCGGTGGGGATCCACCGTTACTGTAAGAAACTTCGCGCAGATTTTTTCATTCCGGCGACCAATATTGGCGGTATCGTCATGAATGCGAACCCGTTCACGTCAGGACACCAGTTCCTTATCGAGCAGGCCGCCTGTGCGTGCGACTGGCTGCATGTGTTCGTTGTGGAGGAAAACGTCTCTCAGTTCTCCTTTCATGATCGCCTTGCAATGGTACGTGACGGGGTAAAACATCTCTCTAATGTAACGGTACATCCGGGTTCCAGATACATTATTTCACGCGGCACTTTTCCCAGCTATTTCTTAAAAGAGAAACAGGTGGTGAATGATGTCTATTCCGCAATCGATTTGATTATATTTCGACGTTATATTGCGCCCTCACTGGGAATTACCCATCGTTTCGTTGGTACTGAGCCATATTGTAAAGTTACAGCCCAGTATAACCAGGCGATGCACCACTGGCTTGAAGACGAATTAGTTATTCCCTCTCCGGCCATTAAAGTGCATGAAATCGACAGAAAAACTGATGAGAATAATTATCCAATATCAGCATCAGCTGTTCGCGCCCTTTTGAACAAAAACAAACTGTCAGTTGCAAGAAATATGGTGCCCGACAGTACCATGCCTTACTTATACAACTGGCTGAAAGTAAATCACCCTGACTTGCCGGAACAACATCTGGCAGGGAATCTTATAAGTATTAGCGTAGGACTCTGACATGAAAATTATACAGGCAGCTCTGGCGGGCACGCTGGAATCGAGCGACCTAATGGTGAAAGTTAGCCCTTCTGATAGCGGGCTGGATATTGTTATTAATAGTGAAGTGATGAAGCAATTTGGCGAGCAAATTACTCAGGTCGTCAAAGAAACGTTAGCCGCATTCAATGTCACGCACGGGCAAATCATCGTTGATGATAAAGGCGCGCTGGATTGTGTTATTCGCTCCCGGATGCAAGTCGCGATCATGCGAGGAACCTGTAGCGATGAGATTAACTGGGAGAAATTACAATGAAAAAATTACGCCGCAGCATGCTTTTCTTACCGGGCTCAAGCGCTTCTATGTTATCGACCGCTTTTATTTATAAACCAGACTCGATCATGTTTGACCTTGAAGACGCCGTGTCTTTAAGAGAGAAAGACAGCGCACGCATATTGGTTTTCAATGCCCTCCAGCACCCTATGTATAAAGATATCGAAACGGTGGTGCGCATTAACCCGCTGAACACCCCCTTCGGATTAAAAGACCTTGAGGCGGCGGTACGCGCCGGGGTCGATGTTATTCGCTTGCCGAAAACAGATACGCCAGAAGATATTCACCAGCTTGAACGTGAAATTGTGCGTATTGAGGAAAGCTGTGGTCGTGAGGTTGGCTCCACACAGGTGATGGCAGCGATTGAGTCTGCGATTGGCGTCATCAATGCTGTGGCCATTGCCCGCTCTTCAGAGCGTCTGATGGGTATTGCATTAGCCGCATTCGACTATGTGATGGATATGCAAACAGAACGCGGAGACGGTACAGAGCTGTTTTACGCGCGTTGTGCCGTTCTCCATGCGGCGCGTGCTGCAGGTATTGATGCGTTTGACGTTGTCTATGGCGATGTGAACGATGAAGAAGGCTTCCTGAAAGAGGTGGATTTAATTCGTCGCATGGGCTTCAACGGTAAATCTTTAATTAATCCACGGCAAATTGAATTGCTTCATAACGCCTATGCGCCAACCCAGGAAGAGGTTGATTATGCAGAACGCGTTATTGCTGCTGCCGAAAAGGGTGAACGCAGTGGGCTGGGTGTCATTTCTCTGAATGGTAAAATGATCGATGCGCCAATCATCAATCACGCCAGGGTCGTTCTTGAGAGAAAAAATGCATCAGGCATTCGCCACTAATCGTCGGGATAATAAAGATGAGCAAATTAATCGAAGCTTTACAAGAACAGGTCGGGCAGGCAAAAGAATATGTAGCGTTTACCCATGCCAATGCAACAACCCCCTACCTGGCCGATGTCAGACAAAAGCACCAGCGTAAACTTTGCGACAGTCTGGATGAGATTGTCGACCGCTGCGAATTACGTGATGGGATGACGATTTCATTTCATCATGCCTTTCGTGAAGGCGATAAAGTTATCAATCTTGTCGTCGATAAACTCGCCTCATTGGGGCTGAAAAATATCACCCTGGCTTCCAGTTCATTAATGACCTGCAATGCCCCCTTAATTCAGCATATCCGTAACGGTGTCATTACTAAGATTTATACCTCCGGCATGCGCGGGGAATTAGCCGATGCAATTTCGCATGGTCTGATGGCGCAACCAGTAGAAATTCATTCACACGGCGGTCGCGTTAATCTTATCCAGAAAGGCGAAATTAATATTGATGTCGCCTTCCTGGCCGTCTCATGTGCCGATGAATATGGCAATGCGAGTGGTAGCGGCGGTAAATCACTCTGTGGCTCGCTCGGATATGCGATGGTGGACGCGCAGTACGCTAAACGCGTGGTACTGCTGACTGAATCTATCGAGCCCTTCCCTTATATGCCCGCAAGCATTGTTCAGGACCAGGTCGATTACATCGTAAAAATTGACAGCGTTGGCGACCCGGCAAAAATCAGCGTCGGCGCAGCCCGCGTAACCAGCAACCCCCGTGAGTTGATGATCGCCCGCTCCGCTGCGGATGTGGTCGAGCACTCTGGCTACTTCGAACAGGGTTTTTCCATTCAGACCGGTTCTGGCGCTGCGTCAACGGCCTGTACGCGCTTTTTAGAATCGCGCATGAAAAAGAAAAACATTACGGCGAGTTTCGCCTTAGGCGGCATCACCGGCAGTATTGTGGATCTTCATGAAAAAGGATTGATCGCCAAACTGCTCGATACCCAGAGTTTTGACGGCGCCGCCGCGGCCTCTCTGGCCAGAAACCCCAATCATGTTGAAATCTCAACGAATGTCTACGCGAATCCGTCATCCAAAGCGGCATGCTGTGATCAGGTCGATATTGTTATTTTAAGCGCCCTTGAAATCGATACCGCTTTCAACGTTAACGTGCTGACAGGCTCAGATGGCGTGATGCGCGGCGCTTCCGGCGGTCACTGTGATGTTGCGGCGGCTGCAAACCTGACGGTGGTGGTGGCCCCGCTTATCCGTAGCCGAATTCCAACGGTGGTGAAGCAAGTAACAACCTGCGTGACGCCGGGTGAAAGTATTGATGTTCTGGTTACCGATCACGGTATTGCCGTAAATCCTTCCCGCCCTGAAATTCATCAGCGGTTAGTGGCTGCCGGGTTACCGGTAGTGAGTATTGAGGATTTACATCAGCGAGCGCTGGAAATCTGCGGCCATCCAAAAGCCATCGAATTTACCGCCAAAATCGTGGGCATTGTTCGTTACCGCGATGGAAGCGTCATTGATGTCGTGCGGCAGGTAAAAGAGTAATGAACGCTATGGCAGACGCATCGTGCTCACCCGTTTCATTAGCGCAACTATTAGCATCCCGAGAAACCCGGGCAGCGCAACAACAGCACTGGTTAACGTGCTGGGGGCAGACGCTCATCTCAACGACTCTGGTCTGGCCCGGCGACATAAAAGACACGCCTGTCTCCAGGGCCGTAATGGGGGTCGCGAATGAGGCCCTCTCCGGGCTCATTCTCGCTAATGGCTGGGAAATCATCCGGCACGATGCTCGCCAGCTTGTCACCGGACCAGAGTCATTCTGGTCCGTTAACGCGCCCGCGTTGCTGGTCAAAAAGGCCACCGTTCTCCTTGAGGAGCGTCATCCTCTGGGCCGGTTGTGGGATATCGATGTGTTTTGCCCGGATAGCGGTTTATTGAGCCGCAACGCCGTCGGTGAAAATAAAAGACGTTGCTTCATCTGTGATGAACCCGCACATGTCTGTTCGCGTATGCGGCGCCATTCGCTTCTTTCGCTGCAAACTGTCATGGAGGCGAGGATTAATGACTATTTCTGCCATCAGAAATGAACCGTGGGTTGAGGGGCTTAATGTTGCTGAGCTTGCCGCGGAAGCGATGTACCGCGAAGTGATTTTGACCCCCAAACCGGGGCTGGTAGACCGTCACAATAATGGCTCGCATACGGACATGAATATGAAGCTTTTTATGTCCAGTATTGCGGCTATTGCCCCGTGGTTTGCGTTGTTTGTCTCCAAAGGGATGCAGACAGCCAGGCAAGAGCCCGAACAGACACTGCGGGCTATCCGCCCTATCGGTCTTGCGTGCGAGCAGGCGATGTTCCGCGCGACGGGGGGGATCAACACCCACAAGGGGGGAATATTTTCGCTTGGCCTGCTTTGTTCTGCCGCCGGGCGTCTGCAAGGCAAGGGTGAGGAGCTCAACCGCAGCGCGCTCTGCCTTGAAATCAGTGCCATCTGCGCCGGTATGGTGAGCCGTGAGTTGAAACAACATGGCGATGCGAAGACCAAAGGTGAGCAATTGTTTCGGGATCATGGCTTCACGGGGGCCCGTGGTGAAGCTGAAAGCGGATTTATGACGGTAAGACGCTATGGATTACCCGTATGGGAAAAAGCCATAGCGTCGGGTTATTCGCCAGAAGAGGCGTTACTGCGGGTTTTGCTTTCATTCATTGCGCATAATCCTGACACCAATATCCTCTCGCGAGGCGGCATCACGGGGTTGCGCTATGCCAGACGGTATGCGTCCAGACTCATGGGTATTAAAAATCTTACCGGCAACAGATTCAGGCAGGCCCTTTTTAATATGGACAATGCGTTTATCGCCCGTAATTTAAGCCCGGGAGGAAGCGCGGATCTTCTGGCCGTAACCTGGCTCCTTTCCCGTTTTCCAGCCTGAGGGCGGAAAACGAAAGATAGATGGAATTTACCATGACAATATCGCGCCTGTTAGCACTGGATAATTCTTTCACCACGATTCTGGTTCCGGGATTGAGGGATAGTGACGAGTACCACTGGCAAACCTGTTGGGCGCGCCATTTACCTCGCTGGAAAAGAATAAGCCAACGAAACTGGATCCAGCCGGATATTGAAAACTGGTGCGCCGCTATCCGCAGGGAATTAACCACTTGCACGTTACCCGTTATTTTAATTGGTCATAGCTTTGGTGCCCTTGCGTCCTGGTATCAGGTCCAACGCCAGGCTTCAAATATTGTCGGAATTGTTATGGTCGCGCCGGCTGAACCTTCCTGTTTTGAACTTGAAGAAATCGTCACCGCGTCAAAACTGAACGTCCCTGGCATTGTCTTTGCCAGTCGTAATGACCCGCTGATGTCATTCAACCGTGCGGTATTCTGGTCTGACTGCTGGGGATGCGAGCTTATCGACATGGGTGATGCTGGTCATATTAATTCGGAATCAGGGTTTGGTGAATGGAATTATGGCCTTGAGAGAATAGCTGAATTTGAAGAAAGGCTATTAAAAATAGCAACATGATTATTTGATGTAAAAAACACCATAGCACATTTTTAATTTCCTATCATAAGGTCAGGATATTTTATGTTTGAAGAATATAAGAAGCATGTCGCTGAGCGCGCAAAAAATGGAATCCCGGCAAAACCATTAACCGCTCAACAGGTCAGCGAATTAATTACCCTCCTCGAAAATAAACAATGCGAGGAGCGCGAAGTTTTAATCAATCTGTTAATTAACCAGGTTTCTCCCGGCGTTGATGCTGCGGCGAAAGTGAAAGCAGAATTCCTTGACCGAATTATCAAAACAAAAACAAGTGAATTCGGCATTACGCCAGAGGACGCTATCACCATTCTGGGTACCATGCAGGGTGGCTATAATATTCAGCCTCTCATTGATTCATTGGATGATACTGAACTGGCTCAGTTAGCGGCTAATAAACTGAGTCATACTATTCTTATCTTTGAAAAGTTTAACGATATCGAGCAAAAAGCCCGTAACGGGAATGTGCATGCAAAAGCGGTTATTGACTCATGGGCGAATGCCGAGTGGTTTACCGAACGCGCTACGCTTGATGAAAAAATGACGTTGACGGTTTTCAAAGTACCCGGTGAGACCAACACTGATGACCTTTCACCGGCCCCTGAGGCGTGGTCGCGCCCGGATATTCCCCTGCATGCGCTCTCGATGTTGAGTTCTCCGAGAGAAGGCGTGAACCCTGACCAACTCGGGCAATACGGTCCGCTCTCCCGGATACAAGAATTAAAAGCCCGGCAGTATCCGCTTGCTTACGTCGGCGATGTGGTGGGTACCGGCTCTTCCCGAAAATCTGCGACAAACTCCATCCTCTGGCATATCGGAAAGGATATTCCCTTCGTACCCAATAAACGCAGCGGGGGCGTTGTCTTGGGTGGAAAAATTGCGCCTATCTTTTTCAATACGCTGGAGGACTCCGGCGCATTACCTGTTGAAGTGGATGTCTCCGGTTTGTCCACCGGGATGCTGATTGATCTTTATCCGTACAAGGGAGAAATTCGCAACCATCACGATCAGACGCTTATTACCTCCTTCCGCCTGAAAACAGAAGTCTTGCTGGATGAAGTCCAGGCGGGGGGGCGCATTCCATTGATCATTGGCCGCAGTTTAACGGCAAGAGCTCGGGCGTCTTTAGGCCTGCCGGCAACGTCCATTTTCAGGAAAGCTAAAGCGCCTGCGCCATCTTCTGCCGGGTTTACGCTGGCGCAGAAGATGGTGGGCAGGGCATGCGGCGTTGAAGGTATTCGTCCTGGGCAATATTGTGAACCTAAAATCACCACCGTCGGGTCGCAGGATACAACCGGCGGGATGACACGCGATGAACTGACGGACCTTGCATGCTTAGGGTTTTCTGCCGACCTGGTCATGCAGTCGTTTTGCCACACGTCAGCCTATCCAAAACCTGTCGACGTGAATTTGCATGAAACGCTGCCTCAGTTCATCACCAGCAGAAAAGGCGTGGCGCTGAAACCCGGCGACGGAATTATCCACTCATGGCTTAACCGCATGCTGGTTCCTGACACGGTGGGTACCGGTGCGGATTCACATACGCGCTTTCCCTTAGGGATCTCATTTCCGGGCGGCTCCGGGCTGGTTGCGTTTGCCGCCGCGACGGGGATCATGCCGCTTGATATGCCAGAATCTGTGCTGGTCCGCTTTAAGGGTGAAATGCAAAAAGGCATCACTCTTCGCGATTTGGTGCACGCGATCCCGTACTACGCCATTAAACAAGGGTTACTGACCACCGAGAAGAAAAACAAACGCAATATTTTTTCTGGTCGCATTCTGGAAATCGAAGGTTTACAGATGTTGAAGGCTGAGCAGGCCTTTGAACTGGCGGATGCGTCCGCAGAGCGCTCAGCGGCGGCCTGCGTCCTGCGACTCGAAGAAGAGAACGTTGCCGAATATCTGCGTTCCAATGCCACATTGCTGCGCTGGATGATTAGCCAGGGCTATCAGCACGCACCAACCCTTGAAAAACGCATTGCAGAGATCGAAGCATGGCTGGCGAATCCATCATTACTCAGCGCTGATGAAAATGCCGAGTACGCCGCCATTATTGACATCGATCTGGCTGAAATTACCGAGCCGATTGTTTGCGCGCCCAATGACCCGGACGACGCCCGTTTACTGTCCGAAGTCGCGCGGACGCCGGTACAAGAAGTGTTCATTGGTTCCTGCATGACAAACATTGGTCACTTCCGGGCCGCCGGAAAATTGCTGGCGGAGGCAAAAGAGATCCCTGCCCGCCTGTGGATTGCGCCACCCACCAAAATGGATGCCCAACAGCTCTCAAACGAGGGCTATTTTAATAAATTCATCCGCTCCGGCGCACGGATTGAACCGGCTGGCTGCTCACTTTGTATGGGTAACCAGGCCCGGGTCAAAGAAGGCAGCAGCGTTGTCTCAACATCAACCCGCAATTTCCCGCACCGTCTTGGTACCGATGCAAACGTCTTCCTGGCGTCGGCTGAACTCAGTGCGATTGCGGCCATGCTGGGGAAAATGCCGACGGTTGAGCAATACCACTGGCATATGGACAAAATCAATGCCGCACGTGAAGAGACGTATCGTTACTTAAATTTCGATGCGCTGAGTGAGTATCAGTTACCGGAAAAGCATCGAATTGACGTTATAACGATTTAATCGTCGCAACAACATGCCTGATTATATCCTTGGGTATGTTTCTCACCTCTCATTAACTGTTTATTTTTTTGAATCGGCAGAGGTCTCATTTCCAAATGAGGCCTCTGATATTATCAAAGGAATGGAACACGGATTAATTAAAATGAACACAAGGTTATCAAAAATAGTATTCCTGGTTTTAATTATATGCCTTTCATTAATGACACCGCCTCCTGATGGTCTTTCCAAAGAGGCCTGGATACTGGCCAGTATTTATCTTGCGGCTATCATCGGCCTGGTGAGTAAACCTTACCCTGAGCCTGTTATTATCATCGCAGCACTTGCCGCTTCTTGTATTGCCATCACTCACTTTAGCGGTTCAACAATTAAGCCACTCGACGTTTTAAATGGTTATTCTTCCGGGACAACCTGGCTGGTATTCAGTGCATTCACGCTCAGTGCCGCTTTTGTATCAACGGGATTAGGGAAGCGCCTGGCGTACTGGTTTATCTATCAGTTTGGCGGTACCACGCTTGGGCTGGGTTATGTCACCGTATTGCTGGATTTGATCCTTTCCCCTGCCACTCCCTCTAACACAGCGCGCGGCGGCGGTATCGTCTTTCCGATTATCAACAGCATTGCCCTGGCATTAAATTCAACACCGAAAGAAAGCCCCTGCAAAGCAGGTCGCTATCTCATGGTGAATATCTATATGGTTACAAAAACCACCAGCTATATGTTTTTAACGGCATTTGCCGGTAATGCGCTGGCACTACAGTTAATTTCAGATGTCTTCCATATCCATATCAGCTGGACAGGATGGGCACTTGCCGGCGCGCCGCCTGGCTTAATCATGCTTTCGGTCATTCCTTATATAACGTATAAAGTAACGAAGCCAGAGTTAAAGAAAATCAATAATAAAGAGATTGCGTTAAAAGGTTTAAACGAAATAGGCGCTATGAATCGTCGTGAAAAAGGGCTGATAGCCATATTCATCCTGGCTCTGCTGGGATGGATTTTCTCACGGCAACTGGGACTCAATGAATGCTCTGTGGCTATCATTGCCATGGCATCAGCACTGCTGTTTAATGTGATTTGTTGGGATGATGTGTTAAAAAGTAAGGGAGGATGGAATACGCTCATCTGGTATGGTGGAATAATCGGGTTGAGTGGCGTGCTTAGCAAAGCTGGCTTTTTTAGTTGGCTGGCGAAGTTCCTCTCTGAAAATATTTCGCATATGCATGTCGGAAGCAACGTTATTATTTTTATTGTGTTCCTTAGTATTGTAATTCGTTACTTATTTGCCTCCGGCGGGGCTTATGTTGCTGCCATGGTTCCTGTATTTGCAACACTAGGTCTGGTTACGGGCGCCGATCCGATAATCCTTTCATTAGCCATTTTATTTTCTAACTCATACGGTGGCTGTATTACCCATTATGGCGGCGCGGCAGGCCCCATTATTTTTGCCGCCGGCTATAACGATATAAAATCCTGGTGGCTAACCGGTACGATTGTCGCGCTATTCACGTTTATTACTCATATTGTCGTTGGGTTCCCCTGGTGGGAATACTTAAAAGCGAATGGATTGCTCTAATGAGAAGCGAGTGATACCTCTGCTTTTGTGTTGTTGATGTTTTATCGTTCTGGTGTATCGGATGGCGCAGGATATTCTCTTTCACGTCTGCTATCGGCGGGTTGCTGACCGCACACAGGATGCGCTCGGGTCGTCCTGCGGCTCATAAGGCCACGTTTTTATTTGGATCGCCGTTCTGTACTCGTGAGCCCCTGCCGCGCCACCCTGTCCGCACCTCTCCCGGCGCGGACAGGGTGGTTTGTCGCATCATTTAAAACCGCATCACAGTCGGGCCGGTTCAGTTTGCCGGCCCTTTATCGTGGTTGATTACCACTCGCAGTAAGCCTGGAGAAGTCTGTGCCAGCAACCCTCTTTCTTCATCAATGCCGCGCTTATTATTAACACGCTAACGCTGTACATACCGTTACACAGCAATGCTCATCTTTTTAGATGCACCTGGTATAGAATGTCAAAGATGATAGATTGGAATAAAGTCCAAATACCCATTGTGTCAATTGTTGTCTATTTGTTGTAACGCTAAGAATCAACAAATTTTAAACAAGTTAATGTCATGTAGTCTTACTTTTTTATAATGATAATGAAAATCAAAAATACTCTCTGCCTACATATCCTGATGGCTCTCCTCGCCATCCTGGTCCTGAGCGTTCACCCGGTGGTGACGAGCTTTGATCCGCCGCTTAAATTCCAGCCGATGATTAAATCGATGGAAGGCACACCAAAAGAGCAAGCAGAAAAAATAGCCACCATTTCCCATGCATTACAAGGGAATGCGATTTTCTTTATCGGAGCGTCAGAAGTTTCTACTTCCGAAAATGAACATTACGCTGCCTATAATTACTTCAATAAGCAATTGCACAGACCTTTAGTGGCATATGGCGATAGTTATGTCGACGACGTCACACAATTTTTACTGTTCTCCCGTTTTAAAGACAGCCTTAACGCAAACAGTAAAGTGGTGTTGCTCCTTGCCCCGGATAGCTTTTATTCAAACGGGCTTCCGCCAGCAATCTTTGCGGATAATTTCCCGGCTTCAATTTTCGATCCATTAATGAAAGATAAGCAGGCTCGTCCTTTGCTGGTCAATTACTTAAAGCATATTGAAGCGGACGATATCAGCCATTTGAGTTTTGGCGAAATGGCCATTTATGGCTGGCACCCTGACCTGATCTGGGAAGAAGTGAGCTATCAGTTTGCCAACTTCTGCACAATGATAAAAAACGACTGGCTGGACCTGCTCAATATTGAACCACAGCCCGCCGCGCAACCCTGGCCCGCACAGCCTGCCAGCATAACAATGCCCGACTGGGATCAAGAGCTGGCTAATGCCCGCGAGCTAAACAAAGCGCGCAAACAAAGCGCAGCCACAATGTGGATGGATAAGACGGTCTATGAGGCCGGGGATACCCCCGAGCAGTGGGATGACACACCTGTTGTACCGAATCAAATCGACGTTTTCCGCGCGACCATCAAGCTTTTGAAAGAGCGTCATGTCCAGGTGATTGCGATTGTTGACCCGATTAACCCGTGGGCGCTAACGAATACCAATACCTTTCAGCCGGTTGACAAGCAAATTCAGGCGATCCTGACCGAAAACCAGGTGCCTTATTTAGATATGTATGCGATGCCGTATCAAAACGGCTGGAACTGGGATCGTCTGCACCCATCAGAAATTGCATGGGTACCTATGGTTCGCTTTATCGCGGAGAACTTTAAATGATGAAAACCGCCATTCGCCTGTTTGTCCTTTATCTCCTGCTGGCGATAACGATTGTCGCGTGGACCTCCGTGGATGACAGCATGAGTTTGCAATTGCATTTTGAATATCAAAAGTTCTGAGGACGAATAATGTACAGCTCAGGCATGTTTTTCTTCTATTTGTTCTCATCAGCGCTGGTGTTTGCGCTGGTTAATCGCGTATTGCATCACCGACTGACCTATATATCCGCTTTTTCCGTGCTGGCGGCATTAGGCTGGGGCTATATCTTCGAAGGCGACTATATTGTTCCGGCGGCAGTATTTTTCAGTTTTTATATTCTTGTCACATTAAAAGAGAAAGGTTGGTTAAAAACCTGGCAGGCGGTCACATTAACGTTGCTGCCGCTGTTTCTGGTGAAATTACACCTGAACAACCACTGGGGTATGATCGGGCTCTCTTTTATGACCTTCCGCGCCATCGATGTGCTGCTTTATCGCAGTAAGAAAGATGGTCAGAACTTCCTGCACTATTTCTGCTACCTGTTTATGCCGTTTATTATCCTGGCTGGCCCGATGTACCGCTGGCGTACCTGGATGACGGATATCAATAAGCCGGTTTTCACGCTGACGCGTGAGCAGTTTTTAGGGGCCTTAGAGCAAATTATTACCGGGATCATCCAGAAATTTTTATTCGCTATGTTGGTCGATACCCTGGTCGTTCAACCGTGGAGCCATGAGGCGTTTACGTTGAAAGTAGGCGTAGTGATGTCGATTGCCTATAGCGCCTACCTCTACTTTGATTTTGCTGGCTACAGCAACATGGCTATCGGGGCTGGCCGCTTATTTGGCCTGAACATTCCGGCAAACTTTAATATGCCGATTCTGGCGAAAACCCCACAGGACTTCTGGCGCCGTTTCCATATCAGCCTCTCTGAATGGCTGAGGGATGTGGTTTTTATGCCGATTTATATGAATTTGATGAAGCACAATTTTTTCCGTCAGAACAAAACGCTGGCGCAAAATATTGGCATCTTCTGCACCCTGTTTTGTATGGGGGCATGGAATGGACTCGAACGACATTATGTCATTAGCGGCGCGCTGTTTGGCGCCATTTCCGTTGTTCACAACATGCTGCAATGGTTTGCCAAACGCCATCCGGCTTTGAGCAACGGGCTTCAACATCCGGTTTCTGTGTTTATGGGACGAATCTTGACGCTGGGAAGCGCCGCGGCCTCCCTTTACATCTTTAGTGGAATGTCACCCTTATGAAAAATGACTCCGAGCTTCTGGAACTGCAAGACTTCTTGCGTGCGGCATTACGCGATCCCGCGTCCCCTCAGCAACTGGCGATCAGCGGTAGCGATGAAGCCATCACCTGGCAACAGCTGTCCGTCGCGGTCACTGACTGGGCGCAACGTTATCAACAATGCAACCAGCCTGCCGGTACGCCGGTGGTGCTCTACGGACACCAACAGGCAGAATTTGCCGTCGCGTTGTATAGCTGCCTGTTGCATAACATTCCGTACATTCCGGTGGACTGCATCTATCCGCAGGAGCGTCTCAAAGAGATTTGCCAGCTCGCCAATGCCCCCTTCTATTATGATGTGGCCGCGAAACAATTCATCGCGACCGGTGTGACGGGCCAGGTACTTGCCGAGCAGGACCTCGCTTACATCATGTTCACCTCCGGCAGCACCGGAAAACCGAAAGGGGTGCAGATCGGACGGGAAAGCGTATGGCATTTCATGAAGTGGGTAAGTCAGGACTTTTCCTTGCCGGAAAAACCGGTGCTGATGAACCACGCCGTGTTCAGCTTCGATCTCTCGCTGATCCCCCTGCTGGCAAATCTGGCTACAGGCGGTCACATTGTGCTGAACGCGAAAGAAGATATCGCGGCGGAAAACTGGCTGGATCGCCTGAAAGCGAACGAGGTTTCCGTCTGGGTTTCTACCCCCTCTTTCGCCTATCAGCGCCTGCTGTCGCCGCAGTTTAATAGCGAGTATCTGCCTGAACTGAATGTTTTTATCTTCATCGGTGAAGTATTAAATAAAGCGCTGGTAAAACAGTTACGCCGCCGTTTCCCGCAGGCCAAAATTCTTAATTCCTATGGCCCGACTGAAGCGACTATCGCCACTACGGTGGTCGAAATTACCGATGACATTCTCAATAACGACAACCCGCTGCTGCCCGTTGGCGTGATGATGCCGGAAACCCGCATGGAAATTACCGCCGATGGCGAGCTGATTATCTGGGGGAAAAACGTGATGCGCGGCTATCTCGGCCTGCCGCAGGAAAACGCGGCAAAACTGCTGCGACGCGAAGGTGAAGAATATCGCGGTTACAGAACCGGCGATCTGGGCTACGAAGACGGTCTTATTTATTGTCAGGGCCGCAACGATAGCCAGATCAAACTGAATGGTTACCGTATTGAAATCAACGAGATTGAAAACCGCCTGCTGGCGATGTCCGGCATCAGTGAAGCGGTTGTGCTGCCGCTGATGAAATCATGCGGAAGCGTGCTGCGTATTGCGGCGTTCTGCGTGACGGATCTGGCGCCGGAGGTGATCAAAACATCCTTGTCGAAAGTGATCCCCCATTACATGGTGCCGTCACAAATTATTATTAAAGATGCATTGCCGCTTAATCCGAACGGCAAAATCGATCGTAAATTGCTGGACACCCATGCCCGCACGAATTAATTAGCCAGGAAATTATTATGGAACAAGAAATTCTCGCCCTGTTTGAAAAAGTGTTATCCCGCAAAGTGGGCTTTCACGATGAACTGATTGAATCAGACATTCTCGATTCAATTCTGGCGGTCGATCTGGTGCTGGAAGTGCAGGACGTTTACGGCTGCATGATCCCGCCGACCGAAGTCGCCACCGTGCTGAAAACCCCTGCGGATTTGGCGCGTTACATTGAAGAAAACCGTTAATCGTCTTTGGCGTTAATGGTGTTGTGAAAACCCTGAATGGTTTCATTCAGGGTTTTTCTTACCACACTTTCTCCCCTACCAGACCTCCCCCATTTCGCTTTTTATTTCGCAACTTTAGTCGTACTAAAAATATTATTGTGATCGCGCTCATATTTATGCTTATTGAATTAAAGCCCTCAACTGAAACGCTTAAAATAATTCTTTATTTACCAATTAGTTAATTTCTTTATAACAAAAAAAGAACATCTGAAATATATATATCGTTTTTATCGATTAATTTCTTTTTTTTAATTTCCGATAAAAGATATAGCGCGGTTTGATACATCAGGGTTGCCGACGCTAAACCAGCCATATAAAACAACAACAGGTTAGCATGCTATGAAATTATCCTTTGCCCAAAAACTGTGGATTCCACTCATCGTCGCGCTGTTAAGTCTCGCCGGAACGTTATTTTTCGGCTCAGTCAAAATTAAAGAAAACCAGCTAACACTGCGAGAACGAGAGTTAATGCATGTATCGCAGCTGGCCCTCAATGTTGTTAAAACGCAGGCCGCGCTCGCCGACAAGGGATTGATTACACAAGAGGAGGCACAGCAACGCGCTCTTCAGACCATTAAAGATTTGCGTTATGGGGAAACCGGTTATTTTACCATTCTTAATAACCAGGCTCAGGTCATCATGCACCCGATAAACGCTGCGCTCATTGGCAAAGGACCGGATATTTCCGATGCGAATGGGGTGTATATTTTTCGGGACATGGTCGCTGTCACCAAAGACGACCATGCGGGTTTCACAAAGTATATTTTCCCGCGACCTGGCGAAACAGAGCCGCAGCCTAAAGTCGCCTACAGCATTCCGTGGGCACCGTGGGGCTGGATCATCACAACCGGGTTGTATGTCGATGATATTCAGCAAGCTTTTTTGAGCTCGCTTTACCAGAGCATTATTGAGTTCGTTGCCATCAGCATCCTGCTTTCGATTCTTGTCTATTTCATCAATCGCAGCACGCTGAAAACACTCGGCGGTGAACCGCGTTATGCCGCAGAAGTTGTTTCCCGCATCGCCTCAGGGGATCTGTCGCAGACGGTGAATAAAAAAGCCGGTGATAATGAGAGTCTGGTACATGAAATGGGCGTGATGCGCGAACAGTTAACCTCTGTGATCGCCGAAATCCGTGGAGTAGCGGAGGTTATTAACACCAGCACGCATGATATCGTCGCCGGCAATCAGGAAATTGCTGAACATTCCGAGCAGCAGGCCGTGTCGCTAGAAAAAACGTCTTCCAGCATGGAAGAGATTACCGCCGCCGTAAAACAAAACGCAGAAAATGCCGGGCAGGCGCGCGAACTGGCGCGCGGTGCGGTGGATATCGCCTCACGCAGCGGTATGGTGATGCAGAATGTGAACGGCACCATGGGTGACATCTCTGAAAGCGCCGGAAAAATCGCCAATATTATTGAAGTGGTCAATAGCATCGCCTTTCAGACCAACATTCTCGCTCTGAACGCAGCCGTCGAGGCAGCGCGCGCCGGTGAGCAGGGGAAAGGGTTTGCTGTGGTGGCCAGCGAAGTCCGAAATCTGTCATTGCGCAGCTCACAGGCTGCACAGGAGATAAAAGTACTGGTAGAAGAGTCGGTCGCGCGAGTCAACAGCGGTTCTTCGCAGATCAAAATCGCCGGAAGCCACATCGACGAGATGATTGAAGCCGTGCAGCGCGTTTCAGACATCATGTCGCAAATTTCGGTTGCGACCGATGAGCAGAGTATCGGCATAAGCCAGGTGAATGAATCGATGGTACAAATCGACTCAGTGACACATCAGAACGCTCAGTTAGTACAGCATGCGGTCGCCGCCGCCAGCGCCCTGGAAGCGCAGACCCGACGACTGACGCAGACCGTGGCCTTCTTTAATACGGGCCGTTAACCCCTCCGTAACACACCGGGAACCCATGCATCAGGTTCCTGGTGATAACATCCTCCCTGGCGACCACAAATATCCCCCCATCGTGATAGCTGGCACCTTCTGTCGGTAGAGAAAGCCATTCCCTGTCAGATAACGCGCAAGAGAAATTACAGTATCAGAATTTTCTGCTATTCCGACGGATACCCCCTCTCAGTATTATGAGTTCCCGTCACGTTATTCTTTAAATTTCTGAACTGGAATTTGTATGAGCGATAACGATTTTTCAGTGTGTAAACCGATGGAATCCTCTCCGTCCTGGGGCTTGATAGATGTATTCATCTGGAAAGTTGTTTCCGATAAGTTTGGCGGGGGTATCGGCTATATTCAGAAATTTAAAGATGCCTGGGTTATTCATAATAAAAACGCCATCAGAACCGCGGCTGAACGTTACAGTTTGCCGGTAGAACTGTTGGCCGGGGTATGCTGGATCGAAGTGGGTGGCGATCCGAATTTCATCGACAGGGTCGCGTTTGAAGTCAGAGCATTTGACTGGAGTGGCCCTGCTTTTGTCGATAGCCATTTGACTATCACTAACCCGCCGGAAAAGACCTCTTTTGGTTTTGTCAGCATGCAGTTACGCACGGCGGCCAGGACGCTGGGCCTGGATGTGTCAAAGATGGACATGAACCAGTTGCGCACGCTGGCGAATTGCCTGGAAAAAGATGTCTATAACATCAACCTGGTTGCTCAGCATCTGAGACAACTGGCTGATTATGACAAACTGCCCTCGGCTTTAAGCATGGAAGATGTCAGGATTATCGGCGCCCGTTACAACAGGGGGCTTATCCCGACACTGGAAGAAATTAAGAGAAATACGTCGTATGGTGACTTTATTGTCAATCACTGGCAGCGATTCAGCCGACTCATTTGGGGATAACATGAATAACATTTTAAGGATTGCGTTACTGTTGATGTATTGCCTGGGCCTTATCCTCTTATGCCTGGTCTCCGTCGATAAATATTCATGGATGAGTGAAATGGATCCCTCAGTACCTGCGGGTTCGGTCACCGCTGACACCAGTAACAGTGACATGACATCACTGCTCATTTTTATCGGCATCATCGTTATTCAGTTTATCAGCGTCATTTTCGAGAAAAGCCGTAAAATGAAGCTCCTTGCGGTTGTCCTGGCACTTATCGCCGCAGGCGTTTTTATCGCCAGAACGCATTATTTATAGGCGCAGGCAGATTGCGATTCAGGCCACCTTCGTCAGTTTAATGGTTACATAACCGGGCAATCTGTCCCGAATGCTATTCCATATGTAAATCATATACTTTAATAAATACATTGCGTTAATCACCAAAAATACCCATGAAACACCCTGAGCGAATGAAACCCTCTGGTAACCCTGCGCGTGAAGGTGTAATAGTCAGCGATACTGAATTCCCTTATCGTTGAGGTGGTTTTATGCGAGCGACAGAACAGAGTGAAGAGGAGATGGCGAAAGCTATCGGCTATATAGTGATGGAGTTAGAAAATACCGGATGCGCTATCACAACAGAAGCCATTAATACGCGCCTGGAATTACGCAAGGAGGGTGGAAAGGCGTTTGCAAAAACGGCAGCGCACCAGCCATACCAAATCAGGTTTAACGAGTCGTTGTGTGGATAAAAAGCAGGGTATGCTGAAAAAATCGAATGCCCTCGGCTTTTGACAGAAAATAACAAGAAATACTCACTTTATAATCTTGATGTGTTTGCGGGACCGCCTAAAGAAATGGGAGCTTTTATACCTGATTCCGATGATTCTGCTGTATGGACACTGAATGAATCCCTGCTGCGGTTAAAGCTCGCAACACTTCTATGTTTCTCGTCTGTCAGTTTTAAGGGACAAATAAGACGGTTACGTTAAAAATCCCGACCAGTGCAAAACAATGCTCAGCATGGATCGAAGGTAGTGCTGAACACACACATATAGTTTGCGAATAAGCTCATCTGACTGCCAGATATCGCCGCTGCTGGTGGTTCTGGCAATTACGCCTGCACAGAAATGAGAGGCGCACAAATTGCGGGATTTTCCCGTACCAGTGTCGTATGAAGCAGATACAGAGCTAAAATCATTAGCTCTGCGACCGACAAAACTTCCGTACGCATCCTCCCACTTAAAGAGGGCTTGTTTTAGGTTCCCTACCCTCAGTGGCTAAGCCGTCCGACTCGCTCAGAGATAGCCAATTAACCTGGTAATTTTAGGTTACCCCCCTCCCGTGAGCCGGATCTAAATTACGGATTTCCGGTTTCACGACCTGAGGCACACCTGGGCGAGCTGGCTAATACAGTCTGGCGTCCCGTTATCCGTTTTGCAGGAGACAGGCGGTTGGGAAAGTATCGAAATGGTGCGCCGGTATGCTCGCCTGGCGCCAAACCACCTGACCGAGCATGCACGTCAGATTGATGCGATTTTTAACGATGATGTCCCAAATATGTCCCACGATGAAAATAAGGAGGTGAAGATAAACTGGTAACTTGTTGATTTGAAATGGTCCCCTACAGGTTCGAACATAAACAATAATCATCTGATAAATACGATTTAAAATGTGTTCGATAAAATTTATACCAACATGATGTTTTGTATCAATTATTGCCGGGATGGGGATGGCGGAGAACACATCAGCCAGGTACACCCATCCTGCATCCATTTACGTAAAAAGCAATCACCTGCCGAAAAGCGGGTAGACCAGTGCTGGTTATTTGGTGTACTGGTCCGAAGAGGTACCAATATTGGATACCTCTTCGGACCTTAAAAGCGAAACACGTGAAATGGGGCGGTAAAAATTACAGAGAGAGTGTTTTCTATTTCTGATTACATCCTGTGCTAAACAGTCAGTATCACGCTTCCTGTGGTGCGCCCAGCTTCAAGGTCTGAGTGTGCGTCCACGGCATGAGTCAGAGGGTATTCTGCCCCGACAGGGTTTATAAGTCCGTTCTGAAGGGCCGATAAAAGATCTCTCGCTCCCTGCGCGTAAAGTTCCGGGTCATCAGCATAAGCCATTGAGCTTGGCCGCATCAGTGCGATTGAGCGGGCGAATCCCAGTTCTTCAACGCCTACCGGAGGAATGGGGCCAGCCGGTTGGCCCAAACTTGCCACCGTGCCAAACGGGCGTACCACGCTGAGCGTGGTAGAGAGCATGGTTCCGCCGATACCATCAATGGCAAGATGTACACCCCGGCCATCAGAAATTTCACGTGCCTTATCCGCCCATGCGGCGTCGGTATGAAGGAGAACTTCTTTTGCCCCTGCTGCCTGCGCAATTTTAACTTTTTCAGCAGAGCCCGTTGTGCCGATGACGCGTGCACCTTTCATTGTTGCCCAGCGCGTAACTATCTGGCCAAGACCTCCGGCAGCAGAATGCACTAAAATCCAGTCGCCCTCTCTGACATTTCTGACTTTATGAAGAAGCATATGTGCGGTAAGTCCGCGTAACATAGAGCTTCCTGCGGTTCTTAAATCGATACTCTGGGGAACGCTAACGAGGCGACTGGCCGGAATATTCCTTATTTCTGCATAGGCTCCCATCGGGTTGCCGGTATAGGCAACCCTGTCGCCCGGAGCAAAGGTCCGGACGTTATGCCCGGTTGCTATCACTATGCCACTCCCCTCAAAGCCGGGTATTGCTGGAGAAGAGGGCTGTGGATAAAGGCCTGAACGATAGTAAATATCAACAAAATTAACGCCTATCACCTCATGCCGGATCTGGACTTCATCAGGGGCGGGGGCTTTGATTTCAATTTCAGTGGCGTGGAGTACTTCGGGTCCGCCTGGCTGGCTGATAATGATTGCGGTTGGCATATGCTGTCCTCACGGTTAAGTGAGAAAAATTATAAAGTCGTTCACATTGAGAAAAATACGGGTATAAAAGCTCTATGTATGTGCGGATATGCACAAGGCAGGAATGGATGGACTGGCAGGATTTAAATTGTTTTCTCGCGCTGGCGCGTAAAGGGTCCATGTCGGCAGCGGCTAAAGAACTTAATGTCGATCACGCAACGGTAAGCCGCCGTATAACGGCGCTGGAAACTTCGCTCGGGCTTCGCCTTACCGAACGTTTACCCCGGCAAACCAGCCTGACTGAACAGGGAAAAGTTATTGCCTCGGTAGCGAATGAAATGAACAGGATTGCAGACCGGATTCATATACAGGCAAAATCTTTATCAGCTTCACCTGCTGTCAGTATAAGGATAAGTGCATCTCCAGCTGTCGCTGCACAGCTGATAGCGCCTGCTGTAGTGGGGTTCACTCAAAGCCATCCTGATATCGCGCTCTCGTTGGCAGGCACCTCTCATCATGCTCAGCTTAGTAAGGGCGAAGCGGATATCGCAGTTCGCCTGACGAGACCCGATGATCCCGGTTTGCTGATCCGCCGAATAGGCACAATGCATTTCGGCCTTTATGCTTCCCGCTGTTGGCAGGACATTCCACCTGAGAATTGGGTGTTCATTGCTTATGAGCGCTCTCTTGAACAAATTACACAGCAAAACTGGCTGGAATCGCTGCTGGAGGGAAGGCGGGTAATATTCAGGGCAAGCGACCTGATGGCGCAGCAACAGGCCGCCAGAAGCGGGCTGGGACTTGTCACATTACCCTGCTTTATGGGAGATGCTGACAGTTCTCTGGTAAAACTGGCCGTCGACTCGCGTCCGCCAGTCAGGGATATCTGGCTGGTCGCTTATCCCGAGCTGAGACGCGATCCCTCCGCGGCTGTCGTCATGGAATTTCTTGCGGATGCCATTAGCAAAGCATGCCCACCAGACTGAATATTCCGGTATGTTTACCTCAGGCTTACAGGACAAAGCATTTCAGAGTGATTAAAGGAAGGCCATTACATCGTCCTGTGCTCGATACAAGTATTTAGATGAAAATAATAAGATTAAAACCTGGACTGTAGCCAGGGCCGCATGCCAAAAACAATAGCTAAACAAATGGCTGAGGGAAAAAAACTTGATGAATTCCTCATTTAAACCTTAAGCTGAGCATTGGGTTTTCTGACAACTACGTCGTGGCGTTTCTCTCGTATTGTTAGATGCTTGCGATTCAGCACAATTATAATCGTTGAATCGCTACGGATAATATCAATACCTCCGAGAGGTTGATAATATCGACGCTCATCGTCTATAACCAGTATTGCTGGTATAAAGTAAAAAAAGCCTGCATTTTAATGCAGGCTATCAAAGGTTTTTACGTACTTTTTTATTTTCTCATCTGATTTATACGGGAAAATATAGCTTCTATAACCGCCAGTACACGATCAAACATGCATTAGAGGAATAAAAAACCTCACGGTTTGCTACAGATACTTTCTGGCAGCATCCAGTATTTCCTGTGATGTCAGTTCCCTGTCTGAAGCTACATGTACAATACCATGCTCTGTAGTCAACGAAGGAAAACCGGCAGACATTATCTGAAGATGTATTTCTTCACCGTTTGGGTACTCCTCACGGATAGAGGTAATACCTTTAAGAACATTGATAACCTTGCACGGTTCGGCATTAAAAAAAAACAATAACTTTTTTCATATGCCACCATAATTTTGTTAACTGGTTGTTCTGGAGATACCTGTATCCGGACGTAAATATATATGTTCCCGTCATAATGACTTAATTAAACATCCATGAACGGGCTGTTCCAAAAATTGAGAACATATTTTAGCTGCGCCCAAAAGGCTCTCAACTTCCCATACCCTATTGCAGTGATTTATTCAAATCAATACAACCATCCTAAAAAACTCACTCTTTCAAGGATGATGAGGGATAAAAGAATAATAATACCTGTTATGGGAATGTATTTTAGCAAAAAAACCACTTAAAATCGAAGAAGTGATGCTTGTGGAGGTTGTCTTACCTCTTACGCACTTTAATGTTTTTACAAGCAGTTAGCTTCTGCTTTTAGACTGTTCATGCAGCAGACCTGCACTTCATCACATCGGTCAGCACACTCATACATGAACAAAAATGTACTAACCTGATGTTAAGAATAATCTGCCCTTCACTACCTTCACTAAATTAATCTATGGATCTGTCTACTCAGGAATGAACCCTCATCGTTGTCGCAGATCCACAAATATTTATTTATCGCAAAGTATTACGTTTGCAGCTGCCGGGCCTTTATCACCCGCGTGTATTGCGAATTCAACTTTCTGACCTTCAAATAAAGTTTTGAAGTTATCGCCGTTAAGCGCAGAAAAATGAACAAAGATATCTTTGCTTCCATCGAGTGGAGAGATGAAACCAAAACCTTTGTCTTCGTTAAACCACTTTACCAGGCCTTTAATTCTTGAGGTCATACTGACTCCCGTTACACATTAGTATTGATAGTAAACGTATAGTATTAAGCGTATGGACTCAAAAGAAGGGGATATCAGCGATAGCGCCTGGTAATGAGGACTGCACGGAAAATGTTTTACGTTCGTTTGTACATCGAACTGATGAGTTCATTAAGGCACGGGGAGTTATAATAAGCAAATTATATTTTAGCCGTCCAGAGGGCCGAGAGGATAAATTAAAAGTGGCATTAAATTTATTTCAACGTATAGTTATTATGTGTTTT